>NZ_CP183837.1:0-1747500 GCF_048572725.1 Streptomyces boninensis
TAACCCGGTGCTGATGGAGCGGATCGCCTCGCTGTGCGGGGCGGGGGTGCGGGTGCGGGGCAGCGAGGAGTTCGGGCTGCCCGCGCAGGGCAAGGAGGCCTATCTGTTCGCGTTGCTCGGTTACCTGTCCTATGCCGGGCTGGCAGGGAACGTGCCGTCGGCGACCGGGGCGTCGGGGCCGGTGGTGCTCGGGTCCTTCACCCCCGGTGCCCAGCCGCTCGTACTGCCGCCGCCGGACCGGTGGGCGCCGCAGCGGCTGCGGGTGGTCGGCGGGCCGGACTGACCGGCGGACCGGCGGACCGGCGGACCGGCGGACCGGCGGGTCGGCGGGTCGGCGGGTCGGCGGGTCGGCGGGTCGGCGGGTCGGCGGGTCGGCGGGTCGGCTGACCGGCTGACCGGCTGACCGGCCCGGGCAGGCGCCGGCCGACAGGGCGGGCGCTGCGAGGCGCCGGGTGTGGCGGGTGTGGCGGGTGTGGCGGGGCGCCGGGGTGGGGTGGGTGTGGCGGGGTGGGGTGGGTGTGGCGGGGCGCCGGGGTGGGGTGGGGGCGGCTCGACCTGGCCGGGCGTTCCCGCGCCCAGATGAGAAGCGGGACACGCGGGCATGGCGCAGTCTTCCCCTCATCCCCCGGCGGCGCCCAGGCTTTGCGGAGGCCCAGGCTTTGCAGCGCCTGTACCCGGCCGGCTGCGCTCCGGGCCACCCGTGCCGGCGGCCGAGTCGGCAAAGGGTGCTGCCCGCGCGGCGATGCTGTCCCGCTGCGGCGCCGGCCGGGCACGTGGCCGCACAGGTAGTTCCGCACAGGTAGTTCCGCAGCCGGCTGCGGAACTGGCCGGGGGCGGGACTTTCGGCCCCCGGCCAGGCTGCCGAAAGGGCGGGCAGCGGGCGGGACCTTGGGCCTCAACCCCGGCGGGCGGGGCGGGTGAGTGATCCGGGCCACCCCGGCGAGCGGGGCGGCGGGGCAAGACTGGGCCCACCAGACCGAGACATTTGTCCGGTTTGTCCTTGTTTTCTGCCCCGAGGATCTGCCGTGAACGACAGCAACGACCGCTCCCGCACCGTCCACACCTGCACCGGCGGTGAACTCGTGCCCGGCGACGTACTGCTGGACGCAGACGGACAACGAAACGTGGTCACCGGCAGCATCCCGGACGGCCCCGAACACATCGAACTGACCCTGCGGCCGCTGGCCGGCCGCACCCCCTTCCACCGCCGGATGCGGCGGTTCGCCACCGTGGACGTGCTGATGGAACGGGCCGGGACCGGACACCCGCAGCCCGCCGGACATCCGCAGCCCGCCGGCACCGTCTCCCCCGCACCCTCTGCACCCCCCGCACCCCCCGCACCCCCCGCACCCCCCGCATCCCCCGCAGCCGCAGCCGCAGCCGCCGCCGGAGGCGGCCGGGCCCGGGGGCGGGGGCGGCGCGTCGTCGTCACCGGGGTGGGGGCCATCAGCCCGCTCGGCGGCGACGCCGCCAGCACCTGGGAGGCGCTGCTCGCCGGCAGGTGCGCAGCGCAGGAGATGACCGGCGAGGAATTCCGGGAACTGCCGGTGAAGGTGGCCGCCCCGGCCGCGGTGGAGCCCGGCGAGATGCTGCCGCGCAGCCAGGCCCGGACGATGAACCGCTCGACGCAGTTCGCCGTCCTCGCCGCACGCGAGGCCTGGAACGACGCAGGGCTTACGTGCGCCCACGCCGACCCCGGCCGGGCCGGGGTCAGTGTGGGCACCATCATCGGCGGCGCCCCCGTCATGGTCGACGCCCACCGCTCACTGGCCGACAAGGGCGCCCGGCGGGTCTCCCCCCACACCACCCCCATGCTCGTCCCCAGCGCGTCGGCCGCCCACATCGCCATCGACCTCGGCGCCCGCGGCGAGGCCCGCACCGTCGTCGCCGCCTGCGCCTCGGGCACCGAAGCCATCGGCCAGGCCATCGACCGCATCCGCGACGGACACGTGGACGTGATGGCCGCCGGCGGCACCGAAGCCGTCATCACCCCCGAAATCATGGCCGGCTTCGCCAGCATGCGCGCCCTGTCCCCCGCCCCCGACGGACCGCAGCACGCCGCCCGCCCCTTCGACCGCCACCGCGACGGCTTCGTCCTCGGCGAAGGCGCCGGCTCTCCTCATCCTCGAAGAAGAACAACACGCCCTCGCCCGCGGCGCCCGCATCTACTGCGAAGCAGCCGGCTGGGGCATCAGCGCCGACGCCCACCACATGACCGCCCCCGACCCGGAAGGCACCGGCATCACCACCGCCATCCGCAAAGCCCTCACCGACGCCGGCGCCACCGAAGCCGACGTCCTCCACATCAACGCCCACGCCACCGCCACCCCGGCCGGCGACGCCGCCGAAGCAGCAGCCCTGAACACCCTCTTCACCCCCCACACCATCCCCGTCACCGCACCCAAAGGCGCACTCGGACACCTCCAGGGCGCAGCCGGCGGCGTCGAAGCCGTCGCCACCGCCCTGACCCTCCACCACCAACTCATCCCCCCGACCGCCGGACACACCCACCCCGACCCCCACCTCGGCCTCGACATCGTCACCACCCACCCCCGCCCCCTGCCCCCCGGCCGAGGTCTCGCCCTGTCCAACTCCTTCGGATTCGGCGGCCACAACGCCGTCCTCGCCCTCCGCCACCACACCACCTGAAACCCCCACCTCAAGCCCGGAGCCCGGAGCCCGGGCCAGGGCCAGAGCCGGGGCTGGAGCTGAAGCTGAGACTGAGGCCGAAAGCGAAAGCTGACGTTGACGTTGAGGTTGAGGTTGAGGCCGTGCCCCGGACTGCGGCAGGCCCGGCGCCGCCATACCCCCCAACCCACACCCCGCACACAGAACCACGGAGCCGTGGCACCACCTGGGTACGGCGGCCGTGCCACGGGCCCGGGCCAGGCCGGGGCCGGACCCCGGTGGGTGAAGGGGACGGCTCGGCCGGGGAGCTGAACCCGGTTGCGCCGGGAGAGGGGACGGGGCGGCCGGGCCGGGTACAGCAGCCCGAGCCCGACGGCACAGCCCTGCCCCCCGAGGGACAGGGACCCGAGGAACAGGGACGTATGCGAAAGGGCCCGGGGCCGCAGCACGGACCCCGGGCACAGCCGTGCCGCGCAACACCCGGGCGCAGGGGCACGACGGGTGCGCCGCGCCCCCGCCCCAGGTGTTGCGCGTTCAGGCGGGCAGGTCGACCAGGCGGGCGCGGTGGTGGCCGGGGGTGCCCAGGGCGAGCTGGTCACTCTTGGCCCGCTTGAGATACAGGTGGACGGGATGTTCCCAGGTCATGCCGATACCGCCGTGCAACTGCAGCACCTCCTCGGCCGCATGCACCGCCGCCTGCGCACAGTAGGCCACCGCCACCGCCACCGCCGCATCGTCCGCACCCTCGGCCAGCGCGCCCGCCGCGTCCCGGCACAGGCCCTGGCCGAGACCAGCTCCAGCCACAACTGCGCCATCCGGTGCTTGAGCGCCTGGAAACCGCCGGCCCGGCGCGCGAACTGCCGCCGGACCTTCACATACGCCACCGTCTCCGCCAGACACCACCCCACGACGCCCACCTGCTCCGAAGCCAGCAGCCCGGCACCCGCCAGCAGCGCCCGCTCCACCACCGCCCGGGCGGCGTCCGCACCGGCCAGACGCGTGCCCGGCGTGCCCCGAAGGACCACCCCGGCCAGCGGGCGGGTCAGATCAAGAGGGGTCTGCGGCTCCAGCCGGGCACCCCCGACCGCAAACAGGCCGCCGGCGGCCGGCACCAGCAGCACATCCGCCGCCGCGTCGGCCACCCTGGTGCAGCCGCGCATACCAAGCGGTTGCTTGGCAACAGGAAACAGTCACGGAAACAATGCCTGGCCTCCTGCTGCCGGATGACCCCACCGGACACGCCGCCAAAGGGCGGGCAAATCGGACATCGAGGGTCTAGATTCCGGGGCGATCACCCGTCGCCGCCCGGACCGGAGGCCCGCCATGCCGCACCCGCCGCACCGCACCAGAACACGCCTGCTCGCCGCCGGCCTGGCCGCCGCCGCCCTGACCACCACCGGCTACGGCGCGGCCCAAGGACAGGAACTGACCAGCGACCCGGGCGGCACCACCGTGCTGCTGCTCGGGCGCGACACCCGGGCCGGGCTGTCGGCGGCCGAGCAAAGGCGCCTGCACGCCGGCGGACAGGGCTGCGACTGCTCCGACGTCATCATGCTGATGCACCTGTCCGGCAACGGCCGCCGGGCCGGCGTCCTGTCCATCCCCCGCGACGTCTACGCACCCCGCCTCGGCAGAAAAATCAACGCCGCGCATTCGATCGGCGGCCGCCGACTGGCCGAGCGCACCGTCGAGGACCTCACCGGCGTCGACATCGACACCGTCCTGACCGTCAAATTCGCCGGCTTCGAGAAGATCGTCGACGACCTCGGCGGCGCACAGGTCTGCACCCGCCGGCCCCTGCGCGACCTGCAGTACACCGGCCTGAACCTGCCCGCCGGCACCCACCGCCTCGACGGACAACAAGCCATCGCCTACGCCCGCTCCCGCCACAACACCACCAACGGCGACATCACCCGCATCCGCCGCCAGCAACGCCTCACCTCCGACCTCGCCGGCCGCATCATCGACACCGGCGACCTCCACGACCGCCGACGCCTGGAAAAACTCGCCGCACAACTGGCGAAATCACTGCACACCACGCCCGGCAACAGCACGAAGGACCTCCTCGAACTGGGCTGGAAAGCACGCAACCTGAAGCTGGAGAACGTCGAATTCGCCACCCCGCCCATCGCCGACCTCGGCGCCACCGTCCCCGGAGCCGGCTCGACAGTGGCCCTCCACCGGCAGCACGCACAACGCATGTTCCACACCATGCAAAACGACAAACCCCTCCACACCGCCGAAACCCGCCGCGGCACCAACGCCCTGGAACAAGACACCCGCACCACGGCCGGCACCCGCTTCGGCTGCGAAGGCAGCCCCACCCAACCCACCACCCCATAAACACCAACCGCCACCAGCCGCCGCCGGCCCCAGCCGGCCGATGCGCCGGCGGTCCGAGCCGGCGTCCTCCAGGTTCTTGCGGGACGCGAACGGTGCGCTGCGGCCTTCGGCGTGACGTGCAGGTGCGTCCGGCCCGGACGTCCCTCCCGGCCCTACGGATGCATAAAGCGGCTACTTGAGTTCATACGGGAGACATCCGACAACACTCCTGGAGTCCGGCCGCACCCGTCCCGCAGACCGGAAAGTCATGAGCCGCCCTTTGACGAAGCACGGCATCCACCTGGCACTGGTCACGCTCGCGGTCATGGGTGCCGGTGCCTGCGCGTCGTCCGCCACCACACTCAAGCAGCCCTCCGCCACCCGAGCCCTACCGGCAGATGAGTCCGCATCGCCGTCGGCACAAGACGAGCCGTACGCCGAAGAGACCCGCTCCACCCGCCTGCTGCGCAACCGTGAAAGAGCCGAGGAACGGCTGAGTGAGATCAAGGACAGGGGCAACGCGATGTCCGATGTCTCGGTCAGAGGGATCAGTGTCAAGCACACCGGCGACGACCTGCGCGCCGGCCTGGTCCGGATCAACAACAGCTCCGACGAGAAGGCCTTCTACTCAATCCAGGTGAACTTCGTCGCCGCACACGGCAACGTGGTGGACACAGTCTTCATCGGACAGCAGGACATCGAACCAGGCGAACTCGTGGACAGACACGCACTCAGCAGAGAAGCCGCCGACGCCAAGGGCCGGCCCACCGTGGCCAAAGCCCAACGAGACTGAACACCGGCAAGCCCCCGCAACAACCACACCAAACCCCCGGCCGACCGGAACGCCACGGATGGCCATGGACGGCCATCAGGCGCATCCGCGCCCACCGCAGGCCCGCGCCCGCCCGACCCGGCACCGACCTGCACGGCCCGCCCGCCACGACCACCCACCAGCCACCCAGATCCACCCCCACCCCCGCCGACCCCGCCAACCCCGCCAACCCGGCCGACCCGGCCAACCCGGCCGACCCGGCCGACAGGGAGACCGGGTCGGCCGGCGGCCGGCGGCCGAACAAGCGGACCAGGGCGGCGAGCCCGGGCGGCGAGCCCGACGACGGCAGCCGTCCCCACCCGCATCCGGATGGTGCCCGCAGCGGCGGCCCCGACCAGCCACCACCTCACACCCGGCCCCAGCACAAAGAACGCCGCGCCGCCCGCCCGGCGCACGGGCAATCACCGGCCTACCCGACGGCCGTCCCCACCAGCACAGCCAGCCGCTTCACCCCAGGCAGGCAGAGACGACCACCCACTCAGACAGGCAGCCCCACCAGCACCACCGCCGCGCCCGATGGGTGGCCCCGGCGCCGTCCAGGCCCTCCGGGACCAGCAGCCCCGCAGCCCCGATACCGCGGGCCAGCACCATCCACAGCGCCGGATCACACGGGCCGCCGGCAGCCTCCGTACGGGTGATCACGACGACGGGATCGCACCCGGCGGCCAGCAGCGCACGCACCGCGGCACGCAGACCCTCCTCCGCCTCCGAGCACAGAACAAAACCGGCACCAACCACCGCAGCCACCGCAGCCGCCGCAGCCGCCGCGGTCATCGCGGGAGGTCCTTCCAGGCGGCGTCCTTGTCAGCACGGGGCTCAGCCGGCAGACCCAGAACACGCTCCGCAACAACATTGAGGAGGATCTCCGACGTGAAGTATCGCCACGCGTCCACGAGGGCCGGCAGCGCCCCCGAAGTTCCGGAGTGGAGATCCGGCGTGACCTGGTCGTCGACGAGAGTGTTCGGCCAGGCCAAATCGGCGTCGACGTCCCGTGCAGCCGTCAGTGATCACCGGCCCAGCGTTCCACAGAACCGGGTCGCCCCACGACCCGCATCACGTGGTTTCCCGTTCCGACGCAAGCACTTACCCGTCTGGCAACTCGGCACCGGCTCCCATGTGTGCCACATATTCGGACAGTCACAACGCGTGAGCAAGCTGGCAAGAATTAGGAATTATTCGTCAAGGCCCTTGCTGCACAGTGGTGTTCAGGTGAACCTGTGGGACGGCAGCACGATCCTGATCGATCGGAATCTTCCATGCAGGTGCACAGGTCACAGATGTCGCTGACGCGGCGTCAGCTGCTCGCGGTCGGGGGTGCGGGCGGCGGCGTCCTCGCCCTCGGGGCGTTGCATGCCGCGGCCGACGCTCGCAGCGGTCGCGGCGGCCGTGGCGGCCGTGGCGGTGGCAGGCTGCCCGGGTACCCGTTCAAGCTCGGCGTCGCCTCGGGTGAACCCACGTCGTCCGGCGTGGTGTTGTGGACTCGGCTGGCGCCCGACCCGCTGGCCGACGACGGCCGCGGCGGGATGCCCGCGAAACCCGTACACGTGCGCTGGGAGATCTCCGAGGACAGCAGGATGCGCAAGGTGGTGCGCCGGGGCACGGCCACCGCGAGCCCGGACCTGGCGCACTCGGTGCACGTCGAGGTCGACGGGCTGCGGGCGGGCCGCGAGTACTGGTACCGGTTCGCCGCCGCGGGCGAGATCAGCGATATCGGGCGGACCAGAACCGCGCCCGCGCCCGGCGCCGTCGCCGCGCTCTCCCTGGCCTTCGTCTCGTGCCAGCAGTGGGAGAGCGGCTTCTACACCGGCTACCGGCACATGGCGGAGCAGGACTTCGACGCCATCGTCCACCTCGGGGACTTCATCTACGAGTACGGAATCAACGCCACCGGCGGCGTGCGCGGCGTCCCGCTGTCCGCCGCCCACGCGCTCGAGACCGTGTCCCTGGACCAGTACCGGCTGCGGCACGCGCTGGTGGGCTCCGACCCCGACCTGATCGCCGCACGCCAGGCGGCTCCGTTCGTCGCGCTCATCGACGACCATGACGTGCAGGACAACTGGGCCGGCGACACCGAGCCGACCGGTGCCACCCCGGAGAACGTCCTGCGCCGCCGCGCCGCGGCGATGCGGGCGTTCTACGAGAACCTGCCGATGCGCCGCTCCTCGCTGCCGCGCGCCTACGACATGTCCCTCTACCGCCGGCTCCGCCTGGGCTCCATGGCCACGCTGTACGTACTGGACCAGCGCCAGTTCCGCAGCAGTGAGGACATCGCAGCCCGCGAAGACCCCACGCGTACGATGCTCGGCGCGCGGCAGGAGCGCTGGCTGCTGGATTCGCTCGCTTCCTCACAAGCGACCTGGAATGTGCTGGTCAACCAGGTGATGATGTTCCAGCTCGACCGGCTCACCGACCCCGGACTCCAGCAGCTCAACCCCGATACGTGGGACGGATACGCCGCCGGGCGCAAGCGGCTGCTCGACGGCATCGCCGAACGCCGGGTGGCCAACCCGGTCGTGATGTCCGGCGACGCCCACGTGAACTGCGCCGCCGAGCTGAAGGCCGACTTCAACGACCCGGACTCCCCCACCATCGCCCCGGAGTTCCTGGGCACCTCCCTGACCACCGGGCAGAACGGCTCGGACATGACCCCGGGCGGCCGCGAGTGGCTCGACGCCAATCCGCACCTCAAGTTCTTCAACAACCAGCGGGGCTACCTGAGCTGCCGGGCCACCCGGGACGAGTGGACCTGCGACTATCAGGTCCTCGATCAGGTGACAAAGCCCGGCGGCAAGGTGTCACGGCGCGCATCCTTCGTCGTCGAGTCGGGCAAGGCGGACTTCCATGAAGCGTGAGCATCGCGGCCGTCGTTGGCCCGCCACCATCGCCGCCGTCGCCGTCACTGCACTGATTGCCTCCTCGGCCGCACTGGCCTCGGCCTTCCGACACGCTTCCGGCCCGCAGGACACACCATCCGGCAAGGCCCTTGTGGTCTCCGCGAACCTCCAGGACGCCATCCGTCCCGCCGACGCGCGCGACCCGCGCGACCTGGACAACTTCGTCCGCCGGATCACCGCCGCCACCCCGCACGCCCCCGACGTGCTGCTCCTCACCGAAATCCTCGGCCCCGGCGCAGACCGGGTCGCGGACCGGATGACCGCAGCGACCGGCCACCGCTACCGCGTGGTCGCCGCCCCCGGCCGCTCCGCCTTCGGCCCGGACGCCGCCGTACGCCAGTCGGCGATCCTCATCGACTCCACCAGCATGCGGGTGCTGGACAAGGGCCGCTTCGCCCGCGTCCAGGAGGAGGACCAGGCGTACGCCCTCCTCGCCCAGAAGAGGACCGGGCTGCGGATACCGGTGGTCAGCGCGCACGCCGCGGGCGATCCGCAGACCGCCGTACGGGCCCTGCACTCGCTCCTCGAGAAGGCCGGCCAGGACACCGCCCAGGCCGTGCCGGTGCTCGGCGGCGACTACCGGGCCGGACGCTGCATCGACACCGCCGACTACCAGCCGGTGGACTGCACGCCGCAGCCGTTCTGGAAGACCGCGACCGAGACCTACGGCTACGACGACGCCGTCTTCGGACATTCCGGTGCCGCCACCCGCCGCGGCAGCGCCCACGTCTTCGCCCGCGGCAGCGTCTCCCGGGCCCGCCTGGACACCGCCTACGACACCGACCTTCCGGACCGCGCCGCGTGCAAGAAAGCGTTCGACACGGGCGAGTCGGCTTCCGCCGACGACGCCTGCCGCCGCGAGTACTACGCCGACGCGCCGTTTGGCTGGGCAACCGTGGGAGCCGGAAAGGACGTCCAGCGGTCCGTGGCGCCGGCGCAGATCACCCTCGACCACTGCGAACTCGGCACCCGCAAGTCCGCCGCGCTCGCCCGGGTGGTGAACAACACCGGCAAGGACATCACCGACGAGGTGAGCGCCGAGGCCGATGCGCCGCTCAAAGTCACCGCGGGCAGCGGATCGGTGACCGTCCCGGCCGGCCAGGCCCGTACGGTGCCGCTGCGGGTGACGGCCCCGCAGGACGTCGGGCCCGGATCGGCCACCGTCACCGTGGATATCGGCCCGGTCACCGCCCGACTTAAGATCTCGCTGCCCAAGGAGTGCACCGAGGCAGCGGTGGTCGCCACCAGCTACCACCCCGGCACGCAGCCCGAGGCCGCCGTCGACGGGGACATCAACACCTTCTGGCACTCCGAATACTCGCCGCCGAACCCGCTGCCCCAGTCCATCACGCTGAACCTCAAGGAAACCAAGCAGGTCTCCAGACTCACCTACCAGCCGCGGTTCGACGGCAACCTCAACGGGACAATCACCGGCTACAACGTGTACACCAGCACCGACGGCCAGGCCTTCACCAAGGCGGCGAGCGGTACCTGGTCAGCGGACGCGCGCCTGAAAACCGCTTCCTTCGACCCGGTGCAAGCCAGATACGTACGCCTGGAAGCAACCACCGCCAGCGGCGGCTCCTTCTGCTCCGCAGCCGAGATCACCACGCAATAGCACCCAACCGGACACACCAACCCGCCACCGCACGGACCAACAACCATCCCGGCGGTGCGTCGTCAACCGAGGCCGGTGGCGCGGCCTGGGAAGAAGTCGGCGCTTTGGACGTACTCCATCGCCTCGGTGAACTCCGGGTCGCCCAAGCGATGTTCCATCTCCTGCGGGCTCAGGTCCTCCACACGGGTCTGGATCCAGTACAGGTTGCCGAGCGGATCGCGCACCCGCCCCACGCGGTCGCCGAAGAACAGGTGAGTGACCTCGGTGACCGAGGTGCCGCCGGCTGCAACCGCCTGCCGGTGCACGGCGTCGGCGTCCTCGACGTACAGGCGGAGGAAGCCTGGAGTCGGCGGCCACTCCGGCCGCGCGTCGAACATCATCACCACCGAGTCACCGATCCGTACCTCCGCACGCGCGATGCCTCCGTCCCGGCCGGCCAGGCACGCGAGCTCCTCCACGTCGAACGCCCTCTTCATGAAGTCGATGAGCTGCACCGTGTCACGAGAAATGATCCACGGCGTCACGGTGTGGTAGCCCTGCGGAACCGGCTTGACGGGCATCTGGCTGCCTCCTGGAGTGCGAGCGTCTCAACGTGGTGATGACGCCAGATCCCCAATAGGTCAATTCCTGTCCTAGATACTCCGACAGCGGGGCGACCTTGACGAGACATGGCCAGAAGCCGGTCAAGCGGTGCGCCGAGGCCCGCGTCAACGGGCGCCATACCTATGAACGGGAGCCGCGGTCGAAGGCGACGATCCGCGCCGATGTGGTCCACGGGAGCCGGGCCGGTGGCTGCAGTTCGTCGGCGCTCCCGGGTGCAGCGACCAGAAAGACCGAGGCCCTGTGTGCCGAGTCCGATCCGGTTCAGTGCTTGCCGGCCGCCGGGCCGCCGGGCTCCTGCCGTGCACGCAGCACCCCGTCGGCGGCAACGACTTCCCGGAACCACTGCCGGTGGACCTTGTATGTGCGGCCGATTTCGATCTTGTGGCGACGTACACAGTGCCGTCGAAGAGGCCGTCCAGACGATGCTCGCCAGGTACACCCCCGATCAGCCGCGCACGACGTCGTAGACCTTCTCGAAGACGAACTCGTGCTTGAGGAAGGAAACGTCGTACTCGTGGTCCGGGAGCGGCGGGTTGAGCTGGGAGAGGTGGAGCAGGCGCCAGCCGTCCCGGAGTGCCTCGAGGCCGGTCTCGTACGGCGGCTCGTCGCCGTCGCCGGTAGTCGGGGAACTTGCGCCGGTGCCATCATACGCGGACCATCCGACCACCTGGGCGTCCAGCGCCGAGGTGGCCAGGTAGAGCACGAGAATCCGCTGGCGGGTCTCGCGCTCCACGAGCGTCTCAGCCGGGGTGGTCTGCAGTGCGGTGGTCACGGCCGTGCCGCCTTTCTCGGAGAGGGAAGCGGGCGTCGTGGTCAGTGCGTGGCGGTCAGAGGATTGAGCGGTCCATGCGGCGCGGGCGATTGGTCACCCGGGTCACCCAGAATTCGGGGTCGAAGGACGCGTCGCCGGCCAGCGCCTGCCACAGCAGTACCCGGTTGTACATCTCGAGGCGTGCGGTGGCGTTCTCGTACCAGGGGAAGCGGGTGGTCAGCTCCTGGGCGACGGCCGGGTCGTGGAGGTCATCGGTGTTCCACAGCCGGTACTGCCGCACCGTCGGGTTGAGGCGGATCTTGTACATGTAGCGGCGGATGGCGCTGTCGTTGCGGCGGCCGGCGTGCCAGATGCCGTGGTGCAACAGCACGACGGTGCCTGCCGGGCAGGTCAGCCGGGTCTGGCCGCGCAGGTTCTGGTACCGGCCGACGTCCGTCTCGTTGATGCGCCGCAGATGACTGCCGGGCACGCTGAGCGTGCCGCCCATCTCCAGGGTGACGTCCTGCGGGTAGTACATCAGCTGGATGTCGAAGGCGTCCGTGCGTCCGTCGATGATGGCATCGCCGTGCATGTTCTGTGCCGTGCCGTCGTGCGGCTCGCGGACGTGCACGAAGTGGTGGTCCACGGTCGGCTCGGGGCCGACCAGGCTGCGTACGGCGCCGGCCACGGCCGGCAGGTCCAGGAGCCGCCGCGGGAACGAGTCCGGCGCGTACGCCTGTGACAGCGGTGTCCCGTACGGCACGCCGGGCACCCCTGCCTCCAGAACGCGCAGCGCCTCCCCGTTCATGGACTCCGGCACCACCGCGTCCAGACGCAGCGAGCCGTGGGCGACGAAGTGTGCGACCTGGGCGGATGTCAGCAGGTGCTTCCGTTCAAGGGTGTTGGCCATCCCGGCTCCCGCTCGCAGCAGTTCCGGTGGACGACCGTGCCCACCGGTGGTTCGGATGGTTCAACGGTATTGCTGGGGCAGTGGATTGGCGTGGGACAGCTTCACCCACTGCTGGTAATTTTTCACCGGAGTGGCGAGAGGGGCTTGGACGTGGAGACCACCGGCTTCCGGCTGCAGGCGCCGCCGCAGGTGGCGAACCTTGGCGTCGGCGTGCACGGCACGGTGCACCGGGTCGATGACTTCTTGCTGCCCGACCTGTGGCAGCTTCATCTGTACCGGTACGAGGCCGTGCTGGAGGTCGACGGCGCGCGGCATACGATCCGCCCCGGCCGCGTCTCCCTCATCCCGCCCGGCACCCCGGTGCGCTACCGCTACCAGGGCCGCAGCGAGCACCTCTACGCGCACCTGCGCGAGCCCGACCCCGCGGCCGGCGGTGCGCCCACGACGATCCCCGTCATGCAGGACGCCGGTGCACAGACGCCCGTCCTCACGGATCTGCTGCAGGCAGCCGTCACCTCCTGGGCAGCCGCCCCGGCGCGCGCCGCCGCCGAGGTCTGGACGGCGCTGTGGCGGGTCGCCGGGCTGGGACGACGAAGCAGCAGCGGAACCGTGCGCCCGCACCCAGCCGTCGAGGCGGCGATCGCGCACGTCGAGTCCCACCTGGCGGGTCCGCTGACGGTCCAGCAGGTCGCGGCGGCCGCCGGCGTCTCGCACAACCACCTGACCCGGCTGCTGCGGGAGGAGACCGGCTTGACACCGGTCGCCTACATCCGCAGCCGGCGCATGAAACGCGCACGCCACCTGCTGCAGGAGTCCACCCTCCCCATCACCGCCGTCGCGTCGGCCGTCGGCATTCCCGACCTCCAGGCCTTCAACAAGACCTGCCGCCGCACCCTCGGCGCTCCCCCGCGAGCGGTGCGCGGTGAACGGGCGACGGGTGACGTCCGACTTTGACGGCGAGTCCGGTCGAAGGCCGGTGGTGGCTTCGCTGCCCGGGACGTATCGTCGGGATATCGAAATTCGCATACGCGGTGGCAACACGGCATTTCCTTGACTGGACGCATGAGAGGAACAGCCACCCATGGATGCGACCCAGGATCCGCTGGGACGCCAAGTGCACCACCTGCGAGAACTTCACCGGCACGCGGGACGCGATAGGCGTCCGCCCGCCCAAGCCCCATTACATGATGGAGTACTTCGGGTTCATGTTCACTTCGGCTTCCCCATCACCTAACGGGAATCTCCCCTGCATCTCGCAGTGGGGGCGCCTAGAACACAATGACGACATCGTGGTACGGCGCACAGGCCAATCGGGTCTGGAGGTCTTCCTGCCGCGCACCGATACATCGCGGATGCCCGACTGGGCTCTGGACGGATACCGATCAAGCGAGGAATATCTGTTCTGGTCCCGCAGGATCTGCGGATTGGCATGCCTGCAGTCGCTGCTCCACGGCTGGACCGACGTCCGGCTCTCGATGGGTGAACTTCTTGAGCAAGCTCTCGACTGGGGCTGCTACGTGGTCGAGCCCTCGGGCAAGGTCCAGGGGCTGATCTACAGGCCATTCATGGCATGGACCAGCTCACAATTCGGATTTGACTGCCGGATAGTAGAACGCACCCCTATCCAGGTAGCCACCCGGAAAATACAGCCCGGACAGGCCATGATCGCTTCCGTATCGCCCGAGATCCGCGACCCTGACACTCCCGATCCACGCCGCGGCGGCCACCTCGTGCTGATTCATGCAGTTCACAACGGAGTCGTGCAATTTCACAATCCCTCGGGCTATTCCCACAACTCGGATTCAACCTCGCTACCCATGCACACATTCGAGCGATTTCACGCAAACCGCGGCATCCTGATCAGCCGTACATCGTGATGGCGGTCGAACCAGCTCGGCACGTTGTTGTTGCTGTCGGCCATTCGGCCAGTCACATGGAGACCGCAATGAACTTCGCCGACATGCGGCGCCTGCCAGTATGCACATAACCACACCCGTGCTCACCGCAGTCGCGGCGTAGCGAGGTGTCAACCCATGCGATTTGGGGTGAACATGCGAGTACGGCCAGCGCGAAGCGCCGACGCCGAAGTCGTCAACGAGTTACTCGGCCAGCTGGGTTACCCCCAGCATGATCGGGCTGCCTTGGCCGCTCGGATCCAAGCCTGGTTCGACGACCCGGTGAGTGCGGCTTACATCGCCGAAACCGACGACGAGTCACTCGGTGTCATCGCCGTCCATGTCTGCCCGTTCTTTGAACGCCAAGGCGCCTGGGGCCGAATCACCGCACTGGTCGTCTCCGACCGAGCACGCGGACACGGCGTCGGGTCGCGGCTCGTCGAGGCAGCCGAGCATTTCGCCGCCGGCCAGGGATGCGTCCGGATGGAGGTCACCAGCAATGATCGACGACCGGACGCGCACCGGTTCTACGAGCGACGCGGATACACCGGCCAGGCCGGAGCCTCGTCCCGCTTCCTGCGAGACCTTCCGATCTGTCACGGGTAGTCGAGCCCGGTGCCCGGATAGCCGCCGTCGGCGATCGTCGTGGTCGTGCCGACCGCGGCCTCGGCGCCGGATTCGCTCCAGGCCCGGCAGTCGTTGCGGTTGCCGGGCAGCGGTCGGCCGACCACGACCACCAGGCGGGTGTCGGCGTCGATGACCACCTGGTGGTTGGTGGAGTACCGGTAGCTTTTCGACTGCTCGGCGATGTTGTGGTCGCGGGTGGGCGCCAGGGTGCCGTCCACGATCAGCACTGCGTCCTTCGCGAACCGCTTGCGCGGCTGGAGGGCGAGCTTCGGGCCGAGATGGTCGATGGCCCGGTCGGCCCCCGACTTCTAGACTTGGCCGATGTCCAGGCACGCCTCGGCAGCATTTCGTAGCCTCGGCTCATGAAGATGGTGCGTAACGTGATCGTGTTCGACGCAGCCGATCTGACGGCCGAAAGCACCTTCTGGGCCGGGATCTTCGGCGGCCATGTCTTTGAGGATGAGGCATGGCACAGTGTTGTCGACGCCGATGGGGAGTGGCGGATCGGCGTGCAGCTGGCACCGAACCACGTTCCTCCCGAGTGGCCACACGGAGTCCCTCAACAAGTGCATCTCGACCTCCATGTCGAAGACCCACGAGCTGCACACGAACAGGCAGTCTCCCTCGGCGCCCGGCTGCTCCAGCCAACTCCTGACCTCGACAGCGACGAAGGCCATCAGGTGTACGCGGACCCAGCCGGACACCCGTTCTGTATCGGCTGGGGACACCCGTCCCAAGAGGAACTCGCCGCGTTCGTCACCGACCGGCTCGGACGACGGAACCACGCCGAGACAGCCCGGTAGCCAAGCCCGGCGACGACACCCCGGAAGGCTTCCTGTCACGTCACTGCGGCACCGCGATTAGCAGTTACGGGACAGCCCATAGGGAACGTCCTTGAGAAGGGCACGGTCGGCCGGAGGCAGGCATGCGATCACTACATCCACGCGGCACCGCCGGCAGTGTCCTGGTTCAACACATCCCGGACGGATGTCTCGGGTGATGGCGGACGGCTGTCTCGGGTGATGGCGTACCGGCCCGGCGTCCGCCTGGTGTGTTCGCCGACCCGACGGCCGCCGGACACTTGGATGACCCGCGGAGCGGGCATCTCCACTGCAGGACCGACCGCTCCTGCCACGCGTGCGTACGCGGAAAGACGGCCGACTGGTGGCTCTGCCTCTTCCCCTTTTCCCGCGGGTACTCCCTGCCCTCCGCCGGCTGCCGCTGCGCCGGATCGCCTGCCTGCTGCCGCCCGCGCTGGTCGCGGCGTGGGTGGCGTACAACTGGCCGCTGTTCGCGGACGGCGTCGCACAGCTGCGTACGGCGCACCCCGGCTGGCTGCTGGCCGCGGTCGCCGTCATGTGTGCGTGCTGGCTGCCGGTCTGTCTCGTACGGCAGGGGGTGGTGCTGGAGCGGCTGCCCGCGGGGCGGCTGCTGGCGTCGCAGGTGGCGGCGGGCGCCGCGAACCATCTGCTGCCTGCCGGGCTCGGGGCGCATGTGGTGACGCTCCGCTTTCTGCGCGGCTGCGGGATCCCCCTGGAGCGGTCGGCGGCGGCGCTCGCGCTGTACTCGCTGGCCGAGCCGATGGCGCGGCTCTGCCTGCTGGTTCTGCTGATCGTGGCCGCGCCCGACGCGCTGCGGCTCGGCGAGGTCGCCCCGGACGCCGGGCTGCTGGCACTCGCCGCCGGGGCCGTCGCGCTGGCCGCGGCCGGGCTGCTGGCGGTGCCGCCGATACGGCGCCTGCTGCTCCGCTTTCTGCGTACGGCCCTCACCGACGCCCGCGCCCTGCACCGCCGCCCGGCGCGGGTGCTGGCACTGTGGGGCGGGGCGTTCGCCTTCCCGGCGTTCCAGGCGGCGGTGCTGGTCGCGGTCGCGCTGGCGCTGCACGCGCAGCTGCCGGTGCTGCACGTCATGCTCGCGTACGTGGCGGCGAGCATCGCGGCAGGGCTGGTCCCCGCGCCCGGCGGGATCGGTTCCGTGGAGGCGGCCCTCGCCGTCGCCCTCGTCACCGCGGGGGCCACGGCGGCGACGGCCACCGCGACCGTCATCGGCTTCCGGCTGATCACGGTCTGGCTCCCGCTCCTGCCGGGCGCGCTCGTGCTCTACGCCCTGATCCGGCGCAAGGTGCTGTGACGCTGTGCTGCTGTAACGCTGCTCCGCTGTGACGCTGTGATGGCTGAGGCACCCGGTTCCCGCGCCTCCGGTGGTGCGCGACAATCGGGGGCGTACCACCACCGTGCGAGATGAGCCCCACCCGTGTCCGAGACCGTCCCCGAGCTGCGTGCCGACTGCTCCCGCTGCGCCGGGCTCTGCTGCGTGGCGCTGCCCTTCTCCGCCTCCGCGGACTTCGCCGTGGACAAGGACGCCGGCGAGCCCTGCGGCCATCTGCGGCCCGACTTCCGCTGCGGAATCCACGACCGGCTGCGCGAGAAGGGCTATCCGGGCTGCACCGTCTTCGACTGCTTCGGAGCCGGGCAGCAGGTCACGCAGGTGACCTTCGGCGGCGCCGACTGGCGGGCCGACCCGGGCACGGCCGGACGGATGTTCCGCACCCTGCCCGTCATGCGGCAGCTGCACGAGCTGCTCTTCTACGTCACCGTCGCGCTGGACCTCCCCGGCGCCGAGCCGCTGCGCGCCGAGCTGCACGCGGCCCGCGACGCGCTGTCCGCCCGTACCCGGCTCGACCCCGACGCGCTCGCCGCCCTCGACCTGCCCGTGGTGCACGCCGAGACCGCCGGGCTGCTGCTGCGGGTCTCCGAGGCCGTACGGGCCGGGGCCGTCCCGGGCCGCCGGGCCGACCACCGCGGCGCGGATCTGATCGGCGCCCGGCTGCGCGGCGCCGATCTGCGCGGTGCGAGCCTGCGCGGCGCCCGGCTCATCGCCGCCGACCTGCGCGGGGCCGATCTGCACCGGGCCGATGTGATCGGGGCCGACTTCCGGGATACCCGCCTGGACGGCGCCGACCTGACGGGCTGTCTCTTCCTCACCCAGTCGCAACTGGACTCGGCGAAAGGAGATTTGACGACAAGGATCCCGGGGATTCTGACCAGACCTGATCACTGGCAAGCCGCATAGCCTATGGTGTTCGTTGCCGAAAGCAACGAACACATCAACGAATACGGCAACCGACCAGCACACCCCTGCCCGGGTACCGCTCCGAAGGGCGGTGTGTCCCTTCCTGCCAGGAGGCCCATACCGTCATGTTTCACAGCATTGCGCGCGCCGTCGTCCGGCATCCCGTCTGGACGATCGTGGCCTGGCTGATAGCCGCGGTCGCGATCGGCGCCACTGCGCCCTCCCTCCCCTCGAACAGCGACCAGTCCAGCTTTCTCCCCAAGAGCTACGAGTCGATCGAGGCCGCCGAACTGCAGGAAGAGGCGTTCCCCAACGCCTTCACCCCCTCGGCGATCGCGTTCTACCAGCGCACCGACGGCGGTGAGCTGACCGCGCAGGACAAGAAGGACATCCAGCGGATCACCACCGAGCTGGGCGCAAAGAAGATCGACCAGGTGCAGAAGGTCGTCCCCGGCGCCCCGTCCAAGGACGGGAAGTACAGCATGAGCCTCGTCCAGATGGACGAGGAGCAGGCCGGCACCCCCGAGCAGGCGGACGCCGCCGAAGAGCTGCGGGATGAGGCGAAGAGCCTCGCCAAGGGCAGCGACCTCAAGGTCCAGCTCGGCGGCTCGGCCGCGCAGACACTGGACCAGCAGGAGGCCTCCAAGCGGGGCGAGATGCTGATCGGCGTCGGCACCTTCGCCATCATCCTCATCACCCTGCTGATCATCTTCCGGGCGCCGATCCTGGCGATCCTGCCGCTGGTCACCATCGGCATCGTCTCCGCGATGGCCAACGGGCTGATCGCCTTCGCCACCAAGCTCTTCGGCCTGGAGGCGAACAGCTCGATCTCGTCGATGCTGATCGTCGTCCTCTTCGGCGTCGGCACCGACTACTTCCTGTTCCTGATCTTCCGCTACCGGGAACGGCTGCGGGCCGGGGACGAGAAGAAGGAGGCGATGATCAACGCCGTCGCCCGGGTCGGCGAGGCCATCGCCTCCGCCGCGGGCGTCGTCATCATCGCCTTCCTGGCGCTGAGCCTTTCCTCGCTGGGCTTCCTGAAGCAGATGGGCCCGGCGCTGGCGATCGCCGTCGGCGTCACGCTGCTGGCGGCACTGACGCTGATGCCGGCCGTGGTCTCACTGATCGGCCCGAAGGTGTTCTGGCCGTCCAAGTCCTGGCAGAAGGAACCGAAGAACGCCCGGTTCGCGGCGCTCGGCCGCGGCGTCCAGCGCCGTCCCGGCTTCGCCGCGGCGGCCTCCGGCCTCGTGATGGTCGCGCTCGCCCTCGGCACCCTCGGCTTCAATGCCACCTTCGACCTGGCCTCCGGTTCGATGCCGAAGGACAAGGAGTCGATGGTCGTACAGGACGAGATGAAGGAGGCCTACGCGGCCGGCGCCGCCGAGCCGACCGAGGTCTTCCTCGACTCCGGGCAGCCGCTGCAGAAGTCCGCGCTGCCCGCCTACGCGAAGAAGCTGCAGGCCATCGACGGCGTCGACTCGGCGAAGCTGGTCGGCGTCAGCAAGAACGGCGAGACGGCGCACGTCACCGTCACGCTCAAGTACGGCTCCGCCAGCGACAAGGCCCTCGACCTGATCGACGAGGTCCGCGACACCGCCCACGCCAATGCGCCGGACGGCGCGGAGGCGAAGGTCGGCGGCATGACGGCGATCTTCAAGGACATCGACAAGGCGGTCATGCAGGACTACAAGACCGTCTTCCCGGTGGCCGCCGCGCTGATCATGGTGATCCTCGGACTGCTGCTGCGCAGCGTGGTCGCGCCGCTGTATCTGATGGCGTCGGTGGTGCTCGGCTTCGGGGCGACGCTCGGCTCCACGGTGCTGATCTTCCAGCAGGCGCAGGGGCATTCGGGCCTGATGTTCATGCTGCCCGTGATCATGTATTTGTTCGTCGTGGCCATCGGCACCGACTACAACATCCTGATGATCGCCCGGCTCCGCGAGGAGGCCCGCGAGGGCCGCGACCCGCGCGAGGCGGCGTCGATGGCGCTGCGGCATGCGGGGCCGACGGTGGCCGCGGCGGGCTTCATCCTGGCGGCGACGTTCGCCACGATGCTGCTGGCGGGCAACTCGCTGCTGGCGGAGATGGGCTTCGCCGTGTCGTTCGGCATCATCATCGCGGCCTTCGTGATGTCGATGTTCTTCACCCCGGCGCTGACCGCCCTCATCGGCCATGCGGCCTGGTGGCCGGGCCACGGCGACCGGGCGGACGATGCGGCGCTGCAGGAGAAGCAGTCGCAGGAGTACGAGCCCTCGGGCCGTCCCTGAGGCGCTGACAAGGCGGCGCCGGCCTCATCTTGGCCGGCGCCGCCTTCGGCGTCTAATGGGACAGCCGCTGGTACGTCCGTATCGCCAGCGGCAGGAACAGCGCGGTGAGGATCGCCGGCCAGACCACCGCCATCAGCGTCGCGTGCCCCTCGATCCAGCTGTCCCCGGCGGGTCCCGGCGCGCCGAAGAGGTCGCGGACCGCGCCCGCCGTGGACGAGACCGGGTTCCACATGGCGATCGGGCCGACCCAGTCCGGCATCATCGACGGTGGCGTGAAGACGCTGGAGACCATGCCGAAGGGGAAGGCGATCGCGAAGAGGTTGCCCGCCGCCTCCTGGCCCGGGACCAGGAGGCCGAGGCAGACGCCCATCCAGATCAGCGCGAAGCGCAGGAGCAGCAACAGCGAGAAGGCGGCCGCCGTGGCCAGAGCGGTGCCCTCCGGGCGCCAGCCGATGGCCAGCGCGATGCCCGTCAGCACCGCCAGGTCGATGGCCGCGCCGACCAGGTCGGCGACGCCGCGGCCGCTGACGACCGCCGAAGGGGCCATGGGCATGGAGCGGAAGCGGTCCATGACGCCGCGCTCCTTGTCGATGGCGATGAGCAGCGCCGTGTTCATGAAGCCGAAGCCCATCGTCATCGCGAACATGCCGGGCAGCGCGTACGCCTTGTAGTCCAGGCCTCCGATGTCCATGGCGCTGCCGAGGACGTAGACGAAGAGCAGCACGGAGACGACCGGGAAGGCGAGCTGCCAGATGATGTTCACCGGCTGCCGGACCAGGCGCAGCAGGCCGCGGCCGACCATGGCGCGGCAGTCGGACAGCGCCCAGTAGAGGCGGTTGGCGTCGATGCCGCTCATCCGGCACGCTCCCCCGGCGCCGGGCCGCCGCCGTCCGCGGCCAGCGCGAAGTCGTCGGCGGACGGCCCTTCCACGCCGGTCAGGTGCAGGAACACCTCGTCCAGCGTCGGCCGTCGCAGCGTCAGGTCGGCCACCTCGACGCCGTCGTCCTGCAGCGTCCGCGCGACCTCCGTCAGCGCCGCCACCCGGTCCGTTACGGGCGCGTGCACGCGCAGCTCGGCGCGGCTGACGCCCGGTTCCGTACAGGTGACGCGGGCGACCGCGCGCACCGCGCCGGGGATCCCGGCGGGCTGGGCCACGACCACCTCGATACGGTCCCCGCCGACGGCGTCCTTCAGCGCGGCCGGGGTGTCGTCGGCGATGGTGCGGCCGTCGCGGATGACGGCGATACGGTCCGCCAGCCGGTCCGCCTCCTCCAGGTATTGGGTGGTGAGCAGCACCGTGGTCCCGCCCTCGACCAGCCGCCGCACCGCGTCCCACACCTCGCCGCGGCTGCGCGGGTCGAGGCCCGTCGTCGGCTCGTCGAGGAAGAGCACATCGGGCGCCAGGATCATGCTCGCGGCGAGGTCGAGCCGCCGCCGCATCCCGCCGCTGTACGTGCGCACGCCGCGGTCCGCGGCGCCGGTGAGGTCGAACTGCTCCAGCAGCTCGGCCGCCCGCTGCCGCACCCGCCGCCGGTTCAGCCGGCCACCGCGCGCGTGCCGCCCCGAGCGCAGGTGGTAGAGGCGGCCGAAGAGCTCAAGGTTCTGCCGCCCGCTCAACACCTCGTCCACGGCGGCGTACTGCCCGGTCAGCCCGATCCGCCGGCGCACCTGCTCCGGGTCCGTGGCCACATCGTGCCCGCCGACCAGCGCCCGCCCGCCGTCGGGCCGCAGCAGTGTGGTGAGGACCTGCACCGCCGTGGTCTTGCCCGCGCCGTTGGGGCCGAGCAGGCCGTGCACGGTCCCGTACGGCACCCGCAGGTCGAAGCCGTCGAGGGCGCGCTCGGTGCCGTAGCTCTTCCGCAGCCCCTCGGCGAGCACGGCGGCCGCTGTCGTCAACGACTCCCCCTCTCCGCTGAGCGCGCCGCCCGGCGCGCTTGGCTGATTGTGCCCGCGTACGGGCGGTCGCGCCGCGGTCGCGCGGGGAATCTGTCGGGGGCTGCCAAGGCGGGTACGGATCTTCATCACCGCAGCTCAGTTCTGGTGCGGCAGGGGTGATTCGGGGCGGGCGGGCCGCACACAATGCCCGGCATGCTGCAGACCCTGTACTGGCTGATGACCCCCTGGTGGCCGCGCGCCCGCGGCACGGAAGGCGCGGTGTTGCGCGAGGGCGTGTACGACCGCCGCGGCGTGCGCAGGCTGCAGCGCCTGCTCGCCTCCCGCTACAACCAACCGCTCACGCCCGACGGCCGCTTCGGCCCGGCGACGCGCCGGGCGCTGCGCGCGGCGCAGGCCTGGGAGCGGGAGGCCAGGGGGCGGGAGCTGGTGCCGGGCGGTGGGCGGGAGGGGCTGTCACACCCGCCGCTTACGGTGGTCTCCATGGCAGCGCTCAAGCAGATCTCGCTCGGCGTCGAGGACGACGCGAGGGCCGCGGCTTTCTGGAGCCGGGCCCTCGGTTACGTACGCCGTCCACCCCGCTTCGACGGCGACGACTGGATCGTGCTCCAGCCCCCGCAGGGCGGTCCCGGCTCCGCCATTGCCCTGGACGTCAGCACCAGTCCGCCGCCGGACCTCCCCCGCATCCACTTCGACCTGCACGCGGGCGACCGCCCGTTGGACGAGGAGGTGGACCGCCTGCTGTCCCTCGGCGCCCGCCGGGTCGACTGGCCGCACTATCCGCAGTCGCCGCCACCGGGCGCGGATCCGTATGTGGTGCTGTCGGACCCGGAGGGCAACATCTTCTGCGTCGAGGGCCGCCGCGGCTGAGGCTCAGCAGGCGCGGTCCTCGGGTGGGCGGTGGCCGGTGGTCAGGTACGTGGTGGCCGCGTTGTTGGCGCAGGTGTTCTTGCCGAAGGGGTAGACGCCGTGGCCGCCCTGGTCGGCGGTCACCAGGCGGGCGCGGTCGCCCAGGGCCTGGCGCAGGCGCTTGGCGCCCGAGAGTGGGGTGCCCGGGTCGCGTTCGTTCTGGAGCATCAGGACGTTCGACGGTCCCCGGTCGCTGATGTGGAGCGGCGGTTCGATGCCCTTGTCCGGCCAGTACGCGCACGGGCCGATGCTTCCGGTGGAGCCGCCCAGCATCGGGTAGCGCAGCCGGTCGGCCGCTGCTGTGCGCTGGTAGTCGCGGATCCTGGTGGGCCAGTGCGCATCGGCGCAGAGCACGTGGAAGCGAGCGGCCAGGAAGTTTTCCGCGGGGGTTGCCGGCGGTGCGGTCGGCCGGCCCTCGTCGAGCGACTGCCAGTCCTTCGCCAGCTTCGGCATGAGGTCCTCGCTGAAGAGGCTGTCGAGGGTCATGCCGCGGAAGATGGTGCCGTTGATGCCGCCGACGGGCTTGGCGTCGAGCCGTTCCGCCAGGTCGAAGTACTTGGCGGTCACCTGCTGCGGCGTGGTGCCCAGCCCGTACCGCGGGCGGGCGGCCACATACGCGGCGAAGTCCGGGAATCGGTCCGCCATGCCGCGGGCGAGCAGCCGGAAGGCCGCGAAGTCATAGCCGCCGGGCCCGAGACTGCTGTCGAGCACCATCCGGTCGCCGCGCCCGGGGAACATCGTCGCGTACGCCGCGCCGAGGTACGTGCCGTAGGAATGACCGAGGTAGGACAGCTTCGGCTCGCCCAGCGCGGCACGGATCCGGTCCATGTCGCGGGCGGTGTTCGCGGTGGTGAGGTGCGGCAGCATCCACGCCGTCGATGAGGTGGCGCACTGCCGGGCGAGCGTCCGCGCGTGCTTCGCCTCCCGGGCCACGTCGGCCGCGCTCTTCGCGTACGGCGGCAGGTTGCCGCGCTTCTGCTGGGCCGGGGTCATGTCGCAGGTGACCGGCGCGCTGCGCCCGACGCCGCGCTGGTCGAAGCCGATCACGTCGTACGAGTCCAGCACGTCCTTCGGCAGCCCCGCACCGCCGAGGACGGCCGGGTAGCCGAGCCCCGGGATACCGGGGCCACCGGGGTTGGTGAACAGCACGCCGCGGCGCTTGGCGGGGTCCTTGCTCGGCAGGCGGGAGACGGCGATCTCCAGCTTCCGGCCCTCGGGTTCGCGATAGTCCAGCGGGACGTCGAGGGTGGCGCACTCAAGGCGGGGCCCGTCGCCCTTCTGCGGGCAGGGGGCCCACCGCAGGGAGTCCGGCGCGGCCGCTGCCGTGTCCGGTGTCCCGGCCTGCAGTCCGGTGACGGCGGTCGCCGCGACCGCCGTCACGGCGAGGGCGAGGGACAGCGCCTTCCGGCGGGAAAGAGTCTTCCGGTGCATGCGATCTCCTCCTGGGACGGCGTCAGTTCGCCGCGCCGTCGAGCCAGCTGTGGCGCAGCCGCAGAGCGCGCTCCATGCTGCCCAGGGCGGCGCCGAGCCCGAGTGCGATGTTGAGCCAGAGCGGCAGGTCGAGGGGCGAGTCGAAGCTCCAGCCGCGTTCGGCGAGGGGTGGTATCCGCGAGACCGGCTCGGCGATCTGCAGTACGAGCAGGCCGGTGCCGATGAGGAGCATGCTCAGCGAGCACAAGCCGAGCCGGCGGCTCAGCGCCGGGTGGTTGCGGTCGAGGCGGGCCCGGCGGCCCTCGGCCGAGGCCGGGTGCGGGTCGAGCCGGCGCTCGGCGCCATCGGCGGCGACGTAATGGCAGCGCTTGAGCCCGAAGCCGCTCATCGCGACCTCGATCGTGCCGCCCGGCACCGGGAAGTACGCGGGGATCTTCGACTCGGCATCCAGCCGGCCGTCGCGGTAGAGGTGCGCCTTGACGTTGCCCGAGCTCTGGTTCTGCCAGTGCCGGACATCGATCGCGTACGTCGCCTGACGGCCGTCCTCCTGCGGCAGCCGCAGGTGGAAGAGCGCGCGCCCCGGCAGCTGCCACCAGCGGAAACGCTGCAGGGGGCGCCCGTCCCCCGGCTTTACGCGCTTCGCCGCCCTGCGGCGCCGCGTGTCCTCGAACATCTCCGAGCCTCCTCGCCATCCCTCGACTAGCACACTGTGCTAGTCATCTCTGCGCCAGAGTAGCACGGCGTACTAGTACAGTGTGCTGAGAGAGGTGGTGACGGTGACACAGGACAAGACGGAACCCAGCACGCGGGAGAAGATCCTCGCGGCCGCCGCGGCGATGCTCGGAGCGGACCCGGCGGCGAGCCTGAGCGTCCGCGCGGTCGCCGCGCGGGCCGGTGTGAGCACCGGGTCGCTCCGGCACTTCTTCCCGACCCAGCGCGAGCTGCGGGACGAGGTGCTCGCCCGCATCTACCACCACGTGGTCTCCGACGACCGCATCGACGACCGCTCACTCCCGGCGCGGGACCGGCTCGTGGACCGCCTCCGGCAGGTGCTCGCCCCCGCCGGAGTGGGCGAACAGGCCCGCGAAGCCTTCGGCAAGCTCTACGAGACATTCGTGGCCCCGGAGCCGACCGACGAGGTGCGGGCCGGCTATCTCGCCATGGACCGGGAGGGACAGCGGCGCATCGAGTCCTGGCTGGCGGTCCTCACCCGGGAAGGCGCGCTGCCCCCGGGCGACAACACCCGGCGGGCGAGATTCCTGATGACCATCCTGAACGGGCTCGCGACCGAGCGCGCGCTGCCCGCCGATGACTCGATCCTGCGGTCCGAGACGGAGACGCTGTACATGGCCGTCGACTGCGTCCTCGGATCGCGCTGAGCGTCAGCGTCAGCGTCATCGGCCTCAGAGCGCCAACTGCGCCGCCCGCAACCGCAGATAGCGCTGTTCCGGCATGCTCAGCGTGCGGCTCGCCGCCGTCCGGTACGCCTCCCGCGCCGCCTCCCGCTCCCCCGCGAGCTCCAGCAGGTGGGCCCGTACGGCCTCCAGCCGGTGATGGCCCGCGATCCGCTCGTCGCCGGCCAGCCGCTCCAGCTCCGCGAGGCCCGCGCGCGGGCCGTCCACCATGCCTACGGAGACCGCCCTGTTGAGGGTGACCACCGGGCTCGGGGCGAGCGTCTGAAGCAGGTTGTACAGGCCGAGGATCTGCAGCCAGTCCGTGTCCTCGGCCCGTTCCGCCTCATCGTGCACGGCCGCGATCGCCGCCTGCACCTGGTACGGGCCGACGGGGGCGGTGGTCAGGGCGTGCGTGACCAGGTCGACGCCTTGCTGGATCCGGTCCTGGTCCCACAGCGAGCGGTCCTGCTCCGGCAGCGGGATCAGTTCGCCGGCGGGCCCCGTGCGGGCGGCACGCCGCGCGTCGGTGAGGAGCATCAGCGCCAGCAGACCCGTCGTCTCGCCGTCGCCGGGGAGCAGCGCATGCGCGGCGCGGGTGAGCCTGATCGCCTCGGTGGCGAGGTCGGCGCGGTGCAGGGCGGCGCCCGAGGTGGCGGTGTAGCCCTCGTTGAAGATCAGGTAGAGGACCTTGAGGACGGCCGCGAGCCGCTCCCCGTACTCCTCGCCCTCCGGGCGGATGAAACGGGCACCCGACGCCTTGAGCGTCTTCTTCGCCCGGCTGATCCGCTGCGCCAGCGTCGCCTCGGGTACGAGCAGGGCGCGCGCGATCTCCGCCGTGGTCAGACCGCCGACCGCCCGCAGCGTCAGGGCGATCTGCGAGGTCTGGCTCAGCTCCGGGTGGCAGCACAGGAAGAGGAGGGTGAGGGTGTCGTCCTCGGTCGGATAGCGGGCCTCGCCCGGCGGCGGGGCCTGGAACTCCTCGCGGGGCGAGAGCGCCACCGCCTTCTCCTCACGCCGCCGCCGGGCGTCCTCGGCGCGCAGCTCGTCCATCAGGCGGCGGGAGGCGACCCGGATCAGCCAGCCGCGCGGGTTGTCGGGCAGCCCCTTCTCCGGCCACTGCCCGGCCGCGGCGAGCAGCGCCTCTTGTACGGCGTCCTCGGCGGCGTCGAAGTGCCCGTACCGGCGCACCAGCGCGCCGAGGACCTGCGGCGCCAGGCGGCGCAGCAGGTCCTCCACGGGCTCGGTGCCTGCGGGCTCAGGCACCCTCGGGAGGCGCTTCCATGATCTGCCGGATGACGACCTGGCTCGGCTTGGTGCCCTCGGGCACCGGGCACTCGTTGACCCGCTTGGCGATCTCGGTGACCCGCTCGTCGCTGGCACAGTCCAGGACCCAGTAGCCGGCCAGCACCTCCTTGGTTTCGCCGTACGGGCCGTCGGTGACGACGGTCGAGCCGCCTGGGCCGCCGGTGACGACGATGGCCTGCTTCGGCGCGCCCAGGCCGTTGCCGTCGACGATCTCGCCGGTCTCGGCGAGGTCGTTGTTGATCGACTCCATATGCGCGAACATCGCCTGCATGTCGGCCGGCGTCCAGGCGGGGACGCCCGGGGAGGCCTTGCCGCTCATGGCCTCGTAGTCGGCCTGCGTGCCGTAGATCATGACCAGGTACTTCATGGTGATCAGCTCCTCGCTGAGCTCATCGGCCCCCGTGTGCCGGGCGCCTCTCGCAGGAGACGTCGGAGCCGGTTGCGGCTTCTCGACATGGCCCGGGGAAATTCTTTCGAAGATTTTTCCGTTCCGCCCCTTCAATCGCCGAGTACGGCTCTGACCAGCGGGTTCCGGAACTTCCCTGCCGGGTCCGCGGCCCGTGCCAGCAGCGCGAAGTCCCCCAGCCGCGGATAGCGGGCGCGCAGCGCGGCCGGGCCGAGGGCGTACAGCTTGCCCCAGTGCGGCCGCGGCGCGAGGTCCGCGAGCCGCTCCTCCACGCGCGCGATGACCGGGCCGACGGCCGCGGCGTCCGGCGCCCAGGTGAAGTGCAGGCCGACCGTGTCGCGCCCGTACGCCGGGCTCAGCCACAGCTGGTCGGCGGCGATCGTACGGACCTCGCAGACCTGCACCACGGGCGCGAGCTCGGCCCGCATCCCGTCCAGGGCGCGGAGCGCGGCGGCCGCATCGGTGCGCGCGACGAGCCACTCCGACTGGAGCTCGGCGCCGTTGCTGGGCACGAAGTCCGGGCGGAAGTGCGGCAGCCGCTCGTGCCAGGGGCCTGGCACGCCGAGTTGTTCTGTGCAGTTGTCGGCGGCCAGGCCCGGGATGGGGTGCAGCGGTCCGGTGGCGGGCGTCGCCCAGGGCAGTGCGGGCGGCTGGTCGCCGGTGCGGTGCTTGAGCATGGCGGAGTTGAAGCGCGGGCCGCGCCAGTCGGTGAAAAGGCTGACGCTGTAGGCCGCGCCGGAGGTCTCGTCGAAGTGTTCCACGGCGGCGTCCAGCGGCAGCCGCGTGAAGCCGTGCTGGCTGATCTCGTACGCGGGCACGAGGTCGAGGGTCAGCGAGGTGACGATGCCGAGCGCGCCCAAGGACACGACGGCGCCCGCGAAGGCGTCGCCGTCCTTGTCGCGCTGCAGGGTGCGCAGCTCGCCGTCGGCGCCGACCAGTTCCAGCGCGCGGACGTGCGTGGCCAGGGAGCCCTGGCCGTCGCCGGAGCCGTGGGTGCCGGTGGCGACGGAGCCGGCGATGGAGATGTGCGGGAGCGAGGCCATGTTGGCGAGGGCGAGGCCCGTGCCCGTCAGGCGGTCGGCCAGTTCCGCGTACGTCATGCCGCCGCTGACGCGGACGGTGCGGGCGGCGCTGTCGGTGTCGGCCATGGGCGGCAGTCCGGCCGTGGAGACGAGGGTGCCGTCGGTGTCGGCGATGCGGTTGAAGGAGTGGCCGCTGCCCAGGGCCCGGGCGCGGGTGGCGTGGGAGACGGCGGCCTGGAGTTCGGCGATGGAGGTGGGGCGGATGAGTTCGCGGGCGGTGAAGGTGACATTGCCTGCCCAGTTGACCGGTGCGGTCATCGTGCCTCCAGGAAGTCGGCGAGGGCGGTGAGGAGGCGGTCGGCGTCGTCGGCGGAGGTGTAGGGCGCGAGCCCGATCCGCAGGCCGCCGGTGTCGCCGAGCCCGAGATGCCGGGAGGCCTCCAGGGCGTAGAAGGAGCCGGCGGGGGCGCTGATGCCGCGCTCGGCGAGGTGGGCGTACGCGGCCGGCTCCCGGTCGCCGTCGAGGGTGAGGAGCAGCGTGGGGGTGCGCTCGGGGGCGCGGGAGCGGAGGGTGACGCCGGGGAGCTTGGCGAGGCCGTCCTCGAGGCGGTGGCGGAGGGTGTCCTCGTGTGCTTCGAGGGCGGCGTACGAGGCGAGCAGCCGCTCGCGGCGGGTGCCCTGTGCGTCGGGGTCGAGGGCCGCCAGGAAGTCGACGGCCGCGGCGGTGCCCGCCAGGAACTCGTACGGCAGCGTCCCCAGTTCGAAGCGCTCCGGGACGTCGTCCGTGGCGGGAAGCAGCTTGTCGGGGCGGAGCTCGCGCAGCAGCCCGGGGTCGGCGGCGAGGGCGCCCAGGTGCGGGCCGAGGAATTTGTACGGGGAACAGACGTAGAAGTCCGCGCCGAGGCGGCGTACGTCGATCGGGGCGTGCGCGGTGGCGTGCACGCCGTCGACGTAGACCAGCGCGCCTGCGGCGTGGGCGAGTTCGGTGATCTCCTCGATCGGGGGGCGGGTGCCGATGAGGTTGGAGGCCGCGGTGACGGCGACGAGGCGGGTGCGGTCGGTGAGGACGGCCCGGAAGTGGGCGGCGGTGAGTTCGCCCGTACCCGGGTCGAATTCGGCCCAGCGTACGGTGGCTCCGGCGCGCTCGGCGGCCTGCACCCAGGGGCGGATGTTGGCGTCGTGGTCGAGGCGGGTGACGACGATCTCGTCGCCTGGCCGCCACTTCTTGGCGAGGGTGCGGGAGATGTCGTAGGTGAGCTGGGTGGCGCTGCGGCCGAAGACGATGCCGCCGGGGTCGGCGGCCAGCAGGTCGGCGATGGCGCGGCGGGCCTGCGACACGAGGGCTTCGGCGTGGCGCTCGCCGGGGGTGGTGGTGCCGCGGTTGGCGAGGGGGTTCGCCAGGGCGTCGGCGATGGCGTCGATGACGGGCTGCGGGGTCTGGGTGCCTCCCGGGCCGTCGAAGTAGGCGTGGCCGTCCTTGAGAGCGGGGAACTGGGCGCGTATCGCGGCGATGTCGTACGTCACGGGTCCTGAGTATCACGAGGGCGGTGCTGATCGGCGGGCGACTCTTGATCGTTTCAAGGCGCGCTGCGTAGGTTGGCGGGCATGACCGATCACCGAGCGCTCGCCTGGCCACCTGCACCGATCAAGACCGAGCGGCTGGTGCTCCGCGCGGCCGCGGCCCGGGACCGGGCGGTGGTGATCGAGCTGAACGCCTCGCCCGAGGTGAACACCTACCTCGGCGGCGGGCAGCCGCGTGCCGAGCTGGAGCGCACGCTACCGGAGGTGCCCGGGCAGCGCCCCGGCTTCTTCGTAGTGGAGCTCGACGGGGCGGCGATCGGGACGATTCAGCTCGACCCGCAGCGGGCCGAGACCCCGAGTCACCGTCTGGAGGCCGGGGAGACCGCGCTCGGGTACCTCTTCCTGCCGGAGTCGTGGGGGCGCGGGTACGCCAGCGAGGCGTGCGCCGCGGCACTGGACTGGTTCTCCGGCCAGCTGCCCGACGAGCCGGTGGTGCTCTACACCCAGAGCGCCAACGCCGCCTCGATGCGCCTCGCGGCGAAGCTCGGCTTCACCGAGCGCGAGCGATTCGAGGCATGGGGCGCCGAGCAGTGGTTCGGGGTGCGCCCGCCGGCTCGGAAGCAGTCATGGCGGCTGCCTGACCGCGTGCGTGTCTCCGGCGGCGAGGTGGCTGTCGGTTCGTACGGGGACGGACCGCCGGTGGTGCTCACGCACGGCACGCCCGCGTGGTCGTTTCTGTGGCGCGAGGTGGTTCCGCTGCTTGCTCAGCGGCACACCGTGTACGTATGGGACCTGCTCGGCTATGGCGACTCACGGCTCGCCGACGGCGAGCACCCGTCCATCGCCTTGCAGGCGCGTACGCTCGCCGAACTCGTCGCGCACTGGGGCCTTGAGCGGCCCGCGCTGGTGGGGCACGACATCGGGGGCGGGGTGGTGACGCGGGCGCATCTGGTCGAGGAGGTGCCGGTGAGCGCGCTGGCGCTGGTGGACGCGGCGGTGCTGGGGCCGTGGAACACGCCCTTCACCGAGCACATGCAGCAGTACGCGGAGGCATATCGGACCATGCCGCAGGAGGCGTTCGCGGACCTTGTCGAGCCGCGGATGCGCACTGCCGTGCACCGGCCGATGCCGGACGAGGTGCACGCGGCCTATATGCGGCCGTGGGTTGGTGTCGAGGGACAGCGGCGGTGGGTGGATCAGGTGGCCGCCGTGAGTTTCCGCGATACGGAGGAGGCGGTGGCGCGGCTCGGGTCGGTGAGCGCGCCCGCGCTGGTGCTGTGGGGCGCGGAGGACCGCTGGCTCGTGCCCTCGACGGCGGACCGGCTCGCCGCGGCGATTCCGGGTGCTCGCCGTGAACTCATCGCGGGTGGCGGGCACTTCCTGCCGGAGGACGCGCCTGCGGAAGTAGCCGGGGCGCTGCTGGGGTTCTTGGGTGAGAAACCGCTGGTCTGATCGATTGTCAGTGGTATCCGCAAGACTGTTCGGCGACTGCAGTCATTGTGGAGGGGATTACGTTATGCCGGGCACCGCTACGGAACTTGTCGCTGCCGCGCAGGCGTACCGCCGGCTGCTCCAGACCGCTCGGGCGGTGCTGGATGCCTGGGGCGATACGCCGATGGCGGCGATGCTGCTCGCCGAGCCGCTGGCGGAGGCGGACGCCGCTCTCGCCGCCGCAGGACTCGCGGGCAATGAGGCGGAGTTCTTCGCCTTGACGGGGTTGACGGAGGCGGAGGGCGAGGAGGCGGCGATAGGCGCGGGGCCCTGAGCGCGGGCGCGCGTTGGGCCGGGCGCACGTTGGGCCGGGCGCGCGTTGGGCCGGGCGGAGGTCGTGAGCCCGGGCGCGCATCAGGCGCGCCCGGTGCCGGGAGGGCTACTCCGCCGTTCCGCTGAGGAGTTCGACGCCGCGCAGCAGGGCGGAGTGGTCGAGTTCGCCTTCGCCGCGGGCCACGGCGGAGGCGATCAGCTGGGCGGCGAGGGAGCCGGCCGGGAGGATCACGCCGAGGTCGCGGGCGGTGTCGGTCACCACCGCCATGTCCTTGTGGTGGAGGGCGAGCTTGAAGCCCGGGCGGTAGTCGCGGTGCAGGAGGTTCTGCTGCTTGCGCGTCAGCACGGTCGATCCGGCGAGGCCGCCGTTCAGCACCTCGAGCGCGGCCTGAAGGTCGACGCCCGCCTTCTCCAGGAAGGCGACCGCCTCGGCGCAGGCCTGCAGATTCACGGCGACGATGAGCTGGTTGGCGGCCTTGACCGTCTGGCCGGCGCCGTGCGGCCCGCAGAGCACGGACGTCTTGCCGAGCGCGTCGAAGACCGGACGGGCCGCCTCGAAGTCCTCCTGCTCACCGCCGACCATGATGGACAGCACCGCCTCGACGGCGCCCGCCTCGCCGCCGGAGACCGGAGCGTCCAGGACCCGGATGCCGCGCTCGGCGGCGTTACGGGCCAGCGTGACGGAGGCCTGCGGGGTGATCGACGACATGTCGATGAAGAGCGCGCCCGCCTTCGCGTGCGCGAGGATCCCGTCGTCGCCGTACGCGCACGCCTCGACCTGCGGGGCGGCGGGCAGCATGGTGATCACGACATCCGCGTCCGTGACCGCCTCGGCGATGCTCCCCGCGGCGCGGCCGCCCGCGGCCACGAGGGCTTCGGTCCGCTCGGGGCTGCGGTTCCAGCCGGTCACCGTGTGCCCGGCGCGGGCGAGGTTCACCGCCATCGGGCTACCCATGATCCCCAGGCCGATGAAGCCGATCGTCGCCATGCGCCACTACCTCGTTTCCATACTGCGGAATCACTGATCCGTTATACGGAATCAATCATGGCGCCGGGGCGCGCGTCAACCACCGCTTCCCACGTCAACCACCACTTCCCACGTATCCACCGCATAGTGCACGCTCATCCCGTGCCGCTCGTACAGGCGCAGCGCGCCGGTCGGGTTAGCGGTGTCGACGCCGAGCCCGACCACGTCCCGGCCACGCTCCGCGAAGGCGGCGAAGGCCTGCCGCAGCAGCAGTCCGCCGAGCCCGCGGCCCCGGGCGGCGGCGAGCACGCCGAGGGTGCTGACCCAACCCATCGCCTCGCGGTCGTCGCGGGCCCGCAGCGCGGCCACATCGCCTTCGCCGTCCGCCGCCGCGATCCAGGTGAGCGGGCCGTCGAAGTGCCGGTTGTCGGGATCCGCGAGCCACTTCTCGTACGAAATGGGCTGGAAGTCGAAGTGCTCCGCCATGGCGAGCTGCAGCAGCTCGTGCGCCCGCCGCTGGTCCGCCTCCGTCACGCAGGCGCGCAGCTCGATGCCGGGTGGCAGCGGCGGCGGCTGATCCGCGGCCTTCGCCACGGGCCTGGTCAGGACGTGAAAGCGGCGTACGGGCTCCCAGCCGCGGCCGCGCAGCACGTCCGTGTCGATGGTCGGCCGCAGCGTGAGGCCGAGGTGCACGACGGCCCGCGTGGCGCCGTTGCCGGCGGCCTTGGCGGCGGCCCTGGCCTCCATCAGCTCCACCAAGCGCAGCCCCGCCGCCTGGTGCCCGGGCAGCACATAGTGATCGACGTCGATGCGTTCACCGCCCGAGTCGTCCCACAGCAGCGCGTACGCGACGAGCCGGTCGCCGTCGAAGGCCAGCCAGGAGTTGTGCTCCAGATCCGCTTCCGGATGCTTGAGGTCGGCCTCGACGGTGTGCAGGTCCGTCTCCGGGTGGCCGATCTCTATCGTGTCGATCTCATTCACAAGCGCGTGGACGGCCGGTGCATCCTCCGGCAGGGCCGCGCGCACGACGGTCCCCATGGGGCAACTCTCCGTCGTACGCGCGGCGTTGCGCAAAGCCTTTTCCGCCGGTTCAGTTCCGGAGGCCGAAGAGCGTGTAGTCCGTTGCGCACCTCTGGTCGCCGCCGGGCAGCTGCTGCCGCAGCAGATAGGACTCGACGTGCTTGGTCACGCAGCCGCTCTTCCCGATCGCGGTGTGCCCCCAGGCGTCGAGGGTGACGAGCCGGGATCCGGGGAGGAGGTCCTTGGCCGCGTGGGCGCCGCCGATGGGGGTGGCGGCGTCGAGCGAGTTGCCGATGATCAGCGGCGGGGTGTCGAGGCTGGTGCCGAAGGGGCCGCGGTAGGCGTCGGCGCTGGATCCCGGCCAGCCCGCGCAGGGCGAGAAGACCCAGACCATCAGCGGTCCGAACCTGGGCGCCTTCGCCTTGGTGTCCTCGGCTGCCTGGGCCCAGGCGGCCGGGTCGCCGGGGTTGACGCTGTCGGTGCACAGCGCGCCGAACATGCCCGCCTGCCCGGCGGCGACGTCCTCGTCGGCCGGTGCGGGCGCGGGCTGCGGCGCCCGGTCGGACGCGGCCTTGCGGATCTCCGTCAGCAGCCCGGCGAGCCGCTCCTCGAGTACGGAACGGGGTGCGCTCAGGTCGATGGCCGACTGCCCGGGGACCTTGAGCTGCCCGGGTCCGGCCGCCGGGTCGCTGATCCCGAACCGCAGCACCTCGATGAGCTTCGTGGCCGCCGCGAGCAGCTCGATGGTCGGGATCGGATACCCGCCCATGTGATCGACCTGGAAGGCGTTCACGGTGTACAGGCCGCGGAAGGACCGGCCGTCGATCGTCAGCGGCCCGAGCGCCAGCGGCTTCTCGGCGAGTGAGTCGTGCACCCGCTGCCACCGCTGCATCGCCTTCCCGGCGAGCGGGCAGCGCAGGATCCCGGCCTTGTCGCAGTGCGCGAGCACGGTGGCCAGCGCCCGCTCCATCGCCTCGGGACGGCCCATGCGCACGCCCACAGGCCGGTCGTCGCCTTCGCGTCCGGTGGTGGACGCGACCGGGTCGACGACGCCGTCGAGGGCCAGAGCGCGTACCCGGTCGGGGAAGAGACCGGCGTAGGTCTGGCCGAGGAGGCTGCCGTACGAGAGGCCGTAGTAGGTCAGCTTCTCGTCACCTACGGCCTGCCGGACCAGGTCCATGTCCCGGGCCACATCGGCGATCGACATGTGGTCGAGGATCGGGCCCGCGGTCTTGTCGCAGCTCGCGCGCAGATAGTCGTCGAATGCGAGCTGCGCCTTCACCTCCGCCGGCGTCTCGGGGATCATCGTCGCCGGCCTCGCGACCGGCTCCTGCCCAGGCGCGGGAGCGCAGGTGACGGGCGTCGACCCGCCGACCCCGCGCGGGTCGATGCCGACGATGTCGAACTTGGCGCGCACCTCGGGCCCCAGCGACCGGACGCTCAGCGCGAACGTCGGATCCCCGACGGCCTTGGCGCCGGGCCCGCCCAGGTTGAGAAAGAGGGTGCCCACCTTGCCCGCGGCGTCGGTCGCCGGGAACTTCGTCATCGCGATGGTGGTGGTCGCGCCGTCCGGCTCGTCGTAGTCCAGCGGCACCTCGGCCTCGGCGCACTGCTGCGCACCGCAGGCGGCCCAGTCGAGCTCGGGCACCGGCGCCTCGATCTGGGCCGCGGCGGGGCGGCGTTCGGCCGCGGCGGTCGGGAGAAGTACCGATCCGGCGATCACGACGGCGGCGCCGAAGCCCGCCACCAGGGCGTGCCGGGGTCTGTTGCGCATGCCTGCTCTCCCTTGCTGTATGGGGTAACGAAGGGGGTGCGGTGCAGCTGAAATCGATTTCTCGACCGGCTGCTTGCAGAGGCTACTGCGAATCACGACTTTGTGAACAGTCTTGTTCGTAAAAATTCAGGCACCATGGAGCCTCCGACGGAAGAGGGAGCGAGAAGCCGTGGCGTACGCGAAGGCGCGGGACGGGATCCGCATCGAGTGGCAGCAGGAGGGCGACGAGACGCGACCGCCGCTCCTGCTGCTCGCCGGGCAGTCCAACAACCACCACTGGTGGGACGGCGTCCGCGACGACTTCCACGCCACCCGCCGCACCCTCACCCTCGACTGGCGCGGCACCGGCGCCAGCGACAAGCCCGACGAGCCGTACAGCACCGAGCAGTTCGCCGACGACGCCGTCGCCGTCCTCGACCACCTCGGCATCGACCGCGCCGACGTCTACGGCACTTCAATGGGCGGCCGCGTCGCCCAGCACCTCGCCGCCCGCCACCAGGACCGGGTCCGCGCCCTGGTTCTCGGCTGCACCTCCCCCGGCGGCCCGCACGCCGCCGAACGCGGCCCCGACATCCGCCGCGCCCTCGCCCAGCCCGACCCGGCGGCCGTCCAGCGCGCCCTGGCCGACCTGATGTACACGCCTGCCTTCACGGCCGCGCACCCCGGCCCGTACCAGACGCTCGGCGACCCGCACATGCCCGCGTACGCCCGCCGCCGCCACCTGGCCGCGAGCAACCGGCACGACGCCTGGGGCCTGCTGCCGCAGATCACCGCGCCGACGCTGGTCGTGCACGGCGCGGACGACCGCTTCAACCCGGCGGCCAACGCGCCTCTGCTCGCGGACCGCATTCCGGGCGCCCGGATGGAGATCGTCCAGGGCGCCCGGCACGCGTACTTCGAGGAGTTCAGGGAGGTCGCGAGCCCGCTGGTGCGCGACTTCCTCGGTTAGCCCGACGCCTTCCGGCAGTCCTCCGTGCCCTTGCACTTCTGCATGGCCGCCAGCTTCTTGTGCAGCAGTACGCGCTCCGACTCCGGCACCGAATCCCACGCATTCTTCAGCTGCAGCGGATCGGATTCCGTGTCGTAATACTCCCGCTCGCCGGTGGCGTATTCGACGTAGAGGGAATCCGCCGTACGCATGGCCGCATAGGTCGGCGGATCGCCGGAGAGCTTCGCCGGCTTGTCCGGGTCGCCCTTGCGTTCCTTGGGCGCGGCCTTGTGGTGCTCGATCAGCGCGGCCTGGCGCCAGTCGTCCGGCTTTTCGCCGTGCATGAGGCCGACGAGGCTGCTGCCGTCCACCGTCGACGCGGGCTTCTCCCCCGCGAGTTCCTGGAAGGTGGGGCTGAGGTCGACGTTCTCCGCGATCTCCGAGACCTCCTTGCCCGCCGGCACCCCGGGACCGGTGACGATGAGCGGCACCCGGATGTCGTGGTCGTACGCGGTCTGCTTGCCCTGGCGGAGGCGGTGCTCCCCCATGTGGAACCCGTTGTCCGAGCCGAAGACGATGTACGTGTCGTCCGCCAGCCCCTTCTTCTTCAGCTGGTCCTGCAGGCTGCCGATCATCGCGTCCACGGCCAGCAGCGACCGGGCCCGCTTCGCGTACGCCTTGTCCATCCGCTGCTTCTCGTCGTCCGTCAGCGGCGTCATCTTGCGCAGCCATTCGGGAGCGTCGGCGGTGGCCTTGTCGTACGCGCCCGTCCGCGGCAGCTTCAGCCCGCGAAACTTGTCCTTGTCGCGCGGCGCCGGGACGGACGGGCCGTGCGGGGTGAAGGTGGAGAGTTCCAGCATGAAGGGCTTGTCCTCGTCCGCCGAGGCGTCGATGAATTCCTTCGCCTTTCCGGACAGCACATCGGTGAGATAGTCCTTCGGCTCCTTGCCGTAGTGGACCACCTTGCCGTTCTCATTGAGGTCGTAGTTGAAGTTGCGGTAGCCGGCGCCGGCCACATCCCACTCGTCCCAGCCCTTCGGGACGTACGGCTTGTCGGTGCCGTTCTTGTCGGCCGGCTGATAGCCGTTGAGGTACTTGCCCATGAAGCCGGTGCGATAGCCGGCCTGCTGCAGCTCGGGGCCGAAGCAGCGCTGTTCGTTGCCGTTCTTCAGGAAGGCGCCGTAGCCGCCGTCGTCGCCGCTGTTGGTGAAGACGCCGGTGTTGTGCGGGTACTGGCCCGTGAGGGTCGACGTGCGGGAAGGGCAGCAGAGCGAGTCGGTTACGTAGTAGTTGGTGAAGGTCGTGCCCTGCTTCTGCATCTCCTTTACGTGCGGCATATAGCGCACCAGGTTGGATGAGAGGTCGTCGGTGAGCACGTAGATGATGTTCGGCTTCTTTGTGTCCGCGGCGGATTCGGCCGCGCCCGTATCGGCGCCGGTGCTCCCCCGGACCGTCGAGCAGGAGGCCAGCAGTCCGATGGCCAGCATCGCGCCGAGGGCGGCGCGGGCGGCGGCGAGGCTGAAGAGTCGCATGGGCGCCGACCGTAGTGACGGAAGGTGGGAAATCGGTGGGAGGAAGGTGTCCGTAACGCAATCAAGCGCGCCGATGCCGCGCCCTGCGCTTGTGTCCGCAGGTCGACGGACCATACTGGTCGGGTCCCCCGAACGCTCACAGAACGAAGTCATGGCCAAGAACAGCACCTCATCGAACCCCATCCCGGACACCGTCTGGCTGGGGCGCGGGCGCCACACCGGGCCCGAGCCCGAGCTCGACGTGCGGCGCAACCTGATCGCCCTCAAGGCGGCCGGGGTGCTCGACGACTTCACCGAGCTCGACCCGGCCGAGGCGGCGCGCTCCAGCGCGCTCTACCCCCGGGACGAGTCCGCGGACCCCGGCCCCTCGGCCCGCCTCGTCTTCGAGGCCCGCTGGCGGGTGGACGAGGACGTCACGGTGCGTGCGCAGCTGACCACGTACGCCCAGGGCCACCGCCGCAAGGACAGCCAGGGCGTCGGCTGGGTGCTTGCGGCCGAGGCGGAGCGGACCTGGCAGCCGCACTGGCCCTCCCCCGCCACGATGTTCTGGCCCGACAGCGACCTGGTGCCCTGGGACCACGACACGGCGCCCGGCCTGCGGATCCGGGCGGCGAACCACCTCCCCGAGGACGACGACCAGGTCCGCGAGCGGCTGCGGGAGACCGCCAAGGACGGCTGGCACATCCACGTCCTGGTGCACGAGGCGATGACGCCGGAGGCGGCGGGGCAGCAGCCGGTCACGCGTTTCCTGCCGCCGAGCCTGCGGCACCGGGTGGTCGAGCACCGGGCCAGCCCCGAGCAGGCGAACACGGCGGACTTCGCCGCGAAGAAGGAGCTCAAGGTCCGCATCCCGCGCGGCGGCGCGGTCGTGCTGCCGCCGGCACCGCAGCCGCGCGGCTACGAGGCGGATCGCTTCACCGTACGCAACGTCTTCCTGGACGGCTCGGAGCCGGTCGAGCTGATCAACCGGATCCAGGACTACGCCGCCCTCCCCCAGCCGCTCGCCGCCGACGCCGAGCCCGCGCTGGCCCGGCTCCGCACTGGCTGGCACCTCCTCACCCCCGAGGAGGAGCTGGCGCACGCCAAGGCCATGGTCGAGAAGTACGCGGCGGAGCTGGACGCGATGACGCAGTCCCGCGACAAGTACCGGGCCGCCGCCGAGTCGGCGCAGGCCGCGCTGCCGGCGGGGGCGGACGACGACGGCGGGCCGAAGCCGTCGGCGCTCGCCCCGATCAAGGCGTTCGGCCGGTTCCGGAACAAGTAGCGGCGCCCGTCAGCGCCCCCCAGCTGCGCTCGTCGCCCCACACGGACGCCGGGTCCAGGTAGGGCCGCAGCAGCTCGGTGAGCTCCGGGTCGCCGCGCCCACCGAGCTCGTCGGAGGAGATCTTCCGCGCCACCCCGGCGAGGAAGTCGGCGAACTGGATCCGCGGATCGGCCTCGGGGTCCGCGAACTGCAGCCCGCCCAGGGGCACCCCCGGGTCCTTCCTGAGCCGGGCGATGCGCTCCTCGGTGAGCGCGTTCTGCGTGTGGTGCACGACGTCGACCTTGCGCCCTCCCTCGCCCCAGGCGGCGACGGTACGGGCCAGGGCGGGGAAGAGCGGGTCGAGGGCGGGCGGGTCCGGCGGGGTGAGTCGCAGCCGCTCGCGGTACGCCTCCGCCAGGGGCCGCGAGCCGCCCAGCGCGTCGAGGGGGCCGAGCGAGTCCAGCGTCGCGTAGAACGCGGCGACCGGCTCCGGCGCGGCCTCGTCCCGGTTACGGGTCCGCAGCAGGTCATTGGCCGCGTGCAGAAAGCGCGGCCAGCCGTCCGCCTCGTACGCCGCCCGCGCCGCTCCGTACAGGACCCGCACATCCCCGCCGAGCGCCTCCGCCAGCCGCCCGACGAGGAAGTACGCCTTCTCCATCAGGTGCACCCGCCCGCGTCCGGCCAGCGGTCCCTCCGGGCTCAGCACCCAGACCAGCACGGCCCGGTGCTTCTCCCGCAGCAGATGATTCGCCTTGTACTGGGTCGCGGGCGAGCGCACCCGGGCCCGCACCTCGGCGAGCGCGGCCGCGGCGTCGGCCTCCGCCAGTCGTACGCCCGCGTGCGTGAAGACGTCCGTATTGCCCGCGACGAGGTTCTCGCCGTCCGAGCCCGACTCGTCGCAGGCGATCTCGATCGGCGGCAGGTCACTCATCGGCGAGCAGCGCCACTTCGTCGTCGGTGAGCCGCAGGGCGCCGGCGGCCACGTTCTCGGCGAGGTGGTCGGGGTTGCCGGTGCCCGGGATGGCGAGCACGTGCGGCCCCTGGTGGAGCGTCCAGGCGAGGCGGATCTGGGCGGGACTTGCGCCATGGTTACGGGCGACGGCCTCGACCCGCTCGTCGTAGGCGCCGCTCGCCCCGCGGCTGCCGCCGTCGCGGGCGATGGCGAAGAACGGTACGTACGCGATGTCCTGCTCGCCGCACGCGCGCAGGAAGTCCCGCTCCTCCTCCGGGGAGCCGATGCCGAAGGAATTCTGCACGCACACCACGGGCGCGATCTCCTGCGCCTCGGCAAGGTGCCCGGGCTTGCAGTTGGAGAGGCCGAGGTGCCGGATGAGCCCGGCCTCGCGCAGCTCCGCCAGCGCGCCGAAGTGCTCCGCGACCGGCCCCTTGGCCACGCTGGGCATCAGCCGCAGGTTGACCAGGTCGAGGTGGTCGCGGCCGAGCTGCCGCAGATTCTCCTCGACCTGCCCGCGCAGCTGCTCAGGGCGGGCCGTCCACCAGTCTCCCGACGGGTCCCGTCCCGGCCCCACCTTCGTGGCGATGACCAGGTCCTCCGGATACGGCGACAGCGCGCTGTTGAGCAGCTCGTTGGCCGAGCGCAGAGAGGAGAAGTAGAAGGAGGCCGTGTCGAGGTGGTTCACGCCGAGCTCGACGGCGCGGCGCAGCACGCGTATCGCGCGGTCGCGGTCGGCCGGTCCGGTGCCGGTGCCGAGCGCGCCGCCGGTCTCGGGCAGGCGCATCGTGCCGTATCCGAGGCGGTTGACGGTGCGGTCCCCGAGCTGCCAGGTCCCCGCCGCCTCCGCGGTGATCGTCTCCGTAGCCATGGGCCGGAGTCTGTCACGACCGGTGCGCGCTCAGCGTCGGGTTTTCACCGTCCCAGCTCCGCCTTGAAGCCGTCCCGCCAGGACGCGTAGTGCGGCACCCAGCCGAACTCCTTCCTCGCCTTGGCGTTGGACGCGCCCCGGATCTCGGTCGACACCATGGCGATGAACCCGCCCGCCAGCAGCTTTCCCACCCACCGCGGCACGCTCATCGGCCGCTTGGCGCCCGCGGCCTCGGCGAGCACCGGCAGCCATTCGGACAGCGGGGCGGGGTCGTCGTCGACGACGTTGTAGATGCCGGGCTCGCCGCCCTCCACGGCGGCGACGGTGGCGCGAGCGCCGTCCGCGACGTGCGTGAAGGACCAGACGCCGCCGCCCCCGCCGACGATCGGGAACTGCCGTTTACGGACCATCTCCAGCTGCTCACCGCCGGCCTCCAGCGAGGTGCCGGGCCCGTAGAAGCCGCCGTAGCGCAGCACGACGCCCTCGATTCCGGCCGCCGAGGTGACGGCCGTTTCCAGGTGCCGGATGGCGGCGACGGTCTTCTCGCTGCCCGGCGTCGGGTGGGTGTCCGTCGGATCGGTTTCGGTCTTCACGGGGCCGCCGGTACGGGCGTACAGCACCTGCATCGCGCTCTGCGCGACAAAGCGGCGCACCCCGAACTCCGCCGCCGCGGCGAGGAGGTTGTCGGTGCCCTCTATGCGCAGCCGGTTGGTGACGGCGAAGTCCTTGTCGACGTGGCGCAGCTTCAGATTCCCGGCCAGCGCGGTCGCCTGGTGGACGATCACTTCGGGTCTGGTCCGCTCCACCGCGGCCCGTACCGCCTCGGAGTCCAGCACGTCGAGCACCACCGGCTCGGCGCCGGCCTCGCGCAGGCGGGCGGTCTTGGCCTCGGATGTCGTGGTGGCGACTACGGTGTGCCCGGCGGCGACCAGAAGGGGCACGAGCTGGCTGCCGATGGCTCCGGAGGCGCCGGTGACGAGGACCTTCATGATGGCTCCCAGGGGTGCGGGCGGCGTCCGTTTGCCGCGGTGCTGTTGTTTCCACCCCTACGACGGATGACGCCGCCCGGCTTGTGACATCGCCCCTTCAGCCGCACATCCACTTCGCCGCGCCCCAGCTGGCGTGGTCGTTGCCGTTCCCGTCACCGCCGTCGCCGACGACCAGCCGGACGTACGTGGCGCCGGTGATGTCGGCGTCCAGCTGGTAGGCGGCGTCGGCGGCCTTCAGCACCGGGCTCTCGGCCACCTTCTTGCCGTCGGCGAGCACGCTGAACTGCACCGACCCGGCCGTCTTCTGCGCGTCGTCCACGCCGACCTGGGCGGTGAGCTTCTCGCAGTTGCCGCCGAGGTAGTACGTGATGTCGGCGGGCGCGTGCGTGCCGAGGCCCTTCTCGTACGCGGTGCCGCCGATGCTGATCGGGGTGCCGTCGCCGCTGCCGTCCTCGCCGTTGGAGGTGTCCTTCTCCGGCGGTCCCCAGCCGTTCTCCGCGGTCACCCAGTCGGTGTCGCTGACCCAGGTGTCGGTGGTGGGTGGCGGGGCGAGGGTGCGGATGGAGAGCGAGTCGGCGACCGCGCGGGCTTCGCCGTCCACCTGGTAGCCGGCCTTGGCGGTGAGCGTGTACGCCTTGTACTCGGCGTCCGCGGGCGGGGTGACGTTCCAGGTGGCCGTCGCCTTGGCACCGGGGTCGACGGTCGCGAAGGATGTGTCCCCGGTGGGCTCCGCCTTCCAGCCCGCCGGCACATCGAGGGTGGTGGCGACGTCCTTCGCCACCGTCGCCTCGTGGTTGGCGAAGGTGGCGCTGACCTTGTTCGCCTTGCCCGGCTCCAGCGCCCCGTTCCCGGACTTCACGCCGAGGGTGGCGCAGGCCATCCGCTCGTCGGTGGGCCCGAGGTCGGTGACCGTGAAGTCGTCCAGGACGAAGTCCGCCCCCTCCGGCGCGCCGCCGAGCTTCCGCAGCCCGGTCCAGACGTCGCCGCAGCCGCCGACGACCCGCTCGCTGAAGTGCCCGTTGGTGCCGCGCTGCTGCGTCAGCGGCGTCTTGCGGGTGGTCACCCCGGACGGCTCGCCGCCCGCCACGGTGTCGTATCCGGTGGTCCATTCGTACGCGCCGGAGTGGCTGTTCTGGTAGTCGAACTCGACCTTGTACGCCCGCCCCTTCTCGAACGGCACCGTCCACGGCGCCGTCCGGTACACCTGCCCGGTGTTCTCCTCGTGCGCCTTCAGCGACTCGCCGCCGCCGATCACGTCATCGATGAGCTTGTCGTTCCAGCCGGCCTGCGTGTACGGGGCGTGCTTCTGCGCGATGTGCGTGCGCGGGTCGTTGGCGTCGCCCGCGTCGCCCTTCACGAACGGCCCCCAGCCCTGGTCGACGGCCTCGAAGTCCTCGTGCACGAGCGCGCCGCCCTTCGCGGCGGGGTCGTTCCTCACCACCCGTACGTCATCGACGCCGACCTTCGCCGCGCTGCCGCCCGCCGCCGCGATACGGAGCGTGGTGCGGCCGCCGGGCGGGGCGGTGAAGTGCACCTTGGCGCGCTGGTAGTAGCTGTCGTGGCGTTCGTCGCCCGCCACATAGTTCTTCGCGGTCGAGCGCTCCACGGCCACGGACTCGCCACCCGCCGCGATCGTCGTACGGCGCGTCTTGCCGGGCTCCACCTGGACGTACGCGGAGGCGCTGTAGCGCGCGCCCGGGGTGAGGCCGCTGATCCGCTGCTCTACGGCGGCCTGCTTGGTGCCGCCGAGGGTGATGCCGCGCAGTCCCTGCGCGTTCGCGTCGCTGCTGACCGCGCCCGTGGTGTCCCAGGCGTCGAGCGAGGCGTCGTTGAAGCCGGGGTCCTTGACCGGCGTCCCCTCGCCCCACTCGGGGTCCGCCTGCGCAGGCGCCTTGTCGGGGTAGAGCGCGTAGGCCTGCCCCGCGGCGGCCTTCAGCGTCACCTTGCCGTCCTTCGGCCGTACGGTCGCGGCGGCCACCCGCCCGTTGTCGGTGAGCTTGTATACGGTGAACTTGCCGGTGTCCGCGAAGGCGTCCGTCAGCTGCCAGGTGCTGCTGCCGCCCTTTTCCGACCAGTGGTAGAGCTTGTCCTGCCGCTTGCTGCCCTGCGACTTCCACGGCAGCAGGTACGCATCGCCGTCGATCACCTTGGCGTCGCCCGCGTACACCTCCCGCTTCCCGTTCGCGGAGCTGCCGCGGACGCCGCCGGTGAAGGTGATCTTGTCCTTCTCCCAGTCGGTGATGGCGAAGTGCTGGAGGTATTTCGCCGGGAGGTTGCGCTTCCAGACGTTCTCGGTGAAGGCCTTGTAGTCGTTGCCGCCGGTCCAGCCCTCGAAGTCGGCGAGGGCGGTCTGGCCGAGGATCGGGTCGTCGTTCCAGACGTCCTTCTCGCCGTTGCGGATGAAGCGGATGATCCGCGAGTTGAGGCCCTTGTTGGTCTTCGGGCCGTAGTCGAGGTCGTTCGCCCAGTGCGACCACAGCGAGCCGCGCTCGAACTTGTCGGCCCACTCGGACGACATGTCCCAGCCCTGCTTCTGCAGTTCGGTCAGGGTGCGGTCGGCGATCCAGCCGTGGGTGTAGTAGACGTCGAGGTAGACGAGGGAGAGGTTCGGATCGGTCTCGGCGCGCAGCTGCTGGAAGCGCTTGGCGAGGACGCCGCTGTTCACGTCGTGGCGCTGGTTGATGTAGTAAGACTGGTCGAGCCAGTTCCAGCCGGGCTTGGCCTTGTCGGCGAGGTCTTCGTTGAAGGCGTTCGCGACCGGATAGGCCTCGGTGGCGTTCACATGCACGCCGAAGGTGGCCCCCCATTTCTTGCCGCCTTTCAGCAGCTTGTTGAGGTCCGTAAGACCGCCGGCCCGCTTGTTGACGTTCCCGCCGTAGTCGGGGTGGGCGGAGTCGTGGCCCTCGGAGGCGAAGCCCTTGAGCAGGCCCATCTGCCCGAGCCCGTCGGTGGCGAGCGAGATCCGCTTGACGTCGTCGAGGGTGCGCAGGAACGGGTGGGTGGCCTGGCTGGCGAAGTTGTACGGGATGTGGGTGATCACGCGGTCCGGGGTCTTGGCGCCGCCCTTGGTCTTGGTGCCGATGGCGCGGAAGGCGACGGCGCCGTCCTGCCAGTCGACCGTCTTGTCGGCGTTGGCGTCCGGGGTGACGACGACCTTCGCCCAGGGCAGCTCCTTCTCCGGCTCGGGCGCGCCGTCACCGCGGTAGGTCCACTGCCCGCTCCACACGCCGACGCGGACGCCGTCCCCGCTCTTGCGGGCCTGGTGCCAGAAACGGGCGTCGTCGCCGCCGGTGGCACCCGCGGGCTTGTCGTACGAGGAGTTGGACTCGATCGCGGCGGCCAGCTTGCCCGTATTGACGATGGCGTACGTGGCGCCGGCCGGCTTGTCCTGGGCCGCGGTGTCCGCGGTGACCTTCGCGAACTGGTCCGCCGTCCTGGTGGAGTCAGGGTCGAGCTTGGTGAACGCGGTGGCCGCGCCCTCGTCGTCGCTGCCGACGGAGATCAGGTCGTGGCCGGGGATGTCGATGGTCCCGACGCGGAAGGCGTCGGTGTCGCGGACCGCGTCGACCTTGAAGGTGGTGACGCGGCCGGTGACGGAGAGGCTGGCGTCGATCTCGACGGCGGGGAGGTCGGCGAAGGTGAGGGTGTAGCGGGCGGTCCGCGCGTCGGCGGCCCTGAGGTCGGCGGTAACGGCGTGGTCCTTGCCGTTGAGGGTGACCGCCGTGACCGGGGCGCTGCTGCCGCCCATGGTCGCGCCGCTTGAGCGGTCGGTGTAGGTGAGCACGCGCGGAAAGTCGTCGGCGACGGTGACCGACAGCTCGGCGGAGCGGATGTCCACGGTGCCGGACGCGGGAGCGGGTTCCGGCGCGGCATGGGCGGCGGGCGCGGGCGCCAGGCCGAGGGCGAGCGCGAAGGCGATGGCGGCGCTGCCGAGGAGCCTGCGGCGGCGGGGGTGGCTGGACATGCGGCTCCCTGCTTCCGGTGGGACGGGGGCGTGTCCATGACTAGCCGAGCGGGGATCACCGGGGCAACGCCTGCCGCCAAAGGTCCAATCCCCCGCACCCGTAAGTCCAACTGCACGACTGCGGCACGCACCCTTGACGACTATGCAACATGCGCGCAACGCTCCCACATTATGGGAATAGCATTCACTCTTGTAGCGGCAGTCCTCCTCACTGCCCCCGCCGCCGCCACCCCGGCCGCCCCATCCGCGGTGCCGTACGCCATCGACTCGTCCAACCAGGCGGCCTGGTGGACCCCGGTGGACACGTACAAGGGCGCGGGCGAATACACCTACTTCGCGTACAACGAGCCAGGCTCATCGGAAAGCACGCACAAGGTCGCCATCGCCCGCCGCGACCCCGCGGGCGCCTGGAAGAAGCTGCCGGTGCTCAACGGCTCGACGCAGGCCGAGTACACCGACGACATCGGCCACAACCAGCCCTCGGTCGCCCGCGACGGCAGCGGCCGCCTGCACGTCTTCGCGTCGATGCACAACAACCCGTGGCGCTACTTCCGCTCCGACACCACCGGCGGCAACCCGGTCAACCACTCCCCCGACCTCCCCGACCAGGGCAAGGGCATCACCTACCCGGCGGTTACCACGGCCCCGGACGGCGACCTCTGGCTCATCGCCCGCGTCGACACCTCCGGCAGCCGCCGCTCCGGCGGGCTCTACCACTGGGACAACGCCACGTCGAAGTGGTCCAAGGCGGCCGACTTCGCCGGCGCCGAGGGCCACGCCGTCTACCCGGACGACATCCGCGTCGACCCGAGCGGCAATGTCCACCTGCTCTACGAATGGGGCCGCTTCCCGTCCTCGGCGTACCGGCACGAGCTCAGCTACCTCAAGTACCGCCCGGCGGACGGCACCTTCACCGACAGCCGCGGCGCCGCCGTCTCCGCGCCGGCCACCCCCGCCACCTCGGACATCATCCAGCCACTGGCCACCGGCGAGTCGTACGACACCGACGGCGACGCGGGACCGGCGGTGCAGAGCGCGAAGCTCACCCTGGACGGCACCACGCCGAAGACCGCCTTCCGCTACCGCCCCACCGCGGGCGGCACCTTCCAGGTGCGCTACGGCTACCCCGGCGCCACCGGCTGGTCCCGGCAGACCGCCTACGCGGCTTCCGAGACCACCGCCGCGCTGGGTATCACCTGGGACGAGACGGACGGCAAGCGGATCTACTACGCCACCAAGGCGGGCAGCGACCGCGCCTTCGCGGCGACGGAGTCGGGCGGTGCGTGGACCAGCAGGACGGTCGCTCCCGGCCTCCCCGTCGACCGGCTCGCGGTCCGCCGCAATGCGAGCGGCGACGATGTGCTGTATCTGGTCAGCACGAGCACCCGCAAGCTCTACTACGGCCGCAACTAGCCTGAGTACGCGTACTCATGCCGAGCCTCCCATTCCGCCGGAGCATGAAGGACCTGAAGGTCTAGCGAGGTCTAGGACTGGGGGTCGACATGGGCAAATTCGTGGGTGGCGCGATCGCGGTCGCCGTCACCGTCGCGGCGCTGGTGCTCGCGTACGCCGTGGGTGCGCCGCTGGAAGCCGTGCTGGGGGTGGCCGCGGCCGTACTCGCGCTGCTCTGGCTGCTGGTGCTGCTGACCGTGCCGTGGAATCTGTACTTCCGGGCGCATGCGGTGCTGACCGAGATGGCGGTCAGCAAGGAGAAGGGCCTCGTCGTGCCGCAAGCACGCGGCACGGAGGCCGGGCGGATCGCGCGGATCATGCTGCGTACGGCGGTGGCGGGCCATATCGTCACCGCCGGCGTCGTGCTGGCGGTGGCGGCCTCGACGGGGCTGCGGCTCGGCTATTGGTTCGCCGGGTTCTTCCTGCTCAGCACCGCCTTCCGCCCCGCGGGCGCCTGGTTCTCGGAGGTGCGCGGGCGGCTGCGGAGGCTGCTGCGCGACGTGAAGTACCCGCGCGACGACGTCGCCGAGCTCAAGGCAGAGGTGGACCGGGTCGTACGGGGCGCACAGGTGCTGGATGAGAAGACGGAGGAGCACTACCGCGCGCTCGAAGCGCTGCACAAGACCGTCAACGCGCTGTCCAGCTCCTTGTACCACCGCGCCGACACCGCCGACCGCAAGATCGCCGCCCTGGGCCGCGAGTTCGAGGCCACGGTCAACCGCCTCACCTCCAATGAGGAGATCATCAGCGGCGTGAAGGCGTTCCTGCGGCTCGTACGGGCGGAGGACCTGAGCGCGCCGGCGGTGCCGCCGCCCGCCTGAGGGGCTTACCGGATCCGCGGGTCAGGTCGCACCACGGTTGAGGAGCGCGGCACACCAGCGGAAATGGCCGTCGCTGCCGTCCGAAGCGAAGAGATCGTAGGTCGTCAGCGCGTAAGCCGCCTGATAGACCGCCAGGGTTTCCGGCGCGTGGTCGAGCTCCGCGGCGAATCGGTGGGTGAGCGTCGCCGTGTGTTCCTCGGCGTAAGGACCGTACATATCCCATACGGCAGCGGTGACGGCGGCCTCGAAGGCGGGGTCGCCGGCCGTGGTGAAGAAGCCGAAGTCGAGGACGGCGACGGGACGGCCGTCGTCGTCGACGTGGATGTTGGGCGGCACCAGATCCCCGTGGATGGCCGTCGCGGGGACGTCGGGCAGCGCCCGCAGACGCGCGATGACCCCCTCGATGACGCCTACGAGCCCGGGCACATGGGCGGCGAGCAGCCCGCCGTGGCGCCGCGTGGCCCGTACGACGAGAGCGGCCAGCGCGTCGGGGAATCGGCTGTGGCCCTGCCACAGCGGCCGGTCGTCGCCTTGGATCGTCAGGCGCCGCATGGCCTCGGTGCCGGGGACGGTCGCCAGCTCTCGGAGGACGGTCAGCAGTGCGGCTGCCTGGCCTGAGGGCACGGCGCGCGTCGGCGGCTTCACCCCGGAGTCCGGGCCCAGCGGGCGGCCGCGCAGCTCGCGCTCGTAGGTGATGATGACGCCCGCCTGCTCCTCGGCCTCGAGGATCTCCGGCGTGGCGAATGACAAGCGGTGGCGGGCGATGTCCGCGTACACCTGCCGCATGACATCGAGTTCACCCGGTGGCCGGCCGCTCCACACCTTGGCGACGAGGCCGTCCTCCAGCCGGTAGACAGCGCCCTCGACACCCGCGGCCAGGAAGCGGGCGCCGCCGTGGCCCCGCCGCGCGAAGTGCCGGATCCAGTCGGTGCTGTGCTGCTGCCGGAAGTCGACCATGAAGGCAGTACAACTCCTCTGCCCCACCCGCGCACTTGATTTCCGGCCCGGTCACCGAGGTTCCGGGTTGGGGTGCGGCAGGTGTTCGCCGCTCGGGCCGAGGGAGGCCTTCTTTACGTCCTCGGGTGGGAGCCAGGAGGGCTTCTTGAAGCGTTCCACGATGAAGGGGATCGCCGAGAAGATGATGGCGCCGCCGGCGACCATCAGGACGTACATCGCTGGGCTGCCGATCGGGAGCTGTGAGGGCGGGACGAAAGCCAGCACGAAGGCGAAGAGGCAGGCGGCGAAGCCGATGCCGGCGAAGGCGCCCATGCCTGCGCGGCCGCCGGGGATTTCGAAGGGGCGCGGCAGGTCGGGCTGGGTGCGGCGGAGGTGGATGGCGGCCGCGTACATGACCATGTAGATGATCAGGTACAGGCTGACCGCCATCGCCGAGATCAGGAAGAAGGCGGTGGAGACGTCCTTCACCACGAAGTAGATGCAGCACAGCAGCGTGACCAGGCAAGCCTGGATGATGAGGATGTTGGACTGCACACCGCGCGCGTTCACCTTCTGCATGAACGGCGGCAGCAGCCCGTCGTGCGCGGTGGCCAGCAGGCCGCGGCTCGGCCCGGTGATCCAGGCGAGGATGCCGGCCAGCGCGCCGTAGGTGATCAGCACACCCAGCACGTACACCGGCCAGGTGGAGCCCATCATCGCGTCGAACAGCCGGTTGAAGGCGTCGAAGACGCCCGTCGTCAGGTCGATGTCCTTGTACGGGAGGATCCCGGCCACGGCCAGCGCGCCGAGGGTGAAGATGGCGAAGGACATCACCGCGGCGATGGCGATCACAATGGGGTACTCGCGGCCCGGGTTCTTCAGCTCGGAGGCGTGCACCGCCTGCGACTCGATGCCCGCGAAGTTCAGCAGGATGCCGGCGAGGAAGGCGATGCCGGACAGGCCGACGATGTGCGGGAACCAGCGCGGTTGCTCATGCCCGTCCGACAGGAAGGACACCGCGTCGTTGTCGGCGTGGTTCCAGCCGAGGTCGTGGCCCGAGGTGGCCCACCAGATGGCGCCGACGATCAGGACCAGGCCGGGGACGACGGTCCCGAGCATGAAGCCCGCCTGGGTGACCTTGGCCGCGAACTGGTTGCTGACCAGCGCGGCGAGGGTGCACAGCCAGAAGGCGATGATGGCGAAGATGCCGACGTAGACGTGGTTGGTGGCCAGTTCCGGCTTGCCGATCGCGAAGGCGGCGCCCACGGCGGCGAAGCTCAGCCCGGTCGGGTAGAAGACCAGCACCTGGATCCAGGACAGGAAGATGGCGCCGAAGCCGATCTTCTTCCCGAAGGCCGCGGTGATCCACGCGTACAGACCGCCCGCCTTCTTGCCGAACGCGCTGCCGAGCTCGGCGGCGACCAGCCCGGCGGGGATGAGGAAGAGCACGACCGAGAAGAGGATGTACGCGAACATCGTCATCTCTTCCTTGGCCATCATCGGCAGGCCGCGCAGGCTGGTGATGATGGAGGCGGCGGTGGTCAGGCCGAGCGTGGACGCCTTCAGATACTTGGGTGCGGTGCCGGGGGTGGCGTCGGGCCGGGGCGGCCGGGTGGCGGTGCTGGACACGATGGGATCCCTTGCTGGGTGCGGCCGTCAGAAGACGGAGTCGCCGGTGGCGCGGACGAAGGTTTCCAGCGCCATCGCGCCGGTCACGGAGTTGCCGTGCGGATCGAGGCCGGGCCCCCAGGCGGCGATCGCGCACTGGCCGGGCATGACGGCGAGAATGCCGCCGCCGACGCCCGACTTGCAGGGCAGGCCGATGCGATACGCGAACTCGCCGGCGGCGTCGTACGTACCGCAGGTGGTCATCAGCGCGATGATGTGCCGCGCGTCCTCCCGCTCCATCAGCCGGCTGCCGTCGGCGCGCTCGCCGTGCCGGGCCACCAGCAGTCCGGCCTTCGCCAGTTGCTCGCAGGTGATGTCCAGGGAGCACTGCCGGAAGTAGTGGTCGAGGGAGTCGTCGACGCGGTTCTTCATGTTCCCGAAGGACGCCATCAGATACGCCAGCGCCCGGTTGCGGTCGCCGGTGCGGGCCTCGGAGGCGGCGGTGACGCTGTCGACGCTCAGCTCCGCGTCCCCGGTCTCGGCCCGCAGCAGCGAGCGGATCGCCTCCAGGGCATCGCCGCTGTCCGACAGCAGCTGGTCGGTGACCACGATCGCGCCCGGGTTGATGTACGGGTTGCGCGGGATGCCCTGCTCCAGCTCCAGCTGGATAAGGGAGTTGAAGGGGGTGCCGGAGGGCTCCCGGTGCACCCGGGTCCAGATGCCGGAGTCCTTCTTGCCGAGCACCAGGGCGAGCGCGAACACCTTCGAGATGGACTCGATGGCAAAGGGGGTGTGTGCGTCGCCCGCGCTGTGGACATCGCCGTCCACCGTGGCCACCGCGAAGCCGAACTGCTTCGGATCGACGGTGGCCAGCTCCGGGATGTAGTCGGCGACCTTGCCGGCCCCGATGTGCGGGGTGACCTCTTTGTGGACCTGGTCCACCACTGCCTGGAAGTCCATGGCGCGCCCTTCAGTGGTGGAAGCCGGGCTGCTCGGGCGTGCCCGTGCCGACGCCCGCGGTGAGCCGTTCCACCGCCGTACGGATGTCGTCGGCCAGCAGCGCGATCTTGTCGCGGCTGATGCCGTGCCGGATCAGCACTCGCTGGATGATGGTGTCGTCGCGGTGCGCGGGCAGCGGGTACGCGGGCACCTGCCAGCCGCGGCGGCGCAGCTGGTCGGTGAGGTCGTAGAGGGTGAAGCCCGCGGTGGCCGGGTCGGTGAGCTTGTACGAGACGGCCGGCAGTGCGCCGCGGCCGTCGTACAGCAGCGTGAACGGGCCCATCTTCGAGATCTCGTCACCGAGCGCCTGGGCGGTGTCGGAGGCCGCCCGATAGATGCGGCGGTATCCCTCGCGGCCGAGGCGCAGCAGGTTGTAGTACTGGGCGACGATCTCGCCGCCCGGGCGGGAGAAGTTGAGGGCGAAGGTGGCCATGTCGCCGCCGAGGTAGTTGACCCGGAAGATCAGGTCCTCGGGCAGCAGGTCGGGGGTGCGCCAGATCGCCCAGCCGACGCCGAGGGGGGCCATGCCGTATTTGTGGCCGGAGGCGTTGATGGACGACACCCGGGGCAGCCGGAAGTCCCACTCCAGGTCGGGCTGGAGGAAGGGGGCGATGAAGCCGCCGCTGGCCGCGTCCACGTGCACGGGGATGTCGAGCCCGGTGTCGGCCTGGATCGCGTCCAGCTCGGCGGCGATCTCCTTCACCGGCTCGTAGTCGCAGGTGAAGGTGACGCCGAGGATGGCGACGACGCCGATGGTGTTCTCATCGACGTACTCGCGCAGCTGGTGCGGGCGCAGCCCGGTGGCGTCCGGCTCCAGCGGCACCTCGCGCAGCTCGACGTCGAAGTAGCGAGCGAACTTCTTCCAGCAGATCTGCACCGGCCCGGTGACGATGTTGGGCTTGTCGGCCGGCTTGCCCGCCGCCTCCCTGGCCTGCCGCCAGCGCCACTTGAGGGCCAGGCCGCCGAGCATCGCGGCCTCGGAGGAGCCGGTGGTGGAGCAGCCCATGGTGGTCTCGTCGGCGGGCGAGTTCCACAGGTCGGCGAGGATGTGCACGCAGCGGGACTCGATCTCCGCGGTCTGCGGGTACTCGTCCTTGTCGATCATGTTCTTGTCGAGGCACTCGTCCATCAGGACGTGCACCTCGGGCTCCGACCAAGTGGTGCAGAAGGTGGCGAGGTTCTGCGCGGCGTTGCCGTCGAGGTCCAGCTCGTCGCGGATGAGCGCCTTGACCGCCCGCGGATCGGAGAGCGTCTCCGGCATCCGGTACTTCGCCAGCTCGCGCTCGCTGACCGGCATCGCGTAGAGGTCGTCGGAGAGCCGCGGGCTCGCCTCGTCGGTCTGGTGGAGGGCCACGGCCTCGTCCTTTCAACGGCAGCTCCCCCCGAGTGATCACGCTGTCCACTACAGCACCGGCGCCACCCGCGTGCATGTCCAGGTGCGCTCCCCCGCCGCGAGCGGTAGAGAAGAGGGCATGGCCGATGTCCCGGAATCCGTGCTCTCGTCCCTCGACGCCCACTGGCGCGCCGCCAATTTTCTGGCCGCCGGGCAGATCTATCTGATGGCCAATCCGCTGCTGACGGAGCCGCTGAAGCCCGAACACGTCAAGCCACGGCTGCTGGGGCACTGGGGCACGTCCCCGGGCCTCAATCTCATCTATACGCACCTCAACCGCGTGATCGCGGACCGCGGCCAGGACACACTCGCCATCTGGGGTCCCGGCCACGGCGGCCCGGCGGTGCTGGCGAACTCGTGGCTGGAGGGCACGTACAGCGAGATCTATCCGGATGTCGGCCGGGACACGGCCGGGATGGGGCGGCTGTTCAAGCAGTTCTCCTTCCCCGGCGGGGTGCCCAGCCATGTCGCGCCGGAGACGCCGGGGTCGATCCACGAGGGCGGCGAGCTGGGCTATTCGCTGTCGCATGCGTACGGGGCCGCGCTGGACAATCCGGATCTGGTCGTCGCCTGCGTGATCGGCGACGGGGAGGCGGAGACGGGGCCGCTGGCGACGTCGTGGCACGCGAACAAGTTCCTCGACCCGGTGCACGACGGCGCGGTGCTGCCGATCCTGCACCTCAACGGCTACAAGATCGCCAATCCGGCGGTGCTCGCCCGTTTGGGTGATGCGGAGCTGGACGAGCTGCTGCGCGGCTACGGATACGACCCGGTCCACGTCAGCGGCGACGAACCGATGGCGGTCCACCGCGAGATGGCCGCCACCCTGGACGCCGCCCTCGACCGCATCCACGCCTTCCAGCGTGCGGCCCGCCAGGGCGGCGCCACCGAACGGCCGCGCTGGCCGGTGATCGTGCTCCGTACGCCCAAGGGCTGGACCGGGCCGGCCGAGGTCGACGGGGTGCCGGTCGAGAACACGTGGCGGGCCCATCAGGTGCCGCTGCCCGAAGTCCGCACCAACCCCGACCATCTGGCGCAGCTGGAGGCGTGGCTGCGCTCGTACCGCCCCGAGGAGCTCTTCGACGCCTCCGGCGGCCCGGTCGAGCAGGTGCTGGAGTTCATCCCGGCGGACAACCTGCGCCTGGGCGCCACCCCGTACGCCAACGGCGGGCTGCTGCTGCGCGAGCTGCCGCTGCCTGCGCTGGAGCGGCACGCGGTGGCCGTGGAGCGGCCGGGCGCGGAGCAGAACGAGCCGACGCGGGTCCTCGGCCGCTACTTGGAGGAGCTGATGGCGGCGACGGCGGACCGCCGCGACTTCCGCCTCGTCGGCCCGGACGAGACCGCCTCCAACCGCCTCGACGCCGTCTACGGCGCCAGCGGCAAGGCCTGGCAGGCGGAGACGCTCGACGTGGACGAGCACCTCGACCCGCACGGCCGGGTGCTGGAGATCCTCTCCGAACACACCTGCCAGGGGTGGCTGGAGGGCTATCTCCTCACCGGCCGGCACGGCCTCTTCTCCTGCTACGAGGCCTTCGTGCACATCGTCGACTCGATGGTCAACCAGCACATCAAATGGCTGCGCACCACCCGCACCCTCGACTGGCGCCGCCCCATCGCTTCCCTCAACTACCTGCTCACCTCGCACGTCTGGCGCCAGGACCACAACGGCTTCTCGCACCAGGACCCCGGCTTCATCGACCACGTCCTCAACAAGGCCCCCGAGGTGGTACGGGTCTACCTGCCGCCGGACGCCAACACCCTCCTCTCCGCCGCCGAGCACAGCCTGGCCAGCCGCGATTACGTCAACGTCATCGTCGCCGGCAAGCAGCCCACCTTCGGCTGGCTCACCCTGGACGAGGCCCGTACGCACTGCGCCCGCGGCGCCGGCGTGTGGACCTGGGCGGGCACAGAGGACGGCAGCCGCGAGCCGGATGTGGTCCTCGCCTGCGCCGGGGACGTACCGACGCTGGAGACGCTCGCGGCCGCGCAGCTGCTGCGGGAGTACCTGCCGGAGCTGGCGGTGCGCGTCGTCAACGTCGTGGATCTCGCGCGGCTGCTGCCGAACGACGAGCATCCGCATGGCATGACCGCGGCCGAGTACGACGCGCTGTTCACCCGCGACAAGCCGGTGATCTTCGCGTACCACGGCTATCCCTGGCTGATCCACCGCCTCGCGTACCGCCGCAATGGCCACCAGCATCTGCACGTCCGCGGCTACAAGGAGATCGGGACCACGACGACGCCGTTCGACATGGTGCTGCGCAACGACCTCGACCGCTATCGCCTGGTGATGGACGTCATCGATCGCGTGCCGGGTCTGGCGGTGCGGTCGGCCGGGGTGCGGCAGGCGATGGAGGATGTCCGTACACGCCACCACTCCTGGATCCGGGAGCACGGCGTCGATATGCCGGAGGTCACCGACTGGCGCTGGCTGAGCTGAGCTTCGGCGGCTCGGGCGGGACGTGGGCCAGGTCCTCGGCGAGGGCGCGTTTGGCGATGGCGTCGGCGGCGGCGCGGACGTCGGGGCTGCGGGGGGCGCCCTTGTCGCGGTCCAGCTCCTCGTTGAGCCAGCCGGTCCAGGACTGGATGATCTTCGTGGCCTCTCGCTCGCCGGCGCCGGTGAGCGCGTAGAAGCTGCCCTCGCGGCTGAGATAGCCGTCGGCCACGGCCCGGTCGAAGACCGGCTCCAGGACCTCGGGCGGCAGGTGGCAGCTGTCCGCGATCAGGCCGAGCCGCGCATGCCCGACCAGGCGCGTGAACTGATTCACGCGCATCACCGCCCAGGCGCCGCCGAAGTCCAGACTGGTGCCCGAGGCGGCGATGATGGCGCGCTTGGTGTCGGTCCCGGTACGGCCGAGGATGTTGCCCACGGCCAGCTCCAGGAGCTTCTGCGGGTCGCCGTCGGTGGGGGCGGCGAAGCCCTCCCCCATGTCGGTGGAGACGGCGCGGGCGGAGTCGCGCAGCTGCACCTGCTTCAGGAACAGCGCCACCAGCAGGCCGATCGCGGCGACCGGCACCGTCCAGAGGAAGACGGTGTGCAGGGCGTCCGCGTATGCCTTGATGAGGGGCGCCGCCTGCTGCGTGGGGAGCGCGTGCAGCGACTTCGGGCTCTGCGCCGCCTTGGCGAGCGTCTCGGGGTCGCCGCCGGCCTGCGCGGCGGCGCCTACCCCTGAACGCAGTTTGGGCGCGAGGGTGTTGGCATAGATCGTGCCGAAGACCGCGGTGCCGAAGGCGCTGCCGAGCGTACGGAAGAAGGTCACGCCGGAGGTGGCGGTGCCGAGGTCGGCGTAGTCGGCGGTGTTCTGCACGACGATGGTGAGCACCTGCATGGAGAGGCCGATGCCGGCGCCGAGCACGAACATGTACAGCGACTGCTCCCACGCGCTGCTGCCGACGGACAGCCGGGACAGCAGGAAGAGACCTGTGCCCATGACGATGGACCCGGCGATGGGGAAGATCCGGTAGCGCCCGGTCTTGCTGACGAAGTTGCCGCTGAACAGCGAAGCGATGAGCAGCCCGATCACCATCGGCAGCGTCCGTACGCCGGAGACGGTCGCCGAGTCCCCGTGCACGTACTGCAGATACACCGGCAGGAAGGTCATCGCGCCGAGCATCGCGAAGCCGACGATGAAGGAGAGGATCGAGCAGACGGTGAACACCGGATTCCGGAACAGCCGCATCGGCAGCATCGGTTCCTTGGCGCGCGTCTCGGCCCAGGCGAAGAGCGCGCAGCCGATGATTCCGGCGGCGAAGAGGCCGAGGATGACGCCGGAGCTCCACGCGTACTCGTTGCCGCCCCAGCTGGTCGCCAGGATGAGCGCGCTGGCGCCGATCGCGATCAGCCCGATGCCCAGATAGTCGATGGACGGGCGCCCGGCGGCGCGTACGGAGGGGATGTTACGGGCCGCGGCGATCACAACCAGGATGGCGATGGGCACGTTGATGTAGAACGCCCACCGCCAGCTGAGGTGGTCGGTGAACAGCCCGCCCAGCAGCGGCCCGATGACGGTGGCAACGCCGAAGACCGCGCCGATCGCGCCCTGGTACTTGCCGCGCTGGCGCAGCGGAATCACGTCCGCGATCAGCGCCATCGCGGTCACCATCAGCCCGCCGCCGCCGATGCCCTGGATGGCGCGGAAGACGATGAGCAGCAGCATGTTCCCGGACAGGCCGCACAGGAACGAGCCGGTGATGAAGATGATCGCCGACAGCTGGAAGACCAGCTTCCGCCCGAAGAGGTCGCCGAACTTCCCCACCAGTGCCGTCGACACCGTCTGCGCCAGCAGATACGACGTGACCACCCACGACATGTGTTCGCCGCCGCCCAGATCCGCGACGATCGTCGGCAGCGCGGTGCCGACGATCGTCTGGTCCAGGGCGGCCAGCAGCACGCCGAGCATGATCGTGCCGAAGACGATATTGCGCTGCCGGACATCGAGGACCGGGGGCGCCGCGGCGGGCGCCTCTGCCGCGGGCGGCGCGGCGCCGCTGGTGGTGGTCATACGGCCCACCCTCGTGCCTGCGTCGCGTGGCCGCTGGGGAGTGTGAGCCGAACGGGTTAGCGGAGGCAGCCGGAGATAGTCTGCCCGCCATGTCACAGGGTTCGCGGGGCCGCCGGGCGGCCGTGGTCGGGATCGATGCGGGCACGTCGGTCGTGAAGGCGGTGGTGCTCGGCCACGACGGCGCGCAACTGGGGATCGGGCGGGTTCCGGTGGCCGTCGCGCACGGGAGCAGTGGCCGGTCGGAGCAGGACATGGATGCGGTGTGGGAGGCGGTTGCGGAGGCCGTACGGGAGGGGCTGGCGCAGGCCGCCGCGGCGGCCGGTGACGTCGGCGTGACCGCGGTTGGGGTGACCGGTCAGGGGGATGGTGCCTGGCTGGTCGACGGCGGTGGGAGGCCGTGCGGGCCCGCGGTGCTGTGGAGCGACGGGCGGGCGGCGGCACGGGGGGCGGCGTGGGAGGAGGACGGGCGGGCGAAGCTGCTGCGGGAGATGACGGGGTCCATGCTCTTTCCCGGGCTGCTGCCGGTGCTGTTGGAGGAGCTGGCGGTGAGCTCGCCGTCGCGGGTGGCTGGCGCCGCGTACCACCTCAATTGCAAGGACTGGATCCGCTTCCGGTTGACGGGGGAGATCGCCACGGATGCGTCGGAGGCGTCACGGACGTACGGCGCGCTGGGTGGCGCCGGGTACTCGCGGACGCTGCTCGAGGGTCTCGGTCATGAGCGGTTTCGGCCGCTGCTGCCGGGGGTGCTCGGGCCTGGGGAGGCGGCTGGGCGGGTTACGGAGGAGGCGGGGCGCGCGACCGGGCTGCCGGCCGGGGTGCCGGTCGCGACGGGGATGCTGGACAGCGCGGCGGCGGGGATCGGGCTGGGGGCGCTGGAGCCCGGCGACGGCTTTGCGGTGATCGGGACGACGGCTTTCGTGGGGCGGGTGCACGCTTCCGCGGGTGCGGGTGCAGGTGCGGACCGTACGAGCAACAGCCTCGCCCTTGGCCTCGGGCGTTCGGTGCTGGAGTGCCTGTCGTCGATGACCGGCGCGCCCAACCTGGACTGGGCACGCGCCACGCTCGGCGTCTCGCTCGACGCGGCCGAGGAGCTGGCTGCGGCGGTGCCGCCGGGTGCGGGTGGGGTGCGCTATCTCCCGTACGGCTCGCCGAGCGGGGAACGGGCCCCGTTCGTGGACCCGGCGGCGTCTGCAGCGTGGCTGGGGCTGGATGTGCGCACGTCGCCGGGGCAGCTGCTGCGTGCGGTGTACGAGGGGCTGGCGTGTGCGATCCGGGAGTGTCTCGACGCGCTGGGGGCGGGGTCGACGCTGCGGCTGGCCGGTGGGGTGGCCGGGTCGGCGCTGCTGTGTCAGGTGATTGCGGATGTCACGGGGCGTACGGTGCTGCCGTCGGCGGCGGCGGAGCCGGGGGCGCGTGGGGTCGCGGCGCTTGGGCTGGCGGCGGCGGGGTGGCGGCTCGGGGATGCGGCGGAGGCGCTTGGCGGGCGGATGGGGGCGGTGGCGCCGGATCCGGGGCGGCGGGAGGGGTATGAGCGGCAGTACGCGGGCTTTGTGTCCGTACGGGATGCGGTGCGGCCGCATTGGCCTGAGCTGCGGGCGGCTCGCTAGCGCGGTGAGCCGGCGCCGCACGGCAGCGCGCGGCACGCGCCCCGCCGCTCTCGTGGACCGGAGCGACGGGGCCTTGGGTGGATGCCCGGTCAGCGGGCCGCCGGCACCCTCCAGCCGGACGCGCTCGGAGCCGAGCCGTCGCCCAGGCTCACGGTGGAGCCGGTCCTGGTGAGGTGCTTGCCGGTGGCCTTGTTGACCACCGTGCCCTTGTGGCGGTCGACGGTCCACTGCTTCGCCGGGTCCGTGACGGCGCCGTCCGCCGCCGTGCCCGCGCAATCCGCGATGCTGACGCGGCCGGTCTTCTCCTGGGCGGTCAGGCAGTAGTCCGAGGGCAGCCGGATGCTGCCGTCGGCCGCCAGCACCCAGGACTGGGCGAAGGAGCCGACCGAACCGTCCGGGCCCTTTCCGCCCGCGCACTTGGCGACGACGACGTTGCCGGGGCCGGGCTCGGCACCCTTGCCGCCGATGCACGAGCCATCGGCGGTGCGGATGCCGTTGCGCACGGAGTTGCCGATGGCCAGGTTCTGTACGGTGCCGGCGCCGCCCGTGAGGGTGTCGGTGCGGGTCATCGGTGCGCAGGGGTTGCCGCTGTTGGTGGTCTTGGTGACCGATCCGGTGACCTTGGTGCCGTCGGCGCGTACGCCCTTCGGCAGCCCGAACCTGGCCGCGGAGAACGGCTGGTCGTGGCAGGTGGCGCGGGGGTCGTTCCACTCGTAGTACTCGGTCCAGTCGATCATGCCGGTGGGCTTGATCGCGGTGGCCGGGGTGCGGATCGAGCCCAGCTTGAAGGACTTGCCCGCGGTGGCGTCGGTGACGGTGGCGGACATCCAGCCGTCACCTTCATGGGCCACCTTGAACTTGAAGGTGTGCCCCTCCTTCCAGTTGAACCGCATCCGGCAGCTGGCGCCCTCGCCCTCGCCGCCGAAGGCCTGGCACCAGCTGCCCTCGCTGCCCGGCTTCCACTCGAAGACATCCCAGACGGAGAAGAGCAGCATCCGCTCCTCGCCGCCGTTGGTCTGCATGCCGATGTACGCGCCGTTGCCCTTGTTGAAGCCGAACTGGTGGCTCCAGAAGACATTCGACCGATGCCCCGGGTCGCTGTTGACGGTCGTCGACCAGGTAACGGACTCCAGCCCCGTCTCCTCGGCCGGAAAGCCGTAGTAGGTGTACGTACCGGGCGTCTGCCCGATGTCCTCGGCCGCCGCTGCGGCCGGCGCTGCGGCCGCCGCGTCGGCAACCTGCGCGCCGGCCGCAGCCCCCGGCACCGCAAACGCCAGCGCCGCCGTCGCCGCAACAGCCGCGACACCGCGCGCCCACCGCCGCCGCGAATGTTTGATCCTCTGCCTCATGCGCTCCCTCTCATGCATGGAGATGCTTGAACTAACGTCTCTACAAGCAGAATTACTCAGTGCGCGAACATCATGTCTACAGTGACATGGCCAGCACAAGAGGTTCGGTCAGGCCACCCAGGCGCGCGTGCTCATGCAGCGGCCAGCGCCGCGATCGACTCCGATACCGCGGCGCACGTCGCTGCTACCTCGTCGTCGCCGTGGGCGGCGGAGACGAACCAGCAGGCCAAGCCGTAGACATTCACGTGGATGCCGCGTAGCAGCAGTTCGTGGCGGAAGCGTTCGTAGCGGGCCAGGTCGGCTTCGAAGAGGTCGCGGTAGTGGTGGGTTTGGGTGGTGCGGCCGAAGATGACCTGGAACATTGCGCCTACGCCTTGGACGACGCATGGCACGCCGTGGTCGTGGGCGGAGCGGCGGATGGCCTCCTGGATCTGGTGGCCTGCCGTGTCGATGCGGGACTGGACGGCGGGGTCGGCGAGTTCGGTCAGCGTCGTCAGGGCGGCCGTGGCGCACAGCGGGGAGCCGTTGTACGTGCCGCCGTGCTTTGTGCGGTTGGCGCCTACCTGTTCCATGATGTCGCGGCGGCCCGCGAAGGCGGCGATGGGGAGGCCGCCGCCCAGGGCCTTCGAGAAGACCGCCAGGTCGGGGGTCACTTCGAACAGCGCCTGGGCGCCGCCCGGGTGGACGCGGAAGCCGGTGCATACCTCGTCGAAGATGAGGAGGATGCCGCGGCGGTCGCACTCCTCGCGGAGGGCGGCGAGGTAGCCGGGGAGCGGCTGCGTGCAGGCGTTGTTGGCGACGATCGGTTCGCAGATCAGCGCCGCGATCCGGCCCTCGTGCGCGTCCAGTACGGCGCGGAGCGTCTCCATGTCGTTCCATGGGCACACCACCACGTCGTTCACCACGCCGTCCGGGATGCCGCGCGACTGCGGCACCGCGTGCGGCGTCTCGTACGGGCCGGTCTCACCCGCCGCGACCTTCGTCGATACGCCCAGCGTGTCCGACCAGCCGTGATAGTGGCCCTCGAACTTCACGATCACCGAACGCCCCGTGAAGCCCCTGGCCGCCCGCACCGCCCCCTGCACCGCCTCCGAGCCGGAGTTGGCGTAGCGGACCAGGTCGGCGCAGGGCACCAGCTCGCAGATCTTCTCGGCGAGCTCGATCTCCGGGACGTTGCAGGTGCCGAACATCGTGCCGGTCTTCAGCACCCCGGTCAGTGCGTCCGCGAGCTGCGGGCTCGCGTGGCCGAGCACCGCGCTGCCGTACGCGAGGAGGTAGTCGATGTACTCGTTGCCGTCGGCGTCGCGCACCCGAGCGCCCGCGCCCGATTCGAAGTACAGCGGGTGCGGTGCGGACCCGGTCGTGGTGATCCGCGACGACGAGCTGGTGCCGCCCGCGAGTGCGCCGTGTGCGCGCTCGAAGAGCGCCTTGCTCTGCGGAAAGTCCATCGGACGACCCTTCTGGCGGTTTGCGGTTACGTGTTGACAGCGGGAGCGCGGCGCGGCGAGACTCCCCGTCCGTAACCTCCCTGTTTGGCAGGAAAAGTGAAAGTGAGGCCCTCGATGGGCGAGAAGACCGGCGGCGAGAAGACGGCTGTCATCACCGGTGCGGGCAGCGGCATCGGGCGGGCCTGCGCGCTCGGGCTGCTGGCGCGCGGCTGGTCGGTGGCGCTGGTCGGGCGGCGCCACGCGCCCCTTGAGGAGACCGCGGAGCTGGCCGGCGCGCGGCACGGCAAGAACGCCGTGTCCTTTCCCGCCGACATCACCGACGAGCGCGCCGTGACCGCCCTCTTCGCCGCCGTCCGCGACCGCTTCGGCCGTGTCGACCTGCTCTTCAACAACGCCGCCGACACCATGCCGTACATCCCCACCGAGGACGTCGCCGCCGCCGACTGGCACCGCGTGATGGACTCCATCGCGACCGGCACCTTCCTCTGCTCACGCGAGGCCTTCCGTACGATGCGGGCGCAGGACCCGCGGGGCGGGCGGATCATCAACAACGGCGCGCCGTCCTCGCACACCCCGCGCCCCGACTCCATCGCCTTCACCGCCGCCAAGCACGCCGTGGCGGGCCTGACCAGGTCGCTGTCGCTCGACGGCCGGGCGCACGGCATCGCCTGCGGCCAGATCGACATCGGCAATGTCACCCCGGCCGACCGGCCGCAGCCGGAGGTGCTGCAGCCGGACGGCAGCCGGCGGGTGGAGCCGACGATGGACATCCGGCATGTCGTCGACATGGTGGTGGCGATGGCGGAGCTGCCGGTGGACGTGAACGTCCAGTCGGTCACCGTCATGCCGAGCGCGATGCCGCTCATCGGCCGCGGCTGAGCGCGGCCTCGTATTCGGCGAAGTGGTGGTCGGCGAACAGGTCCGGCCACCGCGTCCCGCCGAGGCCCAGCTCGCGGGCGCGGGCGAGCATGTGCCGCCAGTACGGCTTGACGGGGCGCCAGCGCGCGCCCGCCTGGCAGTACGAGCCGTCGGCCATGTAGCGCTCGCGGCGGTCGCCGCCGGGGGCCGCGCGGCGGGTGTGGAAGAGCGCGGAGTGGATCAGGACGGTGGAGCCGGGCGGGAGTTCGCCGAGGAAGATCTCGCCGGGCAGCTCGGCCGTGCCGAGGTGGGCGCGGGCGTCCTTCGGCGCGGTCTCCCGGTGCGAGCCGGGGAGCAGCGCGAGGCCGCCGACCTCGGAGTCGAGCCCGCCGAGGTAGTGCAGCGCGTGCACCATCGTGTACGCGCGCGGGGGCTCGCCGCCGGTCGTGGCGTCGCGCTCGTAGTCGTGGTGCCAGTCCTTGCCCGGGGAGCCGGGTGGGCGGCGGTCGCTGTGCAGGTGGTGGAAGCCGAAGCCGGGGCCCAGGAGTTGCTCCAGAGCCGCCAGCAGCGGCTCGTGGGTGAGCAGTTCGCCGTGGGCGGGGAGCTCCAGCTCCATGACCGGGGGCAGGCCGTGCGTCGACGGGTCGACGGCCGCCGCTATGGACGCCGCCCGCAGGCCCGAGTCCACCCAGTGGTCGGCCTCGGCCTTGACCCGGTCGACGAGTCCGGGCGGGAGGAAGGCCGGCAGCACGAGATGGCCGTCCTCCTCGAACTGCTTGAGTTGCGCCGCGTTCAGCGGGTGCGTGTCGCTCCCCATGACCTACCTCGGGCTCTCGGATCGATCAGGACGTGCGTGCAGGACCAATCATTAGCGGTGTCCAATCATGCGCGCAAGGTCAATATTTCGAGCAACTTCGCACACCAGCGATGTACACTGCCGCTGCCAACGCCCAAGCAAGGGAGGCCGGATGCCCAGCCGAGCCCGCAGTCCACTGGTGTCGGTCGTCGTGACCTGTTACGACTACGCGGCGCTGCTGCCGCGTGCGCTGGAGAGCGTGCGCGGCCAGACCCTCGTCGACTGGGAGCTGATCGTCGTGGACGACGGCAGCCGGGATGCCACCCGCGCCGTCGCCCAGTCCTTCGCGGACGCACACGACGACCTCGACATCACGCTGCTGCACACCCGCAACCGCGGCCTGGGCCGGGCCCGTAACGCCGGGATATCCCTCGCCCGCGGCCGCTACGTCGCCTGCCTGGACGCGGACGACTACTTCGCACCCACCGCACTGGCCAAGCTCTCCGCGGCGCTGGAGGCGGCGCCGGGCGCCGACGTCGCCCGCCCCTACCTGCGGTCCTTCGGCGTGGAGCGCCGCGTCTGGGAGTACCCGCCGTATGACTTCGCGACCTCGACCGCCATCGACGCGGCGCCGTACTGCGCGATGTTCCGCCGCACCGCCTGGGAGCGGGCCGGCGGCTTCGACGAGGCGATGCCCGCCTACGAGGACTGGGACTTCTGGGTGGCCGTAGGCAAGCAGGGCGGGCACATGACGACCGTGCCCGAGCCGCTGCACCACTACCGCACGTCCACCGACGGCCTGTTCGCCCGCAATCGCCACCGCGACCTCGAGCTGCGCGCCACCATCGTGGACCACCACCCCGATGTCTACGACGCCGCGACCCAGCAGCTCGCCAAGCGGATCCTCGCCGGCGAGAACGTCGACGCCGACCTGGCCGACGCCCCGCCGCACCAGATCTTCGCCCTCTCCTACCGCGCCCGCACGCTGCACGGCGAGGACGTCAGCGGCGACTTCGGCGCCGCGGACTGACCGCGTGGCCGAGGACATCATCGCGGCCCGCGGACTCACCAAGACGTTCCGTATCGCAAAGAAGCGCCCGGGGATGCGGGGCGCGCTGCGCCACCTGGTGCGCGGCGCGTACGAGGAACGCACCGCGGTCGACGGCATCGACATCACCGTCGCACCCGGCGAGAGCGTCGCTTATGTGGGCCCGAACGGCGCCGGCAAGTCGACCACGGTCAAGATGCTCACCGGCGTGCTCACCCCCACCTCCGGTGAGCTGACGGTCGCCGGCGTCGTCCCGTACGCGGACCGCACCGCCAACGCCCGCAACATCGGCGTCGTCTTCGGCCAGCGCACGCAGCTGTGGTGGGACCTGCCCGTACGCGAATCCTTCCGGCTGCTCGGCGACATCTACCTGGTGCCGCAGCGCGACTTCACCGCCCGTCTCGACGAGCTGATCGAGCTGCTCGACCTCACCGACGTGCTGGCCAGGCCGGTGCGGCAGCTCTCCCTCGGCCAGCGGGTGAAGTGCGACGTGGCGGCGGCGCTGCTGCACGCGCCGCCGGTGCTGTTCCTTGACGAGCCCACGATCGGGCTGGACGTGTCGGTGAAGGCGAGGCTGCGCGAATTCCTTGCCCGGCAGCACCGGGAGCGCGGTACGACGCTGCTGCTGACCTCGCACGACCTCGGGGATGTCGAGTCGCTGTGCAGCCGCATCGTGCTCATCGACAGGGCCCGGATCCTCCTCGACCTGCCGCTCGACGCCCTCCGCGCCGAATACGGGACGGGCCGCACCGTGACCGTCCGCGGCCACGCCCGCCTCGACCCGGCCGCCCTCGACTTCGCGGGCCGCGCCAAGGTCGAGCAGGTCGACACGCACACGCTGCGGATCGCGTACGACCAGAGCGACCTGGCCACTCCGCAGGTCATCTCCTGGGCCATGGAGGCTCTCGGCGCCGAGGACGTCGACGACATTCAGGTGGGTACGCCCGGGATCGAGGACATCATCCGTTCGCTGTACGAGACACAGGAGGGCGCCGCCCGTGTCCGCGGCTAGCGGCATCCGCCCCGCGCCCCGCCGCCCGTACGCCGCCGTCTATCTGTCCGCGCTGCAGGAGGCGATGGCGTACCGCCGGGCGGTCCTCGTGGACCTGGCCAGCAATGTCGTCTGGGCGACGGTCCTCTTCTATCTCTGGCGCTCCATCTTCGCCGGCTCCGCGCAGATCGGCGGCTACACCTGGGACGAGATGCGGACCTACGTCCTCGTCTCGTACGCGCTCGGGCAGATCCTCTCCTTCCGGGTCGAGATGCAGATGCACAAGGATGTACGCACCGGGCAGGTCGCCCTCGACCTGGTGCGGCCGCTCGGCTATCCGGCGATGCAGCTGGTGCGCGCCTTCGGCGCGGCGACGCTGGAGACGGCAGGGGCGCTGGCGGGCGCGGCGGTCATCGGCGCGGCGGTGCTGCACGTGCTGCCGCCCGTATCGCTCGCGGGGGCGGTGCTCTTCGTGTTCGCGGCGGCGGCCGGCATCGCGGTGAATGCGCTGATCTGCTTCCTCACCAGCCTGCTCTGCTTCTGGACGGAGAGCGCGTACGGGCTGATCCTGGCCCGGCAGGCGATCACGAACTTCCTCGCGGGGGCGATGGTGCCGCTCGCGCTCTTCCCCGGGCCGCTGCGTGCGCTCACCGAGTGGCTGCCGTTCAGCGCTGTCGTGTCGACGCCTGCGCAGCTCTATCTCGGGAAGCTCGCCGGTGCGGACGCGTTTCTCGCCCTGGCGCGGCAAGCCGCCTGGGTCGGCGCGCTCGTCCTCCTGACCGCGGTGCTGTGGCGCGGCGCGCGCCGCCGCCTCACCGTGAACGGGGGCTGATCGCCGTGCCGGTGCTGTCCGCGGCCGAGCCCACCCGCCGCTATCTGGCGTCCGCCGCCAGGCTGTATCGCATGCGCTTCCAGGCGCAGCTGGAGTACCGGGCGGATTTCGCCATCGGGCTGCTGGGGGCGCTGTGCCTGCATGCCGCCGGGTTCGGGGCGGTGTGGCTGATTCTGCGGCAGGTGCCGGACATCGCCGGGTGGACGATGTGGCAGCTTGCCGTCACGTATGCCCTGGCGATCATGCCGCGCGGGCTGTGCGTGATGTTCCTCGACGGGGTGTGGGAGCTGCGCCATCTGGTCGCCCGCGGCGAGCTGGATCAGCTGCTGACGCGACCGGTGTCGCCGCTGCTGCAGCTGTGCACCCTGCGTGCGAATCCGGCGGGGGCTGGGGATGTGGTGCTCGGCTCGGTGCTGCTCTGGGCCGCGGCGGGGCATGGGGCATACGAGGTGAGTGCTGTCGCGGTGGTGGTGCTCGTCGTGGCCGTCCTCAATGGTGTGGTGGTGGTCGGCGCGCTGAATCTCGTGACCAACAGCCTGGTCTTCTGGGACGGCGCCGAGAAGAACAACGTCTCCTTTCTGGTGGGCAATACGGCGGAGCTGGCGAAGTTCCCGCTGACGCTTTACGACAACGCGGTGCGGCTGCTATTCACCTTTGTGCTCCCGTTCGGGCTGCTGAGCTACTACCCCACGCTGGCGCTCGGCGCGGGTGGCTGGGAGGTGGCCGCCCGTATGGCGCTGGTGGTCGTCGGTGGGGCGGCGACCGCGGGAGTCGCCGCCCTGGTGTGGCGGGCAGGGCTGCGGCGCTATCAGGGCGCCGGGTGATCCGAGGGCCATGCGGTGGCGGCGGCGAAGTCTGCGAAGGTCCGTGGTGGGCGGCCCAGGGCTCGCTGCACGCCGTCGGAGACGTAGGCGTCCGTGCCCTCTCTGAGCGGCTCGATGACGTCGGCGAAGGCTTTGGCGTCGGCCGGGGGCAGACCCTGCTGTACGAGTTCGGCGATGTAGTCCTCGACGGAGAGCGGCTGGTAGCGGATGGCGCGGCCGGTGGCCTCGGAGATCGCGGCGACCGCGTCGGTGAGGGTCACCGCCCTGGGTCCGGACAGTTCGTAGATCTGGCCGGCGTGCCCGTCCTCGGTCAGCGCGGCGACCACCACCGCGGCGATGTCCTCGGCGTCGACGAAGCTGGCCGCCCCATCGCCGGCGGGGAGCCGCAGCTCGCCTTCGCGGATGGCATCGGCGAAGAAGCCCTCGCTGAAGTTCTGCGCGAACCAGCCCGGCCTGCTGATCGTCCACTCCAGGCCGCTCTCCTGTACGGCGGCCTCGCTGTCGTGCAGCCCGTCCAGGATGCCGCTGCTGTCCTGCGCGTAGTCGGGATTGTCGATCCCGCGTCCGGAGGCGAGCACGATCCGCTGTACTCCGTGCGCCGCGGCCCGGTCCACGAACGGGCGCACCAGCTTCGTGCCGTCCAGCTGCACGATGTAGACGGACCGCACGCCGTCCAGGGCGGCGTCCCAGGTGCCGCGGTCGGTCCAGTCAAAGACGTGCTCGCCTTGCCGGGACGCCGCGCGTACGGGCACTCCCTTGGCTCGGAGCCGGCTGACGACGCGGCGACCGGACTTGCCGGTCGCTCCGGTGACCAGGATTCGCTGTTCAGTCATGACTTCAGTCAACCCAGGGATGCTGAGACGATCCATGGCTGTGAAGCTCTGTCCGATGTCTGCTCGTCTACGCTGGTGAGCATGGACGCCGTGTCGGAGGTGCTTGCGGGCGTACGGGCGCGTGGTGCCGTCTTCCGGCAGACGATCGCGCGGCCGCCGTGGGCGCTGCGGATGGCCAGTGGGGCACCGCTGACGTTGGCCACGATGCTGCGTGGCCGGGCGTGGATCGTTACTGACGAGCAGGAGGCGGTGTCCATCGGCCCCGGTGACATCGCCGTCGTCCGCGGGGACGCGCCGTACACGGTGGCGGACGATCCGGCGGCCACTCCCCCGCTGGTGGTGACCAGCGCCGATTACTGCCCGGGAGCGGAGGGCGTCGAGTCCGGCCCTGCCAGGACCTGCGGGACACCGGACGACGGGTCCGATGTGCTGGTGAGCGGTGCGTTCGAGCGCCGGGGCGAGCTCAGCGAGTGGCTGCTGCACGCGCTCCCCGCCGTGCTGGTGGTGCCGGCCTCGTACGGCCCCTACCCGTCGGTGGAGACGCTGGCCGACGAGGTCACCCGAGACCGGCCCGGACAGCAGCTGGTGCTGGACCGGATGCTCGATCTGATGCTGGTCTCCGCGCTGCGCGGCTGGTTCGACAACCCGGACGCCAACGCCCCGGCCTGGTGCCGCGCCCTCGACGACCCGCTCGTGGGTGCCGCGCTGCGCCTGCTGCACGACGCACCCGCCCACCCGTGGACGGTGGCGGAGCTGGCGGCCAAGGCGGGCGCGTCGCGGGCGGCGCTCGCCCGGCGGTTCACCGCACTGGTCGGCGAGCCGCCGATGGCCTATCTCGCCGGCTGGCGGGTCGCCCTGGCCGCGGACCTGCTGCGCGAGACCGACCAGACGGTGAGCACGATCGCGAGGAAGGTCGGCTACGCCAACGCCTTCGCCCTGAGCGTGGCCTTCAAGCGGATACGCGGCACCCGCCCCAGCGACCACAGAAACCCGCGTGACGACGCCCCGCACGCCTCCTAGGATCAGATCTTGTGCGCTCCCGCCCGTCCTTCATCAGCGACGCGGTGATCGCAAGGGCAGTCGCTACGCACTGGCTGCCCGCGGTCACCGAAGTCGACTACCTGCCCTGGGGGTTCGGTGCCCATCACTGGCGGGTGAATGGCCGTGGTCAGGCCCTGTTCGTCACCTTGGACCAGCTGGCGCCCCGGCATACGGCGACTTCGCTTGAGGCCGCGTACAAGGGGGCTGCCGCACTTGCCGACGGCGGCCTGGACACGGTGTGCGCGCCCTTGGCCGCACGGTCCGGGCGCTTCACCATCGATCTCGGGGCAGCCGGTGCGCTCAGCGTGACCCCGTGGCTGGAGGGAAGCTCGCCGACGGCAGCCGAAGCCCGCCGGCCAGCACACGTCCGCGCGATCACCACCACACTCGCCGACCTGCATCGCGCCGTCCCTCCGGACGGCCTGCCGTCCTGGGCGCCGCGGGTCGGCCCAGGGTTCGCCGAGGAGTTGCGCGCTCGCGTCGCCCAGCCTTGGACGTCCGGCCCGCTGGCAGCGAAGGCGCGGAGCGCGCTGGCCGCACGCTCTGACGCGATCGAACGCTGGACCAGCCGCTACCTGGAGCTGGCCGACATCGCGCACAGCCGCCGCGACCACTGGGTGCCGACCCATGGTGAGCCGCACAGCGACAACCAGGTGGTGGGCGCCTGCGGACTCAAACTCGTCGACTGGGAGTCGCTGGCCCTCGCGCCGCGCGAGCGCGACTACGCCGATCTGCTCGCTGCCGGCGCGGGTGCGGGTTTGGACCCCGATCCGGCGATGGTCGAGCTGTTCGCGCTGGACTGGCGGCTTTCCGAGATCGCCGAGTACGCGCGCTGGTTCGCCGCTCCCCACACCGGCACCGATGACGATCACACCGCACTGCAGGATCTGTACGAGGAATTGTCCGACGCCGTCGGATGACCATCAGGGCTTCTCGCCGCGCGCATACGGACCGAGGAATTTCCGGAGCGCGGCGTCGCCCGGCGGGTCGACCTGATGGGCGTCCGCGCCGCGTTTGACGTACGGGGTGCAGGTGGCGGAGGTACGGGCGGACATGCGGTGGGTGGCGAGCTGGCGGCCAGTGCGGGCTTCTACGATCCGTACCGCATACCGGCCCTCGTAATGGGAGATCTCCCGGCCCGCTTCGACGGGCGACTTGTACCGGCACTTCTTGAGCAGCTTGCCCCGCCCCTCGTAGCGCGCGCAGGCGACGAGCTGCACTCGCTCCGGCAACGGCGTGAACGGATCGACGCGGCCGTAGCCGCCGGGGGCCTTGAACTGGTGCAGCAGCTCGTTGACATGGACGACCAGGGGGTGCGGCCCCGACGAGGACACCCGCGCTGCCCGCGCGACCGGCTCTGCCTGCTCCCGGCACAGACCTCCGAACGAGAAGAGGCTGAGGCGCGTCTCGGTGGAGCTTTCCGGCACAGGTGTCGTCGGAGTCACCGGCCGCCCGGAGGATCCCGGGGCAATGGAGAAGGCTGGATCGGAGGCAGCTCCTTCGGCTTCACCGTCGCCGCCCGAAGGCCGTACCAGCAGCCATACGAGGACAGCGACCCCCACCAAGGCCACCACCCCGGCCCCATAGCGCGCCCGTCCCACCGTCCGACCGCCCCCTCTCCGGCATCACCGGAAACAGTACTAACGCGCAGGCGCGGGGCGCGAGACCACCAGCCAGATTCCGGCGGAGCAGGCCGCGAGGAGCAGCAGTTCCAGGGCGCCGGGGGCCGTTTCCAGGCCTAGGCCCCAGCCGCTGAGGCGGACCAGGAACGGGACGATGAGCGTCACCGCCGCGGTGAACAGGGGGCCGCGCAGGAGGATCAGGCGGTGCTGGACGACGTACGCGGGTGCGTACACGACCACGCCGAGGACCGCGATGCCCAGCCACTCCCCTGCCGTCACCTCGCCGAGCACCGGCAGCGCGAGCGGCAGCAGCATCACCGTCGCCGGGCCCAGCACGACCGGCAGCGCCGCCAGCGGCGTGACGTGGGACAGCCGCGAGCGGTAGACGAAGCCGTACAGCGCGAAGCCCAGCGTCGAGCCGAAGGCCAGGCCGATGCCGAGGGTCAGGTCGCCGGTCGACGTGTCCCCGCCCGCGGCGCCGCCGTTCACCGCCGCGTACCCGAAGGCGGCGGCCGCGGCGGTCGCCGTGCCGAGCGCCTTTCTGGCGCCACCCCGCTCCCGGAAGAAGGCGACGCCGAGGAGGAACGACAGGCAGGGCAGCAGCGCCACGACCAGGTTCGTACGGGACGTCCCGATCAGCGGCATCGCCGCCAGGGTGCCCGCCGCGTACGCGAAGAACCCGAGGAAGCCGAGCAGCACCGCCGTCCCCGGGCGGGCGGCCGCCGTCCGCACACCCGCCCGCCCCGAGGCGCTCGCCGCCGCGACGGCGAGCAGGGTCACGAAGCAGAACCCGGTGCGCCCGGCGGCCACCGCCATCGGCGGTGCGGTGTCCGCGAGCGCGCCGGAGAGCAGCCAGGTCCCGGCGAGGAGGGCGGCGAGGGCGGCGGAGAGCAGCGCGACGGTGCCGGTGCCCGTTCCGGTGGTGGCGAGCCCGCCGCGCAACCGCTGCGCCTGGTCGGTGCCGCCGGTCAACTGCCCTCCACCGACCGCGCCATGACGCCGTTCCCCGCGGTCAGCGCCCCGTCGATGCCGAGCACGGAGCCGCTGATCCAGCGGGCGCTGTCCGAGGCGAGGAAGCACACCGCGGCGGCGACGTCCTCGGGCTCGCCGATGCGGCCGAGCGGGTACCACTGCTTGAGCGCGTCGAAGGTGGCGGGGTTCTTCTCGATCTGCTCGGTCCAGGCCGGGGTGCGGATGGTGCCCGGGCTGATGGCGTTCACGCGGATGCCGTGGCCGCCGTATTCGACGGCGAGCGAGCGGGTGAGGGAGACGAGGCCTGCCTTGGCCGCGCTGTAGGAGGGGTGGCCGTAGAAGGCGAAGGCGTTGACGGAGACCATGTTGACGATCACCCCGGTCCCCCGCTCCATCATCGTCGGCAGCGCCGTCTGCGCGCACCGTACGGCGCCCTTGACGATCACGTCGAGGTCGGTCTCCCACAGCGCCATCGGCGCCTCGTGGAACTTCGGCGGCACCGGGCACGCGACGATCGCGTTGTTCACGAGCACGTCCACGGGCCGGCCGAACTCGGCGGCCGCGGCGGCGAAGACGTCCTCGACATTGTCGCGGTCGGTGACGTCCATGCCCTGGCCGAGCGCGATGTGCCCGGCGTTACGTATCTCCTCCGCGGTCGCGGCGGCCCCGGCGGCGTCGATGTCCGTCACGGCCACCGCGGCGCCGGAGGCGGCCAGCTGAGCGGCGATCACCCGGCCGATGCCGCCCGCCGCGCCGGTGACCAGCGCCGTCCGGCCGGAGAGGTCGAAGGTGTCCGTCACTTCTTCACCTGCCCATTGTCGAAGTACGCCTGGATGTCGGGGTCGAGCGGCGGCACGGCCACCGTGGCGCCGCCGTCGCGCAGCGACCGGGTCGCCAGGTCGCCCGCCGCCACTGCCATGCGGGCGGCGACCGGGGACGTGTCGGTGGCGGCACCTTCCTGTACGAAGGCGAGGAACTCGGCCATGCCCTTCGCGTCGGCCCCGCCGTGCCCGCCTTCGGCGTCGGGGATGCGGTGGACGGCGTCGCCGTGCGGGTCATAGGCGGCGCGCCCTGCGTTCCAGACCCGTACGACATCCCCTGGCCCGTCGCCGAAGTTCTCGAGCCGGCCCGCGTCGCCGATGACGGTGAAGCTGCGCCAGTAGTCGGGGGTGTAGTGGCACTGCTGGTACGACGCCAGGATGCCGTTGTCCAGGCGGAGGTTGAGGAGGGAGAGGTCCTCGACGTCGATGACGGGGTTGAGCGGCTGCTGGGCGGCGGGCGGCCAGTGGGCGCGGTCCCACCAGTCGGCGGCCTTGGGCTCGCCCTCGGCCCTGCGCGGCAGGTCGCCGTAGACGGTCAGGCCGCCCATCGCCTGCACCGCCGACGTATAGCCGCCGGTGATCCAGTGCATGGCGTCCAGGTCGTGGGCCGCCTTCTGCAGCAGCAGGCTGTTCACCTTGGCGCGCTCGGCGTGCCAGTCCTTGAAGAAGAAGTCGCCGCCGTGGCCGACGAAGTGCCGGATCCACACGCTGCGCGGCCGGCCGATGTCGCCTCGCGCGACCAGGTCGCGCAGCAGCCGCACCACGCCCATGTGCCGCATGTTGTGGCCCACATAGAGGCGGCTTCCGGTCTCGTACGCCGTCCGCAGCACCGCGTCGGCGTCCTCGAGCGTGGTCGCCATCGGCTTCTCGAGGTACACGGCCTTGCCCGCCCGCAGCGCGTCGATGGTGATCGGCGCGTGCGTGTGGTCCGGGGTCGCGACGAGGACAGCGTCCAGGTCGTCGCGGTCCAGCAGCCGCCGGTAGTCGGTCTCGGCGATGCCCGCCCCGAGGCGTTCCGCCTCCTGGGCCAGCACGCCCTCGTCGAGGTCGCAGACGGCGGCCAGCCGCGCGCCGGCATCGCGCGCGGCGGCCGCCAGATTGCGCCGCAGTCCCAGGCCTATAGCTCCGATCCGCAGCTCGGTCATCGGCGTCAGGCCACCGGGCTGAGGATGACGGACCTGGACAGGTGCCGCGGCTCGTCCGGGTCGAGGCCGCGGGCCTCGGCGAGCGCGAGGGCCAGGCGCTGGATCCGTACGAGCTCCGCCAGGGGGTCGAGGCCGCCGGTCACCCAGTGGGCGCCGGTGGCGTGCACCTCGCCCTCCAGGCCGTCGGGGGCGGTGCCGAGCATCCAGGTGGCGGTGCCGGCGGTGGAGATGGAGATCGGGCCGTGCCGGTATTCCATGGCTGGGTACGCCTCCGTCCAGGACAGCGACGCCTCCCGCATCTTCAGCGCCGCCTCGTTGGCGAGGCCCACCGTCCAGCCGGTGCCGAGGAAGCTGAACTGCTTGCAGTCGAGCAGCGCCTGCGGCAGCGGCTCCACGAGCGCGACCTCGCCGTCCTCGATGACGGCGTCGCTGTGCAGGCCGAAGTGGGCGCGCAGCAGCGTCAGCGCCGAGGTGGCGAAGCGGGTCTGCACGACCGACTGCTCGTCGGCGAAGTCCAGCACCACGACGTCGTCCGCGGACTGCATCACGGGGGTGGCCGGATCGCCGGTGATGGCGGTCGTACGGGTGGTGCCGCGCACCTGCTCCAGCAGCCGCAGCACCTCCGTGGTGGTGCCCGACCGCGTGAACGCCACGATCCGGTCGTAGCGGCGGCCCGCGGGAAACTCGGAGGCCGCGAACGCGTCGGACTCGCCGAGCCCCGCGCTCTCCCGCAGCGCCGCGGCGGCCTGGGCCATGAAGTACGAGGTGCCGCAGCCGACGAAGGCCGTGCGCTCCCCCGCGTGGGGCAGGTCCCCGGCCCGATCGGCGGCGATGGCGGCGGCCCGCTGCCAGCATTCGGGCTGGTTGGCGAGCTCTCTCGCGACGTGATGCATGTACCACTCCCGGGTGCATCGGTTGCTTTGGTGATTGATTATGCATGCTAGGCGAGACTTTCAAACAGCTTCAAGCACAGAACGTCCAGTTATGCAGGTCAGGAGTGGCTTCTGCGGCACCCGATGGGATGCTGTAGGTCCTGGCAGGACGCCCATACGGGCCAGGAGAGAGGTGCAGCGAGGGTGAACCGGTACGAACGACACAGTGAGCTTCTGCGATTGCTCACCGAGCAGCGGCAGTTGGAGGTGGAGGCGGCGGCCAAGGAGCTGCACGTCTCCGCGGCCACGATCCGCCGCGACCTCGACCAGCTCGCCGAGCAGCGGCTGCTGATCCGAACCCGCGGCGGGGCCACCCCCAACGACGTCGCGTACGACCTTCCGCTGCGCTACAAGTCCGTGCGCGACTCCGCGGAGAAGGAGCGCATCGGCCGCGCCGCGGCCGCGCTCGTCGACCGCGGCATGGTCGTGGGCCTCAACGGCGGCACCACCACGACCGGCGTCGCCCGGGCGCTCGCCACCCGCAGCGACTGGTCCGACTCCGAGCCCGGCGACGCCCCGGTCGTCACGATCGTCACCAATGCCCTGAACATCGCCAACGAGCTCGCGGTCCGCCCCAACGTGAAGGTGGTGACGACGGGCGGCGTCGCGATGCCGCTCTCGTACGAGCTCGTGGGCCCGCTCGCCGGGCACATCCTGCGCGAGATCAGCCTGGACATCGCCTTCCTGGGCGTGGACGCGGTGGACGCCGACCGCGGCGCGAGTGCGCGCAGCGAGCACGAGGCGAGCACCAACGCACTGCTCGCCGAGCAGGCCGGCCGCCTGATCGTGGTGGCGGACTCGACGAAGCTCGGCGCCAAGGCCTTCGCGCGGATCTGCGCGATCAGCGCCATCGACACGCTGGTGACGGACTCCCGGGCGCCGGAGAAGGCCAAGGCCTTCGAGGAGCGGGGCGTGAACGTCATCCAAGCCTGATCGGTTCATGCGCAGGCATTGCTCGAAGCTGCAACAAACAAAGAGTTAACAAGCACCTCTTGTCATGGGCGCGCGCTGCGTTGCACTATGCGGGGGACCTCACCGCCATCCGGCGGCACAGCCGTCACCGGCTTCGAGGTCCCCCTTACTCATGCCCGGCGCCACCCCGCGCGCCCATAACCCAGACGCCGGAGGTGACTGTGTCGGCCGCAGCGTCAGCCTCGCCCCGTTCGGTCGCGACCCACCCCGCACCACCAGAAGACGACCAGGGTGCCGCGCCTCCGAAGCGCGGCCGCCGCAGGCGCAAGGACGATCCGTCGAAGATCGGACGCCGGCCGATCCGGGAGCGGCTGCGCCGGGACAAGACGCTGCTGCTGCTGTGCATCCCCGGCGTCCTGTTCTTCCTGGTCTTCTTCTATCTGCCCCTGGCCGGCAACGTCATCGCCTTCCAGGACTACCAGCCGTACCTGGGCTTCAAGCAGAGCCCGTTCGTCGGCTGGACGAACTTCCAGGCGCTGATCGAGGAGCCGGAGTTCTGGACCGCGGTCTGGAACACCCTGGAGATCAGCACGGTCCAACTGCTGCTGTACTTCCCGGCGCCGATCGCGCTCGCGCTGTTCCTGAACTCGCTGATCAGCACCAAGACCCGCCGGATCATGCAGACCGTGGTGTACCTGCCGCACTTCCTGTCGTGGGTCGTCGTGGTCGGCATGTTCAAGCAGGTCTTCGGCGGCGCCGGCACGGTCACCAGCCTCCTGAACGACAACGGCATGCACGTCGGGAACATCATGAACAACCCCGACACCTTCATCTTCCTGGTCACCTCGCAGGCGATCTGGAAGGACGCCGGCTGGGGCGCGATCATCTTCCTCGCCGCCATGGCGTCCATCGACACCGCGCAGTACGAGTCCGCGGCGATGGACGGCGCCGGCTGGCTGCGCCGGATGTGGCACGTCACGCTCCCCGGCATCCGCCCCGTCATGATCATGCTGCTGATCCTGCGGCTCGGCGACATCCTCTCCGTCGGCTTCGAGCAGATCCTGCTGCAGCGCGACAACGTCGGCGCGGAGGCGGCGGAGGTCCTCGACACGTACGTCTACTTCCACGGCGTCGTGGACGGCGACTGGGGCATGTCGACCGCGGCCGGCCTGATGAAGGGCGTCATCGGCTTCGTCCTCATCGTCCTCGCCAACAAGGTGGCGCATCGCCTCGGCGAACAGGGGGTCTACCAGAAATGAGCACCGCGTCCATATCCAGCCGGCTGCGCCCCGGCGGCCGCAGCGCCGCCGACCGCCCCGTGTGGATGGAGCGGCCCACCTGGGCCGGGCAGGGCGTCAAGCTAGTCGTCATCATCGTGATGATCGTGGCGGTCGGCTATCCCTTCCTGCTCGCCATCGGCTCCAGCCTCTCCTCCAAGGCGGAGCTGGCGGCCCACGGCGGCTACGTCCTCATCCCCGAGAACCCCACCCTCGAGGCCTACCGGGTGGTGCTCTCCGGCGGCGTCATCACCCGCGCCGCGATCGTCTCCATCGCCATCACCGTCGTCGGTACGGCACTGAGCCTGCTCTGCACGGTCTTCCTCGCGTACGGTCTTTCGCGGCCGCACACCCTCGGCGGCCGGCCGCTGCTGCTCATCGTGCTCGGCACCTTCCTCTTCACGCCGGGCATCATCCCGAGCTATCTGGTGGTACAGGAGCTGGGCCTGATCGATACGTACGGCGCCCTGATCGCGCCGATCATGCTCAATGCGTTCAACGTCATCGTCGTGCGCGCGTTCTTCCAGAACATCCCGAACGAACTGCATGAGGCGGCGCGCCTCGACGGCGCCGGCGACTTCGCCATCATGTGGCGGATCGTGCTGCCGCTGTCCAAGGCCGTGATCGCCGTGGTCGGCATGTTCTACGCGGTGGCGTACTGGAACAACTTCTTCAACGCGATGCTCTACATCAACGACTCGGAGAAGCTGCCGCTGCAGGTGGTGCTCCGCTCGTACGTCCTGCAGGGCGACACCTTCAACGCCAAGGCGCTCGGCGTGAGCACCATGCCGGCTACCACGTCGATGTCGATGGCGGTGCTGATCCTCGCCGTGGTGCCGATCGTCGCCGTCTACCCCTTCCTGCAGAAGTACTTCGTCAAGGGCGTCCTCACCGGCGCCATCAAGGCCTGAGCCCTCAACTCCGCTCTCACCTGCTAGGAGACCCATGTCTTCCTTGACCCACCTCAACCGGCGCGGCTTCCTCGGCGCCGCCGGCATGGCCGGGCTGACCTTCGCCGGTGCCGGTACGCTCACGGCCTGCGGCTCCGGCGGCGGTACGGGCGGCGGCGCCGCGGCGTCCGCGAAGCTGAAGCTGCCGACGTATGTGCCGCTCGACGTGCCCAAGCCGGATCTCGCGGGCAACGCGGACGGGCTCGACCCGGCGTACCTGCGCTACCCGAAGAAGCTCGTCAAGTCCTCCAAGGGCAAGCCGGGCGACGGCAAGCCGATCACCGTCCTGACGGAGACGTTCACGACGCCGCCGCCGTCGGTGGGCCGGAACAAGTACTGGCAGGAGCTGAACAAGCGCATCGGCTCCGACATGGAGATGACGGTCGTCAACGGCCTGGGCGAGGAGAGCGTCTACCGCGCCAAGTTCAACGCCATGATCGCGGGCGATGACATGGCCGATCTGATGTGGTTCCCGCCGAACCAGGGCATCAAGAACGTCCCGGCGCTGCTGCAAGCGAAGTTCCATGACCTGACCGAGTACCTCTCCGGCGACGCGGTCAAGAAGTACCCGAACCTCGCCAACATCCCGGACTTCGCCTGGAAGACGGCCGTCATCAACGGCAAGATCGCGGGCGTTGTCATCCCGTACGGTCGCCACGGGCAGGTGTACGTCGCCAACGAGGACTTCTGGAAGCCGGTCGGCGGCCTGGAGTTCGAGGACGCCGACGACTTCTTCGACAAGGCAAAGGAGCTGCTGGACACCAAGCGCAAGAAGTACGTGCTGGAGCCGGCGTATGTGAACCACATCCTGCAGTTCGCGTACTGGCACGGCGCCCCCAACGGCTGGCGCATGAAGGACGGCAAGCTGGAGCACAACTACGAGACCGACGAATACCTTGCCGGGATCGAGTTCGCGATCCGCTGCCAGAAGGCGCAGCTGTTCTGGCCGGACCCGAACCTCACCACCACGCTGGAGAAGATGGAGGGCGGCTTCCTCGGCCTGCACGTCCAGTCCTTCCCCGGCTTCCTCAATGACAGCGTCATGTACGACTGGCCGGAGAAGGTGCTGGTGCCCTTCGCCGCGAAGAAGGGCATCACCCCGACCTGGGGCTTCGGTTACGGCTCCGTCGGCTACACCGCCATCAGCAAGAAGGTGCCGAAGAAGCGCATTGAGACGCTGCTGAAGGTCATGGACTACCTCAGCGCCCCGATGGGCACGGAGGAGCGGCTCTTCCTGGACCAGGGCCTTGAGGGCGTGCACCATGACCGCACGAAGGACGGCGACGTCATCCTCAACAAGAAGGGGAACGCCGAGGTGCTCACCACCCGGCAGGCCATCAACTTCTTCGGCAACGGCCCGCAGTCGCTCTACCTGCCGGGCAAGCCCGATGTCACCCGCGGCATCCACGCGGCCGAGGTCGAGCTGATGAAGATCGCCCAGGTCAATCCGACCACCGGGTACTTCTCCGACACCAACGACAGGAAGGGTGCCTCGGCCAGCACCGAGCTCAACAACGGCATCGTCGACATCGTCTCCGGCCGCCGCCCGCTGTCGGACTTCAAGAAGGAAATCCTGCCCAAGTGGCAGCGCACCGCGGGCGACAAGATGCGCCGCGAGTACGAGAAGGCCATCGAAGCGGCGAAGAAGTAAGGACGTACCACCCGTGAACGACCTCCGTATCGGAGTCATCGGCCTCGGCCTGCGCCGCAGCATCGCCAAGGCCGCCCACAACCCCGGCAAGGGCTCGGTGGTGGTGTCCGTGGCGGACATCGACCCCGCCGTCCGCGCCGAGGTGCCGGAGATCTTCGAGGGGGCGGCGGCGGTGGCCGACTACCGCCGCCTCCTCGACGACGACTCCGTCGACGCCGTCATCCTGGCCACCCCGGACGACACCCACGAGGCCATCGCCTGCGATGTCCTCAAGGCCGGAAAGCCGGTCTACGTGGAGAAGCCGCTGGGCATCTCCGTGGAGCAGTGCGACAACATCCTGCGCACCGCCCACGAGACCGGCACCCGCCTCTACGTCGGCCACAACATGCGCCACATGGGCGTCGTCCGGCTGATGCGCGACCTGATCAGGCGCGGCGACATCGGCGAGCCGAAGACCGTCTGGGTGCGGCACTTCGTCTCGTACGGCGGCGACTTCTACTACAAGGACTGGCACGCCGACCGCCGTAACACCACCGGCCTGCTGCTGCAGAAGGGCGCCCACGACCTGGACGTCGTGCACTGGCTGGCCGGCGGCTACACCAGCCGCGTCAACGCCCTCGGCGACCTGATGCTGCACGGCGACCTGCCGCGCCGGGAGCCGGACACCCCGCGCCCGGAGGGCTGGCTGCGGGAGTACGAGTGGCCGCCCACGCAGCGGAAGAACCTCAACCACATCGTGGACGTCGAGGACGTCTCCATGATGAACATGCGGCTGGACAACGGCGTGCTGGCCGCGTACCAGCAGTGCCACTTCAGCCCGGACTACTTCCGCAGCTACACGGTGATCGGCACCGAGGGCCGCCTGGAGAACTTCGGCGACTCCCCCGGCGGCGAGGTCCGCGTCTGGAACACCGGCCCGCACACGTACCGCACGGACGCCGACGCCATCCACCGCATCCCCGAGGCGCAGGGCTCGCACGGCGGCGCGGACTCCCGGATCATGGCGGAGTTCCTGCGCTTCGCCCGCGAGGGCGGGGTCACCGACACCTCGCCGGTCGCGGCGCGGATGAGCGTGGCGGCCGGGTACATGGCAACCCAGTCGCTGCGCGACGGCGGCCGGCCGTACGACGTGCCGCCGCTGGACCCGCAGCTGATCGCCTACTTCGACGGCGGACAGCGGTGAAGGCACTGGTCAAGGAGCGGGCCGAGCCCGGGCTCTGGCTGACGGAGGTGCCTGAGCCGGAGCCCGGCGCGGGCGATGTCCTGATCAAGGTGCTGCGCACCGGGATCTGCGGCACGGATCTGCACATCCGGGATTACGACGGGTGGGCACAGCAGGCGGTCCGTACGCCGCTGGTCCTCGGGCACGAATTCGTCGGCGAGGTCGTGGACACGGGCGCCGCGGCGACGGAGATCAAGCCGGGCGACCTGGTCAGCGGCGAGGGTCACCTGGTGTGCGGCAAGTGCCGCAATTGCCTGGCCGGGCGGCGGCACCTGTGCCGCGCGACCGTCGGGCTCGGCGTGGGCCGGGACGGGTCGTTCGCGGAGTACGTGGCGCTGCCGGCGTCGAATGTGTGGGTGCACCGGGTGCCGGTGGACCTGGATGTGGCGGCGGTGTTCGACCCGTTCGGGAATGCGGTGCATACGGCGCTGTCGTTCCCGGTGGTGGGCGAGGATGTGCTGATCACTGGCGCCGGGCCGATCGGGCTGATGGCGGCGGCCGTCGCGCAGCACGCGGGGGCGCGGAATGTGGTCGTCACGGACGTGAGCGAGCAGCGGCTCGAGCTGGCGCGGAAGGTGGGGGTGAGCCTCGCCCTGAATGTCGGGGGCGAGGCGACGATCGCCGACGGCCAGCGGGAGCTGGGCCTACGGGAGGGCTTCGACGTCGGCATGGAGATGTCGGGCCGCCCGGAGGCGCTGCGCGACATGCTCGCGAACATGACGCACGGCGGGCGGATCGCGATGCTCGGCCTGCCGTCGTCGGACTTCGCGGTCGACTGGGCGTCGATCGTCACGTCCATGATCACGATCAAGGGCATTTACGGGCGGGAGATGTTCGAGACCTGGTACGCCATGTCCGTGCTCCTGGAGGGCGGCCTGGACCTCCGCCCGGTCATCACCGGCCGCTATCCGTACACCGACTTCGAGGCCGCCTTCGCCGACGCGGCGAGCGGCACCGGCGGCAAGGTCATCCTCGACTGGACCGCCTGAGGGGGCGACTGTGTTCACGACCGTACGCGACGAGCTGCGCGCGACGCTCGACGAGATCAGCGCGGCGGGGCTGCACAAGCCGGAGCGGGTGCTGGGTACCGCGCAGAACGCGAAGGTCGCCGTCACGGGCGGCGGCCGGGCCGGCGAGGTGCTGAACTTCTGCGCGAACAATTATCTGGGGCTGGCGGATCATCCGGAGGTACTGGCGGCGGCGCATGAGGCGCTGGACCGGTGGGGCTATGGGATGGCGTCGGTGCGCTTCATCTGCGGTACGCAGGAGGTGCACAAGGAGCTCGAGGCGCGGCTGTCGTCCTTCCTGGGCCAGGAGGACACGATCCTCTACTCCTCGTGCTTCGACGCGAACGGCGGCGTCTTCGAGACGCTGCTGGGCGCGGAGGACGCGGTCATTTCGGACGCCCTGAACCACGCCTCGATCATCGACGGGATCCGCCTGTCGAAGGCGCGGCGGCTGCGCTACGCGAATCGCGACATGGCGGAGCTGGAGCAGCGCCTGAAGGAGTCTTCGGACGCGCGCCGCCGGCTGATCGTGACGGACGGCGTCTTCTCGATGGACGGCTATCTGGCGCCGCTGCGCGAGATCTGCGATCTGGCGGACCGCTACGACGCGATGGTGATGGTCGACGACTCGCACGCGGTGGGCTTCACGGGCCCGGGCGGCCGGGGCACGCCGGCGCTGCACGAGGTCTCGGACCGCATCGACATCATCACCGGCACCCTGGGCAAGGCCCTGGGCGGCGCTTCAGGCGGCTACGTCGCCGCCCGCGCGGAAATAGTCGCGCTGCTCCGCCAGCGCTCCCGCCCGTACCTCTTCTCGAACTCCCTGGCGCCGGTGATCGCGGCGACGTCGCTGAAGGTCCTGGACCTCCTGGAGGATTCCGCAGCCCTACGCGACCAGCTGTCGGCCAACACGAAGCTCTTCCGCGAACGCATGACAGCGGCAGGCTTCGATATCCTCCCCGGCACCCACCCCATCACCCCGGTAATGATCGGCGACGCAGCCCGAGCGGCCCGCATGGCCGACCTCCTCCTGGAAGAGGGCGTCTACGTCATCGCCTTCTCGTACCCGGTCGTCCCGCAGAACCAGGCCCGCATCCGCGTCCAGCTGTCAGCCGCGCACACAACAGCAGACGTCGACCGAGCGGTAACGGCCTTCACCACAGCCCGCACCCGCCTGAACAAGGCAACACCATGACGCCCGCTGAACCGACCATCCGCCCGGCCACCGCGGCAGACCGCGCCGAAATCCTCGCCTTGGCGCCGCGCCTCACCGAGGGCGCGGCCGCCTGGCGGGACTCGGCGGCGCAGCTTGCCGCTGCCGAGCGGTGGCTCACCGGCTCGCTCGACGCGGCGGGATCCGAAGGGACGGCGGTCTTCGTCGCCGCGGACGAATCCGGCGTGCTCGGAGTCGTGTCGGTCTGCGAGCAGAAGCACTTCACCGGTGCGACGGACGCGTACGTCGGCGAGCTCGCCGTGGCCCGCGAGGCGGAGGGGCGCGGCATCGGCCGTCGCCTCATGGTCGCGGCCGAAGAGTGGGCCGACAGCCGAGGCCTGGGCCGCATCCGACTCATCACCGGAGCCGCGAACGCCCCGGCGCGGGGCTTCTACGCGGCCCTCGGCTTTGTGGAGGAGGAGGTCACGCTCAGCCGCCGTCCCGGAGGCTGACGGCCAGGTCAGGCAGCGAAGGCGTCGGTGCCCGACAGCTGTGCCGACAGCGTCCACAGGCGTTCGGCTTCGGCCGGGTCGATGGCGTGGGGGGAGACGCCTGGTTCGATGCCGGTGTCGGTCGAGAGGTCTGCCACGTCGCAGTCCTCCAGGTAGACGCCGCCCATGCCGTCGAGTTGAGGTGAAGTGGCTGCCCAGACCTGGGTGGCGGCGCCCTGTTCCGGGGTTTTGAAGGTGGGGTCGATGACGTTGCCGGCCGGGTCCGTCCAGCCGGCTTCCGTCATCTCCGAGGGCGCAAGGTGGCGGACCAGGCCCGTCAGGATCTTGCCCGGGTGGAGGGCGAAGGCTCGGACGCCCGAGGGCTCGCCCAGTCGGTCGAGGTGGACGGCGAAGAGGGAGTTCGCGGTCTTGGACTGGGCGTAGGCCAGCCACTTGTCGTACGGGTCGGAGGTGAAGTGCGGGTCGTGCCAGCGGATGCCGGATCCGTGGTGGCCCGCCGACGACACCGCCACGACGCGCGCCGCCCCGGTCCGGGCCAGCGCCGGCCAGAGGAGGTTCGTGAGGGCGTAGTGCCCGAGGTGGTTCACCGCGAACTGCTGCTCCCAGCCGCCCGGCCCGACGCGAGTCAGCGGGGTCGCCATCACCCCGGCCGAGTTGACCAGCATGTCGATGCCGCGCCCTGTAGCCAGAAAGCGGTCGGCGAAAGCGCGGACGTTCGCCAGGTCGGCCAGGTCCAACTGCTCGACCTCGACGCCCGCGAGACCCGCCACCGCCGCCGCCACCTGTCGCGCCGCGACCACCACCCGCGCTCCGGCCCCCGCCAGCGCCCGCGTGGTCTCCAGCCCGAGCCCGGCGTGGCCGCCCGTCACCACGGCCAGGCGGCCGCTCAGGTCTATGCCCGCGGTCACGTCCGCGGCCGTGCTGCGCTCTCCGAAGCCGGAGCCGATCTTGTGCTGCTTGGTCTTGGTTGCCATGCCGTAGACGCTACGAATTGGAGTGCACTCCATCGCAAGCCAAAGCCCAGGGCCCGCCCGTCAGCCGCCCACGCTGAAGCGGGAGACGATACGGAACCGGTCGCCCCGATAGATCGAGTGGACGTACTCCACCGGCCGCCCCTCCACATCCGTCGTCAGCCGCTCGAACAGCAGCGCCGGTGACAGCTCCGGAACCCCGAGCAACTCCGCCTCCGTCCGGCTCGTCACCGTCGGCTCGGTGGACTGCACGGCCTCGTGCACGTGCACCCGGTGGTTCACCCGCAGGTGCGCGTACAGATCCCCCTCCTCCAGCTCCGCCGCCGACAGGCCCGGGACCAGCTCCGCCGGCAGGTGCAGATACTCGATCGCCATCGGCGCCGCGTCCACGATCCGCAGCCGCGCCACATACATGATCTCCGTCGCCGGCGAGATGCTCAGCTTCCGCCCCACCCGCGCCCCGGCCGGCATCTTCGTGAACTCCAGCAACCGGCTCGACCACGTCCCGCCCGACTGCGGCAGATAGAACAGATGGTCATCGGCGACCATCTCCTGCGTGATCTTCGCCGGCGCCACGAACATCCCGCGACCGTGCTCCCGCACCAGCAGCCCCGTACCGACGAGCTCATCCACCGCAGCGCGCAGCGTAGGCCGCGAGACGCCAAGGCGGGCGCAGAGTGTGCGCTCGGAGGGGATGGCGTCGCCGGGGCGGCGCTCCTCGACCAGCTCGAGCAGGAAGTCGCGCACCCGCTCCCGCTTCAGTACGGAGTCCATGCGCTGGACCTTACCAGTGGTGACCAGTTGGTCAGGTGGTCTGCCCGGCCCTATCTCGCCGCGTCCCTTCAAGACCCTGCTATTCCCGTCCTCTTGACGCCCTCATTGGTCTATGCCACCTTGCTCCATCAACGAACTGGTTACCTGACCAATTGGTCAACTTCAGGGTGGAGGCCCCATGAAGAGACCCACCGTCGCCACCACCGCCCTCGCGGCGGTCCTCGCCCTCGGCGCCGGCGCCTGCGGCAGCGGCGGCTCCGGCGGAGCCGGGGAGGGCGGCACCACCACCCTCGACGTCTGGCTGATGAAGGACAGCGTCAGCACCGCGTTCCAGGAGGAGTTCACCGCGGGCTTCGAGAAGCGGCATCCGAAGATCAAGCTCAATCTGCAGATCCAGGAGTGGGACGGCATCGGCGAAAAGGTCACCGCCGCACTCGCCGCCAACGACGCGCCCGACGTCATCGAGGTCGGCAACACCCAGGTCGCCCAGTACGCCGCCAGCGGCGGCGTGAAGGACCTCTCCGACAAGGCCGCCGACCTGGGCGGCTCCGACTGGATCCCCGGCCTCGCCGAGCCCGGGAAGATCGACGGCAAGCAGTACGGCATCCCGTACTACGCGGCCAACCGCGTCGTCATCTACCGCACCGACCTCTTCAAGAAGGCGGGCATCGACAAGCCGCCCGCCACCCGCGCCGAGTGGCTCGCGGCGACCGCCAAGCTCAACAAGGGCAAGCAGCAGGGCATCTACCTCCCCGGGCAGAACTGGTACGCCCTCGCCGGCTTCATCTGGGATGAGGGCGGCGACCTGGCCACCGAGGCCGGAAAGACCTGGAAAGGCGGCCTCAACACCCCCGAAGCCCTCGCCGCCATGGACTTCTACAAGAAGCTCCAGTCCCTCGGCAAAGGCCCCAAGGACTCCGACGAGGCCAAGCCGCCCCAGGTGGACATCGTGGCCAAGGGCGACGTCGCCCAGGTCATCTCCGTACCCGGCGGAGCAAAGCTGATCGAGGAGGCGAACCCCAAGCTCAAGGGCAAGCTCGGCTTCTTCCCCGTCCCCGGCAAGACCGCCGGCTCCCCCGGCGCCGTCTTCACCGGCGGCTCCGACCTGATCGTCCCGGAGGCGGCGCCGCACCAGGACGAGGCCTATCAGTTCATCAAGGCGCTCACCGGCGACACCTGGCAGAAGAAGCTCGCCACGACGATGAGTTACGTACCCAACAAGAAGTCGCTCGCGAGCGTGCTCAGCGCCGACCCGGGCGCCGCCGCCATGGCCAAGGGCGCCGCGAACGGCCACGCCACCCCCAACTCCCCGCAATGGGCGGCCGTCGAGGCGAACAACCCGATCAAGGAGTTCCAGACCCAGGTCCTCACCGGCGCCGACCCCAAGAAGGCGGGCGCCAAGGCCTCGGCGGCCATCACCAAGGCGCTGAACGGCTGATGCTCACCAAAGCCCCCGCGGGCGCGGCACCGGACTCCCGGTCCGCCGCGCCCGCACCGCCGCCCCTCCCCCGGCCGCGCCGCCGCACCGCGACCCTCTGGCCGTACGTCCTCGTCGCCCCCACCGTCCTCGGCGGCGCCCTCCTCCTCGCCTATCCGCTCCTCCGCAACGTCGTCATCTCCTTCCAGCACTTCGGCCTCGGCGAGCTCATCCGCGGCGGCGCCGCCTTCGCCGGCCTGGACAACTACCGGGAGCTCCTCACCAGCGGCGAATTCTGGGCGGTCGTACGCCGCACGCTGCTGTGGACCGCCGTGAACGTCACGCTGATCATGGTCCTCGCCACCCTCGTGGCGCTCATGCTCCAGCGCCTCGGCCGCGTGCTGCGCCTGCTGGTGCTGAGCGCGCTGACGCTGGCCTGGGCCACCCCGCACCTCGCCGCGACCACCATCTTCCAGTGGCTCTTCGCCTCCCAGCTCGGCGTGGTCAACTGGCTGCTGGTCAGCGCCGGATTCGATGCGTACGACGGCTACGCCTGGTTCGCGCACGGCGGCGCCACTTTCTCGATTCTGGTGCTGCTGGTGGTCTGGCAGTCGGTGCCCTTCGCCGCCATCACGCTCTACTCGGCGCTCACCACCGTCCCCGCCGAGCTGCACGAGTCCGCGCGCCTCGACGGCGCCGGCGGCTGGCGGATCTTCCGCTCGGTCACGCTGCCGCTGCTGCGGCCCATCTTCTGGCTGATCCTCTGCCTGGAGGTGATCTGGGTCTTCAAGTGCTTCACCCAGATCTGGGTGATCAGCCACGGCGGCCCGGACGGGGCCACGACCACGCTGCCCGTGTACGCGTACCAGGTCGCGACCGCCCAGCACCGCTACGACCTGCAGGGCGCGACGTCCACCCTCACCGTGCTGATGCTCTGCGCGGCGCTGGTCTTCTACCTGCGCCGGATGTACCGGCAGGAGCAGGAGGACGAGGCATGATCGACGCCCGGGCCCTTCGCCGTACGCCACTCAACCTCGCGGCGATCGCCGTCTTCGCCGTCACGATCTTCCCCGTCTACTGGATGGCGGTCACCGCCTTCAAGCCGACGGCCGACATCAACGCCGACTCCCCCGTCTTCCTCCCCACCCACCTCACCCTCGACCACTTCCGCACCGCCGTCGGCGCGGACGGCTTCTGGCTGTTCTGGCGGAACAGCCTCCTGGTCACCGGCGGCGCGCTGCTGCTCTCGCTCCTCGTCGCGCTGGGCGCGGCCTTTGCAGTAGCGCGGATGCGGTGGCGCGGGCGGCGGGCCTTCGTGCTCGCCGTCTTCATGGCACAGATGGCGCCGTGGGAGGCGATGCTCATCCCCGTCTACGTCATCGCGCGCGACGCGGGGCTGCTCGACCGGCTGGCGATGCTGAGCCTCGTCTACTTCATGGTGACGCTGCCGTTCACCATCATCACGCTGCGCGGATTCCTCGCCGCCGTGCCGGTGGAGCTGGAAGAGGCGGCGCAGGTGGACGGGTGCACCCGGGCCGCCGCCTTCCGGCGGGTCACCTTTCCGCTGCTGGCGCCGGGACTGCTGGCCACCTCCCTCTTCGGGTTCATCACTGCCTGGAACGAGTTCGCCTTCGCCAACATGCTCATCGTCAAGAACAGGGACGACCGCACGCTCCCGGTGTGGCTGTCCTCCTTCTCCAACACCTTCGGCACCGACTGGGGCGCCACCATGGCCGCCGCCACGCTCTTCGCGCTGCCCGCACTAGCCCTGTTCCTGGTGCTGCAGCGCCGGGTGACCAGCGGCTTCGCCGCCGGAGCCGTCAAGGGATGACCTCGTCGTACGGCCCCCCACAGAATGGAGACACATCCATGTACGGACACCGCCGACCCCTGCGCACCGCCTGCGCGTTAACCGGCGCCGCCGCCCTCGCTGCGGCCGCGACCCTGACCTCCGCTCCCGGCGCCACCGCGGCCGCGGACTCGCTCACCGCCCAGTACCACACCGGCTCCACCGGCTCCGACCAGGCCGAGCCGTGGCTCAAGCTCAAGAACACGGGCAGCTCGCCGGTGGCGCTGAGCGGCGTCACCATCCGCTACTACTTCAAGGCGGACGCGGCGGCCACCTCCGGCTACAAGTTCGCCTGCTCCTGGGCCGCGAAGGGCTGCGCGAACATCACCGGCACCTTCGGCACCCTGGCCAAGCCGACCGCCACCGCCGACCGCTATCTGGAGATCGGCTTCACCTCCGGCGCCGGTTCCGTAGCGCCCGGTGCCGACACGGGCGACATGCAGCTGCGCTTTCACCGCGCCGACTGGCAGCCGCTGAATCAGAAGGACGACTACTCCTTCGGCCCCACCCAGTCCGCGTACGGCGACTGGTCGAAGGTGACGGTCCAGCGCGGCGGCACGCTGCTGTGGGGCAAGGCGCCGGAGGGCAATGACCCGGGCGACCCCGGCGACCCGGGTGATCCGGGCGGCCCAGACCCCACCAAGCCCGCCTTCTTCGACGACCTCAACTACACCAACTCCACCGACGCCCGCCTCGGTCAGCGCGGCTGGACCGTCAAGTCCGGCGCCGGCGGCCCGGGCGCCCCCGGCGCCACCTGGGCGCCTGAACAGGTCACCTTCGCCGCCGACTCCACCGGCAACTCCATCGCCAACCTCCGCACCTCCACCGACGGCACCGCCGCCGGGACCAGGCAGACGGAGATCTTCCAGACCCGCAAGTTCTTCAAGGGCACCTACGCGGCCCGCGTCCGCTTCAGCGACGCCCCGGTCAGCGGCCCGGACGGCGACCAGATGGTGCAGACGTTCTTCACGATCACCCCGCTCGACGCGCCCCTCGACCCCAACTACGGCGAGCTGGACTTCGAGTACCTGCCGAACGGCGGCTGGGGCGAGCCGTCGAACATCCTCTACGCCACGTCGTGGGAGACGTACCAGAACGAGCCCTGGCAGGCGGTCAACACCCACACCGAGGTCCGGCAGAGCTACGACGGCTGGCACGACCTGGTGGTGACGGTCGACAACACCGCCATCAAGTACTACGTGGACGGGCAGCTGTTCGCCACCCACGGGGAGCCGTATCTGCCCGAGACGAAGATGTCGCTCAACGTCAACAACTGGATCATCTCCGGCGGCCTGGCGGGCAGTTCGACCCCGCGGGCGTACGACGAGAAGGTCGACTACATCTATTACGCGCAGGACCAGATCCTCACCCCGGAGCAGGTCCAGGCGCAGCTCGCCAAGTACCGCGCGGACGGCGTGACGCATACGGACAACGTCAGCTGACGCTCGCTCTGCCCCCGGGATCGGCGCGCCCCGGGGGCAGAGCCATCACGCCGCGGCAAGGGCCTCCGTCGGCGGCAGCCTGGCGGCCCGTACCGCCGGATAGAAACCCGCAAGCCCGCCGATGACCAGCGTCGCCCCCACTCCCCCGGCCATCGCCCACAGCGGGACGACCGTCGGCCAGCCCTGATACCCGGCGTACCCGGTCGTCACGGCGATGCCCAGCGCGACCCCGCCCAGGCCGCCCAGCGCCGACAACAGCTGGGACTCGCAGAGGAACTGCGTACGGATCTGCCCGCGCGTCGCGCCCAGCGAGCGGCGCAGGCCGATCTCCGCGCGGCGCTCCAGCACCGAGATCACCATCGTGTTCGCCACCCCCACGCCGCCGACGAGCAGCGCCACCGCGCCAAGGCCGAGCAGCAGGCCGGACAGCGCGTCGTCCGTCGCCTCCTTGGCGGCCAGCGCGTCGGAGGGCCGCGAGACATCGACCTCGTTCGGCGCCTCGGGATTGACCGTGGCGCCGAGCTTCTCCTGGACGTCGGTGACCGCCGCCTCGTCCGCCCGCGTGTACACCGTCGTCGGATAGCCGTCGAAGCCGAGCTCCCGCTTCGCGGCCGGCCAGCCGACGAGGGCGGCCGAGTCCAGCTCGGGGGCGAGTTCGTTCGGCTGCAGCAGGCCGATGACGGTGAACCAGCGGTCGCCGAGCCAGACCTGCACGTCCGGTCCCGCCTCCTGCACGCCGAGCTGCTGCGCCGTACGGGAACCGAGCACGACCGCCGGGTACTTGGTGTTCGCGGCGTTCAGCCACCGGCCGCCCGCCAGCTTCACGCCGACCGTGTCCGGCAGGTCCGTACGGGCCGCGTAGACCGCGAGGCCGCCGGTCTCCTGCGTCGGGACGCGGTCGTTCCGGTACACCTTGGCTTCGGTCTTCCCGATCGCCGACGCCGACTCCACTTCGGGTACGGCCCCGGCCATCCGCACCGCGTCCACGGGCAGATGCGCCTGCTCGCCCGTGAAGGACTGGCCTGGCTCTGCCGTGAGCAGGTTGGTGCCGAGCGCCGCCAGCTTGCGGCTGAGCTCCTCCTGGCTGGAGGTGGAGATGCCGACCACACCGATCATCGCCGCGATGCCGATGGCGATGCCGAGCGCCGATAGGAACACGCGCATCGGGCGCGAGCGCAGCCCGGAGCCGCCCGTACGGACGACGTCGGCGAGGCTCAGCCGGGCCGGCTTGGGGCGTGGTGGGGTGAGGGTGCTCATCGCGCGACCGCCTCCCGTCGCGCCGCCGGGTCCGTCGAATCGTGCTCGATGCGGCCGTCCTTGATCCGGACCTCGCGCGGCAGCGAGCCCGCGATGTCCCGGTCGTGGGTGATCACGACGACCGTCGTGCCCGATCCGTGCAGCTCGTGCAGCAGCTCCATCACCACCGCGCCGGAGCGGGAGTCGAGCGCGCCGGTCGGCTCGTCCGCGAGCAGCAGCGGCGGATCGCCGACGACGGCGCGGGCGATGGCCACCCGCTGCTTCTCGCCGCCGGAGAGCTGGTGCGGCTCGTTGTACAGCCGCGGGCCGAGACCTACCCGGCGGAGCGTGGCCTCGGCGAGCCGGCGGCGGTCGGCGCGCGGCAGCCCGCTGTAGAGCAGCCCGTCGGCGACGGCGTCCAGCGCCGGGACGCCGCCGGCCAGGTGGAAGGACTGGAAGACGAAGCCGATGGTGCGGGCGCGGAGCGCGGACAGCTCGCGGTCGGAGAGGTCGTCGACGGCGTGGCCGTCGATCGCGACCGTGCCGGAGGTGGGGCGGGCGAGGGTGCCCATGATGTTGAGCATGGTCGACTTGCCGGAACCCGACGGGCCGACGATCGCCAGCATCTCGCCGCGCTGGACGGTCAGCCGGGCGTCTGCGAGGGCGGCCACGTCGCCGTAGGTCTTGCCGACCCCGTCGAGCTGGACTACCGGGGGTCTCATCGCGGGATCCCCACCTTCAGACCCTCGGTGATGCCGTCACCGGAGATCTCCACCATGCCGTTCGCGAACAGCCCCAGCTCCACCGGCCGGTACTCCACTCCCCCGGCCGTGACCGCCTGCACCGCATAGCCGCCGCCCTTGCGCGCGACCAGCGCGGCGACCGGGACGGCGAGGACGTCCTTGCGGCTCTCCGCGGCGAGGGTCACCTCGACCGGCGCGGCCTGATAGCGGCCGAGCTTCTTCTGGTCGGGTACGGACAGCTCCACCGGCAGCGTCGCCTCGTCGGAGCTGCCGGAGTCGGAGCCGGAGCCGCCCTCCTCCGGCTTGGCGGTCGCCGCGTTCCCGACGTCGGTGACCTTCGCCTTAGCGGTCGAGCCGTCGGGCAGCTCGACGCTCGCCTTGGTGCCGGGCTTGACCAGGTCCTCGTACGTCGTGTCCAGGTCGACGGCGATCATCCGCTCGGTGCCGGTCCACGTCAGGACGGGTCCGTTCGGCGGGGCGCCGACCAGCGCTTTCACCTCGGCGATCCGGCGGGCGCCGGACGCCACCACCGCGTCGCCGGGCGCGACCTTTCCGGTCTCCTCGCGGCCCAAGTCCTCCTGCCAGTCGCGCACCGCCTCGGCGGTCGTCTCCGTGTATTCGTCGTCGGTGGTGAAGCCCGTGTAGCCGAGCGCGGCGAGATTCTTCTCCAGCAGCTCTACGTCGTCGCCTTCGACGCCGCTGGACAGGGGGCGGTACAGGGGCGCGTCTCCGTACAGCAGGGGCACCTTCTGCTGGTCGACGCTGTAGACGCGCTCGCCGCGCTTGATCACGTCGCCCTCGCCGGGAAGCCGGGTGAGGGTGCCGGAGCGGCTGCCGCTGGGCGCCTGCAGGGTGTCCGGTTCGCCGTAGCCGAGGGTGCCGTCGACCGTCTCGCTGCGGGTGAGCGTCCGGCGCTCGACGGCGGCGGTCTTCTCCGGGCCCGAGGGTGCCGTCGCGGCCGGGTCGTCGCTCTCGCCGCCGAGGGCGCCGGTCGCGGCCACTCCCCCGGCGGCCGCCAGCGCGACCGCGGTGGCGACGATCAGGGTCGTACGCACCGGGTGCCGGCGGCGGCGCGGCTCCGGGGCGCCCGTGCCGTCGCTCGAGTCGAAGAACGCGCCGGGCGCTTCCTCGTCCAATCGCTGCTGCGAACTCACTGCGGCGCCCCACCCTTGATCATCATGCCGCCCTGCGGGCGCTTGCTCTGGCAGGCGTCCATGGCCTTCTGGAACTTGTCGCCCTGCGGCTTGACCCCGGCGGCGGCGAGGTCGACCTCCATCGCGCCGCCCTTGATCTCCGGGTCGGGGAAGTCGGGGACGCCGTTCTTGCGGATGCACTCCGCCCACGCGGCGGCCTTGGCCGAGTCGATCTTGCCGCCTCCGCCGCCCTCGCCCTGCGGGGAGAGCTTCTTGCAGGCCTCCTGCGCCTTCTGGAACTCGGGCGACTTCATGTCGACGCCGGTCTCCGGCGTGATCTTGAGCTGGCCGTTCTCGGGGTCGGGGAAGTTCTTCGCGCCGTTCTCGCGCATGCACTTCGAGTAGGCGAGGGCCTTGTCCTCCCGCGAGTCGGACTTCGACCCGGATCCGCCGGACCCGCCCGACGACGAGTCCGCCGACGAGGTGCCGCCCGAGCAGGCGGCGAGCAGCAGGCCCGCGGCCAGCAGCGGGACGACGGGCACTATGCGGGCGCTCTTGCGCTTCAGTGACTCAATCATGCGGCCAGGCTGCTGCTGAGGCGGTTACACCGCGGGAACGGCCGCTGTTATGCCGGTGTTACCCCCGCTGCTGCATGCTGTGCCGTATGCGCGTGCTGATCGTCGAGGACCACCGGGAGCTGGCCGACACCGTGGCCACCGGGCTGCGGCAGGACGGCATGGCCGTGGACGTGGCGTACGACGGGGAGCAGGCGCTGGACTTCGTCCTCGTCCACGACTACGACGTCGTCGTGCTGGACCGCGACCTGCCGCGGCTGCACGGCGACGACGTGTGCCGGACGATCGTCGATCACGGCGCCCGCGCCCGGGTGCTGATGCTCACCGCCGCCACCGCGATCGAGGACCGGGTGGACGGGCTGGCGCTGGGGGCCGACGACTATCTGCCGAAGCCGTTCGCCTTCGCCGAGCTGATCGCCCGGGTGCGGGCGCTGGCCAGGCGCTCGCAGCCGGCCGTCCCGCCCGTCCTCACCCACCACGACCTCAGCCTCGACACGGCGCAGCGCCTCGCCCGCCGCGGCGGCCGCCGGCTCGACCTGTCGCCGAAGGAGCTGGCGGTCCTGGAGCTGCTGCTGTCCGCCCGCGGGAGCGTGGTCTCCGCCGAGGAGCTTCTCGAACGGGCCTGGGACCACGCCGCCGACCCGTTCACCAACACCGTGAAGGTCACCATCAGCCGGCTGCGCCGCAAACTGGGCGACCCGCCCGTCATAGAGACAGTGCCCCATGCCGGCTACCGCATCTGACCCGCCCCGCCCGCGCCGCTTCCGCTGGACGGTGCGGCTCCGGCTCACGCTGACGTACGGGGCGGTGTTCCTGGTCTCGGGCGCGGCGCTGCTGACCATCACGTACGTCCTCGTCGCCGCCCGCAAGCCGCAGGTCGTGGTGAGCAAGCGCAAGGGCGAGCCCATGGTCGAACGATCGCTCCCTGACGGTCTGCCGACGCCGGGCAAGGAGCAGCGCGACGAGATGCTGCAGCAGCTGTTCACCCAGTCGGTCATCGCGCTCGCCATCATGGCGGCGGTGTCGGTGGCGCTCGGCTGGCTGATGGCCGGGCGGGCGCTGCGCCCGGTCAGCGCGATGGCGGAGAAGGCTCGCCGGATCTCCGACGACAATCTGCACGAGCGGCTCGCCGTCACCGGGCCCGACGACGAGCTGAAGGACCTCGGCGACACCTTCGACGAGCTGCTCGGCCGCCTGGACACCGCGTTCGCCGCACAGCAGCGCTTCGTCGCCAACGCCTCGCACGAGCTGCGCACCCCGCTCACCCTGCAGCGGGCGATGCTGGAGGTGGCGCTCGCGGATCCGAAGGCCGACGCGCGGAAGCTGCGCGAGGTGTGCGAGCGGGTGCTGGTCGCCGGCGAACAGCAGGAGCACCTGATCGAGGCGCTGCTGACCCTGGCCCGCGGGCGGCGCGGGCTGACCCGCCGCGAGCCGGTGGAGCTGGCGGCGCTCGCCGGGAAGCTGCTGCCGGAGCGGGAGGACGGCCAGGCCGCGGTCGAGCGGCACCTGGAGGAGGCCCATACGTCCGGCGACCCGCGGCTGCTGGAGCCGCTGGTGGCGAACCTGGTCGAGAACGCCGTGCGGCATAACGTCCCCGGCGGCTGGGTGCGCGTGTACACCGGCACGGGCGCCGGACAGCCGGTAGTGCGGGTGGTGAACAGCGGCCCGCACATCCCGTACGAACGCATCGGCCGGCTCTTCCAGCCCTTCCAGCGCTACGAGGAGCGCACCGGCGGCCCGGAGGGCCAGGGCCTCGGCCTCTCGATCGTCGCCGCCGTCGCCCGCGCCCACGGCGCCCCGGTGACCGCCCGCCCGGGGCCCGAGGGCGGGCTCGACATCACGGTCACCTTCGCGCCGGAGCCGCCTGCTTGAGGATCAGTCCTCGCAGAGCAGCTTCGACCCCGCCGCCGCCGTGCCCTCACTGTCGCCGCGGACATGCGGGTTGCGGCGGTCCACCGGGCGCAGGGGGCGGTCCTCGCGCAGGGCGCGGAACAGGGGTGCCGCGCGGTGGTCGTCCCAGCGCACGGCCGAACCCCAGCGCTTGCTCGGGTAGTTGACGTCGGCGATCGGAACCGTCGCGAATTCGGTCTTCGCCATGGAGAGGTTACGGGCCGCGTAGCCGAGCTCGATCAGGTCGTCCAGGCCGGTCATAGAGTTGAGGCGGGCCGCGCGCAGCACCTTTGCCGCCGCGGTGACCCGGCCACCGACGTCGTCCAGGTCGCCGGAGCCCAGCACCCTGGCCAGGCCGTCCGCGACGACCCGCTGCTGGCGGCGCATCCGCGGCAGGTCGCCGGGTGGGTCGACGTGGCGGGTGCGGACGTAGCGGAGCGTGCGGCGGCCGTCCAGGACGCGGGTGCCCGGGTTCAGGTGGAGGCCGGAGAAGTCGTCCCACATGCGCTTGTCGGTGCAGACCTTGGAGCCGCCGAAGGAGTCGACGAGGTCGGCGAAGCCGTCGAAGGTGAACGACAGGAAGTGGTCGATGCCGAGGCCGGTCGCCTGCTCGACGGTGCGGATGGCCAGGTCGGCGCCGCCGTGCGCGTACGCACCGTTGATCTTCCCCTCGTGGGTGGAGCCGCGGCTGCCGTCCGCGGGGTCGGTGTGCGGCGCGAAGCGCACGTACGAGTCGCGGGGGATGCTGAGGACGCTCAGCCGGCGGCCGTCGGCGGAGAGGTGCGCGAGCATCATGACGTCGGTGCAGTCGCAGGCGGTGCCACCGACGTGCAGCCAGTCCCGCTGCGCCTTGCTGAGGTGCTTGCGCGCGTCGACGCCGACGATCAGCACGTTCGTGCCCTTGTCGGCGCTGTGCGGCGCGCCGGCCGCCGCGGTGATGTCGGCTCCCAGGGCGGCGGTGGCGAGGGCCGTGGCGGCGAGGCCGGCGGCGAGCAGACGGTGCGGGCGGCGCAGGGGCATCCGCGTCCTCCTTCGGTGTACGGAACCTGCAGGAGGCTAGGCGGCGCGGCTCCGACAGTACGAAAACCGCCACGGCGTGTCCGCCACCGCCACCCGGTCGCTACGCCTTGAGCCCTCTTAGCTCCGATGGCCGTACCCGGATTGCGGCCGCTGGTGGCCCGCCTACGGTTGCGATATGGGCGAGAATCCTGCGATACGCCGCTTTCGCATCGGAGCGCTGACGCTCCTGACCTCCACCGCGCTCCTGGGCGGTGCGCTCGCCCCATCGGGCCATACCGTCCCGGCACAGCAGGACACCAAGCGGCTCGCCGACTTCTACGGCCAGGACATCGACTGGAAGAAGTGCGGCACTGACATGGCCGACGACATGGAGGCGGCCGGCGGCATCCCGCCCGAGTACGTGGACCGCATCGAGTGCGGCACCATCGACGTACCCAAGATCTACACGCTCCCCGACCGCGGCAAATACACCCTCCACATGATCCGCCTGAAGGCGACGGGCCCTGACGACCGCCTCGGCGCGCTGGTGCTGAACTTCGGCGGGCCCGGCGGGTCGGGCATCGAGGGCCTGTCGACGATGGCGGACAAGTTCGAGCGCCTCAACGCCCGCTACGACGTCGTCGCCCACGACCCGCGCGGCGTCGGCAAGAGCGCCCCGGTGCGCTGCGGACAGCCGACGCAGGCGGAGGAGGACCTCCAGGAGGACAACGCCACCCCCGACACCAGCGAGGAGGCGCGGCTGCTGGCCCGCGCGCAGCAGATGGCGAACGCCCGCTGCGGCAAGAAGGCCGCGGACCTCATCCCCTGGGTGGGCACCGTGGACTCCGCCCGCGACCTGGACGTGCTGCGCTCGGCGCTCGACGAGGAGAAGCTCAACTACCTGGGTTTCTCGTACGGCACGAAGCTGGGCTCGAACTACATGAACAAGTTCCCCGAGCGCAGCGGCCGGATGGTCCTGGACGGGGTGGTCGATCCGCTCGCCGACCCGCGCGAGACGGCCCTGTCCCAGGCGCGGGCGTTCCAGCTCGCCCTCGACAACTTCACCGCCGACTGCGTCAAGCGCAAGACCTGCCCGCTGGGCGATGACGAGGACGAGGCGCGGAAGACGCTGCGCGAACTCTTCGAGGACCTCGACGGCGCGAGCCTGCCGACCTTCCAGGGCGACCTCGACCAGGCCACCTTCGTCAACGCCATCAAGAACCTGCTCTACAGCAAGCAGGAGGGCTGGCCGGTGCTGCGGCTGGCGCTGGACGGGCTCGGCGAGGGCAATGGCGCGCTGCTGGTGCAGGCCGGCGGCGGTGGCGGGGCGTCGGTACGGGCGCAGTCGGACGACGACGATGCCGACGGCATGAGCGACGACTCGTACAGCGCCATCAACTGCCGCGACACCAGCAAGCGCTACGGCCCCAAGGACTTCGACAGCGCCGTCGACGACTTCAAGAAGATCACCCCGATCTTCGCCCAGCTCTCCGCCGCCCAGCTGCTCAACTGCACGGGCTGGCCCCTGGCCGGCGACAACGCCTCCACCCTCGTCAACGCCTCCGGCGCCCCCAAGGCGCTGCTCGTCTCGACCATCGCCGACCCGGCGACCCCGTACAAGGGCGGCCCCGACATGGCCAAGGCCCTCGACAACGGCTCGGTGGTCCTGACGTACGAGGGCAACGGCCACGCCGCCTACATCCAGCCCAACAACTGCGTGCACCAGAACGTCGAGAACTACCTCATCGACGGCAAGCTGCCGAAGAACAACACCACCTGCAAGTAATCCCATTGTTGGCGCCGCACCCGCGCAGGCAGGATGTCCTCCCGTAACGCCATCACGGGAAGGGCACCGCATGAAGCGCAGCCGGCTCGGCCGCACCGATGTCGAGGTCACGCAGCTCGGGTTCGGCGGCGGGCCGCTCGGCGGGCTCTTCGAGCCGCTCGACGACGCCACCGCGGCCGCGGCGCTGGCGGCGGCCTGGGAGGCCGGGGTCCGCTATTACGACACCTCGCCGCACTACGGCATCGGCCACTCCGAGCGCCGCACCGGTGAGCATCTGCGCGACCAGGCCCGCGACGGCTTCACCCTCTCGACCAAGGTCGGCAGGCTGCTCGTGCCGCAGGACCCGGAAGGCCGCATGGATGAAAGCTTCCAGGTGCCGGCCACCCACCGCCGGGTGTGGGACTTCTCCCGCGACGGGATCCTGCGCAGCGTCGAGGACTCGCTTGCCCGGCTGGGTACGGACCATATCGACGTGCTCTTCCTGCACGACGCCGAGGACCGCTTCGAGGACGCGCTGCGCACCGGCTATCCGGCGCTCGCCGAGCTGCGCGACCAGGGCGTCGTCGGGGCCGTCGGCGCGGGCATGTTCGACAACACCAAGCTCACCCGTCTCGTCACCGAGACCGACGCCGACGTCGTGATGCTCTCCGGCCGCTACACGCTCCTCGACCACCGCGCGCTGGACGACCTGCTCCCGGCCTGCACCGAGCGCGGCGTCTCCGTGCTCGCCGCGTCCGTCTTCAACTCCGGCCTGCTCGCCACCGACCGCCCCGCCCCCGGTGCCCGCTTCGACTACGCCCCCGCGGGCGCGGAGCTGTTCGCCCGCGCCGAGCGGCTCGCGGATGTCTGCGCGGCGCACGGCGTGACGCTGCCGCAGGCGGCGATGGCGTTCCCGCTGCAGCATCCAGCGGTCGCCGGCGTCGTCGTCGGGATGCGTACGGCCGAGGAGGCGCGACGCAATGCCGCCGCCTTCGCCGCGCCCGTGCCGCCTGCGCTGTGGGACGACCTGCGTGGCGAGGGGCTGCTCGACCAGCGCACGGCGGCCGCGTAGAACCGGGTGAAACCGGTCCGTACGCGGATAGGCTGAACGGGCTCCGAACGGACGGAAGGAGCCCCACCCATGAAGATCGCCGTCTTCGGCGCCACCGGCGGCACCGGCCGCCAGGTGGTGCGCCAGGCGCTGCAGAAGCAGCACACCGTCACCGCCTTCGCCCGCAGCCCGGAAAAGGCCGGGCCCGCTCGCGAAGGGCTCACCGTCATCAAGGGCGATGTCCTGGAGCCCGACGCGGTAGCCCGCGCCGTCGACGGCCAGGACGCCGTCATCTGCGTCCTCGGGGCCACGGCGGGCAAGGCCGGCCGGGTCCGCTCCGAGGGCACCCGCCACATCCTCGCCGCCATGGAGAAGGCCGGGGTGCGCCGCTTCCTCGCCCAGAGCACCATCGGCATGGGTGAGACCGCGCCGATGCTCGGCTTCAAGTACCGCCGGCTGCTCGTGCCGCTGCTGCTGCGCGCCACCTTCGAGGACACCGCACGGCAGGAGGCGCTGATCCTGGAGAGCGACCTGGACTGGACGATCGTGCGCTGCGGTGCGCTCAACAATGGCGAGCGCACGGGCAATTACGCGCACGGCGACGACCCCCCGGAGAGCAAGATCAAGGGGAAGATCTCCCGGGGGGACGCCGCCGACTTCCTGCTGGCGCAGCTCACGGACGACAAGTTCGTACGCCACGCGGTGTGGCTGTCGTACTGAACCTGCCGACGTCTAGAACGGCGTGAGCGTCAGCGTGAGCTCCTTCGGCGCACCGTCCTCGATGTACGACGCGAAGCCCGCGACGTCGTCGAAGGCGAAGCCGTACGCCTTGCCGTCCTTTGACGCCTCGTGCATGACGCGGCTGTAGTGGTTGGTGATGTCCGCCTTGTAGAACTCGGCGGGGTCGGTCGTCGGCTGCTCGGCGTGGCTGACCAGCGTGCCGCGGTTGAAGCCGGCGCCGAGGATCGCGGCGACCGGTCCCGTGGTGCCGTCGTTCGGCGCGGCGAGGGCGCCGTCGCAGAAGAGGACGTCCTTCGCCGAGGGCTTGCCGAACGACACCGAGGCCGGGCCGGTGAACGCGAACTTGTCGCCGGAGATACGGCCGGTGAAGGCCCCGGCGTTGGTGGTGACCTTCAGGTCCTTGCCCTGGTACGCCGACCACACCTCGTCGATGTACGGGGTCAGATAGCTCTCGTCGAAGAGCCCCGCACCGAGACCGTGGCCGGGCGCGATCACGCGCAGCTTGTCGCCGACCACCAGCTTGCCGAAGCCCTCCTGCTTCGCGATCGCGGCGAAGATCTGGTCCCGGCCGCCGTCCTTCAGCTCACCGATGGTCTGATCCTTGGCGCCGGTGAGATGGATGGACATCGGCACGCTGAACATGTCGACCATGGTGGTGTTGCAGAACATGCCGCTGTCGTTGAACGTGAACTCCATGCAGTCGTGCAGCACGGAGTAGTTGGGGTCGGACTCGACCCATCCGGCCGGGTACGCCAGCGCCGCGGCGCCGTTGCCGTCCTCGACGGCCTTGAACTTGAGCTTGTCGCCGAGCGCGGCGTAGATGCGGCCGGACATGTTGGGCAGCGTCAGCTTGGTCGTCTCGCCGCTGAGCGGGATGGCGTAGTCGGTGAAGCCGTCGCCGCCGTTGTCGCCCATCTCCACGGGCTTCAGGGTGCCGTCGGGGGTGACGTGGACCTGGCGGCCGCCCTGGTTGCCGACGATGTAGAGGTGGATGGAGCCGCTGTCGTGGCTGCCGGTGCGGTTGACGACGTTGAGGGTGAGGGTGGCGGCCTTGGGCGCGTCGTCGCCCTCGATCGCGCCCCAGGCGGGGGCGCCGACGGCGGCGAGGGAGGCGGCGCCGAGGCCGCCGAGCAGGGTCCTACGGGATATCACGGGGGGTACTCCTAGCTCTGCTGCACAGAAACGTAGTCAACGGTCATGGGCACACCGGGCTTGGTGGCGTCGGTGGGGGTCGCGTGCCCGGCGACGCCGTCGGGGAAGGCGCCGCCCATGGCCACGTTGAGCAGGATGAAGTGGCCGTGGTGGGTGGCCTGCGCCCAGGTGTCGGCGCCGAGCTTGGACTCGGTGACCGAGTGGTACTGCTGGCCGTCGACGTACCAGCGCAGCTCCTCGTCATCGCCGGTGCGGTCCAGCTCCAGGGCGTACTCGTGGAAGCCGGCCTGGCAGGCGGAGTCGGGGCATTCGCGGTCGGCGCCGATGCCGGTGTTCTCGTTGCACGGGCCGCCGGGTGCGGTGCCGCAGTGGAGGACGCCCCAGACCTTGTTGATCCCGTTGACGTTCTCCATGATGTCGAACTCGCCTACGCCCGGCCAGTTCTGGTAGTTCCCGCGGTAGGCGTCGCCGAGGGTCCAGAAGGCGGGCCAGTAGCCGAGCGCCTCGGCGCCGGAGACATTGGGCATCTGGATGCGCGCCTCGATGCGCATCTTGCCGCCCTCCGGGGCCTCGAAGTTGGTGCGCTGGGTCTCGATGCGGGACGAGGTCCAGTTGCCGGAGCCGTCGCGGCGCGGCGTGATGGTGAGGTTGCCGTTGCCGTCCAGCTGCAGGTTCTGGGGGTCCTTCGTGTACGTCTGGCGTTCGCCGGTGCCCCAGTTGGGCGGGCCGCCCGGGTACGACGTGCCGGTGTCTATGATCCAGTTCTCGTCCGACGGCGGTGCGCCCGCGGCGCCGTCGAAGTCCTCGCGGAAGACCTCGGCCATCGGAGCGGGCTCTTCCTCGGCCTGCGCCGTGGGCAGCGTGAGGGCTGCGACGGCGGCCATGGCGGCGCAGGCGCCGAACAAAGTGCGCCGTAATGTTGCGTTCATGCCAATCTCCTCTTCGGGGATGGGGGGTGAGGAGTGGTACCGACTGCGATTTTTTGACGGAAACTTGAGAGCGCTCTCAAGTTCGTTCAGGCACAATGCCACACGACGGTGCACTGTCAACCCCTACAACCACACATGGAGTTCGCCGTGAACGACGTCCGCCCCACCCTAGAGGCCGTGGCCGCCCGCGCCGGGGTCTCCCGGGCCACCGTTTCGCGCGTGGTCAACGGCGGTATCAACGTCCGCGCGGCGGTGCAGGAGCGGGTGCAGCAGGCGATCGCCGAGCTCGGTTACGTACCCAATCAGGCAGCGCGCACTCTCGTGACGCGCCGCACGGGCGCGGTCGCCGTGGTGATCGCCGAGCCGGAGAGCCGGGTCTTCTCGGACCCGTTCTTCGCCCAGCAGCTGCGCGGCATCAGCCGCGCCCTGTCCGCCGCCGACACCCAGCTGGTGCTGCTGTACGTGGACGACCGCGACGACTACGGCCGCATCGGCCGCTTCCTCGGCGGCGGCCATGTGGACGGCGCGCTGATGTTCTCGCTGCACAGCGACGACCCGCTCCCCGGCATCGCGGCCGCCGCCGACCTTCCCGTCGTGTACGGCGGCCGCCCCGGCTGGGAGGGCGAAGACCTGGGCGGCGGCGACCCGCTCTTCGTCGACACCGACAACCGTGCGGGGGCTCGCCTCGCCGTCCGCCACCTGGCCGACCGCGGCTGCCTCCGGATCGCCCACATAGCCGGCCCCCTCGACCAGACCTCCGCCCTCGACCGCCTGCACGGCTACCGCGACGCGCTCCCCGCCACCGCGCCCCAGGACCTCGTCGCCGAGGGCGACTTCACCCCGGCGGGCGGCGAGAGCGCCATGACGGTGCTCCTCGACCGCGACCCCGCCCTCGACGCCGTCTTCGCCGCCTCCGACCTGATGGCCACCGGCGCGCTCCGTACGCTCCAGGCCCACGGCCGCCGGGTGCCCGAGGACGTCGCCGTCGTCGGCTACGACGACCTGGAGCCCGCCACCTGGACCCATCCGCCGCTGACGACGGTGCACCAGGACGTCGAGGAGATGGGCCGGATGATGGCCACGCTGCTGCTCACCCGCATCGGCGGCGGCACCGAGGCGGGCGCGGCACCGGTGATCACGCCGCCCCTGCTGGTGATACGCGAGTCCGCCTGACGCGAGCGACCCGGGCAGCAAACGGTCAGCCGCGCAGGGCACTTCGGGCACGCCCGGCTTGCACCCGCGTCCGCCCCAGCCGCGCTCTCCAGCGTCGAAGCGTTTCAGCCATTCGGGCACACTCGGTCATGAGTCAGCGGACGGCAGGCCTGGTAAGCCCGTTCGGGCAGCACTACAAAGGCACCAGGAAGCCCGAACGGGCAAGAGTCGCCGAGGGAAGGTGAGCCCCATGGACGCCGAGGAGCGCAGGCACGCCATCCTCATGCAGGCGCGCCGGGACGGCTCCGTCGACGTCGGCAAGCTCTCCGTGAACCTGGGCGTCTCCCGCGAGACGGTCCGCCGCGACCTCAACCTCCTTGAGGACCACGGCCTGGTCAGACGCACCCACGGCGGCGCGTACCCGGTCGAGAGCGCGGGCTACGAGACCACCCTCGCGCACCGCACCACCATGCACGTACCCGAGAAGTCCCGGATAGCGGCCGCGGCCGCCGACCTGCTCGGGGACGCCGAGACGGTCTTCGTCGACGAGGGCTTCAACCCCCAGCTGATCGCCGAGGCGCTGCCCGAATCCCGCCCGCTCACCATCGTCACCGCCTCGCTCACCACCGCGGGCCTGCTCGCGGGCCGGGAGCGGCACACGGTGCTGCTGCTCGGCGGCCGGGTCCGCGGCGGCACCCTCGCCACCGTGGAGCACTGGACCTCGCGGATGCTGGCCGGCTTCGTGATCGACCTCGCGTTCATAGGGGCCAATGGCATCTCCCGGGAGTACGGGCTCACCACCCCCGACCCCGCGGTCAGCGAGGTGAAGGCGCAGGCGATGCGGGTGGCCAGGCGGCGGGTCTTCGCGGGCATCCACACCAAGTTCGGGGCGGTCAGCTTCTGCCGCTTCGCCGACGTCGCCGACTTTGAGGCGATCGTCACCGATACGGGCCTGTCCGCAGCGGAGGCCCACCGCTACTCACTCCTGGGACCCCAGGTCATCAGGGTCTGAGCCGCATCCCGCACCACACCCTCAACATGCCACAACAGTCAGGAGCCTGGCATGTCCATGTCCCCACAGCTCTCGTACGGGACGAGAGCACTGGCGGCGGCCACCGTAGTGACCGCCCTACTGGCCGGCTGCGCCGGCGCGGGCGCGCTGGGCTCCGCCGGCGACGGCACCGCCCTCAACGTCGTCATGGTGAACAACCCGCAGATGGTCGAGCTCCAGAAGCTCACCGCCAAGCACTTCACCAAGAAGACCGGCATCAAGGTCAACTACACGGTGCTGCCGGAGAACGAGGTCCGCGACAAGATCAGCCAGGACTTCTCCAACCAGGCGGGCCAGTACGACGTGGCCACCATCAGCAACTACGAGGTGCCCTTCTTCGCCAAGAACGAATGGCTGCACCCGATGGACGACCACGTCAAGAAGGACAAGGCCTTCGACCAGGCCGACATCCTGAAGCCGATGCGCCAGTCCCTGACCGCCGACGACGGCAAGCTCTACGGCCAGCCGTTCTACGGCGAGTCGTCCTTCCTCATGTACCGCAAGGACGTCTTCGCCGACAAAGGCCTGGAGATGCCTGCGAAGCCCACCTGGGACCAGGTCGCCGACCTGGCCGCGAAGGCGGACGGCGCGCAGCGCGGCATGAAGGGCATCTGCCTGCGCGGCCTCCCCGGCTGGGGCGAGGTCATCGCGCCGCTGACGACGGTGGTGAACACCATGGGCGGCACCTGGTTCGACAAGGACTGGAAGGCCCGCCTGGACTCCCCGGAGTTCGCGAAGGCCACCAAGTTCTACGTGGACCTGGTCCGCGAGCACGGCGAATCCGGCGCCGCCCAGGCCGGCTTCGCCGAGTGCCTGAACTCCATGACGCAGGGGAAGACCGCCATGTGGTACGACGCCACCTCCGCCGCCGGCTCCCTCGAAGCCCCGAAGTCCCCGGTCAAGGGCAAGATCGGCTACGCCCCCGCGCCGGTGGACCGCACCGAGTCCGCCGGCTGGCTGTACACCTGGGCCTGGGGCATCCAGAAGGCGTCCAGGAACCCGGACGCGGCCTGGAAGTTCGTGTCCTGGGCCTCGAGCCGGGAGTACGAGGAGCTGGTCGGCAAGGAGCTCGGCTGGGCCAACGCCCCGGCGGGCAAGCGCGCCTCCACGTACGAGAATCCGGGCTATCTCAAGGCCGCGAAGTCCTTCGCGGACGTCACCCGCGATTCGATCGAGAGCGCCAATCCGACCGATCCGGGGCTGCAGCCGCGGCCGACGGTGGGGATCCAGTTCGTGGACATCCCGGAGTTCTCCGACCTGGGCACGAAGGTGTCCCAGGAGATCAGTGCGGCGATCGCCGGGCGGCAGTCCGTCGAGTCGGCGCTGAATAAGTCGCAGGACCTGGCCGAGAAGGTCAGCGAGGAATACGAGGGCCGATCATGACCGCGCCCGCCGCGGCTCCCGCCGCCAAGACGTCCGTAGCACCCGCGATCGCCGCCAAGCGGCACAGCCGGATGCGTGCCTGGGCCACCCGGGCGCCGCTGCTGCCCGCGCTGGTCTTCCTGATCGTGGTGACCCAGCTGCCGTTCGTGGCGACGCTGGTGATCTCGCTCTTCGACTGGAACTCGCTCTACCCGGACGCCCGCGAATTCGCCGGCTTCGCGAACTACAGCGAGGTCGCCACCGACCCCGACCTGCGCAAGTCGGTGGTCACCACGATCGTGCTCACGGTCGCCGTGGTGCTCACCTCCCTCGTGCTCGGGCTGCTCGTCGCGCTGCTGCTCGACCGCAAGTTCCGGGGCCGGGGCGCGGTGCGCACGCTGATGATCGCGCCGTTCCTGATCGTGCCGGTGGCGGCGGCACTGCTGTGGAAGCACGCGCTGTACAACCCGGAGTACGGGCTCTTCAACGGCGTGCTGAACTGGCTCGGCCTCGGCCAGCCGGACTGGATCTCGGAGATGCCGCTGATCGCGGTCGAGGCCTCCCTCGTCTGGCAGTGGACGCCGTTCATGATGCTGATCCTGCTCGCCGGGCTGCAGTCCCGCCCGCTCGACATGATCGAGGCGGCCCGTATCGACGGGGCCGGGAACTGGCAGATCTTCCGCTATCTCACCCTCCCCCACCTGCGTCGCTACCTGGAGCTCGGGGTGCTGCTCGGGTCGATCTACATCGTCCAGAACTTCGACGCGGTCTTCACGATCACATCCGGCGGCCTGGGCACGGCCAACCTCCCGTACACGATCTACCAGACCTTCTACCAGGCGCACGAGTACGGCCTCGCCTCCGCGGCCGGCGTGCTCGTCGTCATCGGCTCCATCATCATCGCGACCTTCGCGCTGCGCGTCGTGTCGTCCCTCTTCCGCGAGGAGGTCGGCCGGTCATGACCGCGACCCAAGCTCCCGCCGTTCCCCCGATGCTGCGCAAGGCGCGCCGCCGCACGGCCGCGCTCGGCGTGCTCGCGTGGGTGGTCGGCATCCTGTTCGCGCTGCCGGTGCTGTGGATGCTGCTGACCTCGCTGCACGCGGAGCCGGACGCCGCCACCAATCCGCCGAGCCTGGCGGCGTCGCTGACGTTCGACAGCTACCGCGAGTTCTTCGGCTCCGGCGGCGGGCAGAGCCCGTGGCCGTCGCTGGCCAACTCCACGACGGCGAGCGTCTGTTCCACGCTGCTGGTGCTGCTGCTCGCGCTCCCGGCCGCGTACGCGCTGTCCATCCGGCCGGTGAAGAAGTGGACGGACGTCCTGTTCTTCTTCCTGTCGACGAAGATGCTGCCGGTGGTGGCGGGCCTGCTGCCCATCTATCTCTTCGCGAAGAACACCGGATTCCTCGACAACGTCTGGCTGCTCGTCCTCCTCTACACCTCCATGAACCTGCCGATCGCGGTGTGGATGATGCAGTCGTTCCTGCGCGACGTGCCCGCCGAGATCATCGAGGCGGCGCAGATCGACGGCGCCCGGCTGCCTACCATCCTGGCGCGGGTGGTGGCGCCGGTGGCCGGTCCCGGGATCGCCGCGACCGCGCTGATCTGCTTCATCTTCAGCTGGAACGAAATGCTCTTCGCCCGGGTGCTCACGGGCGTGGTGGCGCAGACCGCCCCCGTCTTCCTCACGGGGTTCATCACCAGCCAGGGCCTCTTCCTCGCCCAGGTCTGCGCCGCGTCCGTCGTCATCTCCCTGCCGGTGCTCGCCGCGGGGTTCGCCGCCCAGGACAAACTCGTCCAGGGCCTGTCGCTAGGAGCCGTGAAGTGAAAGCCGCCCTCATCGAAGCCCCCGGCAAGGTCACCGTCACCACCGTCCCCGACCCGACACCGGGCCCGCGCGAGGTCGTGGTGCGGGTGGCGGCGTGCGGGTTGTGCGGGACCGATCTGCACATCCTGGAGGGCGAGTTCGCGCCGTCGCTGCCGCTGGTGCCGGGCCATGAGTTCGCGGGCGAGGTGGTCGCGACCGGCGCGGATGTCACCGAGGTCGCCGCCGGCGACCGGGTGGCGGTGGACCCGTCCCTGTACTGCTACGAATGCCGCTACTGCCGTACGGGCCACAACAACCTGTGCGACCGCTGGGCGGCGATCGGCGTGACGACGGCGGGCGGCGCGGCGGAGTACGCGGTGGCCCCGGTCGCCAACTGCGTCAAGCTCCCCGAGTCCATCGAGGTCCAGGACGCCGCGCTGATCGAACCGCTGTCCTGTGCGGTCCGCGGCTACGACGTGCTGAACGCCCGGCTCGGCGCCCATGTGCTGATCTACGGCAGCGGCACGATGGGCCTGATGATGCTGGAGCTGGCGAAGCGCACGGGCGCGGCATCGGTCGATGTCGTGGACATCAACGCCATCCGGCTGAAGACCGCCTCCAAGCTGGGCTGCTCGGCGACCGCCGCGTCACCGGACGAGCTGGACCGGCCGGGCGGCTGGGACGTGGTCGTGGACGCCACGGGCAATGCGGCCGCGATCCAGGACGGCCTCGGCCGCGTGTCGAAGGCGGGCACCTTCCTGCAGTTCGGCGTGGCCGACTACGCGACGACGGCGGTGATCGAGCCGTACAAGATCTACAACCAGGAGATCACCATCACCGGCTCGATGGCCGTGCTGCACTCGTACGAACGCGCCGCCGAGCTCTTCGCGGGCGGGGTGCTGGACCCGTCGATCTTCATCAGCCACCGGCTCCCGCTCGCCGAATACCCGGACGCGCTCAGCCAGTTCGCGGCCGGTCAGGGGCGGAAGATCGTGGTGGTGCCGTAGCCTCAACGCTCCCGGTCGCGCCACCACTTGGGACAGGCGGTGCGTGCCGACCGCTCCAGATTGCGGTCGATGAGGTCCCGGCCGGTGGCGAGATCGGAGACCCCCTTGCTGTTACGGAAGGTTTGCGCCGGCTCGCCGCGCCGGTCACCCATGACCACGAGGAGCCGCTGCCCCTTCCGAAAGGGCGGGTCGTCATTCCAGCGCGGATTGAACTCCAGGAACTCGACGCGCTCGCCGCCACCCGCCGGCTTGATCCACTTGGTGACATCGACGGACACGGTCTGCATCGGGACCGTGTCCTTGGGCCGGGCGGCGCGCACGGCGACCACATCACCCTCGAAGGCGGCCTGGGCGCAGGCAAGCAGCTGGGCGAAGGTGAGCCCCCGGTCCGGCTCTTCCGCCTGCGACTCGCAGGCCGTCAGCCAGCCGATACACAGCAGCGCACCGCCGACGGCGGCGAGCAGGCGCCGGGGTAACCCCACGGCGCTACTCGCCGCCGTCCGCGGCCACGTCGCGTACGACCGGAGGATCATCCACGGCTGTCCCGCAGTACGGGCACGTCTCCGCCGTCCGGTCCTCGCGGATCTTCCCGCACTCGGGACACACCAGGCCGAGCCAGCAGCTCGGATCGCCGCCCTCGTCCACGGCCGCCTCCTCCGCTTGTACGGAGGCGGGGGTCAGCCTCCGATCTGCTTCGGTACGACGGTAAGCCACCGCTTGTCGGCCGTCACCGGCTGGTGCAGCTTCCGCTGCCGGTCGGCGGCCTTCTTGCGCATTTCGGTGATCTCGGTCTGGTAGTCGTCCTTGCGGTTGACCCAGATCCGCGCGCCGCCGTTCTTGATGTCGGTGCTCTCCAGCAGCATCGGCCCGTCGCTCTTCGGGGTATCGCCGCCGATCAGGACCGCCTGCTGCCACTGGTCGATGTAGGTGCGGATGGCGGCGGGCTTGCCCTCGTACCAGGTGGCGGGGGCCCAGAGGGTCGGGGTCAGCTCGTGGTCCATGAGCTTCGCCGGGTCGTACGTGCCCGCCTTGATCTCCTTGCGGGCGGTGGTGACGTCGCCGGTCTTGCGGTCCTTCAGGAGCATGGAGACGCCGATGACGTTCTGCGGCTTCACGCCGTAGCCGTACTTCGGGTCGGCCAGGACCATGCGGACGAGCTCCTCGCTCGCCGCGCTGTTGATGTAAACCTCGACGCCGTGCTTGCGGAGTGACTTGAAGAGCTCCTGCATGCCCGGGTAGGGCTTGGGCGGGTTCACCTCGGTCTTGGTGAGCTCGCCGCCGTCGTAGTACTCGGCCGGGATCGGCTTCCCGTACGCCATCAGCTCATCGACGTACCCCTTGAGCTGCTTCAGCGTGAAGCCGGAGAAGATCTGCGCGGCCCACGGATAGCAGACCTGGTCGTCGACCTCGCACAGCCGGTTGTAATAGCTGTACAAGGACTCCTTGTGCCCGCCCGCGTCCTTGAACGGGATCACCTTCAGCGACGGATCCATCCGCTCGCGCGTAAGCACGCCCTTCATCTCCAGGTACGGGATGAGGGATTCCTCGAGGTCGTAGCGGTACGTGGTGTTGTCCGCGTCGAAGACCGCATAGCCGCCGCTGTCGGCGTGCCGGGCGATGGTGGCGCCGAGCTTCTTCGCCACCGGCGCCGGCCAGTGGTCCAGCTCCGCGGCGATACGGGCGCCATCGGCACCCTCGCCGCCGGCCGCCCGCGCCTTGGACTCCGGCCAGAGCCCGGCGCCGGCGAGCAGCGCCCCCGCGAGGGCGAGCACGGCGCCGAGCATCCATATGCGGCTGTTTACGCGTTTCGTCATGACATCCATTTCTTCGTACAGGTGATCTAGATCCGGTCGCGGCCGCTGATCGTAGCGACCGGAGATCACCCGCCGCCCGGCGGGCCATCATGGGCTTGTATGGGTGATTGGCGTTGTTTCACACGTATGGCCCAGTCGCGTAAAACCTGGTGTTCCGTGGCTCGTTGAGCGGGTGCAGGGCCAACGCGGCTTAGTTGCGGAGGGGTTGATCGCGGATGTCAGTTCAGCAGCGGCGGCAATTGCGGAGCGGGCCGGGAGCGGCGGAGCGAGCGGTGGGCGGGCAGCCGAGCATGCGGGAGTACGTGCGGCACTTCGAGCGCGTCATGGATGTCCCGTGGATCACGACAGGGCGGCGGCCCGCCGCGCCGTTCAGCCCGTGGCGCCGGGACGGCTGAGCTGGTTCACGTACTTGGCGAACTTCTCCAGGCCGTCGATGTTGCGCGGGCCGCTGATCCCCTCGTTGTAGTCGAGGACGAAGAAGCGGTCGTTACGGACGGCGGGGAGCTCACGGGTGTGCGGGGACTTCTTCAGGAACTCGATCTTCTTCTTCGCCGGCTGGTCGCCGTAGTCGAGGATCATGATGACCTCGGGGCGGCCCTTGGTGACGGCCTCCCAGCCGACCTCGGTCCAGCGCTGGTCGAGATCGCCGAAGATGTTCCGGCCGCCCGCGGTCTTGATGATGTCATTCGGCGGCACTTGGCTGCCCGCGGTGAACGGTTTGTCGGTGCCGGAGTCGTAGAGGAAGACCGGGACCGGGTCGCCCTTGGGCGCTTTGGCCGCGACCTTCGCGACCCGGCGCTTCATGTCGCCGACGACCTTGTCGGCGCGGTCCTCGACCTGGAAGATCTGCCCGAGCCGCTCGAGGTCGGTGTAGAGGCCGTCGAAGGGGGTGCGGCGCTCCGGGTGGCCGGGGTAGTTGTAGCAGCTCTCCGCGTGCATGAAGCTCTGGATCTTCAGCTTGTCGAGGATGGCGGGGGTGATGCCGCGCTCGTCGCTGAAGCCGGAGTTCCAGCCGGCCACGACCAGGTCGGCCTTGGCCTGGACGACGACCTCCTTGTTGAGCAGGTCGTCGCTGAGCTTCTTCACCTTCTTGTAGTCCGCGGCCCAAGGCGACTGACTGACCGGCGGGTTGGCGGGCGGCATCACGTAGCCGTGCACCCGGTCGGCGAGGCCAAGGCTGAAGAGCTTGTCGGCGCTGCCGCCCTCGTAGGCGACGGCCCGCTTCGGCACGGCGTACGGGACGGGCTCGCCGCATCGCTTGACGGTGGACTTCCGCTCGGCGGCTTTGTCGTCGCCGGAGACGTCGGCGCCGCAGCCGGTGAGGAGGACGGCGGTGGCCAGCGGGGCCAGGTACTTCATGCGCATCATGTGGTGCTTTCCGGTGAGTTGGGATCGATCGAATAGAGCAGCTGCGGGACGCCGGACTTCGGGTGCGGCACGACGGTGGGCCGGACCCCGAAGACGTCCTCGACGAGGTCTTCCGTCAGCACCTCCTGCGGCGTCCCCGCGGTCACCAGGCGGCCTTCGCTGAGCACGCCGATCCGGTCGCAGGCGCCGGCGGCGAGGTTGAGGTCGTGCAGGACGACCAGGACAGTCAGGCCGCTGCCGCGCAGCTGGGAGAGCAGGTCGACCTGGTGGCGTACGTCGAGATGGTTGGTCGGCTCGTCCAGGACGAGGATCCGCGGCTCCTGGACGAGCGCGCGGGCGAGCAGCACCCGCTGCCGCTCGCCGCCGGAGAGGTTGAGCACGCCGCGTCCGGCCAGGTGGCTGATGCCGAGTCGGTCCATGGTCCGTACGCACAGCTCGCGCTCGCGCGCGGACAGCGCCTGGTTGCCACGCAGGTGTGGCGCCCGGCCGAGGGCGACGGCCTCCTCCACGGTGAAGTCGAGGTCCACCGCCCCGTCCTGTGCGAGCGCGGCCACGAGGCGGGCACCTTGCCGCGGCGGCAGCCGGAGGAGGTCCTCCTCCCCCGCCCATACGGTGCCTCCGGTGGGCCTCAGCGCGCGGTACACGCACCGCAACGCGGTGGACTTGCCGCTGCCGTTGGGCCCGACGAGGCCGACGACGCTGCCGCCGCCGACGTGCAGGGACAGGTCCCGTACGAGCCCTCGCCCGTCGATGACGACACTGAGGCCGTCGAGATCGAGGTCCATCACCGGCCTCCGAAGAGATAGCCACGCCGCCGCAGCAGCGCCACGAAGACGGGCACACCGACCAGCGCCGTGATCACACCGATGGGCAGCTCCCGCGGGCTGACGACGGTCCGCGCCGCAAGATCCGCCCACACCATGAACACCGCCCCGGCGAGCGGCGCGACGGCAAGCACCCGCGCATGCACGGCCCCGACCGCCATCCGCACCAGGTGCGGCATGACCAGCCCGACGAACCCGATGGCCCCGCTCACGGCGACCATGACCCCGGTCACGAGGGACGCGAGCGCGAGGAGCGCCTTGCGCTGCCGGTCGGCCCCGATACCGAGGCTGGCGGCGGTCTCATCGCCCAGGGCGAGCACATCGAGCGTCCGGCTCTGCCGGTGCAGCAGCGCGGTGCCGACCACCACGGCGGCCGCGACAACCGGCAGCGCACCCCAGGTGGCGGCCCCGAAGCCGCCCATCGTCCAGTACAGGACGGTGCTGGTGGCCTCGCCGTCCGGCACCAGATAGACGATGACGCTCATCAGCGCCTGAAACCCGAGCGACATGGCCACCCCGGTCAGCACCAGCCGCAGCGGCGACATGCCACCCCCACCGGACGCGGCGGCGTACACGAGCACCGCGGCGACGAGCGCGCCGAGGAAGGCACCCGCGGATACGGCATAGATCCCGAAGGCCGCGAGCCCGCCGGTGACGGTCACGGCGACCGCTCCGACGGAGGCCCCGGAGGAGATCCCGAGCACGAACGGGTCGGCGAGCGCATTGCGCACCATCGCCTGCACGGCAACCCCGACCGCGCTCAGCCCGGCCCCGACCAGCGCGGCAAGCAGCACCCGCGGGGTCCGTATCTCCCAGATGATCTGATACGTCGTCACGTCCGACTCCGCGATCCGGCCACCGCTGAGCGCGGCCCACAAATAGCGGGCGGTGTCGTCGGGCGCGACGACGGCGGTGCCGAGCCCGATGGCGACGACCACGGAGACGCCGAGCGCGACCGCGAGGACGGCACAGACCAGAGCGCTGCTCGTACGGGACGGGGCCCGACTCGCGACCCTCTCGGCCTCCGCCGCCTCGACGACGGCCGTCACGGGCCCACCGCCCCGGTCGCCGGCCGCCGGAGTACGAGGGCCGCCGCTCCCAGCGCCACCGCGACCATCACGCCGAACACGGCCGCCACCCCCGGATATCCGGCGAGCCCCAGACCCGCCCCGCCCGCCGCCGCACCGGCGAAGACGCCGAGGCTCATCCCGGCGGCATTGACGCTGAGCGCCGCCCCGCGCCGCGCCCCGGTGCGCCGCACCAGCAAGGTCACCACGCACGCCGCCACGACCGCGTGACTCGCCGCGTGCAGCGACGTGAAGAGCAGCGCGAGCGGCAGCCAGTGCGTGAACCAGAACCCGGTCGCCGTGACGAGGGCCGCCACCAGACCGGCGGTCAGCAGCCGCTCGGCCGGCAGCCAAGGCGCTTCCGAATTGGCGAGCCGCCCGGTGAGCAGGTTGCTGACGAAGAACGAGGCGCCGCTGAGCGTCCAGACCAGCGAGAAGAGACCCGGGCCGAGGTTGAAGCGGCCGTCGTAGTACGCGGCGAGGTAGGCGAGATAGCCCATGAAGACGGCGGTCCGCAGGAAGGCGATGAGAAGCAGCTCCGGCACGCCCTTGAGAGCGGCCAGCTCCTTGAATGCGGCCAAATAGCCGACCCGTTCGCCGGGCTCGGTATCCGGCCCACGCCCCGTCGCCACCAGCGCGACGGCCAGCACCAGCGACACCACCGCCACCGCCGCCATGTCCCCGCGCCACCCCCACACCAGCGCCGGCAGCGCGATCACCGGCGCCGCGAGCATCGCGGTCATCGACTGCGTCGCGGTGACCAGCGTCGCCGCCCGGCCCGCCGCCTTGCCCTCCCCGTACCGATCCGCCGCGGCCGCGGTGAGCGCCGGGTTGAGCACCGCCGTGCCCGCACCCGTCAGCAGGCAAAAGGCCGCCAGGAGCACGTAATCCCCGCTCGCCCCCAGCCCCGCCGCCCCCGCCAGCACGACCAGCCCACCGGCCGCCGCCCGCCGCCGCGGCACCCGGTCGATCAGCGGCGCCAGCGCCGTACCGACCGCGAGCGCCGCGAGCCCGCCGAGCCCGCGCAGCCCGCCCATGGCGGCGACGCCGGTGTCCGCGGCCCGCGCGATCGGCACCAGATACGTACTGAAGATCGTGAACGGCACCAGCCCGACCGCGGACGCGACCAGCAGCGGCCACAGTTCCCGCGCCATCCGCAGGTCCCCGGGCACCGCCTCGGCCCGCGCCTCCGTGCTCACGCCGCCTCCCGGTACCGGAAGAGCTCGGTGGCCTCGGCGCTGAACTGCGAGAACGGGAACGGCTCCGCACTCAGCGCGCTCACCCCGGCCCCCAGAAAGGCGCGCGCGACGGCGCTGCCGCTCTGCGCGTACACGATGAACGGCACGCCGCGCTGCCTGCAGTGCTCAAGGATGAGATCGAAGGTCCCGTTCCCGAGCGTCATGCCGGTGGCGACGACGGCGTCGGCGCGGGCGAGCACGTCGGTCATGTCGTCCGTGACGACGTCGCCCCACTGGGTGGCGCGGAGGTTGAGGTCGCACGGGAGGCATTCGGCACCGCGCTCCCGTATCGCCGCGACCAGCGGATTGACGACGCCGATCAGCGCCACCCGCGCGCCCGGCGCGATGTCGAGCAGCCCGGCGATCGCCGCGTCCCTGGCCTGGGCCCGTACCTCCGGCGTCCCGGCAGGCAGCGCGACCGCCTCGCCCGCGCCGCGATGCGGCCGCACATGAGCGAGATACGCGTCCAGCGCCGCGATCCGCACCGGCCCCGACTCGTGCCGCAGCAGCTTGTCGACGCCCACCCCCGAGCCCTCGGCGCACACGGCGGGCGGCACCTCCCCGGCCTCGAAGGCGCAGGCGCCGAAGGCGGCGCCGAGGCGGAGCAGGAGGTAGTGGTTGTGGTACGTCACCGGGCCGCCGGCCAGGCGGGTGGTGTGGTGCAGCCAGAAGGTGCTGGTGACGGTCGCTTCGCCCGGCGCGGGGCCGTAGCCGCCGGCAAGGACGGCATCGGTCAGCTCCGCCACATTGCGCGGCGGCGTCGTCGGGTGGGTCATCTCGGGTTCCTTTGCGTTCAATTGCGGGGGTCAGCGTGCGCGGCGTGGCCAGTTCATGGCGCACCAGGGAGGTCGCAGCTCGTCGAGGGCGGCGATTTCGTACGGGGCGAGGGTGGCGGGGTCGACGGCCTCGGTGTGCCGGGCGTAGACGCCGTCGACGTAGCGGTGGCCGGTGTCCGGGGCGATGAAGAGGTGGGTGCGGTCGTCGAGGTCGTTCCAGCGCTCGTAGCCGGCGGCCAGGTAGGCGGCGCCGCTGGAGAGGCCCGCGAAGATGCCGGTGTCGCGCAGCAGCGCCACGGCGCCGGAGAGGGCGGTGTCGAAGTTGATCCAGTGCACGCGGTCGTAGAGTTCGTGCCGGACGTTCTCGAATGCGATCGCGCTGCCGATCCCCGCGATGATCATGTCCGGGTCGGTGACCCGCTCGCTCCCGAAGGTGACGCTGCCGAAGGGCTGCACTCCGGCGAGCCGGACGTCCCGCCCGGCGGCGCGCAGGTAGGTGGCGAGCGCCCCGGTGGACGCGCCAGAGCCGACGCCGCCGATCAACGTCAGCGGCCCTGCCGGAAGTTCGCTCCCGATGCGCGCGGCGACCTCGCGGTAGCCGTAGTAGTGGATCCCGTCGTGGTACTGGCGCATCCAGTGGTACGAGGGATTGGCGGCGAGGAGCTCCCGGATCCGCCGCACCCGCAGCTCCTGGTCCAGGCGCAGGTTCTGCGACGGCTCGACCTGCTCCAAGGTGGCGCCGAGGAGCTCCAGTTGGATGCGCATGGTGCGGTCGACCGTGGTCGAGCCGACGATGTGGCACTTCAGGCCGTGGCGGTGGCAGGCGAGCGCGAGGGCCTGCGCGTAGATGCCGCTGGAGCTGTCGATCACCGTGTCGCCGGGCGCCACCGCGCCGGTCTCCAGCAGGTGTCCGACGGCGCCGAGCGCCGAGTAGACCTTCATCGATTCGAAGCGCAGGCAGGCCGTGCGCGGCCCGACGGATATGAGATCGGGACTCTTGACGGCTTCCGCGATGTGTTCGTGCAACCCCATGGGCGGCGATCCTGGCCGTAATGGAAATGATTGTCAACTGCATCTCAAGCCCGTAGGGTGCTCGGCATGGAGATGAGGCTGGGGCTGGGGACGGCGTTCGGGACCTTCGGGGAGCTGCTGCAGGGGGTGTTGCCGGAGGCGGACGGCGGCCAGGACGGGGACTTTCTCGTGACGCTGCCGATCGCGCGGTGGACGATGGCGGCATTCCGTACGGAAACGGACGGAGGAGCGCTCACAGTGGCACCGGCCCGCAAGCGGAAGTCGCTGCGGCTGGCGCGGATGATCGCCGCGGACGCGGGCTACGACGGCGGCGGGCGGCTGACCGTGAACTCCGTGATCCCGCAGGGCAAGGGCCTCGCCAGCTCGTCGGCCGACCTGGTGGCGACCGCGCGGGCGGTCGGGGCCGGGCTCGGGGTGCGGCTGTCCGCCCGCCGGATCGAGCGCTATCTGGCGCGGATCGAGCCGTCCGACGGGGTGCTGTACCCGGGCGTCGTGGCGTACCACCACCGCAGCGTGCGGCTGCGGGCGGTGCTCGGGTCGCTGCCCGCGATGACGGTGGTCGGCATCGACGAGGGCGGGACGGTGGACACGATCGCGTTCAACCGGCGGCCCAAGCCCTTCACTTCGCGGGACCGGGAGACCTACGCGCGGCTGCTGGACCGGCTCACCGTGGCCGTACGCCGCGGCGACCTGGCCGAGGTCGGGGCGGTGGCGTCGCAGAGCGCGCTGATGAACCAGGTGCTGCGGCCCAAGCCGTCACTCGCGCCGCTGCTCGCGGTCTGCCGTGAGGTGGGCGGGCTGGGGGTCGCGGTCGGGCACAGCGGCACGACGCTCGGGCTGCTGCTCGATGCCGCCGACCCGGACCATGCGGCGCGGACGCATGCGGCGGCGCAGGCGTGCGCGGAGCTGGCGGGGAAGGTGTCGGTGTACCGGACGCTGAGCTTCGCGGGGGTGGCCGCTGACCGGGGGCCCGGCTCAGCTCGCCTCGTGGATACGCTCCGCGCCGATCCGCTCGATGCGGTCCACGCCCCAGCGGCCGAGGTCGGCCAGCGCTTCGTTGAGGGAGACGCCGTGCTCCGTGAGTGAGTACTCGACACGCGGCGGCACCTCGCCGTACACCTCGCGGTGGATCAGCCCGTCCTCCTCCATCTCCCGCAGGTGCTGGACCAGCATCTTCTCGCTGACCCCCGGCAGGCTTCGGCGCAGCTGCGCGAAGCGGCGGGTGCCGCGCTCGGCCAGCTCCCAGAGGATGAGCGACTTCCACTTGCCGGAGACGACGTCCATCGCCGCGTCGATGCCGCAGAAGTACGGCCCGCGCCGTCCTGACGTGCCCATGGATCCCTCCCCCGGGGTGACTTACCGAAAGGTGAGTACCCCACTAAATAGTCCGTACTTGTCGACTTTAGCGGTGCCGCCGAAGATCGACAGCATGACGACTTCAAGCAAGCTTTCCGTATCGGTCCTGGGCCTGGGCGAGATGGGCGCGGCGCTCGCCACCGCCCTCGTGAAGGCGGGACATCCGACGACGGTCTGGAACCGCACCCCGGCCAAGGCACAGCCCCTCGCCGAGCTGGGCGCCACGCCCGCGGCCACTCCGTACGACGCCGTCCGGGCCGGTGAGGTGATCGTCGCCTGTCTCCTCGACCACGCGTCGGTCCGTGACGTACTCGCGCCGGTCGCCGACGAATTGGCCGGTCGGACCCTGATCAACGTCACCACCACGCAGCCCGAGCAGTCCCGGGAGCTCGCGGAGTGGGCGGCGCGGGCCGGGGTCGCGTATCTCGACGGCGGGATCATGGCCGTACCCGAGATGATCGGGCAGCCGGGGTCCTCGATCCTCTACAGCGGTTCCGCCGACGTCTTCGAGCGCACCCGGCCGCTGCTCGACCTCTGGGGCGAGAGCAGCTACTTCGGCGAGGACGCCGGGATGGCCTCGCTCTACGATCTCGCGCTGCTCTCCGGCATGTACGTGATGTTCGCCGGATTCCTGCACGGCGCCGCGATGGTCGCGCCCGAGGGGGTGTCGGCGCGCGACTTCGCGCTGCGGGCCGCTCCGTGGCTGGCGGCCATGATCAGTGCCTTCGAGGGGCTCGCCGAGGTCGTCGACGGTGGGGACTACGCCGTCGCCGGACAGCAGAGCCTCGAGTTCTCCAGCCTCGACGACCTGCTGGCCGCCAGCGCCGGACAGGGCATCAGCACCGACGCGATCGGCATGGTGCAGCACCTCATCCGGCGCCAGATCGACGCGGGGCATGGGGCTGAGGGCTTTGCCCGTATCTACGAGAGCATCAGGCACCCCGAAGCGGCCTGACGCGCTCAGCTCTGCGCCCGCTGGAGGATGCGTTCCGCCGCGTTCACCGAGTCCACCAGCGGGTGCAGGGCGACCGCGCGCAGGGCCGCCGCCTTGTCACCGGTCGTGGCGGCCTCGATCGCGGCGCGTTCGACCGCCTTCAGCGACAGCATCAGGCCCAGCTGGTCGGGGGCGAGCGGGTCCGCGGCCAGCGGGGCCGCGCCGCCCGCGTCGACCAGGCAGGGGACCTCGATCACCGCGTCGGCGTCCATGCCCGCGACGGTGGTGCGGTTGCGGACGTTGAGGATGAGGGTGGTCCGTTCGTTACGGGCGATGGCGCGCATCAGGGCAAGGGCGACCCGGTCGTAGCCGCCGCCGTCGAGGTCGCACGTGTCCCGCTCCCAGCCGCCGGTGCCGGCGCGGCTCTCCGCCATGTATGTGGCCTCGCGCTCCAGGCGGGTGCGGTCCCAGGCGGTGTACGCGTCCCCCGGGTGGGCGGCGGCCTCGGCGTAGAAGGCGGCCTGCTGGTCGCGGAGGAACTCGCCGCGGGTGGCGGGGGCCTCGCGCAGGGCCGTCACCGCCTCGCGGTTGAAGTAGTAGTAGTGCAGATACTCGTTGGGCAGGGAGCCCAGCGCCTGCAGCCAGCGGGCGCCGAAGAGCTTGCCCTCCTCGAAGGACTCCAGGCGGTCGGTGTCGGCGAGGAGTTCGGGGAGCCGGTCGCGGCCGTCCACCATGACCGCGCGCAGCCAGCCGAGGTGGTTCAGGCCGACGTAGTCGTAGCGGGCCCGGTCCGGGTCGGCGCCCAGCGCGCGGGCGGCGCGGCGGCCGAGGCCGACCGGGGAGTCGCAGATGCCGATGACGCGGTCGCCGAGGACCCGCTGCATGGCCTCGGTGACCATGCCGGCGGGGTTGGTGAAGTTGATGACCCACGCGTCGGGCGCGACCGCCGCCACCCGCTCGGCGATCCGCATCGCGACGGGGACGGTGCGCAGCCCGTACAACACCCCGCCCGCACCCACCGTCTCCTGCCCGAGCACGCCCTCCGCCAGCGCCGCCCGCTCGTCGCGGCTGCGGCCCTCCAGGCCGCCGACGCGGATGGCGGAGAAGACGAAGTCGGCGCCGCGCAGCGCCTCGTCGAGGTCGGTGGTGGTACGGATCGCGGGGGCGCGGTCGCGGCCCGCCGCCTGCTGGGTCAGTACGGCGCCGATGGCGTCGAGGCGCGCCCGGTCGGTGTCGTACAGCACCAGCTCGGCGATCCGGCCCGCGTCGTCGCCGCGGTCGTCGAGCAGCGCGCGATAGACCAGCGGGACGCGGAATCCGCCGCCGCCGAGCAGGGTCAGCCTCAGGCCGCTCATACTGTGATTACCTCCGTGCCGGCCTCGCGCAGGGTGGCGAGGGTGGTGGCGTCCGACGTGTGGTTCGTGATCAGTGTGTGGATGCTGTCCGGGCCGCAGATGCGCGCCTGGCCGGTGTTGCCGGGGAATTTGGCGGAGTCGACCAGCAGGACCGTCTCGCGGGCCGCGGCGAGCATCGCGCGCTTCACCGGCACCTCGACGTGGGTGCTGTCGAGGACGGTGCCGTCGGGGAGCACGCCGCTGGCGCCGAGGAAGAGGCGGCCGACGTGGAGTTCGCGGAGGTTGGACTCGGTGAGGAAGCCGACGAGGGAGAGGTAGTTACGGCGCACCTCGCCGCCGAGGAGGATCAGCCGGACGGCGTCGTCGTCGCGCAGCTCCTCGTACACGGCCAGGCTGCTGGTGACCACCGTGACCGGGCGGTCGTGCAGGCAGCGGGCCAGCTCCAGGGTGGTGGTGCCGATGTCGAGGAGCAGCACGTCGCCGTCGGCGATCAGTTCGGCGGCGCGGGCGGCGATGGCGGACTTCTGCGGGAGGTCGTCGACGGCCGACTCGGCGAAGGGGCGTTCGTGGCCGGGGCGGGCGGCGACCGCACCGCCGTACACCCGCGTGAGCCGGCCCGCCTCGCCGAGCTCGGTCAGATCGCGGCGGGCGGTGGCCTCGCTGATCATCAGCCGGCGGGCGATCTCCCGTATGGGCAGCACCCCCTCCTCGCCGAGGATGCTCAGCAACTTTTCATGGCGGGCCTCACGCAACATGCCCGCAATCTACTGCACATGAGCGACTGTGCGCGAGTATGACTGACCCCTTGCATTTCAGCCACGCTGCGTGCAAGGTGTCGCTCAGCCATTCGCATCGAGCACGATCGAGCAAGGAAGGGCGCGACGGTGGGCACTTCTCAGGCGGTCGCCGACACTCTGGACCCCCTGGCGGACATACGCGCGCCCGGGGACCCGGACTTCGACGTCTATCTGACCGGGACGGTCTTCCTCGACATCATCTTCACCGGCATGGACCACGCCCCGGTCAGGGGCACCGAGAACTGGGCCCGCGGCATGGGCCTGAGCCCCGGCGGCATCGCCAACATGGCCACGGCGCTGGCCCGTCTCGGCCTGCGCACCACCCTGGCGACCGCCTTCGGCGCCGATCTGTACGGTGACTACTGCCGCGAGTCCCTGGCCGAGCACGAGGGCGTCGACCTGCACGCCTCGCAGCGGGTGGCCGGCTGGCATTCGCCGGTGACGGTGTCCATGGCGTACGAGGGCGAGCGCACCATGGTCACGCATGAGCACCCGGCGCCGCCGGCGCCTCCCGGCTGCCCGGTGCCGCGCACGCGCGCGGGCGTCGCCTCGCTGGAGCCCGGGCGCACCCAGGACTGGATCCGTACCGCCGCCGCGCAGGGCAGCCGGATCTTCGCCGACGTCGGCTGGGACGACAGCGGCCGCTGGGACCCGGCCGCGCTGCTCGACCTCGAGCACTGCCACGCCTTCCTGCCCAACGCGGTGGAGGCGCAGCACTACACCCGCACCGACTCCCCCGAGGCGGCGGTGCGGGCGCTCGCGGAGCTGGTGCCGCTCGCCGTCGTCACCAAGGGGCCCGACGGTGCGGTGGCCGTCGACGCCACCACCGGTGAGTACGCGTCCGTGCCCGGCGTCGCGGTCGAGCCGCTCGACCCGACAGGCGCCGGGGACGTCTTCGTCGCGGGCCTGATGACCGGCACCCTCGCCGGGTGGCCGCTCGCCGACCGGCTGGCCTTCGCCAACCTCACGGCGGCGCTGTCCGTGGAGCACTTCGGCGGCTCGCTCGCCGCGCCCGGCTGGACGGAGATCTCCGCCTGGTGGACGGCGACCCGGCCCCGCGGCGGCGACCTCGCCAAGCGCTATGCCTTCCTCAACGACCTGCTGCCGAGAGAGCTGGGCGGCTGCCCGCGCACCCGGCCGCGCGCGGTGCCGACCATCGGCTTCCGCGACCGGTGATCCACTGACGCTCTGGTGATCCACTGACGCTCTAAGGAGACCCTGATGGGACTTCCGTGTACCGGCACGCGCCGGAGCGGACGCGTGCGCGTGCTGCCCGTCGTGCTCGCGACCGGGCTCGCGCTGCTCGCCGCCGGGTGCGTGCCCGGCACCGACGGCTCGATGGCGGGAAAGAGCGCGGACGGGGGCGCCACCGCCGTACCGGATCCGGCGGATGCCGGGAAGGTGACGCTGACGGTCTGGGACCAGGAGGTCCGCGGCGGCACGAGCGCCGAGCTGGAGGAGCTGAACCGGGAGTTCGAGAAGAAGTACCCGAATGTCCGGATCAAGCGGGTCGCGCGCAGCTTCACCGACCTGAAGACGACGCTGAAGCTGGCGATATCGGGCAACAAGCCACCGGATGTGGTGCAGGCGAATCAGGGCTATCCGGACATGGTGGCCTTCGTGCAGGCGGGTCTGCTCAGGCCGCTGGACAACTACGCGGGGATCTACGACTGGAACACCCGCTACCCGAACACGCTCCTCAACCTCAACCGGGTCTCCGCCGACGGCCGCCACTTCGGCACCGGGCGGCTGTACGGGATCTCGCAGACGGGCGAGTTCGTCGGGATCTACTACAACAAGGACGTCCTGGACAAGGCGGGCCTGAAGCCGCCGAAGACCTGGAAGGATTTCACCGACTCGCTCGCGAAGCTGAAGCAGCGCGACGAGCTGCCGATCCAGTTCGGCAACCTCGACAAGTACCCCGCGATCCACACCTTCGGCGTGCTGCAGGACCAGCTCGGCGCCAAGGACACCCGTGACACGGTCCTCGGCCGCGGCTCCGGCTTCGACAACGACCACACCAAGGAGGCCGCCGCCACTCTCGCCGACTGGATGAAGCGCGGCTATCTCCCCAAGGGCGCCAACGGTCTCGGCTACGACGACGCGTGGAAGAAGTTCGCCGACGGCGAGGGCGCGTATCTGATCTCCGGCACCTGGCTGCAGGCCGATCTGAAGAAGCCGATGGGCGACAAGCTGGGCCTGATCCCGCCGCCGCCCGCCAAGGCCGGCGGCGACCCGGTCACCACCGGCGGCCAAGGCCTGTCGTGGTCGGTCACCTCGCGCTCCAGGCACCCCGAGGTCGCCGCCGCGTACCTGGACCACATCACCTCCGAGCACGCCTCCGACGTGATGACCAAGCATGGCGTGCTGCCCGCGGTGCCGGGCAAGGCGGCCGCGCGGCTCGACCCGAAGTCGACGGAGGGCCAGATGGCCGAGGGCTGGAAGCGCCTGAACGCCGCCGACGGCCTGGTCCCGTACCTCGACTACGCCACCCCCACCTTCTACGACACGACCTCGCAGTCGCTCCAGAAGCTGATGGCGGGCGACCTCTCCCCCGGCGACTTCGCGGCCAAGCTGCAGCAGGACTACGGGGCCTTCATGAAGAAGCAGCGGGCAGGCAAGCGATGAAGGCCGCCGTGAAGTCCCCGCGCCGCGCACCCGGCGAACCACGGGCGATCGGCTACCTCTACATCCTCCCGGCGCTCCTGATCTACGCGGCCTTCCTGCTCTACCCGTTCGGCCAGTCGGTGTGGCTGTCGCTGCTGCACTGGGACGGCCTGAACGTGGCCACCTGGGCGGGACTGGACAACTACGCCGACCTGTTCACGGACCCGACGCTGCGGGCGCCCTTCGTGCACGCGCTGGTGCTGCTGATCTTCTACGCCGCGCTGCCGGTCGCGATCGGGCTGATGCTGGCCGCGGTGATGTCCCGCGTCCGGGTGCGCGGCATGACGTTCTTCCGTACGGTCCTCTTCCTGCCGCAGGTGCTGGCCATGGTCGTGGTCGGCGTCACCTGGCGCTCCATCCTGGCCCCGGACGGGCTGCTCAATGACGTCCTGGGCGCCATCGGCCTCGACTCCCTCTCCCGCGCCTGGCTCGGCGACGAGACCTGGGCGCTACCCGCGGTCGGCGTTGTCGGCACGTGGGTGGAGACCGGGTTGTGCATGGTCCTCTTCCTCGCGGGGGCGCAGCGCATTCCGCGGGAGCTGTACGAGGCGGCGCGGATCGACGGGGCGGGCGCGGTGCGGGAGTTCTTCACCGTCACCCTGCCCGGGCTGCGTGCCGAGATCGCCGTCGCGCTGACGCTGACGATCGTCGCCGGCCTGCGCAACTTCGACCTGATCTACATCACCACGAGCGGCGGCCCCGGCAACTCCACGTCCGTACCGGCCTACGAGGTCTACCACCGCGCCTTCGAGACCAATCAGGTCGGCTCGGCGGCGGCGGTGGGCGTGGCACTGACGGTCGTCATCTTCGTCCTGACCGTGACGGTCTCCCGGCTAGTCGAAGGGCGCCGCTCATGATCTCCCGTACGGAACGCACCACCGGCTACGCGATCCTGACGCTCTTCGCCGTCATCTCCCTCACCCCCGTGCTCGGCATCCTGTCGACCGCCTTCGGCAAGCAGGGCGCGCTCGGCACCGGCTTCTCGCTGCCCGAGGGCGGGCTGCACTGGAGCAACTTCGCCGACGCCTGGACGCGCGGCCACTTCGGTACGTATCTCGGCAACTCGGTGCTGGTCGCGGCCGTCGTGGTGCTGGCCACGACGGTGCTGGCGACGCTGGCCGGCTACGCCTTCGGCGTGATGCGCTTCCCGGGCTCGACGCCGCTCTTCTACCTCTTCGTCATCGGCCTCACCCTCCCCCAGGAGGCCCTGGTCGTCCCCCTCTACTTCGACCTGCGCTACGTGGAACTGACGGACACGTACTGGGCGCTGATCCTCCCCCAGACCGCGCAGTCGCTCGCCTTCGGCGTCTTCTGGATGCGCGCGTACTTCCGGGGCAGCGCGCGGTCGGTGATCGAGGCGGCGCGGATGGACGGCGCCTCGTCCTGGACGACGCTCTGGCGGGTCCTGGTCCCGATGGGGCGGCCGGCGATCACCACCATGATCGTGATCACCTTCATGTGGACCTGGAACGAATTCCTCATGGCCCTGGTGATGGTGAGCGAGGAGGGCCTGCGCACCGTCCCCCTCGGCCTCGCCTTCTTCCAGGGGCAGCACGCCTCGGAGACGTCGCTGCTGGCCGCCGCGTCCGTGCTGATCGCGCTGCCGGTGGTCATCGTGTACGTGGCGCTGCAGCGCCGCTTCATCGAGGGGATGCTGACGGGCGCGGTCAAGGAGTAAGGCCCGACCGCGCTGGCAGCGCCCGACCGCGGCCGCGCCTCCAGCCTGCCCTCACGCCACCTCCCGCCCCCGGGCCAGCTCCCGCAGCTCCATCCGCGCCGCGGGCGCCCGCCCGGGCAGGGTCGTCCAGTACGGATGCGTGGACACCCGGATGCTCAACCGCTGCAATCGCCGCCGCAGCACGGTCGTCTGCGCCGCCCCGTCCTCCCTCCCCGCAAGCTGCTCATACACGGCGAACCAGTCACGCTGGGCCACCACAAGATCCTCAGGAAAGCTGTGCGCCATGACAGCCATTCAAGCACGTGTTCGATTTCCCCCGCAGCACCCATCCGAGTGAATCCCAGCCCTCCCGGAAGCCGCGGATAGTCTGAGGTGATGGCTGTGAAAGTCACGAGGAGCGACGTCATCGCGTTTCGCCTCCACGCTCACCACCTCAGCGAACGCCTGAGCCGGAGCGGGTTGCCGGCCGCGGCCGGGCGTTGTGGTGTGCAGAACAGCCCGCCCGGTTCGGCGCTGCTCGCGCTGCACGCCAGGGTGCGCGGTCTGACGCAGGACCGGCTGGACCAAGCGGTCGCCGAGGACAAGAGCCTGCTGCAGAGCTGGTGCATGCGCGGCGCCCCGTTCTACTTCCCCACCGTGGACGCACCGGTGTTCACCACCGGCGTGCTCCCGCCGACCGAGGAGGTGATGCGCCACTTCATCCTCGGGGCAGGCCCGGCGGTGGACAAGCTCGGCCTCGGCCTCACCGAAGCCGTCGAGCTGACCGGCGCCGAGATCGGCGACGTACTGACCGGCCGGCGGCTCGCGATCGACGCACTGGGTTCGGAGCTCGCCGAGCGCATTGCCCACAAGCTGCCGAAGAAGCAACGCGACATCTGGGAACAAGAAGGCCCCCACGCCGCCGGCCAGCCGCTCGGCGAGGCCGTCGTGCACTTCTGTATCCGCATCCTCACGTTGCAGCGGGTGGTCTGCTTCGCGCCCCGCGCGGGGAACAAGGCCCCGTTCGTCCTGACCGAGGAGTGGCTGCGCGATCCGATCCCGGACACCGACCCCCAGGCCGCGCGCGCCGAGCTCCTCCGCCGCTATCTCCGCTGCTACGGACCGTCCACGCGCGCGGACTTCGCCGCATGGCTGGGCGTCCGTGCCGGCGATGCCGCTCCCTGGTGGAGCCTGGTCGAGGACGAGATGACGCAAGTCGACTTCGGCCGCAAGACGTGGGTTCTCGCCGAGGATCTCGACACCTTGCGATCACCACCGACGCCCGTGGGGGTGCGGCTGCTCCCGCCCCGTGACCCCTACACCCAGGTCCGCGACCGCGAGACGATCGTCGACAAGAAGTACCACCGGGACGTGTGGAAGACCGTAGGCGAACCTGGCGCGGTACTCGCGGGCGGCGAGATCACGGGCATCTGGCGCCCACGCAAGAGCGGGCAGAAGCTGACCATCAGCGTGCAGACCTTCGGCCCGCTGGCGGCTCGGGACCGCAAGGCACTGGAGGCCGAGGCCGAGCAGATCACGCCGCTGCGCGGCGCGTCATCCGTGACTGTCGAGTTCGATACGCACTGACAGCTCCCGCGGGGCTTCCTCAGTGCTGGATCAGACCACCGACCGGGACGGGAGCGATATGCCCCGTAGCCGGTGCGGCCCGCGCCAGGGCGAGCCCGACGTCGACCAGCGACGACCTGCGCAGGCGGGCGACATCGGCGATCGGAGTCCAGACCGACTCCGCGATGTCGCCGTTCGGCTCGGGGCGGAGCCGGCCGGCAGTGATCCGGATCTGGTAGAAGATGCCGACGTTCTGGTGCGTGACGCCGGCACGGGCTTCGGCCGCGGGGATCACCCTTGAGTCCACGCCCAGCAGACGTACGACAACCGCGTCGCATCCCGTTTCCTCGGCGACTTCCCGGATCACCGCGTCGAACGGATCTTCCGCATGCTCCACCCCACCGCCCGGGAGCGTCCAGACGGCTTCCCCCTCGGGCGGTATGTAACAGGCGAGCAGCACCCGCCCACGCTCGATGCACACGCCGTATGCGGCCAATCGGCGGCTCATCCCCGCGCCTCACCTCCGAATCGGGCAGCTCAGTCCGCAGTCTTGATCTTCTTCATGGTCAGATGCGAGTCGACCCTCCGGACCGCGTCCAGGTTGACGACCTTCGTCATCATGAAGTTCTCGTACGCCTGCTGATCGGCCACCAGCACCCGGATGAGGTGGTCCGGGCGGCCGAACATGCGCCGGAACTCCACCACTTCGTCGTACGCCGCCACCGTCTCCTCGAACTCCTCGACCGTCCGCAGATCGTTGGTCACGATCTCCACAGACAGCAGCACCTCGAAGCCTCGCCCCGCGGCCTCCGGGTCGATGCGCGCCCGGTACCCCGCAATCACCCCCGCCTCCTCGAGCCGCTTCACCCGCCGCAGGCACGGCGGCGCCGTCAGGCCCACGCGCCGAGCCAGTTCGACATTGGTGAGCCGCCCGTCCTGCTGCAGCTGAAAGATAATTTCGCGATCCGTGGAGTCCAGCGGGATTTCATTGCGCATCGGCCCATCGTACGGCCTGAACTAGAAACCACATTACGGCACTTCGCGAATATCCTTGCTTGGTATGGACACCACACTGACCCCCGCGGCCGCCGCCACCGACCACTACGAACACCTCCTGGCCGAGCACTACACCTGGATGCTCGGCGGCAGCATCCGCAGCCTCGCCCGCAAGCAGGCAGGTCTGCTGTGGGAGCTGGGCGTCCAGCCGCGGACCGAGGACGACGCCGCGCTCGACCTGGGCAGCGGCCCGGGGCCGCAGTCGCTCACGCTGGCCTGGCTCGGATTCGCCTCGGTCACCGCCGTGGACACCAGCTCCCGGCTCCTCGACGAGCTGCGCGAGTACGCGGCGGAGGCCCCCGCCATCCGCCCCGTACACGCCGACCTCCGCACCGCCGTCCCGCAGGCCGCCGCGCCCGCCACCGCCGCGGCCATCGTGTGTATGGGCGACACCCTCACTCACCTCCCGGACCGGCGCGACGTGCCCGCGCTGCTCGCCGACTGCGCGCGGGCGCTGCGCCCCGGCGGCCATCTGGTGCTCAGCTACCGCGATCTGACCGCGGCCCCCAGCGGCACCGACCGCTTCATTCCCGTACGCAGCACCGACGACCGCGTGCTGACCTGCTTCCTGGAGGAGTACGACGCGGACCGGATCATGGTCCACGACCTGGTCCACACCTGGAGCCCGGACGGCTGGGAGCTGCACGTCGGCAGCTATCCCAAGCTGCGTCTGGCCCCGGCCTGGCTGGCCGGCCAGTGCCGGGCCGCGGGCCTGCGGGTCCGGCACGCGGGTGCCGGACCTCGGGGTCTGCAGATCCTCCAGGCCGTCAAGCCGTACGGGCGCGACGCCGTCTAGCGGCAGCGTCAGCGCCTAGTGGAAATCGACCTCCGGATTCGCCTTCGAAGGCCCGTCCAGCAGCGCGGGCTGCCGGTCCCGGAGGTGCCGGTCGAAGAAGGCGGCGACGTAACCCGTGGTGATCTCGCCGGAGCGCTTGCCCGACAGCGGCGCCGAGGGGTCGGTCCTCCCGGCCTGCCCGCCGAGCACCGGCAGGTCGGTGAAGGTGAAGTGCCCGGAATCGGCGACCGTGAGCCAGCGCTTCCAGCCGTGCATGCGGTCGAATTCGCGAGGCCAGGTGACGTCCTTCGCCCGCGGGTTGTGGCCCTCGCGCGTGCCGAGCATCAGGAGCGGGCGGCCGGTGCCGGCAGCCGGGACCGGGGCGAAGAACGTGCCGTCCAGGTTCACCGCCGCACGAATGCGCCGGTCGGTGCCCGCCGCCACCGCCGCCGCGTTGCCGCCGAGCGAATGGCCGGCGGCGCCGATCCGGCGGGCGTCGATGCGCGCCGCGTAGTCCGAGTGCCGGTCGGTCAACTCGTCCACGACGAAGGAGAGATCGGCCGCCCGGTTCCGCGCGGCCTTGGCCAGCACCTCGTTCTCGCCGGAGTTGCCGCTCGGCGCACCCTCGACCTTCGCGCAGGCGACGCAGGTGCGCAGGCGGGTCGCGTCGCCCTTGCCGGGGAATTCGGTCCCGTACGACTCATAGGCGTGGTCGACCAGCGCGACGACGTACCCGCGGGAGGCCAGCTCCTCCGCGAGGCCGGTCTGGGTGGCCCGGTGCAGCGTGAAGCCCGGGGAGAGGACGACGAGCGGGTACCTTCCCTGGGCGGGCCGGGCGCCGGGAAGGGCGTTCGTACGGACGGACGCCAGCAGCTCGGCGCCGAACTTCTTGTCCAGCTTCAGCGCCTTCAGCAGCCGCGTGGACTCCTTGCGCGCCATGTACGAGGCCCGTCCGCCGTCGCCGCCCTCCAGGGCCGGGTAGAAGACGGAAACCATCAACTCCCTCTTCCCTGCCGCGGGCACCCACGGATCGCGGCGGCTCTTGTCGGTGAGGTGGAGCGTGTCCTGGCCGATCGTGTGGGGACCGGTGGGGCGCGGGAGGGACAGCCCGGTTTCCTGCTTCGCGGCGGCCGCGGGCTTGCCGGCGGACCCGGCCGGCCCTTCGGACCCGGCTGACGGGCCATCGCCGCAGGCCGCGACCGTCGAGGTGACAAGGGCGAGGACCGCGACGGCAGTCGCGGCCCGGGAGGTGGTGCGCTGAAAGATCATGCCCGGAGCGTAGGAATTCCGGCCCCCGCTCCAGCACTGGCAAACGTACGAAACCCACCATCACTTTCGTCAGTGGTCCCCCGTGTGCCAGGCTCCGACCCATGGCCCTTGATCAAGCACTCGTCGACGCCGCCCTGGAGCTCATGGACCGACGCTGGCCGGCGGACGAGTGGGGCGGGGCCGCCGCCGTGCGGCTGGCGGACGGCGGCATTCTCACCAGCGTCGGCCTCGACAACCTCAACGCCTCCGCCACGCTCTGTCATGAGACCGGGGCTGTCGTCCAGGCCTACACCGAGCAGCGCGACGTCGTCGCCTCCGTCTGCGTCTGCCGCAATGCGGACCAGGGGCGGCGGCTGATCCTGCCGCCCTGCGGCATCTGCCAGGAGCGGCTGTCGCTCTGGGGACCGGGCGTGGAGGTGGCCGTGCCGGGGAAGGACGGGGAACTGTCCTGGGAGGCGCGGACGCTGGGCGAGGTGAATCCGTACTACTGGGGGCCGCAGTTCGCGGACGGCGAGTGGCCGTCGATGGATCAGCACTCCGCGTGAGGAAAGTGACGGTTGTGTACGACGCGGTGCTGTGCGACATCGACACGACTGCCGGGGTGGCCTTCTCGCCCGAGGTCGACCTGCCGCTGCTCCGCGGAGAGATCACGAAGGTGCAGTGGACGGAGTCCATCGCCGCCGGGCTGGCCGAGCACGTGGCGCCCGCGCAGGCGCGCGAGCTCGCACTCGCGCTCACGCAGGCGCCCTTCAATGCGGACGAGGCGGTGGTGGCGCTGCTGCGTGAGGTGCGGGGGCGGCTGCCGCTGGTGCTGGTCAGCAATGCGAGTGTCGAGCTCGAGGATGAGCTGGCCGTGATCGGTCTGGCCGACCTCGCCGACCATGTCGTCAACAGCGCCCGGGTCGGCGTGGCCAAGCCGGACGCCCGGATCTACGAGATCGCCGCCACGGCGGCAGGAGCGGCGATCGACCGGTGCCTCTTCGTGGACGACCGGATGGAGAACATCGACGCCGCCGAAGCCCTTGGCATGACCGGCGTGCACTATCGCGAGCCCGCCGACCTCCACGAGCCGCTGAGCTTCCTGCGAGGGTGATCGAGCGCACGGGATACGGGCTGGGCTGGTCCACCCGCCGTCATCTACGGTCGTCGCCATGTCGTCGTCCTACCGCGAGCTCGCCACTCGCCCCGTCCTGGCCTGGTCCCTGGTCGCCGTCGCCGCCCGCGTGCCCGTCGCGATGGCGCCGCTGGCGGTCGTGTTCCTGGTGCGGGAGCGGCCCGGCGGGTACGGGCTCGGGGCGGTGCTGGCGGCCGTGTACGTCATCGGCGAGGTGGTCGGCGCCGCGCTGCTCGGGCCGCGGATCAAGCCGGAGCGGGCCCGGCGGCAGCTCGGGGCGGGGCTGGCGGTCGGCGCGGCCGGATTCGCCGGGCTCGGGCTGCTGCCGGGCGCGCACCCGATCCTGCTCGGCGCCCTCGCCGCGCTCGCCGGCGCGGCGCCCGCCCCGGCCGCGGGCGGCCTGCGGATGCTGCTCCAGACCCAGCTGTCCGAACGGCAGATGGCCACCGGCTTCAGCTACGAGAGCATGCTCAACTCCGCCATCTGGGCGGTCGCCCCGGCGCTCACCGCCACCTTCGCCCTGCAGCTCTCCTCGTACGCACCCCAGCTCCTGGCCGCCGCCCTGATGCTGGCCTCGGCCGCCGGGCTGTGGACGCTGCCGAAGGGCTGGGACGCCGATGCCGCAGACCGCGGCGGCACGTCCATGCGGCGCACGCTGGTCCGCGCCTGGCCGGCGTTCGTCATCGGCGGCGCCGCTATGACCCTGCTCTCGCTCGCCGAGCTGGTCCTCCCCGCGCTCCTCGAACAGCGCGGCATCGCCGTCGGCTGGTCGGGCCCACTGCTCGCCGCCTTCGCCGCGGCATCGGCGGTCGGCGCCTTCCTGTACGGGCTGCGCACCTGGCCGGGCCGCCCCCGCACCCAGGGCCGCTTCCTGCTCACCGTGGTCTGCGCCTGCATGGCGGTGATGGCGCTGATCCCGGCGCTGCCCGGGATCGCCGCGGCGTTGACCATCGCGGGCCTCTTCCAGTCCGGCGTCCTGATCACCCGCAACCTCCGCCTCCGCGAGACCCTCCCCCAGAGCGCCCTCGCCGCCGGCTACTCGGTGATGTACGCCGCCGCGGGCGCGGGCTACGCCGCCGGGGCCGTACTCTCCGGCCTGCTGCTGACGGTGGCCAGCCCCGGCACGGCCGTCCTGGCAGGCGTGGGCCTCACCCTCACGCTGCTCGTGGCGAGCGAGATCGGGGAGCGGGACGTACGCGAGGAGCCCAAGGCGGCGGCACCGGCCGCGGCACCGGACACCGCCCCCTGCCCCCAGGACTGAGGCGGTCGGCCGCTACTCGCCCTGTCCCTCCGGCCACTGCCACAGTGGCATGGTGCGCAGGGGGTGCAGGTCGGCGTCCGTCTCCGCGTGGGAGTTCTGCATGGCTACCTCGGTGCCGAACTCGACGTGGGTGCGCAGTGCCTCGCGGAAGGGGGCGTCGGTGGGGAGGCCCGCCTTCTCGGCGGCGGTGAGGTAGAGGTCGATGAAGCGCCGGCGCTGTTCTTCGGTGATGTGCAGGCCGCGGTGTACGTCGATGATGTGCTGGAAGCCGCCGTGCTTCCGGGTGAAGTCGTCGGGGCCGCCGAAGACTTCGGCCTCGAAGTCGGTGAGGGTGGGCACGTGCGTGGGCTGCCCCTCCCCGAAGAGCGGCTTGAGCAGCGGGTCGGCCAGGCAGCTGGAGTAGAAGACGTCGATGAAGCGGTGCAGCGCCTCATAGCCGCCGGCGTGTTCGTAGACAGTCGGCATGGACGACACGATTGCGGTGGCCCCGCGCCGCGACAAGGCCGGGGAACCGGAGCGCGCCGCTCCGGGCCACCCGGCCGGTCGCCCGCTACGGCAGCCGCACCAGCGCGGCTACGTCACCGGCTGCAAGCGCTCCCCGGTCCTTCACCCAAGGTTCGCCGGTGCTTCACCACTTCGGAGAAGTTACCTGCGAGAAACTTGGCATGTGCAATGACGAATACATCCCCCCGCGGCCTGACCTGACCGAACAGCAGTGGCTTGATCTGGACGGGAGCGTGCCGACCACGGGGCGCACCGAGCCGGACGACGGCCGGGCGGCCGCGCGCCTTCTCAAGCGGCGCACCGTGCTGGGCGGCGCCGCCGCCGGGGCCGCCGCCCTGACCGGGCTGACGCAGGCCGGTGCCGCCGCGGGCACCGCCCAGGCCGCGGGCAGCGCCCAAAGCCGGCTCACCGCGAAGTTCCCTTTCCCGGAGCGCCCCGGCCCCGGCGGCGAGCACGCCGTGCTCATCACCGGCGACGCGGGCACCGGGGACGACGCCCAGTACGCCGTCGCCGCGGCCGCGAAGCAGGTCTGCCGCGCCGAGGGCGTCTCGCTGGCCGTCGGGCTCGGTGACAATCTGTACGAGAACGGGCCCGAGTCCGCGCACGACGACGAGTTCGCCACGAAGTTCGAGAAGCCCAACGACGGCATCGACGTGCCCTGGCTGATGGTGCTCGGCAATCACGACTGCTCGGGCCTGATACCCGGCACCGGCGGCGACCCGTCGCGCGGCGACCGCGAGGTCGCGTACGCCACCACCTCGCGGCGCTGGCACATGCCCGCCCGCTACTACAGCGCCGCGCTGCCGGGCGCCGACGGCGCGCCGCTGGTGGAGTTCTTCGTGCTCGACACCAACCCCGTCGCCTCGACCGTGGCCCAGCTCGACCCGTACTTCCACTGGGACGGCCCGTACATGCGCGAGCAGCGCCGCTGGCTGGACGGGGCGCTCGACGCCTCCCGCGCCACCTGGAAGGTCGTCATCGGCCACCACCCGTATCTCAACAACGGCCACCACGGCAGCGCCGGCTCCTTCGACGGCTTCACGATCGGCAACTACTCCAGCGGCATCCACCTCAAGGAGCTGTACGAGGAGCTGGTCTGCGGCCGCGCCGATCTGATCGTCTCCGGGCACGATCACACCCAGCAGATCCTGGAGCCGACCGCGCGCAGCCGCGGCACCCGGCAGGTGGTGTGCGGGGCGGCCGGGAAGTCCGGCGACGGGAAGGTGCATGGCACGCACCCCGCCCGCTGGCAGGACTTCGCGCACCACGGATTCATGGTGCTCAAGACCTCCGCGCGACGGCTGACCATCGACGCCTACACGGTCGATGTGGCCGCCTCCGCGGCGCACTTGGCGCACAGCTTCAGCGCCCCGGCAACCGCCGCGGCGGTGACTTCCTGAGTGCGCCACTATTTGTCAGCGGCGGACGGCCCCCGCTTCCCGTACGACTCACCCGTCCGACAAATTCGGCAGCTTGACGAATAGCTTGTTTGACAGGCCCGAAAACCCGGCGGTAACAAGCCTCTTGGCCTGATATTCCAGCCGTCGAATTGCGGGACTTCGGTATGTCTGTATTGCCCCCCACCACCCGCGAAAGGCGGCTCCTCACGCAGTCAGCGCTGCTGCAGGGCCCGCCGCGACCGGAGCGGCCGGCCTGGCCGAGCAGACGCAACTGGGCGCTGGAGTCCGCCAGGGTGCTCACGCTCGGCCAGCGGTCGCGGTGGCCGCCGATCGTGGCGGTCCTGCGGATCGCGGAGCGGGAGCGCATCCTGTCGAGATTCGGCGCGGGCGGGTGGGAGCGGGTGCAGGGTGCCGTCGCCGGGGTGCTGCAGGGGCAGTTGGCGCATCACGAGCTGCTCGGTCTGGACGGCACCGACGGGATCGTGCTGTTTCTGCGCGGCACCCCGGAGCGGCAGGCGGGGCGACGGCTCAGCCAGATGTCGGCGCGGGTCAGCCGGGCGGTGCTGGAGGTCGGCGAGGAGAAGCTGCAGACGACGCCGATCTGCGGCTGGACGACCGGCGCCACGTCGCCCGGCGGGCCGCCGCCGCTGGAGCTGCTGGAGCGGGCCGCGGAGGCGGCCGAGTTCGCCGGCACCCACCTTGACCTGCTGCCGCGCCAGTGGCGGCCGCGCGAGACGGTCGAGCCGCCGCAGCGGCTGATCCCGGACCCGTGGCGTACGGGACTGCAGGCGCTGTTCACGTTCGCGCTCGGCGCGGGCGCGCCCTTCGCGGCGCTCGCCGGCCTCTACCTGCTCGGGCTCGACCTCGCGACGCCCGCGTATCTGGCGGTCACGGTCGCGCTGGTGATCACGTCCGTCTTCATCTGGATGGAGGGCCTGCACGCGCTCAACCCGACCCCGCTCCCGGACGATCCGGGCAAGCACCCGCCCGCCTCCGCAGTCATCGCCGCGTACCTCCCGAACGAGGCCGGCACCATCCTCGCCACCCTGGACGCCTTCCTCGCCCAGGACTACCCGGGACCGCTGCAGGTCGTCCTCGCGTACAACACCCCGCACCCGATGCCGGAGATCGAATCCGAGCTGCGGGCGCTCGCCGCGCGCGACGACCGGCTGCTCGTGCTGAAGGTCCCGGGCTCCACCTCCAAGGCGCAGAACATCAACGCCGCCCTGCAGGTGGTCACCGGCGAATTCACCGGCCTCTTCGACGCCGACCACCATCCGCAGCAGGACGCGTACCGCCGCGCCTGGCGCCGGCTCGCGGACGGCGCGGATGTGGTCCAGGGGCACTGCGTCATACGCAATGGCGAGAATTCCCTCGTCTCGCGGAATGTTGCGGTGGAATTCGAGGCCATTTACGGAGTGAGCCACACCGGTCGCGCCAAACTCCACCAATTCGGCCTCTTCGGCGGCTCCAACGGCTTCTGGACCACGTCCGTGCTCCGCGAGGTGCGCATGCACGGGCACATGCTCACCGAGGACATCGACTCGTCCTTCCGCGCACTCCTCGACGGCCGCAAGCTCGTCTACGACCCCGCGCTGCTCTCCCGCGAGCTGGCCCCCGCCACCATGGGCGCGCTGTGGAACCAGCGGATGCGGTGGGCACAGGGCTGGTTCCAGGTCTCCCGCAAGCACCTGGTGCGGGCGCTGCGCTCGCCGGAGCTGAGCCGCCGCAACAAGCTGGGGATCGCCTTCCTGCTCGGCTGGCGCGAGGCGTACCCCTGGCTGTCGCTGCAGATGATGCCGGTGCTGGCCTTCCTCATCTGGCGCTCCGGCGGCGCAGAGCGGCTCGACTGGGTGATCCCGACCTTCCTGCTCACGTCGCTGTACACGCTCTCCGCGGGCCCGGCGACCGTGCTCTTCGCCTGGCGGCTCGCGCCGCCCGAACTGCGCCGCCGCAGAGCCTGGTTCGTGATGTACGCGTGCGTGTCAGCGCTGATCTACACCGAGCTCAAGAACCTGATCAGCCGGGTCGCCCATATCAAGGAACTCAGCGGTGAGCGCCAGTGGATCGTCACCCCGAGGCAGCCATGACGGTCGACCGCACCGCGCAGGGCAATCCGCCGGGCGCCCCGCGCGGCTGGTACACCCTCGACGGCTACCGCGCGGTGGCCGCCCTGACGGTGCTCACCTTCCACGCCTACCAGCACCAGCGTGAGCCGGGCACGTGGCGTTGGCCGCTCCAGGGCACCATCGGCCACGAGATCCTCCTGAACACGGACATGCTCGTCGACATGTTCTTCATCCTCTCCGGCTTCCTGCTGGGGCTCCCCTTCGCGCGGGCGGCCCTGGGCACCGGGAAGCCGCGGGCGGCCCGGATCTTCCTCATCCGGCGGGCGGTGCGGCTGCTGCCGCCGTACTGGATCGTGGTCCTGGTGGTCTGGTCGATCTCCAACCCCGTCATCCCCGGCGACTGGCGCGACCTGGTCCTCCACCTCACCCTCACCCACGTCTGGAGCGACGACAAGATCTTCTATACGGACGGCCCGGCCTGGACGCTCGGCGTGGAGGCGCACTTCTACGTGCTGCTGGCCGTGCTCGGCGTCCTCGCGCAGCGCGGCTGCCGCCGGCTGGCGACGCGGCGGGCGCGGATCGGGCTGCTGCTCGGCGGGGTCGGGGCGCTGATGGTGCTGAGCCTGGCCTTCAAGACGTGGGCGGTGTTCGTACGCGACTACCCGGAGGAGTCGTGGTCGATGTGGTTCGGGCCGCCCGCGAAGCTGGACGTCTTCGCCACCGGAATGCTGCTCGCCGTCGCCGCCGCGGCCGGGCTGCGCTGGCCGAACCGGGTCGTGCGCACGCTGGTCGGGCTGTGCGGCGCCGGGGTGATCGCGGGCGGCATCTGGTGCCGCACGCTGCACGTCCCGGAGCCGTATCTGCACAGCGTCTTCGGCCTCGGCATCACCCTCGTCGTCGGCGCCACCGCGCTCAGCCTCGACGCCGGGCCGCGCTGGCTGAGCTGGGCGCCGATGGTGTCGCTCTCCACCGTCAGCTACAGCATCTACCTGTGGCACGAGCCGATCCTGCGCGCCATCGCGGGCCGCGGGGTGCTGCCGGAGCCGGGCACCTGGTGGGCGTGGCCGCTGACGGCGGTGATCCTGCTGGCGGTCTCGGTCCCGCTGTCGTATCTGAGCTATCACGTCATCGAGGCGACCGCCCTGCAGATCATGGGCGCGTTCGACTCCCGCGGCAGGCCGCGGGAGTACCACACGCCGCTGCCGCCACCCGAGCTCAAGCCGGGCAAGCCGGGCTAGAACTCATCGACCGTGTGCGGCAGCAAGTCCGTCCGCAGCGCGGCGTCGAGCGCGTCGGCGGCGCCCGGCGTGTGCTCGGTGGCCAGGCCCGCCTGCACCAGCGCGCGCACCCGCGTGCCGCCGAGATAGCAGGCGGCGAGGTCGCGTACGTCCAGGGCGAGGTCGGGAGCCGCCTCCGTCGGCTCGTACGTGGCGCCGCCCGGCGCCGCGGTCAGGCGGTGCGGTCCGGCGTTGGCCGGGATGTGCGCGTCGGCCACGTCGAGGACCAAGTCCACCGGCGCCGCCCACGCCCGCCGCCGCAGCGCCTCCCCCACGTCCAGCAGCCGCAGCCGCTCCGCCGGGAAGTCGCCCGTCACCCGCACCTGGTCCCGGTCGGCGGCGAAGAGCAGCAGCGGGTCGTCGAGCGGCCGGCCCCAGGCCCGTACCTTCCCGGTGAGGTCGATCGCGCAGAGGTACGTCCACAGCGCGGCGGCCGCGGCCGGGGTGTCGGCTTCCACCTCATCGACGCGGACCAGGCCGGGACCCTCGTCGGGGAGCTTGGTGCGGTAGACGGCGTAACCCGCGACCGGGTCGCCGAGCGCGACGACCCGCGGCGGCGAGAAGTCCTCGTCGTCCTCGTCCTTCTCGGCCAGCCACTCCTCGCGCCACCATTCCTCGGTACGGAACGGCCGCCCGGCGCGCGCGGTCCTGGTCGCGTCGTAATACGGGCCGAGGAGCTTGGGCACGTCATCGGCGGCCAGCAGCCGCAGCGGGCGCTCGTCCGGCGCGATGCGCAGCCGCAGCGGCTCGCGGGAGTCGATCTCGACGGTGGCGCCGTACGTGGCGGGCCCGAAGCCGAAGCGTCCGTAGATCGCGTCCTCGGATGCCCAGAGCGACGCCACCGGCCAGCCCGCCTCCGCGGACCGCCGGTACAGCTCCCCGATCATCCCGGAGAGCACGCCGCGGCGCCGGTGCGTCGGCGCGACGCACACGAAGGTGAGCCCCGGCCCCGGCAGCTCGCCCCCGGGCACCGACAGCTGGAACGGCAGCCCCGCGGCAAGACCGACGACCTCTCCCCCGTCGTACGCCCCGATGCGCAGGCACCCCCGCAGCAGGTCGCGGTGGCGGCGGCGCCTGTCGTCCTCCGGGTTCTCGTGGAACGCGAGATAGGCGAGGGCGAGCGCCCGGTCGATGTCGGTCTCGGGAAGCTCACGGAACTGGATGGCGGTGCGGGCGTTCATACCGGGACACTACCGAATAAAGATCATTTAACCTACCCGCTCGGTCAGCACAAACACCGGAATCTCCCGCTCCGTCTTCTGCTGATACCCGGCATACGTGGGGAAGACCGCCACGGCCCGCTCCCACCACACCGCCCGCTCCTCGCCCTCGACGAGCCTGGCCGTGTAGTCCTTGCGCACTGTGCCGTCCCGCAGCTCCACATGGGGATGCGCGATCGCGTTGTGGTACCAGGCGGGATGGGCCGGATCACCGCCCTTGGAGCCGACGATGGCGTACTCGCCCTCATGCTCGACGCGGATCAGCGGGCTTTTCCTGAGCTTCCCGCTCTTTGCACCTACGGTGGTGAGCAGGACGACGGACAGCCCGTTCTGTGTCGTCCCCTTGGTGCCGCCGGAGCTCTCGATCAGCTCCGCCTGCTTGGCCGCCCAGCCCCAGGTGCCGGGCTCGTAGTCTCCGGTGAGTGGCATGCCCGGTCCAACGGCCGGGGAGCCGGGAAAGATTCCCGGTGGCCGAAAGCCGCCACTCCTCCGCCAAGCACCAGCAAAGCCCGGATAATGCGGCGGTAATGTGCCAACGAGCTACGCGTCCCTTGTGTCCCGATGGACCCCGATGACACGGTGAAGCGAACACCAGTCTCGCGAGGTAGTTCATGAGGACAGCGAAACGAGCCATCACCCGCGCCGTCTACGGGGCCCGCTACGACCGCATCCCCTGGTCCCAGCGGATCTTCGTCAGGCCCGGCGAGCGACTCGCCCGGGAACTGCAGTGGAAGGCACGGGTACGCACCGCCCCGGTCATCTCGCTCGACGCCTATCAGGCGCGGGTGAAGGCGAAGCCGATCGAGGAGTTCATCACCTGCCACCTGTGCGGGGAGTCGCGCCAGCAGCCGCTCTTCGAGCCGACCGCGTACAAGGCCAATGGCAAGAAGAAGTGGATGTACCGCGTAGTGCGCTGCCCGAGCTGCGGCTTCCTCTACCGGAACCCCAACATCCGGCCCGAGCGGCTGGGCGAGCTGTACGCGAACAACTACAGCAGCTTCCTCACCGGGAAGTACGCCGCCAGACGCCGGCGCAAGTACCGCCTGACCATGGACGCCTTCGATCCGGTCTTCGCCGAAGGCGACGGCCGCCGGCTGCTCGACTTCGGCTGCGGCGCCGGGTACTTCCTGGAACTGGCCGAGCAGCGCGGCTTTGACGCCTGCGGCGTCGACCTCTCCCCCGACTCGGTGGCGCAGGCGAACGAGCGGCTCGAGTCGGCGACCGCGTACCACGGCGACCCGGAGGACATACCGGAGATCGCCGAGGGCGGCTTCGACGTGCTCACGCTCTGGTCGGTGCTCGCGCACCTGCCGCGCCCGCTGGACGACTTCAAGCGCTTCCGCGAGCTGCTGGCCCCGGGCGGGGTGCTGCTGCTCCTCACGGTGAACGCGCGGTCGCTGCAGCTGAAGGCGTACGGCTCCAACTGGATCGGCTTCACCAAGAACCACCTGATGTTCTACTCCTCGCAGACGCTCCCGGCGCTGCTGCGGCAGACCGGCTTCGCCGGTGTGTCCTTCGAGCAGGCCTACGGCGACACCATCGAGGCCAACACCGCGCGGATCCCGGACAAGATGCGGGACCGGCTGCGGCGCACGATTTCGGCGAGCGACGGCGGCACCATGATGCGGGCGCTGGCGTTCGCCGACGAGAAGGCGATCGAGCGGTGGGGGCAGGGCCGCGACGTCGTGCGGCTCACCAGCGAATCGGCACTGGCACAGCCGTAAGCAGCGCCGACACCGCCACCACCGCGCCCAGGAGAATCACTTCGGCGCGGGCCGGCGGATAGGCGGCGAGGGGCTCGGCCGCGCGGCGCAGCCGCCGCCGCGCGGTCAGCGCCAGCGCGCAGACGACCGCGACCAGGAGCACCTTGGCGACCAGGGTGCGGCCATAGGCGGTCTCGGTGAGCTGGTCGAGTACGGTGCCTGCCGGCATCCGCCGCAGCGTGCTGCACACCCCGGTGGCGGTGAGCGCGGCGAGCAGCAGCGTCGCGACGCGGGCGTACCGGCCGAGCACGGCCGCGCCCGCGTCCGGCGCCGCGGCACGCAGCGTCCGCACGGTGCGCAGCGCGTACAGCAGGCCCCCGGCCCAGAGCGCCGCGCAGGTCAGGTGGACGAGGGTGAGGGCCGAGCCGAGCAGGGGCGTGTCCTCGACCGTCGGGTGCGCGCGCAGCGCCTCGGCGGCGATGATCGCGGCGAGCGGCGCGATCCGGAGGACGGCGCTCCGGGAGCGGGCGGTCAGGGCGGCCACCACGAAGGCGTTGACCTCGATGAGCGCGAGGGTGCCGTCGCGGGTTCCGTACAGGCCGCCGATGTCCATGTCGGACGGGCCGGTCGGGACGAGGTTGCCCGCGGCGACGATCGCGGTGAGGCCGAGCGCGGCGAGCGCGCCGACCACGGCGGCATATCCGGACCAGCTGCGCGGCAGCCGCACGCCCGGCACCCGCGCGGCCAGCCGCCGTACGAACTCCTCCCCCACCGGCACGGCCAGCGCCGCGAACAGCACCGCCCGCAGCAGCGTGACCGCCCGCACGCCGGGGTCGTCCGCCTCTCCGGTCCCGTCCAGGGCGGCGCCGGGGCCGAGCAGTGGGATCAGCAGGCCCCCGGCGGCCAGGCAGAGGACGATCACGGAGCGGCGGACGGCCTGCCGCCGGCCGGTGGATCTGTGCCGGGATGGTGCGGTGGTGTCGACGGCTGCCGCCTCGTCGTCCGCGGCGGCAGCCGGTGGTATCGAGCTCATCCCCAGAGCTTAAATCGGAGACGGAAGCGGTCGCGGGGGTTCCATTTCCGTCCGTGACCTTTACATTGTCGGGCACCTGTCATGCGCCGCCGTCAGTTGGAGGAGCCCGTGTACCGCCCCGAGTTGGATCCGTTCGGCGACTCCCTGGCGTGGTCGTCCGCGGTGGCCGCGACGCCGCTGCTCGTCTTCTTCGTGCTGCTGGGTGTCGTACGCCTCAAGGCCCACTGGTCGGCGCTGGCGGCCCTCGGCACGGCCCTGGTGGTGGCGGTCGCCGGGTACGACATGCCGGTCGGCGCGAGCGTCAACTCGGCGGCCGAGGGGGCGGTCTTCGGGCTCTTCCCGATCATGTGGATCGTCGTGAACGCGCTCTGGATCTACCAGATGACGGTCGACACCGGACACTTCGCCGTGCTGCGCCGCTCGTTCAGCCGGCTCTCCGGGGACCAGCGGCTGCAGGCGGTCATCGTGGCCTTCTGCTTCGGCGCGCTCCTCGAAGCTCTCGCGGGCTTCGGCGCGCCGGTGGCGATCACATCGGTGATGCTGATCGCGCTCGGCTTCGGCGCCTTCAAGGCGGCGACGGTGGCGCTGGTCGCCAACACGGCACCGGTGGCCTTCGGCGCCATGGGCACGCCGGTGATCACCCTCGCCAACCTCACCGGCCTCTCCCTGGACGACGTCTCGTCGACGGTCGGCCGGCAGACGCCGGTCCTCGCCCTGGTCGTGCCGGTGCTGCTGGTCTTCCTCGTGGACGGCAAGCGCGGCGTACGGGAGACCTGGATGCCCGCGCTCGTCTGCGGCATCGCCTTCGCGCTCGCCCAGTTCGCCACCTCCAACTACCTCTCCACCGAGCTCACCGACGTGGTCGCGGCCCTGGTCGCGCTCGGCGCGCTGCTCGCCGCGATGCGCCTGACGCCCGGCGGCGCTGGCGCGCGGGGCGGCCTCGAACCCCCGCCCGTGATTGCGGGCGGCAGCAGGGACGCGGACACCGAGGCGGCCGAGCAGCGGGCGGAGACCGTGGCGGCCGACGACCGTGGGTCGGTGTTCAAGGCGTACGTGCCCTACCTCGTCATCATCGCGGTCTTCGCCATATCGCAGATCGACGCGGTGAAGGACCAGCTGGCCGAGACCGTCACGACCTTCGGCTGGCCGGGCCTCGACGTCGCCGACCCGGTGACCGGCGACCCCGCCTCGGCGACCACCTTCACCCTCAACTGGCTCCCGGCGACCGGCACGCTGCTGCTGTTCAGCGGAGTCATCACGGCGGCGGCCCTTTCCGTACGCCCCGGGCTCGCGGTCCGTGCGTACGGACGGACGCTGCACCAGCTCCGCTGGGCCATCCTCACCGTGGCGACGGTCCTCGCCCTCGCGTACGTCATGAACCTCTCCGGCCAGACCGCCACCCTCGGCCACTGGATCGCGGGCGCGGGCACTGCCCTCGCCTTCCTCTCCCCCGTGCTCGGCTGGCTGGGCGTCGCCGTCACCGGATCCGACACGTCGGCGAATGCCCTCTTCGGCGTGCTGCAGGTGACCGCCGCGAAGAGCTCGGGGCTGAACCCCGAGCTGCTCGCCTCGGCGAACAGCTCGGGCGGCGTCCTCGGCAAGATGATCTCCCCGCAGAACCTCGCCATCGCCGCGGCCGCCACCGGTCTGCACGGCCGCGAGGCGGAGCTGCTGCGCAAGGTGGTCGGCTGGAGCCTGCTGCTCCTGCTGCTGATGTGCGTGCTGGTGGCGCTGCAGTCGAGCGCCGTACTGGAGTGGATGCTGCCGACGTGACCCAGGTCACATAAAATGGCTGTCACGTCTGTGCTCGCCTCCCTGTCCCATAGGCGTCACCGGACCGGGTGACCCCGACTGAGGAGCTAATGATGCAGAGCGACCGCCACCGCATCGTCGTACTCGGCGCCGGCTACACCGGCATGCTGGCCGCGATCCGGCTCGCCCGCCGCACCCGGCGGATGGACGTCACGATCGCGCTGGTCAACCCATCCGACCGGTTCACGGAGCGGCTGCGGATGCACCAGGTGTTCGCCGGGCAGGAGCTGGGCGACCACCGCATCCCGGAGCTGCTGCGCGGCACCGGCATCGAGTTCGTGCAGGGCTGGGCGACGGGGCTCGACCCGGACGCCCGGGAGGTGACCGTCGACGGCGAGCGGACCCTGCCGTACGACACCCTCGTCTACGCGCTGGGCAGCGCCACCGACACCTCCATCGTGCCGGGCGCCGGCGAGCACGCGCACACGCTCAACGACCCGCGTACCAACCACCGCGTGTCGCTGCGCCTCGCCGAGCTCGCGGCGGAGGGCGGCCGGGTCACCGTCGCGGGCGGCGGTCTCACCGGCATCGAGGCCGCCACGGAGATCGCGGAGAGCCACCCTGGGCTCCAGGTCACGCTCGTCAGCCGCGCCGTGCCGGGCGCGATGATGGGCGAGAAGGCCCGCGCGTACCTGAACCGGGCCATGGACCGGCTCGGCATCACCGTGCGCGTCGGCGAGAGCGTCGCGAAGGTGCTGCCAGGCGGCGTCGAGCTGGCGGACGGCGAGGTCGTCGCCTCCGACCTGGTGCTGTGGACCACCGGCGTCAAGGTGCCGGCACTCGCGGCGGACTCCGGCATCGCCACCGACGACCGCGGCCTGATCGAGGTGGACGCCACGCTGCGGTCCCTCTCGCACCCGGAGATCTACGCGGTCGGCGACGCCGCAGCCGTGAAGCTGCCGTGGGGGCAGATCCACGGCACCTGCCAGAGCGGGCTGCCGACTGCCCAGTACACCGCGGACACGATCGCCCGGCGGCTGCGCGGCAAGGGCGTGAAGCCATTCCGCTTCGGGTACTTCCACCAGCCGGTCAGCCTCGGCCGCAAGGACGGCGTCATCCAGTTCACCAAGGCGGACGACTCGCCCGGGCGGCTGTACCTGTCCGGGAGGGCGGCGGCCTGGTACAAGGAGTTCGTCAGCGGCAGTCCCCTGAAGACCTACCGGATGGTCGCCCGCGGCGTGTACGCGACGGTCTTCCTGTCCAAGGGCGGCCGCGCCACCCGATGAGGCGACTTGCGGGCGGCGGCCGCCCCTGGGCACGATGCCCAGGTGAGGGAAGCCACCGCGGATACGGACCCGTTCCTCGAGCACCGGCGACTGCTGTTCGGCGCCGCGTACCGGATGCTCGGCACCGTCACCGATGCCGAGGACGTGCTGCAGGACGCCTGGCTCAAGTGGCAGCAGGCGGACCGCGCTTCGGTGCACAACCCGCGGGCGTATCTGGTCCGTACGGTCACCAACCTCTCCCTCAACCGCCTCACCTCCGCCCGCGCCACCCGCGAGAAGTACGTCGGCCCGTGGCTGCCGGAGCCCCTGCTCACGGCCCCTGACGTGGCGGAGGACGCGGAGCGTGCGGACGCCGTGTCGGCCGCGCTGCTGGTGGTGCTGGAGACGCTCAAGCCCGTCGAGCGCGCCGTCTTCGTGTTACGGGAGGCCTTCGGCTACTCGCACGCGGAGATCGCCGGCTTCCTCGACCGGCCGGAGGCGACGGTCCGGCAGATCGCGCTGCGTGCGCGCAAGCACGTACAGGAGCGAAAGCCCCGCGCCGACACCGATCCGGCGCAGCGCCGCGCGATCGTGGAGCGCTTCCTGGCGGCGGCGTCCGGGGGCGACCTCAACAATGTGCTGGAACTGCTCGCGCCCGACGTGACCGCCTGGTCCGACGGCGGCGGCAAGGTCACGGCGGCCCGGCGCCCGCTGTACGGCCCCGACCACGTCGCCCGCTGGCTCCTCGGCGTGCTGGCCAAGCCCGGGTACGCGGGGCTGCGGCTGGAGCCGGCAGTCCTCAATGGCGAGCTCAGCGTCCTGTTCACGCTGGGCGGCTACCCGGTCGGCTCGCTCTCCTTCGACCTGACCGACGACCGCATGGCCAACCTCCGCTTCCAGGTCAACCCCGACAAGCTCCGCGGCCTCAGCCCTCCGCAGGCGGACTGACCCCGGGCATACCGCCGGACACCAAGGCCGAGGTGCGGCTGCCCTCGGGTGACCGCAAGGCGGTGCCGCCTGGCAGGCACACCTTCACCGCACGCCGCGCGCCTGCCGCGCCGTAGCCGTCAGCTCCCGCTCGTCCGCCACGCGCAATCGCGCCGTCCTGGCATCGCCGGTCTCGCCCGCCTGCTGCAGCCGCAGCCGCACGCTGTCGGGGCCGCCCAGCTCCAGGGTCATGATCTGGTTGCCGAACCAGGGCCCGCCGGTCTTGCGCCATGAGACCGGCTGCTCAGGCAGCCGCGCGTGTCGGGCGAGCGCGCGGCCTATGGCCCGCCCTGCACGGCTCCAGCCGAAGCGGAAGCCGGCCTTGAGCGGGGCGGGGACGCTGTTGTGCATCGGCGAGCAGGTCAGCTGGGCCACGGTGGAGCGGACGTCGGCCGGGTAGTCCGGCTCGGCCACGTACGCATGGTGGACATCGCCCGACAGCACCAGCACCGACGCGGGGGCGGCGGCGCCGCGGCCGACCTCGGCGATGATCGCGGTCAGGTCGGTGAAGGAGCGCGGGAAGGCGGCCCAGTGCTCCAGGTCCGCCGCCTGCCGCACCTTCTCGGCGAAGCCCGTCCAGCGAGGGCCGCGGCCGCCCGCGGCCAGGGCGGCGTTCCAGCCCTCGGCGGCGTGCACGGCGGGCGGCAGCAGCCAGGGCAGGGAGGTGCCGATGAGGAGGTGGTCGTACGTGCCGGGGCCGGACAGCGCCTGCTCGCGCAGCCACGCCATCTCGCTGTCGGCGAGCAGCGCCCGGGCGTCCTCCTGCAGGACGCGGGCGGCGCGGGAGTCGACCATGAGGACGCGGGTGCGGCCGATGTCGCGGCGGTAGCTCCAGCGGGCGGCGCCGGGCTCTTCGTCGGCCCGTACGGCGAAGTCGCGCAGCAGCTCGGTGCCGTCGTCGGCGGCGCGGATGGCGGCGTAGAGCTTGTCGGTTTCCAGCTCGGCCGGGGAGAGATTGCCCAGGTGCTGGTAGACCCAGTACGACATGAGGCCGCCGAGGACGCGCTCCCGCCACCAGGGCTTGGCGCGGATCCCGGTGAGCCAGGCCTCTGATGTGTTCCAGTCGTCGATCACATCGTGGTCGTCGAAGATCATGCAGCTGGGTACGGAGGCGAGCAGCCGGCGCACCTCCGGGTCGAGCCAGGATTCGTAGTACAGCCGCGTGTATTCCTCGTAGTCCGCGACCTCGGCGCCGGGCGGCTCGACGAGGTCGCGGCGGGTGGCGAGCCACTCGCGGGTGGCCGCGGAGGTCTCGTCGGCGTAGACCTGGTCGCCCAGGAGCAGCAGGACGTCGGGACGTTCCGCGTAGGCGTCGGCGTCGAGCTGCTGGGAGAGGGTGTCGAGGGCGTCGGGGCCGACCGGGTCGTGGTCGCCGTCGGGCTTGGCGGCCCAGCGGCAGGAGCCGAAGACGACGCGGACGCTGTCGGCGGGGTCGGGGGTGCGGACGGTGGGCGCCGGCTCCCCGGGCTCGGGCCACGCCTGGGTCCCGTCGAGGAGCACCCGATACGGCGTGGCCTGGCCGGGGATCAGGCCGTCGACCACCACCAGTGCGTAGTGGTGGCCGGCCGCGCGCCAGGTGCGCGAGGTGCCGCCGGCGCCCGTGTCGCAGGCGATCGCCACCTCGCAGGGCCGGTCCGTCTCGACCCAGACGGTGGCCTGCGCCCCGTCGGCATACCGCAGCAGCGGCCCCAGCCGCAGCTCCGCACCGGCCATGATCGGCCCTCCCTTCGAACGTGCGTGTCCCAGTACAGCAGGAACGGGCACCGGGAACAGCCGGTTCCGGAGAGTGATCGACAACGCAGCCGTCAGGCCGCGACCGACTCGCCCTCCGGTGTCCCCTCCGCCCCGAACTGGGTCCGGTGCAGTTCGGCGTAGCGCCCCTGTGCGGCCAGCAGCGCGGTGTGGGTGCCGCGCTCCACGATCCGCCCGTTCTCGACCACGAGGATCAGGTCCGCCTGCCGGATCGTGGACAGCCGGTGCGCGATGACCACGGCCGTCCGCCCGGCGAGCGCCTCGCCCAGCGCTTCCTGTACGGCCGCCTCGGACGTGGAGTCGAGGTGTGCGGTGGCCTCGTCGAGGATGACGACCCGGGGCTGGGCGAGCAGCAGCCGGGCGATGGTCAGCCGCTGCCGTTCGCCGCCGGAGAGGCGGTAGCCGCGTTCGCCGACGATGGTGTCCAGGCCGTCGGGCAGCGCGGCGACGAGGCCGTCGAGGCGGGCCCGGCGCAGGGCGTCCCAGATCTCGTCGTCCTGCGCGTCCGGCTTGGCGAGGGCCAGGTTGGCGCGGACGGTGTCGTGGAAGAGGTGCCCGTCCTGGGTGACCATCCCGAGCGTGGCCCGCAGCGAGTCTGCGGTGAGGTCGCGTACGTCCTCGCCTCCGACCCGCACCGCGCCCGCGTCCACGTCGTACAGCCGCGGCAGCAGTGAAGCGATGGTGGACTTCCCGGCGCCTGAGGAGCCGACGAGGGCGACCATCTGGCCGGGCTCGGCGCGGAAGGAGATGTCGTGCAGCACGGTGTCGCCGCCGCGGGTGTCGAGGGCGGCGACCTCCTCCAGGGAGGCGAGGGAGACCTTGTCGGCGGCCGGGTAGGCGAAGGAGACCTTGTCGAACTCGACCGAGGCGGCCGCCTTGGGCAGCGGCCGCGCGTCCGGCTTCTCCTCGATCAGCGGCTTGAGGTCGAGCACCTCGAAGACCCGCTCGAAGCTGACCAGCGCGCTCATCACCTCCACCCGCGCGCCCGCGAGGGAGGTCAGCGGCGCGTACAGCCGTGTGATCAGCATCGACAGCGCGACGACGGCGCCGGTCTCCAGCTTTCCGCCGAGCGCGAGCCAGCCGCCGAGCCCGTACACGAGGGCGAGGGCGAGGGCGGAGACCAGGGTGAGGGCGGTGACGAAGACGGTCTGGGTCATGGCCGTACGGATGCCGATGTCCCGCACCCGCGCGGCCCGGTCGGCGAACTCGGCGGCCTCCCGGTCCGGCTGCCCGTACAGCTTCACGAGGGTGGCGCCGGGCGCGGAGAAGCGCTCGGTCATGCGGGTGCCCATGGCGGCGTTGTGGTCGGCGGCCTCGCGCTGCAGCCGGGCCAGGCGGGCGCCCATGCGGCGGGCCGGGAGGATGAAGACGGGGAGCAGGACGAGCGCGAGCAGCGTGATCGTCCAGGAGATGCGGAGCATGACCGCGAGGGTGAGGAGGAGGGTGACCAGGTTGCCGACGACGCCGGAGAGGGTGTTGCTGAAGGCGCGCTGGGCGCCGAGGACGTCGTTGTTGAGGCGGCTGACGAGGGCGCCGGTGCGGGTGCGGGTGAAGAAGGCGACCGGCATCTTCTGCACATGCTCGTAGACGGCGGTCCGCAGCTGCAGGATCAGCCCCTCGCCGATCCTCGCGGACAGCCATCGGGCGATGAGGCCGATGCCGGCCTCGCCGATCGCGATGCCCGCAATGAGCACGGCGAGCCCGACCACCACGCCCTGCCCCTTGTCCCCGACGATCGCGTCCACGACCTGCCCGGCGAGCAGCGGCGTGGCCACGGCGAGGGCCGAGGTGACGACGCTCAGGACGAGAAACCATGCCAGCAGCCGCCGGTGCGGCTGCGCGAACGCCCAGATGCGGCCGAGCCCGGCCTTGCTGAGCGGTCGCTTGTCGCGCTGCGCGGTGACGGTGCTGTGCAGCGACTGCCACGCGGTGGCCTGCATATCCATGGGTTTCTCCCGCCGGGTGAGGTATTCGTCGTCACCGTAGAACCTCAACCATGGTTGAGCTCAAGCTATGCCCGGACAGGAGCCTCGCTCACGGCTTACGGGCGACCGCGCAGAAGGCATTGACCTCCTCCGGCTCCCGGAAGGCGTTCCCCTCCACCCGCCACCGCGATACGGACACCAGCCCCGGCTCCAGCACCTCGAGCCCGTCGAGGAACCGCGCCATCTGCTCCCGGTCCCGCAGCCGGTACGGATCGCCGCCCTCGGCGCGGGTCTGCTCGGCGGCGTCGGCCGCCTCCCTGTTGATCGCGTTCGTACCGTCCTCGAAGACCAGATAGCTGCCCGGGGCAAGCGCGGCCACGAGCCGGTCGCGGATCGCATACGCCTCCTCGTCGTCGAGGACGCTGCCGAGGGCGCCCAGCAGCATCAGGCCGACCGGCCGGTCGAAGTCGAGCGTCCTGGCCGCCTCGGCGAGGATCTTCTCCGGCTCCCGGGCGTCGCCGTCGATGTACGCGCAGGCGCCCTCCGGGCTGGAGGTGAGCAGCGCGCGGGCGTGCGTGAGTACGAGGGGGTCGTTGTCCACGTAGACGATGCGCGATTCGGGGGCGGTGCGCTGGGCGACCTCGTGGGTGTTGTCGGCGGTGGGCAGCCCGGTGCCGATGTCGAGGAACTGCCGGATCCCCCGCTCCCCCGCTATCAGCCGCACCGCGCGCCCGAGGAAGAGCCGTGAGTGCCGGGCGACGTCGACGATCGCCGGGTAGACCTCGCGGACCTGGTCGCCGACGGCACGGTCGGCGGCGTAATTGTCCTTGCCGCCCAGCCAGTAGTTCCAGATGCGGGCGGAGTGCGGGACGCTGGGGTCGATCCGCGGGTCGCTGTTCACTGAAACCTCCTGGCGGGGAATTGATCAGCCCCAACTTAGCGGGTCTCCGGGCCACTTGATGCCGGCGGCCGAGCACCTGTGGACAACCGCTCGTCTCACCACCTGGGCCCGATCGCGCAGAGCCCCGGTTCCCGCTTACATTCACAAGGGAAACCGCACGTCAGCTACCGAGAAGGACACCCCCGCACCATGCCCGCCGCCGCCCCCTGGGCCCTCCTGGCCGTCGTCTCCGGCGCGCTCATCGCCCTCCAGTCCCGTATCACCGGCGAGCTCGCCGCGGCACTCGGCGACGACGGCTTCACGGCGGCGCTGATCTCCTTCGGCTCGGGGCTGATCTTCCTGACCCTCGGCCTGCTCTTCATGGCCCGGCCGCGCCGGGGCGTCGGAGTCGTGGTGCGGGACGTACGGGCGGGCCGGCTGCGCTGGTGGCAGCTGGTCGGCGGCTTCGGCGGCGCGGCCTTCGTACTCACCCAGGGCCTGGCCGTGGGCGCGCTCGGGGTGGCGCTCTTCACGGTCGCGATCGTCGCCGGGCAGGTGGGCGGCGGCCTGGTCTTCGACCGGATGGGCCTTGGCCCGGCCGGCCCGCAGCGGCCGACGGCCCGCCGTATGACGGGCGCGGCGCTGGTACTGGCGGCCGTGGCGCTGTCCATGGCGGACAAGCTGGACGGCGGTTTCGCGCTGGGGCTGCTGGCGCTGCCGCTGGCGGCGGGGGTGTGCGTGAGCTGGCAGCAGGCGGTGAATGGGCATGTCCGCGTGTCGTCGGGTTCGGCGTACACGGGGACGTGGTTCAACTTCGCGGCGGGCACCTCGGCGCTGGCGATCATCTTCCTGATCCACACGGCGGTCGCCGGGCTGCCGGCCCACCTGCCGACGACCCCGTATCTCTACCTGGGCGGACTGATCGGCTGCGGCTTCATCGCGATAGCGGTCGCGACGGTGTCCCGGCTGGGCGTGCTCCTGCTGGGCCTGTGCACCATTACGGGCCAGCTGCTGGGCTCGCTCGCCCTGGACACCTTCCTCCCGCACGGGGACGCGTCGGTCACGACGGCCACGGTGGCCGGGGCCGCGCTGGCCCTCGCGGCGGTGGCGCTGGCGGCGCTGCCCGGGCGGCGGGCGAGCCGGATAGTGGCGTCGGGTACGGCGGAGGCGGACGCCGCGACGGACGCCCGTCAGGTATCGAGCCCGCCTCGCTCCACGAGCTGACGGACGATGACGTTGCGCTGGATCTCGTTGGTGCCCTCGCCCACGATCATCAAGGGTGCATCGCGGAAGTATCGTTCCACGTCGAACTCTGTCGAGTAGCCGTAGCCGCCGTGGATACGGACGGCGTTCAGGGCGATCTCCATGGCGGTCTCGGAAGCGAAGAGCTTGGCCATGCCCGCCTCCATGTCCACCCGGCTGCCCGCGTCCGCCCGCCGGGCGGCGTAGAGCGTCAGCTGGCGGGCGGCGGTGAGCTTGGTCGCCATGTCGGCGAGATAGCCGCCGATCGCCTGGTGGCGCCAGATGGGCTTGCCGAATGACTCCCGCTGCTGGGCGTACGCGAGGGAGTCCTCCAGCGCGGCCCGCCCGACGCCGAGGGCGCGGCCGGCGACCTGCAGCCGGCCGGTCTCCAGGCCCGTCATCATCTGCGCGAAGCCCTCACCCTCGACGCCGCCTAGGAGGGCGTCCGCGGGCGCGTTATACGTATCGAATGCGAGCTCGCAGCTCTCCACTCCCTTATAGCCGAGCTTCGGCAGATCGCGGGAGACGGTCAGGCCCGGGCCGTGCTCGACCAGAAGGATGGAGATACCGCGGTGGGCGGGGGTGGCGCCGGGGTCGGTCTTGGCCAGCAGGGCGATGAGGCGGGATCGGCGGGAGTTGGTGATCCACGTCTTGGTGCCGTCGACGACATAGCCGCCGTGATCGCGCGCGCGGGCAGTTGTACGTATCGCCTGCAGGTCGGAGCCCCCGCCCGGCTCGGTCAGCGCCATGGTCGCGCGGATCTCGCCGGTCGCCATCCGGGGCAGATAGCGCCGCTTCTGCGCCTCCGTCCCGAAGTGCAGCAGCAGCTTCGCGACGACAGTGTGGCCGCCCATCGCCCCGGCGAGACTCATCCAGCCGCGGGCGAGCTCCTCGGTGACCAGGACATAGCAAGGGGTGGAGACCGGCGTTCCGCCGTACTCCTCCGGGATGGCGAGGCCGAAGACGCCCAGCCGCTTCATCTGCTCGATCTGCGACTCGGGATACGTGTCGGTGTGCTCCAAGTCGCGGACAACGGGCCTGACGTCCTTGTCGACGAAGTCGCGGACCGTGCCGACGACCAGCCGCTCGTGCTCGGGGAGGCCGTCGAGCGCGCTCATCCGCCGCTCCCCTTCAGGGCGGCGATATCGGCTTCGCTATAGCCGAGTTCGGCGAGAATACGTTCCGTATGCTCGCCCGCCGCGGGTATCGGATCCATGCGCGGGCTGACGCCATCGAGATCGGCCGGAGGAATCAGCGCCCGCGCCTCCCCACCGCCCGGCAGCCCCACCTGCGCCCAGCGGCCCCTGCCGCTCAGCACCGGATGATCGAGGAACTCCCGCACGTCATTGACCGGCGCATTGGCGATCCCCGCCGCATCCAGCAGCCCCATCGCCTCCGCCGCGCCCAACCCCCGGAAACGATCGGCCACGATCCCGTCGACCTCCCCCCGATGCGCCACCCGCGCCGACCCGGTCGCAAACCGCGGATCCGCCACCAGCCCGGGCCGCTCCAGGAACTGCTCGCACAGCGCCGCCCACTCCCGCTCGTTCTGGATCGAGAAGAGCACCTCCTTCCCGTCCTTCGCGGTGAAGGCGCCGTACGGGGCGATCGTCGGATGCCGCGTGCCCATGCGCGGCGGCTGGGTGCCCCCATAGCCGGTGTAGTACGCGGGCTGGTGCATCCACTCCGCGAGGGCCTCGAAGAGCGAGACCTCCACGGCGCGGGCGACGCCGGTCGTGGCGCGGGTGTACAGGGCGGTCAGGATCCCGGAGTACGCGTACATCCCAGCCGCGATATCGGCGATCGAGATGCCGCTGCGCGCGGCCTCCTCCGCGGTGCCGGTGAGCGAGACCAGGCCGGTCTGGCACTGCACCAGCAGGTCGTACGCCTTGCGCTGCGCGGCCGGCCCGGTGGTGCCGTAACCGGAGATGGTGCAGGGGATCAGCTCCGGGAAGCGCCCCCGCAGCTCCTCCGCTCCGAGACCGAGACGGTCGGCCGCGCCGGGCGCCAGATTCTGTACGAACACATCCGCACCGGCGAGCAGTTGCCCGACCACCCGCCGCCCGCCATCGGACTTCAGATCGAGCTGGATCGACTCCTTCGACCGATTCAGCCACACAAAGTAGCTCGACTCCCCCGCCACGGTCGTGTCGTACCGCCGCGCGAAATCCCCTCCCCCCGGCCGCTCGACCTTGATCACCCGAGCCCCGAGATCCGCCAGCTGCCGCGTGGCGAAAGGCGCCGCGACCGCCTGCTCGAGGCTGACCACCGTAATTCCGGAGAGAGGCAGCATGCTGCCCATCATGTCCGGCCTGTCAAATCGGGATCAAATACACTAAAACGCACGCTAATTCAAGAGCGCATCACCTGTTGACCGTTCAACCGAAAGTCCTGCACAGTCCCATACGTCAGCCGGTCAACCGATGTTCAAAATCCCGAACACCGGCTTCGTGTGCGCACACGACACCCCCGCATCCGCTCCGCCGCTCGCGGCCCCGGCGACGGCAGGAGCGCGTCATCGCCTGGAGGATTCCGTGCGCCTGACACATGCCACGCCGTCACACCAACTCATCCACCGGCCCATCGAGGAACACGCCGCCACCCGCCCCCACGCCATCGCCGCCGAACACCGCGGCGAGGCCCTCACGTACGCCGAACTCAACCAGCAGGCCGACCGCCTGGCCGCCTTACTGACCGGCCTCGGCATCGGCCCCGGCGACGCGGTCGGCCTCTTCCTCCGCCGCTCCCTGCCGATGCTCGTCGGGCTGCTGGCGACGCTGAAGGCCGGCGCCGCGTACGTCCCGCAGGACATCGCCATCGCGCCCGCCGCGCAGCTGCGGCACGTCACGCGCACCGCCCGGATCAAGGTCGTCCTCACCCTCTCCGAGTTCGCCGGTCTGGCCCCCGTCCCCGAGGGCGGCACGCTGGTCGCCATCGACGAGGTGATGACCGGTGCCGCAGCGCCGCGCCCTGCCGCGCCTCAATCCGCCGCCCCGCCCCGACGCGCGCTCACCCCCGACGACGCCTGCTACGTGCTCTTCACCTCCGGCACCACCGGCAGGCCCAACGGCGTCGCCGTCACCCACCGCAACGTCTGCAACCTCCTGCTCACCTCCCCGGGCGACCTGGCCATCCACCCGGGCCTGCGCGTCGCCCAATTACTCAACATCGCCTTCGACATGGCCTCCTGGGAGATCCTCGGCTGCCTGTCCCACGGCGCCACCCTGCTCATCCGGGACTCCGGCATCGCCGCCACCGCCGAGCGCGCCGACGTCCTCATCGCCACCCCGAGCGTGCTCGCCCGCATCGATCCGGCGCGCTGCCCGTACGTCAGGACCGTGGCCGTCGCGGGCGAGCCCTGCCCGCGCCCGCTCGCCGACGCCTGGGCCCGCCGGGCGGTCTTCTACAACTGCTGCGGCCCCACCGAGACCACCATCGTCAACACCATGCACCGGCATGTCCCCGGCGGCCCGCTCACCATCGGCAGCCCCACCCCGAACAACACCGTCTACGTCCTGGACGAGTACCGACGGCAGCTGCCACCCGGCGAGACCGGCGAGATGTGGGCCGGGGGCGACTGCGTCTCCGCGGGCTATCTGGACAACCCGGACCTCAACGCGGAGCGCTATGCGCCCGACCCGTTCCTCGGCGCGGGACGGATGATGTTCAACACCCGCGACCTGGGCCGCTGGACCCCGTACGGCGAGCTGGAGCATCTCGGCCGCACCGATGACCAGGTCAAGGTGCGCGGCTTCCGCGTCGAGCTGGACTCGGTCTCCGCCGTGCTCGAGTCGGTGCCCGGCTGTGGGCAGGCGCTGACGCTCAAGCGGGACGACCGCAGCCTGGTCGCCTTCGTGGCCCCGGCGGGCGTGAACCCCCACGCCGCGCGCGAAGCGGTGGCCGCCGCCCTGCCGTACTACTGCGTCCCCGCCGAGGTGTACGCGCTCGATGAACTGCCGCTCACCCCGCGCGGCAAGGTCGACAAGGCGCTGCTGCGCCAGGCCGTGGCCACCGGCGCCGCGGCCGTCCGCCCCGCGCCCGCGGTGCTCGCCCAGGGGGCCGTCTCATGACCGCGCCCACGGCTCCCACCACCCGTATCACCACCTCTGCCGAGCGGGCGCAGCCGCCGCTGCCGCCGCCCACCGGCCGGCTGCGGCGCTCGTTCAAGCACCCCCGCCTGATGCACTACAACCGCTTGGCCGCGGCCGTCCTCGCCCTCAACGCCATTCTGGCCCTCACCAAGCAGTGGGACGCGCGCATCCTTTCGTACGCGGCGCTCGCCAACGTCGCCCTGGCCGTGGTCGTCCGCAATCAGTACGTCATCAACTTCTTCTTCCGGGTGGCCACATCCGCCCCACCGCACTGGCCCCTGAAGGTCCGCTGGACGCTCGGCAAGGTCTACCACTTCGGCGGCCTGCACGTCGGCGGCGCACTCGCGGGCTCGCTCTGGTTCGCCGCCTCGGTCGTCGCGCTCACCGCCGAGGGCGCCGACTGGCCGGTCCTGGCGGTGAGTTACGCGCCCCTCGCCCTGCTCGCCGCCATGCTGATCACCGCGCTCCCCCGCATCCGCACCCCGCGCCACGACCTCTTCGAGCGCACGCACCGCTTCGCCGGCTGGGCGGCCCTCGCGCTCCTCTGGGCGCAGGCGGCGCTGACCGCGTCCGCGGTCGCGCTGGCGGTGCTCGCGGGCATTACGGCCTGCGTCGCGCTGCCCTGGCTGCGGCTGCGCAAGGTGCCGGTACGGATCACCCGCCCCTCCCCGCATGTGGCCGTGGCCCGCTTCGATCACGGCGAAACCCCCTTCGCCGGCTCCTCCACCGCCATCAGCCGCAGCCCGCTCAGGGAATGGCACTCGTTCGCCAACGTGCCCGCCCCGGGCGAGGACGGCTTCCGCCTGACGGTCTCCCGGGCCGGCGACTGGACCGGCAGCTTCATCGATGACGCGCCCGAACACGTATGGGTCAAGGGCATCACCACCGCCGGCGTCGCCAACATCGAGCGGCTCTTCACCAAGGTCGTCTACGTCGCCACCGGCAGCGGCATCGGCCCCTGCCTGCCGCACCTCCTCGCCCGCGAAGTGCCCGCCACGCTCGTCTGGTCCACCCGGGCACCGCGCCGTACCTACGGCGACGAACTCGTGGACGAGATCCTCGCGGTCCAGCCCGACGCCCTCATCTGGGACACGGACGCGCACGGCAAGCCCGACATGGTGCACCTCGCCTACGACGCCTGGCGGCGCACCGGCGCCGAGGCCGTGATCTGCATTGCCAACAAGAAGCTCACCTGGAAGGTCGTGCACGGCCTGGAGAGCCGCGGCATCCCCGCGTACGGCGCCATCTGGGACTCCTGACCGACCACCACCCCTCACTGAAGGAGGCAGCAGTGGAACACCTCAAGCTGGAGCGTGAAGGCGCCGTCGTCACCGCCCGCCTGCACCGCCCCGAGGTCCTCAACGCTCTCAGCAGCACCCTCATGACCGAACTCACCGGCGCCCTCCGCGACCTGGACCAGGACCCGGAGATCGGCTGTTTCATCATCACCGGCTCCGACCGCGCCTTCGCCGCCGGCGCCGACATCCGCGAGATGGCGCCGAAGTCCGCCGCCGAGATGGCCGCGGAGGACTACTTCGCCGGCTGGGACGCCCTCGCCGCCCTGCGCACCCCGACCGTGGCGGCGGTCTCGGGTTACGCGCTCGGCGGCGGCTGCGAGCTGGCCATGATGTGCGACCTGGTCATCGCGGCCGACACCGCCGTCTTCGGCCAGCCGGAACTCGCCCTCGGCGTGATCCCCGGCATCGGCGGCACCCAGCGCCTGGTCCGCGCGGTCGGCAAGGCCAAGGCGATGGACATGATCCTCACCGGCCGCACCATGGACGCCGCCGAGGCCGAGCGCGCGGGCCTGGTCGCCCGTGTCGTACCGGCGGCGGACCTGGCCGCCGAGGCGCGGAAGGTCGCCACAGCCATCGCGGCCCGCACGGCTCCTGCCGTACGGGCCGCGCTGGAGGCCATGGACCGGGCCCAGGAGCTGCCGCTCCGCGAGGGGCTGCTCTTCGAACGGCGGCTCTTCCACGCCCTGTTCGCCACCGAGGACCAGAAGGAAGGGATGCGCGCCTTCCTCGAAAAGCGCGCACCCCACTTCACCGGGCGCTGACCGCCGCGGCCCGCACCTGCCCGCGCTCCGACGCCGGGAAGCGGTCGACCATCGCCCGCAGCGTCCCGGCGTCGGCGACGGCGCCGAAGGGCTCCGTCCCCGGCTCCAGGCGTACGCCCTCGGCCAGCGGTCCCGCCGGCACCGGGTCGAAGCCGAGCGCGTCGACGATGCGGGCGGTCGCCGCCACGTCGTCCGCGTCGTCGCCGGCGATCGCGATCGCCTTGCGGTCGGGGGCGCCGGCGGGGCGGGTCCGGTCTTCGAGGTCGTGGTAGCCCATGTGATTGAAGGCCTTGACCACGCGCGAGTCGGGCAGCTGGCGCTGCACGAGCTCACTGGAGGAGCCGAGCGGGTCCGTGAGGTCGTCGCGGATCCCGTCGGTCTCCCACCAGTAGTTCATCGCGTCGATGACGAGCTTGCCGCGCAGCTCGGCGGCCGGGACGGTGTCGTACTTCCCGAGCGGCAGCGCCAGGATCACCGCATCGGCTCCGGCCGCGGCCTCCGCCCCGGTGACCGGTTCGGCGCCCGGGGTCAGCACCTCCGTGGTGAGGGCGATACGGTCCGGGTCGCCGGAGCCGGCGATCAGCACCCGGTAGCCGGCCGCCAGCGCCAGCCGCGCCAGCGCCGTGCCGACCTTGCCGGCGCCGAGGATGCCGAGCGTGTTCATGTGAGTCTCCAGTGATGTCGTGGCAGTCAGTCCGCGAGCAGTTCGCGGACCATCGGGATGACCTTGCTGCCGTACAGCTCGACCGCCCGCAGCCGGCCGCTCATCGGCATCGGGCCCGAGGTGTAGATCAGGTCGAAGCGCCCCGCGTCGAGCGCCTTCACCGTGCGGGCGATCTTGCGGGCGACGGTCTCCGGGGAGCCGACGTACTGCGAGCCGGAAGCGATCTCGTGCTCGTACTGCTCCTTCGTGATCGGCGGCCAGCCGCGCTGCCCGCCGATCCGGTTGTGCGTGATCTGGTAGTTCGGCCAGTGCAGCTCGCGCGCCTCCTCGTCCGTATCGGCGATGAAGCCCGGCGAGTGCACGCCGATCGGGTGCGCCGTGGTGCCGAACTTGGCCGTGGCCCGCTCGTACAGGTCGGTGTACGGCGCGAAGCGCTCCGGCGGGCCGCCGATGATGGCGAGCATCAGCGGGAAGCCGTAGCGGGCGGTGCGGATCACCGACTGCGGGGAGCCGCCGACCCCGACCCACGTGGTGAGGCGGCCGGACTCGGTCTTCGGGAAGACGTCGGCGTGGTCCAGCGCGGCGCGGTGGCTGCCGCTCCAGGTGACCGGCTTCTCCTTCAGCAGTTCGGCGAAGAGGCCGATCTTCTCCTCGAAGAGCTCGTCGTAGTCCTCCAGGTCGTAGCCGAAGAGCGGGAACGACTCGGTGAAAGAGCCGCGCCCCAGGATGATCTCCGCCCGGCCGTTGGACAGCGCGTCGAGCGTCGAGAAGCGCTGGAAGACGCGCACCGGGTCGTCCGAGCTGAGCACGGTGACGCCGGAGGACAGGTGGATCTTTTCGGTACGGGTGGCGATGCCGGCCAGGACCGTCTCCGGGCTGGAGACGGAGTACTCGGGCCGGTGGTGCTCGCCGAGGGCGATGACGTCGACACCGGTGTCCTCCGCGAGGACCGCCTCGTCGACGACCTGCCGGATGGCGCGGGCGTCGGTGACGAGGGCGCCGGAGTCGTCCGTCGGCACGTCGCCGAAGGTGTCGAGGCCGAAGACGAGGTCGGTGGTGCCGGACATGGCGGGCTCCTTTGCAGTGGTCAGGACGTGGATACGGCCTGGTCGCGAGCTAAAACGGACTTTACCCCGGTTGTATTCCCGCAGTAGATTGGGCCCCGTGGACCACCGACCCGTACTCCCCCTGGACGGGCGCCGCCCCGAGCGGGCCGACGCCGCCCGGAACCGCGAGCAGCTGCTGGCCGCCGCGCGGTCGATGATGGCCGAGCTGGGCGCGGACAAGGTCACCATGGACGGCCTGGCCGAGCGGGCCCGACTCGGCAAGGGCACGGTCTACCGCCGCTTCGGCACCCGCGCCGGGATCTTCCACGCCCTGCTGGACGACGACGAGCACGCCTTCCAGGATCAGGTCCTCACCGGCCCGCCGCCGCTGGGTCCGGGCGCGGAGCCGGTCGAGCGGCTGATCGCGTACGGGCGGGCGCGGACGGAGTTTCTCGCGGCGCACCACGTCATCGCCCGCGCCGCCCTCGACCGCACGCGCCCGGTACCGGCCGGCGAAGGTACGGGGTTCACCCGAGCACACCTGCGCATGCTGCTGAGCCAGGCGGGCCTCGCCGCCACCGGCCTGGACAGCCTGACCGTCCAGCTGACCGGCGCGCTGGAGGCACCGCTGCTGATCCTGCTGTCACCCCCGGACGCGACCCCCGACCCCACCCCGCTCGCGGACAGCTGGCAGACGCTGATCGAGCGCATCTGCCGCTGACCTCCGGGCGAGTCAATGCCCCGCGACGTAATGGACGAAGATCCCGCCACGGCTCACACTGTCGGCCATGACCTCCGACGCCACCCCGAAGCCCGCCGGCCTCCTCGCCGCCATGCCCTTCGCCGCCCGCCTGGGCATTGAGCTCCCCGAGGCCACGGCCGCCCGTGCGACCGGCGTCCTCCCCTGGTCCGCGGACCTGTGCACGGCGGGCGAGACGCTGCACGGCGGCACACTGATGGCCCTCGCGGACACGGTCGGCGCGGTCTGCGCCTTCCTCAACCTGCCGGAGGGCGCGACCACTTCGACGGTCGAGTCGAAGACCAACTTCTTCCGCCCGGTCGGCTCCGGCCACGCCCGCGCGGTGGCCCGTCCGCTGCACGTCGGGCGCAGCTTCGTCGTGGTGCAGACGGATGTGTACGACGCGGAGGAGCGGGCGGTCGGGCAGACCACGCAGACGCAGGCGGTCCGGCCGGCCGGCTAAATCCGTTGGCGCGGCCAACGAATCACGCTAATGTTGGTCGCGCCAACATTCGAGCTGCCACCGAGGAGCCTCCGTGTCCGCTGACACCCGTATCGCCGACCGTATCGAGATCGCCGAGCTCTTCTCCCGCCTGGCCAATGTGCTGGACGAGCACCGCCACGACGACATCGCCACCGTCTACGCCGAGGACGTCGTGGTGCACTCGCCGCGCGGCGGCGAGCTGCGCGGGCTGGAGGAGGTGACCGCTCACCTGAAGCGAAGCCAGTTCGCGGACGAGCAGACCCTGCACCAGAACACCGATGTGGTGGTGGACCTCGACGGCGATCGCGCGCGGGCCACGTCCAATCAGCTCACCTACTTCTCCCGCGGCGACGAACCGCCCCACGAGACCGGCGCCGTGCGCGTATCCGCGAGTGCCGTGCGCACGCCGGCGGGCTGGCGGTTCGACGAGATGACCATCAAGGTGGCCTGGATACGTGCGGAGAACTAGTTCACCGAGCGGTCCTTGCCCTCCCAATACGGCTTGCGGAGCTCACGCTTGAGCACCTTGCCCGCCGGGGAGAGCGGCAGTGCCGTGACGAACTCGGCGGTGCGCGGGGCCTTGTAGCCGGCGATCAGCGTCTTGCAGTGCGCGCGCAGCTCCTCGGCAGTCGCGGCCGCGCCCGGCTTGAGGATCACCACGGCGTGCACGCGCTCGCCGTACGCATCGTCGGGGACGCCGATCACCGCGCAGGTGGCGACGGCGGGGTGGCGGCCGAGGGCGTTCTCCACCTCCACGGAGTACACGTTCTCGCCGCCGCTCACGATCATGTCCTTGAGGCGGTCGACGAGGTAGACGTAGCCGTCCTCGTCCATATACGCGCCGTCGCCCGAGTGGAACCAGCCGTCCCGCAGCACCTCCGCGGTCTCCTCCGGCTTGTCCCAGTAACCGCGCATCACATGGGCGCCGCGGACGACGACCTCGCCGACCTGCCCGCGCGGCAGCTCCGCGCCGTCGGGGCCGACGATGCGGACCTCGGCGTGCGGTGCGGCCCGGCCGCCACTCCGCAGCCTGCCGCCCTCGAGGTGGTCGTCGGCGGTGAGCAGCGTGGCCGCCGGGGCCAGCTCCGTCATCCCGTACACCTGCGTGAACCGCGCCTCCGGGAAGGCGTCGATCGCCCGCTTCAGCAGCGCCTCGGAGATGGGCGCGGCGCCGTAGCTGAACTTGCGGACGCTGGACAGGTCGTACGCCCCGATGTCCGGGTGATCCACCAGCATCTGCATCATCACCGGGGGCAGCATCACGGCGGACACCCTGTGCCGCTCGATGGCGCGCATCATCGCCACCGGATCGAAGCCGGGCATGATCACGTGGGTGCCGCCGACGAGTGCCTGGACGCTCCAGGTGGTCAGCGCCGCGAGGTGGAACATCGGCGCGGCGATCAGCGTGCTGCCGCCCGCCTCGGCGAACGCGGTGGCCGCCTGGATGCCGAGGAAGGAGATGGCCATGTTGGCGTGGCTGAGCATCACGCCCTTGGGGAAGCCGGTGGTGCCGCCGGTGTAGAAGACGCCGGCGAGGGTGTCGCCGCCGTGCCGGCCGTCCTCGACCGGCTCCGCACCGGCCAGCAGCTCCTCGTACGACAGCATCCCGTCCGGCGCCGCTTCCTCGCCGCAGTGCACGACGGTGTCCAGGGCGTCCCGCAGCTCGGCGGTCAGCGGCGCGAAGGCGTCGTCGACGAAGAGGGTGCGGGTGCCGGACTGCTCCAGTGCGTAGCGGATCTCGGGCGCGGCCCAGCGGGTGTTGACCGGGTTCACCGCGGCGCCGATCCACCACGTGGCCAGCAGAAACTCGTGGTAGCGGTCGGAGTTGAGCGCCAGGATGCCGACCCGGTCGCCGGTCTCGATGCCGAGACCGCGCAGCGCCCCGGCCAGCCGGGCGATGCGCTCGGCGGACTCGCGCGCCGTACGCACCCGGTCGCCGAAGACCGTGAGCGGCGCGTCGGGTGCCTGCTGCAGCGCCCGGTGGACGGCCTGAGTCAGATGCATGACGACCTCCCCCTGCGGGAGTCACTCGACTCCCGCGACTGAGCATGTGCCCCGGCGGGGGCTGCCGGATAGACGTCATTGCGCCACAAGACAATGGCGCCTACGGGACGGGCGCGGGGGGACGCCTACGGGACGGGCAGCGCGGCGCGGAGCCGCTCCAGCAGCGCCCGTGCCGCCGGATTCCCCGGCTCCGCCGAGCGCCAGGCGAGCACGACGCGCCCGCGCAGTCCGGCCGGTTCCAGGCGCAGCAACTGCAGCCCGTCGCCCAGGTCCTCGCCGTCGGCGGCCGGGAGTACGGCGATGCCGAGGCCGCGGGCGGCCAGCCGCAGCAGCATCTGCGGGGCGGCCGCCTCGAACGCGACCTGCGGCCGGAACCCGGCCTCGGCACAGGCCCGTTCGAGCACGGTGCGCACGCCGCTGCCGCGCGGCAGGCAGATCAGCGGGCGGTCGCGGAGGGCGGTGAGGGGGATGGCGGGGCGGCCAGCCGCCAGCAGCGGATCGCCGGTGCCGACGGCCGCGGCCAGCGGCTCGTCCACGGCCGTCCGGAAGGCCAGTCCGGCCGGCGGCGTGGCATCGGCGACGCCCATCAGCGCGATGTCGAGCTCGCCCGCCGACAGCGCGGCCTGCATCCGCTCGGAGCTCTCCTCGACGAGGGAGATCTCCACCTGCGGGTGCGCGGCGTGGAAGCCGGCGAGTACGGCGGGCACGTCCACCAGCTCCCCCGTCCCGCCGGATACGACGCCGATCGCGACCCGGCCGCGCAGCAGGCCGGTGTACTCCTCGACGGCCTCCCGGACCCCGTCCACGGCGGCCAGCGCCGAGCGTGCGTACGGCAGCACGGCCCGGCCGACCTCGGTGAGCGTCACCGACCGCCCGGCCCGGTGCAGCAGCGGCTGCCCCAGCTCCCGCGCCAACTGCCTGATCTGCGCGCTCAGCCCGGGCTGCGCGAGGTGCAGGCGCTCGGCGGCGCGGGTGAAGCCGCCCGCGTCGACCACCTCGACGAAGTAGCGCAGCTGCCGCAGTTCCATAACTGATGATTCTAGATCACAGTGCAACTGTCTCTTGGACGTATGCGACCTATCACCCGCACCCTGGAGCCATGGCCAAGACAACGCCCCGCACCAGCCCCGCCATCGACCTCACCTCCGAGATCGCCGCCGAGCGCCGCGAGCTGGCCGACCTGTTCGACGGCCTCACCCCGGCCCAGTGGGACGCGCCGAGCCTGTGCGCCGGCTGGCGGGTGCGCGAGGTCGCGGCGCACATGTCCATGGGCTTCCGCCTCTCACTCCCGGCGACGCTCGCTCAGCTGCTCAGGTCGGCCGGCCGCCTCCACCGCATGACCGACCGCGTCGCCCGCCGCGATGCCGCCGCCCACTCCCCCACCGAACTCGCCACCTTCCTCCGCGACAACGCCAACCACCCCTGGACCCCACCGGTAGGCGGCCTCCCTGCGGCCCTCGGCCACGACGTCGTACACGGCCTGGACATCACCGTGGCCCTCGGCCTCGACCGCCAGGTCCCCGCCCCCCGCCTCCAAGCCGTACTGGCGGAAACCCGCCCCCGCGGCCTGAAGTTCTTCGGCGCCGACCTGACCGGCGTCCACCTGCAGGCGGATGACCTCGACTGGTCGTACGGCACCGGCGCTCCCCTCCACGGCAGCGCCCAGTCCCTGCTGCTCCTCACCTTCGGCCGCAAGCTGCCTCCTGGGCACCTGCGCGGCGAGAGAAGCGACCGCTACACGAGGTAGAAACCTGATGTCGGATTCTCGCCAGCGCAGCGTGCCGTGCTCCCGCAGCCTGGTGGCATGACGACAGCGACGAAGACCCGTTCCGCGGCACACCGGCCGGCCGCCATTCCGGCCCACGTCCTGGCCGAGCTCCGCGAGCGCGATGACGCGGGGGTGGCTGCTCCCCTCCCGTATGCGTACGACATGGACGGCGCCCCACTCCGCTGCTGCCTGCGCCGCAGCCGGGCCGGTGAGCGGATCGCGCTCGTGGCCTACGCGCCGCTGCGGCGCTGGGCGGCGGAGACGGGCGCGGAGCCCGGGGCGTACGACGAGACCGGGCCGGTGTTCATCCACGTCGGCCGCTGCCCGGGTCCGGACGCGGACGCCGGCTACGCCTTCGCCGACACCGGCGCGCAGCGGGTCCTGCGCCGCTACACCGCCGAAGGCCGGATCGAAGGCGGCACCCTCGTCCACCTCCCCGCCCGGCCCGACGACGCCCAGGCCGTCATGCGCCACATGCTGGTGGAGGCCTTCGCCGACCCGGCCGTGGCACTGGTGCACGTACGGGCGGTGGAGCACGGCTGCTTCCTGTACGAGGTACGGCGGTTCAGCGCTGGTGGGTTGGGCGGATGACGATCTCGTTGACGTCGACGTCCGAGGGCTGGGCGAGGGCGTAGGAGACGGCGGCGGCGATGGCGGACGGGCCGATGGTGTGGGCGCGGAAGGTGCGCATGGCCGCCGCCGCACCGGGGTCGGTGATGGAGTCGGCGAGCTCGGACTCGACCACTCCTGGGGAGATGGTGGTGGCCCGGATCGACGGGTCGGACTCCTGGCGCAGGCCTTCGGTGATCGCCCAGGCCGCGTACTTAGTGGCGCAGTAGACCGCACCCGTGGGCACGACCTCGTGCGCGCCGACGCTCGCGACCGTGACGAAGTGACCCGACCCCTGCGCGGCGAAGACGGGCAGCGCGGCGGCGATACCGTGCAGCAGGCCGCGGATGTTCACGTCGATCATCCGGTCCCATTCGTCTACGAGCAGCGAGTCGAGGCGGGACAGGGGCATGACCCCGGCGTTGCCGACGAGGGCGTCGACGCGGCCGTGCCGGTCGCGCGCGGCGGCAACGAAGGCCGCGACGTCGGCGCGGTCCGTAACGTCCAGCCGCGCCGGGTGCAGGCTGCCGCCGGCCGCCGCGGCCCGGTCGGCGAGCGCCCGCAGCCGGTCGGTACGGCGCGCGCCGGCCACCACGTGGTGGCCCTCGGCCGCGAGCCGCTCGGCGACGGCAGCGCCGATGCCGCTGCTGGCGCCGGTGACGAGGACGACTTTCCGGGCGCTGTCCGGGCCGGCTGCCGCGGTGCCCGGATCGGTTTCTTCGGAATGAGTGGTCATGGCCCCGAGGCTGTCCCGGCCGGGAGCGGAGCGGGAGAGGCGGCGTTCTCCTGGGTGCGGCACACCCAGGAAGACGACCGGGCCGCGGCCTACGATGAGCCGCATGGCAGCACGCTCCGAGCTCGGCGCCTACCTCACCGCCCGCCGCGCCCAGGTCACCCCGGCCGAGGCGAACCTCCCGGCCACGGGCCACCGCCGCGTGCCCGGCCTGCGCCGCGAGGAGGTCGCGCTGCTCGCCGGCGTCAGCGCCGACTACTACATCCGCCTGGAGCAGGGCCGGGAGCGTACGCCCTCGGGCCAGGTCCTCGACGCGCTGGCCGCCGCGCTGCGGCTGGGCGAGGACGGCCGGCTGCACCTGTTCCGGCTGGCCGGGGTGGGCCCGCGGGCGGCGGCGGCCGAGGTGCGGGACCGGGTGGAGCCGAGCCTGCCGGCGCTGCTGGAAGCCTGGCCGCACAACCCGGCGATCGTCTACAACCGCGCGTACGACGTCCTCGCCTCCAACGCCATCGCCGACGCCCTCTTCCACGGCTGGCCCCACTCCCGCAATCTCCTGCACGTGATCTTCACCGACCCGGCTGCCCGCACCTTCTACCGCGACTGGCACGAGGTGGCGCGTAATTCGGTGGCGGGCTTCCGCCTCGGCCGCGGCGCGGCGCCGGACGATCCGCGGATACGGGAGGTGCTGGCGGAGCTGCTCGACCGCAGCCCCGAATTCGCCGCGCTGTGGTTCCGCCACGACGCCCGCGGCAAGGCCCTGGAGAGCAAGCGCTTCGACCACCGCGACGTGGGCCCACTCACCCTGACCATGCAGACCTTCGACGTCCGCGCGGCCCCTGGCCAGGAACTCGTCGTCTACCACGCCGAGCCCGCCTCCCCCAGCAGCGACGCCCTGACCCTGCTGGGTTCGCTGGCCGCCACCGTAGGCTGGCCTCGCACGCGACGTACAGGAGGCTGAGGTGGCCCAGAAGGTGCCGGACGCGGCGGTCGCCGAGGTGATGGCCGAGCTTGCCGGGCTCGAGGACGCGAAGGTTCGCGCGGTCAATGAGAAGCACGGTGACGATCACGGTGTGAATCTGACCAAGCTGCGGGCGGTCGCCAAGCGGCTCAAGACGCAGCAGGAGCTCGCCCGCGCCCTCTGGGCGACGGACGACACCGCGGCGCGGCTGCTGGCGCTGCTGATCTGCCGGCCGAAGGCGTACGAGCGGGACGAGCTGGACGGCATGGTGCGCGAGGCGCGCACACCCAAGGTGCTCGACTGGCTCGTGAACTACGCCGTGAAGAAGAGCCCGCACGCCGAGGAGCTGCGCCTCGCCTGGTCCGCCGACCCGGACCCGGTCGTGGCGGGCGCCGGCTGGGCGCTGACGGCGGAGCGGGTGGCGAAGAAGCCCGCGGGCCTCGACCTCGAAGGGCTCCTCGACACCATCGAGGCGGACATGAAGGGCGCCCCTGACCGCCTGCAGTGGGAGATGAACAACACTCTCGCGCAGATCGGGATCAAGCACGCCGAGCACCGCGCCCGGGCGCTCGGGATCGGTGAGCGGCTGGAAGTGCTCAAGGACTATCCGACGTCCCCGGGCTGCACCTCTCCGTACGCGCCTGTCTGGATCAACGAGATCGTGCGGCGGCAGGGCGGCTAGCCGAAAGCTCTGAGGGGGGTGTGACGCTGATGGGCCTGCACGTCGAGAGCCGACCGTCCGAGCTGCCGTACATCGAGCGCGTGTGGCGCAGCCGCAGCGACCACGGCGGCGAGATGACCTCGATCGCCACGACCCACTGCGAGCTCGTCTTCTGGCAGCACCGCGGCCAGGTGCAGGCGGCCGTGCTGGGCCCGGAGCCAGGGGCCAGCCAGGCGCCGATCCCCGAGGACGCGACCTTCTTCGGGATCACCTTCGCCCTCGGCACCTCACTGCCGCACATCCCGATCGACCGGCTGGTCGGCGGCGCCGCCGCGATCCCCGACGTCACACGGCGCTCCTTCTGGCTGAAGGGCTCCGCCTGGCACCTTCCCGACTACGACACGGCCGAGGCGTTCGTACGCCGCATGGTGCGCGAGGGCATCGTCGACCACGACCCGATCGTGCCCGCAGTCTTCGGCGGGGCCTCGGCGGTCGTGTCGGAGCGGACGCTGCAGCGGCGCTTCGTCGGGGCGACGGGGCTGACCCGCGGGGCCGTACGGCAGATCCACCGCGTCCGGCAGGCGGCGGTGCTGCTCCAGGAGGGGACGCCGGCGCAGGATGTCGTGCATCGGCTCGGGTACTTCGACCAGCCGCACCTGGCACGATCCCTGACCAGGTACATCGGCCGTACCGCCACCCAGCTCGGCGCGGGCGACGACCAGGCGGGACCGCTGTCGCTTCTGTACAAGACCTGAGGTCCGGCGGCCTCGTAATCTCCATGACGAGCGAAGCAATCCGCACTCTCATGGAGGAATCATGCGCAAGGTAGTGACCGGCCTCTTCATCTCCCTCGACGGTGTCGTGGAGTCGCCGGACCAGTGGCAGTTCGACTTCGACGAGGAGATGGGCGCGGCGCTGGCGCAGTCGCTGGAGAGCGCCGACACGATCCTGCTCGGCCGGGTGACCTTCTCCGAGTGGGCCGGGTACTGGCCGACCGTGACCAGCGGGGAGGACTCCGGCTTCGCGCAGTGGATCAATGAATCCCCTAAGTACGTCGCCTCCTCGACCCTGGACAGCGTCGACGACTGGGCCAACAGCACCCTGATCAAGGGCGATCTGGCGGCCGCCGTGGGCGAGCTCAAGGCCGGCGACGGCAAGGACATCACGGTCGCGGGCAGCCCGACGCTGGTGCGGTCGCTGCTGGAGCAGGATCTGCTGGACGAGCTGGTGCTGCTGATCCACCCGGTGATCGCCGGCGAGGGCCGGAAGAAGCTGTTCGCGGACGATGCCGCGCTCAAGAAGCTTCAGCTGGTGAGCGCGCAGCCGACCAGCAGCGGGGTCGTCATCGCGACCTATCGTCCGGTGCGTTGACGGGTACGAAGACTCGGCGCTACGGTGTGGGAGCGCTCCCACTTGACAGTGATCAGTCAATCGATCAGTCAAGAAAATCCCTTCTGACCCCCGGACAGAGGAGCCCCCCACCATGCACATAAGACGCTTACTCGCGCTCCCCGCCACCGCAGCTCTGGCGCTGCTCATCGCCCTGACGCCAACTCCCGCCGCGGCGCACGGCGTCGCGATGGACCCCGGCTCGCGCACGTACCTGTGCTACCTGGATCTGCTCCAGAACAGCTCGACCCAGATGCCGTCGAACCCTGCCTGCGCCGCCGCGGTCAGGGCGGCCAGCACCACGCCGCTGTACAACTGGTTCGCGGTGCTGGACTCCAACGCCGGCGGCAAGGGCCAGGGTTACGTCCCCGACGGGAAGCTCTGCAGCGCAGGGGACAAGAGCCCGTACAACTTCTCCCCGTACAACGCGGTCCGCTCCGACTGGCCCAAGACGCATCTCACTTCGGGTGCGAACATCCAGCTGCAGTACAGCAACTGGGCGCACCACCCGGGCCGCTTCGAGGTCTACATCACCAACAGCGGCTGGTCCCCCAGCAGCCCGCTCGCCTGGGGCGACCTGACCCATCTGCAGACCGTGAACGACCCGCCGCAGGCGGGCGGCGGCCCCGGCTCGAACGGCGGCCACTACTACTGGGACCTGAAGCTCCCGGCGCGCTCCGGCGAGCACATGCTCTTCATCCAGTGGATCCGCTCGGACAGCCAGGAGAACTTCTTCTCCTGCTCGGACGTCGTCTTCGACGGCGGCCAGGGCGAGGTCACCGGCCTTGGCGGCGGTACGAAGTCGGCGGAGGAGATCTCCGCGGCCGCGGCTGACGCCAAGGGCAGCAAGGCCGCACAGGCCGTGGCACATCACGGCGACCACTCCGGTCACGCCGCCGACGTCGCGGATGTCGCGGATGTCGCGGACACCGCGAGCCAAGCGCCGGAGTCCTCGACCGGCACCTCGCTCATCCTGCCGGTGACCACCGCAACCCTGGTCGCAGCGGCCGGCGTACTGCTCTACTTCCGCCGCAACCGCCCCGACCGGAACCCGATGGCCTGAGCCGCCCGACCGAACCTCACCTCACGCCGGCAGCCAACCCGGCCACCATTCCGGAATGTTGGAGGCCGGACACGTCGGCCCGTCGACCGTGCCGGCCCCCGCCGGCGTGCCGAGCCAGGCGAAGTGCACCCACGTGGTCACGGCCAGCACCACGAAGGTCGTGGCCACGGCGGGGCCCGTACGGACCCGGGCCCCCGCCAGCATGTACGCAAGCGCCGCCACCACGGCCCCGGTGCCCATGCTCAGCGGCATCTCCCAGAAGCGCCACCCCAGCATGTCCGGCCACTCCTCGCCGTAGACATGGCAGGTCCGCCGGGCGGCCCGCGCCAGCCGGTACGAGCCGAACCCGGCCAGCCCGCCGCACACCACCATCAGCACGCCGACGCCGCAGCCCGCCGCAAAGCGACGCGGGCTGTCCGCGACGGAACGTTGCATCACCATGTGTTGTTGGGATTGACCTTCATGCACGCCTTGGAATCCGTGGCCTTCATCGGGTCGGCGGACTTCAGCGCGTCCTCGGGGTTCTTGGCGGCGGACTTCGGATAGCGCGTGCCGGTCTTCCAGTCGGCGCCGACGACAAGGACGAGGCCCGTCGCGGTGTCGCCCGCCTTCGCCTGCTTCGCGGCGCTCGCGGGCAGGCCCAGCGACTTCGCCAGGGCGAGGGCGTCCGGCTTGGCGGCGGCGTCCGGGTAGCTGATCGTCGTGGTCTGCTGGGGCTGGATCATGGTGTCCGCGCGGGTCTGCTGATACCCGAGCGAGGTCAGGCGCTCGGCGATCACCGATGCCCGGCCGGGGACGGGTGCCGCGGTGGCGGACCCGGTGCCATTGCGTACGGTGACGGCGACCTCGCCCTTCGGGGTGGAGCTCGTCGGCGTCGGGTCCGCGGAATCCTTCTTGCCCGCCTTGCCCTTCCCCTTGCCGTCGACCGGCTTGTCTTCCCGCAGCAGGGCCCAGAGCTGCTCGGCCGCGGGCGCGGGCACGACGTGCGCCAGGGGATTCCGCGGATCGGGGAGCCGCGGCATCGTGGTCATGGTGGTCCGGCTGGCCGGGACCCGCTTGAGGTCGTTGCCCAGGTCGTAGAGCTTCTTGGGGGAGCCGAGCCCCTCATCCACGGTGAGCGCCTTGGTGGCCGCCTCGGCGAGGCTGCGCAGCTTCCCGGGGTCGGTGAGCTTGGCGCTGGCCTTGAGCTCGCGGATCATCGAGTTCATGTAGAGGTGCTGGGCGTGCGTACGGCCGATGTCGCTGCCGTCCTCGAAGCCGTGCCGGGTGCGCAGCCATTGCAGCGCCTGCTCGCCCTGGATGGTGTGCGAGCCCTTGGTGAGCTTCAGCCCGGACTTCACGTCCCGGACGTTGTCCCTGACGCAGACGGGGACGCCGCCGACGGCGTCGGCCATGTCCACCACGCCGGAGAAGCTGACCTTCATGAAGTGGTCGATGTGGATGCCGGTGAGCTCCTCCCAGGTCGCCACCGTGCAGCCGGGACCGCCGTGGGAGAGGCTGGTGTTGATGATGTCCGAAGTCTCCGGATAGACCTTGCCGTCCTCATTGTCCGTGCACTTGGGGATGGTGACCCGGGTGTCGCGGGGGATGCTGACGACCGTCATGTTGCTCCGGTCGGCCGAGACGTGCAGCAGCATCTGCACGTCGGCGCGCTCCTTGTCGCCGACCGTGTCGCGGGCGCCGCCGAGCTTCAGGTCCTCCTTGGTGTTACGGCTGTCGGAGCCGAGCAGCAGGATGTTCAGCGGGTGCTGCCCGGCGGCGTTCGGCTCGCTCTTCTTCACCTTCGAATCGCCGAGGTTGAGCGCGTCCTTGGTGATGTTGGCGGCGAGGTGCCGGTAGTAGAGGTAGCCGCCGCCCGCCGTCACCAGCAGGGCCGCGGAGACGCCGATGGCGGTCCAGCGCAGCACGCGTACGGATTTGCGCTTGGGCGCGTCGGCGGCGTGCCGCCGCTTCCCGTCTCCGCCGCCACCGCCGGACGGCGGGCTCGAAGCGGCGTCCTCGGGCGCGGTGGCCTGCGCGGGCACGGTCGTGGTGCCCCGCGCCCCCTTCTCGCGCGCGGCAGTCAGCCGAAGCGTCGTGTCCACCGCTGCCGAGCCCCCATCGGCGGCGGTGCCGCCTATGGAACCCTCGCCCTCACCCTCGTGCGCCATCCGCTCCCCGTTCTTCTGTTAATGGCCGCAGTCACCGAGGCCAACGAAACACAACGGCCGCCAGTGCCCAATCACTAGACGCTCGGCCGACCGCCATGGTTGTCGGCAACTTTGCCGCCACCCTGACCAAACCGGTCTCATCCGCCACAACTACCGCCGCAACCCGATCACGCAGTCGAAGTTTGGTGAGAATACGCGACACGTCTCTCCGGGCGGCGCGCGATCCGCCCGGACGGTGCGCACGGCGCTATCTTGGCAGCGCAGCCTGTGCGCGGCCGGGAACTGATCACCGGCCGCAGCCGTTGCCCGGATACGTACCACACGCCCGAGGAGCCACTGCTTTTGTCCGCCAGATCCAGATCGACGGACCCGGCCGGGGACAGTCCCCGACCATCCCGCCCCCTTCAGCATGATCGCGGCGCCCGGCGGGGTGGTGTTCGGTGAGCGCCGCGCTCGGCCTGCTGGCCGTGATCGTGCTGACGGCCGGCACCGGCTATTTCGTCGCCCAGGAATTCGCGTACGTCGCCGCCGACCGGATCGCGCTGGCCCGGGACGCCGCCGCCGGGGACAAGCGGGCGGCGCGCGCGGTCAAGGTGCTCGAGCGGCTGTCGTTCATGCTGTCCGGAGCGCAGCTGGGCATTACGGTCACCGGCCTGGTGGTCGGTGTGCTCGCCGAGCCGTCGCTGTCGGTGCTGATCAGGCCGCTGCTGACCGGGATCGGGGTGCCGGAGGGCGCGGTGAGCGGCATTTCGCTCACGCTCGCCTTCATCCTCGCCACGGTCATCCAGATGGTGCTCGGCGAGCTGGCGCCCAAGAACCTCGCCCTCGCCGTCCCGGAGCGGCTGGCGAAATCCCTCGCCGCCTCCACCCTCCTGTATCTCAAGATCGTCGGGCCGCTGATCCGGATCTTCGACACGGCCGCGAACAGGCTGCTGCGCCTCGTCGGCATCGAGCCGGTCGAGGAGCTGCACCACGGCGCGTCGCTCGAGGAGCTCGGCCACCTCATCGGCGAGTCGCACGAACACGGCCACCTGCCCGCGCACACCGCCGACCTCCTCGACCACGCGCTGGAGTTCTCCGAGCGCACCCTGGCTGAGGTGATGGTGCCGCGCGTGGACGCCGCCTACGTGCGCGCCGCCGACCCCGCGCCGGAGGCCGTCGCCCTGATCACCCGCCTCGGCCACTCCACGTACCCGGTCGTCGGCCGCCGCGACGACGACGTGGTGGGCGTGCTGGGCGTACGGGACCTGATGCGGCTGCCCGCCGCCCGTATCGACGCCGCCACCTGCGGCGAACTCGCCCGGCCCGCGCTGCTGCTGCCCGACACCCTGCAGCTGCCGGATGCGGTGGAGAAGATGCGCGAGCGCGACGACGAGTTCGCAGTCGTCCTGGACGAGCACGGCGGCCTCGCCGGGATCGTCACCTTCGAGGACATCGCCGAGGAACTCGTCGGCGAGATCGAGGACGAGACCGACCGCGCCGACGTCCTGGCCGTCCCCGACGCCGACGGCTGGCTCGTCGGCGCCGGCCGCCGCCTGGACGAGATCGCCGAGGCCACCGGAATCGACCTGCCGGAAGAGGAGGACTACGACACCGCCGCCGGGCTGATCCTCGACCGCCTCGGCCGCTTCCCGGCCATCGGCGACCGCCTCACCGTCGAGACGGTGGGCGGCCGACGGGTCGAGATCGAGGTCCGCACCCTCGACCACCACGTGCCGGAACGCATCCGCATCGCGCCGCTGCCGCCCGCCGCCCCCGCTGACGACCGCATCGAGGAGAGCCACGCATGAGCTTCCCCATGGCCCTCTTCGTCACCTTCCTGCTCCTGGTCGGCAGCGGCTTCTTCGTCGCCGCCGAGTTCGCGCTGGTGGCCGCGAAGAGGCACCGCATGGAGCAGGCCGTGGCCGATGGAAAGCGCGGGGCGAAGTCCGCGCTCGCCGGGATGCGCGAGCTGTCGCTGATGCTCGCCGGCGCCCAGCTCGGCATCACCCTGTGCACGCTGGGGCTCGGCGCCGTATCCAAGCCGGCGATCTCCCACGAGCTCGACCCGCTGCTGCAGAAGCTCGGCCTGCCGACCGCGCTCAGCTACGGGATCGCCTTCGCCATCGCCATGTTCGTGGTGGTGTTCCTGCACATGGTCGTCGGCGAGATGGCGCCGAAATCCTGGGCCATCGCCCACCCGGAGACCTCGGCAATGCTCCTCGCCCCGCCCTTCCGTGGCATCACCCTGGTCGTCCGCCCGCTGATCTGGCTGCTCAACAAGATCAGCAACGGGCTGGTGCGGCTGTGCCGGGTCACCCCGCGCGAGGAGATCGCCTCTGTCCACAACAGCGAGCAGCTCACCCACCTCGTCGCAGAATCCGAACGCCTCGGCCTGATCGAGGCCGACGACTCCGCCCTCCTCACCCGCTCCCTCACCGAACCGCAGACCGCGGTCGGCGCCCTGCAGGTCCCGGCCGCCGACATCGACGCCGTCCCCGCGGACGCCGACCTGGACGGCATCCTCGCGGCCGCGACCACCGCCGACCGCACCCGCCTCCTGGTCCGCGACGACACCCGCGTCCTCGGCTCGGTCCACTCCCGCGACGCCCTGGCCGCCCGCGCCCGCGGGCACGCCATAACGGCCCGCGAGCTGGCCCGCCCGGTCCCCGAACTGCGCACGGACGACACCATTGCGCACGCGGTCGAGCAGCTCCGCCGCCGCCGCGCGACCCTCGCCGTCGTACGCGACGACACCGGCCGCCTCACCGGCTTGATCAGCCTCGACGACCTGCTGGCGCGGCTGCTGCACCCGGCGGCATAGCGTCCATGCGCGGCTCGGTCGCCGGCCTGCCGGCCCGGCCCAGCCGCCGCAGCCCGCACCCGAGTCGAGTGGCCGCCAGCGCGAGCCCGCCGATCGCGATGCCGGTCAGCAGCCACCCGAGGTCCGGGGTGAAGAGCCGGATGAGGCGCCGGCTGCCGCCCAGCGATTCCGGGACGGCGAACCAGGCGGCGTAAGCGAGCCCGAGCCCGAGCACCGCCCATGCCGCCGTCGCCACCGCCGTACGGAGCCGCCGCACGGGCCGCGGCGCCGGACGCAGCGTGCGGAACGCCGCCCAGCCGGTGGCGACGGTCACGGCGACCGCGATGGCGGTGAGCGCGGCCAGCAAGGTTGCGTACAGGGGGTCTTCACCCTGGTCCTTGGGCTGCCCGCCCGCCAGGATGCGGGCCGCGCCGAGTCCGGCGGACACGAACTCGTTCTCCTGGAAGTAGCCGTAGATGTTCTGCGTCAGGACCACCGCGCGGTCCTTGTCCGGCAGCAGCACGACCATCGCCTGATAGCCGGGGGCCGCGCCGCCGTGCCAGACGGTGCGGGCGCCGAGGTCGGCGTTGCGCTTGTCGTCGCGCCAGCCGAGGCCGTAGTGGTGGGTGTCCTGGATGCGGACGGTGCCGGTGTGCATCTCCCGTACCGAGGCGGGCTTGAGGATCCGCGCGCCCCGGCCTTCGTCAAGGTGCGCCATGGCGAAGCGGGCCAGGTCCTCGACCGTGCCGCCGAGATAGCCGTAGCTCGGGCCGGTCTGGTCGAAGTGCGGTGCGACGGAGATCGGTTGACCGTAGGCATAGCTGTGCCCGTCGGGCAGCCGCGCCGCCTGGCCCGGGGTGGCGATGGCGCTCTTCATCCCCAGCGGGCCCAGCACCGACTCGCGAAGGTACGTGGCGTACGGCCGGCCCGTCACCTCCTCCACGATCGCGCCGAGGAGCAGGTAGTTGGCGCTGGCGTAGATGTGCTTCTCCCCCGGCTCGGCCGCCGGCTCCACGTCGGCCAGCTCCGCCACCGCACTGCGATACGGGTCGCGCCGGTGCTCGAAGCGGTCGGTGGCGTCGGTGACCTCCGGGAGGCCGCTGGTCTGCTGGAGCAGGTGCCGGACCGTGATGCGGGCGGCGGTGGCCCGGTCCTTGAGGGTGAAGTCGGGCAGGTAGGCCCGTACCGGCCGGTCGAGGTCGACCTTGCCGTCCTCGACCAAGGTCATCACGGCGGTCGCGGTCACCGGCTTGGCGACCGAGCCCCACAGGAAGGGGGTGCGGGCGGTGACGGGGGCGCCGTCGCCGTCGTGTCCCATGGTGCCTATGTGCTCGATCTTCCGGCGGTCGACGATGGCGTACGCCATGCCGGGGGTCTTGGCCTCCGCCATCCGTTGGCGCAGGTAGGCGTCCACTTCCCGCTCCCCCGCCGCCGCCACCGCCGCCGAGGGCGCCAGCAGGGCGCCGCACAGGGCGAGCACGACGGCGATCAGCACCGCACCGTATCCCCGAGATCTCATGTGTCCTCCGCTCATAACCGTATCCGCATACGGTTTTGATTTAACCATACGCTGATACGGTTACGGCATGGCTCGTACGGCAGACCACGACGCCCGCCGCCGGCAGATCGCCGCGGCGGTGCGGCAACTCGTCACCGAAGGCGGCCTCGACGCCGCCACGGTCGCGCGGGTGGCGCGCGAGGCGGGCTTCTCCGTCGGGCTGGTGCAGCACTACTTCCCCAGCAAGGACGCCCTGCTGCTGCTCACCTGCCGGCAGGTGATGGCCGACGTCAACGCCCGGGTGGCCGAGCGGATCACCGAGGGGATCACCGGCAAGCAGCCGATCGCGACGGTGACCTTCGCCTCGCTCAAGGAGCTGCTCCCCCTCGACGCCGCCCGCCGCGGCGAGTACCGCGTCACCCGCGCCTTCCGCGGCCGCGCGCTCGACAACCCCGACCTCGCCGAGGTCGCCCGCACCACCGCCGCCGAGCTGCGCGGGCAGCTCGCGCAGGCAGTCACGAACGGCAAGGAGTGCGGCGAGGTCGAGGCCGGCACCGACGCCGAACTGGCCGCCACCCGCATCGCCGCCCTCACCGACGGCCTCGCCGACCAGCTCTACGAGGACCCGTCCCGCAAGGTCGGCCGGCGCAAGCTGGGCACCGCGGCCGACCAGCTGCTGCGGGCCGCGCTCGCCGAGGTGTTCACCGGAGAGTGCCGCCAGTACGGGAGCCGAGCGCGATAGCTGACACTTCGTCAGGTCTGTGGGATCCTCCGCGCATGCCGGCTGTCCCGGAAACACCTGACGTGTTCCAGCCCGCACATCTGGGCCCCCTGCGGCTGCGCAACCGGATCATCAAGGCCGCCACCTTCGAGGGAATGGCACCCGACGCCCTCGTCACCGATGAGCTGATCGCCTACCACCGGCGCCCCGCCGAGGGCGGCGTGGCCATGTGCACCGTGGCGTACTGCGCGGTCGCGCCGGAGGGGCGTACCCAGCGGGGGCAGCTGTGGATGCGGCCGGAGGTGCTGCCGGGCCTGCGGCGGCTGACCGCGGCCGTGCACGAGACGGGCGCCGCGGTGGCGCTGCAGCTGGGACACGCGGGCCCGGTGGCCGACGCCCGCTCGAACCGGGCCCCCGCGCTCGCGCCGATGGCCGGCTTCAACCCGGTGAGCATGCGCCGCGACCGGGCGGCCACCCCCGACGACCTCGACCGGATCGTACGGGCCCACGCCACCGCCGCCCGCCAGGCCGCCGAGGCCGGCTTCGACGCCGTAGAGCTGCACCTCGGCCACAACTACCTGGCCAGCGCCTTCCTCAGCCCGCGCCTCAACCGGCGCGACGACGCGTATGGCGGTTCGCTGCGGCGGCGGGCGCGGCTGGCGCTGGAGATCGGGCGGGCGGTGCGGGCGGAGCTCGGGGACCGTATCGCGATCACCGCGAAGCTCAACATGTCGGATGGTGCGCGGGGCGGCCTGACCCCGGAGGACAGCCTTCAGGTGGCGCAGTGGCTGCAGGACGACGGCTCCGTGGACGCGCTGACGCTGACGGCCGGGAGCTCGCTGCTCAACCCGATGTATCTCTTCCGCGGGGAGGCGCCGGTGAAGGAGTTCGCGGCGCAGTTCCCGCTGCCGCAGCGGGTGGGCATCCGGCTGCTGGGCAAGAAATTCCTGCGGTCCTATCCGTACGAGCCGCTGTATCTGCTCGACCGGGCGCGAGCGTTCCGCCGGGCGCTCTCGCTCCCGCTCGTGCTGATCGGCGGGGTCACCGACCGGGCGGGCATGGAGCGGGCCATGGCCGAGGGTTTCGACTTCGTCGCGATGGCGCGGGCGCTGCTCCGCGAGCCCGACCTTCTGGAACGCATCCGCCGCGCCCCGGACACCCGCTCCCAGTGCATCCACTGCAACCGCTGCATGCCCACCATCTACACCGGCACGCACTGCCCGCTCATCGGCGGGTAAGCTGCCCTTCCGTTCGAACGCTGAGGGGGAGCATGATCGACGTCGATGGGTATCTGGCCGCGCTGGGGGTGGCCCGGCCCGCCGCCCCGACCGCCGAGGCGCTGTGGGCGCTGCACCGGGCGCAGGTGGAACGGTTCGCCTTCGAGAACATCGATATCCATTTGGGGCGGCCGACCAGCATCCTCCCCGAAGAGTCCGTGGCCCGGTTCATGCGCGGCCGCGGCGGCTACTGCTTCCATCTCAACGGCGCCTTCAGCGAGCTGCTCAAGACCCTCGGCTATGACGTCACCCTGCACTGGGGCGGGATGCAGGGCAGCCCCGACGAGATCCCGGGCGCGAACGGCGACCATCTCGCGCTCACGGTCCTGCTCGACGGCGAGCGGTGGCTGGTCGACACCGGACAGGCGGGCGGCATTTACGAGCCGCTGCCGCTGCGCGAAGGCACCTACACCCAGGGCCCTTTCACGTACGCGATGGCCCTCTCGGACACGGTCCCCGGCGGCTGGCGCTTCACCCACGACCCGCGCGGCGCCTTCATCTCCATGGACTTCGCCCCGGAGCCGGTGGAGCTGTCCGCCTTCGCCGAGATGCACACCTACCTGTCCACCGACCCCGAGTCCGGCTTCGTACGGACCGCCACCGCCCAGCTCCGCGGCGCCAAGGGCGTGGACGTGCTGCGCGGGTGCGTGCTGCGCCGCATCCACGGCGGCGGCACGGACCAGCGGGTCATCGACTCGGCCGACGACTGGTACGAGGTGCTGGCCGGCGTCTTCCGGCTGGACCTGGGCGATGTCGACGCGGCGGCGCGGGCGGACCTGTGGCAGCGGGTCCGTAAGGCACACCAGGAGTGGGAGGCCGCGCGGGGCCAGTGAGCCCGGCCGGTCTCACGCCACGTGGTGGGCCAGCACTGTGTGCGGGTCGGGAGCGCCCGGCTGTGGTTCCGGGTCGGCGTGTACGAGGGCAGCGATGAGCTTTGGTACGGCGTGCAGCAGGGCGTGTTCGGCTTCGACGGCGACCTCGTGGGCGGCGCGTACGGTCAGGTCGCCGTCGACCACGATGGCGACCTCGGCACGCAGGCGGTGGCCGATCCAGCGCATCCGCAGCTCGCCCACCGACCGTACACCGGGCGTCTGTTCGAGGGCGTGCTCCGCGGCGTCGACGAGCGCCGGGTCGACCGCGTCGAGGACCCGGCGGAAGACCTCGCGGCAGGCGTCCCGCAGCACCAGCAGGATCGCGGCCGTGATCAGCAGCCCCACGATCGGGTCGGCGAGCCGCCAGCCGAGCGCGGCGCCGCCCGCGCCGAGCAGCACGGCCAGCGAGGTGAAGCCGTCGGTACGGGCATGCAGCCCGTCGGCGACCAGGGCCGCGGAGCCGATGTCGCGGCCGACCCGGATGCGGTAGCGGGCCACCCACTCGTTGCCGATGAAGCCGATGACGGCCGCCGCGGCGACCATGGGCACGTGGGAGATGTCCCGCGGGTCGAGCAGCCGGTCAATGGCGCTCCAGGCCGCGAACGCCGCCGACGCGCCGATGGTCGCCACGATCACCAGGCCCGCGATGTCCTCGGCCCGCCCCAGCCCGTAAGTGAACCTGCGCGTCGCGGCGCGCCGCCCGAGCACGAAGGCGATGCCGAGCGGCACCGCGGTGAGCGCGTCGGCGGCGTTGTGCACGGTGTCACCCAGCAGCGCGACGGATCCGGACAGCACGACCACGACGGCCTGCGCGACCGCGGTCGCGCCGAGGACGGCCAAGGAGATCCACAGCGCGCGCATGCCGCGGGCCGAGGACTCCAGGGCGGCGTCGGTCTTGTCGGCGGCCTCGTGGGAGTGGGGGGTCAGGAGGTGGCCGAGCCGGTGGCGGAGCCGCGCCCGGCGGGTGCCGGCGGCGGGTGCGTGGCTGTGGTCATGGGCGTGTCCATGAGGGTGCTTCTCGCTCACGGGGCGGCCTTCCGACGGGCGGGGCGGGGACTGCGGATATCCGAGTATGCCCACCCCTCCCGGGCCGCACGCAGCCGCTCAATGCCTGGCGTCCCACCCCAGCCCCTGCCGGATGGCCAGCTCCACGGGCGAGTACGCGCCATCGGCCCGCTCCAGCTCGTACGGCGCGGTGGGCAGCAGCGGCGGCTGGGCCATGAAGCGCGGCCGCACCCCGTGATGCGGCTGCGCCGCGTGCACCAGGAACGGATGGCAGAGGAAAACGTCGCCCGGCGACCCCGTGGCGAGCGCAACAGGCCGGTGATCGGACGCCGCCACCAGATCCGGCGCGATGGCCAGCCCGCTCGCGCCCTGCTCCCCGTACTCCGCCAGCACCTTAGGCACGTCGAGGTGGGAGCCGACCCTGATCCGGGTGGGAGCGTCCTCCTCGCCGACCTCGCTGAACAGGAACAGCATCAGCAGCGCCCGGCCGCGCGAATACAGGTTGGTGAAGGGCCAGGTCTCGCCGTCCACCGCGTAGCTCCCCTCGATGTGCCATCCCGCGTCGTCCGGCTCCTCCTCGTGCGGGAAGCGCAGCGGGAAGGTGCCGAGCGAGTAGATCCGTTCCCAGCGGTCCGCGCCGACGAGGAGGTCGTACGCGTGGTGCAGCTCCGGGGAGTTGGGCGCGGCCGCGAACGGGCCCTGCGCCATCCCGCCCACCCAGTGCACCGGCTGCGTCCAGGTCGCCGGATCGTCCGGGTCGCACCCCGTCTCCCGCCACAGCATGCGCGCGCAGTCCGCGGCCACGCGCGGCGCCACGGCCCCCTCCAGCTTTACGAAGCCGTCGCGGAGGAAGTCGGATACCAGGGTCTTGTCGTCGTCCATGGCCCCATCGTGCGGTGCCGCGGCGCCCGGCGACCCGACATTTTCCGCACCGGTTCAGTCGGTGCGGAGGGTCCGGAGGCGTTCGGGTTCGGCCGGGTCGCGGTCGGCGACCTGGATCGGCGGGTCGGCCCACTGCCAGACGTTGATGCCCGGAGTACGGGAGAGGCGGATGCGGCCGCGGGTGCCTTCGACGGCGACGTGCGGCCAGGCTTCGGCGATGCGCGCCCGGTCGTCCGCACCGCCGGCACGCAGCACGTCGGCGAGGACGGCGACCGTGTCGTAGCCCTCGAAGGCGACGAAGGAGGGTGCTTCGGTCGCGAGTCGCTCGCGGAGGGCCGCGTCGACACTGCGGCCGAGTGGGGTGAGGCGCTCGGGCAGGTAGCGCAGGAAGGGGATGCCGGCGCCCTCGCCGCCCAGCTCCTTCAGCCATCCGGGGAACTCCGGCTGTCCGGCCGGTGCACCGATCAGGACATCGGCGAGGCGCGGGTCGCGGCGGACGGCCCGGACGATCGGCACCGCCGGCTCCGGGGCGCCGACCAGGAGGAGCAGCGCCGTGGCCCGGTGGTCCGCGAGTCCGTCGCATACCGCAGCCGGGTCGAGTTCGATGAGGTAGCCGCCGCGGGCGGCGAGGTGGTCCCGCAGGATGCGAGTCCCCGAGGCCCAGTAGATGCTCGGCTGTGCGGCGACGGCGATGCGCCGGTGGCCTGCGGCGAGGAGGAAGTCGGCGAAGATCCGCCAGCCGCGGGACTGCGGCGGGGCGAGGCGCGCGACCCAGTCCGTCGGCTGCTCGGTGAGCGCGTCGAGCACGCCCGAGGAGCAGAGGAACGGCACGCCGAGGGCATCGGCCCTGGTGGCGGCGGCCCGGGCGACGACGCTGTGATACTCCCCCGCGAGGGCGGCAACGCCCAGATCAGCCAGCTCGTTCACGGCCGCGACAGCCTTCTCGGGGTCGGCCGCGGTGTCCCTGACCACGAGCTCGAGCGGCCTGCCGGCGATCCCCCCGGCGTCATTGATGTCTTCAGCAGCCGCTTCAAGACCGGCCAGCAGGTGCTGTCCTGCCTCAACCCAGCCGGGCCGGGCCAGCGGGGCGAGGGCGCCTATCCGGACAGGCGATGCATGCATGTCTGGGCCTTTCAACGCAGCTCGAGGTCGATCGCGCCCCGGAGGAGCTCACGGGCGCGGGTCAGTGGGAGGGAGCCGCTCAGCCACTGCTGGCTGAGGCCTTCGACCAGGGCGACGAGGCGTTCGGCGGCGGCCTGCGGGTCGGCGTCGCGGCCGACAGCGCCCGCGGCCTGGGCCCGGCGGATCCCGTCCGCCACGTCAGCGGCCCACGAACGTGTCGCACCGCTCAGGTCATCATGCAGGTCGGGGTCGAAGACGGCGGTGGCGCGCAGTTCGCCCCAGGCCGCGCTGTTCTCCCGTACGGCCGGATCGTCCTGGAGCTCCATCAGCAGCATCTCGGTGAGCTGCGCGCGCGGATCCGCGTCCAGGCCGGGGGTGTCGGTGTAGCGGATGGCGCGCTGGTTGATGAACTCCAGCGTGTGGCGGAGCAGTCCACCGCGGTTCTTGAAGTGGTAGTAGATCAGCGCCGTCGACACGCCCGCCTCGGCCGCGACCTCTTCCACGCGCAGCCCGCGCACGCCGTTGCGCGCGATCAGGCGGGCGGTGGCCCGGAGGATCTGGGTCGGCCTGTCCGGCATCGGCGCTCCCTGGCGATCAAGGGTGGGTGGCAGGTCTCATCATGCCTTAGACTGGTCCTGACTAAATTTTCAGTTAGGAGCTAAGGGGATGGCCATTCGCCGACGTCAGGTGCTGCGGACGGGGTTCTTCGCGGCCGTGGGCGGTGCCGCGCTCGCCGCCTGCGGGGGTACGGGCGACAAGGGCGGCCGGCCGTCGCAGGCGGCGGGGTCCGCGGGAGCGGCCGGGGTGTCCGAGGAGACGCCTGGCTGGCGCATGCCCGAGGAGAGCGAGCCGCACGAGCGCACCTTCATGGCCTGGCCGGCCATCCGCAGCATCCACGGCGCGGACTTCGACGGCGTACGCGACGACATCGCGCGGATCGCCCGGACGATCGCCGAGTTCGAGCCGGTGACCCTTCTGGCCAATGAGCGCGATGTGCGCAGCGCCCAGAAGGCATGCGGCAAGGACGTCGAGCTGATGCCCGCCCCGGTCGACGACCTCTGGATGCGCGACACGGGCCCGAGCTTCGTGCTCGGCCCCGACGGCATCGCCGGCATCGACCTGAACTTCAACGGCTGGGGCGACAAGCAGACCCACCGCCGCGACGCCCACGTGGCCCGCACCATCCTCGACCGCGAGCGCATCAAGCGGATCAAGGCACCGGTCACCGGCGAGGGCGGCGGCCTCGAGGTCGACGGCGCGGGCACGCTGCTCGCGACCGAGAGCTGCTGGGTCAACGCCAACCGCAACCCCGGCAAGTCGCGCGACGACATCGAGGACGCCCTCAAGGCGCTCTACGGCGTCACCAAGGTGATCTGGGTGAAGGGCATCAAGGGCGAGGACATCACCGACTACCACATCGACGCCCTCGCCCGCTTCAGCGAGCCCGGCGTCGTCGTCATCGGGAAGCCGGCCGACAGCGCCCCGAGGGACGTGTGGCGGCGCGCGTACGACCAGGCCCGCGCCGTGCTGGAGGACGCCGTCGACGCCCGCGGCAAGCGGCTGGAGATCGTGGACCTGCAGGAGCCCGACGATCTCCGCGGGCACAGCGACGAGTTCCTCGCCAGCTACGTGAACTACTACGTGGTCAACGACGGCGTCATCGCACCCCGCTTCGGCGACCGCCGCGCCGACCGCAACGCCGCGGCCGTGCTGCGCGACCTCTACCCGGACCGCGAGGTGGTGCAGGTCCCCGTCGACTACCTGGGCGAGGGCGGCGGCGGCATCCACTGCTCCACCCAGCAGCAGCCGAAGGTGGGTCGGTAAGCCCCGCGGTCAGCCCGTCAGATCGGCGGGCAGCAGCTGCTCCGTGAGCAGGCGCCGTACGCGGACCGGGCGGTCGGGCGTGTCGAGCCACGGGGTGAGCAGCCGCCAGCCGTGGTAGTAGCCGAGCACGTACAGCGCCATGCCCGCCGCGCCGAGGGAGCCGAGGGCGGCGGCCGTCTCCGCCTCGGAGAGCAGCGCCCAGCGGGCGAGGTAGTCCGCCGCCTCCGCCTGCGGGCGCCCGTCGGCGAGGAGCAGCGCGGCGTTGGCCCAGGCGCCGAAAAGGGCGTTCTGGGCGCGGTGGATAGCGGCGAAGTCGCTGCCGTCGGGCTTCATGCCCAGCTCGCTCAGGACGTGTTCGGCGAGCCACGCCTGCGCCTCGTCGCCGGGGAAGACGATGTCCTGCGCATGCAGCCCGAGGCCCTCGCTGAGGACGAAGGACGGGCCGAGCATGAACCGCACCTGCTGGTCGAGCAGCCCCTGCTCCTCGACCAGGATCCGCTCTTTGAGGAGGGACTCGGCGATGTGCCCGGGGTGGCCCTCGTGGGCGACCACGTACAACAGATCCGCCAGATTGAACGGAAGATCGCCGTTGATGAAGATCGTCGAGTCAAGCCCACCCGCGTAATGCCCGGCGGCCCGGAAATGCGCCCCCGGCTGCAGCCGGCAGTCCACCGACTCGCCCTCCGGCAGCGCCACGATCGCGCCGGTGCGCCGCCGCGTCTCCGCCACCGCCCGCAACACCAGCTCCGGCAGCTGCCCCATGCGCTCCTGAGGCAGCGTGTACGAGCGCTGCCAGGCCCGCAGCCGCTCCGCCAGCGTGCCCCCGCCGGGCGGCAGCGCGCCCGCCAACTGCTCGTGCGCCAGCTCGAAGACCGCCTCCGGCACCGGATCCGCCGCGACACCCAGGCAGGCGCGGGCGTACTCGGCGAACGGCAGCTCCTCCCCGGCCAGCCGCCGCGCGACCGCGCGCATGGCCCGTACCTGAGCCGACAGATAGCGCGCCCGTCCAGGGCCGAACGGCGGCCGGTCAAGCAGCACATCAGCGTCATCGGCCAGCCTCCCGGCCGGCGGCGGCTCCTCCTCCGCGACCAGCTCCCGCCACTCCCCCGGCCCGCGGTAGATCACCACCGTCCCCCCGCCGGCCGCCGCCGCCACCTGCCGGTCGATCCGCAGCGCCAGCAGCGCGTACGCCTCGAACCATTCCGCACCGGTCATCGCCATCGCCCGCTCCGTCCCTGGAAGGTGCCGCCACGAACGACGCTAGATGTACGGTTTCCCGTACGCCGTACGGGAGGAGAAGCGAGGATGCCCCGACCGCGCCCCGCCGACATCTGGTTCACCGACGAACCTCCCCGCAAGCCCCGCCTCTCCCGCGAGCGGATCGTCCGGGCCGCGGTCGAACTCCTCGACGCCGAAGGGGTGGACGGCTTCTCCATGCGCCGCCTCGCCGCCCGCCTGGACGCGGGCGCCATGTCCGCGTACGAATACGTGCGCAGCCGCGAAGATGTGCTCGACCTCGCCATGGACGAGGTCATCGCGGCGATTCGCACCGACGAAGACGGACTCCCCTGGCGCGCGCTCCTGAGCCGGCAGCTGCACCAGAGCCGCGAGATGATGAAGCGCCACCCGTGGATTCCCGCGCTGATGGCCACCCGCCCCCTGCTCGGGCCGCATTCCCTGGCCCGCTCGGAGCTGTTCTACGCCGCCCTCGTCCGGGCCGGGCTCGACGGGCCGCCGCTGGTCGCCGCCGTCGGCACCCTCACCTTCTACGTGCAGGGTTTCGTCGCGACCGAGAACATCTGGCGCGAGTGGAGCGGCGGCAAGGCCGGGGAGGCCGATCTGCGCCTGCGCGCGCAGGAGTTCATCGACGCGCGGGTCGAGTCGTATCCCACCCTCGCCCGGCAGGCGCAGCTGGAGAACGACGACTTCGACGGCCAGTTCACCCGGGGCCTCGACATCATCCTCGACGGCATCGAGAGCCAACTCAGCCGGACAGGCGGCTAGTCAGCGCGCTGCGTACTACGCCGCCGGGCTTACTGATGCGGGCACAGGGCGTCTGTGCCCGCGCACACCCTCACCTGGTCCCGCGTACACCCTTCGGGCGGCATCCTGCCTCCTGGGCGCCCGGACGTGTCAGCCTTCGGACCGTCACCTGACGTAGAGGGAGTTGAGCACCCCGTGCGCCGGCATCGTCCGTCCCCCGCACACCGAGCCAGGCGCCGGGCCGCCAGCCTCGCCGCCGCCGTCGCCCTCACCGCCTTCGGGCTCACCCAGATCCCCGGCAGTGCGACCGCGGGCACGCCGAAGGCGGCGGAGGCCATCGGCTCGGTGAGCGTGCCGCGCTCCGGAGTCTCCGGCTTCGGCGGCGGCACCATCTACTACCCGGGCGACACCGGCCGCCACGGCGCCGTCGCGATCTCACCCGGCTTCCTCAGCAAGCAGGCCGCCGTCGCCTGGCTCGGGCCGCGCCTTGCCGAGCAGGGGTTCATCGTCTTCGTCATCGACACCAAGTCGATCTACGACGTGCCCGCAAGCCGCGGCGACCAGCTGCTCGCCGCGCTGGACCACCTCACCCAGCGCAGCACCCTCAAGGACCGGGTGGACAGCGGCCGGCTCGCCGTCATGGGGCACTCCATGGGCGGTGGCGGCGCGCTGGAGGCCGCGAAGGACCGGCCGGCGCTCAAGGCGGCCATTCCCCTGACCGGCTGGAATACGGACACGACCTGGCCGGAGGTGCGTACCCCAACCCTGGTCGTCGGCGCGGAGAATGACGCCATCGCCCCGGTCGCCTCGCACTCGGAGCCGTTCTACGCCAGTCTGCCAGGCACCACCGACAAGGCGTATCTGGAGCTCAACGACGCCGACCACTTCGCGCCCATGACGAGCAACGCCACCATCGAGAAGTACAGCGTCGCCTGGCTGAAGCGCTTCGTGGACGGCGATACGGGCCAGAATGCCGTCCTGTGCCCCGGTCCCGCACCCGGCAGCGCCGTCTCGGAATACCGCAGCACCTGTCCGTACTGATCCGGCCCACTCGAACGGCCTCCGTATACGTATCCGTCAGAACATAGCTTCGTAGGTGTCCGCGCGACGCGTGGTCCTCGCGCCGGACGCGACACCGCAGCGCCGTCGGTGCGTTGAGCTCTCGGCTGGTCCGGACCCGGGCCGGGCGGACGAGGGCGAGGAGCGCTGCGGAAGATGACTGCGGAACGGGTGGGGCAGGGCGATGAGGGGCCGCCGCGGCTCGGCCTGGCGCGAGCGTACCTACAGTGCGCCCGCGTCGAGCGGATCGTGTGGGCCAGAACCGCCGTCATCGCCGGGTCATTCGCCGAGGAGTCCGCCGTCTTCGTGTCCGCGGGCGGCGAGGTGCCGCCGGAGCAGGTGCCCGCCGCGCTGGCCCGGCTCGCGGCGTACGGGGTGCTGACCCGGGAGGACGGGGCGGCCGACGGGTCGCGGGCGGTGCGGTACCGAATGGGGCGGGAGGCACGCGAGTTCGGCGGCTCGCGGCTGCGGTACGCGGGCGAGTCCGGGATTGCGATGGAACGTTTCGTCATCCACTGCCGCTACCTCGCCGCGGTCGCCGAACACCTGTGGAGCACCGGCTGCCGGCCGCAGGCCGTCGGGCTCGTACGGGAGGAGCTGGAGAACCTCACCGCCGCAATGGCCCAGGGGCGCCGCGACCCCGAGCACGCGCCGGCCGCGCTGGAGGCGGCGGTCAGCCTGTGGTTCTGGTGGGTGGCGCAGGACGACGCCGATGCCGGGCTGCGGGAGCTGCTGCCGCTGCTGCGCGCCGCGCCCGCGGACGGATCCGTACCGGCGCATGCCCACTACCTCGCGGCATGGCTCATGGCGGGCAGCGACCCCGAGGCCGCCGGGCGGCTGCTGGCCACCGCCTGGCCGCAGGCCGTGCTGGACGGCGATGCGGCGACCGCGGGGCGGATCGCGCAGGTGCAGGGGATGCTCGCGCTGCACCGGGGCGACGAGGCGGGCGCGGCCGGGGAGTTCGCGCTGGCGTCGGAGCTGATCCCGCCGCACGCCCTCGGCGGGCCGTCGCGCGCGGTGAGCCTGGCCGCGCTTGCCTTCGCGCTGGCCGGCAGCGCGCCCGCCGCGGCCCGACGCGCCGCGCACCGTGCGCTCACCGCGGCGGACACCGTCGACGACGCCTGGGGCCGCTGCCTCGCGCGGCTCTCCCTGGCGTACGTGGACCACCGCCAGGGCCGCTCCTCCCGGGCCTGGCGGCGTGTGCGACGGGTGCTGGCGGAGGCCGGCGGGTCCGTGCCGCCGCCCTGGGGTGCGGAGTTCGCCCGGCGGCTGATCGCGGACATCGAGCAGGGACGGCGGCGCGCGCTCGACTGGTCGGTGCTGATGACCGGTACGGGGTCGCGCAGGCGCGCGGGCTGGGCGGAGACCGGGTCGGCCGCGCTCTCCGATACGGCGTCCGTGCGCGCGTGAGCGGCGCCCCGGGGCCTTTCCCCCGGGCCGCCGCGCGCTCGCTCACCGCACGGACAAGCGCACCAACTCGCCGTCCCCCGCCGCCCCGTCGACCCGGAAGGCGACGTAGCGCGCCGACCCGCTCGCGTCGAGCTTCCGGACGCGCCCGCGCCCGCTCACCCGCCCGGCGGTGCGGTAGTCGATGCCGTCCTGGCTGAACTCCACCGTGGCCGACGGGGCTCCGGCCGTGGACCATTCGGCTTCCACGGTGCGTATCTCCCGGACCGCCCCCAGGTCCACGACCAGGCGGCCGTCCTTGCCGGGGCGCCACGCCGTGGCCGGGTCGCCGTCCACCGCCGCGGCCGGGTCGGACATGCCCTCCGGGAGCGGGCTGGTGGGGAAGACGTTGCGGCCGAGGGCCAGGTCCTCGTGGGGGAAGGCGGTGGCGCCGCGCAGGGTGACCGTGGTCTCGCGGTCGCCCCGCACCGACGCGACCGTGCTGCGTCCCTGCCCCTCGACGCGCACCCGGCAGCGCGCTCCGGACAGCCGCAGCCGGGCGCCGTCCTCGACGCGCACCCGCAGCCCGGCGGGCAGCGAGCCGCCCGTCGGGGACGTCAGCGTGAAGCGGGGCGGCAGCAGCGCCGCGGCGGAGGCGTCGAGCCGGGCCTCGTACGCCGTGCCGGCGCCCGTGACGGTCTGCTCGCCCTCGTAGACGAGCAGCTTCCGCCCGGACTGCGGCACGTCGATACGGGTCGTGACCGGGTCGCCGGACAGGTTGAAGACGCTCAGGTGGCCCTCGGTGAGCGCGGCCCGTACGGCTGCGTCCCCGGCCTTGGGGGTCGCGCGGCCCGCGGCCGCGCGCAGCTCCGTAGCGGAAGCGCCCGGGAAGCCCTCGATCAGGACCGGCGCCGCCGCCCCGTCCGCGAGCACGATCGTGTCGCCGTACACGGCCAGCGGCTGCTCCGAACCGCGCACCACGACCCCCGCCCGCCCGTCGATGTCCAGCCAGCCGCCGCGGCTGCGCGCGGACGGGGTCGGCCCGGTCACGAGGTCGGTCCAGTCCTTGCCGTCGGGCGAGCCCTGGATGCGATAGCCGCGCCCCGCCGCGGACTCCCAGCGCAGGGTGACCTCCGCGACCTCCTGGGCGGAGCCGAGGTCGACGGCCAGCCAGCTGTCGGCGCGCGGGCGTTCGGCCTTCGCGACCGCCCAGCGGGTCGCCGCGTCGCCGTCCACCGCGAGCGCGGCGCCCCTGCCGGTCTCGGCGGAGGAGGCGGTGGCGGACTTGCCGCGGGCGAGGTCCGTGCCGTCGGCTTCGGCGCGGGCTTCGAAGGCGAAGAGCGAGTAGCCGTACGACGGGTCTGGGCGCACACCGAGCATCCGCAGGTGCCGGACCGAGGTGCGGTCGAAGGTCAGCCGGTCGACGCGCCCCGCGGCCTCGGTGGCGGCACCGTCCTGCGCGCGGACCGTGGCCTCGCCCTCCTGGAAGCGGTACGTACGCGAACCGCCCAGGCCCGCCACGCCCGGCATGGTGAGGTTGTGGATCTCCAGGCGCCCCTCCCCCGCCGCCGTGCCGCTGCTGGCGTAGACGACGGCGCCGGACGGCAGCGTCGTATAGCCCGCATAGCCGCTGTCGAGCCGCAGCAGCGTGGCGGTGCCGTCGAAGCCGTCGCGGATCTTCTCGTACAGCCGGACCGTCCGGCCCTCGGCCTTCGCCTTCGTGTCCGGCAGGAACATCGGCGTGCCGCCGCTCAGCCTGAACAGCCAGTCGTCGTGCGCGGGCTGCCACGCGAACTTCACGAACCCGGCCTTGGACACGGCCCCCGCCCAGGCCGCGGACGACTGGTGCGATACGAGCCCCGGCCCGCTCCCGAAGTCCGTGACCCCGGACGCCTCCTCGAACAGCTCCGCCCGCGACAGCGGCCGCACCTGCCGCCCCTCGGCGGCCGCCCACACATGCAGCAGATAGCTGATGGCGACCTCGGCCCTGGCCTCCGGCTCGTACTTCGGCTCGCCGGAGAACTTCGCCAGCCGGTACTCGGGCGGATACTTCTGATACGCCTCCAGCCGCTCCGCCATCTCCAGCTCCGCCCGCGCGGCGGCCCGGTCGCCCGCCACCTGCGCCAGGAAGGCCAGCGGGATCACATCCCGGCCGTACAGGTGCTCGCGGTCGTTCACCATCGGCATCAGCGGCTCGCCGGCGTCGCTCATGACGCCGAGCAGCGTGCGCCACAGCGGGTCGGCGTTGGGCTGGCGGGTGAGGACCTCCGGGAGCGGGCGCTCGGCGGTGAGGAAGTGGGCGGCGTTACGGGCGGAGGTGCGCCACAGCTCTTCCTGGTAGTGCGGGCCGAAGGACTCGTGGTTCTCGACGATGAAGGTGTCGTAGAGGTTGTTCGCGGTGTTCTTCGATACGGGAACGCCGTCCACGCGCGCCGGGTTGGCGAGGTCGGCGGGCGGGAGGCCGGCCTCATTGCGGGACCAGGTGCCGTAGCCGTCCTTCCAGGCGGCGGCGCGCGGGTCGTCGTGGGCCCAGGCGAGGGCGGGGGCGAGGGTCTGCGCGTACAGGCCCATCTCCTCCAGCTTGGTGTCGCCCTGGTAGCCGCCCTTGAGCCCGTTAGGCGTCCAGTCGCCGGAGTCCGGGTCGTCGCCGGTGCCCAGGGAGGTGGTGTAGGCGGCCTGTTCCCGGGTGATGGTGTCGATGTTCTTACGGGTCGCGGCGTCCAGGTCGTCCCAGAGGAGGCGGGCGGCGAGGATGAAGTACGACTGGAAGGTGGTGTCGAAGAACAGCTTCCTGCCCCACTCCGAGCCGCCGGTGAGCCGGTTCGAGGCGGCGAAGTGGCGGATGGAGGCGAGGGTGCGCTTCTTGAGCGTCTCGCGGTCGATCCCGGCGACCTTCGCGTCGTAGCCGCCGTGCGTGAGCAGCACCGCGTGCCCGAGCACGACGGCGAAGCCGAAGTCCTTGTTGGTGTAGTGCCCCTTGGCCTCGTCCCACTGGGTCTCGGACCAGTTGGTGTGGTGCAGCAGGACGCGATGGTAGGTGGCGGCGATGTCGTCGGGCGGGGCGTCCGACCGCCCGGCGGCCACCGCCCCCGCAGCACCACCACCGAGCGCGGCAGGCAGGGCGGTGATGGCGCCCGCGAGACCTATGAGCTGCAGAAACCGTCGGCGATCGACTGGGAGAGGGTGGTGCGGCACGGAGGGTCCCCTCGGGTTAGACAACGTTGTCAGAAGGCGTTCCGCACATTCTTCAACGTTGTACTTGCGAACGTCAACGGCCGTGCGGCCGCGGATCGACGCGCACGCACGGGCACCGTGCGAAGGTGCACCTGTGCACTTCCCGATCTCCCCATTAGGCGCCACCGCCGCGACCCGGGCCACCGAAGGCACGCGCCGCGGCTTCGGCGAAGAGTCGGTCACGCACACTGACCGCGAGGCCGAGCCGTGCACGCCTTCGGCCGCGAGCGGATCACCCCGTCCCCGGCCGCCCGGCGCTGGGTGAAGGACAACCCGTTCGGCATGTCCCTGCACTTCAACATGTCGACGTACACGAACCAGCAATGGCGGAACCGACCGCCTCCCCCGCCCTCTTCCACCCCACCCGCCTCGACCCGCGCGCATGGGCGCGGGCGATGGAGGACGCGGGGATGACTTTCGGCGTGCTCACCGCGAAACACCACGACGGCTCCGGCCTGTGGGACAGCAAGCAGTCCGCTCACGACATCGCGTCCAGCCCGTACCGGGACGGGAAGGGGGATGTCGTACGGGAGTACGTGGACGCGATGCACGAGGCCGGGCTCAAGGTGGGCTTCTGGGACCGGTCGACCACCTGTGGTTCGACGGCTGGGGGTGGCGCGTCCCGTACGCGCGGATTCCGTACCAGCCGGTGTGCGACATGATCCGCACACTGTCACCCCGCACCGTCGTGGCCAATAACGCCTTCTGCTCCTCAACGTAGGGCCGGAGAAATCCGGGCGCCTTCCCCAGGCCTACGTCGACCGCCTCAAAGAGCTCTCGCCCTAGAGCACGCCCTGCTGCGTGCGGTCCGGCAGGCGCTGGGCGACGATCTTGCGGACGCGGGCGATGGGCGGGTCCGGGTTCGGGGGTGGGGTCTTCGGGTTCCACTGCCGCGTCAGGCGTACGTACGCGTGGATCACCGACAGCATCGACAGGATCAGGAGCGGGCCGAAGATCCACGGATAGCGGGCCATCTCCATCGGGATGTAGCGGTACGAGACCAGCATCGCGGCGAAGACCGTCACCCCGTAGGCCACCAGCCAGCCCGCCTGCCGGTCCCAGCCGCGGTCGAACGCGCGCATCGCCACCTCGATCGTGAGGGCGAAGACCACGCCGGCGACGAGGTCGGCGCCGTAGTGGTAGCCGAAGCCTAGCGTCGCGGCGAGGGTGCATATCAGCCAGAAGGTGCCGGCGAAACGCATCAGCCGGGAGCCGTTGCGGGAGTGGAGGAAGAGCGTCGTGGCCCAGGCGGTGTGCAGGCTGGGCATGCAGTTACGCGGGGTGATCCCGTCGAAGAGGAAGGGCTGCGGGGTGCTGATCGTCGGAAGTACGTCGGGCCACAGGTGCGCCGAGGCCCAGGCGCCGCCGTCGGCGCCGTAGGCGTAGACCGGGCCGACGACCGGGAAGATCATGTAGAAGGCCGGGCCGAGGAGGCCGATGACCAGGAAGGTGCGCACCAGGTGGTGGCCGGGGAAGCGTCCCTCGGTCGCCACGTGGCGGAGCTGGTAGAGCGCGACCAGGGCCGCCGCCAGCGGCAGCTGCCCGTACACCGCCCCCAGCAGGCCCTCACCGAGCGGCCCCGAGGCCTCGACGACCCGGCCCGCGAGCCACGACGGGTCGCCGAGGGCGTGGTCGGCGACGGCGACGTACGGGTCGAGCACCATCGGTCGGGTCTCGGACGTGATCAGCAGCCAGGTGGCGCCGGTCTTGTGCCCGGCTATCAGCAGCGAGCCGAGGCCGACGCCCTTCAGCATGAGGATGCGTTCGCGGCCGGTGCGGCGGGTGACCGCGATCACCGCACAGGTGATGAGCACCCACAGGGCGCCGTTGCCGAAGTTCGGCCTGGCGTCGACCGCGAGGCGCACCACGAGGAAGACGACGTCGATGCCGATGGCGAAGCCGGCCGCGAGCAGCCGCTGCCGCCTGGTGAGCACCACCATCATCAGCGCCAGGCCGCCGTACAGCACCGCCCCCGACTGAGGCGCGAAGACCAGCTCCCGCCCCAGGCTCGTGACCGGCCCCCGATGGCCGTAGTGCCGCGCGACGAACTCCAGGGTCAGCAGGAAGGCGGCGACCACCGCTCCCGCCCCGCCCCACAGCAAGGGCAGTCGCTGCCGCTCCACGGCTCGCATCATCGGCTGCGTCATTTGCCGTGCCGTACTGCCGTGGCCACCGCTATGGCGCTGCCGGCCCCGCCGTGCGAGCCCATGTCTCCACCACCCCCGTAAGTCCCGTCGCGACAGTCTGCCCTGGATGTGGGCGTTCTGACCAGCTGGAAAACTTCAGGGGAAGGCGAGGAAACCGGACGTCAGCGCTCCCGGGGCCCGAAGATCCGCCGCTCCGCCTCCTCTATGCGGACATCGTTGATGCTCGCCTCGCGCCGCCGCATGAGGCCATCCGCGGCGAACTCCCACAGTTCGTTCCCGTACGACCGCCACCACTGCCCCGCCGCATCGCGGCACTCGTACTGGAAGCGGACCGCGATCCGGTCCTCGCCGTACGTCCACAGCTCCTTGCGCAGCGCGTAGTCCCGCTCCCGCGCCCACTTCGCGCGCAGGAAGTCCTCGATCTCGGCCCGCCCGCGGAGGAAGGTGCCGCGATTGCGCCACTCCGAGTCCGGGGTGTAGGCGAGCGCCACCCGGTGCGGGTCGCGGGTGTTCCACGCGTCCTCCGCGGCCTGGACCTTGGCGCGGGCGGCCGCCCCCGTGAAGGGCGGCAGCGGGGGGGCGGGGCTCCTCGGCGGTGCTCACTCGGACCACCCCGAGTTCTCGATGACGTCGACGAAGTCGGTACGGACGAAGCCCGGCTCGTAGCGGGCCAGCACGTCGGCCTTGACGTTCCCGAAGGTGGTCTCGGGCCGGTGGGCGATCCCCTCGTGGAAGGCGCGCAGGATGCGGCGCTTGAAGTCCGGGCGCGGGTGCGCCGCCACGACCTCCGCGCGGGCCGTGTCCGGCACCTGGTCGAGGCCGATCCCGAGCACGTCGAACTCCACTCCTGCCGTCACCAGCGCCACCTCCGGCTCCATCCGCTCCGGGATCCCCGGCGTGGTGTGCAGCGCGATCGCCGTCCAGACGCGGCGGACGGCGTCCTCGCCAATGCCGTGCGCCGCGAGGAAGCGGCGCGCCTCGTCGGCGCCGTCGAGCTCGAAGCGCTGGTGGTCGGTGCGGTACGCCTCCGTCAGGCCGAGGTCGTGGAAGAGCGCGCCGACATAGAGCAGCTCCGGGTCGTACGACAGGCCGCGGCGGGCGCCGGCAAGGGCGCCCCAGAGGTAGACGCGGCGCGAGTGGTCGAAGATCAGCGAGCTCGCCGCCTCGCGGACGAGTTCGGTCGCCTCGCGGGCGAGCCGGCTGCCGGGGATGTCGACGCCGGCGATACGGGCGGCCGGGGTGGCGGTCGTCATCGGTGGTCCCTCCAGGTCGTTGTCGTCGTTACGGCACTGATCCTGGTCCGGGGCGAGGTCGGGCGCGATGTCCGTACGGACAGCTATCCCACACATTCGGACACGCCGTCCGGCTACGCTTCCTGCCATGGCCCGCCGCGCATCACACTCCGTCGCCGTCCTCGCCTTCGACGGCGTCCGGCTCCTCGACGTCACCGCCCCGCTCGAGGTCTTCGCCACCGCCAACTCCCTCGGCGCCCGCTACGACGTCACCCTCTGCTCCCCCGACGGCGGCCCGGTGACCGCCGCCACCGGCACCCGGCTGCTGCCTGAGGCGGCGGCCGCCGATCTGGACCGCGTCGACACCGTCGTCGTCCCGGGCGCGCCCGCGCTGCCGACCGCGCCCGTGCCCGAGTCGCTGCTCGCCGCCATCACCGAGCTGGCGGGGCGGGCGCGGCGGGTGGCCTCCGTGTGCACGGGTGCCTTCGTGCTCGCCGGTGCCGGGATGCTCGACGGGCGCCGCGCCACCACCCACTGGCGGCACACGGGGCTGCTGGCGCGCGCCCATCCCCGTATCGCGGTGGAGCCGGACGCGATCTTCGTACGGGACGGGCGGGTGCTGACCTCCGCCGGGGTGAGCGCCGGGATCGACCTGTGCCTGGCGCTGGTGGAGGAGGATGCCGGGTCCGAGGTGGCGCGGGAGGTGGCGCGCGATCTGGTGGTGTTCCTGCAGCGGCCGGGCGGGCAGTCGCAGTTCTCGGTGCCGGCCCGCACGCCGCGGCCGCGGCACGATGTGCTGCGTGCGGTGCTCGACGCCATCCATGCCGACCCGGCCGCCGATCACTCGGGCCCGGTGCTCGCGGCCCGCGCCGGGGTGAGCACCCGGCACCTGGGGCGGCTCTTCGCCGATCAGGTGGGCGAGACGCCGGCGGCGTATGTGGAGGCCGTGCGGTGCGAGGCCGCGCAGGCGCTGCTGGAGGCGGGCGAGTCGGTGTCGGCGGCGGCGCGGCGGTCGGGGCTCGGCAGCGACGAGTCGCTGCGGCGGGCGTTCCTGCGGCGGCTCGGGGTCACGCCGTCGGCGTACCGGGCGCGCTTTGCGAGTGCGCTGCCGGCGGGGCGCTAGCTGGTGCGCGCTGCAGCCTGCAGGACAGCGCGGCGCACAGCACCGACAGCGATACGAGCGTGACGCCGACCCACGGCGTCCAGTCGATCCCGGCCACGCTGATGACCACGCCGCCGAGTGCCGCGCCGAGGACCACGCCCAGGTGCATCGCCGAGGTGTTCAGGGCGACCCCCGCGCTGCCGCTCTCGGGGTCGCTGCCCAGCAGATAGCTCTGCACGGCCGGGGAGATCATCCAGCTGATCGTCGACCAGACCATCAGTACGGCCAGCAGCAGCCAGGGGTGCCCGAGGCTCAGCGGGATCGCCAGCATCGCCGCTGCGAACAGCGCGGGCACCACGACCAGCGCCCGCCGATGCCCGATGCGATCGCTCAGCCAGCCGCCGAGATAGCCGCCGCAGATCGCCGCCGAGCCGGTCAGCAGCAGCGTCAGAGCGATCCGCCCGCTCTCGGTGATCCCGGCGACCTCCTCGAACCAGGGGGTGATGTACGCGAACAGCGTGAAGTGCCCGCCGAGCAGCAGGATCGACACCAGCTGGGCCAGGTTCAGCGCCGGGTTGCGCAGCTGCCGCCGGTACGCGGCGCCGTCGGCCGGAGTGCTCAGGGTGCGGTCGGGCAGGGCGGCGCGCAGCACGGCTGCCAGCGGCAGCGCGTACAGCGCCATCGCGGCGAAGATCCACCGCCAGCCGAACCAGTCGTTGATCAGCACCCCGGCCGGCACCCCGAAGACGAGCGCACCACTGACCCCCACGAAGATCAGCCCGATGGCCCGCCCGCGCTGCGCCCGCGGCGCCAGCTCCACCGCCAGCAGGCTCGCCTGCATCACCAGCAGCCCGCAGCAGGCGGCCATGCCGATGCGCATCAGCAGCAGCGTCGTATAGCCGGGGCTCAGCGCGGCACCGGCGCTGAACGCGGCGAACACCACCAGGCTGAGCACCAGCAGCCGTCGGCAGTCGGCGCCGCGGGTCAGCCAGCCGAGCACCGGCACGGCGAGGGCGAAGCTCAGCGAGAAGAGGGTGGTGAGCTGGCCCGCCACGCTGACCGAGACATCGAGGTCGGCGGCGAGCGACGGCAGGATGCCGGTGAGGATCGCCTCGGCGAGGCCCGCGGCGAAGGTGGTGAGCGTCAGCAGCAGCAGTCGAAGGTCCACGGTGACTCCCGAATCCCAGTCGTGGGTTTCGGGCGGGTGGCCTTCGGTTGTCCCGTACGGATAGAGCAGCGACTCCGGCAGATTAGGCGGGCCCGCTCGGTCGCGTAAACCCCCGGGCGGGCTTCACCCGTATGCCGCGTATCCGCGCCGCGATGTTGACGTTGACCGGGGTGTGCGAAGCAACCACTCACCCCACTTTGCCGCAGCGCCCTTCATCCCCGCTCCCCGGCGGGACGACTCGCGTTCCGCCGAGGAATCGCTGCTTGAGCTCTTCGATGCCATCGACCAGGCCCGGCTGGAGCTGGCCGCCGAGTGGGAGTCGCGCTTCGGCGCGGAAGGGGCCGATCCCGAGTAGCGGCGGTCACCTGCGATGGACCGCGAAGCGCTCCACCGCCGCGGTGCCGCCGTCGAGGCGGACGCCGAATCCGTAGTGGTACTGCCCCAGCACCTCCGGGTCGTCGAGCCGCGCGTACTGGCCGACGTCCGCGGTGAACAGGTACTGCCAGGAGCCGTCGGGCGCGACCGCGTACGCGGTGAGCTCGTCGCGGAGCACCGCGCAGGCCAGCCGGGCGTCCGGCGTCGGATAGTCGATCTTTCCGTCGAGCTGCTCGATGCGCTTGCCCGCCGGTTGGCCGGCCACCCTGACGTCCCAGCCGGTGCGCTTGCGGCGGTGGTTGTACCAGACGAGGAGGTAGTTCTCCGCGTCCTTGATCAGGCCGGCGAAGAGGGTGTCCTGGGCCGGCGCGTCGGTGCCCGCGTACGAGCGGGGGCTGACGACGATCGCGGCCGGTGACTCGGCGGCGGGGCGGGGCGAGCGGAGCAGGGCGAAGGCGGGTGCGCCGGCGGCCGCCACCGTGAGCGCGCCGCCCTCGGCGCGCACCGTGCCGGGGCGGGCCTCCGGCTCGGGCGCCAGCACCGTGAAGCCGGCCAGGCCGTCCTCGAAGTCCGCGGCCAGCACCTGGCGCGGGAAGTTCTCGCGGGTGGGCGCCGGGGGCAGCAGGTCGACGTCGCGCAGGTGCGCGTCCAGGGCCGCCCGCAGCTCGCGCGTTCTGCCGGGCAGCCGGGCAGCGAGGTCGTCGGTCTCGCCGGGGTCGGCGGTGAGGTCGTACAACTCGGTCTTCCCGTCGTGCAGATACCGCAGCAGCTTGTGGCGGCCGCGCCGCATCGAGACGGTCGGGGCGCCGGGGTTGTGCCAGTGCGGATACACCCAGAACAGGTCGCCGCGCCGCGGCGCCGTACCACCGGCGAGCAGCCCGGCGAAGCTGACGCCGTCGAGGTGCTGGCCGCGCGGGCGGGCGACGCCCGCGGTGTCGAGCAGGGTGGGCATGAAGTCGACCGTGCTGAACGGGGTGTCGACCACCCGTCCCGCGTCCCCCGCCGGGTGGTACGCGATCATCGGCACCCGGACGCCGCCCTCGTACAGCGTCGCCTTGCCGCCGCGCAGCGGGTCGCTGACCGCCACGCCGGTGTCGCCGCCGTTGTCCGAGAGCAGCAGGATCACCGTGTCCTCGGCGATGCCCAGGTCCTGCAGCGTGTCGCGGATGGCGCCGACGCCGTCGTCGATGACCTCCAGCATCGCGGCGAGGACGGGGTTACGGCCCGGTTCGCCCGCGCCCGGCTTGGCCGCGTACTTGTCGATCAGCGGCTGCGGGGCGGCCAGTTTGGTGTGGGTGGCGTAGTGCGACAGATAGAGGAAGAACGGCTTGTCGTCGCCGTGGGCGCGGGTGATGAAGTCCGTCGCCTCCAGATTGAGGCGGCTGGTCAGATACTCGTTCTCCTGGCGGGCGGGCAGGTCGGGGAGCATGAAGTACGGGTGGAAGTAGTCGCCGCCCGCGATGTATTTCTGCTCTGAGGCGATGACATCGGTGAAGCCGTGCGACCAGGGATTGCCGGGCCGGTCGCGTACGGGCCCGGTGTAGGTCTCGGTCTGGTGCCACTTGCCGATCAGACCGGTGCGGTAGCCGGCGTCGCGCAGCGTCTCCGGCAGGGTGTGGTGGCTGGTCGGCAGGTAGTCGTCGCCGGTGGCGTCGAGGAACTCGGTGATGCCTACGCGGGCCGGGTACTGGCCGGTCATGATGCTGGCGCGGGTCGGCGAGCAGACGGGCGCGGCGGCATAGCCGTGCTCGAAAGTGATGCCGTCGGCGGCGAGCCGGTCCATGTGCGGGGTCTCGTTGAAGGTGTTGCCGTAGCAGCCCAGTTCGCGCCGGGCGAGGTCGTCGATGAGGACCACGATGATGTTGCGCTTCGCGGCGGCCGCGGCGGCGCCGGCTCCGGCACTGGAGCCGACCGCCCCGCCGAGTCCGGCCGCGGCCAGCCCGCGGAGCACGGTGCGCCGGTCGGGCTTCGCTGCTGCCATGGGTGGGTCCTCCAGGTCCTCGGGTGCTGACGGACTGTCAACCTACAACGTTGTCTGCAACGTTGATATGAACACCGTATGTCACTTGACGCTGCCCGCCGTCAAGCCCGAGCGCCAGTAACGCTGCAGCAGCAGGAAGGCGATGACGAGCGGGAGCAGGGCCAGGAGGGAGCCGATGACCATCAGCGGGTAGTAGTCGGGGTTGATGGAGGCGGTGGCGTTCCAGCTGTAGAGGCCGAGGCTGAGGGGGTAGAGGTCTTCGTCGGAGAGCATGACCAGCGGGAGGAAGAAGTTGTTCCAGATCGTGGTCAGCTGGAAGAGGAAGATCGTCACGTATCCCGGCGCCAGCATCCGCAGGCCCACGGAGAAGAAGCTCCGCAGCTCGCTCGCGCCGTCCACCCGGGCGGCTTCCAGGACCTCGTCCGGGACGTACGCGGTCGAGAACATGCGCGCCAGATAGACCCCGAAGGGGTTGAAGAGGACCGGGATCAGCACCGACCAGAGCGTGTTGGCCAGCCCGAGCCCGGAGGCGAGCAGATACATCGGCAGCGCGAGCACCGTGGCCGGCACCATCACCGAGACCAGGACGAGGGCGAACAGCTGCTGTTTGCCGGTGAATTCGTACTTGTCGAAGACATAGCCCGCCGCGGTGCTCAGCAGCGCGCCGACGGCGGCGCCGCCGACCGCGTACAGGAGGCTGTTGCCGTACCAGCGGAGATAGACGCCGCCGCCTTCGTCGAGCAGTGCGCGGATGTTGTCGATGAGCGCGAAGTGCGAAAGGTCGAAGAACTTGGAGGCGAAGAGCGCCTCGGAGTTCACGGTCGAGGCGAGCAGCAGCCAGAGCAGCGGCAGCAGCGCGTAGAGGACGCTGACGCCGACGACGAGGTTGGCGGCGCCGCGCCCGGTCCAGAGGCCGCGGCGCCGGCGGTGGGGCGGGGCGGCCGGGGCGGGGGTGGTGGCGCGGGGGCAGGTTTCGACGGTGGCGCTCACGGCTGCACCTTCCTCGGGCTTCTGGGGGCGTACGACGTGCCGCGGGTCACCGCGTAGGACAGGGCGCAGCAGATCAGCAGCAGCAGGACGGAGGCGGCGGCGGCCAGGCCGTAGTTGTTGCGGGTGAAGGCCGCGTCGAAGATGTACATGTTCGGGGTGAAGCGGGGGCCGATGAGCGGGGTGGCCTTGCCGAGCAGCATCGGCTCGGTGAACAGCTGCAGAGCGCCGATGGTGGTGAAGATGGCCACGGTGGCGAGGGTGCCGCGGATCAGCGGCAGCTTGATCGTGAGCGCGGTGCGTACGGGCCCGGCGCCGTCGATCGCGGCCGCCTCGATGAGCTCCTGCGGAATGGCGCGCAGCGCTGCGAAGAAGATAACGGCGGTGTAGCCGAGGCCGCTCCACAGGGCGATGTTCACGAGCGACGGCACGATCATGTGCAGGGTAAGGAAGTTCACCTCGAGGTCGGCGCCGCCCAGGGCCTTCAGCACGGGCGAGATGCCGGGCGTGTAGAGGTAGAGCCAGATGACGGTGGCGATGATCCCGGGCACGGCGTGCGGCACGAACAGCACGGTCTGACACAGCCGCCGGGCCCATACGACGCCAGAGTCGAAGAGCAGGGCGAGCACGAGGGCGCCGACGACGACCACGGGGATGAACACCACCGCGTACAGCAGCGTGATCCCCACGCCACGGACGAAGCTGGGGTCGTCGAGGACGGCCGCGTAGTTACGGATCCCGGCGAAGGCCGTCTCGGCGTTGCCGAAGCCGAGGCCGCGGTGGGTGGTGGAGAAGAAACTCAGGTACATCGCGTACAGCGTCGGCACGACGAAGACGCACAGCAGCAGCGCGGCGAAGGGGCCGAGGAGGACCCCGATGGCGAGACGGTGGGGGCGGTGCCCGGCAGCTCCGGTGGTCGTGGAAGTCGTAGCGCTCATGCTTGCCTCACAGACAGTCCCAGGCTGCGCATGTCCGGCAGCGTTTCGGCCTCGGCGGTCGCGAGCGCCTCGGTGATGGTGGTGCCGTACGACAGCCGCGCGAGGGCGTGGTGCAGGGAGGTGGCGGTGGCCTGCATGCGCGGGCCCCAGATCCAGCCGGTACGGAGGTATTCCGCCTGTTCGGCGACGAGTTGGTAGATGTCCTGGCCGCCGTAGTAGTCCGTCTTGAACTGCCGGGCGGCCGGTTTCACCAGGGACCCGGCCGCGGGCAGGATGCTGGAGCGGCCGCTGGAGAGCCGGGCGGTGATCGCCTCGGGGGTGGTGGTCAGCCAGTCCAGGAAGCGCATGGCGCGCTCCTTCTTGTTGCTGTCGGCGGTGATGGCGTGGAGGGAGACCCCGTCGGTGCCCAGGACCGGCCGCCGCGGATTCCACTGCGGCAGCGGGGCGACGCGCCACTTGCCCGCGCCGCCGGGCACCGAGGCGACCAGGGCGGCCAGGCCCCAGGGACCGACGATGTGTCCTGCCACCCGGCCGCCGGCGAGCGCGGACAGCCACTCCTGGCTGCTGCCGGGGGCGACCATCAGCAGGTCGTCGTCGATCAGCCCCTGCCAGTACGCCGCCACCCGGCGGGTGGGTGCGTCGAGGAAGTTCACCTCCCAGTGGTCACCCTCGATGCCGAACCACTGGCCGCCCGCCTGCATCGCGTGCCCGGCGAGGACGTTGTAGGCGTTCGGGTGGAAGGTGGCGAGGTCGATTCCCGCGGAGCGCTTCAGCTTGCGGGCGGCGTCGCGGAATTCATCCCAGGTGGTGGGCACGTCGACCCGGTGCCTGCGCAGGAGGTCCGCGCGGTAGGCGAAGAGCATGGGGCCGAGGTCGAACGGGACGCCGTAGCGGCGGCCGTCGAGCTCGGCGCTCGTCCACGCCTGCGGGCCCAGGCGGCTGCGCAGCCGCGGGGTGATGAGGTCGGTGACGTCGGCGCAGACGCCGTCGATGGCGAAGCCCGGCAGGTCGGCGTCGACGAGGGAGACGATGTCGGGGGCGTTGCCGGCCCGGGCGGCGTTGGAGAGCTTGGCATTTCCGCCGGCGAGGCCTGAGGTCATCATGTCGAACTGCACCGGGTCGTCCGGGTGCTTGGCGTTCCAGGCCGCCACCAGCGTGTCCGTGCCGCGCAGCGCGGACCAGAAGGTGAGCGGCCCGTCGGGGTCGCTGTTCGCGGCGCTGGCCGCGCTGCACCCCGCCGTGGCGGCGGTCACGCCTGCCAGGGTGGTCCAGGCGCCTGCGGCCAGGAGGCCGCGCCTGCTGATCATGAGGTCTCCTCGTGATTGTCAAATGCATGCCAAATGAATGCGTGGGCTGGAGGCGGCTTTTCGGCTAAGCGTCGAGCACCCGGTGGAAGCGCCCGAGCGCCTCGGCCAGCGGGGCGGCTTCCGGATACCAGGCCCGCTCCCATTCGAGGCTGATCCAGCCCGCGTAGCCGATCCGGTCCAGCGCGGCGCGGATGTCCTGCAGCGGCAGCACGCCCGCGCCGGGCAGCACCGGCCGCAGGTCGGCCGCCGACGCGACGTCCTTGAACTGCACGTGCCGCAGCCAGGGCCCAAGCGCGGCGGCGGTCTCGGCGACCGGCTCGCCCGCCCGCCAGGGGTTCACCGCGTCCCACACCGCGCCGACGGCCGGGGAGCCGACGGCGGCGAGCACGTCGGCCACGGCGGCACCGGTCAGAAACTCGTCGTGGGTCTCGAGCACGATGCCGACCCCGGCGGCCTCGGCGGCGGGCACGGAGGCGGCGAGATTGCGTACGGCCCGCTCGGGACTGCCGATGCCTCCGAAGACCCGCACGTACGAGGCGCCCAGCCTGGCCGCAAGCCGCAGGTGACGCTCCAGCTCTGCGACCACGCCGGAGGCCGGGGAGGCCACCTGGACGTACGACGCGAGGCAGACCACCGCCAGGTCCGCCGCGCCGAGCCGGGCGGCGATCGCGTCCGCCTCCGCCGCACTCTTGTCCGGCGCGATCATCTGGCCGTCGGCGCAGCGCAGTTCGACGCCCGCGCAGCGCCCGTCGGCCGACGCGAGCCGGACGACACCGGCGAGATCCAGCTCAGGGCATCCCAGCGTGCTGAACGCCCGCCGGTTCACGGGACCACCACCGGTCCCTGCACCTCGACGGTGTGGCCGGCCTCCGCCGACGCGTACACGCTGAGGGCGGCGGCCACCACTGAGCGCCCGTAGGCCCCATCGGCGTACTCCCCCTCTCCCCCGCGGGCCGCCGCGACGAAGCCGTCCAACTGCGCCCGGAAGGCCGCCCGCCCATGCGCCGGATCCGCGGCGAGCAGCGGCGTGGCCGCGCCGTCGCGCAGCAGCGACAGCCCGTCCGCCCGGGAGGCCCGCAGCGTCGCATGCTCCAGTACCACCTCCGTCTCGTCGTAGTACGGCGCTCCGCGGCTGGTCAGCGTGAGGCTCGCATGGACGCCGTTGTCGAGCTCCAGCAGCGCGAGCGCGTCGGTCTCCACCTCCATGCCGGGGCGGCCGCGCACCACCGCGCTGACGCTGTGCACGGCGGCCCCGCCGAAAAGCTGGATGCGGTCCAGGCCGTGGGTGCCGACGTTGAGCACGATCCCGCCGCCCGCGACCGCGCGGTCGAAGAACCAGCCGGGACGGGAGCCGGGTTCGTAATGCGACGAGCGCCGGTGGGTGATGAGGAGCGGGTCGCCGAACTCCCCCGAGGCGATCAGCCGGCGCACCTCCCTCACCACCGGGTCAAAGTGGATGACATGCGCCACCGCCAGCAGCGTGCCCGCCTCCCGGCAGGCCTCGATCATGCGGGTGCAGTCGTCGGCGGTGGTCGCCATCGGCTTCTCCACGAGGACGTGCAGCCCCGCCGCCGCGGCCTCGACGACCAGCGGCGCATGCAGCGCATGCGGCGCGGTGACGATGACGGCGTCGAGCCCGGCGGCGGCGAACATCGCGCGGTGGTCGGTGTAGACGGGCGTGCCGGTCGGGGCGGCGAGGGCGTCGGCCGCGGCACGGTGCACGTCGCAGATGGCGGCGATCTCGTACGCGGCGGCGCCGGCGGCCGCCCGGACGTGGTCGGTGCCGACGGCACCCGCGCCGAGCACGCCGATGCGGAAGCGGCCGGTGTGGGTTCGGGGTGTCACGCCCGCACCACCGACCGGTGAGCGCCCGCCTGTTGCACGGCCCCTGCACCCGGCTGCACGGCGCCGCAGGAAGCGCGGATCACCAGCCGCGGCTGCAGCTGCACGCGGTGCGTGGGCGCTTCCTCGCCCGCCTCCAGGCGGCGCAGCAGCAGTTCCGCCGCGAGGGCGCCGACCTCGGACTTCGGCGGGGAAACCGCGGTGAGCGGCACGTCCCCCACCTCCGCCACCTCGTCGTCGTACGCGACCACGGCCAGGTCGCCGGGCACGGCGAGGCCGCCCTGGCGGGCGTGCACGATGAGCGCGGCCGCGTCCCGGTCGCCGTGGCAGAAGACGGCGGTGATGCCCGCCTGCGCGCAGTGCCGCGCGTAGGCGGCGGTGTCCGCGGGCGTCCACAACTCGCGGCGGACCACTGCACCTTCGACCAGCTCGACGTCCAGCAGCCTGGCCGCGGCGTCGAAGCCGCGCGCGACCAGCTCGCTGGTGCCGGTGAGCCGCCGCCCGACGAGGCCGATCCGCCGGTGGCCGAGCGCACGCAGATGCTGCAGCGCGCGGTACACCCCACCGGCGTGGTCGGTCTCCACGTACGTCGTTGGATCGTCGGGGGCGGGGTGCGGCGGCCGGCGCTCCACGAGCACGTACGGCACGGGCAGTTCGCGCAGCCCGTCCACGTACCCCTGCGGATCGTCCATCAGATGCAGATTCGGCACCAGCAGCAGCCCCTGCACGCCGGTCTCGCGCATCGCCCGCAGCTCGCTGCTCTCGATGCCGAGGTCGTACTTCGAGGACGCCAGCACGACGCCGGCGCCGGCGTCCCTGAGGACTCGCTGGATGCCGTCGACGACGCGCGGATAGTAGTAGGTCGTCGACGGGACCAGGACGCCGATCAGGCGGCGGGAGACGGCGGGTGACGGCTCCGGTGGCGTCGGCGGCGGCGCGTCCTGCGGGCGCACGAACGTGCCCGCGCCCTGCCGCCGTTGCACCACGCCCTCGTCCACGAGCTGGCTGACGGCGCGGCGCAGGGTATTGATGCTGACCGCGAGCGAGTCGGCCAGCTCGCGCTCGACGGGGAGCTGTGCGCCGGGGGCCCAATTGCCGTCGGATATCTCCCGGCGGAGCCGTTCCGCGACCCTTCGGTACTTGGGTCCGGGAAGGAATGATTCCTTCTCTTCTTGCGATTTCATGCCGAGGAGATTGCAGTAATCAATCTCTTGCGTCAAGCCCTTGGCGGTGCTTTCGTAACCCAAGCCCGCAGAATTCGAGGAATTCATTCCCTTTCTTGGAATGAATTCGGCACCGGGAGAGGACCCATGAAGTCGAAGAAGCTCATGATCAGCACGGCCGCGGCCGCCACGCTGCTGGCGCCCGCGGTGCTCTACCCGCAGTTCGCGTCCGGCTCCCCCGCCGAGGACACGCGGGCGGCCGCGTATCAAGAGAACACCTTCGAGCGCCCGGCCGCCGGCGGCCCGTACTCGCTCAACGCCTGGAAAGAGGACGGCTGGAGCGCGCCCTGGGAGCTCGGCATGGACGAGCGCACCCTGGTCGACGACGGCTCCCCGGCGCACAGCGGCGACAAGTCGCTGCGGGTGCTCTACCCGGAGGGCAAGATCGGCCCGGAGGACTCCGGCGCGCAGGCGCCGTTCCAGCTGGACAAGGCGCGCGAGTACTACGTGTCCATGTGGATCAGATTCGACGAGGACTTCAGCTGGGGCACCTCGCAGTACGCCGGAAAGGTCGGCATCGGCCTCGCGGGCGGCAAGTCCTGCTCCGGCGGCCAGACCTGCGACGGCACCAACGGCTTCAGCTCCCGCTTCATCTGGCGGCGGGCCGGGGGTGAGGCGGCGCTGTACTACTACCACATGGACAAGAAGGACACGTACGGCGATTACGTCTCGCTGGAGAAGAACGGCTCGGTCATCAAGTGGCCCAAGGGCGAGTGGGTGAATGTCGTGCAGCGGGTCAAGGTCAACTCCGTCACCGACGGGCAGGCCAACCGCGACGGCGAGATCGAGGTCTTCTACAACGGCGAGTCCGCCGCCGAGGTCACCGGGCTGCGCTTCGTCACCAATGACGACCAGGTGGACAAGGCGTACTTCGACAGCTTCGCGGGCGGCGCCACGACGGAGTTCGCGCCGCGGAACGACAGCTATATCTGGTACGACGACGTCAAGGTCTCGACCGATCCGGCGGACATCTGCGAGCTCAGCGGCTGTTCCTGAGCCCGCTGCCCGTATCCCCGTGCCGGGAGGACCCACCACCCTGCCCTCCCGGCACGGACGCCCGCCCCTCCCCCGGCCGTCCCGACCTCGGAGCAGCCCGTGCCCGTAACGCCCTTCCCGCGACCCCGCTCACTCACCACCGGCACCGGCGGCGCCCCTGCCGACGCGCCCGTCACCGTAACCGCGGACCCGACGCTGCCCGCCCAGGGCTACCGGCTGCGCACCGGCCCCGGCGGCATCACCGTCACCCACCGCGACCCGGCAGGCCTGCGCTACGCACTGCAGACCCTCGACCAGCTGCGTGCCGCCCCCGACTTCCCCGCCGTGGCGTACGACATCGCCGACCACCCCGACTTCCCGGTCCGCGGTTTCCACCTCGACATCAGCCGCGACCGGGTGCCGACCCGCCGCACCCTGGAGGGCTGGCTGGGCATCCTCGCACTGGCCCGCTTCAACCAGCTGGAGCTGTACTGCGAGCACACCTTCGCCTACGGCGACCACGCACAGGTCTGGCAGGACGCCTCCCCGCTCACGGCCGACGACCTGCGGTGGCTGGACGCCCGCTGCGCGGCCCTGGGCATCGAGCTTGTGGCGAACCAGAACACCTTCGGCCATATGGAGCGGTTCCTCGCGCACGAGCCGTACGCCCACCGCGCGGAGAACCCCGGGGGCTTCGAGCGCGGTGGGCGGCATTACCCGCCGAGCACACTGGCGCCGACCGCGGAGAACGCCGCCTTCGCGGGCGGGCTGCTCGCGGAGATGGCGCGCCATGTCCGTACGAAGCGCATCAACATAGGCGCCGACGAGCCCTTCGAGCTCGGCACCGGACGCTCGCGCGAGCGGGTGGTGCGCGAGGGCCTGGGCGACGTCTATCTCTCCTACGTGACGTCGGTGATGCGGCCGTGGCTGGAGGCCGGCTACGCGGTGGAGTTCTGGGCCGATGTCTTCGGTGATCACCCGGAGCTGATGGACCGGGTGCCGCCGGGTGCGGTGCCGGTCGTCTGGCAGTACGACGCGCCGCGCAGCGTCGCGGAGGTGATCGCCGCGGACGGCGGCGAGCTCCGCTCCTGGCGGCGGCTGGGCGCGGATGTCGAGCGGCTGCGGGACGGCTTCCGCGGGCGGGCGAAGCTGCTGCGGGAGGCGGGGGTGCCGTTCTGGGTGGCGCCGGGCACCGGGAACTGGAACTCGCTCCTGGGCCGCCTCGACAACGCGGTCGAGAACATGACCGACGCCGCCTCGGTCGGCCTGGAGAACGCCGCCGGGGGCTATCTGCTCACGTGCTGGGGCGACCACGGGATGTGGGACCCACCGTCGGTCAGCTTCGGTCCGGCGCTCTACGGCGGCGCGGTGAGCTGGTGCCTGGAGGCGAACCGCGATCTCGACATCGCGGGGGTGCTGAACGAGCACGTGCTGCTGGACGGCACCGGCCGCACGGGCGCGGTGCTCGACCGCCTGGGGCGGGTGGCCAGGTCCTTCGGTGTGCCGCTGCTCAACGGCTCCCCGATCGCGCGGGTGCTGTTCCCGGACGTGGGGCCGCCACTGCCGGAGTACCCGACGGCGGCGGCGCTCGACGGTGTCTCGGGCACGCTGGCGCAGTGCCGCCGCGAGCTGGCCAGTGCCGATCCCGCTGCGGCCGACGGCGATGTCGTACGACGTGAACTCGCCCATGGCATCGCGCTGTCCGAGTTCGCGGTGGAGCTGCTGCGGGCGCGCGGGGAGGCGGACGGCGGGGCGGATGCGATCGGCCCTGCGACGGCCCGGCGGCTGCTCCTGGAGCTCGACCCGCTCCTCGCCGAGCAGCGCGCCTGCTGGCTGCTGCGCTCCCGCCCGGGCGGCCTCGACGACAGCGTCGCGCGCATCGATCGCGTACGGCACGACCTGCTGAAGGCTGCGCAGCGATGACGGCAGGACCCGCCCTGGAACGCTGGCTGAGCACCCTCGCCGGCCAGTCGGCGGCGCCCGGAATCCCCGACCCGCACCTGCCAACCGCCGCCGAGACCTGGGACCGGATGCGGCTGCTCGCCGTACCGGAGGAGGACCGGGCGGCCGTGCTCGCGTCCCTGCCCAGTCCGGCCAGGACCCCCGAGCTGTGGCAGGCGCTGCTGCACTGTCATCGCACGCTGTTCGCCGATGCCCGGGTCGACTGGCCGAACGCCCCCGAGCGCCTCGGCGCCGCAGGCCGCTACTTCTACGTGCACCTCTACGCACTCGCGCTGCCGCAAGCCCTGGAACGCCAGCGCCGCCACGACGTGCCACCGGACGTCATCCGCGCGACCTTCGCCGACCTCGGCGCGAAGCTGATCACGTATCGCCGGGCCCACGGCACCGGCGGCCTCGACCGCCAGTCCTGGCTGGTCCGGCACTTCCGCGGCACCCTGCACCGCCTCGGCAGGCTGCAGTTCGAGCGCACCACGCTCGACGCCGCCGCCTGCGGCGGCAAGCCTGACGGCGACGGCCCCGAGGACGGCGAGCCGGTACTGGACGTCCACATCCCGGGCGACGGCCCGATGACACCGGCCCGCTGCGACGCCTCCTTCGCCGCCGCCCCGGCCTTCTACGCCCGCCACTTCCCCGGCACCCCGTATCCGTACGCGACCTGCCACTCCTGGCTGCTCGACGACCAACTCGCCCGTCACCTGCCCGCCGACGCGAACATCGTCCGCTTCCAGCGGCGCTTCCGCCTCTTCGGCGACCGGCCGGTGTGCGACGACGACATCCTGGAGTTCGTCTTCGACGCGCCGCCCGGCACGGCGGACCTGGACCGGCTGCCGCGCGACAGCGCATTGCAGCGGGCGATCCTGGGCCAGCTGCGGTCCGGGGGCCACTGGCGGATGGGCCATGGCTGGACCGCGCTGCCCCGATAGCGTGCCGCGCGGTCAGGCAGCCTTCGCGGCCTCTGAGCCCCGGCGCGGACGACGGGGCTCGGCCCAGATACCGAAGGCCTTCCACACCCGCTTGTTGACCCGCGTGATCAGACCCAGCTCCCCCATCAACTCCCGCACCTTCCCCACGGACGCCCGGATCTCCTCCTGCGCCGTCTCCGACTCGTACACCTCCCGCACCACCTCCGGCGGAATCTCGAACCGCCGGATCATCGTCCCGGGCGGCGACAGCATGATCCGCGACATCACGCCGAGGATGACCGGGGTGATCAGCCCGAGGATCCGGCGGCGGATCGGCAGCATGCCCGGGACGCGGTGCCTGAGGTAGTGGCGGGCGAAGGAGATGTGGCGGGCCTCCTCGGCGATGTGGATGCGCATGATGGTCTCTTCCAGCGGGTGCTTGATGTGTCCCTCCTTGAGGGACTTGCGCTGGACGTAGTCGATGGGGTCCTCGCCGCCGAGTACGAAGACGAAGAAGAGCTCGGTGTTGATCAGCGGGATCAGCGGCGTCACCTCGGCGATCAGCCGCAGCGAGCGCGGCATGCCGCGGATCGGCAGGCCGGTGCGGTTCACGAACTCCTGGAACATCATCCCGTGATGACATTCCTCGGTCGTCTCGTGGTAGACGTACCGGAATTCCGGGCGGCCGTTGGGCAGCCGGTAGGCGTAGTTGAGCAGGCCGCGCTTGAGCAGGTTCTCGAACTGCAGGCCGATCTTCATCGCCGTGGCGACACGCCACAGCCCGATCTGCGCCTGGATCTCCGGCGGCTGCGCGCGATACCACTCCGTGCGGCCCAGCTTGTCGGCCTCCGGCAGGATCCAGCGCGGGTCGTTCCGGTCGATCTGCAGCTCGGGGTCGTCCCAGGCGATGTCCGCGTACGCCTCCCAGTGCTTGTCCACGGACGCCTTGTTGAGGCGTTCGATGACCGCCAGGAAGGACTGCTTGTCCTTGACGTCAGTGCGGATTTCCTGGGCGAGTTCCTTGGGTGCCTGCGTCATGTCGGGTGTCCCTCGGATCGGCTTCGGGGTCGGGGATGAGCTGTCTGGCGAGCGACTTGACCTGTTCGAGTACGGCGCGCTGGTGGCCGTGGACGTCGTCGTCGAGCGCGTTGTGCACCGACAGGCCCACGAACATCGCGTGCACGGTGCGCAGCGTGGTCGGCACCGAGCCGTCCGGCAGGTTGGTCTGCGGGAAGAGCTGCTCGAAGGTGACCAGGATGAGGTCCAGGACGCGGTCGTTGAGGTCGACGCAGAGCGCGTGCAGCTCCGGGTCCGTACGGGAGGCGACGGCCAGCTCGAGCATCGCCCGGGCGGAGGGTGAGCGGAATACGTCCCAGAGGAGGTCGAGCGCCCCCTCGACGTTGTGCCGCTCCGGCGGCAGCTCCGCGAAGGCCGCCTCGTACGCCTGCCGCTGCTGGTCCAGCAGATGCTCCACGGCCGCGTCGACCAGCGACATCTTCGTGGGGTAGTGGTGCTGCTGCGCGCCTCGCGAGACGCCGGCGCGGCGGGCGACCTCGGTGGTGGAGGTCTTCGACCAGCCGAGCTCGGCGAGGCACTCGATGGTGGCATCGAGCAGCCGCGCCTGCGTGCGCGTCCGCCGCTCCTTCTGGGTGCGGCGGGCGCCCGGCTCAATTTCCGTACTGCCAGTGCTGGTTACGGGCATGGCGTTACCGTACGGCCGCAACAAACAAGCATGCAAGCCTGCATGTAAGTGATGTGGGCCGCGCCTCAGGCGGGCCCTCCGTAGCGGGCGGCGATCGCGGCGGCGCGGTCGCGGAGGGCCGTTCGCAGCCACTGCGGGCTGAGGGCCTCCCCGTACGTGGCGAGCTGCCACAGGGCCCACTCGGCGTGCCGCCGGTCCTGGAAGGCGACCTCCATCCGCAGGCGGCCGTCCGCGTCGGCTTCCTCGGTGAGGACTGCGAGCGCGGTGTTCACCAGGTCTTCGCGGCGGGCCGGGTCCAGCCGTACGAGCACGGCGACTTGGTCGCCGCCGGTCCGGAAGCGGGCGCTCCGTTCCTGCCAGGCGCGGTCCAGGTCGACGCGGTCGGGGCGCTGGGCCGGCTCGGCGAGTTCCTCGGCGGCGAGGACGCGGGAGAGGCGGTACGTGCGGTCCGCGCCGGCCCGCGTCGCCAGCAGGTAGCCGCGGTCGCCAGCGGTGACCAGGCCGATCGGGTCCACCGTCCGCCACTTCGGCGCCTGGTCGACGGCCGCGTACCGGATACGCAGCTTGTGTCCGGCGAACACCGCGCGCCGGATCTCGGCCACGACGGCGTCGGGCACCTCCTCCTCGCTGACCAGCCGACGGGAGAGGAGGTCGGTCTCCGGGTCTATGAGCACCCGCTGGGCCGCGCCCGCCGCGGTGGCCCGGTGGCCTTCGGGCAGCGCGTCGACCACCTTGAGCATGGCCGAGGCGAGGGCGGAGCCGAGGCCGAAGGCCTGCGCGCCGCGGCGCGAGCCGGCGACCAGGAGGGCGAGGGCCTCGTCGTGGTTGAGGCCGGTGAGTTCGGTCTGGAAGCCGGGGAGCAGCGCGAAGCCGCCGTTGCGGCCGCGTTCGGCGTAGACCGGGATGCCTGCCGCGGACAGCGCTTCGATGTCGCGCAGGACGGTGCGGGTGGAGACCTCCAGCTCGCGGGCGAGCGCGGTAGCGGACAGCCGGCCGTGCTGCCGCAGGAGCAGGACCAGGGAGACCAGGCGGTCGGCACGCATCCGAAAAAACTATCCCAGATATGTGACACAAGATGTCATGTATTCCTTGCGAGGCTTGCCCACATGACACACGCAGCGGCCAACGAGCCGAATGACCTGGGCAAATACTTCATTGAGCGCGCCAACGCGGGGGATGTGGACGGGCTGGTGGCGCTGTACGAGCCGGACGCCGTGCTGGCCTTTCCGCCGGGCAATCTTGCGACCGGGCATGCCGAAATCCGCAAGGTGTACGAGCAGTTCGTCGCCGCCGCACCGGTGCTCTCGCCGGGCCGGCAGCACCCGGCGCTGATCTCCGGCGACCTGGCGCTGACGGCCTCGACGCTCACCAACGGCGACATCACCGTCGAGGTCGCCCGCCGCCAGCCCGACGGCTCCTGGCTGTGGTCCGCGGACCAGCCGTCACTGGCACGGTAGTTCGGAGCGGCACGGCTTGTCGCCGAGCGGCCGCGACGATTCTTGTGCGGGTCTAATACCTAGAGCTACTATGCATCACGGTCTTAGGCATGCGGATGTATGGGAGGGCTCATGCGAGTCACCAAGGATCTCGTGGCCGCTTCGGCGACCCCGATCGTGCTGGGCATCCTGGCGGAGGGCGAGAGCTACGGCTACGCCATCCTCAAACGGATCAGCGACCTGTCCGACGGCGAACTGGACTGGACCGAGGGCCTGCTCTACCCACTGCTGCACCGGCTTGAGCGCCTCGGGCACGTGGAGTCGAGCTGGCAGTCGGTCGCCGGTGAGCGGCGGCGCAAGTACTACCGCATCACCGACGGCGGCCTGACCGAGCTCGCCGAGCAGCGCCGCCAGTGGGACACGGTGGTGGACGCGCTCAAGAAGGTCTGGCACGGCGACCCCGGTGATCCGCGCCCGCGGGCGGCGCGGCCGCTGGAGGGTCTGGCATGACCGCGCTGGACGATCGCGGCGGGTTGGAGGCCCAGTTCGCCGAGTGGCGTCATTACGTACAGCGTCGGCCGGAGCTGCGGACGTCCGATGCCGAGGAGCTGGAGGACCACCTCCGGGGTTCCGTGGCCGAGCTCACCGCCCTCGGCCTGCGGGCGGACGAGGCTTTCCTGGTCGCGGTCAAGCGCATGGGCGGCCTTGATGAGCTGTCGCGGGAGTTCGCCCGGGAACACTCCGAGCGGCTGTGGAAGCAACTGGTGCTGACCGGCGAGGCCGACGGCCCGGCGGACTCCCGCGCCCGTCGCGACCTGATCGCTCTGGTCTGCTGTGCGGCGGGGGCGGCGGTGTCCGTCAAGGTGCCCGCGCTGTTCGGGGTGGGCCTGGCGGACGACGGCGCGTTTTACGGGCGCAACCTGGCCCTGTTCGCCCTCCCCTGGCTGGCGGCCTTCCTGGCCTGGCGGCGGCAGGTCGGGCCGGCGCTGATCGGCGTGCTGGCGGCGCTGTTCGCGCTCGGCGCCGTGGCTGCCAATGTGTACCCGCTCGCGGAGGACTCGCAGTCCGTGGTCCTGACCGCCATCCACCTGGCCATCGCCCTGTGGTTCGCGGTCGGCCTGGCGTACGTGGCCGACGATCTGCGATCGCCGCGCCGGCACATGGACTTCATCCGCTTCACCGGCGAATGGTTCGTCTATCTCGCGCTCATGGCCGCCGGCGGCGGTGTGCTGACCGCCTTCACCTTCGGGACCTTCGAGGCCATCGGGATCGTCCCGGAGGACGTCATCCAGCAGTGGCTGCTGCCCTGCGGGGCCGCGGCTGCGGTCGTCGTGGCCGGCTGGCTCGTGGAGGCCAAGCAGAGCGTGGTCGAGAACATCGCGCCGGTGCTGGCGCGGCTGTTCACACCGCTGTTCGCCGCCACCCTGCTGGCCTTCCTCATCACCGTCGGGTGGAACAGCTCCGGCATCGACATGGAGCGCGAAGCGCTGATCCTCTTCGACCTTCTGCTTGTCGTCGTACTGGGCCTGCTCCTGTATTCCATCTCGGCCCGCGAACCACTCGCTCCACCCGGCCCCTTCGACCGGCTGCAACTCGCCCTCGTCACCGGCGCACTCGCCATCGACGTGCTGGTCCTGGTGGAGATCGCCGGCCGCATCTCGGAATACGGCACCACGCCCAACAAGACGGCGGCCCTGGGCGAGAACGTCATCCTGCTCGCCAACCTGGCGTGGTCGGCGTGGCTGCTGCTGTCGTTCATCCGGCACCGGCAGCCCTTCTCCGCGCTCGAACGCTGGCAGACCGGCTACCTGCCGGTGTACGCGGCGTGGGGCTGGGTGGTGGCCCTGATCTTCCCCCCGCTCTTCAGCTACGCGTGACCGGTCCTGCGTACGGTGGCCTGGTGTGACGCGGCCGGGGCGCTGCCCTGGAGGATCAGGCCGGCGACCCGCTCGGGGTCATCGGACATCGGCACGTGGCCACAGCCCGCCAGGAGATGGTGGTCGGCGGCGGGCAGCACCCGGCGGGCGCGCCGACGCTGGTAGCGCGGCAGCACGACGTCGCGGGCCGCCCAGGCGACGGTGACCGGCACGTCCTCCGGTATCGCGCCGGCCAGCGGGGCGTCGAGCCGGAAGTATCCGTAGCGGAGCACGGTGCCGGCCGCGCGGCGGAAGGCGTGGAAGTCGCCCAGGGACCGCTCCGGGCTCAGCCGCGACGGCTTGTCGGTGGTCCAGCCGATCAGCACCCACCGTCCGAACGCCGACTTCGTCATCCGCGGAGCGATCGGCGCGACCAGCGTGGCGCCGGTGAGCATCGTGCAGAACAGGCCGCCGGTGTACGCCCAGTCGAGGGGCGAGGACCAGAAGCCGGCCGGGGACAGTGCGGTGACGCTGCGCGCCCCGCCCGCGGCGGCGATCTGCAGGGCGATCCCGCCGCCGAGGGAATTGCCCGCGAGGTGCGGGCGGTCCAGCCCCAGCTCGGCGAGGAACTCGACGACCTGCGTGCGTACCGCCTCCGCGGTCGACTTGCCGCCGGTCCGCAGCCGGCCGGACTCACCGTGGCCCGGGAGGTCCACGACGATCACCTCGCGCTCCTCGGCCAGCCGCGCGACGACCGGCTCCCAGGCCTGCCTTCGGTGTCCGATCCCGTGCAGCAGGACCAGCGGCTCGCCGCTTCCGAAGCGTTCGTATGCCAGCACAACGACCTCCCCGTCGGTAACGTACCGAGCAGTAACTCACTGAACGGCGCGGCGGTCAATGGCCGGTCGCCGCCCGGAGATTGGTCGCGCGGCGCACCTTGACAGCGGGCAGGACCGGCTCCAGCATCTCCGGTCAGTAATTAACTATCCAGTGAGTTCACTGGACGCACCTCCTCCCCCGTCCCCAGAGGAGCAGCCGTGTCCCAACCCGCCATCCCCCAGGGCAAGCCGAAGAAGGCCGCCGTCGCCGCCTGGATCGGCAGCGCCCTGGAGTACTACGACTTCTTCATCTACGGGAGCGCCGCGGCCCTGGTCTTCCCCAAAGTCTTCTTCAACCCGGACGACCCGGCCACCGCGACGCTCACCTCCATGGCGACCTTCGGCGTCGCCTATGCCGCCCGCCCGGTCGGCGCCCTGTTCCTCGGCCACTTCGGCGACCGGCTCGGCCGCCGCCGGATCATGGTGACCACCCTGGTCCTCATGGGCGTCTCGACCTTCCTGATCGGCTGCCTGCCGACGTACGCGCAGGTCGGCACCGCCGCACCGGTGCTGCTGGTCCTCATGCGCGTGCTGCAGGGCCTCTCGGCGGCCGGCGAGCAGGCGAGCGCGAACTCCATGACCCTCGAACACGCCCCGGAACACCGCCGCGGCTACTACACGAGCTTCACGCTCAACGGCACCCAGGCCGGGCAGATCCTGGCCACCGTGGTGTTCATCCCGGTCGCCGCGCTCCCCGACCACCAGCTGTACACCTGGGGCTGGCGGATCCCGTTCCTGCTCAGCGTCGTCGTGGCGGTCGCCGGCTACATCATCCGGCGCAAGCTGGAGGAGACCCCCGTCTTCGAGCAGGCCGCGGCGAACGACGAGGTCGCCAAGCTCCCCCTCCTCGACCTGCTGGTCCACCACTGGGCGGACGTGCTGCGGGTGATCGCGGCGGCGACCATCGCCACGGTCAGCACCATCTTCTCGGTGTGGGCGCTGTCGTACGCCACGAGCGACGGCGTCGGCCTCGACAAGACGGCGATGCTGTGGGTGAACGGCCTCGCCAACGGCGTGGCGCTGCTGGCCATCCCGCTGTGGGCCACGCTGTCGGACCGGATCGGCAGAAGGCCGGTGTTCCTCTTCGGCACCCTGGGCTGCGGCGTGATGATCTTTGTCTATCTGTGGGCGATCTCCACCGGCAGCTACGCCCTGGTGTTCACCACCGGCATCCTCTTCTTCGGCGTCGTCTACAGCGCGGCGAACGGCATCTGGCCCTCGCTCTACGGCGAGATGTTCAGCACCCGGGTCCGGCTGTCCGGCATGGCCATCGGCACCCAGTGCGGCTTCGCCATCGCCGGCTTCGCGGTCACCTTCGCGGCGGAGATCGACGGCCGGTCCGGGCAGAACTGGACCGGTGTCGCGATCTTCACGGCCGCCTTCTGCCTCCTCAGCTCCCTCGCCATCGCGACCGGCCGCGAGACGCACCGGGTCCCCACCGCGCAGCTCGGCGAGCGTCCCGCCGCCGCCCCGGCCCCGACGGCCGCGACCCACTCGGCAACGACCTGACGGAGACCGCCCGATGACGCGTAGCACCGGGGCCGCGTACCTCGCCGGACTGATCGGCGCCGGCATCGGCCCCTCCCTCAGCCCCGCGCTGCACGAGCGGGAGGCGGACCGGCACGGCGTCCGCCTGCTCTACCGCACCATCGACATCGACACGCTCGGCTTCGCGCCGGAGGCGGTCGGCGAGTTGGTACGGGCGGCCGGGGCGCTCGGCTTCGACGGCCTGAACATCACCCACCCCTGCAAGCAGCTGGTGATCGAGCACCTCGACGAACTGGCCCCGGAGGCGGCCGAGCTCGGCGCGGTGAACACCGTCGTGTTCCGCGAAGGACGGGCCACCGGGCACAACACCGACGCCACCGGCTTCGCCCGCTCCTTCGCCCTGGGCCTGCCCGAGGCGCCGACCCGGCGCGTGGTGCAGCTGGGCGCGGGCGGCGCCGGGGCGGCGGTGGCGCACGCGCTGCTGACCATCGGCGTGGACCGGCTGGCCGTGATCGACACCGACCGGGGCCGGGCCGAGCGGCTGACCAAGGCGCTCTGCGGCCGGTTCGGCACCGGCCGCGCCGTCATCCCCGCCGCGGGTACGGCCGACGAAATCGCCCGCGCCGACGGCCTCGTCCACGCCACCCCCACCGGCATGGCCGCCCACCCGGGCCTGCCGCTGCCCGCCGAACTGCTGCGCGCCGACCTGTGGGTGGCCGAGGTCGTCTACCGGCCGCTGGAGACCGAGCTGCTGCGCCAGGCGCGGCTGCGCGGCTGCCGCACGCTCGACGGCGGCGGCATGGCCGCCTTCCAGGCCGCGGACGCCTTCCGGCTCTTCACCGGCCTCGAGCCGCACACCGAGCTGATGCTCGCCGACCTCGCCCGCGCCACGTCCATCTGAGGAGACCAGCCATGCGCAAGTCCATCGCCACGGTGTCGCTCAGCGGCTCGCTCTCGGAGAAGCTCACCGCGGCCGCCGGCGCCGGATTCGACGGCGTGGAGATCTTCGAGAACGACCTGATCGCCAGCCCGCTCCACCCCGAGGAGGTCCGCGCCCGCGCCGCTGACCTCGGCCTGACCATCGAGCTCTACCAGCCCTTCCGCGACTTCGAGGCCGTGCCGGGCGAAGTGCTGACCCGCAATCTGCGGCGCGCGGAGCGCAAGTTCGCCGTCATGGAGCGCCTCGGCGCGGATCTGCTGCTGGTGTGCTCCAGCGTCTCCCCCGACGCGATCGACGACGACGCCCTCGCCGCCGAGCAGTTGCACGCGCTCGCCGAACAGGCGCGGCAGCACGGCATCCGGATCGCGTACGAGGCCCTGGCCTGGGGCCGGCACGTCAGCACGTACGACCACGCCTGGCGCATCGTGCGGCTGGCGGACCATCCCGCGCTCGGCACCTGCCTGGACAGCTTCCACATCCTCTCCCGGGACAGCGACCCCAAGGGCATCGAGGACATCCCCGGCGAGAAGATCTTCTTCCTGCAGCTGGCCGACGCGCCCCGGATCGCCATGGACGTGCTGCAATGGAGCCGCCACTACCGCTGCTTCCCCGGCCAGGGCGGCTTCGACGTCGCCGGACTGACCTCGCTCGCCGTGCACGCCGGCTACGCCGGGCCGCTGTCCCTGGAGGTCTTCAACGACGTCTTCCGGCAGGCCGACGCCTCCGGTACGGCCGTCGACGCGATGCGCTCGCTGCGCACCCTGGAGGAGTCGACGGGCCTCGCGCCGCTGCCCGCGCCGGTCGTGCCCACCGGCGTCGCGTTCGCCGAGCTCGCCGTCGCGGATACGGAGCCGCTGGGCGGGCTGCTGACCGCGCTCGGCTTCTCCAGGACCGGCCGGCATCCGGCGAAGCCGGTGGAGCTGTGGGAGCAGGGCGAAGCCCGGCTGCTGCTCAACACCGCGGCGCACGCGGGCGCCGGCCGCGAGGGCCCGGCGCTGGCCGCGATCGGCCTGGAGACCGCCGACCCCGCCGGGGCGGTACGACGCGCCGAGGCGCTGCTCGCGCCCGTGCTGCCGCGCCGCCGCACGGCGGGCGAGGCGCCGCTCGACGCGGTGGCCGCGCCCGACGGCACCGAGCTGTTCTTCTGCCGCACGCACCGGGCGGGCCACGCCACCTGGACCGGGGACTTCGAGCCGGTGCCACCCGGACCGGCCGAGCCGGCCGGCCTCGCCCGTATCGACCACATCACGGTCACCCAGCCGTGGCACCACTTCGACGAGGCGGCGCTCTTCTACCGGAGCGTGCTGGGGCTGCGCGCGGACGAGAGCCTGGACATCGCCGACCCGTACGGCCTCTTCCGCAGCCGCGCCATGGCGAACGCCGACGGCTCCCTGCGCATCGCGCTCAGCGTCGCGCCGGGCCCCGGCGATCCGGGCGTACCGCTGCAGCACATCGCCCTCGCCACCGACGACGCGGTGGCGGCCGCCCGGCACGTACGGGAGCGGGGTGCGCCCCTGCTGCCGGTCCCGGCCAACTACTACGACGACCTGCAGGCCCGCTACGACCTGGCCGCGGCGGAGCTGGCCACGCTGCGCGAGCTCGGGATCCTCTACGACCGCGACGACCACGGCGAGTTCCGGCACTTCTACACCGCCGCCGTCGGCCGCGTCTTCTTCGAGATCGTCGAGCGCACGGGCGGGTATCGCGGCTACGGCGCCCACAACGCAATGGTCCGGCTGGCCGCCCAGCACACCACCTTCGCCCACTGAGGCCGGAGCTGTGGGCTGGCTCTAGACTGGCGGCGCCGTATCGTCCCCGCAGAGGAGCCGCATGGCAGCCGCCGTCCACCCGCCGACCGGGTCCGCCAAGCGCACGCGGGATGCGGCCAGGACCCAGGCGGAGATCCTCGACGTGGCGACGGAGGTCTTCGCGCGCCAGGGCTATGCGGGTGCGCGGGTGGACGAGATAGCCGATCGCACCCGCACCACGAAGCGGATGCTCTACTACTACTTCGGCAGCAAGGAGCAGCTCTTCACGGCGGTGCTGGAGCGGGCGTACGCGGTCATCCGCCGCCAGGAGCAGGAGCTCGACGTCGAGCACCTGGACCCGGTCTCAGCGATCCGGCGGCTCGCCGAGCTGACCTTCGACCATCACGAGGCGCACCCGGACTTCATCCGGCTCGTCAGCATCGAGAACATCCACGAGGCGGTCCACATCGCCGCCTCCGAGTCGCTGAGCTCGCTCAACTCCCCCGCGATCGAGGTCATCGGCCGCATCCTCGAAGAGGGCAGGGCCCAGGGCGTCTTCACCGCGGACGTGGACGCCGTCGATCTGCACGCCGTGATCAGCTCATTCTGCTTCTTCCGGGTCGCCAACCGGCACACCTTCCACACCATCTTCGGCCGCGACCTCACCGCCCCCGACCGCCGCGACCACTACCGCGCGATGCTGGGCGACCTCGTCCTCTCGTACCTCACCGGGGATGGAAACCGCAGCTGACGTCCGCTATAGAGGCCCGATGGACTTCTCCGGACGCAAGGGCACCGCGCTGGTCGCGGGCGGCACGGGAGCGATCGGCGCGGCGGTGGTGCGCACGCTCGCCCGGTACGGCAGCGACGTGGCGTTCACGTACCGCAGCAGCGAGGGCGCCGCGCGGGAGCTGGAACGGGAGTGCGGGGCGCGGGCGTTGCAGGCCGAGCTCGGTGATGAGGAGGCCGCGGCGCGGGCGGTCCGCGAGACGGCGGCGGACGGCGGGCTGCACACGCTGGTGTACGCGGCGGGCCCGCACGTGCCGATGCGGCACCTCAGCACGGTCCCGCCCGCCCGCTTCCGCGAGCAGCTCGACGCGGACGCGATGGCCTTCTACAACCTGGTCCACCCCGCCCTCCCCGCCCTGCGCGAACGCGCCGGCAGCGTGGTCGCGGTGACCACGGCCGCGACCCAGCGCTTTCCCGTACGCGACGGGCTGTCGTCCGGCGCCAAGGGCGCGGTCGAGGCCGTGGCCCGCGCCCTGGCCGCCGAGGAGGGCCGCTACGGCGTGCGGGTCAACTGCGTGGGCCCCGGCATGCTGACGGACGGAATGGCCGCCCGCCTGATGGCGGACGGCGAACTCGACGACGCGGCCCTGGCGATCACCCGCCGCAACATCCCGCTGCGCCGCTTCGGCACCGCCCAGGACATCGCGGAGGCGGTGGCCTTCCTCGCCTCGGACCTGGCGGGGTTCGTGACCGGGCAGCATCTGGCGGTGGACGGGGGGTACACCGTCTGATCAGGACGGGTCCAGGCGCCGCAGCGACAGCGGCAGGCCGTCCACGGGCGCGGGTCCGGTGCCGTACGCCAGTGGTGGGTCGTAGCCGGCGGGGACGCGCCACTCCAAGCGCAGCAGCATCCGGTGCATGATCGCCTTGACCTCCATGCCGCCGAAGTACATGCCGATGCACTTGTGCGCGCCGCCGCCGAAGGCCGACCACGCGTAGCGGTGCGTCTTGTCCTCGTGGCGGTCCTCGGTGAAGCGGTCCGGGTCGAAGACGTCCGGGCGGTCCCACCACGGTTCCATGCGCTGCGTCTGGTAGATGCTCGCCAGTACCCGGGTGCCTGCCGGGATGTAGTACCCGAGGATCTCGGTGTCCTTGACCGCCTCCCGGAAGAGGCCGCCCACGGGTGCGTTGATACGCAGCGTCTCCTTGAAGACCCGGTCGAGGAGCGGGAGCCGGTCGAGGTCGTCGTAGTCGAGGGCGTCCCTGCCGAGGGCTTCGGATTCGGCCCTGAGGCGGTCCTGCCACTGCGGGTTGCGGCCCAGGTGGTAGGCCATCATCGCGAGGGTGAGGGTGCTGGTGTCGTGGGCCGCCATCATCGCGAAGATCATGTGGTTGACGATGTCGTCGTCGCCGAAGGCGTCTCCGGTCTCGCTCTCCGCATGGCAGAGCACGCTGAACAGGTCGTCGCTCTTGCTGTCGCGCTTGTCGGCCAGGCGGTCGCGGAAGTACGTCTCCAGGTACTGCCGGCCGCGCAGCCCGCGCGCCCATACGCCGCCCGGCATATTGGCCCGCACGATCGCCTGCCCGCCGTGTACGGCGTCGATGAAGGCTCTGGTGAGGCGCTTGGCCTCGGCCGACTGTGCCGGGGCGGACTCGCCGGCGAACACGGCGTTCGCGATGTCGAGGGTCATCGCCTTGGCGGCGGTGTACACCGGAAAGCGCCGGCCGGGCCGCCAGCGGGACAGGCCCTGCTCGATGCGCGGGTTCATCGCCGCCAGATAGCCGTCGAGGCGGGGCAGGGTGAAGGCGTGCTGCATGATCCGCCGGTGGTGCAGATGCTCGGCGAAGTCCAGCAGCAGCAGCCCGCGGTCGAAGAACGCGCCGATGAGATAGCCGTAGAAGCCGGCGTTGCCGAAGGCGCGGTCGCGATTGGCGGCGACGACCTGCATGCCCTCGGGGCCGACGACGCCGACCATCCTGGTGCCGAGCACCCCCGACCAGGCGACAGGCCCGTAACGCTCGTACCGCTGCCTGCTGAAGCGCAGCGAGTCGACCTGCAGGCTGAAGGTGTGGCCCACGAGCGGCGGCCCGTGGTCGCCCGGCACCGGCTTGAGGCCGGAGCCGGGCGGCGGTAACGCCAGCGGGCGGCTGCGGACGGGCAGCCGGGAAGTGACGGCGGAGGCGGCGCGGACGGCACGGTAGGCGAGCGGAGCGGTCATGACCGGGGTCCCTTCACTGGGGCGGTGTGCTCCCTCCGCCGCCACCGTAGGTCAGCGCAGTGAAAAGGTGGAGAGCCGCAGCCCTTCGGAGAGGATCAGGTAGACGTCCTGGCGCCCGGACGCGCCCTTGAGCGAGGCTGTGACTTCCTTGTAGGTGTAGCGGGAGCCGGTGCTCGCCGCTGTCGCGCGACCGGCCAATCGGCCGTCGGGGGCGCCCAGGCGGACCTCGACGGTCCCCTCCCCCGACGACTCCTTGGCGAGCTGTGCGCGCAGCCGCCGTGCGCCGCCGCCTAGGTCCGTATCGGCGAAGAGCAGCCAGGCCCCGGCTTCCGCGCCGACCGCGGTGCCGCGCGGCTTGGACTCGTCGACGAGGCGCACGCCGTTGTAGTCGTCGAAGTTCTCCGCGCGCGTGGCGTGCGACAGGTCCCGCGCCGGGATGGTCTCGCCGCGTACGTCGAGCGTGGTGCGGCCGCGGATGTCCCCGGAGGACGAGCCGACCATGACCTCGTACGCGCTCCGCTCCACCACCCAGCGGGAGCGGGTCACGTCCCAGTGCGCCAGGTCCTCGCGCGCCAGCGGCAGCGTGACCGTGCGCGACTGGCCGGGCTTCAGCTCCACCTTGCGGAAGGCCTGCAGCTTCTTCCGCGGCTGCTTGACCCGGGACTTCTGCTGCCGGGTATAGAGCTGCACGACCTCGGCGCCTTGGCGGCGGCCGGTGTTGGTGACCGTGACCTCGATGCCGTCGCGCACGGCGCGCGGCTTTCCGTAGCGGAAGGTGGTGTACGAGAGGCCGTGGCCGAAGGGGTAGAGCACGTCGCCGGTGAAGTACTGGTAGGTGCGGTCGTGCTTGATGTTGTCGTATTCGAGGATGGAGGGCAGGGCGTCCGCGGACCGGTACCAGGTCTGGGTGAGCCGGCCGGCCGGGTTCGCGTCGCCGAAGAGGACGTCGGCCAGCGCGTTGCCGGTCTCCTGGCCCGCGTGGGTGGTCCAGAGGAGGGCGGGGGCGTGCTCTTGCTCCCAGGTCAGGGTCGTCGGGTAGCTGTTCTCCACCACGACCACCGTCTTCGGATTGGCCGCCAGCACGGCCTTGACCAGCGCCGCCTGGGTCTCCGCGAGGCCCATGTCCTCGCGGTCGTCGGTCTCGCGGGAGTTGATGAAGGGCATGGAGCCGACGACGACGATCGCCGCGTCCGCGCCCTTTGCCGCGGCGACCGCCTCCTCGATGCCGTCCCGTACGACCTCGCGGGTGTAGCGGCTCGCGTCGGCGGCGGGGCCGAGGACGAGGGTGCCGTCGTCCTCGCGGGCGTGGAGGTAGACGCTGTCGCCGAGCCAGTCCTCGTAGCCCGAGTACTTCAGCAGGACCGTGTCGTCGTCCTGGGCCTCCAGCTTGAACAGCTGGGAGACGAACCAGCCATTGGGCTGGTCCTGGTCATTGAAGAACTGATTCCCCTCGGACCCACTGCCGTCCGGGTCGCGCATGCCGACGACCTTGCCGTTCGCGGCGGCCCGCAGCGTGACCACGCCCTGGCCCCAGCCGAAGACGTCGAAGTGCTGCGCCTCGCCGGGCTCGCCGGCGCGCTCCTTCAGTGCGGTCTCGGCTCCGCCGGCCGTGATGTACGCGCCGGTGGCGGCGTTCTTGAGCGCGATCCGGTCGACGCCTTCGCGCGCGGTGACGGTCGCGCCCGCGCCGAGCCGCTTGGCGATGCCTGCCCGCGGCGTCACCTCGTACGGCAGCTCGCCTGAGTACCAGTCGGTGTAGAGGGTGTCGGCGAGCGGGCCGACGACGGCGACCTTGCGCAGCTTGCGGGCGTCGAGTGGCAGGGCGCCGCCGTCGTTCTTCAGCAGCACGATCGCCTCGGTGGCGGCGCGGCGGGCGAGCTTGCGGTGCGCGGGGCTGTCGATGACCGACTTGTCGATGTGTCCGTACGGGCCGCCGTCCTCGTCGAAGTCGCCGAGGCGGCTGCGGATGTCGAGGATGTGCCGGACGGCGGTGTCGATGTCCGGCTCCTCCAGCAGGCCCTTGTCCAGCGCCTCGTTGATCGCGGCGATGGTCTTGGAAGGGTCCGTGTCGTCCGTGGTGAAGCTGTCGAGGCCCGCCTTGATGATCGCGGCGTCGGCTTCGGCGAGGGTGTCGAAGTACTTCTGTGAGCCGGTGGCCGGGAGGTTGTTGGGCGCCCAGGCGTCGGTGACGTTCAGGAGGGCCCGGTCGGTCCAGGTGCGGACCGAGGCGTTGAGGTCGGTGACGGTGCAGGGGCGTCCGTTGACCAGGTTGTACGCGGTCATCACGCCGCAGGCGGCGTCGGCGGAGATGGCCGCGTTGTAGGCCGGTTCCTCGTATTCCTTCAGCACGCGGGGCCGCAGGTCCGAGGAGGTGCGGTCGCGCCTGACCTCGTTGTTGTTGGCGAGGTAGTGCTTGACCAGCGGGGCCGTCTTGAGGTGGTCGGGGTCGCCGCCGCTGAGGCCCTTCGCGTACGCGGTCGACATGACGCCGGTCAGGTGCGGGTCCTCGGAGTAGCCCTCCTCGTTACGGCCCCAGCGCGGGTCGCGGAGCAGCTGGACGGTCGGGGACCAGACGTTGAGGCCCCAGCCCTTCGGCCGCTCGTGCTGCAGGCCGCGCACCTCGTCGCCGACGGCCGACCCGACCTGCTCGATCAGGGCCGGATTCCAGGTGGAGGCGAGGCCGATGGCCTGCGGGAAGACGGTGGCCTTGCCCAGCCAGGCGAGGCCGTGCAGGGCCTCGGTGCCGGTGCGGAAGGATCTTACGCCGAGGCGAGGAATCGCCGGCTGCCATTGATGCAACAGGGATATTTTTTCGTCGAGCGTAAGTTTACCCAGGAGCTCCTCGACTCCCGGGGCCGCCGACGCGGCAGCAGGCGCCGCAGCCGCAGACGCGGGCCGTACTCCGACCGCGCCCACCAGCGCGGCGACCAGGGGGACGGTCAGGACTGTTCTTCGCTTCATGTAAGCGACTCCTTCCGATCGGGTCGAACCGCTTCAATGCGCGTGATGCCGGCCTCCGCCCGCACCGTCGGCCCGCCGGCCACCTCCAGCGCCCACGGCCGGCTCGCGTCGCCCGCCATGGCCCGTACTGCGCCGTCCTCACCCACGACGGTGAAGTCCACGCCCCCCACCGCCAGTTCGACGCGCTCACCAGGCCCCACCCCGTACGCCCGCAGCGTCACGCCATCCGCGTAGTCGTAATCCGGCCGGTCATCGACGCCGCCCACCGGCAGCACCGCACCCGGCCGCACCAGCACCGGCGCGCTGTCGAAGCCATGCCGCTCCTTGACCCATCGCGGCCCCTGCACCTCCTCGCCCGTGAGCAAGTGCGTCCAGGTCCCCTCGGGCACGTAATACGAGACCTCGCCGCCATCCGTGAACACCGGCGCCACCAGCAGATCCGGCCCGAGCATGTACTGCCGCTCCAGATGCGTGCACGCCGGATCGTCCGGGAACTCCAGCACCATCGCCCGCATCATCGGCACGCCCTCGGCATGCGCCTGCCGCGACACCGCGTCCAGATAAGGCATCAGCCGCAGCTTCAGCTTCGTAAAGCTCCGCAGCACATCCACGGCCTCGTCATCGAAGAGCCACGGCACCCGGTACGACGCCGAGCCGTGCAGCCGCGAGTGCGACGACAGCATCCCGAAGGCGATCCACCGCTTGAACAGCGCCGGCGAAGGCGTCCCCTCGAAGCCGCCGATGTCATGGCTCCAGTAGCCGAAGCCGGACAGCCCGAGCGACAGCCCGCCGCGCAGCGACTCGGCCATCGACTCGTACGTCGCCTCGCAGTCACCGCCCCAGTGCACCGGGAACTGCTGGCTGCCGGCGGTCGCCGACCGGGCGAAGACCACCGCCTCGCCTTCCCCCCGGTGCTTCTTCAGCACGTCGAAGACGGTCCGGTTATAGAGGTACGTGTAGTAGTTGTGCATCCGCTCCGGATCCGCGCCGTCGTGGTACGCCACGTCCACCGGCACCCGCTCGCCGAAGTCGGTCTTGAAGCAGTCGACGCCCATCTCCAGCAGCGCCTCCAGCTTGCCCGCGTACCAGGACCGCGCCTCCGGGTTGGTGAAGTCCACCAGCGCCATGCCCGGCTGCCACAGGTCCCACTGCCACACCCCGCCGTCCGGCTTCTTCAGCAGATAGCCGTATCTGCGCCCCTCGGCGAAGAGCGGCGACCGCTGCGCGATGTACGGATTGATCCACACGCAGATCCGCAGCCCCTTCTCCTTCAGCCGCGCCAGCATCCCGGCCGGATCGGGGAAAACCCGCGGGTCCCACGTGAAGTCGCACCAGTTGAACTCGCGCATCCAGAAGCAGTCGAAGTGGAAGACCGACAGCGGCAGATCGCGCTCCGCCATCCCGTCGATGAAGGACGTCACCGTCTCCTCGTCGTACGAGGTGGTGAAGGACGTCGACAGCCACAGCCCGAACGACCAGGCCGGCGGCAGCGCGGGCCGCCCGGTCAGCGCCGTGTACTTGCGCAGGATCTCCTTCGGCGTCGGCCCGTGGATGACGTAATAGGTCATCTCCTGGTCCTCGACGCTGAACTGCACCCGCGAGACCGCCTCCGAGCCGGCCTCCAGCGACACCCGGCCCGGATGGTCGATGAACACGCCGTAGCCCGCGTCCGTCAGGAAGAAGGGCACGTTCTTGTACGCCTGCTCGGTGGCCGTGCCGCCGTCGGCGTTCCAGATGTCCACCACCTGGCCGTTCTTGACCAGCGGGCCGAAGCGCTCGCCGAGGCCGTAGACATGGGTGCCGACGGCGAGGTTCAGCTGCTCGCGCAGATAGTGCTCGCCGCTGTCCTGCTGCATGATGCCCATGGCCTTCGGACCCGACGACGTCAGCGGCCTGCCGTCCGTCGTACGGAAGTCGAGCTGCCACGGCCCGCCGCGCGCCACCCGCACCGCGAGGCTGCCGGCGGTGAGCGTCGCGTGCTCGTCGTCGTACGACACCTCCGCGTGCCCCTCGCTCGCGGCGAGGCCGAAGTCCGGGCCACGGTCGACGTCGCCGTCGAAGTGGGTGAGGGTCACGCCGATCACGTCGGGCATCGGTGCGTGGCACCGGACCGTCATGACCGGGCCCTTGAGTAGGTCGCCGCGGTGCCGGATCGGCTGGGTCGGGGCGTGGATCTCGAGCGTGCCGCCGTCGGTGGCGTTCACGTCGAGGACCTCGACCGGGTAGGCGGCACGGACGCCCTTGCGCAGCATCCAGTAGCCGTCGGTGAACTTCATGTGCGGCTGGCCTTTCGGTTATTTGACCGCGCCCGCGGCGATGCCGCGGGTCAGCGTCCGCTGGAAGATGAGGAAGAAGGCGATGCTGGGCAGAATGCCGAGCAGCGAAGCGGCGTTGGTCATGGTGGCGTCCATGTCCCGCTGTCCCTGCAGTACGCCGAGGGCGACGGACACGGTCTGGACGTCGTTGGAGACGAGCATGACCAGCGGCAGCAGGAACTCGTTCCAGGTCCAGATGAAGAACAGCACCATGAGCACGCCGATGGTGGGCCGGCTGACCGGCACCACGACCCGCCACAGCACCTGCCACTTGCCGGCACCGTCGATCCGGGCGGCCTCGATGATCTCCCGCGGGAAGCCGGAGAGCACGGAGGAGAGCAGGTAGGTGCCGAAGGCGGACTGGACGACGGTGAAGACGATGATGACGCTGAGCCGAGTGTCGTAGAGCCCGGCCTCCTTGGACAGGTAGTAGATCGGATAGACCAGGGACTCCTGCGGCAGCATGTTCGCCAGCACGAAGAAGGCGAGCACCCACGGCCGCCCCTTGATCCGGCCGATGCCGATGGCGTACGCGCTGAGGACGGACAGGACGACGGCGAGCACCGCCACTGAGCCGGAGATCAGCACGGAATTCCACAACTTCTCGCCGAAGTTGACGCGCTCCCAGAAGTCGGTGAGGCCGTCCAGATAGACGCCGTCGGGGAGACTGAGCGGGCCATCCGAGGAGTATTCGTCCGGCGACTTGATCGCATTCATGGTGACGACAAGGAACGGCAGCACCATAAAGAGCGCGCCGAGCACCATTGCCGCGAGCACGGGATACTTCCTGACGGCGGTCATCAGGCCTCGTCCTCCGCTCGGGTCTGCAGGCGGAGCGCGAGGACGGCCAGCACCATGATCAGCACGGTGAGGACGGTGGAGACCGCGGCCCCGTATGACACCTGGAAGTTCTCGAAGAAGTTCTGGTACGCGAAGTACGACGGCACGTTCGTGGCCCCGCCGGGTCCGCCGCCGGTGAGTACGTACACCATGCCGAAGGCCTTCAGCGCGGCGATCGTGCACCACAGCAGCACCACCGCGATCTCCGGGCGCAGCTGCGGCAGCGTCACGTGCCAGAACCGCCGCCACCAGCCGGCCCCGTCCAGCTCCGCCGCCTCTCCCAGAGCCGGGTCCAGGCGCTGCAGCCCGGACATGAAGATGACCAGCGGGAAGCCGATCTGCACCCAGACCATCACGGCCATGACGCTGTACAGCGCCCAGTCCGGGTCGCCGAGCCAGTCCTGCTGCAGGCTGTCCAGGCCGATGGCGCCGAGGAGCTCGTTCAGCGAGCCGTTCTCGGGGGCGAGGATCCAGCTCCAGACGATGCCGGCGACCGCGATCGGCAGCACCTGCGGCAGGTAGAAGCAGGCCCGCAGCACCGACGCCCAGCGGGCGCCCGCATGCTTGGCGACGACGTCGAAGAGCGCGGAGGCAAGGACGAGGCCGACGGCGGTGGGCACCGCCGCCATCGCCACGACCATCGCCAGGCTGTGCCGGAAGGACTCCCAGAAGTCCTCGTCGCCGAGGAGCTTGTCGTAGTTCTCCAGGCCCGTGAACTCCGGGGTGCCGACGCCGGACCAGTCGGTGAAGCTGATCCCGGTGTTCATGACGAACGGCACCACGATGACGACGAGGAACGCGAGTCCGCCGGGGATCAGATAGAGCGCGTACGAACCCTCGGCGCGGGGGCGACTGTTGTTACCCCTCACTCCTGCAGCACATTCTCGTCGTACTCGGCCTGCAGCGACTTCAGCACGGCGGCCGGCTTCGCGCTCTGCGTGATGAGCTTCTGGACCTCGGAGGCGAGGGTGTCGTAGAAGCCGTTGGCGGGCCAGTCGGGGTAGAAGGCGAGGCCGTCGCTGCCCGCCAGCTCGTCGTAGCGCTCGATGAGCTTCTTGGCGCGCGGCTGGGTGATGGCGGAGGCGTCGGCGGCGACCGGGACGCCGCCGGCGTTGCCGAGGGTGTTCTGGATCTTCTTCTTCATCGTGATGTCGATGAAGTCGTACGCCAGCTCCTTGTTGTCGGCGCCCTCGGGTACGACCCACAGGTTGCCGCCGGAGCCGAGCGTCTGCTTGCTCTCCGGCCACATGAAGGTGTCCCAGTCGAACTTCTTGATCTCGGCGTCGAAGCGGCCGAACCACCAGCTGCCGGAGAAGAACATCGGGTGCTTGCCCTGCATGAAGGAGACGCCGGTGTCCTCGGCCTTGCGGCCGCTGGAGTTCTTGGCGATGTAGCCCTTGTCGACCCAGTCGGCGAAGGTCTCCGCGGCGTACGTCCAGGCCTTGTCGGAGAAGTCGGTCTTGCCCTTCATCTGGAACGACTCGACCCAGGACTGGTCGGCCTGGGACAGGGCCAGCTGGTAGACGTACTGCTGGGCGACGTACTCGGCGCCGCCGTTGGCGAACGGGGTGAGGCCGGCCTTCTTGAAGGCGGCGAGGGCCTTCTCCAGCTCGGCGACGGTGGTCGGGACCTTGACGCCGTGCTTCTTGAAGAGGTCCTTGTTGTAGTAGACCATCGTGTATTCGGCGTAGTTGGGCACCCCGTACCAGTTGCCGGAGCCCATGACGCCGTTCTTGTCGTAGCGGCTGGTGACGGCGACCGTCGGCGGTATCGCCTTGTCCCAGCCGCGCTTCTTCGCCTCGCCGGTCAGGTCGGTCAGCAGGCGCCGCTTGGAGAGCTGTCCGGTGGTGGCGTTGCCCTTGTTGTACTCGAGGAGGTCGGGTGCCTCGTTGGAGTTGAGCACCTGGGGCGCGGTCTTCTGGATCTGCTCGAAGCCCTTCGACTCGAACTCCACCTTGACGCCGGGGTGCTTTTTCTTGAACTCGGCGATGGCCTGGGTCCAGGCCTTGCCCATGGCGCTGTCCGGCGTCTCGTAGTGCCAGAGCCGCAGCGTGTCCGCCGACCCCGCGTCATCGGAGTCACCACATGCGGCGAGTGTGCCCGCCCAGAGGGTCCCCGCCAGGGCCGCCGCCAGAAGGCGGACCCTTCTCCGTGCCATCAACATTGCCTGCCTCCGGGAGTGTTGAGCATCCTGCGTCGAAGCGCTTCGACGAAAGTTAGGGATGCACCGGCAGTAAGTCAATGTCGTTAACAAAACGCGTGCCGACGGATCGGTGCCGTCGGCTCAGCTATCGGTGCTGTCGGCTCAGCTCTCGGAGGCAGCCGGCTTCGGCCGGTAGAACACCGCGAGCAGCGCCGCCGTGCCCGCGACGCCCGCGCCGAGCGCGATCCCGGCACCCGCCCAGTCGGTGACCGCGATGCCGGCCGCCTCATCCAGGGAGGCCTCGCCCGGCCCGAAGGCGGCGAGCGCCACCGCCACCAGCGTCAGCACCAGGACGTACTCATAGCCGTCCTTGAAGACGAAGAAGCCGTTGCGGCGATGCGCGAGCAGTCCAGCCACCAGCATCACGCCGACGACGGCCGCACACGCCAGGGGGGTGCCGAGGCCGACCACGAGCAGGGCGCCCGCGCCGATCTCGGTGAGCACGCTGAACCACGCCTGCAGCCGCGGCTTGCTGAGCCCGAGCCCGGCGAACCACCCGGCCGTGCCCTCGATGCCGCCCTTGCCCCGCCAGTGATTCCAGCCGTGCACCAGCATCACCGCGCCCAGGCCCACTCGCACCAGCAGCAGCGCCCAGGTCTCCGCGTCAGCCACTCCGTCCCCTTTCTCCGCGGGCGGGCGCCCGCCGCGCCCATCGCGCGGGGCCATTGCCCCACACTCGCCCGCAATCATCAAGGGGCCGGGACCGCCGAATCTGACGGAGCATCAGCTACGGGGCCACGGTCGCCTCCACCGGCCGCGCCCGCAGCGCGACCGACGCCGGGAGCAGGATGGTCACGAACGTCAGCGCCACCGCGGACCCCACGATCGCCAGGTAGATCCACCCGGGCCCGCTGGGCAGCACCGACCCGTCCAGCGCCATGCCGAACGGGATCAGCGCCCCGGCGGCCACCCCACTCCCGAGCACGATCCCGGCCACCGCCGTCACCAGCGCCTCCACCGACATCATCCACAGCACCTGCGCGCGGGTGGACCCGATCAGCCGCTGCAGCGCGAACTCGTTCCGCCGCTCGGCGGTGGCCACGATCAGCGAGTTGACCAGGGCAATCACCGCGTAGCCGACCACGACCGCGGCGATCAGATAACTCGCCACCCGCCCGGTCTCCTCGCCCTCCGCATGCGCCACCTTCGCTTCCGTACGGTCCGCGACGACGACTCCCGGCACCCCGCCGGCCGCCTTCCGCACGGCCGCCGTCAGCTCGGCGGCCGGCACTCCGGGCTTGGCCTTCACCAGGATCTGCGGCAGCACGCCGTCGGTCGTACGCGGCAGCAGGGCGCTCGCGGGGACCATCGCGTATCCGAAGCCGCGCGGCGGGTTGAAGGACCCGACGACCTTCATTGTCGACGCCTCGCCGTTGCCCCAGCGCAGCCGCACCTCGTCGCCGACCTGCTTGCCGCGGTCGCGGAGCATGCCCTCGGGCAGCACGATGCTGTTGCCGGTGAGCCGCCCGTAGTCGCCGCGCACCGCCGGGTGCGCGATCGTCTGCCGCGCGCCCGATCCCGTGACTCCCTGCAGGTCGAGTTCGGTCGGCTCGACGCGGCCCCCGTCCAGCTGCGTCTCCAGGCGCGCGGCGCTGGGCACCGAGGCGGACGCTCCGGCGACCTCCGGCAGGCGGGAGAGCCGGTCGACGAGCGACGGCGGGAGGGCGCCGCTCTGGGCGCTGACGACGGCATCGGCCTTGAGCCCCTCCGCGAACATCCGGTTGCTCGCGTCGTCCTGAGTCGTCTGCAGATAGATGAGCGCCGTGGCCAGCCCGGTCGCCAGCATGATCGGGATGACCGCCGAGGCCAGCCGCACCTTCCGTACGGACGCATTGAGCATCGCCAGCTGCCCGGAAAGCCCGGTCACCCAGCCGACCGGCCACCGCAGCAGGGCCGCCAGCCAGCGGCACAGTCCCGGCGCCACCAGGGCGATCCCGACCGCCCACAGCATTGCCGAGGGCGCGGCCGTGCTCGCCGCGACCGGCCCGGACATCACCGTCGCGGTCACGATCGCCAGCGCGGTCGCCCCGCCCAGCGCCAGGATGGCCAGGATCACGCGGATCGGGCTGACCCACCGGCTCTGCAGCGTCGCCTCGGCCATCGCCTCGGTCGGCCGGACCCTCGACACCCGGCGCGAGGCGACGAACGCGGCGACCAGCCCCGCGACCAGCGTCGCGCCGAACCCGGCGAGCTGCGGAATGCGGCCCATGCTGAAGACCATCTCGCCGGGAATCAGGTCCTGCCCGACCAGCACGTCGTGCATGAAGCGCCCGAACGCCCGCCCCGGCACCAGCGACAGCACGGCCGCGAGCAGCGCGGCCACCGCGGTCTCCGCCATCACCAGGCGGCGCAGCTGCCCGGGCGTGACCCCGGTCGTACGCATCAGCGCCATCTCGCGGCGCCGCTGCTGCACCAGCATGGCCACGGTGCTGCCCACGACGAAGACCGCGACCAGGGTGGCGAGGCCGCCGAAGGCGCCGGCGAGCGGGATCAGGTTCTGCCTGCCGGTGATCGCGTCGGGGAACTCGGCGGTCCCCCGGTCGTCGCCGTGCAGCACCCGGGCGCCCCGGTCGCCGACGGCCTCATCGATCGCGTCGGCGAGCTTCGCCGTTTCAGCGCCCGGAGCGGCGAGCTCTCCGATGTCGTCGATCTTCCCGGGCCGGTCGTACAGCCGGGCGGCCTCCGCGTCGGTGAACAGCAGCGCGGATTCGTCGGCGCTCGCGCTCTCTGCGATGCCGCTGACCCGGAAGGCGTGCGGGACGCCGCGCACCGACGCCCTGAGCCGCTCCCCCGGCCGTACCCCCAACTCCCGTGCGGTCTCGCTGTCCACGACCACGTCACCCGCGGCAGTCGGCTTGGCGCCCGCGACCATCTTGTACGGCGCGAGCGACGCACTCGCCCACCCATGCCCGAACGCCTCGACCGGCCGCCCGCCCAACGCGGTGATCGGGACCGTGACATCCGGCACGGCCTTCGCCACGCCCGGCACCCTCTCGACGGCGTCCACCAACTCCTCGTCCAGCAGCACCCGCTCCGTCATCGGATCGGTCGCGTTGCCGATCGCCGTGCCGGGGTAATCCTGGCTCCCGGTCACCACGACCGGCGCCGCGGCCAGCCGCTCGGCCCGTACGTCCGCCCGGATCCCGGTCTCCAGCAGCCCGCCGCAGCCCTGGACGACGACGGCGCCGACGAAGAGGGCGACCAGCGAGGCGAGAAACCCGCCCTTCCGGAACCGCAGGGTCTTCAGCGCAAGCCGCAGCATCAGCTCACCCGATCCGCGCCGACGGGCTGCTGTCTGCGGGCCCAGGCGCCGAGTTGGGTCATACGGGCGGCCACCTGCTGCACGGTGGGCTGTTCGAGCTCGGCGCTCACCCTGCCGTCGACGAGGAACACGACGCGGTCGGCGTGCGCGGCGGCCACCGGATCGTGCGTCACGATCACCGCGGTCTGGTCGCCGGTGTCCACCGCCGCGCGCAGCAGCCCGAGGATCTCCAGTGCGGTCTCGGTGTCCAGGGCGCCGGTCGGCTCGTCCCCGAACAGCAGCACAGGGCGGGTGACGAGCGCGCGGGCGATCGCGACCCGCTGCTGCTGCCCGCCGGAGAGCTCGCCCGGCCGGTGCTTGCGGCGGGCGGTGAGCCCGGTGCGCTCGATGACGTCGTCAACCAGCCTGCGGTTGGGCCGTTGACCCGCCAGCCGCAGCGGGAGCGTCACATTGTCCACCACATTCAGCGCGGGCAGCAGATTGAAGCTCTGGAAGACGAACCCGATCCGGTTCCTGCGCAGCTTCGTCAGCGCGCGTTCCTTCATCTCCGTCAGATCCTGGCCGTCCAGGAAGACCCGCCCGGAGGTCGGCCGGTCGAGCAGCGCCGCGCAGTGCAGGAAGGTGCTCTTGCCGGACCCGGAGGGCCCCATCACCGCGGTGAAGGTGTGCCGCCGGAAGGCGAGCGACACCCCGTCGAGGGCCGCCACACGCGCCCGCGAACGCCCGTACACCTTGCGGACGTCCTCCAAACGCAGCAGCTCGTCCGTGGGCGGGCGCTCTGGATTGGCGCGCATGCGGCTCTCCTGGGGTGTCGGGTAAATCGACACTAAGGATCAGTACCGCCCCGGAACATGGAGCTGCCCCTACCTTCAATACGGTGGACAACCCGCCGAATTGCCGCCAGCCTTCCGTTGACGTCAAAGGGGGGCGCCATGCCAGGCAAGATCGAAATCGCAGGTCAGCTGCTCCGTGCCGGGGATGAGGGCTACGACCGGGCGCGGGCGGTCTGGAACGCCATGGTCGACCGCAGACCGCGCCTGATCGCGCGCTGCGTCAGCGCCGACGACGTGGCGGCGGCGATCCGCTACGGCCGGGACCACGGCCTGGAAGTCGCCGTCCGCTGCGGCGGCCACGGCATCCTCGGCCCCGCCGTTCCCGAGGACGGCCTGATGATCGACCTCACGCCGATGGGCGGCGTCCAGGTCGACCCGCGGACCCGTCGCGCCCGCGTGCAGGGCGGCGCCCTCCTCGGCGCCCTCGACCTGGCCGCGCAGGAGCACGGCCTGGCCACCACGGCGGGCAACGTCTCGCACACCGGCGTCGGCGGCCTCACCCTCGGCGGCGGCATGGGCTGGCTGGCCCGGCAGTACGGGCTCTCCTGCGACAACGTCGTCTCCTTCGAGATGGTGACGGCGACGGGGCAGACCGTACGGGCGAGCGCGCAGGAGAACCCCGAACTGTTCTGGGGGTTGCGCGGCGGCGGCGGGAACTTCGGGGTGGTGACCGAGTTCGAGTTCGCGCTGCACCCGGTGGCGGGCGAGGCACTGCTGGCGGACTTCTTCTTCGAGCTCGACGAGGCCCCGGCGGCCTTCCAGGGCTGGCGCGACCTCAACGCCACCGCCCCACGCGCGGCCACCTTCACCGCCTGGGTCGGCGACAAGGACGGCCGCCCCCAGGCGAGCGTCGGCCTGGTCTGGGTGGGCGATCCGGACGAGGGACGCAAGCAGCTACCGCCCCTGCGCGCACTGGGCCGCCCGGCCTCCGAGCAGGTCAGGGAGCTGACATACCTCGACCTCCAGCGGATGGACGACAGCATCGAGGGCCACACCCTGCGCCGGTACTGGAAGGGCCAGTACTTCACCGAGCTGCCCGACGCCGCGATCGAGGCCTTCCTGCTGCGCGGCACCCCCGACGGCCGCGGCGAGGGGCTGCCTTCGGCGAGCCTGCAGGCGTACGGCGGCGCCATCGCCGACGTCCCCCTGCAGGACACCGCGTTCAGCCAGCGCGACGCGCTCTTCGAGTTCGTGGCAGCCGCCCGCTGGGACAACCCGGCAGAGGACGAGCCCCGCATGGCCGCCGCCCGCCGCTACGGCAAGACCCTGGCCCCCTTCGCCAGCGGCGCGTACGTCAACGCACTCACGGACGAGGGAGCCGCGGGCGTCACGAGCGCGTACCGCACGGAGCAGCTCTCCCGGCTGACGGCCTTGAAGGACACCTGGGACCCTGACAACGTCTTCCACCTCAACCACAACATCCGGCCGTCCAAGGAATCCCTCAAGGAACCCCCTCTGTGACGGAGTTCGACTAGGTCATCGTCGGCGCCGGCCCCGGGGTGCGTAGCGACGACGTCCTCGACCACCGGCTCCGCGTCCGCGGCGGCACCGGCCTCCGCGTCGTGGACGCCTCGGCCTGAGCCACGCGAGCGCCGGCCGCCGAGCCGCCCTGGCGGCGGATGCGGTACGAGGCGATCGCGACCACCCCGAGCAGCGGCCCCCACAGCACCAAGGGCGCGTACGCCAACGTCATCACCCAGAACGCGGCGCCGTGGGGCGAGGTGGCGGCGCCCATGTTCTCCGCGGAGGTCCAGCCGACGACGCCGAGGATGCCCGCTGCGGTGAGGACGGTCGCCGCCGCGATCGCCGGCAGAAAGGCCGCAAGCGGCGGTATCCGCCGGCCGCCCAGCCGGGGCACCCACGCGGGCACGGCCTCGCCCCAGCGCTGCACCAGTCCGAGCGTCAGCAGCGCGAGCGCCTCCGCGAGCAGGCTCAGCACGACCATGTACGCGGCGAACTCGCCCGAGATCTCACTCGGATGCAGCCCGGACCCGACCGCGAACCCGGTCGGCACCCCGGCCGCCATCGCCAGCCGCCACACCCCCGACGGCACCGGCGTGAGCGCGGCGGTGTGCGCCAGCACGCGCAGCCAGCGGGGCGGAGGGCTTGAGGTCTCGGTCATGTGATTCTCCTTCGGCGATCGGCCAACGATCCGTTACGGCCCCCACGTTGCCGCCGCCCCGCCCCATGCCGCGTCAGCCCACAAGTCGCACCAGGTCAACTTCTGGTTTGACAGCAGCCGGGCCCACGTAAGCCGGAAAGCTGACCCGTCAGCCGAGGAGACCGGTGAGCACCCGCCGTACCAGCCGCTCGAAGAGGTCCTCGACGGGCGGCGCCTCGGCCGCGTCCGCCATGGTCGCCGCGAGGGTCGGATGGTGGCCCGCGGCGGCGGCCTGGGCCAGGTAGGCGGCCTGGGCGGCGCGGCGGCCGGAGGCGGCCTGACGCCCCTGCAGCTCGGTACGGGCGAAGATCGTCACCTGGGCGCTCAGCAGGCCGATGGCCTCCAGCTTGGCCTGGCCCGACAGCGGCGACGGCGCCAGCGCGCGCAGGGTGTGCTCGAGGTAGTCGAGGCCGCGCGGGCCGAGGCGCAGCGGCTCCGGGGGTACGTCGAGGACCCAGGGGTGGCGCAGCTGCACGTCCTTGGTGCGTACGGCCAGGGCCACCAGGTCATCCACCGGGTCGCCGGTCAGCGGGACGCCGAGGTCGATCTCCCCCGCGACGGCATCGCTCATCAGGTCGATGAGGTCGTCGCGCCCGGCGACGTACCGATAGAGGGACGCCGGGCCCGTGCCCAGCTGCCCGGCGACCCGGCGCATCGAGACGGCCGCGAGCCCGTCGGCGTCGGCCAGCTCGATGGCGACCGCGGTGAGCTGGGCGCGGCTGTGTTCGGGGGCGGGGCCCCGGGCACCCCGCTCAGGGCGCGTCCAGACGGTGTCCATGGCGTACACTCTATTACTGCGAACGCTATTCGCAGTATCTGGAAAGGGATCACCATGAGCACGTCGTCGACATCGCAGTGGACCCAGGTCCGCTGGGCGCAGAACGGGCAGGTGCAGCTCGCGTACGACCAGTGGCGCCCCGAAGCCGGCGGCGAGCCGCTCCTGATCGTCACGGGCCTGGGAGCCTCCCGCCGGCTGATCCCGGACGGGCTGTGCGAGGCGCTGGCCGCGCACGGCTTCGCCGTGGCCCGCTACGACAACCGGGACGCCGGCGAGTCCACGCACCTGCCGCCCACCGCCACCAAGAACCCGATCACCTCGCTCTTCCGCAAGCGCGGCGAGGCCTACACCGCCGAGGACATGGCGGACGACGCGATCGCCGTCCTGGACGAGCTGGGCTGGGAGTCAGCGCACCTCTTCGGCCAGTCACTCGGCGGCGCCGTCGCCCAGCGGATCGCGCTGCGGCACCCCAGCAGAGTGCGCACGCTGACGTCGATGTCCGCGATCCCCGGCGACGCGGCGGGCATCGGCACGCTCAAATACATCCGCACCGGCACGCTGTCGAAGTTCGCCCGCCTGAAGTTCCCCGACACCCGGGAGGGCGCCGTCGAGGCCAACGTCGCCGTCGCCCGGCTGCTCGCTTCCCGTAACCGCCCCTTCGACGAGGCGGCCGCCCGCGAGGTGGCCGAGCGCGTCGCCGACGCCGGTGTGTACGACGCCGAGGCGCAGAGCCGCCAGATCGGCGCCCAGTGGAGCGGCCCGAAGATCACCGAGATCACGGTCCCGACGCTGGTGCTGCACGGGGCGGACGACCCCCTGATCAAGCCCGCCGGCGGCAAGCGCACCGCGGCCCGTATCCCAGGCGCCCGCCTGAACGTCCTCGCCGGCGTCGGCCACGATCTGCCCGACCGGGCATGGCAGGACATCGCCGACGCCATCCGCGAGTTGGCCGAGGGATACGCGCGTCAGCCGCAGGTCTGACAGAGAGCGGTGTGCACCGCGGACTCCATGTCGTCGCTCTGCGCGTCGGAGCTGCCCGGCCCGAGGTTCACCATGACCGTCGCCTGCCGGCCCTCGGTGGTGGCACCGGCCATCGTCTCGAAGCCGAGGAAGTCCCCGGTGTGCCCCCAGTAGTGGCCACCGCACGGCAGCGGCTTGCGCTCCAGGCCGAGGCCGTACTCCCGGCCGTCCGAGCCGCCCGTCGGCCGGGTGGTCATCATCTCCCGCAGCTCGGCGGGGCGCAGCAGCTTGCCGCCGACGAGGGCGCCGAAGAAGCGGTTGAGGTCGGTGCCGCTGGAGATGATCCCGCCGGCCGTGCCGCCGACCGTGGGGCTGACCGCGGTGACGTCCAGGAGCGGCGCGTCGGGGCCCGGCTGCGCGTATCCGCGCGGGTGTGGTCCCGGGATCTCCGGGGAGTCGACCGGGACGGACGTCTCGCGCAGGCCGAGCGGCTTGATGATGCGCTGCTGGATCTCGTGGGCGTACGAGTTGCCCGTCACCCGCTCGATGATCATTCCGGCGAGCAGGTAGCCGGTGTTGGAGTAGTCCCAGTCCGTGCCCGGCTTGAAGACCGGAGGGTGTTCGAGGGCGAGCTTCACCAGGTCGCGGGGGTCGTGCTCGGCCAGCGGGTCCGCGACGACGTCCTGCGGCTTGAGGTAGTCGAGGAAGTCGGGCAGGCCGCTGGTGTGCTGGAGCAGCTGGCGGACGGTGATCTTGCGCCCGTCATTGCCGTGGCCGCGGACGACGCCGGGCAGGTAGCGCTCCACGGGCGCGTCGAGGTCGACGCGGTGCTCACCGACCAGTTGCAGCATGGCCGTCGCGGTGAACGTCTTGGTCATGCTGCCGATCCGGAATCTGCTGTCACGGTGCAGGGGCGCGTTGCTTTTGATGTTCGCGACGCCGCTGGTGAGCACCGTACTGCCGCGCCGGTCCCGCACTTCGGCGAGAGCGCCCGGCGCCCCGTCGACGGTGGTCAGCCGGTGCAGCAGGGCGCGCAGCCGGGCGTCGTCGTCGTGCCTGGCCGAGTCGGCGGCGATCGATCCGGTGGTGGCCGCGGCGGTGCCCTGCAGCGTGCCGCCCGCGACGCCCAGTGCCACGGCCAAGGTGAGTACGCTGCCCAGGGTGCGCTTGTGCTTGATCACGTGGTCATCCTCATTCGTCGCGGCCATCAGGTACGGCACAGCCGATGTGCACCGCCTGCTTATGCCACCCCACGATGCCCGCGCGCACCGGCCGGAGCGATGGGGCGATCATCCGGACTGACGGTGGGGTTAACCCCCCGCCGCGACGCCTCCGCGAGCTGCACCGACACCACCCACAACACCCCGAGATCGAAGGCGAGCTCGGTGACGGCGGCGAATTGATTCACGGTGAACTTGAACACCTGTCCCACGAGCACATCCGCCAAGAGCCCCAGCCGGATCAGCCGGAACGCGGCAACCCGGTCCCACGCCAGCCGCACCACCCCCGCGGTCGCGAGCACGACAGAAGCGGCGGCGGCGACCAGAATGCCGACGGCGGCACCGGCCTGCGGATCGTGCTCGAGCTCGCCGCTGAGCGCGTCCATCGGGATCCAGACCGCGAGCAGCGCCGCCTCGGTGATCGCGCAGCCGATGGCCAGGACGGCGGCGGTACGGGACCCGGCCGCGCGCCGCAGCGCCTTGGCGGCGGCAGCCGCCCACCGCCGATCCGGCCCCGGCGACCGCTCCGGGAGGGTGTCCATGAGCCGTACGAGCGCCTGGTCGGCCTCGCGCCCGGAGCCATCCAGGAGCGTGCGCGCACTCCGCCGCTGCGCGTCGGTCAGCCCGCGACCGACGCCGCCGAGCACCAAGTCCGCGGCCTGGGCGGTACGTTGTTCGGCCGACAGCGCGGCAGGGTCCGCGGACCGCCTGCGCACCACCTCGGCGAGCAGCAGGAGCAGCGCGAAGCTGCCGTAAATGATCCCGGCGGCGGGCTGATAGAAGTATCCGGGCTCATCGGTGACCTGCTTCCCGACCTCATCGATGAACAGCCCGAACCCCGCCCCACCGGCCACCGCCGCACCCCGCCGCGCCGCCTGCCCGACGCAGCAGAGCAGGATCAGCAAGGCCGCCATCATCAGCAGCCCGCCCCACAACATGTGCGCGATATGCAGATTGCTCGCCCCGCCACCGATCTTGGGATAGCCGGCCTGCGCCAGGAAGGCGCGGGTGACCAGCACGGTGCCGATGCCGGTCAGCGCGAAGAGACGGGCGTACGCGGCGGCGTCGGACGCACGTAGGACGGCGGGGCGGCGGACGCGTGACAGCAGAGAAGGGCCCATCCCGCGATCGTGACCCGCCACCACCACCGGGCACGATCGGGAACGACCCGGTGAATACCCGCACCTGTCCCCTAGGGCCTCGGCGTTCCCGGGTGTGCCCGCGACGCCGAACCACCCGCGCCACAGGCCACCTTGACCGGGCCGATTGACGCTGTACCGTCAATCGCGGAACCGGCATCGCCCCCCCACCGTTGCCAGGAGGATGACGTGCCCGCTCGTCCCAGCCGACGGGGCTTCCTCGGCGCCGCGGCCACACTCGGCACCGCCGCCGCCCTTCCCGTCATAGGCTCCGGCCCCTCGTACGCCGCCGAAGGCGCCCGGCCGCTGGCCGCCTTCGTCACCCGCGCCGAATGGGGCGCCCGCCCGCCGACCAGCACCAGCGGCAACATCACGCCGGAGAACGGCGGCGTGACGATCCACCACTACAGCGGCACGAAGTGGGCCGCCGAGGACCACGCGGACTGCGCGGGCCAGGTCCGTGCCGTACAGAACGACCACATGGACAGCAACGGCTGGGCGGACATCGCCTACAGCCATCTCACCTGCGTCCACGGCTACGTCTTCGAGGGCCGCGGCGAGGGCCGCCGCACCGCGGCCAACGGGACCGACCCCGGCAACCAGAACTGGTACGCGGTCTGCGGCCTGGTGGGCGGCACGACGGACGACTACGACACCATCACGGCCGAACTCATCGACGGCTTCCACCACGCCATCCGCCGCCTCCGCGAGCAGGGCGGCGCGGCAACCGGGCTCAACGGCCACCGCGACCACTTGGCGACGGAGTGTCCCGGCGAGAAGCTCTACGCGATGGTCCAGGACGGCAGCCTCGAACCACCGGGGTGACTACTGGTTGAGCGGCACGCCGTGCTCGTCCGCGAAGGCGCGGCGGCACAGGCCGTGGCAGAAGCCGTACAGCACACCGTCGTGGACGAGAGTGAGCGCGGAGTCGTCGAGGGCGACGCGCATGCCGCAGATCGGGTCGATCAGCGAACCCTCCGGGGCGGAAGGCGCCGGATCGGCGGCGGTGGCGTCGCGGTACGGGCGGGAGACGAACTCCGTAAGATCCATGGTGCTCATGACCCGGCCCATGAGCCCGACCCCGCCCTCCGAGACGCCGTCGACCAGGACGGTCGCGTGGGGTTCCCGCCGTACGCGATCGGGGTCCCGGCCCGCCGCCCGCTCGGTCGCCGCCAAGGCCTCGGTGATGGTCTCCACGGCATAGCCGCTCATGTCCTTACGCCACGCCGCGGGCACGGTGACCCGCACGAGATAGCGCGGCGGAGCCGCGGCGTCGGCCGCCGGCCGCTGCCCCAGCACCCAGGCGGTGGGCTCGTGCACGAGGACCTGCGTGATGGCGCGCTGGGCGTCGAGGAGTTCGATGGCGTGGCTGTCGTCCTCGACCATGAGCGCGTCGACGATCCGCCGCCCGAGTGCCTCCTGCTCGGCGGCGCTCAGCGTCCCCTTCGGCACGAAGACCTCGATCAGCAGCATTCCGTACTCCCCTCTGGTGGCCTGTGGCTATATACCGACACCATGCCCCCTCGGGGTATAGGAGATCATCTGCCTTGAGGAGGAGTCGGGCACTACTCCCGTGGGTGTACGTGCACCGCCACGAAAGGGATGTAGTCACGGCCGACGAGGTAGTAGTCCTCCTGGCTGCCGTCGGTCTCGATGCCGCAGAAGCGCATCAGCTTCGCTGCCGTGCGCGGATGGCGGAGCGCGTAGCGGGCCATCAGGCGGCCCGACTCCTCGGGGGCGAGCGGCTCGGCGACGGCCGGCTTGCGGCGCATGCCGACCTGGATGGTCACCTCGGGGGTCTGCTGGACGTTGCGGTACCACTGCGACGTCGGGCCGAAGCCGGAGACGATGTGGTACGCGCCCGTCTCCCGGTCGCGGCCCGTCACTTCGAGCACGACCTGACGCGGCTTGCCGCTGGTGCGGCCGGTGTGGGTGAGCAGGAGCAGGCGGCCGCCGAAGATCCAGCCGAGGCGCAGCCGGAAGAGGCGGATCGGCGCCCGCAGCAGCAGCCGGCGCAGCCCGGTGGGGGAAGGGGTTTGCCGGGTCTTGGTGGGCACGCTTCTATTGCAGCAGCCCCGCCATCGTCCCGCCCAGCACCGCCGCCTTCTCCCCCGCCGGGATCGGCCATTCGCGGACCCGGCCGAGTTCGATGGACGGCAGCGTGTACGGGCTGTCCGTCGAGAAGATCACCCTGCCGGTGCCGATGCCGTCCGTCCGCGCGAAGCCCGTGAGGACCGAGTCCCACGGCGCGTAGGCCGTGTCCGCGTACAGATTCGGGGCCCGCAGCAGGGCCTGGTTGGCGTCGATCCAGAAGTCCGTGCCGCCGCTCTTGCCCATGATGAACGCCACGTCAGGATGGAGCAGCGCCAGCTCCGCCAGCGGAAGCGGGATCGAGGACGGCGGGGTGCCGGTACGGACGTACACCGGCCAGCCCCACTCCCCCGCCCGCCGCAGCAGCGGGTCGAGCAGGCCGTCGAGCAGGTCGAAGCCCTGCAGCACCGGGTCGACCGCGAGCGCCACCGCGCCCTCGTCCCGGGCCCGTTCCAGCTCGGCCGTCGCCTCCTCGCCGCGCCAGGGGTTGGCGACCGCGTACGCCAGCAGCCGCCCGCCCGAAGCCCGCGCCGCAGCCACCGTCCGTGCATTGCCCTCGCGATTGTCGTACGCGATGCAGCGCTCCGACGGCGCGATCAGCGTGCGGTCAATGCCCAGGTCATCCATGTCGGCCAGCAGGGACTCGGTGGACAGCGCGACCTCGCGGCCGTCGCCGATGCGGACGTGGGCGTCGATGAGCATGCGGGGTTCCCTCCCGACTCGGAGCCTTACTGGCCGAACAGTTTCAGGATGTCGTCGCGGATCGTCACGCCCAGCCCTGGCGCCTCGGTGAGGCGGACCTGCCTGCCGTCGCCGGCGAGCGGCGCGGCCAGCACATCCTCGTCGTAGTAATGCGCGCCGATGATGTCCGACGGGAACGCCGTCGTCAGCTCCGGCAGCGCGCACGCGACATGCAGCTGCGCCGCCGCGCCCAGACCCAGTTCCCCGTTCGACCCGATGACCGTGCCCAGGCCGAAGGCGGCGGCGATACGGCCCAGCTCCACCGCCCGCGCCGGACCGCCCGCCTTGCCGACGTACACCGACACCACGTCGGCCGCGTCCGCGCGAATCAGCCGCACCAGGTCGTCGCGCCCGAACACCGACTCGTCCGCGATCAGCGGAAAGCCGAGCGCGCGCAGCTCCCGCAGACCCGCCAGGTCGCCGGGCGCGAGCGGCTGCTCGACGAAGTCGGGGGCGTACGCCTCCAGCCGGCGCATCGCCGCGGCCGCCTCCGCCCGGGTCCAGCCGCCGTTGGCGTCGGTGCCGAGGAAGGCGTCGGGGCCGGTCAGTTCGCGGGCCAGGCGCACCCGGGCGGCATCCCCGGCGACGCCAAGACCCACCTTCACCTTGAACGCCCCGAAGCCCGCCGCCGCGGCCGCGGCATGGGCCCGTACCAGCTCATCGCCATCGCCCGAAAGCGACAGCTTGACCGGGACCTCCCGCCGCACCGGGCCGCCACCGCCCAGCAGCACCGCCAGCGGCACCGCGTGCCGCTTCGCCAGCGCGTCCCAGAGCGCGATCGAGACGCCCGCCTTCGTGAAGGGGTTGCCCGCCAGGGCGCGGTCCATCGCCGCCTCCAGCACCGCCGGGACCAGCGGCTCCCCGAGCAGCACCGGCGCCAGCGCCGTACGGATGAAGTGCTCGGCGCTGGCGCCGTCCTCGCCGCTCCAGATCGGGGTGGCGCTGACCTCGCCGTAGCCGTCGATGCCGTCGTCGGTCCGGACCCGGACCAGGAGAAAGTCGGAGCGGTCGTGCGCACCGCGGGCGCCGCGGACGACGAGGTCGCGGCGGACGGGGAGGGAGACCTGGGCGGTCTCCATGGCTGCGATACGGGTCATGCCGCCGCCCTCGCCGGGAGGCCGAGGAGGCGGCGCGGGTTGGTCTCCGTCATTGCGGTCAGCACGTGGTCCGGCAGGCCGAGGGCGTGCAGCTCCTGGACGCGGGTGACGGCGTACGGCTGCTCCACCTCGGCCGACAGGCCGGAGTCGGTGCCGAACAGCAGCTGGTCCGGCGGGACTTCGGCGGCAATGCGGCGGACCGCGTACGGGGGCGTGCCGCACAGGCAGATGTGCAGGTTCGGGGTCGTGGTGACCGCCGTACGCGCCTCGCGCCAGCAGTCGTGCAGGCCGCCGTGCGAGAGCACGAACCGCACCCGCGGGTGGCGGCGGGCGAGCGCCGCGATCTGCAGTGGGGAGGAGTACGGCGGGGTGCCGTCGTGGAAGATGAGCACGCCGGACGTCGGGGCCAGCACCTCGCAGATGGGGTCCATGAACGGCTCGTGCGGGCAGAAGCCCTGCAGCCACGGGTGCAGCTTCAGGCCGTGCATGCCCAGCTCGTGCACGCAACGCTCGGTCTCGGCCACCGCCCAGTCGGCGCGCGGGTCGACTGTGCCGAGCGCGCGCATCCGGGCCGGGTCGGCGGCGGTGAAGGCGGCGAGCTTGTCGTTCTCGGCGGGGCTGGGGTGGAAGAGGCCGTCGTGGGTGAGGACGACGCTGATGTCGATCCCCGCCTTGTCCATGAAGGTGAGGAAGTCGGCGGGTCCGAACTGCGCGCCCGCGAGGAAGCCCGCCTGCTCGCCCGCCGGGATGTGCATGTGGAAGTCGATCATGCGAGTGCCTCCGCGAGGTGGTCGATCCGCTCCGCCAGGCCCTTGGCGCAGGCGTCCAGCCAGGCCGCGCCCTGCTCGGGGGTACGGGCCGAAGGGGTGTCGCTGTAGCCGTCGATGGCCTGCCAGAGGGCCTGGGTGTGGACGGTGACGCCGGCGGCCGCGGGCACCTCCGGCTGGGTGGGCCGGTCGGGGGCGGGTGCGGCCAGGGGGTGCAGCGAGGCGACGGCCGAGGTCTCGAAGGCGCCGGCGTGGCCGGGGCTGTCGCCCGTACCGGAGAGGTCCCAGTAGTTGGCGTACGCGACCGCCAGGCCGTGGCGGGTGGAGGCGGCTGCGGCGGCGGAGTGGCAGGGACCGATGTTGCCGCCGTGGCCGTTGATGATGAAGAGGCGTCGGGCGCCGTCTATTTGGAGACTTCTCGCTATGTCGAGAAGGGTGGCGAGCATCGTCTCAGGTGAGAGCGAGAGGGTGCCGCCGAAGGGGAGGTGGTGGTCGGAGCAGCCGTACGGGAGGGGCGGGGCCAGCACCAGGGGCCTGGTGGTCGCGGCCAGTTGGGCGGCCCGCTGCACCACCGTCGTGGCCAGCAGGGTGTCGGTGCCCGTCTGGAGGTGCGGGCCGTGCTGTTCCGTCGCTCCTACCGGGAGCAGGACGAGGGCGTCCGGCAGGAGTTCGGTGAGCTGCTGCCGGTTGAGGTCGGTCCAGTGCGAGGCCGTCATGCGCGTACCGCCTCCTCGGCTATGCGCTCGCTGAGGGCGAGGCTGGCCAGGCCCTCCTCCAGGCCGGGTACGGCCCGTGGCAGTCGCCCTGTCGTCAGATCGACAAAGCGCTCCAACTGCCGGTCGAAACAGCGCTCGGTGCGCTCGCCGGGCGGATCGTAGACCTCGCGGCCTGCCGCCGTATCCAGCGTGAGCCGGAAGGTCGCGCAGTCGAGCACCGCATGCCCGCGATCCCCCAGCAACTGCAGCTCGCAAGGCGGCAGCCGGTCCGCCCACCAGCCGACCTCCACCAGCGCCGTGGTGCCGGAGGGGTACGTCAGCCGGGCCCCGGTGAGGTTGGCGGCGGGCGCGTCGGGGGCGGTCCGTACGGCCCAGGCGTCCGCGACGGCGGGTCGCTCGCCGAGCAGGAACCACAGCCAGTCGAAGAGGTGCGCGCCGTCGTGCACCACCGGCAGGCCGTGGCCGAGGGTGGCGCGGATACGGTCCGCGTGGGCCGGGTCCGCCGGGTCGCGGAGCTCGTCGTAGATGTGCGCGCGGACCAGGTACGGGGGCGCGCCCAGGCGGCCGGCGGCGATCCAGTCGCGCAGCCGCTCCATGGCCGGGTCGTGGCGGTAGGTGAAGCCGACCTGGAGGCGGTCGGTGTGCGGGCTGCCGCGGAGGGATTCGGCCGTGTGCAGGTCGGTGGCGATGGGCTTTTCGGCCAGGACGTGGCGGCCGGCGGCGAGTTGCTCGCGGATGAGAGTGGCGGTGATCCACGGCGGGGTGGCGAGGACGGCGGCGTCGGCCGCCCGTAGCGCGTCCGCCGACTCGTGTACGGGCACGCCGGGCGCGGCTTCGGCGGCGAGCTTGCGGCGCGCCGGGTCCGGGTCGACGAGGGCGGTGAGCTGCACGTCCGGGTTGCGGAGGAGGGCGGGCAGGTGGGCGCGCAGACCGATGTCGCCGAGGCCGATCAAGGCGATGGCGGTCACGCGACGGCCTCCTTCTGCGCCTTACGCCACCGCTGATCAGCCGGGTCCGGCTGCGGCACAGCGGCAATCAGACTACGGGTGTACTCGTGCCGCGGATCACTGAAGATCTGCTCCCGGCTCCCCTGTTCCACGATCTTCCCCTGATGCATGACCGCCACCGTCGGCGCCATGTAACGCACCACGGCCAGGTCATGCGAGACGAAGAGATACGTCAGCCCCAGCCGCTTCTGCAGGCTGCGGAAGAGGTTGAGGATCTGCGCCTGAATCGCCACATCGATCGCCGACACCGCCTCATCCAGGATCACAAAGCTCGGGTTGAGGGCAATCGCCCGCGCGATCCCGACCCGCTGGCACTGGCCTCCGGACAGCTCATGCGGATAGCGGCCGGCGAACGACTCCGGCAGCCCGACCAAGTCCAGCAGCTCCGCCACCCGCGCCCGCTTCTCCGCCCCCGAAGCGCCCTCGTGGATCTCCAGCGGAAGGCCGACGATCTGCCCCACGGTCTTGCGGCGGTTCAGCGCGGCGACCGGATCCTGGAAGACCATTTGCATCTGCCGCCGCTGCCGCCGCAGATCGCCCGCCGACAGCCGGAAAATGTCCCGGCCCTCGAAGGTGACCGACCCGCTGGTCGGCCGGTCGAGAGCGAGCAGCAGGGCCGCCGTCGTCGACTTCCCGGACCCCGACTCGCCGACCAGCCCAAAGGTCTCCCCGCGCCCAATGGCGAAGGACACCCCGTCGACCGCCCGCACCGGCCCGCTGTCCGTACGGAACACCTTGGTCAGGTCACGCGCCTCGACCAGCACATCAGCGCTCACAGCGCGGCCACCCCCTTCTCGTACCGGCGGGCCGCCACATGACACTCGATCAGCCGCCCGGGACCCGGGACCAGCGGCAGCGGATCGTCAACCCGGCACGCGTCCTCCGCCAGCGGACAGCGCGGATGGAAGGCGCAACCCGCCGGCAGTGCGCCCGCGACCGGGGGCTGGCCGCCGATGGCGGGGATGTCCTGGTCCGGATCGAGCGCGAAGGTGCAGTTGGAGTCGATCAGAGCACGCGTGTACGGGTGCTCCGGCGCCGCGAAGACGTCCGCCACCGGCCCCGATTCGACCACCCGGCCCGCGTACATGACGTTGAGCCGGTCGCAGAACCCGGCCGCCACCGCCAGGTCGTGGGTGATGAAGAGCACCGACATGCCGAGCTCGCCGATGAGCCGGTCGAGCAGCTCCAGGATGCGGGCTTGAGTCGTCACGTCGAGGGCGGTGGTCGGCTCGTCGGCGATCAGCACCTCGGGGGATGCGGCGATGGCCATCGCGATGACGACCCGTTGGCGCATGCCGCCGGAGAACTGGTGCGGATAGTCCCGGGCGCGGGCGGCCGGGTCCGGGACGCCGACCTCGCCGAGGAGGTCGACGGCGCGGGCGTGGGCGGCCTTGGCCGGGACGTCCTCGTGGGCCCGTATCGCCTCGGCGACCTGGGCGCCGATCGTACGGACCGGGTTGAGGCTGCTCATCGGGTCCTGGTAGACCATGGCGACGCGGGCGCCGCGGACCCGCTCCATCTCGCGTTCGTCGGCCCGCACCAGGTCGCGGTCGCCGAGCAGCACCGAGCCGCCGGTGATCGCGGTGGGCGGGGTGTTGAGCCGCATGACGGCGAGGGAGGTCAGCGACTTCCCGGAGCCCGACTCACCGACCAGGCCGAGCCGTTCACCGCGCGCCAATTGAAAGGAAACCTTCCTGACCAACGGCACGCCCCGCGCCCCGACCTCCAGATCCGTCACCTTCAGCACTGGGTCGGTCATGAGCCACTCCGGTACAGCACCCGCTGCAGTTGATCACCGATGGTGTTCAGCGCGGCGATCGCCGCGAGGATGACGAGCGCCGGCATCAGCGGATACCAGATGCTCTGGAAGAGCTTCGCGTAGCCCGCCTGCAGCAGCGTCCCCCACGACGCGTCCGGCGGCTGCACGCCGAGCCCGACGAAGCTGAGGCTCGCCTCGACCATCAGCGACGTGGCGAGGTTCAGCGAGGCCTGTGCCAGCAGCGCCGGGGACGCGTTCGGCAGGACCTCCCGCGCCATGATCCGTCGCTTGGGCACGCCGACCGCGGTCAGCGCCCGCACGTAATCGCTCTCCAGCTCCGCCAGCACCGCCGATCTCGCCACCCGCGCGGTGAGCGGCGCCATCAGCAGCCCGGTCACGATGAGCAGCACCGGCACGGTGGTGCCGAGCGCGGCGACGAAGACCAGCGCGAAGAGGATGATCGGGATCGCCATCGCCGCGTCGGCGATCCGCATCAGCACGTCGTCGGCCCAGCCGCGGGTCGCCGCGGCGGCGAGGCCCCACGCGGCCCCGGCCACGAAGGACACGGCGGTGGCTCCGATGGCGATGCCGAGCGACAGCCGTCCGGCGGCGGCGACCCGGGCCAGCACGTCGCGCCCCAGCTCGTCGGTGCCGAACCAGTGGCCCCCGGACGGCGCGGCGAAGCGATGTGCCGGATCGATATGGGTGCCGGACGGCAGCACCAGCGGGCCCACCAGCGAGAGCAGCACCAGCAGCGCGAAGAGCGCGAGCCCCGCCACCGCGGCCGGCTGCCGCAGATAGCGGCGCAGGATGCCGTGCCCGGCCTGCTCGGCCGCGGCCGGTGCGGCCGTCGTCTCGACGGCTTCGATGGCGGTCATGCTCGCGCCCCCCGCCCCCGGAGCCGCGGATCCAGCACCCCGTACAGAATGTCCACCACCAGATTCACCAGCAGAAACGCCGCCGCGGCCAGCAGCACCCCGCTCTGCACCACCGCGTAGTCGCGCTTGAAGACCGAGTCCACGAGCAGCGAGCCGAGCCCCGGCCACCGGAAGACCATCTCGACGATCACCACGCCACCCAGCACCGACCCGATGATCACGCCGAGCGCGGTCAGCGCCGGCAGCAGCGCATTCGGCAGCACGTGCCCCGTCAGCACGACCCGGGCGCGCACGCCCTTTCCGCGCGCCGTGCGCACGTACGGCGCCGTCAGCGTGTCGGTCAGCGACGACCGCAGATAGCGGATCAGCGGCGCCGACACCGCGATGGCGAGGGTCATCGCCGGCATCGTCAGCGCCCGCAGCGCCTCCACCGGATCGTCCAGCGGCGATACGTAACCCTCCAGCGGCAGCACCTTGAACTGCACGTTGAACAGCGCGATCGCCGCGATCCCGAAGACGAAGGGCGGCGCCGCCATGCCGAGCGTCGTGTACGCCCCGACGATCCGCCCCCACACCCGCCCCCCGCGCAGCTGCGGCAGCAGGGCGAGGGGCACCGCGAGCGCGACGCCCACCAGTACCCCGCCCACCGCGAGCAGCAGCGTCGGCGCGACCCGCTGCCCGATGAGGTCGACCACCGAGTACTGGCTGAAGTACGACTCGCCGAGGTCGCCGCGGAACATGCCGCCGATCCAGTGCGCGTACTGCACCAGGATCGGGTCGTCCAGGCCCATCGACCGCCGCAGCTGGTCGACGGTGTCCTTGTCGATGCTCGGCGAGGTGCCCACCTTCTGGATCGTCGGGTCGCCGGGCAGCAGCCGCGGCACCACGAAGACCAGCAGGGACACCACCCAGAGCATCAGCACGCCGATCCCGGCGCGGCGGAGTATGTAGCGCTTCACGTATCGGCCCTCCGGATGGCCGGGCTCACTTCGCGAACCCCGCGGACTCCAGGTGCACGGCGCCGTCTCCCTGCGCCCACACGTTGCGGATCTGCGGCTGGGCGACGGAGATCCACGCCGTGTTGCCGATCACCACGATCGGGGATTCCTTGCTGAGGATGCGCTGGGCCTCGTCGTACGCCGGGCCGCGGACCTTGTCGTCATCGGTCGACTCGAAGGTGGTGACCGCCTTGTTGTACGCGTCCGGGGCCTTCCACTTGCACTCGCAGGTGCCGTCCTTGCCGAACCACACCAGCGAGTAGGTGGCCGGGAGGTTCGGGAAGGAGAGATAGTTCGCCACGATCATGCCGGGGAACTTCTTCGGCGCCGGATAGAACTTCGCCGACCAGGTCGCCAGCTCGGCCTTCTTGATCTCCAGCTTGATGCCGATCTCCTGCAGGCTGGACTGCAGCACCTCGCCCATGGTCTGCCAGGACGGGTAGCCGGAGGAGGTCCAGAAGGTGAGCTTGTCGCCCGACTTCACACCGGCGGCGGCGAACAGCTTCTTGGCCTTCTGCAGGTCGTACTTGTACGTCTTCAGTCCGCTGTCGGCGGCGTACCGGCTGTCCGGGTTGACGATCGTGTTGGTCGTGTTCGCGACGCCGTGACCCCCGTACGCGGCGTCGAGCATCGCCTTGCGGTCCACCGCGTACGACAGCGCCTGCCGGGCCCGCGGGTCGTCGAACGGCTCCGACTGCGTGTCCAGCTCCCAGGCCGCCGCGCTGGAGGCCACCTTGGGCTCGATGACCTGGGCGTTGCCGGCGCCCTGCAGGGTGTTGGCGGAGTCGGCGGGCACGTCGTAGAGCACGTGCACCTCGCCGGAGCGGAAGGCGGTCTCGGCGGCGGTGGGGTCGGCGTAGCGGGCGAAGCGGATGGACTTCAGGTGCGCCTTGGTGCCCCAGTAGGCGTCGTTACGGGCCAGGTCGACGGTCTGGTCCGGGACGAACTTCGTCAGCTTGAAGGGCCCCGTCCCGTTGGCCGTCTTGTTGACGGTCTTGATGTCGTCGACATCCGTCATCTTCAGCTCGATGAGGGCCGTCGGGAGGTTCGGGTTGCCCTCCTTGAGCTTCAGCTTGAGGGTGTCCTTGCCCTCGGCCGTGGCCTTGTCGATCATCGCGAGTTTCGCCCGGACCTGGGCGCCGGTCTTGGGCTCCAGGATGCGGTTGATGTTCTTGACGGCGTCATCGGCGGTGAAGGCGCTGCCGTCGTGGAACTTCACGCCGTCGCGCAGCTTGAAGGTCCAGTTCTTGTAGTCCGCGTCCGACTTCCACGAGGTGGCGAGGTCGGGTTCGGTGGTGTCGCCGGGGCCCCACTTGGTCAGGCCGTTCCAGAGCAAAGTCATCAGCTGCTGCTGGGTGGCGGCGTTGATGGTGTTGGGGTCGATCTGGGAGATCGGCTGGGTCTGGCCGACGACGAGCCGGCCGCCCTCGCGGACCTTGCCGGTCTTCGTCCCCTCCTTGCCCTTGGCCCCGCCGCCCGAGCCGCCGCCGTCCGAGCCGCCGCAGGCGCTCGCCGTGAGGGCGAGACCGACGATCAGTGCCGTCGCCGCGTGCTTGCTGATCCCTGGCCTGCTGATCACTTCTGCCTCCGCGAACCCAGCCGGTATTTCTGGTATTCCAGAAACATTTCTAGGATCTGGATGCTACGGGCGCCCAACTGCCGTACACAAGGCCCGCGATGCTTCCGGTTGGTTAACGAGTGCGCGCGTACCCGAGCCGCTCCGAGATCGACTGCCCCTCGCGCTTCAGCGCCTCGATGGCCGCCTCGAGCCGGTCGTCCTTGAGCTCGCGCGCGAAGCCGGTGACGCCGACCGAGCCGACCACCTTCTCCTCGGAGTCGAAGAGCGGCGCCGCCACGCAGGCGATGTCGGCCTCTTCCTCCTCGTCCTCTATGGCATAGCCGCGCACCCGGGTCTCGGCGAGCTCGTCGAGCAGCGGCCGGGTGTCGAGGCCGTGTGCCTTGGGGCCCGCGCCGGCGGCCAGGTGGTCGAGCAGCGGCGCCAGTTCGTCCGGGGGCAGGTAGGCCGCGATGGCCTTGCCGAGCGCGGTGAGGTTGAAGGACGCGACCTTCCCCGGGTGGGTGTTGAAGTGGATGAACCGGCCGGGCGGCGCCGCCTTCGCCACGTATACGACCTTCGGGCCGTCGAGCACGCCGACGTGCGCCGGCAGCCCGGTCTCCTCGGCGAGGGTGCGCAGGCTCGACTGCGAGACGGTCGGCAGGTCGAGGCGGCGGATCAGCTGGGCGGACAGGCCGTACAACGCCAGCGTCGGGCGCCAGTAGTGGCTGCGGCCGATGACCTTGCGGGCCGCATAGCCGCGCTGCTCCAGGGTCTGCACGATGGCCGCGCAGGTGGCGAGCGGGATGTCCGCCTTCTTGGCCAGGGCGGTGAGGATCAGCGGCTCCTCGGCGCGTACCAGCGTCTCCAGGATGGTGAGCGTCCGGTCGGCGGCGGGTGACGGCGGCTTGCTGCTGCCCTGGTCCATATGGCCCTCACGATCCTCGATGCGCGGATGCGCTTTCCCGAAATCTTCTGGGTATTTCTAGCATCTCGGAGAGTATCCCGGGGAGTTGTGGACTTACCGCGACAAGCCGAGCGCTCCCAGCGCGTCCACGTGGATGATGCCCTCGATGGCCTCCTCCGGGATCCGCGGCAGCTTCGTCCCCTCCAGGATGTCGTTCACCCGCCGCAGCCCCGCCATGGCCTCCCCGGTGTTGGCGATCGGGAAGTCCGAGCCGAGCAGCAGCTTGCCGGCCGCACCCCACTCGACCGCCGAGAGCAGCGACTCGTAGCAGACCCACGGCCGCAGATAGATCGAGGAGACGTCCGCGTACACATGCGGGTGCTTGCGGATGGTGACCACGGTCTCCTTGCCCCACGGGTGGCCCATGTGCGCCATGACGATCCGCAGCTCCGGGAAGCGCAGCGCCACCTCGTCGGTGACCAGCGGATACGTGTACCGCAGCGGGGCGTGCCGCATCGGCGAGGCGCCGGCATGGAAGAGGATCGGCAGCCCGACCCGCTCGGCGTGTGCGTACAGCGCCAGCGCCTGCTCGCACAGCGGGTCGAAGTCCTGGTAGTTCGGGCCGAGTTTGATGCCGCGCAGCCCACGGTCGCGCCAGCGCTCGACCTCGTCCAGGACGCCGTCGTGGAGGGGGTTGACCGACATGAAGCCGATACGGCGCGAGGGCGCCGCCGCGGCGAAGCGGGCCGTGGCCTCGTTGGTGTCCTCCGGGCGGTAGTCGAGGCCGGTGGCCTCCAGGGGGTTGTCGACCGCGATGTTGAAGACGATGGAGACGTCCGCGTCCGCCATCGCCTTGTCGTAGTCGGCCCAGGAGTTGGAGGTCACCACCGGGCGGTCGGTGCGCCAGTTCGGGTACGTCCGCAGCTCCGCGGGCGGCACCGGACCCTCGTGCGTCGGGGTGTGGGCGTGTACGTCGACGATCACGTGCTCTCCCTCCCGGCCGAACTCGGCCGGCTTTGACCAGCGTTCCGCGTACAGATCTTGCGCCCGGCAGCCCGGGAATGCCACCATCTCATATACGATACATATCTCTGAAATGCCAGAGATTCAGGGGCGGTTGCTCCGCAGCTCTCCGGGAGGGCACGATGCGCACGGCACTCAAGCAGGCCCGGCCGGCCGAGGTGGACGCCAAGCGGCAGCACCAGGTCAGGCAGACCGTCACGGAGATCATCGACGACGTACGGGAGCGCGGCGACGCCGCCGTGCGGTCGCACTCGGAACGCTTCGACTCCTGGTCTCCCCCGTCCTTCCGGCTCCTGCCCGAGGACGTCGAGCGGATCACGGCGCAGGTCGACCGCCAGACCCTGGACGACATCGCGTACGTCCAGGACCAGGTCCGCGGCTTCGCCCGCCACCAGCGCGACGCCCTGCGCGACTTCGAGGTGGAGACGCTCCCCGGCGTCCGCCTCGGCCAGCGCAACATCCCGGTCTCCGCCGTCGGCTGCTACGTGCCCGGCGGCCGCTACCCGCTCACCGCCTCCGCCCACATGACGATCGTCACCGCCAAGGTCGCGGGCGTCGAACGCGTCACGGCCTGCACCCCGCCCATCAGGGGCGAGATCCCGGCCGCCACCATCGCCGCAATGCACCTGGCGGGCGCGGACGAGATCCACCTCCTCGGCGGCGTGCAGGCGGTCGCGGCCATGGCCCTCGGCACCGAGTCGATCGCCCGCGCCGACCTCCTGGCAGGCCCGGGCAACGCCTACGTGGCCGAGGCCAAGCGGCAGCTCTACGGCGAGGTCGGCATCGACCTCTTCGCCGGGCCGACCGAGATCCTCATCGTCGCAGACGAGACCGCCGACCCCTTCGTCGTCGCCGTCGACCTGCTCAGCCAGGCGGAGCACGGCCCCGACTCCCCCGCCGTCCTCATCACCACCAGCGAGGCCGTGGCCCGCGCGGCGATGGCGCACATCGAGGCGCTCCTGCCGACCATGCCCACCCGCGACTTCGCCGAGCCGGCCTGGCGCGACCACGGCCAGGTGCATCTGACCGAGACCATGGACGACGCGTACGCGCTCGCCGACACCTTCGCCTTCGAGCATGTCCAGGTCCTGACCGCGGTGCCGCGCCTGGCCCTCGACGCGATGTCGGATTACGGCGCGATCTTCCTCGGCGAGGGCACCTGCGTGTCGTACGGCGACAAGGTCATCGGCACCAATCACGTGCTGCCGACCCGCGGCGCCGCCCGCTACACCGGCGGGCTGTGGGTCGGGAAATACCTGAAGACAGTGACGTACCAAGAGGTCACCGACCCCGCCTCCGCCGCCGAGCTCGGCCGGGTGTGCGGACGCGCGGCGCGGGTCGAGCTCTTCGAGGGGCATGCCCGGTCCGGGGATGTGCGCGCGCACAAATACGCGGGCGACGAGCTGCCTTGGGCGCCGAAGTGACGTACCCAGACCCGACCGAGCGAGACACCGGAGGATCCACCCCATGACCCACGCCCTCGTCCGAGGCGTCTCCCCCGTCCTCGAAGTGCCCTTCCACCCCGACGGCAAGGTCGACTACGAGGGCTTTGAGCGGGTCGTCGCGTACACCCTCGACTGCGGCGTCAGCAGCGTGATGTTCCCCGGCTACGCCTCCGAGTTCCTGAAGCTCACCGAGCAGGAGCGCTGGGCGCTGACCGAGATCCTGCTCGACCGCACCCGCGGCACCGACCGCGCCGCGGTCATCGCCGTCCAGGACCACGCCACCCTCCTCGCCGCCGACCACGCCCGCCGGCTGGCGGAGGCCGGCGCCGACGGCATCAACCTGCTCCCCCCGTACCAGCTGAACCCCTCCCCCACGGACGTCCACGCGCACGTCCTCACGGTGCTGGCGGCGGTCGCGGAGACCCCGGTCGTGCTCCAGTACGCTCCGGCGCAGACCGGCACCGCCCTGGACGCCGCGACCATCGCCGCGATCGCCCGCGAGCGGCCCAACCTCCGCCAGGTGAAGGTCGAGTCGACACCGCCAGGGCCGCTGATCGCCGCCCTCGCCCGCCAGGACCCGCCGCTGACCTCCGCCGTCGGCTACGCGGGCGTGCAGCTGCCCGACGCGCTGCGGCGCGGGGCGGTCGCCGTGCAGCCGGGGTGCTCTTTCACCGAGCTGTATGTGGAGATCTGGCGGCGTTACGAGGCCGGGGATGCCGACGCGGCCTTTGAGCTGCACCGGCGGCTGCTCCCGTACATCTCGTACTGGATGCTCGGCACCGAGCTGATGGTGGCGGCGGAGAAGCACATATCGGCGCGGCGTGGCCTCTTCGCGAGCGACCATTGCCGCGCGCCGGCGCACCGACTGGACGAGGAGGAGGTGCGGATGGTGGACCGGTTCCTGGCGGAGTTCGCGGGCTTCCTTCCGCCATTGGGCTGACCGGTCGGCGCAACCGGCGCGCAACGTGGGGGCCATAGATTCGGTCCGGACCGATACCCCACCCCGTCCGGGAGGGCTCCATGCGCCGACGCATCGCCACCCTTGCGCTGCTGGCCGTCGCGGCGATCATGGCGGCGATCCTGCCGCCATCGATGGCCCAGGCGGCCGAACTACCCCTGGGCAAGGCCAACTTCACCATCGCCGTGGGCGGCCTCAAGGCCACCTCCACCCACAACTGGGTCCGCCTCGGTTCGTACACCTTCACCACCGACGGGAAGGTCACCGAGCGCCACTGGCACTGGTCGAACGACAAGCGGGTCAAGCGCACCTCGACCGGCTTCAAGGCCAGCGGCTGCACGGCCCGCGACTGCAACGTCATGACCGCGGGCGGCTGGGAGTCCACCGCCGCCTCGTCCACCCTCTCCGGCACCTACGCCGTCGCCGGCGACAAGCTCCGCGTCACCTGGAGCGACGGCAAGTGGGAGGACTGGACGCTGACCTCGAGGTCGGGCGGCGCTCTGGCGAATGTCGAGCTCGCCGGCAGCAGCTACGGCGTCACGCACGGCTTCGGCGCCGGCTCCAACTGGGCCTGGGACAAGCGCGTCCCGGTCGCCTCGCTCGCCTCCGCGGACTGGCAGGCGATGATCCACCGCTACTACCTGTGGAAGACCAGCGAGGCAAGCGCGGACCCGTACATCGATCACGGCGACGGCAGCCCCTTCTGGCTGCGCACCTGGAAGAAGTGCACCGAGGGCAACTGCATCGGCGGCGAGACGAACGGTGGCGGCGCGGGCGCCACCGAGTACTACATCGCCCCCGCCCGCTCCCCCATCGGCCACCGTCGCGACACCCTGTGGGGCTGGCGGCTGCAGCACGCGATCGACCGGGGCGAGTACTGCTATAGCGGCAATTCGCATGTGAAGCCGATGCTGCAGGTCATCGACGACACCGGGGCCTTCCATGGCTGGGTGGGCGTGGAGGGGTCGATCAGCCAGACCTCACCCAGCCAGGGAGTGTTCGCCGACGACATCGGCGTCTTCCGGATCCAGGACTAACGGATCACTTCGCGATATCGATCGTGGTCTTCATCCCCGGGTCCGTGGAGGACAGCTTCCAGTCCTCCGCGGACTCGAAGCCCGGGTTCCTGACCCCGAGCCCGACCGTGGTGACGTTGTCAAAGCCCACATCGGCCGTCAGATCGGTGACGGGCTTCGCCTCGCACAGCCGGAAGGTGAGCTCCACCTCCGCCTTGCCCTGCACGAACTCGGTCACCGTGATCGGCCCCTGCGGATCGGATCCATTGATCCACATCCCCTTGAACCAGTCGGTGACGTCGTTCTTCCACACCGGCTTCCCGTCGATCAGCACCTCCTTGTAGTGATAGCCCTCGAACTGCGGCGTGATCTCGTGATCGTCGGTCTGCCAGAACGACAGCTCGTACCGCGGCAGCCCGCCCTGCACCGGCACCTTCTGCGTCGCCGAGGTGCACGCTCCTGCTGGCGTGGCGGTGTTCGGCGGGACCTGCATCCGCAGCCGGCCGTTGCCATACATGGCGCGGTTCTCCGGGCCGAGCTTCGGCCGCTCCGGGTTGCCCCAGTCGTAGCCGGTGCCGCCCCACGCCTTCGCGATGACGTCGTAGATGCGGTACGGGCGGTCGAGGGCGTAGATGTCGATCTGCGGGATGAAGGCGCCGGCGCGGCTGCCGGCGAGGTCCCAGCCGTCCTTGGTCTCGAAGCCGCCGTTGGCGAGGGAGAAGCCGGTGGCCTTCAGGTCGTCGAAGGCGAGCTCCTCCAGGGGATAGTTGCCGACGCCCTTGTTCTCGTACATCCGCAGCGTCAGCTTCGCCTCCGACTTCCCCTTCAGCGCCTCGGTGAGATCGGCGGTGGCCTGCTTCCAGGACTGCTCGGGGTCGTCGGCGACATCCGCCGACCACACCACCTTGCCGTCGACCAGCACCTGTTTGTGGTGGTAGTCGGCGAGCGAAACATGCCCGTACTCGTCGTAGTGCCGGAAGGACAGCTCGTACGTCCCCGCGTCCGGGTCGACCTTGATGGTCTGCGAGGCCGACGCCGACTCGCCCGCGGTGGTCGGCGTGCCCTCCTGCAGGGCGAGGTTGAGCCGCCCGTCACCCTGGTACGCCTTGTGGTCGCTGCTCATCGCCGGGGCGCCGTCCATCGCCGCGCCGTACGCGATGACGCCGTCGATGCGGCCGTCGGCGGCATAGGGCTCGGCCCGCCGGTACACGTCCTCGACGTAATCCTCGGTCGGCGGCTGCGGGCTGGCGAGAAAGCGGCCGGTGTAGACGAGCAGGATCAGCTCCAGCCCCAGCGGCTCGGTCTTCTCGCGGATCTTGTCCAGGTTCCGCTCGACGTACTGCGCCTCCATGGTGTTGCCGCCGCGCCCGGTGTACGGGTAGATGATCCCGTCGATGTAGTCGGCGTACAGCTCATAGAACTCGTCGCCCGACGCCTCCCCGAAGTATGCGGTCGTGTACAGCCGCAGATCAGGATTGATCGCGTCCTGCGCGGCCTTCATCTCGGCCATGTACTCCTTGGTGAACTTCCACTGATTGCCGATGAAGAAGTCGTCGATCGCCCAGTACGGGACGTTGGTGTGCTCCTTGCTGAGCTCCGCCACCGCCTTCGCCCAGCCGACGTAGTCCTCCAGATACGGCCAGGAGCAGCGCCCCTGCTGGTGCGGCGGGAGCACCTGGTCCGGGTCGTGGTCCTTGTAGACGAAGCACTCGCTCGGCGGCACCACATACGGCATCACGTCGATGCCGGCCTTCTCGGCCGCGGGCACGAACTCCTTGCGCAGGTCGTCCCAGTCCGAGCGGTACTCCCAGACGCTGAAGATGTAGCTGTTCGCCCCCATTCCCTTCAGCTTCTTGATCAGCTCGGGGGTGTCGATGTGCCGGTAGCCGTCCGCGCGCGGCTCTTTCTCGCGCGGCTGCGCGGCGACCGTATTGCCGCCCTGCATGGGCCCCTTGATGCCGCCCGCGGGCAGCGGCGGCTTGTCCGCGGCGGCGCGCCTGGCGTCCGGATCAGCGGCCGAAGCCGGCCCGCTGAGCAGCAGGCCGGCCACCGCCGCCAGGGCCACCAGGACGGCGGCCCACGGGCGTCTCAACATCTCGAACCCTCCGATATTTCGTAGATATCTTCAGCTTCTCGTAGTCAATGCTCCCTTCCTCGCGCTGATTTGGCCAGTACCCGTCAAGACTTCAGGACCTTGATGTTTCGCCAACTGCCCGTACCGGCGCGCTCGCTGACGCCGATCGCGCCGCTCTTGAAGGAGCAGTCGGTGTGCGTGAAGCCGACGGCTTTGCCGGTGGAGCCGGAGGGCCGGCCGGTGACCTTGATGTCGCAGCCGTCGACGTCGACCGTGAGGCGATACCACTTCCCGGCCTTCAGCCCACCGGGGATGGCCACGTCCTTGAGCTGCTGCCAGCTGCCGTCCTGCTTGCCCAGCACGACGCTCTTCGACGTCACACCCACGTAGTAGCCGTTATGCGCGTCGGCCCCGTCCCGCGGGTCCGACGTCCGCGCCAGGAGGCCCGCCTCGGAGCCGCCGGTGATACGGACATCGCCCTCCAGGCGGTAGTCGGTCCAGCCGGTGGAGCCGGCGATGGACTTGTCCCCGCCGTAGTCGATCCAGCCCGGCGTGCTGCCGCCCGCGGTGGCGCTCGCATACGGCAGCACGCCGCTGCTCGCCACATCGGTGCCGACCTTGCAGTCGGTCGGCCCGCCGTGGGCCGTGGTGGCGGTCAGGCGGACGGACCTGCCGGTGTGGTCGAGGAGCATGTGCGGGCTGTAGCTGGTCTTGCAGTTCTTGTCCGGGCCCTCGACGGGCTTGAACGGCGCCGGGGTCCAGGACCACGGGCCCTTCGCATCCGGGTCGTTGACGAAGACGGCCTGCCGGTCCTCGGGGGTGAACTCATTCCCCGCGACGTACCGCGTGCGCATCCCCATCATCATCAGCTGCCCGTTCGGGCCGCCCGCGGGGCTCCACACGAGGTACGGGCTGCTGCCCAGATACCGGCCGTCGGAGGTGACAGCCATCTTGCCGAGGTCCGCGGGCCCCTCGCCGAAGGTCGAGCCGCCATCCGTCGAGGTCTTCGTGTACGCCTCGCAGTTGCGACCCGCGCCGCAGATCTCGTACGCGAGGACCATCCGCCCGTCCGGCAGCGTGGCGGTCGTCGGCATGCCCGGGCGGTCCGTCGCCGACTCGCTCTCCACATCCACCACAAGCCCGGGCTCGAAGTTCGTCGAGCCGTCCGGGTTCGCGCTCCACGTTTCGCCGCCGTCCTCGGAGACGATGTGCGCGATCACCTGCGCGCGCTCCGGCTGCCTGCGCTCATCGGCGAAGAACATGGCCAGCCGGCCCTCGCCGTCCAAGGTCAGGAAGGGCTCCCACACGCCGGAACCGCCGTGCGGGGCGCCGTCCGTGCCGCCGCCGGTCTGGACGATGGACTGGAAGTCCCAGCTGGCGCCGTGGTCGGTGCTGCGCCAGAGCACGAAGTCGGAGCGGGTGTTGGCGCCCGGCTCGATGTTGCCCGCGAGCAGCAGCGTGCCCGCCGGGTACTTGCCCATCTTCTTCGGGAGCTCGAAGAGGAAGGGCTGCCACATCCGGTCCGACGGGTGGTTCTCGCCGGTGAGCGGGTCGGGCAGGGTCGTGAGCGTACGCCAGGTCCTGCCGTCGTCCTTGGAGGTGCGCAGGACGAACGCGGACGGGGTGCCGTCCGTGGAGGCGCGCTCGAAGGTGCCGAGCAGGGTGCCGTTGGCGGCGCCGCTGTGTTCGAGGCGGATGACGCGGGCGGCGGCGACGAACTCGTTCGTCGACTTCCGCGTGTAGAGGCTGTCGCCCTCGCTGTTCGCCGCCGCGCTCCAGGGCTGGAGCGTGCTGGCCACCAGGGCCAGCAGCACTGCGGCGAGGAGGCCGGTCAGCAGGCGGGTCCTGCCGGTGCCGGGGTGATCTTTCCCGTGCTGAATCAATGCGTGTCCTTCCTACGGGTGAGGATTGCGCGCAGTTCGGTCAGGGGGATCTTGGGTTCGCGGTCCGCCGTGAGCAGGCCGTTGATCTCCTGCTCGGTGTCGGTGAACTGCGTGTAGCAGAAGCCGGCGAGGCCGGAGTCGACGGCGGCCCCCACCAGGGCGGTCAGCCGCTCGGTGAACTCCTGCGGATTGGCGACGGTGTCGTAGCCGAACCACTCGGCGCCCTCGGCGGGCTCAAAGGTCGCACCGCCGAATTCGCTCAGCACGACGGGCTGCCCCTCGTGCCGTACGCCGTCGAGCAGCAGCCGCTTGGCGCCGGGCCACCGCTCGGCGAGCTCGCCGCGGCGCAGAGACACGTCGCCGTAGCGCTCGCGCAGCACCCGGGCGCTCTGGGTGTAGTCGTGCACGCCCCAGATGTCGGCGGCGGAGATCTCCCAGCCGTCGTTGGAGACGGCGGGGCGGGACGGGTCGAGGGCCTTGGTCAGGTGGTACAGGCTGTCGATGAAGTGCCGCTGCTCGGGGACGAGCGCCGGGTTCGGCACCGACCACGACTCGTTGACCGGCACCCAGGCGACGATCGACGGGTGGCTGAGGTCGCGGGAGATCGCCTCCTTCCACTCGCCGACGACCCGCTCGACGGTCTCGGTGCCGAAGGCGTAGGCGGACGGCATCTCCTCCCACAAAAGCAGCCCGAGCCGGTCGGCCCAGTACAGGAAGCGCGGGTCCTCGATCTTCTGGTGGATGCGCAGCCCGTTGAGCCCGATCTCCTTCGCCAGCTCGGCGTCGCGGCGCAGCTCGTCGGCCGAGGCGGACAGGTGCGAGGACGGCCAGTACGCCTGCTGCAGCGCGAGCCGCATGAAGTACGGCTTGTGGTTGAGGAGGAAGACGCCGTTGTCCCAGTCGATGTCGCGCAGGCCGATGTACGAGGCGACGGTGTCGACGGGGGTGCCGTCGGCGGCGTCGGTGAGCTCGACGGTGGCGTCGACCAGGTTCGGGCGCTCCGGGCTCCACAGCAGGTCGTCGAGGTCCTGCCCGTGCCGCAGCGCGGGCACGGCGATCTCGAAGACGGTCTCCCGGCCCTCGGAGACCAGCGTCCGCTGCTCGGCCAGCACCCGGTCGCCGCGCGTCAGCCGGACCGTCGCGTGCAGCGCGCGCCGCGGCCACCGGCTGAGCCGCAGCCGGCAGCGCACCTGCGCATGCGCGACGTCGGGCGTGAAGTGCAGCACCGCGACATGGTCCTCGGGCACCTCCTCCAGCCAGACCGGCTGCCAGATCCCGGAGGTGCGGTGGTACCAGATGACGTGCGGCTCCCGCCGCCAGTCCTGCTTGCCGCGGGGCTGCGCCGGGTCGAGCGGCTGGTCCTCGGCGCGTACGACAATGACCTGCTCGCCGTCGCGGTCGATGGCATCGGTGAGATCGCAGGTGAAGCCCGTGTGGCCGCCCTCGTGCTGCCCGACGAGGCGACCGTTCAGCCAGACCTCCGCCCGGTAGTCGACGGCGCCGAAGTGCAGCAGCAGGCGGCGGCCCGCGGCCGGCTTCGCCGCCTCGATGGTGCGCCGGTACCAGAGCACCGGGTGGAAGGCGGTGTCCTGGACGCCGGACGCCTTCGACTCCGGCGGATACGGCACGGTGATGGTGCCGGTGAAGGGCTCGGTGACCTCAGGGTCCATCCAGCGGCCCGAGCGGCCCATGTCCTCATCGTCGTGGGCGAATTGCCAGGGGCCGCTCAGGTCGTGCCAATCCGGGTCCCGGATGAGCTGCGGCCGGGGGTGGCCAGCGGCGTCCAGATGGGTGTGGTGCATGCGAGAGCTCCGTGGGTGTCGTAAAGGTGTCGGATACGGGCAGCGCGTGTGGTCGCCGGGCTCACTGACCGCCGAGGCCGGTGGTGGCCACCGACTTCACGATCTGGCGCTGGCTGATCATGAAGACCACGAGCAGCGGGATCGCGCCCAGCACGGCCGAGGCCATCTGCCGGGCGTACTGCACGCCGTACGAGTCCTTGATCGTCGCCAGGCCGACCGGCAGGGTCATCAGGTCGGGGTCGTTGGTGATGATGAACGGCCACAGGAAGTTGTTCCAGGCGCCGATGAAGACGAAGATCGAGACGGCCGCCAGGATCGGGCGGGACAGCGGCAGGATGACGTTCCAGAAGACCCGGAGGCTGCCCGCGCCGTCGATGCGGGCGGCGTCCTCCAGCTCCTGCGGGATGCCGTCGAAGAACCGCTTGAGGATGTACACCATCACCGGCGCCACCACCTGCGGCAGGATCACGGCCGCGTAGGTGTCGATGAGGTCCATGGCCATCATCTGCCGGAAGAGCGGCACGATGAGGATCTGCCCCGGCACCATGATGGCCGCGATCGTCAGCGCGTAGAGCGCCTTGCGGCCGCGGAAGAGGGTGCGGGAGAAGCCGTACGCCGCAAGCGCGGAGACCGCCACCGTCAGGGCCGTGACCGCGACCGAGATCAGCAGGCTGTTCAGCGCCCAGACGGGGATCTTCCCCTGCTCCAGGACATGCCGGTACGCGTCGAGCGTGAAGCCGCCCGCCGGGAACCAGGACGCGTCCGGCGAGGCGGCGTCCGCCTCGGACTTGAACGACGTGTCCACGGCCCACGCCAGCGGCAGCAGCCACAGGGCGGTCATCACGAGGAGCGCGGCGAGCACCCCCCAGCGGGCGCCGGCGCCGCTGCCGGCGGTGATGTTCGTACGGGGCGCAAAGCGGGTGGCAGCCATCAGTCCTGGTCCTCCTTGCGCGGGGAGAACTTCACCTGCGCCAGCGAGACGATCACGATCAGGGCGAAGAACAGGTTGGAGATCGCGGCCGCGTAGCCGAGGCGGTAGCCGGTGAAGCCGGTGTCGAAGACGTAGCCGAGGACGGAGCGGGTGGAGCCGTCGGGGCCGCCCTTGGTCAGCAGGTAGATCTGCTCGAAGACCTTCATGGAGTTCATCACCTGGAGCGCCGCGATCACGCCCGTGACGTGCCGCAGCTGCGGCAGTGTCACCGACCACAGCCGCCGCCAGGCGCCCGCGCCGTCGATGGAGGCGGCCTCGTGGAGGTGGTCGGGTATGCCCTGCAGGGCGGCCAGGTAGAGCAGGAAGTTGAAGCCCGCGTGCCACCACATGCTGGCCAGCGCGATCGACGCCATGGCCAGCTGCTTGTCGGTGAGCCAGCCGGCCTTCTCCATGCCGAAGGCGCCCAGGACCTGGTTGAACAGGCCCAGGTCAGGCTGGTACAGCCAGGTCCAGATCAGCGTCATGACGGCGACCGGCAGCAGATACGGCGCGAAGAACGACAGCCGCCACAGCCACTGGGCGGGCATGTGCGTATTCACCAGCAGCGCCATCGCCAGCGGCACTACGACCATCGGTACGCCCGCGAGCACGGTGTACACGACCGTGTTGCCGAGCGTCCGCCACACCTCGGGGTCGGTGAGGGCCTCGGCGTAGTTGCCGAAGCCGACGAGCTCGCCGTCGCCCTGCCCGGTCAGCGCCGCGTCGGTGAAGCTCATCCAGATCCCGTAGCCGATGGGCACGAGCAGGAAAAGCACGAAGAAGACCAGGAAAGGGACGACGAACGGGAAGCCGGAGCCGCCGGTGCGGCGCGGCCGCAGGCGCCACCGCGGGGGCGGCGCGTCCGGTGGCGCGGCGGCGCGGCTCACCGGCTCGCTGTGCTGAAGGGTGGACACGGATCTGTTCTCCTCTCAGGAGTCTCAGGAGCCGGCGATCGGATTGGGCTTGGCGAGCATGGCGTTCAGGCGGTCCGTCAGCCGGTCCACCGCGCGCTCCGGCTTGTCGCCGTCGACCATGGCCGTCTGCAGCGCCTCGCACATCTGCCGCTGGAACTCGGACCCGGCGCCGGTGAACCACGCCGCCGGATCCAGCAGCGGCTCCTCCCCCGCCGCCGCGTAATGCGCCTGCGGTACCAGCTCGCGGTAGGCCTTGGTCGCGGTGATCGGCCGGTAGGCGGGAATGTGGCCCGCCTTCGCCCAGGTGAGGCTCGCCTTGAGCAGCTCGGCGGCCCAGCGGTGGGTGAGCCGGCGGCGGCGTTCGTCGGGCTTGCCCTGGCGCGGCAGCACGAGGCTGTGGCTGTCGGCGTACGAGCGGGACTTGCCGAACACGCCGGGGAAGGGCGCGCCGTCGAGCGCCAGCCCCTTGACGGTGCCGAAGGTCTGCAGCTCCCACTCGCCGCTGAGGATCATCGGCGTCCGCCGCCCGGCGAACTGCGCGACCGCGGTGGGCGGGTCGTAGGTCCGGGAGTCGGGCCGGACGAGCTTCACCATGAAGTCGACGACCCGCACGGCGGTGTCCCGGTCGAGGTCCACCTTCTTGCCGCTCAGGTCGAAGGGGGCTCCGCTCTGCCCGTACAGCGCCCAGAACAGCCGCCACGCCTGCGCGTCGTCGTTGGTGTGGCCGTAGACCGGGCCGACGCCGAAGCGCTTTTTCAGCTTCGCCGCCGAGTCCAGGAATGCATCCGGGGAATCGAAGCCGGTCAGGCGGCCGTCGGCGTCGAGCAGCCCGGCCTGGTCCATCTTCTTGCGGTCGAAGTAGACGATGGACGGGTGGGTGTCGAGCGGCAGCGCGTAGAGCTTGCCGCTGTAGTGCCCGCGCCGCCAGATCGATGGGTCGAAGTCGTGCTCGGCGACCCCGTATTCGGCGAGAAGGCCGGTGTCCCAGGGCTCGAGCAGCCCGCCGGGCGCGTACCCCGCGAGCCGGCTCAGGTGCATGGCGGCGACCTCGGGCCCGCGCCCGCCGGCGGCGGCCATGCTGAGCTTGGTGTAGTACGGCGGGCCCCACTCCAGCACGGTCGCCTCGACGGTGGCGCCCGGTGTCTTCTTCACCGCCTCGGCGGTCATCTGCTTCATCAGGCCACCGGCGCCACCGGCGAAGAGGTTCCAGTAGCGCAGGGTGCCGGGTTCGGAGGCGGCGCCGGCCACCGCGCCGCAGCCGGCGGCCGCGCCGCCCAGCGCGACGGCGCCGAGCCCGGCCGCGGCGGCGCGGAGGACCGTGCGGCGGGGTGGTGGCGGTGCGGGGTCCCGGTCTTCGTGGTGCATTGCGGCTCCTCGTGACGGGGCTTCAGGCGGTCGTCGTGCGCCAGTTGTGGGCGGCGCGCCGCGGCGTGTACGCGGCCTGCGGCAGGTCGTCGTCGGTGCGGATGGTCCAGCGCAGCAGCGCCTCCGCGAGCTCGGCGCGAACGCCGGCGTGGTCCGGGTCGGCGGCCAGGTCGGTCAGCTCTGCGGGGTCGGCCTCGAGGTCGTACAGCTCGATCCGGCCCTCGCTGTCGCAGGTGAGCTTGTGGCGGCCGCGGCGGAGCATCTTCGTGTGGCCGCTCATGGTCACCGAGTTCAGCTCGTCGAAGGTCGGCCCGCCGTACGGGAAGTGCAGCTCGGGCCGATCCTCGGGCCCGTACGGGATCCCGCCGAAGCCGACCTCGGCGTACATCTCGGCGAACTCCCCGGCCGGGAACGCCTCCCCGGCCAGCAGCGGCGCGAGGCTGCGCCCCTGCACGCCGAGCGGGATTTCCTGCCCGGTGAGCTCGCACAGGGTGGGCAGCAGGTCGACCAGGCTGACGAGGCTGGTGTCGTCGTGCTGCGCGCGCACGCCGGGGCCGCTGATCCAGTACGGAATGCGCACCAGGACCTCCGGCAGCCCGGCGCCCTTGCGCTGCAGCCCGTACTCGCCGACGTAGTCGCCGTGGTCGGCGACGCCGATGAAGAGGGTGTTCTCGGCGAGCCCGGCGGCCTCCAGGTGCTCGGCGAAGCGGCGCACCTGGTCGTCGATGAGGCGGAGCATGCCGCAGTAGTTGGCGCGGTAGCGGCGCCACTGGTCGTCGTAGCCGGGCCGCTTGGCCTCGATCAGCCGCTGCAGCCAGGCCCAGTCGCCGCCCTTGGCGCGGGCCGCCTCGGGACCGGCGACGCGGTCGGGCAGCTCGTCCTCGGCGAAGAGGGAGAAGTACGGCTCGGGCACCTGGTAGGGGTTGTGCGGCTCGGGAAAGGACAGCCACATGAAGAAGGGCTGGTCGTCGTCGCGCCCCGGCCGCTCGTCCACCGCCTCGATGGCGTCCGAGACGATCCGGTACGGGAGCTGCGACTCGAGCGGGTGCGGGGTCGGCTCGGCCGCGACGCCGTGGTCGAGGTCGTCCAGCCAGGCGTCGAAGTCCTGCTCGGCTTCGGTGCGTTCACCGGGGCCCGAGACATGCCAGTACGGGGCGTTGAAGGAGTCGAAGTCCTTCTCCCCGCGGTACATGTGCGTCTTGCCCGCCAGGTGCAGCGAGTAGCCCGCGGCGCGCAGCACGTCCAGGAGGTCCTCGTCGTAGCGGGCGTGCTCGGTGGCGCTGTTCTGCCGTACGCCGTGGACCTTCGGGAAGCGGCCGGTGAGCAGGCTGGTGCGGGCCGGGGCGCAGGTGGGGTTCGGCGTATAGCCCTGGGTGAAGCGGGTGCCACGGGCGGCGAGCGCGTCGGTGAACGGCATGGTGTCCATGGGGAACCCGCTGCCCGCCGTGAAGCCGGCGCGCTGCTGGTCCGTCATCACCAGGACGATGTTCGGCCGTGAGTCCATGGTCGCTCGGGCCGCCTTTCAACGTTGTAATGGAAGCCGACAAGGCCGGACAGTACCTACGGCGGCGGCCGCGCACAAGGGGTTGGTTTTGACGTTGTAATCGGGCGTGCGGCGACTTCTACCTGCACCATTGCGCAAAGTGCCCGCTGACCAGTACAACGTTACGCACAAGCGCCTGAGGCGCCCTGGCCCGGAAAGGATGTCCGCATGCCGGAGAACATCGGCATCCGCCAGGTGGCCGCGCTGGCACAGGTGTCGGCCACGACGGTGTCCAATGTGCTGTCCGGCAACCGCCCGGTCAGCGACGCCACCCGGGAGCGGGTCAACTGGGCCATCGACCGGCTGGGTTACCGCCCCAACCTCTCCGCCCGCAATCTGCGGCTGCGCCGCTCCGGCCTGATCGCCATGGCCGTACCCGAGATCGACCGGCCCTACTTCGCCGAGCTCATCCGCCATGTCGTGCTGGCCGCCCGCGAGCGCGACTACACCGTCCTGATCGACCAGACCAGCGGCGAGCTCGACGCCGAACGCTTCGTCCTCGGCGGCCTGCACCCCGGCATGGTCGACGGCATCATCTTCAGCCCGCTCGGCATCCAGCGTTCCGAGTACGAGGCCGAGCGCGGCGGCACGCCGCTGGTGCTGCTCGGCGAGCAGATCACCGGCCCCGGCGTCGACCACGTGGGCATCGACGCCACCGCCGCCGCCGCGGACGCCACCACGCATCTGCTGAAGCAGGGGCGGCGCCGGATCGCGGCGATCGGCCACCAGGAACCGGCGGGCGGCGTCGGCACGGCGCCGCTGCGGACCGGGGGCTACCGCCAGGCGCTGGAGGCGGCCGGGGTGCCGTATGACCCCGCGCTCGTGGTCCCCGCCCGGCAGTACCTCCGCCAGGACGGCGCCCGGGCCATGGCCGCCCTGCTCGACCGCGGCGAGCGACCGGACGCTGTCTTCTGCTACACGGACCTGATGGCGCTCGGTGCGATCCACGTCCTGCACGAACGCGGCCTGCGGGTGCCGGAGGACGTGGCCGTCGTCGGCCACGACGACATCGACGAGGGCCGGTACAGCCACCCGACGCTGACCACGGTCTCACCAGACAAGGAGGCCATCGCCCGGGCCGCACTCGACGTGCTCTTCGACCGCATCACCGAGGGCACACGGGAGCCGCGCCAGGTCGTCATCCCGCACACCCTCACGGTGCGCGGCAGCGCCTGACGCGGCTTTCGTACTGCCGGCAGCACGGCCGTCAGGACCTGCGGCCGAGGGCGGTGCCGAGGACCACGATCCAGACGAGCAGCAGGGGCAGGGAGAGGAAGGCGAGGGGCGCGAGGGCGGCGAACAGGAGGACGTAACCGATGCCGGAGAGCACTATCGCGGCGGCGAGCGCCCAGCCGACCGCCAACTCCCAGCGGCGCAGCCACTTTTGCTCTCTGGCGGCGAGGCAGGTGGCCACGGCGAGGGCGGCGAAGGCGAACATCTTCACGCCATCGACCCGCTGGACGGTCTCCCAGAGCGTGGCCGTCGTGTCCGGCGACGCGGGGTCGGCGCCGGGGATCGCGATCAGTTCGAGCACGAGTTGCACGGCGGCGAGCGCGGCGGCGGCGAATCCGGCCCCGGCGGCGATACGGGCGGCGCGGCCGCCGACGCGGCGGGCCCGGCCGAGCAGGCCGACGGCGATGACGGCGACCGCGGCGGGAGCCAAGCCGTGGACGAGGACGGCTTGCGCAAAAGCCTGGGGCGCGTGGTCCGCGTAGGCGGTGGCGATCTCGGCGTTCGAGTCGCCGACCTCGGGCGTGGCGCCCCAGGCGGCGGCGATTCCGGCTATCCACGCGGCGGCGTGGACGAAGCCGGCGGTGCGCGGGGCGGCGGAGGTGGTGGCGGTGACGTTCGCGGTCATGGTGGGCTCCTCGGTAGCTACTCGGCCTGCGGCTAACGGCGTTAGCCCGACACAGACCACTCTGCAGCTAACAGCGTTAGCCGTCAACTCCCCGCGGAAGAAAGCGCGTTCGCGCCCCCTAAGATCCACCTGCAGACGTTGTTTTGACGGGCCCTGGTCAGGTATTAGTGACCTGCGGCGCGCAGGGGGAACGACGTAACACCGGTCGGAGGCCGAACGAATATGGGGATGCGGGACAGGGTTCTCGACGGGCGTTACCGTCTGCTCGAGCGGATCGGTTCCGGCGGCATGGGGACCGTATGGCGGGCCAAGGACGAGCGTCTCGCGCGGTACGTCGCGGTGAAGTTGCTGCGGCCCGCCCCGGACGCCAGCCCGGCCGGCGAGCCTGAGGCCGTCGAGCGCTTCCGCAGAGAGGCCCGCGCCGCGGCCGCGTTGAACAGCCCGTACATCGTGCCCGTGCACGACCTCGGCATGACCGACCTGGACGGCGCTCCCGTTCCGTACCTGGTGATGCAGCTCGTCGACGGCGGCACGCTGGCCGGGGTGCAGCGCGAGACCGGGCCGCTGCCCGTCGACCGGGCAGCCCGCATCGGCACGCAGATCTGCCGCGCCCTGCAGGCCTCGCACGCGGCGATGGTGGTGCACCGCGACATCAAGCCCGCCAACATCATGGTGGGGCCCGACGACGCGGTGAAGGTGATGGACTTCGGGATCGCGAAGTTCATCGAGGAGGTGACCGCGGCGGGTTACGTGACCGCCACCGGCGCCGCGCCCTTCGGGACGCCGCTGTACATGGCGCCCGAGCGGTTCCGCAGCGAGCCGGTCGAGGGCCGTACCGACATGTACTCGGTGGGCTGCGTCCTGTACGAACTGCTCACCGGCCGCCCGCCGTTCCACTCCGACTCCGGCCCCGCGCTGATCTACCAGCACCAGCACGACCCGCCAGCCTCGCCGCGGGAGCTGCGCCCCGGGGTGCCGGAGGAGCTCGCCGTGCTCGTGCTGCGGATGCTCGCCAAGACCCCGCAGGAGCGGCCGACCGCGGCCGAGGCGGTGACGCAGCTGGTGCGTTACGCGCAGCCCGGACAGCCCGCGCCGGAGGGCCGAATACCGCTGCCGCAGGACGCTCAGGGACCCCCGTCGCAGGCCAACCACCAGGCGCACTCCGGCCACCCCGCACAGTCCGGCCACCCAGGGCTGCCGCCTGTGCCTCCGTCGTTCGGCCCCGCGCCGACCACCACGCCCGCCGGGAGCTCCGGCCGGCGGGGGCGCGTCGTGGGCGCGTGGATCGCGGCCGGCGTGGCCGCCGCGGTGCTGGTGACGGCGGCGCTGATCGTCGACCCGTTCGGCGATGAGGAGTCGGCGGCCGGCGGCCGCGACGAGTATGTGATCGCCGTGGAGGGCGACTTCAACGGCGAGGGCAAGAAGGACGCCGTCACGGTCGCCAACAGCGTGAAGATGGCGGTCGACGACATCAACCGCAAGGACAAGCTCCCGGTCCAGCTGAAGGTCCGGCGGGTCGACGACTTCGGGTCAAAGGGCGGCGCCACCCAGGTCGCCGAGAAGCTCGTCAAGGACGACGACGTGATCGCCGTCGTCGGCCCGGCCACCGCCCCCGACGAGGGCATGATGACCAAGGCCTCGCAGCTCTACGCCGAACACGACCTGCTCCTGCTCAGCACCTGGGTGCGGCTCACCGGCGACCTCGGCTCGTCCACCTTCCAGACCATGGGCAACCCCGGCTCGTACAGCGACCAGCTGGTCCGCTACCTCAACCGACTCTCCGACCGCCGCGGCGGCCCTCAGGACATCGCCTTCGTCTCGGACGAACAGGACTTCAACATCGAGCGCGCGCAGGAGCTGCTGGAGTCCGGCACCGGCTACTACGCCGGGGCCTTCTCCTTCAACACGGACACGGAGCTGCGGGACGTCGTCCAGCAGCTCCGCTCCGAGGGCTACGACGCGGTGCATTTCACCGGCCCCGACGAAGAGTTCGCGCGGCTCGACAAGCAGCTGGCGGCCTCCCGCTTCAGCGGCATCCGCATCACCGACCGCGACTACCTCGGCGACGACTACAAGGTGAAGGCCCCCTGGCTGGTCGTCCGCGAGTACTGCGACTGGCTGGACTCCTTCGACCCGCTGTACGAGCGGCAGTTCAAGGGCAAGGCGGTGCTCGGCGGCATCGAGTCGTACGACTCCGGCGCGGTGGTGGCCGAGGCCGTACGGAAGACGAAGGACGCGGCGGACACGGAGGCGGCGCGCCGCACCGTCACCAAGTCCTTCGACACGCTCAAGCACAAGGGCCTGTGCAACAAGGACATGCGCTACGGCCGCGACGGCTTCCTGGTCAACCCGGCGATGTTCGCGGACGTGTACGAGAAGGGCGCCGACGAGGGCGAGGAGCTCGGCGACCTGGACGGCACGGACGCGCGCGAGGTGGACTTCGGCACGCTGAAGTGAACCCCGACCGGGGACGGCGGGTGTCAGGCCCCGCCGCCCCCGGAGTCTCAGTGGCCGCCCGTGAGCGCCGTCAGCAGCGCCAGGGGCGTCGCCGCCGCCCATGCCTGTGGGGAGCAGGAGTGGGGGTACGGGACGGGCTTCGCCGATTCCGTACGGCCGTAACCCGCGAGCACCTCCGGCAGCCGCCACCCGTGCTGCGCCGCGGCGCCGAGCAGGCCCTTGGCCAGCGTTGCCGTCTCCTCATGGAGCCCGTAGCGGGCGAGGCCCAGCGCGATCACCGCATTGTCGTGCGGCCAGCAGCTTCCCCGGTGATACGACAGCGGGTGGTACGGGGACTGGCCCGCCGCCAGGGTGCGGATGGCCCAGCCCGAGAAGAAGTCGTCCCGCAGCAGCCTGCGCCCGACCCGCTGACCGGGCTCGGCGTCGAGGATGCCGGACCACAGCAGGTGGCCCGCGTCCGAGGCCAGCGCATCGACCCGGCGGCCGTCGCCGTCCAGCGCCAGCGCCGGGAAGTCCGCTTCCGGCAGCCAGAAGTCCCGTACGAAACGGGCCCGCAGCTCCGCGGCGACCGCCGTCAGCCGGTCCGCGTACGCCGGGTCGTACCAGACCTCGCGGGCCAGCTCCGCCGTGCGGGTCAGGGCGTCGTACGCGTATCCCTGCGCCTCCGCGACCGCGATCGGGCCGGTGGCCTGGGTGCCGTCCGCGAAGCAGATCGCGCCCTCGGAGTCCTTCCAGTTCTGGTTGGCCAGGCCGTTCGGGTCAGGTGTGTAGACGAGCCAGCCGTGTTCGGTGAGGCCGCCGTCGCCCAGCATCCAGTCCACCGCGGCGCGCGCGTGCGTCTCCAGGCGGGCGGCGAGCTCGCGGTGGGCGTGCAGCAGGACCAGGAAGAGCGGGGTGGCGTCGACGGAGCCGTAGTAGCGGCCGTACGGCACCTGGCGGAAGTGGGCCAGCTCGCCGTGCCTGACCTCGTGCACGATGCGCCCGGGCTGCTCGCCGCGGAAGGCGTCGTAGGCCGTGCCCTGGGTGGCGGCCAACGCCAGCAGCGTGTGCTCAGCCAGGGCGGGCCGGTAGGGCAGGGCGAAGAGCGAAGTGAGGAGGGAGTCGCGGCCGAAGAGGGTGAGGAACCAGGGGATGCCTGCCGCCGGGACGCGCAGCGACTCGCCGTCCGGACCTGCGGCGTGCACCCGGAGCGAGGCCAGGTCGGCGAGGCCCTGCGCGCAGGCGCGGGCGAGTGCTTCGCGCTCGGGCAGGGATTGGGGCATTGCCGGGGCGGATGCCGTGAATTCGGCACTGTCCGCCGCCTGTTCCGCTGCCGCCTGCGATGGCGTCGTCGCCTGAGCCGGCGCCGCGCCGTCGTGCGCGCGTGCCTCTGCGCGCAGCGCGAGCTCGGCCGTGCCGTGCGGTGGCAGCGCCAGCCCCCACGTCAGGCGGCGCGCGCCGTCCTCCGTCGTCGCCACCTCGTCCGGCGCCGGTACGGAGGTGACCGTCGTACGGGACCGCCACGCACCTCGCTCGTACGTGAACTCCACCCCGTCCGCCAGCACTTCCGCCGTACGGGGCACGTCCCCCTTCTCGTACGCCCGGCCGTCCGCCCGCAGCTCGAACTGGTCCGCAAAATCCGCGTCCACCGTCAGCTCCAGCCGCGCCGTGACCGCCACGGGACGGTTGCTGACCAGCCGCAGCCGCTCCAGCAGCACCCCGGACGCCACGGCCTGCTCACGGAAGACCGTGTAGCCCGCGGGTTCGTCCCGGCTGCCCTGCGGCATGAGCACGCACGCCGCCGGCGCCGCGCCGTCCGTCGCCGGGACCAGCGCCGCCGGCTCCGCCCCGTCCACCCGCAGCTCCCAGCGGCTGAGGTGCCGGGCGTCGCGCAGGAACAGCCCGTCCGGGCTCGTACCGCCGCGTCCGGTGATCCCACCACCGGCGGTAAGCGCCGCGAAGGTGCCGTCCCGGACCAGCAGCACCAGCTCCGCGCCGCTCATCGCCCGGCCTCCGCCGCCAGGTCGAGTGCCAGCGCCGCCGTCCAGCTGAAGTCGCGGGTGCCGCGCCCCTCCCCCGTGTACGGGTCGGTGTACTCGGCGAAGCCGGAAGCCGCCGCGCCGGCCAGCACCGCCTGGCGCAGGGCGTCCGCCCGCCGGGTCGCGCCGTGCAGGCGCAGGCCGCGCTCGATGAGCCAGGCGGTGTTGAACCAGGCCGGGCCGCGCCAGTAGCGCGCCGCGTCGAAGGCCCAGCCCTTGAGGTCGTACGAAGGGATCAGGGGAAGCTCGCCGAGCCGGAAGTGCTCCCCGGACAGCGTCCGCTGGAGCTCGGCCACGACGTGCCCCGGCAGCCCGGGCACGATCAGCGGGAGCAGGCCGGAGACGCTGCGCTCGTCGATGAGCGCGTCCGCGACCAGGTCGCGGCAGCGGAAGATCTCCGCCTCCGGGTCCCACAGCCGGGCGACCAGGGCCGTCGTCAGCCGCTCGGCGCGGGACCAGTGCGCCGCCGGGTCGGCGCCGAGCACGGCGGCGATCTCGGCGAGGGCGTACTCGGAGGCGATCAGCAGCGCGTTGGCGCCCGGGTCCTCGACCGCGAAGGCGTGGCCGGTGTCGGCGTAGCCACGGTCGCGGTAGTCGGCGGCGAGGCGCACGTAGCGGCTGTAGTCGAGGTCGGTCGGGCGGTCGGCGGCGGCGCCGTGGTCGAGGTCGGCGCGGCGGAAGGAGCCGGGCGGGGCGGGTTCGATGCGGGACAGCGGGGCGTCCCAGCAGGGGCTGTTGTCCATGCCGGGTTCCCACGGGTGCACGTTCGCCGTAAGACCTGACCCGCCGAGGTCGCGGCTGGTGGTGAGGTAGTCGTGCCAGGCCGCCAGGCGCGGGTAGACGCGGGCGAGGAAGCCGCGCCGGGCCGAGGCGTCCGGGTCCGCCTGGTGCACCAGCCATGCGGCGAGCGCGTGCACGGGCGGCTGCACGATGCCGGAGGTCTCGGTGAAGGCGGGTGCGCCGGCGGCGGCGCCCGCGGTCGAGGAGCGCCAGAAGTCGGGGCTGGGGAAGTACGCGCCGTTCGGCACGGTGGGGTTGAAGACGATGTGCGGGATGCGGCCGTCGCCCCACTGGGCGCCGAGCAGCGTCTCCAGCTCGCGCTGGGCGCGGCGCACCGAGAGGTGCCGCAGGCCGATGGCGATGAAGGCCGAGTCCCAGCTCCACTGGTGCGGGTAGAGGGTGCGGGAGGGGACGGTGGCCGGGCCGGTCCAGTTGCGCAGCAGTACGGCGGCGGCGTCGCGTTGCAACTGAGCCACATCGACAGTGGTCGGCGGGGCGGGCAGGATCGCCGTCACGCGCCCATCCTTCGCAGGAAGGCGGGCACCGAGCGGACGGCCTCGGCCGCATCGCCGGTCAGCCGGCACTCGGCGGCCAGCCAGCCGTCGTAGCCCGCCGCCTTGAGCGCGCCGATCCAGGACTGCCAGTCGAGGTGTCCGGCGCCGGGCTGGAAGCGGTTGGAGTCGGAGACCTGGGCGTGGCCGATCCAGGCGGCGTTGGCCAGGATCGCGGCGGCCGGGTCGGCCTCCTCGATGTTCATGTGGTAGCTGTCGATGCCGATACGGACCGAGTCGAGGCCGACTGTACGGATCAACTCCGCCGCCTGGTCGAGGCGGTTGACCATGTGGTCCTCGTAGCGGTTGAGCGGCTCCAGGTAGAGCGTCACGCCCTCACCCTTGGCGTGCTCGCCGAGCTCGGCGAGGCCCGACAGCAGCACGTCGCGGTCCGCCTCCTCGGAGCGCGGCGGCTCGAAGGGCGGCAGCCGGCGGGAGAACATCCCGTACGAGGCCGGGGTCTGCGCCCCCAGCCCGCCGATCTCGGCGATGACCGACAGCTGCGACTTCAGCTGCTCGATCGCGTCGCGGCGCTGCTCCTCGTCGAAGGCGGCGAAGAAGTGCAGCATCTCCACGCACACCGTCGGCATCACGACGCCGTCGGCGAGGGCCCGCTTCAGCTCCGGCAGCCGGCCGCGGAAGTGGAAGTCGCCCTTGGCGCGCAGCTCGATCCCGTCGTAGCCGGCCGCCTGCGCGAACTCCCACTTCTCCTGGAGGGTCGCGCCGGGCAGCAGCTGTTCCTGGGCAGCGGTCTTGAGCATGGTGGTACGGGTCGCCTCTCTGTGGCGGTGACGGCAGGGTCAGAATTCCAGGACGATCTGCAGCGCGTCCGCGGGGCGTTCGTCCAGCAGAACGTAGGCGTCGGTGGCCTCGGCGACCGGCAGCACGTGACTGACCAGGGACGTGACGTCCACACGGCCGGCGGCGGCCAGCGCGAGGAAGGTCTGCTGCAGGCGCTCGACGCTCCAGCGTCCCGCCAGGTGCGGCGGCGCGCCGCCGATCTGGGAGGAGATCAGCTGGACGCGGTTGTGGTGGAACTCGTCGCCCAGCCGCAGCCCGTTGCCGTCGCCCTGGTAGAAGCCGGAGGCCACCACCTTGCCGTCGACGGCGACCGAGCGCAGCGCCTCGTGCAGCGCCGGGTAGACGCCGCTGATCTCGATGGCGGTGTCGGCGCCGCGGCCGCCGGTGGCCTCCCGTATCCGCTCGGCGACGCTGTCCGTACGGGCGTTGAGGGTGCGGGCGGCGCCGTACTTGCCGGCCCACTCCAGGCGGTTGTCGAGCGCGTCGACGGCCGTGACGGTGGCGCCGCTGAGCTCGGCGAGGCGGGTGGTGAGCAGGCCGATCACGCCCTGGCCGAAGACGGCGACGTCCTCGCCGAGGTTGATGCCCGCGGCGAGCACCGCGTTGTACGCGATCGCGCCGACCCGGGCGAAGGCGCCGGCGAGGGGTTCGAGGCCCGCGGGGAGGGTGTGGCCGACCATGCGCCCGGCCGGGACGATGCCCTCGCTGCGGTGGCCCCAGATGCCCCAGACCAGGTCGCCGACGGCGGGCATGCCCGGGGTGCCGACGAGCTCCGGGGAGACCTCCGTGACCTCGCCGACCTCGGAGTAGCCCCAGCCGGCGACCGGGTACTCCATGCCGGCCGCGCCCTCGCGGAACAGCCGGGCGTCCTGGTCCCAGGTGCGGGTCAGATACGGGTTCGTGCCGCGGTAGGCGGTGAGCTCGGTGCCGGCCGAGATGCCCGAGTAGCGGGTGCGGACGCGCAGGTGCCCGGCGGGCAGCGGCGCGCTCTCGTGCTCGGCGACTTCGACCTGGCGGGGGCCGGTGAACTGGACGACGCGTTCCACGTGGTGGCTCCGGTGGTGGGGTGCAGGTAAACCGCTTATGAAGAAGGTATCTCACACTTATGTCTTGTCAACAAGCAAAAGTGGTGGTGAGATGCAGGTCGACAAGGCCTAAGTGCGGTAAGGATCACGACATGCGAATGCGGTTCCTGCGGTCGAGGACGACCGCGGCCCTGCTCGCCGCCACGCTCGGCGCGGGCGCGCTGGCCGGGTGCGGCGCCGACACCGGCCCGGCGAAAGCGGACAAGAAGATCACGGTGTGGTCCGAGGAGAACCTGACGGACCGCGTCGCGCACACCAACAAGATCATCGACCGGTTCGAGAAGGACACCGGGATCGAGGTCGAGCTGGTCGGCGTGGACGAGAACCAGCTGCCGCAGCTGATCATGTCCGCCGCAGCCTCCGGCAAGCTTCCCGACGTCCTGGGCGCGGTCCCGCTCGGCCAGGCCTGGCAGATGTACAGCAACGACCTGCTGAACACGAAGATCCCGGCGGAGGTGGTCGACGGCCTCGGCAAGGACACCTTCAACGCCAACGCCCTGAAGCTCACCTCCGACGGCGGCACCCGGCTCGGCGTCCCCTCCGACGCCTGGCTGCAGCTGCTCCTCTACCGCAAGGACCTGCTCGCCAAGCAGGGCCTGGAGGTCCCCGACACCTTCGGCAAGCTCCTCAAGGCCGCCGACGGCCTCGACACCAAGGGCCGCGACGGCATCTCCGCCGCCACCGACCCGGCCGACGTCTTCACCCAGCAGTCCTTCGAGAACCTCGCCCTCGCCAACGGCTGCGACCTGGTCGACGACGCCGGGAAGGTGAGCCTGGACTCCCCCGCCTGCGAGCGGACCTTCAGCACGTACGACACCCTCGCCCGCGAACACGGCGCCCCTGGCACGCAGACCGTGGATACCACCCGGGCCACCTACTTCTCCGGCCGCTCCTCGATGATGATCTGGTCCTCGTTCGTCCTGGACGAGCTGGCCTCGCTCCGCAAGGACGCGCTGCCCAGCTGCCCGGAGTGCAAGAAGGACCCGGAGTTCCTCGCCGACAACACGGGGATCGTGACCGCGCTCAAGGGTCCTGACGGCAAGGAGCCCGCCCAGTTCGGCGAGATCACGTCCTGGCTGACGACCAAGACCGCCGAGTCCGACGCCTCGAAGCAGTTCATCCAGTACATGATGGGCGCCGGCTACGAGGACTGGTTCGGCATGGCGCCCGAGGGCAAGATCCCGGTCCGCGAGGGCACCGCCGCCGCACCGGACAAGTACCTCGACGCCTGGCGGTCCAGCGACATGGGCGTCGACAAGCGCAAGCCCCTGGACCAGATCTTCTCCGACGAGCTGCTCGACCAGCTCGCCGACGGCGTCAGCAACATGCAGCGCTGGGGCATCGACCAGGGCGAGGGCGCCCTCGTCGGCGCCACCAACGGCGAGCTCCCCGTGGCCAAGGCCATCGGCGCCCTGACCAGCGGCCAGATCCCGCCACGACAGGCCGCGAGCGACGCCCAGGAAGAAGTCGCCGCCCTCAAGCAGTCCCTTGAATAGCCGGCCGGCCCCGCATCGCTTCCTCGAGGTACGTAACCCATGACCACAACGCAGCGCCGGGCGACGACGCCCGGACCCAGACGACCGGCAGGCGGCCGGTCCGTAACGAGCCGTCCCATGACCGCCAGCCGCCGCGAGAACCGCGCCGGACTCGCCTTCGTCACGCCCACCTTCCTGGTGGTGCTGGTCGTCGTGCTGATCCCCATCCTCTGGACGGTGCTGCTGGCCTTCCAGGACGCCAAGCTCGTCGACATCCAGGGCATGGGCCTCTTCGGTAACTGGTCCCTGGAGAACTTCACCGACGTCTTCGCCTCGGCCGGCTTCTGGTCCAGCCTCCTCACCACGCTCATCTACACGATCGGTGCGACCGCGGGCTCGGTCCTGCTCGGCCTGGTCGCGGCGCTCGCGCTGCGCAAGCCGTTCCGCGGCCGCGGCCTGATGCGCGGCGCGATGCTGCTGCCGTACGTGGCGCCGGTCGTCGCGGTCGCCTTCGTCTGGGAGGTGGCGCTCAGCCCGCAGTACGGCATCGTCAACGAGTGGGGCAAGAGCGTCTTCGGCTGGGACGACCCCATCGCCTTCCTCTCCACCCGCGAGTACGAAGTGAACCTGCTCGGCTGGCACTTCGACATTCCGCTCGCGCTCTTCACCGTCATCGCCTTCGAGATCTGGCGCTACTTCCCGTTCGCCTTCCTCTTCCTCCTCGCCCGGCTGCAGGCCGTGCCCGACGGCCTGGAGGAGGCCGCGCTGGTGGACGGCGCCACGCCCTCGCAGCGCTTCCGGCACATCCTGCTGCCGCAGCTGATGCCGGTGATCGCGCTGCTGTGCGTGCTGCGTTTCATCATGACGTTCAACAAGTTCGACGACGTCTACCTGCTGACCGGCGGCGGCTCCGGCACCGACGTGGCGGCCGTGCGCGTCTACGACTTCCTCACCTCGCGCTACGACGTGGGCGCCGCGGCGGCGCAGGCACTGGTGCTGGCCGTCGTGCTGATGGTGCTGCTGGGCATCTACTTCAAGTTCTTCGCCAAGAGGGTGCAGGAGGAGTCCTGATGACGCGCGCACAGTTCGAGGAGCGGTTCTTCGGGGTCGCCCGCTGGGTGGTGATCGCCTTCCTGGCGCTGATCACGCTCGTGCCCTTCTATTACATGATCGTGCTGTCGCTGAAGCCGATCGACTCCCTGCTGGTCGACCCCGGCTCGCTGTGGGTGGCGGCCAAGGACTTCACCCTCCAGACGTACCGGGACGTCCTCAAGCCCACCTCCGAGGGCGGCCAGGGCTTCCTGAAGCTGATGCTCAACTCGGCTCTGGTGTCCCTGGGCACGGTCGTGCTGACCCTCGCCGCGGCGGTGCCCGGCGCGTACGCCGTCAGTCGGCTGAAGTTCTTCGGCGGCCGCCAGGTGAGCGCGATGTTCCTGGCGGTCTACCTCTTCCCGGCGACGCTGCTGGCCGTCCCGCTCTTCGTGATGTTCGCGAAGGTGGGCCTGTCCAGCAGCCTGGTCGGGCTGGCGATCGTGTACGTGGCCCAGACGGTGCCGGTGTCGATCTACATGCTGAAGAACTACCTCGTCACCATCCCGTACTCGATCGAGGAGGCGGCGGCCCTGGACGGCTGCAGCCGCCTGCAGACGGTCCGCAAGGTCGTGCTCCCGCTGGCGCTGCCGTCGCTGATGGCCACGGGGCTGTACGTCTTCATGATCGCGTGGAATGAGTTCCTCTTCGCCCTGCTCTTCCTGGCCGCCGACCCCGAGAAGTGGACGGTCTCGCTCGGCCTCGCCCAGCTGTCCAACGGCATCGAGGTCTCCAAGACGGTTCTGATGGCGGGTTCGGTGATCCTCACCATTCCCGTGGTACTCCTGTTCTTCGCGGCCGAGCGGCTCCTCACCGAGGGCCTCACCAGCGGCGCGGACAAGAGCTGAACCAGGGAGGCTCGGTGGCAGGCAATCAGTCGAGCGCGGGACATCTGCTCGCGCTCATCCGCTCCGGCAGCGCCGTCACACGCGGCGCGCTGCAGCAGGCCACCGGCCTGTCCCGGTCCACCGTGGGCAACCGCCTGGACGCGCTGTTCGCCGCGGGCTGGATCCGCGACGCCGCGGGCACGTCCACCGGCGGCCGCCCTTCGGTACGGCTGGAGTTCGACGCCGGCCACGCGCTGGTGCTCGCCGTGGACCTCGACACCCGCCATGCCCGCGCCGCGGCGCTGGATCTCGCGGGCGGCGTACTGGCCGAGCGGCTGGGCGAGTTGCGGATCAGCGAGGGGCCCGAGGCCGTACTGGACGAACTGGGCCGCTGGTTCGCGGCCCTGCTGGAGGAGACCGGCCGGCCGGCCGCGGAGGTCTGTGGCATCGGCCTGTCCGTGCCAGGTCCTGTCGACTGGAAGACGGGCCGGGTCAACCAGCCCCCGATCATGCCCGGCTGGGACGGCTATCCGATCCGCGATCGCCTGCAGCAGGCCTTCGCCCGGCATGCGGGCGGCGCCGAGGACGTGCCCGTGCTGGTGGACAACGACGCCAACCTGATGGCCTTCGGCGAGCAGCGCGCCGGCTATCCGGACTGCACCGCCTTCGCCCTGATCAAGGTCTCCACCGGCATCGGCGCGGGCGTGGTCGTGGACGGCCAGATCTTCCGCGGCATCGACGGCGGCGCGGGCGACATCGGCCACATCCGGCTCCACGACGGCGCCGACGCGCTCTGCGCCTGCGGCTCGTACGGCTGCCTGGCGGCGGTCGCGAGCGGCGGCGCCCTGGCCCGCCGGCTGACCGAGCTGGGCGTGCCGACGACCTCCGGCTCGGACGTACGGGCTCAGCTGGCCGCCGGACAGCCCGAGGCGGTGGGGCTGGCGCGCGATGCGGGGCTGCGGGTCGGTGAGGTGCTGGCCACGGTGGTCACGCTCCTCAACCCCGGGGTGCTGATGATCGCCGGGGATCTCGCGGGGACGCCGTTCCTGACCGGCGTCCGTGAGGTGCTCTACCAGCGGGCGATGCCGCGCACGACCGCCCACCTGGAGGTGGTCACCTCCCGCCTCGGCGAACACGCGGGCCTGGCGGGCGCGGCGGCCATGGTCGTGGAGCACCTGTACGCCCCTGACACAGCGGACGCGCGGCTGGCCGCGCGCGGGAGGAAGCAGTGAAGCCCGTACGCGTCGGACTCGTCGGCGCCGGCCCCTGGGCCCGTACGATGCACGCCCGGATGCTCGCCGCCGGCCCGGAGACCGAACTCGCCGCGGTCTGGGCCCGCCGCCCCGAGGCCGCCGAAGAGACCGCCGCCCCTTACGGCGCCGAGGTGGCCGCCTCCTTCGAGGCGCTCCTCGACACCTGCGAGGCGGTCGCCTTCGCCGTACCACCCGCGGTCCAGGCCGACCTGGCGATCACGGCGGCCAAGGCGGGCAAGGCCCTCCTGCTGGAGAAGCCCCTCGGCCCCGACCTGGCATCGGCCCGCGCGCTGGCGGATGCCGTGGCCGAACAGGGCGTGGTCTCCCAACTCGTCCTCACCAAGCGCTATCACCCCACGACCCGGGACTTCCTCTCCCGCGCCGCCCGCATGGACGTCACCGGCGCCCGCTCCTGCTACCTCCACGGCGCCTTCCTCGGCGGCGACCAGGCCACGGCCTGGCGCCTGGAACACGGCGCCCTCCTCGATCTCGGCCCGCACCTGATCGACCTCCTCGACCTGGCGGTCGGCCCCATCGCCTCGGTCCGCGCCACCGGCGACCCCCGCCGCTGGGTGGAGCTCACCTGCGAGCACGAGAGCGGCGCCGTGAGTCAGGCGTCCCTCTCCGGCGCGGTCCGGCTCGCCCGGTCCAAGACGCGTATCGAGCTCTACGGCCCGGAGCGGGACCTGGTCTACGACACGGCGGACATCGATCACGACGAGTGCTGGCCGGTCCTCCGCCGCGAATTCGCGGCGGCCGTCCGCACCGGCCGCTCCACCGACCTCGACGCCGGTCGGGGCCTTCGCCTGCAGGAGCTGCTGGCACAGGCCGTGCGGGACTGACGCGCCTCAGCGAGCACCCTCCCTTCCGAAGCTCTGGCCGATGCGCCGCATCCCGAGCTCCGGGCTGCTCAGAACCGGGACGGCCACGGCGGATCGCTGGGCGGCCGTCGCCATGGACGCCTGGGCGAGGACGATGACATCGGCGGTCGCGGCCTGGCGTTCGACGGCCGCTGCGACCAAGGTGTCGTGCCTTTCCCGGTCGCCGCCGGCGACGGCTTCGAAGGCGCCCTCGACGACGACCTCGGTGAGCTCGACCTCGCGCCCGTGCAGCTCCGCCCGTTCCCGCAGCAGTGCGGCGGTGGGCCCCAGCGTGGTCTGCAGGGTGGCGACGACGCTCACCTTGTCCGCGCCGCGCACCGCCTCGTCCGCCATCGCCTCGTCGATACGGAACACCGGCAGCCCCAGCTCCGCGGCCAGCGGAGTCGCGTAGGCGGAGATCGACGAGCAGCTGAAGACCAGCGCCGACGCCCCGGCCCGCTCGGCCGCGCGGCCCAGCGCCGAGAGCCGGGCCGCGATGTCGGCGGGGGCGGCCCCGCGGCCCAGATCCGCGACGATCCGGTCGTCCAGGAGGTGCTGGACCTCCGTGTCCGGCAGATATTCGGCGGCGAGTGCGGTGAAGGTGGGAATGACCACCGCTCCGGTGTGCAGAAATGCGATCCGGCTCATGAGGGGATCCTTTTCGTGGAGTGGATGGATTAGCGCAGCAGCTGGAGCCAGACGGACATCTCGCCCGGGCCGCGGTTCGCCCACAGCGCGTAGGGCACGAGTGTGATGTCCAGGGCGGTGGGCGGTGTGGTGTCGAGTTCGCCGTAGAGCTGTCCCGTGGGGACCTGGTCCGGCAGCCGGGCGGCCGTCGCTTGGAGCAGCACATGCCCCGCAAAGAGGTCGGTTCCGGCCGTCTCCGTGAAGGGCGTGGACGCGCGCACGGCGACCGATTCAACGCCGGTGCCCTCGGGGAGGTCGGCGCTCTCGACGCAGTACACGACCGGGCCCCGCACGACGCAGACCTGGTTGGTGGCCTCCTCCACGAAGTGATGGGCGACCGTCAGGCGCGGGCGCATCGGGATGCGTACGTTGACGGTGGTGTCGTCGCTCCACTCGCGGTCGACGACGACGTATCCCTTCTCCACGCGGTCGATGTGGGCGCCGTCGACGCGGACCTCCACCGTGTCCGCCCACCTGGGGACACGGATGCGCAGCGCACCGCGGACCGGGGCGCCGGCGCTCACCTTCAGCGTGATGTCGCCGGACGCGGGGAAGTCCGTCGTCTGCGTCACCGTCACCGGCACGCCGTGGAAGGTGGTCGTCGCGCTGCCCGTCACGAACTGGTGCACCCACAGGTCGGCGGGGCCCGACGAGTAGACGTAGTAGGGCAGTTCGGCGATGACGCGTGCGACGTTCGGGGGGCAGCAGAAGCAGGCGCGCATGTACTCCTGGCGCATGCGCTCGTGGGACGGGGGCGGTGGCACGTCCTTGTGGTCGCCGGGACGGCGCAGGCCGTACGGCAGATCGCGCACCTGCCGGAGCGGGTTGACGTAGAAGTACGTCGTCGCGTCCGCGCCGATCATGGCGGGCAGCGCGTTGTAGAGGACGCGCTCGATCGCGTCCGCGTACCGCGACTCACCGGTGAGGCTGAGCATCCGCCAGGCCCACATGACCAGGCCCAGAGACGCGCAGGACTCGTTGTAGGCCGTGGTGTTGGGCAGCTGGTGCGGGCGGCCGTACGCCTGGTGGGTACGGGTCACCGACCAGTAGTCCTGGCCGGCGTCGGGCGAGGCCCCGTCGTAGAGGGCGCCGCAGCCGCCGGTGATGTAGAGCTTCGAGGTCTCGAGGTCGGTCCAGATGCTGGTCAGCGCCTCGATGATCTCCGGGTCACCGGTCTCCAGCGCGTAGTCGGCCATGCCCGCGCAGAGGTAGTTGGCGCGGACCGCGTGACCGACGGCGCCGCGCTGTTCCCGTACGGGCAGCACGTCCTGGTTGTCGTCGCCACCCTCGGGGCCCTTGCCGCCGTGCAGGTCGAGGAGCCGCCCGGCCAGGTCGAGGTACTTGGCTTCGCGGGTGACCCGGTACAGCTCGACGGTGCCCATGTAGTGGGAGGGGCAGATGTTGCAGTCGGCCAGCAGCTCCGGCGTGGTGTCGGCCACCTTGATCAGGAAGTCGGCGACGCGCACTGCCGGCGCGAGGAAGCCCTTGTCGCCTGTAATCCGGTAGTGGAGACAGGCGAGGGTCATCAGATGGCCGAAGTTGTACGTCTCGAAGTCCATCCGCTCGCTGAACGGCTGCAGGTCGGACCCCGACCGCTGGGCGATGGTCGTCTTCGTGTGGAGGTAGCCGTCCGCGCGCTGCGCCCGCTCGATCGCCGTGGCGGCCTTCGCCAGGTGGGCACGGAGTTCACCGTCCTGGGTGTCGGCGGCCGCGAACGTCGCCGCTTCGAGCCACTTGTAGAGGTCACCGTCCATGAAGGGCGGGCCGTCGTGGATGCCCTCGGTGTCCCCGGCCGCGACGCGGAAGTTCTCGTAGGCGTGGGCCACGGTCGGGGAGAACATAATGGCGCCCATGCTCGGGATGGTGAGTTCGAGCGCGCGCTTGCGGAGCGTCGCCAGGGGGCTCTCCCCCGCCATGACGCTGCCGCCCGCCGCCACTGAAGTCATCTGTGCGTGCGGGCTGGCACTGGTGTCGGTGAGCATGGGCGCCTTTCAGATCGGAGAATGCGGGGTCAGGGGGCGGCCGTGGCGTACGTCGTCGAGAAGGTCCTCGTGGCCCATCTGGCCGCCCTTGAGAACGACTTCGACCGCGCGGAGATGGCGTGCGGCGCCGACGGCGACGCACACGGCGACGTTGCCCCAGGGGCGGTTCTCGATGGAGAGCCGTTGGATCCCGAGGCGCCGCAGTACGTTCCCCGAGGTGTCGCCGCCGCAGAGCACCAGGCGCGTCGTCGGCTCCTGCCGCAGGCAGGCGGCGGCGATCTCGGCCAGCCGCTCCTCGATGGCGGAGCTCGCGCGCGGCGCCTCGCCCAGGGTCGAGTCCACCGTGACGCTCGTGCCGCGGGCGAGATGCCGGCGGATGCGCCGTATCGCCTCGGCGCCGAAGGGGTCGACGGTGCTCCAGCCGGCCCGCTCCGCCGCCGTCAGCTGGCGCTGCGTCAGCGCCGAGCGGCTGCCGCTGAGCACCAGGGTCGGCACGGATGAGGCGGTGGCCTCGGTACGTAGCGGGCGGAGCCGGTCGTCCACCTCCAGGGCTCGGCCCAGCGCGCCGCTCAGACCGCCTGCCCCCAGGACGAAGCGCGGTCGGGAGGCACCGGCCATGAGCGCCGCCGCGATGACATCGAGGTGTTCGTCGGTGAATGCGTCGCAGACCACGGCCGCGTCGCCCGCCCCGTTCAGGACCTTGGCCACTTCGGCCGGATCGGCGAGCGCCGGCCAGTGCAGGGAGCCGATGGGCAGGTCGGTCTGGGCCGACAGGTGCAGGCGCAGGTCCGACTCCGTGGCCGGGGTGACCGGATGGCGCCGCATCGTCGGCTGCCGGTCGAGGCGGTGGACCTGCGCGCCGTCACGGGCGAAGTGATGGCCGAAGAACGTGTACCGCCCGAAGCCGGGCTGTGCGAAGGCGACGGGCACCGGTACGGCTGCCGGAAACACCTCACGGCCGAGTTCGACAGCCCTCCCGAGGCTCCCGACGTCCGGCGAAGAATCGGCCGTCGAGCACGCCTTGTACTGCACCACCTCGGCGCCCAGCTCGCGGAGCCGGGACAGGGCCGGCCCCGCCTCCGCCGCCATGGCCGGTGTCGGCAGCGATCGGGAGGTGCCGGCGATGCCGACCACCTGCAGGTCACCCGGCGGCGGTTCGACATCCGGCGAGGTAACCAGCACGCCGCCCAGACCGGCCTCCCGGAGCTGCAGCAGCGCGTCCACCGACCCCGTGAAGTCATCGCCGTAGAAGCCGATACGGGGCATCACCGCCGCCCGAACTTAGCGAGCGCCGTGGCGAGCTCCGGAACCGCTGCCGCCCGGCCGTCCAGCGACTCCCCGTCGAGCGCCGCCGACCACGCCTCCCGCAACGCCCGCACCCCGGCCGCCGAACCGTCCGGATGCCCGTGGATGCCCCCGCCCGCCAGCACCAGCAGGTCCGACGTGCCCACCGCCTCGTACGTGGCGTGCGCCAGGCCGGGAGTCTGGCCCGAGGACAGTACGGGCAGGCACCCGTAGCCGCCCAGCAGCGGTGTGCGCACCGCCCGGATGGAGGCGAGCACCTCCTCGTCCGACTCGTAGAACTTGTTCGCGATGCCGTTGGTGTGCAGGTGATCGACCCCGGCCAGGCGCGCCAGCTTCTGGAACGCCCCGAAGGCGATGCCCAGTTGCGGGGACCTGGAGTACGCGCCGAATCCCGCGCGGTGGCCGTGGATGGGCAGTTCGCAACGGCGGCGGAGATACTCCGTTCCGGCTAGCCCCACCGAGTTCACGCACACCATGACGCAGGTCCCGCCCGCGTCCCGCACAAGATCGTGGTTGTACGCCAGCCGGTCGATGTCGTCGGTGATGTTGAACGCGTACATCGGCATCCGGCCGGTGCGGTCGGCGGTCCGCTTCAGCACCTCCATGACGGCCGGCACCCGCTCGGCCAGCGGCAGGCCCGGCGGGTTGGCCTGGAGTTCGTCGTCCTTGATGAAGTCGATGCCGGCCTCGGCCAGCTCCGCCACCAGTGCGCACAGCTCGTCCTCGGACAGGCCGATGCTCGGCTTGACGATGGTGCCCAGCAGCGGGCCCTCGGGGCGACCGGCCAGCTGCCGGGTGCCCGCAACGCCGAACCGCGGGCCCGGATACGCCTCGGCGAACGCCGCCGGAAGGTCCAGGTCGACCAGGCGCAGCGCCGCCGCCTCGCGCAGCTCGAACAGATTGCCCGCGACGGCCGCGAGCACATTGGGCAGCGAAGGACCGAAGTTGGCGAGCGGGAAGTCGATGCTGACGCGCCCGCGGCGGAGCGCCTGTGGGTCGCCGGTGGCCCCTGGCAGCGGAGGCCTGCCGCTGGGCGGCAGTTCCTCGGTGGCCCGTACGGTCGCCGCATGCCGGGCGCGCAGCTCGGCGGTCTCGCGGGCCACGGCCACGAAGGTGCCGCACGACTGCTCACCGGCCATCACGCCGGCCACTTCCTCCAGCGGCAGCGCCGACTCGATCTCGTATACGGCCGTGACGATGTCGCGCACGGGCCCCTCCCTATGCATCGTCATCGACCGGCGAGCGCGTCCGGAACGGCGGTCAGCGGCGCCACGAAGCTGTGCTGCCCGCTGGTCACGGACTGCGGGTCCATCCCGGGCAGTTCGACCACTCCGTCCGCGCCGGTGGGCACGTCCACGGTCACGCTCAGGCGGTCACCGTCGATCTCCCAGGCGATGGCAGCCCGCCCGTACGGCGTCTCATGCTCCGCCTTCGCCCAGGTCAGTCCGCCGCCGGGGCGCGGCCGGAACCGGATCGACCGATAGCCGGGCGCGGCCGGCTCCAGGCCGGCCACCACGCGGTGCAGCCAGTCGGCGACCGCGCCGAGGGCGTAGTGGTTGAAGGAGGTCATGGTGCCGGGGTTGACCGTGCCGTCCGGCAGCATGCTGTCCCAGCGCTCCCATATCGTCGTGGCGCCCTGCGTGATGGCGTACAGCCAGGACGGGCAGCCCTGTTCGAGCAGCAGGCCGTACGCCGTTGACGTCGCGCCGGACCGGGTCAGGGCGTCGCAGATGATCGGCGTGCCGGCGAAGCCGGTGGCGATGCGGTGGTCCGCCTTGGCGACGAGCTCGGCGAGGCGGCGGCCGGCCGCCGCGCGCTGGGCTGCATCCGTGAGGAGGTCGAAGGCGATGGCGAGGGCGTAGGCGGTCTGGGCGTCGCTGGTCATCCGCCCGTCGTCCCGGACGTACGCGGCCGTGAACGCCTCGCGCACCTCGTCCGCGAGGCGTTCATAGCGGGCCGCGTCGGTCGCCAGGCCGAGGACCGCCGCGCTCTGCGCCAGGTGCCGGGCCGACCAGGCGAAGTAGGCGGTGGCGACCAGGTACTTGTCGGTGCGGGCATCGGCCGGGTCGTCCGGGGGTGCCGCCGGGTCGAGCCAGTCGCCGAGCTGGAAGCCGTCGTCCCACAGGTGGGACTCGCCGGCCAGCCGGTCCATCAGGTCGACCCACGCATTGGCACTGGCGTACTGCCGGCGCAGCAGTCCGACGTCGCCGAACCGCTGGTACAGCACCCACGGCGTGAGCACGGCGACGTCGCCCCAGACCGCGCCGGGACGGATCGGGGTCCACATGTCGTGCGCCGGGATGACGGGTACGTACCAGGGCACGGTGCCGTCGGGAAGCTGCTCGACGGCGACGTCCTTCAGCCAGCCGGAGAGCATGCCCGACACGTCGTAGAGGAACGAGGCGGTGGGGGCGAACACCTGGATGTCGCCGGTCCAGCCGACGCGTTCGTCGCGCTGCGGGCAGTCGGTGGGAATGTCGAGGAAGTTGCCGCGCATGCTCCACACGACGTTCTCGTGCAGGCGGTTGACCAGCGGGTCCGAGCAGGAGAACCAGCCGGTGCGGGTCAGGTCCGTATGCAGCACCCGGGCCCGGATGTCGCCCCGGGCCACCGCGGCCTCCAGGTCGTCGGGCCAGCCCTCGACCTCGGCGTACCGGAATCCGTGGAAGGTGAAGCGCGGCTCCCACTCCTCCGCCTCGCCGCCCTTGAGCACGTACGTGTCCGTGGACTCGGCCGAGCGCAGCGGGCGCCGGTAGACCTCGCCGTCCTGCAGCACCTCGGCGGTACGCAGGGTGACGCGCTGTCCGGCGGCGCCGCGCACCGTGAAGCGGACCCGGCCGACCAGGTTCTGCCCGAAGTCGAGCACGGCAGCGCCCTTCGGGGTGCGCAGGACCGCGACCGGGGCGACCTCCTGCGTGCACCGCACCGGCGGGCCGTCCGGGGCGACGAGGGTCGCCGGGTCACGCTCCCCGAGGGCCACGGGAGTCCACTCGGCGTCGTCGTAGCCGGGGCCGGACCATCCGGGGCGCTCCTCGCGGGCGTCGTAGACCTCGCCGTCGTAGTTGCCGCTGCGCAGGATGGGCCCGAAGGCGGCGCGCCAGTGTGCGTCGGTGGCGATCAGGTCGCGGGTGCCGTCGGTGTAGACGAGTTCGAGCTGGCCGATGAACGAGAGGTCGGAGCCGTAGAGATTGCGGAAGCCGCCGAGCCAGCCTTGCCGCCCGCGGTACCAGCCGTCGCCGAGCCACGCCCCGATGACGTTCTCGCCCTCGCGCAGCAGGCCGGTCACGTCGTACGTGTAGTAGCGCAGCCTGCTGCCGTACACGGTCCAGCCGGGCGCCATCGCGTCATCGGAGACCCGCTCGCCGTTCAGTTCGGCCTCGTACAGGCCGTGGGCACTGGCGTACAGCCGCGCCCTGGCCACCGGGCCGCGCACCTGGAACGCGCGCCGGACCAGGGCGGGCCGGCGCTCGGCCTCGGGGTCTTCCGGCCACGCCCCGCCGACTGGCACGGCGGCCCAGTCGGCCGCGTCGAGCAGGCCCGCCTCGGCCACGCCCGGTTCGCTCCACTGTGAAGCCGCCCCGTCGGTTCCGACGACGCGGACGCGGACGGCCACGCGCTCGCGGGATCGCAGCGGCGCGGCCGGCCAGGGCACCAGCACGGACTCCGGTGAGGTGACGCGCCAGGTGGCCGTGGCCCGGTCGCCGGACACCTCGATCTCGTAGGCCGTCTGGCGCCAGCCCGGCTCGGCTCGGGTCTGCCACGACAGGCGAGGCGCGGACACGCCGATGCCGAGGGCATCAGGGAGATGCTCGAAGGCCGGGGCGGAAGGTGTCACCATGAAACGGGTACGTCCTCTCGGGTTCAGGAGTCGCGGCGAAAGCGGATCTTGAGGGCGGCGGGTTCGATCGGCACCTCGTAGCGGTCGGGCAGCGCCGGTCCGCAGGACGAGGAACCGAGGCCGCGCTGCCGGACGTCGAGGTTCAGCCAGATGTGGCCGGAAGGGACGAGGTCTACGGGATGGCGCGCCTGCTCCAGGGCCTCGCTGGTCCAGGGGCGGGCGGTGAAGTCGAAGTACGTGCCGGGCGCCGCCTCTATCCGGAGCGGCGGGACGCCGGGACCGCGGAGCACCAGCCATCGGGTGTCCAAGTGGTTGCCGTTCTCCTGCGGCACCTCGAACGGGACCTGCAGCTCGTCGATCCCGGCCTGGAACCGGCCCACCCGCGTGGCCGCGAAGGCGTCGGCGTACGACTGTCCCGGCCCCCGGCCGAACCACTCGACGGTGTCGTACGCGCCCGGCAGCCCCAGCCGGAGACCCAGTCGTGGGGGTCGTACCCGGTGCTGTCCGTACGGCGTGTTGCCCCAGGGCCCGGTGAAGGCGAAGGACGCGTCCAGATCGACCCCTCCCCCGGCGGCCGCCGTCCAGGCGAAGTCGGTCAGCAGGGCGAATGTCTGGGTCGATGGCCCGCTGCGCATGCGTATCCGCAGGCTGTTCTCGCCGGTGGACACGCCTAGCGTGCGGTGCACGAAGCGGTCGAGGCCGACCGCCTGCCAGGATGCCGCCGTGTTGTTACGGGCGCCCTGGCCGCGGTCGTTCTCGGTGGGCGCTCGCCATACGTCGGGAACGACACCTGTCACCGGGATGCCCAGCAGCTCGGTGATGCTCGAGCGGTCGTGCCGCACGAGCCGGGACACGTCCGCGCTCGTGGATGACGGGGCGGGCTCGTGCTCCTGGCGGCGCATCCGCGTCTGGCCACGGCCTGTGACGTGACCGGCCGGTGCCCAGGATGTCGCCTCCTTGAGCTCGGCCGTGACGGTGAGCCACTCCTCGGCTCCCGCGGCGCCCTCGCCGGACATGGCGTCCGCGGGCAGCTCGACGCGCGTGTCGGTGCGGGGCGCGATCGCCGGGACGTCGAGCAGCCCAGAGCGCACGGGCACGCCGTCCGATTCCACCGTCCAGGAGAAGGAGAACGCCGACGTATCCATGAAGTCCTGCGCGTTACGCAGCCGTACGGTGCCCGACGGCAGGTCGAAGCCGACCGTCACGGCGGCGCAGGCCGCGGTGAGTTCGGCATAGGCCGGCGTGGGCGTGCGGTCGCTGTTCAGGATGCCGTCGAGGCAGTAGCGGCCGCCGTTCGGGCGGTACGCGACGTCCCCGCCGTGCGCGACGATGCGGCGCCCGTGGGTGTCGACGGCCGTGAAGCCGTGGTCGATCCATTCCCAGACGAACCCGCCGCAGAAGCGCTCGTGCGACTCGAGGATGTCCCGGTAGTCGAGCAGCGACCCGGGGCCGTTGCCCATGGCGTGGGCGTATTCGACCAGGAGGAACGGCATTTCCCGGCGCCGGATGTCCACGGCCGAGCCCGGCTCGACCCCGTCCGGAGTGGGCTCCTGGCGGCGCCCGATCGCTTCGAGCTCGTCCAGCGACGGGTACATCACGGCGTAGAAGTCCGAGGGTGCGTACGTGGGGTCCCGCTCGTACAGGATCGGGCGCCCCGGGTCCCGCTCCCGCAGCAGTGCCCGGGCCTCAAGGAAGGACTCGCCGGAGCCGCTCTCATTGCCGAGGGACCAGATGACGACGCTGGGGGAATTCTTGTCCCGCTCGACGGTGCGCAGGATCCGGTCCAGGACCGCCCCGCGCCACCGGGGGTCCGCGGCCGGGTTGCCCTCCCAGCCGGCGTACACGAACCCGTGGGTCTCGACGTCGGCCTCCTCCACCACCCACAACCCGTACTCGTCGCAGAGCTCGATGAACGCGGGATGCGGCGGGTAATGGCTGGTACGGACGGCGTTCACCCCGGCGCGCTTCATCAGGACGACGTCTTCGCGCATGGTCTCGAGGTCGAGCGCCCTGCCGCGCTCCGGGTGGTGCTCGTGCCGGTTGACCCCGCGGAAGAGGACGGGGCCGCCGTTCACGAGGAGGCGCCCGTCCTCGATCCGTACGGTGCGGAAGCCGACGCGCAGCTCGATCGTCTCGGCCGGAGTGCGCAAAGTGCCGTGGTAGAGGCGGGGGTTCTCGGCCGACCAGGGTTCGACGCCGTCGATGCGGACGGTGCGGCCCGTCTGCGTGCGCACGCCGAGGCCGGGGATCTCCACTTCGGCCGGGACGTCGGCCTCGATGAGGAGGGTGCCGGATCCGTCGGTGTGGTCGTAGCCGGACACGACCCGGTGGTCGCCGATGCCGCCGGCGGGCCGGTGGAGCAGGTCGACGCCGCGGAAGATGCCGGGGAGCCACCACATGTCCTGGTCTTCCAGGTAGGTCCCCGCGGACCAGCGGTGCACCCGCACCACGAGCACGTTCGCGCCGGGCTTCAGCAGAGCGCCCACCCCGTACTCCACGGGGAGGCGGCTGCCCATCGACCAGCCCACGGGCTGTCCGTTCAGCCATACGGCACCGCAGGAGTCGACTCCCAGGAAGCGCAGGAGAGTTCCGCCCGCGCGCTCGTCCAGCGGCCAGGTCTCCGGCAGGTCGAACCGGAGCCGGTAGTCGGCGGTCGGCGCGTCGTCGGGTACGTACGGCGGGTCGATGGGGACCGGGAACGCGGTGTTGGTGTACAGCGGTCCGTGCTCGTCGAGGCGCGGGGCCGGCACCTTCGGCTCATCCGCCCATGGCACGGTCACGTCCTGAAGGACCCAGTGGGAGGGCACATCGATCTCGTCCCACTCGCTGTCGTCGAAGTCGGGGGCCAGTGACGCCTGGCCGCCGCCCTCGGAGGTGGGCCACAGGCGGAAGCGCCACCGCCCGTCCAGGCTCAGGGCGGCCGCGTCGCTGCGGGCCCAGGCTCGCGGCTCCATACGACCCGAGCCGCCGGTGGTGGATTCCCAGTAGCGGGGGGTGATGACGGCGCGTTCCGGCACACTCAGCTCCTCAGCAGTCGCTCCGGCGATGCTAAACCGGCGATTGACACGTTTCAAGAGCCAAGTCGCAACGGCAGAGTGCGTTTCTCCATAAAGAGCGTGGCATACTCGGCATCACTCTTGACTCGTGTCAAGACGGGAAGCGGATGGCAAGGAGCGTCATGGCAAGAGTCGGCATCCGGGACGTCGCCACCCTGGCGGGGGTCTCGCACGGAACCGTGTCGCACTACCTCAATCATCCGGAGCGCGTGTCCGAGACCCTCGCGCAGCGTATCCAGCAGGCCATCGAAACGCTGGGTTTCGTCCCGAACAACGCCGGCCGCCAGCTCCGCCGCGGCTCCAGTACGGCCCTGGCCTACATCGCGCCCGATGTCAGCAATCCCTACTTCGCCGGCATCGCCGAGGGCGTCGAGCAGCGGGCCGCCGAACGGGGCTTCTCCGTCTTCCTCGCGAACTCCAACCGGAGCCGGGCCCGTGAGGACGCCTATCTCGACCTCTTCCAGCAGCACCGGGTGCGCGGGCTCCTCGTCGGCTCGCATGAGCCGATCGAGGACCGGCTGGCGGTCATCCGGCGGCGCGGGACTCCCAGCGTTCTCGTAGGGCAGGAAGCCTTCGACCCGCAGCAGGCGTCGGTCTCCGTCGACGACGTGATGGGCGGCAGGATCGCCGCCGAACACCTGGTCTCCGTGGGCCGGCGCCGGATCGCCTACGTGGGCGGCCCGCTGGGCGTCCAGCAGATCGGCGCCCGCCTGGACGGCGCCGGGGCCGTACTCCAGGCGACCCCAGGCGCGGTCATGGAGGTCCTGACGCTCACGGACCGGACCATCAGCGGCGGACGCTCGATCGCCCGGCAGCTCCTCGAACGCCCCGAGGGCCTCCGCCCCGACGGCGTCTTCGCCGCGAACGACCTGATCGCGCTGGGCCTGATGCACGAACTGGCCCAGGCGGGCGTGCGGATCCCGGAGGACATCGCCATCATCGGGTACGACGACATCGAGTTCGGCGAGACCTCTCTCATCCCGCTCAGCTCGATCCGGTCCCCGCACGAGGAGTTCGGCGCGGCGGCGGTCGACCTGCTCCTCGACAGCATCGAGGACCCGGCGGCCGCCCGCCGCGCCGTGTTCCAGCCGGAACTCGTCGCGCGCGCGAGCACGACGGGCGCTACTCCGCCGCGCGCGTGATCCGCAGCGCGACCGCCTCGCCGGCCGGCAGGTCGAGCGGCGGGGAGCCGCGGTCGTACGCGTCGTTGCGCTGGACGTCGGTGACGGTGAAGAGCCGCTCGGCCGGGGTCACCGTCATGTTCCAGGTGTCGATGACGTCCACCACGTAGGTTTCGCCCTGCTCGATCCGCTCGCCGGGTACGCCGATGGGCAGCCGGAAGTCCCAGGTGGCGGGCGCCGACCGGCCGAGGTACTGCACGTACTGGCGGCGCGCGACGCCCGCGACATGGGCGGGGTCGTCCCACTTGTCGATCGGGTCGAGCCCCGGCACGACGAGCTCGTCGAGAATGCCGCGCAGGAACCGCAGCCGCGCCGGCGACGCACCGCGCAACTCCCCGCCCTCGACCATGTGCAGGCTGCCGGACGCGGTCCTGAAGCTCTCGCCGTGCGACGCGTAGCAGCCCGCCACGGTGGTGATCCAGAACTGGTGGACCAGTTCACGCGGATCCAGGTGGCCCCAGCGCAAGGGGATGTCACCCTCGTACTTGATCTCATCGAGCACCACGGGCTTGCCGTACACATCGCGATACAGGTTCGCGCGGCCGAAGTGCGTCGTCGCCGATCCGTTCTGCAGGGAGGCGTGCGTGATCCAGGGCTGATTGTTGTCGTGCAGCTCCCTCCAGTTGTGGATGGACCGCAGGTGGCCATGCGGGTCGATCTCCGCCAGCAGGGTGCCGGTGCGGTCCCAGCGCTCGGCGGGTCGCTCGAGTTGGTCGAACTCGTTGCACAGCGACCACCACACCTGCGGGTATCCCGCGAGCCGGGCCACGACGTAGCGCAGATATACGGCGTCCTCCTCCTCGGTGAACGCGTCGAACCCGAAGTAGCCGCGGTCGTAGGCGTTGTAGAGCAGCACATCGGCCTGGATGCCGCGGTCCCCCAGGAGCTCGACCGCGGCGTCCAGCTTCCGGAAGAACTCGACGTTGGGGCGCGTGACATCCCAGCCGTCTCCCTTCCGCTCGAAGGGCAGGACCTCAGGGAAGTGCTCGACATAGCCGCCCGCCTGCGGAAACACCATGAACCGCAGCTTGTTGAAGCCCGCGTCGGCGATCGCTTTCACCGTCGCCGAGAAGAGCGGCTCCTCCTGGTGAAGCCAGTTGTACGCCGTGGTCCCCACGGGGCGGAACGGCGTCCCGTCGGCGTGGGCGAAGTGGAAGCGGTGCGCCACCCGGACCGGGCCGTGGTCGTCGCCGGGGGCCACCTCGAAGGTCCCCGATGTCTGCGCGACTTGGGCCCGGTTCGGTTCGACGGACCAGGTCCACTGGCTGGTCTCGCCGGGTGAGAAGCGGACGCGGTAGGTCGTGCCGCCGTCCCAGAAGCCGGGGATCAACGATTCACCCGCGTCGGGATGGCTCAGGCGGAGGGTCAGAGGGGGCTCGTCAGAGAGGGGCAGCGCAGCGTTCCCCTCGAATGACAGCACGACAGGACGGTGGAGTTCACAGTGCATTTGTCAGTCTCCTTGACAGCCGATTTGAAACGTATCAGACTCCGGCCGACCCTGCCTCAACCTGGAGGAGGCCTATGTTTGACACGTTCCAAGCGCGCCGTGGTCGCAGGCGCCCGGTGCGGCAGGCCCTGTCCGTCTGCGTCGTCCTCGCCCTAACCGCCACGGGCTGTGCTGCCACCGCCGGCGGTGCTGCGGGCAGTCAGACGCCGTCGGCCTTCACGTTCCTGGCCGCCACCGAGAACGCTCAGGTGACCGATGAGCTCAAACGGCTGGCGGCCGGCCCCTGCAAAACGGAGAACGCCGCGCTGCCGCTCAAGATCCAGAACCTGCCGACGGTAGAGGTGAACAACCGGGTCACCCTGCTGGCCAGCCAGAAGGCGCTCCCGGTCATGTTCATCACCCCGACCGATCAGGCGAAAGAGGGCGGCGACATGAACGAGGCGGGAGCGCTCGTCGACCTGCCGAAGGAACTGGACCGGCTGGGCGTCGGCGACGACCTCCTGCCGGCGGCGGCATCGGTCGGCAAGGCGGCGTACGGCTCCGTCATCTCGCTGCCCTTCCAGTACAGCATCGAGGGCTTCTGGTACAACAAGGCCGTCTTCCGCAAGGCCGGGATCACGGTCCCGAAGACCTGGACCGCGTTCCGCGCCGCCGCCGCCCGGCTCGAGGCCCGCGGAATCCAGCCGCTCACCGCCTCGGGCGCCCAGCCCTGGACCATCACCCGGTATTTGAGCACCTACCTGGCTCGCGCAATGGGCGTCCGCGCCCTGCAGCGGGTCAAGGACGGAAAGGCCCGCCTGACCGACCCGGAGTACACGAAGGCCGCGGAGCAGCTCGCCGCGCTGGGCAAGGCCAAGTACTTCGGCGCCGGCGTCATTTCACGGGACTACAACGCCATGACGCAGGACTTCTTCGGCGGCAAGGCCGCCATGATGTACCAGGGCAGCTCGTCCCTCGGGGACGTCTACGACAAAGAGACCAATACGGTCGGCGCGAAGGACATCGGCTTCTTCCCCTTCCCCGCCGTCAGCGGTGGCGCGGGCCGGATCACCGACTACCCGTCCACCACCGGCACGGTCACGGCCCTCTCCAGGACCCAGTTCAACGACGAGGTCGGCGCCTGGGTGTCCTGCATCGCGAAGCACTACGGCAGCAGCCTGCTGAATAACCAGGGGGCCATCTCCGGCTTCAAGCGGAACCAGCCGGTCAAGGAGTCCCGCCCCCTGGTCAAGGACATCCTGCGCCGCATGGAGCAGACCACCGGCTCCTTCCCCTGGTTCGAGGCGCCGTTCTCCCAGCGCTTCGCCGATCTGGCGACCGCGTACGCACCGTCGCTGCTGGACGGGCGCACGTCGCCCGCCGCGTACATGAAGAAACTCCAGAACGCACTCGACGCCGGCCGCTGAGGAGGAAACGCACCCCATGCACAACATTCTCGGCGACAAGAAAACCATCGCGATTCTCCTGGCTCCCGCCCTCACCCTCTATACGCTCATCAAGGTCGTGCCCATCGCCTGGTCGCTCGGCCTCACCTTCTTCGACGGAAACGTCCTGCGGGGCATCGACCCCGTGGGGTTCAAGAACTTCAGCCGGATGCTGCAGGACGACCTCTTCTGGCAGTCGGCCGGCTTCACCCTGAAGTACGCCGCGGTGGCCACGGTCTTGCAGGTCGTGGCGGGTTACGGGCTGGCGCTGCTGTACACGTTCGCGCTGAAGCGCTCCTCGCTGCTGGTCCGCACGGTGTGCTTCTTCCCCGTCATCCTGCCGACGGTCGCGGTGGCGCTGCTCTTCAAGCAGATCTTCGCCATCCATCCGGATCCCGGACCGGTCAATTCGGTCATCGAATTCTTCGGCGGGACGAGCGTGGACTGGTTCGCCGGCGGCGAGCAGACCTTCTGGGTGCTGATCGTCATGGACGTATGGCGGTCGATGGGCTTCTTCGCGGTGCTGCTGTTCGCAGGGCTCGTCGATATCCCGGACGAGGTCATCGAGTCGGCGCGCCTGGACGGTGCCACCGGCTTTCGGCTCGTCCGCCACATCGTGGTCCCGCTGTCGCTGCCCGTGCTGCTCTCCGCCGTCGTCTTCGCGATCAACTCCACCATCAAGGTCTTCGACGCCGTCGTGGCCTTCACCAACGGCGGACCGGGCTTCGACACCACTCCGCTCACCCTGTACATGTTCCGCACCACGTTCACCTACAACGAGTACGGCTACGGCGCCACCCTGGCCCTGGCGCTCACCTGCATGGCGTTCCTCGTCACGCTCGGGGTGTTCCGGGCGTCGCGGCGCGACAACACCGAACCGGAGGCCAAGGCATGATCAGCGTGAGGCGACTGCCGGTAAACCTGCTCGTGGGCCTGCTGGTTCTGGTCATGGCCGGCCCGATGGTGTGGATGGTGCTCAGTTCGCTCAAATCCCAGAACGCCATCGTGAGCGGCGGCGTGTTCAGCCTGCCGTCCTCCCTCGAGTGGTCCAACTACAGCGAGGCCTGGCTCACCGGGGACTTCGCGCACAACGTATGGATCTCCATCCTGGTGACGTTCCCGGCACTCTTCCTCCTGCTGCTTTTCGGCTCCGCCGCCGGCTTCGCCCTGGAAATCATGGTGTGGCGAGGGCGCAACAATGCGCTGCTCTACTTTGTCGCGGGAATCATGGTGCCGGCGCAGATGCTGCTCGTGCCGCTGTTCCTCGCCTACTTCCGGCTGGGGCTGACCCAGACCGTGTGGCCGTTCATTCTCACGTATACGGCCATGGGCCTGCCGCTCACCGTCTTCATGATGGCCGCCTATTTCCGGGGTCTGCCGCGTGAGGTCTTCGAGTCGGCGACCCTGGACGGCGCGAGCATGCTGCGCGCCTACGTCCAGGTCGCGCTGCCGATGTCGTCGAACGCCCTCATCACCCTGGGCCTCGTGCAGTTCTTCGCCATCTGGAACGACCTGCTGATCGCCCTGACCTTCGTCACGAATCCCAAGCTCGCCACCGTCCAGGTCGGGCTGCTGAACTTCAGCGGCGAGTTCGGGCAGACCGCTTACGGCCCCCTCTTCGCGGCGATCTCCATGAACGTGCTGGGCACTCTGGTGATCTTCCTTCTGCTGAGCCAGCGCGTCATGAAGGGCATGGTCGCCGGAGCGGTCAAGGGGTGACGGGCCGGCGGCGTCACCGGCTGAACCCGGCGGTCAGGCCGCTGAGCAGCTGGCGGCGCCCGAGGGCGTAAAGGACCAGGATGGGCAGGGTGGTCAGGACGACGGCGGCGAGGATGGCGGGGACGTTGACCTGGAACTGGCCCTGCAGGGACCACACGGCGAGCGGCAGGGTCCGCTTGTCCGGGCTCTGGGTGAGGACCAGCGGCAACAGGAATCCGTTCCAGATCGTCAGCGCTTGGTAGATGGTCACGGTAACGAGGGCCGGTCGCGTGAGCGGCGCCGCGAGCCGCCACAGCGTCGTCCACTCGGTGGCGCCGTCCACCCGCATCGAGTCGAACAGCTCCTTGGGCACGTCGCGGATGAAGTTGGCGAGCACCAGCACGGAGAGCGGGATGGCGAAGGCGATCGACGGGAGGATGAGCGCCAGCAGGCTGTCGTACAGGTGCAGCCTGATGACGATCAGGTAGATCGGGATGATCGTCGCCTGCAGCGGGATGGCGAGGCCCATGAGGAAGAGGCCGTTGACCACGCGCAGAAAGCGGGTGCCGCCGCCGCGCACGATCGCGTAGGCGGCCATGAAGGAGAACGTGATCGCCGGCACTACCGCTCCGACGGCGACCACGACGCTGTTCACGAAGTACTGGCCGAAGTCGGACTCGATGACCAGCCGGTAGTTGTCCAGCGTGGAATCGGCCGAGGGCGCGAGGGCGTTGCCCGTGTAGTACTTGCTCTGGTCCTTGAGGCTGGTGATCACGGTCCAGTACAGGGGCACCGCGACGACGACGAGCCAGAGCCAGCCGGCCAGGCCGCCGAGCCAGTTGCGGCGTCCGGTGGCGGAGCGGGAATGCCGCTCGCGGCGAGTGATCTTCTCCTGGTGCGGCGCCTTGGTCAGGGTGGTGGTCACGTCAGGCCCCCTCGAGCTGGCTTGCGGCGGCGTCCTTGCCGCCGAGCCGGCGCAGCAGCAGGGCGAGACCGAGCCCCACCAGGACGAGGATGGTCGCGATGACGCTGGCCGGACCCATCAGGTTGGCCTGGAAGCCCCGCTTGTACATGTCGAGCGCGAGGACCCGGGTGGCGTCCCCGGGTCCGCCCTCGGTGAGGACGTAGATCAGGTCGAAGAAGGTCAGCGAGCCGACCACCATCAGCGTCGACGAGGTGATGATGGTGTATTTCAGCGCGGGCAGCGTGATGCTGAAGAACTGGCGCACCCGCCCGGCGCCGTCCAGCTGCGCGGCCTCGTACAGGGACGCCGGAATCTGCTGCACCCCGCCCTGGTAGATCAGCGAGTGGAACGGGATGAACTGCCAGGAGACGGTGAAGATGACGACACCGAAGGCGAGTCCCGGCCGCCCCAGCCAGTCCTTGCTGAGCCAGTCGACACCCAGGCCCGCGCCGAGCCCGAAGGTGGGGTTCAGCAGCGCCTTGTACGCGACGGCGATCGCGGCCGAGCTGAGCAGCAGCGGGATGAAGTACAGCACGCCGAGGAGGGCCCGGTAGCGCTGGCGGCCGGCCATGAATGTGCCGAACAGAATGCTCAGCGGCGTCTGGAACGCCCATGACGCGGCCATCACCCCGAACGTCACCAGCAGGGCGTGCGGCAGCCCCGGGTCGGTGAGCACCGCGCGCCAGCTGTCGAACCCGGAGGGGTGGATGGTGCCGATCCCGTCCCAGGTCGTGAAGCTCAGCGCGAAGACGCCGACGAGCGGGATGACGGCGAAGCCGATGAAGAACAGCAGCGCCGGCGCGGCCAGCCACGGCAGGATGCTGCCGCGCCGGCCGCTACGGGGCGCACGGTGGGTCAGTGAGCTCATTTCCCGATGACCGCATTGAGGTTGGAGGCGAACTTCTTCGGCGAGATGGACAGCTGGAAGAGCTTGACGATGTTGTCCAGCAGCGTCTCGGCGGCCGTCGGGCTGAGCGCCTGGTCCCAGGACTGGCCGAAGTTCTTGGCCTTGCTGGCGATGTCGTACGTGAATTTCAGGAACTCGGCGTCATCGGAGGCGGCCAACTGCTTCTCCGTGCCCAGCAGGAGCGGGACAGACCCGTTCTTGATCCAGGCCTTCACCTCGGCCTGCTGGAGGACGCCCTTGATGAAGTATTCCTTGGCGATCTTCTTCTCCGCGGCGCTGGCCTTGGAGGAGATGGACAGGTACTGGCCGGGGTTGCCGACGGTGTCGCTCGGGTCGCCCTTCCCGCCGTCGACGGGCGGGAAGTTGATGAAGCCGAGCCCGCCGTCGGAGACGAAGTCGCCGCCGTCGTGCTTCTGGATGCCGTACGACCAGGAGCCGTGCAGCATCATCGCGGCCTTGCCGGTGTACAGCAGCGCCTGGTCGGCGTTGGAGTCCGCGGTGATCGAGGAGAAGCCCTTGATGAACCCGCCGGCCTTGACCAGATCCTGCACCTTGGTCAGCGCGTCGATGGCGGCCGGGTCCGACCAGGCGTTCTTCTGGCCGTCGAAGATGGCCGCGAACACCTCGGGGCCGCCGATGCGGTCGAAGAGGAACTCCAGCCACATCATGTTCGTCCACCGGGACTGGCCGCCGAGGGCGAACGGCGCTATGTCCTTCGCCTTGAACTTCGGCACCAGGTCCATGATGTCGCCCCAGGACTGTGGCGGCTTCACACCGACCTTGTCGAAGACCTTCTTGTTGTAGTAGAGGACGATCGGCTGCACCGTCTCGCACGGCATCGCGCAGACCTTGCCCTCGATGGTCGCCGGGCCGAACGAGGACGGGAACAGCCGCTTCCTGACCTCCGGGTGCTCGTCGAACCACGAGCTGAGGTCGTCGACCTGCCCCGCCTTCACGTAGCTGCGCAGCGTCCCGCCGCCCCAGCCCCAGATCAGAGTGGGAGCCTGTCCGGCGCCGATGGCGGTCTTGATCTTCGTCTTGTACGCGTCGTTCTGGAAGGTGGTGCCGTCGATCTTCTGCTTGGGGTGGGCCTTGTTGAAGGCCTCCAGGGCGCCGGTCCTGACGCCTTCCTGGGGCTGGCCGCTCAGGTACCAGTACGTGGCCTCGCCACCGCCACCGCCGCCGCCCTTGCTGGGTCCTGACGTGCCGCAGGCCGCGAGCGCCGCGGAGACCGGGACGCCGGCGGCCATGCCGAGGAGGGCACGCCGTGAGAGGGGGATCGCCATTATTGCCCTCCGCGAAACTGTTTCGAAATCGGGCCTTCAGGAATCGGGTGAGTGCAAGTTAGGTTTCGGGTTCACGGCTGTCAAGACATCCGGAAGTGCATTGTTGTGCAACGGATATCTACGTACTATCAAGCCGACGCGAGGACGGGAGCAGCCCTGGGCGGTTCTCGAAACTGTTTCGAAGGAGGACGTGAATGTCTGCGGCTGAATCACTCCCGACGACGGACCAGGTCACGCCGCGCTGGCAGGATCCGGCGCTGCCCGTGCGGGACCGGGTCGAGGCGCTGCTGGCCGAGATGACGGTGGCGGAGAAGGTCGCGCAGCTCGGCAGCCGCTGGCTCGGCAACTTCATGGGACAGGCGGACGAGAACGGCGAAGGTCAGGCCGAGCGGCCGCAAGTGGCGCCGCTGGAGGACGTCTTCGCCGAGCCCGGAAGCGTGCCGCTGGCAGTGGCCGCCCGGCACGGTCTCGGCCACCTGACCCGGGTGTACGGCAGCCGGCCGGTGACCGCGGTGGAGGGCGCGGCCCAGCTGGTCGAGCAGCAGCACACGGTCCTCAAGGGCTCCCGCCTCGGCATACCCGCGCTGGTGCACGAGGAGTGCCTCACCGGGTTCACCACGTACGGCGCCACGGTCTACCCCGCGGCCATCGCGTGGGGCGCGACATTCGACCCGGACCTGGTGCGGCGGCTCGGCGCCGCGATCGGGCAGGACATGCGGTCGGTCGGCGTCCACCAGGGTCTCGCCCCGGTCCTCGACGTGGTCCGGGACTACCGCTGGGGCCGCGTCGAGGAGACCATGGGCGAGGATCCGTACGTGGTCTCGATGCTCGGCGCCGCCTATGTCTCCGGCATGGAGGGCGCCGGCGTCATCGCCACCCTGAAGCACTTCGCCGGGTACTCCGCGTCCCGTGCCGCCCGCAACCACGGCCCCGCGCCCATCGGCCGCCGAGAGCTGATGGATGTCATCCTGCCGCCGTTCGAGACCGCGATCGCGGTGGGCGGCGCCGGTTCGGTGATGAACTCCTACTCCGACCTGGACGGCGTCCCGGCCGGCGCCGACCCCTGGCTGCTGACCGACCTGCTGCGCGACGACTGGGGCTTCACCGGCACTGTGGTCTCCGACTACGGCGCGGTCGCCTTCCTCGCCGGCATGCACGGGGTGGCGGCCGACACGGACGAGGCGGGGGTCCTGGCTCTCGGCGCGGGCATAGACGTGGAGTTGCCCGACACCCTCGCCTTCGGCAGCCACCTTGAAGACCGGGTCCACCGGGGCGAGCTGTCCGAATCCCTGGTGGACCGGGCGGTGCGCCGCCTGCTGACCCAGAAGGTGGAGCTCGGGCTGCTCGACCCCGGCTGGACGCCCGAGGCCTCGGTCGCCGACGCCGAGAAGGCCGACCTGGACTCGCCGGACAACCGCGACCTGGCCCGGGAGCTCGCCGAACGGTCCGTCGTGCTGCTCGACGAGGGCAGCGCACTGCCGCTGCTCGGATCCGGGCTCACGGCTCCGGACAGGGTCGCCGTGGTGGGGCCGTGCGCCGCCGACTCCCGCACCCTCATGGGCTGTTACGCCTTCCCCAACCACGTCCTGCCCCGCCACCCCGGCCTGCCCCTCGGCGTCGCGGCGCCGACCGTCGTGGACGCCCTGCGCGGCGAGCTGCCGGACACCGAGATCGTTTACGAGCCGGGGTGCGACGTACGCGACACGAGCCGGTCCGGCTTCGCCGCGGCAGCCGAGGCGGCCCGCTCGTCCGACCTATGCATCGCGGTCGTCGGCGACCGCGCCGGCCTGTTCGGCAACGGCACCTCCGGCGAAGGCTGCGACGCCGAGGACCTGCGGCTGCCGGGCGTCCAGGCAGACCTCCTCGCCGAGCTCTTCGCCACCGGCACCCCCGTCGTCGTGATCGTGGTCTCCGGCCGCCCGTACGCCCTTGGCGAGGTGCGGCCCCGCTCCGCCGGCCTGGTCCAGGCGTTCATGCCGGGCCAGGAGGGCGCGGCGGCGATCGCCGGGGTGCTGTCCGGCCGGGTCCAGCCATCCGGCAAGCTGCCGGTGCAGATCCCCCGCCGTCCGGGCGGTCAGCCCGGCACGTATCTCCAGCCGCCGCTCGGCGCGAACACCCATGGCATCAGCAGCGTCGACCCGACGCCGCTGTTCCCCTTCGGATACGGCAGGTCCTACACCACATTCGAGGTCGACGACCTGGACGTGAGCTCGACCGAGGTGCCGACCGACGGCGAGTTCACCGTGTCGGTGCGGGTGCGGAACACCGGCACGCGGGCCGGCCGCGAGGTCGTCCAGCTGTATCTGCGTGACGTCCTGGCCCAGGTGACCCGGCCGGTCCGGCAGCTGGCCGGCTTCGCCCAGGTGCGGCTGGAGCCGGGGGCGAGCGCGCGGGTGCGGTTCAGCGTGCACGCCGACCGGACCGCGTTCACCGGCCGGGACCTCACGCGGATCGTCGAGCCCGGAGACGTAGAGGTGCTGGTCGGTACGTCCTCCGACGAACTCCCCTGCCGGGTTACCGTACGTTTGACCGGTCCCACCAGGGTGGCCGGCCACGACCGACGGCTCACCACACCGGTGGACGTACAGCTGGAAGAGACCGATGCCACCGAACGCTAGACGCACCACCTTGGCGGCCATCGCCCGAGAGGCGGGCGTCTCCATCGCGACCGTGTCCAAAGTGGTCAACGATCGCAGCGACGTGGCGCCGCGGACCCGCATCCGGGTGCAGGAGCTGCTGCGGCAGCACCAGTACCTCGCGCCCGTGTACCGCCACACCGAGCCCGCGGCGAGCCCGACCATCGAGGTGCAGTTCAACGGCGACCTCAAGACGTACTCGGCCGAGGCCCTCGAAGGCATCATCGACGCCGCCGCCGAGCTGGGCGCCACGGTGGTGATCAGCAAGTCGGCCCCGGCCCCGCACTGGGCCCGGGATCTGGTCTCCGCCGGGCGCCGCGCCCTCATCGCGGTCACCAGCAGGTACACCGCGGCGCATGTGAACGAGCTGAACCGGGCCGGGCTGCCGCTGGTCGTACTGGACCCGCTGCACCTGCCGCACAGCGAGGTCAACAGCGTCGGCGCGACCAACTTCGCCGGCGGCCTGGCCGCCACGCAACACCTGCTCGCCCTCGGCCACCGTCGCGTCGCCTATCTCGGCGGACCCGCCGCGGCCGTCTGCAACCAGGCGCGCATGCACGGCTACCGCGCCGCACTGGAGGCGGAAGGCGCGCCGACCCCCGCCGCGTACGTGCGACACGGCGAATTCACGTACCGGACAGGCCTGCTCGGCGCCGCGGCGCTGCTGGACCTGGAGGAGCCGCCGACGGCGATCTTCGCGGGCAACGACGAGATCGCCCTCGGCATCTTCGAGACCGCCCGCACCCGGGGCCTGCGGGTCCCCGAGGACCTCAGCGTGGTCGGCTTCGACGACACGCATCTCGCCCGGATGGCCTCGCCGCCGCTCACCACCGTCCGCCAGCCGCTGCGCGAGATGGGCGGCGTCGCCCTGCGTACGGCCCTGCGCCTGGCCAACGGCGAGAAGATCGAGTCCCACCACATCGAACTCGCCACCGACCTGGTGACCCGGGCGTCGACCGCACCGCTCAGGACGTGACCGGAGGGCCTCGCGCCCTTGCCGCCTGCACCCGCCGGGTGTAGGGCTGTTGAGCATCCGCGTCGAAGGGAGCCCCCGTGGCCGTCCGCAACCGACCGCCGTTCCGGGCCGATCACGTGGGCAGCCTGCTGCGCCCCGAGCGCCTCCTACGGGCACGGGACGAGCACGCCCGCGGCGACATCTCCACCGAGCAGCTGCGCGCGGTGGAGGACGACGCCGTCCGCGATGTGGTCCGCATGCAGGAGGAGGTGGGGCTGCGGTCCGCGACCGACGGCGAGTTCCGGCGCACCGCCTGGCACATGGACTTCATCTACCAGCTCGGCGGCATCCGCCCCACCGACGAGAAGATCGCGGTGCACTTCTACAACGAGGACGGCGAGCTGGACTTCCAGTCCGCCGCCCTGCGCGTGCACGACCGGATCCGGCTGGACGAGACGATCTTCGCCGACGCCTTCCGGTACGTGCAGGACCAGGTCACGGCCAACGTACCCAAGCTCACCATCCCGTCGCCGAGCATGGTCCACTACCGCGGCGGCCGGGCCGCCATCGACCCCGAGGTCTATCCGGACCTGGAGCCCTTCTGGGCCGACCTGAGCGCCGCGTACGCCGAGCAGGTCCGCCGACTGGCCGACCTGGGCTGCACCTACCTGCAGTTCGACGACACCAGCCTCGCCTACCTCAACGACCCGCGGCAGCGGCAGATGATCGCCGAACAGGGCGGCGACGCCGAGCACCAGCACGAGCGCTACATCAAGCAGATCAACGCCGCCCTCGCCGCCCGCCCGGACTCTCTGAGCGTCACCACCCACATGTGCCGCGGCAACTTCCGCTCCTCCTGGGCCGCGGAAGGCGGCTACGACTTCGTCGCCGAGGCGCTCTTCTCCGAGCTCGACGTGGACGGCTTCTTCCTCGAGTACGACGACGACCGCTCGGGCGGCTTCGAACCACTGCGCTTCGTCCCCAAGGGCAAGACGGTCGTCCTCGGCCTGGTCACCACCAAGCGCGGCACGCTGGAGAACAAGGACACCCTCAAGCGCCGCGTCGAAGAGGCCACTCGCTACGTCGACGCCGACCAGCTGTGCATCTCACCGCAGTGCGGCTTCTCCTCCACGGTCGAGGGCAATGTCCTCACGTACGACGAGCAGGTCGCCAAGCTCAGGCTGCTGGTAGAGACCGCCGCGGAGCTCTGGGGCGAGAGCTGATCCGGGACAGGAAGGGCAGCAGGTGGTGCAGGAAGGCGTTGGTGCCGGGGCTTGCTGAGCTCGGGTCGTTGTGGGCGTACGTGGCTCCCCGTTCTATGAGGGTGAGGGCGCGGTCCGGGATCCCCGACTGTGTGGCCAGGACGGTGGCGGCGTCGAGCACCCGTTGACCGCCGAGGGCGGCGCCGAAGGCGTAGATCGGCAGGTGGCGGCCGAGGCGGTGGCCGTGTACGGACTTCAGTTCCAGCACGTCCTGGGCGGGGTTGGCGTTGCCGGCCGCGACAGCGCCGGAGTCGATGGTCAGCCGCAGCGGGTGGTACCAGGCCGTTCCGTCCACGCCCTGGACGCCGTAGCCCGACAGCATTTCCGCGTACCGCCGGATCGGGGTGAGCTCGCCCGCCTGGTCCCAGCCGCGCGGTGCTCCGGCGGCGGCCAGCCGGCCCACGTGGGCCTGCGCGGCGACGAGGGCGGCGGGCGAGGTCTCAGTGTCCACGGCGTAGCCGAACTGCGCCTCGTTGGTGGCCGGCACCGGCGGCTTGAGGTCCGCCGGCAGCAGCGGGAAGGCCTGGCCGAGCGAGGGGCCGTCGGGGTCGGTGATCGCGCCGAGGGCGCCGGTCGCGGAGAACAGGCCGAGGTACGGCGCCCCGATCCCGCCGAAGGCCAGCCACGGGGTGCCGGCCTGGAGGCTGGCCAGCGACTGCCGCGCCTGCTCCGCGCTCACCGGCCGCGGGTCGCTCCCGCCGTCGATGTAGACCAGCCCGGCCAGGCCCTTCGCCCCCGGCCGGCCGCCGAAGTCCCAGGTGGCGTACGCGGTGGTGATCGACCCGCCGAGGGAGTGCCCGCCGAGCACCACCCTGCGGCCGTGTCGTCCCGCGGCCCGTACGACCCGGTGCAGGTCCTCGACGGTCACCTTCATGCCCCAGCCGCGTGCGTACGGGACTTGGGCGTCCGGCACCGGCTGGAAGTGCTCGGTGATGCGGGGGTTGGTGAGCCAGCCGAGGTAGTAGTCGAAGACCTGTTGGTTGGTGGCCTTGCCCAGCTTGAGGGCGTCGAGCAGCGCGTGGTCCTCCAGCCGGTTCTCGCGGCGCTCCACCGCCCAGACCTGCCAGCGGCCCCGGGTCCGCGCGACGATGTCGCGGGCGAGGGGCAGGAAGTAGGCGGCGCCGACGGAGGTGCCGGGGCTCAGGACGAGGACATTCCTGGCGGTGGCGTAACCGGTCCTCATCACGCCCACCTTGTTCAGCCCGGCGGGCGTGGCCGGGTCCTGGTAGCCGTCCATCCAGGCGAGGGAGACGGGGATCCGGCGGGTGCCCGCGGCGGCGGACGGCGCGGGTAGCAGTCCGGCCACGGCCGCTCCGGCACCGGCGGCGAGCAGAGATCTCCGGGACATATCCGACCGGGAGGATGCCATGTCCCGGGACGCTAGCGACGGTACGGGAAGCCCGCTACGCACCTGCCGACGAAAGCGCTCCGGCCCGTCTATACCGCACGTGCGCCCTTTAGCGCCCGGCGCAGCTCGCCCGCGGTCTGGAAGCCGATCTCCGGACGCTCGACAAGCGCCTTGTCGATGACCTCGGCAAGCACCTCCGGAATCCCCGGATCCCGCCGCCGGATCGGGATCGCGGGCTCCTGAAGGACCACATGCCACGGGTCCTTCCCGCGCGGGAACTCGCGCGGCAGCGCCCCGGTCAGCGAGTGGTACAGGCAGGCCGCCAGCGCCCACACGTCCACGGCGGGCGCCGCCTTGCGGAAGTTGATGACCTGCTGGCGCGCCATGAACGTCGGCTTCCCCGCCGTCGCCCCGGTGCGGGTGAGGCCGCTCAGCCCGGCCTGGTCGAAGGCCTTCCCGATGCCGAAGTCGGCGATCTTCGCGGTGCGGGAGCCATCGGCCTCCTCGTGCAGGAGGATGTTGGACGGGCTGAGGTCGCGGTGCACCACGCCTTGCTCGTGGGCGTGTTCCAGCCCTTCGAGCGCCTGCAGCGCGATCCGTACGGCCTCCGCCACCGGCAGCCGCCCGCCGCGCTTCGCCAGCAGCCGGTCGAGGCTGCCGCCCGTACAGAACTCGGTGGTCAGATAGAAGGTGCCACCCGCGAATCCGGCGTCGTGCAGCGACGCGACATGCGGATGCCCGAGCGCCCGGGTGAGCGCCACCTCGCGCAGGAAGCGGGCCCGCGCGGTCGGGCTGGCCGCCACCTTCGGCAGCATCACCTTCAGCGCCACCTCGGCGCCGGACGACTCGTGCCGGGCGAGATAGACGGCGCCCATGCCGCCGCGGCCCAGCTCGCGGATCACGGTATAGCCGCGGATCGAGGCCAGGTCCTGCCGCCCGTCCTGGGCCAGCTCGAGCAGCAGCTTCAGCACCGCCGCGGGCTCGGCCTGGCAAGCCGCGCACAGCACCTCCCCCGCGCGCCCGCCGGCCGCCTCCCCCACCTCCCGGCCGCATTTGGCGCAATGGGCGAGCACGAGGGTGGCCTGCCGGGACACGCCGACCCGCAGCACGGTCTCGCCGAGCCGGATCTCGTCGCCGTCGGCCAGGTCGTGTTCGGGGTACGAGTCCGCCGCGGCCTGCTCGGGGGTGAGGCCCGCGCGCCGCTGGCCGATCTTCTCGCCGTTGACGTACGTGCCATTGAGGCTGCCGAAGTCGCGGATGCGGATGTCCGGCGGGTTGATGTCGAGCAGGCAGTGGTGGCGGGAGACGGTCTTGTGGTGCTGGTCGTCCGGCACCCGGGGCTCGCAGTCGGCGGACCGGCCGAGTACGCATGAGGTGCGCTCGTCGTACACGTAACTGCCGGGGTCGAGGCGCCCCTTGACGAGGGTGAGGGTGACGGTGGCAGGGGATGTCATCGGTCTCCTCCGGACGCTGCGTTGGTGAAATCGAGCCGCGTGCCGTCGGCATCGGCCCGTACTGCGGCGCCGTCGGCGAGCTCCCCCGCCAGCAGCGCCCGGCCGAGTGGCTGGACCAGCAGCCGCTCGACGGCCTGCTCCAGCGCGCGGGCTCCGCCGCGGGCACCGGCGCCGTGGCGGAGCAGCAGCCGGCGGGCCGCGGCGGTGAGGGTGAGGTCGACGCGGCGGCCCGACAGCCGCTCGCCGACCTGGTCGAGGAGCTTGTCCAGGACCTGGTCGAGGGCGGCTTCGTCCAGCGGGTCGAAGACCACGATCGAGCGGATCCGGCCGAGGAGTTCGGGCCGCAGCGCCTCGTGCAGCGCGGCCATGATGCGGCCGTTGCCGACGCGGTCGAGGGGCCCGGCGCGCTCACCGGCGCCCGCGAAACCGAGCGGGCCGGGCGCGGGGCCCGCCGCCCCGAGGTTGGTGGTGAGGATGACCACGCTCTCGTTGAACGGCACCCGCCGCCCGCGGGCATCCGTCAGCTGCCCCTCGTCGCAGATCTGCAGCAGGATGTCGAGCACCTCCGGATGCGCCTTCTCCACCTCGTCGAAGAGCACCACGCTGTGCGGATGATCCCGCAGCGGGCCGCTGAGCTGCCCCTCACCGTCGTGGCCGACATAGCCGGGCGGAGCACCCAGCAGCCGCGAGACCGCGTGCCGCTCCTTGTACTCGGACAGGTCGATGCGCACCAGCCGCCGCTCGTCCGCGAAGAGGAACTCCGCCAGCGCCTTGGCCAGTTCGGTCTTCCCCGTGCCGGTCGGCCCGGCGAAGAGCAGCACGCCGACCGGGCGGCGCGGATCGCCCAGCCCCGACCGGCCGGTGCGTACGGCCTCGGCCACGGCCCGTACCGCCTCCTTCTGGCCGATCACCCGGCGGCTCAGGTGCTCCTCCATCGCCAGCAGCCGCCCGGCCTCGTCCTGCGCCACCCGCGCCAGCGGCAGCCGGGCCCGCTCGGCGACGGCGGCGGCGACCTCGTCCGCGCCGATGCGTACGGAATCGGCGTCCGGCGGCTGCGGGTCGGGGCTGAGGGTGCGGATGCGGGCGGCTGCGCAGGCCTGGTCGAGGGCGTCGATGGCCTTGTCGGGCAGCCGCTGCTCGGGCAGGTGGCGTACGGTCAGGTCGACGGCCGCGGCGGCCGCCTCCGCGGCGATCTCCACGCCGTGGTGGGCGGCCAGCGAGTCGCGCAGCCCGGCCAGGATGTCGACTGCCTCGGCGCGGGTCGGCTCGTCCACCTGGATCACTTCGAAGCGGCGCTGCAGCGCCGGGTCGTCCTCGATGTCGCGGCGGTACTCGGCGGGTGTGGTGGCGCCGATGCAGCGTAGGTCGCCGCGGGCGAGGGCGGGCTTGAGGATGTTGGCGGCGTCGCTGGCGCCGCGGCCGCCGGCATGCAGGACGGTGTGCAGTTCATCGATGAAGAGGATCACCTCGGGCGAGCGGCGGGCCTCGGCGAGGACCTGCTGCAGCCGCTCCTCGAAGTCGCCGCGATTCGCCGCGCCCGCCAGCAGCGCGGACATGGACAGCTCGACGATACGGACTTGGGCCAGCTCCGCGGGCGCGCCGTCGGCGGCCAGCCGCCCGGCGAGGCCCTCGACCAGGCCGGTCTTGCCGGTGCCCGCGTGGCCGACGAGGACCGCGTTCGCCTTGCGCTGGCGGACCAGGACGCGGGCGAGGGCGCGCAGTTCGGGGCCGCGGCCGATGAGCGGCGGGAGCTTGCCGGCGCGGGCGAGGGCGGTGAGGTCGCGGCCGAAGCGGTCGAGGTACGGGGTCTCGCTGTCCGCATCCCCGTCTTTGCCGGGAAAGAAGGCGGCCTGCGGGTCGGTGATCCCGTACCCCGCAAGCACCTTGAGCGCGACGGGCGTCAGGCCCTCCAGCGCCGCCCGCAGCAGGTCCACCGCGGTCACCGTCTCGGGGCCCGACCGCTCGGCGGCGCGGGTGAAGACGCGGCGGGCGGCGCGGCTGCGGGGTGGCACCCCGCTCGTGCCGGGGCCGCCCGCGGCGAGCGCCTCGCGCAGGCTGCGGCGCAGCTCGCGCGGCGTCACCCCGGCGGCGTCGAAGCGCTCCCGTACCCGCGCGGCATCGGCCGCCACAGACGCGCGCTCGGCGGCGGGCAGCCCGCGGCGCCCGAGCATCTCGTCCAGGTCGCGGCGGCACAGCGACCCGAGCCCCACCAACAGATGGTCCGGCTCCACCGCGCCCGCCCGGCCCTGCTGCGCCTCCAGGCGCGCCCGGCTGAGCACGAAGGCGACGCCGGCCGCGTAGGTGGCGCTCCCGCTCATCGCGTTCCCCCTCTCCGCGCCCGCGGGCACGGTAACCCATGTACGGTGGCGGGCATAACAATGTCATGTTGTGGCGGCATCGGATCACTCCGTCCTACGGGGGCGCGGCCCGCGTCTGACGCGCCGGGGTGCGGGGGCCGGCCGGGCCGGCGTCCGGAAGGTCGCCGGGTCGGGAGCGGCGGCGATCATCGCGCGCTCGGTCGCCTCCCGGTCGTCGCCGAGGCCGACGAGGAGGTTGACGCAGTGCGGGGCAAGGACGTCGAAGACCCCCCGGCCGTCGTAGCCGAACCAGCCGCTGACCTCCAGCAGCACAAAGCCGTGCACCAAGGTCCACAGCTGCCCGCCGACCGCGCTCGGATCCACGTCGTCGCGTATCCGCCCGGCCGCGACGGTGCGGCGGACCAGGGTGACGACCTGCTCGAACGAGGCGTTGGCGACCGGGACCGGGCTGGCCGTGCGCTCGGCCGTCAGGTCGTGGACCGGCGGCTGGCCCGCGCCGGGCGCGGTGGCGCCGAACATCAGGCGGTACCGCTGCGGATAGGCGAGCGCATAGTCGCGGTACGCCAGGCCGAAGGCGAAGATGTCCTGCACCGGATCGGCCGTCCGCGGCGCCTCGGCCAGCCGCTCGTCGAAGCGCGCGAACGCCTCCAGCGTCAACGCCTCGTACAACCCGGCCATACCGCCGAAGTAGGTGTAAATCGCCATGCTGGAAGCGCCGATCTCCGCGCAGACCTTGCGCGCGGACAGGCTCTCGGGGCCCGCCTCCTCAAGCAGCCGCAGGCCCGCGTCGACGAGCCGCTCCCGGGTCTGCGCGCGTGGTGCCATGGCGCAGTTATACCTGCCACCCCGCTTTGAGATCATCCGCAGGCAGCTCCAGCAGCACCGGAAACGGGGGAAGACCGAGCCATGCACGAGCCGTACGGCCACCAGGCCGCCGCCGGAAGCTGGCAGGTGGGCGATGTCATCGCCGGCCGCTACGAGGTGCTGCACCGGCACGAGCAGGGCGGCATGGGCGTCGTCCACCGGGTGCGCCACCGGGAGTGGGGCATCCACCTGGCGGTGAAGTCGCCGCGGCAGGAGCTGCTCGCGTCGCCGGGGTTTCTGGAGCGCTTCGTGGCGGAGGCGGAGCACTGGGTGGGGCTCGGGCTGCATCCGCATGTGTGCGGCTGTCATTACGTGCGGGTGATGGATGGCGTGCCGCGGGTGTTCGCGGAGTACATCGGCGGCGGCAGCCTCGCGGAGTGGATCGCGGACGGGCGGCTGTATGCGGGCGGCTCGGGCGCCGCGCTGGCGCGGATGCTGGATGTCGCAGTCCAGTTGGCCTGGGGGCTGGAGCATGCGCATGGCCGCGGGCTGGTGCATCAGGATGTGAAGCCTGCGAATGCGCTTATCGATGGCGATGGGTCGGTGAAGGTCACTGACTTCGGGCTGGCGAGGGGTGCGGGTGGAGGTGGAGGTGGCGGTGGCGGCGTTGCCGGTACGGACCCGAGGCCCGGGCGCAGTGTGCTGGTGACCCGTGGAGGCATGACCGTGCCGTACGCCTCGCCTGAGCAGTTGGCCGGTGAGCGGGTGGGGCGGCGGACCGATGTGTTCAGTTACGGGGTGTCCGTGCTGGAGATGTTCACGCGCGGAGTGACCTGGATGGCGGGGCCCGCGGCCGGGGCGGCGCTCGTCGCGTATCGGGAGGACGGCGGCTCCTCCGACGCCGAGGGCGTACCGGATATGCCGGACGAGCTGGCGGACTTGCTCGCGCGGTGCCTCGCCGACGGTCCGCGGGAGCGGCCGGGGTCGCTGGCGGAGTGTGCGCGGGAGCTTGTGGAGATCTACGGCCGGAGCACCGGTGCGGCCTATCCGCGTCCTGCGCCGGCCGAGGCGGACCTGCGCGCTGACGGGTACGGCAACCGGGCGCTGTCGCTGCTCGACCTCGGGCGCGTGGCGGAGGCGGAGGAGGCGTTCGCTGCGGCGCTTGCCGCCGATCCGCGGCATCTGCCGACGACGTACAACCGGGCGCTGCATCGCTGGCGAAGTGGGGCGATCACGGATGCGGAGGCTGTGGCGGCGGTTGCTTCGCTGCAGTCCGAACCCGCCGACTGGGAAGTTCGCAGCCTGCTCGCCCAACTCCACCTCGAGCGCGGCGACCGCGACCACGCCCGCCACCTGCTCAAAGAGATGGAGCGCGACCGCCCCGCCGACGACGCGGCCGAACCGGTCCGAGACGCCCTCGCGTCCGGCCGCGGCGCCGAAGCCCGCCGCCTCGAGTCCCGCCCGCTCCCCTGGGCCGGCGGCGCCGCGGCCCGCCCGGCCTCCTCCCGTACGACCTTCCGCACCAGCGCCGACGCAACGCTCGCGCTCTCCGGCGGCGAGCAAGAGCCGCTCCTGGTCTGGGACCTGCAGGCCGGAGCCTGCCGCGACACCCTCACCCGCCACCGCGCCAAGGTCGCCGCCTTCGACGTCAGCGCCGACGGCCGCTTCGCCGTGTCCGTCGACGAGGACAGCGTGCTGTGCTGCTGGGATCTCGCGGCCGGCCGCAATCTGGGCACCATGCTGCCGCGCGGCGCTTCGAGCCGGGACCGGTGGCGGTCGCTGCGCCTGAGCGCTGACGGGCGGATCGCCGCCGGAGTCTTCAACGGCCGGCTCGCGGCCTGGGATTTCCCCACGGGCCGGCGGCGCCGCTTCACGGAGGCGGCCACGGACAAGGTGACCCGCATCGAGATCAGCGCCGACGGCCGCCGGGCGGTGACGTCGGCGGGCGCGATCGACCGCACCATCCGCGTCTGGGACCTGGACGGCGAGAAGCTCCTCTGGACCATGCCGGACACGACGTACGTGACAAGCGTGTGCCTGAGCGCCGACGGCCGCCTGGCCGCGATCGCGACCACCGAGGGCCTGCGCTACGCGATCCAGCTGTGGGAGGTGGACTCCGGCCGCCACGTCCGTACGCTCCTGGGCCCCGAGGGCAACCTCAACTCCCTCACCGCCCTGGCCCTCAGCGGCGACGGCAGCATCGCCCTGGCAGGCAGCCACGACCACCCCGCCGTCTGGCTGTGGGATGCCGCGGCCGGCCGCTGCCTGCGCACCCTCTCCGGCCACAGCGACGGCGTCGACCGCGTCCTGATCAGCCCCGACGGCCGCTCCGGAGTCTTCTTCGGCGGCGGCGAGGCGCAGCGGTGGGAGTGGGATCTCCCCGGCGGCTTCACCGCCGCACCGCTGCTCAGCCGCCCGCGCGCGCCGCGCGAACTCGGCGACCACGGCCGCCGGGCGCGCGAGTTGGTCGCCGCGGCCGAGCAGGCGATTGCGGACGGCGGCACCGCCACCGCACTCGACCTGCTCCGGCAGGCCCGCGCCGTACCGGGCCACGAACGCGCGCCGCAGGTCCTCGCCGCCTGGCGCAAGCTCGGCGCGCGGACGCGCCGCGTCGGGCTGCGCGGGGTGACTCCGGCGCGCAGCTGGCCGGGCGCGTTCCAGGGCACCTCGCTCGCGATCTCCGGCGACGGGCGGATCGCGGCCGTCGCGGGCGAGCGCGGCGAGGGCCCGATCCGGCTGTACGACACCGCCGACGGCAGCCTGCTCCGCCGCCAGAAGGTCAACAGCGTCCGGTCCCTCTGGCTGAGCGCGGACGGCGAGCAGTTGGCGGCGGGCAGCGGCTATCTCATGGGCGTGTGGCGTACGACGGGTGGCCCGTGGCTGTACCGCCTCGACACGCGCAAGGCCGACGGCCGCGCGGCGGACCCGCGCTCCGGCTACGGCACGGCGCTCCAGGGCCCGGCATCCTTCGCCTACGACGGCCGCGTCGCGCTCGGCATCTGCGGGGACCACGCGCTGCGCCTGTGGGACCTGGAGACGGGAATGTGCCTGCGCACGCTCGCGGGCCACACCACACTCGTGGAGATGGTGGAGGCGAGCACCGACATGCGCCGTGCCCTCTCCTTCGACATGGACGGGGACGTACGCATCTGGGACGTGGTCAACGGCACCTGCGTGCTCCTCCCCCACCCGGACTCCTGGGTCGACTCCGCCTGCCTGAGCGCCGACGGCGACACGGTGCTCCTGACCGGCGACCACCGCGGCCACACGGCGTGGCTCGCGGACGCCCGCACCGGCGACTTCCTCCGCGGCCTGGGCGACGCGTCGGACGACGGCGAAGACCGCTCGGGCGAGATCCCGGTCGCCCGCCTGACCTCCGACGGCCGCTTCGCCCTCACCGCCGCGGAGGACGGCACCGTACACATCTGGGATACGAGCACCGGCCGCCGCATCCACACCCTCGAAGCCCATGCGGACGAGCCGTACGACCTGGCCCTGAGCGCCGACGACCGCTACCTGCTGACCGGCGCCGACGACGGCACCCTCCGCCTGTGGGAGCTCGACTGGGAGCTGGGCTGAGGCCTCGGGCAGGCTGATCAGCCGAGCATCCGGTCCGCCAGTTCCGCCAGCGGTTCCTCCAGCGCGCGGAGGGCGCCGAGGTCGCCCGTTACCAGGTGGGTGGTGACCAGTTGGGCGGTGGCGGCGACCAGGGCGTCGCAGGCGAAGCGGGTGTCCGGGGAGTGGGCGTGGAAGATTTCGGCGATGGCGTCGGCGAAGCGGCGCTGGACCTCGCGGCGGCGTTCCATGGCTTCGGGGCCGGCCGCGTACACCTCTACGAGGAAGACGCGGGCGAGGGCCGGCTCGTCCGAGAGGGTGCGCAGGTAGATGTGCAGCAGCCGTCTGAATTGCGCCGACGCGTCGAGCGCCGCGCCGCCCGCCTCTTGCTCGACGCGGTCGTCGCGGGCCAGCTCCAGCAGCCGCGCGAGCACGTCCGTGCCGGAGTCGAGGGCCTGGATGAAGCAGTCCTGCTTGCTGCGGAACTGCTGGTAGAACGTCTCCCGGGAGACGCCGGCCCGCCGGATGATCTCCGCCACCGGCGTGCCGACGTACCCCTTCTCCATCATTGCTTCCGCCATGGCGGCCAGCATCCGCCCGCGCTGCGACGCGACGACCTGCTCACGGGTGAGATGGTGCCTGCCGCTGGGCAGTGGCGCGCTGGACATGGACGGACCCTAACAGTCGGGAAACAGCCGCGTACACGAGCCCTCCGGCCGTCAACTCACGGGTACGGGACGGGCACCGGCTCGCCCGAACTGCCCGGGTAGTCGACCGCCGCCTCGTGCTCCAGGTGCCGCCCGAGCAGGAACATCGGCGCGTGCTTCTCCGCCACGCACACCCGCCAGGTCTTCGTCACGTCGCCGCCCGCCTTCAGCGCGGGCAGGTCGCGGTGCGATGTCTCGGTGACCCAGTCGACGCCGATCGCGCCGACGATGTGCGAGGTGAAGGTGATGTCCGGGTCAAAGACGGTGCGGCCGCCGGTGTTGCGGGCGGTGAGGGTGACCTTTTCGCACCAGGGGACGTCCGTGGGGGCGCGCTTCAGGCCGGTGAGCTTGAGGTCGCCCGGCTGCTTGTCCGGGGGCCGCTCCTCGCGTCCGCCGGGCAGGCGTGGCGGGTCCCCGCCCTCATCCTTGCCTTTGCCCCGCTCATCCTTGTCTTGCCCCCGCTCGCCGTCCCCGGCGCGCTGCTCGTCCGCGGGCTTTGTACCCCCGTAGTCCAGATCCACCGCCGGAGTCGCCCGCGTCGTAATGCCGAGCTTGTCCACCTTGATGGAGTCCGTGGTGATCAGCGCCTGCTCGGCCCGCACCTTCGTCATATAGACGAAGGGCGGGACGACCGGCGGCGCCGGCAAGGTCTCGGGCGAGAAGCTCAGGCACAGCGGGCTTCCCTGGATGCAGCCCGCGAAGCGCCGCATGTACAGCGTCACATGCCCGCGCATCTCGATCTTGTCGGCGGTCAGCTCCTGGTGGGCGCCGCCCGAGTCCCGGGTGCCCAGCCGATAGTCGGTGAGCGTCGCCGCCTTCATCCGCAGCACGATCACCTTCATCGGCCCCTTGGCGGTCTGCACCTCCTCGGTCCCCGCGAAGGCGAACCCCTCGGTCGAGAAGCGGTCGGTGGTGATCGCGGCGGGCGCCAGCGCCACGCGACCGGCCCCGGCGGCGGGCTCAGCGGCCGCTGCACCGGTCGCCGCGTACGCCTCGGACCCGGTGGGATCGCCGACGGCGGCCAGCAGCGCGGCCGGGAGCAGCAGGCCGAGGAGCTTACGGCCCCTCCGCCGCGGTCGCTCCTCCTCCGCGGCCGTCGACTCCCCCTCGGCATCCCCCGGCTTCCACCCGAACCCCAGCGCGCTCCCCGCCACCCCCAGCAGCGTCCCCACCACGAACCCACCCAGGTTCGTAGCCGCGAACGACAGCACCGACAGCAGCAGCGCATTGAGGCTCACATACGTCCGCGCATGCGGCGCCGCCCACAGGAAGCCGCCCGCGAGGATCAGCGCCAGCCCGATCGCCACCGCCGCGATCCCCCCGATCCCCAGCGAGATCAGCACCCCCAGCGGCGACAGCGGCACGATCAGCAGCTCAAGCCCCGCCGCGATCAGCAGCAGCCCGCCCCAGAACGGGCGGCGCCGCCGCCAGCCGCGCACCGCCGCCCGCAGCTCGGGTTGCGGCAGCCGGGCGTCGAGCCGGGCGCCCCACTCGGCGCGCTTCGCCGTCAGTAGCATTCCTTGCCGTCCAGCCCGAGGTTGATCCGCATCCCCTTGAGCTTGAAGTTGCCGCCCATCGCGGTCCAGGCGCGGCTCCGTACGCCCTTGACGTTGACGTCGTCGACCTGCAGGCCGAAGCCGCCCGACTTGCCTTTCACGCCGGGGACGTTGTTGAGCGAGGCGGCGTCGCGGCCGATCTGCGCGCTGCCGAACTGCGAGTCGCCGGTGAGGTCGTCGGCGTCGATGACGAGCTTGTCGGCGGTGACCGGGCCCGCGTCGCCGCCCGCCTGGAGCCGGAACACCACGGTCCCGACCGGGGTCTTGACCTTGGTGGACTGGCAGATGGTGGACAGCTTCACGTTGTTCATGGCCAGCAGCGAGACGGGATGCCCCTTGCCGTCCGCGGAGCGGTCCACGTCGACGTACGAGGCGAGCCCGTCGCTGGACAGCTTTCCCGAGCTGACCTTGAAGTTGGTGCCCGAGACCGCGAAGGTCGCGGCCATCGCGCCCTCCGCCATCATCACGCCCATCGCGGTCACGGCCAGCAGTGCCGGCACCGCGACCGCGGCCGATCTCCTGAAGTCGGTGCGTCCTTCGCTCACTTGTGCCTCCCGTTTCTCGCGTGCGGCGCACCCTAGCATTGACGAACACTCTCGTACACGGGGAACGCAGGTGTACGTGAAAGACACCCACACCTGCGCGTAGGGCCTTCCGAGTCTCACCTGACGAGCCTTCATGTACACATGTGTTCACCGGTGCTAGCGTGCCCGCCATGCGACGACCAGCACGCAAGGACCTGCGCGGACAGCGGGTGTTCATCACCGGCGCGGCGAGCGGCATCGGGCGCGCGGTGGCCCTGCGCGCCGCGGCCGAGGGCGCCGAACTGTTCCTCACCGACATCAACGCGGCCGGACTCGACACGACCGCCGAGGCGATACGCGCCCGCGGCGGCAAGGTCCGCCGCGCCGACCCCGCCGACATCAGCGACTACGAGGCCGTACTCAAACTGGCGACGGACATCCACGCCGAGTCCGGGGCGATGGACGTGGTCATGAACGTGGCCGGCATCTCCACCTGGGGCACGGTGGAAAACCTGGAGCACCGGCACTGGCGCGCCATGGTCGAGGTCAACCTCATGGGCCCCATCCACGTCATCGAGGCCTTCGTGCCCCCGATGATCGTGGCCGGGCGCGGCGGACACCTCGTCAACGTCTCCTCGGCCGCCGCCCTGATCGGCCTGCCATGGCACGCGGCGTACAGCGCGGCGAAGTTCGGGCTGCGCGGCGTATCGGAGGTGCTCCGCTTCGACCTGCGCCGGCACGGGATCGGCGTCAGCCTGGTCTGCCCCGGCGCGGTGAACACGCCGCTCACCGACACGGTGGAGATCGTCGGCGTGGACCAGACCCAGCCCGCCTTCCGCGACTTCCAGGAGATGTTCCGTAAACGGGCCTCGACCCCGGATGAGGTGGCCGTGGCAATCCTGAAGGGCATCCGGCGGAACACCTATCTCGTCCACACCTCCGGTCGGGTACGGGCCGCATACGCGCTGGAACGGGTGGTGCCGCCGCTTTACGCGCTGGCGATGCGGGTGATGAACGACGCGGCGGAGCGCGTACTGAAGCAGCCGTCCGAACCGGCCGCCTCCGAACCGGCCGCCTCCGGTCCTCCCGCCTCCGGTCCGACCCAGGCGGGCACCCGATGACCGCCCCCCGCATCCGCCCCGGCGACCGCCGCGAAGTCGGCCTGCGCACCTGGGTCTTCAGCCACGGCGCAGGCCTCGTCGCCGGCACCCGCCCGCCCGCGCTCTTCCTCACCCTGGGCCGGCACCGCAAGCTCTTCCGCGGCTGGCTGCGCTTCGCGGCGCGGCTGATGCCACGCGGCACCCTCCCCCGGCGCGAGAGCGAGCTGATGATCCTGCGGGTGGCGCATCTACGGGACTGCGCCTACGAGTTCGAGCACCACCGCCGCCTCGGCCGCCGCGCGGGCGTCCGCCCCGCCGACCTGGAGCGCATCGTCGAGGGCCCCAAGGCCGCCGGCTGGTCGCCGCGGGAGCGCGCCATGCTGACCGCGGTCGACGAGCTCAACGACCGCCAGGACCTCGACGATGCGACCTGGGACGAGCTGCGCGACTACCTGGGCGAGGCGGAGGCGATCGAGTTCCTGCTGCTCGTCGGCCACTACCAGATGCTGGCCACGACGATCATCGCGCTACGGCTGACCCCCGACGGCCCGCGCCGCCGGGGGCGCGCGCGCCGCTAGTGCTTTCGCAGCCGGTCGAGGATGCCGTCGAGGTCGCGGGTGAACATGGCGGGCCGGAACATGTGCCCGCCCGGCTCCTCATGCCACTCGTGCGGGATCCCGGCCTCGCCGAGCCGGCCCCGGAACTCGCGCTGGCCCGCCAGCACCTGGGTCTCGTTGGCCGTGTCGAACCAGTTCACCGGGTCGGGGCTGGTGCCGGCGACCAGGAAGACCCGCTTGTTCCGGTAGCTGTCGAGCCGCTCGACGGGGTTGTCCGCGCTCACCCGCGCCTCGTCCCACAGCGGCGCGCCGTAGACGGTGCCGCCGCCGAGGTCCAGGGCCGCGGAGGTGACGTTGGCCCAGTGCACGACGAGCCCGGCGTCGCGGCGCAGGCTGGCGGGTCCGGAGTGGGAGCTCACCGAGGCGAAGTGGCCGTAGTACTTGGCGGCGTACTTCAGCGCGCCGAAGCCGCCCATGGAGAAGCCGCCGACGGCGCGGCCGTCGTATTCGGCGTACGTCCGGAAGCTGGCGTCGATCCACGGGAGCAGCTGGGCGATGTGGAAGGTCTCCCAGTTGCGGGGGCCGGTGTTGGAGCCGACCGGGTTGGAGTACCAGCCGGCGTGCCCGCCGTCGGGCATCACGACGATGACCGGCTTGCCGGCGGTCAGCTCGCGGATGCCCAGCCGGTCGAACTCGGTGAAGTCCGAGCCCGTACCGCCGCCGTGGAAGAGATAGAGGACGGGGTACCTGCTGCCGCTCCCGTGATAGCCGTCGGGGAGCAGGACGTTGACGCCGGGGTTCCAGCCGACGGCGTCGGTCGCGAACCGGTAGTACCACAGGCGCGGGTCGCTCTCATTGCGCTCCACGATGCTTAACCCGTAGCCGTTCCCCGGCGCCGCTGCGGCCGGCCCCGCCGCAGCGACGACGCCAACGCCGCCGAGAGCCATCGCGGCGGTGACACCGCCCGCTGTCTTCAGCACGCGTCTGCGGCTGAGTCGTTCCTCGCTCATCCGGACCTCCCGTTGGCGCCGTTGGTGGAATCGATTTCACGCCTAGGATGAGTGATGAACGAAGTTGTTCGCAAGACTCTCGCTCAGGTCGAAATCCAGCGGGCGGCCGCCTCGTAGGTGCCCCCGGCGGTGCTGTTGAACGCGATCGCCGCGCCGGGCGCATGCCGCCGAATCAGATTGATCACCCGCTCGAACAGCTCGAGCTGATCCTCGGCCGTCCGCACCCCGCCACCGACCACGACACACTCCCAGGCCCGAGCGGCCAACGCAGCCCGGACCACCTCGTCCACGTCGTCGTCCCCATCGAGGCCGAACAGGCAGGTCTCCACGCCGACACCATGCTCAGCGAAACGCGCGATCCCCCTCTCGATCTCCTGTACCAGCGGCCCGGGATCCCAGGGCCCGGGAATCCGGTACGGGTCGAAACCGATCACCAGCACGCGAGGCGGCAAGGTCGCAGTGTCCACCCCCGGACCGTACGCCGCGCCTGACGGCGGGCACCACTCATTGCCAGGTCCGGCGCGGGCGGCGATGAAATCGATATCGACGGCGTGGGCCGCCGTCGCGGGCGCGGGCTGAAGAGGCGGGGCACGACCCGCCGGGCCACCATCGACGTATCCGCGTCCGTCCGGAGGGAGAAACAGTGCAGCGCCGAATACGCAGGGCTTCCCTCGCGGCGGCCGCCTTGGGCCTCAGCTTCGCCGTGCTGTACGGCGCCGGGGTGCCGGCCGCAGGCGGGGAAGTCACTCCAATGGACGCACCGAAGGCCGAGGAGATATCGGAGCCGGTGACGCTCACCACCGACAAGGGCGAGGTCAAGATCAGCCCAGCCGTCCTCGGCAAGTACGTGACCGTGGACGAGGACGACGACAGCGACGACCAGACCCCCGAGCTCGACGCCGAGGGCCTGCTGAACGACCCCTCGGTGCACCGCCCCCTGCAGCGCATCACGAACCCCGCGCGCAACGCCGCCCTCCGCGCCGTGGACGGCCGGGTCGCGGTCGCCGCGGACGGCACCGCCGGGCAGGAGGTGACCGCGGCAACCCTCGAAGACGCGGTGCTGCCCCTGCTCGCCGAGGAGGGCGCCGACCGCACCGGCCCCGTCGCCACGGAGCCCGCACAGCCCACCCTCACCCGCGACAACGTCGCCCAGCTCGGCATCACCGAGCAGATGTCCACCTTCACGGTGAACTTCCCGGCCGCCCCGTACCGCACGAAGAACGTCGGCCGCGCCGCCGAATTGATCAACCGCTCCGTCGTCCTGCCCGGCGACACCTGGAGCTTCAATCGCACGGTCGGCGAGCGCACGAAGGCCAACGGCTTCGTAGAGGGCGTCATGATCTACGACGGCAAGTACGCCAAGGGAACGGGCGGCGGCGTCTCCGCCGTGGCCACCACCGTCTACAACGCCATCTTCTTCGCCGGGGTGGACCCGGTCGAGCACCACGCGCACGCGTTCTACATCGAGCGCTACCCGGAGGGCCGGGAGGCGACGGTGGCCTGGGGCACCATCGACCTGAGGTTCAAGAACAACTCGGACAACGCCATCTACATCCAGGCCGCCGCCACCGAGAAGTCCATCACGATCTCCTTCCTCGGCACGAAGAAGTACGACGCGATCGAGTCGGTGAAGGGCCCGCGTACGAAGATCAAGGAGCCCGGCACCCGCAAGGGCGACCCCGACGACTGCGAGCCGCAGACGCCCCTGGAAGGCTTCAACGTCAAGGTGGACCGGATCTTCCGCAATGACGGCGCGGAGGTCGACCGGGAGAGCTTCAAGACCCACTACATCCCACGCGACGAGATCACCTGCGACTGAGCGCTCTGCGACTGACCGCTCACAGCTCGACGATCTCGCACGTACGATCCACGATCTCCCGCGCCGGGCCCTCGTACCGGCCGCGCAGCTCGTGGACCACGTCCTCGGCGCGGGACGCGGGCCAGTCCGCGGGCAGGTGTTGTACGGGCAGCCGCGGGTCCACGCGGACCAGCTGCAGCCATTCGGTGAGCAGCCGCAGATAGCGGGCCAGGTCGTCGGGCGCGTCGGGGGCGGGATCCGGCAGGTCCCAGCGCAGCAGGAAGTCGCTGTAGCCGGCCACGAGCCCGTCGAGGTCGAAGGCGTCCCGCACCATCTGGCCGACGTCCGTGGGCGGTTGGGCGATGCCCGTGAAGACCTTGACCCGGCCCTCCAGCTCCGGGGCGTCGACCACCGGGTCCACGTCTACGCCTGACGGCGCGATCCACATGCCGTTGCCCAGCGCGCCGAAGCCGGCCCAGACGAGCCGGGCGCGCAGGTCGTGCCGCTGCCGCTGCCAGGACTCGGGGAGCGAGAAGGCGAGGACGGTCCAGGTGCCGTCCCAGTCGGTGTTGACCGGGCCGCGGCCCCAGACCCGCGCCTCCCCGTCCCGCAGGATTTCCGCGGAGCGTTCGGTGAGGCCGAAGTACATGCGGCGGCCGCGGCGGTGCCGGGCGAGCAGGCCGCGGCCTGCCATGCGGGTGAGGGTGGAGCGCAGCGCGTGCTCGCTCACGCCGAGGCGGGCGAAGACGTCGATGAAGCTGCCGGAGAAGACGGCGACGTCCCGGCCGAGGACGTAATTGCCGAGAAAGGTGAGCATGACCGTCTGCGGGCGCAGCCCCGCGGAGCCCGCCCGGCCGGCCAGCGGGCCGTCTTCCACTGCAGCGTTCACTGGTTCTGCTCCCATGCGGTCAGCGTAATAACACCGCTCGGCGGGCCTGCCCGGCAGGCCGCTCGGCCGCGGCCCATTGATATTGGGCACATTGTTGACGGCCGTCAAGCCTGCGCCTATCTTCGCACTGCATTCCATCCCACCCGGCTGCTTTCCGCGGCACCCTCGGGAGGTTCACATGCGCAGATTCCTGCCCCTGGTCGCCGTCGTCGCGCTGGCCGTCACGGCCTGCGGGGGCGAGGCCGGCTCCGACGGCAAGGGCCCGATCCAGGTCGGCTTCATCGAATCCCTCTCCGGCAACTACGCCCCGCTCGGCACCGAGGCCGCCAAGACCGTCGAGCTGGCGGTGGACCAGATCAACAAGGCCGGCGGGATCGGCGGCCGCAAGATCAAGCTGACCACCCTCGACGACAAGACCGCCCCCGACCAGGCCGTCGTCCACTTCAACAAGCTCAAGGAGCAGGGCGTCGACGCGATCATCGGTTCGACCTTCTCCAACTCCGCGCTGGCGGTGGAGCCCCTCGCCGAGCGCGAGAAGATCCCGTACATCTCGCTCGCCCCCGCCGACGAGCAGGTGGCCCCGATCCAGCGGCACACCTTCGTCGTGCCGGCGACCTCCTCGAAGTACGCGGAGTCGATGCTGCGCTACTTCAAGGCGGAGAAGATCACCAGCATCGCGGTCGCGTACGACACCAAGTCCGCGTATGCGAAGGCCGGTTACGGCGCAATGGCGAAGCTGGCGCCCAAGTACGGCGTCAAGCTGGTCAAGACCGAGCGCTACGAGACCAACGCCTCCGACTTCAGCTCCGTCTTCACCCACGCCCGCGGCTCCAAGGCGCAGGCGCTCGCGGTGTGGGCGAGCGGCGCGCCCGGGGTGACGATCGCGAAGCAGTACGCCACGGCGGGCCTCGATATGCCGCTCGTGATGACCGCCTCCCAGGCGAGCAAGCTGTGGCTGAAGCCGGTCGGCGACGCGGCCGAGGACGTGTACGTACAGAGCGCCGTCGGGGTGGTCGGCGACGAGCTGCCGGACAGCAAGCTCAAGAAGGTCATCGACAAGATGGCCGACCCCTTCAAGAAGAAGTACGGCTACGAGCCGCCCCAGTTCGCCATGGACGGCTACGCGGGCGCGCAGCTGATCGCCGAGGCGTTCAAGAAGGCGGGCGGCACCGACAAGGCGAAGGTGCGCGACGCTCTGGAGTCGATGGATCTCGTCACCCCGACGGGCCGCTACAAGTACAGCGCCGACGACCACTCGGGCCTGGACGTCGTCAACATCTCCATGAACCAGGTCAAGGACGGCAAGCTGGTCCCCACCAAGTGGGGCCGCGAGCAGCTGGCCAAGGCAGTGCAGGACGCCGGATGACGGCCGCGGCGATGCTGCGCGTCGCGGACCTGAGCCGGCATTTCGGCGGCGTGTATGCCGTACGGGAGGTGAATCTGGCCGTCGCGGAGGGCGAGACGCGCGCGGTGATCGGGCCCAACGGCGCCGGCAAGTCCACCCTGTTCAACCTGATCAGCGGCCATCTCACGGCCGACCACGGCACCGTGCACTACGCCACCGGCGGGCAGCCGCGCCGCATCGACCGGCTGTCCGCGCACTCGCGCGCCCGCCTGGGCATCGCGATCGTCTTCCAGGGCGCCCGGCTGTTCCACGGGATGACCGCCCTGGAGAACGTGATGGTCGGCGCGCACGCCCGCACCCGCCACGGCTTCCCCTCCGCCGCGCTGCGACTCCCCCGCCACCACCGCGAGGAGGCCGCCATCACCGCCGACGCCCTGGCCGCGCTCGACCGCGTCGGCCTGAAGGACTGGGCGCACCGCTCGGCGGACGTGCTCCCGCTCGGGCAGCAGCGCGCACTCCAGGTCGCCCGCGCCCTGTGCGCCCGCCCCCGGCTGCTGCTGCTCGACGAACCGGCGTCGGGGCTGCGCGCCGGTGAACGCGAGGCCCTCGCCCAGCTGATCGAAGGCCTGCGCGCGGAGGGGCTGACGATGATGCTGATCGAGCACGACGTCGCCTTCGTGGCCCGGCTGGCGGATCGCGTCACCGTCCTCGACCTTGGGCAGCAGATCGCGGAGGGCACCCCGGAGGAGATCCGCGGAGACGAGTCGGTGCTGGCGGCGTACCTCGGACAGGAGACCGCCGCATGATCGCGGTCGATGACCTCGTCGTCCGCTACGGCACCGCGACCGCCGTGGACCGGGTCAGCCTGACCGTCGCCGACGGGGAGGCGGTCGCCCTGGTCGGACCCAACGGCGCTGGGAAGTCCTCCCTGGTCAACGCAATCATGGGGCTGGTCAGGCCGGCGGCGGGCGGCATAAAGGTGCAGGGGCGGCCTGCCCTGGTGCCCGAGGGCCGCCAGATGTTCCCCGACCTCGACGTCGAGGACAACCTGCGGCTCGGCGCCTGGCCGTTACGCTCCCGCGGCTCGGCCGCGCGCGACACCTCCCGGGTGTACGAGGTGCTGCCCGACCTCGCGGAGATCCGCCGCCGCAAGGCGGGCACCCTGTCCGGAGGCCAGCAGCAGATGGTCGCCTTCGGCCGGGCGCTGATGGCCGACCCGGACGTCCTCGTCGTCGACGAACTCTCCCTCGGCCTCGCCCCCTTGATCACCGCGGCGCTCGCCGACCACCTCCGCGACCTCAACGCCACCCGCGGCCTGGCCGTGCTCCTGATCGAGCAGAACGCCCGGCTGGCCCTGGACCTGTGCACCCGCGCCTATGTGCTGGAGGCGGGCCGGATCCGTATCGAAGGCACCTCGGCAGAGCTGGCGGACAGCGCCGAGGTCGCCGCCGCCTATCTCGGCGGCGCGGCGGCAGAGGAGGGCGAGGAGTGAGCGACTTCCTGCAGTACCTCATCGCCGGACTCGCCGTCGGCTGCGGCTTCGCGCTGCTCGGCAGCGGCCTGGTGACGATCCACCGGGTGACGCGGGTGGTGAACTTCGCCCAGGGCACCTTCGCCGTCCTCGCGGGCCTGACCGCCGGATCGCTGCTGTCGGCGGGCCTGCCGCACGGCGTCGCCGAGGTCGCGGCCGTGCTCATCGCGGGCGCGGCCGGGCTGCTGGTCGGCATCGTCGCCATCGGCCGCCGCGGCACCAGCCCGCAGTCCGCGCTGATCATCACGCTCGGCATCGGCTTCCTGGCGTACGCGGCCGAGATCATGATCTGGGGCGAGGACCCGCACTCCTTCGCCGGGCTCGGCGGGGCGGTGCATCTCGGCGGCGCGTATCTGCAGAAGCAGTACTTCCTGGTGATCGGCGCGGCGGCGCTGGCTTTCGCGGGCCTCGGCCTGTTCTTCACCCGTACGAACCTGGGCAAGGCGCTGGGCGCCTGCGCCTCCAATCCGTACGCCGCCCGCGCCGTCGGCATCGACGTCACCCGCATGGGCCTCGTCGCCTTCACCCTCGGCGGCATGCTCGGCGGCGTGGCAGGGGTGCTGGTCACGCCGCTGCAGTCCGTGTCGTACCACAGCGATGTCCTGCTGATCACGAACGGCTTCGCGGCCGCGATCCTCGGCGGCCTGGTCAAGCTCGGCCCCGCGCTGGCCGGCGGACTGGCCCTGGGCGTCGCGGAGTCGATGGTCGCCGGCTACTACAACGCCTCCTACCAGAGCGTCGTGGCCCTAACCCTGATGCTCGCGGTCATGGTCTGGCGGGCCTCCCAGCACACGGCTCTGCACGAGGAGGCAGCCCGATGACCGCACGACCGTCCCTTCGTACGTGGACCGTCCTGGCGGCAGCCGCGCTCGCCCTCCTGCTTCCCCAGGTGCTGTCCGGCTCCGACATCCCCGTCTACGTCACGGTGCTGCTGTCGGGCATCGTGGTCACCGGCCTTTCCATGCTGATGGGTTACGCCGGGCAGATCTCCCTCGGCCATGCGGCCTTCTACCTCATCGGCGCCTACACGGCCGCGCTGCTCTCGACCCACGGCAACCCGACCTGGCTCGGCCTGGCCGCCGCGCCCCTGGTGGCGGCCGGCACCGCCGTCCTGATCGGGGTGCCGCTGCTGCGGCTGCGCGGCCATCAGCTGGCGTTCGCCACGCTCGCCATGCAGCTGATCCTGCTCAATGTGGTGGGCCAGCAGGAGTGGACGGGCGGCGACATCGGCCTGCAGGGCGTGCCGCGGCTGGAGGTGGCGGGGTACGAGTTCGCCAGCACCACCTCGTACGCCTATCTCGCCCTCGCCGCCCTGGCGCTGGTCGTGCTGATCGCCCGCAATGTGATCGCCTCCCGCCCAGGGCGCGGCCTGCGGGCGCTGGCGACCAGCGAGGTGGCGGCCGAGTCGGCGGGGGTGCCGGTGGTGGCGTACAAGCTGACGGTCTTCAGCCTCTCGGCCGGCTTCGCCGGGCTGGCGGGTGGGATCTATGCCTTCTATACGGGGTATGTGGCGCCTGGCTCCTTCCCCGTGCTGCTGTCCTTCGAGTTCGTGGTGATGGCGGTGATCGGTGGTCTGGGCACGATCTGGGGTGCGCTGGTGGGCGCGGCCGCGATCACGCTGCTGCTGCAGGAGCTGAACGAGCTGGGTACCGCCGAGGGCATGCCCGCCAGCGCGCCCGCGGTGCTGTCGTACGCGGTGTACGGGGTGCTGCTCATCCTGGTGGTGCTGTTCCTGCCGCGGGGCCTGGTGCCGAGTGCGAAGGACTGGTGGGAGCGGCGCCGTTCAATGATCAAAGATCGAGCACCAGACGGTCTCCGCGGCAGCGCGAAACGCAGATCATCATCGACTCCCCGGCCCGCTGCTCCTCCTCAGTGAGCAGCGAGTCGCGGTGGTCGGGCGTGCCGTCGAGCACGTCGGTCTCGCAGGTGCCGCAGGTGCCCTCGGCGCAGGAGAAGAGCACCTCGACTCCGGCCGCCCGCACGGTCTCCAGTACGGAGGCGTCGGCGGGGACGGTGAGGGTGCGGCCGGAGCGGGCCAGGACGAGTTCGAAGGCATTGTCCGCTTCGGTACGGGAGGGGGTGTGCGGCTGGAACCGCTCTACGTTCAGCGTTCCTTGAGGCCAGGAGGCGCAGCGGGCCTCCACCGCGTCCAGCAGCGGCCCGGGCCCGCAGCAGTAGACGAGCGTGCCGGGCTGTGGCGCCCGGGCGTAAGGCGCGAGGTCGAGCAGGCCCGACTCGTCCTGCGGGACGACGCGGACCCGGTCGACATAGGCCGCCAGCTCGTCGAGGAAGGCCATGGCCGCGCGCGACCTGCCGCCGTACAGCAGCGACCAGTCGGCGCCTGCCTCCTCCGCGGCGGCGGCCATCGGCAGGATCGGGGTGATCCCGACGCCACCCGCGATGAACAGGTAGCGCGCGGCCGGGCGCAGCGCGAAGCTGTTGCGCGGCCCGCGCACCCGTACCCGCGCGCCCGCGGGCAGGTGGTCGTGCACGTAGGCGGATCCGCCCCGCCCCGCCTCCTCGCGCAACACCGCGATCCGCCAGCTGCCGCGGTCCGCGGGGCGGGAGCAGAGCGAGTACTGCCGTACGAGCCCGTCCCGCAGCAGCAGCTCCACATGCGCCCCGGGCTCCCAGGGCGGCAACTCCCGGCCCGCGGGATGCTGGAGGGTCAGGGCCAGCACCCAATCGGCCACCCGGCGCCGGTCGGTGACGACCAGGTCGAGCTCGGTCATACGGGCTGCCCGACGCACGAGGCCGTCGCCTTCTCGCCCTCCTCGGCCAGCCGCGTGAGGATCCGCCGGGCCGCGAGGCCGCCGCTGTCGATGTTGATGCTCAGCTCCTGGTAGACGCCGGACTCGGCGTCGAGGGCCCGCTGCAGGATGTTGAGCGCGTCGACGTCCTGCATGACGACGGTGTGGTTGAAGTCCCGCAGGAAGGCGGTGACCTCCGCGTCGTCCTGGGCGAAGTCACGGGAGACGGCCCAGAAGTCGTAGACCTTCCCCGGGGTGGAGGGGGTGATGGCGTAGGTGATCTCGGTGTGGAAGGCGTCGGGGTCGGTGCCGTCCGGGTTCGGCACGACGCCGATGGGGGCGACGCGGCTGTGCAGCAGGTAGAGGCAGGGCGCGTGGTATTCGATGTCCTGCCAGCGGGTGATGCGGCCCTCGATGCCGGTGGAGCGGGCGTAGAACGGCGGGCAGGCCGCGTCGTCCATGTGCCGCGAGACCCGTACGACACTCGCGTCCTCATCGACCTCGGTCGTGATCGGGGTCTCGGCGACCTCGGGGGTGCCGATGTAGCCGCCGTGCAGATACGTCTCGTGCGAGAGGTCCAGCAGATTGTCGACCAGCAGCCCGTAGTCGCAGTCGATCGGCTCCATGCCGCACACCGAGACCCACCCCGGGTCGGCCAGGTGCCGTGCCCGCGGGACGGCCCGCGGGTCGGCGAGCGCGGGGTCGCCGATCCAGACCCAGACGAAGGAGTCCTGCTCCACCACGGGATACGACGCCACCCGCGCCGTCCGCGGGATCCGCCGCTGCCCGGGCACGAAGACGCAGGCGCCGGTCCGGTTGTACGTGAAGCCGTGGTAGCCGCACACCACCGCGTCACCGTCCAGCCGCCCCTCCGACAGCGGGAAGCGGCGGTGCACGCAGCGGTCGGCGAGGGCGACGACCTCGCCCGCGTCGTCGTCGGTCCGGTAGAAGGCGATCGGCTCGCCGAGGACCGTACGGGCGAGCAACTCCCGGCCCACCTCGGATCCGTAGGCGGCGACGTACCACTGATTCCTCGCGAAGCCGGGCATGGCGCTCCTCTCGCTGGGGCGTGCTGTGCGACGCGACCAGCGTCGGGACGGAACTCGCCGGCGGGCAACGGGACTTCCGCGTGATGGAAGACTTGCCCATAATGTTGTGCGGATAGTTGACCGCCGTCGGAATTCCGCCCTACATTCCGGCGTCATGCCTGCCCGACTCGCCCGTACGATCACCGCTCTGGCCGTCGCGGCGCTCCTCGCCACCACGGCCCCTGCCGCCGCACAAGCGGCCCCCGCCGCCCCGCCGCGGCACCTCACCGGCACGCTCGCCGACGGCGCCACCTGGATCGCCGACGTGCCCGCCGACTGGAATGGCACCCTGCTGCTGTTCGCCCACGGCTTCGGCCCCACCGTCGCCCAGAACGCCCCGAACGCCGCCGTCCGCGACCGGCTCCTGGCCGAGGGCTACGCGCTGGCGGGGTCCTCGTACGACCCCAACGGTTCCTGGTGGGCGCTGAACAGCGCGGCACGCGACCAGTTCGCCACCATCGAGGCCTTCAGCGGCGCTGTCGCCCGGCCGGAGCGCACCATCTCCACCGGCATGTCCATGGGCGGCCTCGTCAACGCGCAGCTCGCCCGGGACGCCGATGGCCGGGTGGACGGCGCGCTGGGGTTCTGCGGTCTGGTCGCCGGCGCCAACGATCTGGAGAACTACCAGCTGGACGCCGAATACACCCTCGCGAGGCTGCTGCTCCCCGGCGAGGACGTGCGGATGGTGGACTTCGCGAGCCCCGCCGAGGCCGCGGCCACCGCCGACCGGCTCACCACCGCGGTCAAGGCCGCCCAGGCCACACCTCAGGGCCGGGCCCGTATCGCGCTCGCCGCCGCCTATCTGAACCTGCCCGCCTGGCACTCGGGCGCGGCGCCGCCCCCGCGGCACGACGCCGCGGCGCGGCAGGAGCAGCAGTACGCCTGGCTGGCCGAGGGGCTGCTGAGCTTCATCGAGAACGGCCGCCACCAGATCGAGCAGTCCGTCGGCGGCAACAACTCCGGGAACAAGGGCGTCAACTACGCCCGCCTGCTAGCCGACTCCGAACACGCCCCGCAGGTCCGCGCCCTCTACCGCGCCGCAGGCCTCGACCTGCACGCCGACCTCGCCGCCCTCACCCGCGACGCCGGCATCGCCGCGGACCCGGCGGCGGTACGCGCCGCGGAGCGCTCCTCGTCCGCCGGGCAAGGGCTCGAGGTGCCTCTCCTCAACGTACACACCGTCGCCGACAACCTCGTCCCGGTGCAGCAGGAGAACATCTTCGCCGACCGGGTGCGGGCCGCCGGGGACGGCGGGCTGCTGCGGCAGGCGTACGTCGCGCGACCCGGCCACTGCACCTTCACCACCGCCGAGTACGTGGCCGCTGTGCACGCCATCGCGTACCGGATCGACGCCGGCCGCTGGGACGGCAGGGCTCGGCCGGGCGCTCTGCAGCGCGCCGCTCTCGAACTCGGCCTGGACGGTGCCGCGTACGTCCCGTACCGGCCGAGTGAGCTGGTCGGCGGCGGCCGGGAGGCGGACCGCTGAGGCTAACCGGCGCCCGGCTGCCACCCGAGCGCGCGCGAGATGCCGCGCCCGGCCAGCCGCACGGCGGGGATGAGCGCGGGCGGCTGGGCTCCGGCGGCGGGTACGACGAGCGACACGGCCGCGACGACGTCGCCGCGCGGGCCGCGGACGGGCGCGGCCACCGACAGGGCGTCCTCGGTGATCTGCCGGTCGCTCACGGCACAGCCGGTGCGCCGGACCTCGGCCAGGACGCGGCGCAGCCGGACCGGGTCGGACAAGGTGTGGGGGGTGAAGGTCTCCAGCGGCCGGGAGCAGGCCTGCTCCTGGACGGCCGCGGAGCTGTGGGCCAGAAGCACGAGGCCGACGCCCGTCGCGTGCAGCGGCCAGCGGGCGCCGACCCGGCTGCGGACGCCGACCGCGGTGCGGCCGGAGATCCGCTCGATGTAGACGACGTCCAGGCGGTCGCGGACGGCGAGATGCACGTTCTCGTGGGTGGCCTCGTAGAGGTCCTCGAGGAACGGCAGCGCGGCATCACGCAACGCATGACCGCGGGGCGCCAGCGCCGCGAGCTCCCAGACGCGCAGGCCGATGTGGAAGCTGCCTTGAGCGTCGCGTTCGAGGGCGCCCCAGGCGCACAGGACTCCGGTCAGTCGGTGTGCGGTGGCCGGGGTGAGGGCGGCGCGGCGCGCGATGCCCGTGAGGGACAGAGCCGGGTTGTCGTGGTCGAAGGCGTCGAGGACGGCGAGCAGCCGGTCCGCCGCGGATCGGCGGCGCGGCGGACCGGCTGCCCGACTCTTCCGCCCTCCCGCGGACTCCGGCATCGGCGCCGCCGCCCGTCAGTCCTGTCCGGGTTCCGCGATGCGCAGCAGCAGCGCCTGGAGGGTGGCCCGCTCGTCGGGGTGCAGCGGGGCGAGCAGTTCGTCGGTGACCCGGTGGCTGCCCTTGTCGGTGTCGCGCAGCGTGTCCCGGCCCTTGTCGGTGAGGGCGACGATGCGGCTGCGGCGGTCGGTGGGCGAGGCTGTACGGACGGCGAGGCCGAGCCGCTCCAGGTCGTCGACGAGGCTGACGATGGCGCTCGGGTCGTAGCCGAGGCGCTCGCTCAGCTCCCGCTGCAGGGCGCCGTCCTCGGCGGCCAGGAAGCGCAGCAGCGCGTAGTGCCGCAGCCGCAGCCCGGACTCCTCGAGCGTGGCGTTGAAGAGCCGGCCGGAGCGCAGCCCGAGCCGGTACAGCAGATAACCGGTGTCCGCGTGCAAGCCGCGCATCCAGGGCGGGTCTTGGTCGCTCATGACGCAAATCATGGGTTACAACAACTATTGACGTCAACAACTATTGTTCCTAGCTTGCTTCCTGCCAACGCCACGAAGGGACACCCACGTGCCTGAAGCCACCACCCAACTCACCGGCAAGGTCGCGGTCGTGACCGGCAGCGGCCGCGGCCTCGGCCGCGCGTACGCCGCCGCGCTCGCCGCCGCCGGGGCGTCCGTCGTCGTCAACGACCTCGATGCCGCCGTCGCCGAGGAAGCCGCGAAGTCGCTGCGCGAAGCGGGCGGGAGCGCCGTCGCCGAGACCGTGGCCGTGGGCACGGCGGAGGCCGCGGCGCGGCTGGTCGACCGGGCGGTGGCGGAGTTCGGGCGGCTCGACGTGATGGTCACGAACGCCGGCATCCTGCGCGACAAGGTGCTGTGGAAAATGACGGACGACGACTTCGACGCCGTCGTCACCGCCCACCTCCGGGGTACGTTCACCTGCGCCCGCGCCGCCGCGGTGCGGATGCGCGAGCAGGGCGACGGCGGCACCCTCGTGCTCGTCGGCTCGCCCGCGGGCCAGCGCGGCAACTTCGGCCAGACCAACTACGCCGCCGCTAAAGCCGGTATCGCCGCCATGACCAGGACCTGGTCCATGGAGCTGGCCCGCGCGGACATCACGGTCAACGCCATCGTCCCGGTCGCCGCGACCGCCATGACCGAGACGATCCCGGCGTTCGCCCCGTACATCGAGGCGCTGCGCCGCGGCGATCCGCTGCCGGCCTTCCTGCGCAAGGGCGAGGGCTTCGGCACCCCGGAGGACTGCGCCGCACTCATCCCCTTCCTCGCCTCGGACGCGGCCCGCGACATCACCGGCCAGTGCATCGGCATCGGCGGCGACAAGCTCGCGTTGTGGTCGCATCCGCAGGAGACCGCGGTCGCGTACGCCGAGGACGGCTGGACCCCGCAGTCCATCGCCGACGCCTGGCATACGTCGGTCGGCCGGGAGCCGCAGTCGGTCGGGATACCCGCGCCGAAGGTGCCGGGGCCGTGACGGGCGCCATGGACGTAGCAGCGCTGGCCGCGATCGACGTCCACGCCCATGCCGAGGTGTCGTCCAAAGGACACGCCTCGCTCGACGAAAGCCTGCACGCCGCCTCCAGCGCGTACTTCAAGGTCGAGGGCAACCGAAAGCCAACCCTGGAGGAGACGGCCGCGTACTACCGCGAGCGCAACATGGCGGCGGTGGTCTTCACCGTCGACGCCGAGTCCGCGACGGGCACCGAGCCCGTACCGAATGAGGAGGTCGCCGAGGCGGCCGCGGCCAATCCTGATGTGCTGATCCCGTTCGCGAGCATCGACCCGCACCGCGGCCGCGCGGGAGTGCGGCAGGCGCGCCGGCTGGTCGAGGAGTACGGGGTGCGCGGCTTCAAGTTCCATCCCAGCATCCAGGCCTTCTTCCCCAATGACCGCCTCGCGTACGACCTGTACGAGGTGATCGAGGAGACCGGCACCATCGCCCTCTTCCACACCGGCCAGACCGGCATCGGCGCGGGCGTCCCCGGCGGGGGCGGCATCCGGCTCAAGTACTCGAACCCGTTGTACGTGGACGACGTGGCGGCCGACTTCCCCCACCTGAAGGTCATCCTGGCGCACCCGTCCTTCCCCTGGCAGGACGAGGCGCTGGCCGTGGCCACCCACAAGCCCGGCGTCCATATCGACCTGTCCGGCTGGTCGCCGAAGTACTTCCCGCCGCAGCTGGTCAAGTACGCCAACTCGCTGCTGAAGGACAAGGTCCTCTTCGGCTCCGACTACCCCGTCCTCACCCCCGACCGCTGGCTCGCCGACTTCGCCGAGCTGCCCATCAAGGACGAGGTCCGACCCGCGATCCTCAAGGACAACGCCGCCCGGCTGCTCGGGCTCACCCGCTCGTAATCCCCAACGAGCCGTAAGGGGCGCACAGATGCGCAACGAAGGACTGGGTTCCTGGCCGGCCCGCCGGGCCCGCAAGACCCCCCACCGCACCGCCCTGCTCCACAACGACACCCCGACCACCTACGCCGCGCTGCACGAGCGCACCACCCGCCTCGCCCACGGCTTGCGCGCGGCGGGCATCCGGCGCGGGGACCGGGTCGCGTACCTGGGGCCCAACCATCCCGCCTTTCTGGAGACCCTGTTCGCCGCCGGGCTGCTGGGGGCGGTCTTCGTACCGCTGAACTTCCGGCTGGCCGCGCCCGAGATCGCGTATCAGCTGGGCGACTCGGGTGCCGGGGTGCTGCTCCACGCGGAGTCGTACGAGCCGCTGGCGGCGGAGGCTGGAGCCGGCGTCGTACGCATCGTCACCGACGGCCGCCCCTACGAGGATCTCCTCGCCGCCGCCCCGGACCAGCCCATCGACGAGCCGGTCGCCCTCGACGACACCGCGATCATCATGTACACCTCGGGCACCACCGGCCGCCCGAAGGGCGCCATGCTCACCCACGGCAACCTCACCTGGAACGCCGTCAACGTCCTGATCGACCACGACCTCCTCGCGGACGAGATCGCCCTGGTGTCCGCGCCGCTCTTCCACACCGCAGGGCTCAACATGCTGGCGCTGCCCGTGCTGCTGAAGGGCGGCACCTGCCTCATCGTGGGGGCCTTCGATCCGGACGGCACTCTGGAGCTGATCGAGCGGCACCGGGTGACGTTCATGTTCGGCGTGCCCGCGATGTTCGACCAGGTCGCCCGGCATCCGCGGTGGGCCGCCGCCGACCTCTCCTCGCTGCGCATCCTCACCTGCGGCGGCTCGCCCGTACCGACGCCGCTGATTGACGCGTATCAGCAGCGCGGCCTGACCTTCCTCCAGGGATACGGGATGACCGAGGCCTCCCCCGGCACCCTCTTCCTCGACGCCGAGCACGCGACGTCCAAGGCCGGCTCGGCGGGCGTGCCGCACTTCTTCAGCGATGTCCGTGTCGTACGCCCCGACCTCACGCCGGTGGACGTCGGCGAGGCGGGCGAGGTGCTGGTGCGTGGGCCGCATGTCATGCCCGGGTACTGGGGGTTGCCCGAGGAGAGCGCGCGGGCCTTCACCGACGGCTGGTTCCGCTCGGGCGATGCCGCTCGGGTGGACGACGACGGCTATGTCACCATCGTCGACCGCCTCAAGGACGTGATCATCTCGGGCGGCGAGAACGTCTATCCCGCAGAGGTGGAGAACGCCCTGCTCGCGCACCCCGACATCGCGGAGTGTGCCGTCATCGGCGTACCCGACGAGACGTGGGGCGAGGTCGGCCGCGCGGTGATCGTCGCGCGCGAGGGCGCCGCACCTGACCCGGAGGAGCTGCTCGCCTCACTCTCCGGCCGCCTCGCCAAGTACAAGATCCCCAAGTCCGTGGTGTACGCGACCGACCTGCCGCGCACCGCCTCCGGCAAGCTCCTCAAATCCCGCGTGCGCAGCCTGTACGGCACCCCCTGACCCGCTAGGAGTTCCCGATGACGACGACCGTCGATGGCCTCGACGACCTCAAGAAGCTCGCCGGCAGCGACCTGGGCACCAGCCCGTGGACCGAGATCACCCAGGACCGCATCAACACCTTCGCCGACGCCACCGGCGACCACCAGTGGATCCACACCGACCCCGAGCGGGCCGCGGCGGGCCCCTTCGGCGCCCCCATCGCCCACGGCTATCTGACCCTGTCGCTCTTCATCCCGCTCTTCACCGACCTGCTCGACGTCCAGGGCGTAACGACGAAGGTCAACTACGGCCTCAACAAGGTCCGCTTCCCCGCCCCCGTCCCGGCCGGCTCCCGCATCCGCCTGACGGCGCGACTCGCCGCGGTCGAGGACGTACCCGGGGGCGTGCAGATCACCGTCGACGGCGCCATCGAGATCGAGGGGGCCGCCAAGCCGGCCTGCGTGCTGCAGAGCATCTCCCGCTTCTACGCCTGAGGGACCGGGTCCTCCGCCGGCAGCCCCGTCGCGCGCAGCCCGCCGACCGGCTGCGCCCGGGGCGACTGCGCCGCCAGCGCTGCCAGCAGGCCTTCCCAGGCATCGGTGAGCCCCGCGTCGACGGCCGCGCGGTAGGCGGCGCAAGCCTCGGTCGACCGGCCCTGTTCCAGGTACAGGGCGCCGAGGGCGGTGTACGCGGCCGTGTCGCCGGCCTCGCAGCCGCGGGTGTAGGCGCGTTCGGCGGCGGCGAGGTCACCCCGTTCCGCGCGTACGTGGCCCAGCGCCGTCCAGGCGTCCGAGGCGCCCAGAGCGGCCGCCCGCAGTGCGGCGCGCCGGGAGCCCTCCCGGTCCCCGGCACGTTCCCGCATCCGGGAGAGCGCGGACCACGCGTCGGTGGCGCCGCGTTCGGCCGCCACCTCGGCGGCCTCCTCCGCCCCCGCGCTGTCCCCGGCGCTCTCCCGCGCCCGCGCCAGCATGATCCAGGCGTCCGCGTCACCGGCCCGCGCGGCCGCCGCGGCGGCCTGCGCGGCGCCCGCGTCGTCGCCGGTCTCCACGCGGGCTTCCGCCAGCGCGGTCCAGGCCTCCGGGTCGCCGGTACGGGCCGCCTGGGCGGCGGCCTCCTCGGCGGCCGCGCGGTCGCCGTCCGACTCGGCGAGCAACGCCAGTTCGCGCCAGGCGGCGCCGACGCGCATGGCGGCCGCCTCGCGATGTGCCGCGGCGGCTCCCGACCGGTCACCGGCCGCCGTACGCGACCGGGCCAGGACGGACCAGCCCTCGGGATGACCCGCGTCCGCGCCGTCGACGGCGGCGCCCAGCGCTGCCGCGTCGTCACCGCGGGCCCAGTGCAGGCGTACCAGGGCCGCCCAGGCGGCGCTGACTCCCGCGCCCGTCGCCCTGGTGGCATGCGTGACCGCCGCGGCGAGGTCGCCGCCGCGTTCGGCGGCCTGCGCGAGTCCCATGTGACCCCAGCCGTCACCGGCCCGTACCGCCTGCTCGAAGGCGGCCACCGCCCCGGCCGCGCCATGCGCCGCCCGCATCCGGCCGAGGGTCCGCCAGGCGAGCGGCTCGCCCGCAGCCGCAGCCTGCTCGGCGACCGCGTCCGCCGCAGCCGGATCGCCCTCCGCCTCGCGGAGCCTGGCCATGGCCGCCCAGGCCCAGGCGTCGCCCGCGTCCGCCGCGCGCCGGTACGCGTCGAAGGCGCCCGGCGCATCGCCGTCTTCCTCCCGCGACACGGCGAGGGCCGCCCAGGCGAGGGGGTCCGCCGCGGCCGTCTCCGCCGCGGCGGCCGGCCCTTCCGTACCCGACCGCAGCACCGCAAGGGCGGCCCGCGCCCGGCCGTGGCCCAACTCGATCGCCCGCTCGTACAGCGGGACGGCACTGCCGTAGCGGCGCCGCTGCTCGGCGGCGCGGCCGAGCGCATGGACGTCGTCGGCGGTCCTGGCCCAGCGGGCCCCGGACCAGAACGCGGCGGGCGGCGAGCGGTGGGCTCGTACGCGCTGAATGTGCTGTTCGAGGTAGTCGTCCGGGCGGTAGCTGTCGGGGTCGCCGACGCCCGGCTCGTGGCGCTCCGCGATCAGTGGCGTCGGGCCGCCCTCGGCGGTCGTCAACGCGCTGACGGCAACCGGGAACCAGTCGCTGCCGGCCGCCGCCCGGGCGGCGGAGTCCATGTACCCGGCCGCCGCCTCCAGGAGCAGGCGTGCGGGGACGCCGCCGGCGTGGCCCAGCCTGCGCGCGTCCGCGGCCGCCGTCAGCACGGCGTGCTCGGGGGCGGTGAACCACTGATCGGGCCCCATGTCCCAGCGGCGCACCAGCTCCGGCCCTACGGTGAGGTGCTGCAGCACCCGGCGGCCGGTCCCGGCGGCGCGTACGGCCGCGGCGATGCGCGGGTCGCGGGCGGCGGCGGCCGCAAGGGCCTCGTGGTCCCCGGGCAGCGTGTCCGGAACCGTGATCATCCGGTGCGGTCCGGCGAGCAGCGCGCGCGTGTACGGGGCGCTCTCCAGGCCGTTCTGGCGGTGCGTCAGGCGCCGCATGTGTTCCGGCCACATGGTGCCCACTACCGTCAGCGGCGCCACGTCGTCCAGCAGCCGCGCCAGCGCCCGCGCGGCGCGCTCCCCCATCGCGCCGTCCAGATAGCGCTGCGTCTCGTTGAGCCACAACACGGTGCGCGGCTCGATAGCGCCGGCCTCGGCCCACGCGGTCAGCTCCGCGGCGTCCGCGGGGAACACCACCGGCCAGTCGGGCAGCACAGCGGCCACCGCCTCGTACAGCGCCCGGGTCTTGCCGCTCGCGGACCGGCCCACCAGCAGCGCGAAGACGGCCTGGTGGGTCGCCGCCGCCCGGGCCAGCCGCTCCCGGAGGGTGTCGTCGTGCGGGCGGGTTAGGTATTCGGTCCGCGGCAGGTCCACGGTCCCGTCCGGTCCTGGCGCGGGATGGACGCCGAGGCGTACGGGGTCCCACTCCGCCGCGGTGCGGAGCCGTTGCGGCAGGGCGCGCGCCGGACCGTTCCCGTCGTCAGCCATGGGCGGCACCCGCCTCACGGCCGAGGAACTCCACGGCGGCGCCCACCGTGCCGAAGAGGGGAAACACCTTGCTCAGCCCCGTGGTCCGGAACGTCTTCCGGATGCGCCCATAGGGCGCGACCACGGCCAGTGCGCCCTCGTGCGCGCGGACCCGCTTCAGGCCACCGACCATCACACCGAGCCCGGTGGACTCGAAGTACTCAACCGCCGACATGTCCAGGACCAGAAAGAATCTCCCGTGGTTGACCAGATACACCAGCGCCTCGCGCAGCACCGGCGCGGTGTAGACGTCCACTTCACCCGGAAGTCTCACCACGGTGATGGATTCCGAGACGTGTTCATAGGCGAGCCCGCCTGGGGTGAAGCTGCGGTTCGCCCGCTCCGCGCGGATGGCGCGCCGCTGCTCGATGCTCTGGTCCGCGTAGGTGGCGGCAAGCGCCGCGACCGCATCCGGCACGTCCGCGTGGATACGGAAGACCGTGTCCAGCCGCACATCCGTCAGCGCCTTCCGCACCTCTGAGCTCGATACGACCAAAGAGATGGCACCGCCTTGGATGTGGACGGGCCGCAGGCAATCGACCAGCACGCGCAGATGGACCCCGCCGATCTCGCTCACCGCACTCAGGTCGAGGACCAGGATGTATCGCCCGCTACCAGCGATCTGGATCAGCTCGGAATGCAGCTTATAGGCGGAGCCGTCGTCCAGCAGCACAACCCGGCCATCGCGCTCGACGCGCACGACTGTTATGCCATCGTGCCGATCCTCGTATGACACCTTCAGGTGCGCCGGGACCCCGCCGCCGCCTCCGTTGTCAGCCATAGGCAGCGGACTCCGCACGGCCCAGGTATTCGACAGCGGCTTCCACCGTGTCGAAGAGGCGAAATACCTGAATCAGCCCGGTGATCTGAAACGCCTTCCGGATGCGCTCATGTGGAGCGACGACCGCCAGTAGTCCGTCGTGCCTCTGGACCAGCTTCCGGCCGCCGCTCATCGCGGCGAGCGCTGTCGAGTCCATGAAGTCGACTGCCGACAGGTCCAGTACCAGAAAGACTCTCCCGTGGTGCACCAGGTCCGCCAGCAGTCGCCGCATCGCCAGCTCGGTCGAGGGCCCCAGCTCACCCGAGAATCTCACCACGGTGGTGGACTCGGAGACGTGTTCATACCCATGCTCGCCCGGAGCGACAAGGCGTTTCGACTGCTCCACGAGGGCGGCACGCCGCTGCTCGAGACTCTGCTTCGCGTAGTAAGCGGAAAGTCCGGCGACCGCCTGCCGTACCTCGCGGCCCGGCCCTGCAACGGTGAGCGCCCCTCCCAGGAGCCGCGCCCTGTGCCGTACCAACCAAAGCATGTCCCCGCAGGTCTCGTCGACCTTGCGCACCGCGCTCAGATCGACGACCAGAATGAGCCGCCCGCTCTCGACGAGCTCCATCAGCGTGTCACTCAGCGCCTCAACGCCGCCCCGGTCGAGCACTGCAATCTGGTCATCACCCCCTACCCGTACGACAGTGATGCCGTCGACCCCGTCTCCGTACGACACCTCCAGCTGCACCTGCGCCCCGCCTCCGCCGTCAGCCATGGACATCTGACTCCGCACGGCCCAAAGCCATCCTGCCGTCGTACGCACGGACCCGCTTCAGACCACCGAGCAGCACACCGAGCCCGGTCGACTCCATGCAGTCGGCCACCGTCAGGTCCACATTGCCCCCGCTTCCTGGTCGGACTCCGAGGGCGCAAGCGCCGCGCGAGCGGTATTCAGGAAGGCCTCCTGGGCGCCGGAACGCGCCGTGCCGGGAGCGTCCTCCGCCAGTGCGTCGCGCAGCGCCTCCGCCGCCGTCGTCACGGCGGCGGGGCCTTCCAGACGTACGACGTTCAGGGCCTCGACGACCCCTTCCATCCCGGCGTCGTACTCTCGTCGCCGGGCATCATGTTCCGGCAGGCCGATGGCTCCGCGCCAGGCCGCCAACGCCTGCTGGGCGCTGTCGATGCGGCTCAGATACGTCACGTAGGCCGCCCGCCGCACCGCCCGCTGGTCCGCCTGGGTCTGCTCGGTGAGCGTACGGCGGGCGACGTCGAGCTGTGCCGTGGCCTGGATCTGCCCGGCCCGCCAGGCGGCTTCCGCCTGTTGCCGCCCGGCTTCCCAGGCGGCCGCGGCCTGCCGCTCGGCGGCCTCCCAGGCGCTGGCGGCCTGGCGCTTGGCGGCGGCGAGGGTGAATAAGCCCGTGAGAGCCCCGCCGCCGATGGCGGCACCGGCGGCGATCAGCGCCGCCCCCACCGCTCCGTCCATGTCACCCCTCCAGCGCCGCCAGCACCACCGACCGGGCCTCGTCCTGGACTTGGCGCAGATGGTCCGCGCCGCGGAAGGACTCCCCGTAGATCTTGTATACGTCCTCGGTGCCCGAAGGGCGAGCCGCGAACCAGGCGTTGTCGGTGGCCACCTTGATGCCGCCGAGGGCGGCGCCGTTGCCGGGTGCCGACGTGAGCACCGACGTGACCGGGTCGCCGGCGAGCGTATCGGCGGTGACCTGACCGGGCGACAACTTCGCGAGCAGCGCCTTCTCTTCGCGCGAGGCGGGGGCGTCCACGCGCGCGTAGGCGGGTTCGCCGAAGCGGTCGGTGAGCTGTGCGTAGTGCTGGGAGGGCGTCCTGCCGGTGACGGCCGTGATCTCGGAGGCGAGCAGCGCCAGGATGATGCCGTCCTTGTCGGTGGTCCACACCGATCCGTCGCGCCGCAGGAAGGACGCGCCCGCCGACTCCTCACCGCCGAAGCCGAGGGTGCCATCAGACAGGCCGTCGACGAACCACTTGAAGCCCACCGGGACCTCGACCAGCGGCCGCCCGAGGTCCGCCGCCACCCGGTCGATCATGCTGGACGACACCAGGGTCTTGCCGATCCCGGCGCCCGCGGGCCACTGCTCGCGGTGCGCGAAGAGGTACGAGATCGCCACCGCCAGATAGTGGTTGGGGTTCATCAGCCCGCCGTCCGGCGTGACGATGCCGTGCCGGTCGGCGTCCGCGTCATTGCCGGTGGCGATGTCGTAGCGGTCGCGCTGGGCGATGAGCGAGGCCATGGCGTACGGCGAGGAGCAGTCCATGCGGATCTTGCCGTCCCAGTCCAGCGTCATGAAGCGCCAGGTGGGGTCGGTGAGCGGGTTGACGACTGTCAGGTCGAGGCGATGCTGCTCGGCGATCCGCCCCCAGTAGGCGACAGAGGCGCCGCCGAGCGGGTCGGCGCCGACACGGATGCCGGCGGAGCGGATCGCGTCCAGGTCGAGGACGTTGGGGAGGTCGGCGGTGTACGTGCCGAGGAAGTCGTAGCGGCTGGTGGTCGAGGCGGTCAGAGCACGGGCGTACGGGATGCGCCGGACATCTTTGAGGCCACCCGCGATGATCTGGTTGGTGCGGTCCTGGATCCAGGAGGTCGCGTCGGAGCCGGCCGGGCCGCCGCTGGGCGGGTTGTACTTGAAGCCACCGTCGGCGGGCGGGTTGTGCGAGGGGGTGACCACGACGCCATCGGCTGCGGCACGGGCGGAGGAGAGGCTGCGGTTGTGGGTGAGGATGGCGTGGGAGACGGCCGGGGTGGGCGTGTAGCCGTCGGCGTCGTCGATGAGGGTGGTCACGCCATTGGCGGCGAAGACCTCCAGTGCCGTGATGCGGGCCGGCTCGGAGAGGGCGTGGGTGTCGGCGCCGAGGAAGAGGGGCCCGTCGGTGCCCTGCGCGGCGCGGTACTCGCAGATCGCCTGGCTGGTGGCGGCGATGTGATCCTCATTGAACGCGGTGGCAAAGGCCGACCCGCGATGCCCGGAGGTCCCGAAGGCCACCCGCTGCCCGGCCTCGCCCGGGTCGGGGTGGAGGGAGTAGTACGCGGTCACCAGCCGTGCCACATCGATGAGGTCCTCAGGCCCGGCCACCTGCCCCGCGCGCGCGTCCTGCATTTCCGGCTCCTCCATCGCTGTCGACCGTTGCGTACGGCCTTCATTTTCCCCTGCGAGGGCAGCCGGGAGACGCACCGGGCGGCCATTGCGACGCGCGTCGGGCGGTGCAACGATGCCGGTCGGCGGCGAGCGAGGGGTGGCAGGGGTGACGCGGGAGAGCGGTAGGGGCGAGGAAGAGGGCGCGGGGGACGTGGGGAGCGCGGGCGCCGGGGGCACAAGCGGGGGCGACCAGGGCCAGGACGACCGGCCACTGGCACCGTCACCGTCACTGGAAACGCCACCGCCACCACCCGCAGCCAAGCTCTTCGACGCCCTGGGCATCACCTACGAGCAAGCCTTCGCCCACTCCCCCGCACACCTGTCCGCCCTCGAGTGGCTGATCGAGCGGCTGCCACCCGCCGCACGAGTCCTGGACGTCGGCAGCGGCACCGGCCGCCCCACCGCAGCCACACTCACCGAGGCAGGCCATTCGGTGCTGGGCATCGACGTATCCCCGGTGATGACGGCCCTGGCCACCCGCCAGGTCCCGGAGGCGGACTTCCGCTGCGCCGACATAAGGAAGCTCCCCCTGGAGCCAGACTCCTTCGACGCCATCTGCATCTTCTTCTCACTCCTGCAGATGACCCGCACAGAGCAAAAGACGGTGACCCACCGCCTGACCCAGGCCCTGAAACCAGGCGGCCACCTGCTCCTGGCCACGGTGCCGGCGGACGTGGAGGACATCGAGGTCACGTTGATGGGCCACCCGGTCCGAGCCACGAGCTTCTCGGACGAAGCCCTAGTACCCCTGCTGGAGGCGACCGGCCTAACAGTGCTCGCCCACCACACCACCACTTTCACCCCAACCCACCCCGCCGCAGTCCCCGAGCCCCACACCTTCCTGTACACCTACCGCCCGCAGCCCTGACCCGACACACAAATCGAACACACAATCGCCCCCCACTCCCCCAGGAACCGTTTTGCCTGCCACCCCCCTCAGTGCGGTATGGTTCTCGTGCACGAACGGCCGGGGGAAACCCCAGGTCGGACGGGCACCGGGACGTGGCGCAGTTTGGTAGCGCACTTGACTGGGGGTCAAGGGGTCGTGGGTTCAAATCCCGCCGTCCCGACGTAGAAAACGCAGGTCAGAGGCCCTGTCTCCAAGGAGACAGGGCCTCTGTCGTTCCCTGAGTGACTATCTGCGTGACTACGGTTCGCGATCCACTTTGAAGATTCCCTCCACGGCACCGTCTGGAGACGGGCCGCGCCTGCCGGCGGTGGAGCGCGGTGTCTAGACACCAGGGTCGAGGCGCCGCGAGGCGCATCAGCCAAGCGACGCGCTGGCACGCTACGTCTGTCCAAACGACGAGGAGCAATGCTCATGACCTGTGGATTGGCCTCGGGCTGCACGCGAAGGGCGTACCTTCCCGAGTGATCGACTTCTGGTCATCGAGCAGGCCGACGTTGCACCGTCGGTCGGGAAGGCACGCCCGTGCTGAGCGTAGTGAATGCCGATGGAACGACCGAGAGCGGCTCTCTGATCGACGACATCGTCCGGGAGGGTGCCAGGCGGATGCTGGCCGCCGCCCTGGAGGCCGAGGTCAACACCTATATAGCCGAGTTGGCCGATCAGCGGGATGAACACGGGCACCGGCTGGTCGTCCGCAACGGCTACCACCAGCCGAGGCAGGTGACCACCGCGGCCGGCACCGTGGAGGTGAAGGCGCCGCGGGTGAACGACAAGCGCATCAATGCGGCCACCGGCGAGCGTAAGCGGTTTTCCTCGGCGATCCTGCCGCCGTGGTGCCGCAAGTCCCCGAAGATCAGCGAGGTGCTGCCGCTGCTCTACCTGCACGGCCTGTCGTCGGGGGACTTCGTTCCTGCGTTGGCGCAGTTCCTCGGCTCCGCCTCCGGCTTGTCGCCGGCCACCGTGACCCGGATGACGGCCCAGTGGCAGGCCGACCATCAGGCATTTTGCGAGCGTGACCTGTCCGCCACGGACTACGTCTACGTCTGGGCCGACGGCATCCACCTGCGGATTCGTCTTCAGGAAGCCAAGGCCGCGGTCCTGGTCGTCATGGGGGTGCGGGCGGACGGCACCAAGGAACTGATCGCGATGACGGACGGCTACCGCGAATCGTCGGAGTCCTGGGCCGGGCTGCTGCGGGACTGCCAGCGGCGCGGGATGCGCGCGCCCGTCCTGGCCGTCGGCAACGGCGCCCCTCAGCTTCTGGAGCGCGTTGAGCGAGGTCTTCCCCGAAACCCGCCACCAAAGGTGCTGGGTTCACAAAACGGCCAACTGCCTGGACAGCCTGCCGAAGTCGGCCCAGCCCGCGGCAAAGAAGGCCATCGCCGACATCTACAACGCCGAGGACAAGGAGCACGCGGCCAGGGCCGTCGCTGCGTTCGCCAAGCAGTACGGCACGAAGTTCCCCAAGGCCGTCAAGAAGATCATCGATGACAAGGGCGAGCTGCTGGGCTTCTATGACTTCCCCGCCGAGCACTGGATCCACCTGCGGACAACCAACCCCATCGAGTCGACCTTCGCGACCGTCCGCCTGCGGACCAAGGTCACCAAGGGCGCCGGCTCCCGGGCCGCCGCCCTGGCGATGGTTTTCAAGCTCGTCGAGTCCGCCCAGACCCGCTGGCGAGCCGTCAACGCACCCCACCTCGTCGCGCTCGTCCGCGCCGGAGCCTGTATCCACCGCGGGGAGCTCGTCGAGCGCGAGGTCACCGCCGCCTGAGCCAAATCCTTCGCAGTTCAATTCTGCCGGTGGCACGATCAAGCTCGTGACCAGTGATACAGGAAATCAGAACGTCCTCGGCGTGCGACCCGCCCAGCCCGATGATCTAGCGCAGCTCACAGCCCTCGAAACCGCCGCGGACCGGCTGTTCGACGATGTCGGCCGCGGATCGCTGCCGCCCCCGGCCGAACTGACTGAGCTGCTCACCGCACGATGCATCCTGGTGGCCGGCCGGCCACCAGTTGGCTTCGCCCGGCTAGACATCGTTGATGGCCACGCGCACCTGGAACAGCTGTCCGTCCACCCGGATCACGGGCGCCAGGGCATCGGCGCCAGCCTGCTCGACGCAGCCTGCCAATGGGCAGCCGACCAGGGCCATACCGTCGTGACGCTGTGCACCTTCGCCGACGTGCCCTGGAACGCACCGTTCTACGCGCGGCACGGATTCCGCGCTGTGCCCGACCTCCAGCTGACGCCCGGCCTCCAAACGCTTCGCCACCGCGAGGCCGAACTCGGGCTCGACGCCATGGGCCCACGGACCGTCATGACCAAGACCATCTCGTAGCGAACAAGGCGCCAGCCGATCCACAGGATCTGACAATTCCTCCCCCGGGTGGCGTCACCGGGGACGGGGCTCGGTGCCGCCCATGGGCCTGACGCAGGGGCGGCGTCTACAGGGCTGCGCTGTCAGGGCGCAACTGCGCGGACGATGAGGGTGCCGATGTGGTCCGGCTGGGGCGCGTCGAGCACCTCGGCGTGCGTCTCGGCGAAGCCGGCTGTCGTGAGGAGGCGGCACCACTTCCGCGGGGTGTAGCTGTAGCGGTAGGTGAACTGGGCTCGGCCTGCGAAACCGCCCTTGTACATGCCTTGTGGCCCGTAGGCGCCGGGGATGGCCGGCGGATGCGAGAACGCGAAGACGCCGCCGGGGTTGAGCCGGGCCGCGGCGAGGGGGAACAGCTTGGCCGGGTCGGTGAACCAGACAGCACCGAAGATCGAGTAAATGGCGTCGTAGGTCTCGGTGCTGTTCAGAAGGTGGGTGAGGACGTCATCGCACACGGCCTCGAGCCCGGTGTGCGCCCACCGTTCGTTGACCTTGGCCACCATGACCGGGGACAGATCCACGCCGCGGGCCTTGATGCCCTGGGCGGCGAGGTGGGCGAGCATGCGGCCGGTGCCGCAGCCGAGCTCCAGCACGCTGGCGGGGTAGTTGAGCAGCTCGGTGCCGGGGCCGTGGCCGGCGTACTGGGTCCAGCAGAACGACGGCTCCGCGTCCGAGCTGAACGCGGCTTCCGCGTAGGTGTCCCACAGGGCGCGTTCGTGGTCGAGGTTGTGATGCGCGGGCACGGTGCCTTCCTTCGGTGCGTGGTGCGGCCCCCGCCGACACGGGTGGGAGGGGTCGGCACGGGCCAGCGTAGGGGCGGTCAGTGGCTGTCGGGGGCCTTGTTGTCGCACGGCGAGCAGTCCGAGCCGTCGATGGCCCACAGCTCCTCGTCGGCAGCGAAGCCGACGGAGCGCATGAAGTCGGCGGTGCGGATCACGGTGCCGTCGCCGCGGCGGGTGATGAGCGGCGCGTGGTGCTTGTACTTGCCGCCGTTGTAGGCCTCGCAGAACGCGAAGTAGACGGGCGTGTCGAGGATGATCTGGTGGACGCCGATGTCCACGAGCTTGCCGACGCCGAGATGTACCTCGGGATGCTCCATGGCCGTGACCAGGTACATGATCGCGTTGTCGAGGATCCGTTCGGCCATCGAGCGGACCATGGTGTGATCGCGCAGCAGCAGCGCGATCTCCCGCTCGTACAGGTCGACGTCGGCGGCGCCCGGGGACTCCAGCACGTTGTACGTCAGTTCCTTGATCTGGGGCCTGACCGCGTTGAGCAGTGCCCTAGGCTCGCGGGTGGTTGTCTCGGTGGTGGGGTCTTCGAGAGTGGTACTCACAGCTCCTCCTGGCGTCCGTTGGGGGGACTCACGTTCCGGGGGCGCGACTTGCCTGCCGCCTGATGGCGGCGCAGCAATCCCTTGGTGGAGGCGCCGAGGCACTGGGCGTACTCCCACGCCTGGTCGCGTGACATGTCGCCGGTCTGCAGCTTGAGCAGCACCGTTGCTTCGCGGCGCATCGCCCGCAGCTCGTAGTCGTCCTCGCCGAGCGGCTCGCCCAGCAGCAGCCCGGCATGGCCGCGCAGTCGCTGAATGAGCACGTCGATGCGCTCCCGGGCGGGCAGTTCCGGACGCGGGACCGCCGTCTGCCGAATGGTCTCGGAGATGCAGACCGCGTCCACTTCGGCCCCGGATGCGCTGCAAGGCTGGCTGTCGCTGTCGGCGTGCGCTGACACGGTGCTCACGCTTCCTCCCGTCGGGTTTGGCGTCCCCTGGCGTAGTGACCAAACCGCGCGTCATGCTGGATGGACTACAACTGACCCGCTGGCCGCATGCGGTGATGCGCGGTGCGCATATCGGCGCGGGGTACACGGCATCTGCGGGATACGAACGGCGTCAGGGGCACATGGCGATGAACTGGTCCACGCAGGCCCTTCGGGAGGCCTCCCGCCGCGGCGACTACGGGCGAGTGATCAAGCTCGCGCGGCAGGCTGCCGGCGGCGTCTCCCAGAAGCAGCTCGGCGAGGCCTGCGGGACCAGCCAGTCAGCCATCTCCCGCCTGGAGGCACGCGGGAGCGCCTCCTACGACATGACCCTGCTGGCGAGGGCCGCCGCGCACGTACAGATTCCCGCACGGCTGGTCGGCCTCGCCGAGCACACCGCGGCACACGCCGCGGTGCACGTGGACGGAACCGAAGTGGAACGGCGCAACTTCCTCGCCGGCGCGGCCGCAGCAGCCGCGTCTCCGGCCCTCGCAGCACTCCCCGCTGAACAACCGCACGCCGCCGACGGCGGGCAGGTGGCCACGCTGCGGCTGGCGACCTTCGCCTACCGGCGCATGGACGGCACCACCCCTTCCCGGCATCTCGCCGAGGCGGCCGCCTCGCATCTGCGGCTGGTGCAGACCGTCGCGGCCGAGGCCGACGACCCGCAGCAGCGCACCCGACTCGCGGCCGTGGGCAGCGAGGCGGCCAGCCTCGCCGGATGGCTGGCATGGGACATGGGTGATTACGGGTCGGCCCGCACCTGGTACGGGACCGCCGTAAAGGCTGCCCGGCGCGCCGGGGATCGGCTGCTGTCCGCCTATCAGGTCGGCAGCCTCGCGCAGTTCGAGGCGCTCGCAGGCAACGCCGCTCAGGGCTTGAGCCTGGTGCGCTCCGCGCGGCGCCAGCTCGGCGACCGACGGCCGGCCATCGCCGAGGCGTGGCTGGGCTCCGTGGAGGCCCTCGCTCATGCTGCCAGCGGCAACGCCGACGCCACCGACAGGGCGCTGGCGGGCTCGGCGCGCGCCGCGGACCGGATTGCCGTCGAGGACCCCCCGCCGTGGCCGTGGGTGTTCAGCTTCAACGACGCGAAGGTGGCCGCCTGCAGGATGACTTGCGGCGCCCGGCTGGGCCTGCCCGGGTGGGTCTTCGACTCTCAGGAGGACGCCGGCGCTCAACTCGCCCCGGGCGCCCACGACAAGCAGCGCGCGCTGCTGACGCTGGACATTGCCTCTGCACACCTGGCCGCCGGCCGGCTGGACGGCGCGTTCGTACTCGCCACCCGTGCTGTGGAAACCGGGCTGCGCTACCGCTCCGGCCGCATCATCGAACGGGCCCGGGCACTGCGCCGCAGCCACACCTCCGCCACACCCGCGAAGGTGGTCCGCGACTTTGACGACCGGCTGCACGGCGTGTACCTGTAGGCCCGTCGACCGAGACAGGAGACGTCATGCGCTTGGGCATCACCGGACACCGCGACCTACCCGAAGCCGTCGCCAAGCAGGTACGCGCCATGCTGGTCGACGAGGTACACCGACACACGCCGGATGAACTCGTCGGCGTCTCCTGCATCGCGGACGGCCCGGACGCCTGGTTCGCCGAGACGGTCCTCGACCACGGCGGCCGGGTCGAGGTCGTCATTCCCGCCGACGCCTACCGGGACGGCCTGCCCGAAGAGCACCACGCCACCTACGACACCCTGTTGCAGCGTGCCAGCGAGGTACACGGCACCGGCATGAGCGAGTCGACATCGGAGGCGCACATGGCCGGCAGTGAGGTCCTGGTCGGGCTGGTCGACGAGCTGCTGGCGGTGTGGGACGGCCAGCCCGCCCGCGGCTACGGAGGAACCGCCGACGTGGTGGCCTACGCGGAGCGCTCCGGGGTTCCGGTCCGGGTGATGTGGCCCAACGGCGCCACCCGGGACTGATTCCGCCCCTGCCGCTAGCCCTGCTAGAACTGCTAGGCCCCAGCTCAGCACCGTGATAGGCGCCTTGCTAGGGCCTAGCAGCTAGCAGCGCCCAGCGTCTCAGCTGGACAAGGCGTACCTGGAGCTCAACAACGCCGGCCACATGGCGCCGACCAAGAGCAACGCCACCATCGCGAAGTACACCACCGCCTGGCTGCAGCGCTTCCTCAACGGAGACACTGGCGCCACCGCCACACTCTGCCCCGGCCCGTCCCCCAGCACCACGGTGCAGGAATACCGCAGCACCTGCCCGTACTGATGGGGACAGGGAGCCTGCGAGCCAGCACCTGTTGTCAGGCCTAGGCCTGCGGATCGGACAGGTCAGGGAACGAGTGGTGCTCGTGCGCAACCAGCCAATGCCCGTGCTCCTTGCGGAGCCCGAGGCTGAGACGCAACCGCATTTCTGGCCGCTCGGCGAGTTCCCGCGGTGTGCCGCAGCGCAGCAGGGCGTGGGCGAAGGCGACGTCGGTGCCGACGGTGACCTCCAGCGATTCAACCTCGAAACAGGCGCCGTGTGCCTGCCAGTCGAAGAATCCCGGCCATACGTCGCGGTATGCCTCGATTCCGCGCACACCCTCGTACGGCGGCGGCACATCGAACATCACGATGTCGTCGGCGTGCCCCGCCAGCACGGCGTCCATGTCGCCGCGGTGCACCGCCGCCGCCCACCGCTCGATGAGAGCGCGGACCTGCACATCATCCGTGGACATACTGCTCCTCTGTTGCTGGACGACCGGTGCCTGCCGGCCTGGTTCCGCGACACTCCGACACTCCGGCCTCGTGTGCCTTGCACATGAGACGTCGGAGCGGAGACGGCTGTCTCGACATGCTGCCGCGCATCTCTCCGCAATCACGCAAATTGTCTGCCTCGACGTTGCGACGGCGGCCCCCGCCGGGGCCTCCGTGCTGGGATGGAGCCGGGGCGGGAGAGGACGAAGAGCCGGACCTGGGCTCCGGCATCGTTCGACAGGCGTTGCAAAGCTGCGCTTTTCGGTGTCGGTGAAGCGGGCGGTGGCGTATGCCTTGACGAGGACGCAGGCGGGGCGGAGGCGAGGAGGAGGTTGAGGTCGGTGTCGCGGAAGCGGCGCACGATCTTGCGGTCCAGGTGGAGGCGGCGGGCGACGGCGCTGATGGTCGAGCCGGCGTCCACGAGCCGATGGATGTCGGCGTGACGCTGCCGGGCTCGCTCGATACTGGGACATACGGACGCTCCAGCCCCCGGCAGATCCACGGGCAGCGAGCGACCTCCAGCTTCAGACCGTTGGAGCGGGAGCCAGTCCCCGCACCCCACTTCACGTTGAACAAAGGCGAGTTGGCCATACCGGTGCCCGGTGCAGGCGTGCGGGTGCGGGTGCGGGCCGAGCGACACCCAGTTCCCCGCCTCGGCGACGATCCCTTAGTGGCCTTCTACAAGTTTCCGATTTGTAGGAGCCTACAAAGTCCAGGTAACTGCCCGCATTCTTTTCATGTTTTCCGTACCTGGCTCAACACGCTCCACTGCCTGTGTACTCATCGCGCAGCCCAACTTTCCCGCGACGAAAGGGATACTCTTGCCTCGCCACATCGAAATCGCCTGGCCGGATCTCGGTATCACCGTGACCGCCGAGCTCGATGGCCGCAACTCCGAATTGGCGGACGCCTTGTGGGAGTCGCTGCCGTATCGGAGTCTGCAGGGGCATGCGCTGGTGGCCGGGGAGCACCTGTACCATCACGTGCCGATTCCCAAGCTGCTGTACACGCACCCTTCGGAGAAGATTCCGGACCGGCGCGACGCACCCGACGGCACCGTCTTCTGTTCCGCGCTGCAGCATCTGGGTATTAAATACGGCACGTTGACCGAGCCGATGCCGGCCGCGCCGGTGGGCCGGATACGGGAGGAGGACATTCCCGCCCTCAACGAGGCCGGACAGGCTATCTGGGACGCGGTCTACTCGACGAAGAAGGAAATCCTGGTCGAGGTCCGGGCGGCGGGCACGCCCGGCGGGCACAACATTCCCCGGCTCACCGCCGCGAACACCGCGGCCGACAGCCTGCTGCAGGCCGTGTACACCGAAACCGAGCGGATCTGGCTGGACGCGCCGGCCGAGCTCGACGACCTGCACCGCAGCGTGATCCCCTCGGGCGCCGGCAGCTTCGACACAGTCCTGCCGACGCTGCTCTTCGTCAACGGCGAGACGCGGCCGCTGGGTTACGCCAGCTACGGCGGCCTGGTCCGCGCGGCCGTCAGCGGCATGCCGATCGACTCGCTGCGCCAGATGGCCCGCCTGCTGGTCGGCGTGCCGGCCGAATTCCTCGGCTACTGCGGCCTGGAGAAGCTGTGGGACTTCACCCAGCGCTTCCTCGCCTGCGTCGACGACCTCGACCGCGACGACTTCCTCGCCGTCACCAGCCAAATGGCGCTCTACATCAACTGCCTCGGCGGCTGGAATCTGCACCTGTTCCCCTGGGACGCCGGCGACCACCTGAAGCAGCGGGCATGAGCGGCGGAGAGTTCGTCCGGGAAATGATGCGCTGGCATTTCGGCCCGGACACCGGCTCACCGTTCTGGCTGAAGCGCGCCACGGAACTCGACTTCGACCCATTGACGGATATCCGGGAATTCGAGGATCTCGCCAGATTCCCCAATGTCGTGGACGAGCTGCGCGATATCGACGTCCGTGAGCTCATTCCGCAGGGTTACGGCGACCAACACGAGGCGAGCGTCTACGAGAGCGGCGGCACCACCGGTGAGCCCAAGCGTGTGATGTTCACCGCGGAATGGCACCGGAGCAGCTGCGAATGGTTCAGCGAACGCCTCGACGCGCACGGTGTGCCGCGTAATGTCGACTGGCTCAGCGCCGTCCCCACCGGACCGCACAATGTGGGCGCGATGGCGGTCGACACCGCGGCCCTGCGCGGCGGGCTGAACTTCGCCATCGACCTCGACCCGCGCTGGGTGAAGAAGCTGATCGCGGACGGCCGGATGGACATGGTCGGCGCCTACACCGACCATCTCGTCCAGCAGATCGGCTACCTCCTGTCCGGCCAGGAGGTCGGCGTGCTCTTCGCCACCCCACCGATGCTGGAGCGCCTCGCGCAGCGCGACGACCTGGTCGAGCACGTGAACCGCAAGGTCCACACGATCATCTGGGGCGGCACCCACCTGGACGCCGACACCCGCGACCTGCTGCGGGACGAGGTGTTCCCGAACACCCGGCTGGTCGGCGGATACGGCAGCACCATGATGCTGGGGACGTCGATCGAGCGGCCCGGACTCGGCGCCGACGAGCCGTGCGTCTTCGACTCCTTCGCCCCGTACACGACCTTCCGGGTGGTCGATCCCGGCACGGGTGAGGTGGTCCCGTACGGCGAGCGCGGGCAGATCGTGGTGAACCATTTGAGCCGGACCGCGCTGCTGGTCAACAACCTGGAGCGGGACTGCGCCACCCGCATCGCGCCGCCGGTGGCCGGGGCCTTCGGCGACTCCGTCGCCGATGTCACCCCGGTCGAGTCGCACGCCGGTGCCGCGGTGATCGAGGGCGTGTACTGATGCTGTCGCTCGACGTGCTCGGACCGGGCGGTCCGTACCGGTCCCGGCGGCAGGAGACCATCCACAGCCCCGGCGGGGCTCCGGTGGCGACCCTGAGCCTCGCGCCCTCGCTGTACGTCGCCCGCGCGATGAAGGCGCTGCACCGGGCGCCGGTGCTGCCGCTCGACGAGCGGATCGCGGCGTTCGCGCGGGCCGGCCGGGCGTTCGCGACGGAGACGATCGCGGGGCTGTCGCCGGACGCCTATCAGCGCACCGTCAGCACGGCCACCGGGATGCCGATCTCGGTGGTACGCGCCGCCACGCACGACATCGCGCACGCGGCGGAGCACATCCACCAGAGCGTGCAGCGGGCCCGCCCGGCCGGCGCGGTCGGCTCCTGGCGCGATGCGCAGACCTGGGCCGGCGGCGCGGTGTGGACCCGGCGCGGTGACGTCTTCGCCGTGCATGCGGCGGGCAACCATCCGGCGGTGCACCAGGGGTGGCTGGACGCTCTCGCGCTCGGCTACCGGGTCGCCGTGCGGCCCTCCCGGCGGGAGCCGTTCACGCCGCTGCGGCTGGTCACCGCGCTGCGGGCGGCGGGGTTCGGCGACGACCAGGTCGTGCTGCTGCCCACGGATCACCAGGCGGCCGACGACATCCTCCGGCACGCCGACCTCGGCATGGTGTACGGCGGCGACGATGTCGTACGCAAATACGCGGGCGATCCGCGCATCCTGCCGCAGGGCCCCGGCCGCTCAAAGGTGCTGATCACCGCCGAGGCCGACTGGGAGCCCCTCATCGACACCCTCGCCGAGTCGGTCAGCGGCGGCGCGGGCACGGGCTGCGTCAACGCCACCGGCGTACTCGTCGAGGGCGATCCCGGCCCCGTGGCCGCGGCGCTCGCCGAGCGCCTCGCCGCGCTGCCCAGCCTTCCGGCCACGGACGAGCGCGCCCGCCTGCCGGTGATGCCCGTCGAGCCCGCCAGGAAGTGGGAGGCCGGCCTGCGGCAGCGCGCTGCCGGCGCCAAGGCGTGGCTGGGCGGCGACGGCATCGTCGACGAGCTCGGCGACGGCAGCGCCGTATTGCGTCCGGCCGTGCACCAGCTGGACAGCCCCTTCGCCGAACAGCTCGGCATGGAGCTGGCCTTCCCGTGCGCGTGGGTCGCGCCGTGGGACCGCGACGCCGGGATCGCGCCGCTGCGCAACTCCCTCGTCCTGGGCGCCGTCACGACGGATACGGACCTGATCGACGCCCTCGTGGCCGAGCCGACCATCGCCAATGTGCATATCGGCGACCACCCGACGCCCTGGATGGCAGCCGGCCTTCCGCACGACGGCTATCTCGCCGAATTCCTCATGCGTACGAAGACCGTTCTGCGCTGAACGCCAAGAGAGAACCACATGAACGCACAGACCGCGACCTCGGTCTCCGCCTATGCCGCGGCCGCCGCGGGCGCCCCGCTGGAGCGGACCACGATCCCGCGCCGGCCGGTGGGCGAGCACGACGTACTCATAGAGATCAAATACACCGGGATCTGCCACACCGACATCGCCCGGGCCCGCGGCTACACCGGCGACGGCGCCTTCCCGATGGTGCCGGGCCATGAGATCGCCGGCGTCGTCACAGCGGTGGGGCCGGGCGTCACCAGGTACGAGGTGGGCGACCAGGCCGGCGTCGGCTGCCTGGTGGACTCCTGCCGGAAGTGCGGCAACTGCGCGGCCGGGCTGGAGCAGTTCTGCACGCTCGGTCCCGTGGAGACGTACAACGGCACCGGCGCCGACGGCGAGCGCACCTACGGCGGTTTCGCCACCCACATCGTCGTCGACGAGAACTACGTGCTGCGCATTCCCGACGGCATCTCCCTCGCCTCGGCCGCGCCGCTGCTGTGCGCCGGCATCACCCTCTACTCGCCGCTGGCGCACTGGCGGGCCGGCCCCGGCACGAAGGCCGCCATCGTCGGCCTGGGCGGCCTCGGGCACATGGGCGTCAAGATCGCCCACGGCATGGGCGCCGAAGTCACCGTGCTCTCCCGGTCGCTGCGGAAGAAGGATGACGCGGCGCGGCTGGGCGCGGATCACTTCTACGCCACCTCCGATCCGGCGACGTTCGAGCAGCTGGCCGGCCGCTTCGACCTGATCATCAACACCGTCGCGGCGAACCTGGACCTGGACGCGTACCTGTCGCTGCTGGCGACGGACGGCACGTTCGTGAACGTCGGCGTCCCGCCCGCGCCCGGGAGCCTCTCCATGTTCTCCCTCATCGGCGGCCGCAAGACCCTCGCGGGCTCGCTCATCGGCGGCCTCGCCGAGACCCAGCGGATGCTCGACTTCTGTGCCGAGCACCGGATCGGTGCCGACGTCGAGGTCGTGTCCGCGGAGCAGATCAACGAGGCGTTCGAGCGCATCGTGGCGGCGGACGTCCGCTACCGCTTCGTGATCGACGCATCGACCATTTCGCACAAGGAGTTCTGATGGCGCTTCAGCGCAAGCACACGATGTACCACTCGACCATCATCGACGCCGCTCCCGACGAGGTCTGGGCGGTGGTCCGCGACGCCCTAAAGGTCGTGTCGATCGTCTCCGGCCCCGGCGTCAAGGACGTGTGCTGGGCCGAGGGCGGCGCGGTCGAGAAGGTGCCGGCGCGCTACGACTTCACCATGGTCTTCAACGACGGCCTGGTCCAGCAGGAGATAGCCGGCCGCGACGAGGTGAACCGCGCCCAGACCTACCGGGCCATCGCACCGGCGACCGGCGTCGACGGCTACGTGGCCACCATCCGGATCCGCGAGATCACCAACGAGCCGGGCCGCTGCTTCTTCGACTGGTCGCGCGAGCTGACCATCGCGCCCGACGCCGATGACGAGGTCGTCGAGACGATCGTCTCCATGATGTCCAAGCAGGCCGACCTGATGCGGGACTACTTTGCCCAGCGGTAGCAGCGAGGTCGTCGTCATCGGCGGCGGCGTCATCGGCACGTCCATCGCCTGCCATCTGGCGGAGGCAGGCGTCGGCACGGTCCTGCTGGAGCGGGACGAGCTCGGCTCCGGCTCTTCGGGGACCACCGCGGGCGTCGTCCGCACCTACTTTCCCGGCAAGGAGCTGATCAGCGGCCTCGCCACCCGCAGCATGGCGGCGTACCACGGCTTCGCGGAACGCACCGGCACCGACCTCGGGCTGGAGCGCATCGGCTTCCTGGTGCTGTTCACCGAGGAAGGGCAGGTGGCGGAGTTCCACCGGACCCGGGGCGCCCAGCGCGCCGCGGGTGTGGAGGTCGACCTGGTGACGCCCGCGGAGGCGGCGCTGCTCAATCCGCTGGTCGACCAGAGCACCATCCTGGCGGCGGCCTGGACGCACGAGGCGTACGCGCTGAACCCGGCGGCCATCGTGCGCGGCTACGCGGGCGCCGCCGAGCGGGCCGGGGCCGTCATCCGTACCCGGACGGCCGTCACCGGCATCGACTCCGACGGGCTGGTGCACACGCCCGAGGGCAGCATCCGCGCCGGCACCATCATCTGCGCGGCCGGGCCCTGGGCCGGGGCGGTCGCGTCGATGGCCGGCGTGCATCTGCCGGTGAGCCCGTACGCCGTGGAGATGCTCCTCGCCGACGCCCCGGACGGCGGCGCGGGCACGCTGCCGATGACGCTGCACCCGTCGAGCCAGCGCACTCGCGCCTGGGGCGAGCGGGGCGACCGCATCCTGGTCGGGATGGGCCGCCCCGGCCCGGACGAGCCCCGGGAGGCCTGGCTGCGGCGGGTGTCGGACCAACTCGGCGCCACCTACCCGGTCCTGTCCGGCAGCCGCCTCGAGCACGGGTGGAGCGGGGACCTCGACATCAGCCCGGACGGGACGGCGTTCATCGGCCGCGCTCCGGAACGGCCGTTCATCTACGCGGCGGGGTTCTCCGGCCAGGGGCTGTGCCAGGCGCCGGCCGCCGGGGAGATCGTCCGCGATCTCGTACTCGACCTGCAGCCCTGGACCGACGTGTCCGGCCTCACCACCGAAAGGGTTTTGTCATGATCGTCCTGGGGTGCAACGGCTTCTCCAGCGTCGCGGGGTTCTTCGCCGAGAATCTCGGCGCGACCGGCATCAACAAGCACTACCTGATGGGCCATGACTCCGGCGCCTCGCTGCTGGTGGACGGCGAGCTGGTCGCCGCCGTGGAGGAGGAGCGGCTCAACCGGGAGAAGAAGACCACCGACTTCCCGTTCAACTCGGTGCAGTGGTGCCTGGAGCAGGCCGGCCTGGAGTTCTCCGACATCGACCTGATCGCCATCCCGTGGAACTGGGACGCCGAACTCCAGGAGAAGCTGCTGGCCGACATCGACGCGGCGCCGATGGACCCCGCGTCCCGGGACTATCTCGTGCACAGCATGCGCCGGCTCTTCGACGAGATCGTCGGCCCGGAGGCCATCCTGGCCGACTTCGCCGGCCGGACCGGCTTCACCCCGGACCCGGAGAAGGTGGTGTTCGTGCCGCACCACCTCGCGCACGCCATGACCGGCTACTACCTGGCGGGCATGACCGACTCCGCGTTCCTGGTCAGCGACGGCCGCGCCGAGCGCTTCTCGACGCTGATGGGCGAGATCCGCGACGGCCGGATCCAGGTCTTCGAGGAGACCGCGATCGGCTCCGAGTACTCGATCGGCATCCTGTTCAGTGCGATCACCCGGTTCCTGGGCTTCGTACCGAACAACGACGAATACAAGGTGATGGGCCTGGCCGGCTACGCCGAGCCGCCGGTGCCGAACCCGTTCACGGAGAACCTGATCCGGCTGCACGCGTACGGGCGCTACTCCTTCACCCAGCCGCTGCAGACGGACAACCCGCTCGGCCTGGACCCGCTCTTCGAGGAGTACTTCGGCCCTCGCGAGGAGACCCTGGAGTACCAGGCCCGGGTCTCGGCCGCCGCCCAGGAAATGCTGAACATCGTCACCCGCCACCAGATCAGCTGGCTGGAGGCCCAGTCGGACCTGGACCACCTGCTCTTCGAGGGCGGCGTGGCGCTGAACTGCCTCAACAACACCCCACTCTTCGAGGGTTCGCGCTTCGCGGGCATGGACGTCAGCTTCGGCGCCAGCGATACGGGCATCACCATCGGCGCGGCGGTGCAGGCGTGGATCAGCCGCCGGGACGACGCGGATCAGCCCCTGCCGGCCCCGCGCGTGACGCCGTACCTCGGCCCCGAGTACGACGGGTCGGTGATCGAGCGGACCCTGCGCGAGTACGGCGACCGGGTGCGCTGGCGCAAGCTGGGCGGCGACGCGGCGGTGGTCGACGAGGTGGCGAAGCTGCTCACCGAGAAGGTCGTCATCGGCTGGTACGAGGGCCGTCTTGAGCACGGGCCGCGGGCCCTGGGCCACCGCAGCATCCTGGCCAACCCGAGCTTCACGGACATCAAGGACATCATCAACACCAAGGTCAAGCACCGGGAGCCGTTCCGCCCGTTCGCCCCGCTCGTGCTGGAGTCCGAGGCGCCGAAGGTCTTCGAGATGGGCCGCAAGACCCGCTCGCCGTACATGACCTTTGTCTTCCCGGTGCGGCCGGAGTTCCACGACGTGATCCCGGGGGCGATCCATGTGGACGGCACCTCGCGGGTGCAGACGCTCACCGATGAGGACACGCCGCGGTTGGCGGCACTGCTGCGCCGGTTCACCGAGCTGACCGATGTGCCGTGCCTGATCAACACCTCGTTCAACGTGGCGGGTGAGCCGATCGTGTGCAGCCCGGCGGACGCGCTGAACACCTTCCTCGGCACGGAGATCGACTACGTCGTGCTGGGCGACTACCTCGTCACGAAGCCCGAATGAGCGAGGTGGCCGGGGCGAGCACGACCCTGCTGCTGTTGCGGCACGCGGAAACAGCGCTGACCCCGCAGAAGCGGCTCTCCGGCAGCGGCGGCGACGACCCGCCGCTGTCGGCGGCCGGCCGCCGTCAGACGGAGTCGACCGCGATGCGACTGGCGGCGGACGGCGGACGGCTGCACGCGGTGGTCTCCTCGCCGCTGCGCCGCTGCCGCGAGACGGCGGCCGCGGTGGCCGGCCGCCTCGGTCTGGAGGTCCGTATCGACGAGGAGCTGCGCGAGGCGGACTTCGGCGCCTGGGAGGGCCTGACGTTCGCCGAGGTACGCGAGCGCTACCCGGAGGAGTTCGCGGCGTGGCAGACGTCGCCGGCGGCGGTGCCGGGCGGCACGGGCGATTCCTTCGCGTCGGTGACGGCCCGGGTCACGGCATCACGAGACAAGCTGCTGGCGCGCTACCCGGGCCGGTCGGTGCTGGTCGTCTCGCACGTGGCCCCGCTGCGCACCCTGGTCCGGCTGGCACTGGGCGCGCCACCCGAGTCGCTGTTCCGGATGGAGCTGTCGGCGGCATCGCTGTCGGCGGTGGCGTACGACTGCACGGGGCGGGCGACCCTGCGGCTGCTCAACGACACCTCGCACCTGAGCTCAGCTGCCGGGTGACACCTCGGGCCGGAGGAGATTACCGAAGGCTGTCCAAGGACTGCGTGGAGTTCCCCCTGGACAAACAGACGGATATCCGCACCAAGGGCAGGGAAGCCCCACACGTTCAGGTCGTCATCGAAGCTGTGCCGAAGCCGTGCCTCACGTAGTTCCGTGACGATGTCGTCCGGGTCGCGCGTGAGCGCGGTCCGGGGTTTCCGTCGAGCAGGTCGCGAAGGATCTCGGGATCCACGCCACCACGCTCAACACGTGGCTGCGGACCGCGGAGAAGGACCAAGGAACGCGTCCCGCGGTCTCCGGCGACGAGCGCGGGGGCATCCCAGCATGGACATGCCCGGCAGATGGCCGACGCGGCGATCAGTACCACGATCGGGCGATCACGAACCAAGGAAGATCGGACTTGACGCCCACTTAGTGGTTGGCGCCGTAAGTCCTTCGGGGGTTGACCTTGAGACCGGGCGCCGGCTTACCCGCTGTCAGTCCTTGGCCCGTGTCTCGCTGGTTCGGTGTTCACGCGGGCTGATGCCGCGCACCTTCTTGAATGTCGCGCTGAGGGCGAAGGCGCTGGAGAAGCCGACCTTGCCTGCCACGGCGCCGACTGTCGCTCCGGGCTCGCGCAGCAGGTCGGCGGCGAGGGCGAGCCGGTGCTCACGCAGGTAGGTCATCGGGGGCTGGCCGACCAGGGTGGTGAAGCGCCGGGCAAGCGCCGCGCGTGAGACGCCTGTCTTTGCCGCCAGGGTCTCGACTGTCCAGGGGTGGGCGGGGTCGGCGGTCAGCAGCCGTAGCGCCGGTCCGACGACGGGGTCGCCGTGTGCGCGGTACCAGGCGGGGACCTGGGCGCCGGGGCGGGTGAACCAGGAGCGCAGGGCGGTGATGAGCATCAGGTCCAGCATCCGGTCGAGCATGACCTGTCGGCCCGGTTCGGGGCGGGTGATGTCCTCGAACGCTGCCGGGCTGATCGGGCAGGGCCCTTGCCCCGCCCGGACTACGGCGAGTGCGGGCAACGCGGCCAGAAGCTGTCCGGGCGCACCGTGGTCCACCGTGTACAGGCCGTTCAGCAGCACCGTGCTGCCGGGGCCCCGGGTGGTGCGTGTGTCCTGTCCGTCCACGGTCGTGCAGCGGCCACCGGGACCGATCACCACGCCCGGCTCGGTGTCCGGGTCGTCCGCGATTATGTACGGGTTGCCGCCGCTGAGCACCGCCACGTCCCCCGGGCCGAGAAGCACCGGCTCACCGTCCTGAGGGAGCACCCAGACGGGGCCTTGCAGTGACACGGCCAGTGCGAGTGGCGATCCGTCCTCGAAGCGCACTGCCCAGGTGTCGGAGAGCGTCGACTGGTTGAAGACCGCCCCGACGGTCCGTACCCCGTTCAGGAGCTCGGTCAGCGGGTCCGCTCCGGTGGGAGTCTGGGGGGCCATGCAGGCCAGCGTAGACGAATGCGTATGGACGCGAGCGCGGTCGCCATGTCCGCCGCCGGCGGCGGCTGGTTCGCTGGAGGGCATGAGCAACGAGATGATTCTGGTGACTGGCGCCACCGGCAAGACCGGCCGCCGCGTGCTGCGGCAACTGAAGGATCGGGGAGTTCCGGCGCGGGGCGCCTCCCGCTCCGGGGAGGTGCGCTTCGACTGGCGCGATCGCACCACCTGGGAGCCGGCGCTGAGCGGGGTGGGCGGGGTGTATCTGGTCGCTCCTGATCTCGGGAGCGCACAGGCGGCCGACGACATCGCCGCCTTCGCCCGCCAGGCTTTCGAGGCCGGGGTGCGTCGGGCGGTGCTGGTCTCCTTTCCCGACACGGGCGCCCCTGGGCTGGAGCACGCGGTGGCGGCCGAGCGGTCGCTGGGCCAGGCGGGCCTGGAGGCCACGGTGCTCCGGCTGCGGTGGTTCTTCCAGAACTTCAGCGAGGACTTCCTGCATGACGCCGTCCTGTCCGGTGACGTGCGGCTGCCAGCCGGAGACGGCACGGAGGCGTTCGTCGATGCCGAGGACATCGCCGCCGTCGCCGTAGCCGCCCTGACCGAGACCGGGCACGCCGGAGCGACCTATGGGCTGAGCGGCCCGCAGGCGATGTCGTTCGCCGACGCCGTCGCACAGATCGCCGACGCGACCGGCCGCGACATCCGCTACACCCCGCTGCCGCCCGAGGAGTACGCTGCCGAGCAGCGTGCGCACGGTGTGCCCGAGGAATGGGTGCAGCTGACCGTCGATCTGTACGCCCAGATCCACGCCGGCACACTGGCCTCGGTCACCGATGACGTGGAGAAGGTACTCGGTCGTCGGCCCAGGGCCTTCGCCGACTACGCCCGCATCGCCGCCGAAGCAGGAGTCTGGAACACCTGACGTGTCCTGCCTGCAGGTCTCACCTTCCCGGTGAACAGGTGCGCGTGCTCGGGTCGGCCCAGCAGCGCATTGCGGGATGCCGCCGATGTCCGGGCAGGCGCCTCACCAGTAGTCCTCCTGGACGACGGCTACCCGCCGCCCAGCCGACGGTGCGGGGGCGGCGTATACCGCCGGGCCCGCCACCGAGAACGGTGACGCCGAAGTGCGCTTCCGGTGCGTCCACGACGCGGTGCCTTCTGCCGTTCGGGGGAGGGCGGTCCACTTCTCGTGAACGGTTCTCCCGCGTTGCCCCTCGCTTCCGCCCGCCCGATCTTCCTCACCGCCTCCGGGCGTGAGCGATTGAAGAAGATGGCGTACGGCCAAAAGACCGAGTACCGGCTGCGGGTGCGCGCGCAGGTCGTCCTGCACGCCGCGCGGGGGCGCTCCAACGCGCGGATCGCACGCGAGACGGGCCTGCACCTGGACACGGTGCGCGCCTGGCGTGGCCGGTTCGCCGACGGCGGCCTGCCGGCCCTGGCCGACCGCACGCGCTCCGGGCGTCCCGCCCGCTTCACCCCCGTCCAGGTCACCGAGGCCAAGGCACTGGCTTGCCAGTTACCCGCCGAGACCGGCCTGCCGCTGGCACGCTGGTCCTGCCCGGAGCTGGCCATCGAGCTGAGCGCACGCGGAATCACCGACAGCGTCTCCGCCTCCACGGTGCGCCGCTGGCTGCGAGAGGACGCGCTCAAGCCCTGGCAGTACCGGTCATGGATCTTCCTCCGCGACCCCGACTTCCGCACCAAGGCCCAGCGTGTTCTGGACCTCTACGACCGGACGTTCGAAGGCGCCCCGCTGGGCGAGGACGAGTACGTGCTCTCCAGCGACGAAAAGACCTCCGTCCAGGCCCGCTGCCGTTGCCATCCGACCCTGGCCCCGGGCAGGGCCAGGGCGATGCGCGTCAACCACGAGTACGTCCGCGGCGGTGCGCTGGCCTACCTCGCCGCCTACGACGTCCACCGCGCGAAGGTCTTCGGCCGGCGCGAATCCAAGACCGGCATCGTCCCCTTCATGAACCTGGTCGAGCAGGTCATGACCACGGAGCCCTATGCCAGCGCGAAACGCGTCTTCTGGGTCGTCGACAACGGCTCCTCCCATCGCGGCCGGCGGGCAGTCGACCGCCTGACCGGCAGGTTTCCGAACGCCGTCATGGTCCACACCCCTGTTCACGCCTCCTGGACGAACCAGATCGAGATCTTCTTCTCCATCGTCCAGCGCAAAGTCGTCCGACCGAACGACTTTACAAACCTCGATCAGGTCCGAGACCGGCTCCGAGAATTCGAAGACCGCTACAACGCCACGGCACAGCCGTTCCAGTGGAGGTTCACCACCTCCGACCTGGACGGTCTACTGGCCCGGCTTGATCGGCACACCAGCTCTTACCGGCAAGAAGAATCCTCCGTCGACCTGGCAGCCTGATCAACCCCCGAAGGACTTCCGCCGCAGACCACTTAGGCCCAGGCGAGGGTATGGGTTCCGGTCAGGGCGGTGAAGACGACGGTGTCGCCTGAGCGTTTGGCCTGGATGCCGGCTTGTGGTTTGCCGTCGCGCCAGACGATGCGCCCGTCCATGGCGATGGTGCGGTCGCGACCGAGCAGGGGTAGCGCCACCTGCCCGGTGGTGCCGGCTGGTGCCCGGGTGGTGAGGGTGAAGCTGCCGGGTGTGCGCTTCCAGTTCACCGCCAGGGTGCCGTGCGGGGTCGGCACCCTGCCCTGGGCCCAGCGCAGGTCCGCAGGCCGCGGGGCTACTGACCAGCGCCGGTAGCCGTCGGCCGTTGGGCGCACCCCGAGCACGTGCTGCGAGAGCGCGGGAACGGCTGTGCTCCAGGCATGCGCCAGCCCGGTGGATCCGCCCTCGGTGCCCGCGCCGCCGGCCGTGCCGTCGAGCTGGATCTGCTCCCAGGGTGTACCGGGCCCCGTGCGGTCCATATGGCCCCAGGCCCGGCGGATCAGAGCCAGGGCACCGGTGTCGTCGCCGTAGCGGAAGCGGCCCAGCGCCTCCTGCGCCATCAGATACGGCGAGATGAACCGGGTCATGTACGGGTTTTTCGCGTGCTCGCTGGTCTTGGTGCCGTACGGAGTGCCCAGGTCGGTGGCGAGGAAGTGCATGGCCCGGCGTGCCTGCCGTTCGTCCAAGAGGCCGAAGATCAGGGCTCCGGTGGTGGCGTCGGCGGTGTGGTCGCGGCGTGGGTCGGTGTCGTTGAGGATCATTGCGCCGGCCTTGTCGTCCCACAGTTGCTCGAGCAGCGCGGTGCGGATTTTCGCGGCGCGCTGGTCCAGCCGGTCGGCGGGCGCGCTTCCGGCGCCGATCGCGCGTTCCAGCTCGGCCAGCGAGGTGAGCGCCCCGTGGTAGGCGGCGTTGGTGTAGGCGTCGATGCCGGTGGCAGTGTTCGGCGGATGCCAGTTGATAGCGGGCAGCTTGTCGTAGGCGGCGGTGGTGAAGAGCCCGTCGGCCGTGGCATGGGAGGCGAAAAAGGCGACCGCGCGCCGGGCCGCGGGCAGCATCGCCCGGGCGAACTGCTCGTCTCCGGTGTAGCGGAGGTATTCGGCGAGGTCGATGACCCACCAGGCGGTGAAGCTGTCCAGGCGCGCGGAGTTCAGCAGCTCGGGCGACGGCCATCCATCCGGCGCACCGTCGGGTGGGCCGGGGTCGTTCGGATCGCAGGGGACGTCGATACGGCTGGAGAGCGGGAACGTCCCGTCCGGCTTCTGCTGGCAGGCGAAGAGGCTGATCGTATTGCGTACGTTCTGGCGGTAGTCGGCGCTCTGGTAGTAGCCGGCGCGGGCCGCGATCTGCAGGTCACCGGCGTACGGAACCCGGTCGCGCTTGGGTCCGTCGAGCACGATCCAGCCCGCCTCGCGGTTGCGCTGCCGATCGCGGGCCACGGAGAGGTTGGTGCCGTAGGCGGAGGCGTACCAGGCCCGGTTGAGGGTTTCGTCGCTGGAGAGGAAGTGGCCGTCGTAGCGTCCGGGGCGCTGGGTCTGCCGCACCCGTACGAAGTCGATTTCGGCAGTACCGGGGCCGTCCAGGCTGATAGCGATGTAGCGCTGCGCTCCGCGCAGGCCCGGGCTGCGCAGTGTCGCCGGCGATGCGCGCGTGCCGAAGGTGTCTGCGCGGGCGTCCGGGTCGTCGTCCATCCCGGGCGTGGCGCCGCGGTAGAAGAAGTCTTTCGGGTCGGTGGAGCCATCACCGGTCTCGGGGTCGAGGTAGCGCTCGCCCTCCGCGTACGCCGCCCGCAGCTTCGCGCCCGAAGAACGCCGCACACCCAGCTCCACGTACCCGCTGGCCATCACGCCGAGGTCCACGATCAGTTGAGTACGACCGTCACCCCGGCCGCGGCGGAGCGTGGCGGCCTTGCCGTCCTCGGCCAGCACCGCGCGGGCGCCGGCCACCGTCGCGGGATCGCCCTTCACGGACACCGACTCCGGGCGAACGTACCGGCCGGGAACATCCAGTACATGCTTCCGCCAGTCGGCGTCGGCCGACAGCCTCTCGCGCGACAGCGCCACCGGGTCGGCGGCCGCACCGGTGTCCGGCGCGGCTCCATCGGCGCAACCTGCCGCCGGCACAACCAGCATGACCAGCGCCGCTAAGCAAGCGCCGGCGACGCGTGGACGGCCGCGGCGGGCTTGGTGGTCGGGACGGGGACAGGTATTCATGCCGAGGTTCCTTTCGACGACACCGGCGCCGGGGCGGGTCGGTCCCGGCAACCCAAAAACAGCGTAGCAGCTACGCAGTTTTATGTGCCGGGAACGCCGCGGGGCCATGTCGTAGCCTGCACTCGGTCCGAGATGGAGGCGCGATGGCACACGAGCAAGACAATCCGCACCACGCCGAGCTGCTCTGGCGCGGACCGCGGCGCGGTGCGCGCGGCCCCAAACCCAGCCTGTCGCTCACACAGATCGTGACCGAGGCCGTCCGGATCGCCGACACCGAAGGACTCGCAGCGCTGTCCATGCAGCGACTCGCAGCGGAGCTCGGCTACGGGACGATGTCCCTGTACCGCTACATCCCCGCCAAGGACGACCTCATCGCCCTCACCCTGGACGCCGCCATCGGCCCACCAGAGCCACGGCGCACCAGCGAACCCTGGAGAGCGGGCCTGCAACGCTGGGCCCAGCACAACCTGGCCATCTTCCGCCACCACCCCTGGGCCCTGCCGCTGGTGACGAACCCGCGAGTCCTGGGCCCCAACGAAACAGCCCAGCTGGAAGCCGCACTCGACATCCTCGCCGAGACCGGACTGCCCCCTGCGGCCAAGCTGCACACCGTACTACTGGTCAACGCCTACGTCCGCGGAGCGGCCGCACTGGGCGAAACTCCCCGCGACGAATTCCCCACCGCAGCCGAACTCGTCGAACGATTCGACCAACAGGACTCCTACCCACACCTCATGACCGTGGCACGAGCCCTGAGCGCCACCCCCGCAAACACCCCGATCCAACACGCGAGCGCCCCCTTCGACTACGGCCTGGACCGCCTCCTGGACGGCATCGAAGCCGCCCTGCCCCACACCACAGAGCCCGACCAACACCCGCTGTCAGCCAGGACAGAGCCCCCGCAGGTCTGATCCGTGGCCGGGTCCATCGCGAGGTGTTCGCAGACGTCCCGCCCGCCGCCACCGTGGTCGAGGTGTCGGGCTTCTTCGACTCTCGGCTGCTGGTGGAGGTGGAGGCCTACGCGGTCGTCACCGGCCGGTTCAGAGCCGCCCTGCGGCGTGCAGTACGCGCAGGGCGTTGAGGGTAACCATCTCGTTCGGCCCGCCCGAGCCCCAGTCCACGACCTCGGGGGTGACCCTGCTGCCCGGTGGGTTCCACCACTGCGCCCCGACGTCCCGCCTGCCGTCCCGGTGGCACTGCCGCTCGATTTCGTTGAGGGCGTCCGCGGCACGCGGGTCGGAGATCCTGCCAAGCCGGGACAGTACAAGGAGGCCCTGCAGGATGTCGTAGTGCCAGTACGGCGGGTACCGCGGCCGCAGCCATGCTCTGTTGATGACCTCGCCGGTCCCCAGACGCCGGAAGAGCCTGTGCTCCAGCAGCAGTTCGGCGGCGCGGGCGGCCGCGTCCGCCGCGGCGGACGCGGCCGTCGCCGCGGCATACTCGTGGAGCCCCCACAGGGGAGCCAGCGTCTCGTGGAACGACGACCGGCGACTGGCGGCGGCGGTGTCGCAGTTCCACCCCCCGTCCGGCCACTGCCAGGCCAGGAGGGACTCGGCGAGGGTGTGGACCCGTGGGTCGGCGGCCAGGCCGAGGCGACAGCAGACGGCCAGGGGCTTGCGCCACTGGGCGGTCTTCTGTTCCGTGCGGATCCGGGTCTGGATCCGCCGCGCTGTCGAGCCCGGGGACTGCAGGTGGTCCGCTGGCGTGAGGAGCTGCGGGCCCTGGCGCTGGGGCTGGTAGAGGCGCTGCCGGACATTCACGCTGTCGGGCTGCTCCACCGGCCTCCTGCCGTCGTTCGGCACCGTCGGAGACGGCCTGGACAACGCGATGATGGAGTCGTTCTGGTCCTCGATGCAGATCGAGCCGCTCAACCGCAAACGCTGGAAGACCAGGGTCGAACTGGCCAACGCGATCTTCGAATACATCGAGATCTTCTACAACCGGCAAAGACGCCACTCAGCACTGAATTACCGCACCCCGATCGAGTACGAACTACGCTTCCAACAAGACACCATCCCCGCCGCCAGTTGGCGACCGGCACTGGAACCCAAACCGTGGGGCAGGTCAATCTGTCACCCGACCGTGCGGCAGGCCCCACGGCAGACAAGACGAAGAGCAACTCCAACTGGATGCGGCCACATTGCGAAGCACACTCGCCAGCTGAGCAGCTCAGGCCGCCACCGCCTCGTCTGAGACAGTCCCTACGAAGAGCCGCACCCATCGAAATTTGCCACACTGACCGCCGGCTCCGGCCTCCTAGCAGCACACTGGATCGGCGAACGCCCCTACCGCTGACCGTGACAGGCCTGCCCTGGTTCAACCGGACTAGCGACAAGAGCGATGTCGTGATCAACCGGGCCGCAAACGGATTCCCCTGGCTGGCGCGTTATGGTCGTCGCAGCCGTCAACTCTCGGTCGCTCGGAAGACGGTGTCCGCCCGGATGTTGCTAGTCAACCCATGGGCTCCCAGTTCCTCCGATTCATCGAAGTGCCATCCTTCGGGAATGATGATCTCTACTGCGAAGGTTCCGTCCTGCTTGACGGTGGTGTCCCTGATCCCTTCAGCTGTCTGGTTGTCCTCGAGGCGTACCCGTTCACCGGGTTTGAAACCAGAGCCTCGCACGGTGGCCTTGTCACCGGCCGTACCCGTGTCTGGCTCCACAGCTAGTGCGGGAGCCTGAGACTTGGACGCCGGTCCCTTGCTATCCGGCAATTCCTGGACATCGCCAGCGTCTCCGCCCTTTCCCGGTGCAGCCGTGATGGTGACAGTCGCGGTGGCAGTAACCGTCCCGCCTGAGTAGGTGTCACTCGCTGTGTCAGGCCCAGAGGTTACGACCCCAGTCACAATGGCTGAGATCACTGCCGCCGCCACCGTCGCCGCCGCCCCGATCCACGCCCCCCGGTGCTGCCGCCAGTCATCCCGGACGTTCTGCCGATCGTCGTCGGAAACGATCTGCTGACTCTCGTCAGGCACGGATACCCCCGAATGACATCTACGAGACGACCAAGACCGTATCGGGCATCACGAGTTGATGGCCACCTCATTGTGCCCCTGCAGCTCGCCGGTCAGCGCGGACAGGAACTCCGTAGCGGCAATGCCGCTGTTGATAATCCCGATGGAGGGTCCATCCGGATGCCCCGCTCCCCCGAGTCCTCACGACTCGTCTCGCCAAAGACGGCCAGTTCACTAAAGCGTGTTGCACAAGGCTGTGAGCTGGCAGGTTAAAGCCGTTGGTCGGTCGTCTCAGGTCATGCCGCGAGGGTGAGTTGTGCATGTTGGCGACGGCGTGGTGGAGGCCGTTGCCGTGCTATCGGAAGGCGTGGAGGGCTTTGTAGTTCTTCATCCGGCCGATCACATGCTCCACCCGGGCCCGTATAGGTCTTCGGCCGTCAGGTCAGACGTCCAGGTAGAGGTCAGTGCACAGCAGAAGCAGCCTGGCTGCTGGCTCAGCGAGCGACAGCCCTGAACCTTCGGCACCCGCCCGTCCCTGCCTCAAACAGCCACGTACCTCCTCATAGGCGACAACTACGATGCTGCACATCAGCCGGGTCATCGCATATGTGCGGACTCCTATATTCGGCTGAGTACGCTGGTTGCCCACCTGGAGGAATGCTCCGGGGTACGCCCGCTCATCGGCTGGGCTCAAGGGTCGTGGGTTCAAATCCCGCCGTCCCGACACGGTGACCAGCGGCTTTGCCCAGGAGGCAGCGCCGCCGATCTCGTTGGGGTGCACACGTGACGGCGTCGTAACCGCAAGCGCCCACCCGCCAGTCTGCCTTCCCCGAAAGGGGAATCTGTTTGCCTGGGCTGCCAGTCCGTCAGCAGACTCGCGATCATGATGTCTTGCACGCGCGACCTCGTCCTCGAACGTTTCCGCTGGATCGGCGGCCATGCCGACGTCTGGCAGATCTTCCGTGACCGCGAGGCGCTAGCTGCAGTGGTCCGCGGACTGGCCGGGTCGTTCCGAGAAGACGGAGTCACTGCCGTCTGCGGCATCGAGTCTCGTGGGTTCCTGCTCGGCGCTGCAGCAGCCGTCGAACTCGGTGTCGGCTTTGTCGCGGTACGCAAGGGAGAAGGGATCTTGCCCGGGAAGAAGGCCACCCGGCACAGCGAACCCGACTACCGGGGCACTCGCCATGAGCTGCGTCTGCAACGGACGGCTGTGGGCTCCGAGGACCGGGTGCTGCTGGTCGATGACTGGATCGAGACGGGCAACCAGGCATCGGCTGTGCGGTCGATGGTCGAGGAGTGCGGCGGCCAGTGGGCCGGTTGCTCAGTCGTCGTTGACCAGACACACCCAGACCGGCGGGCGGACCTGGGCGTCCGCAGCCTTGTCACCGCCGCCGACCTTCCGGCTGGGGATGGGCAGGTCTGACACGTGTCCATTTGGCCGGTTGCTCAGTTGCGTGGATGTGTCTGTCCAATTAGTGATCACTGATGGGATGTGGGGGAAGGATCGCGTCGCTGATGCCGGCCGATCCGGTTCGCGGGCGGTGGTGGGCTTGCTCCGGTTTGACGGACACGGTGGCTGTGTCGGTCAGGCCGCGAGGGCGGCTTCGTATTCGGCGGGGCTGCGGTAGCCGAGGCTGCTGTGCAGACGGCGCGGGTTGTACCAGCCCTCGATGAAGTCGAAGATCGCTGAGTGGGCGACGGCGCGGCTGGGCCAGATCTGCGGGCCGCCGGCGCCCAGCTCGCGCTTGAGGGTAGCGAAGAACGACTCGGCCAGGGCATTGTCCCAGCACACCCCGGTCCGCCCGGTTGACAGCCGGATCCCGAAACCCTCTGCCACCTCGGCGAATTCACGACTGGTGTACTGGCAGCCGCGATCCGCATGAAAGATCAGCCCTCGCCCCGGGCGACGGCCGCGGCAGGCCGCCAGCAGCGCGTCGGTGACCAACGAGGTGCGCAAATGGTCGGCCGTTGCCCAGCCGACGACCTTCCGCGAGGCGATGTCGATCACGGTGGCCAGGTAGAGCCAGCCCTGATCGGTGGGGATGTAGGTGATGTCGCCGCACCAGCGGGCATCGAGCCGAGTCGCGGTGGCGAAGTCGCGCTGAACCAGGTCCGGTCGCCTTCTCGCGTGCGGGTCCTGGACCGTGGTGCGGACACGGCGTCCGCGGCACCGGCCCAAGAGCCCGGCCTGACGCATCAGCCGTGCCACGCGACGCCGGCCGCACCGCACGCCCTCTCGCCGCAGCGCGGCGTGGACGCGCGGGGAGCCGTAGGCGCCGCGGGAATGGGCATGCACCGCGGCGATCTGGTCGGCCAGCTCGTCGTCCTGCTGCCGGCGCGGGCAACGACTGCCCGCGCGGCGGGCGTAGAAGGCGGCACGCGAGACCTTCAGCAGTTCACACGCCCGCTTGACGCTGTGACCTGCCTGCTTCTCCGCCTCGATGAACGGATGCACCGTCACCGGGTCTCGTTCGCGAAGAAAGCCGTCGCCCGCTTGAGGACATCCACGTCCTGCCGCAACCGACGATTCTCCTGCCGCAACCGGGCCAGCTCCACCCGTTCATCGCTGGTCAGCCCCGGCTCCTCACCGCCATCGACCTTGGCCTGGCTGACCCACAAACGCACCGCGGTCTCGGTCAGATCGAAGTCCTTGGCCACCTGGCCGACCGAGCGGTCGCCTCGCCGGCACAGCTCGACGATCTCGGCCTTGAACTCCGGCGTGAACGAGCGCCTGGGACGCGGCTTCTTCTTCCCCATGCTCTCCATGGTGGACATCCTTCCGGGGCCGTGACCCCTGATCTCGGATGTCCGTCAAAGCGAATCAAGCCCAGTGGGCCAACTACCGCCGGGCGCTCGAGGCCTGCAGGTGTTGTCGCTGCTGAAAACTCGAGGCACGCCGCCGTAGAGTCCAAGACGGTCAGAGTGTTGCGCCGCGGTGACACAACCACCGAGTTGGTCCGCACAGGGCGAAAGCACCTACCGCCCAGAGTGCGGGTCTGCGAGACTTTCCCCGCGCACCAGGCCGGGGAGGATCGGGTTCGCGCGATTCCAGGGGGCTCGTCTCATGGCGGCAACGCACACCACGCCCGACCAACCGCACGACCGGAGTATCTTCGACTGCGACGAGGCACATCGCAGTCCAGTTCGCTCTGACTACGAGCGGATCTTCGCTTCGGGTCTGGTCGTGCTCGACACCAACGTGCTGCTGAATCTCTACCGCTCGAACGAGCGCACCCGCCAGGACACCCTCGCCGCTCTCGCCAAGCTCGGCGAGCGGCTCTGGATCCCGCACCAGGTACTCACGGAGTTCTGGCGTAATCGTGAGTCCCCCGCCGTACGCCATCACCACGCGACCAAGGCCAAGGAAGCGAGCACCGCGCTCGATAAGGCGGTCAACGCGGCCCGCACAGCGGTGACAACCTGGGTGTCCGCTGTCCAGCTCAAGGACAACGACGAGGTCACACAGCGCACCGACCAAGACCTAGCCGAGCTCACTAAGGCCGCCGACAGCCTCAAGACGATCATCCGGACGCAAGCCGAGTGCGACGCGCTCCAGGAGACCGCCACTACGCACACCGACCCGGTGCTCAACGCCCTCGAGCCGCTTCTACACGGCCGGATCGGCGATCCGCTGCCGCAGGACGCGTACGACAAGGCCATCAAGGAGGCGCAGGACCGCGCCGACGAGGGGATCCCGCCAGGTCACGAAGACTTCCGCACCAAGGAACCCGAGCTAGCCGCCGGTGATTACCTCCTCTGGGTACAGCTGTTAGAGGAGGCTGGGCATCGCGCGTGCGACGTCCTGCTGGTGACTGGGGATGTGAAGAAGGACTGGTGGACCAGCCGCGGGTACGACATCCCACCCCGCCCCCGTGCCGAACTCATCCTGGAGCTGCGGGAGCGGGCCGGGGTGGGGCTATACATGCTCACTCCAGGTGAACTGCTCCGCTGGGCCAAGGAACTACTCGAACTGAACGTGGACGAGGGTTCCGTCCGCGACCTGGAGCAATTGGGCGAGACACCAACCGACGACCAACCCAAGGAAGGAACTTGGACAGCGGAGTCGCTGGCAACGTTCATGGACGAGCTGATGGTGCGCTACCCCTCCCGAGTCAAAGCGATCGTTGCAGCTGCAGCGAACGGTGGATTTGTGGCCCGGGAGACGGTGTACGAACTCGCCGGCTACGACGAGACGCGTAAACTCCGCGGCTTCACCCAGCCGATCGGCACCCTGTCCAGGGATCTGCAGTTGACCGGACAGTTGACGGGCAGGGAGCCGTTCCTGCTCACTACCGTCTACGGCCACGACACGGACCCATCCTGGGCCAAGGGGTTCCGCATTCCCAACCCGGTGATTCCCTTGCTACGGGAACAGTACGAAGCAAGCGACCTGTGGCAAGCCGACGGCAGCGGAGAGTCTGGAAGCTAGCCTCCCGGTTCTGTCGTTCCTGAATCTGGCGGTCGAAGGCTTACGGCCAACATCAGCGTGCAAGAGGGACGGGAGGGACAGTGAACCACGCGCCTTCCATTCTGATCGCGGTGTCTAATCGACGCCCTCTTGGCAGCAGTTTCGGGACGTGCCATCCCGACCGATGGTCCGACGAACCGTTCAGCGTGGAATCCAGTTGCGGTTCCAACGCGTATTGCTGGCTCATGCGGGAGACGACTCCTTTACGCGGCTGAGTACGCTGGTTCCCGACCTGGAGGAATGCTTCGGAGCACGCCGCTCAGTGACTTGAATCTGGGGGTCAAGGGGTCAAGGGGTCATGGGTTCAAATCCCGCCGTCCCGACATTTCGAAGGGTCTGCGCAGGTCACACCTGTGAGGACCCTTCCGTCGTACTCCGGACGATCACTCCGAGGTCGAACACGCCGCTCACCGACCACTTGACCCGGCGTTTGGCATAGGCCCGAGAAGCAACCGGAATCCCTGCTCACCGGCCTCTCACCCACCTGGTCCGGCTACCTGACGGACTGGGACCGCACCCTGCTGAGCAAGCACGGAGCCCCTAGCCGCCGACGGAGATGCCGAAGACCTCGAGCAGGGAGTAGACGGCCAGTCCGGTGATCGCGACGGTGCTCACCGCGAGGACGGCCGTGACCCAGGTGCCGGCGCGGAAGCGCCGGTCCACCTCCGTGGTGCGCAAGTGCCAGACCGCGACGAGCACCGCCAGTAGGAAGATGGCGTTGCCGATGGCCCCGATCTGCAGCAGGAGCAGCGGGGACTGGACGAACAGATACATGAGCGCCCAGATGACCGGCAGCACGAAGGTGAAGATCCGCAGCCACTTGGTGCGTACCGCCATGTCGTCCCAGTCGATCACGCCCATCAGCCCGAGCGTGTTGGTCCACAGCCGGGGCACCGCGGCCACGGCCGCCACGTGCGTGGAGAACAGCACCGTGACGGCGCCGACCAGGAAGAGGACCTCGGCCCAGGGGCCGAGGGTGTCGGTGTAGATACGCGACACCGTGGTGATGACGTCGTTCCCTTCGGGGACGGCCTTCTGCGGCGCCAGGACCGAGGCGCCGACGATGTAGAAGGAGAGGGTGGTCAGCGTGCAGACCACCCAGGAGACCAGCACGTCGAGCTGCATGACCTTCAGCCAGCCCGCAGCGCGCGCGGCCCGCTCCTCGGTGCCGTCGTCGGGCCCGGTCCAGCGGGCGTACCCCTTCTCCAGGCACCAGTACGTGTAGTTGGTCATGTCGTCGGCACCGACCCCGGTCGAGCCGAACATCGCCAGCGCGAGTCCGACGGCCCCCGCCGGGATCGCGAAGCTCAGCCCCGAGCCGAGGTCGCCCGCCGAGTACGAGTACGGGGTGAAGGGCAGCGACAGCGCGAGGGCGATGGTGCTGCTCGTGAACAGCGCCACGGAGAACGTGGTGATCCGCTCGACGACGCTGTACCGGGCGCTGCTCATCAGCAGCACGCTCACCGCCGTGACGACGACGGTCCAGATGACCAGCGAGGTGCGGCTCAGCTCCCCGCCGGTGATCGGCCAGGCGATGGAGCAGGCGGCGGCCGTGCCGCCGATGACGCCGCCGCGCTGGAAGTTCTTGGCGAGGTCCAGGCCGATCCACAACCAGTTGATCCACCCCATGCGGCCTATCCGGGGCCGGACCTTGCCGTATCCGGCGAGCGCGGTCTGCCCGTTGAGGATGGTCCAGCGGGCCAGTTCAACCTGCACCCAGACCTTGACCGCGGCGCCGAGAATCACGAGCCAGAGCAGCGCGAACCCGGCTTTCGCGCCGAGCGAAGTGGTGACGATGAGCTCGCCGGATCCGACGACGGACGCGGTGAGTACGAAGCCGGGGCCGAGGTAGCGCATCCGCTCCCGGAGAGTCCTGGGAGGGGTGCGGACGTCCTCGGCGCGCAGCTCGTAGGCATCGCGGACGGGGGTACGGACTTCGGTGGCACTCAAGATGAGCTCCTTTGACTGGCGCCGGCAGGCCGTTGGCGGGTCAGCTGCGCGCGCTGCCCGCCCGCGCGATGGCGTCCGTGAACCGCTTGGCGCCCCGGACCACCGACTCGATGTCGGCGGGATCGCCGAACAGCTGGACGCTGCTCCCCACGCCCACGCATCCGGCCTCGATGCACGCTTCTGCCAGGCCCGCATCGACGCCGCCGGTGGCCACGTACGGCACGTCCGGCAGCGGGCCGCGCAGCTGCCGGATGTGGCCGGCGCCGACCGAGCTGATGGGGAAGACCTTGACGGCGTCGGCACCGGCACGTACCGCGCGGAGCACCTCGGTCGGCGAGAGGGCGCCGGGCACGGATCCCATGCCGAGCTCCTTGGTCCGTTCGACCACGCCGGCGTCGATGTCCGGGGAGACGACGAACTGGGCACCGGCGTCGGCGACCTGCTCCACCTCCCCGGTGGTGAGCACGGTGCCGGCGCCGACGCGGGCATCGGCGCCGAGCCGGTCGCGGATGGCGGCGATCCCCGCGAGCGGCTCTGCACTGTTCAGCGTCACCTCGAACAGCCGGATGCCGGCCTCGTAGAGCGCCTCGGCCAGGTCCACGCACTGATCGGCAGGCTGACCGCGGAAGATCGTCAGGATGCGGTGGCGCTCCAGGTCACTCAGGAGATCACTCATGGTGCGGCCCTTCCTTTTCGGACGTTTCAAAGTGGTCGGATCAGAAGGGCCGGCGCGGGACGGCATGCCCGCGGCGGCCGGTCAGGAAGTCCAGATCGGCGCCCGTGTCGGCCTGGTTGACCTGGCTCCGGTAGAGCCCCGCCCAGCCCGCCCCCCGCGTCGGCCCCTTCCGGAGACCACCGGCGACGGCGCTCCCGGAGGCGCGGGCGGAGAGCTCCGCGTCCGGTACGTCCATCTCCAGCCGCCGGGCGGGGACGTCAAGGGTGACGTGGTCGCCGCTACGGAGCAGGGCGAGCGGCCCGCCGGCGGCGGCCTCGGGCGCCACGTGCAGGACCACGGTCCCGTACGAAGTGCCGCTCATCCGGCCGTCGGTGATCCGGACCATGTCCCGTACGCCCTGGTCCAGCATCTTCTTCGGAATGGCGAGGTTGCCGATCTCCGGCATGCCCGGATAGCCGACCGGGCCTGCGTTACGGACCACCAGGACGGTGTCGGGGGTCACCGGCAGATCCGGCGAGTCCTTCTGCGCGTCGTAGTCCTCGATCGTGTCGAAGACGAGCGCGGGGCCGGTGTGCCGGGTGAGTTCGGGTGACGCGGCGGAGAGCTTGAGCACGGCACCGTCGGGGGCGAGGTTTCCGCGCAGCACCGCGGTGTGCGAGCCAGGCGGCGCGACCGGGTCCTTGCGGCTCCGTACGACCTCGGGCCGCCAGTTCTGCGCGTCCGCGCAATTCTCGGCGAGCGTCCTGCCGTTGACGGTCATGGCGCCGCCGTCCACGAGGTCGCCGAGCTCGCGGATGACGGTCGGGAGGCCGCCGGCGTCGTGGAACTCCTCCATCAGGAACCGGCCGGAGGGCAGAAGATCGACCAGCAGCGGGACATCGGCCGCCAGCCGGTCGAAGTCGTCGAGGGCCAGGTCGACCTCGGCGCGACCGGCCATGGCCAGCAGGTGCACGACCGCGTTGGTCGAGCCGCCGATCGCGGCGTTGACGCGCACCGCGTTCTCGAACGACCGCCGGTCCAGGAAGCTGGAGGGGGCCAGCCCTTCCTCGGCCATGGCGACGATCCGCTGCCCCGCCTGCTCGGCGAAACGGGCCCGGCCGGCGTCCACGGCCGGAATCGTCGCGCTCCCGGGCAGCGAGAGACCGAGCGCCTCGGTGACACAGGCCATGGTCGACGCCGTCCCCATGGTGGTGCAGTGGCCGGCGCTCCGGGACAGGCACGCCTCGGCCGACCGGAACTCGCACGCGGACATCCGCCCCGCCCTGACCTCCTCGCTGAACTTCCAGACGTGGGTGCCGGACCCGATCGCCTCGCCGCGGAAGCGGCCGTTGAGCGCGGGACCTCCGGTGACCATCACCGTGGGCAGGTCGACGCTGAGCGCGCCCATCACCTGCGCCGGGACGGTCTTGTCGCAGCCGCCCAGCAGGACCACGCCGTCGAGCGGATTCGCGCGGAGGCTCTCCTCGACGTCCATCGCCATGAGGTTGCGGAACAGCATCGCGGACGGACGCATCAGCGTCTCCCCGATGGAGGTCGTCGGGAACTCCATCGGGACGCCGCCGGCCATCAGCACACCGCGCTTGACCGCCTCGGCCACCTGCCTGAGGTGGGCGTTGCACGGCGCGAGGTCCGACGCGCTGTTCGCGATCCCGATCACCGGGCGACCGTCGAACATGTCCGGCGATCCGCCCCGGTTGTACAGCTTCGACCGGTGGACGAACCCCAGCTTTCCGTCGAGCCCGAACCATGAGGCGCTGCGCATCTCGTTCCCTCCACGTTGAGATTGATGACATGTAACAGCATCGATCAGCACGCAGCAAGAGCAATTTACATGTAACTTTTCAGAACAGCATGTACGCTCGGAGGAGCCAGTCACGGATGGAGAAGCCAGGGGTGAGTCATGACCGTCGCGAGTGATCCCCGCGTCACCGATCGCGTCCACCAGGAGTTGCGCGACCAGATCTTCGCCGGCGACCTCCCGGCGGGCGCCCGACTGAGCGTTCCGGCCCTGGCCGCGAGCCTCGGGGTGAGCCGCAGTCCGGTCCGGGAGGCAATCGTGCGCCTGGTGCACGAGCGGCTGGCCCGCGAAGAGCCACGCCGGGGCGCCGTGGTGGCCGATGTCAGCCTCAAGAGCCTGATCGCCATCTACGAGGTGCGCGAGGTCCTGGAGGGCCTCGCGACGCGCCTCGCGGTCGAGAACGCCGGACGCCGGCTGATCCGGTCCCTCGAGGACATACTCGGGGAGCACGAACGCGCGGTCGCTGCGGTCGACTTGACCGCCGCCTCCGAGGCCGACATGACCTTCCACCGGCTGATCCGGGAGGCCGCCGACAACCCGGAAGTGGTCCGCATGCTCGACGAGGTGCAGACCCAGGTGCGGCTGGCGATGCGGACCACCCAGGTCACTCGCGGCCCGAAGCTGGCGGTCGCCGACCACCGCGCAATCTTCACGGCGATGGCGGCGGGCGACCCGGCCGCCGCGGAGCAGGCCGCGCGAGCCCACATCGCCGGCCTGCGGTCCACCCTGGCCGAGCAGGCAGGGGAGGCGCGTTGACCCATATAGCCCGCGCCCGGATACGGGCCCTGCGCGCGCCGGTCCATGACGGCATCGCGATGTCGTTCGCACCGCTGCGGCACCGTGCGATGGTCCTCGTCTCGCTCACCGACGAGGACGGCAGGACCGGCCACGGTGAGAGCTGGGTCAACTATCCCTCCTGGGCCGCGACCGAGCGCACGGCCACCTTGCGGGAGGGAGTGCTGCCGCTGCTGGCCGGACGCCGGGTGGACGACGTGCCGGCGATCCACGCCGACCTGTGCGAGCAGCTCGACCCGCTGGGGCGGCAGTGGGGCGCGCCCGGCCCGATCCGCCAGGCCGTCAGCGCCGTGGACGTGGCTCTGTGGGACCTCGCAGCGCAGCGGGCCGACGCCGCGATCGCGCGCGTGGCCGCGCACCGGATTCGGGACCACATCCCCGTCTACGCGAGCAGCCTGGGGCCGCGGTCCGTAGCGGAACAGGCGGCGGACTGCCGCCGCGCGGGACATGCCGCGGTCAAGGTCAAGCTGGGCTTCGGACGGGAGGCCGACACCCGCAATCTGCTGGCAGCGCGGGAGGCGCTCGGCGCGGACGTACTCCTCTACGCCGACGCGAACCAGGGCTGGCATCTCGACGAGGCGGTGGCGATGGCGCCGGTGCTGCGCGACACCGGGGTCGGGTGGATTGAGGAGCCCCTCAAGGGTGACGAGCTGGACGACCTGGAGGAGCTGCACCGCCGCACCGATCTGGTGATCGCGACCGGCGAAAACCTCTACAGCCGCGGGAAGTTCGCGGCCTACGCGGCCTCACCCGCGATCACCGTCCTGCAACCCGACGTCGCCAAGGCCGGCGGGATCACCGAAGTGCTCGCGGTCTGCGACCTGGCGGCCAAGCACGACACCGCCGTCATGCCCCACCTCTACGGCGGCGCCGCCGCCTTCGCGGCGACGCTGCAGGTGGCCGCGGCCTCCGGCGCGGTGAGCGCTGTCGAGTACGACGTACGGGACAACCCCCTGCGCGACCCGCTGCTGCTCGCCCCGCCGACCCCCGACAAAGGCCGGCTCGGCCTGCCCGATCTGCCCGGCCTCGGAGTCCGGTTCGACGCCGCGGCGCTGGAGCGGCTGACCTGCCATGACGAGACCCTGGAGATTCCGTAATGCATGCATCCCGGCCCATCAGCGGCGTCCGCATCGACCGCGGGACACCCTCGCCCGAGGACCCGGCCCTGCACGAACTGGTCGATCCGGCGACGGCTTCTCCATGGGCAACCGTGGTGTACGGCGGCGAGCCGGAGGCCCGCCGGGCCCTGGACAGCGCCGCCGAGGCGCTGCCGGACTGGGCCGGCCTGACGCCGGGCCGGCGGGCAGCGGCACTGCGCGCGATCGCCGCCGATCTCCGCGAGGACAAGCTCACCGAGGAACTGGCCGGCCTGATCACCCGCGAGACGGGGAAGCGGATCGCGGAGGCACGCGCCGAAGTCGGCTTGTCGGCGGCCTTCTTCGAGTGGTTCACCGACGTTGCCGGCGGCCGTTCCGGGCGGGTCTGGAGCCATGTACCCGGCCTGCGCCACGAGGTGGGAGAGCGGGCGCTGGGGGTGGTCGCCGTACTCACCCCGTGGAACTTTCCGGCCTCGATCCCGGCCCGCAAGATCGCACCAGCCCTGGCGGCGGGGTGCTCGGTGCTGTTCAAGCCCTCCGAGGTGGCCCCCGCCTCGGCCCTGTACCTGGCAGAGGTCGTCGAACGGCACCTGCCGAGCGGCGTCATCTCGACGGTGGTGGGCGAGCCCGCGGCGATATCCGATGTGTGGCTGTCCGACCGCAGGGTCCGCGGTCTGACCTTCACCGGCTCCACCCGCGTGGGCCGCCTGCTCGCCGCGGCCGTCGTCCCCCGCTTCACCCGGGCGGTGTTCGAGCTCGGCGGCAACGCTCCCTTCGTCGTACTGGACGACGCCGACCTCGACCTGGCGGTGGACACCCTGATGGTCGCCAAGTACCGCAACAACGGCCAGTCGTGCATCGCCGCCAACCAGGTATGGGCACCTCGCTCGATGGCCGACGAGCTCGCCGACCGCTTCTGCCGCGCATCGGACCGGCTCGTGCTCGGCGACCCCGCCGACGAGACGACGACACTCGGCCCCCTGGCGCTGCCCTCCGACCCGGCACGGGTCGATGACCTGGTGGACTCCTCCGGCGGCGACGTGTGGCGCGCCGGCACGCCGGCACCGCAGTCCGGCCACTTCGCCAGGCCCGCAGTGAGCGTGCGGCCGGGGCAGGACAGCACCTTGGTCCGCGAGGAGATCTTCGGTCCCGCCGTTTCCGTACTCGAGTACGACGCGCTCGACGACGTCCTCGAAGCCGTGACATCCAGCCCGTACGGCCTGGGCGGATACGTGATCGGCCCTCCCCGGCGAGCCGCCGATGTGGCCCGGACCCTGGACGTCGGCATCGTCGGCGTGAACACCGGAAGCCCGAACACCCCGCAGGTGCCGTTCGCCGGCCTGAAGCACAGCGGAATCGGCGTCGAGGGCTCCCACCTGGGCCTCGAGGCCTTCCTCACCCCGCAGACGGTGGCCGTCGGCGACTGCTGACCCCAACAACGCAAAGATCCCGCCCAGTTCTCCGACTGGACGGGATCTTCCTGTGCGTGGCCGTTCACGAATGACACCAGACCGCCTACATCACGATCCCTGTACGGGTGCTCCCCGCGGACGCGGCGATGCCTCCGACTCGAATCGGTTGGCGACCTGCCCGTCGCGCGCGAATCTTCAGGTGGGTGGCGCCCCGAGCGGGCCTGCGAGGTGTGCGGCGCCGCGCCGGGTCCAGTCCTCGAGCTCCGTGAACGCCGCCGTGAAGGCGGGGAGCATCGGCCGGAAGGCCGGGGAGAGCGGGGTCAGCCCGTCCGTGTGCGCTCCGCCCGGCACCGCGACGGCCCGGTGCAGCCGGGTGCGGCCCGCCTTGCCGACGAGCTCCCGGTACGCCGCGGCGTAGCGGGACGGCGGGGTGAGGGCGTCGAGGCTGCCCTGCACGCTGATCAGCGGCCGGGTCAGCCGGCCGGTCAGGGAGATGCGGGCGACGGCGCGGTGCACGCTGCGGGGGCGGGTCGCCAGGTCGTACGCGGAGTCCTCGCCGGTGTAGGCCGGGTCGAGTTCGGTGCGGACTTGGTGCAGCAGAGGCGTCCACTGGTTCTGGAAGCTGAAGGCCCAGGCGGGCTCGGACCCCGCTGGATAGCCGGCGGCCAGCAGCTCCGTGTGGGCGGCCGAGTCGCCGCGGGCGTACGCCGGATAGGCGCGTACGGCGGGTGGCAGCGTGGTGAGCAGGCTGGTGTCCGGGGTGAAGACCAGCGCGTTCCAGTCGACACCGCCGGTGTACAGCTTCGGATGGTGCTCCAGCTGCCATCGCACCAGGTAGCCGCCGGCCGACAGTCCTGCGGCGTAGGTGCGGGCGGGGGCGTGCCCGTAGTGGCCGGTGAGGGCGGTCCTGGCGGCGCGGGTGAGCTGGGTGAGGCGCTGGTGCCATTCGGCGATCTGGGCGCCGGGCCGCTCGCCGTCGGCGGCGGGAGCGGCTCCCGTGCTGCCCTTGTCGGTGGCGGCGTAGGCGTACCCCTTGGCCAGCACCTGGTCGGAGATGATCGGGTCATTGGCGTACTGCTCGCGGGTCCCGGGCGGTCCGGCGACGACGAGGCCGCCGTTCCAGTCGTGGGGCAGGCGCAGCACGAACTGGGCGTCGTGCTGCCAGCCGTGGTTGGTGTTGGTGGTGGACGTGTCGGGGAAGTAGCCGTCCACCTGCACACCGGGCACCCCGGACGGGGTGGCGGTGCCGGGGGCGACCAAGCCCGCCCAGTCCGCCGGGTCGGTGTGCCCGCCGGGTACCGTCCCGGCGGTCGTCAGGTCGTCCAGGCATGAGGTCACCGCGCGTTCGGCACCGGGAACGCGGACACCGGAACAGCCGTCGGCGTGCGCGGTGGCGGGTGCGGCGGGGACGACCAGAGCGGGCAACGCGGACAACAGGGCGGGGGCGATCAGTCTGGTTCGGATCACGGCGGCTCCTTCTCGGACGGTTTGGGCTTCTTCGGCCTCTCGGCCTCTTCGGCCGCTGGGGGCCGGATGCGCCCTGCGACCGTAGGAACGGCGCCCCGCCGCCCAGAAGTGCGATCCGTCCCCCGCCCCGGCACCCGGAGGTCATGGGCCTTCCGGCACTGCCGCCCGGGCTCCGCCGCGGCATAAGCTGCCCCGGCATCCCCGAAGGAGGCGCTATGTCGCACCCTGTCCCCTGGGTGCCGCCCGTCCTGTACGGCGCAGTCCTCGCGGGCGGCCTGTACCACGCCGCCATCGACCCGGGTCTCAGCTGGCGCAGCGCCGCCTTCGCCGCCGTACTCGCCGCCCTCATCCTGTGGGAGCGGCGCACGAGCGCGGCCGGGACGCGCGCCGAGGTCGCCGCGCTGGCGGCCCGGGCGGCGGCGTACGGGGCGGTCGCCGCGCTGGACACCTCGGGGCTGTCGCGGGTGCTGTTCGTGCTGGTGCCGTTCCTCGGCTACTTCGCTTTCGGCCGCAGGACCGCCGTCTGGCTCGGCGCCGGTTGCGTGGGCGCCGTCGCCGCCGTCTTCACCGTGAGTGTCGACTCGTGGTGGACGCGCTCCGCGTACATCTCGGACCTGCTCATGTTCGCCCTCGGCATCGTCCTCGCGACCACCATGGCGGCCGTCGCGGTCCGGGAGCGGCAGGCGCGGGAGCGGGTGGCGGAGCTGTCCGCGGCGCGGGAACGCAACCGGCTGGCCCGGGACATCCACGACAGTCTGGGGCATCATCTGACGGCGATCGGCATCCAGTTGGAGACGGCCGAGGCGTTCGGCGCCCTCGACCCGGCGCGGTCGGCCAAAGCGGTGGCCAACGCGCGCTGGTCCGCCGGCCAGGCGCTGCGCGAGGTCCGCTCGTCGGTACGGGCCCTCGACGACGGCGGCGAGGAAGAGCTCGGCGCGGCGCTGGAGGAGCTGGTGTCCCGGCTGGACGGGGACGACCGCCGGGTCACTCTGACGGTCACCGGGACGGCCCGGCGCCCGCCGCTGGTCCTCTACCGGGCCGCCCAGGAGGCCCTGGCCAACGCCTGCCGCCACGCTCGCGCCGCGCGGATAGCGGTGCACCTCTCGTACGACGAGCAGGGCGCCCGGCTGCGGGTCGCCGACGACGGCCGGGGCTTCGACGGCGCCCCTGAGGGCTTCGGGCTGCGCGGACTGCGGGAGCGGGTCCGGGCCGTCGGCGGGACGGTCGACATCGCCACCTCCGCCTCGGGCACCACCCTGGAGGTGGCCGTTCCGTGGTGAGTGTGTTCGTGGTCGATGACCAAGACCTGGTGCGCGAGGGCATCGCCGCCCTACTCGGTCTCCAGGACGGTATCGAGGTGGCAGGCACCGCGCGCGACGGCGCCGAAGCCGTCGCGACGGTCCCGGACGCCCGGCCCGACGTGATCCTTATGGACGTGCGAATGCCGGAGATGGACGGCGTCGCCGCCACCAAGACGCTGTGCCGCCGGCTCCCCGGCGTGAAGATCCTCATGCTGACGACGTTCGACGACGACGAGTACGTCACCCGCGCCCTGCGCGCCGGGGCCGCCGGCTACCTGCTGAAGAACCTCCCCGCCGCCGACCTGGCACGCGCCGTACACCTGGCGCACGCGGGCGTCGCGCCGCTCGACGCGTCCGTCGCCGCCCGTGTCGTCGCCGGACCGCCCTCCCCCGGCCCGCTGACGCCGCGCGAGACGGAGGTGCTGCGGCAGATCGCCGCCGGCGCCTCGAACAAGGAGATCGCCGCCCGGCTCTACCTCAGCGAGGGCACCGTCAAGAACCACATCTCCCGCATCCTCACCCGCCTCGGCCTGCGCGACCGCACCCAGGCGGCGCTCTACGCCAAGGACAACGGGCTACTGTACTGATCAAACCGGAGGGCACCTCGGTGGAGGTCCACTCGGTGACGTGCCCTTCGACCACTCCAGAGGTGTGATGGGTGGCCAGGGCCGTGACCGTGCCGGCCCGATCCCGACGCATGCCACCGGCGAGGTCGCTCGCACAGGTCGGCCAGCGACAGCGCCACTTCGTGTGGTCGGCTCACCGACGGTGATGTCAGTGGCCTGTGCTGAGATGGCCTCGCTCTATCAGCCGCCTGGTGGGAGATCTTTCCAATGTCTGTGTACTCGTCGCTGACCCGTGCTCTAGCACAGGCTTTGGTCGATGTTCTCTGGTTCGTTGAGGGCTGCGAGGACGACCAGATGGACCCGGATGACGCGGTCAAGGTCTTGGAGGGCGTTGCCCACCTGGTGACACAGCTGTCGAGTGATCAGCGAATCGAGTTCAGCGATCTGCTCGGTTCGATGGCCGAGGAAGAGGCGGACCCTTCGCGTCGCGAATTCCTGGAGGGCTTCCCTGAATGGTTCGGCCTCGTTGAGGAAGACTCCCGATCCGATCGATATTCGTAGAGCAGGACTCGCTTGCGGAGAAATTCGAAACCCGCGCGGCCGAACATCTGGCGCTTGAGCATCGCCGTGCCGGTCATGGCGCATGTCTGCAACGACATCGGGCGCTGGGGCAAAGGTTTCGTCCTGGCGATTTCCCAGCGTTGGCCGACGCCCGAGGCCGCGTACCGCGCCTGGAACGGGGCGCCGCGCGCGGCCCGGTGGCCGCTCGGCGCGGTCCAGCTGATGCCGGTCGCCGAAACCCTGTGGGTGGCGAACATGATCGGCCAGCACGGCATCCGTCCCGCCGCGGACGGCACGCCGCCGGTGCGGTACGAGGCGATCGATATCGCGCTCGCCGCGTTACACGACCAGGCGCTGCTGCTCAGGGCGTCGGTCCACATGCCGCGCATCGGCGCCGCCCTGCCCGGCGGCGCCTGGGATCGGATCGAACCGCTGATCCGCGCCAACCTCGCCTACCGCGGTGTGCCGGTGACCGTGTACGACCTCGTGTCTGGCAGGTGACGCGGCCGCGAAGGGCGGCTACGTGGTGGGGCTGATCGGGTGGAAGCGCTCGGCTGCCGCATCACGACGCCATGCCGCGCGTACGGATTCGCCTGCGGCGCGCACAGCTCATTCAGCGGGCCGGCCGGCCGTGGTGCTGGGTGGTGTGGGTCTGGACCTCGTTTGTCAGAGGCAGTTGCGGGACGAAGGACGAGCACACGGCAGGGTCCTCGCCGGAGGGTGCGGTTTATCAGCAATAGCGCGTGCTGCTCAGTTCTGGTCAGCTTCCGTGAGCAGCAACCAGGTTCCGTGAGCGCGGCCTACGCTGCCCGCAGCATGCCGCGGTCGATCACGTCTTGGATGTAGGTGGGCCAGTAAGCGGCCAGGAGGCGGGCGAGGTGGGTGTGCGCCTGCTGGCGCTGTCGCGCGGTGACGTTGTCCGCGGTGACGTCGTTCGCAATGACGCGCCTGGCGCGGCTGCCGGCGTGGCGCAGGCGCCGCCTGCCGCGACCGGCATCGCACATGATCGCGTAGGTGGTGCGGGTCAGGGTGAGGCGCAGCAACGGCACACGGGCCCGAGCGAGTTCGTCCGTGACGGCGTGGTGGTCGATTCCCAGGTCGCTCCAGGTCTTGCCTTCGCTGTTGAGCCAGAGCGTGATGTCGGAGAGGAACACGGCCCGGCTTGACCCCGGGGCGCGGGCGGCGGCTTGGGCCAGGTCCAGGGCGACGCCGGCACCGCGGCTGACGATCCGGCGCGGGACCATCGCCGGGACGAGGGCGGCGGCCCACGCGCCGGTAGCGCCGCGGGTGGCCTCCGGCCATGCGAGAGCGAAGAGCAGCCAGCATTCAGGTTGCAGCAGCGGGTCGTGGGCCATGCCGTCCCCTCCGTCCGTGGCGTGGGCATCCGTGATGTGGCCGCGCAGAGGCGGGACACCCAGCGCACAGGCGTCCGCCTCGAAGTGGCAGTCAGGTAGGTACGGCTGGGGTCGGCGAGCTGAAGCGACGGGTTCGTCTCGGCGTTTCGGCGGCGCCGAGGTGCTGTGGGACAGGCAGGCGAATGGGCCGGAAGCTGGCGATCACAGGCGCCCCGGTCTGCGCTCAGCGGCTACGCCGGGGCCGTCAGCTACCAGTACAGCCCTCCGGCCCCGGCGGCACAAGGGCAAGATCAACCCCTGCGGCTGCGCAAGCAACCTCTCGGCCATCCGACGCGACAGATCACGCAGCACGGCCCGGGGCGGGGGCGCACCTCAGGCCGTCGGACCGTCCTCGACCGGCACCCGGATCACGCCCTCGAAGGCCCCGTGGGGATCGCCGCCCCGCCGAGTACCTGGTGGGCGAACCGTCCCCGCTCCTGTCTCACACGCGCTCCGCCAAGCTGGACATGGCTTGTTCCACCGCATGCCGACCGGTGGGCACCCAGGTGGCCTGAACGGCCGCCGCCGGCCCTCGTTCCAGTCGGTGGGCCCAACGGGCGTGAGCTGAGGTCCGGCAGCCAATCCAGGGCCGGCAGGTTCCTCGGCCGCATCGACCGCCTCATCGTCAGCGTCGCGAAGATCAGGGGCGTCAGCGTCGGTGGCCTCCTCCGGCAGCGACTCCAGCGTCTCCGGCCCCTGACGCTCCCGCCAGGGTCCTCACACACGGTAGGAGTCACAGCCACAAGATCACACGAGGTGGCCGCCAAAGGCGGCAATGAACAACTCCCGCCCACTTGCTGCAGCTTGATGAGGCCGATCGCATCGCTTACGGCTTATCACCGTCGGACAGGCCAGGCGAAGATCAGTGGTAAGCCTGCGCGAAGGCGGCAGTAGGAAGCGGGTCCTGGAAGTCCTGCCAGGAGACATAGATGCCGTGCTCGCGCTCAAGGAAGCGGAGGAAAGCGGAGTCGGGAAGCTCCTCGCCGGAGTAATCGAAACCCGGCACCTCCTGCTCGACACCGGTGCCGCCCAAATGCGGCATCCTCGGCTCGTAGTAAGCAAGTACCTGGCCGTCGCGGGCACAACCGACCTGATGCTCCCCATTCACGCTGCGGAAGACGGTGTACGCACGAGTGCCCCGCGACAACGCTGCCAGGTGACCAGGGGCACGGCTGGACATGTTCTCGATGGCGTAGGCCCAACCGGGAATGGCACCCGCACGCACGATCACCTCCGGCTGCGACAAGAAGCCCGCCTCCGTCAACCGCGTCACCAGGGCCTCGTCCTCCCAATCGAGAAACTCCAGGTCGCTCAGATGGTCCTCCTCCGTCCGCATCTGGAGCTCCGCTACCGCTTCATTGGACAACTCGTGAATGTGCTGCGTCTCCGCGCCCATCCGCACCAGCAATTCCCGCGGTTCGATGCCCTCGCACAGCGTGAAGGTGTAACCCAAGTCGTATGTCGTCGCTATCCACCTCAGCCCGTTCGCCACGTCCCGCCCTCCCCGCAGCCGACAACTCACGACGCAACGTAGCCCAGCAGCCGCCATCCGGGGAACGATCACCTCACAGGCGGGTAAGATCTTCAAAGCTGTCGGAAACGATGCGCGACTGCGTCGGGGCGTCCGCGTCCACGGGTTCGACCTGATCCGAGAGCCCGATCTATTGCGCGCGATGGTCAAGACATTCGCCGACGCACTCATGTCCGCCAAGTCCGACGCCTTGTGCAACGCCGCCGAGCGATCACCTGCCGGTGAAAGCCTCGTTGATAGTGGGGGTACCTGCGCCGCGGCGGCCACGCCGATCCAGGCTTCGGCGACATCGGAGCGTCGCTTGAGTGGGTTGCGACGCCAGCGCCACAGCAGCCACACCCTGCACGGGGTCGTCCTATTTGAGGACCGATCGGTCCTGTCACGAACGTCGGACCGGCCCCGGGCTGCCGAAGTGTTCGCCGGGCACAATGCCGTTCATGACGGACGATGTGACCGATCGCATGGACTCTGATCAACTGGGCAATGCCGTATCTGTGTTGGCAGCCTTCTTGGGAGCCGAGCCGTTGACTTGTGCCATCGCCTCTATGGAGCGGAGCCTGGTGGGAAGGTCCGCGAGTGAGGCCGGTGCCATGGCCGCGGCCCGGGGTGTCAGTCCCGACCTGATGGTGGCGGCTTTGACTGTGCGCGGGAGCCTCGGCCGGCTGAACGACCTCATCCACGCGGCCGGGATCGTGCTGGCGCTGCCTCATCTCTTGCAAGACGGGGAGGAGATCGCCGTACGTCCTTCGCTGGCCGCCGGCAACGACCCGAGCCGGCCGTTCGACCTGGAGACTGACCGGCGCGTGGCGGAGTTCAAACTCGCACGGTGGCGCGGTGCGGACGCCATGCGCAAGCGGCAGACGTTCAAGGACCTGGTCATGCTCGCCGCCGACCGCACGGGCAGGCGCGCCGAGCTGTTTGTCGTCGGGCCCGAGCCCGGCCGGTTCCTGCGCACCTCTAGGTCGACGGCGGCCTGGGCGCTGGACCGCACCCCGCATGCGCGCCGCGTGTTCGGGGAGTCCTTCGGCTCCCTGGAAGTCTCCGTCGCGGAGTTCACCGAGCGGCACGCCGGCCATGTTCAGGTCACCGACCTGTGCGATGTGCTGCCCCCCGAAGTGTCGGCGGCACTGGTGCGCTGATCGCGCGCAGTCCCGGCGGGGTGCCGGTCATGCTGCTGAGGACACCCCCGCGCCGGGCGACTGCGGGGCGGGCAGCACGGTCAGCAGCATGATGCTGGGTTCGGTGGCGCCCACGGTGTGCGGCAGCTGTGAGTTGGGGGGGGGCAGATGGATCCAGCTTCCTGGCGTGGCCTCGGTCTTCTCCTCGCCCAGGCTGAGGTCGAGGCGGCCCGAGACGACCTGGATAACTACGGGCGGGGCGGAGGTGTGCTCGGTCAGTTCCTGGGCGGCGGCGAAGGCGAAGCCGACCACGCGCAGTCGGTCGTGGCGGTACGGGACGCGGCTGAGGGTGCAGTCGGGCCTGCCGGCTGCGCTTGACCTCGCGTTCCAGCTCGGCCGTCAGCCGCGGGGTGGGGCGCTTGACCTGGCCTTTGAGGTAGCGCTCGACCTGCCGCTGGGAGCAGCCCAGCCGGGCGGCGGCCGCGTGGGTGGACCCCTTCCCCGCCTTCACCACCGCGCGCATCCGCGCCTGCGGGGAGGCGGGGACGGGACGGGTGTGGACGGTCTGCAGAACCGCCCCGGCTCTGCACGAGCCGGGGCGGCTTGATTCAGTGCCTCCTGTTCCACCACAGCCAGGCGGCGGTGCCGACTACGGCCTGCATTGCCGCGTTCGCGGTGGTGCCGCTGCCGAAGGCAGCGGTGTAGCCGGCGATGTAGCCGGTGGCCAGGGCGGCGACGATCAGCGTCGGCGTACGCGGGGGCTGTTCGTGGGCTGCGGGGGCGGATTGCTAACTGGTCACGCGTACCTCCCGGTGAGAGCTGGATGGGACGATCCGCCGCTCCTGCGTCTGCTTCCTAAGGCGAGCAGGGGCGGCGGAACTGTGTGAACTCGAACCAGAATGCCGTGATGGTTTCCGGGTCAGTGCACACGGTGTCGTTCACCAGGGCCCGAAGTGGCACCGAGTGCCATCCACCGGTCGGCCGTGGCCCATGGCGCGGCGTGTCAATGCCCTCAGGCCCCGGACCAGATCCGCAGACCAAATCCGCATTACACGCACAGAACCAGCAGGTCCTCGGCACGGGTTACGGCCGTGGACAGCAGATGCCGCTGGAGCATCATCCGTGCACCGGTGGTGACAGGCATCACCACCGACGGCGAACCGGGATCAGATTCGAGTGCGGTACCCGGCAGCAGGGTGGGCGCGGTGCGCGGCCGCTACTCTTTGTGGGTGATCACGGCGGGGCCGGCCTGCGACGATCGCGGCCGCCGCGGCTCCGTGACGGCTGGAGCGGCGTTCGCTGAGACAAAGTCACGATGGTCAACAGTGGCCGCCCCGAGCCCGGCCGGCACCATCACGCACTACGAGCGTTCGGTGAGCAACTCCGCCAGGCGGTCGGCGAACTCCGTGAGCCAGTCCAGCCGAGGTCCACTGCGGCCGATACGAAACCCGTGACGGCGACCCCAGAAAGCAGCCTGGACAGCATGGAACTGGGCCCACCGCTGGACGCGCCCGCGGTCGAGTTCCGCCGCCTCGGCAAAGATGTCCAAGACTCGGTCGACAGCCTTGCGCAGGCCATCCGCCTCCAGAAGCGCCAGCGCGCGGGACTTCAGCAACGTGCCGCCGTCGTACGCCGGATCACCTGCATACCCCTTGGGGTCGACGGCCAGCCACGGCTCGCGGCCGGCACGCAGGATGTTCCGTGCATGCAGGTCGCCGTGGATGAGGGTGTCCGGCTGGGCCCGGCCCAGCTCCCGAACGGTCGCCACGGCAGCATCCAGCACGTGTCGCGGCAATGCATGCGGCAGCTGTTCGGCATCCAGGCACAGCTGCTCCTCCCAGGCATCGGCCTGCTCACGCAGCCGGGGCAGACCGGGCGGCGCGGGGATGGCCAGGCGGCGGTTGAGCTGCCCGGCGACCGTCACCACCTCGTCGCCGTCCTCGACCTCCGCCAGGGTCGACGGCTCAACCCGCTCCAGCAGCATCGCGAACCGCTCGTCGTCACGCTCACGCAACAGCACGGCCCCGCACCCGCCCCACGCAACAAACGCATCCGGCTCATGAACGTTGCCGGGATGCGGGAACGACACCTTCAGCACGGCGCCCTCGGCCCGCCGCCGTACCGGAACGATGACGCCGACGCCCCCGTGCATGACCTCGCCATCCGGCACGCACTCCCAGCACCCCACCAGCTCCTCCACGATCCCGGGCAGCTCGGCGAGCCACGCCGCCCCAGCTTCCCCCTCGCGGTCGACGGTGCTCTGCGCGAACTCCTTTGGCATCGCGATCATCCCGGCACCCTACGCGCCAGTGGCTTCCTTCAGCGTTTGCGGGCCCCGAGGGACAAGCCGGGTTGGACCCATTTTATGATCTCCGTGCCATGATCTGACAACGGCATGTGGCCCCACCCGGACACCGGGTGGAGGACGGTATTGGTGCTTCGCGGGGGTTGTGGCTGTGCAGCGGCTGGCGCTTTTCGATCTCGATAACACACTCGTTGATCGCCAGGAGGCCTTCGCAGCCTGGGTCGCCGAGTTCGCGGCTGAGCGGGGCCTTGGCTCGGATGCGGTGGCCTGGCTGACAGCCGCGGACGATGGTGGACGGGGGCCGCGCGACGAATTCTTCGACCGTGTGCACCATCATTTCGGGCTTGTCGAGTCAGCAGTGGAGCTGTGGGCCGCCTATCGGGCGCGGATGCCGGAGTTGGTGCGGTGTGATCCTGCCGTGCTTGTTGGCCTGGAGCAGTTGCGGGAGGCCGGCTGGCGGGTGGGGATCGTCAGTAACGGGATGGCCGATAACCAGCTGATGAAGATCCGGCGGGCAGGGCTGGAAGAGCGCGTGGATGCCAGCTGCGTCTCGGGGGAGGTCGGCATCCGCAAGCCTGATGTCGGGATCTTTCGGCTGGCCGCGCAGCGTTGTGGGACGACGCTGGCTGCCGGGGGCTGGATGGTTGGCGACAACCCTGAGCACGACATTGCAGGTGGGCGTGCGGCCGGCCTACGGACGGCGTGGATCGGCCGCGACAGCGAGTGGTCTGCGCATCAACCGCAGCCGGATGAAACGGTGACGGACGCGGCTGCCGCGATCAGTCTCCTGCTTGATGAGCCTTGGCATGAGCCAGCCCCGCAGGGCGGCATGAGGCAATGCGAGCCCGTGCCGACCGGCACCCTGGACGCTACGGCTGCAGACCGGGCGTCTGGGGTCGATTCAACAAGTCAGGGGCATGACCACCGGCCTTTCCCCAGGCCGGGAGTCTCTTCGTAATGCGGATGTGGCGACCAGTGCCGTGACGAGGCCGGGTGAACAGCACCGAAGGAACCACGACGTGATCGACATCAGCGACATCGACGTCTTCCTCGGCCTGGACGTCCGCAAGGGCGAATACCACGCCACCGCTGTCACGTCGGCCGGCAATGCGGCGGATCGCCGATCTCTATCCCGGTGAGGCCAAACCGACGCCCGCGACGCGTCCAGCACCTCGTGTGATCTTGTGGCTGTGGCTCCTACCGTGTGGGGGGGGGATCCTGGCGGGAGCGCCGGGGGGCCGAGGTGCTGGGGTTGGAGCCGGGGGGCGGTTATGGCATCGACGCTTGGGCGTTTGGCGCATCAGGAAACTGCGGCCCGTACTGATGTGGCGGTGCTGCTGGAGGAATTTGAGGCGGCTCGCAAGCGGTTGGACGCGGGCGAGGAGCGGCTGCACAAGTTGGCAATCACCCGGGAGGTCGCCGAGTCGCTACCGGACGTTGACGTCGACGCGTCTGCCCGCCTGGCAGCCGCCAAGGCCGACGATCCTGGCGCGGAACACGGCGCTCGGACTCGGAAGAGGCCGCGGCGTCGGTCGCCCGGGCCACCGACGCCACAGTTTCGACTTCGCTCAGCTGAGGATGTCATACCTGACACATGGAAGGCCGACACCGACCACGGAATCGTGAGACTGGCGCTCCTCACAGACGACCAGTGTGCCCTTGCACTGATTGGCTGCGTCCTGGATACCGATGATGTTGTCGGTGCTCACCTTGCTCACTTGCTGGAAGATCGCGATCTCGGGTTTGCCGGAGGCATCTCCTGCATTGAGGAGGCCGGAGAGAAGGCCTGTGTCGGTGGGCAGGGGCATGCTGGCGGTTTCGCTGGCGCAGCCCAGGTACGAGCCCTCGGGTACGCCCGGCTGGGCCGCCTGCGCTGAGGCGGCGGACGCGGTCACGAACAGCATCGGTGCGACAAGAGCCGCTGCGGGGATCAAGCGAGAAAGCTTCATGACCCGTTGTCTATCCCGGTCGCGGCGCAGCCGAGGTCTGACATCGCCGGGAAGGCCCGCGATTGCCTCAAAAGGGGGTAGTTGTTGGACGGCGTTTGATCCCTGCTGCTGCGGCTTCCGCCGCATCCGTCGTGCTGAGCGAGGCAACCGGTGCCGCGGCACAGCCGGTCGTCACCCGCCCACATCGGCGCTGACCTGCACTACGCGTGAGCGCGCCAGCCTCGGCCCGCGATCGCGGACATGCCCCCGCGGCGATGACCGGCGATGGTGTGAGAATCACCGTTTTCACCGTCGCGGGAGTCATGCGCGCGTCACTGCCACATCCTGCGCGTCGCTGCCTCATCCGGCGTGTGCCGACAGGCATTCATCGCTCACAGTCAGCCAGTTCGCCGGTCACTCCAGCGGTGTCAGAAGTTGCCACACGGGATATAGGCACGCGTCTGGGATGGGGTTCTTACATCCCTACCGTCTTCGATGAATACGGTCACGGTGTATTCCATGCTTCGAATGCACCCGAAGGTGAATGTCGCGGTCCGGGTCGCATTATTCGAGTTCGTTACCGGGTTGCTTCCCCCAGGATCCGCCCTGAACGTCGGATCGAAATTGGGCATGCCCCCGACCCACTGTGCCGTACAGGTGATTTGACCCGGGCCGCCCTGCAGGCGATTTGCACGGCAGGTGAAGGACGTGATGAAGAAGTTGGGGTCGTCCGCGGTCTGGGTCGTCGTTGCGAGCGTTGCGGTGGTCTGCGCGGTGTGCGCTGCCGGCGCGATCCGCGCGGCCGGTCCCGACGCGTGCGACCGGGGAGCGTAGGCCCCGACCATCGCGACGAGCGCGAGGACCACCGCCGCCAAGAGGGTCGTCGGCGCCAGGACAGCTCTTCGGCTCATGGGCTTTCCTCTCGTTGGAGGTGTACGAGTCGGGCGGCGGCAACGCCGCCCGCCGGTAGTTGTTCGCGCAAGACCGGCAAACGGATGGGGCGACTCACCGATCACCTCGATCGGCCCAGGCATGGACATCGGATGGGGCCAAAGCGCACCCGTGATCACAGGCAGCCAGACACTTAGTGGCTGTTGTCGTACCGAACGTGATCGTTGAGTTTGTGCTGGTCGGCATGGGTGGCGACGCGGTGCGGGAGGGATGAGGCGTCTCATCGACCCGTGATCGCGAGGGGTTCACCGTGGCGTCAGTGCTGAGTCTGCTGGAAACACGAGAGCTGGCTGCGCGCGGTCGGCTGGAGGAGTTGCAGCGGGAGGCCGAGCGGATCGCAGCCGAATTGCGGGATGCCGAGGCGGCGGTCGAGCGGCTTGGTCGTAGCCCAGGAGATGGTGAGCGAGGTGCTCGCCGAACCGGACCTGGCAGGAGCGGACGCTGTGGTGCCCGAGTCGCCCGTCGGACCGACGGCCTCCGTCGCGAGGACCCCGACGCCCTCGCGGGTGGTGCCGCGTTGGCGTGACGGGCTGACGGATCAGGCGCTTGGCGAGGAGTATCGGCGCATCCTGGCAGTCCTGCACCCGTCTCGCGGTCTGCGGGTGAATGAGCTGGCGGCGGCGGTCGGCGTGGACATGGTGCCGGCGAAGATCGAGGGCGTGCGGGCGACGGTGAAGCGGCTGGTGGAGCGGGGCTGGGCGGCTCAGCCGCAGCGAGGCGTGTTCACCGCACCGGCCCGCTGAGGGCGTTTGGCCAGCCGGCGTCCCATCAGCATGGACATCGACCAGAGCACCATGACCTGGTGGGTGACCGGCCGGCGTTCGTAGTCACGGACCAGCCGACGCGAGCGCATCAGCCATGCCAGGGTGCGCTCCACCAGCCAGCGGCGCGGCAGCACCACGAACCCGGTTGCCGACTCGCCGCGCCTGACAATGTCGATCGTCAGCCGCAGCTGCTGCGCGGCCCACTCCACCAGCTGGCCCGCATAGCCGCCGTCCGCCCAGAGCCAGGTGAGCTGGCGGTGCCCTCGGCGCAGGTGAGCCAGCAGGGGCACTGCCCCGTCGCGGTCTTGCACGCTGGCCGGGGTGACGAGCACGGCCCAGGACGAGTCCCAGGCTGTCCACCACCAGGTGCCGCTTGCGCCCGTGGACCTTCTTGCCTGCATCGAAGCCGCTGGTGGCGGCGCCGACGGTGGTCGCGGCCCGCAGCGATTGCGAGTCGATGATGCCGGAGGTCGGCTTCGCCGCACGGCCCTCAAGCAAACGCACCTTGGCGCGCAGTCGGTCATGGAATTTGCCGATCAGCCCCTGACGGCGCCAGCGGCGGAAGAACGCATAGACCCGCTCCCAGGCCGGGAAGTCGCCGGGCATCGCCCGCCACTTGATGCCGTTGTCCACCAGATACCGAATCGCATCGAGCATCATCCGGTGGCAGTAGCCCTCCGGTTGCCCGCCCCACCCGGCCAACCAGGCCGGAACCGGCAGCAGCGGCCGGATCGCCGTCCACTCCGCATCCGTCAGATCCGACGGATACCGCCGCACCCGAACCGGATGATCTACGGCGTTGCCGTACAGATGCGCGGCACAGTCACACGACCGCGCCGACGAGTTGAACTCCACGGACGCATCCGCGTACAACTGCGGCAACAGGGCCTCCTGACACTCGTCGTAATCGCAACAACGAGCTACCTAGAGGCCCTGTCTTCATGCCTGCAGTCGTGGAAGATCACCCCCACAGACATCCCGTTCGATCACCATGGCGCACCCGCTCGGTACGACAACAGCCACTTAGACGGTGTTTGATTGGCGGCAGTTCGTTGGCTGGGCGTGGGAATAGTTGAGCGGCTGGTGCCGGACGGGCTGTGGGAGATCTTCCTGGACGTTGCACCGGAAGTGCCGGTACGGGCTCAAGGCGGGGGCCGGCGGCGGTGCGACGACCGCGCGGTACTTGCCGCGATCATCTTCGCCGCCGCCTCGGGGTGCACGTGGCGACAACTTCCGCCGGTCTTCGGCGCCTCCTGAACGCGTCGATGCCGGAGATGGGGCCGAAGCCGTTGCCGCCGGCGCTCTCGCCGCCAGCATCCTCCGGGATAGCCCTATCGTGAACCGGGTTCTCCTGCACGGGCCAGAAATGGCAACCGGCTGGGTGGACAGCGCCGACGGCGACCCGTGGCACCAGTTCCCGGCCCGGTGTCGCGTCGGGCGTCCGACTCGGGCGGACGGCGCGCGGTGCATCCGTAGCGGTCAGTGGAGTGCGGCGTGGACGGTGGCGGTGGCGCCGTCCGTGATCAGGCGGTCGAGCCAGGTGGTGACCATGTCGGTGAAGTCGGGGTCGGCCGCGAGGTCGTCGCCGAAGACCCCGCAGCGTGCCACTGCGCGGACCGTGGCGGGTGCGTCGGTGTGGTCGGTCACCTGCTCGGCGATCAGCGCGGCGAGCGGGTCGGACACGGTCAGCGGTGCGCCGTCGTCGGTGCGGCGCGCGGTGACGTTCCGGATCCAGGCCGCGACGGCCAGCGTCAGCCAGTGCGGCCGGGCTCCGGCGGACAGCCGCTGCCTGGCGGGGGCGAGCAGGCGCTGCGGCAGCTTCTGCGAGCCGTCTGTGGCGATCTGCGCGGTCCGGTGGCGCAAGGCGGGGTTGGCGAACCTGCGTAGCAGGCTTGCCCGGTAGGCCGGCAGGTCGAAGCCGGCGAGGCCGGTGAGTGTGGGGGTCACGTCCTCGGTCATGAGCCGGTCGACCAGTTCGGCCAGCGCCGGATCGGCGATCGCCTCCGCCACGGTCTGCCGGCCGGCCAGGCCGCCGAGGTAGGCGAGCGTGGAGTGCGCGCCGTTGAGCAGGCGCAGCTTCATCCGCTCGTAGGGCACCACGTCGTCGACCAGCAGCGCCCCGGCACGCTCCCATGCCGGACGGGCGGCGGCGAAGTCGTCCTGGATCACCCACTGCCGGAACGGCTCGGTGACGACCGCCGCCGCGTCGGCGACGCCGAGCTGCCGGGCGATCCGCGTCCGGTCGTCGTCGGTGGCGGCGGGCACGATCCGGTCCACCATGGTGGCGGGGAAGCGCACGTTCGCCGGCAGCCACGCCTGTAGTACGGACGCTTGGGCGGGTGGCAGGCGGTCGGCGTACTCGGTGACGAGCCGGGCCGTGGCGGTTCCGTTGTCGGCGATGTTGTCGCAGCACAGCACGGTGACCGGGCCGGCGTCGGCGCGGGCGCGGGCGAGCAGGCCGCGCACCAGCATCCCGACGGCCGTGCGCGGCGTGCGGCCGCTCAGATCCGCGGCGACCTCAGGATCCGCCACGCGCAGCCCGCCGGTGACCGGGTCGCGCCGGTAGCCCTGCTCGGTGACGGTCAGGGACACGATGCGGGTGTCCGGCGCGGCGATCCGCTCCGTCAGCGCCTCGGCGTCGGTCCCGGCGTGCAGCACCTCGCGCAGGGCTCCGAGCACCCGGAGGTCGCCGCCGTCGGCGTCCCGGGAGAGCACCGAGTACAGCCCGTCCTGCGGGCGCAGCGCCTCCACCGCGGCCGTGCTGCGCGGCGCGACCCCGCAGATGCCCCACCGGTCGTCGCCGGTCAGGGCCGCCGCGTCTTCGGTGAAGACGGCCTGGTGCGCGCGGTGGAACGCGCCCACGCCCAGGTGTACGACGCCGATGCCCCGCGGGCGCTCCGTACGCGGACGGAGCGCCGGGGCCAGACTGGGGAGTGCCGCGGGGGTCAGCCGATGGGGCACCGATTGGGTCTCCGATTGGGTCACCAATTGTGCATGCTCCCGTCCATCAGCCGGTTGACCGGCAGGTACGCCGGGTCGTACGGGTACCGGGCGGCCAGCTTCTCGTCGATGTCCACGCCGAGTCCCGGCTCCTCGCTCGGGTGCAGGTAGCCGTCGGCGAAGCGGTAGCCGTGCGGGAAGACTTCGTCGGTGGCCTCGGTGTGCCGCATGTACTCCTGGATGCCGAAGTTCGGCACCGAGATGTCCACGTGCAGCGCCGCGGACATGCACACCGGCGACAGGTCGGTGGCCCCGTGCGAGCCGGTGCGCACGTGGTGCAGGGCGGCCAGGTCGAAGATGCGGCGCAGGTGGCTGATGCCGCCGGCGTGCACCACCGTGGCGCGGATGTAGTCGATCAGCTGATTGGTGATCAGCTCGTGGCAGTCCCAGATGGAGTTGAACACCTCGCCGACGGCGATGGGCACCGTGGTGTGCTCGCGGATGGTGCGGAAGCCCTGCTGCCACTCGGCGGGCACCGGGTCCTCCAGCCAGAACGGCGCGTACTCCTCGAGCCTGCGGCCGAGACCCGCCGCCTCGATGGGGGTCAGCCGGTGGTGCACGTCGTGCAGCACGTTCAGGTCGAAGCCGAACCGCTCGCGCACCGCGGCGAACAGCTCGGGCATGAAGCGCAGATACCGCTCGGTGGACCACGCCGCCTCGCTGGGCAGATTGGCGTCGGCCGGCTCGTAGAACAGTTTGTCCTTGCTCACGCCGTACGTCGTGGGGATGCCCGGGATGCCGCACTGGACGCGCACGGCCCGGTAGCCGAGGTCCACATACCGGGCGACCTCGTCGAGCACCTCGGGGATCGTCTCGCCGTTCGCGTGCCCGTAGACCGTCACGCCGTCGCGGCAGCGGCCGCCGAGCAGCTCGTACAGCGGGAGCCCGGCGACCTTGGCCTTGATGTCCCACAGTGCGGTGTCGACCGCCGCGATCGCGGTCATGGTGACCGGGCCGCGCCGCCAGTACGCGCCGCGGTAGAGGTATTGCCAGGTGTCCTCGATCCGGGCCGGGTCGCGGCCGATGAGCAGCGGGCACACGTGGTCGCGCAGATAGGAAGCGACGGCCAGCTCGCGGCCGTTGAGCGTCGCGTCGCCCACGCCGGTGACGCCGTCGTCGGTGGTGATCTTCAGCGTGACGAAGTTGCGTCCGGGACAGGTGACGATGACCTTGGCGTCGACGATCCTCACGGTGACGGGTCCTCCTTCGGTACGGGCTTCGATACGAGCCGGGTGCTCATCGGTGTGCGGTCTGCGGCTGCGGGCACGGCCCGTACGCGGCGAGATCGGCGTACAGCTCGGCCGCCGGATGGCCGCGCAGCGCCGAAGCGGGGCACGCCGTGGTGACGGGCCCTTCGAGCGCCGCGTGCAGGGCGTCGTGCTTGGCGGCACCCGGCACGGTGGCGATCAGCCGCCGCCCGGCCAGCAGCGCCGGGACCGTCAGTGTGACGGCGTGCTCCGGTACGTCGTCCAGCCGGGCGAAGCAGCCGTCGCCGACCTGCTGCCTGCGGCACGCGTCGTCCAGCGCGACGACCTTGACCGGGTGGGGGTCGGCGAAGTCGGCGACCGGCGGGTCGTTGAACGCCAGATGCCCGTTGTCGCCGATGCCCAGGCAGACGAGGTCGATCGGCGCCGCGGCCAGCAGCTCCGCGTACCGCGCGCACTCGGCCTCGGGGTCGTCGCCAGGGGAGATCAGGTGCAGCTCGCGGGGCCGCAGCAGGTCGCCCACCTGCTCGCGCAGGAACCGGCCGAACCGTTCCGGCGCATCCGGCGCCAGGCCGATGTACTCGTCCATATGGAACGCGATCACCCGGGACCAGTCGATCCCGGGGGCGGCGCGCAGCGCGGCGAGCGTCGCGAGCTGGGACGGAGCGGCGGCGAACACCACGCGGGCGGTGTCCTGCCGGGCGAGGGTGGCGCGCAGCGCCGCCGCGGCGGCCGCACCGGCTGCCCGCCCGGCCGCGGCCCGGTCGGGGAACACCTGAACGTCCATGCGTCCGGCGGTACGGGAGAAAACGGGGCTCTCTTCGGGGCTCTCTGTCACTTGGCAGCGTCCTGTGGCTCGGCATGCAGCTCCACCAGCTGCATGAGGTTTCTGCTGATGTGGTACGGGTCTTTGACCGGCAGCGCGACCACCTCGTCGAGAGGCAGCCCTGCCCGGTCGCGGATCTGGATCCACTCCGCCCCGTCGTGGCCGCCGGGGAACGTCGCGAGGGTGTAGTCCCAGATCCGGTCGAACCACCGGGCGGAGGCGGCGTCCTGGTAGCGGTGCGCGGCGAGGCCCGTCGTGTAGCACGCCTCGGAGTGCACCCACCACAGTTTGCTGGACCAGGTGGCCCGCACCAGTTCCTCGTAACGTCCGCCCACGGCACGTCCGGTGGGCTCGTCCGGCCCGTCGGCGTCGGTGTAGCGGAGCAGGCCGCCGTGCTCGGGGTCCCACCCCTGGCGGCACAACACGGCCACAGAGGCGAGCAGCGCGCCGTCAGCGGCGTGGTCGCCGAGCAGGTCACCGGCTTCCAGGGCCATCCAGACGCACTCCAGGGCGTGGCCGGGCGTACGGTGCCGGGCCAGCAAGGTGCCGGCTGCGTGACCGGCGGCGGAATCGGCCGGGCGCATCTCGGCGAACCGCCCGTCGGGCTCCCGGTGACCGAGGGCCGCACGCCGCGCGGCGGCCAGGCCCGCTCGGGCGCGGGCGGCTCCGGGTGCTCCCGGGGCGCTTGCCTCGTACGCGTGCACCTGGTCGAGCCGCGCGTTGAGCAGGATCATCCGGGGGCCGAAGGCGGCGAATCCGGCGGGTACCGGGTACGGCGGGGTCGGCGCACGGCCGGACGCGATGTCCGCGGCGACGCGCTCGACGATCGTGTCGATGGTCGCCAGCCACCGTGTGCCGCCGGTGCATCGGGTCAGTTCGGCCAGTCCCATGGCGGCGAAGCAGTCGGCGTAGATGCTGCGCTTGTCGGCGCCGTGCGGAGCCCCCACCCGGTCGAGCAGGTACGCGCAGGTGCCGTCCGGGCGGATCGCATGGTCGGCGAGGAACCGCGCGCCGCGCTCGGCGTGCCGGAGCAGCTCGGCCGCGTCGAGGTCGAGCAGTCCGCGGTCGGCCAGCCGTGCGGCGCGAGCCAGCAGCCAGACGAAACGTCCCTGGGACCAGGTGAACTTGTCCGTGGACAGCCGTTGTCTGCCGCGATTGTCGAAGCAGGTGAAGAAGCCGCCGTAGGACTCGTCGATGCCGTGCCCGAGCCAGAAGGGGAAGACGAGCTCTTCCAGATGGCGGCGCGCGGTGGAACCCGGATCCATGCCGTCCCTTCGAACCGTGAAGTGCTGCAACCGGTTGCACGATTCTGATTCGATTAAGGTGCAGCTGTCAACACATCTTTGACCGGGCAGAGGACAGGCTGAGGAGCACCGTGTGAGCCGGGTGACCATCTACTCCATCGCGAAGCGGTGCGGCGTTTCCCCGTCCACGGTCTCGCGCGCGTTCAGCCGGCCGGAACTGGTCAGCGCGACCGTCCGCGAGCGGGTGCTGGCCACCGCCCGCGAACTCGACTTCCGGCCCAGCACGGCGGCCCGCGGCCTGGTGACCGGCCGTACCGAGACGATCGGGCTGCTGGTGCCGGACATCACCAACCCGTTCTTCCCGCCGCTGGTCCGGGCGGTGCAGGCGGCGGCGACGCGCATGGGCAGCGCGGTGCTGCTGGTCGACAGCGAGGAGCGTGCCGCTGCCGAGACGCGCCTGGTGGAGACGTTGCGCGGACGGGTGGACGGGGTGCTCGTGGCTTCGCCCCGGTCGTCGTCGGCGGCGTTGCGCGGGGCCGCGCGCGACCTGCCGTGCATCCTGCTCAACCGGGTGCTGCGCGATCTCCCGGCGGTCGTGTGTGACAACACGGCGGCGCTGTTCGACGCCGGGGAGCACCTCTACGAGCTGGGGCACCGCACGATCGCCCTGCTCGCAGGGCCGAGCGCGTCGTGGGCGGCGACGCGGCGATCCCAGGCCGTCCGGCGCTGGGCGCGCGGCCGTGATGTGCGGCTGGTCGAGCTGGGGCCGTTCCGCGCGACGTACAAGGGCGGCCGGCGTGCCGGGCAGGCCCTGCTGGACACCGACGCGACGGCCGCCTTCGCCTTCGACGACCTGATGGCCTGCGGCGTGATCGCGGAACTGGCCGGGCACGGTGCCGCCGTGCCGGCCGACTACTCCCTCGTGGGCTGCGACGACGTCCTCCTCGCGCAGACCCAGACTCCGGCGCTCACCACGGTGGCCGCACCGATGGAGGACCTCGGCCGCGCCGCGGTCAGCCTCCTGAACGGCCTGGTCGAGGCGCCGGACGCGGATCCCGCGCAGGTTCGACTCCCGGGCGTATTCGTGCCACGCGACTCCACCGGACCGGCCCCGAAGTAGCCGCCCGCCAGCTGGCGATCACCCCTTGACCGCCTCCCGGTGGCCGATTACATTCCCTGCAATCGGTTGCAAGGATTCGCTCGATCCGGTGCGTCACCGCACCGCGCGGGCGACGACAGTCGACCCCGGAGGAAACCGATGACGGAATCGGTTACGCGCCCCTATCTCGACCACATCACCGGGCTGCTGGGCCGGATCGCGGACACCGAGGGCCCGGCGCTTGCCCACGCCGCGGACCTGATCGCCGACCAGGTCGAGCGTGACGGCCTGTGCTATGTCTACGGGCCCGGCGGGCACTCCAACCTCGCTGCCCAGGAGGTCTTCTTCCGGGCCGGGGGCCTGGTCAACATCAGCGCGATCCTCGACGAGGGCACCCTGCTGTCCAGCGGCGCGCTGCGGTCGATGGCGATGGAACGCACCCCCGGATACGGCGCCCTGGTGATCGAGGACAACCGGATCGGCGAAGGCGACCTGCTGATCCTGGTCAACGCCTACGGCATCAACGCCGCACTGATCGACGCCGCCCGCACCGCGCGGGCCCGCGGCGCCACGATCATCGGCATCTCGTCGCGGGAGCACGCCGAAGGCACCGCGCCGGACCACCCGGCGCGCCACCCGACCGGTGCGAACCTGCACGATCTGGTGGACGTGCACATCGACACGAAGGTGCCGATCGGCGACGCGGTACTGGAGCTCGACGGCGTCACCGAGCGGGTCGCCGCGATCTCCACCTTCGCCAACGCCTACGCCTTGAACTGCCTCACCGCCCAGGCCATCGCCGTACTCGCCGACCGCGGCGCCGACCCGACGATCTGGCGCAGCGGCAACGCGCCCGGCGGCGACGAGCGGAACGGCCGCTTCCTGCACCGCTTCCGCGGGCGGGTGCGATGGCTGTGACCCGCCTACGGGCCGGCGCCGCCGTCGTCGACATCACCCCCTCCCCCGGCTGCTCGATGGCGGGCTTCGCGGCGCGCCGGGCACCGGCCACCGGCGTGCACGATCCGCTGCGGGCGAGTGCGGTCGCGGTCGCCGACGCCTCGGCGACCTCGGTCGTCGTCGCCGCCGACCTCATCGCCCTCGACCACGAGACCGCGGCCCTGGTGGCCGACCGCGTCCAGGCCCGCACCGGGGTCCCGGCGCGGCACGTCGCGGTCGCGGTGACCCACACCCACGGCGGGCCCGCCGTCACCCGCGGCGGCATCGGCGGCGTCGCGGCGCCGGACTACGTGGCCGACCTGGTCGAGCGGTTGGCCGAGGCTGGAGCCGCGGCGGTCGCAGGGCTCAGGCCCGCGACCGTGGCGTCCGGCCACGGCCGGCTCACCGGCGTCGCGCACAACCGGCGCGGCGGCGAGCTCACCGACCCGTGCGTACCCGTGCTGCGGCTGGACGGAGCCGACGGCACGCCGATCGCCACCGTGTTCAGCTACGCCTGCCACCCCGTGACCCTGGGTCCCGACAACCGGGAGATCACCGCCGACTGGCCGGCGTACGCGCGCCGCGACGTCGCCCGCGCACTCGGCGGCGTCCCCGTCTTCCTCCAGGGCTGCGCGGGCCAGCTCAACACCGGCCACCCGGCGGACGCGAGCTACCGCGCGGCGGGCGCCCCGGACCGTACCTTCGCGGCGGCCGAGCGCATCGGTGCGGAGGTCGCCCGCGTGGTCATCGGCGTGGCGCGCACCCTTGCACCGGCGGCCGAGTACGGGCCGGTCCAGGTGGCCGCCGCCGACCTGGAGCTGCCGCTGGGCCCGCCCGAGCCGAGCGAGGCGCTGCGCGCGCGGGCGGGCGAGTGGGCCCGCGTGGCCGCCGCGGATCCCGGCGACCGCGGCGTCCTGGAGTGCTGGGCGCGATGGGCCCAGGCCTGCCTGCGCGACCCGCTGCCCGCCGACGTGCCGGTGACCGTCTCCGCGCACCGCTGGGGCCCGGTGCGGCTGCTCTTCCTGCCCGGCGAGCCGTTCGTGGAACTCGCCCTGGAACTGCGGGAGATGCTCGCCGAGCCCGGGATGGTCGTCGCCGGATACGCAGGCGGCGTGCCGGGATATCTGCCGTATCCGCCCGCCGCCTATCTCGACGGCGGCTACGAGGTGACGGAGGCGCACCGCGCCTACGGACAGCCCGCGGCCCTGGCGCCCGGCGCCGGTCCGCGGGTCCTGGCGGCGGCGCGGACACTGGCCGAGACGCTGGGGAGCGGCGCATGACGACCATCGCAGGACGGCTCCCGGACGGACGCACCGCCGCGGTCACGTACGAGAACGGCCGCATCACCGCGGTCACGCCGCGCGACGGTGGCGGCAGCGAGGGCGAGGGCGAGGGCGAACGACTGATCCTGCCCGGCCTGGTGGACATCCAGGTCAACGGCTACGCGGGCATCGACGTCAACGGCGACGCCACCACCGCCGACGACATCGGTGCGCTGGTCCGGGCGCTGTGGCGGCGCGGCGTGACGACGCTGTACCCCACGATCATCACAGCCCCGGAGGAGCGGATCGTCTCGTCCCTGCGTGCCATCGCCGCGGCGCGCGCCGCCGACCCACTCGTCCGGCACGCGATCCCCGGCGTGCACGTAGAGGGGCCGTATCTGTGCGCCGAGGACGGTCCGCGCGGAGCGCACGACGCCAGGTACCTGCGCGATCCCGACGCGGCGGAGTTCGCCCGCTGGCAGCGCGCCGGCGAGGGCCTGGTGCGGATCGTGACGCTGGCGCCCGAGCGGCCCGGCGCACCGGAATACATCGCCGGCCTCGCGCGACAGGGCGTGCTCGCCGCGATCGGGCACACGGCGGCGACCGGTCCGCAGATCACCGCCGCAGCCGATGCGGGCGCGCGACTGTCGACCCACCTGGGCAACGGCGCGCATCCGGTGCTGCCACGGCACCCCAACTACCTGTGGGCGCAGCTCGCCGAGGACCGGCTGGCCGCGACCTTCATCGCCGACGGGCACCATCTGCCGGCCGACACCTTCACCGCGATGCTGCGGGCCAAGGGACCTGAGCGCGCGCTGCTGGTCAGCGACTCGGCGGCGCTCGCCGGCTGCCCGCCCGGCGACTACACCACCCCCGTCGGCGGCCACGTCACCGTACGGCCGGACGGGCGGCTCACCCTCGCCGGCTCGGACCTGCTCGCCGGCTCCGGGCGTTCACTCGCGGACTGCGCCGCATGGGCGCTTGCACACACCGAGGCGGACCTGGCCACCGTCGTACGGCTCGCCGCCGGCAATCCCGCCCGGCTGCTCGACCTGGCCGGGCGCGCCACGATCACCCGCGGCGCGCACGCCGACCTGGTCGTCGCCGACCGCACCCCGGACGGCGGTCTGGCCGTCCGGCTGACCGTCGTGAACGGCGTGGTCGTCCACGAATCCTGACTCCGCAACGCAAACGCAAACGCAGTCATCCCAGAGCGTTCACGAAGAAACCAGCCCGCCGGCTGTCCCGGCGCGGCACAGGGAGACCCCATGGCTTTGCTCGACTGGCTTGTCATCTGCGCCTACTTCGTCGTCATGATCGTGATAGGCGTATGGGCGAAGTCCCGAATACACGACGCGAAGGACTTCTTCACCGCAGGCGGCCGCATGCCCTGGTGGCTGTCCGGCATCTCGCATCACATGTCGGGCTACAGCTCCGCGGTCTTTGTCGGTTACGCCGCGATCGCCTACACCGCCGGGTTCACCCTCTACATCTGGTGGGCGATCGGCATCACGATCGCCATGGTGGTCGGTTCTTTCCTGTTCGCGCCGCGCTGGCCGCGGCTGCGGCAGCGGCTCGGCATCATCTCCCCGCTCGAGTACCTGACCACCAGGTACAACGTCCCGACCCAGCAGGTGCTGGCGTGGAGCGGCTCCGCGCTGAAGGTCTTCGACGTAGGCGCGAAGTGGACGGCGACGGCGCTGCTGCTTCAAGTGTTCGCGGGCGTGCCGATCGGCTGGGGCGTGCTCCTGACCGGCGGCGTCACCCTCGTCTACTCGACCATCGGAGGCCTGTGGGCGGACGCGCTCACCGACCTCGGGCAGTTCCTGATCCAGCTCGTCGCCGGCGTCACGATGTTCGTCGCGGTGCTGTCGCAGCTGGGCGGCGTCTCCGCGGTGTGGAGCGTGTGGGACCGCCTCCCCGAGGGGCACCTGCGTCCTTTCAACGACGAGTACACGCTCACGTTCGTCCTCGTGTACTTGCTCATCAACACGCTGTCCTACAACGGCGGCACCTGGAACCTCGCCCAGCGCTTCATCGCCGCCCCGTCCGGCACGTCCGCCCGCCGCGCGGCGCTGCTGTCCGCCGGGCTGTACCTCGTCTGGCCGCTGGTGCTGTTCTTCCCCATGTGGGCCGCGCCCGTCCTCCTCCCCGGCCTCGACAACCCCGAGCAGTCCTACGCACTGCTCACCCAGGACCTGCTGCCCGCCGGGCTGATCGGCCTGGTGCTGGCCGGCATGTTCGCGCACACCATGGCGATGACCTCCTCGGACGCGAACGCCATCTCCTCGGTGGTGATCCGCGACATCATCCCCGCCGTCTGGTCCGGCGCGCGGCGCATCTCCGCGAAGACCGAACTGTTCGCCGGCCGCCTGTCGACCTTTCTGTTCATCGCCCTGTCGATGGCGATCGCGCTCACGGCCGACAGCTTCGGCGGCGTGCTCGGCCTGCTGATCCTGTGGTTCGGCGCCCTCGTCGGCCCGATCGCCATCCCCATGCTGCTGGGGATGCTGCCGCTGTTCCGGCGCTGCGGGCCGTCCGCCGCGATCGGCTCCTGGGCCACAGGTCTCGTGGTGTTCTTCCTGGTCAAGTACGTGTTCGAGAGTCAGGTCGCGAATCTGGGCACGGACTGGACCACCACGGTGGAGGTCGCCGGTCCCGTGCTGTGCTCGCTGGTCGTCTTCGTCGGCCTTGGACTCGTACGCCCGTGGCGCGACGAACAGTCCGCGGCGCTGATCGACGCGCTGAACGAGGACGCCGAGGAAACGGCCGAACCGACTCAGGCCGTCCGCGCCTGAGGTAAACGAGTTGAGGTCCACCGACACAGCCATAGCCTTACTTAGGTAACCCTAACTTCGCCCGGTTGGTGATGGTGTGGCCAAGGAGAGCGTGCGGCTGGGCACTGTGCAGGAGACGCTGCTCATTCCGCTGCGGGACGACCGAGCGCGCACCATGGTCGAGAGGATCGACTACGACTTCGCCAAGTTCCCCGGCCCTTCCCTCGGCGGCTCCGTGCTGCGCAGTGCGATCTTCGACGGGTGGGTCGGACAGTTCCTCGCCGAACACGCCGACGGCACCGTGATCGAACTCGGAGCAGGGCTCGGCACCCGTTCGCACCGCCTCGACAACGGGCAGGCGCGCTGGTTCGACCTCGATCTGCCGGACACCGTCCAGTTGCGGCGGCGGTTCTTCACCGACACCGAGCGGACCACGACCCCGCGGCCTCGGTACTGGACACCGACTGGTTCGAACAGGTCGCGCGGACCGGCGGCGGTGCCATGATGCGCAACCAGGACCGCAACCCGGTGTTCAAGACCGTCGACGCACGGATGACCTGGACCTGCGACGACCCGAAGCACTTGGAGGGCTGGGGGCTGAGGCTGCGTGAGAGCAGGACATTTGCCACCCCGCAGCCGGACGTGGCCCGCACCTGGCCTTGGCGCCACCGTTACGGCATGCCCTTGCTGGCGCGCCTGGTCCCGCCCGCCGTCAACTCGTACCGGATGAACCTGTTCACGCTGGAGAAAGACCGGTGACCTCCCCCGGGCACGGAGGCCGACCGTTGGGTTCGAGGCCGGAGCCGACCCGGCGCGCCGCCCTCACCTGCTCGCGCTGATGTGTTGCCCGGCTTGCCACACCGCCCACAGCCGGGCGTATGTGCCGCCGGCGGTGAGGAGTTCGTCATGGGAGCCGGTCTCGATGACGCGGCCGGCGTCCATGACCACGATCCGGTCGCACGTGGCGGCTTGGGCGAGGCGGTGAGCGATCACGATGCCGGTCCGGCCGGCGAGGATCGCTTCCGAGGCGCGGTCGAGCCGCTCGGCGTGGGCGGAACCGGCCTCGGCGGTGGCTTCGTCGAGGATCGCCAGCTCGGGGTCGGAGAGGAGCAGGCGGGCCAGGGCGAGCTGTTGCGCCTGTGCCTCGGTGAGCGGATGTCCGCCGATGCCGAGCACCGTGTCGAGGGCATCCGCCGACAGGTCCAGTAGATCGGCTGCGCCGGTGGTTTCGAGCGCGGCGCGGACGTCGCGGTCGGTGGCGGCGGGGGCGGCGAGCGTGAGGTTCTCTCGCAGCGTCCCGGCGAACACGTGTACTTCCTGGGAGATCACCGCGGTGCGGCGGGGCCGGTTCACGGTCCCGTCGTCAGGCGGGTGAACGCCCGCGATCACGGAGGCGAGCGTGGTCTTCCCTGCCCCGGACGGGCCGACGATCGCGAGGTGCTGGCCGGCGGCGATGTCGAGGTCGATGTCGTCGAGTACGGGTGGACCGTCGGCGTAGTGGAACGCGACCCCGCGGAGCCGGACGGCGGTTGCTGTCTCCGTAACGTCTGCCGGGTCGGCCGGCGTCGTCGACGCGTCGGCCGCTTCCAGCGTCGGGATGGTGACCACTCCGATCATGCGGCTCAGCGAGGCGAGGGCCGACTGAAGGGTGTCGAAGACGAACAGCAGCTGGTTGACGGGCCCCAGCAGCCGCAGCACGAGCAACATGGCGGTCGTGGCTCCGCCGACAGTCGAAAGCCCATGGTCGACAAGGACGAAGCCGACGACGAGCACGGCGGCCAGGCTCAGGCATTCGCCGAGGTTGAGCCGGGCGTTGAGCATGCTCTGCACGGTGCGTGCCCGGATCGACTGCACCGCGACACCCCAGGAGTCCGTCAGCACGGCGCGATGACGGTGCTCGGCGAGCCCGAAGCCGAGCACGGTGGCGTAACCGCGCTGGGACTCGAGGATCTGCTGGGCACGCGCACTCATCGCCGCGCGCTCGGCCCGGTACACCCGAGGCCCGATGCGCAGGTACCACCGCATGGCGAGCGCGTAGACGGGCAGTACGACGGCGAACGCGGCCGCATAGGGCCACTCCAGGGCCGCGAGCCCGGCCAGCGACACGACGATGGTGAACGCGGTGACGGTGAACGCGGGGATCACCGCGGGGGCGGCATCGGCGACGGCCGTGACGTCGTCGCTGGACCGGGATATCAGGTCCCCGGTACCGGCGCGCTCGACGAGGTGCTGTGGGAGCAGCATCGCGCGGCTCACCAGCCGCTCGCGCAGCGCGGCGAGGACGGTGTGGTAGATGCGGGTGGCGTGCGCGATCGTCACCGCGGTGCCTGCGGCACCGAGGACGGCCGACAGCGCCATCACGCCCGTGACCGTGAGCACGGTGCCGAGATCCGCGGTGCCCGCCTGCACCCGGTCGACGAGATATCCGATCGCCACCGGCGGGATCAGGTCGACGGCGGTGCTGACGATCCCGGCCAAGCCGACGGCGGTGAGCCGGAGCCGGTCTCCGCGGCTGAGCAGCCACACCTCCCTGGCCGTCGCCCGGCCGCCCGCGACGGGCAGCGCGTGCCCGGTCGCAGCGGATGCCACGTTCATCCCACCGTCCTTCCGTGCAGGGGTGCGTCGCCGTCTTGCAGGGGTGCCTCCTCGGACAGGTCGACGACGCGGTCGCAGCGTCCGAGCAGCACCCGGGACGAGGCGATCAGCAGCGTCGAGCGGCCCGCGCGGACGCCGGGCAGACGCTCCGCGATCGCGTGCTCGGTGACCGGGTCCACCGCCGTGGTCGGGTCGTGCAGCACGAGTACCGGTGCGTCGCTCGCCAGTGCGCGGGCGAGCGCGATCCGCTGGCGTTGACCGCCGGAGAGGCGGTTGCCGTCCTCGCCGACCGGGAGGCCGAGGTCGGCGGCGAAGTCGTCGCACGCCGCGGCTCGCACCGCGGCATCGACCAGCTCGGACCCGCCGGCGCCGGCGGTGAGGTTGTCGCGGATCGTTCCGCTGAACAGTGTGGCCCGGTGCGGGGCGACCGTGACCCGGGAGCGGTATTCCTGCGCGGTCAGCTCTCGTGCCGGAAGCCCGTCGAGCCGCGCCTCCACCTCACTGCAGGCGCGCGGGTCGAGGAGCGCCCGCGCGATGCGGGCGGCGGTCCGGTCGTCGGCGCGCACTCCCACGAGCTCGCCCGGGTCCACCCGGATCGTCGCAGCCGGCGCGGCCACCTCCAGTACGGGCAGCGGCGCAACGACCTCCGCCCGTATCGCGTCGTCCTGTCCTGGCTTCTGACTGCCGTTGCCGCGCAGCACGTCGATGACGCGCGCGGACGCGGCGCGGGCCCCGGCGAGGTTGGGGATGGACACTCTCGCGATCGACTGGATCTGCGGCAGCAGCGCCTGCGTGAGGCCGACGGCGGCGATCAACTCGCCGATGCTCAGCCGCTCGTCCACGGCAAACCAGCCCGCCAGCCCCATCACGGCGGCGACGAACACGCCGCTGACCGCACCCGAGCCCACGAGGAACCTCCCAAGGAGCCCCGCGTTGCGCTGGGCCCCGACGAGGGTCTCCTGGCTCGCCTGCCGGTACCTCCTGGTCGCCTCGGCCTCGGCGCGTATCCCCTTGACCACCCGGTAGCCCGCGACCAGATCCGTGGCCCGCCCGACGGTGGAGGCCAAGAGCTCCTGGTACGCGCGGGTGTCCCTTGAGAGCCGCTCGCTGAGCACGCCCATCAGCCACACCGCGGCAGGCGCTCCGAGCAGCACCACGAGCCCCAGCAGCCAGTGCGTCGCCAGCAGCGATACGGCGATGAACCCGATAGCCGCGATCCTCGAGACCGGCATGATCAGCAGGATCACCGCGTTGGCCAGGCGGGCGACATCGCTGGTCATCACCGAGACGACGCTGCCGTCCGGCGCCCGGGCCGCGCCGCCGACCGGATGCAGCACGGCGGTCGACAGGGTGCTCCGCAGCCGGTGCTGCAGCAGCTGCACCGCATACGAGGTCAGCCGGTTCGCCAGCTTCGCCGCCACCGTCAACGCGATGTACAGGGCCACCAGCACGCCGAGCCACAGCACGAGCTGCGCCGCGTTCCCGGTCGCGAGCGCCCGGTCGATGGCGACACCCATGGCCACGGGGACCGCCGACTCGCCCACCTGCCACACGACCGCGAGGAGCATCGCCGGGACGGTGACCCGCTTCACCGAGAAGATCGCCCGCAGCAGGAACCGCCCCGGCGTCATCCCCGGCCCGGCCTCGAACGCAGGAGCCTCGACCGGTTCGGGGGGCGCCTGCAGCAGCACGAGCAGCCGGCGGGTCAGAGGTCCTCGCCCCAGTCCTGCGGTGTCGGCGCCCGCGACACACGAGGAGTCGCTCACGCGTGGCTCCCGTCCCTGCTCTTGAGCGGGAAGCACCAGAGCAGGGCGTCGGCGAAGAGTCCCCGCCACCATGCGTAGTCGTGTCCGCCGGCGAACTCCCGGTAGCGGGTGTCGTAGCCCTTCGTGGCGAGCACGTGGTCCAGCCACCGGCTGTGAGTGTTCGATCCCTCCAGCTCACCGACGTCGTGGAAGACGCGGACCGGCGCCGTTTCCGCGGCGAGGTAGTCGGCGATCAGTGTCGGTACGGGGGTGCGCCGCAGCAGCTCGCCGGCTCCGGTGCCCCACGTGAGGTCGGGGTGGTACCCGCACGACGGGGACTGGAGGATGGCGTTGCCGAAGGCACTGGGGTGATGCAGCGCTGTCCAGCCGGCGCACAAGCCGCCGAAGCTCTCACCGGCCAGCGCCACGTCGGCGGGGTCGCGCGCGAGCGGATACCGGCGGTGGAGCCACGGCAGCAGTTCTTCGACCAGCATCCGGGAGAACGCCGGATCGCAGAGCAGCTCCTTGTAGCGCTGCTGTCCGAGCTGGTCGACGAGGACCACCGCACAGGGCCGGATCAGCCCTGCCTCGACCAGGGCGTCACGCACGCTCGGCGCACTGTGTTCCGGTGTCCCGTCCAGGTGGATCACGAAGGGCAGTGCGCTGTCGTCCGAGGGCTCGCCAGGGGGCATCGAGACCCAGATGCGGCGTTCGTTGCCCAGGAACTCACTCGCCAGCACGGCGGAGTCCATCGCCGGGGCCGGCCGCGCTTCGGCCTGGTCGAGCCAGGGCAACGGCGCCGCGTCGGGCAGCACGGCCGCCGAGGCCCCGGAGAACCGCTCCACCGAGCACTCCGAGAACCTCGGCGGCGGGTTGAACGGGTCCGGGACCTGCTCGACCGCGCCCGTACCCGTCGGCCCACGTCGTGTGAACACGTACGAGAAGCGCAGGTCGGAACGTATCCGCAGGGTGAGCACGCGAAACGGGGTGCCCGCCACCGAGGTGAACTCCGTGCCGATCGGGTTGAAGCCGACTCTGGGGCCGATCACCACCGAGAGGGTGACCGTCGAGTCGGCTCCGGGCTCGTCGACGAAGGTCACCTCCACCTCGTCCGCACAGACCCGCTCGACAAGCGGTGTACCTGTCTCCTGGAGATGTCGTCTGAACCTCTCCGGACTCCACTCACCGGTCGACAGCTTCTCGACAGCCGGATCAGACATGTATCGCGCTCTCCGCATCGGTGGTGTCAGCGGACCGGTGCCGGGTTCGTTCGCGGCCGAGCGGCACCACCTGTGGGCTGCCGGCCACCGGATCGCGCGTCACCAGGCAGCGCAGACCGAACACCTCCTCGACCAGTTCGGCCGTGACGACGTCGTCCGGAGTGCCCTCGGTGACCACGGCGCCGTCCTTCATGGCGATCAGGTGGGTGCCGTAGCGGGCGGCGTGGTTCAGGTCGTGCAGTACCGCGACCAGGGTGTGGCCGGCGTGGTGAAGGTCGGTGAACAGCTCAAGGAGCTCGATCTGGTGGGTGATGTCGAGGAAGGTGGTCGGTTCGTCGAGCAGCATGATGTCGGTGTGCTGCGCGAGCGCCATCGCCACCCACACGCGCTGGCGCTGCCCGCCCGACAGCTCGTCCACCGGCCGCCCGGAAAGGCCGGTGACCGAGGTCTGGCGCATCGCCCTGAGCACGGCCCGCTCGTCGGCCTCGGTCCACTGCCGGATGAACCCCTGGTGGGGGTACCGTCCCCGGGCCACCAGGTCGGCGACGGTGATCCCGTCCGGGGCGATCGAGCTCTGCGGCAGCAGTCCGACCCGCCGCGCCACCTCTTGGGTCTTGTACGAGTTGATGTCGCCGCCGTCGAGGACGACACGCCCGGCCGACGGCTTCAGCAGTCGGGACAGGCCGCGCAGCAGGGTGGACTTGCCGCACGCGTTGGGGCCGACGATGACCGTGAACGACTCGTCGGGGATCGCCACCGAGAGGTGTTCGGAGATGATCCGCTTGTCGTAGCCGATCGTCGCCGACTCCACACTCAGGCGCGCGGTGCCGGGCGGGTTCGCGCTCACAGGCGTCTCCTTGCTTCGGTGAACAGCAGGTATCCGAGGTAGCCGCCGCCGAGCACGACGGTGATGATGCCGACCGGCAGCGGGGTGGGGGCGATGTGCTGGGCGAGGTAGTCCGACACCAGGCACAGCAGCGCCCCGACGAAGGCGGCGGGAGCGAGGGTGATTCCCGCGCTGCGGACGAGCCGGTGTGCGATCTGCGGGGCGACCAGGGAGACGAACAGGATCGGTCCCGACGCGGCCGTGACCGTCGCCGTCAGCGCCACTCCCACCAGGATCAGGCCCAGGCGTACGGGCGAGACCCGTACCCCTTGCGAGGCGGCCACTTCGTCGCCCAGCTGCATCTGCCGCAGCGGCCGGCTCAACATCCCGGCCAGCAGCAGGAGTACGGCGATGCAGGCGCCGCCGACCACGACCTGGTTCCAGGACACGCCGTTGAGCGACCCGGCACCCCAGGCGGCCGCGGACATCGCCTGGTCGAGGTCGGCCTTGAGGATCAGCCAGGTGTTGAGCGAATCGAGCATCGCCGATACGCCGATGCCGACGACGATCAGCCGGAACCCCTTCACCCCTCGCCGGTAGGCGAGCACGTACACGGCCAGGGCGGTGGCCATCCCGCCCAGCAGCGCCCCGCCGGCCAGTTGCGCGTAGGTGCCGTTGACGACCAGGATCACGACCAGCGCGCCGGTGTAGGAGCCTTGGGCGAACCCGATGATGCCGGGGTCGGCGAGCGGGTTGCGCAGCAGCGACTGGAAGACCGCCCCGCTCACGCCCAGAGCCGCGCCGAACACCAGCGCCGCGGCCACCCGGGGCAGCCGCCACTCGACCACGAGCTCCTGGACGAAGCCGGTCTCCCGGCCGGTCAGTGCGGCGAGCACCTGCCCGGGACTCAGCGCGTACGAGCCGGTCATCAGCGCGACCACCGCCATAGCGGCGACCGCGAGCGCGAGCACCGTGCAGACGACGACCGAGCGCCACTGGAGCCGGACCGCGATCCGCCGGCGCCGCAGCACCAGCACCGGCCGCCCGAAGTCCACCCGCGGAGTGGGCGTGCCCGGCTTCACAGTCGGCTCGCCTTCTTCCGCCCGCAAAGGGCGCCTGTTCGTGTTCACAGTCCGCTCGCCTTCTTGCGCCGCACCAGCACGACGAGGACGGGAGCGCCGACGAAGGCGGTGACGATACCCACGGGGATCTCGCCGGGTCGTATCACGACGCGGCCGAGGATGTCGGAGGCCAGCAGCAGGCTCGGGGCGAGGAGGACGCTGTAGGCGAAGATCCAGCGTTGGTCCGGGCCGACGATCCAGCGGGCCACGTGCGGCACCATGAGTCCGACGAATCCGATGGGGCCCGCGATCGCGGTGGCGCCACCGGCAAGCAGGGTGAGTGCGATCACCGCGAGCACACGCGTGCGTCCCAGCCGGACCCCCTGGGCGACCGCAAGCTCATCACCCAGAGCCAGCGCGTTGAGCGGGCCCGACACCGCGAAGGCCAGGATGAGTGCCACCGCGAAGAACGGCAGGATCGGCCACAGGACGTCGAGCGGGCGACCCGTGATCGACCCGGCGTTCCAGTACCGCATCGCGTCGAAGGCATCCGGGTTGGTCAGCTGGAGCGCCTCCCTGACGCCGCCGAGCACGGCGCCGACACAGACCCCGGCGAGCACCATGACCACCGGCGAGGAGCCCTTCCGTGTCGACCCGAGGGCGAGCACCAGGAGCGTGACGATCAGCGCGCCCACGAACGCGAACCCCATGTAGCCCTGCGCGTCGCGGACGCCGAGCACGCCCACGGCGACTGTCACCGCGAAGGACGAGCCGGCGTGGACGCCGAGTACACCCGGATCGGCCAAGGGGTTGCGGATGAGCGCCTGGATCAGCGCGCCCGACAGACCGAGTGCGACGCCGGTGACCAGACCCACGATCGTGCGCGGCAGCCGGAAGTCGCGGACCGCGAACTGGTCAGGGTCGGCAGACGGGTTGACCAGTGCGTCCCAGGCCACCGACACCGGAATCGACTTGGTGCCGACCATGACGCTGAGCACCATCACCACGAACAGCACGGCGAGGGCCGCCACAAGACCGGCGACACGGCGGCGGCGATAGGAGACCGAGGGCCGCGGCTCTGCGGTGAGAGCCGCCGCCCTTTCATCCACGAGCTTCATCCTGCCTCGGACAACCTTCCGAGCTTCTCCTTGAGCGACTTCACGTTCGGGACCTTGCTCGCGTAAGTCGACGTCTGGTTGCACTGGACTCCGAGCGCCCGGCCCTCCTTCACCTGCGGAAGCGACTTCCAGATGTTGCTCTCCAGCACGGGCTCGAACTCGGGCTTCACCTTCCCGTCGGCCTCCAGCGGATAGAGCAGCACATCCGCGTCCGCCACGGTGTCGCCGAGCTTCTCCATGGACAACTCCTTGGCCAGATCTCCGTTGGCCGGAGCCTCGGGGACGATGTCAAGGCCGGCGTCCTCGGCATAGGACGTGCAGTACGAACCGGGGTACTCCAGGCTGAGCGTTCCGGCCTGCTGGGAGAAATTCCCTCCCCAGCGCTGCAGGGCCATGAACGTCGTGGACTTGAGGACCTCGGCGTGCTCTTCCTTGATGTCGGAGATGAGCGCGTCGTACTCGGCCTTGCCCGCCTCGAAGGTGTCCACCGCGTTGACCACCTCGGCGAGGCGCTTGACCTGGGTCTTCCACCTCTCGTTGCTGAGTTCGATGAAGACGGTCGGGGCGATCGACTGGAGCCTCTTCTCGTTGTACGAGTCTCCCGTCAGCACGTGCTCGGGCTCATAGACGACGATGAGGTCCGGCTTGAGGCCCGCGACCTTCTCGTAGTCGACCTCGTCGCCGACCTCGACGACCGACTCATTGACCTTCGCCGCCTCCGGTGGGAGCCAGGCAAGGTTTCTCTTTGTGGCCCGCTCGCCGAGTCCGACGGGCTCTACGCCGAGGGCCAGATAGGTCTCCGGCGAGCCGAGCGCGACGACCCGCTTCGGGTCGGTGGGGATCTCGACCGTTCCGTTGTCGGCCTTGAAGCTGCGCGTCTGGCTCGCGGCGCCCTGCTTGCCGGCCGGTGTCTCCTCGGGGCTGCCGCCGCACGCGGTGAGGACGAGCGCAGCGCTTACGATCGCGGCGGCAAGGGTCGTGCCGCGCCGCCTCAGGGGTGTCAAGGTCATCGCCGTGTTCTTCTTTTCCTTCGTTGTTGCGGAGTGAGGGTGCCGACGGTGTGCTACTTCGGAGGGAGCGTCGCCATAGCACGGTCGAACGAGTCCAGGTACCGCAGGACCGGCCCGTAGGAGTTGTTGCCGGGGCAGAAGACTCCGAGCGCGCGACCGGAGGTCACGGTGGGCAGCGCCTTCCAGGTGCTGGTCTTGGTCACCGGCACGAAGGGCTCGGTCGGCCGGCCTTCGGCGTCGACGGGGTAGGTGATCACGTCGTACTTGGACAGCTCACCGATCTGCTCGAACGGCAGGGACTCGTACGCCAGGGGGTCCTTGCCCTCGGCCGCCTCGGGCAGGTCGAGGCCGATGTCGTCCCGGGCGATCTCGGAGCAGCCGATGTCCGCGATGTAGAACGTTCCGGGATCGCTCCAGTCCCCCCGGGAGACGTCGACGAACTTGGTGTCGTCGATGGTCTTGCGGTAGGTCGCCTTGATCTTGGCGACCTTCTTCTTGAACTTCGCCTTCTGCCGGCCGAGTTCGTCCGTGACGTTGCCGGCCTCGGCGATCTCGCTGGTAAAGCCCTTCCACTCGGTGTCGAGCCCCCAGAACACAGTCGGGGCGATCGACTCGAGTCGCTTGCCGACCTTGTCCCAGTCATTCGAGTGGAACTGGACCAGGATGAGGTCCGGCTTGAGGGCGGCGAGCTTCTCGAGGTCCACGTCACCACCACTGCTGCCGACGACCTCGGCCGCCTCGTACGCGGTCTTCTGTTCCTTCGGCAGTACGTCGAGTTCGGAGCCGGGCACCTCGGTGACGCCCACCGGCTTGCCCCCCAGATCGATGAAGGGGAAGTTCGTGTTGCCGATCGTGACGATCCGCCGGGGTTCGGCGGGGATCTCGACGGTGCCGTTCTCGGCCCGGACGCTGCGGGTCTTTGCGGCGTTGTCGCCGCGGGTCCCGGCGGCCTTGCCGCCGGTGTCGTCGCCGTCACCGCCGCAAGCGGTGAGCAGGAGCGCCGCGCTGATCAGCGCGGCGGCAACGGCCGTGCCGCGCCTCGTTATGGGGGTGCTGCTCATGGTGGTGGTCTTTCTCTTCTTCCCCGGGGAGGGTTTCCCGGGGTGGAGGGGAACGGAGGGGATTACTCAGCGGTGGCGCGGACGAGTTCGTGGACGGTGACGCCCATGCCGACGGTCCGCGCCGGCCTGCGCATGAGGCCGGCCCGGGCGATGACGGCATCCAGCTCCGCCGCGGTACGGAGGCCGGAGCCGTGGCAGACCAGGCCGATCAGGTCCTCCTCGCCGTCGTGCTCGTCGAGGTCGTCGGTGTCGAAGACCTCCTCGATCAGCAGCACTCGTCCGCCGGGGGTGAGGTTCTCGGCTGCACGGCGCAGCGCGTGAGCGGCGTCGGCGTCGGGCAGCGTCTTGAAGGCGCGGCTGATGAGCACGGCGTCGGCTGCCGGGCCGGGCTCGAAGACGGACTGCTCAAGGACGCTGACCCGCGTGCGCTCCCGCTCGTCGGGGATCGTGGCGGGCAGGTCGCGGCGCAACCAGTCGGCCTGGGCGGGCAGGGCGCAGATCGTCACGCGCAGGTTCTCGTGGGCCGCGACGTACTCACGGGCGTGCGCGCCGGCGCCACCGGAGTGGATCACCAAATGCCGGACTCCGGCGAGCAGGCCGGACGTGGCAATCGGGCCGGCCAGTGCGGGCTGGAACTTCGCCAGGCGCTCCAGGTAACGGTCCTCGTGGTCCTGCTCGGCTCGCACCTCGGCGAAGGTCTGACCGGTGACCGAGGCGTAGGCGGCCCGCCCGGTGCGGACCGACTCCGTCAGTCCGTAAATCCCGAGCATCTCGCGGCCGACCACCCCGGCGGAGTCGAGACGGTCGGCGATGAAGTCGAGGGTGAGGACATCGCCGACGGGTGTCAGGGCGTAGCGACACGGTTCCGTCTCGGTCACCACGTCCAGGGTGTGCAGGTAACGCAGCAGCTTGCCCAGAGCGCGCTCGTCGGCGCCGGCCTTGGCGGCCAGCTCGGCCACGCCGGTCACGCCACGGGAGATCAGGTCGGGGACGCCCAGCTCGACGGCCGTACGGATCGCGATCGGCGCGACGAGCTCGGTCAGGTCGTGGAGCTTCTTGAACGGGGTGACCGTCCTCTCCGGGTCGGGCACCGCCCCGTCGGTCTCCAGGGCGACGACCGCGGACCGGCGCCAGTAGCCGGCGAAGTCGATGTCCTCCTTGGGCACGCCACGGTCCTCGACCAGGTGCCGGCGGATGTCCCGTACCGCCGTGTGCTCACCGGCCAGCCACACGAACGTCTGACCCGGCCACCACTGCGTACCGCGGACGGCCTCGGTGAGGGGAGACCCGGTCCCGGCCGCGGGGCCGGAGCGGACCAGCCATGTCACGTCCACCCCGGGCAGCTTGCACAGCTCCTGGCGGTGGGCGTCCTCGGCGATCTCGATGAACACCTGCGCCCGGGCGTCGGACGGGAGCTCGTCGAGCAGGCGGCCGATCGCGGGGAGTGCGGTGTCGTCGCCCGCCACGAGCCACCAGTCGGCGCCGACCGGGAACGCCTTCGACGTGCGCGGGCCGCTGAGGTGGATCCGGTCCCCCGGCCCGGCGCGATAGGCCCATGTCGTTCCCACGCCCACCCCGTGCTTGACGAAGTCCACGTCCAGCTCGCCGGCCTGGGGGTCCCACCGGCGGACCGTGTAGGCCCTCGACAGCGGTCGAGGATCTTTGGGCACGATCAACTTCGCCTCGCCCTGGACCGGGAGCACCGGATCGCTCTGCCCCGGGTACGGGAAGTAGAGCCCGATGTCGTCGTCGAAGCCCTCGGATTCGAAGGCCGGCCGCACGAGGCCGTCCGGGGTGGTGAACGTGCGCAGTTGTGCGCCGCTCAGCGTGACCCGCCGCATCCCCGTGGTGAGGTCGACGCTCCGGACCACCTCGACCTCACGCAGGGTCGGCGGATGCACGGTGAGCCGGCGCGAGGTCTTGGGCATGCGGGAAACCAAACTTTCTCATCGCTTCGAGGGAAGGATTCGCACGCCGGCATCGGGAGGGCGCGCGCAGGTAAGGTTAGGCGAACCTTACCTCGTAACGTGTGCGCAGACTGCCGCATAGTTAGGACATGGCCGTGCCTTCATCGTTCGCCACCGGTTCCGGCTCCCCTCCGCCGATTCCGGGCGCGCGGTGGAGTCCGGTGGACGCGCCCCTCCGACCGCTGCTGCTGTGGGTGCGCACCGGCACGGCACACGTGCGCCTCGACGAAGGGCCGGTGCTCCGCCTCGAGGCCGGCGAAGGCGTCTGGATTCCCGCGGACGGCCCGCCGGAGCGGGCGATCACCACCGAGCCGGGCACGGTCGCCTTCCCGCTGTGTCCCCACGCCGGCGCCGGCGTCCGGGGGTCGCCGGCACTGACGCGGTTCGACATTCCCAGCGGCTGGCAGGACTGGCTGATCCAGCTCTTCAACCTGCAGGTCACCCCGTTCAGCGGCCGCGGGTATCCCCCCGAGGCCATCAAGGAGCTCCTTCGGCGCCCTGGCGCGCGCCCGCCGGCGCCCGCCGTGGGCGGGCGAGCGGCAAGCCCAGCGGGGTTCGCCTCGCCCGCGATGCCGCGAGCGCGCGGCGCCAGAGCGGTCGCCGAGGAGCTGATGCACGACCCCGGGCTCGGCCTCACCGTCGAGCGATGGGCAGCGCGGGTGCTCTGCAGCGCGCGCACCCTTCGCCGTGACTTCCTCGCCGACACCGGCCTTACGTTCGAACGGTGGCGGCTGCTTTGCCGGCTCGGCGCCGCCGTGGAGTTCCTCGCCGCCGGTTACGACGTGGACCAGGTGGCCGCCCTGGTGGGCTTCGCCAGCCGCAACGGCCTCACCCGGGCCTTCAAGGGACAGTTCGGACTGACCCCCCATGAGTTCGGACGGGGACTGTTCGCCCGGCCCGGCGCCGGTCGGCTGACCCAACGGGCGGCGGCAGCACGGCAGACCGACGACCTGATCCGGATGATGCGCGAGACGGACACGCCCGCCGCGCCTGAGATCCTGCCCGCGGCCAGCACGCCGTCACACACCAACGACATCCACGTCCTCAGCTGGATGTACCGAGGCAGCGGGTACCTGGACATCGGCGACCAGCACTACGAGCGGGAGCGAGGCATGGCGACCTGGATCCCGGCAAAGCTGGAGCATGTCACCGGCCTCCGCGAGAACTCCGTCTCCCTGCCGCTGGGCAACGCGAGCACCGCCGATCTCCACCTGACCGCGCCGCTGCAGGTGCGGTTCTCACCCGCGTGGGACGACTACTTGATGTTCTGCTCGATCAGCGCCCGGTCCCCGCTGCGTCCCGACGACCACGACCCCCGGCACATCCTCGACCTCTTCGCGGAACAGGTCGCCGCGCAGCGAGCGCTGTCGGTGCCGATGCCCACCGATCCACGCGCGCGTGCAGTCGCGATGGAGTGCCTACGTCGTATCGGCGAGCCCGGCGGGACGCGTGATGTCGAGGCTGGTGGTACGCACGATGTCGATGTCCATGCCGAGATCCACCGCGCTTTCCGCGACGAGACAGGGATGACACTCGGCCGCTGGCGTTACGCCGCCCGCATGCGCGTCGCCCGCGACCTGCTCGCCGGGGGCGCCCCGCCCAGCACCGTCGCGCGCCGGATCGGTTACGCCCACCTCCCCACATTCAGCGCCGCCTTCTCCCGCTTCCACGGACTCTCCCCACGCGAATACCAGGAAGGCGAGGCGGCCAACAGCCGCTCAGAGCACTGACCGCGCCGCTTCGTCCCCCGAACGGGTGGGCCGCCGGTTTGCCTCCCGCGGCAGACTGGTTCAAGGCGCTCCCATTGGCACGAACGGTGCCGGGCGCGCCTCGGGGAGGGTGAGATCAGTGACGGCAAGCCCTGGTGACACGTGGGCGTGGGCGCGGACCGGCGCCCAGTACGAGCCCACCGATTTCATCGGCCGCAGGGCCGAATTGCGGGCGGTGGCCGAAGCGCTGCGACAGGCCCGGGTGGTGACTTTGAAGGGGCCGGGCGGGATCGGCAAGACGCGGATTGCGCTGCGGGCCGGGCACCGGGCGAGCGGCGAGCTGGCCGACGGGGTGTCGTTCGTCGAGCTGAGCGGTCTGCGGGACGCCGATCTCCTGCCGAACGCGGTCGCCGCGGCCGTCGGGCTGCCGGAGACCGAGGCCAGGGAGTCGATGGACGCCCTGCTGGCGTACTTCCGCGACAAGCGCGCCCTGCTGGTGCTCGATACGTGTGAGCACCTGGTGGATGCCGTCGCGGTCTTCGTCGACATCCTGGTGCGCAATACGCAGCACCTGGTGGTGTTGCTGACCAGCAGGCAGCCGGTGTCGCTGCCCGGCGAGTACGTCCTGCCGGTGCCGCCGATGCCCGAGCCGGACAGCGACGCGAGCGAGGCCCGTAACGACACCGTCGCGCTGTTCGTCGCGCGGGCCAAGGCGGCCCGGCCGTCGTTCGTGTTCAGCGATGACAATCGTGCCGAGGTGATCGCCCTGTGCCGGCGGCTGGACGGGATACCGCTGGCGATCGAACTGGCCGCGGCGCGGCTGCGGACGATGACGCTGGAGCAGATCCTGCGCCGGCTCGACAGCCGGCTGAAGATCCTTACCGGTGCCCGGTCCGCGCAGGCGCGGCACTCCACGCTGTGCGCCACGATCGAGTCGAGCCACGAGCTGTGCTCGCCGGTGGAGCAGGAACTGTGGGCACGGCTGTCGGTGTTCGCCGGTGGCTTCCCGATGGTCGCCGTCGAGGACGTGTGCGACGGCGGGGAGCTGGACGGCCACGACGTGATCGAGGTGCTGCTCGGGCTGATCGACAAGTCCGTGGTGCAGCGGATCGAGGACGTCGAAGAGGACCGGTACCGGTTGCTGGACACGCTCGCGGAGTACGGCGCCGAGCGGCTGGAACACAGCGGCCGGACCGAGGTGTTCGCTGCCCGTCACCATGACTTCTTCCTGCGCCTGGCGACCCGGGCGGTGGCCGCCGAAGCGGACGACATACGACCATGGCCTCGCCCTGTTCTACCCCACCTACTTCGGCGCGTTGCAGTCCGACCCGGCGATCCAGAAGGGGTCGTCCGGCTTCGCGCCCTCGCGGACGAACTCGACGACGACTTCCTGCGCGCCCGCGCCGCCTACACCCAGGCGATGGGGGAAGCCATCTGGGGATCCACGAAAGAGGCCGTGGAGCAGTGCGTCCGGGTGCACGCGCGAGCCGGCACCACCGGCGATCCGTTCTTACGGACAACCACCAGCCTCGCGATCACGCTCCTGAAGGCGGCGCACGGCGACCCGCAGGGCGCGCTCGCAGCGACGGAGCAAGGCCTGAACAGCCTGGCGCACATCCCGAAGGAGACTTACAACCGCAACCTGTTGCGGTCGACACAGGTCCTGTGCCTGCTGATCCTCGGCCGCATGGGTGAGGCGCGGGATCTCGGCCGGTCCGCCCTGCCCTCCATTATCGAGCAGGGCGACGATCTGGGCCTGGGCAACATCATCGAGTATCTGGCGTGGGCGACGGCCGCGGACGAGGAGCACGAGCTCGCCGCGACCCTGCTCGGCGGGGCCGGGGCGGTCTGGCGCAAGATCGGGCAGCTGCTGTGGGGCGAGCCGGGCCTCAAGGCCCTGCATGACCAGTGCGAGCAGACTCTGATCCAGGCGCTCGGCGCGGAGCGCTTCACCCGGCTGTACAGCGACGGCGCCGCGCGCCCCGTACCGGAGCTGGCAGCGCTGGCCATCGGCCGGGCGGCCGCCGTACCGGCTCATCGCCGAGGGACTCAGCAACCGGCAGATCGCCGAACGCCTGGTGATCTCCAAACGGACCGCCGACGCCCACACCGAGCACATCCGCACCAAACTCGGCATCCGCTCCCGCACTCAGGTCGCCATCATGATCGGCACCAGCAAGCCTGATCAGCCCACGGAATCCGAGCCGACCGAGTAGCTCGCCGACAGCCTCCAAGGATGGTGCAAGGGTGACGTCTAGGTCGTGCCCGGAGGGCCTTGGCGGTGGTCCGGTAGGTTGCGCCGGAAGCCTTCTGCGGTGGGCTTGAAGCCCGTGGCCCGGTAGAAGGCGTGTGCCTGAGCCAGTCCTTTGGATGACAGGAGTTCCAGCCGGCAGCAGCTGAAGTCTTGGGCGGCGTCGGCGACGGCAGCGATCAGTGCCTTGCCGACTCCCTGGTTGCGGTACCGATCGCTGACCACGAGATAGTCCAGGATGGCGTGCGGGGCGGTTCCATCGAGCAGGCTGATGACCAGTACGAGGTCGGCGATGCCGATGACTTCTTGCTGTGCGGTGGCGACCAGCACGATGCGGTGGTCCTGGTCGAGGAGGTCATTCCAGACCTGCTCGTCGTGCCTCGTCGGCGGGGCTGGTGGCGCGTCCGGGTGCCAGCTCGGTGCGAGCTGGGCCAGCAGCGCGGCTACTGCGGCGAGATCGCCAGGTGCGGCTCGGCGGATGCCGACGTCGAAACTCATCGGGAGTGAGGGTAGTGGCCCGTGGGACCAAGCCGTGGGCCTGCCGGTGAGGCCGGCTGGTCTTCGTGGCGTCGCGCGCCGCGGAACCCTCAAATGAACACGCGTCAGCGGACGCCGTCTCAGCGATCTTCTTGAGGATCACCACTTCGCGAACTGCGCAGGTGTCAGCGGTAGTCGGGGGTGGGGAAGTCGAAGCGGCAGCCCGCGTCCCACTCGGAGCGCTGGCTGCCGTGTACGGGGATGCCGCCGGCATCCTGGAGCAGGCGGTCGTGGTCGACAGCGCGTGCGTTGCTTACGCGTTGTTGAGGCTCCTTATCGGGCGCGCCGGGTCAAGAGCGCGCTGCCCCGCGGGGCGGTGACGGCGGCCGTGCGGGTCAATCGCCGGACGTCTGCCTCTTGCCCGGCACCTGGGGCGACCGTGCCGCTTCGGCCTCGGCCTTGGCGTCGTTCACCGCGGCGGCAGCCTGCTTCGCCGCCTCGTCGGCCGCCGCGGCAGCATCCAGCGCCAGCGTCGAGCCTGCCTCGAGCTGCGGAGTCGCGCCTTCACCCGACGTGTCGGCGGCGTCAGCGGTGGCGGCTTCCGCCGGTTGCGGAGGCGCGGGAGGTCCCGCCGTTGACTTGTCGCCGAACGCCGTGGTGACGGTGCGCACCGCCTCGGTCAGCTCTCCCGGGATCACCCAGAACGTGTTGTTGTCGCTGCGCGCCAGGTGCGGGAGCGTCTCCAGGTACTTGTAGGCCAGGACCTTCGAGTCGGCGTTGTTGCGATGGACCGCCTGGAAGACTCGCTCCACCGCCTTCGCCTCGCCGTCCGCCCGCAGGATCATCGCCTGCTGTGTGCCCTGGGCCTCCAGGATGTCCTTCTGCTTCGTGCCCTCCGCCGTGAGGATCTTGGCCTGCCGCTCGCCTTCCGCATGCAGGATGGCCGCCCGCTTGTCCCGCTCGGCCCGCATCTGCTTCTCCATCGCTTCCTGGATCGTGCGCGGTGGGTCGATGGCCTTGATCTCGACGCGGTTGACCCGGATGCCCCACTTCCCGGTGGCGTCGTCGAGTACGGAGCGGAGCCGGGCGTTGATCTCCTCGCGCGAGGTGAGCGTCTCCTCCAGGTCCATGCCGCCGATGACGTTCCGCAGCGTGGTCACCGTGAGCTGATCGATCGCCTGCAGGTAGTCGGCCACCTCGTACGCCGCCGACCGCGGATCGGTGATCTGGTAGTACAGCACCGTGTCGATGTTCACCACGAGGTTGTCCTCGGTGATCACCGGCTTGGGGTCGGAGGAGTACACCTGCTCGCGCACGTCGAGTTTGGTGTTGATCCGGTCCGCCACCGGCAGGACGAGATTCAGTCCGGGCTGCAGCGTACGGCGATACCGGCCGAACCGCTCGATGTTGTAGCGACGCGCCTGCGGAACGATCCGCACGCTGGAGGCCACGAGGAAGACGACGACAATGGCCGCCACGAGAATGGGGATGAGAACTGGATCCACACTGCCTCCGTCGCTCGGTGCTCAGCCGTTCAGGGAAGTAGCTCGCGGGGGTAGACGACCGCGGTGGCGCCGTCGATCTCCATGACGTCCACCCACGCCCCTACCGGGATCACCTGACTGTCGTCGAGAGCCCGGGCGGACCATTCCTCGCCGGAGAGTTTGATCAGGCCCCGGGTCGCGGTGACTTGCTGCAGGACCTCGGCCCGCTTGCCGATCAGCGCGTCGGTTCCGTCGCGGGTGAGGGGCTGCTGTGCCATATGCCGCAGCGCGACCGGCCGAAAGACGAGGAGGCCGCCCGCCGCCGTCACCCCGAGGGCCACGAGCTGGCCGAGAAGGCCGATGCCCACCCCGGAGACCACGGCGGCCACCAGTGCGGCGCCCGCCATCAGCCCGAAGACGAGCGTCAGCGTGAGGAACTCCGCGGCACCGAGCGCCGCGGCGGCGAGCAGCCATACGAACCACGGCATCGAATCGCCCTCCGCTCAGGGGACTTGCCCACCACGCTACCTCCCGGAATACGCGCGAGAACAGATGTGTCCCGCCGCGTTGAGCGGCGTGCGTCCCACCGGACGGGACGAGGGGCGCAGATTGCCCGGAGCGCGGCAACGTGCCGGGAGTAACGCATCCAGCTGCGGGAGCACGCCGGGCCGCTGCGGGCGCAGCTGGAACTGCGCATTGTGCACCTTGGCGCCGCTAAAGCTCCGTTTCCGGCCAGCCGAGGAGGCGGGCGCCCATGGCGGCGGTTTCCAGGGTGTAGCGGTGCAGGCCTTCGGAGATGTCGTAGCCGGTGAGGGTGTTGATGCGGGCCAGGCGGTAGGTGAGGGTGCGGACGCTGATGTTCAGGCGGCGGGCGGCTTCGGCGCCGACGTAGCCGGAGGCGGCGCAGGCGTGCAGGGTCTCCAGCAGCGGTCCGGCGCCGCCGCGGGTGTCCGAAAGCGGGCCGAGGACGGTGCGTACGAGGTCGGCCATGGCGGCGCGGTCGCGCAGCAGGACGGGGAAGACCAGCAGGTCGACGGCGTTCAAGCGGCGGGTGGGCACGCCCAGGCTGTCGGCGATGTCGAGGGCGCCGAGGGCTTCTTCGTAGCTGCGTACGACCCCGCCGGGGCCGCTGTGCGGGCGGCCGACCGCGATGCGGTGGGCGCCGGTGTGGCCGGGACCCGGGCGCTCGGCGAGGGTGGCGAAGGCGTCGAGTACGGCCTGCTCGTCGTTGGCGGCGACGCACACCAGGCGGCCTTCCTTGGTGGTCAGCAGCACGTCGCGCTCGCCGAAGCGGGCCAGCAGTTCGCGTTCGATCCGGCGCACCAGCGGGTGGACGTCGTCGAAGCCGCCGTCGGCGGCGTCCGGCCCGCCGCAGGCCACGGCCACCGCGTGTGCGCGGGCCAGGCGCAGGCCGAAGCGTTCGGCACGCTCTGCCAGCCGGCCGGGGTCACTGCGCCCGTAGAGCAGATCGTCGATGAACTCGCGCCGCTCCGCCTCCGCCTGCCGCACCGCCAGCCGCACGGCACGGTCATGGCCCTCGCCGAGCGCTGCCACCGCGGCCTCGAGTATCGCCAGCACAGCGTCTCCGGTACGGGCCCGCTCCCCCGCCCCCGCGGCCTTCGCCACGCCGGGCAGCTCGCTCCACAGCCGGCGGGTCTCGGCGACGTACAGGCCGATCAACTCGCGCAGCCCGTGTCCGGACTCGCCTGCCTTCTCGCCCAGATCGCGCAGCGCGTCCAGCTCCTCGCGGCGGGGCAGCCGGCCGGTCACGGAGACCTCGGCGAGCAGCTCGGGGTACGCAGCGAGGAATTGTGCGGATATGTTCGCGTCGCGCGCCTTGCCCATATCCTCGACCCCCTGGTTCCCGCGATCGCCGCAACCGGGAGCGCCGCTGATTGCCGGTTCCCGGAAAGATGGGCGCCAGCGTAACGCACCAGGCGGTCCCCGCCGCTAGCCACGGCCCGCAGTGATCCGCCTGTAGGCCGACTTCACCTCCGCCCAGCGGGCCTCCTGTGCCGGGGCGAGGCGGCCGCGGAGTTCCGCCAGTTTCAGGAGGTTGGACTCGGCGCCGGTGGTGAGGGTCTGGGCCTCGCCGAGGTAGTGGTCGTCGATGAGGGCCTGGACGTCGCCGGCGTTCATGGCAGGGACCAGGCGTTCCGCGAGGCGGGCTGTGTTGCGGTACGAGCCTTGGAGCAGGAAGGGCGGTTCGGTGCGGGTCTCCGGCGCCTGACCGGCCGAGGCGATGTAGGCGGCGTTGACCGTGAGCACCGTGTCGCGGATCCGCAGGAGCTTGTCCAGCACCGAGACGATCTCGTCCAGTTCGGCCGGCGGGTACGGGTGCGTGAGCCGGTCCGGCGTCGCCGTCCCGTCGCGGGCGGCGCGGCGGAGCAGCAGGTCGAGGTCCGCGCGGTCGCGGGCGGCCAGCGGGGCGAGGACCGGGTTCGCGGTCAGCGCGTTCTCGATGTGGCTGAGGGCGAAGAGGTCGTCCTTGCCGGACAGCACGTCGCCGAGGTTCCACACATCGGCACGGTTGGCGAGCATGTCCGGGATGCGGAAGCGGGCGCCGGACTCGGTGAACGGGTTGCCCGCCATGCACACCGCGAAGCGCTTGCCGCGCAGGTCGTACGTCCGCGGCTGGTCCTCCCACACCCCCTCCATCCGGCGCTGGGCGTCGCACAGCGGAATGAACTTCTGCAGCAGCTCAGGGGAGGTGTGCTGGATGTCGTCGAGGCAGAGGAGGGTGTTGCTGCCGAGCGCCAGCGCGAAGTTGATCTTCTCGACCTCGCGGCGGGCGGTGGCGTCGGGCGCTGCGGCCGGGTCAAGTGAGGTGGTGCGGTGGCCGAGCGCCGGGCCGTCCACCTTGACGAAGAGCAGCCCGAGGCGGGCGGCGACATACTCCAGCAGCGTCGTCTTGCCGTAGCCGGGCGGGGAGAGCAGGAGGAGCAGGCCCTGGCTGTCGGTGCGGCGGCCGTCGCCGTGCGCGCCGAGTTGCTTGGCGAGGTTGTCGCCGACGAGCGGCAGGTAGACCTCGTCCAGCAGGCGGTTGCGGACGAAGGCGGGCATGACCTGGGGGCGGTACGTCTCCAGGCCCAGGCGGTCCCGTTCGGCGGCGAGTAGTTCCGCGCGGCGGGCGGCGTAAGAGCGGTAGGCGGGCACCCGGGTCTCGCGGAAGTCCCCCGTACGGACCAGGAACTCGTCCAGGCGCAGCTCCAGGCGGCCGCCCTCGATGCGCGGGTGTGCGCCGAGCAGACCGTCAACGGTGGCGCTGACAGGGCCCTCTGACGCGTGCCGGGGCAGCCGGTCGCCGGTGAGCTCCACGGCGATCGCCTCCGGCAGCTCGGCGGCCTGACCGGCGTACGCCCCGAGCCAGGCGGCGGCGAGCTGGTGCCGGGCGGCGAGGTCGCCGCCGAGGGAGTCGAGGTCGGCGGCGAACTCCTTGGCGGCGGGGCCGCCGAGGGCGTCGCGGAAACCGCCGAGCAGGGTGCGGGCGCCGGGGCTGGTGACGAAGGCCGGGTCGGCGGCGGCGAGTTCCTCGCACAGGTACGCGCCCACGGCAGCGGGCGTCCTGGCAGCGGGCAGCCCCGCCCCCGCAAGGAAGCCGGCGGCGCGCGCGGCCAGCTCCTCCGACAGCTCCGCCACCGCGCCGACGGCGCCGAACGCCGTCTGCGCCCGGGTGAGCGACTGCGCGCGCGTCGTCCAGGCGTCGCGCTGCGGCTCGTCGGCTCCGTAGGCCCAGAACAGCTGTGCCGCCGCGCGTATTTCAGGGGTGAACCGCAGTGGTCCGGCCTGCTCGCGCAGCCGCAGCAGAGCGGCGAGGATGGCGGCCGCGTCGTGGTCGTGGACGCCGCGGTCGTAGCCCTCGTCGTACGCCGCCTGCGCGGTGTGGCGGGCGAGTCCGGTGAGCGAGTCGGCGTTCGCGGGGGCGCCCGGAGCGATCTCCGGCAGCAGCCGGGCCGCCAGGTACTCCGCCCGGTAGACCTCCGGCGACTCCGAGACCAGCGGCTGGTCCCAGAAGGCGCGGGTGGCGGTGAAGCCGGTGTCGTGGACGCGGGCGCGATAGTCGGTGCCGGTGATGGCGAAGGACATGGCGCCGTCGTGCGGGACGAGGGTGAGCTCGGCCGGCTGGGTGCTGACGGCGAAGCGGTGCCGGCCCAGGCGCAGCGTGCCCGCCGCGTCGTACAGGTCGCCGCGGTCGCGCAGCGCGCGGGCCGCCTCCTGGCGGGCGGCGGTGAGCCGGCCGTCGAGCTCGCCGGCGCGCACCGCGGCGTCCAGCGTGCGCAGCTCCGCTGCCGTCGTACGGATCTTGGCCACCAGCGGATCGGCGGCGAAGAAGGCATTGATGTCGTCCGCGGTGGTGAGGGCGGCGGCGCGGCGGCGGATGGTGCCCAGGACGCGCTCGGCGGAGGCGGCCAGGCGGTCGGCGTGCCGGGCCCGCTCGTCGAGCTGCTGCTGCTTGCGGGCGGCGAACGTCTCGTAGATCTCGTCGCGGCGGGCCGCGAGTTGGGCCGCGAAGTCCTCGAACGTGCCGAAGCGGGCCTCCAGGTTCTCCACCTGCACCAGCAGCCGGCCGAGCTCGTCGTCGCAGGCCTGCGGGGTGCCGGCGGCGGCCAGCGCCCCGGTTACCGCCTGGCTGAGCAGTGCGAACTCGGCGGTGAAGGCCGCCCGGCCCTCCTGCTCAAGCAGCGCGCGGCGGCGGGCGTCGAGCAGCGCGCGGGCGCGGTTGACCGCGCCCAGCACATCGCCGATGCGGGACAGGATGGAGGTGCGTACGGTCGCGTCGGCGAGGTCCAGGGAGCCGACCACCTCGGTGACGATGCCGAGCGCGGCGGCCTGTTCGGCGATCCGCTCGGCGACCGGCTCGGTGGCCGCGACCGTCTCCGCCGCCGTGGCCTCGTCGGCGAGTTGGGCGACCGCCTCGTGGCTGGCGTCGAAGGCGTGCTCGTCGGCGAGGAAGGCGACGGCGCGGCGGCCGGTGGCGGCGAGGTCGTCAGCCAGGCCCGCGGCGAGCGCGTCGATCTCGCCGTGGTCGATGTAGCGGGTCTCCCGGAGCGTCTCCAGCCGGCCTTGGGCCCGCCGGAGCGCGGCGATCTGCCGCACCCAGCCGTCGGCGGTGTGCGGCTGTTCGCCGCGGATGCGCCGTACCAGCGTGGCGGTGGCCACCGCGGCTTCGCCGAGGGCGTCGGCGGCCTGGCGGCGCAGCGCCTCGACCCGCTCGAACTCCTCGACCACCTGCTCGGCGGCGGCCCGGACAGCCGTCAGCGGCTCGGCAAGACAGGCCTCGCCTTCGAGCTCGGCGTCCAGCCAGTGGTAGCTGTCCGCGAACCGCGTCGCCGCAGCGGTGATCGCCTCGAAGACGGCCACGTTCGGCTCCATCTCGTCGGCCATCCGCGCCACCGACAGGCAGTCGGAGATGCCGCGTACGAGGTCGGCGTTGCCGATCCGGGCCAGCGGCCCGGTGCCGTCCGGACGGGCGGCGGCGTAGGCGTCGGAGCAGAACGGCGTGTGCCACACCTGCATCGGGTGGACGCGGGTGGGCTCGTCGCTCGCCACCCGGAAGACGATCATCGTGCCGTCGTCGAAGAGCGACCAGCCGTGCGTCTGCCAGGGCGTGCCGGTCTCCTTGCGGATGACGTTGTACGGCAGCAGCAGGGTCCGCCCGGCGGCGCGGGCGTGGAAGACGTACAGCACGTCCTCGCCATTCGGGGAGCGGATCGCGCGCTCGTATTCGAGGTCGGTGGTGTCGGTGTCGAAGGTCTTCGCGGCTCGGCCCGCCGGGGCGTCGGCGAGGTAGTAGCCGCCGGGGAAGACGATGCCCTGGTCCTCGGGCAGCCGGCGGCAGGCCTGGCCGATGCCGTCGAGGCGGACCACTTCGCGGGTGCGGGTGTTGAAGACGAGGTGGCGGCGGGTGGTTTCGTTGTACGGCAGCACGCGCAGCAGAATCAGCGGGCCGATGCGAGCATGCTCGATCTCGGCGTCTGCGAGCGCCTGCAGCGGCTCGTCGACCGGCTCGCTGTAGCTGCCCTCGCCGGTCTCGGTGTCGTTCTCCGGCTTTACGGTGAGGGTGCCGCCGACGCACGCGACGTAGACGGTGTCCTGGATCGCCACATGCGGGTGCCGGCCCAGCACGTGCTCCGCTCGGGTGGCCGGTGTCCACGTGAAGTCGTGGGCGGCGGGGAAGGTGTGATCGCGCTCGCCGCGGTTGTCCACGTAGGCCACGGTGCCGTCGGGGGCGATGCGCCAGCGCAGCACGCGGATGTCGGAGGTCTGCGCGCCGACCTGGAAGACGGCGAGGAGCAGCGGGCCGAGGCGGCGCAGCTGGAGCAGCCGGGCGTCGGCGTAGTAGCGGTGGAGTTCGGCGAAGTCCCGTATGAATGCGGGGTCGTCGAGCAGGCCGGGCAGCTCGGCCGGAGTGAAGCGGATCGCGGGTTCACCGTCGGTGCCGGTCTCGTGGTGCTGGAGGGCGAAGACGTCGCCGATCTCGGTCTCCGGCTTCAGGCCGGGGAAGACGTTGTAGCCGAACAGCAGCCGGCCGCCGGCCTCGACGATGTCGCGGGGCACGCAGTTGTGCTCGGTGCGGATGCGCTCGGTGCCGAGCAGCTGGGCTTTGGTGCCGCCGAAGGTGGCGATGCGGCGGGTGTTGAGGGCCGCGGCGCGTCCGGCGAGGTCCCGGGCGGCGGTGCGCAGCCGGTCGCGCAGGACCTCGTAGGTGCCGGTGTCCAGGCGGGCTTCGGAGGTGGATGTCACCTCGCGGGCGGATGTCACCGCGGTTCAGCTCCTTGGGGTGATGGATGCGGCGGGCGCCGGGAGGGGACTCGGGTGCGTACCCTCCCGGCGCGGGGATCGGTCCCCGGCCGTTCAGCCCTTGGCCGGGCCGCCGTTGGCCGCGGCGGATGCGGCCGGAGCGGCGGATGCGGCCGGAGCGGCGAGTGCCGCGAGCGGCAGCTCCGCCGCGCCGGAGCCGCGGGCCGTCTCCAGCAGCTCGGTCAGCGCGGGGGCGTTCGGGCCGCCGGCGGCGATCAGCCGCGTGAGCAGACCGGACAGCGTCAGGTCCCGCAGCCCCGCCGTGCCCAGGCCGGAGGCGAGCGTGCCCAGGTCCTGGGTGAAGGTGGAGCCGTCCGCGTCCAGCCACGGGCCCGCCATCGCCTGCACCGCCTGGGAGTTGCCGACGAAACCGTCGACGGCCTTGCCCGCGGACACCGCGCCGACGAGCTTGTCGAAGAAGACGCTGTCGCCGCCGACGATGCTGATGTCCGCGTTCTCCAGCCCCGTGGCCAGCACGGATGCCTGCGCCTCGGCGATCTTTGCGTGCACATCGATCGACGCCAGCCGGACGTCCTTCTCCGCCGCCAGCCGCAGCCGGTACTCCTCGTGCCCCCGGCCGGCCGCGTCCAGCGCCGCCATCGCCGCGGCCTTCTCGTTGATGCCGTCGGCCTCCGCCTTCAGCTTCTCCCGCAGCCCGTCGGCGTCCGCCAGCGCCTTGTCGCGGGCGACGTCCGCCTCGGCCTTGCCCACCTTGTGGATGGCCTCCGCGCTGCGCTCCCGCACCTGCGCCTCGGCCAGGCCGGTGGCGGCCGTGTCGGCCTGCTTGCCCTCGGCCAGCTTCACCGCGGCGGTCGCGTCCAGGTCGGCGGCCTTGCGTCGCGCCTCGGCCTTCGTCAGCGCCTCGGCGGCCCAGTGCTGCGCGGCGGCTTCCGCGGCCTCCGCGGCCTTGATGTCCTTGACCAGACGCTCCTGCGCCTGCGCCTCGGCCGCGATGATCAGGGCCTGCCGCTCGCGCTCGGCCTCCTCGACCGTACGCAGCTTCTTGATCTCCTCCTCCTGCTGCGCGACGGTCTTCTCCACCGCGATCCGCTCCCGGATCACGTCCGCGATATCGCGGCGCTCACCCTCGAGTTCCTTGTCCTTGGCGATGCGGCGCAGCTCGGTCTCCCGCTCCCTGGCGATGACCTCCAGCAGCCGGTCCTTCTCGATCCGCTCGTTCTCGATGGCGACGACCCGGTCGCGGTTGAGCCGGGCCACGGCGACCTCGCGCTCGCGGTTCTCCTCCTGGATGCCGACCTGCTCCTCGGTCCTGATGTACGCGCTGGATGCCTTCAGCCGCTCCTCCGCCTGCACCTTGGCGGTCTCGGCCTCCTCCCGGGCCCGTACGGTGTTGACCTCCCGCTGCTGCTTCGCCTCGGCGTCGGCCTCGCGGCGCTCCAGCTCCAGCACGGCCTCGCGGGCCTCGACGTTCTTGCGGGTGATCTCCTTCTCCTCGTCGCGCTTGAGCTCGTTGGTGCGGACGTTCTCCACCGCGGTCAGTTCGGTGATCTTCCGGATGCCCTGGGCGTCGAGGATGTTCTGCGCGTCGAGCTGGCCGAGCGGGGTCTGCTCCAGGTAGTCGATGGCGGCGTCCTCAAGGCTGTAGCCGTTGAGGTCGGTGCCGATGACGCGGATGATCCGGTCGCGGAACTCGTCGCGCTTGGTGTAGAGGTCGGCGAAGTCCAGTTGCTTGCCGACGGTCTTCAGCGCCTCGGAGAACTTCGCGTTGAACAGCTCCTGCAGCGTCTCCTGGTCGCTGGCGCGCGCGGTGCCGATGGCCTGCGCGACCTTGACGACGTCCTCGGCGGTCTTGTTGACCCGTACGAAGAAGGAGATGCGGATGTCGGCGCGGATGTTGTCCCGGCAGATCAGCCCTTCCTTGCCGGTCCGGGTGATCTCGATGGTCTTCACCGAGATGTCCATCAGCTCGGCCTTGTGCAGCACCGGCAGCACGACGGTGCCGGTGAAGGTCACATCGACCTTGCGCATCTTGGAGACGATCAGCGCATGGCCCTGCTGGACCTTGCGGAACAGCCGGGTGAGTATGCAGAGCACGGCGAGGCCGATGAGCAGGAGCACGGCGAGCAGCACGCCGAAGCCCGTGGTGATGACTTCCATCGAAGAATTCCTTGTCTCGCGACGCGGTTCTGTTCAGAGGTCGAAGGGAGCGACCCGGAAGAACTCGCCGTCGGCGTCGTAATCGAAGATCAGCGCGATACGGCCGGCCGTGAGCCCGGCGTCGGGCTCGGCCCGGACCTGCACGATGGCGGTGGAGCCGTCGTGCGCGTACGCCTCGGCCTGACCGAAGCATTCGTCCACCGTCGAGGTCCGCACGGTGCACAACTGCCCCACCAGGTCGGCGCGGGTCGGCGGCGTGGCGTCCGCCGTGAGCCGCCGCAGCGGCACGGCCACCCCTCGGGCCGCACCCCAGCCAGCCATCAGCGCGGCCGCCAGCCCGACTACCCCCGTAAGCCAGGCGGACGGCCCGCTGAACCCGGCGGCGTCGATGCCGACGCCCGCGGCCAGCGCCGCGAACCAGCCGACCGCCACGACCACCGAGAGCGACACGGTCACCGGCACGCCGCCGAGACCAAGCGCGCCGGGCAGGCCGGCGAGGCCGCCGCCGTCCCCTCCGGCGCCGCCGGCCACCTCGCCGCTTCCCTCCTCGATCAGCCCGGAGGCGAGCGCGAACAGCCAGTACCCGACGACCACCAGCAGCGCATAGGTGAACACGACGGCGGGAAACCCCAGCGCAGCCGCGACGAACGCCCCCATGCCCTGTCCCCCTTGCCGGATTTCGACGCTGTGGTGCGCCGCTGACCTGATAGTGGCAGGGGAGGGCGAGGGCGTTCATTTCCCGAACCCGGCAGTTTTAACGCGTTCCTGATGTCCTGCTGACGACAGCATGACGACCCGCCGTAGTGTCCGGTCAGCCGGCACACCACCGCGTCACTGATGCGGGACCTGCTCGGTCACGGCCTGGCCCACTGGTGCGACGCCGCCCCCGAGCAATAGATCACCCTCTTCGGCACCGGCCCGACATACACCCCGGTCCACGGCGGAAAGCTGCTGCCGCGCTCCCCCGCGGAGGCCGTAGCCGAGACCGGCGACCCCGACGCGCAGCTCGACGAAGGCGACTACCGGGCGAGGCTGGAGGCAGAGTTCGGCGCGGAGAACGTCGAGCGCATCATGGCGCGCTACCCGGTGAGCGCCCACGGGGACTCCCCCGCCCTGGCCGTCGCCGCCGCCCTCACCGACGCCAAGTGGGCACGCCCGTCGGTGGACAGCGGCAAAGCGCGCGCTGTCGGACAGAATGATCCGAACGTCCAGACCCTCGCCTCGGACCCCGGCGGCATCCGCCCGGTGGACTTCGCCAAGGAGCATGACTACGCCTTCTGGAAGACCCTCGACCAACGCGGTGACCGTGGAGGCGCACTTGTCTCGTAACGCGCCGGGCTACGGATCCGGACCGGCGATGGCGGCGGCTCACCTGGCGCGCATCGTCAACAAGTCTGGCGCTCGCTGGCAACGACAGCTGTCGTCCGGTCCCCAACAGTGAGAGAGGCCAATTTGGACGACAGATCAGGTGGTGGGCTGATGGGCTGGAAGAGGAGATGGGCGATGGCGACGGGGGCAGCCTTGGCGGTCGGGTTCCTGGCCCCCACGACCGCGTACGCCTCGGATGAGTGGCACAACCTGAACCACTGGAACTGCGACCCTGACTACTTCAACTCCAGATGGGTCGACAGCGTTGTGGTTCATGACGGGCGAGACCGAGGGCTGGCCGAGCTGGACATCTGCTGGCGCGGCACACTTGACGTCTACGTCACTGGGCGGGTCATGGACACCGTCGGCGATGGACGTCATGCCGAGTTGCGCATTCGGTACCAGGTAGCGGATCGTGGCGGCTGGAGCGGCTGGCACTACGCAACCGTCGTCAGTTCCGTAGGAGGAACCACGGGCAAATGGGTACCCGACCGCAATGCCGGCTATGGGGCCAATCAAGCCACCCGCTACGTACAGATGGCGGTCTGTATCTATAACGTCAACACGCTGATCGACTGTGACGACGCCGGCTGGCAATAGCGGCCGCAGCCCACTCGTCTCCACTTCCCGCTCCTTCCTTGAACGGGGCGGCACCGTCTCCCTGCGTCGATTCCCTTGCGCGCGGCGGCAGTTGCCTGTACATGGACCCCAGCACCCGTGGCATGTACGGGGCAAATAGGTTCGGAGGGGACGCCTGCAGACGCGCGTCCGCCGGGGGGGCAGGCCATGTTGGAGAGCGTGTTCAACAGCGATGACTTACCGGTTTCGGACCGGCCCGAGGCCTGGCGCGAGCTGACTGCCCGGGCCCACGCCCCCATGGCGTTCAGCCTGGATGCCGCGACCGACTTCCGCGCCTCGCTGCGGTTCGCGGAGCTGGGCGTCGCTCACGTAACCGTCCTGACCTATTCGTCCATGCGAACCCGGCGGACGCCGGCGCTGATCCGCCGGTCCGATCCGGAGCTGTACGTGCTGGGGCTGTCGCTCCGCGGTGCGCAAGCGATCACTCAGGGCGGCAGGGAATTCGCATCCGACCGCGACGACCTGGTCGTCTACCCCACCTTCAGACCCTTCGAAGCCTGGATCGACGGAGGGCGGCACACCGCCGCGTCGGTGGCCGCTCTCCTTCCACGGGCGCAACTCCCCCTGTCCGGAAGCAAGCTCGACCGCCTGTCGACGGCGTGGGCGCCCGGGCACGACGGCATCGCCGCGGTACTCCGCCAGTTCCTCACCGTCCTGAGCACCGGCAGCGTCCCCTGCCGGCCCGCCGACGGCCCGCGCCTGGGCGGGATCCTCTGCGACCTGTTCACGGTCCTGCTGGCCCAGCACCTCGACGACGAGCGGTCCGTACCGCAGGAAGCCCGGGACGGCGCCCTCTATCTGCGCATCAAGGCCTTCATCCACCAGCATCTGGGCGACCCGCGGCTGTCTCCCGGCACCATCGCGGCCGCCCACCACATCTCCGTCCGCTGCCTGCACCGCCTCTTCAGCGGGCACGGTCACACCGTCGCGGAGTTCATCCGCCGCGAGCGACTGGAGAACGCCCGAGGCGACCTCGCGGACCCGGCTCGCGCCTCCTGGCCCATCCACACGATCGCCGCTCGCTGGGGCTTCACCCATCCGCCGGCCTTCAGCCGCGGCTTCCACGCCGCCTACGGCCTATCACCGCGGGACTACCGGCGGCAGGCCCATGGGGCCGCCGAACTCCCAGGGTGAGCACCCACAGGACAGCCACGAGGGCCGGGGGGCTCAGAATTCCAGGTGGGCGATGCCCAGAAATCCGTGTGGGGTGTCCGGCGCCACGCTCGTCAGAAGCAGCCGGATCCGGGTGGTACGGGCCCGGTCGAAGCGGATGGCCGTGGGTTGGTGCGACCCGGTCGCCCAGTCGATGTGCACCCCGTCGGCCGGGACCCAGGCGCGGCCGTTCCATGTGCTCACCCGCACGGCTTTGGGCAGCGCCCGGGACTCGTCCACCGTGAAGTAGGCCGTCACCTTCTCGAGGTCGCGCTCGTCCGGCCAGGCGACCGACACCCACTCCTCGGGGTGGGCCAGGCTGAATTCGGGCAGCAGGAGTGAGGCCGGCTTTACGTAGAGGTTCGACCATCCGACGGTCGTGGTGTCGCCGTCCAGCAGCTGCTGCGGCAACGTGTCCTCGCTGCCCGAGTAGCTCGCGTCCGCCCGCGCGTCCTCGGGCAGTGGGATGGGAGGCACGACAGGGGTGGAGGGCGCGGGCCGGGGTGTGATGGCGGTGCTTGACGAGGTCGCGGTCACCGTTGCGGTGGCTGAGCGCAGCCCTGAGGCCCGCGCGGTCACCCTGATCGGTCCGGGCCGGCCCTGTGACTGGATGATCGCCAGGCCCTTGCCCTTGAAGACGGTACGGGACGGACCTCGATGTCCCTCCGCGTCCTCCTGGCGTCCGTTGTCCAGTCCGGCCAGGAGGCCGGGCCCGGACACGTCCCAGGTCACGAGGTCGTCGGCGGTGGGCACGACCACACCGTGCGCGTCGATCACCTCGGCGGTCACGAACGCCAGCGACCTTCCGTCCCCGGGGATTGCGGCCCGGTCCGCACGCAGCCGGAGGCCGTGGGCTGCCCCGGCGGTGGCCACCTCGTCGCGGGCGACCACGCGGCCGTCGCGCCGGGCGACCGCGGCCAGCCGTCCGGGCCGGAACGGCACGTCCCACGTCAGGTGCAGGTGACCGGCGCTCCCGCCCGGGCTCGTGTAGCTGCCGGGGTACGCACCCGACGTCACCGTCTTGTCGTCATGCGTCGCCTCGGTCGTCTCCAGATACGGTCTGCCGTCGGTGGTCCGCTTGCGGTCGAAGCGCCGGATGCCCAGCGAACGCCCGTCGAGGAAGAGCTCGACGGTGTCGGCGTTCGCGTACGCCCGGACCTGCACGATGTCGCCCTCCTTGTGGCTGGTCCAGTCCATGGGCAGAAGGTGGACCATCGGGTCCGAGGTCCACTGGCTGCGGAAGAGGTAGTAGTTGTCCTTCGGGAGGCCGGCGGTGTCGACGGCCCCGAAGAAGGACGACCGCACCGGGAACACGTCGTACGGAGTGGGTTCCCCGAGGTAGTCGATGCCCGCCCAGAGGAACTGCCCGGCGTACCACGGCCGGTCACGGTCCTTCTTGAGCGTGTACTCGGCCTGCATCGACCACGATTCGGACATGTTGTCGTACGACGAGCAGTCGCGCCTGCCAGGCGAGTAGTTCTGGCCCGTGTTGAGCTGGTCCGGGTCCTGGTAGCTGCCGCGGGTCGAGGTCTGCGCGGCCGACTCGCTCTCGAAGAAGAACGTGTCCGGGTAGGCGGCGTGCAGGTCGTCCACCGACACCGCCGTGTTGTAGTTGACGCCGACACCGTCCAGCATGCGCAGGATCACGTCCTGCGGCGAGCCCTTGGCGGGCAGGGTGCGGTACTTGTCGGAGCCCATGACGACGGGCCGGGTCGGATCCATCGAACGGACCGTGTCGATGAGCCGCCGGGCGATGGGGACGCCCTCGGGGACGGTGGTGTCGGGGATCTCGTTGCCGACCGACCACATGATGACTGACGGGGAGTTCTTGGCCGCGTTCACCATCTCGCGCAGGTCCGCGTCGCTGTGCTCGTCGAAGAAGCGCGAGTAGTCGTTGGTGACCTTGCGCCGGCTCCACATGTCGAAGGCCTCGTCGATCGCGAGGAAGCCCATCCGGTCGCAGAGCGCCAGCATCTCCGGCGACGGCGGGTTGTGGGAAAGACGCACGGAGTTGACGCCCATGCTCCGCATGATCCGCAGCTGACGCTCGATCGCGTCGGCGTTCACCGCCGCGCCCAGGGCGCCGAGGTCGTGGTGGAGGTTGACGCCCTGCAGCTTCATGGACGTGCCGTTGAGGGAGAAGCCGGAATCCGGATCGATGGCGAAGTACCGCATCCCGAAGCGGGTCGTCGTGCGGTCGAGTCTCCGCGTTCCGTCGTACAGCTCGGTCTTGAGCGTGTACAGCGTGGGTTCGTCGGTCGACCACAGCCGCGGGCGGCTGATTCGGAGCTTCCCGGTCGCGGTCGTCGGCTCCGCACCCGTCGTTACGGTCGTGCGGTCCGTTCCGACTATCCGCCCCTGCGGATCTTGCACGGTCGAGACGACGGTCACCTCTGTGCCCGGAGACTTGCGGTTGTCCGCGACCGACGTCCGCACCCGGACGTCGGCGTACCCCTGCGAGGCCGTGCGCTCAAGGCCGGGCGTCGTGACGAAGACTCCGTGCCGGGCGACATGGACCGGGGCGGTGACGACCAGGTGGACATGCCGGTAGATGCCGCTGCCCGTATACCACCGGCTGGTGGGCACCGGATTGCGCACCTTCACGGCGACGACGTTCGAGGTGCGGCCGTCGGTGTGCACCAGATCGGTGAGGTCGGCCGCAAATCCCGTGTAGCCGTACGGATGGCTCACGAGCAGCCGGCCGTCGAGGTAGACCTCACAGTCCATGTAGACCCCGTCGAACTCGAGCGAGACGCGTGATCCGTCCAGCGACGCCGGCAGGACGAACTCCTTGCGGTACCAGCCGAGGCCTCCCTGGAACCAGCCGGTGCCCGCGTTGACGCCGCCGTCGGCCGCCGGGAGACGCTCGATGCTCCAGTCGTGCGGGAGCGTCACGTCGCGCCACGAGGAGTCGTCGTACGCCGGGTCGGCCGCGGCCGCGTCGGCGCCGCTCGCGTCCTCGGCATCGACGAGCTCGAAGCGCCAGCCGGTGTCGAAGCCGGTACGGCGGCCCTCGACCCGTACCGCCTGCTGCGGAGCGGAATCATCGTCGCGGGTAGCCGCCGCGGCCGGTACGGCAAGGCCGGCGGACGCCATCGTCAGGAAGAAGGATCCCGCGGCGAAGCTGCGGCGATCCAGGGCATCGTCGTTCATCGGAGGGCACCTTCGGTAGGAGTGGGTGGCGAACGGCTCAGAGGAACTCGATCTCGGTGAGCCCGGAGTACATGCCGCCACCGTCGGGGCTGACTCCCCCGCGGCGATGGTGGAGGTAGAGCCGCACCCGCCTGACCCGCACGGGCCGGAACGTCACGGTGTTCGCACCCGCGCCGGGCTCCCCGGGCGTCCGCTCCACGCGGTCCACAGCGGCCCATCCCCCGCCGGCGTTGATCTCGACGTGGTAGTGGCGCGGGGGCCGGATGTGTGCGCCGTCGTCGTGGACGTACAGCCTCAGACCGGAGATTCTGCGGGGCTCGGGGAAGGCAACCTCGATCCAGTCCTGGAAGTTGGGGGTCTCGTAAGCGGTCCACAGGGAGCCGTCCGGCTCGGCGACGCCGTCCCGGACCGAGGACACGCTGGTCGTCCAGTGCGTGTACGACGCCGTCACGCGCTCGGCTCCGGGGTCCTGGCGGCCGCTGAGATCGCGCGATGTGGCCACGGCGATCGAGCGCTTGTCTCCGACCGCCGTGTAGAAGTGGTAGACCGTGCCCTCATGCTTGACGATCCACGGCTTGTGGGCGTACGTGCGGTCGAAGGCCTCCGTCGGGGCGACGAGCATCGGCCCTGACCACTGTGTCCAGTGCACCAGGTCGTAGGAGCAGGCGAAGGTGTCGAAGGCGCCGTTCCGCCAGAAGGCTCCGAAGTAGAACATGACCCAGACGTCGCCCATGCGGACGATCTGGGGATCACCTGACAGCCCGCCGTCCCCTTCGAGAGGCGCGTTCGAGATGACGGGGTCGGTCCGGTAGCGGGTCCACTCGGTCATGTCCGTCGAAACGGCCATGCCGATGTGCTCGCTCCAGTCGTCGATCGTGCCGCCCCTGGCGTTGTAGAACATCACGAACGGCGCCCCGAGCGTTTCGCCGGGGTCGTGGACGACCGTGGAGCGGAAGTGGCGGTAGTTCTCCCACCACCGCGCCCCGGCGTCGGTGGGGTCCAGCGCCGGGCGGTCGGGGCGCGTCCAGGTCGACGGCGCCAGCGGCGTGGCGCTGGCCGCCGTGGCGATGGCGAGCGGGCCCGGCTCGAACCCCTCCTGGTCGCCGCCGAAATACGACATCCAGTATCTGCCGTCGTGCCGGTGCGGGCGGCTCGCGCCCCATGCGGTGCTCGGGAGCGCGATCGAGCCGGCCGCCTGCGCGGCGTCCCAGGTCCCGTCCCGGAAGGGCAGCAGCGAGCCGAGCGGCTCCCACTGCAGCAGGTCCGTGCTCCTGGCGATCTCGGTGGTGTATCCGTTACGGGGAGCGCCCTCTTCGTGCAGCACGAAATAGGTCATGTACCAGGCGTCGTCCAGGCGGAAGACGCACGGCCCGTCCGCGAAGCCGAGGTCGTTCTCGAGAACGACTCCGTGCTTGTAGGGCGTCAGCGCCTCCTCGTAGACCTCCCGCATTCTCCGGTCCGGTACGCCGCGCCCGCCGCCACTCCCCCGCGCTTCGGCGGCCGGGGCACCGAGCGCGGGGTTCAAAGCAGCTGCGGCCGCGGCTCCGCGCAGGAGCGTGCGTCGTGAGGGTACGGGCTTCACGTGCGGCTCCCTAGGAGTGTGGGAAGAGGCGGGCGGGTCCGATCAGTCCGTAGTCGTCGACCGTCTTTCCGGCGACGGCATTGCCGAGCATGGAGGCGACCTTGACCACGATCGTGTTCTCACCTGGTCGCAGCAGCGGGCCGATGTCGATCCGGGAGGAGTCGAGTTGGTCGACGGGACCGACGTCCTTTCCGTTGACCTCGACGCGGTACGTGGTGGTGATCTCGCCCAGGTCGAGGTGTGCCCCTCGTCCCCGCCACCTGCCGTCCAGGTCGAACGTCGTACGGTAGGTCCCCACTCCGGACACGGCTTCGAGACCGTCGAGACTTCCCCAGGAAGGCAGTCGTCCGTCGGTGTCCGAGGCGGTCACGCGCCTCTTCGGCAGGCGGGTGACGACGGTGTCCTGCGGCCCCGTCCCCCGATGCCAGGACTCGACCGTCAGGTCCCAGTCGGACAGGGGGCGGCCGGCCCCGGCGTCGGCGACGCGGGGAGCTTCGGCCGCGGCGGCGTCCAGCGGTACGTCACTGACCATGACGAGAGCGACGTCCCCGGGTGCGACGTCCAGGTCGATCCGCATACGACCGTCCTTCACCGACGCCGGCAGCCGCGTGATCGCACCGGTCCAGGGGTCCAGCCGGTACGGGATGCCGTCCGCCGCGACGGAGGCGGTCGCCCGCTCGCGTCGCTCCGAGGCGTTGTACCAGTAGAAAGTGTCGGACCTCTTGGCGCTGCGCCCGACTCCGACCAGCGTCGAGGGCTTCTCGAACGCCGCTCGCGCCTGGACTCCGAGGTCGTCCAGCGCCTGCGGCACGTCGCCCTCGCGGCCCACCCACCGGACGTTGCCGTACCGGCGCAGCTCCTCGAAGGCGGCGCGCACCGCCGCGTCGTCGGCCGCGCGGTTGCCCGTGGCGCGGCTCGGCGCGCCGCCGACCACGACGACGGGAAGGCCGCGGCGGGCCATGTCCACGATCCGCCGCGCGACATCCAGGTCGACCGCCTCCTCGTCGTCGAGGACGAAGGCGCGGAAACGGGGGCCGTCCGGAGCCAGGGTCTTACCGGCGACCGGTGTGTCGTCGCCGGTAAGCAGGGACGCGTTGACGAAGCCGTAGGTGAAGCCGCGGTCCTCCAGGGCCGAGCTGGTGAAGTACCGCTCGCCGACGGTTCCTTCCGCGCTGTGTCCAGGCTTCTGGTGGTAGACGGCGATGTCGGTACGGGGCTTGCCGGCGCGGAGCGCCACCTGCAGGCGGGCGGCGTAGTCGTTGATGCGGCGGTCGTCGGCCCAGGTGGGATTGCGTGGCCCGTAGGAGTCATCGACTCCGGTATTGCCGAATGCCGCCCAGCCCGGCCAGGTCGACGCGGTACCCGGCGCGTCGTGGGACCAGCCGTGCCACACCACGCGATTGGCACCGGCGGAGAAGTTCTGGTTCAGGTGCGAGAGCAGCTCCTGGCGGGTCACGCGATGCGCCCTGCCGAACGACGCGCAGCACTCCGTCGACACCACCGGGCGGCCGGTCACATGGGCGGCGGTCGCCAGGCTGCGGTAGGCGTCGGCGCCCTGCGTCTCGATGAAGTCCTGCCCCGCACCGGCGTTGAAGGAGCGGTCCTCCCCCTCCGGGATGTCTAGCAGCGACGAGGACTCGATCGGATCCGCGAAGCTGGGCCCCCAGGAGCTGTACGGCTGGCCGCGAAGCGTCAGCCCGAGCTGGTGCGCCCATGCCCGCAGCGGCAGCAGGTGCTCGTCGCGGAACAGCTCCTGCAGCGTGCGCCGGTAGTCCTCGCGCACCCGCTCGCCCTTGTCTCCCGGCAGCTCGAACGCCGGGTCGCGCAGGGCGAGCGCCGGAATGTACGGCTCCAGGTCGTACCCCCGGCGCTCCTTGAATTCGCGCAGGAAGCCGGCGGTCCAGTGCCGGAGCTGCTTGCCGTCGCGGTTCAGCTCGAGCGAGTCGAAGAACAGCGAGCCGCCGCCGGCGGCGAGAGCGGACCGGACCTTCGGGTCGAGCACCCGCTTCGTCCAGAAGTCCCGCACCGCGCCGAATCCATCGCGGCTGAAATGGTCCACCACGAAGGAGTCGCCCGCCGTCTCCGCACCCTCGACCAGCTGCCCGGTCCCGTGCAGCCACGACGCGACCAGCACCCACCGCGCGGCGCCGCCCGGAGCGGTCCAGTCCAGGCGCCGGCCGGTAGTGAGCCGGGGCTTGAGGTCGACGGACCTCGCCTGGTCGAGGACCGGCAACCCTGAGCCACCGCAGTTCTCACGACACGGGTAGGCCCGGAGCGCGACCAGCTGCCGCTTGTGGACCCGATCGGGAAGATCCGGTTCGGGTACGCGAGCTGCGTACGTCTCGCCGCCGTCCAGCATGGCGGTGGCGAGGGACAGCTCCTTGGCCGAGCCGCGCCCGTCCGGCGACACGGTCGGCAGGTTGGCCGACCACTTGGACGTGTACAGCGCGTCGACCTGAAGACCCTTGTCCCGCCCGATCCGTTGGGCGGCGGCGAAACCGGTGCGCCACGCCGGCGTCCCGAAACCGTGTACCGCGGGGTCGTAGCCCTCGATGGGAGCGATCTCGTTGTCGCGGACGAAGTTGACGAGCTCGACACCGCCGGCGCCCCCCTCCCGCATCGCCTCGAAGTCCGCTCGCAGCGTGGCCGGGTCCATCCGCCCACCCGGATGCCAGTACCGGTAGAAGGGGCGGAAGGCGGCCGGCGGATCCACGAATCGGGAAACGAACCCCTCCGCCGGCCGGGCGGACGCGGGCGGCGGACCGGCCAGAACGGTCAGGACGCAGCACCAGGCGAGGGCCGCGGCCAGCACCACCTTCACCTGAGTCACGTGGTTACGCTCCTTGACGCTGCGACGTTTGAAACGTATCAATGGGGAACGAGGGGCTCACGTTAGAAGAGCGGCGCTGCCACGTCAATTGGTCGGCAGGTGGCAGGAGTTGACTCCATTGAATCGATTGTCGCGATGAGGAGATCCGATGGCTCGCAGGGCCGTGTTCGTGACCGTGCTCGTCACCGCGTTACTTGCGGGAACGGGCGGACCCGCGCACCCGCAGGGGCAGGCCGAGCCCACGACGGCATGGCGGAACGGAGCGCTCCAGGTCGACACCAAGGGCGTCGTGTCCCGGTCGGACTTCGTACTCGAGAAGCCCGCGAGCCGCCCGTACCAGAGCATGCCGGTCGGCAACGGCACGCTGGGCGCGGCCATATGGGCGGAGGGTGAGGAGGGGCTCCGGGCGCAGCTCAACCGGTCCGACACGTTCCCGGATCTGAAGTCCGCGGGCCAGCTCACCGTCCCCGGCCTGAGCCCGCTCATGCAGGCATCCGACTACGACGGTCGGCTGCGGCTGCATGAGGCCGACCTGACGCAGCGCGGCGGCGGCATGTCCGCCCGCGGCTACGTCCGGGCCGACAAGGACCAGTTCGTCCTGGAGGTGACCGGAGCCGACCCGGACCGGACACAGACCGCCGATCTGCGGCTCTGGGAAGGGCGCTCACCGTCGACGTATGCCGGCGGCGCGGTTGCCGCGCTGGCCGAGACGTTCGCGGACGACGCGTCCGGCGGTACGACGGGGGCGGTCGCGGCGCTGACCGCGTCCGGGCGCGACGTGAGCTCCAAGGTCGTCGACGGCGGCACCGTACGGGTGAGCTTCAAGCCGCGCGCCGACGGCAGCTTCCGTATCGTCACCGGTGTCCCCGCGTACACCGGCGGCGACCTCGGGGCGGCGGCGGACAAGGCGCTCGCCGGATCGTCCGGGGAGGACATCGACGACGCGCACGAGCGGTGGTGGCACCGCTTCTGGTCGAAGGCGGCGCCGATGCGGATCGACTCGCGGGACGGCGTCGGCGAGTACATGGAGCACCTGCGGGCGCAGCAGCTCTACATGACGGCCGCCACGATGCGCGGCTCGGTGCCGAGCAGCCACGGCGGCGTGATCAACATGTTCTCGCCCTGGCAGGACGAGGTCCACTGGTCGGCCGACTACTGGTGGGGCTTCAACCTGCGCCAGCCCGTCTACACCAACTTCGGCGCGGACACCGAGGAGTTCAACAGGCCGTACTTCCGCCTCTACCTCGATCGCCTCAAGGAGATGCGGGAGTGGACCCGCACCCACTGGCCCGAGGCGGAGGCGGGCGTCTGTGTGCCCGAGTACCTCCGCTACGACGGCACCGCGGAGGCCTGCGACAGCAGCATGGAGCCGAGCTGGCTGAACCGCATCGTCTCGACGGGACCCGAGGTCATCTACAACCTGTGGCTCCAGTACCGCTACACGGGCAATCGTGCCGTCCTCGACGAGTCCTATCCGCTCATGCGGGACGTGGTGCGCTTTTACCTGTCGATCCTCGAGGAGGGCGACGACGGGAAGCTGCATCTGCACCATGTGAACGCCATGGAGACGCAGTGGGACGCCACCGATCCCGCACCGGACCTCGCCGCGATGCGGGTGATCTTCCCGATCATCGCCGGGCAGGCGGACCGGCGGGGCGAAAAGAAGCTGGCGGCACAGCTGCGGGCGGCCCTGCCGAAGATCCCGGACTTCCACCGGACCACGCGCAACGGCGAGGAGGTCATAGCCTGGTCGGCCACCGACGAGGAAGCGCACAACACGCAGAACCCCGACACCGAGCCGCTTTTCCCCTGGGGGCTGTACGGAGCGGATTCGGAACTCATGCAGTCGACCTTCCGCAACCGGGTGTTCGTGCAGACCCGGGAATGGGCCGAGGACTCGCTCCTCGCGGCCAGGCTCGGCCTGCCGGGTGAGATGAAGGACCTGCTCGTCCAGGGCACGAAGGACTTCCAGATCTTCCCCAACGGGTTCGGCTCCCACGGCAAGAACGACGACCCGACCGAGCAGACGAACTACTACAACGGCTGGAACTCGGTCGTCGCCTCCGCGCTGCAGGAGTCGCTGGTCCAGTCGTACGAGGGTGTCGTACGGGTCGCACCCGCCTGGCCGGCCGACTGGGACGTCTCCGGCTCGGTGCAGATCCAGGGCGGGCACCGGGTCAGCGCCCAGGTGCGCGACGGCGAGCCCGACGTCGTCGGCATCCAGGCGGCCGAGGACGGCACCCTGAAGGTCGCCAACCCCTGGCCGGGCCACGAGGTACGGGTCGTGGACGGCGCCACCGGCGAGGGCCGCCCGATCGCCGGCCCGACTACGGACGCGGTCGTCGAACTCCCGGTCAGGGACGGCCGCTCTTACCTCGTCGAGCGGGTCGACCGGCCCCATTCCTCGCTCCCCTTCGCGGGTGTCGGCGGAAGTCCGGCGACGGACGTCAAGCGACTCGGCGACCGCACGCTCGGCATCGGATGACGGAACCTATTCCGGCGGGTGGAGCTTGCGGAAGTACGTCCAGCTGGTCTCGTTCGGCTCGCTCCACTTCTCCGGGGCGTGCGCGAAGTGCGGGTGGTGCGCGGCGATGTAGGCACGGGTGCGCTGCGGGACCTCCTGGTAGGAGTCGAGCTTGCGTCCCCGGCAGTGGAAGGTGAGGCCGCCGGGCCGCTGTCCGCGGGCCATCCACGGAAGCCAGGGAGACATCCGCGTCCACGACATGGTGGCCGGGACGCTGGGCGCCGTGCCCGCCAGGTCGCCGTGGCCGGCGAAGAACTGGAAGCACTCGAGAGCCTTGTACGTGTCGCCGGCCGAGTGCACGGGGTAGTCGGCCACGGGCAGCGGCGATGGATAGGACAGCGGGATCTCCAGGCTGAAGCACACCTGCCCGCCGAGCTCGGTCGTCGGGATGGGGAAGGGCCGCCACCTCTGGTTCACCGGGTCGTTCCAGATGTGCAGCACCGGCAGGTCCTGCCAGGTCCGCAGAATCTCGCGGCTGGCGGGGTCCAGGAAGAACGCGGCCTCCCGGGCGAGTAGCTGGTAGGCGTCCGGGCCGGCTTCGTCATCCTGGACGAGGCGGGCGACGTTCAGCCCCTCGAAGCCGAGGATGCGTTGGTACGGCTCGTCGGGGGCCCAGGAGTAGATGTCTCCCGTCCACCAGTAGGTGACCTCCTCGCCGTCGAGCGAGGCGCGTGTGCGGGCGAAGGAGCGCAGCAGCTCCGCAGGTGTAGTCATAGAGATTCACTGTGCACCAAGTCGGGTGATTGACGGCATCCGATGTGATCGGCGCCGTCCGAATGCCGGTTCCGTACAACCATCGTGGTGCCCACGAGGTCCACTGGGGCGAACGGGGTTGGATGGACAGAGCATGACGACCAAAGGACATTTCGTGAAACAACACCCTGAAGGACAAGGAGCCCGGCACGCCCGCGCCGGCCTCGGCCGGCGTGCGGTCGCGCCGCTCGCGGCGGCGGCCCTGGTGGCCGGCGGCCTCACCGTCTGGTCCTTCGCGCCCGACGAGGCGAGCGCCGCGGACGGCAAGGCGGCCGCGGCGGACGACTTCAACGGCGACGGCTTCGCCGACCTCGTCTCCGGCGCACCCGGCGGCACCGTCTCCGGCAAGGCCGGCGCGGGGTACGTGGCCGTGACGTACGGCTCCGCGGACGGGATCGACCCGGCGGACAAGACCCTCGTGAGCCGCTCGACGAGCGGCGTGCCGGGCAGCGCCACGGCGAAGGAACGCTTCGGGCAGACCTTCGCCAAGGGCGACCTGGACGGCGACGGCCACAGCGACCTGGTGATCGGTACGGCCGATGGCGGCGCGGGCGCCGTGGTGCTCTGGGGCTCGGCCGACGGCCTCACCGGCGGCACCGCCCTGCCCGGCTTCGAACGCGCGCCGCAGGTGGGCGACTTCGACGCCGACGGCAAGGCCGACCTGGCCCTCTTCGGCGCCGCCGAGGTCGCGGGCGACGACCCGGTGAAGCAGCCGGCGAACCTCTGGAAGGGCCCGATCTCGCGGGACGGCAAGCCCACCAAGAAGCTCGACTTCCTCGACCCGTCCGAGTGGTGGGGCTACGACGACGACGGCGCGGGCTGCGCCGACACCGACTCGTGCATCGACGGCCCGGACTCGATCAGCGGCCCGGTGCTGCCCAAGGCCGTCGGCGACGTCAACGGCGACAAGCACGATGACATCGCTGTCTGGACGTACGACGGCGACGGCGTGTGGGGCAACCACGTGCTGCTCGGCGGCGCCAAGGGCTTCACCAACTCGGCCGCGCTCGAGGACTTCGCCGCCAGCGGCGACGAGAGCTCGGTCGACCTCGGTGACATCGATGCCGACGGCTTCGACGACGTGGTCCTCGGCAGCGGCCAGGGCGGCGGCAAGGTCACCGTCGTCCACGGCTCCGCGGACGGCCCCAGCGACCGCAAGCAGACCTTCGACCAGACGCTGCCGGGCTTCTACGGCGCTCAGGAGTCCGGCGACCGGGTCGGCTCCTGCATCGCGGTGGAGGACGTGACCGGCGACGGCCACGCGGACGTCGCCGTCGGCATCGCCGGCGAGGACTTCAGCGGCCTCGCCGACGCGGGCTCGGTCGCACTGCTGCACGGCAGCGCCAAGGGCGTGGTCGGCGAGGGCAGCAAGAACGTGCACCAGAACACGGCCGGGGTGCCCGGAGTCGCCGAGAAGGGCGACAAGTTCGGCGAGTCGTGTGAGCTCCTCGACATCAACGGCGACGGTCACCGCGACCTTGCCGCCGCCGCGGTCGCGGAGAACGCGTCGGCGGGCGCCGTGTGGGCCCTGCGCGGCTCCGCCGCCGGCCTGACCACGGACGACGCGACCTCCTTCGCTCCGGTCGACCTCGGAGCCCCGGTCACCAAGTCGGAGTTCGGCCACTACCTGCGCTGAGCACCGTCCCCACGGCCAAAGCCGGGCCGGACCGACACCACCTATGCCGGTCCGGCCCGGGTCTTCGGCCTCGGGTCAGCGGCTCAGCGCGGCAAGGGCCTTGCCCATGAGCTGGTTGCGAGCCGGCTGGCCGGGGATGTGTTCCAGGCCGAAGCCGACGAGGACGCTGTCACGCGTGGTGACCGCCGCGTACGGCTTGTAGAGCTCGCCGGTCCTGGACCAGTCGCCCGTGATGTTCGGGCTTCCGGCCGGTGGTGCGGACACGTTCCAGGCGCCGAGCGAGGCCTCGAAGCCCTCGGTCTCCGTGACCTGACCGCCGACTGCCACCTGGGCGTTGTCGGCGAAGACGCCGCGCAGCCCGAACGACGGGTCGGTGACATTGCTCAGGGACACCTCGACCTTCTTCCCGGCGTAGGCGCTGAGGTCGAAGGCCAGTGGCTTCCAGCCGTCTGAGGCGCCGGTCAGCGAGTTCCAGGCCCCGCTCGTACCGCCAGCGGTGCAGGTGCTGCCGCTGCGGGTCAGATAGCGCGCCAGGAACGGGTGCGACTGCATGAAGAACCCTGCCCCGCACTCCTCGGGGACGGTCTGCGAGGTGTTCCCGTTCTTGTCGGCCAGGGTCGTCCAGTCGTCGCCGCCCGCCGTACGCGCTTCGAGCAGCGCGTGGTCGTAGCCGGGCTCGACATTCCAGTTCACGGTCATCCGCAGCTCCGGCGCGTCGGCCGCGGTCACCCCGGTCAGGTCGATGGTCCGGGTGAGCCGCTGCCAGTCGCTGTCCGCGTGCTTCGACGAGGCCATGCCCGCGCCTTCGTACGGGGCATACGGATTCGCGACGCCGGGATAGCTGCCGGCCTGGGCGCTCCTGAACAGCGGGAAATCGTCCGCCGGCAGCGTGTCCGACGTGACCGTGTAGCGGCCCGCGCTGTCCAGCGGATTGCCTTCGGCTCCCGAGACGGGCGTGTCCACGCCGCCCAGCGCCCCGTCGCCGTCGAAGGTCTGCGCGCCAGGCGCCGCGAGCCGCTCGTACGCACCGAGGTAGTACTGCGCGAAGTCATCGGAGTTCGCGCGCCCGATCCGTACATTCCCGCCCGCGCGCTCGCCGGCGACGACGACCTTGCCGCCCTCGTTGAGATACGCCCGCAGGGCAAGGGTCGTGGGGCCGCCGGGCGCCGGGTCGCCGGTGTAGTGCACCACCGTGCCGAAGTGCGCGAGCACGGCCAGCGGGTGCGGGGCGCCCTGGGTGGCGACGTCCCAGACGATCGCGCTGCGGCCATTGGCCTTCAGCGCGTCCACGTACTTCTGCGCGTGCTTCTGTGCGGCGCCTTCCTCCGCCACCACGAGAGTGGAGGCGCGGGGCCGCTCGGCGACCGTGTACGTGAAGTGCTCGCTGGAGACCCGCTTGCCCTTCTTCGTACGGCCGGTGTACCAGACCTCGACCTTGTCGCCCGGGTCGGCGTCCTCGATCTCCGCGCGGTATTCGTCGAAGTAGAGGTTGTCCTCGCCGCCGAAGCGCTCGCCGCCGCGCCAGGAGTCCAGGTCCTCGTCGTGCGTACGGCCGCCGTTGATGCGGTAGTTGAGCTCCTTGTCGCGCACCGACTTGCGGGCGGTGACGGTCACTTCCTGGTCCGCGCCGCGGGCGTACGAGGTGGTGAACTTGTCGACCGTGAAGTCCGGCGCCTCGATGCCGACCGGCGAGGACGGCTGGTCGGGGTGCATCGCGGTCTCGGCGACCGCCAGCGCGAACGGGATGTTCTTGGCGAACTCGTCCTGGATCAGCTTCTCGTCATCGGGGAAGGTGAAGACGGAGGCGCAGTCCTCCGCGTTCCAGGGGTCGTTCGGATCGAGGTTGGAGATGGTCTGGCAGGTCGACATCTCCGGCGTGAAGAATGCCGCGCCATTGACATTGGCCGCGTGCCCGTCGGTGTCGCCGTTGGTGGTGTACAGCTCGGACGAGATCTGCGGCCGGTAGCCGGGCACCGCGGAGTTCTCCGGCGTTCCGGCGAGCGCCTTGTAGAGCACGTCGTCCGGGGACGGCGTGGCCACCTGCCAGCCCACCCCGTAGAGCAGCAGTTCGGCGGCGGAGTGGTAGTTGATCCCGTACGTGAAGCCGATCCGCTTCTGGAAGCGGTCCATCGCCGCCGTCTCCGGCTCGGACATCGCGGAGGTGCCGCGATAGGTCTCGCTGGAGAAGTCCGGAGACGAACCTTCGTCGTCGTAGCCCCACTTGTAGGCGAAGTTGCGGTTGAGGTCGACGCCGTCGGCGGCGGTGTGGGTACCGTCCTTGTCGTTGTCCCGCATGTTCTTGCGCCATTGGCGGTTGCCGTCGGCGGCGTGCGTGTAGTCGTAGCCGTCGGGGTTGGCGGAGAGGACGAACCACAGCTCAGTGTTGTCGATGATCTTGGTGACCCGCGGGTCCTTGCCGTAGCTGTCGAGGTAGTGGTGCATCAGGCGGCGGGTCATCTCGGGAGTGATCCACTCGCGGGCGTGCTGGTTGGAGAGGTAGAGGGTGGAGGGCTTGGAGCCGTCGCGTGTGCGGTCGGCGTTCTTGCTGATCTTGAGCGCGAGGATGTCCTGGCCCTTGACGGTCTTGCCGATCGACACGACCTTCGTGATCCCGTCGTGCGCCTGACCGGTCTTGACGATCTCCTCCTTGAGCCCGCCCTTTCCGCCGTACGGGCGGAAGACGCCGTCGCCGGCGGCCGCGAGCTTCTGCTGTGCCCGCGCGGAGACCTTGTGCTCGGACATCTCGACGCCCTGCCCGCGCAGCTGATCGGCCTGCTGGTCGGTCAGATACAGCTCGATGCTCGCGGTGCCCTTCTGCGGTGCCCGCTCGGCCAGTTCATGCCCGTCCTGACCCGCCTTCAGCAGCAGCGGCACCTGCTCCTTGGTGACCTCCGCGCGGAACACCTTGACGGCATCCGCCGCGGCCGGTTCATCGGCCGCCGGCACTTTCCCCTGGGCAGGCGGTGCGGCAAGCAATCCGCCCGCCAGGAGTGCGGCCGCGGTGAGCACCGCGCTTACTCTTCGTCTCATGAGCCCCCCTTGCAGCGATGCGGCACATTTGTGCGCAGATGCCAGGCTCATCACCCTGCATGATCATGTCAATACGACAGAATGTCCCCTTTCAGGATGTGCCTGGCTCGCTCCTACCTCAGGGACCAGTCCAGTTCCCACAGCCGCAGGCGCTCGTCGCGGTCCGCGGTGAGGAGGAAGTTCGCGTCCGGGTCCAGCGTCAGCGCCGTGACGGTCTTCTGGTGGCCTTCCAGGGTGTGCAGCAGGCGGCCCGTTGCCACCTCCCACAGCCGCACGTCCGGCTCCACCCCGGCGGAGGCGAGATACCGGCCGTCGGCGCTGAGCGCAAGGTGGCTCAGCATGCCCTTGTACGGCTCGAAGGCGCGCACGAGGTCGCCGGTCGCGGTGTCCCACACCTGGATCCGGGTTCGCAGCCCGCTCCCCGGAACCGCCCGCCCGCCCTCAGTGGCCCAGGCGGACGCCTCCGCCGCCACGACGAACGTGCCGTCGGGGCTCAGGCACACCGGCGTGGTGTGGGGCGACTCCAGCTGGATGGCCTGCAAGCACCGGCCGGCGTGCAGGTCCCAGAGCCGGATCACCCGGTCGTTGGCCATCGAGGCGGCGCGCTTCCCGTCCGCGCCGAGGGACAGCGCGCCGACGATGACGTTGTCGAGCGGTATCGACTGCAGTTGGCGGCCCGAGGCAAGCTCCCATAGGGCCATCGTGCGGGCGCCGCGATCGACGACGAGGGCGAGCCGGGCGTCCGCGCTGAGGGTGACCGGATGGCTGCGGCCGAGCCGCAGCGTGCCCGTGCGCTCGCCCGACTCGAGCGACCACGTCGTGATCATGTCGCGTTCGACGGCGGACAGCGTCTGCTCGTCCGGGCTCAGGCGCAGGGCATGCACGCCTCCCTCTCCTGAACGCAGGATGCGCTCGCGCCGGCCCTCGGCCAGGTTCCAGATCTGGATGCGGCCGTCGACGTCGCTGTACGCGCCGAGGCGGGCGTCCCGGGTCAGGGCCGTGCTGCGGCTGTTGATGACGTCGCGGTACTCGCCGGGGCGGGCGTCCAGCGTCCTGGCCGGCCAGGCGGCGCGGACGCCGGTGCGGACCGTACGCCCGGCGAGTGCCCGCAGGGCCGCGAGGATCCGGGGGTCGCGTTCGCTGCCTGGCAGGGCGCGGGCCCGGCCCAGCAGCGCGAGCGCGTCCGCCGTCCGGTCGGCGGCCGCCGCGGCGCTCGCCTCGGCCAGCAGCGACCTCACCTGCTGGTCGGCGCGGTCGAGTTCGCCGTGCCCGCGCGGCCGGCTCAGCTGAGTGGGGGCGTGGAAGGCCGCCGGGAGCCGCCACAGCCGGGTCGAACCGTCGAGTGCGGCGGAAAACGCGTGCCGGCCGTCCCCGGCGTGCCGCACCGTGCCGACTGCCGCCTCGTGCCCGCGGAAGGTGCGCAGGCAGTGGCCGCTCTCCAGATCCCAGCACAGGACCGCGCCGTCGTAGCCGCCGATCAGCAGGGAGCGCGCGTCCGCGCTCAGCTCGCCCGACTTGGCGTGGAAGTCGGTCGGCAGCCGCAGGACCTGCCGGCAGCGGCCGTCCGGGAGACTCCAGATCCGTACGACCTTGTCCTGGCCCAGGATGGCCGCCGCGTCGCCCCGGGGTGCGAGCCAGAGCTCCGCCACCCGGCCTTCGTAGTCCTCCCGGTGCCACACGCACTCCCCGGTCTTCAGATCCCACAGCCGCACGACGGCGTCCTCGGTGCCGTTGCCGCCCAGCACCCAGCGCCCGTCGGGGCTGACTTCCGCCCGCTGGCCGCCGGAGTGGCCGTCGAGCGTGGCGATCGGGTGGCCGGCGGGCAGATCCCAGACCTGTATCCGGCCGTCGGCCTCGGCCCACACGGCTACGCTGCCGTCCGCGTTCAACCGGACAGCGGAGGCGGCGGCATTGAGCATCGGGCTGTCGGGGTGGGCCCGGGTCGCGGTCACGAAGGGACGGCCGGCGAGCCGGTTCAGCTCGTTCTGCCGGTCGAACTCCCGCTCCTTGGCAGGGCCGGTGCCGTCGGCCCACCGGGTGACGGGTACGGCGCGCAGCAGGCGTTCGGCGGCCAGATCCCAGAGCCGTACGCTGCCGTCCCAGCCGGCGGAGACGGCGTAGCGGCCGTCGGCGCTGATGTCGACGGAGTCGATCCGGTCCGTGTGGCCGGACAGCGCCAGCAGCCGCCGCCCACTGCTCATGTCCCACAGCTGCACGGTGCGGTCCTGGGCGGCGGCGAGCCCCAGGCGCAGATCCGGGGTGATGCGCAGCCGGTGTTCCGGGGAGGCCGACCGGGACGGGAAGGTCTGCCACGGCACGTGCCGCCCGGCGACCGTGCGGGCATCGGGGAGACGGCGGGCCTGTTCGGGATGCCCGCCGTCGTCCGCGAGCAATGCGTTTGCCGAGCCGAGGTCACCGCGCTCCAGGTGGACCAGGCCGGCGAGCTGGTCGATCTCAGCGGAGACGGCTTGCTCGCCGCGCAGCGCGTCCAGCTCGGCGAGCAGCCCCTCGTCGGTGACGACGCCGCGCCGCCACCGCAGGAGTCCGGCGTTGTACGTGGCCTGCGGGTGGCGGGGGTCGGCGGCCAGCGCCTCCGCGAAGGCCTGGTCGGCCTCCTGAGTCCGGCCCAGGTCGAGCAGCGACAGGGCACGGTTGTTGAGCTCGTCGGCCCGCAGATCCGCCCCGGCCGGAGCGGTGCGGGGATACGTCCGCCCGGTGACCTCCCCGTAGATGTCGGCGATTTCCCCGGCGAGGTCGGCCATCGAACCCGGCCGGCGGGCGGGATCGATGCGCAGGCAGTACGCGAGCAGATCCGCGAGCCCTTCCGGCAGCTCCGGGACTCCGGCACGGTCAGGGCCGCCCTGCCGGAGCACCTGCAGCGCCGGGCCGGCCGCGGCGCCGCTCATCCAGGTGACGCCGCCGTTGAACATCTCCAGCACCGCCACCGCGAAACTGAAGACGTCACTGCGGCGCCCCACACGCTGCCCGGAGCCCTGCTCCGGCGACGCGTAAACCGGCGTCATGCCGACGCTGGTGGCCAGCAGGGTCCCGGCCGCCCCGGCAAAAGCGGTCTCCCCCGGGCCGGTCGTGGCCACGCCGGACGCCCCGGGCCCGGCCGCCGGCACGGACTTGGCGCGCGCGAGCCCGAAGTCGGTGACCTTGGCGACGATGCCGCCGGGCTGCTGCTCCAGAAGGACATTGGCCGGCTTGACGTCCTGGTGCACCAGACCGCAGCTGTGCGCATGCTCCAGACCCCAGGCGATCTGCACAGCCAGATCCAGAATCCGCTCCACGGCGGTCGCCGGCCCGCCCCCGTAAAGGCGCCCGTCGTCGATCCAGTCACGCAGGCTGCCACCGGTGATGTACTCGGCGAAGATCCGTGGGACCCCGTCGATCGTCCGGACGTAGTGGCAGCCGCAGACGTGCGGGTGGAGCCCGAGCGAAACCCAGTTCTCCGCCTCGGCCACGAACCGCAGCCGCGCCGTCGTGTTGCGGAACAGCTCCGCTCGCGGACTCTTGACCGCGAGATCGCTGCCCCAGCCGAGGTGCCGCACCCGATGCACGAGCCCCATCCCGCCGTCCCCGTGGACCCGCAACACCTCGTAGCGCCCGTCGACGACATCGCCGACCCGCCAGCCGGCCACGGCATCCCCGGCCGTCCCACCCACACGCGCCACGCTCAACTCTCCTCCCCCGTCACCCTCTTCGCGGCCCACTCACCAAGAGGTCAGCTGATGCAGGTGAACACAGGGTGCATGGCGCGCATCGGACGGGTGACGCTCATCGGCTCGCCCTCGCCCTCGCCTTCGCGGCGTGACCCGGCAGCGTCTATCCTCAGCTGCTACGCCGTTGATCGGGCGAGGAAACCGGGGAGTCGGAGCAGTATGAGGGGCACGAACGGGGACGTACCCGACGAGCGGGGCGATGCCGAAGTCGGGGGTATCAAGCCGCTCGCGGTGTCCGACCCGGCGCGCATCGGCCCGTATCTGCTGCTGGGGCGGCTCGGCTCCGGCGGCATGGGACGGGTCTTCCTCGCCCGGTCGGACAGCGGCCGGACCGTGGCCGTGAAGGTCGTACACGAAGAGCATGTCGCCGACGCGCACTTCAAGGAGCGCTTCCGGCGGGAGATCGAGGCGGCGCGCAGGGTGCCGGAGCGGTATACGACACCCGTGCTCGACGCCGGCCCCGATGACGAACCGCCATGGGTCGCCACGGGGTACGTCCCCGGCCTCTCGCTCGATCAGGTCGTACGCCGGCACGGTCCGCTGCCGACCGCTTCCGTACACGCTCTCGCCGAAGGCCTGCTGAGGGCGCTGGCAGACATTCACGGCGCCGGGATCGTGCACCGCGATCTGAAGCCGTCCAACGTGATGCTCACCGTGGACGGTGCGAAGGTCATCGACTTCGGGGTCGCGCGCGCCCTGGAGACGTCGGCCGAGTCCTTCCTGACCAGTACGGGGATGGCCGTCGGCTCTCCCGGATTCATGTCGCCCGAGCAGGTGCGCGGACAGCGCGCCGGGGCCGGGAGCGACGTGTTCACCCTCGGTGGCGTGCTGACGTATGCGGCGACCGCGCGGCTGCCGTTCGGGCAGGAGGCGAGCAATCAGCATGCGGTGATGTTCCAGATCGTTGAGGACGAGCCCGATCTGACCGGCATCGAGGACGCCGCGCTGCGTGAACTCATCGCTCGCTGTCTGGCCAAGGACGTCGAGGATCGCCCGGACGTCGGCGAGCTGCTCGTCGGCTTTGCAGGGATGCCGCACCGCGCGTCCGGCGGCGACTGGCTGCCCGCCGGCGTCATCAGCCACCTCGCGCGGCAGTCGGCGCGGCTGCTCGACGCCGAGGCGGCGCCGCTGCGGGAAGCGCCTGCCGACCCGGGGACCTTCGCGCTGCGGGCGAGGCCGGTGGACCTGGCGACGGTGGGACTGCGGCGGCAGGATGAGCCGGCCGGAGCGGGCGATCACCCGTCGGCCTCGTCCGACCCGTCCATCTCGTCCGCCCCGTCCATCTCGTCTGTTGCGTCCGGCTCGGCCCTCGCCGGTGGGGAATCCGCCGTGCAACACGAGCCCCGCAAGCGTCCGCGCCGGAGGATCATGGCGCTGGCCATCGCCGCGGTCCTGGTCGTCGGCGGTGGCACCGCCGCCGTGCTCCAGTCCTTCGGGGACGACGGCTCGCACGACTCCACGGCGACGGTCGGCGGGGAGGGTGCCGTAAGCGACGGCCCGACGGGGCAGCGCGACACTTCAGCCTCGAAGGAGGCCGGAGACAAGCGCGGCAAGGACACGGGCGGCGAGCAGGGCAAGGACGGGTCAGGTGCGCCGGACGCCACGGCGAGCGCAAGCCGCGGTTCCGGGGTGTCAGGTGGTGCGGACGGCGGCAGTACACCCGGCGCGGGCGACGATTCCGATGGCGGCGACGACGGGTCCGACTCCTCCGGCTCCGACAGCGAAGGCTCGTCGTCGGGCTCCGGCGACGAGCCGGGCGGCTCACCGCCGTCCGCGGTATCGGGCTTCAGCTTCAAGTACACCGCCGTCAGCGGATGTGTCGGCGTCTGCCCCGTATCGCTCACCGTGCGCTGGTCGGCGGTCTCAGCGGCGACCAGCTACGACATCCACTACACGAACGACGGCGCCGCCTCCGGCAAGAAGGTCGACACGCGATACTCCACCGGAAGCACCAGTTACACGATCAAGGGCCCGGAGCCGACGGACAGGGTCTGCGTCAAGGTGCGCACGGTCAACCGCTACGGCAGCTCCGCCTGGTCGCCGACCAGATGCGAATCGGTGCCGTCCTGACGGACAGCTCTGCCGCGGTTGTCGATGAGGCTCAGCTCGCGCCGGAGAAGAGCTGGTGCTCCAGTTCGTCGAGGGCTACGCGGATGGCGCCCAGGGCGACATTCTGGTCGCCGAGCCGGGAGGCTTCGACGGGGATGGGGAACAGGAGGAGTTCGTCGAGGCGGCGGCGCAGGGGTTTGAGGAGGGTGTCGCCCGCCTGCGACAGTGTGCCGCCGATGATGACCTTGTCCGGGTCGATGACGAGTACGGTCGCGGCGATGCCCGTGGCCAGGTCGTCGATGAACTGCGGGCTGTCGATGGGCCGGCCCGCTGCGAGCGCGTCGCGGACCTCGTACCAGCGCGCGGCCCGCAGGACGCCGATCTCTCCCGCGCTGCCGTGCCGGCCCTGCCGCACCCGGCCGTCGATGAGAATCCCGACCGCGATGAGCTTCCGGGCCAGGATGTAGACGACGTCCTTCGCGTCGGCGGCGGTGCCGCGCCAGTGTTCGGCCAGCGCGCCCAGCTTGGCGTCATTGCCTACGAGGACGGGCCCCGAGCCGAGGCCGGAGAGTGCCTCCTTCAGGTTTACGCCCTTCCACTGAGGTAGCGCCGGGGACATGACCACCGTGCCGGTGCGGGGGTCGATGGGACCGGTCGTGCCCGCCCCCACGGCCAGCACGTCGGACAGGCGGACCTTCGCGGACCGGGCGGCGCGCTTGAGTGCGGTGCGCGCGGCGGCGATGCGCGCCTCGTTGTCGAGCTCGGCCGACACCTCGGTCCGGGAGCTGCCGTGGACGGTGCCGGAGAGGTCGGCGCACAGCGCCCGGATGTCGTGGATGCCGACGTCGACACCCAGCACGTACCCGCGCTCGGAGCGGAACCGATAGCGCTTGGCCGGCCGGCCCACCGGTCGGGGCGCGTCGGGGTCGGGGACGATCTCCGCGACCAGTCCGCGATCCGCCAGCTCCTCGACGGCGCCCTCGACCATGGGCCGCGAAACCTCCGCCCGCTGCGCGATCTCGGTCAAGGTGAGGCCCCCGGAAGGGTCACCGTCGAGCCGGCTCGCGGCGTCGGCGTGGACCGCGCGCAGCGCCGCGATCGTGGTGGCGCGGCTCAGCGACCCTCCGTACCAGTGCTCGGGAGCACGCGAGTTCATGTGGATACCTTTCCGCCCTCTTGACCCTGCCGCCACCGGGTGCCAGCATCCTAGCTCTCGTCGAAATATTAAAGCGATCAGCATTATTAATCCCGTACGGATCGTCGCTAGGGAGCTGCAATGGATCGTCGGAGATTCCTCGCCGGAAGCGCGGTTGCCGCAGCTGCCGCGGCGACGCCCCTGTCCGGCTGTACGGCAGGCAGCAAGTCGTCCGCCGCGTCCGGCGGCGACGTGGAACTGTCGTTTCTCACCTTCGAGACCCCCAACCTGGACGCCGCTTACTGGGACGCGGCCATCAAGCGGGCCTCGGCCGAGGTCCCCGGCGTGAAGATCAAGAAGCTCGTGTCGCCCGTCGTCGACCGCACCGCCTACGCCAAGCAGCTCGACTCTTCGGGTCAGCTGCCCGACATCATGATCGGGCTCAACCCCCAGGGGTTCGCCCAGTCCGGCAAGCTCGCCGCGTTCACCTCGCGGGAGCTGACCAAGTTCGTCTGGCCCAGGTCCAACTCCATCGGTGGCAAGGTCTACCAGCTGCCGTACAACACCCAGACCGTGCCGCTCGTGCACTACAACAAGGAGCTCTTCGCGAAGGCCGGCATCTCCGCCCCGCCCAGGACGTACGCGGATTTCCTGGAGGCCTGCGCCAAGCTCAAGGCCAAAGGCATCAGCCCCATGGTCGTGGGCGGCGGGGGAAAGGACACCTGGGCGGACATGTACCCCCTGATCGCGGCGGTTGGCACGGATGTCTACAAGGACGACCCGAAGTGGCTGGTCGCCAGGGCCGCGGGCAAGACCGGCTTCGCCGATCCGGCCTTCACCAAGGCGGCCGACAAGGTGGCCCGGCTGGCCGCCAAGGGCTATATCGACAAGGCCGGGCTGAGCCGCTCCTACGCCGACACCGAGAAGGCGTTCCGCGACGGCAAGGGCGCCATGTACCCGATGGGGTCCTGGTTCCCCGCGTCCGCCGATGCCAAGAAGCCGGGCTTCGACGTCGGCGTGTTCGCCTGGCCCACCGACGACGGTTCCCTCGTGGTGCCCGCTTTCACCGGCGGCGGGCTGAGCGTCAGCGCCAAGGCCGCGGACGTCGCAAAGGCCAAGAAGTGGGCGCTGGCCTTCCAGCTCGACAAGGCCAACCTCGATGCCGTCGTCAAGGCCGACGGCGCGATCATCGCGGTCAAAGGCTACCGGCCGCCGAGCGGCATGGGTCCGGTCTACCGGGCCACCCTCGCGGTCTACGAGCAGGCGCTGAAGAAGGGCACGGTGACCCCGGCCTTCTCCATAGAGACCGGGGACGGGTCCCTGCTGCCCGGGATGGCCGACAAGGCCGCCCTGGGCGTCCAGGACCTGCTCACCGGCGAGAAGTCCGCATCCCAGTTCACCCGGTTCCTCGACGGCGAGTGGGCCAAGGCCGAGCAGTAGCCGAGCAGCAAAGGAGCGCCGTGATGACGGCGACACACACCGGGGCGCCGGCGCAAAACCGCCCCGCCAAGCCGCGCCCGGCACCGGACCCTTCACAGCATCAGGCCGTACGGACAAGGCGCACGATCGGCCGGCTCAGCCACTTCTCGCTGTTCGGCCTGCCCGCCCTCGCGCTCTACGCCTGCTTCGTCCTGGTCCCGATCGGCATCGCGGCGTACTACAGCCTGACCAACCGCAACACGTTCAACCCGCCCACGAAGTGGGTGGGCCTGCGCAACTACCAACTGCTGGCCGGCGACCCGGACTTCTGGAAGGTGCTGACCAACACGGTCATCATCACCGTGCTCGTGACGGTCGCCGCCAACGTCATCGGCCTGGCGGTCGCCGTCCTCCTGGACCGCCGCGGCTGGCTCTACAACGCGCTGCGCGGCGTCTTCTTCACCCCGGTCGTGCTCAGCGGCGTCGTGGTCAGCGTCATCTGGCAGTCCATCCTCACCGACGACGGGCTGCTCAACTCGACGCTGCACAAGGCCGGCGTGGACCACCCGCCGGGCTGGCTGTCCGATCCCGACCTGGCCCTGTACACGCTGTGCTGGATCCTGACCTGGCAGATGATCGGCTTCTGCGTCGTGGTGTACCTGGCCGGACTTCAGGGCGTACCGAACGAACTGCACGAAGCCGCGACCGTCGACGGCGCGAGCCCCGCCGAGCGCTTCCGTCACATCACCTGGCCGCTGCTCGCGCCGGCCCTGACGATCAACACGATCATGATGCTCATCAGCACCTTCAAGACGTACGACCAGGTCCAGGTCATCACCAATGGCGGCCCCGGCGACCGCACCACCAGCACCATCGCCTTCGACGTCATCCAGACCGGTCTGGTGGGCAACCGGAGCGGCTACGCCTCCGCCGTGGCCGTGGTGATGCTCGTCCTCGTCGCCTTCGTCTCCACGGTGGCCCTCCGCCTTCTCCAGCGCCGCGAGGTCAACGCATGAGCCTGCGCCTGAGCAAGAACCAGCAGACCGGCGGCTGGCTGCGCCCAACCGTGGCCACCTTCGTCACGGCAGTGTTCTTCCTGCCGCTCTACCTGGTGCTGACGAATGTCTTCAAGCCCGGCAGCAAGATCGTCGACTCCCCCGCCGGGCTGCCGTTCCCACCGACGCCGGACAGTATCGAGCAGGTCCTCACCCGCTCCGACAACCTGTTCTGGTACGGCCTGATCAACAGCGTCGAGGTCACGGCCATCTCCATCACGGTGCTCACCGTCCTGTCCGCGATGTGCGGCTACTTCCTCGCCCGCAGCCACGGATTCGGCGCCAGGGTCATGCTCGTCGTGATGCTGGCGGGCCTGATGATCCCGCCCGCCGTGATCATCGCCCCGATCACCGAGGTCCTGGACTCCTTCGGGCTGATGTCGTCCGTCCTGGGGCTGGTGCTGGTCAACGTCGGCTACTACGTCCCGTTCGGCGTATTCGTGTTCGCCGGGTTCGTCAAGACGATCCCGGTCGAACTGGAGCAGGCGGCGGCCATCGACGGCGCCGGCCCGATGCGGACGTTCTGGCAGGTCGTCTTCCCGCTCCTGCGGCCCGCGTCGGCCAGCGTGCTGATCTTCCTGGGGGTGTGGATCTGGAACGACTTCCTCAACCCGCTGATCATCCTCGGCCCGGCCGAAGGCACCACCGTGACCGTCGGCATCTACCGCGCCATGGGCGAACACCAGCAGGACTACGGCCAGGTCTTCGCGCTGATGTTCCTCGCCACCCTGCCCGTCCTCGCCTTCTACCTCGCCTTCCAGAAGCACTTCGTCAAGGGCCTGACCGCCGGAGCCGGCAAGGGCTGACGGTGCGGCGCCCAGGGAGCTGTCCATAGATGACCGAGTCACCCATCAATCTGCGCGATCACGTCGGTCTGCCGCTGGACCGCCCGGTGACGCTGGCCGTGGCCGGCGCGGGCGCGCGCGGCACCGCGTACGCCGAGTTCGCCGCGCAGTGGCCGGACCAGGCCCGTATCGTCGCGGTCGCCGAACCGCGGGAAGCAATGCGCAAGAGCTTCGCGGACCGGCACGAGCTGAGGCCCGAGCTGGTCTTCAGCACCTGGCAGGAGCTGGCGGCCCGCGGCCGGATCGCCGACGCCGTGCTGATCAGCACCCTCGATGCGGACCACCTCGCGCCGACGGAGGCCTTCGCCGAACTCGGCTACGACATCCTGCTGGAGAAGCCGATCGCGACCACCGCGGCCGAGACCGCGGCCGTCGGCGAAGTGGCCGCACGGACCGGAGCGATGGTGGCGGTGTGCCACGTCATGCGGTACACGCGCTATACCGAGGCGCTGCTCACCCTGCTCGACCGGATCGGCGACATCGTCTCGATCGAGCACCTGGAGCCGGTCGGCTGGTACCACTTCGCGCACTCCTTCGTCCGTGGCAACTGGCGGCGCGAGGACGAGGCCGCGTTCGCGATGCTGGCCAAGTCCTGTCATGACATCGACTGGCTCGGTTACGTGGTCGGCCGCGAGGCCCGCCGGGTGTCCTCCTTCGGCGGCCTGCGCCACTTCCGGCCGGAGAACAAGCCGGCGGGCGCCACCGACCGATGCCTCACCTGCCCCGTCGAGGCGGACTGCGCGTACTCAGCGGCGCGGATCTACCGGGAGGGGCTGCGCGACGGCGGCACCAAGCGGTACTTCACCCGGGTCATGGCCGAGAACGACCTCACCGAAGAGGCCGTCACCGAAGCGCTGGCCACCGGCCCGTACGGGCGCTGCGTCTACGCCTGCGACAACGACGCCGTCGACCACCAGGTCGTGAACATCGAGTACGAGGGCGGCGTCACCGCCTCCTTCACCATGACGGCCTTCACTCCGCTGGAGAACCGGCACACCAAGATCTTCGGAACCCGCGGCCAGCTCACCGGAGACGGCCGGCACCTCAGCGTCTACGACTTCCGCACCGAGCAGACCACCGTCATCGACACGTCACTGGACGGCTCGTCGGCCGCCGAAGGCCACGCCGGCGGCGACGCCGGACTGATCGCGTCCTTCGTCACCGCCCTGCACGAGGGCCGGCCCGAGCTCGTCAGGTCCGGCATCGCCGAGAGCGTCGCCGGCCACGAAGTCGTGTTCGCCGCAGAACGCGCGCGCCGGGAAGGCGCCGTCATCACTCTCCCAAGGAGTCACGCATGAGCACGTACCCGTCCCGCAGATCAATTCTCGGCGTCGGCGCCGTCGCGCTCGGCCTGGGCGTAACAGGGACGCTGCCCGCCCAGGCCGCGGTGCCGACCCGGCAGACGGCGCTGAGCAGCGCGCACGGCCGCATAAGGATCGTCGCCGGATATCTCGGCGTCGTGCTCGACCAAGCCGGTACGGTCGTGTCCCTCACCGACATCCGCAATGGCCGCGAGTACCTCGCCGAGGGCAAGTCGGCCTCGCTGATCAGCGTGGTCGTCGACGGCAAGCAGATCCGGCCGACCCGCGTCGCGATCACCGACCGCGGCGGCTCGCTGCTGCGCTTCACCAACGACCGCGCGGGTGTGACCGTCGACGTCCGGGCCGTCACCAAGGGCATCTACACCACCCTCAAGGCCGTCAAGGTCAAGGGCCCGGCCGCCGGCGACCTGCAGACCCTGCTGTGGGGTCCGTACGCGACGAGCGTGCAGGAGACGGTCGGCGAGTCCGTCGGCGTCGTACGCAACGGTGATTTCGCGCTCGGGCTGCGGCCGCTGACCGACCGCACCGAGGGTGCCTGGCCGCAGGAGTATCAGGACTTCGGCTGGGAGAACGAGGTCGCCGGCAATCCGTCCGACCTGCAGGTTGCCCCGCACGAGGAGTGGAGCGCGGCCGGACGGACCCCGTGGGGCTCCGTGCTGCGCGCCTTCACGTACGACTACACCAAGGAACGCAGCCGCGCGACAAAGGACGGCTACCGCATCCCCGTCGGCCCGCTGCCCGACGACCAGGGACTGATCGCGGGATCCCGTATCGCGCTGTTCGGCGCCGCACCTGACCTCACGCCGACCGTACTGTCGGCCATTGCCGCCGGCGAGGACCTGCCGTACCCGACGCAGAACGGCCAGTGGCAGAAGACCGCGCAGGCGAGCAGCCAGTCCTTCCTCGTCCTCGGCGACCTCAATTCCGGCAACATCCCCGCCGCGGCCGACCTCGCCAAGGCGGCGGGCATCGGATACATCTACTCCTTGCCGAACGCTGTCGGGCCCTGGCAGACCACCGGCCACTACCAGTTCAACTCCTCCCTGGGCGGCGATGACGCGGGCGCGGCAGCGGCGGTGAAGGCCGCCGAGGCCAAAGGCGTCCACCTCGGAGTGCACACCATCTCCGACTTCATCAGCACCGACGACGCCTACGTCACCGCCGCGGACCCGCGGCTCGCCCTCGGCGGCCGGGCCCGGCTCGGCAGCGCGCTGAACGCCACGGACACCACACTCGTGCTCGACGACAACGCGCTGCTCGCCGACGGCGGCCCGCACGGCAAAGTCCTGCGCATCGGGGATGAGTTCGTGGAGTACGCGACCGTCACCCAGTCCGGCTCCGGCGACAAGTGGGAACTCACCGGGGTAAAGCGCGCCCAGTGGGGATCGTCCGCCGCCGCGCACGCCGCCGGCGACACCGCGGCGCGCGTCCTGGTCAACAGCTACAACGGCGCGATCGGCGGCGAGGCCATCATCAGGGAGATCGCGGACCGCCTCGCCACCGCCTGGAACACCACCGGCATCCGCGCCAGTTCGTACGACGGCGTGGAGTCGGCCTCCGAGTCCGGATGGGGCGCGTACGGCATGGCGCGCCTGGTCAACGGCACCTACGAGGGGACCGCCCGCAAGGACGGCTATATCACCGAGACCAGCAGGATGTCCTCCAATACCTGGGACGCACTGACCCGGGCGAGCTGGGGTGAGGTCGGCTCCACCTCGTGGGAGCAGGTGTTCATCAACAACGACTTCTACCGCGCCAACTTCCTGCCCGGGATGCTGGGCTGGATCAGCCTCAAATCGTCCGAGGGGCTGGTCAGCATCGAGGCCAAGATGGCGCGGGCCGCGTCTCTGAACGCGGGCGTGGGCTTTCAGGGCAGGGTCGCGGACCTGACCGAGGGAGGGGACCAGGCGCTGCGGATCCTCGACGCGATCAAGCAGTGGGACATGGCCCGTAACCTCGGCGCATTCAGCGACGCGCAGAAGGAGCGGCTGCGGGACACGAACAAGAACTGGCACCTGAGCGTCGTCACCGCCGACAAGGAGTGGAAGCTTCAGCGGGTCGACGCGGACGGTGCGGCAGTCGGCGACCCGGAGAGCGTCACCGTCCCCACCCCCGCCCTCTCGGACACGGCGCTGCCCACAGCGCACCACGGCCGCCTGTACGCGGCCCGCGTCACCACCAACACACCCGCGACCATCCGCTACGAGGTGACTACGGGCGCCCTCCCACGCGGCCTCAGGCTCAACAAGGACACGGGCGGCATCACCGGCACACCCGCCGCGCCGGACACCGCCACCTTCACCATCACGGCACGCAGCTCGGCGGGACTCGCGGACGCCTCGCGGAAGTACCGGCTGACGGTCGAGTAGTTGTGGCCCCTGACGCCGTGCCGCGCCGCGCTACTCCTGCCGCAGTATGCGACCAGCCCCTTGCCCTCATACGGTGAGGCTGCGGCCAGCCCCCTCGCCCGCCTGCTGCAACGAACGCGCGCGCTGCCGCCGACCCTGGCTGCTGCTGGTCGTATCGCTGCTCGCCCTGCTGTGGCGGCGGTGGCCGGTGCCGGTCGCGGTGGTGGCGGGCGCGGCGTGCGCGGGCTGTGCGCTGCACGGGCACCTCGGGGAGCTCGGCATGCTGGACCAGGTGCGGGTGGTGATGCTCGCCAGCTATCGGGTGGACTCCTACGTCTTCGAGGCGCTCCGCCACGGCGCCGCCGGTTTCCTGCTGAAGCACCTCGAGCCGGACGAGCTGCGTACGTCGATCCGGGACGCCGCCGCCGGGCACATGCCATCGAGTCCTTCCAGCTGAGCGAGGTGCTGCCGATACTGGAGCGTGACTACGGCGCCGACGGCGACGGCACCGCGGGGGTGCTCGACCCGCCGGGCATGGTGGATGGCCATATCCCAGGGCCTGAGGACCCCGAGGAGCCGTTCGCAAACGCGAATTCCAGCGCTCCCTCCCTGCCGATGCTCCTTGACGTCCTGGAGGAACCTGCGGGCTGGACGTTTCATTAGTTGCGCAGTTTAGGAACCATTGTCCCGGACCCGGCGTTGATCCATGTGACGACCTGATCGTGCAACATCAAGCAGTTGGAGGTTGACCAGTGGGAGTTTCCCTGGCCAAGGGCGGCAATGTCTCGCTGAGCAAGGAGGCGCCCGGCCTCACCGCCGTAACGGTCGGCCTGGGCTGGGATGTGCGGACGACCACGGGCGCGGACTACGACCTGGACGCCAGCGCCCTGCTGTGCAATGAGTCCGGCAAAGTGGCCTCCGACCGGGACTTCGTCTTCTACAACAACCTCACCAGCCCGGACGGCTCGGTGGAGCACACCGGAGACAACCTGACCGGTGAGGGCGAGGGCGACGACGAGTCGATCCACGTCAATCTGGCGGGCGTGCCGGCCGGCATCGCGAAGATCGCGTTCCCGGTCTCGATCCATGATGCCGAGGCTCGCAATCAGAGCTTCGGGCAGGTGAGCAACGCCTTCATCCGGGTGGTCAACCGGGCCGACAACCGCGAGCTGGCGCGCTACGACCTGAGCGAGGACGCCTCGACCGAGACCGCGATGGTCTTCGGGGAGCTCTACCGGCACGGCGCCGAGTGGAAGTTCCGCGCCGTCGGCCAGGGCTACGCCTCGGGCCTGCGCGGCATCGCGCAGGACTACGGCGTGAATGTCTGACCTCCAGCTTGTCCGACGGATGAGGTGCCCGGGTGCGGTCTACTTGCCGCTGTAGACGGGGAAGACGGCGTGTTCGCCGTAGTCGCGCTCGTCGAGGGTGCGCAGGGTGGCCATGTCCGTCTCGGAGATCTCGAAGTCGACGTCGGCGTTGGAGCGCATGTGCTCGGGGTTCGCGGTCTTCGGGAGCGGCTGGGTGCCCAGTTGCAGGGTGTAGCGGATGCACAGCTGCGGGACGCTCACCTCGTACTTCTCGGCGATCGCCTTGATCTGCCGGCTGTCGAGGAGTGTGCCGTGGGCGATCGGCGAGTACGCCTGCACGAGGATGTTCCGGTCCTCGCAGAAGGCCAGCAGTGCCACCGGGGTGTTCCCGGCGTGCAGGAGCATCTGATTGACGTGGGGTGCCACGGTGCCGTGATCGAGGATGTTCTCCAGGTCGGGCTCGAGGAAGTTCGACACCCCGATCGCGCGGATCCTGCCTGCCTTGTGGGCGTCTTCCAGTGCGCGCCACGCCTGGCGGTTGCCCTCGTTGTAGTCGCCGCCGCGGAAGTCGTCCCACGGCTGCGGGGCGTGGATCAACATCAGGTCGATGTAGCCGATATCCAGCGTCGCCAGCGAGTCGTCGATCGCGGCGACCGCAGAGTCGTAGTCCTTGATCTCCGCGGCCAGCTTCGTCGACACGAACAGGTCCTCGCGCGCCACGCCGGAGGCACGGATGCCTTCTCCGACTCCGCGCTCGTTGCCGTATGCCTGCGCGGTGTCGATGTTGCGGTAGCCGGTCTCGATGGCCGCACGGACGGCGTCGGCTGCCTTCTCGTCGTCGATGAACCAGGTGCCCAGGCCGAGCTTGGGGATCTTGACGCCGTCGGCCAGGGTGTAGGTCTCGTTCAGGATGGTCATGCGTTGTCTCCGCTCTTCGGGAGCCGGCCGTACACCTCGTCGGTGACCGGCTCGAGCCACTCGTTGCTGACGCCCTCGCCGGGTGTGATGAAGGCGAGGTGGGAGAACCAGGAGTCGGCCTTCGCTCCGTGCCAGTGCTTGGTGCCCGCCGGGACACGGATGACGGTGCCCGGGGTCATGCTGACCGTGTCCTGCCCGTCCGCCTGATACCAGCCGCTGCCGGCTGTGCACAGCAGGATCTGGTCTCCGCCACCGTCGGTGCCGTGGTGGATGTGCCAGTTGTTGCGGCAGCCCGGCTCGAAGGACACGTTGCTGACCGGGACGCTCCCCCCGGTCAGGGGGGCCAGGTAGCTCTGCCCGATGAAGTTCTCGGCGTAGGCGTCGTTGGTCTCACCGAGAGCGAAGGGCTGCTCGAAGCCGTGATCGGCCATATCGGATGTCTCCTTGATCAATACGGGTGTGGCTTACTGTGCCGCGGACTGCTTCTCCGCCATGGTGCTTCCTTCCTCGGTCACGTTTCGTCGTTGTGTTTTCTACGCTGCCACGGGCCCGGGCATCCGTGCAGAGGAGAAACACTTCCTGGGAAGGGAACATCCTGGGAAGGATTTCTCCCCCTCTCGATCCGGGTATTCACTGCGACACTGGTGGCATGAGTCCATCACCGCATCTGAACGAGCTGGGAGAATTCCTCAAGGCGCGCCGCGCCGAGCTCACGCCTCGTGCCGTGGGCCTGCCCGACAGTGGCGGTCAGCGCCGGGTGGCGGGCCTGCGACGCGAAGAGGTGGCGCAGCTCGCGGCGATCTCCACGGACTACTACACCCGTCTCGAACAGGGCCGCCTGTCCGCCTCTGCCCCCGTGCTGGAAGCTGTCGCGCGCGCCCTTGACCTGGATGAAGACCAGCGCCGGTACGTGTTCGGTCTCGCCGGCAAGGAAACGGCCAGGCCGCGCCGCCGGGCCCAGCAGAAAGTCCAGCCGCAGCTGCGCCGGGTCCTGGACGATCTCACGGCCACGCCGGCCATCGTCATGGGCCGACGCATGGACATCCTCGCCTGGAACCCGCTCGCCGCTGCCATGGTCACCGATTTCGCAGCCGTTCCGGAAAAGCACCGCAACTACGTCCGCATTCTTTTCACCGACCCTGCCATGCGGAACCTCTATGCGGATTGGAAAAACGTGGCCCGCATGGCGGTCGCGCAACTGCGCATGGAGGCTGCTAAATATCCCGACGATCCCCGGCTGACCGCGCTGGTCGGTGAACTGTGCGTCCAGGACACCGACTTCCGCACGTGGTGGGCCGCGCACCAGGTTGCCACTCTCAGCGTCGGATCCAAGACCCTCCTGCACCCGGTCGCCGGAGAGCTGACGTTGGACTGGGACACGCTCACCGCCAGCACCGACCCCGACCAGCAACTCGTCGTATGGACCGCAGAAGTCGGCTCGCCCACCCACGACGGCCTGCGCATCCTCGCGTCATGGGCCGCCGACCACGCCCGCCCCTCAACCGCCACGTAGCCGCGCCCGGCCGGGCGCGGCCGTCCTACGGGGAGGAGGTTCCCGGCATCGTCGATCCGGGAGCCGGACCGAGCGTGGGGCGGGGAGCGCTCATGTCGAGCAGCAGCAGGGCGTCGTGATCGGGGCCGGCAGGTTCGGCGGTGTACGGGCCGCGGGGTGGAGGAAGAGGTTGCGGTGCTTGGCGGGCCAGTCTTCGAGTCCCGCGTACGCGGCTGTGCGCGGGCGGCGGCTCGCGTGCGAGCCCGCCCTGCCACCCGCGCGCAATCCGGGCGAAGGTGAAGGAGCAAGACACCCCGGCTCCCCGGGCTCGGTGAGCACCCGAAGCTCGCCGCTGGTCACCGTGTCGCCGCAGTCCTCGGTCAGTTCCCACGAGAAAGGACGCCTCCGGAGTGAGCGCAACTTGGGCGTCCGAGCCGTGGGTGCTCCTGGCCACGGGATAACCCCGCAAGGCTGGATTGCCTCGATCGCGCGACGGGCCGCACAAGACCCGGCGATTCGTAATGCCGGAGCATTCGAGCACCACGCATCGATGAGATCCGCCGGCACGCCGGCTACGCCATCCAGATCTGGTGCGTGCCCGTGCCTGAGGAATCCGCTACGTCCTGCCGCGGCGACTCCCCCGTGGTGGCTCATCGCCGTACAGGCGGACGAACAGGTCCTGCTCCTCGCGTGAGAGGCGGGCGTGGGGATCCCACGTTTCCGGGTGGCCGGGAGGTGGGCCCGCCGCGGTCGGCGGGTCGGGTGGGGGTACGGGGATCCAGATGCGGCCGTAGAGGCCAAGGCCGACGAGGAAGCTCCACCACAGGCCGGAGCCGCCGCGGTCCGGGGTCTTCATGGCAGGTGCCGGGGAGTTCGCAGCATCCGCTGGGCGACCTGGACGCGCGAGCTGCAGTCCAGTTTGCGCATCACTCTGCGCAGGGTGTTGACCGCGGTCCATTCGGCGACGCCGAGCCGCCGGGCGACCTCGCGGTTGGTCAGGCCTTCGGCCACCAGCGCCGCGACCTGGCGTTCCCGGGGAGCCAGCCGCGCGGTGTCCAGGTCGGTGGGCAGACGGTCGTCGGTGTCCAGGGCGGCGGTGGCCCGGGCCACCGCCTCGCGCGGGGTCAAGCGGTGGCCGGCACCGCACCACTCGCCGAAGAGCACCGCGCCCAGCCGCGCCCGGGCAGTGGCGCGCATCCGGTTCACCTCCGCCGCCGGCAGGCCGAACGGCAGCCCGCCCACCCGCGACTCGATGTCCTGCCCCGCGGCCACCAGCATCGCCACCCGCTCCCACACCCTGGCCGAGTCGCCGGAGGCGCGGGCATGCACCGCGGCCAGGGTCAGCAGGGCGGCGCCGGTCGCCGGTACGTGACCCAGGCCGTGCAATGCCAGGAGCGCCTGGTGGGCGTCGGCCAGCGCCCGCTCGGTGTGCCGGGTGCCGGCCAGCAGCTGGGCCCGTACCAGCACGGCCAGCGCGGCCATTTCGGCGTCGGATGTCCCGCTCGCGCCCTGAGCCGCCTGTCCGGCGAGGCGCAGAGCGTGCTCCCACTCCCCCTGGGCACCGAGCACGGCGGCGAGCAGCACGGTCGCCCGCAGGAGGCCGCGGGTGTCTCCGAGTTCGGTGCACTCCTCCAGCACCGCCGACAGATGCTCCCGGGCCGCCGTCAGATCGCCCCTGGCGTGTGCCGCGTACGCGAGGGTGAGCCGGGCCCTGGCCGCGCCGGGGCGGTCGCCGATGACGGTGTACCCGGCCCGCGCCTGCGCGGCATGGGCGGTCGCGGCGGCCGCAGCCCCGAAGCCGAGGCGGGCGGCGCCGAGCGCCTCCTCGATGCCCGGGCCGGGGACCGCGGCCCGTAAGGCCATCAGGCGGGCGACGGCGGTCCTGGCCGCCCCGCGGCTGAGCCAGTACGGCACGGCCGCCGTCGCGAGCCGGGCCGCGGTGGGCTGTTCGCCGGTCTCGGTGAGCTCGTCCACGGCGGTGAGGATGTCCTCGTGCCACTGGTCGAGGCGGGTGCGCGCCGCATGCTGCCGGGGCCCGTTCAGCTGTGGCAGCAGCGCGAGCGCCAGGCCCGCCACGTATCTGCCGTGCGCGGACCGCGCCGCCTGGAGGCGACCGGTGCGCCGCAGGAGAGTGCTGCCGTGGCCGCGCCACAGCGATGGCACCCGCAGCCGCAGGCGGCCCTCGGGGAGTTCCTCGCACCAAACGACGCCGTGGTCGATGAATTCGCCGAGCACGGCTCGTACCTCGGCCTCGGGCCTGCCGGTGACCCCGATGGCGTCCCGCTCCTCGAAAGCTCCGGCAAACAGCGTGAGGCGGGCCAGCAGCTCGCTCTGGTCGGGGCGCAGCCGCGCGAAGCTCCCGGCGACCGCCACCGCCATGTTCAGGTGCCGGTAGTCGGTGTCGGCGCGGGTGCCGTGCAGGGCGTTCAGGGATCGTTCGAGCTCGTCGGCCAGGGTCGCCGGGGCCATCACCTTCAGCCGGGCGGCGGCCAGTTCCAGCGCCAGCGGCAGCCCGTCCAGGCGCCGGGTGAGGTCCGCGACGGCGGCCGCGTTGTGCTTGGTCAACCGGAAGCCGGGACGGGCCGAACGCAGCCGGTTCAGCAGCAGAGCCACCGCCGGCACCTCGGCGAGGCCGGCCGGGTCGCCGGCTTCCGCGTCGGTGGGCAGGCGCAGCGGCGCGAGCCGGAAGCAGCGCTCGCCGTATACGCCGAGCGGCTGCCGGGCGACGGTGAGCACCTGCAGCGGGCCGCCGGCTGCCGCGAGGCGGGCAATGAGCTGGGCCAGGTCCAGGGTGGCCCGCGTGCCGCAGTCCAGGACGATGAGGCGGGGAGCGGCGGCGAGCTCGGCCGTGCCGGTGGCGGCCCGCTCCTGCAGCGCGGACAGCGTGCCGGTCACCTCGCGTGCGGACAGGCCGTCTAGGTCCACGTGCTCGCTGCCGCAGCCTGCCTGGCGGGCGCCCTCCAGCAGTTCGGCGGCGAGCCGGCTCTTGCCGCAGCCGGGGGCACCGGTGAGCGTGAGCCGGCCGCCGCCGCCCTGCACGAACCAGGCCATGAGTTCGCCGAGTTCGGTGCCGCGTCCCACCAGCGGAGTGCTGCGGCGCGGGCCGGTGGCCAGCGCCGACGAATCGTCGATCAGGACCATCTCGGCTCCCTTCTCGCGCCCGTTGACATGGCAGGGTGCTGCGGAGAGCCTCACAGCGCGGTCCAAAGGGGACCTAAAACTCCGCGTCAGATCGCCTGCGCGAAGCTGAAGAAGCGGTACGGGTCATAGGTGCGCTTGACCGACTGCAGCCGCGTGTGGTTCGACCCGTAGTAGGCCTCGCGCCAGTTCGTCACCGCCGGATCCATGAAGTTCTGGTAGATCTCATGGTTCGAATGCGGCTCGGCCGTGTCGAAGGTCCCGTTGATCCACGCGGCGCCGGCGGCCTTGTCGTCGTCCGACGGGGTCTGGGTGGTCAGGGCGATCTGCATGCCGATCTCGAAGAGCGTGTCGCGGTGTACGTACGCGGTGCTGCTCTTTGCCGCGTCGTTGATGCGGCCGCCGAACGCGAACAGGCCGATGAAGCGGAACTGCTTGGCCCGCACCTGGTGCTCCATGCGGGCCAGGAGGTCCTGGATCGCGGTACGGGAGTACGCCGTGCCCGCCAGGACGTGCCGGTAGGTCGCGTTGTACTCGCGCGGCAGCACCGCCTCGGGTGAATAGCCGATGCGGTGGCACTCGGGGACGGTCTTGTCGGCACAGCCGAACAAGGTCATCATCGCCTGCTGGTAGCCGAGTTCCGTGCACTGGCGGCTCTTCGCCGGGCGGCCCAGGGCGGTGAGCAGCTTGTCCAGCTCGGCGTCCGCGGCGGCTTTGGTGCCCAGGTAACTGCCGCCCACCACGACGCTGGGGGTGCCGCCGGCGTCGGTCGGCCACGTAACGAAGAGATGTGTGTCCAGCTCGCGCGGTGCCACGGCGAGCCGCGCCTGCCAGGCCTGCACCAGGTCGACGGCGTCCGCCCAGTCGAAGGCGAGGTTGAACAGGCTGACCACGGGCGTCTGCACCGGGCGTATCTCATATTCGGTGACGACGCCGAAGTTGCCGCCGCCACCGCCGCGCAGCGCCCAGTACAGGTCGGCGTTCTGAGTGGCGGAGGCCGTCACGGTGCGGCCGCTGGCGAGCACGACCTTGGCGGAGACCAGCCGGTCCGCGCCGAGCCCGTGCTTCCGGGCGGCCGGGCCCACGCCACCGCCCTGCAGCCAGCCGCCCATGGCGACGGTGGGGCAGGTGCCGGTAGGCGCCTGCAGGCCGAGCGCCGACAGGGTGCTGACGATGTCGATGCCCTGCGCACCCGGGCCCAGGCGGACCGTGCTGCCGCTTGCCCGTACGGAGTTCAGCCGCGAGGTGTCGATGATCAGGCCGGGCGTAGTGGAGTAACCGGCGTTGCTGTGGCCGCCGCTGCGCACCGCCGAGGGGACGGAATAGTCCTGGCTGAAGCGGATGCAGGCCGCGATATCGGCGGCGCTGGTGCAGTAGGCGACCGCCTGCGGGTGTACGGCGTCGAACTGGGCCTTGTGCAGCTGCACGGCCTGGTCGTAGCCGGGGCTGCCGGGCAGCACCAGGGTGCCGTCGAACCCGCTGCTCAGGCTGTCCCACGCCGGTACCGCCGAGGCGGTCCCGGCGCCGGCGAGGACGGCGGTGGAGCCGGTGGCGGCGAGTGCCGCCGCGGCACCGGCGCCGGCGCCGGTGCGGATGAGTGAGCGTCTGCTGATCACGAGGTCCCCCCTCGGTTCGAGGCCCGGATGGACAGGCCGGAGTTTCACCGGGGCCTCTAGAGCGGCGCTAAAGCAGAAGCGGCCGCCCGCCCTCCGGTGGCGTACGGGCGGCCACAGGTGGCGGCCCCATGAGCCCGCTCTCGTGGGCGATGGCGACGAGGCGGGTGCGTGAGCGCACGCCCAGCTTGCGGAAGATATGCCCCACATGGGACTTCACGGTGCTGCGGGAGAGGATCAGGCGGTCGGCGATCTCCTGGGTGGACAGTCCGGTGCCGATCAGCCGCAGCACCTCGCGCTCGCGCGGGGTGAGCGGATGCAGGTCGGGGGCGTCGGGCTGGTGGATGCACCGGTCGATGACCGGACGGGTGATGCGCGGGGCGAGGTGTGCCTGCCCGCAGGCGGCGCGGCGGATCGCCCGCGCGAGTTCGCCGCCGGGCGAGCCGCGCAGCAGATAGCCACTGGCGCCGGCATGGAGCGCCCGGAACGCCTGGTCCGGTGCGTCCGTATCGGCGACGACCACGACGCTGGTGCCACGCTGCCGGGCAAGCAAGCGGGTGAGAGCGACGCCGCCGGTGCCGGGAAGGTCGAGCGCCGTCAGCACCACGTCGGGGAGGAGCCGCCGGGCGTCCTCGCAGGCCGTGGCGCCGTCCGCGCACTGCGCCACCACGTCGATGTCCGGTTCGCTGTTCAGCTGGACGCTGTGCACCTGGCGTTGCCGGGGACAGGCGTCGGCGAGGAGGACGGCGATGCTCATGCCTGGGAGCTCCAAGCTGGGGGACGGGGAGCGGCAACGGGGCTATGGCTCAGGCGGTTTCCGCGCCCGACTCGGGATCCTCGGCGTCCAGCGCGGCGAAGCCGTCTATGACGCTCATCAGGGCGGCGTCGACGACAGCCGCGCTGGCCTCGTCCGCGTCGGCTCGATCGCCCAGGAACTCCAGCAGGCGCTCGATCTTCGGCGCGGGTACCCCCGGCGGGACCGGGAGCGCGGACAGCTGGTCCTGCAGCTCGGATATGAGCGCTGCACGCGGCTTGGGCAGTGGCGTCTCGGTCATGCGGCAGTGTGCGCACAGCCCGGCAGGGTGCGGCTAAAGGCAGGTCAGCCCGCCTCCCACGGTCCGGGTGGCCGCAGCCGTGACAATCCCATGGCAGGGTCCGCCGCCCCCGCCCTCAAGCCGCTGGCAGGTGCGGCGAGGCAGCCGGATCCCGTGGCAGCACCCAGGCAGAAAAACATGGTGTAAAGCCCCTGCACAGCCGCCCGGAGCCGATTTCGTTGACGTCCCATTACGTGTCTCGGCACGCTCGCAGCACTTCGAGACGACGAACCGGGAGACACCAGAAATGACGAAGGATTCCACCGGGCAGAAGAAGGTCATTCTGGCCGAGCCGCGCGGATTCTGTGCCGGCGTGCGCCGCGCCATTTCCATCGTGGAGGAGGCCCTGAAGAAATACGGTCCGCCGGTGTATGTGCGCAAGGAGATCGTCCACAACCACTACGTGGTGCGCTCGTTGCAGGAGCGCGGCGCGATCTTTGTGGATTCCGAGGAAGAGGTGCCGCACGGTGCCGTGTGCGTCTTCTCCGCCCACGGGGTTTCCCCGGCGGTACGGGAGGGCGCCGCCGACCGCGGCCTCAACGTCATCGACGCCACCTGCCCGCTGGTGTCCAAGGTCCACCAGGAAGCCCGCCGCTACGCCCGCGACGGCAAGACCATCCTGCTGATCGGCCACGCCGACCACGAGGAGGTGGAGGGCACCTTCGGTGAGGCGCCCGAGCGCACCATCATCGTCGAGGACGAAGAGGCGGTCGCGAACCTGGACCTCCCCGACGACGCCAACGTCGGCTACCTGTCGCAGACCACCCTGTCCCTGGACGAGACCTCGGGCATCATCGACGCCCTGCACCGCCGCTTCCCCGCCCTGAACGGCCCGGCGAAGAGCGACATCTGCTACGCCAGCCAGAACCGGCAGAACGCGGTGAAGGCCATCGCCACCAGCAGCGACCTCGTGCTGGTCGTCGGCTCCGTGAACTCCTCCAACTCCATCCGCATGGTCGAGGTCGTCCGCGAGCTGGGCACCGATGCCCACCTGGTGCCGGACGTGAGCGAGCTGGACCCCGCCTGGCTCGAGGGCCGGCAGCGGGTCGGCGTCAGCGCCGGTGCCAGCGCCCCCGAAATCCTGGTCGAGCAGGTCCTCGAAAAGCTCACCGAATTCGGCTACGGCGACCTGGAGATCGAGCGGACCGCCGAGGAGAACCAGGTCTTCGGCCTGCCGGCTTCCCTCATCGGCGACGCCGCCTGACGCCCGGCGACTGCCGCCGGATTCCCCGTACTCCGTACCACCCCGCCCTACCCCCGCCTGCCCGAAAAAAGCCCGCCCCATTCTTCCGAAGAGGTCCGCCATGACGACCGTCACACCCCGCCCCACCGCCGATGTCACCTCCCTTCAGCAGACCCGAGCCGGACTGCTCGCGCTCGTCGAGAACCGGATGAACTCACTGCTGGAGAGCGAGCGTTCCTACTGGCGCTCGGTCGACCACCGGGCCGCCCAGCCGGTCGACGCCATCGCCGAATTCATCGGACAGGGCGGCAAGCGGCTGCGTCCGACCTTCTTCCTCAGCGGGTACCTGGCCGCCGGTGGTTCCCCGGCCGAGCCGGTCGCCGTGGACGCCGCCGGCGCCCTGGAACTGCTGCAGACCTTCATCCTCATCCACGACGACATCGCCGACAATTCCCCGCTGCGCCGGGGCGCCCCCACCGTGCACGAGGTGTTCAACGCCGAACACACCCGGCACGGCTGGCGGGGCGAGACCCGCCGCTTCGGCGAGGGCACCGCGGTCCTCACCGGCGACCTCGCCTTCGTGTACGCCGACCGGCTGGCCGGCCGGCTGCCGGCCGCCGCCCGCTCCGTCTGGGACGAGCTGCGCGCCGAACTCGTCATCGGCCAGCACCTGGACATGGCCGCGGCCGCCGAAGGCGTCATAGACCCGCGGCTCTCGCGCTGGATCGCCGTACAGAAGTCCGGTCGCTACACGATCCACCGCCCCCTCGTCCTCGGCGCCACGCTCGCCGGGCGGCCCGACATGGCCGCCGCCTTCGAGGGCTACGGACTCGCGCTCGGCGAGGCGTTCCAGCTGCGCGACGACCTGATCGACGCGTACGGCAGCGCCGAGGAGGCGGGCAAGCCGACCGGCCAGGACATCGCCGAACACAAGATGACGCTCCTGCTCGCCCTTGCCGCCGAGCGCGACCCGCGGGTGGCCGCCCACCTGCAGCAGGCGGACGAGTGGGATGCCGACCTGCTGCGCCGGCTGCTGGACGAGACCGGGGTGCGGGCGATCGTCGAACGCACCATCGCCGGCCTGGTGGACAAGGCCTGCGCATCCCTGGACGCCGCGGGGCTGGACGAGGCCTGGCGGCAGGAGTTCTCCGGACTGGCCACGCGGGTGGCCTACCGCAGCCACTGACCCCGACCGCCCTTACGAAGTGAGCTTCCCATGCCCAGGACACTGATCGTCGGATTCGGCCGAGCCGGCCACGGACTCCACTGGAGCGTTCTGCGCCGCCTGCGCGGCATGGAGCGCGTCGCCCACCTCTTCTCCCAACTGCCACCCGTCGTCTACGACTCCGACCCGATCGCCAAGCACCTGACCGACCCGAGTGTGTACGCGGTGCCGACGCTGACCCGAGCCCGGGATCTGCTCGACCCCGAGGACACCATCGTCCACCTGTGTACGCCGCCCACCAACCGGCTGCAGCCGCTCAAGGAGCTGGCGGACCTCGGCTTCACCAAGATCCTCGTGGAGAAGCCGCTGGTCGCCACCGTCGACGAGCTGCCCGCCATCGACGCGCTGCGGCGCGAGCGCGGACTGGAGCTGATGGTGGTGGCGCACTGGCTGGAGAGCGCGCTCACCCGGCGGCTGCGGGCACTGGTCGCCTCCGGTGACCTCGGCGAGCTGAAGACCGTGTTCATTGCGCAGCGCAAGCCGCGCATCGCGCGGACGCTGAGCACCATAGGCCATCCCACGACGTTCGACGTGGAGCTGCCGCACTCGGTGGGCGTGGTGCTGTCCCTGGCCGGGGATGCCGCCACCGCCGGCGCCGAACTCCACGACATGCAGGTCAAGGGTGCCGTGGTGCCCGAGATGGGCGCGGCCCGGCTGCTGCTCGACCACTACGGCGGCGTCCGTACTGAGATCTTCTCCGACCTCGCCGCGCCGGTGCGCGAGCGGGTCATACAGCTCGGCTTCAGCGATGGCTGGGCCGTCGGCCACTACCCCATCAGCGAAGCGGACGACTACGCCCACCTGGACACCTCGGTGGAGGGCCTCATCCCGCACTCGGTGTTCCGCGACGACTCGCTCGCCCGGTTCCTGGTGCACGCCTACGAGCAGTTCACGAACGGCGCCGATCTGGACGCCGACTTCCGGCTCAACACCCGGGTCACCGGAATCCTCGCGGAGGCCAAGCGGTTCGCACGCGGCGCCCGCGCCGCGGCCGCGGAGCACGCCTTCGCGACCGGCGTCGGAGAGGAGAGCCGCCCGGAGGTGCTCCCTCATGCCTCGTAAGAGCCGTCCCGGCACCCTGGGCGAACCGGCCGCCGGGCACAGCCCGCGCGGCGAGGCCGCCCCCGGCATCCTCTATGCCGGCATCGGGGACGAGGCCGGGCGGACCCTGGAGCAGCAGACCGCGGCCATCCGCGGCCTGGGCTGGCAGCTCATCGAGTTGCGCAGCGTGGGCGGCGTCGCGATCGCCGACCTGGACGACCGGGCATTCGCCGACTGCGTGGCCACGCTGGCCGATACGGGTCTGACGACCGCCTGCGTCGACTCGCGGATCGCGGACTGGTCGCGGCCCATCGATCAGGGCATCGAGCAGGACCTGTGGGAGCTGGACCGCCTCGGCCCCCGCTGTGCCGCGCTGGGCACCCGTTACGTACGCGTCATGTCCTATCCCAACAGCGGCTGGGACGAGTCCCGCTGGGGCATCGAGGTCATCCGGCGGATGCGGCTGCTCGCGGCCCGCGCCGCCGAGCACGGCCTGGTGCTGCTGCACGAGAACTGTGCGGGCTGGGCCGGCCGCAGCGCCGATCGCATGCTGCGGCTGCTCGACGCGGTGGACAGCCCGGCGCTGGCGCTGCTCTTCGACACCGGCAATGGCGCCGCGTACCACTATCAGGCCTTCGACGTGCTGCGCCGGCTGCTCGCCGAGCGCCCCGAGGCGGTCGCCCACGTCCATGTCAAGGACGCCGTCGGCAGCGGGGAGCAGGCCCGCTACACGCTGCCCGGCAAGGGCGAGAGCCGGCTCGCCGACTGCCTGCGGCTGCTGCGCGAGAGCGGCTTCACCGGGATCTGGTCCATCGAGCCGCACCTGGCGCTGCGGCCGCACGAGTCCCGCACCGACCTGGGCGAGGACGGGCCGCGCCTGTTCGTCGAGTACGGCCGCGCCCTGGAACGCCTCGTCGCCACCGATGTCCTTACGTCCGCCGCCCACCTCACGGAAGGAGCAGGCCATGCCGAAGATCGGGACTGAATGCGTACCCGGTGCGCCGCTGATCGCCGCCGACGACGCGCTGCTGCTCAACCTGCTGGCGCTGCCCACCGCAGGCCCGCTGGAGGGCGAGCCGAGCGGCCAGGTGCGGCTGTGGGAGGCGCAGCGGGCGTATGCGCAGGCCGCTCGCGCGGTCGGCTTCGCCGTCGAGTGGCACGGCACCGCCGATCCCGGCGATGTCACCGACGACCAGGTGCCCGCCTCGGTACGGGCGGCGATGGCCCGCGATCCGGAGTTTTTGAAGGTGCAGCCCAGTCTGGTGCTGCGCCTCGGGCCGCAGCTGCCGCCCGAGTCGACGGTGATGTTCAACGTCCACATGGACACCGTCGCCGGGCGCCAGCCGGTGCGGCTGGAGGACGACCGGTTCTTCGGCCGCGGCGCCATCGACGCCAAGGGGCCGGCCGTCGCCCTGCTGGCCGGCATCCGCTCCGCCGCCGCCGCGGACCCGCGCATCGGCAGCACGATCGGCGTGCTGATCCAGGTGGTCTCCGGTGAGGAGGGCGGCGCCATGGGCGTGTTCGGCACCCGCTCGCTGATCGAGAAGGGCTACACCGGCCGGATCAACATCTTCTGCGAGCCCACCCGCGGCCGGCTGCTGACCCGCTCCACCGCGTCCATGACGGCCCGTATCGCCGTGGACGGCGCGGACTCCATCGACGACGCGCCCGCGGCGGGACACAACGCGAGCGTGCTGCTCGGGCATCTCGCCGGGCATCTCGCCACGACCCTGCCGCAGTACGCCGGGAGCGGGCAGGTGTGCGTCGCCGGGCTCGAGACCGGGCCGCTGCACAACAAGGTGTACGGCACCGGGCAGCTGATGCTGAATCTGTCGTACGGCAGCGCCGCCGAGGGCATGGCCCTGGAGCGGGCGATGCACGACGAGCTCAAGGCCGGCCTCGCCCGCTTCCGCGCCACCTTCTCCGGCAACAAGCTGCTCGGGCTCACCGCCGCCGACGCGGCGCTGATCACCCGCCTGGACTGGCTGAAGCGCGGCCTGCCCACCCTCGACGCCCACGACGCATGGGCCGAGCACCTGCTCACGGGCACGGCCGGGCTGCCCTGCTGGCCCACCAACGAACCCGCCTTCACCTGCGACGCCATCTGGGCCGGCGACCTGCCCGGCGGCTTCACCGCCGTGCTCGGCCCCGGCGACCTGCGGCGCAACAACGCGCACGCCGAGGACGAATTCGCCGACCGTGCCGAGCTCGAGTCCTTCGCCGGGGCGGTGACCCGCGTACTGACCGCCTTTGCCGCCGCTGAACCGCCCTCGGCCGCCGCCGAAGACATCTGATTGAGGAAAGCGATGACTACTGCCACCACCACCGCACCCGCCGTAGGCACCGTGCGGCTCGACTACCACGACCTGCTCGGCTTCACCGCCGAGGTCTTCACCAAACGCGGGCTCGCCCCCGACCGGGCCGAGGCCGCGGCGCGGGCCCTCGTCCACGGCGACCTGACCGGCATCACCTCGCACGGTCTGGCCAACCTGACCCGCCTGTACCTGCCGCTGTTCGACGAGCGGCGCGCCGACCCGGACGCCGATCTCGAGATCGTCGCCGACCGGGGTGCGGCCGTGCTGGTCGACTCCCACAACGCGCTCGGCCTGTGGTCCGCCCGCGCCTCCATGGATCTTGCGCTGGAGCGCGCCGAGACCTACGGCGTCGGCCTGGTGTCGCTGTACAACGGCACCCACTTCGGGGTCGCCGGGCACTTCACCGGGCACGCCGCCGCCCAGGGCGCCATCGGCTTCATCGCGAGCAACTGCGGCGGCCAGCGCATCATCCGGCCGCCGGGCGCGGTGGATCCGCTGCTGGGCACCAACCCGTTCTCCGTCGCGGTGCCGGTCGGCGACTATCCGCCGTACGTCCTGGACATGTCCACCACGGTGGTGCCGACCGGCCGGATACGGGTCGCCGCCCGGGACGGCCGCACGATCCCCGAGGGGTGGCTGGCCGACGACGCCGGCAACCCGGTGACCGACCCGGCCGCGTTCGACCGGGGCGAGGCTCACCTGCAGTGGCTGGGCGGCCGGCCGGAGACCGGGTCGTTCAAGGGCTATGCGCTCAGCCTGATGGTGGAGACCCTTGCCGCCCTGCTGCCGGGCGCCGAGACCGGTCCCACCTCCGAGTCCGGGCGGGACGACAACATCGGCTTCTTCGCCCTGGCCATCGCCCCCGGCCGGCTGCGCGCCCACTCGGATTTCCTGATGCAGTCCGAGGAGCTGTTCGGCGCGCTGCTCAACGCCCGCGCCGTCGACCCGGACCGCCCCGTGCGCTATCCGGGCTGGCCGGAGGCGCAGCACGCCCGTGAGGCGCTGTCGCACGGAGTACCCCTGTCCGCGGCCCTGTTCGGCGAGCTCGAGCAGGTCGCCGCCGGCCTTCAGCTGTCCGTACCCACCCCCGTCGGAGGAAACCGATGAGTACCCGCAAGCCGATCAGGGTCGGCGTCATCGGCCTCGGTGTCATCTCCCGCTTCTATCTGCAGGCCCTCGCCACAGAGGTGAGAGACATCGAACTGGCCGCCGTCTGCGACGTCAACGAGGAGGTGCTCGCCCCGCTGCGAGGCCGCCTGCCGGTCTACCGCGACCACCGCGAAATGCTGGCCGACACGGACCTGGACGCGGTCGTCGTCAACGTACCCAACGATGTGCACTTCGAGGTCGTCCGCGACGCGCTCGCCGCCGGCGTCGCCGTCTGCGTCGAGAAGCCGCTCGGCATCACCGTGGAAGAGGGCCGCGAGCTGCGCGCTCTGGCCACCGCCCGTAACGTGCCCCTGTTCACCGCCTACCACCGCCGCTACAACGCCAACGTGCTGCGGCTGCTGGCCGAACTCCGCACGGAGGTCCCGCCGGTGCGGCTGACGGTGCGCTACTGGGAGCTGATCGAGGAGCACGTCGGCAAGGACCGCTGGTATCTCGACCCCGCCCGCTGCGGCGGCGGCGCGGTCGCCGACAACGGCCCCAACGCCATCGACCTGGTGCACCTCTTCCTGGGCGATGTCACCCTCACCGACGCCACGGTCGTACGGGACAACGCCGGCGTCGACCGGCAGGCGCGGATCACCCTGTCGACCGCGGACGGCACCGAGGCCGTGGTGGACCTGGACTGGGCGTACGACGAGGGCGAGCGCAAGGACATCGAAGTGGAGCTCGCCGACGGCCGCGTCATCGGCGCCGACATGCTGGCCGGCTACCCGGTCTTCAAGTCCTCCCTCGCCCACGAATACGCCGGTGTCCTCCGCGAGTTCGGCGAAGTGCTGCGCGGCGAGCGCCGGCACTGGCCGGACGGCCTGGCCACCCTCGAGCTGGTCGGCCAGGTGTACGCGTCCGAGCGCACCACCGCGGTCAGCTGAAGCCCCTTCCCTTCTCCCCCGCTTTCCTTTCTTTCCAAGGAGTAGAACAGTCATGGCGCACGCAGAGAACGGCCGCAAGAAGAGCATCGCCGGCACCGTCGTGAAGGTCCTCAAGCACAGCCGCGACGACCGCGGCATGGTCCTGGAGCCGCACACCAGCCGCGGCGTCCAGCAGGGCGAGATCCACGAGCTGGTGACCACCGACCAGGTGGACACCGCCCCGGGCGGCACCGTCGACCGGGTCGGCTTCCTCGGGTTCGTCGAGATCGCCGGCGGCGGTGTCCTCGACCGCGGCGACGAGGTGTGGATCGGCGGTGCCCGCATCGGCACCATCCTCGGCTGGGACGCATCCCACTTCCCGAACCACTACAACGTGCTGATCGCCTGTGATCCGCGGCGCACCGGGCCAGAGATCGGTCTGGAGCCGGGGGCCGAGATCCGTTTCATACCTGCCGCGGGCCACCGGGCGCGGGAGGAGGAGCTGGGCACGCTGCTGGCCGGCGTGCACACGCCGAAGGATCTGAGGCGGCTGAGCCACGGCCAGCTGGCGGAGTTGTCCCAGCAGATCCGCGACACCCTCGTGCGCAAGGTCTCCGCGACCGGCGGGCACCTGGGCCCGAACCTCGGCGTGGTCGAGCTGACGCTCGCCCTGCACCGGGTCTTCGACTCGCCGCGGGACCAGATCATCTGGGACACCGGCCACCAGAGTTACGTACACAAGCTGGTCACCGGCCGCGCGGACGAGTTCGACACGCTGCGCCAGGCCGGCGGTCTTTCCGGCTATCCGTCGCGGGCGGAGTCCGAGCACGACTGGGTGGAGAACTCGCACGCCTCCACCGCACTGAGCTACGCCGACGGGCTCGCCAAGGCCCACCAGCTGAACGGCGAGAGCGACCGCAGCGTGGTCGCGGTCATCGGCGACGGCGCGCTCACCGGCGGCATGTGCTGGGAGGCGATCAACAACATCGCGGCCGCGAAGGACCGGTCCGTCATCATCGTGGCGAACGACAACGGCCGCTCGTACGCCCCGACCATCGGCGGCCTCGCCGAGCAGCTGACCAAGCTGCGCACCTCGCACCGCTACGAGCGGTTCCTGGAGTGGGGCAAGCTCGTCGCCAGCACTCCGGTGGTGGGCGGACGGCTGTACGAGGGGCTGCACGGCGCCAAGCACGGCCTGAAGGACATGGTGGCGCCGCAGAACCTCTTCGACGGCCTGGGCCTGAAGTACATCGGCCCGGTCGACGGGCACGACACCGTCGCCCTGGAGCGCGCCCTGGAGCGCGCCCGGCACTACGGCGGTCCGGTCCTGGTGCACACCATCACCACCAAGGGCGCCGGCTACGAGCCCGCCGAGAGCCACGAACTCGACCGCTTCCACGCCACCGGCGCCTTCGACCCGCGCACCGGCCGCGGCAAGGCGGCGGCGAAGCCGGCGCGGACCTGGACCTCGGTGTTCAGCCAGGAGCTGGTCAAGGCCGGCGGCGAGCGGGAGGACCTGGTGGCCATCACCGCGGCCATGCTGGAGCCCACCGGGCTGCTGCCGTTCTCCGAGGCGTTCCCGGAGCGAACCTTCGACACGGGCATCGCCGAGCAGCACGCGGTCACGTCCGCGGCCGGGCTCGCCATGGGCGGCAAGCACCCCGTGGTGGCGATGTACGCGACGTTCCTCAACCGGGCGTTCGACCAGGCCCTGATGGATGTGGCGCTGCACAAGCTCCCGGTCACCTTCGTCCTGGACCGGGCCGGCGTCACCGGCGACGACGGGGCCAGCCACAACGGCATGTGGGACATGTCGATCCTGCAGATCGTGCCCGGCCTGCGGCTGGCCGCGCCGCGCGACGGCCGGCGGCTGGCCGAGCTGTTCGGGGAGGCCATCGCGGTCGACGACGGGCCGACCGCGGTGCGTTTCCCCAAGGGTCCTGTGCAGGCCGACATCGACGCCGTGGACACCGTCGGCGGCATCGACATCCTGCACCGCGGCGAGAGCGAGGACGTGCTGATCGTCGCGATCGGCGCGATGGCGCAGACTTCCCTGGACGCGGCGTCGCTGCTCGAGGCGGACAAGGTCGGCTGCACGGTCGTGGACCCGCGCTGGGTCAAGCCGCTCTCCCCGGCGCTCGCGCGGCTCGCCGCCCGGCACCGGCTGGTCGTCACGGTCGAGGACAACGGGCTGACCGGCGGCGTGGGTGCGCAGATCTCGCAGGAGCTGCGCGCGGCCGGGGTGGACACCCCGCAGCGTTCGTTCGGCATCGAGCAGCGCTTCCTCGACCACGGCAAGCGCGCTGACATCCTCCGGGCTCTCGGGCTGACGCCGGGTGATATCGCACTGCAGGTCACCGAGGTGCTCGGGCGGCAGTCCAGGCGTTTCAGGGCCACACAGGCGGCCTGACCTACCCTCGCGGCGCACACCGTCCGGCTGTTTGCCAAGGCGACAAAAGCAGGAGGAATTCTATGTCCGTCATGCTCGGCAACCCGTCCTTGCCGCCCAAACCGGTGGCGGCCCGCCGGCAGTCCCGTCAGATCATGGTCGGCGACGTGCCCGTCGGCGGCGATGCGCCCGTGTCCGTACAGTCGATGACCACCACGGTCACCTCCGACGTGGACGCCACGCTGCAGCAGATCGCCGAGCTCACCGCGGCGGGCTGCCAGATCGTACGGGTGGCGTGCCCGTCGCAGGACGATGCCGCGGCGCTGCCGCAGATCGCGAAGAAGTCGGCGATCCCCGTGATCGCGGACATTCACTTCCAGCCGAAGTACGTGTTCGCCGCCATCGACGCGGGCTGCGCCGCGGTCCGCGTCAACCCGGGCAACATCAAGAAGTTCGACGACCAGGTCAAGGAGATCGCCAAGGCGGCGTCCGCCGCGGGCACCCCCATCAGGATCGGCGTCAACGCCGGCTCCCTCGACAAGCGCCTGCTGGAGAAGTACGGCAAGGCGACGCCGGAGGCGCTGGTGGAATCGGCGCTGTGGGAGTGCTCGCTGTTCGAGGAGCACGGGTTCCGGGACATCAAGATCTCGGTCAAGCACAACGACCCGGTCGTGATGATCGAGGCGTACCGGCAGCTGGCCGCCCAGTGCGACTATCCGCTGCACCTCGGCGTCACCGAGGCGGGCCCGGCGTTCCAGGGCACCATCAAGTCGTCGGTGGCGTTCGGGGCGCTGCTCAGCGAGGGCATCGGCGACACCATCCGGGTGTCGCTGTCCACGCCGCCGGTGGAAGAGGTCAAGGTCGGCCTGCAGATCCTGGAGTCGCTGGGGCTCCGGGAGCGCGGCCTGGAGATCGTCTCCTGCCCCGGCTGCGGCCGGGCCCAGGTGGACGTGTGGAAGCTGGCGGACGAGGTCACCGCGGGCCTTGACGGTCTGGACGCCCCGCTGCGGGTGGCCGTCATGGGCTGCGTGGTCAACGGCCCCGGCGAGGCGCGGGAGGCGGACCTCGGCGTCGCCTCCGGCAACGGCAAGGGACAGATCTTCATCAAGGGCGAGCCGATCAGGACGGTGCCCGAGTCGAAGATCGTCGAGACGCTCATCGAGGAGGCACTGAAGATCGTGGAATCCATGCCGGAGGCGGACCGCGCCGGCGAGCCATCCGTAGCGGTGCTATGAGTCCAGACCAAGGCAGCGAATCGCCGCCGATACGAAGACAGCGCGCGCCACCATCGGCGCGCATCCCACTCCCGAAAACGACCGGCCGCCCCCTCTGAAGATCCCATGGAGGGGGCGGCCCCTTTTGGTGTTTCCCGGAAACTTCGAATTCAGGGTAGGCAGTGGCGCAATGCGTCCTGCTAAAGCGCTGACAGGCGGCTGCCGAGCAGGCGCCGCAGCTCGCCGCGCCGGACCGTGCCGGAATCGGTGCGCGGCAGGGCGCCCATCAGCTCGAGGCGGCCGGGCAGATGGGCGGGGGCGGTGCCGGCGTCGAGGAGATGGCCGCGCAGCTCGGTCAGGGTCGGTGGATCACCGCTGGGGACCACCACGACGCAGGCGAGTTCGCCGTGCTCGGGGTCGGTGCACGCGACCACGGCCGCCTCGGCGATCGCCGGGTGCTTCATCAGCTGCTCCTCGACCTCGGTGACGGGGACCAGGAACACCCCGCCGATCTCCTGCACCGGCGCCGCTGGTGCGGGCCGGCCGCCGGCGGCCAGGCCCGCGAAGTCGCCGGGGCCGGACGGGCCCTCGTACCGCCAGGTCGGCCGCAGGCCGCCGCTCTCCCGCCGCCAGACGGCGAGCGGCGAAGCCGGGCCGCGCACCCGCGGACGGCCGTCCCCGCCGGGCTCGTTCCCCTCCCCCGTCGCCGGACCGGAGAGCGCGGTGAGCGGCACCCGCAGCGCTTCCTGGATCTCCCGTACGAGCCCGGTGGCCGCCCCCGCGGGGTCGGAGCTGATGGCCTGCCGGAGCGACGTAAGAGCGCGGGGCTGTTGCCGCTGTGCGGCCGCGAGCTCCGCCCACTGCGCCGGGGTGGCAAGCGCGGTGCGGGCCCCGGACGCCGCCATCACCTCGAGCGCCGCGTCCGCGTCCCATACGTCCTGCAGCACCGCCGCCGCGCCGCGGGCGAGCGGCGCAAGGAGGGTGTGCAGCAGCGAGGCCGGCGCGGGCAGCGGCAGCGCGCTGTAGCCCGCGCCGTCGGCGGCCCTGTCGACGCCGGCGTGGAGCGTGTTGAGCGAGTGCAGCGCCATGTGGTGCGAGCCGTGCAGCCCGAGGGTGGTCAGGATCACGGTGATGCGGTCGGCGATGTCGGCCTGCAGGGGCAGCCGGCCGGCGGTGTGGTGGTGGCGCTCGTGCGGGGTGCGGACGAAGTGCCGTACGAAGCTGACCGCGCCGGTGGCCGCCGCGTCGCCGAGCACCACGCGGTGGCGCAGCCAGGGCAGCGCGGGCGCGAGATCGGCGACGATCTCCGCCGGCGCGATCCCCTCCCAGCGGTCGGGTACGACGCATACCCGCGGCTGCGCGGCTTCGAGTGCGGCCTTGAGGTCGCGGGCCCCGTACCCGGTCATCACGGGTACGGCGACGGCGCCGGTGCGCAGGCAGGCGAGCAGCAGCGCGCAGGTCTCCCAGCGGTCCGGCAGCTGAAAGGCGACGGGGTCGCCGGGGCCGATGCCGAGCGCGTCGAGGGCGTAGGCGAACCGTTCGGTGTAGGAGGCCAGCTGACCGTACGAGACGCGGACGATGCGGGCGGGAGCCGGCTGGTGGGCGCGGTGCGCGACGACCGCGGCGCGGTGCGGGTGAATGGCCGCGCCCCGGTACACGTCGTGCAGCACGGTCTGGGCCCGCCAGCTCCCGTCGGCGTAGAAGTCGCGGGCGCGATCGGCGGGCGGGTGGACGGCGGCCAGCAGGTCGGCGAACGGGACGCCGCCGTCGACCACCGGGGAGCTGCCGCCCTCCTTGGCCCGCGGCATCAGTGCCTCCTGCCGACGGCCCAGGCCACCTGGACCCGGGAGCTGCAGTCGAGCCTGCGCATCACGTTGCGGACGTGGTTGACCACCGTCCACTCGGCGATCTTCAGGCGCTGGGCGATCTGCCGGTTGGTCATGCCCTCGGCGACGAGCAGGGCGACCTGCAGCTGCCGCGGAGTGAGCGCCGCGGCCTCACTGCGCTCCGCGCTGCGGCCTCGGTCGACCGCTCCGAGCGCCTCGGCGGCCATCGACTCGGGCGGCAGCCGCAGCCCTTCGACCCAGGCGGTGGCGAATACGGTCCAGCCGAGCTGCCGGCGCAGTTCGGCGACGGCGGCCTCGACCCGGTCCCCGCGCTCGCCGGTGACCTTGGCGCCGGTACGGCGGCGCAGCGCCTCCGCGGCGGCGAACAGCCGGGCCGCGCGCTGCGGTTGGCCTGCCCTGCCCTGAATGAACAGAGCGAACGCGTCCAGCGCGTCGGGCAGTTCGGTGCGCTCGCCGATGGAGTCGTACAGCGTGAGGCACTCGCGCAGCGCGGCCTGGGTGGCGGCCTCGTCGCCCGCGTGCTGGGCGAGCCGGGCCCGGAGGGCGAGGGTACGGGCGAGATCGCGGATCTCGCCGTTCTGCCGCTGGATCCGCTCGGCGCGCGTCACCAAGGTGTCCGCCTCCTCCGTCTGCCCCCCGGCCAGCAGGACTTCGGCGAGGGCCGCGGCGGTCTCGGCGGACCCGGCGGTATCGCCCTGCGCGTCGAGGGTGCCGCGGGCCGCGGCCAGCAGCGACTGGCCGACGGCCCGGTCCCCGCAGTGGAAGAGGGCCAGCCCCATCCGGGCCGAGGCGAGCGCGCCGTGCCGGGCGTCGCGCAGCCGCTTGAACTGGGCGACGGCACGCCGGTAGCGGTGCGCGGCCCCGTCGTGGTCACCGAGCGCGGCCGCGAACGCGCCGGCGGCCATGTACAGCAGGCCCCGCGCGCGCAGCGACTCCTCGTTCGCCTCACCGTCGTCCAGCTGCAGTTCCTGACCGGTGCCATCGGCCCAGCGCAAGCCCTCGCGCAGTTCGCCGCGCACCAGCCAGGGCCGTAGGCAGGCGGTGAGCAGGGCGGCCCGGCCGAGGGGATCGGCCGCGTCCTTCAACTGCCGTAGCGCGGCGGCGGTATTGCCGTGTTCGTCCGCGGCCACCCGCAGCCAGCGCTGCTGCTCGGCGCCGTGAAAACGCCCTTCCAGGGTGCGCAGCAGCTTTTGATAGTGCTGGGCGTGGGCCTGCCGGGCGGCGGCGGCATCCTGCTCCCCGGCCTCCGCCAGCAAGGCGAGGCCGTAGGCGCGGATCGTACGGGACATGGTCAGCCTCGCCTCGCCGCGCGGGCGCTCCGCCAGGCTGATCAGATTCCGGTCGAGGAGAACTTCGAAGGCCGCGGCGGTCTCGCCCGCTTCGAGGCCGGAGAGCTTCTCGGCCGACTCCAGGGTGGCACCGTCCTCGAAGAGCGCGAGCCGGGCGAGCACGGCGCGCGGCCCGGCGCCCAGCCCGTGGCAGCTCCACTCGGCGATGGCGCAGGTGGAGCGCTGCCGGGGCGGCATGTCGACCGGCCCCGCCAGGTGGCTGTCGCCGCCGCGGTGCAGCCAGGCGAGCACCTCGCGCAGCGGGAAGAGGCGCAGCCGCCGGGCAGCGAGTTCGATGACGAGCGGCACGCCCTCGAGCAGATTGCACACGCCCACCACGTCCTCGACGTTCTCGGCGGTGAGCGAGAACTCGGGATTCACCTCGTGGGCGCGGCGGGTGAACAGCTCGACCGCGGGGTTGTCCTGGACATCGGCGATATCGGGTTCGAGCAGCGGGCCGGGCGGCGGCAGCGGCGCGACGGGGATGACCCGTTCGCCGTAGATCCCGAGCGCCTCCTGGCCGGTTGCCAGGACGGTGAGCGCGGGATGGGCGTTGAGCCGGCCGGCGACCTCGGCGGCGAGCTCGGCGGCCAGGTGCTCGATGCCGTCGAGGACGAGCAGCGTACGGCCGTCCGTGATGTCGCCGTCCGTAGCCGAACGCACGCCCTCTACCGCCGCCTCGGGGCCGGCGAAGGCGGGCACGTCGACGATGCGGACACCGCCCGGGAAGACCTCGGCGGCCGAGCGGGCGGCCTCTGCGGCCAGCCGGCTCTTGCCCACCCCGCCGGCGCCGGTGAGCGTGGTCACCCGGACCGCCGGGTCGCGCAGTCGGCCCTGCACCGCGATCAGGTCAAGTTCCCGGCCCACCATCTCTGCCACCGGATGGTGGACCCGCACGTCGGTCGGCATGCTGCCCGACGCTAGGGACGCCGGCTTAAGCAGTCCTGAAGGATCTGGCCGCTTTAGCCCTTCACAAGGCGGCCTGGGTCGAATGGCCGGGCGGGTGACGCGAAACCAGGAACCCCCGTCGAGAGGAGCCCGTGGTGGGCGTTGGGACCAAGACAGTCACACGCCTGGACCGGGTGATCATCCGGTTCGCGGGTGACTCCGGTGACGGCATGCAGCTGACGGGTGACCGCTTCACGTCGGAGACGGCGTCTTTCGGCAATGACTTGTCGACGCTGCCGAACTTCCCCGCCGAGATCCGGGCGCCCGCGGGCACCCTGCCGGGTGTCTCGTCCTTCCAGCTGCATTTCGCGGACCACGACATCCTCACGCCGGGCGATGCGCCGAACGTGCTGGTCGCGATGAACCCGGCGGCCCTGAAGGCGAATCTGCCGGATGTGCCGCGCGGCGCGGAGATCATCGTCAACACCGACGAGTTCACCAAGCGCGCGCTGTCCAAGGTCGGGTACGAGGCCTCCCCGCTGGAGGACGGCTCCCTGGACGGCTACAGCGTGCATCCGGTGCCGCTGGGGACGCTGACGGTCGAGGCGCTCAAGGAGTTCGGCCTTTCGCGTAAGGACGCGGACCGGTCGAAGAACATGTTCGCGCTGGGCCTGCTGTCCTGGATGTATCACCGGCCCACCGAGGGCACCGAGAACTTCCTGCGGACGAAGTTCGCGAAGAAGCCGGACATCGCCGAGGCGAACATCGCCGCCTACCGGGCCGGCTGGAACTTCGGCGAGACCACCGAGGACTTCGCCGTCTCGTACGAGATCGCGCCGGCCACGCACGCCTTCCCCGCCGGGACGTACCGGAATATCACGGGGAATCTCGCACTGGCCGGTGGGCTGATCGCGGCATCTCAGCAGGCGGACCTGCCGCTGTTTCTGGGCTCGTATCCGATCACGCCGGCGTCGGACATCCTGCACGAGCTGTCCAAGCACAAGAACTTCGGCGTCCGCACCTTCCAGGCGGAGGACGAGATCGCCGCCATAGGGGCGGCGCTGGGCGCGGCTTTCGGCGGCTCGCTCGGCGTGACCGCCACCTCAGGGCCGGGGGTTGCGCTGAAGTCCGAGACCATCGGCCTGGCCGTCTCGATGGAGCTGCCGCTGCTGGTGCTCGACATTCAGCGCGGCGGGCCTTCGACCGGGCTGCCGACCAAGACCGAGCAGGCGGACCTGCTGCAGGCGATGTTCGGCCGCAACGGCGAAGCCCCGGTCCCCATCATCGCGCCCTGCACCCCCTCGGATTGCTTTACCGCGGCGCTGGATGCGGCCCGGATCGCGCTGACATACCGCACGCCGGTGCTGCTGCTCTCCGACGGCTACCTGGCCAACGGCTCCGAGCCGTGGCGGGTCCCGGAGATAGGGGAACTACCTGATCTGCGCGTGCAGTTCGCCACCCAGCCGAACCACACCCTCGACGACGGCAGCAAGACCTTCTGGCCGTACAAGAGGGACCCCGAAACTCTCGCCCGGCCGTGGGCGATCCCTGGCACCCCGGGGCTGGAACACCGCATCGGCGGCATCGAGAAGGCCGACGGGTCGGGCAATATCTCGTACGCCCCGGGCAATCACGAACTCATGGTCCGCACCCGGCAGGCCAAGATCGACGGCATCGACGTCCCGGACATCGAGGTCGACGACCCGGACGGCGAGGCGAAGGTCCTGGTCCTGGGCTGGGGTTCCACGTACGGGCCGATCACCGCCGCCGTCCGCCGCGTCCGCGGCGCCGGGGAGAAGATCGCGCAGGCCCATCTGCGCAACCTCAACCCCTTCCCGGCCAACCTCGGCCAGGTCCTCAAGCGCTATGAGCACGTGCTGATACCGGAGATGAACCTCGGGCAGCTGGCGATGCTGATCCGGGCCAAGTACGTGGTCGATGCCCTGTCGTTCACGCAGGTCCGCGGACTGCCGTTCAAGGCCGGACAGCTCACCGACGCGATCCGGGAGGTACTCCATGCTCACTGAAGCCCTCACACTTGTGCCGAAGTCCAACGCCCCGCAGACGATGAAGGACTTCAAGACCGACCAGGAAGTCCGCTGGTGCCCCGGCTGTGGCGACTATGCCGTCCTCGCCGCCGTCCAGGGCTTCATGCCTTCGCTCGGTCTCGCGAAGGAGAACGTCGTCTTCGTCTCCGGCATCGGCTGCTCCTCCCGCTTCCCGTACTACATGAACACCTACGGGATGCACTCCATCCACGGCCGCGCCCCGGCCATCGCCACCGGCCTCGCCGCCTCCCGCCGCGACCTCTCCGTCTGGGTCGTCACCGGCGACGGCGACGCGCTGTCCATCGGCGGCAACCACCTGATCCACGCGCTGCGCCGCAATGTGAACCTGAAGATCCTGCTCTTCAACAACCGGATCTACGGGCTCACCAAGGGCCAGTACTCCCCCACCTCCGAGGTCGGCAAGATCACAAAGTCGACGCCGATGGGCTCCCTCGACGCCCCCTTCAACCCGGTCTCCCTCGCCATCGGCGCCGAGGCCTCCTTCGTGGCCCGTACGGTCGACTCCGACCGCAAGCACCTGACCGAGGTGCTGCGCCAGGCCGCCGCCCACCCGGGCACGGCGCTGGTGGAGATCTACCAGAACTGCAACATCTTCAACGACGGCGCCTTCGAAGTCCTCAAGGACAAGCAGCAGGCCGAGGAAGCCGTGATCCGCCTGGAACACGGCGAGCAGATCCGCTTCGGCACCGACGGCGCCAAGGGCGTCGTCCGCGACACCACCACCGGCGACCTGAAGATCGTCGACGTCACCGAGGACAACCAGTCCCAGATCCTCGTCCACGACGCCCACTCGCCGTCCCCCACCACCGCCTTCGCCCTGTCCCGCCTGGCCGACCCCGACACCCTGCACCACACCCCCATCGGCGTCCTGCGCTCGGTCGACCGCCCCGTCTACGACACCGACATGGCCGACCAGCTCGAAGCCGCCGTCGAACAAAAGGGCAAGGGCGACCTCGCCGCGCTCCTCGCCGGCGGCGACACCTGGACCGTCCATCCGCACGAACCCGCATCGAGGAGGAGCCGTCCGTGACCTACATCATCACGCAGCCCTGCATCGACCTGAAGGACAAGGCCTGCATCGACGAGTGCCCGGTCGACTGCATCTACGAGGGTCCGCGGATGCTCTACATCCACCCGGACGAATGCGTCGACTGCGGCGCCTGCGAGCCGGTCTGCCCCGTCGAGGCGATCTTCTACGAGGACGATGTCCCGGACGAGTGGAGCGCGTACACCCCCGCGAACATCGAGATCTTCGAGTCGGTGGGCTCCCCCGGCGGAGCCGCGGCTCACGGCCCGCTGGAGAGCGACCACCCCGTGGTCGCCGGCAGCCCCGTCACCGCGTGAGATGACCGCCCCCACAACGGCCGTGGCCACCCCGGCCGCGCTCGCCGACCCGCGCCTGTCCACGCCCACCGACCGGCTGGGGCCGCGCGAGGTCGTGATCCTCGGTTCCACCGGTTCGATCGGCACCCAGGCCATCGATGTCATACGCCGCTCCCCCGGCCGGTTCCGCGTGCTGGGACTGGCCGCCGGCGCCGGCCGGCTCGACCTCCTGGCCGACCAGGCACGCGAACTCGACGTGCCCACCGTCGCCGTTGCCCGTACCGAGGCCGCACCGGTGCTGCGCCAGCTGCTCGCCGACCGGTACGGAGTCCGCCCGCTCCCCCGGATCCTCTCCGGCCCTGATGCCGCGACCGCCCTGGCGGGCACGCGCTGCGACGTCGTCCTGAACGGCATCACCGGCTCCATCGGCCTCGCGCCGACGCTGGCGGCCCTGGAGTCGGGCGCCATCCTCGCCCTGGCGAACAAGGAGTCCCTCGTCGCCGGCGGCCCGCTGGTACGGCAGGTGGCCCGGCCGGGGCAGATCGTGCCGGTGGACTCAGAGCACGCGGCGATCTATCAGTGTCTGAGCGGCGGCCGCGACGCCGAGGTGCGGCGGCTGATCCTGACCGCGAGCGGCGGCCCGTTCCGCGGCCGCAGCCGCGCCGACCTGGCCACGGTGACGCCCGAACAGGCCCTCGCGCACCCGACCTGGGACATGGGGCCGATGGTGACGGTGAACTCGGCGAGCCTGATGAACAAGGGCCTCGAGGTCATCGAGGCCCATCTGCTCTTCGGCATGCCCTTCGACCGGATCGATGTGGTCGTGCATCCGCAGTCGGTGGTGCACTCCATGGTGGAGTTCACCGACGGCTCCACCCTTGCCCAGGTCAGCCCGCCGGACATGCGCCTGCCCATCTCGCTCGGGCTCGGCTGGCCGGAGCGGGTGCCGGATGCGGCGCCCGCCTGCGATTGGACGCAGTCGGCGGCGTGGACGTTCTTCCCGCTGGACGAGGAGGCCTTCCCGGCGGTCGCACTGGCCCGGTTCGCCGGCGAGGCCGGCGGCGTGGCGCCGGCGGTGTTCAATGCCGCGAACGAGGAGTGCGTGGCGGCGTTCCTCGACGGCCGGCTGCCGTTCCCCGAGATCGTCGCCACCGTACGCAGAGTGGTCCAGGAGCAGGTGGCCGCCGTCGGCGGTGCCGAACTGACCCTGGACGACGTGCTGAACGCGGAGAAGCGGGCCCGGGTCCGGGCCCGCCAACTCACGCATTCCGGGTAGCGGGTCTCACTGCCCCCCTGCCTGGCCCGCGGCCAGGCGGGGGGCCAGGTAGGCGACGAGGTCGGAGATCGTCGGGTGGTCCCACACCAGGGTCACGTCGACGATCAGGTCGTGCTCCTCCTCCAGGTCACCGCACAGGCTGAGCGCCGCGACCGAGTCCATGCCGTACTCGGCCAGCGGGGTGTGGTGGTCGAGAGACTCCTCCCGCCGGTCCAGATAGAGCGCCAGGCGGGCGGTCAGCCAGTCGCGCAGGCCCGCGGCGTGTGCAGCCTGCCCGAAGGTGCGAGTCATCATGGCGAGTGCTCCTCGACGGATGGCCTGGCGGGCCTGCGAGCCCGCCAGGATGGAAAGGTCCCCTGCCAGGGTGCGTGGCGCCGCTAAAGCGGCGCTTGCGGCGGACGGCCGTCAAGCGGCCTTCCGGTCCGCGGGCAGGATCAGGCTCGGCTCCAGTGGAGCCCTGCCGGCCGGCTCCTCGCTCGCGCGGGCGACGGCCGGTCGTACGCCCCGGCCGCGCGGCCACCAAGCCTGCGCGGCCACGACGGCGACGAACGGGATCAGCACCCCACCGACGAGGGCACACACCGCGAGCACCGGCCAGCGCTCCCAGGTGCAGGCCATCACGACGACGCAGCTGGTGCGCACGGTCATGGCGGCGACGTACCGCCGCTGCCGCCGCTTCTGCTGCTCGGTCAGGCCGGTCCTGGCCCGCGTGATGGATGCCGTCCGGGGCCGTCGTGGTGCGGTGCGCGAGTCGGTCATGGCGCCTCAGTCGGGTAGTGGCGGGTCAATAGCGGTAGTGGTCGGGCTTGTACGGACCGTCGACGGGGACCCCGATGTACGCGGCCTGCTCGGGCCGCAGCGTCGTGAGGCTGACCCCGAGCGACGCGAGGTGGACCCGGGCCACCCGCTCGTCCAGGTGCTTGGGCAGCAGGTGGACGCCGGTGGTGTACTGCTCCGGCTTGGTGAACAGCTCGATCTGGGCGAGGGTCTGGTTGGCGAAGGAGTTGGACATCACGAAGGACGGATGGCCGGTGGCGTTGCCGAGGTTCAGCAGGCGGCCCTCGGAGAGCACGATGATCTTCTTGCCGTCCTCGAAGGTCCAGGTGTGCACCTGCGGCTTGAGCTCGTCTCTGACCGCGCCGGGCAGCTCCGCGAGGCCGGCCATGTCGATCTCGTTGTCGAAGTGGCCGATGTTCCCGACGATCGCCTGGTGCTTCATCCGCGCCATGTCAGAGGCCAGGATGACGTCCCGGTTGCCCGTCGCGGTGATGAAGATGTCGGCGGTCTCCACGACCTCGTCGAGCGTGGCGACCTGGTAGCCGTCCATCGCCGCCTGCAGCGCGCAGATCGGGTCGATCTCGGTGACGATGACCCGGGCGCCCTGGCCGCGCAGCGACTCCGCGCAGCCTTTGCCGACGTCGCCGTAGCCGCAGACGACCGCGGTCTTGCCGCCGATCAGCGTGTCCGTGGCGCGGTTGATGCCGTCGACGAGGGAGTGCCGGCAGCCGTACCTGTTGTCGAACTTCGACTTCGTCACCGCGTCGTTCACGTTGATCGCGGGGAACAGCAGCCGGCCGGCGTGGGCGAGCTCGTACAGCCGGTGCACGCCGGTGGTGGTCTCCTCGGTGACGCCGCGGATGTCCGCCGCCGCGTCGGTCCACTTGGTGGGCTGTTCGCGCAGCGTGCGGCCGAGCACGGCAAGGATCTGCCGGAACTCATCGCCGTCGTCCGCGCCGGGCTCAGGGACCTCCCCCGCCTTCTCGAACTCGACGCCCATGTGCAGCAGCAGGGTGGCGTCGCCACCGTCGTCGAGGAGCATGTTCGGCCCGCCGGAGGGCACCCCGGGCCAGGTGAGCGCCTGCTCGGTGCACCACCAGTACTCCTCCAGGCTCTCGCCCTTCCAGGCGAACACCGGGATACCCGCCGGCGCCTCGGCGGTGCCCTCGGGTCCGACCGCCACGGCCGCGGCGGCATGGTCCTGGGTGGAGAAGATGTTGCAGGACGCCCAGCGGACCTGGGCGCCGAGCGCGACCAGCGTCTCGATCAGCACCGCCGTCTGTACGGTCATGTGCAGCGAGCCGGTGATCCTGGCGCCCTTGAGGACCTGCTTGCCGGCGAACTTCTCGCGCAGCGCGATCAGGCCCGGCATCTCGTGCTCGGCAAGCGCGATCTCTTTGCGTCCGAAGTCGGCGAGGGACAGATCGACGACCTTGAAGTCGGTGGCGTCCGCCGGTGGTACAGCTGGCACTAAGAGCTCCCTGAGGTCTGGTACGTGAGGTGGTCGTGGTCCGCGAGGACCGTCTGGTGGATGTCGAGCGCCGCCGAAGAGCGGTTGAGGGTGATGTAGTGCAGGCCGGGGGCGCCCTCGTCGAGGAGCCGGCGGGCCATGGCGGTGGCGTAGTCGACACCGATGCGGTGACCCGCGGCCGGATCGTCGCGGACGGCGTCGAGGCGGCGGGCCAGGTCGGCGGGGAAGGCGGCGTCGGAGAGTTCGGCGAAGCGCCGGATCTGCCGCACGTCGGTGGCCGGCATGATCTCCGGGATGATCGGGGTGTCACAGCCGGCGGCCGCCACCCGGTCCCGTAGCCGCAGATAGTCCTCGGCATCGAAGAACATCTGCGTGATCGCGTAGTCGGCGCCCGCCTTGCACTTGGCGACGAAGTGCCGGATGTCGCTGTCCCAGTCCGGCGACCGGGGGTGCCGCTCGGGGAAGGCCGCGACGCCGATGGTGAAGTCGCCGAGGGTACGGACGAGTTGGACCAGCTCGTAGGCGTAGGTGAAGCCCTGGGGGTGGGGTGTCCACGTCCCCTTCGGGTCGCCCGGCGGGTCACCGCGTACGACGAGGACGTCGCGGATGCCGGCGTCGGCGTACTGCCCGATGATGTGCCGCAGCTCGTCCGCGGAGTGACCGACCGCGGTGAGGTGGGCGACCGGCCGCAGGGTCGTCTCGGCGGCGATCCGGCGGGTGACGGCGACCGTACGCTCACGCGAGGAGCCGCCGGCGCCGTACGTGACGGAGACGAAGTCCGGGCGCAGCGCTTCCACGCGCCGGATCGTGTCCCACAGGGTGCGCTCGCCCTTCGGCGTCTTGGGCGGGAAGAATTCGAAGGAGAAGGTGGGTCCACCGCCTTCGCGACGCAGGCTCATCCGCGTCCTCCCGCGTTGAAGTACTTCGCTTCCGGGTGGTGGATGACGATGGCGTCGGTGGACTGTTCCGGGTGGAGCTGGAACTCCTCGGACAGCTTGACGCCGATACGTTCCGGTTCCAGCAGGGCGGCGATCTTGGCGCGGTCCTCCAGGTCGGGGCAGGCGCCGTAGCCGAGGGAGAAGCGTGCGCCGCGGTATTTGAGGTCGAACATGCCCTGCATCTCGTCCGGGTCCTCGCCGGCATAGCCGAGTTCGGAGCGGACGCGGGCGTGCCAGTACTCGGCCAGGGCCTCGGCGAGCTGGACGGAGAGGCCGTGGAGTTCGAGGTAGTCGCGGTAGGAGTTCGACTCGAAGAGCTTCGCGGTCTCCTCGCCGACGCGCGAGCCGACGGTGACGACCTGCAGCCCGATCACGTCGGTCTCCCCCGACTCCTCGGGGCGGAAGAAGTCCGCCAGGCACAGTCGGCGGCCGCGTCGCTGACGGGGGAAGGTGAAGCGGGTGCGCTCGGTGCCGTCCTCGTGCAGCAGGATCAGGTCATCGCCCTTGGAGACACAGGGGAAGTAGCCGTACACGACGGCGGCCTCGAGGAGGTTGTCCGACTGCAGCCGGTCGAGCAGGCCGCGCAGCCGCGGCCGGCCCTCGGTCTCCACAAGCTCCTCGTACGTGGGGCCGCCCTTGCGGGCCTGCTTCAGCCCCCACTGGCCCTTGAACAGCGCGCCCTCGTCCAGCCAGGACGCGTAGTCCTTGAGCTGGATGCCCTTGGAGACCCGGGTGCCCCAGAACGGCGGGGTGGGGATCGGATTGTCGGTCGCGACGTCCGAGCGTACCTGGCCCTCGTCGACCGGGCGCTCGGCGACGGCGGTGTTCGCGGCCGCCTTGACCCGGCGCTGCTTGAGCTCGGGCAGCGTGGCGCCGGGGACGCCGCGTTTGACGGCGATCAGCGCGTCCATCAGCCGCAGGCCCTCGAAGGCATCGCGGGCGTAGCGGACCTCGCCCTCGTAGATCTCGTGCAGGTCCTGCTCGACGTAGGCGCGGGTCAGGGCGGCGCCGCCGAGGATGACCGGGAAGTCGGCGGCCAGCTTGCGCTGGTTGAGCTCCTCCAGGTTCTCCTTCATGATCACCGTGGACTTCACCAGCAGCCCGGACATGCCGATCACGTCGGCGGCGCACTCCTCGGCGGCGTCCAGGATGGCGGAGACCGGCTGCTTGATGCCGAGGTTGACGACGTTGTAGCCGTTGTTGGACAGGATGATGTCGACCAGGTTCTTGCCGATGTCATGCACGTCGCCGCGGACCGTGGCGAGCACGATGGTGCCCTTGCCCTCGGTGTCGGACTTCTCCATGTGCGGTTCGAGATGGGCCACGGCGGTCTTCATCACCTCGGCGGACTGCAGCACGAACGGCAGCTGCATCTGTCCCGAGCCGAAGAGCTCGCCGACGACCTTCATGCCCTCCAGGAGCGTGTCGTTGACGATGTCCAGCGCCTTGCGGGCCTGCAGCGCCTCGTCCAGGTCGGCTTCGAGGCCGTTCTTCTCGCCGTCGATGATCCGTTGCTGCAGCCGCTCATCGAGCGGCAGTGCGGCCAACTCCTCAGCCTTGCCAGCCTTGAGGGACTTGGCGGTGGCGCCCTCGAACAGCTCCATCAGCTTCTGCAGCGGGTCGTAACCCTCGCTGCGCCGGTCGTAGATCAGGTCGAGGGCGGCGGTGACCTGCTCCTCATCGAAACGGGCGATCGGCAGGATCTTCGAGGCGTGCACGATCGCCGAGTCCAGGCCAGCCTTGACGCACTCGTCCAGGAACACGGAGTTCAGCACGATGCGGGCGGCCGGGTTCAGGCCGAAGGAGATGTTCGACAGGCCGAGAGTGGTCTGCACGTCCGGGTGCCGCTTCTTCAGCTGCCGGATCGCCTCGATCGTCGCGATCCCGTCCTTACGGGACTCCTCCTGACCCGTGCAGATCGTAAAGGTCAGGCAGTCGATCAGGATGTCCGACTCGTTGATGCCCCAGTTCCCGGTCAGGTCCGCGATCAGCCGCTGCGCGATGGCGACCTTGTGCTCGACCGTACGGGCCTGCCCCTCCTCATCGATGGTCAAAGCGATCAGCGCAGCGCCGTGCTCCTGCGCCAGCTTGGTGACCTTCGCGAAACGGGACTCAGGACCGTCCCCGTCCTCGTAGTTGACCGAGTTGATCACCGCCCGGCCGCCGAGCTTCTCCAGCCCGGCCTGGATCACCGGCACCTCGGTCGAGTCCAGCACGATCGGCAGCGTGGAGGCGGTGGCGAAGCGCCCCGCCAGCTCATTCATGTCCGTGACGCCATCCCGGCCCACGTAGTCGACGCACAGATCCAGCATGTGCGCGCCCTCACGGATCTGATCCCGCGCCATCTCCACACAGTCGTCCCACCGGCCCTCCAGCATGGCCTCACGGAACTTCTTCGACCCGTTCGCGTTCGTCCGCTCCCCGATCGCCAGATACGACGTGTCCTGGCGGAAAGGCACCGTCTGATAGAGCGACGCCGCACCCGCCTCTGGCCGCGGCTCCCGCTCCACCGGAGTGAGGCCGTTCATCCGCTCCACGAGCTGCCGCATGTGCTCCGGCGTAGTACCGCAGCAACCGCCGACCAGCGACAGCCCGTAGTCCCGTACGAACTTCTCCAGATAGTCCGCCAACTCCGGGGCCGTCAGCGGGAAGTACGCGCCGTCGGAGGTCAGCACCGGCAGGCCCGCATTCGGCATACACACCAGCGGAGTCTGCGAGTGCCGCGCCAGATAGCGCAGGTGCTCGCTCATCTCGGCGGGCCCGGTGGAGCAGTTGAGCCCGATCAGGTCGATGCCCAGCGGTTCCAGCGCGGTCAGCGCCGCGCCGATCTCCGAGCCCAGCAGCATCGTGCCGGTGGTCTCGAAGGCAAGCGAGCAGAGCAGCGGCAGGTCGACGCCGAGGGCGTCCAATGCCCGCCGGGCGCCGAGCAGCCCGGCCTTGGTCTGCAGCAGGTCCTGCGTGGTCTCGACGAGCAGCGCGTCGGCGCCGCCCGCGATCAGGCCCTCGGCGTTCTGCTGATAGCCGTCACGCAGCGTGGCATACGGGGTGTGGCCCAGGGTCGGCAGCTTGGTGCCGGGGCCCATGGAGCCCAGCACCCAGCGCAGCCGGCCGTCCTTCGCGGTGAAGGAATCCGCCGCCTCGCGGGCGATGCGGGCGCCGTACTCGGACAGCTCGTGGATGAGGTCGGTGATGTCGTACTCGCCCAATGCCGAGTGGTTGGCGCCGAAGGTGTTGGTCTCGACGCAGTCCACGCCCGCGGCGAAATACTCCTCGTGCACCGAGCGGACGATGTCCGGGCGGGTGGCGTTCAGGACTTCGTTGCACCCCTCCAGCTGCTGGAAGTCCTCCAGCGTGGGGTCGTGTTCCTGGAGCATCGTGCCCATCGCACCGTCCGCGACCACCACCCTGGAGGCGAGCGCTTGCCGCAGCGCGCCGGGGCGGTCCGTGGCCGTCACCGCAGGACCGCCAGGTGCGCGGAGAGTTCTTCGGCCGCGGCGACGCCGTAGGTGTCGCGGATCATCGCGGTGAGGCGGGCCGGCTGCAGCACGTAGGTCTGGGTGCCGACCGTCTCCAGCGCCGTGGTGGCCATGGCGGCGCCGAGTTGGGCGGCCCGCTCCTCGGGCAGGCCGCGGGAGAGGGCGGCGAGGAAGCCCGCCCGGAAGGCGTCGCCGGCGCCGGTCGGCTCCAGGGGTCCGGCGGCCGGCACCGACTTGACGTCGAGGCTGAGCCGGCAGGCCTGGCGCAGGTGCACGCTGTCGGCGCCGCGGGTGGTGACCCAGGTGCCGACCCGGCCGAGTATCTGCTGTTCGGTCCAGCCGGTGAGCTCCTGGATCAGCACGCTCTCGTATTCATTCGTGATCAGGTACCTGGGTCCGGCCAGCAGGGCGCGGGCGTCGTCCCGGGTCATGCGGGCGAGCTGCTGTGAGGGGTCGGCGATGAAGACGATGCCCGCCTCGGCGCACTGACGGGTGTGCCGGACCATTGCCGCCGGGTCGTCGGGCGAGATCATCACCAGGTCCAGGCCCCCGGCCCGGTCGCCGATGGCGGCGAGGTCGATGTGCCGGGCCTCGGCCATGGCGCCCGCGTAGAACGAGCCGATCTGGTTGTGTGCGCGGTCGGTGGTGCACACGAAGCGGGCCGTTCGGCGGGTGGCGCTGATCCGTACCCCGGTCGTGTCCACGCCGTGCCGGTCCAGCCAGGACCGGTAGGGCTCGAAGTCGTGGCCGGCCGCGCCTACCAGGAGCGGGTTCAGGCCGAGGGTGCCCAGGCCGAAGCAGATGTTCGCCGCCACCCCGCCCCGGCGCACCTCCAGATCGTCGACGGCGAAGGAGAGTGACAGGGTCTCCAGCTTGGCGGCGATCAGTTGGTCGGTGAACCGGCCGTCGAACGTCATGAGATGGTCGGTGGCGATGGACCCGGTGATCGCGATCTTCATCTGCTGATCCTCGTCTTGTCGCGTCCGTCCCCGCCGCCTCAGGCCGCGGCGGCGCGGAGGGCCTCGGCACGGTCGGTGTGCTCCCAGGTGAACTGCGGCAGGTCCCGGCCGAAATGGCCGTAGGCGGCGGTCTGGGCGTAGATCGGGCGGAGCAGGTCGAGGTCGCGGATGATCGCGGCGGGGCGTAGGTCGAAGATCTCGTCGATGGCGTGCTGGATGCGCTCCACCGGCACCGTATGAGTGCCGTAGGTCTCCACGAACAGGCCGACGGGCTCGGCCTTGCCGATGGCGTAGGCGATCTGGACCTCGCAGCGCTCCGCCAGTCCCGCGGCCACCACGTTCTTCGCGACCCAGCGCATGGCGTAGGCGGCTGACCGGTCCACCTTGGACGGGTCCTTGCCGGAGAAGGCGCCGCCGCCGTGCCGGGCCATGCCGCCGTACGTGTCGATGATGATCTTCCGGCCGGTCAGGCCCGCGTCGCCCATCGGCCCGCCGGTCTCGAAGCGGCCGGTGGGGTTGACCAGGAGGCGGTAGTCATCGGCCTCCAGCTTGATGTCGTCGTCGGCGAGCCGCTGCAGTACGGGCTCGATGACGTGGCGGCGGATGTCCGGGGCGAGCAGCGCGTCCAGGTCGACGTCGGAGGCGTGCTGTGAGGAGACGACCAGGGTGTTCAGCCGCTCCGGCCTGCTGCCCAGGTATTCGATGGTGACCTGGGTTTTGCCGTCCGGGCGCAGGTACGGGACGGTGCCGTCCTTGCGGACCTGCGCCAGCCGGTGGGCGAGCCGGTGGGCGAGATCGATCGGCAGCGGCATCAGCGACGGCGTCTCGTTGCAGGCGTAGCCGAACATCAGGCCCTGGTCTCCGGCGCCCTGCTGGTCGAGTGCGTCATCGGAGGAGCCGGCCACGCGCTTCTCGTATGCGACATCGACGCCCTGGGCGATGTCGGGCGACTGTGCGCCGATGGACACCGACACCCCGCAGGAGGCTCCGTCGAAGCCCTTCGCCGACGAGTCGTAGCCGATCCTGAGGATGGTCTCGCGCACCAGGGCCGGTATGTCCGCGTAGGCGGAGGTGGTCACCTCGCCGGCGATGTGCACCTGGCCGGTGGTGATCAGCGTCTCCACCGCCACCCGGGCCCCGCTGTCCTGGCTCAGCAGCTCGTCGAGGACGGCGTCGCTGATCTGGTCGGCGATCTTGTCGGGGTGACCTTCGGTCACGGACTCCGAGGTGAACAGGCGACGGGACACGGTACTCCCTGGGGTCAGGTCGGACTCGTTGCGGGCTCAAGACGCCCCATGCTCCGGCGCCGCGCTTAAGCAGCGCTTGGGTCGCGGCGGCACGCCTGACAAACCCATGGCAAGGCGCCGCGGCCGATGTGACCGGGCCCGGGCTGGTCGGCGGGCGGGCGGCGGGAACGCAGCAGGGAAATGGCGGATTTCCCTTTCGCCGAGCGGCATTTCGGGGCCGCCACCCGGCTTTCGTTGACCGCGATCGCAGTGAGCGGATTTCCTTCCAACGAGCGAATTCCTTTCCCAGGGAAACGCATTCACGGGCATTCGCCTTCGCCGAAATCCGCCTAGTCCATCGACGCGGTTTCCCCCGTCGACTCATGCGATCAGGAGCAGCAGATGGGAAATCAGCAGCTGACCATGTGCGTCATAGGCACCGGGCCTCGCGGGCTTTCGGTGCTGGAACGTGTCTGTGCCAACGCCGCGCTGGCACCGGAAGTCGATCTCACGGTGCATGTGGTCGATCCCGAGGAACCAGGCTCCGGCCGAGTCTGGCGCGCGGGCCAATCCCGGCACCTGCTGATGAACACCGTCGCCTCCCAGGTGAGCCTGTTCACGGACGCTTCGGTGGAGATGGAGGGACCGCTCGCCACCGGCCCGAGCCTGTACGAGTGGGCGCAGCTGATAGCCCCGCTGGAGCCCGAGGAATCAGGACTCGACGAGGGTTCCCTGGCCGAGGCGCGCCGGCTCGGCCCTGACAGCTATCCGTCGAGGGCGTTTTACGGCCGCTACCTTCAGTGGGTGGCGCAGCGGGTGATGGCGCTGGCCCCTGAGCACGTCGAGATCGTCACCCACCGGACCCGCGCCGTGGCCCTGGACAACGCCGCGGTCGACGGCTCGCCGGCCGGCCCGGCCCAGCGGGTGCGGCTGGAGAACGGGCAGGAGCTGACCGGCCTGGACGCCGTGGTGCTGTCCATCGGCCACGTGGAGGCCGTGGACCCCGAGCCGCTGGCACGGCTGCACACCGAGGCGCGCCGGCTGGGCCTGACCCATCTGCGGCCCGCCAACCCCGCCGACGTCGACCTGGACGGCATCGCCCCCGGCGAACCGGTGCTGCTGCGCGGTCTGGGGCTGAACTTCTTCGACTACATGGCGCTGTTCACGCAGGGCCGCGGCGGCAGCTATGAGCGCCGCGACGGCCGACTCGTCTACCGTCCCTCCGGCCGGGAGCCGCGGATGCACGCCGGATCCCGGCGCGGCGTGCCGTACCACGCGCGCGGCGAGAACGAGAAGGGCGCCCACGGCCGTCACCTCCCGCTGCTGCTCGACGAGAAGATGGTGGAGAAGCTGCGCCGGCAAGCCCGCTCCGGCCCCGGCCTGAACTTCGAAGCCGACATCTGGCCGCTGGTGGCCAAGGAGGTCGAGACGGTCTACTACACGGCTCTGCTCGCCCGCAGCCGTGATGTCTTCGCCGTCGACGCCTTCCGCGAGCGGTTCCTCGCCGCGCCGCGCGGCGCCGCCGCGGAGACGCTGCTGGACGAGTACGGCATCGCCGCGGCGGACCGCTGGGACTGGGAGGCCATCGATCAGCCCACCCGGGGCGCGCAGTTCGACGGCCCGGCCGCCTGGCGCGACTGGCTCGTCGACCGGCTGCGCCGGGACATCTCCGCCGCACACGAGGGCAATGTGACCGGCCCGCTGAAATCGGCCCTCGACGCGCTGCGCGACCTGCGCAACGAGATCCGCCTGCTCGTCGACCACAACGGGCTCACCGCCGCCTCCCACCGCCAGCACCTCGACCGGTGGTACACGCCCCTGAACGCCTATCTGTCGATCGGCCCGCCCGCCTCCCGGATCGAGGAGATGGTCGCGCTCATCGAGGCCGGCGTGCTGTCCGTCGTCGGGCCCGGAGTGCAGATCAGCCTCGACCCGGCGGCCCGCCGCTTCGTCGCCACCTCGCCGCGCGTGCTCGGCTCCACGGTGCAGGCGACGGCGCTGATCGAGGCCCGGCTTCCCGACATCGACCTGCGCCGCACCGCCGACCCGCTGCTGCGCCACCTGAAGGCCACCGGGCAGTGCTCGCTCCATCATGTGCACGGCGCCGGCGGGCAGGCGTACGAGACCGGCGGGCTCGCCGTCACCCAGCGCCCGTACCGGCTCATCGACGCCGGCGGCCGCCCGCATCCGCGGCGCTTCGCCTACGGTGTGCCCACCGAGTCCGTGCACTGGGTCACCGCCGCCGGGATCCGCCCGGGCGTCAACTCGGTGACGCTCGGGGACTCGGATGCCATCGCCCGCGCCGCGCTCCGGCTCGCCGACGACCCGGCGTTCACGGTGCCGGGCGCCGCCACCGGATCGGAGGCTTCCTAATGCTGTTGTCAAGCGGCGAGCGTGACTGGCGGCGTGACTTGGTAGCACCTTCGGTCTCGGATGAGGGCCCACAGCACGTTGACGCGCCGGCGGGCGAGCGCGAGGACGGCCTGGACGTGGCTCTTGCCCTCGGCTCGCTTGCGGTCGTAGAACCGTTTGGAGTTGGGATCGCTCCAGGAGCTGACCAGCGCGGAGGTATAGAAGACGCGCTGCAGGCGCCGGTGGTAGCGCTGAGGGCGCCGCAGGTTGCCGCTGGTCTTGCCGGAGTCATGCGGGGCGGGAGCGACGCCACCGAAGGCCGCGAGGCGGTCCGCGGTGGGGAAGCCGTCCAGGCTGCCGCCGATGGCGACCAGGAACTCGGCACCGAGCTTGGGCCCCATGCCCGGCATGCTCAAGATGACCTCGGCGAGTTCGTGCTCGCGAAACCGGCCCTCGATGAGCTTGTCGATCTCGGCGATCTTCTCGTTGAGGGCCATCACCTCCCTCGCCAAGGTGTGCACCATCTTCGCGATGACCTTCTCTCCGGCCACGGCGGTGTGTTGGCGTGCGGCGGCCTCCACGGCCGCTTTGGCGAGGCTTTCGGCGCCGCGGACCTTGCGGTTGCGCAGCCAGGTGGTCAGCCGGCTGACGCCGATGCGGCGCAGGGAGGCGGGTGTCTGGTAGCCGGTGAGAAGGACCAGCGGCCCGGCGTTGGTGAGTTCCAGGGCACGTTCGAGTGCGGGGAACATGCTCAGCAGGGTGCCCCGCAGACGGTTGATGGTTCGGGTGCGGTCGGCGACCAGGTCGGTGCGGTGGCTGGTGTGCAGCCGCAGCTCGATCGTGGTCTCGTCGTCGGGCCGGATCGTTTGGAGGTCACGGCGCATGCGTGCCTGGTCGGCGATGATCCTGGCGTCGCGGGCGTCGGTCTTGCCCTCGCCCCGGTAGGTGTCGGCCGCTCGGTTGACCATGCGGCCTGGGATGTAGAGCAGCTCCTGCATGTGGTTGACCAGGACTGCGATCAGCAGACCCGGTTCACCGCCGGTCATGTCCATCGCCCACGTCACCTCGCGGCCGTCGGCGAGGTCGAGGACATCGCCCATGAGCTGGACGAGTTCCTGCTCGTCGTTGGCCACCCTGCGCGACAGCAAGGTCTTGCCGTCGGTGTCCATGGCGACGCAGTGGTGGTGGGTCTTGCCGCAGTCGATCCCGGCCCATATCCGGCTCATCGTGCTCCCGAAGTCGTTCCTGTCTGGCGTACCACGGACGACCTCGCCGGCATTGCCCTACACAGCGACCTTGTCGCACTTCCTAATCGGCGGCCGAGTCGTCGTGGGGAGCGGGGCGGCCAAGCCTCTTCAGCCTCGAACGGCAGCCAGCCTGAGAGCCACACCCCGCCCCCCTGGGTGCCACAACCCTACGAATGGCTGGGGTTCACCCGTGATCTGGAAGGTAGGGCCGCCTGATGTCCAACGCCGAAGACGACACCGGTCTGCTCGCGCCGGTGCGCGCCGGATCGCCCATCGAGCCGCTGGTCGGCGACCGGGCGTGGCTGCAGGCCATGCTCGACGCGGAGACGGCGCTGGCCCGGGCGCAGATGCGCATGGGCCTGGTGCCGAGCGCGGCGGCCGAGCTGATCACCGAGGTGGGCCGGGCGGAGAACTTCGATGTGCGGGCACTCGCCGAGGCCTCCCGGGCCGCGGCCAACCCGGTGGTGGCGACGGTGGCGGCGCTCACCGAGGCGGTGGCCGCCCGCGACGCGGCGGCCGCGCACTACGTGCACCGCGGCTCCACCAGCCAGGACGTGCTGGACACCGCGGCGATGCTGGTCACCGGGCGGGCGCTCGGCTTCGTACTCGGCGAGCTGGAGCGCACGTCGGACCATCTCGCCGCGCTGGCCGCGGAGCACCGCGACACCCCGATGGCGGGCCGCACGCTGACCCAGCACGCCGTGCCCACCACCTTCGGCCTCAAGGCAGCCACCTGGCTGCAGGGCGTCCTCGACGCCCGCGAGCGCATGGCGTCCCTCGTCGGTTCCGGCCTGCCCGCGCAGCTGGGCGGCGCCGCCGGCACGCTCGCCGGATATCTGGAGTACGCCCGGATCGACGCGCCGGCCGGCGTGGCGGACCGCCCCGCCGATTTTGTGGCGGAGTTGTTCGGCCGGTACGCCGCGGAGCTCGGGCTCGCCGTGCCGACGGCGCCGTGGCACACCGTGCGCACCCCGCTCGCCGACGTGGCCGCGGTGCTGGGCCAGGCGTCGGGCGCGCTCGGCAAGATCGCCGTGGATGTGCAGTCGCTGTCCCGTACCGAGGTGGCCGAGGTCAGCGAGCCCACCGCGCCGGGGCGCGGCGCGTCCTCAGCGATGCCGCAGAAGGTCAATCCGGTGCTGTCCACGCTGATCCGCTCGGCCGCCGCGCAGGTGCCGCTGCTCACCGCCACGGTGACGCAGGCGCTGCTCGCGGAGGACGAGCGGCCCGCCGGGGCGTGGCACGCCGAGTGGCAGCCGCTGCGCGAGGCGCTGCGGCTGGTCGGCGGGGCCGCGCACACGGCCGCGGAGCTGACCGGAGGGCTCAGCGTGCATGCCGGGCGGATGCGCGCCAACCTCGACAGCACCGGTGCGCTGATCGTCGCCGAGCGGCTGGCGGCGCGGCTGGCGCCCGTGCTCGGCAAGGCACCGGCGAAGGCCGCCGTCACCACGGCTTCGCTCGCGGCCGCGGCCGACGGTCGCCCGCTTGCGGAGCTGCTCGGCGAAGTACCCGGGATCGAGAAGTCGTTCACCCGAGCAGACCTCGACGCCCTGACGGATCCGGCTGCCTACACCGGTGCGGCAGGCGCACTGGTGGACCGGGTCCTCGGGCGGCTGCGAGCGCTGTCACTGGGAGGCTGACAGCGCGGCTGTGCCCCCGGCCGTGTCGGTGCGGCCGGGGGCACGGGTCATTCACGGCGCCGGGATCTCACCGGGTGCCGGTGTCCTCCGATGCCTGGCTGCCGTGCTTGGCGAGCTCGGCGAGCTTCGCCTGACCGTTCTGGCCGCTCGCCTCGTGGCCGTCGAGCGCGGGCAGCCGGTGCCCGTTGTGCTCCCTCGCCAGCGCGAACTCCCTCGCGGTGGGGGTCGGCACCTGCTCGCCGTACAGCCAGCGGCTGAGGCGGTAGCGGATGAGCTGGCGGCGCAGCCGGGGGTTGGGGACGCCTTCGCCGTTGTGCGGCTTGGGCGCCTCCAGCGGCTTGAACACCTCGCGGGACAGCAGCGTGTACTCCCGCCCCCGGTCCAGCGGCGCGTGCACCTCGACGAACTCGCCGTGCGGCAGCCGCACCAGACGGCCGGTCTCGCGGCCGTGCAGGAGCTTGTCCCGGTCGCGGTGCTGCAGCCCGAGGCAGATCCGCTTGGTCACGATGTAGGTCACCACCGGTATGACGAAGACACCGATCCGTACGATCCAGGTGATCATGTTCATCGACAGGCCCATCCGGTGCGCCAGCACGTCGTTGGCGCCGCCGAAGAACAGCACCAGGTAGAACGCGACGAACGCGCAGCCGAACGCGGTGCGGGTCGGATGCTCGCGCGGCCGGTCCAGCAGGTGGTGCTCGCGCCGGTCGCCGGTGACCCACGCCTCCAGGAACGGCCACAGCGCGATCGCCGCCGCCATCAGCCCGGGCAGGACGACGGCGGGCAGCAGCACCGCCATATTGACGGTGTATCCGCCCGGCAGCGTCAGCTCCCAGGCGGGGAAGGCGCGCAGCGCGCCTTCGAGGAAGCCCATGTACCAGTCGGGCTGGGAGCCCTGGGAGATCTGGTCCGGCCGGTACGGGCCGAACTTCCACACCGGGTTGATGGTGACGGTCGCCGCTATGAGCGACAGGAGGCCGAAGACGCAGAAGAAGAAGCCGCCCGCCTTGGCCACGTACACCGGCAGCAACGGCTGCCCGACGACGTTGCGTTCGGTCCTGCCGGGGCCGCGGAACTGGGTGTGCTTGTGCACCACGACGAAGATCAAGTGGGCCACGACCAGGGCCGCCAGGATGCCCGGGATCAGCAGGATGTGCACCGAATACAGCCGGCCGATGACGTCGCCGCCGGGATACTCGCCGCCGAACAGGAACATGTGCAGATACGTGCCGACCAGCGGGATCGCCAGCACGACACCCTGGGCGATGCGCAGCCCGGTGCCGGAGAGCAGGTCGTCGGGGAGCGAGTAGCCGGCGAAGCCCTCGATGATGAGCAGCACGAACATGGTGAAGCCGATGAGCCAGTTGATCTCGCGCGGCCTGCGGAAGGAGCCGGTGAAGAAGTGCCGCAGCAGATGCAGACACACCGAGGCGATCATGACCAGCGCGGCCCAGTGGTGCAGCTGGCGGATGAACAGCCCGCCGCGCACATCGAAGCTGAGCTCCACGGTCGAGGCGTACGCCTTGGTCATCCGGATCCCGTTCAAGGGGTCGTGCGAGCCCTCGTAGACGGTCTCCCCCATCGACGGCTCGAAGAAGAGCGTGAGGAAGACACCGGTCAGGACCAGGATGACGAAGCTGTAGAGCGCCATCTCCCCGAACATGAAAGACCAGTGCTCGGGGAAGGTCTTGCGGATCAGCTTCTTGCCCGAGTAGATCCCGGTGCGGGAGTCGAAGTAGTCGGCCAGCTTCTCGCCGCGCGGCGGGGCGGTGCGCGTCCGGCCCGTGGCGGTGTCCTCGGTGCTGCTCATGGTGCCTCGTAGCCCTTGTCGTCCTCCCCGGCGCGAGCGAGGCCGGCGAGCGCATGGTCGGTGATGTGCGTGGCCAGTTCCGCGGTCAGCGGTGAGGTGCCGAGCAGCAGCCGGAACCAGATCGGGCCGAAGACCAGGTCGACGGCGGTGTCCAGGTCGATGTCCTGGCGCAGCTGGCCCTGCCGCTGGGCGACCTCGAACCGGGCCCTGGCGACGGTCCGGTTGGGCCCGTAGACCTTCTTACGGAAGGCGGCGGCGAGCCGCTCGTCGGCGTGCACGTCGGCGATCACCGCGGTCAGGTGCGGGCCGATCCCCGGATCGGCGAAGAGGCGGATCACCGCGGCCAGTTGCGCCTCGAGGTCCGCCGCGATGTCGCCGGTGTCCGGGAATTTCATGTGCGGGGCGACCGCGTGCAGGAGCGCCTCCATGACCAGCAGGTTCTTCGCCGGCCACCGGGCGGTGAGCTCGTCCTCGGCGGCGCCGGACCGCCGGGCGGCGGCGGCCAGGGTCAGCTCCTCGTAGCGCTGCTCGCGGCACATTTCGAGCACCGCTCCCAACACCCGCTCGGTGAAGTCCGGTTCGGCCGCCACCTCGGCCCTATTCCGCACATGTGTCATGACGGCAGCGTATTGCTATTGCTGCCATGGCCCTTCCCGATCGGCATGGCAAGAACTTGTCATGCAGGTTTTCGCAGCACATCCGGCGGCCACCGGGCGGGAACCGGGCCTATAGCGTGATTCCGCGTCCGTCCAGCCGCGGCCCGGCAATGGATATGGCAGAGAATTGTCCCTTCCCGGCTGTCCTGCGGCTGTGGTTGCGTGACGCCTGCCCGTCGTAACCAGAAGGTGACGGCGTGCCCGGCAATCCGAGTGGAGGGCATGTGAGCGGCACGACGAAGATGCGGGGTGGCGCCGGGAATGTGCTCGGCTTCGACCCGGACGACCCGACCTTCAGGCAGGACCCGTATCCGCATTATCAGCGGCTCAGGGAAAGCAGCCCCGTCTTCCGCAGCCCGGCCGGCTTCTGGGTGCTCACCCGCCACCGGGAATGCGATCAGGTCATGCGCGACGACCGGTTCGGATACCCGCCGCCCGCCGCGGCGGCTGCCGAGGAGACAGCGGCGGCCGCCGAGGATACGGGTGACGGCTCCGCGCTGCCCGGTGGATTCGCCGACCAGCGGCACATGCTCATCTTCATGAATCCGCCGGACCACACGCGGATGCGCCGGGTGCTGCGCGATACGTTCGGGCCGCGCGTGATGCGCAACGCGAACGGCTACATCGAGCGGCGCACCGAGCAGTTGCTGGACGAGGCGCTGGCGGACGGCCCGCGGTTCGACGTGATCGCCGCGCTGGCGCACCGGCTGCCGTTCGGGGTGATCTGCCACCTGCTCGGGGTCCCGGAGCCCGACCACCCGATGATCGAGAAGTGGGCGCACGACTATCTGGCCGGGGTGAGCCCCTCGTTCAGCATCTCGCAGGCCAACCATCAGGCCAGGGACGAGGCGCTGGCGTCTCTCAACGACTACTTCCGGGAACTGGCGGCCGAGCGCCGCCAGGAGCCCGGCGAGGACGTGCTGAGCCGCCTGGTGGCCGCGCAGGACGACGGGCAGATCAGCGAGCAGGAGCTGCTGGGCACCTGCATCCTGCTGTTCATCGCCGGCCACGGCACCACCACCAACCTCATCGGCAACGGCGCCCTGGCCCTGCTGCGGCACCCGCGGCAGCTCGCCCGCTTCCGCGCCGAACCGGAGCTGACCCCCAGCGCGGTCGAGGAGCTGCTGCGCTACGACTCGCCCTCGCACCTGTCGATCCGCGTCGCGTTCGAGGACGTGGACCTGGGTGCGGGCACCGTCGTGCGCGCCGGGGAACAGGTGATCGTGGTCCGGGGCGCCGCCAACCGCGACCCGGAGGCGTTCGCGGAGCCGGACACACTCGATCTGGCCCGCACCGAGAACCGGCACCTCAGCTTCGCCTCCGGCATGCACGTGTGCTTCGGCGCACCCCTGGCCCGTACGCAGGGGAAGACGGCGCTGGGTGCGCTCTTCCGCCGGGTGCCGGAGCTGACGCTCGCCGACGAACGCCTGGAGTACAAGCCCAGCCTGCTCTCCCGCGCCCTCAAGGCGCTGCCGGTCACCGCCGGCCGCTGACATCCCCGCCGCCGAACTCACATCCTGGAGCACAGATGACCACGAAGAGCCTGATCATCGAGGGCGTCAAGGCGCTGACCGCGGGCACGGACACCGACGGCGCTCTGGAGACCTACTACGCCCCCGACTTCATCCAGCACAGCCCGCTCTGCGCGGACGGCCGGGACGGCCTGCGCCAGCTCACCGAGCAGGCCAAGGGGGCCGGCGCACGCTACGACCTGCTGCGCGCGATCGCCGACGACGAGTTCGTGCTGCTGCACGCCCGCGTCACCGGGCTCGCCGAGGTGCCGCTCATCCTGTTCAACCTCTACCGCGCCGCCGACGGCAAGATCGCCGAGCACTGGGAGGCGGTGTCCCCGGAGACCGGGCCGACCGCGTCCGGGCACGACATGGGCGACGGCACGAGCGAGATCGCCGACGCCGACCGTACGGACGCCAACAAAGCACTGGTCCGGCGGCTGGTCGAGGACGTCTTCATCGGCGGCGCCCGCCCCTCGCCCGCGGAGTTCTTCGACGGCGACGCGCTGATCCGGCACGCCACGGGGATCGCCGACGGGGTGGCGGGGCTGCGCGAGACGCTGTCGGGCGCGGACTATCTCAAGCTCCACCGGATCATGGCCGAGGGCAACTTCGTCTTCGCCCAGTCCGAGGGCACCCTCGACGGCAAGCCGCATCTGTTCGCCGACCTGTTCCGGGTCGCCGACGGGAAGATCGCGGAGCTGTGGGACGTACGGACCGAGGTGCCCGAGAAGATGCCGCACGGCAACGGGATGTTCTGAGCGGGGGCCGCGACCATGATGGACCCGGACCGCTACGCGCTGTGGAACAGCCCGTCGATGCGGACCTATCTTCAGCACCTGACCCCGGACAAGCTCCTCGTCGAGGGCAAGGGCGCCGCGGTGCGCGACGCCGCCGGCACCTGGTATCTCGACGCGCGCTCCGGGCTGTGGAATGTCTCTCTCGGCTATGACAACCCGCGGCTGATCGCGGCCATCGAGCGGCAGCTGCGCTCGCTGCCGTACAGCAATCTGCAGGCGTACGGCCGGCCCGCGGCGGTGGCGCTCGAGGCCGCCGAGCGCATCGTCGCCCACCTGCCGGACGGGTACGGCAAGATCCGCTTCGCGAGCAATGGATCGCAGGTCGTGGAGATGGCGGTGCTCCTCTCCCGCTATCTGCGGCGGGCCGAGGGCACCCCGGAACGCACCGTGGTCTTCGGCCTGTGGCGGCAGTTCCACGGCTTCGGCGCCACCGCCGGCGCGCTGACAGGGCTGCCGTACGTGCACCACCAGACCGGGCCGCTGATTCCCGACGTACTGCACGCCCGCGGCCCCTTCGAACCGGTGGCGGCCGACCGCATGGCCGACCTGCCGCGCATGATCTCCGACTACGGCCCCGAGCGGGTCACCGCGGTGGTGCTGGAGCCGGTGGTCGGCGAAGGCGGACACGTCCTGGATGCGGAGTATCTGCGCACCGTGGGCGACTTCTGCCGCCGGCACGACATCCACGTGATCATGGATGAGGTGACCACCGGAATGGGGCGGGTCGGCGACTTCACCCGCAGCGGACAGGTCGGTGCCACGCCCGACATCATCACCCTCGGCAAGTGCCTGACGTCGGGGTACGCCCCGCTGTCCGCCGTCGTGCTGTCCGACGGCATCTACGAGCGGCTGCAGGAAGCCTCGCAGCTGCGCCCCTTCCTCACCGGGGCCACCAACGACGGGCACCCGCTCGCGCTCGCGGCCGCCATCGCGGTGGTCGACGAACTCGCCGACGGCGAGCTGCTGGCGGGGGTGCGCGCCCGCGGCGGCAGGCTGCGCGAGCTGCTCGACGAACTCGCCCGCGGCCGCCCGGAGATCGCCGCCGTCCGCGGGACCGGTCTGATGCATGCGGTGGAGTTCGCCGACGCGGACGGGACGCCCTGGGAGCCGTACCGGGTGAACGCGCTGCGGCTGGCCGTGGAGGCCCGGGGGGTGCTGGTGTCGAACCTGGCGATGGTCCCGGCCATCATGGTCATCCCGCCCCTCATCGTCACCGACGGCGAAGTGGAGCAGATCGTGGCCGCACTCGACGGCGGCCTCGACGATCTGGCGTCCGGCCGGGTGCAGGCCGACCCCGAGAAGGGGATCTGGTGACATGTACCCACCTCAGGTGACGAGCCTGCCGAGCGCCCTCGACTTCCCCGCGCAGCGCGAGTCGCCGTTCCGTCTCGACGCCTACCGGGCCCTGCGCGAGGGGCAGCCGGTCGCGCCCGTCACCTTCGTCACCGGCCTGCCGGTGTGGCTGGTGACGGGCGCCGCCGAGGTGCGTGCGGTGCTGACCGACGACCGGTTCACGGCGGTGCAGTCGGCGCCGGGCTATCCGCAGTTCGGTGGCGGCGCGGCGCCGGGGGCGCTGTCGTTCCTGGGCATGGACGACCCCGACCACGCCTACTACCGGCGGCTGGTGGCGGGCGAGTTCACCGTCCGTGCGGTGCAGCGGCTGCGGCCGCTGGTGGAGCAGGCCGTCGAAGAGGCGTTCGCAGAGCTGACGGCGGGCGGCCCTGAAGGCGATCTCGTCTCCGGCTATGCCCTGCCCGTTCCTTCACTGGTGACGTGCCGGCAGCTGGGCGTGCCCTACGCCGACCGGGCCTTCTTCCAGGGGCTGATCTCCGTGCTGGCGGAGGGCACCGCGGACCTCGCGCGGCTGAAGCAGACCGCGCTGGACCTGCGCGCGTACTTCGACGGCCTGGCCACGCAGAAGCGCGGCACCCCGGGCGACGACCTGCTCTCCCGCCTGGTCGGCTACGAGCAGGCCGGGCAGGTGGACCGCGAGCAGCTCATCGGCATCGCGCTGCTGCTGCTGATCGGCGGCTACGAGACGACCGCCAACATGATCGCGCTGGGCGTCCTCGCCCTGCTGACGCACCCCGAACAGCTCGCGCTGCTGCGTACCCGTCCCGACCTGCTGGACCAGGCGGTCGAGGAGGTGCTGCGCTTCGTGCCGCTCGCCGAGGGCGGGCTGGCGCGCGCGGCGACCGCCGACACCGACCTCGGCGGCGTACGGATCCGGGCCGGCGAGGCCGTGATCGTGCTGCCGCCGGCGGCCAACCGCGATCCGGCGCAGTTCGTGGCCGGGGAGAGCTTCGACATCGCCCGGCCGGCACGGCGGCACTTCACCTTCGGATTCGGCATGCACCAGTGCCTCGGCCAGCATCTGGCCCGGCTGGAGCTGCGGCTGGCGTTCGAGGCGCTCATCACCCGCTTGCCCGGGCTGCGGCTTGCCGTGCCGATGGCCGATCTGTCCTTTCGCTACCGCGGGTTCATCTTCGGCGTCGAGGCGCTTCCCGTGGCCTGGTGAGGAGGCGGCGTGCGCATCAGTGTCGACCGGGACCGGTGCTGTGGCTCCGGGCTGTGCGCATGGGCGGTCCCGGAGCTGTTCGACCAGAGCGATGCCGACGGCACCGTCGTACTGCTGCGGCCGCGGCCCGCGGCGGCGCTGCACGACGCGGCCCGCAGCGCGGCCGACGACTGCCCGTGCGGTGCCATCACCGTCGATGACGGTGATGGCACCGCACGGGCTTGAGCACTCAGAAGGTCGCGAACAGCGAGTTGTTGTGCGGCAGCTGGGACGGAATCCCGCCTATGACGTCCCAGTGCTCCGCGATCTTTCCGCCGTCGATGCGGAACAGGTCGTTCAGCACATGCGGGCTGCCGTCGACGGTGCCCTTGCTCTGGGCCCAGACGAAGTTCCCCTCTGCGATCAGCAGGTCGAGGGTCTCGTACCGGCGCGGTCCTTCGGCGATCCAGGTGCGCAGCGCGCCGGCGCCGTCGGCGACCTGCGGGCTGTGCTGGATCAGCGCATCGCCGTCGAGGTAGCCGTCCAGTGCCGCCGGGTCTCCGGCGATGAAGACCTTCTCCAGCAGCGTACGCACCAGATCCCGGTTGGCGTCGGTGCGGTCCAGGTCGGTGATCTCGGTGGCGCCGTCCAGCATGCCGTGACCGCTCACCGTTTCGGTGATCTGCGGCTGCACGACCTCCCAGTGCTCGGACAGGCGGTCGTCCTCCACCCGCAGCAGATTGAAGACGGCGAACGGCTGGGAGACGCCGCCGCCGTGTGCGTGCAGCACGACCCACTGCCCGTCGGCCAGCACCCGCTTCATCTCGTACTTGAAGCCGAGGGTGCCCAGCTGCACGATCGTGGTCCGCAGGCCCTCCCGGCCGTCGGACACCAGCGGGCTGTGCTGGACGAAGTCCTCCGCCCAGTGGCGGTACACCGCCTCCGGCTCGAGGTTGACGAACAGCTCGTCGATGGCCGTGACGACACGGCTCTTCGGGGTTGATGGAACAGACATGTGGGTTGCCACCTCACGGGTTCTCTTTCACGGGACGAATACTCGGGATCGCGGGGCTTATGTCCAGCGCCCGGTGCCATAGGTGTCCTGGCTCTGCAGGACCTTCTGGCGCAGGTCGAAGCGGCGGACCTTCCAGGTGCCGGTGCGCGGGAAGTCGTTCCAGTCGATCACCCGCGGCTCCGCGAGAGCGGGCAGGTCCGCGGTGGCACGCTGCCAGGCGTCCCGGTCCAGGGTTCCGGAGTGGGTGGAGACGACCGGCACCGGCGCGCCGTTCGGATCGCCGAGGACGATGACCTCGGTGGCGTCCTCCAGGCGTTCCAGCAGCAGGCTCTCCAGCTCTATGCCGCTGGCGCCGGGGATGACGTCGATCTCGCGGTCGAGGACCTCGACGCTCCCGGTACGGCGGTGGACGCCGACGTCGCCGGTGTTCCACCAGCCGTCCCACAGCTTCTCGCGGTGCCGGTCCGGCTCGCCGAGGTAGCCGAGGCAGAGCCCCTTGGTCTTGACCAGGACGATGCCGCGCTCGCCGCGCCGTACGGGCTTGCGGGTCTCGGCGTCGACCACCTTGATCTTGGTGACGAACGGGATCGGGCGGCCGACGTTGTTGGTGAACGCCTCGCCCTCGCTGCGCATCGCCTTCCGCTTGGAGTACGCGGCGAGCGTCGCCGGACCGATCTCGCTCTGCCCCCAGCTCTGCGCCCAGACCGGGCGCCGCCGCCGGGTGGCGGCCAGGAAGGTGCGGACCGTGCTGGGGTGGATGGCGTCGAAGGTGGAGATGAACGACCGCACGTCGGTGAACAGCTGCGGATGCGTCTTCGGCAGCCGCTCCCAGCGCTGGAAGATGTTCGGACAGGCCTCCAGCGTGGTCGGCCGGTTCCGGGAGAGGGTCTCCACGACCGTCTCCGGGTCGGAGCCGCCCATCACCACCACCTTGGAGGGGATGAGCACGGACTGGGCCATGAGCCAGGTGAGCGCCCGCGAGTGCACGAAGGCGATGCAGGAGGCCATGGTGTCGTCGGGCCGGGTGGACAGGAACGGGATGCGGATCGTCTCCATCACCCCGTACACACCTATGGTGTCGGCCGAGTGCATCACGAACTTGGGTACGCCCGTGGTGCCGGAGGTGTGCGTGAGCAGCATCGGCTCCGCGTCCGGCCGCAGGTCCGGGACAGGTACGCCGGCGCCGTCCAGGTCGGCCAGGCGGACGGTGCCGTCGAGGTCCTTCTCCCCCTCGATCGCCACCACGCGGGTGCCGGGTCCGGCCAGGGTGACACCGGACTCCGCGGCGGCGGCGAGCACCGAGTCCGCGGCGATGATCACCTTGGGCTCCAGGCGCTCCATCATCTTGCCGAGGATGTCCGGGGCGAAGGTCGAGGTGATCATGGCCGGCAGGGCGCCGATGCGGGCGGCCGCGGCGGCGAGGAGGAGGACGTCCATGTGGTTGTGCTTGATGATGGCGAGCCGGTCACCGCGGCCGAGACCGGCCTCGGCGAGCCGTCCCGACATCTCCGCGACCAGCCGGGCGATCCCGGTGTGGTCGTAGGCCTTGCCGCGGTCCGGGGCGATGTCGAAGGGCCGGTCCAGGTGCCAGATGGGACCCGGCCGGTCGGCGAAGTGGTCGAAGTGGGCCCCTATGTTCTTGGGGCGTTTGGGCTTGGCCATCAGGTGTCCTGTTCCATGGTCGTTGGGCTACGGGAGCCGGACGGACTGGCTGTGGCGGAAGAAGTCGCGTGGGTCGTACTTCTTCTTGACCTGCTGAAGCCGGGGATAGCCGTCCTTGTAATACAGCTCGTGCCACGGCACGCCCGAGGTGTTGTACTTCTCGTCGCTGAGGTCGATGTCCGGGTAGTTGACGTAGCACCCGTCGGTCACGTCGTTCACGACCGGGACGCCACCCGTATCGGCGAAGACCCCGTGGTAGAACTCGCGGATCCAGCGCAGCGAGATGTCGTCCTGCGCCGGGTCCGACCACCACAGTCCCCAGGCCCCCTTGTACGCGGCCGTCCGGTGCGGTGCGGCGGTGGCGTCCGTCGCGACGGCGTTGGTCCGGCCGCCGAAGGCGGACAGCTGCACGCAGGCGGTGGGGTTGACCAGGTCGTCCCGCGTCAGATGCCGGTGCATCTCGTCGATCTGCGCGGCCGGCATTGTCGCCTTGTAGTACGCGGACTTGATGTCGCACTTGAGGGTGGGGTCGTTCAGCGTCGGATTGGTGGTGCCGATGGAGCGGGCGGCCTGCAGCCAGGGCATCCGGCGCGGCTTGGCCAGGCCGGGCTGCGCCGCGATCTCGCCCATGGGGACCGTCATGGGCTGTGCGGTTACGCCGAGGCCCTCGGTAATGGCGGCCAGATAGTCGTCCAGGGCCTGCTGCGCGCCCGGGGCGCCGGCGTCGACCTGGGTGACCAGTCCGATGTAGCCGGCCGACTTGTGGTTCAGCCACAGGCAGCTGGTCAGGTAGTCGTTCACGGTGCCCGGCTTCAGATGCTTCACATGCCAGTCGGTGTAGTTCTTCACCAGGCGGGTGAAGCGTTCCTTTGTCATCTCGGCCCACGGCCAGGTGATGGCGCTCAGCAGCACCTCCGAGGGGGGCTGCATCAGCGCGTTCTCGGCGCTGGCGCCACTCATGCCGGGGGTGCGGAACCAGTAGCGGGTGACAACGCCGAAGTTGCCGCCGCCGCCACCGGTGTGGGCCCACCACAGTTCGCGGTGCGGGTCTGCCTGGTCGCGGGTCGCCACCTGGGTCTTCGCCACCCCGGCGGCCGTAACGGTCACGACCTCGACGGCGTACAGGTGGTCGACCACCAGGCCGTCACGGCGCAGGAGCAGGCCCCAGCCGCCACCGGCGACATGGCCGCCGATGCCGACCTGGAAGCAGGTGCCCGCGGGAAGGGCGACGCCCCAGGAGCGGTACAGGCGCTCGTAAACGTCCAGCACCTGCGCCCCGGCCTCGATGCAGACGGCCTTCTTCGCGGGGTCGAAATAGATCCGGTCCATCTTGGCCATGTCGAGGACGACGTTCACCTCGGAGTTGAACACCCAGTCCTCGAAGCAGTGGCCGCCGCTGCGCACCGTCAGCCGCTTGCCGGCCGTCACGGCGCGCTGCACCACCTCCTGCACCTGCTCGGTGGTCCTGGCGAGGCAGATCTTCTCCGGCTTCGCGGCGGACCAGCGCTGGTTGTATCCCCGCACCAGGTCGGGGTACCGCTTGTCGGCGGGCGTGACCGTGGTCAGCGGCTCGGCCGCCGCGCCCGCCTCCTCGGCGGCCGCGGAGGGCGCGAGCAGGCCGCCCGCGCCCGTCAGCAGTGCGGCCGACGAGGCGGCCGCACCCCCGGTGAGGAAATTGCGTCTGCGTATGCCGTGAGCGTTGGTTGCCACCATCCAACTCCCTGTTGCGGGCCAGTCTTTCGCGGCCACGGTACGAAGCGCCGCAGGCCCGGGTCACTCAGAAAGTTGCGCTTGTGCTCGGCACTCTGGACTCATCGGGCGGCCGGCTGCGGGGCGTGGACCAGCGGCGTGTGATGGGCCGCTCGACGAAGGCGTAGAGCGCCCAGGAGGCGAGCACCGCCACCACGAGCATCGCCGCCAGCAGCCACGCGGTTTCCGCGACGGAGTACATGCGGCCGTCGGGGAGCAGCTTCCGGCCGCCGACGAGGACGACGAAGTGCAGCAGGTAGAACGCGAAGGAGATCTCGCCGAGCCGGACCGCCACGCGGTTGCGGAACGGTGTGAAGCTGCCGCGCAGGTCGGCGCGGGCGGCCGCCGCGACCAGCAGCGCTATCGGCACGATGGCGACGGAACGCTGCGCGTACCCGATCGGCACGTGCAGGGCCAGCACATAGCTGCCGGCGAGCAGCACACCGGAGCAGACCATCCCGATCTTCGGCAGCCGGCCCGCGAGCACGGCTCGGGCAAGGAGCATGCCGAGGATGAAGTCGAGCATCCGCACCGGCGGCAGGAAATACATGAACCAGTACTGCAGGGTGGAGTTCTCGGGCGGCGCGTCGACCACCGGCACGGCGGGGTGGTCGGGCAGGAAGGTCTCGGCCACCCAGGGCGTCGCGATGACGGCGAGTGCCACCGCGGCGATCCACGCCACCAGGCGCTCGGGGCGGATGCGTGCGAAGAGGCGGTGCAGCAGCGGGAACGACGCGTAGAAGAAGAGCTCGCACCCCAGCGACCAGCTCGGGGTGTTGACGCTGAAGAGGTAGTCGAAATCCGGAATCCATACGTGCACCATCAGCAGGTTCGCGATGGCCGTGCGGGACGGGGTGTACGCGGCGGCGAAGACCAGCATGGCCAGCGCCCAGGTGATGGCGTAGTTGGGGTAGATCTTCACGAATCTGCGGCGCCAGAAGGACCGCATGGTGTCGCCCGGCCGGGCCGACCAGGACAGCACGAACCCGCTGAGGACGAAGAAGAACGCGACGCCGATGGACCCGGTATGGGTGGTCGCCCGCGAGAAGTCATGGGCCGCCTCATCGTCCGCGAGCAGCCGCAGCAGCGGCAACGGCATCGCGGCGTGGGTGAGGAATACCGCCAGCGCCGCGGCGAACCGGAGCCCGGTGAGCGTCGGCAGCCGGCCGGCGGCGGGCGGGGAGGAAGGGAGGTGTGTGGGTTGCATGATGACGATGGCAACGCACCGTGGCTGTTTGGGGCTTAAGGTTCCGTTTGCGCCTGAATGTCCGGGTGGAACAGCGGGTCGAGGCACTGCCGGATCCGCTCGTGCCGGCAGACGGCCCGGACCTCCGGCGGCAGCAGCAGCGCCGCCGGGTGCACGGCCTGCGCGCCGGCCACCTCCTGGGCGACGCGCACCTCGAACCACGCGTCGCCTGTCTGCTGCCGGGCATGCGGCAGCAGCTGGGCCAGCCGGGCGCGGGCGGCGGGCTCGGGGCCGTCCACGACCGAGCACACGCCCTTGTCCGTCGCGGCCACCAGCACCGGTCCCGCCTCGCTCATGCCCATGGCCGAGCGGATCGTCACGCCCGCCCCGCCGGCGCGGAACGCCTGAGGTGTCATCCCCAGGATGGCCGAGGAGGCGGCGTAGAACTGGCCGTTGGTGTTGAAACCCGCCTGGTAGATCGCGTCCGCTATGGTCCGGGTCCGCGTCAGCGCCCGGCGCACCCGGCGCGCCCGCACGGCCGTCCAGTAGGAGTGCGGTGTCACCCCGGTCACGGATTTGAACATGCGGTGGAAGTGGTAGCGGCTGTATCCGGCGCTGCCGGCCAGCTCGTGCAGGTTCGGCCGCGCCGGCGCGGCGTCCATCAGCCGGCAGATGCGGGCCACGACGTCGGCGTACAGGCGGTCGGGCTCGACGTCACCCGGGCAGCAGCGGCGGCACGGCCGGTAGCCGCGGGCGTTCAGATCCTCCAGGGACGCGTGGAACTCCACGTTCTCGCGGCGGGCCGGCGGTCCGGCGCACGACGGCCGGCTGTAGATGCCGGTGGTCGTGACCACGTAGTAGAAGCGTCCGTCCGCGTCCTGGTCGCGCTCGCGTACGGCGCGCCACCGCTGTTCGTCGTTTTCGTAGCGGCGGGCCGCCTGCCGGGCCGGGCCCGCCTCTGTCAGTGCCGGACCGGACTGCCACACGGCCGGTCACCGAACAGCCGGCTGCTGGGCATCGGGCTGTCCTCCTCCCAATGAGGGGCCCGGGGGTGCGCAGGCGCCGCGCGCCCCCCGGGCTGTAGTGGTGTCAGCGACGTCGTTGCTGACGCGCGGCGACCGTCGTCGAGGCGCCTGCGCCGCCTCCGCCGCCGGAGCCGGTGCTGCCGGCCGCCGGCTCTTCCCCGGACTCGCTGATGCCGAAGCGGTCGTGCAGCCGCTTGAGCGGTCCGGGCGCCCACCAGTTGGCATTGCCCAGCAGCTTCATCAGCGCGGGCAGCAGTCCGCCGCGGATGAGCGTGGCGTCCATCAGGATGGCCAGCGCCATGCCGAGGCCGATGGCCTTCATGTAGCTGATGCCGGAGGTGGTGAGCACGAGGAACACCAGGGACAGCAGGATGGCCGCGTAGGTGACCACCTTGCCGACCCGCTCCAGGCCGCCGGCGACCGCCAGTTCGTTGTCGCCGGTGCGGTCGTATTCCTCCTTGATCCGCGCCAGCATGAACACCTGGTAGTCCATCGCCAGGGCGAAGGCCAGGCCGAAGAGCATGATGGGCACGGTCCAGGTGAGCGCCCCGGTGATGATGAAGTCACCGAACAGGCTCGCCATGTGGCCCTCCTGGAAGATGAACACCAGGGCGCCGAAGGTCGCGGTCAGGCTGATTCCGGTGAGCACGATCGACTGCAGCGGCAGCAGCACGCTGCCGGTCAGCAGGAACAGCAGCACGAACATGCCGAGCAGGAGGATGGCCGCGGCCAGCGGCAGGTGCTCCTTGAGCGTGTCGAAGGTGTCGGTGCTGACCGCCGCCGGACCGCCGACCTCGACGTCGAACGGCGCCTTGGTGGCCCGTACGTCGTCGACGAGCGCCTCGCCCTCAGGAGCGTACGAGTCGACGCTGGGGACCACGGCCAGATAGGTCGCGTCCGCCGCGCCGAAGCGGGCGTTCGCCTCACCGGCGGGCGCGACCTTCTTGCCGTCGGCGTACGAGCCGGTGAACGCGTCCACGCGGCTGACGCCGGTGAGCGCGGAGAGGTCCTTGGCGTAGCCGTCGATGTCGCCGGACTTGGACTCGGGGCTGCCCGAACCTGCCGCGACGACGTTGAGCGCCTGCTGCTCGCGGGTGTTGAAGTCGTCCTTCAGCACCTGTGAGACCTGCGCCGACTTGGCATCCGCGGGCAGCACGCTCTCGTCCGGCAGCCGCAGCTTCATGTCGGATACGGGCAGGGCCAGCGCGAACGCGATGGCGAGCACCAGGACCGCGACCCGGACCGGGCGGCGCATCACGGCCGTGGACAGGCTGTGCCAGAAGCCGCCGCCGTCCTTGGCCGGGTCCTGCTTACGCTTGATCAGCCGCCACTTGTCGACCCGCGGGCCGATCCACTTCAGCAGCGCCGGCGCGATGATCAGGGTGCCGGCGGCAGCCACCAGCGCGGTGGTCATGCAGCCGATGGCCAGCGAGTGCAGCACGGTGAACGGCAGCGCGAACAGGGCCAGGAAGGCCACGGCCACGGTCAGCGCGGAGAACAGGATGGTGCGCCCCGAGGTGCGCACCGTTGTGGTGATCGCCTCGTTGATCTCCTTGCCCAGCCGCAGCTCCTCGCGGTACCGGGTGACGAACAGCAGGCAGTAGTCGATGCCCAGGCCGATCCCGAGGAACGTGGTGGTGTTGACGACCACGTTGGAGGTGTCGCTGAAGAACGTGACGGCGAACAGGGCCCCCATCGACGTCATCATCGCGGCCAGTGCCACCGTCAGCGGCAGCAGCGCCATCATGGCGCTGCCGAAGATGATGACCAGGACGATCAGCACCAGCGGGAAGACCATGGACTCGGCCTTGGTGGCGTCCTCCTCGGCCTGCTTGGTGTTCTCGAACCACATCATGGCCGAGCCGCCGGTCTGGACCTCAAGGCCGTCGACCTTGCCCGAGTACTCCTTGTCCAGGGCCTCGGCCGTATCGACCTGGTTGTCGAAGTCGCCGGTGATACGGCCGAGGACGATCGCCTCGTTGCCGTCCTTGCTGCGCAGCGCGTCGCTCTTCGCCGTCCAGTACGACAGGACGCCGGTGAGGTCCGCCTCCTTGGAGAGCTTGTCCGTCAGCTCCCGGCCGGTCTTGGACACGGCCGCGTCGTCGACGCCGCGATCGTCCTTGATGAGCAGCAGGATATTGGGCTCGCCCTGCTTGAAGGTCTTCTCCATCTGCTCGGCGGCGCTCTTGGACTCGGTGCCGGCAGCCTCGTAGCCGCCCATGGTGAGCCGGTCCTGAAGGCCGCTGCCGGCGCCGCCCGCGAGGAACACGAACAGGAGCGTCAGCAGCACTACCTTCTTCGGTGAGCGCAGCACCAGGCGTGACAGCCTGTCTAACATCAATACTCCTTGGGTTTTTGAGTGGAGGGTGCGGCATCACTGGGGCCCGGCGGGCAAGTGCCGTGCGAGCCAGGCGCGGGTCAGGGCGTAGCACCGCGGTGCGTCGCGGTGGAGGTTCAGGGAGTGTCCGCAGCCGGGGATGACGTGGGCTTCCAGCTGGGCGGACGGGGAGTAGTAGTCCTGTTCGTACTGCTGCACGGCCGTCGATTCGGCGGCAAAGCCGATGTCGTCGCCGGCGAAGAGCGCGTCGTGCTCCCCCACCACCACCAGGACGGGCACCTCGATGGCCCGGGAGTATTCGGCGAGGTACGTCTCGGGCAGCGAGTTGCCCTCGCCCCAGGTGGCGGTGGACTTGATCCGCTCGTTGTAGTCGCTCAGCTCCGGGTCGATGCCGGGCGCGTACTCGAGCATCCGGGCCCGGCGGCCCGGCCGCTGGGTGAGGTAGTCGGCGGGCGCGCCGGAGCCGGCGAGCAGCGGGTCCTGCCCTGCCGGGTGGAAGAACTCGTGGACCTTGTCGACCTTCTTGTAGAAGCCCGACTGCGCGTGCAGCATCCCGGTGACCACCACGGCATCGACGTCCCGGTGCCGGGCCGCCTCGACGATGGCCAGCCCGGAGCCGTACGAGTGGCCGATGGTGACCACCCGCGGGAACCACCGTCCGGCCGGGGTGCCGGTGCGCAGCTCCTGGACGACGTGGTGAATGCTCGCCACGTGGGAATCCAGGTTCACCTGGTGGCCGTCCGGCCGGCTGGAGGCGCCGGTGCCGAGCCGGTCGAGGAGCAGCACGGCGTGGCCGGCGCGCAGCATGTGCGCGCTGTAGTCCAGCTCGCCGGGCACGGTCCAGTAGCGGCGGTCGTAGGTGAGTCCGGGCAGCAGTACCTGCACCGTGCTCGCGCCGCCGGCCGGCACCAGCAGCTCGGCGGCGAGGGTCCACTCGGCGCCGGCGTAGCGGATGCCGAAGGTGATCTCCTCGCTGACCGTGCCCGCCGGCGCGGGTGCCGGCGACGTCTGCGGGACGGTTGTCATCTCTGCCTCCGCGCCTGTGCGGGTTCCGGGGTGGCCGCGGGGGCCGGCTCTGCCGACGGCCGGGCGGCGGCTGCCGGGCGGGGACGCCGGGCGCCGGGGCCGTGCGTTTTGCTGGGCGGCCCGGTGGGCAGCTCGCCGCGCGGACCGCGCAGGGCGGCGGCGAGTACCCGGGGCCGGAAGGCCGCCGTGGGCGGTGCGAGCAGCATGGTCAGCTCGATCAGCAGCCGCGCGGCATGGTGGTCGGTGACCGCGGCCGCGGCGATCCGGTCCATGTACTTCTTGCCGAGCCGATCCACGGCGCCGGGCGGACTGGCCGCGGCCGCCCACGGATAGGCGAGGTCCATGCTGGACGCCAGCTGCCAGGCGGGGGCGATCGTCCGCGCGAGCCTGCGCCGCAGCCGGTACGCCAGGCCGACGACGGTGCCGTGGGCGGTGAGCAGCTCGTCGAGCACCAGTGCCGACTGCACGGCCACCGACATGCCCTGTCCGTAGCTGGGGTTGAAGGCGCCGAGCGCGTCGCCCAGGACGAGGAACTGATCGGGCCAGCGGCGCATCTTCTCGTAGTGCCGCCACCGGTTCTCGGTGCGCCCGGAGCCGTGTACGGGGCCCAGCGGGCTCGCCGACTCGATGACCTCGCGCAGCACCGGGTCGCGCAGCTTGCCGGCCGCCTCCAGCAGGCCGGCCGGGCTGGTGGCGGGGCGTTCGTCGCCGGAGGCGGAGACCGACACCATCCAGCGGCCGCGCTCGATCGGGTTCAGGATGCCCTGGCGCGGGCAGTCGGGCGAGGCCATCAGCAGCATGCAGGTCCAGTCGGCGACGTGCCCGACGGGCGGTGCGAAGACCTGGGTGGCGTACGCGGTCCTGGCGCTGACCACCGACTCCTCGGGCGCGCCGTAGCCGAGTTCGGTGAGCCACTGCGGGGCCCGGGACCTGCGGCCGCTGGCATCCACGGTGAACTCGGCGGGGATCAGTCGCTTCTCGCCCCAGCCGCCGGTCGCCTTGGCGTCCTTGGGGCGGGCCCACACGCCGGTGACGGTGTCATTGCGGCCCGGCTCGAGCCCGATGACCTCGTGTTCCTCCAGGATCGTCACCTTGGGCTCGGCGAGCAGGCGGCGGCGGACCACGGCGTCGAGGACGTCGCGGGTGCCGGTCATCATCGACAGGCCGGTGTCGAACCGCGGCATCCAGCCCTGCGGGCCGAGCAGCAGCATGTCCTCGGGCATGCGGACCCGGACCATGCCGGCGGTGATCAGCTCCCGGGAGATGCCGGGGAACAGGATCTCCAGGCCCTCATGGCCGGCGGCCATGAGGTTGTGGGCATGCCGGGACTGGGCCACGCCGCGCCGCCAGCGGGCGCCGCGGGGCAGCCGGTCGCGTTCGATGACGGTGACCCGGTCCATCGAGTTGGCCAGCGCCCGCGCTGCCGTCAGTCCGGCGAGGCTGGAGCCGATCACCACGGCGTGACCGTCCCCGGTCCATCCGGGGGCGTTTGGATCCAGGCTCATCATTTACCGCCCTTTCAGTGCGTTGTGGGTGCTGGTGAGCGCCGGTGGGCGCAGGGCCCGGGCCACTGACGGCAGGCCCTCGACGACGCTTGGGTACCGCGGCTGCCAGCCGAGCTCGGCCCGGGCCCGGGCGTTGCTGAGGCGATAGGAGGTGGTCAGTGAGCGGACGGCGGGCAGGCCCAGGGCGAGGGCGGCGGCCGGGCGGGGTACGGGCTGAGCCGGGCGGGCCTCGAAGGCGCGGGCGGTGGCGGCGGCGAAGGCGGCCAGGGGCAGCGGCGAATCGTCCGCGACGTTGTACTCCGCCCGGGCCGGGGCCCGCTCCAGCGCCGCCACGTGGGCGGCCGCCAGGTCGTCCAGGTGGACGCAGCTCCAGTAGTTGGTGCCGTCGCCGGGATAGCGGATCCGGCCGGCGGCCGCGGGAGCGGCGAAGGCGCGCTCGAAGTTGCCGCCGGGGCCGTAGACGAATCCGGCGTGGAGGGCGATGAAGTCCAGGCCCTGGCCGCCCAGTTCGCGCAGCATGGCCACCCCTTGGGCGTGCCAGGTGCCGAGGGGCGCCGGGCGGTGGGCGGCCGACTCCTCGATCCAGTGCGCGCCGTGGTCGCCGTAGATCCAGCCGCCGCTGGCGTACAGCAGCCGCTTGCCGCCGGCGAGGCAGGCGCGGGCGAGGGCGGCGGCCATCACGCCGTCGGCGGCGAGCATCCGGCCGATCCGGGAGCGGGTCAGCCGTCCGGGAGCGCGCAGTTGGGCCGCGTGCACGACCGCGTCCACGCCGGCGACGAGCGGGACGTAGGTGTCCGGCCGCAGCATGTCGCCGGTGTGCAGGCGGGCGCCCGCGGCGGCAAGGGGCGCCGCTCCGATGGGGTCGCGGACGAGCCCCGTCACCGCGTGCCCGGCGTCCAGCAGCGCCCGGGCCACGGCGCCGCCGACGTATCCGCTCGCGCCCGTGACCAGTACGTGCCGGGAGCCGGGCGTCACAGGAACTCCACGTTGGCGGTGGCCGGCAGCCGTCGCCGGCAGTCCAGGACGAACGGGGCGTGCTCGGTGACGAGTCCGTAGTCGAACGCGGAGTGGTCGGTGAGCAGCACCACGGCGTCGGCGGTGGCCACCTCCTCGGCGTCCAGCTCGACGCGTACCACCCGCGGGTCGATGGGCGCCGACTCCACGACGTACGGGTCGGCCGCCCGCACCTGGGCGCCGAGCCGCAGCAGGCCGTCGACGACGCGGACGGCCGGCGACTCCCGGGCGTCGCCGGTGTCCGGCTTGTAGGCGAGGCCGAGGACCAGGACGCGGGCGCCGCTGAGGGCGCGGCCGCGGGTGTTGAACGCGGTGAGCAGGCGCTGCACCACGTATCCGGGCATGTGGTCGTTGACGTCGTTGGCGAGCTCCACGAAGCGGAAGCGGTGGCCGAGGGCCCGGTTGACCCGCCAGGAGAGGTAGACGGGGTCGACGGGCAGGCAGTGGCCGCCGACGCCGGGGCCGGGGGTGAAGCGCATGAAGCCGAACGGCTTGGAGGACGCGGCCTCGACCGCCTCCCAGACGTCGATGCCGAGCTCGTTGGCGTAGATGGCGAGCTCGTTGACCAGCGCCACGTTGACGTGCCGGAAGGTGTTCTCGATCAGCTTCGTCAGCTCGGCGACCTTGGTCGAGTTGACCGCCACCGTGCTGGCGACGACGCTCGTGTAGAACTCCTCGACGGCGCGCAGGGAGTCGGCGTCGATGCCGGAGACGACCTTGGGGGTGGTCGCCAGCGTCCAGGCGCGGTTCCCCGGGTCGATCCGCTCGGGGCTGTAGCCGAGGTGGAAATCGGCTCCGGCGCTCAGCCCCGAGTACTCCTCCAGGATCGGGGCGACCAGTTCCTCGGTGGTGCCGGGATACGTGGTGGACTCCAGGATCACAGTGGCGCCCTGGCGCAGGAAGCGCCCCAGGCTGCGCGCCGCGGACTCGATGTGGCTGAGGTCGGGCACGCCTTCGCGCAGCCCCGTCGGCACGCTGATCACCGCCACGTCGAAGCCGCCGATCCGGCGCTCCTCGGTGGTGGGCAAGTAGCGGCCCGAGGCGAGGACGGCCTTCAGCTGTTCGGGGGCGACGTCCTCCACGAAGGACTCGCCGGCCTCCAGCCTCTTGATCCGCTGTGCGTCGACGTCGAAGCCGACGACCGTGTGCTGCTCGCCGGCCTCGGCCGCGCGCACGGCAAGCGGCAGGCCGACGTACCCCTGGCCCATGATCACGATCTTTGGCATCGCGTCGTTCCGTTCGGTCGTAGTCGGTTGGGTAGGTGCGGTGCGGGCGCGCCGGTCAGGTCCAGTGGCCGGTGCCGAAGGTGGCCTCGGAGTGGAGCACCCGCTGGCGCAGCGCGAAGCGGCGCACCTTCCAGGTGCCGGTGCGCGGGAAGTCCTCCCAGGCGATGACGTGCGGCTCGGCCAGCTCCGGCAGCCCGCGGGTGGCCTCGCTCCACTCGTCCGCGGACAGCTCGCCGTGGGCGAGGCTGATCACCGGGACCGGCTTGCCGCCGGGGTCGCCGAGGACGATCACCTCCGTGGCCCGGTCGATGCGTTCGAGCAGCACCGACTCCAGGGCGATGCCGCTGACGCCGGGGATCAGGTCGACCTCCCGGTCGAGCAGGCGCAGGGTGCCGGTCCGCGAGCGCACCCCGAGGTCCCCGGTGTTCCACCAGCCGTCCCAGTCCTTCTCGGTGTGCCGGTCCTCCTCGCCGAGGTAGGTCAGGCAGCGTCCTTTGGTGCGTACGAGCACGACTCCGGACTTGCCGGCCGGCACGGGCCGGCGGGTCTCCGGGTCGACGATCTTCACGCGGGTGACGAACGGGATCGGCCGGCCGACATTGTTGGTGACCGGGTCGAGGGCGCCGGCGTTCTCGCGGATCTGCTTGCGGGAGTAGACGGCCATGGCGACCGGGCCCGTCTCGCTCTGGCCCCACACCTGGCCCCACATCGGGCGCTTGCGCCGGGAGGCCTCCATGAACTTCCGCACGGTGGGCGGGTGGATGGCGTCGAAGGTGTTGAGGTACGTACGCACCCGGGAGAAGGCCTCGGGGTGGGACTGGGTCAGCGGCTCCCACCGCTGGTAGATGTTCGGGCAGGCCTCCAGGACCGTCGGCCGGTGCTGGGAGAGGAGCTTGGCGGCGGTGTCGGGTTCTGATCCGCCGAGCACCACGACCTTGTGCGGCGGCCGGGCCAGCTGGGCGAAGGTCCAGGTGATGGCGCGGCCGTGGACGAAGGCGATGCAGGAGGCGAAGACGTCGTCCGGCCGGATGGACAGGCCGGGGATCGGCAGCGTCTCCAGCTTGGTCAGCACGCCGATGAGGGTCTGCGGCGAGTGCACCACCAGCTTCGGCACTCCGGTGGTCCCGGAGGTGTGGGTGCAGATCATCGGCTCGTGGTCGGGGCGCAGGCTCATCGGCGGGACGTCGGCGCCTTCGAGCGAGGCCAGCGAGACCGCGTTCGGGGCCAGGTCCGCGCCCCCGTTGATGGCGACGATCTGCGTGGTCTGCGGCACCAGCGGCACGCCCTCGGCGGCGGCCGCGGCGAGCACCGAGCCGGACGCCGCGAGTACGCGCGGCTCGAACCGCTCCATGATCGCGGCGTGCACCTGCGGGTCGTTGGTGGCGGAGATCATGGCGGGCAGCGCGCCGATGCGGGCGGCGGCCGCGGCCAGCAGCACCACGTCGTGGTGGTTGTCCTTGATGATGGCGAGCCGGTCGCCGGAGCGCAGGCCCGCCTCCCACAGCCGCCCGGACATCTCGGCGACCAGCCGGGCCAGCGCGGTGACGTCGTACTCGACGCCGCGCTCGGGCGCGATGTCGAACGGCCGGTCGAGGTGCCAGACGGGCCCGGCGCCGGCGTAGTGCTCGAACAGCGCGCCCAGATTCTTGGGACGTGGAGTCTTCTTCATGTCGGCATGGCTCTTTCGAGGGAAGGGTCAGCTGAGGACGAGCAGGTTGGCGGCGAGCAGCGCGGCCACTCCGATGCGGTGGGTGTCGACGCCGAGCTTCCGGGCGCGCAGCGCGTCGCCGCGCACAATCCCGGCGCCCAACTGCCGGGCCCGCATGGCGAGCGGCAGCAGCATCCAGGCGAGGAACGAGGCCGGTACGGCGCCGGCGGCCCAGGCGACGAGCAGCGCGGCGGTCTCGGCGAGCGACAGCAGCACGATGGCGATGCGGTACGCGGACGGGCTGAGGGTGGTGGCCAGGTTCCGCCGGCCCGCGGCCTTGTCGCCGACCCGGTCATTGACGTTGGAGTAGACCGACACCAGCAGCGACCACAGCCCGATGAGGAAGGCTTCGAGGATGATCGCTCCGCTCAGCTCGCCGTGGATCAGGCCGTACGGGATCAGCGCCATCAGGCCGGGGCTCGCCAGCAGCACCAGCTCCTGGCAGCCGCGATAGCTCAGCCGCAGCCCGTACGCGTACTGGACGCTGATCGCCACCTGGAACGGGATCAGGGCCAGCACCCAGCCGGAGCGCTCCGGTGCGAGGGCGGCGGCGATCCCGAGCCAGATGACGGCGGTGATCAGCGCGGCGTAACCGAACCGCACTGCCTGGCGCTCCGTCAGGTCGCCATTGATCAGGGGCTTGCGGGCGCGGTTGCGCAGGCTCTGCGCCGGGTCGTAGTTGGTGTGGTCACTGCCGTCGCGGTAGCCGTGCACGTCGTCGAAGGCGACGGTGGCGGCCGTCATGGCGACCCAGCCGAGGGTGGCGGCCAGCAGCGTGCCCAGCACCCGCCCGTCGTCGCGCTGTGCGGCGGGCAGCAGGGTCCAGACGACAGGGGCGGCCAGGTAGTAGTCGTAGAACGTCAGCTTGGCCAGCCGGAAGTAGGCGAGCAGCCGGCTCGCCGGCACAGCCGCGGTCGTGGTGCTCATGCCCTCTCCTTCCGTCGTACGGCGCTTGAGCTTCAGGCGTTCTTCGGCTTGCGGCCGGTGGTGGATATCTGCACCTGGCTGAGCCAGTTGTGGGCCGGGTCGCCCATCTCGGCGATCGCCTCGTCGATGCGCTCCCGGCCGACCAGGTCGGTGGCAATGATCTGCGGGGCCATGAACTGCAGCCAGAGCTGGTAGTGACGGGCCTGCTCGGAGCCGCCGCGCACCAGCACCACGCGGCCCTCCGCCTGGACGTCCTCCAGGCCCGACGACAGCGCGAAGTGATAGTCGACGTGACCGCCGCGCGGGTCGTGCCCTGCCTCGCGCATCAGGCCGTATCCGGCGGCCCGTACGTCCTGCAGGAAGTCCTCGCTCGCCGCGCTGCGGAAGAGCGTGGAGGAGTCGGTGTCCTCCAGGAACAGCACCCCGCCGGGGCGCAGGGCCCGTACGAACTTGGCGATCACGGACTCGCGGTCGGGCAGGTGCTGCACCAGCATCCGGGCGTGCACCAGGTCGAAGGACTCGGCGGGCAGCTCGTCGTCACGGACGTCGATCTCCCAGCACTCGAAGGTGCCCGCCTCGCGGTCGGCGTCCAGCCGCACCGTCTCCAGGTCGGCGGCGACGACCCGGCCGCTGGGCCCGGCCAGTTCGGCGAGGTGGCGGGCCGCCGAGCCGGATCCGGCGCCGACCTCGAGGCAGTGCCAGCCGTCGCTCACGCCCAGGGACCTGAAGCGCTCGAAGGTGCCGGGGTCCCAGATCGCCTCGTTGGTGCGCAGCCGCTCGGTCTCCTGGTCCCACAGGGAGTCGAAGACGTACTCCTGGCGGGCGCCCGCTTCCTGCGGGGTGGTCTGCACGGATGTGGTCATGGGCAGTGCTCCGTCTCGCTCAGGCGAAGAAGTCGCAGATGGTGTCGGCGATGCGCTCGACATCGGCGTCGGTCAGATGCGGCCAGATGGGGATCGCGAGGTTGGACCGGCTCGCCCAGCGGGAGTGCGGCCAGTCGATGCCCTCGGGCGCCCATGCGGCGAAGGCGGGCTGCAGCGGCAGCGGCGTGGGGTAGTACACGTGGCTGCCGATGCCGTGCTCCATCAGGTAGGCCCGCAGGTCCTCACGGCGGGAGACCTGGAGTGAATAGACGTAGTAGCAGCGTCCGTTGCGCCCGGCGGGCGGGGCCTTGACGTCGCTGTCGGCCAGGGCGGCGAACCGCTCCGTGTAGTAGTCGGCGATCTGCGCCCGGCGCTCGAGCCGGTCGCCGAGGGTGGGCAGCCGGTGCAGCTGGAAGGCCGCGATCACCTCGTCGAAGCGGCTGTTGCGGCCGACCCGGTGGTGCAGGAAGCGGGTCACCCCGTCCTGCCCGTGGTTGCGCAGCATGCGTACGGCACGGGCGAGCTCGGGGTCGTCGGCGAGCACCACGCCGCCCTCCCCCGCGGTGCCCAGGGCCTTGACCTGGAAGAAGGAGAAGACGCCGAGCGTCCCCCAGCGGCCGGCCGGCACCCCGTCGAGCACCGCGCCCTGGGCCACCGCCGCGTCCTCGATGACGGGCAGGTCGTGGCGCCGCGCGATCTCCATGATCCGCGGCATGTCCGCCATGATCGAGAAGAGGTGGGCGGGCATCACGGCCCGGGTGCGCTCGGTGATCAGCGATTCCATGGAGTCCGGGTCCATGACCATCGTCCACGGATCGACGTCGGCGAAGACGGGCACCGCACCCGCGTTGACCACGGACGAGGCGACCGGCTGGCAGCAGAACGCGGGCACGATCACCTCGTCGCCCGGGCCGATGTCCAGGGCTCCGACGGCCAGTTCGAGGCCGCCGGTGCCGCTGCCGCAGGCGATCACGTCGCCGGCGCCGGTGTCCTTCTTGAGCTGCTGCTCGAACTCCGCCGTGCGCCGGCCGAGGATGAACCGCTGTTCCGGGTCGGTGCCGGTCTCCAGCAGCGCCTTCAGCAGAACGTCCCGGTCCGCCTCGAACAGGTCGGGCGGGAAGAAGGGCAGGGTCTTCACAGCTGCCTCCCGTCGAAGAAATCCCGGATGGTGCCGGTCACGTAGTCGAGCTGCTCCTCGGTGAGGTCCGGGAAGAAGGGCAGCGCCACCGCGTGGGCGCTGGCCGCCTCGGCGACCGGGAAGTCGCCCTCCCGGTGGCCGTGGCCGGCGAAGCAGGGCTGCAGATGCAGCGGGATCGGGTAGTACGTGTCGGTCCCGATGCCGCGCGCGGTGAGGTGCGCGACCAGTTCGTCCCGGCGCTCGGTCTCGATCTCGTAGACGTAGAAGACGGGGTCGGTGGGGACGCCGCGCTCCACGATGGCCGGCAGCCGCAGCACGCCGGGAATCCCGCTCAGCCGCTCGGTGTAGGCGGCGGCGAGGGTGGCGCGGCGGGCGATGTCCGCGTCGAGGCGCTCGAGCTTCGCCAAGAGCACCGCCGCCTGCAGGTCATCCATCTTGGAGTTGGTGCCGGAGGCGCCGGAGAGGTTGGAGATGCCGGCGATGTGGTCGATGGTCTTTCCCATCCGGCCGTGGTGGCGCAGGATCGACACCCGCTCGGCGATCTCGTCGTCGTCGGTGATGACCATGCCCGCGTCGCCGATCGCGCCCAGCGTCTTGGTGGGGAAGAAGGACAGGATGCCGCCCCGGGACAGCAGCCCGGCGTGGGTGCCGTTCCAGCGCATGCCGATCGACTCGGCGCTGTCCTCCACCACCGTCAGTCCGTGCGCACGGGCGACGGCGTTGATGGCGTCCATGTCGGCGAGCTGGGTGAACAGATGGGCCGGCATGACCGCCTTCGTACGCTCGGTGATCACCGAGGCGAGCGAGTCCGGGTCCATCGCGTACGTCACCGGGTCGATGTCCGCGAAGACCGGCCGGCCGCCGGCGAGCACGACCGATGTCGCGGTCGCGACGAAGGTGAACGCGGGCACGACGACCTCGTCGCCGCGCTCGATCCCGGCGGCGCGCAGCAGCAGAGTCAGCGCGTCGGTGCCGTTGTTCACGGCGATCGCGTGCCGGGCGCCGGTGTAGGCGGCCAGCGCCCGCTCCAGCTCGAGCACCTTGCGGCCGTGCGAGTACTTGCCGCGCTCGAGCACGTCCTCGGTGTGGGCCGCGATCTTCGGCCACAGCTCCTCGAAGGTGTTCACCTGACTGAAGAACGGCACCTGTACCGGCGCCGCGGCGCCCTCCGGGGGCCGGGTCGTTACGGGATTCACGCTGCTCCTTCACTGACAAAGGTGGCGGAGACGGTGGCGCCCGGCACCGGGCCGGTGGCGGTGTGCACCGCGCGGCACTGCCCGGAGCCGTCCAGGGCCCGGGCCAGCCCGTCCGCGGCGGGCGCACTGCCGACCAGGAAGGCGCAGGTGGGGCCGGAGCCGCAGAGGATGCCGCCGAGCGCCCCGGCCGAGGTGCCGAGCCGCAGTACGGAGCCGAGTTCGGGGCGCAGCCGCAGAGCGGCGGCTTGGAGGTCGTTGCGTAACAGGGGGGCCAGCCCGGCGGCGTCGCCGGCGGCGAGGACCGAGGCGAGCCGGTCGGGGGCGGCCGGGTCCGGCGCGGGTGCGGCGAGCCGGTCGAACTCACGGAAGACCACGGGTGTGCTCAGGCCGGTGTGCGCCTGCGCGAACACCCAGTGGAACGTGCCGCCGTCGGGCAGCCGGGTCAGCTTCTCGCCGCGGCCGGTGCCGAGCGCGTTCCCGCCGAACAGCGCGAACGGTACGTCGCTGCCGAGCTCTTCGGCGCAGGCGGCGACGGCCGGGTGGGCGGCGTCGGCCCCGTACAGGTGGGCGCAGGCGACGAGGGCGGCGGCCGCGTCCGCGCTGCCGCCCGCCATGCCGCCCGCCACCGGGATCCGCTTGTCGATGTGCAGGTGCACCCGCGGCCGCGTCCCCAGCCGGTCGGCGAGCATCACGGCGGCGCGGGCCGCCAGGTTGTCCGGGCCGACGGGGACTCCGCCGGTGTCGGATCCGGCGACGGTGAGCTGTAGCTCAGCCGCCGGACGGGCCTCGACGGTGTCGTGGAGCGAGACGGCCTGGAAGGCGGTGACCAGTTCGTGGTAGCCGTCCTCCCGGGTGTGGCCCACACCGAGATGGAGATTGACTTTGGCCGGCACCCGGACCGTGACGCTCATCGCGGTGCGCCCGAGATCTCGGTCATGATCCTGACCGCCTTCCTGACGATGAGCGCCGTCGAACCGGGTGCCGGCCATGCCGCTCGGACATGAGCCCAAGGACCGCGCCCGGGGAGGCAGGTAGTTCGCTGCGGCCCTTGTGGGGTGAGTCTGCAAACAGGTCCCTGCGTACGGCTAAAGCGACGCGGGCCCAGGTGTGCGGCGGGAAGTCTCTGCACGGCAACTTGCTGTCACCGGCGCATGCTTGGCCGCTGCCCGTCGGGCTCGCGAGGCTTGAGGAACCATGCCTGGGCATCCGGTTCCGGGCCCCATAGAAGGCCGGCCCGCCCGGCACCGGAGGAGCCCGCCATGCCGCGACCCGAAGCACCAGCAGGACTCGATGTCACCACCGTGCACCGGCAGCTGCATCACCAGCAGCGCCCGCGCGGCGCACCGCCGAGCGAGGAACGCTTCATCGTGCGCAGCGAGATGCCGCAGCGGCATCCGCTGTTCAACGACGACCCGCTGCGCCACGATCCACAGGTCTTCGTGGAGCTCACCCGCCGCGCCGGGTTGCACATCGGGCACCGGCACTTCGATGTGCCGGCCGAACGACCGGGCCTGTACTACCGGTTCATGCAACGGATCACCAACACCGACGCCTGGGCCGCGGCCGGCGACGCCGCCCGGCTGGCCCTGGATCTGCGGGCGACGCCGACCGTGACGGTGGCCGGGGTGCCGCGCGGGTTACGGCTCTCGGGCGCGATGGCCGTCGGCGGGGTCCCCGGCTGCAAAGGCACGGCCGAACTGGTATTCGTCACGCCGACCGTGGCCCGCAATCACCGGGCCGCCAGCCGCATCGCGGCGCTCGGCGCCGCGGCGGAGCCGGGCGGCGGACGGGCACGGCGCCCGGCCGACCCGGCGGAGGTCGGCCGCGTCGACCCGGACAACGTGGTGGTGTCGATTCCGACGCGCGAGGGCCGGGCGTACACCACCGTCGTCCTGGTGGACCCGGACAGCACGGTTTTCTTTGCCGACGCCGCCGACTCCGTACCCGGGCTGCTCCTGGTCGAGGCGTTACGGCAGAGCGCCGTGCTGGCCGCCGGCCACGGCCATGGCCTTGCGCCACAGTGCACGGCCCTGACCGAACTCACCGTGCACGTCCGCGGCCACGCCGAGCTGGACCTGCCGCTCTGGTGTGTCGCCGGCCCCGAGCCGGCCGGCCTGGACACGGAGGGCCGGCGCTGCGTACGGGTCAATCTGATGCTGCGGCAGGCGGACAAGGTCACGGCGCAGGCACAGGTGTTAGCGACGGATACGCGGTGACCGTCTTCTCCGAGGCGTTCGCGATGACGGGCCACGTCGAGCTGCCGGACGACCGTGGCTTCGTGCCGGGCGGCGGCCTGCGCGCCTTCGTGGCGACGGCGCTCGGCGATGCCCTCGGCCCGTGCCCGCCGCTGGGAGCGGGGACGCCGACGGTGCTGAGCGCGACGTACGTCGTCGACCCGCCCTTCTTCGCCGACGGCGACATCGGCCAGGTGGCGGTGTGCGGCACCGTCAACGAACTCGCCGCCGCGGGGGCCGCCCCGCTCGGCCTGGCCCTGTCCGCGGTCATCGAGGCGGGTTTGCCGCTGCGGCGGGTGCGGCGGGTCGCCGACTCGGTACGGGACGCCGCCGGCGCCGCCGGAGTGGTCGTCATGGACGTGGACACGCGCGTGGTACGGGCCGGTGAGGCGGACCAGATCTACCTCCACACGGCGGGACTCGGCGTGCGCCGGCCGACCCGCGACGGACCGGAGCCGCGGTCCGGCGACCGCCTCATCGTCAGCGCCCCGCTCGGCGGCTTCGGCGCCCATCTGCTGTCGGTACGCGCCTCGCTCGGGCACGAGAGCGTCATATCCCCCGGCTGCGCGCCGCTCGTCGGGCTGCTGGGCCAGGTACGCGGCGCGGTGCCGACCGGGGCGCTGCGCGCCGTGCGCACCGTGGGCCGCGGCGGCCTCGCCGCGACGCTGCTGGCGTACGCCGGTGATACGGGTCTCGGGCTGCGGATCAACGAGGACGCGCTGCCCGTCAGGTACGAGGTGCAGGTGGCCCTCAACGAGCTGGGGGTCGATGCGGTGCAGGCGGCGACCGCCGGCTGCGTGTGCCTGATCGTCGCCCCCGAGGCGGCCGAGCTGGCGCTCGCGGCGTTACGGAGGCACCCCTGCGGGCAGGATGCCGCGGTGGTGGGTGAGGTGGTGCCGGCGGGCGCCGTCGCCGTGGAGCTGGTCCGTGCGGACGGCCGTGCGACGGCGCTCAGCGCCGAATCCGTGCCGCCCGCCCGGCTGGCGTGACCGGTTCCCGGACGGCATCGTGTCCGCGGGTAGCGTCGTCGGCGGCCGGGCCCAGGCGGTAGCGGCGCAGCAGCACCAGCCCGGTCAGCACGCCGAGGGCGGGCAGCACGGCGGTGCCGGTCAGAATCCCGGCGGTGGCCGCCCCGTCCTGATGCGCAGCTTCGCCGGTGCCGGAGGAGGCGTAGCCGGAGAGCTGCAGGGCGAGGGCGAAGACGAACGGGCCGATCGCCAGGCCCGCGGTCTCGCCCGCGGAGAAGCAACCCGACATCGCGCCGGCCCGGTTGTGCCCGGTGGTGGCGCGGTCCGCCGCGGTGCAGTCGGCGAGCATCCCGTACATGAAGAGCAGCTGTCCCGCGTGGCCGCAGCCGGCCAGGAATATGACGGCGAGGGCGGCGAGCGGCAGCAGCGGGCCGGCCAGCAGGAGCAGGCAGCCGGCCGCGAACAGGGACGAGGACACGATGATCCCCGTCTTCTGGCCGCGGCGGGCGCCGAACCTGCGCCAGGCCGGTGTGAGCAGGAGATTGGGCAGGACGAAGAGCGCGACCATGGGCCCGACGAGGCCTTTGTCGTCGAGGGCGTGCTCGGCGTAGTACGGGGTGCCGGCCAGCAGGCAGCCGGTCGCGACGACGTGGAGGACGGTGCAGCGCAGCAGGGCGGTGAACGAAGGGCTGGCCTGCACCGCGTCCCAGAGGGCACGAGCGGTCGTGCGTCCCGGCTGATCCTTCCCTGGGCGGCCGACGGCGCGGGCGTCCGCCGCGGCGGCGGTGGTGGCGAATACGGCGAGCGTCCCGGCGCCGATCAGCAGGGCGCCGAACACGCCCGCCCAGCGGTGCCCGGCGAGCCCGCCGCCGCCGGCGTCGACAACGGCCGGCGCCAGCATGCCGGCACAGACGGCGGCGACGGCGATGCCGGCCACCCGCCAGGCCACGATCCGCATCCGCTCCCCGGCCAGGTCGGCGGCCTCCGCCGGCAAGGCGGCGTAGGCGGCCTGGAAGAAGGCGAAGGCGGTCGCGGCCAGGCAGAAGCCGGCCGCGGTCACCGCCGCTCCCCAGCCGCCGCCGCTGAGGCCGGAGAACATCAGCGCGAAGCCGGCCGCCGCGGCCAGTCCGCCGAACAGGATGTGCGGGCGGCGGGCGGTGCGGTCGCTGAGGCGGCCCGCCACCGGGATGAGCAGCACATCCCACGCCTTGGGCACCAGCACCACAAGACCCGCGATCACGGCGGCCACCCCGAGGGTGTCCGTGAGATACGGCAGCAGCAGCAGTCCGGGGAGCGTGGTGAAGGTGCCTGCGACCAGCGCGCCCGCACCGTACCCGAGCCGGGCGCCGCGGCCGGTCGGGCTGTCCGCACCACTCGGCATGGCCTGCTCCTCGCCGTTGGATTGCCGCCGACCGGTCCGGCGGTGTCGTCGCGCCGGCACCGGTCGGTTTTGAGTGCCATCCTTCGGCCTGTATTCGTTCCGGAACAGTCCGGACTTGTCCTTCCGTGGGCTTCGGATGCCGGGGCCGGATCCATCGGGGCGTGGGCAATTGCCCCGACAGCCGCAATGGCCGGGAATCCACGGGCCGAAGCCGCCGATTATCCGAAAGGCGACAGGACATGATGCGCGGGGAGCCGCCGACCACCGCCCGGGACCGGGACCTGGCCGAGTTGCGGCGGCAATTGAAGCTGGCCCGCGACCCCGTGCACCCCGCCCGTTTCGTACGGATCACCGGCGAGCCGTTCAGCGGCAAGACCCGGCTGCTCGGGCAGCTGGCCGCCACCGCCGCACATGACGGCTGGGGTGTGGCCATGGGGTGCGTGCCGCGCATCGGCGGGCCGGGCAGCTTCGGTGTGCTGGTCGACGCGCTGGACGAGCATCTCGCGCGGGCCGACGGCACGCTGTTCGAGCGGCTCGGAGCCCGGGCGACCGCGGCACTCGCGCCGCACTTCCCGGCGCTGGCCGGCTCCGGCTGCGGCTGCGACTGCGGCCACCGGGACTCCGCGCCGGCCGGGACCGCCCACGCCCTGCGGTCGCTGCTGGAGCTGATGGCCCAGGACAACGGGCTCCTGCTGGTGCTCGACGACGTACACCGGGCGGGCCCGGAGGTGGCGGACTTTCTCGCGCATCTTGTCCGGCATCCGCCGGACAATCCCGTGCTCACCGTGTGGGCCCACCGCACCCCCGTCGTACGCCGGCACCTCACGGCCGTCGCCCATGACGCCGACCGGGTGCGGCACCTGGCTCTGGAGCCGCTCGACGCCGGTGCGTCCGCAGGACTGCTCGCGGCCGGACTCCCCCCGCTGCAGCGGGAGCTCGCGCTGCGCGACGCGGCCGGGACGCCCGGCCTGCTGCGCGCGGTGTCCGGCGGCACCGGGCCCGGGCTGTACGGCATCCAGGAGCTGGCCGCCGGGAACCCGCCGGCGCTGACCGGTGAGCCGCTCGGCCTGCACACGCTGTCCTCACTGGGCTGGCGCACCGCCTGCGCCGCGGCCGTCATCGGCGCCGGCTTCAGCGCGGACGCGGTCGCCGCCACCGCACCGCTCCCCCACGATGACGTCCTGCGCGGCCTCGACGAACTGCACGCCGAAGGCCTGATCGAACCCGCGGACGGCGCGGGGCGTTTCACCTTCGCCCGTCCCTTGGTGCGCGCTCTGGTCCATCAGGCCGCGGGCGCCGGCTGGCGAACTGCCGCCCAGGCCCGCGCGGTCGAGGAGCTGCGCCGCGCCGACGCGCCCGACGCCGCCCGGGAACTGGCGGCCCTGCTGGAGCAGGCACCGCGGCTGACGGCGCAGGACGTCCGCATGCTCGCGCTCAGCGCGCGGGACGGCGTGTTCACCCGGCCGTGGTGGTCGGTACGTGCGCTGCGCCGGATCGGCGCCGACCCGCACGGTCCGGTCGAGGCGCGGCTGCTGCTGCACAAGGCGCTGGTGGCGGCCGGCTCACTGGCGCAGGCGGCGGCGCTGTACGAGCAGGTGTGCCCGCACCTGCACGAGGCGGGCTCGGCCGACGCGCGGGCGGAGGCGGCAGTCTGGCACGCCCGCACGCTGCGCCTCGCCGGCCGCCCGGACCAGGCGCGCGCAGTACTCGACGAGCTCGCGGATGTTCCGTACCGGACTGCCGAAGTGACGGCCGAGGCGGCCGCGCTGGCGCTGGAGCCGGGCGCCGGTGCGGACGCGCTGCCCGCGGCCCACCGTGCGCTGGACGCCGCCGTGGCCGATGCGGCGGCGGCACCCGGGCACCAGGCGACCGCTCTCGCGCTGCTCGCCGCGGCCCGCGCTGCCGCCGCCGACGAGACCGGCGCCCGCCGGGCTGCGGCGGCCGCCGCCCGCAGGCTCGGCCCACTCGACGACGGTCAACTAGCCGGACACTTGGAGGCGCTGCGCTGGCTGGGCGAGGCCGAACAGGCCGTGGGAGCCGGCCGGGCGGCCGAGGAGCACCTCTCCCGTGGGGTGGCCACGGCACTCGACTGCGGACAGGGGGCTGTGCTGGCGGTGCTGGCGTTGCCGCTGGCACGGGTCCGGCTGGCCGCGGGACATACCGGCCGGGCGGCGGCGGGTGCCGAACTCGCCTGCCATGCGGCCGAACAGTACGGCTCCCCCGCGCTCGCCGCGGCGGCCCGGGAATTGCGCGGACGCGTCCAGGCGCCGGCCGTCAAAGGCGGGAAGCAGACCATCACGACGCTGAGCGGCAGAGAACGGCAGATTGCGGAACTGGTGGCGACGGGCTACACCAATCATTCCATTGCCGCGCGGCTTGACATCAGCACGAAGACGGTGGAGACCTATATGAGCCGGATATTCAAGAAACTGGATGCGAATTCACGGGCCCAGGTGGCTCACACCATGGGGAGAAATTCCGGCGGCGGACCGTAAGGAGGCCCCGCCCTGGGCCTGGAGAAACCCTTGGGCGGGGCCACGGCCCGGCTCGACCGGTGGGGGACATCCGGGAACCGGCTCCCGGCACAGCCTGCCGGGCTCGGCTTGGGCGATGCTAAAGACCGCCCTTGCCACGGCGTCCCGCCACGGCCGTCACTTCCTCCACTCGTCGTCCTTGTCGTCCTCGCCATCTCCGGGGCCGGGGAATGCGCCACCGGCGTGGCGCAGGCCAGAAATATCCATGTCCCTCCCCACGTAGATGCTCGACTTGCATCAGGACACAGTGTGCACTGTCCGGGAAACGCCCCCCAAGCGTTATCCGGCGAAGTAAAGTTGCACGGCAACAATGCTCTAATCGCAAAGGGGTGGCGGCAGGATGCCGGAGACCTTTCCTTCCGGCCCGATGTCCGGCGATATGGATGAAACAGACATATCCGCCTATCGGGAAGCAGTCCAGGCCGGCCGATACGTGCCGGAGCAGATCGCCGACGTCGTGGGCACATCGGTGGCCGAGGCGGTCCGCATCGGCGAGCGGCTGCTCGCTCTGCACCTGCTGCACCCCATGCCCGGCGAGGCGGACGTGCTCGCCCCCGTCAGTCCCGATGCCGCGGCCGCCGGCCTGCTCGGGCCCGCGGAGCAGGAGATCAGACAGCTGCAGCGGTCCGTGACCGTGACCCGTACCAACCTGCTCGCGCTGCTGCCCATGTACTTCGAGAGCCGCCGCCGCCGCAATCGCATGGAGGCTTTCGACGTCATCAGCGACGCGGGCGTCGTCCAGTCCATGCTGTACGAGTGCGGCAAGCGCAGCACTCGGGAGGTGCTGACCGCCCAGCCCGGCGGGGCCCGCCCCAGTGATCTGCTGGACGCGGCGGGCAGCCGCACCCTGGAACGGCTCGAGCGCGGCCTGCGCGTGCAGCATCTGTACCAGCACACCGTCCGCAGCGACCTGGCCACCACGGCGTACATCCGCGAGGTCTCCGCGGCCGGGGCCGAGGTGCGCACCACGGATCAGCTGATCGACCGGATGGCCATCTACGACCGCGAGATCGTCTTCCTGCCCGAGCAGAACGTCGTCGGGCGCAACAGCGGCGCCATCGTCGTCCGTGAGCCCACCCTGGTCGCCTTCCTGTGCAAGCTGTACGACCACCTGTGGGCCCAGGGCACCGGCTACGACCCGCTCGCCGAGGACACCGGCGCGATCACGGAGGACCTCAAGCGGGCGATCATCAGGCTGATGGCACAGGGCCACAAGGACGAGATGGTGGCCCGCCGCCTCGGCATGTCGGTGCGCACCTGTCGGCGCCACATCTCGGAGATCATGGAAGAGCTGGACTCCGCGAGCCGCTTCCAGGCCGGGGTGAACGTCGCCCTCTCCGGGATGCTCGACCTGGAACAGGAGCCGCCCGGCCGCTGACGGCCAACTTGCTGCAGGTCAGCATGCTGCCACCGGTTTCGGCTGGCAGCCCGCCCGCCTCCCGTCCGATCCTGTTGGTGCGGCACATCTGCCGTATGACCGGCACATCTACGGGAAGGCAGCGCCGCGTGGCCGACAGGGGCGATATCTCGCTGGCCGAACCACCAGCACCGAGCAGTGAGAGCCGCGGTCTCGTTCACCGCCAGCGGTCCTGGGAGCCCTTCGGGCTCGCCGACTCCCCGGACTGCGAGGAGGAGTTCGTCCTCACCGGCCGGCTGCCCGCGGATCATCCGGTGCTGTGCGACGGCCCAGGGCGCTTCCACGACCTGCAGGCGGTCGCCGAAATGGTGCGCGAGACGGGCGAGTTCATCGGCGGCACCCACTTCGGCATACCCGCCCGCCGCACCGGCGTCTTCTATCGCTTCGCCCTCGCCGCCCGGGACGTGGGCACGTGGCGTACCGGCGCCGCCCCGGGCGAGCTGAGCGCCGTCCTGCGGGTACGGCCCGACAAGGTCATCGACGGCGTGCCGCGCGCCCTGGAGCTCCGCATCGCCCTGCAGTTGGACGACATGCCGTGCGGCACCGGGACCGCGAATGTGGTGTTCCTGCCGCCGATGACGCATCGCAACCACCGGCTGCACAGCCGCGGGCGGGCGCTGCTGGCGGAGCCCGACCCGCTGCCCGGGCAGCCGGTGGACCCGGCCGAGGTGGGCCGCGACTTCGCCGGGAACGTCCTGGTGCACGGGCCCGCGCCGCTGGCCAACGGCCGGCTGTCGGCGGGGGTGTGGCTGCCCGCCGACTGGCCGCTGCCGGACGAGGCGGCACAGGGCCAGCTGTCCGCCCTCGCGCAGCTGGAGACGCTGCGGCAGACCTCCCTGCTCGCGGTCGGCCGCGGCTACGGATTCGCCACGGAGCGCTGCACCCTCGCCGCCCTGAAGGTCCACTTCCGCGGCTACGCGGAACCGGATCTCGCGATGCGCTGCGCGGCCGTGGTGGGGCTGCGCGGACGGGACGCCGAAGGCCGCAGGCAGGCGCCGGTCACCCTCACCCTCACCCAGGCCGGCCGGGCCGTCGTCGAGGCGGTCACCATGGTGGTCGAGGACTTCTGAGCCGGTACGGCGCTCAGCCGCCCCGGGCCAGCGCCTCGTTGATCGCGGCGGTGGTGTCGGCCTCCAGCATCGTGGTGATCTCAGTGTCCAGCGTGCGGCCGAGACCCGCGTCGTGCACGGCGGCGCTCATGATGAACGCGACACCGGCGACGTCGCGCGCGTAGGTCCGGAAGAACCATTCGGCGCCCGCCCCCGGCGTGCCGTCCGGCCGGTTGACCCGCACCGGCCTGCCGTCCGGGCCGAAGCCGAACTCCGTGAAGCGGAACTGCAGCCCCTGGCCGATGGCCTTGCTGTACGCCTCCTTCAGCGTCCACAGCCGCAGGAGCGAGGGGTTGCGCTCCTCGGGCGGCAGCCGCTCCAGGTCGCGGCGCTCCTGCGGGGTGCAGATGTGCTTGTCCAGGTTGTTGCGGTACAGCTGCCGCCCGGCGAGCTCGGCGTCGACGCCGATCAGGCCGCGGGTGGTCAGGCCGACCAGGAGCAGGTCGTCGGTGTGGCTGAGGCTGATGTCGATCTGGTCGCAGCCGCGCAGCGACGGGCGCCCGGTGGGCCCGTAGGCCAGCTCCAGGTCGGCGGCGTCGGCCCGCAGGGCGGCCGCGGCGGTGTGCTTCAGCAGCATCCGGGAGGCGGCGTAGCGCTCGCGGATCTCGGCGTGCGCGATCTGCCGGTAGCGGGGCCAGTCGCGGCCGAGGACGGACCGTACCGCCGCACTGTCGCCGTCGGCCCGCCAGTCGGTCAGCCGGCCGTGGACCAGCGCGCTGCCGTGCCGGCGCAGATCGGTGCGGAACGGGGTCCAGTCGGCGCCGGTGACGGTGACCGCGATCGGCTCGCCCAGTGGCACCCCGGTTCCCGCGGGCGACGAGGGCGGTGCCGCGGTCACCTCATGCCGCCCTTCGCCTCGTCGTGGGCGATCAGGTGATGAAGCTGCCGGACCGTGCGCGCCTGAAGCACGTCGGGCAGCGGCAGCCGCCGTCCGGTGCCCTGCTCCACGAGCATGATCAGCCGCAGCAGGTTCATGGAGTCCCAGCCCGGCAGGTCATCCAGCTCGACGTCCGCCTCGCGCGCGGTCAGCTCGACGCCCAGGTCGTCCCGGAACAGGCCGACGATGTCGCCGAGATCCGGCTCACTGCCGAGATAACTCAACCTCGGCCTCCCCGGAGTGGGCGCCCGCGGCGCCATGGATGTCGTCCAGCCGCAGATCGAGCGTGAGGTGGGCGGGCACCGCGGGCGGCGCGGACAGGTCGCGCGTGAACAACTCCTCGCCGCCGGACCGCGCCCGCACCGTGAACCCGAGCCCCGGATACAGCGCCCGGGCCCTGCCGTTCTTCGGCGTGGCCCGGTAACGGGCGTGCACGGCGGGCAGCCCGCGCGCGGCCGCGGCGGCCAGCAGCCCGGCGACGACACCCTGTTCGATGCCGCGGGCCAGGACCCGGCAGCTGAGCAGCAGCATCTCCAGACGCAGTCCGTCCGGGGCGTGGCGGGCCAGGACCGCGCCGGTCAGGCCGCTGTCGCCGAAGCGGTCCTCGACGTGTACGGCGAGCAGCCACGCCGACGGATCCGCGACCAGCCCGGCGACGCGGGCCTCGCTCAGCCGCTCGCCGGTCAGGTTGAACTGATTGCTGCGCAGCGACAGCTGGGCGATCCGGGCGTACTCGCGCGGCTCCGGCGGCGCCACCCGTACCTGAATCCGCAGGTCGCGCAGATACTCCTCGTGCGATCCGACCCGGCGGCGCAGCTCGCCGCGGGCGGCCGTGCCGCGGTAGTCGCCGCTCCGCCCGGCGTCCTCGGCGGTCAGCCGCGGCACCGTGAACCATCCGTCGCGCAGCAGCCGCGGCACGTGCAGGGCCGGCTCGCCGTTCAGGGGGACGACGGCGACGTCCGGGAGGCGGCCGCGGATCAGGGCGCGTTCGGCGGCGGAGTCGTCGGCGAAGACGAGGCTGTCGGTGGCGATGCCGAGGTCCTCCGCCAGGCCGGTCAGATGGTTGTCCTTGGGCTGCCAGTCGGCGTGTACGCGCACGAAGTCGGCCTCACCGAGCGTCATGTCCCGGCGCCCGCGCAGCGCCTCGAGGACCGGGCCCACGTCGTTCTTGCTGCTGACGGCGAGCAGCACGCCCTGGGCCGCGAGTTGTTTGACCACCTTCTGCAGGGCGTCGTGCGGCGCCCCGCGCAGGCCCGCCGGGTCGGCGTCGACCCCTTCGGGGCCGTCGTCGCCGAGCACCCCTGCCCACAGCGTGCCGTCGAGGTCGAGGACCAGGCATTTACGGGTCAGTCCGCGGCGCGAGCGCAGGATGTGGCCGGCCTCGCGGGCGTAGCCGGCGAGCACTTCCACGGTGAACGGGGCCCGCGTGTACTGCGCCAGCCGCGGGTCGGTCGCCGGTCCGGCGTCCGCGATCAGCGGATCCAGGTCGATGACGACGACGTGCGGGTGGCGCACGGACAGCCGAAGCAGCCGGGCGTTGAACTCCCGCCACATCGCGGCCAGTTCCGACCGCTGCCGCTCGTCCACCAGCTGATGGGTGTGGGTGCGCAGCAGCGGCAGCGTGTTGAGTACGAGGATGCCGCCGCGTTTGGCGGTGGCGGCGCAGACCGCCTGGAGGCGGCCGGCCAGCCGCTCGCAGGCGTCCGCCGCGTCCGTCGCACTCCACGGCACGCCCACCTCGCCGAATACGGCACCCGCGTCGAGGACGCACAGCGTCATGTCCGGCTCGGCCAGGGCGAAATGGCCGTCGGCGTCGGTCAGGTCGCGCTGCCAGGCGCCGTGGTCGCCGGTGACGATCCGGGCGGGCATCCCGTGCCGGGCGAGTTCGGCGACGAGCGGGTCGGTGAGTTCGGCCAGGGTGGCGTGACCGGTGATCGCGACGGTTACGGGGTCGGCGGCGGGATGGCGGGCGAGCACCTGGTCCGTATCGAGGCCGGCGAGGATGCGGCCGCAGGCGAGCCAGTCGGCGAGGACGCCGGGCCCCTCACGGTCTCCGGTGTCGGCGAGCTCGGCCAGCAGGGTACGGACCCGGGGCCAGTCGGCGGCCAGCCGGCCGGCGCTCCGCAGCCGGCGCAGCTGCTCGACCGGCGATCCGGCCGGCGATGCGGTCATGACTCACGCCCCCGTTCTCCGGCGCCGGCCGCCCGGCCCGGCGCGGCCGTCTTCTCCAGGGCCATGCCGCCCTTGATCCACTTGCTCGATTCGATGGCCACGGTCACAGCGCGCTCACCATGGGCGAGGGCCGGCACCAGCTGGTCGATCTGCATCAGCGGCAGGGCGTTGCCGGTGTTCCCGGTGTCGGCGATGCAGGACACCTCGCGCAGTTCCGGCACCCCCAGCTGCGCGGTGATCCGCTCGGTCATCCGTCCGGACAGCTGGGGCGGGAGCAGGAACTGGACGTCGTCACGCTTCCAGCCGGTGATGTCGAGCAGCTCCCACAGCACTTCGGCGGCCATCGCCGGCACATGGTCCTCGATCGCCTTGTAGTCCTCGCGGAGCATCTGCCGCCCGGGGCTGCGCCGGACCGAGCCGTCCCAGTCGAGGATCTGCCCCGGCGGGCGGCCGAGCCCGATGAAGCAGTGGATCAGTCCGCACAGCTCCACCCCGTCGCCGATCGGCTCGGCGCTCACCACGGCCGCGCCGGCCCCGTCGCCGAACAGCACATAGTTGACGAGCTCCTCGGTCGGCATGGTGGCCGCGCGGCGGTGGGTGTCCATGAATCGCGCCGTCAGGTCCCCGGAGAGAATCAAACCCGCGCGCTGGCCGCCCGCCAGCAGCGCCCGGCTGACGTCGAAGGCCTGCACCGCGCCCGAGCAGCCGGCCTGGATCTGGTACGTGGGCACGTGGTCGATGCCCAGCCGGTCGGCGACCTCGTTGACGGTGGCGGGCAGCAGCAGGTCCGGGGTCGCGGTCGTCAGCAGCAGGAAGTCCAGGTCCTGCGCCTCGAGTCCGGCCGCGGCGAGCGCGTTGCCCGCGGCCTCGGCGCACAGATCGGCCAGGGTGTGGGTGATGTCGCCGGTGGCCAGATCCCAGGCGAAGTGGCGGGTCTGGGTGCCGACGAACAGGTCGATCCACTCCTCGCTGATCCCGAAGGCCTTGCTGAGCGCGTCATTGCCGACCGGCGCCCCGGGCAATGCGACGCCGGTACCGCCGATATAGAGGGAGGGCATGGGGATATCGGTCATGTCGCCGCTCCAATGCTGATCCACTCGCTGAGGAACGCCGCAAGAGTCCCGACCGTGTGCAGCTCGGGCAGCAACTGCTGCACGGTGATCTGGCCGGCCTGCGGCAGCCGGCTCTCGATGCGGTCCTTGAGCTGCATGATCATCACCGAGTCGAAGCCGAGGTCGTCATGGAAGCGGGTCGCCCGGCCGACGAGTCCGCCGTCGTGACCGCCGACTTCGGCCACCGCCTGGACGATCGCCTGGAACACCGGATCGCTGTCGCCCTGGTCCCCGGCGGCCGGGGCCGGGTCCGCCGACGGTGGCTGCGTCATGGCCGCGTCCGCGGGTGGTTGCCCGGTCGCCGGCTGCTCCCGCCGGGCCGGCTGCCGCCAGAAACGGTGCTCGGTGGCGAAGGCATACGGCTCCAGCCGTTCGGGCCGGCGCTGCTCGCCGGAGTAGAGACCGTCCCACCGCGGCTCGACGCCGGAGCGGTAGAGCTCGGCCAGCGCCTCCGCGAGCTCGCGGACCGCACCGCCGCGACCGGATGCGGGGTGGACGAGGGGGATGTCGCGGGCGTCTTCGGTACGGGCCCCCGCGGGCAGCGAAGGACGGGGGCCGACTTCGACGAGCGCGGTCGGCTCCAGGTCCCGGGTCAGCGCGGCGCAGGCGTCCGCCCACCGGACCGGCTCGGTGGCCTGGGCGATGAAGTACCCGGCGGCCACCGGTTCGTTCGCGAGCACCCGGCCGGAGCACGAGGAGACGTAGGGCACCTCCGGCCGTTCATAGGTCAGTTCGCCGGCGATACGGGCGAAGCCGGCGTCGGTGCACCCGTCGCGCGCGACCACCAGCCGGGCCGCGTCCTCGAGGCCGAGCACGCCCGCCGCGACGGCGGCCGCGTACTCGCCCGCGCCGTGGCCGAGGACTGCCTGCGGGTGCACGCCCAGCTCGCCGAGGGTCCGGTACAGGGCGTACTGGACCGCGAACACCGCGGGAAGCGTGCGCCCGGCGGCGGCCGGATCCGTACCCAGCGGGCTGCCGCTGTGCCGGGCCTGCGCGGCGTCGGCGGCGTCCAGGTACCGGCGGTAGGCAGGCGACGCCTCGTACAGTCCGGTGAGCAGGCCCGGCTCCGGGGCGTCGTCGCCGGTGAAGAGGAAGGCGACGACCGGCTCGCGCCAGGCCCTGCCGACGGCGGCGCGCGCGGCGCCTTCCATCGGCTCGCCTTCGGCGGCCGCGCGCAGCGCCGCCACCAGTTCACCGGTGTCGCCGACCGGGAAGGCCGCCCGGTACGGCAGCCCAGTCTTGACCCGATTGCTGCTCCAGCACAGGCTCGCCGCGTCCCCGCGCGGGCGGCGCGCGACGGCTTCGGCCTGGGCGGCGAGATTGCGGCGCAGCGCCTGCGGCGTGTCGGCGGAGAGGGTGAACACGCCCCCGGCGGCCGGAGTGCGGCGGGCAGGGGCGCGCCGGATGCGCGGGGCGGTGGCGAGGACGGCGTGCGCGTTGGTGCCGCCCATGCCGAAGCTGGAGACCGCGCCCAGGGTGCCCGCGGCCGGCAGCCGGACGGGCGCCTTCAGCAGCCGCAAGCCCCGCTCCCCCAGCCGCAGCCGGGGGTTCTCCCGGGTGGCGAAGCGGCTCGCGGGCACGATCCGGTGGTGCAGCGCCAGGGCCACCTTGATCAGCCCGGCGATGCCGGCGGCGCCCTCCGTATGCCCCAGGTTGCCCTTGACCGAGCCGATCGCACACGGCTGGTCCCGGCGCACGGCGTGCACCTCCCCCAGCGCGGCGCATTCAATGGTGTCGCCGAGGACGGTGCCGGTGCCGTGCGCCTCGATGAACCGGATCTGCTCCGGGCCGACTCCGGCGCGGCGGTAGGCGGCGGCCAGCACCTCCTTCTGCGACCAACGGCTGGGTGCGGTGACGCCGTTGCTGCGGCCGTCCTGGTTGACGGCGGTCCCCTTGATGACGGCGTAGACGCGCTGCCCGTCGGCGAGCGCGTCCTCGAGCCTGCGCAGGACGACCACTCCGACGCCGTCGCTGCGTACGATCCCGTCCGCGTCCGCGCTGAACGGCTTGCAGCGGCCGCTGGGCGAGGCCAGCCCCATCTGCTGGTAGACCAGGCCGAGCGCCGGCGTGAGGACCAGGTTCACGCCCGCGGCCAGCGCGGTGCCGCACTCGCCGGACAGCAGTGCGTTCCCCGCCAGGTGCACGGCCACCAGGGAGGAGGAGCAGGCGGAGTCGACGGCGAGGCTCGGGCCCTTGAGGTCCAGGTGGTAGGAGATCCGGTTGGCCGCCATGCCACCGGCGCTGCCGGAGCCCAGCTGCGGGGTGATGCGGTCGTAGTCGCCCAGGTGCAGCTGCGCCCATTCGCTGCTCATGGTGCCCACGAAGACGCCGGTGTCGCTGCCCGCGTAGCCGCCCGGCGCGCGGCCCGAGTCCTCCAGGGCGCGCCAGGCGCTGTGCAGCAGCAGCCGGTGCTGCGGGTCCATGGCGCCCGCCTCCCGCGGGGAGACGGAGAAGAAGGCGTGGTCGAATACGTCGGCGTGCTCCAGGAAGGCGCCCTGCACGAGTCCGTCGAACTCCGGGCCGTGCCGGCGATGTGCGGGCAGTGGTCCGATGGCGTCGGCGCCGCGCATCAGCAGATCCCAGTAGGCGTCGGGTCCGTCCGCGCCCGCGAACGCACAGTCCAGGCCCACGACCGCCAGATCACTCATGGTGACTGCTCCTTCAGAGGCTTTGTCAGTAAGGCAGCGGGGTGTTGTAGAGGTCGAAGCCGTAGCCGCCGCCGAAGCGGGCCAGCACCTCCTGGTGGACGCGAGCGGCGCACTGCGGGGGCAGTTCCACGTCCCGGAAGCCGAGCCGGCCGGTGATGCGATGCAGGGCGGCCGCCGCCCACGCGGGGTCGGCGAGGAACGGGTCGACTACCGGGTCGCTGTGCCACCAGACCCCCAGGACGGCGGCCCCGGCGAGGACCAGGATGTAGCGGTCGACCAGCGCGAACCAGGCGGGGTTCGCGGCCCTTTCGGTGCCGACGGGCTCCAGGTCGAGCACCCGGTGGCGCAGATCGCTCAGTTCGGCGACGAGCAGCTGCGCCAGGGTGCGCAAGGTCTGTTCCACCAGGCCGCCGCCCGGCATCGAGTCGGCGACGGCGAGCAGTGAGGCGCTGAGGCTGTCCCGGTGGCCGGCCAGGGCCAGCGCGTCGTACGAGAAGGCGGGCAGCTTCCCGCCGCCCGGCTGGAACAGCGCCGCGGGGGCCGGGTCCTCGACGAACCACGACCGCCGGGCCAGCGGGCCGAGCTGCGGAATGATGGTGGCCTGGCAGGCGGCGGTGCCGGCGTGGCCGAGGCTGATGATGGGCACGTCCCTGAGGTGCTTCTGGAATACCCCGACGGTGCCCTCGCGGGTGTAGAGCTGGGATCCGAGCACGGTGGCCAGGTCGTACATGGTGTCGCGCAGGACCTTCGGCAGCAGCGACTTGATCGCCGCCGAGTAGATGCTGGCCTCGGCCGGCCGCAGCTGCAGCGACCGGGTGGCGATCACGGCGAGGCAGTCGTACAGCAGCAGATTGACGAAGGCTCCGGTCAGCGTGCCCGCGGAGTTGTCCGGCCGGGCGGCGTCGCCCGCGTTCAGCCCGGGCCGCAGCTCGCGGTCGACCCGTACGGCGGTGCGCAGCGACGTGTCGACGCCCGCCACCACCAGGGAGGCCATCAGGGTACGGCTCATCTGGAAGGACAGCTGCGAGGTGACGATGCCGCTGCCGGCCGGGCCGAGCAGGGCGTCGTCGGGGATCGGGCAGCCGGTGAAGCGGGCGCCGGTGCTGAAGTAGCCGCGCAGCCCGACCGAGTCGCCGGACGGCCGGCGGGTGATCCGGTACCGCTCCCGGGGCAGCTGCCGCGGATCCAGCAGCAGCGCGGAGTAGTTGCCGCTGCCGCGGTCCTCGGCGGTACGGCAGAAGAGCACCAGCGCCTCGGCCCGGTCCAGGTTGTTGATGACGGGTTTGGCACCGGTGACCGTGAGACGGCCGCCCGCCCGGTCCGCGCGCACCTGGCTCCGGACGAAGTCGTTGGTGTGCGCCGTCTCGTGCTGGGCGATGGCGGCCTTCGCGCCGCCCAGCAGGCGGTCGGCCAGCCAGCGCTGCTGCGCGGCGCTGCCGCGCATCCACACGTCGGAGGCCGCCATGAAGGTGGTCATGCCGTAGCCCATGCCGAGCCCGACATCGCGGCGGAACACCGCGCGCACCACACGTAACAGCGTCTCCGGCGAGTCGAACCGGCCGCCGAGCCCGCGCGGCACGAACTCCTCGTTCATCCTGAAGTCGTCCAGCACCGCCTCGGCCTCGGCGCAGACGACGCCGGCCCGGTCGGCGGCCAGCAGCCGGGCGTGGCCCGCGGGGTTGGCGGTCTCGGCAGGATCCCCGAGCGTCCGCTCGATGCGGTCGATCCGCATCTGGGCGGGCGGGGATACGGCCGGAGCGGTCACCGCAGGGCGCCCCGGCCGGACGGCGGGCCCTGCCGGAGCAGCTCGTCGCCGAGTCCGGTCTGCTGCGGCCGGATCAGCCTGCGCACGGCGGGGTCGAGCACCTCGTACAGGCTGGGGAGTTCGCCGCTCAGGAACAGCTTGCGGGTCAGGGTCCGCTGCAGCTTCCCGCTGGTGGTACGGCGCAGGTTGCCCGGCCGGACGAACACCACGTTGCCCGCCGGCACCTCGAACTCGCGGCCGATGAGGGCCTGCACCCGGCGGGCGAGCGAGCGCAGCCGCTCCCAGTCGGCCTGCTGGACCCGCACCTCGTGGACCACCACGAGCTGTTCGCGCTCGGCCTGCACCGTGAAGACGGCACCGTGCACCGAGCCGAGCGCGGTGGAGACTTCACGCACCGCCCACTCGATGTCCTGCGGGTAGAGGTTGCGGCCGTTGAGGATGATGACCTCTTTGAGCCGGCCGGTGACGTACAGCTGCCCGTCGACGAGTGCGCCGAGGTCGCCGGTGCGCAGGTAGCGTTCGTCGCTGCCGGCCAGGCTCGCGGTGAAGGTGCGGGCGCTTTCGTCCGGGCGGCGCCAGTAGCCGCGGGCGACGCTGTCGCCACGCAGCCAGATCTCGCCGACACCGCCGGGCGGCAGCTCGCGCCGGGAGGCGTCCACGATGCGCACTTCGTACTCGTCCGCGGTGCCGCTGCCGACCAGCTCGCGGGTCGGCGCATCGGGACGCGGCTCCCGCAGTTCGCCCCGTTCCAGGCCGTCCGCGTCGACGGTGCGCCGGTGATGTCCGCGACCGGGCTCGCCCCCGGATACGCACAGGGTCGCCTCGGCCAGCCCGTACGCGGGGAAGACGGCCTCGGCGCGCAGGCCGGCCGCGGCGAACCGGCTCGCGAAGGCGTCCAGCGTCTCCGGGCGGATCGGCTCGGCGCCGTTGAGGGCCACCCGCCAGCGCGACAGGTCGAGGCTTTCCAGCTGCTCGTCGGTGACCCTGCGCACACACAGGTCGTAGGCGAAGTTGGGGCCGCAGCTGATGGTGGTGTCGTACGCGTCGATGGCGCTCAGCCAGCGCACCGGCCGCTTGATGAAAGAACGGGCGGGCATCTGCACGGCCCGGGCGCCGAGCCACAGCGGGTGCAGCAGCTGGGCGATCAGCCCCAGGTCGTGGTAGTGCGGCAGCCAGCTCAGGAACCCGTCCTCGGGGCTTGATCGCACCACTCGGCTGAAGGCGGCCTGATTGGCCAGCAGGCTGCGGTGGGAGACCATCACGCCGCGCGGCTCGGAGGTCGAGCCCGAGGTGTACTGCAGCAGCGCGATGTCGTCCGGCGTGATCCGGGGCATGCGCCACTGGCCGGGGTCCACTGCTTCCTCGGTGTCCGTCGCCATGCACACGGCGTCGCCGCGGCCGGTCATCGCCAGCCACAGGGAGACCTCCGGCGCGTTCGCCGCGTCGGTGAGCACCAGCCCGGCGCCGGTGTCGCGGATGATGCCGGTGACCCGGCGCATGCGCTCCTTGCGGTCCCTCGGCAGCGGCGCGGGTACGGCGATCGCCCCCGCGTACAGGCAGCCGGCGAAGGCCTTGAGGAACTCCTGCCCTGACGGGTACAACAGCAGCACCGGCTGCCCCTGGGCGCGACGCTCTCGCAGCCGTACGGCAATCGTCCGGGCGGCGGCGTCCAGTCCGGCATAGCTGAGCGTCTGCGCCATGGCGTCCGCGTCTTCGGGCAGGAACACATGGGCCTCGGCCTCTTGCAGGGCTCCGGCCCGTTCGACGAGGACTTCCGTGAACGTCAGCGGCGTCGATGTCAAGGTAGCTCCCTCACAGCGAACTCGGTACGGCCCACGCAGTGTCCGCAGGTCAGCTAAAGAGAACCTTGCGGCACCCGGTCCTTGCCGCTCTCCCGGTGAGCCGGCGGAATTACGGGGCCACGCTGTCCGAAATCGGGGTGGCCGGGGTCCTACTGTGTGCGGTGCTCCGCGGGGGGAGCAAAGGTTCCTGCACCGCGGCGCGACCGACGAGGAGCGGTATGCGATTCAGGGTGCTGGGACCACTGGATGTGAGGACGGCCGCGGACACGCGAAGCGTGACTCCGCGCGCGTCCAAGGTCAGAGTGGTGCTCGCGACCCTGCTGATCCGCTCCAACGAAGTGGTCTCGGTCGACGGCCTGATCGATGAGCTGTGGGGCGACGGGCCCCCCAGGACCGCCATGACCACGCTGCAGGTCTACGTCTCGCAGCTGCGGAAGATGCTCCCGGAGGTCGTGCCCGACCTGGGCCGCGAGGCGCTGCTGACCCGGTCCCCCGGGTATGTGCTGCGCGTCGACCCCCGCGAGCTGGACCTGTCCGTATTCGAGGAGCTGCACCACACGGGGCGGGAGGCCCTGGAGCAGGGCGAGCACGCCCGCGCCGCCGACCTGCAGCGCCGGGCGCTCGACCTGTGGCGCGGTCCGCTGCTGTCCGACACCCCGCACGGCAGCCTGCTGCACAGCATGTCGGTGCGGCTGAGCGAGGTCCGTATCGCCGCCCTGGAGCAGCGGATACGGGCCGAGCTGCAGCTCGGCCACCACCAGGAGCTGCTGGGCGAGCTGCAGTCACTGTGCGCGGAGCTGCCGATGCACGAGGAGTTCCACGCCCACCTGATGGTCGCCCTGTACCGGGCCGGCCGGCAGGCCGACGCTCTCCAGACCTTCAGCAGACTGCGCCGCACCCTCGTGGACGAGCTGGCGATCGAGCCGGGGCGGCGGCTGCAGCAGCTGCACAGCCGCATTCTGACGGGCGATCCGGGGCTGCTGCGGCCGGCGGCCGGACGCGCGACGCGGCAGGACAATGGCGCCGGACGGCAGTCGGTCGCGGTCGCCGCGCCGCCGGCCGGCCGGGCCCGGACGGCGGTGGAACTGCCCGCCTTCGACCCGCTGTTCACCGGCAGAACGGGAGAACTCGACCGGATCGCGGGCTGGATGCACGACCTCCCCGGCGGCAGCCTCGCCCAGCTGACCGGCCCGGCCGGCGCCGGCAAGACCGCGCTCGCCGTGGCCGCCGCCCACCGGGCGCGCGAGACCTTCCCGGACGGCAGGGTGCTGATCTCGCTGCGCGCCGCCGACGGCCGGCCGCTCAACTCCACGCAGGTCATGGCCCGGCTGCTGACCGCGCTCGGTGCGCCGCAGCCGCTGCCGGTGCCGGTGGCGGAGCTGCGGGACATCTTCCGGCAGCTGACCGAGAGCCGCCGACTGCTGATGATCTTCGATGACGCGCCCGAGGCCGCGCATCTGCGTCCGCTGCTGCCGCTGCCCGGCGGCTGCGTCGGCCTGATCACCTGCCGGGCGGCCCTGCCGGGCCTGGGCGGACACGTCTTCCCGCTGGACGCGCTGAGCGGGTCCGACGCGCGGCTGCTGCTCGCCGCCGCCGCGGGCCGCCCGCTCGATGAGGACGCTCCCGAACCCACGCGGCGGCCCGCCCCCGCCGAGCCGGACGCCCTCGCCGAGATCGAGGAACTCGACGCTCCCGAGCCGCGGGACGGCTGGGCGGAGCTGGCCGCCCTCTGCGGCGGCTGGCCCGGCCTGCTGCGCGCGGCAGGAGCCCGGCTGGCCGCCCAGCGGCACTGGTCCGCGGCCGACCTGGCCGATCGGCTGCAGGCACCGGAGACCCGCCTCGCCGAACTCCGCGGCGGCGACGAGGAGTACTGCGCCGCCGTGTGCGCGGTGTACGACGCGGCGCCCGAACCGGCGCGCCAGGCCGCCCGGTTGCTCAGCCTGCTCCCGCCCGGAGCCATCTCCCACGCCGCCGCGGCCTGTGCGCTCGGCACCCGCCCCGAAGGGGCCGAACGCACCTTGCGCTCGCTGGTGGCGGCGGGTCTGCTCGGTCCGCAGCCGGGCGGCCGCGGCTTCCAGCTGCCGGAGCCGATCCGGCTGTGCGCCGCCGAGCGGCGCGCACAGGAGGAGCCGACGGCGTGGGAGCGGGCGGCCGTGGCCCGGCTGTGCGCCGCGGCGGCCGACCACGCCGCGACCGCGCAGCGGGCCGCCCGCATGGACGGCACGCATCCGCTGGACTGGTTCGCCCGCCGCGAGGGCACCCTCGTCGACCTCGCCGAGCAGGCGCACAGCGCAGGCCTGTGGTCACAGGTGGTACGGCTGGCGGACGCGCTCACCGCCTTCTTCGAGGCCCGCGCCTCCTGGGACGCCTGGCAGCGCACGCACACCCTCGCCCTGGAGGCCGCGGAGCGGTCGCGGAACACGGCGGCCCGCGTGCGGATGCTGCGCTCGCTCGGCGACCTGGCCTGGCAGCGCCACCGCCCGGCGGTGGCCGACGACTTGTACCGGCGCGCCCTGGAGGCCGGCGGCGCCGAGAGCGGCCGGGCGCTGGCCGGACTCGCCGACATCCGGGCCGGGGCCGGCGCGTACGACGAAGCGAGCCGCCTGGCCACATCCGTCCTCGGTGCCTCGCCGGAGGACGCCCGCGGCTGCTACGAGGCCCGCCGCGTGCTCGCACTGCTCGCCCTCGATGCCGACGGGCCCGCGGCCTGCCGCCCGCACTTCCAGCAGTGCCTGGACCTGGCCGGGACGCTGGGCGACCGGCACCTCGAGGCGTACGCCCGCCGCTGGCTGTCCCGCCTCCAGGACGGCCGGGCGCAGGAAGGGTGGCGCGAGGTCCGTCCCGGCGTCTGGCGGACCGTCACGCCCCGGCCGGATCCGCTCAAGGCAGGCGAAAGGCGCACACAACCCTCGCTTTAACCGTCGCCGGAAGATGGCTCTGTACCCCCCGTACACCGACAGGAGGAGCCATGTCCGCCTCAAGTCACAGCCAGTCGTCCTGGCACGAGAACGACGACCCGTCCGCCGTGTCCCAGGTCCCGGAACCGGACAGCGAGCAAGCGTCGGACGAGACATCGGCGGGACCGCGCTATCAGTCCATGACCACCCCCACCGACCTGGAAGAGCTCGCCAAGGACATCCGCGACGAGATGAACTCCATGGACGACGAGGGGCCGGCCCCGCGCGGGTGAGCCACACCTTCGACGCCGCCACCTCGGCCCGGGTAGGCCTGATCCGCGCCTGCGTTCCGGCGCTGCAGGTCTACGCCGAGCACCGCCGCGCCCTGCACCGGCAGGCGGTGCTCGGCCGCGGCCCGCTGCTCGAACCGCTGCTCGCCACCCGGCGGATGAAGCTCGCCCGGCTGCGCGAACTCGGCTGGCTTCGCCGCCTGTCGGACGCCGCACACCGGCGGCTGCGCCAGGTCCTGGCCTTGCGGCAGTACGCGGATCTGCTGCCGCTCACGGCCCGCGACCTGGTGAAGCTGATGGAGCTGCCGCTGCCCTTCCTCGCCGACCGCGCGGTACTGGGGCACCCGACGCACGCCCCCGCCGCCGAGCTGCTGCCGCGGCTGCCATTGCTGCGCGCCAGGGCCCGGCAGATCCGCGGCATCCTGGAGGCGTCGTCGCTCGACGAGGAGGGCACGCCGTTCCGCAGCGAGCCGGGCGACGACGGCCAACTCGTGCTGCACGGCCAGGACGCCCCGACGATCGAGGCGCTGGCCGGCGTGGCGCACGAGGTCGGGCACTGCCTGTACGAGCGGGCCCGGCCGGTGCGCTCCACGCTCGGCCAGATCGCCTCCGAGCGGTTCGCGCAATACCTCGAGGAGCGGGCCACCGACGCGTACTTGAGCCGCCGCGGCACCGAGCGCGAACGCCGCGCCTGGTGGGTCTACCAGCGCCGCGTCGATGCCGTGAACCTGCACTTCTTCACCGTGGAGCGGGCCCTGATCTACGGCTCGGCGCCCGTGGGCGAGCTGATGCCGGAACCCGCCACGGTGCTGCGCGAGTCGCTGTTCACGCTCCCCGGCTATCAGGTGGTGTATGCCCACGCCTCCCTGTCCCGGCTGCCCACCGCATCCGTCAGCGTTTCGCACCCAGGAGGAGCCCGTTGACCACGACCACCGGCGCGCCGACGCCGCCCGATGCCGCCCGGCCCGACAGCGCCTGGGGGCTCAGCACCCCCGACGCCGTGCGCTCGCGTTACGCACGGCTGTACACGGCCGCCACCGGCACCACCGCCGGCTGGGCGGGCGGCGACCGCCCGCTGCCGCCGTATCTGTGCCGGCTGCTCAACCGCGCGGAACCGCTCGGCCAGGCCGCCGCCGCGCCGCATGCCGTGCTGGGCACCGCGGCCGATCCGCTGGTGGCGGTCGGCACCGGTCCGCTGCGCCTGCGCTACGCCACCGGCATCGCCCCTCACCTGCTCAAAGCCGTGGGCCTGACGGAGGTACGGGCGGTGACGCCGGGCCCGAAGACCACCGCACGGCTGACCGCGGCCGCCGACACCCTGCCGGGGCTGCTGCCCGAGGCGGCGGCGGTCGTGGCCCGGTATCTCACGGCGCTCGTGCTGCTCAAGCCGGCCGGGACCCGGCTGCCGGCGGGGCCGACGGGCACGATGACGGCCTCCTGCACCTTCACCGGGCTGCCGTTCACGGCCTTCCTCTCCGGCCTCGGCCTGCATCACATGGTGCCGTCCTTCATGTTCTCGCAGCCGAGCGTGTACACCCTGCAGGAGTCGCTGTACCACGAGGCGCTGCGGCTCGCCCTCAACGAGGAGCAGCGCCTCGTCGCCCACTTCGACTCGCCGGAGAGCCGGGATGCCGTCGTCTACGTCTCCTGGGAGCGGGACTGGCGCACCGCCGGGGAGTGCCTGCACATGCTCTACGTGTATGTGCACCTGGCCCGGCTGCGGATGGCGGCGCTGCGGCTGGGCACGGGGCCGAAGGAGCCGGTGCTCGGCGAGGCGCTGCGCTCGGTGCTGGGCTGCGCCCAGGAGCTGGCCAACAGCCTGGGCGGGATGCGGTATCTGTTCAGCGAGGCGGGCCTGGAGCTGCTCGACTACGCCGAAGGGCTGCTGCCGCCGGGCGAGATGGAGTCCTCCGGCTGATCCGCCTCGGCTGCTTCGCCCTGGTGGAGATCCACGGGTAATTCGCCGCGGCCGGAGACGCCCAGCTTCCGGTAGGCCCGGCTCAGGTGCTGCTCGACGGTGCCGATGGTGACGTACAGCTTGGCGGAGATCTCCCGGTTGCTGTGTCCCACCGCGGCCAGGGCGGCGACCTGCCGCTCGGCGCGGGTGAGCAGTCCGGCCCGGCCGGAGCCGGATGCGCGTGGCCAGCCGTCGCCGGCGGCCGCACGGCGTTCGGGCAGGATGCGGTCGCACAGCGCCTGTGCGCCGCAGTCCGCCGCCAGCTGCCAGGCGCGCCGGGCGACGCTGCCGGCCCGCTGGCCCTCGCCGGTCAGCTGCAGCGCCTGCACCAGGTCGGCGAGAGCGCGCGCGTGTTCCAGCCGGTCGCCGCAGCGACGCAGCTCGGTCATGGCGCTCTGCAGCAGCGGCGACCGTTCGCCGGGCGGTGCGAGCATGGCCCGTACGCGCAGGCTGACGCCCCGCACCCGGGGGGTACGGCCGTCCGGCAGCGCCAGCTGTTCCTCGACCAGCCGCTCGGCTCGCCGGTGCTCGCCGAGCTCCGCCAGGACGGCGGCCGCGTCGGTGCGCCACGGCAGCTGCTGCGGAGTGTCCAGGCCCCAGCGGCGGGCCAGCCGGCCCGCCTCCGCGAACTCCGCGAGCGCCGCCCGGGGCCGGCGGGTGCCCGCGTAGTGCAGTCCGCGGGAGCGCAGGTAGTCCAGCGCGTACGAGGTGGTGTACAGCTCGTCGGGGGCGGGCAGTTCCAGGCTGCGGGCGGCCGCCTCGTGGCTGCCCATTGCGGTGAGGGCCGTGACCTCGGCCGCCACCAGCCCGTACTGCAGCAGCCCGGCGCGGGCGCCCACCGCCTCGGCCGCGGCGGCCGCCTCGTGCGCGGCCGACCTGAGGTCGCCGGTGCGTAACAGCACCTTGGCGTGCTGCAGGCCGACGGCCGCGTACCAGCCGGGTGAGCCGCCGCGGTCCGCCTCGGCCTTGAGCTTCTGGCACCACACGAGGGCACGGTCCGCGCAGTCGGCGTGGATCAGGGCGCGAATGGCCTGCAGCATCATGTCGAAGGTGCTGTGCGTGAGCGGGGTGTCCTTCAGCAGCCGCTCGATGGCGTGCTCCTCAGCGCCCGTTGCCGCGTCGGGCCACATCACGCGGGCGGCGGGGAGCCCGCCGGCGGCCGGCGGCCGGGCCGGTGCGGGCAGGCCGAGCAGTCCGTGCGGCGGATCGTCGGCCTCGCTCTGCTCCCGCTCCCGCTCGGCGTACCCGCCTGCCTCGGTGGCCGGGACGATCGCGCCATGGGTGAGCAGCAGCCGGGCGAGGACGGCGGCGCTCCGGCCGCCCAGCTGCCCGCCGCGGAGGGCCGCGACCGGCCCCTTCAGATAGCGCTCGGCCGCGGCCGGGTCGGTACGGCCCGCCAGGCCGGCCAGCCGGAGCTCGACGGCGACGCGGTCCGCGGTCGTCCCGCACAGCTCCCGGGCGAGGTCCAGGCAGCTGATGGCATACCCGCCGTCGTCGTCCAGCAGGGCCTGCCTGGCGGCTTCGTTCAGCACGGCGACCGTCCAGCCGCCGGGCTCCGCGCGCGCCGCGGTCGTACGGGCCGGCAGCAGGTGGTCGGCGACCACGCCGGGCCGGGCGCCGTGGTCGTGGCGGACGCGCGCGGCCCGCAGGTGGAGTCGGGCGATGCCCGCCGTATCCGTGCCGTCCAGGGCCGCGGTGGCGACGGCCGGGTGGCGCAGGCGACGGCCGTCCGTGAGGCCGCTCGCGGTGAGCAGGGCGAAGGCCCGCTCGGCGGCCGCCGGATCGAGGCCGGCGACGGTGGCCGCCTGTTCGGCGGTGGCGTCCTCACTGAGTACGGCCATGGCGGCGGCCAGTTGGCCGGCCTCGGGGCCGCAGCGGGCCAGGCAGGTGGCGACGGCCTGGTGGAAGGGGCCCCCCGGGGCGGGCTCCGGACGGCGCGGCGCCGCCCCCCGGCCCGGCTCCGGCCGCGCCCGCTCTTCGCTCAGCAGCGCCTTCAGCAGCAGCGGGTTACCCCCGGTGGTGCGCAGCAGCCGCCGGGTGGTTGCGGCGGCGGGCCGGCCGGACAGCTCCCGGGCGGCGACCGCGGCCGTGCCCCGCTCCCCGAGGCGGCCGAGCGTGATACGCGTGAAGCCCTCGTGCCGCAGCAGTTCGGTGATCACCTCGGGCCGGCTGCCGGGCCCCGGGACTCCTGGAGTCAGGGTGAATACGAGCAGCACCGCCGCCTGCCGCAGCCTACGGCAGAGATGCAGGAGGTAGCCGAGCGAGGGCCCGTCGGCGTAATGCACGTCGTCAACGCCCAGCATGACGAAGGAGCCCGCTGCCAACGAACATATGGCGCGGGTGAATTCCGGTGCCGGACGAAGCCGCCGGGAGCTGTTCTCGCCGGCTTCTCCGGCGGGCATTTCGCTCAGCAGCCCGCGCACCAATGCGTGTGGGGTGTCCTGGTCCGCGGCTGAACCGGCCGCGTGCAACACCACGGCTCCCCGGCCCGCGGCATGGTGGGCGAGGTCCAGCAGCAGCTCCGTCTTGCCGCATCCCGGAGGGCCTTCGAGCAGCACGATCGCCGGCTCGCCGCCGGCACACCTCTCGACGCGACGCTCCAGCCGGTCCCACTCCTTCGCACCATGGAAGTGCGTCATTTCACCTCCTGGATCACACCTCCACTGTCCAAGGGGCCGGGGGCGGCAAGCGCCATTCGGCGCCCGCAAGAAGCTGTGTGGCAGCAACTCCTCCCAGAGTCGGCGGGAAAGGAGGGGGATCAGGGAAGGATGATGCGGGCCGCCCCGCCGGGGTGTCCGGCGCGCTGCCATTCGCGGGGATATCCGAGGGAGACCTCACTGAAGGGCACGCCGTCGTATTGACTCGTCCGCGGAATGTGCAGATGCCCGTAAACCATCGCCACCGCCCGGAAGCGCACATGCCAGTTCGCGGTGCGCCGCGTCCCGCACCACTGGGCGAACTCCGGATGCCGCAGCCGCCCGGTGGGCGCCTGCAACAGCGGGAAGTGGTTGACCAGGACGGTGGGCAGCTCCGGGTCGATCGCCCGCAGCCGCCGCTCGGTGCGCAAGACGCGCTCCGCGCACCAGGACTCGCGGCTGGGGTAGGGGTCGGGGTGCAGCAGGAACTCATCGTTGCACACGATGCTGCGGTGGTAGGCCCGGGCCAGCGCGGCGCGCCTGCCGTGGGCGGTGGCGGCCGCGAACGAGTAGTCGTAGAGCAGAAACAGCGGCGCCACCACGACGGGCCGGCCGCTGCCGTGCCACACCGGATACGGGTCCTCGGGGGTGACGACGCCGAGCTCGCGGCAGCCCTGCACCAGGTACCGGTATCTGGCCTCGCCGCGCAGCCGCACCGGGTCGGAAGGGGTGGTCCACAGCTCGTGGTTGCCGGGCGCCCACAGCACCCGCGCGAAGCGCCCGGCGAGCAGTGCCAGCGCCGCCAGCACGTCGTTCGCCCGCTCCCCCACATCGCCCGCGACGATCAGCCAGTCCGCTGCGGTGACGGGCAGCAGTCCGTCGAGAACGCGGCGGTTGGCGGCATGTGACACGTGCAGGTCGCTGATGGCCAGCAGGGGCATGGGCGCAGGGACCTCACGACCGCGGTGCGGAGCCGTCCCCGGGCCCGGGTTCTCCGCCGGCCGTGCCGGTCAGCGCCACGGCCAGCTCCTCCCAGGCGCAGGCGCAGGCGCGGGCCGCGGCCGCCGTCGTCGCCCGCTGGTGCACCGGCACCGAGGACAGCGCGAGGTCCCAGACGCCGGTGGCGGGGAGATGCATGGCCAGCAGCCGCAGCAGCAGCCGTCCGTTGTCCGTGCCGCGCAGTGCCGGGTCCTGGCGCAGGTGCTGGAAGATGCCCTCCAGCGCCGCCGCCGGCTGCCGGTCATCGGCGGAGCGGCCGCCGGCGGCGGGGCTGGAGGGCGGCGCCGGCCGGCGCCTCGGCGCCGCATCCGGCACCGGATCCTCGCCGCGGCGCAGCCGGTCGCGGACGTCGCGCACCGTGCCCGGGGAAATGCCGGCCTGGGTGGCGACTTCGCGCAGGGAGGCGTCCGGTTGCCGAGCGAGGATGCGACCGGCCGTGCGGCGCCCGTCGGAGCTGTCGACCGGCCGTACTTTGCCGTCGCGGCCGATCCGGGCCACCGGCTGGACGGTGTCGGTGCTGCGGCGGCGCAGCGCCGACACGGTGCGTGCGGAGATTCCCGTACGGTTCGCGATCCGGCCGTCGGACCAGTCGGGGTGCGAGGCGATGATGCGGATCGCGGCCGCGGAGCGTTCAGCCGGGGTCAGCGGCAGGCCATGGCCGAGGTTGGCCTCCACGGCCAGGACGAACGCATCCCGCTGCGCCCCGTCGAAGAAGCGGGCCGCGATGTCCTGGTCGCCGCGCAGCTCGGCGGCGCGCAGCCGGTGCATCCCGTCGATCACGCGCATCGTCTGGCGGTGGACGACGATGGGCGGCAGCCCATCGCCGGCCGCGGCCAGCGCCCGGACATGTTCGGGCTCCTCCCCTCCCATGCGCGGGGAATCAGCCGGCAGCAGCGCGGACAGCGGAACTCGCTCGAGGCCGTGCAACCGCGCAGAATGCGGCGGTTGCACAGGGGTCAGCGCGGCGGCTCCCGCGGCCGGCGTACGGACAAGGGTCGTCCGGGTCACCCGGACCCCGGTCTCGTACTGGACGGCAGGCTTGTCCGCCCGCGCCTCGCTGGATTCCATAGTTCGTGACCGTAGCCTTCTCCGGGGTGCCCGAGAACATGCCGCCGGGGATTCACGACGACTACGGCACTTCAGCGCAACATCCCTTCCGGCCGCAGCGATTCCGATTCGCCCGCGATCTCCGGCAGCAGTAGCCGCCAAATGCGCTCCAGCCACTGCCGCGGAGATCCTGCCACCGATGCGGACGGTCCTTCCAACGGCAGGATCTCCGACAGCTTCAGCTGGTTGCGGGCCGAGGGTTCGCAGCCGGTCACGACGTAGGCCACGAGGACGGACACCGCCTGGATGTCGGCGTCCGGGCGCAGGCTGTGATCCGAGCCGGCGCGCAGCAGCAGCCCGCGCATGGGCTGCAGCCATGCGGTGTACCAATCTGCCTGCGGATGGGGGCGGTCGCGCTCCCGCGACAGCCGGACACCGGCCCGCGCGGTGACGTCCTCGTGCAGCAGCCGGGCCAGCACATGGGTGGCGTCGATCACCGACTGCAGGGCCGGAGCCGGGCGTCTGATGACCGAGTCCATGATCTGACGCGTCCGCACGACGGCAAGCTCCTGCACCGCATCCGCGAGGTCGTCCTTGGATGCGAAATGAAAGGAAAGAGCGCCCTTGGTGACACCTGCGTCACCGCTTATCTGGGTCAGCGAGGCGCCCGTGAAACCGTCGCGGTCGAATGCGACAGCAGCGGCCTCGACGAGTGCTTTGCGCGTCCTCTCAGACCTTTCCTGTTTCGCCACGCGCACTCCCAACCCCACCTGAATCGCGGCCTCGATGGAACTTACCAGCCCCCGTGGATCATAGGAAACAAAACCTGCCGTCAGGGATTTTCTTCCATGCTGCCCCGGCACGACGACGGGGTCGACCCCGCGGTCCGGGTTCGCTGCGACTCCTGCGACTTGCCGAAGTAGTACGCGACCGTCCGGCCGCTCGCCAGAACTTCATGTTGGTGACGACAAGCCTGTCCGTGACACTGCGTTCCGCGGCGCTGTTGGACCAGCAGTCTGGGTAACTCCTGGGACCGATGCAATGATTCATGGCGGGTCAAGCCTGCCCGAATTCCTGCCTCCAGCGCGCCCACCACAGTCACCAGGAGCGTCCATGAATCTGTCCATATCCGGGACCTATTCCGTCGGCAAAACGCTCACCAGCATGGCGATAGCGCATCTCACCGGAATCCCTCGCACGGCCGCTCCGACGATGCGCGAACTCCTTCCCATATCGCTCCCGGGAAAGACCCTCGAGGAGTGCAACGGGGCCGAGCTCATCATGCTCATCACCCGGCGGATCCAGGGGCGAGCGGTCGCCGAAAGCCACCTGCCGAACGGCTACATCTCGGACGGCTCTGCCCTGCACGAGTGGTCGTACGCGATGGTGCGCGTGACCGTCGGCATCAACCCGAACGAGTCCGTGAACCTCGAGAACGTCGAGATGACGGACGAGGTCCGCTTCTACGCCGAGGTCATGAAGAAGATCGGCATCCCGGCCCGCCAGCACACCAAGAAGGCGTACGACGCCTTCGTGCACCTGCCCATCGAGTTCCCCATCGTCGAGGACGGCCACCGGCCGGTGAACGAGCGGTTCCGGGCGCTCGCCGAGTCGCTGCTGCTGAAGACCCTGGAGGAACTCGAAATTCCGGTGCACATCGTCGGCGGCACGATCCCCGAGCGGCTCGCGAAGATCATCGAAATCTTCGGCTTCGAACAGAAGATGAGCATCGAGGAGGCCATCGCCAAGGCCGAAGCGGAGTACGCCCTGATCGACACCAGGAATGAACTGGAGCGGGTCGCGGAAACCGTCGCGTGACTTCCACGGCAACGTACGTACAACGCACAGAAGAAACGGAGGGGCGACTGTGAGAATCGCCTTCGTCGGAGCGTACGGAAACGGCAAGACGACACTCACCACCGAGCTTTCCAAGCGGCTCGGTCTCGAGCGCACCCACGGAAGCGCCATGCGTGACCCCGCCGGCGGCAGCCCCAAGGCGCTGGAGGAGACCAACGAGCCGGAGCTGATCCAGCTCGCGGTGCGCCGCTACACCGAGCGGGTCTCCGAGGAGACGCCTCTGCAGCAGGACGGCTTCCTGTCGGACGGCTCTGTGCTGCACGAGTGGGTCTACACCAAGGTGCGGCTGGCCGTGGGCCGGCATCCGGAGCCGTCGGCCGACCTGGACAAGGCGCCCCGGACCAAGCAGACGGAGATCTACGAGGAGGTGGTCGGCCAGCTCGCGCTGCTGGCGAGGGAGCAGGCCCGTACCGGATACGACCTCTTCATCCACTGCCCGGTGGAGTTCCCGCTCCCCGAGGGGCACAGCCCCATCAGTGAGCCGTTCCGGACGCTGTCCGACGAGCTGATGCTCAAGGTCGTGCGGACCCTGGACATCCCACTGCACATCGTGTCGGGGACCGTGGAGGAGCGGATCGAGCAGATCCTGAAGCTCCCCGGCGTGCCCCAGGGTTCGTAGGAGGCGGCACGCCATGCGACTGTCCGTATCCGGCACCTATTCGGCAGGCAAGACCTTCACGTCGATGGCCTTGTCCCACTACACCGGGATTCCGCGCTCACCCGCGAAGACCATCCGCGAGATCCTGCCGGACGCGGTGCCGGGCAAGGCGCTCGCCGAGGTGACTCCGGCGGAGTACCTCCAGCTCGCGGTCCGCCGGCACACCGACCGCGCGGCGAACGAGGCGGTGCTCGGGGACAGCTTCATCGCCGACGGCTCCTCGCTGCAGGAGTGGATCTACGCCGCCGTACGGGTGGACTTCGGGATGGACCCGGGCGCCCATCGGGACGTGCCGCCCCCGAAGACCCCCGAGATGGGCTTCTTCGCCGATGTCACCGCGCAGCTGGGACATGCCTTCCGCCAGCATGTGATGGAGTCGTTCGACGCCTTCGTCCACCTGCGCAAGGAACTCCCGCTGGGGGCGGACGGCCACCGGCCGATGAACGAGAAGTTCCGGGCGGCCTGCGATGACATGCTGCTACGGACGCTCGACGATCTCGGGATGCCGTATCTGGCGGTCAGCGGCACGACGCCGGAGCGACTGCGCAGGATCACCGACCACTTCGGGCTGCCGGTGGTGTGCTCGGTGGACGAGGCCGTGGCCCGCGCCGAGGCCGACTATGCCCAGGTCGACTGGCGCCTGGAGCAGAACCGGCGGCAGAGCGCGGCTTCGACGGCAGCCGCCGCCGGCTGACGCGGCCGGGAAGGAAGCGGTAGAGCTCGTGAGCCACGACACCAACGCCACCGCCCGGGAGCCGGGCACCGTCCCGCACGCCGAACAGGCCGACCGGACGGCGCCTGCCGCTCACGCGCCCTATGCGCGGCGCTGGGCGATGCTGCCGGTCCTCCTCGCCGCGCTGTTCATGACCCAGTTCGACCTCTACGTGGTCAACGTCACCGCCCCCTCGCTCGCGCACGACCTGGGCGCGGGCGAGGCGGCGCTCGAACTCATCGTGGCCGGCTACGGATTCAGCTACGCCAGCGGACTGATCACCGGTGGCCGGCTCGGTGACCTGCTGGGTCCGCGCACCGTGTTCCTGGCCGGTGTGCTCGCCTTCACCGTCGCGTCGCTGCTGTGCGGGCTGGCCCCGACGCCGGGCTGGCTGGTGGCGGCCCGGCTGCTGCAGGGCCTCGCGGGCGCCGCCATGGTGCCGCAGGTGCTCGCGCTGATCACCGCGGCGTTCCCGGCGGCCGAACGCGCCCGCGCCCTGGCCTGGTTCGGCGTCACCCTCGGCGTCGGCGCCGTCGCCGGGCAGGTGCTCGGCGGGGCGCTCCTGCAGGTGGACGTACTCGGCCTGGGCTGGCGGGTCATCTTCCTGGTGAACGTGCCGCTCGGCCTGGCCGCGCTGGCCTTCGCGCCCCGGCTGCTGCCGGCGCTGCGGCCCGGCAGCCGGCCGGGGCTCGATCCGCTCGGCGCGGCCGGCGTCTCCGGTTCGCTCGCCCTCGTCCTGGTGCCGCTGGCCATGGGCCGCGGCGAGGGCTGGCCGGTGTGGTGCTGGGTGTGCCTGGCCGCCGCGGCGCCGGCGATGGCGCTGACGCTGCGCTGGGAGCGGGGGGTGGCCAGGCGCGGCGGACAGCCGCTGCTGGAGCCTTCGCTGCTGCGCAACGGGGTGTTCGTCCGTGGCCTGCTCGTCTGCCTGGGCACCTTCTGCTCGTTCTTCAGCTTCATGTTCGCGCTCACGATGGTGCTGCAGTCCGGCCTGGGGCTCTCGCCCCTGGCCGCCGGTGCCACCTTCACCCCGCTCGGCGTCGCCTTCGCCGGCGCCTCCATCGCCTCCCCGCGGCTCGCCGGCCGGTACGGCGCCCGGCTCGTCACCGGCGGCACCGCCATCGCCTGCACCGGCATGCTCGCCCTGTTCTTCGTCCTGCAGCTGTCCGGCGAGCAGACGAGCGTCGGCCGGCTGCTCGCGCCGATGGTGCTCATCGGCTTCGGCAACGGCATGGCCGTACCGGCACTGACCGGTGTGGTGCTGGCCGGCATCGGCACCGGGCAGGCCGGCGCGGCCGCCGGTGTGCTCACCACCAGCCAGCAGTTCTCCTCCGCCGTCGGCGTGGCGGGGGTGGGCACGCTGTTCTTCGCCGCCCTCGGCTCCCGGCACGGCGTCGGCGGCTACGCGGACGCGCTGCAGTGGGTGGCGGTCAGCGGATTCTGCCTGGCCCTGCTCGCCTGCGCCGCGAGCCTGCTGCTTCCCTCCCCCGTTAAGGAGAAGGCCACATGACCGCCGACGTCCTCGCCGCGCGCAAGCGGAGCATCGCGCTGCTCTTCGAGGAGATCATCACCAACAACCGGCTGGAGCTCGCCGAGGACATCTTCCACCCGGACTTCACCTGGCCGCAGTTCGGTCTGCACGGCCCCGAGGGCGTACGTACCTGGGTGCGGGCCTTCCGTACCGCGTTCCCCGACATCAGCGACATGGTCCAGGAGCAGACCGCCGAGGGCGATGTGGTGGTCACCCGGGTCGAGTGCATCGGCACCCAGCTCGGTCCGTTCCGCGGGCTGCCGCCGTCCGGCCGCAAGGCGACCTTCACCGCCATCGGCATCGACCGCTTCCGCGGCGAGAAGGTGATCGAGCGCGCCGCCCACTTCGACATCGTCGACCTGATGCGGCAGCTCGGCCACACCAGCCTGTCCGTGCCCGCCGTCAACAAGCCGTAGGCGGGCGGCAGATGCGTCCCGCACCGTTCAGGTATCTGCGGCCCGACAGCCTCGATGAGGCCATAGCCTGCCTGCGCCGGTACGGGCCCGGGGCCCGGGTGCTCGCGGGCGGGCAGAGCCTGCTGCCGCTGATGTACCGGCGCCTGGTGCGCCCCGCGGTGCTGGTGGACGTGGGCCGGCTGACCGAGCTGCGGTTCCTCACCGCGCGGCAGGAGGGCCTGCGGATCGGCGCCCTGACCACCCACCGGACCCTGGAGACGGCCGCGCTGCCGCCGGGCTTCACCGCCGTCACCGAGACCGCGCGGCTGATCGGCCACCTGCCGGTGCGCACCCGCGGCACCCTCGGCGGCTCACTCGCGCACGCGGCCCCGGCCGCACAGTGGCCGGTGCTGGCCGTACTGCTGGACGCGGAGATCACCGCAGCGGGTCCGCTGGGCTCGCGCACCCTCAAAGCGGCGGAATTCTTCACGGGCCCGCACCGCACCGCGCTCGGCGAGGACGAGATGGTGGTCGCGGTGAGCCTGCCGCGTCCCGCCCCGAGCGCGGCCATCGCCCAATTCGGCGCGCAGGACGGCGCGATGCCCCTGGTCACCGCGGCCGCCACCGTGGAACTCACGCCCGAGCGCACCGTGTCCGCCGCCCGGATCGTGGTGAGTGGCGTCGAAGGGCGGCCCGTCGCGCTGCCGCGGGCGGCGAAGGCGCTGGTCGGCACCCGCGCCGACGATGCCGCGGTGGCCGCGGCCGCGGCCGCGGTGCCCGGTCTGCTCGATGCGGCGGACAGCCCCCGGGCGCCGGCCTCGTACCGGCTCCGGCTCGCCGAGACCCTCACGGCGCGCGCCGCCCGCGCGGCCACCCGCCGAGCTGCCGCCGTACCCGCAGGGGGGCACGCATGACTGCCGTGGACGTGCAGCTGACGGTCAACGGGCGCCACCACCCGCTGTCGGTGGAGCCGTGGCGCAGCCTGGCCGATGTGCTGCGCCGGGAGCTGGCGCTGACCGGCACCACCGTCGGCTGCGACCAGGGGACCTGCGGCAGTTGCACCGTGCTGGTCGACGGCGCCCCGGTACGCGCCTGCGTGCTGCTCGCCGTGCAGGCGGACGGCGCCCGCGTCGAGACGGTCGAGTCCCTCGACGCCGGCCTCGACGACGGTGAACTCGCCCCGCTCCAGCAGGCCTTCGCCGACGCCGGTGCGCTGCAGTGCGGCTTCTGCACCCCCGGCTTCCTCATGCTCGGCACGGAGCTGCTGCGCCGCAGCCCCTCCCCCGGCGACGACGAGATCCGCGGCTGCGTCGCGGCGAACCTGTGCCGCTGCACCGGCTACGCCCCCATCGAGGCGGCCATCCGCGCGGCCGCCGGGAACGAGGCCGGCGCATGAGCCCCATCGGCGAATCCGTACCCCGGCTGGAGGACGACCGGCTGCTGCGCGGCCGCGGGCACTTCCACGACGACGTGCACCGCCCCGGTCAGCTGTGGCTGCGCATGGTCCGCTCCCCCGTCGCGCACGCGACGCTGCGCGGCGTGGACATCTCCGCGGCCGCGAAGGCCCCGGGCGTGGTCCGCGTCGTCACCGCGGCCAATCTGCCCGCGGGCTGCCGCATCCCGGTCCGGCAGCCGCATCCGGGCATCGACTTCTCCCCCTACCTGCAGCCGCCGCTGGCCACGGGACATGTGCGCTACGTGGGCGAGCCGTACGCCGCCGTGCTGGCCGACGACCCGTACGCGGCCGAGGACGCCGCCGAGCTGGTGACCGGCGACTTCGACGGGCTCCCCGTGGTCCTGGACGCGCGTGCCGCCGCCTCGGGCCGACTGGCCAGCCGGCCCGAGGCGGCGGCCGAGGTGGGGGTCGTCGAGTTCGGCTACGGCGACGTGGACGAGGTCTTCGCCGCCGCCCCGCACGTCGTCGCGGCCGACCTTTCGGTCGGGCGGCACAGCGGCACGCCGCTGGAGACGCGCGGCCTGGTCGCGGATTACGACGAGCGCACCGGGCGGATGACCATCTGGGGCGCCACCAAGGTCCCGCATTTCAACCGCCGGGTCCTCGCGGGCATGCTGTCCCTGCCCGAACACCGCATCCACATGCCGCAGTCGGACGCGGGCGGCTCCTTCGGCATCCGCGGCGAGTTCTATCCCGAGGACCTGCTGGTGCCCTGGCTGTGCTGGGCCACCCGGCGGCCGGTGAAGTGGGCGGAGGACCGCGGCGAGCACCTGGTCGCCGCCAACCACGCCCGCGAGCAGCAGCACCGCATCGAGCTCGCCCTCGACGAGGAGGGCCGGCTGCTCGCACTGCGCGACGAGGGCTGGCTGGACAACGGCGCCTATGTGCGCACCCACGGCGCCGTGGTGGCGACGCTGACAGCCGCGATGATCGCGGGCCCGTACCGGCTGCCGGCCTGCCGCAGCCGGATCCACATCGTCACCACCAACAAGACCCCCATCGGCACGTACCGCGCGCCCGGCCGGTTCCAGCACAACTTCGTCCGCGAACAGGCCCTCGACATCGCCGCCGACCGGCTGGGCATCGACCCGGTGCAGCTGCGCCGGCGCAACCTGCTGCACGGCGGCGAGCTGCCCGCCCGCCGGCCGGTGCAGATCTTCGGCTCCCCCATGGAGCTCGACGGCAGCGACCACCTGGGCCACTTCGACGCCTCGCGCGCCCACTTCGGCTACGAGCGGTGGCGGGCCGAGGCCCGGCTCGCCCGGCGGCGCGGCCGGCTGGTGGGGACCGGCTGCGCGGTGATCCTGGAGAAGGCGGGGCTCGGCCACGACAGTGCGGTGGTGGACATCGGCGTCACCGGTGCGGTGCGGGTCGCGATGGGCGGGGCGAGCTCGGGACAGGGCATCGAGACGGTCATGGCGCAGATCGTCGCCGCCGAGTTCGGCATCGCCGCGGATCAGGTCGCCGTGGTGCTCTCCGACACCGACATCCTGCCCGACGGCGCCGGGACCTTCGGCAGCCGCTCCACCGTGGTCGGCGGGACGGCCGCGAAGATGGCCGCCGAGGCGGCCCTGGCCAAGGCCCGGCGGGTGGCCGCGGCGATGCTGGACGTGTCCCCCGACGACCTCGTGCCGCGGGGCGGCGCCCTCGTGCACCGGCACCGCCCGGAGGTGGCGGCACCGCTGGCGGCGATCGCCGCGGCCGCGTTCACCCCGCCCCACATCCGCGGCGGCGAGGAACCGGGCCTGATCGGCCGCGCCACCTTCGTGGCCGACGGCATGACCTATCCGTACGGCGCGCACTACGCGCAGGCGGAGGTGGATCCGGGCACCGGCCGGGTGCGGCTGCTGCGCTACGCCGTCTCGTACGAGATCGGCCGGGCGGTCAATCCGCGGATGGCGCACGGCCAGTTGCTCGGCGGGACCGTCCAGGGCATCGGCGGGGCGCTGCTGGAGGAGTTCCGCTACGACGAGGCCGGCCGGCCGCTGTCGACCACCCTCGACGACTACCGGTGGCCGCGCGCCGACGACCTGCCCGACATCCAGATCAAGCTGTACGAGGACTCGCCCGCGCCGGGCAACCCGCTGGGGGTCCGCGGGGCCGGTGAGGGCGGTCCCGCCGGCGTCGGTGCCGCCGTCGCCGGCGCGGTGCGCGACGCGCTGCAGCTGCCCGACGGCGTCGGCGCCCTGCCGCTGCACCCGGCCCGCGTGCTGGCCCTGCTGGACCGGCCCACCGCACGACCCGCCGCCCCGACCCGACCGTGAAGAAGGAGCCGCAGCCGATGCCCGATCTGCCCCTGAGCGATACGCCGTACACCTCGCTCGCCGTCCTGCCGGAACCGCCGCTGCGCCCGCCGGTGCCCGCCCCCGACGTGCGGGCGCTCACCACCCTGGATCCGGCGGCCCTGCGGCAGGAACTGGCCCGGTACGTACAGCTGGAGCTGGAGCGCGCGCTGGGCCCGTACGCGGCGGACGGCGGTCCGCCGAGCCTGGCGCAGCTGGGCTCGATGAAGGGCCTGGAGGTCAGACAGCGGATCGCCGAGGCCCTCGGCGTCGACGTCAGCGTGCAGCAGGTGCTGTTGGCACGCAGCAACGACGAGCTCGCCGGGCATCTCGCCTGGCATCTGCTCGCCGCATCAGGGACGGCCGCGGCGGGATGAGCGCCGACCGGCCCGAGGTCTGGCTGCTGCCGCAGCCCGAGCCGGACAGCCCGCTCGCGTCGCTGGACCGCTCGGTGCTGGACGCCCAGGAGCGCCACCGCGCCGACAACTGCCGCCGCACCGCGGGCGGGGTGCTGTACGCGACGGCCCACATCATGCTGCGCCGGCTGCTGGCGGCCGGCCTGGGCATCCCGGCGCGGGAGGTCGCCTTCACCCGCGCGGCGGGCCCGCACGGCAGACCCGAGGTCGACCGCCCGCCCCGCCCGGTGCGCTTCTCGCTCTCCCACACCAACGGCATGGTGCTGATCGGGGTGGCCACGGGCCCGGCCGCGGCGCCGGTCGGTGTGGATGTGGAGCTGGTGCCCGGCTCGGAGACGGTCCGGGTATGCACCGCGGCGCTGCACCCGGATGAGCAGGCCGAGCTCGCCGAGGTGGAGGAAGGGCCGCGGCGGCGGGTGTCCTTCGGGCAGCTGTGGACCCGTAAAGAGGCGTATCTCAAGGGCATCGGCACCGGTCTCGCCCGGCCGCTGGCGGCGGACTACGCGGGAGCGGACCGGCGCCGCCGCCCGGCCGGCTGGACCATGCGGGACATCGCCTGCGGGCCCCAGCACACCGCCGCGGTCGCCATAGCGGGGCCGGAGGCGGTCCGCGTGCGCTGGCTGGCTCCGGAGTGGCTGCTCGCCGACGAGGGCGGCGCGCCCTACGGGGTCGGCGAGCCGCCGGGCGTGGGCGCGCTCATGGCGACCGCGGCGGCGTGACGCCCGGCTGCGCCCGGCAGCCCCCGACGAGGCGGGCCGCCACCTCTTCGGCGCGGTCGAAGAGGTAGAAGTGGCCGCCCGGCCACAGGTGCCGGGCGGCCGGGGCGTGGCTGTAGGCGGACCATCGGCGGAGCAGCCGGGTCGGCGCCAGTTCGTCGTCGACGGCGCCGAAGACGGTGACCGGGGTGCGCAGTGGCGGCGCCGGCGCGTACTCGTAGTCGTCGAGGAGCGACAGGTCGTGCTGCACGGTACGGGCGATCCGGCGCTCCAGGGCGGCGGGCACGGCGGCGCCGTCCGGCCGCCGCGGGGATACGGCATGGTGGTGGCCGACGTGGTCCCGGCGCCGCTCCGCGGCCCGCTCTCCGCCGCAGTCGGCGGGTGCCGGACTGCCGGACACGCCGAGCCACCGAGGCCGGTTGCCCTCGTCCTCGAGCGTGCGGGCCAGCTCGTAGCCGAGGAGGGCGCCCATGCTGTGTCCGAACAGGGCGTACGGGCCCGAGAGTTCGGGCCGCAGCTCAGTGCTCAGATGCCGGACGGCGTCGTGCACCGTCCGGCACCTGGCGGGGTCGCGGTCCAGCAGGCGTCCTGGCAGGTCGGCGCCCAGCACCCGCCATGCGCGCGGCAGGTGCGGCAGCAGCGGGGCGTAGCTCAGCGCGGAACCGCCCGCGTGGTGCAGCAGCACCAGCGTGATCGAGTCGGCCGTGCGATCGCCCGGGCCGAGCACGTGCAGGGGCATGGTCGGCCGGTCACCGGGCGACGGCGGCGGCCTGGGCGGGCAGCTCGTGGGCGAAGCTGCAGCGCAGCGAGGCGCCCGCGAACTCCCCCTCGATCTCCACGCTGCGCCAGGTGCCGCCGCGCAGCGGGAGCAGCCGCTTGCCGGTCAGCGCCGCCCGTGCGGCGGCCGCCGCCTCGGGCCGGTCCGGCAGCGCGGTGGGTACGGCGGCGGCCTCCAGGACGGTTTGCATCATCCACAGGGTGTTGCTGTCGGCACGGCTGATGGAGTCCAGTTCGTACATCAGGACCTGGGCCAGCTGCAGATTGACCACGAAGGCGTCGATCAGGGAGACCGCCGGCTGGGCGTCGCCCTCGATGCCCGCCGGGGCCGGCCCTGGGTCGGGGGCGAAGTGCACATCGGCTCCGGCGGTCAGGGCCTCGGTGTCCACCCGTACGCTCCGGATGAAGTGCCGCCGGTCCTTGAAGGCTTCGCCCCAGAAGCGCTGTGCGCCGGCGCCGAGCGCGGCGTCAAGACTGTCGTGTCGGGCGTCCTGCTCCGCGCGGCCTGTCACGTCGTGCTCGATCTCGCAGCGCACCTTCAGGCTGCCGACGGTGCAGTCGTGCACGGACCGGGAGCGGGCGGGAGTCTCGGGGAGCTGCTCGGTCTTCACCAGTCGAGCCGACAGCTCGATACCGGTCAGGTCCTCCTGCGGGGCGCCGCCGGCCCGCAGGACCACGCGGCACAGCCGCATCCGGGTACGGGCCGGGCCGTCGAGCCGGTAGCCGTGGGCCAGGTGCAGCTCGGCGAGCTGCACCCCGAGGACCAGGGCGTCGATGGTGCTCAGATGCGGCCGCAGGTCGGTGTCCTTCTTGCGCGACCAGTCGGCCGGGTAGCCGACATCGGCGGTGGCGCTGACGCCGGCCCCGGCGGGCGGGGTGACGGTGATGCCGCCGACCTGGTATTCAGCGCGCTGGTAGCCGCGGGAGAAGAAGCGGCTCTCGCCGGGGCCGAGGTAGTCGTCGATCGACTCCAGCAGCAGCTGCTGTCCGGTGCCCACGCTCACGCCCCTTCGGAGGTGTCACGGACCGCGTCCTCGTAGACGCTGACGAGCTCGCGTATCGTCCGGATGTCGGAGACGGAGCGGTCCCCTTCGAAGGGGTCGACGCCGAGCTCGGTCTCGAGCTGCAGGAGCAGCTGGGCGAGCAGCAGCGAGTTGAGTCCGATCTTCATCAGGGCGTCGTCGAGCGAGTAGCCCTCGGCGTCGTCGGCGCCCAGCAGCACGCTGTCGATCTCGCGCTGGACGATCTGCCCGACCTTGCCGTCGTCTGCCTGGGATGCGTTCAGCATGTGATGCCTCCATCGGTTACGAGTGTCTGTCCGGTGATGAATCGGGCCCTGCCGGACGCGAGGAACTCGACCGCGTCCGCGACCTCCTCGACGTTGCCCAGCCGGCCGAGCGGCGTGCGGTTCTGGATCTTCTCGCGGTTGCTCGAGGTGACCTCCGCCGTCATGTCGCTGTCGAAGAAGCCGGGGGTCAGGGTGTTGACCCGGATCCCCAGCGGGCCCAGTTCCCTGGCCAGGCTGCGGCCGAGACCCTCCAGGCCGGCCTTGGCGGCCGCGTAGACGGCGACGCCCCGGTAGCCGCGAATCGCGTTGATCGAGGAGATGTTGACGATGCTGCCGCCGCCCGCGCGCATCATGTAGCGCGCGCACACCTGCGCCAGGTGCATGGGCGCCAGCAGGTTGACGTTGACCAGGTCGTCCATGCGGCCGGGGGCGGTGGTCACGAACAGCTCCTTGTGCAGCACGCCGGCGTTGTTGACCAGGAGGTCGATGCGGCCGTAGTGCCGGGCGCTGTCGCGGCCGAAGCGGCGCAGTGCGGCGGGGTCGGAGAGGTCGACGGACCGCCAGTAGAAGGCGTCCTTGTGCTTGTCGGCCATGTCCGCGGTGAAGTCGTTCGGCTTCCTGCTGAAGGTCGCCACGCGCCAGCCGTGGCCGAGGAGGCGCTCGACGAGGACCCGGCCGAGCCCCCGGCTGCCGCCGGAGACCACACCGACCCTTGCCTCGTCGGGCGCATCTGCCGGAGGGACGTCGGGGCTCACACCGCGCTCCTGATCTTCTTGAACCGGTCGGAGTGGTGGGCGGCTTCGGAGACCTCGACCAGCAGCGGCACCTTGTACGCCTCCAGGCGCTCGCCGCAGTACTGCCGGATCTTCCGGGTCGCCTCCCGCGGGTCGGCCGGTCCGGTCAGGCTCACCTTGGCCTGGACGACCTCCCCGGTGACGTGGGAGCGACGGCCGGAGACGGTGGCGTCCGCGACGAGGTCCATCTCCAGCAGTACGTTCTCCACCTCGGTCGGGTAGACCTTCTCGCCGGCCACGTTGATGATCTCGGACTTGCGGCCGAGGATCCGTACGAAGTCGCCGTCGGTCTCCACCGCGTCCTGGGTGTTGAAGTACCCCTGGTCGTCGAAGGGGGCGTCGGCGTTGAGGTAGCCGAGCATGGCCATGTCCGAGCGGATCCACAGAATGCCGTCACGGATCTGATAGTCGAATCCCTCGCCGCCGAGCTTGACCCACAGGCTGCCGTTGTCACGGGACTTGGTGGACAGGATGCCGAGCTCCGACAGCCCGTAGGTCTGCTTCAGCCGGACCCCGGGGAGGGCCGCGCCCAGACGCTTGAGTACCCCGATCGGCATGGGCTCGGTGCCGTAGGTGATCAGCTTCAGGGTGCTCAGGTCGTGCTCTTCGTAGGCGCGGGAGATCAGCAGCATGTTCAGGAAGGTCGGGGTGGTGGGGAGGACCTCGATGCGGTGGGCGGCGATGGCCGCGCAGACGGTCTCAGGGGTCCGCTCCTCGACGGTGAGGATCGCGCCGCCCTGGCTGAGCGTGTGCATCAGGGTGTTGATGCCGCCGATGTGGTCGAGGTTGAGGAAGCCGAGGGTCCGCTTCGGCCGCTGCGCCGCCCCGTACTTGCCGAGCACCTTCGAGAAGTCCAGCACGGTGCCCTTGCTGCGGCCGGTGGTGCCCGAGCTGAACAGCACCAGGCCGGGGGTGCGGGCGTCGCGCAGCCTGCGGTAGAGCTCGTGGTGCGAGCTGCGGCCGGTGCGGTGAACGCGATGGCCGTCGTGCCGGTCGCCGAGGGTGATGACGACCTCGGCCTCCGCGATGTCGTGGAACTCGGCCCGCTTGCTCTCCGGCAGCGGCGCCATAGGCACGGCGATCGCCCCGCGGGCCACCAGGGCCAGCAGTCCGGCGCAGGCCTCGACGCTGCTGGCGCCCTCCAGGGCCACCACTTGGCCCGGGCCGATGTGCTTCGCGTCGAGGAGGGATTCCCACCGCGCGACCAGCTCGAGCACTTGTGCGTAGCTGCTGCTCTCGCCCTCGAAGATGATCGCGTCGGCGTCGCCGAAGCCGTGCATGCGTTCAAAGAACCACGTGGTCATGAGGTCTCCGGAAGTGTGTGACAGGCCGGTGTGCCGTACGGGTTGATGAACTGGCGGCCCCTGGATGCCGTCTCCTGCAGGATCCGCCGGGGCAGCGGGGCCGGCTCCGGGGCGGGCAGCACGCCGGGCAGCTGCCGCCAGCCGCGGGCGCGGGCGACGGAGCGCAGGCCCGCGTCGCCACCGACGACCACGGCAGAGCCGACCGCCTGCAGCATCGGCAGGTCGGAGGCGTGGTCTCCGTAGGCGATGCACCGGGACGGGTCGGAGCCCTGCCGGGAGGTGGCTTTCAGGACGGCGTCGGCCTTGGCCCGGCCGATCATCGGCGGGCCCTTGAGGTCGCCGGTGTAGCGTCCGTGGACGATCTGCGGCTCGGTGCACCACACCTCGTCGACGCCGAGGTCGGCGGCGACGAGGCTGATCGGGGCGGGGAACGAGCCGGATACGAGCACCACATGGTCGCCGCGCTGCTGATGCCTGCGCAGCTCGGCCGTTGCCGGTTCGTGGTAGTAGTGCCCGGTCGCGGTCTCCGCCGTGAACCACTCCCCCGCCACCAGGGACATGAGATCGGCGTCCAGGCCCTGGAGGGAGGCGAAATAGGCGCGGTTGGTCGCCTCACGGGAGCAGCCCATCGCGAACATCGCCTTGAGCTGGAGCATCAGTTCCTCGTAGTCGCGGCGCGGGCGGCCGGTGGCGTCGAGGTAGTAGGCCAGCAGGCGGAACATGCTGGAGGACGTCGTCAGGGTTCCGTCCACATCGAAAAACGCAAGCCTCCGCTGCACGTCCAAGTCACCCCCCCCCTCGTATCGGCATTCCGGCGATTATCTCGCTCATATACAAAAGCATCGCAGCCCGTCGGCCAGTTCCCCAGACTGCAATATCACTGGCTTCACCGACGCCATCACCCGGGATACTGCCGCCGCCAGCAACAGGGCGTACAGGGAGGTCAGAGCCCCTTGTATCGCTCCCACCGAAGACCTCCGCCGGATTCGGTGACCCGGCCCAGCTGTCCCGGACCGAAATGATTGGCAAAGGCGAGGGTGTCCGGACGATTGAGTTCGGCGAGCATTTCGTATCTGGTGCGTACGGCCTGCTCCGGCTGGGAATCCATCGACACCCGCCAATCGGGCCGGGTGAGTTGAGCGGGGGTATGGAAGACGTCGCCGAAGGCGATGAGGCGCCGGGCGCCGCCGGAGATCACGTACGAGGTGTGGCCGCGGGTGTGCCCCGGGGTGATCCAGGCGGTGACCCCGGGATAGATCTCCTCGCCGGTGGTCGCCGTGCGGGTACGGGAAGGCCGGTCCTGCGCCGCCGCCCATTCGTCGGCGGACGCCACCAGCGTCGCCTCGGCGAAGGGCGGTGGGTGCTGCGGCCCGGCCCGGAAGGCCCAGCCGAAGTGGTCGTCGTGCAGGTGGGTGAAGGCCACGGTGCCGACGCCCTTCGTGCCGCAGCCGACCTGGTCGAGGGCGTCCGGCAGCCCGCCGCCGCGCAGGGCCCCGATGATGGAGACGGTGTTGCCGCCGGGAATGTCGTGCGGTCCGAAGCCGGTGTCGATCAGCAGCGCCCGCTCTGCGTCCGGGTGTTCCACGAGCAGGGCGGTGATCGGCGCCTCGATGAAACCGTCGTCGTCCAGCAGGCCGGCGTTGACGCCCTGCCAGTCGCCGGGCGTCGAGTCCGGCAGCCAGCGCCGCGGGTGCAGCTGGACCGAGCCATCGGGGATGACGGTGACGGTGTGCCGTCCCAGGCGCAGCGTCGGCAGTACGGGGGATGTCGGAGTCGAGTCCGCGGTGGGTGACATGGCGAGCCCTTGTTCGTGCGGCTGTCCCGGCGGGACGGCGGGGGTCGAGGGTCCGGCTTCGGCGGCGGGCGCCAGGTGCGGCGCCCGCCGCCGGGGGTGCGTCAGGCTGCCTCGCCCACCCGGGCGGGAGCCTCGGCCTCTGCCGGGGCCGGGGCGGCGGCCACCTTGGGGAGCATGAGGGCGAGCCCCACGGTGAGCACGATCAGCGCGGCCGAGGTGTAGGTGGCCGCCTGCAGGCCGTCGGACAGCTCGGACGGCGCGGGGTCCTTGCCGGTGACCGCGTTGGAGACGGCGACCAGGACGGCGAGGCCGACGGCGGCGCCGACCTGCTGGCCGGAGGTGGCCAGGCCGGAGGCCAGGCCCTGCAGCTTCTCCTCGACACCGGTGGTCGCCGCGGCGAACATCGCCGTCCAGACCACGCCCTGCGCCACGCTGAAGATGACGATGCCGGGGGTCATCGCGGCGTACGACGACGAGCTGTCCAGATAGGCGGCGAAGACGGCGGTGCCGATGCCGCCGACGATCAGCCCGACCACCAGGGTCATCCGCACGCCGATCGCCGTCGACATCTTCGCCCCGATGACGGTGCCGACGAGGATGCAGGCGCAGGGCACGATGAAGGCCAGGCCGGTGCTCAGCGCGCTCCAGTCGCGCACCGTCTGCAGCGCCAGGGTGATGAAGTACGCGCTCGCGCCGAAGGTCGCCATGAAGCTGAAGGTGATCATCGAGCCGAGGCGCAGGCTGCGGTACGAGAACACCCGCAGTGGCACCAGCGGGTCGGCGGTACGCGACTCGACGGCGACGAAGGCGGCGATCAGCAGCGCGGCGACGATGAAACTGACGACGGTGCTGGGGGCGCCCCAGCCGCTCTCCGGTCCCTGGACGAGTCCGAACACCAGCAGCAGTGCGCCACCGGTGACCGTGACGGCGCCGGCCAGGTCGAATCCCTGCCGGCGCTCGATGACGCCGTCGGCGGGGATCACCCGCAGGGCGAGCAGCGCGACCCCGGCGGTGAGCGGGACGTTGACGTAGAAGACGGCGGCCCAGCCCCAGATCTCGGTCAGCACTCCGCCCAGGAGGGAGCCGAGCACCATGCCGCTGCTGCCGGTGGCGCCCCACACGCCGAGCGCCCGGTTGCGCTCGCGCCCTTCCTCGAAGGTGCCGGTGAGCAGCGACAGGGTGGCCGGCGCCAGGCAGGCGCCACCGATGCCCTGCACCGCACGGGCCGCCACCAGCAGGCCCGGGTTCTCGGCCAGGCCGCCGGCGACCGAGGCGATGGCGTACAGCGCCAGGCCGGTCATGAACATCCGGCGGCGGCCGAGGAGATCGGCCAGCCGGCCGCCCAGCAGCAGGCAGCCGCCGAACGCGACGGCATAGGCGCCGATGACCCACTGCAGCTGCTGGTCCGAGAAGCCCACGCCGTCGCCGATATCCGGCAGGGCGACGAAAACGATGCTGTAGTCCAGCGCGATGATCAGCTGAGCCAGCGCCAATGCCGCCAGGATGAGGGGTTTGCGCTGTACAGAACCCGACGAAGTCATGGCTCTTGTCACCTTTCTGGATGGATCTTGCTTGAGCGGACGATGTGCTGCGCTGCGCGGGACCAGCCGGCGAACCGCGCGATGGTGCCGTGGGATTGCGGGCTGAGCAGGATCAGCTGCAAGCCGGGCCGGACACCCAGGTCGAGTCCGGTCCGGGTGAAGGACACCTGGCCCAGTTCGTGGTGCTGCAGCACCTGGGCCGTGCTCGCGCCGTCACTGATGCGGTGCTGCTCCCACAGGTCGGCGAAGACCGGGCTGCATTCGCGCAGATAGCCGGTCAGCGCCGCCAGCCGGGGGTCGCCGAGGAACTCGCTGCTCTGGGTGCGGAACCGCGCCACGGCCTCGGCGACGTCGCGCTCCCAGCACGGGAAGCGCTCCGGTGCGCTCTGGTCGAGGAAGAGCATCTCCAGGTAGTTGGGGTGCGGTTCATCGATGCCCAGCAGGCCGACGGCGGTGGAGTTGGCCGCCGTGATGTCCCAGTAGCGGTTGAGGAAATACGCCGGAGAGGGCAGAAAGCCGTCGGCGATCTCCCGGTGCAGCTGCCGGTCCGCGTCCCCGTCACCCTCCGGCGACCGCGGGCCGGCATAGCCCGCCAGCCGCATGATGTACAGGCACTGCGCCCCGTCCAGCCGCAGGACTTGGGCGATGGCGGCGAGTATCTCCGGCGATACGTTCTTGGCGCGGCCTTGCTCGATCCACGCGTACCAGGACGCCCCGATGCCGGCGAGCATGGCCACTTCCTCGCGGCGCAGCCCGGTCAGCCGGCGCGATCTGCCGCCGGGCAGCCCGACCTGGTCCGGAGTGATCTCGGCGCGGCGGGCGGAGAGGAAGCTGCCGAGTTCGGCGAATCTCAGGTCGGCGGGCCGGGAGTCGGCCATCTCGACGGAGCCGCCGGGGCCGGCACCGGAGCCCGCTTCCCGGCTCATCCGCTGGACAGCTGATGATGTGACGCCGTGTGCCGGAGCTCCGGTACCAGCCATCAGGGCATTCCTCCTCAGCGGTCGGCGCGCACCCAGCCGGGTCGGCTGCTTGCCGTCGCCTGGACCGTATGAAGAGGACCTTGTACGGGGCTTAAGGGCTGAACGGGCCGCCGGAACGGGTGCGGGGGCCCGACGTCAGGAGGCTAATGCGGCCTTACGCCCCGGCATGTTCAGCACGCTGTGCGCGTAAGCCGCAGTGACCAGCGTCATATGGTGGTGCCAGCCGGGATAGGAGCGCCCCTCGAAGTCCTGCAGCCCAAAACTGCCGTCCAGGGCCTGCATCGTCTGCGTCGTCCGGGCCAGCAGCTGCACCATGCCGACCACTTCTTCCGTTCGCCGGTGCACCATGCTGCTCAGCCACAGCCTGCCGGCGCGTCGCTGGCGATTGCTGCGGACGGAGATCAGCCGGTAGGTCCGCTGGGGCGGCAAGTCGGGCGAGCCGTTGCGCGGCAGGCCTACGAGACCGGTCTGAACCGCCAGCTGGCCGCCCTGCAGGTCGTGGCAGGTCAGCGTTTCGAGGCTGCCGCAACCGCAGAACGCCGGGTCGAAGAACCTCCCGGCCTCGAGCAGCAGAGGCGGGCCCGCGCAGTTCCGGCGCTGGGCCTTCAGGTGGCGGCCGACCACTAAGGGTAAGTTGCCCGGTACCGCGACGACGAAGTCGTCACCGCGTTGGCTGAGGCCGTGTACGACCGCTCCCGTCCCGGAGTGTGCACTGAGGTCGGCGATGACCGGCACCGACGCAAGGCGGGTCCGCTCACTCATGTCGTGGACCAGATCCAGCGCCAGCCGCTCCAGCCCGCGGGCGGTGACCTCGCGCGGTACGCGCGCCCGCGCCCGCCGTTCGTCGTCCCGGGCCCATGCTCCCGGCAGGAGCAACCGCCAGTCGACGGGAATCGCCTCCTGCCTGGTGACGAGGAAGCCGCCGATGCCCACCTGGCAGTTCACCGATCTGCCCGTACCCGGCACGAAGCGCCGGTGGACTCCGCACGAGTGCTCGCCTCGCTTGCGCATGACGGCGACGTCGACCGTCCATGCCACGGGGGTCAGCCGCCGCTCGGCCCACTGCATGAGCTCGGCGTAGGCCGGCTCCCACTCCCAGGGGCTGGCATTGACGAACTGATGCAGGGACTGAGCGGCGGTCGGGGAGTCCGAGATGGTTGCCGCCAGCCGGCGCACCGACTTTTTTCCCGGGGTGCGCAACAGACCCACCAGATAGGCATGCGCCCAGCGCCGCTGATCCGCACGGGGCAGATGTCCGAAGATCTGCTCGGCGAAGTCGAAGGCCGAAGCTTGCGGGCGGAGCGAACCAGTCGTGATCACAGCGTGACTCCCCCTGTCGGCGCGATGGCTGAAGAGCACCTATAAAGAATAACGGTCAACCTCTTTTTTAAACCAGGGCGTTCACGACTTGCGTCCCACTTCGGGAAGTTGGCTGAAGAGCCGAGCGGTAAGCCTGAACGACGTTGCAACTCAGGCAACTTGATCTTGCCGCGACGCGACCAGAAGGCAAGGCTGGCCGTGGGGGTAGGACCGTCGACAGGGAGCCACGGAGGACATGGCCAGGCAAAACCGCGCGGTGCGCACTCGCAGAACGCTGATCGATGCGGCTGCCGTGGAATTCAACCGGGATGGCTACCACGGCGCGTCGCTGGCTCAGATCTCCCTGGCCGCGGGCATCTCGATGGGGGCGCTGACCTTCCACTTCCCGAACAAGGCCGAGCTCGCCGACGCGGTCGCGGAGGAAGGCTGGTCCACGGCAAGGGCGGCGGTCGAGCGGATCGCCCACCAGCCGACCTCGCCGCTCCAGCGCACGATCGAGCTGACCCTGGAGCTCACCCGGCTGCTCGAGGAGGACGCGCTCGTACGCTGCGCGGTGGGCCTGTCCCGGGAGCGGCACAGCGCCACCCAGTGGGCCGAAGTGTGGCTGCCACTGGCGAACAGCCTGGCCAGCCAGGCACACGAGAGCGGTCAACTGAGCAGTCATACGCCGCCGGACGACTTGACCGAGCTCGTCCGACTGCTGGTCGGCGGATCCGAGTTGTACGTGCGGAGCGACGGCACGACGGCGACGTCCGACTACAACAGCGCCGTCGCCCGGCTCCGACGCAGCTGGCACCTGGTTCTCGAGGGAATCGCTCCGGCGGCAGAGCCGCCGGAGCCCGCTCACTGAGCTGTCCGTCCTCCGTCCACGGCAAGCGCGGTTCCGGTGACGAACGAGGAGCGTCCACTGCAGAGCCAGGCCGCCGCCTGGGCGATCTCATCCGGAGATGCCATCCGCTGCTGCGCCGAGAGTCCGGCGGGTGCCGCCTGACCGCCGGGCGAGACCTCAATGGCATGGTCCAGCAGTTCCGTGCGCGTACTGCCCACTACCAGCGCATTGACCCGGATTCCCAGCTGCCCGTAGTCGGCGGCCGCTGCCCGGGTCAGGCCGATGACGGCATGCTTGGCCGCGATGTACGGCGCCGAGGCGCGGGTGGCCCTGACACCGGCAACGCTTGCTGTGTTCACGATGGCACCGACACCTGTTTCGAGCATGGGCGGGAGTTGTGCGCGCATGCAATTCCACACGCCGCGCAGATTGACGTCCATGATCTGGTCGTAGATCTCGTCATCCACCTCATGCAGCGGGTGGCCGACCGTGCCCCACCCGGCGTTGTTGAAGGCGCAGTCCAGCCTGCCGAAGGCCGTCATCGCTGTCTGCACTGCCTGCCTGACGTCCACCGACCGGACGACATCGCCCGGTGCGCAGACCGCGATGCCGCCGGCCTCGGTGATCTCCCTGGCGACGTTACGGAGGGCCTCCTCGCGTCGCGCCATGAGCACCACGGACGCGCCCTCCGCCGCGAACAGCCGGGCCGCGGCGGCACCGATGCCGCTCGAGGCCCCCGTGATCATGATCACCCGCCCGCTGACCATGCCCGTCCCCTTTTCCCCCGCTAGGGCCTGTGCCACTGCGTTTCCTCCCCAGGTGCCGTCTACTGTGTGCAACCCGCGGCGCGGTCACCCGAAGGCGGCGGCCGCCATCTCAGCATCGATTCGGTGCAGCAGGGACTCATCGATGTCCTCCAGCCGATCGACCAGGTACCGGACGCCGCATGCGGCCATCAGCTGACGCTGGAATCCGTGGACGAAATCGCTGGGATGCCCGATGAAGGCCGCACCGAGCCTCTTGGCCTCTTCGGCCACCTGCGCGACGTCGTCGATGAACAGCATCTGGTCGTAGCGGAGGCCCAACTCGGTGGTGATCTCTCGCATGCCGGGCCGGAACTCGGCCGTGCAGATGTAGCCGGTCGTGAACAGGCCGGCGCAGTCCTCAAGGTAACGGGAGAAGTGGTCACGGCTCAGACCGCCGTAGCAGACCACCTCCAGCCCCAGCGCGCGCAGGCGGATCAGGAGCTCGCGGGCTCCGGGCAGCTGCCGCACCGGGTGGTCGATCAGGTACTTCTCGCGCTCGGCGAAGTACGTCTGAAGCACTTCGCCCGTCTCCATGGCGACACCGGCAGCCCGGGCCAGCGCACGAGCGGCCGTCTCGGGCGTCCTCGAGAAGACGCTCTGCTCGACCGCCTGGGTGTACTCGCCTCCGCGGCTGACCACAAACTGATGGATCACAGGGCTGAAACTGTCGGTCAGCAGCACGCCATCGATGTTGACGGCTGCCGCACGCAGATGGTGCAGCTGGGCGGACATGGCCCCTCCTCTGCAGCGGGAGCTACGCGGTCCGGTCCGGAACCGGCGCTGTGGAAGCGCACACCGCGGGCTCCTCCACCGGTGCCTCGGGCAGCGCGCTGCTCACCTCCGCGGTCGCGGTGAAGGCGATCGCCTCACCCTGCACGCCCTGGATGCGGATCCTGCCCTGGGGGTCGACGCAACCGGGCTGCGCCGGCTCCGCCGTGACAGCGCAAGGGGAGTCGAACTCCACGTAGCGGTGAAACGCGACATCCATCCCCGTGAGCATGCACATGTCATCGCCAGGGTGAAGGACGTGCACCACTTGCCGTATCGCCTCCAGCAGCACCATGCCCGGCACATGATCGACCGAGTGATCGAACAGGACTGGGTGGCTGGTGTCCAGCCGCAACTGCCACTGCCCGGGGCCGGCCGCGGTGGGATGCGACAGGACGACATCCTCGGAGACCAGGCGCCCCACGGTGCTCGGCGGCACAGGAGGCGCCGGGGCCGGCGCCGCGGCGAAGACCTTCGCCGTGTCACCCCGCTCCCCGCGCATCCGGCGGTAGACAGCTGGGGAGTGGCAGGAGAAGCGAGTGGAGGCCACGGCGAGCAACTCCGCGCCACGCATGACCTCGAAGTCCATGGTGACGACGGCCGGCAGGTCACGTATCCGACGCATCTCGGAGCAGGTGACGTGCATCCGCAGCTCCGCGGGCGAGCGTTCGACGCGCAGACCCCGCGGATTGACGGTGAGCCGGAAGTGCGTCCAGATCATCTGGTACCCGGACGGGATGCGGTAGGCGGCGTGCATCAGCAGCGCCGGCGCCTGCCGGATCGTTTCACACAGCATCAGCGGGTCGTACGTGGCGCGGCGCGCTCCGTAGAAGCTGTGGCTGCGCGGCCACTGCGCGGTGACGGTGAAGGCATCAGGCCCGGTCTGATGCCAGCTGGTCAAGAAGACCTCGGCGACTGCGGCACGATGGACGTACTCCCTGGGGACGGTGGTGGTGAGGCCGGACAGTGGGACCTGAAGAGCGCGTTCAGCGGAACTCAGCATGATCTCTCCCGTGTGAGAGGACGGATCCGATGGAGCGCAAGGTGCTGGCGTAAAAAATAAAGGACACTCTGTTTGCGTGTCGAGTGTCTTGACATGATCCCTAAGACCTGCGATCGGACCTGCAGGTTCCGCATACGCAGCTGCAATTCACCCATCGCCCAATGCGGCGTTGGCCAGTTGTCAGTGGCTGCCAGGGGCTTGGCAGGGGTCACTCGGGGATGGAATGATAGCGGTCGTTCTGTTTTTGAATGGAGGGACCTGTGACGGCTCGCGTATTGAAACAGGCCCGGGCCATGCAGACACGAGAGGCCATCGTGCTTGCTGCGGCCGAAGTCTTCGATGAGCTCGGTTACAGCGGATCGAGCATCGCCAAGATCGTGGAGCGGGCCGGGACCACCCCCGGGGCCGTCTACTTCCACTTCAAGTCGAAGGAGTCTCTTGCCGATGCGGTGATGGCGGCCCAACCGCGCACGGTCCTCCCGCAGCTGGAGTCGCGGCGCCTGCAGCGGGTGATCGACGCCACCATCGTCTGGGCGCATCAGCTTCAGGTCGATCCCCTGCTGCGTGCCGGTGTCCGTCTGACGAGCGAGCGCGGCACCTACCAGGTCCGCGAGATCTCACCGTATGAATCCTGGGTCGCCATCCTGAGTGATTCCCTGACGGAGGCTCAGCAGGCAGGGGAACTGCAGCCCGGGGTCGTGCCACGGGAGCTGGCGGAACTCGTACTCGAAGCCTGCACGGGAATGCAGATGTACGCCGCCGTCACCAGCCGGCGACAAGATCTTCCCTCCTGGGTGGAGCGCATGTGGCGTTACCTGCTTCCTGGTGTGGCCGTGCCGGCCACGATCACGCAAGTACTCACGCAGTCGAAGTGGACGCTCCAGCTCCCTTGATCACTTCGGGGCTGGTTGGCTCCCCCTGCGCAACAAACCGTTCCTCCGGTATTTTACGGGCGCTTTGCCTACCAACTGCGATGCGATGAGCGGGCGCTGGGCCAGTCGGCCACGGTCGTCACCGCAACGGGCAGAAAGCGGCCGACCGGTTTTTTGCTCGGTGCGGCATCACCACCGCACCGGGAGGCTCCGCACCCCTCTGACCAGGAACCCCTCGACCCACGGCAGCTCCTCCTCCGGCACCACGGCGGTGAGCTGCGGGCACCTTTCCAGCAAGGCGCGCAGTGCGATCTGCGACTCCAGGCGGGCCAGCGGAGCGCCCAGGCAGTAGTGGATTCCGTGCCCGAACGCCATGTGACCGCGGGCATTGCGGGTGATGTCGAAGCGGTCGGGGTCCGCGAAGCGGTCCGGGTCCCGGCCGGCGCTGGCGAGCCCCATCCGGACCGTCTCGCCGGCCGGGATCACGCAGCCGGAGACCTCGACGGGTTCCCGGGTCAGGCGCGGGGTGGAGGTCTCGACCGGGCCGTCGTAGCGCAGCATCTCCTCGATCGCGCCGGGGAGCAGCCCGTCCAGATCCGAGCGGAGCAGCGCCAGTTGGCCGGGATGGGCGAGCAGCGCCCGTACGCCATTGCCGATCAGGTTGACCGTGGTCTCGTGCCCGGCGACCACGAGCACCATGCAGGTGCCGATGAGTTCGGCCTCGGTGAGCCTGCCGTCATCGTCATCGACGGTGTGGATCAGCGCGCTGATCAAGTCGTCACCCGGGTCGTTCCGCTTGGCGGCGATCAATCCGGCCAGGTACGGGGTGAGTTCGGCGTAGGTACGCTGCTCAGCCTCGGGAGAGGTGCGCGCCACAATCTCGTTGGACCAGCCGCTGAAGGCCGGCTGATCGGCCGCCGGTATCCCGAGCAGCTCGCAGATGACGCGCAGCGGTAAGGGCAGGGCAAAGCTGGCGATGAGGTCTGCCTGCCGGGTTGGTGAATCAAGCATGGCGTCGAGCAGTTCGTCGGTGAGCTGCTGGATGCGCGGCCGCAGTTCGTCCACCCGGCGCATGCTGAACTCCTTGGCCACCAGCTTGCGGAGCCGGGTGTGATCGGGCGGATCCCTCAGCAGCATGTGGGTGAGCGCCGCGTTGTCCTCATCGGCCTGGATGATCCGCCCTATCTGACCGTTGCGGTGCCAGTCCCGGCTGAACCGGGGGTCGGCCAGCGCATCCCGGCACGCGGTATGCCCCACGACCAGCCAGGAGTCCTCCCGCGCGGGCGGCCGCACGCGGTGCGCCGGCCCCTGCGCACGGAGCTCCGCATAGGCCGGATAGGGGTTGCGGATGAAGTCCGGGCTTGCCTGCAGCAAATCGAGAAACCGGGAATCCGCCACCTTGGCTCCTTCGATAGACCGACTGGAATGTGACCCGACCGCTCTCGCCCACGGCATCCTGACACGGTGCTTCACCTCCTTCACCCCCCTGCGCCACGTCTACCCCGCGCAGTACTGGACGGGCATGGAATGACGGGCACTACTGCGCCCCGTACACCGCCCCCGGCGGCTCCGCCTCGGCCAGCAGCTTCTGCGCGGCCTCGCCCGCCTCGCGCGGCGACCACCGGGCGCCCTTGTCGGCGGTCGGGCCGGGGCGCCAGCCCTCCATGACGGTGATCCGCCCCGCCTCCGCCTCGAAGACCCGCCCGGTGACGCCCGCGCTCGCCTCCGAGCCGAGCCAGACCACCAGCGGGGAGACATTCTCCGGCGCCATCGCGTCGAATTCCCCCTCCCCCGGCGCCGCCATCGTCTGCGCGAAGACGTCCTCCGTCATCCGCGTACGGGCCGCGGGCGCGATGGCATTCACCTGGACCCCGTACCGCCCCATCTCGGCCGCGGCGACGGCGGTGAGGCCGAGGATTCCGGCCTTCGCGGCCGAGTAGTTGCCCTGCCCGACGCTGCCGAGCAGCCCGGCGCCGGAGCTGGTGTTGACCACCCGGGCGGCGACCGTACGGCCCGCCTTCGCCTCCGCGCGCCAGTGAGCCGCCGCGTGCTTCAGCGGCAGGAAGTGGCCCTTGAGGTGGACGCGCATGACCGCGTCCCAGTCGTCCTCGTCGAGGTTCACCAGCATCCGGTCGCGCAGGAAGCCCGCGTTGTTGACCAGGGTGTCGAGGCGGCCGAAGGCCTCCAGCGCCGTGCTCACCAGGGCCGCGGCGCCCTCGGCCGTGGCGATGTCCCCGGCGTGCACCGCCGCCTCGCCGCCCGCGGCCCGTATCTCCGCCGCCACCTCCGCCGCCGGGCTGCCCGCACCGCCGGGCGTGCCGTCGAGGCCTACGCCGAGGTCGTTCACCACCACGCGCGCGCCCTCGGCCGCGAAGGCGAGCGCGTGCGCCCGGCCGAGGCCGCGGCCCGCGCCCGTTACCGCCACGACGCGTCCGCCGCAGATTCCGTCCGTCATGTCACCGCTCCTTGTTCGCCGTTGCCGCGTCGAGAAAGGCCGGTCGCTCGCCGCCGCCGTGGACGTGCAGGGAGGCGCCGCTGATGTACGCCGCCCGCTCCGAGGCCAGGAAGACCGCCGCGTCCCCCACCTCCTGAGGCTCCGCGAGGCGGCCGAGCGGCACCGTCCGGCCGACCGCCGCCACCCCCTCCGCGTCGCCGTAGTGCAGATGGGACAGCTCCGTCCGGACCATGCCGAGGACCAGGGTGTTCACCCGTACGTCCGGCGCCCACTCCACCGCCATCGACGCGGCCAGGTTCTCCAGGCCGGCCTTCGCCGCGCCGTACGCCGCCGTGCCGGGCGAGGGCCGCCCGCCGCTGACGCTGCCGATCATCACCACCGAGCCGCGGGCGGCGCGCAGATGGGGATACGCGGCGAGTGAAGCCGTCAGCGGCGTGGTCAGGTTGAGCTCCAGGACGCGGGCGTGCTTCGCCGCCGGGGCGTCGGAGAGCAGCCGGTACGGGGCCCCGCCCGCGTTGTTCACCAGCACGTCCAGGCCGCCGCAGCGGTCCGCCACCTCGTCGAAGAATCCCTGGACCGCCTCGGGTTCGCGCAGGTCGAGGGGTACGTACTCGATCCCCTTGACCTCCTGTTCCGGCGGTCGGCGGGCGCAAGTGACCACGCGGGCCCCCGCGTCGGCGAAGGCGCGGGCGATGCCGGCCCCGACGCCGCGCGTGCCGCCGGTGACGACCGCGACCTTCCCGTCCATCTCCATCCGCTGCTACCTTCCCACCTAACAAACGTTTGGTGGAAAGGTAGCTGATCCTCGTATGGGTGTCTCCACCTCCGCACCGGAGAACGGCGTCCGCGTCGTCACCGCCGACTTCCCACCCGTCAACGCGCTGCCCGTACAGGGCTGGTACGACCTGTCAGACGCCATCCGCGCCGCGGGCCGCGACCGGGAAGTCCGCTGCGTCGTCCTCGCCGCGTCCGGGCGCGGCTTCAACGCGGGCGTGGACATCAAGGAGTTGCAGCGCGACCCGGGCCACGACGCGCTCATCGCCGTCAACCGCGGCTGCGCGGAGGCCTTCGCCGCCGTCTACGAGTGCGAGGTGCCGGTGGTCGCCGCCGTGCAGGGCCACTGCCTCGGCGGCGGCATCGGCCTCGTCGGCAACGCCGACGCGATCGTGGCGAGCGACGACGCCACCTTCGGCCTGCCCGAGCTCGACCGGGGCGCGCTGGGCGCGGCCACCCACCTGGCCCGCCTGGTGCCGCCGCACGTGATGCGCGCGCTCTACTTCACCTCGCGCACCATCGGCGCGGCCGAGCTGCACGCCCACGGCTCGGTCTGGCAGGTAGTACCACGCGGCGACCTCGAAAAGGCCGCCCTGGAGCTGGCCCGCGAGATCGCCGCCAAGGACCCCCACCTCATCCGCCTCGCCAAGGCCGCGATCAACGGCATCGACCCGGTGGACGTGCGCCGCAGCTACCGCTTCGAGCAGGGCTTCACCTTCGAGGCCGCGCTGGCCGGGACGGCGGACCGGGTTCGTAACACCTTCGGCAAGGAGGACAAGGCGTGACGGACAAAACGATGACGCCGGACGAGGTCGTCGCGCGGCTGCGCAGCGGCATGACGCTCGGCATCGGCGGCTGGGGCTCCCGGCGCAAGCCGATGGCGCTGGTACGGGCGATCCTGCGGTCCCGGCTGACCGACCTCACGGTCGTCTCGTACGGCGGCCCGGACGTCGGCATGCTCGCCGCCGAGGGCCGGATCCGTAAGCTGATCGCCCCCTTCGCGACGCTCGATTCGATCCCGCTGGAGCCGAACTTCCGCGCCGCCCGCGAGCGCGGCGCCTTCGAGTTCAGCGAGGTCGACGAGGCGATGTTCATGTGGGGCCTGCACGCCGCGGCGAACCGGCTGCCGTTCCTGCCGGTGCGGGCGGGGATCGGCTCCGATGTGATGCGGGTGAACCCGGAGCTCAAGACGGTGCGTTCGCCGTACGAGGACGGCGAGGAGTTCGTGGCGATGCCCGCGCTGCGCCTGGACGCCGCGCTGGTGCACGTGAACCGGGCCGACCGGCTGGGGAACGGCCAGTACCTGGGCCCCGACCCGTACTTCGACGACCTCTTCTGCGAGGCGGCCGACGAGGCGTACGTCAGCTGCGAGCAGGTGGTGGAGACCGCCGAGCTCACCAAGAGCGCCGCCCCGCAGACGCTGCTGATCAAGCGGCACACCGTCACCGGCGTCGTGGAGACGCCCGGCGGCGCGCACTTCACCTACTGCCCGCCGGACCACGACCGCGACGAGGCCTTTCAGAAGCATTACGCGACGACGCCCTGGCCCGAGTTCGCCGCACGCTTCCTCGCCGGGGGCGAGCAGGACTATCACGCCGCGGTCCAGGCCTGGCACGAGGAGACGCGCTCATGAAGACCACGACCGCCACCCGCGCCGAATACTGCGTGACCGCCTGCGCCGACACCTGGCGCGGCGCCGGCGAAGTCCTCGCCAGCCCCATGGGCGGCCTCATCCCGCTCCTCGGCGCCCGCCTCGCCAAGCGCACCTGCGCGCCGGACCTGCTGCTCACTGACGGCGAGGCGATGCTGGTCGGCACCGACGGCACGGTCGAGGGCTGGCTCCCGTACCGCCAGCACCTCGCTCTGGCCACCGGCGGCAAGCGGCAGCAGATGATGGGCGCGAGCCAGCTGGACCGCTTCGGCAACCAGAACATCTCCTGCATCGGCGACTGGCAGCAGCCCAAGCGCCAGCTCCTCGGCGTCCGCGGCGCGCCCATGAATACGCTCAACCACCCGGTCAGCTACTTCGTCGCCCGGCACTCGACCCGGGTCTTCGTGGAGAAGGTCGACATGGTCAGCGGCGTCGGCTACGACAACGCCGCCGCCGCGGGCCCCTCCGCGACCCGCTTCCACCGCATCCCGGCGGTGGTGACGAACCTCGGCGTCCTCGACTTCGAGACCCCCGACCGATCCATGCGCCTGGCATCGCTCCACCCCGGCGTTACGGCCGACGAGGTGCGGGCGGCCACCGGCTTCGAGCTCGCGATCGGCGACGACATCCCGTACACCCGCGAGCCCACCGCCGACGAACTCCGCCTGATCCGCGACGTCCTCGACCCGAAGGGCGGCCGCGACCGCGAGGTGCCGTCCTGATGGAGTCATGATGGAAACAGCGCTCACCCGCCTCACCGGCGTCCGCCACCCCATCGTGCAGACGGGCATGGGCTGGGTCGCGGGCCCGCGCCTGGTCTCCGCGACCGCGAACGCCGGGGCGCTCGGCATCCTCGCCTCCGCAACGATGACCGTCGAGGAGCTGCGCGCCGCCGTGCGGGAGGTCAAGTCCCGTACGGAAGCGCCCTTCGGGGTCAACCTGCGCGCCGACGCGGGTGACGCACGCGAGCGGGTGCGGATCATCGTGGAGGAGGGCGTACGGGTCGCCTCCTTCGCCCTCGCGCCGTCGAAGGAGCTGATCGCCGAGCTCAAGGACGCGGACGTCGTCGTCATCCCGTCGATCGGCGCCCGCCGGCACGCCGAGAAGGTGGCGGCCTGGGGCGCGGACGCCGTCCTCGTACAAGGCGGCGAGGGCGGCGGCCACACGGGCGCCGTCGCGACGACCGTGCTCCTCCCCCAGGTCGTCGACGCCGTCGACATCCCGGTCATCGCGGCGGGCGGCTTCTACGACGGCCGCGGCCTGGTCGCGGCGCTGGCGTACGGGGCGGCGGGGATCGGCATGGGGACGCGCTTCCTGCTCACGTCGGACTCGACCGTCCCGGACGCGGTCAAAGCCCGCTATCTGGCGGCAGCGGTCGGCGACGTGACGGTCACCACGGCGGTGGACGGAATGCCGCACCGGATGCTGCGCAGCGACCTGGTCAGCACCCTGGAGCGCTCGGGCCGCACCCGCTCCTTGCTGACCGCAGTCCGCAGCGCGGCCCGCTTCCGCCGCCTGACCGGCACGTCGTGGCCGCAACTGGTCCGCGACGGCCTGGCCATGAAACACGGCAAGGACCTGACATGGAGCCAGGTCCTGCTCGCCGCGAATACGCCGATGCTGCTGAAGTCCGCCATGGTCGACGGCCGTACCGACCTCGGCGTCATGGCCTCCGGGCAGGTCGCCGGACTGATCGACGACCTGCCGAGCTGCGCGGAGCTGATCGAGGGCCTCATCGCCCAGGCGGAGGAGGTGCTGGACACGCTGCCCGCCCCGGTCAGCAAGTCTTGATGAGGCCCCCGTCGATCAGCATGTCGGCGCCCAGGATGTTGGTCGCGGCGCCGGAGACGAGGAAGGTGACGAGCGCGGCGACTTCCTCGGGCTCCGTGATGCGCGGGGAGGCCATCTGGAACTGCTGCGGGATCGCCGCCAGGAACTCCTCGTGCGGGACTCCGTTGGCGGCGGCAACCCGCGCCCCGTAACTGTCCGCGCCACGCCACAGCGAGCTGCCGACGACGCCAGGAGTGACGGTGTTCACCCGTACCCCCTTCGGCCCGAACTCCTCGCTCAGCCGCTTGCTCAGCGCGGTCAGGGCGGCCTTGGCCTCGCTGTAGCCGACCGGTCCTGTCGCCGGGGTGCGGGAGTTGACGGAGGAGACGTTCACGATCGCGCCGCGGCGCTCGATGATGCTCGGCAGGGCGGCGCGGGTCGTCCGGACCGCGCTGTAGAGGTTGAGGTCGAGCAGCCGCCGCCACTGCTCTTCGTCCGCGTCCAGGAACCCGCCGAGCGCGAAGGAGTCGGCGTCTCCGGCGCCGACGTTGTTCACCAGGATGTCGATGCCGCCCAGCTCCGCCAGCGCCGCGTCGACGACGGCTTCGGCGCCCTCGCGCGTGGACAGGTCGGCCGGTATCGCCGTCGCGGCCGTCTCCAGCTCCGGCGTCGGATTACGGGCCGCGCCGAGCACGCGCACCCCCTCGGCAGCCAGCGCCTGGGCGACCGCGAGACCGATGCCTCGGCCGGCACCGGTGACGACGGCCGTCTTGCCGGAAAGCTGCAGATCCATGGAACACCCTTCTTCAGCTACAACGCCGCAAGCGCGGCACGGATGACGCTACGGGTAGCATCCGGTCCATGCGACCTGCCCACTACACGGATGCGGACCTCGAACAGCACTCCCTCCAGCGGCGGGTCGCCGACGACGGCCAGCGGTCCGGGTTCGAGCACGACGTGGACCGGATCGCGTATTCGACGCAGTGGCGGGCCCTCGCGGGCAAGAGCCAGGTCGTCGCGAGCGGGGAGCTCGGCGCGTATCACACCCGGCTCACCCACTCGATGAAGGTGGCGCAGCTGGGGCGGCGGATGGCCGAGCGGCTGGAGCGGCGCTACGGCGGGCCGAATCCGGCGCTGGTGGAGGCGGCGTGCATGGCGCACGACATCGGGCATCCGCCGTTCGGGCACGCGGGCGAGACGGCGCTGCGCACGACCATGGACGAGCTGCACGCCGGGGACGGCGTCCTGGACAGCTTCGAGGGCAATGCGCAGACCCTGCGCATCCTCACCTTCCTCGCCGCGCACAAGTACCCGGGCCATCGCGGCCTGCACCTGTCCCGGGCCTGCCTGGACGCGGCCACGAAGTACCCGTGGGAGCGCGCCCCGCGCGATGTCTCCGCCGCGCGGCACGCGAAGTGGGGTGTCTACGCGGTCGACCGGCAGGCGTTCGCATGGGTGCGGGCAGGCCGCCGCGACGATGCGGTGCCGGTCGAGGAGCAGCTGATGGACTGGGCGGACGACGTCACGTACGCCTGCCATGACGTGGAGGACTTCTACCGCACCGGGCTGATCCCCCTGGCCGCCCTGTTCCCGCCGCCGGGGTCCGCGGGCGCCGACACGGAGCGCGAGACGCGGCGCTTCCTCGATTACGTGGCCGCCAAGCGGCACCGCGCCCGCGCCGGATTCGACCGGGCCGAGGCCGCCGGCCTGCTCTCCGACATCGCAAAGGCCTTGTCGATCGCCGAGCCCTACGGCGGCCGCCACGAGGACGACGTCGCCGTCAACGCCCGCACCGCCAAGCTCATCGACCACTTCACCCGCGACATAGAGCTGGAGATCGGCGGCACGGCCGCCATCCGCTACGGCGCCCGCCTCGTCGTCCCCGCCGAGCGCCGCGCCGCCTGCGAACTGCTCAAGGAGCTGGTCTGGTGCTACGTCATCGACCGCCCGGCCCTGGCCACCCAGCAGCACGGCAAGCGCCGCATCGTCTCCGAACTGCTCCGCTGGACCCACGAGTCCCCGTCCCTGCTGCCCGCCGACCGCGCCGAGGAGCTCGAGCTCCACGGCGACCCGCTGCGGGCGGCCGCCGACCACATCTCCTCGCTGACGGAGGATCAGGCCATCGCGCTGCACCGCCGCCTGTCGGGCGCCGGCCTCGGCTCGGTCAGCGACAACGTGTGGCTCTGAGGGCGCGGTGGCTCAATCCGGTCTACCGGCTCCCGGTGCAGTGACCCTAGGTTACGTGGGACGTCCGACCTCCAGATTGCGAGTGCAGGGATGCCCCGAGAAGCGGCCGCGGCGCCGGAGTTCAGCGAGACGGTGATCTTCGCGGCCGGGACGGGCGGCTACAGCTGCTTCCGGATCCCCGCCCTGGTGCGCGCCCAGGACGGCAGCCTGCTGGCCTTCGCCGAGGGGCGGGTGCGGGACTGCGGGGACGACGGCGACATCGACATCGTGCTGCGCCGCTCCGGCGACGACGGCCGCTCCTGGTCGGCACTGCAGGTGGTGCTGCCGGGCGGCGGCGACACCCGCGGCAACCCGGCGCCGGTCGTGCACGCGGCCAGCGGCCGCATCTGCCTCTTCTCCACCCACAATCCCGGCGCGGACGACACCAGACGCACCCCGTACCTGCAGGTTTCCACCGACCACGGCCTCACCTGGTCGGAGCCGCAGAACCTCGGGGCCACCCTCTCCAGACCCGGCTGGAACCGCTGGTACGCCACCGGCCCCAACCACGGCCTCGAACTGACCTCGGGACCGCACACCGGCCGGCTGCTCGTCGGCGGCAACCACGAGGGCACCGACGGTACCCAGGGCGCGCATCTCCTGCTCTCCGACGACGAAGGCGTCACCTGGCGGCTCGGCGCCGAGGACAACCGCTCGGACCTCACCGTCAAGCCGCAGGAGCTGAGCCTCTTCGAAAAGCCCGGCGGCGTGCTCGGCATCCAGGCGCGCGACGAGCGCGGCACGGACGGCGGCAACCGCGCCTTCGCCACCAGCAGCGACGGCGGCGAGAGCTTCGACGCCCCGTTCCGTACCGACCCGTCCGTCTCCAGCCCGGTCGTGCAGGGCTCGACCGTGAATCACGGCGACCGCGTGCTGCTGTCCTGCCCGGCCCATCCGGTGGAGCGCGAGGCGATGTCCGTACGTGCCTCCGCCGACGACGGGGCGACCTGGGAGTCCTGGCAGGACGGCCGGATCATCAACTGGGGTCTCGCCGCCTACTCGTCCCTCACCGACCTCGGCGACGGCCGCGTCGGGCTGCTCTACGAAGGCGGCACGGCATCCGCGTACGAGGGCATCCGCTTCGCCCGCTTCAACGACGCCTACCTGGAGCAGCCGAACGGCACCCCGCCCGGCTTCCCGCCCCCACCCGCGCCCGGGCCGACCACCCCGGACACCTCCGGCCACGGCCACCCCGCCTACGTCCGCGGCCACGCCACCCTGCGCACCGGCCGCTACGGCAAGGCCCTCTTCCTCGACAACGCCGACGACCACATCGACGCCCGCGTGGAGGTGCCGTACCACGACTCCCTCGACCTCGGCGGCGGCGACTTCACTTGGACAGGGTGGTTCAAGTACGGGCGCACCACCGGCCGGCACGCCATCGTCTGGGCGTACCGGCACGGCACCGGCATCGTCGAGCCGCAGATCTGGCTGCGCGCCGAGCCCGCGGACCGCCGCATCCGCGGCTACCTGCAGACCGAGCAGGACGACGCGGAGGTGCGCACCGCCGCGGCGTACAACGACAATGCCTTCCACTTCTTCAGCCTGCGGCGCGCCGGCGGCACGCTCACCCTCGCCGTCGACGGCACCGCGGTGAGCGTCGCGGCGCCGCCGGGGTCGGTGACGATCGGCAGGGAGTTCGGCATCGACGGCATCCACTTCGGGCAGAGCGTGGCCGGCCGGGACCGCTTCCACGGCTACCTGGACGATCTGCGGGTCTACGGTCGGGCGCTGTCGAACTCCGAGCTGAGCAGCATCCGCACCGCCAACGCCGCCGTGCCCGACGGCCTCCGGCTCCGCCTGCCGCTCGATACGGTCACAGCCGCTCGATGATGGTGACGTTCGCCTGCCCGCCGCCTTCGCACATCGTCTGCAGGCCGTAGCGGCCGCCGGTGCGCTCCAGTTCGTGCAGGAGCGTGGTCATCAGGCGGGCGCCGGTGGCACCGAGCGGGTGGCCGAGGGAGATCGCACCGCCGTTGACGTTGACCTTCTCCGGGTCGGCGCCGGTCTCCTTCAGCCAGGCGAGCACCACCGGGGCGAAGGCCTCGTTGATCTCGACCAGGTCCATGTCTCCAATCGACATGCCGGACTTCTTGAGCGCGTACGCCGTCGCCGGGATCGGCGCCGTCAGCATCTTGATCGGGTCCTCACCGCGTACGGAAAGGTGGTGCACGCGGGCGCGCGGCGTCAGCTTGTGCTCCCGTACGGCCTGCTCGGAGGCGAGCAGCAGGGCCGCCGCGCCGTCGGAGACCTGGGAGGAGCAGGCGGCGGTGATCGAGCCCTCGGGCATCACGGGCTTCAGGCCCGCCATCTTGTCCAAGGTCGTGTCGCGGCGCGGGCCCTCGTCCTGCGTGACATCGCCGTACGACACCAACTCGCGGTCGAAGCGGCCCTCGTCTATGGCGCGGGTCGCCCGCTGGTGCGAGCGCAGCGCGAACTCCTCCATGTCGAGGCGGGAGATCCCCCACTTCTTGGCGATCAGCTCGGCCCCGTAGAACTGGTTCACCGGCTTGTCGCCGTACCGCGCCTTCCAGCCCTCGCTGCCCGCGAACGGACCCTCGGTCAGGCCCAGCGGCTCGGCCGCCTGCCGGGAGGCGAAGGCGATCGGGACCATCGACATGTTCTGCACGCCGCCCGCGACGACGAGGTCCTGCGTGCCCGAGAGCACGCCCTGCGCGGCGAAGTGCACGGCCTGCTGGGACGAGCCGCACTGCCGGTCCACGGTGGTGCCGGGCACCTCCTCGGGGAGGCCGGCGGCCAGCCATGCCGTACGGGCGATGTCGCCCGCCTGCGGGCCGACCGTGTCCAAGCAGCCGAAGACGACGTCCTCGACCGCGGCCGGGTCGACGCCGGTCCGCTCGACCAGGGCCTTCAGCACATGCGCGCCCAGGTCCGCCGGGTGGACGGCGGCGAGGCCGCCCTTCTTCTTCCCCACAGGGGTGCGTACCGCTTCGACTATGTAGGCCTCGGCCATGGGAACTCCCTTGTCAGACGTGCCTTATGTGCGTACGCCGATCCCGTCCAGCACCATCGACAGGTACTGCCGCGCGATCTCCTCCGGGCTGTGCCGCCCGCCCGGCCGGTACCAGTTCGCCGCCACCCACACGGTGTCGCGCACAAAGCGGTACGTCAGCCGGGGATCCAGGTCGGACCGGAAGACGCCCTCCTCGACGCCGCGCTCGAGCGTGCCCAGCCAGGCCTTCTCGAAGCGCTGCTGGAGATCGCCCAGATAGGAGAAGCGCGGCTGCACGGAGAGGTGCCGGGACTCCTTCTGGTACACGGCGACCGCCGGGCGGTGCCGGTCGATCTGCTTGAACGACTCCGTGACGAGCCCCTCGATCGTCTCCCGCGGCCCGAGCCCGCTCGCGAGCACGGCGTCGTAGCCGGCCCACAGCTCGTCGAGGAAGGTCGAGAGGATCTCGTCGATCATCGACTCTTTGGAGTCGAAGTGGTAGTAGAGGCTGCCCGCGAGCATGCCGGCGGCGTCCGCGATCTTGCGTACGGTGGTGGCGTTGTAGCCCTGCGCGGCGAATACCTCCGCCGCCGTCGCGAGCAGCTCGGCCCGGCGCTCGGGCGAGGCGCTCACCATGTTCTTCTCGGTCTTTTTCGGCACGGCTTCATTCTCACCTCACGCCCGCTGGCTGCTGACGGAGACGGTCTCGCCGGTCATGTACGAGGAGTAGCCGGTGCACAGGAAGACGATGACGTTCGCGACCTCCCAAGGCTCCGCGGCGCGGCCGAAGGCTTCGCGGGAGGTCAGCTCGGCCAGCAGCTCGTCGCTGGTGACCTTGGCGAGGTTCGGGTGCATGGCGAGGCTGGGGGCGACCGCGTTGATACGGACCCCGTAGTCGGCGGCCTCCACGGCGGCGCTGCGGGTGAGCGCCATGACGCCGGCCTTCGCGGCGGCGTAGTGCGCCTGGCCGCGCTGGGCGCGCCAGCCGATGACGGAGGCGTTATTGACGATGACCCCGCCGCCGGTGTCCTTCATCCGGCGCAGGGCGGCCCGTACGCACCTGAAGGTCCCGTTGAGGGTGACGTCGAGGACCTTCGTCCACTGCTCGTCGGTCATGTCGACGACGTCGGCGGTGCCGCCGAGCCCAGCGTTGTTGACCAGGATATCGAGCGCGCCGTGCCGCTCCTCGGCCAGGCCGAGCAGCGCCGTCACCTGCTCCTCGTCGGTGACGTCGCAGACCTGCCCGTCGACCCGCCCGGCGCCGAACTCCTCGCCCAGCGCCGCCACGGTCTCCTTCAACCGCCGCGCATGCGCGTCCCCGAGGACCACATCCGCGCCCTCCTCCAGGAAGCGGCGCGCCGTGGCACCGCCAATGCCGCTGCCGGCGGCGGCGGTTATCACCGCGCTCCGCCCGGCGAGCAGATTGTGCCCGGGTACGTACGCGGGGCTCGTGCTCTCCATGGCGGCTACGTTAACCTACCAAACACTTGTTAGGGAAGCTCGGGAAGAAGGAGACCGATGGACCTCGCCTTCACGGCCGCCGAGGACGCCTTCCGGGCCGAGGCCCGCGCCTGGCTCGCCGCACACGTGCCCGCAACTCCCCTCCCCTCCCTGGAGACCGAGGCCGGCTTCGCCCGGCACCGGGAGTGGGAGCGCGTCCTGCACGCCGACCGCTGGTCGGTGGTCTCCTGGCCGGAGACGTACGGCGGCCGCGGCGCCTCGCTCACCGAGTGGCTGATCTTCGAGGAGGAGTACTACGCAGCGGGCGCCCCCGGCCGCGTCGGCCAGAACGGCATCAGCCTCCTCGCCCCGACCCTCTTCGCGCACGGCACCGACGAGCAGCGCGCCCGGATCCTGCCGCCGATGGCGGCCGGGGAAGTGGTGTGGGCGCAGGCCTGGTCGGAGCCGGGCGCGGGCTCCGACCTGGCCGCCCTGCGCTCGACGGCCGTACGGGCCGAGGGCGGCTGGCGGTTGAGCGGGCAGAAGACGTGGGCGTCGCGGGCGCCCTTCGCGGACCGCGCCTTCGGGCTCTTCCGCAGCGACCCGGACGCCGGGCGGGAGAAGCCGCACCGCGGGCTGACGTATCTGATGTTCCCGCTGGACGCGGAGGGGGTGACCGTACGACCGATCGGCCGCCTGGACGGCAAGCCCGCCTTCGCGGAGATCTTCCTCGACGACGTCTTCGTCCCGGACGCGGACGTTATCGGCGAGCCGGGGCAGGGCTGGCGGGTGGCGATGTCGACGGCGGGGAACGAGCGCGGGCTGACGCTGCGTTCACCTGGCCGCTTCATGGCGTCGGCGTCCCGCCTCCAGGCGCTGTGGCGGGACCAGGGCGCCCCGGCGGAGTACCGCGACCGGGTGGCGGACGCGCTGATCGGCGCGCGGGCGTACGAGCTCTTCACGCACGCCGCCGCGTCCAGCCTCGCCGAAGGCGGCTCCATCGGCGCCGAGTCCAGCCTCAACAAGGTCTTCTGGTCCGAACTCGACATCCGCCTCCACGAGACCGCCCTCGACCTCCTCGGCCCGTACGGCCAGCTCGCCGACGGCGCGGACGACGCCCCGGCACACGGCACCTGGTCGGAGGGCTACACCTTCTCCCTCGCCGGGCCCATCTACGCGGGCACCAACGAGATCCAGCGCGACATCATCGCCGAGCGGCTGCTCGGCCTGCCGAAGGGACGCCGCTGATGCGCTTTCTGCTGGACGACGAGCAGCGGCAGTTCGCGACGTCGCTGGACGAGATGCTCGGTGCCGCCGGGACCCCTGGCGTGGCCCGCTCCTGGGCCGCGGGCGACTTCGGGCCCGGGCGGGCGCTGTGGGCGCGGATCGCGGACGCGGGGGTGTTCGCGCTCGCGATCCCGGAGGAGCAGGGCGGGCTCGGGCCGCTGCCCGTAGAGCTGGCGGTGGCGTACGAGGCGCTGGGGCGGCACGCGGTGCCGGGGCCGCTGGTCGAAACGGCCGCGGCGGGGGCGCTGCTGGCCCGTCTTGGCGGGGCGCCGGCCGCCGACTGGCTGAGCCCGCTGGCCGAGGGCAAGGCCATCGCCACCCTGGCCGAGGGTCCGTACGCCCTGGACGCGGACGCGGCGGACGCGGTGTTCGTGGTGGAGGGCGAGACCCTGCGGCTCGCCGACGGGGCGGGTCCCGTGCAGCCCACCCTCGACCCGGCGCGGCAGCTGTCGCACCCGCGCGGCGGCGCGGTGCCCGCCGACGGCCCGGCGGTGACGGCGGCGTACGCGCCAGCGGCGGATCTCGCCCGCCTCGCCGCCGCCGCGCAGGCGCTCGGCCTCGGCCGGGCGCTGCTCACGCAGACCGTCGCGTACGCAAAGGAGCGCCGGCAGTTCGGCATTGAGATCGGATCTTTCCAGGCGATCAAGCATCGGCTCGCGGACACCCTGATCGCCCTGGAGTTCGCGCAGCCGCTCGTCTACGGCGCCGCGGTGACGATGACGGCGGCCGACCTGGCGGCGGCGAAGGCGGCGGCGGGCGAGGCCTGTTATGCCGCGGCCCGGACCGCGCTGCAGGTGCACGGGGCGATCGGCTACACGGAGGAGCTCGACCTCTCGCTGTGGATCCGCAAGGCCCGCGCGCTCCGCGACGCCTGGGGCACCCCGGCGCGCTGCCGCGCGGTGGTGGCGGGTTCCTGACGGGCCTCCTGCAACCCTCCTTGACGCACCTCCGATGTTTCTCTACGTTCCACCCTCGGTTGCCTCGGCATGTGCACAACACCCCGGCATTCATCGGATGGATACGGCCATCGGGAGGTCAACGTGGGCAGGTTCGCACGGCGTACGGTGCTCGGTCTCGGCGTCGGGACAGCGCTCGGAGCGGCAAGTTTCGGTTACGCGCCCGCGGCCGGAGCCGCGGACGTGCCCGACGGCGCAGGCGGCGAATGGGGCCCGGTCCCCGACCCGGTGCCGGTCACGCTGACCGGCCACTTCGACAACGACGGCATCGACCGCTCCGGCGCGGGCGGCGGCAGCTTCGACGGCACCGGCTACACCTACCCGGGAGAGGAGCTGCCGTCAGGCCGCGTCGAGGCCGGCGGCATCGCCTTCGACTTCCCGGCCACGACGGCCGCGGGCGAGAAGAACAACGTCGTGGCGGCAGGCCAGCGCGTAGAGCTGCCCAAAGGCCGCTATCTGTCGCTGCACTTCCTCGCCTCCTCCAGCTACGGCCCGGCCTCCGGCAAGGCCACCGTCCACTACGCCGACGGCAGCAAGGCCGAGGCAGAGATCTCCGCCCCCGACTGGTACTCGGGCGGCGGCGAGCTCACCGCCCCGTACCGCTACAAGCCCGACGGCACCAAGGACGACCACCAGGTCGCCATCGCCGTGATCGAGCTCGGCCTCGACCCGGCCAAGGAAGCGGAAGCGCTCACCCTCCCGACCACCGGACCCGCCCAGGAGGGCAAGGCTGCGCTGCACATCTTTGCGCTCTCCGCCCAGCCGGCCGCCGCGGGCCGCGCGGTGGCGATCCGCAACGCCGCCTCGACCACCTCGCTGCTGGAGGAGAGCGGCGCCCAGAGCGTCGAGGCCACCCTCCTCAACGCGGGCGCGGTCTGGCTGACCCCCGCCGACCGCATCAGGCTGACGGTCGACGTCGACGGCGCCCGCACCGTGGCCCCCGCCGAGGTCGGCCACCTCGGCCCCGGCGAGCAGGCCCGGGTGCACATCGGCATCCGCAACCGCGCCGGCACCTCCCCCGGCACCGCCAAAGACGGCAAGGTCATCGCCACGGGCCGGGGCGAGACCGCGGCTGAGACGGCCCGCAAGCTCACCCTCGGCGTCCCCGACTACCAGCCGACGGACGCCTCCCTGAGCACCCATCAGGCGCCGCATTGGTTCCATCGCGTCAAATTCGGCATCTTCATCCACTGGGGCGTCTACTCCGTCCCCGCCTGGGCGCCGGTCGGCAAGCAGTACGCCGAGTGGTACTGGCGGCACATGGACGACCCGAACAACGCCACCTACGCGCACCACAAAGAGGTCTACGGCGAGGACTTCGTCTACGACGACTTCATCCCGCAGTTCAAGGCCGAGCGCTTCGACCCGCGCTCCTGGGTCGAGCTCTTCCGCGACGCGGGCGCGCAGTACCACGTCCTCACCTCGAAGCACCACGAAGGCTTCGCCCTGTGGGACACCAAGATCTCCGACCGCAGCTCGGCCAAGCTGGGCCCGCGGCGCGACCTCATCAAGGAGCTCTTCGACGCCTCCCGCAAGCACACCCCCGAGCTGCACCGCTGCCTGTACTTCTCGATGCCGGAATGGTTCAACCCCGACAACCCGTGGGCCGGGCACGCGCCCCGCAACCCGTACACCGGCGAGCCCGTCCCGTACACCGGACACACGGCGGGCAAGGACTACGTGAAGGACCTCCAGGCCCCGCAGATGCTGGAGCTCATCCACGGCTACGAGCCGCAGGTCCTCTGGTGCGACATCGGCGGCGTCAACGACAGCCACCGCGTCCTGGCCGAGTACTTCAACTTCGCCAAGAACCGGCCGCGGCCCCTGGAGGTCGCGGTGAACAACCGCTCCGGCATCGGCCCGCACGACTTCACCACGCCCGAGTACGAGACGTACGAGAACACCGTCGTCGCCAAATGGGAGGCCAGCCGCGGCCTCGACCCCTACTCGTACGGCTACAACGCCGCCACGCCCGACGACCAGTACATGACCGCCGAGGAGATCATCCACACCCTCGTCGACATCGTCAGCAAGAACGGCAACTTCCTCCTCGACATCGGCCCCAAGGCCGACGGCACCATCCCCGCCATCATGGAGCGGCGGCTGCGCGAGGCCGGCGCCTGGCTGAAGGTGAACGGCGAGGCGATCTACGGCACCACCTACTGGTCGCGGATGGCCCAGCTGGGTGAGGACCTGCGCTTCACCGTCAAGCCGGACGCCTTCTACATTCACTCGCTTGCCGAGCCCGGCGCCACCCTCACGGTGGCGGCTCCGGTGCCCGTCAGGGAGGGCGACAAGGTGACCATGCTGGGCTATCCCCGGCCGCTCAACTTCACCATCCGCAACGGCGCGTTGGTCATCGACGTGCCCGCGGCGGCGCGGCGGGCGGGCGAGCACGCATGGGTCTTCAAGGTGACCTGGGCGCGCTGACACGGGGTTACGCCGGAGCGTGATCTTCCGCCATGATGCTCCACCTGATCCATACCCTGACGGCCTCAACGGAGAGGACCCGACACCATGGCAGGGCTCTGGAGCACCCAAGGCGTACTGCGCCGAAAGCCGATCGAAGACATCGAGGCGACCGAGGTCGCCGAGGGCACCGAGCTGCACAAGGCGCTCGGCCTGTGGCAGCTGACCGCGATCGGCGTCGGCGGCATCATCGGTGCGGGGATCTTCGCCCTCGCCGGTGCGGTCGCCAATGGCACGGCGGGCCCGGCCGTGCTGATCTCGTTCCTGATCGCGGGCGTGGCGAGCGCGGCGGCGGCGCTGTCGTACGCCGAGTTCGCCGGCATGATCCCGAAGGCGGGCTCGGCGTACACCTACGGCTATGCCGTGCTCGGCGAGCTGGCGGGCTGGTTCATCGGCTGGGACCTGTTGCTGGAGTACACCGCGATCGTCGCCGTCGTCGCGATCGGCATCTCCGGCTACTTCTCCTTCCTGGTCGACTCCTTCGGCGCCGACCTGCCCGCCTGGATGCTCGGCGCCCCGGGCACCGGCGAGGGCCACAAGGTCGACCTCTTCGCCATGCTGCTGTGCCTCCTGGTCGCGTATCTGCTGAACCTCGGCATCAAGTCCGCGGCCCGCTTCGAGACCATCGTCGTGGTCCTGAAGGTCCTGGTGGTGCTGCTGGTCATCGGCGTCGGCGTCTTCCACATCGACACCGGCAACTACAACCCCTTCTTCCCGTACGGCGTGGGCGGGGCCTTCACCGGCGCGGCCACGGTCTTCTTCGCCGTCTTCGGCTACGACGCGATGTCGACGGCCGCGGAGGAGTCGAAGGACTCGCAGAAGCACATGCCGAAGGCGATCATCTACTCGCTCGCCATCTCGATGGTGCTGTACGTCCTCGCCTGCCTGGTGCTCACCGGCATGCAGAACTACAAGGAGGTCGACCCGGAGAGCGGCTTCTCCACCGCCTTCCAGTCGGTGGGCCTGGACTGGCTCGCGGACGTCATCGCGGTCGGGGCGATCATCGGCATCCTCACCGTCATGTTCACCTTCATGCTCGGCGTCACCCGGGTGTGGTTCTCGATGAGCCGGGACGGGCTGCTGCCCGCGTGGTTCGCCAAGACTCACCCGCAGCGCAAGGTGCCGACCCGCGTCACCTGGATTGTCGGCGTCGGCTCCGCGCTGATCGCGGGCTTTGTGAAGATCGGCGAGGCCGCCGAGCTCACCAACATCGGCATCCTGCTGGCCTTCGCGGTCGTCTGCACCGCCGTGATCGTGCTCCGCTACCGCCGCCCCGACCTGCCGCGCAGCTTCCGCTGTCCGGGGATGCCGGTGGTGCCGCTGCTGGGCATCGGATTCTCGATCTGGCTGGTGACGTACCTGCAGTGGCAGACGTGGGTGCGCTTCGCGGTGTGGTTCGCCATCGGGATGGTGGTGTACTTCGGGTACTCCTACCGGCGTTCGGTGATGGCGCGGCGGGGCCCGGATTCCGGCGAGGTCACTGACTCCGCACCCCGCTGAGCAGGTCGACGACCGCCGCGTGCCCGGTCTGGATGTCGGACCAGGCGCGCGGCTGGTCCTCGCCGCCGAGGATCAGCTCGGCCACGAGCACCCGCGAGTCGTCGTCCGCGGTCTCCTCCCGCACCACCACCCGGTCGCCGGGCTGCGGCTCGTGTCCGAAGCGGACCTGGTGGCGCAGTTGGCCCTCCAGGTCGGCGCCGACCAGCGGCAGCGCGAGCTCACGGGCCGTCAGGCCCTCGTCGTCGCGGGCGTCGCGCTCGGCTCCGGCGGCCAGCAGCGCCTCGACGATGCGCAGCGAGCCGCGCTCGGCGGCCCGGTGCAGCGGCGTGCGGCCCGTGCTGTCGGTGACGTCGGTACGGGCGCCGTGGTCGAGGAGCAGCAGGGCGGTGGCGGTGTGGCCATTGCCCGCGGCCCACAGCAGCGCGGTATGGCCGTCCCACTCGACCAGGTCGGCGTCCGCGCCGCCGTCGAGGAGGACGGCGGCGACGTCGGTGTATCCCCAGGCGGCAGCGGCGCACAGCGGCAGGCCGTCGTCGGGGTTCGCGCCGGGAGCGTCGGGAAAGGCGCCGGCGTCGAGGAGCAGCCGGACGAGGTCGGCGCGGCCCTCGACCGACGCCTCGTACAGCGGGCCGCGCAGGATGGCGACGGCGTCCGGGCCCTCGGCGAGCAGTCGCTCGAGGGCCTGGGCATCACCGTCGTAAACGGCCTCCATGAGGCGGGCGCTGCGGTCTTCCATGCCCCCGAGTATGCGCTGCGCAGGGGCTTCGCGCCCTTCAGAGCTTGCTGGTGTCGTACGGGTCGTGCTCGCTGAGGATCTTGTCGATACGGGCCTGCTCCACCCGCGAGGTGACCGACTCCGTCTCCTGCCGGTCGCGGATGACCTTGGAGAGGGTGAAGGCGGAGGAGGTGACGAAGACGAGTCCGAGGCCGAGGAAGCCACGGGCCCAGCCGTCGAGGGGCAGCTTGGCGATGCCGTACGCCACTGCCAGGAGCGCGATCCCGAAGGAGAGCGCGGCTTGCACCAGGAAGGCGGCGGTCGGCCGCTGGGTGTTCGGTGGTGTACTCATGTGCGCCAGCCTTCCGCGCACGCCGGGTGACCGCATGAGTACGGCTACTCATTCGCGGCTGGGTCCCATCATGGCGCGGCTGGGGCCAACGGGACGGAAAGTGAACGAAATTGGTCCGGACCATTGACAGGTCCAGACCACACTTCTACGTTCTTCGCTTGTCGTGACCACGCCTCCCCACAGGCACCGGACAAGCTGGAGACCCCCCCATGAAAGCCAGCCGCTCCATCCTCGCGGCCGCCGCCGCGGCGACCCTTCTCGCCGGCGCCTTCGGCGCCAACTCCGCCCTCGCGGGACCGGAACAGGACCCGCAGCCCGAGGCCGCCCTCCCCGGCGCCCCGTACCTCTACGAGGGCTGGGGCGACCCGCCGAACGCCGCCTCCGTCATGAGCGACACCGGCATCAAGGCCTTCACGATGGCGTTCATGCTCTCCGGCGGCGGCTGCGAGCCGTCCTGGGACAGCCAGCGCCCGCTGACCGGCGGCGTCGACGAGAAGGCCATCAAGGACATCCAGGGCGCCGGCGGCAACGTCCAGATCTCCTTCGGCGGCTGGCAGGGCAACAAGCTCGGCCCCAACTGCTCCAGCCCCGAGGCGTACGCGGGCGCCGTGCAGAAAGTCATCGACGCCTACAAGCCGGCGGCGGTCGACTTCGACATCGAGAACACCGACGAGTTCGAGAACTACGAGGTGCAGGACCGCATCCTCGCCGGGCTGAAGATCGTGAAGGAGAAGAACCCCGACACCGCCGTGGTGGTCACCTTCGGCACCACCACCAGCGGCCCGAACGCCCACGGCAAGCGGCTCATCGAGAAGTCGAAGGAGCTCGACACCGGTATAGACAACTACACGATCATGCCGTTCGACTTCGGCGGCAGCGACATCTACCAGGACACGGTCAGCGCCTCCGAGGGCCTCAAGGACACCCTCAAGTCGGCCTTCGGCTGGTCGGACGCCGAGGCGTACGCCCACATGGGCATCTCCGGCATGAACGGCCTCTCCGACCAGCAGGAGACCACCTCCCCGGAGACCTGGACGAAGATCCGCGACTGGGCCAAGGACAAGGGCCTCACCCGGCTCGCGTACTGGTCCGTCAACCGCGACCGGCCCTGCGCCGGCGGCGGCGTGACCTCCAACTGCAGCGGCATCGACCAGCAGGAGTGGGAGTTCACGAAGATCACCGCCGGGTTCTGAGCGCGCAGTCGTTCACCGCGCCCTTCTGATACGGCACCGTCCCGCTGTGCGGCGGGACGGTGCCGTTCCGCGTCCAGGCGGTCAGCGCGTCGAACGCCGAGCGGAAGCAGGGCAGGAGGGGGCGGAGGCGGTCGGGGTAGGTGTCGTAGAGGCCGTCGACGTGGGTGCCGCCGGCGACGGTGTAGTAGCGGTGGCGGTCGGCGCGGCCCTGGTCGGCGACCATGCGGGCGTAGACGTCGGAGTCGGTGCCGATCGGGAGCAGGGTGTCGAGGTCGCCGTGCAGGGTGAGGAGCGGCTTTCCGATGCGGCCGGTGAGGGCGATGCGCTCGACGGCGCGGTGCACGGAGGCCGGGCGGTCCGCGTAGTCGTAAGCGGCGTCGGACGGGCAGGGGGCCAGGATTTCGGCGGGGGTGGAGCCGGCTGTCGGGCCCGGGCAGGCCGGGTCGTAAGCCGGGTCGAATTCCGCGCGGTAGGTCTTCTGCGTGATGCCCCAGTAGTTCTGCCGGTGGTACGGCCACAGGAACTCGGTCGCGGGCGGGAAGCCGGCGGCGTGCAGGTCGGCGTCGGTGGCCTTGCCGAGCTGGTGGGCGATGGCGGTGGGGAGGCTCGTGAGGGGGTTCGGTCCCTTCGCGGTCCACAGCGTGCCCTCCCAGTCGACGCCGCCGTCGTAGAGGGCCGGGTGGTTTTCGAGCTGCCAGCGGGTGAGGTAGCCGCCGTTGGAGATGCCCGCCATATAGGTGCGGCGGGGGGCTTGGCCGTAGGCGCGGGTGGCGGCGGCTTTGGCGGCGCGGGTGAGCTGGGTGGTGCGGTGGTTCCACTCGGCGACGGCGTCGCCGGGGCGGCGGCCGTCGGCGTAGAAGCTGGGGCCCGTATTGCCCTTGTCGGTGGCGGCGAAGGCGTAGCCGTGGGCGAGGGCCCAGTCGGAGAGCAGCGGGTCGAGGGCGTACTGGCGGCGGTTGCCGGGGGCGCCGGTGACGACGAGGCCGCCGTTCCAGCGGGCGGGCAGGCGCAGCACGAACTGGGAGTCGTGGTCCCAGCCGTGGTGGGTGTTGGTGCGGGAGGTGTCGGGGAAGTAGCCGTCGAGCTGCAGGCCCGGCACGCCGCGCGGGTTCACCGTGCCCTTGGCGGCGAGGCCCGCCCAGTCCGCCGGGTCCGTGTGGGCGGTGCCGGAGAGGGCGGCGGAGGTGAGGTCGTTGAGGCAGGCCGCCGTCTGATGGGCGGCGCCGGGGACGTACGGGGTGCGGATGCCCGCGCATCCGGCGGTGGTGGTCGGCGTGGCCCCGGCGGGCGCCGCCGCCGCGACGAGCGCGGCGGCGGCGAGCAGGGCGGCCATGCGAGGCCTGATCATCCGGTGATCCCCCAGAATTTCGCGGTGTAGTAGGTCGAGCAGACGGTGTCGAGGTAGTAGGTGCCGGTGCTGCCGCACTGCTCGGCGGCCGAGCCCGGGTCCACGGCGAGGCCGTGGCGCATGCCGGAGATGGTGTAGGTGGCGACGACCGGGTTGCCCTGGGCGTCGTCGTACTCCGCCACGTCGGTGCCGCCGGGAAGCGTGGAGGTGCGGGTCGGGGTCTGGCTGATGCCGTGCACGTTGGTCCACTGGTCGCGGGAGGCGGTGGCGTTGGACGGCTTGACCGTGGTGTCGGCGGTGCCGTGCCAGATGGCGACCTTCGGCCAGGGGCCGCTGTGGCCGCCGGCGGCGGCGCGGACGGCGTCGCCCCATTGCTGCGGGGTCTTGCTCGCGCCGGTGTACATGCACGTATAGGCGGAGGTGACATCGGTGGCGCAGCCGGCGGGGAGGCCGGAGGCGATGGAGCCGCCGGCGTACTCGCCGGGATACGCGGCGAGCATGGCGGCCGTCATGGCGCCGCCCGCGGACAGCCCGGTGAGGTACGCCTTGTCGCTGCCGTACGTCTTCTTGGCGTAGTCGGTCATCTGCTTCAGGGACAGCGCCTCGCCCTTGTCGCGGGCGGTGTCGGCGGGCTGGAACCAGTTGAAGCACGAGTTCGCGTTGTTGGCCGCGGTGGTCTGCGGGAAGACGACGGCGAACCGGTGGGCGTCGGCGTACTTCTGCCAGCCCGAATGGCTGTAGTAGTCCTCGGCGCTCTGCGTGCAGCCGTGCAGCGCCAGCACGACGGGCCTGCCCTGCGGCAGCCCCTCGGGCACGTAGGCGTACATGGAGAGGTTGCCCGGGTTGGAGCCGAAGCCCGTGACCGGGGTGAGGCCGGGGGCGGCGGAGCTGTGCGGCAGGAAGAAGAGCGAGGCGAGCAGGGCCAGGAGCATGGCCCAGCGGGTGCGGCTGCGAACCGTCATGTGCGGTCCTCCCGTGGGGGGTTGGCTGGTTCGGGGAACCGTAGGGCGGTGGGGAGCGGCCGCCATGGGGAGCGGCGCACACAGTTGCCGGGGCGCGGGTGTGGTGGCGCGCCACAAGAACTTCATGCGGCGGTCATGGTCATCCGGGACGTACGGCAAGAGGATGACTGGCGGCCATGCCTCGCCCCACCGACCCCGGGAGCCCCAAGGTGCCCAATCGCCGTCAGTTCCTCGCCGGTTCAGCCGCCGCCACGCTCGGCCTCGCCGCGCTGCCGTCGCGCCCTGCCGAGGCGGCGGGGCGGAGGCGGCGTCCGAATGTGGTGCTGGTGCTCGCCGACGACCTCGGATACGGGGAGCTGGGCGCGTACGGGCAGGGGCAGATCCGTACGCCGCGACTGGACCGGCTCGCGGCCGAGGGGCTGCGCTTCACCAGCGCCTACGCGGCCGCCGCCGTGTGCGCGCCGTCCCGGGCGTCGCTGCTGACCGGGCTGCACGGCGGGCATGCGACCGTACGGGAGAATCCTTTCGGCGGGCCGCAGGGGTCGCTGACGGCCGGGGATACGACCTTCGCGCAGGTGCTGGCGGGGCGCGGCTATCGGACGGGGTGCTTCGGGAAGTGGGGCTTCGGGCCGGAGGAGGCGGGGCAGGAGAGCCATCCCAATGCCCGGGGCTTCGACGAGTTCTTCGGGTACATCACGCACGGGCATGCGCACGACTACTACCCGGACTACCTGTGGCACAACGGGGAGCGGGTCGAGCTGCCGGAGAACGCGGGTGGCAAGAAGGGGACCTTCGCGCCCGATCTCTTCACCTCCCGGGCGCTCGACTTCATCGATGACGCGGACGGCGACCCGTTCCTGCTGCTGCTCACGCCGAATGTGCCGCACGCCCCGAGCGACGCCCCGCACACCGGCGACTACGACGACCAGCCCTGGCCGGCCGCCGACAAGGGGCACGCCGAGCAGGTCTCGTATCTCGACCGCACGGTCGGCGCGATCGTGGACCGGCTGCGCGGGCGGGGCCTCGCGCGCGACACGGTCGTCCTGGTGACCAGCGACAACGGCCCGCACGAGGAGGGCGGCTTCAACCCGGACCTCTTCGACGCGAACGGGCCGCTGCGCGGCTACAAGCGGAATCTGTACGAGGGCGGCATCCGGGTCCCGCTGATCGCCTGGTCGCCCGGCCGCATCTCCCCCGGCTCGGCCGACCGCCCGACGCCGCTCATCGACCTCCTCCCGACCTTCGCCGACCTCGCGGGCGCCCCGGCGCCAGGCGGCATCGACGGCCGCTCGGTCGCGCCGCTCCTCACCGGCGCGGGGCCCGCCCCCGAGCACCGGCTCCTGTACTGGTACCGCAACGACCCCGGCTCCACCCGGCGGGCGAACGAGGCCGACGAGGGGCGCATCCTGCGGCTCGCGGAGGCCGCGCGGTCCGGTGACTTCAAGGCGGTGCGCTTCGCGCCGGGGCGGGATCGTACGGTGCCGGACGAGGAGTGGGAGGTCGAGCTGTACGACGTGGCCGCGGATCCGGGCGAGCGGGTCGACGTGGCCGGGCTGTATCCGGAGGTCGCGGAGCGGCTGGTGGCGGGGATGCGGGCGGCGTGGAGGTGACGGGCCGCCGGCTTGGGGTGGCCGTCCCCGGCCCGGCTGTCGGCGGCGCGGTCTAGAGTCGGGGGCATGGCTGCTGACGAGGGAAGCGTGCGGGTCGACAGCTGGATCTGGGCCGTCCGGCTGACGAAGACGCGGTCCCAGGCCGCTGCTGCCTGCAAGGCCGGGCATGTGAAGGTGAACGGCGAGCGGGTCAAGCCGGCGCAGCCGGTGCGGCCCGGCGACGAGGTGCGGATCTTCCGGGCGGGCCGGGAGTGGATCGTCGAGGTGAAGCGGCTCATCCGCAAGCGGGTGGGCGCCCCCGTGGCCGTCGAGTGTTACGTGGACAACAGCCCGCCGCCCCCGCCCAAGGTGGAGGTGCCGGTCGTCGCGGTCCGCGAGCGCGGCGCCGGGCGGCCGACGAAGCGCGAGCGCCGCGAGCTGGACCGGCTGCACGGGCGGCCGACGAGACCGTGACAAGGGGAGGCTGAGGCATGCGGTTCGAGATCAGCGCGGCGATAGCGGCGAAGCCCGAGGACGTGTGGCGGGTACTGGCCGATGTGGCGCGGTGGCCCGAGTTCAATCCGGCGGTGACCGCCGTCGAGCGGCTGGACGAGGGCGAGTTCGGCATGGGCAGCAAGGCGCGGCTCAAGCAGCCCGGGATGCCGAAGATGGTGTGGGAGGTCATCGACTACAAGGACGGCACGACCTTCGACTGGCGGACGAAGTCGCCGGGCGTCGCCACCGTCGGCGGGCATACCGTACGGGCGGAAGGGGACGGCTCGCACGTCACCCTGTGGGTCGAGCAGACCGGACCGCTGGCGCCGCTGATCGCGCTGCTCTCCGGCGCCCGCACCCGCCGCTATGTCACCACGGAGCTGAACAGCCTGAAGGCGCGCGCCGAGCAGGCCTAAGGTGAGGCCGCGGCCCGGTGCCCGGACCGAGCCGCGAATCCGCGCCGTCCAGGGTCCGTTCGGCCCTGGCGCGCGGCCCCACTACAGTGCACGATCGCCGCAGAGCATCGATCAACCGCCCGGAGGCGCCGCTATGGGGGACACACGGGAGTTCTCGGCAGGCACGCCCATCAGGGTCTTCCTGGTGGATGACCACGAGGTGGTGCGCCGCGGACTCACCGACCTGCTGGGCGCCGAGCCGGACATCGAAGTGGTCGGCGAGGCCGCCACCCTCGCGCAGGCGCTGACCCGCGGGTCGGCGCTGCGCCCGCATGTGGCGGTGCTCGATGTGCGGCTGCCGGACGGGGACGGGATCACGGTCTGCCGCGAGCTGCGGTCCCGGATGCCGGAGCTGGCCTGTCTGATGCTGACGTCGTTCGACGATGACGATGCCCTGCTGGACTCGATCATGGCGGGCGCGGCGGGCTATGTGCTCAAGCAGATCAAGGGCTCGGACCTGCTGGCGGCCGTCCGTACCGTCGCCTCCGGCCAGTCGATGCTCGACCCCGCCACCACGGCCCGGCTGATGACCAGCCTCCGCGGCACGGACGACGCCGACGGCGACCCGCAGACGGTGGCGCCGGACGCGCCGCTCGCCGCCCTTTCCCCGCGCGAGCGGGAGATCCTCGCGCTGATCGGCGAGGGCCTCACCAACCGGCAGATCGGCAAGCAGCTCTATCTGTCGGAGAAGACCGTCAAGAACCACATCTCCCGGCTGCTGGCGAAGCTCGGCGTCGAGCGCCGCATCCAGGCCGCCGTGCTCGCTACGCAGGGCGTGCTGCCGGCCCAGCCACCGCGGCCGCCGCAGCCGACCCGGCCGGGTCAGCGGAACCGCTGACCGGCAGGTCCCGCCGCCGCAGGGTGAGCGTGAAGTCCTCGGGCATCAGCGTCAGCCGCTCCGTGATCTTCAGCTGGTAGCGCGGGTCCGGGATCAGGTCGTACCGGCGCAGCAGCAGGCCGAGCACCAGCGTGGCCTCGTGCAGCGCGAACTGCATGCCGATGCAGGCCCGTTCGCCGGTGCCGAAGGGCTTGAAGACGTGCCCCGGCCGGGCCCGTACCCGCTCGGGCAGGAAGCGGTCCGGGTCGAAGTCCTCCGCGTCCTCGCCCCAGATCTCCTTGTCGCGGTGCAGGCCCGGGATGAGCACCAGCGCCCAGGCGCCCTTGCGCATCGGGTGCCGGCCGCCGAGCACGGTGTCCTCGCGGGCGGCGCGGGTGAAGCCGGGGGCGGTAGGCCACAGGCGCAGCGACTCGTTGAGCGCCCTGCGTACGTAACGGAGCTTGCTGACCTGGCCGTACGACGGGTCCCCGGCACTCCCCCAGACCTGGTCGACCTCCGCCTGGGCGCGGGCGAGGGCCTCCGGGTTGCGCGCGAGGTAGTAGAGCGCGAAGGACAGGGCGCCGGAGGTGGTTTCGTGCCCGGCGACCAGGAAGGTGATGATCTGGCGGCGGATGTTGGTGGTGTCGAGGCGCTCGCCGGTGGACTGCTGGGCGGTGTGGAGCATCAGGCCGAGCAGGTCGTCGGTGCGGGTGTCGCCGGTCGCCTGGCGCTCGCGGATGACCGCGTCGACGGTGTCGATGAGGTACTGGGTGTGCTCGGAGTCGCGGCGCTCGGCGCGGCGGTTGAGCGCGGGCCCGACGACCGGGAACGGGATGTTGCGGCGCTGGGCGCCGCGCAGGCCCGCCACCATGTGCGTGACGAAAGGGTGCGGCTCCGAGCGCTCGAAGGAGCCGAAGTCGTAGCCGAAGCCGGTGCGGGCGATCGTCTCCAGGGTCATCTTGGTCATGTCGCCGGAGACGTCGGCGGGGGTGCCGCTCGCCGCGTGCCGGTCCCAGGCGTCGAGGACCTGGTGGGCGGTGGTGAGCATCGTCGGGTGGTAGCGCTCCATGGCCTCGCGGGTGAAGGCCGGGGCGAGGATGTCGTGCGCGCGGCGCCAGTTGGGCTCGTGGTTGTGTGCGGTGAAGAGGCCGTCGCCGGCCAGCGAGCGCAGGCTGTTCACCGCCAGCACCACGCGCTTTTCGAAGCGGGACTCGTCGACCAGCTCGGCGGCGAGCTCCGCCCCGGTGACGAAGACGATCTCCAGGCCGAAGACCTTCCGCCGGAAGATGGGCCCGAGATCCCGCGCCATCCGCAGCGAGTCCTGCACCGGACTGGTCGGCGAGACGCCGAGCAGGTCCCCCGCGATGGGCAGCCGCCGGGGCGGATGCGGGATGCGTTCCAGTTCCGGCCAGAGCCGGTTGTGCCTGCGGGCTGCCGAGTACCCCATTGCCGCAACTCCCTATTGAACTCGGTTCAACAGACAGCGTGCGCGGCTATTGAACCCGTGTCAAGTAAGGTGGAGGAATGGCCCGGTTGGAAGCGCAGGACGCGGAGCGGGGGGCGGACGCCGAGCGGCGTCCCCGCACCCGCCTGGGCACGGTCGAGCGCAAGGAGCAGCTGCTGCGGGTCGGCGCGGAGCTCTTCGCGGTGCAGCCGTACGACGACGTCTGGATCGGCCGGGTCGCCGAGATCGCCGGCGTCTCGCGCGGCCTCCTCTACCACTACTTCCCGACAAAGCGGGACTTCTTCGCGGCCGTCGTAGCCCGCGAGGGCGAGCGCCTGATGCGCATGATGGAGCCCGACGCCACCCTCCCGGTCGAGGACCGCCTCACCGCCGCCCTGGACGTCTACCTCCGCTACGCCGAACACCACTCCCAGGGCTTCCGCGCCTTCCACCGCGCCGCCGCGACGGCCGACCCCGACATCGCCCGCATCTACGAAAAGCACCTGGCCGAACAGGAACGCCGCATCACCGAGGCCCTGGCCGCAGGCCCCGCGGAAGCCCTCCCCCCGGCGGCGCTGCGCCTAGCCGTCCGCGGCTGGCTCTCCTTCGTCATCGCCGTCTCCCTGGACTGGCTGGAACGCGACGACCTCCCGCGCGACGAGGTGCGGGAGCTGTGCGCTCGTACGCTCCTGGGAGCGGTGACCCGCTGGAATGGATCATCATGAAGCCATGAGCCTCCCGTCGATCAATGAAGCCGCTCTCCCGCTCGCGACGGAGCAAAACCTCGCCGAGCACGCCTGCCACCTGCACCGAACCCTGAGGGGCGCATCCGTTACGGAGACCGGCGACCTGCTGATCGCCGACAGCGGACTCGACGACGACACCTTCAACATCGTCGCGGCGGCCCGCTTCACCCCGGACACCGCCCCGGCCCGCGTCGCCGAAACGGCCCGGACCCTGGCGGCCACCGGCCGGACCTTCTCCTGGTGGGTGGGCCCCGCCTCCACACCGGACCATCTCGCCGGGCATCTTCAGGCCGCGGGCCTGGAGGCGTCGGAAACCGAGACGGGCATGTGGATGGACCTGCGCGGCCCACTCCCCGAGGCGTACGCGGACGGCCTCGAGATCCGCCGGGTAACCACCCCGGAGCAACTCGCCGACTATGCAGCGGTCCTCGCGGCGAACTGGAACCCGCCCGCCGCGACGGTACGCCAGTTCTTCGCCGACGCCGCCGACTCGGCGCTCGCCGCCGACTGCCCCTCCCGCTATCTGCTCGGCACCGTCGACGGCCGCCCCGTCTGCTCGGCCGAGGTCTTCCTGCACGCGGGCGTCGCCGGCGTCTACAACATCGCCACCCTCGCCACCGACCGCCGCCGCGGCTACGGCGGCGCCATCACCGCGGCCACCCTGCACACCGCCCGCGACGCCGGCTACGACGCCGCGGTGCTACAGGCCTCCGCCGACGGCGACCCCGTCTACCGCCGGCTCGGCTTCACCGCCGGCGGCCACTTCACCGAGTACGCGCTCGCCCCCTGAACCTCGCTCTACGCCGCCGAGGCGGAGTCGCCGACCCCGTACTGTGCCGCCTGCGCCTCGTACATCTCCCGGTAGTGCCCGCCGGGCAGCCTCATCAGCCCGGCATGGCTGCCCTGCTCGATGAGGCATCCCTCGTCGAGCACGTAGATGATGTCCGCGGTCGCCGTGGCCGCCAGACGGTGCGTGATGAGCAGGACGGTGGTGCCGTCGGCGGTCATCTGGCGCAGCGCCTGGAAGGCGGCTATCTCCGCCATCGGGTCCAGGGCTGAGGTCGGTTCGTCGACGACGACCAGGGGTGCGTCCCGGTAGCGGGTGCGGGCGTTGGCGAGCTTCTGCCACTGGCCGCCGGAGACCTGGGTGCCGCGCTCGTAGCCCTTGATGACCAGGCTGTCCCAGCCGTGCGGCAGCGCTGCGACGACCTCGTCCGCGCCGGAGTCCGCCGCCGCCCGGTCCAGCCGCTCGCCGTCCGGGGCGCCGTCAGCGCGGCCGATGTAGATGTTGGCGCGGGCGGTCATCGCCCAATGCGGAAAGTCCTGGGTGAGGATGGCGACCCGGTCGAAGAGCGCGTCCCGGTCCACCTCGCGGGTGTCGGTGCCGTCCCACAGCACCTGCCCGGAGGTAGGCAGCAGCAGGCCGGTGACCAGCTTGGACAACGTCGTCTTGCCGGAGCCGTTGTCGCCGACGAGCGCGACGACGCGACCCGCCGGGATGGTCAGGCTCACCTCCTTCAGCGATGGCGCGGGATTGCCCGGATACGTGAACGTCAGCCGCTCCACCCGTATCTCCCGCGTCGGCTCCGGCAGCGGCGCCCCGCCGGACGGGATGGCGTGCTGCTCCGACTCGCGGCAGGAAACCTCCAGGTCGTGTACGTAGAGGGCCTCCTCGTACAGACGGTTGACCTGGAGCACCAGCGAGGTCAGGTCGGCGGAGGCGGTGCGGATGGCGATCACCGCGGTGCCGCCCACGGCCAGCGGCATGCCGCCCGCGGTGAGCAGCGCCCACAGCGTGCCGTACGTGGCGAGGGCGGCGATGCCCGACAGGCCGGAAGCCACCAGCAGCGTCCCGCCTTTGGCGTGGGCGAGTCGCTTCTGCTCCACCTCCAGGGTGGCCGACATGTCGGCGTACGCACGGTTCAGCAGCCGCCCCGCCCCGTGCGCCCGGATTTCGGCGGCGGTGTGCTGGGCGGTGAGGTCGTTGGTGAGCACGCCGATGGCGCGGCGGTGCTCGATCCACAGGTGGATCGACTCGTGCCGGCGGCGGGCGGTGCGCACCGCGCCCCAGCCCTTCGGCGCCGCGATGAGCGCAAGCATCGGCAGCAGCGCCGGATGCAGCAGCGTCAGCACGCTGCCGGCGGCTATCAGCCCGATCAGGGCGTTGATCACCGCCACCGAGTTGCCGATCATCCGGCGTACGGAGTCGGTCCCGAACCGTCCCGCGTCCAGCGTGCGATGGAAGTCCTTGTCCTCCAGCGCGGCCAGCTCCACTCGCGCCGCCAGACGGTAATACCGCGCGGTGGCCTCCCGCTCGACCTGCGGCTCCAGGCGGGCCGCGGCGGCGACCGAGACGGCCGCGAGAACGGCGGCCAGCGCCGTGACGGCGGTGATGGCGAACAGCGCCGGCAGCGCCTGCCGCAGCCGGTCAGGGGTCGGCCCCTCGGCGAAGAGCGCGACCAGCACCCGGTTGGTGGCGATCAGGCCGAAAGCGCCGCTGAGCCCGATGCCCACCTCCGCGCCCACCACCGCCACCAGCGCGGGCCGGTCGACCGCCCAGGCGGCCCGCACCACCAGGCCGATCATCCGGGGCAGCTCCCGGGCCATGGCCCAGAAGGACAGCCGCAGCAGCGGCAGTTCATGCTGCACATACGGCTTGTCATAGCGCAGCGCGCCGCCGAAAAGCGTCTGCTCGGTCTCCGATACGGGGATGCGCGGCGGCACGCGCCTCCTTGGCCATAACCATCTGGTGAACTGCGGCACCGGACCTCCGTGCGGTAACGGAATGAACACGTACCGCAATCATGGCGGAGCCCACTGACAACCGGTCCAGGCGTTTTTACGCCCGACCGGTCGATTCCCGCGCCTCCACCTCGACCGGCACCTCGGCCACCACTCCGGGCACCTCACCGGGACCCTGGACCAGCCGGTCGATCGCCTCCGACAGCGGGGCTCCGCCGGGGAGTTCGATGCGTACCGTGGACAGGCGCGGGCGCAGCAGCCGCCCGAGCAGCAGGTCGTCGGCGCCTATCACCGCCACGTCGTCCGGCACCCGCAGCCCGGCGTCCTGGAGGGCGCGCTGGAGGAGCATCGCGTATTCGTCGTTGTACGCGAAGACGCCGTCGAGGCGCAGGTCCCGCCAGCGGGCGGCCAGTTGGGCGGCCGACTCCTCCGTGTACGCGAAGTCGAGCCGCGCGGCATGCGCACCTCCGGCCGTCGCGGCGGCCTGCGCGCCGCGCAGGCGCGGGCGGGCGAAGACGGCGAGTTCCGCCTCCTCCGGCACCACCACCCCGATACGGCGGCAGCCGCGCTCCAGCAGGTGGGTGGCCGCCGCGGCGCCGACCCGGCTGTGGTCGAGCAGCAGCGTATGCAATCCGGGCACCGGCTCCGGTGCGACCGCGACCAGCGCCCGCACCCCGGCGCCGCGCAGCACCCGCACCGCCTCGTCGCTGAGCCCGTTCGCCCCGAACACCGCCGCCGGACGCAGCTCCGCCCACGCCCGCGCCTGCGCCACATCACCGGCGGCCCGGTCCCCCGCCCCGTACTGCACGACGGCATAGCCGCGCCGCGCGAGCCCGCGCGACAGCTCGATGAGGAAGCGGCTGAACAGCGGGCCGACGGGGATGTCGGGCGTCGGCAGCAGTACGGTCCGGCTGTGCCCGGCGCGCAGCGTGCGGGCGGCGAAGTGCGGGATGTAGCCGAGTTCTTCCGCGGCCGCGCGCACCCGCGCGCGCGTGGCCTCGCTGACCCGGGCGGTGGTGTTGTCGTTGAGGGCGTACGACACGGTCGCCCGTGAGACGCCCGCGCGCCGGGCGACGTCGGTGCTGGTGGGGGCCGGTGGCCGGGTGGTCCGATCAGTCATGTCCCGCCCATCCTCGCCCGTACCCGCCCCCTCGGGCCACCCCTGCCCACTCCCCGGGACGCGGCCCCCATGGCACGCTCGAAGCAGCGACGGCGCGCGGCGGAAGGCGGTGGCGAACGGTGGAACTCCCCCTGGTGGTAGGCATCGACGGCTCCGAGGGCTCCTTTACGGCCCTGGACTGGGCGGTGGCCGAGGCCATCCGCCGCGGTGCGCACGTGCACCTCGTCTACGCGTCGCTGTGGGAGGCGTACGAGGGGCCGCCCGCGATCCCCGCTCCCCCGCCGCCCGGCCGCGAGCTGGCCGAGCGGATCCTCGCGGCGGCCGGTGAACGGGTCCGCGCGCTGACGCAGGACGTGAAGTTCACGGCCTCGGTCCTCACCGCCGACACCGTGCCCGCGCTGCTGCGCGAGTCCGCGGGCGCCTCGCTGCTGGTGCTCGGCCACCGCGGGCGCGGCTCGATGCCGGGGCTGCTGCTGGGCACGACGGCCCTTGCGGTGGTGGCCCGCGCGCGCTGCCCGGTCGTGGTCGTACGGGGCGGGGAGCCGCATCGGCAGGGCGAGCACCACCGCGTCGTGGTCGGCGTCGGCGACGCGAAGGAGAGCGCGCAGGCGGCGCTCTTCGCCTTCGCCGAGGCGGAGCTGCGCGACCGGCGGCTGGACGCCGTACATGCCTGGCGCTGCCCCGAGCGCGCACTGCCCGTACACCCGCACACCATCGGCGGCGCCGCGGACCCGCACCTGCGCGACGCGCAGTGGACCCTGGACCGGGCGATCCGCGGCCTCGCCGCCGAGCATCCGCGGATCGAGGTGCGGCAGACCGTCCTGGAGGGCCGGGCCCGCGACGCGCTGCTCGCCGAGGGCGCCACCGCCGACCTGCTGGTCGTCGGCGCCCGCCCGCGCGCCGAGCGGCAGTCAGGCATGCAGCTCGGCGAGGTCAGCCATGCGGTGCTGCACCATGCGCCGTGCCCGGTGGTGGTCGTGCCGCAGCGGGATCCGGACGCGGCGTGAGCCGGCCCGGCGGGGCTACCGCGCAAGGCTGGTTCCCCGGGAGATCATGCCCGCTATGTGGGGTTTTCTAGCGGACCATCCGTACGTCACGCTCTTCGCCGTCATCACATTGGGCAGCCTGCTCGGCATGGTCAGATTCGGGCCCGTGGTGCTCGGACCGGCCGGGGTGCTGTTCGTCGGGCTGCTGGTGGGCGCGCTCGACCCCGCCATCGGCAAGGCGGCGCCGGCGGTGCTCGGCGCGGTCGGACTCGCCTTCTACGTCTACACCGTGGGGCTCGAGTCGGGCCCCGACTTCTTCCGCGAGCTGCGCCCGCAACTCCCCGTGATGGCGGGCGCCGTCGCCGCCCTGGTGGCCACGGCCGCCGCCGTCGGCTGGCTCGGCGCCGGGCTGCTCGGGATCCCCGGCGGCTATCTCGCGGGCGGGTACGCGGGCATCGGCACCACGACGCCCGGGCTGGCCGCCGCGCAGGCGGCGGCCGAGCAGCCGGAGCAGCCCGCGGTCGGTTACGCGATCGGCTATCCGCTCGCCGTCGTGCTGGCCATCCTCGCGATCGCGTTCGTCGCCGGGCGCCGCAACTGGGGCTCCGCCAAGGACCCGGGCAGTCCGCTGCCGCGCCGCCTGGTCGCCCGTACGATCCGGGTCGGCGGCGACGCGCGGCTCACGGATGTGCCGGAGATCGCGGACGGCCGGGTGCTGATCAGCGTCGTCCAGCCGGCCGGCGCGGCGAGCGCCGTGGCCCTCGACGCCCGTACGGCCGCGGCAGGCGACCGCATGGTGCTGGTCGGCGGCGAAGAAGCAGTGGCCGCCGCCACCGACCGGCTCGGCGCCCTGGACTCGGGCCACCTCCTGGACGACCGCTCCCAGGTGGACTATCGCCGCATCCTCCTCACCAACCCCGACCTCGCCGGTCGCACGCTCGCAGACCTGCGACTGGCCGAGCGGTACGGCGCGCTGGCCACCCGGCTGCGCCGCGGCGACCAGGACCTGCTCGCCCACGACGACCTCGTCGTGCAGCTCGACGACCGGATCCGGGTGGCGATGCCGCGTGAGCGGACCCGCGAGGTGACCGCGTACCTCGGCGACGTGGAGGCCCGGGTCAGCCAGGTCAGCGCGGTCAGCCTGGGGCTCGGCCTCACCCTCGGCTTCCTGATCGGCATCCCGTCCGTGACCATCGGCGGCTCCGCCTTCGCGCTCGGCACCGCCGCCGGGCCGCTGATCGCCGGGATGGTGCTCGGCCGGCTGCGGCGCACCGGGCCGATCGTGTGGACGCTGCCCACCCGCGCCAACCTGACCCTGCGCCAGATCGGCCTGCTGCTCTTCCTCGCCGTCGTCGGCCTCACGTCGGGCGACGCCTTCCGGAAGCACGCGTTCACCGCCCTCGGCGGCAAGCTGGTGCTGCTGCTGGCGGTGACGGCCGTCCTCGGCTACGCGCTCTTCAGCCTGGTCGCGAAGCTGCTCGGGCAGAGCCGGGAGCGGACCACGGGCCTGCTCGCCGGTTACGTCGGGAATCCGGCGCTGCTGGCGTACGCGAACGGACGGGTGCACGACAGCCGCGTCAACACCGGCTACGCGACCCTCTTCGCGCTCGCCATCCTGGTCAAGATCGCCTGTATTCAGGTGATCGTCAGCCTCTAGAAACTTGCAAGGCGCAAGCAAGTGTAGAATGCACCTATGTCTCACGCCGCAACCCGTCTCCCCCAGGACCACATAGCCACACCACCGGAAACGGGCCGACGCGAGGCGGGCGGCGCCTTCGTCGCGATCCTCGCCTTCTGCGGCATCACCGTCTCGATCATGAACACCCTGATCGTACCGCTGGTGTCCGACCTCCCGAAGCTGCTCTCCACCACCGCCTCCAACGCCTCCTGGGTGGTCACCGCCACCCTCCTCGCGGGCGCGGTCTCCACCCCGGTCATGGGCCGCCTCGGCGACATGCTCGGCAAGCGCCGGATGCTGATCGTCGCCCTCGGGCTCCTCCTGGTCGGCTCGCTCATCTGCGCCCTGACCAGCGACGTCACGCTCATGGTGGTCGGCCGGGCGATCCAGGGCGGCGCGATGGGCGCCATCCCGCTCGGCATCAGCATCATGCGCGACGAGCTGCCGCCGCAGAAGCTCGGCTCCGGCATGGCGCTGATGAGCTCCTCGCTGGGCATCGGCGGCGCACTCGGGCTGCCGGCGGCCGCGTTCCTGGCCCAGCACGCCGACTGGCACACGCTCTTCTTCAGCACCGCCGGGCTCGCCGCGCTGTCGATCGTGCTGGTCCTCAGCGGCGTGCCGGAGTCGGCCCTGCGCCAGCCCGCCCGCTTCGACTTCATCGGCGCGATCGGCCTCTCGGCCGGTCTGGTCTGCCTGCTGCTGCCGATCACCAAGGGCGGCGACTGGGGCTGGGGCAGCTCCACCACGCTCGGCCTCTTCGGCGCCGCTGCGGTGATTCTGCTGGTGTGGAGCCTGATCGAGCTGCGCACCGCACAGCCGCTGGTCGACCTGCGTACGACGGCGAGCCGGCCGGTGCTGCTCACCAACCTGGCGTCGATCCTCGTCGGCTTCTCCTTCTACGCGATGATGCTCGTGCATCCGCAGGTCCTGCAGTTGCCTGAGGCGACTGGGTATGGGCTCGGCCAGACGATGGTGTCCGCGGGCCTCTACATCGCCCCGATGGGTGCGGCGATGATGCTCGTATCGCCGCTGTCCGCGCGCCTGAACGCCGCCCGCGGGCCGAAGGTATCGCTGATCCTGGGCCTGCTGGTGATCGCGGCCGGATACGGCTTCGGCACTCAGATGATGGCCGAGCCGTGGCAGATCGCGATCATCGCTACGGTCATCGGCGCGGGCGTCGGCATCGCGTACTCGGCGATGCCGTCGCTGATCATCGGCTCGGTCCCGGCGGGCGAGACGGGCGCCGCCAACGGCCTCAACAGCCTGATGCGTTCGATCGGCATGTCCACCTCCTCCGCGGTGGTGGCGGTGATCCTCGCGCACTCCACGGTCCGCCTCGGGTCGGCGGAGGTGCCGGATATGGACGGCTTCCGTACGGCCATGGCGGTGGCGGGTGCGGCGGCGGTGATGGGGCTGCTGATCGCCCTGTTCCTGCCTAAGCTGCGGCGGCCGTCGACGCCTGTTGAGACCAGCGCCGACCGGGTGCCGGAGGAGACTCCGGCGCCCGCCGCGGAGGGGCCGGCTTCCGCCGATGTGGCTCCGGCACCGGCCGCTGACGCGTCCGATGCCTCCGCCGCCGCTTCCCCCGGCGTTCGCGGCCGCGTCGCGGGCCCCGGCGGCGCGCCGCTCGCCGGTGCCGCGGTCACGCTCATCGACCCGGCCGGCCGCCAGCTCGGCCGTACGGTCAGCGACGCCGACGGCGGCTACCGGATCCCCGCCTCGGCCACCGGCACCGCGACCCTGATCGCCGCCGCCGACGCCCACCAGCCGCACGCCACGCCCGTACGCCTGGCGGCAGACCGGCAGCTGGTCCAGGACCTCCTGCTCTCTACTCCCGAGGGCTCGGTACGCGGCACGGTCCGCGGCCCCGGCGGCGTCGCCCTGCCGGGCGCGCGGGTCTCGCTGGTCGGCGCGGATGGCGAGGTGGTGGCCACGGCCACGACAGATGCCACCGGCGCCTTCACCTTCGACTCCCTCCCCCGCGCCCGCTACACGGTGGTCGCGACGGGCTACGAGCCGGTGTCGGTCCCGGTCGTCCCGGACGGCAGCAGCGCCTTTGAGATCGAGGGCGTGGACGTGCGGCTCGGCGGCTAACGCTGACCCGCTAGACGGCGGCCGATGCCGCCATCGCCGCGCCCACGATCCCGGCATTGTTCTGCAGCTCCGCCGGGACGATCTCCGCCCGTACGCCCTCGATCAGCGGCACGAACTTGTCCGCCTTGCGGCTCACCCCGCCGCCGATGATGAAGAGGTCGGGCGAGAAGAGCATCTCCACATGGGCGAGATACTTCTGCACCCGCTTCGCCCAGTGCGCCCAGCTCAGGTCCTCGTCCTCCTTGACCTTCGACGAGGCGTGCTTCTCCGCGTCGTGGCCGTGGAGTTCGAGGTGGCCGAGTTCCGTATTCGGGACGAGGCGGCCGTCGGTGAAGAGGGCGCTGCCGATGCCCGTGCCGAAGGTCAGGAGCATCACCGTGCCCTTGCGGCCGCGGCCCGCGCCGAAGGTCATCTCGGCGACGCCCGCCGCGTCCGCGTCGTTGATGACGGTGACCGGGCAGCCGAGCCGCTTGCCGAGGAGCGTGGCCGCGTCCAGGTCGACCCAGCCCTTGTCGACGTTCGCCGCGGTGCGCACCGTGCCCGAGGTCACCACGCCGGGGAAGGTGATCCCCACCGGCTTCCCCGAACCCTGCCATCCGAAGTGCTCGGCCACCTCGGCCACGCACTCCGCGACGGCGTCCGGCTTCGACGGCTGCGGCGTCAGCACCTTGTGCCGCTCCTCCGCAAGACCGCCCTCGTCCAGATCGGCCGGGGCGCCCTTGATGCCCGAGCCGCCGATGTCGACACCCAGAATGTTCATGGAATTCACCCTACGGTGAGCGGCAGGTGCATCATGTGCAGCCCCACGTAACCCTTGTCCGGATGCTTGAACCCCTCCGGGACCGTGCCGAGGACCGAGAAGCCGAGCTTGCGGTACAGCTCGACCGCGGCCGTGTTCGTCTCCACCACCGCGTTGAAGACGATCCCGCGGTAACCGGCGCCGCGCGCCCACTCGATGACGTACTCGCACAGCGCCCGCCCGATGCCGCGCCCCGCGTGGGCCGGGTCGACCATGAAGCTGGCGGTGCCCATGTGGGAGCCGTTGCCGGGGCGGTTGGTGTTCATGTGCGCCGTGCCGACGACGCCGTGCTCGTCGTCGACCGCGACCACCGAGCGGCCGGGAGCCTTGGTGATCATCCACCACTCGCGGCCCTGGTCCTTGTCCAGATCCAGGGGGTAGACGAAGGTCTCACCGGCGGCGGCGATCTCGTGGAAGAACGGCCAGATGGCGTCCCAGTCGGCGGCGGTGGCCTCTCTGATCATCATGGGCCCAGCCTGCCCCGCCGCCCCGGCCTTCGTCTACGGCAATGAGCCCAGCTCCGCCGCCACCTCGCGCACCCGCCGCCGCAGCCACGCATGCCCGGCGTCGGCCTCGTGCCGCGGGTGCCAGGCCTGGGCGAGCGGCAGCCGGGGCAGGTCCAGGGGGATCTCGAAGGCGGTCAGCCCCAGCCGCTCGATCAGCGGCGCGGCGATGCGCCGCCCGGTGCGGGCGACGAGGTCGGTGTTGGCGGCGGTCAGCAGCGCGGCCGAGAAGGTCGGCACGGACGCCACCACCCGCCGGGAGAGTCCGAGGTCCGCGAGCGCCGCGTCGATCGGCCCGTGCAGCCGCCCGCGGCGCGAGGCGGTGACGTGGTCGGCGGCGGCGAACCGCGATGGCGTCACCGGGCCGCCGTCGAGCAGCGGGTGCCCGGCCCGTACAACGCCGACGTTGTCGTCGGTGAACAGCTCCTCGACGCGGGTCTCGGGCGCGGTCCGCGTGATCACCCCCAGCTCGAGGTCGGCGCGGCTCTCGCGCAGCGCGTCGGCGTCGCCGGGCCCCTCGGGCAGCAGCCGGAGTGCCACGCCGGGCGCCTCGTCCCGTACCCGCGCGAGCAGCCGCAGCCCGAGGGCGGTCAGCAGCGCCTCGTCGGCGACCAGGGTGAAGGTCCGTTCCAGGGTGTCCAGGTCCAGCTCCCCCGCGGGCGCGAACACCGCCTCGGCGCTGGTCAGCGCCTCGCGCACCTGGGCGCGCAGCTCCAGGGCGCGCGGCGTCGGCACCATATGGCGGCCCGAGCGGACCAGCACCGGGTCGCCGAGGGCGCGGCGGATGCGGGCGAGGGTGCGGCTCATGGCCGGGCTGGAGAGGTGCAGCCGGTCGGCGGCGCCGGTGACGCTCTCCTCCTCCAGCAGGGCGTCGAGGGCGACGAGAAGGTTGAGGTCAAGCCTGGATTGCATGGCATGCATCTTTCCATTACCTACATTGCATTTGAAGTCATTCCGGCCGACTGCCACCGTTCGGTTCATGCCCAGAAACCCCGTCGCACCCCTGATGTCGGCCTGCGTGATCCTGGCCGTCTCCCTGGTCGCCGCGATCAACCTCGCCATACCGAAGCTCGCCGCCAGCTCCCTCGACCCGAGCCGCACCCAACTGGTGTGGATCGTGGACGCGTACGTCATCGTCTTCGCCTGCCTGCTGATCCCCGCCGGTGCGCTCGGCGACCGCCTCGGCCGCAAGGGGGTGCTGCTCGCGGGCCTCGGGATCTTCGCCGCCGGCGCCGTGCTGGCCGCGCTCGCCCCCGCCGCCGGGGTGCTGATCGCCGCGCGGGCCGTCATGGGCGCGGGGGCCGCGCTGGTCATGCCGGCGACGCTGTCGCTGATGCTCCAGTCCGCGCCTGCCGAGCGGCGCGGGCACGCCATCGGCGTATGGACCGCGGCGACCGGCATCGCGGGCGCCGTCGGCAATCTCGCCGGCGGGGCGGTGCTGCAATACCTCCCCTGGCAGGGCCTGTTCTGGTCCGCGGCACCCGCGGCGCTGCTGCTGCTCGCGCTCACCGCCCGCTACGCGCCGCGCGGCGAACGCCACCCGGCCGCCGCCGACCTGCCGGGCACGGCGCTGCTGGTGCTCGGCTTCGTCGCGCTCCTGTACGGGATCATCGAGGGCCCGGAGCGCGGCTGGTCGGCGGGCGCGGTGCTGGTGGCCTTCGGCGCGGCGGCGGTGATCCTCGGCGGCTTCGTGGCGCGCTCGCTGCGGGCGGCGCAGCCGCTGGTGGACCCGCGGCTGTTCGCGGTGGCCCGGCTGCGCGCGGGGGCGCTGGGCGTGACGGTGCTGTTCGTGGGGCTGTTCGCGCTGTTCTACGTCAACGCGCAGTATCTGCAGTACGCGAAGGGCTATTCGCCGCTGGTCGCGGGGATCGCCATCGGGCCCCTGGCAGTCGGCATGCTGGCCTTCTCCAGGCGCGCCATACCCCTGTCGGGGCGCGTCGGCGCCCGCCCGGTCACGGCGGCCGGGTTCGGACTGCTCGTCGGCGGGCTCGCGCTGATGTCGCTGACCGGGGCGGACACCCCGTATCTCCTCTACGGGCTGGTGCTGCTCGGCCTCGCCGCGGGCATGGGCCTCGCGATGCCCGTGCTGTCCCAGCAGATCATCGCCGCGCTCCCCCCGCACCGGGCCGGGCTCGGCTCCGGACTCAACAGCGCGGTACGGGAGGTCGGCAGCGCGCTCGGGGTCGCCGTGATGGCGACCGTCCTCGCCGGGCACTTCGGCGGCGCGGAGCCGCGGGGCGCGGCGGCGGTGGCCGCGTTCACGGACGGGATGGCCGCCGGGTACAGGACGGTCGCGATCGCCGTCGCCGCCTTCGCCGTGCTGATCGTCGTCTGGCTGCGCGAGCCGGCGACGCCCTAGGACGCGCCCTTCACGCGCTTCCAGGTGCGGCCGTCGTCGCGCGACGCCCAGAGGCCCTCGCCCTTCGCCAGCTCGTACGTCGCCGTCGTCGTGTCCGCGATGCCGTACAGGGTGGTGCCGTGCACGTCGAACGACGTGAACTTCGCCGGGGTCTTGAACTCGTGGAAGCGGCGGTTCGAGCGGTCGTCGGCGAGCCAGTACCGGCCGCCCTCCTCACCCACCGCGAGCCGCCCGTCCGAGCGCGCGTGCAGCGCCACGGCCTCCGGTCCCAGCTTGAACTCCCGCCACGGGACGCCCCCGCCGTTGACCACCCGCCAGGTCTTGCCGCCCTCCGTCGCCACCAGCAGCCCCCGCACGTCCTGACTCCGGTTGAGGGTCACCGCCGCGGTGCCGCCGCGCGCGGTCAGGACGCCGCCCGTGTACGGATCCGGGACATCGCGCGAGCCGAGGGTACGGCCGTCGCGCTGCCAGACGACCCGGTTGGGGTCGTCGGTCAGCGGCTGGTCGAGGCTCCAGGCGGTCCCGCGCTCGTCGACGGCGAGGCGGATGCCGTACTCCGGCACTCCGGCCGGGGCCGCGATGGTACGGGTGGCGGGGCGGTAGATGAGGGACGGCTCGATCGCGGAGAGCATGACGTCGCCGGGCCGGGTGCCCAGGGCCTTCTTCGAGACGGTGACCGGCTGCCGCTTGCCGCGCAGGTCCAGGACGTACGCCCCGTCCGACCCCTCCCCCGGCGGCACGCGTACGAAGCCGTCCTTCAGTCCCTCGAACCGGTCCGGCTGCGACTCCGAGTCCGCGTGATTCGCCTTCTGGGCGACCGTACGGCCGGCTGGGCTGACGATCCGCCAGGCGAAGGCGGCCGGTCCCTCGTCGTCCTCGACATTGCCCGCCCAGTACGTCAGCAGCAGCGAGCCGTCACCCGCACGCGCCACCCCCGCGGGAGCCCCGGCGGCCTCGATCACCTCGTCGGGCTTCGGGTGCGGATCGTTGATGACGCGCTTGTACAGCGTCTCGCGGTCCTCGCCGCCGCCCCCGGAACTGCCCGCGCTGCAGGCGACCAGCGCCAGCACCGCCCCCGCCGCTCCCGCCAACCTGCGCGTCCGCCGCCTAAGCCACATCATTCACACATCCTCACACGCGTACCTCGCGCGAACGGCGGCATTGGCGGGGCCGCGGCCCGCCGTTCGTGGAAAGATCCGCCCCATGGCGACCTTGAGCGAGCTGCTGCCCGTGGAGGCCATCCGCCTGGACGTCCCGGCGGCCGACTGGCGCGCGGCGGTACGGGCCGCCGGCGACCTGATGACCGCGACCGGCAGCACCACGGACGCGTACACGACCGAGATGCTCGAGAACGTCGAGCACAACGGCCCGTACATCGTCATCGCCCCCGGCCTCGCCTTCGCGCACGCCCGCCCCTCCCCCGCCGTGCGGCACACGGGGATGTCGTGGGTGCGGCTGGCGGAGCCGGTGGCGTTCGGGCACGAGACGAACGATCCGGTCAGCCTCGTCGTCGGGCTCGCCGCCGAGGACTCCGGCGCGCATACGCAGGCCATGGCCTCGCTCGCGCAGCTGCTCGGCGACCCGGCCACCGAACAGGCGCTCAGCGAGGCGCGGGACCCGGAGGCCGTACACGCGATCCTCGCGGGCGGCGTGCCGCAGGCGCAGCAGCCGAGGGACGCCGCGCCCGGCGGCTCGCACAAGATCCTCACCGTCTGCGGCAACGGCCTCGGCACCAGCCTCTTCCTCAAGAACACCCTGGAGCAGGTCCTCGACCGGTGGGGCTGGGGCCGCTTCATCACCGTTGAGGCGACCGACACCATCTCCGCAAAGGGGAAGGCCTCCGAGGCCGTCGCCATCTTCACCTCCGGTGAGATCGCCAAGGCGCTCGGCGACCCCGGCATCCCGGTCCGGGTGATCGAGGACTTCACGAGCAGGAAAGAGGTGGACCGCGCCATGCGGGACACCTACGACGTCTGAGGAGAGGGCCCATGGACTGGCTCGTGTCCCTGGCGCAGTTTCTCGTCAACGAGATCCTGAGCCAGCCCGCGTATCTGATCGGTCTGATCACGGCAGCAGGCCTGATCGCGCTGAAGAAGTCGACCGGGCAGGTCATCGGCGGCGCCATCAAGGCGACGCTCGGGTTCCTGCTGATCGGCGCGGGCGCGGGTCTGGTGGTCGCGTCGCTGGCACCGCTCGGCGAGATGATTCAGGGGTCGACGGGTGCGCACGGCGTCATTCCGACCAATGAGGCGATCGTCGGCATCGCGCAGAAGGAGTACGGAGCGCGGGTGGCCTGGCTGATGATCGTCGGCTTTGCGCTGAGCCTGGTGCTCGCCCGCTTCACGCCGCTGCGGTACGTGTTCCTGACCGGGCATCACATGCTGTTCATGGCCACGCTGCTGACGATGGTGCTGGCCACGGCCGGGATGAAGTCGTGGATCGTGGTGCTGCTCGGCGGCGTGCTGCTGGGCATCATGCTGGTCTCGATGCCGGCCTTCGCCCATCCATGGACGAAACGGATCACGGGCAACAACACCGTCGCCATCGGCCACTTCGGCACGGCCGGGTATGTGGCGGCGGGCGCGACCGGACAGCTGGTCGGCAAGAAGAGCCCGTCCACCGAGGAGATGAACCTCCCCGAGGGGCTGCGCTTCCTGCGCGACTCGATGGTGGCGACCGCGCTGTCCATGCTGCTGATCTACCTCATCATGGCGCTGATCTTCCTGGGCAAGGTCGGCAGGGAGACCGCCTTCAAGGCCTTCGCCGTCGACGGCGGCGCGGCCGCGACCGGCGTCGGCAACTATCTGATGCAGGCCGTCATGCAGGGCCTGCAGTTCGGCATCGCGGTCGCCATCATCCTCTTCGGCGTCCGCACCATCCTCGGCGAGCTGGTGCCGGCCTTCCAGGGCATCGCGGCGAAGGTGGTTCCGGGCGCGGTGCCGTCGCTGGACGCGCCGATCGTCTTCCCGTACGCGCAGAACGCCGTCCTCATCGGCTTCATCTTCAGCTTCATCGGCGGCCTGATCTCGCTCGGCCTGCTCTCCGCCGTCTTCAACCCGGCCTTCGGGCTCGCCCTGGTGCTGCCGGGACTTGTGCCGCACTTCTTTACGGGCGGCGCCGCAGGTGTGTACGGAAACGCCACCGGCGGCCGGCGCGGCGCGATGGCGGGCGGCTTCGTCAACGGCGTGCTGATCACCTTCCTGCCTGCGCTGCTGCTGAAGGTGCTGGGCGCCTTCGGCAAGGAGAACACCACCTTCGGTGACGCCGACTTCGGCTGGTTCGGCACACTGATCGGCAACGCGGCGAAGGTGGGCACGGGAGGCGGCATCGCACTGATGCTGCTGATCGGGGCGGCGGTGCTCGCCGGGGCGATCGTCATGCAGAAGAAGGTCGTGGAGACCGGCTGGGACCCGGGCGCGCGGCGCGACGCCGTGCTCGGGCCGCAGGCGCGCCCGGAGGCGCCGGTCGAGGATGCGGTGCCGCGGGCGGCGGGCTCGTACCAGAAGCTCGTCCCTCCGGCGGGGGCGCCGAAGCCGCCGCCACCGCCGGAGGACTGAGGGCCCGGGGTCAGGCGGGCAGCGTCGTGTCGACGATGACGCTGATCTCGATGAGCTGGCCGGGAAAGGTCAGCTCGGTCACGCCGAGCGCGGTGGCGGCGGGGCGGTGCTCACCGAAGTACGCCCGGTTTCCCTCCGCCATCGCGTCGGCGTGCCGCGGCAGGTCCACCAGGTACAGGACCTGCGAGATGATCTGGTTCCTGGTGGCGCCGTAGTGGTCGAGGACCTTGTCGATGGCGGCGTGGGTCTGCTTGAGCTGGGCGGCGAAGTCTCCCGGCTTCAGGAGCTCGCCCGCTTCGTCGAACGCGAGCTGACCCGATACGTGGATCTGGTCGCCGGACTTGATCGCCTGCGAGTAGCCGAAGTGGCTTTCGGCCGGAACCTGGTGATTGAAGGCATCGATGGTGGACACGTTGGCCCGCCCTTCTTCCGTGGTCTCTTGCGGTTACTCAGAAACTGTAGGAGAGTCTGAGCTGACCTGGAAGAACGCACTTTTTCGTTACTAAGGAACCTCATGGTGACCAAGCAGCAAGTGGCGGGTCTGCCCGAGGACGCCGACCTGCGGCGCGCGGACTCACTGGCGCGGGAGATCTTCTCCGACGTGGCCAACAAGTGGGCGCTCCTGATCATCGAGGCGCTCGGCGAGCGCACGCTGCGCTTCAGCGAGCTGCGCGACGAGGTCCAGGGCGTCAGCCACAAGATGCTCACGCAGAACCTGCGCATGCTGGAGCGCAACGGCCTGCTCGACCGCAAGGTGCACCCCACGGTGCCACCGAAGGTGGAATACACCCTCACCGAATCGGGCCGCGCCCTGCGCACCACGGTCGACGCCATCTGCGGCTGGACCGTCGAGCACCTCGGCCAGATCGAGTCCGCCCGCCGCCGCTTCGACGACTAGGCGGTCACACCGACAGCCGCAGCACCTCGACGACCAGGCACACGCACGGCACCGCCACCACCGCCCAGCCGACCACTCGCGTGCGCAGCTCCCGGTAGCGGGTCTCGTACTCGGTGCGCAGCTCGTCGCGGCGCTTGGCGAGGCGGCGGAGCAGCTGTTCGGTGAGGGCGGTGCGGGTGGAGGTGTACTCCCGCAGCAGCTGCTCCCGTTCGGCCGTGGTCAGCCACTCCAGGCGGTCGCAGAGCTCCTCCGCCTCGCGGCGGGCGGCGCCCAGCTCGCCCTGCCAGTAGAGGTAGCCGTCGAGCTGCCGCAGGCCGTCGTCCACCGGTCTCACCAGTCTCACCGGTCGATGCTGCCGCTGCCCACTTCGGCATGGGAGCGGCCGTCAAGGGCGGCGATCTGCGGATGGTGCAGGTCGAAGGACGGGGATTCGGAGCGGATCCGCGGCAGGGACGTGAAGTTGTGCCGGGGCGGCGGGCACGACGTCGACCACTCCAGGGAGCGGCCGTAGCCCCACGGGTCATCGACGTCGATCTTCTTGCCGTACTTGGCGGTCTTCCAGACGTTGTAGAAGAACGGCAGCATCGAGAGGCCCAGAATGAAGGACCCGATCGACGAGACCGTGTTGAGGGCCGTGAAGCCGTCGGCGGCCAGGTAGTCGACGTAACGGCGCGGCATGCCCTCGACGCCGAGCCAGTGCTGCACGAGGAAGGTCGTGTGGAAGCCGACGAACAGCGTCCAGAAGGTGATCTTCCCGAGCTTCTCGTCGAGCATCTTCCCGGTGAACTTCGGCCACCAGAAGTGGAAGCCGGCGAACATCGCGAAGACGACCGTCCCGAAGATGACGTAGTGGAAGTGCGCGACGACGAAGTACGAGTCGGAGACGTGGAAGTCCAGCGGCGGGGACGCCAGGATGACGCCGGTGAGGCCGCCGAAGAGGAACGTCACCAGAAAGCCGGTGGACCACAGCATCGGCGTCTCGAAGGACAGCGAGCCCTTCCACATGGTGCCGATCCAGTTGAAGAACTTCACCCCGGTCGGCACCGCGATCAGCATCGTCATCAGCGCGAAGAAGGGCAAGAGGACGCCGCCCGTCACGTACATATGGTGCGCCCACACCGTCACCGACAGGCCGGCGATGGCGATCGTGGCACCAACGAGGCCGAGGTAGCCGAACATCGGCTTGCGGGAGAAGACCGGGACGACCTCCGAGATGATCCCGAAGAACGGCAGCGCGATCACGTACACCTCTGGATGCCCGAAGAACCAGAAGAGGTGCTGCCACAGCAACGACCCGCCATTAGCCGGATCGAAGATGTGCGCCCCGAATTTACGGTCCGCCTCCAGCGCGAACAGGCAGGCCGCCAGCACCGGGAAGATGAAGAGGATCAGCACCGACGTGAGCAGCACGGTCCAGGTGAAGATCGACATCCGGAACATCGTCATGCCGGGCGCGCGCATGCACAGGATCGTGGTGAAGAAGTTGACCGCGCCCAGGATGGTGCCGAAGCCGGAGAGGCACAGGCCCATGATGCCCAGGTCGGCGCCGATCGACGGGGAGTGCACGCCGTCGGAGAGCGGGGTGTACATGAACCAGCCGAAGGACGGTCCGCCCTGCGGGGTGAGCAGCGAGGACGCGGCGATGAGCGAGCCGAAGAGATAGAACCAGTACGCCAGCATGTTCAGCCGCGGGAAGGCGACGTCGGGGGCGCCGATCTGGAGCGGCATGATCCAGTTCGCGAAGCCCGCGAAGAGCGGGGTGGCGAACATCAGCAGCATGATCAGGCCGTGCAGCGTGAACGCCTGGTTGAACTGCTCCGCCGACAGGATCTGCAGTCCAGGGCGGGCCAGCTCGGCGCGCATGAAGAGCGCCATGATGCCGCCGATGATGAAGAAGGCGAACGACGTGATGAGATAGAGGCTGCCGATGGTCTTGTGGTCGGTGGTGGTGAGCCACTTGACCACGACGCTGCCGCGCTGGTGCCGGCGGACCGGGATCTCGTTCTCGTACGCGTCGTCGTCGGCCGTCGCGGTGGTCTGCGAGGGCTGGGACAAGGATTCCACTCCGGCTCCCGGTCGCTGGCGTCGGTTACCCGGCACAGCATGTACGGGACAGCCCGCAAACCGCGCTGACACGCACATATAGGTCACGGTGTCCGCCCGAACGGACGCTCGCCGCCGGGCCGGGCCCCGCGGTTAGGCTGGCGTGATGCAACAACGACCTTCGGATCTGACGGACGCCCAGGTCGCGGAAGCGCTGCGGGCGGACTGGGGACTTGAGCCCGAATCCCTCACGTACGCGCCGGTGGGCTTCGGCGATCACCACTGGACGGCGGCCGACGCCACCGGCGGCCGCTGGTTCGTCACCGTCGCCGAACTGTCGGAAGTGCGCGACCTCCGGCAGCTGCGGCTGGCCATGGACACCGCCGCCGCCCTGTCCGAGGACGCGGGCCTGGACTTCGTCGTGGCGCCGGTCCGCACCACCCGCGGCGAGACCGTCCGCCGCCTGGACGACCTGTACGCCCTCGTCCTCTACCGCCAGGTCGACGGCGCCGCGGGCGACTTCGGCGACGAGCCGTCGCAGCAGCGGCGCACCGCGCTCGCCCGGCTCCTCGGCGAACTGCACCGCGCCACGCCGAAGGTGCCCGCCGCTCCGGTCCACGATCCGGCGGTCGCCGGGGTGCCGGTGCTGCATGAGGCGCTGGACGACCTGGCGCGGACCTGGACCTGGGGCCCGTACGCGGAACCGGCGCGGGCGGAGCTCGGCGCGTACGGGCAGGAGAAGCTCCTGGAGGTGCTGGCGCACTACGACGAGCTGTCCGCCCGCGTCCAGGCCGCCGCCACGCCCGTGCTCACGCACGGCGAGCCGCACCCGGGCAATGTCCTCGCCACGGAGGCCGGCGGCCTCCGCCTCATCGACTGGGACACGCTCGGGCTCGCCCCGCCGGAGCGCGACCTGTGGTTCCTGGAGGGCGGCTCGGGCGCGCAGTTCGAGGCGTACGCCGAGGTGGCTGGGCACGCGCCCGACCCGGCGGCGCTGGCGCTCTACCGGCTGCGGTGGGATCTGGACGACCTGACGATCTATCTGGAGACCTTCCGGGCACCGCACAGGCGAGGCCCGGACACGGACCTCGCCTGGTCGGGTTTCACCGGCTCGCTGCGGCGCGCTCTGGCTGTGCTGGGCTGACCTCGCCGGCCGGGCGGGGCAGTTTCAGCGCGGCCGGAAGGGCGAGCAGCACCACGGCGCCGGCGGTGAGGACGGCCGCGCGCATCCCGTCCGCGGTGGCGGCGCGCAGGGCCTGCCCGGTCAGTCCGGCGATGTCGTGATTGGCGACGGCGACCAGCAGGGCGAGCCCCGCGGCGGTGCCGAACTGTAGCGCGGTGGAGGCCACTCCGGACGCGAGGCCCTGCTCGCCGGCCGGGACGCCGGTCGCGGCGGCGTTCCACATCGGCGCGTACGTGATCCCCATGCCGAGGCCGACCACGATCACCCCGGCCAGGGTGGTGAGTACGGAGCCGTCGGGGCGCAGGCCGGGCGCCAGAGCCGCGGTGCCCAGGGCGTTGACGACGATGCCGGTCAGCAGTGTGCCGCGGGTGCCCAGGCGCTGGATGAGCCGCTCGCTGAGGAAGTTCCCCGCGGTGATGGACAGCGTCGGGCCGAGGAAGGCCAGGCCGGTCTCCAGAGCGCTGAAGCTCAGGACGTCCTGGTAGTAGAGCGTCAGGAAGTACGGCACCGCCTGCATCGTCAGCCCGAAGAGGAGGATGACCACGACGGCCGCGCTGTGCGCCCGGTTGCGGAACAGCCGCAGCGGCATCAGCGGGTTGCGCCCGCGCGCCTGGATGCGGACGAACGCGACCAGCAGCAGGAGCGCGAACACGGCCGCGCCCAGCACCTCGGCCTGCGTCCAGCCCGCCTCTGAGCCGTGCGCGATCGCGTAGATCAGGAGGGTGATCCCGGCGGTGCCGGTCAGGGTGCCGGGGACGTCGATGCTGCCGCGGGTGGCGGAGCCGTCGGCGGGCAGCAGCGCGAAGGCGGCGACGACGCCCAGGGCGGCCAGGGGGACGTTGACGTAGAACACCGCCTGCCAGCCCAGGGCGTCGGTGAGCAGACCGCCGGCGAGCGAGCCCGCGGTCAGGCCGCCGGCGCCCGCCATGGCCCAGATGGTCAGCGCCCGGTTGCGCGGCGGGCCCTCGGCGAACGAGGTATTCACCAGGGCCAGCACGGCCGGGAACAGCACCGCCCCGGCCAGGCCCTGCAGCCCACGCGCGGCCAGCAGCACGCCCGGTGCCGTGGCCAGCCCGCCCAGCAGCGAGGAGAGGCCGTACAGCGCCATGCCGGCCACGAACATCCGCCGCCGCCCCAGCAGATCGGACAGCCGCCCGCCGAGGAGCAGGAAGCCGCCGTAGAGGACGGCGTACGCGGTGACCACCCACTGCAGGGTGTGCGGAGTGAAGCCGACATCGGCGGCTATGTCGGGCAGGGCGACGTAGATGATGGTGAAGTCGAGGCTGATGATCAGGTGGCCGAGCGCGAGCAGCGCCAGGCTCCAGGCCGGCCGCCGGAGGCGGGCCGGGGTGGGTGCGGCGGACATGCTGATGCCTTTCGTCCAGGGCGGATGCGGTGCGTGAGCGGGCACTGCACCGAGGACGGCGGGCATTTGTTGGCGCACCCCAGGAGCGCGCCCGGGTGGGCGGCGCCGGGGCTCGGTCCATTCGGTCCTCGCATCGGCGGCTCACCTCCCGGGCGCTCTGTGCGGCGTACGGGAAAATCTTGTCGCGGGTGGCGCCCTGGCGGCATCGGGCGGGCGGCGGACGCGGCCAGGGACGATGGCCCTAAGACCGCCGCGGATGGCCGCCGTTCAGCCCTGGATGACGGGTAGCGCTCCCCTGGCCGCGTCCAGGGCAGCCTCGCGGTCTTCCGGGACCAGGCCGATGCGGGTGCGGCGGTCGAGGAGGTCGGATTCGTCCAGGGCGCCCTCGTGGCGTACGGCCCAGGTGAGTTCGGCACGGGTGACCGGGTGGCCGGGGAGGACCGGCTCGCGGAGGGATGGGTCGTCGGCGCCCAGGGCGTGCAGGGCGGGGGCCTCCGTGCCGTAGCGGTGGATGAGGCGGGCGGGGGCGTCCAGGCGGAGGAGATCTTCCACCGGGGCGGCGCCGACCAGCGGGAGCCGGGATGTGGTTGAGCGCCGGGCGGGCAGGCCGCCCTCGGTGACGGCGGCGTCGATGGCGTCCTGGGCCATCCGCCGGTACGTGGTGAGCTTGCCGCCGACGACCGTGACCACCCCCTCGGGGGACGTGAGGACGGCGTGCTGCCGGGAGAGGTCCGCGGTGCGGCCGTCGCCGTCGAGCAGCGGGCGCAGACCCGCGAAGGCGCCGACGACGTCGGAGCGGCGCAGTGGCACGTCCAGGGTGGAGTCGAGGACGTCGAGGAGGAAGCCGATGTCCGTCTCGGGGGCGGTGGCCTCGTCCGGGACCGGGCCGTCGACGGGCTCGTCCGTGAGCCCGGCGTAGACGCGGCCGTCGCCCTGCGGGAGGACGAGGGCGAAGCGGTTGGAGGTGCCGGGGACCGGGATGTGCAGGGCGGCGCCGAGGTTGCCGAGGGTTTCGGCGCGGAGCACCAGGTGAGTGCCGCGGGAGGGGCGCATCCGGACGCCGTCGACGAGGCCGCCGGCCCAGACGCCGGTGGCGTTGACGACGGCGCGGGCGCGGATCTCCCCCGTAGCGCCGGTGAGTTCGTCGCGTATCGCCGCTCCCCCGCCGTCCAGGCCGAGGGCGCGCACCCGGGTGAGGATGCGGGCGCCGTGGGCCGCGGCCGTACGGGCGATGGCGGTGACCAGGCGGGCGTCGTCGGCGAGCTGGCCGTCCCAGGAGAGCAGGCCGCCGCGGAGCCCGTAACGGCGCACGGCGGGGGCGAGTCGCGCGGTCTCCACCGCGGACAGGCGGCGCGGGCCCGGCAGGGTGCGCCGGGGGGTGCGGGCGCCGGCGCGCAGGGCGTCGCCCGCGCGGAAGCCGGCCCAGGCGAGGGCGGCCGCCAGCCGGCCGGTCAGCGGGGTGAGCGGGAGCACGAAGGGCTGCGCGCGTACGAGATGCGGCGCGGTGTGCGTCATGAGCGTGCCGCGCTCGACCGCGCACTCGTGGGCGATGGCCGCCTGCCCCGAGGCCAGGTAACGGAGGCCGCCGTGGATCATCTTCGAGCTGAAGCGGGAGGTGCCGAAGGCGAGGTCGTGCGCGTCGATGGCGGCGACGGACAGGCCGCGGGCGGCGGCGTCGAGCGCGGCGCCGGCGCCGGTGGCGCCGAGGCCGACGACGAGGACGTCGACCGTACGGCCGGAGGTGAGCTCGGCCAGTTCGCGGGCGCGGCGGGGGGCGTTGAGGGAGGAGCCGGAGGGGTGGGTCATGGGGCGAGGGTCCTCTCCAGGATGTGGCGCAGTTCGGCGTCGAAGGCGTCCTCGCCGAGGTCCGGGTCGTCGTCCTCGGTCATCGTGCCGAGCGAGAGCGTGAACGACTGCACGACCAGCAGCACGCCGCGCGCCTGCCGGACGGGGTGGTCGCGGCGGACGGAGCCGTCCGCGTGGCCGCGGCGGAGGTTGTCCTCCAAGAGGCCGAGGAGCGCGTTCTGGCTGGCGCCGCGGCGGTCGAGGACGTACGGGAGGAGCAGCTCCGGGTCGACGTCCATGATCTTGACGAAGAGGGGGTGCTCCCGGAGCGCGCGGGCGCCCGCCGTGAGCCCGTCGACCAGCCGCTCGCGGGTCGACACGCCCGCGTCCTGCTCCGGTATCGCGGCGTGCGCCGTGGCCACCCACTCGCGGGTCATCAAGTCGCCGACGAGTGAGCGCAGGTCGGGCCAGCGCCGGTAGAGCGTCATGCGCGAGACGCCGGCGCGGCGGGCCACGTCGGTGAGGGTCGTGCGGCGGACGCCGACGGCGAGCACGCAGGCGCGGGCGGCGTCGAGGACCGCGTCTTCCGCGGTGGTCGCCGCCGAACGGTTGTGACGCTTGGACTTCATCTGTCACAGTGTCGCACACAAGGCAGAGGGAGAGTGCGCGAGTTGCTGGACATGTTGTGGAATGGGTGGGGCGATCCGGACAAAGCGGCGCCGCTGCCGGAGCAGGTGGCGGGGCTGTTGCGTGAACTGCTCGGCGTCACGCCGCCGGCCGCCCCCGCGGCGCTGCTGGCGGAGGTCAGGGTGCCGCCGTCGCGGCTGGACGACGACGCATGCGATGCGCTGGCCGCCGCGGCCGGCGGGGCGGAGCACGTACACACCGATGCCGAGGCGCGGATCCGGCACACGCGCGGCAAGTCCACGCCCGATCTGCTGCGGATACGGGCCGGGGAGGCGGACGCGGCGCCGGACGCGGTCGTGCTGCCCGGGAGCCATGACGAGGTCCTCGCCGTGCTGCGTGCCTGCGCGGAACTGGACGTGCAGGCGGTCCCGTTCGGCGGCGGCACATCGGTGACGGGCGGGCTCGCGCCCGCTGCCGCGGGGCCGTTCGTCGCCCTGGATCTGCGGCGCATGGACCGCCTGGTCGCGGTGGACGAAATCTCGCGCACCGCCGTCCTGGAGCCGGGGCTGCGCGCGCCCGAGGCGGAGCGGCTGCTGGCCGAACGCGGCTTCACCCTCGGCCACTTCCCGCAGTCGTACGAGTGGGCCACCATCGGCGGCTTCGCCGCCACCCGATCCAGCGGGCAGGCGTCGGCCGGTTACGGCCGCTTCGACGAGATGGTCGTCGCGCTCACCGCCGCCACCCCCGCCGGGACCCTCGACCTGGGCCGCGCCCCGCGCTCCGCGGCCGGGCCCGACCTGCGGCAGCTGCTGCTCGGCTCCGAGGGCGCCTTCGGGGTGATCACCTCGGTCACCGTGCGGGTGCGGCCGCTGCCCCAGGCGCGTACGTACGAGGGCTGGCGCTTCCCCGCCTTCGCGGCGGGCTCCGCGGCGCTGCGGCGGCTCGCGCAGGACGGGCCGCTGCCGACCGTGCTGCGGCTTTCGGACGAGGCCGAGACCATGGTGGGGCTGGCCAGGCCGCAGATGGTGGGCGGTTCGGCGAGCGGGCTGAGCCTGGAGCCCGACGGGTGCCTGGTGATCGCCGGTTACGAGGGCGGCGAGGACGAGACCGAGGACCGGCGGGAGCGCGCGCACGCGGTGCTGCGCCGGTGCGGCGGCGAGTACCTGGGCGAGGACCCGGGCAGCGGCTGGGAACACGGCCGGTACGCCGCCCCGTATCTCCGCGACTCGCTGCTGGGCGCGGGGGCCTTCGCGGAGACCCTGGAGACCGCGGGCTTCTGGTCGTCGCTGCCCGGGCTGTACGAGGCGGTGCGCGCGGCGCTGACCGACGTACTCACCGCCGAGGGCACGCCGCCGCTCGTCCTCTGCCACGTCTCGCATGTCTACGAGACCGGCGCCTCCCTCTACCTCACCGTCGTCAGCGCCCAGGCCGCCGACCCCGCCGCCACCTGGGACCGGGCCAAGCGGGCCGCGGGCGACGCCATCGCGGCGCACGGCGGCACCATCAGTCACCACCACGGCGTGGGCACCGACCACCGGCCGTGGTACGACGACGAGGCCGGCGCGCTCGGCATCGCGGCGCTGCGCGCGGTGAAGGACGCCCTCGACCCGGACGGCGTGCTGAACCCCGGCGTGCTGCTCCCGCCCGCATCCGCCCGACCGAGCTGAAGAGGCTGATCCATGGACGAAGTCAGCGGCGCATTCACCGCCGTCATCAACCCGGCCGCGGGCGGCAACGAGGGCGCGGCCGCCCTGCTCCCGGTGGCGAAGGAGCTCCGCGCGGCGGGCGCGGACGTCGAGACGGAGTACAGCCGCGGCCTCGACCACGCCCGCGAACTGGCGCGGCGGGCGGCCGCCGACGGACGGGTGGTGCTCGGTGTCGGCGGCGACGGCATGGCGGGCTGCGTGGGCGGCGCGCTGGCCGGTACGGACGGGGTGTGCGGCTTCGTCCCGGCGGGGCGCGGCAACGACTTCGCCCGCGCCCTCGGCCTGCCGGCCGGCGATCCGCAGGCGCTTGCGCGGCTGCTGCTGAGCGGGTCGCCGCGGCGGGTGGACGCGATCGAGGTGACGTCGGCGGTGCACGACCGGGTCGCGGTGCTGGGCAGCGTGTACGCGGGCGTCGACGCCGTCGCCAACCGCAACGCGAACCAGTCGCGGCTGCTGCGCGGCGCGGCCTCGTACTACATGGGCGCGCTGCGAGCCGTGCTGACGTGGCGGCCCGCGCACTACCGGCTGACGGTGGACGGCGAGGAGCTGGAGCGGCGCGGCTACACGGTCGTGGTGGCCAACTCCGCGTACTACGGCTTCAATCGCAAGGTCGCGCCGGATGCGAAGGTGGACGACGGGGTGCTGGATGTGATCGTGATCCGGCATGCGCCGCGGCGGCTTTTCTTCGCGGTGATGAATGAGCTCAAGGACGGGTCGCACGTCCGGCGCCCGCAGGTGGAGGTGCTGCGCGGGCGGGAGGTGCGGATCGAGGCGGAGCGGGCGCTGCCGTACGGGGCGGACGGCGAGGTCGATGCGACGGTGCCGGTGACGGCGAAGGTGCTGCCGGGGGCGCTGCGGGTGCTGGCGTGACGTAGGGCACGGGGCGGATCTCTGGCTTTGTCAGTGGGGTGCACTACCGTCGATTTCCATGACGCTGCAGGTGGTTGAGGGGGAAGCGGGGTCCGTGGTGATCCCGGCGGTTGTGGAGGGCTATCACGGGGTGGCCTTCGGTGGTTACGTGGCGGGGCTGCTGGCCGGCCGTGCCGCCGGGGGTGCCGCGGCGGCCACGGGGGTCGGCGTCGACTTCCGCGGGATAGTGAAGCCGGGGGTGCCGGTGCCGTTGCGTACGGACGAGGATGCCGCGGCGCTCACCGATGACGGCGGCGGGGTGCTGGCTGCCGCGGCGCCGCGTCCGGTTGCGGTCGAGGCACCGGCGGTGCCGAGTCTCGAGGAGGCGCGGGAGGGCTCGCGGCGGTATCTGGTGGAGCGGCGCGGGGTGATCGCGGACTATACGGAGTGCTTCGGCTGCGGTCCCGACCTGCCGCCGGAGAAGGGGATGCGGGTCTTCCCGGGGCGGGTGCCGGACCGGGAGGTGTTCGCCGCGGCGTGGACGCCGCATGCGTCGATGGGCGGCGCGGACGGCTCGCTGCCGCCGGAGCTGGTCTGGTCGGCGCTGGACTGCCCGGCCGGCTGGGCGGTCCGGGTCCTCGGCGCGGCCGACGACATGTCGGTCACGGCGGCGCTCGACGCGGCGGTGCTGGCGCCGGTGCGGGCCGGGGTGGAGCATGTCGTGTTCAGCTGGTCGATCGATGGCGCGGGGCGCAAGCACCGGGGCGGGGCGGCGATAGCCACCGGAGACGGCGAGGTGTGTGTGGTGTCGGAGTCGTTGTGGATCGACCCGCGGCGGTCGGCCTAGGGACTGTCCTTCGGCAGGTGGGGGGCACGGGCCGTTTGGGCGAGCCCATCGCGGTCACTCGTCCTGCATGAATACCACCCTGATCATTGCGGTGATCGTGGTCAGCGTCGCGGTGTGCGCCGCCCTGCTGCTGTGGCAGCGCGTCATGGGCGGCAGCGCGCGGCTGCGCCGTCACTTCGGGCCCGAGTACGAGCGGACCGTACGCCGCCACGACGGGAACACTCACGCCGCCGAACAGGATCTCAGCGAGCGGCTCAAGCACCACCGGCACCTGGAGCTACGGGACATGGGGGCGGAGCCGCGCGAGCGGTATGCCGCCGAGTGGGCCGTGATGCAGGAGCGGTTCGTCGACGCGCCGGCGGACTCGGTCGTCAAGGCCGACCGGCTGCTGGGCGCGGCGGCGCGCGACCGCGGCTTCCCCTCCGACGGTTACGAGGAGCAGGTCGCCGCGCTGTCGGTGCACCATCCGCGGCAGGTCACGGCCTATCGCGAGGTGCATGCGATCGCCGCCCACGCGGACGAGGGACGGGCGGACACGGAAGAGCTGCGGCGGGCGCTGCTGCACGGCAGGGAGTTCCTCGACGCGCTGCTCGTGCCCCCGGCACCCGGCGGGCGCAGGGCGCGGTCGGGCCGCCGCGGCGCACGTGGCCTGGTCCGGCATTGATTGTCAGTGCCCGGGCATACGGTGGGGCCCATCATCCACATTGTGCGAAGGGGAGCTCACCGTGGACATCCTGCTCATCGGCGGCCTGTGGCTCGACGGCCGCAGCGCCTGGGACGACGTCACCGCCGCGCTGCGGCCGCTCGGCCACCGGCCGGTGCCGCTGACGCTCCCCGGCCAGGGGGACGGTCACGCGTCCGCCACGCTCGACGACCAGGTGGCGGCCGTCCTCGCGGCGGTCGACTCGGCGTCCGGGCCGCCGCTGGTGGTGGGGCATTCCGCCGCCTGCGCGCTGGCGTGGCTGGCGGCTGATGCGCGGCCCGAAGGGGTGGCGGAAGTCGCCCTGATCGGGGGCATGCCGCAGGCCGATGGGGCGCCGTATGCGGACTTCTTCCCGGTCGTGGATGGTGTGATGCCGTTCCCCGGCTGGCAGCCCTTCGAGGGTCCCGACGCGGCCGACCTGGACGACGCGGCTCGGGAGCGATTCGAGTCCGCGGCGATATCGGTGCCCGAGCGGGTGGCGAAGGGCGTGGTGCGGCTGACCGACGAGCGGCGCTTCGACGTCCCGGTGGTGCTGGTGTGCCCGGAGTTCACGCCCGCCCAGGCGAAGGAGTGGATCGAGGCGGGCGAGGCCCCCGAGCTGGCCAGGGCCAAGCACCTCGAGTACGTGGACATCGACTCCGGCCACTGGCCCATGGTCACCAAGCCTGCCGAACTCGCCCGTCTCCTCGCCGCCGTGGCGTCCGGGCGCCAGGGCTGAGTCTCCGCCGGCGCGACGATTCCGGGGCGTCCGTGGAGTCTCATTCGGCGACATCCCCTTACGAGTGCGGAAGGACCCGGCATGACCACCACGACCCAATCGGCGGACGGCACCGGCATCGCGTACGAACGGCTCGGACGCAGCGGGCGTCCCGGACGGCCCGCACGCCCCGGAGCTGGGCGGCCCGTCATCCTCGTCCCTGGAATCCTCTGCACCCGGGAGACGGTGCGGCCGCTGGCGGAGCAGTTGGCCGCGGCCGGTCTCGCCGCCGTGATCTACGACCGGCGGGGGCGCGGCGACTCGGGTGACACGCTCCCCTATGCGGTGGAGCGGGAGATCGAGGACCTGCACGCCGTGATCGCCGCGGCGGGCGACGACGGCGGCGGAGCCGACGTGGGGGCCGACGTGGGGGCCGACGTGTACGGCCACTCCTCGGGCGCGAGCCTCGTACTGCAGGCAGCGGCCTCGGGCGGCCTGCGCGCCGGCCGGCTGGTGCTGCACGAGCCGCCGTACGGCCCCGACGACGCGGACAGCCGACGCGCGGCGGCCGACCTCGGCAAGGCGATCGCGGCGTACATAGCCGACGACCGGCGCGAGGACGCGATCACCGCGTTCCTGACCGCTGCGGGCCTGCCGCCGGAGGCGGCGGCGCAGGCCGCGAAGGACCCGGGGATGCTGGCCGTGGCGCCCACGATGCCGTACGACTTCGAGGCGCAGGGCAACATACGCACCGGCGGGGTGCTCCCGGAGGCCGATGCCGCCAAGGTCACCGCGCCGACGCTGGTGCTTGCCGGTGCCGCGAGCCCGCCGTTCTTCCTGGACACGGCACGGCGACTGGCGGAGCTGCTGCCGCGCGGTCGGCTGCGGGTCCTCGACGGACAGGACCATGCGGCGTCGCCGGAGGCCGTCGCGCCGGTGCTCGCCGAGCACTTCGGAGCCGGGTGAGCGTCGGGTGACGGCTGCTCACGCCAGCGCCGCCACCTTCCCCGCGAGCTTCTCGATGTCGCCGCGGGGCCGCACCGGATAGGAGGTGTGGCTGCGGGCCCAGGCGTCGTCGTGGGCGTACCAGTCGATGGGCTTCGGGTCGCGGTTCTCCGCGAGGGCGGTGGCGAGTTCGGTGAAGTAGCGCTGCCAGCGGCCGTGGTAGAAGTCGCCGAGCAGGCCCTGCCATTCGCGGTTGGCGTAGTCGTGCAGCCCTTCCTCGCTGCCGGCCCGGTCGCCCCAGGTGGTCAGCAGCGAGCGGCAGTCGAACTCCAGCAGGTCGGCCTCCGCCGCGTCGGCGCCCCAGGCGCGCGCCTCGGCGAGGTGGCGGCCGAGGAGGTGCTGCGCGCTGGTGCCGACGACCTTGTCCAGCAGCACCATCAGGTCCAGCCAGCCGCGGGTGAGCTCGTCGAAGCGGCCCCGGTCCTTCGCCTCGTAAGCGGACTTGATCTGCGGCAGCAGCTCGCGGCTGCGGTTCGAGACGACCTGCCGGGCCACGTCCATCAGGTCGTGGCGGTACGCCGAACTGCCGCGCAGCGAGGCATCGACGGCCAGCAGCTCCGGCAGCGCGCGGGCAAAGGCGGCGGTGTCGTAGCGGTCCTGCTGCGGGCTCCAGGCGGCCGCCGACTTGGCGTCCAGCGACGGCCGGGCGCCGAAGAGGCCGTCGGGCGCCTCGCTCCACTTGTCCGTACGCCGCATCCCGTACGCCGTCTCGCGCAGGATCTGCCACGCCTTCGCGGCGTGCGCGTCCTCGGCCCCGTACCGCGCGGTGGCGTAGTCGCGGAACCAGGCGTCCAGGTCGATCCGGCCCGGCGTCCAGGCGAGTTCGGAGAGGAGGGCCATGGCGGCGGCGTTGTTGTCGGCGCCCTCGGGCATCATCGCGATGCCGGAGAGCTTGCTGCCCTTCTTGTCGCGCCAGGCCGGGTAGACCTCGGCCCAGTCGGGGGTGTTGGCGCCGAGCGCGGTGTGGCCGCCGAAGTTCCAGATGGAGCCGAAGGCGTACGGGGTGTCCAGCCAGTCGGACTCGCGGTCGGTGACGGTGGCGTACCGGTCGGAGAGGCCGTCGACGATCAGCATCCGGTCGCGGTCGACGGCCTTCAGGATCTCCTGCCGCGGATTCGTCTGCCAGCCGAGGATCGCCCAGATCGCCTCGGGATGCGCCCGCCGCAGCGCCGCCTCGACCCCGCGCGCCGCGTCGCCGACCGGCACGTCACCCGGGTCGCCGCCCTCGTGCAGCAGGTCCATCTTGTAGAGCCCGGTGGCGCCGAGGAGGTCCCGCTGATGGTCGTAGAAGGCGGCGGCCACGTCCGCGAAGACCGGGTCGCGCGGGTCGAGCCAGCCCGGCCGCTGGAAGCCGACCCAGGTGCCCTGCGGCACGACCTTCGCGCCCGGGTTCTTGTCCGCGAAGCCGTCGGGGACGGTGCCGACGTAGCCGGGAAAGACCGGGGTCATGCCCAGCTCGCGGATCCGGTCGGTGATGCGGACGGCGAGCACCGCGCGCTTGTCGAGCAGGCGGCGGGAGACGGGCCCTGCGAAGTGCGACATGTTCTGCAGCAGCCACCACGGCTGGTGGGCAGGGCCCGGTATCCACGCGCGCATCTCGGCGTCCGAATAACCGAAGTCGCGGAAGGTTTCGTAGTAGACGGTCTCCGCGCCGATGCCGACCAGCACCTCGTTGAAGCCGTGCAGCGCCAGCACGTCGAGGGAGCGCTCCCAGGCGTCCCAGCCGCGGTAGGCGCCCGTGTAGCCCTCGTTGGTGTCGTTGTACGCGAACCGGTGCGCGACATTCGCCGCGCCGGTCAGCTCCGCGGCGGGCGCCGGGAGCCGGTCCGGGAGGTCGAGCTGCTCGCCGGTCCAGGAGATGTTCGCCCGCGCCACCCGCTTCAGATACGCACCGAGCCCGGCGAGCGCGGCGGACGTGCTGGTGCCGCTGATCGCGATCCGGCCGTCCCTGCCGCCGACCCGGTAGCCGTCACCGTCCCCCGGCCGGACCTCCAGCTCGACCTGCCGGTGATGCCGCGGCAGCAGCCGCGCGACAGCGTCCCGCGCCGCGCCGGCCCCTCCCCCGCCATCGGCGACCGCCGCACGGGCGGACCCGTAGGCCCCGAAGGCGGCGACGCCACCCACCAGCCCGGCTCTGACGAGGAAACTCCGGCGACGCAGACTCATCCGACCTCTCCCGGGGTCTAGACCTGTGCCCGGGACCGTACGGGCGTCAAAGATCCGATGTCAAGGCATAGTTGAGGGCCCGGCAAAAGCCACCGCCGCAGGCGCCCGCACTGCCCGTACGCTGGCCCCATGACCACCTCGACCGTGGAACTCAACGACGGCCGCCACCTGCCGGCCCTCGGCTTCGGCACCTACCTCCTCGCGCCCGGCAGCACGACCCGCGACGCGGTCCGCACGGCCCTCGACGCCGGCTACCGCCACCTCGACACGGCGACGGTGTACGGCAACGAGCAGGACGTCGGCGCCGCGGTGCGCGACTCGGGGCTCGACCGCGAGGACGTCTGGATCACCACCAAGCTGTGGAACGCCGACCACGCCCGCCCCCTCGCCGCCCTCGAGACCAGCCTCGCCAAGCTGGGCGTCGACTCCGTCGACCTGTGGCTGATGCACTGGCCGGTGCGGCACCGCCTCGACAGCTGGAAGGCGATGGTACGGGCCCGCGAGGAGGGCCTGGCCCGGTCCATCGGCGTGAGCAACTTCCTCACCCCGCACCTCACCGAACTGGCCGCGAACAGCGACGTCGTCCCGGCGGTGAACCAGATCGAGCTCAGCCCGTTCCTGTACACCACCCGCGAGGACACCATCCGCGCCTGCCGCGACGCGGGCATCGCCATCGAGGCGTACAGCCCCCTCACCAAGGGCGCCCGCCTCCAGCACCCGGCCCTCGCGGAGGTGGCCGCCCACCACGGCGTCACCCCGGCCCAGGTCCTGCTCCGCTGGTCCCTGCAGCGCGACTTCATCCCACTCCCCCGCTCCCAGAACCCCGGCCGGATCCGCGCCAACGCCGACGTGGACGGCTTCACGCTCACCGCGGAGGAGCTGCGCCTCCTGGACGCCCTGGACGAGGGCCTGACGACGGGATGGGACCCGGCAGGCGCCAACTGACGGTACCGATACGCCACTTACGTACCGGCGCCACCTCTTGACATGCTCGCGATCCGCGACGACTTTGGGAGCGCTCCCAGCCAACCGCGCCCACCGGAGGGACTGGATCGTGACCCGCAAAAGATCCGCACTCGCCACCGCAGCCATAGCCGCAGCCACCGCCCTCGCCCCACTGATCGGCGCACCCCCGGCCACCGGCGCCGACTCCGCCTCCGCCTCCGCCGTGCAGGTCAACCAGGTCGGCTACCTCCCCCAAGGCCCCAAGTCCGCGACCATAGTCACCGACGCCGACGACCCGCTCCGCTGGACGCTCCGCGACGGCGCCGGAAAGGTACGCGCCACCGGGCAGACCACACCGGCCGGCGAGGACGCGAGCGCCCGCCAGCGCGTGCACAAGGCCGACTTCAGCGGCTTCCACCGCTCCGGTACGGGCTTCACGCTCACGGCGGGCGACAAGACAAGCGCGCCGTTCGCGGTGGGCGGTGACCTGTACCGTCCGCTGCGAAGCGACGCGCTGGCGTACTTCTATCACAACCGCGCCGGCATCCCCATCTCCGCGGACCTCGTCGGCGATGCGTACGCCAGGCCGGCCGGGCACCTCAACGTGGCCCCCAACCAGGGTGATAACGACGTCCCCTGCCGCCCCGGCGAGTGCGACTACCGCCTCGACGTCCCGCACGGCTGGTACGACGCCGGCGACCAGGGCAAGTACGTCGTCAACGGCGGCATCTCCGTCGCCACGGTGATGTCCGCCTACGAACGCACCCTGACCGCCGACGACGCCGACGGCGGCCCGCTCGGCGACGGGAAGCTGCGGGTCCCCGAGCGCGGCAATGGCGTGCCGGACGTGCTCGACGAGGCCCGCTGGGAGCTGGAGTTCCTGCTGGAAATGCAGGTGCCCAAGGGCCGGCCGCTCGCCGGCACGGCGCACCACAAGCTGCACGACCGCGCCTGGACCGGCCTGCCCACCCGCCCCGAGCAGGACGCGCAGCCGCGCGAGCTGCACCCGCCGTCCACCGCCGCCACCCTCAATCTCGCGGCCGCCGCCGCCCAATGCGCCCGCCTCTTCCGCCCGTACGACCGCGCCTTCGCCGCCCGCTGCAAGGCCGCCGCGACGAGCGCGTACGACGCCGCCCGCGCGCACCCCGCGATGTACGCGGACCCGGGCGACTCCACCGGCGGCGGCGCGTACAGCGATGACAACGTCACCGACGAGTTCTACTGGGCGGCCGCCGAGCTCTACCTGAGCACGCGCGACGACCGCTACCGCCGCGACGTCACCGCCTCGCCACTGCACGGCGACGCCGACGCGATCTTCCCGCAGGGCGGCCTGAACTGGGGCGCGGTGGCCGGGCTCGGCGCCCTGGACCTGGCCACGGTCAGGGGCGGTCTCGGCGGCCACGAGCTGGGTGCCGTACGCGGCGTGGTGACGAAGGCCGCCGACCGCTTCGCGGCCCAGTCGCGCGCGTCCGGCTACGGGGTGCCGTACGCGCCCGCCGACGGCCAGTACGTGTGGGGCTCCAACAGCCAGGTGCTCAACAACGCCCTGGTCCTGGCCACCGCCCACGACCTGACCGGCGCCCGCCGCTACCGCGACGCCGCGCTCAGCGGCCTCGACTACCTCCTCGGCCGCAACCCGCTCGGCCAGTCGTACGTGACCGGCTACGGCGAGCTCGACTCCCGGAACCAGCACCACCGCTTCTGGGCCCACCAGAACGACCCGACCCTGCCGCACCCGCCCCCCGGCGCCCTCGCCGGCGGCCCCAACTCCGGCCTCCAGGACCCGATCGCGGCCGAGAAGCTCAAGGGCTGCGCCCCGGCGGCGTGCTACATCGACCACATCGAGTCGTACTCGACCAACGAGGTCGCCATCAACTGGAACGCCCCACTCGCCTGGCTCGCCTCCTTCGCGGATGACGCCTCTTGACGCGGCGTTGGTCCAGACCTAATCTCCTGCGCCAACGCCGGAGTTCATGTCGGTGCCCCGTATCCACATACGCGAACGGAAGGCAGCCACCATGCAGGTCACCCCCACGACCTCACACCGCCGCAGAGCCCGCACGTCCCTCCTGGCCGGCGCGGCCGCCGTCGCCGCACTGGTCGCCGGGGTCGCCGCCTGGCCCGGCGCGGACCGGGCGGGCGCGGCGCCCGCGAGCTTCACCCACCCCGGAGTCACCGTCTCGAAGGGCCAGCTGGACTTCGTACGCGGCAAGGTCGAGGCCGGCGCGCAGCCCTGGAAGGCCGCGTTCGACCAGATGAAGGCGAGCAAGTACGCCGACCTCGGCCGCACTCCCAAGCCGCGCGCGGTCGTCGAGTGCGGCTCGTACTCGAACCCGAACTACGGCTGCACCGACGAGCGCGAGGACGCCATCGCGGCGTACACGGACGCGCTCGCCTGGTACATCACGCGCGACGACCGCTACGCGAAGAAGGCGATCGCGCTGATGGACGCGTGGTCCGGCACGATCAAGGACCACACCAACAGCAACGCGCCACTGCAGACGGGGTGGGCGGGTTCGGTCTGGCCGCGGGCGGCCGAGATCATCAAGCACACGTATACGGGCAGCTGGGCGAACTCCGGGCGCTTCGGCACGATGCTGCGCGACGTCTACCTCCCCGAGATCATCAACGGCTCGAACTCCAACGGCAACTGGGAGCTGTCGATGATGGAGGCGGCGGTCGGCATCTCCGTCTTCCTGGAGGACAAGTCGTCGTACGACAAGGCAATGGCGAAGTTCCGCACGCGGACGGCCGCGTACGTCTACCTCTCCTCGGACGGCCCGCTCCCGAAGACCGTGCCGAGCCAGAACCTCGACACCAAGGAGAAGATCGTCAAGTACTGGCAGGGCCAGTCCACCTTCGTCACCGGCCTCAGCCAGGAGACCTGCCGCGACTTCACGCACACCGGCTACGGCATCTCCGCCATCTCCCATGTGGCCGAGACCAGCCGCATCCAGGGCCAGGACCTGTACGGCACCGACGTAGGCGAACGCCTCCGCCAGGCCCTCGGCTTCCACGCCAAGTACGAACTGGGCGAGACCCCACCGAGCTGGCTCTGCGGCGGCACGGTCAAGCGAGGCCTCGGCCCGATCCCAGAAGTCGGCTTCAACGCCCTCCACAACCGCCTCGGCCTACCGATGACCAACACCCAGAAACTCACCGAACAAGGCCGCCCAGCAGCCTCCAACAACCTCTTCGTCGCCTGGGAGACTCTCACCCACGCCGCAAACGACGGCTGACGGGAGGCAAGGCTTTGTGCGTGTACCGCCCTTGACCCTGGCCTGGGTGAGCCGGCAGCTGGCGGCTGATGAGCGGATCGTCAGGGTCGAGGAGTTGGTCGGTGGTGCCACCGCCGAGATGCGCCGGCTGAGCATCGAGGCGCCGGATGGGAGCAGCCGTGACCTGGTGCTGCGGACCTTCGTCGACCCCTTCTTCGTAAAGCATGCCGACGACTGGCTGAAGCGGGAGGCCGGCGCTCTGGAGCTGCTCACCGGGACCGGTGTGCCGGCTCCCGCACTGGTCGCGGTCGATCCGGGCGCCGCGCATTGCGCGTACCCGTCGCTCCTCATGACGCATCTGGCGGGCCGGTCGGTCTTCGGCGACGAGAGCGTCGAAGACCGCATCCCGCTGCTGGCCCGCCAGCTCGTCGCCATCCACGCGCTGCGCCCCGCCTCGCGGCCCCGGGACTACGAGGCGTGGACGACGGCCGACACCGTCGTGACTCCGGCAGGCGCCGACACCGCGGCATGGGCCGCGGCCATCGACATGATCCGCAAGCCCCCGCCACCCTATGAGGGGTGCTACCTTCACCGGGACTTCCACCCCGGCAATGTGCTCTTCGACGCCTCCCGGATCACCGGCGTCATCGACTGGGCACAGCCCTCCTGGGGCCCAGCGGATCTCGACGTAGCCCACTGCTCCACCAACCTCGCGGTGCTGCACGGCCCGGCGTGGGGTCCACGGTTCTCCGACGCATACGAGGAGGCCGGCGGGGTATTGGCCGCGGACGCACGTGAGCGGCTGTACTGGCGGGTGCGGGACGCGCTGGCGCTCTCCGAAGAGCTGCATTTGGTCGCGCGAGGATGGCGGGAGGCCGGCAGGACGGACCTCACGGAACCCGCCGTCGAGGCGCGGCTCGATGCCTATGTCACCGCCCTGATGGACGTACGCGGCTGAACCGAATAGCCCCCATCTCACCCGCGGATGAGACCTGACGCCCCGCCGGGCCCTGTGCTGCACTCGCATCAATCGAGTGCCGAAGGAGACCGACGTGCAGCATGAGCAGGCGATGTCCGCCGGCCCCGGGACCGGTCCCAGGACCGTGGTCGTCACCGGGGGGACCAGCGGCATCGGGGCCGCGATCGGGCGGCGGTTCGCTGCGGACGGGGATCGCGTCATTGCCGTCGGGCTGCCTGCCCCGGCCGCAGCGGCCGAGGAGGGGGGCGGGGTTCCGGGGCCGGGGTGGGTCGAGACCGTGGAGCTCGACGTGACGCATGGGGATGCGCTGAGCGGGTTTCTCGCCGGGATCGACGAGCTGCATGTCCTCGTGAACGCCGCCGGGACCATCGCCCGCGACGAGGAATTCGATCCGCAGACCTTCGCCCACGTCATCAATGTGAATCTCACCGGCACCATGCACACCTGCACCGCCGCCCGCACCGCACTCGCCAGATCCGGCGGCTGCATCATCAATATCGCCTCCATGCTCAGCTACTTCGGCGGCGCCCGCGTCCCCGCCTACAGCTCCAGCAAAGGCGGCGTCATGCAGCTCACCAAGTCGCTCGCCGTCGCCTGGGCCGGTGAGGGGATACGGGTGAATGCGGTCGCCCCCGGCTGGATACGCACCGGACTGACCCAGGATCTTCAAGAGAACGAGGAGAACAGCCGGCGCATCATCGACCGCACCCCGATGCGGCGTTGGGGCACCCCCTCCGATATCGCCGGAGCCGTTTCCTTCCTTGCCGGGCCCGACGCGACCTTCATTACGGGTGCCGTACTCGCCGTCGATGGCGGTTATCTCGCCTGTTGAATCGAGGGGCCCCGCCCGCCCCTCCCCCGAAAGGAGTCTCCGCATGAGTAGTTCCAGTCCATCCTCCGGGCCCGTAATACCCGCATCCTCCGTCGTCCCTCCCGAAATCGCCGTCGCCGCCATCCCCGAAGACGACCGCGTATGGGTGCCGCAGGCGCCGAATGTCTGGTTCCGGCCGCTCATGTTCAATACCGTGACCGGGCAGTGGTGCAATCTGCTCAAGGTGACCGCCTCCGGAATCATCTCCCGGCATCGCCACCCCGGCGTCGTCTTCGGATATGTCATCAAAGGCAAGTGGCATTACTACGAGCACGACTGGGTCGCCGAGGCCGGGCACTTCGTATACGAGCCGCCCGGGGAGATCCACACCCTCGCCGTGCCGCCGGACTGCGACGAGATGATCACGTTCTTCAATATCACCGGGGCCATGGCCTACGTTGACGAGGACGGGGTCCAGACCGGGTACGAGGACACCTTCACGAAGATCGACATGTGCCGGGCGCACTACGAGAAGGCCGGGCTCGGGGGCGGCTACGTCGACCAGTTCATCCGCTGATGTCCGCCGCGCGCGGCAGATCAGTCGATCACGGACCGTTCCCGCCGCCCCGCCCCGCGGGTAGCCTGCTAACCGATCAAGGTGATCGGAGGGCGGCGGCCGTGGACCTCAGCAGCGTGCACCACTATCGCATCGACTGGATCGCCAGCTTCGTCGCCGTCGCCCACCACGGCAGCTTCTCCGCCGCGGCAAAGGCGCTGTACCGGTCGCAGCCGCGGGTGAGCAGCCACGTGGCAGCGCTGGAACGGCTGGTGGGGCGGCGGCTGGTCGACCGGTCGGTCCAGCCCGCCATCCTCACCCCCGAGGGGCGGGGGCTGCTCCCGCACGCCGAGGAAATCATCCGACGTCTCGACCTGCTGGCCGAGCTCGCCGACGGCACGGTCTGCGGGACGGTGCGGCTGGGGTGCTATCCGAGCGTGGCCGCGTATCTGTATCCGCGGATGGTACGGGCCTTGCGGGCCACGCATCCGCAGGTGCGGCTGGTGCTGCACGAGGGGCCCAGCATCGAGCTCGGGCGGCGGCTCACCGACGGGAGCGTCGATCTCGCCGTACGGCCGCTGCATCCCCTCGTCAATTCCGATCGCGTGGCCAGCCAGGTGCTGTGGCGGGAACCCCTCGTCGCCGTATTCCGGGACGACCACCCACTCGCCGCGGCAAGCGGAGTGACCCTCGCGCAGACCGCGGCGCTGCCGGTCATCAGCATCGGGGAGAGCGACGACGGGCACAGCCGGCAGTACGAGACCAACCTCGCCTTCGCCAATCTCGGGCTGCAGCCGGTGATCTGCGAGCGCACCAATCAGCCGCAGACGCTCATCTCGCTCGTACGGCACGGGCTGGGCGTCGGGGTCACCAATGCGCTTGCCATGACCACCGCCGATACGACAGGCGTCACGCTGGTGCCGATCAGCGACGCGAACTGCGAGCGGGTCGTGGCCACATGGTGGCGGCTCGGGGAGGCATCGCCCGCGGTGGAGGCGGTGCGGGAGCGGCTGAGCAAGCTGCCGGTGCCCGAATGGCCGTGGACATCCGCGAGTCGGATACCGGCATCCGCGACCGAGGATTAACGCCCGTACCAAACCGCTCCTAGTGTTCGCCAGGCGGAAGTTCACGCATTTCCATTCCGGTTGGTGAGGCATTTGCCAACGCAGCAGACGGGAGCTCACCCCACATGGCCACTATTCCTGACGAGACCGTCGAGGCATTCCGTTCCATAGCTACCGCCTCGGTCGCCGACGCCGTCGAGCAGCACGGGCTGCGCGGGTTTCTCGCGGGCAGCATCCGCCAGGTGCTTCCGGGCCAGAAGCTCGTCGGGCCCGCCGTGACCGTGCAAGAGGTCCCCTCCCCCGAGTCCGTGCCGCCCGAGCATGCGCTGCAGGCCATCGACGAGTCGGCGCCGGGGAGCGTGGTGTGCATCGCGGCCGGGGGCGCGGAGGTGGCGGTGTGGGGCGGGCTGATGACCGCGGGCGCGGTCGCGAACCGGCTCGCGGGCGCGGTGCTGGACGGCGGGGTGCGGGATGTGGAGGAGATCCGGCGGGATTACCCGGACTTCGCGGTCTATGCGCGCGGCAGCGTGCCCGCGACGACCGTGGGCCGGTACCGGACCGTATGCCTGAATGAGCCGGTCGAGATCGGCGGCACCGCCGTATCGCCCGGGGATCTCATCGTCGCCGACAGCGACGGGGTCGTGTGCGTACCGGCGCATCTCATCGACAAGGTCCTCGAAGGCGCGCAGGAGATCGAGCGGCGGGAGCGGGAGCAGACCGCGCTGATTCTCGAGTCGGGTTCGCTGCGCGGCGGGCTCGAGAAGTACAACAGGATCTGAGGCGGCCGCATGGATGTCATCGCGGTCGGAGAGCCGCTGCTGGAGTTCAATTCCGTCGGCGCCGCCGACGAGCCGGTCGCGGCGGGTGCCGCCTTTGCCGTCGGGTACGGCGGGGATACGAGCAACTTCGCGATCGCCGCGGCCCGTTCCGGCGCCCGCGCGGGATATGTCACGCGGATCGGCGACGACGAATTCGGGGCCGCCTTCGTACGGCTGTGGGAACGCGAAGGCGTCACGGCGGAGCATGTGGTGCGCGAGCCGGGCGGGCGTACCGGGATCTACTTCATTGCCCGTACGCCATCGGCCAGCTCGTTCACGTACTACCGGGCCAATTCCCCCGCCAGCCGGCTCACCCCCGCCGATATTCCGGAGGAGGCGATCGCCGGGGCCCGGCTGCTGCACCTTTCCGGGATCACCCAGGCGATTTCCACCTCCGCCTGCGATGCGGCATTCCACGCGATGGAGACGGCGCGGCGGAGCTCGACGCTCATTTCGTACGACCCGAATCTGCGGCCCGCGCTGTGGCCGGCCGAGCGGGCCCGGGCGATCGTGATGCGCAGCGTGGAGCTGTGCGACATCGCGCTGCCGAACCTTGAGGAAGGGCGGGTGCTGACCGGGCTGCAGGAGCCGGAGGAAGTGCTCGATGCCTTCGTACGGCGCGGCCCCTCGGTCGTGGCGCTGAAGCTGGGCGCGCAGGGCGTGCTGCTGGCGCACGACGGTGCGGTCACCCGGATCGCGCCGCATCCGGTGACGCCGGTGGATTCCACCGGGGCCGGAGACACCTTCGACGGCGCCTTCGCCGCGCGGCTGACCGGCGGTGCGTCGCCGGAGGAGGCCGCGCGTTACGCGGCGGTCGCGGCCGCACTCACCACGACCGGCCCTGGCGCGGTCACCCCCATACCGCACCGCGACGTCGTGGACGCCGCGGCCGGAGCCGAGAAACCACCGTCAACCGGACCGATCAGGAGATGAGAAGTCATGGGTAGGCCCCTACGCCACACCGTGGTCGCGGCATGCTCGGGGATGCTGCTGCTCGCGGGGTGTTCCGACGGCTCGACCGTCGACGACGACGTGGCCGGCGCCGACGGCGCCGCGCCCACGCAGGTCAAGGCGGGGTATGTGTCGGCGATCGACCAGGTCGGGCTGCCGGCCGGGGTCGAGGCCGGATACTTCGACGAGGAGAACCTCAACGTCAAGCTGGCGCAGCCGTATCCGACGGGCGTCGACGCCCTCAACGCGCTGCAGGCGGGCGAGGTCGACTTCGTGCAGGTCGGTACGCCCGCGATCGCCGCCGCGCAGAAGGGCATCGACCTAGCGCTGGTGGGCAACTACACCGGGTCGTCCAGCCAGCAGAGCATCGACGAGACGATGGCGGTGGTGGCAGCCGCCAAGTCCGGCGTCGACGGCAAGGACCTGAAGTCCCTGAAGGGCAAGAAGATCGGGGTGTCCGAGGGGTCCATCAACCACCTGTATCTGCTGGGTGTGCTGGACAAGGCCGGGCTGAAGACCAGTGATGTGAAGATCGTGAACACCGAGCCGCCGGACATGGCGGTGGCGCTGAAGACCGGCGGCATCGATGTGGCGATCGTGTGGGATCCGTTCCCGATCTCCATCACCGATTCGGTGGCGGGCGCCAAGGAGGTGCTGCGCGGCGGCGGCTACATACCGTTCGTCGGCTACATCGTCACCACTCCCAAGTACGCGAAGGAGCACCCGGAGGAGGTGCGCCGCTTCCTGACGGCGCGGGCGCGTACCGACCAGTGGATGCGCAAGAACCCGACGGACGCCGCGGACTCCGCGACCCGCTGGCTGCCCGGCACCAAGAAGGCCGTGGCCCGCAAGGCGATGAAGCACAACGTCAAGCAGCTCGACGGCCGCTTCTCCGCCTGCAACTACCTCGCCCTCGACACCCTCGCCCGGCTGCTGGCCGAGCAGGGCGATGTGAAGTCCGGCTTCGACGTGGGCAAGTACTTCGACCCGGAGCCGATCCTCGACGTGATGGCGAAGAACGACAAGCTCTTCGCCGACCTGCCGCAGGTCCCGAAGGCCGCGGGCATCGAGCGCGGCTACACCTTCGAGCGCGGCGCGGCTTCGAAGGCCTGCCCGTCGTGACCGCGCAGTCCGTGAAGCCCGCCGAGCGGGTCAAACCCGCGGGGCGGGCCAGTCCCCTGGGCAAGCGAGTCGGTCCCGCGCTGTGGTTCGTCGGACCGCTCGGCGTACTGGTGGCGGTGTGGGCGGTCGCGGTGGCGGCGTCCGGGGCGCCGATGCGGGTGTTTCCGCAGGTCGGCGACGTGGCCTCGGCGATCGGGGACATGTGGACGAGCGGCGATCTCTTCCGGCATCTGGGCGCCAGCCTGAAGCGGATGGGGCTGGGGATCGTGCTGGCGCTGGTGACGGCGCTGCCTTTCGGGATCGCGCTCGGGTCGAGCCGGCTGCTGTCGGCGTTCTTCGCGCCGCTGCTGCGGTTCTCGGTGGCGCTCGCGGGCATCGCGTGGATTCCGGTGGCGACCCTCTGGTTCGGGTACGGGGACCGCGCGGTGATCTTCATCGTGTGGAATGCGATGTTCTTCGCGATCACGTACAACGCGATGCTGGGCGTACGGCAGATCCCGCTGCAGCTGCTGCGGGCCGCCCGCAGCATGGGGACGTCCCGGACGCGGATGTTCACCGAGGTGCTGCTGCCGGGCGCGCTGCCGAGCATCGTGACGGGGCTGCGCGTCGGCCTCGGGTACGGCTGGCGCGGGCTGGTCGCGGCCGAGATCATCGCGTCGGACGCGGGGCTCGGCTACGCCCTGTTCCAGGCGCAGAAGTACTTCCGCACCGACGTCATCATCGCCTCGATGGTGATCATCGGTGTGCTGTGGCTGCTGATGGACCGGCTGCTGCTGGCGCCGCTCGAGCGGCGCACCGTGCAGCGGTGGGGCATGACGGGGGTGGGTCGCTGATGGCCGTGGTAACCGCGAAGCCCGTACGGGCCGTACCGACCAAGCGACGTGCGCCGCTCTGGCGGCGGCTGGCGCGCAGCGGCACCTTCCGCACGCTGGGTCCCTTCGTGCCGGTGGTCGCGCTGTGGTGGCTGCTGGCGGCGCTGGAGGTGTTCCCGAAGGAGTTCTTCGTCGGGCCGCCGACGGTGGTCGAGAAGCTCGGTGAGCTGCTGGAGAAGGGCATCCTGCCGGGCTATCTGTCCGATTCGCTGACCCGGCTCGGGTACGGGGTCGGCTTCGGGCTGCTGATCGGGCTGCCGCTGGGGTACGCGGTGGCGATGCTGCCGCGGCTGCGGCGGTTCTGCTGGCCGATTCTGCTGTTCTTCCAGGCGATTGCCGATATCGCGTGGCTGCCGATCGTCATTGTGTGGTTCGGGTTCAGTCTGACGTCGGTGACCTTTGTGCTCGTCTACACGATCGTCTTTCCGCTGATGCTGAGCGTCGTCGCGGGTGTCGAGCAGGTGCCGCGGGAGCTGGTCAGGGCCGCGCGATCGCTGGGGGCCGGGCGGTGGCGGGTGTTCCTCGAGGTGATCGTGCCCGGGGCGCTGCCCTCGGTGGCCGGCGGGATCCGTACCGGCCTCGGCTATGGCTGGCGGGCGCTGGTGGCCGCGGAGATCATCGTCGGCACCAGCGGTGTCGGCTTCATGATGTTCGACGCCCGCCGCGTCGGCGACATCAGCCAGGTGTTCCTGGGCATGGCCGTGCTCGGGGCGCTCTGGTACGCGCTGGACGCGCTGATTCTGGCCCCGTTCGAGCGGGCGACCGTCGAACGCTGGGGAATGGTACGCAGGTTGGAGGCCGACGGATGACCGCCCTGGAGATTAGCGGGCTGCACAAGACATACACGGACGACTACAGCGGTGAGGAGGTCACCGCGATCGACGACGTGTCCTTCGCCGTCGAACAGGGCGAGTTCGTGTCGGTGCTGGGGCCGAGCGGCTGCGGCAAGACGACCGTGCTGAACATCGTCGCCGGGTTCGTGGACCTGACGGCGGGCGATGTGGTGGTGGACGGGCGGCCGGTCGCGGGGCCGGGGCCCGACCGCGGGGTGGTCTTCCAGAGCCATGCGCTGTTCCCGTGGAAGACGGTGCTGGGGAATGTCGTCTTCGGGCTGCGGATGCGCGGCGTGCCGCGGGATGAACGCACCGCGCGGGCGGAGGAGTTCCTGGAGCTCGTCGGCCTCAGCGGCTTCGAGCACCGGTATCCGCACGAGTTGTCCGGCGGCATGCAGCAGCGTCTCGGAGTGGCCCGGGTGCTCGCGAACGAGCCGGCGGTGATGCTCATGGACGAGCCGTTCGCGTCCATCGACGCGCAGACCCGGCGCAAGCTGCAGGAGGACCTCACCGGGATCTTCGAGAGCCGGCGGCCGACGGTCTTCTTCGTCACCCATGACGTGGACGAGGCGGTGTTCCTGTCCGACCGGGTGGTGGTGCTGTCAGGCCGGCCGAGCCGGGTGCGGGAGATCGTCGATGTGCCGCTGCCGCGACCGCGGCGATGGGACGACGCGCTCGCGTCCCCGGAACTCCGGGCCATCGCGAACCGGGTCAACGAACTGCTGGCGGGAGATGAGGCCGATGCCGGTCAACTCGACGCTGCTTCGTAGAGCCGCGAAGAGCCCCACGCTGCGCAAGCTGGCGGTGGTCGTGCTGATCGTCCTCGCGTACCAGGTGTGGCTGAGCGTGCAGGCCGGCGGCAAGGCAGGCCCCGGCGTCGGCGCCGAGCGGGACGCGCGCGGGCGCTTCTCGGTGGACGTCAGGCTCGGCTTCGCGCCCGAGCGCTATCACATTCTGCAGCTGCAGAAGCACGGGCGGATCGCCGGCACGGACGGGCATGTGGTGCATCTGCGGGGGGTGGCGCCGGCGGGAGTCGATGCGCTGGCACGGGAGTACTGGATCAAGGAACTCGAGGCCCCGAAAGGATCCGCACGATGAATGACGCACATCTTTCCGGCAGTTCACGTCGTACGTTCCTCATGACCGGCTCGACTGCGGCCGCCGCGGCCGTCGGCGTCTCCCTGACCGCGGCCCCGCCCGCCGCCGGCGCCACATCCGGTCAGGCGCCGTTCCCGCAGCTCAACTGGCCGGACGAGGTCAGCGAAGGCGCCGACACCCCCAAGCTGTGCCAGTGGATGTCCCGTAATCCGAAGCCGGAGACGGTCCGCCGCTGGCGGCAGGCCGGCATCACCGGCGCCCTCGTCACCGACGTGCCCAAGGTGCCCTGGCAGGCCGCCGAACTCCAGGCCGACCGGGAGCGGCTGGAGGAGCAGGGCATGCACGTCACCGCGTATCTGATCAGCGCGCCCGACGCGGTGGTACGCGGCGAGGACGGCCGGGACAAGGCCATCGACGACATCAAGGCGTCGCTGCGGGCGGCGGGCGCGGCCGGGATTCCGGTGGTCGAGTACAACTGGTATGTCCACCGCCTCTTCGAGGGCTACTACGAGGAGATCGACGAGGACGACCGGCCCGGCGCCGGCTACACCGCCTTCTCCCTCGACCACGAGGTGGACGGCGTGAAGGTCCGCGACCTGCCGCGCCCCGACGGCGTTCCGGCCTTCACCCGCGAGGAGCTGTGGGAGCACTTCGAGTACTTCCTGCGCGAGGTGATGCCGGTGGCGGAGGAGGCCGGCGTGCGGATGGCGGTGCACCCCAACGACCCGCCCGCCGCGGTCAGCCGCGGCAATCCGCAGATCCTCGGGTCGGTGGCGGACTGGAAGCGGATGGTGGAGACGGTCGACAGCCCGTCGAACGGCATGACCGTGCACTCCGGCGTCACCGCCGAGACCGGCTTCGACTCGGTCGACTTCCTGCGCTGGATGGCCCGCAAGGACCGGGTCAACCACATCCACTACCGCAACGTCCGCGTCGACGAGCCGCGGGTGAAGTACGCGGAGGTCTTCCCCGACACCGGCGAGACCGACATGTTCGGCTTCATGCGGATGCTGGTCCGCGCCGGCTACGACCGCGGCATCCTGGCCGAGCATCCGCGGGCGCTGGACTTCGACCGGGAGAACGGGTCGGTCGAGGACAACCAGTACAAGGACGTGGGCGGCGGCGGCCATGGCGGCGAGCTCTACGACACCGGCTACGCCCGCGCGATGATGCAGGCGGCGCTGATCATGGAGCGTGGCCGGCCGGGGCGCCGGTGACCGGGCAGCTGTCCGGTGCCGCCGCCCGGGCCGCGCTCGGGCGTGGCGTCGCCGCCGTCGCGGACGCGGTCGGCGTCACGCTGGGGCCGGGCGGCCGGCAGGTGGTGCTCGGCACCGCGGACGGCCCTGTGGTGACGGCGGACGGCGCCGCGGTGGCCGAGGCGGTGGAGCTGCCGGATCCGTACGAGAACCTGGGCGCCCGGCTCGTACGCGAGGCCGCCGGGCGCACGCGGGAGGTGGCCGGGGACGGGGCCGCGACCACGGTCGTGCTCGCCGGGGCGCTGTTCGCGGCGGGGCTGCGCGCGGTGACGGCGGGCGCCGATCCGCTCGCGGTGCGGCGCGGCATGGCGGCCGCCGCCGGGGCGGCCGACGGGCGGCTCGCGGCGGCGGCGCGGCCGTTGGCCGGTGAGCAGGAGGCGGCCGTGGTGGCGGGCGCGGCGGCCGGGGACCGGGAGTGGGGCGAGCTGATCGCGCGGGCGTGCGCGAAGGCCGGGGCGCATGGTGCGGTGACGGTGGAGGAAGCGCATGTGCCGGACCTGGAGGCCGAGTTCGGGGCGGGCGTGCGGCTCGAGCAGGGGCTGCTCAGCCCGCTGATGGTCACCCATCCCGAGCAGGGTGCGGCGGTGCTCGAGGACGCGTATCTGCTGCTGCACCCGGGGCAGATCGGCGGGGTGCGGGAGCTGCTGCCCGTGCTGGACAAGGTCGCCGCCACCGGGCGGCCGCTGCTGGTCGTCGCGGGCGGCATCGGCGGGGAGGCGCTGTCGGCGCTGGTCATGAACCGGCTGCGGGGCACGCTCCTGTGCGCCGCCATTGCCGCGCCGGCGCTCGGCGAACGCCGCCGGGCGCACGTCGAGGACCTGGCGGCGCTCACCGGCGGCGAGGTGGTCGCGCCGGAGGCCGGGCTGCCGCTGGAGCAGGTCGGGCTCGGCCAACTCGGCCGGGCGGCGCGGGTGGTGGCCACGAAGAGCGGCACCACCGTGACCGGCGGCGCCGGGTCGGCGACGGTCGTCGAGGCGCGGGTGCGGCAGCTGGAGTACGCCCGAACCGGCGCCGCCGGCTTCGACCGGGAGGTGCTCGGCACCCGCCTGGCCCGGCTGACCGGCGGTGTGTGCGTGCTGAAGGTGGGCGCGCCGACGGATGCCGAGAGCGCCGAGCGGGCGCGACGGGTGACCGCGGCGGTCGCGGCGACCCGGGCGGCGATGGCGGACGGCGTGGTCAGCGGCGGCGGCTGCGCCCTGGCCGCGGCGGCGCCGCCCCTCAGCGCAGCGGCGGGCGACGAGCGGGCCGGCGCGCTGGCGGTACGGGACGCGCTCGCCGCACCCGCGCGCCGGATCGCCGCCAACTCCGGCCCCGACGGCGCCCACATCGCCGCCCGGCTCGCCGGACTGCCCGCGGGCCATGGCTGGGACGCCGCCACCCGCACCTTCCGCGATCTGGCGGCGGCCGGAGTGCTGGACCCCGTACGGGTGCCGCGCACCGCGCTCGCGCACGCGGTCTCCGTCGCCGGGCTGCTGCTCACCGCGGGCGGTCTGGTCGTGGACCGGCGCCCCGCGGACCCGGACGCGGTCAGCTGGCGGCGGCGCGGGCACGGGCACCACCACGGGCACGGTCACAGTCACGGCCATCACCACCACTGACCGCCCGGTCAACACCCATGAAGCCGAAGGGCTATTCGTAAAGCGGATCGGCCCTCCTCTCATTCCCAGCGCCCGATTGTGAGCCGTCCGGCGCGACGGTAGACCTCGGTCATGCTGCGTACCGACCTGCGTCTCGAATGGCTCGTGTCCTTCCTCGGCGTCGTCGACACCGGCAGCTTCAGCGCCGCGGCGGAGGTGACGCACCGCTCGCAGGGCCGGGTGAGCATGCATGTCGCCGCCCTGGAGAAGGAGGCGGGGGTGCCGCTCTTCGACCGCGACCGGCGGCCGGTGTCCCTCACCGATGCGGGGGTGGCGCTCGCCGACCACGCCCGCGCCATCCTGCGGCAACTCGCGGGCGCCGAGGCGGCCATGGCCGGCTATCGCGGTGCGGCCCGCGGGCTGGTGACGCTCGGCAGCTATCCGAGTGCGTCCGTGGCGTTCGTACCGCAGCTGCTGGAGCGCATGGCGCGCACCCGCCCGGCGATCAAGGTGATCCTGGTGGAGCGGTCCACGCTGGAGCTCGACGCCGCGCTGGCGGCCGGTGAGGTGGACATCTGCCTGCGGCCGATGACGCCGCCGCCCGGCCCTTCGGTGGAGTTCCGGCCGCTGTGGCGGGAGGGGCTCATCGTCGTACACCCGCCGGGCCATCCGCTCGCCGAGCTGCCGGAGCCGCTGCCGCTGGCCGAGGTCGCCTGCCATCCGCTGATCACCATCGGCCGGCTCGGCTCCCCGGAGGCGATGAACTTCGAGACCTACCGCGCCTTCCGCGAACGCGGCCTGGAGCCGCACGCGGTGCAGGCCACCAACCAGCCGCAGACCCTCATCTCCCTCGTCCGCAGCGGCCTCGGCGTGGGCGTCACCAACAGCCTGGCCGTCTCCACCGCCGACACCGACGGCGTCGTGGCCCGCCGCCTGGACGTCCCCTGCGGCCGCCGCGTCGCCGTCCACTGGTCCACCACCAGCCCCCTGACCCCGCCGGCCCGCACCCTCCTCCGCGAAATAGCGGCCTCCGAACCCCCGGCCGGCACCCGCCCGCTCCAGGTGGACCACGACCGAGGGCTGGTATCACCTGGGCACTTGCCGGGCTGACCGGCGCGGATCCGGAACCCGGATAGTGGCATCAGGGATGTGCGCTTAACAGCGGATCCCGGCCTTCCTAGGTTGTAGCGCACAACGATCCACGAGGCGGATGGGGGCCGGGATGACGGCAGAGAAGCTCACGCGTCGGACGGTACTGGGGCGGAGCGCGGCCGTGGGCGGAGCCCTCGCGCTGGGCCCGCTCGCGGCGGGCGAGGCGGCGGCCGAGAGCGGCGGCGCACGGGCGAAGAAGGGCGCGTACGAGAAGATCGGGGTCCGGCCGCTGATCAACGGGCGCGGCACGTACACCGTCCTGAGCGGCTCGCTGATCCTGCCCGAGGTGCGGTCGGCGATCGATGCGGCGGCGCGGGAGTACGTGCAGCTGGACGAGCTCGCGGACGGGATCGGGAAGCGGCTCGGCGAGCTGACCCGCGCGGAGTTCGGGATGGTGGCCTCCGGCTGCGCGGCGGCGCTGACGCATGCGACGGCCGCGTGTACCGCGGGCGGCAACCCGGATCTGCACGTGCGGATACCGGATCTCACGGGCTTCGAGAAGACCGAGGCGATCATTCCCAAGCATTCCAGGAATGTGTACGAGGCCGCGATCAGCGCCGTCGGCCTCAAGGTCGTCGAGGTCGATACCAAGGAGGAGCTGAAGGCGGCGCTCGGGCCGCAGACCGCGCTCGTCTACATCTTCGCCATGCCCCGGGTCGACGAGAGCGAGCTCGACACCAAGACGATCGCCGAGCTCGCCCACGAGAAGGACGTGCCGGTGCTGGTGGACGCCGCCGCCGAGGTCCTCACCATCCCCAACGTGCACCTCGAACGCGGCGCCGACCTGGTCGCGTACAGCGGCGGCAAGGCGCTGCGCGGCCCGCAGTCGGCCGGCATCCTGCTCGGCCGCGAGGACCTGGTCCGCGCCGCCTGGGTGCACAGCGCCCCGCACCACGGCTTCGCCCGCGGCTTCAAGGTCGGCAAGGAAGAGGCCATGGGCATGCTGGCCGCGGTGGAGATGTGGGTGCGCCGCGACCACAAGGCCGAGTACGAGCGCTGGACTTCATGGCTGAACACCATCGCCCGGCGGGTGAAGAGCGCCGTGCCCGGCGTCACGTCGAAGATCGTGCAGCCGGAGGGCCTCTCCAACCGCACCCCGACGCTGAACCTGCTGTGGGATGCCGAAAAGGCCGGCGTGCTGGGCCAGACGATCGTGGACGCGCTGTGGGAGGGCTCACCGCGGATCGCGATCAATGCCGCCTCGGGCGACGACCCGGCACAGTCCGGGGTGGCCGTCACGCCTTACATGCTCGAGCCCGGCAACGACAAGACGATCGCCGACGCGGTCGTGAAGCTGCTCAAGGACCCGCCGCCCGCACCCGAGCCGCCGAAGCCGCCGACCGTGGACGCCTCCGGCACCTGGGAGCTGGAGATCACGTACACGGCGGGCACGTCCTCGGCGCACGAGCTGAAGCTGAGCCAGGACGGCGCGAAGATCACCGGCACGCATCGCGGGGACTTCGTCTCCCGGGACGCGACCGGCTCCGTCAGCGGCGCCGAGGTGACGGTGCGCAGCAATTACGGGGAGGAGCACGGCGACTCGCTGTCCTTCACCTTCACCGGCACCCTCGACGGCGACCGCATCAGCGGCAAGGTCGACATGGGCGAGTACCTGAAGGGCAGCTGGAAGGCCACCAAGAAGTCCTGAGCGCGTCCCCGACCCTTCTTTCCACCTGTCATGCCCTGAACAACCCCTGGAGGACATGTGAGCTCGAACCGACGTGACTTCATCCGCAAGGCGCCCGCCGTCGCGGCCATCGCGGCCGTGCCGACGGTGGCCGGCGCCGGCGCGGCTTCGGCGGCCGACACCAAGCACGGCCACAAGCCGAAGAAGGAGGTGCACTACCCCGGTGGCGAGGAGCCGCCGGAGAACCCGCTGTTCAGCCCCATCGTCACGTACGGCTCGATGGTCTTCATCTCCGGCATCGGCGCCCACTTCGAGGGCGATATCAAGGACCACACCGAGCATGTGCTGAACGAGGTGGAGCGCTACCTGGAGTCGGTCGGCTCCTCGATGAAGAAGGTGCTCAAGGTCAACGTCTACCTCAACACCCTCGACGACTACGACGGCATGAACGAGGTGTTCCTCGGCCGCTGGGGCCCCGAGCCGGGCGTCCGCACCACGATCGCCGCCGCGGCCGGCATCCCCGGGGACTCGCTGGTCGAGATCGATTGCATCGCGGTCATATGAGGGCCGACGGGATGGAGATACGCAACCGCGCCCGCGTACTGGCAGCGCCCGCCGCGGCGCTCGGCATGGTCGTGGGCAAGGCGGCCCCGGCCGCGGCGGCCCCCTCCGGCGCGGCGGCCGAGGAGGCAGGGGCGTACGACCTCGTCATCCAGCGCGGCCATGTCATCGACCCGAAGAACAAGCTGAACGCCGTGCGGGACATCGCCGTCAAGGACGGGAAGATCGCCGAGGTGGCGAAGAGCATCGACGCCTCGGGGGCGAAGCAGACCGTGGACGCCCGCGGGCAGTACGTCACCCCGGGCCTGATCGATCTGCACGCCCACCTGTTCTACGGGCCGGCGAACGACTACGCGGACGGCAAGAACGGCGTGGTGCCGGACGGGTTCACCTTCCGCAGCGGCGTCACCACCGCGGTGGACGCCGGCTCCTCGGGGGCCGCCAACTTCGAGCTGTTCAAGAAGAAGATCATCGACCGCGCAGAGACCCGGGTGCTGGCGTTCCTCAACATCGTCGGCAAGGGCATGGGCGGCGCCAAGGTCGAGCAGGACACCGGCGACATGCGGCCGGGGCCCGCGGTCGACAAAGCCGAGCAGTATCCGGGGCTGATCGTCGGCATCAAGACGGCACACTACGAGGGCGCCGACTGGATCGCGGTGGACCGTTCGCTGGAGGCCGGTGTGCGCGCGGACCTCCCGGTGAAGGTCGACTTCGGCTCCGACCACCCCGAGCGCCCGCTGGAGCAGCTGCTCACCGAGAAGCTCCGCCGCGGCGACATCTACACGCACGCCTACTCGGGGCTGCGCCGCGAGCTCGTGGACGGCAGGCTCAACTCGGGCATGCACGCGGGCCGCCGGCGCGGGGTGCTCTTCGACGTCGGGCACGGCGGCGGCAGCTTCGGGTGGGACGTGGTGAAGCAGGCCATGAAGGAAGGCTTTCCGCCCGACACCATCTCCACCGACCTGCACATCACGAGCATGAACTCCGGGATGAAGGACATGGCCAACCTCATGTCGAAGTTCCTGGTGCTCGGGATTCCGCTGACGGACGTGATCAAGGCGTCCACCTGGATGCCGGCGCAGACCATCGGCCGCCCCGACCTCGGGCACCTGTCGGAGGGCGCACCGGCCGACATCGCGGTCCTCTCCGCCGACCGTGGCACGTTCGGCTTCACGGACAGCTTCGGCTATCGCATCGACGGCAAGCGGAAGCTCACGGCGCAGGTGACCGTGCGCGCCGGGAAGGTGGTCTGGGATCTGAACGGCATGGCCGCGAAGGCCTGGACTCCGGATGCGGTGGAGCGCCCCGCGGCGGGGACTTTCGCGCACTGCTGAACAGAACCGGCGGGCGGGCGGCAGCACGGGCCGTCCGCCCGCCGCGGCGGGTCAGGGCCGGTTCAGTCCCCCACGACGATCGACCCGATCATCGTCAGCAGCAGCACGGTCCAGAAGAACCACAGCCACCCGCTGCTGCCCAGCGCCACGGAGTACGCCGACACGGCCACCAGACCGCCCGCGGTGCACCCCACCAGAGTCTTCAGGGAACCGGACATTGCCGCACCACCCCACCCGTCGCCTAGCCGAGTGACTCGCCCCTCCCCCATCCTGACCCGCCGGATACGTCCGCGCCAGAGGCCGTCATGATTGGCTGGCCGGCATGACCGAACTGCACAGCGCCCGCCTCACCCTGCGCGGATGGCGCGACTCCGACCTCGCACCATGGGCCGCCATGAACGCCGATCCCGAGGTCCGCGAGCACCTGGGCGGCCTGCTCACCCGCGAGCAGGCCGATGCGTCCGTGGCGCGCTTCCGGGCCGGCTTCGAGCGGCAGGGCTACGGATGGTGGGCGGTCGAGGTGCGGGCCACGGGCGAGTTCATCGGCTTCGCGGGCCTGGATCCGGTGGACGACGGCATGCCGTTCACCGGCGTGGAGATCGGCTGGCGGCTCGCCCGGCCGGCCTGGGGCCAGGGCTACGCCACCGAGGCCGCGCGGGAAGTCCTGGCCTTCGGCTTCGACACCCTTGAGCTTCCCGAGATCCTCGCTGTCACCACGGCTGCCAATGTCCGTTCACAGGCGGTGATGCGACGCATCGGCATGACCCGCGACCCGGCCGACGACTTCGAGGACCTCACCGCGCCCGAGGGGCCGCTGCGGCCGAGCGTGCTGTACCGGCTAGCTCGACCGGGAGTTCAGTGACGCCAGATAGGCGTTGTACGCCACCAGCTCCGCGTCGCCGTCCCTGGCCGCCTTGCGGTCGTCTCGGCGGGCCTTGCGCTGCTCGGAGTTGTGCCACTGGTGGACCAGCGCGACCAGGACCAGCACCGACGGGATCTCGCTGAAGGCCCAGGCGATGCCGCCCGCCGCCTGCTGGTCGCCGAGCGGGTCGAGGCCAAGCGAGGCCGGCGGGTGCATGAACGTACTGATCATGGGCTCGCCGCCCATCATCAGGGCGATGCCGAAGAAGGCGTGGAAGGGCATGCCCGCGAAGAGCTCCAGGATGCGCATCACATAGCCGGGGCGGTGCGGGCCCGGGTCCACGCCCATGATCGGCCAGAAGAAGATCAGGCCGACGGCGAGGAAGTGCACCATCATCGCGATATGGCCCGCCCTGCTGCCCATCAGCGTGTCGAAGAGCGGCGTGAAGTACAGCCCGTACAGGCTCGCGATGAACAGCGGGATGGTGAACGCGGGGTGGGTGATGACCCGCAGATACCGGCTGTGCAGCAGGCTCACCAGCAGCGACCGCGGACTGATCTTGCCCTTCGGCCTGGTCGGCAGCGCCCGCAGCAGCAGCGTCACCGGCGCGCCCAGCAGGATGAGGATGGGCGAGATCATGCTGATGATCATGTGCTGCACCATGTGCACGCTGAACATGACCATGCCGTAGTCATTCAGTCCCGTACACATCGCCACCAGTACCGTCAGCACGCCGAAGGTGAAGGCGACGGTACGGGTGACCGGCCAGCGGTCGCCGCGCCGGACGAGACGGACGACGCCCCAGGCGTAGAGGGCGAGGCCGAGGAGGCAGGCGACGAGGAAGAAGGTGTCGGGGCTCCAGGCGAGGCCGCGTTCGAAGGTGAACGGCGGCAGGTTCATCTGGCCGTGTCCGCCGTGGTCCATGTCTGTTCCCTCTTCGCCGCTGATGGTGCATTTAACAGAGTAGAGCCGCCTCCGCGGTGTGCTGCGTGCGGGGCGGCTCTACTTCAGCGGCGGGTCGCGGCTAGAGGACGCACTCCGCCTCGTCGTAGCGGTGCGAGGGGACCGTCTTCAGCGAATCGACGGCCTCGGCGAGCGGCACCAGCGTGATGTCCGTACCGCGCAGGGCCGTCATCATCCCGAAGGCGCCCTCGTGCGCCGCCTCCACCGCGTGCCAGCCGAAGCGGGTGGCGAGGACGCGGTCATACGCGGTGGGGGTGCCACCGCGCTGCACGTGGCCGAGGATGACCGGGCGGGCCTCCTTGTTGAGGCGCTCCTCCAGCTCGACGGTCAGCTGGCGGGCGACACCGGCGAAGCGCTCGTGGCCGTAGATGTCCTTGCCGCCGGTGTCGAAGGGCATGGAGCCCTCGCGCGGCTTGGCGCCCTCGGCGACCACGACGATCGCGAAGCGCTTCCCGGCCTCGAAGCGGCGGCCGACCAGCTTGGTCAGCTCGCCGATGTCGAAGGGCCGCTCCGGTACGACGATGGCGTGCGCGCCCGCCGCCATGCCGGAGTGGAGGGCGATCCAGCCGGTGTGCCGGCCCATGACCTCGACGACGAGGACGCGCTGGTGGGACTCGGCCGTCGTCTTCAGGCGGTCGAGGGCCTCGGTGGCCACCCCCACCGCCGTGTCGAAGCCGAAGGTGACATCGGTCGAGGCGATGTCGTTGTCGATCGTCTTCGGCACGCCGACGATGGGCAGCCCTGCGTCGGAGAGCATCCGGGCGGCCTTCAGGGTGCCTTCGCCGCCGATCGGGATGATCGCGTCGAGGCCGAGTTCGGCGACGTGCTCCCGCGCCCGTTCAACGCCGTCGCGCAGATGCGCGGGCTGGACGCGGGAGGAGCCGAGGATGGTGCCGCCGCGGGCGAGAATGCCGCCCACCGCGTCGAGGTCGAGCTTGCGGTAGTCGCACTCCAGCAGGCCCTTCCAGCCGTCGCGGAAGCCGATGACCTCGTCGCCGCGGTCGGCGACGGCGCGGTGGACGACGGAGCGGATGACGGCGTTCAGGCCGGGGCAGTCGCCGCCGGATGTGAGCACACCTATGCGCATGGCGGAGGGGAACCCTTCGCGGACGTGGGGTGGATGACCGGACCCCATCGTCCGGCTTAGGGGTGCCCTCAGCTTACAGGGGGACCTTTACGCGGGCTGGCTCGCGGCCGCGATCCTTTCCTCGCGCAAGGCCTCGTACCAGCGGTCGTCCAGCGCGGGTAGACCGGGCGCGTCCATCGCGAGCCGGATGAGCAGGTCGGCGATCTGCGGGTTACGGGCCAGGACCGGGCCGTGCATGTAGGTGCCGAACACCGTGTCGTTCCAGGCGCCTTCGGTGCCGTCCCCGGTGCCGTTGCCGTTGCCGAAGCGGGTGCGGGCGAACGGGCGGGCGCCCGGGCCCAGGTGCGTAATGCCCTGATGGTTCTCGAAGCCGGTCAGCGGCGGCAGGCCGAGGCGGTCGTCGATGTCGCCCAGGACGTCGCCGACGCAGCGGTCCTTCTCGCCGCGGGTGCTGATCACGTCGAGGAGGCCGAGGCCGGCCTCGCGCTCACCCAGGTCGTTGACGAACTCGTGGCCGAGAATCTGGTAGCCCGCGCAAACGGAGAAGATGATCGCGCCATTGGCGGCCGCCCGGTTGAGGCCGCCGTCGCGGCGCAGGCGCTCGGCGGCGAGCCGCTGCGGGCGGTCCTCGCCGCCGCCGATGAGGTAGATGTCGGCGCCGGCGGGCACCTGCTGGTCGGAGCGTACGTCGATGCGCTCGACCTCGATGCCGCGCTGCTGGGCGCGGCGCTCGACGACGAGGGCGTTGCCCTGGTCGCCGTAGGTCGACAGCAGGTCGGGGTAGACCCAGACGAGGCGGAGGCTGTTGTCGTTCATGCCGTTCATGTAGCGCATCTCCTCGCTGGTCAGTTGCCGACCCGGCGGCGCAGGTCCTGGAACGCGGTGTAGTTGGCGATGACCTCGATACGGCCGGGGGGCGCCGCGGCGACCGCCTCGTCCAGGTCGCGGCAGACGCGGAATTCGACGCCCGCCACCTCGAGGCGTACGGCCAGGTCGAGCTTGCGGTCGCCGATGACGAAGATCGGGTGGCCGGCGAGGCGGCCGTACGCGACGTCCCACAGCCAGGAGGTGTCGGTGCCGTCGGCGCCACGGGCGTTGACGGACAGGACGACCGGGGCGGGCGGCGGGTCGATCAGCGAGAACGTCTCCAGCCAGCCGGCCGGGTTCTTGGCCAGCAGCAGGCGCAGTTCACGGCCGGAGAAGTTCACCACGTCGTAGCGGCCCGCGACGGCCGTCACGGAGTACATCCGCTCCAGCGCCGTCTGCGGGTGGACGCCGAAGGCGGCAGCCACGGCGGCGGAGGTGGTGGCATTGGCCTTGTTGGCGCGGCCCGGCAGCTGCAGCTGGATCGGCCAGGCGGCGCCGTGCGGGTCGAGGACGTGGTCGCCGTTGAGCGCCCAGCTGGGCGTCGGGCGGCGGAAGCCGCACTCGCCGCAGCCCCAGTCGTCGCCGTGCCACTGCAGCACGCCGCCGCAGGACGGGCAGGACCAGGAGTCTTCCTTCCACTGCTGGCCCGCGGCGACCCAGATGACATTCGGGCAGGACGAGGCGGCCCAGGCGACCAGGGGGTCGTCGGCGTTGGCGATGACGACGGCCTTGGTGCCGGCCAGGCCCTCGCGCCAGCGCTCGGCCAGCATCCGGGTCTCGGCGGCGCGGTCGAGCTGGTCGCGGGAGAGGTTGAGCAGCGCGATGGCCTTCGGGTCGACGTCACGGGCGACGCCCGCCAGGTACTTCTCGTCGACCTCGATGACGCCGTACTTCGCCTCCGAGCCGCCGGCGAGGGCGGAGGTGATGCCCGCGGGCATATTGGCGCCGAGGGCATTGGAGACGACCGGCCCGGACGCGCGCAGCGCCTCGGCGATCAGGCGGGTGGTGGTCGTCTTGCCGTTGGTGGCGGAGACCAGCACCACGTCGAGGTGGGTGGAGAGGCGGGCGAGCAGGTCGGGCTCCAGCTTGAGGGCGACCTTGCCCCCGATCACCGATCCGCTGCCGCGACCCGCGGCGCGGGACACCGCGGCCGCGGCCCTGCCTGCCGTGACGGCCAGCTTCGCCCGGGGGGACAGCGGGTCCGTGTTGCCTGCCATCGTGGATGCTCCTCCTCGCATTCGGCGCGGAGCTCAGCCTACCGAGAGTTAGGCCGGGACCCGAATCGCCACCAGGGGTCTTGTAAGAGTCATAGGGTTTACGGCCCGTACCCTGACCGCCATGGCAGAGCGGGCGATTCCGGGCAGTGGCGGACGGGTGCGGCGGGTGCTGGGGTTCGGTGAGGCCTTGCTGCACAAGCCCGCGGACGAGGTGACGTCCTTCGGGGAGCCGCTGGAGCGGCTCGTCGAGGACCTCTTCGCGACGATGTACGCGCACCGGGGCGTGGGGCTCGCGGCCTGCCAGATCGGCGTCGGGAAGCGGGTGTTCGTGTACGACTGTCCGGATGACGAAGACCGGCGGCATATCGGACATGTGGTGAATCCGCGGCTGGTGTCGACGGGCGGAGTGGTGGTGCGCGGGCCCGAGGGGTGCCTGTCACTGCCGGGCCGGGAGGCCGGCACGCCGCGCTGGGACGAGGCGGTCGTCGAGGGCTGCGATCTGACGGGCGCGCCGGTGCGCGTGACGGGCACCGGGTTCTTCGCGCGGTGCCTGCAGCACGAGTGCGACCACCTGGACGGGATGGTGTTCACCGACCGGCTGGGGCGGCTGCGGCGAAGGCGGGCGCTGCGCGGCAGCGGGTGGGCCGCGTAAAAGAGGCTTACAACCCGGGCCCGCCGAGCCGGTCCGAGGCGGCGGCCAGTCGCCCCCACAGCAGATCCGCGAGCGACTGCACCAGCTCCGCGCGGGAGCACGGCCGCTCGCGCAGCCACCAGTCCCCCGCCGCGTGCATCATGCCGACGATGCCGTGGCCCCAGGTGCGGGCCAGCAGCGCGCCGCCCGGGCCGAGGTCCACCCGCTCGTCGATGACCTGCGCCAGCTCCTCGCCGAGGCGGCGCAGCAGCGGGGCGGAGTGCCGGCCGACCTCGAAGTCGCGCTCGGGGGCTCGGGCGTCGCCGGCCGGGTGCATGAGGAAGCGGTAGACCTGCGGGCGGGCCTCAATGGCGGCGAGGTAGGTGTCGAGGGCGGCCTCGACCCGCTCGCGGCGGCCCGTCGGGGTGTCGAGGGCGGCGCGCAGGGAGGCGACGAGGGCGTCGGTGTGGCGTTCGGCGAGGGCGCGGTAGAGGCCGCTCTTGTCGCCGAAGTGGCGGTAGAGGATCGGCTTGGTGATGCCGGCCTCGGCGGCGATGGCGTTCATGGAAGCGTCCGGGCCCTCGCGCAGGACGACGCGGTCGGCGGCCCGGAGCAGCTCCTCTCTTCGGCGCTCTGCCGCTTGCTGCTGATCCGCCTGCCGGCTGGTCTCCACGCGCTTTCTCCCCGCTCGCCTCGTCTTTCCGTGCCCGCGTGCGCAACGTAACACCCAGGTCTTAAGGGCAGCGTGACGGGCCGGAGCGGCGTCCGGGAGTTGACAGACCTTACTCGCGAGTAACAGACTGCGTGTTACCGAAAGTAACATTAGTCGGAGGGTGGCATGGCGGAATTCACGTTCGAGCTCAATGAGGACCAGCAGGCGGTGCGCGACTGGATCCACGGCTTCGCCGCCGACGTGATCCGTCCGGCGGCGGCCGAGTGGGACGAGCGCGAAGAGACGCCCTGGCCGGTGATCCAGGAGGCCGCGAAGATCGGCCTGTACTCGCTCGACTTCTACGCCCAGCAGTACTTCGACCCCACCGGCCTCGGCATAGCCATGACCATGGAGGAGCTCTTCTGGGGCGACGCCGGCATCGCCCTGTCGATCGTCGGCACGGGCCTGGCCGCCGTCGGCGTCGTCGCCAACGGCACCGAGGAGCAGGTCGCCACCTGGATCCCGCAGATGTACGGCGACGTGAACGACGTCAAGGTCGCCGCCTTCTGCTCCTCCGAGCCCGACGCCGGCTCGGACGTCGCGGCGATGCGCACCCGCGCCGTCTACGACGAGGCCAAGGACGAGTGGGTCCTCAACGGCACCAAGACCTGGGCGACCAACGGCGGCATCGCCAACGTCCACGTGGTCGTCGCGGTCGTCGACCCGGAGCTCGGCTCCAAGGGCCACGCCTCCTTCATCGTCCCGCCGGACACGCCCGGCCTGTCCCAGGGCCAGAAGTTCAAGAAGCACGGCATCCGCGCCTCGCACACCGCCGAGGTGGTCCTCGAAGACGTACGTCTGCCGGGGAACTGCCTCCTGGGCGGCAAGGAGAAGCTCGACGAGCGCCTCGCGCGCGCCCGCGAGCGGGCGAAGACCGGCGGCGAGCGCGTGAAGAACGCCGCCATGGCCACCTTCGAGGCCTCCCGCCCCGCGGTCGGCGCGCAGGCGGTGGGCATCGCGCGGGCTGCATACGAGACGGCGCTGGAGTACGCCAAGACCCGCGTGCAGTTCGGCCGCCCGATCATCGACAACCAGGGCGTCGCCTTCCAGCTCGCCGACATGCGGACCCAGATCGACGCGGCCCGGCTGCTGGTGTGGCGGGCGTCGTGGATGGCGGCCGCGGGGCGGCCGTTCACGTCGGCCGAAGGCTCGATGTCGAAGCTGTACGCGGGCGAGGTGGCCAAGACGGTCACCGCCCAGGCGATGCAGATCCTCGGCGGGAACGGCTTCACGCGGGAGTACCCGGTGGAGCGGATGCACCGGGACGCCGCGATTTACACGATCTTCGAGGGGACGAGCGAGATCCAGCGGCTCGTGATCGCGCGGACGCTGTCGGGCGTGCCGATCCGCTAGCCAGGGGCGGGGCTCAGAAGCGGAAGACCGGGCCCGTACGTGCGTCCAGCTCGCAGGCGTTGGCGTACGTACGCTCCCAGCGGACCGCGCGGTCGCGCCAGGTGCCGTACGCGGTCGCGGTGACCGGGTCGTACTCGCGGCTGCACGGCCGCCTTCCGGCCCCCGCCCGGCCCGGGTCGCCATGCGCGCGCTCCAGAGCGGCGCAGGCGCGCAGGCCATCCGGGTGGTTGCCGACGCCGGACGGACACCGCAGCAGGACGCCGCGAATCCAGGTATTGGACGAGCCCGAGACGGTCAGCATCAGCCCGCCGCGGTCCGGGACCGGCTCCTGACGGGCGTAGGCGGGTGCGGTGGAGGCCGCCGATACGGCGAGCAAGGTGAGTGCGAGCGCGGCCAGACGGCTCCGCCGCGACCGGGTGCCGTCCGGCCGCGGACAGCCCACGGGATCCTCGGCGCGCGGGACCGCGGCGGAGCCGCTTCGCACGGCCGCGGTGCGGCGGAGCGGGGACGGCATGGCGGGCCTCCTGTGAGTTGGCTCGTGAAAGCCCGAGGCTCGTACCGAGGCCCCCGCCGGGCAACGCCCCACGCCACCGACCCGCCCGGCAAGTACGCACAATCACCCGTACGCAGCAGCGATACGCGCCCGATGCCGCCCCACCCCCTCGCCCGCCGCCCGGGGCTCGACTAGTGTGCTCGGGCACCGGACGACCATGGGGGAAGGCAGGCTGCCGTGTTCTACTACGTGCTCAAATACGTGCTCCTGGGGCCTGCGTTGCGGCTGATGTTCCGGCCGCGGATCGAGGGGCTCGAGCACATCCCGGAGGAGGGCGCCGCGATCGTCGCGGGCAACCACCTGTCCTTCTCCGATCACTTCCTGATGCCCGCCATGCTGAGGCGCCGCATCACCTTCCTCGCCAAGCAGGAGTACTTCACCGGGCCCGGCATCAAAGGGCGCCTGATCGCCGGCTTCTTCCGCAGCGCCGGACAGATCCCGGTCGACCGCTCCGGCCGCAATGCGGCGCAGGCCGCGATCGACGAGGGGCTCGGCGTGCTGCGCAAGGGCGAGCTGCTCGGCATCTACCCCGAGGGCACCCGCAGCCACGACGGGCGGCTGTACAAGGGGCGGGTCGGGGTGGCGGCGATGGCGCTGCGCGGGCAGGTGAAGGTGATCCCGTGCGCGATGGTCGGGACCTTCGAACTGCAGCCTCCCGGGCGGAAGATCCCCAAGCTCGGACGGGTGACGATTCGTTTCGGCGAGCCGCTGGACTTCTCCCGCTTCGCCGGCATGGACAACGAGAAGGCCGCCCTGCGCGCCGTCACCGACGAGATCATCTACTCGATCCTGAACCTGTCGGGCCAGGAGTACGTCGACCGGTACGCCACCGACGTCAAGGCCGAGCTGGAGCAGGCGCGCAAGGAGGGCGGCGGCTCGCAGGACAAGGCCGCCTGAGCCCGCGGCTGTCAGTGCGGCGGCGGCTGCTTGTGCTCCGCCGCGATGCCGAAGCGCCGCCGTTCGCCCGGAGCGGACGGCGCCGCGCCCACGTCCGACACCGACTGGATCACCGGCTCGGCCGGCGCTGCCTCAAGACGCTCCAGGTCAGCAGCCGAGACCAGGGCCACCAGCGGCTTGCCGTGCCGGGTCAGCAGCACCCTCTCGCCGCCGTACACCACGCGGTTGATCAGATCCGCGAGCTCCGCGCGGGCTTGCGTCACCGGAATTTCGTAGGCCATGCTGCCATTCTAACAAGATGTACGTCCTGTACATTTTGACCTGTGGAGGTGACGCCGCGATGACCGACCCGGCCGCCCGTTACGTACTGCCGGAGTTCACGGAGCGCACCAGCTCCGGAACCCGCACCATGGACCCGTACTCGAAGCTGCTCAGCGAGCGGATCGTCTTCCTCGGCACGCAGGTCGACGACGACGCCGCGAACAACGTGATCGCCCAGTTCATGCACTTGGAGCACTCCGCCCCCGAGCAGGACATCTCGCTCTACATCAACTCCCCCGGCGGCTCGCTCACCTCGATGTCCGCGATCTACGACACGATCCGGTTCGTCAGCTCCGACGTGGAGACGGTGTGCCTGGGCCAGGCGGGCGCCGCCGCCGCCGTGCTGCTCGCGGCCGGCACCCCCGGGAAGCGGTACGCGCTGCCCGGCGCCCGCATCGTCATCCACCAGCCGGCCCTCTCCGACACGGTGCAGGGGCAGACCGACGACCTCGTCATCCAAGCGGCGGAGCTGCAGCGCCAGCGCGAGCTGCTCGAGGAGCTCCTCGCCCGGCACACCGGCCGGTCGCGCGAGGAGGTGCGCGCGGACATCGAGCGGGACCAGTACTTCAACGCCGAGGAGGCGATCGAGTACGGGCTCGCGGACAAGCTCACGGCGGCGCGCAAGCGCCCCGTACCGGGTGCGGGGCGGTGAGCCGCGGTGCTGCCGCCGGAGTTGCCGCCGCTGCCGGCGCTCACCCGTGCGGAGGGTGAGCTGATCGACCGCTATCTGGAGGCCGTGGACCTGCTGGGCCGCATCAACCCGGCGCGCCGCGACGACACTTACGGCGGGCTGCGGGCCGCGCAGGCGCTGGTGCGCAAGGCGGCGGAGCTGCGCGACGCGCTGGAGCTGATGCATGCGCGCGGCGAGACGGAGGTGCATGCGGCGACGCTGGCGCGGGCGCTGCGAGTCCTCGACGCCGAGAGACGCACGCGGCAGGTGCTGCTGCCACCTGGTGCCGTACATGAGTGACCTTGCCGGGATTCTGGACGACGCCGCACGCGGGGTGTTTCCGCCGCCGGACGGCGCGGTGGCGGTGCTGCCGCAGCCGTCGGCGCGGGATGCCGGAGTGATCGCCTTCACCGGGTGCGCGGTGGTCTTCGCGGACGCGGAGGCCGCGTGGGTGCGCGGGCTGCTGCCGGATGACGATCTGTCGGCGCCGCTCAACCCGCCGTTCCTGAGCGCGCTGTGCGAACGGCTGGGCCGCCGGGTCAACAACATCGACATGCTGACGGTCGCGGACGCCGCCGACGGGCCGCCGGAGCTGGACCTGGCACCGGTCGCCGCGCGCGACCATCCGCGGGTGGCGCGGGCGTTGCGCTATCGCGATGACGTACGGGCCTGGGCTGTGCCGGGCGGTCTGGTGCTGCTGGGGCACGGGGTTGCCGGGCGGTGGGAGATGGCCGTCGAGGTGGAGCCGGAGGCGCGCGGCGAGGGGCTCGGGCGACGGCTGGCGGAGGCCGCCCGGCAGTTGGTGCCGGACGGCGCGCCGGTGTGGGCACAGATCGCACCCGGGAATGCGGCCGGCGTGCGGGCCATTCTCGCGGCCGGGTTCAGGCCCGTGGGGGCAGAGGCGCTGCTGGCTGCGGGGTGATCAGGCGAGGCCGCTGAGACCGCTTGGTTCAGGCCCGGCCCACCGGGCCGGTCTTGGATCAGGCCGCGCCCGCCAGGCCGCACTTTGATCAGGCCAGACCCGCCGGGTCGGCGTTGGCGCCGCACAGCACCACCGCGACGCGCTCCCCGGGCGCCGGCTCGTACGCGCCATGGGTCAAGGCCGCGTACGCGGTCGCCGCAGCGTTCTCCACCGCGATCCGGTGGTCGGCCCACAAGGCCCGGCGCGCGGAAGCGATCGCCTCGTCCGGGACCAGCACCGACCGGGTGCCGGGGCCCTGCGCCCAAGTCAGCGCGTCCTGCGAGACGCGAGGCGCGCCCAGGGCGTCGGCGGCGATCGAGTCAGGGGCTACGTCGATGATCCTGCCCGCCTCCAGCGCGGCGTTGAGCGCGCGCGAGCCCTCCGGCTCGACGGCGACGACCCGGATGCCCAGGTGGTCGGCGGCGGCCGCGACACCGGCGTAGAGACCACCACCGCCGACGGAGACGATCACGGTGTCGACGCCGTCAGGCACCGCGGCCGCCAGCTCCGGGAGAAGCGTCCCGGCGCCCGCCGAGACGAGGGTGTTGTCGTAGGCGTGCGCGACGAGCGCGCCGGACGCGGCCGCGTACGCGCGGGAGGCCTCCAGCGCCTCGCCGTAAAGCGCGCCCTTTAGGCGGACGTCGGCGCCATAGCGACGCAGGCCCGCCACCTTCACCGCAGGCGTCGTCTCGGGCACGAAGACGTGTGCCGGGATACCGTGCCGGGCGGCGGCCCACGCGCAGGCGAGGCCCGCATTGCCGCCGGAGGCGATCACGACGCCCGCCTCGGGCAGGGCGCCCTGCTCGGCGTGGGCGGCGAGGAAGTTGGCCTGGCCGCGGGCCTTGAAGGTGCCGGTGTGCTGCAGGTACTCCAGGGCGAAGTGCAGCCCTTCGCCCGCCGGTGCCACGGTCAGCGGCCTGACCTGGCCCGCGATCCGCGCGGCGGCGCTTTTCACATCGCTGTGCGCGACGGTGTGTGACGACTCCATGGGATCAGCCTGCCGCATGCGAGGGTTCGTAAGCTATTGGGGATTTTCTGGGTCTGCCTAACGGATTTGTTTATGGAGAATCGTGAGCTCGCCGAGCGGACGGAGCAGATCATCGAGCGCATCCTCCCCAGGTTCGAGGCCCATCCGACGGCCGTGCCCTACATCCGCTCGGTGCGGGGCGCCAACAGCGCGGGCGAATGGCACTATGCGCTGGAGACCCTGGTCGCGGTGCTCGCCTACGATGCGATTCCGGTGACCGCCGACGAGCATCGCGACCTGAAGTACCTGTTCGACTACTTCGCGCAGTCCCGGAGCGCGGACGTACGGAGCCAGGCGGACGTCATGTTGTCCGATCTGGCCAAGGTCATCGTGGCCTGAGGGTCAGGGACGGGCAGCCGCGCTCCAGCCGTGTTCCAGGAGCTCGAAGGCGCGGGTGATGGCCTGCCGGGGGTCGTCGTGGCCGTGGGCCACGCGCGGGGCTTCGAGGGCGAAGTGGGCGAGGGCGGCGCACGCGGGGTCGGCTTCCGAAAGGCCGCTTTCCGCGGCGATGGCGCCGGCGAGCGCGGCGGTGTAGCGCAGCCACACCTTCTGGTGGTAGTCGCGCAGCGCGGGCGTGCCGTCGACCAGCTCCATGAACGCCTTGAAGCGCGGGTCGCTGCCCGCGGCGGCCAGGCGCGCGGTCAGGGCGTGCTCCCGCAGTGCGGCAGGAATGGACTGCCCCTCCGGCCGCTCCCGTACGGCGGCGATCAGCCGGGCCTCATGGTCCGCCGCCTCGTCGAAGACGAGGGCCTCCTTCACCGGGAAGTGTTTGAACAGCGTGGTGGTGGACACGTCCGCGGCATCAGCGATCTCCCGGATGCCGACGTCGTCGTATCCGCGCTCCAGGAACAGCCGCAGCGCGGCGTCCGCGATGGCCTGGCGGGTGGCGGCCTTCTTGCGCTCACGGCGCCCCGGCGGAGTGCTCGTCATGGCGCCATCATATGCCTTCGGTTGCCTGAGTTCAAAAGTTGAGTTGTTGCACTTATTGAGTCGTTGTGCTTTTCTGGCGGCCATGGACACCAAACTCCGCATAGCGGTCATCGGCGCCGGTCCCGGCGGCCTGACCTGCGCCCGCATCCTGCAGCGGCACGGCATCGCCGCCACCGTCTACGACCGCGACCCCTCCCCCGACGCCCGCGATCAGGGCGGCACCCTCGACCTGCACGCCGACAACGGCCAGCTCGCCCTCCGCGAGGCGGGCCTCCTGGAGGACTTCTTCAGACTCGCCCGCCCCGAAGGACAGGAGATGCGCCAGCTGGCGCCGGACGGCACGGTCCGCTTCCACCACATCCCGGAGGAGGGCGAGCTCTTCAAGCCCGAGATCGACCGCGGCCGCCTCCGCGACCTGCTCCTCGACTCCCTGCACCCCGGCACCGTGCGCTGGGACCACCCCCTCCAGACGATCAGCGGCCCGGCCACCGGCCCCCGCCGCCTGCACTTCGCCGACGGCACCACCGCCGAGGCCGACCTCGTCATCGGCGCCGACGGCGCCTGGTCGAAGGTCCGCCGCGCCGTCTCCCCCGCCACACCCGGCTACACCGGAGTCACCTTCCTGGAAGCCTGGTTCGACAACGTAGACACCCGCCACCCCGACATCGCCGGCCTCGTCGGCCACGGCAGCGCGGCCGGCGCCGACGGCGACCGCGGCCTGTTCGCCCAGCGCAACGGCGGCGACCACATCCGCGTCTACGTCATCCAGCGCACCCCCGCGGACTGGATCACCGCCGCCGGCCTCACCCCCGCGGACACCCACGGCATCCGCGCCCACCTCCTGGAGCGCTACCGCCACTGGTCACCCCGCATGCGCCGGCTGCTCACCGACAACGACGGCCCCTACGTCGACCGCCCGATCCTCGCCCTCCCCGTCGCGCACACCTGGGCCCACCACCCCACCGTCACCCTCCTCGGCGACGCCGCCCACCTCATGCCCCCGCTCGGCGTCGGCGTCAACCTCGCCATGCTGGACGCCGCCGAACTCGCCCTCGCCATCGCCCACCACCCCACCGCCGACGCCGCCATCCGCGCGTACGAAAAGACCATGCTCCCCCGCTCCGCCGACATGGCCCGGCTCCTCGACGGCGCCGCCGAAGGGCTAATCTCCACCGAACTGCCCGACTTCGCCACCGCCGACCACCGCTGAGAGGCCCGACCGTGTACGACCCGCAGCGCCTCGCCGCCCTCGTCGCCGTCGCCGAGGCCGGCTCCATCACGCGCGCGGCCGAGCGGCTCGGCTATACCACGCCCGCCCTCTCCCAGCAGCTGGTGAAGCTGGAGCGGGAGGCCGGCGCCGCGCTGCTCGTACGCCACCACCGCGGGGCGGCGCTCACCGCCGCGGGCGAGCTGCTGCTGTCCCGGGCCCGGCGCGTACTGGACGAGCTCGAACGGGCGCGGCTCGAACTCGCCGAGCTGAACGGGCTGTGCGGCGGGCGGCTGCGCATCGGCTCCTTCATGACGGCGGGCACGCACCTGCTGCCGCCGGTGTTGAGCGCCTTCCGCCGCGAGCATCCCGACGTGCAGCTCCATGTCGCCGAGTACGAGCCGCCGCACGGCGTCGCGGCCGTGGCGCGCGGCGAGGCGGACCTGGCGCTGACGCACGCGTACGACCCCGCCCCCACGGCACAGCACCCGCCCGCCGGGGTGGCGGTCGAGCCGCTGCTGACCGAGGAGCTGGTGCTCGTCACCGCGCCCGGGCACGCGCTGACGGCCGGCACCGGGCGGCTGCCGATGGCCGATCTCGCCGGGCAGCCGCTGGTCTCCAGCGCACCGGAGAACTCCAACCGCAGCGCCGTCGAGGCCCATCTCGCCGAGGCCGGGGCGCGGGTGGCGGTGCGCTGCGACACCCCGGGCTATGTGCTGGTGTGCGCGCTGGTCAGCGCCGGGCTGGGGGTCGCGGTGGTGCCGGAGATGATGACGCGCCTCGCCGTCACCCCGATCGCGATGCGGCGGCTCGACCCGCCGGCGCTGAAGCGGACCATCGGGGTGGCGTACCGGGAGGGCGAGGCGAACGCGGCGGCACAGTCGCTGCGGGCGCTGCTGCGCGGGACGTTCGGGCGGTCGCAGCAGTAGCCCGGCTGCGTCACGCCACCGGCGTCTTCCACGGCAGCGCGATCCACACCGTCTTGCCGCCGTCCGCCGTCGGCTGCACCGTCAACCTGCCGCCCGCCTCCGCCATCAGCCATCGGATGATCACCATCCCGCGGCCATTGTCCTGCTGCACCGCCGCCGGGAGCCGCTGCGGCCAGCGCGGATGGCTGTCGGTGACGCCGATGCGCAGCGCCTCGTCGCGCTCCAGCTCCACCTTTACGGTGAAGACCGGGGACTGCCCGAAGGTGTGCTGAATGGCGTTCGTGGCAAGCTCGGAGACGATCAGACGTACCGTGTCCCGGGTCTCGGCACCCTCCGGGACACCCCACTCGGTCAGCACTTCGGTCACATATCTGCGCGCCGCGGTGACCGACGCCGGATCGCTCGGCAGAGTGACTGATGCTTCCTTCTGGTCTGCCATGGCCGCGCCCGTCCCTTTCCCGCCCCGGGGCCGGACTCCGACGCTGTGCGGGTTGAAGTCGATGACGACCGCGGGTGGTTGCTGCGCGACAGCCTGCCACCGAAGTGGCCTGGTCCGGGGGCGATCTCACGAGATCTGCATATATCTGTCCCTCGAAGCGGTGAAGTCTGCTACGGCCGACCGGTTTCGTGGAGCACACTATGGCGCCATGCGGCACGGTCCAGCGGTGCGCCGCCGCAAGCTCGGCGCGGAGTTACGCAGACAACGGGACCTGGCAGGGCTCACCTCCGGTGAGGCGGCCGGGCGGGTCGGCTGGCATCAGTCGAAGGTCAGCCGGATCGAGACGGGGCGCAGCGCCGCCAAACCTGGCGACGTGGAGCTACTGCTCGATGCCTACGGGGTGCGCGAACCCGAGTTACGGCAGCTGTTATTGGCCCTGGCCGAGGGCGTCGCCGCCGGCCCGCGCATCTGGTGGAGCTCGTACCGCGATCTACTGCCGCCCGCCTACCGGGACTTCATCAGCCTGGAGGCCGAGGCCACCGGCATGCGCACGCTGGAGACCACGGTGGTCCCGGGCCTGCTGCAGACCCCCGAATACGCCCGCTGCGTCACCTCGGCCGCACTCGGCAAAGCGGCGAGCGGCCAGGTCGGCCCCCTCGTCGATGTGCGGCTCGCGCGGCAGTCGGTGCTGCACGGCAGCCGGCCGCTGGTGCTGCACGCGGTGCTGGACGAGGCGGTGTTACGCAGGAAGGTGGGCGGGCCCGAGGTGATGCGCGAGCAGCTGCGGCACCTCGTGGAGGTAGGCGCGCTGCCTCATGTGCGGCTGCAGGTGCTGCCGTTCGACAGTGGAGTGCACATCGGGGTCACCGGGCCTTTCGTTATCTTCTCTTTTTCGCACGGAGCCGATCTGGATGTGGTTGTTCTCGACCATTTGACGAGTAGCCTCTATCTCGAACGGAAAGAAGACTTGGGGGCGTACGGGGAGGCCTTCACGACGCTGGAGGCGGGCGCCCTGCCACACAAGGAGTCACTGGAGTTGATCGCCGCCATAAGCGCTGGCGCGTGAGGAGGCACCATGGCAGAACCGTCCCCGTCCGCCCTCGATGACGCTGCTCCACCCGGCACCCGCTGGGTCCGCAGCAGCTACTCGACAGGCGCCAACAACTGTGTAGAGGCCGCCCGTATGGCCTCCGGGTCGCTCGCCGTCCGCGACTCGAAGGACCCGGAGGGTGGGCAGCTGCATTTCACCGCGCGGGCCTGGGAGTCCTTTACCGCCGCGGTCAAGTCCGGCGCGTTCGCCGGGCGTTAGGAGGCCGCCGCGGGCGCGGCCTTGACCACCGTCGTCACCGCCCGTTCCACCTGACCGTCCGTGAGATCCGCACGGGCGGTCAGGCGCAGGCGGGAGACGCCGTCCGGCACCGACGGCGGGCGGAAGCAGCCCACCGCGAGGCCGGCGTCCCGGCAGTCCGCGGCCCACCGGACCGCAGACTCCGGGGTGGGCGCGGGCACGGAGACCACGGCCGCCTGCGGCCGTACGGGCGCGAACCCGGCGGCTGTCAGGCCGTCGTGCAGCGCCCCGGCGACATCGCGCGCGCGGGCCGCCCGGCCCGGTTCGCGGCCGAGCAGGCGCAGCGCCGCCAGGGCACCGGCCGCTGCCGCGGGCGCCAGGCCCGTATCGAAGATGAAGGTGCGCGCGGTGTTGAGCAGATGCTCGATGACCGGCGCCGGACCGAGCACCGCGCCGCCCTGGCTGCCGAGGGACTTCGACAGCGTCACCGTCGCCACGACGCCGGGAGCCCCGGCGAGACCGGCCGCATGCAGGGTGCCGCGACCGCCCTCGCCCAGGACGCCGAGGCCGTGCGCGTCGTCGGCGAGCAGCGCGGCGCCGCGGGCGCGGCAGACGGCGGCGAGATCGGGCAGCGGAGCCGTATCGCCGTCGACGGAGAAGACCGCGTCCGTGACGACGAGGGCGCGGCCGTCGTGTCCGGTCAAGGCCTTGTCGACGGCCTCGGGATCGGCGTGCGAGGCGACATCGACGGCGGCGCGGGAGAGGCGGCACCCGTCGATGAGGGAGGCATGGTTGCCCGCATCCGACACCACGAGGCTGTCGCGGCCGGTCAGGGCGGTGACGGCGGCGAGGTTGGCGGCGTACCCGGAGGAGAAGACGAGGGCGGCCTCGAAGCCGGTGAAGGCGGCGAGCTCGGCCTCGAGTTCGGCGTGCAGCGCCGTCGTCCCTGAGACCAGCCGCGAGCCGGTGGCACCCGCGCCCCAGCGCCGCGCCGCATCGGCGGCCGCGGCCGTCACCTCCGGGTGGGTAGTCAGGCCCAGATAGTCGTTGCCCGCCAGGTCGAGCAGGGTGCTGTCCGCGGGGCGCGGGCGCAGGGTGCGTACGAGACCGGCGCTGCGGCGGGCGGCGGCGGCCTCGTCGATCCAGGCGAAGGGTGCGTGGGCGTGCGGCATGTGCGCACCGTACGACGACCTGGGCCGCTGCCGCTGTGTGGCGAGGCACACACGTATCGCGGCGAGCCTTGTGCGGTGTCTCATTGGCCGACGACCTCCCGGTGGGGAAGGATCGCGGGCATGGACCTGCTGAAGACGCTGGTGGACAAGGGGCTGCGGCGCGAGCTGCCGGGCCGGGACGAGGCGCTCGCCGTGCTGGCGGCATCGGATGACGACGTGCTCGACGTGGTGGCGGCGGCCGGGAAGGTGCGCCGCGCGTACTTCGGCCGCCGGGTGAAGCTGAACTATCTCGTGAACCTCAAGTCGGGCCTGTGCCCGGAGGACTGTTCGTACTGCTCGCAGCGGCTCGGCTCGGATGCCGGGATCCTGAAGTACACCTGGCTGAAGCCCGGCGAGGCGGCCGCCGCGGCGACCGCGGGAGTGGCCGGGGGCGCCAAGCGGGTGTGCCTGGTCGCCAGCGGCCGGGGCCCGACGGACCGGGACGTGGACCGGGTCGCCGACACGATCTCGGCGATCCGAGGCGAGAACGAGAAGGTCGAGGTATGCGCCTGCCTGGGCCTGCTGTCGGACGGCCAGGCCGACAAGCTCCGGGCGGCCGGCGCGGACGCGTACAACCACAACCTCAACACGTCGGAGGAGATGTACGGCGACATCTGTACGACGCACGACTTCTCCGACCGTGTCCAGACGGTGAAACAGGCACAGGCCGCCGGTCTTTCGGCCTGCTCCGGCCTGATCGCCGGAATGGGCGAGTCCGACGCCGACCTGGTCGACGTGGTCTTCGCACTGCGCGAGATGAACCCGGACTCGGTCCCGGTGAACTTCCTGATCCCCTTCGAGGGCACCCCCCTCGCCAAGGAAAGCAACCTCACCCCCCAGCGGGCCCTCAAGATCCTCGCCATGGTCCGCTTCGTCTGCCCGGACGCCGAGGTCCGCATCGCCGGCGGCCGCGAAATCCACCTCCGCACCCTGCAGCCCCTCGCCCTGCACATCGCCAACTCCATCTTCCTCGGCGACTACCTGACCAGCGAAGGCCAGGCAGGCAAGGCCGACCTCGACATGATCGCGGACGCCGGCTTCGAGGTGGAGGGCCAGGAAACCACCACGCTCCCCGAGCACCGCGAGGCCGACCTGGTGGCCGTACGCCGCCGCGGCGCCGGCACGGAGCTGCCGCCGAATGCCTGACCCGCAGCGGCTGCTGGAGCTCGACCGCGACCACGTCTGGCATCCGTACGGGCCGATGCCGGGCCGGCAGCAGCCCCTCGTCGTCGACTCGGCGACGGGGGTCCGGCTGCGCCTGGCGCAGCCGGCCGGCGGCCACGACGAGCTGATCGACGGGATGTCGTCCTGGTGGTCGGCGATCCACGGCTACCGGCACCCGGCCCTGGACGAGGCGGCGCGCGACCAGCTGTCGCGGATGAGCCATGTGATGTTCGGCGGCCTGACCCACGAGCCGGCGGTGTCGCTGGCGACCCGCCTGGTCGAGCTCACACCGGAGCCGCTGCAGCACGTCTTCCTCGCGGACTCCGGGTCCGTATCGGTCGAGGTCGCGGCGAAGATGTGCCTCCAGTACTGGCGCTCGCGCGGCCGCCCCGCCAAGCGCCGCCTGATGACCTGGCGCGGCGGCTACCACGGCGACACCTGGCAGCCGATGAGCGTGTGCGACCCGGAAGGCGGCATGCACCACCTGTGGGGCGGGGTGCTGACGGAGCAGATCTTCGCGGACGCCCCGCCGGGCGGCTTCGCGGATCCGGCGGATCCGGCGTACGCCGATCACCTGCGCGCGACGGTGGCCGCGCACGCGGACGAGCTCGCCGCGGTGATCGTGGAGCCGGTGGTGCAGGGCGCGGGCGGCATGCGCTTCCACTCCCCCGCCTATCTGCGGGTGCTGCGCGAGGCCTGCGACGAGCACGACGTCCTGTTGATCTTCGACGAGATCGCGACTGGCTTCGGCCGTACGGGCACGCTCTTCGCGGCCGGGCACGCTCAGGTGGCGCCGGATGTGATGTGCCTGGGCAAGGCGCTGACCGGCGGCTATATGACGATGGCGGCGACGCTGTGCACGAGTGAGGTCGCCGAGGGGATCTCGCGCGGTGAGGTCCCCGTGCTGGCGCACGGGCCGACCTTCATGGGCAATCCGCTCGCCGCGGCGGTGGCGTGCGCCTCGATCGACCTGCTCATCGGGCACGACTGGCAGGCGGAGGTGAAGCGGATCGAGTCGGGTCTCGCGGACGGGCTCGGCGCGGCGGCGGAGCTGGCGGGCGTACGGGATGTGCGGGTGCTCGGCACGATCGGCGTCGTACAACTGGACCATGAGGTCGACATGGCGGCGGCCTCGCGGGCGGCTGTCTCGGCCGGGGTGTGGCTGCGGCCGTTCCGGGATCTGATCTACACGATGCCGCCGTACGTGACGGGCGACGCGGATCTCGCGCGGGTGTGCGCGGCGGTGTGTGCGGCGGCGGAGGCGGGTTGAGCATGGGCGTGACGTTCGTCAGTGGTACGGGTACGGAGGTCGGGAAGACCGTGGTTACGGCGGCGCTTGCCGCGATCGCGGTGGCCGCGGGGCGGTCGGTGGCGGTGCTGAAGGCGGCGCAGACCGGGGTCGCGGTTGGGGAGGCCGGGGACGCCGCGGAGGTGGCGCGCCTTGCCGGGCCCGGCGTCACGACGGTGGAGCTGGCGCGCTACCCGGAGCCGCTTGCGCCCGGGACGGCTGCCCGGCGGTGCGGGCTGACGCCCGTAAGGCCCGCGGATGTGGCTGAGGCGGCGGAGAAGCTGGCGGCTTCGCACGATGTGGTCCTGGTCGAGGGCGCGGGTGGGCTGCTGGTGCGCTACGACGAGGCCGGCGGGACGCTGGCCGACGCGGCTGCGCGAGTCGGGGCGCCGGTGGTCGTGGTGGCGGCGGCCGGGCTCGGGACACTTAATGTCACGCAGCTGACGGCGGAGGCGCTTCGAGCGCGGAGCATCGACTGCGCCGGGGTGGTCATCGGGTCGTGGCCGGACGAAGCGGACCTGGCGGCCCGGTGCAATGTGGCGGATCTGCCGGAGGTTTCGGGTGCGCCGCTGGTGGGGGCGGTGCCTTCGGGCTCCGCCCGGCTGGCCCCGGAGGTCTTTCGCGAGGCCGCGCCCGGGTGGCTGGCGCCGCGCTTCGGGGGCACGTGGGATGTGGAGACCTGGGCTGCATCCTGTGGCTTCGCCACGGAGTCCTCAAGCGCCGGACCGGCTTGATAGTGGGTGGGCCGGTCCGAGTTCCACGACACCACCGAAAAAACGCCGTGGTCAGCCGCCGCCCGGTGCTGGGTTTTTTCGGCGGCGTCGTTCCACTCGGCCCTCCTCGGATGAAGCGGCCGACTGCTGGGGGTGGGGACCGGAGCTCGCCAGTACTGATCCTGACGATCACCGTGCCGACCGGGTCCGGGCGGCCGCGTCGGCCGAACAGTCGGCCAGGAGTTCAGCGAGCACAGCGCGCAGGGCGGGCAGTCGATGTTCACCCGGTAGGTTCTCGGCCATGTCTCTCGATCTCATCGGCATTCCAGATATCCAGGTGCCTGCCGCCGAACTCGTTCCGTACCGCGACGCCGATGGCGACGTCGAGGTCATCCGGATCATGACGGCCGACGGCGATCGCGTCCCTCCCCAGCTCACAACCCAGCAACCCTGAGGTCGGCAGTGTCATTGCGAGATTGTCCCGCATTCGGCATACGCTTCTTGCTGCGACTGTCGCCGGACAGCCGAGCAGGTCAAGCACGCGGGCGACAGCAAACTCGACATCATGCCGCTCGAAAACCCGGACGTCAGGACCTGGCGTACACAGGCGTTCGGAGAGCATGCGCCACACGCACCCACTCTTAGGCAGGCGCCGTTGCGGTCGTCCTCGGCAGCACCACGCCAGCCACCTCCGCACCTACCGCGACGCGCACCCCGACCTGGCGGCCGAGCGCATGACGCGCGACGTCCACCGGCGGCTGGAGCGTCTCCGCGAGGACGCCATCGCCGCGTACGGTCTGGACGAGGCACGAGCCCTCCTGGCCACGCTCGGCCCGCCGCAGCGGGCCGCTTCCCCGCTCGCGGGCTGCCAGTGCAGTTGCGCCAGCGACTGGTGCAGCGGGAGCTGCGTCAGCATGTAGATCGTCTGGTTGGTGATCGACCTCGCCGTCGCAGGAGCCGACCCGGACAGTTACGAATGATCGAAGGGAGCGGGGAAGCGGCCTGCCCAGATCTGGCGGGATGCCTGTTCGGGGTAGGGCAGAGTCTTCGACTCGGTGTCCAGGACGCGGATGAGGTGCCCGCCGGGCCGGTGGGCGGGCCAGCCCGCGTCGCCGGTGGTGATGAAGCGGACCCATGCTTCCTGGAGTTCGCGGGAGAGCGCGGCGGCCTCGGGGGTGGGCTCGTCGCCGATGAGCTGGGTGGCGACGGGGCTGTCCAGCGTGCCGAATGCCAGGGGTACGTCGAGGCTGTGGCAGGCGCCCAGGATGCCGTCGAGGGCCGGGGCCGCCCAGCACAGTTCGAAGAGGTACGAGGTGCCGCCGGCTGCGGCGTTCGCCTCGGCCAGCTGCTGTGACGGCATGCGGAAGAGGGCGTCGGAGTACACCGTCTCCACCAGCTCCTCCGGGCCTGCCTGCGGGAACGCGGCACGGTAGGCCCGCGCACCGTCCGGCTGCGGGGCGAGCAGTTCGAGGGCTGCGTGGGCGTCCTGCTCGGTGAAGGTGCCGTACCGTCCGCTCATGACGCTGAAGTACCGGAATTCGTCCCGGGTGTGGCCGACGAGCAGTTCGGTCCCGCTCGCGCGCGCACCGGTCAGCGCGGGCCAAGGCGATTCCGGAAGGACCTCGCCGTCGACGACAGGGCACAGCGCGGTGCCGGTCTCCGTGAGGCGTCCCCAGCTCTCCCGGTGCGCGTGCAGGCCGGCGTTGAAGGAGGTGAGCTCGGCGGCCAGGTGCCATGGGTCGATGTCGCGCAGGGCCTCGGCGGTGGGGGCCGCCGCCCCGAGCCGGTCCGTAAACGCGGCGGTGACTTGCCGCGCCAGCGCGGGGGTGCTGTGCAGCCCGGGCACCGAATGGGCGATGGCCCGCCGGAACAGGCCGCGCACGGACTTCATCGTCAGCAGGGCGGCAACCGAGCCCGCCCCGGCGGACACCCCGCCCACGGTGACCCGTCCGGGGTCACCTCCGAAGGCGGCGATGTTGCGCTGCACCCACTCCAGCGCCGCGATCTGGTCGAGGAATCCGCGGTTGGGCGGCGCGTCGTCGAGGAACGCGAATCCCTCCGCGCCCACGCGGCAGTTGATGGTCACCACGACGATCCCCGCCTCGGCCAGCGCCGCCGGGTCGTACATCGGGTCGCTCGACGCCGCCGAGAGGTAGCCGCCCACGGGGATCCACACCAGCACCGGCAGTCCCGCCGCGCCGGGGTCCGGGGTGCCGACGTTGAGCGTCAGCCAGTCGGTGCCCTGCGGGGGCACGTCGATCGGCAGGGACAGCGGCACCACGGGACCGTACTCGACCGCCTGCCTCGTCCCCTCCCAGCGGTGCGGCGGCGCGGGCGCGGCGAAGCGGAGCGCTCCGACCGGGGGCTGGGCGTAGGGGATGCCCCGGAACACCGCATGCCCCTGGCGCCGGCGCCCCTGCAGCACGCCTTCCGTGGTCCGCACCTTTGGCTGTTCGGACATGACGACTCCCTTCCCTCGAGCGGACCCAGGGTTATGGGTCAGATGTATTATGTCGACTGTATTGGAACGGCTCTGGAGCGCGAAGGAGGGGGCTGACGATGCCGAAACAGGTGGATCACCGCGGACGCCGCGAAGCGATCGCCCGCGCACTGTGGCGGGTGGTGGAACAGCGCGGCGTCACACAGCTGACGATGCGCGTGGTGGCGCGGGAGGCGGGCATGTCACTCGGGCAGCTGCAGCACTACTTCGCCTCACGGACGGCCATGCTCACCTTCGCCATGGATTTCGCGTCCGAGCAGACCGCGGCGCGCGTAAACCAGGCGCTCGAAAAGCTCGGTGCCCGTCCGCACCCCCGTGACGTGCTACGCCTGACCCTCGCGGAAATGCTCCCCCTGCATGCCGACGCCCGCGCGACCAGCCGGATGAGCGCCGCCTACGTCTTGGAGGCGCTGCACGACCAGGCCGTGCACGAGCAGGCGCGCCACGGCCTCGTCCAAGGGCGGGCCCTCGTCGAGCAGTTGGTCCGCCAGGCGATCGCCGACGGGCACATCGACCCCGCCCGCGACCCGGCGACCGAGACCAACCTGCTCCTCGCCCTCACCGGCTTCACCCCCCTGATCGAACTCACCGTGATCGACCCCCCGGACGCACTCGCCGCGATCGACGCACATCTGGACCGGCTGTTCAGCAGTACGTGACCTGCCCCCGGACGCGCTGGCAGCAGACAAGATCAGCACCAGCGCCCGTACGAAGAGATCAACCCAGGCGAACCCAGCGCGAACCCGAAGCCGAACTCCCCTCCGGGAGGAGGGCCGAGTGGAGCGACGCTGCCGAAGAAAACCCCGGAACCTACCCAAGCCGACCACAGAGGTTTTCTTCGGTAGTGTCGCGGAACTCGGCCCGGCCCACCCACCCCAAGCCCATCCGGCGCTTGAGGATTCCGAGCGAAGCTCGGATGCCGCGCCGCAGGCGCGGACGCATAACCCCACCCGCACGGCACAATCGCCATAGCACCGTCGTCGGAAGGGACCACCCATGCCCGGCCGCAGCAGCAGCAGCAAGCCCCCGCGGGACGCCGTGCACCACCCACTCTTCGCACGCTTCTACGCCAGGATGAGTCCCCGCGCGGAACAAGGCGCCGGCATCGGCGCCTACCGCGACCAGCTGCTCGACGGCCTCACCGGCCGCGTCATCGAGATCGGCGCCGGCAACGGCCTCAACTTCGCGCACTACCCGAACACCGTCTCCGAGGTAGTCGCCATCGAGCCGGAACGCCGCCTCCGCCGCCTCGCCGCCGAAGCGGCGCTCCGCGCCGGCATCCCCGTAGACGTGGTCCCCGGCACCGCCGAAGCGCTCCCCGTGAAGAGCGAGGCCTTCGACGCCGCCGTAGCATCCCTCGTGCTCTGCTCCGTACGCGACCCGGAACGCTCACTCCGCGAGCTCCGCCGCGTACTCCGCCCAGGCGGCCAACTACGCTTCTTCGAGCACGTACGCTCGCACCGCACCATCACCCGCGCCGCACAGTGGACAGTCGACCACACCGTCTGGCCCCTGCTCCTAGGCGGCTGCCACACCTCCCGCGACACAGTCGCGGCCATCAAACGGGCCGGCTTCGAGGTAGGCCCGTACGACGAGATCCGGGTGCCCTTCAACGGCCCCGCGGCCGGCCACGTCCTCGGCTCCGCCCGCAAGCCCGCCTGACAGAGAGAGCTACTCCCCCGTCACCCCGTCGATCGCCTCGCGGATCATATCCGCGTGGCCATTGTGCCGCGCGTACTCCTCGATCATGTGCAGGTAAAGACACCGCACACTCATCGTCTCCTTCTCCACCCGCCCGAAGGTGAACGTGTCCTCCAGCCCGTACCCCGCCATCACCGCATCGCACGCCGCGACCTCCGCCCGATACGCCGCGAAGTCCGCCTCCGCCGCATCGGCGTCGAGATCCTCGTAATCCGCGTCCGGCCGCTCCGCCGTCGAGTACAGCTTCGGCACGTCCTCACCAGCAACGTCCTGCCGGAACCAGCCGCGCTCCACCTTCGTAAGATGCCGCACCAGCCCGTGCAACGTCAGATTCGACGTAGGCACAGCAGCAGTCGCAAGCTGCTCAGCCGTGAGCCCCGCGCACTTCAGCAGCAGCGTGTCCCGGTGCCAGTTCAAATAGTTCTGCAGCATCGCCCGCTCAGGGCCGACCAGCGGGCCCTCCCGCCGCTCAATACTCGGTGCCGTCCACGTCATGCCGCTCAGTCCCCCGTAACCCCGTCAACGCACTCCCGCACCAGGTCAGCGTGCCCGTTGTGCCGCGCGTACTCCTCGATCATATGCGTGTAGACCCACCGCAGGCTGCGCGTCTTCCCGCCCAGCGGGTCCACGAAAGTCTCCTCGAGGTCCCGTCCGGCGACAGCCGCGTCGCAGGCGACGATCTCGGCGCGGAAGACGGCAAAGTCCGCCTCCGCGTCGGCCCCCGCCACATTGTCGAACTCGCCGTCCGGATCGTCATCCGTGATGTAGAGGTCCTTCACGTCCTCGCCCGCGAAACGGATCCGGAACCAGCTGCGCTCCACCACGGCCAGGTGGCGCACCAGCCCGAGCAGCGTCAGCCCGGACGGCGGCACGCTCGCCTGCTTCAGCTGCTCGGCGGTCAGGCCGGTGCACTTGTGCAGCAGCGTGTCGCGGTGGAAGTCGAGCCAGCCCTGCAGCATGGTGCGCTCGCTGCCGACATACGGCTCGTACCTGCGCGCGATCTCGGGTGCGGTCCACGTCATGAGCCGGGAGCCTATGCCGCGCCGATCACCGTGTCATCCCCCGGTACGACCCGTGCCGCCCTCCGGAAGGATGCCGGTGGGGCCGGGAGCGGCTTACCCTCGGGCGCAGCAAGGGAGTTGACCGCGATACGTACCGGGGAGGCGGCCGTGTCCACACCGGCAGCGGCACAGGCGCAGGACGTCGCGGACGGGGCGCCGTTCGCGGCCCGGGCGACGGGGCTGACGAAGGCGTACGGCACCGGGGAGACTGCGGTGATTGCCCTGGATGCGGTGGATGTCGCGATTGAGCGCGGCCGCTTCACCGCGGTGATGGGGCCGTCAGGGTCGGGGAAGTCGACGCTGATGCACTGCCTCGCCGGCCTGGACTCCGTATCGGCGGGGCGGGTCTGGCTGGGGCAGACGGAGATCACCGGGCTGAGCGAGCGGGAGCTGACGCGGCTGCGCCGGGACCGGGTGGGGTTCATGTTCCAGTCGTTCAATCTGCTGCCGACCCTCACCGCGCTGGAGAACATCACCCTCCCCATGGACATCGCCGGGCGGCGCCCCGACAAGGAGTGGCTGCACCGCGTCATCGACACGCTCGGCCTCGGCGACCGGCTCACCCACCGCCCGGCGCAGCTGTCCGGCGGGCAGCAGCAGCGCGTGGCGTGCGCGCGGGCGCTGGCCTCCCGCCCCGAGCTGATCTTTGCAGACGAGCCGACGGGGAATCTCGACTCCCGCTCCGGACTCGAGGTGCTGTCCTTCCTCCGCGAGGCCGTGGACGCGCTCGGGCAGACGGTGGTGATGGTGACGCACGACCCGGGGGCGGCGGCGCACTCGGACCTGGTGCTGTTCCTCGCCGACGGGCGGATCGTCGACGAGATGCCGGATCCTTCCGCGGAGGCGGTGCTGGAACGCATGAAGCGCTTCGACGGGATCAGGAAGAGCTGAGGCCGAGGTGCTACGGGCGACGCTGCGCAGCTTCTTCGCGCACAAGGGGCGGATGCTGCTGTCGGCCCTCGCGGTCCTGCTGTCGGTGGCGTTCGTCTCCGGCAGCCTCATCTTCTCGGACACGGTGAACCGGACCTTCGACCGGCTGTTCAAGTCAACCGCCGCCGATGTGTCGGTGGAGCCGAAGGAGCGGTTCAACGAGGCGCAGGGGATCACATCCGGGCTGGTCCCGACCGTGCCCGCGAAGCTGCGCGACAAGGTCGCGGGCGTCGATGGGGTCGCCGAGGCCCGCGTCCGCGTACAGGTCGAGCGGGTGACCGTCGTCGACTCCCGTAACAAGCCCGTGGGGCGCACGAACGGGCCGCCGACAATCGCCGCCAACTGGGACCCGGGCCCGAAGAGCGCCCTCGAACTGCGCACCGGACACGCGCCGCGCGGGCCCGGCGAGGCGCTGGTCGACAAGGACACCGCCGACCGCAAGGACATCGCGATCGGCGACCGGCTGAAGATCGTCGCCGCGCCCGGCAGCCATCAGGTGCGGGTAGTCGGGGTGGCCGCCTTCACCACCACCAACCCGGGCGCCACGCTCGTCTTCACCGATACGGCCACGGCCCAGCAGAAGGTCCTCGGCAAGAAGGGGCAGGCCACCGCGATCGTCATCGACGCCGCCGACGGAGTCGAGGACGCGGCGCTGAAGCAGCGGGTCGCGGCCGCCGTCGGCGCCGATTACACCGTGAAGACCGCCGACGAGCAGGCCAAGTCCGCGACCGAGGAGCTGGGTTCGTTCCTCGATGTCATCAAGTGGGTGATGCTCGGCTTCGCCGGGGTGGCGGTGCTGGTCGGGGTTTTTCTCATCGTGAATACGTTCTCGATGCTGATCGCGCAGCGCACCCGCGAGCTCGGGCTGATGCGGGCGCTGGGCGCGGACCGGCGGCAGGTGCGGAGGTCGGTGCTGACGGAGGCGGTGCTGCTCGGGCTGGTCGGCTCGACGCTGGGTCTTGCGGCCGGGGTCGCCCTTGCGGCCGGGCTGATCGAGCTGATGGGCGCGCTCGGGATGAACCTGGACGCGGCCGAGATGACGGTCAAGGCGACGACGCCGGTCGCCGCGTACGTGGTCGGCCTCGGGGTGACCTTCGTGGCCGCGTATCTGCCCGCCCGGCGGGCGGCACGGGTCTCCCCCATGGCGGCGCTCGCCGACCTGGAGATCGCCGGGACCGGCCGGCCGCTGAAGATCCGGGCGATCGCCGGGAGCGTGCTGGCGCTAGCGGGCGCCGCCTCCTTCGTCGGGTGCGTGTTGAGTACGGACACCTCGACCACGGCCACGTATCTCCTCGGCGGGATCGTGCTCACCCTGATCGCCATGGTCGTGGCGGGGCCCCTGCTCGTACGGCCCGTGATCCGGGCGCTCGGGGCGGCGTTCCCGCGGGTGTTCGGCCCGGTGGGCACGATGAGCCGGCAGAACGCGCTGCGCAACCCGCGCCGCACCGGCGCCACCGCCTCCGCGCTGATGGTGGGGCTCGCGCTGGTCGGCGGCATGGCGGTGGCGGGCGCCTCGATGACGAAGTCCTTCGATGAGGAGATCGACCGGTCGCTGGGCGCCGACTTCGTCGTGCAGAACGACAACTTCGGGCCCTTCCCGAAGGAGATCGGCAAGCGGGTGGAGAAGACCGAGGGGGTCGGGCTGCTGGTGCGGCAGCGGTACGCGCCGATGCGGATCACGCTGCCGGACGGCCGCAAGGTCCGTACCGCGGCCGGAGCCGTCGACGGCGATCTCGACAAGGTCGCCAAGCTCGAGTACGCGGCGGGCAGCACGGATGCCGCGCTGGCGGAGGACAGCATCGGGCTGGAGTCGAAGTACGCGCGCGAGCACGGGCTGCGGATGGGGTCTCGGCTGCCGGTGGAGTTCACGACCGGCAAGCGGGCCGTACTGACGGTCGGCGCGCTCAACGCACGGGACTCGGCGAATGCCTTCGGCACGCAGGGCGGCTTCATGATGGGCACGGACACGCTGGAGAAGTACCTGCCCGGCGCGCAGGACGCGGCGCTGCTCGTGAATGCCGCCGAGGGCACGGATCAGAGTGCGCTGCGGGATCGGCTCGACTCGGCGCTCAAGGGATTCCCGCAGGTCAAGGTCCGTGATCAGGCCGACCTCAAGGAGCTGGTGCGGGAGCAGATCGCGGTGCTGCTGTATCTCGTGTACGCGCTGCTGGGGCTGGCGATCATCATCGCGGTGCTGGGCGTGGTGAACACGCTCGCCCTGTCGGTCGTGGAGCGGACGCGGGAGATCGGGCTGCTGCGCGCGATCGGTCTTTCGCGGCGGCAGCTGCGGCGGATGATCCGGCTGGAGGCGGTGATGATCGCGGTCTTTGGCGCGCTGCTGGGGCTGGCGCTCGGACTGGTGTGGGGCGGGGGCGTGCACGAGGTGCTCGCGCTTCAGGGCATGCGGGCGTTTGCGGTGCCGTGGTGGACGGTGGTCGCCGTCGTGGGCGGGTCGGTGCTCGTCGGCCTGGCGGCCGCGCTGCTGCCGGCGTTGCGGGCGTCGCGGCTCAACGTGTTGGCCGCGATCGCGCACGAATAGTCCTGGCCGCGCCTGCGGCGCGATGTCGCTTCGCTCGTCCTCAAACGCCGGACGGGCTTGTTTTGCGCAGCCGCGCCGCCAGGTGCGGCTGGAGCGGCTCGCCCACCGCCTCCAGGTCATGCGTGAACTCCAGCGTGTCCTCGTCCGTCAGGACGTACCGGCGGCGGGTCGCCTCCACCACCTTCGCCGTCAGCGTCAGCGCCACCTCGTGCGTCGACAGGTCCACCCTCCCGTCCTCCGCCCGGCCCTCCGCCAGCTCCGCGATCCCCGTCGGCTGCGTGATCAGCGCCTCCACCCGGCCGTCGGGCTGCAGCCGCCACCAGCCGCTCTCCCGCGCCGACGGGCGCAGCGCGGTGCCGTCCGCGTCGATGAGCCAGGCACGGGCCTCGTAGTGGAGGAAAGGGCGGCCGTCATGACTGAAGGTGACCCGCTGCTCGTACGCGAAGTCCTCCGCCAGCGTCGGGTATCCGCCGCCCCCGCGGCCGGCCCACGTGCCGAGGAGGCCGAGGACCGGGGTGAGCAGTGCGTGCGGGGCCGGCTGGTCGTCCGGGCGGAGGGCGTCGGGGTACGGCAGGTCGAACATGCGGTGCGCTCCAAGGGTGTCGGGGGCCACGAGGGACACTATGGCCCATGACCGATCTCCGGATACGCCACTCCTCCCCCGCCGACCTGCACGCCGTGCTCGCCTTCTGGAAGGAAGCCGCCGAGGGCACGAGCGTCAGCGACGACCCGGACGGAGTCGCGGCACTGATCGCCCGCGACCAGGAGGCGCTGCTGCTCGCCGAGCGGGACGGGGAGCTCGTGGGCACGGTGATCGCCGGGTTCGACGGGTGGCGCTGCCACCTGTACCGGCTGGCCGTGCACCCGGACCACCGCCGCCAGGGCGTGTCGACGGCGCTGCTGGCGGCCGCGGAGGAGCGGTTCGCGAAGGTCGGCGGGCGGCGGCTCGACGCCATGGTGCTGGACCGGAATGAGACCGCCCACCATGCCTGGCGCGGGGCCGGGTACGCGCCGCAGGAAGAGTGGAGCCGGTGGGTGAAGCCGCTCCCGCGATGACCACGCTTTGCTGGTCCTTTACTATTGGTCGTTCCGTAACCCACTTCCCAGGAAAGGTGTGAGCGTCCACTGATGGACGAGCCTCCAAGTCCCTGCCATCGCGCCACCCCGCCCGCTCCGGCGATCATGGGACGGTGGTGACCCGATGACCGAAGTGATCCTCCTCGGTGTCGCGCTGGCGCTGACGCTGGCGTGCGGCGTCTTCGTGGCCGCCGAGTTCTCCCTCACCACCGTCGAGCGCGCCGATCTGGAGCTGGCCGTCGAGCGCGGCGAGCGCGGGTCGGAGAGCGCCCTGAAGGCCGTACGCAGCCTGACCTTCCAGCTCTCCGGCGCGCAGCTGGGCATCACCGTCACCAACCTGATCGTCGGCATGCTCGCCAAGCCGTCGATCGCCGCGATCATCGAGGGTCCGCTGACCGCGGCCGGCGTGCCGCACGGTGCCGTCGGCGGCCTCGCGCTCGCCCTCGGCACGGCGATCTCGACCGTGCTGCTGATGGTCGTCGGCGAGCTGGTGCCGAAGAACTGGGCGATCTCGCAGCCGCTGCCGATCGCCAAGCGGGTGGCCGCCTTCCAGCGCGGCTTCTCGGTCGCCTTCCGGCCGTTCATCAGCCAGCTCAACGGCACCGCCAACCGCCTTATCCGCGCCATGGGCATGGAGCCCGCCGAGGAGCTGGCCTCCGCCCGCAGCCCGCAGGAGCTGATCGCCCTGGCCCGGCACTCCGCCCAGCAGGGCTCCCTGGAGGCCGACCAGGCGGAGCTGTTCGTACGCACCCTGCACCTGGCCGATCTGACCGCGGAGAACGTGATGACGCCGCGGGTGCAGGTCATGGCGCTCGACGTGCACGCCACCGCGGAGGACGTCGCCAATGCCTGCCGGGCCACAGGCCTGTCCCGCTTCCCCGTCTACCGCGAGTCGCTCGACTCGGTGATCGGCATCGCGCACATCAAGGACATCCTCCCGATACCGGCCGACGAGCGCTCCCGCCGCCCGGTCACCGGCTTCCTGCGCGAGCCGGTGCTGGTGCCGGAGACGCTGCCCTGCGACACGCTCCTCGACCGGCTGTCGACCGCCCGCTCCATGGGTGTGGTCATCGACGAGTACGGCGGCACGGCCGGCGTCGTAACGCTGGAGGACATCCTGGAGGAGGTCGTCGGCGAGGTGCAGGACGAGCACGACCCCGACGAGACGCCCGACCTGGCCCCGGCCGGGACCGGGACGGACGGCGGCCGGCTGTTCAACGCCGACGGCGCCGTCCGCTCCGACCAGCTGGAGCGAATCGGGCTGAAGGCCCCGGACGGCCCGTACGAGACCCTCGCCGGGCTCATCGCCACCGAGCTCGGGCGGATCCCGTCCGACGGCGACTCGATCGAGGTGGCCGGGTGGCGCCTCGACGTCGTCGACGCGACCGGGCGGCGGGCGGCGCGGGTCGTGCTGCATGCGCCGCTGCCGGAGCCGGAGCACGCTGCTGACCATGCGGCTTACGGGCCGGAGGCGCGCCGATGACCATCGCGATCCAGCTGTTCATCGGCCTGGCGACGCTGGTCGTCAACGCCTTCTTCGTGGGCGCCGAGTTCGCGCTCATCTCCGTACGCCGCAGCCAGGTCGAGCCGTACGCCCGCGAGGGCGACCGGCGGGCGCGGCGGGTCGTGTGGGGTCTTGAGCACGTCTCGACGCTCATGGCCACCGCCCAGCTCGGCATCACGCTGTGCACCCTCGTCCTCGGCATCGTCGCCGAACCGGCCATCGCGCACCTGCTGGAGCCGGTCTTCCACACGGTCGGCATCCCGGACGGGGTCGCCCACGGCATCTCGTTCGTGATCGCGCTGGTGCTGGCCACGTACCTGCACATGCTCTTCGGCGAGATGGTGCCGAAGAACGTGGCGCTGGCCGACCCCGTGCGTACCGCGCTGCTGCTCGGGCCGCCGCTGGTGGCGCTGACGCGGGCGCTGCGCCCGCTGGTCTTCACGATCAACGCGTTCGCGAACATGCTGCTGAAGCTGCTGCGCGTGGAGACCAAGGACGAGGTGTCCGCGACCTTCTCGGACGACGAGCTGGCCCGGATGGTGACCGACTCCAGCGAGGCGGGGCTGATCGACGACAAGGCGACCGGGCGGCTGCAGGAGGCCCTTGAGCTGGGGCGCCGCCCCGTGAGCGAGGTCGTGCTGCCCAAGGAGGACGTGGTCTCGGCCCGGTTCGGGATCACGCCCGAGGAGCTGGAGCGGATGTCGTCCGAGTCGGGCTTCTCGCGCTTCCCGGTGGTCGACGACCTCGGCCGCATCCTCGGCTATCTGCATGTGAAGGACGCCCTGAACGCGCCGGTCCGCGACCTGCCGTTCGCGGTCGGCGCGCTGCGCCGGATCGCCCGGGTGCGGGCGTCGATGCCGCTGGACGACGTGCTCACCGCGATGCGCGGCTCCAGCACCCATCTGGCGGCCGTCACCGGCGACGATGGGCTGCTGGCCGGGCTCGTCACCATGGAGGATGTGCTGCGGGAGCTGGTCGGGCGGGCGGCGTGACCCCGGCGTAGGATCGCCCTCGCGATGGAAACAAATGTTCATTACACCAGCTTTGTCGCGGTCGGCGACTCCTTCACCGAGGGCATGTCGGACGAGCTGCCGGACGGCAGCTACCGCGGCTGGGCGGACCTCCTGGCCGCCCGGCTCGCGGCCGCCTCCCCCGGCTTCCGGTACGCCAACCTGGCCGTACGCGGGAAGCTGATCGCGCAGATCGCCGACGAGCAGGTGGCCGCGGCGGCCGCGATGGAGGCCGATGTGGTGACGCTGGTCGGCGGCCTGAACGACGCCATCCGGCCGCGCTGCGACATGGCGCTGGTGAAGGCCCGGCTCGGCGAGGCGGTGGAGCGGCTGGCGCCGCACGCCGGGCAGCTGGTCCTGATGCGCAGCCCGGGCCGCAACGGCCCCGTACTCGACCGGGTCAGGCCGCGCATGGAGGAGCTTTTCGCGTACGTCGATGAGCTCGCCGCGCGGCACGGCGCCCTGGTGGTGGACCTGTACGCCTCGAAGGCCCTCGCCGACCAGCGGATGTGGGCGGACGACCGGCTGCACCTGACGTCCGAGGGCCACCGGCGGGTGGCCGAGGCGGTGTGGCAGACGCTCGGGCTGCCGCCGTCCTTCGACTGGGACGAGCCGCTGCCGCCGGCCGCCCCGGCCCCGTGGGCGGCCCGGCGGGCGGCGGATCTGCGCTTCGCGCGCACCTACCTGGGGCCGTGGATCGGGCGCCGGCTCACCGGCAGGTCCTCGGGCGACGGCAGGCCGCCGAAGCGCGGGGAGCTGGCTCCGTACGAGCAGGCGTGACCACGTAGAATTCCGCTACGTGAACAAGCCGCGCATCCCCAACGTCCTGGCCGGCCGCTACGCCTCCCCCGAGCTGGCGGTCCTCTGGTCCCCCGAATACAAGGTCACGCTGGAGCGGAGGCTCTGGCTCGCCGTGCTGCGGGCGCAGAAGGACCTCGGCATCGAGGTGCCCGACCAGGCCCTCGCCGACTACGAGCGGGTGCTCTCCCAGGTCGACCTTGTGTCGATCGCCGAGCGGGAGAAGGTCACCCGGCATGACGTGAAGGCGCGCATCGAGGAGTTCAACGCGCTCGCCGGGCATGAGCAGATCCACAAGGGGATGACGTCCCGCGACCTCACGGAGAACGTCGAGCAGCTGCAGATCCGGCTCTCCATGGAGCACATCCGCGACCGCACCGTGGCCGTGCTGGCGCGGCTCGGCAGCCGCGCGGGCGAGTACGGCGAGCTGGTCATGGCCGGCCGCTCGCACAACGTGGCCGCGCAGGCCACCACGCTCGGCAAGCGCTTTGCGACCGCGGCCGACGAGCTGCTGGTGGCGTACGGGCGGGTGCAGGAGCTCCTCGCCCGCTATCCGCTGCGCGGCATCAAGGGCCCGGTCGGCACCGCCCAGGACATGCTCGACCTGCTCGGCGGCGACGGCGCCAAGCTCGACGAACTGGAGCGGCGGGTCGCCGCCCACCTGGGCTTCGCCGAGGCCTTCACCTCGGTCGGGCAGGTCTATCCGCGGTCCCTCGACTACGACGTGGTGAGCGCCCTGGTGCAGCTGGCCGCGGCCCCGTCATCCCTCGCCAAGACGATCCGGCTGATGGCCGGGCACGAGCTGGTGACCGAGGGCTTCAAGCCCGGCCAGGTCGGCTCGTCCGCGATGCCGCACAAGATGAACACCCGGTCGTGCGAGCGGGTCAACGGGCTGGCGGTCATCCTGCGCGGCTACGCGTCGATGACCGGCGAGCTCGCAGGCGACCAGTGGAACGAGGGCGACGTGTCCTGCTCGGTGGTGCGCCGGGTCGCGCTGCCGGACGCGTTCTTCGCGCTGGACGGGCTGCTGGAGACCTTCCTGACGGTGCTGGACGAGTTCGGCGCCTTCCCGGCGGTGGTGGCGCGGGAGCTGGACCGATACCTGCCGTTCCTCGCGACGACGAAGGTGCTGATGGGGGCCGTACGGGCCGGGGTCGGCCGGGAGATCGCGCACGAGGTCATCAAGGAGCACGCGGTCGCGTCCGCGCTGGCCATGCGCGAGCAGGGCGCGACCGAGAACGAGCTGCTCGACCGGCTCGCGGCCGACGACCGCATCCCGCTCGACCGGGCCGCGCTGGACGAGCTGATGGCGGACAAGCTGTCCTTCACCGGCGCGGCTGGCGACCAGGTCGCCGCCGTGGTGGCCCGTATCGAAGAGGTCGCCAAGCAGCACCCGGAGGCCGCCGCGTACGCGCCCGGGGCGATCCTCTGACCCGCTTTACGGCCGAGGAGCTGGAGGCCGCGCGGGAGCGGCTGGTGGACGATGTGGTCGCCCCCGGGCTGCGGGTGCTGTTCTGCGGCATCAATCCGGGGCTGATGACGGCCGCCACCGGCCACCACTTCGCGCGGCCCGGCAACCGCTTCTGGCCCGTACTGCACCGGTCGGGGTTCACGCCCCGGCTGCTGCGCCCGGACGAGCAGCGGGAGCTGCTGTCGTACGGGCTCGGCATCACCAATGTGGTGGCGCGGGCTACCGCGCGGGCGGACGAACTGAGCGACGAGGAGTACCGCGAGGGCGGGCGGCTGCTGGCGGAGAAGGTGGCGCGGCTGCGGCCGCGGGTGCTCGCCGTGGTGGGCGTGACCGCGTACCGGATCGCCTTCGGCGAGCGGAAGGCGGCGATCGGGCCGCAGGAGCGCCGCATCGGCGGCGCGCGGGTGTGGGTGCTGCCGAACCCGAGCGGGCTGAACGCGCACTGGACGCCGGCCGCCATGGCCGAGGAGTTCGCGCGGCTGCGCCATGAGGCAAACCAGAACTGAGGCCCGGATATCCTTCATGTCGGACATGACACGAAGGAGGCCGCTGCCGAATGCAGACGGACGAGCGGCACCTCGCCGAGGGCGACGCGGATGCCCGCTGGCTCGCCGTGGTCATGCAGCTGACGTACGTCCTGCTGCTCGGCTCCGCGATGATCCGCTTCCTGCACCGGCACTCCGGCGAGAACCGGGCGCCCTGGGTGATCGCCCTGGCCATCGCGCTGACGGTGGTCTATTTCTTCGGCCCGCGCGCCGGGCGGGCCACCGACCAGTGGCCGCGGGCGCGGATGGCGGCCTGGTTCGGCACGATGATCACCCTGTGGGCCGTGCTGGTCGCGCTCGCGCCGAGCTTCGGCTGGGTGGCGGTGCCGCTCTTCTTCACCGCGCTGCGCAATCTGCCGCCCCGGGCCGCGTACGGGCTGATCGCCATCCTCACCGCCTTCGTCATCGCCGCCCAGCTGCAGCTGTCGGCGCGCTTCGACATCGACCTGGTGGTCGGCCCGATCGCGCTCGCCGGCTCCGCCGCCGCGCTGTTCGGCTACATGGAGCGCCAGTCCGCCCGGCAGGAGTCGCTGATCACCGACCTGGTCCGCACCCGCCGCGAACTGGCCGCCACCGAGCGCCGCGAGGGCACCCTCGCCGAGCGTCAGCGGCTGGCGATGGAGATCCACGACACCCTCGCGCAGGGCGTCTCCAGCCAGCAGATGCTGCTCCGGGCGGCGCAGCGCACCTGGGACACCGAACAGGACAAGGCCCGCGGCCACGTCGAGACGGCCGTCGCCATCGGCGAGCACAACCTGCGTGAGGCGCGGCGGTTCGTGTACGACCTGGCGCCGGCCGACCTGGCGGGCGGCGGCGGGCTGGAGGCCGCGCTGCACTCCCTCGCCGAGCGGGAGTCGGGTGAGCGGCTGACCGTACGGGTCCATGTGGACGCGGCCGGCGCCGGTCCCGTAACGGAGCTTCCGGAGCTGGTGCAGTCCGCGCTGCTGCGGATCGCGCAGGGCGCGCTCGCCAATGTGCGCGAGCACGCCGGGGCCACGACCGCCGTCCTCACCCTCACCTGTCTCGACGACCAGGTGGTGCTGGATGTCGCGGACGACGGCCGCGGCTTCGATACGGCGACGCTGCCGGAGGCCGCGGCGGGGATGCGCGGGCATGGCGTGCCCGCGATCCGCGCGCGGCTCAAGCAGCTCGGCGGCACGCTGACGATCGAGTCCGCGCCGGGTGAGGGCACGGTGCTGTCGGCGTCGGTGCCGCTGGGCTGATCGGCTTGATCAGCGTCCCAGGAACGCGTCGTACACGGCGATCGTGGACTTGTTGTCCTGCTTGTCCACGGCTTCGGCCCGCAGCGCGACCGACTTCCCCTTCGCCGGGGTGAGCACGAGGGCCTTGCCGAGCACCCGCGGCACCTTGTGCCAGGACTTGCCGCCGTCGTAGCTGGCCTCGATCGTCAGCGACTTGAGGTTGTCGCCGGCCGCCGCGCCCTGGATCTCGTACGGCATCGCGATGATCCGGTTCGCCCTGACCTTCGACTCGAGGTCGAGGTCGGGGTGGAAGCGGACCACGGACACCGGCAGGTGTCCCTCGTCGCCGGTCTTGGAGTGGAACGTCCAGCTGGCGTCGATCTTGGTCCCCACCTGGAACATCGTGCGGTCCTCGCGTACCTGCGACGTCTTCAGCGTGTACTCGCCGTCGTCCTTGGGCAGCGGGTACGAGCCTGTGGAAAGGTCGTTGTCGTCCTCCGCGATCTTCTCGCCGTTGCGGTACAGGGTGGTGGTCGCCTTCACGGCGTCGACGTCCACCAGGCCGCCGTTCTCGTGGCCCGCACCGTCCGAAAACATGGCGAGGAAGGCGTAGAGCGTGTCGCCGCTGCGCGCCAGGTAGTTGTCGTCGCTCAGTACCGGCCCCATCACCCCGGTGTTGAAGGGGATGCGGTAGGTCCGGCCCGCGTCGTACTGCTCGAAGAAGATCTGGTGCGAGACCTCCGACGGCAGCCATCCGTTCGGCAGCGGGTCGCCGACCTGGTCGGCGAACAGCGACCAGTCGGCGTCGCGGGAGGCCGCCACGTAAAGATGCTGGGTGGTCGGTGCGGGGACGAACCGCCCGAAGGCGTAGCCCTGTATCGAGGAGGTCCCGGCCGGCACCCCACCGATGGCGGACAGCCAGCCGGTTTTGCCCGGAGCGGTCACGCCCATGCCCGCGTCGATCCGGGCCAGTTCACGCCGCTTCACGTGCTTGGTGAAGCCGTCCTCCAACCGCTTGGTCGCGCCACCGTAGACCAGCGAGTACTGGGTGTCGTCGCCCTTGGTGAAGTCGGCGCCCCACACCTGGTTGAGCAGCTCCCCCTCGGCGACGTCGGGGCCGAGGTGGGCGGAACGGAATCCCTTGTAGGAGCCCAGTCGCCAGGCGAAGGTCTCCCTGTACTGCCCCTGCACCTGGTAGGCCGCATAGGCCTGCCGCGCCACCGCCGCGTCGTCCGGCACCGTGATGTCGACCGGCTTGGCCGTACGGGCGTCCAGCGTCAGCTCCTGGTCGCCGTCCACCGTCAGCCGGGGCTGTGCGATCCAGTCGGTGCCCTTGGTGGGGTCGCCGCGGTCGGCGAGCACCATCCCCTCCACGCTGTACTCGCCCTTGGGCAGCCGCACCGTGGTGGACTCGCTGTTCTCGTCGAGCGTGAACTCCTCGCCCGCCGCCTCACCGGTCAGACCGTGGATGTACGTCTGGAAGGCGGCGGCCGCCTTGCCGTCACGGCCCAGGTGCTTCAGCGAGAGGGCGTAGGAAGGGATCTCGCGCTCCACGGCGACGGCCGTGCGCACGGACTGCTCGCCGGCGGTCGCGGTCACGGCCGCCGAGTACTTGCCGTCGGGCGCCTCGACCTTGGTGTCCGCGGTGACGGACGCCTCGGCGGTGCCGCCCGCGGGGACGGTGACCTTGGCCGGGCTGACCTTGAACATGCCCTCCGGGGCGGCCGATCCGTCCGGGCCCTTGCCGGCAATGGAGAGGTCCAGGGTGACGTCGGCGGAGCCGGTGTTCCGGTACGTCAGGGGCTTGGTGATCGGCTCGTCGTCGTCATGCGGCCAGGGGGCGCTGCCGAGGTTGAGCGAGGTGGGGGCGGCGTAGACGCCCTGCTTGATCGCCTTGTCGACCTGGATACGGCCCGAGCCCTGGTCGTACGCGGTGAAGCCGCCGTCCTTGGCGGACGCCGTCAGCGCGCCCTTGAGCTCGGCGGCCTTCCAGTCCGGGTGCTGCTGCTTGAGGATGGCGGCGGCGCCTGCGACGTGCGGGGTGGCCATCGACGTACCCGAGATGGTCATGTAGCCCTCGGGGTTCTCGCCGACCTCCTGGGCGATGGAGTTGCCGGGGGCCGAGGCGGCGGTGATGTCCACGCCGGGGGCCGTCACATCCGGCTTGATGGTGCCGCCGCCGACGCGGGGGCCGCGGCTGGAGAAGTCGGCCATCTGGTCGCTCTTGTCGACCGCGCCGACCGTGAGCGAGCCGTCCGCCGAGCCCGGCGTGCCGATGGTGCCCGCGCCGGGCCCCTCGTTGCCGGCGGCGATGGTGAACAGGACGCCCTGCTCGGTGTACTTGTTGATCGCCGCTTCCATGGCGTCGAGGCCGGGCTCGTCCTGGCCGCCGAGGCTCATGCTGATGATGTCGGCGCCCTCGGCGACCGCCCAGTCCATGCCGGCGACGATCCCGGAGTCGTTGCCGCTGCCGGTGTCGCCGAGCACCTTGCCGGCGAGGAGCCCGGCGCCGGGTGCGACGCCCTTGTACTTGCCGCCGGACTTGGCGCCCGTGCCCGCGATGGTGGAGGCGACGTGGGTGCCGTGGCCCTGGCGGTCCTTGTTGTCGGGCGAGTCGGTGAAGTTCTTCTCCGCGATCTGCTGGCCCTCGAGGTCCGGGTGGGTCTCGTCGACGCCGGTGTCGAGGACGGCCACCTTCACGCCCTTGCCGTCGAATCCGGCCTCCCAGGCTTTGGGGGCGCCGATCTGCGGGACGGAGACGTCGAGTTGGGCCTTGACGGTGCCGTCGAGCCAGACGTGGTCGATGCCCGAGGTGGCGGCGAGAGTGGAGTTCCCGGCTTCCCGGGTGAGCGCCTTCCACAGCTTCGGCAGGTCGTCCTGCTTGGTGGTGACGGCGTCCGCGTTGAGGGACTTCAGCCGGCGGCTGACCTTGGTGCCGTCGGTGCCGCGCACCTCGGAACGGGCGGTGTCCGCGCTGCCCTGGTAGCCGACGATCACCTTCAGCCCGTTCTTGTACGACGCGCGGGACGCGGCGGTCGCGAGTCCGGTGGCGTCGAACAGGCGGCGGTCCAGCTTGCCGCTGGAGAGCAGCCGCTGGGCGTCGAGCGGCACCACATAGGAGTGGCCGCCGGAGGTGCGCGTGTGCACCGGGATGTCCTCGCGGCCGGGGGCCGGCGTAAAGCCGGTGACCTTCCCGTCCGACACCTGCACCACATCACCGGTGATCAGCTGCACCCGGTGCGTGGGGGCCTGCTTCTTGCTGGCCTTCGGCGCGTCCGAACCGGCTGTGGCCGGTGCGGACGCGCCCGTTGCAGTCGCCACGGCCGCTATTGCGGCCGCTATGGCGATGCCTGCTCTTCCTGCCTGGCTTCGCACGTGAGTTGAGTCCTCTAGTTTTGGGATGCCAAAATCCGTGTGCGGAGCAGTATTCACATGGTGAGACAACCGATCAAGAGTGCGAATCGGTGCAATGGCCACGGCATCAGGCGCAGTTCAGGCGTCCCGGCGGCGCAGCGACCACCATCCGGCGAGCGCTGCCGCCGCCGCCCAGGCCGCGGTCACCGCCAGGCCCGCCCACGGGTCGAGGGACGTCGGCGGGTCGGCGTAGATGATCTGCTGCCCGGCGCGGTCGGGGAGGTAGTCCGCGACGCCCGCCGCGCCCGTACCGATGACCATCGACACGACGAGGATGAACGGGATGAGGATGCTCAGCACCGCCATCCCGCTGCGCAGCACGGCGGTCAGGCCGGTGGCGAAGACCGCCATCAGGGCCAGGTAGATGGCGCCGCCGACGCAGGCGCGCAGGGCGCCGTCGTCGCCGATGGACAGGGCCTTGTCGCCCAGCAGGGCGCCGCCCAGGAAGAAGGTGGCGAAGGTCGTCACCAGGCCGAGGGCGAGGGCGAGGCCCGCGACATTCGCGAGCTTGGCGGCATAGAAGGCGCCCCGGCGCGGGACCGCGGCGAGGGAGGCGCGGATGCCGCCGGACACGTACTCGGACGACAGCGCCAGGGTGCCGAAGGCGATGACCGCGATCTGGCCGGGGCTGACGCCGATGAAGACCGAGAACAGCGGGTCGAAGTCGCCGTTGTCCGACTCGGCTTCGCCGAAGGCCCCGTTGGCGAGGGCGCTGAAGCCGACGGTCAGCAGCACGACCGCGGCGAGCGACCACACCGTGCCGCGCAGCGTCTTGATCTTGATCCACTCGGAGCGGAGTACGGCGGTGGCGGGCATGTGCTCAGACCTCCTGGGGGACGGCCGCGAACTCCGCGGCGGATGCGGTCAGATCGAGGTAGGCCTGCTCCAGGGTGGCCTCCTCGGCGGCGAGTTCGAGGATCGGGATACCGGCGCGGGCGGCGAGCGGGCCGATCGCGTCCACGTCGGCGTCGTCGACGTGCCAGCGGCCGTCCTCGTCGCGGACGGGGTCGTAGCCGTGCTCCTTGAGCAGCGCGCGCAGCCGCTCGTCCGCCGAGGTCCGTACGCGCACGCGCGGGCGGACGCGCGAGGAGATGAAGTCCTTCATCGGGGTGTCCGCCAGGACCTGCCCGCGGCCCAGGACGATCAGGTGGTCGGCGAAGGCCGCCGTCTCGCCCATGAGGTGGCTGGAGACCAGGACCGTACGGCCCTCGGCGGCCAGTCGGCGCAGCAGCTCGCGGATCCAGATGATGCCTTCGGGGTCGAGGCCGTTCGACGGCTCGTCGAGCATCAGCACCCGCGGGTCGCCGAGGAGGGCGGCGGCGATGCCGAGGCGCTGGCGCATGCCGAGCGAGTACGTCTTCACCCGGCGGTCGGCCGCCGTGGCGATGCCGGTCAGCTCCAGGACCTCGGCGACCCGGCGGTCCGGGATCCGGTTGCTGGCCGCGAGCGCCGCCAGGTGCGCGCGGGCGGTGCGGGAGCCGTGCGCGGCGCCGGCGTCGAGGAGGGCACCGACGTGGCGGAGCGGCTCGGGGATGGTCGCGTACGGGCGGCCGCCGACGGTCGCCGTCCCCGAGGTGGGGCGGTCGAGGCCGAGGACGAGCCGCATGGTCGTCGACTTGCCGGCGCCGTTGGGGCCGAGGAAGCCGGTGACCCGGCCGGGTTCGACGGTGAAGGTGATGCGGTCGACGGCGCGCACCTTTCCGTAGACCTTGGTCAGGTCGCGCACTTCGATGGCTGTGGCTGCTGTCATGGCGCTTACGATTCCGGTGCGTGCAGGTCAGGGGCCTCCCCCGGGGGCGGGTTCCGGGTCCCTCGCGCGAGGGATTCGGCGGGCGGGGGCGGCTGGCACGATGGGTTTCGTGATCTCGATGGCCCGGCTGCTGCGCCCCGCTGTACGTGTGGTGACGTACACGCGGTGGCTGCACATGTTCGTCGGCGCGATCCTCCCCGTGATCGTGTCGCTGGTGACCGGCCCCGAGCTCGACGGCATGGACGGCCGCCCATACCTGTCCACCCTCGCGCTCATGGTCGTCACACCCATCCCGTTGCTGGCCGTCGCCGCCGCCATCCCGCATATGCGCGTGGTGGAGACGCTGCAGGCCCAGTTGCTGCTCTATCCCGGCAGCAAGCCACACCCGGGGGTCGCCAGGACTCCGTCCGCGTCCTGGAGCGACCGGGGGCGGCTCTTCATCTGGCTGGTGGTGCGGCTGGTGCTGGGCTTCACCGCCGTGATGGTGACCTTCAATGGCGCCGCGGGCGTGCTCGGGATGCTCGTGCCGTCCGTGTGGGACGGGCTGACGGCCGAGCCCCTGGGCTTCAATGAGCACTGGCAGTGGTGGTATCGGCTGCTCGCGCCCGTGGCGGCGCTTCTCGTGTACGGGCTCGTCTGGTCCACCGGCGCCGCGATGGCCGCCCTGGCGCCCAAGCTCCTCGGCCCCTCCCGCGCCGAGCGGCTGGCGGAGCTGGAGGACCGTACGGAGCGGCTCCTCGAGCACAATCGGCTCGCCCGCGAGCTGCACGACACGATCGGGCATGCGCTGACCGTCGCCGTCGTGCAGGCGGGGGCGGCGCGCACCGCCGGGTCGCCGGAGTTCACGGAGAAGGCCCTCGCGGCGATCGAGGACACCGGGCGGGAGGCGCTCAATGACCTCGACCGGGTGCTGAAGGTGCTGCGCGAGGACGCCACACCGGCCTCGGCCCGGCCGACGCTCACCGACGCCGAGCGGCTCGTAGCGTCCGCGCGCGGGGCGGGCGCGGAGGTGCGTACGGAGATATCCGGCGACCTGGCTGTCGTGCCGGGACCGATCTCCCGCGAGGGATACCGGATGCTGCAGGAGTGCCTCACCAACGTGCTGCGGCACGCAGGACCCGTACCGTCGTCGGTCCGCATATCCGCGGACGGCCGCCTGGAGCTGGAGGTGCGCAACAAGCTGCCCGCCGAAGCCGCCGGCAGCGCCGAGCGCGGCTCCGGCCTGCGCGGCATCCGGGAGCGCGCCGAGCTGCTCGGCGGCGAGTCGGAGTCCGGGCCGTACGAGGGCGAATGGCGGGTGAAGGTGGCGCTGCCGATACAGTGACGGCGTGCCGATCACCGTCCTGCTCGTCGACGACGACGCGCTCGTGCGCGCCGGTCTGCGGGCGATCCTTGAGGCACAGCCGGACATCGAGGTCATCGGCGAGGCGGCGGACGGCGCGGCGGTGATTCCGCTCGTACGGCAGCTGCGGCCCGATGTCGTCGCGATGGATGTGCGGATGCCGCTGATGGACGGGATCGAGGCGACGCGGGCGGTGCTCAGGACCGTTCCGGATCCGCCGAAGATCCTGGTGGTGACGACCTTCGAGGAGGACGACTACGTCTACGGGGCGCTGCGCGCCGGGGCCGACGGGTTTCTGCTGAAGCGGGCCAGGCCGGCGGAGATCGTGCACGCGGTGCGGCTGGTCGCCGAGGGCGAGTCGCTGCTGTTCCCGGCCGCCCTGCGCACCCTCGCCGCCGCGCACGGCAACGAGCAGGCGCGGCAGGACTTCGGCAGGGCCGCACTCACCGACCGCGAAGGCGAGGTGCTGCGGCTGATCGCCCGCGGCCTCGCCAACGCGGAGATCGCCGCGCGCCTGCACCTCGGCACCGAGACGGTGAAGACGCACGTGAGCGCCGTGCTGGCGAAGCTCGGCGCGCGGGACCGCACGCAGGCGGTGATCGCGGCGTACGAGTCCGGGTTCGTCGCTCCCGGGTCTGCCGAATAGCGGTTACGATCCGCCTCGTATACGACCGAAGGTGAGGGAGGCGGGCGTTGGCGCAGCTCACGGGTGGCGATCCGTCCCTGCTGCGGCGCATTAACTCCGCGGTGGTGCTGCATGCGCTGCGCGGGGTGGACGCGGCCACGCTGACCGAACTCGTCCGCGCCACTGGCCTTTCCCGGCCCACCCTGGAGGGCGTGCTCGAAGGGCTCGTCGAGTCGGGCCTGGTCGGCCCTGCGGCGGCGGACCCGGAGTCGGAGCGGAAGCAGGGGCGCCCGGCCCGCAGATTCCGCTTCCGCGCCGAGTCGGGATATCTGCTCGGCATCGAGATCGGCCCGCACCGGGTCGCCGCGCTCCTCTCCGACCTCGAAGGGCAGATGGTCGGCTCCGCGGCCCGCGAGGTCGACGAGGAGGCGCCGGCCGAGGAGCGCCTGGAGCGCACCCGCGTCGTCGTCGGCGAGGTGCTGCGGCGTACGGGCGTGGCCCGGGACGCGCTGCGGGCGGTCGGCGTCGGCAGCCCCGGCATCATCGAGGCGGACGGGACGGTACGACTCGGCACCGCGCTGCCCGGCTGGACCGGGCTCCCGCTCGGCGACCGGCTGCGCCGCTCCTTCCGCTGCCCGGTGCTGGTGGAGAACGACGCCAACGCGGCCGCCGTCGCCGAGCACTGGAAGGGCGCGGCCCGCGACTGCGCCGACGCCGTCTTCGTACTCGCCGGGCTCAGTCCGGGCGCCGGGGCGCTGATCGGCGGGCGGCTGCACCGCGGCTTCGGCGGCGCCGCCGGGGAGATCGGGGCGCTGCACCTGCTGGGGCGGGAGGCGCTGCCCGAGAAGCTGCTGTCGACCACCGGCGAGCCGCTGCACAAGCTCGACGAGGCGGCGGTGGCGCGGGTGTTCGCGCAGGCCCGGAGCGGCGACAAGCAGGCACGGGACGCGGTGGAGCGCTTCATCCAGCGCCTGGTCCACGACGTGGCGGCGCTGGTGCTGGCGCTGGACCCGCAGCGGGTGATCGTCGGCGGCTGGGCGGCGGGCCTGGACGACGTGCTCGACCCGCTGCGCACCGAGTTGGCCCGCTACTGCCTGCGCCCGCCGCAGGTGACGCTCTCGCTGCTGGGCGAGGCGGCGATCGCGACGGGCGCGCTGCGGCTGGCCCTCGACCATGTCGAGGAGGAGCTGTTCGCGGTCGAGTCCACGGTGACGGCGCGGCGTTAGCCGAGCTTCTCCCCCAGCTCGGCCAGGTCCGCCACGAACCACGTCTGCCGACCGCGGTTGCACTCCCGGACGAAGTCCCGCAGCGCGTCGCTCGCCTCGACGTGCCGGGAGATGTCGCCGACGATCGCGAGCCCCATCCCGTACTGGACGAACTTCTGCACGATCTCACCGGCAATACGGGTCCGCAGCTGGAAGAAGTCCTCGCCGAAGCGCTCCGCGGGCACGGCCGCCCAGCGGGCGCCCTGATAGCCGGCGTCCCCGATCAGGTCGAGCGCGTCGGGCACGGCGCTGATCGTCGCCCCGTCCGCGTCGTAGACCATCACCGGCACGTCGTTGATCTTCTCCAGGTTCATGGCAGCCAAGGCTAGCGGCCGCGGTCATCCATTCGGCGCCCGGCGTATGCGCCGCGGGCGCCGGGCGGGAGTGAATGGGGGGATGTACTACAGCAGCGGCAATTACGAGGCCTTCGCCCGGCCGCGCAAGCCGGCGGGCGCCGACCGCAAGAGCGCATGGTTCGTGGGCGCCGGGCTCGCCTCCCTCGCCGGGGCCGCCTTTCTCGTACGGGACGCGCAGGTGCCCGGGGACCGGATCACCGTCCTGGAGCGGCTGAAGCTGGCGGGCGGTGCGCTGGACGGGATCAAGGAGCCGAAGAAGGGCTTTGTGATCCGCGGCGGGCGGGAGCTCGAGGACCACATGGAGTGCCTGTGGGATCTCTTCCGCTCGGTGCCATCCCTGGAGGTCGACGGGGCCTCCGTGCTGGACGAGTTCTACTGGCTCAACAAAGACGACCCCAACCGGTCGCTGCAGCGCGTCACCGAGCGCCGCGGCCAGGACGCGGGCACCGACGGCCGCTTCGCGCTCAGCGACCGGGCGCAGAAGGACATCACGAAGCTCTTCATGGCCACCCGGGAGGAGATGGAGGGCAAGCGGATCAACGAGGTCGTCGGGCAGGACTTCCTCGGCAGCAACTTCTGGCTGTACTGGCGCACCATGTTCGCCTTCGAGGAGTGGCACAGCGCCCTGGAGATGAAGCTCTACCTGCATCGATTCATCCACCACGTCGGCGGGCTGCCGGACCTGTCCGCGCTGAAGTTCACCAAGTACAACCAGTACGAGTCGATGGTGCTGCCGCTCACCCGCTGGCTGATGGACCAGGGCGTGACCTTCCGCTTCGGCGTCGAGGTCACCGACATCGACTTCGCCATTGCAGACAGCCGCAAGCAGGCGACCCGCATCCGCTGGATCGCGGACGGCGAGGAAGGCGGCGTCGATCTCGGCGAGGACGACCTGCTCCTCACCACCATCGGCTCACTCACCGAGAACTCCGACAACGGCGACCAGCACACCCCGGCCCGCCTGAACGAGGGCCCGGCGCCCGCCTGGGACCTCTGGCGCCGGATCGCGGCCAAGGACGACGCCTTCGGCCGCCCCGAAGTCTTCTGCGGCAACATCGCCGAGAGCAAGTGGGAGTCGGCGACCGTCACCACCCTGGACGCGCGCATCCCCGCCTACATCCAGAAGATCTGCAAGCGCGACCCGTTCGGCGGCAAGGTCGTCACGGGCGGCATCGTCACCGCCCGCGACTCCAGCTGGCTGCTGAGCTGGACGGTCAACCGGCAGCCGCACTTCAAGCAGCAGCCGCCGGACCAGATCGTGGTGTGGGTGTACTCGCTGTTCGTCGACCGGCCGGGCGACTATGTGCGCAAGCCGATGCAGGAGTGCACCGGCGAGGAGATCACGCAGGAGTGGCTCTACCACCTCGGCGTACCGGAAGACGAGATCCAGGTGCTGGCCGCGAACGCCGCCCGGTGCGTGCCGGTGATGATGCCGTACGTGACCGCGTTCTTCGCGCCGCGCCGGGCGGGCGACCGGCCGGATGTGGTGCCGGAGGGGGCGGTGAACTTCGCGTTCATCGGCCAGTTCGCCGAGACCACCCGGGACACGATCTTCACCACCGAGTACTCGGTGCGCACCGGCATGGAGGCGGCGTACCGGCTCACGGGCGTGGAGCGCGGCGTGCCCGAGGTCTTCAACTCCACCTACGACGTGCGCAAGCTGCTCGCGGCTGTCAGCCATCTCCGGGACGGCGCCGAGCTGCGGCTGCCGGGACCCGGGTTCGTACGGGAACGGCTGCTGCACCGGCTCGACGCGACCGAAGTGGGCGCGCTGCTGACGGAGTTCGGGCTGATCGAGGAGCAGCCGACGGAGTAGCCAGGCAGTCAGCCCGCCAGCAGCCCGCCGTCGTCGCCGAAGGTGAGGCGGCAGGTGTCGGCGCGGTACGTGGCCACGGCGACCGCCGCGGTGGCGTCCGCGGCCGAGTAGCGTGCGGTGACCACCAGCACCGGGGCGCCCGGCAGCCGGTCCAGCTCCTTGGCGTCATCGGCCGTGGCCGAGCCCAGCTCGACTGTGCGCTCCTGGCCCTGCAGCTCCAGGCGCTGCAGCTCGCGCAGCACGGCGCGGGCCAGGGCGGGGCCCTCGGCGTCTATGCGGGTAAGGCCGGGGACGGAGGCGGCGGGCACGTAGACCAGCTCGGCGGCGACCGGCTGGCCGTGGCGGCTGCGGACGCGGCGGACGACGTGCACCGGCGCGCCCGGGTCCGTGCCCAGCAGCCGGGACACGGCGGTGGGCGGCGCCTGCTCGATGCTGCTGACCGGCTCCCAGGCCTCGTCGCCGGGCCCGGGCCAGCGCGGCTCGGCGTCGCCGACCGCGACACCTACGCGGGGCGGGGCGACCGTGGTGCCGACGCCGCGGCGGCGCTGCAGCCGGCCCTCGAGCTCCAGCTGGTCGAGCGCCTGCCGGAGGGTGGCGCGGGCGACGCCGAAGCGGGCGGCGAGGTCGCGCTCGTTCGGCAGGATCTCGCCGACCGTGAACTCGCTCTCCAGCGCGTCGCTCAGCACACTCTTCAGGTGCCAGTACTTCGGCTCGGGCACCGCAGCCGGACTCGTCGTCCCCACCCTGTCCTCCGCGTGCGTCTTAAGTGCGTCTTAATCAGAGGTCTTTAAGAAAGGTTGTTGCAGTTTCACTGCGACCCTAGGACGGGGCCGGGACTTGGTCAAGACCAATGCCCGGGCAGGGGGTGTGAGCTGGGGAAACGCGGAGGGGTTTAGCGGGTCACGCCGGCGAGCTTGTCGGGGTTGCGCTGGATGTAGATGCGCTGGATGAGGCCGTCCGCGACGTCCACGGTCGCGACGGAGTCGATCTTGTCGCCGTTGTAGGCGACCAGGGACGTGGCGCCGTTCACCTCGCGTACCTCAAGGCGGAGGTCCGGCATGTCGTCCATGCTGCTCTGCGCCACGGCGAGGATGAAGCGGCCGACCTTGTCGGCGGTGACCAGCTCGCGCAGCGGCGCCTTGGACTTGCCGCCGCTGTCGCCGACGAGGGTGACGTCCGGGGCGAGCAGCGCCATCAGGCCCTGCATGTCACCGCCGGTGGCGGCCTCGATGAAGCGCTCGGTGATGTCGCGGCGGGCGGCCGGATCGACGTCGTAGCGCGGCTTGCGCTCGTCGACGTGCTTGCGGGCGCGGCCGGAGAGCTGGCGGACGGCCGCCTCGGAGCGCTCCAGCATGGCGGCGATGTCGGCGTACGGATAGCCGAAGGCCTCGCGCAGCACGAAGACGGCCCGTTCGAGGGGGGACAGCGACTCCAGCACCACCAGGACGGCGAGGCTCACGGAGTCGGCGAGGACGGCCTGCTCCGCCGTGTCGGGCACCTCGCCGCCGAGGTCGGTGGCGAGCGGCTCGGGCAGCCACGGGCCGACGTATGCCTCGCGGCGGGACTGCACCTGGCGCAGCCGGTCGATGGCGAGCCGGGTGGTGATCCGTACGAGAAACGCCCGCGGCTCGCGGACCTCGGTGCGGTCGGCGGCCGACCAGCGCAGCCAGGCGTCCTGGACGACGTCCTCGGCGTCGGCGATGCGACCCAGCATCCGGTAGGCCACCTGGGTCAGGAGCGGGCGGTGCTCCTCGAAGGCGGCGGCGTCGGCTGCGGTGTCGGTCGCGTCTGTGGGCACGTCGCCATCACAGCCGATGAGGTGCGGCGTTGTCCAGCGACTATGCCTGAGCCGATGGCCACGCCGACGCCGACCAGGAGGCTGCCCGCGGCCTGCGGGAGGCCGTAGCCGCCGGTGCCGACGAGGGGGGCGGTGAGGGCCGCGGAGACGGGGATCAGGCCGGAGAAGAGGGTGGCACGCTCGGCGCCGATGCGCTGGATGCCGGAGTACCAGCAGACGAAGCCGATCACGGTGACCACGACCGTCTGCCAGCCGAGGGCCAGGGCCTCGCCTGCGTCGGGGAGCTGCAGCACGCCGGTGCCGCCGTGGACGAGGCCCGCGGCCATGGACTCCAGCGCGGCGAGGCCGCAGGCGGCGGATGACAGCAGCTTGGGGCCGAGCGGGGCGACCAGCGGCACGGCGATCAGGGCGAAGCCGGTCTCGCCGAGGAGCGCGAGGACGGAGTAGATCACGCCCGCCAGGTCCGTACGCCCCATGCCCTGGACGACGAGCGCGCCCAGGGCGACGAGGACGGCGCCGGCGAGCACCGCCCGGGTGGGGCGGCGGCCGGCGAGGAGCGGGCCGAGTACGGCGACGAGCACCGGGGCGCAGCCCACGAAGACCCCGGGCACGGCGGGCTCCGCGGTCCGCTCGGCGGCGAGGACCGCGAAGTTGAAGCCCGCCATGCCGACCGCGGCGAGCAGCGCGAGGCGCAGCCACTGCCGGAGGGCCAGCCGCCGCAGCGGGGCCAGGCCGCCGCGGCCGAGGAGCGGGAGCAGCAGCAGGGCGGCGCCGCCGTAGCGCAGCGCCTGCCCGGTGGCGTACGGGTAGTCGCCGAGCACGGAGTTGACCGTGAAGGACCCGCCGACGAGGAAGCAGGCGAGGCCGGCGAGCAGGGCGCCCTGGGTGTGCGGTTTCATCATGAGAACGACGCTACGGAGACCTGCGGTCCGCTATTAAGGTCCACTTCCATGACGGAATCGGGGACCAATCCGGCGCCGGACGAGCCCGCTTGGACCGCGGCCTGGGAGCTGCTGCTGCCCGCCGCGTCCGCGCCCGCGAGGCGCCGGGGGCGCACGCTGCAGGCGGCGCTGCGGGAGGCGGTGCGCTCGGGGCGGCTGGCGCCGGGCACGCGGCTGCCGGCCAGCCGCGAGCTGGCGGCGGACCTCGGGGTGTCGCGCGGGCTGGTGACGGACACGTACGAGCAGCTGGTGGCGGAGGGGTATCTGCGGGCGGGGCGGGGCTCGGGGACCTGGGTCACGCCGGTGGGTGCGCAGGGCGCGGAGCGCGGTGGCCCGCAGGCCGAGGGGTGGCGGGCCGACCCGCAGCGCCCCGGCGGCGGGCGGCTGCCGCTCGCGACGCCCTCGCTGAGCTTCCGGCCCGGCACCCCTGACCTGTCCCTCTTCCCCCGCGCCGCCTGGAACGCCGCCTACCGCCGCGTCATGTCCGCCCTCCCCCACGGCCGCCTCGGCTACCCGGACCCGCGCGGCCTGCCCCGGCTCCGTAACGCCCTCGCCGCCCTCCTGGTCCGCCGCCGCGGCGTGGTCGCCGACCCGGACCGGCTGATCGTGTGCTCGGGAGTCTCCCAGGCGCTGACCCTGTGCGGGATGGTGCTGCACGCGCGCGGGCACCGCGCGGTCGCGCTGGAGGATCCGGGCAGCCCGCCGCACGGGCTGCAGTTCGCCGCGACCGGCATCGAGCCGGCGGGCGTCGCCATGGACGCCGACGGGCTCGACCTGCGGGCCCTGCGCCGCAGCGGCGCCCGGCTCGCGGTGCTGACGCCGTCGCATCAGTTCCCGTCCGGGATTGCGTACTCGCCGCAGCGGCGGGCCGGGCTGCTGGACTGGCTGCACGCGGGCGACCACCTGATCGTCGAGGACGACTACGACGGCGAGTTCCGCTACGACCGCGAGCCGGTCGGCGCGCTGCAGGGCCTGGACCCCGAGCGGGTGCTCTATACGGGCTCGGTGAGCAAGTCCCTCGCCCCCGGGCTGCGGCTCGGCTGGATGGTGGCGCCGTCGTGGCTGGCCGCCGAGCTGACGGAGCGCAAGTTCCGCCTCGACCTCGGCAACTCCGTCCTCGACCAGGCGGTCTTCGCCGACCTCGTCGAGCGCGGCGAGTACGACCGGCACCTGCGCCGCACCCGCCGCGAGTACAAGACCCGCAGGGACACCCTCGTCGCCGCCCTCGCCGAGCACTTCCCCGGCGCCGAGGTCTCCGGCATCGCGGCCGGGCTGCACGTCATCGTGACGCTCCCCGAGGGGTACGGGCCGGAGCGCGACTTCACCGCGCGGGCGCTGCGGGCGGGCGTCGAGGTGCTCGGGCTTTCGTCGTACGGGACCGTGCCCGCGGGCGATCCGCGGGTGCGGCTGGTGCTCGGATACGCCCATCTGGCGCCGTCCGAGATCGCACACGGGGTCGAACGGTTGCGCGCCGCGAGTGGCTTCGCAGGGCGGAACGGTTGATTCCCACGCGCCGTACTTCCCCTGGAGTTGCGGGAGTTGTTCACTTGTCGTTCGCGTCCACGGCACTGCCCTGTCGCGGACGCGGGGACACCATGTGAGCCGCCGTCGCCAGAGAAGATGAGGTGCAGGAGCTTGAACAGCAACGACCAGGCAGGCCGCAGGCCCAGCAGACGATCCCTGCTGCGCGGGGGCGCGGCCGCGTCCGCGGCGCTGGCGCTGCCCGGCGGCGCCATTGCCGCGGCCCCGGCGCAGGCGCTGTCCGGCCGCCCCGCGGCGAAGTGGGGCGTGCAGGTGGGCGACGTCCGGGCCGGCTCCGGGCTGGTGTGGGTGCGCTCCGACCGGCCCGCGCGGATGCTCGTGGAGACCTCGGCCACCGAGTCGTTCAAGAACGCCCGCCGCTGGCGCGGGCCCGTCGTCGGCCCCGACACCGACTTCACCGGGCGCACCCAGTTGCGCGGCCTGCCGCCCGGCACCCAGGTGCACTACCGCGTCACCCTCGCCGACCCCGATGACCCGCGGCGCAAGGGCGAGCCGGTGACGGGCACGTTCCGTACGGCCCCGGCGTCCCGCCGCGACGGCATCCGCTTCACCTGGTCCGCGGACCTCGCCGGGCAGGGCTGGGGCATCAACCCCGACCGCGGCGGCTACACCATCTTCGACGAGATGGGCGGCCTCGACCCGGACTTCTTCCTCTGCAGTGGCGACAACATCTACGCCGACAACCCGATCCTGCCGTCGGTGACGCTGCCGGACGGCAGCGTGTGGCACAACGTCACCACCGAGGAGAAGTCGCACGTCGCGCAGACACTGGACGACTTCCGCGGCAACTTCCGCTACAACCTCCTAGACGAGAACCTGCGCCGCTTCAACGCCCAGGTGCCGTGGATCAACCAGTGGGACGACCACGAGGTGCGCAACAACTGGTTCCCCGGCCAGATCATCGATGACGCCCGCTACACGGAGAAGGACGCGAGCGTGCTGGCCGCCCGGGCGAAGCGGGCGTTCGCGGAGTACTTCCCGGTCTCGTCGCTGCACCCGGACGCGAGCGGCAAGGTGCAGCGGGTGATCAGGCGCGGCCCGCTGCTGGACGTCTTCGTCCTCGACATGCGTACGTACCGCAACCAGAACTCCGCCGACAATCAGGCGGACGACCCCACCGGCATCCTCGGCGCCGAGCAGCTCGCCTGGCTGAAGAAGGAGCTGTCGCGGTCCCGGGCGGTGTGGAAGGTGATCGCCTCCGACATGCCGCTCGGCCTGGTCGTCCCCGACGGCACCACCCGCTTCGAGGCGATCGCGCAGGGCGAGGGTGGGCTGCCGCTCGGGCGCGAGCTGCAGATCGCGGATCTGCTGCGGCACATCAAGCACGAGCGGATCACCGGCACGGTGTGGTTCACCGCGGATGTGCACTACACGTCGGCGCAGTACTACGACCCGTCGAAGGCGGCGTTCACCGACTTCGAGCCCTTCTGGGAGTTCGTTTCGGGGCCGCTGAACGCGGGCGGCTTCCCGGCGCTGAAGCTGGACGGCACCTTCGGCGCGACGCAGCCGTTCGTGAAGGCGCCCACGTCCGCGAACGTGCCGCCGTCGGCCGGCGGCCAGTACTACGGCCAGGTGGACATCGACGGGCACAGCGGCGAGATGACCGTCCGGCTGCGCGAGCGGGGCGGCGCGGTGCTGTTCACCAAGGTGCTGCAGCCGGGACGGGTCGGACAATAGCCACTCTTTACGCACCGGTCACAGGGCATTCGTGATCACGCAACAACGTTCACGGAGGCTGTGACCATGATGAAGAAGAAGACTCAGCACACCTGGCGCCGCGACGTGGTCGAGCTGGCGGCGCTGTTCACCGCCGTGGTGGTGGCGGACAGCGTCGCCAAGACCGTACTGAAGGGTCCGGAGGGCCCGCCGATGCTGGTCGTGTCCGCGGTCGCGCTGCTCGTCACGGTCGCGTTCCACACATGGTGGGCACGCCGCCGGACCCATGCGCCCCCTGATCCGGCCGCGGCGGCGGTCGCGGCCTCCGGCGGCGAGACGGCGCTGTGGCGGATGCGGACCACGGTGCGCGACGAGCCGGGGACCCTGGCGGCCGTGTGCACGGCGCTGGCCAGGGACGGCGCGGACATTCTCACGCTGCAGACGCATCCGCTGGGTGACGGGACGGTCGACGAGTTTCTGCTGCGGGCCCCGGCGGCCGTGGAAGCGGACGCGATCAAGGAGGCCGTCGCCGGGGCCGGGGGCCGCGACACCTGGCTGGAGCGGGCCGACCCGCACGACCTGGTCGACGCCCCGACGCGGGTGCTGGGGCTCGCGACCCGTACCGCCATGGACCCGTCCGAGCTGCCGCTGGCCCTGCGCCGGCTGCTCGGCCGGTGCACCATCCACTCCGTGCCCGCCCTCTCCCCCGCCGGGCGCCCGGCCGCCGCGGAGGTGCCCGAGGAGGGGGTGCTGGAGGGCACGGTGATCCGGCTGCGCGACCCGTCGGGCGGGCAGCTGGCCATCGAGCGGCCGTATCTGCCGTTCACCCCGACCGAGTTCGCGCGGGCGCGGGCACTGGTCGAGCTCGACACCCGGCTCGGGCCGCGCACGCCCGGATCGCGGGCCACGGCCACGCTGCGGACCGGCAGCGACGTGTCCGTACGCCGCGCGGAGCCCGCCGACGTGGAAGCCGCGCGGGCCATGCACGAGCGCTGCTCCACCGACACCCTCGCGCTGCGCTACCACGGCCCGGTCGGCGACGCCGACCGCTACCTGAACCACCTGCTCAGCCCCCGCTTCGGCCGCACCCTCGCGGTGGAGTCCGCCTCCGGGCGCCTCGTCGCCCTCGGGCACCTGCTGTGGGACGGCGACGAGGCGGAGGTGGCGGTGCTGGTCGAGGACGCCTGGCAGCGCCGCGGCATCGGCGCCGAGCTGCTGCGCCGGCTCCTCGACCTGGCCGCCGAGGCCGGATACGCCAGCGCGTACGCGATCACCCAGTCGTCCAACACCGGCATGGTCGCCGCGATGCGCGGCCTCGGCCTGCCGCTCGACTACCAGGTCGAGGACGGCACCCTCGTGATCACCGCGCGGCTTCAGCCGGAGCCCGTACGGCCGAGCTGAGCGCCGCGTCCAGATCCGCCCACAGGTCGTCGGCGTCCTCCAGCCCGACGGACATCCGCAGCAGCTTGTCGCTGATGCCGCCGCTGCGCCGGCCGTCGGCGCCGATGACGCGGTGGCTGATCGAGCCCGGGTGCTGGATGAGCGTGTCCACGCTGCCGAGGCTGACCGCCGGGGTGATCAGCTCGACCCCGGCGATCACCTCGTGCGGGTCGCCCGCGACCTCGAAGGCGATCATCGCGCCGCCGATCTTCGGGTAGTGGACCTTGGTGATACGGGGGTCCTCCCGCAGCCGCCGGAACAGCTCCGCGGCCGTCGCCGACTGCGCCTTCACCCGTACGGGCAGCGTGGCCAGGCCGCGCAGCAGCAGATAGCCGGCGAGCGGATGCAGCACCCCGCCGGTGGCGAAGCGCACCTGCCGCAGCCGGCGCGCGAACGCCTCGTCACAGGCGACCACGCCGCCCATGACATCGCCATGCCCGCCCAGATATTTGGTGGCACTGTGCAGCACCAGCCGAGCACCCACCCCCGTGGGGCGCTGCAGCACGGGCGTGGCGAAGGTGTTGTCGACGAGGAGCGGGACCTCGCCGCAGGAGTGGGCGATCGCCCGGATGTCCACCTCGGCGAGGGTCGGATTCGCCGGGGTCTCCACCATCACCAGGCCGGTGTCCGGGCGGATGGCGTCGGCGACGCCCGCCGGGTCGGTCCAGGTGACCTCGGTGCCCAGCAGCCCCGTGTCGAGGAGGTGGTCGCTGCAGCCGTAGAGCGGGCGGACGGCGACGACGTGCTTGAGGCCGGCCCCGGCCCGTACCAGCAGCACCGCGCTCAGCGCCGCCATGCCGCTGGCGAAGGCGACCGCGGACTCGGCGCCCTCCAGCTTGGCGAGGGCGGTCTCGAAGCGGGCGACGGTGGGGTTGTCGAGGCGCGCGTAGACCGGCGGCCCTTCCAGCTGGGCGCCGGTGGCCGCGAACTCGTCGAGGCGGGCCGCCTCCGCCCGCGAGTCGGACGAGGGGTAGGTCGTCGACAGGTCGAGGGGCGCGGCGTGCACACCGAGGGCGGCGAGGTCTTCGCGGCCGGCGTGCACGGCCTCGGTGGCCAGGGAGCGGGAGGTGCGCGATGGGGTCTCCATGGAGATCATGCTGAATGACTGCCGGTCGTGGTGGGTCGGTCCCCGTGCTACGTTCGGCGAATGCCCGATTCACCCCCTCTGGATCCGGTCGACCTGGAGATTCTGCGGCTGCTGCAGAACGACGCCCGGATGACGAACCGCGACCTCGCCGCCGCCGCGGGCATCGCCCCCTCCACCTGCCTCGACCGGGTGGCGCGGCTGCGCCGGGCGGGCGTGATCGTCGGGCACCGGCTGCAGGTCGACCCGGCGAAGCTCGGCCGCGGCCTGGAGGCGCTGCTGTCCGTGCAGGTGCGGCCGCACCGGCGGGAGCTGATCGGGCCCTTCGTGGAGCGGGTGCGGGGGCTCGCCGAGTCGCGGGCGCTGTTCCATCTGACCGGGCCCGACGACTATCTGGTGCATGTGGCGGTGGCGGACACGGCCGATCTGCAGCGGCTCGTACTGGACGAGTTCACGTCGCGGCCCGAGGTGGCGCGCGTCGAGACCCGGCTGATCTTCCAGCAGTGGGAGTGCGGGCCGCTGCTTCCGTACGAACCCGCGTGACGCACCACCTGCGGGTGTACGAGGATGGGCCGCATGTCCGACACGAACGCGCACCCGCTGCCCCGCGAAGTCGCCGACGCCTACGTCGACGAGCTCGTCGCCCTCGACCCGATCACCGGCACCTACCTCGGCGTCCCCGGGAGCGAGACGAAGCTCCCCGACTTCTCCCCCGCCGGGCAGGAGACCCTCGCCGAGCTGTCCCGCGCCACCCTGCGCAAGCTGGACGCGGCGGAGGCCCGGCCGGGCGGCGACGCGGACGCCGAGCGGCGCTGCGCTCGGCTGCTGCGTGAGCGGCTGACGGCGGAGCTCGCGGTGCACGAGGCCGGCGAGGGCCTGCGCTCCGTCAGCAACCTCAACTCGCCCGCGCACTCGGTCCGCCAGGCCTTCACGCTGATGCCGACGGAGACCGAGCAGCACTGGTCCGACATCGCGGCCCGGCTGCGCGCGGTGCCCGCCTCGCTGGCGGGCTACCGCGAGTCGCTCGCGCTCGGCCTTGAGCGCAAGCTGCCGGGTGGGCCGGCGCAGGTGACCGCGATGGTGGAGCAGTTCGGCGAGTGGGCGGGGGACAACTCTGGACAGAGCTGGTTCGTGCAGCTGGTGTCCGAGGACCCCGAAGGCCTCCGGGACGAGCTGACCTCGTCGGCACGGGCGGCGACCGACGCGGTGCTGGAGCTGCGCGACTGGCTGCGGGATGTGTACGCGCCCGCCATCGAGGGCGCCGCGGACGTCGTCGGCCGCGAGCGCTACGCCCGCTTCTCGCGCTACTGGAACGGCACCGACCTCGACCTGGACGAGGCGTACGCGTACGGCTGGTCGGAGTACCACCGGCTGCTCGCCGAGATGAAGACCGAGGCGGAGAAGGTGCTGCCCGGCGCCAAGACGCCCTGGGAGGCGCTGGCCTGGCTGGAGGACCACGGCCAGGCGGTCGAGGGCGTCGAGGAGACGCGCGAGTGGCTGCAGTCGCTGATGGACGAGGCGATCGAGAAGCTCGACGGCACCCACTTCGAGCTCGCCGAGCGGGTCAAGCGGGTGGAGTCCCGGATCGCGCCGCCCGGTTCGGCGGCGGCACCGTACTACACGGGCCCCTCGCTGGACTTCTCGCGTCCCGGCCGGACTTGGCTGCCGACGATGGGCGCCACCCGCTTCGCGGTCTACGACCTGGTGTCGACCTGGTACCACGAGGGCGTGCCGGGGCACCATCTGCAGCTGGCGCAGTGGACGCATGTCGCCGAGCAGCTCTCCCGCTACCAGACGACGGTGGGCATGGTGTCCGCCAATGCCGAGGGCTGGGCGCTGTACGCGGAGCGGCTGATGGACGAGCTCGGCTTCCTGACCACCGCGGAGACCCGGCTCGGCTATCTGGACGCGCAGATGATGCGTGCCGTGCGGGTCATCATCGACATCGGCATGCACCTGAAGCTGACCATCCCCGCCGACTCGCCCTTCCACCCCGGCGAGGAGTGGACGCCCGCGCTGGCGCAGGAGTTCTTCGGCATGCACAGCGGCCGGCCCGCCGACTTCGTGGCGAGCGAGCTGGTCCGCTATCAGGGCATGGCGGGCCAGGCGATCGGCTACAAGCTGGGCGAACGCGCCTGGCTGCAGGGCCGGGACGCCGCCCGTACCGCGCACGGCGACGCCTTCGACGCGAAGCAATGGCACATGGCGGCGCTGTCGCTGGGCTCTCTCGGCCTGGACGACCTCGTCGCGGAGCTGTCGTCCCTGTGACCGACGCCGGGACGGACGCGGTCGTGCTGACCGCAGGCCGGGTCACCCTGCGCGAGCTGGCAGCCACCCAGCTCGCGCAGGTGGCGGACGGCGGGAGCGGCGGCCTGGTCTGGATCGACGGGGCGCCGCCGGAGGGGACGCGGACCGGGGCCGGGATCATGGCCAAGGCGGTGCTGCTGGGCACGTACCGGCGAGGCTGGGGCTCGTACGCCATCACCCGTACCGCCGACGGGGTGGCGCTGGGCGGGATGGGCTTCCACGCGGCACCGGACCGGGACGGGGTCGTGGAGATCGGTTACGACCTGTCGGTGTCGGCGCGCGGCAGCGGCTGGGCGACGGATGCCGCCCGTGCGCTGTGCGGCTGGGCGATGGGGCAGCCCGGGGTGCGGGTGCTGCGGGCGAAGACCGTGCCCGGCAATGACGCCTCGCAGCGGGTGCTGGTCAGGGCGGGTTTCCGGCAGGTCGGGGTGGAGCGCGAGGAGGAAGAGGAGTGGCACGTCTACGAGTTGCCCGCGGCGACCGTCCCGTCATCCGGCTGACAAGTACGTGCAGAACCGTATCCCCGCGGCACTTCGGTCGTTTTATGTGATGGAACCGCCAGCGGGGGTGCGCGGCCGGGTCGCACCTCCTCCGCCCGGTCCCGCCCCCCGCCTTCGGCGTGCACTGCCCGCTCAGCCGTCGGCGACCGTGTGGTGGCGGACCTGGGAGCCGGACCGGCCCTTGATGACCTCGAGTTGTACGGGGATGCGGCGGCGGAGGTCGGGGACATGGCTGACGATGCCTACGGTGCGGTCGCGTTCGCGGAGGCCGTCCAGGACGTCGAGGACCTCGTCCAGGGTCTGCTCGTCGAGGCTGCCGAAGCCCTCGTCGATGAAGAGCGTGTCCAGGCGGACGCCGCCGGCCTCTTCGGTGACCACATCGGCCAGGCCGAGGGCCAGGGCGAGGGAGGCGAAGAAGGATTCGCCGCCGGAGAGGGTGGCGGTGTCGCGCTCGGCGCCGGTCCAGGCGTCGATGACGTGCAGGCCGAGCCCGCTGCGCGAGCGACCGCTCGCCTTTGCGCGGCCGTCGGAGTGCACGAGCGTGTAGCGGCCGCCGGACATCCGCGCCAGCCGTACGGATGCGGCGTGCGCGACCTGTTCGAGGCGGGCGGCCAGGACGTATGACTCCAGGCGCATCTTCCGCTCGTTCTCCGCGGAGGTGCCGGCGGCGAGCCCGGCGAGGCGGGCGATGCGGTCGTACTCGGCGCGCACCGGGGCCAGTTCGCGGACGGCGTCAGCGGTGGCCTGGGAGAGCCGGTCGAGGTCGGCGCAGCGCGCCTCGGCCGTGTGCTCGGCGGCGGAGGCGTCGCGCAGCCGCCGGGTGGCGGCGTCGGCCGCGGCCTGCGCGGCGGGGACGTCCGCGGGCGGGCGGGCCGCGGCGTCGCTGGTACGGGCGTCGGCGAGCACCGCGACCACCGCGGCCTCCTCGCGCTGCCACCCGTCGAGGCGCTGCTGCAGCGCCCGCCGCCCGTCGGCGTCGAGCCACGCGTCGGCTGCCGCCATCGGCGTGTCGAACCCGGCCCGGTACGCGGCATCGGCGAGTCGCGCATCGGCCTCCTTGAGGCGGAGCGCGGACACCTCCAGTCGCCGCGCCGCCTCGGCCGCCTCCAGCAGCAGCTCCGCCTGCCGGTCGAGCTCGGTGGTCCGGGCGGCGACGCTGGCGGCTTCACCGCGAGCGTCGGCCACCTCGCGCTCCAGCGTGGCCCGCTCGGCGAGGAGGGCTTCGCGACGGGAGGTGCGGGCGGCGGCGCGCTGCTGGGCTTCTTGAGCGAGTGTCGTACGGCGCGCGTGTTCCGCCTCGGCGGAGTCGAGCGCTTCGCGGGCGGGGAGGGCGTCGGCGGCGGTGGCGCGGGCGGCGGATTCGTCGGCGGCGAGTTGGTCGGCGGCGGAGGCGAGTTCGGCGGCGGCGGGCTCGGGCGTGGCGGGTTCGGGCGCGTCGGTGTCCACGGGCGCGGTGACACGGCCAGCAGCCGCGGACACGGCCCCGGCGTCGGCGTCGGCGTCGGCGTCGGCGTCGGCGTCGGCAGACACGACCACACCATCGGCGTGCGCAGCTCCGGGGCCGGCAGCCGCGGCTCCGGGATCAACGCGTGCGTCTCCAGCGCCCACCGGCGGCGCCCCGAGGCCGGCCGCGGCCTCCGCCGCCGCGGCGGCGATCGCGTCGGTGAGCGAGCGCAGGTGCTGCTGGGCGTCCTCGCGGCGCGTCTCCAGGCGGCGGTGCGTGGCGAGGGCGCGCTCCTCCGTGTCCTTGTCCACGTGGTCGTCCTGCGGGCGGGCGGGAGCCGGGTGTTCGGCCGAGCCGCATACGGGGCAGGCCGCGTCCGGCTCCAGTCCCGCGGCGAGCTCCGCCGCGATGGACAGCAGGCGAGCCTCGCGCATGTCGAGCCAGCGCTGGTGTGCGACCGCCGCGTTCTCGCGCGCGTCGAGCAATTCCCGCTCGGCATCGGATGCCTGGTCGCGCAGCGTGTCGCGCCGATGCGCGGCCTCCGCGCGGCGGCGGGCGGGGCCGAGGCGGGCGGCGAGCTGTTCGGCGCGGGTGGCGGCCTCCTGGGCGGCGTCGAGGCGACGCTGCAGGCCCTCCCGGGTGGTCTCCCACCGCTCCAGCCAGTCCGCGGCCTCGCGCGCGATCTCCTCGTCCGCGTACGACTCGCGCTCCAGGCCGTCCAGTTCGGCGGCGAGGCCCGCGCTGCGGGTCTCCGCGCGGCGGGCCGCCTCCAGCGAGCCGAGCTCCTGCCGGACCCGCCGCTCGCGGGCGGCGAGCTGGTCGGCGGGCTCGGCGGCGATGCTCTCGGGCAGCAGCGCCCGGGCCTGCTGCTCCGCTGCCGCGGCCGCGCGCTGCTCCGTATCGGCCGCGGCCCGCAGGTCGAGCGCGGGCGTGACGGCATCCGCGGCGCGGGCGCGGTCCAGGCGGGCGGCGGCCCGGTCCCGCTCGGGCCGCTGGTCGTCAAGGACGGCCTCGCGGCGGCGGGCGTCGGCATGCGCGAGCTGCAGCCGGGCGATGTCCCGTACGTCCTCGAGGCGCTCCATCTCGGCGGCATACGCCTGCTCGGCGGCCCGCGCCGCCAGCCCGTCGATGTCACGACGCTCGCGCGCGCCCGTACGCACCTGGGCCGCCCACTGCAGCAGCTCGCCGCCGAGTCCCGGGTCGCCGGGGGCGAGTTCGGGGCGGGGGGCCTCCGCGGAACGCGCGGGGACTGCCGCTCGCGCCGCGGCCCGTACGGACCCCGCCGCCGACCGGCCGGCCCCGGGCACGGAGGCACCGCTCGACCCGGCGACGGAGACGCCGCTCAACCCGGCCGCGGAGACCCCGCTCAACCCGGCCGCGGCACCGCCGCCCGCCCCCGCCGCCTGCTCGATCCGATGCGCCAGCCCGAGCAGCCGCTCATCCCCACTGCGCACGTCATCGTGCGCCGCCCGCCGCAGCTCCGCCAGCCGCTCCTCCACCGCGGCGAAGCGCCGCGTGTCGAAGAGCCGCCCGAGCAGCGTCGCCCGCGCCTGCGCGTCCGCCCGCAGGAAGCGCGCGAAGTCGCCCTGCGGCAGCAGCACTACCTGGCAGAACTGCTCGCGCGTCATGCCGAGCAGCTGCCCGATCTCTTCGCCGATCTCCTGGTGGGAGCGGCTGAGCCCCTTCCAGTCGCCTTTGTCGCCCGCTGCCGCGTCCCATTCCGCGAGCAGGCTGACCGCCTTCTCCTCGGTCGTCCCGCTCCCCCGCTTCTTCGGCCGCGGCTGCGCCGGCCGCCGCGTCAGCTGCAGCCGACGGCCCGCTACGGTCAGCTCCAGCTCCACCTCGGTCGGCGTCTCGGCATCGGCATGGTCGCTGCGCAGCACCCCGCCCTGCCGGGCACCGGGCACGCCGCCGTACAGCGCGAAGCAGACGGCATCCAGCACGGACGTCTTGCCCGCGCCGGTGGCACCGTGGAGCAGAAAGATGCCCGCGCCGGACAGCGCGTCGAAGTCGATCTCCTGGACGGCGGCGAACGGCCCGAAGGCCCGGACGGCGAGCCGGTGCAGCCTCAACGCACCGCCTCCTCGCGCGTCATGGCCGCCCGTACGCTGTCGAACGCCCCGGACAGCACCTCCAGCTCCCCGGCGCTCGCCCCCTCCCCCGCCCGTACGTGCCGCACAAAGTCCTCCGCGATCTCCGTATCGCTGCGCCCGCGCAGCCGCTCGGCATACGACTCGCCCTTGTCCTCGTCCTGCCGCTCCGGCTCGAAGACGAGGCTGATCACATGCGGAAAGCGCGCAGCGAGCCGGGCCATCGGCTCGGCGGGCCGCGCCGGGTCGGTGATGACGGCCTCCACCCACGCGTCCTCATGCGCCTCGTGCGCCGGGTCGGCGAGCAGGTCGTCGAGCCGCCCGCGGAGCCGCGCCAGCGCCCGCGGCACCGGGCAGTCGATACGCTCCGCCTCGATGTCACCCGCACCGTCGAGTTCGACCAGCCACACCGTCTTGCGGTGCGCGGCCTCCGAGAAGGAGTACGCGAGCGGCGAGCCCGAATAGCGCACCCGCTCGCTGATGGTCTGGCAGCCGTGCAGATGGCCGAGCGCGACATAGTCGACGCCGTTGAACACGCCCGCGGGCACCGACGCGACCCCGCCGACCGTGATGTCCCGCTCGCTGTCGGAGCCTTCACCGCCGGTGACGAACGCGTGCGCGAGCACCACGGACCTGGTGCCCGCCGCCCGCTCGGCCAGGTCGGCCCGCACCCGCTCCATAGCGGCCGTCAGCACCGCCGCATGCCCGCTCTCCTCGACGCCGAGCTCCGACCGCACCAGCGCCGGCTCCAGATACGGCAGCCCGTACAGCGCCACCTCGCCGTGCGCATCCCGCAGCAGCACCGGCTCCCCGCAGCGCGCCGGGTCCGTACGCAAATGAATCCCCGCCCGCTCGATCAGCCGCGAGCCGACGCCCAGCCGCCGCGCCGAGTCGTGATTCCCCGACGTCATCACCACCGGGACGCCCAGCTCCGCGAGCCGCTGCAGCGCCTCGTCGTACAGCTCGACGGCGGCCAGCGGCGGCACCGCGCGGTCGTACACATCCCCGGCCACCAGCACCGCGTCGACCTCGTGCTCGGCGGCCGCGGCCACCAGGAAGTCGATGAACTGCCGCTGTGCGGCGAGCAGGTTCACCCGGTGGAACGACCGGCCGAGATGCCAGTCCGACGTGTGCAGGAAGCGCATGACGCCCGACTGTATCGGCGGGGTCTGACAATGCCGCTCACAACCCCCGCCTCACCCGCTCCCGTACGTCTCCCCGCCCAGCTCCACCCGCGCCGTCCCGGCGGTCGCGTCCGCGAGCCAGGCCCGGAAGGCGGGCAGCTCGGGCTCCGGCAGCGCGACGTCGATGTCCACCTCGGCGCCGTAGCGCACATCGCGCACCGGCCGTCCGGTGGCGCGCAGATCGTTCTCCACCTTCCCGGCCCGCTGGTGGTCGACGGTGACGGTGAGCAGCCGGAAGCGCTGCCGGGTGACGGTGCCGACCGCGTCGAGCGCGGCACCGACGGCGCCTCCGTACGCCCGGATGAGCCCGCCCGCGCCCAGCTTCGTGCCGCCGAAGTAGCGCGTCACGACGGCGACGACATTGCGGACATCCCGCCGCAGCAGCATCTGCAGCATGGGCAGCCCGGCGGTCCCGCCCGGCTCCCCGTCGTCGTCGGCCTTCTGGACCGCGCCGTCGGCGCCGATGACGTACGCGGTGCAGTTGTGCGACGCGGCCGGGTGCTCCTTGCGGATACGGGCGATGAACGCCTGCGCCTCGGCGTCGCTCGCCACCGGCGCCAGCGCACAGATGAACCGCGACCGATTCACCTCGGTCTCGTGCACGCCCTCCCGGGCCACGGTCTCGTACTGCTCCTGCATCCGATCACTCTACGAGCAGGTGCCGCTTGTAGTCGTCGAGCAGTCGCCGCATCTGCTCCACCATGAACGCGTAGTAGGTCCGCATGTCGCGCAGCCGCGTCTGCTGCACGGGCGGCAGGTCACGGCCCTGTTCCTGTGCGGCTTCCGCGAGTTCCAGCAGTTGCTGCGTCTGGTCCAGTTGGTGCTGGAGACAGCCGACCCAGGCGTCGCCGCGCCATTCGTAGACGGCTTGGCGCACCCCCGGCCGCTTCACACGGTCGACGGTGCCGTTGGTGATGAGCAGGCGGGTCGTCTCCGAGACCGACCCCTTGCTGGCGCCCAGCGCCTGCTGCAGCTCCGAGAGCGTCATCGGGTCCTGGCTGAGCATCAGAATGCCTGCCAGGCGTCCGGCCATGGGCGGCCATCCCATCGCCCTGCCGATCCGCAGGCCGAAGTCCTCGATCAGCCGACTGTGGTCAGCGGCTTCGCTGCCGTTGCGGGCTTGCGCCATCGACCCTCGCTTGTACGGAAAAAACTGAACGTTCACTCTTGACTGAACGTACCAAGTCCGCCAGATTCCTGAATATGGCACAGCGTAATCGCGACCTCATCGTGGTGGGCGCGGGGTCGGCCGGTGCGGCCCTCGCCGCCCGCGCCGCCGCCCGCGGCAGGAAGGTGCTGCTGCTGGAGGCGGGCCCCGACTACCGCTCGGCGCAGCTGCCGGAGGTGTGGCGCTCACCGAATCCCGTCGTCGCGCTGATGGACCCCGCGGCCGCGACGGGTCTGGTCTGGCCCGGACTGAACTCCTCGCGTACCGAGAAGCAGCAGCAGATTCCGTACTGGCGTGGCCGGGGTGTGGGCGGCAGCTCGTCCATCAACGGCCAGATCGCGATCCGGCCGCCGGTGGAGGACTTCGAGGACTGGGCCCGGCTGGGTTGCCACGGATGGGCATGGCGGGACGTGCTGCCGTACTTCGCGAGGCTGGAGGACGACGAGGACTTCGGCGACCAGCCCTATCACGGCCGCGGCGGCCCGACACCGATCTACCGGACGCCCAAAGGCGCTTGGGGAGCCGTCGACCGGGCGCTGGCCGAATCGGCGCTGGCCGCCGGGTTCGAGTGGGCCGACGACGTCAATGCTCCCGGCGCCACCGGGGTGTCGCCGTACCCCATCAACTCGCGGACCGGACGCCGCGTCAGCGTGAACGACGCCTACCTCGAACCCGCCCGTGAGCTGAGCGACCTCACCATCCGCGGCGATGCCCTGGTGGACACCGTCGTCTTCGACGGAGTACGCGCGGTAGGTGTGCGGGTGGTGGCCGACGGGGCGGTCCGCACCGAGTACGCGGACGAGGTCATCCTCAGCGCAGGCGTCATCCACTCGCCGGCCATTCTGCTGCGCTCGGGCATCGGGCCCGCCGCACAGCTGCGGGCCCTGGGAATCGACGTCCGCCAGCAACTCCCGGTCGGCGTCGGCATGCAGGACCACCCGATGGCGCAGCTCTCGATGCCGCTGCGCCCGGAGGCGAGGATCAAGACCCCGCACGACCGGCACACGAACGTCTGCGTCCGCTGGTCCAGCGAGTCCGGCACGGACTCGAACGACCTGCTCTTCACCTCGCTCAACCAGAACGTGCTGGCGATGGCCGCCGCCGACACCGAGACCCACGCCGGCGCCTTCGGCGTCTGGCTCAACCGGACCCACTCGCGCGGCGAACTCACCCTGGTGTCCACCGACCCTTCGGTTCACCCGTACGTCGCGCAGCGGATGCTCTCCGACGAACGGGACCGCGCCCCCATGAGAGAGGGCGTACGCGCCCTCGTCGAGCTGGGCAGCGGCGCCGATGCCGCCACGGTCCTCGCGGAACCGCTCCGGGAGGCGAACCGGCCGCTGTTCGAGGCCCTCGCCCACGACAGTGACCTCGACGACCACCTCCTGGCCACGGTCGTCGACACCCAGCACGGCACGAGCACCTGCCGCATGGGCGCACCCGACGCCGCGGAGACGGTCGTCGACCCGGCCTGCCGGGTGCTGGGTGTCCAGGGGCTCCGGGTCGTGGACGCCTCGGTGTTCCCCTCGGTGACCCGGGCCAACACCAACCTCGCCACGATCATGGCCGGCGAGCTGATGGCCGACCGGCTCGACGACTGAACCCGCTCAGTACGGAACAGAAACGGCAGCGAACATGAAAAGCCTGCAGCACTTCATCGGCGGCCGCTGGGTGGAGCCCGTCGACGGGGACATCCTCACCGTGGTCAATCCCGCCACCGAGGAGGCGTTCGCCCGCTTCGGCGCCGCGTCCCCCAAGGATGTCGACCGGGCCGTCGCGGCGGCGGTCGGGGCACAGGGCCGGTGGACCGCCCTCCCCGTGGCAGAACGGGTGGACCGCATCAATGCCTGGGCCGACTCGGTCGCCGAACAGGCCGCCGAGCTGGCTGAGCTGGAATGCCGCGAGATGGGCAAGCCGGTGGCGACCGGCCGCACTTTCATCGACGGAGCCGTCGCCGGACTGAAGGCCGCCGCGGCGCAGGCCCTCACCTATCCGTTCACCGAGACGGTGACCGGCCCGGACGAGGCCAGGACCGACATCGTCCGCCACCCGCTCGGCGCCACCGCTGTGATCACACCGTGGAACTTCCCCGTCACCATGGTCCTGCTCGCCCTCGGCCCGCTGCTCGCCGCCGGTAACACCGTCGTCGTCAAACCGTCCGAGCGTTCGCCCGTCTCGATCGTGCGCCTCTTCGAACTGGCCGACGCCGCCGGCATACCGGCGGGCGTGCTGAATCTGGTCCTGGGCGACGGGCGAGCCGGAGCGGCGCTCGCGGAACACGAGGACGTACAGCTCGTGCACTTCACCGGTGCGGTGGGCACCGGCCGGCGGGTGGGGGCCGCGACCGGCGGCCGGCTGCACCGCTCCGTCCTCGAACTGGGCGGAAAGGACCCGGTGGTGATCGACGCAGGAGTCGATCCGGTGGCGACCGCGCGGGCCGTCGCCTTTGGAGCCTTCGTCAACACCGGCCAGATCTGCACCTCCATGGAGCGGATCTACGTCCACGAGGAGGTCGCGGATGAGTTCGTAGCGGCGCTGGTCGCCGCGGCCGAGACTTTCACCCTCGGCGACGGCCTGGACCCGGCCACGGTGCTCGGCCCGCTCGTGGACGAGCGGCAGCGCGCCATCGTGCGACGGCACGTCGACGATGCGGTGCACAAGGGCGCCACCGTCCGCACGGGCGGTGCGGTGCCGCGGCGGGCCGGCTACTTCTACCCGGCGACCGTGCTCACCGATGTCGACGACACCATGCTGGTCATGACCGAGGAGACGTTCGGCCCGGTTGCACCCGTCGCCGTCGTGCGCACCTTCGAAGAAGGACTGGCGCGGGCGGCCGACTCCCGCTTCGGCCTCGCCGCCACCGTGTACACCGGCGATCCGGACCACATCGCGGCGGCCGCGAGGCTGCCCGCGGGCGTCGTGTGGGTCAACCAGTGGCAGGGTGGCGGCCCCGAGCGGCTGTACGAACCCGCCCGCGACAGCGGCATGGGAGCCACCGGCGCCCGCGCCGCCTACGACGCCGCCACCCGGCCCGCGGCCGTCCACATCGCCCCCACCGCCCCGGCGGCACGCCGATGACCACGGCCAAGGAAGCCGCGCGACGGCACGTCGACGCGGCCGCCGACCAGCTGGTCGCCCTGTCGCATCGCATTCACGCCCACCCGGAACTGGCCTTCGAGGAGCACCGGGCGAGCCGCTGGGTCGCCGACGCCCTGGGCGCGGCCGGGTTCGGCGTCCGGCACGGCTGCTACGGCCTGCCCACGGCGGTCGAGGCGACCATCGGCAGCGGGCCGACGCACATCGCGATCTGTGCGGAGTACGACGCCCTCCCGGATGTCGGCCACGCCTGCGGCCACAACGTCATCGCCGCCGCGGCCGTCGGCGCCGGGATCGCCCTCGCCCCGCTCGCCGACGAGCTCGGACTGACCGTACGGGTACTGGGCACCCCGGCCGAGGAAGGCGGCGGCGGCAAGGTCCTCATGCTCGAACAGGGCGCCTTCGACGGGCTGCGCGCCGCCATGATGGTCCACCCGGCCGCGGTCGAGATGGCGGCGATGCCCGGCCTCGCGGTCAGCCAGTTCGACGTGACCTACCGCGGCAAGCCCGCGCACGCCGGCGCCTATCCCGAACTCGGCGTCAACGCCGCCGACGCCATGACCCTCGCCCAGGTGGGCATCGGTCTGCTGCGCCAGCAGACCAGCCCCTCGGACCGGATCCACGGCATCAGCACCGAGGCCGGCACCGCCGCGAACATCATTCCCGCCACCAGCCGGGGCCGCTGGATGGTGCGCACCGACACCGTCGACTCGCTGCGGCCGCTGGCCGACCGTGTGCACCGCTGTTTCGAAGCCGGCGCCCTGGCCACCGGCTGCGAACTGTCCATCACGCCGGTCGGCCCCGTCTACGCCGACCTGCACCCGGACGCGGACCTGCTGGCCCTGTGGGTGGCCAACGCCGAGGCACTCGGGCGGTCCTTCCCCACCCTCCCGAACAGCGTCGCGGGCGCGGCCACCGACATGGGGAATGTGTCGCACGTCGTGCCCACCATCCATCCGATGCTCGGCCTGGACTGCGGCCCCGCCGTCAATCATCAGCCCGAATTCACCGCGGCCTGCGTCACGGGCACAGCCGACCGGGCCGTCCTCGACGGAGCGACCGGGATGGCCTGGACCGCCATCGACATCGCACACGCCGCCGGCTGACGGGAATGGCACGCCGTCGGCGGGCGTACTTATTGTTGGAAACATCGGGCCCCAGGGAGGTACGGCATGCAGAGCGACCAGGACACCGTCCGCAAGATTCTCACCGAGCTCGGTGACACCTGGGCGGTCGTCGGCCTGTCCTCGAACCAGCGGCGCGCCGCGTACGGCGTGGCAGACGTCCTCCAGCGCTACGGCAAGCGCATCGTGCCGGTGCACCCGAAGGCCGAGACGGTCCATGGCGAGCAGGGGTACGCCAGCCTTGCCGACATCCCCTTCCCGGTGGACGTCGTCGACGTCTTCGTCAACAGCGACCTGGCGGGTGCGGTCGCCGACGAGGCGGTGGCGAAGGGCGCGCAGGCGGTCTGGTTCCAGCTCGGCGTCATTGACGAGGCGGCGTATGAGCGCACGCGGGCGGCCGGTCTCGAGATGGTGATGGACCGTTGCCCGGCGATCGAGATTCCCAGGCTCCGATAGCGCACAATCGGGAGGTAGCTGTTGCCTAGGGAACGGACCGATCAGTGATCATCTTTGGCACCCGCACCTCCGCGGTCCAGCTCGCCATCATCAATTTCCTGTGCGGCATGTGCGGCAATCCGGCGGCACACAGCCTGGTCAAGCGGGTCACGAAGTTCACGCTGTTCTTCATCCCGCTGTTCCCCGTCTCGACGAAGCACGTCACGCAGTGCACCTTCTGCGGAGCTTCGAACCAGATAACCAAGGAGCAGGCCGAGCAGTTCCAGCGACAGGGCGCCCAGCAGCCCGCGCCCCAGCAGGGCACCGGCAACCCGTTCGCCCAGCCCCAGCAGCACCCGCAGTCCGGCGGCCAGAACCCTTACTCCTCCTGAGCCTCAGCGCGCGGCGCTTCGAGCCGCCCGAGCCAGGCCGCCAGGAGGTGCTCCAGGCCCGCGGTCTCTTCCGCGGTCAGGAGCTCCAGCAGCCGGTGCTCGTTGGCGATGTGGTCCGTGAAGGCCTGGTCGAACAGGTCGTGGCCGGCGGCCGTGAGAGCGACCACCCGACCCCTGCCGTCGGCGGAGGAGCGGCGGCGCGTCACCAGGCCGTCGCGCTCCAGGCGGTGCAGCCGCTTGGTCATCGCGCCCGTCGTCACCATCGTGTACGCGGCCAGCTCGCCCGGTGCGCGCTCGTACGGCGAGCCGGCCCGGCGCAGCGCCGCCAGTACGTCGAACTCGCCCTCGCTCAGCCCGTAACGCCGGTAGACGGCCGTCAGCTGCTCCGTCAGCAGCAGGCCGATGCGGTGCAGCCGGCCGATGACGCCCTGCGGGGCGACGTCCAGATCCGGGCGCTCTCGCGCCCAGGCGGCCTGGATGCGGGCCACATGGTCCAGCGACTCCATCGACTCTTCGTTGTCCACCCGCACCAGCATACCTTCCTTGGAAGCTATATTCTCTTCCATGGAAGGTAGTCGCTGGACAGACAGCCGGCCGTGGGTGCTCATCACCGCCATCGCCCCGGTCGCCTGGGGTACGAACTACTACGTCACCCGCGAGTTCCTGCCCTCCGACCACGCCCTCTACGGCGGGGCGATACGCGCCCTGCCGGCCGGCCTCCTCCTCCTGACCCTCGTCCGGCGGCTGCCGCGCGGCGCGTGGTGGTGGCGCTCCGCGCTCCTCGGGGTGCTCAACATGGGCGGGTTCTTCACGCTCGTCTACATCGCCGCCCAGCGCCTGCCCACCAGCGTCGCCTCCACCGTCATGGCGACCGCGCCGCTGGTGATGACGCTCTTCGCGTGGTTGCTGGTCGCGGAGCGGCCGCGCGCGGCCCATCTCACCGGCGCGACGGTGGGGTTCGCCGGGGTCTTCCTGATGCTCGGCAGCTCCGCGCAGCCGGTGGACACCGTCGGCGTGCTGGCTTCGGCCGGTGCGATGGGCATGTCCTCCCTGGGTTATGTGCTGGCCAAGCGGTGGACTCAGCAGGGCGACGTGCTGGCCACCACCTGCTGGCAGTTGCTGGCGGGAGGCCTCCTGCTGCTCCCGGTCGCCGTGGTCGTGGAGGGCGCTCCCCCGCCGCTGAGCGCATCGGCCGTGGCGGGGTTCGGCTACGTGTCGGTGATCGCCACCGCCGTCGCCTTCGCCTCGTGGTTCGGCGGCCTGCGCCGCCTGCCCGCGTCCACCGTCGGACTCATCGGCCTGCTCAACCCCGTCACCGGCGTCCTGCTCGGCACCCTGCTCGCCGCGGAGACCCTCTCCCCCGTCCAACTGCTCGGCCTCGCCCTGGCCCTCGCCGGCGTGGCCCTCGGCCGCCCCGGCGCGGGCGCCGGCCGGCGGCGCCCGGCCTTCAGGCGTTGCGTCGCCGCGCCGTCCACGCGGCCGCGACGGCGAGCAGCACCGCGAGGCCGAGCAGGGAGAGCGGGATGACGGTCTTCGCGAGGGACAGCAGCCGGGCCGCGTCGGCGGCGTCACCGGCGCGCTCCTTCACGGACGCGGGCGTGGAATTCAGGCGTAGATCCATCACTTGGGCGAGCGGCGTCCCGCCCGCGATGTTCGCCGTGACCGTCTGGGACTTCGCGGCGCGCAGCGGCGTCCCGGTTTCGCGGTCGATGGTGAAGGTGGTGTCGGCCGTCGACGTGTACGTCACCGGCACCGGGTCGGGCAGCCGGCCGAGCGCCGCGCTCAACCGGTCCCGCTTCCCCTTCGGCTGACCCGCCGCGAGTCCTTTCAGCTGCGCCTTCGGCAGCGCCTTGGGGAGGGCGGCGAGGGTGGCCCGGTCGGCGACCTTGCCCATCTGCTGGAAGTGGTAGACGTACGCCTCGCGCCCCTCGGCCGTGACCGTCTTGCGGTACGTCGCCGGCGCGGTCGCCTGTGTGGCGGCGTCCCAGAAGGGATAGCTGGTCTTCTTGGGCGTGAGCGGGAAGCCGACGGAGAGGCCCTGATGCTCCTCCGCCTTGCTGCCTTGCGGGGGCTTCGCGGCATCCAGGTTCACGCGGTCGATGGCGTAGCGGTGCTGCGCGTTCCGGAGCTTCTTGCCGTCCGGCGCCCGTACGGTGAGGACCTCGCTCACGACCGCGGTGCCGCCGTCCGTGCCGGTGACGTGGACGCGCTGCGAGGCGGTGACGGGGATGCCCTTCACGAAGGCGTTCTTCGTGTCGCCGCTCTTGAGGGCCGCCGCGTTGAGCATGGAGGCGGTGCCCGCGTACCGGGCGGTGGCGTCCAGGTCGTCGGGGACCTGGTGGACCGCCGGCACGACCGCGAAGCGCAGCACGGCCGCGCCCGCAAGGACGATGACGGCGCCGGCGCCCAGGGCGATCGTGCGCTTGCGCAAGCCAAGTCTTCGCATCCTCGGCCTCCTCTCAGCTCGAACTCGGCCGGTTGGTGTCCGGGATCGTGAGTTCCGTGCCTTTGCCCTTGGTGAGGAAGAGCAGGATGTACTGGCGCGCCGCCTCGTCGATCGTCCAGGCGATCGGCGGGACCAGCGGGAGCTTGATGAGCCCCTCGCGGTAGGCGACCAGCTTCGGCCAGACGGCCGCGATCGTCTGCTCCCAGAAGGGCTCCCGCGGGATGCGGTCCATGTCGGCGATCCGGTCGCCCACGAGATACCGCGCGAACGCGTTGACCAGCGGCCGGCTGACGCCCGTGCCGAGGCTGGTCTGGTCGGCGAGCTGTCCGAGCAGGATGTCGGTCAGCTCGACGCCCTCCTTCGTGGAGGTGAGGATCGGGTCGAGGACCTGCTTCGACTGGGCATTGGCGGCGTCCCAGGAGGCCGGGATGTACTCGTCGCGTACGCCCAGCATGTGCGCGGTCACCTGCCAGACGTGCAGATAGGCCTCGGCGTCGGCGGAGGTGATGGGCACCTTCCACTCCCGGAGCCGCTGCATCGTGTACGTGGCGAGGCTGTGCCAGGTGACGAGGATGTCGGCCTGGCTGATCGGTATCTTCTGGCCGTCGCTGACCTGCTTCCAGGCCGGTGACTGCGGCAGCAGGTGGCGTACCGCCGCATGCACCATGCGGGTCTTCACGGCCTGCACGGCGCAGTCGCCGTCGGGCCGGTAGGCGTTCAGGTCGCCGATGGAGAAGCCGAGGATGCTCGTCTTGGCGACGCGGTCCTCCATGTCGGCGCCGCCCTTGGAGTAGTAGACCGAGCGCGCTTCCCTGGGGATGGCGGTGCTGAGCATGCCGCCGCCGATGCCGTTGAGCACGTTCAGGTAGAGCCCTCGTGACTCGTTGAACTTGGCGGCCGTCTCCAGCTTGTCCCGGTCGGCCCAGGAGGGCAGTTGGCGCGCCTTGTCCATGAAGTCCCGCACGTCCTGCGGGATGCCGGCGGGCGGCGCCTGGTCATTGCGGGTCCAGGCGCTGAGGCCCTCGTTCACCTTCGCGACGTCGCCCCGGTCGATGATGGCGGCGACCAGCTTGTCGACCTCGTCGTCCCACACCCACTCGGGGTCCTCGCCCGCCCCGGCCCCGGCCACCGAGCCGCTCGGCGACCAGGTCCACGCGCCGCGCGCACTGGCCGGAGACGCCATGCTCAGCGCCCCGATGGCGCCGAGAGCGCCACCGCCCAACAACATCTTCCGCCTGCTCAACCCGTCCATGGCCCTGAACTCCTTCTGACACGATGAAACATGATGGCGTTCTTTGTATCTCGCGGCATCAACAGGGGAGCACAGAACCGGCGTTACGGCTAGAGCCCGCACAGAATCAGGCGGGCACTCCGCCCCGGACGGGGCTCCATTACGCTGACGCTCGACTACGAGCCAGGGGAGACAGTCGGCATGTCCCAACCGGTCCATGACCCGCACCCGCTGGGATCCGGCGATCCGGTCACCGCGGGCCCGTACCGCCTGGAAGGCCTGCTCGGTGCGGGCGGCATGGGCCGGGTGTACCTGGCGCGGACTCCGGCCGGCAGTGCGGTGGCGGTCAAGGTCGTGCACCGCGAGTTCGCGGCCGATGCGGCCTTCCGCAAGCGGTTCGAGCAGGAGGTGGCCGCGGCCCGGCGGGTGCAGGGCCTCTACACCGCGCCGGTCGTCGACGCGGACCTGGCAGCCGCCGAACCGTGGCTGGCCACGGCGTACGTCCCGGGCCCCCCGCTGCACGACGCGGTGGCCGCGGACGGACCGCTGTCAGCGGCGGCGGTGCTGACGCTGACGGCCCAGGTGGCCGAGGCGCTGCAGTCCATTCACGCGGTCGGGGTGATCCACCGCGACCTGAAGCCCTCCAACATCCTCCTCAGCGCCGAAGGCCCCAAGGTCATCGACTTCGGGATCGCCCGGGCCGCGGACGTCACCTCGGTGACGAGTACGGGCATGCTGGCCGGGACGCCCGGATACATGGCGCCCGAGTACATCAGGGGCGAGAGCCTCACCGAGGCCGTCGACGTCTTCGCGCTCGGCGCCATCGCCGCCTTCGCCGCCACCGCGCGACCCGCATTCGGCGGCACTGGGCACGGCGTGCTGTACCGCATCCTCGAACAGGAGCCGGATCTCGACGGCTGCCCCGAGCCCGTACGGACCGTGGCCGCCCGGTGCCTGGCGAAGGATCCGGCGGCACGGCCGGGGCTGGCCGAGGTCATCCGGCTCTGCCGTAACGACGGCACCGAGCCGGACCACGCCGTGCCGCCGCAGCGGACCGTCGTCGACCCCGCAGCGGACTTCCACCACGCCGCCACCGCGCCCGCGGCGCCGCAGGAACGTAATCCCGGGACCGGACAGGTGAGTTCGGCGCCACCCGCGCCGCCCGCGCCAACCGCGCCACCCACCGGCACACCGCCGATATCCGGGCCCGCGCTGGCGATCGGCATCGCGGTGGTGGCCCTGGTCGCCGTCCTGGTCGCGGTGCTGCTGCCCGGCAACTCCTCCGACGACGACAAACCCACCGAGCTGAAACCGGCGGCCAAGCTCGGCGGCTACCCCAAAGGCAAGGGGCCGCAAGGCGTCGCGTTCAGCCCCGACGGCGCCACTCTCGCGACGGGCGCCGGGGACGGTGCCGTGCGGCTGTGGGACGTGGCCGGGCGCAAGGAGCGCGCACGCCTCGCCTCCCGGAAGTCCGGCGACACCCCGGTGGCGGTGAAGACGGTCGCCTTCAGCCCCGACGGCCGGCTGCTCGCCGCCGGATCGGCCAGTAACGTCGTCACGCTGTGGGACGTCGCCAAGCGGCGGCAGATCACCTCCATCACCACCACCAAGTGGGACTCGGACTCCCTCACCAGCCTGGCCTTCAGCCCCGACGGCCGGACCCTGGCCACCGCCAGCAGCGGCGGCGCTCAGCTCTGGCACGCCAAACGCGGCCCCGACCTGGGCAAACGGATCGCCGTCCTCGACGACGACATCCAGGCGAAGCAGGTCGAGTTCAGCCGGGACGGAAAGACACTCGCCACCGTGACCTACTCCAACGAACAGGACGCCAGCAAAGAGTGGACCGTGCAGCTCTGGGACGTGGCCCGCCACAAGGTGCGCAAGGTACTCGACCGCGCCGAGGAGATCTACGGCGTCTCCTACAGCCCCGACGGCAAGACCATCGCCACGGCCGCCGAGAACCGGACGGTCCGGCTGTGGAACGCGGCCAACGGCCGTTCCACGGGCAGCGTCGACGAGACGACCAGCGTGCCGGTCCAGAGCGTCGAGTACAGCCCCCGCGGCTCCACCATCGCCGTGTACGACGGCGAGGTGGTACGCCTCTGGGACACGGCCGAACAGAAGCTGACCTACCGCCTGCTCGGCAACCACTGGAACGTCCAGACCCTGGCCTTCAGCCCCAACGGCAGGCAGGTCGCCACGACGAGTTCCGACGGCGTCGTGCTCCTGTGGAAGACACCGTCGTCCTAGTGCCCCCGGTCGATCCACTCCTCCAGGTGCGGCGCCTCGGCCCCGATCGTGGTCGAGTCGCCGTGCCCGGTGCGTACGGACGTGTCCGGCGGGAGCGTGAGCAGGCGGTCGCGGATGGAGTCGATGATCGTCGGGAAGTCGGAGAAGGAGCGCCCGGTCGCGCCGGGGCCACCCGCGAAGAGGGTGTCGCCGGTGAAGACGGTGGCCAGGCCGGGCGCGTAGAGGCACACCGCGCCCGGGGTGTGGCCCGGCGTGTGCAGGACGGTCAGGTCCTCGCCCGCGACCGTCAGCACCTGCCCCTCCGCCAAGTCGCCGTCAGGCTCGCGATCGGGATGCGTCTGCTTCCACAGCGCGCGGTCGTCCGGGTGCAGGAGGATCCGCGCTCCGGTACGGGCCGCCAGCGCCGGAGCCGCGTCGATGTGGTCGTTGTGGGCGTGGGTGCAGACGATGGCCAGCAGGCGGCGGTCGCCCACGGCCGCGGCGATGGCGTCGGCGTCGTGGGCGGCGTCGATGACGATCGCCTCGTTGTCGTCGCCGACGATCCAGACGTTGTTGTCCACGTCCCAGGTGCCGCCGTCCAGCGAGAACGTGCCCGAGGTGACGAGGTGCTCGATGCGCGCGGCCATCACAGCACCACCACCGAACGCAGCACGTCGCCGCTGTGCATCCGCTCGAAGGCCTTCTCCACCTCGTCGAGCGCGATGGTCTCGGTGACGAAGGACCCCAGGTCGAGGCGCCCCTGCAGATGCAGGTCGACCAGCATCGGGAAGTCGCGGCTCGGGAGGCAGTCCCCGTACCAGGAGGACTTCAGCGCCCCGCCCCGCCCGAAGACTTCCAGGAAGGGCAGCTCCAGCTGCATCTCCGGCGTCGGCACCCCGACCAGCACGACCGTGCCCGCGAGGTCGCGGGCGTAGAAGGCCTGCTTGTACGTCTCCGGGCGGCCGACCGCCTCGATGACCACGTCGGCGCCGAAGCCGCCGGTGAGCTCCTGGATCGCCGCGACCGGGTCGGTGGCCGTGGAGTTGACCGTGTGGGTGGCGCCCATGCGGCGGGCGGTCTCCAGCTTGGCGTCGTCGATGTCCACGGCGATGATCCGGTTCGCCCCGGCCAGCTGGGAGCCCACGATGGCCGCGTCGCCGACGCCGCCGCAGCCGATGACGGCGACGCTGTCGCCGCGCGTTACCCCGCCGGTATTGATCGCGGCGCCGATGCCCGCCATCACGCCGCAGCCGAGGAGGCCCGCGACGGCTGGGGAGACGGCCGGGTCGACCTTCGTGCACTGCCCTGCCGCGACCAGGGTCTTCTCGGCGAAGGCGCCGATGCCGAGGGCCGGGGAGAGCTCCTGGCCGGTGCCGGCGAGGGTCATCTTCTGCTGGGCGTTGTGGGTGTCGAAGCAGTACCACGGCCGGCCGCGGCGGCAGGCGCGGCACTGGCCGCAGACCGCCCGCCAGTTGAGGATCACGAAGTCGCCGGGGGCCACATCGGTGACCCCCTCCCCCACCGTCTCCACGATGCCCGCGGCCTCATGTCCCAGGAGGAAGGGGAATTCGTCGTTGATGCCGCCCTGCTTGTAGTGCAGATCGGTGTGGCAGACGCCGCACGCCTGGATCTGCACCACGGCCTCGCCGGGGCCGGGGTCCGGGATGACGACGGTCTCGACGCGCACGGGTTCGTTCTTGCCGGGTGCGATGACGCCGCGCACTTCCTGAGCCATGCTTGAAGCCTCTTCCGTGATGAGGGGTATTGCCGGTAATAATACCTTTTACGCGTCGATGACCAGGTTGTCCAGGGGCTTCGAACAGCACAGCAGGATCTTGTTGTTGGCGACCTCCCGGGGCCGGATCCCGCCGTTGTGCCGCATGTCCACCTCTCCCGCGACCAGCGTGGACTTACAGGTGCCGCACATGCCCTGCGCGCACGAGGCCGGCAGCGTGAGCCCCGCGCGGGACGCGGCGGCCAGGACCGGGGTGCCCGCGTCGCAGTCGATCGTACGGCCGCTGCGGGTGAACTCGACCTTGAAGGACTGCCCGGTGTCGCCCCGCTCGGCGGGAGAGCCGCCCGAGAAGCTGAAGCTCTCCTCGTGATAGTGGGACATCTCAAAGTCCGCCGCGCCGAGCATGCTCCGTACCGCTTCCATATAGCCGCCGGGACCGCAGCAGAAGACCTCACGTTCCAGCAGGTCAGGAGCGATCCCCTGGAGCATCCTCGCATCCAGCTGCTCTCCGCGGTCGTCCAGGGCGTGCACCACCCGGAAGCGGGGGGCGGTGGCCGCGAGGAAGTCGAGTTCGCGGCGGAAGATGATGTCGGCGAAGCTGCGGGCGCTGTGGACGAAGACCACATCGACGGGGTGCGCCAGGTCGTAAAGCGTCCTGGCCATCGACATTACGGGCGTGATGCCGCTGCCCGCCGAGAGGAAGAGATACTTCGGCGCCGGATGCCGGGCGGTGGAGAACACCCCCAGCGGGCCCCGCGCCCGCACCGTGCCGCCCGGGGTCAGCCGGTCGTGGAGCCAGTTGGAGACGAGGCCGCCCGGGACCCGCTTCACCGTGATCGTCACGAGGTCGGGCCGGGTCGGCGGCGACGAGATGGTGTAGCACCGCTCGACGGGCCGGCCCTCGATGTCGAGGACGAGGGTGAGGTACTGGCCGGGGTCGTGCCGGAACAGCCGCGGCTCCACCGGCTCCAGGACGAAGCTGCGCACGTCGGCGGTCACGTCGTACACCTGCTTGCACACCAGCAGCCCGTCGTCCCAGGCGGGCGGCAGGCTGCCGCTCGTCAGGGTCGCCGTCGTCATGGCCCCTCCAGGTGCGCTTCGAGCCGCCCCACGTACCAGCTGACGAAGTCCTCGACCTGCGATTCGGTCGGGCTGTACGGCCCCGGCACATAGGCCGGACTGCTGATCCCCTGATGCGCGCGGGCGACGAAGACCGCGTCCTGTTCGTTCGTGGCGGCCCAGACGTGCGTCAGGGCGTCGAGGTCGTAGTCCACGCCCTCCTCGGCGTCGGCGTGCACCAGCCATGTGGTGCGTACGAGGGTGCGGTCCGGGGCGAGCGGGATGCCGGCGAAGGTGACGGCGTGGTCCGCCGCGACGTGGAACCAGGCGTTCGGCTGGAGGTGGAAGCCGAGGTGGCCGAGGCGGGCCGTGGGGAAGTCGGCCAGGAGGCGGCGGACCGCGGCCTTGCCGTCCGGGGTGAAGGACTCCCCCGCGAGGTCGAGGGGCTCGCGCTCGATGCGGAAGCCGGTGGGGCGGGTGACCAGTTCCTCGATGGCGGCGTACGGCAGGCCGAGCGCCTCGAAGGTGGCGGTCGCGTCCGCCTCGGCCTGGCGGAAGCGGTCGTACACCGGGCGCAGGGCAGGCGGGAGGTCGTCCTCGGTGAAGTTGTAGAGGGGGAAGTAGCAGCGCTGGAGCTCGGGGTGGCCGGCGCAGTGGTAGCACTCCCGGTTGTTCTCCATGGTGAGCTTCCAGTTAGCGTTCTCGATCAGGTCGATCTGCCGGGCGACCTTGGCGTGCCGCAGGTGGTGCGGGGCGAGGTAGGGCTCGACGCGTACGGCCATCTCGTCGAAGTCGGCGGGCGGCTCCTCGGCGAGGCAGAGGAAGACGAGGCCGGCGAGGGTGCGTACGTGCACGGGCTTGAGGCTGAAGCAGGTGGGGTCGAAGCCGGGTGCCTGCGACTCGGCGTGGCGGAGCCTGCCGTCCACGCCGTACGTCCAGTGGTGGTAGCCGCAGACGATGTTGCCGACGGAGCCGCGGTCGTCGCCCAGGAGGCGGGTGCCTCGGTGCCGGCAGACGTTGTGGAAGGCCCGCACGTCTTCGTCGTCGTCGCGGACGACGATGACGGAGTACGGTCCGACGGTCACCGTCACGTAGTCCCCCGGCTCTGGGACCTCGGCTTCCGCGGCGGCGAAGATCCAGGTGCGGGCGAAGACGGCCTCGATGTCGAGGCGGAAGAACTCGTCGCTGAGGTAGAAGGGCGCCTCGAGGCTCAGGCCGGCGGCGCGCCTGGCGACGAGGTCCGCGGCGCTGGTGGCGGGGGCTGATGTGGTCAACTCGACTCTCCGATCGCTGCTCAGACCGGCAGGCAAAGCCGCAGGGCGTCATAGACGGCGGCGTGGATATTGCGGCTGGTGACCGCGTCACCGATGCGGAACAGCTGATAGCCGCCCGCCTCATTGCGCACGACCGCCTGTTCCTCGTACGCCAGCAGGGCGCGGTGGTCGACCTCGCCGAGATTGCGGGAGCCGGGGAGCAGCGCGGCGTACAGCTCGTCGTTGGGGAGGGTGCCGTGCTCGACCACGACGTGGTCGACGGCCCGCTCGGTCGCGGTCTCGGCATAGTCGCTGCCGAGGGTGGCGATGAGCCGCCGCCCGTCGCGGCGTACGGCGCTCAGCCGGTGGGCGAGCGTCGTGGTGACGCCGTGCTCGGCGAAGGCCCGTAGATAGGCGGGCGAGTTCATGCTGCCGACGTCGGGGGCGAGCATGCGCTCCGGCGTCCCGTAGTGCACCCGGGCACCCGCCGCCGCCAGCACCTCCGCGGCATCCATCGCCGGATAGCCCCCGTTGTCGTCGTAGATCAGCACGTCGCTCCCCCGCGGGGGCCGCAGGGACCCGCACAGCACGTCCCATGTGTCCGCGACCAGGTCGCCGCCCTCGGCGAGGAAGGTGCGGTTGGGCAGGCCCCCGGTGGCGACGATGACGAGGTCGGGGTGCTCTGCGTGCACGTCGGGCGCCTCGGCGTACGCGCCCAGGCGCAGCTCGACGCCGAGGTGCTTGCACTCGGCGACCCGCCAGTCGACGATGCCGAGCAGGTCGCGGCGGCGGGGGTTCGACGCGGCGAGCCGGATCTGGCCGCCGGGCTCGTCGCTCGCCTCGAAGACGGTGACGCCGTGTCCGCGCTCGGCCAGGACGCGCGCGGCTTCGAGCCCGGCCGGCCCGGCCCCGACGACCACCGCCTTCCTGCGGCCGCCGGTGGTCCGGGCGATGACGTGCGGCAGCTGCAGCTCGCGCCCCGTCGCCGGGTTATGCACGCACTTCGCGTCCCCGGAGTCGTATATCGCGTCCAGGCAGTAACTCGCCCCGACGCAGGGCCGGATCCGGTCCTCCTGACCGGCCTCGATCTTGGCCACCAGATACGGATCCGCGATCTGGGCCCGGGTCATGCCGACGAGATCCAGCAGCCCTTCGCGCAGCGCATGCCGCGCGGTGGCGGGGTCGGCGATACGGGCCGCATGCATCACCGGGACCTCGAGCCGGCGGCGCACCTCGCCGGTGAACTCCAGGAAGGGGCCGAGCGGGGTGCCGATGGACGGGATCGCGCGCGCCAAGGACGCGTCGCTCTCGATGGAGCCGTGGATGGCGCTGATGAAGTCGATGCCGTCGGCGGTGAATTGCTCCGCCGCCGCCATCGCCTCGTCAAAGGACAAGCCACCGGCTCGGTCCTCGTCCAGCGACATCCGCATGCCGACGATGAAGTCCGGCCCGACCGCCGCGCGCACAGCCCGGATCACCCGCCGGGGAAAGGCCATCCGCGCGGCCGGGCTGCCGCCGAGTTCGTCATCGCGGCAATTGGTCGCGGGTGACAGGAAGCTGTCAAGGAAATGGCCGTACGACTGCAGCTCAATCCCGTCCAGGCCGCCCTCCCGGCAACGCCGCGCCGCGGCCGCGTAGTCGGCGACGATCCGGTCCAGATCCCACGGCTCGGCGGCCTTGGGGAACGCGCGGTGCGCGGGCTCGCGCAGCGGCGAGGCGGACACCACCGGCAGCCAGTCGCCGGAGTAGTTGCTCGTACGCCGCCCGAGGTGGGTCACCTGGCACATGACCGCCGCGCCCGCCGCATGCACGTCATCCGCGAGCCTGCGCAGCCACGGCGTGATGTCGTCCCGGTAGAGCAGCAGGTTGCCGAACGACGGCGGGCTGTCCGGCGATACGACCGCGGAGCCGCCCATCATCGTGAGGCCGACGCCGCCGCGCGCCTTCTCCACGTGGTACGCGCGATAGCGGTCCTTGGGCAGGCCGTCCTCCCCGAAAGCCGGCTCGTGGGAGGTGCTCACCACCCGGTTGCGCAGGGTGAGGTGCTTCAACTGGAAGGGCTGGAGCAGCGGATCCATGGTCTCGGTATATGCGCGCATAACCGCTCCTAGAGGGACTCATGCGCCCTTGAGTTTCGCCATGCGAAACAGCTACACGATGCGAGACAAATGTGGAGCCTGAATGTCCCGCTCGTCAACCCCTGCAGCGATGTGTCAGCCGCGCCGGATATAACCCTTGCGCCACGAGATCTTGTCCCCGGCCGCGATGAGCTGCTCGGCGAGCCGCGGGATCGTCCGGTCGTTGATCCGGAACGTCGGCCCCGACACCGTCACGGTGGCGACGACCTCGCCGCTCAGCGACCGGATGGGGGCGGAGAGCGCCGCCAGACCGATCTCGTGCTCCTCGCTGGCGGCGCCGTAACCGAGCTCCCGGATCGTCTGCAACTCCTCCTTCAGCAGCGCCGGGTCCGTGACCGTGTGCGGCGTGTACTCCTCCAGCGGCCGGGCCAGGATCTCGGCCGCCTCGTCCTGCGGCAGGTGCGCCAGGAAGACCTTGCCCGCCGAGGTGGCGTGCATGGGGGTGCGCTTGCCGACCCAGTCGATGCTGGTGATGGCCGCGCTGCTGATCACCTGGTCGACGCTGACGACGGCCTCGCCGTCGTGGACCGCCAGGTTCACCGTCTCGCCGACGGCCGCGGCGAGTTGCTGGCAGATCGGCCGGCTCAGCAGGGACAGATCACTGCCCTTGGTCACCCCGCCGGCGAGCTCGATGACCGTATAGCCGATGGCGTACCGGCCGCGCTCACCGCCCTGCTCCACGAGCCCGCGCGCTTCGAGGGTGGCGAGCAGCCGGAACACGGTCGACTTGTGGATCCCCAGCGCCTCGGCGATCTCGGTGACGCCGGACGGGCCCTGCGCGGCCAGCACCTGCAGGATCGACACCGCCCGGTCCACCGACTGCACCGACGTGTCCCGCGCCCGTCCACTGCCGCTCATGCCGAAAGCCTAGCCGCAGTGGACGGGGCGGGAGCGGCCCGGCTACGCCCCCGGCGCGTTCCCGAAGTCGTCGATCGCCAGCCGCTCGCCGTCCTTGCGCGCCGAGTCGTGGGCGACGATCCCGGGCAGCGTGTAGCGCGCCGCCACCCAGGCGTTCACGGACGGGAGCGTGCCGCCGTTCACCGCCTTGACGAAGTCGTCCACCAGGAAGTGGTGGCTGCCCTCGTGCCCGTTGGTCAGGTTCTGGAATTCCACCGGCAGCGTCGAGCGGTCGTGCACCGGGGCCGAGCCGGAGGTGAAGGCGTCCCGCAGCGCCGGTGAGATGTGTTCCAGCGACGGGTCGTCGGGGGCGAGCGTCGGCTTCGGCTGCAGGTGCTCGGAGATGTCAGTGACCCCCTCCTTGTCCGTCCAGTGGCTCACCGTCGCCAGCTGCTCCATCGACGCCTCGGTGCCGAAGAAGCGGAAGCGCGACTCCCGGATGTGCGAGGGATAGCCGACCCGGCGGAATTCATTGGTACGGAACGAGCCGCCGCCCGCCACCTCGAAAAGCGCGGTGGCGTTGGAGATGTCGTTCCCGAACTGGCTGACCGACGCGTCGAAGACCCCGTCCCCGCGGTCGTCCCGTACGCCGATCGCGGACACCGACGTCGCGTACGTCTCCCATGCGCCGAGCACCCCGCCCACCGAATGCGTCGGGTACAGCAGCGGCGGATAGCTCGCCGTCGCCTTCCAGTTCTCGCCGCCGCTGTAGCGGTACGCGTCGTAGAAGCCGAGGTCCATGTCGTGCACATAGTCGCCCTCGGCGTAGAAGAGCCGGCCGAAGGCGCCCTCGGCGATCTTGTTGCGGGCGTGCACGGTCGCCGGGTTGTAGTGGCTTGTCTCGCCCATCATGTAGGTGAGGCCGGTCTCCCGTACCGCCTCGATGATCTCGGCGATCTCCTCCCGGGTGATCGCCATGGGGACGGCCGAGTAGACGTGCTTGCCGGCCCGCAGCGCCTGGACGACGAGTGGGCCGTGGGTCCAGCGCTGCGTGAAGATGCCGACCGCGTCGATGTCCGCCGAGGCCAGCATCTCCTCGTACGAGGCATAGGTGCCGGCAAGGCCTTCGGCGGCGACCAGTTGGTCGGCGCGCCCGGGCAGCAGGTCGGTGGCGTAGACGTCGCGGACGCCGGGGTGGGCGCGGAACAGCTTGGCGAACTGGCCGGAGAACTGGCCGGAGCCCACGATGCCGAGGGAGAACGTCACTGCATGTGCCTTTCTACTGCGAGAGCAGGAAATTGATCTGGTCGTTGGTGGTGTCGAGGCCGGTCACGGGCGCGTCATTGGCGTAGATGTCCTGCATGGCCGGCTTCATCAGCGCGAAGACATCGGCCGCGTAGTTGGTGATCGGGAAGGAGAAGGTGGTCTTGTCGGCCACCGGCTTGGTGAAGGCATCCACGTCGATGCCCTGCTTCTCGAACGCGGGAATGGCCGCCTCGGTGCCGCCCGGCCGGGCCGGGAAGACGATGCCGTGCTTGCCGACCGTGCGCTGGCATTCCTCGGAGGCGAGATAGGCGACCCACTTCGCGGCCCCCGCCTTGTTCTTCGCGCCCTTGGTGATGGAGTCGGCGAGGCCGTTCATCATGGTGGCGCGTTGGCCGGACGGGCCCTTGGGGGTGAGGGCGGTGCCTACCTTCATGCCCTTCACGCCGTAGATGGACTTGGACATCCAGGAGCCGTTGATGGAGATCGCGGCCTTCTGCGCGCCGAGCTGCACATTCGCGGGATTGGCGTCGGACCAGACGGTGAAGGGCGGCATGTAGCCCTTCTTCGCGAGTCCGAAGTACCACGCGATGGTGGTCTGGAACTTCTTGTCGTCGTAGTTGTAGCGGGTGCCCCACGCCTTCTTGTCGGTGTAGTGCCAGCCGGTGGAGCCGGTGAAGGGCGACCAGGTGCTCTGGCCGTCCGCGTCGCCGGAGCTGCCGGTGGCCAGGCCGTAGACCTTGACGTTGTTCTTGTCGAATCCCTTCTCGTCGCCGCGCCGGCCCTTGTTGTCGATGGTGAGGTGGGCGATGGTCTTCTCGAAGCTGCCGCCGTTCCGCGGATTCCAGTCGAGGTTGTTCAGCGTCTTCTCGGAGACGCCGGCCTCGCGCACCATCTTCTTGTTGAAGTACAGCCCGACCGTGTCCCAGTCCTTGGGCGCCCCGTAGCGGTGGCCGTCCTGGCCCTTCCAGGAGGCGCCGAGGCCGGGCTGGTAGTCCGCGTCGCGGATGCCCTTGGTGGCGGCGAGCCCGTCCAGCGGCTCGAGCACCTCCAGGTCGACGAACTGCGGGAACTTCTGCAGGTGGTTGGTGAAGACATCCGGCTGGGTGCCGGCGATGAAACCCGAGGTCAGCTTGGTCCAGTAGTCGTTCCAGCCGACCTGGACGATATTGATCTTCAGGCCCGGGTTGGCCGCCTCGAAGTCCTTGGCGCAGGCCTGGTAGGCGGGCAGCTGCGCGGCGTCCCAGAGCCAGTACGAGACGGTGCGCGATCCGCCGCCGGCGCCGCTGCCGCATCCCGCCACGGCCGCAAGGGCCAGCGTGGCGGCGGCGCTCACCCGGGCACGGGTGCGTATGCGAGTCCGGAATCCCATGGTGGCCGCTCCTCTACTTGATTCCGGTGAAGGCGATGGAGTTGACGATGCGGCGCGCGGCGAACGCGAACAGCACCAGCATCGGCAGCGCGGCGATCAGCGTCCCCGCCATCAGCCCGGACCAGTCGGTGCCGGACTGCGGCGTCTGTGCGCGGAAGACGGCGAGCGCCACCGTGAGCACCCGGGAGCTGTCGCTGTAGGCCACCATCAGCGGCCAGAAGTAGTCGTTCCAGGCGGTGATGTACGTCAGCACGGACAGCGTCAGCACCGGGGCGGAGGCCATCGGCAGCAGCACCCGGAAGAAGATCCGGATCTTCCCGGCGCCGTCGATCAGCGCTGCCTCCTCCACCTCTCGCGGCAGGCTCATGAAGAACTGCCGCAGGAAGAACACCGCGAAGGGCGTCATGAACATCGTCGGCAGCGAGATGCCGAGCAGCGAGTCCACGAGCCCGAGCTCCTTGATGAGCACGAAGTTCGGCAGCAGCGTGAAGATGGTCGGCACCATCAGCCCGGCGAGAAAGAGGCTGAACACCGCGTCGCGGCCCTTCCACCGCAGGCGCGCGAAGGCGTACGCCGCCATGGCGGAGAAGAGCACCTGGCAGACGGTGATCAGCGTCGAGGTGATGACGGAGTTCAGCAGATAGCGCCAGAAATCCAGGGAGGCGCCGGAGCCGCCCTGCGCGATCGCCTCCTCGGCGGACTGCATCCCCAGCGCCCGCTCGAAGCCGCCGGTGGTGAAGCCGGTGGGCAGCGGCGTCGACGGGTTCTCGGTGAGGCTCGCGTTGGCGGAGAGCGCGGTGCGCAGGATCCAGTAGAACGGCAGCAGCGTGATCAGCACGACGGCGGCCATCACCACCCAGGCGAGCATCCGGCCCGGGGAGGGCAGCCGGCGCTGCGGTCGTTCGGTGCCGGTGCGGATACGGGTGCGGTTCGGCAGCGTTGCTGTGGTCATGTCGGACGGCTCCTTCACCCGAGGTCGGTCTGGCCGGCGCGGGTGAGCCGGTACTGGACGATGGTGATCGCGCTGAGCACCACGAGCAGGGCCACGGACATGGCCGACGCGTAGCCGAACTGGAAGCGGCCGAAGGCGGATCCGTAGATGTAGAACTGCAGCACGTTGGTGGCGTTCGCCGGCCCGCCGGCGGTGGTCACGGCGACGGTGTCGAAGACCTGGAAGGACCCGATCATCGTCATGATCAGCACGACCGCGAGTACGGGCCTGAGCAGCGGCAGCGTGACCCGCCAGAACATCCGCCACTCCCCCGCGCCGTCCACCCGCGCGGCCTCGTACAACGTGCCCGGAATCGCCTGCAGTCCGGCGAAGAGCAGCAGCGCCGTGTAGCCGACGTGCCGCCAGACATTGATCAGCGCGATCACCGGAATCGCCCAGTCCTCGTCGGCGAGGAAGGGTATGCGGTCGACGCCGAAGGCGCCGATGATCTCGTTGCCGATGCCCGCCTGGGTGTCCAGCACCCACAGGAAGACGATGCCGGCGACGACATTGGAGACCAGATACGGCGTCAGCACGATGGACCGTAGCCAGGCGGACCGGGTCAGCCGCTGCAGCAGCACGGCGATGCCGAGGGCGACGACCGTCTGCACACCGATGTTGATCACCACGTACTCGACGGTGACCTGCAACGAGTCCCAGAAGATCGGGTCGTTGAGCAGCCGCTCGTAATTGTCGAGGCCGACCGGCTCCGCCGGCGTGAGCAGGTTGAAGCGCGTGAAGCTCAGCCAGATCCCGCGCACCGTCGGCCACGCCAGGAACACCACGAAGCCGAGCATCGCCGGGGCGATGAAGAGCAGGGCGAGCGGACCGTCGCCGCTCCGGCGGCGTTTACGGGTGGGCGGCGGTGGGCTGGTGGCGGCGACGGCCATGGCGGGACTCCCTCGTCCAGGGAAGGCGCTCGGGTGCCGCTTACTTTCGAGGCGGAACTATCTGCCCGTCAATACCCGTACACGGATCCCTTGAAGAAGCTTGCCAGCGCAGCGAGGCTGAGCTTTGATTTCGTACTGGAAAAAATCACGGAGGAGGATGAGGCGTATGACCGCACGCCCTGTCAGCTGGCTGCCGCTGCGCCCCGGCGAGCGCTCCGTGGCGATCGAGATCCTCAAGCACGGCCCGCTGCCGCGCGCCGAACTCGCCCGCCGCCTGGGCCTATCGGCCGGCAGCCTCACACGGCTGACGAAGCCGCTGATCGAGTCGGGGCTGCTCATCGAGGCCGCGGACGGCGCCGCCGCCCACCGCCAGGGCCGCCCCTCGCAGCCGCTGGACATCGTCGCCGACTCCCGCAGCTTCGCCGGCTTCAAGATCACCGCGGATATGGTCTACGGGGTCGTGACCTCCCTCCGCAGCGACGTCCTGGCCAGCCTGGACCGCCCGCTGACCACCCGCGACCCGGCGGCGGTCGCGGACATCCTGCAGGAGCTGACCGAGGACTTCGCGGCCCGCTTCCCGCGGCTGGCCGGGATCGGCATCGGGGTCGGCGGCCGGGCCGCGGACCGCGCCGTGGTGGCCGACTCGTCCTTCCTCGGCTGGAAGGACGTGCACCTGGCGGCCATGGTCGAGGAGCGCACCGGACTGCCGGTGGTGGTGGAGAACGATGTGGCGGCGCTGACCGAGGCGGAGACCTGGTTCGGCGCGGGCCGCGGCCTGGAGCGCTTCGCGGTGCTGACCATCGGGGCGGGCATCGGCTACGAGCTGGTCCACGGCGACCGTTCGCTGCGCCGCGGCGACCGCGGCCTGGCGGTCGGCGACCGGTGGATCCTCGACCAGAGCGGCCCGCTCACCCCGCACGGCGACCGCGGCAGCGCGATCGCGCTGCTCTCCATCCCCGGCATCCGCTACCAGGTGCAGGCAGCCACCGGCGTCGACACGTCGTACGAGGAGATCCTCGCCCTCGCGGCCGCCGGCGATCCGCTGTGCTCGCGGGTGGTCGACGAGGCGGGGCGGGCGCTGGGCACCCTGGTCGCGCATATCGCCAACTTCGCGATGCCGGAGAAGATCCTGCTGGCCGGTGAGGGCGTCGGCATCATCGAGGTGGCGGGCCCGGCGATCGAGCGGGCGCTCGCCGCGCAGCGGCACCCCGGCTCCGAGCCGGTGAATCTGGAGACCAAGGTCTCCGACTTCCACGACTGGGCCCGGGGTGCGGCGGTACTGGCGATCCAGGTGCTGGTGCTGGGGTCGGGCGAGGGCTGAGGGCGGGGACGCGGGCGGGTTGGGCCCGGAGCCCCGGCCGGGAGCCCACGCGGGATAGGCCCGGAGCCCCGGCCGGGAGCCCACGCGGGATAGGCCCGGAGCCCCGGCCGGGAGCCCGCGCAGGATGCGCCCGCAACCCCGGCCGGGAGCCCGCGCGGGACACGCCCGCAACCCGGCCGCGGACGCCCGCCGGGTCCGCCCCTCCCCCCGACCAGGACGCGCGCCGCACGCCCCCCGTTCCCCCGCCCGGGTCGCATGGCGCGCGCGGCCGGAGGTGCCGGTTTAGCGTGACCGGCACAGCCCGCCCCCTCCGGAGCCGCCCACCATGGCCGTACGGTCCGCCCCGCTGGTCACCCGCCGCAGGCTGCTGGGCGCTGCCGCCGCGGGCGTGCTGGCCCCGCACCTCGGCCCCGCCGCACCCGCCGCCGCATTCCCCGAGGGCGGCGCCCCGACTCCCCTCGCCGGCCCCGTCCTGCGCACCCTCAGCTTCAATGTCCGCTACGCCTCCGACGACATCCCGCACTCCTGGGCCGAGCGCCGCCCCCTCCTCACGTCGATGCTCTGCGCCTGCGCCCCGCACCTGATAGGCACCCAGGAGGGCAAGTTCCACCAGCTCCGCGACATACAGGCGGGCCTCGGCCCCTGCTACGACTGGATCGGGACCGGCACCGAGGGCGGCAGCCGCGGCGAGTACATGGCCGTCTTCTACGACACCCGGCGCCTCGACCCCCGCGACTACGGCCACTACTGGCTCTCCGACACCCCCGACCGCATCGCCTCCAACACCTGGGGCAACGACAACATCCGCATGGTCACCTGGGTCCGCTTCGCCGACCTCGCCACCGGCCGCCGCTTCTACGCGGTCAACACCCACCTGGACCACATCAGCCAGCAGGGCCGCGAGCGCTCCGCCGCCCTCATCACCCGCCGCCTGCGCCGGCTGCGGCCGCGCCTGCCATGCATCCTCACCGGCGACTTCAACGCCGCGGCCCACGCCAATCCGGCCTACGACATGCTGCTGCGCGGCGCCGGACTGGCCGACACCTGGGACGCCGCCGAGTCACGCGGCGCCCTCTACGGCACGTACCACGGCTGGCGCCCGCTCACACCGGACGGCGACCGCATCGACTGGATCCTGACCAGCCCGGACGTCCGCACCGTCGCCACCCACCTGATCACCAGCGCGCCGGCCGCGAGTGACCATCTCCCGGTGGCCGCCGATCTGGTGATTGGGTAGGTTTGCCCTACCTTGCACCGACCCTCGCCCGGAGCAGTCATGAGCGCGAAACTCGGAAGCCGGGTGCCGCAGTGGGCGGGGGCCGCGCTCGGGACGCTCGGGCTGTACTGCGCCGTGACCGCGCTGATCGGGCCGCTGCGGCGGCTGCTGCGCCCGGTCACGCACTTCATCGACGACTGGATCTTCCCGGCCTCGCCCAACCTCGCCTACGCCGCCTTCCTGATGCTGCTGGCCGTGGCGACCACCGCGCGCAAGCGCGCCGCCTGGTGGGTGCTGGCGATCTACTGGGGGGTACTCCTCGCGATCGCGGCGCTGGTGCTCGCCACGGAGCGCGATTGGCACGACGCGCTCGCCCCGTTCCTGCTGGCCGCCGTCGTGCTGGCGGTGCTGCTGCTGGCCAGGGGCGAGTTCGCGGCGCGGGTGCGGCGCGGCGCGTTCTGGCGGGCGATGGCCGTGCTGGCCGTCGGGCTCGGCCTTGCCGTGCTCGCCGGATGGGGGCTGGTGACCGCCTTCCCCGGCGGCCTGCCCGCGGGCGACCGGCTCGGCTGGGCCGCCAACGAGGTCTTCGGCGGGCTGCTCGGCGTCGGCAATTTCGGCGGCCGGCCGCCGCGGATCCTGCACTTCCTCCTCGGCCTGTTCGGCGCCCTCGCGCTGCTCGGCGCCGCGGCCACCCTGTTCCGCTCGCAGCGCGCCCTCGCCGGGCTCGAGGCCGAGGACGAGGTCCGCATCCGGGCACTCCTCGCCCGCTACGGCTCCCAGGACTCGCTCGGCTACTTCGCCACCCGCCGCGACAAGAACGCCGTCTTCGCCCCCAGCGGCAAGGCCTGCATCACCTACCGCGTCGAGGCGGGCGTCTGCCTGGCCAGCGGCGACCCCGTCGGCGACCCGGAGGCGTGGGGCCCGGCCGTCGACGCCTGGCTGGCGGTGGCCCGCACGTACGCCTGGACCCCGGCCGCGATGGGCGCGAGCGAGGCGGGCGCCCGCGCGTACCAGCGGGCCGGGCTCGGGGCGCTGCAGCTCGGCGACGAGGCGGTGCTGGTCTGCGAGGACTTCCGCCTGGGCGACCGCGAGATGCGCGGCGTGCGGCAGGCGGTCGGCCGGGTCGAGCGGACCGGCATGACCGTACGCATCCGCCGCCACCGCGAGCTGACCGACGCAGAGCTGGCCGAGGTCGTCCGCCTCGCCGACGAGTGGCGCGACACCGAGACCGAGCGCGGCTTCTCGATGGCGCTCGGCCGGCTCGGCGATCCGGCGGACGGCGAATGCCTGCTGGTCGAGGCCCGTACGGGCGAAGGGACCCCCGCCGCGCTCCTCTCCTTCGTCCCGTGGGGCCGGGACGGGGTGTCCCTGGACGTGATGCGCCGGGACCGCGCCTCGCCCAACGGCGTCATGGAGTTCATGGTCGCGCAGCTCGCCGAGCAGGGCCCGAAGCTCGGCATCCGGCGGGCCTCGCTGAACTTCGCCGTGTTCCGCTCCGTCTTCGAGGAGGGCGCCCGCATCGGCGCGGGCCCGGTGCTGCGGATGTGGCGGCATCTGCTGCTGTTCTTCTCCAAGTGGTGGCAGCTGGAGGCGCTGTACCGCTCGAACGTGAAGTATCGGCCGCGCTGGCTGCCGCGCTTCCTCTGTTACGGGGAGCCCCGCGCCCTCGGCCGGATCAGCCTGGCGGCCGGCATCGCGGAGGGCTTCGTCACCGTGCCCTGGCGGCGGCAGGACCCACGCACCGGCGTGCGGCCGCCGGCCGCGCTCGGCGACCTGCCGCCGCTGAGCGAGGACGAGGTCGCGGCGGCGCACGGCATCGCCCCGCTGTTCCCGGACGCCCCGGCCGTGCGGCCGCCGGAACAGGTGCGGGTGCGCCTGGAGAAGCTGGCGCGGCTGCGGGCGGAGGGCGTGGATCCGTATCCGGTGACGGCCTCGCGCACGCACACCCTCGACGAGATCCGCCGCGCCCATCCCGGGCTGCGGCCCGGCGTCAGGACGGGCGAGGCGGTGCGGGTCGCGGGGCGGGTGCTGCGGGTCCGCGATCACGGCGGCATCGCGTTCCTCGCGCTGCGCGACTGGTCAGGGGACCTCCAGCTGGTGCTGACCGGTTCAGGCACCGACCAGCTCCGCGGCCTCGACCTCGGCGACCACATCGAGGCGGACGGCGAGGTCGGCACCACCGACCTCGGCGAGCTCTCCGTCTTCGTCACCACCTGGCGGCTGACCGGCAAGTGCCTGCACCCGCTCCCCGACAAGCGCCGCGGCCTGACCGACCCCGAGGCGCGGGTGCGCCGCCGGTACGTGGACCTGGCGGTCAACCCGACCGCCCGCGACGTAGTGCGCACCCGCAGCGCGGCCGTGCAGGCGCTCCGCCAGGGGCTGCTCGACCGCGGCTATCTCGAGGTCGAGACGCCGATGCTGCAGCAGGTGCACGGCGGCGCGAATGCCCGCCCGTTCACCACCCACATCAACGCGTACGACCTCGATCTGTACCTGCGCATCGCACCCGAGCTGTACCTGAAGCGGCTGTGCGTGGGCGGCCTTGAGAAGGTCTTCGAGATGGGGCGGACCTTCCGTAATGAAGGCACGTCCTACAAGCACAACCCCGAATTCACCATGCTGGAGGCCTACCAGGCCTTCGCCGACTACGACGTGATGCTCGACCTCACCCGCGAGCTCATCCAGGGCGCCGCCACGGCCGCGTACGGCAGCCCTGTCGCCCGGCGCACGGACGCGGACGGCAAGGTCACCGAACACGATCTGTCGGGCGCGTGGCCGGTGAAGACGGTGTACGGATCGATCTCCGACGCGCTCGGCGAGGAGGTCGAACCCGGCACGCCCGACGTCCGGCTGTGCGCGCTCTGCGACCGCGCCCAGGTGCCGTACACGGACCGGATGGGGCACGGGGACCTGATCCTGGAGATGTACGAGCGCCTGGTCGAGGAGCGCACCGAACTGCCGTGCTTCTACAAGGACTTCCCCACCGACGTCTCCCCCCTCACCCGCAAGCACCGCGCCGACGACCGCCTCGCCGAGCGCTGGGACCTGGTCGCCTTCGGCACGGAACTGGGCACCGCCTACTCCGAGCTCACCGACCCCGTCGACCAGCGCCGCCGGCTCACCGAACAGTCGCTGCTGGCCGCCGGCGGCGACCCGGAGGCCATGGAGCTCGACGAGGACTTCCTCACCGCGCTCGAATACGCAATGCCGCCCACGGGCGGGCTCGGCATCGGCGTGGACCGCCTCGTCATGTTCCTGACGGGCCTATCCATCCGCGAGACGCTGCCGTTCCCGCTGGTGCGGCGGCGCTGAGGACCTGGGCGCGTGGGCCTGCTGCGGGAGGAGTGGCGGCGGATCGCCGCGGGCGTCGCCGTGGCCTGGCGGACGGGCGGCGGGTGGCGCGGGCTGTGGCTGGGCGTGGTGTGCGCGGCGCTGGTGCTGATGTTCTCGTACGGGCAGCAGTCCCCCGGCGGGGCGGAGGCGATCGAGCGGCTCGGGGTCGTACGGGGCACGCTGCCGCTGCCGACGGCCCTCGCCCGCACGCCGCTGTCGATGTTCGTGCCCGCGCCCGATCTGCCGTCTTGGGGGGCGGTGCTGCAGGTCCTCGTGGCGTTCGGGCTCGGCGGGCTTGCCCTGGGCGCGTGGCGGACGCTCGCCGTGGCGCTGGTGGCGACGGTGGCCGGGACGCTGTATGTGCGCCTGGGAGTGTGGCTCGGGCCCGATGTCCCGTTCGGGCTTGCGGAGTCGGCGGCGCACGTCCGCGACACCGGGCCTTCCGCGGCGGTCGTCGGGATCGCGCTGGCGCTGGCGTGGCAGTGGCGGTCGCGGGCGCTGATGGTGCTGGTGCCGGGGGTGATGCTGCTGGAGCTGATCGTGGAGCCGAATCTGGCCGGGCGGCAGCACCTGGTCGGCATCGCGGCCGCGTTGGTCTGGCTGTGGCTGACCCGGCGGAGCGCTAGCGCGCCACGCGGTAGTGGTAGAAGCCGACGGTCGGGGTGAGGGCGCGGGTCTCGAGGAGCTCGAGGTCCACCCGCCGCTTGCCCTGCGGGAAGTACGGGACGCCGCCGCCGACCAGCACCGCCAGGACCCGGGCCCGGTACTCGTCGAGCAGGCCCAGCTCGGCCGCCTCATGGGCGAGCGTCGCGCCGCCGATCGCGATGTTGCCCTCGCCGGGCTCGGCGCGCAGCCGCTCGATCTCCTCCGCGAGGCTGCCGGTGGCCAGCCGGGCGTTGCCCTTCACCTCGGTCAGCGTGCGGGAGAACACCACCTTCGGCAGCGCCTGCCACAGCGCCGCGAACTCACGCATCAACGTGGCGTCGACCGGCAGATCGTGGTCGGCGGTCTCCCAGAACAGCATGTCCTCGTACAGCCGCCGCCCCAGCAGATGGAAGCCGAGCGCCCGCACCTCCTCGGTGGCGAAGCGGAAGACCTCCTCCTCCGGCGGCAGCCAGTCGAAGCGGCCGTCGGGCCCGACGACATAGCCGTCCAGGGAAACGGTCATCGAATACGTCACGCTGCGCATAGGGCGCCCTCCTAGCTGAGGTGGCGGCTATGACAGTAGCGGCCGCCTATGACAGTGGCGCTCACCTGTCCGGCAGGTCGTGCCTTCCTGCCAGCAGCTCCTGGATCCGTACCTTCGCCGCCACCACCGGCTCCCGCAGCCGCCGCTCGCGCCCTTCGGCGCGCAGCTGCTTGCGGGGGCGGCGGGTGCCGTAACGCCAGCGGGCCCACGGGGCGCGCGGCCGACTGAGCCGGATGGCGCCGATGATCAACAGCGGGGGCAGGAAGATTCCGATCAGCCCGGTCCAGATCTTGCCCTTGAGCAGCGTCACCAGGGCGAGAGAGAAGGAGAGGACCAGGGTGGTGAAGAACGGGATGGGGTCGGTGTCGCGGCCGTAGAGCTCCCAGTCGTCGAGACCGATCGGCTGCAGCCCGAGCAGGATCATCCCGATCAGCGCGACGGCGACGAAGACGGCGTCGATGGAGGTGCGGCCGCGGCGGGTCCAGTAGACATCTTCCAGGTGCAGGATCAGTGCGAACTCGTCCAGCACCAGGCCCGTACCGACGCCGAAGAGCGCGGCCACGCCGGTCCGCCAGCCGATGTACTCGTCCGGCAGCGCGAGGCCGACGGCGCCGCCCACGACCATGAAGACGACGCCGAAGACGACGTGGTGGATGTGGGTGCCGCCGGCCTTGATGTTCCCCGGCCACCAGCGCACCCCCGCGCGGATCATGCGGACGCTGAACCGGATGGCCGCGAAGGCGGCGATCAGCCCGAGGAAGAAGGCGAAGAGCGGCATCCGGCCCGTCCCCACGATGTGGTTGTCGAACCACGTGCCCATCTCGCCTCCTCTCCCCCACCGTAGGAGGGGGAGAGCGCGTCCGCGCGGCGAGGCCTTAGCGCGGGGCCGGGAGGTCGAGCGACAGGGCCACCGGGTGCTCGGCGAAGCCGAAGTCGCGGTAGAGCTGCTCGGCGTCCTTCGTGGCGTGCAGGTCGATGCGGGTGACGCCGTTCGCGGCGAACCAGGACAGCAGCTCGCGGGTGACGGCCCTTGCGTAGCCGCGGCCGCGTTGGTCCGGGTCGGTGCAGACATTGAAGACGAAGCCGAACCGGCCGTCCGGGTGGGCGGGGGCGGGCAGCCGCTCCTCGATGGTGCCCACCGCGCAGGCGGCGAGGGTGCCGTCGGGGCCGTCGATCACGTAGGCGCCGGTGCGCGGGTTCGCCTCCGCGAGCCGGCGCCGCAGCATGTCGCGCGCGTCCGCCTCCCAGGGCCCCGGCTCGTCCCGCCCCCGCATCGCGCGGAACATCTCGCGCCGCAGCCGCACCACTTCCGCGGCGTCCTCGGGCCGGGCGGCTCGTACCGCCGTCACGCCCCGAGCCCCTCGATCACCGCCGCACCCGGCAGCCCGGCAAGGGCCTTGCCCGGGACGATGAGCTTGCCGCGGCGCAGGCCGCTGCCGATGACCAGGTGCGGCGCGTCGGCGACGCGGGCGTCGACGAGCACCGGCCAGTCGCGCGGCAGCCCGATCGGGGTGATGCCGCCGTACTCCATCCCGGTCTCGCCGACCGCGCTGTCCATGGGCGCGAACGACGCCTTGCGGGCGCCGAGCTGCTTGCGCACCACGCCGTTGACGTCGACCCGGGTGGTGGACAGCACCACGCAGGCGGCGTAGGTGAGCTCGCCGCCGCGCTTGCCCACGGTGATCACGCAGTTGGCCGACTGCTCCAGCAGCTCCTCGCCGTACGTCTCGCAGAAGACGGCGGTGTCGGCGACCTCCGGGTCGCTGTCGACATAGAGCAGCTCCTCGGCCGGTACGGCACTCCGCCACGCCCGCACCGCCGCGGCGACGGGCTCGGCGAGGCGGTCGGCGACCTCGGGGGCTGGGTGGGCTTCGGCGAAGTTTCCGATCGGCGGGCGCATGGCTCTCAGCGTACGGCGGGGATCGACACCGCCAGGGTCATGTCCACAGGCTGGTCACCGTCGTTGCGGTACGTATGCGGGCGGCTGCCCTCGAAGCTCGCCGAGTGCCCGGCGGGCACGGCATGCGGCGCGTCGTCCACGACGAGGGTGAGCTCGCCCGCGGTCACGTGCAGCAGCTCGACCGTGCCGGACGGGTGCGGATCGGACGCGCTCGCGTCTCCCGGCGCCAGCCGCCACTGCCACAGCTCGAAGGGCCCGGGCGCCTGCGCGTCGATCAGCAGCCGGGAGGAGCTGCCCTTGTCCGTCGCCCACGTCTGCACCTGCTTGCCGGGCGCCAGCACCCGCACCTGCGGCCCGGTCTCGTAATCGAGCAGCGCCGTCAGGCTGACGCCCAGCGCGTCGGCGAGCTTGAAGGTGGTCGCCACGCTCGGGTTCGTCCGCGCCTGCTCGATCTGGATGATCATGCCGCGGCTGACGCCGGACCGCGCGGCGAGCGCCTCCAGGGTGAGCCCCGCCTCCGCGCGATAGCGATGGAGATTGCGCGCCAGCGACTGAGTGAGGTGATCGAGATCGGTCACAGCTACCCGTCCGTCGTCCGTCATCCGTCCAATATTCTGGATGCCGCAGTGCACTGCGATGCACTACGCTCTGATGTACGCCACCGTCCACCACACTGTACTCAAGGCAGGTCACCAGCATGTCAGCGGTTCTCGCCCTCGCCACCAGCCTCCTCTGGGGCTTCGCCGACTTCGGCGGCGGGATCCTGACGCGACGCCTCAAGGCGCTGACGGTCGTGGTCGTCTCGCAGACGATCGCGGTGCTGGTGCTCGGCGTCATCGTGCTGGCGACGGGCGCGTGGACCGAGGCGAGCGACCGGCTCTGGTGGGCGGTCGCGGCCGGGGCGGTCGGCCCGCTGGCCATGTTCTGCTTCTACCGGGCGCTCGCGCTCGGGCCGATGGGCGTGGTCTCGCCGCTGGGGACGGTCGGCGTGGTGGTGCCGTTCGGCGCCGGGCTGGTCATTCATGCGGAGCGGCCGGACCTGCTGCAGCTCAGCGGGATCGCCGTCGCCGTCACAGGCGTGGTGCTCGCGGCCGGTCCGCAGCTGCGCGGGGCGCCGGTGCAGCGGCAGACGATCTGGCTGACGCTGATCGCGGCGCTCGGCTTCGGCGCGACGATGGCATGCATCGCGGAGGCGTCGACCACGCTGAACGGCCTGTTCCTGGCCCTGTTCGTGCAGCGCGTGGTCAATGTCGCGGTCGGCGCCCCGGTGCTGTGGGCGGGCTCCCTCCGCGGCCGCCCGGCCTTCCCGGCGGGGGGTGCTCGATCGCTCGTACGGGACCTGCCCGCCCTCGCCTTCGTCGGCCTCGCGGACGTGGCGGCGAACGGCACGTACGCCCTGGCCACCCGCTCGGGCCCGGTCACGGTGGCGGCCGTGCTCGCCTCGCTCTACCCGGTGGTGACGGCGCTGGCGGCCCGCGGCCTGCTGCACGAGCGGCTGCGCGGGATCCAGGCGGCGGGGGCGGGCCTTGCGCTCGCGGGGACGGTGCTGCTGGCGTCGGGATAGGGGCCTCGTCAGCTCGACGAGTCCAGTGTCCCCATCTCCCCGCGGCCGTCCCACCCGGCCGGGTCCCACTCGCCGAGGGCAAGCAGCTCCTCCGGCGTGATCCCCTCCGGGATCGGCCGCGGCGTCGGCGTCCGCAGCGGCGGCTGCCAGCCGCCCTCCGGATCCCAGCGGCGCACGACCTTCGCCGGCGCCCCCGCGACCACCGCATGGTCGGGCACCTCGCCCCGTACGACAGACCCCGCCGCCACGACCACATTCCGCCCGAGCCGCGCCCCCGGCAGGATCAGCGCCCCGGCCCCGAGCCAGCTGCCCGCCCCGATCTCGACGGGCGCGGAGCGCGGCCACTGCTTGCCGACCGGCTCGTGCGGGTCGTCGTAGCTGTGGTTGGTCGTGGTGATGTAGACGTACGGCCCGCAGAAGACGTCGTCGCCGATCGTCACCCGCCGGTCCCCCACAACGTGACTGCCCCGCCCGAGCACCACGCCGTTCCCGATCCGCAGCACCACATCCGTACCGAGATCGAGATCGGGTATCAGCCCGGCGGTGAGGGTGACGTGCTGGCCGACGATGCAGTGGTCACCCAGCTCGATCCAGGGCTCGCCGAAGACCGTTCCCTGCGGGAAGGCGAGCTTGGTGCCGTACCCGATCCGGCGGAAGCGATACGGCCCAGGGCGCGACGCGCTCACCGCCCCCGCGCGCTGCACCCAGCGCCAGCCGCGGTGCACGGCGCGGGACAGCGCCCGGTTCAGGGGGCTGCTTCGGTCGCTCGGCACTCCGACACCGTACTGTGCGGTAGGGCGCGGCACGAGAACCCCCTCGATCGGTTCACCAGTTGAAGAGAGCGAGCACAGCCATGACGCATCGACCCTTGATCACCTCGGTCGGCGGCAAGCAGCCGAAGGTGGACCCGGAGGCGTACGCGGCCCCTACCTCCGTCGTGGTCGGCGAGGCGACGCTCGCTGCCGGGTCCAGCGTCTGGTACCACGCCGTGCTGCGCGCCGACTGCGGCCCGATCAGCCTGGGCGCGGACAGCAACGTCCAGGACAACTCCAGCGTCCACAGCGACCCCGGCTACCCGGTCACCATCGGCGACCGGGTCACCATCGGGCACAACGCGGTGGTGCACGGCTGCATCATCGAGGACGACGTGCTGATCGGGATGGGCGCCACGGTCCTCAACGGCGCGCGGATCGGCGCCGGTTCGCTGGTGGCGGCGCAGGCGCTGGTGCCGCAGGGCATGCAGGTCCCGCCGGGGTCGCTGGTCGCCGGGGTGCCCGCGAAGGTGCGGCGGCCGCTGACCGAGGAGGAGCTCGGTCACATCCGGATCAACGCGGAGGCGTACGTCGGGCTGGCCCGCATGCATGCACAGGACGTGGCGGCCGACTGATCAGCAGGCACCAGAGGCATGGGGCCGCAAGGTCCAGATGATCCGCATCTGCCCGGTGACGGCCCCGTCCGCCCGCGAAATGTCCACCTCGACCGGAAACTCCGGCCGGCTCCCCGCATCCAGCTCGGCAACGACCTCGGCGGCCGGCCGCCCGAGCCGCGCGGTGGCGGTGACCTCACCCATGGCGAGCTTGGCGTAGCCGATCTCGGCCCGTACGGCGAGCGGCACCGCCCGCTGCAACTGGTCGCCGAACGCCGCCAGGACGATGGCGCCGCTCGCCGTCTCGGCGAGCGTGAACATCGCGCCGGCGTGCGGCCCGCCGACGTGGTTGTGGTACGCGGGCTGGTCGGGCAGGCGGACGGTGGCGCGCTCGGCGCCCGTCTCCTCGAAGACCAGGCCGAGGGTGCGGGCCATGGGCACGGTGGCCGCCATCATTTCGCCGATATCCGGCAGAGTCTCGGGCATGCGCGGCACGTTACCAGCGAGTAGCAAGCGCGGCCCGTCTGCGGTCCCAGATATGGTGCTGCCCATGTGGCAAGGACAGCAGCCCGGGGGCGAGCAGCACCCGAACCAACAGCAACCCAATCCCTACCAGCAGCCCCCGCAGTACGGCCAGCAACAGCCGTACGGCCAGCAGCCCAACCCGTACCAGCAGCCCGCCGGCGGCTGGTCGGCCCCCACGCCCCCCGGCGGCATGCAGCCACCCCAGAAGCAGGGCCCGAAGACCTCGCAGATAGTGGCAATAGTCACAGTGGTGGCGGTGCTGGCCGCCGCAGTGGTCGTCGGCGTAGTCCTGATGAACAGGGACGATGGCGGCAAGGAGCCGACAGCGGGCGGCTCCAAGTCTCCGTCGCCGGACAAGAAGAAATCCGCGTCGCCGAGCGACACCGCGTCCGAGGACGACGCGCGCAGCGACGGCTCGAACGGCGGCCTGAAGGCCGTCGTCCCCGGCTGGAAGCCAGTGAGCAACCCCAAGCACTCGACGCTCCTCGACGTACCCCCGACCTGGAAGATCCAGGGCTCCGGCACCCTCCAGGGCTACGGCAAGGGCGGCTTCGGGGAGAAGTTCGAGGGGGTCACCCTGTCCGGCCCCGCCACCTACAAGGACAAGTGGTGCGAGTCCGGGGAGGACAGCTACGGCCGCGCACTCACCGGCACGAAGGGCGCCAACGGCGCCAAGAACACGAAGGTGGGCGCCGAGAACGAGTCGATCGCCTGGGCGGCCTTCCGTAACTTCGGCAGTGACGGACTCAAGTCGGCCAAGAAGGCCGTGCAAGCGGGCAACGTCAAGACGGACCCCGCCAAGGCGTTCACCAGCACCGCCGGCTTCAAGGGGCATTACGTCACATCGACGACGAAGAACACGCCCAAGGACAACAAGTGCGAAGGAAACGACACCAAGTCCGTGGCCTTCACCTTCAAGGTCAAATCCGGCGAATTCAAGACCTGGATCCTGGTGACGGACATCAACGTAAAGGACGAGGTCCCGGACGCGACCATCAAGAAGATTATGAAGTCGCTGCGGCCGCTCTCATGACCCGCAAGTGAGACCACCCCCGGCAGGATGCGCCTGCCGGGGGTGGTCTCATTTCGGCTTAGAGGTAGCCGGAGTAGATGAACCGGGCGTCCTTTTCTTCCATGTCGTTGCCCAGGTTTCCGGTTATCTCATACCAGACATTTCCCGCGCTGTTGATGCAGCGGTAGTAGCCGCGGACCCGCTCGCCGGCGGCTATGTGGCCGGTTACGGCTGAGGACCCGCTCGGGCCGACGTGCACCGGGGTGCGGCGGTCGGTCACCCCGTAGCGGCCCCACTCGTTGCAGGTGAACTGCCCCTTGGTGACCACGTCACCGTCCGCTGCCGCCGAAGCCGCAACGGCCGGCCCTCCGCTTGCAAGCACCGCGCCGGTGGCAAGTGCCACCGCAGCGCTGGCGATTAGACGCCGCACGCAAAACCCCTCTCCAGTTATGAATGGTCGGGGGTAATACAAAGCCACTCTTGATCATGGAGTCAAGCCAGTTGATCTCAGCCGACCGTGAAAGCTCCGCGCGGTGGTTCCGGAGACGGTACGGCGGCGGTGTCCGGGACCGGTTGGGCGTCCGGGCACAGGCGGGCGAGGGAGTCGCCGTGGACGACGCGGGCCGGGAAGGGGTCCGCTGCCACCCGGCGGGCGAACTCGCCGATCTCCGGCTCTTGGTGCGCCGCCACCAGCAGCGCGTTGCCGAAGCGCCTGCCGCGCAGGACGCCGGGCTCCGCGATGAGGCAGCGGCCCGCGAAGACGGGGGCGGCGTTCGCGAGTTGGGAGCCGAGGAAGCGGAAGGGGGCCGAGTCGGCGAGGTTGGCGATGTAGACGCCGTCGCGGCCCAGGGCGGTGGCAGCCGCGCGCGCGTACTCCGCCGACGCGATGCGCGCCGGGGAGCGCGAGCCGCCGTACACGTCCGCGATGATCAGGTCGTACGCTCCCCGCGGCACCTGCTCCAGGGCCGTACGGGCGTCCTCCGCCAGGAGCGTGATGCCGCTGCCGGCGGGCAGCGGCAGGTGGTCCGTCACCAGGCGGAGCAGCGGGCGGTCGTTGTCGATGACCAGTTGCCGGGAGCGGGGGCGGGTGGCCGCGACGAAGCGCGGGAGGGTGAGGGCGCCGGCGCCGAGGTGGAGGACGTCCAGCGGGCGACCGTCGTCGAAGGACGCGTCGATGACGTGGGCTACGCGGCGGGCGTACTCGAACTCCAGGTACGTGGGGTCGTCGAGGTCGACGTACGACTGCGGGGCTCCGTCCACCGTCAGCAGCCACGCGCGCGGCCGGTCCACGTCCGGCAGCAGCTTGGCCACGCCGCCGTCGACCGCGGCGGTGACCGGTATCGGCTCGTCTTCCATCTGCTGGTCCTCGGCGTCCACGGCCCCATTCTTACCGCTGCCGCAGCCGCGCGATGCGGCTGCGGCAGCAGTCGTGGCAGGGGCGTTACGGAAGCGGCGGCGGCCCTAGTGCACCTCCGTCACCGTGCCCGCCCCCACCGTCCGCCCGCCCTCGCGGATCGCGAAGGTCAGGCCCGGCTCCAGCGGGACCTCGCGGCCCAGCTCGACCGACAGGGCGATCGTGTCGCCGGGACGGGCGACGCCCGCCTCGCCGAGGTCGATGTCGCCGACCACGTCCGCGGTGCGGATGTAGAACTGCGGCCGGTAGCCGGTGGCGATCGCGGAGTGCCGGCCGCCCTCGGCCGCGGGCAGCAGGTACACCTGCGCCACGAAGGACCGCCGCGGCTGAACGCTGCCGGGCGCCGCCACGATGTGCCCGCGGCGCACCGCGTCCCGCGCGACGCCGCGCAGCAGCAGCGCGACGTTGTCGCCGGCCTCGGCGGAGTCCATCGGCTTGCCGAAGGTCTCCAGGCCGGTGACCACCGTCTCCACCTCCGCGCCGAGCACCTCGACCTTGTCGCCGACCCGCACCTGACCCCGCTCGACGGCACCCGTCACGACCGTGCCGCGGCCGGTGATGGTGAGCACGTTCTCCACCGGCAGCAGGAACGGCGCGTCCGTGTACCGCTCGGGCATCGGGACGTACGCGTCCACCGCGTCGAGCAGCGCCTCGATCGCCGCCGACCACTCCGGGTCGCCCTCCAGGGCCTTCAGCCCGGAGACCCGTACGACCGGAGCCCCGTCGCCGTCGAAGCCGTGCTTCGCCAGCAGCTCACGGACCTCGAGCTCGACCAGGTCGGTCAGCTCGGGGTCGCCGGCGTCGGCCTTGTTGAGGGCCACGACGATGTGCTCCACACCGACCTGCCGCGCGAGCAGCACGTGCTCGGTGGTTTGCGGCATGATGCCGTCCGTCGCGGAGACCACCAGGATCGCACCGTCCAGCTGGGCGGCGCCCGTGACCATGTTCTTCACGTAGTCCGCGTGGCCCGGCATGTCGACGTGCGCGTAGTGCCGGGTCGCCGTCTCGTACTCGACGTGCGCGATGTTGATGGTGATGCCGCGCGCCGCCTCCTCCGGGGCCCGGTCGATGCGGTCGAACGGGACGAAGGAGCCGGAGCCGCCGGCGCGCTCGCTGAGGACCTTGGTGATCGCGGCGGTGAGGGTCGTCTTGCCGTGGTCGACGTGGCCCATGGTGCCGATGTTGAGGTGCGGCTTGGTGCGCACGTATGCCTGCTTGGGCATGGTTTTCTTCCTCGCGGATCGCAGTGGATGCGCGGACCCCGTCCGGTCCCGCCGACCCTCCCCCTCGGGGGTCCGCGGATGTCTCTGTCCGGGAAGGGTCAGCCTCGGGCGCCGTCGGCTGCTGCTGCGAAGAAGTCCAGGGCAGCCTTCAGCGCGTCTGCTGCTGCAGACGTGGTCGCGAGGAAGGCGTGCCGGAACATGCCGATGATGATCGCGTACGGAGGGGCCCGGCGTCGAAGGGTTTTCCTACAGGTTCTTCAGCGCCTCACGTACGGACAGCGGCGACAGCTCGCTCCGGTGCGCGGCGACGAAGATGCGCACCGCCTCCGGCGCCGTCTTGCCGTACTCCCGCAGGCACCATCCGATCGCCTTGCGGATGAAGAAGTCCGGGTGGTCGGCGCGGCGCAGGCAGTAGCCGAAGAGGCGGTCGGTGTCGGTGGCCGACTTGAAGCGGAGCTGGTGGAGGAGGGCCGTGCGGGCCACCCACACATCGGGGTCCTCGATCCAGTGGTCCATCTCGGCCGCCAGCTTCGGGTCGGCGGCGACCAGGCCGCCGACGGTGTGGGCGGCGAGGGCGTCGACGGTGTCCCACCAGGAGTGGTGGGTGATCAGCTCGCGGGCGGTGGGCAGGAAGCCGGAGCCGATCCGCTTCACGTAGCGACGGAGGTAGTCCACGGCGAAGTAGTGGTATTCGCGCTCCGGCAGCTGCCAGCAGCGCAGCGCGATCTCGGCGCAGTCCTCCTCATCGGGGCGCGGCAGCCCTTCGAGCACCTGGCGGGAGAGCGCGCGGCGCTCCGGGGCGGGGATGCCGAGGAAGGGGACGACGCCCTTCATGTACGCGACGGTCTGCTCGGCCCGTACCGGATCGGCGGCCGCCGGATATGTGGCCGTGAGCCGGGTGAGGACGGTGTCTGCCAGCATGACCGCCACCGTATGCGAGCGCCGCAGGCCGGTGACGGGAGCGTGGCAGGGCGTCGACGGCTTCGTTACGGGGTCGTCCGGCTCACGGCGCTCCGCCCGTATCGTCGGTTAAGCTCCAGCGATGGACCGACCCGTCGCCGCTTCCGACGGCCTCCCCGCAGCCTGCCTCCGGGCCGTGACCCACCCGTGGTCCCGCCTGGGGCTGCTTGTCGCGCTGCTCGTGGCGGCCGCGGTCGCCGTGGCCGTCTTCCAGCCGCAGGAGCTGATCTCCAATGGCCGGCTGCTCGCCGTCACCGGCGCGCCGGCGGTGGCGTTCTTCGGTCTCGCGTACGGACTGTGCACGGCGGCTCTCGTGCCGCGGCCGCTGCTGAATCTCGCGTCCGGTGCGCTCTTCGGACTGCAGGGCGGTCTCGCCGCGGCGGTCGCGGGCACGGTGATCGGGGCCGGGATTTCCTTTGGGCTCGGGCGGGTGCTGGGGCAGGCGGCGCTGCGGGGTCCGGTGCAGCGGGCGCGGTGGCTCGCGGCGGCCGACCGGCATCTGAGCCGGCACGGCTTCCGGTCGATGCTGGCGCTGCGGGTGTTCCCCGGGGTGCCGTTCGCCGCGGCCAACTATTGCGCGGCCGTGTCCCGGATGGGGTGGACGCCGTTCCTGGCGGCCACGGCGGTCGGCTGCGTGCCGAACACGGCGGCGTATGTGGTCGCGGGGTCCAGCGCCTCCGACCCCCTCTCCCCCGGCTTCTTCGCCGCGCTCGCCTTCATCGTGATCAGCGCGGGGGCGGGGGCGGGCGTGGCCTGGCGGCGGCGCCGGCGCTCGGCCGCGGCCCGGGTGGCCGTGCCCGTGGCCGACCCTGCGGTCGGCGCCCTCACCCCGGGCCCATAGGATCTCTTCCGGCCCCCGGCGACGCTTCATTTCGTAAGGACTGTGCAGCCCCTCCTATGACCTGGTTCGAATCAGTCATCCTCGGTCTCGTCCAGGGGCTGACGGAATTCCTCCCGATCTCCTCCAGCGCCCACCTGCGCCTGACCGCCGCCTTCGCCGGCTGGCAGGACCCCGGCGCCGCCTTCACCGCGATCACTCAGATCGGCACCGAGATCGCGGTGATCATCTACTTCCGCAAGGACATCGTCCGGATCGTCTCGGCCTGGTGCCGCTCGCTGGTCAACAAGTCCATGCGCGGCGACCACGACGCCAAGATGGGCTGGCTGGTGATCATCGGCTCGATCCCGATCGGGGTACTCGGCCTCGCCTTCAAGGACTCGATCGAGGGACCCTTCCGCGATCTGCGGCTGACCGCGACGACGCTGATCGTCATGGGCCTGCTGCTCGGCTTCGCCGACTGGCGCGCCTCCCGCGACGACGGCACCGGCGGCCGCCACCGCGCCCAGACCCAGCGCAAGACGCTGCAGGACCTCAACACCCGCGACGGCCTCCTCTTCGGTGCCGCCCAGGCGATGGCCCTGGTCCCGGGCGTCTCGCGCTCCGGCGCCACGATCACCGGCGGCCTCTTCCTCGGCTACAACCGCGAGGCGGCGGCCCGCTACTCCTTCCTGCTGGCGATCCCGGCGGTGCTGGCGTCCGGCCTCTTCGAGCTGAAGGACGTGGCGGAGCAGCCCAATGTGCAGTGGGGCACGATCATCCTCGCGACGGTGATCGCGTTCTTCGTGGGGTACGCGGTGATCGCGTGGCTGATGCGATTCATCACGACCCACAGCTTCCTGCCGTTCGTGATCTACCGCGTACTCCTCGGCCTCCTCATCTTCGCCCTCATCTGGTTCGGCGCCCTGGAGCCGCACGCGGGCGAGGCCGTGCACTAGCGGCCCTGCACCAGCGGCCTTACGTGGTCACCCGCACGTAGTCGACGACAAGCTGCTGCGGGAACTGCGTGCTGCCGTCCGGGTCGCCCGGCCAGTAGCCGCCCACGGCCAGGTTCAGGATGACGAAGAACGGCTTGTCGAAGACCCACTTCTTGCCGCCGAGGTCGGCCGAGGTGCGGCGCTGGTAGACGGTGCCGTCGACGGACCAGGTGATCGAGTCGGGCGACCAGTCGACGGCGAAGGTGTGGAAGTCGTCGGCGAAGGCCTGGCCGCCGGGGAGTGAGTAGCCGGCGCCGATGCCGCCCGAGCCGGAGTAGTCGGGGCCGTGGATGGTGCCGTGTACGGTGCCGGGCTCGAAGCCGACGTTCTCCATGACGTCGATCTCGCCGCAGGCGGGCCAGCCGGCCTGGCCGATGTCGTCACCGAGCATCCAGAACGCGGGCCACATGCCCTGGCCGCGGGGGATCTTCATGCGGGCTTCGACGTGTCCGTACGTCGTGGTGAACTTTCCCGATGTGTTCAGCCGGGCCGAGGTGTATTCGCAGCGGCCGTACCAGCACTGATAGTCGCCGGGGTTCTCGCGCTTGGCCGTGATGACCAGGTTGCCGTTGCCGTCGAGGGCGGCGTTGGCGTTGCCCGGCGTGTAGTACTGCCGCTCGTGGTTGTTGACGTTGTCGCCGGTCTCGATCTGCCATTTGCCGCCGTCTACGGCCGAGCCGGCCGGGCCGTCGAAGTTGTCTTCGAAGGTTGCGGCATTGGGTATGGTCGGCGCCGCGCCCGCGGCGGCCGGGAGCCAGGCCAGCGCGGCGCTCAGCGCCGTGGCGGCCAGCAGCTTTCGCCGGAAGAACATGAGCTCACCTCGATCTGCGCGTGGGGGGTCGGGAGTTGAGCTTGGTCCGTACCTTTTGATGCGAGGGTGAGTGAACTCTGTTGACGATGTGCAGTCAATAGCCCGGACGCGGCTTCCCTGCCTTCGAGGCTTGAAGCGGCCAACTCACCCCTGAGTGACGGCCGGTGTCACCGGCCTGGACCGGTGATGGAACCATGTCGGCCTGAGCGCTCTCTCAATGGCGGGACCACCAACTTCATCGAAGTGAGGAGCACGGGGTGTGGCACGGGGTGCAGGCCGACGAGGCCGGGCGGCTGATAGCCGGCCGCTACCGGTTGCATGAGCAGATCGGCCGCGGCGGCATGGGCACCGTCTGGCGGGCCGAGGACGAACTGCTCGGCCGGCACGTCGCGTTCAAGAAGCTGCATCTGTCCCCGCACCTGGGCGACGACGAGCGCGCCACGCTCTTCGAGCGCACCCGGCGCGAGGCGCGCAGCGCGGCACGTATCACGCACCCGAATGTGGTCGTGGTGCATGACGTCGTGGACGACGACGGCCTGCCCTGCATCGTCATGGAGTACGTGCCGTCCCGGACCCTCGGCGACGTACTCAAGGAGGAGGGCCCGCTGAGCGCGGGCGAGGCGGCCAGGATCGGCCGCGGCATGATCGCCGCGCTGCGCGCCGCACACGCTGCCGGAGTCCTGCACCGTGACGTGAAGCCCGGCAATGTGCTCCTTGGCGACGACGGAAGGGTGGTGCTTACCGACTTCGGCATCGCCGTCTCGTCCAACACCTCCACGCTCACCCGCACCGGCGAGTTGGTGGGATCGGTCGACTTCTGCGCTCCTGAGCGGGTCAAGGGCCGTACGCCGGGCGCGGCTTCGGATCTGTGGGCGCTGGGCGCCACCCTGTACCAGGCGGTGGAGGGGCGGCCGCCGTTCCGCCGGGCCACGGCGATCGAGACGGCGTACGCGATCGCTGCCGAGCCGCAGGATCCGCCGCGCGGGGCCGGGGTGCTGGCTCCGCTGATAGACCAGCTGCTGGCGAAGGAGCCGGCGGACCGGCCGTCGGCGGAGGCGGTGGAGCAGTGGCTGCGGGAGCCGGAGGCCGGGGCGGAGACGGCGCATCTCGACTTCGGGGGCCGGACGCCCGTACCCGAAGCCGGGCCCGCCACCGGTCGTACGGGCACGGCGGCAACGACGCCGCTCCCGGCGCCGGATGAGGCGAGCAGCCCCCGATCCGGCCCCGCGCGGCGCCCGCGGCGGACCGCCTTCGTCGCCGCCGTCGCCATCGTCCTGATAGCGGCGACGACCGGCGCCTTCCTGGCCCTGCGCGGATCGGATGACGGCCAGCAGGCAGGGCCGAAACCGCCGCAGACGTCTAACTCATCGAAAGACAAGTCCTCCCCCGCACCCAAGCCGTCTCCCGTCCCCAAGGGCTACCGGCTGGTCAAGGAGAAGGCCTTCGGCGTCGCCCTCCCCGTCCCCGCTAACTGGACCCGCCAGCAGCTGGACGGCGACCTCGGGGCCGCGTACATCGATCCGACCGGGATGGTCAGCCTGCGCGTATCCGCTCTCGACATGGGCACCGCCGACCACCTCCAGCACTGGAAGGACAACGAGACCAAGGCCGTCGAGGAGGGCAAGCTCCCCGGCTACCGGCAGCTGCGGATGCAGAAGACGGCGTACCGGGGGCGGCCCGCGGCCATCTGGGAGTTCACCTGGCAGGGCAAGGCGCGCGAGTGGCGCGCCAGCGACCTCGGCTTCGGCCGGCCCGGCGAACGGGAGTACGCGCTCTACCTCTCGGCCCCCAGCGCGGACTGGGCCCGCTACAAGCCGGTCTTCGACCACGCCCGCAACGGCTTCCGCTTCCCCGCCCAGCAGCGCTAGCCGGCGAGATCGATAGGGTGAGCCCCATGCTCGTAGCATTCAGCGTCAGCCCGTCCGGTGAAGACCCCGACGGCGGCGTCAGTGAGGCCGTGGCCCGGGCGGTGCAGGTCGTACGGGATTCCGGGCTGCCGAACTCCACCAACGCGATGTTCACCAACGTCGAGGGCGAGTGGGATGAGGTGATGGACGTCGTCAAGCGCGCGGTCGAAGCGGCCGGGGAGGGCGCGGCGCGGGTGTCGCTGGTGCTGAAGGCGGACATCCGGCCCGGCTATACGGGACAGCTCGAGGCGAAGGTGCAGCGGGTGGAGGACCAGCTGCGCTGACCGGCGCGCAATACGGCTACTCAAGCCCGAAGACCAGGAGGGCGGAGCCCCGCCCCGGGTTGGGATACGGGCTGAACGGATAGCCGGCCTGGACGTACACCTGCCCGCCGGCGACCACCGCCCCACCCCGCCCGGCGAGGGCGCCGCCGCGCGCGGGCAGCCCGTTCACGGTGCGGAGGGGCCGCATCGTGTCGTACGTCCACAGCGGCTTGCCGCTGTCGGCGGCATAGGCGCGCATCTTCCCGTCGATCGCACCTTCCCAGACCAGCCCGGGTGTCGTGGTGACGGCGGGCGTGAAGCCGGGGACGCAGATCTTCGGGTACGCGGCCGCGCCGCCCGTCTTGCAGCCGTCGGCCGGTGCCGGGCGCTTCCAGTGCACATGACCGGTGGCCGGGTCGAGCGCGAAGAGGGTGCCGGGACCTGCCATGTACGTGGCGGCGTACAGCCGCTTGCCGTCATAGCTGCTCCCCCATTGGATGCCCGCGAGCGGAAAGCCCTTGGGCGGCTCGGACAGCTGCCGCTGCCACACGATCTTTCCGCTCTTCGCGTCGAGCACGTGGAAGACGCCGGACTTCTGGCCGATGGCCATCAGCTTGCGACCGCCCGCGCTGAACAGGTTGGGCGCGGCGCCGAGGTCGAAGTCGAGGGCGGTGCCCGACTTCGCGTTGGGGCAGTAGGCCCGGTCCGCCGCGGTCGTCGCGCTGCATTCGGAGCGCCAGGTGTCGACGTCGGTCATCCGGCGGGTCCAGCGCGGCTTGCCGGTGTCGATGTCGAGAGCGAGCACGGAGTCGTACTCGCCCGCGCTGCCCGTGTAGTTCTGCCCGGTGCCGACGTAGAGGGTGCGGGTGCCGCCGTCGATGGCCGGGGTCCCCCACACCCCGGCGCCGGAGGGCGCGAACTTGTCCTTCCCGTTCGGCCAGCTGCCGTCCCGCCGCGGCTCGGGGGTCGTGTAGTGCCGCCAGACCAGCTTCCCGGTGGCCGCGTCGAGCGCGTCGACGTGCCCGCGGAAGCGGCAGCAGGGGTGCTTCTTGCCGAGCGTGTTCTCACCGCTGGACACCCCGACGTAGACCCGCCCGCCGTACGCGACCGGCGTGCTGGTCAGCGTTGCCGTACGGGAGGTGTCCAGCCGCCGCTGCCACAGCCGCTTCCCGGTCTTCTGGTCCAGCGCGAACAGCCGCGCCTGCCCGCCCCCGAAGTACACCCGCCCCGTGGCCACGGCGATGCCGCTGCTGACCACGACGGGGTTGAAGCGGGCCCCGTAGTGATCAACGACGCTGTCCGGCATCCCCTTCTCCACCGACCGCAGCGCGAACTCCCAGCGCGCGGCGCCGGTCTTCGCGTCCCGGGCGTGCACCTTGCCCTCGGGTGAGCCGAAGTAGACCGTGTCGCCGACGACGGCCGGCTGGCTGAGCGGCGGCCCGGCGTCCTTGTCGTACCCGAAGGCCCACTGCAGCTTGAGCTTGCCGACGGTGTCCTGGGTGAGCCGCTCCTCCCCCGGGTTGTGGCGACTGCCGGAGAGGTCGTGGTGCCAGCTCGGCCAGTCCTGCTCCTCTTGGGAGGCGGCCGTCGAGCAAGCCGCGGCGATGAGGGCCGTGAGCCCGGCCAGTACGACAGATGTCGCTCGTGCACCCATATGGGATTTATACCCGTTTCACGCCCGGGATCGTGCTAGGACAGCGTCCAGCGGATCATCCACGCCTCGTTCTGCACCGAGATCACGCTCTCGCACTCGGCCACGAAGGCGTCGGTGAACTCGGGTTCCGGGTCGACGGCGGACTCCCACTTGTCCAGCAGGTACGCCAGTTCCTGCGCGGTGCGCGTGAACTCCAGCTGCTGATACGCGTAACGCTGCGCCGTCGCATGCGCCGCAACCGCCACGGCCACGGACGCCACCACCGCGACCCACGCCGCGAGCGCCTCGACCCCGTACACACCGGCGACCGCGGCCAGCGCCGCACCCACCCCGCCGATGAGGAATTCGACGCGCTCGACGATCCGCACGCGGCGGCGCATGAGCTCGGCTCTGGGGCGGTAGTAGCCATTCAGCTGAGGCAGCAGCCGATGCTCCACGTACGAAGGGCCGTCCGTGACGGGCGGCAGCGGCCGGTTCTCGGGAGGGATGCCGGTGGTGTGCGCGGCGAGGTCGGCGCTGCCCGTACGAAACCGGTGACAGCGCTCGCGCAGCACGGCGGCGGGGTCGCCCCCGCCCCGGTAGGCGCCGACGCCCGCGAGATAGGTGTACGCCTCGGCCTTGAAGGCCTCCGAGACGGCGCGCAGCCGCGTCCAGTCGCTGAGCCGCGCCGGCCCGCCGCGCTGTGCGAGCACGGGGGCACTCGCCGCCGCGACGGCGGCGAGTGCGGCCAGTCCGCGGCCGAGGCCCGGGTGCCCGTCCATCGTCTGGGATGCCGCGGTGCCCAGTGCGGCGGCGGCGATCCCGAGCACGAGCGCGATGATCCGAGCGCGCTCGACAGCGACCTTGAGCCGGTTCGCGGCCTGCGACCAGACGGCTTGCTCGGCCCAGGTTTCGCGTATCGCCGTGTCTTGGGCGAAGTGGGTCACGGGCGGCGTCAGCGGATCACGTCAAAGACGTTCTTCTGCAGGCCGTTCGCGTACGACTCCGCCTCCACCAGCTTCAGGTGCTGGGTGTCCTTGTCCGTCTGGCTGAAGAGGCGCTTGCCCGCGCCGAGGAGGAGCGGGAAGACCAGCAGGTGGTAGCGGTCGATGAGGCCCGCGTCCGAGAGGTTGTGGTTCAGGGTCGCGCTGCCGTGCATGACGATGTTGCCGCCCTCGGTCTTCTTCAGCTCGGCCACCTCGTCGAGCGAGCGCAGGATGGTGATCGGGCCCCAGTTGTCGACGAGGTCCTCCTCCTTGAGCGTGGTGGAGACGACGTACTTCGGCTTGTCGACGAGGCTGGCGAACTCCTCCATCTTCGGCCAGACAGGGCTGAACGCTTCGTAGCTGTTACGGCCAAGCAGCAGGGCGGAGGTCTCCTCCTGCTCCCGGCCCTTGATCTCGAAGGCCTCCGGCAGGAACTCGACGCCCTTGAAGGTCCAGCCCGAGTTCCGGTAGCCGGGCTCGCCGCCCGGGGCCTCGACGACGCCGTCGAGCGAAACGAAAGCGGTGCTGATCAGGGTGCGCATGGTCTCTCCTCGGTTGCTCGGTGACCCGACTATGCATGACTGACTGCCGCCCGTACAGAAACTCATCGCCGCCGGAGCTGCGATGGTGGAAGGCAGCGTCCGGAGCGACGGAAGGGGAGCCGATGAGTTCGGGGCAGGGACGGCGGAATGCGGTACGGGACCTGGGGGCCTCGGTCGCGCGCTGGGGGCTCTCGCAGGGGCTGCCGCGGGTGGCGCTGCGGCACGCCTCGCTGCGCGGGGATCCGGTCGCGCCGCTGCTGATGGATCCGGGGCGGCACGACGCGACGGCGATAGCCGACCGGCTCCGGCGGCGCGGGCCCGTGGTCCTCACCGGCGCGCTCGGAGCCGTGCCGGGGCACGCCGCCGCGAATAGTGTGTTGCGCAGCGAGTGCTTCGGCGTCGGCGGCGGCCACGGCGAACTGCCGCCGCCGCTGCGCCGGTTGCTGGACCGGGTCACCCGGGACCGGACCCGCGGCCCGGTGGACCCGCCGTCGATGCTCGCCGTGGACCCGCCGCAGCACACCCGCTACCGCAAGCTGGTCTCGAAGGCCTTCACTCCGCGGCACGTGGCGGTGCTGGAGGACCGGATCACCGCGACCGCGGCGCAGCTCCTCGACGCGCTGGCGTCCGTGGGCGGCTTCGACCTCGTCGCCAGGTACGCCTCGCAGCTGCCGGTCGCGGTGATCGGCGACCTGCTGGGCGTCCGCCCCGAGGACCGGCAGGACCTGCTGCGCTGGGGCGACTCGGCGGCGCTGCTGCTGGATCCGGGGCTGAGCTGGGGGCAGTACCGCGAGGCCGAGCGGGCGGTGGCGGCGCTCGCCGACTGGTTCACCGCCCATGTGCGCGAGCTGCGCGCCAGACCCGGCGACGACCTGCTCAGCCGGCTCGCGGCGCTGGAGGGCGACGACGCGCTCACAGAGGTCGAACTCCGCTCCGTGGGGCTCCTGGTGCTCGCCGCCGGCTTCGAGACCACGGTCAGCCTGATCAGCAACGCGGTGGCCCTCCTCGACCGCCACCCACCGCAGCTGAACAAGCTCAAGGCCGACCCCGACCTGTGGGCCGGCGCCGTCGACGAGGTGCTGCGCTACGACTCCCCCGTCCAGCTCACCATGCGCGTCGCGTACGAGGACACCACGATCGAAGGCGTCCGCCTGGGCGCGGGGCAGGGGCTGATACTGCTGCTCGCCGCCGCGAACCGCGACCCCGCGGTCTTCGACGACCCGCACACCTTCGACGTCACCCGCCCCAACGCCGCCGACCACATCGCCTTCTCCTCCGGCGTGCATTACTGCCTCGGCGCGGGCCTGGCGCGCCTGGAGGCACGGGTGGCGCTGCGTATGCTCTACGAGCGTTTTCCCGGACTGCGGGTGTCCGGGGTGCCGCAGCGGCGGCGGACGCGGGTGCTGCGCGGATTCGAGCGGCTGCCGGTGGTGGTCGGCGGATAGGAGGGAAAGTCGGCGTGATCGAAGGGTGGGAGTGGGACGAGACCCTCTTCGCCGGTACGGCCGCGTACTACGAGCGCGGGCGGCTGCCGTACGCGCCCGGGCTGGCGGAGGCGATCGCGGGCGCGCTGCGGCCCGACCGCCGCGGGCGGCTGATCGACGTCGGCTGCGGACCCGGCATCGTGGCGCTGACGCTGGCGCACCTCTTCGAGGAGGTCGTCGGCGTGGATCCGGACCGCGGGATGATCGCGGAGGCCGGGCGGCGGGCGGCCGCGACGGGGGCGCCTGAGCGGACCGCCTGGGTGCGACTGCGCGCCGAGGAACTCCCGGCGGGGCTCGGCGAGTTCGATGCCGCCGTCTTCGCGCAGTCCTTCCACTGGATGGACCAGGAGCGCGTGGCCGCGACCGTACGGGACATGCTGCGCCCCGGCGGCGTGCTGCTGCACGTCTCCGACCAGAAGGGCGGGACCGACGACGACACCGAAGGCCTGCCCCACCCGTCGGTGCCGCAGCCCGCGATCGACCATCTCGTACGGAGCCGGCTGGGCCCCGTCCGCCGGGCCGGGCGCGGGACGCTGCCGCAGGGCACGCCGGGAGGCGAGGCGGCGGTCTTCGCGGCGGCCGGGTTCGCGGGCCCTGAGCACCTCGTCGTACCCGGCGGTCAGGCCCTGGTCCGGGACGTGGACGACGTCGTGGCCTCGGTCTTCTCGATGTCCTTCTCCGCTCCCCACCTCTTCGGCGACCGCCTTCCGGACTTCGAGGCGGATCTGCGCGGCCTGCTGCGCGAGGCCTCCCCGACAGGCCGGTTCTCCGTACGGCAGCCGGGGGCCGAGGTCCACGTCTGGCGCAAGGACCGGTAGCGTCCCCGGCTGTGTATCTCGTGAGCTTCACCCCCGAGCAGGTGCCCCCTGCCTGGACCGACGTGCGGCCCGCTGGTGCAGCAGGGCTCGGGCGCTCTGATCTACGATTCTGACCCGTTCACCGCGCCGCTCCCCGTCCATTACCTGCTCGAAACGGCCGAGCACGGCGGGCCCGAGCAGCTGCGCTCCAGCATGGGCCTCGACGACGGCACGTCTGGTACGTCGCGGATGCCGGAGTCACCGTCGACCTGTGGACCTATCCCGCCGACCGGGCCGGGGCGGAGCGGATGCGGGCGGACGTGGAGGAGATCATCGCCGGGCTGACGGTCATCGCCGAGAAGTGAACTGAGGCCGCCGCCGCGCCTACCTGTCGGATGAGCGACCTGGCACGCCGAGGATCCGCGCTGCCGACGATCGACGGACAGCGCATCGCATCATCGCGACCATGCACCTCACCCGCTCCGACACGCGGCTGCTCGTCGCGGCCCTCCTGGCGATGGCGGCCGCCGCCGTCGCCTACTACGCCGGGCTCGGCGGCAATGTCGCCCCCTTCGCCGTGAGCGCCGTCGCGCTGGCGCTGCTGGCCGCGCTGGTGGGGCGGAGCGTGGAGGCGCTCGGGGACCGGCTCGGGGCGGGGGCGACCGGTGTGCTGCAGAGTGCGCTGGGGAATCTGCCGGAGCTCTTCGTGGTGCTCTTCGCGCTGAAGAGCAAGCTGTACGAGGTGGCCACCGCCACCATCGTCGGCTCCATCCTCGCCAACGTGCTGCTGATCCTGGGCCTCGCCTTCATCTTCGGCGGCGCCAAGAACGGCACCCAGCGCTTCGAACAGGCCTCGGTCCGGCGGATCTGCCAGATGCTGGTGCTGTCGGTGGCCGCGCTGACCGTACCGGCGCTCACCGCGCAGCTGCACACCGCGGCGGCGGGCCACGAACGCGCCCTGTCGATCGCCGTGTCCATCCTGCTCCTGCTGCTCTTCGCCGCCTCCCTGCCGGCCGCCCTGCGCCGCCCGGAGGGCGAGGCCGACCGGGTGAAGGAGAGCGGGGACGAGGAAGAGGAAGGGCCGCGGTGGCCGATGAAAGTCGCCGTGGGGATGCTCGTCTTCGCGGGTGTGGCGGCCGCCTTCGTATCGGACTGGTTCGTCGACGCGCTCACCCCCGCCATGGACTCGCTCGGCATCTCGGAGGCCTTCGCCGGTCTCGTCATCGTGGCCATCGCCGGCAACGCCGTCGAAAACGTCGTCGGCGTCCAGCTCGCCTACCGCAACAAGCCCGACGTCGCCATGTCCGTGATCCTGCAGAGCCCCGTGCAGGTCGCGATGATGGTCGCCCCCGCGCTGGTGCTGCTCTCCCCGCTGGTCGGCGCGTCGTTCACGCTGGTGCTGCCGCCGCTGCTGCTGGCCGTGCTGCTGATCGCCGTGTTCATCACGGTCCTGGTGGTGCTGGACGGCGCCTCCGACTGGCTCGAGGGCGCGACCCTGGTGGCGTTGTACGTGATGATCGCGACCGCCTTCTGGTGGGGGTAGCGCGCGGCTGACCCGGTTGCCGCGCGGCAGCGCGGGAAGGGTGAGGCCATGTCGGGGATACGTCGTATACAACTGCTCGCCGCGGCCGGTGTGCTGCTCGCCGGGCTGCTCGGCGGCTGCTCGCTGGACACCATGGACTCCGGGAAGGCGCCGGGCACCTCGTGGTTCACCGGCCAGGACGGGGGCAACGGCCCGGTGCTGGCGGTGAAGGTGGACAACGTACGCGCCGCCCGCCCGCACTCCGGGCTCGGCTCCGCCGACATCGTGTACGTCGAGCAGGTCGAGGCCGGGCTGACCCGGCTCCTCGCGGTCTACTCGTCCCGGCTCCCCGACGTCGTCGGGCCCGTGCGCAGCGCCCGCGAGTCCGACCTGGAGCTGCTGCGGCAGTTCGGCCGCCCGGCGCTCGCCTACTCCGGCGCGCAGAGCAAGCTGCTCCCGCTGATCCACTCGGCGCCGCTGGCGGAGGTGAAGGCCTCCTCGAAGGCGTACTACCGCGGCGGCAACCGCCCGGCCCCGCACAATCTCTTCCTCCGCCCCAAGCGCGCCCTCGACGCCGCCGAAGGAGCCGGCGACGCCCGGGACATCGGCTTCCGCTTCGGCGGGGCGCCGAAGAAGGGCGGGCGGGCGGTGGCCGAGGAGCGGGTCCGCTTCCCCGCGGCCGGTTACGCGTTCACCTGGTCCAAGGCGGACGGCCGCTGGCTGGTGTCGATGGACGGCGCGCCGGCCCGTACCACCGACGACGGCCGGGTCACCGCGGCGACCGTCGTGATCCAGAAGGTGAAGGTGCGGCAGTCGCGCTTCCACGACCGCGGCGGCAACGTCACCCCGTACAGCGAGACCACCGGCGCCGGCACGGCCGTGGTGCTGCGCGGCGGGCGAGCGTACGACGCGAGGTGGTCGCGGCCGTCGGACGGGCGCGGGACCACGTACAAGACGAAGGGCGGCGCGAGGCTGCGCTTCGCGCCCGGTCCGGTGTGGGTGGTGCTGGCGCCGCGGTGACGGTCGGGTTGGATGGGTGGACCGCGCATCCGCGCGCGAGACCGCGCCAGACAGGGAGGCAGGCACCGTGGCCGTCCGGTACATCCACGACTGCGATACGGGTTCCGACGACGCCGTGGCGATCTTCGCGGCCCTTTCGCACCCGGAGCTCGACCCGCTCGCCATCACCACGGTCAACGGCAATGTGGCGGTGGAGAACACCACCGAGAACACCCTCCGCGTCCTCGACCACGCGGGCGCCCGGATCCCCGTGTACGCGGGCGCCACCCGGCCGTTCGTACGGCCCGACTTCCCCGTCCCGCGCGCCGTGATCAACCGGGTCGGCGAACTGCACCCGAAGCACCTCGACTTCCCGGCGGCGGTGTCGCGCGCGGAGGAGCAGACCGCCGTCTCCTTCCTCATCGACGCCTACATGGACGACGCCAACGCCGACGTGGCGCTCGTGGCCACCGGCCCGCTCACCAACGTCGCCCTCGCCCTGGCGGCCGAGCCGCGTCTCGCCGCGCGCATCCCGAGGCTGGTGATCATGGGTGGGGCGCACGGGAACGGCAATGTCACGGCGTCGGCCGAGTTCAACTTCTGGGTGGACCCGGAGGCGGCCGAGTCGGTCCTCAGCGCCGGCATCCGCGAGGTCGTCATCGTCACGCTCGACGCCACCCACAGCGCGCCGCTCTCCGGCACCGACTGTGACGAGCTGGACCGCATCGGCACGCCCGCCGCCCGGGGCGCCGCGCGGCTGATCCGCCACCGCCTGGCGCACGACGTCGCCGCCGCCCCCGATGAGCAGGGCGGCGGCGAGGTCGCGTCACCGGTGCACGATCCGATGACGGTGGCCTGTCTCGTACGGCCCGATCTCTTCATCGAGACAGTGCGGGCGCATGCCTCCGTCGAGACGGCGGGCGCCCGGACGCTCGGCGAGCTCATCGTCGACACCCGGCCGGGGCGCCAGGAGCCGCCGAACGCCACGGTGGCGCTGCGGGCGTCGGGACAGGTCTACCGGGTGTTTCTGCGGACCGCCTTCGGCGCCGGTCAGCCCGCCTCGGGGTGAAAGGCGACCGCGCCCTTCGCGGGCAGGTCCAGCTTCGCCTTGCCGCCCGAGACGGTCACCTTCGTCTCGCCGCCGTCCAGCGCGTTGGCGTACGTGCCGTCGGCCACGGCCGTGCTGAACTCGGCCGTCACCGCGGAGCCCGAGTTGTTGATCGCCACGAAGCCCTTCGCGCCGCGGCCGAAGCCGATCACGTTGCCCTGCGGCGACTGGAAGTCCGTCACGTCCTCGTCGCCGACGGCCGCCCGCCAGCCGACCATGCCGGTGACGCGCGGGTCGCGGTCGAGGCAGTACCAGCCGTCGCCGCACTTCGTGTCGGTGACCATGCCGTCGGCGTCCGCGGGCGGTGAGGCCTCGGGGTCGGAGAAGGTGAAGCCGGCGTAGACGGCCGGGGTGGCGCGCTTCCAGCCGAGCTGGAAGACGTTGGCGAGGACGGCCGTGTCGCCGTCCTTGTAGGTGAGGTGGCGGCCATTGCGCTCGGTGTCGTGGTTGGTGACGAAGGAGACCGCGTTCTCGCCGGGCAGCAGCCCGTTGTTGCCGAAGTCCTTCAGGCTCGCGATGTCGCCCTGGAAGGCGGCCTTGAGCTGGTCGGCATACGAGAAGTCGAGGACGTCGCCGCTGCCGTAGTACTCGTCGGGGGTGGGGGTCTTGCCCGGGTAGACCTCGTGGAATACGTACGGCTTGCTGCCGTCGGCGGTGGCGTCGAGGCCGTCGACGACGGCCTTCAGCTCATCGGCGGGGATGTGCTTCGCGGCGTCGACGCGGAAGCCGGAGACGCCCAGCTTGATCTGGGAGTTGAGATAGCCGGTGATCTTCTCGCGGACGGCCGCGGAGGAGGTCTTGAGGTCGGGGAGTTCCAGCAGCTCGCAGTGCTGGACCTCCCATTTGTCGTCCCAGTTGGTGATGGTGCGGTCGCAGGCGTCGACGTTGTAGTCGGACTTCTGGTACATCGCGGGCTGGTACTTGTCGGTGACCTTGGTGCCCGCGTAGCCGGTGCCGGTCTGGGCGCCGGTGTGGTTGATGACGGCGTCCGTGTAGACCTTCACACCCGCGGCATTGCAGGCCTTGGCCATGGCGGCGAAGTCGGCCTCGCTGCCGAAGCGGCCGCTGAGCTGGTAGCTGTACGGCTGGTAGATGTCCCACCAGTGGTGCTTCGGGTGGGACAGCGACTCGGCGGGCGGGGCCACCCACACGGCGGCGTAGCCGGACGGGCCGAGGACGTCGGAGCATTCGCTGCCGACCGACTTCCAGTTCCACGACCACAGGTTGGCGATGACGTCCTTGCCCGGGTCGGGGGCCGCGGAGGCGGTCGGCGAGATGAGTCCGGCGGTGACGGCGACAGAGGTGGCCGCGAGGGGCAGCGTGATCCGTCGGTTGAGCTGGCGCACAGGTCACTCCTTTACAGGTGGGGGTCTGCAAGTTCTTGCACAAGCTTCGGAGTGCGATCGCAAGGAGGAAGGTAGGAGTGCGGCGTCTACGGGTCAACAGTCTGCACACGAACCCATCAGGGTTTCTGCAAAATCTTTCTGCAAGGAGATAGTTGTACGATCAAGACCGGCCCTCGCCTCCCGTACGGAAGGACCCCCACGTGACCGCTGGCGACGACCTCCGCAAGCGCGCCAGGGCGCTCGCCGACGACGTGCTGTGGCCCGCCGCCGATCGCATCGACGCGGACGGGGCCTTTCCGCCGGGCCACTTCGAGCCGCTGGCCGAGGCCGGGCTTTACGGGATCGCGGCGCCGCCCGAGGCCGGGGGGCCGGACGCGCTCGACCTGGCGGGCTTCGCGCGGCTGGTGGAGGTGGTCGCGAGCGGGTGTCTCGCCACCGCCTTCGTGTGGCTGCAGCACCATGGGGCGGTGCGCGCGGCGGCCGCCTCGGAGCGGCCGGGCATCCGCGAGACCTGGCTGGAGCCACTCGCGGCGGGGCGGCGCAGGGCCGGCCTCGCGCTCGTGGGGCAGCTTCCGGGGGAGCCACGGCTGCGGGCGGAGGCGGTGCCGGGCGGCTATCGGCTGACCGGGGCCTCGCCGTTCGTTACGGGGTGGGGACTTGTCGACACTTTGTACGTGGCGGCACGGGACGCGGACGACCGGATCGTGTGGATGCTGCTCGACGCGACTCCCTCGGACGAGCTCTCCGCCCAGCCGCTGCCGCTCAGCGCGGTCGATGCCGCGAGCACCGTGCAGCTGCGCTTCGATGGGTTGTACGTGCCCGAGGAGCGGGTCACCGGCACCCTTCCGTACGCCGAGTGGCCGGCGCGGGACGCGGAGGGGCTGCGTACCAATGGCTCTCTCGCGCTGGGTCTGGCGGGGCGCTGCGGCACGCTGCTCGATGAGAACAAGGACGGTCCCGACGCCGAACTGGACGCCTCCCGCCACGCACTCGACTCGGCCGACCCGGCGTCGATGCCGGCCGCGCGCGCCGACGCCGCCGCGCTCGCCCTCCGCCGCGCCGCCGCGGTGGTGGTGGCCCGCGGAGCCGCCTCCGTGCTGCGCGGACAGCCGGGCCAACGGCTGTTGCGCGAGGCCGGTTTCCTGCAGGTCTTCGCCACCCGCACCGCGATCAAGGACAAGCTGCTCGCCCGCTGGCGCTAGGCCCTGTCGCTGTTGCGGATGACCCGCCGCGCCCGGTGGTGCAGCCAGTGGACGGCGATCCAGTAGCTCTTGAAGCGCGGGTCGCGGGTCTGCCGGTGGTAGTAGCGGTAGTAGATCTGCTGGATGATCACCGCGAGCCGGAAGAGGCCGAAGGCCTCGTAGAAGGGCCAGTTGCCGGGCGGCAGCCCGGTGCGCTCGCAGTAGTACGCCACCGCCTCGCGCCGCGTCAGCATCCCCGGCAGGTGCGTCGGCTGGGTCCGCAGACGCGCGGCCACCGGCCCGTCGCCCGCCTCCACCCAGTACGCGAGCGCCCCGCCGAGGTCCATCAGCGGGTCGCCGATGGTGGCCATCTCCCAGTCGAGGATGCCGCGGACGGCTTCCCGGCGGTCCCAGGGCACGTCGGGGTCGAGGACGATGTTGTCGAGGCGGTAGTCGTTGTGGATGAGGCGGGCGCCGGCGTCGGGCGGCTGGTTGGCGTCCAGCCAGGCCATGGTGCGGCGGAAGGACGGGACGTTGCGGGTGCGGGCCTTGCGGTAGCGGTCGGACCAGCCGGCCACCTGGCGGCGTACGTAGCCGTCACCCTTGCCGATCTCCGCCAGACCTGCCGCCTCCGGGTCCACCCCGTGCAAGTCCACGAGCCGGTCGAGTGCGTTACGGCACAGGCCCGCCGCCGCGCCGGGGCCGAGGGCAGTGCCGGGCGGGAGGCGGCGCCGCAGGATGACGCCCGGCAGCCGCTCCATGACGTAGAACTCGCTCCCGATCACCGCCTCGTGCGCGCACAGCCCCACCATCCGCGGCACGTACGGGAAGACGGGCGCCAGCCGCGACTGGATGTGGTGCTCGCGCCGCATGTCGTGCGCCGAGCGGGCCTTCGTGCCGGACGGCGGGCGGCGCAGGATCAGCTCGCCGCCGCCGGGATAGGTCAGCAGGTAGGTGAGGTTCGAGGCGCCGCCGGAGAACTGCCGTACCTGCGGCGGCCCTTCGCCGGGCGCCCGGTCGCCGAGCCAGTCGTGCACGGCCGCCACGTCGAAGGCGTACTCGTCCCGCACCGCTCCCGGCTCGTCCACGCCGCTCACCGCTCCGCCCTCTCGATCCTGGCCCGCAGCCGGCGCGCGGCCTTGGCTACCTGGCCGCGGTACACCGGCCCGAGGTAGCGCTTGGCCCACCAGGCCAGCCGGTCCTCGCGGTGCACCAGCAGCAGGAACTTCCGCTTCCGCACCGCGCCGTAGACCTGCTCGGCGAGCTGTTCGGGGCTGACCTTGCCGTTGCGGATCAGCTTCGCCGAGACCTCCGCGAGCGCCGGGTCGGGCGAGCGGAAGCTGCGGGCGAGGTTCGTCGGCACGAAGCCGGGGCAGACGGCGGTGACGCCGACGCTCCAGGGCGCGAGCTCGAAGCGCAGCGTCTCACTCAGCGCCACGACGCCGGCCTTGGTGACGTTGTACGAGCCCATGAAGGGCGGGTTGATCAGCCCGGCCATCGAGGCGACGTTGACGATGTGGCCGCTGCCCTGCTCCTTGAGGAGGGGGACGAAGGTGCGGCAGCCGCGTACGACCGAGAGCAGGTTGATCTCGGTGATCCATTCCCAGTCGGCCGCGGAGACGGCCTCGATGCGGCCGGCGGCGGAGACGCCCGCGTTGTTGACGAGGACGTCGAGCCCGCCCCATTCCGACTCGACCCGGTCGCGGGCGGCGTGCCAGGCGGCCTCGTCCCGTACGTCCAGGTGCAGGAATTCCGCGCCCGCCAGCTCGCCCGCGGCGGCCTGCCCGGCGGCCGTGTCGATGTCGGCGAGCACGACCCGCGCGCCCGCGGCCGCGAACCGCGCCGCCATCGCCCGCCCGAGGCCCGACGCGGCCCCGGTGATCAGCACCCGCTGCCGAGCCATCAGCGCTCCATCCCGTACTTCATGAGCTCCATCCGCGCGACCACGCCACGGTGCACCTCATCGGGCCCGTCCGCCAGCCGCAGCGCCCGCGCCATCGTCCAGGCCGCGGAGAGCGGATGGTCGTCGGAGAGCCCGGCGCCGCCGTGGAGTTGTATCGCCATGTCGACGACCTCCTGCGTCATCAGCGGCACGGCGGCCTTGATCTGCGAGATGTACGAGAGGGCGGCGAGCTGCCCCTGGGTGTCGAGGAGCCAGGCCGTGTAGAGGACGAGGAGGCGGCACTGCTCGATGGCGATACGGGCCGTGGCGATGCGCTCGCGGTTGCCGCCGAGGTTGGCGAGCGGCTTGCGGAAGGCGGTGCGTTCGGCGGCGCGGCGGCAGGCGGCTTCGAGGGCCATCTCGGCGACGCCGATCAGCCGCATGCAGTGGTGGATGCGGCCGGGGCCGAGGCGGCCCTGGCCGATCGCGAAACCCTGTCCTGGACCGCCGACGATGGCGCTCGCGGGCAGCCGCACGTCGTCGAAGGACACCTCGCCGTGCCCGCCGGGCTCGTCGTAGCGGCCCATCACCGGGAGCATGCGCTCGACTTTGACGCCGGGGGTGTCCTTCGGGACGGCGACGATGGAGTGCCGCTCGTACCGGTCGGCGGTCGGGTCGGTGAGGCCGAGGAAGAGGAGGACCTCGCAGCGCGGGTGGCCGATGCCGGTGGCGAACCACTTGCGGCCGTCCAGGACCACCTCGTCGCCTTCGAGGGCGGCGGTGGCGACGAGGTTTCCCGGATCCGACGAGGCGGTGTCCGGCTCGGTCATGCAGAAGGCGGACCGTATCCGGCCGTCGAGCAGCGGGCGCAGCCAGCGGTCCTTCTGCTCGGGTGAGCCGTGGTGGTGGAGGACCTCCATGTTGCCGCTGTCCGGGGCGCTGCAGTTGAAGGCCTCGGCGGCGATGAAGGAGCGGCCCGTGAGCTCGGCTATGGGCGCGTACTCGCTGACCGTCAGGCCCGCGCCCTCCTTGTCGTCGGGGAGAAAGAGATTCCACAGGCCGGCCGCCCGCGCCTTGGCCTTCAGCTCGTCGATGACGGGCAGCACCTGCCAGCGCTCGGCCTCCGGGAGCCCGAGCAGCTCGCGCAGATAGCCCTCCTCGACCGGCGCGATCTCATCGGCCATGAAGGCGCGGACGCGCTCCGTGTAGTCCTGGGCTCGCTCCGACGGGGTGAAGTCCATGATCTCCTCCGGCTGTTGAGCAATGCTCAAGAAGCGTAGCGTGTTGAGCACTGCTCAGTAAGGTGAGATACATGACGCCACGCCTCTCCGCCGACGACCGCCGCCGCCAGCTCATCGGCATCGGCCTGCAGAAGCTGGTGGAACGCCCCATCCACGAGCTGTCCCTGGACGAAGTCGCGACGGAGGCGGGGATCTCCCGGGGCCTGCTCTTCCACTACTTCCCGACGAAGAAGGACTTTTACGTCGCCGTGCTCGAGGCCGCCGCCCGCCGCCTGCTCAGGCAGACCGCCCCGGACCCGGCGGCCGCGCCCCTGGACCAGCTCCACCAGTCCCTCGACGCCTTCGTCGCCTTCCTGGAGCGCCGCCGCGAGCCGTACCTCGCCCTGATGCGCGGCACGGCGGGCGGCGCGGACTACGTCGTGCAGGTGCACGAGGCCACCCGCGCCGCCTTCACCGGCCGCGTCCACGACGCGCTGGGCGCGCGGTCGGACACGCCGCGGGTGCGGCTGCTGGTCCGCGGCTGGTTCAGCCTGGTCGAGGACATGGCGCTGGAGTGGGCCCGCGACCGGCCGATCCCGCGCGAGGAGCTGATCGAGCTGCTGATGGGCTCGCTGACGGCGCTGCTCGCGACGGCGGACCGGGAATTGCCGCCGCTGCTCAGCAGTACCTGAGACCGCCGGTGTAGCGCCAGAACGCGAACTTGGTCTGCGGCCCGGCGATGCCGTCGACGGCCAGGCCGGCGCCGAACTTGTTCAGGTAACGCTGCAGCGCCTTGATCGTGTTGGTGCCGACGATGCCGTCCTCGGCGCCGGCCCTGAGCCCCAGGTCGTTGAACTTCTGCTGCGCCGCCCGCCAGCTGTTCGTGCCCAACTGGCCGTCGAGCGTGCCGGGCTTGTAGCCGGTGTCGCGCAGGTAGCACTGCCAGCGGCGGGCGTGGGAGTAGTCGAGGCCGAGGTTGTTCACCGCGCGTACGGAGACATCCCCGGCCGCCGCGCTGGCCGCGGGCCTGGCGGCGGGCGCTGAGGTCGCGAGGCCGGCGCTCGCGCCCGCGAGGCTCCCGGCGGTGATCCCGAGCAACGCGGTCGCGCCGACGAGCGCTCTCTTTGAGGCAGATCGCATCGTTTTTTCTCTTTCCTGTCGGAGTGACAGGGGTTATCCCCCCGTGATGCGATCAGCAACTTAATGCGGTCGAGGGCCTGAGACGTCCACCGTGTGGTGGGCCGCGGCCTCAACTCTGGCGGTACTGGGCGGAATTGCCGCACCTACCGCGGTACGTCGCGGGTTGGACCGTATTCATGAGCGAGTACGCGATCGAGTGCCGCCCGGCCTGCCGGGCCCCAGTGCGGCTTGCCGCCGGGGAGGCCGCGGTCGCCGTTCTGGCCCATGAGCACCAGGAAGAGGCTCTTCAGAGCCGCCAGTCCGCGGGCGCGCCGGATTGCAGCCTCGTCGGCATGCTCATACCGCTCGAAGAACCTGCTGCCCGCCCCAGCGGGCAGCAGCACCCACGCCGCAGCGAGGTCCCACGCCGGATCGCCGGCGAAGAGGTCACCGAAGTCTACGATGCCCGAGAGCGTCCCGTCCGAGACGACGACGTTCGCGGGGTGGAGGTCGCCGTGCACCCATACCGCCGGGCCCTTCCAGTCAGGCGCCGCGACGGCGTCGGCCCACACGGCCCGGACGTCCGCGGCGATGCCGTCGAGGTCGACGGCCTGGAGGAATTGCTCAAAGCCATCCGTGCAGTCCCTGGGATGCGCACCGCGGTCCCGGGCGGCCGGCGCATCGGCGGGCGCCTCCACATGGAGCGCCCGGAGGAAGCCCGCCAGCGTGTCCGCCGCATGCGCGCCGCGGCTGATCGAGCCGTGGTCGAGCGGCTCGCCCGGCACCCACGTCATGACGGTCCAGTGCTTGGGGAAGCGCTCGGACGGTTCGCCGGATCGCACCGGGTTCGGGATCGGCAGCGGCAGCCGCGGGGCCAGCTCGGGCAGCCACCGCCGCTCCTTGAACTGCAGCTCCGGGGTGGGGTCCATGCGCTGCATGCGCACGGCCAGTTCGTCGCCGAGCCGCCACATCTGGTTGCCCCAGCCGCCCGGCACCTCGCTGATGGCCAGCCCCGCAAGGTCTGGATGCTGCTCCCGCAGCAGCTCGCGGACCAGGTCGGCGGTGATCTCGATCTCGGTGTCGGTCATGCAAAACCAGGCTACCTGTACAGGGCGGCTTGTCAGCGGCGCAGCTTGCTCTCCATCCAGCGGACGGCGAAGTCGACGGCGTCCCCCGCCTCGAAGAGATGACTGTCGGCGGCACCCACCTTGCCCCGCCGGCCGATGCCCGCGGCGAGCATGTCGCGGACGATCACCGCGAAGGCCTCCTCGCCATCGTGGACCACGGCCCCGTAATCGAACGCCCCCTCCTCCGAGTCGATGTCATGGAAGCGCCGCCACTCCCGCCGCCCGTCCACCAGGATCGGCTGCTCGTAGTCGACAAAGCGCTTCCCGGGCGCATCCGCGAGCGCCTCCGCATGGTGCAGCAGCGTCATCGTGTCGAGCGGCGCGCCCAGCAGCAGCACCCGGCCACCCGCAGCCACCAGCCGGGCCAGCGGGCTGCCGGGGCCGTGCGGATCGTCCCAGGGGTGATCGGCCATCAAGTCACCGGCCGCCTCGCCCAGGGCGGCGAAGCTGACGTCGGGATGGCGGCTGCGGACCGCCCCCGGCCAGCGGCGCAGCGCCTCCGGGAGGCGGCCGTTGTGGTGGTCGGACTCGCTGACGGCGGGGTCGTACGCGGGATGCCCGGCCCGTACCGCGTCCTGCCAGGCCTGCGGCCAGGTGGTGAAGTCGTACGGCGGCGCATCGTTCCAGCCGCACGTCACCATGAGGGTGCCCGACGGCCCGACCACGTCCTGCAGTGCGCCGATGAGCGTCGGCGGCCCGCCGGCCACGTAACCGAGGGCGGACAGCTTGGTGTGGAACATGACGGCGTCGCCGGGACCCAGCCCGAGCGCGGCCAGGTCCCGGGCCAGCCGGCCGCGGGTGACGGGTCCTTCGGAGTGCTTGAGCAGCGCCATCTCGTCCATGACGAGCACTCTCGCCGAGGCGCCGACGCCGCGGCAACGACATTTGACAGCCCAGCAGACCTTCAGCGGACCTTCAGGACGACCTTCCCCGTAGCCCGCCGCTCCTCCAGCTCCTTCAGCGCTTCCGCGGCCTGGTCCAGGGGATGTACGGACCCGAGCAGCGGGTCGAGGCGGCCCGCCTCCAGCAGCGGCAGCAGGTCCTCCCACTGCTCCTGGAGGTACGCCGGGCGCGGCATCCAGTACGCGCCCCAGCCGACGCCGACGACGTCGATGTTGTTGAGCAGCAGCCGGTTCACCTTCACCGTCGGGATCTCGCCGCCGGTAAAGCCGACAACCAGCATCCGGCCCTCGACGGCCAGGCTGCGCAGCGAGTCGGTGAAGCGGTCGCCGCCGACCGGGTCGACGACGAGGTCGACGCCGCGGCCGCCGGTGAGCTCCTTGACCGCGTCCTTGAAGCCGTCCGCCGCGACCGTGTCGTGCGCGCCCGCCTTCCGCGCGGTCTCCGCCTTCGCGTCGCTGGACACCACGGCGATCACCCGCGCGCCGAGCACGGCGGCGAGCTGCACGGCGGCCGTGCCGACGCCGCCCGCGGCGCCGTGGACGAGGACCGTCTCGCCGGAGCGGAGGCGGCCGCGGCGGGTGAGGCCGAAGTGCACGGTGAGGTAGTTCATCGGCAGCCCGGCGGCCGCCTCGAACGGCATCCGGTCCGGGACCGGGAAGACCATCGCCGGGTCGACCGCCACCTGCTCGCCGAAGCCCCCGAAGCCGGGGAAGGCCGCCACCCGCTGCCCGGCCTGCAGCCCGGACTCGGGCGGCGCGGACCGTACGACACCCGCGACCTCGCTGCCAGGGGTGAACGGCGGCTCGGGCTTGAGCTGATACTCCCCGCGCGACAGCAGCACGTCGGGGAAGGTGACGCCTGCCGCGTGTACGTCGATGAGCACCTGGTCCGGCGTCGCCTCGGGGTCCGGCACCGCGCCGACGACGACCGAGTCCGGCCCTTCCAGCCGTACGACCTGAACTGCCCGCATGTTCTGTCTCCTTGCCGACTTTCCGACTTATCGATAAGTGAGCAGCGAGCGCCGCTCACCCATGAAGTGCGCGTGGTCGTTGTAGGCGAGCAGCGAGAGGCCGGAGCGGCCTGCGGTGACCGTGGTGATCGCCCCGTTCACCGCGACCCGGTTGAGCGCGACGATCCCGGCGGGGGGCGCGCCGAGGAGCGCCCCGCACACGGCGGCGAGCACGCCGCCGGAGGTGACCACCACCGCGTCCCGGCCGGACCCGAGCCCGGCCGCCAGCTCGTCGAGCGCGGCGGCCGCACCGGCGGCGAAGGACTTCCACCCGTCCGTATCCGGATCGTCCATCCAGGCCCGCAGCCCCCGGTCGACCGCCGCCTGCACGCCCCGCGGCCCGTCCGCGGCCTCGCCCTCCGGTACGGGATAGCGGCGCAGCAGCTCCAGGTGGTCGTACTCGTTCCAGCGCGCGTCCTGCGCCACCTCACCGGCGAGTCCGGCGGCCGCCATCAGCACGGCTGCCGTCTCCCGCTGCCGCCGCAGCGTGCCGAAGGCCACCACCGGATCGCGCGGCCCGCGCCTGGCGAGCTCCGCGCCGATCACCGCGGCCTGGCGGTGGCCCAGGTCGGAGAGCACGTCGTAGTCCGCGCCCGCGGCCGATGCCTGCCCATGGCGCACCAGGTGGATGACCGGCATCCAGCAACTCCCTTCGCCCGCCCCCGGCCTCGCAATCTAGCCCCGTTGCTGAGCAACGCTCAACAGGCAGCGGAGGTGACCGACACCACCTCACGCTCCCCCGGTCGCCGACTGCCGCACGCCACCCCGGTCTCCCTGCGCACATTTGATCGGATGCGGCATGATGACCACGTGACCGACAACGAGAGCGTGGACCCCAACGTCCCCCACAACGCCCGCGTCTGGAACTACCTCCTCGGCGGCAAGGACAACTACGAGGCGGACCGCAGGCTCGGCGACCAGGTGGCCGAGATGCTCCCGGCGGTCAAGCTGATCGCGCGCGGCACCCGCGAGTTCCTGAAGCACACTGTGGAGCACCTCGCAGGGCCGCTGGGCATCCGCCAGTTCCTCGACATCGGCACCGGTCTGCCCACCGCGGACAACACCCACGAGGTCGCCCAGCGCGTCGCCCCGGAGTCGCGCATCGTCTACGTCGACAACGACCCCCTCGTCCTCGCCCACGCCCGCGCCCTGCTCACCTCCACCCCGGAGGGCGCCACGCAGTACGTGCACGCGGACGCCGGCGAGCCGGAGAAGGTGCTGCAGGAGGCCGCGCGGACGCTCGACTTCGAGCGGCCGGTCGCCCTCATGCTGCTGAGCATCGTGCACTTCTTCGACGACGACGAGGCGGCGCGGATCGTCCGTACGCTCGTGGACGCCGTCCCGTCCGGCAGCTATCTGGCGATGGCGCACGGCACGTTCGACCTCGAGGGCGAGCGCGACCAGGACGTGGTCGACACGTGGAACGCCAGCACCACGACGCCGCTGCACGGCCGCTCCAAGCACGAGCTGGCCGCATGGCTGGACGGCCTCGAACTGCTCGACCCGGGCATCGTATCGGTCACCAACTGGCGTCCCGAGGGCCTGTGGACGCAGGCCCCGCCGGTGCCGCAATACGGCCTGCTGGCCCGGAAGGCATAGCGCGGTGCCGGACAACGAGACCGTGGACCCCAACGTCCCCCACAACACCCGCATCTGGAACTACTGGCTCGGCGGCAAGGACCACTACTAGGTCGACCGCCGCCTCGGCGACGTCGCGCATCGTCTACGTCGACAACGACCCCCTCGTCCTCGCCGACGCCCGCGACCTGGATCAGGTCCTCCGAGCCGCCGGGCAGACGCTCGACCTGGACCGGCCGCTGGCCGTGATGCTGCTGAGCGTCGTGCACTTCTTCACGGACGAGGAGGCCGCTCACATCCTCCGCACGCTGATCGACGCCATGCCCCCGGGCAGCCACCTCGTCATGGCACACGGCCCCCTCGACCTCGCAGACGAAACCGCCCTCCCGGCCATAAAGGCCTCGAACTCTGGCAAGAGGCACCGGAGGTACCGCAGTACGGGCTGGTGGCGCGAAAGTCCTGACAGCTCTCAGGCGTATCCCGCGGCCGTCAGCACCCTGGCCGCGACCTCGGGTACGGACTCCGACGTCACGTCCACCGTGAAGTCCGCGACCCCCGCCCGCTCCAGGATCGCGTCGAGCTCGCCCGAGCGGTCGAGGTGCCAGCGCAGCCCGTCCGGATCGTCCTGGTGGCGGTCGCGGAGCCGGCGGCGCACCTCGGGCAGCGCGACGCGCAGCCTGCACACGCGCAGGTCCATGCCCAGCGCCTCGCGATAGCGGTCCCGGTCCGCGACGGACTCGACCACGCCCGCGAGGAGCAGGCGATCCGCGCCAGCGGCCACGTAGTTCCGGGTCACGCAGGTCAGATTCCGCAGCAGCAGCTCGAAGTTGAACGGGTCGTCCTCCGGTCGCAGCCACGCCCGGCACAGCCAGTCGAGGTCCATGACGGCATGCGGCACGCCCGCACCGGTGAGCAGGTCACCGGCCGCGTCGGCGACGGATGTCTTTCCGGCGCCGACGGTGCCGGTGATCAGCAAGGCCTCGGGCATGCGACGGATCCTAGGCGATCATCAGTGGCGCGCCCTGCACCTCTCCCTTCAGCAGCTCGATCCGGTCGCCCGCGAACCGCTCACGAAAGCCGCGGTCATGCGAGACCGCGACCACGGCGCCCGCGTATCCGGCCAGCGCCTCCTCCAGCTGCTCCACGAGGTCGAGCGCGATGTGGTTGGTCGGCTCGTCCAGGATCAGCAGGTCGGCGGGGCGGGTGACGAGCCGCGCGAGTTCGAGCCGCCGCCGCTGGCCGATGGACAGCCCCGACACTGGCACCCGCAGGTCCTCCTCGCGGAAGAGGCCCAGCGCGAGCAGCTCGTCCGCGTGCTCCTCCGGCGGACCGGGGCGGCCGGACGCGTACGCCGAGAGCAGCGGCAGCCGTGAGGCGGCCGGGGCGAGCTCCTGCGCGAGATAGCCGATCCGGGGTGTCCTGCGTACGGTGCCCGCGTCCGGCTCCAGGTCCCCGGCCAGCAGCCGGAGCAGGGTGGTCTTGCCCGCGCCGTTGGGCCCGTTGACCAGCAGCCGCCGCCCGGGGCCGATCACCAGGCCGCCGATGCGCAGCCGGTCCCCCACCACGACGTCGGCGAGCTCGGCCACCGGCCCTTCGCCGCCCGCGGTCGCGAGCCCCGCCGTGAAGCGCAGCGGCTCCGGCGGCGCGGCCACCGGGTTCCGGCGGAGTTCCTCCAGGCGTTCACGGGCCGCGCGCACCTGCCCGCCCAGCTTGTTCTCGCTTGAGCGGCGGTGCTTGCCGAAGCCCTGCCGCGGGTCCTTGCCGGTGCCGGCGAGGCGCTGCCCCGCGGCCTCGACGAGGGCCTCCGTACGGGCGAGCTCGTCCACCCACTCCTGGTGGTCCTGCTCGCGCCGCCGCCGCTCCGCGGCCTTCGCGGTGCGATAGCCGGCCCACCCGTCCCCGTAGCGCGCGACCGACCGCGTATCGCGGTCGACTTCGAGAATCGTCGTGGCGATGCCCTCCAGGAAGCCGCGGTCGTGGGTGACCGCGACGACGGTGCCGTGGTGGCCGCGCAGGTGGTCCTCGAGCCAGCGCACGGCCGCCGCGTCGAGGTGGTTCGTCGGCTCGTCGAGCAGCAGCAGCTCGGGCGCCGCCGCCAGCACGCAGGCGAGCGCGAGCCGCGACTCCTCGCCGCCGGAGAGCGTGCCGAGGGTGCGGTCGCGGGTGATGTGGGCGAGGCCGAGCCCGTGCATGGCGGCGTCGACGCGGGCGTCGGCGGTGTAGCCGCCGCGGGCCTCGTACGCGCTGAGCAGGTCGCCGTACGCGGCCAGCGCGGCGTCGTCGGCCTCGCCGAGCGAGGCCTCCGCGGCGCGCAGCTCGCGCTCCATGGCGCGCAGGTCGGCGAGGGCCAGGTCGATGGCGTCCTGGACGGTGCAGGCCGGGTCGAGGCCGAGGGTCTGGGCGAGATGGCCGACGCCGCCGGGGAAGGCGACGGTGACCTCGCCGGAGTCCGGCTGCTCGACGCCGGCGAGCAGCTTGAGCAGCGTGGACTTGCCGGAGCCGTTCTCGCCGATCACGGCGGCCCGCTCGCCGGGGCGGACGGTGAAGGTGACCTGGTCGAGGACGGCGCGGGTGCCGTAGGCCTTGGCGGCGTCCTTTACGGACAGCTGGGCGACGGCGGCGGGCATGGTGGTATGGGCGCGTTCGCGCATGGGTTCTTTCCCTGAGGCTCAGAAGGAGGCAATACGGGCGTGCGTGACCGCGGCGCGGCTAGCGCGGCCGGGCCCGTGCTCAGAGAAAGAAGTAGTGACGCATGCCTCCACTGTACAAGACGTTACGTCTCGTCTTCCAGTCGGTTTCCCGGGGCGGCCTCGTGGAGTCCGTCACCCTCCGCGCCCCGGCTCAGCACCCCGGCCCTGATCCGGTCCCTGGCCTCGGGGTACGCGTCCGGCGTCGCAAACCCGACGCGGAAGGGCGGCCCGGTGTCGGCGTGCTGCGGCAGGTACTCCGCGTTCGTGACCCGCCACCCCCTCCCCCGCGGCGTGAAGGTGAAGCGGGCGGCCGAGCCGTCATTGCCCAGCTCCTTCTCCGGGCCGAAGCTGGCGACCTGGTCGCCGAGCCCGTAGACGACCCAGGTGCCGTTGACCTTCTCGTACGGCTGCGGGGTGTGGTTGTGCGTCCCGATGACCAGGTCGATCGCCTTGCGCCCTGCCTTCGTACGGGCCTTGGTGAGGCGGTCCGCCACCACGAGCTGCGTCCGGTCCGGCGCCTGCTGCCACTCGGTGCCCCAGTGCACGCTGACCACGACCAGGTCGGCGCCCGATCGCCGCGCGACGCGGGCGTCCGCGACGATCCGGCCGGTGTCGAGAAGGTTCACCGACCAGGGGCGGCTCGGCGGCGGGGTCTTGTCGTTGGTGTGCAGCGTGTACGACAGCTGCGCGACGCGCGCGCCGCCCGCCCGCAGCAGCGCGGGCTGGGCGGCCTCGTCCTTGCTGCGGCCGGTGCCCGCGTGCTTGACGCCGGCGTCGTCGAGCGCCACGAGGGTGCGGTCGATGCCGCCGGTGCCCTGGTCGAGCGCGTGGTTGGAGGCGGTCGAGCAGCCGTCGTAGCCGGTGTCGCGGAGGGCGGTGGCGAGCTGCGGTGGCGAGGCGAAGTCCGGGTAGCCGGCGAAGGGTCCGGCCTCCGGCGCGAAGGTCGTCTCCAGGTGGCAGAGCGCGATGTCCGCGTCCTCCACCACCGGCCGTACCCCCTCGAAAATCGGCCGGAAGTCATAGGCCCCGCCACCGTCGGCCTTCGCCTGAGCCATGATCGACGGGTACGGAATGATGTCGCCGGTCGCGAGCAGCGTGAAGCGATGGTGGTCCGCGGGCACGGGCACCGGCCGCTCAGGGGCGAGACCCCGGGACGGCGCCCCCGCCGCGGAGCTGATGAGCGCAATGCCCGCGGCGATGGCGGTGATGCTCGCCGCGGCCGTGGCCGCCATCCGTCCGCCGTCCCTCATGCCATCCAAGACTGCCGCCCCGAACGATTAGTACGACTGCCCGACGCGGCCCATTCCCCCTGATGGAGCACCTCCCGCCGCACCGCTTCGAACCTGTCTTCAAACCCCCGCCCCCCTGTGATCCGAAGCGCCGCTGCCGCACACTGGCCACCAGCACGAAGGGTGGTGGCCATGACCCGGCAGCACGTGAAGTGGCGGCTCGCCGCCTTCGCCGCGGGCGCGCTGCCCGCCCTCGCCTTCCCGGCCCCCGGGCTGTGGTGGCTGGCCTATGCCGCCGTGGTGCCGCTGCTGCTTCTCATACGGGCGGCCGGCACGCCGCGGCAGGCGATGCTGCTCGGGTGGTGCGGCGGGACCGGCTTCATGATCGCCGTGCATCACTGGCTGCTGCCGAGCCTGCACGTGTTCATCCTGCTCATCGGCGCCTTGCTCGGCGCGCTTTGGGTGCCCTGGGGCTGGCTCGCCCACCGGCTGCTGCGCGGCGAACCGGGTCCTTGGCGCGCCGTCGCCGCGGTCGTGCTGGTGCCATCCGGGTGGCTGCTCGTCGAGCTGGCCCGCTCGTGGGAGTACCTCGGCGGGCCGTGGGGGCTGATGGGCGCGAGCCAGTGGCAGGTGCCCGCGGCGCTGCGGCTGGCGTCGCTGGGCGGGGTGTGGCTGGTGGGGTTCCTGGTGCTGGCCGCCAACACGCTGCTGGTGCTCGCCGCTTCGGGGCGCCGGGCCCGTATCGCCGCCGCGGTCGCGCTCGCGGGCGGGGCCGTCGCGGTCTCCTCCGCGTGGGTGTGGGCGCCGCGGCCCGGCGACGCGGGCACGGCCCGTATCGCCGTCGTGCAGCCGGGCGTGGTGCGCGGCTACGAGGCACGCTTCGACCGCAGCGAGCGGCTGACCCGCGAACTCGCCGGTCGCGACCTCGACTTGGTCGTCTGGGGCGAGTCCAGCGTCGGCGCCGACCTGGCCGCCCGCCCGGACTTCCGCCGCCGCCTCGGCGCGCTGGCGCGGGAGACGGGCGCGGAGCTCCTCGTCAATGTCGACGCCCGCCGCTCCGACCAGCCCGGCATATACAAGAGCTCGGTGCTGGTCGGCCCGGACGCGAAGATCCGCGGCCGTTACGACAAGCAGCGCCTCGTCCCCTTCGGCGAGTACGTGCCCGCCAGGAAGCTCCTCGGCTGGGCCACCTCCGTCGGCAAGGCGGCGGGCGAGGACCGCAGGCGCGGCGAGGCCCCCGTGGTGATGCCGCTCGCGGACGGGCTCAAGACCGGGCCGCTGGTGTGCTTCGAGTCCGCCTTCCCGGACATGAGCCGCCACCTGGCCGGCGAAGGCGCCGACCTGCTGATCGCCCAGTCCGCGACCTCCACCTTCCAGGACAGCTGGGCCCCGCAGCAGCACGCCTCACTCGCCGCCCTGCGCGCCGCCGAGACCTGGCGCCCGATGGTGCACGCCACACTCACGGGGGTCAGCGCGGCGTACGGCCCGGACGGGGCCAAGGCGGGCGCCTGGCTGGGCACGGACGCGAGCGCCGCGGCCGTGTACGACGTGCCGCGCGGCTCCGGCACCAGCCCGTATGTCCGCTACGGCGACTGGCCGGTGGGCCTGGCGCTGGCCGCGGTCGCGGTCTTCTGCGCGGCGGAGGGAGTGCGCGCCTTCAGAGGGCGGGCGGCTCCTGGACCGACCGTACGACCCGCTCGCACAGCTCATGAGTGACCAGCGCGTCCGCCGCGCTCAGCACCTTCCCCGCCCGTACGGCATCGAGGAAGGCGAGCACCGCCTGCTCCAGCCCGCGCTGCCGGGCCACCGGCACCCAGTCGCCGCGGCGGCGGACGCTGGGCTGGCCCTTGTGGTCGATGATCTCGGCGAGATTGCGGATCTCGCGCTTGGTGTCGGCGCCGGAGACCTCGAGGATCTCCTCGGTGGAGCCCGACATGCGGTTCATGGCGCCGATGGCGGTGAAGCCGTCGCCGGAGAGGGTGAGCACGACCTGGTGCAGCAGTCCGTCGCGTACGCGGGAGCGCACGTCGATGTGCTCGACCGGGCCCGGGGCGAGGAAGCGGAGGGTGTCGGCCACGTGGATGAAGTCGTCGACGATGAAGCTGCGCGGGTCCTCGGGGAGGCCGACGCGGTTCTTCTGCAGGATGATCAGGTCGCGGGCGTGTTCCAGGCACTGCGCGTAACCGGGGGCGTAGCGGCGATTGAAGCCGACCATGAGGGACACGCCGCGGTCCTCGGCGAGACGGGCCAGCCGCTCGGAGTCGGCGAGTTGGCTCGCGATCGGCTTGTCCACGTAGGTCGGGACGCCGGCCTCCAGCAGCGCCGTGACCAGCTCGGGGTGGGCGGCGGTGGCGGCATGCACGAAGGCGGCGTCGAGGCCAGTGGCGAGGAGGTCCTCGATGGTGGTGTGGCGGTGTGCGGCCGGAATGCGGTACGTGTCGCCGATCTCGTCGAGGGTCGCCCTGGTGCGGGTCATCAGGTGCGGCACCAGGCCGGGCAGGGCGGTGAGCACGGGGAGATAGGCCTTCCGCGCGATGTCCCCGAGACCGATGATCCCCACCCGCAGCGCGTTGCCGCCCGCCATACGTCAGCCTCCTGAGCCGTTCCGCCGTGAGCTGGCAGCATACGGGGCGCCTTCGGCGCGGGAGCTGGGCGGCTTCCAGACGGCGATGCCGTCCATGCTGCGGAGCATCACGCCGGGGCCGAGGCGGGCGACGGCGGCGGTGAGGGCGTTGCGGAGCGCGACGGCGGGGGCGGCGCGGACGGTGGTGAGGCGGCCGGCCTGCGCGGAGCGGCGCACGATTGCCTGGGTGCGCGGGACGCGGTCGCGGGAGTAGGCGGCGAGGGCGTCGGGGAGCTCGGCGCCGCCCGTCACGTGGTGTGCGAGGACGACGGCGTCTTCGAGCGCCTGGTTGCCGCCCTGGCCGAGGCTCGGGGGCATGGCGTGCGCGGCGTCGCCGAGCAGCGCGGTGCGGCCGTGGTGGTAGGCGGGGAGCGGGGTGCGCAGGTAGCGGATGTCGTGGCGCAGCACCTCGTCGGGGCGGGCGGCGGCGATCAGTTCGGGGATCGGGGCGTGCCAGGCGCCGAAGCGGCGCAGCAACTCCTGCCGCTCGTCGTCGCGCGCCCGGCCACCCGCGGTGACGGCGGCGGTGCCGTACGCGTACACCCGCCCGTCCTTGAGTGGCTGGCTGCCCCACAATTCGCCCCTGCCCCAGGTCTCGTGCGGCTCGAAGCGCTGCTTCGGGGCCGGTACGACGATGCGCCAGGCGGTGAAGCCGGCGTAGGCCGGGGCGGGGTGGTCGGGGAAGAGGTGGGTGCGGACGGCGGAGTTGACGCCGTCGGCGGCGATGACGAGGTCGGCTTCGAGGCGTACGACGGCGTCGGGCGCGGCGGCAGCCACGGCGGCGGCGGGCGCGGGGTCGATGCCGGACTGGCCGCTCGCCCCGGCCACGCTGGCCTCGCCGCTGCCCCCGGCCGCGTCACTCGCCCTGGCCGCGTCACTCGCTCTGGCCACGCCGCCCTCGCCGCTCACCCCGGCCGTGCCGCTCCCCCCGGCCACGCTGCCCTCGCCGCTCACTCCAGCCACGTCACTCGCTCTGGCCACGCCGCCCTCGCGACTCACTCCGGCCACGCTGCTCACTTCGGCCACGTCGGCCATGCCAACCACGTCGCTCTCGTCGGCCTCGCCGACCTCGCCGCCCAGCTCGACCACCGCCCGCCGATCCGCCGAGCCCGCATCGACGAGCCGGGCGGGCGTCCCCGTTCTGACCAGCCCCGCGGGAAGTTCGCCCGCGAGCAGATCCACCAGCTCCGCGCGATGCAGCATGGCGATGCCGCCGCCGAAGCGTTCCTCCGCGGCGGCGGTGTCCGTACGGGCCAGCCAGCGGCCGCCGGCGGTGCGCAGGCCGCCGCTGCCGTGCCAGGCCGCGCGGTCGCGGACGGTGTCGCCGAGGCCGAGCGCGTCGAGGGCGCGCTGGCCGTTGGGCGCGACGGCGATGCCCGCGCCCACCGGCCGCAGCGACGCGGCGCGTTCGGCGACCGTCACCCGCCAGCCCGCGCGGTGCAGTGCGATCGCGGCGGTGAGGCCGCCGATGCCCGCGCCGATGACGACGGCGTGCGGTGCTGATTCGCTCATGATCCCGCTCCCCCTCACTACATCCGTAGTGTCACCGTACTACAGATGTAGTACACTCGGCTAAGATCACCCCATGAACCCCCGCCAGGAAGCCGTCGCCGACGCCGCGCTCGCCCTCCTCGCCGAGCGCGGCATGCGCGGCCTCACCCACCGCGCCGTGGACGAGCAGGCGGGCCTGCCCGCGGGCGCCACCTCGAACGTCGCCCGCAGCCGCGCCGCCCTCCTCGAACTGGCCGTACACCGCCTCGCTGTCCGCGAGGGCCGGGTGCTCGCCGTCAGCGAACTCCCCGCCGGCGACGGCGGCGTGACCGCCCTCGCCGACGCGCTCGCCCTCGCCCTGCATCGCTCGCTGACGGGGCACCGGGACCTGATGGTGGCGCGATACGAGCTGGCGCTGGAGGCCACCCGGCGCCCGGAGCTGCGCGCGATCTACGACCGCGCGGGCCGGCTCTTCCGTGAGATGACCGAGGCGATGCTGCGCTCCGCCGGTGCCGCGGATCCTGCGCGGCAGGCGCTGTCGCTGGTGGCGTGGTGCGACGGGATCCTCTTCACCTGCGCGGCGGGCTCGTACCACGGCGAGCGCGTGACGCGCCGGGAGCTGCGGGAGCGGGCGGAGGAGCTGCTGCGCGGCATGCTGCCGTGAGTAAACCCGGCGCCCTTTGGCTCACCCCTGCGGGGAATTCCCAAGTGCCCGATTTCACCGCAGTGTTACCGCGTGCACTCAAAGCCCGCAGCCGCGCTGCTCTGCGCCGCGGCCGTCGCCGCCGTCGCCACCGGGTGCGTCGCCGCCAAGCCGGGGCCCGTCCCGGCGCCGGACGCCTCGCGTCCCCGGCCCGCCGCCGGTGAGCTGCCCCACCCGCAGGTGCTGCCGGGCCCCGGCCGCGAGTCCATCGCCACGGTCGGCCCGGCCCCGCGCCGCTCCCCCACCCCGCGCTCCGCGGCTCCGGAACGGGCCGCCTCCCCCGCTCCGGAGCACGCGGCCCCCAGGCGGACACCCTCCGACACGGCACCGGCTCCGGCGCCGCGCCAGTCCGATCCGCCGGCGGCCCGCGCCGATATCTGCACGCTGGGGCGGGAGTACGGGGGCTGGCCGGCGGACAGCGATCAGGCGCGGATCTGCCGGGATGCGTACGGGACTTCGGCGCGGTAGGCGCGCGGGCTCGATGTGCGCGAACGCGCGGAGGGCAGCGCGCGATGGGCGAGCCGGCCGGGGGGACGCGCGCAATGGGCGAGCCAGCAGAGCCAGCCGGACCGGCCGGGCCGGCAGCGCCAGCAGCACCAGCAGCGCCAGGCCGCTCCTACCGCCGCCGGACCCCGCCCGCTACGACGGCGCCATCCCCTCCAGCCGCGCCGCCAACCGCCCGATCCCCGCCCGCACCCCGGCCGCGAAGTCGCCGTCCCCGGCCCGGCCCGCGGCCACCCGCGCCTCCGCCAGCTCCCGCCGCGCCTCCGCAATCCGCCCCAGCCGCGCATAGTCCGCGGCCAGCCGCAGATACAGTGCCGGGTAGAAGCCACGCACCGCGGACTCGTCCGCCGCCCCGCGAGCCGCCTGCAGCGCCCGCAGGTCCCAGGCGAGCGCGTCATGCGCATCGTCCTGCACCCCGGCGAGGTAGTAGGCCAGCAGGCACTGCTGCACCGCATCCCCGTCCGCCCCGAGCTCGGCCCACAGCCCACCGAGCCGCTCCCGCGCCATCGCGCGGTCCCCGCCCCGGTGCAGCATCACCGCCTGCCCGATCCGCATCGGCATTCCGGCCCCGGGCCCGGCCTCGGCTTCCGCTTCATCGCGCACGGGTACGACGCTAGCCGCCGACGGGGCCGCTTTCGGTGAGGCGTACGGACGCGGCCAGGATGTGTCCGCTGACGCCGAGCAGCGAAGGCGCGGTCTCGACCGCGCGCAGCGCGTCAAGCACCAAGGCCCGCCGCTCCGGGTGATCGAGGTGCTCCTGTATGTCCCGCATCAGCCAGGCAGCCCCCTCCAGCCCCCGCACTACGACCTCCCCGAACCCGGCCTCCCGGAATTCCGGCTCCAGCTCCGCGGGGTCATGGAGATACGCGGTGGTGAACAGCCGCTTGGCGGACAGCAGCCCGTCCCCGGTGGCGCTGTCGATCATCTCGCGCGTGTCGGGGTTGAAGTAATTGCCCGTCAGCAGATTGTCGTGCAGCGCCGCATACCGGCTGATCGCCGCCGCCGCGACCACACCCCCAGGACGTACGGCCCGCCGCGCCTCCGCCAACACCCGCACCCGGTCCGCCCGCGCGGGCAGGTGATACAGCGGCCCGAGGGCAAGCACGGCGTCGTACGCCGCATCGGCCACATCAAGCTGCCGCGCGTCGCCCACCCAAGCCGTCACCCCGTCCAGCCGCGACGCCTGCTCGACGTGCAGCGGCACGGGGTCGACGAGGTCGACGGCGTATCCGTCCTCCGCCAGCCACTCGGCATGCACGCCGCTGCCGCCACCCACGTCGAGCACCCGGGCCGGCGCCGCGGGCAGCACCCGGCGCAGCACATCCTGGGTGCGATAGAACTCCAGCCGGGAGCCGGCATGGGTCTCGGCGCGCAGCCGCCCGTCCTCCTTGCCCTGCTCGTAATAGGCGAGTACGTCGCGGTCGAAGCCCTCGGGCGGGCGCGGCTCCGCGGCGGCCGTCACGGGATCCGCCAGTCGACCGGCGGGTGCCCCTGCGCCGCGATGGCCTTGTCGATCTGCGAGAAGGGCCGCGAGCCGTGGAACTTCTTCGCCGACAGCGGCGACGGATGCGCGCCCTGCACCGCCACATGCCGCTCGGTGTCGATCAGGCCGAGCTTCTTCTTCGCGTAATTGCCCCAGAGGACGAAGACCGCCGGGTCCTGGCGCCGCGCCACCGCATGGATCACCGCGTCGGTGAAGCGCTCCCAGCCCTGCCCCTTGTGCGAGTTCGCCTCACCGGCGCGGACGGTCAGCACCGCGTTCAGCAGCAGGACGCCCTGCTGCGCCCAGGGCATCAGATAGCCATGGTCCGGCACCGGCACGCCCAGGTCGGCGTGCAGCTCCTTGTAGATATTCCGCAGCGACGGCGGGATGCGCACCCCCGGCCGGACCGAGAAGCACAGGCCGTGGCCCTGCCCCTCGCCGTGATACGGGTCCTGGCCGAGGATGAGCACCTTCACGTCGTCATACGGCGTGGCGTCGAGGGCGGCGAAGACCTCCTCGCGGGGCGGATAGACCGGCCCGCGGGAGCGCTCTTCCGCCACGAACTCGGTGAGCTCCTTGAAATACGGCTTCTCGAGCTCCGCGCCGAGCACGGGCATCCAGGATTCCGGCAGCATGCGGAAACCCTATGCGACACCACTGACAGCGCTATGCAACCCCGGCGTTGAGGAACAGCCCGCCGTCCGCCACCAGCGTCTGCCCGGTGATCCACTCCGCGCCGTCCGAGGTGAAGTACGCGGCCGCGGCCCCGATGTCCGCGGGCACGCCCAGCCGGCCCATCGGATAGCGGCTCGCGACCTCCTCCTCGCGGCCCTCGTAAAGCGCCGTCGCGAACTTGGTCTTCACCACCGCGGGCGCGATCGCGTTCACCCGGACGCGCGGCGCGAACTCGTGCGCCAGCTGCTCCGTCAGGTTGATCATCGCGGCCTTGCTGACGCCGTAGACGCCCACGAACGGCGAGGCGCTCACGCCCGCCACCGAGGCGATGTTGACGATCGCGCCGCCGTGCTCCGACTGCCACGCCTTCCAGGTCTGCTGGGCGAAGCCGAGCGCCGAGATCACGTTCGTCTCGAAGACCTTGCGGGCCACCGCCAGGTCCACGTCCGCGATCGGGCCGAACACCGGATTGGTGCCCGCGTTGTTGACCAGGAAGTCGACCCGGCCGAACGCCTCCATGGTGCGCTCGACGGCCGCCGCCTGGTGCGCCTCGTCGTGCGCCTTGCCGGGGATGCCGATGGCCCGGTCGGCGCCGAGCCGCTCGACGGCCTCCTTGAGGGCGTCCTCGTTACGGCCCGTGATGGCCACCTTGTCGCCGCGGGCGACCAGCGCCTCGGCGACGCCGTAGCCGATGCCGCGGCTGGCGCCCGTGATGAGCGCGACCTTTCCGCTGAGCTCAGTCATCGTCGTATCCCCTTCAGTTCAGCGGTCCGCCGGCGACGTACATGACCTGGCCGGAGACGAAGCCGGCCTGCTCGCCCGTGAAGAAGGCGATGGCGTTGGCGATGTCCTCGGGACGGCCGACGCGCTGCACCGGGATCTGGGTGGCGGCGGCGGCCTGGAAGTCCTCGAAGCCCATGCCGACGCGCTCGGCGGTGGCCTTGGTCATCTCGGTCACGATGAAGCCCGGCGCGACGGAGTTGGCGGTGACGCCGAACTTGCCGAGCTCCTTGGCGAGGGTCTTGGTGAAGCCCTGCAGACCGGCCTTGGCCGCCGAGTAGTTGACCTGGCCGCGGTTGCCCAGCGCCGAGGACGAGGAGAGGTTGACGATGCGGCCGAAGCCGGCGTCGACCATGTGCTTCTGGCAGGCCTTGGACATCAGGAAGGCGCCGCGCAGGTGCACGTTCATGACCGTGTCCCAGTCGTCGGCGCTCATCTTGAACAGCAGGTTGTCGCGGAGCACGCCGGCGTTGTTCACCAGCACGGTCGGCGCGCCGAGCTCGGCCGCGACGCGCGCGACGGCCGCCTCGACCTGCGCGCTGTCGGATACGTCACAGCCGACGGCGATGGCCTTGCCGCCCGCCGCGGTGATCTTCTCGACGGTGTCCTTGCAGGCCGCCTCGTCGAGGTCGAGTACGGCCACGGCCCGGCCCTCTTCCGCCAGCCGGACGGCCGTGGCGGCGCCGATTCCCCTGGCCGCGCCGGTGACGATCGCGACCCGCTGTTCCGTGGTGGACATGCTGCTTCTCTCCTCGCCCTGGATGGTGAGCAACCGCTTAGTACGCTCCGCAGAGGTGACGCTAGAAGTCCGGCCGCGCCCTGTCAACGCCGGGTGGCGGTGGGGCTACGCACGAGTAGCTCCAGCAGTCGGTCGGCCTCCGCCTCGGGATCGTCCGTCAGTCCGGTGTGTACGGGCCCGGGCTGGACCACGGTCGACCGCGGCGCGATCAGCCACCGGAAGCGGCGGCCGGCGTCGTCACCCGCGGCCTGCCCGGCGCCCGTACCGCCGCAGCAGACGCCCTCGACGGCGCGCAGCGCCGCCCGTACGCCCTCGACATCCGCCTCGGGATCGAGGGCGAGCAGCCGCTGCTCGTCCAGGTGGGTGCGGGCCGCGACCAGGGACTTCGCCCGGCTGTAGACGAGCACCCCGGCGTTGATGCACTCCCCGCGCTCGACCCGCGGCACGATGCGCAGCAGCGCGTACTCGAAGACGTCGCGCTTGACCGGCGCCCTCACTTGCGCCCCCTCTGCGGCAGCTCGGCGGCCAGCCAGGCGGGCACCTTCGACGGGCCGTCCTCGGACGGCTTTCCGAGGGTGATGCGATCGCGGATGTCCGTACGGGCGAGGAGCGTGCGCACATACGCGGCGCGCAGCTCGTCCGGGGAGTCGAAGCCGGGCTCGTCGGCCAGCCATTCGTCCGGGACCAGCTCGGTGACCTCGGTCAGCAGCTTCTCCGTGACCTGCGGCGCGAGCTCGGCGGCCGCGGCGTCGAGGTCGGGGGCGAAAGGGCTGAGGACGTGGTCGGAGGCGTCGTAGGGCTTGGCGGCCGCCGCCTCGGCGCCGGGCCAGTTGTGGTGCCAGATCATGGTGGCGCCGTGGTCGATCAGCCACAGCTTCCGGTGCCAGAGCAGCAGATTCGGGTTGCGCCACGACCGGTCGACGTTATTGATCAGCGCGTCGAACCAGACGACCTGCCCCGCCTCCTCGGCGCTCACCTCGAAGGCGAGGGGGTCGAAGCCGATCGAGCCGGGCAGGAAGTCCATCCCGAGGTTCAGCCCGCCGCTCGCCTTCAGCAGGTCCTGCACCTCTTCGTCCGGCTCGGCGAGCCCGATCACCGGATCGAGCTGCATCCGCACCAGCTCGGGCACCCGCAGCCCGAGCCGCCGCCCGAGCTCCCCGCAGATCACCTCGGCGACGAGCGTCTTGCGCCCCTGTCCCGCGCCGGTGAACTTCATCACGTACGTGCCGAGATCGTCGCCCTCGACGATCCCGGGCAGCGATCCGCCCTCGCGCAAGGGCGTGACATAGCGGGTGGCGGTGACTTCTCTGAGCATGCGCCGATAGTAACCGAGCGTGATCAAATCTCCGCGTTCAGGCTGTCGTTCATCGAGTCGAAGGCCACGCGTACGCACCGCGGCAGCTCGGCCGGCGTGCACTCCGGCAGCCACTGGCCGTACGCGCAGCGCCAGGCCGCGACGCAGAACTCCAGCGCGAGCCGGTGCTCCAGGGTGTCCGGGAGGCTGAGGAGCCGGTTGACCTCGCCCTGGATCTCGTCGCAGTGCCGCAGCGAGAAGCCGTTCAGCGCGGGTGACTCGTCGATGAGCTTCAGGGTGGCGGAGAAGCGCGGGAACCAGCCGGCGTCCATGCGCTCCAGGGTGGCGAGCATCGTGTCGCGGAATACATCCGCCAGCCGCCCGCCGCCCCCTTCCCGATCACGCTCGGCCAGGCACTCCAGGAAGGTGCCCCACAGCTCCTTTACGGCGGTGAGCGCCACGTCCTCCTTCGAGCGGTAGTTGCGGAAGAAGGTGCGGCGCGAGACCTCCACCTGCTCCAGGAGCGCGTCCAGCGGCGTGCCGTCGAAGCCGCGCTCGGTGAAGAGCTCGACGGCGGTGTCGGCGAGTGCCTGCCGGGTGCGCTGCTTCTTGCGTTCCCGCAGGGAGGGGGGAGTGGTCACCGGGCCAGCATAGCCGGATTGCGCCGGTGGGGCGTGTGCTACGTTAAGGCAAACGCCACACTGTGGCACTTTCTGAGAGATGAGACTGAGGAGACCCTCCTGTGCGTGCCCTCGTTGTCGACCACAGCGCCCCGGCCCACCTCGCCCTCGGCGACGTACCGGACCCGATACCCGCCCCGAACGAGGCGCTCGTACGGGTCGAGGCGGCCTCACTCAACTACGGCGAGGTGAAGACCGCCCACGATCCGGCCGCCGTGGCGGGCGAGGTGATCGGCTGGGACGCGGCCGGCACCGTGCTCAAGGCCGCCGCGGACGGGTCGGGCCCCGCGGCCGGCACCCGCGTCGTCACCGTCGGCGTCACCGGCTGGGCGCAGCTGCGCGCGGTCCCCGCCACCCGCCTCGGCGTCGTCCCGGACGGCGCGGACCTCGGCGCGATCAGCACCATCCCGGTCGCAGGGCTCACCGCCCTGCACGTCCTGCGCCGGCTCGGCCAGCTGGTGGCCCGCCGCGTCATGATCACCGGCGCCACCGGGGGCGTCGGCCGCTACGCGGTCCAGCTCGCCGCCCGCGCCGGCGCCGAGGTGGTGGCGATCAGCCGGGATCCGGCCCGCGCGGAGGAGCTGCGGGAGCTGGGCGCCCACGAGGTGCTGGCCGATCCGGCGGCGGTCGGGCGGCCGGTGTACGGGGTGCTGGACAACGTCGGCGGCCGCCAACTGGTCGACGCCTTCGCGGCGGTGGAGGCACACGGCTCCCTGGTGAGCGTCGGCCGCAGCTCCGGCGCCGACTCCGTCTTCCCGCACACCGCCCTGCAGGGCAACGAGGGCCGGCACGACCGCTCCATCCGCACCTTCTTCCTCTACGGCGAGCCGGACACCGACTTCTCCGCCGACCTGACCTGGCTGGCCGCCGAGGTCGCCGAGGGCCGCCTCGACCCGGGCATCACCTGGCGCGGTCCCTGGACCCGGTACGCCGAGCCCGCCGAACGCCTCCTCGCCGGCCAACTCCGCGGCAAGGCCGTCCTGGAGATCGACTGAGGCGGTTGAACGCACCGGAAGTCTCCTGCGTATCCGGAGGTGAACCGTCCCCACGCAGGAGGTCACCAATGACGCACCACCGCAAACCCCCGCATGTCACCGCCCGCAGGACCGTCGTCGCGGCGGCCGGTGCCGCGGGGCTCGCCGCGGCCTTTGCGGCCTGTGGGGACAGTGACTCCGGCAACGGCGGCGGCTCGGGCAACGACACCGAGCCGGAGGAAAAGCCGCAGGACGAGGAGGCCCCGGAGGAGGACAAGAGCGAGGAGCCCGGCTCCGGCGGGAAGCAGCTGGGCAGCGCGGCCGACGTGCCGGTCGGCGGCGGCATGGTCTTCAAGGACGCGAAGGTCGTGATCACCCAGCCGGAGGAGGGGAAGTTCATGGGCTTCTCGGCTGTCTGCACCCACCAGGGCTGCACCGTCGGCGAGGTGGCCGACGGCACGATCAACTGCCCCTGCCACGGCAGCAAGTACGCGATCGCGGACGGCAGCGTCAAGAACGGCCCCGCCACCAAGCCGCTCGACAAGGTGCAGGTGCGGGCCGAGGGCGGAAAGCTGCGCCAGGCCTGATCAGCCCGCCGGCTGCCCGCGCGGCGCCCGCTTCCAGGCGGCGAGCACATCGCGCGTGGTGGTCACGGTCGCGACCAGCGCGAGCGTGTTACGGACCATCTGAGCCGTGTAGTCGGCGGGCACCCCCGCTATCGCATCGCCCGGCACCACCGCCGTATAGCCGAGGTTGACCGCGTCGAAGACGGCGTTCGGGATGGCCACGTTCGCGGATACGCCCGTGACGACGAGGGTGCGGCAGCCGAGGTTGCGCAGCAGCGGGTCCACGTCCGTACCGGCGATCGGGGACAGCCCGTGCAGCCGCCGGACCACGAGGTCCTCGTCGGCGAGCGGGATGGGCGCCGCGAGGCGGACCGCGGTGGTGCCGGACAGCTGCTGCACGGGCAGCCGTTCGGCGGCGCGGAAGAGCCGGGCATTGCGGTTGGCGCCGCGGCCGTCCGGGCGGCGCTCGGCGACGGCGTGCAGCACCTGCACGCCGGTCTCGTGCGCGCCCGCGACGAGCTGCGCCACATTGTCGAGGGCGCCGGACGTCCGGGCGGCCTGGGCCAGTTCGGGCAGCGCGCTGTCCGCGCCGACGACGCCGTTCTGGCACTCCACGGTGAGCAGGACGCAGGTGACCGGGTCGAGCTGCTCGGCCAGGCGGTCGTCCGACGGCATGGCGTTCCCCCTTGTCGCGTGGACCGAAGTGGCTACATGCTTAGCTGACGCCCAGTCAGATGTCACGACCGACTGCAGAGAAGGCGGGTACGTTCATGCCCCTCACCCGGCAACAGAAGCGCGGCCGCCGGATCATGATGACCCAGGAGGAGCTGGACGACTTCCTCGCCGCGCAGCGCACCTGCCGGGTCGCGACGATCGGCGCGGACGGAGCCCCGCACGTCAGCCCGCTCTGGTACGCCTGGGACGGCGAGGCGCTGTGGCTGTACTCGATCACCCGCAGCCGCCGCTGGGCTCATCTGCGGGCGAATCCGCGGGTGTCGGTGGTGGTGGACGCCGGCCACGAGTACGGCGAGCTGCGCGGCGCCGAGCTGTCCGGCGTCGTGGAGCAGGTCGGCGAGGTCCCGCGTACCGGCGAGCCCTGCCCGGAGCTCGAAGCCATCGAGCCGCTCTTCTTCCGCAAGAACTTCGGCGTCGACGAGGCGCTCCACGACGGACGCCACGCATGGCTGCGCCTGCGGCCCGAGTCGATCACGACCTGGGACTTCCGCAAGATCTAGGACGCACGTCAGATACCGAGACCAGCGCCCGTCAGCTGCAGCGCGGAGATCGCCGCCCGGATGGACGGGCGGCGGTCCGCGTCCGAGCGCCAGATGGCGTAGATGTGCCGCCGCATGGTGTTGCGCACGGGGATGCAGCGCACCCCCTCCGGCACCGGGCCGCGCCCGAGCCGCGGCGTGACCGCCACGCCCAGCCCCGCCTCGATCAGCGCCAGCTGCGTGTGGTGCTCCTCCGCCGTATGCGCGATCCGCGGCTCGATGCCCTTGCCGCGCAGGGTGAACATCAGCCAGTCGTGGCAGAACTCCCCGTCCGGCCAGGAGATCCAGTCGTCCTCGGCGAAGTCCTCCAGGTCGACCTCGGACCGGCCGGCGAGCGGATGATCCGCGGGTACGGCGACATCCGCCACGTCGTCCAGGATCGCCTCGCGCGCGAGACCGGCCGGCAGCGGCAGCCGCTTGTTGTACCAGTCGAGCACCACGGCGATATCCGCGTCGCCGCGCACCACCGCCGGCACGGACGCGTCCGGCTCCATCTCCTGCAGCCGCGCCCGCAGCTGCGGATGCGCCGCCCGCAGCGACGCCAGCGCCGCCGGGAACAGCCCGCGCGCCGCGGTCGGGAAGGCCGCCGCCCGCAGCTCACCGACCGCCTGCCCACGATGCGCCTCCAGGTCCGCCTGGGCGACCTCGACCTGCGACAGGATCCGGTCGGCGTGCTCCGACAACAGCCGGCCCGCGTCGGTGAGCCGCACCCCGCGCCCGTTCTTGGCCAGCAGCTGCTGCCCGGCCTCCCGCTCCAGCTTGGCGAGCTGCTGCGAGACGGCGGACGTCGTGACATGCAGCCCCTCGGCCGCCGCGCTGACCGAGCCGTGCCGGGCGACGGCGGAGAGGGTGCGCAGGCGCTCCAGGTTCAACATGTAAGCGATGCTACGCGATAGGTCTCACGAAATCTCGCTTGTGCTAAGAGGTCGTGGCCGGTCACCGTAGCCTTATGACCACGGCAGTCCCCACCCCGAAGACCCGGTTCCGCCGGGCCCCCGCGCCGCCACCCGCCTCCCCGGCTCAGGGCGCGCCCGCTCCCCGCCCCTCCGTCGACTGGCGCATCCGCTTCGCGGTGCTCTCGCTGATCTGGGGCTTCAGCTTTCTCCTGATCAAGGTGGGCACCGAGGGTTACGCCCCGCTGCAGGTGACGCTCGGGCGGATGGTCTTCGGCACGGCCGTACTCATGGCGGCGCTGCTGGCGAAGCGCGAGCGCCTGCCGCGCACGCCCAGGGTCTGGGCGCACCTGTCGGTGTCGGCCTTCTTCCTGAACGCCCTCCCCTTCTCCCTCTTCGCCTACGCCGAGCAGACCATCCCGTCGTCGCTCGCCGGCATCTGCAACGCCACGACGCCCTTGTGGGGCATGGCCCTGTCGGTGGTCGCGCTGTCGGAGGACCGCCCGACGCGCCGCAAGGTCGCGGGCCTGGGCATCGGCTTCGCAGGCGTCCTGGTCGTCCTCGGCGCCTGGCAGGGCTTCTCGGGCCACGATCCCGCGGGCGTCCTGATGGCGCTGGGCGCCTCGGCTTCGTACGCGATCGGCTGGCTGTACGTCCGCCGCAATCTCGCTGCCACGGGGCACTCGAACCTGGCCCTGTCGAGCGCTCAGCTGCTGCTGGGCACGGTGCAATTGGTGATCGCGACGGCGGCCTTCACGCCGCTGCCGAGCAGCTACCCGCTGGTGCCGCTGCTGGCGATCTTCGCGCTGGGCGCCCTGGGCACGGGCATCGCCTTCCTGCTCCAGTACGGCATCGTGGCCGAGGTCGGCCCGACGACGGGAACGATGGTGACGTACTTCGTCCCCCTGATCGCCACGATCGCGGGCGTCGCCGTCCTGGGCGAGGCCCTGAAGTGGAACACCCCGGCGGGCGCCCTGATCATCCTGGCAGGCGCCGCCCTGACGCAGCTAAAGCCACGAGCCCGCAGCACTTAACTCCCCCCTCTCGGGGGCAGGCGTCCCGCTGGGCGGGACGGGTGGGCCCGGACGTTTCGCGCAGCCGCCAAACCCACTCGCACCGAGCACGACTCGGCTATACGTAGCGCCGCGCCGCCCCCGGCGTAGCCGCCGCGGCCAGGGCGTCGGCCAGCGGGCCAAGATCCTCCGCGGCCAACCCCGACACCGTCGCCCGCACCGCAGGCCCCGACCGCAGCCGAAAGCGCGCCCCCGGCGCCACCGCCCACCCAGCCGCCACCAGCCGAGCCACGGCAGAAGTCTCGTCCGGCACCGGCACCCACACATTCATCCCGCTACGCCCATGCGCCACCACCCCCCGCTCGGCAAGCGCCGCAAGCAGCGGGTCCCGCCGCGCCGCGTACGCCGCGGCGACCGCACCCGCGTCCACCGCGCCCGTACGCCACAGGTGCACCAGCGCGTCCTGCAGGAGATGACTCACCCAGCCGGGGCCGAGCCGTAGCCGCCCCGAGAGCCGGTCCACGCTCTCCGCGTCGCCGGTCAGCGCCGCGACCCGGAGGTCGGGGCCGTACGCCTTCGCCGCCGAGCGCACAAGCGCCCAGTGCTCCGTCACGCCCGCGAGCGGGTGCAGCGGCAGGTCGACGATCCCGTGCCCGTGGTCGTCCTCGATCAGCAGCACCCGCGGATACCGCGCCAGCACCTCGCGCAGCTCCGCCGCGCGGGCCGCGCTCACCGCCGCACCCGTCGGATTCTGCGCGCGGTCGGTCACCACCAGCGCGCGGGCGCCCGCGGCGAGGGCCCGCTCTGTCGCCTCGGGCAGCGGGCCGTCGTCGTCGAGGGCGACGGGGACGGTGCGCAGACCGAGCGCCGGCACCAGGTCGAGCAGCGAGCCCCACCCGGGGTCCTCGATGGCGACGGCGTCTCCGGGGCGGAGATGCGCCGCCAGCAGCCGTTCGATGGCGTCGAGCGAGCCGGCGGTCGCCGCCACCGGGCCCGCCGGGATGCCGTCCGCGTCGAAGGCGGTCCGCACCGCCGAGGCGAACTCCTCCGTCAGTGCCGCGTCCCCGTAGAGCGTCGGCCGCCGCGCGGCCCGCTCCGCCGCGGCCGCCAGCGCGTCAGCAAGCGACGGCAGCAGCGCAGGATCCGGATTCCCCTTCCCCACGTCCCGCACCCCGGGCGGCGCCTCGACCACCACCTGCTCGCGCGCCGTGGTCGAAGGCCGCGGCCGTACGCGACTCCCCCGCCGCCCCGCGGTCTCGATCACCCCCCGCTCCCGCAGCGTGCGGTACGCGGCCGCGACCGTGTTCGGATTGACGCCGAGCTCGCCCGCCAACTCCCGCATGGGCGGCAGCACTTGCCCGGGCTTCAGCGCGCCCGAACCCACCGCCGCCTCAATGTCCGCCGCAATGTCTGCTGCACGCGACCCGCTGATCCGATACTCTCCTAGCACAAAGCACAGTATGCACTAATGCAATGGAGAGCACCAATGAGCAGCAGCGGCAGCTATGCCCCGTCCGAGCGGACCGTCCCCACCCGGGCCAAGGAGCGCGCGTCGTACGACAAGGAGCTCGTGCACGGGATCCTCGACGAGGGCTACCTCTGCCACCTCGGCTTCGTCCGCGACGGCGCGCCCGTCGTGCTGCCCACCCTCTACGGTCGCGTCGGCGAGACGCTCTATGTGCACGGCTCCACCGGCTCCCGCCCGCTGCGGGCCGCTGGCCAGGCCGAGGACCCGGGCCTGCCGGTGTGCCTGACCGTCACCCATGTCGACGGCCTGGTGCTCGCCCGCTCCGGCTTCCACCACTCCATCAACTACCGCTCGGTGGTCGTCCACGGCACCGCCCGCCCCGTCATAGGCGACGCCGGCCGGCGCGAGGCGCTCGACGCCCTGGTCGAGTACATCGTCCCCGGCCGCACCACGGATGCCCGCGGCGCCAACGCCAAGGAACTCGCCGCCACCGCGGTCCTGTCCATCGACCTGAGCGAGGTCTCGGCAAAGGTCCGCAGCGGCGGCGTCAACGACGAGCCGGAGGACTACGAGCTCCCCTACTGGGCCGGCGTCGTCCCGGTCCGCACCGTCTATGGCACCCCCGAGCCCGACACCCGCCTCGCCCCCGGCACCGAGGTGCCGCAGCACATCGCCGAACTCGTCGCCGCCAGGAGCTGACCGTGCTGATCCACCCCTGGGACACACCCCGCGACGACGCCGAGTGGCAGCGGTGGCTCGCCGCCCGCGACTTCGGCCAGCTGGCGGTGAACGGCCCGCCCGGCGAGCCGCCGCTCGTCCAGCCGCTGCACTTCGCGTACGAGCCGGAGCGCGGCGAGATCGTCACCCACATCGCGCGCCCCAACCCTCTCGGCGACGCCCTCGCGGCCGCCCCCGAGGTGCTGCTCAGCGTCGTCGACGACTACGCGTACATCCCGGGCCCGTGGAAGGCCGAGGGCGACGCCCCGCCGGAGCACGGCGTGCCCACCAGCTTCTACGCCGCCGTGCAGCTCCGCTGCACCGCCGAGGTCATCGATGACCCGGAGGGCAAGGCGGAGCTGCTGCGCCGGCAGATGGGGCACTTCCAGCCGGCCGGGGATCACGCGCCGGTGGCGGTCGGCGCATCCCCGTACGGCCGGCTGCTGTCCGGGATCCGCGGCATCCGGCTCCAGGTGACGGGCGTACGGGCCAAGTTCAAGTACGCCGCGAACAAGCCCGAGCCGGTCCGCGAGCGGATCGGGCGGCGGCTGGCGGAGCGCGGGGCGCCGCTGGATGCCGCCGCCCGGGAGCACGTCATGCGCTCGCTCGCGGACGAGCCGCCGTCAGACCGCTGACGGCAGCGAACCCCTGGCCGCGGCGGCCGTCCTGGCCTCGGCGAAGGCGAGGGCGGTGACCGCGGCCAGCAGCAGCACCGTGCCGGAGAGGGTGGCCGCGGTCAGCCGCTCCCCCAGCAGCCCCACGGCGATGGCGGCGGCGCTGACCGGCTCGATCAGCATGATCACGGAGACGGTGGTGGAGCGGACCACGGCGGCGCCCGCGAAGTACAGCGCGTAGCCGAGCGCCGTCGGCACCGCCGACACGTACGCGAGCAGCACGATCACCCGCCCGAGGTCGGCGGCGTGCGGAAGCAGCCCCTCGGCCGCGGCGAGCGGGGCGAGGACGAGGGCGCCGATGACGAAGGCCCAGAGCGTGGTCTGCAGCGCGTCGGTGCCGCCCGCGCGGCCCATGCGGCGGGTGAGCAGCGTGATCGAGGCGTAGCCCGAGGCCGACAGCAGCGCGAGGGCGATGCCGAGCGGCTTCACGGTGGTGGCGTCGCCGCCGATGACCAGCACCGCGAGCCCGGCGAGGGCGCAGCCGACGGCCGCGAGGCCGCCGCGGCCGAGGTGCTCGCGCAGGAACAGCCGGGCGCCGATCGCGATGAGTACGGGCCCGGCGCCGAGCGTGACGACGGTGCCGACGGCGAGTCCGGTCGCCTCCACCGCCCCGAAGTACGCCGTCCAGAACAGCGCCATGCCGACACCGGTGACGGTCAGCCGCAGCACCCGCCGGCGGCGCGGCTCGGCGACCGCCGCCGCGACAGCGGCGCGCTCCTGACGCCGGCGCGAGCCCATGGCCCGTACGGCAAGGAGCAGGGCGAGGCCGCCGAGATAGCGGTAGAAGGACAGGGCGATGGGGCCGATGTCGCTGGACTCGTACACCAGGGACGCGGCGCCGCCCGAGGTGCCCCAGGCGGCGCCGGCGACGATCAGATAGAGGAGCCCGCGGGCTACGGGCAGGGGTGAGGTGGGTGTGGCAGACACGTGAGTTCTCCGCGCAAGGAAGGGAAGTGGTCGGCTGGTCCCGTCTGCGGGCAGCAGCGACCGGCACGGGGCGGCGCGTCAGTGGTGGACGGAGGCCCCGCGGCTTCCTGGTGCAGCCCGCCTTACGCGGCGGGGGGCGGGAGAACGAGCGTGAGAGGCATGGGGCCGACCTTAAGCGCCGGTCGTTGGCTGGGGCAACTTCTCGCCGTCGGCCGCTTCCTCGCCCCGCGCCCCGGCCACCGGCTCCTCCGCGGCGGGCTTCGGGGCGGACGACTGGGCGATGAAGGCGCCCGCCAGCACCACGGCGCCGCCGATGAGCTGCGGCGCGGTCAGGTGCTCGTCGAGCAGCACCCAGGCGAGCACAGTCGCGATGACCGCCTCCAGGCAGGCCACCACCCCGGCCACCTGCGGCGACAGCCGCCGCACGGCGACCACGCCGGTGAGGTACGCGACCACCGTCGCCACCAGCACGATCCAGGCGGCGAGCGCCCAGGCGGGGGTGTCGGTGCCGCCCATGTCGGCGGCGCCGGTAAGCAGCCCGAAGTCCATGTTCCAGGGCCGCGCGATGACGGTGAGGACGGCGGCGCCGACCAGCAGCCCGTACGCGATCACGCCCATCGGGTCGGGGGCGTCGCTGCCGTCGCTGCCGTGGTCGGAGAGGACGAAGTAGCCGACCTGGCAGCAGGCCGCGCCCAGGGCGAGGGTCAGCCCGATCGCGTCGAAGCCCAGGCCGGACCAGATCTCCACGACACAGGCGAGCCCCGCGACCGCGAGCACCACGCCGACCGCGGCGGCCCGGGTCACCGGGCGGCGCTGTACGAAGCGCACCCAGCCGAGCACCAGCGCGGGGGCGAGGTATTCGATCAGCAGCGCCACACCCACCGGGATACGGGAGATGGCGGCGAAGTAGCAGGCCTGCACGCCCGCGACGGCGAGGAGGCCGAAGCCGGCGAGCAGCGCGGGTCGGGTGCGGACGAGATCGCGGTGGCGCCAGGCTAGCGGCAGCAGCACCAGCGCGGCGCCGGTGATCCGGATCCATACGACGTGCAGCGGGTCGAGCCCCGCCTCGATCAGCGGCTTCGCCGCCACACCTGAGCCGCCGAACGCGAAAGCCGAAACCAGCGCGAGCGTCAGCCCGGCGCTCCTCCCCTGTGCCGTCTGCATGCGCACATCCTGGCATCCGGCCGACAGGAGTGTCACGCCGGTAGCACCTGACAGCGGACTCGGCGACGTACTTGCGCGCAGAAAGGGGCAGATATCCGGAAAAGCAACGTCTGGGTGGTGATGAACCATGAAGCCGATCCGCACCCGCGCCGCCCTCGCCGCAGTGGCCGCCGCGGGGTTACTGGCCTCGGGATGCGCGCAGACCGCCAACAGCCGGATGGACAGCCAGGGTCAGGTGGCGGCAGGCGGCACCGACGGCACCCCCTGGTGCGCCACGCGCGACCTCTCGGCCTCGCTCCGGCAGCTCAACCCGGCCGCGGGCAACCGCTACACCGTACTCGTCCTCACCAACACCTCCGGCCACAGCTGCCGCACGCAGGGCTGGCCGGGGCTGCAGCTCGTCGACGCCGACGGCCGCAATCTGCACACGATGGTGATCCGCGACCGCACCCGCACGCCGCGACAGCTCACCCTGACGCCGGGCGACAGCGCCTGGAGCGGCCTGCACACGACACAGGTCCCCGGCGAGGCCGATCCGGCGGACGGCGGCTGCCCGCCGGTCCCGGAGAAGCTGGAGGTCATCCCGCCGGACAGCCGCTACCGGCTGAAGGTCGCGTGGGTGGCGGGCGAGGTGTGCAACTGCGGCCGGATCGATGCCTGGCCGCTGCAGGAGGGGTGGGGGCCGCGGGACTGACGACGAGAGCCGGGGCGGTTAGCGCCCGCCCCGGCTCCGTACTGTCTTGTCACGCTTCTTCGTCACGCTTCCTCGTCCTCTTCGGCGAGGATCAGATACAGCTTCTTGCGCGCGTCGTTGATGACGGTCAGCGCCTTCTCGCGCTGCTCCGGTGTGCCGGAGGTGTAGGCCTGGCGGAACGCCTCGGCGAGGGCCATTCCGGCCTGGCCGATCTCCTGCATGGCCTCCCAGTCGACGCCGCGGCCAGCCGCCTCCCAGGGCGCCTCCGGGGCCTGCTCGGCCTCGGTGCGACCTGCGTCGGTCAGCGAGAACAGCTTCTTGCCGCCCTCGGTCGCGCTGCTGATCAGGCCCTCGTCCTCGAGCAGCTGCAGCGTCGGGTAGACCGAGCCGGGGCTCGGCTTCCACGCGCCGCCGCTGCGCTCGGCGATCTCCTGGATCATCTCGTAACCGTGCATGGGCCGGTCCTTGAGCAGCGCCAGGATCGACGCCCTGACATCACCCCTGCGGGCGCGCCCTCGCGGGCCACCCCGGCCTCGACCACCCCATCCCGGCCCACCGAAGGGCCCGAAGGGCGGCGCGAAGGGGCCAAAGGCCTCGCGCGCTTCGCGTCGAAATTCGCTGCCATATCCGTGTCGGTGTCCATGAGCTCGCATGGTTCTCTCCTATCACTGAAGGGTTTGTTGATCTGTCGCGTATCACTCGCGATGCCTCAACGATATATCGGTAACGTTCGGAACGCAAGCACCCCGCCCCATAAGCTCCTGACATGCGCATACGTCTCGTCGACGCCTTCACCGACCACCCCTTCACCGGCAATCCGGCGGGGGTGTTGCTCCTAGACGAGGAGGCCTTCCCGCCCGACTCGTGGATGCAGCACGTCGCGGCCGAGGTCGGCGCGTCGGAAACCTGCTTCGCCCACCGCCTGTCTGACGGCTCACACCATCGATCCACCCACCCCGCTGCGCTTCCACACCCGCAGCGGGATCCTGACCGCGGTCCCCCGCGACGACGGCGCGTACACCCTGGACTTCCCCGCCGCGCCGGCCGCTCCCATCCCCACCCCCGCCGGGGCGGCCGAGGCGATCGGCGCCGAGGTGGTCCAGGCTTACGAGTGCCGGGGATCCATCCGCGACATGCTTCTGGAAGTACGGGACGAAGCCACCGTCCGCGCGATCACCCCCGACCTCGCCGCGGTCGCCCGCCTCGCCCCGTACGGCCTCATCGTCACCGCCGCGGCCAAGGACCCCGCCGCCGGCCACGACTTCGTCTCCCGGCTCTTCGACCCGGCTCAGGGCATCGACGAGGACCCCGTCACCGGCAGCGCACACACCGCCCTCGCACCGCTGTGGTCTGCGCGGCTGGGGCGCGAGGAGCTGGTCGGGCTGCAGGCGTCGGCGCGGTCAGGGGTCGTACGGACCAGGCTGGCCGGCGACCGCGTGGAGCTGACGGGTCACGCGGTGACCGTGATCGACGGGGAGCTGCTCGCCCGTCCCTAGGCGGTCGGCAGCCAGCTCACCTTGCCGGCCAGCAGCGCGTAGCCGACGAAGGCGACGATGTCGATCAGCGCGTGTGCCGCTACCAGGGGGCCGACGCGGCCCCAGCGGCGGTAGAGGAGGACGAAGAGGACGCCCATGACCGCGTTGCCGATGAAGCCGCCGATGCCCTGGTAGAGGTGGTACGAGCCGCGCAGCAGCGAGCTCGCCGCCAGGGCGGCCATCGGGGTCCAGCCCAGCTGGTCGAGGCGGCGCAGCAGGTAGCCGACGACGATGACCTCCTCGACCACGGAGTTCTGCACCGCGGAGAGGATCAGCACCGGGATCTTCCACCACACGTCGGGCAGCGACTCGGGCACGACCGTCAGATTGGCGCCGGTCGCCCGCGCGCCCAGGTACAGCAGCAGCCCGCTGCCGCCGACCGCCGCCGCGATCGCCGCGCCCCAGCCCAGGTCGAAGCGCGGCCGGGTGAGGTCGAAGCCGACCGCCCGCAGGCCGCCGGCGCGCTCGCGGATCAGCAGGTACGCCACCAGCGCCACGGGCACCAGCGCGGTCGCGATGCCGAAGAGCTGCCAGGACAGATCAAGCCACGGCCGGCCGGGCGCGGCGGACGTGTTGAGGTTCGCCGCCTGGTCCTTCAGACCGCCGGGTTTAGTCACCGAGCCGATGAAACTGATGAGCGCCGAGAGCGCGCTGGCACCCAGCGACAACGCCAGCACCAACACCGTCTCGTAGCCGAACAGCCGCCGCTCACGAGGCTCCACCTGTGTCTCCGCTCCCGTCACTGCCTCAGCCTTCACATCTCGTCCACGATGCGGACGCCCGGTCGCAAGATTGCGGAAACCCCTCCTCATACGCACCACGCCACCGCTAGGGTCTCGAAAAGAGTTACGAGGAACATGGCTGGAAAGGGCCCGGGGGACGGATTGCATGGGACGTCACAGCATGCCTGACGAGTTCGACGAGTACGGCACCGGGGCGGTGCAGCGGCGCGGCGTCGGCGGCCGCACCATCGCGATCTCCACGGCACTCGTACTCGCGGTCACCGCGGGCACGGTGGTGGCCGCGCGCAGCGGCATGCTGCCGTTCTTCGGCGGCGGCTGCGACGGCGACAAGGTCCGTATCAACGTCGCCGCTTCCCCCGACCTCGCCCCGGTCGCGAAGCAGACCGCCGAGCGGGCCCGCGACGACAAGGTCAAGACCGCGGGCAAGTGCCTTGACGTGCGGGTGAAGTCGGAGGCCTCCAGCGATACGGCCGACGAGCTCAGCCGCGGCACCACCCCCGACGTGCAGGTGTGGCTGCCCGACTCCACCGTGTGGGTGGACACCGTCGGCGCCTCCCCGAAGGGCGTGCAGGTGGACGCAGTCGGCCAGGTGGCGTCCTCGCCGATCGCCCTGGCGGCGGTGCCGCAGGCGGCCAAGGCCATGGGCTACCCGCAGAAGACGTACTCCTGGAAGGACCTCGCCAAGACCGCCGGCGGCAGCAAGGAGCTGCGGGTGGGCAGCGCCGACCCGGCGCGCAGCGCGACGGGGCTGCTGGCGCTCACGTACATCACCAAGTCGACCGGCGGCACCAAGGGCGGCGGCACCCTCGCCTCCGGCACCGCGAAGCAGCTCTCCCAGCGCATCCAGCCGGGCGACGAGGAGGTCCTCGCCAGCCTCCCGCACGACTCCACCGCCGCCGAAGTCGGCAACCCCAAGCGCAATCAGGCGCTGATCCTCTCCGAACAGGCGGCCTACCACCACAACAAGAAGAAGGGCTCGGCCCCGGGCCTCAACCTCTTCTATCCCAAGGACGGCACCGCGTCGCTCGACTACCCGTACACGATCGTCGACGACGAGCACCAGACCACGGAGCAGAGCCGCGCCGCCAACCGCTTTCTCACCCTCATGGGCGACGCGCAGAGCCGCGAGTCCCTGCACGACCACGGCTTCCGCACTTCGGACAGCGCCGAGGACGAGCAGGTCGCCAAGACGGCTGGGGGCGCCGAGCCGCAGCCGATCGCCGAGGACCCGGCCAGCCCGCCGCCGTACCGCAACATCCGCCAGGTGCTGAACATGTGGACCATCACGGTCCAGAGCGCCCGCTTCACCACGGTCGTGGACGTGTCCGCCTCGATGACCGCGCCGGTCACGGGCCGCCCGGGCCAGACCCGGATGGACATCACGAAGGCCGCGCTGATCCAGGGGCTTTCGCAGTTCACCGGCGAGGACGAGGTCGGGATGTGGCGGTTCTCCACCCGCCTCGACGGCAGCAAGGACTACGAGGAAGTGGCACCCCCGCGCCGCCTCGCCGACGCCACCTCGGGCGGCAAGACCCAGCGCGACCGGCTGACCGCCGCCTACGGCGGCCTGGAGCCGGTCCCGAACGGCGCCACCGGGCTGCACGACACCGTGCTGGCCGCGTACAAGAAGGCGGTGGAGAGCTACGCGAGCGGCAAGTTCAACGCCGTCGTGCTGCTGACCGACGGCTCCAACGACGACCCGGGCTCCATCTCCGAGTCCGACCTGAAGGCCGAACTGAAGAAGGCCGTCGATCCGCAGCGCCCCGTGATCCCCATCATCATCGCCATCGGCCAGGAGGCGGACGGCGAGGCGTGCAAGCGCATCGCGCGCGCCGCGGGCGGCGGCTCGTACCAGGTGGACGACCCGGCGGACATCAACCAGGTCATCCTCAAGGCCGTCATGGACGCGGGCACGAAGATGAAGGAAGAAGAGTAAGTCCTACGCAGGCCAGCTGTGCACCGGCTCCTCGGTGCGCGTCAGCTCGCAGTAGCGGCGGGTCGTCTCCGCCAGCGCCGCCCAGCGGTCCAGGCCCCTGTCCAGCTCCCGGTGGTACGCCGCGGCCTGCCACGACGCGCCGTTGATCCGGCGGCGGCAGCGCTCCTCGATGACGCCGAGGTAGCGGTCCCGGTCGGCGGCGTCCACGCCCCACGCGTCGAGGCCCGCGGCCGCCATCGGCAGCAGCTCGTCCCGTACGAGCCGGACCACCGGCACCCGCGCCACCCCGCCGAGCCGCCGCCGGCTCGGCCACAGCAGCTCGGCGTCGATGCCGTCGCGGCAGGCCCGGTCGAAGTTGGCGGCGGCGTCGTCGAAGGCGAGCCGGCCCCAGACCGGGCGCTGCTCGTCGGCGAGGGTGCGGACGAGGCCGTAGTAGAAGGCGGCGTTGGCGATGACGTCGGTGACCGTGGGGCCGGCGGGCAGCACCCGGTTCTCGACGCGCAGGTGCGGGACTCCCCCGACGACGCCGTAGACGGGGCGGTTCCAGCGGTAGACGGTGCCGTTGTGCAGCACCAGCTCGTCCAGGTCGGGCACCCCGCCCTCGTCGATGACGCGCTGCGGGTCCTGCTCGCCGCAGATCGGCAGCAGCGCCGGGAAGTAGCGCAGATTCTCCTCGAAGAGGTCGTACGGGTCGGTGATCCACCGCTCCCCGAACCAGGTGCGCGGCCGCACCCCCTGCGCCCGCAGCTCGGGCGTGCGGGTGTCGGTGGCCTGCAGGAACAGCTCGGGCCGGGACTCCCGCAGCAGCTCCCGGCCGAACACGAACGGGGCGTTGGCGCCCAGCGCCACCTGCACGGCGACCGCGCACTGCGCGGCGTTCCACACGTCGGCGAAGCGGGCGGGGGTGACCTGCAGGTGCAGCTGCACCGAGGTGCAGGCGGCCTCCGGCGCTATCGATGATGAGGCGTACTCGAGCCGCTCGATGCCGTTGATGTCGAGGAATATCTCCTCGCCGCGGGCGCTCATGATCTGCTCGTTGAGCTGGATATAGCGATCCGCCCCGGTGAGGTTCGCATGGACCAGATCCTCGCCGGTCAGGGTGGGAAGAATGCCGGTCATGACGATACGGGCGGCCACTTCCTGGGCCTTGCGGTCGGCATATCCGAGGCCGGTCCGCAGTTCCTCCGCCAGCTGATCCAGAACGCGGCCGTGGAGCCGGTGCGGGGCGATATTGACTTCCAGGTTGAACTGTCCGAGCTCGGTCTGGAAATCGGGGCTCGCGATGCGCTCCAGCACCTCGGAGTTCAGCATCAGCGGCATCCCGTCGTCGCCCACGAGATTCAGTTCGATCTCCAGCCCCATGAGGTTCTGCGGACGGTCGAAACGCTTCTCCTCCAGCAGCCGCTCCAGCCCGTCCAGGCACTCCCGCAACCGCTGCCGGTAGCGCCGTCGCTCGGCGAGACCGAACCCGCCGGCCTCCACCTTCTCCCCCATGGGGTGTCCCTCCTCGCGTAGCGGTGGAGGGAATATGCCCAGACGAGCCGATCCATAACGCCGCCGCGAGCGTCGCGCGAGCACTATGCTGGCGGCAGCCGGTACGGCACATTCCACGGGGCACCCGGCGCTGGCAAATTCCCCTGGCATAGCGCGGCCGCGAGCGGAGTCGGATCTTCCTTGGTGACAATCACCGATTATTTTCGGCCGTCCGGCGCGCGATCAAAATGCCAGGCCACACGCCCGCCATCAGCGGTAATCGCTTAAACAGCCAGGCCGGACCGGCTCATTTCCGCCTTGCCGGTCGAACTCGCGGCGGCTAGACGAAACAACGCGTCAACAAACGTCGTATAAACTTCGCGAACGAGGCAGAGAGTTGGCCCCCTCCAGGGTGCGGACATCCCCTCTGGCCCCGCACGCTGACAGCGCCGTCCGCGCCCCCGCCCTGCCACGAGATCTGTCGAGTGAGAGGCGATCCGCCATGCCGCTGCTTGCAACCCCCGCTCCCGCGCCTGCCCTGCGCACCATCCTCGCGGCACTCGCATCCCCCACCGCCGTACGCGAAGCCACCCCCGCGCTGCGCAGCCACCAGGGACCCGTCACGCCTCAACACCCGCTGCCCCTGCACATCCTTGACACCTCGGGCGACGGCAGCCACCCGCCCGCCACCCGGCTCGGCGGCTGGCGCTTCCAGATCCACGGCGAGGACGGCATGATCGCCGCGGCGGAGGCGATGCTGACACCAGACGGCTGGGCGTTCTCACACTTTTTCGAGGGCCCGTACGTCACCTCCACCGAACGCGCCCTGCGGCAGGCGGAATCGCTGCCCGCCCCGCTGCAGCCCCGGCTGCTGTCGGTTCCGGGGCTCTATATGCTCACGCTCTGGCTGCACGCCGACACCACCGACGACGGCGCCTCGGGACGGCTCGATCCGGCGGATCTGCTGATTCCGCTTGCCCCCGCACCCTGCGGCTTTGCCGCCCACCGGCCGCACCGGGTGGCCGACTTCATGCCGCTGGTGTCCAACCGGCTGGTCCCGGCCGCGGCCGGGCTGCTGCGTACTTCCGTGTGAACGATACGAGGTAACTAGTCCGTATCGACTGCGTCCGCCCCCCGTCAGGACCGTCCATAGCAGGCAACCGCCCGCACGGGTGATGCGTCTCCAACTTCCGAGACGAGCTGCCGGAAAATCCCTGCGGATCGGCGCTCATAGGGCAACACTGGAGTCCGACCTGACCGGAACGGGGGGCGGCCACGATGTCATCGCGCCGCACGACAGACGAGACGCAGCGAAAGATCCTATCCATGTGCCAGCACAAGCCGAAGTGCCCATCCGCGGACTCTGCCGACCGGGAGGCCGCGCATCCCATCGCGCACCACCCCGAGCAGGGCTGGAGCCTGCTGTGCAACGGCGTTCTTCTCTTCGAGGACACCGGCGAACTGCTGCCCGACGGCTCCGTCATCGCGCCGCACCGGCCGCTCGGCGCCGGAAGTGTGATCACGGCGGCGTGAGCGGCCGGTGAACCGGCCGGTGCGGGACCTCAGTCCTCGTACTCGTCCAGCGGCGGGCAGGAGCAGACGAGGTTGCGGTCCCCGTAGGCACCGTCGATACGGCTGACCGGCGGCCAGTACTTGCCGTCGGCGGCCACGCCCGCCGGGAAGACCGCCTCCTCCCGGGTGTACGGGTGGTCCCACTTGCCCGCCAGCCGCCCCGCCGTGTGCGGGGCGTTCCGCAGCGGGTTGTCCGCCGCGTCCCACTCGCCGGAGCCGACCTTGTCGATCTCCGCACGGATCGCGATCATCGCCTCGCAGAAGCGGTCCAGCTCGTGCAGGTCCTCGCTCTCCGTCGGCTCGATCATCAGCGTCCCGGCCACCGGGAACGACATCGTCGGCGCGTGGAAGCCGTAGTCGATCAGCCGCTTGGCCACGTCGTCGATGGACACGCCGGTCGCCTTCGTCAGCGGCCGTACGTCGATGATGCACTCGTGCGCCACCAGGCCGCCGGGGCCCGTGTAGAGCACCGGGTAGTGGTGTTCGAGGCGCTTGGCGATGTAGTTGGCACCCAGCACCGCCACCTGCGAGGCGCGCCGCAGGCCCTGAGCGCCCATCAGCCGCACGTACGCCCAGGAGATGGGCAGGATGCCCGCGGAGCCCCAGGGAGCCGCTGAGATGGGGCCGACGCCGGTCTCAGGACCCGCGGAGGGCTGCATCGGGTGGTTCGGCAGGTATGGGGCGAGGTGCTCGCGGACGCCGATCGGGCCGACGCCGGGGCCGCCGCCGCCGTGCGGGATGCAGAAGGTCTTGTGCAGGTTCAGGTGCGAGACGTCGGAGCCGAACTTGCCCGGCTTGGCGAGGCCGACGAGGGCGTTGAGGTTCGCGCCGTCGACGTAGACCTGGCCGCCCGCGTCGTGCACGGCCGCGCAGACCTCGGTGATCTGCTCCTCGAACACGCCGTGCGTGGACGGGTAGGTGACCATGAGGACGGCGAGCTGGTCGCCGTGCTGCTCGATCTTGGCGTGCAGGTCCTCGACGTCCACGTCGCCGGACTCGGCGGTCTTCACCACGACGACCTTCATGCCCGCCATGACGGCGCTGGCGGCGTTGGTGCCGTGCGCCGAGGCGGGGATGAGGCAGATGTTGCGGCCGGTGTCGCCATTGGCGCGGTGGTACGCGCGGATGGCGAGCAGGCCCGCGAGCTCGCCCTGGGAGCCGGCGTTGGGCTGCAGGGAGACCTTGGCGTAGCCCGTGACCTCGGCGAGCTGGTCCTCGAGCTGGTGGATCAGGTCGAGGTAGCCGGCGGCCTGGTCGGCGGGGGCAAAGGGGTGCAGGGCGCCGAACTCGGGCCAGGTCACCGCCTCCATCTCGGTGGTGGCGTTGAGCTTCATCGTGCAGGAGCCGAGTGGGATCATGCCGCGGTCGAGCGCGTAGTCCTTGTCGGCGAGGCCGCGCAGGTAGCGCAGCATGGCCGTCTCGGAGCGGTGCGCGTGGAAGACCGGGTGGGTGAGGTATTCGCTCGTACGGACGAGGGCGCCCGGGAGCGCGTCGTCGGTGGCGGCGTCCAGCGCGTCCACGTCGCCCTCGACACCGAACGCGGCCCAGACGGCGGCGAGGTGCTCGCGGGTGGTGGTCTCGTCGCAGGTGATGCCGACGTGATCGGCGTCGGTGAGGCGGAGGTTGATGCCCGCCTTGCGGGCCTTGGCGACGACGTCCGCGGCGCGGCCGGGGGTCCTGGCCGTAACGGTGTCGAAGAAGGCGTCGCCGGTGAGCTCCACGCCGCCGGCGCGCAGGCCCGCCGCGAGGACCGCGGCGAGGCGGTGGGTGCGGCGGGCGATGGCGGCCAGGCCGTCGGGGCCGTGGTAGACCGCGTACATGCCCGCCATCACGGCGAGGAGCACCTGCGCGGTGCAGATGTTGCTGGTGGCCTTCTCGCGGCGGATGTGCTGCTCGCGGGTCTGCAGCGCGAGGCGGTACGCCTGCTGGCCGTCGGTGTCCTTGGACACGCCGACGAGCCGGCCGGGGAGGCTGCGGGCGAACTTGTCGCGCACCGACATGTATCCGGCGTGCGGCCCGCCGAAGCCCATCGGGACGCCGAAGCGCTGTGTGGTGCCGACCGCGATGTCGGCGCCCAGCTCGCCGGGGGCGGTGAGGAGCGTGAGCGCCAGGAGGTCGGCGGCGACGGTGACGACCGCGCCGAGCTCGTGCGCCTGGTCGATGACGGGCTTCAGGTCCCGTACGGCACCGGAAGCGCCCGGGTACTGCAGCAGCACGCCGAAGACGCCGCGCTCGGCGAACTCGGCCGGGATGCCCGCGCTCAGGTCGGCGACGACGACCTCGACGCCGGTCGGCTCGGCGCGGGTCGCTATGACGGCGACCGTCTGCGGAAGCGTTTCGGCGTCGACGAGGAAGACGCCGTCCTTGACCTTGCCGACCCGGCGGGAGAGCGCCATCGCCTCGGCGGCGGCGGTGCCTTCGTCCAGGAGGGAGGCGCCCGCGGTGGGCAGCCCGGTGAGGTCGGCGACGACGGTCTGGAAGTTCAGCAGGGCCTCCAGGCGGCCCTGGGAGATCTCCGGCTGGTACGGGGTGTACGCCGTGTACCAGGCCGGGTTCTCCATCACGTTGCGGAGGATGACCGGCGGGGTGTGGGTGCCGTGGTAGCCGAGGCCGATCATCGAGGTGAGGACCTCGTTCCGGTCGGCCAGCGTGCGCAGTTCGGCCAGCACCTCGGCCTCGGTGCGGGCGTCGGGGAGGGCGAGGTGCTCGGCGCCCTTGATCACCTCGGGCACGGCGGCGGCGGTGAGCTCGGCCAGCGATCCATAGCCGACCTGGGCGAGCATCTTCGCCTGGGCGGCGGCGTCAGGGCCGATGTGGCGCTGCTCGAAGGGCGTGCCGCGCTCGAGGTCGGCGAGTGGGGTGCGCTTGGCGGTCATCGTGTGAAGGCCTCCTGGTCGCGTGGACCTATGAGGGCACCATGGGCGGGTACCCGGACGGCCTCCCCCTCTGTCATCGCTACCTGAGAGCTTCGCCCCCGCGCCTAAACGGAGGCTTGCACCGTCGGTGAGGAAGGGCCTTTCGGCCCGCCCTGCTTTCCAGAGTGACCTCGTCCGTGCGGTACGGGTGCCTGAGAGATTCCGGGGAGGATTTGCTCCTTCGGCGCCTCGGGCCCTGGGGTGGGTCCGGGGGCTCTCCCGCGCGGGGTCAACAGCCATGGCCAGCGTATCAGCGCAGACCCGGTCGCTTCCCCCGAGTGGCCGGAGCGCGCATTCTGGCTTTTGGTAGTTCCAGGCGACCAGCTTCGATCGCGTTGGAGGGACCGAAGTGCAGACCGATATCGATCCGCGGAGCCTCATCGGCCGGAAGGCCTTCGACAGCCGTGGCGGCAAGATCGGCACAGTCGACGAGGTCTACCTCGACGACGCGACCGGGCGGCCGGAGTGGGCCGCCGTGCGGACAGGGCTCTTCCACCGGGACGTGTTCGTACCGCTGGAGCCGAGCGAGGTGGTCTCCGAGGCACTGCGGGTGCCATTCGAGCGCGACCTGATCAAGGACGCCCCGGACTTCGGCGTGGGCCGCCACCTCTCCCCCGAGCAGGAGCTGCAGCTCTACCACCACTACGGCCTCGCGCTGCCGACGGTGGACCCGCGGACGCGGGGCACGGACCGGAACTTCGGCAGCCTGGCGAACGGGGACGCGTAACAGCCCGTCCGGCGTTTGAGGACGAGCGCCGCAGGCGCGATATCCGCGCGCAGCGCGGACCAGGACGGCCGCGTGGCCAGAGTCCGCTATCCCACCAGCGGCAGCGGCTCCGACATCGTCAGCTCCGGGTCGTCCGCCGCGAAGGTGCGGATTCGCCCCGGCGCGCTGTCGGGGCGCTCGAAGCGCACCGTCACCCGGCCCACACCGCTGCCCTGGACCCAGCCGGGGCCGTACTCCGGGTGGTGCACGTCGAGGCCGGGAAGCCAGCGGCGTACGGGCTCGGGGGCCGGCTCCTCGGCGGCGGCCAGCTGCTCCGGCTCCTCCTCGGCGACCGGCTCCGGGTGCTCCTCGGCGAACTGGGCGAACAGGTCCTCCTGCGTGAAGTCGGCCAGCCCGCTCACCCCCACCCCGAGCAGCCGCACGCCCGCGGTGGTGTCCACGCCCTCAAGCAGCCGCTCCGCCGCCTCCTTGACCACCACAGGGTCGTCCGTGGGCCCCCTGAGCGTCTCCGAGCGGGTCAGGGTGGAGAAGTCATAGCGGCGGACCTTCAGCACGACCGTACGGCCCGAGCGCCCGGCCTTGCGCAGGCGCTCCACGCAGCGGTCCGCGAGCCTGGCCACCTCCAGCCGCACCCGCAGCCGGTCGGTCAGGTCCGTGTCGAAGGTGTCCTCCACCGAGACCGACTTCGCGTCCCGCTCCGCGACCACCGGGCGGTCGTCGCGGCCCAGCGACATCGCGTACACCCCGTGCCCATGCGCATTGCCCAGCAGCCGGACCAGCTCGTCCTCCCCGGCCTCGACGATGTGCTCCACCGTCGTGATCCCGGCCCGGCGCAGCGCGTCCGCGGTGGCCGGGCCGATGCCCGGGAGCGTACGGACCGACATCGGGCCCAGCAGCTCCCGCTCGGTGCCCGGCAGCACCATCACCAGGCCGTCCGGCTTCGCCATCTCGGAGGCGACCTTCGCGAGCATCTTCGACCCCGCCAGGCCCACCGAGCCGGTCAGGCCCGTCACCCGCCGGATGTCGGCGCGCAGCCGCTCCCCCACCTCGCGGGCGGTGCGGGCGTCCCAGGCGCTGCCGCCCGCCTCCAGGTCCACGAAGGCCTCGTCCGAGGACAGCGGCTCCACCAGCGGCGACAGCTCGCCGAGCAGCCCCATGACCTGCTTGCTCACCCGGTGGTACGCCGCGAAGCGGGGCACCAGATACGCGGCATTGGGCGCCAGCCGGCGGGCCTGCGCCATCGGCATCGCGGAGTGCACGCCGAACTTCCTGGCCTCGTACGACGCGGTGGAGACCACGCCGCGCCCGCCCAGGCCGCCGACCACCACCGGCTTGCCGCGCAGGCTGGGCTTCGCGGCCTGCTCCACGGCAGCAAAGAACGCGTCCATGTCCAGATGCAGGATCGTGGGTGCGGCCTTCACACTCCGTAATGCTGCCTTACGCCACTGACAATCGGGGTCGCGAGCAGGCGATCAGCCCGCCGTGCGCCGCCGCCTGGCCAGCTCGTCGGAGGGATTGTCGCCCAGCAGCGTCTCGCCGGTGTCCACCCGCTCGGCGTGCAGCTCCTTCAGCGCCGCCCCGACGTCGCGGGTCACCGCGCCGACCGAGATGCCGAAGATGCCCTGCCCGGCCTGCAGCAGCTCCACCACCTCATCGGGCGAGGCGCACTCGTAGACGGTGGCGCCGTCGCAGATGAGGGTCATCTGCTTCAGCCGCTCCGCGTCGCCGGCCCGCAGCTGCGCGACGGCGGTGCGGATGGACTGCAGCGAGACGCCGGTGTCCAGCAGCCGCTTTACGATCTTGAGCACCACGATGTCGCGGGCGCCGTAGAGCCGCTGGGTGCCGGAGCCGTACGCGGGCCGCACGCTGGGCTCCACGAGCCCCGTACGCGCCCAGTAGTCGAGCTGCCGGTAGGTGATGCCCGCGGCCGCGCAGGCCGTCGGCCCGCGGTAGCCCACGGTCTCCCGGGACGCGCGCTGAGGCTGTGCCCCCGCGGTCGCGTCCGGTGAGGGCCCCTGCCCGGGGCGAATGGGTAGCGGAACGGGACCGCCCGCCCCCGCCGCCATCTCGTCGCCGGTGATTGCCACGCCGACCTCCGCTCCCTGACCTGCCTACATGACGGTAGGCAGTCACTCGGGGTGCGTCAACGAACGCCACACTCGGCACGCCGAGTGATAATCACCCTACGAGTGGTTTCGCTCAGGCGCGCGCCGGGCACTACTGCTGGTTCGTCCCGAAGTCCTCGGGGGAGATCTGGTCGAGGAACTCGCGGAACTTCTCCACCTCGTCCTCCTGCTCGTCCGGGATGGCGATCCCCGCGTCGTCCAGCACGCCGTCACTGCCGTAGATGGGCGTGCCGGTGCGCAGGGCGAGCGCTATGGCGTCCGAGGGGCGCGCGCTGACCTCGGCGCCACCGGAGAAGACGAGCTCGGCGTAGAACACGCCCTCTCTCAGGTCGGTGATGCGCACTTCCGTAAGGCGCTGTCCGACCGCGTCGAGGACGTCCTTGAACAGGTCGTGGGTGAGTGGGCGTGCGGGGGTCATGCCCTGCTGGGCGAAGGCGATCGCGGTCGCCTCCCCGGGGCCGATCCAGATGGGGAGGTAGCGGTCGCCTCCCACTTCACGCAGGAGCACGATCGGCTGGTTCGAGGGCATTTCGACCCGGACACCCACAACGTCGAGCTCGTTCACACAGCAACCCTAGGCCGTGCCCGGCCGGTTTGGGTAGTCGGGCCGGTATCCGGGGCGGTTTCCCGCGGGTACGCCGTCGGTCCCGAGCGCCGCCCGGACCAGCGCCTCGTGCAGCCGGGAGGCCAGCGATACCAGCTCGTGCGCGGTGTTCTCGGCGCGGGCGCGGGTGCGCGGATTGCGGTGCACCTTGAGGGGGGCGACGACCGCCTCGATCAGTCCCGCCTCGCGGTCCGCCGCCGCCTTGACGCCACGCAGGTGACGCGGCTCGAAGCCGAAGCGGCCCAGGTCGGACAGGAGCCGCGCGACGAGGGCGGCGGCCGGGGCGTAGCGGCCGCCGGCGTCCGGCGTGATCAGCCCGTACGACTCCCAGTCCGCCAGCTCGTCGGGGCTGACCTCGGAGGCCTCCAGGAGGCCGGCGCGGTCGAGCGTGACCGGGCCGTCGGGATCCGCGTCCGCCGGGAGGCCCGCGGGCAGCTCCTCCGCGTACGGGACGGCAGGGCCCGGCAGCCGGGGGGCCTCGCCGCGGTCCTGGGCGTCCAGCTGCTCGCGGATGACCTTCAGCGGCAGGTACTGGTCGCGCTGCATGCGCAGCACCTGCGCCAGCCGGTCCACGTCGGCGCGGGTGAACTTGCGGTAGCCGCTCGGCGTGCGCTGCGGCTCCACCAGCCCCTCCGCCTCCAGGAAACGGATCTTGGAGATGGTGACCTCGGGGAACTCCTCGCGCAGCTCCGCGAGGACCGCCCCGATGGACATCATGTCAGCAGCGGTGTTGCGCATCGCGATTCCTGTGCCGCCCGCCCCTTCGAAGGTCACCCCATCCGGCTGGCGTAGAAGACCAGCCGGAACTTGCCGATCTGGACCTCGTCACCGTTGGCGAGCACTGCTGAATCGATCCGCTCGCGGTTGACGTAGGTGCCGTTGAGGCTGCCGACGTCGGCCACGGAGAAGCCGCCGTCCTGGCCCCGGGTGAACTCGACATGGCGGCGGGAGACCGTCACGTCGTCCAGGAAGATGTCGCTCTGCGGGTGGCGGCCCGCGGTGGTCAGATCGCCGTCCAGCAGGAAGCGGGCGCCGGAGTTCGGCCCCCGGCGCACGACCAGGAGCGCGGAGCCCAGGGGCAGCGCGTCGACCGCGGCCTGCGCCTCCGGGGAGAGCGGCGGCGTGCCCTGCTGCTGGGAGGCGACCTCGGCCTCGTAGGCCTCGATGCCGGAGATGGAGATCGTGGACGTGGTCTCCGAGGGTCGCTCGGGTGCACCCTTGAGCGGGGCACCGCAGTTGGAGCAGAACCTGCTCGCCTCGGCGTTCGTGTGCCCGCACCTGGAGCAAACCGGCAAGGCCATGGACTCAGCCTCCTGCTGCGGCTGTGCCGCAGCCCCGTTGGTCGCATACGGACCGGAGGCAAACCCTCCACCCGTACTTGAGGTTGATGGTTCCTCGAAACCTATGCGGCCCGACCCCGCAGGGTCAACAGAAGACGCGCCCTGACCACCCGAAATGTCGTTCGCCCCGGAACCGACCTGGTCCCGGAAGAGCGGACGCTCACCGGACTCGTCCGGAGCGCCCTGCGCGGCGCGGTGCCGTCCCGCGCCCTGCGCGTTCTGGCCCCTTCCGAACAACTTCGAAAAAAAACTCACGGGCGATTCCCCTTGACCGAAACAGACCCGCCCGTGGGGCAGGGACTATCTATGAACACACCGGCGGTGCAAACTGCGTCTACGGACACTCAACGTTCACTACCGCCCCACAGTTTCCACTACGCATCACCAGACGCTGCGCCGACCCCCTGTACCGCGCGTAATGAAGGTGTCACAGCCTACGACGACGACCGAGCGTAGTCAGGCCGCTTTGCCGCTCGCAAGGCGTCCACGACGACCTTGTCGGGCGCCTGGACATCGACCGTAGCCTGCTCCTTCTCGATCGTCTGCACCACCCCGCCCGGGATCTTCAGCGCGGGTTCCAGGTCCTCGGGGCGGCCGATGGCGCTGAAGACGTACGGCTGCTTTAGGCGCTTGCCGTCGGCGGAGACCTTGTCCGCGGTGCCGGAGAAGAAGCTGTCCGCCACGATCCGCACGCCGTTCACCTGGATGGCCTCGGCGCCCGCGGCGCGGAGCTCCTGGACCGCGTCGAGGAGCAGGTCGGGCTTCACGGCGCCGGCCGGGTCATTCACGGTGACCTTGACGCCGGGCCCGGAGGCGGCGACCGTGCCGGCCAGGATGCCGAGCTGGCGCTCCCTGGCCTCGGTCTGCTTGCGGGCCTCCTCCTCCTGGTCCGAGCTGGACTTCAGGTCGCGGCGCTGCTCCTGCAGCTTGGACTTCTCGTCCTGCAGCCGCTGCTTGCGGTCGTCGAGCTCGTCGAGGATGCGTACGAGGTCCTCCTGGCGGGCGCCGCGCAGGGCGGAGGACTCGCTGGTGGAGCGGACCTGGATGGCGAGGCCGAGGCCGAGGACGAAGAGCAGCACGGCGACGATGATCTGGCCGCGGCTGGCGCGCGGGGGCCAGAGGGCGGCCTTGAGGCGGCGTCGGCCGGCCTCGGGGGGCGGCTCGGGCGTGCTCTGCTCGGGCGGCTCGGCCGGGCGCTGCTCGGGCAGCGGGTCCGGCTTCGCGTCCCCGCGCGGCTCGGGTTCTGTGGTGTCGTTCGCTGTCATGGTGCTCAGGCCCGGAAGACGTGGCGGCGGATGGCGGCGGCGTTGGAGAAGATGCGGATGCCGAGGACGACGACCACACCGGTGGACAGCTGGGCGCCGACGCCCAGCTTGTCGCCGAGGAAGACGATCAGCGCGGCGACTACGACGTTCGACAGAAACGATACGACGAAGACCTTGTCGTCGAAGATGCCGTCGAGCATTGCGCGCAGGCCGCCGAAGACGGCGTCGAGCGCCGCGACGACGGCGATGGGGAGATAGGGCTCGACCACCGTCGGCACCACGGGGCGGACGATCAGTCCGACCACCACCCCAACGATGAGCCCCAGTACCGCGATCACGACGTGCCCTTCCCCTGGTGTTCCGCCGGCCGCTCGGCCGGTTGTGCGTTGCGTACGGTCAGGCCCTGCGCTGCCGGCAGCCTGACCTCTTCCTGCGCCGAAATGCTGGTTCTGACGCCGTAGTTCTCCTGGAGCGCGTAGAGGTACTGGCCGTCCGCCGAGTTCTGGAAGTCGTCGGAGAGCTCGGCGCCCTCGCCGACCGCCAGCAGCGTGTACGGGGGCGCCAGGGGCTTGTTGTCGACCAGGATGGCGTCGCCCGCGGCGCGGATGGCGGACAGGGCGGTGAGCCGCTGGCCGTTGACCGCCACGGCCTCGGCGCCTGCCTCCCAGAGGCCGTTGACGACGCGCTGGATGTCGCGGTCGCGGACCCGGCCCGTATCGGAGAAGCCGTCGGTCTCGCGCGGGCCGCCGCCCTCGTCGCCGCCGGCGTCCTTGGCGTCGTCCACGACGAGCTTGACGCCCGGGCCGGTGACCGGCGTGGAGCCGGCGAGGAGGCCCGCGACGCCGGCGCGGCCGCCGCCGTCGCTGCGCAGGGCCTTCGCGCGGCTGGCCTCCACGTCGTCGCCGAGCTTCTCGACGTCGTCGTGCAGCCGGTCGGCCTCGGACGTCTCCGTCTCGATACGGTCGATGAGCTCCTGCCGCTCCTTGGCCACCACCGGCGCGGAGACGCGCGCCTCGGCGGCGCCGACGGTGACGACGATCCCGGCGAGGACGAGGCCGGCGGCCAGTCCCAGGCGGGCGCGCAGCGGGCTGGGCAGCCGCCCGCCGGAGGCTTCCTGCTTACGGCGGCGGGTGGTGGCCTCCGCGTACCCGTCGTCGAGGCTGTGCTCCACGACATTGGTGAGCAGCGACATGGAGGCGTCCGGGCGGGCGCGCCTGGACGCACCGTCGCGGGCGGGTCGCTGCTGAGGCATGCGGGACATCGTTGCACGCCACAGGGCACGCGGCCGAACCAGCCCCCGATTTGGGCGATATGCGTTGACAGCTCCGCTGTCGGTCCGACCTACAAAAGATGATCCCGGGGGCTTCGCCCCCGGACCCCCTTCAGTTGCCCGCGCCGTCCACGACCGCCGTCCACTCGTCCAATAGCGCCTGCGCCGACGCGTCGTCCGGGCCCTCGGCCCACAGATGCGTCACCGCCTCGGCCGGGTCCGGCAGCACCAGGATCCAGCGGCCGTCGGCCTCCACGACCCGTACGCCGTCGGTGGTGTCGATGGAGCGCTCGCCCGCGGCCTCCACGACCGTGCGCATCACCATGCCCTTCACGGCCCACGGCGTGGCGATGTCGCGGCGCAGCACGTGGGCCCGCGGGATGCGGGCGTCGATCTGGCTGAGGGTGAGTTGCGTACGGGCGACGAGGCCGATGAGGCGGGCGAAGGCGGCGGTGGCGTCGAAGACCGAGGAGAACTCCGGGACGATGAAGCCGCCGCGGCCGTCGCCGCCGAAGATGGTGGCGTCCATGCGCGCGACGCGGGCGAGGTCGTCGGGCGAGGTGGTCGTCCACTCGACCTGGGTGCCGTGGTAGGCGGCCACCTGTTCGCCGATACGGGTCGTGGTGACCGGCAGCGCCACCCGGCCGCTGCGCCGCTCGGCGGCGACCAGGTCGAGCATGACCAGGAGCGCGCGGTCGTCCTCGACGATCCGGCCCTTCTCGTCCACGAGCGAGAACCGCTCGCCGACCGGGTCGAAGCGGATGCCGAAGGCGGCGCGCGCGGAGGCGGCGATCTCGCCGAGCCGGACCAGGCCCGCGCGGCGGGTCTCGGCGGTCTCGGTGGGGCGGGCCTCGTCGAGGCCGGGGTTGATGGTGAGGGCCTCGACGCCGAGGCGGCCGAGGAGGCTGGGGAGCACCAGGCCGGCGCTGCCGTTGGCGGCGTCGACGACGACCTTCAAGCCGGATTCGGCGATGCCGGTGGCGTCGACCGCGCGCAGCAGGGAGCCCGTATACGAGTCGAAGACGCTGGACGGGAAGTGCAGGTCGCCGATCTCGCCGGGGAACGCCCTGCGGTACTCCTGGCGGGCGTAGACCCGGTCGAGCTTGCGCTGGCCGCCCTGCGAGAGGTCGGCGCCGCGCTCGTCGAGAAACATGATGTCGACGGAGTCCGGCACCCCGGGCGTCGTACGGATCATGATGCCGCCGGCGCTGCCGCGGGCGGTCTGCTGGCGGGCCACCGGGAGCGGCACGTTCTCCAGGTCGCGGACGTCGATGGCGCTGGCCTGGAGCGCGGAGATGACGGCGCGCTTGAGGGCGCGGGCGCCGCGGGAGTGGTCGCGGGCGGTGGTGACCTGGGAGCCCTTCTTCAGCGTGGTCGCGTACGCGCCGGCCAGCCGGACGGCGAGCTCCGGGGTGATCTCCACGTTGAGGATGCCGGAGACGCCGCGGGCGCCGAAGAGGTGGGCCTGGCCGCGGGACTCCCAGATCACCGAGGTGTTGACGAACGCGCCGGCCTCGATGGTCTTGAAGGGGTAAACGCGGACATTGCCCTGGATGATCGATTCCTCGCCGACGAGGCACTCGTCGCCGATCACGGCGCCGTCCTCGATCCGGGCGGCGCGCATGACGTCGGTGTTCTTGCCGATCACGGCGCCGCGGAGGTTGGTCTGGGCACCGATGAAGACGTTGTCGTGCACGACGGTCTTGTGGAGGAAGGCGTCGGCCTTGACCACGACGTTGGAGCCGATGACGGTGTGCTCGCGCATCTCGACGCCTTTTTCGACCTTGGCGTAGTCACCGATGTAGAGCGGGCCGCGGAGCACGGCGTCGGGGTGCACCTCGGCGCCCTCGGCCACCCAGACGCCGGGGGAGATCTCGAAGCCGTCGATGTCGATGTCGACCTTGCCGTCGAGGACGTCGGCCTGGGCCTTCACATACGACTCGTGGGTGCCGACGTCTTCCCAGTAGCCCTCGGCGACGAAGCCGTAGATGGGCTTGCCCTCCTTCATGAGCTGCGGGAAGACGTCGCCGGACCAGTCGACGGAGGCGTCCGGGTCGACATAGTCGAAGACCTCGGGCTCCATGACGTAGATGCCGGTGTTGACCGTGTCGGAGAAGACCTGGCCCCAGGTGGGCTTCTCGAGGAAGCGCTCGACCTTGCCGTCCTCGTCGACGATGGTGATGCCGAACTCCAGCGGGTTGGGGACCCGGGTCAGGCAGACGGTGACGAGAGCGCCCTTTTCCTTGTGGAACTGGATGAGCTCAGTGAGGTCGAAGTCGGTGAGCGCGTCGCCGGAGATGACCAGGAAGGCGTCGTCCTTCAGCGCCTCCTCGGCGTTCTTGACGCTGCCCGCGGTGCCTAGCGGGCGCTCCTCATTGGCGTACGTGAGCTCCATGCCGAGCTCTTCGCCGTCGCCGAAGTAGTTCTTCACGAGGGAGGCGAGGAACTGGACCGTCACCACCGTCTCGGTGAGTCCGTGCCGCTTCAGGAGCCTGAGGACATGCTCCATGATGGGCCGGTTCACGACCGGCAGCAGCGGCTTGGGCATGGACGAGGTCATGGGGCGAAGCCGCGTGCCTTCGCCTCCGGCCATCACGACGGCCTTCATCCGGAAGATTCCTCCTTAGGGACCCGCTCTGACCAGGCGACGGACCTGAATGATGTAGAGGATCCCTGCCCACCAGTACAGGGCAGTACCCCAGCCTGCGAACGCCCATCCGAAAATAGCAGAGAGTGACGACAACCACCCGCTTCCGTCACTGAGGAGCAGGAGCGGGAAGGCGTACATCAGGTTGAGGGTGGCGGCCTTGCCGAGGAAGTTCACCTGCGGCGGCGGGTACCCGTGGCGGCGCAGCACCAGCACGGCGACCGCCAGCATCGCCTCGCGGGCGAGCAGCACGGCCGTCAGCCACAGCGGCAGGATCTCGCGCCAGGTCAGGCCGACGAGGGTGGAGAGGATGTAGAGCCGGTCGGCGGCCGGGTCGAGGATCCGGCCGAGGCTGGAGACCTGGCCCCAGCGGCGGGCGAGCTTGCCGTCGAGGTAGTCGCTGATGCCGGACAGGGCGAGGATCAGCAGCGCCCAGCCGTCGTTCTTCGGGCCGCCGAACTCGGGCCAGAGGATCAGCCAGAGGAACAGCGGCACGCCGACGAGGCGGGCCATGCTGAGGATGTTCGGGATGGTGAGCACCCGGTCCGTCTGGACCTCGGTCTCCTGGGCCTCCACCCGCGTTCCTCCCGCGTCACATGTGCCGACGATGCCCCCTGACCTTACCCGTACCGCCTCACCGCCCTCCGAGCGGCTCCGCCACCCGGCGCCCCGTCTGGCGCTCCTCCGTGCGGAACCTTCACCTCCTGTTGGTTACGCTTCGAGTGCGGCGTCCCGCCCAGGACAGGCAGCGGCGGCGCACCCGCGCACAAGCACATGGAGGCTCTCCGCATGACCACTGTGACGTCCCCGCTGACCGGTACCGCCATTGGGCTGGCGGCCGTGCCCGACCCGGTCTTCTCCGGCGCGATGGTCGGCCCCGGCACCGCCATCGACCCCGAGCGGGGTCCGTCCGAGGCGGTGGCGCCGGTCGATGGCGTGGTCGTGTCACTGCACCCGCACGCCTTTGTCGTGGTCGACGACGACGGGCACGGTGTGCTCACCCACCTGGGCATCGACACCGTGCAGCTCAACGGCGAGGGCTTTGAGCTGCTGGTCGCCAAGGGCGACCGGGTCAGCCGCGGCCAGGTGCTGATCCGCTGGAACACCGAGGAGGTGGAGAAGGCGGGCAAGTCGCCGATCTCCCCCGTGGTGGCGCTGGAGGCGGCGCCCGAGGCGCTGGCCGAGGTGGTGGACAGCGGCGCGGTGAAGGCCGGCGCCGACACCCTCTTCGGCTGGCAGTGACCGCCGCCGGCACCGCCGGCCGCGTACTGCACCCTTCCCAGCAATTCCCCCGCAACAACCGGAGACAGTGAACATCATGGAGACAACCCTGCGAGGCGTCGGCGTGAGCCACGGGGTGGCCATCGGCGAGGTACGGCACATGGGCACGGCGGTGCTTGAGCCGCCCGCCAAGCAGATCCCGGCCGAGGCGGCGCCGCGCGAGCAGGAGCGCGCCCGCCAGGCCGTCGAGGCGGTGGCCGCCGACCTGATGGCGCGCGGCCAGCTCGCCGGCGGCGAGGCGCAGGCGGTGCTCGAGGCGCAGGCCATGATCGCGCAGGACCCCGAGCTGATGTCGGACGTGGACCGCCGCATCACCGTCGGCAGTTCCTCCGAGCGCGCCGTCTATGACGCCTTCGCCGCCTACCGCGAGCTGCTCGCGGGCGCCGGCGAGTACATGGCGGGGCGGGTCGCCGACCTCGATGACGTGCGCAACCGGATCGTGGCCCGGCTCCTGGGTGTGCCGATGCCGGGCGTGCCCGACAGCGACGAGCCGTATGTGCTGATCGCCCGCGACTTGGCGCCCGCCGACACCGCACTGCTCGACCCCGCGCTGGTGCTCGGCTTCATCACCGAGGAGGGCGGCCCGACCAGCCACAGCGCCATCCTGGCCCGCGCGCTCGGCGTGCCCGCCATCGTGGCGCTGCCCGGCGCCGGCGAGCTCCCCGAGGGCTCCGTGGTGGCCGTGGACGGCTCCACCGGCGAGGTCTTCGTGAACCCGGACGCCGACCGCCGCGCCGAGCTGGCCCGGCAGGCCGAGGAGCGCAAGGCGGCGCTGGCGGCGGCTACGGGGCCGGGCGCGACATCCGACGGCCACAAGGTGCCGCTGCTCGCGAACGTCGGTGGTCCGGCGGACGTGCCGGCGGCCGTCGAGGCCGGGGCCGAGGGCGTCGGCCTCTTCCGGACCGAGTTCCTCTTCCTCGACGACAGCAAGACCGCGCCCACCGAGGCGGCGCAGGTCGAGGCGTACCGCAAGGTGCTGGAGGCCTTCCCCGAGGGGCGGGTCGTGGTGCGGGTGCTGGACGCGGGTGCGGACAAGCCCCTGGAATTCCTTACGCCTGCCGACGAGCCGAACCCGGCGCTCGGCGTACGCGGGCTGCGGTCGCTGCTGAAGCACCCGGACGTGCTCCGTACGCAGCTGACCGCGCTGTCGAAGGCCGTCCAGGGTCTGCCCGTCTATCTCGAGGTCATGGCCCCGATGGTGGCCGACCGGATCGACGCCAAGGACTTCGCGGACGCCTGCCGCGAGGCCGGGCTGCAGGCCAAGTTCGGCGCGATGGTGGAGATTCCGGCTGCTGCGCTGCGCGCGCGGTCCATCCTGCAGGAGGTCGAGTTCCTGTCGCTCGGGACCAACGACCTTGCGCAGTACACCTTCGCGGCGGACCGCGAGGTGGGTGCGGTGTCGCGGCTGCAGGATCCTTGGCAGCCGGCGCTGCTTGACCTGGTGGCCATGTCCGCGGAGGCGGCCAAGGCCGAGGGCAAGAGCTGTGGTGTGTGCGGCGAGGCGGCTTCGGATCCGGTGCTTGCGTGTGTGCTGACCGGGCTGGGGATCACCAGCCTCTCCATGGGTGCCGCCGCGATTCCGTACGTACGGGCGACGTTGGCGAAGCACACGCTGGCGCAGTGTGAGCGGGCCGCTGCGGCGGCGCGGGCCGCGGATACCGCTGAGGGGGCTCGGAGCGCCGCGCAGGCTGTGCTCTCCGGCGAGTAGCGCGCCCGGCTTCTGCTCGGTGCCGGTTGGGGTGGGCGGGTGCGGTTCGCCGTGCCCGCCCGTTCCGCCCCGGCGGAACGCACGCCCACGGCTTGCGGCGGTGCCGTTCATCCCTCCTCCGGCGGTGTGAGGGCGAAGCCCGCCGCGTATTCCACTCCCGGCTCCGGTGGGACCGGGTCCCCCGTGGCGGCGTCTGTGCAGTACGCGTTGAAGACCTCGCCCGCTGTCAGGGGCTCCAGCCAGCTGTCGTGCAGGTGCCAGGCCCGTACCACCTCCGGGGTGCCTGCGCTTCGGAGCACCACGCCGCCCGGGCTGCCCGTCGCGAATCCCGCGGCCAGGACGGTGCACAGGCGCAGCGCCTCCGCTTCGGTGATGCGGCCGTGGTCGACATGCGCCACCGCCACCAGTGGGGCCTCCGCGTCCTCCTCCACCGTCACGACCACGTGATGGACCCCTTCCCCCAGCCGCTCGCACAGCGCCGCAAGCGCCGCAGAAGCGCGGTCGAAGCTCGCTCGGCCCACGTGGGTGCCGCAGTCCGTGCACTCCCCCGCCGTCGCCAGCAGCGCCGCCGCGTGCTCGCCGCTGCGGCGGCGCACTGCCTCCCGTAAGAGCTGGTCCAGGAGGCGGTCCATGCGCTGGCCTTCGTACGGCACGGAGGTGCGGGCCGCGGCCGACTCGGTCGTATAACGCGCCCTCGATGCCGCCGAGTCCGGGTCGAGCCCGCCGCGGGCGCAGAACGAGGCGTAGACATCCGGCTCGAAGAGCGCCACCGTCACGGGAACCCCGCGCGCTGCCAACGCGCGCAACAGCCCCTCCACCTCCTGCAGGTACGCGACATGATCGCCGACATCCGCGAAGGAGGCATATCTCCTTATCGACTTGTAGTCCTCAGCATCCGCCACCAGCCCCACCGTGCTCGGCGTCTCCCGGCGCAGCAGCTTTCGCGGTGATACGTATTTCTCCCGCACGACTCCCCCTCGGCAAGCTTCGATTCACTGCTCACCGAGAGTAACCGTCGCCACTGACAGTGACGTCTACCCGCGCTCCCGCCCCAGCTTCGCGTAGAATTCCAGCAGCTCCACCCGGTCCACCGACCCCGGATTCACCGCCTTCTCCATCGGCGTCCCCTGCAGCAGCCGCTTCACCGGGACCTCCAGCCGCTTCCCGGTCAGCGTGTGCGGCACCGCCGCGATCTCGACGATCTCGTCCGGTACGTGCCGGGGCGAAAGCTCCGCCCTGATGGCCTGCTTGATGCGGTCCCGCAGCGCGTCGTCCAGCGTCGCGCCCTCCGCCGGCGCCACGAACAGCGGCATCCAGTAGCCCCCGTCCGCCTCCTCCACCCCGATCACCAGCGACTCGCGCACCTCCGGCAGCCGCTCCACGACCTCGTAGATGTCCGCCGAACCCATCCGCACGCCCTGCCGGTTGAGCGTCGAGTCCGACCGGCCGTGGATGACCACCGTCCCCCGCGACGTCAGCGTGATCCAGTCACCGTGCCGCCACACCCCCGGGTACGTCTCGAAGTAACTCTCCCGGTAGCGGCTGCCGTCGGGGTCGTTCCAGAAGCCGACCGGCATCGACGGCATCGGCCGCGTCACCACCAGCTCGCCGACCTCGTCCACCAGCGGCTTCCCCTGCGGGTCCCACGCCTGCAGATCCGTGCCGAGGCACGCCGCCTGCAGCTCACCCACATACACCGGCAGCGTCGGCACCGCCCCCGCGAAGCAGCTGCACACGTCCGTGCCGCCGCTCACCGAGGCGATCCACATGTCGTCCGCGACCTCGTCGTGGATCCACCGGAAGCCGTCCGGCGGCAGCGGCGAACCGGTCGTCGCCACGCACCGCACCCGCGACAGGTCCAGGTCCCGCCCCGGGTGCACCTCCGCCTTGCGGCACGCCATTACGTACGCCGCCGACGTCCCGAAGAAGGTCGCCCCGGTGGACTCCGCCACCCGCCACTGCGCGTCCACCGCCGGATAGCCGGGGCTGCCGTCGTACAACACCACCGTGGCACCCACCAGCAGCCCGGAGACGAGGAAGTTCCACATCATCCAGCCGGTGGAGGTGTACCAGAAGAAGCGGTCCCCCGCCCCCAGGTCGCAGTGCAGCGACAGCTGCTTCAGATGCTCGACGAGGATGCCGCCCTGCGACTGCACGATCGCCTTGGGCAGCCCGGTCGTCCCGGACGAGTACAGCACCCACAGCGGGTGGTCGAAGGGCACCTGCTCGAAGACCGGCTCCGCGGCCCCCGCCACCAGGTCGTCCCACTGCAGCGCGCCCTCGGGTGCCTCGCTCCCCAGCAGCGGTACGTGCACGAAGGCCCGCACCGTGGGCAGTTCGCGGCGCAGCTCCGCCACCGTGTCGCCGCGGTCGTGTGCCTTGCCGCCATAGCGGTAGCCGTCGACCGCGAACAGCACCACCGGCTCCACCTGCTGGAACCGGTCGAGCACGCTCCGGGCGCCGAAGTCCGGCGCGCAGGACGTCCATACGGCCCCGACCGCCGCCGCGGCCAGCAGCGCCACAGACGCCTGCGGCACGTTCGGCAGATAGCCGCTGACCCGGTCCCCGGGCCGTACGCCCAGCCGGCGCAGCTCGGCCGCCAGCGAGGCGACCTGCGCCCGCAGCTGCGCCCAGGTCACCGTCACCGGCTCGGCGTCCTCGGTCGCGTACAGCAGCGCCGCCTCGTCGGCTCGCGCAGGGTCCCCCGCCACCCGCAGCGCATGCTCCGCATAATTGAGCGTCGCGCCGGGGAACCACCGCGCCCCCGGCATCTCCGCATCCGCCAGCACCGTCTCGTACGGCGTCGTGAAGCGGACCTCCGCCCAATCCGCGAAGGCGCCCCAGAACGCCGCCGGCTGCTCCGCCGACCACCGCTGCAGCGCCCCGTACGACGCGAGCCGGTCGCCCGGCACCGGCGCGGGTGCGCCATGGTGCTCCGCGGCCCAGGCATGGAAGCGGGTCAGCCGCGCGGCGTCCGCGCGGGCGGGGTCCGGCGTCCAGAGGGGCGCGGGTGCGGCTGAGGGTGACATAGGCGTGCTCCGGCTCCCGGGTCACGGGCTCGGCGTTGAGCCCAGGGGGTGGTGTGCCTGGGACGATGCCACGTGATCCACTCCTTGGCCAGGGCGGCCGCCACACATCGCACCACCGGCCCATGTGGCCCCCACCCGCCCCGCGCCGGGCTAAGCCCAGCCCTCCACCCGGTGAACGGCGGCTTAACTCTTCCCTGACCCCCCGCCCGCGATGGCAGTGTGAGCAGCATGAACGCTCGCGCCCTGCTGCGCTCCTGGCGCACGGCCTACCGGCAGCACCGCGCCGGTGCCGCCGTCGTGGGCCCGCAGGGACACGAGCGGGCCCGGGTGCCGGGCGCGGCGGTGGACGCGGTGCCGTTGGACGGCGGTGGGCTGCTGCACTTCTCGCGGTCGTCGCTGCTGGTACGGGTGGCGGCCGGCGGGGCGGTCTTCTGCGGCTGGGACGGGGCCGAGCCGGAGCCGTCGTACGCGCTGGTCGCCGGCTCGCCCGAACCCGACGCGCGCGCCACTCTCGAACCCGACAAGGACGGCGGCTGGCGGGTCGTCTCCGAGCGCGTCCTGGTCGCGGTCTCGCGGCACGGCGCGGTGGAGCTCCGTACGCCCGGCGGCGCGCTGCTGCGCCGCCTGGAGCCGCCGCGGTGGTGGGAGCGCGAGTCACGCGCCGAGGCGCGCTGGCTGCAGCGGTCGCGGCTGCCCGCGGATGCGCGCTGTTACGGGCCCGCGGGCGAAGTCACCGGCAGTCAGCGGCTCTACAACCTCCCACCAGGTGCGGACGCCGAGCCGCTCACCATGCCGGTCCAGTGGGTGATGTCCGACGCCGGCTCGCACCTGCTCTTCCACGACACCACCTGGGACGGCCGGCTCGCCTGGTACCCGGGCGAGGAGGGCGCCGGCTCGGGCCACGACCGGGCGGCGGGCTGCGAGCTGCGCATGGACGGCGGCCCGCTGCGCTATTGGGTGCTCGCCGGCGCCCCCTCCCGCATCGTGCACAGCTGGATCGCGCTGACCGGCGCCCCGGCGGTACCGCCGCCCTGGGCGCATGGCCACCACGCAGCCGGCGTCGCGGACGCGGACCGGCTGCGGGAGCTGACCGCCGGGCACGCCGAGCGCGACCTGCCGCTGTCCGCGGTCCATCTCACCGCCGGAAAGCGCCCGTTCGCGGTCCCGGCCTTCACCGACCTTGCCACCCAGGCCGCGCGGCTGCGCGCGGACGGGGTGCGGCTGGTCTGCGAGGTCGCGCCCGACGTACCCGCGGAGCCGGGCGACCCGGCGTACGACACGGGCACCGACGCCGACGTCTTCGTGCACGACACCCGCGGGCACACCGCGTATCCGGACTTCACCGACCCAGGTGCGCGCAAGTGGTGGGGCGGCCTGTATGCCGAGGGCTCCGCCCTGGGCTTCGCCGGAGTCGCCCACACCCGCAATGAGCCCGATCTCCCGCCCGCGGCCAGGCACAGCCTGGAGAGCCGCGGCGGCGACCATCGCGAGGCGCACAACGCCTACGCCCTGACGATGGCCCGCGCCGGCCACGAGGCCCTCTCCGCCCTCCGCCCCGCCGAGCCGCCCTTCCTCCTCTCCCGCTCCGGCTGGGCGGGCCTGCAGCGCTACGGCGGCACCTGGACCGAGGCACCCGCCGACTGGGCAGGCCTGCGCGCCGCGCTGCGCCGCACAGTAGGGCTCGGCCTGTGCGGGGTGCCCTTCGCGGGCCTCGATGTCGCAGGCGACGACGAGCTCTACCTCCGCACCCTCCAACTCGCCTGCCTCCTCCCCTTCGTCCGCACCCACTCCGCCCCCTGGGAGCACCGGGACCCGGTGCCCGAGCACGCCCGCGCCATCCTCCGCGCCCGCACCCGCCTAGCCCCGTACCTGCGCACCCTCGCCCACCTCGCGCACCTCACCGGCGCCCCGTACGCCCGCCCGCTGTGGTGGCAGCACCCGTTCGACCGCCAGCTGCGCGCCTGCGACGACGCGTTCCTGCTGGGCGACGCGCTGCTGGTGGCGCCGGTGCTCGACCCCGGGGCGCGCCGCCGCGCGGTGCCGCTCCCGCCCGGCCGCTGGTACGACACCGCCACCGGCCGCACCCACAGCGGCGGCCGCGCCGTCCTGGAGGCGCCGTTGGACCGGATCCCGGTGCTGGCCAGGGCGGGCAGCGTGCTGCCGGTGACGGGTGCGGACGGGCGCGTCGTCCTGGAGGTGTGGGCGCCCGCCCCCGGCCGCACCGGCACCGGCGCGCTCGCCGTCGAGGACGCCCGCGGCGAGGTGCACCTGGAGCGGTTCACCGCGCGCCGGACGGGCGGGGTGACCGTGGCTCGCGACGACGGTACGGAGCCGGGGAGGCCGGTGCGGCTGCGCGGGCTGTGAGTGTGTGGGTTACGGTGAGCGGCCGCACATTCATTCGGAGGGGAACCGGGGGAAGATGAGCACGCCGCCGCAGGGTCCGTACGGACAGCAGCCGCCACAGGGTTACGGCCAGCAGGGATACGGCCCGCAGGGATACGGCCAGCCCGGCCCGTATGGCGCGCCTCAGCAGCCCGGCCCGTACGGCGCTCCCCAGCAGCCCGGCCCGTACAACGCCCAGCCCCAGCCCGGCTTCTACCCGCCCCCGCCGCCCCCGAAGTCGAATACGGGCAAGGTGCTCGCCATCGTCGGCGGCGTCGTCGCCGTGCTGGCCTTCAGCGCCTGGGGCGGCCTCCAGGTGATCAGGGACGGCGGCTCCGCCACCCCCGACTACGAGGTCACGCTCCCCAAGTCCCTCGAAGGCGGCAAGCTGAAGCTCAAGCAGGACCTCACCGAGCAGATGCGGTCGGGCCTGAAAGCCCAGGGCGACTCGCAGCCCGACGAGCTGCGTTCCGGCCTCTACACCGGCGGCTCCGGGGATCAGCTCGTCTATCAGGGCGGCGTCGACTCGCGCAGCGGCAGCCAGTCGGCGAACGAGTATCTCGACGGCGCCGAGGATGCGGAGGGCACCTCGGCGGGCACGCCGCACAAGGAGGTCAAGCCGGCCGGTTCCGACGAGACCTGGCACTGCGCGGTCATGGTCAAGGAGCAGTACGGGCAGAAGATGTCGATGCCGACCTGCGCCTGGAGCGAGGACGGCGTCCTGGTCGCCATTGTCGACGGCAGCCCCGCCACCATGACCAAGTCCCCTGCGGATATCGACCTGGAGGCGCTCGCGAAGCGGGCGGCCGGCGTCAAGGACGAGGTTCTGGTCCCGGCCGAATAGCCGCCGCACAGCCGAGTGCCCTGCGGCGCCGCCCGCCGCAGGGCACTCTCGGCGACCGGGCGCCGTCACGCGCGGCCGCACATCTTTGAGTATGAGCGCCTGGACGGGCACGCGTACGGTCATTGCCTCGAATAGGGGCTTCCGGATTTACGCACAGGCATGCCCGGGGCATGGCGCCAAAGCCTCTTGACCGAGTCACGACATGCGAGTAGGTCTAGACCTAAGGCCAACTAGGTCTAGACCTACGGCGATCTGGCGTCATTCCTCCCCGAAGGAGACGGCATGCATCCGAAACGAAGACTCGCGGCGTTACTCGGCGCGGCGCTCGCCCCCGCCCTCGCGGTCACCCTGCCGACCGGCTCGGCGAGCGCGCACGGCTGGGTGACCTCGCCGCCCAGCCGGCAGGCGCAGTGCGCGGCCGGCACGGTCCCCTGCGGGGACATCAAGTACGAGCCGCAGAGCGTCGAAGGCCCGAAGGGCCTGACCAGTTGCAGCGGCGGCAACGCGAAGTTCGCGGAGCTCGACGACGACAGCAAGGGCTGGCGCGTCACCGGCGTCAACCGCGTCACCACCTTCTCCTGGCGCTTCACGGCGCGGCACTCGACCGCCAGCTGGCAGTACTTCGCGGGCGGCCGGAAGCTTGCCGAGATCAGCGGCGGCGGCGCCCAGCCGCCCGAGACGGTCAGCCACCAGGTGGACTTCGGCAGCCTCACCGGCCGCCAGAAGGTCCTGGCCGTCTGGAACGTCGCCGACACCGGCAACGCCTTCTACGCCTGCATCGACGTGAACGTCGGCGGCGGCACCGATCCCGACCCGCCCACCTCCTGCGCCGCGGCCTGGAATTCGGCGAGCGTGTACACCGGCGGCACCAACGTCACCTGGAAGGGCCGCATCTGGCAGGCCAAGTGGTGGACGCAGGGCGAGGAGCCCGGCACCACCGGGGAATGGGGCGTCTGGAAGGACCTCGGCGCGTGCACCACATGATCGGCCGCATCCTGCGCACCCTGGGCGCGGGCCTCGCCCTGGCCCTCGTCGCGCAGCTCCCCGCCGCCGCCGCGGGCCCGGAGGCCCGGGAACCCACCCAGGCGGCCACCTGCCCGACCAAGCCGAAGCCCGCGGGCAAGGTGCTCCAGGGCTACTGGGAGAACTGGGACGGCGCCGCCAACGGCGTCCACCCGCCCTTCGGCTGGACCCCGATCACCGACCCCCGCGTCCGCGACCACGGCTACAACGTCATCAACGCCGCCTTCCCCGTGATCCTCTCCGACGGCACGGTGAAGTGGGAGGACGGCATGGACGCCACCGTCAAGGTGGCCACCCCCGAGGAGATGTGCCAGGCCAAGAGCGCCGGCGCCACCATCCTCATGTCCCTCGGCGGCGCCACCGCCGGCATCGATCTGAGCTCCACCGCCGTCGCCGACCGCGTCATCGCCACCCTCGTGCCGATCCTCAAGAAGTACAACTTCGACGGGATCGACATCGACATCGAGACCGGCCTGGTCGGCAGCGGCAACATCAAGACGCTCTCCACCTCGCAGGCGAACCTCATCCGCATCATCGACGGCGTGCTCGCGCAGATGCCCGCCGGCTTCGGCCTGACGATGGCGCCCGAGACCGCCTATGTCACCGGCGGCAGCGTCGTCTACGGCTCGATCTGGGGCGCGTACCTGCCCATCATCAAGAAGTACGCGGACAACGGCCGCCTGTGGTGGCTCAACATGCAGTACTACAACGGCAGCATGTACGGCTGCGCGGGCGACTCCTACGCGGCCGGCACGGTCGCGGGCTTCATCGCCCAGACCGACTGCCTCGACCGGGGCCTGGTCATCCAGGGCACCACGATCCGGGTGCCGTACGACAAGCAGGCCCCCGGCCTCCCGGCACAGCCGGGGGCCGGCGGCGGCCACATGTCGACCGGCCTGGTCAGCCAGGCCTGGCGGCATTACGGCGGCGCGCTGAAGGGCCTGATGACCTGGTCCATCAACTGGGACGGGTCGAAGAGCTGGACCTTCGGCAACAACGTCAAGTCCCTGCAGGGCCGCTGACCGGAGCGGCGGTCGCGGTCCGGTCAGTGACCGGTCAGCGACCGCCGCGCCACCGGGAAGTCGAAGTAGGTGTCCGGGAAGGTCTCCGGCTTGAACGTGTAGTGCCACCACTCCTCGGCGAGGTTGGTGAAGCCCTGGGCCTCCAGGGCGTCCTTCAGCAGCAGCCGGTTCGCCTTCTGCTTGCCCTTGATGCGGGGGTCGAGGGTGTGCGAGAGGGTGTCGAAGCAGTCGAAGCCCGTCCCCATGTCGACGGAGTTGTCGGGGAAGCGCTCGTCCTTAGGGGCCGCGCAGTCCACGAGCTTCTCCCCCGGGACGTACGGGCGGGTGGGCTTCGCCGGGAGCTTCACCACGGTGAGGTCCATGGTCGAGCCGCGGCTGTGCCCGGACTTCTCGGCGATGTAGCCGTCCTCGAAGAGACGGTTCTTCTCCACCCGCGGGTAGAACTCGGCCTTCATCCGCTCGTCCTGGAGGTCCTTGGCCCACTCGACGAAGTGGTTCACGGCCCGCTGCGGGCGGTAGCAGTCGTAGACCTTGAGGCTGTAGCCCTTCTTCAGCAGCTGCCGCTGGGCGCGGTGCAGGCCCTTCGCGGCGTCCTCGGTGAGGATGCACAGCGGCTTCTTGTAGCCGTCGATGCGCTCGCCGACGAAGTTGTGCGGCGTCGTGTAGCGCATCTCCTGGATGATCGTCGGGTCCACGTCGCCCAGGGCGACGAACTCCTTCGGCGCCTTCGGTTCCGGCTTGGCCTGCGCCACGGCCGGGGCGGTGGCCGCGGCGAGCAGGGCGGCGGAGGTGACGGCGAGGGCGCGGAGCGCGGTGGCAGATCTCGTCATGGCCCCTTCCTTTATCACTCGCGCGGCGGTATCCGTAAGGCAGCAGACTTTCTGACGTGTCGTCAGATGACCTTTGGAGGGGAAGCCCATGGCGCCCACCCGCACGCCCGCCGTCGCCGGCCTGTTCACCGAGGACGGCGATCCGCGCGGCTTCCGGCTGCTCGGCACGCGGTGCGCCGCCTGCGGGGCGCTGTTCTTCCCGCGGGAGGACGTCTTCTGCCGTGACCCGTCCTGTACGAGCACGGAGTTCATCGAGGTCGCCCTGTCGCCGCGGGGCCGCATCTGGTCGTACACCGACTGCCGCTACCCGCCGCCGCCCCCGTACCCACGCGATCCGGACCGGGAGTGGGAGCCGTACGCGCTGCTCGCGGTGGAGCTGAAGGACGAGCGGATCGTGGTCATGGGGCAGGCCGTGCCCGGGGTGCGCACCGATGACCTTGAGGTGGGCATGCCCGTGGAGGTGGTGCCCGGAGTGCTGCACGAGGACGCCGAGCAAACCTGGACCACCTGGCACTTCAGGCCCGCGGACGAGACGGAGGAGACCCGATGACCGGCGAGGTCGCGGTGCTCGGCGCCGCCATGCACCCCTGGGGCAAGTGGGGACAGAGCTTCGTCCGCTACGGCATCACGGCCGCCCGCGCCGCGCTGGCCGACGCCGGGCTCGCCTGGGACACCGTCCAGTCGGTCGTCGGCGCCGGCTCCGTACGCTGCGGCTATCCCGGCTATGTCGCGGGCGCCACCTTCGCCCGCGCCCTTGGCCTGCAGGGCAGCCGCGTCACCACCGTATACGCCGCCTGCGCCTCCGGCTCCCAGGCCATCGCCGCCGCCCGCGACCAGATTCTGGCGGGTGACTGCGAGGTGGCCCTCGTCATCGGCGCGGAGGCGGCCCCCAAGGGCTTCTTCGCCCCCAACGCGGGCGAGCGCCCCGACGACCCGGACTGGGTCCGCTTCCGCCTCCTGGGCGCCACCAACCCCGCCTACTTCGGCCTCTACGCCCGCCGCCGGATGGCGCTGTACGGCGATACCACAGACGACTTCGCGCAAGTCAAGGTGAAGAACTCGGCCGCCGGCGCGCACAACCCCAACGCTCGCTACCCCAAGCCGGTCGACGCCACCGAGGTCGCCGCCTCCGCCGTCGTCGCCGACCCGCTGCGGCTGCTGGACATCTGCGCCACCTCGGACGGCGCCGCCGCCCTGGTCCTGACCAGCCTCGACTTCGCCCGCCGGCACGGCGCCGAGCAGCCCGTACGGATCCGCGCCGTCTCCACCCGCACCCCCGCCTACCCGCGCTCCGACCTGGACTTCCCCGATATCGCCACCGACGCGGACGGCGCCGGCTCCGCCGCCTTCCGCGCGCAGCTGGCGCAGGCCGCGTACGAGGAGGCCGGGCTCGGCCCCGAAGACGTCGACACGGCCGAGGTGTACGACCTGTCCACCGCCCTGGAGCTCGACTGGTACGAGGCGCTCGGCCTCGCCGCCGAAGGCGAGGGGGCGCGGCTGCTGCGGTCCGGCGACACCGCGCTCGGCGGGCGCGTTCCGGTCAATCCGAGCGGCGGCCTGGCCTCGTTCGGCGAGGCGGTGCCGGCCCAGGCCATCGCCCAGGTCTGCGAGCTGACCTGGCAGCTGCGAGGGCAGGCAAACGGCCGCCAGGTGCCGGGGGCCCGTACCGGCATCACCGCCAACCAGGGGCTTTTCGGCCATGGCTCGTCGGTGATCGCCGTCCGCTGAGACATACACAACAACCCTTTGTGTCCACCGTCTTGACGACCCAACACCCCCGGTGAAAACTGCGCGATGTCAGCTGGCAGCGCCGCCAGACGGCCCCCGCACGCCGGAGCCGTCGGTTCCCCTCCGGTGATCTGCCGCCACTGGCGACGGCCCGGTCCGCACGTCGTCGAACGTCGCCGCGCATCCAGACACCTGGGGGCAAGCATGAACGACAAGTACGTAGCCGCAATCGACCAGGGAACCACTTCGAGCCGCTGCATCATCTTCAACGAGGCCGGCGGCATCGTCGCCGTCGACCAGCGCGAACACCGCCAGATCTTCCCCAAGCCCGGCTGGGTGGAGCACGACGCGACCGAGATCTGGTCCAAGACCCAGGCCGTGGTGGCCGGGGCGCTCGCCAAGGCGGGCCTGCGCGCCGACGAGCTCAGCGCCGTCGGCATCACCAACCAGCGCGAGACCACGGTCCTGTGGGACAAAGCCACCGGCAAGCCGGTGCACAACGCCATCGTCTGGCAGGACACCCGCACCGCCCAGCTGTGCAACGAGCTCGGCGCCGAGCACGGCCAGGACCGCTTCCGCGACAAGACGGGCCTGCCGCTGGCCACGTACTTCTCCGGACCCAAGGCCGCCTGGCTGCTGGAGAACGTGCCGGGCCTGCGCCAGCGCGCGCAGAACGGCGAGATCGCCTTCGGCACCATCGACTCCTGGCTGATCTGGAACCTCACCGGCGGCGTCGACGGCGGCCGGCACGTCACCGACATCACCAACGCCTCCCGCACGCTGCTCATGAACATCGAGTCGCACCAGTGGGACCCGGAGATCCTGGGCGTGCTCGGCATCCCAGAGGCGATGCTCCCGGAGATCCGCCCCTCGGCGGAGGCGTACGGCACCTGCACCGGGCAGCTCGCCGGCGTGCCGGTGGCGTCCGCGCTCGGCGACCAGCAGGCGGCGATCTTCGGGCAGACGTGTTACGAGCCCGGCGAGGCGAAGAACACGTACGGCACCGGCAGCTTCCTGCTGCTGAACACCGGCACCCGGCCCGTACCTTCGAAGTCCGGGCTGATCACCACCGTCGGCTATCAGATCGGCAGCGAGGCGCCCGTCTACTGCCTCGAGGGCTCGATCGCGATCACCGGCGCGCTGGTGCAGTGGTTCCGCGACCAGCTGGGGATCATCCAGAACGCCGAGGACATCGAGCCCCTCGCGGCCAGCGTGGACGACAACGGCGGCGCGTACATCGTCCCGGCGTTCTCAGGCCTGTTCGCCCCGTACTGGCGCTCGGACGCCCGCGGCGTCATCGCGGGCCTGACCAGGTACGTCACCAAGGCGCACCTCGCGCGCGCCGTGCTGGAGTCGACGAGCTGGCAGACCCGCGAGGTCGTCGACGCCATGTATCAGGACTCCGGGGTGCAGATCACCGACCTGAAGGTCGACGGCGGCATGACGGCCAACAACCTGCTGATGCAGCACCAGGCCGACGTCCTCGGCGTCCCCGTGATCCGCCCGGTGGTGGCCGAGACCACCTGCCTCGGCGCCGCCTACGCGGCGGGCCTGGCCACCGGCGTGTGGCAGAGCCTGGACGAGCTCAAGGCGCACTGGAAGAAGGACGCGGAGTGGGCGCCGCGGATGGAGGCGGCGGCCGTGGACCGCGAGTACGCCAACTGGAAGAAGGCGGTGGAGCGCACCTTCGCGTGGGCGGAGGACTAGGCCGCCGCGGCTAAAGGGCCTTGAGACCGTCCAGCACCTGACGAAGCAGCGCTTCGTCCACCTCGGCCGCCCCCATGGCGACGGCCGCCGCCTCCTCGGAGGCGGCGGCCTCGGCCTCGGCGGCTTCGGTGGTACGCAGCACGCCCGCCGTCAGCAGGTCGGTGACGAGCACTCTCACCACCACCGCGGGCAGGTCGAGTGCCGCCGCCATGCCGCGCGCGGAGCGCGGCCCGGCGGCGCACAGCTCGCGTATCCGGTGGTGTTCCGGAGCGAGCCCTTCCGGTGGAATGGCGTCCGGCATCGTCTCCACGCGCTCGTCGAGTGACGGGTCGGGAGCGCTGCTGAAGCGGCCCCTGGTCATCGCATACGGGCGGACGACCGGGCCTGCCTCGTCGTCGTACCAGCTGTCGGCGTGGGGCATGCACTACCCCCCGGCGGCCTGCGTCCCGCCGTCCCGTGGCGCCGCGGCGAGATGGTCGCCGACGCGCTTGACCAGGAGGGTCATCTCGTACGCGATCTGGCCGATGTCGGCGTCCGCCTCGGCGAGGACCGCGAGGCAGCTGCCGTCACCTGCCGTGGTCACGAAGAAGAAGAGCTCGTCCAGCTCCACCACGGTCTGCCGGACGGCACCCGCGTCGAAGCGGGCGCCGACGCCCTTCGCCAGGCCGTGGAAGCCGGAGGCCAGGGCCGCGAGGTGCTCGCCGTCCTCTCTCTCCACGCCCTGCGAGACGCCCATGGCGAGCCCGTCGCCGGACACCACCAGGGCCATCCGGACGCTCGCGACCCGCTCGACGAGATCGTCGAGCAGCCAGTTGAGCCGCTCCGACCCCGGCTGGTGCTGGCTGCGTGCCAGGGATTCGTACGCGTTCACCGGCCCTCTCCCTCCTGTGAATTTTCCGCATCAGTGTGGTCTGTGCGCGCCCTGTTCCAACCACGCTGGAGGGCGGCCATCCGGTTCCGCACTTCGTCGGCGTCGCGCTCCTTGTTTTCGCCGGTGGGCACCTGCGCGGCCTTCACCCGGTCGGTGCCGCGCCGCGGCTCCCGACGGGGCAGCGGGGCGCGGCCCGGGACCGCCGGGCTCGCCGGCGCCGCCGGGTCGGTGGCGGGTGCCACGTCGCGGGTGCGCTGGTGCTGCTCGTAGACCCGTACCGGAGCCGCCGCGGGGGACAGATCCGGGCGCCGCGGGATGCCCGGGGCGCTGCCGGAGCCGCGGACCGGAAGCTCGCCCGCGGTGCGCTGGGCGGGCATCCGGACCGGCAGGCCGGCGGCGGACGGCGGGGCGGGGGCCGGAGCGGGCGGCGGCGGGGCCGGCCGGCGGGGCATGCCGCCGGGAGTGGACGCCGCGGGGAGCCGCTCGGAGTGGTCGAGCAGCGCGGGCTGCATCTCGACCTCGGCGGTGACGCCGCCGAGGTCCGCGCGCCGCAGCCACACCCGCAGGCCGAGCCGGCTGGCGAGCCTGCTCACCACGAACAGGCCCAGGCGGTCGGTGTCGGCGAGCGCGAACTCCGGGGTCTCCGCCAGCCGCAGGTTCGCGTCCAGCAGCGCCTCCTCGGACATGCCGAGGCCCTGGTCGGTGATCCTCAGCGTGACGCCGTCGCCGTGCATCCCGCCGGTCGAGGTCTCGCCGGTCACCTCGACCGGGGCCATGGGCGGCGAGAAGACGGTGGCGTTCTCGATCAGCTCCGCGAGGAGGTGGATCAGTCCGGCCACCGCGGGGCCCTGGACGGCCGCCTCCGGCAGCGCGCCGACCTCGACCCGCTCGTAGTCCTCGACCTCGGCCACGGCGCCGCGCACCACGTCGAGGAGCGGCACCGGGCGGCGCCACTGCCGGGAGGGGGCGGCGCCGGAGAGGATGACGAGGCCTTCGGCGTGCCGGCGCATGCGGGTGGTGAGGTGGTCGAGCTTGAACAGGTCGGCGAGTTCGGCGTTGTCGGCCGTGCGCCGCTCCATGGTGTCGAGGAGCTTGAGCTGGCGGTGCAGCAGCGCCTGGCTGCGGCGGGCGATGTTGACGAACACGTCGGAGACGTCGCGGCGCATGCCCGCCTGCTTGACCGCGGATGTCACCGCGGCCCGCTGCAAGGTGCCCACGGCCTGCCCGACGGCGCCGATCTCGCCCTCTTGGTACGGCCGCCGCGGCGTCTCCGCCTCGGCGTCCACCTGCTCGCCCGCGGCCAGCCGCCGCAGCAGGCTGGGCAGCTGCACATCGGCGGCCTCCTGGGCGTCCTTGCGCAGCGCGGTGAGGTCGCGGACCAGGCGGCGGCCGATGCGCATCGGCACGATCACCGAGACGGCGAGCGCCAGCAGGCCCAGGACGCCGGTGACGGCGGCCTCGGTGACGGCACGGCCGGAGAGGGTGTCGACGCGCTCCTGGTAGGAGCGGAAGGCGGCGACGGTGAGCTTGTCGGTGCCGTTCGCGACCGCCTCCGTCGCGGTCGCCCACTTCTCGGGGGTGGCGGAGCGGGGCGCCCGCTCGGTGCCTGCCTCGATGGCGGCGCTCTCGAAGACGATGAGGTTCTTGGCGGCGGCGCCCTTCCAGTAGGCCTGGAGGGCGCTGCGGTCGGCGTCCGGGAGCTCCGGGAGGTTGGCCTCGTAGAGGGTGCGGCGCTCGGCGACCAGCTCGGTGAAGGTGCGCATGTCGCGCTGCGTCATGCTGCCGGCGGTCAGCGCGCCGGCGAGGAGGGCGTCCTCGCGGGATATGGACTCGTGCGCGCGGACTATCTGGGTGATCGCGCGGCCGCGGCGGTCGAGATCGACGTTGCCCACGTCGTGCACGGACGACAGGAAGGTGAAGCCGGGCTCGACCACGCGTATGTACTCCCGCAGCGCCGCGCTGCGGGTGAGCGCCTGAGTTTCGACGTCCCGGCGGACGGAGGAGAGCCGGTCGAGCGCCGCAATGCCCTCATCGAGGCGCTTTACGGACTTGTCGCCGAGGTCGTCCCGCAGCCCCTGCCCCGCGGCGTTGGTACGGAACACCTTCACGGCGGCGGTGGATCTGCGCTCGGCGGCTCGCAGCCGGCCCTCGGCCCCGGGCGCCCGTGGGTCGGCGAGGTAGACGACGGCCGCGCGGCGCTCGTCCTGCACCGCCCACAGCGCCTCCTGCGCGGGTCCCGACAGGTCCTCGACCACCGGGTTGAGCGAGGAGAGTCTGGCGGCGTCCCGCGCCGAGAGCACGGTGGTGAGCAGCCAGATACACGACAGCGCCGCGAACGGCACTATCAACAGCGCCACCATGGTCCGCCGAATGGACTTCCCGCGAAAACGCATGGACTCCCCAGGTCACCGATTGCACACGGGCATTGCTGCCTCCCCCCGTAAACGGCGAGAGCCTACTACTTGGCACCATGCAACTCGTAGCCCCGTCCGGACGTTGGAACGTTTGAACGCTGCGAGCTGGTGCTTTTGTCCCGGCCTGATGGGGGAAGAGGAGTGAGTATGTCCGGTGACGAGATGGCGGGGGCAATACCGTACGACGTCCAGGAGCCGCTGTGGGTGGAGGAACCGGTGGGCACGCCGCGGCTGCCCGACCCGGTCCGCAATGCCGCGGTTCGTGCCGTGATCATAGTGTCGCTGACCATGGTGCTCGGCATGGTCGCCATCCTGTGCACGCTCGCCGGATCGTGGTTCGCCTTCCCTGCGCTGCTGTCCACGGTCGTGAGCACCGTGGCCGCCACGTGGGGGGTGCTTGACGTGTGGGTGACCCGGCAGGTCTGGAACCAGCGGAACGGGGTGGTCTCCACCCCGAGCAGCGCCGCGAGACGCCTGCGCCGTGAGCGGCGCAGACAGCGGCGGGCGCAGCGGGCCCAGGACCGCGGCCGGCCTGCGCGGGCGGCGATGTCCGAGGCATGATCCGATATTGGCCCGACGCCTGATCCGAGGCATGATCCGTCTTGTTCCGACCCCCCGTCAGGTGTGACGATGTAGCGTCGGTTCAACTACCAAGCGGGGGCGCCTACATGACCACGGGCAGCAGTGCGATCCAGGGGCTGGCGGGGGCGCTGACCCAGCCGGGGACCAAGTGGTCGCTGTGTCTGGTCGGCGAGGATCAGTCGCAGAAGTTCTCGCAGCTGTCCGGCGAACTGCACGCGCCCTTCTCCGACTGCGGCGACGGCAAGCGTATTTCCTCCGGCTTCTCCTACTGGGGCGTGGAATCGACGGTCGCCTGGGTGCATGCCTGCTCGGACCTGTTCTATCCGGTCATGCGCGAAAGCATCGAGAACTTCCACGGCCGCTGGTCGCGCATCGAACTCGGCCAGAACGGGGAGCGCTTTCACTATGTGAGCCTGGGGACGGGAACCGGCCAAAAAGACCGGACCATTCTGGACCGGCTGCTCCCGCACAACCCGGACTTGCGCTTTCTTCCGGTGGACATCAGCCCGGAGATGCTGCGTCTCGGCCAACGCGAGTCCCTGCGCGGCACCGGCATCCCGCTGGATCAGGTCGTCCCGGTGCAGCTGGACTTCTCCACCGCTCGAAATGCGATCGAACTACGCCGTCTGGTGGAGCACCTGGTCGGCGATGAGCCGGTGCTGTATTCACTGCTGGGCAATACCCTCGCCAACTTCGAGGACGATACGGGCCTGCTGGAGCTACTGCTGAAGGAGCTGGTGCGCCCGCAGGACCGCTTCCTGCTGGAGGTGGCGAGCACCGGCGGCCTCGACGAGGAGAGCGCGCAGGCGGCGGCGCAGGAGTATCAGGCCAGCCCGCGCTTCGGCGAGTTCGTGACCAGCGCGGTCATGCACTTCACCGATCTGCACATCAATATGGATCATGTCTCCTTCACGCCCTCCGTAGAGGACGACAGGTCCGTGCTGGTGAAGGTGACGTACCAGAACCGGACCGGCGAGCAGCTGCGGCTGACGCTGCCGGACCGCAGCAGCGTGGAATTCCCCGACCAGGACACGATCCGCTTGCTGATCACCCGGAAGTACGCGCGCGGCGGGCTCGCCAAGATGGTCGCCGACGCGGGGGCCGAGGAGGTCCACAGCGATCAGCCGCGGATTCCGGTGGCATTCGGCCGGCCCAGTTTCGGGATGGACCTGATGCTGCTGCGGCCCGGCGGCGGCCGCCCGCAGCCGCCGCCCGAGGCGCCCACGCCCAATCCGTTCGCCCCCTGATCCGGATGGCGATCGGCAGGTCGAGCGGGCGGCGCTCGGCGGCGTACTCCGTGCTGACCTTCACCGCGCTGGCCGTGGCGCTGGGGGTGTGCATCAGCTGGATGGTGGCGGCGACGCCCAAGTGGGAGCCGGTGATCCAGACCCTGGCGCTGGTGGCGGCGATCAGTGGGGTGTTCGCCGAGCGGCGGGCGGCGGCGCATGAGCGGGAGGGACAGGCGCTGCATGCGCTGGCCGACGAGCTGCTGAAGAACACGGCCATCCTCACCGACGAGCGCTTCGAGCCACTGGACCCCAACCGGCCCGTGCACCGCGTCTTCCCGCGCCCCGTGCTGTCCGCAACGGACACTGCGCTGGTGTCGGGGGTCTTCGCGCACCGCAGCCATGCGGACCTCGTGACGCTGCTGCACGAGTGGCGGGACGCGGTCCATGAGCTGAACCGGCGGCTCGACCTGGCGGAGCTGCGCAGCTTCGTGGTCGAGACGCAGTCGGCGGAGCTGCTGCGGGTGGATGCCGACCTGCGGCGCGAGGACGGGCATCTGGCGCGGGCGCGTACGGTCCGCGATCGCATGGAGGAGCTGCTGCGCGGCCGGTACGGGTATGACGAGGGCGTGGTGGAGCGGCTGCGGAGGCTGCCTGCTTAGGTCGTGGCGGTCTTACGGAAGATCCGCGTCGCGGTGACCTCGCCGTGCACCGTCTCGCCGCCGGTCTGCTGCTCGGGCAGGCCGGGGCGGAGGTGCTCCTCGACGCTGATGTATTTCAGCCCTGCCCGTAGGTCCGCGTCATTGCGGAGGCGGATGACCAGCGGGAACTCCGCCAGGGCGGTCGTGTCGAACAGGCCCGTCGTGTAGAGCAGCTGGACGCCGAGGGCGTCGGCGACCGCCCGCTGCAGCTCCAGCAGATACGTGGCGTTGGCCCGGCCGATGGGGTTGTCGAGGAACAGCGTGCCCGCGTGCCGGTGCTCCGCGTCCGTGGTGCGGCCGCGGTCGTTGCTGCGCAGCGCCGCCATCGTGCAGTAGAGGGCGATGGCGGCCGTGAGGAGCTGGCCGCCGGAGAAGACGTCGCCCATCTGCCCGACCGGGACCCGCTCGGCGCGCAGCACCGCGTCCGGCTTCAGGATCTCGACGGAGACGCCGCGCGGCTTCAGCGCCGCGGAGACGCCGCGCAGGAGCAGCGACATCCCGTCGCGGCGCATGTCGCCGCCCTTGCGGACGGCGGCGCGGGTGGCCTCGTCGATGACCTCGCCGAGCCGCTCGGTGAGTTCGGCCTGGTCCGGGTCGTCGAAGCGGATGCGCAGGAACTCCTGCCCCGACCACTCCCCCAGGCCCTCCGGCAGCCTCGAAAGCCGCTGCGCGGAGCGGAGGGTGGCGAGGGAGGACTCGACCAGGCCGCGGAGGCGGTCGACGATGCTGTCGCGGTTGCGCTCCAGCTGGTCGAGCTCGTCGGTGAGGACGCGCAGCCGGGGCGCGAAGGCCGCGAGCCACTTCTCGGCGTGCTCGGGCAGCACGGCGGCCGGGAGCTCGCGGATCTGCTGCCTGGCGGGGGTGCGGACGGCCTCGTAGCGGGTGGAGTTGGCGTGCCGTACGAGGATGTCCGAGGTGTCGCGGAGCGCGGACTCGGCGGTCTGCAGGTCGGCGGCGCAGCCGCGCAGCGAGCGGCGGGCCTCGGCGGCGGCCTGGCGGGCCTGGTCGAGCCCGGCGGCGTACGGCTCCGGGGCCTCCGCCTCGGCGTCGTCCTCGGCCTGGCCGCGCAGCAGGTCGCGGAGCTGGGCGGCGGTCTCGTCGAAGCCGCGGGCGGCGTCCTCCGCGGCGCGGTGGGTGTGCAGCAGCTCCTCGTGCGCGGCGCGGGCCTCCTCCAGGGCGGCCTGGTCGGCGGCGAGTTCGGCCGATGCCGTACGCAAGCGGGCCTTGGCCGCGTCCGCGTCGGCGGGGACGAGTTCGTCCGGCAGCTCGGCGTGCGCCTCCCCGTCGGCGGGGGCGAGGCGCTCGGCCTCGCCGCGGAGGCGGCCGAGCTGCTCGCTGGCGGTGGAGGCGCGGGACTCCAGGGTCTGTACGAGCTGTTCGGCGCGGGCGGCGGCGGCCTGGCGGGAGGGGGCGTCGGCGCCTTCGGTGCCCTCCAGGAGCTGTTCGGCGCGGGTGCGGACCTTGTTGGTGAGACGGCCGAGTTCGGTGAGGGCGGCGGAGGCGTCGCCTTCGGCGCGGGCCTGTTCGGCGCGGAGGTCGGTGCCTACGCCGACCTTCTCGTACACCTGGGAGGCGGTCCGGTATGCCTCGCGGAGGGCGGGGAGTGAGGCGGTGGCGGGCTCTTCGGCGTCGATGTCGTCGGGGCTGCCGGCGATTTCGGCGCGTTCGGCGCGCAGGGCGTGGGCGGTGCGGCGGGTGTCGTCGGCGGAGCGCTGGGCGGTGCGGCGCTCTTCGTCGGCGGCGCGGGCGCGGTCGAGGCTGACCGTCGCCTTGGTCTCGCATTCCGCGGCTTCGTCGGTGAGTTCGCGGACCTTGGCCGCCCAAGCGGAACGTTCGCGCAGGCGGTGCGCCAGGCCTGCGAGCGCGTCGGCGGAGCGGCGGGCGCGCTGTGCCGCCTCTTGGCGGTCGTCCCGTACGGATGCGGCCTCGGCGGCTGCCTCTGCTGCCTCGTCGCGGGCGGTGTGGGCTTCCGCGAGTTGCTTGGCGGTGTCGGCGGCGGTGGTACGGGCCGTTTCGGCGGCCTCGGCCAGTTCGGTGAGGCGGCCTGGGGGGCAGCCCGTTCGCCAGGAGGCCAGGCGGGCGGCCAGGGCGCGGTCTTCCGCTACGCGGGCGGCCAGGGCGCGGATGTCTTCGTCTCTGACCATGGCGTCGTCGCGGAGGCGGCGGCGTTCGTCGTCGGCGGCGTGTTCGTCGTGCATGGCGGGGTTGGGCGGGACGAGGAAGACGCCGTCGCGTTCGTCCTTGCCGGTGGGGGCGAGGAGGGCGGCGGCCGTGCCTACGGCTACGGCGGAGCGGGGCAGCAGGGCGGCTTCGTCGAGGATTTCGCGGGCGCGATCGTGGGTGGCGGGGTCGGTGATGACGACGCCGTCGACGAGTTCGGGGCGGGCCGCGAGGACGCGGGCGTGGTCGGTGGGGTCGACGGCCTGGGCGAGGTAGCGCCAGCCGGGAAGGGCTGGGACGCCGTGTTCGCCCAGGAACTCGACTGTGTGGAGGACGTCTTTGCCTGGGGGCAGGAGGCCGCCGTCGCCTAGGGCGCCTAGGATGCGGGCGTCGTCGGCGGCGGCTGTGCGGAGGTCGAAGAGCTGGCGTTCTGCGGTGCCGACTCCGTCGTCGAGGAGCTCGCGGAGGGCTTCGGCGTTTCGGTCGAGCTCCTCGGCGGTGAGGGCCGCGCTCCCGGGGCTCCGCCCCGGACCCCGATCGGCGCTCCGCGCCTCGGCCTCAAGCGCCGGCCGGGCTTGAGTGGCCTCAATCGCCGGCCGGGCTTGATTTTGCGCCGGTCCGGCTTGATGGTGCGTTCCGCCGTTCGCACCAGCACCAGCACCAGCACCAGCACCAGCAGGCAACCCCAGCAGCTCCCCCAGCCGCTCCTCCGCCCCCAGCGCCGTCGCCTCCGCGTGCTCCGCCTCGTACGCGGCCCCCGCCGCCTCCGCGGCATCCGCCGCCCGCGCCGCCGCCAGTTCGGCCCGCGCCAGCTCCGTCGCCGTCTCCTGCGCGCGCTCGCCCGTGCGCGTGGCGATCTCCCTCGCGGCGTCCCACGACGCCACCGCCGTTTTCTCCGCGTCGCTCGCCGCCAGCGCCGCCCTCGCCGGGTCCGCCGCGCCCGTCTCCGGGGCCGTGCCGTCCAGCCAGCCAGCCCGTACGGCCGCCGCCGTCTCTTCCTCCACCTCCGCCAGCCGCTGGCCCAGGTGGTCCGCCTCGCTCCGGGCGCGCTGCGCCGAGGTGGCGGCCTCAGTCGCGGCGCCGTGGGCCGCCTCGCTCTCCTCCTGAAGGGAAACGGCCCGCTCGTCCGCCTCGTTGGCGCGTTGTTCGCCGGCACCTGCCGCCGCGTCCAGGGCGCGGATCAGTGCCGCCGCCGCCTTCGCGCGCGCCGCCAGTGCGGGGGCAGCGTCCCTCTCCGCCTCGTGGATCGCCGCCGAGACGCGGGACGCCCGGTCCGACGCCGTACGGTGCCGGAGCACCGCCTCCGCCGCCTGCCAGGCGGACTGCTGCGTACGGGCGTCGGCCAGCTCGCGCTTCTGGGCCGCGGCTGACTTTTCCGCGGCGGTGAGGGCGAGGGAGGCGTGGCGGTAGGCGAGTTCGGCGGCGATGGATTCGCTGCGGGTGCGGCGGGCGTCGGCCGCGCTGACGGCGGCCGCCGCGTCGGCCAGTTGGGCCGCGACCGCCGCGCCGCGCGAGCTCTCCTCCCCCGCGCGGGCGGCGATCCGCTGGACCAGCGCCCGGGTGCGGCGCTCCGCGCCGCCGTGGATGTCGCGGGCACGGTCGCGGCGTTCGGCGGCTTCGGCGATGGCCTGGAGGAGGTCTACGGAGCCGGCCGTGAAGTCGCGTTCCGCCGTCAGCTCGGCACGGCGGCCGAGCTTGTGGGCGAAGCCGTGTACCAGGTCGGCAAGGCCGTCCGTGTCGCGGGTGTCGGTGACGGCGCGGAGCAGGAGATCCGTGAAGTCGGAGTCGTTCTTGACGGCGAAGAGGCCGGCGGCCTCGCCTTCGTCGGCGTTCATCTCGCGCTGGTAGCGGAAGAGTTCGGGGTCGAGGCCGAGGTCGGTGAGGTGTTCGTTCCAGCGCTCGTGGATGTCCTCCCAGCCGATCTCCAGGTGCGGATACACCTTGCCGGCCTCGGTGAGGGCGTCCCGGAAGCCCTTCATGGTGCGGCGGCGGCCGCGCTCGGCGACCGGCAGCGAGTCGAGGCTGAGGCCGGGGCCCGGGCGGAAGGAATACCAGAACTCGGCGAACTTCCGCGGGTCGCTGGAGACCTGCCGCCCGCGCCACTCGCTCACCTTGCCGACGACCACCGTCTCGCCGGTGAGGGTGTGCTGCCACTCCAGCGCCACATGCCCGCAGTCCTCTGCCAGCAGGAACTTCCGCAGCACGCCCGAGCTCGCCCCGCCGAGCGTGTTGCGGTGGCCCGGCAGCATGACGGAGAAGATCAGCTTGAGCAGTACGGATTTGCCGCCGCCGTTCTCCAGGAAGAGCACGCCCGCGGGGGCCGGCCGGCGCGGCGGGCCGGTCGGCTCGTCCTCGAAGAAGTCCCCCTGGGCGGGCGCCGGGTGCGCCACCGGGTCGCCGACCCCGCGCAGGTCCAGCACGGTGTCCGCATAGCGCGCACCGGCGGGCCCGATGGAGTGGAGGCGGATCCGGGACAGCTCGTACATGGAGTCTCTTCAGGTAGGCGGAGAAAAGGCGGAATGGGCGGTGTCAGGCTTCCGGGTGGCCGGGCTGCTCGGGGAAGAAGGGCAGCCCGGCCCCCGGAACGAGCTCCTCTTCGAGGAGCTCTTCGGCGGGCACCAGGGAGGCGCTGCCGTCCCCCACCGGCACCACGCCGAGTTCGAGCAGCTCGGACATGGCGGCGCTGCCCGCCATGTCGCGGACCTGCAGCTGATAGCGGGCGGTGGTGCGGTACGTGCCGCCGGCGTCGTCCGAGGTGCGCTGGAGGAAGCCGGAGTCGGTGAGGAAGGCGACGGCCTTGCCGATGATGCCGGTGGTGGAGCCGGCCAGCCGGCGGGCGTCCTTGGTGGCGCCGGTGGCGCTGCGCCGCGCGTACACCCGCCAGGCCGCCTCCAGGCCGGGCGCGTCGGAGGCCGGGTCGGTGTTCTCCCCGGCGGCGTCGGCGCGCTCCTCCAGGCGGCGGCAGGCCTGGCGGACGAAGGCGTCCACGCCATTGACGGTGATCCGGCCGATGTAGCCGTCGTCGGAGAGGTCCTCGGGGCGCGGGAACGCCATCGCGGCCACGGCGAGGTGGGCGAGGCCGTGCAGGAAGCGGTCGGAGGCGTCGGTGCTGGCACGGCGGGCGTAGTCGCCCATCCGTACGGCGAAGACGGAGTCCTCGGCGGCGGTGACCGCCATCCCGGCGCGGGTCGACACCTCCAGTACGACCAGGCCGAGGCCGCTGGCCACGGCGTCGGCGAGGCGTGCGAAGGCGGGCTCGTCGCGATAGCGGCGCAGCAGCTCGGCGTACTCCAGGTCGCGGGCCGGGAGCAGCTTCGGCTGCAGGCCGAAGGCGACCAGGCGGGCGGCGTCGGCGGTGTCGGCCGGGGTGATCGGGTGGGTGCCGGAGCCCGGGCCGTCGCCCGCGGTGTGCTGCTCGGTCGCGGTCATCTCGGTCATATCAGCTCGCCTCCGCGCGGTCCGCGGCCATCCCGGCCGCGTCGAGCCTGGCGGTGCCGACGATCAGGTCGGCGCCTCCGAACTCGGGGTCGTCCAGCTCCGTGCCGTCGTCCACGGCGAAGAGCAGCCGCTGCTCGCCCTGCCGGTACGCCGAGCCGACGGGCGGCGAGGCGGCGTGCACGGACAGCAGCGCGATCAGATACGCCAGCGAGGGGTCGCGGCGCCGCGCCTCGGCGAGCAGCCCGGACAGCCGCCGGGGCGCGTCGGCGGGCAGGTCCAGCAGCTCCATGGCGTACGCGAGCTGCTCCTCGCTGAAGCGGCTGTCGTCGGGCGTCTCGACCAGGTCGGGCTCGGGCATCTCCGTGCCCAGGTGGTCGCGCTCCACGGGCGGGGTGAACAGCAGCTCCACCAGGTCGCCCATGCGGGGTGTGTGCGGGGTGCGCAGGCCCGTACCGCGCTTGAACCAGGCGTCGGTGACGCGGGTGGCGTCGCCGACGGGCAGCGGCATGACGGGCGCCAGCAGCTGCCCGTACAGGTCGACGCCGGAGTGCGCCCGGGGCGGCGCGAAGGCCTGCCGGTCCTGCTCGGCGCGGAACAGCGGGCCCGCGTCCAGGAGGCGGGACTGCAGCTGCGTGTGGCGGCGGATGCAGTCCTTGACGATGTCTACGAGCTCGGCGGCGCGGCGCTTGTGCTCGTGGTCCTCGGCCTCGTCGCGGGAGCGGCGGATGTTGGTGAGGATGGCGTTCTCGTGGCGATAGCGGTCGGCGACGTGTTCGAGCGCCTCGTTGATCATGTCGGGGACGGTGCGGAGCCAGTCGACGGCGCGGACGTTACGGCGGGTGGCTTCGAGGGCCTTGCGGAGGGTCTCGGCGTACTGAACCGTGCGATAGCGGGCCTGCTCGGCGGCGAGCTGGGCGTCGGCGAGGCGGCCGCGCTGGATGAGCACCTCGAGCTTGACCTCGGCGGCGATCTGGGCGCTGGTGACGTCGGTGTCGAGCGCGCCGACGAGGACATTGACGGCTTCGTCGGTCGTACGGAGATAGACGGCGCCGCCCGGTCCCGGCACCTCCTCGACGAGCTTGAAGTCGTAATCGCGGCGGACATATTCGCCGTCCGGGCCGAAAGTGCCGTAAACGGCGCGGAAGCCGCGGTCGACGCTGCCGACATTGATCAGGTTGTCCAGCACCCAGCGGGCCACCCGCTCGTGCTGGGCGGCGGGGCGGCTCGGGGCCTGGGCGGCGACGCGCGGGAGCAGCTTGGCGATCACCTGCTCGTGGTCGGCGCCGGTGTCGAAGTCCATCTGGAGAGTGACCAGGTCGATGGCGGAGAGCGCCACCTCGGCCATGGCATAGACGCCGTACTCCCCCGCGAGCATGGCCTTGCGGGTGTCGAGGTCGTGCAGGGGAGCCGTGCAGGCCAGGGCGCGCAGGCGGCGGGCCAGGCCTTCGTCCGCAGCCGGGCCCCTCGCCGGGGAGGGCGGCTGCGGTACGACTTCGCCGATGGTCGGTGGTGCGGTCACGACGGACAGATTAGGCGGTGCCACCGACAACGATCGAAACGGCACGGAACAGACCCGCATCCTGACGGAGTGACCGGCGGCCGCCACCGGCGGATAGTGGGCCGCAGGCGCGCCCGCGGCCGGGCGCGCGACCCGCACCCTCGGCCATGAAGGGGCCCGCAATGCCGGATGCCGAGATGGAGCTGCGGAACCGGAACCGGGCCGTGTGGGCGGCCGGGAACCGGGATGTGTGATGGCGGAGCTGGTCTCCGGGATGGGGCCTGCCCTGCTGGACGTGGTCGGGATCGAGCCGGGCATGGACGTGCTGGACGTGGCCACCGGCAGCGGCGGCAACGTGGCCATCCCGGCGGCCTTGCGGGGAGCGAAGGTCACCGGCTGCGATCTCGTCCCCGAGCACTTCACGCACGCCCGGCGGCGCGCCGCGGAGGCCGGTGTCGAGGTCAAGTGGGTGGAGGCGGATGCCGAGCGGCTGCCCTTCGGTGACGCGGGCTTGGCGGCAGGAAGGAGCCCAGGGTGGTGAAGAAGGAGCCGACAGCTCCGCCGCGCCTCCGCCGCAGGCGGGCAATCCGCTGGGCTGGGGCAGGGAGCAGCGGGTGCGGGAGCTGCTCGAACCACACGGCTGCCGCCTGGAGTTCCGGCGCGGGACGGTGGCCCTGGAGAAGCCGGACACCGAGACGTTCATGGCGTTCTACGAGGAGAACTTCGGCCCTGTCGTGATGGCCAAGGGCGCGCTGGGCGACATCTGGCCGAAGCTGCGGGGCGAGCTGGTCGCGATGCTCGAGCAGTGGAACCGGGCCACCGACGGCAGCCTCCACATCGACGCGGAGTATCTGCTGACGGTGGCCCGACGGGAGGCGTAGGGCTCAGCCGGGCGGGCCGTACCCGCCCCCGCCCGGCGTCCGCAGCTCCAGCACGTCGCCTGCGCGCGCCTCGGCCGTGTCGCTGCCCTTCAGGTCCGTGACGGTGCCGTCCTCGTGCCGCAGCGCATTGCTGCCCAGGGCGCCGGGCTCGCCGCCCGCCATGCCGTACGGGGGCACCCGGCGGTGGCCGCTCAGCACCGTCACCGTCATCGGCTCCAGGAAGCGGAGCCGGCGCACCACCCCGCAGCCGCCGCGCCAGCGGCCCGCGCCGCCGCTGCCGTCCCGTACCGCGAACTCCTCCACCCGCACCGGATAGCGCCACTCCAGCACCTCGGGGTCGGTGAGCCGCGAGTTCGTCATGTGGGTCTGCACCGCGTCCGCGCCGGCGAAGCCGTCGCCCGCGCCCGAGCCGCTGGCGACGGTTTCGTAGTACTGGGCGCGGTCGTTGCCGAAGGTGAGGTTGTTCATCGTGCCGGAGCCCTCCGCCTGCACGCCGAGCGCCGCATAGAGCGCGCCGGTCACCGCCTGCGAGGTCTCCACATTCCCCGCGACCGTGGCCGCCGGATAGCTCGGCGCGAGCATGGAGCCGTCGGGGATACGGACCTCAAGGGGCTTCAGGCAGCCGCTGTTGAGCGGGATGTCGTCCGCGACGAGGGTCCGGAAGACGTACAGGACCGCCGCCATCACCACGGAGCTGGGAGCGTTGACGTTCCCGGGCTGCTGCTCCGACGTGCCCGCGAAGTCGAGCACCGCGCTGCGGGCCGACTTGTCGACATGCAGCGCCACCTCGATAGTCGCCCCGCCGTCGGTCTCATAGCGATACGAGCCGTCCGCCAGGCCCGCGATGATCCGGCGCACCGACTCCTCGGCGTTGTCCTGCACGTGCTGCATATACGCCTGCACCACGTCCAGGCCGAACTGGCCGATCATCTTCCGCAGTTCGCGAATGCCCTTCTCGTTGGCGGCGATCTGCGCCCGCAGGTCCGCCATGTTCGCGTCCGGCGCCCTGGAGGGATACGGGCCGGAGCCCAGCAGCTCGCGCGTCTCCTCCTCGCGGAGCCGGCCGTCGCGCACGAGCAGCCAGTTGTCGAAGAGGATGCCCTCCTCGTGGATGGTCCGGCTGAAGGCGGGCATCGAGCCAGGGGTGATGCCGCCGATCTCGGCGTGGTGGCCGCGGGAGGCGACCAGGAAGAGCAGGTCGTCCCCCTCTTCCGCGAACACCGGCGTCACCACGGTCACATCCGGCAGATGCGTGCCCCCGTGGTATGGATCGTTGATCGCGTACACATCCCCGGGCCGCATCGTCCCCTCATTGCGCCGCAGCACCTCCTTGATGGACTCCCCCATCGACCCGAGGTGTACGGGAATGTGCGGCGCGTTGGCGATCAGGTTCCCGTCCGCGTCGAAGAGGGCGCACGAGAAGTCCAGCCGCTCCTTGATGTTCACCGAGTGCGCGGTGTTCTCCAGCCGCAGGCCCATCTGTTCGGCGATGGCCATGAAGAGGCTGTTGAACACCTCCAGCATCACCGGGTCGACGTCCGTGCCGACCGCCATCCGCTCCGGCCGCGGAATCACCCGCTCCAGCAGCAGATGGCCGCCTTCATCGGCTGCCGCCTCCCACCCCGGGTCGACCACCGTCGTCGCGTCCGCCTCCGCGATGATCGCGGGCCCGGTCACGGCATCGCCAGGGCGCAGGTCCGTACGCTCGAAGAGGTCGGCGTCCTGCCACCGGCCCTCGGTGAAGACCCGCACCCGGTCCACCGGCCGCAGCTCCCCGTCGCGGTCCGCGGGCGCCACGACGCCGAAGCCCGCCTCCGGCTCCGCGGACGACGCCTCCACCGACACGGCCTCCGCGATCAGCGGCTTGTCCATGGTGAAGGCATACCGCTCGCGGTGCACCCGCGCGAACTCCGCGGCCATGTCCGCGGCTTCCGCGAGCGGCACCGGAATGCTGGAATCCGTACCGGCGTACCGCAGATGCACCCGCGCCGCCGTCGACACCGACGCATCCGGGATGCCGTCGGCACGCAGCTCCTCGCGGGTGGTTTCCGCCAGCTCCTCCGCCACCCCCTGGATCCGCTCCATGGCGGCCGCCCCCAGCTCCACCTCCACCGAGCGCTCCCGGATCGCGGTCGCCGCGGCCACGCCGATCCCGTACGCCGACAGCACGCCCGCGAATGGCGGCACGATGACCGAGTTGATGCCGAGCGCGTCCGCGACCGCGCAGGCGTGCTGCCCGCCCGCGCCGCCGAAGCTCGTCAGCGCATAGCGGGTGACGTCATGGCCACGCTGCACCGAGATCTTCTTGACCGCGTTGGCCATATTGAGCACCGCGATCTCGGTGAACCCGGCCGCGACCTCCTCAGGCGTGCGCCGGTCGCCGACCGCGGCCGCCGCTTCCTCGGCCAGCTCCGCGAACTTCGCCCGTACCGCCGCCGCGTCCAATGGCTGATCACCGCCCGGGCCGAAGACGGACGGGAAGTGCGCGGGTTGTACGCGCCCGAGCATCACGTTCGCGTCCGTCACCGTCAGCGGGCCGCCGCGGCGATAGCAGACCGGACCCGGCACGGCGCCCGCCGAGTCGGGCCCGACCCGGTAGCGGCGGCCGTCGAAGTGCAGCACCGAGCCGCCGCCCGCAGCGACGGTGTGGATGGACATCATCGGCGCGCGCATCCGCACGCCCGCGACCTCGGTGGCAGCGCCGATGGCTCGCTCGTACTCGCCCGCATAGTGCGACACGTCCGTGGAGGTGCCGCCCATGTCGAAGCCGATGACCCGCTCGTGCCCGGCCTCGCCCGACGCCCGCACCATGCCGACGACGCCGCCCGCGGGGCCCGACAGCACCGCGTCCTTGCCGCGGAAGTGCGCGGCCTCGCGCAGGCCGCCGCTGGACTGCATGAACATCAGGCGGATGCCCTGCAGTTCACTGGCGACCTCCTCCACGTAGCGGCGCAGGATCGGCGACAGGTAGGCGTCCACGACGGTGGTGTCGCCGCGCGGCACCAGCTTCATCAGCGGGCTGACCTCGTGCGAGCAGCTGACCTGTGTGAAGCCCGCGTCGCGCGCCAGCTCGGCCGCCGCGCGCTCGTGCGCCGGGTGCCGGTAGCCGTGCATGAAGACCACGGCGGCGCTGCGGAGGCCGTCCCGGTGGGCGGCGGCCAGCTGCTCGCGCACCGCCTCGGCGTCGAAGTCCCGGATCGTCTCGCCGTGTGCGCCGATCCGCTCGGGGACCTCGATGACGCGGTCGTAGAGCGCCTCGGGCAGCACGATGTGGCGGTCGAAGAGGCGGGGTCGGTTCTGGTACGCGATGCGCAGCGCGTCGCGGAAGCCCTCGGTCACCACGAGCGCGGTGGGTTCGCCCTTGCGCTCCAGGAGGGCGTTGGTGGCGACCGTGGTGCCCATCTTGACCACGGCGATACGGTCCGCCGGCACCGGGTCGTCGAGGCCGAGGCCCAGCGTCAGGCGGATGCCCGCGACCGCCGCGTCGCGGTAGCGCTCCGGGTCGTGCGACAGCAGCTTGCGCGCCACCAGCCGGCCGTCGGGCCGCTTGCCCACGACGTCGGTGAACGTGCCGCCGCGGTCGATCCAGAACTCCCAGCGCTGCGTCATGCCGCCATTCTGGCAGCGGGCGCCGACAGCGCCGCGAGGGTGGCTCCGCGGGCGCGCTCCTCCAGCACGTGCTCACGCCGCAGCAGCCGGTGCCTGCCTTGCTGGACGGCAAGACCGAGCAGCCCGGGCAGCAGGTCCGTACACCGCTCCGCCGCCCACCGCGTGCCCTCAAAGGCGAGCCACCGTGCGCCGGCGAGCACACCCGGCGCGGGCGTCTCGGGCTCCGCGCCGGGCGGCGCCCCGGCGGTCAGCCCGGCGCGTACCAGCTCGGCATGGAAGGCACGGGCCAGGACGCGATGGCCGCGCTCGCTCGGGTGCAGCCGGTCGACGCTCCGGGCGCCGCGCTCGGCCGTGCAGGGGTGTGCGGCGAGGTGCAGGTGCAGCGCGCCGTAGCGCTCGGAGAGGGTGTGGACGGCGGTGTTGACGGCATCCATGCGCCGGGCGAGGGGGCGGGAATGGGGTATCCCCTGCTCGAGCGCAGCCGAGAGCTTGGGGAAGGCCAGGGGAGGCCGAGGGCGCGGCCGGCGTCGGGCAGGCAGGCGGTCAGCAGCCGGGCGCCCGACGCCGCGAGGGCGCCCATGGTGTGGTCGAGGGCGGCCACGGTGCGGTGGATGTCGAAGCCGGCGCGGAGCGTGTCGTTGCCGCCCGCCATGACGGAGGCCAGCTGCGGGCGTTCGGCGAGCGCGGCCGGGAGCTGCCGGTACGCGACGTCGGTGCTCAGCGCCCCGCTACGGGCCAACTTGACCACGCGCACCGGCCGGTCCGCGGCGAGCGCCCCGGCGAGCAACTCGGGCCAGCCGCGCCAGCCACGGCCGTCGGGCGCCGGGTCGCCTACGCCTTCGGAGAGCGAGTCGCCGAGCACGGCGAAGCGCAGCTCGTGGCTGTCGCCGCCCGCCACGGCGAGCCGCAACTCCGTACTCATGCCGCGCCCTCAAGCACCGCGGGCCTGGTGCGCGGCCGGGCGCCGTGCGCGGCCAGGAAGGCGTCGACGGCCGCCGGCCACCCGTAGCCCTCCGCGCGATTACGGGCCGCACCCCGCCGCTCCGCCTCGGGCCGGTCGAGCAGCCGCTGCACCCCGTCCGCAAAGGCGACGCCGCTGTCCGCCACCGCCTCACCGCCCTCCCCGATCACCGCGGGCAGCGCCGAACTCTCGCTCGCCACCACCGGCGTGCCCGACGCCAGCGCCTCCAGCGCGGCGAGACCGAAGGTCTCCACCGGCCCGGGCGCGAGCACCACATCGGCGCTCGCCTGATGCACGGCGAGCTCGCTGCCGCGCAGATGGCCGAGGAATCGCACCGGCAGCCCCTGGGCCGCCGCCCGCCGCTCCAGGCGGTCGCGCAGCGGCCCGTCGCCGGCGATCAGCAGCCGCGCGGCGACCCCGCGGCGGCGCAGCTCGGCGAGGGTCTCCAGGGCCCGCGCGGGGCGCTTCTCGGGCGACAGCCGGGAGCACAGGAGCAGCAGCACCTCACCCGCCCCCGCATACAGCTCGCGCAACTCCCCGCTGCGCCGCGCCGGGTGCCGCCGCCCCAGATCCACGCCCAGCGGCGCCCGTACGACATTGCGCGCTCCGATCCGCTCGAACTCCCGCGCCGCCCAGTCCGTCGTGCACACCACCTTGCGGAAGGCGTGCGCGGTGCGCCGGTTGAGGGAGTCGGCGGCCCGCTCGGCGGCGCCGCGGGGCAGGCCCCAGGTGCGCAGCACGCCGTCGACGCTCTCGTGCGACACCATCACCGACGGCACCCGGGCGCGCCGCGCCCACTCCCCCGTCCACCGCAGTGTGGTGCGGTCGGAGACCTCGAGCCGGTCGGCGCCGAGCTCCTCCAGGAGCCGCCCGACCTTGCGCCGGTCGGCCAGCACCCGGTAGCCGCCGGTGCCCGGCAGCAGCGGTCCGGGGAGGGTGATCACCCGGCCCTGCGGCGTCTGCTCGTCGCCCGCGTACTCGCCGGGCAGGACGAGCACCGGCTCGTGCCCGGCATCCCGGTATCCGGCTCCGAGCTCGCGCAGCGCGGTGCGCAGGCCGCCGGAGGTGGGCGCTATGAAGTTCGCGATGCGAACGATCCGCAGCGAACCAAGCGATCCATTAGTCGTCTCCGTGCTGGTCAGAGCGCTCATACCGCCACCGCCTCCCTGCCGGCGCGCACGCCGGCGTAGTAACCGAGCAGTTCATCGCCGATCGCCTCCCAGGTCCGGTCCGCGACCGCGGCCCGCCCTTCCTGCCCGAACCCGGCCCGCAGCAGCGGGTCCTGCGCGAGCCCGGCGACGGCGTCCCGCAGCGCCCCCGCGTCCAGGGGCGGCACCAGGTACCCGGTTCGCCCGTGCCCGACGAGGTCGAGCGGCCCGCCCGCGGCCGGCGCCACCACCGGCACGCCGCTGGCCATGGCCTCCTGGACGGTCTGGCAAAAGGTCTCGTACGGGCCCGTATGCACGAAGACGTCGAGCGAGGCGAATATCCGCGCCAGGTCCGTCCCCCTGCGGGCGCCCAGGAAGCGCGCCTGCGGCAGCGCTTCGCGCAGCGCGTCGGAGCTCGGCCCGTCCCCGACGATGACGACCCGCACCCCGCGCAGCCGCTGCACGGCGGCGAGCAGCGCCACGTGCTTCTCAGGGGCCAGCCGCCCCACGTACCCGACGAGCACCTCGGCGCCGTCGAGCAGCCGCCGGCGCAGCGCCTCGTCGCGCCGCCGCGGGTGGAAGCGCTGCGAGTCGACGCCGCGCGGCCACAGCCGGACCCGGGGCACGCCGTGCCCGGCGAGCTGGCTCAGCGCGGCGGTCGACGGGGCGAGGGTGAGGTCGGCGGCGGAGTGCAGCTGCCGGATGCGGCGCCAGGCGAGCGCCTCGCCCGCGCCCATGTACGTACGGGCATAGGAGCCGAGGTCGGTCTGGTAGACGGCGACCGAAGGGACGCCCAGCTTCGCGGCCGCCGCGACGCCGCGGCCGCCGAGGACGAAGGGACTCGCGAGGTGGACGAGTTCGCTGCGGTGCGCGGCCAGCTCGGCGGCGAGGCGGCGGCTGGGGAGGGCGACGCGCACTTGGCGGTAGCCCGGCAGCGGGACGGCGCGCAGCCGTACGACGCGGCAGGGGGTGTCGGCGGCGGTGGAGTCTTCTGCTGCGGCGGCCGGGGCCGCGACCAGGACGTCGTGCCCGCGGCTGACGAGATGGCGGGCGGTGTGCAGGGCGCAATTGGCCACGCCGTTGACGTCGGGCGGGAAGGATTCGGTGACGATCGCGACACGCATACCGCTGTTGTCGCCGAGCCGGCCGTTCCCCGGGGGTCGCGAATCTGACCCTCCGGGGAACGCCTCATGAGCATTTGGGTGTCCCGGCGCGCGCCGGGGTGCGCCCCGGCGCGCTCAGCTCCCTGCGCCGTCGGGGGTGATGCGGGTGCGTACGACGTCCTGCACGCCGTCCTCCTCGGCCGGATCGGCGGCCAGCCGGCGCAGTTGGGCGACGACGCGGGCGTCGGCGGTTTCGGCGTACCGGGCGGCGATCTCGCGGGTGGATTCCTCGCAGTCCCACAGGCACTCGACGGCGAAGCCGGCGGCGAAGGACGGGTCGGTGGTGGCGAGCGCCGTGGCGGCATGGCCACGCAGCTGCGAGGAGGTGGTCTCGCGATAGATGTGCCGCAGCACGGGGGCGGCGTCGGCGACCCTGAGCCGCCCCGCGCCCTCGGTGAGCGCCCACAGAGCGTCGGCGTCGGGGCCGTGGTCGCGGACGGTGCGCAGCAGCGCGGTCCGTACGGCGGGGGCGTCGGTCGCGGCGCCGCGGCAGGCGAGCGTGACGGCGGCGGTGGTGCCGAGGTCGTCGGCCCGCGCCGCCCAGATCCTGGCCCGGTCGAGGGCAGCAATGGAGCACATGCGACCAAAAGCCGCGAATGCCGCATCAGCGACAATATCGGAGCCGGATTCGGCCGCCGCCTCGATGAGGTCGAGGGCGTCCGGATCGCCGGCTGACGCGAGGTGCACGATGGCCGCCGCACGTGCCCCCGCGGTGCCGTGCAGGGCCGCGGCGACGAGCTCCGGGCGGTCCTCGTCCCCGGCCACGGCGGCCAGGCAGCGGGCGGCGGCCGCGAAGTGCCGCTGCTGCTCGCCCTCCTCCCCTGCCGGGTCGTGGATCTCGTCGGCCCAGGCGAGCACGGCGGTGACGGACCAGTCGGGCCGCGGCCCCCGGGCGTTCAGCTGCCGCTGCCAGCGGTCGAAACTCCGCCGCTCCTGCGCGGCCCGCACCCGCGGGCCGTACACGGGATCGTCGGCCCACAGCATCCAGGGCCGCGGTTCGAAGGCCTCCTTCACGGCCTCCGCGAGGGCTTGCTCGCCCTCCCCGGTCTCCGGGAAGCGGCCGAGCACGGCCGGCGCCAGCGCCCGCAGCGAGGCGTCGTCGTCGCGCAGCGCCAGCTCATCGAGGGCCCACTGCCAGCAGCCGCCGCCGGCGGCATAGCGGCGCAGCAGCTCCACGGCGTCCGTACGGCCATATCCGGCCAGGTGTCCGAGGACCGAAAGGGCCAGGCCGCAGCGCTGCTCGTCGGGCGAGATCAGGTCGTCCGCAGCGAAGAGGTGCTCCTCGACGGGGCCGAGGCCCGCGTCGAGCTCGAGACAGAGGCGGGCGTAATAGAGCGATCGGTTCTCGACCTGCCAGTCACGCCGCGGATCGCTGCACACGCAGTGGTACAGCGCATCGAGGGCCTCTGCCCGTGGCGCGGCGAGCGCATGCAGGGTTCCGTCACCGCGGCCTCGCTGCAGGAGGCCGAGGAGCGTGCCACTGGGCGCCGCACCAGCTATGAATCGCTCGAACATGACGTCAGCATCCGGTGTGGGGGGTCTGCTGGCAACGGAATTTCCGCGGAATCAAGGGCGAGCCGGTCATCCCAGGCGCCCGGTGGGCAGCGTACATGGAGGCTCGTATTCCGCCGTCCCGGGTGGCTTAAACGTAACTCCTCAGGCATATGCCAGCGGCACCATCAGTCCGAGTATTGCGAAACGCCTTACGGGCCGCCCTGGCCTGTGCAACAGTCATAGCGGCCCTTCGACAGACACCGGAGTGCGCTCATGCCGTCCCATCTCTCCGCGGACCGCCCCGCGGCCCCGCCTCCCGGGCGCAGCGCGGTGGACGCCCTGATCTCCCAGCTGCGCCGCTTACGCACCGGTGTGGACGCCGTCCGCCGGGAGACCTTCGCCGAGGACTCCGAGGCAGGTGCCGGCGGCGATCCGCAGTCCCGCTGGCAGCGCGCGCTGTGCGACCTCGCCGCGCATCAGCTCGACGATCTCGGCACCCAGCTGGGCCAGCTGCGCGAGGGTCTGCCCGCGGACCCGCACTCGGAGGAGGACGCCCACGCGGCGGCCGCCGCACAGACGCTCCCCGCGGCACCCGCCGTGTCGCCTTCGATCGTCGGCGGCAAGGTCGGCAGCGCCGAGTGGGATCTGCGCGACGACAGCGTCGACTGGTCCGACGAGCTCTACGAGATCTTCGGCCGCGGCCCGCAGGAGGGCCCGCTCTCCCTCGACGACCTGCCCTCCTGGATCCATTCCGACGACCAGCGCCGGCTGGCCGCGATGGTCACCGACTGCCTGGTGGACGGCAAGACGATCGACGGGGAGTTCCGCATCGTGCGCCCGGATGGCGAGGAGCGCACGCTGCACATGGTGGGCGAGCCCGTGCTCGACGCCGTCGGCGGCACCGTGTCGATGTGGGCGGTGCTGCGCGACGTGAGTGAACTGCGCCGTACCGAAAAGGCGCTCAGCGAGACCCGTGACTCGCTGCAGCACCAGCGGCACATCGCGCGGACCGAGCACCGGCTTGCGGTCGAGCTGCAGGAGGCCGTGCTGCCGCCGTGGCGCGGCTCCCTGCGGTTCCCGCCCGGCAGGTCCGAGGGCCTCGACCTCGCCGCGCACTATTTCCCGGCCGCGGCCGGCGAGCTGATCGGCGGCGACTGGTACGACGCCCTGCCGCTGCCCGACGGCTCGACCTTCCTGAGCGTCGGCGACCTCGCCGGACATGGCGTCGCCGCCACCTCGGGGATGGCGATGCTGCTCGGCGCCGTCCGCGGCATGGCGATGACCGGCCTGCCCCCCGCGCCACTCCTCGGCCATCTCAACGAGCTGCTGGAAACCTCCCAGCACCCGGCCGTCGGCAGCACGCTCTGCTGCCGCTACGACCCGGCCGCCCGCCGCCTTGAGTGGGCTCAGGCCGGTCACCCGCCCCCTCTCCTCTTCCGCAGCGGAGGGGGCAGGGCGCTCGCCACCCCCCGTGGCGTCCTCCTCGGCGCGGCCGGGACCGGGGATTACGGCCAGGAGACCGAGCAGCTGCTGCCCGGCGATGTGCTGCTGCTGCACACCGACGGGCTCGCCCCTGCCGACGGGCAGGAGCGGCTGCTGGCGCTGGCCGGCCGGCTCGGGACCGCGGGCAGCGCGCAGACCCTACTGCGCGCCGCCATCGAGGAGTTCGGCGGTGACGAGCGCGAGGACGACGCCTGCGTGCTGGTCGCACGCGTGCGCTGACGCGTCCCCGCTCCCCTTCTTTCTGCCGCCCGTTACTGGTCAGGCCCGGGCGGCTCCCTTCGGCGCGCGCGGCAGCGCCAGCTTGATCTCCTCGCGGAGGTCCTGCACCTTCGGATAGCCCGCGTACTGGCCGGTCAGCCGGTACATCTCGCGGAGCCGGTCCCAGGTGCGGTGCGAGGAATTCTCGCCGATGCTGACGAGCGCCAGGCGGGCATAGCGGTCCGCCTGCTCGGGGTCGTCGGCGATGAAAAGCGCGGAGGCCAGCGAGATGTAGTCCATGATCTGGGACCGCTGCCGGCCGTTCTGGCGCAGCTGCAGCGCCTTCCTGGCATGCTCCTGCGCCTGTCGGGCCGCGTCCGGCTCATGGTCGGCGAGGGTACGGAACGCGAGCGCCTGCATGCCGTGCATATCCGCCTCGTCGAACAGCTGCATCCAACTGGGCGGCGGCACATCGCCCTTGTCGGAGACGAAGAGATCCTCCGCCTCCCCGAGGGTGCGCCGCATCGCCCTGCCGCGGCCCTGGGACGCCAGCGCCCACGCCTCGATGGTGTGGAGCATGGCGCGGGTCCGGGGCAGAGTCCGGGCCCCTGAACCTGAGTTGGCGAGCTTCATGAGGTCGAGCGCGTCGTCCGGCCGGCCCAGGTGGATCATCTGGCGGGCCGCCCTGGACAGCGCTTCTCCGGCCCGCGGCCGGTCACCGCCTTCGCGAGCGGCGTGCGCGGCGATGACGAAGTACTTCTGGGCGGTGGGCTCCAGGCCCACGTCATGGGACATCCACCCGGCGAGGACCGCCAGGTTGGCCGCCACCCCCCACAGGCGGCGCTGCAGATGGTCGGGATGCTTGTAGGCGAGCATGCCGCCCACCTCGTTGAGCTGGCCCACGACCGCCTTGCGCTGCAGGCCGCCGCCGCGGGCGGCGTCCCAGGCGCGGAACACTTCGACGGAGCGCTCCAGCGCCTCGATCTCCTGTGATCCCACCGGGGCTGCCTCGTATCTGTCGAAGGCGACCGGGTCGGCGTCGGCGCCTGCGAGCTGCCCGGGCAACCTCCGGGATTCCGCGGTAAGGGCTGGGTCGGTGTGCAGCCAGTCGTACATGGCGCTCGTTAGTGCTGAGCCTGCGGCGAGCGCGGCGCCCGCACCCACCAGGCCGCGTCGGTTGAGCATGAGGTCCATTCCCGTGAATTCGGTGAGCACCTCGGCGGTACGTTCGGGAGCCCAGGGCAATGCTTCGTCGGATTGCCTCTTCCCCGCGCGCCCGGCTCGCTCCAGCCCGAGATCCTCGATGGTCACGACACGGCCGAGTTGCTCGGTGAACAGGGCGGACATCACCCGCGGGACCGGATCGCGCGGGATCTCTCCCTGCTCGATCCACCGCCGTACCCGCGATGTGTCGGTCGCCAGCTGCGGAAAGCCCATGGCCGCCGACTGCCGGTTCACCAGCCTCGCCAACTCGCCTTTGGACCAGCCCGTCATGCCGAACAGGTCCGCGAGTCTGGTGTTAGCTGCCCTCTCCACGTAAAGCCCCCAGGTTTCTCGGCTGAATTGGACACTAGTCCTGCAGTAACGGTCCGGCGAGGATTCGCCATGGTTCGCCAGGGTGCGCTAGGTGGTCTGCCACCCGTGCGTGGGTGTGCGGTATGAGTGCGCCACCCGGCGAGCAGTCCAGTGGCACATGCCCGCCGCATTCCCCAGGATGCGGCGGGTGGGCCACGGGAGTCTTCCGATACGGGAGCTGCCCGGCCGGGGCGCGATGCCAACCGTTCGGCGCGCGAAGGGATTCGTATCCGCCATGTACGCAGCTTCTGCTTCCGTGTCCGCCCCGCCGCACCGCCCGCTGCGGGCGCAGCCCGGCGGTGGCGCACCGTACCTCGACCCGGGCCACGCCGCCGGCGCCCACCTGGCCGGACCGGCGCGCGCCCGGCGGATCCCACCGGCGGGGCGGCATCCACTCAGCGGCAGGCTCGACCTGACCGGACCGCAGGGTGACCGGCTGCGCACCGTCATCGCCGCCGTGCAGCGCATCTGCCCGGACTTCAACGCCGTTCAGGTACTGCGGCGCAGCGCCCGCTCGGTTCTACTGGTCGGCACCACCGGGCGTGCCACCGTCGTGGCCAAGTGCCTGCTCGACCACTCCCCCGCGTGGACCGAGCGGTTCCGGCATGAAATAGCGGCCTACCGCACCTTCGTCCGGCACCGCCCGCCGGTGCGGGTGCCGCGGCTGATCGCCGCGGATCCGGAGCAGTGCGTCCTGGTCATCGAGCGGACTCCCGGCAGAGCGGCGGCCCTGCAGCGGCATCCTGTCGATCCGCCCCCGCGTGCCGACGTGCGCGCCGCGCTAGCCGCGCTCTGCCGGGTCAATCTGTGGCGCCCGCCGCCCGGCGCCTTCACCGCCCCGCTGGATTACGGCGAGCGGCTGGCCCGCTTTCATGAGCTGGGGCTGCTCACCGACCGCGACATGGGCGACCTGCAGACGCTGCTGCACGGCCTGGCGCACGGCCCGGGTCAGTTCTGCCACGGCGACGCGCTGCTGCCGAATGTGCTGCTGTCGCCGGGCGGCGCCGTGCTCGTCGACTGGGAGCACGCCGGCTGGTATCTGCCGGGGTATGACATGGCGACGCTTTGGATGGCGCTGGGCGACTCCTCCGGCGTGCGGCGGCAGATCAGCCAGCTGGCGCAGGCCGGCGGCCCGGCGTCGCGGGACGCGTTCCTGGTGAATCTGATGCTCGTCCTGACCCGCGAGATCCGTACGTACGAGGCCGCGGTGCAGCGCACCATGCACGCCGCGCCCGCCACCCAGCCCCCGGCCGCCGGGGCGAGCCCGAACGGCCAGCAGGGCCCGCAAGCCGGCTCCGGGGAGGAATTGCGGCTGCTGCTCCGCCGTTTGCACGACGACGCGCAGATGGCCCGCAAGGCCGTGCGCGCGGCGGTCGGGACACGCTGACGGCGCGTCAGAATACCTGGAAGGCGGTGCCCGCCGAGGGGTCGGGCACCGCCTTCCACGTGTCCGCCAAGTGGCGGCATTGGTTCACACCTCTGACGCGCCGCAGGCCGCTGACGTGCAACGACGCACCATTTGCAGGGTGATTGACGGATGGTCGGACAACCGATATTTCTTGAGACCCATCACGCCCCGCAAGCACAGCTGACACGTTCCGTCACAGTCCTGCGCTGCCCCGCCGAGGAGGCACCCCTTGCGAGGAATTGTTCCCCCCACGCTGCTGAGCCGCCGCGGCGCCGCGCGCGCGGCCGGCCTCGCGGCCTCCGCCGCGCTGCTGCTGCCGCTGGTCTCCGGCGCGCCACCCGCCACGGCGGGCTCCGAGTCGCGCACCGCGCTCCAGGGCGCCTTCGCCGACGCCGCCGAGCGCTACCACGTGCCGCGGAGCGTGCTGCTCAGCGTCTCGTACCTGCAGTCGCGCTGGGACAGCCACGCCGGCGCCCCGAGCGTCTCCGGCGGCTACGGCCCGATGCATCTGACCGACGCCCGTACGGCCCTGAAGTCCGCGGCCGCGCACCACCACGAGGGCGAGGACGCGCGCGGCGACGACTCCCGGCCGCGGACGATCAGGGGCAGCGCGACGCCCCGGCCCGACGGCGGCGGCACCGCCGACCGGGCCGCCGCCACCGGCAAGGAGCCGCAGACCCTGAAGCGCGCCGCGAAGCTCACCGGCCGCTCCGCCGCCGACCTGCGCACCGACCCCGCGGCAAACGTCGCCGGCGGCGCCGCCCTCCTCGCACAGCTCCAGCGCGAGTCGGGCCGCGGGCTCAGCGACCGGCCCGCCGACTGGTACGGCGCGGTGGCCCGCTACTCCGGCGCACAAGACGCGGGCACGGCACGGAACTTCGCCGACGACGTCTACTCGGTGATCCGCGAGGGCGCGGCCCGTACCACCGACTCGGGCCAGCGCGTCGCGCTGTCGGCCGATGCCGCCGCCCGCCCGAACGCCGCCCAGCTCGACGCGCTCGGCCTGCGCAAGGAGGCGCGGGGCGAGAGCGAGTGCCCGCGGAATCTGGCCTGCGAGTGGATTCCGGCGCCGTACGAGGAGTACAAGGACGACGAGGGCAAGGACGACTACGGGAACCACGACAAGGCCGACCGGCCGAACGATCAGCCGATCCGGTACATCGTCATCCACGACACGGAGGCGAAGTACGACGGCACGGTGAACATGGTCCAGGACCCGACGTACGTCTCCTGGCAGTACACCATCCGCTCGCGCGACGGCCATGTCGCGCAGCACGTCAAGCACAAGGACGTGGCCTGGCAGGCCGGCAACTGGCACGTCAACTCGCAGTCCGTCGGCATCGAGCACGAGGGCTTCCTGGTCGATCCGGACGCCTGGTACACCGAGGCGATGTACCGCAACTCGGCGCGGCTGGTGCGCTGGATGGCGGCGAAGTACGACATTCCGCTGGACCGGCAGCACATCTTGGGCCACGACACCGTGCCGGGCACCGCCGCGGACAAGATCCCCGGCATGCACACCGACCCGGGGCCGTACTGGGACTGGCAGCACTACTTCACGCTGCTGGGCCGGCCTTTCAAGGCGAACGCCGGGAAGAGCGGCGGGCTGGTGACCATCCGCCCGGACTACGACGAGCACCAGCCCGCGTACGACTCGTGCAAGAAGGCCGGTGCCAACGACTGCCCGCCGCACGGCTCCGGCGCGGTCCGGCTGCACACCGAGCCGAGCGACGACGCGCCGCTGGTCAAGGACGTGGGCCTGCACCCGCCGGAGGGGAAGTCCTCCATCGGCGTCAATGACACCGGCGCCCGCGCCTCCACCGGGCAGCAGTACGCGGTGGTGGAGCGGAAGGGCGACTGGACGGCCGTCTGGTATCTCGGCCAGAAGGCCTGGTTCAAGAACCCGTCCGACGAGCCGACCGCGGTCAACTCCAGGGGCCGGGTCGTCACCCCGAAGGCGGGTGTGAAGGATGTCGAGATCTTCGGCCGGGTGCTGCCCGAGAAGGACGCGTACCCGAAGGAGATCGAGCCGATCGAGCTCGCTCCGTTCCCCTACAAGATGCTGCCGGGCCAGCGCTACGTCCTCGGCGACCGGGTGCCCTCGGAGCACTTCTACGCGGTGAACTTCAAGGACCCGGACAGCCAGGTGGTCCGCGGCGACACCGTCTATTACGAGATCCAGTTCGGCCACCGGGTGGCGTACGTGAAGTCCGACCAGGTGGACGTGAAGGACTCGCGCCGCTGAGAGCTGCGGCCCGCGGGGTTCAGCTCTGCTGGAAGAGCTCCGCGGGCAGCGGCTTCAGGAGGGCGTACAGGTCGTCGGTGATCGGGCGCTCCCAGCTGGCGATCGTTACGAGGACCTTGTCGCTGCGGTCGAACTGGACGCAGGAGACGCGGTCCTCGGAGAGTGTGATGCGCTTGACGATCAGGAGGTTGTCCTGGTGCATCACCGGGGTGTCCTCGCTGCCGGTGACTGTGACCGGCTCCTCGTGGCCGAGGGCGGCGAGCAGCTGCGCGACCTCGAAGGGGGGCTGGCCCTCCTCGATGTCGCGGGCCGGGGAGCCCTCGGGGAGGTTGCCGATGATCATGGCAGGGCCGCGGCCGCCGAACAGGTCGTAGCGCAGGAAGACGCCCTGGCAGGTGCCATCGGGCGCGGGCAGCAGGCCCGCGCCGAGGTCGCCGGGCCAGTCGCCGGGGTCCATGGCGAGTACGTCGAATTCCGGCCCTGCGGGGGTGGGGGCGCTGCGGCGGCGGAGGAAGGCCATGGGGTCAATCGTAAAGGGGCGGGGACGTAGTCATCGTCTCAGGGCCTGGCGTGCAAGGCCTCTGGGAGGCCGGCGGCGTCCGTGCCGGCCTTTCTGTACACCGCGGACAGCAGCAGTTCCACCTCTCGCTCCTCCATTCCCGTCTGTTCCGCGATCTGCGGGACCGGGATCCCGGAGGCCGCCCGTTCCGCCACGGTGCGTTCGCGGCCGCTGAGGGCGTCGGTGCCGACCGTGCGGAGGCGGCGGGGGCGGAGGCCCGCGGCGGCCAGCTCGTCGCGGGCGGTTTCGGCCAGGGCGTCGGCGCCGCAGGCGAGGGCCGTCTCCAGGCCGCGGTAGAGGGCGTCGGCGGACTCCGGGGCGTGGCCCGCGCAGCGTAAGGCGCGGCCGTACGCGACGAGGGAGGTGGCCAGCTCGCCCGCGGCCGGGGAGCGCTCCAGGTAGGCGACGGCCTCGTGGAGCAGCTTCAGCCGGTCGCCCGCCGGGGCGATCTCCGCGCGGATCCGGAGCGCGTGGCCGATGCCGGACGCGGTGCCCTGGCCGCGGGCGAGGTCGAGGGCCTCCTCCGCGAGCCGGGCCGCGCGCTCCGGGGCGGTCGCGGCCTCCGCGCGCGCCAGCTCCAGCCGCCAGGGGCACCAGCCGGGGTTACGGATCCCGCGCGGCTCCAGCCGGCGGCCCGCGGCGGCGAACTCGGCAGCCGCCTCCTCGGCCCTGCCGCGGGAGAGCAGCAGCTCACCGTAGACCGTCTGGGAGTCGGGAAAGACCACCGCGGCGGGGAACGGCGGGCCGAAGGCGTACTCGTCGGCCAGCCGCTGCGCCTCCCGCGTCCGCCCGCGGGCCAGCAGGATCTCTATCAGGATCGTCACCGCGTACCAGACGACGGGCGTGCCGCGGCCGACGCGGTCGGCGAGCCGCAGCCCGTCCCGTACGAAGTCCTCGGCTTCCGCGTACCGGCCGCGGCGGTAGCGGACGTAGCCGAGGAGGGTGTAGCCGAAGGAGAGGTGGGCGCCGCGCCAGCCCTGGCGCTCGAAGGCGGCGATGCCGTCGGCGAAGAGGTCTTCGGCGCGCCCTGGCCGGTCGGCGTACATGAAGGCGAGGGCGACCAGCACCGGCACCTCGAAGCCGCGCTCCTCGTCGGCCCAGCCGAGGCCGCCGGTCAGCGCCCGTTCCGCGTGCCGTACGGCGACGGAGGCGGGCTCGGCGCGCAGGGTGGCGTCCCAGGCGCGGAGGCCGATGATGTAGCGCTCGGTGAGGTCGCGGCCGGTCAGGCGGTCGGCGAGTGACGCGAGGCGGCGGGAGCGGGCCGGGGAGTCGGGTTCGTCGGCGCGGAAGGCGTCCCACATGAACTGCTCGGCGCGCATCCGCAGCCGCTCGCGGGCGTCGGTGGCGACGCGGGCGGCCTGGCCGACGACCTCGGAGGCCTCGCCGAGGCGGTCGGCGTGGGCGAGGGTCTGGGAGAGGCGGCGGACGATGGCGGCGCGCAGGGCCGGTTCCGCGATGGGCTCTTCGAGGGCGGCGCGGAGGTGGTTGACGGTGGTGGCGGGTTCGGTGAGGTGGGAGGCGCAGCCGAGTTCGTAGAGGGTGGCGGCGCGGTCCTCGTAGGCGGGCGGCTCGCGCAGCGCGCGGGCGAGGTAGCCGCGGGCGGTCTCGGGGGCGCCGGCGCGCAGGGTGTCGCGGGCGGCCTCGCGGAGCGTACGGACCACCCAGGGGTCGCTCTCCGGGTGGGTCTCCAGGAGGTGCCGGGCGGCCGCGGCGGGGCCGAGGCCCGCGTCGGTGACGCACCAGGCGGCCTGGCCGTGCAGGGCGACGCGGACGGCGTCGGGTATGGCGCGGTAGACGGCGGTGGCGATCAGCGGGTGGACGAACTCGACGGTGTCGGAGCCGGTGAGGATGCGGACCTCGCGCAGCCGGTCGGTGGCGTCGGCGGCCTCCTCGGCGCCGAGCCCGGCGACGCCGGCGGCGAGCTGCGGGGAGATCTCGGTGCCGAGCACGGCGCAGGCCCAGGCCATCCGTACGGTCGAGGCGCCGAGCCGCTCCAGCCGGTGGACGAGGCCGCTGCCCTTGACGGCGGCGGCGAGGTCGCGCAGCAGGTGGGCGCTGGACTCGTCGGGGCGCAGCGAGCGGGCGGCCACCTTGGCGCTGAGCTCGACGGCCTCGAAGGGGTTGCCCGCGGTGACGGCCCAGCACTCGCGGCAGAAGGCGTCGTCGGCGTGGCTGCCGACGCGGTCCCGTACGAGGCGGGCGATGGCGGGGGCGGTGAGCGGCTCGAGGTCGACGGGACGGCCGCCGGAGCGGCCGGGGAGGGCGCGGAACGCCTGGGCGGTGTCGGGGAGTTCCTCCGGCCGGTACGCCACGACGACGAGCATCGGCAGGTCTTCGGCGCGCGGCACGAAGGAGGTGAGCCAGCCGAGGGACTCGGCGTCGGCCCAGTGGGCGTCGTCGAGAATGAGGACGACGGGTGAGCGCCGGGTGCCGAGGTGGGTGAGCACCCAGTCGAGGCCGTCGCGCAGGCCCTGCGGGTCGGGCGGCGCGCCGTCGGTGGCGACGCCGATGCCGAGCGCCGGGCCGACGATCCCATACCAGCCGCCGAGGCTGGCGCGGAGCTCGGCGTCGGTATAGCGGGCGAGCTGCGGCTGCAGCAGCTGCCGGGCGACGTGGAAGGCGACGCCCTGCTCCTGGTCGCCGCCGCGGGCGAAGAGCACGGTGCAGCCGCGGGCGGCGGCGCGCCTGCCCGTCTCGGCGAGGAGGGTGGTCTTCCCGAGCCCGGCCCGCCCGGCGACGGCGATGAGCCCGCCGCGCTGCCGCCGCAGCGGGCCGACGCTGTCCGGACGCAGTCCGGTGAGGGCGGAGAGCGCCTCGTCGACGGCGTCGAGTTCGGCGTCCCGCTCCAGCAGCAGTCCAGACATATGGCATCACCGGCCCGGCGCTTGTGAAGGGGCACAGCCCGATGGGATGAGAGGTTACGCCCGTGCGCGGGCATATGACCCCGTCCTGCGGCAGGATGCGGCCATGGATCTGTGGCAGGCGGGACTGCGGGACATTCCGGACGAGGTGTGGCGGGACACCTGGCAGCGGGCGCTGATCCTCGCGGACAATGAGCTGACCGAACTGCCGCCGGATATCGGTTACTTGAGAGAGCTGCGCACCCTCGACCTCGGGCACAACCTGCTCGCCGCGCTGCCGCCGGAGCTCGGCACGCTGCCGGAGCTGGACATGCTGTACGTACACGAGAACCGGCTCACCGAGCTGCCGGCCGCCCTCGGCGCCCTGAGCCGCCTCACGTACCTCAATGTCGGCGGGAACCCGCTCCGCGAACTCCCGGCAGCCATCGGCGGCATGGCGGCACTGATGGAGCTGCGCGCGCAGCGCTGCGGCCTGCGCGAGCTGCCCGACGCGATCGGCGGGCTGGGCGCGCTGCGCGAGCTGTGGCTGCGCGGGAACCGGCTCGCGGGGCTCCCCGGGTCCGTATCCCGGCTGCTTCAGCTGCGCGAACTGGAGCTGCGCGAGAACGAACTCACCGCCGTGCCCACGGCCTTGCGCGGGCTGCCGCTGCTGCGGCGGCTCGATCTGCGCGCGAACCGGATCGCGGCGCTGCCGCCGTGGCTGCCGGAGCTGCCCGCCCTGGACCGCCTCGACCTGCGGTGGAATCCGCTGGACGCGGAGCCGGCGCCGCTACTGGACCGGCTCCGCCGCCGCGGCGTCCACGTGCTTACGTAAGGCGCTGCCTCACGTGAGGTCGAACTCGCCGTCCCGCGCGCCCAGTACAAAGGCGCGCCACTCGGCGGGCGTGAAGATCAGGGCATGGCCCTCGGGGTTCCGGCCGTCGCGCATGGCGATATAGCCCTCGACGAAGGCGATCTGGACGTCGCCGACCCCCTGGGTGCTCGACTGCCACTGCGCGTGCGACAAGTCGAGCTCCGGCTTCCTCTCGCCGCCGACCAGCGGTTGTTCAGTGGTGCGTTCGGCCACGTCCTCGCTCCTCCCGGTACGTCGTCCTGGCGGCCAGCCTAGCCATCGCGGCCGGTGCCCGACAGGTCACGGAAGGATGACTTCAGGTCTCCGTCAGCTGGTCGGTGCCTCGTCACCGACCAGCCACATGGCGAAGAACTGCGAGCCGCCGCCGTACGCATGCCCCACCGCCCGCCGCGCCCCGTCCACCTGGTGCTCCCCCGCCTGCCCGCGGACCTGCAGCGCCGCCTCGGCGAAGCGGATCATGCCGGAGGCGCCGATGGGGTTGGAGGACAGTACGCCGCCCGACGGGTTGACCGGGAGGTCGCCGTCGAGTTCCGTCACCCCGGACTCCGTCAGCTTCCACCCCTCGCCCTCCTGTGCGAAGCCCAGGTTCTCCAGCCACATCGGCTCGTACCAGCTGAAGGGGACGTACATTTCGACCGCGTCGATCTCCCGCCGCGGGTCGGTGATCCCGGCCTGCCGGTAGACGTCGGCCGCGCAGTCCTTGCCCGCCTGCGGCGAGACGGTGTCCTTGCCGGCGAACATCGTCGGCTCGCTGCGCATCGCGCCACCGTGCACCCAGGCGGGCCGGTGCGGGGCCCGCTCGGCGCCGGCGCGCGTGGTCAGCACCATCGCGCAGGCCCCGTCCGAGGACGGGCAGGTCTCGGAGTAGCGGACCGGGTCCCAGAGCATGGGCGAGGCCTGCACCTTCTCCAGGGTGATGTCGTGCTCGTGCAGGTGCGCGTAGGGGTTCTTCAGGGCGTTTCTGCGGTCCTTGTACGCGACCAGCGAGCCGATCGTGTCGGGCGCCCCGGTCCGGCGCATGTACGAGCGGATGTGCGGCGCGAAGAAGCCGCCCGCGCCCGCGACCAGGGGCTGCTGGAAGGGGATCGGCAGCGACAGGCCCCACATGGCGTTGGACTCGGACTGTTTCTCGAAGGCGACCGTCAGGACGGTCTCATGCACCCCCGCCGCCACCAGGTTGGAGGCCACCAGCGCCGTCGAGCCGCCCACCGAGCCCGCCGTGTGCACGCGCAGCATCGGCTTGCCGACCGCGCCGAGCGCGTCGGCCAGATAGAGCTCCGGCATCATCACGCCCTCGAAGAAGTCGGGCGCCTTGCCGATGACGACGGCGTCGACGTCGGCCCAGGTGAGGGCGGCGTCCGCCAGCGCACGCTGGGCGGCCTCGCGGACCAGTCCGGCGATGGACACATCCCGGCGCGCGGCCACGTGCTTGGTCTGGCCGATTCCGGTCACCGCCACGGGCTGCTTGCTCATGATGCCTTCGCTCCTTCAAGGACGGCGACCAGGTTCTGCTGCAGGCAGGGGCCGGAGGTGGCATGGGCGACGGCCCGGTCGGAGTCGCCGCGCTGGATGCGGGCGGCGGCCTCGCCGATGCGGATCAGTCCCGCCGCCATCATGGGGTTGGCGGCGAGCGCGCCGCCGGAGGGGTTCACGGTGACGCTGTCGTCCAGGGACAGCGCCTTGCGCAGCACCAGTTCCTGCGAGGTGAACGGGGCGTGCAGCTCTGCCGTGTCGACGGGCCGCTCGAAGACCCCGGCCCGCTCGGCGGCCTGCCGCGTGGACGGCGAGTCGGTGAGGTCCCGTACGCCCAGGCTGTGCGCCTCGATGCGGTGGTCGATGCCGCGGATCCAGGCGGGGCGCTCGCTCAGCCGGCGGGCGGTGTCGCCGGCGGCGAGGATCACCGCGGCGGCGCCGTCTCCGATGGGCGGGCAGTCGCCGGTGTGCAGGGGGCGCACCTCGTAGCCGCCGTGCGGGACTTCGCCGCGCAGCTGCGCGTGCGGGTTGTCCGCGGCGGCGGCGCGGCTGCGGGCGGCGACACCGGCGAGCTGCTTCTCGTCCGCCTCGCCCGCGTCGATGAGCGCCTGCGCCTGCAGCGCGGCCAGCGAGACGGCGTCGGGCCACAGCGGCGCGACGTAATACGGGTCCAGCTGCCGCGTCAGCACATCGCGTACGGACCCCGGCGAGGACTTCCCGTACGAGTAGACGAGCGCCGTATCGGCCTCCCCGGTCTGGATCTTCACCCAGGCCTCGTACAGCGCCCAAGCCCCGTCCATCTCTACGTGCGATTCGGCGATCGGCGGCCAGGCGCCGACCCCGTCGAGCGTCATCGTGAAGGAGAAGGCCCGGCCCGCGAGGTAGTCGCAGGAGCCGGAGCAGGTGAAGTCGATGTCCCCGGTCTTCAGCCCGGTGGCGGCCAGCACCTCGTGCAGCACCGGCATCAGGATCTCGACCTCGGACTGCTCGTCCGTGCGCCGCCGGTGGTCGGACTGGGCGAAGGCGACCACAGCGACGTCACGCGCGTATGACGGCATCAGAGCAGCTCCTTGTACGTGTCGTAGTCCGCGTCCGGCTCGCCGGTGGGGCGGTAGTGGTCGGGGTAGTCGTTGCCGTCCTTCCAGACCGGCTCAACCCGCATGCCCATGCGCACCTGGTCGTACGGGATGCCGCTGACCCGGCCGTGCAGGGGCAGCCCGGCGCCGTCCATGGCGACGTGGGCGTAGACGTACGGCACTTCGACGTCATCGAGGTTCTTGGCCTTGATGTTGACGATGGCGAAGGTGGTGACCGTGCCGTGCGGGCCGACCTCGACCTGCTCCTCGGTGGCGACGCCGCAGGTGGGGCAGGCGCCGCGGGGCGGGACATAGACCTTGCGGCAGCGCGGGCAGCGCTCGCCGACGAGCTTGCGGCCCTTGAGCGAGCGGAGGTAGGAGGTGGTGGCGCGGCCCGGGGTGTAGACGTAGTCGAGGCGGGCCGGGATGGTGATGCCGCTGAGCGGTTCGGGGAAGGCGCCCGAGTGCGGGGTGGCGGCGGCGAGGGGTTCGGAGTTGGCGGGCTCCTGCTCGAAGCAGGCGATGTCGGTGACGGCGCCGGTGCGTTCCGCGGCCCAGCGGATACGGACCCGCATGCCCGTGTGCACGGCGTCGGGTCCCGGTGCGTCCAGCGCGTGCAGCATTGCCGTATCGGCGCCGTCGAGGCGGACCATCACCCAGGCGAAGGGGGTGTCGAGCGGCTGGCCGCGGCGCGGGCTGTCGTTCCACGCCCAGGTGGTGACCGTCCCCGCCTGGCCGACCTCGACCAGCTCGCTGAGCTCGGCCGAGGTCTCGGGGTCGTACTCGACGGGCGGCACCAGCACCCGCCCGTCCTCGGTGCGCACCCCGAGCACCGTCTGCTCGCGCAGCCCGGTCAGGAAGGCGCTCTGCACCGGGCCGAGCGAGCGGGTGAACGGGAACTCCACCACGAGTGGTGCGCTGAGCACGTCGGTCATCAGGCCCTCCGGAAGTTCGGGGTGCGCTTCTCCGCGAAGGCCTTGGAGCCTTCCTTGGCGTCTGCGGTGGCGAAGATGGGCCAGCCGCGTTCGAGTTCGAGCTTCAGGCCGTCCTCCTCGGGCAGCGACGCCGTGTCGTAGACGCTGGCCTTGATCGCCTCGACGGCGAGCGGGCCGCAGCTGTTGATCTTCTCGGCGATCTCCAGGGCTTTCTCGACCGCGCTGCCGTCGGGTACGACGTGCCCGATCAGCCCGATGTCGCGGGCTTCGGCGGCGGTGTACGGGCGCCCGGTGAGCAGCATTTCGAGCGCGTGGGTACGGGCGATCTGCCGCGGCAGCCGCACCGTCGAGCCGCCGATCGGGAACAGCCCGCGCGCCACCTCGAAGAGCCCGAAGGTGGCGCTCTCGCCCGCCACCCGGATGTCCGTGCCCTGCAGCATCTCCGTGCCGCCTGCCACGCAGTACCCCTCGACCGCCGCGATGACCGGCTTCTTCGGCCGGTGGTGCCGCAGCATCGCCTTCCAGTGCAGGTCGGGGTCTTCCTTCATGCGGTGCCGGTACGGGTCGCCGCCGTTCAGCTTGCCGCCGCCGGCGAGGGCCTTGAGGTCCATGCCGGCGCAGAAGTCGCCGCCGGCGCCGGTGAAGACGACCGATCTGATGTCGTCGTCGGCGTCCGCCTCCAGCCAGCCGTCGTAGAGGCCGACCAGCATCGGCAGCGAGAGGGCGTTCTTCGCCTCCGGCCGATTCAGGGTCAGCACAAGGGTGGCGCCCACCCGCTCCACCGTGAGGTGCTCGCTTCCGCCCATGTCGTTACGCCCTCCTGTCGCGAGACGTAGAACAGGTTGCAGTAGCGGCACCCCTTCTTCAAGACTCTTTCTGACGGTCAGTCAGATTTTTTGTGCCGTTGGGCTTCCCACCTGTGCGCGGCGGCGCTCTAATGACGCCAGACCGCCGCTGCCGGGGCCAGGAGGAGCCGTGGAGTACAACCTTGCCGACCTCTTCGAGTCCGTCGTCGATACGGTCCCGGACCGGGAAGCACTGGTGCACATCGACCACCCGGGCACCGGCGCCGAGCGCCGGCTGACGTATGCCGAGCTGGACGCGGCGGCGAATCGGCTGGCGCATCACCTGGAGGACTCGGGGATCAAGCCGGGCGAGCACGTGGGGATGTACCTCTACAACTGCGTGGAGTACCTGCAGACGGCTCTGGCCTGCGTGAAGATCCGCGCCGTCCCCGTGAACATCAACTACCGCTACGTGGAGGAGGAGCTGGTCTATCTCTTCCGCGACGCGGATCTCACGGCGCTGGTCTTCGACGCCGAGTTCACCGGACGGGTGGCGGCCGCGCTGCCGCAGGCGCCGAAGCTGCGCCATCTGATACGTACCGGAGAACCGGCCGCGGACGCGCCCAAGCCGGCCGTCGCGCCGGTGCCGTTCGCGGAGGCGGAGGCGTCCGGTTCCGCGGCGCGCGGGTTCGGCGAGCGGTCCGCGGACGACCAGTTCATCATCTACACCGGCGGCACCACCGGCATGCCGAAGGGCGTGATGTGGCGCCAGGAGGACATGTTCTTCTCCGCGCTCGGCGGCGGGGCGCCGACCGGGGACCCGGTCAAGCGGCCCGAGGAGCTCGCCGAGCGGGTGGCAGCGGGCGGCGAGGGCCTGGTCTTCTTCCCGACGCCGCCGCTGATGCACGGGACAGCGACGCTGACGGCGCTCATCGGCTTCAACTTCGGGCAGAAGGTGGTGATCCACCGCAAGTTCGTGCCCGAGGAGGTGCTGCGCACGGTCGCCAAGGAGAAGGTCACCAGCATCTCCCTGGTCGGCGACGCGATGATGCGGCCGCTGGTGGACGCCTTGGCGGGGCCGGCGAAGGGCACCGACTGCTCGTCACTGTTCACCATCTCCAGCTCGGGCGCCGTGCTGTCCGAGTCCACCACCGCACGTTTCAGCGAACTGGTGCCGAACTGCATGGTGCTGAACAACTTCGGCTCCTCCGAGTCCGGCTTCAACGGCACCGCGACCGCCGACAGCGGCGGCTCGCGCGGCTTCCGCGTCGAGGTCAACGAGCGCACGATGGTCGTCGACCCCGCCACCCACGAGCCGGTGCCGCCGGGCGAGGTGGGCCGGGTGGCGCAGCGCGGCCATGTGCCGCTCGGCTACTACAACGACCCGAAGAAGACCGCGGAGACGTTCTTCACGGATGCCGAGGGGCAGCGCTGGGTGCTGCTCGGCGACATGGCGACGGTGGACGAGTCGGGTGTCGTCACGGTCCTCGGACGCGGCTCGCAGTGCATCAACACCGGCGGCGAGAAGGTCTATCCGGAGGAGGTCGAGGAGGCGCTGAAGGCGCACCCCGACATCTACGACGTGCTGGTGGCGGGCGTGCCCGACGAGCGCTGGGGCAACCGGGTCGCGGCCGTGATCCAGCCGCGCGACGGCGCGGACCCGCTGTCGGCGGAGGCGGTGCAGTCGCACTGCCGCACCCACCTCGCCGGGTACAAGATCCCGCGTACCGTCGTCTTCACCGACCGCATCCAGCGCTCGCCGAGCGGCAAGGCGGACTACCGCTGGGCGAAGGAGGTCGCGGCCGGGGCGGAGTGACTGGTCACGACGCCAGCTCCGCGACCACCGCGTAGTGGTCCGACGGCCAGACCCCGTCGACCGGCGCGTCCCCGGCCCGGCGTACGGCACGGACATGGCCGATGCCGCCGGGTCCTGGCGGCCCGAGCAGCACGTAGTCGATGCGGGCGTCCCACTCCAGGTGGGTGGCGGCGTGCGGGTTGGCCATGTCCCAGGTCTGCCAGGGCTGTTCCGGGGCCGCGTAGCGCCAGGCGTCCAGCAGGATCTGCCGGGGGACGGCGGGCGCGGTCTTCGTGCCGCAGAGCAGGCGCATCTCGTCGGAGTCCGGCTCGGCGTTGAAGTCCCCGGTCACCACCGGCGGGAACGGGCCGTCTCCGCGCCGCTCGGCGACGAATCGCGCCAGCGCACGCACCTGCGCGCAGCGGGTGGCGGAGGCGTATCCGGACGAGAGCAGATGCGTGGTGAAGCACGGGATCCGCAGGCCGTCCGGGCCTTCGACACGGGCGTACAGCGCCTGCTGCCCGTCGTCCGGCTCCTCCCCCGCCGGCAGCCGCAGCACCGCCCGCTCGGCGATGGGCCAGCGGCTGAGCAGCGCAATGCCCACATCGAACTCCGGGCCCTCGCCCGGCTCTTCGATGCGGCGCCGCCAGCGGTCGGGCTGCGGCGAAGGGGCCCACGTCCAGTGCATGCCGAGCTCGTCGGCCAGCCAGCCGGCGAAGTTGTCGTCGCCCCTGGCCCACACCTCCTGCAGCGCGAGGACGTCGGGCCGCTCCCGCCGCAGCACGTCGAGGATGGCCTTTCCTCGCTCCTGCCAGGGGCCGAAGCGCCACCAGAGGTTCCAGGTCATGACGCGGATCATTGGTTATGCCTCACGCAGTGAATCCCGCAGCTCTCGCTTGAGAATCTTCCCGCTGGCATTGCGCGGCAAGCCGTCCGCCAGCACGATCCGCTTGGGCGCCTTGAATCCGGCCAGCCGCTCGCGGGCGTACGCGATCAGCTCGTCCTCGGTGACGGTGGTTTCGGCGCGCGGTACGACGACGGCCGTGACGGCCTCGATCCAGCGCTCGTCCGGCAGCCCGACGACGGCGGTCTCGGCGACCGCGGGGTGGGTGTAGAGCACGTCCTCGACCTGCCGGGAAGCGACCAGGACGCCGCCGGAGTTGATGACGTCCTTCACCCGGTCGACCACCGTGAGATAGCCCTGGGCGTCCCGTACGACGAGATCCCCGGACCGGAACCAGCCGTCCCGGAAGGCCGCTTCGGTCTCCTCCGGCTTGTCCCAATAGCCCTCGCACAGCTGCGGCGAGCGGTAGACGACCTCGCCTGGCTGGCCGTCCGGCACGTCCTTGCCCGCCTCGTCGACCACCCGGGCCTCGACAAAGAGCACGGGGCGCCCGCAGGAGTCCATCCGCCCCTCGTGCTCCTCGGGCCGCAGCACGGCGGCGAGGGGCCCGATCTCGCTCTGCCCGAAGCAGTTGAAGAAGCGCAGCTCGGGCAGCCGGTCCTGGATCCGGGCCAGCACCGGGACGGGCATGATCGAGGCGCCGTAATAGGCCTTGCGCAGCGCGCTCAGGTCGCGGGCGGCGAAGTCGTCCCGCCCGGACAGCGCGATCCACACCGTCGGCGGCGCGAAGAGGCTGTCCGCCTCCCCGGCCTCGACCAGGTCGAAGATCCGGTCGCCGTCGGGGGCGTCGAGGATGATGTTCGTCGCGCCGACGGCCAGGTACGGCAGCAGGAAGACGTGCATCTGCGCCGAGTGGTAGAGCGGCAGCGAGTGCACCGGCCGGTCGTCCTCGTGCAGCTCCAGGGCGGTGATCGCGGAGACGTACTCGTGCACCAGGGCGCGGTGCGTCATCATCGCGCCCTTGGGGAGGGCGGTGGTGCCGGAGGTGTAGAGGAGCTGGACGAGGTCCTCGCCTTCGGGCCCGCCCTGGTCGAGCGGCGCTGCGGTGGTGAGGCGGGCGAGCAGGGAGTCGTCGCGGTCGCGCAGCGCCAGGGTGCGTACGCCCTCGGGCAGGCGGGCGGCGAGGTCCGGGTCGGCGAGCACCAGGGACGATCCCGACTGGGTGACCAGGTACGCGAGGTCCTCGCCCGCCAGGTGCTGATTCACCGGCACGTGCACAAGGCCGGCCCGCGCGCAGGCCAGGAAGCCGATCAGATACGCGTCGGAGTTGTGCCCGTAGCTCGCCACCCGGTCGCCCGGCGCCAGGCCCTCGCCGCGCAGCAATCCCGCCGCCGCGGACACGGCCGCGTCCAGTTCCGCGTACGTCCAGGCCCGGTCGCCGTAGACCACCGCCGTCCGCTCCGGCACCCGCCCGGCGCTGCGCCGCAGCACCCCGTCGACCGTATTGCTCCGCACTCCCGTCATGGCCGTCAGCCTGCGGTGATACGGCCTGGTTAGCAAGACGCGGACAGCAGGAACTCCCGTACGGCCGCCACGAACTCGTCGGGCCGGGTGGCGTGCACCAGGTGCCCGGCCTCGATGGTGATGAGGCGGGCGTCGGGGATGCGCGCGGCCACGTCCTTGAAGTCGGCCTCCGGCAGGAAGCTGTCCGCGCCGCCCCAGATCAGCAGCGTGGGCGCCGCGATGTCGGCGATCTGCTCGTACCAGCGCGGGTCCGGGTCATTGCGCTGCGGCACGATCTGGACCTTCGCCTCCCAGTCGAAGCCCGGGTCCTCGGGCCGCGGCGGCACCTCCTGCCGCGGCTCGGCGGGCAGGAAGGCGGGCGCCTCTTCCAGCACGAGCCGCGCCACCAGCTCGGGCCGCTTCACGGCGACGAACTGGGCGGTGATGCCGCCGAGCGAGTGCCCGACGAGGTGTACGGGCCCGAGCCCGAGGCCGGCGATGAAGGCCGCGACATCCTCGCCGAACTGCGGGAACGCGTACTCCCCCGGCCAGTCGCTGTAGCCGTGCCCGCGCAGGTCGACGGCGAACACCTGCCAGTCGGCCGCGAGGCTCGGCGCGATCCGGTCCCAGTCGGCGCCGCTCGCCCCGAGCCCGTGCAGCAGCACCAGGGGCGGCGCGTCGGGCCGGCCCCACCGGCGCGCCGCGATGGTCGCGCCGCTCCCCCGGACCGTGATCAGCTCGCTCATGCGAGCGACGCTACCCGCCGGAGAAGCGGTTCCGCACCCCCACGGTCCGTGCGGAGCACGGGCGCGCGGCGTCAGCGGTCCAGGAAGCCGGACACGGCGGCGGTGAAGCGGGCGGGGTCATCGAGCCACGGGAAGTGCGCGGCGCCGGGCAGCACGACCGCCTCTCCGGCGCGGAAGAGCGCGGCTGCCTCGTCGGCGGTACGGGGCCGCGGATAGCCGTCCAGCTCCCCGGCGAGGACGAGCACAGGGGCGGTGAAGCGGGCCGCTTCCGCGCGAGCGGCGTCGGGGTCGTCGATGCCGGGTGCGGCATAGGTGGCCTGGGCATCGAAGTTGAACTGGTGGATCCGTCCCGCGGCATGCTCCCGCGCCGCCGCGTCCCACCGCCCGTACGTGAGCGGCCGCACCGCGTCGAACACCTCGGGCCCCAGCTCCCCCACCGCGATCTTGTCCAGGGCCGCCTTCGCCTCCCCGTACCAGGGCTCGCCCGTGCGCAGCTCCAGCGCCTCCCGCCGCATCTCCAGGTCATCGCCGAGCCCGAGATTCCACAGCCCTGGCGTGACCAGCACCAGCCGCCGCACCCGCCGCGGGTACGCGAAGGCGTACCGCGTGGCCAGCGCCCCGCCCGCCGAGTGCGTGAGGAGGTCGAAGGCATCGAGGCCCAGGTGGACGCGCAGCGCCTCCACATCCGCGACCTGCCGGTCGACGCGGTACGTCCCTGGGTCGGCCGGCACCGCCGAGTCCCCCGTGCCGCGCAGGTCGAGCTTGACCAGCGTCCGGTGCGCGGCCAGCCCGCCCAGGTCGCCGAGGTACTCGGAGGCCCGCATCGCCCCGCCGGGCAGGCAGACGAGCGGCGGGCCCGCGCCCTGACGGTGATAGGCGAGCTCGGTCCCGTCGTACGAGGTGAAGGTCGGCATCCGCCGATCGTGTCAGACGGGCCGCTCCCGCCCCACCCAATAAGGATCACGCAGCCTGCGCTTGTACAGCTTGCCGTTCGGGTCGCGCGGCATGTGCTCCACGAAGTCCACCGACTTCGGCCGCTTGTAGCCGGCGAGCTGCCGCTCGCAGTGCGCGAGAATCGCGTCCGCCAGCTCCGGGCCCGCCGCCTGCCCCTCGGCGGCCTCGACCACGGCCTTGACCTCCTCGCCCCAGTCGTCGTGCGGGATCCCGAAGGCCGCGGCGTCGGCGACGGCGGGGTGGGTGAGCAGCGCGGACTCGATCTCGGCCGGGTAGATGTTGACGCCGCCCGAGATGATCATGTCGATCTTGCGGTCGCGGAGGAAGAGATAACCGTCCTCGTCCAGGAAGCCGAGATCCCCGACGGTGAAGAAGTCCCCGATCCGGTTCTTCCGGGTCTTGCCCTCGTCCTTGTGGTACTTGAAGCCGCCGGTCGACATCTTCATGTAGACGGTGCCGAGCTCCCCGGCAGGCAGCCGCTTCCCGTCATCGTCGAAGACCGCGATCTCGCTGATCGGCCAGGCCTTCCCGACCGTCCCAGGACGCTTCAGCCAGTCCTCGGCGGTCGCGTACGTGCCCCCGCCCTCACTCGCCGCGTAGTACTCCTCGACGCAGGTCCCCCACCAGTCGATCATCGCCCGCTTCACATGGTCCGGGCAGGGCGCGGCGCCATGGATGGCGTGCCGCATGGACGACACGTCGTAGCGGGCCCGTACGTCCTCGGGCAGCGCCAGCAGCCGGTGGAACTGGGTCGGCACCATGTGCGTGTGGGTGCTCTTGTACGTATCGATCAGCCGCAGCATCTCTTCGGGCGTCCACTTGTCCATCAGCACCACCTGGTGCCCGATGTGCAGTGACGCGCCCGCGAACTGCAGCACGGCCGTGTGGTAGAGCGGCGAGCAGACGAGATGCACGTTGTCGTCGAAGGGGCGGATGCCGAAGATGCCGAGGAAGCCGCCGAGGTAGTTCTCCTCCGGGGGCTTGCCGGAGAGCGGGCGGCGGATGCCGCGGGGGCGCCCGGTGGTGCCGGAGGTGTAGTTCATGACCCAGCCCATGCTGCGGTCGTCGGGCGCGGTGTCCGGCTGCCCTTCCAGGAGTTCGGCGTACGGCCTGAAGCCCGGCACCTCGCCGACCGCGTACCGGCCCTCGGCCGCCAGGCCCGCCTCGTCCGCGGCCGCCGTGGTCTCCGCGGCGAAGCGCTCGTGCGCGATCAGCACCTTTGCGCCGGAGTCGGAGACGATCCAGGCGATCTCCGGGCCGACGAAGTGATGGTTGACCGGCACCAGGTACATGCCCGCCTGGAAGGCGGCCAGGTAGGCGGTGAAGAGCTCGGGTCCGTTCGGCAGCACGACCGCGAAGGCGTCGCCGGTGGACAGGCCCGCCGCGCGCAGGCCGTGCACCAGGCGGTTGCACTCGGCGTGCAGCCGGGCGGCGGTCCACTCCTCGCCGTCGGGGGCGATGAGGACGACCCGGTCGGGGTCGGCGGCGGCCTGCGCCCAGAAGCCGTTGGGGGCCTGCGCTGTCATGCGTCGTTCCTTCCGGCGATCTCGTTGATCCGGTCGACCGCGTGCTCGAAGCCGCGGGTGAGGTCGTCGAAGACCTGCTGCACGCTGCGTTCTGAGTTCATGGAGCCGACGATCTGCCCGACCGGGGTGCCGAGCAGCGGCTGCACCTCGTACTTCTGGATGCGGGAGACGGCGTCCGCGACCAGCAGGCCCTGCAGTGGCATCGGCAGCGTGCCGGGCCCGTCCGGGCTGTCCCAGGCGTCGGTCCACTCGGTGCGCAGCTGGCGGGCGGGCTTGCCGGTCAGCGCGCGGGAGCGGACGGTGTCGCCGGAGCCCGCGGCCAGGAGCTTTTCGGTGAGGGCGCGGGAGTGCAGGTCGGCTTCGGTGGTGGTGAGCCAGATCGAGCCGAGCCACGCGCCCTGGGCGCCGAGGGCGAGCCCGGCGGCGATCTGCTCGCCGCTGCCGATGCCGCCGGCGGCCAGCACGGGCAGCGGAGAGACGGCCCGTACGACCTCGGGGGTGAGGACCATGGAGGCGATCTCGCCGGTGTGGCCGCCGGCCTCGTAACCCTGGGCGACGACGACGTCGAGACCCGCTTCCTGGTGGCGCTGGGCGTGCCGGGCGGAGCCGGCGAGCGCGGCGACGAGGATGCCGCGGTCGTGCGCCCGCTCGACCACATCCGGCGGGGGCGAGCCGAGGGCGCTGGCGATGAGCTTGATGGGGTATTCGAGGGCGACGTCGACCTGGGAGCGGGCGACGTCCTCCATCCAGCCGGTGATCCGCCAGCCGGACTCGCCCTCCATGGCGGGGACGTCGTACTTGGCGAGGGTCTCCTGCACGTATTGGCGGTGCCCCTCGGGGATCATCGCCTCGATGTCCTCGATCGAGATGCCCTCGGCCGCCTTCTTGGCGGGCATCACGACGTCGACGCCGTACGGCCGGCCGCCGGTGTTGGCCTCCATCCAGTCCAGATCGCGGGCCAGCTCCTCCCCGGCGCCGTAGCGGACCGCGCCGAGCACGCCGAAGCCGCCCGCCCGGGAGATCGCCGCCGCCACCGCCGGGAACGGCGTGAAGCCGAAGACGGCGTGCTCGATGCCCAGCTTCCTGCTCAGTTCCGTCTGCATGGGCGCAGGATGCCGCAGCGGGGCGGACGAAGGAAGAGGTTTTCTGACACTGCGTCAGATTCCTCGGCGGTCTTGACAGGGGTGCGGCTCCGGCAGAAAGTTTCGGGCGAGCGAGGGAAGTTGGAAGATTCTTTCAGCGAGGGTGGGAGGGGTGGCCGGGATGGCGGAGGGGATCACGCGCAGACAGGTGGGGGCCGCGTTCGGCGGGGCGGTGATCGTGGCGGCGCTCGGATCGGGTACAGCTGGTGCGGTGGAGAGCACCAAGACGTCGGGCGGCGGGATGACGCTGCGCCGCGGGTCGGCGCGGCAGGCGGGGCTGCTGCCGGAGTGGCTGGACCAGCTCGTCGAGGACGCGCGGTCCTTCCTCGGCCCCTCCCCCAAGTACCCCTGGTACGCGGGCGCGGTGATGCTGGCAGGCCGGGGCCGTACGGTCGCGCTGGAGCGGGCGATCGGCAAGGCCGTGCGCTACCAGCGCTATGACGAGGCCACGGACACGGGTGTCGAATTCCCGCCGGACAAGCAGATCGACATGTCGATGGACACGGTCTTCGACCTGGCGTCGGTCTCCAAGCTCTTCACCTCCCTGCTGGCCGTCCAGCAGTTGGAGCGCGGCAAGCTGGAGCTGGAGGCCCCGGTGGCCTCGTATCTGCCGGAATTCGGCGCGGCGGGCAAGGAGGCCGTGACGATACGGCAGCTGCTCACGCACACCTCCGGCTTCACCTCATGGATCCCGCTGTACGAGGAGCCCACCTGGGAGGCGAAGCTGCAGCGCCTGTGGAAGCAGCCCCTCGCCAACCCGGCGGGCACCAAGTACCTCTACTCCGACCTCAATCTGATCTCGCTGCAGCTGGTCCTGGAGGAGCTCACCGGGAAGAAGCTGGATGTGCTGCTCCGCGACGAGATCACCGGGCCGCTGGGCATGACCCGTACCCGCTATGCCCCGCCCGCCTCCTGGCAGCCGAAGATCGCCGCCACAGAGGACGCCCGCAAGCCGTGGTCCGGCCTCGACCGCGGCCTGGTGTGGGGCGAGGTGCACGACGAGAACGCCTTCTCCTTCGACGGCGTCGCCGGACACGCGGGCGTCTTCTCGTGCGCCTGGGACCTGGCGGTGCTGGCGCGCACGCTGCTGAACGGCGGCTCGTACGGGCGTGCGCGGATCCTGTCCGAGAAGTCCGTGGACCTGATGTTCACGGACTTCAACACCGACTTCCCCGGCGACGAGCACGGCCTCGGCTTCGAGCTCTACCAGCACCGGTACATGGGCGCGATGGCCACGCCGGGCACCGCGGGCCACACGGGCTTCACGGGCACCTCGCTGGTCCTGGACCCGAGCACCGACTCCTTCCTGGTCCTCCTCGGCAACTCGGTCCACCCGGTCCGCTCCTGGCGCTCGGGCAGCGCGCCGCGGGTCGCCACCGCGAACGACCTGGCGAGGGCGGTTCCGGTGCGGCCGGCGTCGGGCCGGACAGCCTGGTTCTCCGGCATGGCCAGCCAGACGGAGGCCACGCTGACCCTGCCGGAGCTCACCGTCCCCGGCGCCCGTACGAAGCTGACCTTCGGCCTCTGGTGGGATACGGAACCGGCCGCCGACGCGGTGTCCCTGGAGGCGTCGGCGGACGGCGGCAGCACGTGGGAGCCGGTCCCGTTCACCACGCGGGCGCGCGGGCAGGAGCCGGCCGAGCACCCGAGCGGGTCGGTCGACGGCTGGTCGGGCCGCGTCTGGCACAAGGCCGAGGCCCCGCTGGCGGGATGGCGCGGCAAGGTGCTGCGACTGCGCTGGCGGTACGCCACGGACCTGCGCTACGTCGGACGCGGCGTGTACGTGGACGCCGTCCGGGTCGCGGACGGGGACGACGTCCTCTTCGACGACTCCCGCCGAAAGGACGCGTCCCGTATCGAGGCGAAGGGCTGGACCGCCTCGGCCGACTAGCTGTTGTGGTGGATGATCTGGATCAGGTTCCCGCAGGTGTCGTCGAACACGGCCATGGTCACCGGCCCCGCGTTCATCGGCTCCTGCGTGAACTCCACCCCCAGCTCCTTCAGCCGGGCGCTCTCCGCGTGCACGTCCTTCACCTCGAAGGAGGTCGCCGGAATCCCGTCATTGACCAGCGCCTCCTTGTACGGCGGGACCGCGGGGTGGCCGGACGGCTCCAGCAGCAGCTCGGCGCCCTCGGGGTTTTCGGGCGAGACGACGGTCAGCCAGCGGGCGTCGCCGCCGAGCGGGATGTCGTGCTTCTTCACGAAGCCGAGCACGTCGGTGTAGAAGCGCTCGGCCTTGGCCTGGTCGTCGACGAATACCTGGGCGACGTAGATCTTCATTCTTCGGTCTCCGGTGCGGTGGGCTTGAGCCAGCGCGAGACGATCTGCTCAAGCGGTTCGGGGTCAAGGTCGTGGAACTTGTAGCGGCCCTCGCGCCGCGTCCTTATCAGTCCCGCGGCTTCCAGTACGGCCAGGTGCTGGCTGATCGCCTGTCGTGACAGGCCCAGACCGTGCTTGCCGGACAGCCGCGCGCAGATTTCGAAGAGGGTCTGGCCGTTCCGCTCCGTCAGCTCGTCGAGGATCGTTCTGCGGGTCGGGTCGGACAGCGCCTTGAAAACATCATCTGGCACGCCTCCACCATAGGCAAGTCTCTACTTGCCTATCAAGTCGGCGCCAGGTCAGCGGCGGCTCAGCCGCCCAGCACCGCCATCGCCGCGTTGTGCCCCGGGATGCCGCTCACCCCGCCGCCGCGGACCGCGCCCGCGCCGCACAGCAGCACGTTCGCGTGCGCGGTCTCCACGCCCCAGCGGCCGGTGTCCCCCGTGGCGTACGGAAAGGAGAGGTCGCGGTGGAAGATGTTGCCGCCGGGAAGGCGCAGGTCGCGCTCCAGGTCGAGGGGGGTCTTGGCCTCGATGCAGGGGCGGCCGTCGGCGTCGGTGGCGAGGACGTCGGCGATGGGCTCGTCGAGGACGGCGTCGAGCTGTTCCAGGGTGGCCTTGAGCAGCGCCTCGCGGGCGGTGTCGTTGCCGTCGGCGAAGAGCCGGGCCGGGGCGTGCAGGCCGAAGAGGGTGAGGGTCTGATAGCCGTCGCGGATCAGGTCCGCGCCGAGGATGGAGGGGTCGGTGAGCGAGTGGCAGTAGATCTCGCTCGGCGGCGCCTGCGGGAGTTCGCCGGCGGCGGCCTGGCGGTAGGCGGTCTCCAGCTGCCCGTAGTCCTCCGCGATGTGGAAGGTGCCCGCGAAGGCCTGCCGCGGGTCCACCGCCCGGTCCTTCAGGCGGGGCAGGCGGCGCAGAAGCATGTTGACCTTGAGCTGGGCGCCCTCGGCGGGCTCGGGGGGCGGGTCGCCGAGGAGGCCTGCCAGGGCCTCGGGTGAGGCGCCGACCAGGACGTGCCGGGCGGCGACGGTGGCCTCCCCCTCGGCCGTACGGTACGTGACCTCGGCCGTGCGGCCGTCGGTGGCGATCGCGGTGGCCTCGCAGCCGGTGGCGAGCTCGGCCCCTGCCGTACGGGCGGCCCCCGCCAGGGCGTCGGTGAGCGCGCCCATGCCGCCCACGGGCACGTCCCAGTCGCCGGTGCCGCCGCCGATGACGTGGTACAGGAAGCAGCGGTTCTGGCGCAGGGACGGGTCGTGCGCGCTCGCGAAGGTGCCGATGAGGCCGTCGGTGAGGACGATGCCGCGGACCAGGTCGTCGGCGAAGTGCGCCTCGACCGTCTCGCCGAGCGGCCGCTCGAAGAAGGCGTCCCAGGCCGCGTCGTCGCCGATCCTGGCGCGCAGCTCGGCGCGGCTCGGCAGCGGCTCGGTCAGGGTGGGGAAGACCCGCTCGGCGAGGCGCTGCGTGCTGCCGTAGAAGCGCTGCCAGGCCTCGTACTCGCGGTCGCCGCCGGTCAGGCGGGCGAAGGAGTCGCGCGTGGCGGTGGCGGATCGCTCCACGAGCAGGCCGGTGGCGCGGCCGCCGCGCTTTGTCGGGGTGTACGAGGAGACCTCGCGCTTGCGCACCGCGAAGCGCAGCCCCAGATCGTCGACGATCTTCTGCGGCAGCAGGCTGACCAGGTACGAGTACCGGGAGAGGCGGGCGTCCACGCCGGCGAAGGCCTGGGTGGAGACGGCGGCGCCGCCGGTGTGGTCCAGGCGCTCCAGGACCAGGACCGAGCGGCCCGCCCGGGCCAGGTAGGCGGCGGCGGTGAGGCCGTTGTGGCCGCCGCCGATGACGACGGCGTCGTACGAGGTGGTGCGCATGGCTCTTCGTAACACGGGGCGGTCCCCGCAGGCCAGGGCGGCCCACAAGGGCGGCCGGCGGGTTCAGAGCAGGGCGAGCAGTTTCGGGGTGTAGAGGGCCTCCGCGGAGGCGATTCCGGCGACCGTGTCGAAGTAGATCGCCGTGAGCTCGGGGTCCGAGCGCACCGCTCGCAGCAGGGAGAGGCGTTGCTCGTGGGGTGCCAGCCGGGCCACCGCCAGGGTCGCCTCGTAGCCCGGCAGCAGGCAGGCGTCCCGTTCCGCGGCGTACGCGTCCAGCGCACCGTCGAGGGCGGGCGGGGCGCCGTCCAGGCGGTCGCCGATGTGGCGGACCAGGGATTCTGCTTGCCAGAAGGCGTCGGAGATGCCGCGGGCGGTGATGGAGTCCTTGTGGTGCCCGGCGTCGCCGACCAGGGCCCAGCCGGGGCCGGCCGGTCGGCGGAAGAAGTTCTGCTGGTCGCCGGTCCCCCGGAGGCGTTCTACGGGGCGCTTGCCTGCCAGCCGTTCGTACAGGGCGGGCGCGCAGGCGCGCACCTGGTCCGCGTAGGCGCGGTGGATGTCGGTGCGGATGTCGCGGAAGCGGGACTGCGGGAAGTAGGCGAGTACGAGGGTGGCGTTGTCGTTGGTGGGGACCGCGCCGACCCAGCCGTCCGGTATCTCGAACAGCTCCAGTGCCGCGGGGACGTCCTCCCAGTACGCGTAGTAGGCGCACGTCAGCCTCGGGTGCCGCGCCGTGAACGGGGCGTCGCAGAGCCGGGCGACGGTGGAGCGCATGCCGTCCGCACCGATCACCAGGCGGGCACGCTCGGCGAAGGGCGCTCCGCCGCTGCTGCCTTCCACCCCGACCACCCGGCCCAGGCGGTCGCGCAGCAGGCCCGTCACCGTGCAGCCGGTGCGCAGCTCGACGCCGGCCGCGAGCGCCCCGTCCACGAGGACGGCGTCCAGGACGCGGCGGCGCGGGGCGTAACCGGAGCGCTGCCCCTCCACGCCCCGCGCGCACCCTTCGAGGCGAATGTCCGCCACCTCGTACACCGTCCGGTCCAGGGGCGGGCAGCCGGAGGCGCGGACGGCGTCGAGCAGGCCCCAGCGGGCGAGCGCCGCGACCCCGGGCTGGTGGATGACGTGGGTGGAGAGGGTGTCGGAGGGGAAGGACGCCCGGTCGAGCAGGAGCACGCGGTAGCCGGCGCGGGCGACCAGCATGGCCGTGGGTGATCCGGCGCAGCGCGCGCCGACCACAATGGCATCGAACATGGCAGACCTCGCTCAGCGGTGGGGTTCGCCGGCGAGTGCCGTGCGCAGGGCGTGCCGGTCGAACTTCCCGTTCGAGTTGACCGGCAGCTGGGCGAAGGCGGTGATCCGGTGCGGGAGCATGTGCGTGGGCAGGCGCGTGGCCAGGTCGACATGGATGCGGCCGGAGTCGGCGCCGGCGCTTCCGGTGACCGCCGCGGCCAACTCGGGCTCCCCGTCCTGGCCTGGTACGGCCAGGACGACCGCGTCCCGGACGCCGTTCACCTCCCGCAGGACCGCCTCGATCTCCTCCAGCTCGATGCGGTGCCCCCTGATCTTGACCTGGTGGTCCGTACGCCCCAGGTGCACCAGCTGGCCGTCGCGCAGGGTCGCGCGGTCTCCGGTGCGGTACCAGTGCCGCTCGGTCGGCTGCGTACGGACGGGGGCGGCGGTCGCGGCGCCCCCGTCGAGGAGGCGGAACCGTCCGGCGTTGTCCCGCTCATCCAGGTAGCCGGGGAAGCGCTGCGGTCCCCGGAGGTACAGCTCGCCGGTCGTGGCAGGATTCCCGTTCTCGTCCAGGAGGGCGGTTTCCACGGCGGGGAAGCCCGTGCCGATCGGGGCGGTTCCGTTGGGGGTACGGGGCCATTCCGCCACGGTTCGCGGAAACCGGTAGCCGGTGGCGATGACCGTGGTCTCGGTCGGGCCGTAGACGGCCTCCAGCCGTCCGCCCGGAGCAGCCGCCTGCCAGGCCCGCAGGGCGTCCAGCGGCACCGCCTCGCCGCCGAACCGGCTCCAGCGCAGCGTGGGCATCGCGCCCGGCGTCAGCGTGCCCAGGCGCAACGCGAAGGACATCAGCGACGGCACCGAGAACCAGTGCGTGATCCGGCGGTCGTTGATGAAGGAGACCGGCGACAGCAGCGGACCGCCCGTCGGCACCACGAGCGTCCCCCCGCAGCCCCAGGCGACGAACATGTCGTACACCGAGCCGTCCGAAGTCAGCGGCCAGGCCTGGGAGAACCTGCTGCCGGGCCCGGCCTCGCTCCCCGGCACCGCATGGGACAGCAGCGCGCAGGCATTCCGGTGGAGGATCGGCAGCCCTTTGGGGGTGCCGGTCGAGCCCGAGGTGAAGATGACGTACGCAAGGTCGTCGCCACCGGTCGGACACGGTGGCAGCGGACCGCCGCCGCTGCCGGGTTCCGCCCGGTCGTGCGGCCCGGCCACGAGCATCGGAACCCCGGGAACGGGGCCGGAGCCGGCTCCGGCGGGGTCGGCCAGAATGAGGTCCACTCCCGCGGCGGCGGCCATCGCCGCGGTGCGGGCCGCCGGATAGTCCGGGTTGAGCGGTACGACGGCGGCTCCCGTGCGCAGCACGGCAAGGTAGCCGGCGTATGTGGTGCCGGAACGGTCCGTCAGCAGCCCGACCCGCCGGGGCGCCAACCCGCCGTTGGCGGCGACCAGCCGTTCCGCGAGCCGCTCCGCCAGATGCCGCAGCTCCCCGTAGGACAGCCGCTCTTCGCCTGCCTCCAGCGCCGTGTGCGCATCGCCGAAGCGGTCGGCGGAACGGGCGAACCACTCGTACAGGTTCCGCGGAACGCTCATGCCGACCGCGCCTCCACGGCCTGGAGCCACTGCCGCAGCGCGCCGACGGAGCGCACGGCGGTGAGCTCGTCCGGGTCGGCCTGATGCCCGTACCTGGTGGACAGCTCCACGATGATCCGCACCTTCGCCAGCGAATCAATGCCGATCTCCGACAGCTGGGAGCTCTCCGAGTAGGCGGTGCGCGCGTGTTCCCGCAGCACGGCGGTCACGAGGTCGCCGGCCGCTCCCCGCGGCTGTGGCGATGTTTGCGGCGCCGGTGCGCCGGGGCCGTAGTGCCGCGTACGCCAGGGGTGGCCGGGTACCGGAACGAAGCGGCCCGGGGGTTCGAACAGCTCTTCCCAGTCGACCACTTCATCCGCGCGGTACCGGCGAGCGGCCTCGGCGGCGCTGCCGGAGCCGTCGGTGCCATGGGGCCCGTACTCCCTCAGGGCCGCGATCAGCTCCTCGTGCGACGCCCCCACGACGGCCGTCCGGAAGGGGTGATGCTCGCGGCGCACCGCGGCGGTGAAGCAGATGTCACGGAGGGCGTGCGCGGCCCCCGGCCCTTCGGGACCGAGATACGCCGCGTACGCCCGGACCAGGTCCGCCAGCGCCTCCGGCGACCGCGCGGACAGCGCCAGGACGTATGGCCTGTCCGGCCGCGGAGGCGCAGCAGCGGCCGGGCTCCGCACCTCCGCCTGCCGGACCACCAGATGCGCGTTCAGGCAGGAGGCACCCTGCCCGGAGACACCCGCCACGGCCGGCCTCCCGCGATCCGGAAGGTCCGTAAGACCGGCCGGTACGGACAGCGCCAGCGCGTCCCACGCGACCTTCGGATGCGGGGTGTTGAAATGCAGGCTGGGCGGGAGCTGCCCGTGTTCGAGGCTGAGTACGGTCTTGATCAGCCCGGCGATGCCGCCGGCGGCCTCGGTGTGGCCGATGTTCGTCTTGACCGAGCCGACGAGGCACGGCCGGTCCGCGGGGCGGCCCTCGCCGAGCACTTCGCCGAGCGCGTTCAGCTCGATCGGGTCGAACGTCGGTGAGCCCGCCCCGTGCGCCTCGACGAAGTCGACGTCAGCCGGTGCCACCCCGGCGTCCTCGTAGGCCCACCGGAGCACCTCGGTCTGTCCCTCCGGCGAGGGGACCAGGGGCGATCGGCTGGTGCGGCCGTCGTTGCCGACGGCGCTGCCCTCGATCACCGCCCGGATGCGGTCCCCGTCGGCGAGCGCGTCGGCGAGGGGCTTGAGGACGACGACGCCCACGCCGTCGCTCGGCGCAAATCCGTCGGCGTCCGCGTCGCCGAACCTGCTGCGGCCGTCCGCGGCCAGCGAACCGGCCTGCGTCATCATGACGCCCTCGTCAGGGCGCAGCGCAAGGCTGACCCCGGCGGCCAGCGCCAGCGGGGTCTCCCCGGCACGGAGGCTCTGCACGGCGGTGTGCACGGCGACGAGCGAGGACGAACAGGCCGTGTCCAGCAGCAGACTCGGGCCCCGGAAGTCGAATGCGTACGACAGCCGGCCCGGGATCAGCGCGCGGAAGTTGTCGAACAGGGCCGGAGTTACGGATCGCAGCCCCCGCCGGAATTGCTGTTCCAGATGGTCCGCGCGGGCGTTCCCGACGAAGACGCCGGTTCTGCTGCCCGCCAGCCGGTGCGCGGGCAGGCCCGCGTCCTCCAGCGCTTCCCATGCGGTCATCAGCAGCAGCCGCTGCTGCGGATCCAGGGCCGCGGCCTCGCCGTCCGACATCCCGAAGAACGCGGCGTCGAAGCCCGCGATATCCGCCACATAGCCCGCGCGGCGGCTCCCGATCGCCCCTGGCTGCGGGCTCGGCGCGTACAGCGCGTCCACGTCATAGCGCTCGGCCGGTGTCTCGCTCGTGGCGTCGGCGCCCGCGCACAGCAGCTCCCAGAGCTGCTCGGCCCCCACGGCGCCGGGCAGTCGGCAGGACATGCCGATCACCGCCACCGAACGCGCGCTTACGTCCCCCGTTAACTGCTTCATGCCACACATGGTGCGATCGGCCGCGGCCAGAAGGATGCAGTTTCGGTCCTCGCCGAAGAACGGCAGCGCTCCTACGGCCGGCCGGCGGCCAGCCGCCGCAGGCACTGGGTCTCGTCCTGGCGGCTGGCCTCGGTGTCGGGGTGGGCCGGGCCCAGCACGCGGGTGCGGGCGTCGGCGACCGCGCGGTAGTGCGGCAGCGCCTCGTCCCAGCGGCCCAGCCAGCCGAGGGCTACGGCGATCTCGCGGCGGCTGACCAGGGTGTCGGGGTGCTCGGCGCCGAGGGCGGCGGTGCGGGCGGTGTGCACGCCGTCGGCCTCGGCGAGTGCCTCGTCCCAGCGGCCGAGGCGGCCGAGGCTGACGCCGACGCAGTACCGGGAGCGCAGCGTCGCGGGGTCGTTCGGGCCGAGGAGGCGGGCCTGGTCGGCGGCGAGCGTGCGGTAGTGGCCAAGGGCCTCGGCCCACCGCTCGTCGCGGCCGAGCGCGACGCCGGCCTCGTGCCGCCGTTCGAGGTCGGCGGTGAGATCCGCGCCGAGGCCGGGGGCCGGTGGGTCGAGGGCCGGTTGGTCGGGGGCGGCGGGCGCCGGCGGGTCCGGGACGGTGGGCGCCGCGGGGGCCACCTGGCGGCCGGTGGTCCAGACGGCGTTCAGCGCAGTGACGGGCGACACGGGGCTCGGCCGGACGCCGCGACCGATCGCCGCGAAGCCGGAGGAGACGCCGTCGGCCCAGGCGGGGAGGGGAGCGTCCGAGGCGGGCCGCGGGGCTTCCGGCGCGGCGGGCGGTGATGCGGGCTGCCCGGGTGCGGCAGGCGGTGATGCGGGCTGTCCCGGCGCGGCGGACGGCGGTACGGGCTGTCCCGGCGCGGCGGGCGGCGATGCGGGCTGCCCCGGCGCGGCAGGCGGTGACACGGGCTGCCCGGGCGCGGCGGACGGCGGTACGGGCTGCCCCGGCCCGGCGGCCAGTGGCACGGGCTGCCCCGGCCCGGCGGACGGCCGCACCGGCTGCCCCGGCGCCGCCGACGGCGGTACGTGCTGCTCCGGCGCCACCGGCTGCGGGCCGGCCGCCTCGACGCGCTCCGCCACCGCCTCCGGCTGCCCCGCCATCCCCGCCAGCCGTGCCGCGGCCTCCCGCTCGCGCCCCGCCAGCAGCCGCCGCCGGAACTCCAGCGCGTCCACCGGCCGGTCGTCCGGCTCCTTCGCCAGCAGCCCGAGCACCGCCAGCTCCAGATACTCCGGCACGTCCGGGCGCCGCGGCCGCAGTGGCTCCGGCTCCGTATAGCGGTGGCCCACCAGTACCGACCAGGCGTCCTCTAGGTCGAACGGCGGGACACCGGTGACGAGTTCGTACAGCACGCAGCCCAGCGAGTACAGATCGCTCCGCTGGTCGACCCCGGTGCCCGCGATCTGCTCGGGCGACATGTAGTGCGGCGTGCCCATCGCCACGCCACCCGTGCCCCCGGCCACCTTCGACGTAAAACCGATGTCATGCGCAAGCCGCGCGATGCCGAAATCGCAGATCTTCACGGTGCCGTCGGGCGCCCGCAGGATGTTCTCCGGCTTCAGGTCGCGGTGGACTATGCCCTGGTCGTGGGTGTACGCCAGCGCGGCCGCGGTCTGCTCGGCGATGTCGACGATGTCGTCGACCGCCATCGGGACCCCGCCGCCCGCCGCGAGGACCTGGCTCAGGTTCCCGCCGAGCATCAGCTCCATCACCAGGAAGAGGACGCCGCCGTCCTCCCCGAAGTCGTGCACGACGGTGACCCCGCGGTGCTGCAGCGACGCCGCGACCCTGGCCTCCCGCCGGAACCGCTCGCGGACCACCTGCGTGAACGTCTGCTCATCGCCGCGCGGCCCCGAGGACGGCTTGAGGCACTTGACCGCGACCCGCCGCCCGAGCGACTCGTCCAGCGCCAGCCAGACCTCGCCCATGCCGCCGCGCCCGATCATCTCCAGCAGCCGGTAGCGCCCCTGGACCAGCAGGGTGCCCGTCTCCTGTGCCGCCTCAGTCGTATCCGCCGCGTCCGCCATCCGCCTTCTCTGCCCCGCCCCGTCGACTTCGAACTCCCGCCCTAACGCTCTCCGCCCAGTATGGCGGCGCGCCCGCGGAGCTTATAGGGGGAGGGCCGCGAGCCTGGTCCGAGGCGGTCCATCGCGCGCAGGATGTGCTTCGGCGGCAGTTGCCAGCGCACCCGCGGCGGGATGGTGCGCAGGATGTTCGCCGTGGCGGTCAGGCGGCGGGTGACCGTGGCCGCGGGCGGGGCCTGGCGGCCGTAGAGCTCGTGGGCGTACGGGGGGAGCGAGCCGTACGCGAGCCCGGAGACCCGCGACCAGAGCAGCTCGCGCGCGGGCACCAGCGGCAGCGGCGTCGGCGGGCGGCGCAGGAAGTCGTCCACCTCCGCCGAATCGGGCGTCGCGGCCAGCTCGGGGCGGACCTTCTCGAAGTACGCCGCCAGCGCCGCACAGTCGGCGGGTACGTCCTCGGGGTCGAGCCCCACCTGCCGCGCCGCGGCCCGCTGCTCGTCCACGTACCGGTCCGCCTGCGCGTCGGAGACCGGCAGCCCGGAGCGGCGGGCGATGTGCAGATACGAGTCGATCTCCGCGCAGTGCACCCACAGCAGCAGCTCCGGGTCGTCGATCCGGAAGACCTCGCCGGTGGCCGGGTCGGTGGCGGTCAGCCTCCGGTGGATGCCGCGGATCCGCGCGCCCATCCGGTCGGCGGCCTCGGTGGTGCCGTACGTCAGCGTGCCGACGAAGTTCGCCGTCCGCATCAGCCGGCCCCACGCGTCCCGCCGGAAGTCGGAGTTGGCCATCACCCCGCGCACCGCCCGGGGGTGCAGCGCCTGCAGGTACAGCGCCCGCACCCCCGCGATCCACATCACCGGATCGCAGTGCAGCTGCCAGGTCACCGAGCGCGGGCCGAAGAGTCCGGGGTCACGGTCCATGCCTACAGTGAAGCACTCACCCGATGTCCACCACCCGCGCCCAGTCCGGCGGCTTGTCCGGGCGGTACTCGGGGTCGCGCTCGATCTCCCGCCGGGACCCGGTGCGCGCGAACAGCCCGACGACCGTGCGGAACGGCGGACTCGCGGCAGGCCACGGCGTCTGCCCGTCGGTCAGGGCCACGACGACGTCCGGCCGCGGCCGGGCGCGCGCCGCTCTGCCGAGGCCCGTACGCAGATCCGTGCCCCCGCCGCCGACGAGCGGGACGCCCGAGGCCCGGCAGAGCGGCTCGGCGACGCGGGCGGCGGCGTCGCAGGACATGACGGTGACCATGTCGCGACGCCCGCCCACGGCGCGGGAGATGGCGGTCACCTCCAGGAGCGCCATGCCGAGTTCGGCGTCGCTGACCGAGCCGGACGTGTCGATGATCACGCACACCCGCGGCGGGCGGCGGCGCAGGCTCGGCAGGACGGCACCGGGCACGCTCGCGGAGCGGCGGGAGGGGCGGCCGTAGCTGTAGTCCTCCCCCGTCCCTGCCGCGGCTGCGGCCGAGCGTACGGCCGCGCCGAGGAGTTGCCGCCACGGCTGAGGCGGGTGGAAGGCCTCCTCGGCCCAGCGCTGCCAGCCCCGCGGCGCGCTCCCGGGGCGCGCCTTGATGCCCTGCGCCACGCGGAAGCGGACCGCGTCGCGCTCCTGCGGGGTGAGGCCGTGCGCGCCGTCCGGGCCGAGGTCCCAATCGCGCTCGCCGCCGTCGGCGCCGCTGCCGCAGTCCAGCCACGCGAACTCCTCGGTGCGCGGGCCCAAGCGGAACTGGCGCAGGTAGTCCTCCATCAGCTCACCGTCGGGCAGGGCGAGGCGCTGCGGTACGACGGCGCTGTCGGGGCGCGGCAGTTCGTCGTCGTACGCGTCGTCGTTGATCTCACAGTCGGCGGCGATGTTCATCCGCAGCCGCTCGGCGGGTCCGCTGAGCCCGTGCTTCTGCGCGTACCGGTCGCTGCGGCCGTGGTGGTCGCGCAGCAGGTGGGAGACCTCGTGCACCCATACTCCGGCGAGGTCCTGGACGGACATGCGGTTTACGAAGGCGGGCGAGACGTAGCAGCGCCAGTGGCGGTCGACGCCCATGGTGGGGATCTGCCGGGACGGCACGACGTGCAGGGCGAACAGGGCCGTGGCGAGGTAGGGCCGGGCGCGGGCGGCGTGCAGGCGGGCGGTGTAGAGCTTGTCGAGGTCCAGCGCCGCCGGCGCCGTGGCGCTCATCGGCACCGTGGCGCTCATCGGCGGGCCCCGGCGGCGACGCGGTCCGCGCGCTGGGAGAGCGAGACGACCCCCGCCAGCCGCTCGATCTCCGGCGGTACGTCCCAGTCCTCCCGGCGCAGCGAGGCGAGGGTGGTCGCGGGGACGACGACCAGGTCGGGGGCGCCGGTGTCGAGCGCGCGGACGAGCAGCGCCCAGGCCGCGTCCCAGCGGGCGCGCTCCGGGCGCTGCCGGACCGCGTCCACGACGGCGTCGAGCACGGCCTGGCGCAGGTCGCCGCGTTCGGGCAGCTCGGCCCGCTCCGGGTCGGCGAGCAGCGTCTCCGGGTCCGGCAAGTCCATCCGGTCCATGGCGGCCAGCAACTCCAGCCCGGGCCCGTCCCCCACCGCACCCCTGACCAGCAGCGACAGCACCTCGCGCGACGACCCCGCGGCGGTGGCAAAGGCGATCAGCCGCAGCGTCATCTCCCAGCTCCGCGGCGACGGCCAGGCCTCGCCCCTGCGCGTCTCGCTGCTCGGCAGCCGGTGTACGAGGCCGGGGCGGGCGGCAAGCAGCTCGCACACCGCCCGGCGCGCGAACGCCACGGCTGTGGGGAGCCGTTCCGGGTCGAGGGCGGGCAGGGTGGCGCGCGGCCAGGTGCCGCCGAGGCCGCGGAGGACCACGTCGTGGTCGTGAGTCCACTTGAGGTGGACGAAGCGATTGGCGAGCGGCGGACTCAGCTCCCAGCCGTCGGCGGCGGAGGAGCGGGGGTTGGCGGCGGCCACGATGCGTACACCGGGCGGCAGTTGAAGGGCGCCGATGCGCCGCTCCAGGACGAGCCGGAGCAGGGCGGCCTGGACGGCGGGCGGGGCGGTGGACAGCTCATCGAGGAAGAGCAACCCCTTGCCCGCGGCCGCCAGTCGCACGGCCCAGTCCGGCGGCGCCATGGGGACGCCGTGCGCGGCCGGGTCGTCACCGACGACGGGGAGCCCGGAGAAGTCGGACGGCTCGTGCACGCTGGCGATGACGGTGGTCAGCGGCAGGTCGAGCGTCTCGGCGAGCTGCGTGAGCGCGGCGGTCTTGCCGATGCCGGGCTCGCCCCAGAGGAGCACGGGGAGGTCGGCGGCCACGGTGAGGGTGAGAGCTTCGAGTTGGAGGTCGGGGCGGGGTTCGGTGGCGGTGGTGCGGAGGAGGTTGAGGAGGTCGGCTGCGATGTCGAGCTGGGTGGGTGTGGGCAAGTGTGATCACCTCTGGTTTCGTTCGTACGGGAATGGGCTGGGCGGGCAGTGGGTCGGCCCTGGTTCAGCGGGCGAGTGCCTGCCGCGGGCGGGTTCGGTGGTGACCGGAACGGCGGTCGGTGCGCAGCGGGCCGCGGGCGGCGGAGTGCAGGCCGGCGCGGAACAGGCCGTAGGCGATGCGCCGTTCCGCCGCCGCCCGCAGCTCGTCCTGCAACGCGCCGGGGCGCAGCCGCGCCTCGGGGCCGAGCAGGCCTTCCACTACGGCGAGCGCGCCGGCGGCATCACCGTGGACGAGACGTTCCCGTACGCCGGTCATGCACTCCGGCCGGCGATGCGCCTCGTCGATGATCCGCAGGCAGGGCAGCGGCGTGCCGCCGAGCGCGGCCAGGAGCTCCTCCCGCCGCAGTTCGGCCGGTTCGTGGTCCAGTGGTGAGAGCACGCCGTCGACCAGGCCGATGCGGTGCCGGGCGCCGCGACAGTCGAGCACCCGCGGCCCGCCGTCCGTGGACGCCCGAGGCGGCCCGGGCTGACGGCCGGGGACAAGGGCGGCGGCCACCAGCGGGTGCAGCCGGTCCGCCTCGATAAGGCCGGCCCGGAGCAACTCCACATCGGGCGGCACCCGCACGGCCGCCTCGGGCAGCACGGGGTGCGCGGCGGCACGGGATCCGGCGGTACGGATCGGGTCGGCTCGAGCCGCGTCGACACGAGCCCCGCCAGCACGGGACGCGGCGACAAGTGACGTGATCCGCCAACCGGTCGGCCCGGGACTTACATGCAGCTCCAGCCTCCGCCGTGCCGCCAGCCGCACCAGGACCGCGCCACCCTCATCCCGCCCCTCCGCGCCCAGCAGGATGCCCGCTTCCGCGGCCCACCGGTCGACGGCCAAGCCAGGTCCGGGCGGCACGATGCCCGCCTCCACGGCCCAGTGCTCAACGGCCGAGCCGGTCCCGGGCGGCGTGATGTCCGGCAGCCGATCCCGCAGTTGCGCAGCCGCACTACCCGTCCCCGCCCGGCTCCCCAACTCAGCAGCCCGCTCCGCATCCCACAGGTGCCGATGCAGATCAAGCCGAAAGCGCCGCTCCGGCCGCGGATGCGGATGCGCGTACGGGGCCGCATCAGGCCGCCCCGGATCCCAGAGCCCGAGGCAGATCCGCTGCCCGCCATCGGCCCACGCCGGCGGGGTCCGGGCGACGAGGTGCACAACGGCCGCACCGCCCCCGCCCTCAGCGCCGTACCGCGCAAGCGTCACCGTGAGCCCCGGCCGCAGCAGCCCATCGGGCGCAATCCGCGGCAGATGCCAGCGCAACAGGTCAGGAGCGAGCCGCCGCAGATCGGCCCGGATACGGGCAGCCACGTCCCGGCCGTACAGCCGGCCCGCGGAGCGGAGCTGGAGATCGACGTCGAATCCGGCGGCGGCGCAGGCCCCGCCCCAGTCGCCCAGCAGGCGCCGGGCAGTCGCGGTTTCGATCATCGCAGGCGGCACGGCGTACTGCCGTACACGCTGCCAGAATGCGAGGCGGGCCTCCTCGGCCGCGCTGTGAGTGCTCATCAGCACTCACCTTGCGCGGACGGGGCCCCCAATCTGTTCTGGAGGGAAGTCGTCATCCATCTGATCGTAACCCGTCACCGCCGAACGCGCGGCATCCCCAGCCCGATCCAGGAGATGATCTCCCGCTGGATCTCGTTGTTGCCGCCGCCGAAGGTGAAGATGACCGCCGACCGATAGGCGCGTTCCAGCTCGCCGTGCAGGATCAGCCCGGCCGAGCCCTCCTTCAGCGGCGCGGCGGCGCCGGTGATCTCCATCATCCAGGCGTACGCGTCGCGGCGGGCTTCAGAGCTGTAGACCTTGACCGCGGAGGCGTCCTGCGGGGTGAGGGTGCCGCGCTGCAGCGCGTCGACCATCTGCCAGTTCATCACCTTCATCGCCTCGAGCCTGGTGTGCGTACGGGCGATGAGCGCCCGCACCCAGCCCAGGTCGGCGACCCGGCGGCCGTCGGGGAGCTTGGTGGCGGCGGCCCATTCGCGTACGTCCGCCAGCGCCCGGGTCGCCATCGTGCCGTGGGCGGCGAGGGTGACGCGCTCGTGGTTGAGCTGGTTGGTGATCAGCCGCCAGCCCTTGTTCTCCTCGCCGACGCGGCGGGAGGCGGGGACGCGGATGTTCTCGTAGTAGCTGGCCGTGGTGTCGTGGCCGGCCAGGGTGTTGATCACCGTGCAGGAGTAGCCGGGGTCCGTGGTCGGCACGAGGAGCATCGAGATGCCCTTGTGCGGGGGCGCGTCGGGGTCCGTACGGACGGCCAGCCACACCCAGTCCGCGGTGTCGCCGTTGGTGGTCCAGATCTTCTGCCCGTTGACGACGTAGTCGTCCCCGTCCCGTACCGCCCGCGTCTTCAGCGACGCCAGGTCCGTCCCCGCGTCCGGCTCGCTGTAGCCGATGGCGAAGTCGATCTCGCCGCGGAGGATCTTCGGCAGGAAGTAGTCCTTCTGCTCATCCGTGCCGAACTGCATGATCGTCGGCCCGACCGTGTTGAGCGCCATCAGCGGCAGCGGCACGCCGGCCTGCGCGGCCTCGTCGAAGAAGATGAACTGCTCCATGGGCGTGAGCCCGCGCCCGCCGTACTCCTTCGGCCAGCCGACGCCGAGCCAGCCGTCGGAGCCGAGGCGTTGGATCGTCTGGCGGTAGAAACGCTTCTGCGCCTTGGGATCGGTGTGCCGGGCGTACGCGCCTTCGGGCACGATTTCCGCGAAGTAGCTGCGCAGTTCGGTGCGGAGTTGCTGCTGTTCAGGCGTGTATTCGAGGTCCACGGGCCCCTCCAGGCGGGTCGCGATTCGGGGGCAGAGTAGAACGTGTTTCACAAATGTGGAAGGGGTCGCATGACGGCGCGTCAGATCATCGGCGTCAGGTGCCCGGTCACACGCCCAGCGGCCGGTCCGCCGGCACCACCGGCGCATGCAGCGCCGTCTCCCCCGTCAGATACCGGTCCACCGCCGCCGCACACGACCGCCCCTCCGCAATCGCCCACACCACCAGCGACTGCCCGCGCCCCGCGTCACCCGCCACGAACACCCCGTCCGCACCCGCCTCGTAGTCCTCCCCACGCTCGAAGTTTCCGCGCTCATCCGTCTCCAGACCCAGCTGATCGGCCAGCGGCCCCATCTCCGGCCCGTCGAAGCCCAACGCCAGCAGCACCAGGTCGGCCGGCAGCTCCGTGTCCGTCCCCGGCAGCGGCGTCCGCCCCACCGGCTCGACCTGCGCCGCGTGCAGCGCCCGCACCCGCCGCCCGTCCCCGGCGAAGCGCAGCGTCGACGTCGCGAACACCCGCCCGTGCTCGCCGCCGCCGACCCCCTCCCCCGCCTCCTCGTGCGCGGGCGACACCCGGTGCACCTTCGGGTGTACGGGCCAGGGCTCATCCGGCGTACGGGCCTCGCCGGGGCGCGGGTTGATGTCCAGCTGCACCACGGAGCGCGCGCCCTGGCGCAGCACCGTACCGAGGCAGTCGGCGCCGGTGTCGCCGCCGCCGACGATGACCACGTCGCGATCGCGGGCGTCGATCGGCGAGACGCCGTCGGCGCCGAAGTCGCCCTCCCGGACCCGGTTGGCGAGCGGCAGGAACTCCATCGCCTGGTGGATCCCGGCCAGCTCCCGGCCCGGCACGTCGAGTTCCCGCCAGGCGGTGGCGCCGGTCGCGACGACCAGCGCGTCGAACCGCCGCCGCAGCGCCGTCGCGTCCAGGTCCCGCCCGACATCCCGGCCCGTACGGAACTTGGTGCCCTCGGCGGTCATCTGCGCCACCCGCCGGTTGATGTGCCGCTTCTCCATCTTGAACTCGGGGATCCCGTACCGGAGCAGCCCGCCGAGCCGGTCGTCACGCTCGTACACGACCACCGTGTGCCCGGCCCTGGTGAGCTGCTGCGCCGTGGCGAGGCCCGCGGGTCCGGAGCCGATCACCGCGACGGTACGGCCGGTCAGCCGGTCCGGCGGCCGGGGCGGGGCGTGCCCCTCGGACCAGGCCTTGTCGGCGATGGTGACCTCGACGTTCTTGATGGTGACGGGGTCGGAGTTGATCGCCAGCACGCACGCCGACTCGCAGGGTGCCGGGCAGACGCGGCCGGTGAATTCGGGGAAGTTGTTCGTGGCGTGCAGCCGCTCGCTCGCCGCCGCCCAGTCGCCGCGGTAGGCGTAGTCGTTCCACTCCGGGATCAGATTGCCGAGCGGGCAGCCGCTGTGGCAGAAGGGGATCCCGCAGTCCATGCAGCGGCCGGCCTGCTCGCCGATGACCGGCAGCAGCGCGCCGGGGCGGTACACCTCGTGCCAGTCCCGTACGCGCTCTTCGACCGGCCGTCGCTCCCAGAGCAGGACCGGGGTGGTGAGAAAACCCTTCGGGTCAGCCATGGGCTGCCCCCATCAGTCGCGCACCGTTCTTTTTCACGATACGACCGGGCTGCCGGGACCGCCTCCCGTGGCTGATACTGACCGTATTGCCAGACCGTCGTCGCCAGTGCCCGGAGGCCGCCGTGAAGATGCTCATCAACGTGCCGGAAACCGTCGTCGCGGATGCGCTGCGCGGGATCGCCGCAGCCCACCCCGATCTGACCGTGGACGTGGAGAACCGGGTGGTGGTGCGCCGCGATGCGCCCGTGACCGACAAGGTCGGGCTGATCTCCGGCGGCGGCTCGGGGCACGAGCCGCTGCACGCCGGCTTCGTCGGCCCCGGCATGCTCGACGCCGCCTGTCCCGGCGAGGTCTTCACCTCGCCCGTGCCCGATCAGATGGCGCGAGCCGCTGCCGCGGTGGACGCGGGCAAGGGCGTGCTGTTCATCGTGAAGAACTACACCGGCGACGTGCTGAACTTTGACATGGCGATGGAGCTCGCCGAGGACGAGGGCATCCAGGTCGCGAAGGTGCTGGTCAATGACGATGTGGCGGTGACCGACAGCCTGTACACCGCGGGCCGCCGCGGCACCGGCGCGACGCTCTTCGTGGAGAAGATCGCGGGCGCGGCGGCGCAGGAGGGCCAGCCGCTGGAGCGCGTCGAGGCGATCGCCCGCCAGGTGAACGAGGCCTCCCGCAGCTTCGGCGTCGCGCTGAGCGCCTGCTCCACGCCCGCGAAGGGCAGCCCCACCTTCGACCTGCCCGCCGGCGAGCTGGAGCTCGGCATCGGCATCCACGGCGAACCGGGCCGCGAGCGGCGCGCGATGATGACCTCCCGCGAGATCGCGGACTTCGCGGTGGACGCGGTCCTGGAGGACCTGAAGCCCACCAGCCCGGTCATCGCCCTCGTCAACGGCATGGGCGCCACCCCGCTGCTGGAGCTGTACGGCTTCAACGCCGAGGTGCAGCGCGTCCTCGCCGAGCGCAACATCCCGGTCGCCCGCACCCTGGTCGGTAACTACGTCACCTCCCTGGACATGGCAGGCTGCTCGGTGACGCTGTGCCAGGCCGACGAGGAGCTGCTCCGCCTGTGGGACGCCCCGGTCGGCACCCCGGCGCTCCGCTGGGGCATCTGAGACGTACGAGAGAGGAACACCACGTGCGCGACGCCGAATTCATCCGCCGGTGGATGCTGGCCATGGCCGAGGTGGTGGACAGCGAGGCGAAGCGGCTCACCGAGCTGGACTCCGCGATCGGCGACGCCGACCACGGCACCAACCTGCAGCGCGGCTTCACCGCCGTGGCCGAGGACCTGCGCGCCGAGCTGCCGGCCACGCCTGGAGCCGTGCTCGTACGGGCAGGCCGCCAGCTGATCTCCAAGGTCGGCGGCGCCTCTGGGCCGCTGTACGGCTCGCTGCTGCGCGCCACCGGCAAGGCGCTCGGCGACGCCGCCGAGGTCGACGACGCGCAGCTGCGCGAGGCGCTGCAGGCGGGCGTGGACGCGGTCGCCAAGCTCGGCGGCGCACAGCCCGGCGACAAGACGATGCTGGACGCCCTCATCCCCGCCGTCACCGCCCTCGCCGACGGCTATCCGGCCGCCCGCGCCGCCGCCGAGAAGGGCGCGGCGGACACCACCCCGCTCCAGGCCCGCAAGGGCCGCGCCAGCTACCTGGGCGAGCGCAGCATCGGCCACGAGGACCCCGGCGCGGCCTCCTCCGCCCTGCTGATCACGGCGCTCGCGGGGGTGGCGGATGCCTGAGGTCAAGCACGTGGGCGTCGTCCTGGTCTCGCACAGCGCCGCGGTCGCCGAGTCGGTCGCGGCCCTGTGCAAGGCCCTCGCGGGCGGCGGCGCGGAGGCGGTCCCGGTCCGGCCCGCGGGCGGCACGCCGGACGGCGGCTTCGGCACGGACGCGGACCTCATCGCGGCGGCCGCGCGGGACGCCGACCAGGGCGCCGGGGTCGTACTCCTGGCGGACCTGGGCAGCGCCGTGCTGACGGTGAAGGCGCTGGTCGAGGACGAGGAGCTGCCGGAGCAGGCGCGGCTGGTGGACGCCCCGTTCGTGGAGGGCGCGGTGGCCGCGGTGGTCACCTCGTCCACGGGCGCGGACCTGGCGGCGGTCGAGGGGGCGGCGTCGGAGGCGTACGACTACCGCAAGGTCTGAGAGGAGCGGGCGGCGCTAGATGCCGCGGGACGCCAGATAGGTGTCGAACGCCGCCGACTTCTCGGTGTCCTCGAAGGTCTCGTACTCGTATACCTTGCCCCACCGCACATGGGCGACGATCGTGCCCTCATTCACGTACACGGTCTCGCCGTGCTCATCGGTCGCGTAGTCGGTGAAGCGCATGCACACCTTGGTGTGCCACGGCGGCCCGGAGACGAGGATGTCGTCGAAGACGATCTGGATGCCCGCGGAGCGGAACCGCAGCAGCCACTCCTCGACGGCGTCCTTGCCGTGGAACTCCCCGCTCCAGGAGCTCTCGCCCGGGAAGCGCATCACCACGTCCTCGTGATACGCCCGCAGCGTCGGCTCGATGTCGCCCTCGCGCAGCCGCCGGGCGCTGTGCTGCAGCATCGCCCGCACCCCGGCGGCGTACAGCGGCTGCAGCGCCAGGCCGCCCAGCGCGGCGACGGCTATCGCGGATCGGCTCGTACGGGACATGTGCCGCCCTCCCTCGCAATTGCAGTACGCCTGCGGAAAAGACGCTACTCGCTCCGCAGCCGCACCGCCCATCACACCCCCGACCGCGGACTTCGTAGCATCTGCGCCATGAACCCGCCGACCGCCATACCCACCCGCCTCACCCGCTGGGAGCAGCGCACCCAGCGCCTGCTGCTCGCACTCGCCGTCGTGTTCGCGGTGGCGTACGCGGTCCCGATCGTCGACCCGCACGCCGACGCGGCGCTCCGCGCGGCCTGCCGGACGCTGGAGTGGGTGGTGTGGGCGGCCTTCGCCGCCGACTACGCGATCCGCGTCGCGCTGGCCGAGCAGCGGGCGGCCTTCATCCGCGGTCACCTCCTGGACCTGATCGTGGTGCTGCTCCCCCTCATTCAGCCGCTGCGGCTGCTGCGCCTGGTGGCGGCGCTGATCCTCACGGGCCGCCGGGTGCGCGCGACCGCGCAGGTCCAGGTGACGACCTATGTCGGCGGGGCGGTGCTGGCGCTCCTGGTGTTCGGCTCCCTGGCGGTCCTGGAGGTGGAGCGGAACGCGGAGGGCGCCACCATCAAAACCCTGGGCGACGCCCTGTGGTGGTCCTTCACCACCATGACCACGGTGGGCTACGGCGACCTGGCCCCCACCACGGGCCTCGGCCGCCTGCTCGCCGTCTCCCTCATGATCTCCGGCATCGCCCTCCTCGGTCTGGTCACCGCCAACATCGCGGCGTGGTTCATCTCCAGATTCGAGGAGGACAACACGGCAGAACGGGAGCAGACCGCGATGCTCAAGCAACTCACCAGCGAAATAACGGCCCTGCGCGCGGAGGTCGCTCAGCTGCGCGCGCAGGACTCACCTCGTAGCGGCGGTTAGCGCCTCCAGGGCGCTGGCCTGGGTGCGCCAGTCCTGCTGGTTGGGCGAGGTGCCGGACCAGCGTTGGCCGAGGTCGTTGAGGGGGTCGCGAGCGGTGGTCCAGAGGGAGTCGGCTTGCCGGTCGGCATAAGTGCGGTACGTGGCCGAGTCCGTGGTCGCCGCCAGGTCGGCCAGATAGCGCATGAAGACGCCCTTGAATTGCTTCTGGTTGTCGTCGCAGGTGCGGGTGCCTGTGTCACAGGACTCTGTCAGCACGCCGTCGCGGGTGAGTTGCGGGCGGGTCAGGGCGGCGTCCGCGAGGCGCTTTGCGGCGTCGAGCATGCGGGTGTCGCCCGTGCCGCGCCAGAGTTCGAGGAAGCCGCCTATGGCCAGGCCCTGGTTGTACGACCACACCGTCTGGCCGTTGTTGCGGCAGTCGGCGTTCAGGCCGTCGTTGACCAGGCCGGAGTCATTGATCATGCCGCTGGACAGCAACCACTCCCCCGCCGCCGCAGCTGCCCTCGTCCCAGTAGCCGTGGACGTACTCGGCGATCGTCACCGCCTCGTCGAGATAGCGGCGCTCCCCGGTGTGGTCGTACGCCGCCAGCCACGCCAGGCCCCACCACGCGGTGTCGTCGATGGCGCGGCTGATGAAGTGGCCCTCGATGGCGTCCGTGCTGCGCTCGCCGGGCGCGAAGGTGCCGCGGTTGGCCTCGTAGGTGCGGGCGATGGCCCAGTCGTAGTCGTGGGTGCCGGTGCGGCGGGCGAACTCGGTCAGTGCGGTCAGCGTCGCCGCGCTGTTCCACCAGCTGCGCGGCCACCAGGCGTCGCGCGGGTCGTACGACCACATCAGCGCGTCCGCCGCGGCCCGCGCGCGGGTCGGCGCCGGGCGCGCCCATGCGGTGCAGCTGCCCTCCTGGTGGCTCGCCTCCTTGCCGCAGGCGCGCACCGCGCCGCCGTAGAGCAGCCCGTTGGGGTCGCGAGTGGCGTGCATCGCCGTACGGGCCGCGGCGGCGCCGGCGGCCACCGGCGTACGGCCCAGGGACGAGCCTTCCGGCCAGGAGGCGCCCTTGTCCCAGGAGCGGTCGAGCCAGACCTCGTCGCCCTGGCCGCCGTCCTCGATCGAGGCCCAGGCCATTCCGTCGGGGTGCGAGACGTGCAGGCGGATCGTACGGCCGAAGAGGGTGGTGGCGGGGACGGGCTGGTCGTCGCCGGCGGCGTCCGCCGGGTCGGCGCCGTCGCACTTCTCGTCGAAGTCGCAGACCCCGGGGCGGAACCATGCCGTGCAGCCCACCCCGGCCGCGTCGCCGCAGGCGCGGAGCCAGCCGCGGCGGTGGGCGCTCGGGTCGGTGATGTTGTACATGAGGGTGCGGGTGCCGGTCCACGAGGCCGGGATGGTCGCCTTGCCCAGCACCTCCTCCCAGGACTTGCCCGCGTCCCAGGTGCGGTCGAGCCAGACGGCGTCGCCGGTGGTGCCGTTGTCGATCGAGGCCCAGGCCATGCCGTCGGGCCGGGAGACGTGCAGCTTGATGACGCGGCCGTTGACCACCTTCTCCGGCACCGGGAAGGTGTCCTGCTGCGCCTGCGACGGGTCGCGGGTGTCGCAGTGCAGGGCGCAGACCGGTTCGGCGGCCGCGGCCGGTCCGGCGGTCAGCGGGACGAGGCCGGTCGCCAGCAATAAGGCGGCGAGCAGGAGACGCAGGGCGGAGGCTGACGCTGACGCTGAGGCGATCATCGCGGATCCCTTCGGGCCTTGCTGCCTTCCAACTTCCAACGATGCAAAGCATCTTGACGCCTACATGACACGTTGGCAACGTTGTCAGCATGAGGTGCTTCCGGATTCTCCTTGCCGCCGCCGCACTCGCGGCCTGCCAACTGGCCGTCCCCGCCGCGACCTCGCAGGCCGCGCCCCACGTGGCCGCACAGAAGGAGCGCGCCGAGGCCGCGGCCACCGCCCAGATGTCGTTCTACGACAAAGACACCGGCCTGTTCACCACCACCGGCTGGTGGAACTCCGCCAACGCCCTCAACGCCGTGATCGACACCATCCGCACCTCCGGCGCGGACGAACACCGCCACGCCATCGCCACCACGTACGAGAAGCAACTGGGCGCCCACGATGGCCAGTTCCGCAACGACTACATAGACGACACCGGCTGGTGGGGCCTCGCCTGGATCGCCGCGTACGACCTGACCGGCGACCGCCGCTACCTGGACACGGCCCGCGCGGACGCCGAGCACATGGCGGCCTACTGGGACGACACCTGCGGCGGCGGGGTCTGGTGGAGCACCGAGAAGACGTACAAGAACGCCATCCCCAACTCGCTCTACATCCAGCTCAATGCGGCGCTGCACAACCGCATCGACGGCGACAGCACCTATCTCCAGCGGGCAAAGGACGGCTGGTCCTGGTTCCAGGAGACCGGCATGATCAATGACCAGCACCTGGTCAACGACGGCATCGACCTCTCCACCTGCCGCAACAACAATGGCGCGGTCTGGTCGTACAACCAGGGCATGCTCCTCGGCGCCCTCACCGAACTGCACCGCGCCACCGGCGACGACACCCAGCTCACCGCCGCCCGCGAGATCGCCGACGCGGCCACCATCGCACCGGGACTGCACACGGGCGACGGCATCCTCCGCGACCCCTGCGAGGACGGTGACTGCGGCGCCGACGGCCCGTCCTTCAAGGGCGCCCACGTCCGCGGCCTCGGCAAGCTCAATGAGGCGCTGCCGGACCACCCGTACACGGACTACCTGCGGCGGCAGGCCGATCGCGCGTACGCCGACGACCGCGATGCCGAGGACCGGTACGGCCTGCGCTGGTACGGCCCGCTGGACAAGACGGACGCGGCCCGGCAGCAGAGCGCGCTCGACCTGATGAACGCGGCGAAGTGATCAGAGTGTGAATCCGCTCGGGAACGGGTCGGCGGGATCCAGCAGATACTGCCCCATCCCGGTGACCCAAGCGCTCCCGGTCACCGTCGGCACCTGCGCCGGCACCCCGCCGACCGTCGTCTCCTCGACCAGCCGCCCGGTGAAGCGCGTGCCGAGCAGCGACTCGTGCACAAAGTCCGCGCCCAGCCCCAGCTCGCCGCGCGCATGCAGCTGCGCCAGCCGCGCGGAGGTCCCGGTGCCGCACGGCGAGCGGTCGAACCAGCCGGGGTGGATGACCATCGCATTGCGCGCGTCGCTGCCGTCCACGCCCGGGGCGGTGAGCTGGACGTGCTTGCAGCCGGAGATGCCGGGGTCGGCGGGGTGTACGGGCCGTCTCTGGTCGTTGATGGCTGCCATGATGGCGAGGCCCTCGCCGATCATCCGCTCCTTCGCCGCCTTGTCCGTACGGTCGAAGGGGAGGCCGAGATCGGCGATCGGCAGGATGGCGTAGAAGTTGCCGCCATAGGCCATGTCGTACGTAACCGCGCCGATCCCCGGCACCTCGACCTTGGCGTCCAGCTCCAGCGCGAAGGACGGCACATTGCGGATCGTCACCGCCTTCGCCCGCCCGTCCTCGACCGCGACCTCGGCGGTCACCAGCCCCGCCGGGGTGTCGAGCCGGACCTCCGTCACCGGCTCGCGCACCGCCACCATGCCGGTCTCCACCAGCACCGTGGCGACCCCGATGGTGCCGTGCCCGCACATCGGCAGCAGCCCGGAGACCTCGATGAACAGCACCCCGTAATCCGCGTCGTCCCGTATCGGCGGCTGCAGGATCGCGCCGCTCATCGCGGGGTGGCCGCGCGGCTCGTTGACCAGAAACTCCCGGATATGGTCCAGGTTCTCGGCGAAGTACGTACGCCGCTCGGCCATCGTCGCCCCGGGGACGGTCCCGATGCCGCCCGTGATGACGCGGGTCGGCATGCCCTCGGTGTGCGAGTCGACCGCGGAGAAGTAGCGGGAGGAGCGCATGTCAGGCCCCGGCCAGGTGGTCGATGGCGCGGCGCAGGTCGGCGTCGAGGGCGGCGAGCTGGGCGTCGGTGAGCGGGCCGCGCGGCGGGCGGCAGCGGCCGCCGTGGCGACCGACGGCGTCCATGCCGCGCTTGATCGCCTGTACGAACTCCACCCGCGAGTCCCAGCGGAAGGCGGCGACGAGCGGCTCGTACAGCGCCCGCGCTTCATCGACCTTCCCGGCGCGCGCGAGGTCGAAGAGGCGTACGGAGGCGGCGGGAAAGACGTTCGGGAAGCCGGCGAACCAGCCCGTCGCCCCCATCAGCAGCGACTCCAGCACCACGTCATCGGCGCCCGCCACGATGGTCAGCCCGGGTGCCCGCTCCCGTATCTCCGTCACCCGCCGCACATCGCCCGAGAACTCCTTCACCGCCACGACGTTGTCGATCTCGGCGATCTCGTCCAGCAGCTCGGGCGTCAGGTCGACCTTCGTGTCGATCGGGTTGTTGTACGCCATGACCGGCAGCCCCACCGCCGCCACCTGCTCGAAGTGGTGCACCACCTCGCGGGCGTTGGCGCGGTACATCGTCGGCGGCAGGCACAGCACTCCGTCGGCCCCGTCCTCGGCGGCCCGCTCGGCCCAGGCGCGCGCCTGGTGCGCCCCGGCGCCGTGCACGCCGACGACCACGAGGCCGTCGTCGCCGACCGCCTCGATCGCGGTACGGGCCACCGCCCGGCGCTCGTCGTCGGTGAGCGAGGAGTACTCCCCCAGCGAGCCGTTCGGGCCGACGCCGCGGCAGCCGCTGTCGACCAGCCAGCGGCAGTGCTCCGCGTAGCGGTCGAGGTCGACGCGCAGCCCGGCAGGTGCGGCCGGGTCCTCGGCGTAGGGCAGCGCGGTGGCCACGATGACTCCGTCGAGCCGGTCCTGCTGGGTCATGCCTGCTCCTCCTGGTCGGTGGACGGTTCGAGCGGTGCGTCGGCCAGCTCCCCGAGCCGTACGGGGGCGGCGACGGGGCGGCGGGCGAAGGCCGCTCCCGGGTCGTCGAGGTGGGTGAGTTCGGCGACGTTACGGCCGCAGACGCGGCCCTGGCAGGGGCCGAGCCCGGCCCGGCTGACGAGCTTCACCGAGCGCACGCCGGTCGCGTCCCGGTCGGCGACGGCGCGGCGCAGCTCGCCGCAGGTGACCTCCTCGCAGCGGCAGACGACGGTGTCGTCGCGCAGCCAGGTGTGCCAGCCGTCCCGTACGGGATACGCCCGGTCGAGGGCCGCGGCGAAGCGCCTGCCGGACCGTACCTGGCGCAGGGCGCGGACCGGCGGATCGGGGCGGGCGCCGAGCAGCTTGGCGGCTGCCGTACCCGCGATCTCGCCCTCCGCGGCGGCGAGTTCGGCGCCGCCGATGCCGGTGAGCTCGCCGGCGGCGAAGACTCCTGGGGTGGAGGTGGCCTGCGCGATGTCGACGGCGACGAAGCCACCGACGAGCTCGCAGCCGACGCCGACCGCGAGCTCCAGCTGCGGTGTGAAGCCGAATCCGACGCAGACGGCATCGACGGGAACGCGCCGCTCGCTGCCGGGCACCACCCGCCAGCCCGCGTCGAGGCGGGCGACGGTCGCGGCCTCGACCCGCTCCGTGCCGTGTGCCTCGATGACGGTGCTGCGGCGGCGGTACGGGATGCGGGCGCGGCCGAGCAGCGCGGCGTAACGGGCGAGTTCGGCGGCCCTGCCGCGGCCGCCGGCGACGACGCCGGCGGGCGCCGCGAGCCAGCCGGTCACCGGGTCACCGGCCTCCAGGACCTCGGTGACCTCGGCGCCCACGCCGGCCAGCGACTCCGCCACCGGCAGCAGAAAAGGCCCGGTCCCGGCCAGCAGCACCCGGTCGCCGACCGCGATGCCCTGCCCCTTGGCGAGTGCCTGCGCGGCCCCCGCGGTGAAGACGCCCGGCAGCTCCCAGCCCGGGAACGGCAGCGCCCGGTCGTACGCCCCGGTGGCCAGCACCAGGGCCGGGGTATCGACGGTGCGACCGGCCCGCTCGGGGCTGTCGGCGGGTCCCGTACGGACGTGCACCCGCTGCCCGCCGGGCACGGACTCGAGCGCCCACACCTCGGACTCGGCGAGGTGCTCGACACCGACGGGCAACGTGAACCGCTCCCCGCCGGAAAGGGAGTTCTGCCGGTGGTACTGACCGCCGAGCGCCGCACCGGAGTCGACGAGCAGGACCTCCGCGCCCGCCTGCGCCGCGGCCCGCGCCGCCGCCATCCCGGCGGGACCGCCGCCGATCACGACGACCGCGCTTCCCGTCCCGGGGCTCCCGGTCGCAGGGCTCACGACGGCAGCTCCGCCCCGCGCTGGGTGCGGATGTCGTCGCCGTCCCGCACCAGCCGCCGGCAGGCCCGGACGTCGGGGACGCCATTGACCACCACGAGGCAGTCGTGGCACACGCCGATGCCGCAGAACACCCCGCGCGGCCGCCCGCCCTCCCGCGTCGTACGCCACGAGTTGCGCCCCTGCGCGAGCAGCAGCCCGGCCACCGTCCGCCCCGGCTCCGCCAGCACGGCCACGCCATCGATCCGCACCCTCATGCGGCCGCCTCCTCGTCAGCGATGCCGGGCCTGTCCACCCGGAACGGCTCCGGGTCGACGTCGCCCTTGCGCCCGGTGAACAGGTCGGCGAGCAGCCGCCCGGTGCCCGCGGCCAGCCCGATGCCCGCGCCCTCGTGCCCAGTCGCGTGCCACAGCCCGGGCAGCCGCGGATCGGCGCCGATGACCGGCAGGTGGTCGGGCGCGTACGGCCGGAAGCCGCCATAGGCGCGCATCACGGGGACCCCGGCCAGCACCGGGAACAGCGCCAGCGCCTTGCGGGCAAGCTCGCGCAGCACCCGTACCCGAATCGCCTCGTCGAACCCGGACCGCTCCCGGCTGGAGCCGATGAGCACGGTGCCAGAGCGGGTCGACTCCACGACGGCGGAGGTCTGCAGCCCGGCGCCGCCGCCCGCGACCGCGCCGACGTAGTCGCCGTCGTAGACCTTGTGCCGTACGGTCCCGGCCGGCAGCGGCCCGGTGACCAGCACCATCCCGCGCCGCGGCTGCACGGCGAGCGGCGCGCCCGCGCTCGCGGCGAAGCGGCCGGACCAGGGGCCGCAGGCGTTGACGACGGCGGCGCAGGGCAGGGTGCCGCCGTCGGTGCGGACGCCGGTGACGGCTCCTGAAGCACCGGTGGTCACGCCCAGGGCGGTGACGCCTGTGCGCACCCGCCCGCCGCGGGCCCGTACCGCGGACAGGAGGGCGGTCGCGGCGAGGACGGGCTGCAGCTGGGCGTCCTCGGGGTAGTGGACAGCGGCGGTGACGTCCTTGGTGAGGTGTGGTTCGAGGTCGCGGGCCGCGGCCGGGTCGAGGTCGTGCGCGACGACCCCGGCGCCGCGCTGGGCGGCGGCGAAGTCCCGCAGCGGCCCTGTCCCTTCGGCCGCGGTGACGACGACGAGGCCGCCCTTCGCGTCCCACTCGGCCTCGGCACGGCGCGGGCCGAGCTCCTCGCGCAGGGCGGCGAGCAGCTCCGGCCAGCGGCGCCGGGAGTCCTGGGCGAGCCGCAGCTCGGGTCCGGGGGCCTTGTCGGATACGAGGACGTTTCCCTCACCCGCGGCCGTGGTGCCGCTCGCCGGGGCGCCGCGGTCCAGGACGGTGACCCGAAGCCCGGCGGCCGTGAGCGCCTCGGCGCAGGCGGCGCCGATGACACCGGCACCGACGACCACGACGTCCGAACTCGCCTCCAACGCCCCTCCGTTCACCGCACGGAATGATGTTGAACGTATGAGGCCCCGCCGCCCGCGTCAACGGTCGCGCGCACCTACTCCCAGGTGTAGAACCCCTGCCCGCTCTTCCGCCCCAGCTCTCCCCTGGCCACCTTGTCGCGCAGCAGCTGCGGCGGGGCGAAGCGCTCGCCGAGCGTCGTCCGCAGATGCTCGGCGATCGCCAGCCGTACGTCCAGGCCGACGAGGTCGGTCAGCCGCAGCGGTCCCATGGGGTGCCGGTAGCCGAGGTGCATCGCGTCATCGATCGCCTCGGGCTCCGCGACGCCCTCCTCGACCATGCGGATGGCTTCGAGGCCGAGCGCGACGCCGAGGCGGCTGCTGGCGAAGCCCGGTGAGTCCTTGACGACGACGTCCTTCTTGCCGAGCGCGTGGGTGCAGTCCTGGGCGGTCCGTACGGTCGCGTCCGCGGTGTCGGGGGCGACGACGATCTCGACCAGCGCGGAGGCGGGGACGGGGTTGAAGAAGTGCATGCCGACGAAGCGGGCGGGGTGGCGCAGCGCGGCGGCGAGTTCGGTGACGGAGAGGGAGCTGGTGTTGGTCGCGAGGATCGTGGTCTCGCTCACCACCTCCTCCGCCCCGGCGAGCAGCCGCGCCTTCAGCTTGGCGTCCTCGGGGACGGCCTCGATGACCAGGTCGGCCGCGGCGGGCAGGCCCTGCAGGGAGTCGGCGATGTCGATGCGGGCCAGGATGTCCCCGGCCTCCTCGGCGAGCTTGCCGCGCTCGGCGGCGCGGGCGAGGCCGGTGGCGACCCGCTCGACGGCGGCCGTCGCGGCCTCCTTGTCGCTCTCCACGACGGTGACCCGCGACCCGGCGGCGGCAAAGGTCTGCACGATGCCGGCGCCCATCCGGCCGCCACCGATGACGCCGACGAGGGCGGGTGCGCTGGGTTGGCTCATGGCGGACACCCTAGCCCGCCCGGCGTGCCGGGCGGGCTAGGGTTCCTCCTGGCTACGGACGGTTGATCGTGAAGCCCGAACCGGGGTCGACCACGATGCCGTCATCGTCCTGGCAGCCGCTGATCTCCACCTTCGTCAGCGTCGCGCCACCGCGCGCACCGCCCTCCGCGTGGATGCCCGCGCTGTCGTTGTTGCACTTGTCGATGCGGACGTTGTCGATCTTCGCGTTCGGTACCTCGCCGCCTCCTGTCTTGAAGAGGATCCCGTCGTACGTCGAGTCGTGAATGTCGGTGTCCTTGATCGTGACGCCGGGTATCGCCGGCCCCTGCGGGAAGACCGTGATGGCGCCGAACTCCTGCGCCTCGCCCCAGAAGGCGCCGCCCGTGCGGTGGAGGCCATTGCCCGAGATCACGGTCTGGCCGGAGAACGGGATCGGGTCGTGGTCGGTCGCCAGCATGATGCCGGGGTAGGTCATCGTGTCGTAGATCAGGTTGTCCTCGACCGTGTTGCCGTAGCCGCCGTAGATCGCGATGCCGTTGGCCCGCCACGGCAGCTGGATGGTGTTGTTGCGGAAGTGGTTGTCGTGGCCGACGTCCACCGACGTGTCCTTGACATACTTGCTGGCCCAGACGGCTAGCGCGTCGTCGCCCGTGTTGCGGAAGGACGAGTTGGCGACCGTCGAGTTGCGGGTGCCGTTGGTGAAGTTGATGCCGTCCGCGTACGTATTGCGGATGCGCATGCCGCTGAACTCGAGGCGGTCGCCCGGGTTCCACAGCTCGGGGACGTTCGAGTAGTCGCGGCCGACCCAGGCGCCGACGTTGGCGTGCTCGATCCAGACATTTTTGATCTTCGTGTCCTTGCCGAACCGGCCATTCAGCCCCACACCGCCCTCGTCACCGCCGTCGCCACCGCGGATCCGCCCCGAGCCGAAGATGGCGATGTCGGAGATCTGGGTGTTGTCGTCGATGTCGAAGCCGAAGTTGCCCTCATGCGGATGGTTGATGCCGCCCGCGTCCTGCGGCTCGGTGAGGGTGTAGAGCTGGGAGTGCCACATGCCGGCGCCCTTGATGGTGGCGTTGCGGATGCCGACCTGGTTGTACGGGTTGGCCGGGTGCTTCGGGTCGCGGGTCAGGATCTTCTGCTCCTGCCGCCACTGGCCCGCGGGGATCCACACGCAGCCGATGTCGCCGTTCTGGTCGGCGGTCACCGCGCGCTGGATGGCGTCGGTGTCGTCGATGCCGTCGTTCGGCACCGCGCCGTACTCGGTGATTGACGTGCAGCCGGAAGGCTTCGGCGCGGCGTCCGCGACCTGCTCCAGGTCGATGAGGTCGAGGACGTAGAAGGCGGCGTTGTCACCGGAGTCCCGCTGCAGCCGGAATTTGGTGCCGGCCGGATAGGACTTGTCCAGCAGCGCGTGTGACTCGTCGAAGAGCCGGCGGGCGTCGCCGCCGGGCCGGTTGGTGAGCCCCTCCGGGTCGTCGGTCGACCCGTACAGCCAGCTGTGCTTGGACGACAGGTCCAGCTTCCTGACCAGGTTGCCGTTCGCGTAGAGGCTGATGGTCGCGTCCTGCCCGCCACCTCCCGGGGCGTCGGGGATCGAGTTCCGTACGACGATCGAGTTGGCGGAGGCCTTGGAGGTGAACTCCACGTACTCGCCCGTCGCATTCAGCCGCACCGAAGCGCGGCCGGAGGACTCGCTGTCGAAGTTGGTGTGCCCGAAGCGGCGCTTCTCGTCGGCCTTGAGGAGGGTGCCCTTGTACGTGCCGTCCTCCGCCTCGTACTCGGTGTACGGCAGCGCGGCGCCGCGGCCGATGACGATGGCGCGGGAGAAGGCGTTGTTGGTCTCGTCCGTCTCCTTGAGGGTGTTCGTGGCGTCCGCGGTCGCGGTGAGGGTGGCGCCGCCGCTGCCGGCGGTCCAGGCGCCGGCGATGTCGACGGAGACCGTGCCGCCTGCGGGGACAGAGGGGGCCGTGCCGTTCAGGGTCGTGCCATTGACCGTGAGCCGGGTGATGGTCCCGGCCTCGGCCTGGCTGGTGCCGTTGTTGCGTACGGACACCTTGAAGCTCACCTGCGCGCCCGTGGCCGGGTGTTCGGGGTTGGTGGTGATGGCCGTGGGCTCCAGGTCGGGGCCCGGGGAGCGGTCCACGACGAGCTTGGCGGGGGCGGTGTAGCTGTTGTTGGTGTCGTCGGACTCGTCGATGGTGTCGTTCGGGTCGACGGCGGCCGAGACCGTATAGCTGCCGGCCGGGCGCTTGCCGAGGGCGATCTCCACCTGAGCGGAGGCGCCGGCGTCGAGGGCGGGGACGGCGGCGCTGCCGGCGACCGTGCCGCCGAGGCCGACCTCCATGGCGGTGGCGGCGGAGGCGGCGTTGCCGGTGTTGCGGACGGTGGCGTTGGCCGTGATGGAGTCGTCCGCGGAGGGCTTCTCCGGCGTCCAGTCCAGCGCGGTCACGGTCAGGTCGGGGGCCGGTGCAGCGCTACCGATGACCTGGAGCTCGGCGACCTGGCCGCCGGGGGCGCCGGAATTGGCGTAGAACTGCAGCCGCACGTCCTCGTACTGGCCGCTGACCGGCACGGACACCGTGTTCTCGTTCCCTGACGGGCTGAAGGCGTACGACTGCCGCGCCTTGAGGCTGGTGAAGTCGGTGGCGCCGGCCTTGCGGCCGAGGACCGCGAACTCCTGGGTGCGCGCCGACCACACCGGGTCGGGGTTGAGCTTGACCTTGACGCCCTCGAGCTCGGCGGCCGCGCCCAGCTTCACGGTGAGGGTGGACGACTGGCCCGCCGCCTCCCAGTACGTCTTCACGTCGTCGTCGTTGGCGCCCGCCGCCATGTAGTTCTGGGTGTGGGAGGACGCCTCGATCGGCTTGCCGCGCGCCAGGTTCGTACCCTCCAGGGGCGGGTCCTCCGGGTCGCCGCCGGTGCCGTGCACCTCCAGCTCGGAGAGCTGGGCGGCGTTCCAGCCGGTGTTCTTGGTGATGTTCACCCGTACGTAACGGACCTTCGCGGCCGTGAAGCCGACGGCGACGCTGCCCGCCCGGTCCGGGCGGAACTCGTGGGCCGCGGAGGCGGCGAGGGTGCTGAACGCGTCGCCGTCCGTGCTGCCCTGGATGCTCAGCGTCTGGGTGCGCGCCTCCCAGGTGGTGGGCAGCTTCAGCACGACCTCGTCGACGGTGGCGGCGCTGCCCAGATCGACCTGCACCCAGCGCGGGAACTCACCGGCGGGGCCTTCCCAGTACGACGCCTGGCTGCCGTCGGTGACGTTCGCCGCCGGATAACCGGGGTGCGCTCCGGCGGCGTCGGCCGGCTTGCCCAGCGCCAGGTTCGGTCCCGCGGCGGCGGCCTGCGCGACGCCGGGCGTGAGCCCGGTCGCCGCCAGGCCCGCCAGCAGTGTGCCGACGAGTCCGGATCTTATGCGTTGTTTCCATCTCATACGTGACCCTCCGCTCACCTCTTGCACGAATCTGCCTGGATATTTCTGGGAGATGACCGTCGTGTCAACAGACCGACCCCTTCCGAACCCTTCTCGCAATCTATTTTTTGCAATGAATGCTCAGTATCTTGCGCTGATATGAGGCCGATGGTTGAGTGACTGCGCTCGACTCCCCCACGAGAAGGGACTGACATGCGCACGACACATCGCCCCCGACGCCGGCGCTCCCGGGTCTGGCGGCCCACCCTGGCGGCGACGCTCGGGGCGGGCATGCTGCTGACCGGAATGCAGGTGATGTCGGCCCAGGGCGCGGAGGATTCGGGCGCCCTGAAGCTGCGGATCACCGACGGCAAGCAAGGCGCGGTCACCGCGGACATAGGCGCGACCCGCCGCCTGGACCGCGCCGAGGTGCACCTCCCGGGCACGGCGCAGCACGTCCGCCTCGAAGGCTCCACCAACGGCCGGGACTTCAGCGAGCTCTCCGGGCAGCAGTCCCGCAAGGGCAAGGTCACCTTCAAGCTCGACGGCGCCGCGGTGCGCTATCTGCGCGTCAACGGCGCCGAGAAGGTGGGCGAGTTCGCGGCGTACGCGGCGAAGTCCGGCGACGCCACGCCGCCCCGGGCCCCGGGCGGAACCTCTCTCGACGGCAAGACGCTCAGCTGGGACGCCGCCGACGGCGCGGCCGCGTACGACGTCTACGCCGACGGCGACCTGCAGGCCAGCCTGCCCGCGAAGACCCGCACCTGGAAGGACACCAGGGCCGCCGGCGCGGACGCCGACAAGGTCAGCTATTCCGTACGGGCCCGCGACAAGGCCGGCAACCAGTCCCCGGACAGCAAGGCGGTCTCCCGTACCGTCAAGGCGGGCGACGCGGGCTCCGGCAAGGCCGCCTTCACCCCACAGAAGAGCGGCGCGGCGCTGGCGAAATCGTCCGCGAAGAGCACCGGCACCAAGGCAGCCGAGCGCGGTGCCACCATGCCGTACACCACCATGGAGGCCGAGTCCGGCGACCCGGGCGGCGGCGCGGAGGTCGTCGGCCCGAACCGCAAGATCGGCGACCTGGCGGGCGAGGCATCGGGCCGCCAGGCGGTGACGCTCAATGAGACCGGCCAGTACGTGGAGTTCACCACCCCGGTCGACACCAACACCCTGGTCACCCGCTTCTCAATCCCGGACGGCGACAACGCCACCCTCAATGTCTACGTGGACGGTGAGAAGACCAAGGCCCTCGACCTGACCTCCAAGTACGCCTGGCTGTACGGCCCCGAGGCGGGACCGGGCAACGACCCCGGCGCCGGCGATCCCCGGCACATCTACGACGAGGCGCACGTCGACCTGGGCAAGACGGTCCCGGCGGGCGCGAAGATCCGGCTGCAGAAGGACGGCGACAACTCGTCCAAGTACGCCATCGACTTCGTCGACTTCGAGAAGGCGGCGGCCAAGGACAACCCGGACCCGGCCAAGTACGTGGAGCCGGCCGGGACCAGCCACCAGGACGTCCAGAACGCCCTGGACAAGGCCCGCATGGAGGCAGGCGCCGAGGGCGTCTACCTGCCGCCGGGCGACTACGAGACCTCCAGCAAGTTCCAGGTCTTCGGCAAGCCGGTCAAGGTGATCGGCGCGGGCCCGTGGTTCACCCGCTTCCACGCGCCGTCGGGGCAGACCAACACGGACATCGGCTTCCGCGCCGACCAGGCCGCGAACGGCTCGACATTCTCCGGCTTCGCCTACTTCGGCAACTTCAACTCCCGCATCGACGGCCCCGGCAAGGTCTTCGACTTCCAGAACACCTCGGGCATCACCATCGAGAACATCTGGGTCGAGCACATGATGTGCCTCTTCTGGGGCGCCAACACCGACAAGATGACGGTCAAGGACAACCGCATCCGCAACACCTTCGCCGACGGCCTGAACATGACCAACGGCTCCTCGGACAACCTGGTCTCCAACAACGAGTCCCGCGCCACCGGCGACGACTCCTTCGCCCTCTTCTCCGCGACCGACGGCGGCGGCGGCGACCAGACCGGCAATGTCTACGAGAACCTCACCAGCAAGCTCACCTGGCGGGCGGCGGGGCTCGCGGTGTACGGCGGCAACACCAACACCTTCCGCAATATGAAGATCGCCGACACGCTGGTCTACTCGGGCATCACCATCTCGTCGCTCGACTTCGGCTACCCGATGAACGGCTTCGGCCCCGGGGAGACGAACTTCTCCGACATCTCGCTCGACCGGACGGGCGGCCACTTCTGGGGCGCGCAGACCTTCCCCGGCATCTGGATGTTCTCCGCCTCGAAGCCCTTCCGGGCGATCCGCGTGGACAACGTCGACATCAAGGACCCGACGTACAGCGGCATCATGTTCCAGACGAAGTACACGGGCGACCAGCCGGAGAACCCGGTCGAGGACACCGTCCTGACGAATGTCTCCATCTCCGGGGCGAAGAAGTCGGGTGACGACTTCGACGAGAAGTCCGGCTTCGGCATCTGGGCCAACCCGATGCCGGAACCGGGTCAGGGCCCGGCGGTCGGTGAGGCCACCTTCAAGGGGCTGACCCTGTCGGACAACGCCGTGGACATCGAGAACAAGACGGACACCTTCAAGATCAACCAGGAGTAGGAGCCGGGGGATGGACAGGGCCGGCCGCGGTTCGCGGCCGGCCCTGTCGCGCGCTCAGCCCCCGCGCGTCTCCGTCAGCCGCACCCGCACCAGCCGCTCCGGCCGCAGCCGTACCGGGCCGAGCAGTCCGGACGGCACGGCGTCGCCGTGGGCGTTGGCGCCGGTGTTGGTGACGCGCACGGAGAGCGTGTTCGCCCCGGCGCGCAGCGCCTCGGTGATGTCGAGGCGGTACGGCGCCCAGAGGCGCGCGGGCAGCTGCCGGCCGTTGAGGGTGACCTCGGCGACCTCGCGGACCTCGCCCAGGTCGAGCTGCCAGCGGCGGTCGGCGAGCGCGCCGCCGTCGAGGCTGAAGCGCTTCTCGTACGTGCCCGAGCCCGAGTGCCCGGCATCCAGCTCGGTCCAGGAGCCGAGCGGGCGGCTGACCGTACCGGCGCCGTCGCGGTCGAAGCGGAAGCTCCAGTCGCCGTCCAGCGCGACGGGGGTCAGCGGATCGTCGACGGTGCGGCTGCCGCGGTAGCCGCGCTCGCCGTCGACCGCGGTGACTTCGACGGTCTGCGGGCGCGCCACCCGTACCGTCGCGGTCGCGGTGCCGCCGTCCGCGGTGACCTGCTCCACCGGCGCATTCGCCTCGGTCGCGTGCGCGGGTGCGCGGGCCGCGTCCTTCAGCACGACGAGCAGCGTGGCCCTGGCCTCCAGGCGCAGCCGCACGGAGGTGGCGGTGTCGGTGCCGCGCCACACTCCCGCCGGGGTGGCCCGGCCGGTGTCGGGGTCCCAGAGCTCCGGGACGCCGCGGGCGGGGAACTCGGCCATGAACTCGGCCGCCTTGCCCTGCTCGTTGGTGACCAGGAAGGACCGGTCGTCGTCGTTGCGCAGCCGCAGGACCCGTACGTCCGGGGTGGCCGGAGTCAGGGTCGCCGCGGCGCCGCCGGCCCCGGCCACCGCGGAGGCCGCCTCAGCCGGGTCGTCGGCCCGGTGCGCGCGGGGGTGGGCGAAGAGCCGGTCGAGGGCCTTCGCCAGCCGGTCGCCGGCGCCCGTCGGCTCGTGCTCCGGCAGCTCCCCGACTGCCACGAGGGTGCCGCCCAGCGATACGAACTCGGTGAGAGTCTCCGCCGCCCCGAGGGACAGCACGGGCGTGCGCGGCAGGACGGCGATCGCGTACTCCTGTTGACCGACCCGCAGCCCGGTGCGGCCCGGGCGGCCGTGCTCGATCAGCGCCGGGTCGCCGTCCAGCGCGCCCTCATCGAGGAAGTCGAAGTCGACCTGGACGTCCTCCAGGGCGTGGGCCGCGGCCATGAACGCCTTGTCGAGTTCCGCCATCTCCGGGCTGTCCTGGAGGCATTCGGCGGCGCGCTGCGGCTGGACGAGCGCGGTGCGGGCGGCGGCGGTGGCCCGGGTGGCCTCCACGACGCGGCCGATCCAGCGGTTGAGCGGCGCGGACTTGTCCCACCACGGGTTCTGCTGCTGCATCGGCGGCGGATAGACAACGTTGCCGGAGTCGCTGAAGCGGGCGTGCAGCAGCACCTTGTTGATGCCGCGGACGGCGAACGCGCCGATCACCTCGCGGGCGAAGCCCGGAGCGACCTGCCAGCCGGCGCCGCCCAGCGCCTCCAGATAGGCGCGGTCGAGGCCGCGCTGGTGGGCAGCGGAGGCGGCCCAGCGCGGCAGGGTGCGGTGATAGCCCCGCTGGTAGTGGTCGAAGATGTGGTCGGTGCCCGGGATCTGCACCCACTGATGCGAGGTATTGAGGTTGCCGCTGCTCCTGAGCTGCTCCCCCGGGCCGAATTCGTCCCACAGCGGGTTGGAGATCACGTCGAGGCCGTGCCGGGCCGTCCACTCGCCGAGGTTGCGGTAATACGTGGCGGCGTAGCGGTTGGAGACGGCCCTCCAGAACGCGCCGCGCAACGCCCGGCCGTCGTCGCCGAGGTCGTCGTGCACGGCGGAGAGGATCACTCCGGGTCCGGGCTCGGGGGCCAGCTTCGCGATCTCGTCGGGGAGCGTCGGCGACCAGGGCACCCGCCCCCAGGCGGCGTCGGCGGAGGCGAGAAAAGGCTCGTCGTCCGCGAAGCCCTGCAGCACCCCGCTCGCGGACTTGCCGAAGCGGCGCACATACTCTCCCGGCACGATGTCCAGGAACAGCCGCACCGCCTCCTCATCGAGGAGATCGAGGTAGTTGCGCCACGGGCCGCTCTCGTCGGCCAGCAGCCTGGGGCTGTAGAGGTCGATCTGCCAGCTGCCTTCCGGCGCCTGCCACTCCCCCGGGCCCTGGGCGGCCTCGCTCAGGTCGATCATCTTGGCGATGGTGCCGCCGCCGGTCGCGCCCGCGGGCCGGGCCGCGGCGGCGACGGGCTTTCCGAGGTCGAGGTCGCCGGGACGCTGGAAGGTGTCGAGGCTGCCGGGATCGTCGAAGTCGGCGGCGTAGAGCTCGGCGCCGTCCTGGCCGGTGACGGTCAGGGCGGACCAGGACGAGCGCTGGGTGGCGGTGGCCCGTACGCCGATGGTGCCGGTGGCGAAGGATCCGTCCTTGACCTGCGGCAGCTCGGCGCCGTCCAGCTTCAGCCCGATCGTGTCGCCGCTCACGGACACGGCCACCTCGTGCTCGGCCTGCGGGTCGAAGCCGTCCTTGGCCTTGCCCTGCAGCAGTTGCGTGAAGGCGCCGTCCCGCTGCCGGTACACGTCGACGCCGCCGTCCGTCCGCAGGTCGGCCAGGTATCCGTTCTTCGCGTCGGCGCAGCGGAACATCAGCCCTGCCGTGGCCTTGTCGATACGGACCTTGGCGGTGACGTGGTACGTGTCCCAGCCGCCGCCCGCCTTCAGCACCCGCACGCCGTCGTAGGCCATGGCGTCCACGATCAGCCGGCCGCCGGCGACCGACAGCGCCTGGGCGTCGAGCTTGACGGTGCTGCCGCCCGCGGCCTCGATGGTGCTGCGTACGACGCACTTCGCGCGCAGGTCGGGGCGCGGCTTGTACGTCCGGCCGCCGACGGTGCCGCCGCCCACGACGAAGCCGCCGGCCCGGCCGCTGGGGAAGAAGTCGTCGTTGAACAGCCAGATCGCCATGGCGTGCCGCTCGGCCTCGCTCAGGGCGTACCCGATGATGTCGAACCACTCCTCGCTGAAGAACGCGGGCTTCAGCGCGCCGGTGTCGAAGGGGAAGAGGAGCACCTCGGTGATGCCTTTGGCGCGCAGATCGGCGAGGCCCTCGGCGACGAGTTCGCGGGTGACGGTGCCGTTCCAGAACCACAGGACCATCGGCATGCTGCCGGTGCCGGGGCGGGCGAACCGGTCCGCGGAATACCCACCGGAGCTGCCGACGGCCGTGGCGGGGAGCGGGAGCTGAAGGAAGCCGGTCGCGGCGGCGAGTTGAAGGATCCGCCTGCGGGAGATCGTGCGGTCGCGCATGGAGTTCTCCATCCGTGCCGTCGCTAGTAAAAGGTTTCAATCGGATGGGCACGGAAGCTAGTTGCCAATACGTGGAGGGTCAATGACTCTGACACGGCAAAGAAATTGAACGATTCATCTCGATCTCTCCGGCATCCCGTAGCGTGGAGCCCATGGAGCCGTCAGCCGTTCAGGAGATCCGCACGCGCATCCCGGCGGATCGGGTGCTCACCGATCCGGACAGCGTCGAGGCCTACGCCCGCGATCAGGCGGCGTGGGCGGCGTACGGACGGCCGGCGGCCGTGGTGCGGGCCGCGTCGGCGGAGGACGTCGCGCATGTCGTACGGGCCTGCGTCCGGCATCGCACGCCGGTCGTGGCGCGTGGGGCCGGGACCGGGTTGTCCGGTGGCGCCAATGCCGCTGACGGGCAGGTGGTGGTGGCGCTCGACCGCATGGACCGGATCGTCGAGATCAACCCGCTGGAGCGGCTCGCCGTCGTCCAGCCCGGCGTGGTCAATGACGATCTGCGCGCGGCGGCCGCCGAGCACGGGCTCTGGTATCCGCCCGACCCCGCCAGCTCCCCGTGGTCGACCATCGGCGGCAATGTGGCCACCAACGCCGGCGGGGTCTGCTGCGTGAAATACGGCGTCACGCGCGATTACGTCCTCGGTCTCGAGATGGTCAACGGCCTCGGCGAGATCGTGCGGCTCGGCCGCCGGACCGCGAAGGGCGTCGCGGGGCTGGATCTCGCCGGGCTCGTCGTCGGCTCGGAGGGCACCCTCGGCATCGTCACCGAGGTGACGGTCCGGCTGCGGCCGCAGCCGCCCGCCGCCATCACCGTCGCCGGCCACTTCGGCTCGATCGTGGACGCCGGATCCGCCGTACGGGCCGTCGCCGCCGCCGGGCTGACGCCCTCAGCGCTGGAACTGGTCGACCGGCACTGCCTGCGCGCCGTGGACGACTGGAAGAACATGGGCCTGTCGGTGGACGCGGAGGTCGTCCTCCTGGGCCGTATCGACGAGCCTGGCGAGACGGGCGACGCCCAGGCGGAGCGCATGGTCGAGTGCTTCCGCGGGGCGGGCGCCTCGTGGGCCGAGCGGTCCACCGACGCGTACGAGGCCGACGCGCTCTTCGCCGCCCGGCGCCTCGCCTATCCGGCGCTGGAGCGGCTGGGACCGGTGCTGACCGAGGACGTCTGCGTGCCGAAGACGCATGTGCCCGAGATGCTCAGCCGGATCGAGAAGACGGCCGAGCGGCACGGCATCCTCATCGCCAGCGTCGCCCACGCCGGGGACGGCAATCTGCACCCGCTGCTCATCACCCAGCCGGGAGACGAGGCCGCGAAGGCCGCCGCGCAGGCGGCCTTCGCGGACATCATCGCCGACGCCATCGCGCTCGGCGGCACGGTCACCGGCGAGCACGGCGTCGGGCTGCTGAAGCGCCATGGCCTTGCCGCGGAGCTCACCCCCGAGGTCATGGCCATGCAGCGGGCCGTCAAGCAGGCCCTGGATCCGCACGGGATCATGAACCCGGGGAAGATGCTGTCGTGAGCCCTAAGAGCTAGCCGACGACCAGGCCGTTCAGCTTCTCCAGCGACTCCTTCAGCGCGGCGTTCCCGGACTCCTTCAGCTTGCCCGCCATCATGGCCACCGCGCCGCCGCTGAAGCTCCCGTCGATACGGACCGTGCTGGCGTCGCCGTCGGGGGTGACCGTGTAGCGCGTCGTCATCTTGACGCCCATGGGGCCCTTGCCGGCGAGCGCGATGGTGCTGCCCTCCGCCAGCTCCTCGACGGTCCACACGGCTTCCGCCGGGAAGCCCATCAGCTTCATGCCTTCCGAAAAGCTGTCGCCCTCCTTCAGGTCGCCGGGCACGCCCTTGGGGAACCCGGTGTGAGTGACGCTCCAGTCGCCGTACACGGAGAAGTCCGTGAGCTTCGCCCAGACCTTGTCCGCGGCTGCCTCGATGCGTGCTTCGGCGCTGATGTCGGTCATGTGCGACCACCTCTCTGGTCGGGCCGGGGTGTCGCGGAACGTAGCCGCGGCGGGCGCAACTTACAAGACTGACGACCCGTCAGTTCTGCGCCGGCGTACCGGTGACGGACAGGCCGCGCAGCCTGCCGACGTTGTCGAACGAGCCGAAGCCCACCCGCCCGGAGCCGAAGGTCTTGTCGGTCGCCGTCATCAGCGGATCGCGCGCGCCGTCCACGTACACCCCGATCTCCCCGGTCGCCGCGCAGTGCTTCACCGCCACGTCGTGCCAGTCGGCGTCGGTGATCGCCGGATCCGCGCCGTGGTAGCCGGTCCACTGGTGGTCGATGCGCTCGCGGTCGGCGTTGTTGACCTTGAAGATGCCGTTGTGCGGCAGGATCGTGTTGTCCTGCGACAGGTGGGCGTAATAGAACTCCGTGTCCGAGCGATAGCCGAAGACCACGACCACATCACGGTTGGAGACATCCACCGGCGTATCGAGCCGCACCTGCCCCTTCCAGGTCATCGCCCCGAAGCGCGGCCCGGCGTTCAGCACCGCGTATTCGTACGGGCGGCGCGGGCCAGGGCGCTCCGCGCCCGCCTCGGCGAGGATGGCCTCGTCGCCGGGGAACTGCCACTTCGACGGGGTGACCGGCGCCCACTTGTCGCCGCCCATCACATCGGTCACCGTGGTGCCGCCGGTGCGGCAGGAGGCGAACTGGCGGGTGCCGGTGACCCGCCACACCTTCCCGTTCGCCTTGGCGATCAGGTACAGCTCACCCGCCGCGTCCCTGCCGAAGCGCAGGTCGACGCGCTTGTCGCCGGCCAGGTCCTGGGCGGTGACGCGCTTGCCGGACGCCTTGTCGTAGAGCATCAGCTGGTGGATCTGCGCCATCTTCTCCGGTGCGGCGTCGCGGTCCATCTCGTCGGCCTCGGTGTAGAAGACGCGGCCGTCGACGAGGTCGCCGAAGAGGTACTTGCCGCGCAGCTGCTTCGCCTTGTCGCCGCGGTAGACGAAGCCGCCGGAGATCGCCCGGCCGATGTCCGACTTGCAGTCCCAGTCCGGCGGCGGGTCGTGGTCGTAGGCGGCGACCGGGTACGTGTAGCCGTACTTGTCGTCGTCGGCCGGCAGCGGCTTGTACGTGTCGCAGGGGTCGGCCGGGGCCTTGTCGTAGACGAACGGGCCCTCGCGCTCGCTCCAGCCGAGGTTGTCGCCTGAGCGCACCTCGTACACGGACTCCACGGCGTGCTGGCCGATGTGCCCGAGGAACATCCGGTGGCTGCCGCCCGCGTCCCAGCTGAAGCGGTGCGGGTCGCGCATCCCGTACGCGAAGATCTCGCCGATCGCGCCCGGCTTGCCCACGAAGGGATTGTCCGCGGGGATGCCGTACTTGCCGTTGTCGCTGTTGTTGCCGCGCGGGTCGAGGCGCAGGATCTTGCCCTGCGGGATCGCGAGGTTCTGCGGGTCGGTGTTCTTGTAGCCGATGCCGCCGTCGCCGACCGCGGCGTAGAGCTTGCCGTAGTCGCGGGTGCCGGGCTCGGCGGTCGGATTGAAGCCGATTTGCTGGATGCCGTGGATCTGGCCGTTGAAGCCGATGCGGAGCACCTCGCGGCGGGTGCCGTCGAAGGTGCCGGCGGCGGGGTTCTTGGCGGTCCACTCCGTGATGATGCCCTGGTATTCGGCGCTCGGCTGCTGCGGCGTCAGGTCGGGCTGCTTGCCGGACTTCGAGGCTAGCTCGGTGTGCACCGTGTAGAAGATGCCGTTCCGCTTGAAGTCCGGGTGGAAGGCCGCATAGCCGAAGCCCTGGCCGAGGCCGCGGCCCGAGAAGAACGCCGGGGCGAAGGTCTCGCCGACGTCGAGGTAGGTCTGCGGCTTGCCGCCCTTGACCAGGTAGAGCTTGCCGTTCAGGTCGGGCACGGCGAGCCGGCCCGAGCCGTCGGGGAGCTCGTCGAGGGCGTTGATACGGGCGTGCCGCATCAGCCGCGGGTCGGTCGGCGGGGGTGTCGGCTCGGACTTGGGGAACTGGGCGTACTCCTCCACCTCCAGGCCGATGCCGGACTGGACGGGCTTCGGGAGGAGCGGGTCGGCGGCGGCCGCGGCCCGGGTGGGCGCGGCGGTCAGGAGGGCGGCGGACAGGGCAAGGGTGAGCGCGAGGACGAGGGACCGCAGTCTCCCGCCTGGGCGTGAGGGCACGGAGGCACTCCGTTCATCGAGGGCTGTGACGGGGTGGGGTGGTCCCCGTCATGGGCGCTGCTCAGGTGCGGTGCTGCTCAGGTGCGGTGCTGCTCAGGTGCGGTGCTGCTCAGGTGCTGCCGGTGCTCAGGGCCGCGTCGAGGTCATCATCCGGTGCTGCTGCCGCACCTCGGCGGCCGACACGGCGCGGTCGAGGAACATGAGGCTGTCCATCCGGCAGTTGCAGGGATTCCGCTCGCGGTTGTTCTGCGGGAAGCTGCCGCCGATCTTGATACCGGCGGGGTCGGTGGGCGAGGCGCGGTGCTCGCCGGGTCCTTCGACTCCCCAGGGGTCGCCGTCCACCGCGTAGAAGCCGTCCAGGCGCTTGCCGTTACGGAACAGCGCCATCGAGCCGTCGTCGTAGTCGAAGGTCGCGGCCAGGTGGACCCATTCGCCCTGCGGCAGCACGCTGCGCCAGTCGGCCGAGGCGGCGAAGGTCTGCGAGGCGCCGTCGTCCAGGCGGCGGCCGAGGGCGACGACGCGGAGTTCACCCTTGACCTCGATCAGCTCCAGCAGGGCGCGGACGCCGTGGCCGTCGGAGTTGCCGGCGAGTACGCCGATGAGGCCGATGGCGCCGTAGCGGTCGTCGGGGTCGGGGGTGTTGGAGTCCGGGGCGGGGTTGTCGCCGGTCATCTTGAACCAGCCCATGACCGTGGCGCCCTTGGCGCCGTTGAAGGCGTGCAGGGTGGGCACGCCGGCGGCCGCGTAGAGGCCCGCCTTCCAGTCGTCGTTCCCGGCGGTGCCGGGGTTGATCTGGGCGGCCTGCAGGGCGGGTCCCGCACCCGGGAAGGCGGCGTCGGGTACGCGCATCGCGGGGCCGCCGCCGATCAGCTGGATGTCCGTACCGGACCGGCCCCGGTCCTGCTCCTCCGCGGGGGATCCGGGCACGGGGTGCCCGAAGTCGTAGTGGGCGACGAGGTTCTTCCGCAGCCCGGGCAGCACGCGCTGCGGGCCGGCGCCGTCATCCGCCTGGACCGGGCCCGCGAGCAGGGCGGTGACCAGCAGCGTCAGGCCCGCGGCCAGGGCTGTTGGGTGATTCGGCATCCGTACTCTCCTCTGTCCCAGGAGGGGTGGCGAACGTCCAGTAAGCGTTTTCTTTCTGAGCCTGTCGCGGACCGTATCCACGGGGACATGACCACGTCAAGATCGCGTGCAGTACTACTTGTATACGAGATTTCACGCATAACTCCCGCCCCTTCGGACAGTCATGGGCCAACTGACACCGGTGGATCGGAGGCTCGTCATCACAGCGCAAACAGCGCAGACAGCTCAGGGTTTCGGGGGCAACCCCGAGGAAGTCAGGGAGACCGGACACTACGCACACGAGTACATACCGAGCTTCGTGGAGAAGTGGGACTCCCTGATCGACTGGGAGAAACGAGCGGAAAGCGAGGGCAATTTCTTCATAGACCTGCTCCGCAAGCGCGGCGTCCGCAGCGTGCTGGACGTCGCGACCGGCACCGGGTACCACTCGGTGCAGTTGCTCAACGCCGGCTTCGAGACCGTCAGCGCCGACGGCAGCGCGGCCATGCTGTCCCAGGCCTTCGACAACGGCCGCGACAACGGCGGCCACATCCTGCGCGTCGTGCAGGCGGACTGGCGCTGGCTCAACCGGGATGTGCACGGCGAGTACGACGCGATCGTCTGCCTCGGCAACTCGTTCACGCACCTCTTCGACGAACGCGACCGGCGCAAGGCGCTCGCCGAGTTCTATGCGATGCTCAAGCACGACGGCGTCCTGATCCTCGACCAGCGCAACTACGACGCGATCCTGGACCGCGGCTACAGCAGCAAGCACACGTTCTACTACTGCGGCGAAGACGTCGCCGTGGAGCCCGAGTACGTGGACGACGGCCTGTGCCGGATGCGCTACCGCTTCCCGGACGAGTCGGTCTACCACCTCAACATGTATCCGCTGCGCAAGGACTACACCCGCCGGCTGATGCGCGAGGTGGGCTTCCAGCGGGTCGACACGTACGGCGACTTCCAGCACACCTACCGGGACGACCAGCCGGACTTCTTCGTCCACGTCGCCGAGAAGGAGTACCGGATGGAAGCCGACCAGCCCGTGCACCTGGCGGGCCCCACCGGCACCGCGCGCAGCTACTACAACTCCCCCGACGCCGACACGTTCTACGCCACCGTATGGGGCGGCGAGGACATCCACATCGGCATCTACGAGGAGCCGGGCGAGCCCATCGCCGCCGCCAGCCGGCGCACCGTGGAGCGGATGGCGGCCCGGCTGAAGCTCGGCGAGGACAGCGTCGTCCTCGACCTCGGCGCGGGCTTCGGCGGCGCGGCGCGGCATCTGGCGGGCACGTACGGCTGCCAGGTGCGGGCGTTGAACCTCAGCGAGGTGGAGAACCAGCGGCACCGCGAGCTCAACTCCGCCCGCGGCCTGACGGATCGGATCGAAGTGGTGGACGGCGCCTTCGAGGAGATCCCGTACCCGGACGGCAGCGTCGACGTCGTCTGGTCGCAGGACGCCTTCCTGCACAGCGGCGACCGCGAACAGGTGCTGCGGGAGGCGGCGCGGGTGCTGCGCCCGGGCGGCAGCCTGGTCTTCACCGACCCGATGGCGACGGACGACTGCCCGCCGGGCGTCCTGCAGCCGATCCTCGACCGCATCCACCTCGACGATATGGGCTCACCCGGCTATTACCTCGGCAAGCTGCCGGACCTGGGCTTCACGCTCGTGGGCGCCGGCTTCGAGGAGCACCGCGAGCAGCTGGTGACGCATTACGGGCGGGTGCTGGAGGAGACGGAGCGGCAGGAGGCCGATGGTCTGGGGCGGAAGGTCAGCTCGGACTATCTGGCGCAGATGAAGAAGGGCCTCGGACACTGGGTGGAGGGAGGCCGCAGGGAGCATCTGACCTGGGGCATCTTCCACTGTGTGCGGTCGGCTGACAGTTAGCGGATGGCGCGGGTCGGCGGCTGCCGCCGGCCCGCGCTGCTACTTCAGAGGCTTCAGGCGCGGGATGACCCGCTCGCCGAAGAGCGCGGTCTGCTCCAGGAGTCCGGCGCGGGTGCGGGCGGGGAGCGTGAGGGTGACGCCGGTGACGCCGGCCGCGGACTGCTCGGTCAGGTCCTCCACTACGGCATCGGCGTCGATGTCCGCGCCGGAGAACATGTTCAGGCTGCGCGGCATGAAGGTGACATCGATCGGGTCCGTACGGCCCGCTGACGCGGCGTACTCGCGGAGATAGCCGAGCCGGGCGCGGAGGTCGTCCAGGCTCTCGATGCCGGGGGTCCTGAGCGTCCCGGAAGCCTTTGCGGGTGCGGGCATCGGCAGCCAGCCGTCGCCGAGGTCGACCACGCGACGGATCGCGCGCTTGCTGTTGCCGCCGATCCAGACGGGGATACGGGACTGGGCGGGCCGCGGCAGCATCGTATTCCCCGCCGCGGCGTATCCGGTCCCCTCGAAGACCACGGACTCGCCGGTCCAGGCGGCGCGCATGGCGCGCAGCGCCTCGTCGAGGCGGTCATTGCGATGGGTGAACTCCGCGCCCAGGGCGGCGAACTCGCCCTCCAGATATCCCGCGCCCACGCCGAGGATGACGCGGCCGCCAGAGAGCGCATCCAGCGAAGAAGCCATCTTCGCGGCAGCGAACGGATTGCGGTACGCGGGCACGAACAGATTGGTGTGCAGCCGCAGCGTGGCCGTCGCCGCGGCCGCGAACGACAGCGTCACCAGCGGGTCCACGGTGTGGTGCCCGCCGCGGGCCAGCCACGCGTCGTCGGGAAAGGGGTGGTCGGTGACGAACACCGCGTCGAACCCGGCCGCTTCGGCGGCGCGGGCCATCTCCATGACCGCCTCGGCGCTGATCAGATCGGCGCCGGCGTCGACCAGGTGGGTGGGGAGCCCGAGCGAGAGAAACATGACAGCAGCTTATCTGACGCACCGTCAGTTACCAGTGGCGGCAACGGCATTCCGGCCCTGAACAGAACCTAGGCATTGACAGTAGTTACGGACCAGCAGCACACTCCTGCCAGTTAAGGTCCAGGCCGAAATAGCGACGGTGGAGGGACATGAGGCGCAGAGAGGTGATAGCCGCGGGTGCGCTGGCGGTTGCGGGCACCCTGCTGGCCGGCTGTGGCGGCTCCGGAGGAGCCGGGGGCAAGTCCACGGTGACCATGTGGACGTATCCGGTGATCGTCGACGAGAAGCAGCACCAGGCGTTCTGGGACGCCGCGGAGAAGGAGTTCGAGAAGAAGAACCCCAAGATCGACGTCAAGGTCGAGATCTTCCCCTGGGCCAACCGCGACGAGAAGCTCACCACCGCGATGGCGGGCGGCAAGGGCCCCGACGTCGGCTATCTGATCCCCGACCAGCTCCCCAAGTACGCGCCGAACATCGAGCCGTACGACGACCACATCTCCCCCGAGGCCAAGAAGGCCTACCGCCCCGCCGCCCTCAAGGCGACCACCGTCGACGACCAGCTCATGGGCGCCCCGCTGCTGATGAGCAGCAACCCGCTGATCTGCAACAAGAAGGTCTTCGACGCGGTGGGCGAGAAGGACTACCCCACCACCTGGGACGAGATGCTGAAGCTGGCCCCGAAGTTCAAGGCCAAGGGCTACGACATCACCACGTACAACGGCGACGCCACCGCCACCCTGAACATGACCTACTACCCGCTGCTGTGGCAGGCGGGCGGCGATGTGTTCAGCGAGGACGGCAAGTCGGTCGCGTTCAACAGCCCGCAGGGCGTAAAGGCCCTGAAGTTCCTGCGCACGCTCGCCGACAAGGGCTACACCGAGAAGTCGGCGCTGACCAAGGCCAATCTCAACATCGAGCAGACGAAGATCGGCCGTAACAAGGTCGCCTGCACCTGGCAGCACCAGCCGATCGAGGTGGAGAAGTTCTGGGGCAAGGAGAACATCCACGTCGTCGGCCCGCTGAAGGATGACCAGCAGGTCACGTACGGCACCGTCGGCGCGCTGTCGATGTTCAAGAAGGCCCAGAACAAGGACGCGGCCGCGAAGTGGATCAACTTCGTCACGTCGAAGAAGATCATGGATGAGTACGACAAGAAGTCCCAGTTCTACTCCCCGCTCGACGGCAACGACCTCTACGCCGACGACCCGGTGAGCGGCGCGATGGAGAAGACCCTCGACAAGGTCGACGTCGGCCCGCTCTACGAGAAGGCCCGCGACGTGATGGGCGTGCTCGCCCCGGAGCTCCAGGCGGCGCTCACCGGCAAGAAGTCGCCGGAGCAGGCCCTCGAGGACGCGGAGAAGGCCGCAAAGGGGATCACCGGCTGATGGCCACCCAGCTCATCGCACGCAAGCACGGATCGGCGCCGCCCCGCCGGCGCCGGTCCGTGCTCGCCCGCCGCGACGCCCGGGCGGGCCTGCTGTTCGTGCTGCCGTGCTTCCTGCTCTTCCTCGTCTTCCGCTTCGGGCCCGCGGTGGCGGGCACGGTGCTCGGGTTCTTCGACTACAGCATCGGCGGCACCGCCGAGTGGAAGGGCCTCGACAACTTCCGGCGCCTGTGGGAAGACCCGGTGTTCTGGTCGGCGCTCAAGGTCACCCTGATCTACTCGCTGATCGTGGTGCCGGTCACCGTCGGGGCCGCGCTCGGCATGGCGCTGCTGACCCGGCGCGCCTTCCGCGGCGTGCGGTTCTTCCGGTCCGTCTTCTTCCTGCCGGTGATCACCAGCCTGGTGCTGGCCGGCGCGATCTTCCGCTGGCTGTTCTCCGCCGAGGGCCCGTGGACCACCATGCTCGGCTGGGTCGGCCTCGGCGGCACGCCCTGGCTGGAGAGCTCCACCATGGTCATCCCGGCGCTGGCGCTGGTCGGGGTCTGGTCGCGGTTCGGCTACGGCATGCTGATCCTGCTCGCCGCGCTGCAGAACGTGCCGCGCGAGCTGGAGGAGGCGGCGAGCATCGACGGCGCCGGCGCCTGGCAGCGCTTCCGCCACGTCGTGCTCCCGCAGCTGCGTCCGGCGCTGTTCTTCCTCGCCGTGATCGAGACGACGATGTCCTTCCAGGCCTTCGACGCCATTTACACGATGACCGGCGGCGGTCCCGCCCACGCCAGCTTCACCCTCGTCTTCAACCTCTACGAGCAGGGGTTCAAGTACTTCGACCTCGGCTACGCCGGCGCCATCGGCGTCGCGCTGTTCATCATGACGCTGGTGGTGGCGCTCATCCAGCGGCTGCTCCTGGGGAGGGACAAATGACCGTGACCACCGCCTCCCGCCCCCGGCCGGCCGGCCCGGCGGTCGACGGCTCCGCCGACGCCGCCCGCCGCCGGGCCCGGCGCGGCAGCGCGCTGCGCAGGACCGGCCGCGGCGTGCTGCTCACCATCGGCTCGCTGGTGGCCGTCTTCCCGTTCTACGCGATGGTCGTGCTGTCCCTGAAGCCGGCCGAGGCGATCAGCTTCCCCGGCAGCCTCACCCCCTGGGACCTCGACGGCGGCGCGTACTCAGGCATCCTCGGCGCGCAGGACATCCTGCGCTGGACGCTGAACACGGCCGTGTACTCGGTCGTCTCCGTGGTCCTGGTGCTGCTGCTGGCCTCGATGGCGGGCTATGCCTTCGCCAAGAAGCGCTTCCCCGGCAAGGAGCCGCTCTTCTGGTCCTTCATCGCGATGGTGATGGTGCCGTACCACGTCACCCTCGTACCCACCTTCATCCTGATCGCCGAGGCCGGCGGCGTGGACACGTACTGGGGGCTGATCGTCCCGACCCTCGCGAACGCCCAGGCGGTCTTCCTGATGCGGCAGTTCATCCAGGCGCTGCCGGACGAGCTCTTCGAGGCGGCGCGGCTTGACGGCTGCTCGGAGTGGCGGGTGTACGTGTCGATCGTGCTGCCGCTGACGAAACCCATCCTGGCCACGCTCGGGATCTTCGTCTTCCTGTGGCACTGGAACGACTTCCTGTGGCCGCTGGTCATCGCACAGAGCACGGACATGCGTACGCTGACCACCGGCATCGCCTCGCTCAACCAGCAACAGGTGCCGTTGAACCAGCTGTTGGCCGGATCCGTGGTCGCGCTGGTGCCCATCTTTTTCGCCTATCTGGTCGGACAGCGGTACGTTCAGGAAGGCGTCGTCATGTCGGGGATCAAGGGGTGAGCGTGCTCACGGTGGGGGTCATCGGTCCCGAGGACCTGGTGCAGAAGGTCCTGGCCGTCGGAGCCGCCGGCACGGAGCGGCTGGTGCCGTGGCCGTACCGGCACGAGGACGAGGCCATCGAGGTCGTGCGCAAGGCTCGCGGCGACGCGGATGCCCTGCTGTTCACGGGCGTGGTGCCACACACCCTCGCCGCGGCGGAGGGGCTGCTGGAACGGCCCGCGATGTACGTCCCGTACAGCGGCGCCACCTTGCTGCGCGCCCTGGTGGAGCTGCTGCGGCTCGGCCACGACGTGTCCCGCATCTCGATCGACACGCTGCTGCGCTCCGAGGTGATGGAGACGCTCACGGAGGCCAAGCTGCCGACGGAGCATGTGCATGTGCTGCCGTACCGGGCCGGGCTGACGGGACAGGATCTGGTCGACTTCCACCGGTCGGCGCGCGAGAAGAAGCGCACGCAGGTGGCGGTGACGTGCCTCGGCTCGGCCTTCCACACCCTGGACAGCGAGATGCACACGGTCCGCCTCGCCCCGTCCCGGCACTCGATCCGCGCCACGCTGCAGGCGCTGGTGCTCGCGGCGTCGGCGGCGCACAGCGGGGACGCGCAGGTGGCGCTGGGCATCGTCGACATCCCGGCGGCGGACGCCGAACTGGCTGCGGACCTCGCGGTCCTGGGCGGCAGCCTGGCGGACCTCCCGGACGGGCAGCGGCTGGTGGTGACCACGCGCGGCGTGCTGGAGAACGCGAGCGAGCACTTCACGCGGCTGCCGCTGCTGGACGCGCTGGCGGGGCGGCACGACACGGTGCACGTCGGCTTCGGACTCGGGCGTACGGCCGCGGAGGCGGAGTCGCTCGCGCGGCGCGCGGTGAACCGGGCACGGTCGGTGGGCGCGGTGGCCGGGGTGGTGTCGATGCAGGACGACGTCGACATCGTCATCGAGACGGAGGACGGCGCGGCGGGCGACCGCCCGGCGTCGGGTCCGGAGAGCCTGGCCACGCTCGCCCGCCGGGTCGGCCTGAACGCCCAGACACTCGGCCGGCTGCGGGAGCTGATCGAGAACGGCCCCGGGGACGACGTCACGGCCCAGGCGGTCGCCGACCACCTGTCCGTACAACAGCGCACCGCACGCCGGATCCTGAAGCGCCTGGAGCGAGCGGGCGTGGCGGTGCCGGTGGGGAGCACCCGGTCGGAGCCGGTGGGCCGGCCGCGGACGGTGTACCGGGTGCAGTTGTAGGGGACGGCAGGACATGGACCCAGGCACCCGCGAAGAGGTCCTCGGCCACCTGGCCGAGGCCGTCCGGTCCGTCACCGCCACCCACCCGACGCGCGTCGCCATCGACGGACCGCCCGCCGCCGGCAAGACCACCCTCGCCGACCAGCTCGCCGTCGTCCTGCGCGCACAGGGCCGCGATGTCATCCGCGCGACGGTCGACGACTTCCTCTTCCCCCGGGCACGGCGCTACCGGCGCGGCGAGTACTCGGCCGAGGGCTGCTACTTCGACACCCACGACACCGTGTCGCTGAAGCGGGCGCTCCTCGATCCGCTCGGTCCGGGCGGAGACCGCCGCATCCAGCGCACGGTCTACGACCGCACCACGGATACGGTGCTGTCCCCACCGGTCACGACGGCGCCCACCGACGCCGTGCTGGTCTTCGACGGCGTCTTCCTGCTGCGCCCGGAGCTGATCGACCGGTGGGACCTGAGCGTCTTCGTGTCGACCGCGCTGGAGAAGACCGTGGAGCGTGCCGTGATCCGGGAGGGTGGGGTGTCGGCTCCGGCCGCGGTGGAGCGGCGATGGCGGGAGCGTTACCTCCCCGCCCAGCAGCTGTACTTCGCTGCGGCTCGCCCGGCCGATCACGCCGACTTCGTCGTGCACAACGATTAGTCGGCCTCGCGCCCTACCCCAGCTCGTGCCCCAGCCCCGCCCCCGTCGGCACCTTCACCCACCCGCCGTCCGCCGCGGCGAACGCCGTCGGCGCCAGCGGCTCCTGGTCCACCAGCAGCGGGCCCACCAGGTCCGCCGGCACCGTCGCATGCGGCAGCGCCGCCGCCAGGTGCACGGCGGCCAGTGTGGCCACGCCCAGCTCCGGCATCGTGCCGATCTTCAAGGCCAGGCCCGCCGCCTCCGCCAGGGCCGCGATCTGGCGGGCCCGGTAGAGGCCGCCCACCTTGAGGATCTTGATGTTGAGTACGTCGACCGCGCCCCGGCGGATGAGGTCGAGCGCGTCATGCGGCGACTGCATGCTCTCGTCCGCCATCACCCGCACCCCGGTCTGCCCGCGCAGCGCGGCCAGACCGGCCACGTCCCAGTGCGGCAGCGGCTGCTCAATCAGGTCCAGGCCCGCGTCCGCCAGCGAGCGCAGCGTACGGGCGGCCGTGGACGGGGCGTAGCCCTCGTTCGCGTCCATCGACAGCTCCACGCCGGCCGGCAGGCCGTCGCGTACGGCACGTACCAACTCCACATCGAGCGCCGGGTCCACGCCGCCCTTCACCTTGATGTGCGTGAAGCCCTTCGCCGCGTACTCGACGGCCTCCGCCGCCATCTCGTCCAGCGTCCCGAGGCCCACCACCCACGCGGTCGGCACGCTCTCCCGCACCCGGCCGCCGAGCAGCAGGTGCACCGGCCAGCCGGTGCTGCGGCCCGCCAGGTCGTGGAGCGCCATGTCCAGCGCGGACTTGGCCAGGTGCTGGCCGCGTATCGCCGCGTCCATCCGCGCGTGCGCGCCCGCCAGGTCGCGGGGGTCGAGGCCGGTCAGCGCGGGGGCCAGATGGTCGTCGATCGCCGCCCGCAGCCCGGCCATCGTGTCGCCGGTGAACGCGGTCATCGGCGACGCCTCGCCGTAACCCGAGAGGCCGTCCGCGTTCTCCACCTCCACGACGAGGCTGACGAGTTGCGGGCTGGTGCCGCTGCTGATGACGAAGGGGCGAAGATACGGCGCCGAAACGACGCGCGTACGGACCGAGGCGATTCTCAAGCGCGGCTCCTGACACTGCGGCCTGCGGCTTCACGCCCGGCCTGATGACCCAGTTACGGCCTAGACCGTAACTGGAGGAACGTGCGGTGACAAGGAGTCGAAAGGTCATCTCCCCGTGATGCGGCGGGGTTTGGGCCACGAGCGCGCTAAAGGCATCCGGCCCACGTCTTGACGGTCCGCAATCACGCCGCTTACTTTTCGGCCCAGGCCATAATCGCGCCGCGTCGTCGAGAGGACCCGCCGCCATGCCCGTACGGGACACGCCCCTTCCCACGGTGCTCGATCCGGGGGGCCGGACGATCGGCGCCGAGGAGCGCGCGGCCGTGCTCAGGGTGCTCGACTCCGGCGTCCTGTGCAGCACGTTCGGCGGCGAGGGGCGGGCGCTCGAGGACGAGATGGCGCGGCTGTACGGGCGCGCCGCGGCGGTGGCGTGCAGCTCCGGGACCGCCGCACTGCATCTGGCCGTCGCGGCGGCCAGGATCGGCCCCGGCGACGAGGTCATCACCACGCCCATCTCGGACTTCGGCACGGTCGGCCCGGTGCTGGCCCAGGGCGGCCGGGTGGTCTTCGCCGACGTCCGCCCCGAGGACGGCAACCTGGACCCGGACGCCGTCGAGGCCGCCATCACCCCGCGCACCCGCGCCATCATCGCCGTACACCTCTTCGGCGGCGCCGCGGACACGCAACGACTGCGCCGCATCTGCGACGCCCACGACCTGCTGCTCATCGAGGACTGCGCGCAGGCGTGGCTGGGCGAGCACACAGGCGGGGATGGGCACGGCCGCCTCCTCGGCACCACCGGCCACATCGCCTGCTTCTCCCTTCAGCAGTACAAGCACATCACCGCCGGCGACGGCGGCCTCGCGATCACCGACGACCCCGAACTCGCCCGCCGCATGCGCCTCTTCGCCGACAAGGGCTGGGACCGCACCGAGGGCCGCATCCACCGCGAGCCCGGCCTCAACTACCGGATCACCGAGCTCGCCGCCGCCGTGGCGCGGGCCCAGCTGGGCAAGGTGGCGGAGGTGGTACGGGCCCGGCGCGAGCGCGCGGACCAGCTCGCCACCGCGCTCGACGGCCTGCCCGGCGTGGGCCTGCCCCCGCGGCGTAGCGGCCACGCGTGGTGGCTCTTCCCGCTCCTGGTCGACGACAACGCCCGCTGGGCGAAGGGCCTGGCCGCCGAGGGCATCCCGGCCATGCCCGGCTATCTGGAGCGACCGCTCTACGCGAACCCGGTCTTCGCCGGCTACCCGGCCGGGCTGTGCCCGCAGGCGGAGCGGCTGATCGACCGCACGCTCCTCGCCCTCCCCTGGAACGAGGCCTACTCCCCCGCCGACGTAGCCGACATCGCCGAGGCCATCCGCCGGGTGCACGCCGCATGACCGCGTACGAATGGCTGCGGCCGAGCCCCGCCGAGCGCGTCCGCCTCGACGTCGACGTGCTGTACGGCCCGTGGCCCCGGCACCCGTACGACCTGGACCTGGCCGCCGTCCGCGCCCGCCTCGCCGGCTCCCCCGTCGAGCGTGGCCTCGCGCTCTCGACTCGCGGCGCCCTCTTCGACTCGGCCGCGGGCAACGCGCAGACGCTCAAGGACTTCGCCGACTGCCAAGACCTGTTGCCCGTAGGCACCGTAGACCTCCGCGACGCCCTCGCCGCGGAGCCGCAGCTCGACGCGCTCGCGGCCGCGGGGGTCCGCTTCCTGCGGCTGTTCACGGCGGAGCAGGGCAGCCCGGACCCGTACTCCCCCGGCTACCGGCACGTCGTCGGCGAGGCCCTCGCCCGCGGCCTGGTCCTGCTGCACGACGGCGACCCGCGCCGCTACGGCCCGGCGCTGACGGACCGCGGCGCGCAGGTGGTCTTCCTCGACCTGCACGCGTATTTCCTCGCGGACTTCCTGCTGCTGGCCCGCCGGGAGCCGGGGTTCCGGGCGACGACGCGGATGCTGTCGGCGCCGGATTCGGTGGAGCGGGTGGTGGAGAGCGTGGGCGCGCGGCATCTGGTCTTCGGATCCCGTACGCCCTTCATGGACATCTCGCCGCAGACGCTGCGGCTGCGCTACGCCCGTATCTCCGCAGCCGACCGGGCGGCGATCGCGGGCGGCAATGCCGAGGAGTTGCTTGCCTGATGCCGATCATCGATGTGCATGCGCACTGGGGGCCGTGGCCGTTCCACATGGACGTGGCGGGGGCCGGGCTCAATGTGCGGCTGATGGACCGCTACGGGATCGACCTGCAGATCGTGTCGGCGTCGGAGGCGGTCACGTACGACGCGGTGGGCGGCAACGCGGCGCTCGGCGAGGTGCTGGCCGCCGAGCCGCGGCTGCGGGGCTATGCGGTGGTCAACCCCAACCGGATCGAGGAGAGCGCGGCGGATCTGCGGCGCTGCCTGGATACGGGGCGGTTCGTCGGGGCGAAGATCCATACGACGTATCCGGGGCGGGCGATCGGCTCGCCGCAGATGCGGGAGGCCTTCGCGATGCTCGATGAGGCGGGGGTGCCGCTGCTGCTGCACACGTGGGGCACGGATGTCGCGCTGCTGCCGGGGCTGCTGGCGGACCTGCCGCGGCTGCGGGTGATCGTCGGTCACGCGGGCGGCGATGCCTGGCAGGAGGCGGCGCATGCGGCGGCGGCGTGCGACCGGCTGTATCTGGAGCACTGCCGGACGGTCGCGGACGCGGGGCGGGTGGCGTACGCGCGGGAGGCGGGGGTTCCGGTGGAGCGGCTGCTGTTCGGTACGGACTCGACGCTGGTGGATCCGTGCGTGGCGCTGGGGGTGGTCCGGGACGCGGGCTTCACGGCGGCGGAGCTGGAGCGGGTGCTGTGGGGGAACGCGGCGGAGCTGTTCGGGCTCGACGGCATGGCGGCGGGTTAATTAGGACTGCCGCTGTCCGCATTGGGTGTCAGGCTGCCCCCATAGCCGTTACCCACCACGAACGGAGCCCCCGATGAGCCGCCACATCCAGATCACCTTCGACGCCCACGACCCGGCGGCCCTGTCGACCTTCTGGCGCGACGCCCTCGGCTACGTCCACCCGGCTCCGCCCGGCGTGGAGGTGCCCGAGGGCGCGGACCCGCTGGCGGCGTGGGACGACTTCCTCGCGCGCATGGGCGTACCGGAGGACCAGCGCAACACGCGCTCGGCGATCGAGGACCCGGACGGCCAGGGCCCGCGCGTCTTCTTCCAGCAGGTCCCGGAGGACAAGGTCGCGAAGAACCGCGTCCACCTGGACGTCCGCGCGGCACCCGGCCTGCAGGGCGACGAGCGGATGGCGGCCCTGGAGGCGGCGTGCGACCGCCTGGTCGCATTGGGCGCGAAGCGCGTCCAGCGCTTCGAACCGGAGCCGCCGCTGGGCGGAGGCCACATCGTCATGACCGACCCGGAGGGCAATGAGTTCTGCCTGGACTGAGGGCGGTTAGCGCTCCTTCGCCAGCGCCTCCAGTACGTCCACGACCCGCTCCCGCTCGCCGGGCGCCATGGCCGGACCGTACGGGTCGCACGCCGCCGGCTCCGGGATCAGGCCCTCCCAGACCGCGGCCCACAGCATCCGCTGCACGTAGCCCTCGATGGGGGCGTAGAAGGTGGCCTCGGCGAAGCGGTCCAGGCGGGCTGAGGCCCGGACGAAGGCGGTCTCGTCGCGCGCCGTCCACGCGTCCAGAACGGCCGTCGTCAGCTCGACCTGTGCCGCCGCGATCCCGACCAGCGCCGTGTCGGCGCCCCACATCAGGGAGGGGCCGAACATCCGGTCTTCGCCGGTCACCACCAGCCGTCCGGTCGGCTCCGCCGCGCGGATCGCGTCCTGGCAGGCCATCGCCCGGTCCAGGGTAGCGAGTTTGACGCCGAGGGCGGTCGGGAGGGTCAGCAGGTCGCGGATGAGGTCCGGCGGGTACGCGTACCCGCCGGCCTCGCCGTGCAGGTAGAAGCCGAGCACCGGCAGCCCGCTCTCCGCGGCGATCCGCTCGTGCAGGGCGACCGCGCGCTCGTGGCCGTCCGCGAGGGTGGCGAAGGCGGCGAGCGGATACGCCATCACCGCGTCCGCGCCGAGCGCCGCCGCGGCCACCGCCATCCGCAGCGTCGCCTCCACCGACTCCTCGATCGCGGCCTCGGCCGATACGGCGGTCAGCCGGACGTCCCGCGGCACCCCGACCCCGGCGATCACCGGGCGGGTGGTCGACGCCCGCCAGGCCCGTAGCACCGCCGCCCGGTCGGACTCGCTCAGGTACAGGCCGCGGCCGGTGTGCGCCCAAACCGCCAGGCCGCCGATGGGTTTGGCCGCGACGGCGGCGGCGTAGGCGTCCAGGGCGTCGTAGTCGACGGTGCCGTCCGCGCGCATGGGAGTGAGCACCGCGGGCAGGGTCGTGCCCCGCAACCGGCTGATGAGTTCCTGTGTCATGCGCCCATCCCTCTCCGCTCTTCCTCAACTGCCCCTCGCACGCTAGCCTTTTCGGCCTGGACCGTAAAGAGAAGGGCGCCCATCCATGCGACTCGGCCTGTACGTGAACCTCTACGCCGACGACTCCGACCGGCCCCTACTCGCCGACGCCGTCGAACAGGCCCGGCTCGCCGAGGAGGCGGGCTTCGACTGGGTGGTGCTCGGCGAGCGCCACCTGCACCGCCCCGGCTACCACGAGGCGCTCACCTCGCTCACCTGGCTGGCCGCCCACACCGACCGCATCGGACTGGCGACGGCGGGACTGATCGCCCCGGTCTACCACCCGGCGTGGCTCGCCGAGACCCTCGCGCACATCGACGTCCTCTCCGGCGGGCGGCTCACGGCCGGCTTCGTGCTGGGCTACCGGCCCGAGGAGTTCGCCCTGTACGGCACCGAGCCGCGCGAGCGCGTCGCCCGCTTCACCGAGTGCCTCGACCTGGTCAAGCGGCTGTGGACGGAGGACGCGGTCAGCCACGACGGGCGCTTCACCACGCTCGACGACGCCTTCCTCTCGCCGCGCCCGGCCCAGCGCCCCCGCCCGCGCGTCTGGAACGGCGGCCGGGTCTCCGCCGCGCTCGCCCGCACGGCGCGGATGTGCGACGGGTGGACCACTTCCTTCAACGAGACCGATGCCGAACTCCCGGAGAAGATCGCCGAATACCGCGGCTACGAGCGCGGCCCCGACACCCTCGGCGCCGAAGTGATCGTCTGCCGCGAGGGCTACTGCGCGCCCACCTCCCAGGACGCCCGCAAGACCCTGGAGGAGCCGCTGCGCGGGCTGTACGACGCGTACGGCGACTGGAAGCGCACCTCCATGGACGCCGCCCGCTACGCCCAGGAGTGGGACGACATCGAGGCCCGCAGCGTAATCGGCTCCCCTGACCAGTGCGCGGAACGCCTCGGCGGCTACGCGGACATGGGCGCCGACGGCGTCATCCTGCGCATCCAGCCGCCGGGCATGCCGCAGGCGGACGCGCTGCGCTCGATCGAGGCCTTCGGCAAGGACGTGCTCCCGCGCCTCGCACACTGAAGCCCGCACCCCGCATCCCTTGACGCGGTCCCCACGCCACCCTATTTTCTTCGCAGTTACGGTCCGGTCCGTAATACAGCTCGCTCATGCTCACCGGTGACTCCGGAGGAATCATGAAAGCGCACGCCCGGATCCAACGCCTCGCCGTCGCCTCGGCCGCCGCCCTCACCGTGCTCGCCGGCGTCCTCGGCGGCACCGGCACCGCGGACGCGGCCACCTCGCAGGACTTCGGCCCGACCGTGATCACCGACATCCCGAAGGCGCCTCCTGTGGGGACCCCGGCCACCCAGAAGGTCGTGCCGATGGCGACCATCACCACCCCGGTCACCGCGGGGCAGACCGCCTACGTCTACTCGGAGTTACGCGCCTACGCCGCCGACCAGGTCAACCTCGTCGACAACGAGGTCCGCTGCTCGGGCGCCGGCACCTCGAACGTCGTCATGGGCGAGAACGTGCTCCCCGCGACTGGCGACCCGGCCCACCGCGACATCAACATCATCACCCGCTTCCTCGTCTCCGCGACCAGCACCGGCACCCTGAGCTGCACGCTCTACCTGCGCACCGCGTCCACCTCCGCCTACGTGGCCAAGGAGACCGTCTCGGGCAACCTGCGCTTCGCCGACACGTCGGTGGGCGAGGACGCGAGCGGCCTCGCCCTGCAGAAATCCCTCCCCGAGGGCGGCCTCCCGGTCACCGGCACCACCACCGCGCCGGTCCTCGACCGCACCCTGCCGCCGGGCTATGGAAAGCTCGCCGTCATCGCCGACGTGGAGTACCACCGCTGCGCGGGCACGGAGCCGTGCACCGCCAACTACTCCGCCGCCGAGTTCACGCTCACGGCCACCACATCCGGCGGTACGAGCTGCGCGAGCGCCCCCGCCGCGACCACGACGGAGTCGGTGCCGCGCGGCGTGAACCACGCGGCCATCCCGCTCTACACCATCGTGACGCTGGCCCCCGGCTGCACCAAGGTCCACGCCCAGGTGACGACCACCCACACCGGTGGCGACATCGGCTCCGTCGGCGGCGCGGCGTCCGGGCTCACCGACTCCACCGGCCAGTCCGGCGACACCCCCAACCACACCTCGGCGATGACGCATCTCTTCGCCGTCCCCAGCTGACCCCGGCACCCCCCACCCGAGAGAGGAAGCCCTGTGCGGCAACCGAGAACGATGCTCCTGGCGGTGCTGTCGGCGCTGGTCGCCGTGCTCGCCGCGACCGGCCTCCAGCCCGCGTCCGCCGGCGGCGCCGCGGCCCCCGAAGGCCCGCGCTCGCTGGGGACACCGCTGAAGGACGTCCTGCACCTGGGCGGCACCGTCGGGACGACGGCCGACGGAAAGCGGGTCATCTGGACGGCCACCTCCGGCACCCCCGCCTCCCTGAGTGCGGTCGACCCCACCTCGGGCAAGCCGCTGCTGAATGTGCCGCTTCCGGGCGCCTCCGGGGCGTACGGCGTGGAGCAGGCGGAGGACGGCACGGTCTACGCGGGCACGTACGACGACGGCAAGCTGTTCCGGCTGGCGCCGGGCGCGACAAAGGCCGAGGACCTCGGCGTCCCGATCGCGGGCGAGACGTACGTGTGGGGCATCGTCGTCGCACCCGACGGCACGGTCTACGGCGGCACTTCGCCGGGCGGCAAGGTGTTCAGCTGGAACCCGGAGACGAAGAAGTTCAAGGACTTCGGCGCCATGGCGGCCGGCGAGACCTACGTCAAGAGCATCACGTACGCGAACGGCAAGGTCTACGCGGGCGCGTACTCCTCCTGGAAGGTCACCGAACTGGACCCGGCCACCGGCGCCAAGCGCGCGCTCCCGGCCCCGCCCGGGATGACCGACCCAAAGAAGAAGATCGTCAACGACCTGCGGGCCCACGGGAACTTCCTCTACGCCCGCGAAGGCACCTTCCCCGGCCCGCTGCGGGTCTACGACCTCACGAAGGGCGCCTGGACGGACACGGTGGAAGGAGCGGCGGGCCTCGACGTGTCCCCGCCGGGGCCGGACGGACGGGTCTGGTTCTACCGGCAGTTCGAGGCGGGCTCCGCGGAGCTCATCGGCTACGACCCCGAGACGCACGCCCAGCAGCGCACCGGTCTGAAGTCGTACGGCCGGATCGTCAACACCCGCGGCATCGGGTGGGCGCCGGTCGGCGCCGACGGCTACCCGGGCGACAGCATCGTCGGCCTTACCTGGCGCGGCCTGATGTTCCGCTACAACCCGCAGACCGGGAAGTCCGCGACCGTGCGCAGCGGCGTCCCCGGCCAGCCAACCCAGATCCTCGCGCTCGCCCCGGCGGGCAAGGGCAAGGTCTACGCGGGCGGGTTCCTGCAGGGCGGCCTCTCGACCGTGTCGACGGCGGACGGCAAGGCGCGGTACGAGCGGTTCAGCCAGATCGAGTCGCTGCTGCCCACGCCCCAGGGCCTCCTCATCGGCGCCTACCCCGACGCCCGGGTCTACCGCCACGACCCGGCCAAGCCCTGGTACAGCTCGGAGTACAGCGATGAGCCGCCGAGCGGCACGGAGAATCCGGCCAAGCTCCTCGACCTGCACTCCCACACCCAGAGCCGGCTGCAGGGCCTGGCGGTGACCGCGGGGAGGATCGTCACCGGGTCGACGCCCTCCGGCGACTCCCTGGGCGGCACCCTCGCCGTACTGGAGGAGAAGACCGGCAAGCAGGAGAAGGTCCTCGACAACTTCATCAAGGACGAGGGCATCACCTCCCTCACCGCGGGCGACGGCGTCGTCTACGGCACCACCACGGTCGCCGGCGGCATCTCCACCACCCCGCCCACCCAGGACAAGGCCACGGTCTTCGCCTACGACGTGGCCACGGGCAAGAAGCTCTGGGAGGTCAATCCCTCGGCGAAGGCCAAGACCATCTCGGCCATCACCCGGGACAAGGCCGGCCGCCTCTGGACGGTCGTGGACGGCGACGTGCTCCGGCTCGACCCAGGGACCGGTCGCACGCTGCACACCCTGGACACGACCGAGGGCGACGGCGGCGGCGCGGGCCAGCTCGCCCTGGCCGACGACGGCAGGACGCTGTACGCGCACGTCGGCGGCGAGCACGTGATCAAGGCCGACACCAACAGCCGCAAATGGCAGCCCCTGTTCGACCAGCCCGCCCTGCGGATGGTCTACAACGCGGGCGAGCTGCTCTTCGCCAAGGACGCCGAACTGCTGGCATGGAAGGTGGAGTAGCGTGCTGATGGAACGAACCATGGTCTGGTGGCGACGGTGGATCGTGGTGACGACGGTGCTGGTGACAGCGCTCGCCGGCACCGGAGTGGGGGCGCCGCCCCCGGCCTCGGCGGCGGCGCCGGAGACGTGGGACCGCGGCGAGATCCCGCTCACCTCCACCACCGCGGCCGGCGGCGAGACCGCCCGTATGCCCGACGGCTCCGTCCGCACCTATCTCACGGTCAGCGGCAAGCCCGCCTATCTCGCGGAGATCGACACGTTCTCCGCGAAGGTCCTGCGCATGATCCCGCTCCACGTCCCCGACTCCTCCTCGACGGAGCAGCCGCCGGACACCGGCGCCCAGGGCGCCTGGGGCGTGTCCATCGACAAGCGGGGCACGGTCTTTGTCAGCTCGTACGGCTTCGGCCATGTATACCGGCTGCCCTGGCAGGCGCAGCAGATCGAGGACCTGGGACGGCCGTCCCCGCGGACGAGCTTCACGTGGGAAGGGGACACCGACCACAACGGTGTCTTCTACTTCGGGACCAGCGAATTCTTCGGGCCGGCGCCGCTGCCCGGCGGGAAGCTGTTCTCGTGGGACCCGGAGACGCGCAAGTACCGCGACTACGGGGACTGGGGCGCGAAATACGGCTACGTGCGGTCCGTCGAGCACGCGGCGGGCAAGATCTACGCCGGTCTGGGCCCGTCCACCGGCCTGTGGCAGGTGGACCCGAGGAGCGGGAAGCGCACCGAGATCCCGCCCCCGCCGGACATGCCCACCGACAAGTACGCCTACCAGCTCGAGGACGAGGGCGGCTATCTCTACGTCCTCTTCTCCGGCGGCACCTCCGCCTCGGTCGGGTGGGTGCTCAACCTCAAGACCCTCAATTGGGAGCACCGGATCGCGGGCTACGGCGGCCAGACGATCACCTCCGCCGACGCGCAGGGACGGGTGTATCTCGTCGACTCGGGCGAGCTGAAGCGCTACGACCCGAAGCGCGGCGTCCTGACGGGGACCGGCTTCAAGGGCGGCACCGAACAGGCCGACAAGGGCGGGCTCGGAGCCGGGAAAGGCCTGGGCCGGGTGACTGATCCGGCGAGCGGTCACGAGACCATCGTCGGCGCCACCTCCGGCGGCGATCTCTGGCGGTACGACACCGTGTCGAAGACCGGCACGTTCGGCCATCTCGACGGCCTGAAGGGGACGCCGACCGCGCCCCGGTCCCTCGCCAAGGGGCCGGACGGGAGGATCTACGCGGGCGGCTACTTCCAGGGCGGACTGGCCGTGTACGACCCGGCGACCACCAAGTGGCAGACCCACCCGTTCTCCCACCAGATCGAAGGCATGGGCGCCCACGACGGGAAGATGTACTTCGGGGTCTATCCCAACGCCCAGCTGTGGGAGTACGACCCGGCAAAGCCCTACGGAGACGGCAACCCGAGGCTCCTGTTCGACCTCAAGGCCGAGGGCCAGGAACGACCATGGACGGTCGTCGGCGCCGGCCGCTACGTCGCCGTGGGCACCTCGCCCAAGAACAGCCAGGCGGACGGCGCGGTCACGCTCTACGACCCGGCGACCGGCGAACGTCGCACCTGGACATCGGGCCTGGCCACGGGCGCGAACCAGATCTCCGCGCTGACCTACCGCGACGGTGTCGTCTACGGCGGCACGCTCGGCTGCTGCAACGCCGACGGCTCCAAGCATCCCGGACAGGCCTTCGCCCTGGACGCCGCATCCGGCGAGGTGCGATGGCAGTCCACACCGCTGCCGCAGGAGCAGGGGATCGCCGGGCTGACCTTCGACGGGCAGGGCCGGCTGTTCGGCCAGTCGTACGGAACGGTCTTCGAACTGGACCCGGCTTCCGGGAAGCTGCTCCGCTCGGTGGAGGAGTTCCCGTACGCCTGGGACACCGTGACCAACTTCCAGCCCCGGGCGGTGAACATGGCGTACGACCCCGGCGACAACGCCATCTACACCACCAACGGGACGACCAGGCGCATCGACCCGGACACGCTCGCGGACACCGGCCCGAACTACAAGACGTCGTTCGCCGCCGTGTCACCGGGAGCGAGCAAGTTCTATGTCCAGGGCGGGAATCTGCTTGAGGTGAAGTGGTACTAGTGCCGCGTCAGGCAACGAGGGCATCGCTGGCTGCTGCGCGGAAGTTCTTCACGGCCTGGTAGAGGGCGTGCGCTCGCTCGGCGGCGAGAGCGGTGTCCGCCGCTTTCTGGGAGGAGTCCCCTGCATGGGCGCTCTTCACCATCCGACGCATCACGCTGGAGAGGTCACCGGATGCGCGTTCCACACGGTCGGCTGCTTCTACCGTGGAAAACGGACCTTCAAGGATGACGACTTCCGCGGCACGGTGTACCTCCCGAGCCAGTGCGACGAAACGATGGACCTTCTCGTCCACGTCCCGCAGGTCAGGAGTCTCCGGCTGGAGTGCACCCAACACTGAGTCCATAGCGATGTCTCGGTCGTGAAGAGCACCGAGGTAGTTCGCGTAGGCGTCCCTGCGGTGCTGCCTGCGCCACTGGTCGAACTGCGAGCGTGCCGTCGCACGCCCGTTCACCAACGCCGCGCCGATGGTGGCGAGGGAACCTACGGCGGCGCCGACCAGTGCAGCGAGTCCAGCATCCATGACCCCCATTCTGTCGTTCCCTGCTGATCCGGGTTCCCGGCTCCTCGAAGCCGACCGCAGCGTCGGCGAGCTGGTCGACGCGCTCGGGACCAGCCAGCCCGCGGTGTCAAAGCACCTCAAGGTGCTGAAGCAGGCCGGGTTCGTCACGAGTCGTACGGAGGCGCAGCGGCGGATCTACCGCATCGACGCACGTCCCTTCCAGGCCCTCGACGACTGGCTGCAGCCGTATCGCGCCCTGTGGGACCGGCACCTCGACGCTCTCGAGCGCCACCTCGACCACCTGGAGGAGTCATGACTCCCACCGACCGGGCCGACCAGCCCTACCGCCCCAGCCCCCTCGCCCCCGCCGGCTTCGAGCCGGACGGCGATCGCTGGACCCTCGTCTTCACCAGAGACCTCAGGCATCCGCCCGCCAAAGTCTGGGCCGCGCTCACGGAGCCGGGCCAGCTCGCCGCCTGGGCGCCGTACACCGCGGACCGCGACCTCAACCGCACCGGCGCCGCCACCTTCACGATGATCGACGACGAGCATCCGCAGGACCTGGCCGCCGATGTCGTACGGGCCGAGGAGCCGGCACTGCTCGAGTACACCTTCGGCGGCGACCGGCTGCGCTGGATTCTCGAGCCGACCCCCGCCGGCACGCGGCTCACGCTCCGGCACACGGTCGCGGGCCGCGACTGGCTCCCGAAGGCCGCGGCGGGCTGGCACATCTGCCTGGACGTGGCCGAGCGGCTGCTCGACGGCAATCCGATCCCGCCCATCCGCGGCGCCCATGCGATGAACTTCGGCTGGAGCGAGCTCAACGCCCAGTACGCGGCGAAATTCGGCATCGAGGACACCGGCCCACCCGAGCATCTGGCCTGAGGATCGTCGCCGGCTCAGCCGATGCCAGGCGCCGGTCCGGCCACGCCGACGAGATCGGCGAAGGCCGGGCCGGGGCCTTGGGTGGCGAGCAGGAGAGCGCCTTCGAGGGGGCCGGAGAGCGGCTCGGCCACGGCCAGGCCGAGCTCTCCGGCGCGGCGGGCGAAGGCGGCGGCGAGCGCCGGGTTCTGCGGGAGGCGTCCGACGGTGCAGCAGTGGGGTCCGGGCGAGGGCTCGGTTCCGGCGGCCGGGCGCGGGCGCTGCCGGGCGATACCAGCGCGCGCTCCGTCCGGGAGCCGGCGCTCCTGGCCGAGAGCCGCGCGGGCCGCGAGCGCGGCGCTCGTGGCGAGGGCGGCCGCCGCCGCGGCGACGATTGCGGCGGCGGTCTCGTCGCCGGCCTCGGCGGCGCGCAGCACCGCGAGCGCGAAGTCCGAGACGAGCTCGGTCGGATGGGCCGCCTCGTGCAACCGCCGGGCCCCGTCCAGGCCCAGGCCGCCGAGGTGCTGCCGCGCCGGCTCCACAAGGGAGGTCGCAGGGCCGCGGCCCTCCACAGCGGCCATCGCCGCACGCAGTCCGGCCCGCCCGATGTCCGCGCCACTCCCGTGGTCGCCGAGGATCGGGCCGAGGCCGTCCACCCGGACGCACCGGCGCCCGTCCGACCAGAGCGCCACGGCGCCCGTACCGGCGGACACCACGACGCCCGGCGCCCCGCCGAATGCGCCGAGATGGGCGGTGACCGCATCCTCGGTGACGAGCACGCGACCCGCGCCCAGGCGCTCCCGGACGGCCGCGGCCAGCGCCCGCCGCTCGTCCTGACCCGCCGGCGCGGCGGTGGTGCCGACGGCCACCACGGACGGCGGATACGGCAGGCCCAGGCCCGCGACCGCCTCGACCACGGCATCGACGCCGCTGGTGCCCGGCTCTGCGCCGCGGGCGACGGAGGGGGCGCTCATGCTCTCCGCGAGAAGCGGCGCCTTGTCGCCCGCAGCGTCCGCAGCGTCCGCCGGAATGGCCGCCGTAGCGATCACGCCCGCTGCCCGGCCAGGCGCAACGCCCCCCGCGGATCCGTGACCGCCCACGCGCTCGCGCCCACCCCCGCAAGCCACCGCCCGCGTACCCGACTTCCCCTGGTCGACCGCGACCACGAGCCCACCGGACACGCCCCGACCGGACACGCCCCCACCGGACACGACGCCCTCAGGCCTCCACCGGCCGCAGCCGCCCGGCCCAGCGCTGCTCGGCCTCGGCGTTCGGCGCGTCCGCGCCACTCGTATTCATCGACCGGTACACCGGGATGCGCACGCCGCCCCGCTCGAGCTCCTCGATCGCGCGGGCGACCAGCAGCTGCGCGGCGAGCACGGCGCTGAGCGTCGACGTGCCGCAGGCGTAGCCGCCGCTCGCCAGGGGCACGACGGCGTCTCCCGGCGGTGTCAGGGTGTCGATGATGACGTCGGCGTTGTCGAAGAGGGAGGTGCCGGTGGCGTCCCGGCTGGGCATCGTGCGGCTGTGGCCGACCGAGCCGATGGCGATCACCGGCACGCCGCGGTCGCGTACGAGACGGGCCATCTCGACGATGGCGGGGTTGAGCCCCGAGTTGGACGCGATGACCATGGCGTCGCCCGGCCGTACGTCGTGCAGGCCGAGCACCGCCGCGGCGACGCCCGGCTCGCGCTCCAGCTTCGGGTCGCGGATCGCCTCCGGCGGCTGGTCGCCCCAGAGGACAAGGTCCTTGATGGCGAGGAGGTTGGTGGGGATGAAGCCGCCTGCTCTGGCGACGAGCTCAAGAGCCACGCTGCGCGAGTGGCCGGTCCCGTACGCGTGCAGGATGCCGCCCGCGGCGAGCGCCTGCGCGATGGCCGCTCCCCCGGCGGCGATGGCGTCGCGCTGCTCGTCGATTACGCGGCGGAGCTGGGCGAGCGCGGTCGCGGCGTAGGTGCCGGCCAGGTCCTCGCTGTCGGCGGTGGTCATCTCTGCACTCAAGTCGGCACCTCTTGCAGATAGTTTCGGCCAAGACCGTAATTAGCCAACATCCCGGTGCCGTTGAAGTCAAGAAGCAGCCTTCGCCAGCAGCGCGCTCGCCGCGGCCACCAGGCGCTCGCCGGAGTCGGGGGTGAAGAGGCTGCTCAGCGCCTCGTACGTGCCGTGCCGGTGGGCCGCCGCGTCGGGCAGGTAGCCGAAGTAGCCGTCGCTGTAGCCGACGACGCGGGTGGCGTCGGCGGGGCCCGCGGCGAGGATCCGTTCGGCGAGGCCGCCGGTCAGCTCCACCGGCAGGTGCACCCAGGCGAGGCCCGCGAAGGTGACGACACTGATCGGCAGCGCCAGCGACTCCGGCAGCTCCGCCTCCACGAGCCGCACTTGGCGGCGGGCGCCGTCGAGCCGGGTGGCCGCGATGCGCGCCTCGGGGGTCTGCGGCGCGTCGGCGTGGGGGCGCCATGCGGCCTCGGCGGCGGCGAGGTCGCGCGCCGCGTCGTCGCGGGTGGGCCGCGGCCGTACGGGCAGCTCCACGGTGTCGCGCAGGACGCGCGCTACGGCGTCGGGCGGCAGCGGCCGGGCCTCGTCGTGCAGGGCGCGCAGCACCGGGCCGGCCAGCACGGCTCCGAAGCGGGCCACCTCCGCGAAGTCCCGGCCCCGGCGCAGGAGTCGCGGGCTGGCGTCGCCCGCTGGGCCTTGCAGAAAGCCGATGACGGGAGGCCGGGCGGGGGCAAGGGCGAAGGGGCCCGGGCCAGCGGCCTGCCCCGCACCGGCGAAGGGGCCCGGGCCAGTGCCCTGCCCCGCACCGGCGGCGGGCCTTGCGCCGGCGGCAGGCCCCGCGCCGCCCGCGGGCCCCGCACCAGCACCCTGCCCCGCACCGCCCGCGGAATCCGCGAAGGCGGAGGGCGCCGCATCCGCGGCAGCCTCCCCGAAGCCGGCCGGCCCACCGCCGGCAGCCTCCCCGAAGCCGGCCAGCCCACCACCCACGGCAGCCTCCGCAAACCCAGCAGCCGCCACCAAGGCCCCGCCAAGAACCGCCCGCACCGCGCCCGGCCAGTCCGCCGACCACAGCATGTTCTCCGGCCCGAGCACCGTGGGATGCCCCGCGTGGTCGTACAACAGCGCCCGCACCGCTCCACTCCCAGGCGCCCGTAGCGCAAGCACCCCCGTGCGGTCGTCGTGCGGCCCTTCCGGCCCCTGCCGGTTCGCGGCGACGCCGGGAGTCGCGGCCAGGCACCACTGCGCTTCTACGGGCTCAGCCGCGGACGCGGCCGCGACGGCCAGCGCGCCGACCGCATCGACCAGCCCGGCCACCAAGTCACCCTCCCGCTCCTCGGCATCCGACGGATGCAGCGCCCCGGTCCATCCCGAGGGCCCGGAGTGCGTGTGCGACGCACAGACGAGGACGTGTTCCGCCGGGATCTCCAGCGCCCGGCCGACCCCGGCCCGCAGCTCACCGGCCAGACCGGCATCGACGGCGACGGCATCGAGCGTCAGCCAGGCCACGGCATCCGACCCGATGCCCAGGCAGATCAGCGTCGCCAGCAGCGGATCGTGCCGCCCCACCGCCCCCCGGTCACCGCGCGCCGCGTAACCACCGAGCGGCCGGCCGGCCTCCGGCGTGATATCGGCGGTCGCGGCCCGCAGCACGAGCGCTGCCTCGGGGGCTGACTGCGACTCACCCGGGACGGGGTGGACCGGCATGGTGCCTCCAAGCTGTCCGGTGCATTGTCTGGCCTCTGGGGCGATGTTACGGTCCGGACCGTAACTATCGCCAGCCCGCGAGGAGTTGCCATGCCGCCCGTAACACCATCGCGCCGCACCCTGCTCGCCGGAGCGCTCGCCGCCACCGCCGCCACCACCCTCGCGGGACGCTCCGCCGCAGCCGCCCCCACCGGCCACCCCACCGACCTGGGCACCCCCCTCAAAGACGTCAACCTCAACGGCTTCGTAGGCACCGCCCCCGACAACACCCCGATCCTCTACGGCGCCAACAACGGCCGCCCCGCCGCCCTCACCTCCGTTGACGCCCGCACCGGCGCCGCCCGCTGGACCAGCGACCTCCCGGGCGCCACCGCCGCAGGCGCCTTCGTCCAGACCGCCGCCGACACCCTCTTCCTCGGCGCGGGCGGCGGCCACCTCTTCCGCGTCGACACCGGCACCGGCGCGGTCACCGACCTGGGCGCGGCGCTCGACGGCGAGACCGAGGTGCAGGGGCTCGCCCTCGGCCCCGACGGCAAGCTCCTCTACGGAGTCACCTTCCCCGGCGCGAAGCTCTTCTCCTTCGACCCCGCCGACGGCGCGGCGAAAGACCTCGGCGCCCTCGCCGACGACACCGGCCAAGGCCACGCCGTCGCCGCCCACCAGGGCAAGCTCTACGCGGGCACCATGGTCCCCGCCCACTTCCTCGAGATCGACACAGCCACCGGCGAGCCCCGCGAGATCCCCCTCCCCGACGAGGCCGACCCTGGCAATCCGCAGACCTCGATCTTCGAGATCACCCCGGTCGGCGACCTCCTCTTCGTACGAGCGGGCGACGACGTCAAATACGCCACCCTCTTCCCGTACGACCCGGCCACCGGCACCTGGAAGCCGGGCATCACCGACGTCGCGGGCCTCGGCGTCTCCCCCGCCGGGCCGGACGGCGAGGTGTACTTCATGCGCAAGAACAAGCTCACCGCGTACGCGCCCGCGACCGGCACGCTCACCGAAACCGCACTCACCTACCCCGGCCGCGTCTACAACTTCCGCGGCGCCGACTGGGTCGAGCTCACCGACGCCGACTGGCCCGGCAAGACCCTCACCGGCTTCTTCTGGACCGGCGAGCCCTGGCGCTTCAACCCGCAGACCGGCAAGGCCCAGCTCCTCGACAACGTCGTCCCACCCACCCCCGTCGGCATCCTCTCCCTCTCCCCCGCCGCCGACGGCGGCGTCTGGGCGGGCGGCAAGCTCGCCGGCTTCGCCCACGTGGACGTCCACGACGGCACGGCCGACTACCACCACTGGTCACAGCCCGAGTCCATCGTCGACGACGGCAAGGCGGTGTGGCTGGGCGCGTATCCCGACTCCCGCCTCTACCGCTACGACCCGGACCTCCCCTTCAACGACCCCGACTACCAGCCGGGCCCGCCCGGCAGCGCGGTCAACCCGCGAAAGCTCGCGGACTTCTCCGGCCGCCCCGGCAAGCCGCAGGACCGCGTCCACGCCATGCTCCGCACCGGCCGCCGCGTCCTGGCGGCCACCGGCCCCAAGCGCGCCTCCTTCGGCGGCACCCTCGTCATCTCCGACCTAGCCGGCAAGGACGTCCGCATCTACGACAACATCCCCGGCGACCGCGCCCTGACCTCCCTGGCCGCCGCCCGCGGCGTGGTCTTCGCCGGCAGCTGGATCAACGGCGGCACGGGCACCGGCTCCACCAAGCCGCCTGAGGCCGAGGGCACGGTGCTCGCCCTGGACCCGCGCAGCGGTGACGTGCTCTGGCAGCGCTCGCCGCTGCAAGGCGCGCCCAGTTACGTCGCCACCACGGTCGACGCCCGCGGCCGCCTCTGGACCCTCGCCGGCACGACCCTGCTGCGCCTGCACCCGGCCACCGGAGCCGTACTCCGCCGCGTCGAACTCCCCGGCAAAGTCGACACCAAGGGCATGACCTGGCCGTGGATGGCCGGCCAGATCTCCCGCGTGCCCCGCGCCGACGCCCTGTACGTCAAGGTGGCCGGCCGGCTGCACCGGGTGCGCGGTGGCGACGGGAAGGTCACGGACCTGGGAGAGTTTCCGTACGGTCTGTTCACCGTCGCGGCCGACGGCCGCCTGGTGATGTGCGACGAGGCCCGCCTGTTCAGCACCCCGCCGCCCGACCGCGCCTAGTACCTGGCACCTGACCCCGTAGGAGACCTCGTGCGCCCCGTCATCGCCGTCGCCCTGGAAGAGGGGCTGCGCGAGCTGTTCTTCACGCCGCAGCAGTGGTCTGCCCTGGAGGCGGCGGCCGAGCTGCGGCTCTGCGGCATCGCCCCGGACCGTATGACGCGCGAACTCACCGAGGCCGAGATCGTGATCACGGGTTGGCACACACCGCGCCTGGAAGGCGACCTGCTCGCCGCCGCACCCCGCCTCGCCCTCGTCGCCCACACCGGAGCCGCGGTCCGCTTCCTCGTCGGCGACGAACTCTTCGGCCGCGGCATCCGGGTCACCCAGACCGGCGAAGCGATGGCCCCGGCCGTCGCCGAGGTCGCGCTCGGCTTCACCCTCTCGCTGCTGCACCGACTGCACCGTTACGACCATGCGCTGCGCGGCGGCGTGGACTTCGAGGTAGCCAGACAAGAAGCGCCAGAAGCCCACGAGTTGCGGGGCTCGGTCATCGGAGTGATCGGAGCGTCCCGCACCGGCCGGGCATACCTGCGGCTGATCGAGGCCCTCGGCGCCATCCCGCTCCTGTACGACCCCACCTGCGACGCAGCGGACGCCGCCCGGCTCGGCGCCGAACTCGTGCCCCTCGACAACCTGCTCCGCCGCTCCCGCGTCGTGGCCCTGCACGCCCCCGCGATCCCCGAGACCCGGCATCTCCTCGGACGCCGCGAGCTGGCCCTGTTCCCCGACGGCGCCGGGCTGGTGAACACGGCACGCTCCTGGCTGGTGGACTCCGACGCGCTCCTCGAAGAGCTGCGCACCGGCCGCATCGACGCCGCTCTGGACGTCTTCGACGAGGAACCGCTCCCCGTCACCAGCGCGTTCCGCGCCCTGCCGAACGCGCTCCTCTCCCCCCACCAGGCGGCAGGCACCGCACAGGCCCGCCTGCGCCAGGGCCAGATCATCGTGGACGAGATCACCCGGCACCTCGCCGGGGAGCCCCTGCGACACGAAGTGACCCCGGAGATCCTCGCGATCAGCGCCTGAGCGACGCGACGACACACCTTCAGATCTGATGACCCGTCAGATACCGTCTGCCGCATGGACACCGTGGACCAGCTCCTCCGCGCCCAGTGGAACGACCACCGCCCCGGCCTCCGATACCAAGACCTGGAGCTCACCCGGCACGACATAGCCGCCGCGGCGGCAGCCCGGGCCGCCCTGCTCGCGGACCTGCTGCCACCGGGGCGCGAGCCGCACGTCGGCGTGCTGCTGGGCAACGTGCCGGAGTATCCGCTGTGGCTGAGCGCCGCCGCCCTCGCCGGAGCCGCGGTGGTCGGCATCAACCCCACCCGGCGCGGCGAGGAACTCGCCCGCGACATCCGGCACACCGAATGCGCGGTCATCGTCACCGACCGGGAGCAGCTGCCGCTCGTCGCGGGCCTCGGGATCCCACTGCTGGTCACGGACGCCGACACGTACGAACAGCAACTCGCCCCGCACCGCAGCGCCCAGCCGGCGGACTTCCCCGAACGCGCCCCGGCCGACCGGATGCTGCTCACCTTCACCTCCGGCTCGACCGGCGCGCCGAAGGCCGTGATCGTCACGCAGGGGCGGCTGGCACGGGCCGGGCAGGCGCTGGCGCGGCAGTTCCGGCTGGGGGCGGAGGACGTGCATTACGTGTGCATGCCGCTCTTTCACGGCAATGCGGTGATCGCCGGCTGGGCGCCCGCGCTCGCCGGCGGCGGGGCGGTGGCGCTGCGCCGGAGCTTCTCCGCGTCCGGATTCCTGCCGGACGTGCGGCGTTACGGGGCAACGTACTTCACCTACATCGGCAGAGCCGTCCAGTACATACTCGCCACGCCGCCCACCGACAACGACCGGCAGCACCAGCTCCGCATGGGCTTCGGCACCGAGGCCGGGGCCGTGGACGCAGCACGCTTCGAGGAGCGCTTCGGGGCACCGCTGATCGAGGGATACGGGTCGTCGGAGGGCGGCGCCGCGATCCAGCGGACGCCGGGCACCCCCGCGGGAGCGGTGGGCCGGGCCTCGCCCGGCGACGACCTCGCGGTCGTCGACCCGGCGACGGGCGTCGAGTGCCCGCCCGGGGTCATCGGCGAGCTGGTCAACAGGAGCGCGTCGGCGCGGCGCTTCGAGGGCTACTGGCGGAACGAGCAGGCGGCCGAAGAGCGCCGCCGCGGCGGCTGGTACTGGTCGGGAGACCTGTTCACGCAGGACGAGGACGGCTGGCTGTACTTCGCGGGCCGCGCGGACGACCGGCTGCGGGTGGACGGCGAGAACCTGGCGGCGGCCGTCATCGAGGGCATCCTCGCCCGTTACGAACCCGCGGCCGCCGCCTGCGTATACGCGGTCCCCGACCCGGTCACCGGCGACCAGGTGATGGCCGCGCTGGCGCTGCACGGCAACACCTTCGACCCCGAGGACTTCCGGGCCTTCCTGACCGCCCAGGACGACCTCGGCACCAAGGCCGCGCCCAGGTTCGTACGCATCATGGAGCACCTCCCCGTGACCGCCACCAGCAAGGTGCGCCGGAGCGAGCTCCGGGCCGAGGCCTTCCGCTGCGCCGATCCGGTGTGGTGGGCGCCGGAGGGCGGGGCCTACCGGCCGCTGGCGGCCCCGGAGCTGGAGAAGCTGCTGCGGCAGTACGAGGAGCACGACCGGGCCGGGCGGCTGCGGTGTTGACCGCCTACAACCCCGCCCGGGCGAAGCGCCGTACCGACAACGGCACGAAGACCGCCAGCAGCACCGCCGACCACAGCAGCGTCGCCGCCACCGGATGCGCCAGCGGCCAGGCGGCGTCCGGCCCGGGAGCGCCAGGGTTGCCGAACAGCTCCCGCGCCGCCGTGACGGTCGCGCTGACCGGATTCCAGTCGCAGATCGCCCGCAGCCACGCCGGCATCCCACCCGTGGGCACAAAGGCGTTGGACAGCATGCTGACCAGAAAGGTGAGTGGCGCGATGCTGTTCGCGACATGGAAGGGCACCACCATGCCGAGGTAGGTGCCGACCCAGGACAGCACGTAACGGAGCAGCAGAAGCACCCCGATAGCGGCCAGCGTCGACCCGACGCCCTCATGCGCCCGCCAGCCGACGGCCAGCGCGCACAGCAGCATCACCGTCAGCCCGAACGCCCCGATGAGCCCGTCCGCCCCCGACCGGCCGAGGGGCACCGCCGCCCGCCTGGTGGGCATCGAGCGCAGCCGGTCCATGGCGCCGCTGTGGTGGTCCATGGCGACGTCCACCATGGCCGAGGACATGGCGGTGACGGTGGTCATCGCGAACAGCCCCGGCATCAGGTACTCGCGGTAGTTCGCGCCGCCCGGCACCTGGATCGCGCTGCCGAAGACGAAGCCGAAGAGCACGATGAACACGATCGGCGCCACCATCATCGCGACCAGGGTGCCGGGTTGGTGACGCAACCTGAGCAACTGCCGCTGGGTCAGGGTCCAGCCGTCGGCCAGGAGAATCATGCGACTGCCCCCAGGGTCTGGTCCCCGCCGGCGGGCTTGCCGGTCAGGGACAGAAAGACGTCGTCCAGGCTCGGCCTGCGGATCCCGGCGTCGCGGATCACGACGCCGGCCGCGTCGAGTTCGCGCACGATCCGCGGCAGCGGCGGCACCTCGCCGACGGCGGCGACCACCAGGCGCACCCCGTCCGCGTCCGGGCGCTGCCCGGTGAGTCGCTCCAGGACCGCCATGGCGCCGGGCAGTTGGCCGGCCGACTCCAGCTCGACGTCGATGTGGCTGCCGATACGGGACTTGAGCTCGTCCGGGCCGCCCTCGGCGATCAGCCGGCCGTGGTCGATGACGGCGGCGGCTGAGGCGAGCTGGTCCGCCTCCTCCAGGTACTGGGTGGTGAGGAGCACGGTGGTGCCGTCGGCCACCAGCTCGCGGACGATGTCCCAGACGCCGAGCCGGCTGCGCGGGTCGAGCCCCGTGGTGGGCTCGTCGAGGAAGAGCAGCCGCGGCGCGCGCAGCAGACTGGCGATCAGGTCGAGGCGGCGCAGCATGCCGCCGGAGTACGTACCGGCCAGCCGGTCGCCCGCCTCGCCGAGGTCGAAGCGCTCCAGCAGGTCATCGGCGCGCCGCCGGGCGCCACGGGCGCCGAGGCGGGACAGCTTGCCGAAGATCCGCAGGTTCTCGCGGCCGGTCAGCCCCTTGTCGAGGGCGGCGCTCTGCCCGGTCAGCCCGATCGCCTCCCGCACCTTCCCCGGCTCCCGGGCCACATCGTGCCCGGCGACGACGGCCCGGCCGCTCGTGGGCCTGGTCAGCGTGGACAGCACCCGGACCAGGGTGCTCTTGCCCGCGCCGTTCGGGCCGAGCAGCCCGTAGACGGTGTGCGGCGCCACGGCGAGGTCCAGCCCTTCGAGCGCCACGACACCGCCTCCGAACTCCTTCCGCAGCGCCTGGGTGCGCACGGCCGCGTTCTCCACGGAGACCTCCTCCAAAAAAACCGAGTACGTCGTATGCGGTAAGGGAAGCTAGCAAACCGGGTACGCAGTACGCAATGGCAGTCAGGCGCCTTTAGACTGGCTGCCGTGGTCAACCCGACGAACCCGATCATCTGGATGCGCCCCGAGAAGCCCGCCCGCGGCCCGGCGCCGACGTACAGCCGCGCCCGTATCGCCGCCGTGGCGATCGAGATCGCCGACGCCGACGGCATCGACGCCGTGACGATGCGCGGCATCGCGAAGGAGCTCGGGACGGGGGCGATGACCCTCTACCGCTACCTCCCGGCCAAGGAGGACCTGTACGCGGTGATGATCGACCAGGCAGTCGGCTGCGAGCCGCAGGCACCGACGGGCGACACCCGCGCCGACCTGGCCACCCTGGCCCGCCGCTACCGCCAGACCCTCCACCACCACCCCTGGCTCGCCGAACTCCTCGCCGGCCGCCCACTCATCGGCCCCAACCTCCTGGCCGCCAACGAACGCGACCTCACGCTCCTCGACGACCGCGGCCTGACCATCGAGGGCATGGTGGACGTCCTCAACGTGATCAAGCGCTGGGTCAACGGCACGGTGCAGGCCGAGCTGAGCCAATGGGCAGCCGAGCGCAAGTCCGGCCTGGACGAGCGCACATGGCAGCAGCGCATGGGCCCGTACCTGACGACCATGATCGCCACCGGTGACTATCCCCACCTGGACCGCATGATGAAGGAGGCCGAGTTCGGCGCGGCCGATGAGCGCTTCGAGCGGGGTCTGGCGATCGTCCTGGACGGCATCGAGGCGCGGCTTTCGGAGGCCTAAGCGGCCTCGCCTCCAGCCCGCGCATGGAGGCCGCTCGCATACCCGCGCCCGAAAGTGTGGTGTCCCACCACATACGACGGTGACCTGCGTCTTTCTAGCGTGTGGCGGCATCGAGTCGTCCCCGTCACCGCTACCGGAAGTGGTCACCATGCCCTCCTCGGCACCCGCACCCCCGCAGTCCCGCTCACTGCCGCGCATCGTCGCCGCGAGCCTGATCGGCACCACCATCGAGTGGTACGACTTCTTCCTCTACGGGTCCGCCGCCGCACTCGTCTTCAACGAGCTGTTCTTCCCGGACTCCGACCCGCTGACCGGCACGCTGCTGAGCTTCGTGACGTACGCCGTCGGCTTCGCCGCCCGCCCGCTCGGGGCGCTGGTCTTCGGGCACTACGGCGACCGGCTCGGGCGCAAGAAGCTGCTCGTCCTCAGCCTGCTGCTGATGGGCGGTGCGACCTGCGCCATCGGCCTGCTGCCGACGCACGCCACGATCGGCTCGGCGGCACCGGTGCTGCTCACGTTGCTGCGCCTGGTGCAGGGCTTCGCCCTGGGCGGCGAGTGGGGCGGGGCGGTGCTGCTCGTATCCGAACACGGTGACCAGAAACGGCGCGGCTACTGGGCCTCCTGGCCGCAAACCGGCGCCCCCGCGGGGCAGTTGCTCGCCACCGGCGTGCTCGCCGCGCTCACCGCACTCCTGTCGGAGAGCGCCTTCAACTCGTGGGGCTGGCGCATCCCGTTCCTGCTGTCCGGCGTCCTGGTGATCATCGGTCTGTGGATCCGCATGTCGGTGGAGGAGTCCCCGGTCTTCAAAGCCGCCCGCGAAAAGGCCGAGCAGGCCCCGTCCACCGAAGTGCCCCCGCTGCTCGGCGTGCTGCTGCACCACTGGCGCGACGTCCTGGTCGCCATGGGCGCCCGCATGGCCGAGAACATCAGCTACTACGTCATCACCGCCTTCATCCTCGTCTACGCGGTCGAGGCGGCGGACCTGAGCAAGCAGACGGCGCTCAACGCGGTGCTGATCGCTTCCGCGGTGCACTTCGCGGTCATCCCCCTCTGGGGCGCGGCCTCCGACCGCTTCGGCCGGCGCCCGATCTACCTGCTGGGCGCGATCGGCGTAGGCGCCTGGGCCTTCCCCTTCTTCACCCTGATCGACACCCGCAGCTTCGGCGCGCTGCTGCTGGCCGTCACGGTCGGCCTGGTCTTCCACGGCGCGATGTACGCCCCGCAGGCGGCCTTCTTCTCGGAGATGTTCGCGACGCGGATGCGCTACTCGGGCGCGTCGATCGGCGCCCAGTTCGCCTCGGTGGCGGCCGGCGCCCCGGCACCGCTGATCGCGACGGCGCTGCTCGCGGATTACGACAGCTCGACACCGATCTCGCTGTATCTGCTGGCGGCGGTGGCGCTGACGCTGGTCGCGGTATGGGTGGCGAAGGAGACGAGGGCGGCGGACCTGAGCGAGGACGCGCCGCAAGGCGACGACGCGAAGGGGCCAGTGACACATTCCAGCCCGTCCGGCGTTTGAGGACGAGCGCCGCCAGGCGCGAAGGGGGGTCTGGGGGCGCAGCCCCCGGCAACCCGCCCGCGAGTTCAACCTCCAGCCGCCAGCCGATGCAACCTCAAGGCCAGCTGGACTTCGAGCACTCGGGCCGGACTCTGCCAGTCCGGCCCGAGCAGCGCCGCGACCCGCTCCAGCCGCTGCGCCACCGTATTCACGTGCACATGCAGCGCATCCTTCGTACGGACCGGACTCATCCCCGCCGCGAAATACGCCTCCAGCGTCCGCACCAACTCCGTCCCCCGCCGCCCGTCATACTCCGCCACCGGCCCAATCGTGCGGCGCACAAACCCCGCCACATCCCGCGTCTCCCCCAGCAGCAGCCCGAGAAAGCCGAAGTCCTCCGCCGCCGCCCCCTCCCCCTCACGCCCCAGCGCCAGCATCGCGTCGAGGCACCGCACCGCCTCCGCGTAGGCGACGGCCACCGCCCCAGGCTCCCCCGCAGGCGAAGGCACCGCCGCCGAAGCGCCCACCGTGACCGGCGCATGCACAGCCGCGCCGAGCTGCCGAGCAGCCTCCCCCGCCGCACCAGAAGCCGACCCACGCGCGGGAAGCAGCAACACCACACCCCCATCCCGCGCGGCCGCAAGCCCATGCCGTACGGAAGCAAGATGCCCCGCCGCATCGACAAGCCGCTGCCGACCAGCCGGCCCGGTCAGATCCGCCCGCGCCGCCAGCACCACATGCGCGGCGTCCAGCTCCGCACCAAGCCGAGCCGCCCGCTCCCGCAACAGCCGCGGCTCGCGCCCCGGCGCGTCAAGAAGATCATCGAGCAGCTCTCCGCGCACCCGCTGCTCCGCCTCCCCCGCCGACCGGCGCGCAAGCAACAACAGCGAGGTCACCATCGCCGCCCGCTCCAAAGTCCGCTGATCAAGCGGATCCAGATCCGGATGCCCATGCAACCGCAGCGCCCCCAGGCACTCCCCGCCCGCCGCGACCGGCGCAACCCACCCGTCGCCGTGCCGCACCGCGTGCCCCCCGGCCCGTACCGGCACGGTCTCCGCCTCCGCGAACTCGACCTTCCCAGCCAGCACTTCGGACAGCGCATCCGCCACGTCCTGCACCCCACCCCCGCGCAACACCAGCTCCGTGAGCCGGTCGTGCACATCGGAGGCCCGCTCCATGGTCTCCTTGGCCGCCTCCAGCCCGGCCACCGCCGCCCGCGACCTGGCCAGCAGATCCGCCGACTCGATCGCGACCGCCGCATGCGCCGCGAAGGACCCGAGCAGCGCGATCTCCTCGCGCTCGAAGACCCGCGTCCGCCGGTCCGCGGCGTACAGCACACCGATCACCTCGCTCCCGAGAGTGAGCGGCACGCCGAGGATCGCGACCAGACCCTCGTCGCCGACGGCCGTGTCGATGTGTTCCATGTGCCGGAACTGCGGGTCGTCGAAGTAGGAGTCGGTGACGTACGGGCGGGCCGTCTGCGCGACGAGGCCGCCGAGGCCCTCGCCCATGCCGAGCCGCAGCTGCTGGAAGCGGGCGGCCACCGAGCCCTCGGTGACGCGCATGTAGGTCTGCTCGCTGGCCGGGTCGTTGAGGCTCAGATACGCCACATCCGTACCCAGCAGCGACCGCGCCCGGTGCACGATCGCGTGCAGCAGCGCGTCCAGGTCGCGCAGCCCCGCGAGGTCCTGTGCGGTCTCGAAGAGCGCGGAGAGCTCGGTCTCGCGGCGGCGCAGCCCCTCGTGCTCGGCGCGTACCCGCAGCGCCACCTCGCGCGCCTGCTCCAGCGCGGCGATGGCCTCCGGGCCCGCACCTCCGGCGCGGGCGCGCAGCACCGGCTGCTCGTACTCCCCGGCGGCGGCGCCGCGGGCGAGGAGCTCCAGGTAGGGCAGCTCGGGCTGGGTGGGGGCCATGTGCACAGACCTATCCTGCGGAACGTGTGGCGCGCCAGTCAGCGGACGCGTCAGTGGGCGGTCCAGCCGCCGTCGAGGACCAGCGAGGTGCCGGTGGCGAAGGCGGCCTGCGGGCCGCAGAGGTACGCCACCGCCTCGGCGACCTCCGCCGGCTCCAGCAGCCGCTTGACCGCCTGGTCGGCGAGCAGCACCTCGCGCAGCACCCGGTCCTCGGAGATGCCGTGCGCGGCGGCCTGCCCGGCGATCTGCCGCTCGACCAGGGGGGTGCGGACGTAGCCGGGGCAGACGCAGTTGGAGGTGACGCCGTGGGCGGCGCCCTCCAGGGCTGTGGTCTTGGAGAGTCCTTCGAGGCCGTGCTTGGCGGCGACGTAGGCGGCCTTGTACGGGGAGGCGCGCAGGCCGTGTACGGAGGAGACGTTGACGATGCGACCCCAGCCCTGGCCGTACATGTGCGGGAGGGCGCCGCGGATGAGGCGGAAGGGCGCCTCCAGCATGACCGTCAGCACCCGGTTGAAGACCTCGGGCGGGAACTCCTCGATCGGCTTGACCAGCTGCAGCCCGGCGTTGTTCACCAGCACGTCGGTGCCGGCCGCGGCCTGCTCGGCGGCGTCGAGGTCGGTGAGGTCGAGCGGCAGCGCCTCGACGGCGCCGGGGAGCCCCGTGGCCGTACGCGTGAGCTCCCCGAGCCCGGCGGCGTCGAGGTCCACGGCCCGTACCTTCGCCCCGGCCGCGGCGAGCCGCAGCGCGCAGGCCCGGCCGATGCCCCCCGCGGCGCCGGTTACGAGGGCGGTACGGCCGGAGAGGTGGCAGGCGACGGGGGCGGGCGCGGCTTCGGGTGCGAGGCTCATGGCGGCAGGCTAGGCAGCGGCGTGCCGGGCACCGATGTGGTCCGGCGCCACATTCCGCGGGGATGCCGTGGCGTGGCGCCCCATGCGCCTCAGGTGGCGGTCGGCGTGTCCACCGGCGCGAACCACGTGGGCGCGTCGGAGAGCGCCATCTTGATCCGCGTCAGGTCGAACTCGCCCAGGTCCGACGGCAGCGCGTCCAGCGTGAACCAGCCGACTTCGAGCGACTCGTCGTCATTGACCCGGGCCTCGCCGCCGGTGGCGCGGCACTTCATGGCGATGTCCATGAACTGGCACTGATCCCCGTTCGGATACGCGAACGGCTCCAGCCCCTGCACCAGGATGACCCGCTCCGGCTCGCAGTGCACCCCGGTCTCCTCGTGCACCTCGCGCACCGCCGTCTCGGCAGGCTGCTCGCCGGGCTCCGGGATGCCGCCGATGATCGCCCACCGCCCGGTGTCCGCCCGTCTGCCGAGCAGCACCCGCTCGGCGTCGTCGAGACACACGACGCTCACGCCGGGGAGGAAGAGCAGCTGGTGGCCGGCGCTGGCGCGCAGTTCGCGGATGAAGTCAGGTGTCGCCATGCGGCCCAGGCTACGAGATCATCCGCGGCGGGCGCGCTCGGCCCTGCCGCGGACGTCACGAAGCAAACGCCTGACGACGAGCACGTGACCGCGGGTGCCGACGACCGCCATGCCGTACGCCCGGCCCGCCACGCCGGGGAAGACGGCGCGGGTCTCGGCGCGGAGGCGGGTGCGCGGGGAGTCTTCAGGATCCAGGGCGTCGAGACGGAAGGTCAGCGCGTACGCGGAGAACCGGTGCCTGCCCTCCAGGACGAGCTCCCGCCCCGGGTCGGCCGAAGTCACCCGGAAGCCGACGACCACCGACCCCTCGGCGAGCGGCCGCGGCCCGGCCGGGGCGCCGTCCTTGGCGCCGATGAGGCGCGCGAAGCGCCCGCCGGCGGCGCTCGAGAACGCTCGGTCGACCACCTCTCCCAGCGCCTTCCAGACCTCCTCCGGCCCGGCTTCGGCGACGGTGGCGTGCTCATCGACGTACGGCAGCGCGGCGGCTGCGGCGGTCCCCGGCATCTGTTCCTCCCGAATTAGAGAGCGTTCTCCAATACAATTGGAGAGTACTCTCCAGAACATGGCCAGGCCACCTCGCTACACCACCGATCAGCTCCTGGACGCCGCCGCCGCCCTCGCCGGCGCGGGCGGTCCGGCCGCCGTGACCATGACGGCCGTCGCCAAGTCCGCGGGCGTGCCGAGCGGTTCGCTGTACCACCGCTTCCCCGGCCGCCCGGCGCTGCTCGCGGAGATGTGGCTGCGCACGCTGGAGCGCTTCCAGGGGTCGTACGCACAGGTGCTGGCCGGTGCGGGCGAGCCGCGCGCCGTCGCGCTGGCGGCGGCGCGCCATGTGGTGGAGTTCAGCCGCGAGCACCCGCAGGAGGCGCGCATTCTCCGTTACGGCGCGGCCGACTTCGGCCGGGCGGAGTGGCCCGCGGCCGCCGTGGCGCGGCTGGAGGCCGCCAATGCCGGGGTGATGTCCGCGGTGGCGGACCTGGCCGCGCGGCTGGGCGCAACGGACGAGGCGGGGCGCGAGCGGGTGGCGGCGGCCCTGGTCGAGGTGCCGTACGGCCTGGTGCAGCGGCATCTGCGCGAGGGAACGCCGGTCCCGGTCACGGCCGTCGAGATGGCGGCGGACTGCGCGGCGGCGCTGCTGCCGCGGGCCGCGTAGAAGCAACGGAGGCGCTAGGCCTCAGCCGCCCCGTTCGGCAGCACCCGCAGCCGGTCGCGGATCGCGCGGACCGCGTCCTCCGCGTCATCGACCGTCACCGTAAAGGAGTGGTCGTCGGCCAGCCTGACCTTCAGGCCCTCGCCGCGCCGGACGACCACACACGTGCCCTTCTCCGGCCGCCAGCGATAGCCCCAGCCGCCCCAGTGCCGCGGCGTGATCGTGGGCAGGAACTCGGCGCCCACCACATCCCGCAGCAGAATGCGCCGCCGCGGCACGCCGAGGTGCCCGCAGCGCACTTCAAGGGATTCGTGGTCCACCTTGACCGCGACATGCACGAACGCGAGCGTGCCGAACAGCACCAGCACGCCGGCCGCGATGCAGCCGACGATCGACATGACCAGCGGTGCGGGACCTGACGTATAGGGGGCCTCGACCGCCAGCTCGATGCCCAGCGCCATGCACGCCGCACCCACCGCTGCCAGCAGCCACTGCACGCGGTTCCTTGCCCGGCCGGTCCAGATCTCCGAAGCGTCCTCGGCCTTGCCCGCCGGGGAGTGGTCCTTCATGTCTGGCAGCCTACGCGCCTTGAGGCGAACGGGCAGGCCTCCGTCACCTATACGTGTGCCGGTGACGAAGGGGCACGGCCCAGACTGTCATCGGGTCCACTAGCCGGCCCGCTGTCGGTCCACTGGGCGCGCTAGCCGCGGGCCGGAGCGGCCGCCCGCAGCAGCCGGCCCTCGGCGTACGTGTCGGCGGCGGCCGGCAGCGCGGCCGCCTCGCCGCTCAGCAGGACGGTGACCGAGCCGGTGTCGGGCGCCTGCGGGTCCGGCGCCGCCCCGATCCGGCGGAGTGCCTGCGCCGCCACCGCCCCCGCCGAGCCGTGCAGCACGACCGGCGGGGCGCCGGCGGGCTGGACGGCGGCGCGGATGCGTTCGGCGACCATCTCGTAATGGGTGCATCCCAGGACGACGGCCCTTACATCCGACGGCGTGTGCGCCGCCGCCGCGGCGATGGCCGCGTCGATCCCGTCCTCGTCCGCGCGCTCCACGGAGTCGGCAAGTCCCGGACAGGCCACTTCAGTGACCGCGGCACCGTTCGCGAAGTCCGCGATCAGCGCCCGCTGGTACGGGCTGCCGGTCGTCGCCGGCGTCGCCCACACCGCCACCGGGCCGCCACCTGCCCCCGCCGGCTTCACCGCCGGCACCGTGCCGATCACCGGCAGCCCCGGCTCCAGCTCGGCGCGCAGCGCGGGCAGCGCGTGTACGGACGCGGTGTTGCAGGCGACGATCAGCGCCTCCGGGTCGTACGCCGCCGCAGCCCGCGCGCAGCCGAGCGCGAGCGCGCTGATCTCCTCCGGCGTGCGCGGCCCCCAGGGCATCGAGCCGGGGTTGCTGGACAGCACCAGGTCGGCGTCAGGGCGCAACCTGCGTACCGCGGCCGCGGCGGCCAGCAGCCCGAGCCCGGAATCCACGAGCGCGATCTTCACCAGCGGCACCTCCACGACCAGTGCGGGGCGCTCGGCGCCGCCCCGACAGCATGCGATCACTTTAATTGATCGTCTTCCGACGGCCGTGGACGGTGCGGGAGACTGCGCCGGTGAATGTGCTCGCATTAACCGCCGCTCTCTCCCTCGCCGCCTGGCTGTGGCTGCTGCTCTGCCAGGGCTTCTTCTGGCGTACGGACATCCGCCTCCCGGCGGGTGCGGAGCCGGCCGAGTGGCCGTCGGTGGCGATCGTCGTCCCGGCCCGCGACGAGGCGGAGGTGCTGCCCGACAGCCTGCCGTCCCTCCTGGCGCAGGACTATCCGGGCGCGGCGGAGGTCTTTCTCGTCGACGACGGCTCCACGGACGGCACGGGCGAGACGGCGAACGCGCTCGCGGCCGAGCACGGCGGGCTGCCGCTGACCGTCTCCAACCCGGGCGAGCCCGGGCCGGGCTGGACCGGCAAGCTCTGGGCCGTACGGCACGGCATCGCCCTCGCCCGGGCCCGTACCGGCGCCGACTACCTACTCCTCACCGACGCGGACATCGCGCACCGCCCCGACAGCCTCCGCGAGCTGGTCCGGGCCGCGCGGTCCGCCGACCTCGACCTCGTGTCGCAGATGGCGCGGCTGCGGGTGGCGACCGGCTGGGAGCGGCTGATCGTGCCCGCCTTCGTCTACTTCTTCGCGCAGCTCTACCCCTTCCGCTGGGTGAACCGCGCCAAGGGACGGACCGCCGCCGCGGCCGGCGGCTGCGTGCTGCTGCGCGCCACGGCCGCCGAGCGGGCATCGGTCCCGGAGTCGATCCGGCACGCGGTCATCGACGACGTCTCGCTCGCCCGCGCCGTGAAGCGCTCAGGTGGCCGGATCTGGCTGGGGCTCGCCGAGCGCGTCGACAGCGTGCGCCCGTATCCGCGGCTCGCCGAGCTCTGGCGGATGGTGTCGCGCAGCGCGTACGCCCAGCTGCTGCACAATCCGCTGCTGCTCGCCGCGACCGTCATCGGGCTCCTCGTCGTCTATGTCGCCCCGCCCGCCGCGCTCATCGCGGGCCTCGCGGCGGGCAGTCCCGCGGCCGCGCTCGCGGGCGGCGCCGCGTGGCTGATCATGGCCGGAAGCTACCTGCCGATGCTGGCCTATTACGGACAACACCGGTGGCTGACCGTGCTGCTTCCGTTCACGGCCGTGCTCTATCTGTGCATGACGGTCGACTCAGCGGTGCAGCACTATCGCGGCCGCGGGGCCGCGTGGAAGGGCCGGACGTACGCCTGAGCGCGGGCCGACGCGGCTGACCGGCGGTGACGTCGCCTACTCGTTACCCCGGGGACGCAATGCCTTTACACGATCTGTACACCGGAGTTGGTCCGTTTCCCCCTGGTTCGCTCGTATTAGTGACGGCCGGTCACTTCGAGCGCGGAAAACAACCCTCTTATCGGTCTCCCCAACAGGCACATCGTGGGCTTAACTTATGGCCATGACCACCCCCCGCGCATATGGCGGCGGCTACTACCCGCACGCAATCCCGGACACGCCCATCTACGACAGCCTCGTGGCAGAGCGCGGCACCCCGCAGATCGCCCCGATCCGGGTTCCCTCCTCGTACGACACCGGCAGCCACCTCCCGGCGCTCCCGCCCGCGCGCCCCGCGCTGCCGGCCGCACCCTCGTACCAGCACCAGCAGCCCTACCAGCAGCAGCCCCAGCCGCAGCAGCACACGCCGCCGCATGGCTACCAGGCCGCCGCTCCGCAGCCGGCCGCCCCGCTGTCGTACATCCCGCAGCAGGCCGCCGCGCCCCGGTACCAGCAACAGGCCCCGCAGCACCCCCAGCCGCAGCGCCAGCCCGCGCACAACTCCGGCTTCGAGGCGATGCGTCCGGTCGCCCCGCGCCCGGCCCAGGCCCGCCCGGCCCAGCCGCAGTACCCGGATCCGTACGCTCAGCAGCAGCAGAGCTACGACCCCCGTCGCGGCTACTGAGCACGGCCAGTTCGCCACAGGCCCGCGCGCTACGGTGTAGCAGGCAAGAGGCGAACCGGCGCGAACGCAGTGAGGGCAAAGCGAGACCATGGCACAGGGCTCCGTCCAGGTGACGCACACCTCGACCTCGCGGTGGCGTCGCCGCACCGGGGAGTACGGCTCGCTGGCCGACGCCCTCGAGGCCGCGGGGGACGGCGACGTGCTGTCCATCGCGCCCGGCACATATCGCGAAAATGTCGTGGTGGTGCACGCCGTCACGCTGCGCGGTCCTGACGCCGCCACCGGCTCGGTCCGCATCGCCCCGGCCGACGGTGTGCCGCTGACCGTCCGGGCCGCCGCCGTCGTCGAGGGGCTGCACATCGAGGGGCAGGACGCCTCGGCGCCCGCCGTGCTGGTGGAGGACGGCACACCCGAGCTGTCCAGGATCCGCGTGGTGTCCAGGTCGGCCGCCGGCATCGAGGTGCGCGGCGGGGCCCGCCCTGTCGTACGCCACTGCACGGTCGACAATCCGGGCGGTACGGGCATCTCCTATACCGGCGCCGCGGGGGGACTGGCGGCGGACTGCGAGGTGTTGGCCGCCGGGCAGGACGGCGTAACGGTGCGCGGCGGGGCGCGACCGCGTCTTGAGCGCTGCCGGGTGCACCACACCGCCGGGTCCGGGCTCTCCGTCGGCGGCGAGGGCTCGACGGCCGAGGCCGAGGGGTGCGAGGTGTACGAGACCGGCGGCACCGGTGTGCAGGTCTCCGCCCGCGCCACCGCGCATCTCACCGGCTGCACGGTCCACCGCACCGCCACCGACGGCGTGACGCTCGATACGGACGCCGTCCTCACCCTCGACGGCTGCGAGCTGCACGAGATTCCTGAGAACGCCGTCGACATGCGCTCCCGTTCGCAGCTCAATCTGAACCGCACCACCATCCGCCGCTTCGGCCGCAACGGCCTGTCGGTGTGGGACCCGGGCACCCGGGTCGCGGCCGAGGAGTGCGAGATCCACGACAGCACGGGCGACTATCCCGCGGTGTGGGTCAGCGACGGCGCCGCCGCGGTCCTCGACAAGTCGCGGCTGCACGACATCCCGGACGCCGTCTTCGCCCTGGACCGCGGCTCGCGGGCCGACCTGACCGGCTGTGACATCGCGCAAGTCCGGTCCACCGCCGTGTCGGTGAGCGACGGGGCGGCGGTGCAGGTGTCGGACTGCCGGATCCGGGACGCGGCGACCGGGGCCTGGTTCCGGGACCACGGCAGCGGCGGGCGGATCGCGGACTGCACGATCGATTCGGTGGCCACCGGCGTGATCGTCACCAAGGGCGCGGACCCGTCGGTGGAGCGGACCACCGTGAGCTCGGCCGCGGAGGCCGGGGTGTACGTGTCGGCGCAGGGGCGCGGCTCGTTCCACGGCTGCCGGGTGACGGGCAGCCGCGGCTATGGCTTTCATGTAATCGACGGCTGCCGGACGGTGCTGACCCGCTGCCGTACGGAGCGCTGCGCCCGCGGCGGGTACGAGTTCGCGCTGGAGGGCCCGGTCACGGAGGACTGCACCAGCGACGAGAGCAGCGAGCGCGCGGAGGCCGCGGCCCCCGCCACGGCCCGTACGGCCACGGAGACCGGGCTGCTGGCGCAGCCGGCGGTGCAGGCGGCCCAGGAGGAGGCCGTGCCCGCCCCCGCCGCTCCCCCGGCGGCCGAGTCCCGGCCCGCGGGCGATGTGCTGGGTGAACTGGACACGCTCGTCGGCCTGGAGAGCGTCAAGCGCGAGGTCCGTACGCTCACGGACATGATCCGCGTCGGCCGGCAGCGCGAGAAGGCGGGTCTGAAGGCCGCCTCGGTCCGCCGCCATCTGGTCTTCACCGGCTCCCCCGGCACCGGCAAGACGACCGTCGCCCGGCTGTACGGGGAGATCCTCGCCGCGCTCGGTGTGCTGGGGCGCGGGCATCTGGTGGAGGTGTCCCGGGTGGATCTGGTGGGCCAGCACATCGGCTCGACCGCGATCCGTACGCAGGAGGCCTTCGACCGGGCCCGCGGCGGCGTGCTGTTCATCGACGAGGCGTACGCCCTCTCGCCCGAGGACGCCGGGCGGGACTTCGGCCGGGAGGCCATCGACACGCTGGTGAAGCTGATGGAGGACCACCGGGAGGCGGTGGTGGTGATCGTCGCCGGGTACACGGCGGAGATGGAGCGCTTCCTCGCCGCCAACCCGGGGGTGGCGTCCCGCTTCTCACGCACCATCACCTTCGGCGACTACTCGGCCGAGGAGCTCCTCGAAATCGTCGAGCAGCAGGCCGAGGAGCACGAGTACCACCTCGCGGACGGCTCGGCGGAGGCGCTGCGGAAGTACTTCGCCGACCTGCCGAAGGGCCCGGCGTTCGGCAATGGGCGCACCGCCCGCCAGACCTTCGAGGCCATGGTCGAGCGGCACGCCGGGCGGGTGGCGCAGCTCGCCGAGCCGACGACCGACGAGCTGACGCTGCTCTATCCGGAGGACTTGCCGGGCTGAGCCGGCACGGTCTTGCCGCCCGCAAGGCGCTTGAGGAGCCAGGTGCGTTCCTCGGCGAACGCGGGGTCGGACTGGTAGTCGGAGTGGCCGTTGATGGGGGCCGGGAGCGGGTGGTCGGGCGTACGGCCGTAGCTGACCGGGTCGCGGAGGGCCGGGCGGTCGATGTCGTCGGTCTCCTCGCCGTTCTCAAGGCAGATGCGGCCGCCGATGGGGTCGGTGGGGCGGTAGAGGTTTCGCCAGGTGTCGAGGTCCTTGTGCAGCGCGGTGAGCTGCGCGGAGCCGAAGTAGGCGGGGAACCAGTGGCCGTAGAGGCGGGTGAGCGGTGAGCCGTAGGTGAGCAGCGCGACCTTCTTGCGGACGCCTGGGTCGAGCTGCCAGATGGCGGCCGCGGACAGGACGCTGCCCTGGGAGTGGCCGGAGAGGACGAGGCGGCCCTTGGGGTGGCGGTCGGTCCAGGTGCACATCCGCCAGGTGAGGTCCGGGACGGCGCGCTCGGCGTAGCAGGGCGGGGCGAAGGGGTGGGCGGCGCGCGGCCAGAAGGTGCCGACGTCCCACAGGATGCCGATGGTGCGGCGGGCGGAGGCGTCCTTGTAGGCGCGCCTGCCGGTGGTCAGCAGCAGTATCAGCAGCGCGCCGACGAACCAGGAGCCGAGCGCCTGGCCGGTGGCGGCGAAGCCGGGGATCAGGCCCGGGGCGTCCATGGCGGCCTGCCCGGGGACCTGGTCGGTGGCCCAGGCGCCGGCGACCGCGCCGCCGGAGAGGATCAGGTTGACCACCGCCAGTACGGCGAGCATGGCCGGAGCCGCGTCGGTGAGGTCGGCGCGGGCGACGGCGCCGGCGATGGCGCGGGAGCGCGGGGCGTTCAGGCGCTTCTTCTCGGCGTCGTCGGGGTAGAGGCCCGGGATTTCGCCGGTGACCTTGCGCTTGACCCGTACCAGGCGGAGACCCGCGCCGATGGCGACCAGGACCAGCACGGCGAGGATCAGCGGTATCACGGTGGCCTGCCAGGACAGCACCACCGGCGGTCCGGGGATGGTGCCCGGGTCGCCGGGGGTGGCGCCGCGGTCCAGCCAGTCGCCCATGCGCTGGGCGAGGCCGCCGGAGTACACCCAGGACAGCGCCCCGGCCAGCAGCGCGACGACGGGGCCCGCCTGGCCGCCGAGCACGGGTGCCCGGCCCTCGGCGTGGCGCTGCAGTCGGTACGCGGCCACGGCCAGCACCGCGATCAGCGCGCCCTGGGCGATGGCGACGCCGCCGAAGAACGATGTGCCGGGCAGCCGCCCGTCCGCGACCCAGCCGGGGCGCGACCAGGCCGTGTGCACCAGCGTGGCCGCCAGCACGGCGAGCGCCGCGAGCGGCAGCCAGCGCACCGCCCACCGGTCGTCGCCGTCGTCCAGCTCGGCCTCGCTGCGGCCGCGGCGGCACACCACGTACAGCACCGCGGCCCAGCCCGCCGCGGTCAGCGCGATCAGCACCCAGCCCAGCGCGGCGAGGGTCCCGGTGTCCGGCTCGACGGTGGCCGCCAGCAGCGCCGAGGCGATGATCAGGAGTGCGGCGGCGGTGTGCGCCGCCCGCAGCCGGGCCACCAGGCGCCGCCCGTACCAGAAGCCCGGCAGCGACAGCACCGGCCGCTCCCCGTCCTTCTCCGGCGTCGCGGGGCCGGTGCGCGGCGGCGGTGAGGCCGACTCGTACGCGCTCCAGGTGCGGTGCGAAAGCCACCACAGCAGGCCCGCGATCAGCGCCGGGACCAGCGCGCCGACGGCGAGGCGGCGGCCGGGCTCGCCCCACCAGCCGCCGCTTTCGGCGGACATGAAGCTCAGCCACGACTTCCCGGCCACGCAGTGCGCGGACCCGGCGCACTGGTACGCCATCAGATCCACCGTCACCTCAACGGCGGCAGCCACGAACTGCACCGTCAACGACAGCGCGAGCAGCCGCACCGCGACGTCGTAACACCGCTGCGCCGCCGACTTCGCCGGGGCGGCGGGGCGCACCCAGTGCGCCAGATTGATGACCATGAAGGGCAGCAGCACCAGCCACAGCGCGCGGGCGCCATTGCCGGACGTCAGGTTGGACCAGCAGTACGCCTCCGGCACCGGCGTGCCCGCGTCCCGGCCCTCCTCCTCGGCCTTCTCGTCCACCGCCCGCCGGTGGATGCCCGCCGTGTGATCGCCGGTGATCAGCACCGTCCGCGGATCGTCCAGCATCTCCTCGGGCGTCGTACCCCCGACGCCGTGCACCAGCAACTCCAGCGAGCAGCGCCCCCCGCCGTCCGGCTGCGCCGCGGCGGGCTCGCTCGCGGCCTTCCCCGTTTCCAGCGCCATGGCTTGGTCCCCCGGTATTCCCCTGTGGTTGGTCAGGGCACCAGGATTCCGGCTGCGCTTGACGTGCGCAGCACAGCACACACAAGGAGAGTCGAAATCGTGACGCGGTCTTCACGGCCCCGGCACACCCGGCCGGGTGTCGTACGGGCGTGGGAGGATGAGGCGATGGGCGACAACCAGAATCTCCTGGCCGAGCAGCGCCGTGCCCTGATCCTCGATGAGGTCAGGCGGCGCGGCGGCGTGCGGGTCAATGAGCTCACCCGGAAGCTGCATGTGTCCGACATGACGGTGCGCCGGGATCTGGACGCGCTCGCCCGCCAGGGCGTGATCGAGAAGGTGCACGGCGGCGCGGTGCCGGTGGTCGAGGCGTCCACGCATGAGCCTGGCTTCGAGGCCAAGTCCAGCATCGAGACGAGCGCGAAGGAGCAGATCGCGCTCGCCGCCGCCGCGATGGCCCAGCCCGGCAGCGCCATCGCGCTCTCCGGCGGCACCACCACCTTCGCGCTCGCCCGGCAGCTCACCGAGGTCCCGGGGCTCACGGTGGTGACGAATTCGGTGCGCGTCGCCGATGTCTTCCACACCGCCCAGGCCGCCGCCTCCCCGCTCGCCCAGCCGGGCAGCAGCGGCGGCCCCACGGTGGTGCTCACGGGCGGCGTCCGCACGCCCTCGGACTCGCTGGTCGGCCCGGTCGCCGACCAGGCCATCCGCAGCCTGCACTTCGACATGCTCTTCATCGGCGTGCACGGCATATCGGTGCAGGCGGGGCTCTCCACCCCTAACCTCGCCGAAGCCGAGACCAACCGCTGCTTCGTGCAGGCGGCGCGCCGGGTCGTGGTGGTCGCGGACCACACCAAGTGGGGGACGGTGGGCCTGAGTTCCTTCGCCCCGCTGGACGAGGTCGACGCGCTGGTGACGGACGCCGGGCTGAGCGCGGCCGCGCGTGCGGAGATCGCCGAGCAGCCGCCGGAGCTGATTGTCGCCGGTGAGCAGAACGGGGCGTATCCGGGCGGCGCCCGGGAGGCGGGGAGCTGATGGCGCCGCGACTGCTGCGTCCGGTGCCGCTCGGCTTCGCCGACGAGGCGCCGGTGCGGATGGTGTTCACCCGCCATCTGACCGCGCCTCCGGAGGCCGTGTACGGGGCGCTGGCCGAGGACGCGCCGGGCTGGGCGCGCTGGTTCGCCGCGGTCAGCAAGGCGCAGTCCTTCGAGGGCGGTCGCCGGGTCCGGCTCAAGGGCGGTATCCGCTTTACGGAGACGGTGCTCGCCGCGAAGCCCGCCGAGCGCTATGCCTACCGCGTCGAGCAGACCAACGCCCCCGGCATCACCGCCCTGCTGGAGGACTGGCGGCTCTCCCCCACCCCCGGCGGCACCCGCGTCGACTGGGTGTGGGCGGCGGACGGGCCGGCGCTGGTGCGAGGCGCGATCGCGCTGGCGCGGCCGGGGCTCAACCGCGCCTTCGGGCAGGCGATGCGCGCACTCGACGCGCGACTTGGGAAAACCGGCGGCTGACGCGCCGGCGCTCCCTCGGCGAAGCCGCTAGCACGGCCAGCGGCCAGTCGCGAGGAAGCTGTTGACAGCTGCCGCGTACGGGCCGATGTCCAGGCCCTGTTCGGCGAGCCAGGCGTCCGAGTAGTACTTGTCGAGGTAGCGGTCGCCCGGGTCGCAGTAGAGCGTGACCACGCTCCCCGTCCTGCCCTGCTCCAGCATCTCCGCGATGATCTTGAACGCGGACCACAGCCCGGTCCCGGTGGAGCCGCCCGCCTTGCGCCCGATGGCGGTGTCCAGGGCCCGTACCGCCGCAATGCTCGCCGCGTCCGGGACCTTCATCATCCGGTCGATCGAGGAGGCGATGAAGCTCGGCTCCATGCGCGGCCGCCCGATGCCCTCGATACGGGAGCCGGTCTCGCAGTGCGTCTCCGCGTCGCCGGTCACCCAGCCGTCGAAGAAGCAGGAGTTCTCCGGGTCGGCTACGCACACGCGGGTGTCGTACTGCATGTAGTGGATGTAACGGGCGATGGTCGCCGAGGTGCCGCCGGTGCCCGCCGTGGCCACCACCCAGGCCGGCTCCGGGTAGCGCTCCAGGCGCAGCTGGTGGAAGACCGACTCGGCGATGTTGTTGTTCCCGCGCCAGTCCGTGGCCCGTTCCGCGTAGGTGAACTGGTCCATGTAGTGGCCGCCGGTCTCCTCGGCGAGACGGGCCGACACCTCGTACATCGTCCGCGGGTCGTCCACCAGATGGCACTGTCCGCCGTGCCACTCGATGAGGCGGGTCTTCTCCTTGCTGGTGGTGGCCGGCATCACCGCGATGAAGGGCACCCCGATCAGCCGGGCGAAGTAGGCCTCGGACACCGCCGTGGAGCCGCTGGAGGCCTCGATGACCGGCCGGTCCGGCCGGATCCAGCCATTGCACAGGCCGTAGAGGAAGAGCGAGCGTGCCAGGCGGTGCTTCAGGCTGCCGGTGGGGTGGGTGGACTCGTCCTTGAGGTAAAGGTCGATGCCCCAGTGCTCCGGGAGGGGGAAGAGCAGCAGGTGCGTGTCGGCCGAGCGGTTGTTGTCGGCCTGAACCTTGCGCACAGCCTCCTTCAGCCAGGCGCGGTACGCCGCGTCGCTGCGGTCCACGTCAATGGTCTGCGCGGGGCCGCTTTCCGCCTGTGGATCCAGTACGCCGCTCACCGCGCCGCTCCTTCTGCCGTGCCTGTTCCGCCCGGGTCCGGGCACTGGCGATCATATGGCGACTCTGGTGTGGCGGCCCGGGCGCGGGCATGCTCGATAGGTGGGGTGCTGAGGAGGGGTACACGGTGGGTGATACGGAATTCACCGCGCGTGGGGTGCGGATCGGGCGCTGGCTGCGCTCGCTGACCCGCGCGGGACAGGTGCGGATCAAGGACGGCAGGCTGCAGCTGCTGACCAGCCTGGGCCGGGAGATCGACAGCGCGCCGGTACAGCACGTGCATGCGGCCAGGCCGCTGTTCGCCCGCGAGGGCCGCGCGCACGCCACGCTGAACGGACATCGCTACACGCTGACCCTGGGCCCCCGGAACTCGCGCCCGGGCATGGGCGGCCCGCCGGACGACAACCGCTTCCTGGAGGCGGTCCGTACGGCGCGCGCCCGCAGCGGGCGCACCTGAAGCCCGCACAGCTCACCGACCCGCGCAGGGGGCCCGCCGTGAGGCCGCACCGGCATTGCACCGTGGAGCTGGAGGCAGCTCCCGCACGCATCGGCCAGGCGCGCAGAATCGTCTCGGCACAGCTGCGCTACTGGCATCTGGACCATCTCGTGGACCGCGCCGCGCTGGCCCTGACCGAGCTGCTCACCAACGTCCACCGGCACGCCGAGCCGGACAAGCACTGCACGGTGGAGCTGGAGCTGCGGCCGGGCGAGCTGCTGGTGTCCGTACGGGACGGCGACCCGCGGCTGCCCGAGATGCAGCCGCCGGAGCTGCTGTCGGGGTGCGGGCGCGGGCTGCCGCTGGTGGCGGCCGTGTCGGAGAGCTGGGGCTGCCGGGTGCGGGAGGGCGGCGCGGGCAAGTCCGTGTGGTTCTCGCTGGCGGCCCCGCCGATCCCGCCGCCGCCCACGCCGCCGCCGCATGCGTACGGGAACGGGAGCGTGGCTCGCGACGACGCCCGCCCGCCCCGGTTGCGGGGGCAGACGGGCGCCGCGGGGGGCTGACCAGCCCTTGTCACTCCGTGGCGATGGCCCGCAGCACGTCCAGCCGCGCCGCCCGCCGGGCCGGCCGCCAGCCGGCCAGCGCGCCGGCCAGCAGGCCCACCAGCGCCACCACCGTCAGCTGTACGGGCGGCACCGAGAACGCTCCCGTGCCCGCGCTGTCGGACGCCTTCACCAGCGCCCAGCCGAGGAACGCCCCGAGCCCCAGACCGCCGGCCGTCCCGAAGGCGGCGACCAGCAGCGACTCCCACCGCACCATGGCCCGCAGCTGTGCGCGGGTCTGGCCGACGGCGCGCAGCAGGCCGAGCTCGCGGGTGCGCTCGTGGACGGCGAGGGTGAGGGTGTTGGCGATGCCGAGCAGGGCGATGAGGATCGCCAGGGCGAGCAGCGCGTAGACGAGGGTCAGCATGATGTCCATGCCGGCCGCGGCGCTGTCCGCGTACTCGTCGCGGGTCTGGACCTCGGGGTTGCCGTAGTCCTTCGCGACCTTCTCGACGGCCGACTTGCCCTCGTCGGTGCCGACGCCGTTCTTGAAGGCGACGGCGACGACGTTGTCGGAGTCCTGCAGCTGGTGCGGCTTCCAGGCGGCGCGGGTGATCACGTAGTCACCGGCGATGCCGTCCTCGGCGTATACGGCACGGACCTTGAAGCTCTCCTTGGTGCCGTCGGTGAAGGACAGCCGGGCGGTGTCGCCGACCTTGTAGCCGCGCTTGTCCGCCTCGCCCTCGCTCACGGCGATGCCGTCCGTGCCGAAGCCGGTCAGCGAGCCGTCGACCTTGCCGAGGTCGAGGACGCGCCCCATCTCGGCCGGGTCGGTGACGGCGAGCTCGCGCCCGCTGCCGTCGACCCGGGCCACGCCCTTGCCGAGGCCGAGCGCGGTGTCCACCTCGGGCAGGTCCGCGACGGCCGGGGCGAGCTTCGGGCTGAGGCCGTTGGGCCCGGCGCCGAAGCCGGACGCCTGGATCGCGACGTCGCCGGCGAAGGAGCGCGACACGGTCTGGTTCATGGTCGTCTGCAGGGATGAGGCGAAGACCGTGAAGAGCGAGACGACCGCGACGCCGATCATCAGCGCGGTGGCGGTGGCGGCGGTGCGCTTGGGGCTGCGCAGCGCGTTCTGCTTCGCCAGCCGCCCGGTGACGCGGCGCAGCGGGGCGCCCAGGGTCCGTACGGCATAGGAGGCGGCCACCGGGCCCATCACCACGAAGGCGGCGAGGGTGGCGACGGCGCCGGTCGCGGTGAGCATCACCGACGGTCCTGAGGCGGCGCCGGTCACGGTGACCGCGACGCCCGCGAGGGCCAGCACCGTACCCACGATCGCCCGGGTACGGGACGCGCCCGCCGTGTCCACGGCGGTCTCGCGCAGCGCGGCCAGCGGCGCGGTGCGCCCGGCCCGTACGGCAGGCATCAGCGCGGAGGCGACGCAGACGACGAGACCCACGGCGAACGGCAGCACCAGCGACAGCCACTTGATCACCAAGTCGCCCTCGGGGAAGGGGAAGCCGACCGCGGGGAACAGCGCCTGCAGCCCGGCCGCGATCCCGATGCCGCCCGCGAGCCCGGCGGCGGAGGCGACCACGGCGACCGCGACGGCCTCGACGAGCGTCTGCCCGACGACCTGGCGGCGGGTGGCGCCGAGGGCGCGCAGCAGCGCGTTCTCGCGGGTGCGCTGGGCGACCACGATGGCGAAGGTGTTGTGGATGGAGAAGGTCGCCACCAGCAGCGCGATACCGGCGAAGACCAGCAGCATCATCGTGAACATGGACAGGAACTGCCCGGAGATCTGGTCCTGGCTCTCCTCGGTCATCTCCTGCCCGGTGACGGCCTCGACGCCCTTGGGGAGCGCGGGCTTGATCGCGTCGACGAGCTCCTGCTGGCTGACGCCGGGACCGGCGCGCACCTGGATGGAGGCGGCCTCATCGGGCTTCGGGACCAGGTACTTGGCGGCATCGGACTGCGTAAGACCGGTGAAGGTCGTCTGCCCCATGCCGTCCTCGCCGCCGAACTCCGAGATCCCGACGATGGTGACCTTGAGCGCGTCCGGGGTCCGTACGACGGTGGTGTCGCCGATCTTCAGGTCGCCGGTCTTGGCGGCGCCGCGGTTGATGACCGCCTCGCCGTGCTTGGCGGGCGCGCGGCCCTCTGCGAGCTGGTACGAGCTGAGGTCCGGGTCGGCGATCCAGTTGCCGGCAAGGGTGGGCGGGCCCTGGCCGCCGATGGGCTCGCCGTCGCTGCCGAGCAGCTGGCCGCGGCCCTGGATGTTCGGCTCCGCGGCGGCGACGCCTTCGGCCTTCGAGACCTTGTCGGCGAGCGCGGCGGAGACCGGCTCGCGGGTGCCGAAGGACTCCCCCGGCGTGGTGATCGCGTCCGCGCTGCGGACGACGGCGTCGGTGCCGCTCGCCGCCCGCCCGAACATGGTGTCGAACGCGCTCCGCAGGGTGTCCCCCATGACCAGCGTGCCGGCCAGGAAGGACACGCCCAGCAGCACCGCGAGGAAGGTCCCGGCGAAGCGCCGCTTGTGGGCGCGGAGCGAACTGGCGCTGATGCGCAGCGAAGCGCTGATGGCACTCATGGCCGCTGCGCCTCCTTTCCGATGTCGAGGGCCTTCATACGGTCGAGTACGAGGTCGGCGGTCGGGCTCTGCATCCGGTCGACGAGCCGCCCGTCGGCGAGGAAGACCACCTCGTCGGCGTGCGCGGCTGCTGAGGGGTCGTGCGTGACCATGACGACGGTCCGGCCCATCTCCCGTACGGTCCGGCCCAGCAGGTTCAGCACCTCCTCCCCCGAGCGGGAGTCGAGGTTGCCGGTCGGCTCGTCGGCGAAGACGACGTCCGGCTGCCCGGCGAAGGCGCGGGCGACGGCGACGCGTTGCTGCTGGCCGCCGGAGAGCTCGCTCGGGCGGTGGTGCAGCCGGTCGCGGAGGCCGACGACGTCGATGAGGGTGTCGAGCCACTCGGGGGCGGGCCGGTCGCCGGCGAGGTCCATGGGGAGGGTGATGTTCTCCGCGACGGTCAGCGTCGGGAGGAGGTTGAAGGCCTGGAAGACGAAGCCGATGCGGTCGCGGCGGAGCAGCGTGAGCCGCCGGTCGTCGAGTCCGCTGAGCTCCGTATCGCCGATGAAGGCGGCGCCCTCGGTGAGGGAGTCGAGGCCTGCGGCGCAGTGCATGAGGGTGGACTTGCCGGACCCGGACGGGCCCATGATCGCGGTGAAGCGAGCTGCCGGGAAGTCGACGCTCACGCCATCAAGGGCCCGCACCTCGGTGTCACCGACGCCGTAGACCTTCACGGCGTCGATGACCCGGGCCGCCGCGGCAGTCAGCACCGGGGCGGAGTAACTCATGCGGCACCGTCCTTGCCCGCGGCCGCATTGCCGAACTCGTCGTTCAGCACCGACAGCCGCCGCCAGTACTCGTCCTCGTCGATCTCGCCGGAGGCGAAGCGCCGGCCGAGCACCGACACGGGCGAGGACTCGCTGTAGCGCTCACGCTGCTGCCACGGGCCACGCCGCCCGCGCCACACGGTGCGCCGCATGACAAAGAAGAATCCGCCGATGACCAGCGCCCACAGCAGCGGGAAGAACAGGATCCACGGGCCGGGGCCGCCATCGGGGCCGGGGTGTGCAAGGAATTCCATCTCGTTCAGCTCCTCGGTAGGACCGGTTGTTTCCTTTGCTTGCTTCGCTACCGAGAGTCGTCTTTCCGGGGTCGGAAATCGTCGTACGGCCAGCGGCTCCTGGGCTGCTCCCCGGGGAGTACGGGGGCGGTCGGCGGGTACTTCGCCGGCCGCCGCTGGATTCTGTACCTACTAGTATGTACAGTGCGGGTATGAGCACCCCGGAGAGGCTGATCGAGGCCACGAGAGAGTTGCTGTGGGAGCGCGGTTTCGTAGGCACAAGCCCGAAGGCGATCCAGCAGCGGGCGGGCGCGGGCCAGGGCAGCATGTACCACCACTTCGCGGGGAAGCCCGCGCTCGCGCTGGCCGCGATCCGCGCGACGACGCAGGAGATGCGGGCGGTCGCGGGGGCCGATCTGTCCGGGCCCGGCACGGCGGCGGACCGCATCGAGGCGTATCTGATGCGGGAGCGGGATGTGCTGCGGGGCTGCCCGGCAGGGCGGCTGACCCAGGACCCGGACATCGTCGCCTCGCCCGAGCTGCGCGCCCCGGTGGATGAGCTCTTCGACTGGCTGCGCGGTCGGCTGGCGGAGGTCGTCGCCGAGGGCGTTCGGGCCGGCGAACTCGACGCGGCACTCGACCCGGAGGACACGGCGGCCGCCATCGCGGCGGCGGTGCAGGGGGGTTACGTCCTGGCGCGGGCGGCGCAGTCGGCGGAGCCGTTCGAGCACGCGGTGCGCGGGGCGCTCGGTCTGATCCGTACGAGCGATTGAGGGATGCCATGCATGCCATGCAGTACGAGATAACGCTGCCCGCCGACTACGACATGGGGATCATCCGTGAACGTGTCGCCGCCAAGGGGCACTTGCTGGACGGCTTCCGCGGGCTGGGCTTCAAGGCGTATCTGATCCGGGAGCGGGGGGTGGGCGGGTCGCCGGTGAACGCGTATGCGCCGTTCTATGTGTGGCGTACCGCGGAGGGGATGAATTCCTTCCTGTGGGGCGATGGATTCCGCGGGATCATCCGGGACTTCGGGCGGCCGGTGGTGCAGCACTGGACCGGGGTGGGGCATGAGCGGGGGCCTGAGTACGGCAGGGCGCCGCGCTCGGCGGCCATCGCGCGCCGGTATCTGACGGGGGGCGAGGATCCGGCGAGCGCGATCGAGGTGGCGCTCGGCGGCGGGGCGACGGTGCCCGGTCTGCACTCCGCGACGGTGGCGATCGACCCGCGGCACTGGGAGCTGATCCGGCTGACCCTGTGGTCCGCAGACGCCCCCGCCGACGCCGGGGATCGCTACGAGGTCCTGCACCTGTCCGCGCCCGAGGCCGACGGGATCAGGCCCGGGCGGCAGTGGTGAGCCCGGGGCGTACCGCCCCCGCGGCCGCCGATTCAGCACTCAAGGAGGAATCCCCATGCCATTCGTACGCATCGACGCGCTCCACGCGGACCCCGCTCGGCTCGACGCCCTCGACCGCGCCGTCCATGACGCGCTGGTGCAGGCCATCGGCATCCCGCCGGACGACCGCTTTCAGGTCCTCACCGGTCACGACGGCACGGCGAGCACGCTGCGGTACGACGACGGCTACTTCGGCGTGCACCGCGACGACGGCCTCGTTTACGTGAGCATCACGATGCGCCGCGGCCGGACGGACGAGCAGAAGCAGTCCCTGTACCGCGGCATCGCCGAACGCTGCCACGAATACGCGGGGACGGAGCCGCGGAATGTCTTTGTGTCGCTCCACGAGAACGCGCCGATCGACTGGTCCTTCGGGAACGGCGTGGCGCAGTACGCCGAGGCGCCGCTCGGTGCTGCGACGGCTGGACGGGATGTCAGTGGGGGCGTTTAGCGTGGGCGCATGAGCTGGCGGTGTGCGGGGGTTCGGTGGCGGAAGGGGGTGCCTGGGTGGCGGTGGTTTCGTCCGGAGGGCGGGGAGCGGGATGGTGGGGAGCTGAGGCTGGGGGCTTCGATTTCGCTGGCGGTGCCGGTCGGGGCGGTGCGCGAGTGTGTCGGGGTCGTGCGGAACGGGAGGCGGATGGCGTGTCCGGACGCGGCGGGCACGCCCGCGGCGGCGGTGCGGGATCAGTGTGAGCGGTGTGCGGCGCTGGACCGTTCGCAGTCGGTCGCGGCGGATACGGTGCCGGATGATCCGCGGCCGTATGCGGTGTATCTGGCCTGGTTCGGGACCGGTCTGGTGAAGGTGGGGATCACGGCGCAGGAGCGTGGCCCGGCGCGGCTGCTGGAGCAGGCGGCGGTGTGCTTCACCTTCCTGGGTCACGGGCCGCTGATGTCCGCGCGCCGCACCGAGGCGGTGCTCGGGGCCGCGCTCGGCATCCCGGAGCGGGTGCGGGCGCCGCGGAAGCGGGCGGCCAGGGTCTCGCTGCCGCCTGCGCGCGAGCGGGAGGCGGAGCTCCGCGGCCGGTACGAGGCGGCGCTCGCGGTGCCGGGCTGGCAGGAGACGCTGACCCCGGCACCGTACGAACCGGTGGACCACGCCGCACTCTTCGGCCTCGAGCCGCGGGCTCCTCGGCCGGTGGCGCGGGTGACCGGGCTGGCGGCGGGGGCGGCGCTGGTGGGCGAGGTGCGGGCGGTGGCCGGGTCCGACGTATATCTGTCGACGGCGGGTGGCGAGGTGCTCCTCGACGCGCATCTGGCCGCGGGCTGGCCGCTGGTCCGGGCAAAAGGTCCGCAGGCGGAAGAACCGCGGGCGGAACCGCCGACCACGCCGATACCGGTGGCGGACGACGTCGTTGCAGCGGAATCCCTGTTCTGAGCTAGGGCAGCTCTTGAAGGCAGAGCGCGTAGTCGTCCATGTCTGCGCGGCGTACGGTCCCCTCACGATTTGTGGTGTACGCAACGAATACGGTGTCGAACCGTGGCGCCTCCGCCCTGCAACGCGGACTGGCCTCGGCGGTGGTGTTCACGCCCTCGATCCTCGCCAGCACCTTGTACTGGGCCATAGCGTCCCCGCAGTCGACGACGCGAGCGTCCTTGGCCTTGTCGTCCGCGTTGTCCACGTCCTCCGCCACCTCGACGCAGTCGCCGGCATCCGCGCCTACCGTGTCATCCCCGGGTATGAGCCAGGCCAGCACCGCCATCGCCACGCTCACGAACAACAGCCCCCCGGCGACGGCGAAGAAGACGATCAGCCCGGTCCGGCGCCGGCGGGGCGGAAGCGGCTGCGGGAACGAGGGCGGAGCTGGGGTGCCGTAGGGAACCCCGCCCGGGGGCATCCCGTACTGCTCCTGCGGCACGCCGCCCGGCGGCACCGGCTGCGGCGCCCCGTACGGGCCCTGCGGCTGCGGGCCGAACGGGCGTGGCTGGCCGCCGCCTTGGGGCGGGCCACCATAGGGTGGCTGGGGCCTGTTCATGCGACTCCTGTGCGGCAGGCGAGAGGGTGGGCGCAACGCTATCGCGTACGAATCCGGTTGACACCCGCCACCGGTCCAAGGTGATGTGCGGCGCAGGTGCTCGCTTGAGCTCCGCCTCCGCAGACAGGACGGTCCCGTTCATGGCCATACGTCGCGCCCGCCCGACCGAGCTCCCCGCTCTCGTCGAGCGTCCCGGCCAACCCGAGCGCAACGCCAACGCCGCCGCCTACCTCGACGACCTGCTGGCCAAGAAGTGCACCCGCCCGGACTGGTGCCTAGTCGCGGAGGGGGCGAACGGGGCGCCGGAGGCGGCGCTCGCGCTGTGGACGCTCCCGGGGCACGACGTCCCGATGGCCCTCGTGCTGCTCGAAGTCCCTTGGGACAAGCCGGACCTGGCCACCGGCCGGGCACTGCTGGACGAGGCCGCCGAGCTGGCCGCATCGCTGGGGGCCGAGCAGTTGGAGCACGTCATCGACTCCCCCGCGCAGCCGCCGCAGTTCCAGGAGCGGCCGGAGCGCCGCGCTGAGCTGCTGCGCGCCGCGGGCTTCGCGACCACCCGCGACGGCCGCCGCTACCGCCTGCGTCACGGGGCCGAACCCACCGCCCACGACGAGCGGCTGACATGGCGGGCGCTGCCGGAGCTCGGCCGGGAGCCGTTCCTGGACCTCCTCGCCGCGGCGCTGCCGACCAGCGCCGACGCTCACCTGGCCGCGGACGTCGAGCGGCACGGAGCCCGCGGAGCGGCGGAGCGCCTCCTCGCGGACATGGACGCGCTCGTGTACGAGCCCGAGTGGTGGGAGCTCGGCTACGCCCCCGACGGCACCCCGGCGGCCCTCAGCCTCCCCGCCCGTAACCCCACGACCGCCGTGATCGGCCTGGTGAGCGTGCACCCCGCCCACCGCGGCAAGGGCTACGCCACGGCGGTGGTGGCCCGCGGCACGCGGCTCCTGCTAGCGGCCGGCGCGGATGGCATCCGCGGCGACTGCGACGCGGGTAACACCGCGATGGCCAGGGCCTTCGAGCGAGCGGGCTACGAGAACTTCGCCGACCGGCAGGAATTCGCGCGCCGGCTGCGATAGTTCAGGCGCATGCTGCCGCGGTCCACGGGCCGGCCGCGGCAGGCCGCGCACAGGCTGCGAAAGTCCGCGCGCCAGCTGCGGCAAGCCGCGCGCCCGCGGCCGCAGTCCGCGCACAGGCTGCCGCGGTCCGCCCGCCGCCCGCGGCCGCGCCTCACGCCTCCGCCAGCACCTTCTCCAACTCGCTCCCCCACGCCAGCAGCTCCTCGTCCGCGTCCCGGCGGGCGACGACCTGGAGGCCGAGCGGCAGGTCGTTCGCCGCGCGGCCCGCGGGCAGTGTCAGGGCGGGCACGCCCGCGTTGCTCCACGGCAGGCACATGACCGGGCTGCCGGTGGTCGCGATCCCCCGCGGCGCCGGCCCGGTCGTGGGCGGCGCCACCCACGCGTCGATGCCGCTCTCATCCATGGCCGCCGCCAGCCGCCCCGTCCGCAATGGCTTGGCGGGCCTTCTAAGGTGACGGAAGCCGCCCGGCATCGGCGGCACGCACCACCTGTTCCTCCAGCGTTAGGAATCGTGATGTCCGAGCCTCACTTCCCCGAATACGCCTCCGCCGCCCCCGGCCGGAAGCGAGGCCGGGTTTTCCCTGGGCAAGGCCGCGGAAACCGAAAGGCGGTCGATGTCACGGCGTGGTCACTGCCGTGGGTGACGATCATCGTCGTGGCGGTACTGGTCCGCGACGGGGCGGCAAGCACAGCCCTCGCCATCGTCAACGGCTTCACGTTGATCACGTCCCTGGCGCTGGCCATCTACGCCCACTACGGCTGGGACGCGCGCCTCTACGACGACCGCCTGCCGTCCGTCCGTACGGTGAGCGGGCGCCGCACGGTCGACCTCGCCCGCCTGGCGAAGGTCGGCAGGCTCGAGATATCCGGCAACCGCGGCACCGTCGACGACAGCCTGATACTCACGGACATACACGGCGTGCGGGTCATGGTCAAACGGCTCAAGCACAACGAGGAGTCCCTGGAAGCCGTCATTCGCAGAACACTGCTGACCATGCCGGTCAACTCGAAGGTCGTCGTCTCAACCAGAGCCGCCGAACGCACCGGACTCATGTCCGTGATGGGCCGCTTCCACCCCAATCTCATCCAAGGCCGCCGCTATTCGGAAGTCCGTGCCTTTGCCCTGCAAATGCTGCTGATGGTGGTCGTCATTCCAGTTGCATCAATAGTGATAGTAATCATCGGCCTCCTGGCCGCCTCCGCATGACCTGCAACGTCGCGCTGGGGCTCTCCGGTCCCGAAGGACTAGGAACCGGCCTGCACAAATTGCCGTACAGGGCATGACTCAGATCATTCCGTGCCCTGCGGCGGCTTCTCCTGTCCATATACCTGGATGGTCGACCTGCTCACCATCAGCGCAATCACACAGGCGAGTTCATGTACCTGGCGGGCATCGATGCAGTGACCGACAATGAGTAGACTGCGGCCGCCACCCTGAGGTACAGCGAGTCCTACTGCCATCCCGATAGTCGTTCGCGGAGCTGGCCCACCGCTGTCGGCCGATGTCAACTCGGGAAAGGGGCTGACGGTGCCATCCTCGAACACATGGGGTGTACTTATCAGCCCCACTCCGGAGCCGATCGCCGTGGGAAAGTCCTCCAGATATACATCCTTACCGGCCAACTCCTGGCCGAAATAGCGGGCGAAGATGGAACCGATACTGAAATCCGGGTCGACCTCCCCCACCTCAACAACACCACTGCAGATCATCCATGCCGCCGGTCCGCCTTGCGTCTCCGGCACCGCTACCAAACCGCACGACAGCATCCCGTCGGCGAGGAAGATCCGCCGGGTATTCATCACACCTTCGACGATCGAATTCCGCACGTCCTGCGCATGGTCAGGGAAGGAAAGGCGCGCCACCTCCTGGAGGCGTTCATAGGCAGCTTCCTCATCGTTCGGGTCCTCGAGGATGTCGAGCCAGTCGGTTGGCGCATAGAAGCTAACCTCTCCCATCGCAGGCGCCGGCTCCGAATCAACGGCCTCATGAGTAGGGGGTGCGGTCATGGCGCGGTCTCTCTCTATGCGGAAGGATCACGAGTCCGGCGCATCAGCAGCATCGTTGGCGCCTGCCGCTGGCACTCCGACTCAGCGGGGGCCCCAGCCATGGCCAGGAGGAGCGCTATTGGGCCCGGGCGGGGGCCCGAAACCACCCGGCGGCGGTCCGTAAGGCGCTACCGGCGGAGGTGGCAGGCGCCGGCGCTTCGTGTGGACCGTTGCAGCGGCCCACGTTGTGACTGCCAGCAAGGGCGCGCAAAAGAGAATGAATTCGTGCGGCGCCAGCGTGGCATTTGCGTCGATATCCTTCGCGAGGACTGGGTCGGCTTTTCCCGCAGGATCAGCCACCACGTCGACATGGTCACCCACATCGTACGAACCGGCCTGCGACAAATCACCTGAGATAGCCTCACCATTCGGCTTGGCCAACCGATAGTGGATTCCATTGCGATGCTTGTTAATCACCTGAGTGACGACCGCCACAGTGCGCTCGCCTCGATCATTAAGAATCCGGTCATGACTGTCCGAAATGAATCCGGCGAGCAGCGGCAGGCAGGCAAGCACGAAGAAAATCACAATCCATTGCCGAGCCGATACGTAAATCCGCACGAAGACGAAGGTACCGGCACCTACCAGAGGCACACCGATGATGTAGGTTGGCACATCCTCCCACGTCAGCCCCGTCAGGTGCAGCGGCGCAAAGAGGACGCTCAGCACGCCGCCGAGCGCGAATCCCGCTGCCATCAGGCGGGCTCGCGACGCAGTCTGCTCGAAGCGCCGCACCCGTTCAAGCCACGACATCGGATCGCCTCTCCTGTGTCGGCCTGCCAAGCCCCGCTTGAGCGGGCCAAGACGTCATGCCAAACCCTGGGCGCACGAAAGCCCCCTTTCCGAGTGGCTGAACAGGATTCGGGATTGCCTGCCCCGCCCCACTGACCTGCCAGTCATTTCCGTCCGTATGCCTCCATGTCTTTTTGCACGCTGTCCCTCGCGGCCTCACCGTCGAGGAACGCCGGCATCTTGGGGTCCCCGTCTTCGCCTCCGGGAATAATAGCCTTGCCACCCTCGACGGCCGCCTTGCCGATGTCCAGGAAGTTCTGGGCGCCTCCTCCCGGAGCCAAGGCCGTGGTGTTCGCCCACACGTTACCGGCGAACTGCAGACTCCTCGCCGAGAATGCCGCCGCGGTCTGGCCTCCGGCCTGTCCGGTGGCGACCGCCTTGAAAAGTCCGGGGGCCCCTGGACCGACCGCCAGTTTGAGGGCCTTGCCGGCAGCCAAGGCGCCACCGCCGAAGGCGGCGCCCGCGGCCGAGGTGAGGAACGTCTTGTCGGTGAGAGCGGCGGTGAAGCTGCCCGTCGTGCCGACTGCCATGGCGTAATGGCTGACTGCGGCGAGGCCACCGAGGATGAGGGAGACCGGACCCAGGATGGGCGCCAGGATAGGAATGAACGCGAGCAGTCCGGTGACGAGGCTCATCATGCCAAGGATGTCGCCGAACATCTTGAAGAATGCCGCGTGCTCCTTCAGGAAGTTCTTGAGACCTTCCAGCGCATTGTCCAGCGCCTGGCCAATGATGTCGTCCAGTTCACTCAGTGCATCGCCCAACTTGTCGAGCCAGCCTGGCTCGTTGGGCGCGATGTCCTGGGCCCGCTTCAGCCGCTCGGCGATCTTGAGCTGCCCCGAGTTTCATAGCGTCCGGACTTGATTGGTCAGGCGGACTGCTGGGTGGCTTCCTGACTTCGCCAGAAGGCGTCCTCGTACTCGGCGGGTGGCACGTAGTCGAGGGCGGAGTGGAGCCGTTCCTCGTTGTACCACGTCACCCAGCGAAAGATCGCCCGCTCGACCTGGTGGACGTCGTGCCAGGGGCCCTGCATCTCGATCAGCTCGGCCTTGAAGGTGCCGTTCAGCGCCTCCGCCATGGCGTTGTCGTAACTGTCCGCGACGGACCCGACGGATGCCGAGGCGCCGATGTCGGTGAGCCGGTCTGTGTATCGAATTGATACGTATTGCGACCCGCGGTCGCTGTGATGTATGAGACCGGAACCCGTCTTGATCCTCCGGCGCCACAGCGCCATTTCCAAGGCGTCCAGCGGCAGTTCGGTCCGCATGTGACCGGCGATCTGCCAGCCGACGATCATCCGCGAGTACACGTCGAGGACGAACGCGACATACGCCCAGCCGGACCAGGTCCGCACGTAGGTCATGTCCGCCACCCACAGCTGATCCGGCCGGTCCGCGGTGAAGTCGCGGTCGACCAGGTCCGGCGGCCGCGGCGCGGTCGGCTCGGGGATCGTGGTGCGGCGCCGCTGGCCGCGGATGACGCCTTCCAGGCCCAGCTCGCGCATCAGCCGCTCGACGGTGCAGCGGGCAGCTTCGACGCCCTTGCGCCGCAGCGCGCGGGTGATCCGGCGGGCCCCATAGGTGCCGCCGGACTCGGCGTGGATCTCCTCGATCATGGGCATGAGCTGTTCGTCGCGCAGCCGGCGGGCCGATTTCGGGCGCCGCTTGCGGGCGAAATAGGTCGAGACCGACAGGTCCAGCACCCGGCAGACGGGATCGACCCCGAGGCCGCGTTCCTTCAGGTGGTCGATCACCTGCTCGGCCTCGTCCGGGGACGGTCGATCTCCTGGGCAAAAAACACCGAAGCGGCCTTCAGGATCTCATTGGCCCGCTTCAACTCGGCGTTGTCCTTGCGGAGTTGTTTCAGCTCGTCGCGTTCGGCGCTGGTAAGCCGGTCATCGCGGTCGCCGCTGTCCGCCTCGGCCTGGCGGACCCACTGCCGCAGGGCTTCCTTGTGGATGCCGAGGTCTTTGGCGACATGGGCGACCGGGCGTCCGCTGGTGCGGACCTCGCGGACGGCACGCTCGCGGAGCTCGTCGGGGTACTTCCGTGGTGCTGGCACTTGCTCGTGTGTCTCCTTACGCCAAGATCATAGACCTGGCTTCAGGGACGCTACGAAACGGGGTGCAGCTCAATCTCCTCGCCTTTTTCGCGGTAGCTCTCAGCCAGTCGTCTGGCCGCCCGGAGGATCTCCTCCAGGGCCTCTTCGGCATCGACCGCGGCCTGCTCCGCCTTGCCTCGCCGCTCCTCCAGCTGCTCGCGCTGCTTCTCCTCTTCCTTGTCCTTGGGCTGGTCCCAGGGCGGCGGCTTGCCGGGAAGCCCGTCCGCGGCGCTCCGGGCGTCCTCCGCCCGCTTCTTGGCGGCCTCGGCCTGTGACTCCAGGTCCCGGGCCCGGCGCTGCTTGGGGATCATGTAGTCGGCCCAGTCCTCCAGCGCCGACGCCGAACGGCCGAAGGAATCCTCGGCCTTGTCTATTTTCGGACGGAAGTCGTTGTCGAACTGGTCGCGGAACTTCTCCGCTGCCTGGCCGCGCCACTCGCCCCTGCCGGTGCCATGCAGCACTTGCTGGATGTCGCCGAGAGCCCGGGCAGCATGGCGTACGGACTGGGCGATCAAATCTGCCGAGCGATGGTCACCGGGGGCAGGGTTGAAGCCGAGTCCGGGGAAGGCGGCCTTGTCCGCTTCGCTGTAGCCCGGCGGGGCCCGACCCAGAAGTCGCTCACGCCGCGCCCCTTCCCTTGCCGCCCTTACTCAGGGCCTTCTCGAGATCCTCGTCGAGGTCCGCGAACGACTTCTTGATCTTCTTCAGCGCCTCCGCGGCCGCATCGGAGAACTTGCCCAGTTCCTTGATGCCGTACGACCACTCGTCCCCAAAGTCGTGCATCCGCCGGGCGAGCGTCAGCTCACCCATATCGGAGGCGTCGAGGCGGTCCATCTCCTCGCCGGGCTTGCGCAGGATCCGCGTGATCTTCCGCAGATCTTTGCGAGTGCTGTCCAGCATGTCGAAGTCGATACAGAGATCGGACATCTACTCCCCCCGATGAGTCCGTGGCTCTGCCGAGTAAAGATTTACCCAAGACTGCACCCTAGGGGCTGAGGTCGAACGTGGTGCGTTCAGGCCTGGATCTTGCCCCGCTTGCCCCGCAAAGTCCATTGCGTCCGCAGGCGGGATCCTTCGTCGCGGCCCCGGACGTGGGCCGGCCCGCCTGACTCCGCTCCGGGCAGGTACGGGTCCGTCCTCACGCCGCCGCCAGCACCTTCTCCAGCTCGCTCCCCCAAACCAGCAGCTCCTCGTCCGCATCCCGGTGGGCGAGGACCTGCAGCCCAAGCGGCAGCTCGTTCGCCGCCCGCCCCGCGGGCAGCGTCAGCGCGGGCACGCCCACGTTGCTCCACGGCAGGCACATGACCGGGCTGCCGGTTGTCGCAATTCCGTGCGGCGCGGGCCCGGTTGCCGGTGGTGCCACCCATGCGTCGATGCCGCTGTCGTCCATCGCCGCCGCCAGCCGCGACCGCGTCGTCGCCCGGTCCGTCAGCGCCGCCTCGTAGTCGGCCCGCGACACCGCCTGCCCCTCGGCGATGGCCTGCGCGGTCTCGGCCCGGTACCGGTCACCGTGCCGGGCGAACCAGTCGGCGTGCGCCTGCGCCAGCTCGTAGCGATTGGCGATCCGCACCTGCTCCACGATCGCGGCGAAGTCAGCCATCACCGGCACCCGACGCACGTCGTACCCGGCCGCGCGCAGCAGCTCCAGATGACCTTCGAAGGCCGCCAGCCCCTCCTCCTCGGCCTGCTCCAGATACGCCCCCTCGGGCACCCCGAGCACCGGCCGTGTGCCGCCCCCGGCCTCCCCCGCCCGCCACCCATCACACAGCACCCCGGCCGCCCGCCCCACCCCCACCACATCCGGCGCGAAGACGCCGATCGTGTCCAGGCTCGCGGCATTCGGGATCACCCCATCCACCGGAATCCGCCCGTACGTCGGCTTGAACCCGACCACCCCGCAATACGCCGCCGGCCGGATCACCGACCCCAGCGTCTGCGTGCCGATCGCCAGCGGCACCATCCCCGCGGCGACGGCCGCGGCGCTGCCGCTGCTCGACCCGCCCGGCGTGTGCGCGAGATCGTGCGGGTTGCGCGTCTCCCCCGGCGCCACGGCCGCGAACTCCGCGGTGACCGTCTTCCCCGCCACCACGGCCCCGGCGGCCCGCAGCCGCGCCACCAGCGACGCCTCCGGACCGTCGAACACCTCCGCGGGCACCTCGGACCCGGCACGGGTCGCCAGCCCATCGGCGTTGATGATGTCCTTCACCCCGACCGCGACCCCGGCCAGCGGCCCCTCCCCCGGCACCGCCGCGAACTCGGCCATCAGCCGCCCGCGCCGGTCGTCCTCCGGCACGAAGGCCTGGATCTGCTGATCCAGTTCCTCGATGCGGGCGGCGGTCCGGTCGGCGGCGATCCGGTCGGCGGTTATGCGCGAGTCGTCCATGAGGGGATCGTACGATCCCGGCTGCCGCGACCATTGCCGGGCCACGATGATCGCCCACAGGATGTACCGGATGCATCCCCGCCCCGTATCCGCCCAGCAGTGATGGAGCGTGAAGTGGTCAGCAAGCCGAACCGTCGTACGATCCTCGGCGCTACCGCAAGTGCCGTATTCACGGGCGCGCTTGCCGCCCCGGTCCCCGCCGCAGCCGCGTCCCCCGCGAAGCCCGGCCGCGTCACCACCACCTCGCCGAACGGCCGGGTGCGGGTGACCACCGCCGTGGTGGACGGACGTCTCCGTTACGAGGTCGACTACCGCGGCCGCGCCCTCGTGGCCTCCTCGGGCCTCGGGCTCGACCTCGCCGGCCGCCCCTCCCTCACCGGCGGCCTGGTGGCGGAGTCCGTCGAGCGCCGGACCGTCGACGAGTGGTGGCGCCCCGTGTGGGGCGCCGACGCGCGCGTACGCAACCACGCCCGCGAGTGCGTGCTGCGGACCGTACAGCCGGAGACAGGGCTGCGGCTCGACCTGATCGTCCGGGTCTTCGATGACGGCGTCGGCTTCCGCTATCGCCTGCCGGCGCAGCCAGGGCTCGACGCATACACCGTCACCGCCGAGCGCACCGAATTCGCGCTGCCGCCGACGGCCACGAGCTGGTCGCTGGCGGCGGGTACCGACTGGCGGGCCGACGAGAAGCACTACCGGCGGGCGCCGCTGTCCGAGGTGGAGACCGCGCAGACTCCGCTGACGCTGATGACCGCGTCCGGCGACCACGCGGTGCTGCACGAGGCGGCGCTGATCGACTATCCGAGCATGACGCTCACCTCGGACGGCACCAGCCCCGGTACCTTCGCCAGCGAGCTGATCAGCCTCCCCGACGGCAACAAGGCGCATCTGAAGGGCGAGTTCGCCACCCCGTGGCGCACCCTGACGATCGGCGACCGGCCCGGCGACCTCGCCGAATCGCATCTGATCGAGAACCTCAACGAGCCGTGCGCGCTGAAAGACACCTCGTGGATCTCCAGCGGCACGTACGTCGGGGTCTGGTGGGAGCTGCAGCGCCGCCACACCACCTGGACCGCGGGCCCGAAGCACGGCGCGACCACCGCGCGCGTCAAGCAGTACATCGACCTCGCCAAGGAGGCGGGCGCCCGCAGCGTCCTCGCCGAGGGCTGGAACACGAACGCCGGCGGCCAGTGGACCGGCCAGGACTTCCTCACCCCGCAGCCCGACTTCGACCTGCCGGAGGTGCTGCGCTACGCGCGGGAGAACGGCGTCGGCTTCATCGCGCACAACGAGACCCGCGGCTTCGTCGACTACTACGACGAGCATCTGGAGGAGATCTTCACGCGGTACGAGGAGCTCGGCATCCACGCGATCAAGTCCGGCTATGCGACGAGGTTCGAGCTCGGCGGCGTGCCGCGCAGCACCTTCGACCAGGAGGCGGTACGCCACTTCCAGCGGGTCATCGAGACCGCCGCCCGCCACCGCATCATGATCAACGCGCATGAGGCCATCAAGCCGACAGGGCTGGCGCGCACGTACCCGAACATGATGACCGGCGAGGGCGTCGCCGGCATGGAGCAGCAGAACTACATGGGCCCGCGCGGGAACCCGCCGGAGCAGGCGACGATCCTCCCCTTCACGCGCTACATGGGAGGGCCCGCCGACTACACCCCCGGCGTGCTCAATGTGACGTGGGACCCGGCAGGCCTGGGCACGAGGGTGCAGACCACCTCGGCCGCTCAACTCGCCCTGTACACGCTCTTCTTCAGCCCACTGCAGATGCTCGCGGACACCCCGGAGAACTACCACGCACACCCGGGCTTCGCGTATCTGAAGGACATGCCGGCGAGCTGGGACGAGACCCGGTTCCTCGACTGCGTGATCGGCGACTACACCGTCGCGGCCCGCCGGAAGGGCGACACCTGGTACCTGGGCGCGATCACGGACGAGCTGGACCGGACGCTCCGGGTGCCGCTGCGCTTCCTGCCACCCGGCCGGCACACAGCGGAGATCTACCGCGACGCGGCCGACACGGAGTGGCACGAGAATCCGCTGCCGATCGAGGTGGAGACGCGGGCCGTACGGTCGTCGACCGTCCTCGACCTGCGCCTCCCCGCCGCCGGTGGCACCGCAATCCGCCTTAGGCCCCTGCGCGGCTGACCTTCAGGCCACCAATCGCAGCGGATCATCAAGAATCGGCTGCCATGCCAACTCCGCCGCCCCGACCAGACTCCCGTGATCCAGCGTGCTCGGCACGATCGGCACCGCCCCGCTTCGCCCCCACAGGCTCCGCCGCGCCACGACCCCGTGCAGCCGGTCCGCATCGGCCGCCACGAGGTCGCGGTGCAGGCCGCCGAGGATGATGCGGTCGGGGTTGAGGATGTTCACCAGCCCGGCGAGCCCGAGGCCGAGCCGGTCGATGAGCACCTCGACCGCGGTCCGTACGCCGTCGTCGTCCATGGACGTCTCGATCAGGTCCCGCGCCTGCTGCAGCAGCGACACCTCGGGCCCCGGCGCCCGCCCCGCCGCCTTGAGAAACGCCATCGGGTCGGTCTCCACGTCCAGGCAGCCGCGGCTGCCGCAGTGGCACGGCGTGCCCTCATCCGGATGTACGGTCAGGTGCCCGACCTCGAGCGCCAGCCCGGCGCTGCCGGTGTGCAGCCGCCCGTCCAGCACCAGCGCGCCGCCGACGCCGCGGTGGCCGGTGGCGACGCACAGCAGGTCCTTCGCGCCGCGCCCGGCGCCGTGCCGGTGTTCGGCGAGGGCGGCGAGGTTGACGTCGTTGCCGGTGAAGCCGCCGTAGCCGCCGACGCCCGCGTCCGCCAGGCACTCGCCCCAGATGCGCCGCACCTCGGCGCCCGCGGGCCAGGCGAGGTGCAGCGGGTTCAGCGCCTCGCCGCCCGGCTCGGCGACCGCCGACGGCACCGCGAGGCCCGCACCCACGCACCGCCGCCCGGTCTCCCGCAGCAGCTGCGCGCCCGCCTCGACGACCGCGGCCAGCACGGCCTGCGGATCGGCCGGTACGTCCATGCAGTCGGGCGCGGTCGTGACGATCCGCCCGCCGAGGCCGACCAGCGCGGCCCGGAAGCCGTCCGCGTGCACCTGCGCGGCGAGGACGACCGGGCCGTCCGGGTTCACCGACAGCCGGTGCGAGGGGCGCCCCTGGTGGCCGGCCGCCGCATGCGGGCGCTGGTCGACGCTGATCAGGCGCAATGCCTCGAGTTCGGTGGCCACGGCGCCCGCGGTCGCGCGGGTCACGCCGAGCTCCGAGGTCAGGACGGCGCGGGTGGGGGCGCGGCCGGTGTGGACGAGTTCCAGGGCCGGGCCTAGAGCGCTGCGGCCTCGTTCGAGCCTTGTATGCGTCGGGGTCACGCCCCTATCCTAGATTTGTGCCGCAGATAAACAAACTACGGGCAGCGTTGCCCGTGCCCCATCGCAACTCCGCGACCGACCCCGCCCTGAAGCGGCTGCGCGTCGTGCTGACCGTCTTCTTCGCCCTGGACGGGTTCATCTTCGCCGGATGGGTCGTCCGCATTCCGGCGATCAAGGAACAGACCGGCGCGTCATCCAGCGCCCTCGGCCTCGCGCTGCTCGGCGTCTCGGTCGGCGCCGTCGTCACGATGATGCTCACCGGACGGCTCTGCCGGCGCTTCGGCAGCCATCCGGTCACCGTCGTCTGCGGTGTGCTCCTCTCGCTGAGCGTCGCGCTGCCTCCGCTCACCCACTCGGCGACCGCGCTGGGAGCGGTGCTGCTGGTCTTCGGAGCGGCATACGGGGGCATCAATGTCGCCTTCAACAGCGCCGCCGTCGACCTGGTGGCCGCGCTGCGCCGCCCGATCATGCCCAGCTTTCACGCGGCGTTCAGCCTGGGCGGCATGGTCGGCGCGGGCCTCGGCGGCCTGATCGCCGGCTCCCTGTCCCCCACCCGCCACCTGCTCGGCCTCACGGTCATCGGCCTGCTTGTCACCGCCGTCGCGGGTCGCGCGCTCCTGCGCCTCGCACCTCCCACGCGGCCCGCCGACCGCCGCGATACGGAAAAGGCCCCCCGCCGGCTCGACTCCCGCACCCGCCGACTGGTCATGGTCTTCGGCCTCATCGCCCTGTGCACGGCCTTCGGCGAGGGCGCCCTGGCCGACTGGGGCGCCCTCCACCTCGAACAGGACCTGAACGCGCACCCGGGCCTCGCGGCGGCCGGCTACTCCTGTTTCGCACTCGCCATGACCATCGGCCGGCTCAGCGGCACCACACTGCTCGAACGGCTCGGCCAGACCCCGATCCTCGTGGCCGGCGGCATCACGGCCGCCACCGGCATGCTCATCGGCGCCCTGGTGCCCTCCCTCTGGGCGGCGCTGATCGGCTTCGCCATCACCGGCCTCGGCCTCGCCAACCTCTTCCCGGTAGCGGTCGAACGCGCCGGCGCCCTGGCCGGCCCGAGCGGTGTCGCCACCGCCTCCACCCTCGGCTACGGCGGCATGCTCCTCGGCCCGCCCGCCATCGGCTTCATGGCGGACTGGTTCACCCTGCCCGTAGCCCTCACCAGCGTGGCGCTGCTCGCGGCCGTCGCCGCCCTGATCGGCTACGTGACCCGGCAGCAAGGCAGCTGATCACTGAGGTTGCTGTCACGGCTCACGGCGCGAGGGCGTATTCGGTGAAGTTGCCGCAGGCGGTGAACCCGAGGCGACTGTAGACGGGTTCTCCTTCGGCGGATGCCTGCAGCACCGCGGTCTCGTAGCCGGCGTCGCGTGCGGCGTGCAGAGTGGCCGCGGTGATGGCGCCGCCATACCCGCGGCGGCGGTCCGTGGCGAGGGTGACGATGTTGTAGATGCCGGCGACGCCCGCGTGCAGAAAGACCTCGGCCGAGCAGACGGGACGGCCGTCGAGGGTGCCGAGCAGATAGCGGGAGGGGCAGTCGGCGGCGAGCGCCGAGTCACCGGCGGCGGCGAAGAATTGGCGCACCGTCGCGGCGGGTGGGTCCCAGTTCGCCGCGAGGACCTTGGCGTAGTCGGCAAGCTGCTCCGGAGTGGACACCCGGTGGATCTCCAGCCCTTCCGCGGGTGCCGCGGGGAGCGGGCCGCGCAGGTCCTTCCACATGCCCGTCTCGGTTTCCGTCGCCTCCAGGCCGGCGGCCTGCAGGTGCTCGGCGAGATTGCCCGGGGTGGAGGCGGGGCCCACCCACCAGGAGAAGGACCGGCCGGTGGCGGCCAGGATCCGGGCCGTCTCCGCGACGCGGGTCGGGGCGGATTCCGGGGCGAACCGAGCCGCCGCGACGATGTTGAAGGTGTCGTCGTCGAGACCGCTGTCGGCGATCAGCAGGTCGCCGGTCTCCGTAACGGACGCGCCCTTCAGGGTTCGGTGCAGGTGACAGGCGTGCTCCGCGAGATTCTGCTCCATCGCGAGCGGGAGACCGGTTTCTTTGACCGACGGGACGTCCATGGGCTTCATGATGTCCCATATCCCACCCCTGACGGCGGGACTCACCAGTCGTGGACCGTGCCGTCCTGCAGCCGGTTCACGGGCAGGTAGGCCTGTTCGTACGGGTGCCGGGCGGCCAGGTCCTCGTCCAGGTCGACGCCGAGGCCCGGCTGTTCGCCGGGGTGGAGGTGGCCGTCGGTGAAGGTGTAGGCGTGGCGGAAGACCTGGCCGGTGAGCTGGGTGTGGCCGGAGTACTCCTGGATGCCGAAGTTGTGGACGGCGAGGTCCAGGTGGAGGGCGGCGGCCAGGCCGACCGGGGAGATGTCCTCGGGGCCGTGGGTCGCGGTGCGGATCTGGTAGAGCGCGGCGAAGTCGAAGAGCTTCTTCAGCGGTGTGATGCCGCCGAAGTGCGTGACCGAGGAGCGGACGTAGTCGATGAGCCGCTCGGTGATCAGTGTCTGGTAGTCGTGCACGCTGTTGAAGACCTCGCCGACGGCCAGGGGCGTGCTGGTGGCGCCGCGGATCTGGCGGAAGACCTCCTGGTTCTCGGCGGGGGTGCAGTCCTCCAGCCAGAACGGGCGGTACGGCTCCAGGTCCCGTGCCAGGCGGGCGGCCTGGGTGGGGGTGAGGCGGTGGTGGGCGTCGTGCAGGAGCGGCAGCTCGGGGCCGAACTCCGCGCGTACCGCCGCGAAGACGGCGGGGAGATGGAGCAGATACGCCTCGGTGTCCCAGTCCTCCACCATCGGGCGGGTCTGCTGGTGGGCGGCGCCGGTGTGGACCCCGTAGACGGCCTTGAGGCCGGGGACGCCGGTCTGGATGCGGACGGCCTGGTATCCCTCGGCGAGGCGGGCGCGCACCGAATCGAGCAGTTCGGGGAGGGTGGCGCCGTCGGCGTGGCCGTACGCACGGATGCGGTCCCGGCTCGCTCCGCCCAGCAGCTGGTACAGGGGCAGCTCGGCGGCCTTGGCCTTGATGTCCCACAGGGCGGTGTCCACGGCCGCGATGGCGGCCATGGTGACGGGGCCGCGCCGCCAGTAGGCGCCGCGGTAGAGGTACTGCCAGGTGTTCTCGATGCGGTGCGGGTCCAGGCCCGTCAGGAGCGGCGCGAGGTGGTCCCGGAGGTAGCTGACGACGGCCAGTTCGCGGCCGTTGAGGGTGGCGTCGCCGAGGCCGGTCAGGCCGTCGTCGGTGGTGAGCTTGAGGGTGACGAAATTGCGGCCGGGGCAGGTGACGACGACCTGCACGTCAACGATCTTCATGGTTCGCTTTCTCTGGTACGTACGGGAAGCCGGGCTCGGTGGCTGCCTCAGCCCTTGGCCGCGCCCGAAGTCAGGCCGGCCACCAGGTACTTCTGGCCGATGAGCGCCGCGATCACGACGGGCACGGTGATGAGGGTGGCGGCGGCCATCAGGCCGCCCCAGTCGGTCGAGGCGTAGGAGATGAACTGGAACAGCGTCACCGGCACCGTCTGCGTACCCTCGTCCGCGAAGACGAGGGCGAACATGAAGTTGTTCCAGCTGAAGACGAAGGCGAGCAGGCAGGCGGTGGCCGTGCCGGGTGCGGCGAGCGGCAGCGTGATCCGCCGGAAGGCGCCGAAGGCGGTCAGGCCGTCGGTGCGCGCGGCCTCCTCCAGCTCCACGGGCAGCCCGGCAAAGAAGCTGATCATGATCCAGAGGATCAGCGGCACCGAGACGAACATGTGGCTGAGGATCAGGACGGTGTAGGAGCCCACCAGGCCGAGCTGGGCGAACAGGTAGTACCAGGGCACCAGGAGGGAGATGGCGGGCACGATGCGCGCGACCAGGATCAGCGATCCGGTGCGATGCATCCCGAACCGGCCCACCGCCCAGGCCGCAGGCACCGCGATCAGTGCGGACAGTACGGTCGAGACCGCGCCGACGAGCAGGGAGTTGCCCATCGACCGCAGGATCGGCCCCTCGGTGAGCACGGTGCGGAAATTCTCGAATGTCGGCGAGAACCACAGGCCCACGGACGGGTCGGTCACCTGCACATTCGTCTTGAACGCGGCCGCGAACATCCAGACCATCGGCAGCGCGAAGACCAGCATCACGCACCCGATCGTGACGCCCCGCAGCCACCCCAGCCAGGTCCTGCCGCGCATGGCGCTCATGCGTCCTTCCTTCCGGTACGGCGTCGCAGCGCCACCACGACGCCGACGATCACGAGGGTGAAGAGCACCAGCAGCGCGGCGGCGAGGCCGTACTCCTGGTAGTCGAAGGTGAGGCCGTAGGCGTAGACGTTGAGGGTCTCCGCCTCGAAGTCGGCGCCGCCGCCCGGGCCCTTGGTGGCGTACAGCAGGTCGAAGGTCTTCAGCGCGTCCACGGCCCGCAGCACGAGCGCGGTGCCCAGGGCGGGCGCGAGCATGGGCAGGATCACGTACCGGAAGCGCTGCCAGGGGCCCGCGCCGTCCACCAGCGCCGCCTCCTCCGGCTCCTCGGGCAGGGTGGTGAGGCCGGCGAGGAGCAGCAGCGCCATCATCGGCGTCCACTGCCATACGTCGATCAGCATCAGGGTGGGCAGCGACTGGCTGACGGAGCCGAGGAACTCCATGCGCGGCAGGCCGAGTCCGGACAGCAGGTGGTTGGCGATGCCGTTGGTGGGGTCCAGGATCAGCAGCCACAGAATGCCGATGGCGATCGGCGTGGTCAGCAGCGGGATGATCAGGACCGTCCGGGCCCAGCGCATCCCGCGGAAGGGGCGGCGCAGCAGCATCGCAAGGGCGAGTCCCAGCACGGTCTCCAGCAGGACGGCGCCGACGGTGAATTGCAGGGTGCGCCAGGCGGCGGGCCAGAACCTGCGGGTGTCGGTGAGCAGGTCGGCGAAGTTCCGCAGGCCCACGTGGCTCGATCCGGCGTTCACGGCGCCGAAGGCGTCGGTCAGGGCCAGGTTGACCGTATAGCCGAGCGGAAAGATGATCATGAGGCCGACGAAGAGCAGCGCGGGCGTCAGCATCGCCCACTTCAGGCGCCGGTTGGCCGAGTCGAACGAGCGCGTCATCACGACTCCTTGTGCCGGTTGTCGCGTACGAGGAATTCGCCGAACTCCGCGTCGGCGTCACGCGCCACCGGCGCCACGTCCTGGCCCAGGATCCCGGCCACCAGCGGTCGGCCGACGATGTCCCTGGCCCGGCCGACCTGCAGCACCTGCGGCCGGTCGTGGCCCACGCCGCGGGCGGCGTTGACACGCATCGCGGCCGCCAGGTCGTCGGGGAATTCCGCGAGGGTGCGCGGGTCGTCCCATACGGAGCGCCGCGCGCCGGGTATCCCGTCCGCCTGCAGGACGCGGGACATCCGCGGTCCCGCCGCCCAGCGGATGAACTCCCAGGCGTCGTCCTGCAGCCGCGAGAAGCGGTTTATGCCCAGGCTCCAGGACGGGATGTTGTGCGGCTTCGCCCCGGCGGGCCCGGCCGGGAACGGGGCGAAGCCCACGTTCTTGCGCACGGTGGAGACCTTGGGGTCCAGGAAGCCGCTGTATACGGCGTCCGCCTCCACGCAGAAGGCCGCCTTGCCCTGGGCGAAGATGGGGGTGACCTGCTCCAGGCTCATGTTGGTGGCGCCGGGCGGGCCGGCGCGGTGCAGCAGCTCGCCGTAGTAGCGGTAGGCGGCGAGCGCCTGCCGGGTGCCGATCCCGGAGCGGCCGTCGACGGTGAAGTTGCCGCCGTACGAGTACAGGAAGCTCGACCACTGCGAGACCGCCCCGTTGCGCTGGCCGCGTCCGGCGTAGCCGTAGAACTGCTTGCCGCGGTCGGTGAGTTCCCGCGCCTGCGCCAGCAGTGCGTCGAGGGTGCGGGGCGGGTCGGCGAGGTCCTTGCGGTAGTAGAGCACCGGCCGTTCGGTGACCACCGGGACGCTCAGGATCTTGCCCTTGGTGACCGAGGCGCGCCGCGGCGCCGGCTGGAAGTCCGCCCAGTCGAAGCCGCGGTCATCGCGGATGTGGCCGGTCAGGTCCGTGAGCCAGTTGTTGTGCGCGAAGACCAGCTGGTCCTGCAGGGCGCGGACCATCATCACGTCGACGTCCGTGCCGGACGCGTTCAGCTTCACGTTGTAGCTGCTGGTGAGCTGGTCGGCGGTGAGCAGGGTGATGCTGACCTTGCGGCCGATCCGCTCCTCAAACTCGCCGACCCGGCGGCGGATGGCCTGCGACCAGACGTGGTTGATCGCCATGATCCGCAGCGGCGTGTCCGCCGAGGGCGGCCCGCTGGGGCGGCCGCAGGCGGCGAGCGCCCCTGCGGCTCCGGCCCCGGCCGCCAGCCGGACGAAGCCGCGCCGGCCTATCTGACCCTGAGGGGACATCATCGTCTCGTTCCTCTGATCCGTTCCGCCACATCGCCTGTCTGGTCCAACTGGTAGGACCAGTTGCGAAACGCGACGTTAACAGGCCTTGTCCCCTGGTGAGAACCCCCGTCCCGGATTCCGGGACGATCAGCCCGCGCTGCCCCCGTCGAGCAGGGTCTCGATGTGCCGCCGCGCCATGGTGTCGAGCTGGACGTCGAGATCCGCTCCGTACGTCCGCAGCCCCAGGCTCAGGTGCTCGCGCATCCGCGCACAGGCCAGCTCGGCGTCCCGGGTCCGCAGCGCCTCGAAGATCTCCGGGTGGTGCGGCACGCCGGGCTCCGCGATGGACGCGTCGGAGTTGGAGCGCAGCATCATCTCGAACATCATGCCGCTGATCGACGACAGCATGATCCGCAGCACCGGATTCCCGCTGGCCACCGCGATGGCGTCGTGGAACTCCAGATCCGCCCGCGCCTTGGTCACCACGTCCGTGGCCCGCTCCAGCGCGTGAAGCGTCGCGCTCATCGCGGCGAGGTCGTCGTCGGTGGCGCGCTCGGCGGCGAGCCGGACGATCTCGATCTCCACCGGCAGCCGGGCCTCGATCAGCTGCCGCGCGGTGGGCCGCTCGGCCCGGTAGAGCGCGTCGTACCCCCGCGCCTCCCCCGGACTCTGCTTCCGCACGAACGAGCCGCGGCCGGGCGCCACTTCGATCAGCCCCTTGGCCTCGAGCTGCCGCAGCGCCTCCCGTACGACATTCCGGCTCGACCCGAACTGCCCGGCCAGCTCCCGCTCGGACGCCAGCTTGACGCCGACCTCGAGCACACCGGAGCGGATGTCGTGCTCCAGCTGGCGCGCGATGCGCTCGGTGAGGAGACCGCTCTGACCGGAGGCTGATGGCATGATCGACAGGATAGCGAGTCCCTAACCCGGCGCGTCCTTGAGCGCGTACAGCCCCGGCAGGTTCACCACGATCGCCTCCTGCGTGCTGCGCGCGATGACGACCACAGCCTCGTCGGCCGGGTCGGGGTTCTCCTCGCGGTGGGGCACGAAGGGCGGGACGAAGATGTAGTCGCCCGGCGAGGTACGCAGCCGGACCTCCTCCTCGCCATCGAGGAACACGAACTCCGGGTGCCCGCTGACCACGTAAATGGCGGTCTCGGACTCCCCATGATGGTGATCGGACGACGATGTCGCGGGCGCGACATGCGTCTCCCCCATCCACAGCTTCTCCGAGCCCACACTCCGCCCACTGACCGCCGCAAATCGCCGCATGCCGCCCGTCTGCGCGGTGTCCCCGTCCAGCGCATCGGCCGGGATGTGGTGCACGCGCGTCCGCAGCGGGGCGGCCTCCGGCGCCTCTTGGAGATGAGGATGAAAACCCTCGCCAGGGGTGGTCAGCCGTTCGCTCATGAACGCGACGCTACGCCACCCACGTGACGCCGAGCCCGCCCGCGGGGCAGAATCCGCGGCATGCGTACGTCTGATCACATCGACCACCTCCAGCGCGAGGGTGAGCTGCTAGCCGATGCCGCCGCCAAGGCGGGAGAGCACGCCGCCGTCCCCACCTGCCCCGGGTGGACGACCGGCGACCTCGTCCGGCATACGAGCACCTTCCACCGGTGGGCGGCCCGCATCGTCGCCGAGCGGCTGCCCGGGCCCGTACCGGAGGATCCGATGCCGGACGAGCCGACGGGGGCGGGGCTGCTGCCATGGTTCCTGGAGGGGCACGGTGCGCTGGTGCGTACGCTGCGGGCGGCCGATCCGGGCACGGACTGCTGGGCCTTTCTGCCCGCGCCGTCGCCGCTGGCCTTCTGGGCCCGGCGGCAGGCGCACGAGACGGCGGTGCACCGGGTGGACGCCGAGTCGGCGCGTGGCGGGGAACTGACGCCGTTCGAGCCGGAGTTCGCGGCCGATGGCATCGATGAGCTGCTGGCGGGGTTCCATGCCCGGCAGAAGAGCTGGGTGCGCGCGGAGCGGCCTGCCACCCTGCGCGTCCGGCCCTCCGACGCAGATGCCGCGTGGACCGTACGGATCTCGTCCGACGCCGCGCCGCGTACCGAGCGGAACGCGGACGGGCCGGCCGACTGTGAGCTGGCCGGCACGGCGCAGGATCTCTACCTCCTGCTGTGGAACCGCCTGCCGGCGGACGCGGCCACCGTCACCGGCGACGCCGGACTCGCCCGCCTCTGGCGTGAGACCTCGATGATCACCTGACGGGCTGGCTGATCATCCGCTCCAGCACCGCGCGCTGCAGCGGCAGCACCTCGCGGTGCACGGCGCGGCCCGCGTCCGTGGCGCAGACGCTGACGCCGCGCCGGTCCTCGGGGCACATGCCGCGGTTGAGCAGGCCGTTCTTCTCGAGCCGCGCCACCAGGCGGGAGAGCGCGCTCTGGCTGAGGCACACCCGGTCGGCGAGCTCCTGCACGCGCATGCCGCCGCTGACCTCGACGAGCACGTCGAGGACCTCGAAGTCGCTGGCACCCAGGCCGTAGGGATTCAGCTCCCGGTCCAGCTCACACATCGTCCGCGCGTGCGCGGCGCGGATCTCGCGCCACTCGGCGACGACGGCCGTATCGGCCTTCGTGTCAGTGCCTGCCATGTCAGCCATGTCCGCACGTTAACAGAATACGAACTTCAATGCACGTGAATTAAATGCGCTTGCATCTGATGCACATGCATGTAGTGTCTCCCCTCATGACTCCGCACAACGTCCCTGCGGCAGATCAGCGCTGGACGCCCCGTCTGTGGGCCACCCTCCTCGTGCTGTGCGCCGCCCTCTTCCTTGATGCCCTCGACGTCTCCATGGTCGGGGTCGCCCTTCCATCCATCGGCGCCGACCTGGGCCTCGGCACCTCGTCCCTGCAGTGGATCGTCAGCGGCTACATCCTTGGCTACGGCGGTCTGCTGCTCCTGGGCGGCCGGGCGGCCGACCTCCTGGGCCGCCGCCGCGTCTTCCTCATCGCGCTCGGCGTCTTCGCCGTCGCGTCCGTGCTCGGCGGCATCGTCGAGGACGGCAACCTGCTGATCGCCACCCGGTTCATCAAGGGCCTGAGCGCCGCGTTCACCGCGCCGGCCGGCCTGTCCATCATTACGACCACCTTCGCCGAGGGCCCGATGCGCAACCGCGCGCTCGCCCTCTACACCACCTGCGGCGCCACCGGTTACTCGATGGGTCTGGTCTTCTCCGGCCTGCTCACCGAGGTCTCCTGGCGGCTGACCATGCTGCTGCCGGCGCCGATCGCGCTCATCGCGCTCTTCATCGGACTGAAGGTCATCCCGCAGTCCAAGCGCGCCGAGGGCGGCCGCGGCCAGTACGACGTGCCGGGCGCGCTGACCGGCACGGCGTCGATGATGCTGCTCGTCTTCACCGTCGTGGAGGCGCCCGAGATCGGCTGGGCCGCGGCCCGTACGCTGATCTCCTTCGCGGCCGTCGCGGTGCTCCTGGCCGCCTTCATCACCATCGAACTGCGCACGCCGAAGCCGCTGATCCGGCTCGGGGTGCTGCGCTCCGGCAACATCGTCCGCGCCAACCTCGGCGGGGCGCTGTTCATGGGCGGCTACATCGGCTTCCAGTTCCTGGCCACGCTGTACATGCAGTCGCTGCTCGGCTGGTCGGCGATCGAGACGGCGCTCGCCATCCTGCCCGCGGGTGCGCTGGTCGCGCTGTCGTCCACGAAGATCGGTGCGGTCATCGACCGCTTCGGCACGCCGCGGATGATCGTGCTCGGCTTCGCGTTCCACTTCGCGGGATATCTGATGTTCCTGCGCGCGGACCTCAGCCCGTCGTACGCCGCCGTCATCCTGCCCTCGATGCTGCTGCTCGGCGCGGGCTTCGCCGTCGCCTTCGCCTCGCTCAACATCCAGGCCACGAACGGCGTCAAGGACGACGAGCAGGGCATGGTCTCCGGCCTCCTGAACACCTCCTTCCAGGTGGGCGGCGCCATCTTCCTCGCGATCGTCACCGCGGTGGTGACGGCGAGCGACGCCTCGGCGGGCGCCTCCCGCCAGGAGGTCTTCGACACCTTCAGGCCGGGCCTCTACACGGTCGCCGGCATCGCCTTCGCCGGCCTCCTGCTCACCCTCCCGGGCCTCGGCCGGCGCCGGACCCCGACCCAGACGATCCTGGTGGCGCGGTCCGTACAGGAAGAGGCGGCCGAGGAGGCGGAGCGGGTCCGCACCGGAGACTGACCGTCCGCATGTGAGCGTCCGGGCCCGTATCCCTCACGAGGGGTACGGGCCCGGACGCTACGGCCATAGTCTCGTCCCCATGCGGGGGCCGAGGGCGCAGACGGAACGTGACGACACGACGGTGGAGATCGTGTACGCCGCGGTCAGCGGGGTGTTCCTCGCAGGCGCGGCCTTCGCACTGGTGATGAGCCCGGTGCTGTTTCTCGGCGATGTGCCCGTCTCGACCCTCGCCAACCTGTGGCGGGCCGCGAAGATCACCGCCGTGGTGGTCTTCGCGGCCCGCGTCTGCTGGACACTCTGGCGGTTCGGCCGCCGTTAGACCTTCTCGGCCTGCTGCTCCGAGGAGCTCCGCGCCGGCAGCAGCTTCTTCACCCACGGCCACGCCAGGATGAGCGCCACGACCACGTAAACCGTCACCGCGAACGGGCTGTTGACCAAGCCGGTCAGGCTGCCGTCGCTGATCTGCAGCGCGCGCCGCATCTGCAGCTCCGCGGCCGGGCCGAGGATGACGCCGATCACGGCGGGCAGCACCGGCAGCCCGTACCTGCGCATCGCCAGCCCGATCAGGCCGATGATCAGCAGGATGAAGAGGTCCAGGGCCTCGCCGCTGACCGCGTAGGCGCCGACCGCCGCGAAGAAGAGGATCCCCGCGTAGAGGTACGGGCGCGGGATGCGGAGCAGCTTTGCCCAGACCGGGGCCAGGGGCAGGTTGAGGACCAGCAGCAGCACCATGCCGACGAACAGCGAGGCGATCAGGCCCCACACCAGGTCCGGCTCGCGTTCGAAGAGGAGCGGGCCCGGCTGGATGCCGTACTGCTGGAAGGCCGCCAGCATGACCGCCGCGACCGCCGTCGTCGGCAGGCCGAGGGTCAGCATCGAGACCAGGGTGCCGGCCGCCGAGGCCGAGGCCGTCGACTCCGGGCCCGCGACGCCCTCGATGGCGCCCTTGCCCCAGTCGTCCTTGTGCTTCGAGAGCCGCTTCTCCGTCACGTACGACAGGAAGGTCGGGATCTCGGCGCCGCCGGCGGGGATCGCGCCGAACGGGAAGCCGATCACCGGGCCGCGCAGCCAGGGCTTCCAGGTGCGCTTGAGGTCCTTCTTGTCCAGCCACGGGCGGCCGACCGGTATCGCCCGGTCGCCGCCGGACTTCAGGTGCGCGGCCACCCACAGCGCCTCGCCGATGGCGAAGAGGCCGACGGCCACGATGATGACGTCGATGCCGTCGCTGAGGTGGAGGGAGCCGAAGGTGAGGCGCTGCTGGCCGGTCATCTGGTCCATGCCGACCAGGCCGAGGGTCAGGCCGATGAGCAGCGACGCGAAGCCGCGGATACGGGACTTGCCCAGCACCGACGTCACCGCGATGAAGGCCAGCACCATGATGGCGAAGTAGTCGGGTGCGCCGATGTCGACCGCCAGGTCCGCGACCACCGGGGCCAGCGCGACCAGCAGGCAGGTGCCGATGATGCCGCCGACGAAGTGGCCGATGGCGGCGGCCGCGAGGGCCTGCGAGCCGCGGCCGGATTTCGCCATGGGGTTGCCCTCCATGGCCGCGACCACCGCCGCCGATTCGCCCGGCGTATTGAGCAGGATCGAGGTCGTCGAGCCGCCGAACATGCCGCCGTAATAGATGCCCGCGAACATGATGAACGCGGCCGTCGGGTCCAGCCCGTACGTCACCGGCAGCAGCAGCGCCACCGCCATCGCCGGGCCGATGCCCGGGAGCACGCCGATCGCGGTGCCGAGCAGCACGCCGACCGCGGCCCAGAGGATGTTGACCGGCGTCAGCGCGGTGCCGAAGCCGTCGATGAGCGAAGCAAGCTGCATGTCACAGCACCCCCATCAGCGGGCCGCCGGGCAGCGGGACGCCCAGCAGGTTGTTGAAGACGACGTACGTCACCACGGACAGGACCGCCGCGATCAGCGGGTCGCGGGTGAAGTTGCGGCTGCCGAGGGCATACGCCGCTCCCCAGAAGAGGAGGGCGCCGGAGACGGGGAAGCCGACGATGCCGATGAGGACGGCGTTGGCGATGAAGACACCCGCCAGCAGCAGGACGGTGCGCCACTCGGCGGGCGCGTCCAGGTCGACGTCCTCGCCGCCCTCGGCCTCGCCCTTGCCGCCGCGGAGCACGTCCACGGCGAGCAGCGCGGCGACGACGAGCAGCGCGATGCCGACGACGGTGGGGACGGCGGCGGGGCCGACCGGGCCGCGCTGGGCGAAGTTGTCGTCCATGGTGAGGGCGTCGGTCAGGACGAGGATGCCGAGCACGGCGAGCAGGGCGCACAGGCCGAGCTCGGACTTGCCGCGCAGCCGGTCCCGCAGCCCGCCGCCTTCACCGGCGTCCGCGGTGGTCTCTGTCATGGTCTGCTCGCTCACAGCCCCAGCTCCTTCAGCACCGAGACGACCCGCTTGTCCTGGGCGTCGAGGAAGTCGCCGAACTTGTCGCCGGTCAGGTAGGCGTCCGTCCAGCCGTTCTTCTTCAGCGACGCCTTCCACTCCTTGCTCTTGTGCAGCCGGTCGAAGAGCTTGATCATCTTCTCCCGGTCGGCGTCGGAGAGCCCGGGCGGGGCGACGATGCCGCGCCAGTTGGTGAACTCGACGTCGAGCCCGGTCTCCTTCAGCGTCGGCGCGTCCAGCCCCGGGTGCCGCTTCGGGCTGGTCACGGCCAGCACGCGCAGGTCGCCCGACTTGATCTGGTCGAGGTACTCGCCGACCCCGGACACGCCGAACGCGACCTTGCCGCCGAGGATCGAGGCGAGCAGCTCGCCGCCGCCGTCGAACGGCACGTAATTCACGGACTTCGGGGTGATCCCCGCCTCGCGGGCCATCAGCATCGGCGCCAGGTGGTCCGGGCCGCCGGGCGAGGAGCCGCCGCCGACCGGCATCTTGCCCGGCCTGGCCTTCCAGTCCTTCAGCAGCTGGTTGAAGGACTTGTATTTCGACTTCTTCGGTACGACGACGATGTCCGGCTCCTCGGTCACCCGGGCGATCGGGGTGGTCTGGGAGAGCCGCGAGTCGGTGTCGTTCGTACGCTGGGCGCCGACGACGCCGAGGCCCATGGACATGGCGAGGCGTTCGTTGCCGCGGTCGTTGATCAGCGCGGTGAGGCCGACGGTGCCGCCGGCGCCGTCGAGGTTGTAGACCTGGACCTTGCCGTTGAGGTCGGCGTCCTCGATGTTCTTCGCGGCCGTGCGCGCGGTGATGTCGTAGCCGCCGCCGGGCGAGTTCGGGACCATGAACCGCAGTCCGGGGATGCGGTTGCCGGCCGCCTCGCCGCTGCCCGAGGTGAGCAGCGGCGGGCCGAGCAGGACCAGCAGTGCCGCTACGGCGAGCGCGAGCGGAGTGCGCGGGCGCAAGGGAGTCACCGCCTCTTCGTTGAGGTGTTTGGGTTCCTGGGGATCACGTGATGAGGCCCACATGTTGCCGCTGGGTTAACGGGCTGTCTCTCTTCCGGCCGCAAGGAAAGTTGTGGTCGTTTTGGTCGCACGCAACGGCACGTAACGTGTCCCGCATGATCCGGGTACTGGTCGTTGACGACGACTTCATGGTTGCCAAGCTGCACAGCCGCTATGTCTCGGACACCGAGGGCTTCGAGGTGGCCGGGGTGGCGCACAGCGGCGCCGAGGCGCTGCGGGCGGTCGAGCGGCTGCGGCCCGACCTGGTGCTGCTCGACATCTATCTGCCGGACATGGACGGGATCTCGGTGCTGCGGGAGCTGCGGGGCGCCGGGAGCGACAGTCCGGACACGGACGTCCTGGTGATCACTGCCTCCCGCGACGCCGACACCATCCGCGGCGCGCTGCGCGGCGGCGCGCTCTATTACGTCATCAAGCCCTTCACCCAGTCCGCCCTGCAGGAGCAGCTGCGCCACTACGCCGCCACCCGCGCCAAGCTCGACGCCCTCGGCGACGCGGGCCAGGACGACGTGGACGCGGTCTTCGGCGCGCGCCCCACCGTGTCCCGTACGCTCCCCAAAGGCCTCAACACGCGCACCGCGGACCTCGTCGAACGCGTCCTGCGCGAGCACCCCGAGGGCCTCTCCGCCACCGAGTGCGCCAGGGCCGGGGAGATCTCGCGGGTCGCGGCCCGCCGCTACCTGGAGTACTTCGCCGAATCCGGCCGCGCCGAGCTGTCGCTGAAGTACGGCGGCACCGGGCGCCCCGAGCACCGCTATCGCTGGACGGGCTGACATCGAGCGCGACGCTAGCCGCGCCCAACCGGCGTACGCGACGCTCTTCGGACACCGGCGAAAGTCGGCGGCGCGGCGGACCGGCTGACACCTGCTGCCCGGCGCACCTACCATCGCGGGATCCCGACCGGGGGCTGGAGGCAATGTGCTGGGACTGCCGGCAGATGTACGCGCCTGTTTATTCGATCTCGACGGGGTGCTGACCCGCACCATGGAGGCCCATCTCGCCGCCTGGCGCGCGGTCTTCGACGATGTGCTGGCCGAGCACGGCCGCCCCGACCCCTTCACCGACGCCGACTACCAGGCATACGTGGACGGCAAGCCGCGCTTCGACGGCGTCCGCGACTTCCTCACCTCACGCGGCATCGAACTCCCCGCGGGCACCCCGGCCGACCCGCCCGCGGCGGAGACCATCGCCGGCGTCGGCAACCGCAAGAACGCCCGCCTGCTGGGCCACCTGCGCACCCACGGCGTCGCCGTCTACGAGGGCTCGGTCCGGTACGTACGCGCCGTACGCGCCGCGGGCTACGCCACCGCGGTCGTCACCGCCTCCGCCAACCGCGCCGAAGTGCTGAAGGCCGCCGGCATCGCCGACCTCTTCGACACCCACGTCGACGGCATCGTCCGCGCCGAGCGCGGCCTCGCGGGCAAGCCCGCCCCCGACACCTTCCTGGCCGCCGCCGCCGATCTCGGCTTCAAGCCGGACGCCTGCGCCGTCTTCGAGGACGCGCTCGCCGGGGTGGCCGCGGGCCGGGCCGGCGACTTCGGGCATGTGATCGGCGTGGACCGGCTCGGCCAGCGGGACGAGCTGCTGCGCAGCGGCGCCGATGTCGTAGTCGACGATCTCGCGGAACTGCTCAAGGAGGCGGCATGACCAACCACGGCCCGGTCTACGACGTCGAGCCGTGGGCGGTACGGGTCCGGGAGATGGACCTCCGCGCCATCCCCCAGCTCGAGTCGGTCTTCGCGCTCGCCAACGGCCACGTCGGGCTGCGCGGCACCCTGGACGAGGGCGAGCCGCGCTCGGTCCCCGGCACGTACCTGAACGGGTTCTTCGAGGAACGCCCGTACTCGCACGCCGAGGTCGGCTACGGCTTCCCGGCCTCCGGGCAGACCCTGGTCAACATCCCCGACGGCAAGATCATCCGGCTGATCGCCGGCGACTCCCCCCTCGACCTGCGCTACGGCGAGATCCACGCCCACGAGCAGTGCCTCGACTTCCGTACCGGCCTCCTCAGCCGCCGCACCGACTGGACCTCCCCCAGCGGCCGCAGCGTCCGCGTCACCTCCGAGCGCCTGGTCTCCTTCACCCGCCGCTCCATCGCCGCCGTCTCGTACGAGGTCGAACCCCTCGACGGCGACCTCGACATAGCGATCCAGTCGGACCTCCTGGTCGCCGAGCCGGGGCACAACGGCCACGAGGCCCACGACCCGCGCGGCACCGCCGCGATCGGCTCCGCGCTCGAACCGCTGTCCGCCTTCGGCCAGGGCACCGAGGCGGCGCTGGTGCACCGCACCAAGCGCAGCGGCCTGCGGGTCGCGGTCGGCACCGACCACCTGGTCACCACGCCCGGCAGGGCGGACACCTCCATGGTGGTGAACGACAACCTCGCCCGCCTGACCGTCGCCACCCGGCTGCCGCGCGGGGAGAAGGTGCGGCTGGTGAAGTACCTCGCGTACGGCTGGTCGCACCGCCGCTCCACCGCGGCCCTGCGCGACCAGGTCGAGGGCGCCCTCGCCACCGCCCGGCTGGCGGGCTGGGAGGGGCTCGCGGCGGAACAGGCCGCCGCGCTGGAGGAGTTCTGGGCCAACGCCGACGTCGAGATCGACGGCGACCCCGAACTGCAGCAGGCCGTCCGATTCGCCCTCTTCCACACTCTGCAGGCGGCGGTACGGGCCCAGGGCCGGGCGATCCCGTCGAAGGGCCTGACCGGACCCGGCTACGACGGACACACCTTCTGGGACGCCGAGACGTTCGTGCTCCCGGTCCTCACCTACACCGCCCCGCGCGCCGCCCGCGACGCCCTCGGCTGGCGGCATTCGACGCTGCCGCTGGCGCGCGAGCACGCCGTGACGCTCGGGCAGAAGGGCGCGGCGTTCCCGTGGCGGACCATCCGCGGCGAGGAGTGCTCGGGGTACTGGCCGGCGGGCACGGCCGCGTTCCACATCAACGCCGACATCGCCGACGCCGTCGCCCGCTACACGGCGGCCACGGACGACGCCGACTTCGACGCGGGCCCGGGACTTGAGCTGCTGGTGGAGACGGCGCGGCTGTGGACCTCGCTCGGTCACTTCGACGACGAGGACGGCTTCCGCATCCACGGCGTCACCGGCCCGGACGAGTACACGGCGGTGGTGGACGACAACGCGTACACCAACCTGATGGCCCAGCGGAACCTCCGCGAGGCCGCCGCCGTCTGCGACCGCCGCCCCGAGGCCGCGGCGGCGTTCGGCGTGGACCCGGAGGAGCCGAAGCTGTGGCGGACCGCCGCCGACAACGTCGTGGTCCCGTACGACGAACACCTCGGCGTGCACAACCAGTCTCAGGGCTTCACCGAACACGCCGAATGGGACTTCGCGGCCATGGGCCCCGAGCACTATCCGCTGCTGCTCACCCACCCGTACTTCGAGATCTACCGCAAGCAGGTCATCAAGCAGGCCGACCTGGTGCTGGCGCTGCACCTGCGCGGCGACTACTTCACGGCCGAGGAGAAGCTGCGCAACTTCGCGTACTACGAGGCCAGGACGGTCCGCGACTCGTCGTTGTCGGCGGCGACGCAGGGCGTGGTGGCGGCCGAGGTCGGCTACCTCGACCTGGCGCACGCGTACTGGCGCGAAACGGCGCTCACGGACCTGCACGACCTGCACCGCAACATCCACCACGGCCTGCACATCGCCTCCATGGCCGGCGCCTGGAGCATGGCCGTGGCCGGCTGCGGCGGCATGCGCGACCACGACGGCCTGCTCACCTTCGCCCCGCGCCTCCCTCCGGCGCTGAGCAGGCTGTCCTTCCGGATGGGCTACCGCGGCCGGTGCCTGCAGGTGGAGGTCGTACCGGAAGAGGCCCGCTACCGCCTCCTCACCGGCGACCCGCTGGAGATCGCCCACCACGGCGAGCCGCTGACGATCACCACGGACGAGGAGCCCACCCGGCCGATCCCGCCGCTGCCGCGGCTGGAGCGGGTGGTGCAGCCGGTGGGGCGGGAGCCGGATGGGTACGGGGGGTACGGCGCGGGGTGAGGCATACCCCGGATGTACGCAGCCGCGCGGCCCGTTCGGCGGTACGCCGCGTGCCGCGCACCGGCTGGCTGAGGGGTGGTACGTAGCGTTCGACAGCCCCCTCGCCAACGCATGACAGGGCTGCATCGACCGGTGCCTTTCCCGGGCTGCTCGACGCGCTGACTACGCAGCAGGCGGTGGGGGCCGCGCGTCGCTGAGTGCCGCGCGACCCTGCGTCAGGTCGCGGCCGACGGCGTGAGTGCGTCCGCGCCGCGGGCGTGCCTCGTCGGGGAGGCCGCGAGGGTGAGCGCCTGGGCGACGGCGCCGGTCAGGCCGGTCCAGAGGGCGAAGCGGTAGCCGATGTGGTCGGCCATCAGGCCGCCGGCCGGGGCGCCGATCGCGACCATGCCCCAGTTGAAGGAGCGGATGGTGGCGTTCATGCGGCCGCGGAGGCGGTCGGGGGTGACGGAGTTGCGGTAGCCCATCGACACCGGGCCTTCGATGCCGACGCCCAGCCACAGTACGAAGTGCGCGGCCGAGACCGCGGGCAGCGCCCACGGGCCCGGTTCGGCGAGGACGAGCGGCAGCCAGCCGATGGCGGCGATCAGCCGGCCCGCGACCACCGTACGGCCGACGTCCAGCCGCCGCGCCACCCGCGCGGAGACCGCCCCGCCGAGCACGGCGCCGACGCCCCCGCAGGCGTACGCGACGCCGAGGCCGAAGCCGCCGATCTCCAGCACGCGCAGGGCGAAGACCACGAAGACGGTGCTCACGACGGTGTTGAAGAGCAGCATCGCGTGGGAGGTGAGAGCCATCGGCGCGAGCGTCCGGTGCCGGTAGACCCAGGCGAGACCCTCCCGCAACTCCCGTACCAGAGTGCGCCGCTCACTCCGGTCCGGCACCGGCTCCGGCTTCCGTACGCCGATGAGCAGCAGCCCGGATATCAGGTACGTGATCGCGTCCAGCAGCACCGCCACCGGCGCACCCACCCACTTGATGAGCACCCCCGCGAGCAGCGGTCCGCCGGCCCGGGCCGCCGCGTCGGCCTGTTCCAGGCGGGCGTAGCCGGAGTTGAGCAGGCCGGGCGGGACCAGCCTGGGCACGAAGGACTGGTCGGCGGCCTCGAAGAGCAGGCACAGGGCGCCGAAGGCGAACACGATCACGCACAGCGCGCCGATGCTCAGCACGTCCGCCGCGTACAGCAGTGGGATGGCCAGGAGCAGGGCTGCCCGGCCGAAGTCCGTCGCGATCAGGACCGGTCGGCGGCGGCAGCGGTCCACCAGGGCGCCGGCGAGCAGGCCGAAGAGGAGGTACGGGGCCCAGCGGGCCGCGTTGACCAGGCCTACCTGGGTGGCGGAGGCGTGGAGGGTGATGGCGGTCAGGACGGGGAGGGCCAGTGCGGTGATCTGGGAGCCGAAGGACGAGATCGCAGTGGCCGTCCAGAAGCGCGGATATCCGGGGACCTCCGTCAGTCGCGGCATGGCCGGACCGTAACAGAGGAAGATCGACGGAGGTGCGGCCGGGGGTCAGCCGAGCCAGCCGGGGCGGACCAGGCCCGATTCGTAGGCGAGGACGACCAGTTGGGCGCGGTCGCGGGCGTGGAGTTTGATCATCGTGCGGCTCACGTGGGTCTTGGCCGTGAGCGGGCTGACCACCAGGCGGCGGGCGATCTCCTCATTCGAGAGGCCCATGCCGACCAGCGCCATGACCTCGCGCTCGCGCTCGGTGAGCTCCTCCAGGCCGGTGGCCGCCTCCGGCTCCTTGGAGCGGGCCGCGAACTCCGAGATCAGGCGGCGCGTGACGCCCGGCGAGAGCAGGGCGTCGCCGTCGACGACGGAGCGGACCGCGCGCAGCAGTTCGTCCGGCTCGGTGTCCTTGACGAGGAAGCCGGAGGCGCCGGAGCGGATGGCCTCGAAGACGTACTCGTCCAGCTCGAAGGTGGTGAGCATGACCACCCGTACGTCCTTCAGCACCGGGTCGTCGGTGATGAGGCGGGTGGCGGCGAGGCCGTCGAGTTCCGGCATGCGGATGTCCATCAGGACGACGTCGGGCTTGAGTTCGCGGACCATCGCGACGGCCTGTTCGCCGTCGGCGGCCTCGCCCGCGACCTCGATGTCCGTCTGCGCGTCGAGCAGGGCGCTGAAGCCGGCCCGTACCAGCAGCTGGTCGTCGGCGAGCACTACGCGGATCACTGGTGACTCTCCTTGCCGTCGTTGGCCGGGGCGGGGGCCGGGGCCAACTTAACCGCATCGCCGAGCGGAAGGCGCGCAAGCACCCGGAAACCGCCGTCCGGGCGCTCCCCCGCCTCGACCGTGCCGCCGAGCGCGGCGGCGCGCTCGCGCATGCCGACGAGGCCGTTGCCGCCGCCGGTCTCGCCGCCCGCGGTGGCAGGGCCGTCGTCGTCGATACGGAGCCTGAGCTCGCCGGGGTCGTAGGAGAGGAGGACGCGGGCGGTGCGGGAGCCGGAGTGGCGGACGATGTTGGTGAGCGCCTCCTGGATGATGCGGAAGGCGGCGAGGTCGGCGGCCGGGGGGACCTGCCGGGACGTGCCCTCGGTGGTGACGTCGACGGTGAGGCCCGCGGCGGCGGCCTGGTCGGTGAGTTCGCCGAGGCGGGCGAGGCCGGGGGCGGGGGTGCGGGGGGCGGCGCCGCCCGGGGTGCGGAGCGCCTCCAGGACCTGGCGTACCTCGCCGAGGGCCTCCTTGCTGGCGCCCTTGATCGTGGTCAGCGCCTCGCGGGCCTTCTCGGGGTGCTGGTCGAGGAGGGCTAGGCCGACGCCGGCCTGGACGTTGATGACGGAGATGCTGTGCGCGAGCACGTCGTGCAGCTCGCGGGCGATGCGCAGCCGCTCCTCGTCGGCGCGGCGCTGCTTGGCGGCGGCGCGCTCGGCCTGCTCGTGGGCCCACTGCTCGCGGCGGGAGCGGAGCAGCTCGCCGGCGGCGACCACGGCGGCGATCCAGGCGGCGGCGAAAAGCTGCTGGCCCCAGCTGGGGGCGCTGTCGCGCGAGGGTGGGAGGTAGTCGTAGAGGGCGTGCGAGAGGACGATGTGGCCGACGGCGAAGGCGGCGATCGTGATGCCGGCGAGCTTCCGGTGGCCCGCAGCGACCGCGGCGAAGACGGCGACGGCGGCGCTGACGAAGATCGGGCCGTACATGTAGCCGGCGGCCAGATAGCCGAGGACCGCGGCCGTGGTGCCGAAGAGGGCGAGCGGCGGGTAGCGGTAGCGGAAGAGGAGGAGCAGGCCGGAGGCGATGACGAGCGCATAGGCCCAGCCGTTCGGGGTCACGCGGTCGAGGTTGGAGGCGGCCACGGAGGGGTCCGGGCCGCCCTCGTGCGGGCCGGCCTCGAAGCCGCCCGCGGCGCCCCTGGTCCCGACGACCATGAACAGGGTCAGGAGCAGCGTCGTCCGCCAGGGCAGCCGCGCTGACGGCGCCTGCGCCAGCCAGCGGGGCAGGGCCCGCGGCGGGCCGCCGCCGTCCTCGTCGTCGCCCTTCCACAGGGGCACCGGTCGCTTCATGCCTGCAACGCTAGACCGGCGGGCGGGCGCCGGGCGTCAGCCGTGCGCGGTGATCACGCGTACTACACGGGGAGTACGCCATCGGCACGGCACGGCACGGGCGCGCTCCGCGGCTTCGCCGCTGGAGTGCCGCGTCACGACGGAGCGGTGGCCTCTCGCTCCCGCCGGTCCAGCACCGCCAGCGCCCGATGCGCCATCGGATACCTGCGCACCACATCCGCCATCGACACCTGCCCCCGCGTGAACTGCGCGAACACCCGCCAAGCCGGCCGGACCCCGGTAAGCGCCGCATGGAAGACCCCCGGCCGGCGCTCGAAGACGGCGAGCATCCGCCGCCCGACCGCCATCTCCACGCCAAGACCCGCCTTGATCGCGAAGGCGTAGTTCAGCGCCTGCCGCCGCGCGTCCACGGCGTCCTGCGCCTCCGCGACCCGCACCGCCCACTCCCCCGCGATCCGCCCGGACCGCAGCGCGAAGGAGATCCCCTCCCGCGTCCACGGCTCCAGCAGCCCGGCCGCGTCGCCGCACACCAGCACCCGCCCCCGCGACAGCGGCGAGTTGTGCGTACGGCACCGGGTCAGATGCCCCGACGAGATCGCCGGCTCGAAGCCCGCCAGCCCCAGCCGCGCGATGAAGTCCTCCAGATACTGCTTGGTGGCGGCCCCCTCCCCCTTGGCCGCGATCACCCCGACGGTCAGCGTGTCGCCCTTGGGGAACACCCACCCGTACGACCCCGGCAGCCGCCCCCAGTCGATCAGCACCCGCCCGCGCCAGTCCTCGGCGACCTCCGCAGGCACCGGGATCTCCGCCTCCAGGCCGAGATCCGTCTGCTCCAGCTTCACCCCGACATGCGCGCCGATACGCGACGCGCTGCCGTCCGCGCCGACCACGGCCCGGGCCAGCAGCGTTTCGCCGTCGGACAGCACCACGGCGGCGGTGCGCCGGTCGGGCACGTTCTCGCCGTGCTGCTCCACCCGCGCCACCGTGGCGCCGGTACGCAGCTCGGCCCCCGCCTTGACCGCGGCCTCCGTCAGCAGCTCGTCGAACTCGGCCCGGTTCACCAGCCCGAAGAGCGTCGTCCGCGCCTTCCGCGTGCGGGCGAGCTTGCCGTGGTACGAGAACGTCACCGCCGACACCTTGTCCTTCAGCGGCAGCTCGACCCCCGGCGGCAGCGCGTCCCGCGACGGGCCGATGATGCCGCCGCCGCAGGTCTTGTAACGCGGCAGCTCGGCCCGCTCCAGCAGCAGCACACTGCGCCCGGCCCCCGCCGCGGCATGTGCGGCGCTCGCCCCGGCAGGACCGGCGCCGACCACGATGACGTCCCACACCCGGCCGTCCCCCCGCTCGCCGCCGTCCGGTCCCTGCTCGCCGCCGTCCTGCACCTGGTCGCTGCTCACCTGAAGTCCCGTTCCCGCTCGCGCCAAACCGTCCGGTACGTACCGCCGCATCCTAAGGCGGCGAACCGCTGTGGCAGGATCGGCAGCACCCCGCATAACACCTCATCAACGGTGTGACCCGAAGGAGCGTTCCCATGAGCACCGCCCCGAACGATCAGCTTGCCGCGACCGTCGCCGCGCTGCAGACGCGTGCGCGAGACGAGCTCGCCGAGCTGGTGGCGTTCCGGTCGGTGGCGGACTTCGAGCAGTTCCCGAAGAGCGAGAGCGAGGGCGCCGCGAACTGGGTCGCCGGCGCCCTGCGCGCCGAAGGCTTCCAGGACGTGGCGGTGCTGGACACCCCGGACGGCACCCAGTCGGTGTACGGCTACCTGCCGGGCCCCGCCGGCGCCCCCGTCGTCCTCCTGTACGCGCACTACGACGTGCAGCCGCCGCTCGACGAGGACGCCTGGGTCACCCCGCCGTTCGAGCTGACCGAGCGCGACGGGCGCTGGTACGGGCGCGGCTCCGCCGACTGCAAGGGCGGCATCGTGATGCACCTGGCCGCCCTGCGCGCGCTGAAGCAGCACGGCGGGATCCCGGTGGGCGTGAAGTTCATCGCGGAGGGCTCGGAGGAGCAGGGCACGGGCGGCCTTGAGCGGTACGCCGAGGCGCACCCCGAGCTGCTCGCCGCGGACGCGATCGTGATCGGCGACTCCGGAAACTTCCGCGTCGGCACGCCCACCGTCACCGCCTCGCTGCGCGGCATGACGCTGGTGCAGCTCGAAGTGGAGACCCTGGCGGGCAATCTGCACTCGGGCCAGTTCGGCGGCGCCGCCCCCGACGCCCTCGCCGCGCTGATCCGCACCCTCGACTCGACGCGCGCCGCGGACGGTTCGACGACCATCGACGGGCTGGGCGCGGGCGCCGAGTGGGACGGCATCGCGTACGACGAGGCGCAATTTCGTACGGACGCAAAAATCCTCGACGGGGTCGAGCTGACCGGCACCGGCAGCATCGCGAGCCGGATCTGGTCCCGGCCCGCCATCACCGTCATCGGCATCGACTGCCCGCCGGTGGTCGGCGCCACGCCGTCCGTGCAGTCGAAGGCCCGGGCGCTGGTGTCGCTGCGGATGCCGCCCGGCACCGACGCCGCCGAGGCCACCCGGCTGCTGCGCGCGCACCTGGAGGCCAATACGCCCTGGGGCGCGAAGGTGAGCACGACGCAGGTCGGCCAGGGCCAGCCGTTCCAGGCCGACACCTCCAGCCCGGCGTACACGGCGATGGCCGCGGCCATGGCGGAGGCGTACCCGGGCGAGGAGATGCAGGCGGCGGGCCAGGGCGGCTCGATCCCGCTCTGCAACACCCTCGCCTCGCTCTACCCGAAGGCGGAGATCCTGCTGATCGGCCTCAGCGAGCCGGAGGCGCAGATCCACGCCCCGAACGAGAGCGTGTCACCGGAGGAGCTGCGGCAGCTGACGCTGACGGAGGCGCTGTTCCTCACGAAGTACGCGGCGGCCCAGAGCTGAGGCAGCTGAAGCAGCTGCGGCACCCGAGCCGAGCCCTCACCGCACCCCGGTCAGCCGCGCGTACACCACCGTGTTGGCCTCGTACCCCTTCCCCGGCATATACGTGCCCCCGCAGGTGAGCAGCCGCAGCTCGGGCATGCCGTTCCGCCCGTAGACCTGCTTGGCGGGGAAGCGGTCGACCGGATAGAGCCGTACCCGGTAGACGGAGAAGACCGCGGTGCGGCCGTCCTTGCGGTCGATCTGGATCGTCGTGCCCGGCTTCAGCTTGCCGGCGTTGTAGAAGACCGCGGGCCCGACGCGATTGTCGACATGGCCGACGATGAGCGCGGTGCCCTTCGCGCCCGGGGTGGTGGCGCCGCGATACCAGCCGGCGAGGTTCTTCACGTTCGACGGCGGCGCCTGCAGCCAGCCTGATGCGTCGAGACCGGTCGCCGTCAGCGGCGCGTCGACCCCGACGGCGGGGATACGGACCTGAGCGGGCGCCGCGGCCGGCAGCGGCTCGTGCGGGCGCGGCCCGGCGCCGTCGACGCCCGTGGGCCGCGGCGGGCCTTCGCCCTGGCCGAGGCCGCTGAGGATCATGCCGACGCCGACCAGGAAGGCGCACAGCAGCAGGACCATGGTGGAGCGGTAGCCGCGCGGATCCCGGGCGGCCCCGGGTATGTGGCGGGTCATGGCTGGTTCACCGTTCGTGGGTTCGGCGGACGCGGCGCCCCGGCGGTGCGGGACGCCGCGCCCTATGCGGACGGGACTGCCCTAGCGGCGCTGATCAGCCCGCCGTCTGCAGTACGTCAGCACACCCACCGCGAGCGCGGCGGAGCTCAGTGCCGAACCGGTGGCAACCAGGTAGCGCCCGTCGTCCTGCGAGCCGCCGAGTCCGCCCCGGGCGGGCGCGGTCGGCGCGGCGGGCGCGGGAGTGGAACCAGTGGACCCAGCGGCACCGGACCCCGAGGGCGCCGGAGTGGTCCGCGTACCACCCGGAGCAGCAGGCGTAGCGCTGCCCGACGGCTTCGGCCGGGAGGTCGAGCCGGTGCGCGGCGACGGGCTGGTCGGCTCCGGCGAGGCGCTGCCGCTGCTCGTGCCCGAGACCGTGAGCGTGGTACGCCCGGTCTCCTTGCCGCAGGTGAAGATGACCGAGTACTGGGCGCCCGGCTTGGCGTCCCAGTCCACGGTGACCCGCGCGCTCTGCACGGCGCCGGGCATGCCGAGGGTCGTACGGTCGAAGATGCCGGAGCGGGCCGTGGCCTCGGAGTCCGTGCAGTCCTGCACGGTGAGGTCGACCTGGCCGCCGGCCTTCACCTTCTTCGGGGACACCGAATATCCGAAAGAGGTGATGTCCCCGTCTCCGCCCTGTCCCGCCGCCTCCGGCGCCGTCACCCCGACGGCTATCGCGGCCAGCGCCGTGGCCGTCAACGCCGTGCATATCGTCCGCATCACAACGCGTCCTCTTTCCAAGCCAGTGATTCGCTACTGGCACAGACGCTATGCAGACAAAAGCACCGACACGCACTCACAGTGTGCCGAATGGGGCATTTTCGGTTCTGATGGGCTACCCGACCGGCACCCCGGCCTCCAGGTTGAGCGCCGTCGCCCGCGCCCGAGCACGCAGCGCCCACCGCAGCCGGGTGTAGCGGACCGGCGGCAGCATCGCCTCCGCCTCCGCCTCGGAGGCGAACCTCCAGGCGCGCAGCTCGGGCCCCGGCAGCAGCACCTGCGCGCGCTGCCCGGCATCCAGTAACCCGCCGTCGAAGAGCAGCCGCAGGCCGCCGTGGCGCGGCGGCGCGGGCGGTTCCCAGTCGACCACCAGCAGCCGCGGCGGCGCGTCCAGCTCTATGCCGAGCTCCTCGGCCACCTCGCGCACCCCCGCGCGCGCGGGCGCCTCGCCGCGCTCCACCACGCCGCCAGGGAACTCCCACCCCGGCTTGTAGGTCGGGTCGACGAGCAGCACCCGCCCCTCCTCGTCGAAGAGCAGCACGCCCGCCGCGATGGTCTCCCCGGTCGGCTCCGGCGTCTGCACGATCGCGCAGTCCCCGGCCCCGGCGGTGAGCGCGGCCGCGAGTGCGTCGGCTATCTCCTCGGGGCCGCGGCCTCCGGCGTCGACGGCGTACGCGTCGCGCGTCACCCAGGCCGGCATCCGGTCCCCGCGCAGAACCGTTTCCTCCGAGCGCAGGAGCACATGCCGTACGCCAATGCCGCGGGCAGCGAGCCCGCCGAAGATCTCGTCCCGGTACGCCTCGCTGACCAAGGTCATCGGCACGATCAGCGCGCCGCCGCCCATCTGGGCGAGCAGCGCGGCCGCGGTGTCCACGACCAGCCGCCGCCAGGCGGGCAGTTCGCGGAAGTCGGCGAGCGACTCGTACTGCTTCTCCGGCAGCATCATGCGCAGCCCGCCCGCGATCAGCTCGGGTTCGTAAAGTGTGCTCCCCGGCATCGCCTCGACCAGCGCCTCCGCCACCGCGCGCTGTCCTGTGCCGGGAACCCCGTTCAGCCACACGATCACGCTCGTCCCCCTCCGGTCGCCGTATGGGAGTTGCCCGCAACACCCTCCACGGGAAACCCGCACCGCTTCCGCGGGCCCGCCGCACCCTATGCCAGTTCCGCTGTGTACGTTGGCTGGATATGAGCAATACCGACGATTCCCTGCTGGGCTCCCCGGCCGACATCGCCCGCCTGTCCGAGCTGCTCGGCCGCACGGAGACGAGCCCGAAGGACGCGCCTCTGCTGTCCCTGAGCGAGGCCCACGCGGCGGCCGAACTGCTGCTGCGCCTGGGCCGCCATGTGGGCGGTGACCTGGGCGGACTTGCCGTGCAGCTGGGCGGAAACCTGGTGCGGCGGTTTCCGGCCGCCGGGGAGTGAGTCAGCCGGTGGCGCGATAGCAGCGCAGCTCGGGTACGGCTCTGGCGATCGCGGCGACGGTCACCATGGTGAGTAATCCGCCGCCGCACACCGCCAGGCGCGGGCCGATGAGCGCCCCGGCCGCGCCGTGCACGAAGTTCGCCACCTGCGGTCCGCCGATGAGCACGACCGTGAGTGCCCCCTGCACGCGCCCGCGGAGGGCGTCGTCGGTGTGGGCCTGGGTGATGGCGTTACGGAAGGTGCTGAGGAGAAAGTTCACCGCGCCGCCGAGGACGAGCGCGATGAGCGCGAGCCACAGCTCGGCGGCGAGGCCGAGGAACACGACGGTGCCGCCCCAGGCGATGGCTGCGGCGGCCATGACAGTGCCGTGACGCTCGGCGCGTGTGAAGGCTCCCGACAGCAGCGCGACGCAGCACACGCCTACGGGGTAGGCGGCGAAGAGCAGCCCCAGGGCGGGGCCGCCGCCGTCAGGGCCGCCGTAGACGTCGCGGGCGAGCTCCGGGAAGAGCGCGACGGGCATGCCGAAGACCATGGCGGCGAGGTCGACGCCGAGCACGGCGAGGAGCAGGCGGCTGGCTGCCAGGTAGCGGAAGCCGGTGGTGACTTGGCGGAGGATGCCGAGCGGGGCGGGCGGCGCGAGGCCGGGCGGGATGTGCGGCACGAGGCCGTGCGGAGCACGGGACCCGACGCGGTCGTACGGGCCGGGTGCCCGAGGCCGCAGCGGCGGGAGCCGTGCCACGGCCCGTACGACCGCGAGCAGCGCCACGGCGTCGCACAGGTAGAGCGCGCCGAGCCCGGTGAGCGGCATCAGCAGCCCCGCGAGCAGCGGCCCCAGCACCGCGCCCGCGTAACGGACCAGCGAGGTCAAGCTGTTGGCCGCGGGCAGCAGCTCGACGGGCACGAGCCGCGGCACGGCCGCGCCCATCGTGGTCATGATCGCCCCGAAAGCCAGACCTTGGCAGCCGACCAGCACCATCAAGACCGCGATCAGCCCGCCGCCCACGAGCGCGTACGCGCCCAGCGCGGCATACGTCGCCGCGAGCCCGCAATTGGCGACAAGCAGCACGCCCCGTCGGTCCCGGACATCCGCCACCGCCCCGCTCCACAACGCGCCCACCACCAGCGCGACGAAGGACACCGCTCCCGCCGCCCCCACGGCGGCCGACGACCTGCCGATGGCGAACACCTGCGCCGGCACTGCCACCACGCTGAATGACCCACCGACCGCACTGACCACCGAAGCCACCCATAGCCTCCGGAACGCCGGGACGGCCAGCGGCCGCCGGTCGACCGCGAGGGCGGCGAGGGATCGGACGGCCGTCGTCCGGCTCACCGCCCCGCCGCGGCATCGTGCCCCGGCCGCTCGGCCCCGGCCCTGGCCCAAGACCCGGCCCCGGCCCCGGCCCCGGCGGGTGCCGCCGGCCTGCCCGCCGCCCCGTCAAGCCCCTCCACATCGGCGACCACGCACGCGACGTTGTCCGGCGCCCCCACCCCGTAAGCCAGCGCCAGCAGCGCGTCCAGCACCTCCTCCGGCCCGCCCCCACCGACAACCGCCGCCCGCAGCTCCCCCTCCCCCACCACCGCCGACAGCCCATCGGAGCACAGCACATACCGATCCCCGGCCTCGGCCCGATGCAACGACAGGTCCGGCCGGGCCACCCCGCTGCCACTCAACGCCCGCACCAGCAGCGCCCGCTGCGGATGCGACCCCGCCTCCTCCTCCGTCAGCCGCCCGGCATCGACCAGCGACTGCACATACGTGTGGTCGTGGGTGATCCGATGCAGCTCTCCGCCCCGTACGAGATACGCCCGGCTGTCCCCGATATGCACCAGCCCCAGCCGCGACCCCGACCACAGCAGCGCCGTCAGCGTCGTGCCCGCCGCGCCCGTCGGCGTGGCCGCCGCGATGTCACCGATCGCCCGGTCCGCGTCCTCCACGGCGGCGGCCAGCGCGCCGAGCAGCTCCCCGGCCGGTACGGCGAGGGCCTGCAGCGGCTTGAGCGCGTCGACGGCCGCGGCGCTCGCCAGGTCGCCGCCCGCGCCGCCCATCCCGTCGGCCACCGCGAGCAGCCCGCGTCCGGCGTAGGCGGTGTCCTCATTGCTCGTACGCACCAGGCCCGACTCGGACCGGGCGGCGTACCGCAGGCCGAGTACGGCAGCGGGCTCAGCGCCCGACGAGCCACCGCTCCCCCGCAGATGTTCGACGAGAAACGCGGCCAGCTCCCCCCGCGCGGCGGTCTCGGCGCGCACCTGCTCCCAGTACGCGGCCACCGCCTCTGCCGCCTCCCCCGACGGCAGCTCGCACACCTCACGGATCCGCGGCAGCGGCATCCCCAGACGCCGCAGCCAGGCGATCAGCCGGGCCCGTTCCAACTGCGCCGGATCGTAGTAGCGATACCCCGACTCGCCGTCCACCGCGGCCGGTGGCAGCACCCCGAGCTCGTCGTACCGCCGCAGCGCCTTGGGCGACAGCCGTGCGGCCCGCGCGAACACCCCGATCGTCACAAGCTCAGGCACCGGCCCCCTCCTCGCCCCGGCCGTCCGGCCGGTGGCGACGATGGTGCGGCTTCACCCGGGGGGAAGGTCAACATGGATACTGCTGCCGCGCGGGGCGCGCAAGGAGCCGGGCGGGGGCGGACAGCGGACCGTTCGGCGGGATTCAGGCATCCAACGCCCCCTGCCGACTGGGTCCTTCCGGCTCTTGAATCCCCCTCTCCGGCGCCTTTCTGAGGGGGTCCCCGTGCGTAAGAACGCCTCGCTGCCCAGTTACGAACGGCTCTTCGGCGACCTGGACTTCCGCGCCGCGGACCCGGCGCGGTCGGTGTACTCGCCGGCCGCCTACCTCGTCGATCTGCTGCGGCTGCTGGACGCGGCCTTCGAGGGCGGGGCGTCGCTACTGCAGCGGCGGCCCGACCTGACGAAGATCCCCCTGGACGCGGCGAACACGTACACCGAGGCCCCGTATCTCGACATCGTCTGCGACGTGCTGGAGGGCATGGTCGGGGCCGAGCCGTACGAGAAGCTGCGGGTGGGGCTGCGGCATCCGTTCGGGCTGCCGTTCTCGCTGCGGCATGAGCGCGTACGCAATCACCTCGGGCATCTCAAGACCACGCCCGAGGAGCTGTACCGGCTGTTCGCGGCCGCCGTGGATCATGACGTGCTGGCGCGCGAGTACCTCGGCCTGTCCCCCGAGGACGTCGCCGCCGTCACTGCCCCGGCCGCGGACGAGACCGGGGTGCGGGCTGCGTACGGGCTGGCGGCCGATGAGCCGCTCGCCGCGCTCGAGGTCGTCGAGCGCTTCCGGCGGGCGACCGGGCTGAGCGGCGAGCGGGTCGCCGAGCTGCTGGCGGCGGGATTCCCGCACGCGGGCGGCCCCCGGGTGACCGTCTCCTCGGATGACACCCGCCTCGTGTACGGCAGCGGGCCGGTGCCCGCCGCCTGGTTCGAGCGGGTGAACCGCTTCGTGCGGCTGGCGCGGATGAGCGACCTGCCGCTCGCCGACCTCGACGCGGTGCTGACCAGCTGCGCCGCGGGTCGCATCGACGCGGCGGCGATCCGCGCGCTCGCGGCGGTGCTGCGGCTGCACCGGGGGCTCCAGGCCGGCGTCGCGGACGTGTGCCGGCTGGTCGCCGCGGTGCCCGTGGAGGGCGTGACCGAGGCCGCCGGGGACATCCTGGCGGACGCGAGCGCCGAGTACCGGCGGCAGTTGGCGCTCGCCCTGGACGTGCCGCAGAGCGATCTCGCCGAGATCGTGCGGCGCTATCGGGCCCGCTACCGGCGGGCGGAGTCGAGCCCGTTCGACGGCGGGACCACCTTCGCGGCCATGGGGCTGCTGCGCCGCGCCGGCCGGTCCGCGGCCGCGCTCGGCATCCCCGTCGGTGAGCTCTTCGACATCCTGGACGCGATCGACAGCGACCCGTCGCTGCAGCGGTCCTCCTCCTTCGCCGTGATCGGCGCCGCCCCCGCGGACAGCGCCGACCCGTACCGGGTGCTGGCCGCCGGGGAGCCCGCGGCCGGGCTGTGGCTGCTGCAGACGCTGTTCGCGGTGGTGACGTGGATGCAGGCCACCGGGTTCAGCGGCACTGAGCTCGCCGCGATCCTCGGCGGCCGGAGCGCCGCCGCATCCGAGGGCACACCCCCTGACGACCCCGACCGGCTCGCCGTCCTCGACTCCCTCGCCCGCACCTTCGCCGAACTCGGCCTGTCCGCCGAGGCCTTCGCCTCCCCGCGGTTCGGGGAGCGCGCCGCCGATGTCGTGCACGACGTGGTCGGCGCGTACGACGACGGCGTGGTCAGCGCCCGCGAGCCGCGCCTGCTGCGGCTGCGGCCCGAGACCGTGCGGGCCGCCGCGTACGACGCCGTCACCGACCTGCCCGCCGTCGTCATGGAGGACTTCCTCGGCCTCGGCCTCGGCGACCGCCTCACCAACAAGATCTACGCCAACCTGGTGCTCTCCGGCGCCCTGGACGCCGACGGCGTCCTCCTCGCCGAGGACCGGGCCGCCGTGCGGCTCGCCGGCGACTTCGCCGCCTACCAGGACCCGCTGTTCAAGCTGCTCACCAGCCTGGTGAACGGCAGCGCCTGCTGCTTCCCCTCCGACCTGGAGCAGCTGGCGGGGCCGGCGGCCCCCGGCCGGGCCGAGCTGTACGACAACCTCGTCCACAACGGCTACCTCGACAGCGAGGGCAACATCGCCGACCCGGACTTCTTCCGCGAGGCCGACAACGCCGCCGCGTTCCGCCCTGACGTCCGCCTCGACGACGTGGCCGATGGCGTACGGGCCGTGCTGCGGGAGCGGCTGGATGCCTTTACGGGCACGCCGCTGGCCCCCGGCGCCGACACCTTCGCCGGGCTCGGGCTGACGGAGGAGCGGCTCGAAGCCCTGCTGCAGAGCCTCGCCTTCAACGGGCACCTGGCGCCCGACGGCACCTACCGCGACAAGGCCCGCCTCGCCGCCCTCGCCATCGAGGACTTCGGCCTCGCCGTCGGCTTCCACCCGCTGCGCCGGCAGCTCCTCGACGCCATGCAGCGGCAGATCGCCGCCTTCCGCCTCGACCTGCTCACCCTGCACCCAGAGGACTTCGCGCACGCCGCCGACGCGGCCGCCGCCCAGCGCATCGCCGAACTCCTCGACGGCGACTGGCTGGACGACGGCCGGATCACGGACGAGGCGTTCTTCACCGACCCGGAGAGCGTGCTGGAACTGGGCCCCGACGTGCTGCCCGCCGAGTGCGCCGTCGTCCGGAGCCGCATAGCCGGCATCCTCGAAGACGCCCGCCCGTACCGGCTCAACCCGGCCGAGCTCACCGAACTGGGCTTCACCGACGAGCAGTCCACCCGCCTCACCGACCAGCTCACCGCCGCCGGGCTGCTGGACGCGGCCCGCTGCATCCCCGCCGACCGGATCGACTACTTCCGCAACGTCCGCCACGCCATCGGCTTCAGCCTGCCGGGCCTGGAGGACTACGCCAGGGATGTGTTCTTCCTGCTGCACACCGCGGCCGAGGAGACCGCCGCCGCCGTCACCGAGGTCACGGACGCGCTCACCGCGCTCGCCGCACGCCAGCAGGAGGCCCTGTACACCGCCCTCGGCGACGCCTTCGGCGTGCCCGCGCCCACCGCCGAGGCCATCTGCACGGCGGTCGCGGGCGCGGGCCCCGACGCGCTGGACGCCCTCGTCGCGCCCGTCCTGGCCGCGGCCGCGGGCGGCGAGGTCACGGCCGTACCTGACGATCCGCGCTTCGAGCGGACCTACCGGCGCATCCGCCAATTCGCGCTGCTGGCGGGCAAGCTCGGCCTCGATGCCGACGAGACCACCGCCGTCTTCCGCGACCAGGACCTCGCGGGCAAGTTCCCCGAGCCCCTGGCCCTGCCGCCTGGTGTGGCGGCCATCGACGCCCTGCTGCACAGCCACGACGGCACCATCTACGTCTTCGCCCCCGGCGGCTACTGGACGTACTCCGCCACCACCCATGCCCTCGCCGACCCGCGCCCCAAGCCCCTGACCGAGCTCTCCGCGGGCCTCGCCGCCCTCACCGCCGTCGACGCCGCCTTCGCCCTGCCGGACGGCACCGAATGGCTCGTCGGCCGCGTGCAGGGCGGCGCCGCCGCGACCTTCGTACGGGAGCCGGGCGGCACCCGCTGGGCGGCGCGCGAGCAGCGGTGGGGGGCCGTACGCAACAACTTCGACGACCCCGAGCGCATCGACAGCGCGTACGTGGACGAGGACGGGCGCGTGCACCTGTTCTGCGGCGACCAGTACGTGCGCTACTCGGGCCCCGACTACCGCGCGGTGGACGAGGGCTTCCCGCGGCCGGTGACCGAGTGGTGGCAGGGCGAGCGCCCGCTGCCGCGCGACTTCGCGTCGTCCGTCGACGCCTGCTTCCGCGACCCGGACGGCCGCATGCACCTGTTCACCGGCGGCAGCTGGCTCGCGGTCGGCGGCACCGAGCAGCCGGTCGCGGGCCGCTGGGGCAAGGTGCGCAATGCCTTCGCCGGCGCCGAGCGGCTGGACGCCGCGTATGCCGACGGGGAGGCGGTGCATCTGTTCGCGGGCGACCAGACCGTGCGCTACTCCGACGGCCTGGAGATGGCCGGGGTGCGCGTGGACGACGGGTATCCGCGCAGGCTAAGCGGCGTGCCCGCCGAGTTCGAGGGCGGGGTGGACGCCGCCTTCACCGACGGGAACGGCGTGCTGCACCTGTTCCGGAACGGCCGCACCGCCGCCGTCGGCGGCGGCTCCGACCAGGTCGTGCCCACCGCCGAGCGGTGGGGCCTGCTGCCGCCCGCGCTGCCGAGCGGCCGGGTGGACACCGCGTTCGCCGGGCTCGACGGCCGTACGTACCTCTTCAGCGGCAGCACGTATCTGCGCTACTCCGGCGCCGACTACACCCAGGTCGACTCCGGCTTCCCGCGCGCCGTCGCCGGGGACTGGGCCGGGCTCGCCGCGGTGGACACGGCGTTCGTGCTGGACGGCCGGACGTATCTCTTCGGCACGGCAGGGGTGCTCTTCGAGCTGCCGCCCGAGACCGGGGACGAGCTCGACGCGCAGGGGCTGACCCCGGCGCTGCGCGCGCGCCTGGCCGAGCACGGCCTGACCGCCGTGACGCTCACCGGCAAGTCGCCGGAATGGCGGGTCAGCTGCGAGCAGAACATCACCGTCACCCTCCGCCGCGAGGGCCTCAAGCTCAAGGCCAGGGCGGACGGCCTGCGCGCCTACGCCCGCTACTCGACCCGCGACTACGCGGTGTGCGACGCCGGCTTCCCCAAGCCCCTCGGCGACAACTGGTGGAACCTGCCCGCGGGCCTGCAACTGGGCCCCATCGACACCGTGTTCACCGACCAGGACGGCCAGACCTACCTCTTCGCCGGCGACCGGTACGTCACCTTCGACAGCCGCCGCCGCTGGTGGTCGGAGCCGCGGCCGCTGCGCGAGGGCTGGGACAGCCTGCCCTTCGCCCGCGTCGACGCCGCCTTTACGGGCCAGGACGGCCGCACCTACGTGTTCAGCGGCTCCCGCTACGCCCGCTTCTCCGGCCGCGAACGCAACCGCCTCGACGACGGCTACCCCGCCCTCACCGAAGCCTTCTGGGGCCGGGTGGCCAACCACCTCGCCCGTACGGGCCTGGTCGACGCCACCCTGCTGCTCGACGCCACCGAGCAGGTCGACGGGGTGGCGGTGCCGCGCACGTACACGTACCTCTTCTCGGGGAACCAGTACGTCCGCTACCGCGACCACGACTACTCGGCCGTGGAGCCCGGCTACCCGCGCACCCTCGCCGCGCTCCCCCAGGAGCCGCGGCTCGCCGCGCTCGACGCCGAACTCGACGGCGTCGACGCCGCCTTCGCCGACCGCCGCAACGTCTATCTCTTCCGCGGCCGCCAGTGCCACGTCGTCTCCGACGCGCTCACCCGCCGCTACGACCACGCGGGCGTCGGCTGCGCCTTCCTGGAGGACGGCGCCGTCGTCGTGGAGCGCGGCGGCCAGTGGCTCAAGGAGTCCGCGCCCGAGGGCGCGCGGATCGCCACCATGCCGTACCGGCCGCGCACCCTCCGCGGCGTCCCGGAGCGCTTCCGCACCGGCCTCGACGCGGTGCTCAGCGGCGCCGACGGCGGCACATACCTCTTCAAGGGCGCCGACTGCCACGATGTGAAGCTGCGCCGCACCTTCCCGCTCGCCGAGGAGTGGGGCCGCCCGCGCAACCGCATCTACCAGGAGAACCTGGTGGACGCCGCCTTCACCGGGCGGGACGGGAAGACGTACCTGTTCAGCGGCGACCAGTTCGTCACGTACACCGGGCGGGCCGAGGTCACCGACGGCGATCCGCAGCCGGTCGCGGCGCACTGGGCGGGCCTGGAGAGCGTCACCCTCGCGTACGTCTCCGGCGGCCGCACCTACGTCTTCGAGACCCCCGACGAGGGCGGCACCCTGCGCTACGCCGTCTACTCGGGCACCGACTACTCCCGCCCCGACGAGGGCTATCCGCGGGTCACCGACGCCGGCTTCTGGGAGCTGCCGGAGGACATCCGCGCTGCCCTCCACGACGACTCGGCCATCCCGGACGCGGTGCTCACCGACGGCGACCTGCTCCTTCTCGTCTACGGGCGGCAGGTCGTCACCCGCGACGAGCGCACCGGCCGCTGGTCGGCGCCGCGGCCCGCCGAGCGGGTGTGGCGCGGCCTGGAGGTGGGCGAGCAAGGGCTGAGCACGGCCTTCACCGCGCCCGACGAGGCGACGTACTTCTTCCGCGCGGGCGCGTATCAGCGCTACGCCGACAACGACCTGCGGCCGGCCGCGCCGATCCGCTCCCGCTAGGGGGTGTCGGCGAATCCCTTCGTGCCGGAGGACGGCACGGCCCGCGTCGATGCCGCCTTTGTGTGGCGCGGCACCACATATCTGATCTCGGGCACCCGCTATGTGCGCTACTCCTCGCCCGACTACCGCTACACGGACCCGGGCTATCCGAAGTCCACGGCGGGCAACCTGCGCCGCGAGGAGCCTTTCGCGCAGCTGCCGGAGACCTTCGAGGACGTGCTGGCAGGCGGCGTGGATGCGGTGCTCGCGGGCGAGCGCACCGTCTACGTCTTCGCGGCCGGCGGCTGCCACGTCGCCTCGCACAGCGCCACCGCCACCCTCGGCCTCGACACGGTCGGCCGGGTCCGTAACAACATCGCGGAGCAGGGGCGGGTCGACGCGGCCCTGGTGAAGGGCGGGCGGACCTATCTCTTCTCCGGCGACCAGTACGTGCGCTACTCGGGCCTCGGATACGAGACGGTCGACGAGGGCTATCCGCGCTCGCTGGCCACCTCGCTCGGCGCCGAGCTGGGCATCCCGACGCTCCCCGAGGCCTTCCAGGACGGCATCGACGCCGCCTTCCTCGGGCAGGACGGAATGCCCTGGCTCTTCCGCGGGCGGCAGTCGCTGCACGGCGGCAGCCTGGAGCCGCTGGCCGGCCGGTGGGGCGTCGTCGCAAACGCGCTCGCCACCCAGCCGCTGCAGGCCGCCTTCGCCACCCCGGCGGGCGAGCTGTACGCCTTCGGCGGCGGGCAGTACGTGCGCTATTCCGGCCCCGACTACCGCACCGTGGACCAGGGCTTCCCGCGCACCGTCGCCGACGACTTCGGCGACCTGCCGGCGGACTTCGAGGCGCAGGGCCCGGACGGCGCGTTCACGCTGCTCGGGCGCACATACCTGGCCCTCGGGGACCGGTATGTCCGCTATTCGGGCGGCGACTTCCAGGCCGTCGACCCGACCTTCCCGCAGGACTTCGGCCGCCGCTGGGCGGACACCGCCGACTACCGGCTCAGCGACGTCCACACCGTCGCCCGCTTCGCCGCCCTCGCGCGCGAGCACGGCGGCGAGCTCGGCGCCTTCCTCGTACGGAACGAGCCCGAGCCCTACGCCAAGCTGGCGCGGCTGTGCGGCTGGGACGCCGAGGAGGTGCGCTGGGCGCGGCGCAACAGCCCGCTGCTGGTCGCCGCCGTGCCCGCGGAGGAGGACCGGATCGAGATCGAGTTCCTGCTGAAGCTGGCGGAGGTCCTCGCCGTCACCGAGCGGCTCGGCGCAAGCCCGGAGGAGGTCCACGCGGCCGTCTGGACGCGGCTCTACGGGCCCGCCCCCGACCCCGCCGCGGCCGCCGACGCGCTGTACCGGCTGCTGGAACGCGGCCGCGGCGCCGAGGAGTTCACGGCGCTCGCGGCCCGTATCAAGGACGAGCTGAACGTGCTCAAGCGGGACGCCCTCGTCCCGGCGGTGCTGTCGCTCAACCCTGGCCTGGAGACCACCCGCGATCTCTTCGAGCAGCTGCTCATCGACGTGGAGATGGGCGCCGCGGGCCGCACCTCCCGGGTGCGCGAGGCCATCGCCGCCTGCCAGCTCTACCTCAACCGCTACCTGCTCGACCTGGAGGAGTCCGGGCTGCCCGCGGATGCCGACGAGGCGGCAGTACGGGAGCGGCTGAAGACCTGGTGGGGCTGGCTGAAGAACTACCGGGTGTGGGAGGCGAACCGGAAGGTCTTCCTCTACCCCGAGAACTATCTGCGGCCCGAGCTGCGCCCCGGCAAGACCCCGGCGTTCCAGGCCCTGGAGCAGGACCTGCTGCAGAGCGAGATCACCGAGGACGGCGTGCAGCAGGCGTACAAGCGCTACCTCGACGAGTACACCGAGGTCTCCCGCCTCGCCATCGCCGGCGGCTATGTCTACCGCGCGGACGGCGACGCCGAGGGCGTACGGCAGCTGGTGCTGTTCGGCCGCACCCGCACCGAGCCGCGGCGCTACTACTTCCGCACCGCCGAATTCCGCGACGGCGAGAAGCTGTCGGCCACCTGGGAGCCCTGGCAGCAGGTCAAGGTGCAGATCGACGCCGATGTGGTCGATCCCGTGCACGCCTTCGGCCGGGTCTTCGTGTTCTGGCCGGTGGTGGAGACCGTCGCCCCGGACAGCACCGCGAACACCACCCTTGAGGTCAAGCAGAACGGCGACAAACAGGCCATCACGGCGCCGCCGCCGGTGCGGCGGGTGAAGATCTGCTACTCGTTCCGGAGCCTGGACGGCGACTGGATGCCCGCCCAGGTGCTCGCCACCGACACGCCGGTGGGCGCCGCGATCACAAATGCCGGGCTGTACGTCCAGGCCTCCCGCGAGGTGCCGGGCGGCCCGGCCGGGCGGCATGACTCGATCGTCGTCACCTGCACGTACACCGCCGGCACCGACTCGGTCACCTCCGGCTTCGCGCTGACGCCCGAGCTGTATGCGGTACGGGTCGCCGGGCTGTCCGAGCCGTCCCGCGCCACCCGGCTCGACCGGATCTTCCTGGAGCCCGAGCAGAGCCCCATCAGCCCGGCCGGGGTGGTGCGCCTCGGCGCGCCCGCCGGCTCCCTGGACGGGCCGTGGCTGAGCGTGGACCACAAGGGCGGCAGCTTCCTGTGCCGTCCGGTCAGCGCCTCCGCGGAGCCGCCCGCGCTGCAGCAGCTGCGCGGCAACGGCGACCGGCTGCCGACCACCTGGGACCGCATCGACGCCGCGGTGGAACTGCCGGGCGCGACCCGGTACTTCTTCCACAGCGGGGAGCGGAGCTTCATCGCCGTGCCGGACGGCAAGGACGCCTGGCGGCAGCCGCGCTCCAACACCGCCGACCGGTTCGGGATCGTGGGCAACAACCTGACCCGCACCGGTGTGGTCGACTCAGTGCTGGTGCGCCGCGACCAGACCTTCGTCTTCTCCGGCAGCCAGTATGTCCGCTTCACCGGACGGCCGTTCAGCCAGCCCGACCCCGGCTATCCGAAGCCGCTCGCCGGCAACACCGAGGAGCTGCCGCGCTGGAGCCGTATCGACGCGGCCGTCGCCGATGGCGACGGGACGGAGTTCTTCTTCTCCCGCGAGCGCGACGCCTACGTCCAGTCCGGCTCGCTGGACCTGCTCCGCCCGGTCCGCGACCGGTGGGGCCTGACCCGGTTCCCGACCTGCGTCTTCACCGTCAACCGGGTCCTGTTCGTCGTCACCGGCGACCAGTACCTGCGGATCAGCGCCCGCGACGGGCGGCCGGACGCCGGCTATCCGAAGCCCATCGCCAAGAACCCGGACGGGTTGCCGGAGACCCGCATGGACACCGCCTTCGGCTACCGCAGCGGCGTGTACGCCTTCGACAACACCGCCGGCACCTACACCTTCCGCGACCAGGGCGGCGCGCCGTCCGAGCCGCGCGCCAGCCGCGACCTCGGCCGGGCCGAGACCGCGCTGTCGCGCACGGGCGCGGTCGACGCGGCCTATGTCGACAGCGGCAAGCTCTTCCTGGTCACCAGGGACGAGTACGCCCGCTACACCCTCGGGGCCGACGGGAGCATCCCGGCGACCATGGACGAGGGCTATCCGAAGCGCAGCACGCAGCCGATGCCGGTGCGGGGTGTGATCCGCCGCGCCGACCTGACCTACGTGGTCAACGAGCGGGCGTACGCGGAGCTGCCGGCGGGCAAGGAGCTGGACACCGCGCTGGAGTTCCAGCCGCTGCAGGGCAACTGGGGCGGGCTGCCGGCCACGTACGAGCGGCGCTTCACGGGGCTGCTCGACGGGCAGGACGCGCTGTTCCTGTTCCTCGGCCCGGAATACGCCGCGTACCCGAAGGCGGTGGCGATCCCGCGGCCCTTCGAGTACGCGGCGCTGCCGCACGAGGTGGTGCGGCTGACGTCCAGCACGGCGTATCTGCTCAACCGGGAGCTGCTGACCGGCGGCGTGGCCGCGCTGCTGGCCCCGGCCACCCAGGAGATCGACGAGCTGCCGGCCTTCAGCACGGAGGTCTCTGACGCCACCACGATCAAGGTGCGCCCGGCCTCGTCCGTGCCGTCCGTACCGACCGGCTCGCACCTGGACTTCCGCAGCGCGAACGGCCTGTACTACTGGGAGATCTTCTGCCACGCGCCGCTGCTCATCGCGCAGGCGCTCAATGCCGGGCAGCGCTTCGAGGACGCGCGGCGCTGGTACGAGTACGTCTTCGACCCGACCGAGCAGGCCCACTACTGGCGGTTCCTGCCCTTCCTCGCCGTGGATGTGAAGGCGCTCGCGGCGGGCTGCCGGGCCGGTATGGCGGCGCTGGCCGCCGTGGAGCTCGATCGGCAGCTCGGGCCCGTACTGACGAAGCTGGAGGCGCTGGCGCCCGCCTTCCACCAGGTCCGCGAACTCACCACCGAGGAGGCCGACTACCTCGGCACGCTCGCCGGGACCGGGCTGCAGCAGGTCCGGCTGATCCTCGGCAGGATGGCCGCGAGCGAGCCGCGGCGCAGTCTGCTGGAGCGGGTCGAGATGATCGCCGGGCTGCGGCGCGGGTACGACGCGATGGGCGACCGGGACAAGCTGATCCAGGCGTATCTGGACGACCCGTTCAGCCCGCACGCCATCGCCGGGCTGCGGCCCGTCGCGTACCGGAGGTCGGTGGTGATGGCGTACATCGACAACCTCCTGGACTGGGGCGATGCGCTCTTCCGCCGGTACACGGCGGAGAGCATCGACGAGGCGCGGATGCTGTACGTGGTCGCGTACGACCTGCTCGGCGAGCGGCCGGAGGGGGTGAGCCCGCCGGCGCCGGCACCCGCGGCGACCTTCGCGGGGCTGAACGGGGGGAACCGGGCCGACCGGCTGCCGGAGCTGACCGCGGGCGGCACCCTCGTGGTCGGCAAGGGCGCGGTGCACGAGAGCGTGACGCTGCCGTACTTCCACGTGCCGGACAACGAGGTGCTCGGCGACTACTGGTCGCGGGTCGAGGACCGGCTGCGCAAGATCCGCGCCTCGCTGGACATCCTCGGCATCAGCCGCCCGGTGCCGCTCTTCGAGCCGCCGCTGGACGTGTCCGCGCTGGTCGGCGGGGCCGCCGCGGGCGCCGGTACGGACCTGGCCGCCCTCGCGGCGGTGCCCGAGGTGCCGCACCACCGCTTCGCCGCGGTGCTGCGCCGCGCGCAGGACGTCACCGAACGGCTGCGCGGCCTCGGCAGCGACCTGTTGTCCGTGCTGGAGCGGCGCGACGGCGAGGAGCTGAGCCTGCTGCAGTCCCGGCAGGAGGCCACCATCCTGACGATGACCCGGGAGATCAAGGAGGGCCAGGTCACCATCGCGGCCGAGCAGCTGGCCGACCTGCAGGAGGCCCGCGAGGGCGCGCTGGGGCGGGTCACGCACTACGAGGGGCAGATCGCCGCCGGCATGTCCGCCGTACAGCAGGCGCAGATGTCGACGATGCGGGACGGCGCCAACGCGCACTTCGTCGCGGCCGGGCTGAAGCTCGCCGCGGCCGTCGCGCACGGTGTGCCGCAGGTGCTCGCCGGCCCGTTCATCATGGGCATCAAGACGGGCGGGAAGCAGTTCGGCGACGCGCTCGACAAGACCGCCGAGGTGTCGGAGGCCTTCGGCGAGGCCTTCAGCATGCAGGGCGAGGTGCTGGCCGTGCAGGCCGACTTCGAGCGGACGCTGGAGGACTGGCGGCTGCAGCTGGCCACGGCGAAGACCGATGTGGCGCAGCTCGGGCATCAGATCAAGGGTGCGGAGCTGCAGCTGGCCGCGGCCCGCCGCGAGCTGGAGATCCTGGAGCGGCAGACCGCGCATCAGGAGGAGACCGACCGGTTCCTGCGGGAGAAGTTCACCACCGCAGAGCTGTATCAGTGGATGTCGGGGCGGCTGTCCGGGCTGTATCTGCAGACGTATCAGCTGGCGTACGACCTGGCGCGGTCCGCCGAGCGGGCGTACCAGTTCGAGCGCGGCACCGAGGAGCGGTTCATCCAGCCGGTGCACTGGGAGGGCCGGCGCGGTGGGCTGCTGGCGGGCGACGGGCTTGGCCTGGACCTGGAGCGGCTGGCGCAGGCGCACGTCGGCGGCGACCGGCGCGGCCTGGAGATCACCAAGCGGATCTCGCTGCGGCAGTACGACCCGATGGCGCTGGTCGCGCTGCGGGACACCGGGCGGTGCGAGTTCGCGTTCACCGAGGAGCTCTTCGACCAGGACTTCCCCGGGCACTACGGGCGCCGGCTGCGCACCCTCAGCGTCTCCTTCGAGGGCGCCGAGGGCGCGCTGGGCCTGCAGGCGACGCTCACTCAGCTCGACCACAAGACGGTGCTGACGGCCGACCCGAAGGCCGTGGCCTTCCTGCTCGACCCGCAGGGCAGCCCGCCACCGGCACTGCGCGGCGACTGGCGCCCTGGCCAGCAGATCGCCCTGTCCGACCTGGAGGAGGGCCGCGACAACAACGGCCTGTTCGAGCTGCGTTACGACGACGAGCGCTACCTGCCCTTCGAGGGCACGGGCGCGGTGGCGCGGTGGCGGCTGGAGACCGCGGGGGCGCGGGCCGCGGGCGGCGTCGAGGATGTCGTGGTCGTGGTGAAGTACGCGGCGGAGCAGGGCGGCGAGAACTTCGCCGGCGCCGTAAAGGGGATGCTCAGGCCCCGGCCCGCGGCGCGCTGGGTCGACGTGGCCGCGGAATTCCCCGACGAATGGGCGCTGTTCCTCGGCGGCGGCAGCGACCGGCTGACGCTGCCGCTGGCCCCGGAGATGTTCCCGGGCATGAGCGGCCGCCAGATCACCGGCATCTATCCCACGTACGCCCTGGCCAACGGCGGCGGCGCCCGCTTCCTGCTCGGCGGCGACGAACGCCTCGGGCTGACGGACGGCACGCTGCTGCGCACGCCGGGCCTCAGCATCGGAGCCCAGGCCTTGACGCTCGTCCTGGACGGCGACCGGCAGGCACTGTCCAACCTCGGTCTGATCCTGGCCTACCGGGCCGGCGCGCAGTGACGGAAGGAGCCCGCGATGTCCAACGGTCTGAGCACGCGGAAGAAGAAGCGCAACGGGTCGGTGGCGGGGAAGAGCACGGGTACGGCTGCCCCGGCGAAGACGGTGCGGTTCGGGGGCGTGGAGGTCATCCCGGATGCGCCGGTACGGACGACGGCGCCGGTGAAGCCGAAGGAAACGCAGGAACCGCTGAACCTCACCTTCGACCTCGGCGACGGTGAGCCGCTGGCGAAGACCAAGCGCGACGACCTCGTCGACATCGAACTGGACGACCTGTCCGAGACCGGCCTCACGGACGCGCAGCGCCATGAGATGAACCAGGACGCGAATGAGGCGTTCCTGCGGGATGTGTACTACGAGTACTACACGAACCCGAAGTTCTGGAAAATGTCGGCCGAGAACCGCAGCAATGCCCTGTACAACTTCATGGGCGCGGGCCAGGCGGGCTATCTCAAGGACGCCGTCCCCAAGTCGGTGATCGACACCCTGCTGGTGCGGAACGACGACTATTCCACCCGGAGCCAGAAGTACTCCGACTACCTGAAGGCGAAGAACAGGGGGAGGTCCACCGCGGGCCTGCCGTCCGACCAATACCAGGCGGCGACCCGCGGCGACTACTTCCACATCTTCAACCGCCACTACGTCAGCACGGCCAGGGACGGTCTGGCGCGCCGGATCGTCGTGAACGTCACGTCACAGCAGGCAGGCTGGAAACTCACCCAGGCACTCCTCAACCTGTACAAGGAAGGCGACACCCGAACCCACCTGCGCGAATTCAAGACGTACCTGTCGACCACCGCGAACAAGGACCGCAAGGTGAAGTTCGACAAGCTCGTCATCTACTACAACACCGGCGTCCTCGGCGAAGACGGCTCCGACCTGGTAGGCGACCGCATCGTCACCGCGATCACGGACGCCACGGACCCGGCGGACATCGACGCCTCCGGCTTCGCCCCCTTCTACTCCCACATAGCCCAGGGCATCGCCTGGGCAGAAGAACCAGAACACCACACCGGCGGCGCCCTGAAAGGCAGCTTCACCACGACCCGCCGCGACATCATCGCGGCGGCAATGGACGCGCAGCGGGACGCAGAAGGCCCGGACGCCTTCATCTCCATGATCGGAGAAGCCTTCGAACGCGCCAGCGTCCAGCCCAAACACCCCCACCGGCACATCCCGCGCCAGGTGGCGGAGGTGGTGTGACCTACCCCTTGCTCGACCCCAGCGTCAGGCCCGCGATGAAGTGTCGCTGCAGGAGCAGGAAGACGAGGATGGTCGGGAGGGCTACCAGGACGGAGCCGGCGGCCAGGAGGTTGTAGTCGGTGAAGAATTGGCCCTTCAGGTTGTTCAGGGATGAGGTGATGGGGAGTTTGTCCGGGTTGGAGATGAAGATCAGGGCCCAGAGGAAGTCGTTGTAGATCCAGGTGAATTCCAGGGTTGCCAGTGCCGCCAGGGCCGGGCGGCACAGCGGCAGGGTGATGCGCCAGAATTGCGTCCAGACGCCCGCGCCGTCCACGATCGCCGCCTCCATGATTTCTGTCGGCAGCGTGCGCATGAAGTTCGACAGGACGAAGACGCAGAAGCCGATCTGGAAGCCGATGTTCGCGATGATCACCGCCCAGTACGAGTCGTACAGCAGCAGCGAATCCGACATCCACCACGGCAGGGGAATCTTGTTGAAAGCCACGTAGAGAGGCGTGACGATCACCTGCGGCGGGAGCAGGTTCCCCGCCGTGAAGGCGATCAGCAGCACCATGCCGAAGCGGATCCGCAGCCGCGCGATGGCGAAGGCCACGAAGGACGCCAGGAAAATCGTCACGATGACCGCCGGGACGGCGATCAGCAGCGTGTTGACGAAGTACTTCCCCATCCCGGATTCGGTATAGGCCCGCTGGTAGTAGTCGAAGGAAAGGTGCTTCGGCCACGACAGATATCCGTGCTCCGCCGTCTCCTGATACGGCCGCAGCGACGCATACACCGCCAGCAGCAGCGGCAGCAGGAAGACGATCGAGACCGCCGCCAGGAAGATATGCGTGCCGTACCGCCCACGCCGGATCATCGGCCCTTCTCCCCTCGCAGCTCCTGGACCAGATACGTGACGATGAAGCCCAGCGAGACCGTCAGCAGCACGACAGCGATCGCCGACCCGAAGCCGATCCGGCTGGCCTCGCCGATGATGTTGTCCGTGATGAGTACGGACAGCAGCTCCAGGCCATTGCGGCCCTTGTTGATCACGTAGACGATGTCGAAGGCGCGCAGCGCCTCGATCACCGTGATGACGCCGACGATGACGTTCACCGGGCGCAGCGTCGGAAAGACCACGCGGAAGAAGGTCTGCCGGGCGTTCGCGCCGTCGATCGCCGCCGCCTCCTTCAGCGTCGGGTCGACGGATTTCAGCCCGGCCAGGTAGAGGATCATCACATATCCGACGTGCCGCCAGCCGGCGAAGAGGAGCACCATCCAGAGGTTCAGGTCCGGATCGCCGAGCCAGTCCACGGGGTTGTCGTGGTTGGCGAGGACGGCGTTCAGGGCGCCGTTGTCGCGCGAGAGCACCAGCTGGGCGATGAAGCCGACGATCGCCAGGGACAGCACCACCGGCATGTAGAGCGTCGACTGGTAGAAGCGGCTGAAGCGCACGCCGCGGTCGATGATGACCGCGAGCAGCAGCCCGAAGGGCGTGGCCACGAGGGCGAGGAAGGCCAGCCAGAGGAGGTTGTGGCGGACGGCGGGCCAGAAGGCGGGGTAGGTGTTGGCGAGGTCGTCGTAGTTGCGGCCGCCGACGCCCTTGATGTCCCCGATGCCGTCCCAGCTGGTGAAGGACAGCCCGATGGACGCCACGGTCGGCCCCCAGACGATCGCGATGTCGATGAGGATCGGTATCCCCAGCAGCACGCCGAGGACGACGAGGTCGCGGCGCGTGAAGCGCCGCGTCCACCGCCGTCGCCTTTGCCGGGGAACGGACTCCACTTTCTGCGGCACGGGCGGCAACTCCCTTACTCGGCCGCGAAGATGGACTTCTTCTGCCGTTCGATGTCATTCACCAGTCCATCGACATCCTTCGGGTTGCCGATGAACTTCTGAATCGCCGGGATCATCACCGTGGAGGCGAAGTCCGGGCGGGTGTCGCGGTCCAGGAACTGCGATATCTGCTTGGCACCGGAGACCAGCTCCACGGACTTCTTCTGCAGCGCGCTGTACTTCGAGGTGTCGGCACCGTCGTTGCAGGCGATGTTGTTGGGGTCGCCGGCCAGGTAGATGTCCTCGGCCTTCGGCGTGGCCATGAACTTCAGGAAGTCCTTGGCTCCGGATTCGTTCTTCGGCCGTTTGGACAGCAGGAACCCGTCGATCGGCGCCTCCACCGCGTCCTGTCCATGCTCGGGACTGATCTCGGGGAAGGCGAAGAAGTCGATGTCCTCCTGCTCGCCCTTCGGGAACTGCTGGCCCGGATGCGGCATCCCGAACACCGCCATCGCTGTCTCCTTCTTCTGCAGTCCCTGCGCCGCCTCCTGCCAGGTGCGCCCGTTCGCGCCGGCCTGGTAGTACGGCATGAGCTCGCGCCACAGGTCGAAGACGCCCTTGACCCGCTTGTCGGTCCAGGCTTCCTTCCCCGCCATCAGCGACTTGTGGAAGTCGTATCCATTGAGCCGCATGTTGATGTAGTCGAAGGTGCCCATCGCGGGCCAGCCGTCCTTGTCGCAGAAGGCGACCGGCGTCCCGTCCTTCTTCATCTTCTTCGCGAGCGCGATGAAGTCGTCCCAGTTCTTCGCGGGCTCGTAGCCCTTCTCCTCGAAGAGGCTCTTACGGTGGAAGACCGCCCACGGATAGTAGTAGTACGGCACGAAGTACTGCTTGCCGTCCTCGCCGGTCGACTGCGCCTTCAGCGCCGGCGAGAAGCCCTTGAAGTCCTTCCAGATGTCGCTGACCTCGGTCAGCAGCCGCTTCTTCGCGAAGAACTGCATCCGGTATCCGGCGAACCACATGAAGACGTCGTCCGGATTCCCCTGCAGATAGCGGTTGATGTTCTCCTGGAAGTCGTTGTGGTCCTTGGTGTTGACCTCAAGCGTCTTCTTCGACTTCTTCTCGTACGCGTCGAAGGCGGCCTGGAACGCCTTCTTCGGCACCGGGTCCGAGGAGTTGGAGCCGAGGGTGATGGTCTTACCGCCGCCACCGGGCCCCTCGCCACAGGCGGCCAGGAGGCTCGGCAGGGTTACGGCCCCGGCGCCGATGGCGGCCGTACGCAGCAGGCCGCGGCGGGACATCGGATGACCTGTGGACTCGTGTTGCGCCGAAGCGGGACCGTACGAAGAGCGGCTCATGGCGCTGCCTCCTCAAGGGCGTAACCGAACACAACCGAACGGGATGCCCGGATCTCACCCCCGACTCCCGGCGTCGTCAAGGGGTTTCACCGCCCAGCAGGCAACTGTTATCTCTTCTCTTCCGACAGAGTCGAACACGGCCTACCGTAAACACTCGGACCTTGACGCGGTCATGACGACCGCCACGATCGAGGAGACGTAGCGTGCGCCACCCTAGATCACGCAAGCGAATCATCGGAGCATTAGCCACCCTGCTGCTGGCATCCGGCGCCCTCGCCGCGCCGGCCCAGGCCCGTCCCGCCGACGACGTCCGACCACTCGTGGAGGACGGCCTCGCCAAGACCCCGCCGATGGGCTTCAACAACTGGAACTCCACCCACTGCCGGGCGGACTTCAACGAGGCCATGGTCAAGGGCATCGCCGACATCTTCGTCGAGCGCGGCCTCAAGGACGCCGGCTACGAGTACGTGAACCTGGACGACTGCTGGGCGCTCCCCGAGCGCAACGCCGACGGCAAGCTGGTCCCCGACCCGGCCCGCTTCCCGAACGGCATCAAGGCGGTCGCCGACTATGTCCACTCCAAGGGCCTGAAGTTCGGCATCTACACCAGCGCGGGCACCAAGACCTGCAACTCGGCCGGCTTCCCCGGCGCCCTGGGCCACGAGGAGTCCGACGCCCAGCAGTTCGCCGACTGGGGCGTCGACTACCTCAAGTACGACAACTGCAACAACCAGGGCGTGGACGCCAAGCAGCGCTACACCAAGATGCGCGACGCACTGAAGGCCACCGGCCGGCCGATCGTCTACTCCATCTGCGAGTGGGGCGAGAACAAGCCCTGGGAGTGGGCCGGAGACCTCGGCCAACTGTGGCGTACCACGGGCGACATCAGCGACAGCTGGTCGAGCATGCTCGGCATCATGAAGCAGAACCTCCCCCTCGCGAAGTACGCGGGCCCCGGCCGCTGGAACGACCCCGACATGCTGGAGGTCGGCAACGGCGGCATGACGGACACGGAGTACCGCAGCCACTTCTCCATGTGGTCGATCATGGCGGCGCCGCTGCTCATCGGCACCGACCTGCGCAAGGCCGACGAGGCGACCTTCGAGATCCTGGAGAACAAGGAGGTCATCGCCGTCAACCAGGACCCGCTCGGCAAGCAGGGCGAGGTGCTGTCCTCGGAGGCCGGCCGCTGGGTGGTCGGCAAGGAGCTGGCGGACGGCAGCCGCGCGGTGACCCTCTTCAACGAGACCGACCAGCCGCAGCACATCGCCACGTCGGCCAAGGCGCTCGGCCTGCCGGCGGCGGACGCGTACGTGCTGCGCGACCTCTGGCAGCACAAGAGCTACAACACGGCGGGCGCCATCTCGGCGACCGTCCCGGCGCACGGCACGGCGATGTTCCGGGTGTCGGCGGGCGGCGACTGGGCCTCGCACCCGCCGGCCGTCGAGGCGGGCATCGACACGACGCCGTACGTCGAGGCGGGCAAGCCGGCCGCGACCACGACGACGCTGACCAACCACGGCCGCACGCCGGCCCGTAACGTCTCGGCGGCGCTCTCGGGGCCGGAGGGCTGGCAGGCGAAGCCCGGCAGCCCGGCGACCGCGAAGACGCTCAAGAGCGGCGCCCAGCTCCGTACGAAATGGACCGTGTCCGCACCGGCCGGGAGCCAACAGGGCGCCCACACCCTCACCTTGGCGTCCCGCTACACCTCCCCCGCCGGTGAGCGGGTGAGCGCCGAGCTCCCGGGCCGGGCCTACATCGTCCAGGCGCCACCGGGCGGCGCCTCGTACGCGAGCGACCTGACCTGGCTGAGCGCCGCCAACGGCTGGGGCCCGGTGGAGAAGGACACCAGCGTCGGCGAGGACGCGGCGGGCGACGGCAAGCCGCTCACCATCGGCGGCACCACGTACGCGAAGGGCCTGGGCGCGCACGCGGTCAGCGAGGTCGTGTACTACGCGGGCAAAAAGTGCTCGGCGGTCACGGCGAAGGTGGGCGTCGACGACGAGAAGGGCGACAAGGGCACGGTCGCCTTCGAGGTCTGGGCGGACGACAAGAAGGCCGCCTCGACGGACACCCTCACCAACGCCATGCCGGCCCAGGATCTGACGGCCGACGTCACGGGCGCCACCACCGTCCGCCTGGTCGTCACGGACGGCGGCGACGGGGTCGACAGCGATCACGCGGACTGGGCGGAGGCCAAGCTCAGCTGCTAGTCGGGCGCAGCCCGTCCAGCACGACCGCCAGGGCGCGGGCCCGTACGCCGGGGTCCGCGCCCGCCTGCTTCACGGCGCGGGTGGCGCCGACGAGCAGCGCCATCACTTCGAGTACGCCGATGTCGCCGCGCACGGCGCCGCTCTGCTGCGCCTGCGCCAGGAGGCGGGACAGCACGTCGCGCAGTCCCGCGCCGGCGTCGGCGTGCGCCTGGGCGACGTCGATGCCGGCGTCCTCCAGCGCGTCGGCGAGGGCAAGCTTCCGCTCCGACTCCCCCACCACCTTGGTGAAGAACCCGAAGAACGCCTCCCCGGGCTTCGCCTCGGCGGCGAGGGCCTCCGCCTCCGCCGTCAGCCGTTCGAGACCCGCGGTGTAGACGGCCGAGAACAGGGCCTCCTTGGTCGGGAAGTGCCGGAAGACCGTGCCCACGCCGACGCCCGCGGCCTTGGCTACCTCCTCCGTACGCACCCCGGCGCCGCGCTCCCACAGCAGTTGCTCGGCCGCCTCCAGCACGCGCGCACGGTTGCGCTGCGCGTCCGCGCGCAGCGGGCGTCCCGATGTGACCACGACCACACTCCTTGACAAACGGACTCGCCAGTCCGGATTCTGTTAAGCGGACCAGCCAGTCCGATTCTCTCCCACCTGGAGGCCATCATGCCTGCCGTCCGCACGCCCCGCGAGACCGTCACCGAGCTTCACCAGCGCATTTCCGCGTCCCGCTGGGATGAGCTCGCCGAGCTGTACGCGGCGGACACCGTCGTCGACATCGTCTTCGCCAAGCCCGTCGCCGGGCACGCCGAGGGCCGCGAGTCGCTGGCCGAGCACTTCGCTCCGCTCGTCGCCGGGGGCCTGCAGCTGAAGATCGAGAACACCGTGCTCCACGAGACCGCGGACCCGGAGGTGGTCGTCGCCGAGTACGAGTCCGTGGTGACCGTCGGGGGCAACTCCGTCCGCGCCGCCAACGTCCAGGTGGTCCGAGTGCGCGACGGGCTGATCGCCACGTCCCGCGACTACCACGACCATGTCGCCATCGCCGCGGCCTCGGGGCGCCTGGAGGAGATGCTGGCGGGGGTCAAGGCCGCCGCGTAAAGCCGGTCAGTCCTCCGCGAACGGCCCGATCCGCAGGCTCTCCGCGGCCGCGGCCGCCGCGCCTATCAGCCCGGCGTCCGTGCCCAGCGCGGCCGGTACGACCTCGAGGCCCGACACGAACGACAGCGTCGCGTAGCTCTTCAGGTGGCGCCGCAGCGGCTCGAAGAGCAGGTCGCCCGCGGCCGCCACGCCACCGCCGATGACGGCGACCTCGATCTCGACGAGCGTCGCCGTCGCGGCGATACCGGCGGCGAGAGCCTGCGCGGCCCGGTCGAAGGAGGCCAGCGCGACCGGGTCGCCCGCACTCGCGGCGGCCGCGACGCCGCGCGCGGTCGCGTCGCCGTCCGGGCCCGGCGTCCAGCCCTCGCTCAGCGCCCGCGCGGCGATGTTGGGCCCGCTGGCGATGCGCTCGACGCAGCCGCGCGCCCCGCACGGGCACGGGTCGCCGTTGAGATCCACCGAAATGTGGCCGATGTGCCCGGCGTTGCCGGTCGGCCCCGGATAGATCCGCCCGTCCAGCACCAGGCCGCCGCCCACGCCCGTGGAGACGACCATGCACATGGCGGCCGCGCGCCCGCGGGCCGCCCCCTGCCAGTGCTCGGCCGCGGTGATGGCGACGCCGTCGCCGACCAGCACCACCGGCAGCTCGCCGACGGTCTCGCGCACGCCCGCGACCAGCGGAAAGTCTCGCCATACGGGAATGTTCACGGGGCTCACCGTGCCCGTGGAGGCGTCCACCGGACCCGCGCTGCCGATCCCGAGCGCCGCGACCCGCGGCCACTCCGGGGCGGCCGTCAGATCGCCCAGGACGCCCGCGACCGCGGCCTTCATCGCCGCGGCGGACTCCTTGGCGGGCGTGGGCCGCTGGGACCGTACGAGCAGCCTCCCGTCGCCATCCACGAGTGCTCCGGCGATCTTCGTACCGCCGATGTCGAGGGCGGCGATCAAGGCTGTCTGCATCGGCGTCGTGAGCTCTCCTGGTAGTGGTCAGCGGCGGAGCATATCTTCCCTGGCCCTGACAACGTTGTCCAGCCCCTATGATCGACACCACCTGCCAAGGCCCTGCCCGAAGGACTCGCCAACGTGACCGACCCGCAGACAGAGAGCGCCTCCAGCCGCTACGGCTCCCGGCCGACGATGAAGGACGTCGCGGCCCGCGCCGGCGTCGGCCTGAAGACGGTCTCGCGCGTCGTCAACGGCGAGCCGGGCGTGACGCCCGACACCGAGCAGCGGGTCAGGGAGGCGATCCTCGCCCTGGGCTTTCGCCGTAATGACAGCGCCCGCATCCTGCGCAAGGGGCGTACGTCCAGCATCGGCCTGGTGCTGGAGGATCTGGCGGATCCCTTCTACGCCCCGCTGAGCCGCGCCGTCGAGGAGGTCGCCCGCGCGCACGGCACCCTGCTGATCAACGGCTCCAGCGCCGAGGAGCCAGCCCGCGAGCAGGAGCTGGTGCTGGCGTTCTGCGCCCGCCGGGTCGACGGCCTGGTGATCGTCCCGGCCAGCGACGACCACCGCTATCTGGAGCCGGAGATCGCCGCGGGCATAGCGACCGTCTTCGTGGACCGCCCGGCGGGCCGCATCGACGCGGACACCGTGCTTACGGACAACCATGGTGGCGCCCGCGACGGCGTCGCGCATCTGATCGCCCAGGGGCAGCGCCGGATCGGCTACATCGGCGACCATCCGCGGATCCACACGGCCGCGGAGCGGCTGCGCGGCTATCGCACGGCGATGGCCGACGCGGGGCTGCCGGTGCACGGCTCGTGGGTGGCGATGGGGTCGACCGACCCGGACCGGGTCCGTACCGCGATCGCCGCGATGCTCGACGGGCCCGAGCCGGTCACGGCGATCTTCTCCGGCAACAACCGGGTGACGGTGACGGCGGTGCGGATGCTCCGCGAGCGCGACCGCGCCACCCCCGTCGCCCTGGTCGGCTTCGACGACTTCGAGCTCGCCGACCTGCTCTCCCCCGGCATCACGGTCGTCGCCCAGGATCCGGCGGAGCTGGGGCGGACGGCGGCGGAGACGCTGTTCCGCCGCCTGGAGGGCGGGCATGACGCGCCGAAGCGGGTGGAGCTGCCGACGCGGCTCATCGCCCGCGGGTCGGGGGAGATTCCCCCGGCCTGAGGTCAGTCCTCGAGGCCGACGTCGTCGTAGTCGTCGTGGTCGTCGTCGGGCTCTTCCCCGGACGCGCCCCCGACGCCGAGCAGCCGCCGCGTCAGCGCGTCCCGGTCGGACAGCAGCTCGTCCAGGGCAGCCTGGACGTCATCCGCGGACGTCTTCTCCTCCCGCTCCGCGGCGAACAGCACCGCGCGCCGCACCAGTTCCTTGGTGAACGACGCCGTGGTGCCCTCGGTCCGCTCCACCACCCGCTCCACCGCGTCGCCGTCGAGGCCGAGCTGCCCGCCGTACAGGCCGAACAGCCGGCGCCGCCCCACCGCGTCCGGCAGCGGGATCTCCACCGCCATGTCGACACGCCCCGGCCGCTGGGAGAGCGCGGGCTCCAACAGGTCGGCGCGGTTGGTGGTGAGAAGGAAGGCGACGTCGGCGTCGTCGCCGAGGCCGTCCATCTCGTTGAGCACCTGGAAGAGCAGCGGCTGGTCGTCGTCGCTGAGGTCGCGCGCCTCCGCGACCAGGTCGCAGTCCTCCAGGACCACCAGGGCGGGCTGCAGCTGCCGCGCCAGCGCGCACGCGGCGCCGACGTACTTGATGGTCGGCCCGGCGAGCACGACAGCCGTGAAGTCCGGCAGCTGGGACAGCAGATACCGCACCGAATGCGTCTTGCCGGTGCCCGGCGGCCCGTACAGCAGCAGCCCGCGGCGCAGGTGCTGCCCAGCCGCGCGCAGCGCCTCCCGGCGCCGGGCCACGCCGACGACCTGCCGCTCGACGCGCTCCAGCAGCCCGTTGGGCAGCACGATGTCGCCCTCCCCGAGGCCGGGGCGGGAGTGGAAGCGGAACGGGCCGATGCCGTGGCTGAAGGCGGTGCCCTCGAAGGAGAGGATCTTGCCGCGGAAGACGTTGTGCTCGCGGATCAGCGCGTCGAGGCCGGCGAGGAAGCGCTTGGCGGCCTCCCGGGAGGGCGCGAGCACTTCAAGCTCCACCTCCTCACGGCCGTACTCCTCGCTGGGCCCGCGCAGCAGCACCGCGTACCGGTCGTCGCCGTCGGTCCCGAGGTAGATGCCGAAGGAGACGCAGGAGAGTTCCTCGCCGGGCGCGACCGGCAGATACGCGTAGTCGACGGCGCCGACGATGAAGCGCTCGCGGCGCTGCGCGGCCTCCAGGATCTCGCCCAGCGACTCGTATCGGCGGCCCTCGCCGGTGATGCCGATCAGCTCATGGCTGCGGCCCTCGGAGCTGAACCAGCGCTCGGCGGCGACGTGGACGTTGGCGTGGTCGTACGGGGCGTAGCTGCCCTTGACGACCGGGACCTGCTCCGGTTTGCGCCCCAGGTGGGCTTCGAGACGCTCCAGCAATGAGCGGCCCTCGACACCGTCGTTGTAGACGATCTGGTCGAGGAACTGCCGGAAGAGGCGGCCGAACTCGGCCCGTTCCTGCTGCTCCATACCCGTACCCCCGTCTCCGGCGGCCGGTCGTGCCGCCGCCGCCCACAGTAGGTGCGCGGCGGCGGGCAATTCACCTCAATTAACCGCGGCCGGCCAGCGAGTCGAGCCGCGCGCGATCAAGACCGGTCAGCTTGGTGACCTCATCGAGGTCGACCGCGCCGCAGTCCAGGCCGCGCAGCAGGTAGCCGGACAGCGCCTTGGCGGTGGCGGGCTCGTCCATCACGGCGCCGCCGGCCTTCGACACGTACGCGGCCAGCCGCGCGGCGGCCTGCTCCAGGCCCTCGCGGTAGAAGGCGTAGACGGCCGCGTAACGGGTCGGCAGGTGGCCCGGGTGCATGTCCCAGCCCTGGTAGTACGCGCGGGCCAGAGAGCGGCGCACGAGGTCGTGGTGGAGCTTCCAGGCGGCGTGCACCTGGGCCGTGTCGCCGACCGGGAGGACGTTGGTGGAGCCGTCCGAGAGCCGGACGCCGGTGCCCGCGGCCGCGACCTGCATGACGGCCTTGGCGTGGTCGGCGACCGGGTGGTCCATCGACTGGTACGCGGCGCTGACGCCGCAGGAGGCGCTGTAGTCGAAGGTGCCGTAGTGCAGCCCGGTGGCGCGGCCCTCGGCGGCCTCGATCATGCGGGCGACGGTGGCGCGGCCGTCGGCGCCGAGGATCGACTGGGTGGTCTCGACCTGGATCTCGAAGCCGATCCGACCGGCGGCGAGGCCGCGGGCCTTCTCGAACTCCTCCAGCAGCCGCACCATGGCCGTGACCTGCTCGGCGTACGTCACCTTGGGCAGGGTCAGGACGAGCCCGTCCGGCAGGCCGCCGCGCTCAAGCAGCCCGGTGAGGAAGATGTCCAGGGTGCGGATGCCGCGGTCGCGGACGGCGGACTCCATGCACTTCATGCGGATGCCGACATACGGGGCGTCGCTGCCCGCCGCCACCAGCTCGGCGGCGCGGGCGGCGGCCTCGTCCTCCTCGGCGTCGGGGCGCGGCCCGTAGCCGTCCTCGAAGTCGATACGGAGGTCCTCGACGGGCTCGCGGGTCAGCTTGGCGCGCACGCGGTCGTAGACCGGCCCGGCCAGCTCGTCGGGGATGCCGAGGACGCCCGCCAGCGCGCCCGCGTCCGGCGCGTGCTCGTCCAGGAGGGCGAGGGCCTGGTCGCCCCAGGAGCGGATGGTGTCGGCCGCGTAGGCGTCGCCGGGGACGTAGACCGTGTGCACGGGCTGCCGGGTGCCCGGGTCGCCCGGATAGCGGCTCGCCAGCTCGGCGTCGACCTGCGCCAGCGAGGCGCCGAGCTGCGCGCTTACGGAGCCTGCGAGCGTCGTCGCGACCCCACCCGATGACTCAGTCCCCTGCACCATCCACACTCCTTCAACTCAACAAAGCGTTGAAGTGAAATTTAATCTCCACGATGCGGAACGTCAATGGTCAGGCCCCCGTACGCGATCGCGTACGGGGGCCTGCGGGACGAGCAGCGGTCAGCCCTTGCGGGTCTTGACCTCCTCGGTCAGCGCCGGGACGACCTCGAAGAGGTCGCCGACGATGCCGTAGTCGACCAGGTCGAAGATCGGCGCCTCGGCGTCCTTGTTGATCGCGACGATCGTCTTGGACGTCTGCATGCCGGCCCGGTGCTGGATCGCGCCGGAGATGCCCGCCGCGATGTACAGCTGCGGGGAGACGCTCTTGCCGGTCTGGCCGACCTGGTTGGAGTGCGGGTACCAGCCGGCGTCCACCGCGGCGCGGGAGGCGCCGACGGCCGCGCCGAGGGAGTCGGCGAGGGACTCGATGACATGGAAGTTCTCCGCGCCGTTCACGCCGCGGCCACCCGAGACCACGATCGCGGCCTCGGTGAGCTCCGGGCGCCCGGTCGACTCGCGCGGGGTGCGGGAGACGACCTTGGTGCCGGTGGCGCCCTCGGAGAAGGACACGTTCAGCGCCTCGACGGTGCCGGCGGCCGGGGCGGCCTCCGGGGCGGCCGAGTTCGGCTTGACGGTGATCACCGGGGTGCCGCTGGAGACGCGGGACTTGGTGGTGAACGAGGCCGCGAACACCGACTGCGTGGCGACCGGGCCTTCGTCGCCGGCCTCCAGGTCGGTGGCGTCGGTGATGATGCCGGAGTTCAGGCGCAGCGCGAGGCGGGCGGCGATCTCCTTGCCCTCCGCGGAGGAGGGTACGAGGACGGCGGCCGGGCTCACCGCGTCGTACGCGGCCTGCAGCGCGTCCACCTTGGGCACCACGAGGTACTCGCCGAACTCCGGTGCGTCGGCGGTCAGCACCTTCACGGCGCCGTACTCGGCGACGGTGGCGGCGGTGTCCGCGGCGCCGCTGCCGAGCGCGACCGCGACGGGCTCGCCGATGCGGCGGGCGAGGGTGAGCAGCTCCAGCGTGGGCTTCTTGACGGCGCCGTCGACGTGGTCGACGTAGACAAGGACTTCAGCCATGGGAAATCAGATCTCCTGTGCAGAGGTGAGGGCTTGTGGCGTGGACCGGGCTCAGATGAACTTCTGGCCCGCGAGGAACTCGGCGAGCTGCTTGCCGCCCTCGCCCTCGTCCTTGACGATCGTGCCCGCGGTGCGCGCCGGGCGCTCGGTGGCCTCGTCGACCTTCGTCCAGGCGCCGTCCAGGCCGACCTGCTCGGCCTCCAGGCCGAGGTCGTCCAGGTCCAGCTCCTCCACCGGCTTCTTCTTGGCGGCCATGATGCCCTTGAAGGACGGGTAGCGGGCCTCGCCCGACTGGTCCGTCACGGAGATCAGCGCCGGGAGGGAGGCCTCCAGCTGCTCGGTGGCGGCGTCGCCGTCGCGGCGGCCGGTCACCTTGCCGTCTGCCACCGACACCTCGGACAGCTGGGTCACCTGCGGCACGCCGAGGCGCTCGGCGAGGATCGCCGGGAGCACGCCCATGGTGCCGTCGGTGGAGGCCATGCCGCAGACCACGAGGTCGTAGCCGACGTGCTCGACGGCCTTCTGCAGCACCGCGGAGGTGCCGAAGACGTCGGTGCCGTGGAGGTCGTCGTCCTCCACGTGCACGGCCTTGTCGGCGCCCATGGAGAGCGCCTTGCGGAGCGCGTCGCGGGCGTCCTCCGGGCCGACGGTCACGACGGTGACCTCGGCGTCGTCGTCGTTCGCTTCCTTGATCTGCAGCGCCTGCTCGACCGCGTACTCGTCGAGCTCGGAGAGCAGGCCGTCCACATCCTCGCGGTCGACGGTCAGGTCCTCGGCGAAGTGCCGGTCGCCGGTGGCGTCGGGCACGTACTTCACACAGACAACGATCCTCAAGCTCACGCCGGCTCCCAACCGCTTCTCGTTCGTCTCGTCTTCGAAACTGCCGTGCTGGCAGCATATAAATATTACTCGTCAGTACACCGACGTCATTCCCGGGTTTCAAGGACGTTGAACTGTGACGTTCCCTACTGCGTCCCTACTGCGTCGCCCAACGCGGCAATGACGTGCGCCTTACCAGGCTGCCCGGTCGCCCGCCGCACCACCGCCCCGGCGGCGTCCAGGACCAGCACGGTCGGCGTGCCGGTGATCTCCAGCCGCCGTACGAGCTCCAGGTGCGACTCGGCGTCGACCTCCACATGCGCCACGCCCTCCACCATCGCCGCCACCTCCGCCAGCACCCGGCGGGTGGCACGGCAAGGCTGGCAGAAGGCGCTGGAGAACTGCACCAGGGTGGCCCTGCTCCCCAGGCCCTCGATGTCAAGGTCCGCGGGTGTGAGAAGCGCTTCCATGCAGCCCAGGATGCCTGACCGTATCCTGCGGACGTGGCAGAGCTCATCTACCCGCCGGTGATCCAGGCTGCGCGCACCTGGTTCAAGGCCCTGGGACTTCGCATCGACCTTGACGGCGCGCAGCACGTCCCCAAGGACGGTGGGGCCGTGCTGGTGAGCAATCACATCAGCTATCTCGATTTCATCTTCTGCGGCTACGCGGCGCTGCCGGCGAAGCGGTACGTGCGCTTCATGGCGAAGGAGTCGGTCTTCAGGCACCGCGTCTCCGGGCCGCTCATGCGCGGCATGAAGCACATCCCCGTGGACCGCGCGCAGGGCGCGCAGGCCTTCCGCGAGGCCCTCTCGGCGCTGCGCCGCGGCGAGATCGTGGGAGTGTTCCCGGAGGCGACGATCTCGGAGTCGTTCACGCTCAAGGAGTTCAAGTCCGGCGCGGCGCGGCTCGCCCAGGAGGCGGGGGTGCCGCTGCTTCCCATGGCGGTGTGGGGCACGCAGCGGCTGTGGACGAAGGGCCGCAAGCGCGACTTCGGGAGGAATCGTTTCCCCATCACCATCCGGGTCGGGGAAAAGATGGGGGTCGGCTCGGAGGTCGACCAGGAGGCGCTGACAGCCCAGCTCAAGGGGCGTATGCAGGAGCTGCTGACGGCGGCGCAGAAGGCGTATCCCGACAAGCCGAAGGGCCCGGACGACTCCTGGTGGCTCCCGGCCCACCTGGGCGGGAGCGCACCGGAGCCGGCCTAGGCCTGGTCCGTACGGCGGTCAGGCCCTGGCCATCTCCTCCCCCAGGGCGGTGACGAAGGCGTCGACGTCCTCGGGCTTGGTGTCGTACGAGCACATCCAGCGGACGTCGCCGGCCGCCTCGTCCCAGAAGTAGAAGCGGAACTGCTTCTGCAGCCGCTCCGTGACGTCGTGCGGCAGCCGGGCGAAGACGCCGTTCGCCTGAACGGGGTAGAGGATCTCGACGCCGTCGATGGCCCGGGCGCCCGCGGCGAGCCGCTTGGCCATGGCGTTGGCGTGCTGGGCGTTGCGCAGCCACAGGTCCTTGGCGAGCAGCGCCTCGAACTGGACCGAGATGAAGCGCATCTTGGACGCCAACTGCATGGAGAGCTTGCGCAGGTGCTTCATCGCGCCGACCGCGTCCGGGTTCAGCACGACGACGGCCTCGCCCATCATCATGCCGTTCTTCGTGCCGCCGAAGGACAGGATGTCGACGCCCGCCACATTGGTGAACGACCGCATCGGGACGTCGAGGGTGGCGGCCGCGTTGGCTATCCGGGCGCCGTCGAGGTGGACCTTCATGCCGCGCTCGTGGGCGTGGTCACAGATGGCCTTGACCTCGTCGGGCGTGTAGACGGTGCCCAGCTCCGTGGACTGGGTGATCGAGACGACCTGCGGCATGGCGCGGTGCTCGTCGTCCCAGCCGCGCGCCTCCAGGTCGATCAGCTCGGGGGTGAGCTTGCCGTCCGGGGTCGGGACGGTGAGCAGCTTGAGACCGCCGACCCGCTCCGGCGCCCCGCACTCGTCCACGTGGATGTGCGCGCTGTCGGCGCAGATGACGGCGCCCCAGCGGTCGGTGACCGCCTGCAGCGCCACCACGTTGGCGCCGGTGCCGTTGAGGACCGGGTAGGCCGTGGCGTACGGGCCGAGGTGGCTGCGGAAGATCTGCTGCAGGGCCTCGGTGTACTCGTCCTCGCCGTAGGAGACCTGGTGGCCGCCGTTGGCGAGGGCGATGGCGGCGAGGATCTCCGGATGCACGCCCGCGTAGTTGTCGCTGGCGAAGGCGCGCGACTCCGGGTTGTGCCGCTGCTTGGCGTCGGTCTGCTGGCTTATGGCTGGGGTGTGAGCCACTGGCGGGTTCCGTTCAGTTCCTCGACGGGGCGGTCGTAGACACGGGCGATCTCGTCCGCGAGATCGGCCACGTCCGTGAAGCCGGGGAACTTGCCCTCCGGCTTCGCGGCCCGCATCGCGTCATGGACCAGGGCCTTCACCACCAGGATGACAGCCGCGGCAGGCGGCGACGAGTCACCCCCGGCCTTCTTGAAGGCGTGCCCGAGGGCGAGCGTCCAGGCCTCGGCGGCGGCCTTCGCGGCGGCATACGCGGCATTGCCGCCGGTCGGCTTCGAAGCGCCGGCGGCGGAGACCAGCACGTACCGGCCGCGGCCGCCGCTGCGCTGCAGCGGCTCCTGGAAGGCGAGGGAGGTGTGCTGCACGGTCTGAATGAGGAGCTTGTGCAGCACGTCCCAGTCGGCGAGGTCGGTCTCGGCGAAGGACTTCGAGCCGCGCCAGCCGCCGACCAGGTGCACCAGGCCGTCGACGCGGCCGTGGTCCTTCTCGATCCGCTCCGCCCAGTCGCGGGTGGCCTCCGGGTCGAGCAGGTCGACCTGCTCGCCGTAGACGAAGCCGCCGTGCCCGGAGGCGGCCCTGACCGCCTCGTTCAGCCGCTCGGTGTCGGCGTCGGCGCCGACCACCGTGGCGCCCCCGGCCGCGAGCCGCCGCAGCGCGGCGGTGCCGGCGGGGCCACCGGCGCCGGCCACGGCGATCACGGCGCCCCTGAGCGCGCTGTCCGTGTCGTTCCCCGAGATGCTCATGCGCCAGCCTCGCTTCGCTCGGCGGGCTGTGAGCACAGCGCGCACCTCTTGTTGATTCGCTCGCTTCGCTCACTCATTGCGCGTCCCGTCTTTCCGTTCAGGCGGCTACGGCATCGCTGCCGGCGTCGCTCTTGGCGGTGATGCCCTTGGTCGAGGCAATGGTCTTACGGAGCTTCTTGGCCAGGGCCTCGTAGAACATGCTCAGCGGGAACTCGTCCGGCAGCACGTCGTCGACCAGCTTGCGCGGCGGCTGCGACAGGTCGAGCGCGTCAGGGCCCTTGGCCCACACCGAGCCGGGGTGCGGCGAGAGGTAGGTCGAGACGAGGTCGTACGCCTTGAACCAGTGGACGAGCTTGGGCCGGTCGATGCCGTCCCGGTAGAGCGTCTCGATCTCCGTACGCAGCGCGCCGGTGACCTCGCGGGCGCGGTCCCAGTCGATCGACAGCTTGTTGTCCGTCCAGCGCAGCGCGTCGTGCTTGTGCAGGTACGCGAAGAGCAGCTGGCCGCCGAGGCCGTCGTAGTTGCGGTTGCGCTCGCCGGTGACCGGGAAGCGGAAGAGGCGGTCCATCAGCACCGCGTACTGCACGTCGCGGCCCTGGGCGAAGCCGTCCGCGTACAGCTTGCCGGCCTCGTGGAAGGCGGTGAGGTCGCAGCGCAGCTCCTCGATGCCGTACATCCAGAAGGGCTGCCGCTGCTTGATCATGAAGGGGTCGAAGGGCAGGTCGCCATGGCTGTGGGTGCGGTCGTGGACCATGTCCCAGAGCACGAAGGTCATCTGCGCCCGCTCCTGGTCGTCCAGCAGCCCCTGGGCGTCCTCGGGCAGGGCCAGCCCTGTGACGTCCACGGCCGACTTGATGACGCGGCGGAAGCGGGCGGCCTCGCGGTCGCAGAAGATGGCGCCCCAGCTGAACCGTTCGGGTGCCTCGCGCACCGCGATGGTCTCCGGGAACAGCACGGCGGAGTTCGTGTCGTAGCCGGAGGTGAAGTCCTCGAAGGTGATGCCGAGGAAGAGCGGGTTGTCGTAACGGGTGCGCTCCAGCTCGGCGAGCCACTCCGGCCAGACGACGCGGATCACGACCGCCTCCAGGTTGCGGTCCGGATTGCCGTTCTGGGTGTACATCGGGAAGACGACCAGGTGCTGCAGGCCGTCGGCGCGCTGCTCGGCGGGCTGGAAGGCGAGCAGCGAGTCGAGGAAGTCGGGCACCCCGAAGCCGCCCTGGGCCCAGCGGCGCAGGTCCGCGACGAGCGCCTGGTGGTACGCCTCGTTGTGCGGCAGCAGCGGGGCCAGCTCCCTCACGCCGGAGACCACCCGCTCCAGCGCCGCATCGGCGTCGGCGCGGGCGGGCGCGCCCTCGGCGTCGAAGTCGATCGAGCCGTCCTTGGACTGCCACGGACGGATCTCCTCCACGGCGGCCTTCAGCGCGGCCCAGGCGGGCCTGTCGACGATGCGCTCCACAGGCAGAACGCCGCCTTCCGCTACGCCATGAGCAAGAATTTCCGTCATCTTCCACTCCTCCGCGGAGAACCTCTCGTGTCCCTACCGTATCCACGTACGACCGTCGCACTCAAGGGGGGTCGCCGCAAAATCTGCTGCGATCAAGCGCCGCGACCGCAGTTCTTCCGTACGGGCCGCCTTCGCACGCGACGTCAGCACCGTGCGCGGACACGCCCACAGACCAGTGCACGGCCGGGTTCGATCTCTTGCGCATGGCCTAGGCTTTCGGCGACCCGGGAGTCGTGAGCCGCCCCCGACGGAAGCGGAGAGTGCTGTGTCGTTTGTGACCATTGGACACCGCGGATTGATGGGCATCGAGCCGGAGAACACCCTCCGCTCGTTCGTCCGCGCCGACCGGGAGGGCATGGACCGCGTAGAGCTCGACCTGCACCTGAGCAAGGACGGGCACCTCGTGATCATGCATGACGCCGAGGTGGACCGCACCACCGACGGCAAGGGCCCGATCGCCGACTTCACCCTGGACGAGCTCCGCGAGCTGGATGCCGGCGACGGCGAGCGGATCCCGGTCTTCGAGGAGGTCGTGGACGCGGTCGCCGCGCCGCTGCAGGCGGAGATCAAGGACGTCGCCGCGGCCAGGTCGCTCGCCGAGGTGCTGGAGCGGCGGGATCTGGTGGGCCGGGTCGAGGTGCTGTCCTTCCACGACGAGGCGATCGACGAGATCAAGAAGCTGCTGCCGCGGGTGCGCACGGTCCTGGTCGCCAGCCGTTACGGGCACGACATCGTCGACCGCGCCAAGGCCGTGGGCGCGTACATGCTGTCGCTCAACCTCCGCCGCCTCACCCTGGAGCTGGTGGAGAAGGCACACGCCGCGGACCTCGACGTGATCGCCTGGACGGTGAACACCCCCGACCAGCTCAAGCTCGCCCGCGGCCTCGGGCTGCAGGGCGTCGTGACGGACTTCCCGGAGATCAAGCGCACGGCTCGCTTCACGGCCTGAGAGGGGCGGCTTCGGGCCGCCCCCTCCCCTGCTCCCCGCTCTCCCGCTCCCTCCCGCGCGACCCCTTTGCGCCCATGCGCTTGCGTGTGCCGCCGCCCGCCCGGGCATGGTCCGGCCGTACCCGAAGCCGTTCCGCCAAGGGGGCCGCCATGCACGCACCGCCGCTCGCCGGCTGGCTGCTCGTGGCGTTGAGCGCCGCGGTCGGCGCGTACTGCCTGCTGCGGATCCGCACCGCCCCGGCCGGGCAGCGGCGGGCCGCGCGCGGCGACGCGCTGATGGGGCTCGGCATGGCGGCGATGGCCGTGCCGGCGTCCGCGCTCGACACCGGCCGGTGGGGCGGGTACGCGCTCGCCACCGTCTTCGGTGCCGCCGCGGTGCGTGCCGTACTGCCGCTCCGGCACGCCCCGGGGCATCTGCACCATCTGATCGGCGCGCTGGCGATGGCCTATATGGGGCTCGCCATGGCGGCCGCGGGCGGACATGCCGGGCACGGGCCACCGGCGGGGCTGCCGCTGGTGACCGGGGCGCTGCTCGTCTATTACCTCGCGTACGTGCTGTACGGGGGCTCACGGCTGGTCGTCGCGGGGGGTGGAACGGTCGGCGGGGCCGGGTGGACACAGCGGCCTGAGCTGGTGGCGGGGTGCCGGATCAGCATGGGTATCGGGATGTTCGCCATGCTTCTGGCGATGTAACCGCTGTAAAAGATCGCGTGGCGTCGGTCACTTCGCGCTCCGGCCGGTACCGGACAGTAGTCGCCCTCCCTAGGCTGGGGGCATGGTGATCGCAATGGCGCTGTTGCTGCTCGCCGCCGTCGTGGCGGTTGCGACTCCCAGCCTGCTCGGCCGCGCCTCCTGGCCGGACCGGGAGCCGGTGCTCGCGCTGTGGGCGTGGCAGTGCGCGGTCGCCGCCGTGCTGCTGTGCTGCGGCCTCGCCATGGCGCTCAGCGCCGCGTCCGCGTGGGAGAGCGTGCGCAGCGGCGTCTTCGCCCCCGCGCCGCACGGCGTCGTCGAGGCGTACGGGCTCGGGTCCGGCGGCTCCTGGTCCGCCGCGCTCGCCGCGGTGCTGGCCGCGGGCGGCGCCTGGACCGCCGTGAACTTCGTCCGCGAGGTGCGCCACGCCCGTTCCGTACGCCGCAGGCAGCGGGCGGAACTGCTCGTCCGCGCGCCGCTGTTGCCCGGCGAGGAGGAGCAGCGCGGCGACCGCCTGGTCGTCCTGGAGGGCGAACGCCCCGACGCCTGGTGGCTGCCCGGCGGCACCACGCCGCGTCTCGTGATCACCACCGGCGCGCTGCGTCGGCTGCGCAAGCGCCAGCTCGATGCCGTACTCGCCCATGAGCAAGGGCACTCGCGGGCCCGGCACCACTGGCTGCTGTACTGCGCGGGCGCGCTCGCGAGCGGCTTCCCGCAGGTCCCCGTCTTCGCCGCCTTCCGCGACCAGGTGCACCGGCTGTGCGAGCTGGCCGCCGACGACGCCGCGTCCCGCCGCTTCGGGCGGATGACCTTCGCCACCGCCCTCCTCGAACTCAACGAGCACCGCGGCGTGTTCGGCCCCTGCCCGCCGCAGCTGGCGCAGGTGCCGCAGCGCGTCGACCGGCTGCTGGCGCCCGGGCCGCGGCTGACGCCCGGGCGGCGGCTGCGGATGACCGCGTGTGCGGCGCTGGTGCCCGCGGTGCCGCTGCTGGTGGCCTTTGTGCCGGGGCTGAGCACGCTGGCGTAAGGGCGGCCTCGTACGCGAGGATCTTCCGCATGACGCTGACGTCCGCCCCGGTCCGCTCCCGTACCCGCCCGGGCCCGGCGCTGGCCGTCCTCGCCGCGCTCTCCCTGCTGTTGCTCACGCTGGTGGCCGCCGGCTGGGGGCCACTGCTGGACTTCGACCGGTGGACGGCGGAGGGGCTGCACGGGCCCGCGGTGGACGAGCCCGATGTCACGCACGCCAACCGCATCCTCACCGACTGGGTGTGGGACCCGTGGACGATGCGGGCGCTGACCGCGGTGGTGGTCGGCTGGCTGCTGTGGCGCGGCGAGCGGCTGGTCGCCGGGATCGTCGTGGGCGGGACGGTGGTGGGTCTGATCGTGCAGCAGGGCCTCAAGGCGGCGGTGGGACGGGACCGTCCGAGCTGGCCGGACCCGGTCGACTCGGCGCACTATGCGGCCTTCCCCTCCGGGCATGCCATGTCGGTGGCCGTGACGCTGGGGATCGGGGTGTGGCTGCTGCGGCGGTACGGGGCGCCTGCCGGGTGGCAGCGGGCGGCGTGGGCGGTGGCCGGGGTGTCGGTGGCCGGGGTCGGGTTCACGCGGGTGTGGCTCGGGGTGCACTGGCCGAGCGATGTGGTGGGCGGCTGGCTGATGGGGGCGGCCGTGGTGGTGGCGGTCGCGTTCCTTCACGAGCGTGTCAGAGGCGAGCCGTAGGATCGCGGCATGGCGATCAAGGGCGTGCTCTTCGACTTCTCCGGGACCCTCTTCCGCATCGAGTCCGCGGCCGGCTGCCTCGCGGCGGTGCTGCGGGAGCAGGGCATCGCGGCGGACGACGGCGCGGTGGCCGAGGGCGCGCGGCGGCTGGACGCGGTGGGCGGCATCCCGGGTGGCACGTATCCGGCGGAGGTCCCCCGCCATCTCACCGAGCTGTGGGCCACCCGGGACACGGACCCGGAGCGGCACCGCGCCGCCTATACGGGTCTTTCGCGCGAGGCGGAGCTGCCCTGGGATGTCTATGACGCGCTCTACGAGCGCCATATGACGCCCGCCGCCTGGGCGCCGTACCCTGACGCCGCGGAGGTGCTCGGAGAGCTGCGGCGCCGGGGCGTGCGGGTCGGTGTGCTGAGCAACATCGGCTGGGATCTGCGGCCGGTGCTGCGCGCGCACGGCGTGGCGGATGCGGTGGACACCTGCGTGCTGTCGTACGAGCACGGCATCCAGAAGCCCGACCCGCGGCTGTTCCGGATCGCCTGCGAGGAGCTCGGGCTGGCGCCGGAGAGCGTGCTGATGGTCGGCGACGACCGGCGCGCGGACGGCGGAGCCGAGGCGGTGGGCTGCGACTATCTGCCGGTCGACCATCTGCCGGTGGCGCAGCGGCCGGAGGGGCTGCGCCCGGTGCTGCGGCTGGTGGGCTGAGCGCCTACGGCTTCATTACGTCCGTGTGTATCGCGAGCTTGAACTCGGCGAGCACGATCGGCGTCGGGATCTTCTTGTCGCCGGTGCCGCGGGCAGTGATCTTGAGGCCGAGCGGCACGTCCGGGTGCACCATCAGCTGCCAGGTGTGCGCGCGGAACTGACCGCCGCCGGTGCGGGTGAAGTCGCTGGTGGCGGTGGAGTCGGGGGCGTCGCCGAGCGGGTCGCGGACGAATCGGAGGCGGTATTCGGACGGCTCGTCGTCCTTCGCCCAGAAGACCAGCGCCGACACGACGCCCCAGCCGTCGTGGCTGGGCCAGATCAGGCCCGAGCGGGCGTCTGGGAAGGCGGAGTGGCCGCCCCCGCCGTTGCCCACGTTGTGCATGCCCCAGTCGTCCAGGGACTCGGCCGCGCCGTACGGGAAGCGCACGAGGTGGTAGCCGTCGTCGCCGTACTGGACCTTCTGCGTGATGTCCGTTTCCTCGTCCCACTTCAGCGAGCAGATCGCAAGTGGCATGGATTCCCCCTGTGTTGAGCGCCCGGCATCCCCCGGCCGGGCGCGGGAACTACACCCTGAAAGCGAGGGCGTGCACCTGTCAATAAGGGGGGTTCACCCGAGGAGTTCGGCGAAGCCTCCGTCGCGCGCCAGCCGCTCCAGCTCGTCCAGCGCGGCCTGCGCCCTGGCCGCCGCGTCCGGGTCGCGCTCGGCGAGGCCGCTCTCCTCGAATTCGTCCTCGTCGAGGCGGAGCACCGTGCCGCCGTCGGCGGACCGCCACAGGTCCAGGTCGAGGTCCTCGATGGTGAGGGTGTCGCCGGTCACCACGGCGGGGCGGGTGATGTCGCAGTACCAGCCCTTCAGCGTGCCGTCGGCGGCCCTGACCTCCTTGATCGAGTACCAGCGGTCGCGCCAATAGTGCTCGGTGAAGACATCGCCCGACTCGAAGCGTACGAAGCCGAAGTCGCGCACGGGCGGACCGGCCCAGGGGGCGCGGACGACGGCGCGGGTGCCGTCGTCGGAGACGGCCGTGGCCGGGTAGCGGACGTCCTTGCGGGGGTGCTTGACGAGGCGGACCTTGACGTCCGAGCCGGGAGTGAGCATGCGATCAGCTTGGCTTGCCGACTGCCGGGCACGCCACCGGATTCTTCTCCGGACGGGCGAGCCGGTGGGAGCATTGGTGAGGCCCCGCGACGGGGGAACGCGGGGCCTCGAATTGTCCAACGGGTGGGTTCTCAGGTGCGTTCCCGCGTGGTGGAAAATTCTTCTGAACCCGCCTTCGGGTTCCGGTGATCCCCCGCGTCACCGGAACCCGAAGGGAGAAATCGGGACACCGGCAGGCCAACATCAGCCACACCGGTCCCCGAAGCCACAGAAAGTATACTGGCTATCAGCCAGTCAACGCAGGAGTTAAGCATGTCCCCGCGCAGCGCCTCGGTCAACGAAGAGTTGCGCCGTCGTTCCCGCGAGCGGCTGCTGCGGGCCGCCGTCGATCTTGTCGACGAGCGCGGATACGAAGCCACGACCCTGGGCGACATCGCCGACCGGGCGGGCTCGGCGCGCGGCCTGATCTCGTACTACTTCCCCGGGAAGCGGCAGCTCCTGCAGTCCGCCGTGCACCGGCTCATGCACCTGACCCTCAGCGAGGCGCTCGAGCGCGAGCCCGTGACCGAGGACGGCAAGGTGCGGCTGGCCAGGGCGATCGACGCGATCCTGAGGCTGGCGCAGGACCGGCCGGTGCTGATGCGGCAGCACATGGCGGGGATTCTGCTGGCGGACGGCTTCATCAAGTGCGAGGAGCAACAGCAGCTGGCGGCGATCCTGCGCGACACCGTGCGGCGGTACGGGTCGGACGACGTCGACACGGACTATCCGATGCTGCGGGCGCTGCTGATGGGCGCGGTGTTCGCGGTGCTGCTGCCGGGGGCGCCGATGCCGGTGGCGCGGCTGCGCGGGGAGCTCTTCCAGCGGTACGGACTCGGCCCCGAGCTCGGTTTCCCGCCGGATGTCAGTGCCGGGGTGCAGGATGTCACGTAGCTCACAGAGCTGACGGCAGCTCTACGGGACAACGGCGTCTTGGAGGTGGCATGTCATGACCGATGCACTGCTCGCGGTAGGCACGCGCAAAGGGCTCTTCATCGGGAAGCGAAGGGGCGGCTCGTGGAAATTCGGCGAGCCGCAATTCAACGCACAGGCGATCTATTCCGTGGGCATCGACAAGCGCGGCGCGGCGCCGCGCATTCTCGCCGGCGGCGACAGCGCGCACTGGGGCCCCTCGGTCTTCTGGTCCGATGACCTCGGCGCCTCCTGGCAGGAGCCGAAGCAGCCACCGGTGAAGTATCCGCAGGACACCGGGACTTCCTTGGAGCGGGTGTGGCAGCTGCGCCCTGCCGGACCCGAGGCGCCGGGGGTCGTCTATGCCGGTACGGAACCGGGCGGGCTGTTCAAGTCCGTCGACGGCGGCGAGACCTATGAGCTGGTGCGTGAGCTGTGGGAGCACCCGTCGCGGTCGCAGTGGGTGCCGGGCGGCGGCGGCCTCGCGGTGCACACGGTGGTGACGGACCCGCGGGACGCCGATTCGGTGCTGGTCGCCGTGTCCACGGCCGGGGTGTTCAGGACGCGGGACGGCGGGAAGAGCTGGGCGCCGTCCAATGCGGGGGTGAAGGCGGTGTTCCTGCCGGAGGGCAGCCAGTTCCCCGAGTTCGGCCAGTGCGTGCACAAGGTGTCGCAGGACGCGGCGAACCCGGACCGGTTGTATCTGCAGAACCACTGGGGCGTCTATCGCAGCGACGACGGCGGTGGCAGCTGGCAGGACATCGGCGCCGGCCTGCCGTCCACCTTCGGCTTCGGCGTGGTGGCGCATCCGCACCGCGGCGATGTCGCCTACCTCTTCCCCATCACCGCAGACGAGGACCGGGTCCCCGCGGAGAACAGATGCCGGGTGTACCGGACGGAGGACGCGGGCGCGAGCTGGCAGCCGCTCAGCGCGGGCCTGCCCCAGGAGGCGCATTACGGCACGGTGCTGCGCGACGCCCTGTGTACGGACGACGCCGACCCGGCGGGCGTCTATTTCGGCAACCGCAATGGCGAGGTCTTCGCCAGCGCGGACGACGGCGAGAGCTGGCAGCAGCTGGCGTCGCATCTGCCGGATGTGCTGTGCGTGCGGGCGGTGGCGCTGGACTGAAGGAGCTCAACGCGGGCCCTGCCAAGGGGGATAGAGTGACCGACTGTGGCAGCACGACCTCTTCCTGAAATCGTTGAAGCGGGCTGGGCGAAGGCGCTCGACCCGGTGGCCGGGCGCATCGCTTCGATGGGCGATTTTCTGCGCGCGGAGATCGCGGCGGGGCGCACCTATCTGCCCGCCGGGCAGAATGTGCTGCGCGCCTTCCAGCAGCCCTTCGACGATGTGCGGGTGCTCATCGTCGGCCAGGATCCGTATCCGACGCCGGGGCACGCGGTGGGGCTGTCGTTCTCCGTCGCTCCCGAGGTGTCGCCGATTCCCGGCAGCCTGGAGAACATCTACCGGGAGCTGCACACCGACCTCGGCCTGCCGCGCCCGTCGAACGGCGACCTGACGCCGTGGACCCGGCAGGGCGTGCTGCTGCTGAACAGGGCGCTGACCACCGCGCCGCGCAGCCCCGCGGCGCACCGCGGCAAGGGCTGGGAGGAGGTCACGGAGCAGGCGATCCGGGCGCTGGCCGCGCGCGGCCGCCCGCTGGTGGCGATCCTGTGGGGCCGCGACGCCAGGAACCTGCGGCCGCTGCTCGGGGGCGTACCGGCGATCGAGTCCTCGCATCCGTCGCCGATGTCGGCGGACCGCGGCTTCTTCGGCTCGCGGCCGTTCAGCCGGGCCAATGGGCTGCTGCAGGAGCAGGGGGCCGAGCCGGTCGACTGGCGGCTGCCATAACCTGCACGGCATGACTACGCCTACGAACACGCCGGCGGGCTGGTACCCGGACCCGCACGGCGCACCCAATCTGCTCCGCTGGTGGGACGGCAGCCAGTGGACCGACAACACCCACCCCGCGCAGGGCGGCGCCCCCGGCCAGCAGCCGCAGCAGCAGGCCGCCCAGCAGCAGTACCAGCAACAGCAGCAGGCCAAGGTGCAGCACCAGGTGCAGCAGCAGGCCGGGCTTGGTCCGGCCGCTCAGCAGGGCGGCGGCGGGACGCTGTTCTCCGAGCCGGTTCTGGTGGTGAACCAGAAGGCCAAGCTGATCGAGATGACGAATGAGTACAGCGTCATGGACCAGCACGGCAACGCCGTCGGCTCGGTGGTCCAGGTCGGCCAGAGCACGCTCAAGAAGGCCGTGCGCTTCATATCCAGCGTGGATCAGTTCATGACCCACAAGCTGGAGGTGCGCGACGCGTACGGGCAGGTGCACCTGACGCTGACCCGGCCGGCGAAGTTCGTGAAGTCCAAGGTGATCGTGCAGCGGCCCGACGGCCAGACCGTCGGCGAGATCGTGCAGCAGAACGCGATCGGCAAGATCAAATTCGGCTTCATGGTGAATGGCCAGCAGATCGGCGCGATCAAGGCCGAGAACTGGCGGGCCTGGAACTTCGCGATAGTCGACCACTCGGAGAGCGAGATCGCCCGGATCACCAAGACCTGGGAGGGCCTCGCCAAGACGATGTTCACGACGGCGGACAACTACGTCCTGCAGATCCACCGCCAGCTCACCGACCCGCTGCTGAGCCTGGTCGTGGCCGCCGCCCTCACCGTCGACACGGCGCTGAAGCAGGACTCGCGTGGCTTCGGATAAGCCGCAGGCCGAGGACCGCTGGGTCCTCGGCGTCGACTCCGGCGGCTCGGGCGTGCGCGTCGCGCTGGCGCGCGCGGAGGACGGGACGGAGGCGGCGGCGAAAGCGTCGGCGGACGCAGCGGCCGGGAGCGCCGGAGCGGCGCCCGGCAGCCCGGCCCGTATCGCGGCGTCCGGCGGCCCGGCCCGTACCGCCACATCCGGCGACCCGGCCCGTACCGCCGCGTCCGGCTCCCCCGCCGTCACCGGCCCCGCCGGCATCGACGCGGACAGCCTCCTCGCGCAGCTGCTGCCGCTCGCGGAGAAGCTCCTCGGGGAGGCCGGCGCCACGAAGGTGACCGCCGCCTGCGTCGGTGCGGCCGGGATGGCCTCTCTCGGCGATGACTTGCGCGCCCGGCTGCCCGGGCAGCTGCAGCGGGCGCTGGGCGTACGGCACTTGGCGCTCGCCGCCGACGGCGTGACCGCCTACGCGGGCGCCCTCGGGCAGCGCCCGGGCGCCGTCGTCGCGGCCGGCACCGGAATGATCGCGGTCGGCACCGCCCTGGACGCCTCCGGGTGGAAGCGGGCGGACGGCTGGGGGCACTTGCTCGGCGACTGCGGCGGCGGCGCCTGGATCGGCCGCGCGGGCCTGGAGGCGGCGATGCGCGCCTTCGACGGCCGCGAGGGCGGCTCGGCGGCGCTGCTGGCGCGCTTGGAGGCGCAGTTCGGCGCGCCGCTCACCCTGCCCGGGCAGCTGTATCCGCGCGCGGACCGGCCGGCGGTGCTCGCCTCCTTCGCACCCGCGGTCGCCGCCTGCGCCGCGACGGACGAGGTGGCGGCGGACATCCTGCGGCAGGCAGCGCACCACATCGCCGCCGCGGCGGCCGCCGTCTGCCCGCCGGAAAGCGGTAGTTCGGTGGCCTTCGCCGGCGGCCTGTTCGGCATCGGTGAGCCGCTGCTGGCGCCGTTGCGCGCCCGGCTGGCGGTGCTGCTGCCGGAGGTCTCCGCCGGACCGGCCGCGGGCGACCCGCTGGCGGGCTCGGTCCGGATCGCGCAGGCCCTGGCGGCCGACGACCTGCGCCTGCCGGTCGACCAGGGCGGAATGCTGCACGTCACGCAATAGCCGCACACGGCGGGGGCCGACACGACATGCCGGACACCCCGGCGCGCACGATCACGCCGGGTGACGGTCCGTTGCCATGCGCGCCCGGTCAACTCCCGGACGAATACGGACGTATCCGGTCCGACCGACCCCGCCACTGCGGAGGGTCACCATGAGGCATTAGCATGCGGCTCCATGAGCTCTGCCGCTGGCCCCGAACACGGCCTGCCCGTACGAATGCCCCGCCCCCGGCAGCCGGGACGGCACCGCAAGCCGGAGCCCGTGGTCGCCCCCGACGGCGCCCCGGCGCTGGTGCTTGCCGTCCCCGGCACCCCGGACATCGCCGTCCGCAGCCTGGCCGAGGAGACCGTCTCGATAGCGCGTTCCGAGCTGCCGGGCCTGGACGCCCGGATCGGCTACCTGGACGGCGCCGACGACGAGTTCCCCGCGCTGCACGACGTGCTCGCCTCCGCGGGCGCGGAGCGCGCCGAGGCGCTGCAGCAGCCGGTGCCCGAGGGCCCGGTGGCGGTCGTGGTGCCGCTGCTCGCCGGCCCCGACGCGGCGCTGGTACGGCGGATCCAGCAGGCGATCGCAGACAGCCGGGTGCCCGCCGAGCTGACCGATGTCCTCGGCCCGCACCCGCTGCTCGCCGAGGCCGTGCACGTGCGCCTCTCCGAGGCGGGTCTGGCGCGGGCGGACCGGGCGCGGCTGTTCACCGTCGCCACCGCCGCGGACGGCATCATCCTCGCGGCCGCGGGGGGCGAAGAGGCGGTGCAGTCCGCGGGCATCACCGGCATGCTGCTCTCGGCACGGCTCGCGGTGCCGGTCATCGCCACGGCGCTGGACGTGCCGGGCGCGGTGGGCCGCACCGCCGAACAGCTCCGCACCTCCGGCTCCACGCAGCTGGCGCTCGCTCCGTACGTGATCGGCCCCGAGCTCCCGGCCGGGCTGCTGGAGGGGGCGGCCCGGGAGGCCGCGTGCCCGATGGCCGAGCCGCTGGCGGCTTATCCGGCGGTGGGCAAGCTGGTCATCGCCCAGTACTCGAACCTGCTGGGGATCCAGCCGCAGCCGGTGACGCAGCGCTAGGCAGCTCCGCTGCGGTCCTCCGGCAGAAGAAGAATCCTGGGGGCTTCGCCCCCAGACCCCCATTTCGAACCCCCGTCGTCCGCTAGGACGGCGGGGGTTCGCGCAGCTTCAGCTGAAGACGACACACGACGCCGCCGGCGCCGCGATCGACCCCGCCCGCGTCAGCTCCCCCGTACGCGCGTCGGCGTCGAACCACACCACATCACCTGAGTGCTGGTTCGCCGCGTAAAGGTGCGCCCCCGCCGGGTCGATGGCGAGCTCGCGCGGCCAGCGGCCGCCGCATGGGACGTTCGCGGTGAGCTCCAGGGTGTCGCCCGCGTCGTCGAGGGTCAGCGTGCTCACGCTGTCGTGGCCGCGGATCGCGGTCCACAGCAGCCGGCCGTCCGGCGAGATCACGATCCCGGAGCCGTACGCCGTCACGTCCTCCGCGCCCGCCGGAAGGATGCCGGTCTCCCCCAGCGGCTCGAGCTCGCCGCGTTCAGGGTCCCAGCGGCAGGCGGTGACCGTCGGGGCGAGCTCGTTCAGGATGTACGCGCGATGGCCGCGGGGGTGGAAGGCCAGGTGGCGCGGGCCGCTGCCGGGGCGCAGCTGCGCCGTCGTGTGGACCTGGAGCCGGTTCGACTCCAGCGCGCAGACCCGTACCGCGTCCGTGCCGAGGTCGACGCTCACGATCCAGCGGCCGGACGGGTCCGGCTGCACCTGGTGGGCGTGCGGCCCTTCCTGGCGGTCGGCGTTCGGCCCGGAGCCGGTGTGCCGCAGCACGCTCGCGCCACCGCCGCCGAGTGCGCCGTCCGCCGCAAGCGGCAAGGTGCTGACGCTGCCGGAGACGTAGTTCGCGGTGAAGAGGTGGCCGGCGGCCACCGCCAGGTGCGTCGGCCCGGCGCCGTCCACGGACACGGGCGCCCCGACGGGCTCCAGCCCGCCCGCGCCGATCCGGAAGGCGGCCGCCGCGCCCTTCTCACCCTCGCTGACCGCATAGAGCATCCCGGACGAGGCATCCGCGGCGAGGAAGGACGGATCGACTACGGCGTCCGTCGCCGACAGGGGCGTCAGCGCGCCCGTGCGCGCGTCGTACCGGGCGGTGGTGACCCCGGCGCCCCCCTCGGAGGTGAACGAGCCGATGTGAGCGAGCGAGTGGCCTCCGGCCATGGCGGTGCGCGTCCTCTCCTCGGGGCGTTTGCGGTGACCCTATCGGGAGGCGGGAGGCGTCAGCTTGATCTTTTACGCCGCCGGTACGTACGGCGCCCGCGGCGACGCCTCCAGCGGGGCGTGCAGCCGCGATACGGCCGTCTCCACCGCGCCATGGTGGGTGTGGTGCGCCGCCTCGTCCGCCGCGGAAGCGACGCCGCGCAGGCCCGCGGCGCACTCGTCGAGCAGATCCAGGATCAGGCGAGCACGCGCCTTGCGTGCCGTGAACGGATTCAGCGGGTGCAGCAGCGGCGCGAGGCAGACCCGCACCTTCGCCAGGTGCAGCTCGAACTCCACCAGGTGCGCCCCGGGATCCGCCGCATGGCAGCCGCGCAGCCGCCGCCCCGCGGCCTCCGTGCAGGCGTGTACGGACTCCAGCGCCCGCCGCACCCACGCATCCGTCTGCCCGTGCGTCGTCACGGGCAGCACCGCGACCACCGCGAGCGCCGCCGCCAGCGCGCCGACCGCGGTCTGCTCCGCACGCAGCTGCAGCAGGGCGGGCGACAGGACGCCGATCAGCCCGTACAGGACGCCGACCATCACGGTCACGAAGAACATCATCCAGCTGTACGAGACCGCGGCCGTGTAGAAGATCCCGAAGACGCACGCCGCGACCACCACCGCGCTCGGCACCGCCGCGCCCTCGATCGGCACCGCGACGGCAAGACCCACGGCGATCCCGCACAGCGTGCCGAGCACCCGGCGGAAGCCGCGGACCAGGGTCTCGCCGCGGGAGGCGGTGTTCACGAAGATCCACCAGGCGGTGCCCACCGCCCAGTACCAGCGGTCGGAGGACACCGCGTGCCCGACCGCCATGGCCAGCGCGCAGGCGGCCGTGACCTGCACCGCCTGCCGTGTGGTGACCCGCGCGAGCCCGCGCGCCGCGGCGGCGGCGACCGCCGCGGGCGGCGGCGTGCGCCGCTCGATGCACCAGGCGCCGAAGCGCACGGCGGCGGCCATCGCGAGCCCCAGCAGCACCGCGGCGGCGATCTGCGCCAGCTGTCCGGTGCCCGCCCGCAGGAACTGCACCACGAAGAACATCATGAACGCGAAGATCCCGACCGCATGCCCGCGCGGCCCCCACCGCCGCGCATACGCCCCGCCCAGCACGACAGCCAGGAAGACGGCGTCCCGTACAAGGGGATAGTCATGCAGCGCGGTCCCGGCCGCGAGCACCGGCAGCCCGGCGACCGGCAGCAGCGCGGTGGTCAGCGCCTGGGCCCGTACGGACGGGTCGGCCACCGTGAAGAGCGCGAGCAGCGCCGCGAGCCCGCCGGTGATCATCGCGGGCAGCGGCAGCCCGGCGGCGTACGCGGCAGCGACGGCGAGACCGACACCGAGCACGGCACGCGCCGCGGTACGCAACCGCAGCCGTCCCGGATCAGCGGCGAACCACTTCCGCGCCACGCGCGTACCTCCCTTGTTCCGGCCACGTCGGCCCTGTCCGCATAGTGATACGCAATGAGGAAAGCATCTGCGGCCACGGGCCACCAAATCGATCAGAGCAGCCCGTTCCGCGCGTCCGCGCGAGGGTTGGCATGCTGATCACATGAGCATCTCCACCCCCGCGGCCGTCATCTTTGACCTCGACGGCACTCTGGTCGACAGCGAGCCGAACTACTACGAGGCCGGGAAGCGGATCCTCGCGCAATTCGGTGTGCCGGACTTCACATGGGAGGAGCACGCCGAGTTCATCGGCATCGGCACCCGGGAGACCGTCGGGATCCTCCGCGAGCGGTACGGAATCGACGCCCCGGTGGACGAGATGCTGGACCTCAAGAACGCCGCGTACCTGGAGCTGGCCGCCGCGCACACCGACGCCTTTCCGCAGATGCGCAAGCTGGCCGAGCTGCTGCAGGCCAACGGCAACCCGATGGCCGTGGCCTCCGGCTCCTCCCGTACGGCGATCGAGGCGGTGCTGCCGGGCGCGGGCCTGGACTCCGTACTGACGACGATCGTCTCCGCGGAGGAGGTCACGGACGGCAAGCCGGCCCCGGACGTCTTCCTCGCCGCGGCCCGCCTGCTCGGCACGAAGCCCGCCGACTGCGTGGTCGTCGAAGACGCGCCGCCGGGCGTGGAGGCGGCGCGGCGGGCGGGGATGCGGTGCATTGCGGTGCCGTATCTGGCGGCGCAGGGGGACGATCCGCTGATGGCGTCCGCGGGGCTGGTATTCCGGGGCGGGCAGCGGGAGTTCGACGCGCAGACGGCGTTCGACTGGATCGTTCGGAAGTAATGGTTCAGAGGTGATCGTTCAGAGCTGATCGTTCAGAGGTAGGAGCTGATCCGGCGCGGCGCGTCCGCGAGACGGCTGACGGCGCGGACGAGGGCGGGCGGCTGCTCGGATTCGTGCCGTTCCGCGGTGGCGGCGTAATAGATCTGCTCGATCGACGGCGGGCCGACCGCGACCGTGCGCAGCGCCGCCGCTCGCGCCGTGGCCTGCCCGGTCCGTACGAGATAGGCCGCCGCCATCGAACCGGTCCTGCCCACGCCTGCCCCGCAGTGCACGAAGACCGGGCCGTCGGCGCCGCGGACGGTGGCCAGGAAGGCGTCGACCTGGGCGGCGGCCGGGGTCTGGCCGTCCCGGATCGGGAGGCGTACGGCGGTGAGGCCGGCCCGCTGCGGCTGGGCCAGCTGCCGCGGCGTGAGGTCTTCGGCGCGCAGGTCCACCACCGTGTGGACGCCGCGCCGGGCGAGTTCCCGGTAGCCCTCGGGGCCGGGGGCGGAGCCGCGCCACACGCGGTCGTCGACGCGCTCGAAGTGGTGGATGCCGGCGACCGTGCCGCCCGTCGGGACCTGTTCCCTGGCCCAGGCGGAGGCGCCGAGGATGCCAAGGGCGGAGGTCGCCCAGAAGAGCGCGTAGCCGAGCGCGCAGAAGCCGAGGAGCTTGGCGGGGCGGCGCAGCCGAGGGGGCAGCGGCGGGGATAAGGCAGGGAGCAACACTGGGGCACCACCCGGGACTTGAGGGTGCGGATGCCGCTTCACCTTACCGTCGCTCTGCCGCCGTCCAGTCCGCCTAGTCCGTCTGCCCGTCGCCGAGGACGACCGCGCGGGCCCGGTTGGCGGTGGCGTCGCGGAGGCAGCCGCGCAGCCGCATCGTGTCGTGGTCGGTGAGGGCGGGACGTAGGACGCCGGCCCACACGTCGCCGTCCAGCCGGCCGAGCGCGCCGTGGCCGACGCCCGCGCGGGTGGCGCGGCGGCAGCTCTCCCACAGGTCGCGGGCGGCGGGAGCGGAGGCGCCCGAGCGGGCCTCGACGCGGAAGACGACGGTGGTGGCCGCCGAGGCGGGGCGTTTCGCGTCGCGGGTCTGGGTGGCGTCGGCCAGGCCGTCGACCAGCACGTCGAGGCCGATGAGCGCGGCGGCGACGAGGACGGCGACGCCGGCCGTACGGAACCCGGCGCGGGTGCGCGGCACCGGGTCGCGGTCCTCCAGGTCGTCGCCGCCGCCGGGCGGAGGCGCGGTCAGTGCGGTGAGGCGGCCGGCGAGGCGGCGCTGGGCGCCGGGGCGGGCGGTGGCGGCGGCGAGCTTCTGCACCGCCCAGGCGACGAAGGAGAGCAGCGCCCCGGCGGCCATGAGGACGGGGATGAAGACGAAGGTGCGCTGCCCTGGTCCGTCGCGCGGCACGTCGCGCAGCCATCCGAAGCGATCCGCTCCGCGGTCCTCGCGGCTTGCCTCGAGTCGTCGGCGTACGTCCTCGGCGCGCTCGTCGCGCTCGGTGAGCCGGCGCTCAAGGCGGGCGAGGCGGCCGAGCAGCACCATGCAGGCGAGGAAGATCTCGACGACGAGCAGCAGCACGCCGCTGATCAGGGCGCGCTGCCACTCCCAGCGGTAGAGGTAGACGACGAAGTACCCGGTGGCGGCGACCGCGGAGAGCCCGCCGAGCAGATAGCTGACGTACTTCACGCGGCCGCCCCTTCCCGGCCGTCGCCGCCGGTCGTGGGGGTGGCGTCGCCGGCCGCGGGGGCGTGGCTGCCGGTCGTGGGGGTGGCGTCGCCGGCCGCGGGGGCGTGGCTGCCGGCCGCGGGGATGGCGTCGCCGACCGCGGGGGCGTGGCTGCCGGTCGCGGAGACACCGCCGCCGACCGCTTGGGCGGCGTCGTCTTGCCGGTCGACGGCTCCGGTGCCGCCGTCGACGGCCAGCGCGGTCCCGGCAGGGAAGCGCTCGACGGCCGCGGGTACGCCGACGGCGGTCGGCACGCCGTACTCCCGGGCCAGCACGGCGAGATGCGACAGGACGCTGCCGGTCTCGGCGACGAGGCCGGCGAGGCCGGGGAGTTCGGGCGCGAGGGAGGGGTCGAGCGTACGGACGACGAGCACGGCCCGCTCGGGGCGCGCCCCGGCGCCGTCCCAGGCGACGCCGGTGCCGTAGCCGCCGCCGGCGCCCTGGCCTGCGTTGCGACCCCTGCCACTGCCGCTGCCGCCACGACGGCCCGCGCCGCCACCGCCGGCCGGCTCCGCGACGATCGCGGTGCCCGCGAGCCGGAACGCGGCGGGCAGCGCGGCGCCTTCGCGGCGCGGCAGCCGCTCCGGGAGATCGGTCGGCAGCCCCTTGCCGTCGGCGGCCGCCTTGATCTCCGCCCACCGCAGCAGCGCGATCCGCTCCGGATCGTCGAGCTGCCCGGCCGCATGCATCCGACCCGCCACCTCACGCACCATGGCCGCCTGCATCTCCTGCACCCACCGGATCCGCAGCCGCAGCCCTTCCCGTACGGGCAGCCGCCCAACGCCGCGCGCCACGCCGGTCCAGCCTTGGCGGCGCGGCAGCGGGGGGCGGTCGGCGAGGGTGGGCGGGAGGAGGGCGAGGAGGACGGGGTGGGCGGCGATGAGGGCGGCGTCGTCGGGCGGCTCGGCGCCGGGCGCGGGGGCGCCGTTGGCGCGGGGAGCGGACCTATCCCCGGCCTGGGGAGCGGCCACATCGGCCGCGCGGGACGCAGGCACGTCGCCGCCGCGGGCGTACGCGCCGCCGCCACGGGACGCGGACGCACCCCCCGCCCGGGACCCGGCCCCCTCGACACGGGACGCAGACGCACCGCCGCCACCCGCCACCGGCGCATCGACGGCATGCGCCACCCCGGACACCACCCCCGCCCGCATCTCCGCCCGCATCTCCCCCAGCACCGACAGCGCCTCCCCCGCCGCCGTCGCGCCCCCGCCCTCCCCCAGCAGCACCCCCGCCAGCGACTCCTGCGCATGCAGCGCGGACAGCGTCGTACGGCCCCAGGCGACGGCGTCCAGCAGCGGGCCGCCCAGCATGTCGGCCGGGGTAGGGAAGGATGCGAGCTGGCGGTCGACGTCTGCCAGTAGGTCGAGGGCCAGCAGCGGCAGCGCGGCGCGCAGGCGGCCCAGTTGCCAGGCGGCGCCTGCGCGGCGGGCCGGTGGGACGGGGTTGAGGAAGTGGAGTACGCGGTGGCGGGGTGGTGCCGCGCCGATGAGGCGGAGGTCGGCGACCGCGCGGCCGTCCACCGTCGTCACGACGGAGCCGCGGCGCAGCAGGCGGCGCGGTGCCGCGCCCGCGAGGCCGAGGGCCGTGGCCAGGCCGTGGGACATCGGCGTCAGCCACAGGTCTTCCTCCAGTGGCTGCAGCACGCCGGGGAAGGTCTCCGCGACCGGGCCGGGGCCGAGCAGGCGCGCGCCGCGTGGTGGCCGGGCGCCGACGGCGGTGATCGGGCGGGCCTGGAAGAGCCACAGCCGGTCGTCGGTGTCGTAACCGAATTCGATGTCCTGCGGCCCGCCGAAGACCCGTTCCGCGCGCCGGGCCAGCGCCGCGAGCTGCCGTCGCCGCCGGGCGCTGAGCAGGCGCCGGCCGCGCGGCTCGGCCGGTGCTACGCCCAACAGGCGGCCAGTTCGGCTCAGTTGATAGCGACCGCCCTGCGCGGAGCCGTCGACCAGCCGCGCCGGACCCCCGCGCACCGCGCTGACGAGGATCCGGTCGTCACGCCCCGCGACCGGATCCACGCCGAACATGACCCCGCCCGCCACCGCCTCGAGCATCGGCTGCACCAGCACGGCCATCCCCCCGCCGGGCCGCGCGCGCCGCAACCCGCCCCCGGGCGGCGGCAGCAGCACCCGGCGCGCGGAGTCGAGCACGGCTGCCACGGCGGCGGTGAACCCTTCCCAGCCGCGGACGTCGAGCACGGATTCGTACCACCCGGCCATGGACGAGTCGGCGGCGTCCTCGTACGCGGAGGAGGACCGCACGATCAGCGGCCGCGCGCCGCCATCGCTGAGCTCGGCCCAGGCGGCGCGCAGGTCCCGTACGTCTCCTGCCTGACCGTCCGGCAGCAGCACGAAGCCCGGCAGCACGGGAAGCCCCGCGCCCGCCGCCCGCGCCAGGTTCGCCGCCTTGGCGCCGGCGAGCCGCGCGTCCCGCGCCCGGGGGTCGTCGAGTGCGACGACCGCCAACCGGTCCGCTTCCACGTCGAAGTCGAAAGCCATCCGCGGCCCTCCTCCGCCCGGCGCGAGCCCTTCGGATCGCGAGGTCGCTCGCGCGCCTGCCTGTTGGCCCGGGTAGCGGTTGCCGGGTGCTGGGTGAGACGCGGGCTTCGGCTGCCGGGTTGAGGCGGATTCAGACAGTTTCGAGGAGGTACGCGGCGGCGTCGCGGAGAGCGGCCGGGACCCGCGCACCAGTACGCAACTGCCCCGCCGTGCGCCGCAGTTCGGCCGTCGTACGCGCGGAGCCGATCTCACGCGCGCGCGCCGCGGTCGCCTCGATCAGCGCCTCCGCGTCCCGCCATGCCCCGGCCCCGGCGAGGGCCGTGAGCAGCTTCGCCGTGAACAGGTGCCGGTACGAGGGCCCAGGCGCCGTGGCCGCCTGGTGCAGCAGCGGGATGGCCTTGTCGTACGCGCCCAGCCGCGCCAGCACCCAGCCGTGGTGTCCGGTCAGCTCCGGCTCGTCGACCCACCAGGCCCAGGCCGGGTCGTGCCGCGAGCCGCCGTCCAGGAATCGGCCACGGGCGCGGGAGATGAGCGCCTGCGCGTCCCGGCGGGCGTGCAGCATCGCGGCGGTGTGCGCCTGCCGGACCAGGACGAGGCTGTCGACGCGGGCGGGCAGCGGGCGCGGGCCGCGCACCCGCGCCGCGGTCGCGCAGGCGGCCCGCGGCCGGTCCAGCTGGGCGAGCAGCATGCTGTGGTTGAGCAGTACGAGACGTCCCGTCCAGCGGTCACCGCTGCGCTGTGCGAGGTCGTACGCGTGGGCGTTCAGGTGCCGCGCGGGCCCGTAGCGCCCCGCGTCGAAGAGGATCCAGCCGATCACCTCGTACAACTCGGCGAGGGCGGCGGTCAGATCGGCGTCTCCGCCGCCGTACCGCGGCATCCGCCGCAGGGCCGCGCGCGCTGCCGGCAGGGCCGCCCGCGCACCGGTGGCGGCATCGACGGAGATGAGCCGCTCGGTGGTACGTATGACCTCCTCGGCTCGGCTCATCCCGCCAGTCAATCACCCTCGGGCGGCGCCCCTGCGCGGCAGCACCGCCACCGCGGCCAGGGGTATCGCCGCCAGGACCAGCCACGGCAGCCACAGCGGCAGCGCGCCGCCGAGGAGCGAGCCGGTGGCGGCGCTGCCGGCCAGGACGATCAGTCCGGCGACCGAGGACAGTGCGCCCGTGTACAGGCCGATGCGGCCGTCGGGGGCGAGTTCCGGGACCCAGGCGCGGGCGGCGGGGGTGACGAGCATCTGGCCGACCGTCAGCAGCACCACGAAGGTGGCGGCGGGCAGCAGGCCGGTGATACCGGTCCAGTTGGCGGGGCGGGCGGCGGCCACGATCGCGAAGCCGGCGGAGATCAGCAGCAGGCCTGCGGCCATGGAGCGGCGGAGGTCGAGGCGGCGCGCGGCCCAGTGGGTCACCGGGAGTTGCGCGGTCACGACGAGGATCGAGGACAGCGCGAACAGCCACGCCAGCGGTGCCTGCGAGCCGGTGCCGCGCTGCACCTCGTCGGGGAGGGCGAGGTAGAGCTGGTTGTACGCCAGGAGGTACGCGCCGTAGGCGGCGCACACCGCCAGGAACCGGCCGTTGCGCAGCAGCTCGCGGACGCCGCCGCGGGCGCGGATCCGTTCCCTGCCGGGGATGTGCTGCGGCAGCAGCCAGAGATGTCCGGCCAGTACGAGCACGAAGACGCCCGCGCCGGTGAGGCAGGCGGTGCGGAAGTCCACGGCGAGGAGCAGGGCGCCGAGCAGCGGCCCGAGGAAGGCGCCGGCCTGGCCCGCCATCGAGAGCAGTGCGAGGACGCGGGTGCGGGGGCCGTGGCCCGCGTCTTCCCAGAGCACGGCCTGGCGGGCGACCTCGGATTCGACGGCGGGCGAGAAGAGGGCGGCGGCGAGGCCGATGACGAGGACGGCGCCGATGATCGAGGCGGTGTCTCGGGCGTACCCGAGCCAGCCGAAGCCCGCGATGCGCAGGACGCAGCCAGTGAGCACTAGGGGCCGGACGCCGTAGCGGTCGGTGAGCGCGCCGCCGACGACGAAGAGCCCCTGCTGGCTGAAAGTGCGCAGCCCGAGTACGAGCCCGACCAGCCAGCCCGCCATGCCGAGCCCGGTGCCGAGGTGCTCGGCGAGGAAGGGCAGCACGGCGAAGAAGCCGATGTTGAAGGCGAGCTGGGTGAGGAGCAGCAGGCGCAGGAGCGGCGAGAGGGTGCGCCAGGTGCGGGTGCCGCGCGCCAGGCGGGCGGCGGGGCGGGTGCGCTTGGGGGCGAGCTGCGGGCCGTCGGTCATCGCGCGCTCGGGTCGGAGTGCAGGTCGTCGGCGGCGCCGGGCCGCGGGGGCCTGGCGGCCTGGGACGGGGGTGGGGAGGTCGGCGAGGTGGCGTCCGGGACCGGCGACGTCGCCGGTGCACCGCCCGGAACCGCGGCCGTCGGCGACGCGCCGGCCGGGGCCGCCGGCCGCTGCGCCCGGGCGCCTGTATCCGCCCCTGACGCACCGCCGCGCCGCAGCCGCAGCGGCGACCGCGCCCGCGCCGCGGCCGGCGACTCGGCGGGCACAGCCGCCACCGGCGATCGGTCGCGCCGCACCCACCCCAGCGGCGACCGCGCGCCCGCCGCCGTCACCGCCAGCGCCCCCAGCAGCGCGAGCACCGCCGCCGGTGCGAGCACCGCCCACGGTGCCCGTTCCGCGTACGGCTGGTTCTCCGCGAGCAGCAGGCCCCACTCCGGCGACGGCGGCTGGGCGCCCAGGCCGAGGAAGCCGAGGACCGCCAAGGCGAGAGCCACCGAGGGGAGGCGCAGCAGTGCGTGCCTGGTGACTGGTGGGAGTACGGCGGGGAGCAGGTGGCGCCGGACGACATGCGCCCTGTCCGCGCCCAGGCTCCGCGCCGCCGCGACGTGTTCCGTGGCCCGCTCCTGCCGCAGCAGCGCCGAGGTGTGGGCGGCCAGCGGGATCCACGCCACCGCGGCCACGGCGAGCACCGGCGTCAGCCGCCCCGGGCCCGCGACGCCCGCGACCAGCAGCCCCGCCAGTACGGGCGGGATCGCGTTGAGCGTGTCGACGAGCGGCCCCGACAGGCGCGGCAGCAGCCCCAGCAGCAGCCCCATGACCAGCGCGGCGGCACTGATGGCCAGGGCGAGCGACAGCGTGTTCAGCGCCCCGTGCCCGACCCGCGCGAGCACATCGCGCCCCAGCGCGTCCGTGCCGAACGGATGCGCCCCCGACGGCCCCTCCAGCCGCGCCGCGGTCTCGACGGCGAGCGGGTCCCGCGGCAGGGCGAGCACGACGACCGCGACCAGCACCGCCCCGTACGCATACGCCGCCCACCCGCGCCGCTCGCCCCTCCGCCGATGCAGCGTGGGCAGCGCCCCGTCCCGCAGCGCGGGACCGCTCGCCCGCCGGGCCGCGTACCGCAGCAGCGCCCCGGCGACCGCGGCCAGCACGATCAGCGCCAGCGCGGCGGTCTGCAGCACCGGCAGGTCCTGGGCGACGGCCGCCTCAAGGGTGGTGCGGCCGAGGCCGGGTATGTCGAAGGCCTGCTCCACGGCGACGGCGCCGCCGGTGAGGCCGACGACGAACAGCCCCAGGTTCGGCAGCAGCCCAGGCAGGCAGCGGCGCACCGCGTGCCAGGCTATGCGCGAGGCCGGGATGCCGCGGGCATCCGCCGCCTTCGCCCAGGGCTCGGCGAAGGCGCCTGGCAGCAGGTCGGCGAGAAGCCGCCCGAGCAGCGCCCCCGCGGGCAGGCCCAGCGAAAGGGCGGGCAGGATCAGCCACTTGGGCCCGTAAAAACCGAGCGCGGGCAGCCACCCCAGCTGCACCCCGACCACGGTCGCGAGGACCGAGGCCAGCAGGAATTCGGGCAGCGCCGCCAGCGCCGCGGCGACCCCGCCTCCAGGCCGAGCGACGCCGAGCCGCCCGCGCGCGCCGAGCCGCAGCGTCCGCGCGCACCCGATCGCCGCGGTGGCGAGCGCGACGGCGATGGCCGCCGCCATCAGCAGCAGCGAGGAGCCGAGCGCCTGCAGCACCGACGGCAGCACCGCGTCGCCGGAGATCCACGACTCCCCCGCGTCGCCCCGCAGCAGCCCTCCGACCCACTGCCCGAGCAGCCCCAACGGACCGGCGTCGAGGCCGAGTTCGTCCCGTACGGCCGCCAGCACCTCAGGCGTCGCCGTACGCTCCTGCGCCCGGGCCTTCAGGACGGTGAGCGCCGGGTCGGTGCGGGACAGCCACGGCAGCAGGCCGATCCCGCAGACGACACCCGCGCCGAGCAGCAGCCGCCACCCGAGCGCGAGGCCGCGCCCCGTCACCCGGCCCGGCATCAGCGCCGGGTGCCGGTGCCCACGAGCGTGCGCTCGTACGGGTCGAGGAGCTCGCCGCGGACATCCGGGCCGACGCCGGTGATGATGCGCTGGTGGACCAGCGGCACGACGGCGTCGGTGCGCAGGATCGCCGCCTCGGCGGCCATCGTGGCGTCCTGGCGCTTGGCAGTGTCGGCGGTGTTCTCGGCCTTCTTCACCGCCGCGTCGGCCTTGTCGTCGCAGAGCAGGGAGAGGTTGTAGCTGCCCTTGCAGGAGTAGTCGCTGGCCAGGACGGAGACGGCGTCGCCGGTGTCGAGCATGGTGTTGCGGGCGCCGACGAAGGCGTCGAACTTTCCGTCGAGGGCGTCCGGCTCGATCCGCGACGACTCGCGCACTTCGATCTTCACCTTGAAGCCGGCCTTCTCCAGCTGCCCCTTGAGCACCTGCGCGACCTCGGGCAGCTCGGGGCGGTTGTCGTACGTGCCGATGGTGATGGCCGCGCCGTCCGGGTCGGCCGCCTTCGCCCGCCCCTCGGGCTTGACCCGCTTGTCGGCGGCCCAGGTCAGCGCGGGACCGAAGATGCCCTGCCCCGGGTCGGCGTGGCCCTCGTACACGTCCTTGGCGAGCGCCGAGGTGTCGACCGCCTCGCGGGCGGCGGCGCGCAGCCCTGGATCCTTGAAGGCGCCCTTCTCGGTGTTCAGCTGCAGGCCCGTGGTGCGCGCGGTCGCGGTCTCCTTGCGGCCGCCCTTGTCGAGCGAGGACGCCTGCGAGACCGGGATCGCCTCGGCGATGTCGACCTCGTCCGTGCGCAGCGCGTTCGTACGGGCGGCGCCGTCGGCGATGAACCGTGCGTCGATCCCGGCGGCCTGGGCGCGGCCGCCCCAGTAGTCGTCGAAGCGGTCCAGGGTCGCCGCGGTGGCGCCGGTGGTCTTGGTGAGCTCGAACGGGCCCGTGGCCGTGCCGACCGGGCTGACCTTGCCGCCCTTCGCGTACGCCTTGCCGGAGAGGATGGCAAGGCCGGGGCTGGACAGCCGCAGCGGGAGCGCCGGGTCCGGGTCCTCGGTGGTGATCAGGACCTGTCGGTCGCCCGCGGGCTTGGCCTGCAGGCTGACGCCCGACAGCGCGGCCGTCACCGGCTGCGCCTCGCCCGCGCGCTTGAGGGCGGCGGCCACCGCGGCCGGAGTGACCTTGCCGCCGTCCTGGAACTCGGCCTCGCGGAGCGTGAACAGCCACCCCCGCTCCCCCTTGCGCTGCCAGGAGTCGGCGAGCGCGGGCGCCGCGGCCCCGTTGGCGTCCAGCTTCGTCAGGCCCTCGGTGACGCCGAGGCGGCTGAGCAGCGTGGCGTCGGCGCCGTACGGGGAGAAGCCCTCGGCGGGCGGGAAGGCGAGGGCCACCTTGAGCCGGTCACCGCCGGCACCGTCGCTGGACGACGAGTCGTTACTCCCGGCGAAACAGCTGGTCAGCAGCGGGGCTATGAGGAGGCCGGCCAGGAGGCTGCGGCGGGGGACGGAGCGCATGGTCCTCGATCTTCAGGGGGTCTTGCGGGCGGGGCGGGTGGTCGCGGGCACGAGACTACACGACAATCGTTTTCATTTAGAGAACGGCACCTCGAAGTGCACCACCCGCGCCCCCGCGGCCTCCTCGCGCTCGTCGCACACCACCTTGCCGAGCGAGCGCCAGAAGGGCTCGGCGCCGAGCACCCCGGGGTCGGTGTGCAGATACACGGACCGATAGCCGCCCGCCACCGCGGCGAAGTCGAGCAGCTCCGCCACCAGCCGCCCGGCGAGGCCGCGCCGCCGGTGCTCGGCGCGCACGTACACCCGCCGCAGCTGCGCCGTCTCGCCCGAGGGGAACCGCTCGGCGACCCAGAGCGGGTTCGGCGGGTGCGCGGGGCCGCGGGAGTCGAGCGCGGCGGTGGCGACGACCGAGCCGTCGCGCTCGTCCTCGGCGATCAGCAGCGTGTGGCGGGGGTCCCGCAGATACGCGCCCTCGAGGTCGATGATGTCGCGGTGCCAGCGCGGTACGTAGCCGGTGCCGAAGTCGCGGTAGACGGTGTCGAGCATGACGGCGCGGGCGGCGTCGAGGTCGCCGGGGACGGCTGTTCTGATGCGGTAATCGGGCACTTGCACATGGTACGCAATAAGGCCGCAGCCTTGATCGGCGGCGGCCCTCAGGTCTCGTCGGCGGGCGCCACGGCCTCGCGGTCGGCGCCATCGCGGTCGGTGCCATCGCGGTCGGCACCCTCGCGCTCGGCAGCCCGCGCGGCGTTACGGCGCCGAACCACCACCACGCCGCCCACCACCAGCACCAGCGCCGCGACCCCGGCCACCCCCAGCCCCGCATGCTCGGAGAACAGCCGCCCCAGCAGCTGCAGCACCCCGATCCCCGCGGTCGCGTAGATCACCGCCCAGGCCGCTCCCCCGATGAAGAGCGCGGGGAGATAGCGGCGCAGTGGCATGCGCATCGTGCCGGCCAGGAAGTTGGCGGCGGTCTGGAAGCCGACCGTCAGGAAGGAGACGGCGACGACGGGGGCGCCCCAGCGCTGGATGGCGGACTCCACGCGCTGCAGCTTGGACGCGGAGATCCGCTCGGCGTACTTGCTGCGGCGGGCGCCGGCGCCCGCAAGCCAGCCGACGGCGAAGGTGCCCCCGGCGCGGAGCAGCACGATGACGTAGAGACCGGCGGCCGTGAGCGCGACCTTATCCACGCCGCCTCGCCCTCGGTGCCGGGCGCGCGCTGGGCTCGAGCCTGGTCTCCATACGTCACCTGCGCCTATTCTGCCGGTCCGGACAGAGCCAGGTTATGTGAAGGGCCTCCGGCTCCGTCAGCCAGTCCATCCACGGGAAGGCCAGCCATGAGCACCCCCAGCACACTCGAGTACAAGGTCGTCACCTTCCGCGAGTCCCTGGTCGGCGACGCACTGGACAGCGACAAGCTGGAGAAGGTGCTGAACAAGCATGCCGAGGACGGCTGGGCCCTCAAGGCGATCACGTCCGCCGACGTCAAGGGCCGGATAGGCCCGGGGGCGGTCGGCGGCCTGCTCATCACCCTGGAGCGCCCGCGCCGCTGAGTGCGCGGACCGGAACGCGGACTGGGGCCCCACCGTACGAAACGGTGGGGCCCCAGTCTGCGTGCTGGACGCGTGAACGTCAGGCGGGGGTGATGTTCTCCGCCTGCGGGCCCTTCTGGCCCTGCGTGACGTCGAAGTTCACCTTCTGGCCCTCCTGGAGCTCACGGAAGCCCTGGGCGTTGATGTTCGAGTAGTGGGCGAAGACGTCGGGGCCGCCGCCGTCCTGCTCGATGAAGCCGAAGCCCTTTTCCGAGTTGAACCACTTGACGGTGCCGGTAGCCATAATCGATCTCCTTGGGGCAGTGCCCGCGGGCCCACACCGTGTGGACCCCTAGCGTTGCCACGATGAACCCCGCCCGGATAAGGACCGGTAATACAAAAGTGCCCGACGACATACAGCCGTCCGGGCACTCAAAGTTTCGGGAACCACAACTGCAACAGACGACAACCCTAGCACGTCCGGACCAGCTGCGGCAGATATCCGGCCTCAGCCCAGGAAAGACAGCCTGACCTGCCGGTTCGGGTTGTCCCTGTTCGTGTCTACCAGGCATACGGACTGCCAGGTGCCCAGCGCCAGCCGGCCCTCGATCACCGGGAGCGTGGCGTGCGGCGGAACGAAGGCCGGGAGGACGTGGTCGCGGCCGTGGCCGGGGCTGCCGTGGCGGTGCGCCCAGCGGTCGTCGGCGGGGAGCAGGTCGTGCAGCGCGGCGAGGAGGTCCTTGTCGCTGCCCGCGCCCGTCTCGATCACGGCGACGCCGGCTGTGGCGTGCGGCACGAAGACGTTCAGCAGCCCGTCGCGGCCGCGCGCGGCGGTGCGCAGGAAGCCCTCGACCTCCGCGGTGAGGTCGGTGACGGTCTCCCCGGAGCCGGTGGTGATGTCCAGGGTGCGGGTGGTGAAGGCGTCGGTCATGCCCCCAGTGTCCAACCGGTTCGTACCGCCGCAACATGTGCGCAATGAACGTCCGGCACCCGAGACGCCGTTGACCCGGCTCCGACCGCATCGCTACGTTCCAGGACATGCCTACGTCAGCCCTGCTCACTACGCGCGGTCACATTGATCTGCTGCGAGTGGCCTCCGCCGGCTGTCGCCGCACCAGCTGACGCTCGCCTCCCCCTTTTTCCTTACGCCCCCGCTGCCCGGCGGCGCTCCCGCGCGCCTCCCGGAATGGAGCCCTGCACCATCGCGAGCGTCGCCGGGGACCTGATCAGCGACGGCTCGCTGCCCGACGCCATGGTCACCTCGCTCCGGCGAGTCGCGCTCGGCATCGCCGTCGGCGCGCTCGCGGGCACCGCGCTCCGCTACAACGCGGGCCTGCCTCCGTACGACACCAAGCCGCGCACCTACGGAAAGGGCAACTGATGTCCGCCTCCCCCATCCGCCTGCACTGGTTCCTGCCGACCGGCGGCGACGGCCGCGGGCTCGTCGACCGGCACGCCTTCATCGACGGCGGGGTGCGGCGGGACCGCCTGGCGCCCGTCTCCGGGGTCCGCGCCCCGGACGTCGAGTACCTCGCGCAGATCGCGAAGGCCGCCGAGCGGCTCGGCTTCGAGGCCGTCCTGACCCCGACCGGCACCTGGTGCGAGGACGCCTGGCTGACCACCCTCGCGCTCACCCAGCACACCGAGCGGCTGAAGTTCCTGGTCGCCTTCCGGCCCGGCGTCGTCTCCCCCGTCCTCGCCGCCCAGATGGCGGCCACCTTCCAGCGGATCAGCCGCGGCCGGCTGCTGCTGAACGTCGTCACCGGCGGCGACGCCACCGAGCAGCGCCGCTTCGGCGACCACCTGGACCACGACCAGCGGTATGCCCGCACGGACGAATTCCTGCAGGTCGTACGGGGCGTGTGGGGCGGCAAGCCGTTCGACTTCCACGGCGGGCACTACCGGATCGACGGCGGCCTCGTCGCACTGCCGCCCGACCCGCTGCCGGAGATCTTCTTCGGCGGCTCGTCGCAGGCGGCGGGCCCGGTGGCGGCCCGTAACACCGACGTCTATCTGACCTGGGGCGAGCCGCCGGAGCAGGTCAAGCAGAAGATCGACTGGATCCGCGGCCTCGCCGAGGCCGAGGGCCGCACCGTCCGCTTCGGCATCCGGCTGCACGTCATCGCGCGGGACTCCGCGAAGGAGGCGTGGGCGGTCGCGGACCGGCTGCTCGACGACCTCGACGAGGACACGGTCGCCGCCGCGCAGCAGGCCCTCGGCAAGAGCGAGTCGGTCGGGCAGCAGCGGATGCTCGCGCTGCACGGCGGCTCCCGGTCCCGCGACAAGCTGGAGATCGCGCCCAATCTGTGGGCCGGGATCGGGCTCGTACGGGGCGGGGCAGGCACGGCGCTCGTCGGCAGCCACGGCGAGATCGCCGACCGGATCGAGGAGTACCGGGCGCTCGGCATCGAGCACTTCGTCCTCTCCGGCTATCCGCACCTGGAGGAGGCGTACTGGTTCGGCGAGGGCGTCACCCCCGAGCTGGCGCGGCGCGGGCTGCTCGCCACCATCCCCGCCTCGCCCCTGGCCGGCGTCCCGGCCGTGAACGGCCGCGCGGCGGGCACGGGATGATTTTCCCGCCGCGCGCGGTTGGTAGAAACATGAACTACAGCGGACGCGAGGTCGACACGGTCGTCATCGGAGCAGGTCAGGCCGGGCTCTCGGCGGCGTACTTCCTGCGCAGGGCGGGTCTCGACTTCGTCGTCCTGGACCACTCCCCGGGCTCCGGCGGCGCCTGGCAGTTCCGCTGGCCGACGCTGACGTACGGCAAGGCGCACCGGGTGCACGACCTGCCCGGGATGCGGCTGGAGGAGGGGGACACGACGCGGCCCGCGGCGGAGGTGGTGGGCGAGTACTTCGGGGCGTACGAGCGCGCCTTCGACCTCCCGGTGCTGCGGCCCGTCGACGTGACGGCCGTACGGGAGGGGGATGACGGGCGCCTCGTCGTCGAGTCGTCGGCGGGCACGTGGACCACCCGGACGCTGATCAACGCCACCGGCACCTGGGACCGCCCCTTCTGGCCCCGCTACCCCGGCCAGGAGACCTTCCGCGGCCGCCAGCTGCACACCGCCCAGTACAACGGCCCGGACGACTTCGCCGGGCAGCGCGTGATCGTCGTCGGCGGCGGCGCCTCGGGCACCCAGCACCTGCTGGAGATCGCCGAGGTGGCCGCGGAGACCACGTGGGTCACCCGACGCCCGCCCGTATGGCGCGACGGCGAGTTCAACGAGGACTGGGGCCGCGAGGTGATCGCCCGCGTCACCGAGCGGGTCCGGCAGGGGCTGCCGCCCAAGAGCGTGGTCGCCGAGACCGGCCTCGCCGTCACCGATGACGTCCGCCGCGCCCGCGAGCGTGGCGTCTTCGACCGGCTGCCGATGTTCGAGCGGATCACCCCGACGGGCGCCGCCTGGGCGGACGGCAGCGTCGTCGAGGCCGACATGATCCTGTGGGCCACCGGCTTCCGCGCCGCCATCGACCACCTCGCCCCGCTGCGGCTGCGCGAGCCGGGCGGCGGCGTACGCGTCGAGGGCACCAGGGCGATGCGCGATCCGCGCATCCACCTCGTCGGTTACGGGCCGTCCGCCAGCACCATCGGCGCGAACCGGGCCGGGCGGACGGCGGTCCGCGAGCTCCGGGAGCTGCTGGCCGACGAGAAGGCTCAACTGCCGGCCATAGCCTGACCGGTGACCGCCCGCGGGGTCACTCCGGGCGCGGCTCGGGGACTATCTCGATGGCGGTGCCGCCGCCCCGGCGCGCCCACTCCGCCATCTCCTCCGCCTGCTCGCGCGACTCGACGGCGAACTCCTGCTCGGCGCCGCCCGAGTCCCGCCACCGCAGCCGGTGCGGCCGGGGATTCGGCGCGACCCGCGGGCCCTCGCGGGAGACCCGCTCGTCGATCCGGTTGCGGGCGCCCATGGAGCGGTAGGTGTTCGGATGCTCCACGCCCAGGGCGGCACGGCAGGCGCGCAGGTGCTGCTCGCGGTGGCGGAGCGCCTGGAGCAGCTGTCCCAGCTCCTCGTGCCAGTGCGCGGCCGTCTTGCGGGCGAAGCGGACGCCGGGGGACGTCTCACCCTCGGCCCTGATCCGGTCCTCGATCAGCTGCTCGGCGTCGGCGACGGCGCCGCGCGCGTCGCCCGATCCGCCGCGCCATTCGGCGCGTTCCTGACGGGCCGCGAAGGTGAGGTGGTGGTCGGGCCCGAGGGCCCGGCGGGTGTCGTCGACAAGGGCGGTGCAGTCGTCCAACGTCATCGTCGCGCCGGTGAGCAGGTGCAGCTGGAAGACGCTCAGACGCGCCCTGAGGGTGCCTGCGTCCGCCGCGCCGAAGGCGTCGCGCTGCACCTCGTACTGCCGCTCGGCGACGTCCAGGGCACCCGCCAGGTCACCCTTCCGCCGGCGCCAGGTGCCGACCGTCTCCCTGGTCCTGAGCACGTCCGGGTGTACGGGGCCCAGCGCGCGCTCCTGGTCGGCGAGCAGCGCCTCCAGCTCGGCAAGAGCGCGGGCCCGGACGGGGCGGTTGCGGGACCTGCGGCGCAGCAGTGCGAGTTCGGTGCGGAGCGGGAAGGTGTCCGGGTGGTCTGCGCCCAACCTGCTGGTGACGTCGGCGAGCTGGTCCATGAGCGACTGGAAGTCGGCCGCCCTGGTGCCCGCCCTTGCCTGCCAGTCCGCTATGCGCTCGCCGGTGGCCAGGACCCCCTCCGCGTCCGGGCCGTACGCCTCGGTCTGCGCCTCGTGCAGCGCGCGGGCGGCGGCGACGCCCGCGGTCCAGTCCTGCAGGGAGCCCACCAGCGCCGCGACCTCCTCGAAGACGGCGAGGGTGTCGCGGTGCCCAGGGCCCTGCACGCGAGCGCGGTCGTCGAGCAGCGCCCGGAACTCCGTCAGGGCGCGGTGCCGGTCGCCCATCTCGGCCCGGAAGCGGGCCAGCCGGGTGCGGGCGGCGAGGGTGGCGAGATGGTCCGCGCCGAGCGCGCCGCTGCGCTCGGCGGCGATCCGCTGCAGGGCGGCGACTGCCCCGTCCTTGTCGCGCGCGTTGCTGCGCAGGTGGGCGAGGCGGCCGAGCGCGGCGAGAGTGGCCGGGCCCGCAGGGCCGACGATCCGCATGTGGTCGTCGACCAGCTCCTCCAGAGCCGCGAGCGCCGCCTTCTTCTCGCCGCTGCCGTGCAGCAGTTCGACGACGGCGCCGCGGACCGCGAGCGTGTCGCGGTGGTCGGTGCCCTGCAGGCGGACGCGGTCGGCGAGCAGGCTCCGGCATTCGGCGAGGGCGCGCTCGAAGTCGCCCAGGACGCCCCGCTGGTTGGCGATGCGCAGCCGGGTCGTGAGGGTGTCGCTGTGGTCGTCGCCGAGATCCCGCTGCTGCTCGGCCAGGAGCCGTTCCAGGGTGTCGAGGTCCTGCGAGGGTGACGAGGCGGGCGGCTCGGTGGAGCTCTCGCCCCGGGTCGCGGCGATCAGCCGGCCGGTGGCCGCGACGTCAGCGTGGCCGTCGCCGAGCGTACGCGTCTGCACGGCCAGCAGCTCCTCGAGGCGGGGCAGGGCCTCCTCGAGCTCCCCATGGATCGCCCACCAGCGGGCGAGTCGCGCCTGCGCCACGATGGTCTCCGGGTTCTCGGGGCCGAGCGCCTCGGCCCGTTCCGAATGGAGGGCCTCCAACTCCGCCCGCTGGCCTTCCCGGTCGCCCGACTCGCCGAGCCAGTGGGCCATCCGCTGCCGTACGGCGACCGTGAGGGGGTGATGAGGGCCCAGGCTGCGGGTGCGCACCGCGTGGATGTCCCGGCCGCAGTCCAGCGCGCCCTCGAAGTCCCCCATACCGGCGAGGAACACGGCGAAGCGCAACCAGCTGCGCACCGTCCGCTCGTCCGCCGCGCCCTGCACCCGCAGCCGGTCCCCCAGCAGGTCCTCGGCGGCGCCCACGGCCCCGGCCACGTCACCGCTGCGGCCCTGCAGTTGGACGATCTCCTCACGGATGTCCAGCACCAGCGGGTCGTCGGCGCCGAGCGCCGTCGACTGCTCCGCCAGCAGCTCCTCCAGCTCCGTACGGCCCCGCAGCACCGATCCCGCGTCGACCCGCAGCGCCGCCAGGTGCATCCGGGCGGCGGCGCTGACCCGGCTGCCCGCCCCGGCGGTGGCTTCGGCCTCGGCGCGATCGGCCTCCGCCCGGGTGATCGCCGAGACCAGCAGCTTCGCCCGTACCAGGCTCCGGTTGGCCTCCACGAGCACGGCGTGGGCGCCATCGGCCCAGATCCGGGGCCCGGCGTGGGCGTGCAGCGCGTCGGAGTTGGCGCGCAGGACGCTCTCGCCGTCGGCGTCCTGCGGCTGCGCCCAGGCGTCCAGGAGGGCTTCCGCGGCGATACGTACGGCCTCGGCGAGGGCGGGCTCGTCGAGCTGCTCGCGGGCCGCGTGCTGGATGAGGCCGTGCACGACGACGCCCGCCGCCGGCAGGTCGACGAGGCTGAGCCGGTGCAGGCAGCGCAGCGCGTCGTGGGCGTCGTCCTCGGTGACGGGACCGAGCGGCCCGCCGGTGCGCCGCTCCGCGAGGTAGCCGAGGGCCGGGGGCCCGGCGAGCACCCGCTCGGGGATGCCGTGCGCGCTGAGCACCGAGACCAGCTGGAGCATGGGGCGGGCGAGCCCGGCCGGGGCCAGCTGGTCGGCGAGTTCGATGGAGAGCGACCAGGTGGCGGCGACGGTGGCGCGATAGTCGTCGGCGCGGGCGTCGGCCGGGAAGTTCTGGGCGAGGGTACGGCGCCGGTCGGCCAGCCGGCGCCGGTAGTTGGCGCAGTCCAGGTCGCGGTCGACGATGAACACCGCGGCCTGCGCCAGCGCCAGCGGCAGGCACCCCAGGTCCTCGGCGAGGCCGTGCAGCTCGGCCGGGTCGTCCTCGCGGCCGTGCGCCGCCAGCGTACGGGCCAGATACGCGACGGACTCCTCGACGGTGAACAGGCCCACCTGCACCTGCAGCCGCCCGCTCCCGCGCAGCGACGCGTCCCGGCGCCGGGTGGTGACGACGACGCGGCCGTGCCCGTCGTCGCGCCGCGGCGGCCACAGCCCGTACAGATCGGCTGGGTCGGCCAGGTCGTCCAGGACGATCAGCCAGCGCTTGTCCGTGGTCGCCAGCCAGTCCACGAAGTCCGCGCCGGCCTGCCGCGGGTCGGCGCCCGGGTCGGCGCCGGTGATCCGCCGGCAGGCGTGCGCGTACGCGGAGACGATCGCGTCCCGGCTGTCCGCGGTGACCCATAAGCGCAGAGCGGTGTCGCCGTCCGCGTCCTGCCGGCGGGCGTAGTGCGCGGCCAGCTGGGTCTTGCCGACGCCGCCGGCGCCGGAGAGCACCTGCACCTGGCTGAGCACCGCCGTGCCGCCGCCGCGGACGGCGGCGTCGAGGCTGTCGACGGCCTGCCGGTGCTGGAAGCTGTCGGCCTGCCGCGGGATGGTGCCGAGCCGCAGCGGCCACACGGCGGCGCCCTGGCCCTGGTCCCCGTAGACGTTCACGGTGCCGACGCGGCCGAAGGCCTGGCTGCCGCGGTCGGCGCGCACGTCGCTCCCGGCGCTCCCGGCAGGAGTGGATCTCGGGCTCTCCGGGCCACCCGGGCCACCGGGCCCGCGCTCCGGTACGCCGGGTGCGGTCAGCCCTGGGCCCGCTCCGGCGGCTGAGGGGAGCCGATCTGCACATCCCCCTGAATCTGCGTGGCGGCCACGGAGCCCCGGTCGGCGCGCACCTCGACATCGCCGCCGACGGCAAGGCCACCCTCGCCGGCCTGCACGCCGCCCGGTGCCGCGGCGGGCGCCTCCTCGGCGACCAGCTCGCGCAGCCGGGCGGCGAGCTGCTGCCGCTCGGCCTCGGAGAGCTCCTCCAGCAGGTCGGTGAAGCGCGCCTGCCAGGAGGCCTCCTGCCGCACCCGCTCGGCGTCGTCGGAGTCGTCGCCCGACTCCAGCGCCTGCGCGGTGTCGTCCAGGCGCCGCAGCACCACATCGGTGTGCCGCTCGTCGCCGCGCCCCATGAGGCCCGCGAGCCGGTCCCTGAACCCCTCCCACAGATCGGTCCCCGCCGCGGCCACCACCGCTCGGCCGCACGTGGCCGCAAGTGCCACCAACGCCGCTTCCAGCACGTACGTCTCCCCTCTGACATGTTCAGAGTACATGCGGGCACCGGCGACAGTCCCCAACTGCCTGAGGTAGCTTGATCGTTGGCAGAACAAGGTCCACCGTCCACCTGGGAGCGCCGGCATGACAGACATTGACCCCTCCGTGCCGCACTCGGCACGGTTCTGGAACTACTGGCTCGGCGGCAAGGACAACTACGAGGCCGACCGGGAGATCGCCGACCAGATCGCCGCCTCCTGGCCGGGTCTCGTGGACGTGGCGCGCACCTCCCGCCAGCTGCTCATCCGGGCCGTGCGGCACCTCGCCGGAGAGGCGGGGATACGCCAGTTCCTCGACGTCGGCACCGGCCTGCCCACCGCCGACAACACGCACGAGATCGCCCAGGGCGTCGCCCCCGACGCCCGCATCGTGTACGTCGACAACGACCCGCTGGTGCTCGCCCACGCCCGCGCCCTGCTGACCTCCACGCCGGAGGGCAAGACCGCGTACATCGACGCGGACCTGCGCGACCCGGACGCGATCGTCGCCGAAGCCGCGAAGACCCTCGACTTCGGTCAGCCGGTGGCCCTGATCATGATGGGCGTCCTCGGGCACGTCGAGGACTACGAGGAGGCCCGCGCCCTCATCCGCAGCCTCATGGCGCCGCTCCCGCCGGGCAGCTATCTGCTGCACTACGACGGCTCCGCCACCTCGCCGGAGATGATCGAGGCGCAGGACCAGTACAACTCCAGCGGCGCCATCCCGTACTACGTCCGCAGCCCCGAGCAGATCGCCGGCTTCCACGAGGGCCTGGAGCTGGTGGACCCGGGCGTGGTGATGGTGACCGAGTGGCGCCCGGAGGCGACGCAGGTCGGCACGCCGCAGCGGGTGGACGCGTACGGCGGGCTCGGGCGCAAGGCGTAACGCGGTAAGGCGGTAAGGCGGTAAGCAGTACCGCTCAGCGCTGCGTCAGGCTCGACCTGCGCACCACCAGCTCCGGCTGCAGCACGATCCGCTGGTGCTCGTGGGCGGCCGCGTCGTCGCCGGTCTCCTCGATGAGCAGGTCGGCGGCCGCGCGGCCCATCCGGTACGCGGGCTGGCGGACCGAGGTCAGCGGCACCGCGGCCGCCGCCGCGAACTCGATGTCGTCGTAGCCGACCAGCGCCATGTCGCCCGGGACATCGACCCCGGCCGCGTACAGCGTCTGCAGCATGCCGAGCGCGAGCAGGTCGTTGGCGCAGAACACCGCCGTGGGCCGCGGCGACATGCCGAGCAGCCGCTCGCCCGCGTCCCGGCCCGCGGCCACGTCGAGGCGGTCGCACTCGATCTGCAGCAGCGCCCGCTCGTCGAGCCCGCCCTCCTTCAGCGCGTTCAGCGCGCCCGTACGCCGGTCCTGGCACTGCGGGAGGTGCATCGGCCCGCTCACGTACACGACGCTCTCGTGGCCGCCCTCCAGAAGATGCCGCACGGCGAGCGCGCCGCCCGCGACGTCGTCCACCGACACCGAGCAGGCGTCGGCGGAGGCGACGGTGCGGTCCACGAAGACGTACGGGATGCCGTGCCGCGCGAAGGACGCGACGGTGCCGCCGGAGTCGTCGGCCGGGGTCACCAGCACCCCGCGCACGCGCTGCTCCACGAAGAGCTCGAGGTACGCGGCCTCCTCCTGCGCGCTCTGCGCGCTGTTGCACAGCATCACGCCGAGGCCGGCGTCCCTGGCGGCGCGCTCGGCGCCGGTGGCGACGTCCACGAAGAACGGGTTCGCCATGTCCAGGACCAGCAGCGCGATGATGCGGCTGCGGCCCGCCCGCAGCTGGCGGGCCGATTCGCTGCGTACGTACCCGAGCCGGTCGATCACCGCCTGCACGCGGTCCCTGGTGGCCTCGGCCACCGTCTCCGGGCGGTTGATGACATTCGAGACCGTGCCGACGGAGACCCCGGCCTGTCGCGCCACGTCCTTGATGCCCACCATGCGCGCCACGACTGCATTCCCTTCGCCCGTTGTGCCGCCCACTCTAAGGCGCCTTACCGGATCTCCTAATCCAGGTGGAAGACCTCCTCCAGCGGCAGCATCGCCTCGTCGGGCCCGGCGCCGTCCAGCCGCTCGAAGAACGGCGCCATGTCGGCCTGCCACCTGGTGTTGACGTCGGTGGCCGCCATCGCGGCCTGCGCGGCGGCGAAGTCGTCGGTCTCCAGGTAGCCGACGAGCAGCCCGTCGGGTCGCAGGAAGAGCGAGTAGTTGCGCCAGCCGGCCGCCGTGAGCGCGTCCAGCATCCCGGGCCACACGGCGGCGTGCCGCTCTCGGTACTCGGCGAGCCGGTCCTGGCGGACCTTCAGCAGGAAGCAGACGCGCTGCACGGAGCCGCCCTCCTTTTAGAAGTCGAAGTCGTCGATGTTCTTCTTGTCGAAGACCGTCGGCGGGCCGAGGATGACCTCGCCGTCCTTGCCGATAGTGCGCTCGCCGAGCTCGCCCGCCTTGAACTTCTCCCCCTCGGCGCCGGTGATCTGCCCGGACGCCAGCGCGGCGGCCGCGTAGGCGCCGAGATAGCCGAGCTTCTTCGGGTCCCAGAGCGAGAACTCCTCGACCGTGCCGTCCTTGATGAACTTCCGCATCTGGTTCGGCGTGCCGAGCCCGTTCAGGACGACCTTGCCCTTGTACGAGGACGAGCTGATGTAGCGGGCCGCGGCGGCGATGCCCACCGTGGTCGGCGAGATGATGCCCTTCAGCTTCGGATACGCCTTCAGCAGGCCCTGCGTCTCCTGGAAGGACTTCTGGTCGTCGTCATCGCCGTAGGCGACCTTGACCAGCTTCATGTCCTTGTACTTCGGGTCCTTCAGCTCGTCCTTCATGAACTTGATCCAGGTGTTCTGGTTCGTCGCGTTCTGGGTGGCGGACAGGACCGCGATCTGCCCCTTGTAGTCCAGCTGCTTGGCGATGCGCTGGACCTGGGAGCGGCCGATCTCCTCGGAGCTGGCCTGGTTGATGAAGAGCTGGCGGCAGTCCTTGGCCGTGTCGGAGTCGTACGCGACGACCTTGATGTCCTGCTTCATCGCGGTCTTGAGCGGGCCGCAGACCGCGTTCGGGTCGTTGGCGGCGATGAGGATCGCGTCCTGCTTCTGCTGGATCAGCGTGTTGATGTAGCTGACCTGCGACGACGCCTTGGCGTCGGAGGGGCCGACCTCCTTGGCCTGGCCGTCGAACTCCTTGCTCGCGGCGATCCCGGCCTTGTCGACGATCTGCTCGTACGGGTTGTTGATCTGCTTGGGCAGGAAGGCCAGCTTCAGGCCCTTCTTCAGCGGCGCGTCCGGGTTCGCCTTCTCACCCGCGGCCTCCTTCTTCGCGTCGTCCTTGGCGTCGTCCTTGGTGGTGCCGGAACAGCCGGCCCCGGCCAGCGCCAGGGCGCAGACCGCGGCGGTCGCGGCGAGGGTGCGGCTCTTGAGGTACATGGCGAGGGTGCCTTCCGGGTCGATGAGGTTCTGCTACGGGGTCAGGGCGCGGCCGCGAGGCGTCGCTGGCGGCGCTCGGTGAGCACGGCGATGACGCGCGGGGTGAGGACGGAGATGATCAGCAGCAGGCCGGTGACGATGACCTGGATCTCGTTGGAGATGTCGTTGAGCGTGAGGAGGTTGTTCAGCAGGCCGATGAGCAGCACACCGGCGACGGCGCCGCCGAGCGTGCCCTTGCCGCCGTTGAAGTCGACGCCGCCGAGCAGGACCGACGCGATGACGGTCAGCTCCAGGCCGAAGCCGTTGTCGGCGCGTGCGCTGCCGTAGCGCAGGGTGTAGACGATCCCGGCGAAGGAGGCGACCAGCCCGGAGACGGCGAAGAGCGCGAGCTTGATCCGCTTGACCCGGATCCCGGCGAAGTGCGCGGCGTCCTCCTGCGCCCCGATCGCGTACAGCGACCGCCCGAAGCCGGTGGAGTGCAGCAGCACCGCGGCGATGACGGCGAGGACGATGAAGAGCGCGATCGGATACGGGACGAAGGTGCCCGGCACCGTCTCGGTGGACGCGGCCCACTTCCCGTACGCCTCGGGGAAGTCGGCGACCGCCTTGTCGCCGAGGACGACCGAGGCGAGGCCGCGGTAGAGGGTGAGGGTGCCGATGGTGACCGCGAGCGGCGGCAGCCCGATCCGGGTGACCAGCCAGCCGTTCAGCAGCCCGCCGAGCACGCCGACGAGCAGGCACACGGGCACGATCAGCTCGAAGGTCCAGCCCGCGTCCCACAGGCTGCCGGCGAGGGCCGACGAAAGCCCCAGCATCGAGGCGACCGACAGGTCCACCTGCCCGGCCACCACCAGCAGCGTCATCGGCAGCGCGATCAGCGCGATCTCGGCGGTGTCGTTGAGCGCGGAGGACAGGTTGCCCGTGTCGGCGAAGCCGTCGGTGGTGCCGGAGCCGGTGAGGAAGACGGCGATCAGCAGGATGCCGACGGCCGTGTCCCAGCGCAGGTACTTGCTCATGCCCGGCTCCTCTTCCGCAGGGCGCTGGTGGTGCGCTGCTGGACGATGCGGTCGGTGGTGATGGCGGCGAGGAGCAGCACGCCGGTGATCGCCTGCTGCCAGAAGGACGACACCTTCAGCACCACGAGCGCGCTGCCGATGGTGGTGAGCAGCAGCGCGCCCAGCGCCGCGCCCCACACCGAGCCCGTACCGCCGGTGATGGCGACGCCGCCGACCACGACGGCGGAAACGACGGTCAGCTCCCAGCCGTTGGCGGCGTCGGCGACGACCGTGCCGAAGCGGGCCAGCCACAGCGCGCCCGCGAAGCCCGCGATGGCGCCGGAGAAGGCGTACGCGGCGAGCACCCGGCGGCGGATCGGGATCCCCGCCAGGCGGGCGGCCTCCGGGTTGGAGCCGATCGCGTACAGCTCGCGGCCGCCGCGGTAGGTGCGCAGGTAGTACGCGGTGGCGGCGAGCACGGCCGCGGAGAGCAGCGGCAGATACGGGATGCCGAGGATGCTGCCGCTGCCGAGGTCCAGGACGCCGTCGGGGAGCGTGGCGGCGTTGATCTGCTCGCCGTGCGCCCACCAGTAGTCGAAGCCCTGGATGACGTACAGCATGCCGAGCGTCACGACCAGCGCGGGCACTCGGCCGAAGCTCACCAGAAGTCCGCTGATCAGGCCGCAGAGCACGCCGATGCCGATGCCGAGGAGGCAGACGGTGAGCGCGCTGTGCGAGGTGTTCTTGACGAAGTCGCCGCAGGCGAAGGCGGTGAGGCCGACGACCGAGCCGACGGACAGGTCGATGTTGCGGGTGATGACGACGACCGACTGGCCGACGGCGAGCAGCACCAGGATCGAGGAGTTGAGGAGCAGGTCCTTGATGCCCTGGTCGTCGAGGAAGCTGCTGTTGGCGATCCAGGTGCCGAGGATCAGCAGCACCAGCGCGCCGCCGATGGACAGCTCGCGGGCGCGGAAGACCGTATCGACCAGGGATCGGGCCGAGGTGTCGGCCTGCGGGGCGGCGGGGCGGCTGTCCTGGGTGGTCATACTCATGCCGCCTCCTTGCCGTTGTTACGGCCTGTGGCCGCCGTCATCACCGTCTCCTCGGTGGCCTCCGCGCGCGGGATCTCGGCCGTCAGCCGGCCCTCGTGCATCACCAGCACGCGGTCCGCCATGCCCAGCACCTCGGGCAGGTCGGAGGAGACCATCAGCACCGCCAGGCCCTCGGCGGCGAGCGACGACAGCAGCCGGTGCACCTCCGCCTTCGTGCCGACGTCGATGCCGCGGGTCGGCTCGTCCACGATCAGCACGGACGGCTCGGTGGCCAGCCACTTGGCGAGCACGACCTTCTGCTGGTTGCCGCCGGAGAGCACCTCGACGGAGTCGGAGAGCTTGCCGTACTTCAGCTGCAGCCTGGTCGCCCAGTCCGTGGCCCGGCCGCGCTCCAGGGCGCGCTTGACGAGGCCGCCGGTGCCGAGGCTGCCGAGCCCGGTCAGGCCGATGTTGCGCTCGATGGACAGCTCCATGACCAGGCCGCGCTGCCGCCGGTCCTCGGGTACGAGGGCGACGCCCGCGTCCATGGCGGCGGTGGGTGAACCGGCGGGCAGCTTGGTGCCGTTCACGTGCACCTCGCCCGCGTCGGCGCGGTCCACGCCGAAGGCGGCCTGGACGACCTCGCTGCGCCCGGCGCCGACCAGCCCGGCGAGGGCGACGATCTCGCCGCGCCGGACGTCGAAGGACACGTCGCGGAAGACGCCCTCGCGGGTCAGGCGGCGTACGGACAGGGCGACTTCGCCGAGCTCGGCGTCCTGCTTGGGGTAGAGCTCATCCAGGTCGCGGCCCACCATGCGCCGCACGAGGGCGTCCTCGGTGAGCGCGGCCACGTCGTCGGTCGCGATCCAGCGCCCGTCCCGCAGCGTCGTCACCTTGCCGCAAAGCCGGAAGATCTCCTCCAGCCGGTGCGAGATGAACAGCACCGCCGCGCCCTCGGCGCGCAGCGCCTCGACCACGGAGAACAGCCGGGCCGTCTCGCTGCCGGTCAGCGCGGCCGTCGGCTCGTCCATGATCAGCACCCGGGCGTCGAACGACAGCGCCTTCGCGATCTCCACGATCTGCTGGTCGGCGATGGACAGGCCGCGCGCGGGCCGCGCCGGGTCGAGCGGGACGCCGAGCCTGCGCATCAGCGCGGCGGTGGCCTCGTGCACCTGCGCGCCGTCGATGCGGCGCAGGGAGCGGCGGGGCTGGCGGCCCATGAAGATGTTCTCGGCGATGGACAGGTCGGGGAAGAGCGTCGGCTCCTGGTAGATGACGGCGATGCCGGCGTCGCGGGCATCGGCGGGTCCGCCGAAGGCGACCGCCGTGCCGTCCAGCCGCACCTCGCCCGTGTCCGGGCGGTGCACGCCCGCGAGGGTCTTGATCAGTGTGGACTTGCCGGCGCCGTTCTCGCCGGCCAGGGCGTGCGCCTCGCCGGCGTGCAGCTCGAGGGTCACGTCGGTCAGCGCGCGGACGGCGCCGAAGGACTTGCTCAGGCCCTGTACGGCCAGAATAGGGGGTCGGGTCATGGCTGTACCCAAGGTCTCAGAGGGCTGGTTCATGAGTGGGGTGAAAGGTTTCAAAGCTTTGCACGGAAGCTAGACCCCGCACTTCCGCAGCGTCAATGGTCGGGGCGTCGATTTCTCGTCCAGATGCCAAGTCCATCCACCGGCCCTTGACATGGTCGCGGCCCGTCTCTAGCGTCCCCTCGGTGAAACGATTCATACCCCACGAGTCGTTAGTTGGGAGCCGCGCGTGTTCAGCAGAAGGCAACTGCTAGCCACCAGCGCCACCACCTTCGCCGCCACCCTCATCCCCACCCAGGCCGCCTCCGCGGCCGCGCACCGCCCCACCGCCGGGCAGGCCGCGCGCATCACGCGGCCGACCGTCGAGTACGTCCAGCGCCCCCTCGGCCTCGACACCCCCCGCCCCCGCCTCAGCTGGCCGCTGTCGGCCGACCGGGACGGCCTGCGCCAGAGCGCGTACCAGGTCCGCGTCGCCACCGCCCCCGACCGCCTCCCGGACCCGGACGTCTGGGACAGCGGCAAGGTCGACTCCGCGCGCTCGGCGCTCGTCCCGTACGAGGGACCTGAGCTCAAGTCCCGTACCCGCTACCACTGGCAGGTCCGGATCTGGGACGAGACGGGCAAGGCAAGCAACTGGTCCGCCCCCACCTGGTGGGAGACCGGCCTGCTCGCCGCCGACGCCTGGAAGGCGCAGTGGATCGCGGGTCCGGCGGCGCTCACCGCGGCCCCGTCGCTGAAGGGTTCGGCGTGGATCTGGTTCCCGGAGGGCGACCCGGCGCAGAGCGCACCCGCCGCCACCCGCTGGTTCCGGCGCACCCTCGACGTACCCGAGGGCGTCACCCGGGCCCGGCTCGTCCTCACCGCCGACGACGGCTTCACCGCCTACGTGAACGGCACCCAGGTCGCGCACTCCCCGTCCGACCAGCCCGACGCGGAGAACTGGCGCCGCCCCCTGGTCGTCGACGTCACCCCGCACCTCGCCAAGGGCGCGTCCGTCGTCGCTGTGAGCGCCACCAACGGCAAGGAGGGCCCCGCCGGTCTGCTCGGCCTGCTGGAGCTCACCACCTCCGCGGGCACGACGACCGTGCCGACCGACGCCAAGTGGCGCAGCACCGACAAGGAACCCGCCGCCGGGTGGACCGGCACCGGCTTCGACGACGGCGCGTGGCAGCCGGCCAAGGAAGCGGCGCAGTGGGGCGCGGCGCCCTGGGGCGAGGTGGCGGTCGCCAACTCCCCCGCCGTGCAGCTGCGGCACGAGTTCCGGCTGCCAGGCAAGCGCGTCGCGCGGGCCCGGCTGTACGCCACCGCGCTCGGCGTGTACGAGGCCCGCCTCAACGGCAAGCGCGTCGGCAAGGACGAGCTGGCCCCCGGCTGGACCGACTACCGCACCCGGGTCCAGTACCAGACCTACGACGTCACCGAGGCGCTGCGCTCCGGCGGCAACGCCCTCGCGGTCACCCTCGGCGCCGGCTGGTACGCGGGCTGCGTCGGCATGTTCGGCCCGCACCAGTACGGCGACCGCCCGGCCCTGCTCGCCCAGCTGGAGGTCACCTACACCGACGGCTCGTCCGAGCAGATCCTCTCCGCCCCGGACTGGCGCGCCGCCGCCTCCCCCATCCTCACCAGCGACCTGCTGATGGGCGAGGACTACGACGCCCGCCGCGAGACCCCGGGCTGGACCGGTCCCGGCTTCGACGACTCCGGCTGGCAGCCCGCCGAGCAGCTCGACGGCGTGAAGGCCAAGCCCGTGGCGCAGGTGGACGGTCCGGTACGGGTCGTACAGGAGCTCAAGCCGAAGAAGATCACCGAACCGTCGCCCGGCAAGTTCGTCTTCGACCTCGGCCAGAACATGGTCGGTTCGGTCCGGCTGCGGGTCCGCGGCAAGAAGGGCACCGCCGTCACCCTCCGGCACGCCGAGGTGCTCAACCCGGACGGCACCGTCTACACCACCAACCTGCGGACGGCCCGCGCCACCGACACGTACACGCTGAAGGGCGCGGGCGAGGAGGTCTACGAGCCGCGCTTCACCTTCCACGGCTTCCGCTACGTCGAGGTCTCGGGCTACCCGGGCAAGCCCCCGCTCTCCGCGGTGACCGGCCGGGTGCTGCACACGGACGCCCCCTTCACCTTGGACTTCGAGACCAACGTCGACATGCTCAACCAGCTGCACTCCAACATCACCTGGGGCCAGCGCGGCAACTTCCTCTCCATCCCCACCGACACCCCGGCCCGCGACGAACGCCTCGGCTGGACCGGCGACATCAACGTCTTCTCCCCCACCGCCTGTTACGTCATGGAGTCCGCCCGCTTCCTCACCAAGTGGCTGGTGGACCTCCGCGACGACCAGGCCGAGGACGGCGCCTTCCCGGACGTGGCCCCGTACATCGGCGTCGGCAAGGGCGTGGCGGGCTGGGGCGATGCGGGTACGACCGTGCCATGGGCGCTGTATCAGGCGTACGGCGACACCCGCGTGCTCGAGGAGTCGTGGGACGCGATGCTGAAGTGGCTCGACTACCTGAAGGCGCACAGCAGCGGCTATCTGCGCCCCGCCGAGGGCTACGGCGACTGGCTGAACATCCAGGACGAGACCCCGAAGGACGTCATCGGCACCGCCTATTACGCGCACTCCGCCGACCTCGTCGCCCGTACGGCCAAGGCGCTCGGCAAGGACGCGGGCCCGTACGAGCAGCTCTTCGGCGCGGTCCGGGACGCCTTCCGGGCGGCGTACGTCACCGAGGGCGGCCGGGTGAAGGGCGACACGCAGACCGCCTACGTCCTCGCCCTCTCCATGAACCTCCTGGCCGACGCCGACCGGAAGCCCGCCGCCGACCGGCTCGTCGAGCTGATCAAGTCCAAGGACTGGCACCTGTCCACCGGCTTCCTCGGCGCCCCGCGGCTGCTGCCCGTGCTCACCGAGGCGGGGCATACGGACGTCGCGTACCGGCTGCTGCACCAGCGCACCTTCCCCAGCTGGGGCTACCAGATCGAGAAGGGCGCGACCACGATGTGGGAGCGCTGGGACTCGATCAAGCCGGACGGCTCCTTCCAGGACGCCGGCATGAACTCGTTCAACCACTATGCGTACGGCTCGGTCGGCCAGTGGATGTACGAGAACATCGCCGGCATCTCCCCCGGCAAGCCCGGCTTCACGCACCTCGTCATCCGCCCGCGCCCGGGCGGCGACGTCACCTCCTGCCGGGCCCGCTACGACACACTGCACGGCCCGGTCGCCACCGAGTGGAGCAGCGAAGGCGGCTTCCGCCTGCAGGTCACCATCCCGCCCAACACCACCGCAGAGGTTTGGCTGCCCGGCAGCGACAAAGCCGTGCAGGCAGGCCCCGGCACCCATCAGTACTCCTGAAGTCCGCAGATTTCCGAAAGCAGAGGCACCGGCATGATCAAGGCCGCGCTCAAGTCCCAGGCGATCGAGACCCCGTCCTGGGCCTACGGCAACTCCGGCACGCGCTTCAAGGTGTTCGCGCAGCCGGGCGTCCCCCGTACCCCACGGGAGAAGCTGGACGACGCCGCCCAGGTGCACGCCGCGACCGGCGTCGCCCCGACGGTCGCCCTGCACATCCCATGGGACCGGGTGGACGACTACGCCGCTTTGGCTACGTACGCAAAGGAGCGCGGCCTGCGCCTCGGCGCCATCAACGCCAACGTCTTCCAGGAGGACGCCTACAAGCTGGGCTCGGTCACCAACCCGGACCCGGCGGTGCGGCGCAAGGCCCTCGACCATCTCCTGGAGTGCGTCGACATCATGGACGCGACCGGGTCGAAGGACCTGAAGCTGTGGTTCTCCGACGGCACCAACTACCCGGGCCAGGACGACATCGCCGCCCGCCAGGACCGGCTGGCCGAGGCGCTCTCGACGGTGTACGAGCGGCTCGGCGCCGGGCAGCGGATGCTGCTGGAGTACAAGCTCTTCGAGCCGGCCTTCTACACCATGGACGTCCCGGACTGGGGCACGGCGTACGCGCACTGCCTGCGGCTCGGCGAGCAGGCGCAGGTGGTCGTGGACACCGGGCACCATGCGCCGGGGACGAACATCGAGATGATCGTGGCGCTGCTGCTGCGGGAGAAGAAGCTGGGCGGCTTCGACTTCAACTCGCGGTTCTACGCGGACGATGACCTGATGGTGGGGGCGGCGGATCCGTTCCAGCTGTTCCGGATCATGTACGAGGTGGTGCGCGGCGGCGGCCTCGGCCCCGATGTGGCCTTCATGCTCGACCAGTGCCACAACATCGAGGCGAAGATCCCGGCGATCATCCGCTCGGTGATGAACGTCCAGGAGGCGACGGCAAAGGCGCTGTTGGTCGACCGCGAGGCCCTGGCGGCCGCGCAGGCGGCGGGCGAGGTGCTGGACGCGAACGCGGTGCTCATGGACGCGTACAACACAGATGTGCGGCCGCTGCTGGCCGAGGTGCGTCAGGAGATGGGCCTCGACCCGGATCCGGTGGCCGCGTACCGGCGGACGGGATGGGCCGAGAAGATCGCGGCTGAGCGGGTCGGCGGCGACCAGATGGGGTGGGGTGCCTGATGGCTGCGTACGACGAGCTGCTGGAGCGGTCGCACCGGCTGGGTGCGGATCCGCGTAATACGAACTACGCCGGGGGCAACGCCTCGGCCAAGGGCACGTCGGCCGACCCGGTGACGGGCGGCGACGTCGAGCTGATGTGGGTCAAGGGCTCCGGGGGTGACCTCGGGACGCTGAAGCCCGAGGGGCTGGCCGTGCTGCGTCTTGACCGGCTGCGGGCGCTGACCGAGGTGTATCCGGGGGTGGAGCGCGAGGACGAGATGGTCGCCGCCTTCGACTACTGCCTGCACGGCAAGGGCGGCGCGGCCCCGTCGATCGACACGGCCATGCACGGCCTGGTCGACGCCGCGCATGTGGACCATCTGCACCCGGACTCGGGCATCGCGCTGGCCTGCGCCGCCGACGGCGAGAAGCTGACCGCCGAGTGCTTCGGCGAGACCGTGGTGTGGGTGCCGTGGCGGCGGCCCGGCTTCCAGCTCGGCCTCGACATCGCCGCGGTCAAGGCGGCCAACCCGCAGGCGATCGGCTGCATCTTGGGCGGCCATGGCATCACCGCCTGGGGCGACACGAGCGAGGAGTGCGAGCGCAACTCGCTGCACATCATCCGCACCGCCGAGGCCTTCCTGGCCGAGCGCGGCAAGGCCGAGCCCTTCGGGCCGCTGCTGGCGGGTTACGGGCCGCTGCCCGAGGCCGAGCGCCGGGCGCGGGCCGCGGCGCTGGCGCCGGTGATCCGCGGGCTGGCATCCACCGACCGGGCGCAGGTGGGGCACTTCACCGACAGCGGGCCCGTACTGGATTTCCTGGAGCGCGCCGAGCATCCGCGGCTGGCGGCGCTGGGCACGTCCTGCCCGGACCACTTTCTGCGTACGAAGGTCCGGCCGCTGGTCCTGGATCTGCCGCCGACGGCTTCTTTGGAGGATGCGATCGCGCGGCTCCGGGAGCTGCACGCGGACTACCGGGAGGACTATCGCGCGTACTACGAGCGGCATGCGCTGGCGGACTCCCCCGCCATGCGCGGCGCCGATCCGGCGATCGTGCTGGTGCCGGGCGTCGGCATGTTCAGCTTCGGCAAGGACAAGCAGACGGCGCGGGTGGCGGGCGAGTTCTACGTCAACGCGATCAATGTGATGCGGGGCGCCGAGGCGGTGTCCTCGTACGCGCCGATCGAGGAGGCGGAGAAGTTCCGCATCGAGTACTGGGAGCTGGAGGAGGCCAAGCTGCGCCGGATGCCGCCGCCGAAGCCCCTGGCCACGCGGGTGGCGCTGGTGACCGGGGCCGGCTCCGGGATCGGGAAGGCGATCGCGGGGCGGCTCGTCGCCGAGGGGGCGTGCGTGGTCGTCGCGGACGTCAACGCCGACGCGGCGGCTTCGGTCGGGGACGAGCTGGGCGGTCCTGACAAGGCGGCCGCCGTCACCGTGGACGTCACGTCGGAGGACCAGATCGCCGCCGCCTTCGCGGCTGCCGCGCTCGCCTTCGGCGGCGTCGACCTGGTGGTGAACAACGCGGGCATCTCCATCTCCAAGCCGCTGCTGGAGACCACGTCGAAGGACTGGGACCTCCAGCACGGCATCATGGCCCGCGGCTCCTTCCTCGTCTCGCGGGAGGCCGCGCGGGTACTGACGGCGCAGGAGATGGGCGGCGACATCGTCTACATCGCCTCCAAGAACGGCGTCTTCGCGGGCCCCAACAACATCGCGTACGGGGCGACGAAGGCCGACCAGGCGCACCAGGTGCGGCTGCTCGCGGCGGAGCTCGGCGAGCACGGGATCCGCGTCAACGGCATCAACCCCGACGGCGTCGTCCGCGGCTCCGGCATCTTCGCCGGCGGCTGGGGCGCGAAGCGGGCGGCGGTGTACGGGGTGGAGGAGTCGGAGCTCGGGGCGTACTACGCGCAGCGGACGCTGCTCAAGCGGGAGGTGCTGCCCGAGCATGTGGCGAATGCGGTGTTCGCGCTGACGGGCGGCGACTTGAGCCACACGACGGGGCTGCACATTCCGGTGGATGCCGGGGTGGCGGCGGCGTTCCTGCGATGAGCGAGCAGGCCTTCGCCGCCGTCGACCTGGGCGCGAGCAGCGGGCGGGTGATGCTGGGCCGGGTACGGGACGGCACCGTCTCGCTCACGGAGGCGCACCGCTTCCCCAACCGGCCCGTCCGGGCGGGCGGGACGCTGCACTGGGACGCCCTCGCCCTGTACGGCGGCGTCCTGGACGGGCTGCGGGCGGCCGGTCAGGTGGCGTCGGTCGGCATCGACTCCTGGGCCGTGGACTACGGTCTGCTCGACGCTTCCGGCGCGCTGATCGGCAATCCGGTGCACTACCGAGATGCGCGAACCGAGGGCATGTCCGAGAAGGTGGCCGCGGTCCTCTCCCCCGCCGAGCTGTACGCGGCGACCGGGCTGCAGCACCTGCCGTTCAACACGATCTACCAGCTGGCGGCGGCGCAGGGCACGCCCGCGCTCGCCGCCGCCCGCCGGCTGCTGCTGATCCCGGACCTGATCGCGTACTGGCTGACGGGCGAGGCGGGCACGGAACTCACCAACGCGTCGACCACGCAGCTGATCGACCCGCGCACCCGCACGTGGTCCGGCCGGGTCGCCGAGGTGCTGGTCGTGGATCTCGCACTCTTTCCGCCGCTGCGGCAGCCCGGCGAGCGGGCGGGCGAGCTGGTGGCGGACGTGCTGGCGGAGACGGGCCTCAGCGGCCCGGTGCCGGTCACGGCGGTCGGCTCGCACGACACGGCCTCCGCGGTGGCGGGGGTCCCGGCCGAGGGCGGCGACTTCGCGTACATCGCCACCGGCACGTGGTCGCTCGCGGGTCTGGAGCTGGACGCGCCCGTGCTGACGGAGGACAGCCGCCGCGCCAACTTCACCAACGAGCTCGGCGTAGACGGCACGGTGCGCTATCTGCGCAACATCATGGGCCTGTGGCTGCTGCAGGAATGCCTGCGCGAATGGGGCGACCCGGAGCTCGACCCGCTGCTGGCGGCCGCGGCGGACCGCGCGCCGCTGCGGTCGGTCGTCGACGCGGGCGCCCCGGAGTTCATCGCGCCGGGCGGCATGCCGGGCCGGGTGGCCGCGGCCTGCCGCCGCACCGGGCAGCCGGAGCCGCGCGACCGGGCGGAGACGGTCCGGTGCATTCTCGACTCCCTGGCCCTGGCGCATCGGCGTGCGGTACGGGACGCCTCGCGGCTCGCGGGCCGTACGGTGCGGGTGGTCCACGTGGTCGGCGGCGGCGTCCGCAACGAGCTCCTCTGCCAACTCACCGCCGACGCCTGCGAGCTGCCGGTGATCGCGGGCCCGGCGGAGGCGGCGGCGTACGGAAACGTCCTGGTGCAGGCCCGCGCCGCGGGCGCGGTGAGCGGCGGGTTGCCGGAGCTGCGCGGGCTGCTGCGGGAGTCGCTGCCGCTGCGGCGGTACGAGCCGGACTTGGCGACCGCCGCGCAGTGGGACGAGGCGGAGGCGGTGGTGGCGGGCGGGTGACGCGCCCTGCAACAGCCTCGCTGAGGGCCTCCGCTGCCCGTAGTTGACCCTCCGTTCACCTCCGGATCACTCCCCGTTGGACCTCAGGCGACAGCCTGAGTGCGCGCCGCGGGCAGCCACCGCCCGCGGCGCACCCACGTTCCCTGACCGGAGGTCGCTCGCATGCCCGCTCGCCGTACGCCGTCCCGCGCCCTGGCGCTCGCGCTGCCGGTCGCCGTCGTCGCCGGGGTCGTCGGCTTCGCCGCCGCCGGGCCCGCGAGTGGCACGTCCGCGCCGCGCGTCACCGGGGCGGCCACGCTGCCCGACGTGCCGCTCGCCGGGTTCAGCAACGGGATGCTGCCCGGCAGCGTGGCCGACGACCGGGGTGTCGACCTCGGCGGCATCGGCAGCGACATCTTCCCGGCCGGCCGGAAGGGCGAGTTCTGGACGGTCACCGACCGCGGGCCGAACGGGCAGATCAAGGTGGACGGCGAGAAGCGCCGCACCTTCCCCGTGCCCGGCTTCGACCCGGCGCTGGTGAAGATACGGGTGACCGGCGACCGCGTACGGGTCCTCGACTCGATACCGATCACCACGCGCGGCGGCAAGGCCGTCACGGGGCTGCCGAACCAGGAGTCACGCGACGAGGCCCCGTACAACTACAACGCCTCGCAGAAGCTCCCGTACGACCCGAACGGCCTCGACACCGAGGGCGTCGTGCGCGCAGCGGACGGCTCCTTCTGGCTGGCCGACGAGTACGGCCCGTCGCTCGTCCACGTGGCCGCCGACGGCGAGGTGCTGGCCCGCTACGTACCGAAGGGGCTCGACCTGAAGGGCGCCGGCTACCCCGTCATCGAGGCGCTTCCCGGCACGCTGCTGAAGCGGCAGACCAACCGCGGCTTCGAGGGCCTGGCGCAGCTGCCCGGCGGCGATCTGGTGGCGGCGCTGCAGAGCCCGCTGTCGGACGCCGGCGAGGATTCCCGCACCACCCGGCTGATTCGCTTCTCGCCGGGGCGCGAGGCCGTGAGCGCGGAGTACGCGTACCGCTTCGACCCGGTGTCGGTCGTCGACCCGGGCGAGGACGACCCCTCGGAGCTGAAGATCTCCTCCCTGGTCGCGATCGGCCGCGACACGCTGCTGGTGCAGGAGCGCACGGACAAGGCGGCGCGGCTGCACAAGGTGCGGCTCAAGGAGGGCCACGGCGTCCTCGGCAAGAAGCTCGTGGTCGACCTCGGGAAGGTCGACGGCGTGCCTGGCAAGATCGAGGGCGTGGCCGTCACCGGCCGCTCCACGCTGGCGCTCATCAACGACAACGACTTCGGCATGAGCGACGGCGCCGAGGCCTTCGACGCCGATGGGCGGCTGGTCGACAGCGGCACGGAGACCACGGTGACCACGGTCCGCCTCGGCGAGCCGCTCCGCTGACCCCGGCGAGCCGCTCCGCCGACTCGCGGCGCCAGTGATGTACACCTCTGGCAACGCGTGAGAACTCTGTTCGCAGCTGCGGTACTGGGTTAGCTTTCGCGTCCAAAGCAACCCGGTCGCAGTGCGAAAGGAACCTCCGCCGATGCCCAGTGCTCCCTCGCGCCGTTCGCTGCTCGCCGGCAGCGCCGCCGCCGCGCTCGCCTCCCCGCTGCTGACCAACAGCTCGGCCGCGGCCGCGCAGGAGGCCGCCGCCCGAGCCGTCACCCCGGGCGCCGACGTGGCCGCGCAGCGGGGCTGGTCGATGCTGCGCGACCGCAAGGTCGGCGTGGTCTCCAACCCGACCGGCGTGCTGCGCTCCACCGCGCATGTCGTCGACTCGATGGCCGCCCAAAAGGACCTGAACATCGTCGGCGTCTTCGGCCCCGAACACGGCTTCCGCGGCAGCGCGCAGGCCGGCGAGGCGGAGCCCGAGACCATCGACCCCCGCACCGGCCTCACGGTCTACGACGCCTACGGCGCGGACGCGGCGAAGATGGCGCAGCTCTTCAGCAAGGCGGGCGCGGACACGATCGTCTTCGACATCCAGGACGTCGGCGTGCGCTTCTACACGTACATCTGGACGATGTACAACGCGATGGTCGCCGCCCGCTCCATCGGCGCCTCCTTTCTCGTACTCGACCGTCCGAACCCGATCGGCAGGCGGGCCGACGGGGCGCTCATGACACCGGAGTTCACCTCCGGCGTGGGCCAGGAGCTGATCATCCAGCAGCACGGCCTCACCGTCGGCGAACTCGCCCGCTACTTCAACGGCGAGCTGCTGCCTAAGGAGGGCGACGGCGGCAAGGTCGAGCTGGAGATCGTGCCCGTACGCGGCTGGGACCCGCGCTCCTTCGCCCAGGACAGCGGGCTGCCGTGGGTGCCTCCCTCACCCAACATGCCCACGCCGGACACCGCCGGGGTCTACGCCGGCACCGGCTACTTCGAGGGCACCAACCTCGCCGAGGGCCGCGGCACCACCCGCCCCTTCGAGCTGATCGGCGCGCCCTACCTGGACTACCACTACAGCGACCGCCTCAACGCGCTGCGGCTGCCCGGTGTGACCTTCCGCGAGGCGTACTTCGTGCCCACCTTCAGCAAGCACCAGGGCAAGACCTGCGCGGGCGTGCAGATCCACGTGACCGACCGGCGCCGCTTCCAGCCGGTCCCGACGGCGGTGGCGATGCTGGTCGAGGCGAAGAAGTACAAGGACTTCGCCTGGCGCAAGGACGACTGGGACACCGCCCGCCCGTACTGGATCGACAAGCTCTCCGGCTCACCGCGCCTGCGCACGATGATCGACGACGGCAAGTCGGTGGAGCAGGTCGTGGCCGCCTGGGCGGACGAGGTCGCCGCCTTTGAGGCCACCCGCCGCCGGTACTTCCTCTACCGGTAGCCGCTCAGTACAGCTCACTCAGGTGGGCGCGGCTGGCCGGGCGCTCGTACGGGTCCGGCCAGAAGTCCTCGATCGCGGATATCAGCCCGTCCCGGTCGAACGTGAAGAACGAGATCCCGGTATCCGTCCCGCCGTCCATGTCGAACCGGATCCGGCTGACCGCCCGCCCCTCCCCGGCGACGAGGTCCTCCACCGCGAGGTGCCAGTCGCCGGGGAACTCCCGGTTGAACCGCACCACGGCCTCCCGCCCGCGCACCTGCTCCCGCGACAGGGGTGCCCGGTACACCACGTCCTCGGCCAGCAGCGCGGCGAAGACCTCCCACTCGCCCTCGTCGCACGCCGCCCAGAACCGCTCGATGATCTTCCGCTCCTCAGCCATGCCGCCAAGTCTGCCCGCCGCCACTGACAATCCCCCCTCGGGCCGCAACCTGCACGACCGACCGGTCAGTAAACTGGACGGGCAGCCTGAAGGAGGTCGGCCCATGGCCACAGCGCAGACGGACGGACGCGTCGCCCGCGGGAACGCCACCCGCCGCACGGTGCTGGCCCACACCATGGACATCGCCTCCGTGGAGGGCCTGGAGGGCCTGTCGCTCGGCCGTATCGCGACCGAGCTCAACCTCAGCAAGAGCGGCGTCTTCGCCCTTTTCGGCTCGAAGGAGGAGCTCCAGCTGGCCACGGTGCGGGCGGCCGGATCCGTCTTCAACAAGCACGTCATCAAGCCCGCCGAGCAGCATCCGCCGGGCCTCGCCCGCGTCCTCGCGGTCTGCGGCGCCTGGTCGGACTACTCCCGCGCCCGCGTCTTCCCCGGCGGCTGCTTCTTCTCCGGCGTCTCCATCGAGTTCGACGCCCGCAGCGGCCCGGTGCACGACGCGGTCGTGAACGCGCACCGCTGGTGGAGCGACTACGTGGCGGCCAGCATCCGCCAGGCGCAGGACGAGGGCGAGCTGGCGCCCGCCGACGACCCGGAACAGCTCGCTTTCGAGTTCATCGCGGCGCTGGAGCTGGCACAGCTATACTCTCTCCTCCACGGCGACAACGCCGCCTACGACCGCGCATCCCGCGCCATCCTCACCCGCCTGGCCACGGCCGCGACCGATCCGGCCGTGCTACCCGAGCAACTCGGCACCTGACGGCGACGCCACGAAGTCCAGCACCGCCGCCGTCGTGCCGGCGTCCCACAGGATCCGGTTGTGCCCGAGGCCGCGGGTCACGACAAGCTGGGCCCGCTCCCCGTACGCGGCGGCGACCTGCTCCGACAGCTCGGCCGGCGCCCGGCGGTCATCGGCGTCGTGGACCAGAAGCACCCGCTCCACGTCCACCTCCTCGGGCCGGTTCGCCGAGGCGAACCGCTCCCAGATGTCGCCCTCGTTCCGGAACAGGTAATCGACGACCCGCCGCCGCACCTCCTCCTCCAGCCGCGGCCGCAGCCCGAGCTCCTCCCGGAACTGCCGCACCAGATGCCCGAAGTCCGGGATCCCGGCCAGGCTGACCAGCCGGTCCGCGGCCACCGCCCCCTCCCGCACCGCGAAGAACGCCGCCAGCGCCCCGAAGGAATGCCCGATCACGGCGTCGAAGCGCCCGTGCTCCACGCCCAGCGTGCGCATGATCTCGCGGTACTCCAGGATCGTCATCTCCCGCCCGCCCGACGCCCCGTGCCCCGGCGCGTCGAAGGCGACGGGCGAGAAGCCGGCCGCCCGCAGCGCCTTGATGTGCGCCGAGAAGTGCGCGGCCCGCGACTGCCAGCCGTGCACGAGCAGCACCGGGCGCTCGCCGTCGCCCCAGCAGTACGTGATGACGTTCTTGCCGTTCACGGTGGTGCTGCCGTACCAGGCCGAGTCCATCACCTCCCGCTCGTGGGGGCGCAGCTTGGGGCGTACGAGCGGGCGGCGGAAGAGGGCGAAGGCGGCGCGTCCGGCGAGGGCCGGGGCGGCGGCGGAGGTGGCGTTCAGGGTCGTACGCAGCAGTGCTCCGATGGCATTCATGGCGAGATGTTAGCACGACCGTTCGCACAGTTTTCTTATCCGGATCTGCTACGGATCAGGGTCGCGGCTCCGCGCCCGGCTGGCCGGCCGCGGACCGCAGCAGCGCGTCGGGCAGCCCGGCGTCCGCCATCCGGCGCAGCGCCGCCCTGCGCTCCTCGACCGGCCCCCTGCGGTGCTCGGGCACGGCCGCCGAGAGCCGGTCGAGGAGGGTGTACAGGCGCCGTACGACCTGCGGGTTCCCGGCTCCGTAGAGCAGCGTCTCGTCCAGGGAGAGGCCGACGAAGTCGGCCCATCCGGGTGCGGGATACGCCACCCGCGGCACCCCCGCGCCGTCCAGCAGCCACGCCGGGCCGAGGGGGCGGTCGGCCAGGCGCAGCAGGACGTCCTCGATCTGGTCGAGGGCCTGGACGGCGGTGGTGGGGTCGTTGACGGCCGGGGAGAGGGCGCGGATGGAGATGTCGGCCAGCAGCCGGAGGCCGTGCGAAGTGTCCTGCTCGACCGTGGGGTTGGGCCCGTAGCGGACGCAGTGCGCCACCTTCCCGGCCAGCCGCGCCTGCTCCGCGGCGGCCGCCGCCGGGAGCGTGATGCGGGCGAGCGGGACGCCGGAGCCGGCGAACTCGCCCACGGCCAGGGCCATCTCGATCTGTGCCGACGCGGCGGCGGCCAGGTGGACCAGCCGGGGTTCGTCCAAGGAGCGGATCACGCCGGGGCTGCCTTCGTGCCGGACGGTCACCTCCACGCCCTCCTCCGGGGGCAGCGCCTGGGGCGGCGGTGCGGTGTCCGCCGCCGGGTAGCTGCGGTCGATGACGGTACGGAGACGGTCGCCGACCGCGCGGGAGAGGCCGCCGCCGGTGACGGCGTGCCGCAGCGAGGAGAGCAGGAACATCAGGGAGACCGTCGCGATCAGCACCAGGCCGAGGGCGACGGTCACCGTGAGCCGGGGGACGGTGTGGCCGCTGATCCGGCTCAGGGCGACCAGCGCGTACAGGGCGGTGCCGATGAGCAGCCCGAAGATCGCCAGGTAGTGGTCGAGGTGGCCGAGGGCACCGACCAGGCGGTGCGACATGCTCTGCACGGTCTGGATGACCAGGGTGATGACGGTGATGACGAAGCCGCCCAGGGTGATCATGCTGCCGGCGATGGCGGCGAGCGTCGCCTGCGCGGTGGACGCGTCGAAGCCGAGGCCGCGGTGCGGCAGGTGCTCCTCCAGGACGGGCAGCGCCCAGCCGAGGAAGGTGAGGGTGGCCACGACGAGGAGTGCGATGCCTCGGTTGCGGGTCTGGCGGGCCCGCCGGCCGCGGTAGCTGCGCTGCGGCGTCCTGACCCGCTCGGCGGGCCGCAGACCGGCTGCTTCCGAGCTCACCAGACCTCTTCTGTTCCCGCGGCCCGGTCCTTCGGCGCTGATGAGCCGGAGGTTCCGGCGGCCTGCGCGCGCAGCCGGAGGGCGATCAGGGGGTAGACCAGGACGGAGATCATCGCCGCGCCGACCAGGGCGGCGGCCTCGCCGGATCCGAGGACCTCCTCGTCCAGGCCGATGGTGGTGATGGCGACGACGAGCGGCAGGCAGGTGGCGGCGAACAGGGTCAGCGCCCGCCGGTCGGTCCCGGACAGGTCGCGCGGCGCCAGGGCGTATACCGGGCCGCCGCGGACGACTAGGAAGAGCAGCAGGAAGACCGGCAGCAGGAGCAGCGGCCGGCCGCCGTCGAGGAGGGCGCCGAGGTCGAACTCGACACCCGTGACGATGTAGAAGACCGGCACGAGGAAGCCAAAGCCCATCGCCTCGACCTTGCCCAGCACCTCCTCCGCCGTGCCGGGCGCGGCTCCGCCGAGCAGCAGGCGGGTGAGCATGCCGGCCGCGAAGGCGCCGAGCAGCACATCCAGGCCGAACACGTGCGAGAGGCCGAGCATCGCGGCCAGCAGCAGCATCACCGCCCGTACCGCGAACTGCCCGCTGGTGTGCAGGGTCTTGGTGACGACCGCGGAGAACCAAGGCGCCCGCGGCCGCAGCGCCCACCAGACGAGAGCGGCGGTGATCACCGCGAACGCCGCCAGCAGGGCGCTGGACTTGCCCGGCGACCGGCCGCTCAGCAGCAGCGCGATCGCGATGATCGGCCCGAACTCGCCGACCGCGCCGAACGCCATCATCACCGTGCCGAAGCGGCCCTTCAGATCGCCGCTGTCGCGCAGCACCGGCAGCACCGTGCCGAGCGCGGTGCTGGTCAGCGCGGTGCCGATGAGCAGGCTCTTGGAGACCTCGGCGCCGGTGATCGCGAACATCAGCCCGATGCCGAGGACGAGAGCGATCAGCCAGGCCCACACCGCGCGGCGCAGCGTGTCGCCGCGGACGGCCGGGAACTCGATCTCGTACCCGGCCATGAAGATCAGCATCGACAGGCCAAGGTGGGACAGGGTGTCGATGACCGGGTCACCGCGGTGCGCCCAGCCGAGCACGTCGGGGCCGATGAGGATGCCGAGCACGATCTCGAAGATCACCAGCGGGATGCCGACCCAGCGGCCCAGCCCGTACGCCAGGAGCGGCGCGGTCACCGCGACGGCCATGATCAGTACGAGCGTACCCGGGTGCGACATAGTTCGTAATTAGCATGAATTGGCGCTGCTCGCGCCTTCAGCCGCGGCGTCCTTCGAGCAACTCCGCGGTGATGACGGCGACCACGCCGGCGACCACGATCAGCGGCATCTGATGGACGGCGTCGGCGCCCAGCAGCATGACCGGGAAGATCGCCGCGACCACCGGCAGCCGCAGGACGGCGCCCATGGCCGCGGCCAGGCCGAGCGCGAGCGCCGGGGTCGCGCCTAGCCCCGGCAGGCCCGCACCGGCGATCCCGATCGCGGCGCCGAGCAGCAGGGCGGGGAAGATCGGGCCGCCGCGCATGCTGCCCAGGCAGATGCTCCAGGCCAGCCACTTGCACGCCACCAGGGCGACCAGGGCGGCGACGGACCAGGCGTGCGGCTGCCCGGCGAGGGCGGCGAGGGTGGCCTGCCCGGACAGCGCCGCCTCCTCCGCGGAACGCCCGGTGATCAGCGCGTACGCCGCGATGCAGCAGCCCGCGGCCACGGCGCAGGCGACCGTACGGGCCGCCGTGCCGCGGTCCGCGGTCCAGGCGCCGGTCCGCAGGCCGATGCGGCGGCCGGCCGCGATGACGACGGCGATCAGCACGGCCAGCGGGATTCCCCACAGGAAGTCCCCGGCGTCCGGGGTGACGTCAGGCGGCACCTCGGGCAGCGACAGCGCGCCGATCGACAGACCGGTCCACTGCCCGAAGCCGGTGAAGACCAGGGCCCCGGCGGCGCTCGCCAGCAGGCAGGGCAGCAGCAGGACGACCAGCCGCGGGCCCGCGAGCCCGGCGGTCTCCAGTACGAGCACGGCGGCGGCCACAGGCCCGCCGAGGATGGTGGAGATCGCCGCCGTGGAGCCCGCGGTCGACACCATCGCCACGGCCCGTTCGTCCGCGGCCCGGCGGGCCGCCCGCAGCATCAGCAGGGCCAGCCCGCTGCCCAGCGCCATCAGCGGCGCCTCGGGCCCCAGCACCACGCCGAGCGGCAGCGTCGCCAGGGCGGCGAAGACGACGCCTGGCAGCGCCTTCGGCCCGGTCGGCGGGCCGCCGAGGCCGTGCGCGGGCACGTGCCCGCCCGCGCCGGGCAGGCGGGTCACGACGGGGGCGAGGAGGAGCCCGGCCAGCAGCATCGCCGGCAGCGGCCACCACCAGGGGGCGTGGTCGTACCCGGCGGCCTCCGGGAGGCGCTGCCACACCCAGTGCTGCGCCTCGTGCTGGAGGCTCACGAAGAAGAAGCAGGCGAGCGCGATGGGGATGCCCATGGCCACGGAGAGGATGAGCAGGCGCGGGTAGCCGCGGCCGAGCAGGGTGTCGCGCAGCCGGACGGCGGCCTCGTCGGAACCGGCGGCGGGTGGGTTCACGGCGACGACCGGTCCATGGAGGCCTCCCGGCGGATGGGGAGTCTCCAGCCTCGGCCAGGGCGGGCGCGGTCTCCACCGCGGTGCCTCCGAGCGGGTGAAGGGTGAGCGGCGGGTGAGCGGGCCGGGTCAGCCGAGCTGCCCGGCGAACTCCTCGTACGACCGGTCGTCGAAGAGCACGAACCGCACCTCGTCGAAGGCCGCCTTGTCCACCGCATCCTGCACCGCGCCGACCGCGATACGGGCGGCGTCGGCGACCGGCCAGGAGAAGATCCCGGTGGAGATCGCGGGGAACGCGACCGTACGCGCGCCCAGTTCACGGGCGAGGGCGAGCGAGTTGCGGTGGCAGGCGGCGAGCAGGTCCGAGCGGTCCTCGGTGGCGGACCAGACCGGCCCGACGGTGTGGATCACCCAGCGGGCGGGCAGTTGGCCCGCGGTCGTGGCCACCGCCTCGCCGGTCGGCAGCCCCTTGCCGTACTGGGAGGCGCGCAGCGCGCGGCACTCCTCCAGGATGCGCTTGCCGCCCTTGCGGTGGATGGCGCCGTCCACGCCGCCACCACCCAGGAGGGAGGAGTTGGCCGCGTTGACGACGGCGTCCACCCGCTGCTCGGTGATGTCGCCCCGTACTGCCGTGATGACGCGCATGCCAGCACGCTAACGCCCCGGGAGGCGAGCCATGACGATCTGCGGTCGAATGGCGAGCGGGGGCGGCCGGTCCGCGATCCGTAGCGAAGGAGCTCTTGTATGCCCAAGGCGTATCTGGTGGGCAGCGGCATTGCCGCGCTGTCGGCGGCGGCGTTTCTGATCCGGGAAGGCGGCTTCGCCGGCGAGGACATCGTGCTGCTGGAGGAGCAGGACCGGGAGGGCGGCAGCCTCGACGCCGCCGGGTCGCCCGAGAGCGGGTACACCATGCGCGGCGGCCGGATGTTCGAGATCCACTTCGAATGCACCTATGACCTGCTGGGTTCGATCCCCTCGCTCAACGATCCCGCGAAGTCCGTCACCGAGGACACCTTCGCCTTCCACGAGGACTTCGCCTGGGACGACCACGCCCGGCTGGTCGACGCCGCCGGGCAGCTCGTCGACGCGCACTCCATGGGCTTTACGGAGCGCGACCGGCTGGAGCTCGTGAAGTGCACGGCCACGCCGGAGCGGGAGCTGGACGGCAAGCGGATCACGGACTGCTTCAGCCCGGAGTTCTTCACCACCAACTTCTGGTGGATGTGGTGCACCACCTTCGCCTTCGAGCCCTGGCACAGCGCGATCGAGTTCCGCCGCTATCTGAACCGCTTCGTGCACCTCTTCAAGACCTTCGACACCATGTCGGGGATCTACCGCACCCGCTACAACCAGTTCGACTCGATCGTCCGCCCGCTGCTGAAGTGGCTCACCGACCAGGGCGTGAAGCTGCGCCTCGGCACCCGCGTCACCGATCTGGACCTGGGCGCGGGCGAAACCCTGTCGGTCACCGGCCTGCGCTGCGAGACCCCCGACGGCCGCGAGGAGATCCGTGTCGCCCCGGGCGACCTCGTCTTCGTCACCAACGGCTCGATGACCGCCGCCTCCACCCTCGGCGGCACCGACCGCGCCCCCGCCCTGCACACCCCCGCCGCCGACGACGGCGGGGCCTGGCAGCTGTGGCATCGGCTGGCCGCCAAGCGCGACGACGTCGGCAATCCGGCCGTCTTCGACGGCAACGTGCCGGAGTCCACCTGGGAGTCGTTCACCGTCACCACCAAGGACCCGACGTTCTTCGAGCTGATGGAGCGCTTCTCCGGCAGCGAGGCCGGCAAGGGCGGGCTGATCACCTTCAAGGACTCCAGCTGGCTGCTGACCATCGTCCTCAACCACCAGCCGCACTTCCGCGACCAGCCCGCCGATACCTACGTCTGGTGGGGCTACGCCCTGTTCACCGGCCGGGACGGCGACTACGTGAAGAAGCCGATGACCCAGTGCACCGGCCGGGAGATCCTCGAAGAGGTGCTGCAGCACCTCCGCTTCGAGCAGATCCCGCAGCTCCTGGACAACTCCCTCGTCATCCCTGCCCTGATGCCCTACATCACCAGCCAGTTCCTCGTACGCAGCCACGGCGACCGGCCGCGAGTGGTCCCGGAGCGGTCCACCAACCTGGCCTTCATCGGCCAGTACGCGGAGGTGCCCGAGGACGTCGTCTTCACCGTCGAGTACTCGGTGCGCACCGCCTGGACTGCCGTGTCACGGCTCCTCGGCACCGACGGTCCGCCGGAGGTCTACAAGGGCAGCCACAACCCGAAGGTGCTGGTCGAGGCGCTGGAGACGCTGCACCGCCGCTGACGGCCGGGCCCGCGCGCGGCCGGGCCCGTATGCCCGTATGCCCTTACTCGAACGGCACGTTCACGCACGCCAGGCGGTCGCCCGCGGTGCCCGCCTCGCCCGGCTTGGTGGAGGTGTGGTGCTCGTGCAGGACCACCGACTGCGCCTCGCCGTCGCGGAAGAGCCACTTCTGCTTGGCGCTCGCGGTGGCGTAGCCGCTGGGGTCGGTGTGCAGGTCGAGCCAGACCTCGTTCTTGCGGTTGGCGTACTCGGGGTCGACCGACGGGGTCTCGGGGTCCTTGCGGTTCTGGTAGTGCGGGCCCGCGTCGTCGCCCTTGGGGCCGCATTTGCCAGTGTGGACGTGCACGCCGTACATGCGGTTCGGCTTCATCCCGTGCAGCGCGATCACGACGCCCGTACGGCCGTCCCCGGAGCTCTCGACCACGGCGACTTCGGAGCCCTCGGGCACCAGCGCCGGGTCGTACGTCCGCGCGTCCCCGTCGGAGTCCGCGCCCTCGAACTCGGCGTTGCGCACCAGCCACGCGCCGTCCTGCGGCTCGTCGCTCTGCGCGGCCGCGGGCGGCGCCCAGCCGAAGGCGGCCAGGGCGGTCACCCCCGCGGTGAACGCCGCCGTACGTACGGTCCAGTGCCTGGTCGCCATCGCCTTCACTCCCTTGGGGACGGGTGCTCCGCCGTGCGCGGGTCTATGACCCACCTTCGGCGGGCGTGAAGGCCGGGGCATTCCCGGTGTGCCCCATTCGGGTGATCGTTCCCGTACGGGACGGCGTCAGCGCGGAATCTCCTCTACGTCCCCGAAGCCGGTGCCCTTCTGCCAGCGCAGCCGGGTCAGGGTCTCCACGGACGCGTTGGTGAAGTCGACCGTGCGGCCGGCGTTGGCGGAGCGGATCTTCTCCCAGCCGTCGAAGGAGGGGGTGAAGTGGGTGTCCCACTTGGCGAAGCTGCCGGTGCCGACCGCGGCGATGGACTCGTTCGGCGGCTCGCCGTCCGCGCAGTACAGGGCCCAGTTGGCGCTGGCGGCCACGGTGCGGCCGAAGGCCTTCAGGGTGAGGCTCTGGCAGTGGTCCGTTTTGGTGCGGTACAGCAGCTTGGGAGCGGACCAGCCCTTGGCGGACTTGCTGGTGTGCTGCTCCAGGAGGCCCTCGCGGGGCTTGTAGCCCATCGCGACCTTGCGGCCGTCGGCGAGCTTGACCACCTGGCGGCTCTCGGTCTTCGCGGGCGGGTGGCCGTAGCCGGTGGTTGTGGCGGTGTCGGCGGGCGCTTCTGTCGCCTCGCTCCGGTCCCAGGCGGTGAGCGCCAGGGTCGCCACGGCCAGCGCTGCCGCCGGGAGCGCCGTTCTCCGGACCGTCGTCGCACGCATTCTGAGTCCCCCCTTGGTCGTTGGGTCTGCGCCACTTTAACCGCAGGGGTGCCTTTTTAGACCGTGACCACCGGCTGTGTCCGCTCGTCGCGCCGGACGAGTTCCGCGTAGCGGCCGTCCGCCGCGAGGAGTTCGTCGTGGGTGCCGAGTTCGGCGACGTGGCCGCCGTTCAGTACGGCGATCTGGTCGGCGTCGCGGACGGTGGACAGGCGGTGCGCGATGGTGATGGTCGTACGGCCCGCGGACAGCGCGTCGATGGCCTGCTGGACCGCCCGTTCGGTGCGGGTGTCGAGGGCGCTCGTCGCCTCGTCGAGGATCAGCACCGGCGGGTCGCGCAGGATCGTACGGGCGATGGCCAGGCGCTGCTTCTCGCCGCCGGAGAAGCGGTACCCGCGCTCGCCGACGAGGGTGTCGTAGCCGTCGGGGAGGGAGGCGATGTGGTCGTGGATCTGGGCCGCCTTCGCCGCGGCCGCCAGCTCTTCGTCGGTGGCGTCGGGGCTGGCGAAGCGGAGGTTGTCGGCTACCGAGGCGTGGAAGAGGTACGTCTCCTGGGAGACCACGCCGACCGCGGACGCCAGGGTGTCGAAGGAGAGGTCGCGGACGTCGGTGCCGTCGATGGTGACGCGGCCCGAGGTGACGTCGTAGAGGCGCGGCACCAGATGGCCCAGCGTCGTCTTTCCGGCACCGGTGGCGCCCACGAGGGCCAGCGAACTGCCCGCGGGGACCGTCAGGTCGATGCCGCGGAGGGTCTCTTCGGCGGCGTCCTTGTCGTACCGGAAGCCGACCTGCTCGAAGCGGACGTCGCCGCGGACCTTCGTCAGCGGCACGGGGTTCGCGGGCTCCTCGATGTCGGCCTTGAGGTCGAGGTATTCGAAGATGCGCTGGAAGAGGGCGAGGGACGTCTGCACCTGCACGCCGGTCGACAGCAGGCTGACGGTCGGGCGGAAGAGGCCCTGCTGCAGCGAGACGAAGGCGACGACGGTGCCCAGGGAGATGCCGGGGCCGCCCGCGGACATGGCGATGCCGGCGGCCCAGTAGATGACGGCGGGCATCGCGGCCATGACGACGCCGATGGTGGCCATGCGCCAGCGGCCCGCCATGTTGGACCGCACCTCGAGGCCGACGAGCTGCCGCGACTCGTCCGCGAAGGCCTGCGTGAGGGAGTCGGAGCGGCCCATGGTGCGGCCGAGGACGATGCCGCTGACCGACAGCGACTCGGTCACCTGGGCGGCCATGGCGGCCATCTGCTTCTGCTTCTGCGAGGTGATCTTCTTGCGCTCGCGGCCGACCTTGCGGCTGATCCAGACGAAGAGCGGGAGGAGGAGCAGCGAGACCAGGGTGAGGCGCCAGTCGAGGGCGAGCATGGCGACGACGGTGGCGATGACGCTGGTGGCGTTGGAGACGATCGAGGTCGCGGTGGAGGTGACGGTGGCCTGCATGCCGCCGATGTCGTTGGCGATGCGGGACTGGACCTCGCCGGTGCGGGTCTTGGTGAAGAAGGCGAGCGGCATGCGCTGCAGCTGGGCGTAGACGCCGGTGCGCAGGTCGTGCATGACGCGCTGGCCGACGGTGGTGGAGATGAGGGTCTGCAGGACGCCGAAGACGCCGCCGAGGACGGCGGCGGCGATCATGCCGAGGGCGAGCAGGCTCAGCAGGCCGGTGCGGCCGTCGGGGATCGCGGTGTCGAGGATCTCCTTGAGCAGGAACGGGGTGGCGACCGAGACCAGGGACGCGGCGCCGACGAGGAGGCCGACGACGGCCAGGCGGCCGCGGTACGGGCGGAAGAGGCGGAGGATGCGGCGGACCTGGGCCGGCTGTTCGGGGTCGGGCTCCGGCGGGGTCCACTCGGGGGCGTGGTCGTGGCGGGGCATGTGCCTCCCATAGGGTTCGGTTGCTTCGTGACCTAGTGAGCGTAACTCATTCTTACCTATGCTCACAATGAGCTTGGTCCTGATACGCTCAACACATGCCCCCGACCGATTCTTCCGCCGCCGCCCCCACCCAGGCGGGCGCCGACTCCGCCGTGGCCGACCAGCTGCTGCGCCTGACCCGCCGGCTGCACCGCGCGCAGAAGCGGCACTTCGAACCGCTCGGCATGACCCCCGCCCAGTCCCGGCTGCTGCGCACGGTCGACCACTACGAGACACCGCCCCGGATGGCCGACCTGGCCGCCCGCCTGGAGGTGGTCCCCCGGGCCGTCACCACCCTGGTCGACGCCCTGGAGGAACGCGGCGCCGTCCGCCGCGCCCCCGACCCGTCGAACCGGCGCGTCATCCGCATCGAGCTCACCGGCGAGGGCCGCGCGATGCTCCTGAAGCTGCGCGCCGCGCGCCGCGCCGCCGCGGAGGACATCCTGAAACCCCTGACCGCCCGGCAGCGCGAGCAGCTGGGAGGACTACTCTCCACTTTGGTCGAACCACCGGACGACCACCGCTGCTGAGCCGACGCACGACGCCGAGGAGTCACCGATGCCGCCCCTGCTCGAACCCAGGCCCGGGGCACTCCGCCCGTCCGCCACGCCGGGACCGGCGCCGGACCGGGTACCGGACGAGCAGGCGAGCGGCACCCCTGAGCCGCTGAAGGGCGACCTGACGGCGCTGCTCGGCGCGGACAAGGTGCTCACCAAGATCTCCGACCTGGTGCGCTACGCCTCCGACGCCAGCCCGTACCGCTTCGTACCGCAGGTCGTCGTCGTCGCCGAGACGGCCGCGGACGTGGCGGCGGTGTTCCGGTACGCGCACGAGCACGGCCGCAAGGTCGTCTTCCGGGCGGCGGGGACCTCCCTGAACGGGCAGGCGCAGGGCGAGGACATCCTCGTGGACGTGCGGCAGCACTGGTCGGGCATCGAGGTGATCGAGGCGGCGGACGGCCCGGAGGGCGGCGGCGTGCGCGCCCGCATCCAGCCGGGCACCACGGTCGTACGGGCCAATGCCACCCTCGCGCGGCACGGGCGGGTGCTCGGCCCGGACCCGGCGAGCGCGATCGCGTGCACGCTCGGCGGAGTGGTGGCGAACAACGCGTCCGGGATGACGGCGGGCACGACCCGCAACTCGTACCGGACGCTCGCCTCGCTCACCTTCGTGCTGCCGTCGGGCACGGTGGTCGACACGGGCGCGGCGGACGCGGACGAGCGGCTGGCGGTGGATGAGCCGGAGCTGTGCGCGGGGCTGCTGGCGCTCAAGGACGAGATCGAGGCGGACGCGGAGCTCGTCGCCCGTATCCGCGCCAAGTACGAGATCAAGAACACCAACGGCTACCGGCTCGACGCCTTCCTCGACGGGGCGACGCCGGTGGAGATCATGCGCGGGCTGATGGTGGGCTCCGAGGGCACGCTCGGCTTCATCGCGGAGACGGTCTTCGACGCGCTGCCGCTGCACCGCTCCACTTCGAGTGCACTGCTCTTCTTCCCGACGCTGCAGGCTGCCGCCGCGGCCGTGCCCCTCTTCAACGAGAGCGGCGCTCTCGCCGTGGAGCTGATGGACGGGAACACGCTGCGCGCCTCGGTGAGCGTCGCCGGCGTGCCCGCCGACTGGGCAGCGCTCCCAAAGGAGAGCACTGCTCTCCTCGTGGAGTACCGCGCTCCCGATGAGGAAGCGCTGGCCACATACGAGAGCACCGCTCTCGCCCTCCTCGACCGGCTCGACCTCATTGCCCCCGTCGCCTCCATCGACAACGAGTTCACCCGCGACCCGAAGAAGATCGCCGGATACTGGAAGGCCCGCAAGGCCTTCGTCACCGCCGTCGGCGGCTCCCGCCCCGCCGGCACCACCCTCATCACCGAGGACTTCGCGGTCCCGCCGTCCCGCCTCGCCGACGCCTGCGTGGAGCTCCTCGCCCTGCAGGCCAAGCACGGCTTCGACGCCGCCGTCGCCGGCCACGCCGCCCACGGCAACCTGCACTTCCTCCTCGCCTTCGACGCCGGCAAGCCCGAAGACGTCGACCGGTACGCCGCCTTCATGGACGACTTCTGCACCCTCACCGTCGACCGCTTCGACGGCTCCCTCAAAGCCGAGCACGCCACCGGCCGCAACATCGCCCCCTTCCTGGAGCTGGAGTGGGGCGAGCAGGCCACCACCCTCATGTGGCGCATCAAGGAGCTCATCGACCCGCACGACATGCTCGCCCCCCGCGTCCTCCTCGACCGCGACCCCAAGGCGCACCTGCGCGGCCTCAAGACCATCCCCAAGGTCGAGCTCATCGCCGACCCCTGCATCGAATGCGGCTTCTGCGAGCCGACCTGCCCCAGCAAGGACCTCACCACCACACCCCGCCAACGCATCGTGCTGCGCCGCGAAATGATGCGGCAGCCCAAGAAGGGCGCCGTCACCGGCGAGCTGCTCGACTCGTACGGCTACGACTCCGTGGACACCTGCGCCGGCGACTCCACCTGCAAGCTTGCCTGCCCCGTAGGCATCGACACCGGCCAGATGATGAAGGACTTCCGCCACCAGCGGCACTCCAAGCGCGAGGAGCGCATCGCCACCGCAACGGCCCGCCGCTTCAAGCTCGTCGAGCGCTCCGCCCGCCTCGCGGTCGCCGCCGCCGACAAGATCAGCGACCGCCTCCTCACCGCCACCACCGGCCTCGCCCGCAAGGCCGTACGCCCGGACCTCGTCCCCGAGTGGCTCCCCGAGATCCCCGGCCCCGCCGCCCGCGGCCTCCCGGCGACCCGCCGCGCCGAGGCCGTGGCCGTCTACTACCCGGCCTGCGTCAACCGCATCTTCGGCTCCCCCGGCGACGCCTCCCTCGCCGAAGCCGTCGTCGCCGTCTCCCGCCGCGCCCACAAGCCCGTCTGGATCCCCGACGACGTGGCCGGCACCTGCTGTTCCACCATCTGGCACTCCAAGGGCTACGAGGCCGGCACCCGCCTCATGGCCAACCGCATCATCGAGGCCGCCTGGGGCTGGACCGCGGGCGGCAAGCTGCCGCTCGTCGTCGACGCCTCCTCCTGCACCCTCGGCATCGCCCACGACGTCGTCCCGTACCTCACCGAGGAGAACCTCAAGCTGCACGCGCAGCTGACCGTCCTCGACTCGATCGTCTGGGCCGCCGACGAGCTCCTCCCCCACCTCGCCGTCACCTCCACCGTCAAGTCCGCCGTCGTCCACCCCACCTGCTCCATGCGCCACCTCGGCGACGAGGCGCAGCTGACCGCCGTCGCCGAGGCCGTCGCCGACGAAGTCGTGGTCCCCGACGACGCGGGCTGCTGCGCCTTCGCCGGGGATCGCGGCATGCTGCACCAGGAGCTCACCGCCTCGGCGACGGCCCGCGAGGCGGCCGAGGTGACCTCCCGCCCGTACGACGCCCACCTCTCCGCCAACCGCATGTGCGAGGTCGGCATGGACCACGCCACCGGCCGGAGTTACTACTCCGCGCTGCTCGCGCTGGAGCGGGCCACGCGCCCACGCTGAGCTGATCTGCTTCGTTTGCGCCAAGTCCAAGCATTTGTGCGCAGAATCCATGCACGCCCTCTTGCGCAACACGCACCCCAACGAGCAGGGTCCTGAGCCGAGTTCACCCATTGGATCTCGGACCGGGAGGCACAGTGAGCGAGCAGGGCTTCAGTCGGCGTTCTGTCATACGGGGGGCCGGTGCGGCAGGTGCCGGACTCGGCCTCGGCGGCTTCACCGGCGGCCGGGCGGCCGCCGCCGGCACCGACGGCACCGCTGACACCGGCGGCACCCCCGCCGCCCCGCCCAGGCAGGGCGCCACGATGATCGGCGTCCCGTTCGAGAAGCGCAGCAAGGTCCGGGTCGGCATCGTCGGCCTCGGCAATCGCGGCGGCGGCATGATCGACCTGTTCCTCGCCATCCCCGGCGTGCAAGTAACCGCGCTGTGCGACCCGGTGAAGGACAAGACCGAAAAGGCCGCCAAGAAGGTCACCGACGCGGGCCAGCCGGCGCCCGCCACGTACGTCAAGGGCGACCACGACTTCGAGAAGCTCTGCGAGCGCACCGACGTCGACTTCGTGTACGTGGCCACGCCCTGGGAGTGGCACTTCGAGATGGCCAAGGTGGCGATGCTGAACGGCAAGCACGTCGGCGTCGAGTGTCCGATCGCGATGGAGCTCGGCGAGCTGTGGCAGCTCGTGAACCTCTCCGAGAAGACCCGCCGCCACTGCATGCAGCTGGAGAACTGCGCGTACGGCAAGAACGAGCTGCGGGTGCTGCGGATGGCGCACGCGGGCCTCTTCGGCGACCTGCTGCACGCCGCGGGCGCGTACAACCACGACCTGCGCGGCCTGATGTTCGACCCGGACTACTACGAGGGCCCGTGGCGCCGCCTCTGGCACACCCGCCTCAAGGGCGACCTCTATCCGAACCACGGCTTCGGCCCGACCGCCAACTACATGGACGTCAACCGCGGCGACCGCGTCACCCACATCTCCAGCTTCGGCACCCCGGCGCTCGGCCTCGCCGAGTACCGCAAGGAGCACATGCCGCCGGGCGACCCGAGCTTCAAGGAGACGTACATCGAGTCGGACCGCACCATCAGCCTGGTCCAGACCGCCAAGGGCCGCGTCATCCGCCTCGAACACGACGTGAGCACCCCGCACCCCTACAGCCGCATCAACTCCCTCGGCGGCACCCGCGGCGTCTTCGAGGACTACGAGCCGCGCATCTACCTGGAGCCGGGCCACACCGACGACAAGTGGCACGACTTCGAGGAGTTCGCCGAGTACGACCACTGGCTCTGGAAGGAACACTCCAACCCGCCCGGCGGCCACGGCGGCATGGACTACATCATGATCTTCCGCCTGATGCAGTGCATGCAGCTCGGCCTGGTCCCGGACTTCGACGTCTACGACGCGGTGACCTGGACCTCGCCGGTGCCGCTCAGCCACCTGTCCATCAAGGCGCACGGCGCCCCGCAGCAGATCCCGGACTTCACCCGCGGCGAGTGGAAGAAGAAGCGCGACGGCATCGACTCGGAGAAGCCGGCCTGATTCAGCTCTGCTTGAGCGACGCCCGGTCGCCCATCACGGCGACCGGGTGCTGCTTCGGGTCAAGGGTGCGCAGCAGCGTCGTCATCGCGTCCTTCGACATCGATACGCACCCGGACGTCCCGCTCCCGTGGTCCATGTGGAACCAGATGCTGCCGCCCTTCTTCTGTCCCTGCGGCCGCGTCGGGTCGAGCGGCGAGCGGCCCTTGACCCGGTTGTAGTCGATGGCCACGACCAGGTCGAAGTCGTGCCAATGCGACTTCGGCCAGTAGCGCGGGGCGGTGAAGGCGGAGGTGCGGGCGTACGGGAGCTTCGCGCCGGGATCGGCGAGGACGCCGCCCGCATCGCTCAGCGTGAAGACGCCGACCGGGCTGCGCTTGTCGCCCTCGCGGTGGTTCGGGGTCCAGCCGCGCTTGCCGTTGTGCGCGGCCCAGCGGTGCTCGGCGTGCCACTTCGAGCCCTGCTTCTCGTACAGCACCACCCGCGAGAAGGCGGAGTCCTTGTCATTGCCGTACACGGCGACGAGCTGGCGCGACTCCTTCGGGATCTTGCCGTAGAGAGCCTTCCCGACGCCGGGCAGCGGCTGCGCGGCCGCCTTCGCGGCCTGGCGCTCCTTGCCGGATCCGGCTCCGGCACCGTCGCCGTCGTCCCCGCCCGCCCCGCAGCCGGCGAGCAGCGCCAGGCCGAGGACGGTCGAGGAGATCCGTATCGCACCACGTATCCGCATACGGCCCATGGTCGCACCCGCGCACAAAACCAGTTGAACTGAATCCCCCAAAACGCGAACCTTGGTCGGCCCCCGAACCGAACTCGACCTTTGGTGTGTCATGCAACTTCGCCACCTTCCGTATCCGGACCCCGGCGACCCCGACGTCCGCAACGGATTCCGCTTCCTGGTCTGGCTGGGGCGCATGCAGCTCCGCGGCCAGGTGGCGTCGCTGCTGTGGGGCCTGGTGTGGATGCTGCCCATCGGCCTGCTGCCGGTGCCGATCGGCATGGCCGTGCAGGCCGTCATCGACAAGGACGGCGGCCGGCTGGCCCTCTCCGGCGGGCTGCTGCTGATCCTCGGCGTGCTGCTGACGCTCGGCGACAGCATGCTGCACAAGGCGGCCGTCACCAACTGGCTGTTCGCCGCCTCCCGCACCCAGCAGCTGCTGGCCCGTAAGGCCGCCGATCTCGGCTCGGTGCTGACCCGGCGGGTCGCCGCGGGCGAGGTGGTCGCGGTGTCGACCGGTGACGTGGAGAAGATCGGCTGGTTCGTCGAGTCCTTCTCCCGCTGTACGGCGGCGCTGGTGGCCGCGGTCGTGGTGTGCGCGAGCCTGCTGTTCTACTCGCCCGAGCTGGGCCTGCTGGTCGCGCTAGCGCTGCCGCTGCTGGCCCTGGCGCCGCTGCCGCTGCTGCCGTCCGCGGCCCGCAGGGCCGACGAGCAGCGGGCGAAAGCGGGCCGGGCCACCGAGCTCGCCTCCGACACCGTGGCGGGCCTGCGGGTGCTGCGCGGCATCGGCGGCGAGGAGCTGTTCCTGTCCCGCTACCGCTCGGCCTCCCAGGAGGTCCGCAAGGCCGCCGTGCGCAGCGCCCGGATGTGGGCGCTGATCGCCGCGCTGCAGCGGGCGCTGCCGGGGCTGCTGCTGGTCGCCGTGGTCTGGTACGGGGTGGGCCTGGCCCGCGACGGCCGGATCTCGGTGGGCGAGCTGGTGACCGTGTACGGCTCGGTGACGTTCCTGCTGATGCCGCTGCAGCACTTCTCCGAGATCGCGATGGCCTACTCCTTCTCGAAGCCGTCGGCCAAGCGCGCGGCGCGGGTGCTGGCGCTGCGGCGCAGCACGTCGGGTTCGGGCGCCGAGGCGCCCGCGCCGGGCGGCGACCTGGTCGACCCGGCCAGCGGCGTCACGGCCCCGGCCGGGCTGCTGACCGCGGTGGTGTGCGGCGATCCGGACGCCGCGGGGCGGCTGGCCGAGCGGCTCGGCGGGCATCCGGCCGAGGCCGACGGGACCGGGTCGGCCGAGCTCGGCGGGGTGGCGCTGGACGAGATGCCGCTGGCGCGGGCCCGGGACCTGGTGCTCGTACAGGACAAGGACCCGGTGCTGCTGTCGGGCACGCTCGCCGAGCTGCTCGATGTGCCGGCGTCGGGTCAGGTGAGTGCTGATCAGGCGCTGGACGCCGCGCAGTGCGGCGACGTGCTGGCGGCGCTCGCGCAGGCGTCGGCGGACGAGTCGGGCGATCCGATGCGTACGCACATCACCGAGAAGGGACGTTCCCTCTCAGGCGGCCAGCGGCAGCGGCTCGCGCTGGCCAGGTCGCTGGTGACGGACCCGGAGGTGCTGGTCCTGGACGAGCCGACCTCGGCGGTGGACTCGCATACGGAGGCCCGTATCGCCGAGGGCGTGAAGCGGCTGCGGGCCGGCCGGACGACGGTGGCGTTCACGTCCAGTCCGCTGCTGCTCGACCGGGCGGACCGGGTGGTGCTCGTCGCGGACGGCACGGTGGCCGCCGTGGGCAAGCACCGGGAGCTGCTGCACGCCGAGCCGGCGTACCGCGCGGTGGTCACCCGGGAGACCGAGGAAGAACAGGCGGTGCCGCTCCGTGCGGCCGCCGCGGAGATCGACGAGCTGGAGGAGACGGCATGATCGGGGTGCAGCGTCCGATGGGCCGCTGGCGCGTCCGGCCACCGGAGTACGACCCGGCCGCACCCACGACCGCGACCACGCTCCCGGTCGGCTCGGGCAGGACCGTGAGCGGCTATGTCCGCGAGCTGATCGGGCGGCACCGGCGCGCGTTCATCGTGCTGGTCGCCGTGAACGCGATCGCCGTCATCGCCTCGATGGCCGGGCCCTGGCTGCTCGGCCAGGTGGTCGAGCGGCTGTCGGAGGGCGAGCGGGAACTGCATCTGACCCGCACCATCGTGATCTTCACGGTGGCGCTGGTGGTGCAGGCCATCTTCGTACGGGAGCTGCGGCTGCGCGGCTCGATGCTGGGCGAGCGGATGCTGGCGGACCTGCGCGAGGACTTCCTCGTCCGGTCCGTCGGCCTGCCGCCCGGCGTGCTGGAGCGGGCCGGCACGGGTGACCTGCTGTCCCGTATCACCACGGACATCGACCGTCTTGCGAATGCCATGCGCGAGGCGGTGCCGCAGCTGACCATCGGCGTGGTGTGGGTCGGGCTGCTGCTCGGCGCGCTCACGGTGACGGCGCCGCCGCTGGCCATCTCGGTGGTGCTGGCCGCGCCGGTGCTGCTGTTCGGCTGCCGCTGGTACTTCAAGCGGGCGCCGAGCGCGTACCGCTCGGAGGCCGCCGGCTATGCGGCGGTGGCCGCGGCGCTGACCGAGACGGTCGAGGCGGGTCGTACGGTCGAGGCGCACGGCCTCGGCGAGCGGCGGGTGGGCTTCTCCGACACCCGGGTCAGGCAGTGGCTGGGCTGGGAGCGCTACACGCTCTATCTGCGCTGCATGTTCTTCCCGGTCTTCAACGCGACGCACCTGGTGATCATGGGCTCGGTGCTGATGCTCGGCGGCTGGTTCGTCCTCGAAGGCTGGATGTCCGTCGGGCAGCTGACCACGGGCGCGCTGCTCGCGCAGATGCTCGCGGAGCCGGTCGGGATGATCCTGCGCTGGTACGACGAGCTGCAGGTCGCGGGCGTGTCGATGGCCCGGCTCGTGGGCGTACGGGAGATCGAGGCGGACGCGGGTGACGGGCGGCTGACGCCTGAGGGCCGCGATGTGCACGCCGACGAGGTGCGCTTCGGCTACCTCGAGGGCGCGGACGTGCTGCACGACGTGTCGATGCAGGTGCCGCAGGGCACCCGGCTCGCGCTCGTCGGCCCGTCCGGTGCGGGCAAGTCGACGCTCGGCCGGCTGCTCGCGGGCATCTACTCGCCGCGCCGCGGCGAGGTCACCCTCGGCGGCGCCGAGCTGGCGCGGATGCCGGCGGAGCGGGTACGGGAGCACGTGGCCCTGGTCAACCAGGAGCACCACGTCTTCGTCGGCTCGCTGCGCGACAACCTGCGCCTCGCGCGGGACGGCGCCACCGACGCCGAACTGTGGGCGGCGCTGGGCGCGGTGGACGCGTCGGACTGGACGCGGTCCCTGGACGACGGCCTCGACACCGAGGTCGGCTCCGGCGGCTTCGCCCTGACCCCGGCACAGGCCCAGCAGATAGCGCTCGCCCGGCTGGTCCTCGCGGACCCGCACACGCTCGTACTGGACGAGGCCACCTCGCTCCTGGACCCGCGCGCCGCGCGGCACCTGGAGCGCTCCCTGGCCCGCGTCCTGGACGGCCGCACGGTGGTGGCCATCGCCCACCGCCTGCACACCGCGCACGACGCGGATGTGATCGCGGTGGTCGAGGAGGGGCGGATCAGCGAGCTGGGCTCGCACGATGAGCTGGTGGCGGCGGACGGCGCTTATGCGGCGCTGTGGCGGTCCTGGCACGGGTAGCGGCACCCCGCCCTCCTCCGGTCTCTCCGGGGGAGGGCGTCCCGCTAGGCGGGACGGGCTGGCCCGGGACGTTTCCGCACCCGCCCTCCAGCCGGCACCGAGACCGACCGGCGCGCTACCCGATAACCCCCATGGCCGACAGGCCACCCGCCGCCCCGAGCAGCATGAAGGCCGGGCTCAGCACCTTCAGCTCGACCCAGCTGCCCGCCCGGAAGCGCATGAACTCCGGCGGGCCCAGCGGATACCAGCGCTTGCGGCCTATCGGCACCGGCCACAGGATCGGGCACCCGGACACCGTCAGCGCGTCGCCGACGCAGTGCACCAGCGAGCCGAGCACGATCGGCAGCCCCAGCCACAGGTACTCCTGGCCGGGCTCGGCGAACAGCCAGTCGGAGCCCTTGCCCGGCTGGTCGAGCACGCCCGCGAGGATCCACGCCGCGGCCGCGCCGAGCAGCCATACCAGAATGTCGCTCGACATGCGGGCCGCGCGCCACAGCAGCCCCTCGATGGCCAGCACCATGTGTACGAAGAGGATGAAGAGCACCGCCCAGCGGCCGCCGAGCACCGCGAGCGCCGAAAAGCCGACGCCCATCAGCGCCGCCCAGAGCCAGGTGTGCGTCAGGGTCCGATGGCCGCCGGAGCGGCGCGAGTCGCCGGGCTTGCGGGTGGCCTTGTAGACGGCGGACGACAGGTTGTCGATGATCCCGCACAGCATCCGCGACAGCGGCCCGAAGGCCCGCGATATCGTCGCCGACTTGTGGTCCAGGTCGGGCGCCAGCGCCGCGCCCGAACAGATCAGCGCGCCGACCACCAGCACCGGCCACGGCATCCCGTGCCCCGCGGCCGTCGCCGCCGCACCCACTCCCAGCCACGCGGCCGCCCCCGAAAGCGAATGCGCCGGACCCATCATGCGTAACCCACCCCTATACAGCTGTCCCGTGCCGTCGGCGGCACCTTAGCGTGGATGATCTTCGGTGCGGAGGGCGGTTCCCCGGATCGGGACCGAAGAAGGCAAGATGGGGGGCGTGACCCTTATCGATCAGCTGCCGCCGACCGCCGACCCCGACGCCCTCTTCGAAGCCTTCTCGGGCTGGGCCGAGGAGCGGGGCATCTCCCTGTACCCCGCACAGGAGGAGGCGCTGATCGAGGTGGTCTCAGGTGCGAACGTCATCCTGAGCACCCCCACCGGCTCCGGCAAGTCGCTCGTCGCCGCCGGCGCCCACTTCGCCGCCCTCGCGGCCGACAAGGTCACCTTCTACACCGCGCCGATCAAGGCCCTGGTCAGCGAGAAGTTCTTCGAGCTGTGCAAGATGTTCGGCACCGAGAACGTCGGCATGCTCACCGGCGACGCCTCCGTCAACGCCGACGCCCCCGTCATCTGCTGCACCGCCGAGGTGCTCGCCTCGATCGCGCTGCGCGACGGCAAGGACGCGGACATCGGCCAGGTGGTGATGGACGAGTTCCACTTCTATGCGGAGGGCGACCGCGGCTGGGCCTGGCAGATCCCGCTGCTGGAGCTGCCGCAGGCGCAGTTCATCCTCATGTCGGCGACGCTCGGCGACGTCTCCCGCTTCGAGGAAGACCTCACGCGTCGCACGGGCCGGCCCACCGCGGTCGTACGGTCCGCGACCCGCCCGGTGCCGCTGTCGTACGAATATCAGCGCACGCCGATGACGGAGACCCTGACCGAGCTGCTGGGCTCCCAGCAAGCCCCGGTGTACATCGTGCACTTCACCCAGGCGCAGGCGGTGGAGCGCGCCCAGGCGCTCATGAGCATCAACATGTGCACCAAGGAGGAGAAGCAGCAGATCGCCGACATGATCGGCAACTTCCGCTTCACCACCCGCTTCGGCAAGAACCTCTCCCGCTACGTCCGGCACGGCATCGGCGTGCACCACGCCGGCATGCTGCCCAAGTACCGCCGCCTGGTGGAGAAGCTGGCGCAGGCCGGGCTGCTGAAGGTCATCTGCGGCACGGACACGCTGGGCGTCGGCGTCAACGTGCCCATCCGCACGGTGCTGTTCACGGCGCTCACGAAGTACGACGGCAACCGCGTCCGTACGCTCAGGGCCCGCGAATTCCACCAGATCGCGGGCCGCGCGGGCCGGGCCGGCTTCGATACCGCGGGCCTCGTCGTCGCCCAGGCGCCCGAGCACGTCATCGAGAACGACAAGGCCCTCGCCAAGGCGGGCGACGATCCGAAGAAGCGCCGCAAGGTGGTCAGGAAGAAGGCGCCCGAGGGCTTCGTCAACTGGAGCGAGGACACCTTCAAGAAGCTCATCGACTCCGAGCCGGAGCCGCTGACCTCCCGCTTCCGCGTCACCCACGCGATGCTGCTGTCGGTGATCGCCCGCCCGGGCAACGCCTTCGAGGCGATGCGCCACCTCCTGGAGGACAACCACGAGCCCCGCAAGGCGCAGCTCCGGCACATCCGCCGCGCCATCGCCATCTACCGTTCACTGCTCGACGGCGGCGTGGTGGAGCAGCTCGACAAGCCGGACGCCGACGGCCGCATCGTCCGCCTGACGGTGGACCTGCAGGAGAACTTCGCGCTGAACCAGCCGCTGTCCACCTTCGCCCTCGCCACCTTCGACGTCCTCGACCCGGAGTCCCCCTCGTACGCCCTCGACATGGTCTCGGTCGTCGAGTCCACGCTGGACGACCCGCGGCAGATCCTGCACGCCCAGCAGAACAAGGCCAAGGGCGAGGCGGTCGCGCAGATGAAGGCGGACGGGGTCGAGTACGAGGACCGGATGGAGCGGCTGATGGATATCTCGTATCCGAAGCCCCTCGAAGAGCTGCTCTTCCACGCGTACGGCCTCTACCGCAAGGACCACCCGTGGGTCGGCGACCATCCGCTGTCGCCGAAGTCGGTCATCCGCGACATGTACGAGCGGGCGATGACCTTCAGCGAGTTCGTGTCCTTTTACGAGCTGGCGCGGACCGAAGGCATCGTGCTGCGCTATCTCGCCTCCGCGTACAAGGCCCTTGAGCACACCGTCCCGGACGAGAAGAAGTCCGAGGAATTCCAGGACATCATCGCCTGGCTCGGCGAGATGGTGCGCCAGGTGGACTCCTCGCTGCTGGACGAGTGGGAGCAGCTGGCGAACCCGGAGGAGGAGTCCGCGGAGGAGGCGATGGAGCACGCGGACGAGGTCAAGCCGGTCACGGCCAACGCCCGCGCCTTCCGCGTCCTGGTCCGCAACGCCCTCTTCCGCCGCGTGGAGCTGGCCGCGCTCGACAACGCCGACGAACTCGGCGCGATGGACGAGGAGTCGGGCTGGGACGCCGAGCGGTGGGGCGAGGCCCTGGATGCGTACTGGGACGAGTACGAGGACCTGGGCACAGGGCCGGACGCCCGCGGCCCGAAGCTGCTGCAGATCACCGAGGACGTTCAGCACGGCCTGTGGCGGGTCCGGCAGACCTTCGACGACCCGAACGGCGACCACGACTGGGGCATCAGCGGCGAGGTCGACCTGGCGGCGTCGGACGCGGAGGGGCGCGCGGTGGTGCGGGTGACCGATGTGGGGCGGCTGACGGCCTAGCGCACCTTGCGGAAGAGCCCTTCCTGCATCACGGATACGAGCAGATTGCCCCCGCGGTCGAAGATCTGGCCGCGGGCGAGGCCGCGTCCGCCGGTGGCGATCGGCGACTCCTGCTCGTAAAGGAACCACTCATCGGCCCGGAACGGCCGGTGAAACCACATCGCATGGTCGAGCGACGCCATGTCGAAGCCGCGCGGCCCCCACAGCGGCTCGATCGGCAGCCGGACGGCGTCGAGCAGCGTCATGTCGGACGCGTACGTGACGGCGCAGGTGTGCACCAGCGGATCGTCGCCGAGGTGGCCGAGCGCCCGCATCCATACGGCGCTGCGCGGCTCGACGCCCTCCAGCTCCTCGCGGGTCCAGCGCAGCCGGTCCACGTACCGGATGTCGAAGGACTGGCGGCGCTCCATGCGCTGCATGGCCTGCGGGAGTTCGCCGAGGTGGTCGCGCATCTCGTCGGCGAGACGGGGCAGCGACTCCGGCTCGGGCACGTCGGGCATCGCCGTCTGGTGCTCGAAGCCGGGCTCGGGGAGGTGGAAGGAGGCGGTGAGGTTGAAGATCGTCTTGCCTTGCTGGACGGCGACCACCCGGCGGGTGGTGAAGGAGCGGCCGTCGCGGACCCGCTCCACCTGGTAGACGATCGGCACGCCCGGGATGCCGGGCCGCAGGAAGTAGGCGTGCAGCGAGTGCACCGGCCGGTCGCCCTCGGTGGTGCGGCCGGCCGCGACGAGCGCCTGCCCGGCGACCTGGCCGCCGAAGACGCGCTGCAGCGACTCCTCGGGACTGCGGCCGCGGAAGATATTGACCTCGATCTGCTCCAGATCGAGCAGGTCGACGAGGCGGTCGGCCGGGTTGGTGGGGTTCGTCATGGGGGCTCACCATACGCTTTCCCCCGAGGAGGAGAGGCTGATGGCACGAGTGGGGCTGTCCGCCGACCGGCTGGTCCGGGCGGCGGCGGAGCTGGCCGACGAGACGGGCTTCGACCAGGTGACGCTGACGGCGCTGGCCAAGCGCTTCGACGTCAAGGTCGCGAGCCTGTACGCGCACCTGCGGAACTCGCAGGACCTGCGCACCCGGCTGGCGCTGCTCGCCCTGGAGGAGCTCGCCGACCGGGCCGGCGACGCGCTGGCAGGACGGGCGGGCCGAGACGCCCTGGCCGCCCTCGGCGGCGTCTACCGCGACTACGCCCACGAACACCCCGGCCGCTGGGCCGCCGCCCAGCAGCGCCTCTCCCCCGAGGACGCCGCCGCGAGCGCGGGCCCGAAGCACGCCCAGATGACGCGGGCGATCCTGCGCGCCTACGACATCGAGGAGCCGGACCAGACGCATGCCGTACGGCTGCTGGGCAGCGTCTTCAGCGGCTACGTCGGCCTGGAAATGGGCGGCGGCTTCGACCACAGCGCACCCGACACGGACGAGACCTGGTCGCGGATCATGGACGCCCTCGACGCACTGCTGCGCAACTGGCCGCCGCCCGCCCCCGTCACCAAAGCGCCCGGACAGCACGCCTAGCCCCGACGACGGAACCACGCCCATCCGCGTCGCGCCCCGCTGCCGTCCCCGACGGGCGGCAGCGGTCCGGGCGCTGCGCTGCTCTCGCGGGCTTCGTCCAGGGACATGGCGAGGCTGAGGCGATACCAGAGCACCTCGTCCTCCGTGTCCGCCCGGGCGAGGTCCGACGCGACGTCGAGCGCCGCGGCGCTGCCGCCGGTGACCGGGGCGGCCAGCTCGGATCGCAGGCTCATCAGATGCGCCCGCTCCCGCGGATCGTCGACGACCTCCGCCACATCGTCGGGGTGCAGCAGGGCGGCCGCACAGGCCGCCCGCTCCCACGGGCCCGAGGCCGATTCCGACAGGCCCGCGAAATGTCGCGCCCGCCAGCCGCGCGGGCGCCAGTCGGACCGCTGCTCCAGCAGGGCCCGGACGCCCGGTGGGAACGGGCCGCTCAGCAGGCCTGGTTCCCCCGCCGCGAAGGCCTCCAGCTCGCTCGCCAGATACAGCCACACCACCGCGCGGTACCGATTCACATAGAAGCGCACCGGCTCGAAACAGCCCGCCTTGGCCAGGCGGAGAAAGCGCGTGGGCGGCACGCCCATCAGCTCCGCTCCCTCACGCGTGCCCACCAGCCGCAGGCGGCTGCGCAGCGCCTCGGGGAAGCCCTCGCCGGCGCGCAGCCGCTCGATCTCCGCCACCGGCACCCGCAGCACTCCCGAGTCCCGCCGCGCGCCCGCGATCAGGCCCAGGTCCACCGCCAGCGCCAGCTCGCCCGTCTTGAGCCCGAGCTCCCCCGCGGCCCGCCGCAGACCGGCCATCGCCGCGCTTCCCGCCGGCGCCGCCACCGTCTTCACACCCATCGCGATCCCCCGCTTCCCGCTTCCATTCGGTTGCTTTCCGAAGCGAAGTTACGGACCGCGGCAGACACGGACGACCCCCTGTGGATAACTTGAGATCATGGCTCATCAGATGACCAAGGACGAGTGGCAGGCCTTCGTCTCGGAAGGCACCCGCACCGCCAAGCTCGCCACCGTGCGCGCCGACGGCAGCCCGCACGTGGCCCCGGTGTGGTTCGTCCTCGACGGCGACGACGTCCTGTTCAACACCGGCGTCGACACCGTCAAGGGCCGCAACCTCGCCCGCGACGGCCGCGTCGCCCTCAGCATCGACGACGACAACCCGCCCTTCTCGTTCGTCACCCTCTTCGGCCGCGCCGAACTCTCCGAGGACCCGGCCGACCTGCGCAGCTCGGCCACCCGTATCGGCGGCCGCTACATGGGGCAGGACCGCGCCGAGGAGTTCGGCACCCGCAACGGCGTCCCCGGGGAGCTGCTGGTCCGCGTAAAGGTCGAGAAGGTCATCGCCCAGGCGGACCTCGCCGGCTGACCGCCCGCGCACTGCACCGGCTGACCGCCTACCCCACGACCTCCGACTCCTCCGCCCCATCGAGCAGCCGCTGGGTATACATCCGCCCGGCGTACTCGACGAGCCGGATGAGCACCTCCTTCCCGGAATCCTTGTCCCGGGCGTCGCACAGCACCACCGGCGTGCCCTTGTCCAGGTCGAGCGCGCGCGAGACCTCGTGCGCGCCGTAAGTACGGGAGCCGGGGAAGCAGTTCACCGCGACCAGGAACGGGATGCTGCGGTGCTCGAAGTAGTCCACCGCCGGGAAGCAGTCCTGGAGCCTGCGGGTGTCCGCGAGCACCACCGCGCCGAGCGCGCCGGTGGCCAGCTCGTCCCACAGGAACCAGAAGCGGTCCTGCCCAGGCGTGCCGAACAGATACACCGCGAGCCCGCTCCTGATGGTGATCCGCCCGAAGTCCATGGCGACGGTCGTCGTGGTCTTCTGGCCGACCCCGCCCAGGTCGTCCACCGTCTGCCCGGCCTCGCTGAGCTGCTCCTCGGTGCGCAGCGGCCGGATCTCGCTGACGGAGCCGACCAGCGTGGTCTTGCCCACCCCGAAGCCCCCGGCGACCAGGATCTTCAGCGCCAGGGCGTCTTCGGTCGGGCGGGCCGCTCGATCAGAGCGCGCGGAGTCCATCGATCACTTCTCTCAGGATCTTCTCGTCAGGCAGCTGGGCCGGCGGGACCGGCCTGCGCACGGTGATGTAGCCGAGTTCGAGCAGGTCGCCGAGGAGCACCCGGATCACGCCGACGGGCAGGTCGGTGTCGGCCGCCAGCTCGGCGACCGACTGCGTCTCGATGCGGCACAGCTTGATCAAGGACCGGTGCTCGGGCCCGAGCGCCGTCTCCTCGCCATGCCCCAGGGCCCCCTCGTCCACGTCGATCAGCGCGATGAAGTCGAAGCGTACGCTCGTCGGTCCCGGCCTGGTGCGGCCGCCCGTCATCGCGTACGGGCGGACCAGCGGTCCGGCCTCGGCGTCGTACCAGTGGCTGCCCTGCGGCGGCGTGCCGGGTGGCTGCGAAGTCATATCGGCCATCGCCCCCGTCAGGCCTGGCCGTTCGCGGGCGGCTGCTGGCTCGTCGCTGCCCTCGGCGGAGACTGCAGATGCTCGCCGACCCGTTTGACCAGCCGCGCCATCTCGTACGCGATCAGGCCCATGTCGGCCTCCGCGGTGGCGAGGACGGTCAGGCAGGAGCCGGCGCCGGCCGCCGCGACGAAGAGGAAGCCGTCGTCCATCTCGACCATGGTCTGGCGTACGTTGCCGGCGTCGAAGTGCCGCCCGGCGCCCTTGGCGAGGCTGTGGAACCCGGACGCGACGGCCGCCAGGTGCTCGGCGTCCTCGCGGGAGAGGGTGCCGGAAGCACCGACCGCCAGGCCGTCGTTGGACAGCACCACGGCGTGCTGCGCCTCGGACACCCGCGCCACCATGTCGTCCAGCAGCCAGTCGAGCTCACCGGAGCGGTGGGCGGGGCTGACCGTACCCGGGTCGATCATCCTTCGTCTCCTTCGCTCGACTTGCTGCCTGCTCTGGACTCGCCGGTCCGGCCGGCCGTGAGGCCGCCGCCGCGCACCCAGCCGCTGCGGTACGCCGCCATCCGGGCCCGCGCCTGCTCCGGAGAGCGATCCCTGGGCGCGGGTCCGGAGTCCGGCCGGGGCCGGCGGGGGGCGGTCTCTTCCTTCTCGGGGGCCTCGCGGAGCTGTGGGGCGAGGCTGGCCTGGCGCACCCGCTTGGGGAGCGCTTCGTCCGCGCCGCCGGGCGGCGGGCCGTCCGCTCCGGCGCCATCGGCCTGTGCCGGATCCGGCCCACCGCCCTGTGGGGGCGGCACGAAGGGCTGCGGGTGGTGGGTGCGGGTGTCGCTGCGGTCGGGTGGCGTGCCTGGCGGTCCCGGCGGGCGCGGGGGGCCGGCGGGGCCGTCGCCGTTCCGTCCGATGCGCAGTTGGACGACGTCGTCGCGGCTGCCCAGGGAGGGGAGTTCGGGGCCGCCCCCGAGGGGGCCGCCCGCCATCACGCTCTCGGGCATCCGCTCGGCGCGGGCGGTCAGCCCGGCCGGCTGCTGGGCGGGACCGGAGGCGCCCTTGCCGGGCTCCGGCACGCCCGCCTGCAGCAGCGGCGTGGGCAGCAGCACGACCACGGTGGTGCCGCCATAGGGCGAGGCCCGCAGCGACACCTTGATGCCGTGCCGGGCGGCGAGCCTGCTGACCACGAAGAGGCCCAGCCGGTCGCTGTCGAAGAGGTCGAGCGCCTCGGACTGCCGGATCCGCTCATTGGCGGCGTCGAGGGTCTCCTTGCCCATGCCGAGGCCGCGGTCCTCGATCTCCAGGACGTAGCCGTTGCCGACCTGTTCGCCGTAGATGCGTACCTTGGTGTGCGGCGGGGAGAACTGGGTGGCGTTCTCGACGAGTTCGGCGAGCAGGTGGGTGAGGTCGGCGACCGCGGCGCCGACCACGGAGGCCTCGGGCAGCGAGCGCACCTCAATGCGCGCATAGTCCTCGACCTCGCTGACCGCCGCCCTGACGACGTTCTGCAGCGGTACGGGCATCCGCCAGGCGCGCCCCGGAGCGGAGCCGGAGAGGATGATGAGCGATTCGGCGTGCCGTCGCATGCGGGTGGTGAGGTGGTCGAGCCGGAAGAGGTCCTCGAGCTCGTTGGGGTCGTCGGCCCGCCGCTCCATCGAGTCGAGCAGCGCCAGCTGCCGGTGCACCAGCACTTGGCTGCGGCGGGCGAGGTTCACGAACACCCCGGATATCCCGCTGGCCAGTTCCGCGCGCTCCACGGCCGCGGTCAGCGCCGCCCGGTGGACGGTGCTGAGCGCCTCGCTGACCTGCGCGATCTCGTCGTCCCCGTGCACCTCGACCGGCGCCTCCGCGTCGACGTCGATCTCCTGCCCGGCCCGCAGCCTGCGCATGGCGTGCGGCAGCTTGCGGCGGGCGAGTTCCAGCGCGGTATTGCGCAGGCTGACCAGCTCGACGACCAGACCGCGGCCGATGCGTACGGAAATGATGAGCGCCGCGGCCACGGCGATCAGGCCGAGGATCACGGCCGCGCCCGCCGGGGTGAGCACGCCGCGCGTGAACGGGTCGTTGCGGGCGGCCGCGGCGGTGGCGGCGTCGGTCTGCACATCGCGGTACGAGCTGAGCACGTCGCCGAACACCGTGTCCCAGTCGGACGCGGACACGGCCGTACCCGCACCCCGGCCCGGCGGCGCGGCGGCGACCTTGTCCTCCAGGGCGCGGACCTCCCGGTAGGCGCCGCTGCCCGCGAACTCCTGCCACTGGCCGCGCTCGTCACTGCGCAGATCGGGTACGGCCGAGCCCTCCAGCTGCCGCCGCGACTCCACGGCGCCGATGAACTGCCGGTGCTCCTTCGCCCCGAGCGACTTGTCCAGCTGCCCGGCGGTGAGCAGCGCGTCCTCGCGGGAGAGCATCTCGCCGGCCCTGGCGAACTCGACCAGCACCCGGGCGTCGGAGGCGAGTTCGGGGTCCTGGATCCCGGACAGCGCGCCGCTGACGGCGAAGGCCCGCTCGACCGAGTCGGTGTAGGCGGCGTACGCCTCGCTCCACGGCACCCCGCGGTCCCGGATCCGCTCGCGCAGCCCGCGCAGCTCGCCGACGTCCTTGACGAAGGCGCTCATCCGTACGGACACGTCCTTGGGCAAGTCCTCGCCCTCGGCGACGGTGTGCTCCTTGTCGAGCCGCAGCCGGCGCGCGGCCCGGTCGGTGTCGCCCGCTTCCCGGTCCAGGTCGTCGGCGCGGGTGCCGTCAGGCGCCGCGAGGTAGCGGGCGGCGGCCCGGCGCTCGTCCTGCAGGGCGGCGACGGTGGCGGCGAGCGGCGCCCGTACCTGGGTGTCGACGCGCTCCAGCTGCCGCAGCCTGGAGATGTCCTGGGCGGTGGTGACGGTGGCGTACCCCCACAGCCCGATGAGCGAGACGACCGGCACCATGAGCACGCAGATGACCTTCGCCCGCACCGACTTGGGGCGCAGCCGCAGCTGCCGCGGCATGCGGGTCTGCGGGGCCTGCGGCGCCGCGGCCGGCTGTTCCTCGGCGGGCGGCAGGTGGGTGCGGTCCCAGGGGGTGGGGTCGGGCGGCTCGTGCGCGGGCGGTCCGGCGTGCGCCCTGCGGCCCCGTACGGGCGGCGCGGTGGGCCCGTGCGGCCCGGCCTGCTGCGCGCCAGGGGCCGCCTGCTCGGCTCCTGACGGGCCGTGGTCCGGCGTGCTGCGCGGCGTTCGCATTGCCACCCCTATCGGTGAGTTGCGGCGCCCGCGCCGGGTGCGGCCGGGCTGGTGGTGCTGGGCGGTGCCGGTGGCATCGGGGCGTCGTACGTCAAGGGGCGGCGCCCTCGGGCAGCCGCTGCGCGTTCACGGAGGCGGCCCGCTCCTGGGCGCTCGGGGAGAGCGCGACGAAGGCGGAGGTGAGGAAGAGGTACGAGCCGAGGCCGACGGCCAGGGGGAAGATGAACTGCATGGCCGTGGCCCCGGCCAGCACCTCGGCGGACGGCTTCACCACGACGCTCACCGAAGCCATGCCCGTGTAATGCATGCTGCTGACGGCGGCGCCCATGACGAGCGAGGCGAGGCCGACCGCGACCGGGGAGTGGATGTTGAGCGCGGCCCAGAGCGCGGCGGTGGCGGCCACGACGGCGATCACGACGGATAGCGCCACCATCACCGGGTCGTACGAGATGGAGCCGTGCAGGCGCACGGCGGCCATGCCGATGTAGTGCATGCTGGCGACGCCGAGGCCGGTGGTGAGCCCGCCGATCGTGAGCGAGCGCCCGCGCGACTTGCCGTAGCCGACGGCGAAGACGCCGACGCCCACCACCGCCATGGCGACGACCAGGCTGAGGACGGTGAGGGGGACGTTGTAGCGCATCTCGGTGCCGCTGACGCTGAAGCCGAGCATGGCGACGAAGTGCATCGTCCAGATGCCGGTGCCGAGGGCGGAGGCGGCCGTGATCAGCCAGTTCCGCCGGGCGCTGCCGGTCGCCGTCAGCGCGCGCACGGTACAGCGCAGCCCGAGGGCGGAGCCGATGCACGCCATGACGTACGACAGGAGGGGGGTCAACCACCCGAAGGTGGCGTGGTCCAGGTGTCCCATGACCACAGGACGCTAGCCCTCCGAGGGGCGTACGCCTGGGGCGCAGTGCAAAACCTGACCGAATTTGACAACTTCGATGTCTCGAACGATCGCTTCCGCGACGAACACGTGCGCGGTTGTCAATTTTCCGATGGCATATGCCCAGTGACTGTGAAGCTTCCGTGTGCCCGAAGCGTTCAGTCCGTGCGCTCCTGGGGCACACTGGCAGCACTAGGGGGTGGTCCACGTGTTCGACAAATGGCGCAAAGCCGCATGGTGGCCGCGGAAACAGACCGCGCAGGAACGTGTGACGTCCCCGGGCGACACCGCGCCCGCCGACGCCGCGCCCCGGCGGCGCCGGCCCAATCTCTTCGAGGCGGCCGCGACCTACGTGGCCGCCTGCGCTGACAACGACGAGCAGCGCAGCGCCGAGGCCGCCCGCTGGGTCACCCCGGAGGCGATGGCCTTCGGCGTGAACGAACTCGCCTGCCGCGCCCTCATCGCGCTCGCACGCGAGCGCGATGAGTCACCGCAGACGGTCGCCCGCTCACTGCTCGACCTGCCCGCCGCCTAGCGCCTCAGCGCTCCAGCTCCTTGCGGGAGATCCTCTTCAGCCGCTTGCGCTGGTTCGAGTCCAGCATGAGATACGCGGCCGTCGGCACCCCGACGATCACCAGCAGCGCGATCCAGAAGGAGGTCATCCACCACAGCAGCAGCCCGACAGCCACTCCTCCGACGGCGACCTTGCCCCGATTGGTCATATCTTCCGCCTCCTCCGCGGCCGACCGCCGCTCTCTCGGAATGAGAACGGACGCCGGGTCCTCCCGGTTCCTTTATCCCACGCGGAGGGGCTCTCCGACCTCATGCATGTGGAGGAGACCCTGCTTGTACGAGTCCACGAGGCCCGCCTCGGTGTACGGCAGCCCGACCGACTCGCAGTAGTCGCGCACCAGCGGCTGGGCCTTGCGGAGGTGGGGGCGGGGCATGTTCGGGAAGAGGTGGTGCTCGATCTGGTAGTTCAGGCCGCCGAGGAACCAGTCGGTCACCAGGCCGCCGCGGACGTTGCGCGAGGTGAGCACCTGCTTCTGCAGGTGACCCCAGGACTCCCCGGTGCCGTCGGGCATCTCCATGCCCTTGTGGTTCGGCGCGAAGGCCATGCCGAGGTGCAGCCCGAAGAGCGCGTGGTGGATGAGCGCGAAGACGATCGCCTTGCCGGGCGACATGGTGAGCGCCAGCAGGGTCACGTAAAGGACGACGTGCCCGGCGAGCAGCGTCGCCTCCACCAGCCGCTCGCGGCCCGTCTGGCGGCGCAGGTCCTGCCAGCCCGACACCTTCAGCGCGATGCCTTCAAGGAGCAGCATCGGGAAGAACAGCCAGGCCTGGTTGCGGGTCAGCCAGCGGGCGAAGCCCTTGCGCTCCGCCGCCTGGTGCTCGGTCCACACCAGCGCGCCGACGCCGACGTCCGGGTCCTTCTCGATGTGGTTGGGGTTGGCGTGGTGCCGGTTGTGCTTGTCGGTCCACCAGGCGTAGCTCATGCCGATGAGCAGGTTGCCGTGGAAGAGGCCGAGCAGGCGGTTCGCCCGGCGGGAGCCGGCGATCTGGGCGTGCCCGGAGTCGTGTCCCACGAAGGCGGTACGGGAGGTGAACACCGCGAGCGGCGCCGCGAGCAGCAGCACCCACCAGGAGTGGCCGAGCAGCGCCATGCCGGCCATCAGGGCGGTGAGGGCGAGCAGGTTGACCGCGATGGAGCGGGCGTACCAGCCGCGTCTGCGGCGGAGCAGCCCGCGCTCCTTCACTTGCCGCAGCAGCGGCGCGAAGTCACTGCCCTGGGTGCGGGCAGGCGCGGTCAAGGTGGCGGCAGGCATGGAGTTCTCCACTCGTCGGGTGACTGACCTGGAACGCTACGGAGCACGCGGGCAAATAGCGCTGGCGTCACCCCCCAATTCAATCGGGGGTTGTCCCCCGTGTTTTCGGGTGTTGCCAGATACACCCCGATCGGATATGGCAGGGATCACAGGTTCGGTGTTTGGCGGTGGAACCGACCTGGTTTACCCTCGGCAACCCGACATTAGTCAAACTTGAGGAGTGGTTCCGTACGTGAAGGGCACCGCCGAGCTCGCCCGCTGCGCCGCCGTCTTCGTCCCCGGTGATCCCGCCCGCTCCGGCAGCATCGCCTTCTGGCGCCCCGACGCCCCGGACACGGCGCCCGAGCACGACGCCACGGCCGGCGAGGCGGCCGCGCTGACCGTCGCCGTGCCCGAGGGCGGCACCCGGGAGGCCGCCGCCCTGCTGCTCCCCGTCGCCGCCGCCCTGCCCGTACTCACCCGCGCCCGCGCGGCCCCCGGCGCCCACCCCGCCGCCGCCTTCTGGGGCGCCGCCGCCGTACTCGCGCTGCAGCTCGCCGCCCGCGGCCGGCTGCTGCCGGGCCTCAGCGCCGCCGACCACGACGCCTGGCGCTGCGGTCCGCTGGACGCCGACGACCTCGCCCGGGTGCGCGAGCTGGCCGCCGCGATGCCCGCGTCCGCGCACGCCGTGCCGCTCCCGTACGAGCCCGGGGGCGACCTCCTCCTCCCGGCCCCCGAGCCACTCCTGCGCGCCTTCCTGGACGCCGTCGCGGACGCCCTCCCCCGCTCCCCCGCCGCCGCCCTCGCCACCGGCTCCCCCGCCTTCGCCGCCCGTACGCCCCAGCGCATCCCGGAGCAGCGGGAGTGGGCGGCCGCGGTGGCCGCCGGGCATGACGCGGGGGTACGGGTCTCGCTGCGCGTCGAGATGGACGAGGGCGGGGCGCGCGGACCGGTGTTCACCGCCGTCGTGCAGCTGCACAGCGCCGCCGACCCCACCCGGGTCGCCGACGCCGCCGACGTGTGGGCGGACGGCGCGGCGTTCGGCCCGCGCGCCCGTATGGACGCGCTACTCACCCTGCGACGGGCCGCGCGCGCCTGGGACGCACTCACCCCGCTCCTGTCCGCCGCTGTCCCGGACGGCATCGAGCTCGCCGACGAGGAGCTCGCCGAGCTGCTCGGCCCCGCCGCGCGCGACCTGGCCGCCGCGGGCGTCCAGGTGCACTGGCCCAGAGACCTCACCCGGCACCTCACCACCCGCGCCGTGGTCGGGCCCCAGGACGACGACCGCGGCTCAGGCCTGCCTTCCTTCCTGTCCGCGGAGGCCCTCGTCGCCTTCAGCTGGCGGTTCGCGGTCGGCGACCAGGAGCTGTCCAAGGAGGAGCTGGAGCGGCTCGCGGAGGAGAGCCGCCCGGTGGTGCGGCTGCGCGACGAGTGGGTGCTCATCGACCCCGAGTCCGTACGCCGCGCCCTGGAGCGCAAGGACACCCAACTCACGCCCGTGGACGCCCTGGGCGCGGCTTTGACCGGCTCCGTGGAGGACGACGGCGAACAGGTCACGGTGGCGGCGAGCGGCTGGCTGGACGCGCTCCGCGACCGCCTCGCCGACCCCGAGGCGGTCGACCGCGCTCCCGTGGCAGCCCCCGCGGCCCTCGACGCCACCCTCCGCGACTACCAGCTCCGCGGCCTCAACTGGCTGCACCGCATGACCTCCCTCGGCCTCGGCGGCTGCCTGGCCGACGACATGGGCCTCGGCAAGACCATCACCCTCATCTCGCTCCATCTGCTGCGCCAGGAGCAGCAGGAGACCGCGGGCCCGACCCTGGTGGTCTGCCCGGCCTCGCTGATGGGCAACTGGCAGCGGGAGATCGGCAGGTTCGCCCCCGGCACCTCCGTACGCCGCTTCCACGGCGCCGCGCGCAGCCTGGACGGCCTGGCGGCGGGCGAGTTCGTGCTCACGACGTACGGGACCATGCGCCTGGACGCGCGGCGGCTGGCGGAGGCCGGCTGGGGCATGGTCGTCGCCGACGAGGCGCAGCACGTCAAGAACCCCTTCTCCACCACCGCCAAGGAGCTGCGCACCATTGGCGCGAAGGCGCGGGTGGCGCTGACCGGCACGCCGGTGGAGAACAACCTCTCCGAGCTCTGGGCGATCCTCGACTGGACCACGCCGGGCCTCCTCGGCTCGCTCGGCTCTTTCCGTACGCGCTACGCCCAGGCGGTGGAGGGCGGCGCGGACCCGGCGGCGGCAGAGCGACTCGGCAAGCTGGTCCGCCCCTTCCTCCTCCGCCGCCGCAAGTCCGACCCGGGCATCGCGCCGGAGCTGCCGCCGAAGACCGAGACGGACCGTGCCGTCGCGCTCACCACCGAGCAAGTCGGCCTGTACGAGGCGATGGTGCGCGAGACCCTCGCCAAGATCTCCGCGGCCGACGACATGGCACGCCGCGGCCTCATCATGAAGCTGATGACCGCCCTCAAGCAGATCTGCAACCACCCGGCGCAGTACCTGAAGGAGGAGCGCCCCCGCATCCCCGGCCGCTCCGGAAAGCTGGAGCTGCTGGACGAGCTCCTCGACGTCGTCCTCGCCGAGGACGCGAGCGTGCTGGTCTTCACGCAGTACGTCCAGATGGCCAAGCTCCTGGAGCGGCACCTGGCGGCGCGCGGCGTCCCCGCCCAACTCCTGCACGGCGGCACGCCGGTGCCGGAACGGGAGGCCATGGTGGAGCGCTTCCAGAGCGGCGAGGTCCCGGTCTTCCTCCTGTCGCTGAAGGCCGCGGGCACGGGCCTGAACCTGACCCGCGCCGAGCACGTCGTCCACTACGACCGCTGGTGGAACCCGGCGGTCGAGGCCCAGGCCACCGACCGCGCGTACCGCATCGGTCAGACCCAGCCCGTGCAGGTCCACCGGCTGATCGCCGAAGGCACGATCGAGGACCGCATCGCCGAGATGCTCACCAGGAAGCAGGGCTTGGCCGACGCCGTCCTCGGCTCCGGCGAGGCCGGCTTCACCGAACTGTCCGACGCCGACCTGGCGGAACTGGTCGAGCTGCGAGGGGGCACCGCCTGATGACTGCCGACGAAATCGTCTTCGAGGCCCTGCCGCCCGCGGCCGGCCGCGGCTTCGCACAGACCTGGTGGGGCCAGGCGTGGCAGCAGGCCCTGGAGGCCTCGGTGCTGGACAGCAGACTGCTCCGCAAGGGCCGCAAGCTGGCGCGGGCGGGCGCCGTGGGGGCCGTGTCCGTACGGGCCGGGCGGCTCACCTCGGTGGTCCAGGACCGCGACCGCACCCCGTACCGCGCCGATGTGCTGGTGCAGCGGCTGACGGACGCCGACTGGGACCGGCTGCTGGATGTCATCGCGGACCGCGCCGGCCACATCGCGGCGCTGCTGGACCGCGACATGCCCCCGCAACTGGTCGAGGACGCGGCGGCGGCCGGGGTGGATCTGCTGCCCGGCATCGGCGACCTGCAGCCGGAGTGCGGCTGCGAGGAGTGGGAGGACTGCGAACACACGGCGGCGCTGGCGTACCAGGCGGCGCGGCTGCTGGACGCGGACCCGTTCGTCCTGCTGCTGATGCGCGGCCGAGGCGAACGGGAGCTCCTGGCGGAGCTGCAGTCACGCAGCGCGATGCGGGCGTCGGCGCCCGCGGCCGCGGCGGCGCAGGAACCGGCGGGCGTACCGGCTGCTGAGGCCTTCGCCGCCCCGGATCCCGAACTCCCGCCGCCCCCGCCGCCGGTGGCGGAGCCGGGCCGGGCGCCCGTCCTGTCCGCCGATACGGCCCCGGCGCCCGGCGTCGACCCCGCCGCCCTCGAACTCCTCGTCACGGACGCCGCCGCGCGGGCACAGCGGTGGCTGGCGGCCGCGCCGTCGGCGGGCCACGACGAGTCGCCGGTGCCGGCGGAGCTGACGGAGAGCCAGGACGCGGTGCGCCTCGCGGCGGGCGGCGGCGACGTCCACGTCACAGCCCGGCTGGCGAAGGGCTCGGGCCGCGAGCGCGGTGCGATGGACCGGGCGGTACGGGCATGGGGTTACGGCGGCGCCGCGGCGCTGGAGGCGCTGGAATCCGACTGGACCCCGGACCGGGCCGCGCTGGCCCGGGCCCGCGACCAACTGGCGGCGGCCTGGTCGGACGAGAGCGCGCCGGCGCTGCGGGCGACCGGCAATCGCTGGACCTTGACCGGCACCGACACCCAGCTCCGCTACGGCCGCGACGGCCGCTGGTGGCCGTACCGCAAGGAGCGCGGCACCTGGTGGCCCGCGGGGCCGGCGGAGCTGGATCCCGCGGGAGCGCTGGGGGCGCTGCGCGATTAGCGCGGAGCTGGGGGGCTGCCCGACGAGTGTGGAGCTGTGGGCGCCTGCCGCGGAGCTGTGGGCGCCCGACCCGGCGTCAGCCGGCCGCCGGGACCGGCACCGGCGGGGGCGGGCCCACGTACCTGGCCGCCGGGCGGATGATCTTGGAGTCTCCCGCCTGCTCCAGGACATTCGCGCTCCAGCCCACGACCCGGGCCGCGGCGAAGGTCGGGGTGAACATGTCGCGGGGCAGGCCGCACAGCTCCATGACCACGCCGGCGTAGAACTCCACGTTGGTGTGCAGCTCGCGGCCCGGCTTCAGCTCCGCGAGGATCTCGATGACCCGGCGCTCGACCTCCACCGCGAAGTCGACCAGCTCCCCGCCGAAGCCCTGCGCGATGCCCCGCAGCATGCGGGAGCGCGGGTCCTCCGTCCGGTAGACGGGGTGGCCGAAGCCCATGATGCGGTCGCCCGCCAGCACCCGCTCGCGGATCCACTCGTCGATCCGGTCCGGCGTGCCGATCGCGTCCAGGGTGTCCAGGGCGCGCGACGGCGCGCCACCGTGCAGCGGCCCCGACAGCGCCCCGATGGCACCCACGAGACACGCCGCGAAGTCCGCACCGGTCGACGCGATCGTCCGCGCCGTGAACGTCGAGGCGTTGAACCCGTGGTCGATCGTCGAGATCAGATACTGCTCCACCGCCCGCGCCTTCTCCGGCTCCGGCTCCTCACCCGTGAGCATGTAGAGGTAGTTGGCCGCGTACGGCAGATCGGCGCGCGGCTCCACCGGCTCCAGCCCCAGCCCGAGCCGGTGCAGCGCCGTGAGCAGCGTCGGCACCACGGCACAGGCCGCAAGCGCGTCAGCCTCCCGCCGCCCGGCGTCGATGTCGTACAGCGGACGGAAGTCCTTCGACGCCCCCACCTGCGACAGCGCGGTGCGCAGCCCGGCAAGCGGCCCGGCCACCAGCCCGGACCGGGCAATCGCGGGCAGCGCGTCGCGAATGTCGTCCGACAGCCCGCGCAGCGCCGCCGTCCGGGCCGCGAAGTTGACGGACTGCCCGCCGTCCGGCAGTTCGCCGTAGAACATCAGATGCCAGACATCCTCAAAGCTGCGAGTCTGCGCGAGCTCCACCGCCGAGTACTGCCGGTAGTGGTAGAAGCCCTCGCGGCCGCGGACATCGCCGAGCCGGGTGTCGGTGACGATCACGCCGCTCAACCCTCGTGGGGCAACGATCGGCGTCTCGGCGGAGCGAGTTGACATATTGATCCTCCCTCAATGTTGATTCCAATCTCCATGCTTGATTAAATGTCTGTCAATGTTGAGTGAATCAATGCTGACCACGCGACAGGCGGCCGAGCGCCTCGGAGTCAAGCCCGAGACGCTCTATGCGTATGTCAGCCGCGGGCTGCTCACCAGCCACAAAGCAGAGGGCCGCCGCGGCAGCCTCTTTGAGGCCCGCGAGGTCGACGCCCTCGCCCGCAAGAGCCAGGGCCGCCAGCCGGACGGCGCCGTCCCCGGCGGCCTCGCGGTCCGTACGGGCATCACCCTCATCGGCTCCGACCGCTACTACTTCAGAGGCGTCGACGCCGCCGAGCTGGCCGAGAACTACGACTACGAAGAGGTCGCCGACTGGCTCTGGACCGGCGTCATGACCAGCGGCATCCGCTTCAGAGCACCCGACGACCTGCTGGCCGCCGCCGAGCCCGTCGTCCGCGCCCTGCCGGACACCGCAGGCCCCGTGGACCGCCTCCGCGCCGCCGCCGTGGCCGCGTCCGCCGCCGACCCGCTGCGCTTCGACCTCACCCCCGACGCCGTCCACGCCACCGCCCGCGGCCTGATCGCCGCCCTGGTCGACTCCCTTCCCGTACGAGGCGGCCGCCCGCCCGCCAAGAACGCCCCGATCGCCCGCCGCCTCTGGCCCCGGCTCACCGACCGCCCCGCCGACGCGACCTCGCTGCGCACCCTCGACACCGCCCTCGCCCTCCTCATCGACCACGACCTGGCCGCCTCCACGCTCGCCGCCCGCGCCGCCGCCTCCGCCCACGCCAACCCGTACGCGGTCGTCTCCACGGGCCTCAGCGCCCTTGAAGGGCCCCTCCACGGCGCGGCCAGCGGCCTGGCCCACCGGATGCTCGCCGACGCCCTGGAGCGCGGCGCCACGGCCGTCGTCTCCGAGCACCTCCGTGCGGGCCGCCGCGTCCCCGGCCTCGGGCACCGGCTCTACCCGGGCCCCGACCCGCGCGCCGAGCTGCTCTTCACGCTCCTCGACGACGTCCCGCGCGCGCACAGAGCGCTCGAAGTCGCCCACCAGGTCGCGGAGCTCACCCGCCGCCACAGCCCGCTGCACGCGAATGTCGACCTGGCGCTCGCGGTCCTCTCCCTCACCTCCGGCATGCCGGCCGAGGCGGGCGAGACGATCTTCGCCGTCGCCCGCACCGCAGGCTGGATCGCGCATGCCCTGGAGGAGTACGACGAGCGCCCCCTGCGCATGCGCCCCAGCGGCACCTACACCGGCCCGCGACCCCCTCGGCCCCTCCCGTAACATGCCGCAAGGTCACTGTCCGGCCCCCCACCCTCCTGGAGGATTCGTGCCAATCGCCCGTTCCCTGCCGCGCATATCCCTCGGCGCGGCAGCCGTAGCGCTGCTCGCCGCCTGCGGCGACTCCGGCACGGAGGCCTCCGATCTGCCGCTGGTGAAGAAGGGCACGCTCACCGTCTGCGTCGCTCCCCCGGCCAAGTCCGCCGCCGCCGAGGAGCAGCTCGCCGGGCGCATCGCCGAGGACATCGGCGCCAAGAAGCGCATCGTCGAGACGCCGCTCGCCGACCTCGGCTCCGGCGCCGCGCTCAAGGCGAAGAAGTGCGACCTCGCCGCGGGCATCACCGCCACCCCGGCCCACCGCAAGGCGATGGCCCTGACCAAGCCCTACGCCCCCGCCCAGCACGCGATCGTCGCCAAGAAGGACGCCGGTTACGAGAACCTCGGCGACCTCAAGGGCAAGAAGCTCGGCGTCCAGACCGGCACGGCGGCCAAGTCGTACGCGGACGAGAAGGCGAAGGACGCCGACCTGATCGTCTACAAGGACCTCGACGAGCTCCTGGACGCCGTAAAGACCGGCAAGATCCAGGCGGGCCTCGCCACCCCCTCGGCGGCCCGTTCCTTCACCAAGGACGAGTCCTCCGCGGACTCCGCCGCCGTCAGCACCGGCGAGCGGCATGTCTTCGGCGTCCGCAAGGGCGCAAAAGACCTGCGTGACGCCGTGAATGACGCCCTGGAGAGCGACGCCAAGAGCTGACCCGGCCATCCTGTTCGCGCGGCGCGGCCGCGGCGTGCTCAGCGCGGTGCTGACCCGCTGACCCCGCGCATGAGCGCGGCGTCCTCACCCCACCCGTCGATCACCGCGCCATGCCCGGCCGCCCGCGCGAGCGGCTCCACGATCCGGAAGAGCCGGTGGGCGGCCTCCGGCGCCCCCGCGTCCAGGACCTCCTCCAGCAGCGGCACCAGCCGCTCCGCGCTGAGCTCAGGCGGCCCGAGCGGATGCTCGGAGAGGTCCCGCAGCAGGTATTTGTTGTACGGCCGCACCCGCCCGTACAGCGCGAAGAGCAAGGTGAGCAGCGGCGGAATCGCCTCCGCCGCATCCAGCCGCGCCTCGGCCGCACGACCATCGCGGTCGTTCTTCAGCCAGCGATAGACGGCATTGCAGAAGGCATCCAGCCATCCCGCCGCCATCCGCCGCGCCTCGTCGGGCGCGAGGGTGCCCTTCTCCGCCACCAGCCGGGCGATCAGCCCGTCTGTGGTGTCCTTGAGGACGCGCGCGTACGTGAAGGCGTAGCGGTTCCACTCGTCGGGCGCACCGGGGGTGGCGTGCGTACGGAATTCGGCCAGGGACATCGGCACGACGTCGAGGAGGCTGCCGCGGCTCCGTTCGCCGTCGGGCAGCCCGGCCGGGTCGTCGTACGTCACGAGCAACACGTCGTAGTCCGACAGCTCCGTGGCCGCCCCCTCGCGCGCCTGCGAGCCGGTGAGCACCACCCCGGCCACCCGCTCATCGTCGGCGACCCGTCGCAGCAGGCCCTGGAACTCCTTCGCAGCCGCGGACTCCTCGATCACCCGGCCATGCTCTCAGCCGGCGCCCGTTCAGGGCGACGCGTTATCCACCAACGCGGGCACGGCGGCCGCGGCCGCCCGCTCCACCAGCGCGATCCCGTCCTCCCGGCTCGGCTGGTCCGCCGAAAGGACGGCGACCAGCACCAGATGGCCGTCGTACGGCACCAGCCCAATGCTGTTGATGTCCCACAGGTCCGTGGTGCTGCGCCGCAGCCAGCCGTTCTTCAGCACCCGAGGCGCGCCCGGGTCGGCCGCCGCCGGCACTCCCCAGTCCTGCCCGGGCACTATCCGCCCCATCAGCCCCGCGATGAAGGCCCGCGCCTGAGGGCCGAGCGGCGAGTCGTCGCCGAAGACGGCCCGCAGCAGCCGGATCTGGTCGGCGGGGACGGTCTGCGTCAGCCCCCAGCGGCCGAACTCCCCGGCGCTGGTGCCGGAGAGCCCGAGCGCCTCATTGGCGGCGTCGAGCCCCGCGGTGCCGCCAATGGCGCGCCACAGCGCGTCGGTGGCGTCGTTGTCGCTGGAGCGGATCATGTCGGCGGCGAGCTCGCGCTGCCCGGCGGTCGGCTCGGTGCCGCGCGCCTGGTGCCGCAGCAGTAGCGCGGCCAGGATGTCGACCTTGACGATGCTGGCGGTGTCGTACGTCCCCGTCCCCTCGCCATACGAGGCGTACGCGCCCGTGTCCATGTCCCGTACGGCGATGGCATACCGCCCGGCGTGCCCGCCGAGCCCGTCGAGCGCCGCCCGCACGGCCTCGTCCGCGGATGCCGTACGGGACGCGGACGGGCTCGGCGTACGGGACGGGGTCGGCGTCCCGTTGCGGCGGGGCGCCGGCGGCCGGAGCGGCTGCGCGCGCCCGGGCCGGGCCGTCCGTTCCGCCCGCGGGGGCTGCGGCCGGGCCGCCTGCCCGCCCTTGGCGCGGGCCTCGGCGGCCGCGGCCCGCCCGGACGGGCCGGGTCCGCTGGCGGCGGCCAGGGCGGCGATCATCACGAACAGCGTCATCGCGACCACACCTTGGCACCGCTGCACAGCCAACGCCCCCTTACGTCACCGGACGCTCAGGCAAGGGCGTCCAGCACCGGGTAGTAACCGCGCGACTGCCCCGTGGCCGTGGGGTGGTAGGAGTCCCCGATCGGCCAGGTGACGCTGTGGAGCCAGGAGTCACCGGAGCAGATCTCGTGGCCGGTAAAGGTATCCCTCACGTCTCCAAAGGTGAAGCCGTGATCCAGGGCGCGCTTCTCCGTCACGGAGTTGAGATTCTCGGCGGCCTGGTTGATGGCGGCGCGCTCGTTCTCGGAGAGCCCGGCGATGCAGGAGCCGCCCAGCGTATAGAGCCGCGGATAGCCGAGGACGACGACGTGGGCCGCGGGGGCCTTGGCGCGGATGGCGTTGTATACGGTGTCGAGGCGGCCGGGGAGGGTGCCGTTGATGTACGTGTTGGCCTGCTTGACGCGGGCGAGGCAGTTGGCCTCCGACTGCAGCACGCAGGTGGTCATCGTGTCCGCGAAGCCCGCGTCATTGCCGCCGGCGCTGATACTGACAAGGCCCGTGCTGCCATTGAGCGAGCCGAGCTGGGTGGCCGTAACGTCGGTGGTCCTGGCGCCCGAGCAGGCGGCGAAGGCGAACGAGGAGGGGCTGTGCGCGGCGGCCCAGAGCTTCGGGTAGGCGCGGGTGCTGCGCTTGCAGCTGCCGCTTGCCGAGTCGTACGAGCCGGCGCCGACACCGGACGAGTAGGAGTCGCCGAGCGCCACATACGGCGGCTCGGCGGCGTGTGCGGTGCCCGCGCCGGTCATGAGGGTCGTGAACGCCGCAAGTAACAGCGCACCGGCCCAGGACGTGGCTCTGGCCAATCTCATGAACACTCCCCGTTTGCTGACGACAGTGACTTATGTCGTAGCAGCGCACATGCATTGCGGGAAGTGTCCATGCCAAGTAAGTCACCCTATTGGCCACTAGCTGCCAGGCAGCATCTCCGTCGGCAAGTCGTCCGGGGCGGTGGGGAGTCGGTCGGTCGGAAAGTCCGACGGGAGCTTCGTCTTCCACTCGCTGGGGAACTCGCTGGGGATCTCACTCGGCAGCTCGGTCGGCAGCTTCGACGGCAACTTCGTGGGCAGCGAAGGCCCGTCGGACTCCGATTCCGAGGGCGAAGGCGACCTCACCGGCGGCTGGCACGCGCACTCCCCGCCGTCACCGCCCCCGGCGACCGCGAAGGCGATCACCGTCCCGGCGGCGACCAGCGCCACCGCGGCGGCGCTCGCGAACAGCACGACGCGCCGCCGCCGGGGCGCCGGCTGCGGCGTCCCGGCGAAGGCGCCGTAGTCCTCGGGCGGCGGCGGGGGCGAGGCGGGAGGCGGTGGAGTGCTCATGCGCTCACTATCGCCGGGGTTCGCGCCCGCGTTCGAGGCTCGTGACGAATCCGGGACGCACCGCCTCCCGGAGCCTTACATTCCGGCTTACTGGACCCCCAGCAGGTGGTCCATCGCCAGCTGGTCGAGGCGCTCGAAGGCCATCCCGCGGGCGGCCGCCGCGTCGGCGTCGAAGTCCTCGAAGGCGGCCCGGTCGCCGAGCAGCGCGGCAAGACCGTCGGCCGCCGTCGGCTGCGCCAGCTCATCGAGGCGCGAGTCGCGCAGCGCCTCCTGCACGGCGGGGTCGGCGCGGAAGGCGGCGGCCCGCTGCTTGAGGATCAGGTAGTTGCGCATGCAGCCCGCGGCCGATGCCCACACGCCGTCGATGTCCTCCGTACGCGGCGGCTTGAAGTCGAAGTGCCGCGGCCCGTCGTAGCCGGCCGTCTCCAGCAGGTCGACCAGCCAGAAGGCGGCGCGCAGGTCGCCCGCGCCGAAGCGGAGGTCCTGGTCGTACTTGATGCCGGACTGGCCGTTGAGGTCGAGGTGGAAGAGCTTGCCCGACCACAGCGCCTGGGCGATGCCGTGCGGGAAGTTGAGCCCCGCCATCTGCTCGTGGCCGACCTCCGGGTTGACGCCGAAGAGCTCGGGGCGCTCCAGCCGCTCGATGAAGGCCAGGGCGTGACCGACGGTCGGGAGGAGGATGTCGCCGCGGGGCTCGTTGGGCTTGGGCTCGATGGCGAAGCGCAGGTCGTAGCCCTGCTCGGTGACGTACTCGGCGAGGAGGTCGAAGGCCTCCTTCATACGGTCGAGGGCGGCCCGTACGTCCTTGGCGGCGCCGGACTCGGCGCCCTCGCGGCCGCCCCAGGCGACGTAGGTGTGCGCGCCGAGTTCGGCGGCGAGGTCGATGTTGCGGATCACCTTGCGGATGGCGTAGCGGCGCACGTCGCGGTCGTTGGCCGTGAAGCCGCCGTCCTTGAAGACGGGGTGGGTGAAGAGGTTGGTGGTCGCCATCGGCACCTTCATGCCGGTGGCGTCGAGCGCCGCCCGGAAGCGCTTGACGTGCGACTCGCGCTCGGCGTCCGAGGCGCCGAAGGGGATCAGGTCGTCATCGTGGAAGGTGACCCCGTGCGCGCCCAGCTCCGCCAGCCGCTGCACGGCCTCGACCGGGTCGAGCGCCGGTCGGGTGGCCTCACCGAAGGGGTCGCGCCCCTGCCAGCCCACGGTCCACAGACCGAAGGTGAACTTGTCCTCGGGCACCGGCGTGTAGTCCATTGCCGTCTCCGTATCCATCGTCCGACGTATTTCGTAAGGCCGTTTGACAAATTAGTATGCACAGCCAGCCGTGGGAAGAGCTCAGAGGGTCGGAGGCACAAGGATGGGGCCGCTGGTGGTCGGCGTGGACAGTTCCACGCAGTCCTGCAAGGCATTGGTCGTCGACAGCGACACGGGGCAGGTGGTGGCCTCGGGGCAGGCGCCGCACAGCGTGAGCACCGGCGCGGGCCGGGAGAGCGATCCCGAGCAGTGGTGGGAGGCGCTCGGCGCCGCGCTGGCGGACTGCGGCGAGCCCGCGCTGGAGGCGGCCGCGGTGTCCGTGGCCGGGCAGCAGCACGGCCTCGTCACGCTCGACGCGGCCGGCCGTCCCGTACGGCCCGCGATGCTCTGGAACGACGTCCGCTCCGCCCCGCAGCGCGACCGCCTGGTCGCGGACCTGGGCGGCCCGAAGGCGTGGGCGGAACGCACGGGCAGCGTGCCGGCGCCCGCCTTCACGGTCACGAAGTGGGCCTGGCTGGCCGAGCACGAGCCGGAGCACGCCCGGGCCACGGCGGCGGTGCGACTCCCGCACGACTACCTCACCGGGCGACTGACGGGCGAGGCGACGACGGACCGCGGGGACGCGTCCGGCACCGGGTGGTGGGACGGGGGCACGGGGGCGTACGACACGGAGACACTGGACCACGTCGGGCTGCCCGCCGACCGGCTGCCGCGGGTGGTGGCGCCGGGCGAGGCGGCAGGGACGGTACGTTCCGGCCTCGGGCTGCCGCTCCCCCAGGGGGCGCTGGTCGCCGCCGGGACCGGGGACAACATGGCGGCGGCGCTGGGGCTCGGGCTGCGGCCCGGGCAGCCGGTGCTGAGCCTGGGCACGTCGGGGACGGTGTACGCGGTGTCGCGGCGGCGGTCCGCCGATCCGACCGGGACGGTGGCGGGCTTCGCGGATGCCCGCGGCGACTGGCTGCCGCTGGCGTGCACGCTGAACTGCACGCTGGCCGTGGACCGGGTGGCTGCGCTGCTCGGCCGCTTCCGTGAGGAGGTGGAGCCGGGCGGCTCGGCGGTGATGCTGCCGTTCCTGGACGGCGAGCGCACGCCGGACCTGCCGGAGTCGTCCGGGCTGATCCACGGGCTGCGGCATGCGACGACGGGCGGCCAGCTGCTGCAAGCGGCCTACGACGGCGCGGTGTTCGCGCTGCTCACGGCCCTGGAGCAGGTGACCGGCGACGATGCCGATGCCGCTGCCCCGCTGCTGCTGATCGGCGGCGGCGCGCAGGGCACGGCGTGGCGCGAGACGGTGCGCCGGCTGTCCGGGCGGCCGGTGCAGGTGCCTCATGCGCAGGAGCTGGTCGCGCTGGGCGCGGCGGCGCAGGCGGCGGGGCTGCTGCTCGGGGAGGACGCGGCGGCGGTGGCGCGGCGGTGGGCGACGGCTGAGGGCCGTACGTATGAAGCGGTGGCGCGGGATGAGGAGACGCTGGGGCGGATTGGGGTGGTGCTGGATGGGGCGGGTCCGTTGCTACGGGGGTAGCGGTTGCCCCGCTGTCGCGATATCGCGCCTGGCGGCGCTCGTCCTCAAACGCCGGACGGGCTTGAATTACGGTGCCGGCTGCGCCGCAGGCTCCAGACCGTGAGCGCTAGAACTCAGGGTGTCGTACGCGCTGCCGCGCAAGCCGCCGAATAGCGGACTCCACCGCATCGCGGGCACTCTCTGCGCCGCATCACGCGCGCGTCAAGCGCCGGACGGGCTATCAAGCCCGTCCGGCGCTTGAGGACGAGGCGCGGAGCGCCGATTCGGCGGCGGAGCCGCCGAAAGCCCCGGCTACACGTGAACGGACGGACCAGCGTCAGTGGCACCGCGCTTGGTGAAGAGCGCAATCCCCGCCGCCACCACCGCAATAACCCCGGCGCAGGTAAGCGCCAAGCCCATCCCGGAAATGAACGACCCGTGCACCACCCCACGCATCGCCTCCACCACCTGCTCAGGCGTCCCCTTGGGCGCCGGCGGCGCGATGCCGACCTCCGCCGCGCCCTTCACCCCGGCCTCGGTCTTCGCGTCCATAGGCGGCAGCTTCGCCTCGGCCCACCGCGACGGCAGGTCGCTGTCGACCCGCGACGCCATGACCGCGCCGAGCACAGCAGTGCCCAGACTGCCGCCGACCTGCATCGCGGCCTGCTGCAGGCCACCCGCGACACCGGCGTGCTCCAGCGGCGCGTTGCCGACGATGACCTCCGTGGCGCCGACCATCACCGGAGCGAGGCCAAGACCCAGCAGCGCGAACCACAGCGACGTGACCGCCGTGCCGCTCTCCGCGTCCATCGTGGACATCCCGAACATCGCCACCGCGGTCAGCAGCATCGCCACCACCAGCGGCACCCGCGGCCCGATCTTGGTGATGACGGCACCCGCCAACGGCGACGACACGATCATCATCGCGGTCAGCGGCAGCAGGTGAAGCCCACTGTCGACCGGGCTCATGCCATGCACGTTCTGCAGATAGAACGTGATGAAGAAGATGCCGCCCATGAAGCCGAAGGCCATGAGCACCATGAGCGCGGTGCCCGCCGACAGCGGCACCGAGCGGAACATCCCCAGCGGCAGCAGCGGCTCCTTGGCCTTCCGCTCCCATAGGACGAAGAGCACGAAGCAGACCACGGAGGCGACCAGGAAGCCGATGGTCTTGCCGCTGCCCCACTCCCACTCGTTGGCCTTGATCAGCGCCCACACGAGGCTGAACATCGCCGCCGACAGCAGCACGATGCCGAGGATGTCGAAGGAGCGCGGGGCGTGCTCCGCGCGGTGGTCGAGGAGGATCCACAGGCCGAGCAGCAGCGCGATGATGCCCACCGGCACGTTGATGAAGAAGACCGACTGCCAGCTGACGTGCTCGACGAGCAGCCCGCCGACGATCGGCCCGGCCGCGGTGGAGGCGCCGATGACCGCGCCCCAGATCCCGATCGCGGCGTTCAGCTTCTCCGCCGGGAACGACGCCCGCAGCAGGCCGAGCGCGGCCGGCATCAGCAGCGCGCCGAAGAGGCCCTGCAGCACGCGGAAGGCGATGACGAGCGACACGCTGCCCGAGAGGCCGATGGCGCCGGAGGCCGCGGCGAAGCCGACGATGCCGATGATGAAGGTCTGCCGGTGCCCGAAGCGGTCACCGAGCTTGCCCGCCGTGATCAGGGCGACGGCGAGGGCGAGCAAGTAGGCGTTGGTGATCCATTGGACGTCGGCGAGCGAGGCGCCGAGGTCCTTCTGGATGGCCGGGTTGGCGATGGCGACGATGGTGCCGTCGAGGGCGACCATCATCACGCCTATGGCTACGGACAGGAGGGTGAGCCAGGGATGGCCGCGGAGCGACTTGCGCGGGCCGCCCGCGGCGACGGGATCGCTCGGCGGTCCCGTGGTGGTGTCGGTGGTCATGGACCCCACGCTAATGTCAGCTGCTGACAAATGACAAACACGTTCATGCGGCAGCGACTGACGCAGGTCGGAAGGGGCGTGCCGGTAAGCTGACCGCGACCGGAAGGGCGGAGTTACGAGTGACGGGACTGCGGGAGCGCAAGAAGCAACGCACCCGGGAGGCGCTGATCCGCGCCGCCATCGAGCTCTTCATCGAGCGGGGTTACGAGGAGACCACCGTCGACGAGATCGCCGCGGCGGTCGACGTCTCCCAGCGCACTTTCTTCCGCTACTTCGCCACCAAGGAAGACGTCGCCTTCGCCCTGCACGACATGATCGAGCAGCGCTTCTTCGCCGCCGTCTGCGAGCAGCCGCCGGGGGTGCCGCCGTCCCAGGCGATGCGCACCGCGATCGAGTCCACCTGGAACGGCATCGGCGCGACCATAGAGGACACCGTGCCGGTGCGCGTCTATATGCGCATGTGGCAGACCATCGAGCAGACTCCCGCTCTGGTGGCCGTGCTGCTGCGCCGCTCCATCGACTCCTCCGAGCGGCTGGCCGCCGAGATCGCCCGTCGCGAGGGCGTCGACCTGGACGCCGATCCGCGGCCGCGGGTGGTGGTGGCGGCGTACACCGGCGTCATGCAGGCCGCCGCGCGGCACTGGGGCACGGACGCCGAGGTGACGGTGGACGCGGCGCGCGAGCGCACGATGGCGTATCTGGACCAGCTGCTGCCCGCGCTCGGCGATGACTGGGGCACGGGGCGGGGCTGACGCCGCATTACGTCCGTACGAATCTTACGTCCGTACGAGCTTTACACCCGCCGCCGCGCACTCGTCCGCCAACCCCGCCCGCGCCTCGCCGTCGGTCACCAGCGTCCACCCCGCCGGCAGCCGGGCCCATGACGGCGCCTGGCCGACGCTGAGCTTCGACGCGTCCGCGAGGACCACCACCCGCTCCGCCCGCGCCGCCACCCGCTCCTTGACCGCCGTCTCCTCCAGCGTCGGCTCGCCGACCCCACGGCGCGGATCGACCGCGTCGGCGCCGAGGAACGCGGTCGCGAACGACAGCCGTTCCAGCGCCAGATCGGCCAGCGGCCCGACCAGGCCGTGGCTGAGCCGGCGGACGCTCCCGCCGAGCATGACGACGTCGATGTCGGGCGCATCGGCCAGGGCGAGGGCGGTCTCCAGGCCGCGGGTGACGACCATGCTGCGGCCCGCGTCCGCGGCCGCCAGCCGGTGCGCGAGCGCCTCGCAGGTGGTCCCGGCGTCCACGAAGATCGCGCCGGTGGCCGGCACCAACTCCAGCGCGGCCGCGGCGATCGCCCCCTTCGCCTGCCGCCGCACCTGCGCGCTCTCCCCCACCGGCCGCTCGTGGAACGCCTCCGGGACCACCGCGCCGCCGTAAGTCCGCGCCACCTTCCGGTCCTCGGTGAGCCGGCCGAGGTCGCGGCGTACGGTCGAGGGCGACACCGCCAGCGCCGCCGCCAGCTCCTCCACCTGCGTGATGCCCTGTCGCAGCAGCTTCAGCAGCGCCTCGTGCCGCTCCCGGGTGCCGCGCCGTGTCGCCGGTTGACCCACCCGTCCACTCCCCTTCGTCCTCAGCCGTATGCCTGGCGGATCCGGTCCGCGTACGGGCTGTAGTCCACGGCGGCAAGATACGCCGACAGCATGGTGGCGTGCTCTGCGCGGCCGCTGCCGGCGATGTCGAAGGCGGTGCCGTGGTCCACGGAGGTGCGCAGGATCGGCAGGCCGACGGTGACGGAGATGGTGCCGTCGAAGTCGTACGTCTTGGCCGGGATGTGGCCCTGGTCGTGGAAGTGCGACAGGACGCCGTCGTAGCGGCCGGTGAGGCCCTGGTGGAAGACCGAGTCGGCGGGGATCGGGCCGTGGACGTCGAGACCGTCGGCGCGGGCCGCCTCGCAGGCCGGGCCGATGTGCTCGATCTCCTCGTCGCCGAAGGCGCCGTTCTCGCCGCCGTGCGGATTGACGGCGGCGACGGCGAGCCGCGGCTCCGGCACCCCGAAGACGCGCAGGGCGGTGGCCGCCTCGCGGATGGCGTGGCCGACGCGCTCCTTGGTGAGCTGGTCGAGGGCCGTGCGCAGGGCGACGTGCCGGGTGGTGAAGAAGATCCGCAGGTGGTGGCCCTCGGCGGCGGTGTTGCGCACGACGAACATCGTGTTCTGGCGGGTGACGCCGGTGAGTTCACCCAGCATCTCCGTATGCCCGAGGTGCTTCGAACCCGCCTGCCAGATCGCCTCCTTGTTGATCGGCCCGGTGACGATCCCGGCGACCTCGCCGTCCAGCGCGGCCCGGGTGGCGGTCTCGATGGCGGCCACGGCGGCCCGCCCGGCCCGCGCGTCGACCTCGCCCCAGGCGGGCAGGTCGGCGCCGAGCACGCCGGTGTCGTAGACATCGATCACGCCGGGGCCTGCGGGCGCGGTGGCGAAGTCCGCGACCGTACGCACCTCGACGTCGAGGCCCGCCGCCTCGGCGCCGCGGCGGAGCGCGGCGGCGTCGCCGACCGCGACGCCATGGTGGCCGTCCTGGTCCGCCGTCCCGGCGAGGGTGCGGGCGGTGATCTCGGGGCCGATACCGGCGGGGTCGCCGAGGGTGACGGCGAGCACGGGACGGGTCATCGGTGGCTCCTTCGTTCTCCGTACGGGGCGTGCTGGTCTTGCGGGAGGTGCTGGTCTTGCCGGAAGTGCTGGTCCTGCGAGAGGTGCTGGTCCGGCAGGGGTTGCCGGTCCTGCCCGGCCCGCGGTCCGGTGCCCGTGCGCGCCGCCGGTACGTGCCTGCGCCCGACGGCGGCCGCCCGCCGCAGGTGCGCCACGCACGCCACGGTGGTGGCCGCGTCGCCCACCAGGCCGCCCTTGGTGACGACGGGCAGCCCCGCCCACGGCCCGGCCACGAAGCTACCCGCCACGGCGAGCGGGACAAGCTCCTCCTCCACATCCAGGCCCACCGCGCCGAGTTCGGCGAAGAGCGCGGCGGAGACATCGCCGCCGGTGGCGAAGAGGCCGTCCACGGGGTGGCGTTCGAGTGCGATACGGACGGAGCGTGCGAGGGCGGCGGGCAGGGCTTCGGCGTCCGCGCTGCTCAGGGGCACGACGTCGGCCTCGTCGAGCACGGTGGCCAGTAGCACGACCTCGCCGGGGGCGGCCGCGCCGAGCGCCTCGGCCAGAGCGGCTCCCGTGGCGTCGGCGTCCGGGAGCGGCGCGGGCCCCGCCCCTCCGGCGCCGGGCGCGGGCCGGTCGCCTTCGGTCACCGGCCGCACGACGCGCACCCGCTCCTCTGCCCGCAGCCGGGCGAGTTGGGTGCGGGTCAGGGCGGTCGCCGAGCCCGATACCGCGAGCAGCGGTGCTCCCGCGGCGCGGCCGGTAAGTCCAAGCGCCCGCGCCAGCGCCACCGAGCCGGGGCCCGAGTCGACGCCCACCCACGCGATCTCGCCCTCCCCAGCCGCCACGCAGGCCGCCGCGGCCCGCTCCAGGTGATCGGCTGTCAGGGCGTCCGCGACGATCACCTCCGCGCCCGCTGCCAGTTGCTTGCCCGCCAGGGCGCGCAGCTCGTCCGGGTCGCCGGTGACGGCGGACAGCGGCAGGTGGGTGATCCGCAGGTCGGCCTGGCGACGGAGCAGAGCGGCGATGTCGGAGGTGGGCAGCGGGGAGCGCGGGTCGCGGGCCAGTTCGGTCTCCTCCAGGCGGACGCCGTCGAGGAGTTGGGTGCCCTGCACGGTGTGCCGCCCGGCGCCCGGGTGGGCGGGGGCGCACAGGGCGACGGCGCGGCGGCCGGTCGCGGCCCGTACCGCGTCCAGGGCGGCCGCGGTGGACGCGCCGGGGTTGCCGCGCAGCGTGGAGTCCACGCGATTGCTGACCAGGAGCGCGGGACCGGCCGCGGCGATGGCCGCGGCGACCCGCCGGGCCGCCTCCGCGGGCGCGCAGTGCCGGCTGTCCGTGCTCATCACCACCGCGTCGAAGCGGTCCGCGAGGCCCGCGACCGCGGACGGGTCCTGGCCCGCCCCGACCGTGACCGCGCGCAGTCCGGCGCGGGCGAAGCCGGCCGCGGTGGCGTTGGCACCGGTCAGGTCGTCGGCGACGACCAGCACGTTCATGCCGTTCACAGGAACAGGCTCGCGACGAGCAGCAGCGGCAGCGAGCCCGCCCACACCGCGGTCGTGATCCCCGACCAGCCGCGCAGCGCCGCCGTGCCGTCGAGGCCGGTGAAGCGGGTGACGACCCAGAAGTACGAGTCGTTGAAGTAGCTGAACACCATCGACCCGGCACAGCAGGCCAGCGCCGCGAGCAGCGCCGAGATGCCGAGCCCGTCGACGAGCGGCGCGGACACGGACGCCGCCGTGATCATCGCGACGGTCCCCGAGCCCTGCGCGACCCGCACCAGCGAGGCGACGAGGAACGGCACCAGCACGCCCGGCAGGCTCCAGGACGAGATGGTCTCGGCCAGTTCGTCGCCGACGCCGGTCTCGCGCAGCACCTGCCCGAGCGCGCCGCCGGCACCGGTGATCAGGATGATCAGCCCGGCGGACGCGGCGGCCTGGGCGAGCCAGCCGCCGACCTGCGTACGGGTGGTCCAGCGCGGCAGCAGCACGTACACGGCGAGGGCGAGGCCGATCAGCAGCGCGACGACCGGGTTGCCGATGAAGGCGAGCGCCTCGGGGACCGGCGACGGGTCGTACTTCGACTCGTCCTTGAGCGCGGCGCCGCCCTGGGCGTTCTTGTCGATGGCGGTGGCGACGGTGTTGGCGATGATCAGCAGCAGCGGGACGAGGAGCGGGAGGAAGGCGATGACGGCGCCGACGCGGTGTGGCTTGGCGCCCTCGGGCGGGGTGCCGAGCGCGGCGGCGGGGTCGGGGGCGGGCTCGTCGTCCGGTACGTCGCCGGCGCCCCCGTCACCTGCGCCTCCGGCGCTGGTCGCGCCCACGCCCGCCCGCACGGCCTGCTTGCCGTAGACCGCCTCCCGCACCTCCGGGTCCATCTCGCTCTCCAGCTTCGGCCCCATCCACTTCGCGTACGCGATGACGATGGGCAGCAGCACGACGGCGAAGGCGAGGCCCGCGAGCACCAGGCCGCCGAGGTCCGCGCCGAGGATGCCCGCGACGCCGAGCGGGCCCGGGGTGGGTGGCACCAGGTGGTGGGTGAGCGTCATTCCGCAGCCGAGCGCGAGCGCCAGGGTGACGTAACCGGCGCGCTTGACGCGGGCGATGGAGCGGGCGAGCGGGTTCATGATGACGTAGCCCGAGTCGCAGAAGACCGGGATGGAGACGACGGCGCCGGTGGCGCCCATGGCCCACGGTTCGCGGCCCTTGCCCAGGGCGCGTACGAAGGTGCGGGCGAGGGCGTCGGCGGCGCCGGATACCTCGAGGATCTTGCCGAGGCCCACGCCGAGCCCGATCACGATGCCGATCGAGCCGAGGGTGGTGCCGAATCCGGCGGTGATGTAGTCGATCACTTCGGTGGCGGACGCCCCGGCGACGAACCCCGTCACCAGGGAGGCTATGAGCAGGGCGACGAACGCGTCGAGCCGGGTGCGCAGCACGATCACGATGATCGTGGCGATTCCGAGCACGAGCGCCGCCAGGAGCTGAAGATCCACGCTGACCTCCTCCGACCGGCTGGGAGCCGCCATCATGCCCGCACCGAACTGCGCGAAACAAGCAGTAGGTCCAAACTAATTGCTCAGATCGCGCAACTTGCGGCTTCGCTAGAGTCTTCCCGCAGGCCGGTACCGGCACATGAAGACAGGAGTCCGCCGTGGCAGCGCCCCTGCCCAACACCCAGCAGGCGATGCGGCAGCGCAACCTCTCCCTCGTCCTGCACACCCTCGCCGCCGAGGGCCCGCTCTCCCGCGCCGCCGTGGCCGCGCGGATCGGGGTCACCCGCGCCGGAGTCACCGCGCTCGTCGACGAGCTGCTGCGCCTCGGCCTGATCACCGAGCTCGGCCCCGGCCGCAGCGGCACGGTCGGCCGCCCCGGCTCCGCCCTGGCCCTGAACGAGCACGGCCCCTGCGGCCTCGGCGCCGAGGTGGGCGTGGACCATCTGGCGGTGTGCGCCGTCGACCTGCGCGGCAAGGTGGTCGCGAGGATCGCCGTGGACGCCGCCAACCGCGGCCGTGCACCGGAACCGCTGCTCGCCGAACTCGGCCGCCTGGTCGCCGCCGTGGCCGCCGAGGCCGAGTCCGCCGGCCTCCATCCCGCGGGCCTCGCGGTGGCCGTCCCCGGCCTGGTCGCGCGCGGCACGGGCACCGTCGTACGGGCCCCGAACCTGGGCTGGAACGACGTGGCCGTCCCCGCCCTCCTCGACACCCCGCTCCCCCTCACCGTCGACAACGAGGCCAATCTCGGCGCCCTGGCCGAGCTGCACCTCGGCCCGGCGCCCGCGCCCCGCGACTTCATCCACGTCTCCGCCGAGATCGGCATCGGCGCCGCGGTCGTCGTCGACGGCGAGCTGCTGCGCGGCGCGCACGGCTTCGCCGGCGAGCTCGGCCATGTGCCCGTACGACCCGAGGGCCCGGACTGCGGCTGCGGCGGGCGCGGCTGCCTGGAGCAGTACGCGGGCGAGGAGGCGGTGCTGCGCGCCGGCGGCCTCGAGCCCGGGGACGCGGCGGGGCGGCACCCGGGCCCCGGCGCCCGCATCGCGCTCCTGGCCGAGCGCGCGGCCGCGGGTGACGCGCGGGTCCGTACCGCCCTGGAGGAGGCCGGCACGGCGCTGGGCATCGCCCTCGCCGGGGCGGTGAACCTGCTCGACCCGGGTGCGATCGTGCTCGGCGGCGCGCTGGCGGGGCTGGCCCCCTGGATGCTGCCCGCGCTCGACGCGGAGCTGAGCGGGCGGGTGGCCGATCCGGCCCGCACGGTCCGTACCGAGGTGTCGGCGATCGGCGCGGACGGGCCGCTGCTGGGGGCGGCGCACAGCATCGTGCACAACGTTCTCGACGCGCCCGCAAGTTATGCAAGTCCGATTGAGTGAATTCATACGAATCACCCATTCACAGCTATGTGCCGCCTCTTGCCCGCTGCCACGCTGTAAGTGAATCGCGACGGTCCGTCGTCATCACTTGGAGAACAACGTGGTTCTGTCAATCTCCGGCGTAGTACTGCTGGGAATCATTGTCTTTCTCTTCTTCCGCAAGGACGGACTGAAGCTCTCGCACGCGATCATCTGTGCGCTCTTCGGTTTCTATCTTGCGGGCACCGCCATCGCCCCCAGCATCAAGGCGGGCGGCGCCAGCCTGGCCAGCCTGCTGGGCGGAATCAAGATTTAACAACAGCCGGGATGTGACAACGTGACACGACGGCCGCTGCCGCGCATCCTCACCGGCGGCGGAGGACAAGACGATCGCGGGCCCAGCCGCGGCCGGGAACTCGCGGGCACCGCCGCCCACGAGGCGCTGCACCCACTGGTGACACTCTCCCGCGGCACGGCGCGGCTGGCGGCGGTGGTGAGGCAGCAGTGGCTGGCCACGCCGCGGGACCGACGCGGCCCGCTGCTCTTCCTCGTCGGGGCATGTCTGCTCTTCATCTGGCTGATGCCCTTCGGGATCGTGATCGCCATGGCCGCGCTGATCGCGGTGGCGGCCTGGATGGGGAGAGACCGCTTTGCCCCCGAGGCGGCGACGGACGACGCGGACGATTCGGCCGCGCTGGAGACCACCCCATCGGATTCCCGCCTGCGCATGCTGTACGAGTCCCTGGTGCCGTATTTCACGGTGGACGGCGACCCGCGCCCCGCCTACGCCCACGGCGGCGACTGGCACGCCGTATTCAGCGAGGAGGAATTCGACGACGGCGGTCGGCTCAGCGCCCTCCGGATCCGCTATCCGGCGTATTTCCGGGACGGCGAACAGGCCCAGCGCGCGACGGTCGAGCGGGTGCTGCACGCGAAGCTCGGCCGGGGCCGCGAATACCACTTCGAGTGGTTCGAGGAGGAAAACATCCTCTGGGTGCGGGTGCTCGCCCCGCTCCCCGTGGACGTCACGGCACAGCGCTTCGTGACCGGCCCCGGCGAGGTCCTCCTCGGCGTCACCGACCCCGTGTCCGTACAGCGCACCGTCCCGGTCAAGGCCGGCGCGGCCGAGCGCGACGAGCCGCCGGTCCTGTGGCGTACGGGCATGCGCTCCACGGCCCCGCACCTCCTCGTCCTCGGCCAGCCCGGCACCGGCACCACGACGCTGCTGCGCTCGCTGGCGCTGCAGGCGGTGCGCGAGGGCGACGTGATCGTCGTGGACGGCGCCGGCAGCGGCGAGTACGCCTGCCTCGCGGGCCGCGCCGGGGTGCTGGGCGTGGAGAGCGGGCTCAGCGGCGCGATCGCGGTGCTCGACTGGGCCGCCCGCGAAACGGAGCGCCGCCTCGCCGGCGATCCGGCGGCCGCCGCGACGGGCGCCCGCCCGCGTCCCCTGTGGCTGATCGTCGACCGCCCCGCGGTCCTCTCCCACCTTGCGGCCGCGGACGGCCGCGGCGACCCGCAAGACCTGCTCCGGGTCCCCCTGACCCACGGCCGACCGGCCAACGTCACCGTGGTCGTAGCCGACCAATTCGACGCCACAGACTCCCTCTCAGCCCCCGTCCGCAGCCAAACCCGCGCCCGGGTCGTCCTGGGCCCAGCCACCCCCCACCAGGTAGAAGCAGTCCTGGGCGCCCCACCCCACACCACCCCGCCGACGGACGTCCCCCCGGGCCGCGGCTACGCCCGCCTGGGCGAGACCGCACCCTGCCGCGTACAGGTCCCGCACACCCCGAACCCGCTGGACCCGGATACGCCGGAGCAGTTGCGAGAAGCGGTAAGCGCGCTCCTACCAGACCCAAGCCCGTCCGGCGTTTGAGGACGAGCGCCGCAGGCGCGATATCCGCGCGCAGCGCGGAACAGGTTCAGGCGATCAGCGCCGTCGCCGCCTCACCCGCGACCTCACCCCCACCGCTCACAAAGCGCGCGGCCGCGCGCAACCGCTTGGCCCCCTCCTCAGCCAGCGCCCCCGACACCGTGAACGGCAATCGCACGTAACCCTCAAACGCCCCACCAACCCCAAACCGCGGCCCGGACGGCACCCGCACCCCAAACCGCTCCCCCGCCTCCGCGATCCGCGACCCGGACAACCCCCCGGTCCGCACCCACAGCGTCAACCCACCCCGCGGCACCGCGAACTCCCACTCAGGCAACTGCGTCCTCAAGGCCCCCACCAACGCATCCCGGCTCTCCCGCGCCTGCGCCCTCCGCAACCCGACCGCCGACTCCCACCCGTCCCCAGTCATCAGCCAATTGACAGCAAGCTGCTCCAAAACCGGCGACCCCAGATCCGCGTAAGCCCGCGCCGACACCAGCGACCGCACCACCTCAGGCGCCGCCCGCACCCACCCGATCCGCAGCCCAGCCCAGAAAGCCTTACTCGCACTCCCAACGGTGATCACCGTCGACCCAGCCGGATCAAACCCGGCCACCGGCCCCGGCAACGCCCCCCGATCCCCCTCTTCCAGCGTCAACTCACTCATCGTCTCGTCCGCGATGAGCGTCGTCCCCGCCCGCCGCGCGGCCTCCACCAACTCCCGCCGCTGGTCCTCGGTCGCCAGCGCCCCGGTCGGATTGTGATAGTCCGCGATCACGTACGCCATCCTCGGCGCCGCATCCCGCAACACCTGCCGCCAAGCAGGCAGATCCCACCCCGCAAGCCCCTCCCCCATCGCGACGGGGACCAGCCGGCAGCCCTCCTCCCGGATCAGCTGCAAGATATTCGCGTACGACGGCGAGTCCACCGCCACCCGCTCCCCGCGCCCGGCGAACAACCGCACGAGCGCGGCCATCGCCCCCATCGCCCCGGTCGTGATCATGATCTGCTCAGGCATGGTCGGCACCCCACACGCCGTATACCGAGCGGCAATCGTCTCCCGCAGCACCGGCAGCCCGGCCGGATAATCCCCGTGCGTATGCGCGTACAGCGGCAGCTCACCCAGCGCTCCCTGCATCGCCTGCGTCAGCCAGGGCTCGGTCGCCGTAGGCGCCGCACACCCAAGATCGATCATCGATCCGGTCGCCTCCGGCGGCAGCGGCTCCAGCCCACGCGTGGGCAGCGGATGACCGCCCGGCACGGAAGTCCAGCTCCCAGCCCCCCGCCGCGACTCGAGAAACCCAGCCGCCCGCAGATACTCATACGCGGCCGCGATCGTCGTCCGGCTCACCGACAGCGCGGTGGCCAGCTCCCGCTCGGCAGGCAGCCGCGTGGCCACCGGCACCCGCCCCTCCAGCACCAGCAGCCGTACGCCATCGGCGAGCGTCCGATAGGCGGGCAGGCGGCGACCGGACGGGTCGGCGGCGCCGGCCGTCGCCGCGCGCTGCGAGCGCAGCAGGCGGGCGAGCTGTGTCGCTCCGACGGATGAGGTCCACTCACTCATCTGAACCAGTCCACCTTTCCCAAATTGGCCATGTTGCGGTCACCGACCCAGGCCACAGGCTTTCATGCGTCAGGCCAACGGGGCCAGAGGGGAGCACATTCTGATGGGGTTCGGGCGGAAAATCCGGCAAACGCCGCACCTGACGCGGCGGCTGATCCAGCTCTACATCGGCCTGGCGCTGTACGGCGCGAGCTGCGGCCTGACGGTGCGGGCCGGGCTCGGCGTGGACCCGTGGGACGTGTTCCACCAGGGGGTCGCGAAGCACACCGGGCTGACGATCGGCGTGGTGTCCATCATCGTCGGCGCGATCGTGCTGCTCCTGTGGGTGCCAATGCGGCAGCGCCCAGGCCTCGGGACCGTGTCCAATGTCTTCATCGTGGGCCTGGCCATGGACGGCGCGATGGCGCTGGTGCCCGACGCGCACGGCCTGGCGTTCCAAATCCCGCTGCTCATCGCGGGCGTGGTCCTGAACGGCGTCGCCACCGGCATGTACATCTCGGCGCGCTTCGGACCGGGCCCGCGCGACGGCCTGATGACCGGGCTGCACCGCCGGACCGGCCGGTCGATCCGCCTCGTACGCACGCTGATCGAGGTCGCGGTGCTCGCCGCGGGCTTCGTCCTCGGCGGCACCGTGGGCGTGGGCACGGTCCTGTACGCGGTATCGATCGGCCCCCTCGCCCAGTTCTTCCTGCGCTTCTTCGAGATCCCGGAGGCCGGCGGCGACGAGCTGCGGGTGGCGTCGAGTGACCGACGCGACACCGCCGAGGGCGCCCGGATTTCGAACTAGCTGCATCGGCCCGGTAAGGTACGCCCTTGGCCCGGCGGGTTCTCGGTTACTGCGCGCGATGAGATGGCTTCCCAGGGTGACATCTCCCGCGAGGCGTGACATAACGGACACCGATGGGTACAAGCAATGGGGCGGCACGACGGGCGACGCATGTCCCGAAACCGGGAATCTTCATCGCCGACCGGACGTTGACCGGATGACGACGACAGCGACACCTGTCCTGTGGGCGATGAGCCCGGGAGGCACGAATTCATGAGTGAGCGAGCTCTTCGCGGCACGCGCCTCGTGGTGACCAGCTACGAGACGGACCGCGGCATCGACCTGGCTCCGCGCCAGGCCGTGGAGTACGCATGCCAGAACGGACACCGTTTCGAGATGCCGTTCTCGGTAGAGGCGGAGGTTCCGTCTGAGTGGGAATGCAAGACCTGCGGCGCCCAGGCGCTTCTGGTGGACGGCGATGGCCCTGAGGAGAAAAAGCTGAAGCCGGCCCGTACGCACTGGGACATGCTCATGGAGCGGCGCACCCGCGATGAGCTTGAAGAGGTGCTTGCGGAGCGGCTGGCGGTGCTGCGATCCGGGGCGATGAATCTCGCGGTCCATCCGCGGGAGAGCAGCGCGTCCCGCAAGAAGTCGGCATAGCCGCCTGACCTAGCAAGCGAAGCGGCCGGTTCGCCTCACACCATTGGTGTGGGGGTGAACCGGCCGCTTCGTGGTTCTTACGGGGCCTTCGGCTCGTCCTCGTCCCGTACCACCTCGCCCTGGACGACCTTGCCGTCCGGGCGGTGGATCCTGGCCTGGGTGAAGGCCTGATTCAGGTCGTCGAGGCCGGCCTGCGGGGCCGCGGCCTCCAGGAAGCGGTTGGTCCTGCGGCGGATCAGGGAGCGTACGGGCGGGAGCAGCAGGATCAGGCCCAGGGCGTCGGAGACCAGCCCCGGGAACATCAGCAGCAGCCCCGCCAGCATCGTGAGCGCATTGCCGCCCCCGCCCGGCTGGGCGCCGGGCGCCGAGCCCGGCTGCAGGGTCTCGGCCAGCCCGCGGAAGGCGCGGCGGCCGGCCCGCTTGATGACCACGGCGCCGACGATGACGCCGAGCAGCAGCACGCCGAAGACGCCGAGGGCGCCGATCTGCGAGCCCAGCAGGTACAGCAGCCAGATCTCCAGGACGGCCCAGGCGGCGACGATCAGCGGCGCCACGCGGCGGGCCGGCGAGCGGCGGGGGCGCTGCGGCGCGCCGGAGCCGCCGCCTCCTGGCGTGGCACCGTCACCGCCAGGCGGCGGACCTGCGGGACCTTCGTACGGCTGCGGGCTGCGGTGGCTCATGTATCAAGTGTGCCTGCGCCCGAGGATTTTCTTGCCTCTGGCGCCAACACCCCACACCGTGACCCTCCAAAGGGCCTCTATCAGAATGTCCCGGCTCATCTTGGAGTCGCCGCGCACCCGCTCCACGAACGTGATCGGCACCTCGACCACATGGAAGCCGCCCTCCACCGCCCGCCGGGCCAGGTCGACCTGGAAGCAATAGCCCTGCGAGGCGACATCTTCCAGGCCCAGGCCTTCGAGGGTCTCGCGGCGGAAGGCGCGATAGCCGCCGGTGACGTCCCGGATGGGGACGTCCAGGGCGACACGGGAGTACATGCTGCCGCCGCGGGAGATGAACTCGCGCGACTTCGGCCAGTTCACCACCCGGCCGCCCGGCACCCAGCGGGAGCCGAGGACCAGGTCCGCGCCCTTGAGGGCGGTGAGCAGCCGGGGCAGCTCCTCGGGCTGGTGGGAGCCGTCGGCGTCCATCTCGACGATCACGCCATAGCCGCGCTCCAGGCCCCAGCGGAAGCCCGCCAGATAGGCCGCGCCGAGGCCTTCCTTGCCCTGCCGGTGCAGGACGTGCACATGGTCGTCCTCGGCCGCCAGCTCGTCGGCAAGCTTGCCGGTGCCGTCCGGGCTGTTGTCGTCGGCCACCAGGACATGTGCCTCGGGTACGGACCCGCGGACCCGGCCGACGATCGGGCCGATGTTCTGCGCCTCGTTGTACGTCGGGATGATCACGAGGACCGTGCCCAGCGGTCCGTACTGCCGCCGACCGCCGTCAGTCACTGCTTCCCCTTGCTTCTTCCATCAGGTCATTCGTCCGGCGCCGCCTGCCGATGACGATCGCGGCGGCGACGGAGACCAGCCCCACCATAGCGAGCACCCACTCGGGTGCCGCACCGGCTCGGTCGGCGATGGTCGTGTCGTCCCGCAGCGGCAGGTCCGTGGTCAGCACGTCCTGCGTGAATTCCTTCGTGCGCTGCTCGATCGTGCCGTCGGGCCGCACGATCGCGCTGATGCCGCTCGTGGCGGCCGTCACGACGGCGCGGCCGTGCTCGATGGCGCGCAGCTTGGACATGGCCAGCTGCTGCTCGGGCTGGCCGGTCTCGCCGTACGTCGCGTTGTTGGTCTGCACGACCAGGGCGCGGGCGCCGGAGTTCACCGTGTCACGGACGATCTCGTCATACGCGACCTCGAAGCAGATCACGTCGCCCAGCTTCGCCGGACCGGTCTGCAGCACGCCATTGTGCTCCCCGGGGTAGAAGTCCCGCGGGACCTGCTGCAGCCGCGTGATCACCTTGCTGAGCTGATCGCGGAAGGGCACGTACTCGCCGAAGGGCACGGGGTGCTGCTTCGTGTACGACTTCCCGGGGCCGGTCTTCGGGTCCCAGACAATGCCCTGGTTCTCGACATAGCCCTTCTTCTTCGGGTGGTCGACGAGGGCGCCGACGAGCACCGGCACGCCGATGTCCTTGACCGCGCGGTCGATCGTGTCGTACGCCTCCGGCCACTTGTACGGGTCGAGGTCGGAGGAGTTCTCCGGCCAGATGACGAGGTCCGGCTTCTCCTCCCGGCCCGCGCGGACGTCCTTGGCGAGCTTCGCGGTGGCCTCCGCGTGGTTCTCCAGGATCTTCATCGGGCGGCCGAGGAAGTCCATGCCGGGCTGCTGGACATTGCCCTGGACGACGGCGATGCGGGCCGAGTCGTCGGCCTTCGTCGGCACCGGCACGGCGAGCCCCACGAAGGCCACCGCGGCGGCCAGGACGAGGGCGGCAGCGGCCGGAAGGGCGGTCCTGAGCGTGCGGGAGGTGTCCTGCCTGAGCCGGACCACTGCGAGGGCCGCTGCGGCCAGCAGGGCCCCGCACAGCGCCACGGCGAAGGTGACCAGGACGGCGCCGCCGAGGGCGGCGAGCGGCGTGAAGGGCGATCCGGTGTTGGCGAAGGCCAGCCGGCCCCACGGGAAGCCGCCGAAGGGCTGCCGGTCGCGGGCCAGCTCCTCGGCCACCCACAGGCAGGCCGCCCACAGCGGCCAGGCGGGCAGCCGGGACGTGACGGCCAGCCCGGCGCCGAGGAAGAGGAAGAAGGCGGCCTGGATGACGGACAGCCCGATGGTGGCGTCCCAGCCGACCACATGCAGCCACTTCAGCAGGCCGATGAAGAACGGCAGCGCGAACGCGAAGCCGTACCAGGCGCCCTGCCGGGCGGTCCTGCCATGCACCAGCAGCGAGAGCGCGGCCACGGCGACGAGCGACAGCGGCCATACGTCGTACGGCGGGAAGGCGGCGGCGAGCGCCAGCCCGGCGACGGCGGCGATGCCGCTGCGCGCGGCATTGCGCCGGGCGCAGGCGCCGAGGCGCTTCAGCCGCCCCTGGCGGAGCGTCGGCCCCTCCCCGGACGCGTCGGCCGTCGGCAAAGCCTCGCCGGGCGCGCCCGAGCCACCCTCGTCAGGGGCGGTGGTGGTGGTCTTCTGGCCCACGTGCACGGTCGCTGGCCTTCCTGCAGGTCGTGCTTGCTTCAGAGGACCGTATAACGCGGACGGCGCAATGTGGCGTGCTGGCCGCCGGGCTGTGGATAACCGCACCGCGCGACCCGGGGCAAAAACGACGGGTCGGGCCCGGCGCCCTTCGGTCCGACCTGGGACCCGCTGGCTGCGGATCGACCGAGGGCCGTTGTCTACTGAGCGTCCGGGCCCTACCCGGGTCACACCTGCCGACCGGCGGGCACCATCCCGCCCCCGTGCCGTAACCCGCTGGACCTGGCTCCCAGTGGTGGGATGCCGGTGCGGCACACCACCTGTGGCCCAGCGGCCTGCGACGACTGCGTGGAAGGACCGCGGTCGGACGTCCTGTGGTGGACCTGGCCGAAACTACCCGCCGCCGCCCTTGTCGTGTCAACAGCCGTGTCGCCTGGGGTGTTCTGACGAAGTGCCAGGTCAGTGGAGAGGCGGCGACGTAGGGGCCTTGTAAGCAAGGCACGTCGAACGGCCTACAGAAGATCATTAAGTCACCCGCTTGGCGCAGCAATGCCGCGGGCTAGGGCGCCGCGTACACCGTCTCGCCCCCGAGCACCGTCCGCCGGCACACCGGCAGCCGCGCCTCCGGCCCCACATCCGGCAGCCCCGGCGTCCCCGACCGCGGGTCCGTCGACCAGTTCGCCACCCGATCGTCCGGCACCTGGACGATCAGCTCGCCCGTCTCCCACACCGCGTAGTCCGCCGGCGCCCCCGGCACCAGCACGCCCGCGTCGTCCCGGCCCGCCGCCCGCCATCCGCCCCGCGTGTGCGCCGCGAAGGCCGCCCGTACGGAGATCCGGTGCTCCGCCGTGCGGTGGAAGGCGGCGGCGCGGATGGCGCCCCACGGGTCGAGCGGGGTCACCGGCGCGTCCGAGCCGAAGGCGAGCGGGACCCCGGCGCGCAGCAGCGCGGCGAAGGGGTTCAGTGTGGCGGCCCGTTCCGCGCCCAGCCGCTGCGCGTACATGTCGGCCGCGCCGCCCCAGGCGGCGTCGAAGCCGGGCTGCACGGAGGCGGTCAGGGCGAGTTCGGCGAAGCCGGCGATGGTGTCGGGGGTGAGCATCTCGGCGTGCTCGACGCGGTGCCGCAGCGCCCGTACGCGGTCAAGGCCGAGCGCCTCCGCGGCCGAGCGCACGCCCGCGACCACGTCCCGTACGGCACCGTCGCCGATCGCGTGGAAGCCCGCCTGCAGCCCCGCCTCGGTGCACGCCTGCACGTGTGCGGCGATCGCGGCCGCGTCCAGGTACTGGTTGCCGGTCCCGGACCCATCCGCGTACGGGGCGGTCAGATGGGCCGTGTGCGAGCCGACGGAGCCGTCCGCGCACAGGTCCCCCGCGGCGCCGTGCGCGCCCAGAGCGCGCACCCGCTCGACGTCCTTGGGACCGGTGACCAGCTCGCCCCAGTAGCCGATGACCCGCGGCCCCGGCTCCTCCGCGGCGAGCCGGAGCAGCTCGGTGAAGTCGTCCTCGCCGGAGATGTCGGGCCCGGCGCACTCGTGCAGCGCGCCAATACCGAGCTCGGCGGCGCGGGCGCGGGCCGCGCGGCGGGCCTCGGCCATCTGGGTCGGTGCGAGGGCGGCATAGGCGGCGTTACGGACCGCGTGGTGGGCGTCGGAGGTGAGCGGCGCCTCGCCCGCGAAGCCGTGCCGGCCGGCCAGGCCGGTCACCAGGTCGGCGAGCGACGTCGTCACGACCGCCGAGTGGGCGTCGACGCGGGAGGCGTACAGCGGCCGGCCGCCGGTCGCCGCGTCCACTTCGGCGCGGGACGGCGGGCGGCCTTCCGGCCAGGTCGTCTCGTCCCAGCCCTGGCCCAGCAGCACCCGGTCCGTGGGGCGGGCGGCAGCGTAGGCGCGGATCCGCGACAGCGCGTCGGCGAGGGAGTGCGCGGGGGTCAGGTCGAGCCCGGTCAGCGCGAGGCCGGTCGCCGTCGTGTGCACATGCGCGTCGGTGAACGCCGGGGTGACCAGGGCACCTTCGAGGTGGATCACCTCGTCCACGCCGTCCGCGAAGGAGTCGGCGGCGCCCTCCGTGCCGACCCAGGCGACGGAGCCGCCCTCGACGACCATGGCCGTGGCGAAGGGGTCGGCGGGCGTGTGGACTTCGCCGCCGCGCAGCAGCACCGTGCGCGGGCGTGCCTGGTCGGTCACCGGGGTCACCTCGATGGACTTGTCGCGGTTCAGATGTGCTCAGATACGCGGAGGGCGCGCCTCGTACGGCGTCGACAGCACGACCGTCGTACGGGTCGAGACGCCCGCGAGGGTACGGATGCGGGCGAGCAGGTCCTCGAGCTCCGAGGGGGCGCCTACGCGCACCTTGAGGATGTAATTCTCCTCCCCCGCCACGCTGTGGCAGGCCTCGATCTCGGACACCTCGGCGAGCCGGTCCGCGATGTCGTCGGGGGCGCTCGGGTCGAAGGGCGTGACGGAGATGAACGCCGTAATGGGCAGGCCCACCGCCTCGGGGTCGACGATGGCCGCATAGCCGCGGATCACGCCGCGCTGCTCCAGCCGCCGCACCCGCTGGTGCACCGCCGATGTGGACAGGCCGGTGGCCTTGCCCAGGTCGGTGTAACTCATCCGCCCGTCACCGACGAGCAGCTCCACGATGTGCCGATCCAACTCCTCCACAACGGATCAACTTACTGCCCCTCGGCACCCTTGGCACAATCCAGCCTCACCCCCCACGCCCTCACCCGACCCCATGTGACCAAAACCACACGCTGCGTGGGCCTCCGGAGAGTGCCCCAGGATTATTCGCTGGACAAGGCGGGAAATGCTTGCTGTGGTCGAGACCACGTTCAGGCTGGTCGGCCTATCCGAGGGGGAGCGCCATGCTCGATTCGCTCGACACGTACGACATCTTCCGCGTCGTCTGCCCCGACTGCGGGCAGCACATCGCACTCATCGAAGGCGAGGACCGGCTTCCTGACCACGGCCGGACGGTGGCGCTCTTCAACCCCTTCGGCATCTCGGTCTGCGAGGGCTCGGGGCGGCCGGTGGCCCAGGCGCGGCCCGCCGCGGACGACAGCGCGGAGCGGGAGCAGGAGGCGGGCACGCTGCTGAGCCTCCCCGAGGGCCTCGACTGGCGGCGGCAGCCGTTCAGCCACAGCGTGCCCGCGCAGTTCCGCAGGACGGCGTGAGGGCCGCGTAGCCCTACCAGTACCGCCCCGCGGTCATCGCCTCCAGTGCCGCGCGGTTCATGATGAGGTCGTCCGGGTCGTCGGGCTGCGGGACCTCGCCGAAGTGGATCTGGCGGTAGCCGACGCGCAGCATGACGATGGCGTGCCGCAGGCAGGCGTAGAGCGTGTGGAAGTCCATGTCGCGCGGGGTGCGGCCGGTGTATTCGGCGTATCGCTCCAGGACGGCGTCGCGGCGGAAGAAGTCGGGCAGCCCCGGCTGGCCCAGCGACACGGTCAGGTCCTGGAAGAAGCGGTGCAGGTAGATCGCCCAGGCGAGGTCGAGTTCGCGCGGGCCCACCGAGGCCATCTCCCAGTCGAGCACGGCGGCGGGCGCGAAGCCGTCGTAGATAATGTTGCCGATCCGGGAGTCGCCCCAGCTGAGCACCGTCTCGCCCTCGTCGTCCGGCCAGAGGGCCTCCAGCCGCCCGAAGGCGCGCTCGATGGCGGCCGAGCGCGGGCGCCCGCCCACCACCCACAGGTAGTACTCGTCCAGCGCGTCCACATGCCGCCGCAGCGGCGTGCCGTCGCCCGGCCGCGCGAGGAACTCGGCCTCCGCCGCCGGCACCTGATCGTGAATCCTGGCGATCACGGATATGGAGTCCGCCTCAAGGCGCTCCCGCTCGGCATCGGTGGCGGCGTGCAGCCAGTTGCCCTCGTACGTGTACGGCATGACGTCCGGCGGCACCCGCCCGTCGACCCGCTCCATGACGAAGAACGGCGCGCCCAGGTGCGCCGGGTCCTCCTCCAGCCAGTGCACGGCGGGCACCGGCACATCGCTGTGCTCGGCCACCAGGCCCATGGTGCGGTGCTGCCGCGCCATGTCGTACTCGGGGAAGATCGTGTACGCGTCCGGGTCGGCCGCCAGCCGCAGGGCGCAGCGGCGGGCGGGCGCCTGAGGGTGGTCGATGCCGAAGAGCAGGGTTTCGCTCGACATTCCGTTGGAGTCCGGGACTTCGACGTCGCAGGTGCGCGCGCCGGGCAGCGTCTTCCCGAGCCAGGCGTCGAGGCGGCGGGCGAGCGCCTCGGGGTCACGGGTGGTGCGCTGGATCTTCGGGGCCTCCGGGGTGGATGCCATGGCGGTGGGTCCTCTCTGGGGCGCTGGGGTGCGCTTTCGCGGTGCGACCGGCTTACTGGGCGACCGGCCTGCGGGCGACTACGGTGCGACCGAGTCGTATCCGGTGAATCCGCTGGGGTCGTGGCGGCCGAAGGTGCCGTGCTCGAAGATGCCGTAGCCGGTGCGTCCTTCGAGGGTGAAGCGGGCGGCGTGGTCGGTCACGCCGTAGGCGGCCATGGGGTTGGCCGCGGGGTCGGTGAGGTCGTACGCGGTGCGGTCGGTCCAGCCGCGGCCCTGCCAGGTGCCGTGCTGCCAGTCCTCGGCGGGCGGGTAGCCGGCGCCGACGGCCAGGGGCGAGGAGACCAGCGTCTCGGCGTGCAGCTCCAGGGGCTTGCGGGCCTGGTCGGTGAGGTGCAGGACGGCGCGCTCCGGGTGGCGGGTGCCGGAGCGGTAGGTGATGTCGGCGTGCGGCCAGCCGAGTTGGGTGTCGGGGCGGCCGTCCCGGAGTTCCACGGCCTGGTTGAGAGTGCGGTAGCCGTCCGGGTTCTCCTGGAGTACGACCATCAAGAAGCGGTCGTCGAAGCGGACCGGGCACCAGAGCCAGTGGAAGCCCTCCGGGAGGTGCTCGGCGGCGGCGCGGCCGTTCTCCTCGCCGCGGATGGGGCGGATGCCCCAACTGCGGTCGCGGGTGCCGGTCCAGGAGTCCGCGGTCACGGGTATCTCGCGGCCGCCCGCCCGGATGTGGCCTGTCGGGGTGCCCGCCTGGACGAAGCGGGTGGCCTCCAGGGTGAGCCGGTCGCCGGTGCGCATGGTGTGGTGCGGCTCCCAGAGGGCGGGGAAGGCGGCCGTCCAGGTGAGGTCGTACGACAGCGAGTCCGGGTCGTCCGGATCGGCGTCGCAGGTGAGGCGGAAACGTTTGAGCGGCTCGTCGACGGTGATCGCGAACGGGCCGACGGCCAGCCGCATCCGGTCGTCGGTGAGGGCATCCGAGGCGCGTACGGCGAGGACGGCGCCGTCGGGTGTGGTGAGGGTGGCGAAGGCGTCGATGACGCCCGCGTTGGGGTAGACGCCGAGCCCCGCGATGAGCAGCGCGCGGCCCGCGTGGTCGAAGACCTGGAAGATGCAGCGGTCGTAGGCATTGCGGTCGCCGGTGGCGACGTGCCGTATCGAGAGCGGGACTTGGTGGATCGGGTATTCGTCGAGCGGTGCGGGACGGTCGCTTGCCACGGTGCGCCTCCGGCGGGGTCTGACGATTCTTCCGGACCGGCGCGGGGGGTGCGGTCCCGTTGCGGTGTGCGTTGACGATAAGTCAGGCGGGTTGAGGGGGCCAGGGGTTGGCGTCAGCCAAGGAGGGCGGAGGCCAGCCGGTGCAGGTCCGCCGCGATCCGGCGGCGGCTGGTGCCGCGGGCGCGGCGGGCCAGGTACAGCTCGGGGGCCAGCGGCGCCAGCAGCGTATCGGCGAGGACGTCGGGATCCGCGGCGTCCGCCGCCACGGCAAGGGCGCGGACGTGGGCGCGCCAGAAGCCGTATGCGCCGGTGGCGTAGCGGTCCGCGCCGGTCTCCGCGCCCAGGGCGAGGTGGCCGTGCCGCTCCAGCAGCGTCAGCATCGCGTCGTAGAAGGCCGCGAGCCGCTCGGCAGGCGTCGCCTCGCCGTCCGGTCCGAGCGGGGCGCGGCCGCGCAACATCCGCTCCTGCAGCGCTTTTTCGTGGTCGTCGAGCAGCGCGCGGGCGATGCTCGCGCGGTCCGGGTAGCGGCGGTAGAGGGTGCCGCGGCCGACGCCCGCCGCGCGCGCGATGTCCTCCATGGTGACCCGCTGCGGGTCGCCCTCGGCGAGGAGCCGGCCGGCCGCGGCCAGGATGAGGTCGCGGTTACGGGCGGCGTCGGCGCGCTCGCGGCGAGGGGCGGCTTCCATGGCGGCGAGCGTACGGAATAAGTGGACGAGACGTCCAGTTAAAGCGGCCAGGCAAGTGGACACCACGTCCACTTAAAGCAGCTACGGAGGCACCCCATGGCATGGCTCACCCTGCTCGCCGCCGGCATCGTCGAGGTCGTCTGGGCGCAGAGCATCAAGCCCACGAACGGCTTCACCCGCCTCTGGCCGACCGTCGTCAGCATCCTGCTGGGCGGCGCAGCGGTCTATCTCCTCGCCCGCGCCATGCGCGACCTGCCGGTCGGCACGGCCTACGCGGTCTTCACCGGCATCGGCACCATAGGCGCGATAGCGCTCGGCGTGCTGATCCAGCACGACCCGCTGTCGTACGGCCGGATCGGCGCTCTCGTCCTCATCGTCGCGGGCCTGGCGCTCGCCCGGCTGACGGCGGCGCACTGATGGCGCCGCCGCTCGCCCACAGGCCGTCAGCGCGTCTCGGGGCCCGCCAGGTGCCGGGCCACGACCACCCGCTGGATCTGGTTCGTGCCCTCGACGATCTGCAGCATCTTCGCCTCGCGCATGTACCGCTCGGCGGGGAAGTCGGCGGTGTAGCCGTAGCCACCGAGGACCTGCACCGCGTCCGTGGTGATCCGCATCGCGGCATCGGTGCAGAAGAGCTTGGCCATGGCGGCCTGCTTGGCGAACGGCTTGCCGGCGTCCCGCCGCCGGGCCGCGGCCAGGTACAGGGCGCGTCCGGCCTCGATCTGCGTCGCCATGTCGGCGAGCATGAAGCGCAGCCCCTGGAAGTCCGCGATCGGCCGGCCGAACTGCTCGCGCCCGGCCGCGTACCGGAGCGCCTCGTCCAGCGCCGCCTGGGCGAGGCCGACGGCGCAGGCCGCGATGCCGAGCCGCCCGGAGTCGAGGGCGGACAGGGCGATCGCGAAGCCCTGCCCCTCGTCGCCGATCCGGCGGCCGGCGGGGACGCGGACGCCGTCGAAGTGCACCTGGGCGGTGGGCGAGCCCTTCAGGCCCATCTTCCGCTCGGGCGCCGCGGCTGAGACCCCGTCGGCGTCCCCCGGCACCAGGAAAGCGCTGATGCCGCGGGCGCCGGGGCCGCCGGTGCGGGCGAGGACGGTGTAGAAGTCGGCGACGCCGCCATGGGTGATCCAGGCCTTGGTGCCGTCGATGACCCAGTCGTCGCCGTCCCGTACGGCCTTGGTGCGCAGGGCGGCGGCGTCCGAGCCGGCCGCGGGCTCGGAGAGGCAGTACGCGCCGAGCAGGCCGCCACCGAGCATGTCGGGGAGGTGGTCGGCCTTCTGCTCCTTGGTGCCGTAGCCGGCGAGGGCGTGGCAGGCGAGGGAGTGGACCGAGACGCCGAGGCCGACGGTGAGGCGGGCCGCGGCCAGCTCCTCCAGCACCTGGAGGTAGACCTCGTAGGGCTGCTCGCCGCCGCCGAACTCCTCCGGATACGGCAGCCCGAGCAGCCCGGCCTGGGAGAGCAGGCGGAAGAGTTCGCGGGGAAAGCGGCCGGCGTCCTCCTCGGCGGTCGCGCTGGGGCTGATCTCACGCTGGACCAGCTCACGCACGAGATTCAGCAGATCGCGGGATTCCTCGGTGGGCAGCTCACGCTCCACCGGCTGCGGGCCGTACGAGCCGAGGTCAGACATGGGCGGCGCTCCTCTCCCTGTCGGGCGCGTCGTCTGCGGACACCGCCCTGGATGGGGGCGGCGCCTGCGCTTGTGGTCCCCGACGATCTTCCCTTCCCGGGTCGCGGGAATGGGGGCAATTCGACTGGGACGGATGGAGTATGCCCGATCGGAGGAGGCCCGTCACGGCAAGGTGGCGGGCATCACGTCGGCAATTGCGGCGGCATTACGTCGGCAATTACGGCGTCAGCGGATGCCGACCGCCGCCAGCGCCACCCGCTGGGCGGCGGTGGCCTTCACCGGCCACAGGACGTACGCGACGCCGCCCGTGCCGGACTTGACCTTGCCGTCGGCGTCGTAGCGCTTCGTGCGCAGCCAGACGTTCTCGAATTGCCTCCGCTTGTAGACGTTGCGGACGGCGTCGTTGCTGTCGCTGGCCGGGTCGTTGGAGACGACGTCGCCGTCCTTGGTGAAGCCGACGATGCACATCAGGTGGCCGGCGGTGCCGTAGCCGGCGCCGTCCAGGTCGGCGGAGATGAAGGACTGGGAGGTGATCACCGGGAGGCCGGCGTACGTGAGGATCTCGATGTCGGTGAGCGAGCCGAGGCGGGTGACGACGCCGTTCATGCCGTCGTACGTGGCCGCGTACGCCGTGTTGAACGGCCAGTTGCCGCAGCCGTCGTACTGGTAGTCGAAGGTGTAGCGGGCCGCGTGGTCGACCTCGGGGTCGGCGTACGACGGGTCCACCCAGGAGGTCTGCTCCTTGGTCGGCAGGTGCCCGAACCAGGCCAGCGCCATCGTCGTGGACGTCGGGCTGCACCAGGCCTCGCCGCCGCCGTCGTACTCGGGGTACTCGCCTTCGTGGATGTTCTGCGAGTAGCGCGGCACCCGCAGCTCGCGCAGCAGCTTCGGCGAGGAGGCCGGGACCTCGAAGCGGTCCGGCACGTCGGAGGCCATCGCCCCGACCCGCCACACCAGCGGCGAGGCCTTGCTGCCCGCGCGGCGATAGAGGGTCACCCGCAGCTGGTAGTCGACCAGGCGCAGGCCTGTCGAGGCGTCGTCAATGGCGAAGGTGTCGGTCCAGATGCTCGCCTTGTCGTCCGTCTGGTCGTCGACCGAGGTACGGCGGATGTCCGTATCGCCGTCGCCTGCCGTCCAGCGGCCCATGATGAACCAGGGCGTCTTCGTGCCGTCGCTGTAGCTCCCCTTCAGGTCGACCTGCAGCCAGGTGCCGGCCGGGGTGCGCGCATTCCAGGAGGCGACGACCTCCGTGGCGGGTACGCCGGGCTTGTGCACCGGGGAGGTCCACGTGGCGTACTCGTAATCCGCCTTCTTGCTGGTGTGCGGGTCCTTGTACTGGAGCGTGCCGACCGGCCTGGCGATGGCGATGCCCGGGCGGGAGCCGGTCACGACCCGGGTGCCGTCGGCCTTGCCGCTGTACCAGGCGGGGGCGGTCGACCAGCCGCGGTAGTCGGCCAGGGGGTTGCGGGCGGGTCTGGTCCCGCTGGTCCGCGAGGAGGCGAGCGCCGACGGGGCGGCGGTGGCCGCACCGGCCGCGGCCGCCAGCGCGGCGGCGAGGACGGTACGCCGGGAGGCGGAGTTGGCCATGGGAGTCTCCAGTCTGATGCGCGGGGAAACAGCAGGTGCACGACAGGCCATAACTATTGCCCGGCGGGAGCCTGTTGAACCAGCCGTAGAAGGGCGCGAATCGGCATCGATATCGGTCTAGACCAGTGGCGTGACCTGGGGTGCAGCCGGTGGCCCCGGCCCGTAGGCTGGCGGCGATGGACACCGAGGAGGACCCGCTCGCGCGGCTCGCGGCGAAGGTGCGCGCGCTGCCGCCCTCGTGCGGCCCGGTCCGCCTGGTCGCGGTGGACGGGCACGCAGGGTCAGGCAAGTCCACCTTTGCGGACCGGCTCGCGGCCGCCCTCGGCGGCGCGCCCGTGCTGCACCTGGACGACCTCGCCACTCACGAGGAGCACTTCGGCTGGACCGGGCGGCTGCGGCGTCAGGTGCTCGAGCCCTTCGAGCGCGGCGAGCCGGCGCGGTACGGCGTATACGACTGGCACCGCCGCGCCTTCGGCGAGATCCGCGAGCTGCCGGCCGCGGACGTCGTGCTCGTCGAAGGCGTCGGCGCGGGGCGGCGGGCGCTGCGGCCGCGGCTGGCGCTGCTGCTGTGGATGGAGTATGAGCAGCACGCCGCCTGGGAGCGCGGAAGGCAGCGCGACGGGGCGGAGCAACACCCCTTCTGGGAGGCGTGGATGCCGGGCGAGCGGCGGCACTTCGCGGGCGATCCGTCCCGTCCGTACGCTGATCTCCTGGTCTTTCAGGAGGAGTCCGGATACCGCACCGTCCCCGGTCCTGCGGCTGCCGCGTAAAAACGGACGATGAAGTTCACTCTGCGTGAACGGCCGCTCCCGTCGTGCTGTGTACCCACGTTGCACCGCACATATGTCCGCACCCGGGCCTCAACTCGGCTTGACCGAGGGCCCGTACAGGTCTTACGTTCTGAATGTGCGGGCTTTCGGGTCCGCCACACATCGCGGAGCCCCCGGTTGTTCCCCCGTGACCGGGGGCTCCGTTCTGCCTGCAGGTCGTATCGCGGCAGCGCGACGGCACGGTTTCGTCACCCTGGGTCACTTTCCGGGCCGGCGGGACCGCTGTCCCGGCGGCTACCGCACCCTACGGCCGCGCCGCCGACGCAGGTACGATGCGACTTAGTCGGAGCCTTGGGGCAACTCCCCCATCCCACAAGGCTGTTCGGCTCGATGCCCCCTGTCCGCAGGTGGCTCGGGCCCGTACCCCGGAGGACTCGGGTGATGGATCGCGATCCGCAGGGCGGCTCGCAGGCCCCGGCCGATCTCGCCTGGCTGCGCGGCGTCGACGCGTACACCGTGGGCGCCTATGCGCGGGCGGAGGAGGAATTCCGCACGGCGGTGCGGCTCGACGGCGGCATGGCGGACGCCTGGCTGGGCCTGCACGCCCTGCGCGCCGACACCACCACGGCGCTGCTGCGGATGTACCGCCACCGCGACCGCTTCGGCGAGCAGCGCGCCCGGCACGACCGGCCGCTCAACTCCTGGTACTGGCTGGGCTGGTGGGTGCAGCCGGTCCTCGACACCCAGCGCGACCTGCTGCTCGCGCACGCCTCCCACTGGCTCGACGGCCGCCATGTCGCCGAGCTCGACCGGGCGCTGGCCGACTGCCCGCCCGTCGACACCGACCCGCAGGTGCGCTTCCTGCACGCCTGCCGCGCCTACCTGGTCAAGGACTGGGAGCAGCTGGTCCGGCACACCTCACCGCTCACCGCCGACCCGCTGCTCGGCATCGAGGCCAGCCTCTTCGGCGGCATGGCGCGGGTGCGGCTCGAGATGTACGGGCAGGCCGCGCCGCTGCTCGCGCAGGCGCTGATGCGCTGCCGCAGCGAGCAGCCGCAGCGCAAGGAGCTGCGCTACTGGCTGGCCCGCGCGTACGAGGGCACCGGCCGCTCCCCCGCCGCGCTGCCGCTCTACCGCGCCGTGCACCGCGTCGACCCGGCCTTCATGGACACCGCCGCCCGCCTCACCGCGATCGCCGAGGGCGACGGCTCCGACGCGGCGGCCGGCCTCCCGGCGGTCACCCTGGCCGGCACCGGCGCCGACGCGCTGCCGCTCGACGTGCCCGGCCCGCTGGACATACCGGAGCCCGCGGGCGACTCCGCGGGCACCATCGACGACGGCGCCGGTCTCCAGGGCCCGGAGCCCGGGGCTCCCGTGGACGCCGACGCCGTACGCGAACGGGCGCTGCTCTCCGGCGCCGCCGCGGCCACCGAGCCGCCGGCCGGCCCGTCCGACCCGGCGATGCTCGCCGAAGCGCTCGCCGAACTGGACCGGATGGTGGGCCTGGAGCCGGTCAAGCGCCAGGTGAAGGCGCTGTCGGCACAGCTGAATATGGCCCGGCTGCGGGCCGGTCAGGGCCTGCCCGTACAGCCCCCGAAGCGGCACTTCGTCTTCTCCGGCCCTTCGGGTACGGGCAAGACGACCGTCGCCCGGATCCTCGGCCGGGTCTTCTACGCCCTCGGGCTGCTCGGCAGCGACCACCTGGTGGAGGCCGGACGGGCCGACATGGTGGGCGAGTTCCTCGGCCAGACGGCCGTGAAGGCCAATGAGCTGATCGACTCGGCGCTGGGCGGGGTTCTCTTCATCGACGAGGCGTACTCGCTGGCGGGCGTCGGCTATTCGAAGGGCGACGCGTATGGCGACGAGGCGCTGCAGGTGCTCCTGAAGCGCGCCGAGGACAACCGCGACCGCCTGGTCGTCATCCTCGCCGGCTACCCGGAGGGCATGGACCGCCTCATCGCCGCCAACCCGGGCCTCGGCTCCCGCTTCACGTCCCGCGTCGACTTCCCCAGCTACCGGCCGCTGGAGCTCGCCGCGATCGGCGAGTCGCTCGCCGGGGGGCACGGCGACGTATGGGACGAGGAGTCCCTGGAGGAGCTGCGCAGCATCTGCGCGCACGTGGTCGACCAGGGCTGGATCGATGAGCTGGGCAACGGGCGCTTCCTGCGCACCCTGTACGAGAAGAGCTGCGCTTACCGCGACCTGCGACTGTCCGGGTATCCGGCCACGCCGACGCGGGACGATCTGGCGACGCTGCGGCTGCCGGATCTGATGCAGGCGTACGGGGAGATCCTGTCGGGCCGGGGGCCGGAGGACGGCCCGCTGCCGCTCGGCTGACGGCGCGCTGGTCCTGCTTCGGTGCGAGGCGCATCGGCGGGCGGCGGAAACGTCCGGGCCCACCCGTCCCGCCATGCGGGACGCCTGCCCCCGAGAGACGAGAGACAGGGCGGGTGGGCGGGTGGGTACTTACCCCACCCCCGCGACCTCCTCCGCCGCCTGCGGCGAGCGCTCGGCCGCGGGCTGGCGGGGCAGCGTGCCCGGCTCGTCCCGGTGCGACGGATCGCGGACCTCGCCCACCAGCATCTCCAGGACGTCCTCCAGGGCCACGAGCCCGCGCACCCGCCCGTCCCCGTCGGCCACCGCCGCAAGGTGCGAGCCCGAGGCGCGCATCGCCGCCAAGGCGTCGTCCAGCGGCAGGCCATCCCGAAGCACCGTCATCGGGCGCCAGATGTGCTGCGGGACCGGCTGCTCCGCGTCCTCGGCCTCCAGCACGTCCTTTACGTGCAGGTAGCCCATGACCGCGCCCCCAGGCCCGCGCACCGGGAAGCGCGAGAACCCGGTGCGTACGGTCAGCTCCTCCACCTGCCGCGGAGTGACCGACGGGTCGACGGTGACCAGCGCGTCCGGAGCGAGCAGCACCTCGGTCACCGGGCGGCTGCCCAGCTCCAGGGCGTCCTCCAGGCGCTCCTGCTCGCCCGGGTCGAGCAGCCCCGCCTCGCGGGAGTCGGCCACCAGGTCGGTCAGCTGCTCCTGGGTGAAGACGGCCTCCACCTCGTCCTTGGCCTCGACCCTGAAGACCTTCAGCACCAGCCGCGCGCACGCGGCCAGGAACGCGGTCGCGGGCCGCACGAGCCGCGCGAAGGCGACCAGCCCCGGCGCCAGCCAGATCGCGGTCTTCTCCGGCGCCGCCATGGCCAGGTTCTTCGGCACCATCTCGCCGATCACCAGATGCAGGCAGACGACCGCCACCAGCGCCACGACGTACGTGAGCGGATGGATCAGCGCATCCGGCAGATGCACGGCGTGGAAGACCGGCTCCAGCAGCCGCGCCACCGTCGGCTCGGCGACCGCACCCAGCGTCAGCGAGCAGATGGTGATGCCGAACTGCGCGGCGGCCATCATCTGCGGCAGATGCTCAAGCCCGTACAACACCCGCCGCGCCCGCGAGGACCCCGCCGCGGCAAGCGGCTCGACCTGGCTCCGCCGCACCGACACCAGCGCGAACTCGGCGCCCACGAAGAAGCCGTTGGCCAGCACCAGCAGGCCCGCGAAGATCAGTTGCAGCACGCTCATCCGACCCGCTCCCGTGCCCGTACGGTACGGACCACCCGCACCAGCTCCGCCCGGTGATGCCCGACCTGCCGCACCACCAGCCGCCAGCCGTCCACACCCGCCATGTCGCCGGGCACGGGGATGCGGCCCAGCAGATCGGCCACCAGCCCGGCGACCGTTTCGTACGGACCCTCCGGCACATCGAGGCCGATCCGCCGCAGCGTGTCCGTACGGCAGCTGCCGTCCGCGTCCCAGGCGGGCGAGCCGTCCGGCTCGGCCGCGGCGGCGCGCAGGTCGGGGATGCCCTCGGCCTCGCGGTCGTGCTCGTCGCGGACCTCGCCGACGAGCTCCTCGACGATGTCCTCCAAGGTGACGACCCCTGCCGTGCCGCCGTATTCGTCGACGACGACGGCTATCGGCTGCGACTTGCGCAGCAGCTCCAGAAGCGGCTGCACGGGCAGCGTCTCCGGTACGAGCACGGGCTGCACGGCGAACCGGCCGACGGGGACGCGCAGCCGGTCGTGGGCCGGGACGGCGAGGGCGTCCTTGAGGTGGACCATGCCGACGACCTCGTCGATCCGCTCGCGGTAGACGGGGAAGCGGGAGAGGCCGGTGGCGCGGGTGAGGTTGAGGACGTCCTGGGCGGTGGCCTCGGACTGCAGGGCGTTGACGCGTACCCGCGGCGTCATCACGTGCTGGGCGGTCAGATGGCCCAGGGACAGCGTCCGTACGAAAAGGTCTGCCGTGTCCGCCTCGATCGCGCCCGCGAGGGCCGAGTGCCGGGCGAGGGAGACCAGCTCGGCGGGGGTGCGGGCGGAGGCGAGTTCGTCGGCGGGCTCGACGCCGAGGAGGCGGACGAGGCGGTTGGCGGCGGCGTTGAGGCCGGCGATGAGGGGGCGGAAGAAGCTGGCGAAGAGCGCCTGCGGGCCGGCCACGAAGCGGGCCACCTGCATTGGTCTGGACACCGCCCAGTTCTTCGGCACCAGCTCACCGATCACCATCTGCACGGCGGAGGCGATCAGCACGCCGAGGGTGATGGCTATGCCTGGCACGGCACCCTCGGGCACCCCTATGGCGGTCAGCGGGCCGCGCAGCAGCCGGCCGAGGGCGGGCTCGGCGAGCATGCCGGTCACCAGCGAGGTGATGGTGATCCCGAGCTGGGTGCCGGAGAGCTGGAACGACAGCTGGCGGAGCGAGGCCACGACGCGTCCGGCGCGCCGGTCACCGCCCGCGGCGGCCCGCTCGGCCTGCGCACGCTCGACGGTGACGAGGCCGAACTCGGCCGCGACGAAGAACCCGTTCGCGAGGATCAGCGCGAACGCGGCCGCGAGCAGAAGCAGTGCTTCGGTCATCTCGCCGCCCCCGGATCGGGGGCGGCGCCGGTACTACAGGACGATCCGTCCATCGGCTTGCGGGGGTCACTCCTCTAGTAGCTGGGGGGCTGCTGCCCACCAGAGTAGCGACTGGATCAGCCGGTGTGGGAGGCCGAGCCGTGCCGTTCCACGAGGGCGCGCAGGCGGGTGGCGTCGGCGATGGCCTGCTGTTTGGCGATGCCCGGCTGGATGCCCATGGCGGGCATCGAGGTGCCGTCGGCGAGGTCGAGGTGGACCCAGGGGTCGCCCTGGCGGAGGTTCACCCGGACGATTTCCGGCCATTCCAGGTGGCGCACGGTCGTGAGGTTGGTGACCGTGACGCCGGTCGCGTCGGCCGTCACCTTGGGGCGGCTGAGCAGCAGCGAGCCGGCGAGGAAGAGCAGCCCTGTGATGACGAAGCTGGCCCGCTCACCGGGGCCGAGGCCGCTGAGTACCAGCCCGTTCGCGACGACGGCGGCGCACATCACCACGCCGAGGGTGATCAGCACGGCGCGGGTGCGCCGCGGCCGGAAGCTGACCGGCAGGTCGGCGGCGGTCACAGGCGGCAGGCGTGGATCTGGGTGGTCAGGATCGCGCGGGCGCCGAGCTCGTACAGCTCGTCCATGATCCGCTGCGCCTCCTTGGTCGGCACCATGGAGCGGACGGCGACCCAGCCCTCGTGGTGCAGCGGCGACACGGTCGGCGACTCCAGGCCCGGGGTCAGCGCGACGGCCCGCTCCAGGTGCTCGGCGCGGATGTCGTAATCCATCATCACGTAGCTCCGCGCCACCAGCACGCCCTGCAGGCGGCGCAGGAACTGCTGCACCTTGGGCTCCTCGCCGTCGGCGCCGCTGCGCCGGATCACCGCGGCCTCGGAGCGCATGATCGGCTCGCCGAAGACCTCGAGCCCGGCATTCCGCAGCGAGGTGCCGGTCTCGACCACATCGGCGATCACGTCGGCCACACCGAGCTCGATCGCGGTCTCGACGGCCCCGTCCAGGTGCACGACGGTGGCCTCGACGCCGTGCTCGGCGAGGTGCTTGGCGACGATGCCCTCGTACGTGGTGGCGATCGTCTTGCCCTTCAGGTCCTCGATCGAGGACGCCGTGCCGGGCTTGGCGGCGAAGCGGAACGTGGAGCGGGCGAAGCCCAGCGGCAGGATCACCTCGGCGTCGGCGGCGGAGTCGACCAGGAGGTCCTCGCCGGTGATGCCGATGTCGAGGCGGCCGGTCGCGACGTAGATCGCGATGTCCTTCGGACGCAGGTAGAAGAACTCCACCTCGTTGTCCGGATCGACCGCGACGAGCTCCTTGGACTCCTTGCGCTGCGCATAGCCGGCCTCATGGAGCATCTCCGCCGCAGGTCCGGAGAGTGAACCCTTGTTGGGGACGGCGATGCGCAGCATGAGTCGGCTTCCTTCGGTGTCGTACGGGGGCGGGCTGGGCGCTGGGCTCAGAGGTGGGCGTAGACGTCGTCCAGGGACAGGCCCTTGGCGACCATCATCACCTGCAGGTGGTAGAGGAGTTGGGAGATCTCCTCGGCCGTGCGGTCGGCGCCCTCGTGCTCGGCGGCCATCCACACCTCGGCCGCCTCCTCCACGACCTTCTTGCCGATGGAATGCACGCCCTGCTCCACGAGCTGGGCGGTACGGGAGGTCGCGGGGTCGCCTTCGGCGGCCTTCTTCTGGAGCTCGGTGAAGAGCTCCTCGAACGTCTTGTTGGCCATGGTGAGGTCAAGTTTACGCGGGCCGGCGCCCGGCTCAGCGCCAGGGCTCCGCCAGCGAGCGTACCGAGGCGGCCGTGGCGACGGCGGCGGTGACCGCCTCGTGCCCCTTGTCCTCGGCCGAGCCCGGCAGCCCGGCGCGGTCCAGGGCCTGCTCCTCGGTGTCGCAGGTCAGCACGCCGAAGCCGATCGGCACGCCAGTGTCGACGGAGACCTGGGTGAGGCCGTTGGTCACGCCCTGGCAGACGTACTCGAAGTGCGGGGTGCCGCCGCGGATGACGACGCCGAGGGCCACGACCGCGTCATAGCCGCGGTCGGCGAGCCGCTTGGCGACCACCGGCAGCTCGAAGCTGCCCGGCACCCGCAGCAGCGTCGGCTCGACGATGCCGAGCTCGCGCAGGGCGCGCAGCGCGCCCTCGACGAGGCCGTCCATCACCTTGTCGTGCCACTGCGCGGCCACGACGGCGACCCGCAGGTCCTCGCAGTTCTCAACGGTCAGTTCCGGGGCACCCTTGCCGCTCACGCGCTTCTCCCTCGAGTGTTCGCTGTGTTCGTTACTGATTGCCGCAGACCGCGACGCGCTCGGCGTCCAGCCACGGCAGGTCGTGTCCCATACGGTCCCGCTTGGTGACGAGATACCGCAGATTGTGCTCGCCCGCGCGCACCGGCATCGGCTCCCGCGCGGTGACGGTCAGGCCGTGCTTCTCCAGGGCGGTGACCTTGTCGGGGTTGTTCGTCAGCAGCATCACGGAGCCGACGCCCAGATCGGTGAGGATCTCCGCGCCTGCCGCGTAGTCGCGGGCGTCGGCGGGGAGGCCGAGCTCCAGGTTGGCGTCGAGGGTGTCGCGGCCGCGCTCCTGCAGCTCGTACGCGCGCAGCTTCGACAGCAGGCCGATGCCGCGGCCCTCGTGCCCGCGCAAGTAGACGACGACCCCGCGGCCCTCCGCGGCGATGCGGCGCAGCGACTCGTCCAGCTGCGGGCCGCAGTCGCAGCGCTGCGAGCCGAAGACGTCGCCGGTGAGGCACTCGGAGTGCATCCGTACGAGAACGTCCTCGCCGCCGGACAGGTCCCCCGTGGCGAGGGCGATGTGCTCGACGCCGTCGGCGGAGCGGTAGCCGTACGCGCGGAAGGCGCCGTGCCGGGTGGGCAGCCGGGTCTCGGCCTCGCGCCGCACCTGCGGCTCGGGCTCCGGCGCGGGGGTGGGCGCGGGCGCCCCCTCCGTGCGCCGCCGGTACTCGATCAGATCGGCGATGGAGATGATCGCCAGGCCGTGCTGCCGGGCGAACGGCACCAGCTGCGGCAGCCGCAGCATGCTGCCGTCATCGCCCGCGATCTCGCAGATCGCGCCCGCCGGCCGCAGCCCGGCCAGCCGGGCCAGGTCCACCGCGGCCTCGGTGTGCCCGTCCCGTACGAGCACGCCGCCGTCGCGGGCGCGCAGCGGGAAGATGTGCCCGGGCCGTACGAAGTCGTCGGTGGCCGACGCCGGGTCGGCGAGGAGGCGCAGGGTGGTGGCCCGGTCCGAGGCGGAGATGCCGGTGGTGACGCCGTGCTCGGGCGCGGCATCCACCGTGACGGTGAAGGCGGTGCGCATCGACTCGGTGTTCTGCTCCACCATCTGCCCGAGGCTCAGCCGGTCCAGCTCGGCGCCCGTCATGGGCGCGCAGATCATGCCGCGGCACTCGCGCATCATGAAGGCGATGGTCTGCGGGGTGATCAGCTCGGCCGCGGCGATGAGGTCGCCCTCGTTCTCCCGGTCCTCGTCGTCCACGACGACGACCGGGCGCCCGGCGGCGATCTCCTCGATGGCGCGCTCGACTGGGTCGAGGGTGAGGTCCTCGGCCTGGTCTGCGTACCAGGTCTGCACTGCGGTCATGCCGCGGCTCCTTCCAGGGTGGGCCGTGCCGGGGTGATGCGGGTGCGCTGCCACCAGGAGGCGAGGCCACACAGCACCAGGACGAGGTAGACGACGTAGACCAGACCGGAGAAGGCCAGGCCGGAGGAGAAGGCGAGCGGCACGCCGACGAGGTCGACCAGCAGCCACGCGAACCAGAACTCGACGAGCCCGCGGGCCTGCGCGTACATGGCGACGAGGGTGCCGACGAATATGTACGCGTCCGGCCAGGGGTTCCAGGACAGCGAGGGGATGGCGCTGAAGAGCCCGCCGACGACGAGGGTGCCGACCGCGGCCATGACGGCCAGCAGCCCGCGCTCGCGCCAGGTGGCGAAGCGTACGGCGATCTTCGCGGCGTCACCGCCGTCCTGCGCGCTCTCCTTGCGCCCGGTCTGCCAGGCCCGCCAGCCCCATACGGCCACGCCGATGATCAGCAGCTGCTTGCCGACACCGCCGCTGAGCTGCGCGGAGGCGTACGCGACGACGAGGATGACGCCGGAGGCGAACTGCACCGGCCAGGTCCACAGCGAGCGCTGCCAGCCGAGGGCGAGGGCTATCAGGCCGAGGGTGTTGCCGATGATGTCGGACCAGATGAGGTGCTGTCCGAAGGCCGTGAAGGCGTCGCCTTCGAGCCAGTCGATGACGTTCACTTGACGGCTCCGGTCGCTCCGCTGGTGAGCAGCCGCTCGACGTACTTCGCGATGACGTCGACCTCGAGGTTGACCGGGTCGCCCGGCTCCTTCACGCCGAGGGTGGTCAGGGCGAGGGTGGTCGGGATGAGGCTGATGGTGAAGTAGTCGGGCCCGGCGTCCACGACGGTGAGGCTGACGCCGTCGACGGTGATGGAGCCCTTCTCGACGACGTAACGGGTCAGATCAGCCGGCAGGGCGATCTTGACGATCTCCCAGTTGTCGGAGGTCTTGCGCTCGATGATGCCGCCGGTGCCGTCCACATGCCCCTGGACGATGTGCCCGCCGAGGCGCGCGCCGACCGCGGTGGGCCGCTCCAGGTTGACCCGGGAGCCGGTGCGGAGGGCGCCGAGGCTGGACCGGTTGAGGGTCTCGGCCATGACGTCGGCGGTGAACTCGTCGCCCTCGTGGTCCACGACGGTCAGGCAGACGCCGTTGACGGCGATCGAGTCGCCGTGCTTGGCGCCCTCGGTGACGACGGGGCCGCGGAGCCGGAAGCGGGCGGCGTCACCGAGCTCTTCGACGGCGACGACCTCGCCCAGCTCCTCAACGATTCCGGTGAACACGTCAGTTCTCCTTGGTGGCGGGGACGGTGGCGGTGGCGGGGACGGCAGTAATACGGAAGTCGGGTCCGATGCGCTCGACGTTGGTCACGTCGAGGCGCAACGCCTCGCTGATCGTGCTGATTCCGGCGTCACCGAGCGCGGCGGGCCCGGCCCCGAGCAGGACAGGGGCGAGATAGCCGGTGACCTCGTCCACCACACCGGCGGCGAGGAACGCGCCGGCGAGCGTGGGCCCGCCCTCGAGGAGGACGGAGCGCACGCCGCGCTCGTGGAGAGCGGCGAGGAGCTCGGGGATCGCGAGGCCGCCGGTGGCGGCGCGGGGGATCCGGTGGACCTCGGCGTGGCCGTCGAGGTGGGCGGTGTCGGCGTCGGGGGCGACGGCGATGAGGGTGGGCGCGGCGTCGTCGAGGACGCGGGCGCCGGGCTTGACGGCGGTGGCGTTGGTGTCGACGACGACGCGGAGGGGCTGGGCGGTGTCCTCGCGGTTTCGTACGGCGAGGTGCGGGTCGTCGGTACGGGCCGTACCGGACCCGGCGACGACCGCGTCTGCCTCGGCCCGCAGCCGGTGCACGTCGGCGCGGGACTCGGCGGAGGTGATCCAGCGGCTGGTGCCGTCGGCGGCGGCGCTGCGGCCGTCGAGACCGGCGGCGTACTTCCAGCGCACGAAGGGGCGGCCGGTCCGTACGGAGGTCAGCCAGGCGCGATTGCCGGCGGCGGCCTCGTCGGCGAGCAGCCCGCCTTCGACGTCGACGCCGGCCGCGGCGAGGGTGGCGGCGCCGCCGGCGGCGCCCGGGTTCGGGTCGGCGACGGCGTAGACGACGCGGGTGACGCCGGCGTCGATGAGGGCCTGGGCGCAGGGGCCGGTGCGACCGGTGTGATTGCAGGGCTCGAGGGTGACGACGGCGGTGCCACCGCGGGCGCGCTCTCCGGCATCGGCGAGCGCGTGGACCTCGGCGTGCGGGCCGCCGGCGCGTTGGTGGTATCCCTCGCCGACGATACGGCCGTCCGGGTCGAGCATGACGCAGCCGACGACAGGGTTCGGGCTGGTGGCGCCGAGGGCGCGGGCGGCCAGTGCGATGGCGCGGCGCATCGCTGGGGCTTCGGCTGCTGCGGGGGCCACCGGGTCCTCCTGCCTGCTACGGGCAGAGACTCCGGGGCTGTCGACGTACGACAGATATACGGAACGCGGCGACCCGGGACGGGGCCTTGCTGACGGGCTGCACCCGCTCGTCTGCGACGGAGCGAGGCGCCTGGCGCGGCACCGCACCGGCGGCATCCCGCGCGCACTGCCTCCCATCCGGACTTTAACCGTCGGTCCAGGAATTTCACCTGGTCAACCGGCCGCTGGCTGCGGACGGGTCGCGGACTGTAACCGCCGGTTCGGACTTTCACCGACCCCGGAGTGCGCTGCGATTGTCACTGGTACGCCATCCAGTCTGCCACGACGCTGCGCCGGCGAATCCCCAATGTGCGCCGTATCACGCCCCGCACCTCCCCCCAGGAGCTACGGCCGGGTGGGCGGGGTATTCGCTCCTGCGGGTGATGACCTGCCGCCGCGGGGCCTGCCAAGGTTGGGCGTATGACGCCACGGGAACGTCTCGCCGACGCGCCGCCCGCCGTAGGCGCCATCGTGGAGCGGATGCGTGCGCTGCGTGCTGCGCTGCCCGAGCGCGATGGGGTTGCGGTGTTCAACGATCTCTATCTGTCCGTGACGGAAGAGGTCGAGCGCCGGCTCGCCCGCGGCGGATACTTCGCCGACCCCGACGCCACCGCACATCTGTGCGCCCGCTTCGCCGAGCGCTTCCTCGACGCCGTCGCGGACGCTTCGGCAGGGCGCCGCACCCGCGCCTGCTGGCGCCCGCTCATCCTCGCCAGGCAGCATCGCGGGGTCGCCCCCGTCCAGTTCGCCCTCGCCGGGATCAACGCCCACGTGGGCCATGATCTGCCGCTGGCCGTCGTGGACACCTGCGAGGAGCGCGACCTCCACCCCAGCGACATCGCCGCCGACTATCACCGCGTCGGCGACCTCCTCGAGTCCCTCGAGGACCGCATCCGCGACGACCTCATGCCAGGCCCCGACGCCCTCGACGTCGCCGACCCCCTCACCCACCTCGCCGGCTCCTGGAGCCTCGACCGCGCCCGCGAAGGCGCCTGGTCCGCGGCCAGAGTGCGCTGGCGGCTCCGCGAACTCCCCGAGATGGCCGAGGAATTCGACCAGCGCCTCGACCAGTCGATCGGCCTCGTCTCGCGCTGCCTGCTGGTCCCCCTCGACCGGAGCTGATCCAGCGCCTAATCCTCCGGCAGCTCCACCGGCGCGATATCGTCAAAGACATCCCCGGGCCCAGGATTCCCCTCATCCGTAGCCCCGCCAAAGTGGTGCATCACTCCCCACACAGCGTTCAACGCCGTCTGGATCGCCCCCTCTGCCCACCCCGCCGTCCACGAGATGTCGTCCCCCGCCAGGAACAGCCCCCGCTTGTCCGCCGGCAGCCGATCCTGCATGAAGTGCGTGAACAGCCGCCGCTGATACCGGTAGTGCCCAGGCAGATTCGCCTTGAAAGCACCCATGAAATACGGCTCGTTCTCCCACGACACCGTCACCGGATTCCCGATGATGTGCTTCCTGATGTCCACCTTCGGATAGATCTCGCCGAGCGACTTCAGCATCACCTCCATCCGCTCCGAAGCAGACAGCGGCAGCCACTTCAGGCTGTCATCGCACCACGTGTACGACAGGCAGATCACCGCCGGCTTGTCCGGTCCGTCGTCCAGCAGGTAAGTCCCCCGGGTCATCCGGTCCGTCAACGTCATCGACATGACATCACGCCCCGTCACCTCGTCCTTGTCCAGCCAGAACGGCCGGTCCACCGGAACGAACAGCTTCGACGACTCCATGTAATGCGTCCGCTCGACCGCCGTCCAGTGGTCGATCGGCAGCAGTTCGTCATCGCAGTCGATCTTCGACAGCAGCATCCACGACTGCGCCGTGAAGATCGCGGCACGGTACGTACGGATATCCCCGCCCGCATCCGTGACCGTGATCCGATTCCCCGCCGTCCGATGCATCCGCGTCACCGCCGGCCGCGGCGCACCCCCCGCATGCAGCGCCGCCAGCGACGTCCCCTGCGCCCAGTGCACGATCTTCTCCGGCTCCCGCTCCCACAGTCGCAGCGGCAGCTGCTGGCTGCCGCCCACGATGCCGCGGTGGTGGTCGTCGGCCTCCGTGTAGACGACCCGCAGGATCTCCAGAATTGAATTCGGGAAGTCGGTGTCCCAGCCCCCCGTACCGAATCCGACCTGCCCGAATATCTCCCGGTGCCGGAAGGACTTGAAGGCCTCGGAGTCGCAGAGGTAGCCGTAGAAGGTCTGGTTGTCCAGCTTCTCCACCAGCCGGCCCCAGATCTCGCGGATACGCGGCACATCGCGCTCCCGGATCGCCTGGTTCATGTCGGAGAAGTCGGCGCCCTCCTCCAGGCAGGCATTCCAGGCCGCCGCCACATCGCGGTAGACCTGCGGCAGATCCTCAATGGTCTCCGCGTAGTGTGACTCGCCCTTCAGATCAACCACCGTCGACGGGGTGTCCGGCGCCAGCGGATTCGGGAACGGCTTGGTCTCCAGTCCCACCAGATCGATGTAGTGCTGCAGCGCAGTCGACGACGGCGGAAAGCGCATCGCGCCCATTTCCGCGGTCAGTTCGGGGTCGCAGCCCGCAAAACCCTCCGTACGCAGCCGCCCCCCAATCCGATCGGCCTCGTACACCACCGGCTTCAGGCCCATCTTCATCAGCTCGTACGCCGCCACGATCCCGGAAAGACCGCCCCCGATGACGGCGACCTCGGCCCCGTGCTCGGTCGCGGGTATCTGCCCCAACCCGGCCGGATGCGCGAGCTGATCGTCGTACGCGAAGGGGAAGTCGGGGCCGAACATGGTGATCGGCTTGGCGGCGGTCTCGTCTTCGCTGGTGGCGTGGACGGCGGTGGGCACCGTGGACGTCATCGGCGCGGGTCTCCTTGCGGGAAAAGGGTGGTGGTGCGGGCAGGTTCAGCGTTCAGCGGTAGAGCTCGGGCCGGCGGTCCGCCAGGTAGGTGTTCTCGGCCCGAGAGGCGCCCAGCAGCTCCGGATCGACCTCGGCCAGGATCAGATCCTCGCCACCATGGCCCGCGCGGGCGCGCACGGTGCCGTCAGGCGCGGCCAGGCAGCTCAGCCCCGCGAAGTCGTAGTCGCCCTCGCGCCCGCAGCGATTCGCGTACGCCACGTACACCTGGCTCTCCCAGGCGCGCGTCGGCACGACGGCGTTGGCGACGATCTCGTACGGGCGCATCAGCGCGGTCGGCACGAGCAGCAGCTCGGTCCCGGCCAGCGCATGCGCCCGTACGGCCTCGGGGAACTCGACGTCGTAGCAGATCAGCAGGCCGACGCGGATTCCGTCGACGTCGGCCTGGACGACCAGGTCCGCGCCGGCGGCGAAGGTCTTCTTCTCGAAGTCGCCGAAGAGGTGGGTCTTGCGGTAGTTCGCGAGCGCGGCGCCGTGCGGGCCGATGAGCTGGACGGCGTTGTACGTGGCGCCGCCGGGGCCCGCCTCGGGGTAGCCGTACGCGATCGCCAGGCCGTGCTCGGCGGCGATGCGGGCGACGGCGTGCGCGCCGGGGCCCTGGGCGGGCTCGGCGAGCGGGGCCGGGTCGGTGGCGTAGCCGGTCAGGTACAGCTCGGAGGTGACCAGCAGCCGGGCGCCGCCCGCGGCCGCGCGGTGGGCGGCGGCGTCGAGGGCGCGCAGGGCGGCCTGGGTGGAGGCGGGCACGCCGGGAGGCCCCTGGTGCAGCGCGATGCGCACCACCGCTCACCTCCCCTGCCGGACGCCTGACGCAACAGATTCGAAGGTACGTAGTCGGCCCGGCGGCCAGCAAGGAGCATCTTTTGCGCGCTGACCAGCGATTCGTTGCGCAATGCGGGCGTACGACGGAGATCTATTGCGCGGGTGCCGCGTACCGGCGCAGCAATGGCGACAGCACCATCACGGACTTCGTCCGCTCCACGAACTCCAGGCCCGCGATCTTCTCCAGCACCCGCTCGAAATGCCGCACGTCGGAGGCGAAGACCTGCACCACGGCATCGGCCTCCCCCGTCACCGTCGACGCGGTAGCCACTTCGGGGAAGCGGGCCAGGGCGTCGTGGATGTCCTCGGGCGAGGTCTTGCCGCGGCAGTACACCTCGACCAGCGCCTCCGTGGACCACCCCAGCGCCGCCGGGTCGACCTGCACGGTGAAGCCGATGATCGCGCCGCTGTCCCGCAGCCGGTCCACCCGCCGCTTGACCGCGGGGGCGGAGAGGCCGACCTCGGCGCCGATGTCGGCGTACGAGCGGCGGGCGTCCTCGGCGAGGACGCGCACGATCCGCTCGTCGAGATCGTCTAGTCGCATACGGGCAGTAGAACACGCCCGTGAACCGGCCGCGGCGCGGGACTACGGTGGGTGCCATGAGCATCTACGACATCCCCCTCAACACCCTCACCGGTGACGCCTCCTCGCTCGCCCCGTTCAAGGGCAAGGCGGTCCTGGCGGTCAACGTCGCCTCGAAGTGCGGCCTCACCCCGCAGTACGCCGGCCTGGAGCGGCTGCAGGAGCAGTACGCGGACCGGGGCTTCACGGTGGCCGGCTTCCCGTGCAACCAGTTCGGCGGCCAGGAGCCGGGCACGTCGGAGGAGATCGCCACCTTCTGCTCCGCGACGTACGGCGTCACCTTCCCGATGTTCGAAAAGCTCGACGTCAACGGCCCGGAGCGGCACCCGCTCTACCAGGAGCTGACGCAGACCGCGGACGCCGACGGCGAGGCCGGCGACATCCAGTGGAACTTCGAGAAGTTCCTCATCGACGGCAACGGCCAGGTCGTCGCCCGCATCCGCCCGCGCACCGAGCCGGAGGACCCGTCCGTCATCGCGGCGATCGAGGCCGCGCTGCCCCGCTGACGCCCGCCACCGCTCAGCCCTCGGGCGCGGGAAGAGCGCGAACGGCCCCGGTTCCCGAAACGGGAACCGGGGCCGTCTTCAGCGGCCTACTGCCAGCTCGCGTGCAGCGGCTTGCCCTCCGCGTAGCCCGCGGCGCTCTGCACGCCGACGACGGACTTCTCGCGGAATTCGGGGATGCTGCCCGCGCCCGCGTACGTGAACGACGACCGCACCCCCGCGATGATCGAGTCGATCAGGTCCTCGACGCCGGGCCGGGCCGGGTCGAGGAACATCCGCGATGTGGAGATGCCCTCCTCGAAGAGCGCCTTGCGGGCGCGGTCGTAGGCGGACTCGTCGGAGGTCCGGTTGCGCACGGCACGCGCCGAGGCCATGCCGAAGGACTCCTTGTAGAGCCGGCCGTCGGCGGCCTGCTGGAGATCGCCGGGTGATTCGTACGTACCGGCGAACCACGAGCCGATCATGACGTTGGACGCACCGGCCGCCAGCGCCATCGCGACGTCGCGCGGGTGCCGTACGCCACCGTCCGCCCACACGTGCTTGCCGTGCTTACGGGCCTCCTCGGCGCACTCCAGCACCGCGGAGAACTGCGGGCGGCCCACGCCGGTCATCATGCGCGTGGTGCACATGGCGCCGGGTCCGACGCCGACCTTGACGATGTCGGCGCCGGCCTCGATGAGGTCGCGGACGCCGTCGGCGGCGACGACGTTGCCGGCCACGATCGGCACCTGCGGGTCGAGGGCGCGCACGGCCTTCAGCGCGGCGATCATCGACTCCTGGTGGCCGTGGGCGGTGTCGACGACCAGGGTGTCGACGCCGGCGTCGAGCAGCACCTTGGCGCGGCCCGCCACGTCGCCGTTGATGCCGACGGCGGCGGCGATGCGCAGCTTGCCGCGGTCGTCGGTGGCGGGCGTGTAGAGGGTGGCGCGCAGGGCGCCCTTGCGGTTGAGGATGCCGACGAGCCGGCCGTCCGCGTCCACGGCGGGGGCGAGCTTGCGGTGGGCGGCGTCGAGGCGGTTGAAGGCCTCGCGCGGATCCACGTCGGCGTCGAGGAGCATCAGCTCGCGGGACATGACCTCCGACAGCTGCGTGAAGCGGTCCACGCCGCTCAGGTCGCTCTCGGTGACGATCCCGACGGGCTTGCCGTCCTGCACCACCACACCCGCGCCGTGCGCCCGCTTGGGCAGCAGCTGCAGCGCGTCGGCGACGGTGCTGTGCGGGTCGAGGACGATCGGGGTGTCGAGGACGTGGTGGCGCCCCTTCACCCAGGAGACGACCTCGGTGACCACATCGAGGGGGATGTCCTGCGGGATGACGACGAGGCCGCCGCGGCGGGCCACGGTTTCGGCCATACGGCGTCCGGCGATGGCCGTCATATTGGCGACGACCAGCGGAATGGTGGTGCCGGTCCCGTCCGGGGTGGACAGATCCACGCCCTGGCGGGAGCCGACCGCGGAGCGGCTCGGCACCATGAACACATCGTCGTACGTGAGGTCGTACGGCGGCTTCGAGTCATTGAGGAAACGCACGTACTTCAGTGTCCCATGCCGCACGGCATGCGGCCTGACGGACAAAGCTCCAGGTCGGGGCGGGTGCGGGTGGTGTGATCCCACAGGCCCCGCCGGGCGGCGGGGCCTGTGGGCGCCGGCTCAGAGCTCAGTGCTCAGTGCTCAGTCGAAGTAATCCGGCTGCGTCTGCACATTCAGCTCATGCAGGCGGACGCGCTTGGCCGGGTCCGTACGCCTGTCGCTCAGCTTCAGGACGTCGAAGCCCTTGGCCATGTCGTTGGAGTAGATGTAGCCGTTGTAGTAGTACGCCGACCAGGAACCGCCGCCCACCAGGGTGTCCGCGGAGATCGGGCCGCGCTCGAAGTAGGCGATCTCCTTCGGCTTGGTGGAGTTGGTGAAGTCCCAGACCGAGACGCCGCCCTGATACCAGGCCTGGACCATGATGTCCTTGCCCTTGACCGGGATCAGCGAGCCGTTGTGGGCCACGCAGTTCTCGGTGTCGGCCTGGTGGCGGTCGATCTTGTAGTAGGAGCGGAAGACGAGCTTGCGCTTGTCGCCCTTGCCGGTGATGTCGTAGATGCCGTCGGCGCCGCGGTTCGGCCCGATGGCCTCGTTGCAGGTGGCCGCGCCGCCGCCGCCGAGCTCATCGGTGAAGACGACCTTGTTGGCGCGCTGGTTGAAGGTCGCCGAGTGCCAGAAGGCGAAGTTGACGTTGTCCTGGACCTGGTCGATGACCTTCGGTCGCTCGGGGTTCTTGATGTCGAAGAGGATGCCGTCGCCCATGCAGGCGCCCGCCGCGAGGTCCTTGGAGGGCAGCACGGTGATGTCGTGGCAGCCGGTGGTCTTGGAGACGCCCGGGTTGGTGGGCGCACCGGGGTTTCCGCCGCCGTCCTCGCCTTCACCGGGGAAGAGCACCGGGAAGTTCACGACCGCGGCCTTGTCGGGCGCCTTGCGCGGGACCTTGATGACCGAGATGCCGTCGTGCGGGGGCTGGCAGTCGGGGAAGGTCGCGCTCGGCGAGTAGGAGGAGACGTAGACGTAGACGTTCTTGCGCTCCGGGACCAGCGAGTGGGTGTGGGAGCCGCAGGCGGTCTCGACGGCGGCGACGTACTTCGGGTTCGCCTTGTCGCTGATGTCGAAGACCTTCATGCCCTCCCACGAGGACTTCTCGGTCGCCGGCTGCGTGGTGCTGGCGCACGAGTCGTCGCTGCGGGAGGAGTCCGTGGACAGGAAGAGCAGGTTCCCGGAGACCGAGATGTCGTTCTGCGAGCCCGGGCACAGGACCTGAGCGACGGTCTTGGGCGCCTTCGGGTTGCTGATGTCGAAGACCCGGAAGCCGTCGTAGTTGCCCGCGAAGGCGTACTTGCCCTGGAAGGCGAGGTCCGAATTGGTCCCGCCGAGGGCGTCCTTGGGGATGTTGGTGAGGTGCTCGATGTTGTCCGAGTGGACGACCTCGTCCGGCGCCGGTATGTCGCCGTCCGCGATCTGCTTCTTGACCTTTGCGGTCGTGCTGCTCGAAACGTCCTTGTCGTTCGCCGGCTTGTCACCGGGGTCAGGCGTCGCACCGGCCGGACCCGCGGTCAGGAGGGTGACCACGAGTCCCGCCACGGCTGTCATGACTCCGAGGCGTCTGCGCCGTGCTCGGGGGTCGCTGCTCATCGACACTACGTCCTCCCTAATCGCCGTTCGTAGTCGAACGGTTCATGGACACCCGCAGTATCGTCCTTGCCATGCACATCCCAACAGATGGCAACGCACTTGTAATGAACGTTGTACGCACCCGCCGCAGACCGCGGCGCTCCAGCACCCTCGGCCTGACGGCCTGCCTCGCCGCCGCGGCCCTGGCCCTGGCGGGCTGCACCTCGGACGGGGACGACAAGTCCGCTGCCAAGGACGGGCCTTCGGTGATCGCGCCCGGCAAGCCCGGCGAGGAGGCCGAAACCCTCTCCCCCAAGGACGCGGCCAAGCAGGGCGACGACGACTCGCCCAACTCCGCGGACTTCGACTACGTACGGATGATGATCGAGCACCACACCCAGGCGCTCACCATGACCAAGCTCGCGCCGAAACAGGCCGGCGGGAAACAGGTGAAGCGGCTCGCGAAGCGGATCGCGGCGGCGCAGCGGCCGGAGATCGGCGCGATGGAGGGATGGCAGAAGCGCAACGGCGGCGACAAGCGGGCCGGCGGCGGACACGGGGACCACGCGATGCCCGGCATGGCCACCGACGCTCAGCTCAAGGACCTGCGTGCGGCCAAGGGCAAGGCCTTCGACAAGCTCTTCCTGAAGCTGATGATCACGCACCACCAGGGCGCCGTGACGATGGCCACGGATGTGCTCGCCCAGGGCAACAACGTGCAGGTGGAGGACATGGCGACCGACGTCATCGCCCAGCAGACCGCCGAGATCAACCGGATGCGCGGGATGCCCTGATCCGTACGGGACGGGCCGCCGGGCACCCATCCCGCTCCGATTCCACTCCGACGAGGGATCTCGCTCCCGTTTTCCCTGCCCCCGCGGGGGCAGCCATTTTCCACATGGTCCGAAAGATGTGGAAGAAAGCGGGAAAAGCGTGACTCATGGCGCCGCATGGCTGACAGCCGTCCTCATGGCGGCCGCCAGCGCCTTCGGGGCGGTGATCGCCCGTTACGGCGCCCGGCACGCGGCTCTCACCCTGGCCGTCGCCTCCGGCATGATGCTCGCCACCGATGTGCTCGACCTGATGCCCGAGGCCTGGCACGACGGCGTCGTCGCGCGGGTCTCCGGCTGGCTCGTCGCCGCCTCGGCGGTGGCCGGCTACCTGGCGATGCTGTCCACCACCCGCCACGGCCACGAGCCGCCCGCCGCCGGCCGGACCGGCGGCGCCCACACCCGCGGGCTGCACCGGCGCGCGAAGCGGGCGGCCGGGGCGATGACCGTGGGCCTCGGCGCCGCCGTCGCCCTGACCTCGCACCGGGTCATCGAAGGCAGCGCGGTGGCCGTCGCCTTCTCGCTGCCGGTGCTGCTCGCCCTCCTGGTCGGCTCGACCAGCGACGGCCTGGCCCTGGTCGCGGTCCTGCGCGGCACCCGGCAGCGACTCGCCCCCTGGCTGCTGGCGACCTGCCTCAGCCCCGCCGCCGGCGTCCTGATCGCCACCGTCCATCCGCTGCCCGCCACCGTCCTGCCGCTGGCGCTCGCGCTGGTCGCGGGCATCGTCCTGCGCATCTCCCACATCGGCATCGCCTACGCCGCCGAGCGGCGCAGGAAGGGCCGGCTGCCCGCCTGGCACATGGCCACCGCCGTCGCGGCGACCGCCTCCGTCGGCGCATTTCTCCTAGCGGCACACTGACACGGAAAGGCGCTCCCGTGGATTCGGAGATCAACCGTCATCCCGACATTCCCGGGCAGCGGAGAATGCTGCTCACCCCGGACGACGTACACCACCAGTGGTTCGACACCGTACGCCTGCGTGAGGGCTACGAAATGGGCGCGGTGGACACCTTCCTCAAGGAGGTGGAATACACCATCGACCAGCTCTACAAACAGGTCGCCGCGCTACGCGAAACCCCCGGCACGCAGTCGCAGTCCGTACTGCCGGAGAGCCGGCACGCCGCCCGCATAATCGCGCTGGCCGACCACACCGCCCAGCAGACCACCGAGGACGCCCGCGCCGAGGCGCAGCGCATCATCGCCGAAGCCCACACCCAGGCGGCCGCCATCGAGCGGGACGCGCGGCTGCGCGCCGAGCGGATGGAGGGGCAGCTCACCAATATGCGCGCCCTGATCACGGAATACCGTGAGCGCCTGGCCGGCGATCTGGACACGCATCTCGACGACATCGAACAACTTCATTCCGCTTCCACCTCCCGTTCACCTCTGGAACACGCCCCGTAATCCTCATGCGCTCTTATAGAGGCATGATCGAATCAATAACGGAAAGCATCGACGACTTTCTGACAAGCAACATCAACAACAAGCTCCGCACCGACGTCGAGCGCGCGATCCGCGCCGCCGCGGCAGCCGAGATCACCCCGCGCTTCCGGCAGCTGGGCGCCCACGAGATCGACGAGAAGAGCGGCCCGCACGACCTGGTGACCACCGCCGACCGGCGCGCCGAGGAGCACCTCACCCGCGAGCTCGCGCGGCTGCTGCCCGGCTCCGTCGTGGTCGGCGAGGAGGCGGTCGCCGCGGACCCGTCCGTCTACGAGGCGCTCGGCGGCACCGCGCCGGTCTGGATAGTCGACCCGGTCGACGGCACCCGCCAGTTCGTACACGGCGACCCCGGCTTCTGCACCCTCGTGGCCCTCGCCCTGGACGGCGTCATCCTCGCCTCCTGGACGTACGCGCCCGTGCCCGACGACATGGCGGTGGCGATACGCGGCCGGGGCGCCCGCCTCAACGGCCAGGTGCTGCACCCCGGTTCGCCGGCCCCGGGCACCGCGATCCGGGTCGCCACCTCACACCCCGACTTCACCACCGCCACCGAGAAGCACGCCCTCGGCGGCCTCCACGCCGAGGGCGTCGCCCCCCGCCCGTGCGGCTCGGCCGGCCTGGAGTACCTGGCCATCGCCCGCGGCACCCTCGACGCAACCGCCTTCACCTGGGAGCTGGCCTGGGACCACGCGGCAGGCCTTCTCCTGGTCGAGGAAGCAGGCGGCAGTCACCTCACCCGGACGGGCGGGCCCTTCACCCTCACCGGCGGAAACGCCCTGCCCTTCACGGCCGCCCGGGACGCGGCCACGGCACGGCGGGTGGCCGGCCTGCTTGCGTGATCAGGCCGCCCCGCGGCCCCCGTGGACCAGCTCCGCCGCGATGTCGACCGCCGCCGCCACATCGCCGTCCGGCGGATACAGCAGGGCCCGGCCGACGACCAGGCCATGGGCAGCGGGCAGCCGCAGCGCCGACTCCCAGGCGGCGTACGTGTCGTGCGGGTCGCCGTGCGGGTCACCGCCGAGGAGAAGGGTCGGGAGCGTCGTGGCGTCCAGGACGCGTTCCAGGTCGGCCACGACCGGGAGCTTCAGCCACGTGTAGGCGCTGCTCGCGCCCAGGGCCGCCGCGATCTGGATGGACTTCATGACGTTCGGCGGGTCCAGGAGATTGCGGACCCCGGCCTCGTCCCGTACGGACATGAAGGGCTCCACCATCGCCATCAGGCCGTGCTCGGCCAGGCTGGTGACCGCGGCCGCGGTGGACTCCAGGGTGGCCGCTGTGCCGGGGTCGCCGAGGCAGATCCGGGTCAGCGCCTTGCCGCCCTCCAGGCCCTGGGCGGCGATGGCCTCCGGGGTGTACGCGGTGAAGCGGTCGTCGAGCTCGAAGACCGCGCCCTGGAGGCCGCCGCGGTTCATCGAGCCGATCGCCACCCGGTCCTCGAGCGCGCCCATCAGCAGCAGGTCGTCCAGCAGGTCGGCGGTGCCCAGCACCCCGTCGACGCCGGGGCGGGAGAGCGCGGTCGCCAGCCGGTCGAGCAGTTCCGTACGGCTCGCCATCGCGCCCGCGTCGCCGCGCACGCCGAGCGCCCCGCGGCCCGGATGGTCGGCGGCGATGATGAGCAGCCGGTCGTCGGCGCCGGTCAGCGGGCGGCGGGAGCGCTTCTGCCAGCCGCGGGCGATGAGGTCTGGCTCGCGGGCCCGGAGGGCGGTGAGCTCCGCGGCGTCTTTCATGCGGTGGCGGCCAGGGCCAGCAGGTACGCCAGCGAGACCCGGACGTCGTCCAGCGGGTCGGGGGCGCCGTCCTGCCCCGGCGGGGCGGTCAGCACGGCGTCCTGCTCCAGCACGTACCAGCCGGTGTAGCCGTGCGCCTCCAGGCCGCCGACGATCGCGGCGATGTCGATGTCGCCCGCGCCCAGCGGGGCGTACATGCCCTCGGCCACGGCGCGGGTGTAGGTCAGCGCGCCGGAGCGCACCCGGTCGACGTAATCCTGGCGTACGTCCTTGAGGTGCACGTGGGCGATCCGCCCGGGCGCGGCAGCGGCCAGCGCCACCGGATCCGCACCGCCGACGAGAAGGTGCCCGGTGTCCAGGCACAGGCCGATGCCGCTGCCGTCGAGGACCCGCTGGGTCTCCTCGGCGGTCTCGACCATGGTGCCTACGTGCGGGTGCAGGGTCGCGGTGAGGCCCGCGCCCGCGGCGGCCTTCGCGATCCGGTCGAGGTTGCCCAGCAGCACGTCCCAGCCGGACGCGTCCAGCTCCGGGCGGTCGTCGTAGCCGTCGGCCCCGGTGGCGGCCGCGACGATGACGGTGGCCGCGCCGGCCGCCACCAGCCCGGTCATCGCGCTCTCCACCTGCGGCAGCGGGTCGTACCCGGGGTCGTGCAGGACGGCGGGCACGAACTGCCCGACGGCGCGCAGCCCATAACCGGACAGCGTCGCGGCCTTCTCCTCGGGCGCGTCGGGCAGAAAGCCCTCGGGGCCGAACTCGGTCGCCGCGAGCCCGATGTCCCGCATCTGGCGCAGCACGACATCCGGCGCCAGCTGATGGCCCCAGCCGGGGACTTCGCAGACGCCCCAGGAGATCGGCGCGCCCGCGATGCGCCGGGCGAGAGGTGCGGTCGGCATGCCAAAACCTTCTTCCGGTGGTGGTCCTGCTCACCTGCTGAGAAGCGTGCCTGGGCGGATACCGGGAGTCAATGGTTTGTCAGGACATTATGTCGTCCTGCCGTCACGATGCAGGGCACAGTGCAGGGCACGGCTCAGCGAGCGGAGACGGTCGTCGCGAACGAATAGCGCGAGGCCCGGTAGACATGCGTGCCGTACTCGACCGGCGCGCCCGCGGTGTCGTAGGCGAGGCGGGTCATGGTCAGCACCGTGCCGCCGCGCTTCTCCTCCAGCAGCGCCGCCTCCGCCGCCGTGGCGCGGCGCGCGCCGATGGTCTGGTCGGCCGTGCTCAGCTCCACGCCGGACTGGCGCAGCAGCTGGTACAGGCCGGTCTCGGCCAGGTCATCGGCGGACATGCGGGCGCCGCGGGCGGCGGGGAGCTGGTTGCGCAGCAGCGCGATCGGCTCGTCGTCTGCGAAGCGGAGGCGCTCGATGGCCAGCACGTCCGCGCCCTCCTCGACCCGCAGGGCGGCGGCGGCCTCGGCGTCGGCGGGCTTGAGGCCGTACGACAGCACCTTGGTCCTGGGCCGCCGGGCGTCGCGCTCCAGGTCGTCGTACAGGCTGGAGAACTCCAGGTGGCGGCGGATGCGGTTGGCGACGACCTGGGTGCCCACGCCGCGCTTGCGGACCAGCAGGCCCTTGTCGACCAGGTGCTGCATGGCCTGGCGCATGGTCGGGCGGGAGAGGCCGAACTGGTCGGCGAGCATGATCTCGTTGCTCAGCTTCGTGCCGGCCGGCACGGCGCCGGTCTCGATGAGCTGCTGCAGCTGCCGGGCGAACTGGAAGTACAGCGGAACCGGGCTGCTCCGGTCGATGGTGATCAGCTTGCCGAGCTGCGTCACGTTCACTCTCCTTGACGTACGCACGTCCGCATGTAAGTACAATCTACTCCGTTGACCAGGGCGAACGCCCGTGCGACGGTGAGGCATGGACCGCAACCTCACCCCCGCACAACTCGAGAGCTTCGAGGCGGAGTTCGCCGCCCGGCCCGCGAACCGCCTGATGCAGAACGCCGTGACCCAGACGTCGGTGGACGACATCGCCCTGGACCGGCGGATCGTGACCTCGGTCGACCATTCGGTGTCACACCACCTGGACGACTGGAAGGCCACCAACCAGAAGAAGAGCGGCCGCTGCTGGCTGTTCGCCGGGCTCAATCTGCTGCGGGTCGGCGCCGCGGAGAAGCTCGGCGTCAAGGACTTCGAGTTCTCCCAGAACTACATCCACTGGTGGGACAAGTTCGAGCGCGCGAACCACTTCCTCGAGGGCATCATCGAGACCTCGGACCGGGCCGCCGACGACCGGACCGTGGCGCACCTGCTCTCGGACCCCATCAGCGACGGCGGGCAGTGGAACATGTTCGTCGCCCTGGTCGCCAAGCACGGCCTCGTACCGAAGTCGGCGATGCCCGAGACGAACAGCTCCTCGGCGACCGGGCCGATGAACCGGGCCCTGATGAGCCTGCTCCGGCAGGGCGCCAGGGACCTGCGCCGGCTGTCCGGCGAGGGGGCCGAGGCGCAGCGCAAGCACAAGCGGGAGGTGCTGGCCTCGGTGCACCGGGTGCTGAGCATCCACCTCGGCACGCCGCCGGACCGGTTCCTGTGGCAGTGGCGGGACAAGGACCAGGACTTCCACCGGGACGGCTGGCTGACGCCGCGCGAGTTCGCGCAGTCGTATGTGCAGATACCGCTCGACGACTACGTCTGCCTGGTCCACGACCCGCGCCCGTCGAGCCCGGTCGGCCGCACCTTCACCGTCGAATACCTGGGCAATGTGGTCGAGGCCCCGCCGGTGGTCTACCTCAACGCGGGCATGGACGTCCTGAAGCAGCTCAGCATGGACGCCATCACCGGCGGCGAGCCGGTCTGGTTCGGCTGCGACGTGGCCCGGATGATGCGCGGCGACATCGGCGTCTGGGACGCCGCCCTCTTCGACTACGAGTCGGTGTACGACGCCTCGTTCGACATGGACAAGGCGGACCGGCTCATCCACCACGAGACGCAGATGACGCACGCGATGCTGTTCACCGGCGTCGACGTGGTCGACGGCGCCCCGCGCCGCTGGCGGGTCGAGAACAGCTGGGGCGACGACAAGGCCGACAAGGGCTTCTGGACCATGAACGACTCATGGTTCGGCGAGCACGTCTTCGAGGTCGCGGTCCGCCGCTCCGCGCTGCCGCCCGAGCTGGCCGCAGCCCTCGACCAGCCGCCGATCGTGCTGCCCGCCTGGGACCCGATGGGCGCGCTCGCCCGCTGACCAAACCTCCACGTCCGGATTGCCACATTCCTGGAACTCTGATCAATGTGCCCGGTGTCTCCTGAGAGGAGGGGAACAAGAACCAAGAACACGGGGGGTGTTCGGTCTTGACCGACATCATCGAAAGAATCACCGGGCAGACAACCGAGTCGCAGCCGCTCGCGGGCGGGGAGCTCGCGCCATACGTGGCCCAGCTTCCCGTACCGCCGGTCATCCGTCCGCAGTCGGACGACGCGCTGCAGGAGACCGAGATCGCCCTGCGCCCGGCCTGGGTGCGCCTGCACCCGCAGCTGCCGCCGACCCTGATGTGGGGCTACGACGGGCAGGTCCCGGGCCCGACCATCGAGGTCTGGCGCGGCCAGCGGGTCCGGATCGCCTGGACCAACCGGATCAAGGACGAGGGCGAGTACCCGGTCACGGCGGTGGAGGTCCCTGGCCGCCCGCCCGGGACCCCGCCGGGCAGCACCGAGCCGGGCCGCGAAGGCGTCGAGCCCAACAAGGACGTGGCCGCCCTGCCGCCCTGGTCGGTGACCCACCTGCACGGCGCGCAGACCGGCGGCGGCAACGACGGCTGGGCCGACAACGCCGTCGGCTACGGCGACGCCCAGCTGTCGGAGTACCCGAACCAGCACCAGGCCGTGCAGTGGTGGTACCACGACCACGCCATGAACATCACCCGCTGGAATGTGATGGCCGGCCTGTACGGCACGTACCTCGTCCGCGACGACGAGGAGGAGTCCCTCGGCCTGCCCTGCGGCGACCGGGAGATCCCGCTGCTGCTCGCCGACCGCAACCTCGACACCGACCCGGACGGCCGGCTCAACGGCAGGCTGCTGCACAAGACGGTGATCGTGCAGCCGGAGAACCCGGAGACCGGCAAGCCGGTGTCGCTGCCGTTCACCGGCCCGTACACGACGGTCAACGGCCGCATCTGGCCGTACGCGGACGTGGCCGACGGCTGGTACCGCTTCCGGCTCGTCAACGCCTCCAACGCGCGCGTCTACGACCTCGTCCTGGTCGATGAGGACAACAAGCCGGTCCCCGGCATCGTCAAGCAGATCGGCAGCGACGGCGGCCTGCTGCCGCGCCCGGTCCCGGTCGACTTCGCCGGCGCCCTGCCGACGCTGACCGCGGCCCCGGCCGAGCGCTTCGACCTGCTGGTGGACTTCCGCGGCCTGGCCGGACGCACGCTGCGGCTGGTCAACAAGGGCCGCAACCAGCCGGCGGGCGTGCCCGACCCGGCGGGTGACGTGCGCTATCCGGCGGTCATGGAGTTCCGGGTGTACGAGAGCGGCAAGGTCGACGGCTTCGAGCTGCCCGAGGTGCTCTCCGGCTCGTTCCGGCAGCTGACGCACGACGTCGGGCACGGCCACCGCCTCGTCGTGCTCACCCCGCCCGGCACCAAGGGCGGCGGCGGGCATCCGGAGATCTGGGAGATGACGGAGATCAAGGATCCCAGCGGGATCGTCTTCCCTGCCGAGGGGGTCATCCAGGTCACCGACAAGGACGGGAAGACCAAGACGTACCGGCGCACCGCCAGGACCTTCAACGACGGCCTCGGCTTCACCATCGCCGAGGGCAGCCACGAGCAGTGGAGCTTCCTGAACCTCTCGCCGGTCCGCCACCCGATGCACATCCACCTGGCCGACTTCCAGCTGCTGGGCCGGGACGGGTACGACGCCTCCGGCTTCGACCCGGCGGTGGGCGGCACCGGCAAGCCGGTCGCGTACAGCAGGGACATCCCGCTCGCACCCAACGAGCGCGGCTACAAGGACGTCTTCCTCGTCCCCGGGCCGCAAATGCTGCGGGTGATGGGCAAGTTCGACGGCGCGTACGGGCGGTTCATGTACCACTGCCACCTGCTGGAGCACGAGGACATGGGCATGATGCGGCCCTTCGTGGTGATGCCGCCGGAGGCCCTGAAATTCGACCACGGCGCGGGGCACGGCGGCCCGCACGACGGTCACGGGACGGGGAGCCGCGGCTGATCATGCGGCTTAACGTGTGAATCTGCAGGTCACAGGCGGTGGTGGCGGCCGGGAACGGTTACCTGTTCAAGGTGCCCCTCACTACAGTCGCCGCCACCGCCCTCCTGCTCGCCCTCGGCCCGGCCGCGCCCGCCGCGGCCGCCGACGCCCCGGACCCCGGCGGGATCGACGCCAAGGTCTCCCGGGTGACCGCCGAGGAGCTCGGCGCCACGTACCGCGACGGCTGCCCGGTCCGGCCCGACCGGCTGCGGAAGATCGAAATGAACCACTGGGGCTTCGACGGCAAGGTCCACCGCGGCACGATGGTGGTACGCGACGACATGGTGAAGCCGGTCACCAAGGTCTTCGAGGCGGCCCTGAAGGACCGCTTCCCGATCCGCAAGATGCGCCCGGCGTCCGAGTACGGCGGCAGCGACGAGCGGGCCATGGCCGACGACAACACGTCGGCCTTCAACTGCCGCCAGGTCACCGGCGTCCCGTGGCGCCTGTCGCAGCACTCGTACGGCGACGCGGTGGACATCAACCCCCGGGAGAACCCGTACGTCGACGCGAACGGCGTCATCCACCCGCCGGACACCGGCCGCTACCTCGACCGCGGCAAGGACACCCCCGGCATGATCAAGCCGGGCGACGCCGTGTGGTCGGCGATGCGCGCCCAGGGCTGGCTGTGGGGCGGCCGCTGGCACCACCCGGACTACCAGCACTTCTCGAGCAGTGGTGGCTAGCCCAACTGGTGGGCCGGTAGGCCCTCTTGGGCAATGCGGCATTAGCTGTCAGGATCGGATGCCATGCGACTGACCGCCCGCCTCTCCGGCCCCGTGGCCCTCACCGCGGCGCTCGCCACCCTCGCCGTATCCGCGCCGCCGGCAGCCCATGCGGCGGACCCGCCCGCCAAGACGCCGACCGCGGTCGGCCAGGGCGGCGCGGTCTCCAGCGTCGACGCGGACGCCACCGCGGCCGGCATCGAGGTGCTGCGCAAGGGCGGCAACGCGGTCGACGCCGCCGTAGCCACCGCCGCCGCGCTCGGCGTCACCGAGCCGTATTCGGCGGGTGTCGGAGGCGGCGGCTACCTCGTCTTCTACGACGCGCGCAGCGGCAAGGTCCGTACGCTCGACGGCCGCGAGACCGCCCCGCGGACGGCGGACGCGGACTACTTCCTGGAGGACAGCAAGCCGATCCCCTTCGAGGAGGCGGTGACGAGCGGGCTGTCGGTCGGCACCCCCGGCACCCCGGCCACCTGGGAGAACGCCCTGCGCCACTGGGGCACGCTCCCGCTGCGCGCGGCGCTGAAGCCGGCGGAACGGCTGGCGGACCGCGGCTTCACGGTCGACGAGACCTTCCGGCAGCAGACGGCGGGGAATGAGAAGCGCTTCCGCGCCTTCCCTGCCTCCAGGGACCTCTTCCTGCCGGGCGGGGAGCTCCCGGTCGTCGGCAGCACGCTGCGCAATCCCGACCTGGCGGACACGTATCGCGAGCTGGGGAAGAAGGGGACGCGGGCGCTGTACAGGGGCGAGCTGGGCGAGGACGTCGTCCGTACGGTCCGCAAGCCGCCGGTGGACCCCGCATCGGACCTGCCCGTACGCAAGGGACAGCTCACGACGGACGACCTCCACCGCTACCGCCCGCTGTCCCAGCGCCCGACCCACCTCACCTACCGGGGCCTGGACGTGTACGGCATGGCGCCGTCCTCCTCCGGCGGCACGACGGTCGGCGAGGCGCTGAACATCCTGGAGCCCACGGATGTCGGCTCCCTGTCCGAGACCCAGTACCTGCACCGCTTCCTGGAGTCCTCCCGGATCGCCTTCGCCGACCGCAACCGGTGGGTGGGCGACCCGCGCTTCGAGGACGTCCCGACCAAGGAGCTGCTGTCGCAGCGATACGCCGACTCCCGCTCATGCCTGATCTCGCCCGACAAGGCCCTGAAGAGCCCGCTGCCGCCGGGCGACCCGCGGAACCCGTCGGGCGGCTGCGCGACCACGGGCAAGGCGGCGCCGGAGAACCGGGAGGGCCTGAGCACGACGAGCCTCACGGCGTCGGACAAGTGGGGCAATGTGGTCGCGTACACGCTCACCATCGAGTCGACGGGCGGCAGCGGCATCACGGTGCCGGGCCGCGGCTTCCTGCTGAACAACGAGCTCACGGACTTCAACTTCACCCCGGTCACCCCGGGCGTCCCCGACCCGAACCTCCCGGGCCCCGGAAAGCGCCCGCGCTCGTCGATGGCCCCGACGATCGTCCTGGAGGACGGCAAGGCGCGCCTGGCGGCGGGCTCCCCCGGCGGAGCCACGATCATCACGACGGTGCTCCAGATCCTCGCGGGCCGCCTGGACCGGGGCCTGTCGCTGCCGGAGGCGGTGGCGGCCCCGCGGGCGAGCCAGCGGAACGCGGCGGCGACGCAGGCGGAGCCGGGCTTCCTGGCGCTGGAGGAGCGGACGCGCCTGGAGGCGCTGGGCCACTCCTTCACGTCGACCCCGGAGATCGGCGCGGCGGCGGCCCTGGAGCGACTGCCGGACGGCCGCTGGCTGGCGGCGGCGGAGCCGGTGCGGCGTGGGGGTGGGTCGGCGGCGGTGGTACGGCCCTAGTCAGCCCGGCCGGCGTTTGAGGCCATCCGCGCGCAGCGCGGATTCGGGGGCCCGGGGGCCTGCCCCCGGTTTCGGGAAGGGGCGGGTCAGGGGATCCCCTCCCAAGCCGCCCCCTTACAACTCGTCCGGATCCGCCCGCTCAAGCGCAGGCCGCGACCCCGCATGCGTCTCATGCAGCAAGAAGTCCGCGGCAGCGGTATCCGTAACGAGCGACGTCACCAGCCCCGACCGCAGCACCGCCCCAATCGCCTCGGCCTTCCGCCGCCCCCCGGCGATCGCGACGACCTCCGGGATCCGCCGCAGCCGGTCGGCCTCGACCGTAATGCACCGCTCCCCGAGGTCACGCCCAATCCGCCGCCCCTCCGCATCGAAGAGATGCGCCGACATCTCCGCGGCGGCACCGAGCGACGCGTAATGCTCCCGCTCCTCCTCGCTGAGCATGTCGTGCACGGTGGAAATCCCCGGCTCCCACGAGCCGATCGACACCGCTGCGACCGTCACCTTGTCGAAGTACTCGAAGGCCCGCGCCACCCCGGTCTGACTCCGCAGCGCGTTAGCGGTGGCCGCATCCGGCAGCAGCATCGGCGCATAAATCGGATGCGCCTCACCCCCGGCGACCTCCGCAGCCCGCCGCACCGCCTCGACCGACCCCCGCTCCGCGGTCCCCGCGTCGTACACGCCGGTCAGCTGCACCACCGTGCACGGCGGCAGCTGCCGCAGCGCCGTGGCCATATTGATCGTGGAGCGCCCCCAGGCAAGCCCGAGCACATCCCCCTCAGTGACCAGCTCACCCAGCAGATCAGCGGCGACGGCCCCGAGATTCTCGGGATCGTGATGATCACTTACGGCACCATCAGCCGGCGACTCCACGACCACCGCATGCCGCAGCCCGTACCGCGCCCGCAGCGCATCGGACCGCTCGGCGTCGAGTTCGGCGGGAACCCGGATCTCGATGCGCACAAGGTCCCGTTCGAGCGCGGTCTCCAGCACCCGCGCGACCTTGAACCGGCTGACGCCGAACTCCTCGGCGATCTGAATCTTGGACTTGCCCTCGAGGTAGAAGCGGCGAGCCATGGCCGCCGCCTGCACCAGCTCCGCGGGTCCCATCCGCGCAGCTGTCCGGCCCGTCGACACCGCGATCTCCTTACCGTTTTCGACGACTGACGCTGTCACGCTCGGCCTCGATCTGCGCGAGCACTTGCCGTCGCCCGTTCATCCTGTCAGAAGCGAGGCCCGGCGTTCAGCCCCTGGCCTCGGCTTTTGCCTGCGTGAGTATGAACGCTCAGTGTCCGCAGGCCCAAGAAGCGGCGGAGGTGGCCTCCTCAGCCTGCCGCCGCAGCCCGCGGACCGCCGCGGCCGGGTCGTCCTTGCCGTACACCGCGGAGCCCGCGACGAACACGTCCGCGCCCGCCTCCGCGCATCGCTCGATGGTGTCCGCGGAGACACCGCCGTCCACCTGCAGCCACATCTCCAGGCCGTGCTTGCCGATCAGCTCCCGGGTGCGGCGGATCTTCGGCAGCATGATGTCGAGGAAGGCCTGGCCGCCGAAGCCCGGCTCCACGGTCATCACCAGCAGCATGTCGAGCTCGGGGAGCAGATCCTCGTACGGCTCGATGGGGGTGGCGGGCTTGAGCGCCATGGCGGCGCGGGCGCCCTTGGCGCGGATCTCGCGGGCGAGGCGCACCGGCGCCGCGGCGGCCTCGACGTGGAAGGTGACAGAACCGGCGCCCGCGTCGACGTAGGCCGGGGCCCAGCGGTCGGGGTCCTCGATCATCAGATGGCAGTCCAGCGGGGTGTCCGTCGCCTTGCGCAGGGACTCTACGACCGGGACCCCGAGGGTGAGGTTCGGGACGAAGTGGTTGTCCATGACGTCGACGTGGAGCCAGTCCGCGCCTTCGGCGGCCTTGGCCTCGTCGGCGAGGCGGGCGAAGTCGGCGGACAGGATGCTGGGGTTGATCTGGGCGGCCATGGCCTCAAGCCTGCCATGTGACGGGCGGTAACGCGGCGGCGGTACCCGATCGTCCGCTTCCCGGGCCGGTCGGCCGGGTCGGATTGTCAGTGCCCCATGCCATGCTTTCGCCCCATACAGAGGTCCGAAAGCGATTTTGGGGGCGCTTATGTCGGACGGAAGGGGGCGTGGGGTCGCGTGGCTCGTATGCGGCCGCAGGTCGAAATGGCTGGTGCTGTTGCTGTGGGTGGGGGTGCTCGCCGGGTTAGGCCCGCTGGCGCAGAAGCTCACGGACGCCCAGGACAATCAGACGGTCAACTGGCTGCCCAAGGAGGCGGAGTCCACGCAGGTCCTGCGGGAGTCGGAGCACTTCCGCCCGGAGCAGATGCCGACCGTGATCGTGTACGCCCGGGAAGCGGGCCTCACGGACGCCGACCGGTCGCGCATCAAGGACGATCTCGCCGAGCTGCGCGGGCTGAGCGCCCACGGGCTGCGTGGCAAGGACACGCAGGCCCCGCAGTTCGAGCGGCGCGGCACGCCGCGGGCGGCGCAGGTCGTCGTGCCGATGACGACGGGTAAGGACGCGTGGGAGCGCATCGTCCCCGCCGTGGACGACATCAAGGACAAGGTCGGCAAGGGCGAGGGCGGCCTGACCGTCCACATCACGGGTCCCGGCGGCGCCAACGCCGACTTCGCCGAGGGCTTCGAGGGCATCGACTCCACGCTGCTGTTCGCCGCGATGAGCGTGGTCATCGTGATGCTGCTGCTGACGTATCGCAGTCCCACGCTGCTGTTCGTACCGCTGATATCGGTGGTGGTGGCGCTGACGGCGGCGCAGGCGATCGTCTATCTGCTCGCGGAGCATGCGGGCCTGACGGTGAACGGCCAGAGCGCCGGCATCCTCACCGTGCTGGTCTTCGGCGCGGGCACCGACTATGCGCTGCTGCTGGTCGCCCGCTATCGCGAGGAGCTGCGCCGGCATGAGGACCGGCATGAGGCGATGGCGCTGGCCCTGCATCGCGCGGGTCCGGCGGTGCTCGCCTCGGGGGCGACCGTGGTCGCGGCGATGCTGGTGCTGATGGCCGCGGAGATGAGCTCCACGGCGAGCCTCGGCCCGGTGCTGGCCATCGGCGTGGGCGTGGCGCTGCTGGCGCTGCTGACGCTGTTCCCCGCGCTGCTGGTGATCGTGGGCCGGTGGATCTTCTGGCCGGCCCGCCCGCACTACGGCTCCGACGAGCCGACCGCGGGCGGCTTCTGGGCGCGTACGGGCCATCGCATCTCGCATCGTCCGCGGACGGTGTGGGTGGTGGGCGCGCTGGCGCTGGCGGCGCTGTCGCTGGGCCTGATGCAGCTCAAAGCTTCCGGTCTGTCGTACGAGGACTCCTTCACCAGCCGCCCGGATGCCGTGAAGGGCGCCGAAGTGCAGGCGCGGTATTTCCCGGCCGGCGGCGGCGACCCGCTGGTGATCATCGCGAACGCGGACGCCGCCGACCAGGTGAAGTCGGCCGTGGCCGGCACCCGCGGCGTGGCGGACGAGCCGGTGGCCACACCGAAGGGCATCGCCGCGGAGCGCGCGGGCCGGGTCTATCTGGAGGCCACTCTGGACGCTGATCCCAGCGGCAAACCGGCCAAGCAGACGGTCGACCGGCTGCGTGGTGAGCTCGACGGAGTCAAGGGCGCCGACGCGCAGGTCGGCGGCACGACGGCGGCGATAGTCGACATGGACGAGGCGGTGTCGAACGACGACCGGCTGATCATCCCGCTGGTGCTGGCGGCGGTCTTCATCATCCTGCTGCTTCTGCTGCGGGCGGTCGTCGCGCCGCTGATGCTGATGGCCACGGTGATTCTGTCGTTCGCGGCGGCGCTGGGCATCAGCGCGCTCTTCTTCCGCCATGTCTTCGACTTCGCGGGCGAGGACACCGCCTTCCCGCTGCTGGTCTTCGTGTTCCTGGTGGCCCTGGGGATCGACTACAACATCTTCCTGGCCACCCGAATACGCGAGGAGGCCGCCCGCAACGGCAGCACAGCCAAGGGCGCCCTCACGGGCCTGGCGGCCACGGGAGGCGTCATCACCTCGGCCGGCCTGGTGCTGGCGGGCACCTTCGCCGCGTTCGGCACCCTCCCGATGGTGTCGTTCGCCGAAATCGGCTTCGCGGTGGCGGTGGGCGTCCTGCTGGACACCTTCATCGTCCGCTCGATGCTGGTGACGGCCCTGTTCCTGGACCTGGGCAAACGCAGCTGGTGGCCCAGCGCACTGTCGAAACGAGAGGAGGAACAGCCGCTGGAGGCGACTCGGGAGCCGACCCCTTCACCGCGGGGATGACGTAGCTCCGAGCCAACCCGCACTGAGCTCAAGTCCTGCGCAACAGCGCCAGATACATCGCATCCGTGCCGTGCAAGTGCGGCCACAACTGCACATCGGGCCCGTCGCCGAGCTCAGGCACCCCCGGCAGCAACGGCCGGGCATCAATGAGCTCGGCGGCCGGCCCACCCCCACCACCCGCCTTCAGCACGTCATCGACGACAGCCCGCGTCTCGGCAAGGTGCGGCGAGCACGTCGCGTACCCGACGACACCCCCGGGCCGCACCGCCCGCAGCGCCTCGGTGAGCAGCCCCCGCTGCAGCGGCGCGAACCCGTCGAGGTCCTCGGGCCGCCGCCGCCACCGCGCCTCGGGCCGGCGCCGCAGCGCGCCGAGGCCGGTGCACGGCACGTCCACCAGGACGCGATCGAAGCTGCCCGGCCGCCAGGCCGGCCGGGTGCCGTCGGCGGTGATGACCTCGTACGGCCCGGGGTTGCCCGCCAGCGCCCGCGCGACCAGCCGCGCCCGGTGCGGCTGTTTCTCGGCGGCGAGCAGCGCGGCGCCCCGCTGCGCGGCCAGCGCCGCGAGCAGCGCCGCCTTGCCGCCGGGCCCGGCGCAGCCGTCGAGCCAGCGCTCGTCGGGCCCGTCGAGCGGCGCGTTGGCCAGGGCGAGGGCGACGAGTTGGCTGCCCTCGTCCTGCACCCCGGCGCGCCCTTCGCGCACCGCGTCCACGGCCCCCGGCTCCCCGCCCTCGGCGAGCCGGACCGCGTACGGCGACCAGCGCCCGGGCTCGGTGTCCTCGGTGGTCAGCTCCTCGACGGTGGCGCGCCCGGGCCGGGCGACGAGCGTCACCGCGGGCCGCTCGTTGTCGGCCGCCAGCAGCGACTCGATCCCCGCGCGCCCACCACCGAGCGCGTCCCACAGCGCGGAGACGATCCACCGCGGGTGGGAGTGCACCGCGGCGAGATGATCCTCCGGATCCTCGTCGTACGGCGGCGCGATCTCCTCCAGCCACGTGTCGAGGTCCTTGGCGGCGATCCGCCGCAGCACGGCGTTCACGAACTTCGCCCGCCCGTCCCCGAGCACCACCCGCGCCAGCTCCACGGTCGCCGACACCGCGGCATGGCTCGGGATGCGGGTGCTGAGCAGCTGATGCGCCCCCAGGCTCAGCACATCCAGCACCGGCGGATCGACCTCGCGCAGCGGCCGGTCGATGCAGCCCGCGATGATCCGGTCGTACGTGCCCTGATGCCGCAGCGTGCCGTACACCAGCTCGGTCGCCAGCGCGGCATCCCGCCCGTCGAAGTCCCCGCCCTCGCGCGCCTTGGCGAGCAGCGGCGGCAGCACGAGATTCGCGTACGCGTCCCGCTCGTCCACGGCCCGCAGCGCGTCGAAGGCGAGGATCCGCACCGGATCCTTCTTCGGCCGCCGGTAGGGCTTGGCGGAACGGCTGGTGCGTCGCGGGTTGGCGCGCGGACGATCGCTCACGTGAAAGGTGCTCCGGTTATCAGCAGGCGTTACGACTGCCAGCCTACGTCCGCCGCACTGGGGTCACTCCCCCAGCCGCTCCCCCGCGGCCACCCGCGCACCCCGCGCCCAGTCCGCGGCGAGCATCGGCCGCTTCCCCTGTGCCTGCACCCACTGCAGCTCGACCGCATGCGAACCGGTGCCCACATGCACCGACTTCTTCCCGGCCGCGAGCTCCCCGGGCGCCAGCTCGGTCCGCTCCGCCGCGAGCAGCACCGACCGCACCTTGAGCCGCTCCCCCCGGAACTCCGTCCACGCCCCCGGCGCGGGCGAGCACCCCCGCACCACCCGGTCCACCCGCAGCGCGGGCGCCGACCAGTCGATCTGCGCGTCCGCCACCTCGATCTTCGGGGCAAGGGTGATCCCGTCCTCCGGCTGCGGCCGCGCGTGCAGCGTGCCGTCCGCGATCCCGTCCATCGTCGCGGCCAGCAGCCCCGACCCGGCGAAGGCGAGCCTGGTCAGCAGGTCACCGCTGGTGTCCGTCGCCCGGATCTCCTCCGTCACCACCCCGTACACCGGCCCCGAGTCGAGCCCCTCCTCGATCTGGAAGGTCGACGCCCCGGTCATCTCATCGCCCGCCAGAATCGAATGCTGTACGGGCGCCGCACCACGCCATGCGGGCAGCAGCGAGAAGTGCAGGTTGACCCATCCGTGCGCCGGGATGTCGAGCGCGGCCTTCGGCAGCAGCGCCCCGTACGCCACCACCGGGCAGCAGTCCGGCGCGATCTCGCGCAGCCGGGCGAGGAAGTCCTCCTCCCGCGGCCGCCCCGGCTTGAGCACCTCGATGCCCTCCTCCGCCGCCCGCTCGGCGACCGGGCTCGCCACCATGTGGCGCCCGCGCCCCGCGGGCGCGTCGGGGCGGGTGACCACGGCGACGACCTCGTGCCGCGGCGAGGCGATCAGAGCGTCGAGGGACGGTACGGCGACCTCGGGCGTGCCGGCGAAGACGAGCCTCATCAGGGACGTGTCACCTTTCGGGGGGACGTGCGGCGGGGTGTGGCCAGTCTAAGGCGCGTACGCAGGGGCGTACGCGCATGGTCAACGCGCTGCGGACACCTGTCCGCACGCCCCCGGAGCGTGACCGTGTGCGGACTGCCGCGTTGTCTAGTGAGATTGACGGATTCGGGGACAGCGCGATGCGTACGGGCTCTGCACGGGGCCGGCCGCCGGGCTGTCCCCGCTACGACTTCGACGCCGGTTTCGAGAGGCTCTTTCATGGCCGACCACGCAACGCACGACGCCCAGGCACGGGCCAGCCTGCAGCTCCTGGTGAGGGATATCGAGCGGGTTCGCCGGCAGGTGGATGCGCTGCGCACCCTGACCGCCCAGCTCGGCAATGTCTACAGGCCGCGGCGCACGGGCCCGTCCACGGGCTTCGTCGTTTACGGCCGGGCGCCCGCGCCCACAGTGCGGCTCGCGCAGGAGCTGCGCGACAGCGTGGAGACGCTGGTGACGGCCGCCGTGGACTTCGACCGCTCGCTCGGCTTCTCCTGGGACGCGGTGGGCTCCGCGCTCGGGGTCACCAAGCAGGCCGTGCACCGGCGATACGGAGCGCGACGCGGCACCACGCAGCCCGCGGTCGACCCCGCGACGGCGGCACACGCCGCCCCCACCCACGGCGCAGCGACCCCGGGCTCCCCCGCACCGCGCGCACTGCCGGTCGTCCCGGCGGCACGCCCGGCGCCGGTCGAGGGCACCACGACGCCGTCCCCGCTGCACGACCGCGCCGACCGCGGCCCGGCCCCCTCCCCGCTCCACGACCGCGGCGAACGCAGCGAGGTCGGCGCAGCACACGGGCCGGCGCCGAAGTACTGACGCCACACCCCCGCACAGCAGGCTAAGAGCCTGTGATGAAGCCCCCGCTGCCACGCGGAGACGGGTGCCTCATCACAGGCTCTTAGCCGATGTGTGGGGGCGACGCTCGCGGGCCGATGGCGCCCGGGGGCCGACAGCCCACGCCCGCAGGACCGACCGGCCGCTGCCGGCGTGGGCTGCCGGCCGGCGAGAGGCCCCGGAAGGCCGACCCCCGCCGCGCTGGCGGACCAGCGACGGTCGCCGAGCCGCCGGGCCCGGGCAGCCCGCGCGAGCCGACGCGCCCGGGCAGCCCGCGCGAGCCGACCCCCGCCCGGCCCTCCCTACCCGATATCCGCGGGATCCACCCGCACCCGTACCGGAGCCTGGTCGCCCTTGGCCATCCGGGCCGCGACGGCTGTCTTGACGGCCGCCGCCAGCGCAGCTCCCCGCCCGGGCGGCACGCGCAGCAGCACTCGCTCCCAGCCGTCCTCGCCGGCCGCCGCAGCTCCGCCGGGCCCGCCTGGGCCGGCGGCCGTGAGCCGCGAGCCCGAGCCCGAGCCGCCAGACGCGCCAGACCTGCCCGACCCGCCCTGCCGCGACCCCCGCCGCCCCCCAGCCGGCCCCGGCGGAGCCACCGGCACCGGCCCCAGCACATCCGCCTCCTCCGGCAGCTCCACGGCCGGCACGAACTCCCGTACCGCCGCCGCCGGTCCGGCCACCGCGATCATCCGCGACACCGGCGGGAAGCCAAGCTCCGCCCGGTCAGCAAGCTCCCGCGCCGCAAACCCCGCCGGATCCCACCGCACCAGCGCCTGCACAGGCCGCTGCGCCGGATCGGCGACAATCACAACCGCGCCCCCCTCCCCCTGCCCCCGCACCAGCGCCGCCGCATCCAGCCACCGCCGCAGCGCCTCCTCCCCCGCCCGAAGATCAGGCCGGGAAAGCAGCGCCCACCCATCCAGCAACAGCGCGGCCGCGTAACCGCCCTCGGCCACCGGCTCAGCCCCCGGCGTACTCACCACCAGCGCAGCCTCACCCGCGACCCGCTCCAGCACATGATCCCGCCCCGAAGTCCGCACCGGCACCTCGGGAAAAGCCCTCCCCAGCTCCTCCGCGGTCCGCCGCGCCCCCACAATCTGCGCCCGCAGCCGCGTAGACCCACACTCCACACACGAGTAGTCGGCTACGGAATCCCCGCACCACCCACACCGCAGCGCCTCCCCACTCCCCGGACTCTCCAGCGGCCCAGCGCACTTACGGCACCTGGCAGGCGTACGACACCGCTCGCAGGCCAACCGCGGCGCATACCCCCGCCGCGGCACCTGCACCAGCACCGGCCCATGCTTGAGCCCCTCCCGCACGGCCTGCCACGCCACCGTCGGCAGCCGCGCGGCCCGCGCCGCCGCGTCCCGCGCCTGGTCGTTCTCCCCCACGGTCCGTACGACAGGCGCCGCCCCCCGCACGACATCACGCGCCGCCTCGACCGACCGCGCCCACCCGCTCTCCACGAGCTGCGCGGCCTCCACGGTCCGCGAATGCCCGCCCAGCAGAAACCCGCACTTCTCATGCGCCGCCCGCAGCAACAACACCTCACGCGCATGCGGCTGCGGCGCATGCAACTCACTGTGGCTGCCATCCCCGTCATCCCAGATAGCCACCAGCCCCAGCCGCCGCACCGGCGCGAACATCGCCGCCCGCGTGCCGACGACGGCCCGCACCGCCCCCCGATTCACGGCCAGCCAACGCCGATAACGCTCCTCAGGCCCGGTCTCGGCAGCAAGCAGCACATGCTGCCCCTCCCCCACCAACGCCCGCAGCGCGTCATCCACCCGAGCGGCAGCCCGCCCATCCGGTACGACAACGAGCGCCCCCCGCCCGGACGCCAGCGTGGCGGCCACGGCCCGCGCGATCTCATCGGGCCAATACGGCCCGGGCAACGCATCCCACACCGCCCGCGGCGCATCCCCCCGAGCCAGCGCCTGTAGAAACGACGCCCCGTCCCCGTACCGCCCCCAGGGCCCGGCCGGATCCCCAGGCGCGGCCGGCAACGCAGGCGGCGCCGCGCTCTCCTCACCCTCCACCTTGGCCCGCCGCGGCGGCACCGCCAGCTGCACCACATCCGCAAGCGACCCGGCATACCGATCCGCCACGGCCCGGCACAACCCAAGCAACTCGGGCCTCAGCACAACCTCAGCCGACAAAACCTGCGCAATCCGCGCGAGGGGCCCCCGAAACTCACTCTCGGCTACCCGCTCAACAATGAACCCATCATGCAGCTCCCCACCCTCCCGCCGCCCCTTGACAACCCGCGCCCCAAACCGCACCCGAACCCGCACCCCAGGCTGCGCCTCAACATCCATCTCAGCAGGCACGGCATAGTCGAAGTACCGATCAAGATGACTGAGCCCCTTGTCGACCAACACCCGCGCCACAGGCAGCTCCTCAGCAAGCGGCGCCCCCCGCCACGTCCGCGGCTTCGCCCGCGGCCCCTTCTCTTTCCCCTTGCGGACGGTCTCCCGGATAAGCGCAAGCTGCTCCGGCTCTCCGGCCGAAGCACCATCCCGCTTGCCCTCATCGCTGCTCACATGCCATTCGTACCAGAGCCCACTGACGCTCCGCGCACCCGCGGAGCTGCGGGACACCCGCTCCGAGCGCTGGCCGAAATAGCCGTCTCGACAGCACTTGCCGGGTGCTGTTGCCTCCGAATCGGAAACGGGAAACACGGCCGATCGCCTTGCCGCGACCCTCCACCGCGCCAACTCTGGCAACTGGCGGTGGACCGCTGCCGGGGCGGCGGAACAGGAGGGGGAGTGACGTGCGGCATCCAGTGCCGTTCGGCGCGGAGCTGCGGCGGCTTCGCGTAGCCGCGGGCCTGACGCTCACGGAACTCGCGGCATCGGTCCACTACAGCAAGGGCCAGATCAGCAAGGTGGAAACCGGCAGCAAGCGGCCCACATCCGAACTGGCGCGCCTGTGCGACGCGGTCCTGGAGGCGAACGGCGCGCTGATTCGCCTCGCCGAAGACCGCCCGCCGGACACCGCGCCAGCCGCAACCGAAGACGGGACCATCGCCATGCCCGAGGACGCCTCCGGTCGATTACCCGACGCACCGCACCCCAGCCGCAGGCAGGTCATGGCCACCGCGGCGGCCACGGTCCTGTCTCCGCCGACCGCCGACGGCGACCTGCTCACCGCCGCGACGATGCTGTTCGCGCAGTACCGCAGGCTCGCCCAGTCCTCTCCTCCGTCCGCCGTACTTCCTGCCCTGACCGAGCAGACCCGCTCCCTGCGCGCCCTGGCGTCATCCGTGGGCCCGCGCACGTCGCGCGGCCTCCTCGCGGTCACCGCGCGATACGCGGAATTCGCCGGCTGGCTCTCCCAGGAGACAGGCGATGACACCGCGGCCCTCCGCTGGACCGGCCACGCAGTGGAGCTGGCCGATGCCGCCGGAGACACGCCCCTCGCCTCCTACGCGCTCGTCCGGCGCGGACTCATCGCGTACTACCGGGGTGATGCGGCGGCGACGGTGGCGCTGGCGCAGGGGGCGTACGGGCACGGTGTGCCGCCGCGGATCCGTGGCCTGGCAGCCGTCCGGGAGGCGCAGGGGCACGCCCTTGCGGGTGACTACAACGCGAGCATGAGGAGCCTCGACCGGGCCCGCGAGCTTCTGGCCACTGCCGCCGGCGAGCCCGGCCTGCCGCTGCTCGGCTCCACGAACGTCAGCGACCCGGCCGGCATGGTCACGGGATGGTGCCTGCTCGACCTCGGCCGCCCGCGCCGTGCGGCCGAACTGCTCGACGAGGAAATGTCCCAGCTCCCCGCCCACGCTCTGCGCGCCCAGGCACGCTTCGGCGTCAGACAGGCCCTTGCCCACGCCTGCGCAGGCGATCTGGACCGCGCCTGCGACCTGACCCAACGGCTGCTGCCCACCGCCGACCTCGTCGGCTCCGCCACCATCGTCCACGATCTGCGCCGCCTGGCCCGCCGCCTCGCGCGGCACCGCGGCCACCCGGCGTACGCAGCTCTGTCCCCGCGGCTCATCGCGACGCTCACTCATCATGCCCACTAGGGAGGCTCAGTCCCATGCCCGAGGTTTTCGTGAACTACCGCACCGGCAACGGTGAGAAGACCGCGACCGTGATCTGGCAGGCGCTCACCCAGCGTTTCGGCAAGGACCGGATCTTCCGCGCGAGCGCGTCCATCCGATCCGGCGACGCCTTTGACGAGGCGCTTGAGGAAGCCGTCCGGCGCAGCTCGGTGCTGCTGGCGGTGATCGGCCCGGGCTGGGCCGATAGCCCCGGGCTGCGCGAGGAGCACGACTGGGTCCGCTGGGAGATTCTCGAGGCGTTCCGCTGCCGGCTGCATGTCATCCCGGTCCTCGATGGCCGGCGTACCGAAAGGCTGTCCCCGGCTGCACTGCCCCCGGAGCTGGAACGCCTGGCGCGTTGCCAGTCGCTGCGCTTCGACAGCCAGACCTCGGAACGCGACCTGCCGTACATCGGCGACGAGCTCGCCGATCTGGTGCCCGCTCTGGCCGCCGCGGACACGACTCGCGGTGCTCTGCCGCAGCCGGAATCCGGCTCGGTGGCCAACTCCGTTTCGGGCCGGATCGACGGCCACTCCGTGCAGGCACGGGACATCAGCGGCGATGTGGCGGGCACCGTCATCAAAGGCATGACCGGAGCCGTGCACACCGGAACAGGGCCGCAGTTCACCAACTCACCGCAGGTCACCGGCGACGGCAATATCGTGGCCGGCACCAACCACGGCGGCATCCGCCAGGACAACGCACCGCGTCCCCGCAGCCCTCAGGACGACGACCGGTGAGCGGCACGACCCACACCAGCATGCCGGGAGCGGCCGGAGCCTTCCACACCGGCAGCGGGGCACAGTACATCCACTTCCACGCAGCAGGTCAGGATCCGCTGTACACCCCGAGCAGCAAGGCGCCACGCGAGATCGACATGGAGCGGCGGCTGCGCCTCAAGCGGTGCTTCTCCCGGCCCGAAGGCGTCGAAACGGCCGCCGGTCTGCTGCGCGAGCAGCACTTTGTGCTCCTCGCCGGCGAACCGGGGAGCGGCAGGCGCACGGCTGCCACCGTGCTGCTGTGTGAGCTCCCCAGGGGAAGCGGCAACTTCCGCGAGCTGCTGCCGGAGACCGACGACGGCAAGCCCGCGTTCCCCACCCCGGATGTCGTCGAGGACGAGGACCGGCTGCTGCTGGACCTGTCGGACGCCGACGACAAGCTGTGGCGCACCGCCCAGCGCGAGTTGCTCGGGTTCCGCAGCCGGCTCACCGCGTGCCGTGCGCACCTCGCCGTGGCCGCGCCCGCGCATTCCTCGCCCGAGCTCGCCGCCGACCTCCGTGCGCTGCGCGCCGAGATCAAGCGTCCCGACCCTTTGGACGCCTTACTCCGCCATCTGCGCGACGACGGCATCAGGGACATCCGGCCGCTGCTGGACGCGGCGGCGGTGCCGACGCTCACCGCCCATCTCGCCAGTCGACCGACGATGGACGAAGTCGCCCACTTAGCAGACTTGATCAGGGAAGCGCGGCGCGGCGCGAAGCCGGGTACGTCGCTCACGGACTGGTGCGCGCAGGCCGTAGCCGCCGTCACCGACCGCGGGGACGCTGTCGACAAGCTGGTGGCCGCCCAGCCCGACGGGGCACAGCGCGCCCTTCTGCTGGCCACGGCGATGCTGCACGGCGGCCCTACGGAAACCGTGCACAGGGCGGCGCAGAAACTGCTGGACCAGGTGAAGCAACCGCCCGACCAACGACCCCGGCTGGAGCAGGACGGGCTGGCCGAGCGGCTGCGGCCGCTGGATGCGGAACTGCGTCAGGACGGCACGGTCCGGTTCACCAGACTCCGTACCGAGGACGCGGTCCTCCGCCACTTCTGGGACAACCGGCCCGACCTGCGCGGCAGTATCCGGATGTGGACCGGCCAGTTGGTCAGGCTTCCCGGTATCGGCCCCGCCGACGTCGAGCGGTTCATCGACCGCTACGCGGCCGAGAGCATCCGCACCGACGGGGGCCTCGGCCTGCTGCAACTGGCCGAGGGCTGGACAGGACCGGACGCGGGCGAAGCCGAGCTCCGCGCCGCCGTCACCGCGCTCGCCGCCGGCCTGCGCGATCCGGGGGCCGGCCGTCACATACGCGCGCGACTGTACCGCTGGGCGACCAGCAGCGGCCTCGGCACCGGTCGGCGGCGCGTGCTGGTCGACACCTGCCGGTCGGCGCTCGCCGAGCGCTATCCCGACATCACCGTGGTCCGGCTGCACCAGGCCGCACGGCGCGAACCGCCGAGCGGGCCGGCGCTCGGCGCCATGCGCGAGCTCGCCGGACGCGACCACCGCTTCTTACGCCGCGTACTGTCCCGGCTGGCCGGCGAACTGGAGCGTACGGATGCGGCGGCCGACCCCCAGCTGTTCCTCGCCCTTGCCGAGCCCGGATGGCTGACGGAGCCGACCGGAGGCGGCCGCCCGCTGATCGCGGAGCCGGGCGTCCGCGACCGGCTGACCGCCGGCTGGCGCGCCGTGTACGCGCGGGCCCCGGAAGCGGTGTGGCGGCCGTGGGCGCGGGAATGGCTCCGTACCGCCCACGCGGCCGGATCCGCGGGCGGCCGGCTTCTGGAGGTGCTGACCGACGCCGCGGCGGGCCGCTACCACGTCTTCAACTCCCTGTACTTGCTCGCCCTGGACGAGTCCCTGGAGGGGCTGCCCGGACTGCTGCTGCGCAAGACTCACGAGAGGACCACCCCATGAGCTCCGGTCAGAAGACCGTCACCGCGTTCCTCACCGTCATCGCCACACTGGTCGCCGCGATCGCCGGCACCTTCTCCGGCTGGCCGTACTGGGCATGGGGCTGTGCCGCCGCGGTCGTCATCGCATTACCCGTGCTCGCCTCGCTCACCCGGCGCCGACGATCCGACCCGTTTCCCCGGCCGTCGCTGCTCGAACCCGACGTGCAGCAACCGCCGGTGGAGCGGCGCGAGGTCCAGCTGCGGAAGGTGCGGATCCCGACCGGCGTGCCGGACTACGACTTCCTCCTCACCGCACTCGTGCGGTGGTGCCCGGTCGCCACGGCCGATCATGCCCCCGTGGTCAACGCCGGCGGCCTCGCAGTCGATGCGGTCCTCGACCGCGCACGGCTGGTCACGGAGCGGCGCGAGCCGTGGCGCTGTTCACTGGTGCAGCACGAACTCAGCGGTCGGCTGGCCGTCATGGAGCCCGACCGAACGGGCCGGGTCCAGGCCATGGCCGTCGAGGTGGCGCTCAGCCTCCCCGACGCCGACCAGGAGCGGCTCGACCGACTCGCGGCCGTACGCAAGGACGAACAACTGTGGGAGCACGAGCGGAAGTACGAGCAGAACCGCCGCGCGTATCTCGGCAAAGATGTGCTGCGCGATACGGGCAGCGCGGTCGTCTGGTGGCTCAACAGGAACGACGACAAGGTGGACAAGACGGTCGAGGACATCGGCCTGCTCGCGCAGCTGGCCTCGGCGGCCAACAACAGCTTCGTGGCCGAGCCGTTCCAGCACCTGGTCCCGCAGCCGCCGGAGGACCCCGAGGCGGGGGTGGGAGCGCCCCTGCCCGATGGGCCGCCCGCAGGTCCGGACGCCGCGGCTGCCTCGGCAGCGCTCGGGGCCGACGATCCCGTCGCATCCTTCGCCGACCTTCTCCGGCATTGCGGGTCCGCCGAAGGCGATCCGGATTACGTGCTGTTCGCCGACCACGTGGCCGAGAAGCTGGAGCAGCGCGGGGACGCGCAATCGGCCGCACACATCCGTCTCCGGTACGGATCGCTCTCACAGCGCCGCGCCGAAGCACAGGACGGCTATGAGGGCGGCCAGGACGCTCATGCGGCCGCCTCCCCCAACGGCTCCGCGCCTGCGGGCGGCCCCACACTTAGCTGACCGTCAAAGACCGCGCCCCGGCACCCGCCGAAGCGAGTACCGGGGCGCTCGGTCAATGCCGGTGTTACAGGCCCGCGGCCTTTCGCAGGGCCTCGGTGCGGTCCGTCTTCTCCCACGTGAAGTCCGGGTGCTCGCGGCCGAAGTGGCCGTAAGCCGCCGTCTCCGAGTAGATCGGGCGGAGGAGGTGGAGGTCGCGGATGATGGCGGCCGGGCGGAGGTCGAAGACCTCGGAGATGGCCTGTTCGATCTTTTCCGGGTCGACCGTGGAGGTGCCGAAGGTCTCGACGAAGAGGCCGACCGGCTCGGCCTTGCCGATGGCGTAGGCGACCTGGACCTCGCAGCGGGCGGCCAGGCCGGCGGCGACGACGTTCTTGGCGACCCAGCGCATCGCGTACGCCGCGGAGCGGTCGACCTTGGACGGGTCCTTGCCGGAGAAGGCGCCGCCGCCGTGGCGGGCCATGCCGCCGTACGTGTCGATGATGATCTTCCGGCCGGTCAGGCCCGCGTCGCCCATGGGGCCGCCGACCTCGAAGCGGCCGGTGGGGTTGACCAGGAGGCGGTAGCCCTCGGTGTCGAGCTTGATGCCGTCCTCGAGCAGCGCGGCCAGCTCCGGCTCGACCACGAATTCGCGGATGTCGGGCGCCAGCAGCGAGTCCAGGTCGATGTCCGAGGCGTGCTGCGAGGACACCACGACCGTGTCGAGGCGGACGGCCTTGTCGCCGTTGTACTCGATGGTGACCTGGGTCTTGCCGTCGGGGCGCAGGTAGGGGATGGTCCCGTTCTTGCGGACCTCGGAGAGGCGCTTGGAGAGCCGGTGGGCCAGGTGGATCGGCAGCGGCATCAGCGACGGGGTCTCGTCGGTCGCGTAGCCGAACATCAGGCCCTGGTCGCCCGCGCCCTGCTTGTCGAGCTCGTCCTCGTCGCCCTCGACGCGCTTCTCGTACGCCGTGTCGACGCCCTGCGCGATGTCGGGGGACTGCGAGCCGATGGACACCGAGACGCCGCAGGAGGCGCCGTCGAAGCCCTTCTTGGACGAGTCATAGCCGATCTCGAGGATCTTCTCGCGGACGAGGGTCGCGATATCCGCGTACGCCGTCGTCGTAACCTCACCGGCGACATGCACCTGGCCGGTGGTGATCAGCGTCTCGACCGCGACGCGCGAGGACGGGTCCTCGCGGAGCAGGGCGTCGAGGATGGTGTCGCTGACCTGGTCAGCGATCTTGTCGGGGTGACCTTCGGTCACGGACTCCGAGGTGAAAAGACGGCGGGACACATCGCTCCCTGGGTTGCAGCGGCTGCTGGCTATCAATAGTGGACCGTATCCCGGGAGAGCCCCCCCGCGGCCGATCCGGGCACAGTTTATCTGCCGGACTCCCTGAGGCCACAACCACGTCTCGGTCTGTGGATGGCCCGTGACCTGGGGATCTTCCGGTTCACGAGATATTCACCGGGGGTTGGGCGCTGGAGTGTCGGCTTCCGGGCCGCGCAGCAGCCTGACACCCACCAGGTCCCAGACGGTGTCCGCGAGCGCTTCCTTGGGGCCGAACGGGACGGGGGTCTCGGTGCCGTCGGCGCCGAGGACCACGGCCTCGTTGTCGGCGGAGCCGAAGGTCTTCCGTTCCCCGACCTCGTTGACAACCAGCAGGTCGCAGCCCTTGCGGGCCAGCTTGGCGCGGCCGTTCTTCAGCACCTCGTCGGTCTCGGCGGCGAAGCCGACGACCACCTGGCCCTCGCGGGCCCGCTTGGCGGAGATCTCGGCGAGGATGTCGGGGTTACGGGTGAGGATGACCGGGTCCGGATCCTCGCCGTCCTTCTTCTTGATCTTCCCGGAGCGGTATACCGCCGGGCGGAAGTCCGCCACCGCCGCCGCCATGACGACCGCGTCCGCTTCCGCGGCCGCCTTCACCACGGCGTCGCGCAGCTGCCGGGCGGTCCCGACCCGTACGACATCCGCGCCGGCCGGCACCGGCAGGTCGGAGTTCGCGGCGATCAGGGTCACCTGCGCGCCGCGGGCCAGGGCCGTACGGGCGAGGGCGAAGCCCTGCTTGCCGGTGGAGCGGTTGCCGAGGTAGCGGACCGGGTCGAGCGGCTCGCGGGTGCCGCCGGCGCTGATCACGACGCGGCGGCCGGCCAGATCCGGGACCATTCCGGCGGTGCCGCGGCTCAGCACCCGCTTCGCCACCTCGAAGATCTCCTCCGGCTCCGGAAGCCGGCCCTTGCCGGTGTCCACGCCGGTGAGGCGGCCGACCGCGGGCTCGATGACGATGGCGCCGCGGGAGCGGAGGATCGCGACATTGGTCTGGGTGGCGGGGTGCTCCCACATCTCGGTGTGCATCGCGGGGGCGAAGACGACCGGGCAGGTGGCGGTGAGCAGGGTGTTCGTCAGCAGGTCGTCGGCGAGGCCGAGGGCGGCCTTGGCGAGCATGTCGGCGGTGGCGGGGGCGACGAGCACCAGGTCGGCGGAGCGGCCGATGCGGACGTGCGGTACCTCGTGGACGTTGTCCCACACCTCGGTGGCGGCGGGCTTGCCGGAGAGGGCGGACCAGGTGGCCTCGCCGACGAAGTGCAGGGCGGAGGCGGTGGGCACCACCTGCACGTCGTGGTCGGACTCGGTCAGGCGGCGCAGCAGCTCGCACGCCTTGTACGCGGCGATGCCGCCGCTCACTCCGAGCACGACCTTCGGCTTGGCATTCTGGGTCACGACTGGGTCCCCACCCTTCCGATCAAACGACTGCGTACTCCCCCATCACACACCACAGGCCCGGCAGGTGCGCTGCCGGGCCCGGGGAAAACGTTCTATAACGCTCTATACGGCGGTGCCGCTCAGGTGGCCGGGGCCTCCACGGCCTCGGAGGTGAGCAGGCCGGCGTTGATCTCGCGCAGGGCGATCGAGAGCGGCTTCTCGTGTACGTGGGTGTCCACGAGCGGGCCGACGTACTCGAGCAGGCCCTCGCCGAGCTGCGAGTAGTACGCGTTGATCTGGCGCGCGCGCTTGGCGGCGTAGATCACCAGGCTGTACTTCGAGTCGGTGGCCTCGAGCAGCTCGTCGATGGGCGGGTTAATGATGCCCTCGGGCGCGTTCATAGGAGAGGACAACTCTCAGGCCTTCCGTAAATGATCATGATCAGTCTGAAACCTGCATCAAGGCTAGCAGCTCGCGCGCGACATCCTCGACGGAGGTATTGACAAGCGTGGAGTCGAACTCACTCTCCCCCGCTAGCTCGGTCTTCGCCGCTTCCAGGCGCCGCTCGATCACCTCGGGCGGCTCGGTGCCGCGCCCGGTCAGCCGCCGGACCAGCTCGTCCCAGCTGGGCGGGGCGAGGAAGACCAGCTGCGCGTCGGGCATCGACTGGCGGACCAGCCGGGCGCCCTGCAGGTCGATCTCCAGCAGGACCGGCTCACCGTTCTCCAGCCGCTCCTGCACCGCCTTGCGCGGCGTCCCGTAGCGGTTCCCCGAGAACTCCGCCCACTCCAGCAGATCGCCATTGGCGACCAGCTTGTCGAATTCCTCGTCCGAGACGAAGAAGTACTGCACACCGTGCTTCTCACCCGGCCGCGGATGGCGGGTGGTCGCCGAGACGGAGAGCCAGACCTCGGGGTGGACCTTGCGCATATGAGCGACGACCGTGCTCTTGCCGACCCCGGAGGGGCCGGAGAGCACGGTCAGCCGCGGACGTTCACTCATGCAGCGATTATCCCGGTTCCCAGGAGTGCCTGAGACCATCTGGGATCAGGCGCTGGCGCCGCCGAACTCACGCTCGAGCGACGCGATCTGGTTGGAGCCAAGGCCTCGCACGCGGCGGCTCTCGGAGATCCCGAGGCGCTCCATGATCTGCTTGGCGCGGACCTTGCCAACGCCCGGGAGCGACTCGAGCAGGGCGGAGACCTTCATCTTGCCGATGACATCGTTCTCCTGGCCCTGCTTGATGACCTCGTGCAGGGAGGCGCCGGAGTGCTTCAGTCGATTCTTGACCTCGGCGCGCTCCCGGCGAGCCGCGGCGGCCTTCTCGAGCGCGGCTGCGCGCTGTTCAGGGGTAAGGGGCGGAAGAGCCACGCCTACGTCACCTCGGATGTCGAACTTGTCGGATACGGACCGGTGTGGAACCTAGTCGCCCCGCACCTGCGGAGCAACGAGCAACGCGCTGGTGCACGCGCTCTGAAAACGGAGACTAGCGGCCGAGTCCGCTTGAGTCAGCGAGAACAGCGGAAAAGTCCTGGTCAGACTGAGATTGCATGGCAATTCGTACGCTTATTGACCGTTTTGTCGGTAAGCTTCCCGTACCTCGTCGGCCAGACGTGCGGCAGCATTACGCAGGCCGTTTACGTCCGGACCGGCCTGCAGCACCCCCCTGCTGACGCTCGGGAGCACATTCCGCAGCGCCGCCCCGAAGACCGCCGGGAGGTCCGCGGGGGTGGCTCCCTGGGCGCCGATGCCGGGGGCGAGGAGCGGGCCGTTCACGGCCAGATCCACCCCGGCGTCGCCGAGCGTGGCGCCGATGACCGCGCCGACCGAGCCGAGCGGCTCCGCGCCGCGGTTCTCGGCCGCGATGTGGTCGAGCATCACCTGGGCGAGCGGGCGGCCGTCAGCGGCCGTGGCGCGCTGCACCTCGGCGCCCTCCGGGTTGGAGGTGAGGCCGAGGACGAAGACGCCCGCCCCGGAGACGTGCGCGGCGTCCAGGGCGGGGCGCAGCGAGCCGAAGCCGAGGTACGGGCTGACGGTCAGCGCGTCCGAGAAGAGCGGGCTGTCCTTGTCCAGGAAGGCGGCCGCGTACGCGCCCATGGTGGAGCCGATGTCGCCGCGCTTGGCGTCCATGAGGACCAGCGCGCCCGCGTCCCGGGCGTCTGCCACGGCCTTCTCCAGTACGGCGATGCCGCGGGAGCCGAAGCGCTCGAAGAAGGCGGACTGCGGCTTGAGCACGGCCGTACGCCCGGCGAGCGCCTCGACGACGGTGTGCGTGAAGCGCTCGAGGCCCGCCACGTCGTCGTTCAGGCCCCAGGCGGTCAGGAGCGAGGCGTGCGGGTCGATGCCCACGCAGAGCGGGCCGCGGGTGTCCATGGCGGCCCGCAGGCGGGTGCCGAAGGGTTCGAGAGCTGTCATGCGTTCGCCTTCCTTGCGTCGGCGCCGACGGCGTCGGCGAGGGTGGCGTACGGAGAGGCTGCCAGCAGCTCGGCGAGGCCGCGGTGGAGCTTGCGGGGCCACAGCGGGCCCTCGTAGATGAAGGCGCTGTAGCCCTGGACGAGCGTGGCGCCCGCGAGGATGCGCTCCCAGGCGTCCTCGGCCGTCTCGATGCCGCCGGCGCCGATCAGGGTCGTACGGTCCCCGACGCGCCCGTACAGGCGCCTCAGGACCTCCAGGGAGCGCTGCTTCAGCGGCGCGCCCGACAGGCCGCCGGCGCCGCAGGCGTCGACCTCGGCGGCGGGGGTCCGCAGGCCCTCGCGGGAGATGGTGGTGTTCGTGGCGATGATCCCGTCGAGGCCGAGCTCGACGGCCAGGTCCGCGACCTCGTCCACGTCCTCGTCCGCGAGGTCCGGCGCGATCTTCACCAGGAGCGGGACGCGGGTGTCGGTCGTACGGTCCGCGGCCTCGCGCACGGCCGTGAGCAGCGGGCGGAGGTGCTCGACGGCCTGGAGGTTGCGCAGCCCGGGGGTGTTCGGGGAGGAGACGTTCACGACGAGGTAGTCGGCGTGTCCGGCGAGCCGCTCCGTCGAGGTGACGTAGTCGCCGATTGCCTCCGATTCGGGGACAGCCTTGGTCTTGCCGATGTTGACGCCGACGATCGCGTTCGGCCGGTACGGGGCGCGCTGCCCGGCGCGGCGGCGGGCAAGGCGGGCGGCTACGGCGGCGGAGCCGTCGTTGTTGAAGCCCATGCGGTTGATGAGCGCGCGGTCGGCCGGGAGGCGGAAGAGGCGCTTCTTGTCATTGCCGGGCTGCGGCTGCCCGGTGACCGTGCCGATCTCGACGAAGTCGAAGCCGAGCATGGTGAGGCCGTCGATGCCGACAGCGTTCTTGTCAAAGCCGGCGGCCAGGCCGAAGGGGCCGGGGAGGTCCAGGCCGAGCGCCTTGGTGCGCAGGGAGGGGTGCTTCGGGGCGGCGGTGAGCCGCACGCCGCCGCGCACCGCGGGGGTGGCGGCGGCGGTGCGGATGGCGGAGAAGGCGAGGTGGTGGGCCTTCTCCGGATCCATCCGCTTGAAGCCGTACTTGAAGAGGAGGGAGTACATGCCGTCCTTCTACTTGGTGGCGCGGGCGGCGTTGAGATGCTCCGCATGGTCCTGCAGGGACCGGACGCCGACCTCGCCGCGGGAGAGCGCCTCGATGCCCTGCACGGCCGCGGCGAGCGCCTGGACCGTGGTCAGGCACGGGATGCCGCGGGCGACGGAGGCGGTGCGGATGTCGTAGCCGTCGAGGCGGCCGCCGGTGCCGAACGGGGTGTTGACGATCAGGTCGACCCCGCCGTCGTGGATGAGCTGGACGATCGTCGGCTCGCCGTTCGGCCCTGTGCCTTCGCTCTTCTTCCGTACGACCGTGGCATTGATGCCGTTGCGCTTGAGGACCTCGGCCGTACCGGAGGTGGCCAGCAGCTCGAAGCCGTGCTGGACCAGCTCGCGGGCCGGGAAGATCATCGAGCGCTTGTCGCGGTTGGCGACCGAGATGAACGCCTTGCCCTTGGTCGGCAGCGCACCATAGGCGGCGGCCTGCGACTTGGCGTACGCCGAGCCGAAGACCTCGTCGATGCCCATGACCTCGCCGGTGGAGCGCATCTCCGGGCCGAGGATGGTGTCCACCCCGCGGCCGTGGATGTCGCGGAAGCGGGACCAGGGCAGCACGGCCTCCTTGACGGAGATCGGCGCGTCCAGCGGCAGTGTGCCGCCGTCGCCCTCGGCCGGGAGCATGCCCTCCGCGCGCAGCTCGGCGACGGTGGCGCCGAGGGAGATGCGGGCGGCGGCCTTGGCGAGCGGCACCGCGGTCGCCTTCGAGGTGAAGGGGACGGTGCGGGAGGCGCGCGGGTTGGCCTCCAGGACGTAGAGGATGTCCCCGGCCAGCGCGAACTGGATGTTGATCAGCCCGCGGACCCCGACGCCGCGCGCGATGGCCTCGGTGGAGGCGCGCAGCCGCTTGATGTCGTAGCCGCCGAGGGTGATCGGGGGCAGCGCACAGGCGGAGTCGCCGGAGTGGATGCCGGCCTCCTCGATGTGCTCCATGACGCCGCCGAGGTAGAGCTCCTCGCCGTCGTAGAGCGCGTCGACGTCGATCTCGATGGTGTCGTCGAGGAAGCGGTCGATGAGGACCGGGTGCTCGGAGATCAGGCCCGCGTGCCGCTCCAGGTAGCCGGCCAGGGAGGGCTCGTCGTAGACGATCTCCATGCCGCGGCCGCCGAGGACGTACGACGGGCGGACCATGACCGGGTAGCCGATGCCGCCGGCGATGTCCTTGGCCTCGTCGAAGGAGTACGCGGTGCCGTACTTCGGCGCCGGGAGGCCGGCCTCGGTGAGGACGCGGCCGAAGGCGCCGCGCTCCTCGGCGAGGTCGATGGCCTCCGGGGAGGTGCCGACGATCGGGACGCCGTTCTCCTTGAGCGCCTTGGCCAGGCCCAGCGGGGTCTGGCCGCCGAGCTGGACGATGACACCCGCGACCGGTCCCGCCTGCTGCTCGGCGTGGACGATCTCCAGGACGTCCTCGAGTGTCAGTGGCTCGAAATACAGTCGGTCGGAGGTGTCGTAGTCCGTGGAGACCGTCTCCGGGTTGCAGTTGACCATGACGGTCTCGTAGCCGGCGTCGCTCAAGGCGAAGGAGGCGTGCACGCAGGAGTAGTCGAACTCGATGCCCTGGCCGATGCGGTTGGGGCCGGAGCCGAGGATGATCACGGCGGGCTTCTCGCGGGTGGCGACCTCGTTCTCCTCGTCGTACGAGGAGTAGAAGTACGGGGTCTTGGCCGCGAATTCGGCCGCGCAGGTGTCGACCGTCTTGTAGACCGGCCGGATGCCGAGGGCGTGCCTGACCTCCCGTACGACATCCTCGCGCAGCCCGCGGATCGCGGCGATCTGGGCGTCGGAGAAGCCGTGCCGCTTGGCGTGGGCGAGCAGCTCGGGGCCCAGCTTGTCGGCGGCCGCGACCTCGTCCGCGACCTCCTTGATCAGGAAGAGCTGGTCGATGAACCACGGGTCGATCTTGGTGGCGGCGAACACCTCGTCCTCGGTGGCGCCGGCGCGGATGGCCTCCATGACGGTGTTCAGGCGGCCATCGGTCGGAGTCTTGGCCGTCTCCAGGAGCTCGGCCTTGGCGCCGGGCTCGCCGGTGAAGGCGAACTGGCTGCCCTTCTTCTCGATCGAGCGCATCGCCTTCTGCAGCGCCTCGGTGAAGTTACGGCCCAGGGCCATGGCCTCGCCGACCGACTTCATGGTGGTGGTGAGGGTGGCGTCGGCGCTCGGGAACTTCTCGAAGGCAAACCGCGGGACCTTCACCACGACGTAGTCGAGCGTCGGCTCGAAGGAGGCCGGGGTCTCCTCGGTGATGTCGTTCGGGATCTCGTCCAGGGTGTAGCCGACGGCGAGCTTCGCCGCGATCTTGGCGATCGGGAAGCCGGTGGCCTTGGAGGCGAGGGCGGAAGAACGCGACACCCGCGGGTTCATCTCGATCACGATGATGCGGCCGTCGTCGGGATTGACCGCGAACTGGATGTTGCAGCCGCCGGTGTCGACCCCGACCTCGCGGATGATCGCGATGCCGACGTCACGCAGCCGCTGGTACTCACGGTCGGTCAGCGTCATCGCGGGCGCGACGGTGATGGAGTCGCCGGTGTGCACGCCCATCGGGTCGAAGTTCTCGATGGAGCAGACGACCACGACGTTGTCGTTCTTGTCGCGCATCAGCTCCAGCTCGTACTCCTTCCAGCCGAGGATGGACTCCTCCAGGAGCACCTCGGTGGTCGGCGACAGCGTGAGGCCCTGACCGGCGATGCGGCGCAGCTCCTCCTCGTCGTGCGCGAAGCCGGAGCCGGCGCCGCCCATGGTGAAGGAGGGCCGGACGACGACGGGGTAGCCGCCGAGGGTGTCGACGCCCTTCAGCACGTCATCCATGGAGTGGCAGATGACCGAGCGGGCGGATTCGCCGTGCCCGATCTTCTTGCGGACCTCCTCGACGACGTCCTTGAAGAGGTCGCGGTCCTCACCCTTGTTGATGGCCTCGACATTGGCGCCGATGAGCTCGACGCCGTACGCCTCCAGCACCCCCTGCTCATGCATGGAGATCGCGGTGTTGAGCGCCGTCTGGCCGCCGAGCGTCGGCAGCAGCGCGTCCGGCCGCTCCTTCGCGATGATCTTCTCTACGAACTCCGGGGTGATCGGCTCGACATAGGTGGCGTCGGCGATCTCCGGGTCGGTCATGATCGTCGCCGGGTTGGAGTTCACCAGGATGACCCGCAGGCCCTCGGCCTTCAGCACACGGCAGGCCTGGGTGCCGGAGTAGTCGAACTCGGCGGCCTGGCCAATGACGATCGGGCCGGAGCCGATGACCAGGACGGACTGGATATCGGTGCGCTTAGGCACGCTGGCCCTCCATCAGGGATACGAAGCGGTCGAAGAGGTACGCGGCGTCGTGCGGGCCCGCGGCCGCCTCGGGGTGGTACTGGACGCTGAAGGCCGGCTGGTCGAGCAGCTGCAGCCCCTCGACGACGTCGTCGTTGAGGCACACGTGGGTGACCTCGGCGCGGCCGTAGGGCGTCTCGAAGGGGCCGTCGAGCGGGGCGTCCACGGCGAAGCCGTGGTTGTGCGCCGTGACCTCGACCTTGCCGGTCGTACGGTCCTGGACCGGCTGATTGATGCCGCGGTGGCCGTACTTGAGCTTGAACGTGCCCTGGCCGAGCGCGCGGCCGAAGACCTGGTTGCCGAAGCAGATGCCGAAGAGCGGCGTCTTGCGCTCCAGCACACCCTTGACCAGCGCGACCGGGTGGTCGGCGGTGGCGGGGTCGCCGGGGCCGTTGGAGAAGAAGACGCCGTCGGGGTTTACGGCGTAGATGTCGTCAATAGACGCGCTGCCCGGCAGGACGTGCACCTCGATGCCGCGCTCGGCCATGCGGTGCGGGGTCATGCCCTTGATGCCGAGGTCGATGGCGGCGACGGTGTACTTCTTGGAGCCGATGGCCGGGACCACGTACGCCTCGGTCGTGGCGACCTCCTCGTACAGGCTGGCGCCCTTCATCTGCGGGGCGGCCTGCACCCGGGCCAGCAGCGCGGCATCGTCCGCGACCGCCTCGCCCGAGAAGATCCCGACGCGCATCGCACCGCGCTCACGCAGATGCCGCGTCAGGGCGCGGGTGTCGATGCCGCTGATGCCGACGACGCCCTGCTTGGCGAGCTCCTCGTCGAGGGAGCGCTTGGCGCGCCAGTTGGAGGGCTTGCGGGCGGGGTCGCGGACGACGTAGCCGGCCACCCAGATCCGCCCGGACTCCGGGTCCTCGTCGTTCACGCCCGTATTTCCGACGTGCGGGGCGGTCATGACGACCACCTGCCCGTGGTACGACGGGTCGGTCAGCGTCTCCTGGTAGCCGGTCATGCCGGTGGAGAAGACGGCCTCGCCGACGGTCTCCCCCACCGCGCCGTACGCCCGGCCGCGGAAGGTGCGGCCGTCCTCAAGGACGAGCACCGCGGGTGCCTTCGGGGTCGTCATCGTGCGCCTTCCCTCGTGTCGTGCTGGTCGGTAAAAGATGCGGCGTTTACGGCGGCGACCCACTCGGGGTGCTCGGCCGCGTGGTCGGAGCGGAAGCCGGAGTCGTACTCCTTGCCGCCGTGCTCCCAGGTGATCACCAGCAGGCCGCCCTCGGTGAGGACCTTGCCCGCGATGCCCTTGTCGAGCCGGGCCTCGCGCAGCTGCCCGGCCGGGATGAAGAAGTCGCCGGCCCCGGGCCGTACGACCGCCAGCCCTTGCTCCGAAAGGGTGAGCTCGGCGCGGCTGCGGACGCCCAGGCCGTGGGCGACGATCCGGTCGAGCCACTGACCAGCGGTGGTGGAGCCGTGGTAGCGCCCGGTCATGGTGAGCGTCGCCGTACCCGCGTCCTCGGGGATGGCGGTCAGCTCGGGCACGTCCGACTGCAGCACCTTGCGCCAGGTCCAGCCCTGCCGCATCAGCCAGTAGCAGAGCGCGATGAAGAGCAGCAGGCCCACCACCCAGCCGACGCGGGCGGCCCAGTCGGTGACCTCCTGCGACTTCCGCTCGTCGGCGAGCAGGATCAGCGGCGTCACGCCAGCTCACCGCCGGTGACGGTGGCGCGGCCGCGCAGGATGGTGTGCGTGACGCGGCCGGGCAGCTCGCGGCCCTCGTACGGGGTGTTGCGGCTGCGGGAGGCGAAGCCGGTGGGGTCCACGTCTCCACGGTAGGCCGGATCGACCAGGACCAGGTTGGCGGGCTCACCGGCGGCGACCGGCCGCCCGTGGCCGCCCAGGCGCCCGATCTCGGCGGGCCGGAAGGACATCCGGTCGGCGACCCCGGCCCAGTCCAGCAGCCCGGTCTCGACCATCGTCTGCTGGACGACGCTCAGCGCCGTCTCCAGCCCGACCATGCCCATGGCCGCCGCGCCCCACTCGCAGTCCTTGTCCTCATGCGGGTGCGGGGCGTGGTCGGTGGCGACGCAGTCGATGGTGCCGTCGGCGAGCGCCTCGCGGAGCGCGAGGACGTCCTTCTCCGTACGCAGCGGGGGGTTGACCTTGTAGACCGGGTTGTACGAGCGGACCAGCTCGTCGGTCAGCAGCAGGTGGTGCGGGGTGACCTCGGCGGTGACGTTCCAGCCCTTGGACTTCGCCCAGCGGACGATCTCCACGGAGCCGGCCGTCGAGAGGTGGCAGATGTGCACGCGGGAGCCGACGTGGGCGGCGAGCAGCACATCGCGGGAGATGATCGACTCCTCGGCGACGGCGGGCCAGCCGCCGAGCCCCAGCTCGGCGGAGACGACGCCCTCGTTCATCTGGGCGCCCTCGGTCAGCCGCGGCTCCTGGGCGTGCTGCGCGATGACACCGTCGAAGGCCTTCACGTATTCGAGCGCCCGCCGCATGATCACGGCGTCATCCACGCACTTGCCGTCGTCGGAGAAGACCACGACGCCCGCGGCCGAGTCGTGCATGGCGCCGAGCTCGGCGAGCTGCTTGCCCTCCAGGCCGACGGTGACGGCGCCGACCGGCTGCACGTCGCAGTAGCCGGACTCCTTGCCGAGCCGCCAGACCTGCTCGACCACGCTGGCGGTGTCGGCGACGGGGAAGGTGTTGGCCATGGCGTGCACGGCGGTGAAGCCGCCCTTGGCGGCGGCGCGGGTGCCGGTGAGGACGGTCTCGGAGTCCTCGCGGCCGGGCTCGCGGAGGTGGGTGTGCAGGTCTACGAGGCCGGGGAGGAGGATCTGCCCGTCGGCGTCGATGACCTGGGCGCCGTCGGCGCTGAGGCCCGTACCGACGGATGCGATCTGCTCGCCCTCGATGAGGACGTCCTGGACGTCGCCCCCCAGCACCTTCGCGCCGCGAATAAGGATCTTGCTCGTGCTCACTTGGGGGTCTCCTCGGTGCGGGTGGGGTTGGCGGCGGCGGGCGCGCTCGGCTCGTCGGCGAGCACGGCACCGCCCAGCAGCAGGTACATCACGGCCATGCGGATCGAGACGCCATTGGCGACCTGCTCCACGATGGTCGAACGGTGGGAGTCGGCGACCTCGGCGGAGATCTCCATGCCGCGGTTCATCGGGCCGGGGTGCATGACCAGCGCGTGCTCCTGCATGCGGGCCATGCGGTCGCCGTCGAGGCCGTAGCGCCGCGAGTACTCGCGCTCGGTCGGGAAGAACGCGGCGTTCATCCGCTCGCGCTGCACCCGCAGCATCATCACGGCGTCGGACTTGGGGATGACGGCGTCGAGGTCGTACGACACCTCGCAGGGCCAGCTCTCGACGCCGATCGGCAGCAGGGTCGGCGGGGCGACCAGGGTCACCTCGGCGCCCAGGGTGTGCAGCAGGTGCACGTTGGAGCGGGCGACGCGGCTGTGCAGCACGTCGCCGACGATGGTGACCTTGCGCCCGGCCAGGTCGCGCCCGGTGCCGTCGCCGGGGCCCTGGTGCAGGGTCGAGCCGCCGTCCGCGGCGCCCGCGAGGTGGCGGCGCATGGTGAAGGCGTCGAGCAGCGCCTGGGTCGGGTGCTCGTGCGTCCCGTCCCCGGCGTTGATCACGCTGCCGTCGAGCCAGCCGGAGCCGGCGAGGCGGTGCGGGGCGCCGGAGGCGTGGTGGCGGATGACGACGGCGTCGGCGCCCATGGCCTGGAGGGTGAGGGCGGTGTCCTTGAGGGACTCGCCTTTGGACACCGACGACCCCTTGGCGGAGAAGTTGATGACATCGGCGGAGAGCCGCTTGGCGGCGGCCTCGAAGGAGATGCGGGTCCGGGTCGAGTCCTCGAAGAAGAGGTTCACGACCGTGCGGCCGCGCAGCGTCGGCAGCTTCTTGATGGGGCGGTCGGCGACCCGGGCCATTTCCTCGGCGGTGTCGAGGATGAGGATGGCGTCGTCCCGGCTGAGGTCAGAGGTCGAGATGAGGTGGCGCTTCATCTGGGTGTCGGCTCCACGTCTTGAATCAGAGGGTGCGCGGCTTATGTCTTTGGTGCGGCGGGCATGCCTGCGGGCCGGGCCTCTGTTCGGAGGTCCGGGACCCGAATGGGCTACTGCCCGCCTGCCGGGGCGGCCGGCTTGTCGCCGAGCAGGACGGCGTCCCGGCCGTCGCCCTCGGTGAGCTGGACCTTGACCGTCTCCCGCAGCGAGGTGGGGAGGTTCTTGCCGACGTAGTCGGCGCGGATCGGCAGCTCGCGGTGGCCGCGGTCGACGAGCACGGCGAGCTGTACGGCACGCGGCCTGCCCAGGTCGTTGAGCGCGTCGAGGGCGGCGCGGATCGTACGGCCGGAGAAGAGCACGTCGTCGACCAGGACGACGAGCCTGCCGTCGATGCCATCGGCCGGGATGTCCGTATGGCCGAGCGCGCGGGCCGGGCCCTGGCGCAGGTCATCGCGGTACATGGTGATGTCGAGCGAGCCCGCCGGGGTCTTGCCGCCGGTGATCTCTTCGAGCTTGTCCGCGAGCCGCCGGGCGAGGAAGACCCCGCGGGTCGGAATGCCGAGAAGCACCACGTCGTCGGCGCCCTTGGCGCGCTCGACGATCTCGTGGGCGATGCGGGTGAGTACCCGCGCGATGTCCGGAGCCTCCAGTACGGGGCGTGCCGGACCTGCTGAAGCGTCCATGAAAAGGATCTCCTTCCCCGCCTCACGGGACGGGCATTAAAGGACATCAGGTCCCCACTACGGTACCAGCGGCTTTGGCGGCTCTCACGCGGGGGGCGGTGCCCCGACCAGGGGAGTAATCTTCCGCTTGACGGACGCAGGTTACGCTGCGTAACCTCACAGTGAGTTACGAAGACTGAGTCCGGGGAGCTATATGTCCAGCGAATACGCCAAACAGCTCGGGGCCAAGCTCCGCGCCATCCGCACCCAGCAGGGCCTCTCCCTCCACGGCGTCGAGGAGAAGTCGCAGGGTCGCTGGAAGGCCGTTGTGGTCGGTTCTTACGAGCGTGGCGACCGCGCCGTGACCGTGCAGCGCCTCGCGGAGCTCGCGGACTTCTACGGCGTCCCTGTCCAGGAACTCCTGCCCGGCTCCGCCCCCGGCGGCGCCGCCGAGCCCCCGCCGAAGCTCGTCCTCGACCTCGAGCGGCTGGCCCACGTGCCGCCGGAGAAGGCGGGGCCGCTGCAGCGTTACGCCGCCACGATTCAGTCGCAGCGGGGCGACTACAACGGCAAGGTGCTGTCGATCCGCCAGGACGATCTGCGTACGCTTGCCGTCATTTACGACCAGTCGCCGTCGGTCCTGACCGAGCAGTTGATCGGGTGGGGTGTGCTGGACGCGGACGCGCGCCGCGCGGTCGCCCACGAAGACGCCTAACGGCGCCACCCCTTACGCAGAAACGTAACGCCCGCCGGGCGGCGGCTCCCCCTCCGGGGCGGGGCTGCCGCCCGGCTTTTTCCCCCTCCACGCGATTGTGCCCACCCACCCACCCGTTGCTGTGTGCGGCAGGCCGCGCCCTGGGTTTGGGTGGGTGGGCCGGGGCCGGGGTTCCACGACACCACCGAAAAAACGTGGTGGTCGGTTCGCTGCTCGGTGCTGGGTTTTTTCGGCGGCGTCGTTCCACCCCGGCCCCTCCCTGAGTGGGGCGGCCTGCGGTCAGCCGGGGGGTGGGGTGCGGGCGGCTTGGCATCGGATGGCGGCGGCCGCGTCGCCGGGTTGCGGTGGGGCGCGGTGCGAGTGGGGTTGGCGGGCTGCGGAGGAGTGGGGGCGGCTGGTCCCCTCGGGCGGCCGGGCGGCGATACGGAGGACGTGCCCCGGGGGGGGCGTGGAAGTGCGTCGGTCGTGAGCGGCGCCTGGCGGTCGTAGGCGGGGGTGTGGCCCGCAGGGATCGGCGTGAGCTGGGATGGTCCGGCGATCGCCAGCGCTGCGGAGGGTGCGGCCCGGAGGGGCTGCGGGAGCGTGGCCCGGCACCGGGACTAGGGCAACCAACGTCTAGCGGAGCAGCCCCTCCGGGCCACACCCGGAACCACAGACCCAGCCCCGCGCACCACCACCCCCCAAACCGCACCAGGCCGCGCGGGCGAGCGCACGCAAATCAAGCCCGCCCGGCGCTTGAGGGCGAGCGCCGCCAGGCGCGATCGCCCAGGGCGCAGCAGCGCCATCGCACGCAGCGCCCACCTTCGCGCCGCGACAGCAACGGGTGGGCGGGTGGGCACAAAAAGCCCCGCCCCCCAACCGCAGGGGACGGGGCCAAGCCAGCCGCCAGGCTACTCGCGCCGCAGCGTCGGCTTCATGTCCTTCAGCCGCCCCAGCAGCCCGTTGATGAACGACGGCGAGTCATCCGTGGAGAACTCCTTCGCCAACTGCACCGCCTCATCGATCACCACGGCATCCGGCGTATCGTCATGCCACAGCAGCTCATACGCGCCGAGCCGCAGGATGTTCCGGTCCACGACCGGCATCCGGTCGAGCGTCCAGTCCACCGAGTACGTGGAGATCAGCTCGTCGATCCGGCGCGCATGCTGCGCGTACCCCCCGACGAGATCCGCCGTGTACTCACTGACCGGCGGCTGCCGGGTGTCGGACGCGGCATGCCGCTTCCAGTCCTCCAGCACGTCGGCGACAGCGGCACCCCGCTGATCCGCCTCGAAGAGGATCTGGAAAGCGCGCTTGCGCGCATTGGTGCGTGCGGCCACGGTTAGCTGTTCACCCGGCCGAGGTACTCACCGGAGCGGGTGTCGACCTTGATCTTCTCGCCCGTGGTGATGAAGAGCGGCACCTGGATCTCGTAGCCGGTCTCCAGCTCGGCCGGCTTGGAGCCGCCGGTGGAGCGGTCGCCCTGCACGCCCGGCTCGGTGTGCTTGATGTTGAGCTCGACGGCGGCCGGCAGCTCGATGTAGAGCACCTCGCCCTCGTGCTGCGCCACCGTGGCCTCGAAGCCCTCGATGAGGTAGTTGGCGGCGTCCCCGACGACCTTGCGGTCGACGTGCAGCTGGTCGTACGTCTGCATGTCCATGAAGACGAAGTAGTCGCCGTCCATGTACGAGAACTGCATGTCGCGGCGGTCGACGGTCGCCGTCTCGACCTTGGTGCCCGCGTTGAAGGTCTTGTCGACGATCTTCCCGGAGAGCACGTTCTTCAGCTTCGTCCGGACGAAGGCCGGCCCCTTGCCGGGCTTGACGTGCTGGAACTCGACTACGGACCAGAGCTGGCCCCCGTCGAGCTTAAGCACCATGCCGTTCTTCAGGTCGTTCGTGCTGGCCACGTCTCGAAATCTCCTGGACTGCTGATCGGACGGCCAAGGCGCGCCCGATCGCCCCTCTCAGAGGGCGAGCAGCTCCTTGGTCGTGATGGTGAGTAGCTCCGGTCCGCCGTCCCCGGGTGGGCGGACGACGAGCGTGTCATCGATCCGGACCCCGCCCCGACCGGGGAGATGAACCCCCGGCTCGACGGTGACCGGCACACAAGCGTCCAGTTTACCCATGGCCGCAGGCGACAGTTTCGGGTCCTCATCGATTTCGAGCCCGACGCCGTGCCCGGTCCACGGACCCAGCGCCTCTCCGTGCCCGGCGGCGTCCAGCACCTGCCGCGCCGCATGGTCCACCTCGCGGTACTCGGCGCCCGGCGCGAGCGCCTCGCGGCCCGCCCGCTGCGCGGCGAAAACCATGTCGTAGAGCTCGATCTGCCAGTCGTCGGGCGCGGCGCCGATCACGAACGTACGGCCGATCTCGCAGCGGTATCCGCGATACCGGGCCCCGAGACACACGGTGAGGAAGTCGCCCTCCTCGACTCTCCGGTCAGTCGGCACATGACCCGCCCGCCCGGAATGCGGCCCGGTCCCGACCGCCGTCGGAAACGCCGGCCCCTGCGCCCCGTGGTCGACCAGCCGCCGCTCCAGCTCCAGCGCGAGATGCCGCTCGGTACGCCCGACCAGGATCGACTCCAGCAGCTCCCCCAGCGCCTGGTCGGCGATCTCCGCGGCGATCCGCAGGCAGGCGATCTCCTCGTCGTCCTTGACGAGCCGCTGCTGCTCGACCGTACGGCCGAGGTCGGAGAGCCGGATACGAGGCGCGACGGAAGCCAGGGCCCGGTGCCGGGCGACCGTGAGGTGATGCTCCTCCACGGCGAGCGCGCCGGCGCCCGCCGCCCCCGCGAGATCCGCGGCGGCCACCGCCGGATCGCCATCAGGCGCGTCGAGGGCATGCACCCGCAGGTCCTCGTCCGCCGCCCGGGCGCCGCCGTCATCGGGCAGGTCGCGGGGGCGGATCAGGATGTCCTCGGCGGGGCCGACCAGCAGCACGGCGCCGGGCGGCGCGACTCCGGCCAGATAGTGGATGTTGGCGGGTCGGGAGACGAGGGCGGCGTCGCTGCCGGTCCCAGCGCAATGGGTGCGGAGTCGTGAGCGGCGAGCGGCGTGGACCTCTGACATGGTTTGAGCGTATTTGCGAGGCCTGTCCGGTGCTTGGTGAGTACGCCCGTCCGGGGCGGGCGCGGCCGCTACCAGCGGGGCGGGCTCGTGAGGCTGCGCAGCACCACGTCGTCCAGCATCCGGGCCGTCGTCTCCACGTCCTGGTGGGAGTTGTCCAGGATCGGCAGGCCGGAGCCGTACCAGCCGGCCATCCGCCCGTGGATCCGCGCCACCTCCTCGTCCGCGAGGCGGCGGGTGCCCGAGCGGGCGGCGTTGCGGTCCATGACGACCTCCAGGCCGGGGAGGAGGACGATGGGCAGCAGGCCAGGGCCGACGTGGCGCTTCCAGCCGCCGAGGCCGACGACCGGGCGGTCCGGGAAGACGGCGTCGTCGAGGATGCAGGAGATCCCGTTCGCGAGGTAGTTACGGGCGGCGAAGCCGCAGGTCCGCCGGGCCAGGCGGTATTGCGCCTCGGACTGGTCCGTCCAGCCCGCGCGCGGGTCGGAGAAGCCGGCCCGGACCCATTCGCGTACGTCATCGAGGCTTATGTGCGCCGTGGGTGAGCGGCGGGTGTCCGCCCAGTGCCGCGCCACGGTGGTCTTGCCCGCGCCCGCCGGGCCGATGAGCAGCACCGCCACGGTGGGCGGCGGCGCGCCGACCGGCTGCGGCGACTGCGGCGGGGAGGGTACGGGGACGAGACCTCCGGCCGGGAGGCGAATGTGGCCGGTGGATTCGGTGGCGTTCTCGACCGGCGGCTGCGGCATCCCGGGGCGCGGCACCATCCCGGGGTGCGGCGCGTGCGGTGGGCCCGGCGGGTGCTGGGCCATGGGCGGCGGCTGCGGCATCGGCACGCCACCGGGAGGTCCCGGCCGGTGGGGCGGATGGGGAACCCCAGCAGGGTGGTGGTGCATCCGTCCCCTTTTCTCCTCGACAGCGCCCGGTTGGTCGTACCGCACGAAGCCAACGCCTGGAACCGTACCCGGTTCCGGCATGTAAGTGACAACGATCCGTCCGGTCCCGGGGTGCCCGACCAGGCCAACTGCTGGGGCATGATGGCGCGATGACCAACGAAATAGCCCTGTCCCCAGCCCGCGAAGCGGACGTATCGCTGCTGCAGGAGCACCTCGCCGACCCCGAGCAGTGCGGAGAGTTCGCCTGGTTCGGCTGGCATAACCCGAGACGGATGGCCCAGCGCTGGGAGGAGAACCGGCTGCTCGGCGAGGACTACAGCATCCTCATGGTGGCGCGCGGCGAGGAGCGCGTCGGCTTCGTGAACTTCCGCCGCCCGGCGCCGCCCCGCCATCTGCACACGTGGGAGATGGGCATCGGCCTGTTCCCGGAGGCGCGCGGATTCGGCTACGGCACCGAGGCGCACAAGCTGCTCGTCCGCTACCTCTTCGCGCACACCACCGCCCACCGCATCGAGGCGAACACCGACGTGAAGAACCTCGCGGAGGGCAGGGCGCTGGAGAAGGCCGGGTTCGCGCGGGAGGGCGTCACCCGCGCCGCCATCTGGCGCGACGGCTCGTGGCGCGACAGCGTGACGTACGCGATCCTGCGGACCGACGAGCTGCCCTGATCAGCCCTTCAGCTCCTCCGCCAGCGCCCGCAGCGCCAGCCGGTACGAGCCGAGCCCGAAGCCCGCGATCGTGCCCGACGCCACCGCGGCGATCACCGACGTGTGGCGGAAGGCCTCGCGGGCGTGCGGGTTGGAGATGTGCACCTCGATGAGCGGCGCGGTGCGCTGCGCCGCGGCGTCGCGCATTCCGTACGAATAGTGGGTGAAGGCGCCCGGGTTGATGACGACCGGGATCGAGCCGTCCGCGGCCTCGTGCAGCCAGCGGATCATCTCGCCCTCGTCGTTGGTCTCCCGGACGTCGACCTCGAAGCCCAGCTCCTTGCCCAGCGCCGTGCACTGCTCGACCAGGCCCGCGTAGGAGGTCGCGCCGTAGACATCGGGCTCGCGGGAGCCGAGGCGGCCGAGGTTGGGGCCGTTGAGGACCAGCACCGGGGTCATGCGGCGATCTCCGCGTGTGCGGCCAGCAGCATCGCCGGGTCGGGGCCCTCCAGGACGGTCGGCTTGGCGAGGCCGTCGAGGACGATGAAGCGCAGTCGGTCGCCGCGCGACTTCTTGTCGACCTTCATCGTCTCCAGCAGCTTGGGCCACTGGTCGCCGCGGTACGTGACCGGCAGGCCCACCGACTCCAGGATCGCCCGGTGCCGGTCGGCGGTGGCGTCGTCGAGGCGGCCCGCGATCCGGCCGAGCTCGGCGGCGAAGACCATGCCGACCGAAACGGCCGCGCCGTGCCGCCAGTTGTAGCGCTCGTTCTTCTCGATGGCGTGGGCGAGGGTGTGCCCGTAATTGAGGATCTCGCGCAGCCCCGACTCCTTCAGGTCGGCCGACACCACCTCGGCCTTGACCCGGATGGAGCGTTCCAGCAGCTCCGCCGTGTGCGGCCCCTTCGGCGTACGGGCGCCCTCCGGGTCCGCCTCCACCAGCTCCAGGATCTTCGGGTCGGAGATGAATCCCGCCTTGATGACCTCGGCCATGCCGGACACGTAGTCGTGGACGCCGAGCGATTCGAGCGCGGCCAGGTCGCAGAGGACGCCGGCGGGCGGGTGGAAGGCGCCGACGAGGTTCTTGCCCTCGGCCGTATTGATGCCGGTCTTGCCCCCGACCGCCGCGTCCACCATGGCCAGCACGGTCGTCGGCACGGCGATCCAGCGCACCCCGCGCAGCCAGGAGGCGGCGACGAATCCGGCGACATCGGTGGTGGCTCCGCCGCCGACGCCCACGATCACATCCGTCCGCGTGAAGCCGGACTGCCCGAGCGCCTTCCAGCAGTACGCGGCGACCTCGGCGGTCTTCGCCTCCTCCGCGTTGGGCACCTGGATGGCGACGGCCTCGTACCCGGCGTCGGCGAGATCGGCGCGCAGCGCCTCCCCCGTCGCCTCCAGCGCCTCCGGGTGGATGACGGCCACCCGCTTGGCGTCGGTCCCGATCAGCCCGGGCAGCTCGCCGAGCAGCTCCCGGCCGATCAGCACGTCGTACGGGTCGGTGCCGGCGGTGCCGCCGATGTGGATCCGGGTGACGGTCTCGTCAGTCATGCGCTGTGGAGCTCCAATGCTTCGAGTACGGCCTCGGCGACTTCTTCCGGGGTGCGGGCCGCGGTGCTGATGGTGACGCGGGCGGCCTCCACATACAGCGGTCGCCGCTTTTCCATCAACTGCCGCCAGGCCTGCCGGGGGTTGACCGCGAGCAGCGGCCGGGGGGCGTCGAGGCCGACGCGCTTGACCGCGTCCGCCAGCTCGACCTCCAGGAACACCACCGGATGCCCGGCGAGCAGCGCGCGGGTGCCGTCGTCCACGATGGCGCCGCCGCCGAGCGACAGCACGCCGTCGTGCTCGGCCAGCCCGGCGCGCACGGCCGCCCGCTCCAGCTCGCGGAAGCGCGGCTCCCCGTCGTCGTAGAAGATCTCCGGGATCGGCTTCCCGGCCGCCACCTCGATATCGGCGTCGGTGTCGCGCAGGGTGACGCCGAGCCGCTCGGCGAGCAGCGCGCCGACGGTGGACTTTCCGGCGCCGGGCGGCCCGATCAGGATGACTGCCGGGCGGGTCATCGGATCTGCAGGTTCTCGAGGTACGAGGTGGCGTTGCGCGCGGTCTCGCCGACCGAGTCGCCGCCGAACTTCTCCGCGACGGCGTCGGCGAGGACGAGCGCCACCATGGCTTCGGCGACGATGCCGGCGGCCGGGACGGCGCAGACGTCGGAGCGCTGGTGGTGCGCCTTCGTCGCCTCGCCGGTCGCCACGTCGACGGTGGCCAGGGCCCGCGGCACGGTCGCGATGGGCTTCATCGCGGCCCGTACGCGCAGCAGCTCACCGGTGGTGAGGCCGCCCTCCGTGCCGCCGGAGCGGCCGGTGGAGCGCCGGATGCCGTCGCCGGTGCTGACGATCTCGTCATGCGCCTTGGAGCCCGGGACCCGGGCCAGCTCGAAGCCGTCGCCGAGCTCGACGCCCTTGATCGCCTGGATGCCCATGAGCGCGGCGGCCAGCCGGGAGTCGAGGCGGCGGTCCCAGTGCACGTGGCTGCCGAGGCCGACCGGGACGCCGTACGCGCAGACCTCGACGACGCCGCCGAGGGTGTCGCCGTCCTTGTGGGCCTGGTCGATCTCGGCGACCATCGCCTTCGACGCGTCGGCGTCGAGGCAGCGCACCGGGTCGGCGTCGAGCTGCTCGACGTCGCCGGGCTGCGGCACCACGCCGTACGGCGCCTTGGCCGCGCCCAGCTCCACGACATGCGAGACGATCTCGATCCCGACCGTCTCCTTCAGGTACGAGCGGGCCACCGCGCCGAGCGCCACCCGGGCCGCGGTCTCGCGGGCGGAGGCGCGCTCAAGGATCGGGCGGGCCTCGTCGAAGCCGTACTTCTGCATGCCGGCCAGGTCGGCGTGGCCGGGGCGGGGGCGGGTGAGCGGCGCGTTACGGGCCAGCTCGGCCAGCTCCGCGGGGTCCACCGGGTCCGCGGCCATGACCTTGTCCCACTTCGGCCACTCGGTGTTGCCCACCATGATCGCGACGGGCGAGCCGAGCGTGAGGCCGTGGCGCACACCGCCGAGGAAGGTGATCTCGTCGCGCTCGAACTTCATCCGCGCGCCGCGGCCATACCCCAGCCGGCGCCGGGCGAGGTGGTCGGCGACCAGCTCGGTGGTGACGGGCACGCCGGCGGGCAGCCCCTCCAGTGTCGCGACGAGTGCGGGGCCGTGCGACTCCCCTGCGGTCAGCCAGCGCAACCTGCTCAACGGTGCTCCCTGATCCCTTTGAGATGAGGCCTTCGGTGCCTCCGATCCTCCCATGGGGCGGGGGTGCGGGTGCGCAGTGGTCCGGTGGGTGGACGCGCGGGGGCTCGTGTCGTCAGCGGTGTGTCAGTGCTTGTTCGCCTGCCGCGCGCATCTCCGCCAGGGGGGCCGGGGTGCGGCCCGTCATCTGTTCCACCTGGAGGACCGCCTGGTGGACGAGCAGGTCGAGGCCGCCGACGACCGCGCCGCCGCGCGCGGACCACGCCGCCGCGAGCGGCGTCGGCCACGGGTCGTACAGGACGTCGAAGAGGGTGGCCGGGCGCTCCGGGACCGCGTCGGCCAGCTCGTCCGTCACTCCCGCCGGGGTCGTGGCCACCACCAGGGGCGCTCGCAGCGCCTCGGGTGCGTCCGTCCACGGGGCGGTGCGGACCGGGACGTCCAGGCGGTCGCCCCACTCGCGCATCTCCGCGGCCCGGGCGTCACTGCGTACGTATGCCGAGACCTCGCCGCTGCACAGCTCGCCCAGGGCGGCGAGCGCCGAGGACGCGGTGGCTCCGGCGCCCAGGATCGCGGCGGCCGGGACCTTGTCGACGCCGCGCTCGCGCAGGGCCGCGCGCATGCCGGGGATGTCGGTGTTGTCACCGGTGCGGCGGCCGTCCGGGCCGAAGACGACCGTGTTCACCGCCTCCACCGACCGGGCGGTGGGGCTGACCTCGTCGAGCAGCGGCATCACGGCCCGCTTGAGCGGCATGGTCAGGGACAGGCCCGCCCACTCCCCCGCGTCCAGACCGTCGAGGAAGCCGGGCAGCGCGGCCTCGTCCACCTCGAAGCGGTCGTACGTCCAGCCGTCCAGGCCGAGCGCCGCATAGGCCGCGCGGTGCAGGACGGGCGAAAGGGAGTGGGCGATCGGCGATCCGAGGACCGCCGCCCGCCGGGGGGTGGGCCGGTGCATCAGTTGTTGTGCTCCCGCTGGTAGCGGTTGAACTCCTCGACGTTCTTGTCGTGCTCCGCCTTGCTCGCGGTGAACTTCGTGACGCCGGGCTTGACGGTGACGAAGTACATCCAGTTGCCCTTCGCCGGGCTGAGCGCCGCCTTGATCGCCTCCGGGCTCGGGTTGTCGATCGGGCCGGGCGGCAGACCGGCGTGGAGGTAGGTGTTGTACGGCGAGTCGTACTGGGTGTCCTTGGTGGAGATGTCGAGGTTCGACTGGCCCTTGGCGTAGTTGATGGTGGAGTCCATGTCGAGCTTGCCGTTGGTCTCCGTGTTGCCGGGCTTGAGCCGGTTGTAGATCACCGTGGCGACCTTCTCGAACTCCTCCTTGTTGCCGCCCTCCGCCTGGACGAGGCTGGCGATGGTGAGGATCTCGTACGGCGTCCGGTTCAGCTTCTTCGCACCATTGACGATGTTGTCGCGGGTGTACTCCGCATTGGCGCGCTTCACCATCTGCTTGAGCACCGTCTCCGGCTTGGTGCCCTTCGACGCGCTGTAGCGGGACGGGTAGAGGAAGCCCTCCGGGTTGCCCTTGGCCCAGTCGGGCAGACCGAGGTCGCCCTTCTCCGCGGCCTTCTTCGTGGTGCCCTCGGCGAGGCCGAGGTGGCTGTCGATCTTCTCGTAGACCCGGGTGGCCCGCCATCCCTCGGGGATGATCAGGGCGTTGAAGGTCTTCGGGTCGGTCATCATCTCGATGGCCGCCGACGCCGACATCTCCTTCTTGAGCGTGTAGACCCCGGGCTGGATGCCGCTGGCCTTGTCGTTGTCCCCGGCGGCCTGGACGAAGCCGTCAACGCTCTTGACGACGCCCTTTGTCTTGAGGATGTTGCCGATGTCGGTGATGCTCGCGCCCTCGGTGACCTCCACCTCGACCATGCCGTGGCCGGAGCCCTCGTAGTCGGGCGCGGAGGCGAACTTGTCGCTCACAAAGTTGTAGCCGAAGTAGCCGATGCCGCCGACCAGGCCGAGCAGCACCAGCGCGACGATGAGGCAGGCGGTGCCGTTGCGGCGTTTCGTTTCGGCGGGACCGCGGCCGCGGCCGCGCGGGCCCCGGGGGTCACGGCCGCGCGGGCCACCAGGGCCGCCGGGGCCGGGCGGGCCGCCGCGGCGTCTGCGAGGTCTCGGGTCGTCGTCGCCCAGGACGTCGTCATCGTCCTCGGCGAAGAAGGAGTGTTCGCGCTCCGGCGGCCGACGGCCCGGCTCGGGGCGGCGGCGCTCCTGCCCGCGCGGGCGGGGGCGCGGCGGGGGGTACGCGTCGGGCGAGCCGTAGTAATCCGGCTCGGCCGCGGGCTGCGGCGGGTGTGCGTAGGGGTCCACGGCGGGCAGGCCGCCGGTGGTGTCCCAGCTCGGCTGCTGGGGCTGCTGCGGGGCATGGCCGCCGCCGTAGCCGGGGTCGTAACCCTGGTCGTACCCGGGCTGAGGCTGGCCGCCGTACGGGTAGCCGCCCTGCTGCGGGTGGCCGCCGCCCCACTGGGCCTGCTGGGGCTGCTGATACGGCTGCTGCTGCCCGCCGCCGTAGGGGGCCTGCCCGTGCGCGGGCTGCCCACCACCCCAGTGCTGCCCCGTGCCGAACAGGGGGTCCTCGGGGTGCCACGGTTCGGAGCCGGGGCCCCGGCCATACTCAGTCATCGATCCCCTAAGCCGCGAGGGCTGTCGGTGCGCTTATATGACGGCTGCCATTTCCGCGCGGAACGTTACCGTATCGCGATCAGACAATCGGCTCGACGCTCTCGCCAGGAGCATTGCCAGACGCCCGTTCGGAGTCAAGCGCGCTCTGAAGGATGACAACTGCCGCCGCTTGGTCGACCACCGAACGGCCCTTCTTCACCGACACCCCGGACGCGCGCAGCCCTTGCGCCGCGGTGACGGTCGACATCCGTTCGTCCACCAGGCGTACGGGCACGGGCCGCACGATCCGGGCGAGCTCCTGCGCGAAGCCGCGTACCTTCACCGCCGCCGGGCCCTCCTGGCCGCTCAGCGAGCGGGGCAGGCCGACGACGACTTCGAGCGGCTCGTACTCCGCGACGATGGCGGCGAGCCGCCGGTGCGCCGCGGGCACGTCGCGTCCCGGCACCGTTTCCACGGGCGAGGCGAGTACCCCGTCGGGGTCGCATGAAGCGACCCCGATCCGGGCGTCACCTACGTCCACGGCAATGCGGCGGCCGCGGCGGAAGGTGCTCTCGTCCATCAGCCGGCGTCGGCGACCGCGCGCTCGACGGCCGCGATGGCGTCGTCGATGGCCTCCGGCTGCTGGCCGCCGCCCTGGGCGACGTCCGGCTTGCCGCCGCCGCCACCGCCGAGGGTCTTGGCTGCCGTACGGACCAGGTCGCCGGCCTTGAGGCCCTTGTCGCGGGCGGCGTCGTTGGTGGCGATGACCGTGAGCGGGCGGCCGTTGGCGACGGAGAACAGCGCCACCACCGCCGGGCGGCCGCCCTGGATGCGGCCCCGGACGTCCAGCACCAGCTTGCGCAGGTCGTCCGCGGACGTGCCGTCCGGCACCTGCGCGGCGACGAAGGCGGTGCCGCGGACGTCCTTGGCCTGCTCGACCAGGCCGCCCGCCGCCTGCAGCACCTTCTCGGCGCGGAAGCGCTCGATCTCCTTCTCGGCGTCCTTCAGCTTCGTGAGCATCCCGGAGATCTTCTCCGGCAGCTCGTCCGGGCGGCCCTTGACCAGCTCGGTCAGCTGGGCGACGACGGTGTGCTCCTTCGCAAGGAAGTTGTACGCGTCGACGCCGACCAGGGCCTCGACGCGGCGCACGCCGGAGCCGATGGAGGACTCGCCGAGCAGCTTGACCAGGCCGAGCTGCGCGGTGTTGTGCACGTGGGTGCCGCCGCAGAGCTCCTTGGAGAAGTCGCCGATGGTGACGACGCGCACCCGGTCGCCGTACTTCTCGCCGAACTCGGCGATGGCGCCCTGCTTCTTGGCCTCGTCCATCGACATGACCTCGGCGTGCACATCGAGCTCGCGGGCCAGCACCTCATTGATCTTCTGCTCGACGTCGGTGAGGACCCCGCCGGGCACGGCCGCGGGCGAGCCGAAGTCGAAGCGGAAGCGGCCCGGCGAGTTCTCCGAGCCGGCCTGCGCGGCTGTCGGACCGAGCGCGTCGCGCAGCGCCTGGTGGGTGAGGTGGGTGGCGCTGTGGGCGCGGGCGATGGCGCGGCGGCGGGTGATGTCGATCGCGGCGTACGCGGAAGAGCCCACCGTCACCTCGCCGACCTGGACGACGCCCTTGTGCACGGACACGCCGGGGACCGGCTGCTGCACATCGCGGACCTCGACGATCGCGCCGGTGTCCAGCTTGATCCGGCCCATGTCGGCGAGCTGGCCGCCGCCCTCGGCATAGAAGGGGGTGCGGTCCAGGACGATCTCGACCTCGTCGCCCTCGGAGGCGGCGGGCGAGGAGACGCCGTCGACGAGCACGCCGACGACGGTGGCCTCGCCCTCGGTCTCGCCGTAACCGGTGAAGTCGGTCGGGCCGGACGCGTCGGCCACCTCGCGGTAGGCGGACAGGTCGGCGTGGCCGGTCTTCTTGGCCTTGGCGTCGGCCTTGGCGCGCTCCCGCTGCTCCTTCATCAGGCGGCGGAAGCCGTCCTCGTCCACGGACAGGCCCTGTTCGGCGGCCATTTCGAGGGTGAGGTCGATCGGGAAGCCCCACGTGTCGTGCAGCAGGAAGGCCTTGTCGCCGGGCAGGACGGCGGAGCCGGTGGCCTTGGTCTCGGTGACGGCGGTGTCGAGGATGTTGGTGCCGGACTTCAGGGTCTTGAGGAAGGCGGCCTCCTCGGCGAGGGCCACCGTCTCGATGCGCTTGCGGTCGGTCTCCAGCTCCGGGTACTGCTGGCCCATCGTCTTGATGACGACGTCCACCAGGTCGTTGGCGACCGGGCCGGTGGCGCCGAGCAGCCGCATATTGCGGATCGCGCGGCGCATGATGCGGCGCAGCACATAGCCGCGGCCCTCATTGCCGGGCGTGACGCCGTCGCCGATCATCATCACCGAGGCGCGCATGTGGTCGGAGACCACGCGCAGCGAGACGTCCGAGCGCTCGGCGGCGCCATAGGCGACGCCGGTCAGCTCGGTGGCCTTGTCGATGACGGCGCGGGAGGTGTCGATCTCGTACAGGTTGTGGACGTCCTGGAGGACCATCGCGAGGCGCTCGAAGCCGAGCCCGGTGTCGATGTTCTTCGAGGGCAGCTCGCCGAGGATCGGGAAGTCGTCCTTGCTCTCGCCCGCGCCGCGCTCAAACTGCATGAAGACCAGGTTCCAGATCTCCACATAGCGGTCCTCGTCGACGACGGGGCCGCCTTCCTGGCCGAACTCGGGGCCGCGGTCGTAATAGATCTCCGAGCAGGGACCGCAGGGCCCTGGCACGCCCATGGACCAGAAGTTGTCGGCCATGCCGCGGCGCTGGATCCGCTCCTTGGGCATGCCGATGACCTCGTGCCAGATGCGGGCGGCCTCGTCGTCGTCGTGATACGCCGTGGCCCACAGCCGCTCGGGGTCGAGCCCGTAACCACCCTGGTCCAGGGGGTTGGTCAGCAGCTCCCAGGCGAACTTGATGGCGCCCTCTTTGAAGTAATCGCCGAAGGAGAAATTGCCGCACATCTGGAAGAAGGTGCCATGCCGCGTGGTCTTGCCGACCTCTTCGATGTCGGGGGTGCGGATGCACTTCTGGATCGAGGTGACGCGCGGGGCGGGCGGGGTGGCCTGGCCGAGGAAGTACGGCTTGAAGGGGACCATGCCCGCCGGGACCAGCAGCAGCGTCGGGTCGTCCGCGATCAGCGACGCCGACGGCACGACGGTGTGGCCGCGCTCCTCGAAGAAGCTCAGCCAGCGGCGGCGGATTTCAGCCGACTCCATCAGTGGTCCTCTTTCCGATCGTTACTGCGGGTCTTGCGGTGCTGCAGGGTCGCGCCGGCCTTCTGCTCCAGCAGAAGCTTGACGCGCTGCCCCGGCAATTCTGCCGCCTGCTCGCGGGAGGTCAGCCCCAGGGCGTCGTTCAGCTGGCCCTCGCGCTCGGCCATGGCCGCGCGCACGTCCTTGGCGAAGATCACCGCGCGGCGGCCGGTGGCGATCGCCTTGTTCGCGGCGGTGGCCGCGAGGCTCTCCGGGGAGAGGCTGCGCAGCACATGCTGGGTCTTGAGCGTGGCCCAGACGCCGGTGGCGGCACCGGCGGTGAACCAGAAGGTCCGGCGGAACAATGCTACTCAGCCCTTTCTCCGTCGCGCGCGCAGATCTCTCGGGGGTCCGGGGGTCGCACCCCGGGAAGATGCAGTAGCGGGGCGGGGAGCAGGCACCGCGCGCCCGGGGATGACGGCCTGCTCTCCCTTCGTACGGCCGAGGGCCCGGCGCACGCCGTACCCAAAAGCGGCCACCTTCACCAATGGGCCGCCGAAGGCCGAGGAGACGGTGGTGGACAGCGCGGACGCGTTGGACGTGACTTCCTGGACGTCCGTGGTGATCGCGTCGACCTTGGCGAGCTGGCTGCCGGCGGAGCGGACCGTGTCGGACGCCTCGGCCAGCAGCGGGACGGCCTGCTCGGTGACCTGGCTGACCAGGGTGGTGGCCCGCCGGAGCACCTGGGCGAGCCGCACCAGCACCACGGCGAGGAAGGACACCAGGATTGCCCAGAAGACGGCCACGAGGATGGCGGCCACCTCTGCACCGGACACGCTGCACCGCTCCTTAGGGCGATTCGGGGACGCACCGCGATGACGCCGCGGTTACGCGCTGTGAGAACGGGTCCGACCCTATCGCGCCGCACTGACAGCCCAGTGCACATGCCGCTTCACGAGGCGCGCATCGCCCGGACGTGGTGCGGGAGTTGCCCGGGCCGATTGTACGTTCCGCTTACCTACGAGTACGCTCCGTGTTCTATGCGACGCACCTCGCGCCCCGGCGGCGACCCAGCAAGACCGCGTACGCCGGGCAACCTCCCCGCGGAGGTAAACCGGTTCGTCGGTCGCGCGCCGGAACTGGCCGAGGTCGAGGGGCAGCTGGCCGCCGCCCGCCTCGTCACGGTGACCGGGGTCGGCGGCGTCGGCAAGTCGCGGCTGGCGCTGCGCGCCGGGTCCGGCCTGCAGGATCGCTTCGCCGACGGGGTGTGGCTGGTCGAGCTGTCCGCGCTGCGCGACGGCCATCTCCTGTGGCACACCGTCGCCGAGGCGCTCGGCGTCACCGGCACCGGCGCTCCGCAGGCCGCGCTGGAGCGGCATCTCGCGGACCGCAATGCGCTGCTGATCCTGGACAGCTGCGAGCACCTGGTCGCCGAGTGCGCCCGCCTGGTCGGCGCGCTCCTGCGGCGCTGCCCCGGGCTGCGGGTGCTGGCCACCAGCCGTCGGTCGCTCGACATCGAGGGCGAGCAGCTGTTCCCGCTCGCGCCGCTGCCCACCCCCGCGCCCGCGGAGCTCGTGGACGGGCAGGAGCCCGACGCCGTCGTGCTGTTCACCGAGCGCGCCGCCGCCGTGCAGCGCGGCTTCCCCGGCGACGGCGTGCGCACCGCCGACATCGCCGAGCTGTGCCGGCGCCTCGACGGCATCCCGCTCGCGCTCGAGCTGGCCGCGAGCCGGCTGCGGGTGCTGTCGGTGGAGCAGGTGCTGCACCGCCTGGACGACCGCTTCCGGCTGCTCACCGGCGGCAGCCGCAGTGCCCTGCCCCGCCATCAGACGCTGCGTACGGCGATCGGCTGGAGCCACGAGCTGTGCACGCCCGAGGAGCGGCTGCTGTGGTCGCGGCTGTCGGTATTCGCCGGCGACTTCGACCTGGACGCGGTCGAGTACCTCTGCTCCGGCGACGGCCTGCACGCCGACGACGTGCTCACCGTCCTCACCGAGCTGGTCGATCAGTCGATCGTGGTACGGGAGGAGTCCGGCGGCCGGGTGCGCTACCGGATGCTCGACACCGTCCGCGACTACGGCGCCCAGTGGCTCCGCGAGATGGACGACGCCGACGCGCTGCGCCGCCGCCACCGCGACTGGTACCTGGGCCTGGCCACCTGGTGCGAGCTGGACTGGTTCGGCCCGCGGCAGCTGGAGGTGGCGCGCCGGATCGAGGACGAGCTGCCCAATCTGCGGCTCGCGCTCGAATACTGCCTGGAGTCCCCGGAAGAGGCGCACGTCGGCCAGTATCTGGCGGCCACCCTCTGGTTCTACTGGATCTGCTGCGGCCGGCTCTCCGAGGGCCGGATGTGGCTGGACCGGGCGCTCTCCCTCGACGGCGGTCAGCCCGAGCCGCGCTGCAAGGCGCTGTGGGTGGCCGGGCATGCCGCGGTGGGCGGCGGCGATCCGGTGGCCGCGCTGGGGCTGCTGCATGAGTCGGAGCGGCTGGCGGAGAGCTGCGGCGACGAGATCGCGCTGGCGCACACCTGGCAGATACAGGGCGCCACGGCACTCATCACCGACGACATCCCGCGGGGCGTGCGGCTGCTGCAGACCGCCGTCGAGCGCTTCCATGCGCTGGGCGAGCTCAACGCCATAGTGCTGCTGGCCCAGGTCCAGCTCGGCCAGGCGCTCGCCTTCGCCGGCGACTCCGAGGCCGCGGTGGCGCTGCTGCAGGAGGCCGACGAGATCGCGCAGGACAGCGGCGAGCAGTGGGCGCGCTCGTACGCCCTCTACGTATGGGCGCACACCCTCTGGCGCATGGGCGACCCGGTCACGGCCCGGGAGCTGGCCCTGCGGGCGCTGGCGATCAAGGACTGCTTCCGCGATGTGGTCGGGATGACCATAGTGCTGGACCTGCTGGCGCCGCTGACGGCTGAGGAGGCGCCGGAGCTGGCGGCGCGGCTGCAGGGCGGCGCGGAGGTGGGCTGGCGCTCGTTCGGCGCCGAGCGCTTCGGCTCACAGCATTTCTCGGAGCCGTACGAGGCCGGGGCCGAAAGCGCCCGCAAGGCGCTGGGCGACTCCCGCTACGAGGCCGCGGTGGCGGAGGGCCGCGGGCTCGGACTCGCGGCGATGACCGCCGAGGCGCTGGCGGGGGTGGCGCCCCCTGCGCAGCGGTGCCGCGAGCGCCGGGAGCCGCCGCAGGCGCCCGCCGCGCCCGCGGGGGAAGTGCCGAAAGCGCGCCGCCGCGGCCAGCGGACCCGGTGACGGGGTCCGCTGGCCGCGGCGGCGCGCTGCTGCCCGGGATCAGCGGGCGTAGTACTCGACGACGAGCTGCTCGTCGCAGATGACCGGGATCTCCTTGCGGTTCGGGGTCCGGTCCAGGCGGAAGGCCAGCGCGTCGAGGTTCACCTCGAGGTAGCGCGGGGTCTCGCCGTCGGTGGCATAGCCGCCTTCCTTGGCGATGATGAAGGGCGTCTTGGTACGGCTGCGCTCGCGCACCTGCACCACGTCCTCCGGGGACACCCGGAAGGAGGGCTTGTCGACCTTGCGGCCGTTGACGGCGATGTGGCCGTGCACGACCATCTGGCGGGCCTGGTAGATGGTCCGGGCCAGGCCCGAACGCAGCACCAGCGCGTCAAGGCGGCGCTCCAGCTCCTCGACCAGCGCCTCGCCGGTCTTGCCCGACACCTTCTGAGCACGCTCGTAGGCGCGCACCAGCTGGCGCTCGCTGACGTCGTACTGGGCGCGCAGCCGCTGCTTCTCCAGCAGCCGGACCTTGTAGTCACTGGTGGACTTGCGGCCGCGGCCGTGCTCGCCCGGCGGGTACGGGCGGGCCTCGAAGTACTTGACGGCCTTCGGGGTGAGCGGGATGCCGAGCGCCCGCGACTTGCGGACCTTGGGGCGCGACTGGTTCACGGTGCGGTGATCCTCCGGATCGGGTCTTCGGGGTTTTCGGGTTCTTCGGGGTACTGCAGAAGATTAGGTATGCCTAACCTTACGCGATTGATCGCGCCTGGCGCGACCCCCATGTGAACAAGTGCACAAGGACGCGCATTCCCGGTCAGCGAGGACAGCTCGCAAGAAGGTCCTGGAGGGCCAGCTTCTCCGGCGCGGTGACGGTCAAATGGTACTTCGCCTTGATCCCGGTCCAGCGGCGCCCGTACTCGCACCAGTACGCCTTGCGCGGCTTCCACTTGTCCGGGGTCTGGCTGCCCTTGTCCTGGTTGGCCTGCTTGTCTACGGCGAGCAGCTCGTCGATGTCGTTGGCGAAGGCGCTGCGCCGCTCGGCGCTCCATCCGTACGCCCCGGCCCGCCAGGCCGCGCCCAGCGGGACGAGGTGGTCGATCTCGACCTGGGAGGCCTTGCGGTAGGTGTACGGGTGCTCCTTGCCGGTGTACGGGTCGTGCAGCACGCCGTACAAGATCACGCAGGGGTTGCGGTCGCCGCGGCGCAGCTTGTCGAGGTCGCGGATGAGTACGTAGTCGCGGGTGTCGCAGCGGTCGTCGGTGCGCGGGGTGAAGGGGCCGAATTCGGAGCGCTGGTAGGACTCCCAGTTCTTGCCCCAGGCGACTTTGAGGGCGGCGAGCGACTTGCGCGCGGCGGCTGCGGCAGGCGGAAAGCCGGGCGCTTCGGCCTTGGGCCCGGCGGACTTCGTGGGGGCCCCGGAGCCGGTGGGGGCAGGGCTCGGGACCGGGCTGGTCGTCGGCAGGGCCGCGCGCGGGTCCTCGCCGCGGCCGAACCACCACACCGCCGCGACGGCGGCGGCCAGCGCCAGCAGAAAGACGTAACTGCTGAGCCTCGACCGAGCGCGCGCCATGATCGGGAGCGTATGCGCGGCTGCGGCCGACTGCGCGCCCAGACTCGCCCGACCGGCCGCCGGGCCTCGCCCGGCAGGGGACCGCGGCGCTCAGCCGGAGCCCGACCTAGCCCTCTCCGCCGGACAGGCGGCTCCGCACCATCTCCACGATGTCGGCATACCGCGCCTCCGCCCCGTACCGCGTCGGCTCGTAATACCGCTTCCCGTGCAGATCGTCAGGCGCGTACTGCTGCGCGGCGATGGCGCCCGGGACGTCGTGCGGATACACATACCCCTTCCCGTGCCCCAGCTTCTCCGCGCCCTTGTAGTGCCCGTCCCGCAGATGCGCCGGTACGGCACCGGCCTTGCCCGCTCGGACATCCGCCTGCGCGGCGCCGATGGCGAGGGTCACCGCATTGGACTTCGGGGCCAGCGCCAGCGCCACCGTCGCGTGGGCGAGGATCAGGGCCGCCTCGGGGAAGCCGACCATCGCCACCGCCTGGGCGGCGGCGACCGCCGTCTGCAGCGCCGTGGAGTCGGCCATGCCGATGTCCTCGCTCGCCGAGATCATCAGCCGCCGGGCGATGAAGCGCGGGTCCTCCCCCGCCTCGATCTGCCGCGCCAGATAGTGCAGCGCCGCATCCGCGTCCGAGCCGCGGATGGACTTGATGAGCGCGCTGGTGACGTCATAGTGCTGGTCGCCGTCGCGGTCGTACTTCACCGCGGCGCGGTCGACCGCCTCCTCCAGGGTCTGGAGGGTGACCTCGGCCTCGCCCTTGTCGAGCGCGGCACCCGCGCCCGCCTCCAGGGCGGTGAGCGCGCGGCGGGCGTCGCCGCCGGCGATGCGCAGCAGATGCGCCTCGGCGTCCTCGCCAAGGGTCACCGAGTCCGCGAGGCCTCGCTCCTCGCTCAGCGCGCGGCGGAGCAGGCCGCGGATGTCCTCGTCGGTGAGCGACTGCAGGCTCAGCAGGAGGGAGCGGGAGAGCAGCGGGGAGATCACCGAGAAGTACGGATTCTCGGTGGTGGCGGCGATGAGGGTGACCCAGCGGTTCTCCACCGCGGGGAGCAGGGAGTCCTGCTGGGCCTTGCTGAAGCGGTGGATCTCGTCCAGGAAGAGGACCGTGTCCTGGCCGTGCATCCCGGAGGCGCGGCGGGCGCCCTCGATGACGGCCCGTACCTCCTTGACGCCCGCGGTGATCGCTGACAGCTCCACGAAGCGCTTCTTGGTGGCCCGGCTGACCACATAGGCGAGGGTTGTCTTTCCGGTGCCGGGCGGGCCCCAAAGCAGCACCGACGACGATCCTGCCGGGCCTCCCCCGCCCTCGCCGACCAGGCGGCGCAGCGGCGACCCGGGCTTGAGCAGATGCTGCTGGCCCACGACCTCATCGAGGCTGCGCGGGCGCATACGGACGGCCAGGGGACTGCCGGCCGGGTCATTGGCCTGGCGGTCCTCGGCGGCTGAGGTGAACAGGTCGGGCTCCTCCACGCCACCGACCCTAAATCACACCACTGACAGCGCCGTACCGGATCAGGCCCAGAGGTTGCTGCCCCACTTCACGTACATGGCCAGGAAGATCGCCACGTACCAGAGGACGGGGACGACCCAGTGGAACTCCGTCACGTTGGTCCGCACGCCCTCGGAGACCCGGAAGACGCCGGTTTTGATGTTGTGCACGGTGGTGTACCAGAAGAGCGCGATCGTCACGACCCAGGCGATCATGCACCACAGGCACAGCTTCTGGACCTCGTACAGCGACGTGTACTGCAGGAACGTCACGAACGCGGCGCCGAAGAGGGTGCCCGCCCACAGCCCGATCCACCACCAGCGCGCGAAGCGCCCGCCGGCCAGCAGGCCGACGCCGATGATGACGAGCATCGAGTACGCGACCCAGCCGATGTAGGGGTTCGGGAAGCCGAAGAGCGAGGCCTGCCAGCTCTGCATGATGGTGCCGCAGGAGAAGATGGGGTTCAGGCTGCAGGCCAGAGTGGCGTCCGGGTCCTTGAGCAGCAGCATCTTGTCGTGCGTGATCATCGCGGAGGCGCCGACGCCGATGGCGCCGCAGATGATCAGCAGCCAGGCGAAGACGCGGCTGCCGCCCACAAGTTCCGAGCGGGGCTCGTCCTGTTCCCGGGAAGTTCGGGGAGAGTCAGCTGCCATCGTCGTCATGTCGCCTGTTTCCGGTTCCGTCGGGTGTGGTTGGCCGTCGTGCGCCCGCTTATTGTGCCGCAGCGCGGGCCGCAGTTGGGGCGGTACGGCACGCGGGTGGCCCGTACGGAACCACATTGGCCACCCGCGTGTTCGAGGCGCGTAAAGCCGGGCGGAAATTACTCAGCCGAGGCCGAGCCGCGCCCGCAGCTCATCCACCACCGCATCCGGCGCCAGCGCCATCTGCTCGCCGCTGTCCAGGTCCTTCAGCTGCACGACGCCATCAGCCAGATCCCGCTCCCCCGCCACCAGCGCATACCGGGCGTCGGAGCGATTGGCCGACTTCATCGCGTTCTTCAGCCCCTTCCCGCCGTACGCAAAGTCCGTGGCGACCCCGGCCGCCCGCAGCTCGGCCGCGAGGCCGAAGAGCACCTTGCGCGCCTCCTCGCCGAGCGGCACCGCGTACACCGACGTGGCCGCGGGGATGTCGAGCGCGACTCCCTCGGCCTCGATCGCCAGCACCGTGCGGTCCACGCCCAGCGCCCAGCCGACGGACGGCAGCGCCGGGCCGCCGATCATCTCGGACAGCCCGTCGTAGCGGCCGCCGCCGCCGACCGCGGACTGCGAGCCGAGGCCGTCGTGGACGAACTCGAAGGTGGTGCGGGTGTAGTAGTCGAGCCCGCGGACCAGCTTCGGATCGTCCTCGAAGTCGACGCCCGCCGCCTTCAGCTGCTCGCGCACCTCGTCGTGGTAGACCCGGCAGGCCTCGCACAGGTGGTCGCGCATCATGGGCGCGCCGGTCAGCTGCTTCTGCACCGACTCGCGCTTGTCGTCCAGGACCCGCAGCGGGTTGATGTCGATCCGCGCCCTGGTGGCCTCGTCCAGGTCGAGGCCGCGCAGGAAGTCCTGCAGCGCGGCGCGGTAGGCCGGGCGGCACTCCTGGTCGCCGAGCGAGTTCACCAGGAGCCGTACGCCACTCAGCCCGAGGTCGCGGAAGGACTGCGCGGCGAGCGTGATCAGCTCGGCGTCGAGCAGCGGGTCCTCGGCGCCGATGGCCTCGGCGCCGACCTGGGAGAAGTGCCGGTATCGGCCCTTCTGGGCGCGCTCGTAGCGGTAGTACGAGCCGGAGTACCAGAGCTTGACGGGCAGATTGCCCGCCTTGTGCAGGTTCGCCTCCAGGGCGGCGCGCAGCACGGAGGCGGTGCCCTCGGGGCGCAGCGCGAGCTCGTCGCCGCCCTTGGTGGTGAGGGTGTACATCTCCTTGGTCACGATGTCGGTGGATTCGCCGACGCCGCGGGAGAACAGCTCCACGTTCTCGAAGCCGGGGGTCTCCACGTAGCCGTAGCCGGCCAGCTTCGCGGGGGCTGCCATGGCTTCCCGTACCCGCAGGAAGAGCGCGGAGCGCGGCGGCAGCAGGTCATAGGTGCCCTTGGGGGCCTGAAAGGTGCTCACTTAAGTCTCTCGTCAGATTCCGCGACGGGGGGTCTGGGGGGCGTGCCCGCCAGAGGAAAGCTCCCGAAGAAAAGGATTCGTGGCGCGCTCGCGGCCAATGGTCGTCTGGGGGCCGTGGCCCGACAGGACGACGGTCTCGTCGTCCAGCGGCAGGCAGACGCGGGACAGCGACCGCATGATCTCGTCCGAGTCGCCGCCGGGCAGGTCCGTACGGCCGATGGAGCCGGCGAAGAGCAGGTCGCCCGAGAAGAACACCTGAGGAATGTCCTCCTGCTCGGGCATCCGGAACGTCACCGACCCCTTGGTATGGCCCGGCGCGTGCGCGACGCTCAGCTCCAGTCCGGCCAGCTCCAGCTTGGCGCCGTCAGTGAGCTCCTTGAGATCGTCCGGCTCGCCCACCGTCAGGTCGCCCATGAGCTGCTGCCCGACCGCCAGGCCGATGGCCTTCTCCGGCTCCTTGAGCATGTAGCGGTCGTCGGGGTGGATCCAGGCGGGCACGTCGTGCGCGCCGCAGACCGGGACCACCGAGGCCACGTGGTCGATGTGCCCGTGGGTGAGGATGACCGCGACCGGCTTCAGGCGGTGCTTGGCGACCGTCTCGCCGACGCCTTCGGCGGCCTGGTGGCCGGGGTCGATGATCACGCACTCCTCGCCCGCGGCGGGGGCGACGAGATAACAATTCGTCCCCCAGGCTCCGGCGGGGAACCCGGCAATCAGCACAATCGTCCTTCGGTCGACGGTCCGGCGGGAAGTTCTCGCACCTCAGACTACCGGCGGGCCCAATAGAGCCGCGAACCGATATACCGTACGCGTCACACGCACGCGGTTGACGGACGTACAGGGAGAGGACAGGACCGGTGGCCAGCAAGGATGCGCGGCGGCGGCAGATCGCCCGGGAGAAGTACGAGCGACAGCAGCAGCGACGCCAGGAGGCCCGCAGCAAGGCCCGCAGGCGCAACGCCATCATCGCGGCCGTGCTGGCGGTCGTCCTCGCGAGCTCGGGGATGGCCTGGGCGGCGGGCGCCTTCGACGGCGACAGCGGCAAGAAGGCCGACGCCGCGGACGAGCCGTCGACCCCGCCCACCAGCAAGGCGCCCGACCCCTGTGACAAGCCGGCGGCCGGGAAGCCGGCCACCAAGACGTGGAAGAAGGAGCCGAAGCTTGACATCGACAAGTCGGCTTCGTACGCGATGAAGCTGCAGACCACCTGCGGCGACATCGGCATCGACATGGACGCGGCGGCCGCCCCGAGCACGGTCAACTCCTTCAACTTCCTGGCCGGCCAGAAGTACTTCGACCACACCAAGTGCCACCGGATGACCAACCAGGGCATCTTCGTCCTGCAGTGCGGCGACCCCAAGGGCACAGGGCAGGGCGGGCCCGGCTACACCATCCCGGACGAGAACCTGAAGTCGAAGGTCCTCAAGGGCGGGAAGTACCCGGCGGGCACGGTCGCGATGGCGAACATGTACAACCCGCAGACGAAGCAGGGCAAGGACAGCGGCGGCAGCCAGTTCTTCCTCGTCTACAAGGACAGCAAGCTCCCGCCGTACTACACCCCCTTCGGGAAGGTGGACAAGGCGGGCATGAAGGTGCTGGACAAGATCGCCAAGGCGGGCGTGGCCCCGATGGACCCGCAGACGCAGAACACGGCGCCCAACGCGACCGTGGTGATCAACAAGGCAACCGTCACGAAGAACTGACCACCGGGATGCGGACAGCCGGGGCGCCGGTCGCCTATGTTGGCGTTTAGTAGGGTGCCTGCGCTGACGTTCTTCCGCGCACCGACTACGGAAGACCGGCCGGCACGGCCGAAGGCCCCTCCTCCCCGCGGTGGGCGAGGAGGCGAAACTGTGGAAGATGCCGCGGGTCAGCCCGCCCGCCAGGCGTCATGTGAGGAGGCGCTGTGACCAGCGACCCTTGGGGCCGCGTCGACGAGACGGGGACCGTGTACGTACGCACTGCCGACGGTGAGCGCGAAGTCGGTTCCTGGCAGGCCGGGGGCCCGGAGGAGGCCCTTGCCTACTTCAAGCGGAAGTACGACGGTCTGGTCGTCGAGATCGGCCTCCTCGAGCGCCGGGTGCAGACCACGGACCTGTCCGCCAAGGACGCCATGACCGCGATCGAGCACCTGCGGGAGCAGGTCACCGACGCGCACGCCGTCGGCGACCTGGATGCGCTCGGCAAGCGGCTCGACAAGCTCGTCGGCGATGTGGACGCGCGCCGCGAGGAGCGCAAGGCCGCCAAGGCGCGGGCCACCGAAGAGGCCCGCGGGTCCAAGGAGGCCCTCGTCGCCGAGGCCGAGGAACTGGCGCAGAGCGAGCAGTGGCGCGCCGCCGGCGAGCGCCTGCGCGCCCTCGTCGACACCTGGAAGGGCCTCCCCCGCCTCGACCGCAAGAGCGACGACGAGCTGTGGCACCGCTTCAGCCACGCCCGCTCGGCGTTCTCCAAGCGCCGCAAGGCTCACTTCGCCGCGCTCGACGCGCAGCGCGAGGAGGCCAGGCAGCGCAAGGAGAAGCTGGTCACGGAGGCGGAGGCGCTGTCAGGGTCGCGCGAGTGGGGCCCGACCGCGGCCCGCTACCGCGAGCTGATGGCCGACTGGAAGGCCGCGGGCCGCGCCCAGCGCGAGCACGAGGACGACCTGTGGACCCGCTTCCGCGGCGCGCAGGACATCTTCTTCCAGGCCCGCTCCGAGGTCTTCGCCGAGCGCGACACCGAGCAGCGCGAGAACCTCACCCGCAAGGAGGAGCTCGTCGTCGAGGCGGAGAAGCTGCTCCCGGTGACGGACCTGAAGGGCGCCCGCGCCGCCTTCCGCCAGATCAACGAGCGCTGGGAGGCCATCGGCCACGTCCCGCGCGACGCCCGCCCCAAGATCGAGGGGCGGATGCACGCGGTGGAGCGCGCCATCCAGGAGGCCGAGGAGGCCGAGTGGCGGCGTACGAACCCGGAGGCGCGGGCGCGCGCGACCGGGCTGGCCGGGCAGCTGCAGGACGCGGTCGAGAAGCTGCAGAAGCAGATCGAGGCGGCGCGCGCGTCGGGTAACGACGCCAAGGCCGCGAAGCTGGAGCAGGAGCTTCAGGGGCGGCAGGCGCTGCTGGATCAGGCGCTGAAGGGGATGCAGGAGTTCGGCGGCTGAGCCTGCTCACCGCACGTGGAAGGGCCCCGCTTTCGGCGGGGCCCTTTCTGGTTGCCTGCTAGTTGTTACGGGCCGACGTCACCCGGTACACGTCGTAGACGCCCTCCACCTTCCGTACCGCCTTCAGGACATGCCCGAGATGCTTCGGGTCGCCCATCTCGAAGGTGAAGCGGGAGGTGGCGACCCGGTCGCGGGAGGTCTGGACGGCGGCGCTCAGGATGTTGACGTGCTGGTCGGACAGCACCCTGGTGACGTCCGACAGCAGCCGCGACCGGTCGAGGGCCTCGACCTGGATGGCGACCAGGAAGACCGACGACTGCGTCGGCGCCCACTCGACCTCGACGATCCGCTCCGGCTGCTGCGAGAGCGACTCGACATTGACGCAGTCCTTGCGGTGCACGGAGACCCCGCTGCCGCGGGTGACGAAGCCGATGATGGGGTCGCCGGGCACCGGCGTACAGCACCGGGAGAGCTTCACCCATACGTCGTCGACGCCCTTGACGATCACGCCGGGGTCGTTGGTGGCGCGACGTTTCTTCGCGCCGCGGCCGTGCAGCGGCGGGGCGGTCTCCTCGATGTCCTCGGTGGCCGCGTCCTCGCCGCCGAGCGCCTGGACCAGCTTCTGCACCACGTGCTGCGCGGATACGTGGCTCTCGCCGATGGCGGCGTACAGGGCGGAGATGTCCGGGTAGCGCATCTCGTGCGCGATGGTGACGAGGGAGTCGCCGGTGAGGATGCGCTGGATCGGCAGGTTCTGCTTGCGCATCGCGCGGGCGATGGCGTCCTTGCCCTGCTCGATGGCCTCGTCGCGGCGCTCCTTGGAGAACCAGCCGCGGATCTTGTTGCGCGCCCGCGGCGACTTGACGAAGTTCAGCCAGTCCCGGGAGGGTCCGGCGCCCGCCGCCTTGGAGGTGAAGACCTCGACGGTGTCGCCATTGTCGAGGGTGGATTCGAGGGGCACCAGGCGGCCGTTGACCCGTGCTCCTATGGTGCGGTGGCCGACCTCGGTGTGCACTGCGTACGCGAAGTCCACAGGGGTGGCGCCTGCCGGAAGCGCTATGACGTCGCCCTTCGGCGTGAAGACGAAGGTCTCGTTACGGGACAGGTCGAAGCGCAGCGCCTCCAGGAACTCGCCCGGGTCCTCCGTCTCCTTCTGCCAGTCGAGCAACTGCCGCAGCCACGCCATGTCGTTGACATGGTCCTCGCCCTTGGACCCGCGCTTGGGCGTGTCGGTGCGGACCTTGGACTCGCCGGCGACGGCCTGCTGCTTGTACTTCCAGTGGGCGGCGATGCCGTATTCGGCGCGGCGGTGCATGTCGAAGGTGCGGATCTGCAGCTCTACGGGCTTGCCGCCGGGGCCGATCACTGTGGTGTGCAGTGACTGGTACATGTTGAACTTCGGCATCGCGATGTAGTCCTTGAAGCGCCCCGGGACGGGGTTCCATCGCGCGTGAATGGTGCCGAGTGCGGCATAGCAGTCGCGGACCGTGTCGACGAGGACGCGGATGCCGACGAGATCGTAGATCTCGGCGAAGTCGCGGCCGCGGACGATCATCTTCTGGTAGACGCTGTAGTAGTGCTTGGGGCGCCCGGTGACGGTGGCCTTGATGCGGGCGGCGCGGAGGTCCTGCTGGACCTCGTCGGTGACGACGGCGAGGTACTCGTCGCGCTTGGGGGCGCGCTCGGCGACGAGGCGGACGATCTCGTCGTACATCTTGGGATAGAGGATCGCGAAGGCGAGGTCCTCAAGCTCCCACTTGATGGTGTTCATGCCGAGCCGGTGAGCGAGGGGCGCGTAGATCTCGAGGGTCTCGCGGGCCTTCTGCTCCTGCTTCTCGCGGCGCAGGTAGCGCATGGTGCGCATGTTGTGCAGCCGGTCGGCGAGCTTGATGACCAGGACGCGGGGGTCCTTGGCCATGGCGACGACCATCTTGCGCACGGTCTCGGCCTGGGCGGCCTCGCCGAACTTCACCTTGTCGAGCTTGGTGACGCCGTCGACGAGAAGGGCTACTTGCTCGCCGAAGTCGCGGCGGAGGTCTTCGAGCCCGTACTCGGTGTCCTCGACGGTGTCGTGAAGCAGCCCGGCGATGAGGGTGGCCGGGTCCATGCCGAGCTCGGCGAGGATGGTGGTGACGGCGAGCGGATGGGTGATGTACGGGTCACCGCTCTTGCGCTTCTGCCCGCGATGCCAGCGCTCGGCGACCTGGTAGGCGCGCTCGATGGCGCGCAGGGCGCTGGGGTCGCTCTTGGGGTCGTTGCCGCGGACGATGCGCAGGAGGGGTTCGAGGACCGGGTTGTACGGGCTCTGGCGCTGCACGCCGAGGCGGGCGAGACGGGCGCGGACGCGATTGGGGGACCCGGAGCGGGGGGCTTGCTGCGGCTGGGTGGGGCCGGGACGCGCGGGCCTGGCGGCGGCTGGGCGGACGGTTTCTCGCTCTACGGGGCTGCCGTTCGGGGTGGGGCTGCCGTTTGAGGCAGGAGGGCTGCTCTTCGGGGCGGGCCCGCCGCTATTCGGGGCAGGGGCGCTGCCGCTCGAGTCAGCGGGGCTGTCACTCGGGGCAGAGGGGCTGCCATTCGAGGCAGGCGCGGCGGGCGATTCGGGGCGCGCCGCCGTGTCCGCCGCGTCGGCCGCTTCCTGCGACTCCGCGGCGGCGTGTGACCGGTCCTCGTCTGGCAAGAGCACTCCCTGGCAGTCACCCGGCGTTCAATCGGTGGCCGGGCTGCCATGGTATCGGTCGAGGCGGGGGGCTCGCCGGGCGGCTGCGAATGCGATGAGCCGCCGGGGGCTCAGGTGGGGCTTCTTGGCGTGGGGACGGGCGCCCGCCCCCCGCCACCGCAGCCCTGGGCGTCGGCAGACGCCACCCGCTCAGACCGTGACCAGCGCGTCCAGCGGCGCCCCTGCGAGGGCCGGCTCCAGCCGGGCCCGGCCGCTCAGGAAGCCCAGCTCCATCAGCACCGCCAGGCCGGTGACCTCGCCGCCCGCTCGCCGGATCAGCTCGACAGACGCCTCCGCGGTGCCGCCCGTAGCCAGGACGTCGTCAATCACCAGCACCTTGTCGCCCCGCTCCAGCGCATCCGCGTGGATCTCGATCTCCGCGGTCCCGTACTCCAGCTCGTAAGACTGCCCAAGCGTCGCCCCAGGAAGCTTCCCCGCCTTCCGTACGGGCACAAATCCGACCCCCGCCCGCACCGCGACCGGCGCCGCGAGAATGAACCCCCGCGCCTCAAGCCCAACGACCTTCTGCGCCCCCTGCGCCAGGCAGATCTCCGCCAGCGCCTCGGTCAGCGCGGTAAAGGCGGCAGCATCCGCAAGGAGCGGCGTGATGTCCTTGAACGTGATCCCCGGCTTCGGATAGTCGGGCACATCCTGGATACGGCTGAGCAGAAGCTCCTGCAGGCTGGTCATGTCATCGGAGCCTACCCCCTGCTGAATGGCAGCTTTTGGGTGAGCCAGGAGACCAGTTCCTTGGGGTTGCGGGTCTGGGTCCAGATCCGACCAGGACCCGTGAATTCGAAGACCAGGCCCTCCCCCGACTTCAGCGACTGGGCGAGACCCCTGTTCACCTTGCGGGTGGTGAAGGAGACGTTGTCGTCGAAGGCGACCAGGTGGCCGGAGTCCAGGACCAGCTGCTCGCCCGCGCCCAGCTCCACGGACTCCAGTGCGCCGTAGCACGAAGCGACCACCTCGCCCCGGCCCTCAGCCCTGACCACGAAGCCGCCCTCGCCGCCCGCCAGGTTCTTCACCCCGCCCCACTTCGTATCGAGGTCGATGCCATCCGAGTGGCACAGCCACGCCCCGCGGGCGAGGTTGACGCCGCCGTCGACGGCTATCGCGGTGAGGTCGCCCGGCAGCCGCGCCGCCAGATCCGCCCAGCCGCCCTCAGGGCCGGCCGTCAGCCGGGACATGAAGAGGGACTCCCCGCCCAGCACGCTCCGCTTGAGCCCCTTGATCAGGCCGCCCTCGGCCTTCGCCGCCACCTCGACCGCCGCCGACGTGGCCATCATCGCCCCGGACTCCGCCCGGACGCTCTCCCCCGCGGCCAGCCCGATGCGGGCGACGGCGAATGACGGGCTGTGGCGGATGTCGATCTGCATGGTGACCCCTCCTGGGATCCTGGTCCTGGTCCTGGTCCTGGTGCTCGGCTCCTGGTCCTGACCTGCTCCGGACCGCACGATCCACGCTACGGACGCCCCACCCCCCGACACCCCTGCCGGAGATCCAGACCACCCCGGCCACCCGGCCTATCCGCCACTGGCCGATCAGCCGAGGTGCTCCCCTGCGGACCCCGCATACGCTCAGGTCATGACCGACGCCTTCGACCTCCCCGCCGCCCCTGCGCGGCGCACCCCGCGTGACTGGGTGTGGGACACGGCCGTGTTCGCGGCGGCCGTGCTACTGGGGCTGGTTGTGCTCGGTTACGTACAGGAGACCGAGGACATGCCGCGGTGGCAGGAGGAGCTCGATCCGCTGCTCGGTCTCATCGCCTGCGCGCTGCTGTGGTGGCGGCACCGCAATCCGCTCGCCGTGAGCCTGCTCGGCCTGCCGGCCGTGGCGCTGGGGAGCAGTGCGCTGCCCGCCGGGGCGGTGCTGGTGACCGGGATGGCGCTGCGGCTGCCCTGGCGGCGGGCACTGCCGATGCTGGGCCTGTACGTGGTGGTGCTGCTGGCGTCGGGACGGCTGTTGCCCAGCGCGAGCAATGACCCCTGGTTCGATGCCGGCTTCGGAATGACGTATCTCCTCGCCGCTTTCGCCGTCGGCAACGCCCTCCGCTCCCGCCGCCTGCTCGTGGAGCGCCTGCGCCTCGACGCCCAACGCACCCGCGCCGAGCACGACCGCCGGCTCGCGGAGGCCCGCAAAGCCGAACGCGCGGCCATCGCCCGCGAGATGCACGACGTGCTCGCCCACCGAGTCTCCCTGCTCTCCGTACACGCGGGCGCCCTCGCCTACCGCACCCGCCAGGCGGAGGCCGGCGCCGGACCAGCCCTGAGCGGCGCCGAGGTGGCGGAGAGCGCGGAGGTGATCCGCGGCAATGCGCACGAGGCGGTCAACGAGCTGCAAGAGGTCCTCTACCTCCTGCGCGCCGAGGACGGCGCGGACAGCCAGGCCCAGTCCTCCCTCCTGCCCCGGATCGACGACATCGGCGGCCTCGTGGCCGACGCCCAGAAGGCCGGCCAGCGGGTCGACTGGAGCAGCGACCTCGACCCCGACGCCGTACGGGACCTGCGCCCGCAGCTGCACCGAACCGCCTACCGCGCGGTGCAGGAGGGCCTCACCAACGCCCGCAAGCACGCACCGGGCGCACCCGTCGCGGTGCGCCTGACCGGCGGTCCCGGCCACGGCCTCACGGTCGAGGTCCGCAATGCCCTCTCCCCCGCCCCAGCCACCCCCGCCCTCATCCCCGGCACCGGCGCCGGCCTCGCCGGCCTCGCCGAACGCGTCCGCCTCGACGGCGGCACGCTCGAGACGACCGCCGCGGACGGCGCGTTCACGCTGCGCGCCCGGCTACCGTGGCCCGCGAGGTGACCTATCCAATGATCCGTGTGCTGCTGGCCGACGACGATCCGCTCGTACGGACCGGGCTGAAGGTGATGCTGCGCGGCGCCGAGGGCGTCGACGTGGTCGGCGAGGCGGCCGACGGCGCCGAGGTGGTGTCGGCGGTGCGGCAGCACACGCCCGACGTGGTGCTCATGGACATCCGCATGCCGGTGATGGACGGCATCGCCGCCACCCGCAGGCTGGCCGCGGCCGGCAGCGGCGGCCCGCAGGTGCTGGTGCTGACCACCTTCGACGACCCGGCCCTCGTCCTCGACGCGATGCGCGCGGGCGCCGCCGGATATCTGGTCAAGCACGCCGCCCCCGAGGAGATCGTCGAGGCGGTACGACGCGCCGCCCGCGGCGAGCCCGCGCTCTCCCCGTCCGCGGCCCGCGCGCTCATGGACCACGCCGCCGACGAGTCCCCGAGCCACGCCGACCACGCCAGGCAGCGCCTCGCCCTGCTCACGGAGCGGGAGCGGGACGTGGCCGTAGCGGTGGCCGACGGCCTCTCCAACGGGGAGATCGGCGCGCGCCTGCACCTGTCCGTAGGCACGGTGAAGGCCCATCTCTCCAGCGCCCTCACCAAGCTGGAGCTCACCAACAGGGTCCAGCTGGCGCTGCTGACGCACGACGCCCGGGAGTCCTAGGCGTCACCTCCCGTGCTGGTACGCACGTATTTCGCCATTTTTGCCCGGAACGGTATCCACCGGCCGAGGCGCGGACGAAGCTGCACAGCGGACTACTCCGAACCCTCGGGAGGGGACCATGCCGGAATCCAAGCCTCAGTACGTCGCGTTAGGCGACTCGTACAGCGCGGGACAGTTCATCGGCGGTGACGCCAACCTCGTCCGCAAGCCCGTGGACGGCGGCCTCGGCGGCCCGGCCGGCGACTACACCGGCCGATCGCTGAGCAGTTATCCGCAGCAGCTTTCCCGGATCCTCAAGGACCACGACTTCGTCGACGTCACCAGCGGCGGCGCGGGCATCGACGACCGCGGGCTCAAGCTGGGCGGCATCCTGACCCCGCAAACGCAGTTCGGCGGCCCGCCGTACATCCCGGTCGACGAGAAGGGGGAACCTCTCTTCACCCCCGCCCCCCGCGCCCCGCAGATCGAAGCGCTGAGCGAGCGCACCACTCTGGCCACCGTCGGCATCGGCGGCAACCAGTTCCACCTCGGCGAGATCGTTTCCCGGTGTGCCGCGCTCGGCGCGAGCTCCGTCGGCAGCCCGGGCACCGACTACTACCGCGGCACCGAGGAGGGGCGGGCCACGCTGGCCAGGAAGGAGTCCGACCTGCGCGACGGCTTCGCGACGATGATGCCGCTGCTACGGGAGCGCGCCCCCCGCGCCGCGTTCTTCTTCGTCGGCTACCCCACGCTGTTCCCGTCGGAGGGGCCGGGGCAGGGCACCTGTGACGGCGGGCTGGACGAGAACATCACCATCAAGAAGGGCGACATGCCCTTCATCCAGGAGCAGTTCTCCCTGGTGGACTCGGTCATCCGGGAGTCGGCGGAGGCGCACGGGCACACGTACGTCGACATCGCCGAGTCCAGCAGGCCGCACCACGTCTGCCGGGAGCTCTCCGCGAAGTGGATGTTCGGGCTGTACGCGCATTACGAGTTCAACACCGCGCTGGAGGGCTACCTGCCCGCCCGCTTCCCGGACGGCGCCGGGATGGAGCCGTTCACGCCGGGCTGGACGGCGTGGATCCAGGGTCTGCTCGCGAACGGCGGGACCGGCTTCCGCGGCCACGAGACGCTGACGACCTTCCACCCCAACGCGCAGGGTGCCGACAACCAGACCCTCCAGGTGCTCAACGCGCTGCGCGCGGCAGGCATCGTGGCGGCGAACGAATAAATGCACGTCGGTTAGCTGCACCCAGGTTCCCGCGGCGCGGCTACAATGCCGCGGCCGCGTGGATGCGTACTGCCGGGCGGCCGAAATCCGCCCGCGGACGGCGGAAAGCCGCCCACGCGGGCCGCCGGGAGCACGTTTCCCGGCGGCCCGCAATTCCGCCGACCGGCCCCATTTTCAGCACACCTTCGGGCGATTGCCGGAATTAGCCTGCCTTCATTAGTTTCGCCGCTATGACTACTCCTGCCGAACAGATACCTCCGGACGGAGAAAGCCGGCCGGCCGCCCAGCAGAGTCTCTCCACCGCCGCCGCGCGGAATCTCGCCACGACCACCAAGACCGTCCCGCAGATGCAGGGCATTTCCAGCCGGTGGCTGCTGAAAGTGCTGCCGTGGGTGGAGGTCAGCGGCGGTACGTACCGAGTGAACCGCCGGCTCACGCACGCGCTGGGTGACGGCCGGGTGGAGTTCGAGTCCACCGCGGGGCAGGTGCGGGTGATCCCGCAGGAGCTGCGCGAGCTGCCGCCGCTGCGGGACTTCGACGACCAGGAGGCGCTGTCGGCGCTCGCGGGCCTGTTCACGCAGCGCGAGGTGTCGGCGGGCGACGCGGTGACGGAGGAGGGCGAGGCCGCCGACCAGGTGGTGCTGATCGCGTTCGGCAGGTTCACGCGCACCGTGGCCGGCAAGTACGAGGGCGAGGCGGACCTGGGGATGCTGGCCGAGGGCGGGCACGTCGGCGCGGACGCGCTGCTGGACGCCGACGGCACCTGGGATCACACGCTCAGGGCCGCCACCCGCGGCATCGTCCTCACCGCCTCCCTGGCCGACATCCAGGCGATGCGCAGGCGTTCCCCGGCCCTCGACGAGCACCTGACGGCGTTCGCCGCCGCGCCCCGGCCGCCGGTCAACCGCAAGGGCGAGGCCGAGATCACCCTGACCTCGGGGCACTCCGGCGAGCCGGCCCTCGCCGGGACCTTCGCCGATTACGAGCTGGCGCCCCGGGAGTACGAGCTGAACGTCGCGCAGACGATCCTGCGGGTCCACAGCCGGGTCGCCGACCTGTTCAACGAGCCCATGAACCAGACCGAGCAGCAGCTGCGGCTCACCGTCGAGGCACTGCGCGAGCGGCAGGAGCACGAGCTCGTCAACAACCCGGAGTTCGGCCTGCTGCACAACGCCGACCTGCGCCAGCGCCTCCTGCCGCGCTCCGGCCCGCCCACCCCCGACGACTTCGACGAGCTGATCTCCCGCCGCCGCGAGACCCGGGTGCTGCTCGCCCACCCGCGCACCATCGCCGCCTTCCTGCGGCAGTGCACGGCGCGCGGCATCTATCCGTCGCAGAGCGAGCTCGACGGCCGTACGGTCCCGGCGTGGCGGGGTGTGCCACTGCTGCCGTGCAACAAGATTCCCATCACCGCGGAAAACACCAGCTCGGTGATCGCAATGCGGCTGGGCGAAGAAAGGGAAGGTGTCGTCGGGCTGCACCAGACGGGAATTCCGGACGAAATTCAGCCAGGCCTGAATGTGCGCTTCATGGCCATTGACGAAAAGGCCGTGATCTCGTATCTGGTGAGCGTCTACTTCTCCGCCGCGGTGCTGGTCCCTGACGCGCTGGGAATTCTTGAGGACGTGGAGATCGGACGCTGAGGATGGACGTGCTGCCGCCCACCCACCCCACCGGCCTCGGCACCTCAGGCCTCCGGCCACCGGGGGTCCACACCGAGGACCCGATCCGTATCCCACCCCTCCACTGCCCCGACGCCGAACGCGACGACCCGGCGCTCGGCGACGCCGTCAACGAGCGCCTGGTCGCCTGGGCGGCCACGACCGGCATCTACAGCGGCCGGCTCGACCGCCTCCGGTCGCACCGCTTCGGCCACCTCTTCATGCTGGCCCACCCCGACTGCGACGACCCCGACCGGCTGCTGGCCGCGGCCCGTTGCGGCCTCGCCGAGTGGTCGGTGGACGACCACTGGGTCGACGAGGGCGACGACGCCGACCCCGCGCTGCTCGGCCCGCGGCTCGCGCTGGCCCACGCCGTGGTCGACCCGGTCCGGCTCCCGGCCCGCTACGGGCACCGCTTCGAGGAGGTCGTCCAGCGCGAGCCGGTGCTGCGCGCCCTGCGCTCCGCGCTGGCGGGCCTGGCGCCGTACGCGAACCCGGTGCAGGTCGCGCGGCTGCGGCACGAGCTGGCGGTGATGTTCGTGGCGTACGGGCAGGAGGCGGAGTGGCGCACCGCGGGCCGCACGCCGGCCGTCTGGGAGTACCTGCTGCACCGGTACGAGAACGCCTTCTTCCCGTGCATGGTGCTGACCGACCCGGTGGGCGGATACGCGCTGCCGGCCGCCGAGTTCGCCGATCCCCGGGTGCGCCGCACCTATCTGTACGCGGGCACGGCGAGCGTCCTGCTCAACGACCTCTACTCGATGGCGAAGGAGGACGAGGAGGACACCTCGCTCCCCCGCCTCATCGCCGCCGAGGACGGCTGCGGCCTGCAGGAGGCCGTGGACCGTACCGCCGCGATCCACGACGAGATCATGCACAGCTTCGAGGCGGAGGCGGCCGCCCTGACCGCGGCCGGCTCGCCCGAGCTGGGCCGCTTCCTGGCCGGGGTGTGGGCCTGGATGGGCGGCTGCAAGCACTGGCACGCCACCAGCCCGCGCTACCGGACGTAAGGCCGCCCGTCGCCCCGGAAGGAGACCGCCATGACGGCCGCAGATCCCCTGCTTCCCAGCCCGTACCAGCATTCCGTCGCCGACTACTGGAACCACGAGAAGGACCCCGTGAACCTGCGCCTCGGCGAGGTGGACGGCACGTACCACCACCACTACGGCCTCGGCACGGCCGACATGACCGTCCTCGAAGGCCCCGAGGAGACGCGCGAGACCCGGATCATCGAGGAGCTGCACCGCCTGGAGTCGGCGCAGGCGGGCTTTCTCCTCGACCGGCTGGGCCAACCGGGGCCCGGCGACCGGCTGCTGGACGCCGGCTGCGGGCGCGGCGGCACGTCGTTCATGGCGCACGAGCGCTTCGGCTGCCGCGTCGACGGGGTGACCATCTCCGAGGCGCAGGCCGCCTTCGCCACCGAGATGGCGGAGCAGCGCGGCGTCAGCGGGCAAGTCGGCTTCCATCTGCGCGACATGCTGGGTACGGGCTTCCCCTCGGGGGCCTTCCGGGCGGCGTGGAACAACGAGTCGACGATGTACGTGGAGCTGTCCCTGCTCTTCGCGGAGGTGTCGCGGCTGCTGATGCGCGGCGGCCGGTACGTGTGCGTGACGGGCTGCTACAACGACGCGTACGGGCTGCCGTCCCGCGAGGTCAGCGAGATCAACGCGCACTACATCTGCGCCGTCCACCCGCGCGCCCAGTACTTCCGCGAGCTGGCCGCGCACCGGCTGGTCCCGGTCCAGGTGATCGACCTGACGGAGGCGGCGATCCCGTACTGGGAACTGCGCGCCAAGTCGCCGGTGGCGACGGGGATCGAGGAGACGTTCCTGGCGGCGTTCCGCGGCGGCAGCTTCCAGTATCTGCTGATCGCGGCGGACCGGGTCTGAGGGCGGGGGCTCAGCCCGCTGCGGCGTCCAGCAGCGGGGCGAGTTCGCGCCCCGCGGTGGTCAGGGCGCGTACGTCCCGCTCGGCGCGGGCGATGAGCAGCGCGCCCTCCAGGGTGCTGAGCATGAGGATGGCGAGCCCCTCCGCCCGCGCCTCCGGCACGCCCATGCCGGCGAGGGCCGCGGCGAGGGGGCGGTTCCAGGCGGCGAAGGCGGCGGCCGCGGCCTGCCGGGTCGACTCGGTCGACTCCGCCGAGTCCACGGTGGCCGCGGCGATGGTGCAGCCGCCGGCGAAGTCCGAGGTGGTCAGATCCTGGGCCCACTTGTCCGTCATCGCCGTGAAGAGCGCGCCGGGCGTCGGCCGCTCCATCGCCTCGACCTGCCGGACGATCCGCCGGGCGGTGAACCCGCCGACCCACTCCACGGCCTCGTTGACCAACTGCACCTTGCCGCCGGGAAAGTAGTGCTGCACCGAGCCGCGCGGCGCACCCGCGTGTGCGACCACGTCCCGTACGCCCGTGGCACTCACCCCGTCGCGCCGGATCAGCTCGGCCGCGCTCATCACCATGCGCTCGCGCGGCCCGCGCTCCCGCTTCGCCATCCACCGACCTCCGCTTCTGCCCGCTGCCTCACAGCTTATAGACGCCGGTCAGCCCGTCGGAGTCGCGGACGGCGTGGTCGAGTTCCACCCGCCGGGAGAGGCTGCGAAGCAGGTCCGACCTGCCGGGGAGCACCGCGGCGACGACCCGCCGCACGCCGCGCCGGCGGGCCCGGTCGAGGAGCGCCTCGACCAGCGCCCGGCCCACGCCGCACCGCTGCCAGTCGTCGGGGACAAGGACGCCGAGCTCAGCCGTGTACGGATCGTCGGCGCGACGGTCGCGGACCAGGCTGGCCACGCCCACGAGCCCGCCCCGCAGCCGGGCGACGACGGCGTCGTGTTCGTACGGATCCCCAGCGAGCACGCCCGCACGATAGGCGCCAGGCAGCGCCGGATACGGGGCGAAGAAGCGCCGCCACACGGTCTCCGGCGAACAGGCGGCGAAGAGGGCGTCGAGGGCGGGCCCATCCGCCGGGCGGGCGGCTTCGACACGCCAGGGTGCGGCGGCCGGGCGGGCCGCGGGTTCACTTATGACGGCTGTCATAGTTCTCAGTATCATGACAGCCGTCATAGAACGCAACCCCCGCGGAACCTCAGGACGCGGTCAGCGACTCCGCGGCCTCTCGCTTCCGATAGCGCGCCGGGGTCGTCTGGTACTCGCGCTTGAAGGCGCCCGCGAAGGCGAACTCCGAGGAATAGCCGACCCGTTGCGCCACCTCCGCGACAGCGGTGTCCGTGTCGCGCAGCAACCGGGCGGCGAGGGACATCCGCCACCAGGTGAGGTACGCCAGCGGCGGCTGGCCCACCAGCCCGGCGAAGCGGCGCGCGAACGCCGCCCGGGACAGGCCCACATGGGCGCCGAGCGACTCGATCGTCCAGGGCCGCTCCGGGTGGGTGTGCATCGCCTCCAGGGAGCGTCCGACCACGGGGTCGGTGAGGACGTCGCCCCAGCCGGTGTGCCCGGTGCAGGACTCGTCGTACCAGGCGCGGAGGCTGTACATCAGCACGGCGTCGAAGAGCGAGGAGCGCAGCGCGTCCCCGCCGATCTGCGGCTCCCCCAGCTCGGCCGCGAGCATGTCGACGGCGGCCCGCAGCCCGGGGTGCTGGCCGAGGCGGGCGCGCAGGTGGATGGACTCCGGCAGCTGGTCGAGGGCGGGGTGCCGGTTGCACTGCTCCAGCGGATAGACGCCGCACAGCAGCTCGGCGGCCGGCTCGCCGCCCCCGTCGGGGTGGCCGAGGACGACGGACCGCCCGTCCGGCGTGCCGCGCTCCCTGGACAGCACGCACTCCTCCGCCTCCAGCGGGGCGCCCGGCGAGTGCGCCATCGAATGCGCGTGGCCGTGCGGCAGCAGCGCCACATCGCCCATCTCCAGGGCCATCGGCTCGCCCCCGTCCGCGGGCAGCAGCGTGCAGCTGCCGCGCAGCAGGACATGCAGGCTCACGCCGGGCTGGCGGGGGAAGCGGCGGCCCCAGGGCGCGTAACACTCCACGCGGTACGTCACCGGGCGGCCGGTGCGCATGCCGTTGATCACGCTGCTGAGGACGTCCATGGCGACAAGCGTAGGCGAGTCTCGTACGAGCGAACAGGGCGAGACGATCGCTGCAAAAATTGAGATCGTGATGCATGGATCGTCTCGTACGGAGCTGTCTACCGTCGGAGGTGCCAGCAAGACGCCCATCGAGGGAGACGCACAGCATGACCACCAAGGTCGGCATCATCATCGGCAGCACCCGCCCCGGCAGGAACGGCGAGCAGGTGGCCACCTGGGTACGGGACCTCGCCGCGGCGCACGCGGGACCGGACGCCGAGTTCGAAATCCTGGACCTGCTCGACTTCGAGCTGCCGATCCTCGACGAGCCGGTGCCCGCGGCGGCGGTCCCGGGGAGCAATCCGCACACCGTCCGCTGGGCGGAGCGGGTCGGCGCCTGCGACGCCTTTGTGTTCGTCACGCCCGAGTACAACTTCAGCCCTCCGGCGTCGCTGACGAACGCCATCGACTACCTCCACGGCGAGTGGTCGGGCAAGGCCGTCGGGTACGTCGGCTACGGGGTCCACGGCGCCGTCATGGCCGTAAAGGACCTGCGCGCGCAGGCAGGCTTCCTGCGGATGGCGGACATCGGCTCGCAGGTGGCGCTGACGCTCCGCGAGGACTTTGTCGACATGAGCGAGTTCAAGCCGCAGGAACTGCACGTCGCGGAGGTGCACGGGCTGGTCGACGAGCTGCTCGCGTGGTCGCGGGCGCTGACCCCGCTGCGCACGGCGGCCGCGGCCGCCTGAGGCTGCGGGAGGGACGGGGGCTGCGCGACTGCGGCAGGGACGGGCGCCGCGTGACTGCGGCAGGGACGGGAGGCGCCGCTCAGGAGCGCGACACGTCCCCGTCCACGTACACCCACGCGCCCTCATGCCGCGCGAAGCGGCTGCGTTCGCGCATCTCGCCGGTGCCGTCGCCGGTGCGGCGGTAGCGGGCGGCGAAGGTGACGGTGCCGGTCCGGTGGAAGGGGCTGCCCTCGGCGGTGCCGAGGATCTGCAGCCCGGTCCAGGTCAGCCCGCCGTCGAAGTCGACGCGCGGCGGCCGGGTCTGCGGATGCCAGGTGCGCAGCAGATACGCCGCGTCGCGCTGGGCGAAGGCCGCATAGCGCGAGCGCATCAGCGCCTCGGCGGTCGGCGCGGCGGAGGCGCCGGAGTGATACCGACCGCAGCACTCCGAGTACGCGGAACCGGAACCACAGGGACAGGTGACGGGAGAGCTCGGCATGTCCCCTGACCCTACGCCAAGAGAAGCCCGACACCGTTGACCCCGCCACTCATGGTGCGGCCCCCGCCGCTGGCCCCGGCGCCCAAGGACCGGCACCCCGTCGGTTCACCTTGGCGCCCAAGGTACGGCACCGCGTCGGTTGGCCTAGGCGCCCAAGGCGCGGCACCCCGTCGGTTGGCCTAGGCGCCCAAGGCGCGGCCGCGTCGTACGCAAAAAATCCCACCCGCCCGCCCGTTGCTGCACACAGCAACGGGCGGGCGGGTGGGTACAGCCTGTCAACGCAAACCGGCGGCGGCCGACGCCAAGCACCGCGCAACCCGGCAGCAGCCGACGCTCAGCGCCGCTTACCCGACGGCCGCCCCCGACCACGGCTTCGCGACGGCGGCTGCCGCCGCGGCCCAGTCGTACGAACCCGCTGTCCGACCACACCCCCGGCGGCAGCCGGCTCCGCACCGTCGTCCTCGTCCTCGTCGTCCGGCACGACGTCCTGCGGCTCGTCGTCCTCCTCCGTACGACCCGACCGCGCATCCGCCGCCCGCCGCGCAGCGACCCGCTTCGTGTGCGCCCTGATCTCCGGCTCCCGCTCCTTGAGGTCCACGACCAGCGGAGTGGCGATGAAGATCGAGGAGTACGCACCGGCCGCGAGGCCGACGAACAGCGACAGGGCGATGTCGTTGAGCATGCCGCCGCCCAGCACGCCGCCGCCGATGAACAGCAGCCCGGCGACCGGCAGCAGCGCGACCACCGAGGTGTTGATGGATCGCACCAGCGTGCCGTTGAGCGAGCGGTTCGCCAGCTCGCGGTAGTTAAACTTGGTCTGCTTGGTGAAGTCCTTCGAGGTCTCCTTCAGACCGTCGAAGACCACCACCGTGTCGTACAGCGAATAACCGAGAATGGTCAGCAGACCGATCACCGTGCCCGGCGTGACCTCGAAGCCGACCAGTGCGTAGACGCCGACCGTGATCGTCAGGTCATGGATCAGCGCGATCAGCGCGGCGACCGCCATCCGCCACTCGAAGGCGATGGCCAGATAGATCACCACTAGGACCATGAAGATCCATAGACCCTGCCAGGCCTTGTTGGCGATCTGCTCACCCCAGCTCGGCCCGACCAGCTGCGCGTCGATCTTGTCGGTGGAGACGCCGACCTGCTCGGCAAGGGCCTCGCGGACCTTGTCGGACTGGCCGGTCTCCACGCCGCTGACCTGGACCCGCAGCTTGTCGCCGCTGAGCCCCTGGACGATGGCGGTGTGGCCGGAGACCTTCTCGGCGGTGTCCTGGGCCTGGGTGACCGTGACGCTCGTCTTCGGCGTGGTGAAGACCGCGCCGCCCTCGAATTCGATGCCCATGTTGAGCCCGCGCACCAGGAAGCCGGCGATGGCGACGATGGTGATCAGGATGGAGACGCCGTACCAGAGGAACCGCTTGCCGACGAAGTCGTAACCGATCTCGCCGCGGTGCAGCCTGGCGCCGATGTGACCGAGCTTCGACATCTCACGCCTCCTTCGGGTCGATGGGGCCGGTGCCCGGCGCGGAACGCCTGCCGCGGCGGCGGAGCGGTGGATTGATCCCCAGACGTTTCGGATCGAGTCCGGACCAGGGATGGCCGTCCGCGAAGAACGGGCGCCGGGCCAGCAGCGTCATCAGCGGCTTCGTGAAGAGGAAGACCACCACGACGTCGAGGATGGTGGTGAGGCCCAGCGTGAAGGCGAAGCCCTGCACCTTGCCGACGGTCACGGCGAAGAGCACCGCGGCCGCCAGGAACGACACGAAGTCGGCGACAAGGATGGTGCGCCGGGCGCGTGGCCAGGCGCGTTCCACCGATGGCCGGAGCGTACGGCCATGCCGTAGCTCATCTCGGATGCGTTCGAAGTACACGATGAACGAGTCGGTGGTGATGCCGATCGCGACGATGGCGCCACAGACCGCCGGCAGGTTCAGCGCGAAGCCGATGGCCGGGCCGAGCAGCGTCATCAGCGTGTACGTGAGGATCGCGGAGACGATCAGCGAGGCGATGGCGACGAGCGCCAGACCGCGGTAGTACGCGACCAGGTAGATGACCACGAGCGCCAGGCCGATGGCGCCGGCGATGAGGCCGGCGTGCAGCTGGTCGGAGCCGAGGGCCGCGGAGACCGTGTCGACCGAGGCTTCCTCGAAGGACAGCGGCAGGGCGCCGTAGGAGAGCACGTTGGCCAGCGAGTCGGCGGACTCCTGGGTGAAGCTGCCGGAGATCTGGGCGTTGCCGCCGGGGATCGGGTTGCTCACCGAGGGGGCCGAGATGACCTCGCCGTCGAGCTCGATGGCGAACTGGTTCATCGGCTGCTGCTGCTTCGACAGCTCGGTGGTGACCTTGGTGAACTTGCTGGTGCCCTTGTCGTTGAACTGCATCTCAACGATCCAGCCGGAACCGCTCTGCTGGTCGAAGGTGGCCTGCGCCTTCTTGATGTCGACACCCTCGACCTTGACGGGGCCGAGCGCGTACTTGGCCTGGCCCTTCTCGTCACAGGCGACGACGGTGTCGGTCGTCTTCGAGGAGGCCACGTCCTGGCTGGCCTTCGAGCGCGCTTCCTGGCTGGTGCAGTCCAGCTTCTCGAGCTTCTTCGCCACGTCGGCGGGGACACCGGGCGGCTGCTGCTGCTGTTGCTGCTGCTTGAGCTGCTCCTCCAGCTGCTCCTGCTGCTTCTTGGCGTCGGAGGAGCCGGGCTTGGGCGTCTTGGACGGGTCGTCCTGGGCGTCGGCCTGCTTCAGGCCCTCGCTGAGCGCACGGCCCTGCTTGGTGGCACTGTCGGAGGGGCTCGGCGACTTCTTGTCGTCGCCCTTGCCGCTGCTCGACGCGCTGGGCGTCGGGTCCGGCTTCTTCTCCGGCTGCTTCTGCGCGGCCGCGTCCGCCACCGTCAGCACCGGGCGGAAGTACAGCTGCGCGGTCGTGCCGACCTGCTCGCGCGCCGTCTTCTGGTTGGTGCCCTTGGGGATGTTGACGATGATGTGCCGGTCGCCCTGCGTCTGGACCTCGGCCTCGGAGACGCCAAGACCATTGACGCGGCGCTCGATGATCCCGACCGCCGTGTCCATGTTCTTCTTGTTGATCGCGCCCTTTTTACCGGCGAGCTCCTTCGCCTCCAGCGTGATGCTGGTGCCGCCGGCGAGGTCGATGCCGAGGCGCGGCGTCTGCTTCGGGGCAAAGAAGATTCCCCCGGTCAGCGCGACCAAGGCGATGAGCATGAAGACCAGCGTCCGGCCCGGCCTGCCCTGTGCTGCCCGGGCCCTCTTCTGACCCCTGTTCGGTGCTGCCACCTTCTCGATTCTCCTGTCCAGACGCACGCCGGGGAGCTGCCCACTGCGCGCACGCGAAGTTGTGCCGTCGGCGAGGACGTGCCTTATGCAGCCTAACCGCCCCAAGGCCCGGGATGAGGCGCCCGGGCCACGGGTGAGGCTCTTTGGCTACTTCGCGGCGGAGCCGCCGTCCTTCTTGCCGTCCTGCGCGTCGGCATCCTGCGCGGCGTCGTCGGCGTCGGCGTCCGCGGAGCGCTTGTCGAGGTCGACGCTCTCGTCGGCGTCGGTCTCCTCGGCGGGCTCGTCCACCGGGTCGGTCAGGCTGGAGGCGTCGTCCGGCGCGGAGACCTCGGTCTCCGGCGCGGCGCCGTGCACGATGCGGTTGTACTCCGCGTCGTCGAGGACGGCACCGATGGAGTTCTTCGCATAAATGGCGTGCACGCCGGGGGCGACCTCAAGGGTCACCGCCTCGTCCTGGACCTCCTTGACCACGGCATACATGCCGCCGATGGTCCGCACGCCGGAGCCCGGCTGCATCGATTCCCGCATCTGCGAGGCCTGGCGCTGCTTGTTCTTCGCCGACCGCGTCATCAGGAACATGGCCCCGATGAGCACGATGAACGGCAGGAGAGTCACGATATCCACGGTGTCCGGAATTTCCTTCGCGTGACCGCGTCGTCAGCGGCCTGGTATTGGGGGTGTGCTGCGGGCTGGTGCCGTCCGAATGAGCGGATGGCGTCGGCGGAGTCTAAGCGAGTCCGCGTCTGATGGACAACGACCAGCATGGCATTACCGTTCCTGCGGGGGCGAGTCCCCGCGCCGGACCGGCTTTCCGGCGCTGCTCAGCGCCCCTTTCCCGTCACTCGTTCTCGTTACTCGTCGAACATGGCCTGCTGCACACCGTGAGACTGCGGCGGTACGAGCCCGAGATGCGCCCACGCCGCCGGGGTCGCGACCCGCCCGCGCGGCGTCCGCGCGAGCAGCCCTTCCCGTACGAGAAAGGGCTCGGCGACCTCCTCGACGGTCTCGCGCTCCTCGCCCACGGCGACCGAGAGGGTGCCGAGGCCGACGGGGCCGCCGCCGAAGAGCTTGAGCAGCGCACCGAGGACGGCGCGGTCGAGGCGGTCGAGGCCGCGGGCGTCCACCTCGTACACATCCAGGGCCTTGGAGGCGATGTCGCTGGTCACGTCGCCGTCGGCCCGGACCTGCGCATAGTCGCGGACGCGGCGCAACAGGCGGTTGGCGATCCGCGGGGTGCCGCGGGAGCGGCCGGCGATCTCGGCGGCGCCCGCGGGGTCGACGGTCACGTCGAGCAGGCCCGCGGAGCGGTGGACGACCAGCTCCAGGTCGCCGGACTCGTAGAAGTCCATGTGGGCGGTGAAGCCGAAGCGGTCGCGGAGGGGCGGGGGGAGCAGGCCGGCGCGGGTCGTGGCCCCGACGAGGGTGAAGGGCGGGAGCTCCAGGGGGATGGCGGTGGCGCCGGGGCCCTTGCCGACGATCACGTCGACCCGGAAGTCCTCCATCGCCATGTACAGCATTTCCTCGGCGGGCCGGGACATCCGGTGGATCTCGTCGAGGAAGAGGACCTCGCCCTCCTGGAGGGAGGAGAGGATCGCGGCGAGGTCGCCGGCGTGCTGGATGGCCGGTCCTGAGGTGATCCGGATCGGCGCCGCCATTTCGGCCGCAACGATCATCGCGAGGGTGGTCTTGCCGAGGCCGGGGGCGCCGGAGAGCAGGATGTGATCGGCCGTGGCCGCGCGCTGGCGGGCGGCCTTGAGGACGAGGTCGAGCTGCTCCCGTACGCGATGCTGGCCGATGAACTCGTCCAGCGACTTGGGGCGAAGGGCGGCTTCGACGGCATCGTCCTCGACGGTCGCGCCGGCCTCTACGAGGCGGGATTCGTCGCCGGTCATGCTGTCGCCTCACCTCGGGTGCAGGGTTGCGGGTCGTGCCCACCTGCCCGCCCGCTGAACTGTGCGGCAAGTGCGCGGGGGTGAGGCGCCTGGCCCTTTCGCTCGCGGGTGGCGGTCATCGGGCGCGGTTCAACGTCTGGAGGGCGGCCTTCAGCAGCGTGCCCACATGCGGGTCAGTCCCCTCGGCCTGGGGAGCCACCGCCTCGACGGCGGTCTCCGCGTCGCGTGGGGCGTAGCCGAGGCCGGTCAGGGCGGCGTGCAGCTGCTCGCGCCAGCCGGGGGCCGGGGCTGCGGCGCCCTGGCGCACCACATGCGCGCCCGTGCCGAGCGGCTCGCCGAGGCGGTCCTTGAGCTCCAGCAGCAGCTTCTGGGCGCCCTTCTTTCCGATGCCGGGGACGGCGGTCAGCGCCTTCTCGTCGCCGGTGGATACGGCCAGCCGCAGATTGTCGGGTGAGTGCACCGCCAGCATCGCCTGGGCCAGCCGCGGGCCGACCCCGCTCGCGGTCTGCAGCAGCTCGAAGACCTGCCGCTCGTCGTCGTCCACGAAGCCGTAGAGGGTGAGGGAGTCTTCCCGTACGACAAGGGAGGTGGCGAGCTTGGCCTCCTGGCCGATGCGGAGGGTGGAGATGGTGTTCGGCGTGCACTGGACGGCCATGCCCACGCCGCCGACCTCGAGCACGGCCTGGTCGGGGGCGATGGCGGCCACGGGGCCGCTGACGAAGGCGATCAACGGACGGAGCCTTTCTGGAGCCGGGCGGCCTGGCGCAGCCGGTCCTGGGCGGGGGCGCGCCAGATGTGGCAGATGGCGAGGGCGAGGGCGTCCGCCGCGTCGGCGGGCTTCGGCGGCGCGGCGAGCCGCAGCAGCCGCTGCACCATGGCGCCGACCTGGGCCTTCTCGGCCCGGCCGGAGCCGGTGACGGCGGCCTTGACCTCGCTGGGGGTATGCAGCGCGACCGGCAGCCCGCGGCGGGCGGCGCACAGCATCGCGACCGCGCTGGCCTGGGCGGTGCCCATGACGGTGGCCACATTGTGCTGGCTGAAGACGCGCTCGACGGCGACGACGTCGGGGCGGTGCTCGTCGAGCCATGCTTCGAGCCCTTGCTCGATGAGCAGCAGCCGCTCGGCGATGTCGGCGTCCGCGGGCGTACGGACGACGCCGACGCCGGCCATCTTCAGCGGCCGGCCCGCCGTGCCCTCCACGACACCCACACCGCACCGGGTCAACCCCGGGTCAACCCCGAGCACGCGCACCGCCACTCCCCCTTCACCGTCGTACGTCAGTGCAGGTTATCGGCTCGCACCGACAACGGCGGTGAAGCGGGGCGGTGCCTGCCCGCGAGGGTTTACGCGTCGACCTTCTCCATGACCTCGTCCGAGACGTCGAAGTTGGCGAAGACGTTCTGCACGTCGTCGCTGTCCTCCAGCGCGTCGATCAGCTTGAAGATCTTCTTCGCGCCCTCCTCGTCCAGCTCCACCTGCATGGTGGGGACGAAGTTGGCGTCGGCGGAGTCATAGTCGATCCCGGCGTCGACCAGGGCGGTGCGCACCGCGACCAGGTCGGTGGCCTCGCTGAGCACCTCGAAGGACTCGCCGAGGTCATTGACCTCCTCGGCGCCCGCGTCGAGGACGGCGCCGAGGACGTCGTCCTCGTCCAGCTCGCCCTTCGGGACGATCACGACGCCCTTGCGATTGAAGAGGTACGACACCGAGCCCGGGTCGGCCATCGAGCCGCCGTTACGGGTCATGGCGACGCGGACGTCGGAGGCGGCGCGGTTGCGGTTGTCCGTCAGGCACTCGATCAGGACGGCGACGCCGTTGGGGCCGTAGCCCTCGTACATGATCGTCTCGTAGTCGGCGCCGCCGGCCTCGAGGCCCGCGCCGCGCTTGACGGCGGAGTCGATGTTCTTGTTCGGGACCGACGACTTCTTGGCCTTCTGGATGGCGTCGAAGAGGGTGGGATTGCCGTCAGGATCGGCGCCCCCGGTTCGGGCGGCGACCTCGATGTTCTTGATCAGCTTGGCGAAGAGCTTGCCTCGCTTGGCATCGATCACGGCCTTCTTGTGCTTGGTGGTTGCCCACTTTGAGTGGCCGGACACGGCAGTGCTCCATTCAACGACGCGTAAAGGGTCCTGACTGAATGACGCGATCCTACCGGGATCCCGTCACTGTCCGTCGCGCACCATCGCGACGAACAGCTCGTGGACCCGGTGGTCCCCCGTCAGCTCGGGGTGGAAGGAGGTGGCGAGCAGGCTCCCCTGCCGTACGGCGACGGGGTGCCCGTCGACGGCCGCCAGCACCTGGGCGCTCGCGCCGACCGACTCCACCCACGGAGCGCGGATGAAGACGCCCTCGACCGGGCCGCCCTCGATGCCGTCGACGTCGATGGCGGCTTCGAAGGACTCGTTCTGGCGGCCGAAGGCGTTGCGCCGCACGATCATGTCGATGCCGCCGATGGTCTCCTGCCCGGAGCGGGGGTCGAGGATCTTGTCGGCGAGCATGATCATGCCGGCGCAGGAGCCGTACGCCGGGAGGCCGGCGTGGATGCGCTCGCGGAGGGGCTGCATCAGGCCGAAGATGTGCGCGAGCTTGGACATCGTGGTGGACTCGCCACCCGGGATGACCAGGCCGTCGACGGCCGCGAGCTCCTCGGGGCGCCGGACACTCGTCGCTTCCGCGCCGGCCTCGGTGAGGGCGGCGAGGTGCTCGCGGACGTCGCCCTGGAGGGCGAGGACGCCGATGCGGGGTGCGGACAAGGTGTACCTCTCGTGCTGCTTCGGGTTTTCCGCGCTACGCGCGGATCGCGCCTGGCGGCGCTCGTCCTCAAACGCCGGACGGGCTGTTATTGGCGCTGCGCGCCTCGGCCTCAAGCGCCGGCCGGGCTTGAGAGCGGCTGGGCTTGAGAGCGGCTGGGTTGGCGCGGAGCGCCAATTCCAGCCCGTCCGGCGTCTGAGGACGAGGCGCGGAGCGCCGATGCGGGGGTCCGGGGGCGGAGCCCCCGGTGCAGGGGCCTGCGGAGCGGATCAGCCTCTAGCGGGAATCACCAGCCGCGGCCAGCGTACTTCTCCGTCTCCGACAGCGTGTCGATGTTGATGCCGACCATCGCCTCGCCGAGATTCCGCGACGCATCCGCCACGATCTTCGGGTCATCGAAGAAGGTCGTCGCCTTCACGATCGCGGCAGCGCGCTTCGCCGGGTCGCCGGACTTGAAGATGCCGGAGCCCACGAAGACGCCCTCGGCGCCGAGCTGGCGCATCAGCGCGGCGTCCGCCGGGGTGGCCACGCCGCCCGCGGAGAAGAGCACGACCGGCAGCTTGCCGAGCCGAGCGACCTCCGCGACCAGCTCGTACGGAGCGCGCAGCTCCTTCGCCGCGGCGTACAGCTCGTGGTTGTCGTAACCGCGCAGCTTCGCGATGTCGCCCTTGATCTGGCGCAGGTGGCGGACGGCCTCGACGACGTTGCCGGTGCCGGCCTCGCCCTTCGAGCGGATCATCGCCGCGCCCTCGGCGATGCGCCGCAGCGCCTCACCGAGATTCGTCGCGCCGCACACGAACGGCGTGGTGAAGGCGAACTTGTCGGAGTGGTTGACCTCGTCGGCCGGGGTCAGCACCTCGGACTCGTCGATGTAGTCGACGCCGAGGGACTGCAGGACCTGGGCCTCGACGAAGTGGCCAATGCGGGACTTCGCCATGACCGGGATGGAGACGGCCTCGATGATGCCCTCGATCATGTCCGGGTCGGACATCCGGGCGACGCCGCCGTCCTTGCGGATGTCGGCGGGGACGCGCTCGAGCGCCATCACCGCGACCGCACCCGCGTCCTCGGCGATCTTCGCCTGGTCGGGCGTGACGACGTCCATGATCACGCCGCCCTTGAGCTGCTCGGCCATGCCGCGCTTCACGCGGGCGGTGCCGGTCTCAGGGGTCGGGGACTGGTTCTCGGTGGACACGGTGTGACCTCACTACGGTGACGGATAAAGCGATGTATCTATCGTAGGCGCGTTCGGACGGGACTCCGACCGCAGGTCGGGCGCCCTACGCCACACCAAGCGAAGCGCAGCCCGCCCCGCCGGGGAAAGAGCCAATCGCGAAGCCGTGGCGTGCTCGCCGCGGCGCCCGCCCGCTCACCGCGACGAACCCAGCCCTCTCACCGCGCCGCCGCCCGCTCCATCAGCGCCGCCGGCGGCTCGTCGTCCATCTCGAAGGCCAGCGGAAACGGCGCGTACCCCGCCAGCCGGAACAGCCGCACCTTCTTGTGCCGCCGCAGCGCCCGCGCCGCCCGCACCGCGTCATTGTGGAACCGCCGCGCCATCGGCACCTTCCGCGCCGCCGCCGCCAGCTCCGTGATCGCCTCCTCGCCGCCGGGCGCGTCCCGTACCGCCTCCACCTGCTGCGGCTGCTCGAATACGGCGCGCAGCGCCTGGCTGAGCTCGCTTTCGGCGACCTCGCGCTGGTCGGTCTCGGCCTGTCTGGCGTAGTGCGCGGCCTGGTAGACGACGATGGACGCCGCCGGGTCGAGCAGCCCGCTGGTGGCCAGCTCCTGCGCCACTGACGCCCGGCGCACCAGCTGCGCGTCCAGGGCCGCCTTAGCCGCGTCGATGCGCGCGTGCAGCCGGTCGAGCCGCCCGGCGGTCCAGCTGAGGTAGATGCCGACGACGGCTAGTACGGCCGCGATGGTGATGAGGGTGGTCACGTCGCCAAAGGCTAGCGGTTACGCCCTGCCCAACCGTCGCGCACCCGGGCGGACTAGTCCCGTCCCGCCTGGTCCCGCGCCAGCCCGAAGCGTGTCATCCACCGGCCCGACGAGCCCTCGTCCTCGGCGACCGCCGACGTCGCGCCCGCGGTCACCGTCTCGTACACCGCGAGGATGTCGGCCCCGACCGTCGACCAGTCGAAGCGCTGCACATGCCGGCTGCCCCGCTCGCGCAGCTCGTCCCGCCGCGCGGGGTCGCCGAGCAGCGCGACGGCCTTCTCAGCCAGCGCCTCGGCGTCCTCGTTCGCGAAGAGCTCGCCCGCCTCGCCCCCGTCCAGCACCTGCGCGAAGGCATCCAGGTCCGACGCCAGCACCGGCGCGCCCGCCGACATCGCCTCGACGAGGATGATCCCGAAGGACTCGCCCCCCGTGTTCGGCGCCACGTACACATCCACGCTGGCCAGCAGCCGCGCCTTGTCCTCGTCGCTCACCATCCCGAGGAATTCGACGCGCGAGCGCATCTCGGGCGGCAGCCCCGCCACCGCCTCCTCCTCGTCGCCGCGCCCCGCGACCAGCAGCCGCGTCTCCGGCAGGGCCTCCAGGATCCGCGGCAGCGCCGCCATCAGCACCGGCAGCCCCTTGCGCGGCTCATCGATGCGGCCGATGAAGCCGATCGTGCCGCCCTGCCACTCGGGCTTCGGCTCGGCGTCGTCGAAGAAGCCGACGTCGACGCCGTTCGGGATGACGACCGCGTCGCCGCCGAGGTGCTCGACCAGGGTCCGGCGGGCGTACTCGCTGACCGCTATCCGGGCGCTGATCTTCTCCAGCGCGGACTGCAGGATGCCGTACGCCGCGATCATCGTCTTGGAGCGCGGGTTCGAGGTGTGGAACGTGCCGACGATCGGGCCCTGCGCCGCCCAGCACGCCAGCAGGGCGAGCGACGGGGTGGCCGGTTCGTGGATGTGCAGGATGTCGAAGTCCCACTCGTGCAGCCAGCGCCGCACCCGCGCGGCCGACAGGAAGCCGAAGTTGATGCGGGCGACCGAGCCGTTGTACGGGACGGGGACCGCGCGGCCCGCCGAGACCACGTACGGCGGCAGCACCGTCTCGTCGTCGGCGGGCGCGAGGACCGAGACCTCGTGCCCGGCCTCGATCAGCCATTCGGCCAGGTCGCGGACGTGGAACTGGACGCCGCCCGGCACGTCCCAGGAGTACGGGCAGACGATCCCGACCCTCACCGCGGCTCCCTCAGCGCCTCGCGGTGGGCGGGCTCCAGGTCGTCGAGCCAGAAGCGCTGGAGCATGTGCCAGTCCTCGGGGTGGTCGCGGATGCCGGACGCGAAGTCGTCCGCCATGGCCTGCGTCATGACCTTGGTCTTCTCCACGCGGCTGCCGGTCTCCGGCACCTCCACGGGTTGATGCACGCGGCCCTGCAGCACCGGCGAGTCGTCGTACCAGAGCGTCACCGGCAGCAGCAGCGCGCCGGTCTGCTGCGCGAGCATCGCGGGCCCCGCCGGCATCCGTGCCGTAGCGCCGAAGAAGTCGACCTCGACGCCCGACGCCGACAGGTCGCGGTCCGCGACCAGGCACACCAGGCCGCCGTCCCGCAGCCGCTTGGCGAGGGTGCCGAAGGCGCGGCCGCCGGTGTGCGGCAGCACCTCCATGCCGAGGGATTCGCGGTACGCCACGAAGCGGTCGTAGAGCGTCTCGGGCTTGAGCCGCTCCTGGACGGTGGTGAAGGGGACGCCGAGCTTGGTGGTCACCCAGGCGCCGGCGAGGTCCCAGTTGCCCATGTGCGGCAGCGCGAGCACTATGCCGCGGCCGGAGGCCAGGCCCTCCTCCAGGAGGTGTACGTCCTTGGGCTCGAAGCCGGTGCGGATGCGGTCCTTGGGCCAGGCGGGGAGGCGGAAGGACTCCATCCAGTAGCGCAGGTACGAGCGCATCCCGGCGCGGGTCAGCTCGGCGAGCTCGGGTGCGGTGGCGTCCGGGCGGACCCGGGCGAGGTTCGAGCGCAGTCTGCGGACGCCCTTGCCGCCGCGCCGGAAGGCGGCGTCGGCGATTTGCCGGCCGAGCGCCCGCGCGGCGGGCTCCGGGAGCTTCTTCACGCCGGCCCAGCCGGCGCCGTAGAGCCCGTCGGTGAGGCGTTCCTTCATACCGCGGCCCCTCCCCCTTCGGCGGCGTCGGCCTCGGCGGACTCCCGCCGCACGGTGACGACCCGCTGTCCCAGGGTAATGAGGCTGCCCACGGCGACGATCCACAGCGCGATCGGCAGCAGCACCTCGATGTACGGGACGCCGAACTTGTCGAATCCGGAGAGCCCGGCGAGCACCAGCGTGATCACCAGCCGCTCGGCCCGCTCGATCAGCCCGTTGACATTGACCGGCAGCCCGATCGACTCCCCGCGCGCCTTCGTGTACGACACCACCTGGCCGCTGGCCAGGCAGAACAGGGTCACGGCGCACATCATGACGCTGTTGCCGCCGCCCGCGTACCAGAGCGCGATGCCGCTGAAGACGGCCGCGTCGGCGACCCGGTCGAGGGTGGAGTCGAGGAAGGCGCCCCAGCGGCTGGAGACGCCGGACTGCCGGGCCATATTGCCGTCGACGAGATCGGAGAACACGAACAGCGTGATGACGACCGTGCCCCAGAAGAATTCGCCCTGCGGATAGAAGATCAGGGCGCCCGCCATGACCCCCAGCGTGCCCAGGAGCGTCACCGTGTCTGGGCTGACCCCCCGGCGCAGCAGAAAAGCGGCGAACGGCGTGAGAACACGCGTGAAGAATGCACGCGCGTACTTGTTCAGCATGGCCTTCCCGAGGTTCGGCAGAGGCAGCGCTTTTGCTGCGGGGCTGGCCCATCGTAGCCACGCAGCGGGTGCCGCTGCCGTGCGGGTACACCCGCCTGGCCGGGGAGTCACCTCCGCCGATGGATCCCGCGGCGGAAAAGGACGATCGCGCCCCGTGTGACATCTATGGACGCACCGTGAGCCCGGTGGAAAGCTCGAATGAGCCGAAGGTGTCGAACCTCGGAAGGCGGGACTACACATGGGTGACAAATCGAGTGCACACCCCGGAGCCGCCGGCAGGGCAGCGGCGGCCGCCCGGCCCTCCTCCATTCGGAACGTGGTGCTGGTCGGCCATAGCGGGTCCGGGAAGACGACGCTGGTCGAAGCGCTGGCGCAGACCGCGGGAGCGGTGCAGCGCGCGGGCCGGGTCGAGGACGGCGGATGTTTGTCCGACTACGACGAGATCGAGCACCGGCAGCAGCGCTCCGTGCAGCTGTCCCTGGTGCCGGTCGAGTGGAAGGGCATCAAGATCAATCTGCTGGACACCCCGGGATACGCCGACTTCGTCGGAGAGCTGAGGGCCGGTCTGCGGGCAGCGGACGCGGCCCTTTTCGTGGTCTCCGCGGCGGACGGCGTGGACGGCGCGACCCGCATGGTCTGGGACGAGTGCGCGGCGGTCGGCATGCCGCGCGCCTTGATCGTCACGCACCTGGACGCGGCCAGGGCGGACTTCGACGAGATGACCGCGATCTGCCGGCGGGTTTTCGGCGGCGACGACCCGGACGCGGTGCTGCCGCTCTACCTCCCCCTGCACGGCGAGGAGGCCGCCGACGGCACGGCGCCCGTCGCGGGCCTCATCGGGCTGCTGAGCCAGCGGATCTTCGACTATTCGTCCGGGGCCCGCGTGGAGCGGCCGCCGGACGACGAGCATCTGCCGCTGATCGAGGAGGCCAGGAACCGGCTCATCGAGGGGATCATCGCCGAGAGCGAGGACGAGACCCTCATGGACCGCTATCTCGGCGGCGAGGAGGTCGAGCTCAAGACGCTGATCGAGGACCTGGAGAAGGCGGTCGCGCGCGGCGTCTTCCACCCGGTGCTGGCGGCGGCGCACGCCCCTGAGGACGGCACGCAGGGGCTCGGGACCGTAGAGCTGCTGGAGCTGATCACCGGCGGGTTCCCGACGCCGGAGGAGCGCGAGATCCCGGCCGTTACGACCCCGGACGGCACCCCGCGGCCGCCGCTGACCTGCGACCCGAAGGGGCCGCTGGCCGCCGAGGTGGTCAAGACGTCGTCCGACCCGTACGTGGGCCGGCTGTCGCTGCTGCGGGTCTTCTCCGGCACGCTGCGTACGGACGCCACGGTGCACGTCTCCGGGCACGGTCTGGAGGACCGCGGCCATGAGGACCACGATGTGGACGAGCGGATCGGGGCGCTCACGTCCCCGTTCGGCAAGCAGCAGCGGACGCTGCCTGAGGCCATCGCGGGTGACATCGCCTGCGTCGGCAAGCTGACCCGCGCGGAGACCGGCGACACGGTTTCGGCCAAGGAGGATCCGCTCCTCATGGAGCCGTGGGTGATGCCGGATCCGCTGCTTCCGGTGGCGATCGCGGCACACACCAAGCAGGACGAGGACAAGCTCTCCCAGGGCCTGTCCCGGCTGGTCGCCGAGGATCCGACGATGCGCCTGGAGCAGAACCAGGACACCGGGCAGGTCGTCCTGTGGTGCCTGGGCGAGGCGCACATCGACGTGGCGCTGGAGCGGCTGCGGACGCGTTACGGCGTTCAGGTCGACGCCGTACCGCACAAGGTGTCGCTGCGCGAGACGTTCGCCGGCAAGGCGACGGCGCGCGGGCGGCATGTGAAGCAGTCGGGCGGCCACGGCCAGTACGCCATCTGCGAGATCGAGGTGGAGCCGCTGCCGCAGGGCTCCGGCATCGAGTTCGTGGACAAGGTGGTCGGCGGGTCGGTGCCGCGGCAGTTCATCCCGTCGGTGGAGAAGGGCGTACGCGCCCAGGCCGTCAAGGGTGTCGCAACCGGCTATCCGCTGGTGGACATCAAGATCACGCTCTTCGACGGCAAGGCCCACTCGGTCGACTCCTCCGACGCCGCCTTCCAGACGGCGGGCGCGCTCGCGCTGCGCGAGGCCGCGGCCCAGGTGCAGATCCATCTCCTGGAGCCGGTGGCGGAGTTGCAGGTGCTGGTGGCGGACGAATATGTCGGCCCGGTGATGAGCGACCTGTCGGGGCGGCGAGGCCGCGTCGTCGGTACGGAGCAGTCCCCGGGCGGGCGCACGCTGGTGCGCGCGGAGGTCCCGGAGATCGAGATCGGCCGGTACGCGGTCGACCTGCGCTCCATCTCCCACGGCACCGGCCGGTTCAGCCGGAGTTACGCCCGGCACGAGCCGATGCCGCCGCAGCTCGCCGCGAAGATCCGTGAACAGGAAGGCGAGTGAGGTTCACCCTCGGTAGCCTTGGGCACAAGCTGTGCAGGCAAGGCAGTAGTTGAATCCCGTGGGGGCGGTAGTGGCGACGTCATTCGACGGCATGGATCTGGACCTGCGGCCCGGGGCGGAGATTCCGCTCTCCGGTGCCGCGGGCCAGACCGCTGCGACGCATGCGCTCGCCTCCGCCGCCTACCGCGACGGAGACGTCAACGGCCTGATGAAGGCCGACAACGACTGGGCCAAGTCGGAGTTCAAGAAGGGCAAGCTGTCCCTCTTCGAGCCCAACCTCGGCGAGGCTTTCGCCCGCGCCGTCCAGGTCCGGATGCTCGGCGGCGCCCGCAAGCAGATGATCCAGTCCTTCGGCACCGAGCCGCAGGCGGTCGTCGAGCACTGCCTGGCGGCCAACCGGATCCGCCGCGAGCGGGACGCCCGGCTGAGCGCGCTGATGGGCGTCTTCGGCCTGCTCTTCCTGCCGGGCACGCTGCTGTGGCTGGGCGCCTTCCAGCTGCGCCGGACGATCGCCGGCGCCAAGGACAAGCGGGCCGGGGCGCTCGGGGCCGCCGCGATGGTCGCCTTCGGCGTGCTGGCGCTGATCCTGTTCATCCGCTTCCCGATCGGCGGCTTCTGGGGCTATTACGCGCGGGCCGCCGTCATCGCCCCGGTGGTCGGCTGGCTGTGGGCGAAGCAGGTCTGCGAGAAGTACGCGAAGGACCTCCGCTCCCGCTGGGGCGGCCTGCTCTCCGGCGGCGGCGTACCGGCGAAGATCCCGGAGGCCGTGCCCCGTAATCCCGGCGAATCCAGCGCTGAGAAACTCCGCCGCAGCCTGGCGCAGCTCTCCGCGGAGCAGCAGAGCAACATCGTCTTCTACGCGGGCCCCAAGGGAATACTGGGCATGGGCACGCGCTGGGGCGCCTGGCAGATGGCCGAGGACCTGGTGCCCCGCGATGCGGACACGGAGATCCACCCGTTCCGCAGCTGGGATGTCATCAAGTCGATCCAGGCCCAGCTGAAGCTGCTGGAGCGCAGCCCGCTGCACACCGGCGGCTTCCCGGCGCCGTCGATAAAGCACTGGGTGGTCTCCCCCGTGGGTGAGAAGGCCTCGGAGGTGGCGCGGCCGAAGGGCGCCGAGGTCGACGGGTATCAGATAAAGGATTTCGAGATCCAGCGGATCTGCAATGAGCAGCAGTTCGGCAGCGGCAACAGGCACTACCTCGGCGTGCAGTTCACCCTGTGGGACGGCCAGCTGGTCATCACCCTGCTGATCACGGTCACGGTGCTGCACAACACGCTGCGGATCGAGGTCACCGGCCATGCTCTCGGCCCGGTCCACTCGCTCTTCACCACCAAGCCGAAGCCGGAGCAGAAGGAGGTCTCCCGGAGCGTGAAGTTCTGGGAGACGAAGACCAAGACGCTGCCGCTGGTGAAGGCGCAGGAAGTGGTCCGGCTGTCGGCGCGGGCGCCGTTCACCTGGATCCCCCCGCTGCTGGACTTCCTCGGCGGCAAGCTGAAACTCCCTGAGCCCTTCGGCCTCCGCCACGTATGGGCGGACAAGCCATGGCGCCACCGCTTCATGGCGGACGACGCGCTGCGCGCCGCGACGCCGGTGCTGCGGGTGGTGCATACGGCGGCGATGAAGGTCCTGGAGGAACACGGCGCGAGCATCGAGAACTTCGACAACCGGTCGAAGTTCCTGTCGGCGCAGGTGCAGGGGGCGGAGCCGCGGAGGGCGGACTTGTACGACGCGTAACAACAAGCCCGTCCGGTGCAGCCCTCACACGGTGATCCCGCCCAGCACAGCGGCCCCCGTGCCGCCCCGCGCGCCGCGCCCGTCGTACGCCGCCCAGGCCACCGCCATCCGCTCGACGGCCTCGGTGAGCACCTCGTCCGGAGCGACGAAATGCAGCCGCAGCCGGTCCCGATTGCCGCCCCCGGCGTCCAGGCAGACACCGGGCAGCACGCCGACGCCATGGCGCAGCGCCACCTGCGCGTACGCCACGCCGTCCCCGTACGGCAAGCGCACCCACACCGTCTGCCCGCCCCGCACCGCCGGACAGTCCCACTCCGGCAGCCGCCGCGCCAGCAGCTCACGCAGGTGATCGTGCCCGTGCCGGAGCTCGCGGCGGCGGCGGGCGAGCAGGGTGTCGAGGCCGGAGAGCAGGTCGGCGGCGGCGAGCTGGGCGGGCACGTCGGTGCCCAGGTCGTGCACCGCCTTCAGCCGCGCCAGCCGCAGCACCATCGCGGCGGACGCCCGCACCCACCCGATCCGCAGCCCGCCCCACACGGCCTTGCTGAGCGAGCCGACGCTGATGACATCGGCGGCGTACGCGGCCATCACCGGCGGGGCATCGCCGGAGAAGGCGAGCTCGGCCGGCACCTCGTCGTCGATGAGCGGCACTCCGTTACGGGCGGCGGCCGCCGCGATCCGCTGCCCGACGAGCGGCGGCAGCACCCGGCCGGTGGGGTTCTGATGAACGGACCCGACGTACGCAAGGGCAGGCTGCTCCTCGCTCATCACCCGTACCGCCGCCTCCGGATCCACCCCGTCGGGCCCGACTGGCACCGGCCGCAGGACCGCCCCGGCCTCGCGGAGCAGATCCAGGGCACCCGGATAGGCAGGCGCCTCGACCATCACCCGGTCACCGGGCCCGACGAGCAGCCGCGTCAGCAGCGACAACGCCTGCTGACCGCCGGTCGTGACGAGAATCTGCTCGGGCGAGGTAGGCACCCCACGGGCCCCGTACCGCGCCGCGATCGCGGCCCGCAGCTCGGGCAGCCCCGCCGGGTGATACCCGAGCCCGCGCCCGGGCAGCTCCATCCGCGCGTACGCCTCCCGCAGCTCGCTCGGCGCCCCGTCGGGAGCGGCGCAGCTCAGCAGGATGACCCCGTCGGGCGGCTGCAGCAGATGCATGAAGAGCGGGTTGTCGGTCTCGGCAATGCCGCCGGGCACCAGCGCGGCCTCGGCGACCCGGGTCCCGCTCCCCTGCCGCCGTACGATCCGCCCCTCGGCGCGCAGCGCCCCGTACGCGGCCACCACCGTCGTCCGCCCGACGGCGAGCGCCGCGGCGAGCGTCCGCTCCGGCGGCAGCAGCGCGCCGGCCCGCAGCCGCCCCTCGTCGATCAGCTCCCGGATCCGCCCGGCCAGCAGCAGATACAGCGGCCCGCGCCCTGTCGACCAGCGCCCGAGCGCGCCGACCAGACCATCAATGTCGTCCCCAGCCTCCATGGCGAACCAATCTGCCGTCATTGGCCCTGTCATGGCAACCCAATTCTCGGCAAGACTTCCCCCATGAGCACCGACGACGCGCACCACTTCCAGACCCGCACCGTCCACCCGCCGGCCGACCCCGCCCCCACCGGCAGCCACCCGATCGCCACCCCCCTGCACCAGAGCCACGTCTTCGCATTCGACACGGCGGACGACATGGTGGCGGCCTTCCACACCCCCGACGGCGCCTTCCTCTACAGCCGCTTCGGCAACCCCACCGTGCGTGCGCTGGAGCAGGCGGTCAGCGCCCTGGAGGGCGGCGTGGGCGGCCTCGCCTTCGCGAGCGGCATGGGCGCGATCAACGGCGTCCTGCGCACGCTGCTCGCCTCCGGCGACCATGTGATCGCCCAGCGCAGCCTGTACGGCGGCACGTACGCCGCCTTCGAGGACCTGGCGGCGCGCTGGGGCGTGTCCGTGACGTACGTGTCGGGCACGGACCCGGAGGAGGTACGGGCGGCGCTGACCCCCCGCACCCGCGTCCTGTACCTGGAGACGCTCGCCAACCCGACTACGGCGGTCTCCGACCTGCCCGCCCTCTTCGCGGTCGCGGCGGAGGCCGGCGTGACCGGGGTGGTCGACAGCACCTTCGCAACACCCGTGCTCTGCCGCCCGATCGAGCACGGCGCGGATATCGTCATCCACTCGGCGACGAAATACCTCGGCGGCCATGCGGACGTCCTCGGCGGCGTAGCGGTCTTCCGCGACGCGGCCCTCCGCCACCGGGTCTGGGAACACGTAACGGAGGAGGGCGCCACCCTCGACCCCTTCGCGGCATGGCTGACGCTACGCGGCCTGTCGACCCTGGCACTGCGCGTGGAACGCCAGTCCGCGACGGCGCAGGTCTTGGCGGAACGCCTGACCGCGCACCCGGCCGTCAGCCGGGTCCATTACGCGGGCCTGCCGGACCACCCGGACCACGAGCGCGCAAGGCGCCTCCTGCCGAACGGCACAGGCGGCCTCCTCTCCTTCGACATCGCGGCGGGCCGGGAGGCGGGAAGGACCTTCATCGAATCCGTCAACCTGGCGCTGCTCAGCCCATCGCTGGGCGACGTAAAGACCTTCGTCATGCACCCGGCCAGCACGTCCCACCGCCAGCTGGACGCGGACGCCTTGGCGGCGATGGGCATCGCAGAGGGCACGATCCGCCTGGCGGTCGGGATCGAACACCCGGAGGACCTGTGGGCGGACGTGGAACAGGCCCTGGCCAAGGCAACGGCTGCCTGACGGCGGTGGGAGGGGTGGCCGCTTCAAGCCCGTCCGGAGCCGCTAATCCCGAGGCCACGCCTCCGCGAGCATCCACCGCGTATCCGCCAACAACTGCGGCAGCACCTTCGTATGCCCCACCACGGGCATGAAATTCGTGTCCCCACCCCACCGCGGCACGATGTGCTGATGCAGATGCGCGGCGATGCCCGCCCCCGCCACCGTCCCCTGATTCATCCCGATGTTGAACCCATGCGCCCCGGAAGCCGCCCGCAGCGCCCGCATAGCCTGCTTGGTGAGCTCCCCGAGCTCAATCGTCTCCTCGGCACTCAGCTCCGTGTAATCCGCCACGTGCCGGAACGGGACGATCATCAGATGCCCACCGTTGTACGGATACAGATTCAGCACCGCGTAGACGAACTCACCACGCGCGACGACAAGGCCATCCTCATCGGACTTCGCCGGAATCGAGCAGAACGGGCAGCCGTCCTCGGCCCCAGGGCCGCTCGGCTTGTTCTCTCCCTGGATGTACGCCATCCGGTGCGGGGTCCACAGCCGCTGAAACGCGTCCGGGGACCCCACCCCGATCTGCTGCTCCGGCTCGTTGTTCATGCGGGCCAGCATATGGTCAGACCTGCACGCGGCGCTCCACCGCGTCCACGATCTCCTTGATCGCCTCGGCCTTGGGGATGCCGTTCTTCTGCGAGCCGTCGCGGTAGCGGAAGGACACCGCGCCCGCCGCCATGTCATCGTCACCAGCGATGATCATGAAGGGCACCTTCGACTTCTGCGCGTTCCGGATCTTCTTCTGCATCCGGTCCGACGACCCGTCGACCTCGACCCGCAGCCCCTGCTGCTTCGCCTCGGCGGCGAAGTCGTGCAGATACGGCACATGCTCGTCGCCGATCGGGATCCCGGTCGCCTGCACGGGCGCCAGCCACGCCGGGAAGGCACCGGCATAGTGCTCCAGCAGCACGGCGAAGAACCGCTCGATCGACCCGAACAGCGCCCGGTGAATCATGACCGGCCGCTGCCGCGACCCGTCCGCCGCCGTGTATTCGAGGTCGAAGCGCTCCGGCAGGTTGAAGTCGACCTGGATCGTCGACATCTGCCAGGTCCGGCCGATCGCGTCCTTGGTCTGCACGGAGATCTTCGGCCCGTAGAAGGCGGCGCCCCCCGGGTCCATGACCAGCTCGAGCCCCTGCTTCTCGGCGGCCTTCCGCAGCGTCGCGGTGGCCTCCTCCCACACCTCGTCGGACCCGATGAACTTCTCCGGGTCCTTGGTGGACAGCTCCAGATAGAAGTCGTCCAGGCCGTAGTCGCGCAGCAGGTTCAGCACGAAGGTCAGCAGCGAGTCGAGCTCGTCCGCCATCTGCTCCTTGGTGCAGTAGATGTGCGCGTCGTCCTGGGTGAAGCCCCGGGCCCGGGTCAGCCCGTGCACGACACCCGACTTCTCGTACCGGTACACGGTCCCGAACTCGAAGAGCCGCAGCGGCAGTTCCCGATAAGACCGCCCACGCGCATCAAAAATAAGATTGTGCATGGGGCAGTTCATGGGCTTCAGGTAGTAGTCCGTGCCCTCGTCCAGCTGCATGGGCGGGTACATGCCGTCCGCGTACCAGTCCAGGTGCCCGGACTTCTCGAAGAGCTTCCCCTTCGTCGCATGCGGCGTGTAGACGAACTCGTAGCCCGACTCCTCGTGCCGCCGCCGCGAATAGTCCTCCATGACCCGCCGGATGATGCCGCCCTTGGGGTGGAAGACGGCAAGACCCGACCCGATGTCCTCCGGAATCGAGAAGAGGTCCAGCTCCGCCCCGAGCTTCCGGTGGTCCCGCTTCTCGGCCTCGGCCAGGAACTCCAGATAGCCCTTCAGCTCATCCTTCGACGGCCACGCGGTCCCGTAGATCCGCTGCAGCTGCGGGTTCTTCTCGCTCCCCCGCCAGTACGCCGCCGCGGACCGCATCAGCTTGAAGGCCGGAATGAACCGCGTCGTCGGCAGGTGCGGGCCGCGGCAGAGGTCCTTCCAGCACAGCTCGCCGGTCTTGGCGTCAAGGTTGTCGTAGATCGTCAGCTCGCCGGCCCCGACCTCCGCGGACGCGCCCTCGGCGGCCTCCGCCGCGCCGCCCTTGAGCCCGATGAGCTCCAGCTTGTACGGCTCCGCGGCCAGCTCGCTCCGCGCGTCCTCATCGCTCGTCACCCGGCGCGAGAAGCGCTGTCCGCGCTTCTGGATCTCCTGCATCTTCTTCTCGATGCGCTTGAGGTCCTCGGGCGTGAACGGGGTCTCGACGTCGAAGTCGTAGTAGAAGCCGTCCTTGATGGGCGGCCCGATGCCGAGCTTGGCCTCCGGGAAGAGCTCCTGCACGGCCTGGGCCATCACATGCGCAGTGGAGTGCCGCAGAATATTCAGCCCGTCGGGGCTGGAGATCTCCACAGCCTCGACGACGTCCCCGTCCCCGACCTCATACGCCAGATCCTTGAGCTCCCCGCCCACCCGAGCCGCGACGACCTTCCGATCCCCATCGAAGAGCTCGGCCGCCGTCGTCCCCGTAGTCACCGTCCGCTCTTCCCGCTCGGCGGAATCGCGGCTGATGCTCACACGGACGTCTGACACGGGTGCTCCTTCGGAGGAATTCGGCAGGGGCCACGATCGGGCCCGCGCTGAATCGTACCGAGCCCCCACCCACCGACGCGAAACGCCTGCCGGCGGCCGCCCGCGCGACGAGGGCTGGGGTGGAACGACGCCGCCGAAAAAACCCAGCGCCGAGCAGCGACCCGACCACCACGTTTTTTCGGTGGTGTCGTGGAACCCCAGCCCGGCCCACGCCCCAAAGCCCCGCCCACCCCGCGAGCACCCGGCGGCGTCAGCCGCCGCACGCATCCTCGAAGAAGTCCAGATTTTCGTGCAGCGACTTCAGCGCCCGGTCCCGCTCCGCCTCGTCCACCTCCACCGGGACCACCTCCGACACCCCCGTCACCCGCCGGAAGCCGCCGCGGCTCTCCAGCCGCCCGCTCACCCGCACCGGCATCCCGACCAGGTGCGCATGCCCCGCGATCCGGTACGCGTCCTCCCCGAGGACGCACCGCACCTGCGCCACCTCCGCCCCCGCGATCACTCGCAGCCGCACATCCCCGTCCCCCGCCGCCGACCGCCGCCGCAGCCGCACCACGACCCCCGTCACCCGCACCGGATACGACGGCTCATCCCGCTTGTACCGCTGCCCGGCCCGCCGCAGCAGATCCAGATCCCCCGGCGTGAACTCCACCGGCTCCGGCCGCTCCGCGAACCCCGCCGGCACCCCCACCCCCGGCGCCCAGGCCACGCTCACCCGCGCCCCGTCCGTCCCCCTGACCAGCGCCACCACCGCGCCCGTCAGCTCCGCGCACGCCCCCAGCTCCACGGCCGCGTCAAAGGCCTCCATGCCGCCCGTCGCCCGCGCGTAGTCGGCCGCGTCCCGTACGGCATGCAGCGAGCGCACCAGCACCCCCACCGCCGCCCGCCCGGCCGGCGCCGGCACGAACGCGGTCAGCCGCGCCCCGCCACGCACGCCGTCCAAGCCCCCCGGGCCGATGACCACCCGCCCCATCTCATCAGCCGCCCACACCCGGTGCCGCGCCCCGTGATACCCGGCCCGCTCCCGTACGCCCAGCGCCGCGGCCACCAGCATCGCCCGGGCCCCGGCCCGTAACTGCTCCTCCCCCGGCCACCCCGCGCCGGACGGCGAGCCCCGCTCCCACCGCACCTCGTCGGCGGGCGCGGCGAGCGCCACCAGGATCTCCGCGGCCGAGGGCACCGCACTGCGCCCTAACGCGGTCAGCGCCTCCGCCAGCAGGTCGTCGCAGTCGGGATACGCCCGGTCGGCGGGCACCAGCAGGCTGACGCCCCCGGGGCCGCCCGCCGGCGGCGTCCACCGCGCGTAGCCGCGCGCCGCCGTGCCCCCGTGCGACCGCCACCCGTGCCGTACGAGCAGCGCGCTCAGCACTCCCGGGTCCACCGCGCGCGGGTCCGGCCCGCCGAAGCCGCTCACCACACTCAACGCGCTCACGGTTTACCCCCAGCCCCGACCCGCGTCATGATCTCGCAGAGCGCCCGGTCGTCGAAGATCCGGTTCGCCGGTATCCGGACCGTGGTCCGGTTCCGTCCCGTCACCGGGTGACCGGCCAGATTGATCCAGTAGCAGCAGTGCCGCAGCTCCAGCCGATCGTGCGCGGCCCGCAGCCAATCCTCCTGCGTACGCGGCACAAGCATCACCACCAGGATCTTGTGCACGCTCACCGGCGTGCGCGCCAGCTTCGTCAGGTGCGCGTTGTCGAGGGTGAACGAGAACGGCTTGCCCGCCGCGCGCGGCGGCACCTGATAGGTGCACTTCAGCTGCACCTTGATCGTGACCTCGTCGTCGACCGCGTGCCCCGGTCCGGGGGCGCTGTGGCTGACATGCCAGTCGATCCCGTAGTCGGGAAAGGGCTGGGCCAGCGAGCAGCCGGCCGCGGCCGCCACCGCATGCAGGTAACCGACCTGCATCGTCTCCATACATGCCGTCGTGGCGAGACTTCCGCGCGAGGGTGCGAGCAGCCCGCCGGGTTCCGGCTGCGCCAGCGCCATCGCTGCGACTGCCTTCCGGGGTGTGCCAGTTCGAACAACTCTCCACTGAGGTTGTGACCCCGCCAACTCCTGCTCAAACAGCACTCGTTCACGGAGCGTACTCGTGGGGTATCACAAAGTGGTACGGACACGAACCCATCAACTCGCTTATGAACACAGGGAGTCCACCGTGCAGAAGATCGCACTCTGGCACGAGGGCGCACTCGCAGCATTCGACACCGAAACCACGGGCATAGACGTCGAGAACGACCGCATCGTGTCCGCCGCGCTCGTCGTGCAGACCCACGCCAACGCCGCGCCGCGCACCACGTCCTGGCTGGTCTCGCCGGGCGTCGAGGTGCCGAGCGCCGCCACCGCGATACACGGCCTGTCCAACCTCCATCTGCAGCAGTTCGGCCGCTGGCCGGCGCCGGTGATGGAGGAGGTCGGCCGGGCGCTGGCCGCGCAGTGCGCGGCGGGGGTGCCGCTGGTCATCATGAACGCGCCGTTCGACCTGACCATCCTCGACCGCGAACTGCGCCGCCATCGCGCCTCGTCGCTCGGCTCGTACCTGGGCTCGGCCCCGCTGTGCGTCCTCGACCCGTACGTCATGGACAAGCACCTGGACCGCTACCGCAAGGGCCGCCGCACGCTGGGCGACCTGTGCGGGCAGTACGGGGTGGAGCTGTCCGAGGCGCACGAGGCGGCGGCGGACGCCCGGGCGGCGCTGCAGCTGGTGCGGGCGATCGGCCGCCAGTACACGGAGCGGCTCGGCGAGATGACGGCGGCGGAACTGCACACCCGGCAGGCGATCTGGCACGCGGCACAGGCCCGCGGCCTGCAGTCGTGGTTCACCCGGACCGGCTCGACGGAGACCTGCGATCCGGCGTGGCCGGTGCGTACCGGCGGCCTGGCGGACGCGGCGTAAACGACGCTCTGAACAGCAAAAAGGGCCCTCGCGGGCCCTCTGCTACGGGTGGGCGATACTGGGTTCGAACCAGTGACCTCTTCGGTGTGAACGAAGCGCTCTCCCACTGAGCTAATCGCCCGCAGCGACGTGAACAATACAGGTCCGGAGGCCTGCGGTTCAAACCCGATTCCGCAGCCCGCGCCGCCCACCCCGCATCATCCACGCGTGATTGGCCCGCAGCAGCGGCCGCGCGGGCACCGCCAGCCACCGCAACAGCCGCTTGTGCACGACCACTTCCTGCTCGAAGACCACCCGCGTACGCGGCCCGTCCGGCCCGACGGTGAACCGCGCCCACCCCTCCAGATCCCCGCTCATATCGATCTGCAGCACCCCGGCCACCGGATCATTCCGCGCCTCCCGCGCACCCACGCGCAAGGTGTACGGCAGCAAGGACCGAAAGGCCGCCGTCCCCGAGCTCGTATCGATCCGCCGCACCTCGAGCACCTGCGGCCACCAGGCCGGGTACTCCTCGGCCCGCGCCAGCACCTCGTACACGGCCTCGCCCGGGGCCCCGACGACCCACACACTCCGGAACCGGTACCGATGCAGCGAGGGGCGCCGGCCTGAGCCGACGCCCCTCGTTTTCATGTGCGCGATGCTGGGTTCGAACCAGCGACCTCTTCGGTGTGAACGAAGCGCTCTCCCACTGAGCTAATCGCGCGGGTGCGGGCCCAACATTACCGCATGTCAGGCCGTGCTTACGCCGACGGTCAGCGGTCGATGTTCCACGGCATCTCAAAGCCGTACTTCGACAGGTACGCCAGCAGCAGCACCGCGCAGATCGTCACCCCGACCGATGTCAGGATGATGTTCCGCCGCCGCACCGCCGGATCGAGCGCCTTCTGCGCCGCCTCCGTGACCTTCCGCTTCGTCCAGCGCAGCACCAGGCGCGCCCACACGAACTCGGTCGCCCAGATCGCCATGCCGCCGAAGATCACGACCCAGCCGGGCCCCGGCAGCGGCAGCATGATGATCCCCGCGACCACCACGGCCAGGCCCACCACGAAGACCCCGACCTGCCAGCTGAGGTGCAGCGCCCGGCGGGACTGCACGAACTGCGGCGCCCGCGAGATCCGCTCGTCCTTCTGTTTCACCCCACCGGAGTCAAGGTCCCCCTCCGACACCGCGCCATCGGCCGCGCCTCCCCTACCGGAACCTATGTCTCCGTTACTCTCCGCATTCATGCAGCCCAAACTACCCGACCCGGGAAGTTCACCGGAATGGCCCAATGGCACAGACCACCACTAGGCCATACGAAGGCCCTGAATCATCACAAAACCGTCAGAGGGGTTTACAACCCCCCGGTAGGTGGCATGTCGACTTCGCCGACGTGCGAATCCCCGAGCGCACACTGAGCGAAAGGCCCTGGCGCTTATGAACACCACGGTCAGCTGTGAGCTGCACCTGCGCCTCGTTGTGTCGAGCGAGTCATCCCTGCCTGTCCCCGCCGGTCTGCGATACGACACCGCCGACCCCTACGCCGTCCACGCCACCTTCCACACCGGAGCCGAGGAAACGGTCGAATGGGTGTTCGCCCGCGATCTCCTCGCCGAGGGGCTGCACCGCCCCACGGGCACCGGTGACGTGAGGGTCTGGCCGTCCCGCAGCCACGGTCAGGGCGTCGTCTGCATCGCCCTGAGCAGCCCGGAGGGCGAGGCGCTGCTGGAAGCGCCCGCACGCGCGCTGGAGTCGTTCCTGAAGCGAACAGACGCCGCCGTGCCGCCGGGCACCGAACACCGGCACTTCGACCTCGACACCGAGCTCTCCCACATCCTCGCGGAGAGCTGAGGCGCGGGCCGCGCCGTCCGAACTCGGGGCGACGGCGCGGTTACGGACAACCGAATACCGCGGCACACGGCGCCGCCTTCATGGCGGATACGCCACGGTGACGGCGCCGTGCTGCCGTAGGCTCGTACCCACTGGCGACCCGAACCGGCCCAGGGGGAGCGAAACCCGTGCTGATCAACCACGACACCAGGCTGTCCCTGGAGATCGTCACGGATCTGCTCAACGCACCGCTGGACGGCCTGACCCAGCTGCGCGGCTTCGTCACGCGGCATGACATCAGCGGCGCCCGCTCCCTGGACGAGGCGGATCTCACCGCCGTACGGGCCGTGCGCGATCGCTTCGAGCAGGTCTTCGCCGCCGCGGACACCCGCGCCGCGGCCGCGCTGGTCAACGACCTCGTGGCGAGCGCCGGCACCACGCCGCAGCTCACCGACCACGACGGCTATGACTGGCACGTCCACTATTTCGCCCCCGGCGCCACGCTCGCCGAGCACCTGGCGGCGGACGGCGGCATGGCGCTGGCGTTCCTGGTCGCCGACGGGGAGCACCAGCGGCTGCGCCGGTGCACGGCGCCGGACTGCGGCCTCGCCTTCGTGGACCTGTCCCGTAACCGCTCCCGCCGCTATTGCTCCAGCCGCACCTGCGGCAACCGTCTGCACGTCGCCGCGTACCGGGCCCGGCGGCGGGAGGCCGAGCGGCCGGAGGCCGGCGTCACCGGCGTCACCACGGAATGAGGTCGTGCAGCGCGGTCAGGAAGATCAGCCCGCCGACTACGGTCAGGAACAGCATCAGCGGCGGCTGGGACAGGGCGAAGAGGCAGCCCCGCTCGGAGTGCGGCGCGGGGGCGGCGTTGGGTTCTGTGCTCATGACGGGGCCGATGATGGCGCAGCCGGGGCCGCGCCATCAGTCAACACGCCCACGATCGTGGGCAGTCCACTAGATCCCGTGTTTCTTGAGGATCGCCTCGATATCGGAGAAGTCCTCGCCGGAGCCGGATCCCGCGGCCGAGCTCTTGCCGGCCGGCTTCGCCGCGGGCGCGATCGCCGGGGCCGAGGCGCCCGGCTCGGCGGCGGGCCGGCGCGCCGCGGCCTTCGCGGCCTTGCGTTCCTTACGGGTCGGGGCCCGGCCGCTCGCGATGCGGGCGATCACCCACAGCACCACGGCAATCGCGAGCACGCCGAAGCCCGCCCAGACCGTCGGCTTGAAGACCAGGTCGGTGGCCCAGTCGCCGGTCGCCTTGCCGACCTTGCCGAAGAGCTTCACCAGGCCGGCCATCGCCAGGCCGACCGGCAGCAGCGACAGGGCCGCGATCTTGGTCGCCCGCAGGAAGCGGCGACGGTAGGCCGTCAGCAGGGCGATGGCCAGGCCCGCTGCGGACAGAGCGGCACACACGGTCGTGGTGAACATGTCTCCATCCTGCACCCGCGAGGGTCCGGCCTGCCATGGTCTATCCCGGTCTCAGGGACATGTCGGGGTCACGGGTCCTACCCAGGTGCCAGTCGATGACAGACTTGCGGCCATGAGCGACCCCGCTATCACCCCCGTAACCCTGGACGTCTGGTGCGAGCTGCAGTGTCCCGACTGCCGCACGGCGCTCGCCGATCTGCGCGCCCTGCGCGAGCGCTATGGCGACCGGCTCGACATCCGGCTGCGCCACTTCCCGCTGGACAAGCACAAGCACGCCGTCGCCGCCGCGCAGGCGGCCGAGGAGGCCGGGGCGCAGCGCGGGGAGGCGACCGCGTGGCCGTACGTGGAGGCCGTGCTGGCGCGGGTGCAGGATCTGGCGGCGCAGGGCGAGCCGGTGCTCCTGGAGGTCGCCCGCGAGCTGGGTCTGGACGCGGACGAGATGGAGACCGCGCTGGTGGACGGCCGGCACTTCCTCGCCGTGGACGCGGACGAGGCCGAGGGCCGGGCGGTGGGCGTCAAGGGCACGCCGACGTACGAGATCGGCGGGAAGATCCTGGACGGCAGCAAGGACCAGACGGGGCTGCGGGCGCGGATCGAGGAGATCGCGGACGGGCTGCTGGCCGGTTGAGCCGCTAGAGCAGGGGCTTGTACAGGTGCCGGAAGGTCGGCTCGTAGCCGAGTGACTGGTAGAGGTTCAGCGCCGGGAGGTTGCCGGAGAAGACGTTGAGGGCGAGGCGGTCGGCGCCGGTGGCCAGCGCCACCCGCTCGGCCAGCAGCATCAGCGTGCGGCCGTGGCCGCGGCCGCGGTGGCCCTCCTTGACCTCCACGTCGTAGACCCAGGGGACGGCCGGGTCGTGCGAGGTGGCCGGGTCGATCCAGAGGATGCCGACGGGAGTCCCGGCGTGCTCCAGCACGCCCATGTAGATGCCCGGGGTGTCGAGGCCGTCCGGCAGCGCCTCCGCATTGCCGCGCTCGGCCTTCGCGCGCGCCTCGGCCTCCGGCACGCCGCGCTCGCTCCACTCCCGCGCGAACTCCGCCACCGCGTGGGCCGCCCAGATGTCGTACTCCGCCCCGGTCATCGGGCGGGAGTAGGACCCCTCCGGGAGGTCCGGGGGTGTGGCCGGCAGCTGCTTGATCATGTTGCGGCTGCGCTCGATATAGCCGAGCGCGCCGGCCAGTCCCAGGCCCGCCCCCGCGGCTGCCGGCACGGAGATCTCGATGCGTCCGCAGCCCCAGCCGCGCAGCACCTCCTCCGCCGCGAGCGCGGCCACCGTGCCGCGGCCGCGGCGGCGGTCGGGCTCGTCGATGCGCAGGTCCTCGATGCGCCCTGCGGAGGGGCCGAAGACGGGGTGGGTGGCGAGCGCGAGGGCGCCCACCGGGCGGCCGTTGACGCACACCTCGTACGATCTGCGCCGCACCCCGCCGTCCTCGCGGGTCTCCGGCCCGGCGGGCCGCAGCGTCGTCGTCATGGCTCCCCCTCGCTCGTGAGCGGCTCCCTCGGAGCGCTTGTTGCGGATCCTACGGATCGATGTCCGCCGCGGACCGCTCGTCGAAGACGCGCATCGCCTTGGCGGTCACCGGCCCCGCCAGGCCCGGGAGTTCGCGGTCGTCGACGCGGTGCACGGCCTGGATGTCGCGCAGCGACGAGGTCAGGAAGACCTCCTCGGCCTCGCGCAGGGCCGACAGCGGCAGGTCGGTCTCGCGCGCGCCGGTCCACTCCACGACCAGCTGCCGGGTGATCCCGGCGAGGCAGCCGGAGGCCAGCGGCGGGGTGTGCAGCGCGCCGTCGAGGACGACGAAGACATTGGAGCCGGTGCCCTCGCAGAGCCGGCCGGCGGTGTTCGCGAAGAGCGCCTCGGTGGCGCCGGCCTGGTGGGCGCGGGCGAGGGCGACGACGTTCTCCGCGTACGACGTCGTCTTCAGGCCGGTCAGGGCGCCGTTTTCGTTACGGGTCCAGGGCACGGTCACGGCGGCCGTCGTGTCGGGGCGGCGCTTGGCCGCGCCGAGGGCGATGACCAGGGTGGGTCCGGTGTCGCCGCGGTCGGAGCCGAGCGGGGACAGGCCGCCCGTGTACGTGATGCGGAGACGGCCGAGCGGCATCGGGTTCGCCTCGAGCACGGCGGCGCAGCCGCGCCGTACCTCGTCCAGGTCGGGCGCGGGCAGGCCGAGCCCGGCCGCCGAGCGGGACAGCCGGTCGAGGTGCCGGGTCAGGGCGAAGGGGCGTCCGTCGGTCGCCTTGACGGTCTCGAAGATGCCGTCGCCCACCGTGAGGCCGTGGTCGAAGACGGAGACACGTGCGTCGGCAGCCTCGCGCAGGGCGCCGTCGAGCCAGATCTTCATGAGTGGTGCGTTCCTCCGGTGGTCGCGTACGCCCCTGACGCTACCGCGAGCAGCCGCGACGCCTTCAACTCGGTTTCCGCCCACTCCTTCTCGGGGTCGGAGTCCCAGATGATCCCGGCGCCGGTCCCGAAGCACAGGGCGGGCCCGCCCACGGCGGCGCGATCGATCCAGAAGGTGCGGATGCCGACCGCCAGTTCGCCGGTGCCGCGGTCGGCGTCGACCCAGCCGATGCCGCCGCAGTACGGGCCGCGCGGCGCGGTCTCCAGGGCGTCGATGATGCGCAGGGCGCTCGACTTGGGAGCTCCGGTGACCGATCCGGGCGGGAAGGTGGCGTCGAAGAGCTCCGGCCAGCCGGCACCGGGGGCGAGCTCGCCGCGCACGGTGGAGACGAGGTGGACGAGCCCCGGGTGCTCCTCCACGGCGCAGAGCGCCGGGACGGTGATGGAGCCGGTGGCACAGACGCGGCCGAGGTCATTGCGGACCAGATCCACGATCATCACATTCTCCGCGCGCTCCTTCTCCCCGAAGTCGGCGGCGGTGTGGCCGGTGCCCTTGATCGGCCCGGAGCTGACGACACGCCCGTCGCGGCGCAGGAACAGCTCGGGCGAGGCGGAGGCGACCTCGACGCCGTGCGCGGGGAGCCGGACGGTGCCCGCGTACGGGGCGGGGTTGCCGCGGGCGAGGAGGCCGGTGAGGGCGTCCACGTCGGCGGCTTCGGGGTCCGGGAGGGGCGCGGTGAGCACGCGGCAGAGATTCGCCTGGTAGACGTCGCCGGCGGCGATGTGCTCGCGGATGCGGCGGACGCCGGCGATGTACGCCTCGCGGTCGAGGGAGGACCGCCAGGCGGCGGGGTCGGGGCCGCGCCAGCGGCGCGCGGTGGGGGCGGGCGGTGTGGACGCGGTCCGTACATCCCCGAAGCGCGCGCACAGCATCTTGCCCTCGAAGTCCGCGACCACCGCCCACCAGCCGCTGGAGTCCAGCGCTGCGGGGTCCGTGGTGACGTCACGGAGATCCGTGGCGGTCACGCCGCCGAAGCGGGCCAAGGGCGGGAGGTCGGGCACGCAACGAGTCTAGGACGGGTGAAACGGAATTTGAGCTGGGGACGGAATCCGCTACAGTTCATGACGTCAGCAGGGGCGCGGACAGCGCCTACTGGATCTTGACAGCGCGGACGTAGCTCAGTTGGTAGAGCGCAACCTTGCCAAGGTTGAGGTCGCCGGTTCGAACCCGGTCGTCCGCTCGAAGGGGGCCTGTCGAGCCCTCGATGTGGTGGAGTGGCCGAGAGGCGAGGCAACGGCCTGCAAAGCCGTCTACACGGGTTCAAATCCCGTCTCCACCTCACGGACGATTAGCTCAGCGGGAGAGCGCTTCCCTGACACGGAAGAGGTCACTGGTTCAATCCCAGTATCGTCCACGCAGGTCAGAGGCTGTTTCCGGGCTCCGGGAACAGCCTCTTTCACGTGCCCGGGGCCGCCCGGGTGGCGGTCAGCACGCCGATCTTGTCGATGCGATGCTCGGGGTTGCCCCTGTCGTCGCGCCAGAAGTTCCCGGCCGCGTCGTCCTCGGGCGTCAGGCACGTGGAGACGGTGATCATCGCCTGGGTGGGCCGCTCGCCGGGGCGCCCCGGGACAGCGGCCCGCTGCTCGGCGAGCGACCGCGCCGAACGGAACGAGGTGCGCCGACTGTCGGTGATCTCGTACTCATAGCGCTTCCCGCCCGCCGTCACATGAACCGGCTCCCCCTCGGCCAGCTCCGGCAGCCGGCGCAGCGGACCGCCGGCGGAGAGACGGTGGGCGGTGACGAGGTAGTTGCCGACCTGCCCTGGCCCGACGCCACCGCGTTTGCCGTACGGACTGGCGCCGTCGCCGCGATTCTGGATCCGGGTGCCCGGCCAGTCGTCGGTCGTCCCCTGGTAGGGGATGACGCGCAGGCCCTCGAGGCCGATGGCCGGGATGGTGAGCCGCGCGGTCATCGGGGCCGGTGTTGGGGCCGGGGCCGGGGGCTTGGTGGGCGACGGAGTCTCGCTGGGGGTCCCTTCCGGGCTGGCCCCAGTCGTCACCGAGCGTCGGGGCGGATCGGATTTACCAGTCGCGCCGCCGTCAGCAGTGCAGCCGAGCACCGCTGCGATGCCGACGCCGGCAAGAAAGGCGCGAAGAGCTCGCCGGATTTTCCGGTGCGCCATCTCGTGAATTGCAGCCTGAGATGGGTACACCCATCCGAAGGCGAATCCCACCGCAGCGAATAGCCCGCCACCGCCCTGCATTTCAGCCGCCGAGGGTCGGCGGGTCGACGTCAGGCGTGATGGGCCTCGGCGCCGCGAGTTGCTCAACATTCACACCCCTCCTCCTCAGACACTCTTCGGCTTCGCCAGCCAGCCATCGATAGTTCTCCCATCTGGGAAGACCGGCAGTAGAACCCAGCCACATCCATCGTCGAGAGGGCACGATTCACACTAGAACGCTCATCTTCGGTCAATCTCCCTTGCCACCCTCGCGAATATTTCTGATGAACACAGCGTCGAGCGTTCTGCAGTTCCTGAGAAATTAGATTTTCGTGCACTCTGAGCAACCGAAACTGCGATACAGCTTCCATGCGAATCTCCGCCTGTCTAGATTCAAGAGCGAATTCCCCATCAGCGCATACGCATACCGGAAGGGTGACACCTCTTCGACCAATTTGCGAGTGTTCTTCCTTCGGGAGCGGAGCTCCTCGTAGGGTCACCCTGTGAACAGCGACATCAGCGTGTACGTGGCCGGCCCGCACGACGGGGACGCGGTGGGCGAGGTCCATGCCGAGTCCTGGAAGGCTGCCTACGCGGGCTTCTTCGGGGCGGAGTTCTTTGTCGCGGCGGTCGAGCGGCGGCGTGGGCAGTGGCACGACAGGCTGGCCGAGCCCGAGACCACCGTCATGCTGGCGGCGCTCGGCGGCAAGCCGCTGGCCTTCTCTTACTTCGGGCCGTCACCGGCGGACGCCGGGTCAGCGGAGATCATCGGCTGCTACGGGCATCCGGCCGGCTGGGGCAGCGGCATCGCCGCCGCGCTCATGACCGCGACCATCGACAGGCTCCGGGAGGGCGGCTTCCGGCGCGTTCACCTCTGGACGCTGCGGGACACCCCGCAGTCCCGCCGGTTCTACGTCAAGCGCGGCTTCGCCGAGTCCGGCGCGACCCGGACCTACGACTTCGGCGACGGCACGCCGGTCGAGCAGGTCGAGTACGAGCTGAACCTGGACTGAGCGACCAGCTCAGGGCGTTGGTGATCATGGACTTGCAACGCAGGTCAGGGCATGGAAGTATTCCTTCTCGCAAGCCCCGCGCGATTAGCTCAGCGGGAGAGCGCTTCCCTGACACGGAAGAGGTCACTGGTTCAATCCCAGTATCGCGCACCACACAGGCAAGGGCCCGGGTCGATGACCCGGGCCCTTTGTCGTGTGCCGTGCTCGCTCAGGACGAGAAGAGCATGTGGCCGAAGCCCTTCTTGCGGCGACCGTGGCCGTAGTGGCCGCCATGTCCGCCGTGGCCCCACGCCGGTGCCGGTGCGGGCTGCGCGTAGCCGCCGCCGTGGGCGGCCGGGGGCGGGGGCGGGGCGGGCTGCTGCCACTGGGACTCGAGGCGGGTGAGCGACTCGAGTTCGCCGTAGTCGAGGAAGATCCCGCGGCAGCCGCTGCACTGCTCGATCTGGACCCCGTTGCGGTTGTACGTGTGCATGGGCGCACGGCACTTGGGACACTGCATGGTTTCGCCTCAACTCCCTGAGAAACCGGCGATGGTCCGGACAGCCTATGGCGTATCCCGCTCCCCTGGACCGGCGGGCATTGCGGCAATACGGACACAGCCTTCGACCAGGTCGCGCTCGATGTCGTCCGGTTCGCGCTGTGCGTGGGCCGCGCGGGCGAGGGAGAGGGCAGCGAGCTGGACGGTGAGGGCGCGGGCGGGCAGGTCGACGGCGTCCGGCCAGAGGTTGCCGGGCGGGCCGCCCGCGGCTGGGCCGCCTGCTTCTTGATACGCGTTGAGGAGCGCGCTCCAGTCCTCCGGGATGAGGAGTCCGGTCGCGTAGCAGGCCGCTGGGCGGGCCAGGTCCCAGGCGGGGTCGCCGAGGCCGAGGTCGTCTACGTCTATGAGGAGCCAGGGGCCGTCGGGCCGGGGGTGACGGACCAACTGGCCGAGGTGGAGGTCGCCGTGGCAGAGGGTGTGGGAGGGCGGGGGCGGGGCCTCGCCTCGTACCCAGGCGGGGAGAGTGGCGGCGGCTTGGAGGACGGGGGTGGCGGTCGCGCAATCCGCGGCGGCGGCGGCGCGGAGCCGCTCCAGGGCGCGGGCCACCTTCGCGGGGCCCCGCATGGGCGGCACGGGCCCCGGCAGCTCCCCGACCGGCGTCCGGTGCAGCCGGGCAAGCAGCCGCCCGGCCGCCTCCCACGGCGCGGCATCGGGGTCCTCGGGATCCACCGTCGCGCCGCGCGGCCAAGCGGTGACGATCCGCCCGTCCAGCGGTTCCTGCGGGGCGGGGAGCGGCGGGAGAAGGATGCCGCGGAGGAGGGGATGCGCGGCGATCGCCAAGCGGGCGCCCAGGTCGTGGGCGCTCGCATCCGTGCCGTGCGCCTTCACCACGACGTCGTCATCCCCCAGGACGACACCATCGGACCGGTCGGATATGACCTCCGCGGGACCACGGAGCCGTCGAGCGAGGTCTGCCTGCACGACCCAGACGATACGCGCCCGGGCCTGGCGATCACCTCGCCGGAGGCGGATCCCCCCGGCCGGAGGCCGATCGCGCCGGGCAGCGCAACTCGCACCGCGCCCGACCCGCCCCGTATCGCCCCAGCCCGCCGCACGGCGCAACGCAAAGGACCCGGGCAGCTCCCCTGCTGCCCGGGTCCTTTCCGTCCGTCCGCCGCACCCCCGTCCCCACGGGGTTGTCAGCCGGCTGTCCCCGGCCCGGGCCGCTCTCCCGGACCTAGAAGCGTGTTAGCGCCCCATAAGACCGGCCACGGACGACGCATTGGTGACGACCGCTTCCCAACCGCCGAAGACGACGGCCAGAAGGATCGCCAGGGGCAGCACCATGGCCACCGCCACCGCGGGGTGGCGTCGGCCCGACGGCTGCACGCCGAAGCCGGCGACTGCCCGGGCCCCGTGGGCCACCGTCTGCCCGGGGGTCCGGGAGCCGTGGCGCTCCGGTGTGTAGAACGTCATGCTGCTCTCCTGTCCGATTCTGGGGCGGCGGGCGTCTGACCTCGGGGGACGAGTGCTGCACCCGCCGCTTGACAACAACATTAGGCCCGGGAATCTCGTCAGACGTCATGCCCGCGTACTGAATCCCGGGCCTCCCGGAGGATGACCCCGGGCCCACTCGGCTACTCCCGTAGTTGGAGAAGAGGACCTACGTCCTGGGGACATCCCCCAGGGGTTGCTCGGACTCGTCCGCCCGCGGAACGGGGTGTTCCACCAGCGCCAGCACCCGCGTCGCCATGAATCGGGCCGTGCGCACCACGGATCCGCTGCGCGTGACCTCGCTCACCTCGACCACCCCGCGGCGCACCGACGTCTCCACCCGGCGGCCCGCCCGGGAGGCCACCATCTGGTAGGTGCGCGTCGTGTCCCCCGCGTCCACGACTATCTCCACCCGGTCTCCCTTCATCGATACTCAATCCCCCTTCTGACGCCGCGTATTGGCCTCGCCCACCCTTCCAGGATCCCACCCGGCACTGACATTCGAGCGGCGGCGCGGGCCGTACATGTGGCGCCTGTTCAGCGCGAAGCGGCGTCAAGTCCGTAAGCTGTGGGGCAGCACAACGATGGGCGAACTGGTTTGTCAGGGCAGGCAGGGGACGGTTGATGGCGATGATGCGGCTCCGGCGCGAGGATCCGCGGGCTGTCGGGTCGTTCCGCATTCATCGAAGGCTCGGCGCGGGCGGGATGGGCGTCGTCTATCTCGGCTCCGACCGGCGCGGCCAGCGGGTCGCCCTGAAGGTGATCCGGCCCGATCTGGCGGAGGACCAGGAGTTCCGGTCGCGGTTCGCCCGCGAGGTGTCCGCCGCGCGGCGGATCCGCGGCGGCTGTACGGCGCGGCTCGTCGCCGCCGATCTGGACGCCGACCGGCCGTGGTTCGCCACGCAGTATGTGCCCGGGCCCTCGCTGCACGACAAGGTGCAGGAGGAGGGCGTCCTGCCGCCGGCCCGGGTGGCCGCGATCGGCGCCGCGCTCGCCGAGGGGCTCGTCGCGGTGCATGAGGCCGGGGTCGTACACCGGGACTTGAAGCCGTCCAACATTCTGCTGTCGCCCAAGGGCCCGCGGATCATCGACTTCGGCATCGCCTGGGCCACGGGCGCGTCCACGCTCACGCACGTGGGCACGGCGGTCGGGTCGCCCGGGTTCCTCTCCCCCGAGCAGGTGCGGGGGGTCGCCGTGAAGCCGGCGAGTGACGTTTTCTCGCTGGGCGCCACGCTGGCGTACGCGGCGACCGGGGACTCGCCCTTCGGACAGGGCAGTTCGGAGGTCATGCTCTACCGCGTCGTACACGAGGAGCCGCAGCTGCACGGCGCGCCGGCCGCGCTGGCACCGCTGCTGCTGGCGTGCCTCGCGAAGGACCCGGCGGAGCGGCCCACGACCCTGCAGCTGTCGGTGCGGCTGAAGGAGATCGCGGCGCGGGAGGCGCGTGGCGCGGGCGCGGCGCCGGCGGAGAGCCGGCAGGTGCAGGCGGCCGAGATCCCGTCTCCTGCGCGCCCGACCGAGCGGCAGCCCGAGCCCTCGGTGCCGCCCTCGGCCGCGACCGGCCGGGGCACCGCGCAGCGCCCCGCGCGACCCCTACGCGGCTCCGGCACCCGCGGGCCCGCGGCCCGCGGCAGCCGTACGAGCGGCTCGCGCACCGGCGCCTCGCGCACGAACGGCGGCCGGACCGGCGGCCCGGGCACCAACAGCTCCCGCCCGCCCGCTCCCCGGGCCCCGGGCCGTAGCCCCAAGGCCGCGGCACCCGGCGCCGCCCGGCGCCAGGGCGGCGGCGCGGACAGCCGGCTGCTGCGGCAGCGGCTGATTGTGTTTGTGCTGGTGACGGTGGTGGTGGCGCTGGGGATCGCGGCCGCGCAGGGGTGCCAGGGGCCGACGTAGGCCTGCGGCCCGCGTTTTGCGTACGCGGGCCGCCGCATCCCCCTCCTGTTTCTTACTTCGAGCAGAGGGCGTAACCGGTGAAGGGGGCGTCGTCTTCGTCGGCGACGACCGACACCAGCCAGGCGCCCGGCTTGTTCTCCGTGGTGGGCATGCTGGCCGTCACCTCGTACGCCGCGCCGGCGATCGGGTCGCGGCTGTAGTGGTAGCCGCCGGAGAGCACCCGCGGGTGGCTCTCGGGGCACTTCGCCACGACCTCCTCCTCCTGGTCCTTCGTCAGCGTCACCTTCTCGGTCGCCAACTGGGTGTCCGGGATGGCGGGATTGCCCTGCGGCCCGGTGTCGCCCTTCTCGCCCTGGACGCCCTGGACGCCCTGCGGGCCCTGGGCACCCTTCTCGCCTTTGGCCCCCTTCTCTCCCTGGTCGCCCTTGTCTCCCTTGTCGCCCTGCGGGCCTTGCGCACCCGTCGCGCCCTTCTTGCCGTCCTCGCCGTCCTCGCCCGCCGGCCCGCGCGCTCCCTTGGGGCCGCGCTCTCCCGGCGGGCCGCAGGCGGGGACGGGGCTGTCGGCCGACACGTAATGCGAGGCGACATAGCCGGCGCGGCTTTCGAGCTCGTACCAGCCGCTGTTGCCGTACACGATCTCGCCGTTCGTCCGGCACTTGATCGACAGCCGCTGGCCTGCCCGGTACGTGCCGAGCCGCGCGGAGGCGGTGGTGGGCTCCGAGCGTACGGAGAGCTGGTCGGGGGCGGTGACGGTGCCGGGGGTGTCGGCATGAGCGGTGGTTGAGCCGGCGACGGTCAAGCCCATTGCGAGGGCGCTGACGATCGCCCCGGAAACGGCTCCTCGGAGCTGCATGGGGGTCCCTTTCGAGTTAGCAGTAACCCCGCCAGAGAACCCGACAAACATGCAGGTGGCGCGGGACACGCTGCCCGTCAAAGGGAGTTGTACATTTTTGAGTGAAGCGGGGGTGCCGGGCCTGACGATCTTCCGCGATCCGGCCGCTACGCCCGCCGCGTCGCGTAGAACGCCACCGCCGCGGCCGCCGCCACATTCAGCGAGTCCACGTCCCCCGCCATCGGGATCCGCACCCACTCGTCCGCCGCCCGCAGCGCGTCCGTCGTCAGTCCGTCGCCCTCGGTCCCCACCAGCAGCGCCAGCTTGTCGTAGCGGCGGGCCGCCAGCTCCTCCAGCGGGACCGACTTCTCGCTCAGGCACAGCGCCGCCGTCGTGAAGCCCGCCGCCCGCAGCGTCTCCAGGCCCTCGGGCCAGGGCGTGATACGGGTCCAGGGCACCTGGAACACCGTGCCCATCGACACCTTCACCGCGCGCCGGTAGAGGGGGTCCGCGCAGCGCGGGGTGAGCAGCACGCCGTCCACGCCGAGGGCCGCGGCGGAGCGGAAGGCGGCGCCGAGGTTCGTGTGGTCGACGATGTCCTCGAAGATGGCGAGGCGGTGGAATGGGCCGGTGGTCAGCTCCGAGAGGTCCGGCAGCGGGCGGCGCTGCATCGACGCCAGGGCGCCGCGGTGTACGTGATAGCCCGTCACCCGCTCGGCGAGCGCCGGGTCGATCGCGTAGACCGGCGCCGGGACCTCGTCGATGACATCCCGCATGACGTCGACCCACTTCGCCGACAGCAGCATCGAGCGCATCTCGTAACCCGCGAGCCTGGCGCGCCGGATCACCTTCTCGCCCTCGGCGATGAACAGGCCCTCGGCCGGTTCGCGGTGCCGCCGGAGCTCGACGTCGGTCAGGTCGGTGTAGTCGGCGAGCCGGGGGTCTTCGGGGTCGTCGATCGTGATGAGTTCGGCCACAGGGGTGATACTGCCTTCCCAGCCGCGAAGTGCCAACGAGCGCGGGGGGATCGATTACCCGTCGGTACCGCGGGCTGCGACCTCGCCGATGACGATGACGGCGGGCGGGCGGACGCCCTCGGCCCTTACCGTCTCCCCGACCGTGGCGAGGGTGGCGTCCACGCGGCGCTGGGCGGCCATGGTGCCTTCCTGGATGACGGCGACGGGGGTGTCGGCGCCGCGGCCGCCGGCCATCAGCTTGGCGGCGATGGCGCCGATGTTCTCCACGGCCATCAGCAGGACGAGGGTGCCGGTGAGGCCCGCGAGGGCCTGCCAGTCGATCAGGGAGCGCTCGTCGTCGGGCGCGACGTGCCCGCTGACCACGGTGAACTCGTGCGCCACGCCGCGGTGCGTCACCGGCACCCCGGCGGCGCCCGGGACGCTGATCGCGCTGGTGACCCCGGGGACGACGGTGCAGGCGATGCCCGCCGCGGCGAGGGCCTCGGCCTCCTCCATGCCGCGGCCGAACACGAAGGGGTCGCCGCCCTTGAGGCGGACCACCTGCTTGCCGGCCTTGGCGTGCTCGATGAGCGCGTTGTTGATGGCCTCCTGGGCCATGGCCCGGCCGTACGGGATCTTCGCCGCGTCGATCACCTCGACGTGCGGCGGGAGTTCGTCGAGGAGGTCGCGCGGGCCGAGCCGGTCGGCGATGACGACGTCGGCCTCGGCGAGGAGGCGGCGGCCGCGGACCGTGATCAGGTCGGGGTCGCCGGGGCCGCCGCCGACCAGGGCCACTCCGGGCGTACGAGCGCGATGCCGGGGCGCGACCAAAGTCCCGTCGCGAAGACCTTCGACGACAGCGTCTCGGACCGCCGCAGACCTCCGCGGGTCACGCCCTGTGAGTACGGCGACGGTGACGCCCTCGCTGCGCCCGGTCGCCGGGGTCCAGGCGGTGGCGGACTCGGCGTCGTCGCTCCGTACGCACCACACGCGCTCCCGCTCCGCCTCGGCGGACGCGGCGGCGTTGGCCTCGGCGTCGCGGGTGCAGACGAGCGCGTACCAGGCCCCGGCGAGGTCGCCGTCGCGGTACGGGCGGCGTTCCCAGGCCAGTTCGCCGGCGTCGGCCATCGCCTCGACCGACGGGGTCGCGGACGGCGAGACGAGCGTGACGTCCGCGCCGGCGGCCAGCAGCGCGGGCAGCCGGCGCTGGGCGACCTGCCCGCCGCCGAGCACGACGACGCGGCGTCCGGCGAGGCGCAGGCCGACGGGATAAGGGACGAGGTCAGGACGCTGCTCGGTCATGGCGGTGCGCGCTCTCCTGCAGAGGGGGACGAGGGTAAGCCAAACCCTATGTCTTGTGGCCCGCGAGCCCGCACCCCTACCATCATTACGCATATTCGGAACTATCTCTGATATTTCGAAGATACCCCAGGGGGTGCGGCAATGACCGGGACCGTCTCGCGGCGGCGGATGTTGCAGGTGAGCGGCGCAGTGGTGGCCGGGGGCGCGGTGACCGCGCCGACCGCGTCGGCCGCGGAGCCGCCGGCCCCTCCCCCGCGGGAACCCGACATCGAGCTGGCCCGGCTGTGGTGGCCGCAGCCGCGCGGCGTATGGACGCCGGTCGGGTGGCGGGACCACATCCACAAGTTCAGCGTGCTCTACACCGGCAGCCTCTTCTGCGAGCCGGGCGTGGCCCTCAACGGCCCCCGGGAGAGCGTCAAGCCGTACCTAGGCCAGGGCTTCCAGCTCACCACCCGCCCGTGGCCGGAGCCGGGCGTCTACCCGTGGCCCGAGCCGGAACTGCACCCCAAGCGCGAGGAGTACCGCGTCTATCAGCGCGACCTGGGCGCGGGGCTGCAGGGGTGGCAGGAGGACCACGCCGCGCCCGTGCTGTGGACCGAATGGCGGCTCCAGGAGGGCCTGGTCATCAGGCAGTACGTCTTCGCTCACGTCAAGGGCGGCAAGGCGGTCGAGAAGGGCGACGAGCCGCTGTACGCCTGGGTGCGCTTCCGGGTGGAGCACGTGGACCCGCGAAAGGCGCCGAAGAGCTTCCCCATGGCCGTACGCCTGACCAAGACGTACATGAAGCACCGCATCCCGTCCTTCCACCAGGACTGGATGGTGCTGGACGCCGTCAAGGAACAGGAGCTGCCCACCGAGTGGAGCGCGGACGGACTCGACGGCGGCGGGCTCAGGATCGGCGACAAGGCCGGCGTACGGATGGCCGCGCTGCCCGCGGAGAACGGCGGCGCGGTGCGCTTCACGCGGCCCAAGGACGGCGAGCGGATCTACAACCTCGCGTCCGTCCTCCCCGCCGAGGAGGGCGCGCACGCGGACCTGCTGGTGGCCATGACCGCCCAGCCGCGGGAGGAGTTCGACCGCGAGCTGCGGCTCGGCTACGAGGGGGCGCTGGCGGAGGCGGAGCGCTTCTGGAGCGAGCGGCCGAAGACGGCGGCGACGGTGCGCACCCCTGAGCCGTACGTGAACGAGGCCATCGCGCGCAATGTCGGCTTCGCCGAGACCATCGCCGAGAAGTCCCCGGTGACCGGCGAGTACTCCTTCCTCTCCGGGGCGTACGGCTATGACGTGCTGTGGGGCACGCCCACCTCGATGATCAGCCACATGTTCCTCGACCTGCTCGGCCATCACGACGTCGTGGACCGGCACATCGAGCTGTTCCGCAAGCACCAGGGCGAGGTGAAGCCCGCGGGGGACGCGTACAAGGAACACCGCGGCTATCTCGGCGTGCCGCGGCAGCTGGTGCCGCCGGACTGGAAGTTCGACTGGCTGTCCGACCACGGCGCGATCCTGCACACCGCCGCGTATCACGGGCTGCTCAGCGGGGACGAGGAGTTCATCGCGCGCTGGACCGACGCGATCGTGGCGGGCTGCGACTTCATCAAGGACGCGTGCGCGCAGAGCGACCACGACGGGGTGAAGGGGCTGCTGCCGCCCGGCACGGTGGATGACGCCGGCTCACAGGCGCAGTCGATCTGGGGGCTCGGCTGGCACTACCGGGGGCTGACGAGCGCGGTGGAGCTGCTGCGGCGGACCGGGCACGCCAGGGCAGCGGAGTTCGCGGAGCTGCGGGACTCGTACCACCGGACCTTTGTGAAGGCCTACCGGGAGCGGGCGGCCAAGGAGCCCACCTGGAAGCACCCCGACGGCGGCACGCACCCGATCCTCCCCCGCGCCGTGGACCGGCACCTGGACGACGCCTTCAGCGAGATGGGCATGATGGACACCGGCCCGCTCTTCCTTGTCTGGTCGGGCCTGATGCGCGCGGACGACCCGCTGCTCAAGCCCTTCGCCGACTACTTCCGCGTCGGCCCCAACGCCCGGCTGCGCTTCGAACCGCGCGGCAACCCCCTCGACCGCGCCGTCCTCCGCCACGAGATGGCCTCCGGCGAGCCCTGCTACTCCTGGAACGTCCCGCACTCCTGGCAGCTCGGCGACCGCGCTCGCTTCCTGGAGGGCATGTACAGCCTGTTCGCGGGCGGCATCGCCCCCGATACGTACATCAACGGCGAGCACCGGCACGGCATGTACGGCACCGTCTTCGTCGCGCCGCTGATGATGTGGTGCGCGCGGATGGCGGTGGTCGACGACGAGATCGAGGACGGCGAACTGCACCTGCTGCGGCTGTGCCCGCTCGCGTGGGTCAGCGACGGGCGGGAGACGCGCTTCGAGCGGATGCCGACGCGGTACGGGCCCGTGGACCTGCGGTGGCGGCGGGTGGGCGGGCGGCTGGAGGTGGCGTACGAGGGCGCGACGCGCGGGCCGCGGCCTCGGAGGACGGTGCTGCACGTGCCGCCGGGGCTGTCGGCGGTGACGGTGAACGGCCGCCGCCGAGAGGTGGGCGGCGGCCGTACGGTCGTGCTGTAGCTTCCGCGGGGTCAGCAGCTTCCGAGGGGTCAGCCCTTCTCCGTAACCCCCGCCGCGTCGAAGGTCGCCACCTCGCGCATCGCGCGGGCGGCGCTCTGGACGACCGGGAGCGCGAGCAGCGCGCCGGTCCCCTCCCCCAGCCGCAGGTCGAGGTCGATCAGGGGGCGGAGGCCGAGCTTGGTCAGGGCGGCGGCATGGCCGGGCTCCGAGCTGCGGTGGCCCGCGATGCATGCGGCGAGGGCTTCGGGGGCGATGGCGCGGGCGACGAGGGCCGCCGCGCCTGCGCTGACGCCGTCGAGGATCACCGGGGTGCGCATGGAGGCGCCGCCGAGGATGTAGCCGACGAGGGCGGCGTGTTCCAGGCCGCCGATGGCGGCGAGGACGCCGATGGGGTCGGCCGGATCCGGGTTGTGCAGGTCGAGGGCGTGGCGGACGACTTCGACCTTGCGGGCGTGGGTCTCGTCGTTGATGCCGGTGCCGCGCCCGGTGACCTCGGCCGGGTCCATCTGCGTGAAGACGGAGATGATCGCGGCGGAGGAGGTGGTGTTCGCGATGCCCATCTCGCCGGTGAGCAGCGCCTTGTTGCCGGCCGTGACCAGGTCGCGGGCCGTGTCGATGCCGACCTCGACGGCGCGCAGCACCTCGTCGCGGGTCATCGCCGGGCCCTGCGTGAAGTCGGCGGTGCCCGCGCGGACCTTGCGCGGTACGAGGCCCGGGGTGGCCGGGAGTTCGCTGGCGACGCCCGCATCGACGACGCAGACCTCGGCGCCTACCTGGGCGGCGAAGGCATTGCAGACGGCGCCGCCGCCGAGGAAGTTCGCGACCATCTGGCCGGTCACCTCCTGCGGCCAGGGGGTGACGCCCTGGGCGTGCACGCCGTGGTCGCCGGCGAAGATGGCGACGGCGGCGGGCTCGGGGACGGCGGGCGGGCACTGGCGGCTGAGGCCGCACAGCTGCGCGGAGATGATCTCCAGCATGCCGAGGGAGCCGGCGGGCTTCGTCATCCGCTTCTGCCGCTCCCAGGCCTCGCCGAGCGCCTTGGCGTCGAGCGGGCGGATCCGCTCCAGGGTCTCGGAGAGGAGGTCGTGCGGGTCCTCGCCGGGGAGGGCGCGGCGCCCGTACGACTCCTCGTGCACGACCCAGGCGAGCGGACGGCGCTTCGACCAGCCCTGCTGGACGAGCTCCGGCTCGCCCGGGAACTCGTCCACGTACCCGACGCAGAGGTAGGCGACCACCTCAAGGTGCTCGGGGAGGTCGAGCGCCTGGACCAGCTCGCGCTCGTCGAAGAAACTCACCCAGCCGACGCCGAGGCCTTCGGCGCGGGCGGCCAGCCAGAGGTTTTCGACGGCCAAGGCGGAGGAGTACGGGGCCATCTGCGGCTGGGTGTGCCGGCCGAGGGTGTGGCGGCCGCCGCGGGTGGGGTCGGCGGTGACGACGATGTTCACCGGAGTGTCGAGGATCGCCTCGATCTTCAGTTCCTTGAACTGCTTCGCGCGGCCCTTCGGGAGCGACTGCGCGTACGCGTCCCGCTGCGCTTCCGCGAGCTCGTGCACGCGGCGTCTCGTGGCCTCGTTCTTGATGACGAGGAAGTCCCAGGGCTGGGAGTGCCCGACGCTCGGGGCGGTGTGGGCGGCCTCGAGTACGCGGAGGAGGACCTCGTGGGGGACGGGGTCGGAGCGGAAGCCGTTACGGATGTCGCGGCGCTCGCGGATGACGCGGTGGACGGCTTCGCGGTCGGGGTCGGGGTAGCCGGCGGCGGCTGTCCCGGTTGCCCTGGCGGGCCCGGCAGTACCGGCGTCTGCTGTCGGGGCGACGGCGGGGCCGGGAGGGACCGTTTCTTCTGTGGTGCCGTCCGCGGGGTGGGGGACCTGGGGCTGGGCCTGCCAGGTCTCGGGGTGCGGGGGGATGTGGCCGAGCTGGGGGCCCGGGAGGGTGTCGGGGTCCATGCCGGCGATGTCCAGGTACTCGGGTCCGGTGACGGGTGCGGTACCGGGCGGCGGGTGGGGGGTGTGCTGGGTGAGGACGGGGGTCGCGGGCACGTTGGCCGCCGGGGGCGGCTGGACTGCCGAGCGCGCTCCGGCCGCTCCCGCCCGGCCCGCCGCTCGGGCGGCCCGATCGCTCGGAGCCTTGTGGGAGGGGGTGTCCGGGGTCTTGTCTGACGGATCGGCCGCGGCCTTACGGGAGCGGGCTTCCACGTCCGCGGCCTCGTGGGACGGGACGTTCGCGGCCTCGCGGGAGAGGGCCTCCGCGGCCTCGCGGGACGGGTCGCTCGCGGACTTGCGGGACGGGTCGCTCGCGGTCTCGTGGGAGGGGACGCTCGCGGCCTCGCGGCGGAGGGCTTCCGCAGCTTCGTGAGAGAGGGCCTCCGCAGCCTCGCGGGACGGGGCGTCCGCGGCGTCGTGGGAGGGGGTCGCAGCCTCGTGGGCCGAGGCGTTCGTGGTCCCGTGGGGAGCAGCGTCGCCGGTCCGGCGGGCGTGGGCGCCGGTGGCGCGGCGGGAAGTGGTGGCGTGGGCCGCGCGGGGCGGGGTGCTCGCGGCTGCCTCGGGGGTGGTCGGCGAGGCGTCATCGGCGGTGGTCGGCGATGCGTCCTCCGCGGTGGCCGGTGATGCCGCCTCAGGTGTGGGTACGCCGGCGGGCGGAGTCGCTGCGCCGTCGTCCGGGGCGGTGCCGGGGCCGGGCTGCGGGGGGATGCTCGGGGCGGCGCGGCCGCCGGCACCTGCGGCCGGGGCGTCGGTGCCGGGTGATGCGGGCTCCGCCTGGGCGGCATTGGGCGTCGGCTGGGACACGGAGCCCTGGGCGGCGTGCGCGTCGGCCGCCGCATCCGGGTTGGTGGCCGGTTCGTCGAGGACTGCGGGTGTGGACTCGGCCGCCTGGGAGGCGCTCGGCGTCGGCTGAGCTGTGCCGCCGTGGGCAGCGCCTGCGTCGGCAGCCGAACCCGGGCCGGCGGCCGGGGTGTCGGTGCCCGGGTGTGCGGGCTCGGCCTGGACCGCGCTGGGGGCCGGCTGCGACGGGACGCCCTGGGCGGCGTTCGGCGAGGACTGCGGCGGCGTGGCCTGGGCGGTGTTCGACTGCCCCGCTTCGGGCTGCCCGGCGAGCTCGCCGTGCCGAGCGGGTGTGCCGTGGGCCGGGGTGCCCGCCGCGGTGCCTGCCGCCGGGGTGCCGTGGCCAGGGGTGGACTCTGTCGAACCCGTACCTGTACCCATGGCCGGGATGCCGTGGCCCGGGGTGCCCTCTCCCGTAGCCATGATCGGGGAGGAGTCTGCCGCCTGGGCGGCCTGCGGTGCGGGCGCTGCCGTGGCCGTGATCGGGGTGCCGGCTGCCGGAGTGCCCAGCGTGCCGTCCGGTGCCGCGAGTTCCTGCGGCGTGGGCTCCGCCTCAGCCACGGGCGTGGCCTCGCCGCTCTGTGCCCGGGTGCCGGCCGCAGGAGTGCCGGCCGTCGGGATGCCCCCTGCCGGGGTGCCGGGCGTCGGGGTTCCCGCCGCCGGGGTGGGTACGGCGGTCAGGTGGGCGGGTGGCTGCGGGTGGGTGGGGGCGGGGAGCGGGGTGCCCTCAGGTGGGGTGCCGTCGGGGACTGCGGTGAGGTGGACGGCGGGCGGGGTGGCTGCCGTTGGCTGGGCGGAGTGGGCCGGGGCCGGGTGGGCGGAGTGGGCCGGGTGGGGGGTGGTCGGCTGCTGGGCATGCGCCGGGCGGCCGTGGGCCGGGCCGCGGTCGGCGAGGGAGCGGACCACGCCGCTGGACTGGTCCGGCACGGGCGGGCCGAGGTGCAGCGGGCGACGGGTGGGCGTTCCACCGGGCGGCGTGCCGCCGGCCGCGGCGGACTGCGCACCGGAGGCTGCCGCGGCGGCGGACTGCGACGCGGCTGAGTCGTACTGCGAGGCTGCCGCGGCGGACTCCGAGGCGGCCGCGGCGGGCTGCGCCCCGGGGGCAGCCGCGGCGGTCATGGCGTCAGCAATAGCGTCGACCGCGGCGTCGCTCCCCGCGTCGGCCGCACCTGCGGCCCCCGCAGCCGCGACCGCGGCATCGCTCCCCACGTCGGCCGCCCCGGCGGCCCCCGCAGCCGTACCGCGCGGCTGTTCGCTCCAAGCGCCCTGGGCGCCCGGCAGGTACAGCAGGTCGTCTTCCTGGCCGCTCTGCTGGAAGCCCTCGGCCGCGGCGTCGTAGCCGCCCGCGGGCAGGTCTCGGAGGGACTCGCCGACGGGCTGCGCGCCGGCGTGGGCCTGAGCGGCAGCCTGGGCCTCGTCCTGGCCGGTCGTCGCCTGGGCGGGAACGCCGTGCCCCGGGGCCACGCTTCCGGCGGCCGGAGCCGCACCGCCGTCCGCCGGAGCGGCACCGTCAGGTGCCGGCACCCTCGGGTCGCTCCCGGGAGCGTTGCCCGCGGCCACGCCGCCGGGCGGGAAGGGTGTGTGGTGACCGGCCGGGTCCGGCTGGTCCTCTTCCGGGAGGCTGCCGGTGTCAGTCATGCGTACGTACCCCTCGCCCATCGCTCGTGCTCCTTCCAGCCGCACAGGCACGCCGCGCCCCCTTGCGCGGCGAACCGGCCGCCCATAGCAAGAACGAGCGCACCCGCCGCGCGGCACGACCTGACCCGAGTGTTCAGCTTCACCGACAAACCGACCAGGACTCTGCCGCAAAGCGGCCGCGCAAACTGCAAGTAACGCCGCGCTTCTGCCCAATTCGCCAGCGAAGCGCCGAACCCCCCGGGCACGGCACACAATCCGCCAGCCTACCTGCCCGCGCATTCCGCTTCGGCCAGGGGCCGGGAGCGGATCACGGCCGGCGGGAAGCGGCCAGCAGGAAGACGACCACGCGTTCGCGTTCCGTCCATACGGACGTGGCGGAGGTGTTCAGTTCGACGGACTGCAACAGCGAGCACTCCACGTCGTAGCCCGCCTCGGCCAGCTCCCGGCCGATCGCCTCCGCCTCGTCGCGGGTGCCGGCGTGTGCCGTGATGCGCTCCGGGCGGCGGGCCGCGCAGGCCGCCACCACCGGCACTCCCCCGGCGCCCACGCGCACCACGTCCGGCTGCGGCAGATCCTCCAGCACCTGCGGTGCGGTGCCGTGCACGACCTGCAGCTGTACGTCGAAGCGGCGGGCCGCCGCGAGCGTACGGGCGCAGGCGTCGGCGTCCGAGTCGACCGCCAGCACAGCCGCGCCGAACCGGGCCGCCTCGACCGAAAGCGCACCGCCGCCACTCCCGATGTCCCAGACCAGGTCGCCCACCCGGGGCCCGAGCCGGGCGAGTTGGGCGGCGCGCAGTTGGGCGGAGGAGCCGGGGTCGGTGGCCGAGACGGCGCCGTATTCGTACGTGGGCAGGCCCCAGCCCCGTACCGGCTCCGGATAGCCGGGATCGCGCCCCAGCAGCCAGCCGCCGGAGGCAGCCGCCTCGCCGCCGCGGCCGCCGATGACCAGCACCACATTCGGGTCGCGCCAGGTGTGGCCGTGGACCTTGTCCGACGTGAGTACGGAGACCTCTTCGCGCGCCGTGCCGAGCTCCTCGCAGATGACGAAGGTGCGGTGGACGCCGTCCAGCAGCAGCGCCAGCTCCGCCGGGCCCGCGCCCGGTGACGTCAGCACCGCCACCTTCGTGAAAGCGCGGCAGACGTTCACCGCGCGCCGGAGGTTACGGCCGTGGGCGGCCACCACCTGCGCGTCGTCCCATGGCATCCCGGCCCGCGCGAAGGCGGTGGCGACCGAGGAGACCGCCGGGATCGCCTCCACCTCGAGGCCGTGCTCGGGTGCGCGCAGCGCCCGTACGACGCCGAAGAAGCCGGGGTCGCCGTCGGCCAGGACCACGGCCGTGCCGCGGTGGCGGGCGATCCGCCGCGCCGCGAGGGCCACGCTGCCGAGCCGGATCCGCTCCGCGGCCGCCGGGACCTCGGGGAGCTCGAGGTGGTGGCCGGCGCCGGCGACGAGCGTCGCGGCGCCGAGGGCGGAGCGGGCCGCCGCGGTGAGCGGCGTGCCGTCCCAGCCGATCACCGTGACCCGGTCGGCCATCGTTCAGCTCTCTCTCGTGGTCGTGCTCATGAAGTGAAGCTTCTGCGGACGAGAAGAGCAGGTTACTTCGATCACTGCCAGTCGGGGTACGCCGAGAAGCTCCCGGCGTCGGCGCTGTCGCCCAGGGCGCCGTCCAGGTCCTCAGGGAGCAGGCTCCAGAGGATGAGGTCGGTGCGGATGTCGGTCCAGCCGCCGTCCTCGGTCTTCGAGCGGGCTATCCACGCGGCCCGCAGCACGCCCTCGCTGATGAAGCCGGCCTTCTGCGCGACCTGCTGCGATGCCGCGTTGTCGGCGGCGGTGCGCAGCTCCAGGCGCTCGAACTTCTGGCTGTCGAAGAGCCAGTGCGCGACCGCGAGCACGGCCTCGGTGGCGTAGCCCTCGCCGCGCGCCCAGGGGGCGGTGACGTACGAGATCTCGGCGGCGAGGGTGCGCCAGTCGGTGTGCCGCAGATGCACGATGCCGACCAGCCGCTGGGTGAGGAACTCCGATACGGCGAAGACGATGCCGCGGCCCGCGGTGCGCTCCTCGTGGGACAGGCGCAATGCCCAGTCGCGGGCGTCCGCCTCCGTGTACGGGTGCGGGACGGTGGTCCAGGCGGTGACCATCTCGTCGTTCATCATCTCCGCGAGCGCGGGGATGTCCAGGTCGTCAAAGGGGCGCAGCACCAGCCGGTCCGTGCTCAGGGAGACGTCCGGGAAAGTCGATGCCATGCGCTGCTCCGTAGCCGAGACGATTTATCAGCTGACCTGCACAGCATGCAGCATGGGAGAGGGGATGCGCTACGCGCACCCCCTCTCCCACCAGCGACAAGTCGATAAGTCCCTTACTTCACCGGCCCGAAGACCGGCAGTGACGAGGGGAACTTCTTCGCCATGAATTTCTTCGTGGCGTCCGAGTTCATCAGCCGGTCGAACTTCTTGATGGCCGGGTCGTCCCGGTTCTCCTTCTTGACGGCAATGACGTTGACGTACGGATTGCCCTTGGCCTTCTCCAGGACGAGCGCGTCCGTCTTGGGCTTCAGGCCCGCGCCGACCGCGTAGTTGCCGTTGACGATCGCGGCGTCGACGTCCTCCAGGGCGCGCGGGGTCTGCGCGGCCTCCAGGGGCTTGAGCGTGAGGCCGCCGTCGTCGGCGATGTCGTTCAGCGAGGCGTCGAGCCCGGCGTCCTTCTTGAGCTTGATCAGGCCCTGGTCGTCCAGGAGGTGCAGGGCGCGGCCCTCGTTGGTGGTGTCGTTGGGGATCGCGACGGTGTCGCCGCTGCCGATCGCGCCGACGTCGTCCACCGACTTCGAGTAGATGCCGATCGGCTCGACCAGGACGCCGACGGTCGGGACCAGGTCCGCGTGCTTCTTCTTGTTGAAGTCGTCGAGGAACGGCACGTGCTGGAAGAAGTTCGCGTCGACATCGCCGTTCTGCAGCGCCTCATTGGGCTTGACGTAGTCGGTGAACTCCTTCACCTCGACCTTGATGCCCGCGTCCTTCGCCAGGTTGTCGGCGACGTACTTCACGATGTCGCCGTGCGGCGTCGGGGTGGCCGCGACGGTGACCGTGTCGTCGGACTCGGCGTCGCCCTTGGCGGTGAGTCCGAGGGTGCCGGCGGTCAGCGCGCCGACCAGGCCGACGGACGCCACGGCGGTGACGGCGGTACGGGTCGGGCGCGGGGCCCGCAGCCAGGCGGCGGAGCGGGTGGTGCGGTCGGAGAGCGTACGGACGAAGAAGTCGCCGATCAGCTGGACCACGTTCACGAGGACGACCAGCAGGATCACGGTGGCGAGCATGACGCCGCCTTCGTAGCGCTGGTAGCCGTACCGGATGGCGACGTCGCCGAGGCCGCCGCCGCCGACCGCGCCCGCCATCGCGGAGTAGCCGATGAGCGCGACGATCGTGGTGGTCAGGCCCGCGACCAGCGAGGGCAGCGCCTGCGGCAGCAGCGCCTTGAAGACGACGGTGCGGGTGGAGCCGCCCATGGCCTGCACCGCCTCGACGAGCCCGCCGTCGACCTCGCGCACGGCGGTCTCGACCAGCCGGGCGAAGAACGGGATGGCGCTGATCGCGAGCGGCACGATGGCGCCCGTAAGGCCGATGGAGGTGCCGACCAGCGCGCGGGTGAAGGCGGTGAGCGCCAGCATCAGGATGATGAAGGGCAGCGACCGGCCGACGTTCACGACGAAGCCGATGACCTTGTTGACCACCGCGTTCTGCAGCGGCCGCCCGCGGTCCGTCAGGACCAGCAGCACGCCGAGCGGGACGCCGCCGACGATCGCGAAGAGACCCGCCCAGCCGACCATGGCGAGGGTCTCGTACAGGCCGGTGAGGAGCTCGGGGCGTATCTCTGACCAGTTCACTGCGCGACCTCCGCGACCAGCTGGGTGTCCTTGACGGCGTCGGCTGCGCCGAGCACCTCGATCTGCAGGCCCTGCTCGCGCAGGAAGCCGATCGGCACGACGTTCTCCTCGTACGCGCCCGGCAGCTCGATCCGCATCCGGCCGACCTGCTTGCCGCCGACGGTGTCCATGGCGGCGCCGAGGATCGAGACGTCGATGTTGTACGTACGCGCCAGGTGCGAGATGACCGGCTGGCCGGTGTTCTCGCCGAGGAAGGTGATGTCGACCACCGTGCGATCGGGCGCGCCGCCCGTGTCGCCGGTGAGCGGGAAGAGCTCGGCGGCGATCTCGGAGCCCGGGGTGTGCAGCAGCTCGGAGAGCGCGCCGGACTCGGTGATCCGGCCGTTCTTCATCAGCGCGGCGGAGTCGCAGACGGCCTTCACGACGTCCATCTCGTGCGTGATGAGCAGCACGGTCAGGCCCAGGTCGCGGTTGAGGTCGCGGAGCAGCTGGAGGATCGAGCGGGTGGTCTCGGGGTCGAGGGCCGAGGTGGCCTCGTCGGAGAGCAGCACCTTGGGGTCGCCGGCGAGGGCGCGGGCGATGCCGACGCGCTGCTTCTGGCCTCCGGAGAGCTGCGCCGGGTAGGCCTTGGCCTTGTCGGCGAGGCCGACCAGGTCGAGCAGTTCGAGGGCCTTGCGGGAGCGGTCGGCGCCGGAGTGGCCGAGGATCTCCAGCGGCAGCTCGACGTTGTCCTGCACCGTACGGGCGGACAGCAGGTTGAAGTGCTGGAAGACCATCCCGATGCGGGCGCGGGCCTGGCGCAGCTCGGCGCCGGCGCGCTTGCCGCTGCCGGCGAGGGCGGTGAGGTCGGTGCCGTCGACGGTGACGGTGCCGGAGGTGGGGACCTCCAGCAGGTTCACGCTGCGGATGAGGGTGGACTTGCCGGCGCCGCTCTGTCCGACGACGCCGTAGACCTCCCCCTCGCGTACGTGCAGATCGACGCCGTCCAGGGCGGTGACCTCGCGGTCTCGGGTTCGGTAGACCTTTGTCAGGCCCTTGGTGGTGATCACGGGACTTTCCGTCTCCTGAGGGAATGGCACGGCAGCGCAGCCGCGCGCGGCAGCTCCCCGACGGGAGCACCGCAGGCATGAGTGGGTGATGGCGATGAGCTCAGGTGTGCGGACCCAGCAGGTCCATCAGCGGGCGGGGCGCAGCTCCGTACCGGAGGGCCCTCAGCGGCAGCTGATCAGGCGCACATTCGACACATACGACGAGCACCGGGCATCATGATCATTTTGATCGCCTCGGTCGCAGGGGTGCGGTCGCTCGTCGTGGTCATGCGGACCAGTAAAACACGTGTCCGCACACGATCAGAATCCGTCCGCATTGCGGACGGCCTGTCTCATCCGACGGTCAGCTCCACCCCTTGACCGGCCTCTTCGGCCCTGACGTGGGACAAGTCCTGCACGGTGACGTCCGCGTCCAGCTCGTCCGAGCGGTGCGTTGTGGTCAATGCCACGGTGGTCATGCCCGCGGCGCGGCCGGACGCGAGCCCGACCGGGGCGTCCTCGAAGACCGTGCACCGCGCCGGGTCGATGCCCAGCTTCTCCGCCGCGACCAGGAACGGCTGCGGGTCCGGCTTGCCACGCTGCACGTCCTCCGCGCCGATGCACAGCGGCGTACGGATCCCGACGGCCTGCAGCCGCGCCTCGGCGAGCCGGTGCGAGGCCGAGGTGACCACGGCCCAGCTCTCGTCCGGGAGGGAGGTGAGCAGGTCGAGGGTGCCCGGCAGTACGGTGATGCCCTCCGGGGAGACGTCCGCGATCTCCAGCTCGGCGATCCTGGCGACCGCCTGGTCCACCTGGTCCGCCGGCAGCAGGTCGGCGATGATCTCGCGGGCCGTGCGCCCGTGCAGCTGGACGCCGGCCCAGGTGTCCTCCGGGATGCCGTACTCCTGCGCCCAGGCGTTCCAGCAGCGCAGTACGGACTCCATGGAAGAGATGAGCGTGCCGTCCATGTCGAACAGCAGGGCGTCTGTCGAGATCCTCATAGTTCGTGATCGTAAATCCCATGCCGGGACCGCGCGCAGCGAGGGTCGGGGTGCCGAGTAATCTCGGGGCCATGTACGAGCCCCTGACGATCGCGCTTGCCGTGGCCGCGCTTGCGCTCGGTGCGTGGTGTGCGATCGCCGCGTTCCGCGATCAGCCGGCCAAGGACTGGCATTACATCGGGATGGGCGTCGTCACCGCGCTCGCGGTCGGCCAGCTGATCCTGGGCGTGGTGCGGCTGGCCGGGGGCGATGATCCGGAGCAGGGCACGGGACTGTTCGTGGCGTATCTCATCGGCGCCGCCCTCACCGTGCCGGCGGCCGGGTTCATGTCGCTCACCGAGCGGTCCCGGTGGGGCTCGGCGACGGCCGCGGCGGGCGGCGTGGTGCTGGCCGTGCTGCAGGTGCGGCTCTACGACATTTGGGGGGCGGCCGGTGCGTAGCGAACTGTCATCCGGCCCCGGGCGGCTGCTGGTCACGCTCTACGGCGTCTTCGCCGTCGGCGCCACGTCGCGGGCGATCTACCAGCTCAGCACGCAGTACGACGAGGCCCCCCTCGCGTACGTGCTCTCCGCCATCGCCGCGGCGATCTACGTCGTCATCCTGATCGCCTTCGTCCGCGGCGGCGAGCGCGCCCGCAAGCTGGCGCTGGTGCTGTGCGCCATCGAGCTCGCGGGCGTGCTCGGCATCGGCACGTGGACGCTGGTGGAGCCGTCCGCCTTCCCGGATCAGACCGTGTGGTCCGACTACGGGATGGGCTACCTCTTCCTGCCGCTGATCGTGCCTGTCATCGGGCTGTGGTGGCTGTCGCGGCAGCGGAGGCCTGCGGCGGACGCTCGCGACCCGGAGCAGCCTTCTCCAGCGTGATCAGGCTGAGCTTGGCGTTCACCCGCTGGGTGCTGACCGGGGTGTAGCCGAGCCGCTTGTACAGCCTCAGGTTGGCCTCGCTGCGATGGCCGGTGAAGAGCTGATAGCTGGTGGCGGCCGCGTCGCCGACCGCCAGACGCTCCTCTATGCCGGACATCAGCCGGATGCCGATGCCGTGGCCCTGCATCCGCGGGTGGACGATCAGCTTGGCCACCTTGGCCGTGCCGTCGCCGTCCACCTCGCCGCGCACCGCCCCGACGATCTCGCTGCCCAGCCGCGCCACCAGGGCGATGCCCCGGCGCAGCTCGGCACGGAGGTCGTCGAGCGTCTGGGTGAGAGGCTCGAGTGTGTAGTCGTCGTAGAGCGCCGCTTCGGGCTGGTAGCAGAGGTACTGCAGCTTCAGGATCTGCTCGGCGTCGCTGTCGACGGCCGTGGAAATCGTCACGCTGGTGCCCATGTCCGCGTCATCCTCCCCATCGCCTAACGCCCCTTTCCCCGCCCGGCCACGCGTCCAACCTTCGGCGGGGACCCCGACCTTCCGGGACCGGCTCCGTACATTCTCCGCAGCGCCTCCAGGCAGCGGGAACGCAGCGGCCCGAGCGAACCGTGTGACATTCCCAACTCCGCGGCAATGGCCCGGTATCCGGGCCGGTCGGGGCGGAGGAGCGCGTCCAGCAGGAACGGGCAGTGGCCGGGGAGGCGGGCGATGGCGTCGTGCAATGCCGCCCGCTCGGCGTCATCGACACGGCAGGGCGGGGGCGACGGCGGTACGGCGCAGGCAAGTTCGTGGCGGGCCCGGTGCCGGAGGCGGCGCGCTTCCGTACGGACCGCAGCCCGCGCCCACGCGGCCGGATCCGCGGGCGCGGCGGGCAACGCGAGCAGCCGCGCCCACACAGCCTGCGTCACGTCGTCGCCTTCCGTATCGGGCACAGCGGCTGCCGCTTCGGCGGCGACGAGCGGGGTGAGGATGGGGATGAGGACGTGGAGGGCGACATTCCGGCGAGGTTGCATGTCGGGCGGGACGCGCCCCGGCGGCGACGGGTTTCGCATCGCGCGGCCACGCCCCTCGGACGGGTGACGCATCCCGAAGCGGCGCCGCACCGGGTCCCGGGAGCCGTGCACCCGGGCGGGACGTACCCGATGCGACGCCGCCTCAGCGTCGGACCTGCGCGGGGTTCACCCCCGCTGCGCTCGGAGGTCCTCTGCCGCCAGCTTGGCCGTGTCCGGGTTGTCGGAGAAGATGCCGTCGATGCCGGTGGCGTAATACGTCTTGAAGGCGCCGAAGGCGTCGCCGTAGGCGTTCGGGTCGTCGCCGCGCTTGAAGTCCAGCGGGAGGAAGGTGTTCTCGTTCCGCATCGTGTACGGGTGCAGCACCAGGCCCGCCGCGTGGGCGTCCTTCACCAGCGTGGTCGGCTCCAGCAGCTTGCCGCTGGCGTCCTTCGGGATGATCAGGTCGAGCGTCGGGCCGATGCCCTTCGCGAACTCCGCCATCCACTTCAGGCCCTCGGGCTTGATCAGGTCGGCGACCGTGCGCGGGTCGCCGGCCACGACGAAGTCGTACGGGCGGGAGCTCGCGGTGGACAGCAGCACGACGCCCGGGCACGACACCAGCTTCTTCAGCCGCTGGATGGAGCTCGGCTCGAAGGACTGCACGAAGTTCGGCGCCCGCCGCCCGTCACGCCCGTACTTCTTCAGCAGCTTGGCCAGCGGCGGCTCCAGCGGCAGGCCCTGCTTGATGAAGAAGGTCGGGTGCTTGGTCTCGATGTGCAGCCAGACCTTCCGGCCGGTCTCCCGCTCCTTCTTGTCGGCCCACTTCAGGACCTCCTCGAAGGTGGGGACCTCCCAGCGGCCGTTGTAGATGGTGTTTTCCTGGCGGTTCGCCGGGATGCGCTCGATGGCGCGCAGGGTCTTCAGCTCGGCGAGCGTGAAGTCCTCGGCCCACCAGCCGGGGGTGTCCCTGCCGTCCAGGTTCTTGGTCTTCTTGCGGTCGGCGAACTCCGGGTGGTCCGCGACGTCCGTCGTGCCGCCGATCTCCGGCTCGTGCCGGCACACCAGATGCCCGTCCTTGGTGATCACCAGGTCCTGCTCGACGATGTCCGCGCCCATGGCGAGGGCGAGCTCGTACGAGCCGAGGGTGTGCTCGGGCCGGTAGCCGCTGGCGCCCCGGTGGCCGACCACGGCCGGGACCGGCAGCCGGCTGCTCCCGCCGGACGCCCCCGCGGCGCTCGCGGACCCTGCGGGCACCCCCAGGGCCGCGCCCGCGGCGCCCAACGCCGCCGCACCGAGCACAGCTCTTCTGCCCAGCTTCTCCATGTGTAGCTCCTCACACGTCGGTGTCCCGCACCTGACAAAGGTCGGCCTGATGCTAGGGCGCCGGACGTGGCTAACGGGAGACATCTGGCAGAACGCCACCCAAATCCCCGTCAACACTGCGTATCCACGGGGTGAACCCGATGTGCGAATGGGGAACCCGCGCGAGTATGGTCCAGAGCCTGCGCAGTGTGCGGTACGTGCAGGTCGCGGGGGTCACACCTGCCGCAGCAGACACATAGACCACGGAGGGCCCCAAGTTGTTCCGCATCGTTCTCAAGGCGTTTCTCGGATTGCTCATGCGCGTCCTGTTCCGCCCACGGGTCGAGGGCGCGGAGCACATTCCCGAGTCGGGACCGGTGATCGTGGCCGGTAACCACGTCACCTTCATCGACTCGATGTTCCTGTCGCTGGTGGTCAAGCGCCAGGTGTATTTCATCGGCAAGGACGAGTACGTCACCGGCAAGGGCGTCAAGGGCCGGCTGATGGCCTGGTTCTTCGGCGAGATCGGCGGCATGATCCCGGTCGACCGCGACGGCGGCCACGGCGGCGTGGCGGCGCTGATGACCGGCCGCCGGATCCTGGAGGAGGGCAAGGTCTTCGGCATCTACCCCGAGGGCACCCGCTCCCCCGACGGGCGGCTCTACCGCGGCCGCACCGGCGTGTCGCGGCTGGCGCTGATGACCGGGGCGCCGGTGGTGCCGTTCGCGATGGTCGGCACCGACAAGATCCAGCCGGGCGGCGCCGGCACCCCGAAGCTGGCCCGTTTCGAGGTCCGCTTCGGCGAGCCGCTGGACTTCTCCCGCTACGAGGGCATGGACCGCGACCGCTACGTCCTGCGCGCCGTCGCCGACGAGGTCATGAGCGAGGTCATGCGCCTGTCCGGCCAGGAGTACGTGGACGTATACGCGTCCAAGGTCAAGTCAGCGGCGTAGGTCCCGACTTCCAACGGGGAGAATTCTGAATTCTTGAGCATGCGGGAACCCGAGCCTTGCCCCTGATCGTAGGCACCGATGCGTTCTCACCCGCCCGCAAACTGCAATGCCATATGTTTCTCCGCGGCCGTTCACCGGTCAAACCTGGAACGGCGTGAGCTTGCTTCGGTGTGCAGGGCACGTTGGCGGTTCCGGTCAGACCACGAGAACGGCTTCGTACTCGATTGGGCTGCGATAACCCAGGATGCAGGGCAGGCGGTGAATTTCGTACCAGTCCTCGGTTCATGCAAACATCGCGGAGCAGGTGGCGGCCCGGCGGGCAATATCTCCTGGCGGTCGACACTATCTCATCGTTATCCCGGCCCGAATCGCCTACCGAGGCGACGCGTGCCCCTCCACCTGCGCGAACGCGACGACTTCGCCGACTTGTGGACCGCTACCGGGTGTCGCATGCTCGCCCGACACGAGGCCACCCCGCTCATCCACACCCCCGGACGAGCCGCGATGAATCCGCCCCCGACGGCCACCTGGCACTCCGGCCTGCCCATACGCGAATCGATCGCCCCAGTCCACTGAAGTACACGCCTCTGAGGTCACGCGCTGGGTCAAGGTCCAGGCCACATGGAGGCCGCATCCACACCGAACGCGTGACCCCTCGGCGCCGGAGCGGTGCCGCAATCTGCCCGCACTCCCCAGCGAGATCAACGCGTATGGCCCGAAAATCCGCTGAAGCACCTCGTAGTTAATGACCACCGACTACGCCTTAAGTATGAGTTGATTAACCAAGGTTAACTCAGGCGACTCCTCATGACAAAAATCTACACCGGGGAAACGTCGATCACATAACTATCCCTGAAACACAGGGGCCTCCATAGGCCTTAACTGCACGGCTCGCGAGAAGGGGAACTCATGAAAAGAAGGTTACGGTCAGCGCTCTCAGTGCCTGTTCTTATCGCTTCTGTTGCGGCAACCGCGATACCTGCGGCCAGCGCTCACTCCACCGCGCCGCTGGCGTGCCAGAATCCTAGCTGGTCAAACAAGGACTCCAATACCGGCCACGTGAAATCTCCATCTGCCGCCATGCGCAGAGGACCTAACGAAGGCTGCACTCGTGACGCAACGGTCTACCCTGCTGCCAAGCTGTATTACCACTGCTACGTCGTGAATAGTGCGGGTAACACGTGGACGCACCTCCGCGATGAAGGGACCCCTCGCCTGGATGGCTGGATTTGGGATGGGAACCTTGCCGACGGCGGATCGTGGAAGCTTTGTTGAGATTCCGCTCGGCGACTAATCCGTTGACGATCCGATGTGTGGGGCGCGTAGGTCCAGGGCCATCTACGCGCCCAAGGTCACACCCGTGGCGTAGCCAAAGGGCTCTCTTCCGGCGGGCCGCCGTCCCTGACCGCGTCCGCCGCCGGAAACCACAACACGAAGGTGCTTCCCTGCCCCAACCGCGAGTGCAGCCGTACCTGCCCACCATGTGACTCGGTGATCTGCCGCACGATGGCCAGGCCCAGCCCCGCGTGCCGGTCGCGGCCTTCCGGGGTACGGCCGTCGCGCCAGAAGCGGTCGAAGACCCGGCCCTGCTCACCCTCCCCGATACCTGGGCCCGCATCCTCCACCGCCACCCACATCCAACCCGCCTCTCGTCCTGCGGCCACCGTGACGCGCGTGCCCGAGGGCGCCAGCCGGACCGCGTTGGACAGCAGGTTGCCAACGGCGCGGCGCAGCGCGTCATGGTCGCCGAACAGCGTCAGTCCCGTAGTGAGCCGCGGGCGGATCTGCAGCCCACGCTCGATCGCGAGCGGCTGGAACTCCTCGCATGCCTCGGCTGCCGCCGCCGCGAGGTCGGTGTCGGTGTCCGCGAAGGCCGGCGCCGTGCGGCGGGCCGTCGCCAGCAGGTCCTCGACTAGGCGGGTCATCCGCGTAGTCGCCCGGTCTACGACCCGTACCGCCCGGCGCCGCTCCTCCTCGTCCGACTCCTCGCTGGTCAGCACCGCGTCCAGGCTCGCCCGGATGATCGTCAGCGGCGAGCGTAGCTCGTGCGAGGCGTCGTCGACCAGCTGCCGCTGCGCCTTGAAAGACTCCTCCAGCCGGTCAAGCATCGAGTCGACTGTGTCGGCGACCATGCGCAACTCGTCCTTCGGGCCCGTGAGTCGGATACGGCGGGAGAGGTCGCCGGCGGCCTGGATGTCGTCGGCGGTACGGGCGATGGCGCGCACCGGGCGCAGGGCGCGGCCGGAGAGGATCCAGCCGATGCCGAGGCTGGCGACGGCGAGGCCGCCCAGGGCAGGGAAGGCGAACTTTCGCAGGTTGGAGAGCGTCTCGTAGTTGATCCGCGCCTCCAAGTCGTGGACCTTCACTGCCGGGAACTCCTTGACGACGACGTCTCCTTGCCGCGCCTCAACCTGGATCTCCCTGGTCACCGGTGAGGCATTCCCGCTCCGGTCCACCGCGACATACGCCCCGCCGAGCGCCAGCGACGTCAGCCCGAACAGGATCGCCGAATACAGCACCGTCAGCCGGAAGCGAATGCTGTGGGTGAAGGCGGGCAGCTGCGGCCGTTTCACTGCGCGTCCTTCAGCCGGTAGCCCTGCCGTATCACCGTCTCGATCAATGGCTCGTCCGCCCCCGTGATCTTCCGCCGCAGCGAACCGACCGTCACCCGCACAGTGTTGGTGAACGGGTCGGCGTTCTCGTCCCAGACGTGTTCGAGGAGCTCCTCGGCGCCGATGACCTCGCCGGGGCGGGTCATCAGGTAGTGCAGCACGCCGAATTCCTTCGGCGTGAGCTGGAGTGCGCGCTCGCCGCGGAAGGCTTCGAAGCGGGCGGTGTCGAGGCGGAGTTCGCCGACCTCGACCACCGCCGTGCCGCCGTCCTCGCGTCTGAGCAGGGCTCGTATACGAGCGAGGAGCTCGGGCAGCGCGAACGGCTTCACCAGATAGTCGTCCGCGCCCTCGTCCAGGCCGCGTACCCGGTCCGCGAGGCGGTCGCGGGCGGTGAGCATGAGGATGCGCGGGCCGCCGGGGGCGGAGCGGATGCGGCGGCAGACGGCGAAGCCGTCGCCGTCGGGGAGGGTCAAATCGAGCAGGACCAGGTCGTATTCGTTCAGCTCGAGCTTTTCCAGGGCGGCGTCGACCGTGGCGGCGGTGTCCACCGCGTACCCGGAGCGCTTGAGCCCGACCCGGAGCGACTCGACCAGGTCCTCTTCGTCCTCGACCACCAGCAGTCTCATGAACCGAACCTAATTCCCATCAATGATCGATTCAGCCGCGTCCAGCGCCTCGGCCATGGGAATCGCGAACCCGATGCCGATCGAGCCGCCTTGGCCGCCGCGTGCGAGGGAGGCGATGGCGGTGTTGATGCCGATCACCCGGCCGCGGGCGTCGACCAGGGGGCCGCCGGAGTTGCCGGGGTTGATGGAGGCGTCGGTCTGGATCGCGGACCGGCGCCCACCGCCGGAGAGCGAGACCTGCCGGTCGGGGGCGGAGACGATGCCGGCGGTGACGGTGCCGGTGAGCCCGAGCGGCGACCCTACGGCGATCACGCTGTCGCCGACGGCGGGCCGCCCGGAGCGCGCGAGGGAGAGCGGCCGCAGCCCCGCGCCTTCGTCCGGTTCGAGTACGGCGACGTCGCGCCCGCGGTCGCGGCCCAGCACATCGGCGGAGATGCGGCGGCCGCCGTCGGTGACGAGCGACACGCGATCGGACTCGCCGACGACATGCGCATTGGTGAGCACCCGCCGCTGCCGGTCGAAGACAAACCCGGTGCCCTGGCCGCTGCCGGCCTCGACGGAGACGACGCTGGGCAACACCCGGGCGGCTACGGCGCCGAGCCCGTCGCGCTGGGGGGCCGCGGCGGCGGGTGGCACGGGGTCCGTACCCGGGTCGTCGTCGCCCAGCGCACCCGCGGCGTATCCGGCGCCCGCGCCGCCGAGGACGGCGAGGACCACGGCGGTGACGAGCGCGGTGCGGGGTCCCCGCCCCGGGGGGCGGGGCGGGGACGATTCGGGGTGGGCGGGGGTGGATGCGGGGGTGATGAGGGCGGCGGGCGTCGAGGGCGGCGCCGGGACCGCGCCGGCGGTCGGAGGGCTCAGGAAGGCGGGCCCGCGTGGGTGGCCGAGCCCGACGCCGGAGAGCGACTGGCCGTCCGGCGGGCGTGAGTTGGCCTCCGGCCTGCCGGAGCGGCCGTACGGCGTGGGGGCGGGGGCAGGCGCGGAGCCCTGGCCGCTGCGGGCGGCCGTCCGGTCCGCGGCGCCGGTCCGCGAGCCACCCGCCTCCTGCGGCGCGGCCGCGTCATCGGCGGCGACCGCGGCCGCATGACCGTCCGCCGCCCCTCTCCCGCCCGCCGCAGGCGGCATCCACGGCCAGGCCCCGCCGTCCTCGTAGCGCGAAGTCATCCGTTCATCTCTCCTCACGGGATCCTGCCGAACCACGCCAGGGACATCGCCGCCGCGGCCATGGCCGCCAGCAGGCCGCCGGCCACGAACCACGGCCAGACCTCGCGCTGGACCGTGCGGTGGCCGACCGAGCTGCCGATGTCCTCGTAGACCTGCTCCAGTTCCTCGCCGGAGGCGGCCTCGTAGAAGCTGCCTCCTGTGGTCTCCGCCAGGTCTTCGAGGGCCGGGCCGTCGACCGGGACCGTGATGGTCTGGCCGCTGTCCAGTTCGACCCGGCCGTCCTCCGTGCCGTACGCGATCGTGGACACCGGCACCTTCGCCGACCGGGCGATCTCGGCGCCCGCCTCGATGGCGCGGCCCGCGCTGTTCTCGCCGTCGGAGAGGAGCACCACGCGGGCCGGCGGCGGGTTGCGGCGGGCCTCGGCGTCGAATCGCTCGATCGCCTTCGCCGAGCTGACGACGGCTTCGCCGATGGCGGTGCCGCTGCCGGTGTCGAGCCCCTCGACCGCGCGGCGGAGCGCCTCGCGGTCGGTTACGGGCGGGACGGCCACGTTCGCCGAGCCGCTGAAGGGGACAAGACCGACGTTGAAGCGCTCCGGCAGCTTGTCGATGAAGGTGAGCGCGGCCTGCTTGGCCGCCTCGAAGCGGCTCGGCCGCACATCCGTGGCCTCCATCGACGCGGAGACGTCCAACGCGACCATGATGGTGGCCCGTTCCCGCGGCACCTTCGCGTCCGTGGTGGGACGGGCGAAGCCGACGACGAGCAGGCACAGCATCGCGGCGAAGGCCGCCGCGGGCAGATGCCGCCGCCAGCCGGGCCGCCGCGGGGCGACCTTGTCGAGCAGGTCGACGTTCGTGAAGCGGACGGCATAGCGGCCGCGGCGCCGGTGCATCACCACGTACGCGGCGATGAGCGCGGCCAGCGGAATCAACAGCCACAGCCAGGAGGGGGACTTGAGGCTCATGCCGCACCCCCGGCCCGCCGCTTCTGCGCCGCCACATAGCGCACGATGTCGCGCACCCAGTCGCGGTCGGTCCGCAGCCGCAGATGCGCGGCCCCCGCGCCCCGTATCGACGCCTTGATCTCCGCGCGCTGCGCCAGCGCCGCGTCCGCGTACCGCTCGCGCAGCCCGCGCGCATACGTCGGCACCTCCCGCAGCCGCCCGGTCTCCGGGTCGACGACGGTCAGCAGCCCCACCGCGGGGAGCTCCAGCTCGCGCGGATCCACGACCTCCACGGCGAGCACCTGGTGGCGGCGGGCGAGGGCCCGTAGCGGCTGCTGCCAGCCGTCGTCCAGATAGTCGGAGATGACGGCGACGAGCCCGGGCCGCCGCTCCGCCCGGCGGAGCGCGGTGAGCGCTTCGGCGAGGGTGTGCGGCATCGGCCCGGGCGCGCCGCGCGGGCGCTGGAGCGCGGTCTGCAGCACCCGCAGCAGGTGGGCGCGGCCCGGCAGTGCCGGGATGCGCTGGAGGCCGTCCTGGCGGACGAGTTGGGCGCCGAGCCGGTTGCCGGCCCGCTCGGTGAGGAAGGCGACGGCCGCGGCGGCGCCGACGGCCAGGTCGCGCTTCTCCATGCGGGCGGTGCCGAAGTCCATGCTGGCGGTGGCGTCGAGGACGATCCAGGTGGTGAGCTCGCGGTCGGCGAGGGTGAGGCGGACGTGCGGTTCGCCGGTGCGGGCGGTGGCGCTCCAGTCCATGCGGCGGACGTCGTCGGCGCCGGGGATGTAGGCGCGGGTCTCGTCGGGTTCGGTGCCGGGTCCTGGGGTGAGGCCCGGGAGCTCGCCCTGGAGCATGCCGTCGGGGCGCCTGCGGAAGATCAGCTCCAGGTTGCGCAGGGCCTGTTCGGGGGTGAGCTCGCCGAGGGTGGGTCCTTCGGGCCCGTACGACCAGCGTCCGCTCATGCCGCTCTCCCGTCCTTCTCGAGCCGCGCCTCCAGGTCCGCGGCTTCCTCCTCGGCCTGCTGCGGGGTGATGCGCGGCTGCGGTACGGAGGCCAGCACCTGGTCGACGATCTGGGCGGGGCTGACGCCGTCGGCGAGGGCGTCGAAGGAGAGGACGAGGCGGTGGCCGAGGACCTCGTGGGCGAGGTCGTGGACGTCGCCGGGGAGTACGTATCCGCGGCCGCGGAGCAGCGCCAGCGCGCGGGCGGCGGCGATGAGGCCGAGGGTGGCGCGGGGGCCGGCCCCGTACGCGAGGGTGCTGTCCTCGGGGGCGGCGAGCTCGCGGGTGGCCAGCACCATCCGGACCGCATAGCGCGCCACCGCGTGGTGGACGAAGACCAGGTCCGTATGGCGCTGGAGGGTGGTGAGTTCGTGCGGGGTGAGGATCCGGCGCGGCGTCGGCGGGTCGGTGGACATGCGGTAGAGGATCGCCAGTTCCTCGTCCTCGGTCGGGGCGCCGACCTCGACCTTGAGGAGGAAGCGGTCGCGCTGGGCCTCGGGGAGCTGGTAGACGCCCTCGGACTCGATGGGGTTCTGGGTGGCGAGGACGAGGAAGGGCTCGGGGACGGGGATGGTGGTGCCGCCGATGGAGACCTGGCGTTCGGCCATGACCTCCAGGAGGGCGGACTGCACCTTGGCGGGGGCGCGGTTGATCTCGTCGGCGAGGACGAAGTTGGCGACGACCGGCCCGGGTTCGACGCTGAAGGCCTCCTGCGAGGGCCGGTAGATGCGGGTGCCGGTGATATCGGACGGCACCAGGTCGGGGGTGAACTGCAGCCGGTGGAAGGTGCCCCCGGCGACGCGGGACAGGGTCGAGGCGGCGAGCGTCTTCGCGACGCCGGGGACGCCTTCGAGGAGGCAGTGCCCGCGGGCCAGGACCGCGGTGAACATCCGCTCCACCATCCGGTCCTGACCCACGATCACCCGCTTGACCTCAAAGAGCGCCTCTTCGAGCAGCTCCGCCTCGGGATGCCGGGTGCTCACAGCGCGGAGGCGGGGTCGGAGCCCTGGTCGCCCTCGTGTCCCGGGCAGTCCTTGTCGGCTGCCGCGGAACCGCTGCCGCCGTCCTCGTTGACGACGTATTCCACGGCGGGCTTGTCGTCCCCGCCGTCGCCCGCGAAGGCTGCGGAGGCGCCCGTGGCGAGGCCGGCGGCCGCGAGGACGGATATGCCGGCGACGGAGAGCCGGCGCGTACGGCGTGTCATGGTGACTCCCTTGGTCGGGTTCCTAGGAATGTCACCATCTGAAGGCGAAAACCGGCTTAAAAGGCAGCCGTTGCCCCGGCCGTCGTCAGTGCCAGGGCAGCTCCGACCTGCGCCGCCAGTACTCCCCCGGGCTCTCCGCCACATCCGCGAGCCGCTCGTAGTCCAGGGCGACCAGGTCGACCGCGGCGGCCGAAAGATTGTCGTGGAGCTGGGCGGCGGTGGCGGCGCCGGAGAGGGCCACGCCCGCCCACGGGCGCGCCAGGACCGCCGCCAGCGCGATGGCGTCGCTGGTGCCGCCGGTCTCCTCGGCGATCTCCTTGATCACCCGGGGCGCGGCCGCGCCCGCGAGCCGCCCGTTCGCCAGCCCCTCCTTCACGATCACCGTGAGGCCCGCCTCGTGCGCCTCGGCAAGGGCCTCCCCCGCGGACGGCTCCAGCAGGTTGTAGGTGGCCTGGACGGTACGGAACAGAGTGCCGCCGTTCGCCGTGATGTTGAGCGCCGAGCGGATCGCCGCGGCTTGATCGGGGCCCGAGGTCGAGAAGCCGACGGTGACGCCGTCGTCCACCAGCCGCCGCAGCCGGTCGTGCAGCGCGTGGTCGGTCAGCGCCGGGCTGTCGGGCGTAAGGGAGTGGATCTGGTAGAGGTCGAGCCGCTCGCCGAGCAGCTTGCGGGTCTCGCCGAGCTGCCGCTCGAAGACGTCGGCGCCGTGGTCCTTCACCTCGTGCACCTCGGCGTCGGCCTGCCAGTCCGCGGTGTACGTATAGCCCCACTTGCTGCCGACCACCGCGTCCCGCACATCGGGCCTGGCCTGCAGCCAGTCCGCGAGGAAGTCCTCCGCCCGCCCGTACGACCTGGCCGCGTCGAAATACCGCACGCCCTGCGCGTACGCCGCGTCCAGCAGCTCGTGGCTGCGCTCGCGCAGCGCCTCGACCGTGCGGTCCGCGGGCAGGTCGGCTTCGCGGCCCAGGTTGATGTACCCCGGCCGCCCGACGGCCGCGAGGCCGAAGCCGATGTGCGCGGTCGGCGTCGTCACGGCGGCGAGCCGGTCGAAACTCATCGTGGCCTCCTGGAGACAGTCCGTTGCGAGGGCGAACAACCCCACCGTAGAAGACAAGGCGCCCGCAGGTCAGCTCTCCGTGAGCAGCAGCGCGGCGAGCACCAGGGCGGTGCCGCGTGGGGTGCCCAGGTCGAGGCCGGTGAGTTCGGCGGCTTTGGCGAGGCGGTTGTCGACGCTGTTCGGGTGCAGGCCGAGCGCGGCGGCGGTGGCGCGGCGCTGCCGGCCGTGGGCGAGGTGGGTGCGCAGGGTGTCGAGGAGGTACGGCCGGTCGGCGAGCGGGTCGAGCAGCGCGGCGATGCGGCGGCCGCTCTCGCCCGGGCGCGACAGGTGGTATTCGAGCAGCACGTCGTCCAGGTGGTGCACGCCCGCCGGATGCCCGCAGGCGCGGGCGATGCGCAGCACCTCGGCGGCGGTACGGGCGGCCTCGGCGACCGCGTCGGGTCCCGGCGCGGGGACGGCGGCGATACGTATGACATGGCCGCAGTCCTGCGCCAGCCGCTCGGCGAGCCGCTGCGGCGCCTCGGTGGCGCGGGGCACGAGGGCCCGGCCACCTCCCGCCTCCAGGAGCACGAAGGAGTCCACGGCGAACACGTCGTCCATGGTCGAGCGGATCCGGCGCTGCAGCCGCTGCGGTACGACGGTGCCCTCTGCCGCGCCGAGGGGCGCGTCGAGGGCGAGCACCAGCACCGGGCCGTCGAGGCCGAGCGGGCCGAGCTGCGGACCGGCGGCTCCGGCCGGGAGCAGGCCGTCGAGGAGGCTGCCGGCGAGGGCCTGCCGCTGGGCGTACTCCTCGGCGTGCAGGGCGTGGTGCTCATCCAGATACGCGCGGACGATCGAGGCGAGCGTGACGGGGGTGATGTGCAGCAGCTGGTCGGCGAGTTCGACGAGAGCCTTCTCCTCGCCGGGCCGGGCGCTTTCACGCAGGCCCTGCCACAGGACGTACGAGCCGAGGGCGTGGCTGCGCACCAGCAGATGCAGCGGCATCCCCTCCTCGGCGCGCTGCGCGGCCCGGTCGAGGAAGACCGTGCCCGCGTCGGTGCCGATGCGCCCGTCCCGTACGCGGCCGAGGAACTCCCGCATCCCATAACGGGCGGTGGCGGCGATCTCCACGTCCTTCATCTCGTCGGGCAGCGCCGCATACCCCGGCATCTCCTCGAAGGCCTCGCGGGTCATGCGCCGGGCGAGCTCGTTGACGCGCGGCTCGAGACGGGCGGCGAGCCGCCGGGCGCCCTCCGAGAGCTGCTGCATGGGGTGATCGCCTCCTCGGTGTGACGAGTCACAGTAGCCGCCAACGGACGCTGTGACGACGCCCGCTTCAGCCCGCCCGGACACCGGCCCAGACTCGGATACCGAAGATCAGGCACCCGCACCGGAGGACAGCCGCTATGAGCGAGCACAACGACTATCTGGCCTACGCCGACCGCGTCTGGAAGGGCGAGGACACGCTGCTGCCGCATCTCTCGGGGAGTTTCGTGGGCGCTGAGCTGGTCGCGGTCACGGAGCGGGTGGGGCTGTTCCCGGGGTTCGCGAACGTCACGGCCTTCGACACCGGCGACGGCGTGGTGATGATCGACTCCGGCGACGTCTTTACGGGAGAGAAGCTGCACCCGGCGGTACGGGCCTTCGCCCCGGGTCCGGTCCGCGAGGTCGTCTTCACCCACGGCCATGTCGACCACGCGACGGGGATGGCGCCCTTCGACGCCGAGGACCCGCGCCCGACGGTGATCGCCCACGAGGCGATAGCGGCCCGCTTCGACCGCTACCGCGCGACGAACGGCTACAACGCCGCCATCAACCAGCGCCAGTTCTCGGTGCCGGGCCTGGAGTGGCCGACCGACTACCGCTACCCGGACACCACCTACCGCGACCGGATGACGCTCCGCCGCGGCGACCTCACCTTCGAGCTGGTGCACGCGCGCGGCGAGACCGACGACCACACGTGGGTGTGGGTGCCGGAGCTGAAGGTGCTGTGCACGGGCGACCTGTTCATCTGGAACGCCCCCAACGCGGGCAACCCGCAAAAGGCCCAGCGCTACCCGGAGGAGTGGGCGGTCGCGCTGCGCGAGATGCAGGAGCTCGGCGCCGAGGTGCTGCTGCCGGGGCACGGGGTGCCGATCGTCGGCGCGGACCGCATCGAGCGGGCGCTGGACGACACGGCACGGCTGCTGGAGTCGCTGTGCGAGCAGACCAAGAAGGCGATGAACGCCGGCCACCGCCTGGACACGGTGCTGCAGGAGGTGAAGCCGCCGGCAGACCTGCTGGCCCGCCCGTATCTGCACCCGAACTACGACGAGCCGGAGTTCATCGTCCGTAACCTGTGGCGGCTGTGGGGCGGCTGGTACGACCAGAACCCGGCGCACCTCAAGCCCGCGTCCGACGCGGCGGTTTCGGCGGAGCTGGCCGCGGTGGCGGGCGGCGCGATCGTGCTGGCGCGGCGGGCCGAGGAGCTGGCGGTGAAGGGCGAGCTGCGGCTGGCCTGCCACCTGGCGGAGACCGCCGCGCTCGCCGCGCCCGAGGACGCGGATGTGGCGCGGATACGGGCCGCGGTGTACGACCGGCGCGTCGAGTCCGAGTCGTCGACCATGGCGCGCGGCATCTTCACCTGGGCGGCGGCGGAGTCGGCGGCGGTGGTCGAGGGGACGGACATCGCGACCGAGCTGGCGCGTACGGAGGAGCGGCGGCGCAGCGGCGGCTGGACGGTGGGCGTCGGGCACGTCGGGCACGCGCCGGTGGCGGACGACTGATGGCGGGACTGAGCGCCCGGATCCTGAGCGCCCGGCTCCGTACGCCCTGGGGCACCACGTGGCTGCTGCTGGTGTTCATGCTGGTCAACTTCGCCGACAAGGCGGTGCTCGGCCTGGCGGGCCCGGGGCTGATGCGCGATCTGGACATCTCCCGGCAGCAGTTCGGCACGGCCCAGTCCGCGTTCTTCGCGCTCTTCTCGCTGGCCGCGCTGGGCGTCTCGTATCTGACCCGCACCGTACGGACCACCGTGCTGCTGCTGGCGATGGCGCTGCTGTGGTCGGCCGCGCAGCTGCCGATGCTGTGGGGCGCGGCCGGCTTCGGGACGCTGGTGGTGACCCGGGTGCTGCTGGGCGCGGCGGAGGGTCCGGCGGCGCCGGTGGCGATGCACCATGTGCACGGCTGGTTCGGGCAGCGGGAGCGGACGCTGCCTACGGCGGTGCTGATGGTGGGGGCGTCGGCGGGGGTGGCGGTGGCGGCGCCGACGCTGTCGATGGTGATCGAGGTGTGGGGGTGGCGCTGGGCGTTCGGTGTGGTGGGGCTGATCGGGCTGGTGTGGGCGGGGGTGTGGCGTGTTGGCGGTACGGAGGGGCCGTTGGCCCCGTCGGTGGGACGGGCATTGGGGCGGTCCGGCGCCGAGGGCGGCGATGGCGGCGCGGCGGCTGTGGTCGCGGCGGGCGGGGACGTGGGCCCGGACGCGGACGCGGCCCCATCCGTCCCGCTGCGCCGCATCCTGACCTCCGGCACCTTCCTCAGCGCCTGCCTCGCCACCTTCGCGGCGTACTGGCTCATGAGCGCCAAACTCACCTGGGCGCCCGACTACCTGGAGACCGTCATGGGCTGGAGCGGCCGCCAGGCCGGGCTCGCCATCGGCGCGGTGGCCCTCACCAACGGCGCGGCGCTGCTGTTCCATGGGCTGCTCGCGCAGCGAACGGTCCGCAGCGGGCGGACACCGCGGCTGCGCCAAGGCGCCGGTGCCGGGCTGCTGATGCTTGGCTCGGCCGTGGCGGTGGCGCTGTTCGCCGTCACCGATGCGGCGTGGCTGACGACGGTGCTGATGTTCGGGCCGCTGTCCATGGCGATGGTGATGATGACGGCGGGCGCGACGGCCTGCGCCCGGATCACGCCGCCGCCGCAGCGCGGCATCGTGCTGGGCGCGCTGACCAGCGTCTTCGCGCTGGGCGGCGTACTCGCGCCCGCCACTCTGGGGCGCATCGTGGACGCCGCGCCCGACGCGGACGCGGGCTACCAGAACGGCTGGCTGCTCACCGCCGTGCTGCTGGCAGCGGGCGGCGCGCTGGCGACGGGCTTCCTGCGCCCGCAGCGGGACGCGGACCTGCTGGGCGTCCCGGAGCAGGAGGGGGTGCCGGTGCCGGTGGCGCACTAGGCGGCGTGAGCGGCCGCACGGTCCGGGCGACCGGGCGAGCCGTCGCCCGCTCGCCCGCGGCGCTCACCCCTTGGCCGTCGCCCAGGCCAGCTGCACCTCGACGTCCCGCTTCACCTCAGCAAGTTGCACCGCCACCGCCGAAGGCGCGGTGCCACCGCGGCCGTTACGGGCCGCCAGCGCGCCGGGGACGTTGAGCACGGTCCGTACCTCAGGGGTGAGGTGCGAAGAGATCTTCGCGAACTGCTCGTCCGTCAGCTGGTCGAGCTCGATGCCCTCCGCCTCGCAGACCTTCACGCACTCCCCCGCCGTCTCGTGCGCGACACGGAAGGGCACGCCCTGCTTCACCAGCCACTCCGCGATGTCGGTGGCGAGCGAGAAGCCGGCGGGCGCCAGCTCCTCCATGCGCTCGCGGTTGACCGTGAGGGTGGCCATCATGCCGGTGAAGGCGGGCAGCAGGATCTCCAGCTGGTCGCAGGAGTCGAAGACCGGCTCCTTGTCCTCCTGGAGATCGCGGTTGTACGCGAGCGGAAGGGCCTTGAGCGTAGCCATCAGCCCGGTCAGATTGCCGATCAGCCGCCCCGACTTGCCGCGCGCCAGCTCCGCGATATCCGGGTTCTTCTTCTGCGGCATGATCGACGATCCGGTGGAGAAGGCGTCGTGCAGGGTCACGAAGGAGAACTCCTTCGTGTTCCAGATGATGACCTCCTCCGCGATACGGGAGACATCCACGCCGATCATCGCGGTGATGAAGGCGAACTCCGCGACGAAGTCGCGCGACGCCGTCCCGTCGATGGAGTTGCCGGCGGACCCGTGCTCGAAGCCCAGCTCCGCGGCGACCGCCTCCGGGTCGAGGCCGAGCGAGGACCCGGCGAGTGCGCCGGACCCGTACGGCGACACGGCCGTCCGCTCGTCCCACTGCCGCAGCCGCTCGCCGTTCCGGGAGAGCGCCTGTGCGTGCGCGAGCACGTGGTGCGCGAAGAGCACCGGCTGCGCGTGCTGCAGGTGCGTACGCCCCGGCATGGCGGTCTCCGGGTGCGCCTCGGCGAGCCCGACGAGCGCCTGCTGCAGCTCGGCGAGCAGCCCGCCGATGATGCGGGCGTGCTCGCGCAGATACATCCGGAAGAGCGTGGCCACCTGGTCATTACGCGACCGCCCGGCCCGCAGCTTCCCGCCGAGCTCGGGCCCGACGCGCTCCAGCAGCCCGCGCTCCAGCGCGGTGTGGCAGTCCTCGTCGGCGATGGTGGCGACGAAGTCCCCGGCGGCGACATCGGCCTCCAGCCGGTCCAGCCCCGCGATCATCCGCTCCAGCTCGTCGGCGGTCAGCAGCCCGGCCGTGTGCAGCACGCGGGCATGGGCCCGCGACCCGGCGATGTCGTACGGCGCGAGCCGCATGTCGAAGTGCACGGACGCGGAAAGCTTCTCGAGCGCCGCGGAGGGCCCGTCGGCGAAGCGCCCGCCCCAGAGCTTGATGTCGGCGCTTTTGCTGGCCATTGCGGATGGCTCCAAATCTCTCGGGGGCAGGCGTGCGGCGAGGCTACTGCGCGAGGTCGCGCTTTGCGGCGATCTTCTGGCTGAGCCCGAAGATGTCGATGAAGCCCTGCGCCTTCGACTGGTCGAAGGTGTCGCCCGTGTCGTACGTCGCCAGGTTGAAGTCGTACAGCGACTCGTCCGACTTCCGGCCCGTCACCACGGCCCGGCCGCCGTGCATGGTCATCCGGATGTCGCCGGACACGTGCTGGTTGGCCTCATTGATGAAGCCGTCCAGGGCCCGCTTCAGCGGGGAGAACCACAGGCCGTCGTAGACCAGCTCGCCCCACCGCTGCTCGACCTGCCGCTTGTAGCGCGCCAGCTCCCGCTCGACGGTGACGTTCTCCAGCTCCTGGTGCGCGGTGATCAGCGCGATCGCGCCGGGGGCCTCGTAGACCTCCCGCGACTTGATGCCGACGAGCCGGTCCTCGACCATGTCGATCCGGCCGATGCCCTGGGCGCCCGCCCGCTCGTTGAGCTGCTGGATCGCCTGCAGCACCGTCACCGGCTTGCCGTCGATGGCGACGGGGATGCCCTGCTTGAAGGTGATGACGACCTCGTCGGCCTCCCGGGAGGTGGCCGGGTTCGACGTGTACTCGTAGACGTCCTCGATCGGGGCATTCCAGATGTCCTCGAGGAAGCCGGTCTCGACGGCCCGTCCGAAGACGTTCTGGTCGATCGAGTACGGCGACTTCTTCGTGGTCGCGATCGGGAGCTGCTTCTCCTCGCAGAAGGCGATCGCCTTGTCCCGGGTCATCGCGTAGTCCCGGACGGGGGCGATGCACTTCAGCTCGGGGGCGAGGGCCACGATGCCGGCCTCGAACCGGACCTGGTCATTGCCCTTGCCGGTGCAGCCGTGCGCGACCGTGGAGGCGCCGTGCTTCTTGGCGGCGGCGACCAGGTGCTTGACGATGGTCGGCCGGGAGAGGGCCGAGACCAGCGGGTACCGGTCCATGTAGAGCGCGTTGGCCCGGATCGCCGGGAGGCAGTACTCCTCGGCGAACTCGTCCTTCGCGTCCGCGACCTCCGCCTCGACCGCGCCGCAGGCGAGCGCGCGCTTGCGGATCACGTCGAGGTCCTCACCGCCCTGGCCGACATCCACGGCCACGGCAATCACCTCGGCACCGGTCTCCTCGGCGATCCAGCCGATGGCGACGGACGTGTCCAGGCCGCCGGAGTAGGCGAGTACGACGCGCTCAGTCACGGGGGTCTCCTCTAACGAATTCATGCGCTGCTATGCATGAGTATGCAGAACTCCGTATGAATCGTCAACCCGGGATCCGCCGCGGTTCCGCCGCATGCGAGGATCAGCGGCATGGGAAAGACACACGAGGCCATAGAAGGCAGGCTCCGCGCCTTCATAGAAGAGCAGCCGATCTTCTTCACCGCGACCGCGCCGCTCGCCGGCGACGGCACGGTAAACCTCTCCCCCAAGGGCTTGAAGGGCTCCCTCGTCGTCCTCGACGAGCACACCGTCGCCTATCTCGACTTCTCCGGCTCCAACGCCGAGACCGTCGCCCACCTCCGCGAGAACGGCCGCATCACCCTCATGTGGTGCGCCTTCCAGGGCCCCCCGAACATCGTCCGCGTCCACGGCCGCGGCGAGCCGGTCTTCCGCGACGACCCGCGCTTCCCCGAGCTGCTGGGGCGCTTCACGGACATCGACCCGAGCGGCAATGGCCTGCGCGCGATCATCGTCGTACGGGCCGAGCTGATCCGGGACACCTGCGGCTATGCGGTGCCCTTCATGTCGTACGACGAGGACCGTGACCTGCACCGGAAGTTCTTCGGGCGCAAGGACGATGCCGAGGTCATCGCCTACCAGGAGAAGAGCAAGTGGGTGGGTACCAGCATCGACGGCCTCCCCGGGCTGCCGCTCCCGATGCCGCCTACCCCTTGATCAGCAGCACGACCGCGCCCAGCACCAGCCCCAGCAGCAGGCAGATCCACCGGTGCGCGGCCCGCGACTCGTCGCGCAGCCGCGGCAGGTAGTTGTCGACCGAGAGCCGGCCGGGCCCCGTCAGGCACAGCGCCGCGGCCGCGGCGGCCAGCATCAGCTCGTACTCAAGGCCCTTCGGCGCGAAGAAGCCGCCCCAGTGGACGGCCATCGCGTTCATCATGGTGCCGAGGACGGCCGCCGCCGCGAGCGGCGTGAGGAAGCCGAAGATCAGGCCGACGCCGCCCAGCGTCTCGCTCAGCCCGGCGATCGCCGCCATCGTCTTGCCCGCCGGATAGCCCATGGCCTTGAAGCCCAGGCCGGCCTTGTCGAGCCCTGGCCCGTTGAAGTAGCCGAAGAGTTTCTGGGTGCCGTGCCCCACCATGATCACGCCGAGCACCAGGCGCAGCAGGAGCAGCCCGACGTCGCGGGTGGTGGCCGAGCGCGGCTGGGCGGCGGCGAAGCTGAGGTCGAATTCGCGGGGGGTGGTGGCCATGGCGGCCAGTCCACTAGGCGGCGGCCCGTCCGGGTGGGCGGCGCACCCGGCGGTCACCCGGCTCAGTGACTGCGCTGGGCCAGCTTCAGCAGGTGGTCGGCGAGTTCCTGCCCGCCGGACGGGTCGCGGCTGATGAGCATCAGCGTGTCGTCGCCCGCGATGGAGCCGAGGATGGCATGGAGCTCCGCCGAGTCGATGGCGGAGGCGAGGAACTGGGCGGCGCCCGGCGGGGTGCGCAGCACGACGATGTTCGCCGACGACTCCGCCGAGATCAGCAGCTCCCCGGCGAGCCGCTGCAGCCGCTCCTCCTTGGCCGACTCTCCGAGCGGCGCGTGCGGGGTGCGGAAGCCCCCCTCGGACGGCACCGCGTAGATCAGCTCCCCGCCGGTGTTACGGATCTTGACCGCACCCAGCTCGTCCAGGTCCCGGGAGAGCGTCGCCTGGGTGACGGTGAGGCCGTCGTCGGCGAGCAGCTTCGCGAGCTGGCTCTGGGAGCGCACCGGCTGCCGGTTGAGGATGTCCACGATCCGGCGGTGGCGTGCCGTGCGCGTCTGCGGCACCTGCGGACCACCCTGCTCCTCATCGGACATCTCGTCACTCTCCGGTTCGTACGGCTGACTCGGCGGGGTCCGCCGCGTCGAGGATCGCGGGCAGCGCCTGGATCAGGGCGTCGGCCTCCGCCTCGGTGACGATCAGGGGCGGCGCGAGCCTGACGACGTTGGGCACCGCCGCGTTCACCAGGAATCCCGCGTCCTGCGCCGCCTGCTGCACGGCGGGCGCGACGGACTCGGTGAGAACGATACCCAGCAGCAGCCCGCTGCCGCGCACCTGCTCCACCAGCGGGTGCCCCAGCTGCCAGATCCCGTCCCGCAGCCGCTCCCCCACCCGCTTGACGTGGTCGAGCAGCCCGTCGGCGGCGATGGTGTCGAGGACGGCGAGCGCGGCCGCGCAGGCGACCGGGTTCCCGCCGAAGGTGGTGCCGTGCTGCCCGGGGTGCAGCAGCCCGGCCGCGTCGCCGAAGGCGATGGTGGCGCCGATCGGCAGCCCGCCGCCGAGCCCCTTGGCGAAGGTGATGACATCCGGCTCGACGCCCTGCGCGAGCGCCTCGCACCAGTGGCCCGTACGCCCGATGCCGGTCTGCACCTCGTCGAGGACGAGGAGCGCCCCGGCGGCGTACGTGATCTCCCGCGCGGCCGCGAGGTAGTCCGCCGGCGGCACGACGACGCCGTTCTCGCCCTGGATGGGCTCGATGATGACGAGCGCGGTCTCGTCGGTGACGGCGGCGCGCAGCGCGTCGGCGTCCCCGTACGGGATGTGCCTGACGTCGCCGGGCAGCGGCGCGAAGCCCTCCTGCTTCCCCGGCTGCCCGGTGAGCGCGAGCGCGCCCATGGTGCGGCCGTGGAAGCCACCCGAGGTGGCGACCATGTGCTTGCGGCCCGTGAGCCGCCCGATCTTGAAGGCGGCCTCGTTGGCCTCGGCGCCCGAGTTGGAGAAGTAGACCCGCCCAGGACGCCCGAAGAGCCCGAGGAGCTTCTCGGCGAGGGCCACCGGCGGCGGGGCGATGAAGAGGTTCGAGACGTGCCCGAGGGTCTGGATCTGCTCGGTGACGGCCTGCACCACGGCCGGGTGCCCCGTGCCCAGCGAATTGACCGCGATGCCGCCGAGGAAGTCGTTGTACTCCTTGCCGTCGCCGTCCCACAGCTTGGCGCCGGCGCCGCGGACGAGGGGGACGCGCGGGGTGCCGTAGTTGTCCATCAGGCTGGACTGCCACCGCTGGGTCAGCTCGTCGTTCGCGTTCGCTGCCGTCATGCTGCCTTCCCCTCCTCTGCGTCCGGCACGACCATCGTGCCGATCCCCTCATCCGTGAAAATCTCCAGCAGGATGCTGTGCTGGACCCGCCCGTCGATCACGCGCGCGGTGTGCACCCCGTTGCGTACGGCGTGCAGGCAGCCCTCCATCTTCGGGACCATCCCGCTCGCCAGGTCGGGCAGCAGCTTCTCCAGCTGGCTGGCGGTCAGCCGGCTGATGACGTCGTCACTGTTCGGCCAGTCCTCGTAGAGCCCCTCGACGTCGGTGAGAACCATCAGGGTCTCGGCGTCCAGCGCCGCAGCGAGTGCCGCAGCCGCCGTATCAGCATTGACGTTGTAGACATGTCCGTCGTCCTCGGAGCGTGCGATGGAGGAGATGACCGGGATCCGCCCGTCGGCAAGCAGCGCCTCCACGGCGCCGGTGTCGATCTGCGTCACCTCACCGACCCGGCCGATGTCGACGAACTCGCCGTCGATCAGGGGCTGATGCTTGGTGGCGGTTATCGTGTGCGCGTCCTCGCCGGTGAGGCCAACGGCGAGCGGCCCATGCTGATTGAGCAGCCCGACCAGCTCCCGCTGCACCTGCCCGGCCAGCACCATCCGTACGACATCCATCGCCTCAGGCGTGGTGACCCGCAGCCCGGCCTTGAACTCGCTGACGAGGCCGTGCTTGTCCAGTTGCGCGCTGATCTGCGGCCCGCCACCGTGCACGACCACGGGCTTCAGGCCCGCGTGCCGCAGAAAGACGACGTCCTGCGCGAAGGCGGCCTTCAGGTCTTCATCGACCATGGCGTTGCCGCCGAACTTGATGACGACGGTCTTGCCGTGATGCTTCGTCAGCCAGGGCAGCGCCTCGATGAGGGTCTGCGCCTTGGGCAGTGCGGTGTGCTTCCGCGTCGTGGTCATGAGCTGTACGCGCTGTTCTCGTGGACGTAGTCGGCGGTCAGGTCGTTGGTCCAGACGGTGACGGTCTCGCCGCCCGCGGCGAGGTCGGCGGTGATACGGACCTCGCGGAAGCGCATGTCGACCAGGTCCCGGTCCTCGCCGACAGAGCCGTTCTTGCAGACCCAGACGCCATTGATGGCGACGTTGAGCTGGTCCGGGTCGAAGGCGGCCCGCGTCGTGCCGATGGCGGAGAGCACCCGGCCCCAGTTGGGGTCCTCGCCGTGCAGGGCGCACTTGAGGAGGTTGTTACGGGCGATGGAGCGGCCGACCTCGACGGCGTCGTCCTCGGACGCGGCGTTGATGACGTCGATACGGATGTCCTTGCTGGCGCCCTCCGCGTCGCGGATGAGCTGCTGCCCGAGGTCGTCGCAGACGGCCCGTACGGCCTCGGCGAACTCGCCGTGCTCGGGGGCGACTCCGGAGGCGCCGGAGGCGAGCAGCAGGACGGTGTCGTTGGTCGACATGCAGCCGTCGGAGTCGACGCGGTCGAAGGTGGCGCGGGTGGCGGCACGGAGCGCCTGGTCGAGCCCGGCGGTGTCGACGTCGGCATCGGTGGTGAGGACGACGAGCATGGTGGCGAGCCCGGGCGCGAGCATCCCGGCGCCCTTGGCCATGCCGCCGACGGTCCAGCCGTCCTTGGTGACCACGGCCGTCTTGTGCACGGTGTCGGTGGTCTTGATGGCGATGGCGGCCTTCTCACCGCCGTGCTCGGACAGCGCGGCCGCGGCGGTCTCGACGCCCGGCAGCAGCTTGTCCATCGGCAGCAGCATGCCGATCAGCCCGGTGGACGCGACGGCGATCTCCGCGGCGGACTCGCCGAGGACATCGGCGACCTTCTCGGCGGTGGCGTGGGTGTCCTGGAAGCCCTTCGGCCCGGTGCAGGCGTTGGCGCCGCCGGAGTTGAGGACGACGGCCGCGAGCTGCCCGCCCTTGAGGACCTGCTCGCTCCACAGCACAGGAGCGGCCTTGACACGGTTGGAGGTGAACACGCCGGCGGCAGCCTGGCGGGGGCCGCGGTTGACGACGAGCGCCAGGTCCGCGTTCCCGTTCTCCTTGATCCCGGCGGCGATCCCCGCTGCCGTGAATCCCTTCGCTGCCGTAACGCTCACGGCGCCACCCCTGTCGTGGAAAGCCCCAGCTCCTCCGGGAGCCCGAGGGCGATGTTCATGCTCTGGACGGCACCGCCGGCGGTGCCCTTGGTGAGGTTGTCGATGGCGCTGATGGCGATGACGCGGCCGGCGTGCTCGTCGTACGCGACCTGCACCTGGGCGGCGTTGGCGCCGTAGACGGCGGCGGTGGCGGGCCACTGGCCTTCGGGGAGGAGGCGTACGAAGGGCTCGCCGGCGAAGGCCTTTTCGTACGCCTCGCGAAGGGCTGTCGCGGTCGTGCCCGCTTTCGCCTTTACGGAACAGGTGGCGAGGATGCCGCGGGACATCGGCGCGAGGGTGGGCGTGAAGGAGACGGTGACGTCCTCCCCGGCCACGGCCGAGAGATTCTGCCGCATCTCGGGGGTGTGCCGGTGCCCGCCGCCCACGCCGTACGGGCTCATCGAGCCCATCACCTCACTGCCGAGCAGATGCGGCTTGAGCGCCTTGCCCGCGCCCGAGGTGCCGGTGGCGGCGGTGATCACGGCCTCGGGCTCGGCGAGCCCGGCGGCGTACGCGGGGAAGAGCGCGAGCGAGACCGCGGTCGGATAGCAGCCGGGGACGGCGATGCGCTTGCTGCCGCGGAGCGCGTCGCGGTGCCCGGGGAGCTCGGGGAGCCCGTACGGCCAGGTGCCGGCGTGGTCGGTGCCGTAGAAGGCGGCCCAGTCGTCCGCGTCCTTGAGGCGGAAGTCGGCACCGCAGTCGACGACGAGCGTGCCGTCGCCGAGCTGCTCCGCGACCGCGGCGGACTGGCCGTGCGGCAGCGCGAGGAAGACGACGTCGTGCCCGGCGAGGGCCTCGGCGGTGGTGTCCTGCAGCACCCGGTCGGCGAGCGGGGCGAGGTGCGGCTGGCTGGCGCCGAGCGGCTGACCTGCGTTGGAATGAGCGGTGAGGGCGCCGATCTCGACCTCCGGGTGCCCGAGCAGCAGGCGCAGCACCTCACCGCCCGCGTATCCGCTCGCCCCCGCGACTGCTGCCCGTACCGCCATTTGCATGCCTCCCAGCTCGATGGCATGACTATACGCAGCATGGAAGTTTTATGCAATGGCGGCTCAGGGCCGCGCAGCTGGGAACGGCTCGCCTTCCGGCAGCCGCGAACAGGGGCCGTCCGGGCACCTCGCGGTACCCGTTCGGCCCTCGCCTCCGCGTGGCCGGGCTGACACGGTGCGTGTCGGCAGGGGGCGCGTAAGCCCGGGTTTGTCCAGGGGGGACACGGTGGCAATACGTTCCGGCGTGATCGGCGGGATCCTGGGCGGACTGGCGATGGCGGCCTGGGCGATGGTGCTGCTGGGGCTGACGGGCAGCGGCTGGCTGACGCCGCTCAACCTCATCGCGCACACCTGGTGGCGGGACGCGCCGCTCGACGGCGCGGTGAGCCTGCCGGCGATCCTGATCGGGCTGGTCACGCACGTACTGGTGGCGATGTTCTTCGGCATCCTCATCGCGACCCTCGCCTTCCGGTTCACCAGGGCACGCTCGCTGGTGATCGCCGCGGGCACGCTGATGGCCTCGGGCATCTGGATCGTGATGCAGTTCGGCATCTGGCACGCGATCGACCCGGTGGCGGCGGCGGGCTTCACACCGTGGATCATGGCGACGGCGCACCTTCTCTTCGGCATGATGGCGGCCTTCGGGGCGGGGATCGTCGTACGCGACGAGGAGGCCAGGGCCGCGGTCCACCCGGCCGCCCCTCCGCTGCAGCCCGGCCTGTGGGACGGCCCGGGCTATCGCGCGCGGCCCGATTACCGGGACCGTCCAGGCCCCCCGGTCCCGGTCTACCCTCCGGACCCGGCGTACGCCCCGGCCCCGGGCCATCCACCCCGCCCGGCCCGCCGGGCCCGCTACTGGCCCCGCCCCCGCTACCAGCCACGCCACGCGCGCAGACGCTGGTCTTAACGCTAGCCGCCCGCGTGGAAATAGCCGTGCTGCTGGGTGACTTCCGGGCGGGAGCAGGCACGCGACGGTACGGTCGAAGCCATGAGCATCAAACTCCAGCAGTGCTTCATCTCCGTGGACGACCACGAAAAGGCGCTCGCCTTCTACCGCGACGCCCTGGGCCTGGAGGTGCGCAACGACGTCAAGTACGAGGGCCTGCGCTGGGTGACCGTCGCCTCGCCCGACGGCGAGGGCCCGGAGATCGTCCTGGAGACCCCGGCCGCCGACCCCAACGCCTCCGCCGCCGACCGCCAGGCCACGGAGGAGCTGCTGGCCAAGGGCCTGCTGCGCGGCGTCAACTTCCACACCGACAACTGCGACGCGACCTTCGAGAAGGTCCGCGCGGCGGGCGGCGAGGTCCTCCAGGAGCCGATGGACATGCCGTACGGGATGCGCGACTGCGCTTTCCGGGATCCGGCGGGGAACATGATCCGGTTCATGCAGCCGCGCGAGTGAGAGGGACGAGCCCTCAGGCCCCCGCCGCCTGCACCAGCGTCTCCCCCGCCTGGGTACGCGCGTAAAGCACCTCTCGCCCGGCGCGGTGGCCGCCGACCAGGCCCGCGGCCCGTAGCGCGCTCAGGTGCTGCGATACGCCGCCCGCGGTGAGCCCGGTCCGGCCGGCCAGCTCCGTCGTCGACGCCGGCGCCGTGAGCCCGGCCAGGATGGCCGCGCGCGAGCGCCCGAGCACGCCCGCGAGCGCCGCCGAGGGCGCGGCCGCCGGCCGGGTCTCCCACAGCGTGCCGACGCCGCGCGGCGGATAGCGCAGCGAGGGCTGCCACGGCTCGGTGAAGACGGAGAAGATCCGCGGCCACACGAACGCCGACGGCACCAGCAGCAGCCCCCGCCCGCCGAGCTGCGGCGACAGGCTGACGGCCCGATGCTCCAGATGCAGCGTCGCACCCGCCCCCTCCGCCCACGTGACCTGCGGATCCAGGTCCGCCAGCAGATGCCGCGCACCGCCCTCCGCCAGCCGGTCGGCGCGATAGCGGATATCCCCGGTCAGCAGGGTAAGAATCCGCGGCCAGTACGGCTCCAGGGCCAGCTCCCAGTACGCCTCGACGGCCTCCGCCAGCCGCCCGAGCTCCCGCCCCGGGTCCGCGCGCAGCGCCGCCAGCCGCTCCGGCGGCACGTCGGCGGTGGTGCGCAACTGCTCGGGCGGGGTGGCCCGTACGGTCGCCAGCTCCACGGCAAGAGACGGCAGCGGGGTGGTGGGCGGCGGGCAGATGAAGCCCGGCAGAGCGCCGGCCCAACGCGGATTCGGCGGCACCGGCACCAGGTCGAAGAGCGGGCGGAGGTCGGCGTCCGCGGCCGCCAGCCGAGGGCTCACCTGTTCCGCCCAGACCCGGTGCATGCCGTGCTCGTCGGCGCCTTTCAGCACCCGCACGCTCGCCACCGCCTCCCACAGCGGCGACAGCGCGAAGCGCGTACGGGCCACGTCCTCGGCATCGAACTCGATCTCGATCATTTAGCTCAGCCTAAATCAGTAGGTCCGGCCACGAGGAGCACGCACCGTAGCGCGCATGACGCCCGTCTCCCGCGACCAGTCCCCGTGGCGCCTGCGCCCTTTCCGTACGCTCTTCGCCGCCACCGCCCTCAGCCACGCCGGCAGCAACATCGGCTACGTCGCCGTCCCACTCCTCGCGGTCCTCGCCCTCGACGCGGGCCCGGGGCAGGTCGGCGCGCTGGCCGCGCTGTCCACGGCCGCCTTTCTGCTGATCGGCCTGCCCGCGGGGGCGTGGGTGGACCGGCTGCCGGGACGCCGGGTGCTGGTGGCGGCGGATGCCGCGCGGGCGCTGCTGCTGGCGTCGATACCGGTGGCGTGGTGGCTGGATGTGCTGTCGCTGCCGCAGCTGTATGCGGTGGTGCTGCTGAATGGCTGCGCGACGGTGTTCTTCGACGTCGGCTCGCAGACCGTGCTGCCGGAACTGGTCGGCCGGGAACGCCTGGTGCCGGCGAATGCCGCTGTCGTCGGCCTGATGGCGGGGGCCAACATCGCCGGCCGCGGCGCCGGCGGCCTGCTGGTACAGGCGCTCTCCGCGCCGCTGGCCCTGGCGGGCGCGGCACTCGCATACCTGGCCTCCGCCCTGGGCCTCACCGGCCTCGGCCCGCTGCGCCGGTCGGCCCCGGCGGCGGGCACCCGCCGCCTCCGTACGGAGATCGCGGAGGGCCTGCGGCACGTCTTCGCGGCCCGCGAGTTGCGCGCCCTGGCCATCACCGCCGCGCTCTCCAACCTAGGGGCACAAATGATCAATGCGATGCTGCCGGTGCTCTTCACCCGCGAACTCGGCCTGCCTGCGGGGGCCCTGGGCGCGTACTGGGCCGCAGGCGGCGCCGGCATCCTCCTGGGCGCGACGTGCGCCCGCCGCCTGGCCCAGCACCTGGGCCACGGCCGCACCCTCGGCCTGGCCGGCCTGTGCCTCGCGCCGGCGGGCCTTGCGGTCGGCCTGGTCGGCGACGGCCCGTGGGTGTGGGTGGCGGGAGCGGGCTGGCTGCTCGCCACCACGAAGATGGGCATCGACAACGTCCTCGGCGTCACCCTCCGCCAACACCTCACCCCTGACGCCCTGTTGGGCCGCATGAATGCCACCTTCCGCTTCGTCCTGACGGGCGCCCTGGCGGTCGGCTCGGCGCTGGCGGGGCTGGTGGGGGAGTTGGCGGGTGTCCGGGTGGCGGTGTGGGCGGGCGCTCTTTGCCTATCGCTGGCCTTCCTGCCCGTCTTCCTCTCGCCGCTACGCAAGCTGTGCGAGCTGCCGCGGACGCCTGTTGCCGGGGCTTCGGGTGGGAACGGGCGGCTTGGCATCGGATAGTGACGGCCGCGTCGCCGTGTCTTGGCTTGGTCCGGTGCCAGAAACGGATGGCTGGCTGCGGAGGAGTGGGGGGCGGTGGGTACGGAGGGGCTGCCGGGCGGCGGTCTGGCAGGGCGGGCCCGGGCCTGCCTGACGATCGCTGGGCTGCCGGGCAGCGGCTTGGCGGGATGGGGCGGACCCGGGCCTGCCTGACGATCGCTGGGCTGCCGGGCAGCGGCTTGGCGGGATGGGGCGGACCCGGGCTTGCCTGACGATCGCTGGGCTGCCGAGCGGCGGCATTGCGGTGAAGGGACTCCCCCGGGGAGCGGGGCGCATCCGGTGAAGAGGGGGCGCACTTGGGGTCCGTGCGCGCTCTTTTTCTTGTGGGTGTGTCGGGGGGCGCGGTACCCAGGTCGGCCCGGCCGAGCCCCGTGGGCTGAGGCAGGACAGCCTGACCTGGGTACCTGGCCCCCAGACACACCCACAAGAAAAAGAGCGCACGCCACCCCTCCCCGCGCCCCCACCACCAGCCGTTGCGCCCCTCCGCCAAGCCGCCGCCCGGCAGCCCCGCCATCGTCAGGCAGGTCCAGCCCGCCCCTCCCTGCCAGACCCCAGACCCAGACCGGCGCCCGGCAGCCCTTCGTGCCCAGCCGCCCCCACTCCTCCGCAGCCAGCCATCCGTTTCTGGCACCGGACCAAGCCAAGAGACGGCGACGCGGCCGTCACCATCCGATGCCAAGCCACCCGCCCACAACATCAGCCCCTACGGCCGCGACCACGCCCGCCACCACGCGGACCGCCCTTGCCCCGAACCTGGCCCTTGCCGGTCTTACGCCCAGCCCTCGATCCCGAAGCACGGCCATCGCCCCCCTTGGACTTGGCCGGCGCCTTGGCTTTCCCAGCTCCGTTCCCAGCCCCCTTCCCCGCCTGCCCCCGCCGCCCCCGCGTGCTGTTGACCGTCCGCCCCCGCACAATCCCGATGAACTCCTCCACCAGGTCAGGCGCCTCCTCCCCCACCCCCGGCCACGCCAGCGCGACCTGCGACTGCGGTGCGTCCGGCACCGGGCGGTACGTGAGGTCCTTGCGATGGTGCAGTCGCGCCAGCGATTGCGGTACGTACAGCAGGCCGATGCCCGCCGCCACCAGCTCGATCGCGTCTGCGGTGGTCGCAGGCCGCTCGAAGGCAGGTTCCCCCGGCGGGGCCGGCTCCCAGCCCAGCGTGTCGTCCAGCGGGTGAAGCACGACCTCATCCGAGAGCTCGGACAGCGCCACTTCCTCAGCCGCCGTCACCCAGTGGTCCTTGGGCACGACGACGACAGTCGTCTCCGTATACAGCGGAATCGCATTGAACTCCGTACGATCCACCGGCAACCGCAGCAGCCCCGCATCCGCCCCACCCGAGCGCAGCAGCTCGAACGACGCCGCCCCCGGGGCCACGGACACCAGCTCCAGCGGCACCCCACGCAGCCGCTCGTTCCAGACCCCCACCCACTTCCCCGGCGTCACGCCGGGAACGTAGCCGAGCCGGAAAACCTTCGGGTCAGGGTCATCGCTGCCTGTCACCCCGCCAGGTTATCCGCCACGGCTTATCCGCCACCGCCCGGCGCGGTCGGGGAGGACGGCCGGTGATCGATACCCTGGATACATGACGTCGCAGCAGAACACCCAGACCATGAAGCCCGCCACCGCGGCGAAGAAGCTGGGTGTGTACCTCCAGGCCACCCCCGACTCCTTCCAGGAGGGAGTCGTCTCGCGCGCCGAGCTGAATGCGCTGCAGGCCGACCCGCCCGAGTGGCTCCGCGAGCTGCGCGCCAACGGCCCGCACCCCCGCCCGGTCGTGGCGCAGAAGCTGGGCGTCTCCATTTCGGGCCTGGCCCGCGGCGGCATTACGGACCCGCTGACGACGGAGCAGATCGAGGCGCTGAAGGCCGAGCTGCCCGAGTGGCTGCAGCAGGAGCGCGCGACGCAGGCGGATGTACGTAAAGAAGCCGCCCGGCTGAAGGCCAAGCGGGAGGCGGAAGCGACGGAGTAAGCGGAGCAAGAAGCACCAACAAAAGGTCAGTACCCCCACCCATCCAAGTGCAAGCTCCACTGCCCCGGCCGCCCCATCAGATTCACCGTCGACAGCGGCATCGGCTCTATATGCCAGTACGAGGGCGGCGGCGCCTTCAGCGCGTACACCAGCGCCGCCCGTATCACCGACGGCTCCGCCACCGCGATGATGTGCCCGCCGTCCTCCGCGGGGCGGGTGTCGAGCCACTCGCCCACCCGCCGTATGAACATCAGCAGCGACTCCCCGCCATGCGGCGCCGACTGCGGATCGGCCAGCCAGGCGTCCACCGCGCGCGGCTCGACCGCCGTCACCTCGCCGAGGGTGCGGCCGCGCCAGCGGCCCATGTCGCAGTCGCGGAGTGCGAGCTGCGCCAGCGGGGAGAGGCCGAGCACCCGCCCCGTCTCGCGGGAGCGCTGCGTCGGGGAGCAGTAGCGCATCTCCGCCGACGCCAGGTGAGCCAGCGCCGGGATCGCCCGCTCCGCCTCGCTCCAGCCCGCCGCGTCCAGGGGTCTGTCGTCCTCGAAACGAACGTCCAGGAGTGACGAGCTGCGGGCCGCGGCGAGGAGGGTGAGGCGGACGTTCATGCCCGGGATGCTAGGCGGGAGATCACTGCTTGCCCAGGACCATCCACTTTGACGGGTCGTCGAGCGGCGTAAAGCCGACTTTCTCGTAAACCCCGTGTGCATCACCTGTTGCAAGGAGGATGCGGCGCAGCCCGTACGGCGAGAGGTGGTCGCGCACGGCGGCGGCGAGATCGGTGCCGATGCCGAAGCCGCGGGCCTCGCGGGCGACGTACACGTCGCAGAGCCAGGCGAAGGTGGCGTGGTCGGTGACGATGCGGGCGTACGCGACCTGGGCGCCGGAGGCGGTGTCGTAGACGCCGAAGTTCAGTGAGCCCTCGATGGCGAGGTCCTGCTTCGCGCGGCTGCGGCCGAGCGCCCAGTAGGCGTCCTCGGAGAGCCAGCGGTGCACCAGGGCGCGGTCGAGGCGGGTGCGGTCGGTGGAGAGCTCGTAGCCGTCGTGCATGAACGGCGAGGCTACTCACTGCTCCCCGGGGGACAGACGCCGCCCTCGGCCCTAGACTTTCGATTACGGACCGCTACCGCATCCGTACGGCTGGGAGGTCACGCCGATGCGCGCGAACAAGGGCGACAAGCTGTGCACCCACGGTCGCACCGTGGGCCAGCACGACAAGACCGTCGAGGTCATCGAGGTCCTCGGCTCCGAGGGCCCGTATCGCGTGCGGGACGCCGAGGGACACGAATCCGTCCTGTCCCCGGGCCCGGACACCACCCGCGTCGCCGAGGGACCGGCGGGGGAGCCCGGGCCGCGCTAGCGGGGCCTACACGCTCAACACCTCGGCGGCCGCGCCGGCCGCTGGTAATGGTCGGCCACGAGCCGGCTCACCGCGCCCAGCGGATCGAGCGGTATCTGCTTCGCGGAGAAGTAGATATTGCCCTTGACCTCCGGATAGTCCTTGCAGAAGGTCAGATGCCTGGACAGCTCCGCGGGGTCGAACCAGGCGGCGGGCTGCCCGGCGGTGCCGACCTTGTAGAGCGCCTCGCCGATGTAGAGGTTCACGCCGGTGCCGGCGCAGACGTCGTTCCACCAGGGCACGAGCTTGGCGTAGTCGGCGGCGGCGAAGCCGATGTTCCAGTAGACCTGCGGCGCGATGTAGTCGAGCCACCCCTCCTTGACCCACTTCCGCGTGTCCGCGAAGAGGCTGTCGTACGTCTGCGCCCCCGCCGTCGTGTCGGAGCCGATCGGATCGGTCGCCTTGTTCCGCCACACCGCGAACGGGCTGACCCCGAACTGCACCCGCGGCTTGATCCGCTTTATCCGCCGCCCCAGCTCCTGGATCAGCAGATCGATGTTGCTGCGCCGCCAGGACGCCTTGTCCGGGAACCCGGCCCCGTACTCCGCGTACGTCGCATCGTCCGCGAACTCCTGACCCGCCACCGGATACGGATAGAAGTAGTCGTCGAAGTGCACGGCGTCGATGTCATAGCGGCGCACCGCGTCGAGCATGCAGTCCTGGACGAAGCGCCGGACCTCCGGAATGCCCGGGTTGTAGTAGATCTTCCCGCCGTACGGGACGATCCACTCGGGATGCCGCTTGGCCGGATGGCTCGCGATCAGCTTCGACGCGTCAGCGTCGTTGCGCACCCGGTACGGGTTGAACCACGCGTGCAGCTCAAGGCCGCGCCGGTGCGCCTCCCGTACGACAAAGCCCAGCGGATCCCAGCCGGGGTCCTGGCCCTGCACCCCGCTCAGCCACTCCGACCACGGCTCGTACTTCGACGGCCACATCGCATCCGCGGTCGGCCGCGCCTGGAAGATCACGGTGTTGAGATTGCGCGCCTTCGCCTCATCGAGGCGGGCGATCAGCCCGGCCTGCTGCTCGGCGGCGCTCAGGCCCTGCTTGACCGGCCAGTCTATGTTCGCCACGGTCGCCACCCACGAGCCGCGCATCTGCTCCCGGCGGGGCCAGTGATGCCCGCCCCCGTGCTGCGGAGCCGCCACCGCCTCGCTCCCCGCGGCCACGCTCGCCACCACACCCGCGGCCGCCGCGATCAGCCCGCGCCGCCCCAGACCGGACCCTCTGCCGCCAGGACTCTCCGCCTCCATAACCGCACACCCTCCCCAGACGTCATTCGAAAGTGGTCTGTACCACTTCCCGGCGGGCACATCCTTCCCTCCCCGGCGACCGGGGCACAAGACCCGCGCGGCCGCGAGGTAACGTCGGGCCGGTAGGAGTGACACCCAGGGAAGGGCCGGTTGTGGTGGCGGGTAGCGACATCGAACGCATTGGTGTGGTGGGCTGTGGGCAGATGGGCGCCGGCATCGCGGAGGTGTGTGCGCGCGCCGGGCTGGACGTGATAGTCGCCGAGATCACCGGCGATGCCCTTGAGTACGGCCGTACCAGGCTCACGAACTCCCTGACGAAGGCCGCCGAGCGCGGCAAGATCACGGCGGCGGAGCGGGACGCGGCGCTGGCCCGGCTCAGCTTCACCACCGACCTCGGCGAGCTCGCGGAACGCGACCTGGTGATCGAGGCGGTCGTCGAGAACGAGCAGGTCAAGACCGAGATCTTCCAGATCCTCGACCAGGTGCTGACCCGCCCGGACGCGATCCTGGCCTCCAACACCTCCTCCATCCCCCTGGTGAAGCTCGCGGTCGCGACCTCCCGCCCGGAGCAGGTCATCGGCATCCACTTCTTCAACCCGGCCCCGGTGCAGAAGCTCGTCGAGCTGATCCCCGCGCTGACCACCAGCGAGGAAACGATCAAGCGCGCCGAGGGCCTGGCCGCCGAGATCCTCGGCAAGCACGCCATCCGCGCCCAGGACCGCTCGGGCTTCATCGTGAACGCCCTCCTGATCCCGTACATCCTCTCCGCGGTCCGCATGTTCGAAAGCGGCATCGCCACCCGCGAGGACATCGACGACGGCATGGAAATGGGCTGCGCCCACCCCATGGGCCCCCTGAAGCTCGCCGACCTGATCGGCCTGGACACGGTCGTCTCGGTGGCCGACTCCATGTACGAGGAGTACAAGGAGCCCCTGTACGCCGCTCCCCCACTCCTTCAGCGCATGGTCGACGCGGGCCGCCTTGGCCGGAAGAGCGGCGCGGGCTTCTACTCGTACGGCTAGACCGCTACTCGTACGGCCAGACCGCCTGAAGGGCCTAGCAGGAATCGCCCGCGACCGCGCCCGCCCCTAGCGTCGGCTTCAGTTACCCCCCACGGAACCGGAGCCGCCGCCATGACCCGTCGCCGCAGCCGCATATCCGCAGTCATCATCCTGAGCGGCGCCATCCTCGCCGTTACGGCCCCGCGCGCCACCGCGGAGCCCAGCGCCGAGGTGAGCCCCGCGAACCCGCGCCCGGGCCAGCAGGTCACGCTGACGCTGCGCGGGTGCACCGATCCGAGCGACGGCGGGCGGGCGGAAGGGGCGCTGCTGGGGGACGGGTCGACGGCGCGCTTCCCGGTCGAGGCGACGGATCTGCGCGAGGCGGAGGGCGGGGCGGTGACGGGCACGGCGACGATCTCACCGGACGCGGAGCCCGGGCGGCGGGCGACGATCTACTTCGCCTGCGGCTCGGAGCAGGACACGGTGACGAACGCCGTCGTCACCTTCGCGGGCGGCACGGCGACCCCCAGCCCGTCGTCCCCGCCGGAGTCCGCCTCCCCCGAGTCCCCCGCATCGCCCGAATCCCCCGCCCCCGCCGTCCCACAGGCCCCCGCCCACGGCGGAATGGGCGGCTCATCCGGCGGCGACGGAGGCACCACGGAGGTGGCGGTCGGCTCCGCCCTCAGCATCGCCGCCGCAGCCGGCGGGGTCGCGATGCTGCTGCGCAGGCGCCGTACCACTGGCTGAACCGCACCTGGTCACGGACCCGGAGAACCAAGCGGCCCGCGGCGGCGTTGTAGTTTTAGGCACGACACGTGCCACCGCACGCCGTCTCTTGTTCTGTGACCCAGGAGCCCACACCCGTGACGACTCTCGCCCTCGGCCCGCAGTGGATGGACCCGGACTGGCTGATTCCGACGTTCGGCCTGCTCGGGATCCTCGTGATCGTCTTCGCCGAGTCCGGGCTGCTGATCGGGTTCTTCCTGCCGGGCGACTCGCTGCTCTTCACCACGGGCCTGCTGGTGGCCAACGGCAAGTACCTGCACTACCCGCTGTGGCTGGTGTGCCTGCTCATCGTGCTGGCGGCGATCCTCGGCGACCAGGTCGGCTACCTCTTCGGCCGCAAGGTGGGCCCATCCCTCTTCAGGCGCCCCGACTCCCGCCTCTTCAAGCAGGAAAACGTAGAAAAGGCCCACGAGTTCTTCGAAAAGCACGGCCCGAAGTCCCTGGTCCTGGCCCGCTTCGTGCCGATCGTACGGACCTTCACGCCGATCATCGCGGGCGTGAGCCGGATGAACTACCGCTCCTTCATCACCTTCAACATCATCGGCGGCACCCTGTGGGGCGCGGGCGTGACGATCCTGGGCTACTTCCTCGGCCAGATCGAGTTCGTCCACAAGAACATCGAGGCCATGCTGATCCTGATCGTGTTCCTGTCGGTGCTCCCGATCATCATCGAGTTCCTGAGGGCCCGTAAGAACAAGAAGGCGGAGCCGGCAGCGGCGTCAGACAACCCCGCCCCGCCCCAGCCGGGCCGCCAGCGAGGCAAGCACGCAAAGCGCTGACGCGCGACGCGCATACGTAAGGGGCCGACGCACCAAGAGTGCGCCGGCCCCTTACGTATGACTTCAGCGGGCGGGTGGGCGGGACCTACGCCCCCCGCAGCACCGCACCCGTCCGCTCCGTCGCGACAGCGACAGCCGCGTCCCGAGCCTCGGAGGCCTCCTCGACCGTCAGCGTCCGGTCGGAGGCGCGGAAGCGCAGCGCATAAGCCAGCGACTTCTTCCCCTCGCCGACCTGCTCCCCGACGTACACGTCGAACAGCCGCACCGACTCCAGCAGGTCCCCCGCCCCATCCCGCAGCGCAGCTTCAACCGCAGCCGCGGTCACGGACGAGTCCACCACCAGCGCAACATCCTGCGTAGCCACCGGATACGTGGAAATCACCGGCGCGATCAGCCGGGCGTCCCCGCCCGCGCGCTGCAGCAGATCGAGCGAGAGCTCCATCGCGCTGGTGCGCTCGGGCAGCCCCATGGCCTTCACGACCCGCGGATGCAGCTCACCGGCATGCCCGACCAGCGTCTTGGCTCCACCGACCTGCGCGTACAACGCAGCACACCGGCCAGGGTGCCAGGGCGCATGCTGGTCGGCCTCGACCACGAGCTCAACGCCCGCCTCGCGGGCCACCGTACGCGCCGCCTCCACAGCATCAGCCCAGCTCTCCGGCCGACCCTTGCCCCACCAACCGGCCTGCTCACGCGCACCCGCCAGCACGACAGCGACCCGTCGCGGCTGATCCGGCAGCGCCGCGCCCAGCTGCGCGATCTCGGCATCCGTCGGCCGCCGGTCCACCGGCAGCAACGGCGCGGAGTCGGTCGCCCCCGGCCCACTCGCCGGATGGAAGACCAGCCCCGTCTCGAAGAGCGCCAGATCATGCGACCCACGGCTGTCATTACGCCGCAGCGCAGCCAGCAGCCCAGGCAGCAGCGTCGTACGCAGCGCGGGCTCGGCGTCGCTCAGCGGATTCACGAGCTTCACCGTGGACCGCCGCGCGTCATCCGCATCCAGCCCCAGCTGATCGAAGGCCGCATCCCCCAGGAAGGGGTAATTCAGCGCCTCCACATACCCAGCCCCTGCCAGCGCCCGCCCGACCCGCCGATGCAGCCGCTGCCGCGCGGTCAGCCCACGCCCAGGCGGCGGCTTGGGCAGCGTCGAAGGCAGGTTCTCGTAGCCCTCAAGCCGGATGACTTCCTCGGCCAGGTCATTGGGATCACGAAGATCCGGCCGCCAGGACGGCACGGTGACCGTCAGCTCATCGGTCCCGTAGACATCACAGCCGACCTCCTGCAGCCGCCGGACGACAACCTCCCGCCCGTACGTCACACCAGCGACCCGATCCGGGTGATCAACGTGCATCTGAATCGTCCGCGGGCCCGACGGCGTCACCACCTCCGTCACACCCGGATCAGCCGTGCCACCAGCAAGCAGCACCAGCAGATCCACGGTCCGCTGCGCGGCAGCCGCACCCGCCTCCGGGTCCACGCCGCGCTCGAAGCGGCGCGACGCCTCGGACGACAGCTTGTGGCGGCGCGCGGTGCGGGCGACCGACACGGGTTCGAAGTGCGCGGCCTCGATGACGATCTCGGTGGTGCCCTGCGCGTCGCCGCCGAAGAGAGATTCCTCCTGCTCGACGTCGGCGATCTCGGTGTTGGCGCCGCCCATCACGCCCGCCATGCCGATCGGCCCGCGGTCGTCGGTGATCAGCAGGTCGGCGGCGTCGAGCTTGCGCTCGACGTCGTCGAGGGTGGTGAGCTTCTCGCCCTGCTCGGCGCGGCGGACCACGATCGGGCCCTGGAGCTTCGCCTTGTCGTACGTGTGCAGCGGCTGGCCCAGCTCGAACATCACGTAGTTGGCGATGTCCACGGCCAGCGAGATCGGGCGCACGCCGACCTTCTGCAGCCGGCGCTGCAGCCACAGCGGCGAGCGCGCCTCCGGGCGGACGCCGGTGACCGTACGGGCGGTGAAGCGGCCGCAGCCGGCGGGGTCGTCGACCTTGACCGGGTAGCCCTGGTCGTTCGGCGCCGGTACGTCGAGCAGCGCCGGGTCGCGGAGCGGCAGGTCGTAGGCGATGGCGGTCTCGCGGGCGACGCCGCGCATGGAGAGGCAGTAGCCGCGGTCGGGGGTGACCGCGATGTCCAGGACCTCGTCCTTGAGCTCGAGCAGCTCGATGGCGTCGATGCCGGGCTCGTACTCGGGCGGCAGCACGATGATGCCGTCGTGGTCGTCGCCCATGCCCAGCTCGGCGGCCGAGCAGATCATGCCCTCAGAGACGTGGCCGTAGGTCTTACGGGCCGAGATCTTGAAGTCGCCGGGCAGCGTGGCGCCCGGGAGGACCACGACGACCTTGTCGCCGACGGCGAAGTTCGTCGCGCCGCAGACGATGTTCTGCGGCTCGCCGGTGCCATTGGCGTCGGAGACGTCGACCTGGCAGTACCGGATCGGCTTCTTGAACTCGGTCAGCTCCTCGATGGCCAGCACCTTGCCGACCACCAGCGGACCGGTCAGCCCTGCGCCCAGCTGCTCGACGGTCTCGACCTCAAGACCGGCCGAGACGAGCTTCTCCTGGACGTCGCGCCCAGTCGTACCGGCGGGGAGGTCGACGTACTCCCGCAGCCAAGAAAGCGGGACTCGCATCAGATCTCCATCCCGAACGGCCGGGTGAAGCGCACGTCACCCTCGACCATGTCTCGCATGTCCTGAACGTTGTGGCGGAACATCAGCATCCGCTCGATGCCGAAGCCGAAGGCGTATCCGCTGTACTTCTCCGGGTCGACGCCGCAGGCGATGAGCACCCGCGGGTTGACCATGCCGCAGCCGCCGAGCTCGATCCAGCCCTCGGAGCCGCAGGTGCGGCAGGGCTTGTCGGGGTTGCCGACGGATTCGCCGCGGCAGACATAGCAGACCATGTCCATCTCGGCGGACGGCTCGGTGAAGGGGAAGAAGTTCGGCCGCAGCCGGGTCTTCATGCCGTCGCCGCCGAAGAGCTGCTGGACCATGTGGTCGAGCGTGCCCTTGAGGTCGGCCATGGTCAGGCCCTCGTCGATGGCGAGGAGCTCCACCTGGTGGAAGACCGGGGTGTGGGTGGCGTCCAGCTCGTCGGCGCGATACGTACGCCCCGGGCAGATCACGTAGACCGGCAGCTCGCGTTCGAGCAGCGACCGGACCTGCACCGGGGACGTGTGCGTGCGCAGCACGACATGGGAGTCCTGCTCCGGGTCCCGGCTCTGCACGAAGAGCGTGTCCTGCTCCTCGCGGGCCGGGTGGTCGGGCGGGAAGTTCAGCGCGTCGAAGTTGAGCCACGACGCCTCGGCCTCCGGGCCCTCGGCCACCTCGTAGCCCATGGCCACGAAGATGTCCTCGATGCGCTCGGAGAGCGTGGTCAGCGGGTGGCGGGCGCCGGCGGGGACGCGGTCGTACGGCAGCGTGACGTCCACCGCCTCCTCGACCAGCACGCGGGTGTCCCGCTCGGCCTCGAGCTCCTCCTGGCGCTTCTTCAGCGCCTGGTTCACCGCACCGCGGGCCTGGCCGACGCGCTTGCCGGCCTCGGCCTTGGCGTGCGGCGGGAGGGCGCCGATCTCGCGGTTGGCGAGGGCGAGCGGGGAGGTGCCACCGGCGTGGGCGGTCTTCGCCTCCTGAAGCTGCTCGAGGTCGCTCGCGGCGGCAAAGGCGGCGACCGCCTCGTCGCGCATGCGCTCGACATTCTCCGGTTTCAGTGCCTCGACCTCGACAGGGTCGTACGACTTATTGGGTGCCGACATCTCTTCCCGTGCTTCCGATTGGCTGGCTGTGGTGCCCGTTCCCGACACATGGGCACCCGGGGTGCCAAAGGTCGAGTTTAGAGCCTTGGGAGTGCGAGTCGCGCCGACCGGTAAACCGGACTCCGGCGGCAGCCGCCCACGCCACTCCGGGGGCAGGCGTCCCGCTGGGCGGGACGGGTGGGCCCGGGACGTTTCCGGCAGCCGCCGACGCGACTGGCACCGGACAATGCCCGGCGCCACGGAAAGCCCGTCGCAGCTGATCAGGCCAAATAGGCCGGCGCCCCGACGGGCAACGTAAATCGGAACCTCGCGCCGCCGCCCTCCGCGCGGGCCACCGCGATCGTGCCGCCGTGCGCCTCCACGATCCCCTTGACGATGTACAGCCCCAGCCCCGTACCACCGCGCTTGGAACCCCGCCAGAAACGCGTGAAGACGCGGCTCATCGACTCCTCAGGGATGCCGGGGCCCTCGTCGCTCACGGTGACGGTCGTCCCTTCCTCATCGCGCCGTACAGACCGGGTCACCTCGATCGTGACAGTGCCCGCGCCATGCCGCACGGCATTTTCCAGGAGGTTGCCGAGCACCTGGTCGATCTTGTCGGGGTCGGCCCACAGCGCCGGCAGCCCGGCCGAGACCTGCACCCCGAACCGCACCGGGTCCTCCCCCGCGGTGATCTGCGCCTCCACATGCCGCCGGATGGCCGCCTCGATGTCGATCTTCTGCCGCCGCACCTCAAGCCGCCCGGAGTCGATCCGGGAGATGTCCAGCAGCTCCGCGATCAGCCTGGTCACGCGGTTGGCGTCCGCGTGCACGGTCTCCAGCATCAGCCGCTTCTGGTCGTCGGTGAACCGCTCCCACTTGGCCAGCAGCGTGGCCGTGAAGCCCTTCACCGACGTCAGCGGCGACCGCAGCTCGTGCGCGACGGTGGCGATCAGCTCGGCGTGACTGCGCTCGTCGCGCCGCCGCGCCTCGGTCGACCGCAGCGTGACGACGAGGCGGTCCAGCGGCCCGGCAGGCCGGCGGCGGACGTATTTGGCGGCGACCAGCACCTCGTGATTGCCGGGCAGCAGCAGATTGCGCTCCGGCTGTCCGGTACGGACGGCCAGGCCGCCGTACGGATCGGTGAGCGCCCACCAGCTCCGGCCCTTGAGGTCCTCCAGGGCGAGGGCCTCCTCGAAGCGGCTGCCGAGCGCCTTCGCCGGATCCAGGCCGGTGATCTTGGCCGCCGCGGCGTTGAAGCACACCACCCGCCCGTCGGCGTCGGCGATCACCAGCCCGTCGGGGAGATCGTCAGGGTCGCACAGCCCCGTGGACACATGCTCACCGTACGAGCCGTCCACTCCGCAACCCCCTCTCCGGCCAGGGGGATTGGCCCCGGAATCCTCCCGGGCCCCCCGATCAGGCACACCTTACTCGGTCACGGGGGCGAACCGGGAGCCACCGACCGGGCGTTGTGCACGCGCGGAGGCGTACAGGCACACGGCGGCGGCCGTGGCGAGGTTCAGGCTCTCGGCCCGCCCGTGGATGGGGACGCGCACCACCTCGTCGGCCAGCGCCCTGGTCTCCGCGGGAAGCCCCCACGCCTCGTTCCCGAAGACCCACGCGGTCGGCCGCCCCAGCACCCCGTCGTCCAGCTCGGCGTCCAGGTCCCGCTCCCCCGCCCCGTCGGCGGCCAGCACTCGCACCCCGCCGCCGCGCAGCCCGGCGACGGCCGCCTCCACGGGCACGCCGACGGCGACCGGGAGGTGGAAGACGGAGCCGGCGGAGGCCCGTACCGCCTTCGGGTTGTACAGATCCACGGAAGCATCCGTAAACACGACGGCATCCGCCCCCGCGGCATCCGCGCAGCGCAGCACGGTCCCGGCGTTGCCCGGGTCGCGGACGTGGGCGAGGACGGCGACCAGCTTCGGCCGGGCGGCGAGGATCTCCTCGTACGGCACGTCCAGGAAGCGGCACACCGCGACCAGGCCCTGCGGCGTCACGGTGTCGGACAGCTCGGCCACGACCTCGTCGGTGGCGGTATGCATCCGGGCCCCGGCTTTACGGGCGGCGTCGAGGATCTCCGCGTACCGCTCGGCGGCCTCCGGGGTGGCGAACAGCTCGTCCAGTACCGGCGCCCCGTCCCGTACGAGAGCGGTCGCCTCGCGCACGGCCTGCGGACCCTCGGCGAGGAAGCGGCGCTCCTTGCCGCGGGCGCTCCGCTTGAGCAGCTTGCGCGCGGCGGTGACGCGCGCGGACCGCGGGGACGTGATCTGGGGGGTCTGCACGGGTCTCCTGGCTGCGTTGGAGGGAAAACCGAGGGCTGGCAACGACAGGACCCGCAGGGCAAGCCCTGCGGGTCCTCAAGTCTGACCTGCTATGGGGTCAGGCAACCGACTTCGGCGCGTTCACGTCGCTCGGAAGGGCCTTCTGGGCCACCTCGACGAGGGCGGTGAAGGCGTTCGCGTCGTTGACCGCGAGGTCGGCCAGCATCTTGCGGTCCACCTCGATGTTGGCGGCCTTCAGACCCTGGATGAAGCGGTTGTAGGTGATGCCGTTGGCGCGGGCAGCGGCGTTGATGCGCTGGATCCACAGCTGACGGAAGTCGCCCTTGCGCTTCTTGCGGTCGTTGTAGTTGTAGACGAAGGAGTGGGTGACCTGCTCCTTGGCCTTGCGGTACAGGCGCGAGCGCTGGCCGCGGTAGCCACTGGCCTGCTCGAGGATTGCCCGGCGCTTCTTCTGGGCGTTCACTGCCCGCTTGACGCGTGCCACTTTGATCTTCTCCTAGTACGAATGGGGTCCCGGTCGGCATAAGGCGGCGCCCCGGTCGGGGGCGCCTCGCCTCACTTGCCGAGAAGCTTCTTGACCTTCTTGGCGTCGCCCGGGGCCGCCTCGACGGTGCCGGCGAGGCGACGCGTCAGGGTGGAGGGCTTGTGCTCGAGGTAGTGGCGACGGCCGGCGCGCTGACGGAGCACCTTGCCGGAGCCGGTGATCTTGAAGCGCTTCTTGGTGCCGCTGTGGGTCTTGTTCTTCGGCATGGTGGCCGTCTCTCCTCAGTGTTGGCGCCCCGGCCCTTCGGTTTCCGTAAACCGGCAGGCTGAAGCGTCAGCTGCTCTTCGTGTTCTGCTCGCTCGGGGCGGCCCCTTCCGGGGCACCCCGGAAGACTCACGCCTCGGCGGGCTCCTCGGCAGGGGCCTCCGCCGGTGCGTCACCGCGGCGCTCCGCCTTGCGGGCGGCCTGCGCCTCGCGGGCCTCTGCCATGGCCTCGGTCTTCTTCTTGTGCGGACCGAGGACCATGATCATGTTGCGGCCGTCCTGCTTGGGGTTCGACTCGACGAAACCCAGCTCCTGGACGTCGTCCGCGAGCCGCTGCAGCAGTCGGTAGCCCAGCTCGGGGCGGGACTGCTCGCGACCACGGAACATGATCGTGATCTTGACCTTGTCACCCTGCTTGAGGAACCGGACGACGTGACCCTTCTTGGTGTCGTAGTCGTGCGGGTCGATCTTCGGCCGGAGCTTCATCTCCTTGATGACCGTGTGCGCCTGGTTCTTGCGCGCCTCACGGGCCTTCATGGCCGACTCGTACTTGAACTTCCCGTAGTCCATGAGCTTGCACACGGGCGGACGGGCGTTCGCCGCGACCTCGACCAGGTCGAGGTCGTACTCCTGCGCAAGCTCCAGGGCCTTGGCAAGCGGCACGATGCCGACCTGCTCGCCACTGGGACCGACGAGTCGCACCTCGGGGACGCGAATCCGGTCGTTGATGCGGGGCTCGGCGCTGATGGGGCCTCCTCGGGCTTCCTACGCGGATGCCTGGCGGACAGCCACGTAATCGTCTGTGGTGACCACTCGCTGCGGGGCATGAAAAATGCCCCGAACGGGACACAAGTGACGGGGCTCCTGCCGGGGAGCACCGCCACGGCGAACCGCGGGGCGCATCTTGACCGGTGACCTGCCGACCGTAAAGTCGATCAGGTGGGAGTTCGGAGCCTCCACTTGCGGGCCGGACACACACGCATCCGACCGGTCTGACACCCAAGAGTACCAGGCCGGGGCGGAAGCACCCACATCGTGGGGCTCGCTTAGGCTAGCGCCATGAGTGAGCCCACCCCCGCCGCCGACTTCGATGCCATGACCCGCGATATTGCGGATGTGCCTGCCGTCGAGGTGATCACGACCCTGTCGGTGCACCTGATGAGCGCCGCCGCGGTGAACCTCGGCCTGTCCGAGGAGGGCGAGCGGCACAAGGACCTGGACGAGGCCCGCAAGCTGATCACGGCCCTGGCGGGCCTGGTCTCGGCGAGCGCCACGGAGATCGGCTCGTACCACGCGGCGCCGCTGCGGGACGGCCTGAAGTCGCTGCAGCTGGCCTTCCGCGAGGCCTCGGCGGTCCCGGACGAGCCGGGTCAGGGGCCGGGCGAGAAGTTCACGGGGCCGGTCTTCGGCTGACCGGATCTAGCTCTTCGCGGTGGTCGCGGCCGTCTCAGCCGCATCCGGCACCGCATCCGCCTTGTCCGGGCCGTGTACGAGCTGGTGCACGGCCGCCGCCAGGGCAGCGCCCACCAGCGGCGCCACGATGAACAGCCACACCTGCGACAGCGCCTGCCCGCCGGCGAAGAGCGCCGGGCCGAGGCTGCGGGCGGGGTTCACGGAGGTGCCGGTCAGCGGGATGCCGACCAGGTGGATGACGGCGAGCGAGATGCCGATCGCCAGGCCGCCGAAACCGGCGGTCGCGCGCTGGCCGATGTGGTGGGTGACCGACAGCACCACGAAGACCAGCAGGAACGTCAGCAGCACCTCGGCGATGAAGGCGCCGCCGGTGTTGATGTGCACGGCCGAGCGGTCGGCGAAGCCGTTGCTGCCGAAGGCGCCGGTGGTCTGCAGTCCCGGCACCTGCTTGGCCAGCAGGAACAGCAGCGCCGCGCCGGCGATGCCGCCGAGGAACTGGGCCACCCAGTAGCCCACGGCCGTATTCACGCTGATCCGCTTCGAGAGCAGCATGCCGAGGGTGACGGCCGGATTCACATGGCAGCCCGAGATCGGGCCAAGCGCGTACGCCAGGGCCAGCAGGGTGAAGCCGAAGGCGAGCGCGATGCCCAGGGTGCCGATGTACTCGGCGGCAAGCACGGCCGCGCCTACGGCGAAGAGCACCAGCATCAGCGTGCCGATGAACTCGGATACCAGCTTGCGCGTCTCCATGACCTCTCCCTCTGCGGTGTGTGGTGGAGATCGTTTTGCCGCTCCCAGCATTGTGCGCGCAATGCCTGGCGGCTGCCTGTCGGGGACCGCCGTCAGCGCCGGTAGACGGGCTCCCCCGGCAGCCGCGCGGCCGCCTCGGCCGGGATCAGCGCGAGTGTCAGCCCGCGCCTGAGTCGTGCGCGCAGTGCGTCGTGCGAGGCCAGGGCCTGGGCTACGCGCTGGGCGGCGCCCGCCGCCTGCGCCTGCGCGCCCGGCTCCAGCACGAGCGCCAGGGTGCCGTCGGCGTCGGCGCCGCCAGGGCCCAGGTGGGCGGCCCGTACCGCCTCGTCCGCCGCGAGCACCTCCCGTACGGCCGCGTGCACTGCCGGGTCGTCGAGCGGGTCGGCGCTGTCGCGGCCCTCGGCGGCGGCGAGGAGGGCGGTGCCGCTGAGCTCGTACGGGGCGGGGCCCGCGATGTCCAGGGCGAGGGTGTCGGCGCGCTCGGAGACGGCGGCCTGGATGGCCTGCTGCAGCGGTACGGCGACGGGGCGGGCGTCCGGGTCCCAGAGGGTGAGGGCGTCGGTGGAGGTGAAGGCGGGGAGCGCCTTGCGGCCGCCGGGGCCGGTGAGCGTGGGGATGGCCATCTCGCTGGTCCTGTCGCGGCGCAATCCGTCTTCGCCGACCTCGGCCTCGGTCAGCAGCGCGACTACCGGCACGAGGAGGCGGGCGCCTCGCAGAGCCGCGAGGACTGCTGCCTGGGTGTCGGCCGTGGGCTCCTTCGCGTGCGCGGCGAGTGCTTCGGCCAGCCGAGTGTCGGCGGAGCCGTCATCGTCGGCGAAGGGAGAATCCGGGATGTTCTTGGGCGCTGCCACCCGGTGAGCCTATCGGCGGCGCGGGGGCAGCTCCGCTGCGGGTCCTGCCGGTGCGAGTCGCGTCGGCGGCCGCCGGAAACGTCCGGGCCCACCCGTCCCGCCCAGCGGGACGCCTGCCCCCGAGAGGCAGGGCGAGTCAGTTTTCTTCCTGCTCCCGCCGCGGTCCCCGCCACACGACCCACGCGCCCCCCAGCAAGCCCACGCCCACAAAGCCCGCCGCCAGCGCCAGCGGCCCCGGGCCGCTGTCCGACGAGCCGACGCCCGCCAGCGCGGGCCCCGCGCCGAAGTACCGCGGCGGGTGCTCCGACTTGGTGCCGGACTTGGCTGCCCGGGAGCCCAGCTTTCCGCCCGCGCTGATCGCCGCCGCCGCATCGACCAGGCCCGCGCCCAGCGAGTCGCTCCGGCCGCCCTCCGGGCGATAGCGCGCGGTGTCCTGGAGGAGGTCGCGGATCTGCGCCGGGGTCAGCTTCGGGTGGGCCGAGCGGATCAGAGCCACGACCCCCGACACGAAGGCGGCAGCCGCACTCGTGCCCCAGCCTTCGTAATAGCTGCGGTCCGGATCGGCGATCACCACATCGACACCGGGCGCACACACCGTCGCGTACCACCGCCGCGTCGAGAACGGCGCCCGCACCCCGCCCCGGTCCACGGCCGTCGCCGCGATCACCCCGGGATACGCCGCCGGGTACGAGATGTGGTCGCCCTTCTCGCCGCTGTTGCCGGCCGAGGAGACGACCACGACCCCCTTGCGGAGCGCGTATTGCACCGCCGCGTCCTCCCCCGGCTCGGGATGCGCCGACCGGCTGTCGTCGCCCAGCGAGAGATTGATGACGTCCGCGCCGTGGTCGACCGCCCAGCGAATCCCGTCAGCCAGCGCCCCGCCCCGCTGCGACCTGGCCTTCTTACGCTCCGAGTCGCTGTCCTCGAGAATCACCCGGATCGGCAGGATCTTGGCCTCCGGGGCCACCCCCGTGACGCCCTCCGTGCCCCCCGAACCGTGCCCGTGCCCCGCGATGATCCCGGACATCGCCGTCCCGTGCCGCGCCCACGCCGCGTCGCCGCGCTCGGCCCCGAAGCCGACCAGGTCCTTCCCGGGCAGCACGGAACCGGCCAGGTCCGGATGCTTCGCGTCGACCCCGGTGTCCAGCACCGCGACCGTGACGTCCTCGCCCTTGGTGGTGGCCCAGGCCTGTGGCGCCCGTACGGCATCGAGGCCCCACTCCAGGTCCCGTACGTCATCGGCCTGCGCCGCCGATGGCGCCAGCAGCGCCCCGGCGAGAGCGAGGACCCCGGCAGCGCGCATGACTCTGCCCGTACGGGAAACACCGCGACGGCTCACCGAATATCCCCAGCTTCCGCCGCGGCCGCGCCGGCCCGGCTGCGCAGCTTGCTCTCGATCCGGTCCGCGATGCCCTGCGCGTCGTGGCCGAGGCCGGCCTGCGCGGCCACCGTCGTCTGCCCGGCGCGCACCGCGCTCTTCGCCGGCTGCGGCTCCGACACCGTACGGCCGTCGGCGAATCCGCTCACCGCGTACACGACCACCGGCGCATCGGTCACCACTCCCACCGTCCAGGTCGCCCGCTGCCGCTTACCGAAGTCCGCGGCCGGGGAGCCCGGGACGGCGTACGGCAGCGGCAGCAGGTCTTTCCGCTCGGCGAGGTCCTCGTCCGCGAAGCGGGCCCGCAGCGCCTGCATCCGCTCGGGCCCGGCCTTGGTGAACAGCAGCCCGACCGTGGTGACATGCGTCCCGGTGGCATCCGCGTACGTGGCGCGCAGCAGCCGCTCGCAGCCGACGGGGGCGAGCGCCTTGCCGAGGTTCGGGTCGAAGGCGCCGCGGCAGTCGCCGTCCTTGGCCACCGCGATCCGCTTCCAGGTGCGGTCGGCGTCGCCGGGTCCGGCGGCCTCGCCGCGGAGGGTGCTGGGGAAGAGGGTGCCGACCTCGGTGGTGTGCCAGAGCTGGCGGGCGGTTTCGTACGCGGCCTGGTCGCCGGTCTCGTCGCCGCCGCTCAGCCAGGTGCCGGCGACGGATCCGGCGAGCAGGCCTAGGCCGAGGATGGCGCAGGCCACGGCGGTGATGGTGCGGCGGAGGCTGCGGCCCTGCGGCTCCGGCTCGGACTCTTCAGGGGCGTCCGTCGGCAGCACCGCGGCGACGTGCAGCGGGGCGCCGACGCGGGCGGGGGCTTCGACGGGTCTCGGCGGCGCGAATGGGCGCGGCGGTGCTGGTGGGGCGGGTGGCGACTCGGGCGACGGCTCGCGTCGTGGCTCGACTTGTGACTCGGGTGACTGTTCCGCGGACGCCTCGCCGGTATCCGTGCTCACCGCAGCCCTCCCCTCTGTCCCCTCTGACCTGCGGCACCTGCTCCCTGATGCGCTCGGACACTTTACTTAGGTCTTGGCGGTCGTGGGCAGTCAGTCCACCCCTTGACCCGATGACACCGCTCTTTCCAGCCTCTACCGGCCGGTACGGATACTCTGGCACGCTGCTCGCATGCAAGGCATGCAAGGACCGACAGCAGACCGGGCACGGTACGACCGGGCCACCGCGCACCTCGACGCCCCGCTGGCGATCGTCGACCTCCAGGCCTTCGACGCCAATGCCGACGATCTCGTCCGCCGCTCCCGCGGCAAGCCGATCCGGGTCGCGAGCAAGTCCGTGCGCGTACGGGCGCTGCTGGAACGCGTCCTGGCCCGCCCCGGCTTCGCCGGCATCATGAGCTTCACGCTCGCCGAGTCGCTGTGGCTGGCCCGCTCGGGCTTCGAGGACGTGCTGCTCGCCTACCCGTCCGCCGACCGGGCGGGCTTCGCCGAGCTGGCCGCCGACCCGAAGCTCGCGGAGGCGGTGACCGTCATGGTCGACGACCCGTCCCAGCTCGCCTTCATCGACGCGGCCCGGGACGGCGGCCGCGAGGAGATCCGGGTCTGCATCGAGCTCGACACGGCGCTGCGGATGCTCGGCGGCCGGATACGGGTCGGCGCCCGCCGCTCCCCCCTCGCCAGCCCCGCGCAACTGGCCGAGCTGGCCCGCTCGGTGGTCCGCCGCCCCGGCTTCCGGCTGGTGGGCATCATGGCGTACGAGGGCCATATCGCCGGTGTCGGCGACGCGATCGCCGGGCGTCCGGTGCGCTCGCGGGCGATCCGGCTGATGCAGGCGAAGGCGCGCAAGGAGCTGGCGGCGCGGCGGGCGGAGGCGGTGGCGGCCGTACGGGCGGTGGCGGGGCCCGGCGGTCTTGAGTTCGTCAACGGCGGTGGTACGGGCAGCGTGCAGCACACCGCCTCGGAGGACGCGGTGACGGAGGTGGCGGCGGGGTCCGGGCTCTTCCAGCCGCGGCTGTTCGACAACTACACGTCGTACAGGGGCCGTCCGGCCGCGCTGTTCGCGCAGCCGGTGGTGCGGCGGCCCGGCGTCGGCGTGGTGACGGTCCTCGGCGGCGGCTACCCGGCGTCCGGCGCGCCCGGACCGGACCGGCTGCCGGTCCCGTACCTCCCCGAGGGCCTGCGCTACGACCCCCAGGAGGGCGCGGGCGAGGTGCAGACGCCGCTGCTCGGCTCGCCCGCGGACGATCTGCTGGTCGGCGACCGGGTGTGGTTCCGGCATGCGAAGGCGGGCGAGCTGTGCGAGCGCTTCGACGAGCTGCATCTCATCGACGGCGATGAGGTGGTCGAGAAGGTGCCCACCTATCGGGGTGAGGGGCGGACCTTCCTGTAGTCGGCGGCCGGTTCGGCGCCGCGGGCGCGGCCGGTCGCCCGCCGCAGGCGCAGGGCGGCGAGTACGGCCAGGACGGCCACGGCGGCCAGGGCGAGGAAGGTGTCGGAGTACGCCGGAGCCGCGTCGGTGTGGAGCGGATTCACCGCGTCGTCCGCGCTGCCCAGCCGGGCCGAGAGCAGGGCCGAGAAGACCGCGGGTCCGACGCCCGCACCCAGGAACTGGGCGCCCTGGAAGATTCCGACGCCGACGCCGACCTGTTCCGGCGGCAGCAGCTGGCTGACCGCGGTGGTGGTGAGCGTGACGACGACCGCGAACCCGGCGCCGAGCGCGAACACCGCCACCCCGGCGAGCACCGGCGAGTCGCCGGCGGCCAGCGTGGACAGCAGCAGCATCGAGCCGCCGAGCACGGCGAGTCCGGTCACGATCAGGGTCCCCGCGTCCGTACCCCGGCTGCCCCGGCCGCTGATCCGCCCGGCCAGCGGCGAGGTCGCCGCCAGCGCCAGCCCGCCGGGGATCATGACCAGGCTGCCCTCGGTGGGTGTCAGGCCGCCCTCGTTGATGAGGAGGATCGGTACGAGGACGAGCGTCGCCAGGTTCACGGTCATGGCCAGGAAGATCACCATGACGGCCGCGACATAGCCGCGGTTCGCGAAGAGCGCGGGCGGCACGAAGGGGTGTCCGGCGGTACGGATCCGCCAGATGAAGAGCGCCGCGAGGACGGCCCCTGCGGCCATCGAGCCCCAGGAGGTCGGCGAGCCGAGCCCGGCGCTCTCGATCCGGGTGACCCCGAACAGCCCCAGACCGACCCCGCCGCCGAGCAGGACGCCGCCGAGCAGATCGATGGACCGCCGGTCGTCCGGAGTCGCATCGGTGAGGACCCGCCGGACCGCCGGTACGAGCGCCAGCGCGGCCACGGTCATCAGCCAGAAGAGCGCCGACCAGCCCAGCGCGTCCCCGAGGATCCCGCCCACCGCGGGCCCCGCCGCCGTACCGACGCCCGCCGACGCCCCGAGAAACCCGATGCCGACCGCGGCCTCACGCCCGGACAGCAGCCGCGCCGCGGACACGATCGCGAGCACGGGGATGGCGGCCCCGCCCGCGCCCATGACGATCCGCCCGACGACCAGCACCACCAGGCTCGGCGCCAGGGCGCAGATCAGGCTGCCGGCCCCGAAGACCACCAGCGCCACCGTGAACAGCCGGCGCAGGCTGAACCGGTCCGCCAGCCGCCCGTACACGGGAATCCCGATCGCGCACGCCAGCAGAAATCCGGTCACCACCCAGGCGGCCTGCGCGGTCGAGGTCGAGAACTCCGTCGCGATCCGGGGCAGGAGGAGCGAGACCATGTCTGCGGCGATGGGGATGAGCAGCATCGCCGGGATCAGGACGCTCAGCAGGCGGGGCAGGGGGGCGGTTGGTGGCTGCACGGGTACTCCACTCGTCAGAACTGTAACTATCACGGTTGCAGTTAAGGTCAAGAAATTGGCCGGAGCTGAACTCCGGCCAATTCGGGGCGGCTAGCCGCTCACGGGTGCGGCACCGTCGCGCCGCTGAATGCGGCGGTGCATGTCCGCGATGGTCGTGCCGGCGAGCTGCTCCTCCATCGCGCGCCGCGCGGCGCAGAACTCCTCCTCCAGGAGGGACTGCATGTGCCGGCCCACCGCGCAGTTGCGGCTGGGCGGATGGGCGTGCGTGGGCAGCAGCGTGAGGTCGTCCTCGACGGCGGCGTACGCGTCGAGCAGGCTGATCTCCGCGGCCGGCCTGGCGAGCCGCCAGCCGCCGCCGCTGCCCTCGACGGCGTCGACGAGACCCTTGGCCCGCAGCTGCCCGAGCACCCGGCGCACCAGCACCGGGTTGCTCTCCAGGCTCTCCGCGATCCGCGCCGACGACTGCAGCCCGTCCGCTTCCCGGCCTGCCAGGAAGGTCAGCGCATGCGCCGCCACCGCGGTACGGGTACTGACCGCCATCACCACTCCCTCGGCGCCGACCAAACTGCAATCAGGTTAGTTACAGTTCCCCTGGGCGTCAACGACGGCCCGCGCTCAGGACGCCTTGTCCTCCTGGTCGGGCACCACGTCGCCGTCCTCCCGCAGGACCGGCCCATGCGTCCCGTCCTCGTTCGTGTAAGCCGTCGTGGCGCACGGGTACGGCGTCTGCAGCTTCGGCAGCGGCTCGATGAACATCGGGTTGGCCACCCAGCGCCCGTCCGCGTCGTCGTAGGCGCGGCACATGATCTCCGGCTTGTTGCGGTTCAGGACGAGGTGCGCGGCGGTGGCGTCGCCGACGAAGGTGACGTCGGTGTCCGCGTCGCCGCCGCCGATCGCGATGCGGTGCTTGGCGTCCTGCTTCTTCCAGGCGTCGGCGCCCTGCACGCCGAAGATCTCCTGGTTCACCGCGCAGCGCTTGCCGTCGATGTACGGGATGTACTCGCCCTCGGTGACGCCCACGTCGCCGCAGCCGTAGTTGTACGGCGTGATCTTGCCGTGCTTCTCCACGCTGCGGATGGCGATGGTGTGCTTAGGGTCGATGCCGATGCCCTTCGACCACACCTCGGTCACCGGCTCGGACCCGGCGGAGACGATGTAGACGTCGAAGCCGGCTTCCTTGAGCGTCTTGACCAGGTCGCGCTGCTGGTCGTAGTAGCGGACGTAGGCCGGGATCTCATGGGTGCCGACGGTCTGCTTCGCGCCGATCGGCGCGGCCAGCGCCTCCGCCCGCGACTTGGCCGCGTACGAGCGCAGCTCCTTCACCGTGTGGCCGACGAACAGCTGCGGCACCCACGCGTACTCCGGGACGGTGCGGCGGTGGTTCCAGGTGCCCTCGAAGGCCTCGTCGCCGGCCATCGTCGTGGCCTTGGAGCGGATCTGGAAGATCTCGTCGGCGCAGGCGGTGTCGGTGGAGGTCGGCAGCGGCTTGCCGACCGGCACGTCCGTGCCGCAGGCCTCGGTCAGCGCCTTGTCCGCGGCCGGGGTGAGCCACTTGCTGGTGTCGCGCCAGCTGTCAGGGCGCAGGATCTTGTCGTGCCGCAGCGACCAGGCGATCACCGCGTCGGTGACGTCGTTCTTGGTGATCGTGTTGTCCCAGTCGAAGGCGGCGACGGGCCGTTCGCGGTGGCCGCCCGAGCAGCTCCCGGCCTCGTCGATCGCGTCCTGCAGCTTGTCGCGGTTGTCCCCGAACCAGGCGAGGTCGCCGGACAGCTGCGGGCAGTCACGCCCCGACTCGTGCGGGGCCACGGCGCCCGCCGGGGCGGCCGTCAGGGTGGCGGCCGCGGCCAGGCTCAGGGCGGACAGCAGCGGTGCGGTGCGCAAGGTGGTGCCTCCGTACGTACGTCATCGTGCTACGGATCGAAACGCATGCACCGTACATCCTTTCGTCACACGGGTGTCACGTACGCGCCGGAGATTCCGCCGTCGACCAGGAAATCGGCGGCGTTGACGAAGGACGAGTCGTCGCTGGCCAGGAAGGCGACCGCGGCGGCGATCTCCTCGGCCTCGGCGAACCGGCCCGCCGGGATGTGCACCAGCCGCCTCTGCGCCCGCTCCGGGTCCTTGGCGAACAGCTCCTGCAGCAGCGGCGTGTTGACCGGCCCGGGACACAGCGCGTTGACCCGGATCCCCTCGCGCGCGAACTGCACGCCCAGCTCCCGCGACATGGCGAGCACCCCGCCCTTGGACGCGGTGTAGCTGATCTGCGAGGTGGCGGCGCCCATGCGGGCGACGAAGGAGGCGGTGTTGATGATCGAGCCGCGGCCCTGGCGCTGCATGTACGGGATCGCGGCCTTGCAGCACAGGTAGACGGAGGTGAGGTTGACGTCCTGGACCCGCTTCCAGGCGGCCAGGTCGGTGGTGAGGATGGAGTCGTCGTCGGGCGGCGAGATGCCCGCGTTGTTGAACGCGACGTCGACGGAGCCGTACGTTTCGAAGGCCGTCTGGAACAGCGCCGCCACCTCCTCCTCGCTCGTCACGTCCGCCTTCACGAACAGCCCGCCGGTCGCCTCCTCGGCCGCCTTCCCGGCCCGTACGTCCACGTCGGCGCAGACGACCTTCGCGCCTTCGGAGGCGAGCCGGCGGGCGGTGGCGAGGCCGATGCCGCTGCCCGCGCCGGTGACGACGGCGGTGCGGCCGACGAGGCGGCGGCAGACGGGGGCTTCCTGAGTCACTGGCTCTCCTCGGTGCTGATGAACACGTTCTTCGTCTCGGTGAAGGCATGCAGCGCGTCGGGCCCGAGCTCCCGCCCCAGGCCCGACTGCTTGTAGCCCCCGAAGGGGGTCCAGTAGCGCACGCTGCCATGGGAGTTGACGGACAGGTTCCCGGCCTCGACCGCCTGCGAGACGCGCAGCGCCCGCCCGGCGTCGCGGGTCCAGATGGAGCCGGAGAGGCCGTACGGGCCGGTGTTGGCGAGCCGTACCGCCTCCGCCTCGTCGTCGAAGGGCGTGACGATGGCGACCGGGCCGAAGATCTCCTCGGTCGCCCGCCGGTCGTCGGCGGGGACGTCGGTGAGGACGGTGGCCGGATACCAGAAGCCCGGCCCGTCCGGCACCGTGCCGCGGATGGCGGCGGGCGCGTCCTCGGGTACGTAACCGCGCACCCGCTCGCGGTGCGCGGCCGAGATGAGCGGGCCCATCTCCGTCGCCGGGTCGGCGGGGTCGCCGGCCTTGAAGCCGAGGACGGCCGGTTCCAGCAGCTCCATGAAGCGGTCGTAGGCGGACCGCTGCACCAGGATGCGGGTGCGGGCGCAGCAGTCCTGCCCGGTGTTGTCGAGGAAGGAGGCGGGCGCGGCGGCAGCCGCCCGCTCCAGGTCGGCGTCTCCGAAGACGATATTCGGGCTCTTGCCGCCCAGTTCGAGCGTCACCCGCTTCACCTGGGCGGCACACTTGGCCATGATCTGCTTGCCGACGGCGGTGGAGCCGGTGAAGACGACCTTGGCGACCCCCGGGTGCTCCACCAGCGCGTCCCCGGTGACCGGCCCGGCCCCCGGCAGCACCTGGAACAGCCCCTCCGGCAGCCCCGCCTGCAGCGCCAGCTCCGCCAGCAGCAGCGCCGTCAGCGGCGTGGTCTCGGCGGGCTTGAGGAGGACCGCGTTGCCCGCCGCCAGCGCCGGGGCGACGCCCCAGGAGGCGATGGGGAGCGGGAAGTTCCAGGGCGCGATGACGGCGACGGTGCCGAGCGGCTCGGCGAAGGTCAGGTTCACCCCGCCGGTCACCGGGATCTGCCGCCCCGTCAGCCGCTCCACACCCCCGGCCGCGTACTCGAAGAGGTCCCGAGCATTGCCCGCCTCCCACCGGGCAGCGCCGATCGGATGCCCGGCCTCCTGCACCTCCAGCTGCGCCAGCTCCTCCAGGTGCGTGTCGATGGCGTCGGCGACCTTGCGCAGCAGCCAGGCCCGGTCCCCGGGCACCAGCGCGGCCCAGGCCTGCTGCGCCTTGGCGGCCCGCGCGACGGCGGCGTCCACCTCCTCGCGGGAGGTGCCGGGGACGGTGGCGATGTTCTCCCCGGTGGCGGGGTTGACGATCTCGAACTCCAACTGCCTGCTCACATCCGCTCGAAGGACCGGAACCGCTCCCAGTCCGTCACCGTGCTGTCGTACGCCTCCTGCTCCACCCGCGCCATATTGAGGTAGTGCTTGACGACGTCCTCGCCGAAGGCCTCGCGGGCCAGCGCGCTGTCGTGCCAGAGCTCGGCGGCTTCGCGCAGCGTAGTGGGCACATGGGCGATGCCGTCGAGGTCGTACGCGTTGCCGGTGACCCGCTCGGGCAGCGGCAGCTTCTGCTCGATGCCGTGCAGCCCGGCGGCAATCATTCCGGCGACGGCGAGGTACGGGTTCACGTCCCCGCCCGGCATGCGGTTCTCCAGCCGCAGCGAGTGGCCGTGGCCGACGACGCGCAGGGCGCAGGTGCGGTTGTCGGGGCCCCAGGCGACGGCGGTGGGGGCGAAGGAGCCGGGCTGGAAGCGCTTGTACGAGTTGATGTTGGGCGCGTACAGCAGCGAGAACTCGCGCAGCGCCGCGAGCTGCCCGGCGAGGAAGTGCTCCATCACCTCGGACATGCCGCCGGCCCGGTCCCTGGCGAAGACGGGCTCGCCGTCACCGTCCCTGACCGACAGGTGGATGTGGCAGGAGTTGCCCTCCCGCTCGTTGTACTTCGCCATGAAGGTGAGCGACATGCCCTCCTGGGAGGCGATCTCCTTCGCGCCGGTCTTGTAGACGCTGTGCTGATCACACGTCGTCAGCGCGTCCTCGTACCGGAAGGCGATCTCATGCTGCCCGAGATTGCACTCGCCCTTGGCGGACTCGACGCGCATGCCGGCCGCGCCCATCTCGTTACGGATCCGGCGCAGCAGCGGCTCGACGCGGCCGGTGCCGAGGATGGAGTAGTCGACGTTGTACTGATTCACCGGCGTCAGCTCGCGATAGCCGCCCGACCAGGCCTGCTCGTACGAGTCCCGGAAGACGATGAACTCGAGCTCGGTCCCCACGTACGGCGTCCACCCCCGCTCGCCGAGCCGGTCGAGCTGCCGGCGGAGGATCTGCCGGGGCGCGGGGGTGACGGGGGATTCGTCATGCCACGCCAGATCGGCGATGAGCAGAGCGGTCCCCTCGTTCCAGGGGGTGATGCGCAAGGTGTCCAGGTCAGGATGGATGGCGAAGTCCCCGTAGCCAAGATCCCACGACGACATCTTGAAGCCATCGACCGTATTCATGTCGGCATCGACGGCAAGGAGGTAGTTGCACCCCTCCGTCCCATGCCCCACGACCTCATCGAGGAAGTGCCGTACGGCAAAGCGCTTGCCCTGGAGCCGCCCCTGCATGTCGGCAAAGGCGACGACGACGGTATCGATGCTGCCGTCGTCTGCGCGCCGCCGCAGCTCGTCGACGGTGAGCGGAGGTGTGCGGTCTGGCACTGCAATCGCCTTCCTCATTCGGGGAGGTGGAGCTGCCGGGAGGCCACTGAAAGGTAATCCTGACTACCCTTGATCGGGAACGGGCATTCCCACGCCGGGGAGAACTCATGCGACGTCCGCTGATCGGTGTCTCGACCTACCTTGTGGAGGAGGCCGCCTGGTTGCAGTGGCGGTTGCCTGCTGCGCTGTTGCCTTCGGGGTATCACCGGCTGGTGCAGCGGTCGGGTGGGATGGCGGCGCTGCTGCCGCCCGACGAGGCCGTGGGGGCCGCCAGGGAGGCGGTGGCGCGGTTGGATGGGCTGGTGGTGGCTGGTGGGCCTGATGTGGAGCCGGGGCGGTACGGGGCCGAGCGGTCGGAGCGTACGGGGCCGCCCGCGCAGGAGCGGGATGCGTGGGAACTGGCGCTGATCGAGGCGGCGTTGGAGCGCGGGCTGCCGTTGTTGGGGATCTGCCGTGGCGCCCAGCTGCTGAATGTGGCCTGTGGCGGCACCCTAATCCAGCACCTCGACGGGCACGACGGGCCGCCCGGCGTCTTCGGCGAGCACAAGGTCAAGCCCGTCCCCGGGACGCGCCTCTCCGCGCTGCTGGAGGACGCCGAGACGGTGGTTCCGGCGTACCACCATCAGGCGGTGGAGCGGCTCGGCGAGGGCCTGACCGTGTCGGCGCACGCGGACGACGGCACCGTCGAGGGCGTGGAGCGCCCCGGTGACGGCTTCGCCGTCGGCGTGCAGTGGCATCCGGAGATGGGTGACGATCTGCGGGTCATGGAGGGTCTGGTCAGAGCCGCTTCCTGAGCCAGGCCAGCGCGTGCTCGCCCTGCGCCCGCTGGAAGGCGCGCAGGGTGGGCAGGCCGGGCGGTGCGGGGAGGCGGGCGCCGCCGAGGAAGAGGCCCGTGACGGCGACGAGGAGCGTCGTGACATCGTCCGGGTCCGCGTCCCGCGCCAGCGGGTGCCCGGTGAAGGTCGCCTCCGGGTCGGGACCGCCCTGCATGGCGATGCACGGCAGGGAGATGAGCAGATCGAACCAGGGCGCGGCGCGCAGCGCGTGCGGCCAGTCGACGAAGACCGCGCCATCGGCGGTCAGGAGGATGTTGTCGGCCCGCACGTCCCCGTGCGCGAGCACCTCACCCGCGGCGGCCGCTGCCCAGCGGGACTCGCGCTCGGCGAGTTCGTGGATACGGGCCCGCACCCACGGGTCGAGCCCGTGCAGATCGTCCTCACCGGCGTCGTACGCCACGGCGATCTCCCGCCACCGCCCGAAGCCGTCCCCCCGCGGCGCCCGGACGCCTTCCGGCGCGGGGATACGGGCCAGCTCCCCGAGCGCAGCGAGCACCCGCCGCAACTCGCCCCCGTCCCACGGCACATGCGGCTGCCGCCCCTCGACCTCCTCGAAGACGAGCGCGACCCAGGTCCCGTCATCGTACGACCCGAGCAGCCGCGGCGCGGGGGTGCCGGGCGGCAGCAAGGCGACTTTGCGGGCTTCCTTGCGGTGCATGCGGGCGGCGACGTCGTTGGTGTCGGCGCTGACCGCCTTGATGAAGACGCGCCGCCCGTCGGCCAGCCGCAGTCGGGCGGCGACGCCCGGAGAGAAGCCCCCGGCCTGCGACTCGGCAGCGACGACGCCCGACCCGAGCTCGGCCTCGATGGCACCCCGGACGTGATCGGGGACGCCGTCCCAGGGCAGGCGGACGCCTTCGGCGGGCACGATGCTGCTGCTCATCGATCAATGGTGGCAGCGCCCCCACGATCAGGTCGAGCGGAATACCGCCGCCCCCAGCACAGCCGGCGCCTCCGCCAGCGACGGTCCGTACCACGTGAGATGCCGCCCGCTGACGAGCGCGGCGGGCAGCCCGGGAAAGGCCTCCGGGCCGTCGTCCGCGGTGAAGGCATACGGCTCGTCGGGCAGGACGACGAGGTCGGCGCCGGAGGCCGTGAGCGCCTCCAGAGGGATCTTCGGATACCGCTCGTCGCTGCCCTCGTACACATTCACCACCCCCAGCCGCGCCAGCAGATCCCCGGCGAAGGTGTCCCGCCCCAGCACCATCCACGGCCGCCGCCAGATCGGCACCACCGCCCGCCGCGGCGGCCGAGCCGGAACCACCGCCGCCCAAGCGGCCTCCGCGGCATCCAGCCACGCGGGCCGCGCCAGCCCGCACGCGTCGACCAGCACCCGGTGCAGCTCCGCGAAGCCCTGCTCCAGCGTCCGCACCTCGGTCACCAGCACGTCGAGCCCGGCCTCCCGCAGGGCGGCGAGGTCGGGCTCGCGGTTTTCCTCTTCATTGGCGATGACCAGGTCGGGGGCCAGCGCGATGATCTTCTCGACGTCCGGGTTCTTCGTCCCCCGTACACGCGTCACCTCCAGCGAAGCCGGATGGCTGCACCAGTCGGTGGCGCCTACCAGCAGCCCTGGCGCGCTCTCGGCGACCGCCTCCGTCAGCGACGGGACGAGGGAGACGACGCGCTCAATGCGTACGGTGCCGGAGTAGTCCACCCCGGCACCGTACGCCCCCAGTCAGGCCGCGGTCTCCCACGGCCAAGCGGCCACGCGATCGTCGCTGAGCAGCCCGACCATGCTGAACAGCTTGTCACTGAAGCCGCCGATCTCGTACCGGCCGGACCGCGCGGCGTCGATCGACGCGGCGGCGTAGCCGGTGGTGTTGACCCCGAACATCGGCACCTGCGCCGGGATCGCCTCCGACACCGAGACGTTGGCGCGCCCGAAGCCGGGGTACGCGAACGCCTGCATGTCCGAGACGATCACGACCCGGTCGTGCCCGCGGTAGCTCGCCTTGAGCGCGGCGACCGTCTCCGTGCCGTGCCCGACCTCGCCGATCCGCGCGCAGAACGCGTCGATGTCCCGCAGCACCGAACCGCCCGGCGTCAGCCCGTGCCGGAACGTCCCGTTGGCGAAGCCGACGAGGTCGACGTCGCAGCCGCGGTGCGCCAGCACGGCCCCGAAGAGCGCGCCGACGTCGGCATGCGTGACCTGCGAGCGGCCCGAGAGCCGGCCGGCCATCGACCCGGACGTGTCCACGAGCACCAGCGAACGGCCCGGCAGCGCCGGAACGTTGGCCGTGGCCGCGGTCAGCGCATTGTCGAGCGCGTGGCCCCCAGCGGAGCGAGGGCGCGGCGCGGTAGGCCGACAGGAAGCGGTACGGGAACTGCCGCGACGCCGCGACCTCGGCGGGGTCGGCGAGCTGCTCGGCCACCTGCGCGGCGGCGTCGTCGCTCAGCCCGGCCTCGTCGAAGTTCCGCAGGTTGCGGAGCTTCGACATGTACCCCATCGATGGCAGCACGGCCTCCCACGCCTCCGCGTCCATCGGCCCCTGCAGCCACCCGGCGAGCGCCTCCCAGGTCATGCCGGCCGCACGCAGCCGCTCGGGCGCGTCCGGCGCGGCGAGCAGCGGCCGCCGCCCCTCCTCGGGCAGCGCCATCAGCTCGGCCCGCGCCCGTACGGTCCGCAGCGCCTCCGGCACCGCGCCCTCGCGCCGGCCGTGCCGCCGGTCGAGGGCGTGCTGGAAGAGCGGGCCCTGCCACGTCTTGGCCGCATCGGGCGTCGCGTGCACCAACTCCAGCACATCCGCGAAGCGGAAGTCCCGGGCGCCGCCGGTGTCGTACTTCAGCAGCGCACGCTCGGTGTACAGGCGCCGGACGGCGTCGGCGAGGCCGCGCTTGACCGGCTTCGGCAGCGCACGGCCGTGGGCACCCGTCCAGTACGCGAGGAACTCGCCCGGCTCGTCGGCGCGCAGGCACGCGGCCGCCACGATTGCGCGGTTGCCCCCGTGCAGCCCTTCGGCCAGCCGGGCCGCGACCGCCTCGGCGGCGGCGACCAGCGAGACCGAGCGCATGTTGGCCTCGCCCCGCAGCCACGCCACGAACCGCGCCGTCCACTCGCCGTCGGCCACGGCGACGGTCCGCACCAGGGTGCGGAAGCGGTCGTCGCGGTCGCCGGCGTGCTCGTAAAAGGTGTCCTCGCCGACCATGTTGACCACGGCAAGCAGCACAAGCTCTGACTTGCTGTCACGCGTATAGGCGGCGCCGCCCTCATACGTGACGGCATCCGGCGCGCGGACACGCGCCTTCCGATTGAACTTGCTCATGGCTCCCCCGCTGAATACCCCGACCATTGCCGGGGCGCCCGAGTTCAGAAAACGGCGGCGGATTCATTCCAATGCTCTATCCGATTGAGCTACGCCACCCGAAGTGACGACGGGATTCGAACCCGCAGCCTTTGGATCCCAAGAAGTAACCGCAGCCTGCGCACCGGGCGCTCCGCTGTTCCTGGTAAATACCGTACGAGCGCCGGGAGTCGGTGTCATCCGAATAAATCGGCGGCAACGCCGAAGGCCCCGCCCCGGCCGTCGCGATGGCGGCCGGGGCGGGGCCCCTCGGTGAGGTGCGGCGTCGGCGGCCGCGGGCGCGTGGGGTCAGCTGACCGGAGCCAGCTTGTCCACGATGCCGGGGTGGGCGTCCATCCACTTGCGGGCGGACTCCTTCTCCTTGCCCTGGCCGCCCTTCTGGATCTCGGCCTCCAGGGAGGCGAGGTCCTTCTCGGACATCTTGAAGTTCTTCAGCCAGCCGTTCAGCTCGGGGAAGTCCTTCTTGAAGTCCTTCTTACCGGTGATGTGGATGTCATCGCCCTTGCCCCAAGCGCCCTTCGGGTCCTCGAGCTTCTTCAGGTCGTGCTTGGCATAGGCCCAGTGCGGCGACCAAAGGGTGACGACGACCGGCTCCTTCTTCTTGATGGAGCGGTCGAGCTCGGAGAGCATCGACGCGGTGGAGGACGAGACGACCTTCCAGTCCTTCAGGCCGTACTCATTGACCACCTTGTCCTTGAGGATCCCCATCATGCCAGCGGACGCCTCAATGCCTATGATCTTGCCCTTGAACTCGCCCTTGTGGTCTTTCAGGTCCTCCAGGGAGTTCACGTCCTTCATGTACGACGGCACGGACAGCTCGAGCGAGGTGGGGCCATACCACTGCCCGATGTCGGTGAGCTTGTCGCCGTACTTGTTCATGTACTGCTTGTGCGTCGTCGGCAGCCAGGAGTCCATCTGGACGTCCATCTCACCCTTTGAGAGCGCCTGGTACAGCGGGCCCGGGTCGAGCTGCTGGGTCTTCGGCTTGTAGCCGCGGTCCTCGAGGATGTTCTCCCACAGGTAGGTCGAGGCGATCGCCTCGTCCCAGGGGAAGTAACCGAGGTTCACGGCCTTACCGGCGTCTTTGCCCTTGGCCACGGCGCCGGAGCCACCCTTGACGGGAGCCATCTTGTCAACAAAGCCGGGGTGCTTCTTCAGCCAATCCTTGACCGCGTCTTGCTCGTGGCTCTTACCGGCGTCGGTGATCATGCTCTCAAGCCCGGTGAGGTCCTTCTCGCTCATCTTGAAGTTCTTCAGCCAGCCGGCGACCGTCGGGTCGTCCTTGCTGAAGCCCTTCCGGGCCACGGTGTGGATCTTGTCGCCCTTGCCGAAGGCGCCCTTGGGATCCTCGAGCTTGGTCAGGTCGTACTTGCTGTAGGCCCAGTGCGGCGACCACAGGGTGGCCACGATGGGCTTCTTCTGCTTGTACGAGCGGTCCAGCTCCGAAAGCATCGACGCGGTCGAAGAGGAGACGACCTTCCAGTCCGTCAGGCCGTACTCCTTGACGACCTTGTCCTTAAGAATGCCCATCTCGCCGGACGACGCCTCGATCCCGATGATCTTGCTGTCGAACTTGTCCTCGTTGGCCTTCAGGTCCTCCAGGGACTTGATGCCCTTCATGTACGAAGGCACCGCCAGCTCCAGAGACGTGGGGCCGTACCACTGGCCGAGGTCCTCCAGCTTGCTGCCGTACTTCTTCCAGTACTGCTCGTGGGTCGTCGGCAGCCAGGTGTCGGTCTGGAAGTCCAGCTCGCCCTTGGACAGCGCGCCGAACATCGGGCCCGGGTCAAGCTGCTGCAGGTCGACCTTGTAGCCGCGCTGCTCCAGAGCTTCCTTCCAGAGGTACGAGGAGGCGATGCCCTCGTCCCACGGGATGTAGCCCATCTTGATTTCCTTGCCCTTGCCGACGTTCGTGGACGCGGTGGTCTGCGATCCGTCGTCATCGGAGCCGGCGAGGTTCATGCCGCCCGCGATGAGCGCCAGCACGACGACGCCGACGGCGGCGACCGAGGTGGCGGGGCGGTAGTGCGCCAGCTTCCAGCCGCTGGCCATGGCGGCGGCCTTGGCCAGGGCGCGGCGGCCGAGCGGGGAGACCCGCTGGTTGAGCGCGCTGGTCATCCGGTCCAGGTACATCGCCAGGATGGTGACGGCGACGCCGGCCTCGAAACCGGGGCCGATCTGAACCTGGGTGACGGCCTGGTAGACCTCTTCGCCGAGGCCCGCGGCGCCGGCCATACCGGCGATGACGACCATCGAAAGCGACAGCATGATGACCTGGTTGACACCGGCCATGATCGTCGGCAGCGCCAGGGGCAGCTGCACGCGCCGCAGGGTGTCGCCCGGCTTGGTGCCGAAGGCCTCCGCTGCCTCGACGAGCTCCTCGTCGACCTGGCGGATGCCGAGCTCGGTCATGCGGACGGCCGGCGGCATCGCGAACACCACGGTGGCCACGAGGCCGGGCATGACGCCGATGGCGAAGAACGATCCGGCGATGAGCAGGTACACCATCGCGGGCATCGTCTGCATCAGGTCGAGGACCGGCCGGAGGAGGGCGCTGAAGCCGTTCTTCCGTGCGGCCAGGATGCCGAGCGGAACCGCGATGACGAGCGTGAGGATGGCACTGACGAGCACCATCGAGACCGTCTGCATCGCCTGCGGCCACAGCTCAATCGAGTCGATCAGCGCGAACCCGATGAACGCCAGCACCGCCGGCAGCAGTCCGCGCAGCCAGAACGCGATCACGGCAAAGATGCCGGCCATCAGCAGCGGCTCGGGGGCGCTGAGCACCCAGTTGATGCCGTCGTACATGTTCGACATGACGGAGTTGATGGCGTCGAAGAGCCAGGCGAGGTGGGTCATCAGCCAGTTGATGGCGTCCTCGACCCAGTCACCGAAATTGATCCTAGGCACCGGCCGTCACCTTTTCGCTCTCGCCCTCGTCGGCGTCCGTGCCGTCCTCGCCGCCGGTGACGGATTCACCCAGCACGGACAGCAGCCGGTCCCGCTCGACGCGGCCGACCAGGTCGCCGTCGTCGCCGGTGACGCCGACCGCCTCGTCGCCGCCCGCGAAGGGCGCGAACAGCTCGGCGACCGGGGTGTCCTCGGGGACGCTGACCGCGGCGGTGAAGCTCTTGATCGTGGCGCCGTCCTGCGGCTGCTCCATGATGGAGCCGGCGGTGAGCACGCGGGTCCGGTCGACGTCCTCGACGAAGCGGCGCACGTAGTCGTTCGCCGGGCGCACGAGGATGTCTTCCGGGGTGCCTATCTGGACTATCTGACCGTCGCGCATGACCGCGATGCGGTCGCCGAGGCGCATGGCCTCGTTCAGGTCGTGGGTGATGAAGACGATGGTCTTCTTCAGCTTCTCCTGCAGCTCCAGGAGCTGGTCCTGCATGTCGCGGCGGATCAGCGGGTCCAGGGCGGAGAAGGACTCGTCCATCAGCAGCAGGTCGGCGTCGGTGGCCAGCGCGCGGGCCAGGCCGACGCGCTGCTGCATGCCGCCGGACAGCTCGTCGGGCCAGGACTTCTCCCAGCCTTCGAGGCCGGTGAGGTGCAGGGCCTCCGTGGCGCGCTCCTCGCGCTCCTTCTTCTCGACCCCCTGCACCTCGAGCCCGTACCCGGCGTTCTCCAGAACGCTGCGGTGCGGGAAGAGGGCGAAGTGCTGGAAGACCATGGAGATCTTCTTGGCGCGGACCGCACGGAGGGCGGGAGCGCTGAGCTTCGTCAGGTCCTCGCCGTCGAACTTCACGGCGCCGGCCGTGGGCTCCAGGAGCCCGTTCAGCAGCCGCAGCAGCGTGGACTTGCCGGAGCCCGACAGACCCATGACGACAAAGATCTCGCCGGACTCGACCTCGAAGCTGGCGTCGATGACCGCGGCGGTGGTGCCGTTCTTGCGCAGTTCGTCGCGGTCTGCGCCGGATTCGAGCCGGCTCACCGCCTGTTCCGCTTGTTTGCCGAACACCTTGTACAAGTGCTCGGCTTGCAGCCTGCTCACATACACCTCACGAGTCGTACGTAAAACGACCCGCCTCCCCCGCCGGCGGGTCGCAGAGTGGTGCGGGTTCTGCCCGTTTTGCCCCGTTCTGCCCTTGGGCAGGCCGGATCCACTCCGATGCGCCGCTGCCCAGACTTACGTGTCTCAAACACGCTGGTGACGTGCGTCACCTTCAACGCACGTGTTGCGCCCGGCCGAAGGGCCTCTCCAGTCGGGTTGCGCACCCGCCGCCAACCACCATTCGTTGGCGACTGCATCCAAGTTTTACACCCATCTGTCCCCCGCCCCCGGGGCGCGGCCCGCTCCGCAAAGCCTCCGCCGCCGACCCCTCCGACCTGCCGTCGAGAAGGCGAACTGCCTGGCGGGAGCGGGTACGGCGACCTCCACGCGGCCGCCGGCGGGCGCGTGCTCGGGGCCGTACCCACCCGCCCCGGCCGGTGATCGACTTCACAGTGATCCGATGGAACCGACCCGCACTTCCGCCAACTGCGTCACACCCGCCCGGCCGGGCGTCCCGTACGGCAAAATCGACCCCGTGACCCGACGCCTGATGCTTCTCGACACCGCCAGCCTGTACTTCCGCGCCTACTTCGGCGTGCCCGAGTCGATCAAGGCCCCCGACGGCACCCCCGTCAACGCCGTCCGCGGCCTGCTCGACTTCATCGCCCGGCTGACCGCCGACCACCACCCCGACGACCTCGTCGCCTGCATGGACGCCGACTGGCGGCCGCAGTGGCGGGTGGACCTCATCCCCTCCTACAAGGCGCACCGCGTCGTGGAGGAACACCCGGGCGAGGCCGAGCCGGACACCGAGGAGGTGCCGGACACCCTCTCCCCGCAGGTGCCGGTGATCGAGGAGGTCCTCGACGCCCTCGGCATCGCCCGCGTCGGCGTCCCCCATTACGAGGCGGACGACGTCATCGGCACCCTCACCGCCAAGGCGAAGGGCCCGGTCGACATCGTCACCGGCGACCGCGACCTCTTCCAGCTCATCGACGACGCCCGCGGCATCCGCGTCATCTATCCGGTACGCGGCGTCGGCAACGCCACGGTGATGGACGAGGCGGCGCTGCACGAGAAGTACGGCGTCGACGGCCCGGGGTACGTGGACCTGGCCCTGCTGCGCGGCGACCCCAGCGACGGCCTGCCCGGCGTGCCCGGCATCGGCGAGAAGACCGCCGCGAAGCTCCTGGACGCGCACGGCGACCTGGCCGGCATCATGGCCGCGGTCGACGACCCGAAGTCGGGCCTCACCCCGTCCCAGCGCCGCAAGCTGGACGAGTCCCGCCCGTATATCGCGGTGGCCCCGACGGTGGTCAAGGTCGCGAGCGACATCCCCCTCCCCCCGTACGACCCGGCCCTCCCCCGCACCCCGAAGGACCCGGAGCGGCTGCTGGCGCTGGCGAAGCGGTGGGGGCTGGGGAGCTCCCTGGAGCGGGTTCTCTCCACTCTGCAGGCGTGAGCTGTTAGGTTAGGGTCACCTAAGTAGCTGACAAGCGTCCGGGAGGCCGTAGTGGCAGACCGTCCAGCCCGCAAGCAGAGGCCCGTCAACCGCGCCGAGGTGGTGCGCGCAGAGCGGCTCACGCCGCACATGGTGCGCGTGGTGCTCGGCGGGGAAGGGCTGGCCGGATTCGGGGCCGGCGAGTACACCGACCACTACATCAAGATCCTCTTCCCGCAGCCGGGCGTCACCTACCCCGAGCCGTTCGACATGGCGCAGATCCGCGAGGACTTCCCGCGCGACCAGTGGCCGGTCACCCGTACGTACACGATCCGCCGCTGGGACGCCGAACTGCGCGAGCTCACCGTCGACTTCGTCGTCCACGGCGACGAGGGCCTGGCGGGCCCGTGGGCCGACAAGGCCGAGCCCGGCGACACCGTGCTCTTCATGGGCCCCGGCGGCGCGTACGCCCCGGACCCCGAGGCCGACTGGCACCTCCTCGCGGGCGACGAGTCCGCGCTGCCTGCCATCGCCGCCGCGCTGGAGCGGATGCCCGAGGGCGCGCAGGTGCACTGCTTCATCGAGGTCGAGGACCGCGACGAGCGCCAGCCGCTCACCGCCCCGGCCGGGGCCGACGTCACCTGGCTGTTCCGTAACGGCGTGCCGGTCGGCACCGCCCTGGTCGAAGCCGTCCGCACCCTCGACTTCCCGGCGGGCCAGGTGCACGCCTTCGTGCACGGCGAGGCCGGCATGGTGAAGGAGCTGCGCCGGATGCTGCGCGTGGAGCGGGAGATCCCGCGCGAGCAGCTGTCCATCTCCGGCTACTGGCGGCTCGGCCACAACGAGGACGGCTGGCAGTCCTCGAAGAAGGAGTGGAACGCCCAGGTGGAGGCGGAGCAGGAGGGCGTGGCGGCGTAACGCCACACCCTCCGTAGCCGCTCCTCCTCAGACCGACCGCTGATACGTCCGGAACGTCCGCGTCGACAGCCACACCGCCGCGACCGCCAGCGCCAGCAGCGCCCCGCCGCGGGTCAGGACATCGCCCCAGTCCGGATCCGCGGCCATGGCGGAACGGCCCGCGACGATCGCCCAGTTGACCGGGTTGAAGTCGGCGATGTGCCGCATCCACGACGGCATCAGGTCCGGCGCCATGAAGGCGGAGGACAGGAAGGTCAGCGGCAGCAGCAGGAAGGTGTTGATGCCGATGATCGACTCCCGCTGCCTGACGGTCATCCCGATCGCGTTGGACATCGCTCCGAACACGGTGCCGAGCAGGATGCCCGCCGCGACCAGAATGATCACACCCCCGGCCCCGCCCGGGTAGTCGGCCCCGCCGGCCTTGCCGAGCAGCACAATGATCACGGACTGCAGGGCGACGCTCAGCGCGTTCTGTACGACGTTGCCGTTCATGATCGCGCCGCGCGAAACCGGCGTCGTCAGGAAGCGGTTGAGCGTCCCGCGCTCGATCTCCTCCAGCGTGCCCATCCCGGCCCACATGCTGGAGCTCAGCGCGCTCATCACGACGACGCCGGGCACTAGATAGTCCAGGTACGAGCCGGAGGCGAAGCCGGGCAGCTCGGTGACCTTCTTGAAGAGGTTGCCGAAGAGGAAGAGCCAGATCACCGGCTGGATCAGCGTGATGACCAGGAAGGCGGGCTGCCGGACGAGCGCCATCAGCTGGCGCTGCGTCATGAACCAGGTCTGGTCGAGTACGTTGCTCATCGGGCACCTCCGGCGTCCACATCGGCGAACCGGCGGCCCGCATAGCGCAGATACACATCGTCGAGCGACGGCCGCGCCACGGTGACGGCGGCGACCTTCGCACCCTCCCGCTCCAGCACGGCCAGCACCTGCGGCACGGCGGCCGGGCCGTCGTCGGCGCGCGCGCTCAGCCGGCGGTCCTCGACGGCCGCGTCCCGTACGCCCGCGAACTCCGTCAGTGCGGTCGTCAGCAGCCGCGCGTCCACCTCCCCCACCGGGTCGCGCAGCTCCACGTGCACGGCGTCGCCGCGCAGTTCGCCCTTCAGCTCGTCCGGGGTGCCGTCGACGACGACGCGGCCGCGGTCCACGATGGCGATGCGCTCGGCGAGCTTGTCGGCCTCCTCCAGGTAGTGGGTGGTGAGGAGGATGGTCAGCCCCTCGTCGCCCGCCAGCCGGCCGATCTCGTCCCACATGGCCTGCCTGGCCTCCGGGTCGAGTCCGGTGGTCGGCTCATCGAGGAAGAGCACCTCGGGCCGGTGCACCAGGCCGAGGGCCACATCCAGGCGCCGCTGCATGCCGCCGGAGTAGCCCTTCACCGTGCGCTTCCCGGCGTCGGCGAGGTCGAATCGCTCCAGCAGCTCGTCCGCCCGCCGTTGCAGCTCGGGGCCGCGCATCCCGTACAGCCGCCCCTGCAGGATCAGGTTCTCGCGGCCGGTGGCGACCGGGTCGGCGCCGGACTTCTGCGAGACGACGCCGATGGCGCGCCGCACCTTGCCGGGCTTCTTCGCCACGTCGTGCCCTGCCACGGTGGCGGCGCCGGAGTCGGGGCGGGCGAGGGTGGTGAGGATCTTTACGGTGGTGGACTTCCCGGCGCCGTTCGGGCCGAGCAGCCCGAAGACGGTGCCGGCGGCCACCTGGACGGACATGCCGTCCAGCGCCGTGACGTCCCCGGGGTAGGTCTTGACGAGGTCGCGCGCGTCCACTGCGAGCGCGCTGCCGTTTCCAGGCATGACAAAGCTCCGCTTCTTACGAAGATGGGTGATCTCCGCCGAGCGGCGCCGGGCTATCCTGAAAGTGCTACGTCTCGGATGTCCCGCACGCCCGCCTCCGGCGGGTTCAGGTGCGGTCTCGGGTCGTTTCCCCGGCGGGGCTGTTGCCGCAGCGCCGCCGGGATTCTCTTTTGCTGTTACGCGTCCGTCTCGGGCTCCTCCAGCCTCTTCCACTTCTCGGGCACCTCGCCCGTGTCGCGCAGCTGGCGCCACTCCTCGACGCCGTCCAGCGACCCGGACGCGATCTCCTTGGCCAGGCCGCGCACCCAGGCGGCCTCGGCCGCCATCATGTGCGCCTGATACTCGGCCTCCACGATGAAGAGCCGCGGCAGCTTTTCGGCCAGCCCTTCGGCCACGCCGCGGCCACCGGCCGCCCGCACCTCCAGGTGTTCGGCCCGCGTGGTGAGCAGCTCGACCACCTCATCGGGCCCCAGGACGCCCATCAGCGACAGCGCGGCCCCGAAGACCGGATACTCCTTCACCGGCTCGCCCACCAGCTCGGCCAGCCACTCGTGCAGCTCGGCATTGCCCGCGTCGGTGAGGGCGTAGACGGTGCGCTCCGGGCGGTTGCCCTGCCGCTGCACGCCCGCGACCTCGACGAGGCCGTGCTTCTCCAGGCTCTGCACGACCGTGTACAGCGAGCCGTAATTGATCTTGATGGTCTCGCTGTTGCCGCGCTGCCGCAGCAGCTGCCCGATCTCGTACGGATGCATCGGCCGCTCACTGAGGAAGGCCAGCACGGCCAGCGCCAGCGGGTTGCCCCGCCTGAACCGGGCCATCGCGCCCACCTCCTCGTAACCGTATATCCGTAACCGAACATATCGCGATTGCCGGGACGGGTCAACACGCGATACATCGCAATGCTGCGCGGGTGGCCATGCGCCCTCACCCATACGGAGTCACGATGGAGCAATGAGCGATCAAGGCATCCGCCCTGCCGAGCCCGACCCCATGCGCTGGTGGGCGCTGGTCGTCATCGCCCTCGCCCAGCTGATGGTCGTGCTCGACATGACCATCGTGAACATCGCCCTGCCCTCCGCGCAGCGCGAGCTCGGCATGAGCGACAACAACCGGCAATGGGTGATCACGGCATACACCCTCGCCTTCGGCGGCCTGCTGCTGCTCGGCGGCCGGATCACGGACCTGGCGGGCCGGAAGCGGACGTTCATCATCGGCCTGATCGGCTTCGCCGCCGCCTCCGCGCTCGGCGGCGCGGCCACCGGCGAAGGCATGCTGTACGCCGCCCGCGCCCTCCAAGGCGTCTTCGCGGCGCTGCTCGCGCCCGCCGCGCTCTCCCTGCTGACGACGACGTTCACCGACCCCAAGGAACGCAGCAAGGCCTTCGGCATCTACGGCGCGATCGCCGGCGGCGGCTCGGCGATCGGCCTGATCGCGGGCGGCGTGCTGACCGAATACCTGGACTGGCGCTGGTGCCTGTACGTCAACATCCCGATCGCGATCATCGCCGCGCTGGGCGCCGTGCGCCTGCTGCACGACTCCCCCGGCCGCCCCGGCGCCCGGCTCGACGTGCCGGGCGTGCTGCTCGGCTGCGGCGGCCTGCTGGCCATCGTCTTCGGCTTCAGCGAGGCGGAGCCGCGCGGCTGGGACGACGGCCTCGTCCTCGGCATGCTGATCGGCGGCGTGGTGCTGCTGGCGCTGTTCACGTACTGGATGACCAAGGCCCGCCACCCGCTGCTGCCGCTGCACATCGTGAAGGACCGGCAGCGCGCCGGCGCCTTTCTGGCGATGGGCCTGACGACGATCGGCATGTTCGGCGTCTTCCTCTTCCTCACGTACTACTTCCAGGGCGTCCTGGGCTACTCACCGCTGAAGACCGGCTTCTCGTACCTGCCGATGACCGCGATGATCATCATCGGCTCCACCCAGGTCTCCGCCCGGCTGCTGGACAAGCTGCCGCCGCGGGCGCTGATGGTGCCGGGCCTGCTGCTGGCCGCGATCGGCCTGATGCTGCTGACCCGCATCGGCGTTGACACGGGCTACGCGAGCCACGTGCTGCCCGCCATCATGATCCTCGGCCTCGGCATGGGCTGCGTCTTCATGCCGGTCTTCGCCACCGCGACGGCGGGCGTGGCGCCACACGATTCCGGCGTCACCTCGGCGACGCTGAACAGCGCGCAGCAGGTGGGCGGTTCGGTGGGCACGGCGCTGCTGAACACGATCGCGACGAGCGCCACGACGGCGTACGCGAAGGACCACGCGGTGCCGGGCATGAGCCCGGGGCAGCAGCGGGCGCTGGGCCTGAAGTCGACGGTGGAGGGCTTCCACACGGCGACGTGGTGGGCGGCGGGCGCGCTGCTGCTGGCGGCGATTGCCGCGGCGGTGCTGGTGAACGGCGGGCCGGTGCACGGGAGCGGGCCGGCGGTGTCGGACGCGGCGGCGGATGCCGAGGCGGATCCGGTGGCGGAGGCCGCCGCGGATGCTGCCGCGGATCGGGCGAAGTTCAGGTCCGGTTCAGAGTCCGACTGACGCCGGCGACGACGGCGGTGGTCAGGATCCACCCGATTGCGACGAGGGCGTACGCCAGCCCCTGCGCGCCCCCATTCACCCATCGCCACTCGTCCCGCATCCCGAAGCCGCCGATGGGGACGAGCAGGTCGAGGGTGTAGACGAGAGGGTGGAAGCCGGGGTTGTCGTCGGGCTTGATCGGGATCCGGTCGGCCTGTGCGAAGACTGCAGTGCCCAGCGCCGCGACCACCGCCAGCCACAACCCGGCGAGCCAGGGGCGGTATCCGTAGCCGACGGTGCCGTCCAGCAGATAGCCCCACAGGCGCGCGAGCGGACGCAGGGTGCGGCGGCGGTCGCGCTGCTTGGCCAGCAGCACGCCGCGGGCGTTGTGGTCGTGGCCGATCCGCCGGTACCAGGCGGCCAGTTGCTCGTACGGCTGGGGGCTGTAGCCGCGTGATCGGCGCAGCCAGGCGATGCGCTCGGGCATGCCCACACCTTCGGGATCGGTGTAGTGCAGCCCCTCGTACTGCAGGTCACCGAGGCGCACCTCGTCGGGCCAGGTGTGGGGACCGTGGTGCAGGGTGGCGACCTTCGCGCCGCGCAGGTCCACGGACTTCGCGGGCGCCACGGCGGGGGTGAAGTCCAGGTCCCCGCCCTGGAGTCGACGGCACCTGACCTCGTCGACCTCGGCCAGGTCGGCACCCGCGAACGAAAGCCGGTCGCTGACCTGCATGCCGGCCAGGTCCATGAAGCCCGCCGCGGCGAAGCCGTCCGACAGCAGCATCACCGTCACGGAGGCGTTGTCGGCCGAGAGGGCAAGCCGCTCCCCCGATGCTGCCGCCAGCCGCGCGCCCTCCAGGAAGACCCCGCCGGCGAGCCTCGCTCCGGCCAGCCGCACCCCGGCATCGGCGACGAACCCGCGGCGGCCGAAGACTCCCCCGCCCATCTCCAGGCCGCCGCCGGTCAGCGCCCAGGTGCCGTCGCCCCCGATCCGGGCTTCGGACAGGTGCAGCTGCCCGGATATACGGGCGTTGTTCAGGCCCACCCGCCCGTCGATGACGCTGCCGGTCAGGTTCAGCGTGCCTTCGATGCGCAGCAAGTGGGCCTCGATGCCGGGCACTTCGCAGCGGAGCAGACGAATCGAGGATGTGCCGGCACCGTGCAGCGTCACCGGAGCCGCGAAGCTGCACCGGCTGAAGGAGATCAGGTGCGGGGTCTCGGCGCCGCTCAGATCGAGTTCGCCGACGATTCGGGCGCCGTGCAGCCGCAGCGCCGCGACCGCGCCCGCCGCCGCTGGATTCGCCCCCAGCAGCAGCGCGGCGATCACCCGAGCCCGCACCGTATGCCGCGCCTCCCACCGCCCCTCCGGCGTCCACGGCTCCGGCTCGTCCTCCTCCTCGTACGGATCCGGCCGCCACAGCGGCTCGCGCACGGTCAGGTCCACCGTCCGGCCCTCCGGGAAGGCATCCCACAACTGCCGCTCGGGCGGTGTCAGTTCGTCAGTCGACAGCACGCGGGCAGCGTAAACCGCGCTGTCCCCGCCGGTCACCCGACCGAGCTGTACGCCACCACCCCGCGCCGCACCTCATCGACGGCCTTGCGCGCCGCCCGCGCCACCGTGCCGTCCTGCGGCGCCGCCGCCGCGATCTGCCCCAGCACGTCGACGAGCTGCTTGCACCACCGCACGAAGTCGCCCGCCGGCATCTCCGAGTCGCGCAGCACCGTATCCAGGCTGGCGCCCTGCGCCCACTGATACGCGGACCAGGCGAAGCCGAGGTCCGGCTCGCGCTGGCCGACGCCCTCCGCCTCGTCGATCTTGTGGGACTCCTCCAGGGCGTCGAGGCGGCCCCAGATGCGCACCATCTCGCCCAGGGCGTGCCGGGCGTTGCCGGTCGGCAGCTTGGGCGGCATGGCGTCGTCGGACTGCCGGGCCTCGAAGACCAGCGCCGACGCGCAGGCGGCCAGCTCGGCGGCGCCGAGGCCCTCCCAGACGCCCTCGCGCAGGCACTCGGACGCGAGCAGGTCGAGCTCGCCGTAGAGCCGGGCGAGCCGCTTGCCGTCGGCGGTGACCTTGTCACCCTCCAGGTAGCCGAGGTCGGTGAGCAGCGCGCACACTCGGTCGAAGGTCTTGGCGATGGTGTTCGTACGGCCCTCGATGCGCCGCTCCAGCTGGCGCGTGTCGCGGCGCAGCCGGTGATAGCGCTCGGCCCAGCGGGCGTGGTCCTCGCGCTCGTCGCAGCCATGGCAGGGGTGGGCGCGGATCTCGGTGCGCAGCCGGGCGATCTCGGTGTCGTCGGCGGCCTGCGAGCGGTCCTTGCGGTGCCGCTTCGGCTCGTGGTGGCCCGCCTTCGTACGGAGCGCGGAGGCGAGGTCGCGGCGGGACTGCGGGCTGCGCGGGTTGAAGGACTTGGGGATCCGCATCCGGTCCAGCGGCTCCACCGGCACCGGGAAGTCGGCGGAGGCGAGCCGCTTGACCTGCCGGCCGACGGTCAGCACCAGCGGCCGCGGCCCGTCCTGGTGGTCGAAGCCGCGGTGGCCGTTGCTGCGCCCGCCGGGCACGCCCGGGTCGAGGACGAGCGCCAGGCCCGCGAACTTGCCCGTCGGGACGTGGATGACATCCCCCGGCTTGAGCTTCTCCAGCGCCACCGCCGCCGCGGCCCGCCGCTGGGCCGCGCCCTGCCGCGCCAGCTCCGTCTCCCGGTCCTTCAGGTCGCGGCGCAGCCGCGCGTACTCGTCGAAGTCGCCGAGGTGGCAGGTCATCGCCTCGCGATAACCGCTCAGCCCCTCCTCGTTCTTCTGCACCTGCCGCGAGATCCCGACGACCGAGCGGTCCGCCTGGAACTGCGCGAACGACGTCTCCAGCAGCTCCCGCGACCGGTGCCGCCCGAACTGCGAGACCAGGTTGACCGCCATGTTGTACGACGGCCGGAAGGAGGACTTCAGCGGATACGTGCGGGTGCCGGCGAGGCCCGCGACCTGCTCCGGGTTCATCGCCCGCTGCCAGAGCACCACCGCATGGCCCTCGACATCGATGCCACGGCGCCCGGCACGGCCGGTGAGCTGCGTGAACTCGCCCGGGGTGATGTCGGCGTGCTGCTCGCCGTTCCACTTCACCAGCTTGTCGAGGACCACGGACCGCGCCGGCATGTTGATCCCCAGCGCCAGCGTCTCGGTGGCGAAGACCGCCTTGACCAGGCCCTTGGTGAAGAGCTCCTCCACGACCTCCTTGAAGGTCGGCAGCATCCCGGCGTGGTGCGCGGCGATGCCCCGCTCCAGGCCCTCCAGCCAGTCGAAATACCCCAGCACGTGGAGGTCTTCGCGCGGGATGTCGGCCGTACGCTCCTCGACGATCTCGCGGACCTGCAGCCGGCCCGCCTCGTCATTGAGCCGCAGCCCGGAGTACAGGCACTGCTGCACGGCGGCCTCGCACCCGGCCCGGCTGAAGATGAAGGTGATCGCGGGCAGCAGCGCCTCCGCGTCGAGCCGCTCGATGACCTCGACCCTGCTGGGCGTGAAGACGCGGCTGCGGGCGCGCCGCTCCCGCTCGCGGTCGGCCTCGCGCAGCCGGCGGCGGCCGCCGCGCTCCCGGCTGTGCGGCGACCGGGCGGCCTCCATCCGCGCCAGCCGTACGAGATCGGGGTTGACCTCGCGGGCGGTGCCGCCCTTCTTGCCGGCCTTCTCCTCGAAGAGGTCGTACATCCGCCGCCCGGCCATCACGTGCTGCCACAGGGGCACCGGGCGGTGCTCGGAGACGATGACCTCGGTGTCGCCGCGGACGGTGTCCAGCCAGGCGCCGAACTCCTCGGCATTGGAGACGGTCGCCGACAGCGAGACGAGGGTGACCGACTCCGGGAGGTGGATGATCACCTCTTCCCAGACGGCGCCGCGGAAGCGGTCGGAGAGGTAGTGCACCTCGTCCATGACCACATAGCCGAGGCCGGTCAGCGTCTGGGAGCCCGCGTACAGCATGTTCCGCAGCACCTCGGTGGTCATCACGACCACCGGCGCCTCGGAGTTGACGGAATTGTCGCCCGTCAGCAGGCCGACCTTGTCGGCGCCGTACCGCCGGACGAGATCGCCGTACTTCTGGTTCGACAGCGCCTTGATGGGGGTCGTGTAGAAGCACTTGCGGCCCTGGGCGAGGGCGAGGTGGACGGCGAACTCGCCGACGATGGTCTTGCCCGAGCCGGTGGGCGCGGCGACCAGCACCCCCTTCCCGGCCTCTAGTGCCTGACACGCCTCGACCTGGAACTCGTCCAGAGCGAAGTCGTACAGCCCGCGGAAGGTGTACAGATCGGTGGCCTGCTCGACGGCGCGACGCCGGGATGCGGCGTACGCCTCGGCAGGCGCGAGGGTCTCGTCGTCGGTCATCTTGGCACCGAGCCTACCGGCCGGGTGTGACAGCGCACGCGATCTTTTACGGTGCCCGTCGCCGCCCGGCGCGGATCAGGTGATGTCGTCGTATCCGTTGCGCCGGGCCGGGCCGTCGTCCTCGGGGCTGCCGGACTGCTCGGGCAGCACCGGGGCCGCCGTCACGGACTCGACGTCCTCGAGGTCCTCCGGGAGATCCAGGTCCTCGGCCTCGTCGGGGTCGGTCTTGGCCGCCTCGATACGGTCCCGGCGGCGGTCGTTCATGAGCGAGAAGATCGCCGCGCCGAAGTAGAGGATCACGATCGGCAGCGCCAGCGCCAGCATCGTCAGCGGGTCGGTGGAGGGGGTGGCGATCGCGGCGAAGACCGTGATGCCCATGATCATGCCGCGCCACCAGCCGATCATCCGGCGGCCCGTGATGACACCGCCGATATTGAGCATGACGAGCAGCAGCGGCAACTCGAACGAGAGCCCGAAGACCACGACCATGCGGACGATCAAGTCGAGCAGGTCATCCAGCGGCAGCAGGTTACCCACGCCGACGGGGGTGAACTCGATCAGGACCTTCGCGGTCGTGGGCAGCACCAGATATGCGAAGAGGCCACCCAGCAGGAACAGCGGGAAGCCCGCACCGACGAAGCTCAGCGCGTACTTCTTCTCGTGGCGGTGCAGGCCGGGCGCGAGGAACGCCCACAGCTGGTACAGCCAGATCGGCGACGCGAAGACGAGGCCGGCCATCAGCGAGACCTTCAGAGCCAGCGTGAAGGGCGTCAGCAGACCATTGATGGTGATCTGCGCACAGCGATCCCCCTCATCGAGCTTGGCGAGGTCAGCGAACGACTTCTTGCAGCCGACGGAGTCCAGCACCGGCCTCGTGAAGAAGTCGACGATGTCCATGTAGAAGAACGCCGCCACGATCGTGACCAGCACGATCGCCAGCAACGCCTTCGCCAGGCGGTTACGCAGCTCGCGCAGGTGCTCCGCGAGCGGCATCCGCCCCTCGGGGTCCCTGTCCTCGCGTTCGCTGCGGCGGGCAACCTTCAGCAACCCACGTCCTCATCTCATGCGCATGTCCGGTACCGACTACGGTGCCGCAGCGTACTAGCGCTGCGTGGTCTTGTCGGTCGGCTCCGTGACGGGGCGGGAGCTGGTGACGTCGCCCGGGGCGGCCTGGATGGTCTTCGGGGCCTCGCTGGTGGGCGGGTCGGCCGGAGCGGCGTCGTCGTCGCCCTTGCCGTCCTTCTTCATCGCCTTGGCCTCGCTCTTGAGGATCCGGGCGGACTTCCCCAGGGAGCGAGCCATGTCGGGAAGCTTCTTCGCGCCGAACAGCAGGATGATGACAACGAGGATCAGGATGATCTCGGGTGCTCCGAGCCGTCCAAACATTGGCTATACCTTCTCACCGAGGCGGCGTGGGTCTGGCTGGGATCGTAACCCGACAGGGTGAACGCCCGGCAATGCCCGTGCGGACACCTGGTTGCGGCCCCCGCCTCGCTCGCAGGGCCACGGCCAGCTTGAAGCGTACCCCGCACCACCCCTTGGTGGGGAGGGTCACCTCCGCGTCACCAGTGGCGTTGCGGCCCGCTCCAGCGACTCCGCCGCAGCGGTCACAGCCCGCTCAGCCGCGCTGACCTCGCGCGCCAGGCGCCGCACCTCAAGGCCGACCCGTACGGCCAGCACGCCCAGCACGGCGATACCGAAGAAGCCGAGAGTGACAGCGATCATGGCCCAGAGCATGTCGGTCAGCGTATCGCGCTATTCGTATGCCGCCAGCACCTTATTCGTATGCGGCAAGCGCCTTGACCGCCGCCTCCCGCGCCGCGTCGGCGAGCTCCGCGGGCGCGGTGATGCGGCCGTCCCGGCCGAGCCGCAGGGCGAGGCGGCGCAGCGACGACGGGTCCGGTGCCCGCAGCGTCACCCGCAGCCCGCCGTCGGGGAGCTCCTCGGCGCTGTCGTGCGGGTAGTACTCGGCGACCCACCGGCCGCCGGGCCCCACCTCGACCACGACCTCCGGGTCCTCCTCCGTGGTCCGCACGATGCCCTCGGAGAGGTCGCGCGGCTCGATCGGCGGCGGGTCGGACGGCTCGTCGAGGATCCGGATCTCCGCGACCCGGTCGAGGCGGAAGGTGCGGCGCGCCTCCGTCAGCCGGCACCACGCCTCCACGTAGGTGTGGCCGACCGCGAACAGCCGGATCGGGTCGACCTCCCGCTCGGTCAGCTCGTCCCGCGCGGGTGAGTAGTAGCGCAGCCACAGCCGCCGGCCCTCCGAGATCGCCCGGTCGACGTCCGCGAAGACGCCGCCCTCCGACTCGAAGGTGACGGAAAGCCGCGACGAGGCGCCCGCGACCTCCCCGGCGGCGGCCTCCAGCTTCGCCGTGGCCCGTACCAGCGCGTCCCGGTCGCCCGCGCGCAGCCCGGGCAGCGTGGCCACCGCTCGCGCCGCGACCAGCAGCGCCGTGGCCTCGTCCGCCGCCAGCCGCAGCGGCTCGCCGGTCTCGGTCGCGCCGGGGTTGCGGAACCAGATCCGGTCCCCGTCCGTGTCGATGTCCAGCAGATCGCCGCCGCGGAAGGATGTGCCGCACATCGGCAGCACATCCAGGTCCGCGATCAGCTCGTCCTCGCTGATCCCGAAGGCGCGGGCGACATCGCCCACCCGCGCGCCGTTCCGCTCCCGCAGATACGTCACCAGCGACAGCATCCGCCGGGTCTGATCGATGGCATTGGCCATGGCTTTGACGCAGCTCCCCTTCAGCCCTTGGCGACCGCGCGCAGCCGGTCGATCACATCGGCGCGCAGCTCCGCCGGCTCCAGCACCACCACATCGGGACCGAACTCGACCAGCCAGGCGTCGAGCCCGTGCCCGTACGGAATCTCCAGCTCGTCCCAGCCGGGCTCGGCCGCTTCCCGTACGGACAGCGCCTTGGCCCGCAGCGGATAGCCGGCGCCGGTGCGCAGCCGGATCCTGGCCGTACGGTCGGCGAGCTCGCCCGCCCAGGCCGCGACCGTCTCGCGGACGGTGACCCGGTCGGGCACCTCGGCGGTGAAGCCGCGGCCGCGGTTGCGCACCTTGCCGGTGATACGGGAGAGCCGGAACACCCGCTCGGCGCCGCGGTCCCGGTCGTAACCGGCGAGATACCACTGGCCGCGCCAGCACTCCAGCTGCCAGGGCTCGACATGGCGGGGCTGCGGCTGCGGGGAGTTGGACTTGCGGTAGTCGAAGACGACGGGGCGCCGGTCGCGGCACGCCAGCATCAGCGGCTCGAACGAAGCCTCCCGCGCCGGGATCCGCGGCTCGATCGCGCTGTGCCCGCCCTCGTACGGATCGCCGCCGTCCGGCATGCCCGCCGCGCGCAGCTTCTGCAGCGCGCCGCTCGCCGCGCCCGCGAGCCGGGCGTGCTGCCACACCTTGGCGGCGAGGCCGAGCGCGGCGGCCTCCTCCGGGTCGAGGGAGACGGGCGGCAGGGTGTTGCGGTCGCGGCGGGCCAGATAGCCGGTCTCGCCGTCGAGGCTCTCGACCGTCTCGATGACCATGCCGAGCTCGCGCAGGTCGTCCTTGTCGCGCTCGAACATCCGGTTGAAGGATTCATCGGCGGCATCGGGGTCCGCCCCGTACCGCCCCTGGCCGAAGGCCTCCACATACGCCTCGATGGAGGCGCGCAGCTCACGCTTGGAGAGCGGACGCCGCGTGCTGAGCAGGCACAGCGCCAGGTTCATCAGCCGCTCGGCCTTGGCGATCGCCATCGATGTCCCTTGTCCCCTTCACCCGTCAGCCCCGCCGGACGGCGTCCGGGCAGCTGCAAACATCGACGGTACCGCTACCGCGGCCCCCCGCAAAAGCGCAGGCCCCCGCCTCACAGGACGGGGGCCGCTGTTTGCACCTGTGGTCAGACGGACACCAGGTCGCAGACGAAGATCAGCGTCTCGCCGGGAGCGATCCGGCCGCCGCCGGCGCCGCGGTCGCCGTACGCCAGGTGCGGCGGGATGATCAGCTGGCGGCGGCCGCCGACCTTCATGCCCTGCACGCCGTTGTCCCAGCCGGGGATGACCTGGCCGGCGCCGAGCTGGAAGCGCAGCGGCTGGCCGCGGTTCCAGGAGGCGTCGAACTCCTCGCCGGACGAGAAGGAGACCCCGACGTAGTGCACGGCGACATTGTCGCCGGCCTTCGCCACCGGGCCTTCGCCCTCCCACAGGTCCTTGATCTCCAGGTCGGCCGGGGGCTCGCCGCCCGGGAAGTCGACCTCGGGCTTGTCGATGCTCACGAATAGCTCCTCAATGCGATGACGGGCCAAGTCTTCCAGACCCGCCACTGCCGTCCCCAGGGGGCTCGGCTCAGACCTTGCCGACGACGTCGACGACGAAGACGAGGGTCTTGCCGCCCAGCTTGTGGGCCTTCTTGTCGGTGCCGTAGGCGTCCTTCGGCGGTACGACCATCAGCACCCGGTCGCCGATCTTCTTGCCGACGAGCGTCTTGTCCCAGCCCTTGACGACCGCGCCGGTGCCGATCTGGAACGGGGTGGCGCCACCGTTGTCCCAGGACGAGTCGAACTTCTTGCCGTCCTCCCAGGCCACGCCGGTGTACTGGGCGATGACGCCGTCGCCGGCCTCGATCTTCTGGCCGTCGCCCTTGATCAGCGTCTGCTGGTCGAGCTTCTCCGGGGCGTCCTCGCCCTTCGGAATGGTGATCTTGGCGGGCTTCTGCGACGGGTTCTCGACCTTGGGCAGGCCGGCCTTGACGGCGGCGTTCTTGCCCTCGGCCTCGGCCTTGGAGTCGATCTTGGCGGCGCCGCGGACGTCGAGCACCCAGGTGAGGCCGTCGGTCTTCTTGATGCCGGCCTGCGGGTTCAGGGCCTTGCCGACGATGGCGCCCGCGGTGCCCTCGACCAGCAGCCGGCTGCCGGGCTTGGCGCCGATGAGCGCCTCCTGGACCTTCGGCGGCAGGCTCTGGCTCGGCTGGCCGACCTTCTCGATCAGCTGCTGGTGCGGGCCCTTGGCGCCCTTCTTGGCGGTGGCCCAGGTGGAGCCGAGGTCCTGCTTGGTCTTCATCGCCTGCCCGGCGATGTCCAGGCGCACCTGGTCACCCTTGGCGATCTTGTCGCCCTTGCCCGCGACGAGGGTCTTGACGGCCACCTCGTCCGGCGCCTTCGCGTCCTTGGGGGCGGTGATCTTCGGCTGCTCGCCGAACTTCCCGGACACGGTGGAGACCGTGCTGCCCGAGCCCTTCCCCGAGTCGGAGGAGTCGTCGGAACCGCAGGCAGCGGTGAAGAGCAGGGCAGGGACGACCAGGGCCGCGCCCAGGCGCGTCGTCTTGCTGAGGTTCATGGGGGTCCAAACAGAATGTGTGAGGGGCCAGGCAGTCCTGCCACTGTACGGCCTCGACTGCCCGACCCCTCAAGGTCACACGCGCGGGTACCTCACATGCCCGCGATCAGCTTCTCCACCCGGTCGTCCACCGACCGGAACGGGTCCTTGCACAGCACCGTGCGCTGCGCCTGATCGTTCAGCTTCAGGTGCACCCAGTCCACCGTGAAGTCGCGGCGCTGCTCCTGCGCCCGGCGGATGAAGTCGCCGCGCAGCCGCGCCCGGGTGGTCTGCGGCGGCACCGACTTGCCCTCGAAGATCTTCACGTCATTGCACACCCGGGCCGCCTGCCCCCGCTTCTCCAGCAGGTAGTACAGGCCGCGCCGGCGGTGGATGTCGTGATACGCGAGGTCTATCTGCGCGATCCTGGGGTGCGACAGGGTGATGTTGTTCTTCGCCCGGTAGCGCTCGATGAGCTGGTGCTTCATCACCCAGTCGATCTCGGTGGAGATCTTGTCCAGGTCCTCGTTGCGGATGGATTCGAGCGTACGGCCCCACAGCTCCAGAACCCGCTCGATGGTGCCGGTGCGGATACCGCGGCGCTCGCAGAAGTCCACGGCCTTTTCGTAGTACTCCTGCTGGACTTCGAGGGCGGATGCCTCCCGCCCGCTGGCCAGGCGCACCTTGCGCTGTCCTGTCATGTCATGGCTGACCTCGCGGATGGCCCGGATCGGGTTCTCCAGGGTGAGGTCGCGCATGACGGTGCCGGCCTCGATCATGCGCAGGACGAGGTCCGTGGCCCCGACCTTGAGCAGCATCGTGGTCTCGGACATGTTGGAGTCGCCCACGATGACGTGCAGGCGCCGGTAGCGCTCGGCGTCGGCGTGCGGCTCGTCGCGGGTGTTGATGATGGGCCGGGAGCGGGTGGTCGCGGACGACACGCCCTCCCAGATGTGCTCGGCGCGCTGGCTCACGCAGTAGACAGCCCCGCGCGGGGTCTGCAGCACCTTTCCCGCGCCGCAGATCAGCTGCCGGGTCACCAGGAAGGGGATCAGGATGTCGGCCAGCCGGGAGAACTCGCCGTGCCGGGCCACCAGATAGTTCTCGTGGCAGCCGTAGGAGTTCCCCGCGGAGTCGGTGTTGTTCTTGAAGAGGTAGACGTCGCCGGCGATGCCCTCCTCGTGCAGCCGGCGCTCCGCGTCCACCAGCAGGCCCTCGAGAATGCGCTCACCGGACTTGTCGTGGGTGACGAGCTCGATGACGTTGTCACATTCCGGAGTGGCGTACTCCGGGTGCGAGCCCACGTCTAGATAGAGGCGGGCCCCGTTACGGAGAAAGACATTGCTGCTGCGGCCCCAGGAAACGACTCGGCGGAAGAGGTACCGCGCCACCTCGTCCGGCGACAGCCGGCGCTGCCCCCTGAACGTGCATGTGACGCCGTACTCGTTCTCCAGCCCGAAGATGCGGCGGTCCATGACTGAACATTACGCCTGATGCCCGGTCGTGAAACCGGGTTCGACCGCACCGATTCGATCATTTTCCGGCAATGCCGCTGGTCCGGCGGTACTTACGGGGCGCAGGAGTACTGGCGCGGCCGCCAGCAGCACGGCCAGCGCGGCGATGCCGCCCACCCCGGCGACCAGAAATCCGCCGGGCGCGCCGCCCGCCTCGATGGCCGGTCCCGCCACTCCGGTGCCGATGGCGGCGCCCACGCTGAAGTTGGTCACCAGCCACGAGAACGCCTCCGTGACCGTCCCGCTGGGCGCGACCCGGTCGACCACGACGAAGGAGCAGGCGAGCGCGGGCGCCAGGAAGAGGCCGGAGACGGTGGCGAGCACGGTCATGGCGGCCACGCCCGGCGCGAGCGCGAGCGGCAGATATCCGGCCGCCAGGCCGCCGATGAGCAGCAGCAGCCGCCGCTCGGCCCGCCCGGGCCACTGCCGGGCCCCGTAGACCAGGCCGCCGATGAGCGCGCCGAAGCCGAGCGCGGAGAGCAGATAGCTGGCGGCCGCGTCATTGCCCTCCTCCGTCCCGTACGCCACGGCGGCCACGGCGATCGAGCCGAGCGCGATGCCTACGAAGAAGAAGCAGCCGAGCAGCACCAGCAGCCCGGGCGAGCGCAGCGCCCCCAGCCAGTGCGCCTCCCGCGGCTCGGACCGCCAGCGGCGCGAGGGCCGGGAGATCACGACGGACAGCGCGCCGAGCACCCCGGCCACGTTGATGACGAGCAGCGCCGCGGCCTCGCTCCAGGCGGCGACGAGGAGCGTCACCAGCAGCGGGCCGAGGGCGAACATGACCTCCTGCGCGATGGCGTCCAGCGCGTACGCCGCGTGCACCTTCGGGCCGCGTCCCACCACGCTCGGCCACAGCGCCCGCAGCCCGCCCTCCAGCGGCGGGGTGAAGACGCCGGCGATGATCATTGCGACATAGGCGAGGGGCAGCGGTTCGATGCCGACGAGGGCGAACATGCCCATGCCGAGGCCCGACAGCAGCGCCGCCGGTAGCATCACCCGCGGCTGCCCCCACAGGTCGACGGCCCGCCCGAGCAGCGGCTGCCCGATCGCCGTGCCCACGCCGTATACGGCGGACAGGATGCCGGCGAGCGTGTACGAGCCGCCCTCGGCGCGAGTGAAGAGCACGATCGCGAGCGCCGCGGTGGCGTTCGGCAGCCTGCCCAGGAGCGTGCCGCCGAGCAGCCGGGCCGCGTGCTTCGTACGCAGCAGCTCGACATATCCGGCCAGTCCCGCCGCTTGTGCCATCGCCCCGCCCGCCCCTTCGGCTCTCCCGTCCTGGGCGCTTCCGTCGCGCCTTGACGTTGTACGTATAACTTAACCACGCGGACCGTACGATGGCGACCGTGCCCCGCTCCCCCGCCGCCGTCACCAGCCGCGATGTCGCCCGCCGCGCGGGCGTCTCGCAGGCCACCGTGTCCCTTGTGCTCGGCGGCAAGTGGCGCGGCCGCGTCTCGGAGCCCACCGCGGCCACCGTCCGCCAGGCCGCCGCCGACCTCGGCTACCGGCCGAATCTCGCCGCCCGCAGCCTGCGCATGGGCGGCACCCGCACGGCGCTGCTGGTGGTCCCGGCGCTGACGAACGAGTTCTTCGCCCGCGTCTACGCCGGCGCCTCCCGGGTCGCGGCGGAACACGGCTTCGGCGTCGTCCTCTACCCCTCCCCCGAGGGCACGGGACCCGCCAGGCACCCCTTCGACCCGGGCCGGGCGGCCCTCGACGGCATCATCGCCTCGTCGATGGCGGCCGGCTCCCTGGAGGGCGTCCGCGGCGGCGACCTTCCCCTGGTGATGCTCGACAGCGACCCGGCCGACCCCACCGCGGCCGCCACCGTCAACCTCGACCTGGACGACGGCATGCACCAGGTCATGGCCCACCTGCTGCGCCGCGGCCACCGCCGCATCGCGCACATCGCCGCCGCCGTCGAGACCTGGACCTTCTCCGTACGCGCCCGGGCGCTGTCGCAGGCGGTGCGGCATGTGGACGGCGCCGTGGTCCGCACCGAGGCGGCGGAGCTCAGCGTGGACGGCGGCCGGGAGGCGGCCGAGCGGGCCCTGCGGGGGCGGGACTGGACGCCGACGGCGCTGGTGTGCGACGACGACATCCTGGCCGCGGGCGCCTGCAAGGCGGTGCGGCGGCTGGGCCTGCGCGTACCCGAGGACGTGTCTGTCACCGGCTTCGACGACCTGGCCCTCGCCACTGCGGTGGAGCCGGAGTTGACGACCGTACGGCTCCCCGCGGAGGCCGTCGGCGCGGCGGGCATGCGCGCGCTCCGCGCCGTCCTGGAGGGCGACCGGCCGCCCGGGACGACCGTGCCGGTGTCGCTGGTGGTACGGGGCTCCACGGCGGCCGCAGCGGGGCGCTGAGGGCCCCGCGCATGGCTCCGCCCCGGCGGCGGGAAGCCGACCGGGGCGGAACGGGGTTGAGAAAGCGGGAGTGTTACTCCTCGTCGGGCAGGTCGAGGTCCTCCTCCTCGGGCGCGGTCTTCGCGCCACCGGACGGGGCATCGTCGTCGGAGGACGACCCCGCGGCCTGCTCCCCCTCCAGCAGCTGGGACAGCTGCCGCCCCAGCACGCGCTTGAACTTCCGCTGCTGCGCCCGGGTCCGGTCCAGCACCGCCACCTCGAGCTGGTCCGCGGTGAGGGTGCGGTCCGAGCCGTTGGCATCGCGGGCGAGGCCCTCCACGGCCAGCTTCAGCGCCTCGGCAAGCGTCATCTCATCGCGATGCCGCTGGTCGAGATGGCTGGAGATCTGGTCGGCATTGCCGCCGACCGCCACCGAGCCGTGCTCGTCGACGATCGAGCCGTCGTGCGTCAGCCGGTAGATCTGGTCGTCGGCGGGGGCCTCCCCCACCTCCGCCACGATCAGCTCGACCTCATAAGGCTTCTCGGCGGCGGAGGAGAAGATCGTGCCGAGGGTCTGGGCATAGACGTTGGCGAGGCCGCGCGCGGTGACATCATCACGGTCGTAGGTATAGCCGCGCAGGTCGGCGTAGCGGACGCCGCCGATACGGAGGTTCTCGAATTCGTTGTACTTGCCGACCGCCGCGAACGCGATCCGGTCATAGATCTCGCTGACCTTGTGCAGCGCGCGGGACGGATTCTCGGCCACAAAAAGGATGCCGTCGGCGTACTGCAGGACCACGACGCTACGGCCGCGCGCAATGCCCTTGCGGGCGTATTCGGCGCGGTCCGCCATGGCCTGCTGCGGTGAGACATAGAACGGTGTGGACACCGGCTACCCGTCCCTTTCTGCCTTGTTGGAAAAGACCTTCGCGAAAGCCATCGTCTAGAGCACCTCGGCCCGCGGGCCGTCCGGCAGCTCCAGCCGGCGGTCCACCACGGAACGGGCGATCTCCGAGACCTCGGCCTCGGAGAGCTTGTGGAAGCCCTCGTCGGTGATGACGGTGACGATCGGGAAGATCTTGCGGGCCATGTCGGGACCGCCGGTGGCGGAGTCGTCGTCGGCGGCGTCGTAGAGCGCCTGGACGACGGCGGTGGCGGCCTGGTCCTGGGTGAGGTCGTCGCGATACAGCTTCTTCAGCGAGCCCCGGGCGAACACCGAACCGGAGCCCACGGCGGCAAAGCCCTTCTCCTCCGAGCGGCCGCCGGTGACGTCGTACGTGAAGATCCGGCCGCGCTCGCGGGTGAGGTCCCACCCGGCGAAGACGGGCACCACGGCGAGGCCCTGCATGGCCATGCCGAGGTTCTGCCGGATCATGGTGGTGAGGCGATTGGCCTTGCCTTCGAGGGAGAGGACGGTGCCCTCGACCTTCTCGAAGTGCTCCAGCTCCAGCTGGAAGAGCTTGACCATTTCGACGGCGAGCCCGGCGGTCCCCGCGATGCCGATGGCGGAGTACTCATCGGCGGGGAATACCTTCTCGATGTCCCGCTGGGCGATCATGTTGCCCATGGTGGCGCGGCGGTCGCCGGCGAGCACGACGCCGCCGGGGAAGGTGGCGGCGACGATCGTCGTGCCATGGGGGGCCTCGATCTTGCCCTTGACGGGAGGCAGGTCGCGATTCCCGGGGAGCCGCTCCGGAGCATGCTCCCCGAGGAACTCCATGAACGACGACGAGCCCGGCGTCAGGAAGGCAGCCGGTAGACGCCCGGTGCTACGAGGGTTGGCTTCCACGCGTTTCCTTCCACGTAAGTTGCTGCTCCGCAAGTTGCTGCTTCGCAGCTGAAGCTGAGTACGCCACGGACCCTACCCGGACCGTGGCCGTGATCCACATGCTCTGCGGCAGTTGCCCCGGCCGGCCCCTGAGCGAGGCCGGCGAGGGCAACTCCGCCGCGGGCGCGTACTACTGCCCGCCCTTCTGGACGAATGAACGTACGAAATCCTCGGCATTGGACTCGAGGACGTCATCGATCTCGTCCAGGACGTCGTCCACGTCGTCCGACAGCTTCTCCTGCCGCTCCTTCAGATCCTCGGAGGCCTGTGCCTCCGGCGCCTCCTCGACTTCCTCGGTCGGGCGCTGCGCCTTCTGCTGGCCGCCGCCGGTGTCCTTAGTCGCCATTTCCCTCACCCCGCTCGCTCGGTTCGACGTACTCAAGATCAGACCCTACAAGGAGGGTCCGACATCGGCCCCTCACTCGTTACAACGTCCGAGTACCACCCTTGTGATTCCCGTTCCGGCACCTTTTCAGCCCTGCTTCGCCGCAGCTCAGCCCGGCTGAGCGGGCGCTCAGCCGCCGGAAAGCACCCGCACCAGGTCCTCGGCCGTACGGCACCGGTCCAGGAGCTCCTTGACGTGGTTCCGGGTCCCGCGCAGCGGCTCAAGCGTGGGTACCCGCTGCAGCGAGTCACGACCCGGGAGATCGAAGATGACCGAGTCCCACGAGGCCGCGGCGACGTCGTCGGCGTACTGCTCCAGGCAGCGGCCGCGGAAATACGCCCGGGTGTCCTCGGGCGGCGCGCCCTTCGCGCGCTCCACGTCCGCCTCCTGAAGCAGCCGCTTGATGGAGCCGCGGGCCACGAGGCGGTTGTAGAGCCCCTTGTCGGGCCGTACGTCCGCGTACTGCAGGTCGACGAGCTGCAGCCGCGCCGCGTCCCAGTCGAGGCTGTCACGGCGGCGGTAGCCCTCCAGGAGCTTCTTCTTGGCGACCCAGTCCAGCTCGCCGGCGAGGCTCATCGGGTCGGACTCGAGCCGGTTGAGGGTGTCCTCCCAGCGGCTGAGCACGTCCTTGGTCTGCTCGTCCGCGTCCGCGCCGAAGCGGTCCTCGACGTACTTCCGGGCGAGCTCGCAGTACTCCATCTGGAGCTGAACGGCCGTCAGCGTCCGCCCGCTGCGCAGCTCGATCAAATGCCCGAGCGACGCGTCGTGCGAGACCCGGTGCAGGGTCCGTACGGGCTGATCCACCGCCAGGTCCACGGCGATGAAGTTGTCCTCGATCATCGACAGCACCAGGGCGGTCGTGCCCAGCTTCAGATACGTCGAGATCTCCGACAGGTTCGCGTCGCCGATGATGACGTGCAGCCTGCGGTACTTCTCGGCGTCCGCGTGCGGCTCGTCCCGGGTGTTGATGATGGGGCGCTTGAGGGTGGTCTCCAGGCCCACCTCGACCTCGAAGTAGTCCGCCCGCTGGCTGAGCTGGAAGCCGTGCTCATGGCCGTCCTGGCCGATGCCGACGCGGCCGGCGCCGGTGACGACCTGGCGGGAGACGAAGAAGGGCGTCAGGTGCCGCACGATGTCCGAGAAGGGGGTCTCCCGCTTCATCAGATAGTTCTCGTGGGTGCCGTAGGACGCGCCCTTGTTGTCGGTGTTGTTCTTGTAGAGGTGGATGGGCTGGGCGCCGGGCAGGGCGGCAGCACGCTCCGCCGCCTCGGCCATGATGCGTTCGCCGGCCTTGTCCCACAGGACGGCGTCGCGGGGGTTGGTGACTTCCGGGGCGCTGTACTCGGGGTGCGCGTGGTCCACGTACAGCCGCGCGCCATTGGTGAGGATCACATTGGCCAGGCCGATGTCCTCGTCCGTGAGCTGGCTGGAGTCCGCCGCCTCGCGGGCGAGGTCGAAGCCGCGGGCGTCCCGCAGCGGGTTCTCCTCCTCGAAGTCCCAGCGGGCGCGGCGCGCCCGGTGCATCGCCGCCGCATAGGCGTTGACGACCTGGGACGAGGTGAGCATGGCATTGGCGTTCGGGTGGCCCGGGACGGAGATTCCGTACTCGGTCTCGATGCCCATTACTCGCCGTACGGTCATGCGGCCCTCCTTGCCCGGCACCGCCCTCTGCCCGGGACGGTGCTCAAGTACCGCTGCGTGTCCGGCACGTTGGCGGTTCGCGCACCGGTACCGAAGAGCCTAGAACGCCTTTGCGGCGGTGGGGAGATCATTACGGTCATTGCTTTGATATGGCTTTCGATGCCGGTCGCGCGCGGTCCAGTAACAGTTCCCCCCGTTATGCAGCGTCCGGCTGCGGAGCCCCCCGCACGGGGGTCCGCAGCCGGACGGCGGGGATTACAGATACTGGCCGGTGTTGGCCACCGTGTCGATGGACCGGCCGGTGTCGGCGCCCTGCTTTCCGGTGACGAGCGTACGGATGTAGACGATCCGCTCGCCCTTCTTGCCGGAGATTCGGGCCCAGTCGTCGGGGTTGGTGGTGTTGGGAAGGTCCTCGTTCTCCTTGAACTCGTCGATGCACGCGGCGAGCAGGTGGGAGACGCGCAGGCCCTTCTGGTTGTGTTCGAGGAAGGCCTTGATGGCCATCTTCTTGGCGCGGCCGACGATGTTCTCGATCATTGCGCCGGAGTTGAAGTCCTTGAAGTACAGGACTTCCTTGTCGCCGTTGGCGTACGTGACCTCGAGGAAGCGGTTCTCCTCGGACTCGGCGTACATCTGCTCGACGACCGACTGGATCATGCCGGCCACGGCGGCTTCCCGGTTGTCGCCGTGCTCGGCGACATCGTCGGTGTGCAGCGGCAGGGTCTTCTTCAGGTACTTGGAGAAGATGTCCTTCGCGGCTTCGGCGTCCGGACGCTCAATCTTGATCTTTACGTCCAGTCGTCCCGGCCGCAGGATCGCCGGGTCGATCATGTCCTCGCGGTTCGAGGCGCCGATGACGATGACGTTCTCCAGGCCCTCCACGCCGTCGATCTCGGAGAGCAGCTGCGGGACGATGGTGTTCTCCACGTCCGAGCTGACTCCGGAGCCGCGGGTGCGGAAGAGGGAGTCCATCTCGTCGAAGAAGACGATGACGGGGGTGCCCTCGCTCGCCTTCTCCCGCGCACGCTGGAAGACCAGGCGGATGTGCCGCTCGGTCTCGCCGACGTACTTGTTCAGCAGCTCGGGGCCCTTGATGTTGAGGAAGAAGGACTTCCCCGCGGGCTGCCCGGTGACCTCGGCGACCTTCTTGGCCAGCGAGTTGGCGACGGCCTTGGCGATGAGGGTCTTGCCGCAGCCTGGGGGCCCGTACAGCAGCACGCCCTTGGGCGGCCGCAGTTCGTGCTCCTTGAAGAGATCTGGGTAGAGATACGGGAGCTCGACGGCGTCGCGGATCATCTCGATCTGGCCGCCCAGGCCGCCGATCTTGGTGTAGTCGATGTCCGGTACCTCTTCGAGGACCAGCTCTTCGACCTCGCTCTTGGGAATGATCTCGTAGACATAGCCGGAACGGGAGTCGAGCAGCAGGGCGTCGCCGGGGCGGATGGTGATGTCCAGCAGCGGCTCGGCGAGCCGCACCACCCGCTCCTCGTCGGTGTGCCCGACCACCAGGGCCCGTTCGCCGTCCTCGAGGATCTCCTTGAGGGTGACGATGTCCCCGGATTTCTCGAACTCCATGGCCTCGACCACGTTCAGCGCTTCATTGAGCATGAGCTCTTGTCCGCGCCGGAGCTCGTCGAGTTCAACGCTGGGGCTGACGTTCACGCGGAGTTTCCTGCCTCCGGTGAAGATGTCTGCGGTGCCGTCCTCGTTGGCCTGGAGGAACACCCCGAAGCCGGCCGGCGGCTGTGCAAGCCGGTCGACCTCTTCCTTGAGGGCCACGATTTGGTCGCGGGCCTCGCGGAGGGTGTTCGCAAGCCGTTCGTTCTGGGCGGAGACTCCGGCCAGATTGGTCTGCAACTCGACGATCCGCTCTTCGAGAATTCTCGTGTGACGCGGAGAGTCGGCGAGCTTGCGTCGCAGGACGGCGATCTCCTGCTCGAGGTAGGCAATCTGACCGGTCGGGTCCTCGCCCCGGCCGCTCCGGTTGCCGCGGTTCATGTCGTCGTCGTGGGCTGCCACGGTCCTCACCTCCTCCAAGGGGAGCTGGACGCTTCCTGACCCTACCTGGAGACGTCCCAGTTGAAACCCCTAGATCAAAAAGACGTCGGGGTGTTTCTGATCATCACCCTTGCGCACGTCCTCACGCCAGGGGAATACCCACTGAGCAACATCGGAAAGCGAACGGATGTGTTGCCGGCCCGGTCGGTGACCTTCTGGCGTGATTCCGTACGGGCGTGTCGCGGGCTGGTCGCGGCCCTGATGGGGCCGTTGCGGGCCTGCTGCGGGGCCTCAGACGGAGGCCGTGTCACCAGGTGCGGGCAGGACGTGGCGGTCGAACTTGCCGTTGTTCCAGTCCCACTTGAGCTTGGCCTGCTGATCGGGGCAGCAGCGCGGCACGTCCTTCGAGGAGTAGCCGAGGATTGTGGCCGAAATCTCACCGTCGCGGACCGAGAAGTCACTGACGGTCATGCCGTCCTTCGGGTCGACCAGGGTCGCGAGGATGCGCGGCGGCGCGTCCTTGGTGGCCGGCTCGCCGAGGATGTACGCCCCGCTCGGCGGGGTGCCGATGCCCGCGGGACAGCGCACCACGGCGGCGGTCTCGGGGCGGCCGTCGTGGTCGAGGTCGGCGGAGCCCTTCGCCAGCACCTGCGGGCGGTGTTCACCGCAGCGTACGCCCGGATAGAGGGCGGTGGCCGGGTCGGGGCCGCGGAGTTGCTTGCCGTCCTGGGCGTGGGCGGCGTTCGCGCCGTCGGGCTGGAGCAGCGCGGAGCCGGCGACGACGGCGGCCAGGGCGGCCGCGGTGGCGAGCCAGTGGGCAGGGCGGAAGCGGGTGTGAGCGAGGTCGTGCGGGAGTTCGTGCGGGAGTTCTGCGCCTTCCAGGGGCTGCACGCGGAGGGTCTCCTGGGATAGCTGTGGCCGTGGGGGTGGCCAGCATGTTGCCAGAACGGGCCGGTCGGGGGAAGGACCGGCACCCGTTCTGGCGTGGCGAGTTCAGCGCTTACTCGGACCCGCGCCCGCGGCCGCTGTTGGGGCCGGTGTAGTCCTCGCCGTACGCGCCCGGGGCGGGCCGGCGGCGGCGCATCGGGGGCTCGACGCCGTCGGCGAGGCGGCGGGCGGTGAGCAGGAAGCCGGTGTGCCCGATCATGCGGTGGTCGGGGCGGACGGCGAGGCCCTCGATGTGCCAGTTGCGGACCATCGTCTCCCAGGCCGCGGGCTCGTTGAAGGAGCCGTACTCGCGGATGGTCTCCACGGTGCGGGCGAGCTGCGTCGTGGTGGCTACGTACGCGCAGAGCAGGCCGCCGGGGACGAGCGCCTTCGCCACCGCGTCGATGCACTCCCAGGGGGCGAGCATGTCCAGGATGACGCGGTCGACCTCGGTGTCGCTGAGGTTGTCCTGGAGGTCGCCGACGGTGAGCTGCCAGGCGGGGTGCGGGCCGCCGAAGTACCGCTCGACGTTGTCGCTCGCGATCTTCGCGAAGTCCTCGCGGCGCTCGTAGCTGTGCAGCATCCCGTGGTCGCCGATGGCGCGCAGCAGGAACATGCTCAGGCTGCCGGACCCGACGCCGGCCTCGACGACGCGGGCACCCGCGAAGATGTCGGCGAAGGCGAGGATCTGGCCGGCGTCCTTGGGATAGACGACGGCTGCGCCGCGGGGCATGGACAGGACGTAGTCGGGGAGCAAGGGGCGCAGCGCAAGATAGGCGACGTTCCCGGTGGTGCGCACGACGGTGCCCTCAGGGGCCCCGATCAGCTCGTCATGGGGGAAGGAACCCTTATGGGTGTGAAACGCCTTCCCGGCTTCGAGCGTGAACGTGTAGTGGCGGCCTTTGGGGTCGGTGAGCTGTACCTGATCCCCGACCTGGAAGAGCCCACGTCGGCGGGCGGCACCGGTCGGTTCGGACATAGTCCCAGCGTACAGGCCTGGCGGCGCCGGACGTGCCACAGGCCCGCCTTGCGGGACGCCCTCCCACGGAGTGGCTGCTATTGCGGCTGTCGGGCCATGGCCTGGACGAATGCCTTTTCAACGTCCGCCGTCGACAGCACCCCGTAGATCTCGCCCGTCTCCTCCACCACCAGATACTCCGTCGCCGGCGAGGCGCGCATGTGTTCCAGGAGCTCCTCGCCCGTCAGCTCCGCTGACACGCGCATGCCGTCCTTCAGGTCCTGGGTGAGGCCCGAGACGGCCACCCATGGGCGGCGGTGCGAGGGGATCTCGGCGATGGCGGCTTCCCGGACCACGCCCGTCGGGGTTCCGGCGCCGTCCACCACGACCAGCGCCCGCGCGCCCGCGTCGTTGGCGCGGCGCAGCGCCTCCGAGAGCGGGGTGTCGGACGTTACGGGGGCGGCGCGGCGGGTGAGGACGCGGGCGCGGAGGTCTGGGAGGCGCTCGCGGAGGCGGGCCATGCGGAGGCTGTTGCCCGCGCCGGTCCAGATGATCGCGGCGAGGATGGCGCCGAGCAGCGCGTCGGTGATCGAATCCGCGCTGGAGATGTCGTCGCCGCCGCGGGAGCGGGTGAGCAGCGGCAGCCCGATCAGTACGGCGAGCGCCAGCGCGCGCCCGACCCAGGCGGCGGCGACCGTCCCGGTCATCGGCTTGCCGGTCACCTTCCAGATGACGGCGCGCAGCATCCGCCCGCCGTCCAGCGGCAGCCCGGGCAGCAGGTTGAAGACGGCGACGATCAGGTTGGAGACCATCAGCCCGGCCAGCAGCACCGCGGGGATCGTGCGCGGCTCGACCAGTTGCAGCCCGCCGTAGAAGACACCGGACAGGACCAGAGACAGCAGCGGCCCCGCGAAGGCCAGCCAGAACTCCCGCCCCGGCGTCTCCGACTCCTTCTCGATCTCCGATACGCCGCCGAAGAACTGCAGCTGAATGCGCCGCACCGGCAGCTTGTAGCGCAGCGCGACAATCGTGTGGGCCAGCTCGTGCACCAGCACAGACGCGTAGAAGGCGACCGCGAAGAACAGCGCCACGAGATAGCGGACCCCGCCGATGCCCGGCAGCACCCGCTCCAGCTGGCCGCCGAAGACCCAGGTGATGAGCGCCGCCACGAGGAACCAGCTGGGCGCCACGTAAACCGGCACCCCGAAGGGACGTCCCATGAGGATGCCGCCTCCTCGCTCTGCCGGGCGGCTCTCCTTGCGGTCCTCGGCCACTGGTCTCCCCTCGTGCTTTCCCCTGAACAGTCAGCCCCGTACGGCGCCCCGCATTCCAGCGCCTGCCGTCGATGGTATGCCGCGGCTGTCGGTGGCGGGCCGTAGGGTCGTACACCATGAGTACCCGCACCGGCACCGAGGATCACCCGGAACGGCCCGCGCCGGGACCGGCCGCGCCGTCGCTGTCGCCCTCCCGGGCGAGCGATTTCATGACGTGCCCGCTGCTGTATCGCTTCCGGGTGATCGACCGGCTGCCGGAGAAGCCGCGCCCGGCCGCCACCAAGGGCACCCTTGTGCACTCCGTGCTGGAGCGGCTCTTCGACGACCCCGCCGCGGAGCGGACCGCGCCGCGGGCCCGCGGCATGGTGCGGCCGCAGTGGGAGCGGATGCTCGCGGACAAGCCCGCGCTGCGGGAGCTGTTCGCCGGCGCCGACGAGGCGGAGCAGCTGGCGGCGTGGCTGGCCGAGGCGGAGGCGCTGGTCGAGCGGTGGTTCACGCTGGAGGACCCGGCGCGTCTTGAACCGGCCGAGCGCGAGTGGTGGGTGGAGACGGAGCTGGAGTCGGGGCTCAGGCTGCGCGGCGTCATCGACCGGATCGACGTGGCGCCCACCGGCGAGGTGCGGGTGGTCGACTACAAGACGGGAAAGGCCCCGCCGGAGCAGTACGCGTCGGGCGCCCTGTTCCAGATGAAGTTCTACGCCCTGGTGCTCTGGCGGCTGAAGGGCGTGGTGCCGCGCCGGCTGCAGCTGGTCTATCTGGGCAGCGGCGATGTGCTGACGTACGACCCGGACGAGCGCGATCTGCTGGGCGTTGAGCGCAAGGTGCTGGCGCTGTGGCAGGCCATTGAGCAGGCCATGGCGGCCGGCGAGTGGCGCGCCAAGCCGTCGAAGCTGTGCGACTGGTGCGACTTCCAGGAGTTCTGCCCGGAGTACGGAGGCACCCCGCCGCCGTATCCGGTGGACCTCGCGGTGCCCCAGCCGCGCCCGGCCGAGTCCGGCGAGGGTGGCCAGGGCAGAATGGGCGGCACGTAAAGCGTTAAGGAGCTTCTCGTGGCCATTCGGGTTCTGCTCGTCGACGACCAGCCGCTGCTGCGCACCGGCTTCCGCATGATCCTCGAAGCCGAGCAGGACATCGCCGTGGTGGGCGAGGCCGGCGACGGGCTGCAGGCGCTGGACCAGGTGCGGGCGCTGCAGCCCGACGTGGTCCTGATGGACATCCGGATGCCGCGGATGGACGGCGTGGAGGCGACCCGGCAGATCACCGGGCCGGCGAAGGACGGCCCGGCGAAGGTGCTGGTGCTGACCACATTCGATCTCGATGAGTATGTGGTCGAGGCGCTGCGCGCGGGCGCCAGCGGCTTCCTGCTGAAGGACGCCCCGGCGGCGGAGCTGGTGCAGGCCATCCGGGTGGTGGCGGCCGGCGAGGCGATGCTGGCGCCATCGATCACGCGGCGGCTGCTCGACAAGTACGCCGGGAAGCTGCCGTCGGGCGAGGAGCAGGTTCCGGACACGCTGCACACCCTCACCGAGCGCGAGGTGGAGGTGCTGAAGCTGGTGGCGCGCGGGCTGTCCAATGCGGAGATCGCGGCCGATCTGTTCGTCAGCGAGACCACCGTGAAGACGCACGTGGGGCACGTACTGACGAAGCTGGGCCTGCGCGACCGGGTGCAGGCGGCGGTGTACGCGTACGAAAGCGGGCTGGTGCGCCCGGGGGCTCAGTAGCCCCCGGGCGCTCCGCGCCTACTCGTCGTCCTCGCCCTTCTCGATCTCCCAGAAGCGGAAGACCGTGGAGGCGTCGATCGTGTTCTCCAGGCCGAGGATGTTCTCCTTGGCGACCGCGTACTGCTTGCCCTGCCACAGCGGGATGACGGGCAGGTCGGCGGCCACCTTGTCCTGCACCTTGCCGAAGTCGCCGACCGTGCTGCCGCGGTCCGGCTGCGCCGCGGTCTGCGGGATCAGGCTGCCGGTGATCTCACCCGGGTCGTAGTTGTTGCCCAGGACGTTGTCCTTGCCGAAGAACGGCGAGGTGAAGTTGTCCGGATCCGGATAGTCCGGCACCCAGCCGCGCACGTACACGCCGAACTTGCCGTCCTTCACGGACTTGTCCCACTGCGCGAGCGGCACCGTCTTCATGTCGGCGTCGAAGAGCCCGCTGGCGTTGAGCTGCTTGGCGATCAGCTTGAACGACGGCACGGTGCCGGGGCCGAAGCGCTCCGGCGGGGCGTACAGGGTGACCTTGACCTTGCCTTCGCGCCCGCCGGCCCGCAGCGCCTGCTTGGCCTTGGCGACGTCGGGGCGGCCGCCGTACGTGTCGTAGAACGCGGTGTTGTGCCCGGCCACACCCGCCGGGACGATCGAGTACAGCGGCTCGGCGGTGCGCTCGTAGACGTCACGGACGAGGGCGCTGCGGTCGATGAGGTACGCCATGGCCTTGCGGACGGCCGGGTCGCCGCCGACCGGGTCGTCCATGTTGAAGACGAGGTGCTGGACCTCGGCGCCCGTGCCCTCGACGACGTTGATCTTCTGGTCGCCGTCGCCGCCGAGCTGCTTGGCCTGCAGGTCGGCGATGTCCTTCATGGCCAGGCCGCGGTAGGCCAGGTCGAGGTCGCCGCTCTCCAGGGCGCTCTTCAGCTTGCCGGTGTCGTTGTGGAAGAGCTTCAGCGTCATGCCGGAGTTACGCACCTCGGCGGTGCCCTTGTAGTCCGGGTTGACCGAGAAGACGGCCTCGCTCTTGCCGTACTTGTCGAGCTTGTAGACGCCGGAGCCGACGGCCTTGCCGTCCTTGCGGAGCTTGTCGGCCGGGTATTCGGTGTGGTCGACGATGGAGCCCGCACCGGACGCGATCTTCATGGGGAAGGTGGCGTCGGCGTACTTCAGCTTGAAGGTGACGGTCTTCTTGTCCGGCGTCTCCACCTTGCCGATGGACGCGAGCATGGCCACCGCGGGGCCGCCCTCGTCCTGGATGCGCAGCGTGCGGTCGAAGGAGTACTTGACGTCCTTCGAGGTGAGCTCGTTGCCGTTGGAGAACTTCAGGCCGTCCCTGAGCTTGCAGGTGAAGACCTTGCTGCCGGAGCCCTCGAAGTTGCAGGACTTGGCGGCCTCCGGGCGCGGCTCGGTGCCGCCGCTGGGGAAGCTGAGCAGCGACTGGAAGACGTTGTTGAACACCAGCCAGGAGCCGACGTCGTAGCCGGAGGCCGGGTCGATGGCGGTGATCTCGTCGGTCATTCCCATGACGACCTTGTCGCCGGATCCGGCGGCCGCGCCGGAGTCGGAGCCGCAGCCGGTGGCGAGCAGTGCTATCGCGAGTGTCGCGCCGGCGGGGGCGGCGAGGCGCGGCAAACGTTTGATCACGTGCGTGTTTCCCCTTGCGTGTTGTCGTGTCCCACCGGCCCGGTCGGGGCCGGCGTCACTCACCGATGCCGCGGCGGAGTTCCCACATCTGCAGCGTCGACGACGCGTTCAGTGCCCACTCAACGCCGGTGATGTTGTCGCGGGCAGCGACGTACTGCTTGCCCTGCCAGAGCGGCAGGATCGGCACGTCGGCGGCCATGATCTCCTGGACCTTCTCGAAGTCCTTGGTGGTGCGCTCCCGCTGCTCCTGCTGGCGGGTTCTGGAGATCAGGCTGTCGATGGTCGAGTTGCGGTACGGAGCGCCCGCACCCATGAAGTTGTCCTTGCCGAAGAACGGGGCCGAGTAGTTGTCGGGGTCGGCGAAGTCGGGGAACCAGCCCATGCCGTAGACGGCGTAGTCCCCGCGCTTGGCCGCCGGGTTGTACTTGCTCCACGGCGCGCCCTCGGCCTTGGCGTCGAACAGCCCGGAGTCGTTGAGCTGCTTCTTCAGCGCCTCGAACTCCTGCTTGGTCGCCGTGCCGTAGTGGTCGGTCGTGTAGTGCAGGGTGATCTTGACCGGCTTGGTGATCCCGGCGCCGCGGAGGATGTCGCGGGCCTTCTTCGGGTCCGGGTCGTTGTACACGTCGTAGAAGGCGGTGGAGTGACCGCCCATGCCGCGCGGGACGAGGGAGTACAGCGACTCGGCGGTGCGCTGGTAGACCTCGCGGGTGAGCTGGTCGCGGTCGACGACCTGCGCGATGGCGCGGCGGACCGCCTTGTTCTTCACCGCGGGGTCGTTGGTGTTGAAGCCGAGGTAGCGGATTTCCTGGCCGCCCTGCTCGACGAACTTGATGTTCTTCGGCGCGCGCACCCGCAGCCGGGTGACCTGGTCGGGGCTGAGGCTGCGGCTCATCAGGTCGATGCGGTCGCCCTTGAGGGCCTTCTCCATCGCGACGCCGGTCTTGTAGTAGCTGACCTCGACCTTGTCGTTCTGGATCTTCAGGGCGCCCTTGTAGTGCTTGTTACGGGTGTAGACCGACTTCACGGCCTGGCCGTCCTTGGTCTGCACGTCGAGGGCGTACGGGCCGGAGCCGACGATCTTCAGGCCCTTGTAGAGGCCCTTGGCCGGATATTCATCCTTGTCGACGATGGCTGCCGCGGCGGTGGCGAGCTTCGACGGGAAGGTGGCGTCCGGGGACTTCAGGTGGAAGACGACCTCCTTCTCGCCGGGGGTCTCGACCTTGTCGATGTTGGTGAGCAGGCCGTACGGGCCGTTCTCGTAGTGGATGCCGAGCATCCGGTCGAAGGAGAACTTCACGTCCTCGGAGGTGAGGTCGTGCCCGTTCGAGAACTTCAGCCCGTCGCGCAGGGTGCAGCGGTACTGCGCGCTCTCCTTGTCGCTGAACTCGCAGCTCTGCGCCGCGTCCGGCTCCGGCTCCGTACCGGTGCGGGGCATCCGCATCAGCGTCTGGAAGGTGTTCTGCAGCACGTTCCAGGTGTTGATGTCGTACGCCGCGACCGGGTCCAGCGGCGCGGGCGCTTCCTTGGACACCTGCAGGCCGTCCGTGGTGCCCACGCGGATGGCGTCGCCCTCGCTGTCGGAGCCGCTGTCGTCGCCGCATGCGGCGAGCACAGGGGCAAGAAGTCCGATCAGTGCAGCGGGCACCACCAGCGTCTTACGGATCATCGTCGGCTTTCTCCCTCATCAAGTTCCCCGCAGACCTTAGTGCGCCTCTGAAGGCGCAATACGCCGCAGTGAACTTGGAGGAAATCACTCCCCGAATACACGCGATAGCGCTGCGATATCCCACCCGCGGAATCATCCTCGCGGATGGGACCAAACGGGACACAAGGCAGGCTCCAGCACCCTCGCGCGCGGCGCAGGAGCATAGCCGACCACGCCTGTCGACCCCTTCGCAAGTGACGAAGCTCACTTTGTCAACAAGGTGCCAGAGGGCCGGAATTCAGCCATCCGGCGGCCTTCCGGCGGCCTACGACTAATTGTTGAAGCGGTGCGGAAGCGGTGTCGGCGGGGCCGGTGAATTCTCAGTGCATGTGCTTGATCACGGAGCGCAGAAAAGGCAGATCGACTTCTTCGAGGGAACGCACGACATGCCGCCCGGCGGCCGGCTCGATCGGCACCACGGACGGCACCGCGACCACCCGGCACCCGGCGGCCTCGGCGGCCGCGACGCCGGTCACGGTGTCCTCCACCACGGCGCAGCGGGCCGGATCCACGCCGAGTCCGGCGGCGGCCATCAGGTACGGGTCGGGGTGCGGCTTCGTACGGGTAAGGCCGGCGTCGTCGCCGGCGACGGTGAGGCGGAAGTTCTCGGCGCCGAGGGAGTGCAGCATCCGGTCGATGATGCGGCGGTGCGAGGCGGAGACCAGCGCGGTGGGGATGCCGTGCGCGGTGAGCTCCTTCAGCAGCCGGCGGGCGCCGGGCATCAGCTCTACGCCGCGGCCGATGCGGTGCTCGAACCTGTCGTTGAGCAGGACCGTCAGCTCGGGCAGGGCGATGTCGGCACCGGTGGCCTCGATGAGGTACGCGGCGCTGCGCGACATAGGGCCGCCGACGACGACCTCGCGATGCTCGTCGCCGAGCACGTAGCCGAGGTCGGCGAAGACCTCGGACTCGGCGTCCCACCAGAAGCCCTCGGTGTCGACGAGGGTGCCGTCCATGTCCAGCAGCACGGCCTCAAGTCCTGCGCCTGCCGCCGAACGGGTGTCGACCGCCGGGATGCTGCTTGTCATCCGTCCACCTCCCACAAGGGGCGCGAAGGCCGGTCGCCTGGGGCGACCGGCCTGATACTGGACCGACAAGTGTACGACGGGCGCTCGGGGAGCGCCGTGTGAGATGTGGTACCCACCCGCCCGTTGCTCTCACACAGCAACGGGCGGGTGGGTGGGCACGGTCAGCGGGCGTTGAAGTACTTCGCTTCCGGGTGGTGGATGACGATGGCGTCCGTCGACTGCTCCGGGTGGAGCTGGAACTCCTCGCTCAGCTTTACGCCGATGCGCTCCGGCTCCAGCAGTGCGGCGATCTTGGCGCGGTCCTCCAGGTCGGGGCAGGCGCCGTAGCCCAGTGAGAAGCGGGCGCCTCGGTACTTCAGGTCGAACATGCCCGCCATCTCCGCCGGGTCCTCCCCCGCGAAGCCGAGCTCGGCGCGGACGCGGGCGTGCCAGTACTCCGCGAGGGCCTCCGCCAGCTGGACGGACAGGCCGTGCAGCTCCAGGTAGTCGCGGTACGAGTTCGACTCGAAGAGCTTCGCGGTCTCCTCGCCGATCCGGGAGCCGACCGTGACGACCTGGAAGCCGATCACATCCGTCTCCCCCGAGTCCTCGGGGCGGAAGAAGTCCGCCAGGCACAGGCGGCGGCCGCGGCGCTGGCGCGGGAAGGTGAAGCGGGTGCGCTCCGAGCCGTCCTCGTGCAGGACGATCAGGTCCTCGCCCTTGGAGACGCAGGGGAAGTAGCCGTGTACGACCCCGGCCTCGAGCAGGTTCTTGGTGTGCAGCTCGTCCAGCAGAGCGCGGAGCCGCGGCCGTCCCTCGGTCTCCACCAGTTCCTGATACGAGGGGCCGTCGCCCTTGCGGTTCTCCTTCAGCCCCCACTGGCCCTTGAACAGCGCGCCCTCGTCCAGCCAGGACGCGTACTCCTTGAGCTGGATGCCCTTGGAGACCCGGGTGCCCCAGAACGGCGGCTCCGGGACCGGGTTGTCGACCGCGACATCCGAGCGGACCGGGCCCTCGTCCTCGCCGGCCGCCGGCACCGCAGCGGTCGCCTTCTTCGGCACCCGCCGCTGCTTCAGCTCCGGCAGCACCGCGCCGGGCACGCCGCGCTTGACGGCGATCAGCGCGTCCATCAGCCGCAGCCCCTCGAAGGCATCGCGCGCGTAGCGGACCTCGCCCTCGTAGATCTCGTGCAGGTCCTGCTCCACGTACGCGCGGGTCAGCGCCGCCCCACCGAGGATGACCGGGAAGTCGGCAGCCAGCTTGCGCTGGTTGAGCTCCTCCAGGTTCTCCTTCATGATCACCGTGGACTTCACCAGCAGCCCGGACATGCCGATCACATCCGCCCGGTGCTCGGCCGCGGCGTCCAGGATCGCGCTCACCGGCTGCTTGATGCCGAGGTTGACGACGTTGTAGCCGTTGTTGGACAGGATGATGTCGACCAGGTTCTTGCCGATGTCGTGGACGTCGCCGCGGACCGTGGCCAGCACGATCGTGCCCTTGCCCTCGTCGCCCTCGATCTTCTCCATGTGCGGCTCGAGGTACGCGACGGCGGTCTTCATCACCTCGGCGGACTGCAGCACGAACGGCAGCTGCATCTGCCCGGAACCGAACAGCTCACCGACCACCTTCATCCCGGCCAGCAGCGTGTCGTTGACAATGTCCAGCGCCGCCCGCTCGGCCAGGGCCTCGTCGAGGTCGGCTTCGAGGCCGTTCTTCTCGCCGTCGATGATCCTGCGCTGCAACCGCTCGTCCAGCGGCAGCGCGGCCAGCTCCTCCGCCTTCGAGGCCCGCAGCGACTTGGCGGTGGCGCCCTCGAACAGCTCCATCAGCTTCTGCAGCGGGTCGTAGCCCTCGCTGCGCCGGTCGTAGATCAGGTCGAGGGCGGCGGTCACCTGCTCCTCATCGAAACGCGCGATCGGCAGGATCTTCGAGGCGTGCACGATCGCCGAGTCCAGGCCAGCCTTGACGCACTCGTCCAGGAACACGGAGTTCAGCACGATGCGGGCGGCCGGGTTCAGGCCGAAGGAGATGTTCGACAGGCCGAGAGTGGTCTGCACGTCCGGGTGCCGCTTCTTCAGCTGCCGGATCGCCTCGATCGTCGCGATGCCGTCCTTACGGGACTCCTCCTGGCCCGTGCAGATCGTGAACGTCAGGCAGTCGATGAGGATGTCGGACTCGTTGATGCCCCAGTTCCCGGTCAGGTCCGCGATCAGCCGCTGGGCAATGGCGACCTTGTGCTCGACCGTACGGGCCTGCCCCTCCTCATCGATGGTCAAAGCGATCAGCGCGGCGCCGTGCTCCTGCGCCAGCTTGGTGACCTTCGCGAAGCGCGAGTCGGGGCCGTCCCCATCCTCGTAGTTGACCGAGTTGATGACGGCCCGGCCGCCGAGCTTCTCCAGCCCGGCCTGGATCACCGGCACCTCGGTGGAGTCCAGCACGATCGGCAGCGTCGAGGCGGTGGCGAAGCGCCCTGCCAGCTCGTTCATGTCCTCTACGCCATCGCGACCGACATAGTCGACGCACAGGTCCAGCATGTGCGCGCCCTCGCGGATCTGATCGCGCGCCATCTCCACACAGTCGTCCCAGCGGCCCTCCAGCATGGCCTCACGGAACTTCTTCGACCCGTTCGCGTTCGTCCGCTCCCCGATCGCCAGATACGAGGTGTCCTGGCGGAAAGGCACCGTCTGATAGAGCGACGCGGCACCGGCCTCCGGCTGCGGCTCCCGATCGACCGGGCTGAGATCGCGGACCCGCTCCACGACCTGCCGCAGATGCTCCGGCGTAGTACCGCAGCAACCGCCGACCAGCGACAGCCCGTACTCATTGACAAACGACTCATGCGCGTCAGCCAGCTCCCGCGCCGTCAGCGGATAGTGCGCGCCGTCCTTGCCAAGCACCGGCAGACCCGCATTCGGCATACAGGTCAGCGGAATCCGCGCATGCCGCGCCAGATACCGCAGGTGCTCGCTCATCTCGGCGGGCCCGGTAGCGCAGTTCATGCCGATCAGGTCGATGCCCAGCGGCTCCAGCGCCGTCAGCGCCGCCCCGATCTCCGAGCCGAGCAGCATCGTCCCCGTCGTCTCCACCGTCACCGAGACGATCAGCGGCAGATCCGCACCGGTCGCGGTCAGCGCGCGCCGGGCGCCCAGCACGGCGGCCTTCGTCTGCAGCAGGTCCTGCGTGGTCTCCACCAGCAGCGCGTCAGTGCCGCCGGCGATCATGCCTTCGGCGTTCTGTTGGTAGGCGTCCCTGAGGGTGGTGTACGGGGCGTGGCCCAAGGTCGGCAGCTTGGTGCCGGGGCCCATGGAGCCCAGCACCCAGCGCAGCCGGCCGTCCTTGGCCGTAAAGCCGTCGGCGGCCTCGCGGGCGATGCGCACGCCGGACTCGGACAGCTCGTAGATGCGGTGCTCGATGTCGTACTCGGCGAGGGCGGAGTAGTTGGCGCCGAAGGTGTTGGTGCCGACGCAGTCCACTCCCGCGGCGAAGTACTCCTCGTGCACCGAGCGGACGATGTCCGGGCGGGTGGCGTTCAGGACTTCGTTGCACCCCTCCAGCTGCTGGAAGTCCTCCAGCGTGGGGTCCTGCGCCTGGAGCATCGTGCCCATGGCGCCGTCGGCGACGACGACGCGGGAGGCCAAGGCCTCGCGGAGGGCGGTGGCGCGGGCCTGCTGGGCGCCTTCTGCGGTGGCGGCTGGCGTGGGCACGGTCGGCTGCGAAGCCATGGAGAGTCTCCCTGGAGTGCGACGGCTGTCGGCTATGCGCGGCCCGCACGCGGGGCGACGCACCCGGCCAGCGTACTCGGCGCCTGTGACGGGTAGCGCACGGGTTTTGCTCCCGGGCGCGCCATGGGCGGCAATGCCCGCTAGTGTTTGGCATTGCCGACCGGTACTGAGAGCACGGGAGGGCTTCCACCGATGGCACGTTCCATCCAGTCGCTTGAGCGGGCGGCTGCGGTGCTGCGGCTGCTCGCGGGAGGCGAGCGGCGGCTCGGCCTGTCCGAGATCGCCTCCGCGCTCGACCTCGCCAAAGGGACCGCCCACGGTCTGCTGCGCACCCTGCAGCAGGAGGGCTTCGTGGAGCAGGAGCCGGCCTCCGGCCGCTACCAGCTGGGCGCCGAGCTGCTGCGCCTGGGCAACAGCTACCTCGACGTGCACGAGCTGCGCGCCCGCGCACTGCCCTGGACCGACGACCTGGCTCGCTCCAGCGGCGAGGCGGTCTTCCTCGGGGTGCTGCACCAGCAGGGCGTGCTGATCGTGCACCACGTCTTCCGCCCCGACGACAGCCGGCAGGTGCTGGAAATAGGGGCCATGCGGCCGCTGCACTGCACGGCGCTCGGCAAGGTGCTCGCCGCGTACGACCCGGTGGCGCACGCCGAGGCGCTCGACGTCGGCATGGAGCCGCTGACCTCGCGCACGCTCACCGAAGCGGCGGATTTCGAGCAGGAGCTGAACCTGACCCGGGCCCGCGGCTGGGGCGGCGATGTGGAGGAGACGTGGGACGGCGTCGCGTCGATCGCGGCGCCGATCCACGACCGCCGGCGGATGCCGGTGGGGGCCGTCGGGCTCACCGGAGCGGTGGAACGCGTGTGCTCAGAAGGCGAGCTCAGGGCCGATCTGGTGGCCGCCGTACGGGACTGTGCGCGCGCCGTTGCCAGGGATCTGGGCGCCGACCGGTTCTAGTGGATCTTCACGAGTGAGTTACCTCTCACACACCTCTTGACGCACCGGTTACAGCGGGGAAAACTGCCGTTCGACGGTCGGCATTGTCGAACGCCTGACGACATTAGTCGTAGGATGGACGTCCGCGGACCGGATATCACTCATCTGGATCTGACAGACAAAGGAGTCGCGGGTGTCCAGCTCCGACATTCTCACTGGCGAGATCATCGGCACTGCGGTGCTGATCCTCCTCGGTGGCGGCGTGTGCGCCGCGGTTACGTTCAAAAAGTCCAAGGCCTTCGAGGCCGGCTGGGTCGCCATCGCGCTCGGCTGGGGTTTCGCGGTCATGACCGCCGCCTACATCTCGGGTCCGGTCTCCGGCGCCCACCTGAACCCGGCCGTCACCGTCGGCATCGCCATCAAGGATGACGACTGGAGCGACGTCCCGCTCTACTTCCTCGGCCAGATCATCGGCGCCATGATCGGTGCCGTGCTGGTCTGGATCGCCTACTACGGCCAGTTCCTCGCCCACCTCACCGACCGCGAGGTCGTCGGCGGCCCGGGCGCCCAGGACCTCAAGGCCGTGGAGGCCCAGGAGAAGGGCGCGGGCCCCGTGCTCGGCGTCTTCTCCACCGGCCCGGAGATCCGTAACACCTGGCAGAACCTCGCCACGGAAATCATCGCCACCATCGTCCTGGTGCTCGCCATCCTCACCCAGGGCCTGTCGGCCGACGGCAAGGGCCTCGGCGTCATCGGCGCCCTGATCACCGCCTTCGTCGTGGTCTCCATCGGCCTCTCGCTCGGCGGCCCGACCGGCTACGCCATCAACCCGGTCCGCGACCTCGGCCCGCGCATCGTGCACTCGCTGCTGCCGCTGCCGAACAAGGGCGGCTCCGACTGGTCGTACGCCTGGATCCCGGTCGCCGGGCCGCTTATCGGCGGCCTGCTCGCGGGCGGCATCTACCAGCTCGCGTTCGCCTGATCGCGGCAGAGATACGGCTAAGCACCCGACACAACGACGTTTCGGAGAAACAGTGACCGACGCACACACCGCAGGCCCCTTCATTGCCGCGATCGACCAGGGCACCACCTCTTCCCGCTGCATCGTCTTCGACAAGGACGGCCGCATCGTCGCCGTCGACCAGAAGGAGCACGAGCAGATCTTCCCGAAGCCGGGATGGGTCGAGCACGACGCCAAGGAGATCTGGACCAACGTCCAGGAGGTCGTCGACGGCGCCGTCAGCAAGGCGGGCATCACCTCCGCCGACGTGAAGGCCATCGGCATCACCAACCAGCGCGAGACCACCCTGCTCTGGGACAAGAACACCGGCGAGCCGGTGCACAACGCCATCGTCTGGCAGGACACCCGCACCGCCGAGCTCTGCCGCGAGCTGGGCCGCAATGTCGGCCAGGACCGCTTCCGCCGCGAGACCGGCCTGCCGCTGGCGTCGTACTTCGCGGGCCCGAAGATCCGCTGGCTGCTGGACAACGTCGACGGCCTGCGCGAGCGCGCCGAGGCCGGTGACATCCTCTTCGGCACCATGGACTCCTGGGTCATCTGGAACCTGACCGGCGGCGTCAACGGCGGCGTGCACGTCACCGACGTCACCAACGCCTCCCGCACCCTCCTGATGAACCTGCACACCATGGCGTGGGACGAGAAGATCCTCGCCTCCATCGGCGTGCCGGCCGCGGTGCTCCCCGAGATCCGCTCCTCCGCCGAGGTCTACGGCGAGGCCACCTCCGGCTCCCTGCAGGGCGTCCCGGTCGCCTCGGCGCTCGGCGACCAGCAGGCGGCCCTCTTCGGCCAGACCTGTTACGCGGAGGGCGAGGCCAAGTCCACGTACGGCACCGGCACCTTCCTGCTGATGAACACCGGCGACGAGCCGGTCAACTCGTACAACGGCCTCCTCACCACCGTCGGCTACCAGATCGGCGACAACAAGCCGGTCTACGCCCTCGAGGGCGCCATCGCCGTCACCGGCTCGCTGGTGCAGTGGATGCGCGACCAGATGGGCCTCATCTCGACGGCTGCCGAGATCGAGACCCTCGCGCTGTCCGTCGAGGACAACGGCGGCGCGTACTTCGTCCCGGCGTTCTCGGGCCTCTTCGCCCCGTACTGGCGGGACGACGCCCGCGGCGTCATCGCGGGTCTCACGCGCTACGTCACCAAGGCGCACCTCGCCCGCGCGGTGCTGGAGGCCACGGCCTGGCAGACCCGCGAGATCGTCGACGCCATGACGAAGGACTCCGGCGTCGAGCTGACGGCCCTCAAGGTCGACGGCGGCATGACCTCCAACAACCTGCTGATGCAGAACCTCTCGGACTTCCTGGACGCCCCCGTGGTGCGCCCCCTGGTCGCCGAGACCACCTGCCTCGGCGCGGCCTACGCCGCCGGCCTCGCCGTCGGCTTCTGGCCGGACACCGACGCGCTGCGCGCCAACTGGCGCCGGGCCGCGGAGTGGACGCCGCAGATGGACGACGACACCCGCAAGCGCGAATACAAGAGCTGGCTCAAGGCCGTCGAGCGGACCATGGGCTGGATCGAAGAAGACAGCAAGGAGTAGTTCGACATGAGCACCCCGCAGAGCACCGTCCCTGCCCTAGGGACGCACCCGGCTGCCGGTCCTAACCAGGGCCGCGCCGAAACCAGAGAGCTGCTGTCGCGTGCGACGTACGACCTCCTGGTCATCGGCGGCGGAATCCTGGGCACCTCTGTCGCCTGGCATGCCGCGCAGTCGGGTCTGCGGGTGGCGATGGTGGACGCCGGCGACTTCGCCGGCGCCACCTCCTCCGCCTCCTCCAAGCTCGTCCACGGCGGCCTGCGCTACCTGCAGACCGGGTCCGTCAAGCTGGTCGCGGAGAACCACCATGAGCGCCGGGTGCTGGCCAAGGACGTGGCCCCGCACCTGGTCAACCCCCTTACCTTCTACCTCCCCGTCTACAAGGGCGGCCCGGTCGGCGCCGCCAAGCTGGGCGCGGGCGTCTTCGCGTACTCGGCGCTGTCGGCCTTCGGTGATGGTGTGGGCCATGTGCTGTCGCCTTCGAAGGCGCAGGCTGCGAACCCGGCGCTGCGGACCGACGGCCTGAAGGCCGTGGCGGTCTACCACGACCACCAGATGAACGACTCGCGTATGGCCGTGATGACGGTCCGCGCGGCGGTCGAGTCGGGTGCCGTGGTCCTCAACCACGCCGAGGTCACCGGGCTCCGCTTCACCGACGGCAAGGTCTCCGGCGCCGAGCTCAAGGACCGCATGGACGGCACCGAGTTCGGCGTGAACGCCCGCGTCGTGCTCAACGCAACCGGGCCGTGGGTCGACCACCTGCGCAAGATGGAGTCCGCCAACGCGGCCCCGTCGATCCGGCTGTCGAAGGGCGCGCACATCGTCCTCAAGCGCAAGTCGCCGTGGAAGGCCGCGATGGCCACCCCGATCGACAAGTTCCGCATCACCTTCGCGCTGCCTTGGGAGGACCAGCTGCTGCTGGGCACCACCGATGAGGTGTACGACGGTGACCCGGCCGATGTCCGCGCCGAGGAGAAGGACATCCAGCAGATCCTGGATGAAGCCGCCTTCTCGGTACGCGACGAGGACCTGGACCGCTCGCTCATGACGTACGCCTTCGCGGGCCTGCGCGTGCTGCCGGGCGGGCCGGGCGGCGTCGAAAAGGCCAAGCGGGAGACGGTCGTGACGGAGGGCGCCGGCGGCATGCTCTCGGTCGCGGGCGGCAAGTGGACGACGTACCGCCACATCGGCCGCGTCGTCATGAACAAGCTCGCCCACCTCCCCGGCAGCCTCCTCGCCGACGACATGGAGCCGGTGAAGTCCCTGGTCCGCCGCACTCCGCTGCCCGGCATCGCGAACCCGAACGCGGTGGCGCACCGGCTGCTGGTCGACCGCGACCCGGGCGCCCGTATGGACCCGCTCACGGCGCGGCACCTCGCCACGCACTACGGCTCGCTGTCGTTCGACATCGCCCGTCTGGTCAACGAGAACCCGGCGCTGGGCGAGCGCATCCACCCGGATGGGCCGGAGATCTGGGCGCAGGTGGTGTACGCCCGCGACCACGAGTGGGCGGAGACGGTCGACGACGTGCTGCGCCGCCGTACGACGCTGACCATCCGCGGGCTCGACACGGACGAGGTCCGCGACGGCGTCGAGAAGCTGCTGGCGGCCCGCCACCAGGGCTGAGTCCTGGGCTCAGTCCTGGGCTGAGCCGCAGAAACTGCTGAGGGGAGAGGCGCCACGGGGGCGCCTCTCCCCTCAGTCTTACCCCATAATGTGCGGCAGACCTCGGATGTCTATCGGATGTCTGAGAAGCGTCTGGCGGCGTCCGAGGGGACCGGACTGGGAGGGTGCACATGGCGGTCACCGATGAGGCGATCGAGAAGATCAAGGGAATGATCGTCTCCGGCGCGCTGCGCCCCGGCGACCGGCTCCCGAAAGAGGCCGAGCTCGCCGCTGACCTGGGCCTCTCGCGCAATTCGCTGCGCGAAGCGGTACGGGCGCTGGCCCTGATGCGGATCCTCGACGTGCGCCAGGGCGACGGCACGTACGTCACCAGCCTCGACTCCCAGCTCCTGCTGGAAGCCCTGGGCTTCGTCGTCGACTTCCACCGCGACGACACCGTCCTGGAACTCCTGGCCGTCCGCCGCATCCTGGAGCCGGCGGCCACTGCGCTTGCCAGCGCACGGATTGATACGGCGGAGCTGGACGCCCTGGAGGCAGAGCTGGAGGAGCTGGGCCCGGCGCCGTCGGTGGAGGATCTGGTCGCCTGCGACCTGGAATTCCACCGGCGGATCGTCCGGTCGTCGGGGAATTCGGTGCTGTCGTCACTGCTGGACGGGTTGTCGGGCCCGACAGCGCGTGCGCGCATCTGGCGCGGCCTGACGCAGGAGGATGCGGTGAGCAGGACGCTCACGGAGCATCGGGCGATCTTGGCGGCGCTGCGGGCTGGGGATGCGGAGGCTGCGCGGTCTTGGTCGACGGTGCATATCGCGGGTGTGGAGCTGTGGCTTAAGCGCACGCTTTAGCGGTAGCCGCTGCGTGCGGTTGTTCGGTGGGCCGGGGGGCTTGGCATCGGATAGTGACGGCCGCGCCGCCGTCGTGCGCTTGAGCTCGGTGCGAGAAACGGATGGCCTCCTGCGTGGGAGTGGGGAGGCGGGGCACGTTGGGCTGCCGGGCGGCGGAGCCGAGGGCGGGAAGGAAGGCGGCGGAGCCAAGGGCGGGGAGGGTGCGTACAGCCTGCAAGACGGGGAGGGGGCGTACGGCTCTGGGGCGGGGCGCACGAACACCGTTCGTGCGCTCTTTTTCGTGTGGGTGTGTCGGGGGCCGGGGTACCTAAGGGCCTACAGCGGAGGGTCTGGCCAGCAGCACCCCCCGAGGGCAGGCACCGTACCTAGGCACCAGGCCCCCAGACACACCCACACGAAAAAGAGCGCACGCCAACCCCTCGCACGCCCCCGACAAAGGCACGCGCCCCCTCCCCCAACACCGCCACCCGGCAGCCCAACGCGCCCCGCCTCCCCACGCAGGAGGCCATCCGTTTCTCGCACCGCCCCCGACGGAAGACGGCATCGCGGCCGTCACCATCCGATGCCAAGCCCTCCGCACCCCAGGCCAGACCAGACCACCCCTGGCCAGGCCAGGCCACCCCACCCCAGACCGTCAGTCCTGCTTCTCCCCACTCGCAAACCGCGAGATCACCAACGCCACAATGATGATCGCCCCGTTAATGAACTGCGTCCAAAGCGCAGGCACCCCACCCAACGTCATCACGTTGATCACCAACTGCAACGTGAGCACACCGGTAAGCGCACCGAACAGCGTCCCCCGACCACCCCGCAAGCTGATCCCGCCGATCACAGCCGCAGCGAAGACCTGGAAGATCCACCCGTTGCCCTGATTGGCCGACACCGACCCGTAGTGCCCGGTATAGAGCACCCCAGCAAAGGCGGCGAGCATGCCGCCCACGCACAGCACGACCCACGTAATCCGATCCACGCGAATGCCCGCTGCCCGCGCAGCCTCCGGATTACCCCCGATCGCATAGAGCGACCGCCCGTGCCGGAAATACCCGAGCACGACACCGCCGATGGCGAACAACCCCAGACACAGCCACACAGCCGCCGGCGCCCCGAGCCAATCAGCACGCCCCAGATACGCGAACGAATCCGGCACCGTAACGATCGACTGCCCCTCGGAGATGCCCACATGCAGCCCCCGCAGCATCGTGAGCATGCCAAGCGTCGCGATAAAGCCATTCACCCGCAGCTTCAAGATCAAGAAGCCATTCAAGAGCCCGATCAGCCCACCCACCGCCAGGCACACAGGCACCGACATCCACGAAGGCAGCAGCTCAAGGCCCGTGAAACGCCCACTCGCCGGCAGCACCAGCCACAGTGCGATCACGGGAGCGACGCCGATCGTCGACTCCAGCGACAGGTCCATCCGCCCGCTGATCAGGATCAGCGCCTCCCCCAGCACCAGCAGCCCCAGCTCCGTGGACTGCTGCACCACCCCGATCAGGTTGTCCGAGGTCAGGAATGCCGGCGAAACAATGAAACCGATGACACCCAGCACAAAGATGACCGGCACCAGCGAGAAATCTCGCCAGCGCGCGAAGTCCACATCAAAGTGCATGCCGGCGACGCGGAGTTGCGGCCCGGTCGTGTTCGCCGCCGTCTCCTTCTGCACGCGGTCCGCCGTCTCGGTCATGAGTCCTCCGTCTTTCCGGACTGAGCGCCGCGCGCACCGCCGGGCGCACCGCCGGGCTCGAAGCCTTCCATCGCCGCGACCAGCTCCCGGTCGCTCCAGCCACTCCCGAATTCCGCCACCGTCCGCCCGTGGAACAGCGCCAGCACCCGGTCGCACACCCGCAGGTCGTCCAGCTCGTCGGAGACGATGACGGCGGCGGCGCCGGAATCGGCCACCCGTCGCACCACGCCCAGCAGCGCGTCCTTGGACTTCACATCGACCCCCGCGGTCGGCCGGATCGCGACCAGCACCCCCGGATCGCGCGCGAGCGCCCGCGCGATCACGACCTTCTGCTGGTTGCCGCCCGACAGACCGGACACCTCCTGGCCGGGCCCGGAGGTCTTGATATCCAGCGAGTCGATCATCCCCTGCGCGAATTCCCGTGTACGCGACGGCAGCACGGTCCCGTACGGCCCGAGCTGATCGGCCACCGTGAGCGTCGCGTTCTCGGCGACGCTGCGCGTGAGTACGAGCCCCTGCCGATGCCGGTCCTCCGGTACGTAACCGATGCCGGCCTCCAGCGCATGCGGCACGCTTCCGGTGCGGACGTCGCTCCCCCGCACGCTGATCCGGCCGCCGTCCGGCGCCCGCATGCCGACGAGCGTCTCGCCGATGGCGGTGTTGCCGCTGGCGGCGGCGCCCGCGAGGCCGAGCACCTCGCCCGGGCGTACCGCGAGGTCGATCGGGTCGTACGAACCCGCCAGCGCCAGCGACTCCGTGCGCAGCACCGGCTCGAGTTCCGCCGGAGACGGGCCGCCCTGCGGGCCGACGCCCGCCGCCGCCCCGTCGGCCACCGCGCCCTCGCCGGTCATGGCCGCCACCAGCTCCGCCTTCGGCAGGTCGGCGACCGGCGCCGTGACGATGTGCCGCGCGTCGCGATAGACGGTGACGGTGTCGCAGAGCTCGTAGACCTCCTGGAGGTGGTGGGAGATGAACAGGAACGCCACGCCCTGGTCCTGCAGCTCCCGCAGCTTTGCGAAGAGCCGGTCGATGCCGCCGGCGTCGAGGCGGGCCGTCGGCTCGTCGAGGATGATCAGGCGGGCGCCGAAGGACAGCGCCCGCGCGATCTCCACGAACTGCCGCTGTTCGACACCGAGATCCTTGGCCCGCTCGCCCGGCTCGACCGCCACGCCGTACTCGGCGAGCAGCGCCTGCGCGCGGGCGCGCAGCTCGCGCCAGCGGATGGGGCCGGTGCCGGGGAAGCGCCCCAGATACAGGTTCTCGGCGACCGTCAGATCCGGGACGATCATCGACTTCTGGTAGACGCAGGCGGCCTTCGCCCGCCAGGCGGAGGTGTCGCCGTACGGCGGGGCGGGCTCGCCGCCGAAGGTGACGGAGCCCGCGTCGGGGCGGGCCATCCCCGTCAGTACGGAGACGAGCGTGGACTTGCCCGCGCCGTTGCGGCCGACGAGGGCGTGGGCCTCGCCGGGGCGCACGGTGAGGTCCACGCCGTCGAGGGCGGTGGTCGGGCCGAAGCGTTTGACGACGCCTTCGGCCCGTACTGCTGCGTGCATGGTCAGCATCTGCCTTACTTCTCGAGCTGGTTGGCCCAGAGCTTCGGGTCGTCGACGTTGTCCTTGGTGACGAGTGGTGCGGGCAGCTGGTCCTCGAGGCCGTTCGGGATCTTTACGATGGTCGATCCGTGGTCGGTCTTGCCGGGCTTGAACTCCTTGCCCTTGAGCGCCTGCTGGGCGTAGTACAGCGCGTACTTCGCGTAGAGGTCGGCCGGCTGCGAGACCGTCGCGTCGATCTGGCCCTTCTTGATGGCGTCGAACTCCTGCGGGATGCCGTCGTTCGAGACGATCGTGATGTGGCCGTCCTCGCCGGCCGGCTTGAGCAGCTTCTTCTGCTTCAGCAGCGAAAGGGTCGGCTGCAGATAGACGCCGCCCGCCTGCATGTAGATGCCGTCGATGGTCTTCTCCTTGGCGAGGACGCTCTGCAGCTTCGCGGAGGCGACGTCGCCCTTCCACTCGGTCGCGAGCTCGAAGACCTTGATGTCCGGGTACTTCTCGTCCATGCACTGCTTGAACGCCTGCGAGCGCTCCCGCCCGTTGATCGAGGCGAGGTCGCCCTGGAATTCGACGACCTTCCCCTTCCCCTTCAGCTGCTTGCCGAGGTAGTCGCAGGCCTTGGTGCCGTACGCCTTGTTGTTGGCGCGTACGACCATGTAGACGTCGCCCTTGTCGGGGCGGGTGTCGACGCTGACCACCGGGACGTCCTTGTCCGCGAGGCGGTCGAGGGTGGAGGCGATGGCGCCCGTGTCCTGCGGGGCCATGACAACAGCCTTCGCGCCCTGGTCGGTGAAGGTCTGGACGTTGGCGACCAGCTTGCCGATGTCGTTCTGGGAGTTGGTGACGGGCAGCGCCGATACGACGCCGTCCTTCACGCCCTTGTCGATGTACTGGCGGTAGGAGTTCCAGAAGTCGCTGTCCGTACGCGGCATGTCGATGCCGACCTTGCCGGACGCGCCGCCGCCCTTGCCGTCGTCGCTGCCGCGGTTGCAGCCCGCCAGCGCCGTCACTGCCAGCAGCACGGCGCAGCCCGCCGCGGCGGTGCTTCGGAGGGTTCTCATCGGGTGGCTCACTTCCCCTTGGTGGTCGGGTGTTCCGCCGGACCGGCCGGTTCGTGGGGGCCGGGGATTCATCGGAGGCCTGACATTCATCCGATGTATATCCGCGGTGCCGGGTCAACGTCCAGAGGCGTGCACGGGGGATGCGGGCGGGGGTGGGGAAGGCTCTAGGCTGGGGCCGCACGCTGCGGCTGTTTTGGGCACGGAAAGGGAGGCACTGGGTGATCGAGCTGGAGGGGGTTCCCGAGCTGGTCGACCCGGTCATGATCTGCGCCTTCGAGGGCTGGAACGACGCGGGCGACTCCGCGTCGGCTGCCGTTGGCCACCTCGACCGGGAGTTCAAGGGAGAGGTGTTCGCCGCACTTGATGCGGAGGACTACTACGACTTCCAGGTGAATCGTCCGACGGTCTTCCTCGAGGACGGCGTCCGGAAGATCACCTGGCCGACGACACGGCTGTCGTACGCGCGCATCCAGGACTCGAACGGCAAGGGCAAGGCCCGCGACCTCGTGCTCGTCCGCGGCATCGAGCCCAGCATGCGCTGGCGCTCGTACTGCAATGAGCTCCTCGGCTTCGCCCACGAGTTGGGCGTGGAGATGGTGGTGCTCCTGGGTGCCCTGCTCGGCGATACGCCGCACACCCGGCCGGTGCCGGTGAGCGGCGTGACCTCGGACGCGGATCTCGCGGAGACGATGGACCTGGAGGAGACCCGCTACGAAGGCCCGACGGGCATCGTGGGTGTGCTCCAGGAGGCGTGCACGCACGCGGGGGTGCCGACGGTGTCGCTGTGGGCGGCGGTGCCGCACTACGTATCGCAGCCGCCGAACCCGAAGGCGACGCTGGCGCTGCTGAACCGTCTGGAGGACCTGATCGACGTCCGCATTCCGCTGGGCGAGCTCCCGGAGGACGCGCGGGCGTGGCAGCTGGGGGTGGACCAGCTGGCGGCGGAGGACAGCGAGGTCCAGGAGTACGTGCAGTCCCTGGAGGAGGCGCGGGATACGGCGGAGCTGCCGGAGGCCTCCGGCGAGGCGATCGCTCGGGAATTCGAGCGGTATTTGCGGCGGAGGGATGGGGGGCCGGGGCAGGCGGGCCCGTACTTCCGGGACCCCGGCACGGGTCCGACTTCGTCGGAAAAGGACGACGGCGGGGAAGAGGACGAGTAGCCCCCACCCACCCGCCCGTTCCTCCGTGCGACAGCGTGCAACGCCGCGCTCCGCGCGGAATCGCGCCTGCGGCGCTCGTCCTCAAACGCCGGACGGGCTTGAGGCGGCACCGCGCCTGACGGCGCTCGCCCTCGGACGCCGGGTGGGCTTGAGGCGGCACCGCGCCTGACGGCGCTTGCCCTCGGACGCCGGGTGGGCGTGAACTGCCGCTCGCCCACCTCTCCCGGAACGGGGCCCACCCCCTGCCGTTGGGAGCAACGGGCGGGCGGGCACAGCCCTCCGTACGACCCGAACGCAACCCGCCCACCCATCGCACACAGCAACGGGCGGGCGGGTGGGCTCACCTAAAGCGCGACCCCAAGCAGCGCGTCCACCGCGCGCGACACCAGTCCCGGCGCACCCGGATCCGAGCCGCCCTCCTCGATCTGCAGCTCCGCCCAGCGGTCGACCGCCGCCAGCGCGGCAGGCGCATCCAGATCGTCCGCCAGCGCCGCTCGTACCTCCTCGATGCAGCCCTCCGCAGGAGCCCCGTCAGGCCGCGACACCGCCGCCCGCCACCGGGCCAGCCGCCGCTCCGCCTCCGACAGGACCGAAGCCGTCCACTCCCAGTCCGCCCGGTAATGCCGCGACAGCAGCGCCAGCCGAATCGCCGCCGGCTCCACCCCATCCCGGCGCAGCTGCGACACAAAGACCAAGTTCCCCTTGGACTTCGACATCTTCTCGCCGTCGAGCCCGACCATCCCGGCATGCACATACGCCTTCGCGTACGGATACTCCCCGGTCAGTGCCTGCGCATGCGAAGCCCCCATCTCATGGTGCGGGAACGCCAGATCCGACCCGCCCCCCTGCAGATCGAAGCCCATCCCGAGATGCTCAAGCGCGATGACCACACACTCGATGTGCCACCCGGGCCGCCCATCCCCCAGCGAGGCCCCGTCCCACGACGGCTCCCCTTCGCGCGCGGCCTGCCACAGCAGCGGATCGAGCGGATTCTTCTTCCCGACCCGGTCGGGATCCCCGCCCCGCTCGGCCGAGAGCAGACGCATCGCGGCGGCATCCAGCCCCGACACCGACCCGAAGTGCGGATCGGCCTCGACCGAGAAGTAGACATCCCCTTCGAGGTCGTACGCGGCCCCCGCCGCCCGCAGCCGCTCCACCATCGGCACGATCCGCGGTATGGCCTCGACCGCACCCACATAGTGCTTCGGCGGCAGCATCCGCAGCGCCGTCATGTCCTCCCGGAAGAGCGCCGTCTCCCGCTCCGCCAGCCCGGTCCAGTCCTCGCCGTCGCGCACCGCCCGCTCCAGCAGCGGATCGTCGATGTCGGTGACGTTCTGCACGTAATCGACCTGGTGCCGCTTGTTGTCCAGCCAGACCCGCTGCACGAGGTCGAAGGCGTTGTACGTCGCCGCGTGCCCAATGTGGGTGGCGTCGTACGGCGTGATGCCGCAGACGTAAAGGCGGGCGACGGGACCGGGCGCGAGCGTCGTGAGCTCGCCGGTCGCGGTGTCATGGATCCTCAGGTCCTTGCCGGCGCCAGGCAGCGCGGGGACCTCGGAAGCGGGCCAGGCATACATACCCATGAGCCTAACCGTCAGGTCATAGGCCCTACACCTCGGATCATGACCTAGATCGGCGGCCAGGGAATCGCCGGCCAGTTCCCGCTCGGCTCCGGATGCCGCCCCGTCGCGAGCAGCGCCGCCAGGCGCTCCCGTACGGCCGCCAGCTCGGCCGCCGTGATCAAGGCGGCCAGTCGGGTGGCCAGCGGCGCACCGTCCGCCAGCTCGCCGCCCAGGCGCCGCAGCACCGCCGTGATCTCCTCCGGCAGCGGCTCCCCCGCCCAGCCCCACAGCAGGGTCCGCAGCTTGTCCTCCGCGTTGAAGGTCACGCCGTGATCGATCGCATAAAGGTGGCCGTCCGCGGTCGGCAGCAGGTGCCCGCCCTTCCGGTCCGCGTTGTTGATCACCGCGTCCAGTACGGCCAGCCGGCGCAGCCGCTCGTCATCCGCGTGCACCAGCAGCGCCGTACGCCCGCCGCCCACGTCGGCGAAGCCGACCGCCTTCCAGCCCTCTCCCGGCTCCTCGCCCTCGACCAGGGCGAGCAGCTCGTTTCCCTCCTCCGCGGCGTCGATCCACAGCTGGCACATGCCCTCGCCGTACGGCCCGTCCCGCAGCAGCGTCGGCGGGACGAGATCCCAGCCGCTCGCCCGCGACATCTCGTACGCCGCCACCTCCCGCTGCGCGAGGGTGCCGTCGGGGAAGTCCCACAGCGGGCGCTCCCCGGCCACCGGCTTGTACACGCACTCGGCCTTGGTGCCGCCGTCCTCGATCGTGCACAGCAGCGCCGAGTTCGACGACTCGCGGATCCGGCCGACGACGGTGAGCTCGCCGTTCTTCAGCAGGTCGTACGAGGCGGGGCTCACTCGCCGCGGCGGTATCCGTTCTGGCGCGGACATACGTGTCCCTCCGGGTCGAGCGGCAGGCTGCACAGCGGGCAGGGCGGGCGGCCGGCATTGACCACCTCGTGGGCGCGCTTGGCGAAGGCCCGCGCCATCTGGCCGGTGAGGTGCACCCGCAGCATCGGCGGGCCGTTCTCGTCGTCCTGGAGCAGCGCCTCCTCGGCGGCCGCCAGGTCCTCGTCGGAGTCGGCGTCCAGCTCGACCAGCGCCTGCGCCTCGACGATCATCCGCTCGGCGTCGCCGTCCCAGGCCAGCGCCATGGTGCCGACCCTGAACTCCTCCTCCACGGGATTGTCCAGCGGCGCGCTGTCGCTCAGCTCCGAAGGCGCCACGGCGGGGACGGCGGTGGACCCGCCGGTGCGCCGTACCACCTCGTCCAGGAGCTCGTCGATGCGCTCGGCGAGCGCCACCACCTGGGCCTTCTCCAGCGCGACGCTGGTCGTACGGTTGCCGCTCGACGCCTGCAGATAGAAGGTGCGGCGACCGGGCAGACCTACCGTGCCCGCGACGAAGCGGTCCGGCGGGTCAAAGAGGTACACCTCACGAGGCACGTCCTGCTCCGATTGCTCGTCGTACGTTCTCATTCGGCCTGACTGGCCCAGCCACCCTACTGCGCCCGTCGATCACGATGTGCCGGCACCGCCGCCGACGGCGGCATCGGACTCGCCGCCCTCCTTGGGGCCCTCCTCGGCGGGGGCCAGGCCCGCGAGTTCGCCCGTATCGCCGACGCGGACCACGAACGGGCGTATCGGCGTGTAGCTGACGGCGGAGACCGAGCAGGGCGCTACGGCGATGCGCTGGAAGAGGTCCAGGTGCAGGCCGAGGGCGTCGGCGAGCACGGACTTGATGATGTCGCCGTGCGAGCACATCAGGTAGACCGCGCCGGCGCCGTGCTCCGCCTCAATGCGCTCGTTCCAGTCCCGTACCGCCTCGACCGCGCGCGCCTGCATCGCGCGCATCGACTCGCCGCCGGGGAAGGCCGCGGCGGAGGGGTGCACCTGGACGGTGCGCATCAGCGGCTCCTCGGCGAGCTCGGCGAGCTTGCGGCCCGTCCACTCGCCGTAGTCGCACTCGCCGATCCGCTCGTCGGTGTGCACCGGGGTGTCCGGGAGCGCGGCGCGCAGCGGGCGCAGCGTCTCCTGGCAGCGCTCGAGCGGGCTGGTGACGATCGCGGCCAGCGGGAGGCCGGCGAGGCGCCCGGGCAGCGCGGCGGCCTGTTCGGTGCCGCGCTCGTCCAGGGGCACGCCGGGGGCGCGGCCGGCGAGGACGCCCCGGGTGTTGGCGGTGGACCGGCCGTGCCGGAGAAGGAGCAGCGTGGGCATGGCAGCCAGCGTACGACGGTGGGCGTGGACGGCGGGAAAGCGCAAAAATGAACAGTGTGATCGTGGACTGCGCGCTGTACCGGGACGGCCGCCGCGCGAGCGGGGGCAAGGCGGACTTCGCCGTGGCCTACGCCGCGGCGCTGAAGGACCCGGACGCGTTCGTGTGGCTGGGGCTGCACGAGCCGACCGAGGCGGAGTTCGCCGAGGTGACCCGGCAGGTGCGGCTGCATCCGCTGGCCGTCGAGGACGCCCTCAACGCCCACCAGCGGCCGAAGCTGGAGCTCTACGACGAAGCGCTCTACCTGGTCCTGAAGCCGGTGCGGTACGACGAGCCGAGCGACACCGTGCACGTGGGCGAGATCAACGTCTTCCTCGGCGACTCCTTCGTGATCACCGTCCGGCACGGCCCCGCCAACCCCCTGGGCACGGTGCGCGCCCGCCTGGAGCAGACCCCTGACGTGCTCACGCACGGCCCGACGGCGGTGATGTACGCGGTCTGCGACGCCGTCGTCGACAACTACCTGGACGTGGCGGACGAGCTCCACGACGACCTGAGCCAGCTGGAGGAGCAGGTCTTCCAGCCGACCTCCACGCGCAGCGGCCGGAACAGCACGAACACCGCCGCCCTCATCTACAACTTCAAGCGCCAGACCCTGGAATTCCGCCGCGTCACCTTCGGCCTCATCGAGCCGATGCAGCGCCTCGCGCGGGCCGCCGTGCCGCATGTGCCCGAGGTCGCGCGGCCGTTCTTCCGCGATGTCAGCGACCACCTGATCCGCGTCACCGAGCACGTGGAGTCGATTGACCGGCTGGTCACGGACGTACTCCAGGCCCATCTCGCACAGACCGGGGTGCGCCAGAACGACGACATGCGGCGCATCTCCGCGTACGCCGCGATGGCCGCCGCGCCCACGGTGATCGGGTCCATCTACGGGATGAACTTCGTGCACATGCCGGAGCTCAAGTGGGTGTGGGGCTATCCGGCGGTGCTGACGCTGATGGTCGTGGCGGTGGGGCTGCTGTATCGCTTCTTCAAGAACCGCGGGTGGTTGTGAAGCCGGCTGGCGGTGGCCCTTATGCCGGCACCTGCTCCGCCGCCGGGGGTGGGCCGCCGAGGGCGTTGCGGTGCTCGGGCATCTTCAGCTTCACCATGCGCCGCCAGCCGCCGGACCGCTCATAGCCGTACGCGCCGGCGATGCCCGCGCTGATGGCGGTCCGCTTGGCTGCCGGCCATTCCAGGATGCGGGCCATGTGCTGCATCACGGCATGGCTGACGTCGCGGTAAATGCGGATCTCGGCGAGCGCGGATTCCCGGAGCGTGCGCTGAATGAGGCGGGCGTGCCCGGCCTTGGCGAGGGCCAGCAGCTCCTCATTGCAGTACGCGAGGTGGTTGTCCTCGTCGTGGGAGATCATCCGCACCGCCCGGCCGACGTCCGGGTGGTCGCCGAAGAGCTTCAGCAGCTGCTGCATCTGCTCGCTGGCGCGCTGCTCGGTGACCCGGCTGTGCGCCAGGTAGACGATGATGTCGCGCTCACTGAGCTGGTCGTCGCGGCGCAGCTGGTCGTGGGCGAGGCCGATGCCGATGCCTTCGAGCAGCATGGTGTAGTCGGTCTCGCCGGGGACGGTGACGGGCTCGAGGCCGCGCTTCTTGAGGAGCGCATTGAAGATGCGGCCGTGCTTGTCCTCGTCGGCGCCGTGGCGTACGACCTTCGGGGCCAGCTCGCGGTACGAGTCGGGGACCAGGGCTGCGATGCGGGCGTTTTCCCAGCCCCCCTGCGCCTCGCCCGCGGCGGCGATCGAGCAGAACAGCCGGAAGGATTCGTCGTGGTCGAGGATCTCCTGGTAGATCGCCTTGGCCGAGAGCATGCGCTGCCTCCTTGCGAACACAACATCTACCCGAATGTCGAGTGAAATACGGTGTGCTGAAAGGCGCAACAGGCCAGGAAGCGGACTCCGCCAAAAGGAGGAAGCCGTAACCGATCCGGCGATGACGCGTTGAGCTGGGTGACGGCCGTGGCGGGGAAGACCCCCCGAGCCCCCACCACGGCCGCAGGCTTCTCTTCTTATACGGGTCGGTCTTAAACGGGTCGGTCTTATGCGACCCCGGCGCGCTCCAGCGCCTCGACCCCCGCGCGCAGCCCGGCGAGCCGCTCCTCGAGCGAGAATCCGGCCGGGGCGAGCGACAGATTGGTCACGCCGGCGGCGGCGTAGGCCTGCATCCGGTCGGCGATGCGCTCGACCGGGCCGAGCAGGGTGGTCGAGTCGATCAGCTCGTGGGGCACCGCCGCGGCGGCGCCCTCCTTGTCGCCGGCCAGGTATTTCTCCTGGATCTCGGCGGCCTCCTTCTCGTAACCCATGCGCTGCGCCAGCTGGTTGTAGAAGTTCTGCTTCCTGCTGCCCATGCCGCCGACGTAGAGGGCGGTGTACGGGCGGAACTGGTCGCCGAGCGCGCGGGGGTCGTCGCCGACGGCGAGCGGGACGGTGGGCACGACGTCGAAGCCGTCGAGGTCCTTGCCGGCCTTGGTACGGCCCGCCCGCAGGTGGGTGAGGGCGGTCTCCTCGACGTGCTCGGGCGCGCAGAAGATCAGCAGAGCACCGTCGGCGATCTCGCCGGTCTGCTCCAGGTTCTTCGGGCCGATGGCGGCGATGTAGAGCGGGATCCGCTCGCGGACCGGGTGCACGATGAGCTTGATCGGCTTGCCGGGGCCGTCCGGCAGCGGCAGCGTCCAGTGCTCGCCCTCGTGGGTGAGGCGCTCGCGGCTCATGGCCTTGCGGACGATCTCCACGTACTCGCGGGTGCGGGCGAGCGGCTTGTCGAACTTCTGCCCGTACCAGCCCTCGGAGACCTGCGGCCCGGAGACGCCGAGGCCGAGGCGGAAGCGGCCGCCGGAGAGGCTGTCGAGGGTGGCAGCGGTCATGGCGGTCATCGCCGGGGTGCGGGCCGGGATCTGGAAGATGGCGGAGCCGATGTCGATCCGCTCGGTCTGGGCGGCCACCCAGGAGAGGACGGTGGCGGCGTCGGAGCCGTACGCCTCGGCGGCCCAGCAGACGTCGTAGCCGAGGCGGTCGGCCTCCTTGGCGACCGCGAGATTGTCCGCGTCCATGCCGGCGCCCCAGTAGCCGAGATTGATGCCGAGCCGCATGCGCACACCTGTCCCTTACTAACGAGTAACGTGTTCTGTGGCGGACTCTAGCGCGCCGGGCGGGGACGCGTCAGGGGGCGTCCCGGGCGGAGTTGTCCACAGGGTGACGCGGGGCGGGGCCCCGGCCCAGTAATCTCAACGCACATGGAGCTCAGGCATCTCGGCCGTACGGGCCTTCGCGTGTCCCGGATAGGACTCGGCACCCTCACCTGGGGGCGGGACACGGGTGAGAGCGACGCTGCGGCGCAGCTGAAGACGTTCTGGCAGGCGGGCGGCACGCTCGTCGACACGGCCGACGTGTATTCCGACGGCGGGTCGGAGTATCTGCTCGGCCGGCTGCTCGGCGACCTGGTCCCGCGCCGCGACCTGGTCATCGCCACGAAGGCGGGCAGCGTGCCCGACCCGGACCGCCGCTTCGACGGCTCGCGCGGCCATCTGCTGGCGGCGCTGGACGCGTCGCTGGAGCGCCTGGGCACGGACCACGTCGACCTGTGGCAGGTGCACGCCTTCGACCCGGCCACGCCCCTGGACGAGACGCTGCAGGCCCTGGACATCGCGGTGGCGAGCGGCCGCGCCCGGTATGTGGGCGTGAGCAACTTCTGCGGCTGGCAGCTGGCGAAGGCTGCCACGTGGCAGCAGGCGGCCGCGGGCCGTACCAAGCTGGCGTCGACGCAGATGGAGTATTCACTGCTGCAGCGCGGCATCGAACGCGAGGTGCTCCCGGCGGCGCTCGACCTGGGCGTGGGCCTGCTCCCCTCGTCCCCGCTGGGCCGCGGGGTCCTCACGGGCAAGTACCGCAATGACGAGCTGCCGCCCGACTCGCGCGGCGCGTCGGAGCACATGGCGCCCTTCGTCGCCCCGTACCTGGACGAGGACGCGAGCCGCATCGTGGATGCGGTGGCCACGGCGGCGGACGGCCTGGCGGTGTCTCCCCTGGAGGTCGCCCTGGCCTGGATCCGCGACCGCCCCGGCGTAGCCGCCCCAGTAATCGGCGCGCGCAACGCCGAGCAGCTCTCCGCGGCGTTGTCAGTGGAGGGCCTTACGCTTCCAGTCGAGATCTGCCAGGCGCTGGACGACGTCTCAGCCCCCCTACACCGCTACCCGGACCAGGACTGGAGCACCCTGTGACCGACCCGACCGCCCCACACCCCGCGGACGCCGCGCCCGCGGCGGATGCCCCGGAAGGTACGGATCCGACGAGCGTCGGGGGCGCACCGGCGGTGGCGGACGGCGACGAGCAGCCGCAAGGCGGCGCCACGGACGCCGCCCCCGGCGCGGACGGCGGCGAGGAGCCGCAAGGCAGCGCCGCGTCCGGCGACGGCGGCGGGCAGCCGCAAGACGGTGGGCGGGCGTCCCGCCGGGCGGGAGGGGCGGGCACCGCCGGACCCGCGGACGGCGACGCGGCCGGCACCGAGGAGGACGCGGCCGGCGCCGAGGGGGACGCGGCCGGGGACGGAGGCGCGGCGGAGGAGGCCCGCAGGGAGCGTATCCCCGTCGAGGCCGGGAAGGCGCTCAGCGGCCAGGCCGCGGATCTGCTCGCGGCGGTGCGCGCGGTGGAGCGCGGCGAGCGCGACGCCTCGTCGTTCTACGCCGAGCCCCGGCCGCGCCCACAGCCGCGCCCCGCGGCCTCCGTGCCCGCGGCACGTGGCGCCTCCGCATCGCCCGGCGCCGCCCTCACCGGCCCCGAACCCGGGCCCGAGCCCGGCCCCGCGGACGAGTCGACCATCGCAGCCGTACGCGAGGTGCTCACCTCCGGCGGCGCGCCGGAGGCCCTCGCCCCCCAGGTCGCCAGGTCCCTCGGCCCCGGCGCGGCCGACGCGCTGCGCGCCGACCCATGGGAGCTGCTCACCGTCCCCGGCATCCGCCCCGAGCAAGCCGACGGCTTCGCCCGCGCCCTACTAGGCGCGGATTGCGGTCCGGCCGACGACCGCCGCGCAGCGGCCCTCGTCGGCTGGCTGCTGGAGCAGGCCGCCGTCAAGGGCCACACAGCACTGGAGACTTCAGTCCTCCAGCGAGCCCTCGGCCAGAACGCGGTGCCGGACCCGGAGGCCGCGGTCCGCGCAGCCGTAGAGGCAGGCACCGCCCTGGTCTTCCAGGAGCCGGACGCCACCGCCGAACCAGTGGCGGACGAGGACGGCGAGGAGCACCAGCCCGTACGCATCCTCCTGGGCCTCGAGCGCCTGGCCGTAGCCGAAGAGGGCCTGGCAGACGGCCTCACGCGCTTGGTGTCCACCTTCGCGACGGCGAGCACCGCGGAGGCGGAGGCCCCCGCCCCGAGCGACTGGGACGCAGCCGCCGGCTCCGCCCCGTCGCCATCCGCAGCGGAGCTGATCCGTGCTGCCGCCGCCGCAGGACTCGTGCTGCACTCCGGCGGCGAGGCGGCCCGCGCCGAACCCGCCGCGCTGGTGAGCGCCGCAAGGTCCCTCGGACTGCGCGCGTACACCGCTTCCCACACCCTCGAGGGCCGGGCCCGTATGGCCGAACTGCTCGGCGAGAGCGCGTCCGCGCAGCCGGCTCCCGCCACGACGGGCTCGGCCCCGCAGCCGGCCCCGGCCGCCGTCACCATCTCCGGCCTCCTCGCCGGCTCCGAAGGCCCCGGTTTCGACGCCGAAGGCGTGCTCGCACTCGACCTCCTCGCGGTCACCGACGCGCCGCTGCTCGATGTCGAGGCCGCCGCCGCGCTCGTGGAGGCGTTGCCCGACGGCGCCCGGCTCGTGCTCAGCGGGGATCCCGCAGGGCTCGAAGCGACCGGCCCAGGACGCGTGTTCGCCGACCTCGCCGCCGCCCGCGGTTGCCCCGCCATCGTGTCGCGGACCCCGGATCCCGGGCCCATCGGTGAGCTCGTCTCCGGGATCGGGATCGGCGAGCTGGCCGAGGTCGAGGCGCCCGGTAAGGAGGTCGTCATCGTGCCGGCCCGCGATGCCGCCGAGGCCGTGCACCGGGCGGTGCAGCTGGTCGCCGACTCGGTGCCGCGCGCCTTCGGCGTTCCGGCCGGCGAGGTGCAGGTGATCGCGGTCGGCCACGGCGGCGCGGCCGGGACCCGCGCACTCAATGCGGCGCTCAAGGAGCGGATCAACCCTGGCCCGGGGAAATTCGGCGGCTTCGACGCGGGTGACCGGGTCGTGTACGTACCGGCGCCGGGCCGCGCGCTGCTCGGCTCCGTGGCGTCGGCCGACGACCAAGGTCTGCGGCTGCGCTGCCCGGGCCGTCAGGAGCCGCTCACGATCCGCCCGGACGCCGTCGCGGGCGGCGCCGTACGGCATGGGTGGGCGCTCACCGCGCATCAGGCCGCGGGGCGGCGGTGGCCGGCGGCGGTCGTGGTCGTCCCCGGGGATCCGGGTACGGAGCGGGCGCTGACCCGCTCGTGGGCGTACACGGCGTTCGGTCGCGGTGAGCGGCATCTGTCCGTGGTGCACGGGGCGGGGCCCGCTCTGGCGCGGGCGATCGCCGAGGTGCCGGGGCGCGAGCGCACGACTCGCTTGCGCGAGCTGCTGCGCCCGCAACCGGTCGCGGTCGCCGAGTGAGCTGAGGTCGCGCCGCCGCGGCGCACGGGTTGGTCTCGGTGCGGGTTGGGGAGGGCGGGTGCGGGCCGCTTGCCCGCCCGTGCCGCCCCACGGCGGCCCGTCCGCCCAAGCGGCGCGGCGCGTGCGCCCAAGCAGTCAGCGCCCGCTGTCCAGCGGCTCCAAGTCATCGTCCCCGTTGTCGAGGTCGTCGAGGGAGTCCGACTCCGTGTCGTCCTCCTCCTCGAGTTCCTCCTCCTCGAGTTCCTCCTCCTCGAGTTCCTCCTCCTCGAGCTCCCCCTCCTCGATATCCAGCTCCTCATCAAAAGCCGCACTCACATCAAAGCGGCAGATCACCTGCGCCGGATCAGCCGCGTCGAACGGCGCCGACAGCCACTCCCCCGGCTCCGACGGCTCCTCCGAAGCCGCCACCCACACCGTGGAGTCCCCCTCCGCGAGCCCCAGCTCGAGATGGCGCGACGCGATCTCGTCCGGCTCGTACTCGCCGAAGAGGACGCCGAGCGCCGCCGTCATGCTCTTGCCGACGCGCTCGCCGGACTCCTCGTCCTCACCACCGCCCCCAGAGGCGATCTCCACATCGGGATCGAGGTCCGCGATGCGCTGCGCCTGGGCGAGCAGCCGGTGGGAGTCCACGACCGCGTAGTCCCGGCGGATCAGCACGCTGAGCGCGCTCGGCTCCTCGGGACCGGTGTACGCGGGCAGCGTGTCGCTGCTCGGGATCTCGAAGGGCGTGACCTCGTCGTGGACGTCGTAGAGCAGCTCGTCATACGCCTCAGCTGCGGCGGCCAGCTTCTCGAAGGCGGAGTAGACGGCCGAGTCGTCCTCGCCCGACCGGTTCTCGACCGCCGCCAGATGGCGGTCGAGCGCGGCTTTGAGCGCCTCCGCGGCGGCGCGTACCTCGGCAGCGGTGGGCTGCGCAGCATCAGACATAGTGCAGACGCTATCCGTAGAGGGGGCCATTCCGCACAATGGATGCGATGCCGGAATACGAGTTTCGCGATGTGTACGTGCCGCGTGGGGTGACCCGGACCGCGGCGACCAAGCTACTGACCGACCACGCAGAGTACGGACACTGGGAGTTGGACCGGCTGCGCCTGCTGCCGGACGGCAGCCGCAGGGTGCGGCTGCGCCGCAGGATCATCCGTCAGCTACGCGCCACCTGGTGACGCACGGCGACGGGGCGGGCCCTATCGGCACCCGCCCCGTCCCCGTACGTCATGCCCACACGCGGCGCCTTACGCTGCCGCGCGCGACCGCCGGTACAGCACCGTGCCCGCGGCCAGCAGGCCGCCCGCGACCGGCAGCCCGATGCCGAGCAGGTCACGGTTGTCGGAACCGGTCTGCGCGAGCTGCCCGCCGCCGGGCTGCGTCTCGTGCGTGACCGGCTCCGGCTTCGGCGTCCGGTCGTCCGGGGTGTCGGGCGTGTCCGGCTTCGCCGGCGGCTTGGGCTTGCCCGGGTTGTCGGGCGTGTCGGGCTTGCCCGGGGGCTGCTCCGGCTCGCGGTCCTTCGGCGGGCTCGGCTGCGCTGCGTTACCGCAGTCGTTGCCGGTGGCGGCATTGCCGACGCCGACCGCCGTGACGGAGTTGCCGCAGACATTGATCGGCACGTCCACCGGCGCCTGCACGGCATTGCCGGAGGCGATGCCCGGCGAGCCCTGCGCGGAACCGTCCGCGGACGCGCCGCCGCGCCCAGCCGACCCCCCGCCGCCCTGGTCGGCACCGCCGCCCTTGTTGACGCACGAGTTGCCCTCGGCCGGATTCAGCAGACCGCCGACGCTGACGGTGTTCCCGCAGACGTTGATCGGCACATGGACCGGCACCTGCACGAGGTTGCCGGAGCCGACGCCGGGCGAGTCGGCCGTCGCGCCTTTCGCCCCGGAGTCCGCGGCCGCGTAACCACTCGCGGCGGCGAGCACACCGCCCGCGGCGGCCACGGTGATCAGGCTCTTCCTTGCGACATGTCGCATGGGTCGTTCCCTGCCTTACTTACCTTGCTGGAAGCGGACGGGTGACGGCCCGTCCGCTGAGTACCCAGCGAGCCCCGGAGCGTGCGTACACACTCCGGGGCCGCCGAGTCGTACCCTTACGGGCAGACGTGCAACGTCACTTGTTGATGCAGGTGTTGCCAGCGGCGGGGTTCAGCAGGCCGATGACATTCACGGTGTTCCCGCACGCGTTCAGCGACAGGTCAACCGGCACCTGGACGACATTGCCGGAGGCGACGCCGGGGGAACCGACGGCCGCGCCCTGGGCGCCCGAGTCAGCGACGGCCAGACCCGCGCCAGCGAGTACGAGGCCACCGGTGGCAGCCGCAGCGGCGACAACCTTCTTGATCATTCTTCCTCCTCATTGATGGTGCGGTCCCAGCCGCGGACCGCACCCTTTGCAACGAAGACGGAGCAATCAAGCTACGAACCTATGGTGTGGTTCACCCATTTCAGTCTGTATGGAGACGTACGTACGACTGTGGGCCCGACCGATCAACGGCCGGGCCCACAGGTGTTCTTGTTACGCCGGTGACGCCTCAGCAGGCGTCCAGGAAGCGGTCCAGCACCCGCACCCCGAACTTCAGCCCGTCCACCGGCACCCGCTCGTCCACCCCATGGAACATCCCCGCGAAGTCCAGCTCCGGCGGCAGCTGCAGCGGCGCGAAGCCGAAGCAGCGGATGCCGAGGTCGTCGAAGGACTTGGCGTCGGTCCCGCCGGAGAGCGTGTACGGCACCGCCCGCGCGATCGGGTCCTCGGCCTTCAGCGCCGACGACATCGCCTCGACCAGCGCCCCGTCGAAGGTCGTCTCGAGCGCCTTGTCGGCGTGTACGTCCTCCCGCTTCACCCGCGGTCCGAGCAGACGGTCGAGATCGGCGAGGAACTCCTCCTCGTATCCGGGCAGGAATCGCCCGTCGACATGCGCCGTGGCCTGCCCGGGGATGACATTGACCTTGTAGCCGGACCCGAGCATCGTCGGATTGGCGGTGTTACGGAGCGTAGCCCCGATGATCTTGGCGATGCCGCCGAGCTTGGCGAGGGTGGCGTCCATGTCCTCGGGGTCCAGCTCGACCCCGAGGGCGTCGCCGAGCTCGTCGAGGAACCCGCGCACGGACTTGGTCAGCCGCACCGGGAACTTGTGCCGCCCGAGCCGCGCGACGGCCTCGCTGAGCTCGGTGATGGCGTTGTCGGTGTTGGTCATGGACCCGTGCCCGGCCGTCCCGTCGACGGTGAGCTTCATCCAGTGCATGCCCTTCTGGGCAGTCTCGATGAGGTAGAGCCGCACATCCTCGTTGACGGTAAAGGAGAACCCGCCGACCTCCCCGATCGCCTCGGTGACCCCTTCGAAGAGCTCCGGCTTCTTCTGGACGAGATGCTTGGCCCCGTAAACACCCCCCGCCTCCTCATCGGCGAGGAAGGCGAGCACGACGTCCCGCGGCGGCTTGCGGCCGCTGCGCAGGCGGTCGCGGACGACCGCGAGGGTCATGGCGTCCATGTCCTTCATGTCGACGGCGCCACGGCCCCAGACGCACCCGTCGGCGATCTCGCCGGAGAACGGATGATGGGTCCAGTCATCGGCATTGGCGGGCACCACATCCGTATGCCCATGGATGAGCAGCGCCGGCCGCGACCGGTCCTCGCCCTCGATCCGCGCGACTGTCGAGGCGCGCCCCGGCGCCGACTCGAAGATCTCCGGCTCAAGGCCGACCTCGGCGAGCTTCTCCGCCACGTACTCGGCGGCGGCGCGCTCCCCCGGCCCGGAGTGGTCACCGTAGTTACTGGTGTCGATCCGGATGAGATCCCGGCACAGATCGACGACCTCGTCCTCACCGCTGACTTTACGGGCGGGCTCCTGGCTCACCGATACCTCCTGGTGTCGTGCGGGTCTGCCGCCTCCATCCTGCCTCGCCACGCTGCACAGCCCAAGGGCGGGTGATCGCGCACCCCCGGTTCTTTGCTAAGGTTCACCACGTCGCAACAAACGACAGCCCAAGTCCGGGTGGCGGAATGGCAGACGCGCTAGCTTGAGGTGCTAGTGCCCTTTATCGGGCGTGGGGGTTCAAGTCCCCCCTCGGACACAAGATCATCCAAGGCGTCGGCCGGTTCCCGGTCGGCGCTGTTTGCGTTTTCTACGTAGCTCTGCACGGCCCACATGGCCTGCTCGGTTTCCTCCGGGTCCGCGGCTTCCGTGGTGCGGCAGGCGGCCAGGTCACGGTGTACGGCGGCGGTGTCGATGCCTGCGCCGATCAGTACCAGCTCCGTTGCCGGTCGGTCGCCTCCGTGCCGGGACGCGGCGGGGGCTGGGGCGGGGGCGGGGGTGAAGCGCAGGAAGGAGCCCACGGCGTGCAGGGTGTAGCGCTGGTCGAATGTGGATGCCGGGAAGTGGACGTAGCCCTTGATGCGGTACAGGCCGGCGGTGCGGCGGTCGAGGAAGTTCAGCAGGCGGCGCGGGTGCAGCGGTTCCGTGGAGGTGAATGCCACGCTCTCGTACAGCGTGTGTGCGTGCCCGCTGTGGTCGTCGTCGTGCGGGTCGTCCTCGTGGGCCAGCAGGTCCGCGAAGGACAGCTGCCGCATCCCGGAGTCGCGCGGGCGCGGGTCGAAGAGGAGCTCCGGGTCGATGCGGCCGTACGACGTCTGGAGCACCGGGGCGCCGCGGCGGCTCAGCGCCGCCACCGTCGTCCGCAGCCGGTCCAGGGCTTCCTGGCCCACCCGGTCGGCCTTGTTGAGGACGATCATGTCGGCCGCCCCCAGGTGCCGGTCCAGCTCCGGATGCCGGGCCCGGGTGGCGTCGAACTCCGCCGCGTCCACCACCTCGATCAGGCCGCCGTATTCCAGTCGCGGGTTCTCGCCGGCCAGGATCATGCGCACCAGCTCCACCGGCTCGGCCAGTCCGCTGGCCTCGACGACGATCACATCCACCCGCCCGGTGCCGGCCAGCTGGTCCAGACACGCGTCCAGCTCGCTGGAATCGACGGCACAGCACAGGCAGCCATTGCCCAGCGAGACCATCGCGTCCACCTGGCCGGCCACCGCCATCGCGTCGATCTCGATGCTGCCGAAGTCGTTCACCACGGCCGCGATGCGGGTGCCGTCACTGGACCGCAGCAGCCGATTCAGGAGGGTGGTCTTACCCGATCCCAGGAAGCCCGCGAGGACGATGACGGGGATCGGCTTGCTGCTCAACGGGGTGCCTCCTGGACAGAACGGGCGGGAGCGCGCGCATCCGGCGCGACGTTACGGCGTCCCGGCCTCGCGGCTTCGAGGCCGTCCCCCAGCCTAGGAGAACGGGAACGGGGCACCGCGCTAAGGACTCCGCTGCGGCCTGAATCGGCCCGGAGTCGTGCCGATCGCCCGCTGAAACGTGCGGTGCATCGTCGCGACCGTGCGGAATCCGCAGGCCCGGGCGATCTCCTCGAAGGTGGCATCGCTGGTCTGGAGCAGGCGCCGGGCGGCTTCGACTCGGCTTGTCTGTACGAACGCCGCGGGCGTGGTGCCCGTTTGCCCGCGGAAGACCCGGCTGAACGCTCGTACGCTCATCGCGCAGCGGCGGGCAAGGGCGGGCACCGAAAGGTCGGCCTCGGGATGCTCGGCGATGAAGGCCAGGAGCGCGCGGAGCGGTTCACGCGTCGGGCGGCGGACTTGGAGCTGGGCGCTGATCTGGGGGAAGCCTCCCGGGCGGTGGACGAACATCACCATTTCGCGCGCCACTCTCAGGGCCAGTTCAGGACCGTGGTCGTGTTCGACGAGGGCCAGGGCGAGGTCCATGCCGGCGGTGACGCCTCCCGACGTCCACACGTTGCCGTCGCGTACGTAGACGGGGCCGGTCTCGACGTCGATCGACGGGTGGTTTCTCGCGAGTGCTTCGTAGAGCGACCAGTGCGTGGTCGCCCTGCGGCTGTCCAGCAGACCCGCCTGGGCCAGCAGCAATGCACCGGTGCACACCGACGTCACCCGTCGCGCCGACCCGGCTGAGCCGCGTAACCAGTCGATGAGGTCCCGGTCGCCGATTGCCTGGCCTATGCCGTAACCCCCGGCCACGACCAGGGTGTCGAGTGGCATCCCTACAGTGCCGAGGGGCTCGCTGCCGATGGTCAGCCCGGACGAGGCCGTGACCGTCCCACCGGTCGTCGATGTGAGGGATGTGGCGTACGCGGGAGCCGCCCCGAAGCGGTTGGCCAGTGCGAACACCTCAAGCGGGCCTACGACGTCCAGGCCCAGAACTCCCGGATATACGACGATGACCACGGCGCGAGGATCGGCGGCGTGCTCCCCTGTCATGCGGTCCAGGCTACGGCCGGATTTCTCGCTGATTCGGCCACCGGAGCCGGACACTGTGGACCGGCGCCCCACCCGCCAGCAATCTGGGCGGCCATGAGCACCCCAGACGTAGACGAGTCACAACGCCGTACGCCCGGCTGGCGCGCCCTAGCGCACCGCTGGCCGAGCGCGCTCGGGCTGGCGGCTGCCGCGCAGTCCCTGGTCACCGGCGCGGCGCGCGAGGGCGTCGCGACCACCATCTCCGTGGCCGCCGTCTGCTATCTCGCCGCCGCCGCGCTCGGCAGACCGTGGGTCGCGTGGGCGGGGATCGTCGGCGGCAGCCTGGTCGTGGTCGCCAGCGAGCTGGCCGGTCTTGCCTGGTGGGCGGGACTCGGCATCGCCGCGGTCGCACTCATCGCCATCGGGCTCAGCGGCAACGTCCCGCGTCCGCCGCTGACCGCCCAGACCATCGCCCTGGCCGGCTTCGGCGGCCTCGCCGTAGCCGGGCTGTACACGGCCCCCCGCCTCGGCCTCGCCTTGGCCGGAATCGCCTTGGCCACCCACGCCGTGTGGGACGTCATCCACTACCGGCGCAAGCAGGTGGTCCCCCGGTCCCTCGCCGAGTTCTGCATCCTGCTGGACGTACCACTGGGCATCGGAGCGATCATCCTGGCGATCATCGACTGACCGGCACCACACCAGGAAGAGCCGCCCGATGGCGCCGGCCGGCGCTCAGCCGGCCGGCGCCATTACGCGATCAGGCTCCCCCGCCTCCTCCCGGCTGAGTAACTCCATTCACCGTCAGCGTGTACGCCGCGTACTGCTGGACCTGCTCCGTCGGTTCGTCGTACGCGACGATCGCGACCACCTTCGGGAACAGGCTGAAGCGGGCCAGTGCGGCGCGGCTGAGGGTGAAGCTGTTCTTGCCGTTGTATTCCGCCTGTGCCGCGATCTTGTGCTTTTCGTCCAGGCCGATCAGGCGCAGGTTCCAGTTGTGCACCGTCGTCGGCTTGATCTCCGTCGGGGAGTCGAACGGCTCCACGCTGCTGCCGTCGCTCACCTGGGTCGCGCCGACCGTGATGTCGTCGATCAGCCAGCCGCCCTCGTTGACGCCGCCGTCGCTGACGTAGCGGAAGCCGAGCAGGATGTTCTCGCCCGCGTACGCCGACAGGTCGTACGAGTGCGCCTCGAAGCCCGTCGTCGTGCCGTTCACCGCCGGGCCGAGCGGGCCGGCCACCGTCTTGTTGCCGGGGACGGCCGTGTACGTCGATCCGCCGTCGGTGGACACCACGACGTAGCCGTAGTCGAAGCCGGTCTCGGCGCCGTACTTCGCCGTGAAGCGAAGCGTCGGGTCCGCCGTCGGCACCGCGACCGGGGTGACTGCCGCCGAGTCGAGGTTGCTGGCGTTCCCCGACCACAGCACCGGGTTGCCCGGCCGGTCGGGATCATTCGGCACCACGGTCCACTTCAGCGGCAGCGGTGGCAGCGTCGTGGCGCCCTTGAAGGACAACGAGCGCAGGTCGCGGCCCTTCAGCAGCGTGCCGCCCGACTTCTGCAGCGCCACATAATCCGCGCCGTTCGGCGCCGCCCCCGGATCGTCGTTCACGTCCGGATTCGCGAAGTTGACCGTCGCGCGCAGGCTCGGCGTGGTCACCGCGGACTTCGGGCGGCCCAGGAAGATGCCCCGGCGCTCGCCGATGGACTTGTCGACCAGCGTCGAGGTCTGGAAGTCGTGCAGCACCCGGTAGAGGTCCTTCGCGCCCTCCGCCTTCAGCGCGGCCTCCAGGCTGGGCAGGCCGTGCAGGGCGCCGTCGCGGTGCAGGCGGGTGATCAGGTCGGTGCCGTAGTGGTCGTACAGGTAGAGCATCAGCGAGTAGGCGTTGCCGTAGTCCGCCAGGAGTTTGTTCGGAGTGCCCTCGCCCCATAGGTTCAGCGAGTTCTCCGGGCCGCCGCAGTCCCGCGGGTTCGGGTTGGTCGGCGTCTGTACGGTGCCGAAGCCCTGGAAGCAGAAGAGATGGCTGTCGCCGCCGCGGTCGAAGACGGTCCGGGTGCCGTCGACGTAACCGACCAGGGTCTGGGCGAGGTCGGAGAGCCCCTCGTTCATCCAGGTCGTCTCGCCCGGGTCGGTGTAGTACTGCAGCAGGTGCTGCCACTCGTGCGCGAAGACGCCCTCGTACAGCAGCGGCCGGGCCGGCCGGCTGGTGCACAGGTCGCCCGTCGGCTCGTCGGCCGGGTCGGCGCCGGTGCGGTGCAGCCAGTCGAACGCGTCGATGGTCATCACATTGCGGTCGAAGAGCTCGTTGAACTGCGCCGAGAAGAAGCCGGCCGTGTACGTCGGCGCCTCCGGGAAGGTGTAGAAGTTGTCGTCCCGTACGTTGTCGACCAGCGTCACCGTACGGTCGCCGGCGCCGGTGTAGACGCCGCCGTTGCCGTTCGCGTCCGGCGGGAGCGTCGACTTGCTGCCGTCGCGGTCCGGCGGCGTGCTGAAGGCGGCCGTCTCCTTCGGGAACATCGTGGTGTCGAACTGGTCGGCCAGGTATTCCGCCTGCGCCTGGGTGACCTTGGTCGAGTCCGGGATCTGGGTACGGCAGTCGCCCGCCGGGAACGCGGTGTCGTTGGCGACCCAGACCTCGATCTTCTCCCCGACGGCCAGCAGCGTGTAGTCCTTGCGGTAGAGCCGCCCCTGGAAGTCGTCCAGGCCGAGCCACTGCCGTACGGTGCCGACCGGCGGCGTCTCTCCGGCCTGCTTCGGGCTCGCGTCGTTCTCGCCCTGGTACTTCGACGGCACCTTGACCGGCTTGCCGTCGAGCTTCAGGTTCTTGAAGTCCTTGCCGGTCAGCTCCCGGACGTCACTGGCCGGTCCCGGTTTCGGCTTGGGTTCCGGCTGTGGTGCGCCGGTTGCCGGGATGGCGGTGAGGCCTAGGAGCGGTAAGAAAAGTGCGGTGGTGACTGCCACGAAGGCACGGCGAATTGCCATGGGTCCCTCCCCGCGCGGAGCCGGCCCCCTGCCGGGCGCGCATGTGTTACCTAGCCCCAGGCGCACTCCGACGCAAGTGGCCGAACCATGCGGGCTCTTGCGGCTCCCTGTCCCCGCCGAAGATGACGGGAACGCGTCTGGTGCCCGGCCGCGGCCGTCTCGTGCACTGCTCCTATGACGACCGACCCGTTCACGCTCGGCGTCGCCTCCGGCGACCCCTTGCCCGACGGTGTGGTGCTGTGGACCCGGCTGGCGCCGGAGCCGTATCAGGTCGGGGGCGGGCTGCCGCCGGAGGCCGTCCCCGTGACCTGGGAGCTCGCCGCTGACGAGGGCTTCCAGACCGTCGTCGCCCAAGGCGAGGCAGCGGCCCTCCCCGAGGACAATCACACGCTGCACGTGGCGGTGGACGGCCTTGAGGCGGGTCGCAGTTACTGGTATCGGTTCCACACGGGCGAGTGGACCAGCCCGCCCGGCCGCACCCGCACCGCCCCTCCCCCGGACGCCCGCCCGTCAAGGCTTCGTTTCGGCCTCGCTTCCTGCCAGGCGTACTACCACGGCTACTTCACCGCCTACCGGCACCTCGCGGCCGAGGACCTGGACGCCGTCATCCACCTCGGCGACTACGTGTACGAGTACGCCGTCAACGCCAAGGGCGGCGACCGCAATTACACCGACCGCGTGCTGCCCGCCGTCTTCAACCGCGAGGCGATGACGCTGGGCGACTACCGGCTGCGCTACGCGCTGTACAAGTCCGACCCGGATCTGCAGGCCGCGCACGCCGCGCACCCGTTCATCGTCACCTGGGACGACCACGAGGTCGAGAACAACTACGCGGGCGCGTACGACCAGACCGGCAGCCCGCCGGAGGCGTTCCTGCCCCGCCGCGCCGCCGCGTATCGCGCCTTCTGGGAGAACATGCCGCTGCGCGAGCAGCACCGCCCGGCCGGGCCCGACGCGCAGCTCTACCGCCGCCTGCGGTACGGGACGCTGGCCAGGCTCGACATCCTCGACACCCGCCAGTACCGCTCCGACCAGGCGTACGGCGACGGCTGGCGGCGGCCGGGCCCGGCGCTGGAGGAGCCCTCGCGCACCATGACCGGCGCGGCGCAGGAGCAGTGGCTGCTGGACGGCTGGGGCGCCTCGGACGCGCTGTGGAGCGTCGTCCCCCAGCCGGTCGTCTTCGGGCAGCGGCGCGACCGCGACACCGCCGCGTATCTGCTCAACATGGACTCCTGGGACGGCTATCCGGCCGCCCGCGAACGGCTGCTGGCCGGTGCCGAGGCGGCCGGGGTGGCCAACCTCGTCGTGCTCAGCGCCGACGTGCACGTGCACTGCGCCCTGGACATCAAGCGCGACTTCGGCGACCCCGCATCGCCGGTCGTGGGCGCCGAGTTCGTCGCCTCCTCGATCTCCAGCGAGCGCGACGGCGCCGACCGGCTCGCCAACTGGGACGCGATGCTGGCGGCCAACCCCCACCTGCACTTCTACAGCGGCCGCCGCGGCTACGTCATCCTGGAGCTGGACGAGCAGCAGGCCCGCGCCGACTTCCGCACCGTCCCGTACGTCACCACCCCGGGCGCCCCGGTCACCACGGCGGCGTCGTACGCGGTCGAGGCGGGCCGCCCGGGCCTGCGCCCCGTGCCGTAACTGGCCGGGGGTTGACCCTTCCGGTACGGAGGACTTCACTCGGCTCAGGCAAAGGCGCCGCACCGCTCCGCCCCATTCCTCCTCATCCCATTCCGGCAGGGGGCCAGATGTTCCAGAACGCCGACGAGGCCAGGGGATTCATCCGGGACCAGGACGTGAAGTTCGTGGACGTCCGCTTCTGCGATCTCCCGGGGATCATGCAGCACTTCACCGTGCCGGTGGAGGCCTTCGACCCCGAGGAACAGCTGATGTTCGACGGCTCGTCGATCCGCGGCTTCCAGGCCATCCACGAGTCCGACATGGCGCTCCGCGCCGACCTGGCGACGGCCCGGCTCGACCCGTTCCGCAAGGACACGACGCTCAACGTCAACTTCTTCATCCACGATCCGATCACCGGCGAGCAGTACAGCCGCGACCCGCGGAATGTGGCGAAGAAGGCCGAGACGTACCTGTCCTCGACGGGCATCGCGGACGCCGCGTATTTCGGCCCGGAGGCGGAGTTCTACGTCTTCGACAGCGCCCGCTTCGAGACCACCGCCAACCGGGCGGTGTACGAGGTCGACTCGGAGGCGGGCGCCTGGAATACGGGCGCCATCGAGGACGGCGGCAACCGCGGCTACAAGGTCCGCTACAAGGGCGGCTATTTCCCGGCACCCCCGGTCGACCACTTCGCCGACCTGCGCGCGCAGATGACCCTCACCCTGATCGAGAGCGGCATCCTGGTCGAGAAGCAGCACCACGAGGTGGGCACGGCGGGCCAGGCCGAGATCAACTACAAGTTCAACACGCTGCTGCACGCCGCCGACGACCTGATGCTCTACAAGTACATCGTCAAGAACACAGCCTGGCAGCACGGCAAAACAGCCACCTTCATGCCCAAGCCGATCTTCGGCGACAACGGCTCCGGCATGCACACCCACCAGTCCCTGTGGCGCGCCTCAGAGCCCCTCTTCTACGACCAGCAGGGCTACGCCGGCCTCTCCGACCTCGCCCGCCACTACATCGGCGGCCTCCTCCGCCACGCCCCCGCCCTGCTCGCCTTCACCAACCCAACGGTCAACTCCTACCACCGCCTCGTCCCCGGCTTCGAAGCCCCGGTCAACCTCGTCTACTCCCAACGCAACCGCTCCGCGGCAATCCGCATCCCCATCACGGGCCCGAGCCCACGCGCCAAGCGCCTGGAATTCCGCGCCCCGGACCCGAGCTGCAACCCGTACCTCGCCTTCTCGGCCATGCTCCTGGCAGGCCTGGACGGCATCCGCAACAAGACAGAGCCGGCCGAACCAGTGGACAAGGACCTCTACGAACTGGCCCCGGACGAACACGCCGGCGTCCCCCAGGTCCCGACCTCCCTGCCCGCGGTCCTGGACGCCCTGGAGGCCGACCACGAATTCCTGCTCCAGGGCGGCGTCTTCACGGCCGACCTGATCGAGACCTGGATCGACTTCAAACGCACCAACGAGATCGCCCCGCTGCAGCTCCGCCCGCATCCACACGAGTTCGAGCTGTACTTCGACGTCTGACAAAAACTCCATTGGCACGCCCAAGCCCCTTGCGTCACCATGGCCGGAATGAGATTGCGGCTTGCGGGTGGGTTGGTGGCGTCGGGGCAGGGGGCCTGGCTGTTGCGGCCGGGTGGGGCTGTCCGGGTTTTCCAGCAGGGGGACGCACCCGTGGGGGCCGCGGTCGCGCTGGGCCCCGACGGTGCCGATGACGTGCGGGCCCGGCGGGCCGTGGTGGAGCTTGGGCGGCTGGTCGCCGCGGGGGGCGTGGTTGCGGCGGCGGCCGGGGTGGATCTCGGGGATGGGTTCCGGTCTGCGCGGCTCGAGGGCGGGCGGGGGGACCAGCGGGACGCCGTGCTGGGTGCGCTGCGGGCGCTCGGGCCTGATGGGGACGGGCGGCTGGGTGAGCGGGGGGCGGTGCTGGTGGCGCTGTTCGGGCCCGCGGCCACGAAGCGGGTTGGCGCTGCCGCCCATGTGGCGCTGACCGAGGGGCACTGGCCTGCGCTGCGGCTGGCCGCGGCGGCCAGTGACGTGCTCGGGCCCGAGCAGCTGGAGCAGGTGCTCGGGCTGCGGGCACCCGCCGGTGTCGATCCGGTGCGGGGCGGGCTGCCGTCGGCGCTCGCCGCCGATCTGCGGACGGCGCTCGAGCCCGTACCGGCGCGGCAGCGGCTCGGCCCCGTACTCGACCTGTGGGACCGGGTGCTCGACCACGACGCCGAAGCGGCCCGTCGCAGACGGCTGCTGGCCTCGCAGGGAAAGCAGGACCGGCTGCACGACCTGCGCGAGCGGCGGACGCGGCGGGAGGACGAGATCCTGGAGTCGCAGCTGCGGTGGGCCTTCCACGGGCGCGAGCCGTCGCTGGCGACGGCCGCCCGCTGGACCTCGCCGGCCGCGCTGTGGGGTCACCAGCTGAACCGTCTGCTCCACGACGCCTTCGCCGCCACCGCCCTGCTGCGTACGGCCGTCGCGGTCGCCGACCACGGGCTGCCGGAGGGCCTGGCGCGCGTCGAGCCGCTGCTGGCCGCGGCCGCCGCCACGATGACCGACGCCGAGGCGGCCGGGTCGGCCAAGCACGTGCCGGGGCTGACCGGGCTGCCGGCCCGGCCCGGCAATCACGTACGGGAGATTCTCCGGCGGCTGCGCAAGGCCTGGGATTCCCCCGCCGGGCTTGAAGGGCACGTCAGGCCGCGGCTGGCGCATGGCCGCGACTACGCGCTCGCCGTCATCGAGGACCTCGAGATCACCCTGGAAGGCCCCGAACAGCTGCCGCAGGAGATCCTGCACCGGTGGGCCGCCGGTCCCATGGCCTCCTGGCGGGCGACAGCCGGCTATACGGCGGCCCGCCCGCCGCAGGAGTGGGACGGCGTGCCGCCGCGCATCCGCAGCCTGCTCGGCGAGGAGGAGCCGCTCGCGGCGCGACTGCGCGCCGACCGGCCGGAGGCGGCGTCGGGTGAGCGGCCGGAAGCCTCAGCCGCGGACGTCGAAGTCACCGGCGACCTACTCTGGCTGGCCGAGCTCCACGACGACCTCGCCCAGTTGTACGGCCACCCGGCCGCCGTCGGCGGCTGGGCCCCCGGCATCCTCCCGCTGCGGTACGACCCGCCCGCCCCCGAACCGGAGCCACTCGCCCCGCGCCTCGACTCCGTCGCCCACGCCGCATCCGTCGCGGCCCAGCTCGCCGCGCTCGGCGGCAAGCCCGGCAAGGGCATGAAGACCTGGCAGGGCCTCATGACCGCGCTGCGGGCTGGGGTGGACGTGAACGAGGCGCTGAGCGCCGAGTTCCGGGTCCCGGCGCCGCTCGCCGAGGCGGACCGCACCGTCGTCCCCGGCACCCGCGCCCAGTTCCGGGTCGCGTACAACGCCAGGACCCTCGCCGAGTGGGCCGACTACATGGGCAACTGCATCTCCGGCTGGCCGTACCCGGAGGAGGCGGTCAAGGGCCGCACCACCCTCGCCGCACTGCATGCGGAGAACGGCCGCATCCTCGCCAACATCGCCCTCGTCCCGGCCCGTCCGGCCGCCCGCGGCTGGGCGGTGGAGGAGATCCGCGGCCGCTTCAACGAGGACCCGGACCCGGAGCTGGCGGCGGCCTTCGAGAAGTGGCTCCGTACGATCCCGGCTCCCGCCGCCGCGACCGACCCCGGCCCGGCCGCCGACGAGACGGCGCCACCCCGCCCGACCGGCCGCCGACCGGCGCCGCGGGTGCTGGAGACGGTGGCACCGGAGCTGGTGCCGCTCGCGGCGCGGGCGTGGGAGGAGCGGGTGACGGCGGAGGTCGTGACGGTGGTGACGGCGCTCGCCGACGCCACTGCGGGCGGACAAGCCGCCCGAGCCGCGGGCGATCGTGCCCACCCGCAAGCTGTGGGCGTGCGTTCCGCCGGGGCGGAACGGGCGGGCACAGCGGACCGCACCCGCCCTCTCCACCCGCACCGCGACCAAGCAGCCGCGCGCGACATTACCCCCACCCTCACCCGCCTCCGCCGCACCGGCGACCTGACCACCGCCGCCCGCACCGCCCTCGCCGACGGCACCATCGACCTGCTCGCCCTCTGGCGCGCCTCCGCCGCCCGCCCCCTCACCACCGCCCTCGACGGCCTCGACCCCGCCCTGCACGACCGCTTCGCCCAGCTCGCCCTCCTCACCAACCCGGCCCCCCTCCCCCGCGCCCTTCGCAGGCTCGTCCGGCGCGAGGAGCTGGCCCCCGCGTACGCCATGAACCTCATCGCGCTCCGCCTCCGCGCCGCCATCGGCCGCCTTTCCGCCACGGCCGGCCCGGCCATCGCGCACGGCATCCGCCGCCGCACGAGCGAGCCGCTGCTCTGCGCCCTCACCCTCGCCGCCACCTGCCGCGCACCCCGCCCCGACGACATCCGCATCACGGAGCCGCGCGCCGTCACCGTCCCCGGCTTTCCGGCGTCGGACCTCGCCGACGAGAAGGGGCCTTGGCAGCGCGCGCTGCCGGACGCGGCCGAACTGGGCGCGGACACCGAGGCCTTCTGGGAGTACATCGCCGCCGACGGCCTGCGCGTGCCCGCCGCCTGGGTGGCGGGCGGCGGCTGGCAGGCGCTGTGGGCGCGGGCGCACCGTAGCGGGGGATAAATCCGGTGCGGGCTCAGGTCCCGCGTGCCTACACTCGCGGTCGATCAGCAACCACCGACGAGACGAGGGGAGACCGGCCGTGCGCACCCGCACCTTCATGCCGTCACCTTCGCGGTACGACGTGGTCCTGATCTCTTCCGCCGCCCGGTGACGGCTGCGCGCCCGTCATCGCGTTCGGCGATGTGAAGTAACTCCGCACACCTCCGGCATATCGCGCTGCCCTGTGCCCATTTCACCCTTGAAAGGCCTTGAGCCGTGCGCACCATCCGAAACATCCGCAACCTCGGCATCCTCGCCCACGTAGACGCCGGCAAGACCACCCTCACCGAGCGCGTCCTCTACCTCACCGGCGCCACCCACAAGCGCGGCGAGGTCCACGACGGCACCACCGTCACCGACTTCGACCCGCAGGAGCGCGACCGCGGCATCACCATCTTCGCCGCGGCGGTGAGCTGCGATGTCAACGGCCACCGGATCAATCTCATCGATACTCCGGGACACGTCGACTTCGCCGACGAGGTGGAGCGTTCGCTCCGGGTGCTCGACGGCGCGGTGGCGGTCTTCGACGCCGTCGCGGGCGTCGAGCCGCAGAGCGAGAGCGTGTGGCGGCAGGCGGACCGGCACGGCGTGCCGCGGATCGCCTTCGTCAACAAGCTCGACCGGGCGGGCGCCGACCTGGACGCGGCGGTGGAGTCGATCCGCGGCCGCCTAGGCGCGGTGCCGCTGACGGTGCAGCTGCCAATCGGCCGGGAGTCCGGCTTTACGGGCGTGATCGACCTGCTCCGGATGCGGGCGCTGGTCTGGGACGGTACGGGCGCGGGGCCGACGGAAGGCCCGGTGCCTGACGGGCTGCTCGACGAAGCCCGGCGCCGCCGCCGACTGCTGGAGGAGGCGGTTGCGGAGCTGCATCCGGCCGCGCTGGAGGAGTACTACGCGCACTCCGAGGTCACGGCGGCGACCCTGGCCTCGGCGCTCCGCGACCTGACGCTGGCCGGCGAGGCCGTGGTCGTGCTGTGCGGCTCCGCGTACCGCAACCGCGGCATCGAGCCGCTGCTCGAAGCCGTGGTGGCGTATCTGCCGTCGCCGTTGGACGTGCCCCCCGTCCGCGGGGAAGCGCCCGACGGCACGGAGACGGAACGCCCGGCCGACCCACAGGCGCCGTTCGCCGCTCTGGTGTTCAAGGTCAGCTCGACCGCCAGGGGCCGGCTTACGTACCTGCGTATCTACGCCGGCACGCTGCAGAAGGGAGACATGGTGCGCGACGTCGGCGCGGGCCGTAACGAACGCATCGGCCGCATCGTGCGGGTCCAGGCCGACCGGCACGCCGAGACCGGCACCGCCGTGGCCGGCGACATCATCGCGGTCGCGGGGGTGAAGGCGGCGCGCGCGGGCGCGACGCTGTGCGCGCCCGCACAGCCGCTGCTGCTCGAACCGCCCGTCGTGGCCGAGCCGGTGGTCTCGGTCGCCGTCGAGGCCAGCACCAGCCTGGACGCCGACCGGCTGGCCACGGCGCTGGCGCGGCTGGCCGAGGAGGATCCCTCGCTGGTGGTACGGACCGACCCGGAGACGGGCCAGACCCTGCTGTCCGGCATGGGCGAACTGCACCTGGAGGTGGCGCTGGAGAAGATCCGCCGCGGACAGGGCCTGGACGCCGCGGTCGGCCGGCCGCGGGTGAGCTACCGCGAGACTGTGGTGCGCGGGGTGTCCGGGGTCACGTACCGGCACGTCAAACAGGACGGCGGGGCCGGGCAGTTCGCGCATGTGGTCCTCGATGTGGAGGGGCTCGGGCCGGAGGACGGGTTCGAGTTCCGGTCGACGGTGACCGGTGGCCGGGTGCCGCAGGAGTTCGTACGGGCGGTGGCCGCCGGGTGCCGGGACGCGCTCGCCGACGGGCCGCTCGGCGGCCATCAGGTGACCGGGCTGCGGGTGACGCTCACCGACGGGTCGACGCATGTGAAGGACTCGTCGGAGACGGCGTTCCGGACGGCGGGCCGGCTGGGGCTGCGGGCCGCGCTGCGCGAGGCGCGGCTTGCGCTGCTGGAGCCGGTGGTCGAGCTGACGGCGACGGTGCCGGAGGAAGCGCTGGGCAGCGTGCTCGGTGATCTCGCTGCGCGGCGGGGGCAGGTCACCGGGTCCGAGTCGCGTGGCGGGACGGCGGTGTTGACGGCGACGGTGCCGTTGGCGGAGCTGTTCGGGTACGCGTCGCGGCTGCGAGGGCGCACGCAGGGTCGCGGGACCTTTGCGACGCGGCCGGCCGGGTATGCGCGGGTGCCGGCTGGGGTGTTGGTGCCGTAGCCGCAGCTGAGTGGCGATGGCCCCGTCCCCTCCTTGGGGGCGGGGCCGTTAGGTAGCATTCCCGTCGTCAGGCTAGTTACCGACCGGTAAGCAGGTGAGGGCATGCCCGCGCTCGACCGACACGACGACGTCTTCGTTCTGGACATCGGGGACACCGAGAACCGCTTTCACCCCGACTGGATCGCGTCCGTGCACGCCCGCCTGGACGAGGTCGAGCAGGCGGAAGGGCCCAAGGCGCTGGTCGTGGGGGCGAGCGGGAAGTTCTTCTCCAACGGGCTGGACCTGGAGTGGCTCGGCGCCCACCCCGAGGAGATGGGGTCGTATCTCGCTGATGTGCAGCAGCTGTTCGCGCGGCTGCTGGAGCTGCCGCTGATCACCGTGGGCGCGCTGCAGGGGCACACCTTCGCCGCCGGAGCCATGCTGTCGCTCTCCCTCGACCTGCGGGTGATGCGCGCCGACCGCGGCTTCTGGTGCCTCAACGAGGCGGACATCGGGCTGCCCTTCGCCCCCGGCATGGCCGCGCTCATCCGGGCCCGGCTGCGGCCGGAGACCGCGCACCGGGCGATGGTCACCGCCCACCGCTTCGGCGGGCACGACTCGCTGGCCGCGGGCATCGTCGACCGTACGGCGGCGGAGGGTGAGGTGCGGAGCGCCGCGATCGAGCTGGCCGCGGCGCAGGTGGCGAAGGCGGGGCCGAATATCGCGGCGATCAAGGCCGGGATGTACGGGCCGGTGCTGGAGTCGCTCCGCGACAAGGAGGTCGCGCTGGGGTGAGTCGGTGGGGTGAGTCGGTGGGGTCGGCCGGCGGGTGCGTGAGTCACCCGTCTCCGACCGCCACCAGCCCCGCCTCGTACGCGAGGATCACCAGCTGGACGCGGTCGCGGGCGTCCAGCTTGGCGAGGAGGCGGGTGACGTAGGTCTTGGCCGTGGCGATGCTGATGCTCAGGCGCTCGGCGATCTCGGCGTTGGTCAGGCCGGAGCCGATGAGTTCGAGGACCTCGCACTCACGGTCGGTGATGGCCGCCAGCCTGCGGTCCGTCGCGGCGGAGGCGGGCGCGGCCGCGGCCGCCGCCCCGTCTCCCCTGCCCGCCGGCCGCGCCGCGAACTCCGCGATCAGGCGGCGGGTGACCCCCGGCGCGATCAGCCCGTCGCCGGCGGCGACGACCCGTACCGCCGAGAGGATGTCGTCCAGCCCCATGTCCTTGACCAGGAAGCCGGCCGCGCCGGCCCGGAGCGCGGCGTAGACATAGTCGTCATCGTCGAAGGTCGTCAGGACGATGACATGGGCCGTTGAGGGCCCCTCGGTGATGCGGCCGGTCGCCTCGATGCCGTCGGTCCCCGGCATCCGGATGTCCATGACGACGACGTCGGGATTCAGCGCCTCGGCGAGCCGGATGGCCTCGGCGCCGTCGCCCGCCTCGCCGACCACCTCCAGATCGGCCGCGTCGGCGATGACCATCTGCAGGGCCGTACGGACCAGGGGCTGGTCATCCACGAGCACGACGCGGAGTGGAGCGGCGGGGGCCGTATCCGTCATCGCGCCACCGCCGCGTCAGCGAAGCGGTCGCCCGCAGGGGCCGGCAGCGGCAGCCGCACCGACACCTGGAACCCGCCCTCGGGCCGCGGCCCCGCCTCGAAGTCCCCGTCCAGCAGCGCGACTCGCTCGCGCATGCCGACGAGGCCGTATCCCGCACCCGCGCCGCCCTTGGCGCCGTTGCCGCTCATCCCACTCCCCTCGTCCACGACCTCCACCATCAGCTCCTCGGCCCCGTACGTGACCGTCACCCCGCACACCCGTATCCCGGCATGCCGCACCACATTCGTCACCGACTCCTGCGCGATCCGGTACGCCGCCAGGTCGATCTCCGGCGGCAGCGGCCGGCGTTCGCCCCGCCAGGCCACCGCCACCCGCACGCCCGCCGCCGTGGTCGCCGCCGCGAGGTCGTCGAGGTCGGCGAGGCCGGGGGCGTCGTGGATCGGCGCGGACCGGTCCGGCTCCGCCGCCTCCCGGAGCGCGCCGAGCATGTGCCGCAGTCCGGCCAGGGTCTCCCGGCTGGCGTTCTCGACCTCGGCGAGCGCCTCGCGGGCCCGTACCGGCTGGGTGTCGATGACGCGGCGGGCGGCGCCGGACTGCAGCGCGACGATGCCGAGAGTGTGCGCGACGACGTCGTGCAGCTCGCGCGCGATGCGCAGCCGTTCGTCGGTGACGGCCTGCGTGGCGGCCTGGGCGCGCAGCTGCGCGGCGTGCGCGGCGGCCTGGTGCGCGGAGTTGCCGATCAGCCAGGCGACGACGGTGGTGAGGGCGACGCTGAGCTCGGTGGACAGGCCGATGCTGAAGCCGAAGGCCGCCCGGGTGCCCACGTAAGCGGCCAGGGTGCCGACGGCCATCGCGGCCGCCGTGATGCCGGTACGGCGCGGCCACGCGGCCGCGACGAAGTAGACGGCGAGGTCGACCGCGAGGAACTGCAGCAGCGGCAGCTCCCCCACCCCCAGCGCCGACGGCGCCAGCGCCGCCCCGAGCAGCATCAGCGTGAGGGCGATCAGCGGGCGGCGGGCGAGCCTCGCGCAGCCCGCGAAGGTCAGCGCCGTGGCAAGGACCAGGGTGACGATCCCGTCCCACCGGTAGAGCTGCGTCGCCGGATAGTCGGCCGCCTCCCACTCCCCCGGCAGCCGCTGGAAGAACAGCATCGTGAGCAGCAGCCCGACGCCCCACACGAGCGCCACCCAGGCACCCGGCGTGATGCGTTTGAGCAGCGGTTGTGGCACTCCGTCGGACATGCCGAGATCGTACGGGCGGCCGCGCTCCCGGTCATCAGCCCGCGGGTGTACACCCCTGGCCGACCCCACCCCGCGGCCAAGTGTCACCACCGGTGCGATGTGCCGCCCCCGCCCGCCACGGCACCGTAATCACCATGATCGAAGCCAACGAGCTCACGAAGCGCTACGGCAAGACCCTCGCCGTCGACCGGCTCTCCTTTACGGTCCGCCCCGGCCGGGTGACCGGCTTCCTCGGCCCGAACGGCTCCGGCAAGTCGACCACCCTGCGGCTGATCCTCGGCCTGCACACCCCGACCGCCGGCGCCGTCACCGTCGACGGCCTCCGCTTCCGCGACCGCCCGCGCGGCCTGCGCCACGTCGGCGCCCTGCTGGACGCGGCCGACGTGCACGGCGGCCGCACCGCCCGCGCCCACCTCACCGCGCTGGCCCGCGGCAACCGCATCCCCCGTACCCGGGTCGCGGAGGTCCTGGCCGAGGTCGGCCTGGCCGACGCCGCCGGACGCCGCATCGGCGGCTACTCGCTCGGCATGAAGCAGCGCCTCGGCATCGCGGCCGCGCTGCTCGGCGACCCTCCGGTGCTGCTCTTCGACGAGCCGCTCAACGGCCTCGACCCGGAGGGCGTGAAGTGGGTCCGCGGCCTGTTCCGGCGGCTGGCGGGCGAGGGCCGTACGGTCTTCGTCTCCAGCCATCTGATGTCGGAGATGGAGCACACGGCCGACGACCTCGTGGTGATCGGCCGTGGTGAGCTGATCGCCGCCGAGGGCCTGAAGGACTTCGCGGCCCGCGCGACCCGCCTCAGCGTCACCGTCCGCACGCCTGACCCGGGCGCGCTGACCTCGCTGCTCACGGCCGAGGGCGCGGCGGTACGGGACGAGGAGGGCCTGCTCGCGGTCACCGGTCTCCCGGCCGCGCGGATCAGCGAGCTCGCGATGCGCGAGCAGATCCTGCTGCACGAACTGACCACCCGTACCGCCTCCTTGGAGGAGGCGTTCATGGAACTGACCGCAGGCAGCGTCGAATACGCCACCGAGGAGCACCGATGACCACCGCCGCCGTCGCCAACGGCACCACCGCCACCGCGCCCGCCACCGCATCCGGCGCCCGCTTCCGCGACCTGCTCGCCGCCGAGTGGCTCAAGACCTGGTCGCTGCGTGCCACGCCGTGGGCCTATCTCCTCGTCGCGCTCACCGCGATCGGCTTCAACATCGGCCAGTCCTACGACGTGATCCATTACTGGGACCAGCGGCCGCCCGCGTCCCCCGCGAAGTACATCGCCGACGGCATCCCGGTCCAGATGGCCTTCCACACCAATGCCGCCACGATCTTCGCGATCGCCCTCACCGCCATCGGCGTCTTCGCCGCGGTCGGCGAGTACAGCAGCGGCCAGATCCGTACCACCTTCGCGGCGGTGCCCGCGCGGCGGTCGGTGCTGGCGGCGAAGGCGGTGGTGCTGGCGGCGGTCACGACGGTCTTCGGGGCCGTGGTGGCGATCGTGTCGTTCTTCGCCACCCAGGGGATCCTGGATCGGCGGGACGTCGGGGTCGGGCTCGGGCATCCGGGGGCGCTGCAGGCGGTTGTCGGGTCTGCGCTGCTGGCGCCGGTCTGCGCGCTCGTCGGCATGGCCCTCGGCAATCTGCTGCGGCAGCCCGGCGCGGCGGCGGTGGTGGGCATCACAGTCCTGCTGGTGTGCCCGTTCCTCTTCAGCGAGGACCACCACTGGTCGGTGCTCCTCAACCACGCGCTGCCGATGCCCGCGTGGGAGCGGCTGACGGAGGCGGCGTTCAACCGGCACGGTCCGTATCCCTGGACGCCGGAGGGGGCGTTCACCGTGTACGGGGTGTGGGCCGTGCTCGCGACCGCCGTCGGAGTGATGTCGGTGCACCGCCGCGATCAGTGAGTGCGCCGGGCCACCCCCGGCGGGGGGATTGCGCTCCGTAATCGCAGGTCATGGGCGGTGCCGCGGTTCTACGGTCGGGACGTGCCAGCTCGCCGAAGCATCCTCGCTGCCGCTCTGCCGTCGACCCGCCCTGCCGACACCGGACATCGCCCGGCCGACACCCGACATCGCCCGGCCGCCGCCACCGCCTCCGCCGCCCTCGCTCTCCTGGACGCCGGCAACCGGCGCTATGCCGCCGACCATCCCCGCCACCCGCACGCCGGTCCCGGCCGGCGGCGGGCGCTGGCCGTCTCCCAGCAGCCGTTCGCCTGCGTGCTGGGGTGCATCGACTCCCGGGTGCCGCCGGAGCTGGTCTTCGACCAGGGGCTCGGGGATCTGCTCACCGTGCGTACGGCGGGGTGCGTGCTGGATGAGGCGGTGCTGGCGAGCATCCAGTTCGGGGTGGCGGAGTTGCGGGTGCCGCTGGTGCTGGTGCTGGGGCATGAGCGGTGTGGGGCGGTGTCGTCTGTGGTGGAGGCCATGGCCTCCGGCCGGCCGCTGCCGGGGCATCTCGCGTACGTGCAGCGTGCGCTGACTCCCGCGGTGCGGAGCGCCTCGCGGCGGGGCGGGGACTGGGTGGACAACGCCGTGGGGGAGAGCGTGGTGCGGGCGCGGCGGCGGCTGGTGGCTGAGCCTGGGCTTGGTGGGGCCGTGCGAGTCGCTGCGGGACGGTTTGATCTCGACACCGGTCGGGTGCGGATGCTCCGCTGAGTGGGTGGTGTTTCCCTCCCGCCCGCCCGTTGCTGTCAGCGGCGACGCACCCAAAAGTGATTTCCGTCGATCCCTCCCCCGCTCCTAACATCACCCCATGACGGACCTACCGGCCAAGCCCTCCCTCGACGGCATCGAGGAGAAGTGGGCCCGGGCGTGGGAGGACGGCGGAGCCTATCGCTTCGACCGGACCGCCGCCCGGGGTGACATCTTCTCGATCGACACCCCTCCCCCGACGGTGAGCGGCTCCCTGCACGTAGGCCACGTCTTCTCCTACACGCACACCGACGCGGTCGCCCGCTACCAGCGGATGCGTGGGCGCGAGGTCTTCTACCCGATGGGGTGGGACGACAATGGGCTGCCGACCGAGCGCCGCGTCCAGAACTACTACGGCGTCCGCTGCGAGCCCTCGCTCCCGTACGACCCGGACTTCCAGCCGCCCGCCAAGCCGGGCAAGCAGCAGCTGCCCGTCTCCCGGCGCAATTTCATCGAGCTGTGCGAGCGGCTCACCGCCGAGGACGAGCAGGCCTTCGCGTCGCTGTGGCGGCGGCTCGGGCTGTCCGTCGACTGGTCGATGACGTACCAGACGATCGACGGGCGGGCGCGGGCGACGTCCCAGCGCGCGTTCCTCGACAATCTCGCCCGCGGCGAGGCGTACACCGCCGAGGCGCCCACGCTCTGGGACGTCACGTTCCGTACGGCGGTCGCGCAGGCCGAGCTGGAGGACCGGGAGCGGCCCGGCGCCTTCCACGACCTGGCCTTCCACGGCCCGGACGGCGAGGACATCACGGTCGCCACCACCCGCCCCGAGCTGCTGCCCGGCTGTGTCGCGCTGGTCGCACACCCGGACGACGCCCGCTATCAGGGCCTCTTCGGGCGTACGGCGCGCACGCCGCTGTTCGGCGTCGAGGTGCCGGTCGTCGCGCACTGGCTGGCGGACCCGGAGAAGGGGTCGGGGATCGCGATGGTGTGCACCTTCGGCGATACGACCGATGTCACCTGGTGGCGGGAGCTGCGGCTCGCCACCCGGCCGGTGCTCGGCTGGGACGGCCGCTTCCGCGCCGAGCCGCCGGCGGGTCTTGAGTCCGAGGAGGCGCGGGCGGCGTACGGGAAGCTGGCGGGCGTCACGGTCCACACCGGCCGCGAGCGGACCGTCGAGATGCTGCGGGCGAGCGGCGAACTCCTCGGTGAGCCGCGGCCGGTGACACACGCGGTCAAGTTCTACGAGCGCGGCGACAAGCCGCTGGAGATCGTCACGACGCGGCAGTGGTATCTGCGCAACGGCGGCCGGGACGGCGACCTGCGGGAGGCGCTGCTGGCGCGTGGGCGGGAGCTGACCTGGCATCCGGCGCACATGCGGGCCCGTTACGAGAACTGGGTGGCGGGCCTGGCCGGGGACTGGCTGATCAGCCGGCAGCGGTTCTTCGGCGTGCCCATCCCCGTCTGGTATCCGCTCGGCGACGACGGCGCGCCGGACTACGACCACCCCCTCACCCCGGCCCCGGACGCGCTGCCCGTCGACCCGAGCGCCGAGCCGCCGCCCGGCTACGAGGAGGCGCAGCGCGGCCGCCCCGGCGGCTTCGCCGGCGATCCGGACATCATGGATACGTGGGCCACCTCCTCTCTCACCCCGCAGATCGCGGGCGGGGCGCTGGGCGACCCGGATCTCTACGGCCGGGTCTTCCCGATGGACATGCGGCCGCAGGGGCACGACATCATCCGGACGTGGCTGTTCGCGACCGTCGTCAGGTCGCACCTGGAGTCGGGGCAGCTGCCCTGGCGGCATGCGGCGATCTCCGGCTGGATCCTCGACCCGGACCGCAAGAAGATGTCGAAGTCGAAGGGCAATGTCGTCACCCCGGCCCATCTGCTGGAGCAGTACGGCTCGGACGCGGTCCGCTACTGGGCGGCGAGCGCCCGCCCTGGCACGGACGCGACCTTCGACCCGGCTCAGATGAAGATCGGCCGGCGGCTGGCCATCAAGCTGCTCAACGCCAGCCGCTTCGTGCTCGCCTTCGGCCCTCCGGCGCCGGGCGCCACCGCGACCGAGCCGCTGGACCGGGCGCTGCTCGCGGCGCTGGCGCAGACGGTCGAGCGGGCGACGGCGGCCTTCGAGGCGTACGACTATGCGCGGGCGCTGGAGGTGACCGAGCAGTTCTTCTGGCGCTTCTGCGACGACTATGTCGAGCTGGTCAAGGCGCGTGCGTACGGGGACGGGGATCCGGACGCGGCCGACTCGGCGCGGGCGGCGCTGGCCACGGCGCTGTCGGTGCAGCTGCGGCTGTTCGCGCCGTTCCTGCCCTTCGCCACGGAGGAGGTCTGGTCCTGGCGCGCAGAGGGTTCGGTGCACCGGGCGGCGTGGCCGGAGCCGGGCGAGCTGGGCGCGGCGGGAGGCGACCCCGCGCTGCTGGAGACCGCGGCCGCGGTGATCGCCGCGGTGCGGCGGGCCAAGTCCGAGGCCAAGGCGTCGATGCGTACGGAGGTCGCGGCGCTGACCGTCACCGGCCCGGCAGATGCGCTGGAGCGCTTCCGCCAGGTCGCGCATGACGTCAGGGCGGCGGGCCGGATCCTGGGCGGGGCGGTGCAAGCCCGCCAGGAGGGCACGGAGCTGGCGGTCGACGTGCGGCTGTGATCCGCGACGGGGGCGGGGTCATACCTGGGTCCGATGCGCAGGTCCGGGCCAGGGGCTGATGCGCGGTGGCGGGTGGGAGCGGGATGATCGGCGGCAGTTGAGGGGGGATGGCCGGAATGAAGCGACTGCGCGGCGCACACCTCTACGCCCTCGACGCCGCCGTCGCTGTCCTGGTGACGGCGGTCTATGTCGGCTTCGTCCGGGAGGCGGACAGCCTCGGGGAGCCCGCCTTCCACGGGCCGTTCTGGCTCGGCCTGCTCATCGCCGTGGCGGCGGGCGTGCCGCTGGCCGTACGCCGCCGCCTGCCCGTCCCCGCCTTCGGCCTCGTCGTGGCCGCACTGACCGCGGCCTCGCTGCTCGACCTGACGCGCGAGGTCTGGCTGCCCGCGGCCGCCGCGGCGTATGCGGTCGGACTGTGCGAACCCATCCGACGCGCGGTCGCGGTGCTGGCTGCGGGCCTGGTGGTGGCCGGCGTGTCCGTGCTGCTCTCCGAGGCGGTGGTCACGCCGAGCGGCGGCTGGGCCGAGGCCGCGGGGGTGGCGCTCCTGGTGCTGCTCTGCTCGGGCACCGGTGGGGCGGCAGGGTGCGTCGTACGGAACCGGCGGGCGGAGGTGGTGGCGCGGGAGCGGCGGCGCGCCGGGCAGGCGGTGGCCGAGGAACGGCTGCGGATCGCGCGGGAGTTGCACGACATCGTGTCGCACAACCTCAGCCTGATCGCCGTAAAGGCAGGCGTCGCGGCGCATGTCGCGGAGGCGGATCCGCGGGAGGCGCAGTCCGCGCTGAAGGTGATCGAGGAGACCTCCCGCTCGGCGCTCGCCGAGATGCGGCGCACGCTGGGCGTGTTGCGTACGCCGGCGGACCTACCGCTCGGCCCCGCCCCAGGGCTGGGCGATCTCCAGGACCTGGCGGCGCAGGCGGAGGCGGCCGGGGTGGCCGTGGACCTGGCGGTGCAGGACGCGGAAGGGCTGGCCGAGGGGCAGGAGCTGACGGTCTACCGGATCGTCCAGGAGGCGGTGACGAACGCCGTGAAGCACGCGGCGCCGACGCGGTGCGCGGTGCGGGTGGCGGCGACTGCCGGCGAGGTCCGTATCGAGGTGGCCGACGAGGGCCGTACCGAAGAGGACCCCGTACCGGCACCGGCATCGGCGGGTGAACTCACCGGCGGACACGGTCTCCTGGGCATGCGGGAGCGGGTCATGATGTACGGCGGCAGCTTCGCGGCGGGGCCGCGCGACGAGGGCGGCTTCACGGTGTCGGTGCGGCTGCCGCGCGAGGAGGGGGGTGGGCGATGACGGATCAGGCGACGACGGATCAGGCCGCGACGGATGCGATACGGGTGCTCATCGCCGACGATCAGGCGATGGTGCGCGGCAGCTTCCGCGTGCTGGTCGACCACGCGCCGGGCCTGGCGGCCGTCGGCGAGGCCGCCACCGGCGCGGAGGCCGTGGAACTCGCCCGCCGCGAGCAACCGGATGTCGTCCTGATGGACATCCGCATGCCCGGCCTCGACGGCATCGAGGCGACCCGCCGGATCTGCGCGGCCGCGGAGACGGCGGCCGTTCGGGTGCTGATGCTGACGACGTTCGACCTCGACGAGTACGTCTACGGCGCCCTGCGCGCGGGTGCGGCGGGCTTCCTGCTCAAGGACACCCCGCCGCAGCACGTGCTCGACGCCGTCGCGGTGATCGCCGCGGGTGAGGCGCTGCTGGCTCCGTCCATCACCCGGCGCCTGATCGCGGAGTTCGCCCGGCGCCCGGAGCCCGGGCGCCCGCCGGCGCGGCTGCTGGACGACGTCACAGACCGCGAGCTGGAGGTCCTCGGGCTCGTCGCCCGCGGCCTGTCCAACCAGGAGATCGCCGCCCATCTGCAGCTGAGCCCGGCCACGGTCAAGACGCACATCGGCCGCCTGCTCGCCAAGCTCCAGGCGCGCGACCGGGCCCAACTGGTCATCGTGGCGTACGAGACGGGGCTGGTGACCGCCGGTCAGCAGCCGTAGTCGACCAGGTCGAAGCTCGCGTAGTGGTCGGCGGTGTAGTAGTCCTCCTCGTTGGCTTCGCCGGTGACGATGCGGCGGGCGCCGCGGTCGTCGGAGCCCGGGGTGATGACCGTGTACTCGTGGTAGTAGCCGGAGCTCTGCTGCGGCAGTTCGCCCTCGCGGTTCTGGAAGACGGTGCCGTCCTGCGGGAACGGGTACGGGCCGCCGGCCTCGATCAGGTCGAGGGTGTCGTGCGCTTCGCCCGGCAGCGCCGAGTAGCAGATGTCGCCCACGGCGGTGGGGGCGGCCTCGTCGGCCTGCGCGACGAGGGCGGTGCCGCCGCCGAGGAAGAGGGCTGAGGAGAGCGCGGCTACGGCGCCGATTCGGGTGATGTGGGGGGAGAGTTTCATGCGGGGCATCATTGCGCGGCTGGGCTACGAGTCAATGAACATGACATTTACGCGCGTAGTTTTGTGGGATCAACCGATCCAAGTCGACCTGACCGCCCCCTACTTGATGGGATCTGCCACTTGCGGGGCCTGCGCCGGGTCCAGGGCCAGGCGCCGCTCCAGCAGCGCGACGAACTCCCGCAGCCCGGGCGGGGCATGGCGCCGCAGCCGGACCAACGCCAGCTCCGCGGGCGGGGCGTCGACGACCCGTACCGCCGTCAGGTCGGACCGCGACCAGTAGGCCTGGCAGCTGTCCGGCAGCAACAGCCCGGCCCGGCCCGCGGCCACCACGGACAGCGCCTCCTGCACGGTGGCCGTACCGTCCTCGTGCGCCGAAGCGCTTACCGGCGGCGCGGTGACCATGGCCATCCCGGCCAGCTCCGCCGACCCCACCGCCGCGCGTGCGGCCAGCGGGTGCGCCGGGGCGAGCACCACCACCTGCCCGCTGCGCAGCACCACGGGCCCGACCCGCAGCCGCGGATCGTCCAGACCCGCGGTCTCCATGAACGCGGCGTCGACCTCCGCCGCCCGCACCGGCCCGAGGCGGTTCCCGTACGGCAGCTCCACCAGCCGCACCTCGGCCTGCGGATGCCCGGCCCGGAACTCCTCGACGACGTCGAGCACCCATGAATTGACGCTGCCGACAAAGCCGATACGAAGCGTGCCGCCCACGCCCGACGCGCGCGCCTGCGCGCCCCGTACGGCATCGGTCACCGCATCCACCGCGGGCCGCAGCTCGGCCTCGAAGCGGGCGCCGAGAGCCGTGAGCCGCACCCGCCGGCTGGTGCGCTCCAGCAGCTTCCCGCCGATCCGGGCCTCCAGCGCGCGCAGCAGCTGGCTGACCCGGGTCTGCGAGACCCCGAGCCGCTCGGCGGCGCGGCCGAAGTGCAGCTCTTCGCAGAGGGCGAGGAAGCACTCCAGTTCGCGGAGGTCGGTGGGGGTGGTGTCGTGGGCCATAACTGGTGCAAGTGGCGCATGCTCGCGTTTGTTCCTGGCATCGATGCGCGGGGCTCATCGAAGGGTGAGCGGATCGCTGTTGTTCGCGGTCACGGCGGCTTCGAGGCTGGACGTATGACAGACATGATCGACACTGCCGCGTCCCCGCTCGACGCCCGGCAGGGATTCCGGCCCGCTCGCACCTGGCCCGCCGTCGGAGCGGTGGCCGTCGGCACCTTCGCCGTGGTGACCAGCGAGTTGGTGGCCGTCGGGCTGCTGCGGCCCGTCTCGGACGCGATGGCGGTCTCCGCGGGCACGGCCGGCCTCGCCATGACGGCCACCGGCGTCGTCGCGGCCGTGGCGGCCCCGCTGCTGATGATCGCCGGCGGCCGCCTGAACCGTAAGACCGCCCTGCTCGCCATGGCAGCCCTGCTCGCCCTGGCCTCCGCCGTGCAGGCCGCGGCCCCGGACTTCGCCGTGCTGATGGCCGGCCGGGTGCTGGTCGGCCTGGCCCTCGGCGGCTTCTTCGCGGTGGCCGCGGGCCTTGGCTCGCGGCTGGCGCCGCCCGGCCAGGTGGGCAAGGCGACCGCGGTGATCTTCTCCGGGGTGGCCGCCGCGGCGGTCCTCGGCGTGCCGCTGACCACGCTGCTGGCCGAGGGCCTCGGCTGGCGGTCGGCCTTCATCGCGCTCGCCGCGCTGTCGCTGGCGGTGCTGGCCGCGGTGGCGGTGCTGGTGCCGTCGCTGCCCGCGGCGGGCGCGGTGCGCTTCGGCACGCTGCGGCAGATGCTGCGTTACGGCCCGATGCGCACCTCGCTTCTCGCCCTCGCCCTGGCCGTGACCGGCCACTTCGCCGCCTTCACCTACGTCACCCCCGCGCTCGGCGAGGCCGCGGGCCTCGGCCAGGGCCCCGCGGCAGCGCTGCTGCTGGCGTACGGGGCCGCCGGAATGGCGGGCAACTTCGCCATGCCCGCGCTCGCCGCCCGCTCGCTCCGCTGGACGGCGACGGGGGCGCTCGCGGTGGTGGCGGCAGCCGCGGCGCTGCTGCCCGCGGTGGCCGTGGGCGCGGGCGCCGCGGTGGCGGTGCTGCTGGTGTGGGGGCTCGGGTACGGGCCGGTGCCCTCGGCGCTGCAGATGTGGAACATGCGCGTCTCCGGCCAGTTCCATGGGGACCAGCACCTGGAGGCCGGATCGGCGCTCTACGTGGCGGTGTTCAACGCCGCCATCGCCGCGGGGTCGGCGGTGGGCGGCGGGATGGTCGATGCGGCGGCGCCGTCGGCCGCGCTGTGGACCGGCGCCGCGATCGCCGCACTGGCGGCGGCGGTCCTGGGGGCGGCGGGCCGCCGGCTGAGCTGACCAGCGACACACCCCCCGGCGCATGCGCCTTTCGGCGCCGGGGGGCCGCTCACCGCCTCAAGGCCGCGGAATGTTCCGCAGATTCGACCGCGCCATGTCCAGCATCGTGCCGACACCGCCGTCCAGCACCGTACGCCCAGCCGCCAGGGCGAAGCCCTTCACCTGCTCCAGCGTGACCTTTGACGGGATCGACAGCGCGTTGGGGTCGGTGATCAGCTCGACCAGCGCCGGCCCCTTCGTAGCCAGGGCGTCCCGCAGCGCATGTGCGATCTCGGTCGGCTTCTCGACCCGGTAGGCGGGGATGCCCACGCCCTTCGCGATGGCCGTGTAGTCGACCGGCGCGTGGTCGGTCTCGTACGCGGGAAGGCCGTCGACCAGCATCTCCAGCTTGACCATCCCCAACGAGGAGTTGTTGAAGACGATCGTCTTGACGGGCAGGTCATGCTGCCGCACCGTCACCAGCTCGCCGAGCAGCATGCTCAGCCCGCCGTCGCCGCTCAGCGAGATCACCTGCCGCGAGCGGTCGGCGGCGGAAGCGCCGATCGCATGCGGGAGGGCGTTCGCCATCGTCCCGTGCGTGAAGGACCCGATGACGCGCCGCCGCCCGTTGGGGGTCAGATAGCGCGCGGCCCACACGTTGTTCATGCCGGTGTCGACCGTGAACACCGCATCGTCCGCCGCCAGCTCGTCCAGCAGCCGGGCCGCGTACTCGGGGTGGATCGGCACGTGCTTGTCGACGTTCGAGGTGTAGGCCTCGACCACCTTCGTCAGCGAGCGCTCGTGCTTGCGCAGCATCTCGTCGAGGAACCGCCGGTCCTTCTTCGGCTCCAGCAGCGGCTGCACGGCGTCGAGCGTCGCCGCCACATCCCCATGGACGGCCAGCTCGAGCGGCGTGCGACGGCCCAGCTTCGTCGGGTCCTTGTCGACCTGGATGGTCTTCGCCTGCGGCAGGAAGGCGTCGTACGGAAAGTCGGTCCCCAGCAGCAGCACCAGATCGGCCTCGTGCAACGCCTCGTAGCAGGCGCCGTAGCCGAGCAGCCCGACCATCCCGACGTCGTACGGGTTGTCGAACTGGATCCACTCCTTGCCACGCAGCGTGTGGCCCACGGGCGCGTTCACGGTGTCGGCCAGCCGCATCACCTGCTGGTGCGCGTCGCGGACGCCCGCGCCGGCGAAGACCGCCACCGTCTTCGCGGAGTTGATGTGCCCGGCCAGCTCGCTCACCGACTGCGCGTCCGGGGTGACGGTGCCGGGGCGGACGCACGGGACCGTACGGCCCGTGGGGTGCGCGGCCGGCTTGTCGGCGATGTCGCCGGGAATGACCAGCACCGAGACGCCGCCCGCGCCAATGGCGTGCTGCGCGGCAATGCGGGCGATGCGCGGCATCTGCTCCGGCTGGGAGACGAGCTCGCAGTAGCCGGAGGCCTCGTCGAAGAGCTTCTCCGGGTGGGTCTCCTGGAAGAAGCCGCTGCCGATCTGATGGGAGGGGATATGGGATGCGATGGCGAGCACGGGCGCGCCACTGCGCTGGGCGTCGTATAGACCCTGCACCAGGTGGGTATTGCCAGGCCCGCACGACCCGGCACAGGCGGCCAGCTCGCCGGTGATCTGAGCCTCGGCGGCGGCGGCGAAGGCACCGGCCTCTTCATTACGGACGTGCACCCACTCGATGGCGCCGTCACTGCGCCGGATCGCGTCCACGAGCGGATTCAAGCTGTCGCCGACCACCCCATAGATTCGCTTCACTCCATACTGCAGGAGCACCTCGACCAGCTGGTCCGCAATCTTGGGGGTAGCCATACCGCTCTCCTCCGTCAGGGGCTGTCGCGCACCTTCGATCCTAGATCGCACACGTTCGCGACGTCCCTTCACCCCCGGTGGCGTGGGGGCTATAGTCGACAAACTAACACCGCTAGTTTTCAGTAGCTTGATGAGCTTGAGTAGCTGAGGAGCCGCCGTGCGTGCTGTCCATTTCGCTGCCGCCCGCCGGACCCCGATCGGGAAGCTGCGCGGGGCGCTTTCCGGCGTACGGCCCGATGACCTGGCCGCGGGGGTGGTGCGCGGGCTGCTTGCGGGTGCGCCCGGGCTCGATCCGGCGCGCATCGACGACGTCTACTGGGGCGCCGCCAACCAGTCGGGTGAGGACAATCGCAATGTCGCCCGGATGGCGGCGCTGCTCGCCGGACTGCCGGAGTCCGTGCCGGGCGCCACCGTGAACCGGCTGTGCGCCTCGGGCCTGGAGGCGGTGACGACCGCGGCCCGCGCCATTGCCGCGGGCGAGGCGGACGTGGTGATCGCGGGCGGCTCGGAGTCGATGTCGCGGGCGCCGTTCGTGCTGCCGCGGCCCGACGAGGCCTTTCCGCGCAAGATGGAGACCTTTGACACCCGGCTCGGGTGGCGGCTGGTCAATCCGGAGATGAAGGAGTTGCACGGGCTGCTCCCCATGGGCGAGACCGCCGAGGAGGTGGCGGCGCGCCACGGCGTCTCCCGCGAGCGGCAGGATGCCTTCGCGCTGCGCAGCCAGCAGCGCGCGGCCGCGGCCCGCAAGGACGGCCTCTTCGACGCCGAACTGCTGCCGGTGACGCGAGCGGACGGCTCCGTCGTAGCGGCGGACGAGTCGATCCGCGAGGCGACGTCGGCGGAGCAACTGGCGGGCCTGAAGCCGGTCTTCCGCAAGGGCGGCACGGTCACGGCCGGCAACTCCTCCCCCATGAACGACGGCGCCGCCGGGCTGCTGCTGGTGAGCGAGGAGGCCCTGGCGGAGTTCGGCCTGGAGTCGCTGGGCCGGTACGCGGCCGGGGCCAGCGCGGGCGTACATCCGGACGTCATGGGCATCGGGCCCGTACCGGCGACCGAGAAGGCGCTGCGGCGCGTGGGCTGGGCGGTGGGCGACGTCGAAGAGGCCGAGTTCAACGAGGCCTTCGCCGCGCAGGCGGTCGCGTGCGTGGACGCGCTCGGCGTCGATCCTGAGCTGGTGAATCCGACGGGCGGTGCCATCGCGCTCGGCCATCCGCTGGGCTGCTCGGGCGCCCGCATTCTTACGACGCTGCTGCACCGGATGCGCAGGAACGAGGCGCGGCGGGGGCTGGCGACGATGTGCGTGGGGGTCGGGCAGGGCACGGCGGTGCTGGTCGAGCGCGACTAACGGCCCCTGCGGGCCAGGATCGAGATGATCTCCGGGCTGCCGGGCCCGTACGCGCTGCCGTCCCAGTCCCCGTACCGGTCGAGCAGCTCGAAGCCCGCCTCGTCGAGGAACGCGTCCAGCGCGTCGGCGCCGAGGAAGCGAATGGTGCTGCGGCTGTTGTCGGGGGTGTCCCATGCCTCGGACACGAAGGTGGAGCTGAAGGTGACGTACTCCCCGTCCACCTCATCCACCCCGCCCCAGGTCCTGACGACCCCGTCCGACCCCGTCGCCGTCTCCTCGGCCCGGTCGCGCGTCCACTCCCGCCACGCCTCCGCGGCCGGGTTACGGGTCTCGAAGACGACTCGCCCGCCCGGTGCCAGCGCCGCCCGCATCGCGGCGAGCGTGCCGCGCACCTCGTCGTCGGTGAGCAGCACCTGGAAGGCGTGGCCGGTCATGACGATCAGGTCGAATTCCGCGTCGTACGACACGGTGGACAGGTCGCCGGACACCCACTCCACGTCCGTACGGTGTCGCCGCGCCACCGCGAGCATCCCGGCCGCCGGATCGAGCCCGGTCAGCCGCCCGTCGTGCCCGCCCTCGCGGGCGAGCCGCAGCAGCTCTCCCGTACCGCAGCCGACGTCGAGGACGGAGCCGGCGTTCCGTACCAGCGGGAGATAGAAGGCGAAGTCCGGGCGGCCGGCGCACAGCTCGTCGTACAGCTCGGCGAGGCGCGGCTCGGAGAAGAGGCGGTCGACCACAGGCGTCCTTCCAGGGTCACTTCGGCTTCGCGGTCACTTCGGGGAGGAGGCGGCGAGGCGGACGGCGAGGCCGGCGAAGACCGTGCCGCTGAAGATGTTCAGGCCGCGGTTGAAGCGGCGGCTGCGGCGGATCAGCTGGGAGAGGCGGCCGGCGGCGAGGCCGATGCAGCTGTCGCTGATCCATCCCATCACCACGATCGAGACGCCCAGGATCATCAGCTGGCCGCCGACGTGGCCGCGCCCCGCGTCGACGAACTGCGGCAGGAAGGCGATGTTGAACATGATGACCTTCGGATTGAGCAGGTTCGTCACCATGCCCTGCCAGAAGGCTCTGCGGCGGCGCGGGCCCGCGGCCGCCACCCCCGCGTCCTCGGTGACTTCCCCGCGATCGCGGAAGGCTTTCCACGCCAGCCACAGCAGATACGCCGCCCCGGCCCAGCGCAGCACGTGGTACAGCACCGGCAGGTTCTCGAACAGCGCCGAGAGGCCGAGCGCCGCCGCGACCATGTGGACGAGCATGCCCAGGGCCACGCCCGTGGCCGCGAGCACGCCGGTCAGCGGGCCGCCCCGGCCGCCCATCGCCACGATGAACATCATGTCGGGCCCCGGCGCGATGCACAGCGCGAAGGCTGCGATGAGAAACGCTCCGTAGAGGTGTGCATCAACCATGGGCCCGAGCCTTGCAGAATGGCTCCCATGGATCTACGTGTTTTTACCGAGCCTCAGCAGGGCGCCAGCTACGACACCCTCCTCGCCGTCGCCAAGGCCACCGAGGACCTGGGCTACGACGCCTTCTTCCGCTCCGACCACTACCTCAAGATGGGCGACGTCGACGGCGGCCCCGGCCCCACCGACGCCTGGATCACCCTCGCCGGCCTCGCCCGCGAGACCAGCCGCATCAAGCTCGGCACCCTCATGACCGCCGGGACCTTCCGGCTCCCCGGGCCGCTGGCGATCTCGGTGGCGCAGGTGGACCAGATGTCCGGCGGGCGCGTCGAGTTCGGGCTCGGCGCGGGGTGGTACGAGGACGAGCACACGGCGTACGGGATTCCGTTCCCGAAGGAGAAGTTCCCGCGGCTGGAGGAGCAGCTGGCGATCATCACGGGGCTGTGGGAGACCGCGCCGGGTGAGACCTTCTCGTACGACGGCACGTACTACCAGCTCAAGGACTCCCCCGCGCTCCCGAAGCCGGCCCAGGCGCGGATCCCGGTCCTCGTCGGCGGGTTCGGTGCGAAGCGGACGCCGGCGCTGGCGGCGCGCTACGCGACCGAGTTCAATGTCCCGTTCGGCTCGCTGGAGGCGTCGAAGGAGCAGTTCACGCGGGTGCGCGCGGCGGCGGAGGCGGCGGGGCGCAAGGCGGAGGACCTGACGTACTCCAACGCGCTGATCGTCTGCGTCGGCAAGGACGACGCGGAGGTGGCGCGGCGTGCGGCGGCGATCGGCCGCAATGTGGCGGAGCTGAAGGAGAACGGCATCGCCGGCACGCCGGCGGAGGCGGCGGACAAGCTGGCCCAGTTCGCGGCCATCGGCTCCGAGCGCGTCTACCTGCAGTTCCTGGACCTGTCCGACCTGGACCACCTGGAGCTGGTGGCGTCCGCGGTGGCCCCCCAACTGCCGTAAAACCGCTGGCCGCGGCCGCTGCGCTGTGGCCACCATGGCCGCATGACGAACGGGGTGCGGCTGGTCGAGGAGCACACGATCCTGCGCGTGGTCGCAGGATCGCGTGCCTTCGGCCTGGCCACGGAGGACTCGGACACCGACCGGCGCGGCGTGTACGTGGCGCCGACGCGCGACTTCTGGCGGCTGTCGAAACCCCCGCAGCATGTCGAGGGCCCGCTCCCGGAGCAGTTCAGCTGGGAGGTGGAACGCTTCTGCGAGCTGGCGCTCGCGGGCAACCCGAACATCCTCGAGGTGCTGCACTCCCCGCTGACGGAGCTGTCCACACCGCTCGGCGACGAGCTGCGCGCGCTGGCCCCGGCCTTCCTCTCCCGCGAGGTGCACCGCACCTTCGGCCGCTACGCGGACGCCCAGCTGGCGAAGGCCCGTTCACGGATCGAGCGCGAGGGATCCCCCCGCTGGAAGCACGTACTGCACTTGCTGCGGCTGCTGATCAGCGGCGAGGCGCTGCTGCGCACGGGGGAGCTGCGGGTGGATGTGGGCGAAAGCCGCGACCGCCTGCTCACCGTCCGCCGCGGCGAACTCCCGTGGGAGGAAGTCATCGCCTGGCGCGACACCCTGACCACCCGCCTGGACACCGCCCTCGACACCAGCCCTCTGCCCGAGCGCCCGGACGCGGCGGCGGTCGAGAAGTGGCTGGTGTCCGTACGAGAGAGGTCGCTGTGAGAGAGCTGCCCGATCTGACGCCCGTCACCGCGTCGTACGAGCACGAGCTGGTCTTCGCCACCGTCTCCGGCGCCCACCTCTACGGCTTCCCCTCCGCCGACTCCGACATCGACCTGCGCGGCGCGCACCTGCTGCCGCTCCGCGAGGTCGTCGGTCTGCCGGCGCCGCGGGAGACGGTCAGCCGCATGTGGGACCGCGAGGGTACGGAGATGGACCTGGTCACGCACGACCTCGCGAAGTTCGCCCGGCTGCTGCTCAAGCGCAACGGCTACGTGCTGGAGCAGCTGCTCTCGCCGCTGGTCGTGCACACCACCCCGGTCCACGCCGAGCTCGTCGCCCTGGCGCCCGGACTCCTGACCCGGCACCACGCGCATCACTACCGCGGGTTCGCGCGCACGCAGTGGGAGCTGTTCGCCAAGAACGGGGAGCTGAAGCCGCTGCTGTACACCTTCCGCGTGCTGCTCACGGGCATCCACCTGATGCGTACGCACGAGGTGCTGGCGGACCTGCCGGCGCTGGCCGGGCTGGTGGCGTCGCCCGCGTATCTGCCCGATCTCGTACGGGCCAAGGCCGGCGCAGAGCACGGCCTGCTGGCCGACGTGCCGGATGCGCCAGGGCATGAGCGGCTGGCGGACGATGTGGCGGTGCTGCATGGCGTCCTCGACGCCGCGCAGGAGGCCACTGCCCTACCGGAGGAGCCGGTGGCGCGGGATGCGCTCAATGGCGTGCTCGTGGAGGCCCGGCTCAGCGGGTGCTGAGCCGGGCCCCGGGGTTCCCGCGGTCCCCTGCGGTCAGAGCAGGCCCGCGGCCGTCAGGTGCGCGCGGACGTGGTCTACTTCGGCCGGGGACAGGGGGATCTGGGGGTGCGCGGTCGTCGGGGAGGCGATGACGCCGCGGAGGTGGAGGGCGGCCTTGAAGGCGCCGAGCGCCGACGAGCTCATGCCCATCCGCGCCGGGTCGCCGGCCGTGATCATGCCGAACAGCTCCAGCAGCCGCTCCTGTTCCGTTCGCGCCTTTTCCGCGTCGCCGGACCGGGCGTACTCGTAGAGCCTGACGAAGCCTTGCGGGTCCACGTTCGCCAGCCCCGGGACCGCGCCATGCGCGCCCATGGCGATCGCCGCGTCCACCACCGTCTCCGACCCCGTCAGCACGCTGAAGCCCGGCGCCGCCGTCTCCCGCGCGCCCGCGATCACCTTGCGGAAGGACGTCTCGTCGCCGCTGGAGTCCTTCAGGCCCGCCAGCACGCCGTCCGCCGCCAGGCTCAGCACCAGCTCGGGTGCGAGCTTGGTGTGGACCGACACCGGGAGGTCGTACGCGAACACCGGTGCGCCGGTGCGCCCTGCCAGCTCGCGGAAGTGCCGGTCGATCTCCGCCGGGTGGGTGCGGGTGTAGAACGGCGCCGTGGCGACGAGCGCGTCCGCGCCCGCGGCGAGCGCGGTGCGGGCGTGGTCCAGGACGCGCAGCGTCGTCATGTCGATGACGCCGGCCAGGACCGGGACCTGCCCGGCCACGTGCCGTACGACCGTGTCCACGACCGTGCGGCGGTGGCCATCCGGCAGATACGCGGCCTCCGACGACGAGCCGAGGATGAAGAGTCCGTCCACCCCTCCCCCCACCAGGTGGTCCACCAGCCTCGTCAGGGACCCGGTGTCGACCTCGTATTCCGGCGTCAGGGGTGTGCAGACGGGCGGTACGACGCCGGTCAGAGGTGCGGGAAGGGTCATGCGTGGTCCTTTGCTTGGGTGACGAGTTCGCGGGTGGACTCACCGGCGGCTACGGGGTGGTGGCACCGGAAGCGGTGGACGGCGCCGTCGCCGTTGGTGGCGAAGTCCGGCATCGTGCGGGCGCATTCGTCCGTCGCTTTCCAGCAGCGGGTACGGAACGGGCACCCGCTCGGCGGGCGGGTGGCGGACGGGACCGGGCCGATCAGTGGGATCGGCTCGATCGGGTCGAGGAGCCCCGGGGTCGCCGAGAAGAGCGCCCTCGTGTACGGGTGCCGCGCCGCGTCCGTGATCTCCGCCGCCGGTGATTCCTCCACGATCCGGCCCAGGTACATCGTGATCACCCGGTCGCTCATCCGCCGCACCGTCTGGATGTCGTGCGAGACGAAGACCAGGGCGAGGCCGAGGCGTTCCTTCAGGTCCAGGAGGAGGTTGAGGATCTGGGCCCGGACCGACACGTCCAGCGCCGATGTCGGCTCGTCCGCCACCACCAGCTCCGGCTCCAGCGCCAGCGCGCGGGCGATCGCGACGCGCTGCCGCTGGCCGCCGGAGAGCTGGCCCGGCAGCGCGTCCTCGAGCACCTTTGGCAGGCCGACGAGTGACATCAGCTCGCGCACCCGCTCCTCGCGCTGCGCCACCGTGCCGCGGCGGTGCACGTCCAGCGGGTCGCGGAGGATCTGCCGGATGGTGAGGCGGCGGTTGAGGGCGGTGGACGGGTCCTGGAAGATCATGCCCGTACCCGTGCCGACGGCGGCCCGGCGCTCGGCCGCCGCCATGGACCACAGGTCCTTGCCGTGCAGCTCGATGCTGCCCTGCGTCAGCTTCTGCACGCCCACCAGCACCTGGGCGAGGGTGGACTTGCCGCAGCCCGACTCCCCCACCACGCCGACGGTTTCGCCCGCCGCGATCGTGAGGTCGGCGCCGGTCAGCGCGTACACCCGGTCGCGGGAGAGCAGGCCGCCCGTCCGCGCCTTGTGCACGACATGCGCGTCGCGCAGGGTCAGCAGGTCGGTCTTGCTCATGAGACGGCCTCTCGCTTGTCTCGCTTCGTTGGCTGCACCGGCACCGTCGCGATCCGCCCCGCCGGGTGGTGGCAGGCCGCCGAGTGCCGTACGCCGTCGCCCTCCAGCGCGGGCGCCGTCGTGTGGCACACCTCGCTCGCCAGCGGGCAGCGGTCCGCGAAGCGGCAGCCCGCGGGGAAGTCGGCGGGCGAGGGCACGACGCCCTTGATCTGCGTCATCCGCTCCTGCGCCGACTCCAGCGACAGGACGGAGCCGAGCAGGCCGCGGGTGTAGTGGTGGTTCGGGGCCTCGACGAGGTCCGCCGTCACACCCGTCTCGACGATCTGGCCGCCGTACATCACCACGACCCGGTCGGTCACGTCCGCGACCAGCGCCAGGTCGTGGCTGACGAGGATCAGCGCGAAGTCCAGCTCCTCGCGCAGCCGCAGCAGCAGCTCGATCACCTGCGCCTGCACGGTGACGTCCAGCGCCGTGGTCGGCTCGTCCGCGACGATCAGCTTCGGGTCGCGGGACAGCGCCATCGCGATCAGCACGCGCTGCCGCTGGCCGCCGGAGAGCTCGTGCGGATAGCTCTTGAGCGTACGGACCGGGTCGAGGCCCACCAGCTGCAGCAGCTCCTCGGCCGACCTCGTGCCGCCGCGCCGGATCAGCTGCTTGAGCTGGGCGCGGATCGTCATCGCCGGGTTCAGCGAGGACAGCGCGTCCTGGTAGATCATCGCCATGTCGTGGCCGAGCAGCGGGCGCCGCCGGCTCATCGGCATGCCGACCAGCTCCTTGCCGTCGAAGTGCACGCTGCCGCCGATGCGGGCGCCGTCCGGCTGCAGGCCCATGACGGTCAGCGCGGTCAGCGACTTGCCGCAGCCCGACTCCCCGACCAGGCCGAGGACTTCACCGGGGCGGACGTCGAAGGAGATGCCGTCGACGATGTCGACGCCGTCGTGCCGCTCGTCGAAGCCGATCCGCAGGTCCTTGACGGCCAGCACCGGTTCGCCCTGCGGCAGCGGCCGGGCGCGCTGGCGCAGCCGCTGCGCCGCCGTCTCCAGGCCTGGCAGCTCCAGCACCTTGCCGGTGCCGGCCTCGGGCGCCTCCAGCTTGTCGGCCTTCTCCGCCTCCTTGCGCACCTCCGCCTTCCGCGCGGCCGGGGCCGCCCAGGCGTCGGAGATGCCCTCGGAGAGGATATTCAGCGCGAGCACCGTGAGCAGCATGACCAGGCCGGGGAAGATGGTCGCCCACCAGCCGCCGCTGAGCACCATGTTCTTGCCGTCGGCGATGACCGAGCCCCAGGACGGCTCCGGGGGCCGGATGCCGGCGCCGACGAAGGACAGCGAGGCCTCGAAGACGATCGCCTCCGCCACCTGCACGGTGCAGAAGACCAGGATCGGCGCGGCGCAGTTGATCGCCACGTGCTTGAGGACGATATGCGGGGTACGGGCCCCGATCACGCGCTCGGCGACCACGTAGTCCTCGCCGTACTGATCCAGCACATTCGCCCGTACGACCCGCGCGATCGGCGGCGTGAAGAGGAACGCGATGGAGCAGATCAGGACCCAGATGCTGCCGCCGAAGACGGTCACGAAGGTGACGGCCAGGGCGATGCCGGGGAAGGCCATCACCACGTCGAGGCAGCGCATCACCAGCTCGTCCACGGCCTTGCGGGCGGTCGCGGCGAAGGCGCCGAGGGCCGCCCCCACCGCCAGTGCGAGCACGGTGGCGCCGAGGCCGATGGCGAGCGACCAGCGGGCGCCGTACATGAGCCGGCTGAGGATGTCGCGGCCGAGGTGGTCCTGGCCCAGCCAGTGGTCGCCCGACGGTGAGCCGTCGCCGACCACGTCGTACTGCTCGTACGGGTCGTGCGGCGAGAGCAGCGGCGCCAGCAGCGCGACCAGGATGACCACGCCCATGACGCCGACGGCGACCTTGGACAGCAGCGGCAGCCGGCGCAGCCGGATGCCGGGCCGGGACAGCGTCTCGACCAGCTTGGAACGTGAGGAGAACACCATCAGACAGCTCCCCTCAGCCGCGGGTTGACCAGCAGATACAGCACATCGATCAGCAGATTCACCAGCACGAAGCCGACCGCGACCGTGATCACGACGCCCTGCACCACCGCCGGGTCGCCGTTCTTGACCGCGGAGATCAGCAGGTTGCCCATGCCGGGCAGCGCGAAGATGGTCTCGATCACGACCGCGCCGCCGAGCAGATAGCCGACCCTCAGGCCGAGCACGGTGAGCGGGGTGATGAGGGCGTTGCGCAGCACGTTGCGGCCGACCACGACGAACGGCGGCAGGCCGCTGCCGGTGGCCGTGCGCACGTAGTCCTTGTCGAGCTCCTCGACCATGGACGTACGGACGATGCGGGTGAGCTGCGCGGCGACCGGCAGGGACAGCGAGAAGGCCGGCAGCGTCATGGTCTTCAGCCAGCCGCTGAAGGAGTCCGCCGGATTCACGTATCCGCTGGTGGGGAACCAGCCGACGTCGACCGCCAGATACTGGATCATCAGCAGCGCCAGCCAGAACGCGGGCGCGGCCACGCCGACCAGCGACACCACACGGATGATCTGGTCCGGCAGCCGGTCGCGGTAGACCGCCGCGACGATGCCCCCGACGAGGGCGAGGACCACGGCAATGGCCAGGCCCATGAAGGTGAGCTGCAGGGTGAGCGGCAGCGCGGTGGTCACCTGGTCGAGGACCTCGCCGCGGGTGAGGACGCTGATGCCCATGTTGCCCTGCAGCAGGTCGCCGACGAAGTTCACATAGCGGACCGGCAGCGGGTCGAGCAGCCCGTTCTCCTCGCGGAACTGGTGCATCTGTTCCGGCGTCGGGTTCGCGCCCTGGAAGTACGCCGAGGTGGGGTCGGTGTCCGCGAACCTCATCACGAGGAACACGAACAGCACGACCCCGAGCAGCAGCGGTACGAGCAGGGCGATGCGGCGTGCCAGCATTCTGGCTATTGCGGCCACAGTTGTGCTCCTAGCAGTTGCTGGTTACGCCGGCTTGGCTTCGAGCAGGTTCACGCCCGGATAGGGCTGCGCCTTGACGCCGGTGAGCTTCTTGGCGTCCCAGGCGGTGAGCAGCTCGTTGTGGACCACCGGGTAGAGCACCGCGTTTTCCGCGACGACGTCGATGTAGTCCTGCGTCATCTGCTTCTTCTTCTCCTGGTCGGATTCCTTCGTCGCCGCGTCCATCTGCTTGAAGAGGCGCTTGGCGTCGGAGCTGGCGCCCCACCGGGAGTACGTGGTCATCCACAGGTTCTTGGGCCCGTAGTTGTAGCGCATGATCAGGTCGGCATCGAGGCCGAACTGGTTGGGGTTCGAGGCCGAGGCCACCACCTGGAAGTCCTTCTTCTGGTCCAGCTTGGTGAAGAGGGCGCCGGTCTCCTGGATGTTGAGTTCGGTCTTGACGCCGATGGCGTCCCAGGAGGCCTTGATGGTGGGCAGGCACTCGGAGATCCAGGTGACGTTGGAGCCGTCCAGGGTGACCTTGAGGTCGCTGACCCCGGCGTCCTTCAGCAGCTTCTTCGCCTTCTCCGGGTCGTAGGCGTAGACCGTCTTCGCCTTGCGGTACGAGGGGTTGGCCTCGTTGAGGAAGGACGTGGCCGCCTTGCCCTTGCCCTTCAGCGCCGCCTTGATCATCTTGTCGGTGTCGATGGCGTAGAAGAGCGCCTGCCGCACCCGGACGTCGTCGAACGGCTTGTGCTTGGTGTTGAAGAGCAGGAACAGATGGTTCATGCCCGCCCCGCCCTCGACCGTGAGGCCGCCCTTCTCCAGCTGGGCGATGTCGCCGTACGGGATGTTGTCGGCGATCTGCGCGTCCGCGCTGCCGCCGGAGATCTTGGCGACGCGGGCCGGGCCGTCGACGATCGTCAGCCAGTTCATCTTCTTGAAGTTCGCCTTGCGCGGCCCGTTGTAGTCCTTGAAGGCCTCGAAGGTGGTGTTGGTCTTCGGCGTGTGCGAGGCCTGCTTGTACGGGCCCGAGCCGACGGCCTTGCCCTTGATGGCGTCGTCGAGGCCCTTCTTCGTACCGAAGACGTGCTTCGGCATGATCTTCGCGAGGGTGAGGCGGGCCGCGCCGTCCGGGAAGGGGAAGTTCAGGATCAGCTCGACGCTCTTGTCGTCGACCTTCTTGACCTCCTTCAGCCAGCCGGAGAAGAAGCTGTAGGCGAGGCTCTGGGTGTTCTCGTCCAGGGCCCGCTCGAAGGTGAAGACCACGTCGTCGGCGGTGACCGGCTTGCCGTCGTGCCACTTGGCGCCGTCGCGGAGGGTGAACTTCCACGTGGTGGCGTTCAGGTCGGACGGCGCCTCGGTGGCGAGGGCGGCGTAGGGCTTGCGGGTGATCGGGTCGGTGTCGAGCAGGCCCTCGTAGATGTGGTGGTTGCCGGCCATGGCGAAGGCCGACGCGGTCATCAGCGGGTCCCAGGTCTGGTCGTTGCCGTAGCCGATGACGACGGTGAGGTTGTCGGCCGTCCCGCCCTTGCCGTCGCCGGTGTCGGTGGTGGACTTGGGGCCGCCGCCGCAGGCGGACAGGGTCGTGGTGATCACACCGGCGGCGCCGAGCGCGCCGGTGTACTTCAGCAAGGTCCGGCGGTTCAGGCCATCGCTCACGGGGTGCCTCCAAGAAGGGGTGCGGGTCGCCGCGTCCTTCCCTGTCCCTGGGAAGTGCGCGGGTGGTAGGTAGCAGATGGGAGGTCCTACGTCCTATGTCCAGCGGATGGAACATAAGAGGTGGTGCGACGGCGGGTCAAGAGTCCTGCCCAATGCGTGATCTGCCGGTGACCAGCAAGGTGTTGGCGGCGACGCCCGCGAAACGGCAATACTGCGGCGAATGACCACTTCCCCCGCCACCTGGAACCGGGCAGAACGCCTCGACCCCACCCGTATCGCGGCGGCTGTCCACGCGGCCACGGGCGTCCGCTACGCCGTCGAGGGGCGCTGCCCCGGCGGCGAGGTGGGCGCGGCCTACGTACGCCGCGACGACGGCCACCGGGCCGTACTCACCTGGCGGCCCGGCGTCACGCTCGCCGAGATGGAAGTGGGCCCGCTGGCGGTGACCGAGGCGCTGCGGGCGAGCGGCTATCCGGCACCGGCGACGGAGCTGGCGGTGCAGCTCGGCGAGGACGTGGCGGTGGTGCAGGAGCTGCTGCCCGGGAGCAAGATCGATCTGTTGACGCCGGGGCTGCTGGAGCAGGTGCTTCAGCTACGCGCCCGGCATGTGGGGGCGCTGGCCGGGCGGGTGTCGGTGCCCGTACGGCCCCTCCATCTGCTGTCCTCGGGTCCCGGCCACTGCCTGCACGAGCCGCCGCTCGCCCACAGCGCCCGGACGGCCGATCTGGTGCGGCGGGTGCGGGCGGTCGGCGAGGAGTTCGGCGATGTGCTGCCGGGTGATGATGCCGTGCACGGAGACTTCCACCCGGGGAATGTCCTGGAGTCCGGCGGCATCGTCACCGGCGTCGTGGACTGGGACGGTGCGGCGCGCGGGGATGCGGCCTTCGACCTGGTCAATCTGCGCTTCGGCGTGCACCCGCAGCAGGACGTCGACCCGGCCGTGGTGCACCGGATCGACGCCCTGCTGGATGAGCTACCGCCTGCCGTGCTGCGGCCCGCGTGGGCGCATCTGAGCCTGCGGATGGCGGACTGGGCTATCCGTCACTTCCCCGAGGACGAACTGACGGGCTGGGTGGAGCTGGCGGAGTCGCGGCTGTCGGACTGATCCCCGGCGGCCGGCGGGGCGCCCTCCACTCGCGGCTCCGGGACGATGCGGGCCAGCCACTTGGGGCACCACCAGTTGGCGTTGCCGAGCAGCGTCATCGTGGCCGGAACCAGCACCATCCTGATGATCGTGGCATCCGCGAGGACCGCGACCGCCATCCCGAAGCCCATCATCTTCACCGTCACGTCGGGGTCGATCGCGAAGCCGGTGAAGACCGCGACCATGATGGCCGCCGCGCTGGTGATCACGCGTCCGGTGGCGGACAGGCCGCGCACGACGCTGCCGTGCGGGTCGCGGGTGACCAGCCAGTCCTCCCGTACCCGGGACAGGAGGAAGACCTCGTAGTCCATCGACAGGCCGAAGAGGACGGTGAACATCAGCACCGGCACCCAGCTCGACACCGGCACCTCGTGCGGCAGCCCGAGCGCCCGGGCGCCGACGTCGGACTGGAAGACGGCGGTCATCACGCCGTAGGCGGCGGCCACCGACAGCAGATTCATGACGGAGGCCTTCAGCGCCGCGATGGGCGCCCGGAAGAGCACCGTCAGCAGGATCAGCGCGAGGGCGACGACGAAGGGGATGACCACCCAGAGCCGTTCCGCGAGCCGGTCGGAGATGTCCGCGAAGACGGCCACCGTGCCGGTGATCTCCGCGCCGTTGGCGGGCAGCGCGTCCGCGCGGAGGCGGTCGAGGAGTTCGGGGGTGGCCTCGTCCTGGGGCCCGGTCTTCGGGGTTACGTTGATGACGGCGGCGTCGCGGGCCGCGTTCAGGGCGGGCGGTGATACGGACGCCACGCCCGGGTCGGCGGCGAGGTCCTTGCGCAGGCCGGAGAGCCGGTCGGCGGGGATCTTGTCGAGGTCGACGGCGACCTGGAGCGGGCCGTTGGCGCCCGCCCCGTACTCGTCGGCGACGAGGTCGTACGCCTGCCGGGTGGTGTTGGACGTCGGCTGGCTGCCCGCGTCCTGCGGCCAGGTGCGCATGCCCAGCAGCGGCGCCGCGAGCGCGAGCAGCACGACGAGCGCGCCGAGCGCGGCCGGGATGGGGCGGCGGACGACGGTGCGCGCCCAGCGCTCGGTGAGCGGGCGGCGCTTGGGCTTGGCCGCTTCGTTGTTACGGGTCTTGAGCCCGAGCCGCTCGGCCTTCGGCAGCAGCCGGTGCCCGGCGAGGCCGCACAGCGCCGGGACGAGGGTGAGCGCGGCGGCCATCACGGCGCCGACGGCGGCGAAGGTGGCGTAGCCGAAGGACGAATAGACCGGCAGCCCGGTCAGCCGCAGCCCGAACAGGCACAGCAGCACCGTCAGTCCCGCGATCACGACGGACGCGCCCGCGGTCGCCGTCGCCTCGGCCGCGGCGGCGCGCGGGGTGAGGCCGCGGCGCAGGCCTTCGGCCTGGCGGGCGACGAGGAGCAGCGCGTAGTCGATGCCGACGCCCAGGCCGACCATGGTGGCGACGGTGGGCGCGATGGTGCTGACGTCGGTGGCGGCGGAGAGCAGGGTCACGATGGCGGTGCCGAGGGCGAGACCGGCCAGGGCGACGACGAGCGGCAGTCCGGCGGCGGTGAGGGAGCGCAGGGCGAGGAGGAGGATGATCAGGGCGGCGGCGAAGCCGATGGCTTCGGCGGTGCCGCTGGGCTTGGTGATGTTCTCCGGGACCTGGCCGCCGAGTTCGACGTCGAGGCCGGCCTTCTCGGCGGGGGCGGCGGCGTCGCGGAGGGCGTCGGTGCCGTCGCTGCCGCTGAAGTCGGTGACCGGGATGTCGTAGGTGACGGCGATCAGTGCGGTGTCGCCGTCGCGCGAGAGCTGGGGGCGGTCGACGGCTGCCGCGCCCTCGATGTGGGTGAGGCGCTCGCGGACGTCCTTCAGCACCTGCTGCGGGAGCCGGTCGCCGTCGGCGTCATGGACGACGACGCGGGCGTTGGTGCCGGACATCTCCGGGAAGCGCTCGGTGAGGAAGTCCGTGCCTGCCTGGGAGGGCGTGCCGGGCACGGTGTAGTCGTCCTGGGGCGTGCCGCCGAAGGTCGTCATCAGAGCGACGGCGGCGGCGATGGTGAGCAGCCAGGCGGAGATGGTGCGCCATGGGTGGGCGGCGGCACCGCCGCCTAGGCGGCCGAGCAGGCGGGACATGCGGTTCCCCTCCGGGGTGGTCCGAGTTCTTCTTACGGATCACCCTGCGGGTGGGGCTTTGGGGGCCTCTTGGGAGTCGCTTGGAGTCTCGGGTGGCGGGCGCCTGGCCTGGTCGCGGTGCAGGTTGGGTGGGGCGGCTGCGCGAAACGTCCCGGGCCCACCCGTCCCGCCCTGCGGGACGCCTGCCCCCGGAGGCGCGTCAGCGCCCCCGGGAGGGGCCGGACCGGCTGGCCCGGGACGATTGCTTACGTGCAGCCGTTGTCGCTGGTCAGGGACTCCTGGCCGTATTCACCCGGGTACGGGAGGGCGGTGCCGCTGATCGTGATGTCCTGGCCCTCGCCGTTGAGCAGTTGCTCGTAGTGGATGTGCGGGCCCGTTACGTTGCCCGTGGCGCCCGTCGTGCCCACCTGCTGGCCCTGGGCCACCTGCGCGCCGTCGTCGACCGAGAAGGCGTCCAGGTGGAAGTAGTACGTCTGCCAGCCGTCGCCGTGGTCGATGACGATGTAGTTGCCCGCGCCGCCGTCCTCGTAGTGCTGCGTGGCGGTGCCTGCCGCCGAGGCCAGCACCGGGGCGCCCGCTGTCTCGCCGCCGTCGTCGCGGACGAAGTCCAGGGCGCGGCGGACCTCTGCGGAGTGGTGGCTGTACGTCCATGACTGGCCGCAGGCGAAAGGCGCCTTGAAGTCGGGCGCGGCGGCCGGGGACTCCTCCCCCGCGGCGGCGGTGGCGGTGCCCAGGCCGACCAGGGCCGCCAGCGCGGCGATCACGGCCAGCAGCAGCCGCCTGCGCGCCCTGAGGCGCATGCCGTGCCCGCTCACGGGATCGGCTCCACCGACGGGCCTTCCTGGGCGAGCAGATCACGGGCGAACTGCTCCCACTGCGCGTACCGGTCCGGATAGGCGGACACCTGCACCGCCTGGCACACCTCGCCGGGCGGCATCGTCTCCCAGCCGTCGATCTGGATCAGCCCGGGATTGCTGCCGAAGTCGGCTACCCCGTAGAAGGACTTCGAGGACGTCGGCACGTGCGTGATCTGCTCCGGCGTGCCCCAGCCCGTGCTGGGCCGCTGCTGGAAGATGCCGAGCGAGTCGTGGTCGACGGGCTCCAGGTAGTTGACGAACTTGGACTCCTGCATGGCCGTCATCAGGGCGATGACGATGCCCTGCTCGGGGATCGAGGCGCCCTTGCCGACGCCGATGACGGTGCGGGCGTTCGCGAGCTCCTCGGGGCCGAGGTCGGCGGGGGTGGCGAAGGTCTGCTTCAGCTCGGCGTTGGGGGCGTCCTGCAGCGCCTGGGCGGTCTTCGCGTCGACCTTGCCGGTCTGCTTGAGCCCGTGCTGCTTCTGGAACCACTCGATGCCATGCCCGGACTTGGCCGCCGTGGCGCTCGGCGGCGCCGCCTGGGTGGCCGCGGGGACGGCGAACATGCCGGCCGCGGCGGCGAGCACGGCGGCGGGTATCGCGGTTCTGGTCCGTATGCGCACCTGACACTCCTTCGTCGGTGGGGGGTGTGCACAGCCGGACCAGAGTGGTGAGCGCACCTGTCATGGCGCAAACAATGAAAGCCAGCATTTACGGCCGCTACGACGGGAGTTCGCCCCGCCCGGCGCTGCGCAGCAGCACTCGCCCCTCCTGGGTGGCGACGTGGAAGGACCGGCCACCGCGCCGTACGGTCACGACCAGGCCCGCGTCGCGCAGCACGCTCACATGCCGGCTGATGGCGGGATGGGTGACGTCGAGGAGACGGGCGAGCTCGACGGTGGAGCAGCCGGTGGCGGCCGCGCGCAGCACCGCGGCCCTGGTGTGCCCGAGCAGGGCGCCGAGGGCGCCGAGCGCGTCGTCGGCCGGCGCGGCGCGGTCGCCGGGGCGGGGCAGCGCCCAGTCGGCGGTGTGCTCGATCGGATAGACCAGCACCGGCGGCAGGCCCGGGTCGGCCAGCGTGAAGGGCCGCGGCCAGCAGAAGAACGACGGCACCAGCGTCAGCCCGCGCCCGTCAAGACGGATTTCGTGCTCGACGGGATACGGCGCCTCCAGCACCGGCGGCTCCCAGCGGACTGCGGGCCCGAGCCCTTCCAGCAGTCCGTCCGTACCGCCGTCGAGGAGGTCGTGCAGCCGCTGGATGCGGTCGGCGTCGATGTGCGCCTGGATGCGCCGCCAGTACGGGGCGATCGCCGTGTGGTGGTACGCCTGCATGGCTTGCGCGAGGCGGCGCAGCGCGGCGCTGTCGCCGCCGGCCATGGAGACGGCCCAGCGCGGGAGTTCGCGGTACGCGGCCATGCGGGCGAGGTCGGCGCGCAGGCGGGGGCGCGGGGTGCGCAGCAGCGTGTCGACGGCCGACTGCAGGGTGCCGCGGTCACCACGGGTGGGGGTGAGGAAGTCCGGGGAGTAGCCGCTGGGCGGCAGCAGGTGCGACAGCAGCCGGCCGCTGTCCGCGACCCGTGGCCTGGCCCAGCGCCGCCATTCGCCGAACACGCGGGCGCCGTCCCGGCGTTGCAGCGTCTGCATGCTGTTGGTGATCTCCCAGAGGAAGTCGGGCCGCGAGGCGACGCGCACCCGCGCGAGATCCTCGGCGGTGAAGTGCACCCGCAGCATCGCCCCTCCACGTCCGGTACGTCCGGTGCCGGTTGACCTGAACACACCAGGCGAGCGCTGAACAGCCGCGCTGTCAAGGCATCCGTACGGCTGTCTCTACGCGTCGGGGAGCCGAGCCAGCGTCTCCCGCACTCTGGCCACCCACCAATCGGACTCCCATCGGCGGGCCACCTCGGCCGCGCGCTCGAAGTGCGCACGGGCCTCCGCCGGGCGGTCGAGGAGCAGCGCCACCTCTCCCATGGTGAGGGCGACCGGCTGCAGCGCCACGGCCACGCTGCCCGCGCCGATCATCTGGTCGCGGACCGGGTGGAGTTGGGTGAGCAGTTCCGCGGCCTCTTCGCGCTCCCGTAGGGCGAGGGCGGCGTGGGCGCGGATGGCGAGGAAGAGGGAGTAGAAGAAGTCGCGGCGGATCGGAGGGCGTTCGGCGCGTGCCTCGCGGGCGGCCGCCTCGTCGCCGGCCGCGGCCAGGCCGATGGCGAGCGCGTCGCCCACCAGCGGCCCGTACTGCTTCTGCGCGGCCCGCAACAGCGGCACGCCCTCCTCCGGCCGGCCGCGCAGCCACAGCAGCGAGAAGTGGACGATCGTCTCCAGGCCTGCGGCGTGCAGGGCGCCGTTGGCGCGCATCCGGCGGATGGCCTCGCCGTAACCGCGCTCCGCCTCCTCGAGCCGGCCGGCCGCCATGGCCAGGGCCGCCTCCTGGACGCGGACGATCGCCGCCTGGTCGCTGAGCCGGTGGGTCTCCGCGATCTCGCGGCCGCGTTCGCGGTGCCGGCGCATCGTGCGCAGGTCGCCGCGGAAGGCGGCGACTCCGGTGGCCACGTACTCGGCGATGAAGGCATAGCCCGGCAGGTCGTGCGCGGCGGCGAGCTCCGCCAGCTCGGCGGCGAGGGCCTCCCGCGGGGCCTGGTCCGCCTCCCATTCCGAGACCCGGCTGAGCGTGCTCAGCGCCTGGGCCAGGAGCTCGGGTTCGCCGAGGGTACGGGCCTGCTGCACCGCCTCGGCGGCGGCTTCCTTCGCCGCGCCGGTGCCGTCCGAGTCGAGGGCGCAGGCCAGGGCTTCGAGGAGGCGGCAGCGGGTGACCGGGGTCAGGTCGTCGCGGGCGAGGAGCCGGTGCAGGGCGGCGGCGGGGCGGGAGTCCGGGCCGCCGTAGTCGCGGTTCTCCCACACGGTGGGCTCGGTCCAGGCCGTGAGCGCCTCGATGAGCAGGTCCTGGCGGTCGAACTCCTCGGCCACATCCATCGCGCGCCCGCGGGTGGCGAGGGCGTCGGTGACGCGCCCGCCGCGGATCTGCGCCCGCAGCAGACGGCCGAGGACGTCGACGAGGCGGGCCCTGACGTCCTCGCCCTGCCAGGCGGCCGGGTGCTCCTCCAGGCAGCGGGCGGCGCGGGCGAGGAGGGCAGCGGCGGCGTCGTGGGCATAGCGGCGGGTGGCGAGGTCGGCGGCGCGCAGCGCGTACTCGACGGCTGGTCGGGCGGTGTCGGCGGAGGGTGCCTGGAGGTAGTGGTGGGCGAGCGCCGATACGTCGTCGGGGCGCAGGTCGCGGAGGGCGGCGGCGATGCGGGTGTGCATGCGGGCGCGGCGCAGCCGGGTGAGGTCGGCGTGGAGCGTGTCGCGGACGAGGGCGTGGGTGAAGCGCACGCGTCCGTCGGCGGGTTCGGTGAGCAGCCCGGCTTCGACGCCCGCGTCGAGGGCGTCGAGGACGGTGTCCTCGTCGGCATCGGCGGCCCGGATCAGCACCTCGGCTTCCGCCTCGCGGCCGGCGACGGCCAGGAGGCGGAGTACGGAGAGGGCGGGCGCCTGCAACCGGCCGAAGCGGCGGCGCAGGACGTCGCGTACGCCCTCGGGGACGTCGCCGGGCATGTAGACGCCGGCGTCGGCGACCATGCGTGCGCTCTCCAGCAGGAAGAACGGATTCCCGGCGGCGCGCTCGGCGAGCGCCGGTGCCGCTTCGGCGGGGACGCCGTCCACGGTGTGCACGAGCCGCACGGCGTCGGCCGGCGCCAGGCCCCCGAGGGGGAGGCGGAGGGGGGTGCGGCGGGCGAGGCGGGCGTGTACGGCGGTGAGGTCGCCCTCGTCGGGGCGGTAGGCGGCGATGAGGAGGAGCGGAGGGCCGGTGACTTCTTCGGCGACGGCGGCCAGGAGGGCGAGGGTTTCGGCGTCGGCGCGGTGGAGGTCGTCGAGGACGACGGCGAGGGGGTGCTCTGCGGCGACGGTCGCCAGCCAGGCGCAGAGGGCGCGGTGGAGTCGGAAGCGGTCGGTGGCCGGGGGGCCACCGGGGGTGGGGCGGGGGGCGTGGCTTGTCGGTGGGTCCGGTTCAGCCGTGGGCTCGGGGGGAGGCGCGGGCGCGGAGAGAGATGCGGGCGCGGAGAGAGGTGCGGGCGCGGGGAGAGGTGCGGGCGCGGGGAGGGCTGCCGGTCCGGGTGCGCCGCCGGCGCGCAGGAGCGGTGCGAGGTCGGTGGTCAGGCGCTGGTCCGGGGCCGCGTGGGCGGCCACCGCGCCGACGACCTCCTCCCAGGCGTACGCGGGCGGCGCGCCATCCGTCTCGGGGCAGCGGCCGGTGGCCACAACCCAGCCGCCTTGCCGCAGCTCGGCAGACGCCCGCGCCAGCAGACTGGTCTTCCCGGCCCCGGCCTCACCGCTGACGAGCACCACCCGGGCCCCGCCGGTACGGGCATCCGCCGCGACCCGCGCAAGCACGCCGAGCTCAGCCTCGCGCCCGACGAAGCCGTGCGAGGTGGCGTGCGGTACGGAGCCCGCGAGCTCGGCGGGCGGGGAGGGCAGGGGCCCGGCAGGCGTGACGGGCGCGGGTGCGGCGGCTGCGGGCGCGGCAGACGCGGGCGCAGCAGGCCCGGCAGACGCGGGCGCAGCAGGCGCAGCAGACGCGGGCCCGGCAGACGCAGGCCCGGCAGACGCGGGCCCCGCGGGCGTGGCAGGCGCGGGCCCGGCCGGCGCGGCGGGTGCGGGCGCGGCAGTGCTGCCGGTCGCAGCCTCCGCCGGTCCCACGGCCTCCGCCGGTCCCACGGCCGCCGCCGGCCCCACGGCCTCCGCCAGCAGCTCCTCCCGCCCCTGCAGGATCGCCGTCTCCAGCTCCCGTAGACCCGGGCCCGGGTCCAAGCCCAGCTCGTTCGCCAGGACATCGCGGGCGCGGCGCAGGGCCGCCAAGGCGTCTGCGCGGCGGTCGGCGGCCCAGAGGGACAGCGCCAGTAGGCGCCAGCCTTCCTCCCTCAGGGGGCCGCATCTCGTCAGCGTCTCCGCGGCTATTGCGGCTTCCGTCGCATGGCCCAGGCGGAGCGTCGCCGCTGCCTGCAGCTCGCGCGCCGTCAGGCGGAGTTCGGCGAGGCGGGTTGTTTCCGTTACCGCCCACGCGGCGTCGGCGAATTCCGCGTACGCCTCGCCGCGCCATTGCGCCAGCCCCGCGTCCAGCGCGGCCCGCGCCGCGGCCGGGTACGTCGTCACCAGGGCGTCGGCGCTGCGTACCGCGGATTCAAAGCGCCACGCGTCCACCGCGTCCTCGGCCAACCGCAGCGCATAACCAGGCGGGGCACTCACCAGCAGCCGCGCGGGCGTGCGCGGCGAGCGGCCGGGTTCCAGGACCCGGCGCAAGTTCGACACGTACGCCTGGAGCGACGCCAGCGCCCGCGGCGGCGCCGCACTCCCCCACAGGTCCTCGATCATGCGGTCCGCGGACAGCGCCTCGCCGCGCGCGGTGACCAGCAGCGCCAGTACGGCGCGCTGGCGCGGGCCGCCCAGGTCGGCGGCCTCCCCGTCATCCGCGTCCACCTCGGCCGCCAGCGGCCCCAGCACCCGTATCCCCACCACAACCGGCAGCCTATGACCCGCTCCAAGCCGCCTCCAAGCCGCCTCCTGACCAGGCCCTGAGCATGGTGCAGCATGACTACCCAGCCCGAGACCCAGCCCGACACCCACGAGATGGTCGTCGTCCACCGCATGTTCCGGCGCGAGGCGCGGCTCTTTCCCGGTCTTGTACGGGGCGTGGCCGCCGGTGACGCCAACCGCGCCCACGCCATCGCCGCCGCCTGGCGCGACAATCGTGATCAGCTGCACCATCACCACACCGGCGAGGACGACCTGCTCTGGCCGAAGCTCCTTGCCCGGGTCGACCTGGAGGCGGAGCTGGTGCTGCGGATGGAGGAGCAGCACCAGGTCGTCGCGGCGACCCTCGATCGCGCCGCCGCGCTCTTCGACGCCTGGGAGGCCGCCGCGCTGCCCGACACCCGCGACCACCTCGCCTCCGTACTCGACGAGCACGAGGCCGCCCTCACCGAGCACTTCGACGACGAGGAGCGGCAGGTCCTCCCCCTCGTCGCGCGGCACATCACCCTCGCCGAGTGGCAGGCGCTCGCCGATCACGCCGTCGAGACCACGCCGAAGCACAAGCTGCTGCACACCCTCGGCGCGCTCCTCGAGGACGCCACCGCCGAGGAACGCGCCTGGATCTGGCCGAACGTCCCGCCCCCCGCCCGCGTCGCCTGGCGCGCGTACGGGCAGTTCGCGTACCGCCGCAAGGTGCGGCAGCTGCGCGGGGCCTGACCCAGCACGCGCAGCCCGGCCTCAGCCCTCCCGGCTCACCGCCAGCGGCTGGAACACCCGCCGCAAGTTGTGCGCCACCCCATCCGCCGTGATCCACGCCAGCGGCGCGAAGTGAAAGTCGATCCCGGCCGGATCCACGAAATACGGCCGCCCGGCCGCATCCGCCGGCCACTCCACCGTGCCGGTCGCCGTCCGCGCCGGGATCAGCCAGTGGTCGCCGGTGCGGTAGCGGCCGCCGGGCCCGAAGTACACCTCGACGCCCTCCTCCAGGTGCAGCCAGCGGCCCTCCTCGACCGGCACCGCCCCGCCCCGCAGCGGCGTCAGCGTGCCGTCCGCCGTGCGGCTGCCGGTGCGGTGGTCCCAGCGGCGCAGGAACGGGTGCCGCTCAGGGTGCCTGCCGACGCCGCCGCCCGGCTCGCCCGACAGCCGCACCCGGCGGCGCGGCAGGTCGATCTCCTCGACCCGCAGCAGCGGCTTCGGCTGCAGCCGGGACACGTACGCCGAGTCGCAGAACTCCACCCAGTCCCCCGGGTTGACGTCCAGCTTCGCGTCGCCGCCGAGGTGCGCGAGGTCGACCCAGGTGCCGTCGAGGCCGTCGACGGGGAAGACGACGGAGCCGTTCTCCCGGGACCAGACAAAAGTCGCCTCGCCCGAACCCGCGCCGCGCCCGCCGTCGTGGATCTCCACCCGGTACAGCTGATTCTCCGGCCCCCGGTAGCGCGCGTCCGGGCGCGCCAGGCACGGGTCGTCGTCGGCGTGCTCGGGCCGCTGGGCGCGGGCGGCGAGGGCGCCGCCGGGGCCCTGCCGCAGCGTCCACTCGTCGAAGGCCTTGCGGGCGTCCTCCGCGTCCGCCCCGGCCTTCAGCCCGAGGTCGGCCGCGGACAGCGGCAGCACCTGCCACACGGTACGTACCCGGGCCGCCGTGTCCGGCAGCGCGGAGCCGAGCGCGACCTCCCGTATCGACGGGTCCTCGGCGGCCGTCACCGACCGCTCCCAGATCTTCAGATACGCGAGGAAGGGCGCGGACGGCAGCCGGTCGGCGGGGTTTTCCGGGTTGCGGTACGCGTCCGGCTGGTCCCAGTAGGTCCACTGCAGGGCCGCCTCCGGCGGGGCATCCTCGGCCACCTCCGAGTCCGCCTCCGCGCCCTCGTCCGGGACGGTCCCGATCGGGCTCGGCCGGTCGGAGTCGACCAGGATGCCGTCCACGTAGTACCGGCCCCAGCTCAGCTTCAGGTCATCCAAGTCCTGGCCCCGCGCGTCGAATTCCACCGCGAAGCCCTCGTGCCCCGCGGGCGCGCCATGCGGCCCGATCAGATCCGCCGCGGTCGTACGGGCCCGGTGCAGGTCGATCGCCGCCTGCTCGTTCGCGTCGGCGTCCAGCTGCACTCGGCCCTGCTGGCTGAGGACGGCGCTGTAGTGGCGTTCCGGCCGGAACGTGGTGCGGGAAAGGTCGGCGTGCATGGGTGTGAGTCCCCCTCAGTTGACGTAAAGGATCCGGGCATCGCTGCCGGCCGGCGTGTATTCGGCGATCCGGGCGCGCAGGCTGTCCGCGCGCTGCGGCTGGTAGAGATCGTGGAAGGCGCCCATCTCGGCGCCGTCGTCGGCGCCACGGGCGATCTCGGGCGGGCAGCCGGCGGCGAGTTGGCCGTACGCCGGGGTGCCGTAGCGCTCGCTGGTGAACTGCGGCCGCGGCGTGCGCACGCACCGGTGCCGGCGCGGGGTGCGGGAGCCGGGCGGCACGAAGGAGTAGCGGATGCAGCCGATTTGGCGGCGGGCGGCGTGCAGCCGGCCCGTGAAGATCGAGTCGGAGGCGATCCGGACCGCGTGCACGTACACCTCCCCGATCACCGTCGTGCGGTGCAGGTGCAGCTCGGCGTGCGCGTGCCGGCAGTCGGGCGCGGACAGCGCCTCTCGGTCGTGGCCTGTCGCGTCGAGGATGCTGTCGCGGATGTGCAGCGGCAGCGGGTCGGTGTGCACCTCGTCGCCGATGACCTCGATGGTGCCGATGATGCTGTGGTCGATCTCGACGCAGGCGGTGGTGTCCTCCAGCGCCAGGCTCGGCTCCTCCGGCGAGTGCGGCGTGCACTCGGGCTCCAGGGTCCAGCCGGGCACCAGCGTGCAGTGCCGGATGACGACGGCGCCGACGGGCCCGCTGACGTGCACCCCGCGCCCGGTGATCAGCAGCCCGTCGAGCACGATGCGCGGCTCCTCGCCGCGCTCGCAATCGCCCTCCGGGGTACGGATGTTGAGCGCGTCGGGCCGGTTGCTGTACCAGTCGAGGAGCCGGATCACGGGCCGCGTCCCCTCGGCCGCGCGCAGCTGCAGCCGGTCGCCGGGCTCCAGGCTGAAGTCGAGCTGCTCCTGGTACGCCCCGCTGTGGGTGATCTCGATGATCCCCTCGCGCCGCCGCTGCCGGCAGTCCTCGCGCCAGGCCTCGTACGCGTCCATGATTCGCTGATACGGGGCGGCCGGCCCGACCCGGTACACCTGCGCGTCCGGCGGCGTCTCGCGGTCCGGGCGCGGGTATTCACCGCCGCCCATGTCGTCGCTGAAGGCGTGGTGGTAGGTCACCCACACCCCCTGCCGCGGCGCCCCGCGCGAACCGAAGGCGAGCCGCCCCAGCTCCGGATCGACGACGACCTGGCCGCGCTTGGCGCGGTAGCGCCAGTGGGACAGGTCGGCGACGACGATGTCCTGGATCGGCACCGGCTCGGCGTCCTCCGCGCCGTCGTCGCCGCAGTCCCGCCAGATGGTGAAGGACTTGCCGGGCCCGTAGTAGTCCGCGAGCCGGTCGGCGAGCTGGCGGCGGCGGATGTAGGCGGGGACGTTGTCGATGGTGGCGATGTGGGTGGCGGCGGGCTCCGGCTCCGGCTTGGTGACGAGTGGGGTGTCGTTGCCGAGGATGGAGAAGGTGTAGAGGCTGCGGGCCCGGTCCATGCAGTAGGCGGGTGCGGCGGTGAGGTGGTGGGGCTTGAGCCGCCAGACGTAGAGGCCGACTCCGGTGGGCGTGTGCCCGTTTCGTACGTCCACGGTCCTGGCGGTCGCGGCGAAGGGCGTCCCGGCGAGGTCGAGCCCGTCCCCGTCCCGTACGTCCGCGAGCCGCCCGCGCGCCGCCCGGTCGGCGGTGGTGCCGGGGCTGTTCAGCCGTACGGACTGGTGGTGGCCCAGCAGCCGCGACAGCTCCACCGCGCGCGCCGGCCACCCGGCGACGTCATCGGCGAGCTCCTCCAGCAGCGCGAGGGTGCCCTTGCGGCGGCGGTTGCCGACGGTCGCGGCGACGTCGGCGCGGGGCGCGAGGGCGGCGGCGAGGCGGGCATCCCCTGCACGGCGGGCGAGGACGCGTTCGTAGCCGGGCAGCGGCCGGTAGCCGACCAGGTCGCCGAGGTACGGGAGCAGCCAGTCGGCGGCCGTCTCGACGAACAGGTCGTCGTACGACTGCTCGACTCCCGTGCGAACCCGGTCGAGCTGCTCGTTCAGCACGGCGAGCAGCGCCCGCAGCGGCTCGCCCTCCTCGGCGTCGCGCAGCCGGTGCCATTCGGGCAGCAGGGCGGCGAGGGCGTCTGGTTCCCGGCTCATCGCCGTACCTCCGTAAGGATGATCGTGTCCGCGATCTCCGGGGCGAAGCGCGCCAGCTGGGCCGGGCGGATGCCGCGGAAGACGAGGACGGCGCGGCCGGGCCGCAGCGGCTGGGTGTCGGTGATGTCGGGGTTGAGGCGGAGGAGTTCCGCGAGCGGGATGGCGTGCTGGGCGGCGACGGCGGTGAGGGTCTCGCCGTCCGCGGCGGTCACCCGGTGCGTCACCTCGTCGTACTCCGCCGGGCGGGCCGGAACGGCGGTGGCCGGGCGGTCGAGGCCCGCGGCCAGGTCGGACAGCTCGTCGGGGGTGACCGAGGCGCGGATGCCGGTGAAGGTGTCGACGTCCACCCAGTCGACGCCCGCGACCGCCTGGATGGTGGCGAGCACCTCCGACAGCCGGGCCGGCTGGGCGAGTTCGCCGCCCGGGTAGCCGAGCCGGGCCAGCAGCGCCGCCCGTATACGTGGCTCGGTGAGTTGCCAGTCGTACTCGGGCAGCAGCCGCACCTTCGCGGCCAGCACGAGCAGCACCAGTTCGCGTACGTCCACGCGCACCGGCAGCCGGTCGTCGCCGTGCCGGGCGAGCGCGGCGCGCAGGGCAGGCAGCGCGTCGGAGTACTGGTCGAGCGGCACGTCGTCGCTGCCGGTGACGGTGACGTGCAGGACCGGTCGGCGGCCGTCGTACAGCTCGCGGGCCGCCGCCCGGCCGATGCCGGTCCGGGAGCGGGCGAAGTCCTCGTAGTCGGATACGGAGACGAGCCGGTCGAGGGCGGCGACGGCGAGCGGGATCGTACGGCGGGTGAGGCCCGGGCCGTCCGGGTCGGTGCCGCCGCTCGCCGGGATCGGGTTGGTGACGGCGGTGACGCCGAGCGGGCGGCTGACCGCCTGGGTGATGCGGCCCGCGGGGACGTTCGCGGCGGCGCCGGAGCCGTGCCGGTAGCGGGCGCGGACGTTGTCCTGCCCGGTGGGCAGCCGGGCGCCGTGCACGCCGTCGCCGAAGGTGACCGTGGTACGGCCTGCGGCGTCGGCGCCGAGGACGTACACGCGCTCGCGCGGCCCGCGGCCGGCGAGGCCGTCGACGGCGGTCCAGCGGAGCCCGTCGACGCGGATCTCCAGGGCGGGCCTGGCGCCGGTGGCGTTGGCGGCGGGCAGCCAGGTCAGCGGGTGCTGCCAGAGCGCGAACGTCTGGTGCGCCTGCCCGCTGTCGCCGCTGCCGATCGGCTCGTCGCGGGTCTCGCCGTGCGAGGCGGGGACGACGTTCCCCGCCAGGCGCACGGACTCGCGCCGGTAGCGGTGGCCGAGGTCGGCGGTGAGGGTGAGCGTCGTGTGCACGTGGTCGCCGGGGAGTTGCGGGTCGGCGCCGTGCTCGACGCGGGCGATGACGGCCAGTTCGGTGGCGGTCAGGCCCGGGGTGTGCGGGACGTCGGTGCGCTCGCCGGTGACGGCGATGGCGCGGCCCGCGGTGAGGCCGTCGTAGAGGCCCGCCAGCTCGATCTCGTTGCCGTGCACGTCCTCGCCGAGCGGCTCCCCCGCCAGGTCGAGGAGGTCGCCCGCGGCGTGCACGGTGGTGCCGCGGATGTGCGACAGGAGCGTGTCGCGCTCGTCGAGCCAGGCGGCCGAGAGCGTGACCTGGGTGCCGCGCCCGGTGATGCCGTACGCGGCGTACCCGACCGTCCGCACCTCCGTGACCTTGGTGAGCACCTTGGCGTAACGGCGGCTGCCCGGGATGCCGTCGTCACCCGGGGCGCCCTTGTCGGGCCGCTCGATGGCGATCCAGCTGCCGGGGGTGATCTCGGGGTGCTCGCCCTCCAGCGGCAGCACCTTGCGGCGCTCGGCGGCCGGGACGGTGGAGATGCCGATCTCGACGGCGTCGGGCTCGGAGCTGGTGGTGTAGCGGGCGGTGACCTCGTAGTCGCCGCTGGTCTTCTGGTCGTCGGCGCCGGGTGCGAGGTCGAAGACGACCGGCTCGGGGCCGCCCTGGACCTCGACGTGGATCCGGCCGTCCTCGCCGGGGCGGCGGACGACGAGGGTGCGGGTGGGGAGTTGCGGGGTGAGGCGAGCGGTGACGGCGGTGATGTCGGCGGCTTCCCCGGCCGTCGTGGACAGCTCGACCTCGCCGGGGCCGAGCGGGATGGTCACGTTGGCGGGCAGGGCCGCCGAACTCTGCGCCGTCGCCGCGCCCTCGGCGTGGATGAACTCCGCCCGCACCGGATCCTTTCCGCTCGTCTCGAAGACGACCCGCATGGTGGTGAGCGCGGACCCGGCGAGCGGCCAGTCGGCCTGCTGGATGACCCGCCCGTGCTCGTCCTGTACGGGCCGCAGCGGCGCGGTGACCCCGAAGGGCGCGGTCTGCACGCGCAGCGCGATCAGCTCGCGCAGCGCGTCGGGCACCGGCGCCAGCACCCGCCCGGTGCGCCGCCACGCCTCGTACACATCCCCCGCCGCGGCCGGGTTGAGCGCGGCGAGCAGCCGCGCGCCGAGGTCGGCCCCGGCGTCGAGCCGGTGCTCGGCCGCGGCCTCGGGGGCCCGTCCCGTACGGGCGCGCAGGGCGGGCAGCACGCCCTGGAGGGCCCGTACGGCGGCGGAGGCGAGCTGGTCGTCCGCGGCGGCGGTGAGCGGGACCGAGCCGAGCTCGGCGGCCCGTTCGCGCAGGTCCGCGAGCACCGCCGCGAGCTGCTCGAACCAGGCCGCGACCTCCTCGTACGCCGCCGCCAGCACCTGCGCCTCGGCGAGCCGGGCGAGCGGGTCGGCCAGCCGCCGGACGTATGCCTCCGGGGTGGTCAGCCGCGGCACGTCGGCGCGCAGCGGGGCCAGCACCTGGGCGTCGAAGGCCTGGATCAGGCCGCTGACCGGGCGGGGGTTGGGGATCTCGGGCGTCGGGTCGTCCGGGGGCGGGCCGTCGGGTACGACGATCCACTGCCGCAGCTCGTCGACCAGTTCGGCGAGCGTCGGCGGCGGCGAGACAGGGATGGCGACGGCGGTGACGTCGTCGTCGCGGTCGGTGCGCACCCGGGATACGGGGTGGAGCTCGCGGCGCCGCCCGAAGAGGAACAGCAGCCGGTCTCCCGCGGCAAGCCCCGTGTCCGTACCGGCGACGAAGACCTCGGAGCGCTGCCGCAGGTCCTCGGGGACGATGAGGGTGGGGCGGCGCCTGCGCACCTTGAGCTCATTCCAGGCCTCGCGGGCGACCAGGTCCGCGTCGGTCTCGAAGGTGTGCGGCTCCTCCCCGGGGGCCATCGGGACGCTGTTGCTGCGCGAGCCGCGCGGGATGAGTACCTCGGTGCCGCCGTCGGCGGCGAGGTCGCGGTCGACGGTGTAGGCGAGGTGGGTGTCGGCGGCCAGGCCCGGGCGGGGTCGGTGGCCGACGAGGCGGCCGAGAAGGGCGAGCGAGCGGTGCTCGCCCGCCGTACGGAGGTAGCTCTCGTCGGCATTCCGCTCGGTGTGGAAGGTGAGCAGGTCGCCCAGGACGGCGGTGGCGTCGGCGAGTGCGATCGCCGGGTCCGCCGGGTCGCGGGTGGTCAGGCCGCGCAGCGCCGGGTACGCCGGGGAGGCGAGCCGGTCGAGCATGGCGGCGAGGAAGTCGGCGTGGCGGCCGACGCGGTAGTCGAGGGCGGCGCGGCCGGGCGGGTTGTGCGGCGGGGCGGGGGCGTGCCGCTCGTCGTGGCCGCCGCAGCCGCAGGTGCAGGTGCTCGCGGTCATCGCGCGCCACCTCCGCCGAGGTTGATCTGCAGCCGCCCGTTTTCCGGCCAGTCCGGGTCGTTGTCGAGCTGGGCGATCTCCAGCGGTCCTAGCCGCAGCACGCCTGCCTCCAGTTCACCTTCGTCGTCGTGGAACAGCCTGCGGAGCCTCGACACCCGTACGCTCTCCACGCCCTGCACCGCCGCGGCTGCGGCGACCAGGCGGCTGAGCCTGACGGGTTCGCCGAAGCTGAGCGCGTCGGGGTGGAAGAGCCCGCCGGGGCGGCGGCCGAAGACGCGGTGCAGGTCGGCGAGGATCTGGCCGTGCTGGTGGCCCGGGAGCGCGCATACGTCCAGGGCCAGGTCGAGGGGGACGGCGCGGGCCGGGCCGACGACGAGGTCGTGGCCGATGCGGCGGTATGGCTCCAGGGCGTACGCGACGGCGTCGAGGAGATCGGGGTCGGGGGCACCGGTGCCGTAGGCGTCGATGGCGACGTGTGCTTCCTGGACGCTGCCGGTCCAGCGGAGCTCGGCGGCGGCGCGCTGCACGCCGGGGAGGCGTGCGGCGAGCGCGGCGTAGTCGGCGGCGGTGACGGCTCGGTGCAAGGTGCGGTGCAGGTCGAGCGGGGCGAGGCGGCGGACGTCGGCGAGGGGCTCGGGGTCGGTGCCGCCGGTGGCGGGGAGGGGGTTGCGGACGGTGGTGATGCAGTCCGGGAGGGGGGTGTCGGGGTGCTCTGGGCGCTGCGGGTGTCCCGGGTGCTCCGACGCGCGGCATGCGACGAGGTGGCGGATGGCGTCGGCGCCGACGTTGCCCGCGGTGCCGCCGCCGCGGCGGTAGTACACGGCGAGCCGGGCGCCAGGGCGGGGTGCGGCGCCGTGGGTGCCGTCGCCGAAGCGGAGGGTGAGCCGGCCGTCGTCGCCGAGTTCGCCGACGAAGTGCCGGTCGCGGGGGCCGCTTTGGAGGAGGTCGCGGCGCGGGGTCCAGGTGTCGTCGTCGCCGTCCTGGATCCGGACCGCCGGGAGGGCGCGGCGCGGGTCGGCGGCGATGGCTGCCGCGGGTCCGCACAACGCCGGATCGTCGGGGTGCAGGCCCTCGGCGTACGGGCGTCCCCAGGTCTGCCGGATCTCCCAGGCAATGCGGGCGTCGAGGACCGTACCCGCGCGGGCGCGGGCGGACAGGACGCGCAGGCGGCGGAGCTTGGCATGCAGCAGCTGCTCGCTGCGGTGGAGTAGTTCGCGCAGGACGCGGACCGGGTAGCGGCGCAGTTCGAGCCGGTCGAGGAGGCCCAGGCCGAAGACGATGCCCAGCTCGGCGATCTCGTCGTCGCTCAGGCCATCGCGGTCGCGGGCACTACGCCAGAGCTCGGTGAGGCGCTCGCGCAGGCGGGCGGGGATCGCGGCGAGTCGGCGCGCCTGCCCGGCGGCGACGTGCGCCGGGTCGGGGAACGGCGCGGCCTGGACCACCGGGAATTGCCGCAGCACGGGCCGGAATCGGGCTCGTATCCCCGGATAGACGGACTGCGCGAGCAGCGCCTCCAGGGCCTGCTCCTGCTCCGGGAGGCCTTCGGGGAGCGCGTGATTGCCGGCTATGCCGAGGCCGGCACGGGTGGTGGCCTCGGTGCCGAACTCCGCGTACAGCTCCTGGACGTGGCGCTTGCCCAGGATGCGCCCGCTCCGTACCCGGTCGAGGAGGGAGGTCACCAGACGGGCGGGTGCATTGCCCGCGTCCGGGTCCGGGCAGCCGAAGGGCGGCGGTTCGCAGCCGCCGAGGACGGCGGGCTGGGGCGGGACCACGACGGTCTCGGGTGGGGTGCCGCAGAAGGTGAGGGAGCGGCCGTGGTCGACGAGGGCGACGTTGCCGCGGGCGATGCTGACGTCGGGGACGGGGGCGCAGTCGGTGCCGCCGAGGGTGGAGAGGCAGAGAGGGAAGGTGAGGGCGTCTTCCGGGGACCAGGTGATCTCCAGTACGGGCTGGCCGTGGTGTCGGTGGTGGTCGTGCCCGCCTTCGTGATCACCGTCGCCGTGGTGGTCGTGGCCGCCGTCGTGACCATCCCCGCCGTGGTGCCCGTGCCCCTTGCCGGCGAGCCGGTCCACCGCCGCGGTGACGGAGGTGAGGCGGACCGCCTGCCGGTGCCGGGGATCGGCATCGCCCGGGGTGCCGGAGCGCGCCCCCTTCACCTCCTCGAAGATCAGCAGGTCACCCGGCCGGATGTCGAGTTCGCGCCGCGTGCACTCCTCGTCCGCCCACGCGTCGCGCAGGGTCGCGGATGTCGCGCCCTTGCGGAGGCTGCACTGCTCGTCGCCCCAGGTCCACAAGCGGATGGTGTTGTGGGCGGGGCGCAGGCGCAGCGCGCGCTGCTGGACGGGCTCGTAGATCTCGGCGGGGCCGCAGTCGTCGAGTTCGGCGTCGTCGAGCACCGCGTCCGGGCCCGGCGCGTCCAGGGACGCGAAGCGATACGTACCCGGCTGCAGCGTCACCTTCTCCGACGTCTCCAGCGCAATGAACGCGCGGGCGTTGGCGCCGTCATGCATCCGGTAGTCGATCAGGCGCGTGTGGCGACGGACGGAGGTCCGGCGGCGGGCCGTATCGAGGTAGGCCTCGGTGGCGACGGCATCCTGGTGGTAGCTGATCTGGTCTCCGGCGTACGCGAGGATTTCCACGAGCGTGGTGCCGAGGTCTGCCGCGTTGCGCTCGGTCCAGCCGGGGGCGGTGAGCGCCAGCCGGTCGAGGAGGAGCCGGCGCAGGGTGTCGTAGTCGCGGGCGGTGTAGTCGATGACGGGGGCCGGGGCCCGGTCCGTACCCTCACCCGCCCCGGATAAGTCGTCGCAGTCGAAGGGCGACGGGCAGTCCGGGTGGAAGCGGAAGTCCGCGCCGTAATACCGCTGGTCGAAGCCGCAGAAGGGCCCATCGCCCGGCAGCCCGTACGGATCGGTCTCGACGACCGACAGCCGGTAGCGGGACGTATCCCCGGCCCGGTCCAGAGTCACGAAGAGGCGGTCGTCGAGCTCCGGGTCGTCCTCCCGCTCGACCGTGACCGCGACGGCGCGGATGCCGGTGATGCGGCGGCCGCCGTCGATGCGGATGTTGTCGGCGGCCGGCGCCGGGTCGGGGGCCTTGCCGAGGAAGGTGACGGTGAGGGTGAGCCCGTCGTCGCTCACCTCCACGGCGTCCACGCCCCCGCGCCGGGCCTCGCGCACCTTGGCGCGGCGGCCGTCGGTGCGGCAGGTGAGATCGGTGCTGGTGCTCGTGCTCATGCCGTCGCCCTCCCCGTGCTCCCCGTTCTCCCCGTGAATCTGTCCTCGCGCCGCTCCGCGGTGGCCCGCACCACGTACGCGAGGAACACCCGTATCTCGCTCTCGTCCGACTCGATGTCGAGCTCCTCGATCTCGATCAGCTCGCCGAGCCACCGCTCCAGTTCGGCGCGGACGGAGAGTTCGAGGGTGGCGGCCAGCTCCGGGCTGCTGCCCGCGAAGACTAGGTCGAGCAGCCCGCAGCCGAAGTCCGGGCGCATGACGCGCTCACCCGGGCTGGTGAAGAGCAGTTGCTCGACCAGATCGCGGACGTGGCCCCCGTAGCCGGCGGGCCGGGCGGTGCGTCCTCGCCCGTCGATGCGATACGGGAAGGCGATGTCGGTGCGGGTACGTACCGTCCTCGTCATCGGGCCACCCCCGTCACGGTGGCGGCACCCTGCGCCAGGCCCTCCGCCGTAAGGCATACGGCAGGCGTGCTGTCGAGCAGCAGCGGCACGCCGTCGAGCCGCAGGCCGTCGCGCGGCGGTGTGAACCGCACGGTGGTGCAGGGCGTGGGCCGCTGCCGGCAGCCGCTGACGGTGTAGGTGGTGGCGGCGGTCGCGATGGGCCGCCCGTCGAGCTTCAGCCCGCCCGCCCCGGCGGCGTGCGCGCGCCCGCCGTGCGGGCAGCTGATGACGGCGGCGTCGGTGATGAGGGCCCCGTTCCCGTAGTGCGCTGGCATGTCTCCCCGTTCCTCACTTCTTTTTCCGCGGGACGGTGAGCCGCCCGACTTCGAGTTCGCCTGCCTTGACCTTGATCGCGGCGCCGTTCTTGTCGCCGACGAAGACGCCGTCCTTCTTGACCTGCAGGTACGGCCCGTTGTCCGGAGTGCGGAGGATGATCCCGGTGTCCGGGTCGTCGGACAGCACGATCTTGTGGCCGCCGGGTGTCTGCAGCACGATCACGTGATCGGGCGACCGCACGACGGCATCGTCCGGGGCCTCGTCCCTGTTCCCGTACCAACCGCCCGTCCAGATCGGGAAGCTCGGATCCCCCTGCTCGAACTCCACCCACACCCCCGCCCCCACCTGCGGCACGGCGATGACACCGGCCTCGGGCCCGGTCATCGGAAAGCAGGGCATGGCCCAGGTGGACGCCTCGCGGCCGAGGACGTCGGGCACGTTGACCTGGATCCGGCCGATCTGCAGCGGATCGTCGTTGGCCGCGACCCGGCCCCGGTATTTGCCGAGGTAGCGGTCCTTCGGGGGTGCCATGCGGGGGTGCTCTCCTTTGTTCCGTTACGGACGGACGGTGTTGCCGCGGGCGTTGAGCCCCTCCCTGCTCAGGGTGAAGTTCTGCTGGTACGAGCCGGGGCGGAGGTTGTGCGTCACGGACGCGACGTAGTAGTTGCCGTCGTACGCCTTGCCGGCCCCGCGCACGCCGACGAGCTGGCGGGGGCTGAGCGCGTACCCGTGCCGGGTGACGTCGAGGGACCCGGAGCCGGAGATGACGTCGGCCGAGGTCGCGGACCGGGCGAGCAGCTCGGCGCGCGCCTGCTCCCGGTTGTATTTCGCCGTACCGGAGAGGGTCTTGCGGCGCAGGGCGGGCGTCGGCAGGTCACCGAGCCTCGGCCGCAGCGGGCTGATGTCCTCGGGCGGCAGCAGCTCGCTGGCGCGGGTGACGGGGTCGAGGAGGCGGGCCTGCGGGTCCTCGCGGGCGGTGCCGTCGTACGCGAAGGTGAGCTGGTCGACGGTGGAGTGGGCGTCCATGTTGACGTTGAGGGCGTGCTGCGGGGTGCCGTGGCGGACCTGGGGGCCCCAATAGGCGCGGGAGCGGCCGGGGCCGGGGCCGGGGTCGAGATAGAAGACGTAGCCGTTGGCGCGCGCGAGCTCGGTGACGTACTGGAGGTCGGAGCCGGTCTGGAAGTCGACGCGGACGTCGCGGAGGGCGGTCTGCGGGATCTGCTCGTCCTTGACGTCGGGGGTGATCCCGTAGTCCGGGTACTGGGAGAGGATCGCCCTGACCCGCTTGGCGGGCGACAGATTGGGATACCCGGCCGTCCGGTCCTCGAGGTCCAGGATGATGCCCAGATCCTCGCCGGTGATGGTGAGGGTGGACTGCCCCGGGATGTTGCTGGACCCGACCTCGTGCCGGGTGATGATCCCGTCGAGGAGGTCTATGGGGGTGCCGCGCACAACGGCGGTGGCGACGACGCGGGTGCGCGGGCTGAAGAACCGCTCGGGCAGTAACCGCTTATTGATCTGCCCGCCCTTGGTCAGATCAAAGGCAATCTGAAACCCGCTCCGCTCCCCCGCGGTAGCGGTGATCTGCACCGACAGCAGCGCCTCGGCGACGGCGGCGGGCACGGGCCGTATGGACTTGGGCCCCATGCGCAGGACGAGGTGAACGGGCCCTTGCCCGACGGGTATCTCGGACATCCGCTAGTCCCCCACCCCTGGCTCCGGTATCCCGATGACCTCACCGGGTTCGTCGGTCAGCTCGCGCGGGTCGAGGACGGGGTTGGCGTCGGCGATGCGCCACCACTGCTCGGGGTCGCCGATGTAGCGCTGGGCGAGGTGATCGGGGCGCTCGCCGGCGGTGACGGTGTGGGGGGCGGTGTCGTCGGGGTCTTCCGGGACGGGCGGGAGTAACCGCCGTTTGGCATACCGCACTTCGGTGCCGTCGTCCTGGGTGTGGGTGCCGATCTCGGCATCGTGATAGCGGCTGGTGCGGGGGTACGGGTGCGCTCCTGGGAGGGCATCGAGGGGATCATTCGTGCTGTCGTACGGACCTGGCGTCACCATCATCGTCTGTCACACCCTCCCGATCCCGAGCTGCCCCAGCCGCCCATTGGCCCCTGCGGCCGCGAACTTCTCCTTCTGCGCGAGATGCGCCATATACAAATCCGCCCCGCGATGCCCGGCCGGAAGATCGCTGATGGACAGGATCTTCATTCCGATGGAGAGCGATGCCCGCATGGGATTGAGATTCACGTCAAAGGCCTGCTCATTAATGGACAACTCGGTGAGCCTGACCGGAAGCACCCGCTTACTCCCCCAGGTGAAGAGTGTCAACGGCGTCTCGATCGGGGAGATCTCGATGGCGCCCTTCTTGGTCAGCTTGGTGTTGTCCTTGAGCTGCTTGGTGGTGGGCTGCACCAGCATCTCGAGGGCGGCAAGCTGGGGGTGGATGCCGTGGGGTGCGGCGATCTCGAACTGATCGGTGCAGTCGATCTCAGCGGTGAACTTCCACGTCTCCTCAGCCGGCCCCTTTAGCCGTAAAGCCTCATTACGATCCCCACTCCCGGCCCCACCGGCCCCCGCATCCCCCGACCCCCCAGCGGCCTGCGGCGCGACGGACCGTTCGAGCGAGTCGGGATTGAACTGCAGGACGATGACCCGCTGCGGCGTCCCCCGCTCGGGGTCGACAACCACGATCCCGGACCGTATGGGCTTGGGTATGTCTGCGTATCTCGTCATCGCATGAGCTCCTGTGCGCGCACCCTCAGCCGACCGCGGTCTCGGGCAGCGGGAGCAGATAGAGGGGAGGGGCGGCAAAGCGGACCTGGTGCTCCAGCAACAGGTCGATCACATTGCCGTTGAAGATCACTGTGGGGAGTACGGGATAGACCTCTTCACCGAACTGGTAGTCATGGGACCAAGCAGCCCCGGCTTCCCTGAGGACAGCCAGGTTCGCCGCAGACAGGTACTCGAATCCGTCGTGATCGATCAGCCACATCCCGGTGGTCCCCTGGTCCTTCCCGAAGACGTCCGCGATGCGCACGGGGTCGGAGAGCCGCGGTGCGTCGGCCAAGGAGCGCAGGCCGTCGTGAGGAGGGGACCAGGTGAGGCCGGGAGTCAGCGGGGAGATCAGGTCGATGAGGCGCTGATTCGCCAGCGGGGCGGTGCCCTTGGGCGGTTCCAGCAGCTCCGGGACCTCAGCTGGGGCGGGCTTGCCGGTCGATTCCTCCAAGCCCAGGTAACCCGGCAGCTGCGCAGCCGCAAACTCGCTGTCAGGGGCGGACTCGGCAACGGTGTGGAACGTGATGCCACGGCGGGTTAGTTGTGCGCTGACGGCGGGGGCTACCTCCGCGGGCACTTCCCAGCGGGCGACGAGGCCCGTTGCCACGGCCCCTGCCCGCTCCAGGAGCCGCCGCACTTCTTGGTGTGCACCGCATGGCACGTAGATGGTCTGCATGTCTCTTGGCTGTCTCCCTGCCTAGACGAGTTCCTGGAAGATCCCGCGGCCGTAGCTGACCTTGCGGATGTGCTTGCCCGGCGTCTCCTCCTCGATAGCCCGCATGCCCCAGTCGAGATGCATCTGAGGAGTCGCTCCTATCTCCTCGAGGTACTTGCGCAGAGGTTTGTTCCTGGTGCCGGGGAACCGCTTTCCGCTGGGTGAAGTTCCTGGATCGTGTTTGGTGGCGAAGTAGGCCGCGTACTTGTTGTTCTCCACTGCCGTGGTCAGTACCAGGTTGTCGATGGTGTTCGGCCCGGCCGCCCGCTGCTCATGGATGTGATGCCAGTTCATGTACGGGCCGCTGGCGGGATTGGCGAAGTGGTTGTGGTGCCTGTAGTTCAGCGTCTGTCGCGCGTCCGGCTCGTACTGGCTCCAGAGCAGCAGCGGCCTGATCGCCTCGAAGTCTCTACCGTACAGGAACTTTTGCGCCTCTTTGGGCAGGATCTTATCCCATTTAGTCTTGTCGTTGTTGCAGACATTGAAGACCTCGGCACCCTTCTCACCGTGCCCAAAGAAGGTGAACTCCCGCTCTCGCAGATTGAGCACCTCGCCGACCGGCCATTTGCCGTGCTTGTTCTTGGCGCGCACCTTCATCTTCGATTTGAGTTCCGGGTGCTTCTCATCTTTTTCGGGCTTCTCGTCGTACACCTCGGAACGCTCTTCCTTGGCGTCCTCGCCGCAGTCACCGGACTTCTCGTACACGTCCTCGAGGTCGTCCGGACCGGGGTTCAGGCTGGCCCGAACCATCCGCCGACCGTTGCCGAGCGCGGGGTCGTTGAGGCTGCTCAGCCGATACCACCTGCGGAGCCCATCGAGCATCGTCTGGAACGACCTGTCCGGCACTCCCTTCTTGGTCTTCCACTTGATGCGCGGTCGGATACGAAGCATCGCCTTGTGCAGCCGCTGCCGCTTCGACTCCTTCTCGTTCTTCTTGTTCTTGTTGGCTCGCGTCGTACGGTTATTTCGGCGCGTCTTGAGCTTGGCCCTGAACTTCGTGCGCACTCGTTTGAAGGCATTGCGCACTTTATTGGCACCGCGCTTGAGTGCCTTGCCGAGCTTACTCTTGGCCAGCTTCTTGCCAAGTGCCCGTACGGCGTTACGGACCTTCTTCAAAGCTGTTTTGACCGCGGTCTTTACCTTGTTCAGGGTGCTGCCCACGGGCGACTTCGGCTTCCTGGGATTGGCCGGTTTAGGAGCCTCAATCTCTTTGGTCTTCTTCGGCGGTTTGGCCCTGGTGTCCGGAGTCTTGTCTCTGGGCGCCACTGGCTTCGGCTTTGCCGGTTTCGGCTGCGGTTTGGGCGGCGCCTTCGGGGTCGGGTGCGGCTTCGGCTTCGGAGGGGCTTTCGGGTTCGGGGTGGGCTTGCCCTTTGGCTTGGGGCGGACCGGGGGCTTTCGGAGGGCCTGCTTGGCGTTGCGCATGGCGCCGCGGGCGCGGTTGATTGCGCTGCCCGCTGCCTTCTTGGCGCCCTTGCCGACCTTCTTCAGGCCCTTCATGATCTTCTGGGCCATGGCCTTCAGGCGCTTGCCGACGCCCTTCGTGGCCGACTGCAGGCGGATCAGCAGGAAGTTGGCGATGAACTCCAGCAGCGCCACCGCGCCCGCCGCCACCGCCTCGGCGAAGAGGCAGGCGGCCGGGCCTGCCTTCACTGCTCGCAGGTACGCCCAGAACTTGCTGAACGCCGTCAGGATCGAGCTGATGCTCTGCCAGGCCGCCATCAGGCCCTGGACGATGGTGAGGATCGCGCCCGCGGCCGGGACGATCAGGGAGATCAGCTTCTCGATCACCAGCGAGATGATGATCATCGGTAGGGACGCGATGATGGCGTCCCAGGCCATCTTGCCGATCTGCTTCAGCGATACGCAGCCCTTCGTGAGCGCCCCGATGATCGCCTTGCCCAGGCCCAGGATGCCCTCGACCTTGGCGTCGAACCACTTCTTGACCGCCGACTTCAGGGCCGGCCACAGGTAGGAGGTGACGCCCTCCTTCGCCGAGCTGCCCAGCTTGCCCAGCCAGCCGCCGGGATCCGGAGCGATGTCCTTGATCAGCGCCGCGAACTTGCCCAGCGCCTCGATCGCCGCCTGCGCAAACTTGATCGCGCCCATGATGACGGCCTGGTACGCCTTGATGATCGCCTTCACCGCGAACTCAAGGACCTTCAGCAGCGCGTTCAGCCCAGCGGCCAGCGCGTCGAGGAGGAAGTTGACGGCCTTCTTCAAGGCGTCCGCGAGCGCGTTGACCGCGGCGATGGCCCGGTCCCGTACGCCATTGATGAAATTGCGCCACTTGTCCCGTAGCCCGGGGAACGCCGCCAGCAGCACATCACCCAGCGCGATCAGCGCGTCCGCCAGGAAGTTGATCGCCTTGATGGCCAGGTCGCGGACGAAGTCGATCGCCTTGTTGGCGAACTCCTTGAACTTGTCGATGATGCCGTTGACGAGCTTGCGGGCCGCCTCGAAGACCTTGGTGACGGCGTCGAGGATGGCTTCGAAGGCGGCCTTCACTTTGTCGGCGATCCAGCCGAAGAAGCCGCCGGAAGGCTTCTCCTCCTCCTTCTTCTTCTCGGCCTCCTTTTCCGCCTTCTCCCGCTCCTTGCCGATCTCCTCGTTGTCCTTGCTCTTCCTGTCCTCGACCTCCTTGTCCTTCTTGTTGCGGCCGTCGGCGATCTCCTTGTTCTGGGCCTTGTGCTCCTTGCCGGCCTTGTCATCGGAGTCCTTGACCTTGCCGTCCTGCTCGTCGCGCCAGCTCTGCCGGGCCCGCTGCACGCCGGACGCCGTCTCGCCGCGCTGTGCGGCCTGCTTGGCCGCGTTGTCCTGGACGGAGCGGTCGATCTCCTGCTGCTTCTGCTGCTTTTCGCGCTGCTCGCCCTGCTTCTGCTTCTTCTCCTCCGCGGCCATGCCGGCGCCGGCCGTCTCGCCGCCCGCCGCGACCTCCTTGCCCTTCTCCTCCTTGGCTACGGCCCCGACCCCCGTGTCGACGGCCGACTCCGGCTTCAGAGCGCCGCCACGCTGCCGCCCCGGCGAGGAGACCTTGCCGCGCAGCTGCTCCGCGGGTGCGTTCGGGTAGATCTGGTCCTCGCCCATGGGCTTGGCCGCGTCTTCGCGGCCGCGCATCTGGATGTCGCGCTGCTTCTCCTTCAGCGCCTTGGCCTGGTCGTCGGTGCGCTTGGGGTCGCTCTTGCCCTCTAGCCGGATCTTGGGGGCGGGGCCGACGGTCTTGTTGCGCAACTCGGGGTCGACCGTGGGCACGGCGTCGGCGGCGGCGTCGACGTTCTTGGCGTCCTCCGCCGAGAGCTCCTTCGCCGGCGGCGTGGTGACGGTCGGCGGCGGGGTGTCGTCGGTGGGCTTCTTGCCCTCGGCCCGCTCGCCGCCCTTCGCCTTCTGCTTGTCGCCCTCGCCCGGCTCCCCGACCCGCTCGACCTTGCCGCGTACGACGGGCGCCGGAGCCGCGGCCTGCGGCGGCGACTTCTGCGTACGCGGGGCGCCGGAAGGCCGCTCGCGGGTGGGCGGCTTCGCGGCGAGATTCTGCTGCTCCTCGCCGATCTTCCGGTCGGCGGCCCGGTCCACGCCGGCCACCGCCTGCGCGGCCTGGTCGGGCGGCAGCTTGCTCACGGCCTTGACCGCGGCCTTCGGCTCCTGCCCCGAGACGTCCGGCGGCTTGGGCTTCTTCTCCTCCTTGGCGGCTCCGCCGCCACCGCCGCAACCGGCCTTGCCCTCCTCCTTCTCCGGCGCCGGCTCGGGCGGCGCACAGCCGCCGCCGTCCTTCTCCAGCGACGCCTCCGGCTTGGCCTGCGGCTCCTCCGCAGCGGGAGCACCGCCGGGGTCCGCGGCCGGCTCAGCCGCCGGGCTCACCGACGCCTGCGCGGCCGACGGCGCACCACCCGGCCCAGCGGCCGTGGTCGGTCCGGCCGGTTCGCTGCCGCCGACCGGGCCCTTCACCACGGCGCCGGGACCCGACTCCTTGGGCACCGCGGACGGCGCCGCCGCCGCTTCCCGGTCGGGCTTGGGCGGCTCGGCCTCGCGACGCGCGGCGGCGGAGGGGTTCTTGTCCTCCACCGGCGCCTTCTCGGTGTGGGCGCCGGCGGGGCGGTTCAGCTTCGGGTCGGCCTGCGGGCTGCCGGACGGAGTCTCTCCGGCCGGCTTGTCGACGGCGCTGCCCTGCGGCTGTCCAAGCCCCTGCCCCTGCTCGTTCCGCGCCTTCTCCTGCTGGTCGCGGTCCTGCAGGTCCTTCTTTTCGTCCTCGGCGTCCTTGGCGTCGGGCTTCTCCTCGCCGCCCGCGTCCTCGTCCTTCTCCCGCTCCGCCTCATCGCGCTTGGCGGCTTGCGCGGCGTCGTCGTCGGCGTCCTGTTGCTGGGCCGGATCCTTCTTCTCGGCCTCCGGCTCCTGCTGTTCCTTCTCCTCGGTCTCCGGGTCGGGGCCGACTTCCTGCTCGGTGGGCTTCTCCGGCTGCAGGTCCTTGGCGCCGCGGTCCTCCGCCTCGGCCGCGGGCCCGCCGACGGGCTTGGGCGCCTCGCCCTCCACCGGCCCCTCGTCCTCGCCCGGTGGCCGCGCTTCGGCTGCGGCGCCCGGCTCCTCCGACTCCGGGTCGTTCTCCTCCTTCTCCCGCTCCCGCTCGGCCTTTTCGGCCTTCGTGGGCGGCGGTGCGGGGAAGTCGGGCGCGGCCGGCTCGGCGTCGCCCGGCTTCATCTTGTCCGCGGTCGGTACGGCGGACAGGTCGAGGTCGGTGTCCGGCAGGTGGTCCTCGGGCTTGAGCTCCGGCTCCGGCTTTCCGCCCGGCTCCTTGTCCTGCTCGCCCTCCTCCGGGCCGCCCACCTCGCCGTCCGCGCCCGCCTCCAGGCCGAGCGGCTTCTCCTCCTCGCGCGGCTCGCCCTCTTCGGCCTCGTCCTTCTCGTGCAGCCCGTGCTCGGACAGCGCGCTGTCCCGCTCATTGCCGCGCTCGTCGACCTTCTCCGGCCGCACCCGCCCGGGCTGGCCCTTCGCCTTGGGATCGACCTGCTCCGGCTTCGCCCCGTCCGCAGCCTTCTTCTGGTCGTCCTCGCGCTTACGCTTCTCGCCCCCGGGTTCGGCGGATTGCTCCGGGTCCTTCTCCTCGCGGTCGCGCTGCTCCTTGCGCTGTTCCTTCTGCTCCTCGGAGCCGGCCTGCCGGTCCTCGGCGGCCTGCTCGCCCTCCTGGTCGACCTGCTGCCGCTGGCCCGCCTGCTTCTCGTCCTCCTGCTGCTCCTCGGCGGCGGCCTGCTCGCGGGAACGGGCGCGCTCGTCCTCCTGCTCCTGCCGCTGCGCGGTCTCGGCGTCCTCGGTCGCGGCGTCGCTCGCCGCCCGGCTGGTGGCCGAGCCCTCCTGGGCGTTGCGCTCCCCGGCGTCCTTGCTCTCCTGCCGGGCGTCGCCGTCCCGCTGCTCCTTGTCGCCCTTCTCGCCCTCCGCCTTGCGCTGGAACTCGACATGCTCGACCCCGAGCAGCTCGAAGAGATCCGTCACCGGTTCCGGCGCCACCCCCGGCTGCAGCGGCGGCAGTTCGTCCTCGACGCCGACCGCGAAGTCGAGCACCCGCTCGTACTCGGCGGACACCAGCCGCACTTCCAGCCGGCCGAGCACCGCGTCGAGCAGCTCCGGCGACAGCCGCCGCAGCTGCATCCGCACCCGCCCGGAGGCGTCCTGCGGGTCGCCGCGCAGCGACCGCAGCACCTGGTTGGCCAGCCGGTCCGGCAGCGTCGCCGGGTCGAGCAGCTCCATCCGGCGCCGGTCGGCGTCGACGGTCGCGTAACGCATCCAGCCGGGCAGCGGCTCTTCCTGCTCCACGTCCGCCGCGGGTTCCGGCGCCTCGTCCCGTACGGCACCCTGAGCCGCCGACTCCGCCTCGCGCTCCGCGGCCTGCTCCGGCAGGCTGACCGCTCCCAGATCCCGCCCCGCGCGCAATGCGCCGAGCCCGTGCGGGTCCTGCACGGTGTGCAGCAACTCATGCGCCAGCAGCCGCTGCCCGTCCGCCGTCCCCGGCAGATAGGCGCCCTCGCGGAAGAAGATGTCCTGCCCGACCGCGACGGCATCCGCGCCCAGCAGCCCGGTGAGCGCGTCGGCGTCCCGGTCCGTATGCAGTCTGACCTGGCTGAAGTCGTGGCCGAGACGCTCTTCGAGATCCCGTCGTACGCTCAAATCCAGCGGCTGCCCGGCGCCGCTGACGATGTTCTTCGGCTCCGGTACGGAGGACTTGGCCGACCGCTCCTTCCGCTTCTTCTTACGGGCCGGCTGCTGCGCCTCCTGCGACTGTGCCGTGCTGCCGCTCATCGCCGCATCCGCCCCCTCCCCGAGAGCCCCGCGTGTACGGAGCGGGCGAGCACCTCGCCGAGGCGGCGGGCGGAGGCGTTGGCGGGCAGCGGCGGCAGGCCGCGCAGGGACTCCGCTACCAGGCCGTCGTCGCCCGCCGCGAGGGGCACGCCGTGTTCCCGTACGAGACGGCCCAACTCGGCCTGGAAGGCCGCCGATACCAGTCCCGTGTCCATGCCGGGCGCGAAGCCGTCGAGGACCAGCTCGCCGATGTCGACGGTGAGCGCCTCAGGCCGCTGCCCCTTGGTCAGATCCACCCGTGCACCTCCCCCGGCGTCAGCGAGCGCTCCAGCTTCAGGTACTCGGTGCGGGCCGCCGCGAGCATGTGCCGCATCTGGAGCTCCTCGCCCTCCTCGGCGGCGAGGAAGGCGCCGGACAGGGCGATGTTGCGGATCGAGCCGCCGGCGACGGTGAGGCGGGCGAGCAGGTCGGGGTCGATGTCGCGCATCGGGGCCTGGTCGGGGAGGACGCGGCGCCAGATTTCGGCGCGTTCCTTCTCCGCGGGGAAGGCGAAGTCGACCACGAAGCGGATGCGGCGCATGAAGGCCGAGTCGAGGGCCTTCTTCATGTTGGTGGTGAGGATGGCGAGGCCGCGGTACGCCTCCATGCGCATCAGCAGGTAGCTGACCTCGAGGTTGGCGTAGCGGTCGTGGCTGTCCTTGACCTCGCTGCGCTTGCCGAAGAGGGCGTCGGCCTCGTCGAAGAGGAGGAGGGCGCCGCCGCGTTCGGCGGCGTCGAAGACCTTGCGGAGGTTCTTCTCGGTCTCGCCGATGTACTTCGAGACGACCTGGGAGAGGTCGATGATGAAGAGGTCAAGGCCGAGCTCCTTCGCCATCACCTCGGCGGCCAGGGTCTTTCCCGTACCGCTGGAGCCCGCGAAGAGCGCGGTGACGCCGAGGCCGCGGCGCAGCGTGCGGGCGAAGCCCCACTGCTGGTGGACGGTGGCGCGCTGCCGTACGTGCGCGACGATCTCGCGGAGGATGTCGGTCTGCGGTCCGGCGAGGACGAGGTCGTCCCAGCCGGCTTCCGGCGCGATGCGGCGGCCGAGCTCGTCGAGTCCGATACGGGCTTCGGTCAGGCCCGCCTGCCAGGCGAGTTCGGGGCCGTCGAGGGTGTCGGCGTGCGGCAGGTCGCGGCGGACGGCCGCGGCGGCGGACCGTACGACATGCGGCGGCAACTGGAACTGGGCGATCAGCCCGCGCAGCTGCTCGTCGCCGATGTCGGGCACGCCGGCGAAGGCGTCGGCCCACAGGTCGAGTTGCTCGGCGTCATCGAGCACCGGCACGGTGACGCGCTCGCCGCGCGGGCGGTCGGTTTGGCGCGGGTCCGGGCCGGCGACGATCAGCGGTACGGCGGCGCCGGCGATGAACGCGTCCGCGGCTGCGGCCTGCTCCCGCTCCATGTCGCCGACCTCGATGAGCAGCGCGGCGGGCAGCAGGATCGCCTCGCGCTGCCAGAGCCGGGCGAGCCGGTCGCGGTCGGCGGGCTCGACGGGGATGTCCTCGGCGGACATCGCGTACAGACCCAGTCCCGAACGGGCCGCGGCCGCCGCCGCGATATCGGCCCGGCTGCGCAGATCCCCGCCGACGAGCTCGACCCGCAGCGGCGCCTCGGGCCGCGGCACCGCCCACCCTGCGGCGACGCGCCCGGCGGCGGAGTCGTACGCGGGCGGCAGCACGCCGTCGGCGGACGCGGTGCGCCGCAGCATGCCGTGCAGGCGGGTGTCGAGATACGGCGACCCGAGGAGGAAGTGCAGGATCCGCTCGTCGAGCCGCAGCCGGGAGGTGGTGAGCCGGGTGTCGTCGTCCAGCTCGGCGAGACGCCAGCGGCGGAGCGGGGCGACGGGCGTGAGCGCGCTCCAGTGCGGTGCCGCGAGCGCGGCGAGCGCGAGGCCGAAGGTGGGGTAGGCGCGCTCGGGGTCCCCGGAGGCGGCGGCGCAGCGGGCGGCGGTGGTGGGCTCCAGCTCGGCGGCTGCCGTGAGGACGACGAGGTCGCGCTCGAAGGGGGTGAGGTCGAAGAGGCGGGTGAGGGCGTCGAGGGGGGTGGGGGTGGACGGTTGCCCGGGCGGTGCGGTGACGACGGCGTTCGCGTCGGGCGCGGGCTCGTGGCCGGGGTGCGGGGCGGCGTGCTCAGCGGCTTCGCCTTCGGAGCCACGGCCCCGGCCCCGCTCCGCGTGGGCGTCCACGCGGGCGAGGACGGCCGCGATCGCGCGTGCCAGGGCGGCGCTGTCCGGCTCGCTGGTGCGGGCGTCGTCGGGCCCGTTCCGTATCCCCATCGCGTCCCCTCCCCCCGGTCTCGGCACCGCGCCTCAGCTCTCCGTGCCCTCTTCCGGCGCCGGGGCCGGATCCGGCGCCCGGTTCGCCGCCGCCTTGCGGGCGCGGGCTGGCGGCGTGGCCTTGCGTTTACGGGCCGGGGCGGGGGTCTTCGGGGCGCGGGCGAGGGCCTTCGACGCGGTCGGCGCGGGGGCCGACGCCGTCGCCGACGCCAGAGCCGTATCGGCGTCCGCCTCCCGGCCCGGCCCCGCCCCCTCCGGCTCCCGGCCCAGCTCCGCCCCGTCCGTCCCCGCCCCGGAGCCCGGGCCGCTGCCCGGCGGGACCGGCGCCCCCGGCGCGCCGAATGGCGCCACTCGCACCGTCCGCTCCCGCACCACCGGCGTCGCCGCCGGCTCCTCCCGGCCGTCGATCAGCACCAGCGTGCCCTGGTAGCACACCGACAGCGCGTACGGCGTCTGGTTGAGCATCCCCCAGAGCTTCGACGTCTCGTCGACGTCCATCTGGATCGGCGTGAAGCGCAGCTTCTGCTCCGCCGCCGGGAAGTCGCTGCCCGCCAGCCACTGCTTCTCGGCCGCCGCCTCGATCGCATATCGCGGCAGGATCGGGATCTCGTGCAGCGTCCGCACCACCGCGCCGAGCAGCCGCTGCCCGACCGCCTGGGTCTCCTCGCCGTATGCGGTGATCAGATAATTCAGGTCCAGTGCCGCCGCCGGGCGTTTCACAAGGTGGCCGTTCCCGGCCCGCGTCGGCAGGTCGTCGTTGCGGCGGGCCACGTTCGGGACCACCTGGTACAGGAAGACCGTGATCGTCGGGTCCGACGGCGGGTCCGCCGGCGGCCGGCGGGTCTCGATCGTCACCGCGAAGTCGATCTCGGGCCGCAGGTTGGCACTGATCAGCTCGGCGAGCGCCTGCGTGACGTGCGCGATGGCGAGTGCGTTGCTCATGCCGTCGGTTCACCTTCCCCCGTCGCGGCTGCCGCCGCGGTCGCCGTCCTGGCCCGCGCGGGCCAGGTAGTCCGCGAGGCTGACCGCCGGCGCCCGGCGGCCCTCGTCGCGGCGGCCCTCGGCGGGCCGCCCGCCGCCCGCGCCCGCCGCGCTGACCTCGAGCCGCCCGATCTGCACATGCACCGTCCGCTCGGCGGCCGCCCGCGCCCCCCGCCGCCCCGCCACGCGGGCCGCGGTGCGGGCCAGCGCCGTATCCGCCGCGCCGGGACGGGGGGATGGCGCGGCGGATACGGCTGCGGCGCCCGTGCCCGGTGGTGGGATGGCGGCGGGCGCCGCGTCGGTGGCGGGCCGTTCGGCCCCGGTCGCAAGCTCGCCGGTACGCGCCCCGCCGGTACGCGCCGGGCTCGCCGGCGGTCGCAGCGCGGGGCCGGCCGGCGCGGCGGGCCGCAGCAGCGCGGCGGCGGGGGCCGGGCGGTCCGGCTCGGGTGCGGGTGCCGCGGGCTCGGTGCGCAGCACGGTTTCGCGTTCTGTCGTACGGATCTCGCGCTCATGCCGTACGACCCCGGCCCCGGGCCGTACGTCCGCCGCGGGCCGCAAGGGCTGTGCCGCCACGGTCTCCTCGGCCTCCTCCGACCACACGGCCTCCGCCCGCTCGAAAGGCCCGGGCAGCCGCGGCCGCGCCCGTACGGAGTCGGCGGGTGCCGACGCCGCGCGCACCGGCGTGTGCCGGGCGAGCAGCCGGTCGAAGTAGTCGAGGGAGTCGGAGTCGCCCCCGCCGGCGGGGGCGTGCAGGTCAGGCATCGGCGCACAGCTCCAGGTAGTAGCGGCGGCGCAGTGGGCTGAGCGCCAGGATCTGCGGCTCGCTCCAGCCGTAGGCGGTGGCGAGCAGGTGGACGTCGAGGAGGGTGTCGCGGGCCCAGGCGTCGAGCTCGGTCCACAGGTAGGAGGCGATGTCGAGTTCGGCGCGGATGGCGTGGCCGCACTCGGGGCAGTCGGCGCTGAGGGTGACCTCGGCCGCCGGGTCGGCTGCCGAGGCCGCATCGGCTACGGCCCGTAGCACCGGCTCCGGCAGCCCGGAAGCCACCGCGCTCACGTCTCCACCCGGCGCCGAAGCGGCGCCGACTCCGGGCCCCGAAGCGGCGTCCCCGCCCGGCCCCCAAGCCGCCAGCACGCAGCGCTCGATCAGCACCCGCCGCGCCGCCCCCGCATCTCCGGTCCGCGCCGCGTCCGCGAGATCCCCCACCGTCGGCAGCCGGAACCGGACCGTCCACCCGTCCGCCGTCACCTCCAGCGGATCCCCGCCCGGCCGCGAGGCAACCGCCCCCGCGTCCAAGTCGAGTTCAAGCGCCTCACCGCAGGCCGCGCAATCCAGCACGACCTCCATCCGCTCGCCGAACAGCGCCCGCCGCAGCCCGTACAGATCCGCCTCACGCTCCCCGACCGGCACCGACGCGAGCACGTCGGCACCGTCCCGGGGGCGCGCGGTGCGGTGCAGCAGCTGCGCCCGCCCGGCGCCGGTCGTGGCAAGACCCGCCTCCCAGGCGGCGAGCAGCCAGGACGGGTCCGCGACCGCCCCGGACATCAGGCCGGGTGCGTGTACGAGGGCTCTTCGGGCTCGGGCACCTCGTAGTCCCGCTCCCAGCCCTCGCACTCCAGCTTGAGCGACTGGATGGCGACCGCGTTGGCGTTGGCGTCCAGCTCGCCGAGCACCTGGTATTCGCTCGGCCAGGCCCGGTAGAGCTTGTGCGAGACCGCGACCTGTCCGGCCTCGTTCAGCAGCTGGATGACGATGTCCTTGCGGAAGTCGGCGAGCGACACCTCGGCGCCGAGCCCGGCCCCGACCTGCCACACCTTGTTGGCCCAGCGGTCGAACTCCGGATCGTGGGTCACCCCGCGCTCCAGCGTCACGCCCTCGAACTCACTCCGCCCCGGCGACTTCCGCGGCGACGACGGATCCCCGCCGTTACGGTGCTTGACGACCTCCGTCGTCCGCTTCAGCGGGCTTATCTTGCTGACGCCCGCGACCCGCCGGCCGTCCCACAGCACCAGGAACTTGAAGTTCTTGTACGGGTCGAGCCGGCGCGGATTCACATTGAACTCAGCCATGATTTCTGTTCCGGACCTCTCAGAGCTCGAACTGGCCGGCGGACTGCTGGATCTTCACAACGACGAACTCGGCCGGGCGCTGCGGCGCGATCCCGACGACCACGTTCACCACCCCGTTCGCGATGTCCTCCGCGGTCGTCGTCTCGCTGTCGCATTTCACGAAGTAGGCCTCGCGCGGCACCTTTCCCTTGAAGGCGCCCTGCAGGAAAAGCGTCTGCAGATACGCGCCCGCATTCAGCCGGATCTGCTGCCACAACTGCTCGTCGTTGGGCTCGAAGACCACCCACTGCAGGCCGCGGTAGAGGCTCTCCTCGATGTGCAGCGCGAGCCGCCGCACCGGCACGTACCGCCAGGTGTCGCCCTCCTGGTCGAGCGGGGCGAGGGTGCGGGCGCCCCAGACGACCTGCCCGGCGAGCGGGCGGGTGCGGAGGCAGTTGAGGCCGAGCGGGTTGAGCAGGCCGTTCTCCTGGTCGGTGAGCGGCACGGACAGCCCGACCGCGCCCGCCAGCTTGGCCTCCGTGCCCGCGGGCGCCTTCCACACGCCGCGTTCGGCGTCGGTACGGGCGATGGTCCCGGCCACGGCGCCGCCGGGCGGGAAGGCGCGTACCCGGCCGGTCACCGGGTCGACGGCCTCAATGTGCGGGAAGTACAGCGCGGTGTGGTCGTGCCGTACGGGCGCGAACGCGGCGATGCCCGCACGCGCGTCGTCCACCGAGCACCACGCGGCGGGCGCGTCGGCGAGCAGGAAGATGCGGCGCTCGGCGCACAGCCGCTGGGCGGCGGAGAGGACGGCGAGGACGTCGTCGATGTCGGCGTATCCGGCGAGCTCCGGCAGCGTCAGCAGGTTGACGTCGGCGGCGCCGCGCAGCGCCTGGATGCCGGTCTTGGCGGCCTCGGAGCCGATCAGGTCGTCGGGGCCCGGCGCCTCGCCGTCGTCGCCGCCGGTGAAGGCGAAGGCGGGCGGGTTCACGGAGGCCTCGAGGCCGAGGTCGTTGGCGCATTCGCCGAGGAAGCGGACGGTGTCCTCGGGGTCCAGCGAACCGGCGGTGACCTGCAGCTTGTGGCCGAACGCGGTGACCTCGGCGCGGGCGAAGGCGTGCTTGCCGGGCAGGTCGCGCTGCGCGCGCAGCTTCCGCTCCAGCAGGTGCGCCAGCTCGCGGACGCGGTGCGGCGGGTGGCCGTCGCAGCTCGGGTCGTAGAGGTGGAACTCCCGCTCCACCTCGCCGATCTTGACGGTGATGTCGACGTCGAGGTCGGGCAGCGGGTGCCCGAAGGGCTTGGAGACGGTGCCGGACGGGTCGGGCCGGTGCTCGCCGAGGGTCTCGGCGCGGATGAGCCGGGAGCGCTCGCGGATGACGTCTTCGACGTTGTGGTGGTGGTGCCGGTCCATCGACAGGTCGTGGAAGTGCTCGTGCCGGCCGCCGCGGGTGTCGTGGACGGTGAGGTTGAACGTCTCGTCCGGGCAGGGCGTGTCGTGGTCGACGGCGACGCGTAAGTGATTGCCCCAGTGGCCCGGCTCGCGGGCGCGGAGCTTCAGCACCGGCTCGGCGCTGCGGCCTTCGGTGGATTCGAGGGTGACGTGGGCGGTGTCGCAGGAGTTCGCCTTGACGACCCGTACGATCACCGCATCGGCGCCGCCGCCGGCGAAGTACTGGTGCACCGCATAGCCGACGGCGCTGTCGTGCCCGAGCCCGCCGAAGCGGCGCTCGAACTCGGCGAAGCTCGCGACCTTCACCGGCGTGTCCAGCGGACCCCGGCGGGTGTGGCCCACGAACGCGGTCACCGACGTGGTGACGGCGGCGATGGTACGGGTGCTGCTGGGAATCTCTTCGACGTAGACACCGGGATAGGTCCGCGGCTGCATCGGCAGGTCCCCCTCCATTCCTACAGGTGCCGGCAGGCATCAGGGGACGGAAATAGGGGCTAACGCCGCACGCAGCGGTTCCCCCGTAACCACAAACTGTGGTGACTCCTGATGCGTGAGTGCCCAAGCAGTCTTTACCTGCGCGGCAACAACTGGCCAGATCGCTTCAGGCCGTTGTCCCGAATGGCGGAATACCGAACTCCGGACGAAAAGGGATCGATCACTACTTGTAAGTACGCTGGCCGGACGGCGCCACACATGATCCAAATTTGGCACGTACGGCGCCGTCCGACCGACGACTTCCGGCCATCAACTGCCCGACGTGCCCCAGGAAAGCCGCCGGAACTCAATCGTCTCGTACGTCCCGGCGACCCCGGTCTCGTAAAGCAGCCCGACCGTCCTGCCGCCGATCTGCACCAGATCCGAGTACGCCGCCCGCTGCTGCGACAGCGTCGTCACCTTCGTGAAGGTGGCCCCGGCGTCGTCGCTCCGCCACAGCGCCATCTTTTCGCGGGCGGTGGGGCTGGAGGGCCCGGCGAAGAGCAGCGGCGCTTTGCGGCCGCGCGACTGCAGGACGCTGGCCTGGACGACGGGGACCTCGTCCAGGGAGTGCTGGATGGCGTACGGGCGGTCCAGGGTCGCGGCGCCGTCGCTGGAGTAGCTGTCGGCGCGGTTGCCGGCGTCGGTGCCGTTGTGGTCGCGGGTGTTGAAGTACAGCCGCCCGTCGGGGAGTTCGGCGGCCGTCGACTCGTTGCCGTTGACCAGGCCGTCGTAGCTGTCGTCCACGAAGCCGGTGCGCCAGCTGCGGCCGCCGTCGTCGCTGTAGATCGCGTGGCCGCCGTAGTACTTGTCCTCCTCGCCCGTGTCCGCGGACCCGGCCGGCGGGGCGACCGAATGGTTCGACGGCACGACGAGCCGCCCGGCGTGCGGGCCGCGGGTGAGCGCGATGGCGTGCCCGGGCCCGGTGGCGTACCAGCGCCAATTGGGCGCCTTGACGTCCGCGGTGATCTCCCGCAGCGCACCGAAGCTGCGCCCGTCATCGCGGCTCGTCTGCACGAAGACCCGGCGGCTCTGCTCGGCCGTCGCCTCGCCGCGCATGATCTGGTCCTCGGTGACGTCCCCGCTGTTGTACGAGGTGACGAGCACGAGCCGCCCGGTCTTGGGGTCGACGACGGGCGCGGGGTTGCCCCGGGTGTCGCCGTCGCCCGCGGCGACCACGCGGAGCGGCCCCCAGGTGCAGCCGCCGTCGGTGGAGCGCCGGGCGACCACGTCGATGTTCCCGGAGTCCCCAGCGCCGCCGACGCGCCCCTCGGCGAAGGCGACGACGGTGCCCGCGGGCGTCTTGACGACGGCCGGGATGCGATACGTGTCGTATCCGCCCGTACCGGAGGAGAAGGGGACGGACGAGGTGCAGTTCGCGGCGTCGGGCACGGCGCTTCCTTCAGTTGCTGCGGAGGCGGCGGCGCCTTCAAAGGCTATCGCCGCCAGCGCAAGCACGGCCGAGAGGGCGAGGAGCCGGGGTCTCTTCATGAACTCTCCGGAATAGGTGGGACGTTGGAGGTGGGATGTCCGGCGAGAAGACAATCATGCTGTTACGGGTGGGGCAAGACGTGCGACAGCCCCTCGCCGGGATGGCGAGGGGCTGTGACGAGTGCGGGGTGGGCTCTTAGCCCACAGCCTTTGCCGCAGCGCGGCCTGCGGTACGACCCGAGAAGATGCAGCCGCCGAGGAAGGTGCCCTCCAGCGACCGGTAGCCGTGCACCCCACCGCCACCAAAGCCCGCTGCCTCGCCCGCCGCGTACACGCCAGGCAGCGGCTCGCCGCCCTCCGTCAGCACCCGCGCCGAGAGGTCCGTCTCCAGGCCGCCCAGGGACTTGCGGGTGAGGATGTTGAGGCGGACGGCGATCAGCGGGCCCGCCTTCGGGTCCAGGATCGGGTGCGGGGCGACCGTGCGGATGAGCTTGTCGCCTAGGAAGTTGCGGGCGCCGTTGATGGCCATGACCTGCAGGTCCTTGGTGAACGGGTTCACCGTCTCGCGGTCGCGGTCGGCGATCACCCGGTGCAGGTCGGCCTCGTCGATGAGTTTGTCGCCGGTGAGTTCGTTCATGCGCCGGACCAGCGTCCCCAGGTCGCGCTCCACGATGAAGTCCGCGCCGTTCTCCATGAACGCCTTCACCGGCCCGGGCACATCCACCCGCGCCCGCCCCACCACATCGCGCACCGACTTCCCGGTCAGGTCCGGGTTCTGCTCGGAGCCCGAGAGCGCGAACTCCTTGCCGATGATGCGCTTGTTGAGCACGAACCAGGTGTATTCGTACCCGGACCGCATGATGTGCTCCAGCGTCCCGAGCGTGTCGAAGCCCGGCCACAGCGGCGCCGGAAGGCGCTTGCCCGTGGCGTCGAGCCACAGCGAGGACGGGCCGGGGAGGATGCGGATGCCGTGGTTGTCCCAGATGGGGTTCCAGTTCTGCAGGCCCTCGGTGTAGTGCCACATCCGGTCGCGGTTGATCAGCCGGGCGCCGGCGCCCTCGGCGACGTCGAGCATCAGGCCGTCGACGTGCGCGGGGACGCCCGCGACCATCGTCCGGGGGGCCTTGCCGAGCCGCTCCGGCCAGTTCTTGCGTACGAGGTCGTGGTTGCCGCCGATGCCCCCGGAGGTGACGATCACGGCCTGCGCGCGCAGCTCGAAGTCGCCGGTGACCTCGCGGTTGCTGGCCTTGCCGCGCTCCATCGAGTCCGGCGCCAGCACCTCGCCGCGCACGGTGTCGACGGCGCCGTCCGTACGGCCGAGGCCCGTCACCCGGTGCCGGAAGCGCAGCTCGACGCGGCCGCTCGCGACGCCCGCGCGCACCCGGCGCTCGAAGGGCGCGACGACGCCCGGGCCCGTACCCCAGGTGATGTGGAAGCGGGGGACGGAATTGCCGTGTCCCTGCGCGTCATAGCCGCCGCGCTCGGCCCATCCCACGACGGGGAACCAGCGCATGCCCATCGCATGCAGCCACGACCGCTTCTCGCCCGCCGCGAAGTCCACGTACGCCTCGGCCCACTTGCGCGGCCAATGGTCCTCCGGGCGGTCGAAGCCGGCGCTGCCCATCCAATCCTGCAGGGCGAGGGCCCGGTTGTCCTTGACCCGCATCCGGCGCTGCTCGGGCGAGTCGACGAAGAACAGGCCGCCGAACGCCCAGTGCGCCTGCCCGCCGATGGACTGCTCCGGCTCCTGGTCGAGCAGGATGACCTTGCGGCCCGCCTCCGCGAGCTCCGCGGTGGCGGCCAGCCCGGCGAGGCCGGCCCCGATCACGATCACATCGGCGTCGTACGCCATGGCCTTCCGCCCCTCGCTCGAAGCTCGCTACCGACCAGTCGGTCAGATCCTCGGGAGACTACCGGCCGTAGTCAACACCCTGCGGTCCAGGTCTCGTCTGCGAACGTTCCCGAGCCAGGTCAACAGCGCCGCGACCACCACAAAAGCGACGGTGATCCCGAGGCAGCGGGCGGCCACACCGCCGTAGCCGCCGGCCTTGCCCGGGTCGAGGAAGGGGTACGGATACCAGCCCCCCACCAGCGGGCCGCGGATCAGCGAGTACGCGAGGAAGACGAGCGGGAAGGCCAGCCACCGCGCGGCCCCGCTCAGGTCGATGCGCTGCCTGGGCGGGTCGGTGAGCCAGTAGACGACGGCGACGATGGGCAGCAGCTGGTGCAGGACGCGGTTGACCCACGGGATGCTCTGGCCGCCGCCCTGCAGGTCCGCGAGCAGCGCCTGGTAGATGATCCCCGTGATCGCGAGATAGAGCACCACAGCGCCGCGGACCAGGTCGGGCACGTCGCGGGTGCCGAGCAGCGCCGCGCCGCCCATGGCGAGGAGGACGACCACGCCCGCCATATTGCTGAGCACGGTGAAGTAGCTGAAGAAGTTGTCGAGCGTGCCGTCGCCTGCCGACCGGTACGCCTGGAAGCCCAGCGCCACGGCACCCAGCGCGCCGAGCGCGAGCCGCAGCCACCCGAAAAAGACAATTCGCTGCATTTGCAGCATTCTGCCAGCGACTCTGGCGCATTCCCGGGACGGGGGCTTGGATGGGGATCATGAGCGAGGAGAGCAACGAGACTGCCCCCATGTCCGCGGACGAGCTGCTGGACATCGTGGACGAGCAGGACCGGGTGGTGGGCCAGGCCCGGCGCGCTGAGACGTACGAGCGGCGGCTGCGGCACCGGAGCACGTTTGTGCTCGCCCGCGACCCGGCAGACCGGATCTTCGTGCACCGCCGCACCGCGCAGAAGATGATCTTCCCGTCCCACTACGACATGTGGGTCGGAGGGGTCGTCGGCGCGGGCGAGTCATGGGACGAGGCCGCGCTGCGGGAGGCCGAGGAGGAGCTCGGCGTGTCGGGGCTGCCCGCGCCGCGCCCGCTGTTCAAGTTCCTGTACGAGTCGCCGGAGCACACCTGGTGGTCGGGGGTCTATGAGGTGCGCTGCCCGTACGAGGTGAACCCGCAGGCCTCGGAGGTCGCCTGGCACACCTTCCTGACCGACGCCGAACTCGCCGCGAAGCTCACCGAGTGGCAGTGGACACCCGACGGCCTGGAGGCCTACCAGCGGCTGCTGGCGCGGCGCGACGCATAGAGTCGACGCCGTGACCGACGAGCACCGCCCCTCCACCGTCCGCCTGTGGTTCGCCCCGGAGAAACTCCGCTCCGAGGGCACCACCCCCGACTACCGCTTCTCACTCGCCAACGAGCGCACCTTCCTCGCCTGGATCCGCACGGCGCTCGCGCTGGTCGCGGGCGGTCTGGCGGCGGACCAGTTCCTGACCGACCTGGACCGCCCGATCCGCACCCCGATCGCGGTGCTGCTGCTCGCGGGCGGGGCGTTCTGCGCGGTACGGGCCGTGAACCACTGGATCCGCTGCGAGCGCGCCATGCGCCGCGGCGAGGACCTGCCGCCGTCCCGCTTCCCGGCGACTCTCGCCGTGGCCACGGTGGTGGCGGCGGTGCTGATCCTCGGCGCGGTGGTCCTGGGCGGTGCCGGCCGGTGACGGCACCGGAGCCACCCGTACGCGACCCCGGCGCCCAGCCGGAACGCACCCGCATGGCCTGGCGCCGCACCACGCTCGCCTTCACCGTCGCGGCCCTGCTGGCCGTACGACTCGCGCTCCATCAGGAGCGATCGGCGGCGGCCGGCGTCGGGGCCGCCCTTGGGCTGCTGGCGCTGGTGGCGTTTCTGGTGGTGTCGCAGCGCCGCATCACCTCCATGGACCAGGCCGCGCCCGAGGCCCAGGACGTACGCGTCCCGCTGGGTGCCGCGGCGTGTGTGGTGGCGCTGGCCGTGTTCGGTGCTGTGATGGTCCTGTGACGGCCTGTTGAGCTATGTTCGGCCGGACAGCTCCGCCGTCCCTCACCAGGAGTTCCGCCAATGCCTGCGCATGCCCCGCTGGTTGTCGTCATGGGAGTCACCGGTTCCGGTAAATCGACGGTGGGCGAGGCGCTTTCGGAGCGGATCGGGCTGCCGTACGCGGAGGGCGACGATTTCCACCCGCCGGCCAACATCGAGAAGATGTCCGGCGGCACGCCCCTCGACGACGACGACCGGCTGCCGTGGCTGGACGCCATCTCGGCCTGGCTGGCCGGGCGGGTGGCGAGTGGCGGCATCATTTCCTGCTCGGCGCTCAAGCGCCGCTATCGCGAGCGCCTCGCCGGGGCCGTGGAGGGCCTGTTCTTTCTGCACCTGGACGGCTCGCCCGAGCTGATCGGCGAGCGGCTGGAGGAGCGCAAGGACCACTTCATGCCGAAGGGGCTGCTGCGCTCCCAGTTCGCCGACCTGGAGCCGCTGAACGGGCACGAGAACGGCGCCGCGATCTCCGTGGCCGACACCCCGGAGGGCGTGGTGCAGCGCTCCCTCGACGCGATACGGGCCCCGTACCCGCTGCAGCTGGCCCCTGGCGTGCACGCCTACGTGCAGCCCGACGGCGGCTGGTGCCTGAGCAACGCGGGCTTCATCAGCGACGGCACCACCACGCTCCTGGTCGACACCGCCGCCACCGAGTCCCGGGCGCTGAAGCTCCGCGACACGGTGCTCGCCAGCGGCGCCCCGCAGCCGACGATGGTGGTCAACACCCACCACCACGGCGACCACACGTACGGCAACAGCGTCTTCGCCCCGTCCGCAGCCGTCATCGGCCACCGCCGCTGCCGTACGGAGGTGCAGGCCGCGGGCAAGCAGCTCCATCTCCTGTGGCCGGACAACGACTTCGGCGAGATCACCATAAACGCCCCCAATCTCACCTACGACGACACCCTCACCCTCCACGTCGGCGACACCGAAGTGCAGCTGATCCACCCCGGCGTCGCGCACACCGCGGGCGACACGATCGTCTGGCTGCCACAGCAGCGGGTGGTCTTCACCGGCGACCTGGTCTTCCGCGGCGGCACCCCGTTCATCCCGATGGGCTCGCTCACCGGCTCCCTCGCCGCCCTCGACCGGCTGCGCGCGCTCGGCGCCCGCACGGTGGTCGCGGGCCACGGCTCAGTCACCGACCCGGGCGTCTTCGACGCCATGGAGCGCTATCTGCGCTTCCTGGCCGGCCTGGCCCAGGAGGGGTACGCGGCCGGGCGCACCCCGCTGGAGGTGGCGCAGACCGCGGACCTGGGCGAATTCGCCGAGCTGCGGGAGACCGAGCGGCTGGCGCCCAATCTCCATCGCGCGTACGCCGAGCTCCAGGGCAGACCGCTCGGGGTGCCGCTGGACCCGCTCCAGGTCTTCGGCGACATGGCCGAGCTCAACGGCGGCTCGATGCCCACCTGCCACGCGTAGCAAAGCCCGGATCCCCGTCCGTGATCAGTTGCACGGCCCGGGCCTCTGGACTACATACCGACCGGTCGGCATCATGGCCGTACCCAACAAAACCAAGGGGGAAGTGCATGAGCGACGAGCTCCCGCCGCCGGGACTCGATCCCGAGGCGCTGCGGCGCCACCTGGACCGGGTCCGCCCCGGTCTGGTCGCAGGTCCGCTGCGCGCCCGGCTCATCGAGGGCGGCCGCTCGAATCTCACGTACGAGGTCACCGACGGCGCCGCCCGCTGGGTGGTCCGCCGCCCGCCGCTCGGCCACGTCCTCGCCACCGCGCACGACATGCGCCGCGAGCACCGGGTGATCTCCGCGCTGCACCCCACCCCCGTGCCGGTGCCGGGGACGGTGCTGCTGTGCGAGGAGGACGAGGTCCTCGGGGCCCCCTTCTACGTGATGGAGTTCGTCGACGGCACCCCGTACCGCACCGCGGCCGAGCTGACGGCGATCGGCCCGGACCGCACCCGCGCGGTGGTGCTGAACCTCATCGACACCCTGGTCGAGCTGCACGCCGTCGACCCGGCCGCGGTCGGCCTCGGCGACTTCGGGCGGCCGGAGGGCTTCCTGGAGCGGCAGCTGCGCCGCTGGGGCAAGCAGCTCGCCGCCTCCCGCAGCCGCGACCTGCCCGGCATCGACGAGCTGCACGACCGGCTCACGAAGGCGCTGCCGAGCAGCCCGGCGCCGACGGTCGTGCACGGCGACTACAAGCTCGACAACGCCCTCGTCGGCGCCGACGACCGGGTCAAGGCGATCCTCGACTGGGAGATGTCGACGCTCGGCGACCCGCTCACCGACGTCGGCCTGCTGGTGATGTACAGCTCCCGTACCGAAGGCCCGGAGGGCGCGATCGGCGCCACCGGCGGCGCGCCGGGCCACCCGGGCTCCGCCGAGCTGATCGAGCGCTACGCGGCGGGCTCAGGCCGCGACGTCTCGGCGGTCGCCTGGTACGTCGCCTTCGCGCACTTCAAGCTCGCCGTGATCGCGGAGGGCATCTACTACCGCTACACCCTCGGCCAGACCGTCGGCGCCGGCTTCGACGGCATGGGCGAGCTGGTGCAGCCGATCATTGCCAAGGGTCTCACCATCCTCCAGGAGGGCTGAACAGCCATGGACTTCGCCTACGACGCCCGCACCGAGGAGCTGCGCAAGCAGCTGCTCGCGTTCATGGACGAGCACGTGTATCCGAACGAGGAGGTGGCGGTCCGCCAGCGCGCGGAGGCGGCCGACCCGTGGAAGAAGACCCCGATCCTGGCCGAGCTCCAGGAGGAGGCCCGCAAGCGGGGACTCTGGAATCTCTTCCTCCCCGACGAGCGGTACGGCGCCGGGCTGACGAACCTCCAGTACGCCCCCCTCGCCGAGCTCACCGGCCGCAGCCCGCACCTCGGCCCGGCGGCGCTGAACTGCAACGCCCCCGACACCGGGAACATGGAGCTGCTCGCCCAGTTCGCCACTGAGGACCAGAAGAAGCAGTGGCTGGAGCCGCTGCTGGCGGGCGAGATCCGCTCGGCCTTCGCGATGACCGAGCCCGAGGTCGCCTCCTCCGACGCCACCAACATCGGCACCCTCATCGAGCGCGACGGCGACGACTACGTCATCACCGGCCGGAAGTTCTACATCTCCGGCGCCATGAACCCGGACTGCAAGATCTTCATCCTCATGGGCAAGACCGACCCCAACGGCGACGACCCCCGCCGCCAGCAGTCCATGATCCTCGTCCCGCGCGATACGCCCGGCGTCGAAGTCCGCCGCCCCATGCAGGTCTTCGGCTTCGTCGACGAGTCCGAGGGCGGCCACGCGGAGGTCGTCTTCGACCGGGTGCGGGTGCCGGCCGCCAATATCGTCGGCGAGGTCGGCGGCGGCTTCGCGATCGCGCAGGCGCGGCTCGGCCCCGGCCGCATCCACCACTGCATGCGACTGATCGGCATGGCGGAGCGCGCCATCGAGCTGATGTGCCGCCGTGCCACGAGCCGTACGGCCTTCGGCAAGGCGCTCGCGCAGCAGGGCGTGGTCCAGCAGTGGATCGCCGACGCGCGGGTGCAGGTGGAGCAGCTGCGGCTGCTCGTACTCAAGACGGCCTGGCTGATGGACACCGTCGGCAACCGCGGCGCGCACACCGAGATCCAGGCCATCAAGATCGCGACGCCGCGGGCGGTGCTGGAGATCGTCGACAAGGCGATCCAGCTCCACGGCGCGGGCGGCGTCAGCCAGGACTACCCGCTGGCCGAGCTGTGGGCGGCAGCCCGCTCGCTGCGCCTGGCCGACGGCCCGGACGAGGTCCACCAGCGGTCGCTGGCGCGCCGGGAACTGAAGCAGTACCTCTGACGGGTGGAGGTCTGGGGGCGCCGCCCCCAGACCTCCACCCCTACGGGCGCAGCGCCCTCATCAGCAGGTCCGCCAGATGATCCGCGATCTGCTGCTGCGACAGCGGCCCGTCCGGCTTATACCAGCTGCTCAGGTGGTGGATCGCGCCGAAGTGGTAGTCCACGACCAGGTCGGCGGGCGTCGCGTTGCTGAAGACGCCGGACTCCTGGCCCTCCTCGATCAGCGCCCGGAACCGCTCGTGATAGCGCCGCCGGTCGGCCCGCACCTGCTTCTGCTTCTCGGGGGCGAGCATGTGCATCGAGCGGAAGAAGATCGTGGCGTCGTCGGTGTTCTCCAGCGACGTCACCACGACATCCGCCGCCGCCTCACGAAGCCGCTCCTCGACCGGCGCGCCCGACTCGGCGAAGGCGTCGAGGTGCTCCTGCTGCACCCGCAGCAGCCGCGCGTAGATCTCGTGCAACAGGTCGTCCTTGGAGCCGAAGTAGTGGTACAGGGCGCCCTTGGTCACCCCGGCCGCCTCCACGATCTCCTGCACGGAGGTACGGTCGAAGCCCTGCTCCGCGAAGAGCCGCGTGGCGGCGGCGAGGAGCCGCTGGGGCACCGGCGCGCTGTCGCCCGGCGCCTGCGTCGCGCTCGCGCTCACGCCTCTCGTAGATCTGGCCATGGCCGTAACCTTTCCTCGCTCAGGACCCGGAGCGCAACTCGCGCCGCAGGATCTTGCCCGTCGCCGTCTTGGGCAGCTCGGGCAGGATCTCCACCTCGCGCGGGTATTTGTACGCCGCCAGCCGCTCCTTGCAGTATCCCGCCAGCTCATCGGGCGCCACCTCGGCCCCCGGCCGCAGGCTCACGTAGGCCTTGACCGTCTCGCCGCGGTACGCGTCGGCGACGCCGACCACCGCGGCCTCGCGCACCGCCGCGTGCGTGTACAGGACGTCCTCGACCTCCCGCGGCCACACCTTGAAGCCGGACGCGTTGATCATGTCCTTCTTGCGGTCCACGACGTAGAGCCAGCCGCCCTCGTCCATGAAGCCGATGTCACCGGTGCGCAGTTCGCCGCCGGGCATGCCCTCCGCGGTGGCCTCGGGCCGGCCGAAGTAGCCGGGCGAGACCTGCGGGCCGCGTACGGCGATCTCGCCGGTCTCGCCGAGCGGCACCTCCGCGCCGGCGTCGTCGAGGACCCGTACCACCGTCTGCGGCCCGGGCACGCCCACCGACAGCGTGCCCGACACCTTGTCCACGGGCGCGCGGCGGTCCGGCGGGACGCTGGTGCAGGGGGCGGCGCATTCGGTGAGGCCGTAGCCGTTGTGGATGTAGACGCCGAGCCGCTCCTCGATGCCGTCCACCAGCGCGGGCGGCAGCGGGGCGCCGCCGGAGGAGATATACGTGAACGAGGTGAAGTGCTCGCGGCTGACCGCCGGGTGCGCGGCCAGCGCCATGAACGCCGTGGACGGGCCGACGGTGAAGTGCGGCCGGTGCTCGGCGAAGGCGTCGAGGACGACGCCCGGGTCGAAGCGGTACGCCAGCGCCAGCGTCCCCGCGTTCGCGAGACACCCGGCCAGCTGCACGACCATGCCGGTGATGTGGAAGAGCGGGGCGAGCGCGAAATAGACGCCGCCCTCGGGGATGCCGAGGCCGGTGGCCTGGCGCTCGGCGTTGTACGTGATGTTGGCGTGCGTGTTCATCGCGCCCTTGGGGCGGCCGGAGGTGCCGGACGTGTAGCTGATCAGCGCCACGTCCTCGCCGGTCAGCTCGCGCCCGGCCGGGGCGGCGTGGCCGGCCCGCGCCACGGCCAGGAGGTCGGCGGCGTCCGCGGCCTGCGGCAGCCGCTCGAAGCCCAGCACCCGCTCGTCATCGCGGCTCTGCAGCTCCAGCTCGCAGGCGGTGAGCACGATGCTCACCTGCGAGCCCTCGGCCGCGCCCCGCAGCACGCCTTCCCACGCCCGGTCGGAGCAGACGACGGCCTTCACGCCGCCGTCGGCGAGCAGATGCGTCAGCTCCCCCGACTTGTACATGGGATTGACCGGCACCACCGTGCCGCCCGCCTTCCAGGCGCCGAGCAGCGCCAGCACGAAGTGCGGGGTGTTCTGCAGCATCAGCGCCAGCCGGTCGCCCTGCTCGAAGCCCGCCGCGGCCAGGTGCCCGGCGATGGAGTCGGAGAGCTCGTCCGCCTCGCGGTACGAGAGCCGGCCGTCGAAGTAGGCGAAGGCGGTACGGTCGGGGGCTTGCGCCGCGGCCGCGCGGAAGGAGTGCAGCACGGTCTCGGCCGGCTGGATGGGTGCCTTCTGCGCCTCGGTCAGCTGGGCGAGCCAGGGCATCGATTCGTATGCGGAGCGCGTCATTGCGGTCCCTTCACAGGTTTCGGTCTGCTCGCTCTTCCAGGTCGCGCTGCAGCTTGTTCATGCCGCGCAGCCAACGCTGCGGGTCAGCGGCGCGGGCCGCGTAGTACTCGCCCGCCTCCGGGTGCGGCAGCACCAGGAAGCGGTCCTCGGCCACGGCCGCGAAGAGCGCCTCGGCGACCGCGTCCGGCTCGATCGCGCCGGGGCGCAGCAGCAGGTCGCCCGCCGCGCCGGTGTCGCTGAGCATGTCCGTGCGCACGCCCTGCGGGCAGATCGCGTGCACCTTGACGCCGCGGTGGGCGTAGGTGGCGGCGAGCCATTCGGCGTGCGCGTAGGCGGCGTGCTTGGTGACGCTGTACGGGGCCGAGCCGAGCATCGTGAGCAGCCCGGCCGCGGAGACGGTCGCGATGAAGCGTCCCTCGCCCCGCTCCAGCCACTCGGGCAGCAGCTCGCGGGCCGCCCTGACGTGCGCCATCACGTTCACGTCCCAGGCGGTCGCCCAGTCGTCCTCGGGCGCGTCGGGGCCGCCGCCCGTACCGACGCCGGCATTGGCGCAGAAGACGTCGATCCGGCCGCCGAGCGCGTCGCGGGCCTCGGGGACGACCGCGGAGGCGTCGCCGGGGATGGCGATCCCGCCGATCTCCTTGGCGACCGCCTGCGCCTTGCCCTCGTTCAGATCGTTCACCACGACCGCCGCCCCCGCGGCCGCGAACCGTCTGGCCAGCGCGGCACCAATGCCACCGCCGGCACCTGTGACCACCACTGCAGCGTCCCGGAAGGAGTCCATGACGCGACAGACTAACCGGTCGGTATGTACGGGGGAAGGGGGTGGAACCGGACGTTGCGGGCCGGGGTCCGCTCGGCCTCTTCTCGTGCCGCGGAGAGCTTGCCACGCTGGCTGGCATGCCTGAGATGAGCGTGAGCCCGTACTGGGAGCTGACCTTCGACGCCGAGGGCGATGTGAACGCCTCGCAGCGCGGCAGGATCGAGCGGCAGGCGGCCGAGGAGGGCGTCACGGACCTGCTGTTCTTCAGCCACGGCTGGAACAACGACCGGTCCATCGCCACGAGCCTCTACAGCCGCTTCTTCGCCCCGTTCCCGGGGCTCGCGGGCCCGGATGTGCGGCTCGGGTACGTCGGCGTGCTGTGGCCGGCGATGCGCTTCTCGGACGAGCCGATCCCGGACTTCCCGCGGTCCGCGGCGCCGCCGAGGCCACCCGCCCCCGGCCTCGACACACCCACGCAGCGGATGCTGGGCGCCCAGTTCCCCGGCCGCACCCACACGGTCGCCCGGATCTCCGAGCTGCTCGCCGAGCGCCCCGAGGGGCAGCCCGAGCGGTACGCGGAATTCCTGCGGCTGCTGCGCAGGCTGCTGGAGCTCGACCCCGGCAATCCGACCCGTACCGTCGCCCCCGACATGGCGGACGAGCCCGCCCAGGAGGCCGTCCCGCTGGCGCTCGCCGAGGACGCCGACGCGGAGACGGTCCTCGCGGAGTTCGCGACGGCGCTCGACGAGGTCGCACCGGATCCGCAGCACCCGGCCGCGCTGTGGGACGGCGGCCGCGAACTCCTGCGCGGCGCCACGTACTACGCCATGAAGCGCCGCGCCGGCACGGTCGGCCAGCGCGGCCTCGGCCCCGCCCTGAAACGCATCGCCAAGGCCGCGCCCGACGCCCGCCTGCACCTGATCGGCCACAGCTTCGGCGCCCGCCTCATCTCGTACGCGCTGCGCGCCCTGCCCGCCACCCCTGGCCAGGTCGCCTCGGTCACGCTGCTCCAGGGCGCCTTCTCGCACTACGCCTTCGCCCCGAAACTCCCGCACGACAAGGGCCAGGCCGGCGCCCTGAACGGCATGCACCGCCGGATCGCGGGCCCGCTGGTGTCCTGCCACTCCAAGCACGACACCGCACTGCGGACCTTCTACCCGCTGACCGCCCGGATGGCCAGGGACGACCAGAGCCTGCTGCCCGGCGCCGAGCGCTGGGGCGCGCTGGGCTTCGACGGGATCAAGGCGGTCACGGGCACCAAGAACCTCACCCTGAAGGAGGCGCTGGCCGCGGACGCCCTGCCCGCCAAGGGCTGCGTCAGCGTGGACGCGGCGGCGGTGGTCAAGACCGGCGGCGCGCCGGCGGGGGCGCACAGCGATATCTGCCACAAGGAGCTGGCGCGGCTGGTGCTGGCGGCGGGGCGCGCGGGGCGTTGACACAGCATGACCCGGCGAGCATGCTAAGCAGTTGCTTAGAGCATACGAACGAGGGCCGGAGGAACGGACATGGCAGAGCCGCGCATCTTCAAGTCGGTCGAGGAGCTCAAGGACGCCGTCGGCGAGCAGCTCGGTTACTCCGACTGGCTGGAGGTCGACCAGGGGCGCATCGACCAGTTCGCCGAGGCCACGGGCGACCACCAGTGGATCCACGTGGACCCCGGGAAGGCGGCGGCGGGCCCCTTCGGCACCACCATCGCGCACGGCTATCTGACCCTCTCCCTGCTCCCCCTCTTCGGCCCGCAGCTGCTGGCGGTGGAGGGCGCGAAGATGGGCGTGAACTACGGCACCAACAAGGTCCGTTTCCCCGCCCCGGTCCCCGTCGGGTCGCGGGTGCGGGCCACCGCCCGTATCGTCGACATCGCCGACGTCACCGGCGGCGCCCAGCTCACCGTGGCCTTCACGATCGAGCGCGAGGGCGGCGAAAAGCCGGTGTGCGTCGCGGAGTCCGTCAGCCGCTACTACTTCTAGAACGGCCCCGCGCCTGGCGGACCCTGGGGGCCGGCTCCTGGTTGCGCATGCGTATACGACAGTTGCTGACCCCTGCCCTGACCCTGGCCGCTCTCCTGCTCGCGGCCGCCGCACCCCCCGCGGCGGCCGCAGACCCCGACCCCGTAAAGCTCACCCGCGGCTTCTACGTGGACCCGGACTCGCCGCCCGCCGTCTGGGCGCGCGACAACGCCGGCGATCCGCGGGCCGCCGACATCCGGCGCGCGATCGCGAAGAAGCCCATGGCCCGCTGGTTCGGCCCCTGGGACGCGGACGTGCGCGCCTCGGTCGCGGATCACACCCGTGCCGCGGCGAAGGACGACAAGCTGCCGCTGCTGGTGGCGTACAACATCCCGGGCCGCGACTGCGGCGGCCATTCGGGCGGCGGCGCGGAGACGGCCGCCGAGTACCGGTCCTGGATCGAGGACTTCGCGGCCGGCATCGGCGACCGCCCGGCGCTGGTCGTGGTGGAGCCGGACGCCCTCCCCCAGCTGGACGAATGCCTGTCGGAGTCCGAGCAGAAGGAGCGTACGGACCTGATCAGGCACGCCACCGAGGCGCTGCGCGACAAGGCCCCGAACGCCTGGACCTACCTCGACGCGGGCACCGCCCACTGGAAGCCGGCGCCCCAGATGGCCGAGCGCCTGGACGCGGCCGGGCTGCGGAACACGCACGGCTTCTCGATCAACGTGGCCAACTACTACGAGAGCGGCGAGTCCGGCGACTTCGCCCGCGAGATCAACGACGATCTGCGGCGGAACGCGGATTACACCAAGCCGTACGTCATCGACACCAGCCGCAACGGCAACGGCTCCAACCACGAGTGGTGCAACCCCGGCGGCCGCAAGCTCGGCCCGGCGGCGAAGACCGGCGGCCCGGGCGGCGCGGAGATGCTGCTGTGGGTGAAGACGCCGGGGGCGTCGGACGGGAATTGCGGGGTGGCACCGGACATGGCGGCGGGGCAGTTCTCGCCGGAGCTGGCGATGGGGCTGATCGAGGGGCGGTGACCTTTCGCGGGGGCTAGGCCCCCACCATCCTCCGCACGAGGTCGGCGTACAGCGCGCCGACCTCGTCGGGTGTCCGCGGCCCGTTGACGTTGAACCAGCGCGCCACGTCCACGCACAGCGACAGCACCGCGAGCGCCGTGCCGGGCACGTCATCGACGCTGAAGTCCCCGGCGGCGACCCCGTCCTCGATGATCCCGCGCAGCAGCCGGTCGATGCCGCGGCGCAGGTCGAGCACCTCTTCGTAGTGCTCGGGGCCGAGCGAGGAGATCTCGTACTGCACCACCCTGGCGGTGGTGTGGTGCTCGGCGTGCCAGCGCGCGAAGGTGTGCACGGCGAGGCGGAGCCGCTCGGCGGGGCTGCCGTCGGCCGCCGCGGCCTTGGCGAGAATGGCGTGCGCCCGCTCGTGCCCGTACCGGCTGATCCGGTAGAGCAGCTCTTCCTTGGTCTTGTAGTGGATGTACAGCGCGGCAGGGCTCATCCCGGCCCGCCCGGCGATGTCCCGGGTGGTGGTCGCGTGATAGCCGCGCTCGGCAAACGCCTCCACGGCCCCCTCAAGCAGCCGCCGCGCCGCATCCGGCTCCACGTCCGACCACCCGGCGGACTCCACCGCGTCGCCCATCGCGCACCCTCCCGATCCTCCTTCAGTCCAGCAGCCCACACCCTACAACGTGGGGTGAGCAAGCGCTTAGAGCCCGGAGTCGGGAGGGGGATGCTAGGTGCGCTTCCAGAACGCGCGGGCGGGTGGCTCCCCAGGGGTGGTCAGCTCCGTGAGGAGTTCTACCGTCCTGTGCCACAGGGCGTCCAGGTCCGTGTCCGGGTGCTCGGCTTCGCGCAGGTCCTCCGCGAGGGCGCGTAGCCGCGGGTTGTCGGCGGCGAGGGCCTGGAGGCGGCTGCCGAGGTCGGCGAGGTGGCGGCGGCGGTCGAGGGCGGGGAGGGTGGCGGCCTCGTGGAGGCGGCGGAGCTCTTCTGCCAGGTGGTCCTGGAAGGGGGCGGGGGTGGGCACGTCCGCCGCTTCGGGTGGGGCGCTGAAGGACGGGCGGTGGGCGGTCGCCGCGTCCTGGGAGAGCAAGGGCCGGCGCAGCTTGGCCTTCCTCCGTACCGGTCCCATCTCGGGCTGTCCGTACGCGGCCTGCTGCTGGACGTAGAAGCCCGAGCCGGGTGCCGACGGCGCCGGGGGCATCGGCATCCCCCAGCCGCTCGGGAGCTCCACCGGCTGGGTGACCCGGTGGCCCGGGCCGCCCTCCGCGACCACCTGCGTGTCGGCCGCGACGAAGGCCGTGAAGCGGCAGAGCACGCCGTGGCGCAGCGATGTCTCGACCAGTTCGCGCTCCAGCGCGTGGGCGCCCGCCGCGTAGCGGTCCTCCAGCCTTCGGAGCTGGGCGCGGGCCCATACCGTCCGTACTCCTGGGCGGTCCGTCAGGCCGGCGGCCGGGACCGTGCGGCGCCACTGCTCGCCCGTCGCGGAGCGGCCTTGCACCGTCACCGCCGCGTCCGGGCCCGCGGCCCGGTAGCGGCCGCGGACCGTCAGCGGGACGCCGGGGAAGAAGGAGCTCGGGCAGAGGACCGTATCCGGGATCAGCTCCAGGTCCGCGCCCGTCGCCGTCAGGTCCATCGCCAGTGGGGCGGCGATGCGGCGGTGGATGGATTCCATCGCGTCGTCGAGGCGGTCCTCGGATTCGACCAGTTCGCAGCGGCCGCTGCCCAGGGCGGCGAGGCGGCCGAGGAAGCCGGCGTTGACGGCGCGGTCGATGCCGACCGTGTGGATGCGTACGCCGGAGAGGGCCTTGGTCGACTCCTGGAGGATCTGGTCCTCGTTGCCGACCTGGCCGTCCGTTACGAGGACGAGCACCCGGTCGCGGCCGGCCTCCTCCCCGGTCGCCAGCAGGCCGCTCGCCTCGCGCAGTGGTGTCAGCAGTTCCGTGCCGCCGCGGGACTCCAGGCGGGAGAGGTGTTCCACGGCGCGGTAGCGGTGGCGGTCGGTGGCCGGGACGAGGCCGGACGGGAGGCGGTCGGGGCGTTCGACCACGGTGTCGAAGGAGAGGACCGCGAAGCGGTCGCGCGCGGTGAGCGTGTCGACGATGCGGGCCGCCGCGCGGCGGGCGGCGACCATCTTCCAGCCGGACATGCTGCCGGAGCGATCCAGGACCAGGACGACGTCGCGGGGCCGCGCGAGCCCCTCCGAGGGCTCCAGCTCCACGACCGTCAGCGCGAACGTGCCCTCGTCCTTGGCCTCCACGTCCGGCACCAGCGCCAGCGAGCTCGACGCCGCGAAGCGCAGCCGCAGCACGAAGTCCCGGTCGAGCCGCTCCCCCGGCTTCAGCCGTACGCCACCCGGCTCCGCCGTCTCGACCACATGCAGGCTCGACCGCATCTCCTCCAGCTCGAGCCCGGCGGGGTCGACATCCACGGCGAGCGACAGCCGCACCGGCGAAGGAAAGCCGGGCAGCAGCACGGGCGGCGTGATGCGGGAGGCGTCCGGGACCGCGTCCGTGTCCGGCTCGGTGCCGGTGCCGGCCGACGGCGTGCCGGCCAGCGGGGCGCCCGGGATGTAGCGGGGCGCCACGACCAGGGGGAAGCGGAAGGTGGCGGCACCGTCCTCGTACGGGAGCGGCTGGCTCATCGTCAGGCGGACGCGGACGGTCTCGCCGGGGAGGATGTTGCCGACCCGGATGGTGAAGACGTCCGGGCGGTCCTCCTCCGCGATCGCCGCCCGCCGCCCCTCGGCCACAGCCTGGTCGTACTCCTCGCGGGCCCGGCCGCGCTCCTTGAGCACGCCCTCCACCACGCGGTCGCCGGCCTCCATCCGGAAGGCGGTCACGCCCGCTCGGTCGGGGAGCGGGAAGATGTAGGTGGCCTCCAGCGGCACGTCGTGTGCGTTGCGGAAGTCCTGGGTCACCGTCACCCCGGCTATCAGGCCGGTCAGTTGGGCGGTGATGTCGACCGCTTCGAGGGGGAGGTTGCCCTTGTCCGTACGCAGGGCGCCGAGGCCCGCGTCCTCGTCCACGTCCTGGAGGGGTGCGTAGTCGTCCTTTTCGAGCGGGGTGATGGGGACGGTCATGATGCGCTCCCTTCCGGGTCGGTTTCCGGGTCGCTTTCCGGGGCGGAGGTGTCGGCTCCGGTGAGTCCGCGGGCGCGGAGGGTGGCGAGCAGGGGGGCGGCGGCTTCGGCGAGCTCGGCCAGGTCGGCGGCGTCGGGCGTACGGGGCGCGCCGTCGACCAGGAGCGTCACGCCGGGGGCGAGGCGCAGGGCCGGGACGACGACGGGGGCGGCCGGGGAGGCCGGTTGGGCTTCCTCGGGCGCGGGCGCGGGTACGGGCACGGGCGCGGGTACGGGCGCCGTCGCCCAGAAGCGCTCCCGCGCCTCCGGCCCCACCACCTCCGCCAGCCGGTCATCCGTAGCCCCGGCCAGCAGCCTCTGGATCTCCGCGATGGAACGCCCGCGCGCCTGCAGCCGCTTGACCGCCACCAGCTGCAGCAGATGCCGCTCCCCGTACAACGCGACCCGGCCACGCCGCGTGAGCGGCGGGTCGACCAGGCCGATCGTCGTGTACCAGCGGATCAGCCGCGCGCTGGGCACGTCCCGCACACGGCCGTTCGAGGACGCGGGCGCGGGCTCGCCGGAGCGCAGCTCGTCGGCGGCGCGCTCGGCGAGCTCTGCCAGGGTCCAGGTCACGGCCATACCGCAACAGTGACACTGACATTATTGCAGCGTCAACTCCCGGACGCTGACAGTTACTTGGGCAGCCCCCAGCGCTTCGCCGGAGCATTCGGCCGCACCGGCGCGACCGTGAAGTCGGGCTCCGCCCCCTTCGGATGGATCACCGCCACCTCCCCCTTCCCGAGCTCGATCCGGAGCGTCCCCGCCGTCATCTCCTCGTACGGAACCGGCTCACCGCCCTCGTCCCGCACCTCCACCGCGCCCCGGACCCCATGCCGTACGACACACGGCGCCCCCGCCTCGCTCCGCAGCCGGACCCAGCTCGTCTCCCCGCCCTCCCGCACCGCACTCACCAGGAAGGCGCCCTGCGTACGGAAGTCGTGCACGGCGACGTCCTGCCAGGCGGCCGGGACAGCCGGGAAGACGCGGATCACCCCGCCCCAGCTCTGGCAGATCATGTCGTGCAGCGACTGGGCCGCCGACAGTGGCGTCTCGATGACCGGGCCGGACTCCTTGTACATGGTGTTCGCCTGGATGAAGTCGCTCATCAGCCGGTCCAGATAGCCGAGCGCCCGCGCGCCGTCCGTCATCTGCGCGGCCATGGAGGCGGCGCCGGTGAAGGTGTAGCCCTGGAGGGCACCCTCGAAGCTGACCCAGTGGTCGAGGGAGGTCTCGATCAGCTTGCGCTGGTCCGGCTGCTCCCAGGTGATCTCGTACAGGGGATACACCGCCAGCAGGTGGGAGTAGTGGCGGTGGGACTTCGCGAAGGGGACGCCGGCGCCGATCATGAAGCCGTTGTCGTCGACGGGGTACGGGGTGAGCTTGCGGAGCACCTCCTGCCAGCGGGGCGCCAGTTCGTCGTCGATGCCGAGCAGATCCGACGCCTCCAGGAGCGTCGAGCAGCCCCAGCGGAGCAGCATCAGGTCGTAGTTGCAGTCGGGGGCGTCCACGCCGTACTCGGGCGAGAAGGTGGCCGGGAGGTGGAGCTTGCCGTCGGCGGCCGGGGTGAGGAAGTGCAGGTAGTAGTTGACGGCCTTGCGGAGGAGCGGGAAGACGGTGTCGCGGAGGATCGACTCGTCCATGGTGTGGCGGTAGCTGAGCCAGACGTTGTGCAGGGCCCAGGTGAGGTTGCCGACCTCGGGGGTGGGCGGGTTCTGGCCGGGGATGCCGACGCCGTAGCCGCCGGTGGCGGAGGCGGCGCCATTGCGCAGCCGCATGTCGGTGGTCCGCGGGATGCCCGCGGAGTCCTTGCGGTACGGCTCCGCGACCTCGGCGGTGAGCTGGTCGCGAAACTCGCTCAGCGCGCGGGTGGGGGCGTCGAGCTCCAGGTGGTTGGCGCCGTGGATGAGCCAGTACTCGAGCTGGACGTTGAGGTTCCACCAGGTGGCGGGCCAGGGGGTGGGTTCGAGCCAGGGGCCGCAGGTGGCCATCACCGGGGCGTCGCGGCGGGCGGCGGCAGCGGCCTTGTAGAGCTGGATCCAGTAGAAGGACTGGAGGCGGGCGTCGGGGAGGGAGAGGAAGCTCTTGCGGTAGTACGCGCGCCACCATGGGCGGTGGGTGGCGGCGAGGGCGTCGTACGGGTAAGTGGCGGCGGCGCGGGCGGTCTTGAGCGCGCGGCCGAGGGCGGCGTCGTCCGGGTGCGAGTGGGCGACGGCGGCGTAGAGGGTGCGGGTGGCGCCGCGGGTGCGCTCCCGCCAGGCGGTGACGTGCTGCCCGCCCGCGGTGAGCGGCTGGGTGGCGGCGGTGGTGCCGTCGTGGTCGGCGACGGTGGCGGGCGGGTTGCCCGTATAGCCGGGCGGGGGCTCCTTGAAAGCGGCGCGCGGGCTGATCGCCTCGGCGGGGTGGAAGACCCAGCGGAAGGCGCGCTCGCCGGGGGTCGGGGTGACCTCGATGGCGAGGACGGAGCGGGAGTTGTGTACCAGGGCGCGGAGCTTCAGGGTGCCCGCGGTGGTGGTGATGGTGCCGGTGAGCTCGGCGGCGGCGAGGTGCAGGCGCCAGTCGACGGCGGTGATGGTGCCGACCGGTTCGAGGGTGAAGTGGCCGATGGGGAGGCGGGCCAGGCCGAAGAGGGAGCCGAACTCGGGGCGGTGGTCCTGGACTTCGCTGTGCTGGACGTGGAAGCGGAGGGCGTTGGTGTCGTCGGGGTGGGCGTAGATGCTGGACCCGAGGTAGCCGTTGCCGAGGAACGGACCTTCGTACCAGGTCGTGGGCGTGCGCTGCCAGACGAGGTCGGCGGCGTCGAGGACCTGGGTCCAGGCGCTGTCGTGGATGAGGGCGGCGCCGGGTCCGCGACCGGGGCCGGGATCGGGATCGGCGCTGGGCCGAGCGGCGGCATGGGCCGTAACGGGAAGGCCGGCAGAGGCGGAGGCGGCGAGGGCGCCGCCCAGGACGGTCCGTCGTGAAGGCATGTCGGGCTCCAATCTCCTCCCGCAGGAGAATGCAGCAAGCGCTTGCCCACCGGAAGCCCTCCGACGCCACAAACATCGGATGAACGTGGGGAGTTGACCGTACGGGCGGTCACGACGGGTCGCGGTGAGCGGCAATACGTCGGATGTCAGTCGTGCACTCGGGATGCCAGCAGCGGACCCAGCACCTGAGTCCCCGGCCCTGTACGCCCGCCGGGTCCCGGCAGCTCGACCGTGTCGTCCGCCGTCAGCGGCTCGCCGCACACCGCGCAGGCACACACCGCCGTCGTCTCCTCGCCGCAGCCGACGTGCTGCAGCCGGACGGGCGGGCCGGACTCGCCCGCGTACCAGCGGTCGCCCCAGTTCATGAGGGCGAGGAGCACGGGGTAGAGCTCCTGGCCCTTCTCCGTCGCCACATAGTGCTCACGTGGCGGCCGCTCCTGGTAGCGCTCGCGGACGAGGACGTCCTCCTCGACCAGGCGGGCCAGCCGGGCGGCGAGGACCTTGCGCGAGACGCCCAGGTCCGCGGCGATGTCGTCGAAGCGGGTGACGCCGGTGAGCACGTCGCGCATGATCAGCGCGGTCCAGGCGTCGCCGAAGAGATCGGTGGCGCGGGCGATGGAGCAGGCCACACCGGAGAGCGGAGTCCTGGTCATGAGGACACCCTAGTCGAGTTCCCTGAGGGAACCCATCAATGCTAGGTTTCTTGAAGGAACCCAGCACCGAGGAGCGTGTGGCCATGCCCAGCACCACCCCATCGATCGCGCTCGACTCGCCGGACTCCGTCGACGGCCGCCACATCCGCGCCGTGACCTTCCAGCGCGTGCGCATGGAGTACGTGACCGGCCTGCTCGAACGGCTCGGGGTCGGCGTCGAAGGCGGCCGCGCGCTCGTCATCGGCGGCGGGCGCGGGCCGCTCGCCGCCGGCCTTGCGGGGCTCGGCTTCGCCGTCACCGCCGTCGACCCGTCGCCGGACGCCACCGCCCTGGCCCGCGAGGCGCACGAGCGCGCGGGGCTGGCCGCCGCCATCGACGCCCGCACCGCCCCGGCCACGGAGCTCGGCGTCGACACCGCCGCCTTCGACCTCGTCTACGCCGCCGACACCTTCGAGGTCACCGCCGACCTCGACCGCGCCGTCGCCGAAGCCGCCCGCGCCCTCCGGCCCGAGGGCCTCCTCGCGTACGACACCGTCAACCGGACGCCGGTCGCCCGCCTCATCTACCTGGGCGCCTTCCAACGCCTCGGCGCCACCCGCATCATGCCGCCCGGCCGCTACGCCGCCGAACGGCTCCGCACTCCGGACGAGATGGCGGCCGCCCTGACCCGCCACGGCGTCGACCCCGGCGCCGTCCGCGCCTTCAAGCCCCGGCGCGTACGCAGCCTCGTCACCGCCACCCGCGCCCGCCGCCGCGGCGAGATCACGGACGCGGAGCTGCCGGAGCTCGTGGACATGGTCGCGGAGCCGGACGGCAAGCCGGTGGTGACATACCTGGGTTACGGCGTCAGAACGCGCTGACTCCCGTCAGCGCCCGCCCGATCAGCAGCTTGTGGATCTGGGTGGTGCCCTCGTACAGGGTCATCACCCGCGCGTCCCGCAGCAGCTTGCCCACCGGGTATTCATCGATATAGCCATAACCCCCGAAGACCTGCAGCGCGTTGTTCGCGCACCGCACCGCCGCCTCGCTCGCGAAGAGCTTCGCCTTCGACGACTCCGTCGCGAAGGGCTGGCCGCGGTCGATCAGGTCCGCGACCCGCCAGGTGAGCAGCCGCGCCGCGTCCACGTCCACCGCGATGTCCGAGAGCAGCTCCTGCACCAGCTGCTTGTCCGCGATGGGGGCGCCGAACTGCTCCCGCTCCCCCGCGTACCCGACCGCCGCGTCCAGCGCCGCCTGCGCGATGCCGACACAGCCGGCCGCCACCGACATCCGGCCCTTGGCCAGCGCGGACATGGCGACCGAGAAGCCCTTGCCCTCGGGCGCCACCATCGCCGAGTCCGGCACCCGTACGCCCTCCAGCACCAGCTCCGCCGTCGCCTGGCCGCGCAGCCCGAGCTTGCCGTGGATCTCGCGGCGGGTGAGTCCGGCCGCGTCGGTCGGCACCAGGAAGGCGCTGACGCCCTTGTGGCCGGGCGCGTCGCTCGTACGGGCGAAGAGCAGGCAGACGTCCGCCCAAGTGCCGTTCGTGATGAACATCTTGGCGCCGTCGATCACCCAGTCGTCGCCGTCCCGCACGGCCTTCGTCGTCAGATTCGCCGCGTCGGACCCCGTCCCCGGCTCCGTAAGGCCGAAGCAGCCCAGCGCCTCGCCGCTGGTCAGCCGGGGCAGCCACTGCCGCTTCTGCTGCTCGCTCCCCCACGCGGCTATCGACTTGCCGACAAGGCCCAGGGATACGGACACGATGCCGCGCACCGCCGAGTCGCCGCGGCCGAGCTCCTCCGTCACCAGCACGTACGAGAGGTGATCGCCGCCCGAGCCGCCGTACTCCTCCGGGATCGTCAGCCCGAGGAAGCCGACAGAACCGAGCTTCTTCACGATCGCGCGGTCGACGCTCTCCGCCCGGTCCCACGCGGCCGCGTGCGGGCGGATCTCGCGGTCGGTGAAGTCCCTGGCGAGGTCGCGGACGGCTTCCTGTTCTGCGGTCAGCCCGAGGTTCACGGCGACACCTCTCCGGTTCGAGTAAGAAATCAGCAGTGAGAAATTAGCAGTGCTAGTTTTACGCGCTGGATCTACTATCTGCGTCATGGCCCGCCCCCGCAAGCCCCTGCTCAGCCGTGAGCGCATCGTCACAGCCGCCCTCGCCCTCGTGGACGCGGAGGGCCTCGCCGCCCTCTCCACCCGCAGGCTGGCGGCCGAGCTGGGAGTGAGCGGCCCGTCGCTCTACAACCACTTCCGGAACAAGGACGAGATCCTCGCCGCCGCGGCCGACGTGGTGGTGGCGAAGGTCGACCTGTCGCCTTTCGCCGGCATCCCCGACCGCACCGGCTGGCCCGACGCGCTGCTGGCCTGGGGCCGCTCGTACCGGGCGGCCCTCACCGAGCACCCGAACATCGTCCCGTTCCTGGCCCAGGGCCCGGGCCGCCGCCCGGCCGGGCTGAAGATGGCCGACGCGGTCTTCGGCGGCATGGTGCAGGCGGGGTGGCCGCCGGCCCAGGCCACGCGGATCGGCGCGCTGATGCGCTACTTCGTCGCCGGCTCCGCCCTCGGCTCCTTCGCCGGCGGCTTCGTCGACGACCCCGAGGCGTACGACCCGGCCGACTACCCGCACCTGGGCCAGGCGCACCTGCTCGCCGGGCACCAGCAGGAGGTGGACGAGGGCGCCTTCGAGACAGGGCTGCGGGCGCTGGTCGACGGCTTGGAGATCCAGTTCACGAGCCTGCCCACGACCCGCTGATTACGATGGCCACATGGCCTCGGATCCCGCGATACCCCAGCTGGAAGCCCAGTCCGCCAACCCCCTGCGCCAACTCACCCTCCCCGAGCTCCGCCGCCGCACCAGCGCCAAGTGGACGGTCTACGACCCGGACGTGCTGCCCGTCTGGGTGGCCGAGATGGACGTCCCTCTCGCCGAGCCGGTGGCGCAGGCGCTGCACACCGCGGTCGACCTCGGGGACACCGGATACGCCATGGGCGACCCGTACGACGCCGCCCTCGCTGACTTCGCCAAGCGGCGCTGGGACTGGCGGGTGCCGGCCGAGCAGACGTACCTGATGCCGGACGTCATGATGGGCATCGTCGAGATCCTGAAGCTGGTCACCGGCCCCGGCGACGCCGTCGTGGTCAACTGCCCGGTCTATCCGCCGTTCTACGCCTTCACGACGCACATGGATCGGCGGGTGGTCGAGGCTCCACTCAGCGCCGGTACGTACCGCCTCGACCTGGACGCCCTCGCCACCGCCTTCGCCGACGCCCGGGCGGGCGGCCGCCCCGCCGCGTACCTGCTCTGCAGCCCGCACAACCCCACCGGCACCGTGCACACCGCCGACGAGCTGGCCGCGGTCGCCGAGCTGGCCGCCACGCACGGCGTGCGGGTGATCGCCGACGAGATCCACGCGCCGCTGGTGCCGGCGGGCGCGCGGCATGTCCCGTATCTGACGGTGCCGGGCGCGGAGCGCGGCTTTGCGCTGCTGTCGGCGTCGAAGGCGTGGAATCTCGCCGGGCTGAAGGCGGCGCTCGCGGTGGCCGGTGCGGACGCGGCCGCGGAGCTCGCGACGGTGCCGGAGGAGGTCAGCCACGGCCCGAGCCACCTCGGCGCCATCGCGCACTCGGCGGCCTTCCGCGGCGGCGGCGACTGGCTCGACGCGCTGCTCGCCGGCCTCGACGAGAACCGGCGGCTGCTGGCCGCGCTGCTCGCGGAGCGGCTGCCTGGGGTCGGATACCGCATCCCGGAGGGCACGTTCCTGGCGTGGCTGGACTGCCGCGCGCTGGGCCTCGGCGACGATCCGGCGGCGGCCTTCCTGGAGCGAGGGCGGGTGGCGCTGTCGAACGGCATCCACTTCGGCAGCGGCGGCGCGGGCTTCGCGCGGCTGAACTTCGCCACCCACCCGGACATCCTGGCGGAGGCGGTTGATCGTATGGCTACTACCATCGCGCCATGACGGAGATGGTGCGCGCGGTATACCGGAAGTACGACGGCTCCCTGCACTGGAATGTGACCATGCGCCGCCTCGGCGAGGACGCGCACGGGGTGTGGCTCGGCGCCCCGGCGCACACGCCGCTGTGCAAGGGGCACGATCCGGTGAAGCCGCTCCCGTGGGCGTACGTCTATCTGGTGCCGCACGACCCGGAGGCGTGGTGGTCGGCGACCTTCAACGCCGCGCCCAAGTCGACGGAGGTGTACGTCGATGTGACGACACCGGCGCAGTGGCGCTCCGCGGCGGAGGTGAGCTGGGTCGACCTCGATCTCGACGTCATCCGGCGCCGCGACAAGCCCGGCGCACTGCTGGTGGACGAGGACGAATTCGCCGACCACCAGGTCCGCTACGGCTACCCGCCCGACGTGATCGACACCGCCGAACGGACCGCCCGCTGGCTGGTGTCGGAGGTGGCCGCGGCCCGCGCGCCGTTCACGGAGGCGGCGTACGGGCGGTGGCTGGAGCAGGTGGCGTAAGAGACGCGCCCCGCACGTCAGGCGGGCCGGGCGGCGATCGCGTCCAGGTCGGCGAGGAGTCCGGGGAGCGATGGGCCGGGCCGTACCGGGAAGATCTCGCCGGGCTCGTCGTCGAGGAGCATGAAGGCGAGGTCGTCGGTGCGGGCGACGACGGACCAGCCGGGGCCGTCGACGCGGAGGGTGCGGGCGTCCTCGGTGGCGTAGGAGGAGCGGATCCGGCCGGGGGGCGGGGGGTCGGTTACGTAGGCGTGGAGGGCGTCGATGACGCGGCGGGTGCGAGAGTTCAGTTCCGTCGCGCCGTCGGGAGCGGAGTCATCCGCGGGTTCATCGGCCGCGGACTCATCCGCGCGTTCATCGGCCGCGGACTCACCCGCGGGTTCATCGGCCGCAGGCTCCCCCTCCTCCAACTGCTCCCGCCAAGCCCGCCACTGCAGCGCTATCTCATCCGCCACCAGCCGCCGCTGCGCCGCCCCCCACTCATCCCCGCTCGGCGGCGCGAGCACCGGCAGCCCCTCCTCGTACGCCTCCTCCGGAGGATCATGCGGCTCCGGCACGTCAGGCGCCGACACCGCCAGCTCCAGCGGCCAGCCCGGGAGCGAGGCCACCTCTCCCGACGGGGTCAGTTCCGCCTCCATGCCGCAGTCCCACGCGGCAATCGCGCCCGCCACCCCCGACACATCCGCCACCGCCACGGTCCAGCGCGCACCCTCGCCGTCCTGCCCGAGCACCAGGCCGTAGCCCTCCGCCGCGGGCGGCAGGCCGAGCGCCGTGCAGGCCTCCGGGTAGTCGTCGCCGAGGGCGGCCGGGAACTGGGCGGGGGTCAGCAACAAGGCTGTGAGCACGTGCAATGCGTCGTCTCGTACGGTCACCGGCGCACTGTAACCGGCGGGTAACCCAAGCGTCGAGACTCCGGCGGGCGAAGGGATCGTGAAGGTATCAAGAGCCCGCGAAGCGGTCCGTCGCCGCGACCAGCGCCGCGCGCACCGCGTCGTTCCCGGCCCCGTGCCCCGCCTCGCCGATCACCACCAGCTCGGCGTCCGGCCACGCCGCCGCCAGGTGCCACGCCGTGTCCAGCGGCCCGCTGATGTCCAGCCGGCCGTGCACCAGGACGCCTGGGATACCGGCCAGCTTGCCGGCCTCGCGGAGCAGGATGCCGTCTTCGAGGAAATGGTCGTTCCCCCAGTAGTGCGTCACCAGGCGCGCGATGCGCAGCCGCAGCACCGGGTCGGCGTAGCGCGGGTCCGACTTGTGGCCGGGGTGGGTGGCCACGTGGGTGTCCTCCCAGCGGCACCACTCCACCGCCGCGGCGTCCCGTACGGCAGGATCCGGGTCGGCGAGCAGCCGCGCGTAGCCCGCGGCGAGGTTGCCGTCGCGGAGGTCGGGCGGCAGGTGGTCGCGGAAGCGGGCCCATTCGGCGGGGAAGATCCGGCCCATGTCGCGGGTGATCCACTCCACTTCACGCGGCGTGCCGTTGGTGATGGAGACGAGGACGATCTCCGAGACGCGGGAGGGATGCTCTTCCGCGTACGCGAGGGACAGCGCCGCGCCCCACGAGCCGCCGAAGAGCAGCCAGCGCTCGATGCCGAGGTTTTCGCGCAGCTGCTCCATGTCGGACATGAGGTGCTGGGTGGTGTTGACCGACAGGTCGGTGGTCACCAGCCCGGCGTCCGGGGTGCTGCGGCCGCATCCGCGCTGGTCGAAGAGGACGATGCGGTACGCGGCCGGGTCGAACCAGCGCGTCCAGGACGTGCCCGCGCCGGAGCCCGGGCCGCCATGGACCACCAGCGCCGGCTTGCCGTCCGGATTGCCGCAGGCCGCCCAGTGGACGAGGTTGCCGTCGCCGACGTCGAGCAGGCCCTCGGCGTACGGCTCGGAGACCGGGTAAAGATCGCTTCCCATAGGGCCGTAGCCAATCAGAAGACGACCAGCGCGCGCCCGCCCTTTCCTGCCGTCATGGCCTCGAAGGCCGCCGGGATGCCCTCCAGGGCGATCCGGTCCGTCACCAGCCCGGCGAGGTCGAAGGCGCCCGAACGGACGTGTTCGGCGATGACCGGGAGGTCGGCGGCCGGGTCGGAGTTGCCGTAGACACAGCCGGACAAAGTGCGGCCGAAGTAGAAGAGTTCCAGGGCGGAGAAGGTCACCTGCTGGTCCTGGCCGCCGATGCCGACGACCGTCGTACGGCCGCCGCGGCGGGTCGAGGACCAGGCGGTGCGGATCGTGTCGGCGCGGCCGACGCACTCCACGGCGACGTCGGCGCCGGTGAAGCCGGTCAGCTTGCGGATCTCCTTGGCCGTGGTGTCGGACGCGACCAGAAAGTCGGTCGCGCCCGCGGCCCGTGCGAGCTCCTCCTTCGCCGGGGAGACGTCCACCGCGACGACCGGTCCCGCGCCCGCGATCCGGGCGGCCTGCAGCACGGCGAGGCCGACGCCGCCGACGCCGAAGACGGCGACCGACTCGCCTGACCGCACCCGCGCCGAGTTGTGCACCGCGCCCCACCCGGTGAGCACCGCGCAGCCGAGCAGCGCGGCGTCGGTGAGCGGGACGCCGGCCGGGACCGGTATGGCGGCGTGGGCCGGGACGACCGTCTCCTCGGCGAAGGCGGCGGTGCCGAGCCCCGGGTAGAGGTCGCCGTCGCGCCAGCGGGCGTACGGAGAGGCCGCCGCCGCGCCCGCATTCAGGCACAGCCACACCTCGCCGAGGCCGCAGAAGTGGCAGTCGCCGCAGGACGGCGCCCAGTTGAGGACGACCTCGTCGCCTTCGTGTACGGATGTGACGCCGTCGCCGACCGCGACCACCGTGCCCGCGCCCTCGTGGCCGAGGACGGCGGGGGCGGGCTGCTTGAGGGTGCCGTTGGACAGGGACAGGTCGGAGTGGCAGACGCCGGCCGCTGCGAGCCGGACCCGGATGTGGCCGGGGCCCGGTGCGGGCAGGTCGATCTCGGTGAGTTCGAGCGGGGCGTCGACGGCGGGGAGTACGGCGGCGCGGACCATGGGTGCGGGTCTCTTTCCTGGTGGCTGGATGACGGGCCGGTCAGAACTGCAGCGACTTGGTGTGCAGATACTCGGCGAGCCCGTGCTCACCCAGCTCCCGGCCCACCCCCGACTGCTTGTAGCCGCCGAACGGCGCCTTCGGGTTGAACCGCCCACCGTTGATGTCCACCTGCCCGGTCTCAAGACGCCGCGCGAAGCGCGCCGCCTCGGCGCCGTCGGCCGCCCAAACGGCGCCGGCCAGGCCGTAGACGGTGCCGTTGGCGATGCGGACCGCGTCGTCCTCGTTCTCGTAACGGAGGATCGACAGCACCGGGCCGAAGATCTCCTCCTGCGCGATGGCCATCTGCGGGGTGACGTCGGCGAAGACAGTGGGGCGGACGTAGTAGCCCGTCTCCAGGCCCTCGGGGGCGTCGGGGCCGCCCGCGACCACCCGGGCGCCGTCGGCGATGCCGCGCTGGATGTAGCCGCGGACGCGGTCGCGCTGGGCGGCGTTGACGAGGGGGCCGACGCGTTCGCCGGGTACGTACTTGGCCACGGCGGTGGTGGCGAGGGCGACGGCCTCGTCGTACTGGTCGGCGTGGACCAGCATGCGGGTCCAGGCGCTGCAGGTCTGGCCGGAGTTGGCCATGACGTTGGCGACGCCGACGTTCACCGCCTGGGCGAGGTCGGCGGTCGGGAGGATGACGTTGGCGGACTTGCCGCCGAGTTCGAGGGCGACCGGCTTGACGGCGGCGCCCGCGATGGCGCCGATGCGCTTGCCGACGGCGGTGGAGCCGGTGAAGGAGACCAGGTCGGTGCCCTGGTGCTCGGCGAGCGCCTGCCCGGCGACCGGGCCGAGCCCGGTGACCAGGTTGAAGACCCCGGCGGGGAGGCCCGCGGCGGCCACGCACTCGGCGAAGAGCTGGGCGACCAGCGGGGTGTCCTCGGCGGGCTTCAGCACGACGGTGCAGCCGGCGGCGAGGGCGGGGGCGACCTTGGCGACGATCTGGTGGAGGGGGTAGTTCCAGGGGGTGATCGCGCCTACGACGCCGAGGGGTTCGCGGAGGACGGTCGAGTTGCCGATCTTCTCCTCGAAGGGGTACGAGGCCGCGAGCTCGGCGTACGAGCCGGCGACGAGCACCGGGAGGCCGGCGTGCACCTTCTGGGAGAAGACGAGGGGGGAGCCGAGCTCGGCGGATACGGTCTCGGCGATCTCGTCGGCGCGGGCGGCGAGTTGGTCGCGCAGGTTGGCGAGGAGCTCGGCGCGCTGGGCCGGGGGCGTGGCCGCCCAGCCGGGGAAGGCGGCTCGGGCCGCGCGGACGGCGTCGTCCACGTCTTGCGCGCTACCGGCCGGGACCGTGGCGAGGGGCTGTTCATCCGCTGGGTTGATGACCTCGATGACGTCCTCGCCCGCGGCGGGCCGCCACTCGCCGTTGATGAACAGGGCATTGTATGCTTGCACGACTCTGTGTCCCCTTTCACGCCGGTTTGCTGCGCCGGCGCTCACTCTAGTCACGAGCCCGTTCGGCGCCCCTTCAAACTAACGGTGCTAGTTTCCGCGGCACAGGGCGCCCCGGAGTGCGCTCCGTCACGTTCCCGCCGCCGGACCAGCGGCAACCCAGCCGCCCCCGCCGCCGTCAGCAGCAGCCCGCCCAGCATCGCGAACGGCGCCGCCGTCCCCGCCACACCAGCCACCAGACCGGCGCTCGCCGGCGCCGCGATCTGCCCCAGTCGATTCCCCGACAGCCGCAGCGCCAGCGCCGTCGACCGCGCCTCCGCCGGGGCGGCCTGCACCACCGTCGTCATCGACAGCGGCTGCCCCACCCCGAGGAAGAACCCCAGCAGCGTCAACGCCACCGCCAGCACCCACACCGGCGCGGGGAATACCAGCGCCACGCACAGCCCCGCCGACAGCGCGCAACTCACCATCAGCAGCACATCCCGCCCGAGCAGCCGTGCCATCGGCGGCAGCGCCACCCGGCACAGCACCGACGCGCCCGCGCGCAGGCTGAGCAGCACGCCGACCACGGCCGGGGCGATGCCGCGCTCCTCCCCCACGACCGGCAGGTAGGCGGTGAGGATGTCGGCGGCGGACAGCACGGCAAGGGACGTATAGATGCCGCCGGGGACCCCGCGGGTGCGCAGGATCCGATGCACCGGCACCTTCGCCGCGGCCGCCTTCTTCTCCCGTACGGCCCCACGCCGCTGCTCGATCCGCCACATCGCCGCGTACGCGCACACCGCCACCGCCGCCGACACCAGCAGCGCCAGCGCGCTCGTACGGGCCATCTGCCCGTCCCGCTCATCCACCAGCACGCCCGCCGCGATCGGCCCGATGAGCTGGCCGAGGGAGGCGCCAATGGTGAAGTGCCCGAAGTTGCGGTCGTGGTCGCCGGGCCCCGACTGCCGCGCCACCAGCGACTGCGCGCCGATGACGAACACCAGGTGACCGAGGCCCATCACCGCGCTCCACGCGGCCATCGCGGCCAGCGACTCGGCCAGCCCGCTCAGCGCGCAGCCGATCCCGATCAGCGCGACACCGACCGGCAGCAGCGGCGCACACCGCCCATGATCCGTACGCCGGCCGAGGGGGACGGCCGCGAGCAGCGGCAGCACGGCGTACACGCCCGCGATGATGCCGACCGCGCGGGCGTCGGCGCCGAGGGCGAGGGCCCGGTAGGAGACGGCGGGCCGCGCCATGCTCACCGCGCCCTGCGCGAAGGCAAAGGTGATGACAAGGCGCAGCAGCCAGCCCCTGCCGGGCCCGGTGCCAGGTCCTGACACGTACGACCTCACACGATCCCGAAGAGGAGGCCCGCGCCCAGCACCACCAGGGAGGTCAGCACGGCCCACTTCACGGTGAAGCGGGTGTGGTCGCCGAACTCCACCTTCGCCAGCCCGACGAGCACGTACACGGCCGGGACCAGCGGGCTGGACATGTGCAGCGGCTGGCCGACCAGCGACGCGCGGGCGATCTCGACCGGGTCGACGCCGTGGTGCGCGCCCGCCTCGGCGAGGATCGGGACGACACCGAAGTAGAAGCCGTCGTTGGACATCAGATACGTGAACGGGATCGACAGGATGCCGGTGATGAGCGCCATGTGCGGGCCCATGCTGTCCGGGATGGCGCCTACGACGGTCTTGGCCATCTCGTCGACCATGCCGGTGCCGGTGAGCACGCCGGTGAAGACGGCGGCGGCGAAGACCATCCCGGAGACGTTGATGATGTTGTCCGAGTGCGCGGCGATGCGCTCCTTCTGCTGCGCCACGTGCGGGAAGTTGACGGTGAGCGCGAGGGCGGCGCCGAGGAGGAAGAGGACGGGGATCGGGAGCAGCTCCATGATGAGCGCGGTGAGGAGCGCGACGACCATGGCGGCGTTGACCCAGTAGAGCTTGGGGCGCAGCGTGGGCCGGTTCGGGTCGAGGATGAAGGAGCTGCTGTCCTCCGGCTCGTCTCCAGAAGCCCCGGTCCCGGTGCCCGCGCCGCCCGTGCTCTTCTTCGTACGGTCCGCACCGCCGCCGCCCGCGCCCACCAGCACGGTCTCCGACTCCGGCTCCTTCTCCAGCACCTCGTCCAGCGTCAGCGTGCCCAGCCGGCGCCGTTCCCGCAGCCCCAGGAAGTACGCCAGCACGAACACGAACAGCAGGCCCATCGCCAGCGCCGGGATCATCGGCACGAAGATGTCGCTCGCGTCCAGCTTCAGCGCGGTCGCGGCGCGGGCGGTCGGGCCGCCCCAGGGGAGGGTGTTCATCACGCCGTTCGCCGTGGCGGCGACGCCCGTCAGCACGACCAGGCTCATCTTCAGCTTGCGGTACAGCGGCAGCATCGCCGAGACCGTGATCATGAAGGTGGTGGAGCCGTCGCCGTCCAGCGACACGATCGCGGCGAGCACCGCCGTGCCGACGACGATCCGCAGCGGGTCCGCCTTGCAGAACCGCAGGATGCCGCGCACGATCGGGTCGAAGAGCCCGACATCGATCATGATCCCGAAGAAGATGATCGCGAACATCAGCATCGCGGCCGTGGGAGCAAGATCCGCGATGCCGTCGATGACGTAGTCACCGAGATGCGCGCCCTTCCCCGCGATGACGCAGAAGACCGCCGGGATGAGCACCAGGGAGGCGATCGGGGACATCTTCTTCATCATGATCAGCGTGAGGAAACACGCGATCATGGCAAAGCCAAGGAATGTCAGCATGGGGGAACTGCCTAACGTGCGTCGTTGAACGTCCATTACCGGGAATGGCACGACGACGTTAAGCGGCGTTCACAAAGCTCCACAAGGGGTTCAGGCAAGACCAAAACGAGCAAAACCCCAGGTCAAAGCATCTACGCAGGTGAGACCTGAACAGGAAAGCCATTCAGCACCGAGGTCCCGGACAGCGGATCGAAGCGGCTGCCGTCCAGCAGCTGATTGATATTGACCCCGGGATCCGCGGCCGCGACCGCCATCCGCGTACCCGGCCGGTCATGCCCCCACCCGTGCGGCAGGCTGACCACTCCGGAGCGCATCTCATCCGTCACCTCGACCTCGGCGATGACCTCGCCGCCATCACCTTTGACGGCCGCCTTTCCGCCCTCGATGAGGCCGAGCCGCGCGGCGTCCTCCGGGTGCACCTGGAGGGTGCAGCGGTTCGAGCCGCCGGTCAGGGCGGGGACGTTGTGCATCCAGCTGTTGTTGGAGCGCAGGTGGCGGCGGCCGATCAGCACCAGACCGCCGTTCGCGCGCGCGGCGAGCGACGCCCGCAGCCGCGGCACGTCCGCCACGACCGGCTCCGGGCACAGCTCGACCTTTCCCGAGGGGGTACGCAGCACCTCCCCGAGCCGCGGCTTCAGCGGCCCGAGGTCGATGCCGTGCGGCGACGCCTTCAGCCGCGCCAGCGACAGCCCCTCCGGGTCGGCGCCGAAGCCGTCGCCGTACGGACCGAGCCGCAGCCGCAGATCGATCTGCCGCTCGTACCCGGTCTCCCCGGTCAGCCGCGCCGCCAGCGCGTCCGGGTCCTGCCCGTAGACCGGCGAGTGCGGGTCGCCGACCGCCTGCTTCAGGCCGTGCCCGATCACGAGCGCGTCCACCCCGGCCGGGTCGCCGTCGACCGGCATCCCGCCGAGCACCAGCCCGATCCGCGAAAGGATCTCGCTCTCGTCCGGGCGGCCGGACTCCAGCGGCACCGCAGCCGGCGAGTAGCGGGCGTTGTCCCGTACGGAGATCCGGCTGAAGGCCACGTCGTAGTGCGGCGACTGCGACGGGCGCGGCGGCGGAAGGATCACGTGCGCGTGGCGGGTGGTCTCGTTCAGATACGGGTCGACGCTGACCATGAAGTCGAGCCCGGTCGCCAGCGCGAGGTCGAGGCGGTCGCCGTCCGGGGCCGAGAGGACGGGGTTGCCCGCGATGGTGAGCAGGGCGCGCAGCCGCCCCTCCCCCGGGGTGTCGATCTCCTCGGCGAGAGCGGCGAGGGGGTATTCGTTCATCACCTCGGGGTGCCCGGAGACCCGGCTGTGCCAGCGGCCGACCCGGAAGCCCTTGCCGGGCCCCGGCGGGCGTGGCGCCCGACCGGTGGCGGACCGCGGGAAGAGGACGCCGCCGGGGCGGTCGAGGTTGCCGGTGAGGACGTTGAGCACGTCGACAAGCCAGCTGGCGAGGGTGCCGTACTCCGTCGTGGTGGAGCCCATCCGCCCGTACACCGCGGCCCGCTCCGCGGCGGCCAGCTCGCGGGCGAGGGTGCGGATGTCGTCGGCGGGCACGTCGCAGTGCGCCGCGACCGTCTCGGGGGTGAAGTCGGCCGCGAGGGCCGGGAGTTCGCCGAGGCCCGTAATCCGGTCGCCCAGCTCGCCGGTGGCAACCAGGCCCTCCTCGAAGAGGACCTGCACCATCGCGAAGAGCAGCGCCGCATCCGTCCCCGGCCGCGGCGCGATGTGCCGGCCGGCGAGGCGGGCCGTGCGCGTGCGCTTCGGGTCTACGACGACCAGCCGGCCGCCGCGCCGCCGCAGCGCCTTCAGCTTTCCCGGGAAGTCGGCGGCGGTGGCGAGGCTGCCGTTGGAGACGACCGGGTTGGCTCCGATGATCAGGAGGTGGTCGGTGCGGTCCAGGTCGGGGACGGGGAAGGCGAGCGGGTTGCCGTAGAGGTAGCCGCAGGCGACCTGTTTGGGCATCTGGTCGACGGTGCTGGCGGTGAAGAGGTTGCGGCCGCCGAGGGCCTGCATGATCACCGGCGGGTAGAGGGCGCCGGCGATGGTGTGCACGTTGGGGTTGCCGAGCATCACGCCGATCGCCTCGCGGCCGTGCGCGTCGATGACGCCCTTGAGGCCTGCCTCGACCGCGGCGTAGGCCTCCGCCCAGGTGGCCTCGTGCAGCTCGCCGTCCGGGCCGCGGACGAGGGGCGCGGTCAGCCGGTCCGGGTCGCCGTCGAGCTCGCCGAAGGCGGCGCCCTTGGGGCAGATGAAGCCGGCGCTGAAGACGTCCTCCCGGTCCCCGCGGGCGCCGGTGACGCGGCCGTCCTCGATGGTGAGGGTGAGGCCGCAAGTGGCCTCGCACAGCGGGCAGATGCGCAGGGCGGTCTCGGACATCGCTCTCCCTCGGGGACGGGGCGGCGCCGGGCATAAGCGAACGCTCGTGCGCCTTTCTCTCCGACCGTAGTACGTCCCTCTCCCCACGACCAGCCCTCTGCGCGGGGCGCGGCTATTGACCTCCGCCACCCCCATTCCTATGGTCACCTATAGGAATAGAGACGAGGAGCGCCATGACCAGCAGCGTCGAGCAGTCGCGGAAGGCCGCCGAGGCCCTTTCGTACCTCTCCGGCTTCGGCAATCAGCACAGCAGTGAAGCCGTCCCCGGCGCGCTCCCCATCGGCCGCAACTCCCCCCAGCGCGCACCCCTCGGCCTCTACGCCGAGCAGCTCTCCGGCGCCGCCTTCACCGAGCCGCGCGCCCACAACCGCCGCTCGTGGCTGTACCGCATCCGCCCCTCCGCCGCGCACCCGCCGTACCACCGCATCGATTCCGCGGGCGTCAGCGGCGCCCCCTTCACGGAAGTCACCCCCAACCCGAACCGGCTGCGCTGGAACCCGCTCCCCGAGCCGCCCGCGGGCACCGACTTCCTCGCCGGCCTGTGGACCCTCGGCGGCAACGGCGACGCCACCCAGCGCACAGGGATGGCCATCCACCTGTATGCGGCCAACACCTCCATGCGCGACCGGGTGTTCGGCGACGCCGACGGCGAGCTGCTGATCGTGCCGGAGCACGGCGGGCTGCTGCTGCGCACGGAGTTCGGGCTGCTACGGGCCGAGCCGGGCCACGTGGCGCTGATCCCGCGCGGCGTCCGCTTCCGCGTCGAGCTCCTCGACCCGTACGCCCGCGGGTACGTCTGCGAGAACTACGGGCAGCCCTTCACCCTCCCCGACCTCGGCCCGATCGGCGCCAACGGCCTCGCGAACCCGCGCGACTTCCTCGCCCCGCAGGCGGCGTACGAGGAGGTGGAGGGGCCGGTCGAGGTGGTGAACAAGTTCTGCGGCAACCTGTGGTCGGCGACCTACGACCACTCCCCGCTCGACGTCGTCGCCTGGCACGGCAACCACGTCCCGTACGTCTATGACCTGCGCCGCTTCAATGTCATGGGGACGATCTCGTACGACCACCCGGACCCGTCGATCTTCACGGTGCTGACCTCCCCATCGGACACCCCGGGCCTGGCGGGGGTGGACTTCGTGGTCTTCGCCCCGCGCTGGCTGGTCGGCGAGGACACCTTCCGGCCGCCGTACTTCCACCGGAATGTGATGAGCGAGTACATGGGCCTGATCGAGGGCGCGTACGACGCGAAGGCCGAAGGCTTTGTGCCCGGTGGCGGGTCGCTGCACAACATGATGTCGGCGCACGGCCCCGACCGGGACACCTTCGACAAGGCCAGCGCCGCCGAGCTGAAGCCGCAGAAGATCGACGACGGTCTTGCGTTCATGTTCGAGACCCGCTGGCCGGTCACGCTGACGCCGCAGGCCGCGCAGGCGGAGCACCTGCAGAGCGGCTACGACGAGGTGTGGCGGGGGCTGGCCAAGAACTTCCGCCCGTGACTTCCGTCTTCGCCCCGGACTCGCTGGACCTGAACCGCAAGCTCCCCCTCTGGTACCAGGTCTCGCAGTCCCTCCGCGCCTCCATCCTCGGCCGCCCGCCGGACGCCCCGCTGCGGCTGCCGACCGAGGAGCAGTTGGCCGCGCACTACGGCGTCAGCGTGCTCACCCTCCGCCAGGCGCTGAAGGAGCTGGAGGAGGAGGGCCTGATCACCCGCCACCGGCGGCGCGGCACCTTCATCGAGGAGGCCGCCCGCCGGGCCACGCCGGTGCGGCTGTTCGGCTCGGTCGACGCGATCGTCGCCCAGCAGTCGGGCGAGCGCACCGTCGTCCTCGGCCACGGCCCGGCGCCCGTACCGGTCGAGGTCGCGGAGCACTTCCCGGACCTGGCGGAGGTCGTCACGTACCGGCGGCTCCGCCACGACGGCGAGACGGGCGAGCCGACGAACTGGGCGGAGAACGCGGTCCGTCCGGACGCGGCGGCCGGCATCGACCCGGCGGATCTGGAGCGCTGGCCGATGACGAAGGTGCTACGGGACGTGGCGGGCGTGCGCATATCCCGGATCACCGACACGGTCGAGGCGCGGCTGGCGGATCCGGAGACGGCGGAGCTGCTGGGGGTGCCGCTGTGCAGTCCGATCCTGTACTACACGGGGGTGTCGTACGACGGGGACGGGCGGGTGGTGGATGTGGCGCGGATCCGGTATCGGGGGGACCGGTTCGCGTTCAGCGTGACGGTGGCGGCGGAGTAGTGCGGCGGAGTAGTTACGACGGCGCCCGGTAGGCGGCCACCCGGCCGATGGACTTCCCCTGGCGGTCGCCGGTAACGGCCTGCAGGTGCATCACGTACACCGTGCTGTCGCTGAAGAGCAGCGGGACGGCCCCGAGCTCGCGGGCGTTGTTCTCGTCGAGCTTGGGCACGACACCCCAGTCGGCCGGCTTGTGCGCACCCTTCTGGCCCCAGCGGATCAGCAGCAGTCGGCGGCCCGGCTCCGGCCCGTCGAGCGCCGGGACCGGCCGCTCGCCGCGGACGGTGGTGCTCGCCAGTATCCCGCCCGCATTGACGTGGAAGGGCACGGCCTTCTTCTGCGAGCCCCGCCACAGCGGCTTGCCGGGGGCGCCGGAAATGTCGTACGCGGTCTGCTGGTCCCCCTCCGCGTAGCCGGTGACCAGGACCCCGCCCCGACCCCTCGGCGTGTCGATGAGCTGCGTCGTGTCCCCGGTCACCGGGCTGCCGCTGACGTTCCGGTACGTGCGCAGCGGCTGGTTCGGGGCGAAGGTGCCGAGCCGTTCGGCCGATTCGGCGTCGTATACGTTCACCTGCCGCTGTCCGCCGTCGGTCACATCCAGCGTCAGCGGCACTGAGGCGACGAGCCGGTGCACCTCGATTCCCCGGCCCGACTCCCACAGCCGCTTGCCGGATTCGGCGTCATGCACGGTGAAGCCGCCGCGCTGCTGCCCTACGACGACGTGCGAGCCGTCGTGGAAGCTGCGATTGTGCGCGGGCTTGCCCGCGTCCCGCAGGCCGGGCAACGCGTCCCCGTCCGCCGCGTTGTACCGGCGCACGCCACCCTCGAAGAGATCCGTCGTTACGACGCCGCCGCCGATGCTCACGGCACCCAGCGAGTCGTCCGCCACCCGTTTCCGCCACAGCAGCCTGCCCGAGGTCACCTCTACGGCGCCGACCGTCTTGCAGGCGTGAATCCCCTCGTCGGTCTTCTCCCCGAAGACCGCGCCGAGCATCCCGTTGTCGGGGCGCACGGACATCTCACAGATGCCGTCCGCGCCCGGCGGCAGTTCGAGCGTCCACCGCCGCTTCCCCGTATCGGCATCAAAGCCGCGCAGCCCGTCCTTGCGACTCTCCATGACGAACGTGCCGCCGACCCGCCACACCGACCGGACCTGGCCGCTCACGGAGATCTTCCACTCCCGCTCCAACCGCGGCCCGCCGTCCTCCCGCGATGCGCCGTCGTCGGGCTCCTTCCCGCCGTCGCCGCCGGTGCACCCCCCGGCGAGCAGCGCCAGCAGCACCGCCACAGCTATCGCTCCAGCGCGTCGTCGCACCATCCCCGTACCCCCGTCTCGCCAATGACTGCCAGCATGCCTCAACTCCGCGGGGTGTCGGCGGTGGATCGTAGGATGCGGAAGCGGCGGGCCGGGTACGTACAACGGTCAATGGACGACGCAGGCAGCAGGCGAGGGGAGGACGGCGCATGGGCGGGACAGCCGCGGCGGGGGCGGCGGGCGCGCCGCTGCTCGGGGACCTGATGCCGTGGGGCGTGGCACCGCTCCGTACGGGCAGGTCCTGGGTCATGGGCCCCGACGCCGCCACGCTCACCGCGCGGTGGGACGCGCTCGTGAAGGCCGAAGGGGCCGACCGGGAGGCGCTGTTCCGGGCCAGCAGGAGCCGGTCCGTGCGGCGACCCGCGGGGCAGCTGCCGCGGCAGCGCACCGGGACCGGGCCGCTCGAGCGCGAGGACGGGCCGTGTCCGGAGCCGGTGCGGGTGCTGCACGGCGCGTTTGACGAGCAGTGGCTGATACCGGACCAGCGGCTGATCGATGTCGCCCGGCCGGAGTTGTGGCGGGTGGCGGACGAGGCGCAGGTCTTTGTCGTCGAGCTGGGCCAGGTCGCGCAGGCCGCCCAGGGCGGCGGCCCCGCGGCGGTCGCGTCCGCCCTGCTGCCCGATGGCCGCTCCCCCGCGGGGCGCCCCGGGCGGATTCGCCCGCTGTACCGGCGCCCGGGCGGCCGCGAGCCCAACCTGGCGCCGGGCCTGATCCCGTATCTGCGGCTGCGGCTCGGGGTGCCGGTCGCGCCCGAGGACGTGCTGGCCTGGGTGCTGGCCCAGGCGCGCCCGCACTCCGACGGCTGCCGGGTGCCGCTCACGGCCGACCCGGCCGCGTGGGCCGCAGGCATCGAACTCGGCCACCGCATCCTCGACCTGCACCTGCGCGGCGCCCACAGCGGCACGAAGCCGCGCCTGCCGGGCGGGCGGCGGCCGTATGTGCGCGCCTCGATCCCGGCGCGCCCGGCCGACTTCGGTTACGGTGAGGTGGAGCCGGAGCCGACGGTCGGAGAGGATGCCGGCGATGCGGCAGCCGAGGACGCAGCCACGCGCCGAGGCGGCGAAGGCGCTCCGGCGGGCAGCGCATCCGGCACCGGAACCGCCGATCCCGCCGGGGACGACCCCGGGGACACCGCCGAAGCAGCCGCCACCCCGGCCCCCGTCCCCGAGATCCTCCGCCTCGGCACCGGCCGCATCTCCCCCGTCCCGCAAGCCGCCTGGGACTACACCGTCGGCGGCGTCCGCGTACTCGAGCAGTGGCTGACCGAGCGCATCGCGCCGCCCGCCGCCGAGCCCGGCTCGCTCGACGCCCTCCGGCCGCACACCTGGCCGCAGCAGTGGACCTCGGAGCTGCAGGACCTCATCACCATCCTGACCCTGCTCGCCGAGCTGCCCGAGCCGGCGGAGCCAGCCGAACTCCCCGCCCCCATCAGCGCGTACGACCTCCGCCAGGCCGCCGTCCTGCCCGCCCCCCGCGCCGCCCAGCGCCCCGCCTCCGTGCTCGATCACCACGAGGAGGGCCCGGAGGGCCAGTTCGCGCTGGTGTGAGGTGTGACACCAGCCGGGGCTACGAAGCCCCCGCCTCCGCCGCGAAGGACTCCATCACCCGCGTCAGCGACCGCCGGAACGCCGCCTCGTAATCGACCGACCCGGCCACCTCCCCCATCCCGGCCAGCGCCCGCGCCAGCCGCGGAAAGCCGCCCGTCCCCAACTGCTCCGCCAGGTAAGCCGCCCGCACCGCCGCCTCTTCCTCCTGGCTCCACGGCAGCGACCGCGCCCGCTCGGCCAGCGCCAGCTCGTTGGTGACATAGCCGGTCACCGTGTTCATCACGGCCGCGATCAGCTCCATCTTCGCGCCGTCCCGCAGGTCCAGCGGTTCGAGCGCCCCGAGGAAGTGCTCCAGATACCGCAGCGCGTTCGGCGAGAAGCCGTACGCCGCGCTGTCGGTCAGCCGCGGCAGCCATGGGTGCCGCCGCATCAGGTCGCGCGCCTGCTCGGCCAGGCCCAGCACGTCCGCCGCCCAGTCCCCGGTCAGCGGCTTGTCCAGGTCGTACTCCGCGCTGGCCTCATCGACCATCAGCTCGTAGAGGTCCTCCTTGCGCGGCACGTAGTTGTACAGCGACATCGTGCCCGCGCCGACCTCCGCCGCGACGCGGCGCATCGACACCGCGTCCAGGCCGTCCGCGTCCGCGATCCGCACCGCCGCCGCCGCGATCTGCGCGCGCGTGTGGGCGGGGCGCGGGCCGCGGCCCGTGCGTTCCGGGCGGGTCCAGATCACCCCGGGGCGGGGCGTGCGCCCGCTGGCTGCCATCAGCGTCATCACCTCGGACACCATCCTAGTTACGTACAGCGTACGGAATGGGTTAGCATGCAGACATGACTTTTACGTACGCTGTACTTAGTGAGGGTCTGCGGAAGACCTTTGGCTCGGGCGACGACCGCGTCGACGCTCTCCGCGGCCTCGACCTCGCCGTCCCCGAGGGCACCATCTGCGCCCTGCTCGGCCCGAACGGCGCCGGCAAGACCACCGCCGTCCGGATCCTGACCACGCTCTCCCGCCCCGACGCGGGCACGGCCACCGTGGCCGGGCACGATGCCGTACGGGAACCGGCCGCCGTCCGCCGCGCCATCGGCGTCACCGGGCAGGACGCCGCCGTCGACCACGACCTCTCCGGCCGCGAGAACCTCCGCCTCTTCGCGAAGCTGCACCGCCTGCGCGGCGCCGCGGGCCGCGACCGGGCCGACGAGCTGCTGGAGTCCTTCGGCCTCACGGACGCCGCCGACCGGCCGGTCCGCACCTACTCCGGCGGCATGCGGCGCCGCCTCGACCTGGCCGCAAGCCTGCTCTCCCGCCCGCGCATCCTCTTCCTGGACGAGCCGACCACCGGCCTCGACCCGGCCAGCCGCAACCAGATCTGGGCGGCGGTCCGCGAGCTCGCGGAAGCGGGCACGACGGTGCTGCTGACCACGCAGTACCTGGAGGAGGCCGACCAGCTCGCCGACGACGTCGTCCTCATCGACCACGGCGTCGCCGCCCACACCGGCACCCCCGCCGAGCTCAAGGCCCGGCTCGGCGCCTATGCCGAGGTGGTCGTCGCCGACGAGGCCGCCCTCTCCGCCGCGGCCGTGGTCCTCGGCCCGCTGACCGGCTCGGAGCCGGTGATCGACCACGAGGCCCATACGGTCGGCGCCGCCACGACGAAGGCCGACCTCACCCTCCCGGCCGTGGTCCGCGAACTCGACGCCGCCGGCGTCCCGATCCTCGACGCGGGGCTGCGCCGCCCGACGCTGGACGAGGCGTTCCTGAGCCTGACCACCGGAAACACCACGAAGCAGGAGACCGCCGCATGAGTACGGGTACCGCCACGGCCACAGCCCCGAGCGCCACCACGACCGCGACCACCGCGCCCCAGAACACCCTCGCCGCCGACAGCCTCGCCCTCCTCGGCCGCCAGCTGCAGCGCGTCCGCCGCAATCCGGCCCTGCTGATCATGACCCAGGCGATGCCGGTCATGCTCCTGCTCTTCTTCGGCTACGTCTTCGGCAACTCGGTCACCCTCCCCGGCGGCGCCGACTACCGCACCTACCTGGTCCCCGGCGTCTTCGTCATCACCGCCGCCGGCGGCCTGGTCACGGGCATGCTGCAGGCCGCGGGCGACTCCCAGCGCGGCGTCATGGACCGGCTCCGCACCCTCCCCGTCAGCCGGGCCGCGGCCCCGCTCGGGCAGGCGACCGCCGACGTGCTCCTCTTCGCGATCGGCATGATCCCGCTGGTGGCCGTCGGCTACGCGGTCGGCTGGCGCATCGAGGGCGGCTTCGGCCCGGCCGTCGGCGCCTTCGGGCTGCTGCTCCTGCTGCGCTTCGCCACCGCCTGGATCGGCATCCTGCTGGGTATGAAGCTCGGCAGCGAGGAGGCGGCGGGCCAGCTGGGCAGCGTCACCTTCATCGTGCAGCTGCTGTGCAATGCGTACGTGCCGACCGGCGGAATGCCGGGCTGGCTGCAGGCCGTCGTGGAGTGGAACCCGCTGAGCTCCTTCGTCACCGCCTGCCGCGACCTCTTCGGCAACGCCACGCCGGGCGCCGCCGACGCCGCCTGGGTGATCGAGCACCCGGTGATCGCCTCGCTGGGCTGGTCGGTGCTGCTGCTGGCGATCTTCATGCCGCTCGCGGTGCGCCGTTACGCGCATCCCGCCGAGGGCTGAGCCGCCGGGCCCGTACGGGCAGCCACTGGCCCCGTACGGGCATGAGTCGGGCGCGTCCCTGCCGGGAGGGGGACGCGCCCGTTACTGCTGCTGCGACTGCCTGACCGCTTATCCGCGGTGGCGGCCGCCGAAGAGAGTCCGTCGCAGCCGCCGCAGCGGTGCGAGAAGGGAAACCCGTGCCGTCCGGCTCGGCTTGGTCTGCTGCTTGTCACGCGTGGTGAGCTCACGCATCAGCAGCGTGGCGCTCTCCGTCTCCTGCGTCTGCGGGACCGCGGGCCCGGACAGCACGTCAAGATGCCGTCCGACACGCGCTCTGGACGCGGTGTTCTCACAGTTGATCGCAGGAACTCGCGCCCTGCTTCGCATTGCTATCTGATCCATGACACTCCCCACCCGTACGAGGGCACCCGGCCCGGGCACTCTAACCCTATCGTCACGCGGCGCCTCATGCGCATCCCCCGAAGCGGATTCACCTACTTCTCAAGGCGGTTGGGCGGATGTGACCGGGATCACGAAGTGGGCAGGGCGAGTTGGACGAGCGGCTTCGTGGTCGGCCGCGGGGAGCCGCCGTCCGGCTCGCTGGTGACGGAGAGGTACCTGACCTGCGGCCCGATGGCGTGGTCGACGGCAGGACCGTCGGTGCCGTCGGGGAGCAGGCCCGCGGAGCGGACGGAGTTGCCCGACCGGTCATCCATCGCCCACAGCTGGTAGTCCCGGCCCGGTTCGGCGTCCGGGAAGCCGGAGACGGAGACCACGGCCCGGCCGAGACCGCGCGAGACCACGGCGCCCAGCACCCGGCCGTCGTCATCGCGGGCCGTCGAGGCGGCCGCGTCCGGGGCGGCGAGCACGCGCTCGACCCCCTCCGCGCGGGTCCGTTCCGTATCCAGATCGCCGGTGACGCGGGTCAGCTGCACGCCCAGCAGGGCGGCGGCCACGAGCGCCAGCGCGGCGCCCGCCACGGCCAGGCGGAGACCCCAGTTGGGTCTCCCTGCGGAAGCCGGGCCGGCCGCGGGGCCCGGCTTCCGTTGCGGCACCCCGGGTTCTGGGCGCTCCTGCTCCATCGTCCGTACGGCCGTCAGCACCCGGTCGCGGAGCGCCGGCGGCGGCACGGCGGCCACCGCCAGGCCGAGCCGCGCCGAGTCCATGGCCAGCGCCTCGACCCGCTCCCGGCAGTCGCCGCACCAGGCGATATGGCGCTCGACGCGGCGATGCTCCCTCGGCGGCAGGGCGTTGAGCGCGTACGGAGCACCGAGCGAGCGGTGGTGTCGCCTCAGCACGGGAACGGCACCTGGTGCCGTGCGTTTGAGTTCACGCCGCCCCCTCCAAACATGCCCGCATCCGCAGCAGACCGTCCCGCATCCTTGTCTTCACCGTGCCCAGCGGCACCGATAATCGCTGCGACACCTCCCGGTACGTACAGCCGTCGTAGTACGCCAGCTGTACCGACTGCCGCTGCAGATCGGTGAGGCTCTGCAGGCACTGGCGTACCCAGTCGCGCTCCAGGCGCCCCTCCACCGCCTCCACGACCTCGTCGAAGGCCGGGCCCTCGGCCCGCCGCCCGGCGCGGTCCTCCCGCTCCCGCGAGGCGCGCACCGAGCGCACCCGGTCCACCGCCCGGCGGTGGGCGAGGGTGAGCACCCAGGCCCGCCCCGCGCCCCGCGCCGGGTCGTAGCGCGGAGCCGTCCGCCACACCTCGAGCAGCACTTCCTGAGCCACCTCCTCCGACTGCGCGGCATCGCGCAGTACTCGCCGCACCAGGCCATACACCGGTGCGGCCACTAGTCCGTACAACTCGTCGAACGCGTCCTGATCCCCGCGCCCGACAAGCGCCAGCAGCTTGCCTTCCAGGTCGTCGCCCACAGCGCCCCTCCCCCACGGCATGGCGCACCGCGGTCATTGTCCTGTCTCCCCTCATTCGTGGCGAGGGGCCGAACGGACTGGCCCGAACGGCAACCAATCCGCCGCGCAGCACGCTTCGAACGACCCCCTGCACGACCGACCGACCAACCACACCAAGCAGACACAGATCCATAAACGAGGGGACGGACGCGATGATCGCGATCAAACCCATCAGAACGGTTGCCGCACTCACCTGCGGCGCCCTGGCCGCCGGAGGGCTGGCCACGGGGTCGGTGAGCTTGCTGCAGCCGCGCGACGCGGCCGCCTCGAGTCACCGCGAAGCACCGCTGATCTCCGGGATGCCGCAGTACGACAACACCGATGTGTATGCGTTCGTCAGCCCCGACAAGGCGGACACGACCACGCTCATCGCCAACTGGACGCCGTTCGAGGAGCCCGCCGGCGGGCCGAACTTCTACCCGTTCGCGGATGACGCGCAGCACGACATCCACATCGACAACGACGGCGACGCACAGGGCGACCTGATCTACCGCTGGACGTTCAAGAACAAGTTCCAGAACGGCAACACGTTCCTCTACAACACCAACCAGGTCACCAGCCTCGACGACCCGGACCTGAACTTCCGGGAGACGTACGACATCGATCTGCTCAAGCTCGACAAGCAGAAGATCGTGTCGAAGACGAAGATCGCGAACGACATTCCCACCGCGCCTTCGAACGTCGGCCGGGCGTCCATGCCCAACTACAAGACGCTGCGCGACCAGGCGGTCAAGAAGCTGCCGGGCGGCAACACCGCCTTCGCAGGGCAGGCCGACGACCCGTTCTTCCTGGACCTGCGGGTCTTCGACCTCCTGTACGGCGGCGACCTCTCCGAGGTCGGCAATGACACCGTGAAGGGCTACAACGTCAACTCCGTCGCCCTGCAGGTGCCCACCAAGGTGCTCCGGCAGTCGGAGAAGCAGCCGATCATCGGCGTCTGGTCCACCACCCAGAAGAAGAACGCGCAGGGCGACTTCGTCCAGGTCTCGCGCCTGGGCAGCCCGCTCGTGGACGAGGTCGTCATCCCGGTCAAGGACAAGGACAAGTTCAACGCGTCCTCGCCCTGGAACGACGCCCAGTTCGCGAAGTACGTCACCGACCCCGAGCTGTCGCGGCTGATCGAGAAGATCTACAAGATCCCGGCTCCGGCGACTCCCCGCAAGGACCTGGTGTCCGCCTTCCTGACCGGCGTCGACGGCCTCAACAAGCCGCCGAACGTCCGCCCGGCCGAGGAGCTGCGCCTCAACACCTCCATCCCGCCCACCGACCAGCCCAAGCGGCTCGGCGTGCTGGACGGCGACAAGGCGGGCTTCCCGAACGGGCGGCGGCTGACCGACGACGTGGTCGACATCGAGCTGCAGGTCGTCGAGGGCGAGCTGCTCGGCCAGAAGAACGACCTGGGCGACGCGGTCGACGTCAACGACCGCGACTTCGGGAAGTCCTTCCCGTACCTGGCGCTGCCCGAGTCCGGCTCGCGCGGCCCGCTGGCGGGCAAGGCGCGTGGCTCGTCGGACAAGAGCGGCAGCTCGCTGCTGAACGGCGGCTCCGGTAAGTCGTCCGGCTCCGGGTCCGACTCCGGCTCCGACAACGCGGTGCTCATCGCCTCCGGCGCGGCCGCCGGTGCCGGGGCGCTGCTCGTCGGCACCGGCCTGATGTGGTGGCGGATCCACCGCCGCCGCTCCCTGGGCCTGTAACCCAAGGCCCGCCCGAATACGGGGCGCTGCCGCCCTCTCTGCCCGGTTCCCCCCGGGGCGGCGGCGCCCTCCGTCCCGGCGGGACGGCCGTAGACCCCATCCCCGCAGGTCCAGCCGTCCCGCCGGCACCACCCCCACCCAACCGACCGACCAGGGAAGAGGAAGCCCGATGAGGCAGAGCCCGAGCACCGACCCCAAGTCAACGGACCAGGCAGCACTACCCGGCCCAGCGGGGACACCCGGCCCGGCGGGGACACCCGGCCCGGCGGGGACACCCGGCCCGGCGGGGACACCCGGCCCGGCGGCCACCGCCTCCACCCCCACCGCCGCCCCTTCCGTCCTCGCGGACTCCGCCACTGCATTGGGCGACCAGCCCGCCCCGGCCACCCCCGCCCCGGCCACCCCCGCCCCGGCCGCCGCTGCCGCCGCTTTGGGCGGCCGGGCCGCCGAGGGGCGGCGTGGGCCGGCGAAGCGGCCCGCACCCGCCGGTCCTCCCAGCCCCGCGCCCAACCGACGCGCCCTGCGGCGCCGAGCGGCAGCGGTCATCGCGGCGGCGATCGCCATCACCACCGCCGCCCTGGTCATCGGCGGCCCCTCCCCGGACGACGACTCCAGCGGCCCCAAGCGCCCCCAGTCAGGCGCCGCCACGGCGCAAGGCGTCCCGGCCCTCCAAGCCCACCTCAAGGAGCAGCCCAAAGACGCCGCCGCCTGGGCCACCCTCGCCGCCGCCTACGTCGAGCAGGCCCGTACGACCGCCGACCCCACCCGCTATCCCGCGGCGGATCGCGCCGTAGCCCGCTCCCTCCGCCTCCGCCCCGACGACAACGACGCCGCTCTGGCCGCCCGCGCCTCCCTCGCCGCCGCCCGGCACGACTTCAAGTCCGCGCTCCGCGACGCCCGCCGCGCCCTCGCCGTCAACGCCTACAGTGAGCGGGCCCTGGCCACCCGCGTGGACGCACTCGTCGAACTCGGCCGCTACAAAGACGCCCTCCGCGCCGCCAAGACCGCGGACCTCCGCCGCCCCGGCATCCCGGCCTCCACGCGCTACGCGTACGTACTCGAACTCCGCGGCGACGTCCCCACCGCCCGCCGCGTCCTCGCCCGCGCCGCCCACGAGGCCCGCGCGCCCGGCGACCGCGCCTACGTCGCCACCCAGCTCGGCCAACTCGCCTGGAGCCAGGGCGACTACCGCACCGCCCGCCGCCACTACGCGGCTGCCCTCAAGGCCGAGCCCGACAACCTCGCGGCCCTCTCCGGCCGCGCCCGCACCCGCGCCGCCACCGGCGACACCGCCGCCGCGATACGCGACCTCCGCAAAGTCGTCCACCGCGCCCCCCTGCCCTCGGACCTGGCCGCCCTCGGCGAGCTCTACGAGTCCAAGGGCCGCGACCGCGCCGCCCGCGAGCAATACCGCCTGATCGGCGACTGGGCAGCCCTGGCGAAGGCCGCCGGCGTCGCCACCGACCTGGACACGGCCATAGCGGCAGCGGACCACGGCGACCCGGAGGTCGCGCTGCGCGCCGCCCGCGCCGAGTGGGGCCGGCGGCAGACGGTACACACCGCGGACGCGCTGGCCTGGGCGCTGCACACCAGCGGCCGCGACCGCGAGGCGCTGCGCTACGCCCGGATCGCCACCGCGCAGGGCTACCGCTGGGCGTCCTTCACGTACCACCGCGGCGCGATCGAGAAGGCCCTGGACCTGCGCAAGCCGGCGCAAGAGCACCTGAAGCAGGCACTGACCTGGAACCCCGGCTTCTCGGCGACGGACGCACCGCGCGCCCGCAAGGCACTGGAGGGATTGCGATGAGGATGCCGCGCCTCGGCGGTCACCAACGCCCCACGGCCAGGCGCCGCCTCGCCCGCTGGCTGGTGCTCCTGGGCGCCGCACTCAGCACTCTGCTCCTCCTCCCGGCCCCCCACGCCTCCGCCCACCCCCTCGGCAACTTCACCGTCAGCCAATACGACGGCATCATCGCCGCCCCCGGCGGCCTCCGCGTCGACCACGTAGAGGACCTCGCCGAGATCCCCGCCCGCCAGGCGGAGCCGCGCATCGACCGCGACGGCGACGGCAAGCTCGGCCGCGCGGAGCTGCGCCGCTGGTCCGCCGCGCGCTGCGCCGACGCCGCCCGTACGGCACAGGCCACCGTCGGCGGCAGCGACACCGCCGTGCGGGCCACCAGCCACCGGGCCCGCGTGCGCCCCGGCCAGGCGGGCCTGTTCACCCTCCGCGTCGAATGCGGGCTGCGCGCCGCCACCCCCATCGACCAGGCCAGAACCACCATCCGCTACCGCCCCGGCGACGCCACCACCGGCCCCGGCTGGCGGGAGATCACCGCCCGCGGCGACCGCATCACCCTCGCCAAGTCGGCAGTCCCCCAGGCCTCCGTAAGCCGCCGCCTCACCGCCTACCCCCGCGACCTGCTCTCCTCCCCACCCCAGCGCACCAAGGCCACCCTCCACGCCACCCCCGGCGGCCCCGCCCTCTCCACGGACCGCGACGACACCGCACCCCCCGCCGCCGCCGTCCTCCCCCGCGGCACCGACCGCTGGACCGGCGCGCTGACCTCCCTCGTCGCCCGCCACGAACTCGCCCCCGGCTTCGCCGCCCTGGCCCTCGCCATCGCCATCGCCCTGGGCGCCCTGCACGCCCTCGCGCCGGGCCACGGCAAGACGCTGATGGCGGCGGCCGCCACCGCGGGCGGACGCGGATCGCTGCGTGCGGTGCTCGCCCTCGGCGCCTCCGTCACGGTGACGCACACGCTGGGCGTGTTCCTGCTGGGCGGCCTCGTCGTGGCCGGATCCGCCGCGACACCCGCCCTGCTCGGCTGGCTCGGCCTCGCCAGCGGCCTCCTGGTGACGATGGCGGGCGCCGCCCTTGTCGGCCGCGCCTGGCGACGCCGCAAACTGCACCGCGCACACCACCACCCGCACGCCCACCATCACCACCATCACGACCCACCCCCCTCCCTCCGCTCCGCGATCTTCCTCGGCTTCGCCGGCGGCCTCGTGCCCAGCCCCTCCGCCGTCGTCGTCCTCGTCGGCGCCGGCGCGCTCGGCCGGGCCTGGTTCGGGCTGCTGCTGGTCATCGCGTACGGGGCGGGGCTCGCGCTCACCCTCACCGCGGCCGGGTTCGCGGCCGTACGGATCGGGGACCGGCTCACCCGCTCCCACCGTCACCTCATCCCCGCACGCCTGCGCCGTACCGCCCCGCTCGGCAGCGCCGCGCTGGTTTTCGCCCTCGGGTGTGGACTGCTGCTCAAAGGGGCGGCAACCGCGGTGGGTTGAGCTAGCGTCGAAGTATCGACCGCTGCACGGGGGGATGGGGGACGCCATGAGTAGCGCGGAGACCGGGGCCGGGGGTGAAGACCGCGTCGTCGCCGGGAGATACCGGCTGATCAGCGCGCTGGGCCGGGGCGGCATGGGGGTCGTCTGGCAGGCCAGGGACGAGGTGCTCGGTCGCGAGGTCGCGGTGAAGGAGGTGCGCGCTCCGGTCGCCTTCGAGGACTCCGAGGTACAGCGGCTGTACGCCCGCCTGGAGCGGGAGGCGTGGGCCGCGGCCCGGATCTCGCACCGCAATGTCGTCACGGTCTACGACGTCGCCACCGACGAGGGCCGGCCGTGGATCGTCATGGAGCTGATCAAGGGCCTTTCGTTCGCCGACATCCTCGACAGCGAGGGCCCCATCACGCCGGCCCGCGCCGCCAAGGTAGGCGCGGAGGTACTGGCCGCCCTGCGCGCCGCGCATGAGGCCGGGGTACTGCACCGGGACGTGAAGCCGGGGAACATCCTGGTCGCCAACGACGGCCGGGTGGTGCTCACCGACTTCGGGATCGCCGTCGTCGAGGGCGGCTCCGCGATCACCATGACCGGGGAGCTGATCGGCTCCCCCGAATTCCTCGCCCCCGAGCGGGCGCTGGGCCGCAATCCGGGTCCGGCGTCCGACCTGTGGTCGCTGGGCGTGACCATGTACGCGGCGGTGCAGGGCAATTCGCCGTTCCGCCAGGACACCCCGCTGTCCACGCTGCGCGCCGTGGTCGACGAGGAGCTGCCGCCAGCGACCCGCGCGGGCCCGCTCGGCCCGGTCATCCAGGCGCTGCTGCAGAAGGACCCGGCGCAGCGGCTCGGCCCCGACGCGGCAGAGGGGCAGCTGCGGCTGATCGCCGCGGGCGGCACGCCCCGTACGCCCACCGAGGTCGTCACGACACCGAGCCAGCCGCCGACGGAACACGCCACCCCGCCGCCGCCACCGCCGGGCGGCCCGCAGCCCTGGACCCCGGCCGCCGGATCGGCCGCATCCGCGGCCACCGGCCCCACCGGCTTCGGCTCCACGACCACCACCACCGACGTCTCCAAGCGGCGCCGCGCGGGAGCCGTCTTTGCCGCGGGCCTGCTGGCGCTCGCGATCGCGGGCGGCGGGATCGCGTACGCACTCCTGGGCAATGACGACGACCCCAAGGACACCGGCGGCAGCAGCGGCGGCGACAGCGCGGGCTCGGGCGGCGGCGATACGGCCGGCAAGGGCAAGGGCGACGATAAGCAGGCCGACGCGAGCGGCGGGAACGGGGAGAGCGGCCAGGACGGCGGCACCACCGCCAGCGGCTCACCCGGCGACGACTCGCCGTCCCCGACGAAGACGCACCATCAGCCCCCGCAGTCCGTCAAGGTCTCGGTCAGCGGCAGCCGCACCACCTACAAGGGCGCCTGCCCGCTGCCCGCCTCCGCCGCCCCGTACTTCACCGGCACGATCACCGTCACGCGGCTCCCGGCCACCGTCACGTACCGGTGGGTGAACCAGGACGGGAGCGGGATCGGCGCGTACTGGAAGACGCTGTCCTTCCCGGCCGGCGGCGGCAAGTCGAAGTCGGTCAACCACACCGAGACCGTCTTCGTCCCCGACGGCACCCGCAAGGGCTGGGTCGGCCTGGAGGTCAGCAAGCCCAAGGCGGCCAGCGGCAATCATGTGCCGTTCACGATCACCTGCGAGAAGGAGCCGAGCCCGAGCGGCAGCTATACGATCAACTCCGCGCCATAGCGCGGATATTGTCAATTTTCCCGCGGCCCATTCGGAACTGGGCGGCGCCTTTCCGCGTCCCCGTCAGTGATAGCGACGAGGGATAGAAGCGGGAGAGAAATCGGAAGCTTCCATTCCCTTTGCTGTCACGTCTCATTGGTCACCAACTTCATAGATTCACTCGCGATGGTCACGGGTTCCGTGCGGCCCCAGGGGAGGGAGCCGCGCACTACGCGACCCGGGCACGACGGCCTTCGTGAGGCGCGGCAGGGGGGTGCCGCTTCGGGTGTGCCGCATGGTGCGCCGCGTCGCGGGCCGCGCAAACAACCCGCTCTGTTCCACAACAGCGTCAGCAAGGGCGGGGGACCCCCCTTTCGAACCGGACAGTCGCGGGCCGCCAGGGCGGTGGCCCACCGGACGAGAGGGACCGGAACACACATGAGCACTTCTGTGCGCCAGATGTACCGCCCGGTGTCGTTACACCTGGCCATAGCGCCGCCTGTCAGCGTCGTGATACCGGCGATGAATGAGGAGGCGAATCTTCCGTATGTCTTCAAGAGCCTGCCGGAGTGGATTCACGAGGTCGTCCTGGTGGACGGCAATTCCACCGACCGCACCGTCGAAGTCGCGCGCGAGCTGCGCCCGGACGTAAAGATCGTCCCGCAGGTCGGCAAGGGCAAGGGCTCCGCGCTGATCAGCGGCTTCGAGGCGGCCACCGGCGACATCATCGTCTGCATCGACGCCGACGGCTCCGCGGACGGCGAGGAGATCCTCACCTTCGTCTCCGCCCTCGTCGCCGGCGCCGACTTCGCGAAGGGCTCGCGCTTCGCCGAGGGCGGCGACACCGAGGACATGACGCCCATCCGCAAGCTCGGCAACGCGGTGCTGACGGCGCTGGTCAACCGCAAGTTCGGGGCCCGCTACAGCGACCTCTGCTACGGCTACAACGCCTTCTGGAAGCGCTGCCTCGAAGGCATGGCGCTCGACTGCAACGGCTTCGAGGTCGAGACCCTCATGAACATCCGCGTCGCCCAGGCGCGCCTGAAGGTGCAGGAGATCCCGAGCAAGGAGTTCAAGCGCATCCACGGCACCAGCAACCTCCGCGCGGTCCGCGACGGCCTGCGGGTGCTCCGCGTCATCCTCCGCGAGAAGCGCTCGCGACGGCTGCGCATGCAGGGCCGCCCGGCAGAGGCCCTCACCGCGGCGGCAGCCGCGCCGCGGAGGGCGTCTTGAGCGACTCGGGCACCGCGCCGGATTTCTCCGTCGTCATCTGCGTCTATACGGAGGACCGCTGGGAGGACATCCTGGCGGCCGTCGAGTCGGTGCGGCGGCAGTCGCTGCCGGCGCTGGAGACGCTGGTGGTGGTGGACCACAATCCGGCGCTGCTCGCGCGCCTGGCGGCGCGATATGGGCCGGCGGTGCGAGGTGGTGAGCCGTCTGCCGTGCGGGTGCTCGCGAACGCGGGGCCCCGCGGGCTCTCCGCCGGGCGCAACACCGGCATCGCGGCGGCGGGCGGCGAGTTCATCGCCTTCCTCGACGACGACGCCGTCGCCGACCCCGGCTGGCTGCGCGGCTTCGCCGCCGCCTTCCGCTCCGACGAGCGGGTGTGGGCGGTCGGCGGGCGTACGGAGCCGGTGTGGGCGTCGGGGCGGCGCCCGTCGTGGTTCCCGGCGGAGTTCGACTGGACGGTCGGCTGCACGTACACCGGCGTGCCACCGGGCCGCGCCCGCGTCCGCAACGTCATGGGCGGCAACGCCGCCTTCCGCCGCGAGTCCTTCACGGCGGCGGGCGGCTTCGCCACCGGCATCGGCCGGGACGGCGACGCGCGCCCGCTGGGCTGCGAGGAAACGGAGATGTGCATCCGCCTGACGCAGACGGTGCCCTCGGCGCGCATCCTGATGGACGATGCGGCGGTGATCCATCACAAGGTGTCGGCGGACCGGGAGCGCTTCGGGTATCTGGTGCGCAGGTCGTACGCGGAGGGCTTGTCGAAGGCGCTCGTCTCGCAGAGCGTCGGCGCGGGTGATGGCCTGTCGGCGGAGCGCTCGTACGCGACGCGGGTGCTGCCCGCGGGGGTGTTGCGCGGGGTACGGGATGCTGCGCTGCTGCGCGGCGCCGCGGGTGCGGGTCGCGCGGGCGCGATCGTCGCGGGTGCGATGGCCGCGGTCCAGGGCTACGCGGTCGGCACGTGGCGCGCGCGCCGCTCGCCGCAGGTGCCCGTGGCACCGGCGTTGGTGAGCGTCGAGGACGCGAGGGGTGAGGCGGCGTAATGCGCTTCCCACCCACCCGCCCGTTGCTGCCAGCAGCAGGAATACGAGAGCGGCGCCTCGGGCGGCACCCGGCAGCTCCGCTGCCCGACACTGACACACGGCCGTCCCTCCCGCGACAGCAACGGACGACTCAGCCCGCCCACCCGATGCCGCAGGCAGCAGCGCTACCCGGCCCGCTCTCCCACCCGCGACAGCAACGGGCGGGTGGGTGGGTACAAGTCACCACGGACGGAGCCGCCGCGTGACCGCCCCAGTCCCCATCCTCATGTACCACGCGGTATGCGAGACACCCGCCCCAGCCGCGCACCGCCTAAGCGTCGCGCCCCGCGACTTCGCCGCGCAGCTCGACGTCATCGCCGCGGCCGGCGCCACGCCGATCAGCACCGCCGACCTCGCCGCCGCCTGGCGCGACAACCACCCGCTCCCCAACAAGCCCGTCGTCATCACCTTCGACGACGGATACGCCGGCGTGCACCGCCACGCCCTCCCCCTCCTCGCCAAGTACGGCTTCCCGGCCACCCTGTTCGCCGCCACCGGCTGGCTCTGCGGCCCGTACGAGACCGGCGGCGCACCCGACGCGATGCTTGGCTGGCCGCAGCTGCGGGAGCTCGCGGGCGCCGGCGTCGAGATCGGCGGGCACAGCCATACCCACCCGCAGCTCGACCAGATCGCCGACCAGCGGCTGCGCTTCGAGCTGCGCGTCTGCCGCGAGATCATCGCCGCGGAGACCGGCACCACGCCGGTGTCGTTCGCGTACCCGTACGGCTACTCCGACCGCCGCGTCCGCCAGGCGGTCAGGGCCGCCGGCTTCACCCAGGCACTCGCCGTCGAGAACGACCTCGCCAAGCCCAGCCAGGGCCCATACGCCCTCCGCCGCTTCACCGTCCGCAGAAACACCACCCTCGACGCCTTCGAGCGGGCGGTATCCAGCCGCCCCCAGCTACGCGACGTGGCCACCGACCGCGCACTTACCCGCGGCTACGCGCTGATCCGCCGCGGCCGCCAGGCAGCACGCAAGGTACGGGACACCCGCTGAGACACGCCCGGAAAAACCTGTGTGCGCAAGCGGGTTCCGTACCGGACCATGGGCGGCATGTGTGCCGAGCGCCGTACCGAAGCGAGGAGGATCCTCCTGCCCGTCGACAGGCCTGCCCTCAATGCCCCCGTCCACGATGACGTCACCCCAGCCGAGGATGCCCTCGACATCCGGCTGAACATCGACGACAGCGACTCCACCGTCGACGTCGTCGACGCACTGTTCCTGGGCAGATTCGCCACCGGCGAGCAGCCGTACTCCCGCACCCGCACCATCGACCGGGTCAAGAAGGACGCCGGGCTGCTGCCGCCCGGCGCCGTCGTGCTGCGCGCGGCCAGGGACGCGAACCGCTGCGGCTCCACCCTCGCCGAGGGCGTCGGCTATACGGTGCTGGTCTCCCGCTGGCAGCAGGGCGCGGACGTCACCGTCACCGCGGTCACCGACGAACTCGCCGAGCAGGTCCTCGCCCAGGCCACCGACGGCGCCGCGGACGAGCCGGCGCCGCAGCCCGACCACGTGTCGATGGGGTTCTGGTACGTCTCGCCGGGCCGGCACGGCCCGCGCCGCACCACGCGCAAGATCTCGGCCGCGGCATGGGACGAGGTCCGTACGAACTACACCGCCCCCGTCGCCACCGCCATGGACCGGCTGATGAAGCTGACCCCGGACGACATCGGCGGCCGGCTGCTGCTGCTCCACGGCCCGCCGGGCACGGGCAAGACCTCGGCGCTGCGCACCCTCGCCCGCTCGTGGCGGGACTGGTGCCAGGTGGACTGCGTGCTGGACCCGGAGCGGCTCTTCAACGACGTCGGCTATCTGATGGACATCGCCATCGGCGAGGACGACCCGGCGGGCTCCGGCAAGTCCCGCTGGCGGCTGCTGCTCCTGGAGGACTGCGACGAGCTGATCCGCGGCGAGGCCAAACACGCCGCGGGCCAGGCGCTGTCCCGGCTGCTGAACCTCACCGACGGCCTGCTGGGGCAGGGGCGCAACGTGCTCGTCGGCGTCACGACCAACGAGGACCTGGAGCGGCTGCACCCAGCCGTGGTCCGCCCGGGCCGCTGCCTGGCCCGCATCGAGGTGGGGAACCTGACCCGCCCCGAGGCGGTCGAGTGGCTCGGCACGGACGAGGGCGTGGGGCGCGAGGGCGCGTCGCTGGCGGAGCTGTACGCGCTGCGGCGCGGCACGTCGCCGGGGGTGGCGACGGTGCCGGAGCAGGATCGGTCGGGGCTGTACCTGTAAGCCCGCCGAGCCCGCCGGCTCAGTCGCTCACCCAGCGCCGCTCCTCCAGCGCATATCCGTAGCGCTTCAGCCCCTTGGTGCTGCTCGTACGGAACGGCCGGCCCGCGTCATCGATGCGGGTCGTGCCGCTCCGTCCGCCGCTGGTCCACTCGACCTCCAGGTACCAGCGGGCGTCGTACGCGCTGGTGTCGGCGCGCACCCGCAGCGCCAGCGGGGACTTTTCGGTGACCTGGTAGGGCAGTTCGGCGGGCGGCACCTTGCGTTTGCCGTCGTAGCCGTTGACGGGCTGCGGGACGGGCCGGTTGGCGTCGAGGTTCACCTTGAAGTACGCCTCGCTGACCAGGCCGCCGCAGCCGTTGCTCATCTCGAAGGCGGGCAGCTTCGCGGGTGCCGTACGGCCCGCGACGCGGACGTTGACCGACTCCACGACGACGGGGGCGGAGCCGCTGGGCTCCAGGGTGGTCTCGACGGTGGTGTTGCCGCCGTGCACGGCGGCGAGGCTGTTCGCCCAGGAGGCGGCGTCCTGCTGGACGGGGGGCGGGGGCACGGATGAGGGGGACTTGTCGACGAGGTAGGTGTGATTGCAGCCGTAATCCCAGACGTGCGAGCGGGTGGTGGCGGCGAGCGGGGTGGCCTGCTCGGTGCCGTCGCCGCCGCTGCCGTCGCCTCCGGCGCCCGCGTCCTTGGAGCCGCCGCCGCTGCCCTCGCGGTCGGCCGCGCCCGGCGATGCGCTCTTGTCGCGCTCGTCCGCGGGCGTGCCGGCGCCGCTGCTGTGCGGCGAGGCGTACGGATTCTTCCCGCCGCCACCCGGCTTCCCTTCGCCGTACGCGCCGCCGTCCTGCCGCGGCGCGCCTACTGAACCGTCGCCGCGCGCGCCGGCTCGCTCGTCGTGGGGCGGCGCGAAGACGGCGGTGGCGACCAGCGCGAGGACGAGGGCGGCGGCGGCCACGGCGGGCCAGATGATGGTGCGATGGCGGACGAGCCAGGGGGGTGGGGTGCCGTCGTCGGTGGGGTCGGTGACGGGGGTGGGCTTGGCTATGGGACTGGGCTTGGCGCCCGCGCCATTCGTCGCGGTGGCGCCCTTCGCGGCTGTCGCGTCCTTCGCCCAGGCCGGCGTCCGTGCCGCGGCGGTGGTGCGGCGGCCGCCTCCTGGCCGGCGTCGGGCGGCGTCGGCGCGCAGCCAGCGCCGGTGCAGTTCGACGAGTTCGTCGTCGGTGGCGCCGCAGAGGCGGGCGAGGCGCTCCACGGGGGCGTAGTCGGCCGGGACGGCGTCGCCGTTGCAGTAGCGGTGCAGGGTGGACACGCTCATGTGCAGCCGCCCGGCCAGCGCTCCGTAACTCCGACCGCTGCGCTCCTTCAGCGCTCTTAACTGCGCCGCGAAAATCTCGCCGTGCGCTGCCGCGCTGTCCGCCCCGTCCTGCTCGTCGCCCTGCTCTTCCGCGCCCGCCACCGGCGTTCCTCTTTCGTTCGCTCGTCCACCGGAGATCCGTACAGCATTCCAGGAACCGCCCATCTCCGCTGGTCATAGCCGGGATTGGCGTTCCACCTTCCCGTATCGACGTCCCTGCCTTGCGCCCGGTTCCAAGCGCCGAGCAGGCTTCATGGCAAGACGGCACCGGGCAGGGCACGGGGGTCTCTGCCCGGAGCCGCCGTCCAGCGGATGCGACGGGAGGGGTCGGTGCGCGCGATGGCGGAGGCACGGTTCAGCGGTGCCGGTGACACAGCCGTCGACGCCGAGGTGGGGCTGCGCCGTCGGCGGCTGCATGCGGACGAGGAGGGGATCGCGTACGGCCGGCGGCGGCTGGCGTGGTCCGAGGTGGAGTCGGTGGCGTACGGGGTGACGCGCACGTATGTCGCGAACGGCCTCTTCCGCAGTGGCGCGGGCAGCCAGTGGGACTTCACGGTGACCGGGGCGGGCGAGGAGATAGCGGTCCACCTGGAGCGGTGGCGCGCGGACCAGGAGCAGGACCCGGTGTGGTCGGGCTTGACGCGGCTGTCCCGCCGCCATGTGGAGCCGCGACTCTATGCGGAGCTGGCGGGGCGGGTGCTGGACGGCGAGCGGGTGACGGTCTGCCCGGCGCAGTGGCTGGTCCTGTCCGCGGCCGGCTTACACGGCTTCACGGGCCGCCGCCTCAGGCCGGCGTCGCTCACCTGGCCGGAGCTGGCGGAGCTGGAGGCCACGGACGGCTGGCTCCACGTACCGGCCTGCGGCCGGAGCTCAGCGCTACGGATCCCGGTCCAGGCGGCAAACGCGGTGCTGGTGCCGGCCCTGGTGCCTGCTCTGCGAAACGCCCTGACGGGCTGATCCCACCCACCCACCCGTTGCTGCAAGCAGCAGGCCAACGGGACGGGACATCCGAGCCACGGGGCCTCCGAGCCACGGGACCATGGGGCCGCCACGCCGCCGACCACCGGACCGCCGCGCCGCCCGACCACCGGACCGCCGGACCGCCCGACCGCCGCGCCGCCGGACCGCCCGACCGCCGGGCCGCCGCGCCGCCCGACCGCCCGACCACGGGGCCGCCGCGCCGCCCAACCACCGGACCACCGCGCACGATGCCCCCAGCGGCGGGTAGCCCTCCCCCGCGTGCCCCTCCCAACGCCCGCCCACCTCCTGCCGCCGACAGAAACGGGCGGGCGGGTGGGCGGCGGAGCGTCAGCGGGTGTACGCCGCTCGCAGGGCCTCCTCCACCGCGGCCTGGGCTGCGGCGCGGTCCAGGCCCAGGTGCTGCGCGCGCTGCGCATACGCCTGTGCCGCCGCGGCCGCCTCGCGGGAAACCGCGTCCCCAGCGGCAGCGACAAACGTGCCGTGGCGGCCCCGCGTCTCGATGACCCCGTCCGCCTCCAGCGCGCGATACGCCTTGGCGACCGTATTCGCGGCGAGGCCCAGCTCCTCCGCGAGGCCGCGCACCGTCGGCAGCTTGTGGCCGACGGGGAGCGCGCCGCTCAGCGCCTGTTCGCTGATCTGCCGCCGGACCTGCTCGAAGGGTGCCTCGGCCGCATCGGCGGCGATACGGATCTTCAATGCCATGCCCCCATTGTCGCCGCACCCACCGCGCCCCTCCCCGCCCACACGGCCCAACCCCCACCCCCACCGCCCCCGCGGCGCAATCGGGCGCAACTATCCACACCCCGAGACGCCCCGACCTCCCCCGACCTCCCCCCACCAGCCCCCGACCAGCCCTCGACCAGCCCCCACAAATCCACGTGCACCCACCCACCCCGCCCCCATACCCTCCCGCCCATGGCCCTCCAAATCCGCGATTTCCGCCCCGAAGACGCCCCCGCCGTCGCCGACGTCCGACGCGCCGCCGTGCCCTTCATGGTCACCACCGCGGCGGGCGTCCTGTGGCGCTGGCGCATCGCGCCGGAGGCCATGCGGCTGCGCCTGCTCGTGGCCGAGCTCGACGGCCGGGTCGTCGGCGAGGTGCCCGCCCACCTGGAGAACGAGTCCAGCACCCCCGGCCAGGGCCTGGCCGACGTCCATGTGCATCCGGACTTCCGCCGCCGCGGCGCCGGTTCCGCCCTGGTCGCGGAGGCCGAGAAGCACCTCACCACCGTCGGCGCCACCTCCGTGTACGCGTACACCGACGACGACCCCGCCGCCCTCGCCTTCGCCGAGCGGCACGGCTACCGACGCACCCGCCGCAGCCACTTCCTCGGCCTCGACCTCACGACCGCCGCACTCCCCCCGCTCGAGCCAACGCCGCCAGGCGTCACCGTGCACCCCGCGGCAGTCCTCGGTGACGACCCGCACCCCCTGTACGAGGCGGATGCCGAGACCGTGCAGGACGAGCCCGGCGACATCACCCTCGACCATCTCGTCTACGACACATGGCTGCTGAACGCCTGGCGCAACCCCATGCTGGACCGGGACCTGACCACCATCGCCGTCGCGGACAGCGGCGAAGTGCTCGCCTTCACGCTCGTGTTCACCGACGGCCACGGCCGCTACATGTCCGGCGGCACCGGCTGCCGCCGCCCGCACCGCGGCCGCGGCCTGGCCAAGCTGGTCAAGAACGACTCCCTCCACCGGGCCCGCGCTCAGGGCATCACCAAGGCCCACACCGGCAACGAGTCCTCCAACGCCCCGATGCTGGCCGTCAACACCTGGCTCGGCTACCGGCCCGCGGGCTCGGAGTGGACCTGCGTACGCGAACTGGCCACCAATTCCTGAGGTGCCCGGCGAGACTGGGTGGGCAGCACACGCAGCACGCAATGGGCACGAGACGAGACGCGACCCGCCCCACCCGGAAAGGCCCCCTCGATGACTTCTCCCGCCTGGCTCGCCGACGCCGTCTTCTACCAGATCTATCCGCAGTCCTTCGCCGACTCCGACGGCGACGGCATCGGCGACTTCGCCGGCATCGAGTCCCGGCTCGACCACCTCGCCTGGCTGGGCGTGAACACCGTCTGGCTGAACCCCTGCTTCGCCTCCCCCTTCCGCGACGCGGGCTACGACGTCGCCGACTACCTCACCGTCGCCCCGCGTTACGGCACCAACGACGACCTGGCCAAGCTCGTCGACGCGGCCGGGCGGCACGGCATCCGCGTGCTGCTCGACCTGGTGGCGGGGCACACCTCCGACCAGCACCCGTGGTTCACTGCCGAAGCCGCCGGCGGGGCGGACCCCGCCGCCGACCGGTACATCTGGGCCGAGGCCGCCGCGGCGGACCTCGGCGACGGCTGGGTCCCCTCCCCCGGCCCCCGCCCCGGCTCGTACCAGCGCAACTTCTTCGACTCCCAGCCCGCCCTCAACTTCGGCTACGCCCGCATGGACCCGGCCGAACCATGGCGCCTCCCGGTCGACGCGCCAGGCCCCCGCGCCAACCGCGACGCGCTCTTCCAGATCATGGACCACTGGCTCCGCCTCGGCGTCTCCGGCTTCCGCGTCGACATGGCGGCGTCGCTGGTCAAGGACGATCCGGAGAAGGCGGAGACGGTCAAGCTCTGGCAGGAGCTGCGCGCCCGCCTGGACGCCGAACACCCCGACGCGATCCTGCTGTCCGAGTGGGGCCACCCCGAGGTGAGCGTCCCGGGCGGCTTCCACGCCGACTTCTTCCTGCACTTCGGCGGCCCGACCAGGGGCCGCGCCATGCGCTCCCTCTGGAACAACCTCACCGGCACGGTCGACGACACCTGGGACCCCATCGACTGCTTCTTCGACGCCGAGGGCAAGGGCTCACCGCGCGTCTTCCACGAGGCCTGGCAGGCGGCCGCCGCCGCGGTCGGACCCGAGCATCTCGTGCTGCCGACCTCCAACCACGACTTCTCCCGGCTGGCCTGCGGCCCCCGCACCGCCGAGCAACTCCCCGCCGCCTTTGCCTTCCAGCTGACCTGGCCGACGCTGCCCGCGATCTATTACGGCGACGAGATCGGCATGCGGTACGTACCGGACCTGCCCGACAAGGAGGGCAGCGTCCTCGGCCCGCGCTACAACCGGGCCGGCTCCCGCACCCCGATGCAGTGGGACGCCACCCCGGGCGCGGGCTTCTCCTCGGCGCCGCCCGAGGACTTCTACCTGCCGCTCGACCCCGCCCCCGGCCGCCCGGACGTCGCCGCTCAGCGCGCGGACGAGGGCTCGGTGCTGCACCAGGTGCGCCGGCTGATCGAGCTGCGCAAGTCCACGCCGGAGTTGGGCGCGCTGTCCGACGTGCGCGTTCTGCACGACGCGTACCCCTTCGTGTACGTACGCGGCGATCGCTATCTCGTCGCGGTCAACCCGCGCCGGGAGGCGGCCTCGACGAGCGTCCCGGGGTGGGAAGGCGCCGAGCCCGTGCTCGTCTCCGGAGCCGTACTCGCCGGTAGCGAAATCGCCGTCCCAGGCTTCTGCTACGGCATCTTCCGCCACATCCGTAACTGAGGCCGATCCGGTCCTTAACTGAACCCTAAGGATCTCCCTCACCCCGTTCTCCCTGCGGTTTCCGCCCCCCATGAGGGTCTAGCGTGCGTGGCCGACGCGGTGCCCTGGCGCCGTCCGGCGCCGGGCCCGGGGGGCGGCACCGGGAGGGGCCAGGGCCGCCGCGTCCGCACGACGGACCCCCACCCGCAGGGAGAACCACACGATGACTGTCCGCTCCAAGCGCCTGACGAAGCGCGTCGCCGCGATCACCGCCGCGACCGCCGCGCCGATAGCCTTCGGCACGCTCGCCGCCACCCCGGCCGCCGCCCACGGCTCCATGCAGGACCCGATCAGCCGGGTCTACGGCTGCTACGCGGAAGGCCCGGAGTCCCCCAAGTCCGCCGCCTGCAAGGCCGCGGTCGCCAAGAGCGGCGCGCAGGCCTTCTACGACTGGAACGGCGTCCGCGACGGCGAGGCCGGCGGCAAGTCCAAGGAGAAGATCCCGGACGGCCAGCTGTGCAGCGGCGGCGACAAGAACTTCGCCGGGCTCGACCTGCCGCGCGCCGACTGGTCGGCGACGAAGATGAGCTCCGGGCAGCACACCTTCAAGTACAAGGGCACCGCCCCGCACAAGGGCACCTTCGACCTGTACATCACCAAGGAGTCGTACGACCCGGCCAAGCCGCTGAAGTGGTCGGACCTGGAGGCCAAGCCCTTCGCCTCGGCCACCGACCCGAAGCTGAGCAACGGCACGTACACCTTCGACGGCAAGATCCCGGAGCGCTCGGGCCGGCACCTGATCTACGCGATCTGGCAGCGCTCGGACAGCCCCGAGGCCTTCTACTCCTGCTCCGACGTGGTCTTCGGCAAGGACAGTGGCGCCGCCGCACCCGCCGCGCCGAGCGACGAGAAGGTCAAGGAGGACGCCGCGAAGTCCACCGTGGACCACAGCGAGCACGGCGACCACGGCGACCACAGCGAGGCCCCGGCGAGCTCCCCCGCCGCCAACGCCCCCGAGGCGAAGGGCGGCGCGAAGGACGCGGCCGCCGCCGAGCCGTCGGACAGCCCCGCCCTCGCTGAGACCGGCGGCGACAGCGAGAGCAGCGCCGCCCCGTACGCCCTGGGTGGCGCCGCCGCCCTCGCGCTCGGTGCGGCCGCCCTGTTCAACGCCGTGCGCAAGCGCACGATGGGCGGCCGGCACCGCGCCTGATCAGTGCGGGATCAGCAGGTGTACAGCGAGTTGGGATGCACCTTCTCGCAGTAGCGGATGTGCAGGTGGTTGTCGTGCCCGGTGTACGAGCTGGTCAGACCCTCGTTGATCAGCGTGGGGTCGTTGAACCAGACGTACCTGATGTGCCCGGGCGCGGCAGCCCGCAGCGCCTTCACCAGCTCCCGTGTCGCCGCCCGGTCGTAGGCCGCGGACCGCCAGGTGATGCGGGAGCCGGTGCACTGCGCCGAGTCGGTGCGCACCGGCCACAGGTCGATGTCGAGGCCGACCTCGTGGCTGGCGTGCCCGGCGATGTCGCCGCCGTGCTCGAAGGAGGCGTCGCCGACCGGGATCTCGCCGTTGCCGGAGGAGCCGAAGTTCTTGGCCGCCTCCTCCAGTTCGGCGATCGCGGCGGCGGTGCCCCAGTTGGCGCTGGTGTTGCCGTCCGGGTCGACGTCGCAGAGCGAGCCGGCGAAGTCGGCCTTCTCGTAGTGCCAGAGAAGGTTCTTCCAGGTGGTCGGGCCGACGATGCCGTCGGCGCCGATCCCGGCGTGGCTCTGGTACGACTTCACCGCCGCGGTCGTCGTGGCGTTGAAGGTGCCGTCGACGGTCAGGCCCGCGTTCCGTTTCGCGTTCAGCTGGGACTGGACGGCTTTCACTGCCGGGCCGGTCGCGCCCTCCTTGATCTGCGGGGTCAGCTTGCCCCAGGTGTTGGGCCCGACGATGCCGTCCACGCCGATGCTGCTGGCCTGCTGGAACTCCTTCACCGCCGTCGTCGTGCTCGACCCGAAGACCCCGTCCGCCGGGACGGTCTTGCCCTTCGCCGCCAGCAGGTGCTGGATGGCCAGCACATCGCTGCCCCGGTCGCCCGCGCTCTGCGTCGGGAAGAAGGCCGAGGCGTACGACTGGGCGGGCTGGATCAGGCCGAAGAGCAGCGCGGCGACGGCGGCGAGCAGCCCGCCGAGCCGGAAGAGATTCTTGTGCTTCATCCTCATACTCCTCACTTCCCGGCCTGCAAGGCCGCCCAAGTGTTGGCGCCGACGATGCCGTCCGCGGAAAGCCCGCGGGACGACTGGTAGTCCTTGACCGCCTGCTCCGTGCCGGACCCGAAGATCCCGTCGATGCCGACGGTGCGGCCGAGCGCCGCGGTCAGCGCCCGCTGCAGCCGCAGCACGGCCTCGCCGGTGGAGCCGTTCTGCACGGTGGGCGTGGAGCCGCGGGCCAGCAGCGCCGTCCACGTCTTCTTGCCGATGACGCCGTCGGCGGTCTGGCCTTTGGACGTCTGGTAGGCCTTGGTGGCGGTGGTCATCGCCGCGTCGAAGGTGCCGGTCGGGGTGTCCTTGCCGCCGAGGGGGTCGTGCCCGGCCGCCTTGAGCAGGCATTGCGCGGCCTTGACCTGGTCGCCGGTCGAGCCCTCCTTGAGGGTCGAGTACGCGTTGAAGCTCAGGTTCGCGGTGGCGCAGGTGACCGGTGGCGCGGTGCCGTTGCCGACGTCGAGGTAGTTGCGGTCGATGCCGCCGATGCGCACGCCGCCCCAGGTCTCGGCGACCTCGCCCGCGTACTGGTGGATGCGCTGGTGGTTCGCCCACTTGTCGGCGGAGACGTACGAGCCGGTGTTGGTGTCGGCCGCGTTGTTCCACCAGGCGAACCAGATGTGGTCGACGCGGGTGTACGCCGAGTTGCCGTAGTTGTTGCCCGCGTCGCGGATGCCGGACGAGGCCGAGGAGTAGAAGCCGGAGAGATAGCCCTTGGCGTGCAGCGCCTCGGTCCAGCCGGAGAGGTACGACAGGACGGCGGCGGTGCAGCTGCTGCTCGGGGTGTAGCCCTCGATGTCGCTGTAGATCGCGGAGCCGGGCGGGATGCCGAGGCCCTGGGCGACGGTGGCCGAGGAGTTCGCGGCGCTGCGGCCCTGCTCCTTGGCGGTGGCCTTGTCGGTCGAGATCTTGCTGCGGTAGTCGGTGCAGGGCGCCTGCCGGCCCACGTCGATGGGGATCATCCGCCAGCCCCGCGTGACCTGGGTGGACACCCAGCTCGCGGTGAGGTTCGGCTGGTCGCAGGCGCGCAGCCCGCCGCTGATGTAGACGCCGACGGCGCGGTACGGGGAGGCGCCGGTCCAGGCGTTCATGGCCGAGGAGGAGGGGGCTGTGCAGGCGTCGAAGCCCTTGCCCTTGAAGTCGCCGGGCTGCGGGCCGTTGTCGGCGAGCGGGGCGGCTTTGGGCTTCGCAAGCCGTGCCGGGGCAGCCCCGTCGGTGAGCTTCGCCGAGTCCAGCACCGTACGCACATCGTCCTCCGTGCCCGCCGTGTGCGCGACGGTGACCAGCACGCCCGCGTCCTCGACGGCGACCTGGACGTTCCCGTTGTACGAGGCCGCCTTCGGCGCCGTCGCGGTGCCGGCGGCGGCGCGGGCGGTGGCGGACGAGGTGCGGGCCGCCGCGTCCTTGTCGAGCGGCTGCACGACGATGCCCGCGGTGCGGCCGACGAGGTCGGCGGCGCAGTCGGGGGCGGCGGACGGCTTGCCGAGGTAGACGGCGGGCCGGTCGAAGCGGATGCAGGCGTCCGGGTCTTCGGCGAGTTCCACGACGCGCCAGCCGGCCGGGACCTGGATCTCGTAGCCGTGATAGGCGACGGTGCGGGTGCCGTCCGCGGCGGGCTCGGCCTGCGCGGCGCCGGTCAGCGCACCGGCGAGCGTGGCGAGGGCGGCGGCCGCGGCCGCCCAGATCGGTCTTGGTCGTCGTCGCATCTGCAGCTCCCGGGGGTGGGGGTACGGACGGTGACGTGTGTACGACAGGGGTGCAGCGCGCCGGTTGCGCCGCGGTTGCACGGGTTGACATGGGCACTTCTGCGGCTGGATGGTGGCACTCCGGACCACTGGACTAGTCCACGAAATCGCCCTGACCAGGGCGGACTTATTCGTCGGGGGTGTATGGGTGGTGCGCTACCGCATATTGGGCCGGATCGATGTGTACAACGGCACCGCCTGGTCCCCGCTCCCCGCCGCCAAGCAGCGCGCGCTCCTCGGCCATCTCCTCATCCACGCCAACCGGTTCGTCTCCGCCGACGCCCTCATCACCGAGCTGTGGGGCGAGCGGGTGCCGCCGTCGGCCGCCAAGTCGCTACAGGTGTACGTGCACCGCCTGCGCCGCGCCATCGGCAGCGACGACGACACCCCGGAAAGCGGCACCCTCCTCACCCGCCCCGGGGGCTACGAACTCGCCGTAGCCCCCGGCGCCCTGGACGCCGAACACTTCGCCGACCTCGCCTGCACCGGCCGCACCGCCCTGGCCGACCGCCGCCCCGACGCCGCGGTGGACGCCCTCACCCGGGCTCTCGACCTGTGGCGCGGCCGCGCGCTGGCGGACGTACCCCCTACCCCATCCGTGCTCGCCGAGGCCGCCCGCATGGAGGAGAGCCGCCTGGCCGCCTGGCAGGACCTGGCCGACGCCAAGCTGGCGGCCGGGCGGCACGAGGAACTGGCCGGCGAACTCCACACCCTCCTCGCGGAACAGCCCCTCCGCGAGCCGCTGTGGGCAAAGCTGATGCTCGCCCTGCACCGCTCGGGCCGCCGCTCCGACGCCCTCCAGGCGTACGCGACGGCCCGCCGCACCCTCCTGGACGAGCTCGGCGTGGAACCGGGCGACGAGCTGCGCGAGGTGTACAGGACGGTCCTGGGCGGCGAGCCGCCGCCGGACCGCCCGAGTCGCGCGGTCGGGTGCCAACTGCCGGCTCGAGTACCGGACTTCACGGGCCGCCGCAAACAGCTCACCACGGTCCTGGCCCTCCTGGGCGCCGAGCCGACGGACGCCCCCCGCATGGTGGTGGTCACCGGCGTCGCAGGATCAGGCAAATCCTCCTTCGCCGTCCACGCCGCCCACCTCCTGCGCGAGTCCTTCCCCGACGGCCAGCTATACGCCGACCTCCGCTCCTCCACCGGCCAGCCCTTGGACCCCGGCGAGGTTCTGGCAGCACTTTTGAAAACCCTTGGCGTAACGGGTGCCGCACTGCCCGCCACCCCCGACGAGCGGGCCCGCCGCTACCGCGCCGAACTCGCGGACCGCCGCGCCCTGGTCGTCCTGGACAACGCGGTCAGCGAACGCCAGCTCCGCCCCCTACTCCCCGGAACGGGCGACAGCGCGGTCCTGATCACCAGCCGCGGCGGCCTGGCAGGCCTGGAGGGCGCCCTGCGCGTCGGCCTCGGCCTGCTCCCCGAGCCGGAGGCCCTAGCCCTCCTGGCGCGGGCGGTGGGCGACGACCGTACGCGAAGGGACGCCACGGCAGCCGCCCGCATCACCCGCCAATGCGGCCACCTCCCCCTCGCCCTCCGCATCGCAGGCGCCCGCCTCGCCACCCGCCCGCACCTGTCCGCCGCCCGCCTCGCCGACGCGCTGGCCGACGAACGCCGCCGCCTGGACGAGCTGGTGGCCGGCGACCTGGAGGTCCGCGCGAGCGTCTCCCTGTCGTACGAGGCGCTACCCCCCGAATCCCGCCGCGCCCTGCGCCTCCTCGGCCTCCTGGACGCCCCGACCCTCCCCGGCTGGGTGGTGGGCGCGCTGCTGGACGGCCCGTACGACGACGGCGAACGCGCCCTGGACGCGCTGCTCGACAACCACCTGGTGGAGGTCGCCGCGACCGACCCCAGCGGCGAGCCCCGCTTCCGCCTGCACGACCTGGTGCGGCTGTACGCACACGAGCAGGCGGCGGCGGAGGACCCGGCCGCCTGCCGGGCGGCGGCGGTGCGGCGCGTCTGCGCGGCGTACCTGGACCTGGCGCGCTCGGCCGACACCGCGCTCGCGGCGGGCTTCGCGGGCCCGGTGCCGGACGGCGCGTACGCATGGGCGCCACCGGCGGACGTACGGGACCGGGTCCGGGCGGCCCCGCAGGACTGGCTCGACGCGGAACGCACCACCCTCTGCGCCCTGGTCCGCCAGGCCCCACCCGACCTGGCCTGGCGCCTGGCGGCGACCCTCGCCAACTACCTCGAGTCCGCCGCCCACTTCGACGACTGGCGCGACACCCACGAGACGGGCTTGACGGCGGCGACCGCCTCCGGCGACCTGCTCGGCGAGGCGGTGATGCACCGCAGTCTGGGCGAGCTGCTGACGGTCCAGGACAGGTACGGCGAGGCGGTCGCGTCCTTCAAGCGCTCCTTGCGCGCGTACGCCTCGCGCGGCCGCCCGGAGCCGGGCGAGGGCGCGGCGGCGGCAGGCCTCGGCGTGCTGCTGCGGCTGCGCGGCCGCTACGGCGAGGCCGCCGCCTGCCTCGACCGCGGCATCGCGGCGGCGCGGGCGGCGGACAACCCGCGGGCGGCGGCGTACGCGCACGGCGGCCTGGGCACGGTGCTGCTGGAGCGCGGCGAGGCGACGGCGGCACGGCGGGAGTTCGGCCGCGCGCTGTCGCTGTCGCGGACGGACGGCTACACGATGGGCGAGTACGCGGCGGAACGCTGCCTCGGCCTGGCGGCCCTGGCGGCCGGCGACTTGGACGCCTCCCGCCGCCATCTGGAGACCGCGCTGGTCCTGGCGAGCGAGCAGGGCAACCGGGTCGGCGAGATCCACGCCCTGCAATGGCTCGGCCACCTGGACGACGTGGGCGGCGACGCGGCGCGAGCAGACGCCACGCTGGCCGAGTGCCTGTCGGCGTACCGCCGCTTCGGCGAACGCTTCGGCGAGGCACTCACGCTGCGCGCGCAGGCGGACTTGTGGCTGCACGCTGGCCCCGCTCGGCGGGGAGAGGCGCTGGCGGCGGTGCAGCGGTCGCTGTCGATCTGGCGCCAGCTGGACTCGCCGTACTGGACGGCGCGGACGCTGGACGTGCTGGCCGACGTCCACGCGGCGGAGGGCGGGGCGGACGCGGCGGTCGCCGCGGAGCGAGCACGCCGGCAGGCGAGCAGCTTGCGCGCGACGGTGGGCCTGCCGGGCGGGCTGCGCCCGGTGGCGGTAAGGGGGCGCCCTTTGGGCGGCCACCTGACGCTCATTACAAGCCCGTCCGGCGTTTGAGGACGAGCGCCGCAGGCGCGATAACCGCGCGAAGCGCGGACCGGGGGGCCTGGGGGCGAATCCCCCCAGTTTCGGGAAGGGGCGGGTCAGGGGCATCTCACGCCCGCACCAGCGACACCACCAGCGCCCCCACAATCGCCACCCCATAAACCCCGGTCGCGACCGCGACGACGCGCACGCGCCGCTCCTCTGACCAGGTCAAGCGCCCAAGCACCCAAGCCAACACCGGCAGCACCAACACCCCGTGCATGCTCACCCCGTGCACGAGCTTCAGGAAGCCACCCACGTCATACCCGGCCTGCTGCCCATCCGTATTCGTCGCCACCACCCCCCGCGCGATCATCGCCGCCCCCGACCCCAGCGCAACCAGCATCGTCGCCCACCCGGCCCGCTGCGCCAGCTGCATGCTCGCCGGGAGCTCCGGATTCCCCCGGAACGCCCGCACCGCGAAGGCCACAAGCGTCGCCACCAGCACCGCACCCCCAACGGCGAGCACAGTCGCAACCGCCGAGTTGAAAGCCGTCTCCCGATTGAAGTGCGACGGCACTCCCCGCCACGCCTGCAGCGTGATCCCCCCGACCTCCACCACACAATCCACCGCGAAGACCCCGAGCAGCCACGCCCGCGCCCGCTCCGGAATCCGCAGATACGACGTCACCCAAGCCACCGAGATCAGCGTCAGCCCAAAGGACAGCCCGAACGTCGTCGGCTTCCGCCACGACACCGGCCCCTCCCAAGCCCCGCCGTCGACCAGGAACACCCCGAAGTGGAACACCCCGGCAAGCACCAACAGCTCGCCCACGGCATAGCTCACCCGCTCCACGGGACGCGCGGCTTTCCAGCGTGCCTCGAGTGTGGTCACGATGCGCTGCTGAGCTCCGGTGATCGCCATGGCAACCACGGTCCCGTACCACCCCCGCCCGCCACGTCGTACAGCCGCGGGCACCTCCCGTACTCCACGGGGAGTACGCCCGGACGCGGCCTGAGACCGCGCCCCTGAGCCGCGGCCCTAAGCCGCCCCCCGAAACGTCCGCCGATAAGCCGCCGGTGTAGTCCCCACCGCCCGGTGGAAGTGCTGCCGCAGCCCATCCGCCGTCCCCAGCCCACTCCGATCCGCAATCGCATCCACCGTCAAGTCAGTCGTCTCCAGCAACTCCCGTGCCCGCGCCACCCGCTGCTGATTCAGCCACCGCAGCGGCGTAGTCCCGACCTCCTCCGCGAAACGCCGCCCGAAGGTCCGCAGACTCATCCCGGCCCGCCCCGCCAGCTCGGCGATGGTGAGCGGCTCATGCAGCCGGGCCTCCGCCCAGTCCAATACGGGCCCCAGCCCCTGCGCGCGGGTCGGCAGCGGCCGCGCCGGCTGCGCGTACTGCGTCTGATCGCCCTCGCGGTGCGGCGCGACCACCATGCGGCGGCCGACCTCGGCGGCGGCCGCCGAGCCGAAGTCCGTACGGACGATGTGCAGGCACAGGTCGATGCCGGCGGCCGTGCCGGCGCTGGTGAGGATGTCGCCGTCGTCGCGGTAGAGGGAGCGGTCGTCCACCCGCACCCGGGGGTAGTCACGGCGCAGGCCCTCCGCGTACTGCCAGTGAGTCGCCGCCGTGCGGCCGTCCAGCAGGCCGGCGGCGGCCAGGACGTACGCGCCCGTGCAGAGCGAGGCGATGCGGGCGCCGTTGGCGTGGGCGGCGCGCAGCTCGTCGAGCAGGTCGGGCGGGGGGACGTACTCGCCGTACATCCCGGCCGGGATGACGATCGTGTCGGCGGTGCGCAGCGCCTCGAGGCCGTGGACGGTGGTGAGGGCCAGCCCGGCGGGGCCGCGGTGTGCGTCGCCACTCGGTGCGGTGCCCGCGATGACGAGCTCGTAGTCCGTGCCCGGGTCCGTCCCACCGCCTCCGCCCGGGCCGCCGAAGACGTGGCACGGGATGGAGAACTCGAAGAGGGAGGTGGGGTCGAGGAGGGCGACGGCGACGCGAATGCTCATGGCGTAAATCTAGCGCATCCTGACGTTTACGCCAGTAGTTTCACATCGCCGCAGGTCAGACCATGGATGGCATGAAGCAGCAGAACACACTCGTGATCGCGGGCACGGCCGCCATCGGCGTCACCTTCGGCCTCGCCCGCTACGGCTACGGGCTCTTCGAGCCGCAGCTGCGGCGGGAGTTCGACCTGTCCATGTCCCTCGTCGGCGCCATCGGCAGCGCCACCTACGTCGGCTACCTCCTCGCGCTGCTCGCCGTCGGCGCCCTCGTCACCCGCCTCGGCCCGCGCCCCCTGGTGCTGGCCGGCGGCGCCTCCGCGACCGGCGGCATGGCGCTGGTGGCCACCGCCCAGGAGCCGGTCCAGCTGACCGCGGGCCTGGTCCTCGCGGGCACGGCCGCGGGCTGGGCCTGGGCGCCGTACTCGGACGCCGTGGACCGCATGGTGCCCGCCGGACGGCGGGAACGCGCCATGGGCGTCATCGCCACCGGCACCGCCTTCGGCGTCGTGACCGCGGGCCCGCTGGCGCTGCTCGGGCAGGGCACGGGATGGCGGGCGGTGTGGCTGCTGTTCGCCGCGCTGTCCCTCGCCGTGACCGTGTACAACGCGCGGGTGCTGCCGGGCCGCGGCGGTCCGAAGAAGCAGCAGACCGCCCAACCCCGCGTCGGCCTCCGCTGGTTCGCCCGCCGCCCGGCCGTCCCGCTGTACGCCACCGCCGTCGCGTACGGGATCGTCGGCTCGGTCTACTGGCAGTACGCGGTCGCCGCGGTGCAGTCGGGCCGGGGCGGCAGCACGGGCAGCGAGGCCACCGCCGCCCTGTTCTGGACCCTGATGGGCATCGCCGGCATCGGCGGCGCACTCACCGGACACGCCATCGGCCGCTACGGACTGCGCCGCGTACACGCCGGGATCTTCGGCGGCCTGGCGACCGCCGTCGCGCTCCTCGGCCTCGCACCGGGCGCACTGCCCGCGGTCGTGGTGTCCGCCGTCCTGTACGGGCCGCTGTTCATGGCGGGCTCGGGGCTGCTGGCGGTGTGGAGCTATCACGTCTTCCCGGAGCGGCCTTCGACGGGATTCAGCGCGACGGTGGCGTTCCTGGCGCTGGGCACGATCGCGGGGCCTGCGACGCTGGGCGCGGTGGCGGATGCGTACGGGCTGCGCGCCGCTTTCCTGACGACGGCCGCGGCCGGCGTGCTGGCGCTGCTGGCCGGCCCGCGGTCCAAGGCCACCGCCCGGCGCCGACGCGACTTCGAGCCCTCGGCCCGTATCGCCCTCGCCCGCGACGGCGTCTACCCCGACAGTCCCCGCAACCGCACCGACAGGCAGGTCACACAGCCCTCGAGCTTCTCGAACTCGGAGATGTCCACGGTCACCGGCTCGTACCCGAGCTCCACGAACAGCTCCGCGCTCCGCGGCGCCGACGCCGCCATCAGCAGCGACCTGCCGCCGAGCAGCACCACATGGGACCCGGACTCCTCCGGCACCGGCCGGAACCGCGGGAAGATCCCGGCGTCGTCCACCAGCCGCGGATAGCCGATCACGGTCGTGTCCGGCAGCGCGGTGACCGCCGACTTCAAGTGCAGCACCTTGCTGACGGGCACGGCCACCACTCGCGCGCCGAGGGGTTCGAAGGCGGCAGCCAGCTGCCGGATCCCCTCGGCGTTGGTGCGCCCGCCGCGGCCGACGTACACGGTGTCGCCGATCTTGAGGACATCGCCGCCGTCGAGGGTGCCGGGGGCGGCGATCCGGGCCACCGGGCAGCCGAGCGCGGCGACGGCCTCCTCGACGGCCGCGGTCTCCGCCCGCCGGGACTCCGCGCCGGGCCGGGTGATCAGCGCGACGTTACGGAACATCACGACGGCGTCCTCGACGAAGACGGCGTCCGGGCACTCGTCCGCCCCCGCCACCTCGGCGGTCTCCCAGCCGTGCGCCTGGAGGGCGGCCACGTAGGCCTCCCACTGCCGCAGGGCCAGGTCCGTATCGACGGGCTTGCGGTCGATGTGGGTGACGAGGCCGTCGGCGAGGCGCGGTCCTGGACGACGGACGAGGGCGGTGTCAGTGACCATGCCCATCAGTGTGCCCCTCGGCCTTCTCACCGCCGTCCGCGGCCCGCTCCCCCGCCTTCACGGTGAAGGCCGCGGTCCGGACCTCGCCCTCGTGCTTGAAGTCGAGGTAGAGGCGGTACGTCCCGCTGCTCGGCGCGGTGGCCGTGAAGGAGATCTCCGGGCCCGGCTTGGTCTTGCCGTCGCCCGGCTCGCCGTTCGGGTGCACGTGCAGGTACGCGAGGTCCCCCGCCCGCAGGGCGACGAGGTGGCCGTAGGCGCCGAGGTACGGCTGCAGGTTGGTGACCGGCTTGCCGTTCTTCTCCACGTTCAGCTTGAGCTCCGCGCCCGCGCCGGGGGTGAGCGTGCCGTCGAGCTTGACGGTGTACCCGTCGACGTTGGCGGTCGCCGACTGCTTCGGGATCGCGGCCGGGCGGTACGTGCCCCCGACGGCCAGGTCGGCGCCGAGCGTCAGCCCCTCCGCGCCCTTCTTGTCGGGCTTGAAGTCGGCGAAGACGCGGTAATCCCCCGCCTTCGGCAGCTTCACCGGCGTCGACCAGGTGCCGTCGGCGGCGCGGGTCGGGTGCAGGTGCCGGTAGGTCGAGAAGTCGCGGGCCGCGAGGATCAGGTGCAGCTCCTTCTCGTGCTCCTTCGCGTACGCCTTGAGCGGCCGGCCGTCCTCGCCGCGGACGGCGAAGCGCAGCTCCTGCTGCTTGCCCGCGTCGAGGCTGCGGGTCTCGAGGTCGAGGGTGTACCCGCCCTCGGAGACCGCGAGCCCGCCGGGCGCGGTGTCGGCGGCGGCCGCGCCATGCCCTCCGTGACCGCCGGACTTCTCCGGCTGCTCCTTCATGTCGTGCGCCTCCTTGTGCTTCGGCTCCGCGTCCACGGGCTGGACGGCCTGCCCCACCCCGTACGCGCCCCCGAAGGCCGCTGCGAGCGATCCGGCGAAAACGGCGATCTTCACTGTCGTATTCATGACCCCGAAGATACCCCCCAGGGGTATGAAGTCAAGCCCTGGATCCGCTTGCATTCAAATAGGGGGTGGGGGTATACCTGACGGAGCACGACGACATACCCCCCGAGGGTATACTTGGATCGAGTCAAAGGCGGACGAGGAGCCGGACATGACCACCACCGTTCCAGCGACGGACGCAGGGGACACCAGGGACACCGACCGGGTCGAGCTCGCCATCGGCGGCATGACCTGCGCCTCGTGCGCGGCCCGCATTGAGAAGAAGCTCAATCGCATGGACGGCGTCACCGCGACCGTCAATTACGCCACCGAGAAGGCGCGGGTGTCGTACGGGGAGGGGGTATCCGTCGAGGACCTCGTAGCCACCGTCGAGAAGACCGGCTACACCGCCGCTCCCCCGCCCCCGCCCGCCGCCGCACCCGAGACGGCGGCCGCGGAGGAAGCGCCCGACGAGACCCGCCCGCTCCGCGACCGGCTGCTCGCCTCGATCGCGCTGTCCGTCCCGGTCATCGCCCTGGCGATGGTCCCGGCCTGGCAGTTCGAGTTCTGGCAGTGGCTCTCGCTCACCCTCGCCGCACCCGTCGTGGTGTGGGGGGCATGGCCGTTCCACAAGGCGGCGTTCACCAATGCCCGGCACGGCGCCGCGACCATGGACACGCTGATCTCGGTCGGCACCATCGCGGCCTTCCTCTGGTCGCTGTGGGCGCTGTTCTTCGGTACGGCGGGCGAGCCCGGCATGACCCACCCCTTCGAGCTCACCATCTCCCGTACGGACGGCGCCGGGAACATCTACCTGGAGGCCGCCGCCGGCGTCACCACCTTCATCCTCGCCGGCCGCTACTTCGAGGCCCGCTCCAAGCGCCGCGCGGGCGCCGCCCTGAAGGCGCTGCTGGAGCTGGGCGCGAAGGAGGTCACGGTGCTGCGGGGCGGGGCCGAGGCCCGTATACCGGTCTCGGAACTGGCCGTCGGCGACCGCTTCCTGGTCCGCCCCGGCGAGAAGATCGCCACCGACGGGACCGTGGCCGAAGGCGCCTCGGCCGTCGACGCCTCGATGCTCACGGGTGAGTCGGTGCCGGTCGAGGTGGGCCCTGGCGACACGGTGACGGGAGCGACCCTGAACGCGGGCGGCCGCCTGGTCGTCGAGGCCACCCGGGTCGGGTCCGACACCCAACTGGCCCGGATGGCCCGCCTGGTCGAGGACGCACAGAACGGCAAGGCCGCGGCCCAGCGGCTCGCCGACCGCATCTCCGGCGTCTTCGTGCCGATCGTCATCGCCCTCGCCCTGGGCACCCTCGGCTTCTGGCTCGGCAATGGTGCAGGGCTCACGGCCGCCTTCACCGCGGCGGTGGCCGTACTGATCATCGCCTGCCCGTGCGCCCTGGGCCTGGCCACGCCGACCGCGCTCACGGTCGGTACGGGCCGGGGCGCCCAGCTCGGCATCCTGATCAAGGGCCCCGAGGTGCTGGAGAACACCCGCCGCGCGGACACCGTCGTCCTCGACAAGACCGGCACGGTCACGACGGGCAAGATGACGCTGCTGGCGGTGCACACGGCCGAGGGCACGGGCGAGGCCGAGGCGCTGCGGCTGGCGGGGGCGCTGGAGCACGCCTCCGAGCACCCGATCGCCCAGGCGGTGGCGGCGGGCGCGGCCGACAAGGTGGGGCCCCTCCCCGCCCCGGAGGACTTCGCCAACGTGCCGGGGCTCGGCGTGCAGGGCATCGTCGAGGGCCACGCGGTGCTGGTCGGCCGCGAGCAGCTCCTCGCCGAGTGGGTCATCGAGCTGCCGGCGGCGCTGGCAGCGGCCAAGCGCGAGGCGGAGGCGGCGGGCCGTACGGCCATCGCCGTCGCCTGGGACGGCGAGGCGCGGGCGGTGCTGGAGGTCGCGGACGCGATCAAGGACACCAGCCCCGAGGCCATCCGCCGGCTGCGCGCCCTGGGCCTGACCCCGATCCTGCTCACCGGCGACAACAAGGCCGTGGCCGAGGCGGTGGCCCGCGAGGCGGGCATCGACGAGGTCATCGCCGAGGTGCTGCCGGAGGACAAGGTCGACGTCGTCAAGCGGCTGCAGTCCGAGGGCCGTACGGTCGCGATGGTCGGCGACGGCGTCAACGACGCCGCCGCGCTGGCCCAGGCCGACCTGGGCCTGGCGATGGGCACCGGCACGGACGCGGCGATCGAGGCCGGCGACCTGACGCTGGTACGGGGCGACCTGCGGGCGGCGGCAGACGCCATCCGCCTGTCGCGGAAGACGCTGGGCACCATCAAGGCCAACCTGGTCTGGGCCTTCGGCTACAACGTCGCCGCCCTGCCGCTCGCCGCGGCGGGCCTGCTCAACCCGATGCTGGCGGGGGCCGCAATGGCCTTCTCCTCGGTGTCGGTGGTGGCGAACAGCCTGCGGCTGCGGAGGTTCAAGGCAAGCTGACGATCGCCTGACAGCGCCCGGCTCGTAAGATCGAGCCGGGCGCTGTCGCTGTCGTAGCGACCGCAGGCAGAGGGGTGCTGTCCATGGAAACGGCCGGAATAACCGAAGTCACGTCCGAGGCGGAGCTGCGCGAGATCATCGGCGAGCCGAACGCCCGCGCCGCGAACAAGGCGCGCCATGCCCTGCACGACCTGGACCGCCAGTGGCTGGCGAGCTCCCGGTTCTGCCTGATCGCCACCTCCGCCGCCGACGGCACCTGCGACGTCTCCCCGAAGGGCGACCCGGCCGGCTTCACGCTCGTACTCGACGACAAGACCATCGCGATCCCGGAGCGCCCCGGCAACAAGCGCGCCGACGGCTTCCGCAACATCCTCACCAACCCGCACGTCGGCCTGGTCTACCTGCTGCCCGGCCGCGGCGACACCCTGCGGATCAACGGCCGCGCGCGGCTGGTGAAGGACGCCCCGTTCTTCGACGACATGATCGTGAAGAACCACCGCCCGCAGCTCGCACTCCTCATCGACATCGACGAGATCTTCCACCACTGCGCGAAGGCCTTCCTGCGCTCCGAACTCTGGAAGCCGGAGACCTGGACCCCGGACGCGCTGCCGAAGCGGGCCCGTATCGCCAAGGAGCTGGATTCGTACGAGATGACGCTCGAGGCGCTGGAGGAGTACTACGGCCCGAGCTACGAGAAGCGGATCTACGGCTGAGGCGCTGCGCCGGACGCGCTTAGCAACTTTGGTTGCCTAACCTGAATTAGGCAACTACGGTTGCTTACATGTCCAGCAAAGATCCCGCGGACGCCCTCGCGGCCGTGGTCGCCCTGCGCCGCCTCGCCGATCAGCTCGAGGACGCCGCCGTCGAGCAGGCGATGCGGTCCGGCTGGGGCTGGCCGCAGGTCGCCGAGGCGCTCGGCATCACCCGCCAGGCGGTCTACAAGAAGCACGCCAAGCGGCTCATCACCGCCGGAGTCACCTTGAGGAGGCGGGGATGAGCCGCTTTGACAGCTACCTCCAGCCGGTCATGGAACGGGCCGAGGCGGAGGCCAGGCAGGACAGCTCGACGACGATCGACGCGCACCACGTGCTGCTGGCGATGGCCGCCGAGTACGGCTCCGACGCGCAGCGCATGCTGGCCGCGGCCGGCCTCGGATACGAGCCGCTCAAGAAGGCCCTGCGCCAGGAGTTCGCGCACAGCCTGGCCGCGGCGGGGGTCTCGCTGGACGACTACGACCTGCCGCCGGCGACCCAGGATCCGTCGCAACGCCTGCGGCTGGGCGCCTCGTTCAAGCTGGCCATGGAGCGGCTCATGACCACGTACCGCAAGAAGGACCTGCGCTCCGGGCATCTGCTGCTCAGCCTCCTCAAGGCGGAGGCCGGCACCATCCCGCGCGCGCTGGCGCTGGCGGGCGTGGACCGGGGCGCGCTGATCGAGCAGGTGCGGAGCGAGTTGTGACGCAGGCCGCGCTGAGTGTCGAGGGGCTGCGGATGCGGTACGGCACCGCTGACGTCCTGCACGACGTGACGTTCCGGGTGGCGCCCGGCGAGGTGGTGGCGCTGCTCGGGCCGAACGGGGCCGGCAAGACCACCACCATCGAGATCCTCGAGGGCTTCCGGATGCGCTCGGCCGGCCGGGCCCAGGTGCTCGGCACCGACCCGGCCCAGGGCGACGAGCCCTGGCGCGCCCGGACGGGCGTCATGCTCCAGTCCTGGCGCGACCACGGCAAGTGGCGGGTCCGCGAACTCCTCGGCCACCAGGCCGCGTACTACGCCTGCTGCGCCCGCGCCCCGTGGGACCCGGACGAGCTGATCGACGCGGTCGGCCTGACCGGGCAGGCGGAGCAGAAGGTCAAGACGCTGTCGGGCGGGCAGCGCCGCCGCATGGACGTGGCGCTCGGCATCGTCGGCCGCCCCGACGTGCTGTTCCTCGACGAACCCACCACCGGCTTCGACCCGCAGGCCAGGCGCGACTTCCACGAGCTGGTGCGCCGCCTGGACATCACCATCCTGCTGACCACCCACGACCTGGACGAGGCGGAGAAGCTCGCCGACCGCATCGTGGTCCTGCACCGCGGGCGGATCGTCGCCGACGGCACGCCGCACGAGCTGGCGCGGGAGATCGCCGGCGAGGACCAGGTGCGGTGGCGCCAGGGCGGTCGGCGGCGGGTCCGGGCGACGGCGCGGTCGACCGAGTTCGTACGGGAGCTGTTCCGGCGGTACGGGGATGAGATCAGCGAGCTCGAGGTCGAGCGGGCGTCGCTGGAGCAGACGTATCTGGCGCTGGTGAAGGAGGCCGAGGAATCGTGACGACCTGTGCGATACGCGTCGGCCTGTCCCGCGGCCTGATCGAGCTGCGGCAGTCGTTCACCAATGGCGCGGAGCTGTTCAGCCATCTGCTGTGGCCGCTGCTGATGCTGGGGGCGATGTGGTTCATGCGCGATGCGGAGTTCGCCGGTACGGGCCTGCTGCTCGGCACCCTCGCGCTGCCGAGCATCCTCGGCATGAACGTCTCCTTCGGCATGGTCAGCATGAGCCAGCTGCTCACCGCGGACCGCGAGGATGGCACCCTGCTGCGCGCCAAGGCCACCCCGTACGGCATGACCGGCTACTTCACCGGCAAGATCGTCTCGGTCTCCGGCGGGCTGCTGGCCGACCTGGCGATCTTTCTGGTCCCCGGTCTGCTGCTGATCGACGGGCTCGACCTCGATGCGGGTGCCTGGCTGGGCCTCGCCTGGGTGGTGGCGCTCGGCATGGTGGCCACGCTGCCGATCGGCGCCGTCCTCGGCTCGGCGTTCACCAGCGCCCGCGCGCAGGGGCTGATCCAGCTGCCCGTCATCGGCATGATCGCGGTCTCGGGGATCTTCTACCCGGTGACCGCGCTGCCGGAGTGGCTGCAGTGGATCGCCCAGGTCTTCCCCGTCTACTGGCTCGGCCTGGGCATGCGCTCCGCGCTGCTGTCGGCCGACGCGGTGAGCGTGGAGATCGGCGAGTCGTGGCGGCAGGTGGAGACGGTGGGTGTGCTGGGGGCGTGGGCGGTGTTGGGCCTGCTGGTGGCGCCGGTGGTGCCGCGGAGGGAGTCCGGGTCGAGTGTGGCGGCGCGACGGGAGCGGGCGCTGCAGAAGGTGGGGTGAGGGGGCGGGGTGAGGGGGCTGGGGCTGTCAGCCCGCCTCCTCACCAAGAATCGTGCTGAGCACGGACGCGTAATCCTGGCTCCCCTGCCCCGCGGCCGCCGCCTCGGCGAGCCACGACTGCGCGGCGGGGATCAGCCGTACGTCGACATCCGCCGCCGTCGCCGCCTCCATGGCCAGCGCCGCGTCCTTCAGGGCGAGGTCGAGCGCGAAGCGCGTCGGATACTTCCCCGACTCCACGAACGGCCGCCGCCGCTCCGCCTGCGCGGCCACAGGCGTGCCGGCCAGCACCTCAAAGGCCTTGTCCCGCTCAAGCCCCAGCCCCTTGGCCAGGGCGAGCGCCTCGCCGAGCACGCCGAGCACTCCGAAGAGGGTGGTATTGGCGACCAGCTTCGCCGCCGCGCCGGAGCCGAGCGGGCCGACGTGCACCGGCGTACCGAAGGCCGACAGCAGCGGCGCCCACCGCTCCGCGAGCTCCGCCGGCCCGCCGACGAACACCTTCAGCGTCCCGCCCGCGGCCTCGTCGATGCTCCCGAGCACGGGCGCGTCGAGCAGCCCGACGCCCTCGGGGAGCGCCTCCGCCAGCCGCGCCACCGCCTCGGGCCCGACGGTCGACATGTCGATGACCGTCGCCGAGGCCCCGGCGGACTGCAGCCCTTCCGCGACCCCGTCCGGCCCCTCGGTGACGTCCCGCAGCGCACCCGGATCGGCGAGCATCGTGATCACGACGTCGGCCGCACCGGCCGCGTCGGCCGGCGACTTCGCGAAGACGGCTCCCCGCCCCACGAGCGCCTGCGCCTTCTCCGCACTGCGGTTCCACACGGTGAGACTGTGTCCGGCATCGAGCAGCCGCGCGGCCATGCGACTGCCCATGGCGCCGAGCCCGATAAATGCGATAGCGGTCATACGGGACATCCTGGCATTCCTCCTGGACCGCGCCAACAGCCGACCGCCCCAACCCGGCCGGAGGCCGGTGAGGAAATTCACCCACCGGGCGCGCGACGGCCGATCGCCTTGCCCGGCACGGGAGTTGAGCCCATCCGGCCACCGGCCCCGGCGCCCGGCCGAACGAACCCCGGCGAGCCGCCTTGCGCTATAGGAACAACTGTTCGATCCTCATGGCATGGCATCAGCAGTACCGGTCCTCAGCAGGGACGATGCGCAAACCCGCACCGGGTACCCGGTCACCTCCGGACTTGAGTCCCTGCTGCCCGGCGGCCGGCTGCGCCCCGGCTCCGCGGTGAGTGTGGGCCGGGACCTCCCGCTGCTGCTCGCCCTCGCCGCCCCCGCCGCCGCCGAAGCCGGAGCCTGGGCGGTGATCGGACTGCCGCAGCTGGGCGTGCTCGCCGCCGAGTCGATGGGTCTCGACGTGGGCACCGGCCTGTGGGTCGACAAGCCGGGACCGCGCTGGCCGGATGTCGTGGCCACGCTCGCGGAGGCCGTGCCGGTGCTGCTGCTCGGCCCGCTCGGCCCGGCCCCTGACCGGCTTGCGCGCCGGCTTGCGGCGGTGCTGCGGCGTACGGGGACGGTGCTGCTGACCACCGGCCCCTGGGAGGGAGCCGGACTGCGGATGGCGGTCACCGCCTCCCGCTGGGAAGGCGTCGGCGCCGGGCACGGCCTGCTGCGCGCCCGGCGGGTACAGGTCACGGCCACCGGACGCGGCGCCGCGGGCGGGGCCCCGCGCACGGCACAGCTGTGGCTGCCGGGCCCGGACGGCCGGGCGGGCCCGGCCGACGACGGCGCGGACCCCTTGACCGCCCCGGCCGAGCAGCCCGGCACCGCCCCTGTCGCACTGGTCGACGCCGCGCCGGACGACACCCCCGGCACCCGGATCAGCGCCGTCGTACCCGCCGCCGCAAAGCCCGCCAAGGCCCGGCGCGACCTGCACGTCGTCGGATGAGCGCAGCTGAACGGGTGATCTGCACCTGGATCCCCGACTGGCCCATCGTCGCCGACGGCAGCAACCCTGACGGCGCCCGCCCGACCGCCGTGGTCGCCGGCGGCAAGGTCGTCGCCTGCTCCGCCGCCGCCCGCGCCCAGGGCGTACGCCGCGGGATGCGGCTGCGGCAGGCGACCGGCCGGGCACCCGAGCTGCAGATCACCGAGCGCGACGTGGAGCACGAGACCCGCTGCTTCGAACCCGTGCTGCAGTACCTGGAGCAGCACATCGCCCCCCGCTGGGAAGTGATCCGCCCCGGCCTGCTCGCCCTCCCCTCCCGCGGCCCCGCCCGCTACTTCGGCGGCGAGCAGGCCCTCGCCGACCAGATCACCGCCGCCATAGCCGCCGTCGGCTTCACCGCCCGTACCGGCGCCGCGGACACCGTCTTCGCCGCCGCGCTCGCCGCCCGCCAGGGCCACCTCGTGCCGGCCGGCCACACCCGGCGGTTCCTGGCCCCGTATCCGGTGAGCGTGCTGGGCCGCCCCGAGCTCGCGGTGCTGCTGGCCCGGATGGGGCTGCCCACCCTGGGTGGCTTCGCGGCGCTGCCTGGCGACAAGGTCACCACCCGTTTCGGTACGGACGGTGCCGCCGCCCATCGCACCGCCCGCGGCCTGGAGGCGCGCGGCCTGAGCACCCGCACCCCCGGCCAGGACCTCACCGTCGCGCACGGCTTCGAGCCGGCCGAGACCCTGCTGGAGCCGGTCGCGTTCGCGGCGAAGGAGCTCGCCCGGCGGCTGCACGAACGGCTGGCCGCGGCGGGGGCGGTGGCCGCCCGTATCGAGGTCGCCGTGGAACTGGCCGCCCAGGACGGCGGCAGCGGCGGCAAGCGGCTGACCCGGCTGTGGCGCCACGAAGGGAAACTCTCGGAGCTGGCGGTCGCCGAACGCGTCCGCTGGCAGCTCACCGCCTGGCACGACACCGGCGCCCTGACCGACGAGGGCGGCGCGGCCGCGGGCATCCTCCGCCTCGCGCTGCGCCCGGAGGCGCTGGGCGTGGCCACCGGGCAACAGCAGCTGCTGTTCGGCGACCGGTCGGCGACCGCGGAGATGGAGGCCGCCGCCGCCCGGCTGCAGGCGATGCTCGGCCATGACGCGGTGACCCGCGTCGAACTCGGCGGCGGCCGCGGCCCCGCCGAGCGAGCGGTACGCGTCGCCTTCGGCGATGTGCCGCCGGAGAACCGGCTGCCCGACGGGCCGTGGCCCGGGCGCCTCCCCGCCCCGCACCCCGCCTGGGTGCCCGACCGGCCGGAGCCCGCCCAGCTGCTCGACGCCGACGGCGAGACGGTGGCGGTCTCCGCCCGCCTGGTGCTGTCCGCTCCGCCCGCCCGGCTCGTCATCCAGGGCCGGACTCCACCCAGCCCCGCCGTGGTGACCGGCTGGGCCGGTCCGTGGCCGGCCCTCGAACAGTGGTGGAACGCCGACCGGGCCCGGCGCCTGGTGCGCATGCAGGTCGTCACGGAGGCGGGACCGGCCTGGCTGCTGGTGCTGGAGGGGAATCAGTGGTGGGCGGAGGCGCACTATGGGTGAGCTCGGGCGACTGCTGCCCCTGCCCACCCGCCACCAGAACCCCGCACCGGCCGGCTGGGCCGAGCTGCACGTCCACTCCTCCTTCTCCTTCCTCCAGGGCGCCTCCGACCCCGACGTCCTGGCGGCGGAGGCGGCGCGGCTGGGCGTCGAGGTGCTGGCGATCACCGACCGGGACGGTCTCTACGCGGCCCGCCGGCTCGCCTCCGCCGCCCGCCGGCACGACCTCGCCACCGTGTACGGCGCGGAGCTGAGCCTGCCCGGCCCGTACGGTCCTGTGCTGGTGCTCGCCCGCGATCTGACGGGCTTCTCGCAGCTCTCCGCCCTCATCAGCGCCGCCCAGCTGACCGGCGCCAAGGGCGCTCCGGTGCACGATCCCAACCAGCTCGCGCGGGAAGTCCAGGACGGGCACCTGGCGGTACTGACCGGCTGCGCCGCCGAAACGGCCGCGGCCCAGGACACCCGCCACCGCCTCGAAACCCTCACCCGCCTCATCGGCCCCGACCACCTCCACGCCGAGCTGATCGACCACGCCCTGCCCACCGACTCCGTCCGCAACGACGCCCTGTACGCCGCCGCCGGGCAGCTCGGCCTGCCCGTCGTCGCCTCGAACGCCGTCCACTACGCCCACCCGAAGAACGCCCGGCTCGCCCAGGCCCTCACCGCGCTGCACCGCCGCGAGGACCTCGACCACGCCGCCGGCCACCTGCCCCCGGCGCCCACCGCCCACCTGCGTGCCCCGGACGACATGGCCCAGCGCCTGGCCCGCTATCCCGGCGTCCTGGAAGCCACCCTGGCGCTCGGCCGCGCCTGCGCCGTCGACCTCGCCGACCTGCAGCCGCGGCTGCCCGGCTTTCCCGTACCGCCCGGCCACACCGAGATGTCATACCTGCGTGAGCTGGCCGTCACCGCCGCCGAGCGCCGCTACGGCCCGCGCGGCGCCGCCGCCCACATCGCCTGGCTGCAGCTGGAGAAGGAACTCGCCGTCATCGACCGGCTCGACATGGCCGGCTACTTCCTGATCGTGTGGGACATCGTCCACTGGTCCAACAACGCCGGCATCTGGTGCCAGGGCCGCGGCTCCGCCGCCAACTCCGTCGTCTGCTACGTCCTCGGCATCACCGCCGTGGACCCGATCAAGCACAAGCTGCTCTTCGAGCGCTTTCTCTCCGTCGAGCGCGCCGAGACCCCGGACATCGACATCGACTTCGAGAACGCCCGCCGCGAGGAGGTCATCCAGTACGTCTACGAGCGCTGGGGCCGCACCCACGCCGCCCAGGTCGCCAACATCATCACCTACCGCCCCCGCCTCGCCGTCCGCGACGCCGCCCGCGCGCTGGGCTACCCCATCGGCCGGATCGACGAGATGACCCGGCACATCCAGCACCACGAGCCTCCGGGCGAGGACTCCGACACCCCCGCCGACGTGCGCGAACTCGCCGGGGAACTGGCCGGGTTGCCCCGCCACCTCGGGGTGCACTCCGGCGGCATGGTGCTGACCCGCCGGCCGATCGGCGAGGTGATGCCGGTCGAGTGGGCGACCGCCGAGGACCGCAGCGTGCTGCAGGGCGACAAGGAGGACGTCGAGGAGGCGGGCCTGGTCAAGATAGACCTGCTCGGCCTCGGCATGCTCTCCGCCCTGCACACCGCCTGCGACCTGATCACCGAACACCAGGGTATCCAGTACGACCTGGCGTCCATCCCGCCCGACGACCCGGACGTGTACGAGCTGATCTCCCGCGCCGACACGATCGGCCTGTTCCAGGTCGAGAGCCGCGCCCAGATGTCGACGCTGCCGCGGCTGCAGCCCCGTACCTTCCAGGACCTCGTGGTCGCCGTATCCCTGATCCGGCCGGGACCGATCCAGGGCGGCTCCGTCCATCCGTACCTGCGGCGGCGGGCCGGCCGCGAGCCGGTCACCTACCCGCATCCGCTCGCCGAGGGGGCGCTGGAGCGCACCTACGGAGTGCCGCTCTACCAGGAGCAGATGATGCGCCTGGCGATGGACTGCGCCGGCTTCGGCCCCGGCGACGCCGACACGCTGCGCAAGGCCCTCGCCGCCAAGCACGCCCCCGAGCGGGTCGAGGAGCTGCGCGCGCGGCTGCTGGTCGGCATGGCCGAGCGCGGCATCCCGGAGCAGGCGGCCGAGGAGCTCTACACGATGATCCAGGCCTTCTCCGGCTACGGCTTCCCGGAGTCGCACTCCCAGTCCCTCGCCCACATCGTGTACGCCTCGGCCTGGCTGAAGCTGCACTACCCGGCGGCCTTCATCGCCGGGGTGCTGGCCAACCAGCCCATGGGGTTCTACAGCCCGTTGACGCTGATCGGCGACGCCCGCCGCCGCGGTGTCGCCGTCCACGGCGTGGACGTCACCCGCTCAAGGCCGCACGCCGGGCTCGAACCCGACGAGAACTCCCGGGACGGCTACGCCATCAGGCTGGGACTGAGCGGGGTACGGGGCATGCCGGACGCCGCCGCGGAGGAGATCATCGCCGGCCGCCCGTACCGGAGCCTGGAGGACTTCGCCCGGCGCACCCGCCTGTCGGTGAAGGTCCTGGAGAACCTCGCCACCGCCGGCGCGCTCGGCGCCTTCGGAGTGGACCGGCGCGAGGCGCTGTGGGCGGCAGGGGCGCTGGCCGGTGTCGACGAAGCCTCCCTCCCGGGCGTCTCCGCCCCGCCGCCCGCGCCCGACCTGCCGGGCATGACGGTGGTGGAGCAGACCTTCGCCGACCTGTGGGCCACGGGCTCCAGCCCCGACACCCACCCCGTGCAGCACCTCCGCTCCCACCTGGACGCCCGCCACGTGCTGACCGCGGCCGCGGCACGGCAACTGCCGCACGGCACATCGCTGACCATCGGCGGCCTCGTCACCCACCGCCAGCGACCGCCGACCGCCAAGGGCACCTGCTTCCTCAACATCGAGGACGAGACCGGCATGACCAACGTGATCGTGCCCCCACCGGTCTGGGACACCCACATGAAGATGGCCGTCGACAACGCCGGCCTGCTCGTCCACGGCCGCATCGAGCGGGCCGACGGCGCGGTCAACCTCGTCGCCCGCCGACTGGAGCCGCTGGTGGTCGCCACGCCTGAGCGCGGCCGTCCGCCGGGGCCGGGCGGGTGAGCGGCAGCTAGCCTGCTGCGTACGCGACGATCGATCAGGAGGGGCTGCCGTGCCCGAAGCCGACGAGGCGGCCCAAGTGGCCGCATTCCGCAGCTCCCTGGGGCTGACCCACCTCATCGACGTCCACACGCACTTCATGCCGCACCGGGTGCTGGCCAAGGTGTGGGAGTACTTCGAGGCGGCCGGCCCGCTGATCGGCCGGCACTGGCCGATCACGTACCGGCACGAGGAACAGCACCGCATCGACCTGCTGCGCTCCTTCGGCGTCCGCGCCTTCACCTCGATGCTGTACCCGCACAAACCGGGCATGGCCCGCTGGCTGAACGACTGGGCCGCCGACTTCGCCGCGCGCACCCCTGACTGCCTGCACACGGCGACGTTCTATGCCGAGCCGAGCGCCGAGGCGGACGTGCGGCGGGCGCTGGAGCAGGGGGCGCGGGTGTTCAAGTGCCACCTGCAGGTGGGGGATTACGACCCGGCCGACCCGGCCCTGAAAGGAGTGTGGGGTCTGCTGGCGGAGACCGGGACCCCCGTGGTCACCCACTGCGGCTCAGGCCCGGTGCCCGGCCGCTTCACCGGACCGGGCCCGATGGCGGCGCTGCTCGCCCGCCACCCGCGGCTGCGCCTTGTCGTGGCGCACCTGGGGATGCCCGAGTACGAGGACTTCCTCGGCCTGGCCGAGCGCTACGAGCGGGTGCTGCTGGATACGACGATGGCCTTCACTCCCTTCGCCGAGTCCGGGGCCCCGTTCCCGCGGGCGGCGCTGCCGCGGCTGGGGGCGCTGCGGGACCGGGTGCTGCTGGGCACGGACTTCCCCAACATTCCGTATACGTACGCCCATGCCCTTGAGTCGCTGCGCACGGCCACGGGGTTGGGGGACGAGTGGCTGCGGGCGGTGTGCCATGACAATGCGGCGCGGGTGTTCGGGGTGTGATTCGGGGGTGTGATTCGGGGGTGTGAAGGGCTGCTGCCTCAGAGCACTCCGGCTCGCTCAGCCACCGCGTCGAGCCGCTGCTCCAGGTGCGCGCGGGCGGCAGCCGGGTCACCTCCGGCGACGCCGCACATCGCGACCGCAGCCGTCACCACCACATCGGCGAGCTCGGCGAGGACGTCGTCGCGGGAACGGCATACGCCCTTGCGCGGGTTGAGACCGTGCATCCCGATGTACGCCTCGGCGACCTCTCCGACTTCCTCGGAGAGCTTGAGAATGAGCGTCTGCTGGTCCAGCTCGGCGTACAGGGGATACAGGCGCTCGACACGGCTCCACAGGATCTCCGACATGTTGCGGAGCCTAGCCGTCGGCGGCGGCGGTACGGCGGTGGCGCGAAGTCCCCGGCCGACAGCGAATTTTTCAACACTCACCCGGCCCGCAGGACTCCGCGCGGTGATCAGCCTTCCATGGGTATGCGAGGGTCAGGGGTGGCAGGGCGAGCCGGGACCTGAAGGTGGGACGGGCGGTCATGCTGGTTGACCCGACACCGCACCACTGGGCGGAGGAGCCTGACTTGGCGGACACGTCTCACACCCACCACGTCGACATCGACGCTCACACCGGCCTCGTCACCAAGCGCTACCGTGCCACCGATCGTGACGAGCCGGCCCGCGAGTGGCGGGCGCTGCGGCTCCTCGCCGAGTACGCACCGGGGCTGGCCCCGCTTCCCGTACGGGCCGACCTCAGCGCCGCGCCGCCCGAGGTGGTCATGACCCGCATCCCCGGCACCCCCCTCCGCGGGCGGCGCATCGACGCCGCCCAGGGCGCCGCGCTCGCCGCCGCCGTCCACGAACTCCACACCGCACTCCCCGCACCCGTCCTGGACCGCGTCCCGACCGCCGCCTGGCACCCGGCGGGGGCCGTCGCCCAGACCCGGCAGTGGTGCGAAGCCCCGCCGCCGCCCCTGGGCGGGACCGCGCAGGCCTCCCTCGCCGTCTACACCGCCGGCGTCCGCTGGCTGCGCAGCACCCGCCTGTCGAACGATGGCCCGGGCCACCACCCCGTCTTCGGCATGTCCGACGGCAATCTCACGAACTACCTCTACGACCACGACCCCAGCTCCGCCCAAAGCCGCGTCCGCCTCGTCGACTTCGAGACCTCGGGCCGCAGCGACCGCGTCTTCGAGCTGGCCGAGCTGACCGAGCACATCTCCACCTGGGTGGACACCGACTTCGACGTGCGCCGCGACTTCCTCGCCCACCTCGACCTCTCCCCCGCCGAGGCCACCCGGCTACGGGAGTGCCGCCGCCTGATCGCGCTCATCTGGCTGCACGTGCTCCTCCACAGCGAGGGCGCCAACCGCCGCAACCCGCCCGGCTCCGACCGGCGTCAGGCGGAGCGGCTGATGGCACTGCTGTCGTAAGCCTCCTGCGCGTCCAGCAGCTCGTCCCAGTGCTCGGCCGCCCAGGCGCACACCGCGGCCAGCGGCTCCAGCATGCTGCGGCCGAGCGGCGTGAGCGCGTACTCGACCCGGGTCCCGCCGTCGAACTCCGACCGCGCCACCAGGCCGCGCAGCTACGACGTCACCGCCGTGGTCCGCGACCCCGCTCGCTATCCGGGTCCGGCCGACGGCCGAGTCCGGATCGCCGCCGGCGACGTCACCGACCCGGCCACCGTCGCGCTGCTCGCCGAAGGCCACGACGCGGCCGTCAACGCCGCCGCGGTGTACGGCGAGGGCACCGACCCGGCCGCCTTCTTCCCCGCCGCCTCCCGCGCCCTCACCACCGGCCTCCCCCGCGCCGGCGTCGGCCGCCTGATCGCGATCGGCATCGCCACGCTGCTGCCGCAGTCGCAGTCGCAGTCGCAGTCGCAGCCGGACGACCGCACACACCCGCCCCTCCTCCTCGACTCCCCCGCCCTCCCGCCCGAGGCCCGCCCCTTCTCCCTCGCCCATGCCGCCGGCCTGGAGGTGCTACGCGCCGAAGCGCCGGACGCCGGCGCGCTCGACTGGGTCTATCTGAGCCCGGCCGGAGACTTCGACCACGACGCCGCCCGCACCGGCCGCTACGCCGTCCGCAAGCACGGCGACCTCGCCGCCCGGATCTCCTACCCGGACCTGGCGGTCGCCGTACTCGACGAGATCGACCACCCCACCCACCACCGCTCCCACCTGGCGGTGACCTGAGGATACGGAGCCGAAACAGCGCCGCAATCAACACAATGTTCAAGGCGTTTACGGTCCTCAGCCATGACGTCCCCCAAGACACCACCCCACCCCGTCGACGAGCGGCTCCCCACCCCCCACCTCCTCGCCTACGGCCTCCAGCACGTCCTCGCCATGTACGCCGGCGCCGTGGCCGTCCCCCTCATCGTCGGCGGCGCGATGAAGCTGCCGCCCGCCGACCTGGCCTACCTCATCACCGCTGACCTGCTCATCTGCGGTATCGCGACCCTCATCCAGTGCGTCGGCGTCTGGCGCTTCGGCGTGCGCCTGCCGATCATGCAGGGCTGCACCTTCGCCGCCGTGTCGCCCATGGTGCTGATCGGCACGGAGGGCGGCGGACTGCCCGCGATCTACGGGGCGGTGATCGTCGCAGGGCTCGCGATGATGCTGCTCGCCCCCGTCTTCGGCCGCCTGCTGCGCTACTTCCCGCCCCTGGTCACCGGCACCGTGATCCTCATCATCGGCGCCTCCCTCCTCCCCGTGGCAGGCAACTGGGCCGCCGGCGGCGCCGGCACGAAGGACTTCGGCGAGCCGAAGAATCTCGCCCTGGCCGCCGCCGTCCTCCTCCTCGTCCTGGCCGTCCAGCGCTTCGCGCCGCCCGCCCTCTCCCGTATCGCCGTGCTGCTCGGGATAGCCGTCGGCATGGTCGCCGCGATCCCGCTCGGCTTCACCGACTTCGCTTCGGTCGGCGACGCCGACTGGCTCGGGGTCAGCACGCCCTTCCACTTCGGCGCACCGGAGTTCCACGCCTCCGCCATCATCTCCATGCTCGTGGTCGGCCTCGTGGCCATGACCGAGACGACCGGCGACTTCATCGCGGTCGGCGAACTCACCGACCGCAAGGTCACCCCGCGCGCCCTCGCCGACGGCCTGCGCGCCGACGGCTTCTCCACCGTTCTCGGCGGCGTCTTCAACACCTTCCCGTACACCGCCTACGCCCAGAACGTCGGCCTCGTCGGCATGACGCGGATACGCAGCCGCTGGGTCGTGGCGGCCGCGGGCGGCATGCTCGTACTGCTCGGGCTGCTGCCCAAGCTCGGCGCGGTGGTGGCGGCGATCCCGGCGCCGGTGCTGGGCGGGGCGGGCCTGGTGATGTTCGGGACGGTGGCGGCGAGCGGGGTACGGACGCTCGCGCAGGTGGACTTCCGGGGGAACAACAACCTCACGGTCGTCGCCGTGTCCGTGGCGGTCGGGCTGCTGCCCGTAGGGGTCCCGGAGGTGTACGCGAAGTTCCCCGACTGGTTCCAGACCGTCATGGACAGCGGCATCAGCGCCGGCTGCGTAACGGCGCTCGCGCTGAACCTGCTCTTCAATCACCTGCGGGCGTGGCGGCAAGCGGAACAGCCGCATACGGAGACCGGCCCCGCGGTCGCGCAAACCTGAGGCGCGATCCGGAGTGTTGGGTGCACGCTGGAGCCATGACTACCCGGCTGAAGCCCAATGAGATAGCCCGCTATCTCATCGACGGAAACCGCTACATGACCCTGGGGACCACGGACGCCAACGGCCGGGCGCGGGTGACGCCGGTCTATTACGCGCCGCACGGCTACCGGATCCTGTTTTGGATCTCCTCGCCCGCCGCCCGGCACTCCCGCAATATCGCCCGGCAGCCGGCCATCAGCATCGTCATTTTCGACTCGATGGCGGCGATCGGTAAGGCGCAGGCCGTCTATCTGGAGGCCAAAGGCGAGCAGGTGCCGGAGAAGGAGCTGGCGGAGGTCGTGGAGGTGGCGTGCCGGGCGCGGTTCCCGGAGCAGAAGCCGTTCCCGGCGGCCGAGCTGCGGCCGCCGGGACAGCTGCGGCTGTACCGGGCCCGGGTCATCGAGCACGCGATCCATGTCCGCGGCTCGGACCCGGAGTACGGGCGCGGGGTGGACTCCCGCCTGCCGGTGGAGCTGTGAGGCCCGTGCCCGTGCCCGTACCCCAAAGCCGCCTCAGTCGAAGTTGAGCTCCCCGGTCCGGGTCCGCTTCAGCTCGAAGAACTTCGGGTATCCGGCCAGCAGCCGCGCCCCCTCGAAGATCTTCAGCGCGTCCTCGCCGCGCGGGATCTCGGTGAGCACAGGCCCGAAGAAGGCGACGCCGTCAATGTGAATGGTCGGGGTGCCGACCTCCTCCCCCACCGGGTCCATGCCCTCGTGGTGGCTCTTGCGCAGCTCCTTGTCGTACGCGTCGGAGTGCGCGGCATCGGCGAGCGCGGCGGGGAGGCCGACCTCCTCCAGGGCGCCCTTGATGGCTACGTCGTAATCCTTGATGTCCTGGTTGTGGATGCGGGTGCCGAGCGCCGTGTACAGGTCACGCAGCACCTCCTCGCCGTGCTCCTGCGCCGCCGCGATGCACACCCGCACGGGGCCCCAGCCGCGGTCGAGGAGCTCGCGGTAGCGCTCCGGGAGGTCCTCGCGGTTCTCGTTGAGTACGGACAGCGACATCACGCGGAAGCGCAGGTCGAGGTCGCGCTGCCGCTGGACCTCGAGGATCCAGCGTGAGGTGATCCAGGCAAACGGGCAAAGCGGGTCGAAGTAGAAATCAACCTTGGGAGTCTCGGTGCTGGCTGCAGCCGTCATCGCGTCGTCGTCTCCAGTGGAAGCGTTCAGTCGGTAGGTCCAATCAAACGCTCCAACAACGACAGGGGCCACTTCTCATCCCGCACCCCGAGATCCGTACTCGACACATGCCTCCCTCCCCCACCACGGTCGCCGTCCTCGCCGGGCGACCTGGCCGCGGGCCCGCTGCCCGTGGAAACCCTCGACGCGCTCCGCGACCTGGGCGACGGCGCGATCTACCCCGAAAGGCGCCTGGGCGGCGGACCAGCTGCGCCCCGACCAGGTGGAGACGGTCGTATGCGGCCACACCCACCTGCCCTTCGCCCGCCTCACCCACGGCCGCCTGGTGGTGAACGCGGGCACGGACGGGCCGGGTGACGGACGGGCCGGGGACGGACGGGCCGGGGACGGCCGCCGCCCGACGGACGGGCCGCCCGACGCCGGGCCGGGTGAGCGCTGCCGCGCCCCTCACGCCCGCTGCCCGGACACCCCCGTCGGCGGCCACAGCCACGCCCGCAGCGGCGTCCGGCGCACCAGGAAGGCGTACGCCCCGACCAGCGCCGGCACCCCGACCACCGGAAGGAACCGCCCCGGCACCAGCCACCCCAACTGCCCGACCACAGCGCCCAGCACCAGCACCGCGGCCCCCGGCCGGGCAAGCGCCACCGCGGCCTTCAGCAGCCACTCCCGCTCCCCCGCGAACACCCCGGCACACAGCGCGCACGCCGCCGCCCCGCCGAGCACACCCCCGCCACCCAGCGCCGCCACCGCGTGCACGACGGAGCCGCCATCCGGCGGCAGCTCACGGGTGGCGGCGAGCGCGGCAAAGAAGCCCGCGCAGCCGAGGGCGATCCCCGCGGGCCAGAGCAGCAGCGACACCAGCGTCTCCCGCGCCTCATCACCACCCCGCGCCTCATCTCCGCGCCGTACGAACAACACGCCCGAGCAAGCGACAAAGGCCGGCGGCGCCAGCGCAATCAGGAGAAACGCCCCGTACATACCGCCGCTCTTCCCCCGCGCCCCCGTGTCAGGGAACATCCCCTCGACCTGCCAGGCCGCGGCCACCAGCACGACGCCAAGCAGCAGATACGCCCCCGCCAACGCCCACCCCGCCCCCAGCCGCGCCCGCCGGAACGGCGCCACCGCGCTCTGCACCAGCGCCCCGGCAGGCACCGCGAGCAGCAGCCACAGCACCATGACGGCCTCGGCCCCCCGCCCCAGCGCGCTGATGTCGATCATCCGCGGCCAGTCCTGGCGGAGCCCGTCGTCGTTCCACAGCCGGACGGCGAACACGAGCGTCCCCACGGCGGCCGCGCCGCCCGCGAGCGCCCGGGTCCAGGTGAGGACGTGTCCTCCCGACCCGGGCGCTCGGGTGCTTCCTCCGCTGGGCTTCCGGCTGCGCGTCATCCGCGGATGATGGCATGACCGGGCCCGTCGGCGGCAGCCGGGTCAGTAACCCCTGATCCGTACCCGTACGGGAACAGCGCCCCCTTACCGTCCCCCCCGGTTCACCGGCTCATCCGCCACCGACTTCAGTCAGCTCACCGGCAGCCTGCCGGAGAACCCGGCCCCGAAGAGCGCGTCCGTGATGCCCTCGCCCCCCGTACCCGGCAGCCAGCCCGCCACGAAGGCGTCGGTCTGCGGGAGCTGGCCGCCGATGATCAGCGGGCGGCCGGACTCCAGGATGGCGATGCAGGTCTTCACTTCAGCAGCGTCAGCGACTTGCGTACGGCCTCCCGCGCCACCGCCCGGTGCCCGGCCGAACCGACGCCCGCCTTCACCGCCGCGCGGTACGGCGGCAGGTGGACGGCGCGCAGCTCCTTCTAGCTGATCCGGGTGTCGCCCTGGTCGGTCAGGTAGTTGCCGGAACCGGTGCCGAAGGTGGTGCCGCCGTCACCCACGTAGTGCTTGGCGGTGGCGCGGGTGACCTGCTCGGCTCGCTTGACCAGGCCCGGGTCGCGGGTGGCGCCCGTGCCGATGTGGTGCGGGAAGACGGAGGGTGGCGCCAACGACGTTGTTGTGGCCGTGGACGGCGTCGGCGCCGCAGTCGGCGGGCGAATGGCACGCGGCCACTCCCCCGCCGGCCGCCGGGACCTCCGGAGAATGAAGCGATGGAACCTCATCGCGCGCCTCCGTACTAAAGGCGGTACGACGTAGGTTCACAACTCACAGAGGACATCTGCTTGTCAGCCCTTGAAATGCGGCATGATCTCCTCCGCGATCAGCCGCAGCTGCGTATCCGCGTCCGCCACGCCCTCCAGGTCCCGCCCCGTGAAGGCCTTGACCAGGCTCCGGTCGGTGATGGCCGAAATGATGTGGTTGACCCCGCTGGGCGCGATGTCCCGCTGGATCTTCTCCAGGCACTCCTCGGGCGTCCCCGCCACCGACAGCTTCTCGGTGATCTCCGGCGTCGTCAGCTCGATCCCCCGCGCCAGATCACCGGCGCCGATCGCGTCGATGACGGGCTTGAGCTCGGCCGGATCGACGCCATTGCGCACCAGCTGCTCCTCGGGCATCGAGGAGGCATAGATGCCCACCATCGACCGCGCCGCCTCCTTCGCGGCCGCCGAGTCCGGCCCGGTGGCGAAGACGATCCAGGCGCCGATGTCCAGCGTCCGCCAGTCCTTTCCGGCCTTCTCCGCCCCCGCCCGGATGTGCCGCACCGCGTAGTCGTACGCCTCCCGCGTATACGACAGCGCGTGGTGGCAGCCGTCCGACAGCTCCCCCGCCGCCTCGAAGGACTTCGGCCCGCGCATCGCCCCGAGCAGCACCGGCAGCTTCTCCTGTACGGGCCGGGCGAAGGTGAAGAGCCCTTCGTACGTGTAGAACTCGCCGCGATGCGTGATCGCGCCCTCGTCGAGGAGCGTCCGTACGACGTGCAGCGCCTCTTTCGTACGCGAAAGGGGCTTGATGCGGGTCCAGTCCACCCCGTACTGGGCGAGCAGCCCGAAGTTGCCGCAGGACAGCACGCCTTCGGCGCGGCCGCCGGAGAGCTCGTCCAGGGTGGCGAGGGACTGGGCGATCAGCGTCGGCTCGCGCAGCACGACGCCGGAGAGGCTGGGGCCGAGGCGGATCTGCCTCGTCTGCCCGGCCGCGGCGGCGAAGAGCAGCCACATGTCCTTGTGCCAGGTCTCGTCGGCGGCGTAGACGGCGTGGAAGCCCAGCTCGTCGGCGAGGCGGATGGAGGCGATGGACTCGGTGAGGGGGTAGTCGGGCAGCATGGCGTAGCTGAACTTCACGGACGGGCCTTCCCTCGTAGGACGTGTACGGGTGCGTGTACGTCACAGGCGTCATGCAGCCTGATCGCGTACTGCCCCGCCCGTCGAGGCCGGAATAAGCCAGTCCGTAGACAGTCCGTCAGCTAGCCCCGCTCAGCCGAACGCGCCGAACTGCCAGCCCCCGTCGTGCGAGAGCGTCTGCCCGGTCATCCACCCGCCCTCGTCCCGCGCCAGCCACTCCACCAGGTTCGCGATGTCGTCGGGCTCGCCCCAGCGCTTGAAGGGCATCCGCGAGGCCACCATCTCGTAGAGCTCCCCGCCCGGCTCGGCGTAGCCGGTGTCCACCGGGCCCGGATCGATGCAGTTGACGTTGACGCGGTGCCCGGAGAGCTCCTTCGCCAGCGTCTTGGTCAGCTGCTGGAGCGCGCCCTTGGTGGCGGCGTACGGAATCTCCCCGGCCATCGGCGCGAAGTGCTGCCCGGACGTGAACATCACCACCCGCCCGCCGGGCCGCGAGTGGTCCCGTACGGCCGCATACCGCTGCGCCAGCAGCAGCGTCGCCCGCACGTTCACCGCCCAGCACAGGTCCAGCTCGGCGGCCGTCGAGGACGCCAGGTCGTACGTGCTCGACCGCGCATGCGTGGCGACGAGCAGGTCGATGCCGCCGAAGGCCGCGTCCACCGCGTCGACCAGCGCGCCCGGCGCGGCCGGGTCCGCGAGGTCCGAGGAGCGGGCGAGCACCCGGCCGGCGCCCGGCGGCAGCTCCCCGGCCAGTTTGGCCGCGACGCCTTCCGCGCCCACCGGGTCTGCGCCCCACGGCATTTCGTCGTCGTGCGGCGCCCAGGAGTGCGCCATGACGTCGGCGCCCAGCAAGGCGAGCCGACGGGCGAGGGCGTAGGCGATGCCGATACGGCGGCTGACGCCGGTGACGAGGGCCACGCGGCCGTGCAGGGGGAATTCGTTGGCAGGCGCGGGCGTCTCAGGCATGCCGCCCACTGTGGCATACGGTCAGCCGTCGCCTTCCTTGCGGTCGGACTCGGGCTCCACGTCCGGCTCACCCAAGGGCTCGTCGAGCGGGCCGACCGGATCGATCGGGCCCAGCTCCGGCAGGTCCTTGAGCTCTTCCGGCAGCTCGCTCGCCTCGTTCCCGGGAGCCGGAGCCGCAGCCCCGACGGCCTTGGCAACAGCCTCAACCACCCCCGCCCCGCTCCCCGACGGCGGCGCCGGGGCCTCGGCACCCTGCGACCGCTCCAGGAACCGCAGCAACTCGACCGGGAACGGCAGCACCAGCGTCGAGTTCTTCTCGGCGGCCACGGCCACCACCGTCTGCAGCAGCCGCAGCTGCAGCGCCGACGGATGCTCCGACATCTGCTGCGCGGCCTGCGCCAGCTTCTTCGACGCCTGCAGCTCGGCGTCGGCGTTGATGACCCGGGCCCGCCGGTCGCGGGCGGCCTCGGCCTGCCGGGCCATCGACCGCTTCATGGTCTCCGGCAGCGATACGTCCTTGATCTCGACGCGGTCGATGGTGACGCCCCACTCCACCGCCGGGCTGTCGATCATCAGCTCCAGGCCCTGGTTGAGCTTCTCGCGATTGGACAGCAGGTCGTCCAGCTCGCTCTTGCCGATGATCGACCGCAGCGAGGTCTGCGCCATCTGGGAGACGGCGAACTTGTAGTCCTCGACCCGTACGATCGCGTCGGCCGCGTCCACGACCTTGAAGTACACGACGGCGTCCACGCGCACGGTGACGTTGTCGCGGGTGATGCCCTCTTGGGCGGGGATGGGAAGGGTGACGATCTGCAGATTGACCTTACGCAGCCGGTCGATGCCCGGAATGATCATGGTGAAGCCCGGCTCTTTGACCTCGCGCCTGAGCCGGCCCAACCGGAAGACCACTCCGCGCTCGTACTGCTTCACCACGCGGGCCGCTGACATGACATAGACCGCACCGACGGACGCAACCGTCACTCCCGCGGCCACCAGCTCCTCGACCATCGCTGGCCTCCTGCCGTACCCGTACGAGTCAGGCGTTCATCTCTTACGGTAACTCCGCGACTACACCCCTGGGGAGAGCCGGGAGGGCAGGAGGCCTACGCGATCGCTGAAAAGGCGTCAGCAGACGTGCGGGGGCGTCAGTAGACCTTCACCCCGTATTTCGTCAGCGCCTCCTTCACCGGCTGGAAGAAGGTGGTGCCGCCGGAGGTGCAGTCGCCGCTGCCGCCGGAGGTGAGGCCGAGGGCGGTGGTGCCGGCGAAGAGCGGGCCGCCGGAGTCGCCGGGCTCGGCGCAGACGTTGGTCTTGATGAGGCCCTTGACGATGTCGCCGCCGCCGTAGTTGACGGTGGCGTTGAGGCCGGTCACCTTGCCGCTGTGCAGCCCGGTGGTGGAGCCGCTGCGCTTGACCGACTGGCCGACGGTCGGGTTGGCGGCCCTGTCGATCTGCTGGGTCCTGCCGTTGTACAGGTTGATCGTCCCGTAGTGGGTGACCCTGCTGTTCGTGTACTTCAGGATGCCGTAGTCATTGCCCGGGAAGCTGGTGCCGGTGGTCGGCCCGATGGCGGTCGACGCGCTCTGGTTGGTGAACCAGTTCGGCTTGCCCTCGGTGCAGTGGCCCGCGGTCACGGCGTAGTACGCCCCGGACGAGTTGCGGACGTTGAAGCCCAGCGAGCAGCGCCACTGCGAGGTGTAGATGGCGTCGCCGCCGCGCAGCAGCTTGCTGAACTTGCCGTCGACGCGCTCGACCTTCAGCGCTCCCGCGGTCACCCCGGCCGCCTTCTTCAGCGCGGCGACCTCCTTCGCGGACACCCGGTCGTCGACCGACACCACGACCTTGCCGGTCTTGCTGTCGACGCTCCAGGCGGTGCCGGCGACGTCGGCATTCAGCACGGCGTTGCTCGTGCTGAGCAGCTGGTTGGCGCTGAAGGTCTCGGCCTGGTCGGCGCTGGCTGCCGGCACGGCCACCGCGGCACCCGCGCCAAGGGCGACGACCCCGGCTATCAGCCCGGTGCGGCGGGTTATGCCGCGGCGTCCGTGCCCGGTCCTGGGCTTGTTCCTCACACATGCCTCCGAGGTGCTCGGGGGCCCGCCGGTGAACGGGCCCTTGACGCGCTGCCACAGGACACCGGAGCGTAGGCCCTCTCACCCCACCCGCATTTCGTGCCCCTGACAAACGCTGGCCGCAGTATTCGGGGCAGCGACACCCAAGCGCAAGGGTCCAGTGGGCACCGCCACTTCAAGAGCATTCCCAGGTGACAGGCAGGGACACGTCACGGCCGTCAAGCCTGCCGCGCCGGGCGTTTTTCACTCCTTCAGCACAGCTCATGCACAGAGTTCACCCATACGCCCGGGAAACAGATTATCTGCCTATCCGTCAGATTCCGTATGCTGTCGGCATGCTGATCGGCACTCGGTCACGGGGGCGCCGGAAAGCACCAGTCCTGTCACAAGACCCGTGCGCAGGCACAATCGGCTTGGCACATCATCCGCATCATGGACGACCATAGGGGTGCGGACGAGAAGTTGGCCGCGTGAGAGAGAGGAGGCGTCAATGGGATCGGTACGCAAGGCGAGTGCGTGGCTCGGCCTCGTCGACGACAACGACGGCGAGCGCTACTACGACGACGACAACTACACCACTGAGGACTCCCGTACCGACGGGCCCGCGTGGGTGACCGACCCGCGCGTGCGGATCGCCTCCGAGGCGGCGCAGGAGCAGGGGCAGCGCATCGCCACGATCTCTCCTGACGGCTTCCGCGACGCGCGCGGCATCGGCGAGCTCTTCCGCGAGGGGGTGCCGGTCATCGTGAACCTCACCGCGATGGAGCCGGCCGACGCGAAGCGGGTGGTGGACTTCGCGGCCGGCCTCATCTTCGGCCTGCGCGGTTCGATCGACCGGGTGGCGAACCGGGTGTTCCTGCTGACCCCGGCGGACTTCCGGGTGGTGCCCGGGGAGGCGGCGCGGGGCGCCTCCGGCGGGTTCTTCAACCAGAGCTAGCCGTTTAACCCCGGAACGCGTCCTGGCCTGTGAGGGCCTTGCCCAGCACCAGCTGGTGCATCTCCACCGTGCCCTCGTAGGTCAGGACGGATTCCAGATTCGTCGCGTGCCGCATCACCGGGTACTCCAGCGAAATTCCGTTCGCCCCCAGGATGGTCCGTGCCGTACGGCAGATGTCGATCGCCTCGCGGACGTTGTTGAGCTTGCCGAAGCTGACCTGCTCGGGGCGCAGCGTGCCCGCGTCCATCCGCGTCCCGAGGTGGTGGGCGAGCAGCAGGCCCTTGTGCAGCTCCACCGCCATGTCGGCGAACTTGGCCTGGGTGAGCTGGAAGCCGGCGATGGGCTTACCGAACTGCTCGCGGGTCTTCGCGTATTCGAGGGCGGACTCGAAGGACGAGCGGGCGGCGCCGAGCGCGCCCCACACGATGCCGTAGCGGGCGTGGGTGAGGCAGGAGAGCGGGCCGCGCAGGCCGGTGACCTCCGGGAGTACGGCGTCCTCCGGGAGCCGCACCTCGTCGAGGACCAGCTCGCTGGTGATGGAGGCGCGCAGCGACCACTTGTGCTTGATCTCGGGCGCGGAGAAGCCGGGGGTGTCGGCGGGTACGACGAAGCCGCGGATGCCGTCGTCGGTACGGGCCCAGACCACGGCCACACCCGCCACCGAGCCGTTGGTGATCCACATCTTGCGGCCGGTGAGCACCCAGTCGGAGCCGTCGCGCTTGGCGTACGTGCGCATGCCGGCCGGGTCCGAGCCGTGGTCGGGCTCCGTAAGGCCGAAGCAGCCGAGGACCTCGCCGGCCGCCATCCGCGGCAGCCACTGCTGCTTCTGCTCCTCGGAGCCGAACCGCCAGATGGCGTACATGGCGAGGGAGCCCTGCACTGACACCAGCGACCGGATGCCGGAGTCGGCGGCCTCCAGCTCCAGGCAGGCGAGGCCGTACTGGACGGCGGAGGCGCCGGCGCAGCCGTAGCCGGTCAGGGACATCCCGAGGGCGCCGATGGAGCCGAGCTCGCGGGCGAGCTCGTGGACGCCGGGGAGTTCGCCGCGCTCGTACCAGTCGGCGATGTGCGGCAGCACGCGGTCCGCCGCCCAGGAGCGGACCGTGTCGCGGACGGCGAGGTCCTCGGGGGCGAGGAGGTCGTCAATCCCGAGCGGGTCGGCCGGATTGAGCGGTGGCGTAGTGCTGCTTGCGGACATCAGGACCCTCCGGGGGGCGTCGGTCGCGGCTCGGGGCCGACGCTACTTCCGGGTAATCCGCCGCGTCCAGGGCCTCTTCGATGGGTGTGCCGCACTCCATGTGCCGCGGCAGCCGCAGCGCCATGGCCGCGCCGCCGAGCAGCAGCAGGGCGCTGACGAGCAGCGTGACGTGCATGCCGTGGACGAAGGCGTCCCGGGCGGCGCTGCGCAGGGCCGCGCCCGCGTCGCCGCCGAGCTTCGCGGCGACGCTGTAGGCCTCGCCGAGGGAGTTGCCCGCGTGCTTTCCGGCGTAGCTGGACACGCCGGGGACGTCGGCGACGCCGGGGCTGTAGACGGCGTTCATGACGCTGCCGAGGAGCGCGATGCCGATGCCGGCGCCGAGCTGGTACGAGGTCTCGCCGATGGCCGCCGCGCCGCCCGCCTGGTCGGCAGGGGTTTCGCTGAGCATCGACTCGTACGAGCCGAAGAGCACCATCTCCAGGCCGAAGCCGAGGAGGACGAAGCCGATGCAGAGGATCGGCGGCCGGTCGGACTCGCCGAGGGAGATCAGGCCGAGGACGGCGACGGCGGTGAGCGCGAAGCCGGAGGTGACCATGGCGCGCGGGCCGAAGCGGGCCAGCAGCCGGGAGCCGAGGAGGCCCGCGGCGATGGCCGCGAAGGTGAGCGGGATCAGCCGGATCCCGGCTTCGAGCGGGCTGAGGCCGAGGACGAGCTGGAGGTACTGGACGGCGATGAGCTGCAGGCCGACCAGCGCCAGCATGGCGAGGATGATGCAGCCGACGGAGGTGCCGAAGCCGCGCCGGGAGATCACCGAGAAGTCGACGAGCGGGCAGTCGCGGCGGCGCTGCCGGCGGACGAAGAGGGTGAGCAGCGCCGCGCCGAACAGGGCGGGGGCGACGACGAAGGGCTCGAACGGCTCGGCGCCGGCACCGACCTTCTTGATGGCGAGGACGACGCCGAAGAGGCCGACGGCGGCCATGATCGCGCCGAGTACGTCCCACGGTCCGGAGTGCTTGGCGGTGGACTCGGGCAGCAGCCAGCGGCCGATGGGGATCGCGAGGACCATCAGCGGGATGTTGATCAGGAAGACCGAGCCCCACCAGAAGTGCTCCACCAGGAATCCACCGAGCAGTGGTCCGATGGCGGCGCCGACCGCGGCGGTGGCGGACCAGATGCCGATGGCCAGGGCGCGCTCGCGGCGGTCGGGGAAGACCTGGCGGAGCAGCGACAGCGTGGCCGGCATGATCATGGCGCCGCCGACGCCGAGGAGGGCGCGGGCCGCGATCAGCACATGCGGGTCGGTCGCGAAGGCGCCGATGGCGGAGGCGATGCCGAAGATGCCGTAGCCGAGCAGCAGCACCCGGCGGCGGCCGACACGGTCGCCGAGGGTGCCGAAGAGGATGAGCAGCGAGGCCGCGACAAGGGGGTAGGCGTCGACGATCCACAGCAGGTCCACGGCGCTGGGCCGCAGGTCCTCGGTGAGCGCCGGGACGGCGACATGCAGCACGGTGGCGTCGAGCGCGACCAGCAGCAGCGAGGAGCACAGGACGACGAGGACGGTCCAGCGGCTCGCGCCACCGCGGGTGGTGGGCACGGCAAGCGCTCCCGCGGGTCGTGGGGTACCCGTGGTCGTCCCTGCCATCAATGCACCTCCTGCACATCCTGCGCATGCGCGAAGACGTCAGATTACGCGAGTCCGCGGTTCCGTTACCGGTGCGGTCCGACTTGAGACGAACCTCGCACCATGGCGTGACGGAGCGCACTCACGTGCGTACCGCCCGCCGTCGGCGGGTCGTCCCGTCGCCGGTCCGGGGCCCCGGTTGCCGGTTCCGCATGCCCAGATGCCAGATAATCATGCGGATGACCGATCTCGCGATGCATGCGCCGCCCTCGGCGCGACGGGGGCTGTCCGCTCTGCGCGGCGCCGCCCGCCGGGCCGTACCCGCGCTGCTGCTCTTCGCGGCGGTGCGCGCGCTGGGCGTGGCGGCGCTCGCGCTGTCGGCGGGCGCGAACGGCAAGAGCGCACATGAGCTGCTGTCCGCGCGCTGGGATTCGCTCTGGTACGCCCGGGTGGTTCTCTACGGCTACGACTTCGAGAAGGTCGCGCCGGACGGGCGGGTGCTGCCGGCGAAGGCGTTCTTCCCGCTGCTGCCGTGGCTGGAGAAGGCGGGGGCCGCGGTGACGTCGCTGACGCCCGCGGACGTGGGCCTGGTGGTGAGCGCGCTGGCGTCGCTGGCCGCGGCCGCCGGGCTCTACGCGATCGGCGAGCTGCTGTACGGGCGGCGGGCCGGGATCATGCTGGCCGTCCTGTGGGCGGCGCTGCCGGTCGGGATCGTGCAGTCGATGGCGTACTCGGAGTCGCTCTTCACCGCCCTCGCGGCCTGGGGCGTCTACGCGGTGCTGACCGGGCGGTGGCTGTGGGCCGGGTCGCTGTCGGTGCTGGCCGGGCTGACCCGGCCGGTGGGGGCGGCGGTGGTGGCGGCGGTGTGGGTCGGGGTGTGGCTGGCGTGGCGGCGGGGTGAGCTCCGCCCGCGGATGGTGGCGGGGGCGGTGCTCGCGCCGCTGGGCTGGCTCGGCTATGTCGTCTGGGTCGGCTTCGAGACCGGCGAGCCGCTCGGCTATCTGGATGTGCAGGGGGCGTGGGGGAACGGCTTCGACGGCGGCTGGGGCTTCGCCCGCTTCATCGCGGAGAAGTTCGGCAACGGGCCCGCGGGGGTCGCGGCCGGTCTTGGCCTGCTGGTGGCGATGGGGCTGCTGGTGTGGGTGTGTGTGCTGTGCGTACGGCAGCGGCAGCCCTGGCCGCTGCTGGCGTACGGGGGCGTGGTGACCGTGCTTGCGATCGCCGCATCGGGGTACTTCGGCTCGAAGCCCCGGCTACTGCTGCCGGCGTTCCCGCTGCTGCTGCCCGCGGCGGTGGCGCTCGCGCGGGCGCGCCCGGCGCGGGCGGCCGCCGTGCTCGTGGTGACGGCGGTCACATCTGCGGCCTACGGGGCCTTTTGGCTGCTCGGGTCGGGTCCGCCCTGATCCGTACGGCCTCTGGCGCCCGTCGCGGAAACGCACGGCGGCGGGCCGGATTCCGTTAATTGAAGCGGAGGAGGCGGAAAGCAATTGCTCGATGGACGCCGCTTTTATTCCCGGAAAACATCGGTACAACGGCCCGAAAACGCCGGGCACAAAGTCCCAGTTGAGACAAACTCCACATCACGTAGCCATTACAAAACCGGCCGCTTGGTCAATCCGCCTGCGCTGGCCATGTAGCGTCGAATCTGTGCGTACCGAAGACAAGCTCGCTCCCCCGCTGGAGCGGCAGACGACCCGCCGCGGCCTCAAGCCGCGCATGACCCGGACACGGCTTTGGCTGTTCGGGTCGGTGGCGGCTGTCTACGTGGCGATCGTCGTCGGCGTCCTCATCAACTCCTGGCTGGTCCGGCTGGACTGGCAGCTGATGCTTTTCCGGCCGTACAAGCAGTGGCCCGAGGTGCACGCCTTCCTCGACTACTTCGTGGTGCTGGGCCAGCGCGGCCCCACCGCCCTGGCCGTCCTGGCCTGGCTCGGCTGGTGCGCATGGCGGCGCCGGACCCTGCACCCGCTGATGGTGCTGGGGGTGTCGCTGCTGCTGCTGAACCTCAGCGTCGGCGCCGCGAAGCTCGGCATGGGCCGGATGGGCCCGCACTACGCCACCGACATCGGCTCGAACGAGATGTGGCTCGGCGGCGATATATTTCCGAGCGGTCACACCGCGAATGCCGTCGTGACCTGGGGCATCCTGGCCTACCTGGCCTCCACGCCGCGGGCTCGCAGAATCGCTTCGGTCATCTCCGCCATCGTCGCGCTCGGGGTCGGTCTCACGACCGTGTACCTGGGCACGCACTGGATCTCCGACGTCTTCCTCGGCTGGACCGCCGGGCTGCTGGTGCTGCTGGCGCTGCCCTGGTTCGAGCCGCTGATGGCGCGGGCGGAGGGCTTCCTGATGACCGCCTGGGACCGGCTGCGCAGCCGAGGCCTGGAGCCGGCGCCTTCGCCGCTGGCGGCGCGGGTGTCGATCATCCAGCGGCCGGTACCGTCGCAGGGCAGCTCGACGCAGCCCCTGCCGGAGATGGCGTCGGTCGGCGCCCGCCCCGACGGCTGGCCCCACCACCCGGCCCGCCCCCACACGTCGCGCCACGAGCGCACCCCGGTGTCGCCGGTGGGTCCGCGCCGTCCTCCGCACACGGAACGCGGCTCCGCCGCGCGGACGCGCTCCGCGGGCAGCTCGGGCTAGCGCCCGGCCCTTTGAACGGCGGGGAGGGCCGGTACGCACAACCTCCTCCCCGCACTCGTCGGCCCCCGACATGCCGCCCTCACGGGCGGTCGCGTCGGGGGCCGTGCGCTTCGCCGGCTGCGGTCGCGCTGGGGTTTTCGGCGCTGCGCGCCGGGGCTGTGCCCGCCCACCCGCCCGTTACTCGGCTCTGTAAGGCCCATGCAGGGGGCTGCTCCACACAGCAACGGGCGGGTGGGCGGGTACAGCCCTCGCCACAGACCAACCGCAGGCCGCCGCCTCACCCCTTCCAGCAGCGCTTCACCATCCCGCTCGCGACCTCGAAGTTCAGGCGCCCACCCTGGTACTCCATCGTGATGATGGCGCCGGGCGGCAACGCCCGTACCGTGTGCCAGCCGCGCTCCCGCGCCTGGCGCTCCGCAGCGTCGGCCGCGAGGCCCACGTACGCCTCGGGATTGTCGTCGGGTTCCACAGGTGTGTTCGGTTGCGGTGCCATGGGGCCACGCTATGCGGACAGCGTCGGGGGCGGAAGCTTCCGGGCGGATGCGACCAGCACCACGGGTCCGTAGCGGGCAAGTCCGGCGCCGGTCACACTTGTGTCACAACCGTCAACGCGGCGGAGTGAACCACTCCGGTCACTCGTAAGTGCACATTACCGACGCGTTATTGCCGCCCTGCCACCGCGCCCGATAAACGCCTCCGATTAGACCGCCACTCGCCCGGACGACGGCTGTATTTCACCGGGATTTCACGCGGAAATGATCATTCCGCAGGGCGGCCGGGAATTCCGCCGCGGACCCCCGGAATGGGCCGCGTACACACAATCCTCACAACTTCCGCCCGCGCGCCCGGGAACCCATGCCACCCCTCGCTCACCAGGAAGCCGCGCACGCCCCCTGTCGGACCCCGCCCCAACGCGAGCATCATGGCGTGCGAGTGAGAGCCCGTCCGTCCACGAGAGGGGCACACCAGGATGGGGACCACGCACACCGCGGAGGCCACCGCCCCCGCGCCCGGCCGGGGAGTGAAGACGAGTCACGGGCGGGTGCTCGTGGACTGGCTGACCACCACCGACCACAAGAAGATCGGGCACCTCTATCTCGCCACGTCGTTCGCGTTCTTCCTGTTCGCGGGCATCCTGGCGCTGATCATGCGGGCCGAGCTGGCCAGACCCGGCCTGCAGATGATCAGCAACGAAGAGTTCAACCAGGCGTTCACGATGCACGGCACGATCATGCTGCTGCTGTTCGCCACCCCGACCTTCGCGGGCTTCGCGAACGAGATCATGCCGCTGCAGATCGGCTCCCCCGACGTGGCGTTCCCGCGGCTGAACATGCTCTCGTACTGGCTCTTCCTCTTCGGCGGGCTGATGGTCGTCGGAAGTTACGCGGTGCCGGGCGGCCCCGCGTCCTTCGGCTGGTTCGCGTACGCGCCGCTGAACAGTGACGTGCGGTCGCCGGGCCTCGGTGCCGATTTGTGGATCATGGGTCTGGCGCTGGCCGGCTTCGGCACGATCCTGGGTGCGGTCAACTTCCTGACCACCATCCTGGGGATGCGCGCGCCCGGCATGACGATGTTCCGGATGCCGATCTTCACCTGGAACACCCTCTTCACCTCGATCCTCATCCTGCTGGCCTTCCCGGTGCTCGCCGCCGCGCTGCTGGTGCTGGAGGCGGACCGGCGGTTCGGGTCCGTGGTCTTCGATGCGGAGTTCGGCGGGGCGCTGCTGTGGCAGCACCTGTTCTGGTTCTTCGGGCATCCAGAGGTGTACATCATCGCGCTGCCGTTCTTCGGCATCGTCAGCGAGATCATCCCGGTCTTCAGCCGGAAGCCGATCTTCGGGTACGCGATGCTGGTCGGCGCCACCATCGCCATCACCGGCCTGTCGGTGGTCGTCTGGGCGCACCACATGTTCGTCACGGGCGCCGTGCTGCTGCCGTTCTTCGCGTTCATGTCGTTCCTGATCGCGGTGCCCACTGGGGTGAAGTTCTTCAACTGGGTCGGGACGATGCTCAAGGGATCGCTGTCCTTCGAGAACCCCATGCTGTGGTGTACGGGGTTCCTCGTCACCTTCCTCTTCGGCGGCCTGACCGGCGTGCTGCTGGCCTCTCCCCCGCTGGACTTCCACGTCTCCGACTCGTACTTCGTGGTCGCCCACTTCCACTACGTGGTCTTCGGGACGGTCGTCTTCGCCACCTTCGCCGGGTTCTACTACTGGTGGCCGAAGTTCACCGGGAAGATGCTCGACGAGCGGCTCGGGAAGATCCACTTCTGGACGCTGATGGTCGGCTTCCACACCACCTTCCTGGTGCAGCACTGGCTGGGCGCCGAGGGCATGCCCCGCCGGTACGCCGACTACCTGGCGGCCGACGGCTTCACCGCGCTCAACACCGTCTCGTCCATCGGCGCCTTCCTGCTCGGCCTGTCCACGCTGCCGTTCCTGTACAACCTCTGGAAGACGGCGAAGTACGGCGAGAAGGTCGAGGTCGACGACCCGTGGGGGTACGGGCGTTCGCTGGAGTGGGCCACCTCCTGCCCGCCGCCGCGGCACAACTTCGTCACCATCCCGAAGATCCGCTCCGAGTCCCCCGCCTTCGACCTGCACCATCCGTACGCGGCCTTCGACGACACGGCGCCGCACGCCCCACCCGAGGTCGCGGCCGCTAAGACGCCGGCAGCGCCCGGGAAAGACGGTCCCGAAGAGTCCTGATGTGGTCGGTCAGCTCCACCGGCTCGCGCACCTCGAAGTCGTAGCCGGTCATGGAGACATGGATGGCCATCGCGTCCAGGCTGTACGAGCCGGTGGTCAGCAGGCAGCTGTCCGCGTCCACCTCGGTCAGCACGCCCGCGGACGGCGAGATGCGCTGCCGCACCTCGGCGATCGGGGCGTGCAGCAGCACCACCGCACGCTCCGGGTAGACCCGCACGGCGACGCCCTCGGAGACGTATTCGGCGAGGTCCTGCGCCGGCGGCTCGCGCGGCGTGAAGCGCGGGCCGTGCGGCGGCCGCGGGGTGATGCGGTCGGCGCGGAAGGTGCGCCAGTCCTCGCGGTCGACGTCCCAGCCGACGAGGTACCAGCGGCTGCGCGAGCAGACCAGCCGGTGCGGCTCCACGACGCGGCGGCTGGGCTCGCCGCCGCTCGTCGGCGCGTACGAGAACCGCAGCCGCTCGCTGTCGCGGCAGGCGGCGGCGAGCTCGGTGAGCACCTCGGCGTCGACGCCGGTGGCCTCGCCCGCGGCTCCGTAACCCAGCATCGGCACGGTGAAAGCGGACAGCGCCGAGACCTGGCGGCGCAGCCGGCCGGGGAGCACCTGCTCCAGCTTGGCGAGGGCGCGCAGCGACGTCTCCTCGATGCCGGTGACGCCGCCGCCCGCGGCCCGGCGCAGGCCGACGGCGACGGCGACGGCCTCCTCGTCGTCCAGGAGCAGCGGCGGCATCTTGGCGCCGGAGCCCAGCTGGTAGCCGCCGGTGACGCCCGTCGAGGAGTTCACCGGATAGCCGAGCTCGCGGAGCTTGTCGACATCGCGGCGGACGGTGCGGGGCGTCACGCCGAGCCGGTCGGCGAGGTCGCCGCCGGACCATTCGCGATGCGCCTGGAGGAGGGAGAGCAGCTTCAGGAGTCGCGCGGAGGTTTCCAGCATGGCTGCAGTGTGCCAGGGGCTGCGGACAGCTTTTGACCGCGTTAGGGGTTGATCCGTACGGCCAGGTCGTTGCTCTCCGTATAGTACGGGCGGGCCTTGCCGCCGTCGAACTCCGTTGCCGGGTAGGTGAAGATGCTCTTCTTCAGCGGCACGTCGTCGAGGATGCGGGCGATCCGCACCGGCGCCGCGTCCGGGGCCGGGCGCAGCGCCAGGTCCCAGATCTGCGGGCCGCTCAGCCGTCTCGCGGCCTCGACGAGGGCGCCCTACGGCAGACCGGCCTCGAAGCGCGGTCCCTGGACGGTCACCGGCGCCATCGGCTCCCAGGAGCCGTCGCCGTCGTCCGTGCGCCGCCGCGCCTCCAGCGTCGCGGAGGGCGCGAGCCAGGCCCCGTACAGCCGCCCGCCGACGCGCAGCGTGGCGCCGGTGACGTGCAGGTCGGCGGCCTCGGCGTGCGGGGAGCGGTGCCAGGCGACCAGGGAGAGGTTGGACTCGACCGTCTTGTACGGGATGCGGGCGCGGACCGTGGCGTCTCCTTCGATGTCCCGGTCGACCAGTGCGCGCAGGTCGTTGAGGCCGGGTGCCAGGCGTACGGACTTGCCCTCCGGCGGCGCCAGATGGACGTTCCAGCGGCCCTCGGGCAGCGTCACGTCGCCGGGCAGGACGGCGTGCGGGCCGTCGGCGCCGGTGCCGTCGAGCGGCAGCCGCAGCTCGTCCTCGGGGGCGGTGCCGCCGCGGCGGCGCAGCAGCAGGGCGGCGCCCGCGGGTGCGGTGCGGACGATGAAGCAGAGGGCGCCTTCGGCGTCGGCGACGACGTCGGCGGCGGGTCGTTCTTCGCGGGGGGTGGTGGTGCTCTTGCTCACGCCGCCAGCCTCCGGCCCGCCATCTTGGCCGCATAGACGCCGCCGAGGACCGCGCCGGTGAAGCGGCGCCCGGTCAGGCTGCGCGGACCGCCGGTGAGTTCGGTGAACAGCGCGTCGTAGCGCTCGGCGATCCGGGCCGGGTCGAAGCGGGCGGAGTTCTCCAGCGCGGCGCGGCCCATCTTGTGGCGCAGCTCGTCGTCCTTGATGAGGGTGAGCAGCCCGTCCGCGACCGCGTCGGCACTGCGCCGCGCGACCAGCAGGCCGTCGACGCCGTCGGTGATGATCTCCCGCGGGCCGTGCGGGGCGTCGGTGGAGACCACCGGCAGGCCGCAGCGCATGGCCTCGACGAGGGTCATGCCAAAGGACTCCATGCTGGAGGTGGCCACGGCGATGGAGCCCTTGGGCCACTCCGCTTCAAGGGGGTGGGCGGCGCCCATCAGGTAGACGTGGTTGTACAGGCCGCGCTTCTCGATCTCGTTGCGCAGCCGGTCGCGGTGGCCGCCCCCGCCGTAGATCCGCAGCCGCCAGTCCGGGCGCTCGGCGACGACCTTCTCGAAGGCGCGCACCAGGACGTCGTAACGCTTGACGTGGGCGAGACGCCCCGCGGCGACGACCCACTTGGCGGTGGTGTCGGAGGGCGCGGACGGCGGCTCCGGGACGCCGTTGGGGATGGCTTCGAGGCGGACGCCGGGCAGCCGGAGCCGGTTGCGGTACGCGCGGGCGTCGGCGTCGGTCATGGTGACGACGGCGTGCAGCCGCGGGTAGAGCGCGCTGAGGGCGAGCTTCATCTGCCACGGGTGCACGTCGAAGGTGAGGTGCTCCTGGCCGACGCGCACCACGCCGGGGCGGGTCTGCCGCGCGATGTGCGCGTTCAGGCCCGGGCGGGTGCCGACGACGACGTCCGCGTCGAGAGTCGCCAGGTGGTCGGCGATCCGGCGGTCGGTGAGCCGGCTGTAGCTCTTGTACGGGTTGTCGGAGCGCATGAAGCCGCGGGACGGCTGCGCGTGCAGTGGATCGTCGCCGTCGTAACCGGGACTGTCCTTGCGCAGGTCCACCAGGGCACGCAGCCGTACGCCCGGGCCCGGGTCAAAGACCGGCTCGTCGCGATGCCGGAACACGGAGACGATCTCCACCTCGTGGTGCTCCGCCAGCATCCGGGCGAGGGTCGCCGTGGTACGGATCGTGCCCCCGATGCCGTAGGCATGGTGTATCAGGAAAGAGATGCGCATAAGTCCCGGTTCCCCACTGTGTGCGCGGTGAGTCCTCTCTCTACCGCCCTGCACACAGTTCGACCGACAGGGGTGGGGCAGGGTTGGTCAAAAACCGGCCTTATTACACAGCAGTGACAGTTGTGGCGGACCACACACGAACAGGTCAGGGCCGATACGAAAGCTGAGGAACATCCTCGAAGCAGTTGTCGTTCATGTCCCCCTGAGACACCCAGCCGCCCTTGCCGCCCGCGGCGGCGTCCTTCCAGCGGGCCACGGACACGCAGGCCCGCTCGGTCTTCGGCGGCTCGGCCTGGGCGTGGAAGTTCACCGGCAGCAGCAGCCCATCGGCCGTGTACGGCTTGTCCCGCTCCAGGAAGCGCTCCACGCAGGCGTGCTCCAGCTGCCGCCCGCACGACTTCGCCGCGTCCGCGAACCACATGGCCGCCGCCCAGCCCTCCAGCTGCCACTGCGAGCGGGTCTTGATCTTCGCGGACTTCGCGTACACGGCCATGCCGTCGCTGAAGGCGCGCACCGCCGGGTCGTCGTCGTCCGCGTAGTTGCGGCTGGCGCCGGTCGCCCACAGGGTGTTGCGGCAGTTGCCCGCGTCCTTGTAGTCGGCGGGGATCGTGGACGCCCAGTTCTGCACGTTGGTCACCTTCGCGATGAGGTCGACGCCGGCGCCATCCATCGCCTTGCACAGCTGGGCGTTGCCGTGCGTGTCCATCGCGTCGAAGACCAGGTCGGCCTTCTTGTCGCGCAGGTCGGCCGCGACCGCCTTGAAGTTGGGCAGCGCGAAGTCCACCTGCTCGGTGACGACCTTGTAGCCCTCCTTGCGCAGCCCGTCGGCGACATTACGGGCGTACGCGGCCGAGGCGGCCTGGTTGTACGCGACGACGGCCGCGGTGCGGGCGTCGTGCTCGCGCTTGAAGTAGCGGTAGACCTCGGTGCCGCCGTAGAGCCGCCCGCCCCAGCCCGGCTTGCCCTTGCGTGGCGCCTGGCTGCCGTAGATCCCGTACAGGTGCGGATACGTCTCGTACGCCGCCCCGATCGGCTGCCCGCCGATGTCGGGGACGCCCGCCTTACTGACCAGGGGCGCGCCCGCGTAATCGAGGACGGTGGTGGCGACGAGCGCGAAGACCTTCTCCTGCTGGATGAGCTTGCGCGCGCAGTCGCTGTTGCCGCCGCCGCTGCCGCCGTCGTCGCAGGTGACGACCTCAACCGGGCGGCCGTGCACCCCGCCGCGCTTATTGAGCGCGGCGAAGTAGGCCTGGGCGCCGTCGCGCGGGCCGACGAAGGTCTCGCCGCCGACCGGGCTGGTGGCGCTGGTGATGATGCCGACCTTGATGGGCTCGCCCTTGGCCTCGCCGGTGGGGGCGGGGCCGCGGTCCCGATCGCGGTCGGCGAAGTCGCTCTCCGGCAGCCGGCTGCCGCAGGCCGCGCTCAGCAGCAGGCCGAGCGCGGCGAGGACGATGGCGGCGCGGCGCATCTCAGCTCGCCGCTCAGCAGCCCGGGGCCGGGGAGCCGCTGAGGCTGATCAGGGCGCAGATCGAGTTCTTGGAGACCTTCCAGGTGCCGTCCTGGAGGACGGCGGTGCCGGTGGTGTTGGGTACGGCCGTGGCGCCGTTGAGCGTCAGGGCGTACTTCACCTCGGCCTTCTCCGCGGACGTGAAGGTCACCTTGGTCACCTTCGCGGCGACCTGCTTGAGTTCCTTGGCGTTGCTCATCTGGTCCATCAAGGGCTGCATCTTGTCGCCGTCCTCGAGGTACTTCGGCTTGTCCTTGACGGGCGTCTTCGGGTCGAAGAGCTTCTGCCAGTTCTCCTTGACCTCCTTCTCCGCGGCCGCCTTGTCCGCCGGCGCACCCCCGCCGCCCCCTTCCGCGGGCGTGGAGCTGGCGGAGCTGCTGGGCTGCGGCTTGGGCGTCTTCTTCGGCTCACCGGTGCCGCCGCTGTCGTCGCCGCAGCCGGCCATGCCCGCTCCCGCGAGCACCACCACGGCGGTCAGCGCGGCGGTACGCGCCAAGAGTCCCCGTCGGGCCATCTGCCTCACCTCGTGCGGTAGTTGACGGTCATTGACGAACGTTGAATCTTCGTCAGGTTACTGCGCAGGAAAGGGTCAAGGGGCATAGTGCATGCCAGCAGCCGACATGCACAGATGCGCAGGGGGAAAGATGCCTCAGGTGAGCGCGCGGTGGGGCCGGAGCGTGCGGTCGCTCGCCGTCCAGTGGGGCGGCTGGGCCGCGGTGTCCGGAGGCGCGGTGCTGTGCGTGATCGGCTGGTACGGCATCTCCGGCGAGCGCTTCGCCGAGCGCCAGCTCCCCTATCTGGCGTCCTGCACCATCCCCGGCGCCGCGCTCATCATCGCCGGCGCGATCCTGCTCGCCCGCGGCGACCAGGGCCTCGCGGCGGCGCGGGTGGAGGAGCTGTACGGGCTGCTGGTGGCGAGCGATACGGAGCCGGAGGCGACGGGCCCGCCCGTAACGCGGACGACCGCGGCCGACGGCTGCCTGACGGTGCCGGGCGGCACGCTCTACCACCGCCCCGACTGCCCGCTGGTGCGCGGCAAGGCCGACGCGGCGGCGGTGGACGCGGAGGCGCGGCGGGGGCTGGCGCCATGTCCCGTGTGCGAGCCAGGTGAGCCGGGTGATGAAGCGGCGGACGAGGCGGCTGACGGTCCCGTACGGCCCGCGGAGGCGTGATGGGGCCGCTCGCGGCGTCGCTCACGTACGAGCTGACGCTCGCCGGGCTCGCGGTGGGCAGCGCGGCGGCGCTGACCGGCATCGGGCTGATCGTCACGTACCGGGCGACCGGGGTGCTGAACCTCGCCCACGGGGCGGTGGCGATGATCACCGCCTATGCGCTGCGGCAGTTCGCGGTGGAGTGGGACTGGCCGCTGTGGGCGGCCGCGGCGCTGTGTCTGGTGGTGATCGCGCCGGGGATCGGGCTGCTGCTGGGGCGCTTTGTGTTCCGCCCGCTGTCGGTGCTGCAGGACCGCGGCGAGAGCGGCGGCGCGCAGACGCTGGTGGCGTCGATCGGCGTCTTTGTGCTGCTGGTGGGCGCGGCGGGGCTGCTGTGGGGCACGGGGGCGCGCTCGGACGCGCCGGAGTTGCTGCCGGACGATCCGTGGGTGCAGTTGGCGACGGTGGTCGTGCTGGCCCTGGCGGTGGCGGCGATCACCCGCTGGACGCGGATCGGGCGGGAGCTGCGGGCGGTGGTCGACAACCGGCGGCTGGCGTCGCTGAGCGGCATCGACGCGGACCGGGTGGCGGATACGGGGTGGGCGTTCGGCACCTTTACGGCCGGGCTTACGGGTGTGCTGCTGGCGCCGCAGCTGTGGCTCGATCCGTACGGACTGCCGCTGCTGGTGATGGCCGTGATCGGCGTCGCGGTGGCGGCCGCGATGCGCAACCTGCCGGTGGCGGTGCTGGCGGCGCTCGCGATCGGGGTGCTGCAGAGCCAGCTGACGCGCTTCCATCCCGGGGGGTGGGAGGGGACGTTGGTGCAGGCCGTGTCGACGAATCTCTTTGCCGTAGGGCTGCTGGTGGCGGCGCTGGCGCTGCCGCGGATCGGGGTGTTGGGCGGGGGTGGCGACGGTGCGGGCTTTCTGAAGGTGCCGGCGGCGACTCCCGACCGGGACGGGCGGGCCTGGGTGGTGGCCGGGGTGCTCTTCCTGCTGCCGCTGGGCTTCGCGGGTACGGACCTGACGACGGCGGTGCAGGTGCCCGCGCTGGGTGTGGTGCTGCTGTCGCTGGTGGTCGTGACCGGGCGGGGTGGGCAAGTGTCGCTGGGGCAGGCGGCGTATGCGGGTCTTGGCGCGCTGCTGGCGGCGCTGCTGGCGGCGGGGCGGGTGCCGGGGGTGGGGGCGGTGCCGGAGCTGGTGGCGCTGGGGCTCGCGGTGGTGGTCGTCGCGCCGCTGGGGCTGCTGGTGGGGTATCCGGCGATACGGCGGCAGGGGCTGGCGCTGGCACTGACGACGTTGGCGGTGGGGGTGGCGGTGAGCCGGTTCGTCTTTGCCCAGCCGGATCTGATTACGGGGCTGACGCTGGATCGGCCGGCGGGGTTCGCGGACGACCGCTCGTATTACGTGCTGGAGTTGCTGCTGCTGGGTGGTGCGGTGCTTGCGGTGTGGGCGCTGCGGCGGGGGCGTACGGGGCGGGCGCTGGCGGCGGTGCGCGATCACGAGGCGGGGGCGGCGGCTTCGGGGGTGGGGGTGCCGGCGCTGAAGTCCGGAGCGTTTGTCGCTGGCGCCGGCTTGGCCGCTTTGGGGGGCGGGATGTTGGGGATGGGGGTGCAGGCCTTCGATCCGAATGCGTATGACCCGGTGCGGGCGTTGTTGTGGTTTGCGGCGGTGGTGGTGTTGGGGGCGGACAGTGTGCTGGGCGCCCTTGCGGCCGCGGCTTTGCTGGTGGGGTTGGATGCGGGGACGCAGGGTGGGATGGCGGCGGCGGTGGTGGGGGTGCTTGCCGTCCTGCTGGGGCGGTTCCCCGGGGGTCTGTACGAGGCGGCGGGGCGGGGGTGGGGGCGGCTGCGAGGGCTCGCGGAGCCGGTGCGCCTGACTCCGCGGGGGGAGCACCTGCGCGCGCGCCTGCGGCTGGCCGCTGCTTCTTCTCCCGCCCACCCGCCCGTTGCTGTCGCGGACAGGGGGGTCGGCGTCACGGCGGCGGACTCAGGCGCCTCCGCTGCGGACTCAGGCGCCTCCGCTGCGGCCGCAGGCCCACCGCCGCCCGGCAGCGGGACCGGCGCCCCGCCCCTCTCCCCTTCCGCAGCCAGCCCTCCCACCCGCACCGGGACCAGGCGCACGACGGCAGCCCTGCCGTCACCATCCGATGCCAAGCCACCCGCCAAGCCGCCCAGGGAGAACAGGGGCCCGGTGGCCCTTCCGCCCGCAGACGGCCACGCACCCCAGACGCCACACACCCCCGCCGCCGCGGACAGCCCCGCGCCGCCACCACCCATCCCCGCCCCAGACGACCCCGCGCGGCCGCCGCATCCCCGCGCCGCCGCGGACAACCACGCACCCCAGACGCCACCCACCCCCGCCGGAGACAACCACGCACCCCAAACGCCACCCACCCCCGCTGCGGGCGGACGGGCCGCCGTTGGGCGGCACGGGCGGGCGCAGCGGGCCGGACCCGCCCTGCCCCACTCGCACCGGGGCCGGGCTACGCGCCGCTGGGCGCAGCGGGTCCTCGCCGGTGCGAGTCGCGTCGGCGTCCGGCGGAAACGTCCGGGCCCGCCCTTCCCGCCCAGCGGGACGCCTGCCCCCGGGGGCGGGGGCGCGGGCGGGGCGTCAGCCTCAGCGAGGCTTACCGCTCGCGCCGTCAGCGTCGCCTACGGGGACTACCAGGCGCTCGACTCCGTCGATATCGCCATCCCGCCCGGTCGCATCACCGCGCTCGTCGGGCCCAACGGGGCCGGGAAGTCGACCCTTTTCCACTGTCTCGCCGGGACGCTGCGGCCCAGCAGCGGGCAGGTCATCCTCGACGGACACGACATCACCCGTGCGCCCGCGCACGCCCGTACGCGCAAAGGCATCGCCCGCACCTTCCAGCAGCTCGCCGTCTTCCCCTCCCTCACCGTCGAGGAGAACGTCCGCATCGGCGCCGAGCACGGAGCGAGCTCCGGCCGCCACCCCACCCAAGCCGTCGACCGCGCCCTCGACCTCCTCGACCTCACCCCGCTCCGCCACGCCCGCGCCGCCGGGCTGCAGACCGGCACCCTCCGCCGCGTCGAACTCGCCCGCGCACTCGCCGGCGGCCCCCGCGTGCTGCTGCTGGACGAGCCCGCGGCAGGCCTCGACACCGCCGAGGCCGGCGCCCTCGCCCGTACGCTCAGAGCGCTGGCCGCCGACGGCATGGCGCTGCTCATCGTCGAGCACGACCTCGACCTCGTCGTCGAACTCGCCGACACCGCCTACGCCATGAGCGCCGGCCGCATCACCGCCGCGGGTCCCGCGCCCCGCGTACTCGCCGATCTGCAGGCCACCGCCTCATGAGCATCGAGATCGCCCTTGAAGGCGCCCGCGTCCATTACGGCCCGCTGGAAGCGCTCCACGGCATCGACCTGGCGGTGCCGCACCGCCGGCTCACCGTCCTGCTCGGCCGGAACGGCTCGGGCCGGACCACCGCCCTGCGCGCCCTCGCCGGCACGGTCCCGCTCACCGCGGGACGCGTCCGCTGGCGGGGCGCCGACGTCACCCGTCTGCCCGCCTACGCCCGCGCCCGCCGCGGCCTCGCCTTCACCCCCGACCTGCGCGCCGTCTTCACGTCCCTCACGGTCGCCGAGAACCTGGAGCTGGTCGCAAGCGGCGGCGACATCTCCCCCGCCTTCGAGGCCTACCCGGCCCTACGCCCCCTCCGCAGCCGCCGCGCCGGCACCCTCTCCGGCGGCGAACAGCGCATGCTCGCCATCTCCCGCGCCCTCCTCTCCCCAGCCCGCCTGGTGCTGCTGGACGAGCCGGGCCAGGGGATGTCCGCCGCCATGGCCGCCCGTACGCACGCCCTGCTGGGCGAGCTGGACGCGACCGTCGTCGTGGCCGAGCAGTCGCTGCCGCGGGGGCTGCGAGCAGCCGCCGGGCTGGTCTATGAGCTGCGCCGGGGGGAGGTCGTCTTCGGCGGCGAGCCGGGAGAGTTGAGTGAGTTGGGCCGGCTGGGGTCATTCAGCTAGGGGTTTCGTCTCCTGATCTTGGCGCCGTTCGCCACCGCCAGTGCGCGTTCCAGCTCCTCCAGCGTGACTCCGCCCATCCCAAGGTCGACGATCCGGCGGATCGGGATCGACGCCATCATCCGGGCCAGGTCGATGCCCAGCGCGCCCTCGCCGCCGTCGTCCCCTCCGGCCGCCGGACCGGCGAGTTCCGGCAGCACCGCCGCCCCCTCCGGATGCGCCTGCAGCTCCCCCAGCGTCGAGTCCAGCGTCAGCGGCAGGCGCAGTTCGTCGCCGATCACCTCGACCCGCAGGCGCAGCCGGATGTCGCGGCTGGAGGCGCCCACCGAGACCTCGTAGTCGCCGTCCTCGACGATCCAGCGGTCCGCCCGCGTCTCCCAGTACGCCAAGTCCGCGCGCCGCAGCAGCACCGTGACCTGCCTGCTTTCTCCGGGCTCCAGCGGCACCACCGCGAAGCCCTTCAGCTCGCGCGGTGGGCGGGTCACCGCTGAGCCGGGCTTCGACGCGTAGAACTGGACGACCTCGGCGCCCGCCCGCTCGCCCGTGTTCGTCACCGTCACCCGTGCCGTGATCCCCGCGGCGTCCGCGAGCAGGTCCAGGTCCGCGTACGCGAACGTCGTGTACGACAGGCCGTGGCCGAAGGGGTACGTGACCTCCATGTCGCGGGCGTCGTACCAGCGGTAGCCGACGTGGATGCCTTCGCCGTAGCGGACGAGGGAGTTCTCGCCGGGGAAGTTCAGGTACGCGGGGGTGTCCTGGAGCCGGACAGGGATCGTCTCCGCCAGCCTTCCGGAGGGGTTGACCTTGCCGAAGAGGACGTCCGCGATCGCGCCGCCGCCCGCCTGGCCCAGCAGGGCGGCGTCGAGGATCGCCGGGGCCGCCGCCGCGACCGGGGCCAGGCGCAGCACGCCGCCGTGCGACAGGACCACGGTCGTGCGGGGCTGGGCCCGGAGCACTTCGGTGAGCAGCTGGAGCTGGTCCGCGGGGAGTTCGATGTCGTCGCGGTCGAAGCCCTCGGACTCCTGGTGTGCGGCCAGGCCGAGGAAGAGGACGGCGGCGGGGGCGGCGGCCGCCGTTCGCACCGCGTCGGCGCGCAGTTCACCATCCGCGTCGCCGCCCGTGGTGAAGCCGGGGGCGTACGTGACCTCGCCCGCGACGGCGCGGATCTCGTCCAGGGGGATGTCGAGGCGGGTCGGGTTCACATGCGAGCTGCCGCCGCCCTGATAGCGGGGCTTCGTCGCGAACTCGCCGATCACGGCGAGGGGTTCGGCGGCGGGGAGGGGGAGGAGGTCGTCGTCGTTTTTCAGGAGGACCAGGCAGCGGGCGGCCGCCTCGCGTGCCAGGGCGTGGTGGTCCCGTACGTCCGATTCCACGGTCTCGCCGGTCCGCGACTGCGCCTTCGCCGCCAGCTCGGCGACCCGTCCCGCCGCCCGCTCCACCGCGGCCGCGTCCAGCTGCCCCGCCCGTACCGCCGCCACCACCGCGGCATCCGTGGCGCCGCCCGTCCCCGGCATCTCCAGATCCACCCCCGCCGCCACCGCCGCGACCCGGTCGCCGACCGCGCCCCAGTCGCTGACGACCGCGCCGGTGAAGCCCCACTCGTCGCGCAGGACCTCGGTCAGCAGCCAGTGGTTCTCGGCCGCGTAGACGCCGTTGATGCGGTTGTACGAGCACATCACGGTCCAGGGCGCCGCCGTCTTCACCACGTGCTCGAAGGCGCGGAGGTAGATCTCGCGGAGGGTGCGGGGGTCGACGTCGGAGTTGGAGCGCATGCGGTCGTGTTCGGCGTTGTTGGCGGCGAAGTGCTTCAAGGAGGCGCCGGTGCCGGTCGATTGCAGGCCCTCGACCCAGGCGGCGGCGAGGGCGCCGGTGAGGTGCGGGTCCTCCGAGTAGTACTCGAAGTTGCGGCCGCAGCGCGGGTCGCGCTTGATGTTGATGCCGGGACCCAGCAGCACGTCCACGCCCAGCGCCCGGCTCTCCCGGCCGAGCGCCTCGCCGATGCGCCGGGCCAGCGCGGGGTCCCAGCTCTGGGCGAGGCCGGTGGCGGGCGGGAAGCAGGTCGCCGGGTGGCTGTCGGCGAGGCCCAGGTGGTCCGTGTCGCCGGTCTGCTTGCGTACGCCGTGCGGGCCGTCGGTGAGCAGCAGCGACGGCACCCGGCCGATGGCCTTGGTGGTCCAGAAGTCCGCGCCGCTGCCGAGGGCCGCCTGCTCTTCGAGGGACATGGCCAAAACCGTACGTCACTCGGTTTTCGGCGGCAAGGATCTGCCGCAGGCCTTAGGGTCGGGGGCATGGCTCAAAGAGGCCCGTACGCGAAAGGCGTCGCCAAGCGCGAGGAGATCCTGGACAAGGCGCTCGAGATCGTGGCGACCGCCGGCTACAGCCGTACGACCGTGCGCGAGCTGGCGGAGGGGGTCGGGCTCAGCCAGACCGGGCTGCTGCACTACTTCGGGTCGAAGGAGGAGCTCTTCAAGGAGATCCTGCGGCGGCGGGATGAGCGGGACCGGGCGGCCTTCGGCTTTCCGGCGGAGGGGGAGCGGGAGCCCCACGGTCCGGACACCGCCGTCCCCGACCTGCGCGCCGCCACCGTCCGGGTCGTCGAGCACAACGCCGAAGTCCCGGGCCTCGTCCAGCTCTTCTCCCGCTTCACGTCCGAGGCCGCCGAGGCCGGACACCCGGCGCACGACTATGTCCGCGAGCGGTATGCGCGCACCCGTACCACCTTCGCCGCGGCCATCGCGCGGCTCCAGCGGGACGGGCAGCTGCCGCCGGAGCTGGACCCGGAGCGGCTCGCGGTGCTGACCGCGGCGGTGCTCGACGGGCTGCAGCTGCAGTGGATGTACGACCCCGGGGTCGACATGGCCGACCACCTCGCCTGCTTCTGGGAGCTGGTCGGCGGACGCCCCGCCGGCGAACACGGCACCGGCGGGGCGAACGGGACGGGCTGAGGCTCACACCTCCAGACGCTGGCCCGGGAAGATCAGGTTCGGGTTGCCGCCGATGGTGTTGCGGTTGTCCCGGAAGATCTTCCGCCAGCTGACGTCATGCGCCTTGGCGATCTTGCTGAGCGTGTCACCGCTCTTGACCGTGTAGTTGCCGCTGCCACGCTTGTGGCCGCGATCGGGGTGCGGAGCCGTACGCTCCGGGGCGGCCTTCGGGGCCGCCTTGGGTGCCGCCTTGGGTGCGGCGGGCTTTGCGGCCGGCGCCTGGACGCCCGGGGCGGAGCCCGAGGCGCCCGCGCGGGCCGAGCAGGTGGGCCAGGCCCCCCAGCCCTGGCTGCGCTGCACCTTGGTCGCGATGGCGATCTGCTGGGACTTGGACGCCTTGTCGGCGGTCGGCGCGTACGCCGCGCCGCCGTGCGCCCGCCAGGTGCCGGCGTTGAACTGCAGGCCTCCGTAGTAGCCGTTGCCGGTGTTGATGTGCCAGTTCCCTCCGCTCTCGCATTGGGCTATGCGATCCCACACGCCGCCGTCGGCCGCCCCCGCGGGGGATGCCGTGGCGAGCAGGGTGAGCGGCGCGATCACGACTGCCGCTCCTGTGAGCAGTGCGGTGGTGCGACGTACGTCGTACCGGGGAAGAGACATGAATTCCCTCTCCACGAACCCGGATTCCCCCAAAGGCGGGCACGGCCGCAGGACGCGTCTGGCGCCGGCTGACCGCTCCGCCCCGCCCCGCCGACGGTGCTGGTTGCTTGGATGGCGGGGCGTGTCCGGGCGGTGCTCGGTGCACACGGCGGAGGAATGTATGGCCGTGCTCGCCCGACTATCAACCAAGTCCTCCCTGCCGCAGGCCAGTTGACGGTTACCCCCGGTATCAGCGATTTTCAGCCACCGGATTGATGCTGGGATATCTCGATATATCACCCTCCGTGTGCAGCGATCTGTGACTCACCTCACCGTCCCAACTTGCTTGCTCTCCGCATGAGTTGGCAGGGAGTAAGCTGTTCCGCCGGATATCTCACGGTGTGCGCACGACGGGTGGAGCAATCGGCGGCCTGGGCGTGACTCCGGACACATGTCACCCGTTGTGCTCTTACGAACACGACATACGACACCGAGGAGCCACCCGTGCCTCGCATGCTCGATGTGAGCGACGACGTACGCGCCGAGATCGGCGACGAAGAAGCGGACCGGCTGCTCGCCGGGGACAACGCACCGGGACAGTACGACTGCACGTCCTGCCGCACCCCCGGCGACTCCGAGCGCGAGCGCACCTCCACGGTGCTCTTCGTCGGCGACGAGACGGCCGTGCTCGCTTTCGCGCACGCCACGTGCGTGCCGTCCCAGGTGGTCCCGGTCTCCGAGGATCAGCTGCAGGGAGCGGTACGCGCCATCACCTCCCAGGAGGACGGCGCCCCCGCCCCGGCCCCGGCGCCCGCCGCGGTCGGCGCCGGGGCCGGCGCAGGGGGCGACGGGCCGCCGCCCGTCATCCCGCAGCCGGCCGCCCTGCAGCCGGCCGCGCCCGCACCCGCGCCCAGCCCCGAGCCCGCGGCCACCGACGCGCCGCAGCAGGCCGTCCTCGGCGTCACCTGCGGCCTGGTGCTGTGCGGCGAGGAGCTGCGCCCGGCGCTGGTCGTCGAGCCCACCGGGCCGATCGCCCGCCCCGGCTCCACCGGACCGGGCGACGACTTCCTGCCGCTCCTCATCGAGCAGGGCTTCCTCCCGGTGATGGACGTGGACAAGCCCCCGTCCGGCGTGGACGGCTGGTCGGTGCTGCTCGTCGAGGGCATGCTGCACGCCGTCATGCAGCCCTCCCCCGGCGGCGAGCCGCCCACCGCGTGGTGGCAGGCGCATCAGCCGCTGCAGGTCACCGAGGGCTGGCGGACCATCGCCGCGAAGTCGCACGAGGTGCTGGTCTACGCCGCCCCGGCGGGCGCCATCGGCCGGCAGCCGCGCGAGGATCTGCTCCGGGAGGCGCTGGAGCGCGCGGCGTCACGCGGCACGCTCGTCGGCTCCGCCATGCGACTGACCGGCGCATAAGGGCCGTAGCCTCGGGGGCGTGGCGATCGTTGCCCGGATGTGCACCCGTACCAGACACACATCCCCGGCATGCGTCCCGCCCACGACCACTCCCTGCCCGGCAGCAACCAGACGCCGATCTACGACGCCCTGTACGCCGAGTACCGCCGCCTGTTCCGGGCGCTGCCCGGCGACCGCACCGGCGAGGAGAAGCTGCGCTTCGAGGCGGTGCTCCGCGGCCGGCCGCCGCTCCCCCACGGCGGCACCCGCTGGGTGCACGGACAGTCCACGCGGAACCAGGAGGGTGACGGACACCGTCTCTAGACGGAGACTGAGAGCCCACGCCTATGGGGGTGGCGCAAATGGGCCGGTCCGCACTCGCACCCACTGATCCGCAGCGCCTGAAGAACTACATGCTCGCCGCGCGCCTCGGCGCGGGCGGCCAGGGTGTGGTCTACGAGGCGTACGACACCCGCAGCGGCGGCCGCGTCGCCATCAAACTGATGCGCACGGGCTTCGACGACCCGGAGCTGCGCGGCCGCTTCGCCCGCGAGGTCGATGCCGCGCGCCGGGTGGCCGCCTTCTGCACGGCGCGGGTGCTGGACGCGGATACGGCGGCGGATCACCCGTACATCGTCTCGGAGTTCATAGCCGGGCCGACGCTGCGCGAGTCGGTGCGGCATGGCGGCCGGCTGGACGGCGGCTCGCTGCTGCGCCTGGGCATCGGCATCGCCACCGCGCTCACCGCCATCCACCAATGCGGCGTCGTACACCGCGATTTGAAGCCGGACAACGTACTCCTCGGCCCGGACGGCCCCCGCGTCATCGACTTCGGCATCGCCCGCCTCGACGCCGCGCTGGAGTCCAGCCGCTACACCCAGCCCGGCATGCTCGTCGGCACGCCGAGCTACATGGCCCCCGAGGTCGTCTCCCCCGGCGGCAGCGGCCGTACGGGCGAGGCGGGCCCGCCCGCGGACATCTTCGCCTGGGGCGCGGTGGTGCTCTTCGCGGCGACCGGGCGGGATCCTTTCGGCGGCGCGGGCATCGGCGAGGTGATCGAGGCCGTCGCCCTCCGCCGCCCCGACCTGAGCGCGCTGGCCGAGCCGCTGCGCTCGCTGGTGGACCAGGCGCTGGCCAAGCAGCCCGAGTTACGCCCGACGGCGCGGCAGATCCTGCTGGACCTGATCGGCGGCCAGGGCACCGCCGCGGCGCGGGTGGCCGCCCAGGGCGAGCTGGAGCGGGGCGCGGACACCGCGGCGGCGGTACGGCCCGTGGCCGAGGCGTCGCTGCCGGAACTGCCGCTGGGGGATGCGGCGGAGGCGGCGTACGCGTCGCTGTCGCCGGCGGGGCAGGAGGCGGCGCGGGCGGTGCTGCTGCGGCTGGTGGTGCCAGGGGAGCGGGCGGACGGGAGCGAGGACGCGGTCCGTGGCGCGGAGTGGGGGGAGCTGCGGGAGGCGGTCGCCGCGGGTGCCGTGGGGGCGGCGGGGGGCACGGGTGGCGCGGGCGCGGCAGGCGGTACGGATGCGGCGGGCGGCGTGGATGAGGCCGCGGCGCGGCAGGCGGTGGCTGCCTTCACGGCGGGCGGGTTGCTGGCGGCCGAACGAGCGGGCGGCGGTGGTCAGTCGGGTGCCGGTGGCCAGTCGGGCGGCGGTGGGCAAGCGGGGGTCCGTAGCCAGTCCGACACCCTCGGATTGCTCGTCGCCGAAGGCACGTCCGTGCGGCTCGCCTACCCCGCGCTGCTCGGCGCGTGGCCGCGGCTGCGCGGGTGGGTGCAGCAGGATCGCGAGACGCTGCGCACGCTGCGGCGGCTGGAGCGCGACGCGGGGAACTGGGCGGCGCAGGGCCGTCGCCCCGACGACCTCTACCGCGGCGCCGCCCTCCGTACGGCCGAGGCGTGGGTGGCGGAGGCGCCACCGCGGCTGCGACCGGCCGCGGCCGAGCGCGAGTTCCTGGCGGCGGGCGCGGCGGCACGCACTCGCACCACGCGACTCAAGCGGGCGCGCTGGGGGCTGGCAGCGGTGCTGGTGGTGTGCGCGCTGCTGGGGGGCTCGATCGCGTACGTGAACTCGGAGGCGCGGGCCGAACAGGACCGCAAGGAGGCCGCGGGACGGGTGGCGACGGTGGCGGACACGCTGCGGCTGTCGGACCCGGCGGGCGCGATGCAGTTCGCGGTGGCGGCGGTGCGGGCCGCGGACACGGTGGACACGCGGGCGGCGCTGTACGGGGCGCTGTCGCAGCGGGAGTCGGATGTGCTGCGGCTCGGCGGCGGGAGCGGCCCCACGCTCCCCCTCCTCAGCGCCGACGGCCGCACCGCGGCCCTGGTGGGCGACGGCACGCTCCGTACCTGGGACGTCCGGACCGGCGACGCCCGCCCCGCCGCACGCATCGCCGGCGGCGCCGCGGACGCCGCCGCCATGACCCCCGACGGCCGTACGATCGCGGTCGCCGACGGCCGCCGCGTGACCCAGTACAACGCCCGCACCGGCGCCCGGACCGCGCTCCCGTACCAGGCGAAGTCCCCCGTCACGGCACTCACCTTCACCGGCGGCGACACCCTCGCCGTGACCACCCGCGGCGCGGTCGTGCTGCGCCGCCACGGCCGGACCGCGGGAACGTACCCGCACCACGACGCCGTCGCGGTCAGCCCGGACGGCAAGACCGTCGCCATGTGCCGTACGGGCAAGCCGATCGGCATCTTCCGCGTCGGCTCGCACACGCCGCGCCTCACCACCTCCCCCACCCTCATCGCCGGCGAGGACTGCGCGGTGGCCTTCAGCCCCGACGGCCGGATCGTCTCCGCGGTGCTCGCGGGCGAGGTGTGCAGCTGGGACCTGACGGCCGCGAAGCCGCCGCTGCGGCGCTTTGCGCATGAGGGCGCGGGCAAGGTGGCGTTCAGCCCCGACGGCGACTTCCTGGCGGCTACGGACGCGAACTCGCTCTCCCTGCACCGCACCTCGGACCTGCGCCCGGCCGCGGACCCGGCGCCGCCGGTGACGTACCCCCTCGGGAACGAGGAGGCGGGCGCGCTCGCCCTGGACGGCAAGGCGGAGGCGGTGCGGCTGCTGAGCGGCGGCACGGTGCGGACGGTGGACGTGTGGCAGCCGCGGGTGCGGGGCACGGCGCCGCAGGGGCCGAGCGGTGGTCCGGCGGCGGTGCTCAGTCCGGACGGCCGGCTGCTGCTCACGCAGCGCGCGGGCGGCCGCCTCGCGGTCGAGCCGGTGTCACAGCGCACGCCGCGTCGCGCGGTCGCCAAGGCCGCGGAGGCGGCCATCGGCAGCGGTGAACGGGCCTACCGGCAGCTGGTGTTCAGCCCCGACGGCCGGCGGCTGGCCACCCTCGGCCGGGACGGCGAGGTCGCGGTGTGGCGGGTCTCGGGCGAGGGCGTCGAGCGGCTGCGGACGCTGCGGCGCGCGGGGGACGCGGGTGCGGCGCACGGGCTGGCCTTCCTGCCCGGAGCCGAGCGGCTGGCCGTGTCGGGGCCGGACGCGGTCCAGTTCCTCGGCGTACGGGACGGCAGGCCGCGCGGGACCGTGCGTGGCACCGGCGGCGGGCTACTTGCGGCCTCCCCCGCCTGCGGCCTGCTGGCCACTTCCCGCGGCGAGGTGATCGACATCGGCTCCGGCAAGGTGATCCAGCGCGGCCTCGCCCCCGCCGATCCGACCGCGCTCGCCTTCCACCCGAAAGAGTGCCTCATCGCGTACGGCGACCGCCTCGGCCGCGTCACCCTGCGCGACGCGCGCACCGGCTTCCGGCTCGGCGTGCTGCCCGCCACCGACGGCGGCGACGGCGCGGGCGGTCCGGAAGGGGTGGCGTCGCTGGCCTTCGGGCGGAGCGAGTTCTCGGAGAAGGGCGTCCTGGCGGTGGGCGGCGCGCACGGCACGCTGCGGCTGTGGGATGTGTCGTGGCAGCGGCAGCTGGGGCACGGCTTCGGGACCGCGACCACGGGCCCGGTGACGGCCGGCTTCAGCGCGGACGGCGCGCGGCTTTACGAGGCCGGGCCCGGGCCCGGGGGCGTACGGGCGCATCCGATGGCGAAGGACGCGGCGGTGGCGGCCGTGTGCGCCCGCGCGGGGGCGGGGGCGCGCGGCACGATCAGCGAGCGGGAGTGGGACGTCAGGCTGCCGGAGGTGGACTACCGCAGGCCGTGCACGTGACGGAACGCCCCAGAAGCGCGGCCGCTCTTACTTCTTCCGGCCGCGCTTCTCCCGCACCCGCACCGAGATCTGAATCGGCGTCCCCTCGAACCCGAACTCCTCCCGGAGCCGACGCTCGATGAACCGCCGGTACCCGGCCTCGATGAACCCGGACGCGAACAGCACGAACCGCGGCGGCTTCGTCCCCGCCTGCGTACCAAAGAGAATCCGCGGCTGCTTGCCGCCCCGGATCGGATGCGGATGGGCCGCCACCAGCTCGCCCAGGAAGGAGTTCAGCTTGCCGGTGGGCACCCGCGTCTCCCACCCCGCCAGCGCGGTCTCGATCGCCGGGACGAGCTTGTCCATATGCCGCCCGGTCCGCGCCGAGACATTCACCCGCGGCGCCCACTGCACCTGCACCAGGTCGCGCTCGATCTCCCGCTCCAGGTAGAAGCGGCGCTCGTCGTCGAGGGTGTCCCACTTGTTGTACGCGATGACGACGCAGCGTCCGGCGTCCACCGCCATCGAGATGATGCGGGTGTCCTGCACGGAGATCGACTCGTTCACGTCGATGAGCACGACCGCGCACTCGGCCTTCTCCAGCGCGGCGGCGGTGCGCAGCGACGCGTAGTAGTCCGCGCCCTCCTGCAGGTGCACCTTCCGCCGGATGCCCGCCGTGTCGACAAACATCCACTGCTTGCCGCCGAGTTCGATGAGCTCGTCGACGGGGTCGCGGGTGGTGCCCGCCTGCTCGTTGACGACGACCCGGTCTTCCTTGGCGACCTTGTTGAGCAGAGACGACTTGCCGACATTCGGCCGCCCGATCAGCGCGATCCGGCGCGGCCCGCCGATGCCGCCGGCGCCGAAGGTCTGCTGCGGCGCCTCCGGGAGCACCTCGAGGATCGCGTCGAGCAGATCGCCGGTGCCGCGGCCGTGGAGGGAGGAGACGGGGTGCGGTTCGCCGAGGCCCAGGTTCCACAGCATGGCGGCGTCGGCCTCGCCCGTAGGACCGTCGACCTTGTTGGCGCACAGCACCACCGGCTTGCCGGACCGCCGCAGCAGCTTCACCACGGCCTCGTCGGTGTCGGTGGCGCCGACCTTGGAGTCCACGACGAAGACGACCGCGTCGGCGGCCTGGATGGCGAACTCCGCCTGGGCGGCCACCGACGCGTCGAGGCCGAGCACGTCCTGCTCCCAGCCGCCGGTGTCGACGAGCTTGAAGCGGCGCCCGGCCCAGTTGGCCTCGTACGTGACCCGGTCGCGGGTGACGCCCGGCTGGTCCTGGACGACCGCCTCGCGGCGGCCGAGGATGCGGTTCACCAGCGTCGACTTGCCGACATTGGGGCGGCCGACGACGGCCAGCACGGGCAGCGGTGTGCTGCCGCCCGCGGCGGCGAGTTCGCCGGCGATGCCCTCCAGGTCCTCGGCGTCGAAGCCCTCCTGGGCGGCGAGCTCGAGGAACTCGGCGTACTCGGACTCGGAGAGCTCGCCGTGGGCTGCGCCCGAGGGGGTGGTGTCGTCGGTCATGGGGTTGCTGTCCTCATCCACAGGGGTCCGGGGATTCTCCCCCGGCAAGTCTCGTCTACCGGCCGGTCGCGCGCCTGGCGGCGGCCAGATGCGCGGTGAGCCGCTCCTGGATGCGCCCGGTGGCTTCATCCAGGGCCTTGCGGGTACGTCTGCCGCTGCCGTCGCCGGCCTCGAACGGGTCGCCGAAGACTACGTCGATCCGGCTGCGCAGCGGCGGCAGCGCGGATATCACCCGGCCGCGGCGCTCCCCGCTGCCGAGCACCGCCACGGGAACGACCTGCGCCCCCGACCGTACGGCGAAATACGCCAGCCCCGCGCGCAGCGACGCGAAGTCGCCCTCGCCCCGGGTGCCCTCGGGAAAGATCCCCAGCACCCCGCCCCGCTCCAGCACACCCAGAGCGTGGCCGATGGCCTTACGGTCGGCGCCGGAGCGGTCGACCTCCACCTGCCCGATGCCGTGCAGGAAGCTGCCGAGCGGGCCGATGAATGCTTCCTTCTTGATCAGGAAGTGCACCGGCCGCGGCGAGGTGCCCATGAGCACGGGCCCGTCCACGTTGTGCGTGTGGTTGATCGCGAGGATCAGCGGCCCCGCGGCGGGCACCCGCCAGCCGCCGAGCACCCGGGGCCGCCACATGCCGTTGATGATCCCGATGCCGAGCCGCCGCCCGACGGCGGCCCCCTTCAGGCTCGGCTGCGCCGCCTTGGCGGGCCGTTCGGTCTGCTGCGACGTCACCGACCCTGCTGCTTCTCTTCTACGAGCGTGACCACGCACTCGATGACCTGCTCGAGGGTCAGCTCCGTGGTGTCCACCTCGACGGCGTCGTCGGCCTTGGCCAGCGGGGAGGCCTTGCGGGTGGAGTCGGCGGCGTCACGCTTGGCGAGGGCCTCCTGGGTGGCCTTCAGGCCCGCCGCGTCCTTGCCCTTGAGCTCGCCGGAGCGGCGGGCGGCGCGGGCGCCCTCGGAGGCGGTGAGGAAGACCTTCAGGTCGGCGTCCGGCAGCACGGTGGTGCCGATGTCGCGGCCCTCGACGACGATGCCGCCCGCCGCGTCCTTGGCGATGCTGCGCTGCAGGGCGGTGATGCGCGCCCGCACCTCCGGCACGGCGGAGACGGCGCTGACCGCGGAGGTGACCTCCTGGGTGCGGATCGGCCCGGCCACGTCCGTACCGTCGACGGTGATGGTCGGGGCGGACGGGTCCGTGCCGGAGACGATCTCGGCCCGGCCGACGGCGGCGGCGATGGCGGCGGGGTCCTTGAGGTCGATGCCGTTGTGCAGCATCCACCAGGTGATCGCGCGGTACTGGGCGCCGGTGTCGAGGTAACGCAGGCCGAGCTTGGCGGCGACCGCCTTGGAAGTGCTCGACTTGCCCGTACCGGAGGGGCCGTCGATTCCGACGATCATGAATGTGCACCTTTCGGATTCAGCCTGCGCATAGCTACGGCCCCGAGGGGGCCGCCGCCTAAGGGTACTGGCACTCGGTCAGTCCCTGAGCGCCCACCCGCGCTCGCGCAGGGCCGCGCTGAGGGCGGGGGCGGCCTGCGGCTCGACCATGAGCTGCATGCGGCCGGCCTGCTGGCCGGTGGCGTGCTCGATACGGACGTCCTCGATGTTGACCCCGGCGCGGCCCGCGTCGGCGAAGACCCGGCCCAGCTGGCCCGGCTCGTCGCTGATGAGGACGGTGACGCTCTCGTACGCGGCGGGCGCGGCGCCGTGCTTGCCGGGCACCCGGTCGCGCCCGGCATTGCCGCGGCGCAGCACGTCTTCGATGCCGGCGGCGGGACCACCGGTCTCCAGCTCCCGCAGCGCCCGTACGGTCCCGTCCAGATCGGCCGCGACCTCCGAGAGCACATCGGCGACCGGCCCCGGGTTCGCGGACAGGATGTCGATCCACATGGCCGGGTCGGACGCGGCGATCCGGGTGACGTCCCTGATGCCCTGCCCGCAGAGCCGTACCGCCGTCTCGTCGGCATGCTGCAGCCGGGCGGCGACGAGGCTGGAGACCAGCTGCGGGGTGTGCGAGACGAGGGCGACGGCCCGGTCGTGGGCGTCGGCGTCCATGACGACGGGCACGGCGCGGCAGAGGGCGACGAGCTCGAGCGCCAGGTTCAGCACCTCGGTGTCGGTGCCGGGCGTCGGGGTGAGCACCCAGGGGCGCCCCTCGAAGAGGTCGGCGGTCGCGGCCAGGGGCCCCGAACGCTCGCTGCCCGCCATGGGGTGGGTGCCGATGTACGAGCTGAGGTCCCCGCCCGCCTGCTCCAGGGCGCGGCGCGGGCCGCCCTTGACGCTGGCGACGTCGATGTAGCCGCGGGCCACACCGTCCCGCTGGGCGGCCGCGAGGGCCTCGGCGGCGTAGGCGGGCGGCACGGCGACGACGGCGAGCTCCACGGGCCCGTCAGGCACCTTGTCGGCCCCGGCGCCGAGCGCGGCGGCGGTACGGGCCTGGTCGGCGTCCTCGTCCCGCAGATAGACCTGCACGCCGCGGCCCGCGAGGGCGAGGGCGATGGAGGTGCCGATGAGGCCGGTGCCGATGACGAGTGCGGTTCTCACGGTGGTCAAGGGTACTGAGCCCGGGCAGGCCGCCGCCGGGCCGCCCGGCTGTCGAGACGGGGGCCCGGCGGGCGGTTGCTCGGGTCAGACAGCGTCAGGCAGCCTTCTGGCCGCCCCAGCCGCCCGGCAGGACCTCGTTGGCGACGTCCTCCAGGGGCCGCTGCAGGTCGTCGGCGCCGTTCGGGGTGGCGCGGTCGACGGCCTGCGGCAGAGTGCGGGCGATCTCGTTGGCCGCCTCCTCGTCCGAGATGCCGTGCTCCGTTGCCGCCTGGTGGATGGCGTCGGCCGGGAGGAGGCGGGTCACCTCATCGGGGGTGAGGTCCTGGTTGGCACCGCTGCCGACCCAGGACTGCGCCTTCTCACGGACGGCGTCGTCAGGCTCGGCCTTGCTGTCGACCAGGCCGAAGAGGCTGCCGAGCGGGTTGCTCTGCTGGCCGCCCTGGCCGCCTTGGCCGCCACCGAGTGCGTTCAGCAGCGAACCCAGCAGGCCGCCGGCACCGCCACCACTACCGCCCTGCTGACCGCCGGCGCCGCCGAGCAGGCTGCCGAGGAGTGCTCCGAGAGGGTTACTGGACATGACCATGTCCCTTTCATGCTGTGCATGTGGCCGGGGGCCACGTCGACGCATTCCCCGGCATCGGACAAGCCCAATTTCCCGCAATTCCGGCATATCGGCCACTCGAGCGCGGTACAGAACCGGCATGATCTACCACGTGGTGCCGCTGGACGACTGGCTGATCGCGCCGGACCGCCCGTACGCCCCGCCGCACCTCGCCGAGGCGGGCTTCGTGCACTGCGCGCCGGACGAGGCGACGAGCTTGGCGGTGGCTGATACCGCGTACCGGGGCGCCCCGGGACCGCTGATGGTGCTGATGATCGATGAGCACGCGCTGGACGCCCGGATCAGCTGGGAGGCGGCGGATGGAGCGGAAGGGGCGGAAGGGGCGGAAGGGGCGCCGCCCCCGGGCATCCCGGCGGAGACCCTCTTCCCCCACGTGTACGGGCGGATCAACCGGACCGCGGTGGTGGGGATGCTGGAGGTACGCAGGGATGCCCGGGGGCGGGCGGTGGAGCTGGGGGTGTGGTCGTAAGGGGCTGCCGCAATGGAGGGACGGCCCTTACAGCCCGACCTCCTTCATCAGCATCCCCACCTCGGTGTTCGTCAGCCGCCGCAGCCACCCCGACTTCTGGTCGCCCAGCGCGATCGGCCCGAACTTCACCCGCACCAGCTTGTCCACCGGGAAGCCGGCCTCGGCCAGCATTCGCCGCACGATGTGCTTGCGGCCCTCGTGCAGGGTGACCTCGACCATGAAGTTGTTGCCGGTCTGCTGCACCACCCGGAAGTGGTCGGCGCGGGCGTACCCGTCCTCGAGCTGGATGCCGTCCTTCAGCCGCTTGCCGATCTCGCGCGGCAGCGGGCCGCGGATGTGGGCGAGGTAGGTCTTCTGCACGCCATAGCGCGGATGGGTGAGCCGGTGGGCCAGCTCGCCATGGTTGGTGAGGAGGATGATCCCCTCGGTCTCGGTGTCGAGGCGGCCGACGTGGAAGAGCCGCGTCTCGCGGTTGTTCACGTAGTCGCCGAGGTTCTGCCGCCCCTCGGGGTCGTCCATGGAGGAGACGACGCCGGCCGGCTTATTGAGCGCGAAGAAGAGATAAGACTGCGTGGCGACGGTCAGCCCATCGACCTTGATCTCGTCCTTCTCCGGGTCGACGCGGAGCCCCTGCTCCATGACGATCTCCCCGTTCACCTCGACCCGCGCCTGGTCGATCAGCTCCTCACAGGCGCGCCGCGAGCCCATGCCGGCGCGGGCGAGCACCTTCTGCAGCCGCTCGCCCTCCTCCTCGCCGAAGGTCTTCGGCAGCTTGATGGCGGGCTTGCTGTGCCGGGCGCGATTGCGCTCCTCGATCTGGGCGTCGTACTCCCGCGAGCGGGCGGGCGCGGGGCGACCGCGGCCGCCTTGGCCGCCGCCTTGCCTGCCGCCTGTCTTGCCGCCGGCGCCCGGCCGACCGCCGCCGGGCTTGCTGCCGCTCTGGTCGTACCGGCGCTCCTCAGGGCGCGGCTTGCCGCGCTTCTGGTCGCCGCGCTTTTGGTCGCCGCGCTTCTGGTCACCCTTGTTGCCCGCGCCCCGGAAATTGCGGTTGTTACCGCCGCTCCCGCCGCTCTTCCGGCCACCGCCGCCGCTGCCGCCTCGGCCACCGCCACTGCTGCTTCGCATGGAACTTCAGCTAGTCCTTGTCGTCGTCTACGTCGAACGACGGGACCCCTTCCTGCGATTCGCCTTCCACCGCGTCCGCCTCCGGGAGGAAGGGAGCGAGCTCCGGGAGCTCGTCCAGGCCGCGCAGGCCCATCCGCTCCAGGAAGTAGTTCGTCGTCCTGTACAGGATCGCACCTGTTTCGGCTTCCGTCCCCGCCTCCTCGATCAGCCCGCGCTGCAGGAGGGTGCGCATGACCCCGTCGCAGTTCACTCCGCGCACCGCGGAGACCCGTGACCGGGACACCGGCTGCCGGTACGCGACGACGGCAAGCGTCTCCAGCGCGGCCTGAGTGAGCCGGGCCTGCTGCCCGTCCAGCACGAAGCCCTCGACGGCGTCGGCGTACTCCGCACGGGTGTAGAACCGCCATCCATTGGCCACGAGCCGCAGGTCGAAGCCGCGCTGCTGGGCGGTGTACTCATCGGCGAGCTCGGCCAGGGCCTCGGAGATCTCGCGGGGCTTGCGGTGCAGGACCTTGGCGAGGTGTTCGGCGGCGACGGGCTCGTCGACGACCATGAGGACGGCTTCGAGGGCGGGCTTCAGGGGGAGGTCGGCGATGGGGTCGGCGGCGGGGTCGGCCGGGGCCTCCGCGGTCTCCGCGCTCTCCGCGTTCTCCTCGGCCTCCGCGCTCTCCGCCACCTCTGGCTGCTCGTCTTCCGTTTCCGTAACGCTCACTGCGCTGCGCCCTCCTCGTCCTTCTCGCGTTCCCCGGCCGGGGTGTCGAACTCATCGGTCACCATCGGCGTCCCGCCGTCCTCAGGGCCGGTCCAGCGCACTATCAGCGGGCCGAGCGCCTCGTCCTGGTCGAGGGCGACGGCCTTCTCCCGGTAGAGCTCCAGGAGCGCCAGGAATCGCGCTACGACAGTGAGCGAGTCCGGTGCGTCGGCGACGAGCTCGTGAAAAGCGGCGTTCCCGAGCTCCCGCAGCCGCGCGACCACGACCTCCGCCTGCTCGCGCACGCTGACCAGCGGGGCGTGGATGTGATCGACGTACACCTGCGGCTTGGGCTTGGGCTGCATCGCCTTGACGGCGAGCTTCGCGAAGCCCTCGGGCCCGATGGAGATGGCGACGTCGGGGAGCAGCTCGGCGTGGTGCGGTTCGAGCCCGACGGTACGGGGGTGGAGGCGCGACTCGCGCTCCAGCCGGTCCTGGAAGATTTCGGCTATCTGCTTGTACGCCCGATACTGCAGCAGCCGAGCGAACAGCAGGTCGCGGGCTTCCAGCAGGGCGAGGTCGGCCTCGTCCTCGACTTCCGCGGCGGGGAGGAGCCGGGCCGCCTTGAGGTCGAGGAGGGTGGCGGCGACCACCAGGAACTCGGTGGTCTGGTCGAGGTCCCAGTCCGGTCCCATGCCGCGGATGTGCGCCATGAAGTCGTCGGTTACGCGGGAGAGGGCGACCTCGGTGACGTCCAGCTTGTGCTTGGAGATGAGCTGGAGGAGGAGGTCGAAGGGGCCTTCGAAGTTGTCGAGGCGGACGGTGAATTTGTCGGTGGGGTCGGGGTCGTGTGCGTCGGGCTCGTGTGCGTCGGGCTCGTGTGCGTCGGGCTCGCCCGTCTCCGGGTCGCCGGCCTCCGGGTCGTTGTCGGGTGCCTGGGCGGGTGCGGGTTCGGTTTCCGGTTCCGGTACGGGCTCGGGGGCAGGGGCGGGGGCCGGGATGGGTACGGGGTCCGGCTCCGGTGGGTCCGGGAGCGGCGACGGGTCGGGCTGCGGGATGGGGAGCGGCTCGGGGTAGGGCTCCGGCACCGGGTCCGGCTCCAGCGGGCGGGTGGGGCGGTCCGGCGCAGGGGCGGTTGCCGCTGCGCGGGGGCCTTGGCCTAGCTCTCGCCGCGAGGGGGCTGGCGCCTGTGACTGGTCATCGTGCCTGTCCATCGCTGCGCAGCGTATCGCTTGCGGCGGGCTGGGCCGCGTATCTCCCACCCGCCCGCCCGTTGCTGTGTGCGGCAGGGCGCGCCCTGGTTTGGGTGGGTGGGCCGGGGCCGGGGTTCCACGACACCACCGAAAAAACGTGGTGGTCGGTTCGCTGCTCGGTGCTGGGTTTTTTCGGCGGCGTCGTTCCACCCCGGCCCCTCCCTGGGTGGGGCGGCCTGCGGTCAGCCGGGTGGGTGGGGTGCGGGTGGCTTGGCATCGGATGGTGGCGGCCGCGTCGCCGGGTTGCGGTGGGGTGCGGTGCGAGTGGGGTTGGCGGGCTGCGGAGGGGTGGGGGCGGCTGGTCCCCTTGGGCGGCCGGGCGGCGGTGAGTGGGTGGGGAGGATGCGACCCGGAGGCGGGGGCGGGGTGGGTGGTCGTGTTCGGCGGCCGGGCGGTGGTGAGGCGGATGTGGCCTCGGAGGTGTGGGGGGCGAGTTGGGTGGGCCCGGGTGCGGCCTGGGCCATCGTCCCCTCGGGCGGCCGGGCGGCCGGGCGGCGGTGCGGAGGATGCGCCCCGGAGGCGGGGGTGGGGGTGCGATCCGCAGGGGTCGGGGTGAGGCGGGGATGGTCCGGTGGGCGCCGGCGCTGCGGAGGGTGTGGCCCGGAGGGGCTGCGGGAGCGTGGCCCGGCACCGGGACTAGGGCAACCAACGTCTAGCGGAGCAGCCCCTCCGGGCCGCACCCGGACCCACAAAGCCGACCCCCGCGTAGCACCCCGTGCCAGCCGCACCCGGAACCACAGACCCAGCCCCGCACACCAGCACCCCCCAAACCGCACCAGGCCGCGCGGCAAGCGCACACGCACAATCAAGCCCGCCCGGCGCTTGAGGGCGAGCGCCGCCAGGCGCGATCGCCAAGGGCGCAGCAACCGCCGTCCGCCGGGCCGGACCACGCGCAAATCAAGCCCGCCCGGCGCTTGAGGGCGAGCGCCGCCAGGCGCGATCGCCCAGGGCGCAGCGACGCCGTCGCATGCAGCAACAGCAGAAGAGCCGACAGCCGCGCGCTAGCGCCCGCGCAAGCGGCGTACCAAGATGCTCGCGTCGCCCCGCGACTCCAGGTCCGCCAGGACCACCGCGACCGCCTCCCGCACGATCCGGCCACGGTCCACCGCGAGCCCATGCTCGCCCCGCAGCACCAAGCGAGCGTGCTCGAGGTCCATCAGCTCTTCCGCGGAGACGTACACGGTGATCTTCTCGTCGTGCCGCTCACGGCCACTCGGCCGCCGACCGGCCGCCCGCTTGGAACGGCGCTGCGCCGCAGTCGACCCGGAGCCGCCGCCCGCACCGGACCCCGCCCGCCGCTGCGTGCCCGGCCCGGAGGGACTCGCACTCGCCTGCCGCTCCCGCCGCGGCTGCCCCGCGTCGCGGCCGGAGTGCTCGGCAGGCTCCGCCTGTTCACGTTCGCGCGTCGCCGCGTCACTCCCGGCCGTGGCCGTACCACCGCCACCGCCGGCGTCACCACCGCGGCCACCGGAAGACTCACCAGCGGCACCGCCGCCACCCTTGCCCGATCCGGCCCCGGAACCAGACCCGGATCCCGACCCGGACTCCTCCTCCGACTCCGCCCCGCGCTCCCCCGCCGGCCCCGAGCCGGCCTCCGCATCGCCCTCACGCGCCGGCGACGGCACCCGCGGCGCGGCCGACGTGCCCGGTGCGCCAGGCGTCGAAGGCGCGGAGCCCGACTCGCCGTTCGCGTGGCCGCGGTTGCCCGTACCGGGAGGGGACTGCAGTCCCATCCCCCCGGTCGTACGGAACAGTTCGTCGGCCCCGGGCAGACTCACTCGGCGTGGCACCGGGCGAGCACCTCCCTGGCGAGCTGGCGATAGGCGGCCGCGCCGACGGAGTTGGAGGCGTACGAGGTGATCGGTTCGCCGGCGACCGTGGTCTCCGGGAAGCGGACCGTCCGGCCGATCACGGTGTGGTAGACGTGATCGTCGAAGGCCTCGACCACCCGCGCCAGCACCTCACGGGAGTGCACCGTGCGCGAGTCGTACATCGTGGCGAGGATGCCGTCCAGCTCCAGATCCGGGTTGAGACGTTCCTGCACCTTCTCGATCGTCTCCGTGAGCAACGCCACACCGCGCAGCGCGAAGAATTCACACTCCAGCGGGACGATCACCTTGTGCGCGGCCGTCAGGGCGTTCACCGTCAACAGGCCCAGCGACGGCTGGCAGTCGATGACGATGTAGTCGTACTCCTGCATCAGCGGCTTCAGCGCGCGCTGCAGCGTCTGCTCGCGCGCGACCTCGCTCACCAACTGCACTTCGGCGGCCGACAAGTCGATATTCGACGGGAGGAGGTCCATGTTGGGGACCGCCGTCTTCAGCAGCACCTCGTCCGCCGACATCCCCCGCTCCATGAGCAGGTTGTAGACGGTCAGGTCCAGCTCCATCGGGTTCACCCCGAGGCCCACCGACAGCGCGCCCTGCGGGTCGAAGTCGACCAGCAGCACCCGGCGGCCGTATTCGGCCAGCGCCGCGCCCAGGTTGATGGTCGACGTGGTCTTGCCGACGCCGCCCTTCTGGTTGCACATCGCGATGACCTTTGCCGGACCGTGGTCGGTCAGCGGCCCCGGGATCGGGAAGTACGGCAGGGGCCGGCCGGTGGGTCCGATACGTTCACGGCGCTGTCGCGCCGCGTCGGGTGCGAGCGTCGCGGCGTACTCCGGGTCTGGTTCGTAGTCCGCGTCCGGGTCGTAGAAGTGACTCTCGGACAGGTCGTCGTAGTCGGCGAGGCGAGTGGGGTCCTCGCCACCGCCGTGGTCGCCGGCCATGGCATTCACGTGATGATCGTTCCTGCTGTCGTGGGCGTAACCGCTCTGCGGCTGTCCCGTCGTCTGGTGTGCCGCGAAGGTGGAGACAGCGACGGAGCCGACAGGAGCCTGATCCCCGGTGGGGGCCTGGCCCCGCGCAGGCGTTCCTGGTTGACCACCCCCGGGAGCAAATGTCGACTCATTCACAAGTCGTCCTACCTCCTTGGTGACCAGGAAACTTCTAGATAGGTCAGCGTGGCATCTTGCCGACGATTGGCGACTCTATGGCGTGTCGGGGCCTGTCAGCAACACAAACCGGCGGACGCGGCACTATGTGTCGGCTATCGAACACGCCTGAAGTCAGTGGTGATGCACGACACACCTCCGGCCGAACCCCAGGTGACAAGGTTCGGCCGGTGGTGCGTTATTACCCTTTTGGCGACGGCTGTTGAGGCCGTTCGTATCTCCCGGATATCAGCCCAGGACGCGGCTCAGTTCGGTGACCGGAAGGCCGTGCGCCTCCGCGACCGGACCGTAAACGACCTGCCCCTCATGCGTGTTGAGGCCCAGCGCGAGCGCCGGGTCGCGGCGCAGCGCCTCGCGCCAGCCGCGGTTGGCGAGCTCCACGATGTACGGGAGCGTGACGTTGGTCAGCGCGTAGGTCGAGGTGTTGGGCACCGCGCCCGGCATGTTGGCGACGCAGTAGAAGACCGAGTTGTGGACCTTGAAGGTCGGCTCGGCGTGGGTGGTCGGACGCGAGTCCTCGAAGCAGCCGCCCTGATCGATCGCGATGTCGACAAGGACACTTCCCGGCTTCATGCGCGAGACCAGCTCGTTGGTGACCAGCTTCGGCGCCTTCGCGCCCGGGATCAGCACCGCGCCGACGACGAGGTCGGCGTCGAGGACGGCCTTCTCCAGCTCGAAGGCATTGGACATGATCGCCCGCACCTTGGTGCCGAAGACCCTGTCGGCCTCGCGCAGCTTGTTGACGTCCTTGTCGAGCATGGTGACGTGGAAGCCGAGGCCGACCGCGATCTGCGTGGCGTTCCAGCCGGAGACGCCGCCGCCGATGACGACGGCCTTGCCCGGGTGGGTGCCGGGAACGCCGCCCGGCAGCACCCCGCGGCCGCCGGCGGAGGCCATCAGGTGGTACGCGCCCACCTGCGGCGCCAGCCGCCCCGCGACCTCGGACATCGGCGCGAGCAGCGGCAGCTGCCGGCCGGCCGTCTCCACAGTCTCGTACGCGATGGCGGTGGTCTGCGACTCCAGCAGCGCGTCCGTGCACTCGCGGGATGCGGCCAGGTGCAGGTAGGTGAAGAGGATCTGGTCCTTGCGGAGGCGGTGGTACTCCTCGGCGATCGGCTCCTTGACCTTCAGCAGCAGGTCGGCCTGGCCCCACACCTCGTCGGCGGTGGGGATGATCGAGGCGCCGGCCGCGACGTACTCCTCATCCGTAATGGACGACCCGGCGCCGGCGTTCTTCTCGACCAGCACCTGGTGCCCATGGCGCACCAGCTCGTGGACGCCTGCCGGGGTGATGGCCACCCGGTACTCGTTGTTCTTGACCTCGCGGGGGATGCCGACCTTCACGACAGATCACGGTCCTTGGATCACAGGGATTTGACTGGAATGCCCGGTGGGCGAGGGTTGGGCACCACGCGCGGCACGCCCAGTGTGAACGAAGGCCTGCCACGCTGTCCAGCCTTACAAACCAAACAATCTTTTCGCTTAACGTCGATGTTTCTTAGGTGGAGCCATGGGCGGAGGCGGTAATTCTGTCGGCCGCACCCCGCTCCAGCAGCCGCTCCGCCGCCGACCGCTGCAGCTCCGCCTGCACCGGGTCCCCGAGCCGGTCGAGGGTGTCCGCGAGCCGCAGCTGCACGGCCGCCCGCAGCCGGTCGTCCCGCGCCTCCATCGCCACCTGCAGCGCCTCCTGGCAGGTGACCACCGCCTGCCGCGGATGGCCCGCGTACTCCTGCACCCGCGCCACCTCGCCCAGCGCCCGTGCCTGCCCGGACTGATCGCCGAGCCGCCGGCGGGCCGCCGCGGCCGCCTTCCACTGCCGCAGCGCATGCCCCCACGCCCCGGCGTATGTGTGCGCCGCCCCGAGCCGCCCCCGCAGCCGCGCCTCGTCGGCCAGCCCGTCGCCGCCGCGCGACTGCACGAGCGCGAGCGCCCGCCCGTACCAGTCGGCTGCCCGCTCGAAGTCGCCCAACTCCTGGTACGTGCACCCGATGGACTCCAGCGCCCGCCCCACCGGCTGCGGATCCCGCACCTCCCGGGCGGCCGTCAGCGCCTCGCGGTAGCGCACCAGCGCCTCCTCCGGCCGCCCCGACCGGGAGTCGAGGTCCCCGAGGTTCAGCAGCGCCGCCGCCTTCTCCCGTACGAGCCCGCGCCGCTCGGCCACGCCGAGCACCAGCTCGTGCAGCTGGTACTGCTCGGGGGCGGCCGACTCGTCCCCCTGGTGCGCTGCCAGCGCCCGCGACAGCGCGGCCGCGAACCGCCGCGCGAGGGTGTCCAGCTCGCCGTCCGCCACGGCGCTGCGGGCCGCCGCGATCAGCGCGGGCCTCCGCCCGGCCAGCCACTCCCCCGCGGCCTCGGGAGAGGCGAAGCGCAGCGTCTTGGGCAGCCCGGCGAGCCGCTTGTGTACGGGCGAGTCCTCGGGCTCCGTGACGGCCCGGCAGGAGTGCAGCAGCCGCACGGTCCGCTCCAGCATCCGGGCCCGCGCCAGCAGCACCTCCTCGGGCCGCTCCTTGGCTTCAAGGAGCTCCTGCAGCAGCGGCCGCAGGCAGCCGGGGACCTCGTAGAGCTCCCCTTCCCGCCGGACCAGGCCCAGCTTCTCGAAGTCCTCGAGGGTGGCCCGCGCGGCCGCGACGGTGCAGCCGCCGAGCGCGGACGCGGTGTGCGCGTCGACGAGCCCGGCGGGGGCGAGCACGAGCAGCCGCAGCAGGTGGGCGGCGGGCTGCGGCAGCGACTCGTATACGAGCCGGAAGGCGCGCCCGAGCGGCGCCCCGCCGGCCGGCAGCGCCTGCACGGCATCGGCGACGGCGGCCTCGGGCCGGGCCGCGAGCCATCCGCCGACCAGGGTCAGGGCGGCCGGATGCCCCTCGCATTCCTCGGCGAGCCGCTCCGCCGCCTTCGGATCCACGGTGATCCGGATGTCCCCGGCGAAGTGCTCCAGCAGCTCCTTCGCGGCGGGCGGCTCCAGGCCGCCGAGCACGCAGGGCCGCACGTCGGCGACGCCGGTGAGCGGCCCCTCGGATACGGCGACGACCAGGCAGTCGCGGCTGTCCGGGATCAGCTCGTCGAGCTGCTCGGCCTCGGTGACGTCGTCGACGATGATCAGGACCCGCTGCGGGACGTCCCGGATCTCCGCCGCGGTGTCAGCATCCAGTCGTAAAACGCCGTCCGGATAGTCGTCCATGACCTGCCGCGCCAGCTCCTCGGCGACCCGGCTGCGCCCGGACCCTGGCTTCCCGGCGATGAGAAGCACCCGGGCCCGCGGCGCGGGCCGCCCGGAGAGCGTATCCAGACCGGCCCGCGCGATATCCCCGCGCAAAGCCTCGAGCTCACGACCACGACCGACAAAGGGGGTGCTCACGCTTGCCGAGCGTAGTCGCCCCCACCCCAGCCCGCCGGTGCGGTTGGCCCTGATGGGGGAAGCCCTGCCCGATCCATCCCCCCGGGAGGAGGGCCGAGTGGAACGACGCCGCCGAAAAAACCCAGCACCGAGCAGCAGCCGACCACCACGTTTTTTCGGTGGTGTCGTGGAACTCGGACCGGCCCACCCACCGATCAAGCCCGTCCGGCGCTTGAGGACATCCGTGGCGAAGCCACAGGATGCCTACGCCTCAAACGGCCGCGCCGGCCACGGCGCATCCGCAGCCCGCAACCCGCCCACGCCTCCCGAAGACGCCAGCGCCGCCTGCAGGGCCAGCACCCCCACCACGAGGCAGTTGTTGTGCAGCTCGCCCGCGAGGGCGCCGCGTACGAGCTCCTCCAGGGGCACCCGCGCGAACTCCAGGTCCATCTCCTCGTCCTCGACGGCGAAGCGCTCGCCCTCCGCCTCGGAGATGTCCCGCGCCAGGAAGACCCGGACCGCCTCGTCGCAGCCGCCGGGCGTCGTGTAGACGTCGGCGAGCACCCGCCAGTCCGAGGCCTTGACGTGCGCTTCCTCGTACAGCTCGCGCTGCGCCGCGGTCAGCGGATTCTCGCCGGGGATGTCGAGCAGCCCGGCCGGGATCTCCCAGAGCTTCTGCCGTACGGGATGCCGGTACTGGCTCAGCACCAGCACCCGGTCCTCGTCGTCGAGCGCCAGCACGGCCACCGAGCCCGGGTGCACCTGATAGTCGCGCCGCGCCACCGTGCCGTCGGGCATGACGACGTCGTCGGTGCGGACCGAGGTCTTGTTGCCGGTGAAGGGGGTGGCCGTGGCCACCACCTCCCACTCCTCCGGGGTGTCCTGCAGCCTCACTTGGAGGCCTCCTGCTGCTCGACGGCCGCCTTGACCAGCCCGGCGAAGAGCGGGTGCGGGCGCGTGGGCCGGGAGCGGAGCTCCGGATGCGCCTGGGTGGCCACCAGGTACGGGTGTGCCTCGCGCGGGTACTCCACGTACTCCACCAGCTTGTTGTCGGGCGAGGTGCCCGAGAAGACGAGCCCCGCCTTCTTCTCCAGCTCGGTGCGGTAGTGGTTGTTCACCTCGTAGCGGTGCCGGTGCCGCTCCTCCACGTACGGCGCGTCGCCGTACGCCTCGCGCACCACGGACCCCTCGGCGAGCTTCGCGGGATACATCCCGAGCCGCATCGTGCCGCCCATGTCGCCCTCGCCGGCGACGATGTCGAGCTGCTCCTCCATGGTGGAGATCACCGGGTGGGCCGCGGCCTGGTCGAACTCCGTCGAGTTGGCACCCTCGATGTCCGCCAGATTCCGTGCGGCCTCGATCACGATGCACTGCAGGCCGAGGCAGATGCCGAGCAGCGGCACCTTCTTCTCCCGCGCCCAGCGGATCGCCTGCACCTTGCCCTCGACGCCGCGCTCGCCGAAGCCGCCGGGGATGACGATGCCGTCGACGTCCTGGAGCACCTTCGCGGCGCCCGCCGGGGTCTTCAGGTCATCGGAGGTGACCCACTTGATCTTCGCCCGCGCGTTGTTGGCGAAGCCGCCCGCGCGAATCGCCTCGGTGACCGACAGATACGCGTCGGGCAGGTCGATGTACTTGCCGACCAGCGCGATCGTCACCTCGTGGTCGGGCTGGTGGACGCGCCGCAGCAGGTCGTCCCACTGCGTCCAGTCCACATCGCGGAAGGGCAGGTCCAGCTTGCGGACCACGTATGCGTCCAGGCCCTCGGTGTGCAGCACCTTCGGGATGTCGTAGATCGACTTGGCGTCGATGGCGGCGACCACCGCGGCCTCGTCCACGTCGCACATCAGCGAGATCTTGCGCTTGATGGACGTCGGCACCTCGCGGTCGGCGCGCAGCACGATCGCGTCGGGCTGGATGCCGATGTTGCGCAGCGCGGCGACGGAGTGCTGGGTCGGCTTGGTCTTCAGCTCGCCGCTCGGCCCGATGTACGGGAGCAGGGAGATGTGCACCACGAAGACGTTGTCGCGGCCGACCTCGTGCCGGGTCTGCCGTACGGCCTCAAGGAACGGCAGCGACTCGATGTCGCCGACCGTGCCGCCGACCTCGGTGATCACCACGTCGACGTCGTCGGTGGCCATCCGCCGGATCCGCGACTTGATCTCATTGGTGATGTGCGGGATGACCTGCACCGTGTCGCCGAGGTACTCGCCGCGCCGCTCCTTGGCGATCACCGTCGAGTAGACCTGGCCGGTGGTGACATTGGCCGAGCCGTCGAGATCCACGTCCAGGAAGCGCTCGTAATGGCCGATGTCCAGGTCGGTCTCGGCGCCGTCGTTGGTGACGAACACCTCACCGTGCTGGAACGGGTTCATCGTCCCCGGGTCGACATTCAGATACGGGTCGAGCTTCTGCATCGTCACCCGCAGGCCACGCGCCTTGAGGAGGGCGCCGAGGCTGGAGGCGGTGAGCCCCTTGCCGAGGGAGGAGGCGACGCCTCCGGTGACGAAGATGTGCTTGGTCGTCGTGGATGGCCTGGGCAAAAGGGGCTCCCGTGGTCGCTGCTGAAAGGTGCGTTGCGAAAGGTCCTGGAAAGGTGCCGAAGAGGTCGCGGGACCTGCGGCGAAACCTTCCGCTCCACGGGCTACCAGGGTATCAGCCAGGAGGACCCGCTGCGCGACGGCGGCACGCAGTGCAGCCGTCGCCGGGAGGTCGGGCACGAGCTCAGGCGGACGTTCGACGCACGGATATGAGGGCCCTCAAGCGGATCACGTCCATGCGTCGTATTCTGCTCGGACGCACGCAGTCGACTGGAGATTCACTACGTGGCCGGGCGCATCGAGGACTACGCACTCATCGGCGATATGCAGACCGCCGCCCTCGTCTGCCGGGACGGCACTGTCGACTGGCTGTGCCTCCCCCGGTTCGACTCGCACGCCGTCTTCGCGGCCCTCCTGGGCACCGAGGAGCACGGCTTCTGGCGGCTGGGCCCCGCATACGGCGAGGACCGCCGCCCGCCCGCGGCGGACCGGCGGCGCTATCGCGGCGATTCGCTGATCCTGGAGTCCGAGTGGGACACCCCGCGCGGCACGGTCCGGGTGATCGACTTCATGCCGCGGCGCGCCGGTGACGCCCCGCAGCTGGTACGCATCGTGGAGGGCGTCAGCGGCCGGGTCCCGATGCGCTCGGCGCTGCGGATGCGCTTCTCGTACGGGCGGATCGTGCCGTGGGTGCACAAGGTCGACGGCCGCACGGTCGCGGTGGCCGGACCTGACTCCGTTTGGCTGGACACGCCCGGCGACACATACGGCCAGGACCTCACCACCTACTCGGACTTCACGGTGGCACCGGGTGACAGGGTCGCCTTCACGATGAGCTGGCAGCCCTCCCACAAGGAGCCGCCGCCGCTGCCCGTCCCCGAGACGGCGCTGGCGAACACCGAGGCCTTCTGGGAGGAGTGGACGGGCCACTGCACGTACCACGGCCCGTACCGGGAAGCGGTGGTGCGCTCGCTGATCACGCTGAAGGCGCTCACGTACGAGCCGACGGGCGGCATCGTCGCCGCGCCGACCACGTCGCTGCCGGAGGACATCGGCGGCGTACGGAACTGGGACTACCGCTACACGTGGCTGCGCGACGCCGCCATCACGCTGTCGTCGCTGCTGCGCACCGGCTATCGCGAGGAGGCGCGGGCCTGGCGCGAGTGGCTGCTGCGGGCGGTCGCGGGCGACCCGGAGAACCTGCAGATCATGTACGGCATCGCGGGCGAGCGCGAGCTCGGCGAGATGGAGCTGGACTGGCTGCCGGGATATGAGGGTTCGACGCCCGTGCACGCCGGGAACGGCGCCGCGGGCCAGCTCCAGCTGGACGTCTACGGCGAAACCATCGAGGCCCTGCACCTCGGCCACATGACGGGCCTCGCCCGTAACGACTACGCCTCCGTCCTCCAGCTCAAGATGATCCGCTGGGTCGAGGAGAACTGGGACCGCCCCGACGAGGGCCTCTGGGAGGTCCGCGGCCCGCGCCGCCACTTCGTGCACTCCAAGGTGATGCTGTGGGTCGCGGTCGACCGCACCATCAAGCTGGTCGAGTCCGGCGAGGCGGACGGCCCGCTGGAGCGCTGGCGCGAGCTGCGCGACGACATCCACCGCGACGTCTGCGAAAAGGGCTACGACCCGCAGCGCAACACCTTCACGCAGTCCTACGGCTCGAAGGAGTTGGACGCGTCCCTGCTGCTGATCCCGCAGATGGGCTTCCTGCCGCCGGACGACAAGCGCGTCATCGGCACGATCGAGGCGATCCAGCGAGAGCTGTCCACCCCGGACGGCTTCGTCCTCCGCTACCCCACGTCAGGCGGCGAAGAGGGCGTGGACGGCCTCCCGGGCGACGAGGGCGCCTTCCTGGCGTGCTCGTTCTGGATGGCGGACGACCTGGCGATGATCGGCCGCGTAAAGGAGGCCCGCGAGCTCTTCGAAAAGCTCCTGGCCCTCCGCAACGACCTGGGCCTGCTGGCAGAGGAGTGGGACCCGCGGCTGCAGCGCCAGGTGGGGAACTTCCCGCAGGCATTCAGCCATGTGCCGCTGATCGATACGGCGTTGCGGCTGAGCGCTACGGGGGCTTGGGGCGGCTGAGACGCCCGCCTACGGTCAGAACGACCGCGTGCGGCGTGGCTGGGTGTCGACGATTTCGTCGTAGACGCTGAGGACTTGGGCCACTGTGTCGTCTTCGGTTGGCCAGTGTTCGGTGCGGGCGCGGCCGGCGGCGGTGAGTTGGGCGCGGCGGGTGGGTTCGGCCAGGAGGCGGGCTACGGCGGTGGCCAGGGCGCGGGCGTCGCCGTATGGGACGAGTTCCGCGGCCTCGCCTACCTGTTCCGGTACGCCGCCTACGGCGGTGGCCACGAGGGGGGCGCCTGCGTACAAGGCCTCCTGGGCCAGGAGTGACCTTGCCTCCCAGCGGCTCGGCAGGACCGCCACGTCGGCTACGCCGAGGAGGTCGCCGAGGTCTTCGCGGCAGCCGAGGAGCCTCACCGGGAGCTTCTCGGCGTCGATGCGTCGCTGGAGGGCGCTGCGCTGGGAGCCTTCGCCGGCGATTGCCAGGAGCGGGGGCGGGTCGAGGGAGCGCCAGATGCGGGCGGCGTCCAGGAGCGGCTCGTGGCCCTGGCCGGGCTCCAGGCGGCCCGCGGTGAGGAGGAGGGGGCGGCCGACGGCGCCGAGCTCGGCGCGGGCCTTCTGGCGGGCGCGCTCGTCGAGTTGCTGCGGCAGCCGCGGGGCCGGTGCGGCGACGGGGGCCAGGCGGGCGTCGCGGGCGCCGTGCCTGCGGGCCTCGTCGACCAGGTCGGTGGAGGCGCCGAGCAGCACCCGCGCGCTCCTTGCGACGCGCCGCTGCAGCAGCGGCTGGACGCGGGCGCCGGGGCCTTCCGCGTACGGGCGGATGTGCCAGGTGACGACCAGCGGGGTACGGCGGGCGTCCCGCCCCAGGACGAGGCGCGCCAGGAGTGCGGCGCGGCTGCCGTGCGCGTGTACGAGGTCCGCGCCCGCGCAGGCGGCGCGCACGACGGCGAGGGTACGGGCCTGGGCGCCGCGGCCCGTGGGGAGCCTCGCGACCTGCGCCCCGGCGTCCGCGAAGCCGTACAGCCGGGCGGCGCGGGGGGTGGTGACGACGGTGACCCGGACGCCGCGGGCGACGAGGCCGGCGGCGAGCGATCGCACGTGGACTCCGCTGCCGTGGCTGCCGCCGCCGACCAGCTGCACGGCGTGCAATGGCCCTGGCGGGCCGTTTGCCGTGCGCTTGGCGGCGGGTGAGGTGGTCACGGGCTCCCTGTCGGTCGGGGCGGGCGGGGGTCGCGGGCCGGTTCTGTCCGGCCGGTCGGCCGGTCGGCCGGTCGGCCGGTGTCCGGTGCGGTCCGCATGCAGCATGCCATCCGTTGGGCGTGATCCGGCACCACTTTCGCTGGCGCGTGGCCGGGTTGACGGCGGGGCTGCGGCTGGCACGCGGTGCCGGTCCACCCTTGCGGGTGACCTGGCGCCCTTGACCGAGGCGTGCGCCCCGGCGCCACATGTTCGCCTCGGCGCAAGTCGCGTCGGCGGCCGCCGGAAACGCCCGGGCCCACCCGTCCCGCCCAGCGGGACGGGTGGGCCCGAGAGACGGACGCCTACCCTCCCGAGAGACGGACGCCTACCCCCCGAAGAGGACGCCTACCCCCCGAAGAGAGGACGTCTGCCCCCGAGAGACGAGGGATGGTGACGCTGCCGCCCCGAGAGACGAGGCAGTGACACGCCCGGGGATTACGGGCATAGCACAGCCCGCAGAGACCTACCCGGGCAGCGCCCGCTCCCCGTACACCGCCGCCGCGACCACCGCCGCCGCGTGCAGCGCCAGGCCCGCGCGGGCGTTTGCCGCTGCGATTGCTACGCCCAGAGACGCGCCCAGGGCGTGGGCGCCTGTGTCGCCGAGCATGGTTTGTTCCGCCGCGTCCTCCGGCAGCAGGGCTGCCGCCGCCCCCGCCGGTACGGCCGCCAGTGCCGCGCCCTCGCCGCCCCGCAGCAGCCCCGGCGCGGCCAGCGCCAGCGTCGCGACCGTGGCCCGCGCGGGCCGTACGTCCAGGAGGTTCACTGCGTGCGCCGAGCCCGCGATCACCACCCCGGCGAGCAGCCGGTCCAGCGGGCGGTCCTTCAGCAGCGCACCCGCGGCGAGGCCCGCCGCGCCGATGCCCAGCAGCTTCACGCCGCCGGTCGTTAGCTCGCCCTCCCGCAGCGCCGCGAGGTGAGCCCGAAAGCCCCGGCGCGCGTCGGCGCGCCCCGCGAGGTCGTCGTACGCGCCGATGCCACCCGCGGCCGCCGTGGCGAGGACGGCGGCGGCTCGGGTGCGGCCGCGCAGGCCAGGCGCCGTCGCCACCGCGACCAGCGTGCCTGCCGCCGATGCCGGGCCGCCCAGCAGATCCAGGCTCCGCCCCGCGAAGTTCGTACGCGACCACAGCGCCGCCCCACCCGGCGGCCGCCGCCGCAGCCCAGCGAGCGCGGTCCGCGTAGTCGTAGCGGCAGTGACCAGGGCAGATGTCGCGGAAAGCATGCGCAGCACCGTACCCGCTCGGCCTCAGCGCCCCACCCGCGCCGCCTCCAGCAGCTCCTCCGCATGCGCCCGCGCCGTCTCCGAGTCCTGCTGGCCCGCCAGCATCCGGGACAGCTCCCGCACCCGTGCCTCGCCCTCCAGCACCGTCACACCGCTCCGGGTCACTGAGCCGTCCGACGTCTTCTCCACCAGCAGCTGCCGGTCCGCGAAGGCGGCCACCTGCGGCAGGTGCGTCACCACCACGACCTGGGCGGATTGCGCCAGGCGCGCCAGCCGGCGCCCGACCTCCACCGCGGCCTTGCCGCCGACGCCCGCGTCGACCTCGTCGAAGAGGTACGTGGGCACCGGGTCCGAGCCCGCGAAGACGACCTCCACCGCGAGCATCACCCGGGACAGCTCACCGCCCGACGCGCCCTTGGCGATCGGCCGCGGCTGGGCGCCAGGGTGCGGGGCGAGGAGCAGCTCGACCTCGTCGACGCCCGTCGGGCCGAAGTCCGAGGTCTGGCGGATGTCGACGCTGACCCGCGCATGCGGCATCGCGAGTTCGGTCAGCTCCGCCGTCACCGCGTCAGCGAATCGCGTCGCCGCCTCACCACGCGCCTCCGTCAGCGCCGCCGCCAGCTCGGTCAGCTCCGCGGTGAGCGCATCGCGCTCCGCCGTGAGCTCGCCGATCCGGTCGTCGTCGCCCTCCAGCTCGGCCAGCCGACCGGCGCCCTGCTCGGCCCAGGCCAGCACGGCCGCGATGTCCTCGCCGTACTTCCGCGTCAGCGCGGCGAGCGCCGCCCGCCGCTCCTCCACCGCGGACAGCCGCAGCGGGTCGGCGTCGATGCCGTCGGCGTACGCGGCCAGCTCCCCCGCCACGTCCGCGACGAGGATGCCGATCTCGCCGAGCCGGTCGGCGAGCGCGGCCAGCGCCGGGTCGTGGGAGCGTACGGCCTCGACGGCGCGGTGCGCGCCGGCGACCAGAGCCGTGGCGTCGACCGTCTCGGGGTCCTCCGGGTTGCCGGCCAGCGCGCCGTGGGCGGCGTTGGCGGCGGCGGTGAGGGATTCGGCGTGGCCGAGGCGCTCGGCCTCGGCGGCCAGGTCGACGTCCTCGCCGGGGAGCGGCTCGACGGCCGCGACCTCGTCGAGGCCGAAGCGGAGCATGTCGGCTTCCTGGGCGCGTTCGCGGGCGCGGGTGGTGATGGTGTCGAGTTCGGTGGATACGGCGCGCTGGCGGGCGTACGCGGCGGCGTACTTCGCGAGCGGCACGGCGACGGCGTCGCCCGCGTACCGGTCGAGGGCCTCGCGCTGCCGGGCCGGGCGCAGCAGGCCCTGCTGGTCGGTCTGGCCGTGCACGGCGACGAGGTCGTCGGCGAGCTCGCCGAGGATGCCGACGGGGACCGTGCGGCCGCCCAGGTGCGCGCGGGAGCGCCCTTCGGCCGAGACCGTACGGCTCAGCAGCAGCGCCCCGTCGTCCAGCTCGGCGCCGGCCTCCTCGGCCCGTACCGCCGCGGGCGCGCCGTCCGGGACGAGGACGCGGCCCTCGACCACCGCGCTCTTGGCGCCGATACGGACCAGCGCGGCGTCGGCGCGGCCGCCGAGCAGCAGGCCGAGGCTGGTGACCACCATCGTCTTGCCCGCGCCGGTCTCGCCGGTGACGGCGGTGAAGCCGGGCGACAACTCGACGACGGCATCATCGATGACGCCCAGGGACTGGATCCGCATCTCCTCCAACACGGGTACGACCATACGAGGTTCCCGGGGTCGTATGCGATGGGCCTCCCGGCCGGGGGCCCGGTCGAGGGGTGGTTTGGGATGCATGTACGGGTTGCGGGGGCCCGCATCGTCCGGCGAGGCGGTTTAGTTCGGTGCGCCCCGCCAGCCCGCGACCGGCAGCGCGAACTTCGCCACCAGGCGGTCCGTGAAGACCGAGTGGTGCAGGCGGGCCAGGCGGACCGGGGTCGCCCCGCGCCGGACCTCGACCCGCGCTCCGGCCGGCAGGTCGACCGTGCGGCGGCCGTCGCACCACAGCACGCCGTGCTGGTTGGTCGGCTGGACCTCCACCGCGAGGACCGAGTCGGGGGAGGTCACCAGCGGCTTGGCGAAGAGGGCGTGGGCGCTGATCGGGACCATCAGCAGCGCCTCGACCTCCGGCCACACCACCGGGCCGCCGGCGGAGAAGGCGTACGCGGTCGAGCCGGTCGGCGTGGCGCACACGACGCCGTCGCACCCGAAGCGCGACACCGGCCGCCGGTCGACCTCGGTCACGACCTCGAGCATCCGCTCGCGCGCCGCCTTCTCGACGGACGCCTCGTTGAGCGCCCAGTCGGTGTGCACGACGCGGCCATTGGTGCGTACGAGAACGTCGAGGGTCATCCGCTCCTCGACCTCGTAGTCCTGCTTGACGACGCGGTAGACGACCTTGTCGAGGTCATCGCGCTCGGCCTCGGCGAGGAAGCCGACCCGGCCGAGGTTGACGCCGAGCATCGGCACCCCGGACGCCCGCGCGAACTCGGCGCCGCGCAGCAGCGTCCCGTCCCCGCCGAGGACGACGATGAGCTCGCAGCCGTCGATGACGGACGGCCCGGCCTTGCACAGCTCGACCTCATCGGGCAGCGGCAGATCGGCGGCTTCCTCGGCGAGTACGCGCACGCCGACGCCGCTGTTGAGCAGCCCGCGGACGACGAGTTCCGCGCTGCGGATGGCCGCGGGGCGGCCGGTGTGGGCGAGCAGGAAGACGGTCCGGCCGCCGGGCTGCGGCGCGCTCGGCTGGGTGTGCTTCATTGCGGCCCCTTCTTCATTGCGGCCCGTTCTTCATTGCGGCCCGTTCTTTACTGCGTCGTCCACGGCGGCCGGGTCGAGCGGGGGTGCACCGGCGCGCAGCCACAGAAAATACTCGACGTTTCCGGACGGACCCGGCAGCGGGCTGGCGGTGACGCCCCGCACGCCGAGCCCGAGCGCGGCGGCCTGCTCCGCGACCGTACGGACGGCTTCGGCGCGCAGCTCGGGGCTGCGGACGACGCCGCCGCTGCCGAGCCGCTCCTTGCCCACCTCGAACTGCGGCTTGACCATCAGCACGAGGTCGGCGTCGGGCGCGGCGCAGCGGACGAGGGCGGGGAGGACGAGCCCGAGCGGGATGAAGGAGAGATCCCCGACGACGAGGTCGACGGGGATGCCGTCGATCTGGTCGAGGGTCAGTTCGCGGACGTTCGTACGGTCCTTGACGGTGACGCGCTCGTCGGACTGCAGCGACCAGGCGAGCTGCCCGTACCCGACATCGGCGGCGACGACGTGCGCGGCGCCGGCGCGCAGCAGCACGTCGGTGAAGCCGCCGGTCGACGCTCCGGCGTCGAGGGCGCGCCGCCCTGCGACTTGTAGCCCTTGCGGCGTGAAGGCGTCGAAGGCACCGGCGAGCTTGTGCCCGCCGCGCGAGACGTACCCCGGATCGCTGTCGTCCTCGGCGACGACGATCGCCGCGCTCATCTCCACCTGCGTCGCCGCCTTGGTGGCAGTGGCCCCACCAACACTGACCCGCCCGGCGGCAATAAGCTGCGACGCCTGCTCCCGCGACCGCGCCAGCTCCCGCCGCACAAGCTCGGCGTCGAGCCGCCGCCGCTGCACCTTGGCTTTGGCCGCGGCCACGTCAGCCGTCCCGGCGGGGGTAGGGGGTGGAGGCTCCGGGGCGGGGGTAGGGGGTGGGGCCGGAGGGCTGGGTCGCGGCGGGGCCGGGGTGGGGGGCCGCGCCGGGGGCGGGGCGCGGGGCCGCGCCGGAGCCGGGGCGCGGGGCCGCGCCGGGCACCGGCTGCGTCCTGGCGGACTGCTGGCCCTGCGCGGGTACGGCCCCGGCGGGGCGGCCGTGGCCCGGTGCCGGCGGAGGCGGCCCCTGCCGGCGGTCGAGCGCCTCCAAGGCGTCGCGTAGCTGCCGGTGCGCGTCCTCGTACACCTCAAGGTGACTGGAGGTCGGCAACTCGTCGGCATCCGCAAGCCGTTCAAGCCCGGCATCGACATCGGCGTCACCGGTGGCGGTACGGGCGATGCCCAGGGGGGCGGGCGCAGGCTCCTGGTCGACGGGGGCGGGCTCCTCGCCCACGGGGGCAGGCTCCTCGCCCATGCGGGCGGGTGCCTCGGCCAGGGGAGCGGGTGCCTCTGCCTCGCGGGCGGCGGGTGCCTCTGCCTCGCGGGCGGCGGGTGCCTCTGCCTCGCGGGCGGCGGGCGCCTCCGCCACGCGGGCGGGCGCCTCGGCCAGGGGAGCGGGCGCCTCGGCCAGGCGGCCGGGCTCCTCAGCCACGAGAGCGGGCTCCTCAGCCACGCCGCCGGGCTCCTCAGCAATGCGCGCGGGCGCCTCGGCCGCCAGGGCAGGCGCCTTGGCTTCCGTAGCGCGTGGCGCGGCTTCCGCAGATGCCTCGGCTCGATCGGCCTCGACGGGACCGTCGGCCCCCTCCTGCGGGCCCGCAGACTCCTCAGCCGGGATTACGCCCTCGTCGTCGGGGACCGCACCCTCCCCGGCCAAGTCGACCGCCTCCGACTCCAAGTCCGCGGCAGCGGGCTCCCTGGTCACCGAGACCCGCTCGTCGGTCGCTTCCGGCTCGCGGTCCGCCGCCTCCGCGGCAGCGCGCTCGCCAGCCGGCGGGTCCGGCTCCTCGGCCGCAGGCGCCCACGGCGCCGCACCCGCGCCGACGCCCGCCCGGCCCCCGCCGCCCAACGGCCGCCGCCCGGGCGGACCAGGAACCGGCCGCCCCTCGCCGTACCCCTGCGCAGCAGGCATCGCATCGCTCATGGTGAAGACGCTACCGTGCCCGGCCGCCAACCCGCCGCTGCGCACTCCCAGCGCCGCCACCCGCATCGGCTCAGGTAGCGTCGTACGTGATGAAGACGATCGAAGAGTGCCGCAAGGCGCTCGACCGGCTCTCCGAGAGCATGGGCGGTGCCGGCGGGGATGTGAAGAAGGCCGCGGCGCTGGACCGGTCGCTCAGCTGCCATCTCACGGATCTGGACACGACCTTCTCCGGGCGGCTGCGCGACGGCCGCATCCAGGATGTCGTCTCCGCCCCCGGCGCCCCCGCCGAGCGCGCGCAGATCCGCCTCGCCATGAGCAGCGACGACCTCGTCACCCTGGTCGAGGGCGACCTCAACTTCGCCAAGGCCTGGGGCCAGGGCCGGGTCAAGCTGGAGGCGGGCGTGATGGATCTGCTGCGTCTCAGATCACTGCTTTAGCGTCGGCTCGTCCAGCCTCGGCCCGTTCACCCTCGGCCCGTTCAGCCCCACCCCGCTCGACCCGCTCGACCCGGTCGACGACCTCCTCGGCCCGCCCCCGCGCCTTCCGCGCCGCCGGCACCACCAGCGGCGTCCCGGTCTCCGGATCGGCGATCACCTGGCAGCGCAGCCCGAAGACCTCCTCGACCAGCGCCGCGTCCACGATGTCCCCGGGCGCCCCCTCCGCCACCACCGCACCATCGCGCATCGCGATCAAGTGCGTGGCATAGCGCGCCGCGTGGTTGAGGTCGTGGAGGACCGCGACCAGCGTCCGGCCCTGCTCCTCGTGCAGCTCCGCGCACAGGTCGAGGACCTCGATCTGGTGCTGGATGTCCAGGTACGTGGTCGGCTCGTCGAGCAGCAGCAGCGGCGTCTGCTGCGCCAGCGCCATGGCGATCCACACGCGCTGCCGCTGACCACCCGACAATTCATCGACATAACGATCGGCCAGCTCGCCGACACCCGTCGCCGCCATCGATTCCTCGACAATCCGCTCATCGTCCCGCGACCACTGCCGCAGCAGCCCCTGATGCGGATAGCGCCCGCGCGCGACCAGATCCGCGACCGTAATCCCGTCGGGGGCGATCGACGACTGCGGCAGCAGCCCCAGCGTCCGCGCCACCTTCTTCGCCGGCATCGAGCCGATCGCCGCGCCATCGAGCGTTACGGACCCGGCGGACGGCTTCAGCATCCGGGACAGCGCCCGCAGCAGCGTCGACTTACCGCAGGCGTTGGGGCCGACGATGACCGTGAAGGACTGGTCGGGGATGGCCACCGACAGGCCATCGGCCACCACCCGCTGGTCGTAGGCGAGGGTGACGTTCTCGGCCGTAAGACGGGACACGTGTGCGCTCCTGGGATTCCTGACGTCGTTCATATCCGGCCCGCCTTGCGTTCGGCGGCGAGCAGCCACAGCAGATAGCCGCCGCCGAGCATGCCGGTGAGCACGCCGACGGGCAGCTGGTCGGCGCCGAAGAGCCGCTGCGAGGCCCAGTCGGCGACGAGAAGGATCACCGCGCCCATGCAGGCGGACGGCAGCAGGTTGGGCCCGGGCGCCTTCGTCAGCCGGCGCGCGAGCTGCGGCGCGGTGAGCGCCACGAAGGCGACCGGCCCGGCGGCCGCCGTGGCCACCGCCACCAGCAGCGTCGCCGCGACGAGCGTCACCAGCCGCACCCGCTCGGCGCGGATGCCCAGCGCGTACGCCGTGTCATCGCCCATCTCCAGCATCCGCAGCTGCCGCCCGTACCCGACGGTCAGCGGCACGAGCACCGCGCAGGCGGCGAGCAGCGGCCAGACCTGCGCCCAGTCGCGGCCGTTGAGCGAGCCGGTCATCCACAGGACGGCGCGGGCGGCGTCGGCGATCTGGGCCTTGGTGAGGAGGTAGCCGTTGATGGCGACGAGGACCGCGGAGCCGCCGATGCCGACGAGGACCAGGCGGTAGCCGTGCACGCCGCGCTTCCAGGCGAGCGTGTAGACGGCGATGCCGGTGACGACGGCGCCGATGAGCGCCCCCGCCGCGGTCGCCATCGGGCCGCCGTGGAGCAGCACGATCGCGCAGAGCGCGCCCGCCGTGGCGCCGTGGCTGAAGCCGAGCATGTCGGGGCTGCCGAGCGGGTTGCGGGTGACGGTCTGGAAGACCGCCCCGGCGATCCCGAGCGCCGCGCCGACCAGCAGGCCGACGAGCACCCGCGGCAGCCGCAGGTCGTTGACGATGAACTCCTGCGCGGTCGTGCCGCCGCCGAACAGCGTCTTGATGACGTCCGTAACCGCGATGTCGAAGTCCCCGCTGCCGATCAGCAGCACCCCGGCCGCGCAGGCCAGCAGGAACAGCCCCGCCGTGACGACGGCGGCGCGGACGTCGAGGCGGAGCGAGAGTCCGCCCGGGGTGCGCAGGGCACGCGCGGGCTTTGCGGTACGGGGCGCCGCCTCAGCGGCACGAGCGGGCCGCGCCTTCGTCAGGGTCTTCACAGCTGCGCCATCTTCCGTCGCCGTACGAGATAGATGAAGACCGGACCGCCGATCACCGCGGTCACGATCCCGACCTGCAGCTCCGCGGGCCGCGTCACCACCCGCCCGACGACATCCGCGCCGAGCAGCAGCACCGGCGCGAGCACGGCCGTGTACGGGAGGATCCACCGCAGGTCGGGGCCGGTGATGGCGCGCACCATATGCGGGACCATCAGCCCGACGAAGACGATCGGCCCGCAGGCCGCGACCGCGGCGCCGCACAGCAGCGTGGCGGCGAGCATGGCGAGGCCGCGGGTGCGGCCGAGGTGGGCGCCGAGGGCGCGGGCGGAGTCGTCGCCGAGGGCCATGGCGTTGAGCGGGCGGGCCAGCGCCAGCGCCAGGACGATGCCGACGGCGATGAAGGGGAGCACCTGCTGGACCGTGTTCATGTTGGCCGAGGCGAGCGAGCCGACCGTCCAGAAGCGCATCCGGTCGAGGGCGGCGGTGTCGAAGAGTTCGACGGCCCGGATGTATCCGAAGAGGGCCGCGGAGACCGCGCTGCCGGCGAGGGCGAGGCGTACGGGCGTGGCGCTGCGGCTGCCGCCGAGGGCGTAGACGACGACCATGACGGCGGCGGCGCCGGCGAAGGAGAACCACACGTAGCCGGTGAACGAGTTGATCCCGAGGAAGCTGATCGCGGAGACGACCGCGGCCGCGGCGCCCGCGTTGATGCCGAGGATGCCGGGCTCGGCGAGGGGGTTGCGGGTCAGTGCCTGCATCACGGCCCCGGCGAGGCCGAGGGCGGCGCCGGCGAGCATCCCGAGGATGGTGCGCGGCAGCCGCAGGTCGCGGATGACGACGTCGTTGTCGGTGCCGGTGTTGCCGAACAGCCCGTGCCAGACGTCGCCGACGGGTATCTGCTTGGCGCCGACGGCTATGGACGCGACTACGACCACGACAAGCAGGCCCAGGGAAAGCAGCAGGCCCGCGGCGCGCGCCGAGGTGCGGCGGCGCGATGGGGGTGCGGCGGGGGCGGCTGCTTCGCTCTCCCGCGGGGGACTGTCGACCAACACGATGGTTAGGTTAGCCTAACCTGCACCTGCGGATCGAGAGGGACCTCCATGTCAGGCGCCACAGCCATGCCCGTAGCCCGTACCGTAGCCCGTTCCCGTCGCGGATTTCTGGCCGCCGGCGGCGCCCTGGGACTCGGCGCGCTGCTCGCGGCCTGCGGCGATGACGACGGCGGTACGGGTACGGCCGCCGGCAAGGGCGGCGGCGCCTGGTCCTTCAAGGACGACCGCGGAAAGACGGCGAAGTCCGACGCGACCCCGAAGCGGATCGTCGCCTACGTCGGCGCCGCGGCGGCGCTGCACGACCTGGGGATCGAGTGCGACGCCATCTTCGGCCCGACGAAGGGCAAGAACGGTAAGCCCGAGATGCAGGCGGGCCGCCTCGATGTCGACAAACTGACCAACCTCGGTAATACCTACGGCCAGTTCAATGTCGAGAAATACGCCGCGCTCGAACCAGATCTGCTGGTCAGCAGCATGATGGTGCCACCGGAGGTCTGGTACCTGCCGCCGGACAGCGCGAAGAAGATCCTGTCACTGGCCCCGTCCGTCGCCATCCAGACCGGCAAGACCACTCTCGTCAAGTCGATCCAGCGATACGCGGCCCTCGCCGAATCCCTCGGCGCCGACCCGAAGGCGAAGAAGGTCACGGACGCGAAGGCCCGCTTCGAGGCCGCGTCCGAGTCCCTCCGTAAGGCGGCGAAGTCGAACCGCGGCGTGCGCATCCTCGCCATCTCCGCCTCCCCCGACCTCCTCTACGCCGGCTTCGCCCCGGACTTCTACGACCTGCGCCACTTCGCGGACCTGGGCGTCCAGTTCGTCACCCCCGGCAAGCGCGACAAGGGCGGCTTCTGGGAGTCCACCAGCTGGGAGAACGCCGACCGCTACGACGCCGACCTGATCCTCGTCGACCAGCGCACCGGCAACCTCCAGCCCGACCAGCTGGAAAAGTCCAAACCCACCTGGCGCGACCTCCCCGCCGTCAAGGCCGGCCAGGTCATCCCCTGGATGAACGAGGCCCCGCCCAGCCACGCCGCCTACGCCCCCCTCATCGAGAACCTCGCCAAATCCCTCCAGGAAGCGAAGAAGGTACGCGCATGACGACCACCGCCACGCCCGCCACGACCGCCCCCTTCCGCTTCTTCGCCCTTGAGGTGCTGCGCGCCGAGCGCCGCTCCCCCACGATGATCCGCGTCGTCATGACCGGACCCGAGCTGGCGTCCATGGCCTCGGCGGGCCGCGACCAGCGCATCAAGCTCTTCTTCCCCCACCCCGGCCAGGACGCGCCGGTCCTGCCGGACGACGACGGCTCCAATTGGTACGGGGCGTACCAGGCCCTGGACCCGGCGGTCCGCGGCATCATGCGCACGTACACGACCCGCGCGCTGTCCACGGAGCAGCTGACCGTGGACTTCGCCGTCCACGGCGACGAGGGCCCGGCCTCCCGCTGGGCGATGTCCGCCGCCCCGGGGCACCGTCTGGCGGCGCTTGCCCCGGTGGCGGCGGACAACGTCGCGTACGACTACCGCCCGCCGTCCGACACCGACTGGATCCTGCTCTCCGGCGACGAATCCGCCCTCCCCGCCATCGCCGCCATCCTCGAAACCCTCCCGTCCGGCCTCCCGGTCCGCGCCTGGATCGACGTGGCGGAACCGGCCGACATCCAGGGCCTGCCGACGGCCGCCGACGCGGAGATCGTCTGGCAGGTACGGGGCGTGGCCCGCCCGACCCCGGAGGCCATCGCGGAGGCGGAGCTCCCGGATGGCACCCCGTACGCCTGGATCGCCGGCGAATCGGCGACGGTGAAGGCGATCCGGCGCCATCTGGTCCGCGAGCGCGGTGTCGACCGGAAGCGGGTGACGTTCTCGGGTTACTGGCGGCGGGGGACGTCGGAGACGCAGCTGCTGGAGAGCGGGGAGGCGGCGTAGGGCCGTACGGCGATACCGCTCCCTACCACCCGAGCCGGGCCAGTCCCTACCACCCGAGCCGGGCCAGCGCCTTCCCGGCATCCAGCTCGCAGCTCCCCTCCCCCGCCTGCCGCCAGGCCGCGGCACACAACGCCCGCAGCCCATCCACCGCACGCCCCTCACCATCGAGCTCGAGCACCCCGCGCCCGCCATCGGCCCGAGCCCGCCACCCCCCGCACTCTCCATCCCCCGACACCTCAGGCTGCTCCGCCAGCAGCCCCCGCAGATCCGCATCCACATAAGTCGGCCGATGCCGAGGCTCGGCCGCCACCAGCTGCGCCCCGTCCGTCACCCCGGTGAGCACCAGCAGCGAATCCACCCCGCCGTTGAACGCCCCCTCAATATCCGTATCCAGCCGATCCCCCACCACCAGCGGCCGCTCGGCCCCCGTCCGCAGAATCGTCTCCCGATGCATCGGCGGCAGCGGCTTCCCGGCGACCTGCGGCTCCACGCGGCCCCCGGTCGCGATCCGTACGACCTCCACGGCCGCCCCATTCCCCGGCGCGATCCCCCGCCCGCTGGGAATGGTCAGATCCGTATTGGACGCAAACCAAGGCACCCCACGCGCCACCGCATAGGAAGCCTCCGCAAACCGCCCCCACTGCAGCGACGGCCCCCCGTACCCCTGCACGACAGCAGCAGGCTGCTCATCAGCCGACTCGACCGGCACCAGCCCCCGCTCGCGCAGCGCCACCCGCAGCCCCTCGCCGCCGATGACGAGCACCCGCGCCCCCGCGGGCACCTGCTCCGCGATCAGCCGGGCCACCGCCTGCGCGGAGGTGATGACATCACCCGCGTCGGCGGGCACGCCCAGCTCGGTCAGATGGGCGGCGACCGTCTCCGGCGTCCGCGCCGCATTGTTGGTGACGTACGCCAGCCGCATCCCCCCGAACCGCGCCGTCCCCAGCGACTCCACGGCATGCGCGACGGCCTCACCCCCCGCGTACACGACCCCGTCGAGATCGAGCAGCGCCGTGTCGTACGCCTCGCTGAGCGGCCGGCCGCTGCTGGATGGCCGGGTCCTGACGGTCTGCCTCACGCGCTGACGCTCCTCATGCTGATGGGCTGCGGCACACGGCTTACGATCCGGTGCATGCAGCATTCTTCCGGCCTCGACCTGCAACCGTTCACGGGCCTCCGCTACGCACCGGCGCGGGTCCGCAGCCTTGCCGCGGTGACCTCGCCACCGTACGACGTGGTGGTCCGCCCGGACGGCCAGGACCACCTGGAACAGGCGGACCCGCACAACATCGTCCGCCTCATCCTCCCCCCGACGCCGGAGGCCGCGGCCGACATGCTGCGCGACTGGCAGGCGGAAGGCGTCCTGGTGCCGGACCCGCAGCCCGCGCTGTACGTGTACGAGCAGCGCCGCGGCGAGCTGCTGCAGCGCGGCGTCGTCGGGGCGCTGCGGCTGTCGGCCCCCGAGGAGGGTGTGGTGCTGCCGCACGAGGGCGTGATGGAGCACATCGTCGCCGACCGCGCCAATGTGATGCGGGCGACGGCGGCCAACCTGGAGCCGCTGCTCCTGGCCTACCGCAGCAACGGCCACGCCATGGGCGCCACGGCCGTCATCGAGCAGGTCGCGCAGCGCCCGCCGCTGCTGTCGACGACCACGGAGGACGGCTTCGCCCACCGCCTGTGGTGCGTCACGGATCCGGCCGAGCTGGCGACGGTCCAGAAGGACCTGGCGGACCGGCAGGCCATGATCGCGGACGGCCACCACCGCTGGGCGACGTATCTGCGGCTACGGGACGAGCGCGGCGCCGCGGCGGGTCCATGGGACTACGGGCTGGTGCTGCTGGTGGACACGGCCCGCTATCCGCTGGAGGTGAAGGCGATCCACCGGCTGCTGCACTCGCAGGGCACGGAGGCGGTGCTGCGCGCGGTGCGCGGCGCCTTCGCGGGGGTGCGTACGGTGCCGGGGCCGGTGGAGGACGCGCTGGCGGAGCTGGAGAGGGCGGCGGCTGCCGGGCCGGCGTTTGTGCTGGCGGGCGATGGCGCGTATCACCTGATCACGGAGCCGGACCTGGAGCAGGTGGCGGCGCACGTCCAGCCCAATGCGGCCGGCGCCCCGCTGCCCCTGGACGCCGCCATCGCGGACCAGCTCATCCTGGGCGAGCTGTGCGGGATCCGGGACGACGGCGCGGAACAGGTCAGCCACATCCACGGTGCCGCGGCGGCGGTGGCGCGGGCGGAGCAGATCGGGGGGACGGCGGTGTTGATGGCGCCGGTGTCGGAGGATGTCGTGCGGGAGCATGCGCGGCGTGGGGTGACTATGCCGCGGAAATCGACGTCGTTTGGGCCTAAGCCGGCTACGGGGCTGGTGTTGCGGGTGTTGGGGGTTTCGGGGGTGGAGTGAGCAAGAGCAGAGGGGAGCTGGGCCGACGGCCCAGCTCCCCTCTGCTCTGCTCTTGCTCGGCGCGTCAGTCGTCCCGCGGCTCGTCGGCGGGCCGCTCGTCATCGGCTTCGACGTCGGCTCGGTCGTCATCGTCGACGACGACCGGGCGATCGTCATCGGCGACCGGCTCCTCATCGGTGACGGACTCGTCGTCCGCCACGACGAGCTCCTCGTCCTCCGCGACGGGCCGCTCCTCGTTGGGGTCGGAGAGGCCCTCCTCGATGACGGGGAAGTCCTCGTCGGCGGCGTCCATGAGCGCGTCGGGGCTCACAGGCTCGGAGCGTGGCCGCTCGGCGCCGTCCTCGCCCGCGGCGGGGGCGGAGTCGGTGTCGAAGTCGGTGTCGGTGTCGGTGTCGGCACCGCCCGCGCGCTCCTCATCGAGCTCATCCTCGTCGGCAGCCGCCGCGCCCTCGAAGCCGTCCTCATCCACCGCGTCCTCATCGAGCGCGTCGGTGAACTCCACCCCATCCAGCTCGGCAAGCCGGTCAGAGGCGTCCGTAGCCCCGTCGTGATCGGCCTCCAGCGCCTTAGCGAACCACTCCCGCGCATCGGCCTCGCGCCCGACCTCGAGCAGCGCGTCGGCGTAGGCGTAACGGAGGCGGGCGGTCCAGGGCTGCACGGAGTTCGAGGCCAGCTCGGAGCTCTGCAGGGTGACGACGGCGGCATCGGGCTGCCCGAGGTCGCGCCGGGCGCCGGCGGCGACGATACGCATCTCCACCTGCCCCGCCTTGTCGAGCTTCTGCACCTCGTCCGCGCCGGCCATATCCAGCGCCCGCTCCGGCCGCCCCATGCCACGCTCGCAGTCGGCCATGATCGGCCACAGGTGCTGCGACCCGGTCATCCGCCGCGCGGCCCGGAACTCGGCCAGCGCCTCCTGATACCGCCCGGTCGAGTACGCGGCAAAGCCGGCAGCTTCGCGTACGGCCCCGACCCGGGAAGCCAGCCGCAGGGCGACCTTGGCGTGCCCGTACGCGGTCTCCGGGTCCTCGTCGAGCAGCCTGGCGACCATGACGAGGTTACGGGCGACATCGTCGGCCAGTGTCTTGGGCAGGCTGTTCAACTCCTGCCGAACCGACTTGTCGACCTCCATCCCGGTCACGTCATCCGGAATCGGCAGCCTACGCACCGGCTCGCGGTCGGGCCGCCCGTTGTCCCCGTCGCGGCGCGGACCACGGCGGTCGTCGTCACGGCGCCCGCGATAGCCCCCGCCACCGCCGCGCCGATCGTCGTCCCGCCCGCGATAGCCGCCGCCGCCACGGCGATCATCACCGCGCCCACGGAAGCCGCCGCCACCGCGACGGTCATCGTCACGCCCGCGATAGCCGCCGCCACCGCCACCACCGCGTCGGTCGTCGTCACGCCCGCGGAAGCTGCCACCGCCACCGCCACGACGGTCGTCATCACGGCCACGGAAGCCGCCACCGCCACCGCCACGACGGTCGTCATCACGACCACGGAAGCCGCCACCGCCACCACCGCGACGATCGTCATCACGCCGCGGCCCACGATCGTCCCGCTGGAAGGGGCGACGCTCGGCATCACCATCACGCCGGAAGCCCCCACCCCCACGCCGGTCATCATCCCGACCGTGGAAGCCGCCACCGCCACCACGACGGTCGTCGTCACGCCCGCGATAGCCACCGCCACCGCCACGCCGGTCATCGTCGCGCCCGCGGTAACCGCCACCACCGCCACCACGCCGGTCGTCATCACGGCCACGGAAGCCGCCACCGCCACCACCACCACGGCGATCGTCGTCCCGGCCCCGATAGCCGCCACCGGAGCCACTTCGACGGTCATCATCGCGGCCACGGAAACCGCCGCCACCACCGCCACCACGGCGGTCGTCGTCGCGCCCGCGGTAACCGCCAGCACCGCCACCACGCCGGTCATCGTCCCGCCCGCGGTAGCTGGCACCGCCACCACGGCGGTCGTCATCCCGACCCCGGAAGCCGCCGCCACCGCCGCCACCACGCCGGTCATCGTCCCGCCCGCGGTAGCCGCCGCTACCACCGCGCCGGTCATCGTCCCGCCCGCGATAGCCACCGCCACCGCCCTGGCCCCGACGCTCGTCCCCGCCCCGGTCGCCACCCTGCCCGTACGGACGCCTGCCACGGCCCTCATCATCACGCCGCGGACCCCGCCCGCGATCGTCATCCCGCCGCGGGCCCCGGTAGCCGCCCCGGTCCCCACCGGACCGATCCCGACCCCGATCCCGATCCCGGTCACGCCCGCGATCCCGATCGCGATCGCGCTGCTCGGATGGCCGCCGGCCGTCATCGTTGGAGGGCATCGGAAGGGCTCCTGTCGTGTCGAGGTACCGCAGTCATTCTCACGCAGCCGAGTCGGCAGCGCGCTCCGAGCGAAACCAAATGAAGCAAATGCAAAACAAAAAAGGACCTGTGGTCCCAGCGCTCACGCTGGGACCACAGGTCCTCAAAGATTGTTCGGCGGCGACCTACTCTCCCACACAGTCCCCTGTGCAGTACCATCGGCGCGGAAAGGCTTAGCTTCCGGGTTCGGAATGTAACCGGGCGTTTCCCTAACGCTATGACCACCGAAACCCTATTTCCGGGTTCAGCGAACAAGCACACTCTTCAATTAAAGGTGTTACGAGTTCAAGCATGATCCCCGGCAAGATTGTTTGTTGCCTGGGAGCCGAACAGTGGACGCGAGCAGCTATGGACAAGTCCTCGGCCTATTAGTACCAGTCAACTCCACCCCTTACAGGGCTTCCATATCTGGCCTATCAACCCAGTCGTCTACTGGGAGCCTTAACCCCTCATGGGGGTGGGAGTCCTCATCTCGAAGCAGGCTTCCCGCTTAGATGCTTTCAGCGGTTATCCTTTCCGAACGTAGCCAACCAGCCATGCCCTTGGCAGAACAACTGGCACACCAGAGGTCCGTCCGTCCCGGTCCTCTCGTACTAGGGACAGCCCTTCTCAAGACTCCTACGCGCACAGCGGATAGGGACCGAACTGTCTCACGACGTTCTAAACCCAGCTCGCGTGCCGCTTTAATGGGCGAACAGCCCAACCCTTGGGACCGACTCCAGCCCCAGGATGCGACGAGCCGACATCGAGGTGCCAAACCATCCCGTCGATATGGACTCTTGGGGAAGATCAGCCTGTTATCCCCGGGGTACCTTTTATCCGTTGAGCGACGGCGCTTCCACAAGCCACCGCCGGATCACTAGTCCCGACTTTCGTCCCTGCTCGACCCGTCAGTCTCACAGTCAAGCTCCCTTGTGCACTTACACTCACCACCTGATTACCAACCAGGCTGAGGGAACCTTTGGGCGCCTCCGTTACTCTTTGGGAGGCAACCGCCCCAGTTAAACTACCCACCAGACACTGTCCCTGATCCGGATCACGGACCGAGGTTAGACATCCAGCACGACCAGAGTGGTATTTCAACGACGACTCCACCCATACTGGCGTATGAGTTTCAAAGTCTCCCACCTATCCTACACAAGCCGAACCGAACACCAATATCAAGCTATAGTAAAGGTCCCGGGGTCTTTCCGTCCTGCTGCGCGAAACGAGCATCTTTACTCGTAGTGCAATTTCACCGGGCCTATGGTTGAGACAGTCGAGAAGTCGTTACGCCATTCGTGCAGGTCGGAACTTACCCGACAAGGAATTTCGCTACCTTAGGATGGTTATAGTTACCACCGCCGTTTACTGGCGCTTAAGTTCTCAGCTTCGCACAACCGAAGTCGTACTAACCGGTCCCCTTAACGTTCCAGCACCGGGCAGGCGTCAGTCCGTATACATCGCCTTACGGCTTCGCACGGACCTGTGTTTTTAGTAAACAGTCGCTTCTCGCTGGTCTCTGCGGCCACCCCCAGCTCGGACAGTAAATGTCGTCACCGGATGTGGCCCCCCTTCTCCCGAAGTTACGGGGGCATTTTGCCGAGTTCCTTAACCATAGTTCACCCGAACGCCTCGGTATACTCTACCTGACCACCTGAGTCGGTTTAGGGTACGGGCCGCCATGCAACATCGCTAGAGGCTTTTCTCGACAGCATAGGATCATCCACTTCACCACAATCGGCTCGGCATCAGGTCTCACCCACAAGAGCAACGGATTTACCTATTGCTCGGGCTACACCCTTACCCCGGGACAACCACCGCCCGGGCTGGACTACCTTCCTGCGTCACCCCATCACTCACCTACTACCACCTTGGTTCAGCGGCTCCACCACTCCCCCTCACCCCGAAGGGATCAGAGGCGGCTTCACGGCCTTAGCATTAATGGGCTCGATGTTTGTCGCCACACAGCGGGTACCGGAATATCAACCGGTTATCCATCGACTACGCCTGTCGGCCTCGCCTTAGGTCCCGACTTACCCTGGGCAGATCAGCTTGACCCAGGAACCCTTAGTCAATCGGCGCACACGTTTCTCACGTGTGAATCGCTACTCATGCCTGCATTCTCACTCGTGAACCATCCACCACTCGTTTACACGGCGGCTTCACCCGGCACACGACGCTCCCCTACCCATCGATACGGACGTTGGTCCTATTGCATCGATGACACGACTTCGGCGGTACGCTTGAGCCCCGCTACATTGTCGGCGCGGAATCACTTGACCAGTGAGCTATTACGCACTCTTTCAAGGATGGCTGCTTCTAAGCCAACCTCCTGGTTGTCTCTGCGACTCCACATCCTTTCCCACTTAGCGTACGCTTAGGGGCCTTAGTCGATGCTCTGGGCTGTTTCCCTCTCGACCACGGAGCTTATCCCCCGCAGTCTCACTGCCACACTTCACTTACCGGCATTCGGAGTTTGGCTAAGGTCAGTAACCCGGTAAGGCCCATCGCCTATCCAGTGCTCTACCTCCGGCAAGAAACATGTGACGCTGCACCTAAATGCATTTCGGGGAGAACCAGCTATCACGTAGTTTGATTGGCCTTTCACCCCTAACCACAGGTCATCCCCCAGGTTTTCAACCCTGGTGGGTTCGGCCCTCCACGAAGTCTTACCTCCGCTTCAGCCTGCCCATGGCTAGATCACTACGCTTCGGGTCTTGAGCGTGCTACTCCATCGCCCTTATCGGACTCGCTTTCGCTACGGCTACCCCACCCGGGTTAACCTCGCAACACACCGCAAACTCGCAGGCTCATTCTTCAAAAGGCACGCAGTCACGACACAACAAGCAAGCTTGTTGTGCGACGCTCCCACGGCTTGTAGGCACACGGTTTCAGGTACTCTTTCACTCCGCTCCCGCGGTACTTTTCACCATTCCCTCACGGTACTATCCGCTATCGGTCACCAGGGAATATTTAGGCTTAGCGGGTGGTCCCGCCAGATTCACACGGGATTTCTCGGGCCCCGTGCTACTTGGGTGTCTCTCAAACGAGCCGCTGATGTTTCAGCTACGGGGGTCTTACCCTCTACGCCGGGCCTTTCGCATGCCCTTCGCCTACATCAACGGTTTCTGACTCGCCCTGTCGCCGGCAGACGACAGACAAGAGATCCCACAACCCCGCACACGCAACCCCTGCCGGGTATCACACGCATACGGTTTGGCCTCATCCAGTTTCGCTCGCCACTACTCCCGGAATCACGGTTGTTTTCTCTTCCTGCGGGTACTGAGATGTTTCACTTCCCCGCGTTCCCTCCAACTGCCCTATACATTCAGGCAGAGGTGACAGCCCATGACGACTGCCGGGTTTCCCCATTCGGACACCCCCGGATCACAGCTCGGTTGACAGCTCCCCGGGGCCTATCGCGGCCTCCCACGTCCTTCATCG
>NZ_CP183837.1:1750000-3760000 GCF_048572725.1 Streptomyces boninensis
GCGGTCGTGCCGGGCGGCCGGGCGGCGCTTGCGGGCCAGGTCCGAGCCCCGTACGAACTCCCCCGCGCGCAGCAGCACCGCGCTTGCCTTGCCCTCCTCTCCACAGACCACGTTCATGCAGTGCCACATGCCGTACGTGAAGTAGACGTAGATGTGGCCTGCCGGGCCGAACATCACCTCGTTGCGGCGGGTTTTGCCGCGGTACGCGTGGGAGCCGGGGTCGTTCGCACCGTCGTACGCCTCGACCTCCGTGAGGCGTACCGCCATCTCTCCGTCGTCGGTCCTGCGCAGTAGGGTTCGGCCAAGTAGGTCCGGGGCCACCTCCAGCACAGGACGCTGGAAGAACTCGCGGGACAGCGGGGTACGGGGCATGCCGGGTGAGCGTAGTACGCGACCGGGGAGGAATCGGTATGGGGTTCAAGAAGCTGTTCGCCGCTATGGGGGCCGGCGGGGCGTCCGTGGAGACGGTGCTGACGGAGCCGAATGCGGTGCCCGGCGGAGTGATCCAGGGTGAGGTCCGGATCCAGGGTGGTTCGGTCGAGCAGGAGATCCAGGGGCTGACCGTCGGGCTGCAGGCTCGGGTCGAGGTGGAGCGCGGGGACGAGGAGTTCAAGGAGGACATCGAGTTCCACCGGCAGCAGGTGGGCGGGGCGTTCACCGTGCAGCCGGGTGCGGTGCACGCCGCCGGGTTCGGGCTCGAGGTGCCGTGGGAGACGCCGATCACGCACTTCCTGGGGCAGCACCTGCGGGGTATGCAGGTCGGCGTGAAGACCGAGCTGCAGATCGAGAAGTCCGTCGACGCCGGGGACCTCGACCCCGTCGCCGTCCACCCGGTGCCGGCGCAGCAGGCGATCCTCGATGCGTTCGGGCAGCTGGGCTTCCGGTTCCGGAGTGCTGACCTGGAGAAGGGGCACATCCGCGGGACGCGGCAGCGGCTGCCGTTCTACCAGGAGATCGAGTTCACGGCGCCGCAGCAGTACCGCGGGCTCAACCAGGTGGAGCTGACCTTCGTCGCCGACGGGCGCGAGATGGACGTGATCCTGGAGATGGACAAGAAGCCGGGGCTGTTCACCTCGGGCAGCGACTCCTACCGCGCCTTCAAGGTGGGCCTCACCGACTACCAGAGCACGGACTGGGGCGCGTACCTCAATCAGTGGATCTCGGAGGTCGGTGGCCGGCGGAACTGGTGACCCGGGTACTGACCTCGGTCCTCAGCGGCCAGTAGCACCACGAGCGGCGGGCGGCCTTGGCGGTCGTCCGCCGCCGTGTTGTGTGCTGCCGCCTCCGCGAAGTTTGGCGCTGCCGCCTCCGCGAAGATCTCCGCGGCCGTCGCCGCGGCCAGCGGCGCCCTGTCCGCGAATGCGGCCCACTCCCGTACGAGCAGCAGCGTCCCGCGCGCCGGGCCGAGCCACGACAGGTCGCCCAGGCAGTCGGCGAGGGCGTCCCAGTTGTGCCCGAAGTACGCCGGGAAGTGCAGCGCCTCCGCGGTGCGGGTGAGCAGGTCGCCCTTGCCCGCGGCGCCGGTCAGGTCGAGGGACGCCGTGTGCCAGCCGTGCGCCGTGGCCAGCGGGAGTGCCTGCTCTGCGGGGTGGGTGGGGTGCCAGCGGTAGAGGCCGGTGGGCGCCGTGCCGGCGAGAAGGGCGGGGAGCGCGTCCTCGGGCAGTTCCGGGGGCTCGGGGAAGGAGCCTGGCCCGGGTTGTGGCGTCATTGCCGTCATGGCTGGAGCACCGCCTTGAACGTCTTGTAGTGGTCGCCGGTGTAGTAGCGCTCGCCGCCCTTCCCGGTGATGATGCGGCGCGGGCCGCGGTGGCGCAGGTGGGCGGTGCGGACGGTGTACTCGCGATAGTAGCCGCGGGCTTGCTGCGGCAGCCTGCGCTCGTAGTTGCCGAAGGTGGAGCCGTCCTTTTCGTACGGGAACGGGCCGCCCTTGTCGATCAGTTCCAGGGTGCGTCTGGCCTGCCTGGGCAGTTGGGGCGGGGTGATCGTGTCCATGCCGCGGGCCCAGGCGGGGGTCGGTGTCGCGGAGGTGGCGGGGGCCGGGGTGTCCGTACCGCAGGAGGTCAGCGTGATCCAGCAGGTGAGGATAGCGAGAAGGGCGGCGAGCAGGGGCTGGAGCTGGCGGTGGCGCACGGATCGCATGGTGGCATCCCGGGCGGCAACCGATCGTTAGGCTGGCCGTCCAGGCGTTTCGTACCGATACCCGGAGGTGTCTTCCGTGACCGAGCAGAAGCGACGGCCGTTGCCCCACGACTTCCATCCGCCGGTGGCGTCGTTCACCGTCGCCAGCGATGACGTTCCCGCGGGCGGCGTCCTGCCGGACGCGCAGGTGTACGCGGCCGGGAACACCTCGCCGCAGCTGCGCTGGGAGGGCTTCCCTGCCGAGACCAAGTCGTTCGCGGTGTCGTGTTACGACCCGGATGCGCCTACGGGGAGCGGGTTCTGGCACTGGTCGGTCTTCGATATTCCGGCGAGCGTCACCGAGCTGCCCACGGGGGCCGGGAGCGGTGACATGAAGGGGCTGCCGGAGGGGGCCGTCCACGTACGCAATGACTACGGGACGCGGGACTTCGGTGGTGCGGCGCCGCCGCCCGGGGACGGGCCGCATCGGTATGTGTTCACCGTGTACGCGGTGGATCAGGAGAAGCTTGGGCCTGATGGGGATGCTTCGCCGGCGGTCATTGGGTTCAATCTGCGGTTCCACACGCTCGGGCGGGCGCAGCTGATTGCTGAATACGAGGTGCCTGCGGAGGGCTGATCTCCGTAACTGATCGGAAATTGCGTTGTCGGCCGGTCGCCTCCCGGGGGACTCTTGAGCCACTTCGCCGCCTGGCGGAGCGAGGATTCTTGAGCCGGGAGGTGACCGGGGATGCGCGAGACGTTGGTGCTCAACGCGAGCTTCGAGCCGCTGGCTGCGGTGTCGCTGCGGCGGGCGATCGTTCTTGTCCTGCAGGACAAGGCCGTTGTCGAGCGGGAGCACCCTGGGCTGCGCTTCCGGGCCGAGAATCTTGATCTTGCGGTGCCGCAGGTGATTCGGCTGTGCCGGTATGTGCGGGTGCCGTTTCGAAGACGGGCGCCGTGGTCGCGGCGGGGGGTGCTGGTCAGGGATCAGCACCGGTGTGCTTACTGCGGGCGGCGGGCCACGACGATTGACCACGTTATGCCTCGGTCGCGAGGTGGTGGGGATACGTGGCTGAATACGGTCGCCGCTTGTGCGGTGGACAATCGGCGGAAGGCGGATCGGACTCCGTCCGAGGCTGGGATGGCTCTGCTTCGGCGGCCGTTTGAGCCGACGCCGGCTGATTCGCTGCTGCTTGCGCTTGGCTTCGCTGATGAGCCGGCTTTGGTCTCGGTGCCGGCTTAGTCGGGCCTGGCGGCCCTCGTCCTCAAACGCCGGACGGGCTTGAATTGGCGCTTCGCGCCTCGTCCTCAAGCGCCGGACGGGCTGTACATAGTCCGTCCGGCGCTTGAGAGCACAAAGCCGGCCTCAGCCCTCCAAGTGCGGGTTCTCCCGGTACGGCGCCGCCTTGCGCTGGGCCGGCGGGCTGGGGGCGTCACTGCCGCCGTTCGGGGTGAACTGGTTCAGGGCGCCGCCCAGGCCCTTCAGGGCGTCGCCGATCTCGCTCGGTACGATCCAGAGCTTGTTGGCGTCGCCCTCGGCGATCTTGGGGAGCATCTGCAGGTACTGGTACGAGAGCAGCTTCTGGTCCGGGTCGCCCGCGTGGATGGACTCGAAGACCGTGCGGATGGCCTGGGCTTCGCCCTCGGCGCGCAGGGCGGCTGCGCGGGCCTCGCCCTCCGCCTTCAGGATCGCTGACTGCTTTTCGCCCTCTGCGGTGAGGATCGCGGACTGCCGTACGCCCTCTGCCGTGAGGATCGCCGCGCGCTTGTCGCGGTCGGCGCGCATCTGCTTCTCCATCGAGTCCTGGATGGAGGTGGGCGGCTCGATCGCCTTCAGTTCGACGCGGTTGACGCGGATGCCCCAGCGGCCGGTGGCCTCGTCGAGGACGCCGCGCAGGGCCGCGTTGATCTCCTCGCGGGAGGTCAGGGTGCGCTCCAGGTCCATGCCGCCGATGATGTTCCGGAGGGTGGTCACCGTCAGCTGCTCGATTGCCTGGATGTACGAGGACACCTCGTACGTGGCCGCTCGCGCGTCCGTCACCTGGTAGTAGATGACGGTGTCGATGTTGACGACGAGGTTGTCCTGGGTGATGACCGGCTGGGGCGGGAAGGGGACGACCTGCTCGCGGAGGTCGACGCGGTTGCGGACCGTGTCGATGAAGGGGACGACGATGTTCAGGCCGGCGTTGAGCGTGCGTGTGTAGCGGCCGAAGCGTTCGACGATGGCTGCCGAGGCCTGCGGGATGACCTGGATCGTCTTGATGAGTGCGATGAAGACGAGCACCACCAGGATGATCAGGACGATGATGATCGGCTCCATGCTTCCTTCTCCCCGGTAAAACTGCGTTGCCGCGTTGCCGCGTTGCTGCGTTGCTGCGTTGCGTAACTGTCTACAGCACGATGGCCGTTGCGCCCTCGATATCCACAACATCGACCTGTGCGCCGGGCTCGTAAACCTTGTCCGGCTCGAGGGCCCTGGCGGACCACACCTCGCCGGCGAGCTTGATGCGGCCGCCTTCGCCGCCGCCGTCGATGCGCTCCAGGACTACGGCCTGCTTGCCTTTGAGGGCGTCTATCCCCGATTTGAGCTCGGGTCTGCCCGCGCTGTTGCGGTTGGCGATCGGGCGTACGACGGCGATCAGCGCCACCGAGACGATCACGAAGACCAGGACCTGTGCGGTCACTCCCCCGCCGAGGCCGGCGGTGACCGCTCCGGCCACGGCGCCGACCGCGAACATGCCGAATTCCGGCATCGCGGTGAGTACGAGGGGAATGCCCAACCCGACTGCTGCGACCAGCCACCACACCCATGCATCCACGGGAGACATGCTATGGCCACGGGTGGCGCCGCGTCAGGTCACAGTCAGGTCAGCGGCAGGCCCTGTGCAGTCCAGCGGTCGCCGGCGCGTTCGATGACGAGCGGGAGGCCGAAGCAGCGGGAGAGGTTGCGGGAGTTGAGCTCGTTCTCGATGGGTCCGGCGGCCAGCACCTCGCCCTGGCGGATCATCAGGACGTGGGTGAAGCCGGGGGCGATCTCCTCGACGTGGTGGGTCACCATGATCATGGAGGGGGCCAGGGGGTCGCGCGCGAGTCTCCCCAGGCGGCGGACCAGGTCTTCGCGGCCGCCGAGGTCGAGGCCGGCGGCGGGCTCGTCGAGGAGGAGCAGCTCGGGGTCGGTCATCATGGCGCGGGCGATCTGGGTGCGCTTGCGCTCGCCCTCGGAGAGGGTGCCGAACTTGCGGTCGAGGTAGTCGGTCATGCCGAGGCGGTCGAGGAAGGCCTTGGCGCGGTCCTCGTCGACGGCGTCGTAGTCCTCCTGCCAGCCGGCGGTCATGCCGTACGCGGCGGTGAGGACGGTCTGCAGCACGGTCTGGCTCTTGGGCAGCTTTTCGGCCAGGACGCTGCTGGACATGCCGATGCGGGGGCGGAGGTCGAAGACGTCGACGCTGCCGAGCTTCTCGCCGAGGATCTGGACGGTGCCGGTGGTCGGGAACAGGTAGCTGGAGGCGATGTTCAGCAGGGTGGTCTTGCCGGCGCCGTTGGGGCCGAGGATGACCCAGCGCTCGCCCTCCGCGACCGACCAGGAGACCCGGTCCACCAGAGCCCGTTCGCCGCGGACCACCGATACGTCCACCAGCTCCAGTACATCGCTCATGAGCGTGCTGTCTCCTATTGCAGTCTCGTCGCGTCTCTCAGTGCTCTCGGCACTCCCCAGGGCAAACCTACGCCACGCGTTGTCGGACCCGGTCCGTAGGCTGGGCACATGCTTGAGGAACCGCGGTCCGGACGCCTGGCAGCGTGGGGCAATGCCCTGCTCTCCGGGCGTATCTCGCCGGATGGTGCAATGCACCACATTGTGGGTGATGACGCCCTGCATCGTGTCGTCGGGCTGCCCGGCGAGGACGGCCGGGTGGGGTTGACGCTGGCGCTCGGCCGGCTGCGTTCGCTCGGGGCCACGGGGCTGCGGGTGGCGCTGCCGGTGTCGGGGCATCCGCTGGGGCTGAGCGGCCCGCCGGAGTTCAATGCGCGGGCGCTGGCCGCCGAGGAGGCGGTGATCGTCTGCGGCGGGCCCGGGCTCGGGCTCGGGCTCGTGCCGGACGTGTCGGCGGTCGGTCCGGCGGGTGATGAGCACGTCGAGGTGGTGTGGGAATGCCTTCCGGTACGGGAAGGGCCGCCGGCGGATGTGCCGACGCTCGGGGAGGCCGAGCGGGAGCTGGCCGAGGCGATGCGGGAGGCGACGGCGGCGCTGACCCGGCTTGATGTGGCGGGCGCGGGGCCTGGGGCGCGGGCCGCGCTGGAGGCGTATCAGGCGCGGATGGAGCGCGGGCAGCAGGTGCTGGCGCCGGGGTATCCGCCGCGGGCGGCGCGGGTGTTGGAGCTGGCGCAGCGGGTCGGGGCGCTGATGGCGATCGCGTACGGGCCTGAGGGCAGCGGTACCGGCGGTGGCCCTGAGCACGGTGGGGCGGTGAGCGCGGCGGAGATGGGGGCGCGGCGGGCGCTGCTGCAGCCGGTGGAGCGGACGGCGCGGCGGGCGCAGGTGGCGGCGTACAACGCCTTTGTGGAGGAGCAGGAGCGGGAGCGGGGCTAGCTCCCGATGCCGCCGTAAGACAGGGGAAGGCCCCAGCGGACCGGTCCGCTGGGGCCTTCCTGAAGTGTCGGCTTGCGCCTGACCTCAGCTGTTCGTCGAGGTGTTGCCGGTGGCGTCGTTGTCCACGCCGCCGACGTTGGCGGTGTTGCCGGTCACGTTCAGCTGCCCGTTGACGGGGGCCTGGACGACATTGCCGGAGCCGACGCCGGGCGAGTTGGTGGCGGTGCCGTCCGCCTTGGCGTCGGCGGTCGCACCCGCGGCAGCGAAGCCCACGGCGAGGCCGGCGGTGACGATGGCGAGGGCGGCCTTCTTGGCAGTGTTCATGGGGAGTTGATCCTCCGTAGTCGTGTTTCCAGCGACCCCAGCCGCGGGGTCGCACGCTGGGAAACGCGTGGGCCGTCCGGGCGACACGGGCACTCACTTGGCGGCACCCTTTCAGCGCAATCGACGGAAGATCGCATGAGTTTCGCCCTCGGCCGCCTCCTGGCTCCGGACACACTCAAGCCCCCCGGGCCAGCCACCTGGGGGGCGAGAGTGATGAGTGAGGACCGTCTTGGCTTAGCTCACTTGTTGATGCAGAGGTTGCCCTCGGCGGGGTTCAGCGCACCGATGACGCTGGCGGTGTTGCCGCAGACGTTGCCGTCCACGTCCACCGGGACCTGGACGTTGTTGCCGGAGCCGACGCCCGGGGAGCCGGTCGCGTGGCCACCGGCGTGCGCGCCACTGGTAGCCGAGGCCACACCGGCACCGGCCATCGCCAGGCTGCCGACGGCGAAGGTGACAGCCGCGGCCTTCTTGAGGTTCTTCACTATTCCTCCTAGCGGGTTGCTGCGGACTTACCGCCGCAGCCGCCATGGAGAACGCGGCTCGGCCGCTCCGGTTCCGCCGGAGGTTGTACATCTACACGACGGTATGAATCTCGCACCGGAAGTCGACGTTCCGTTATGACCGTTGGCCCATGCTGCGCCGGTCGTATCAGCTGGTCAGCCCATGTCGTACGGCCCACAGGGCGGCCTGCGTCCGATCGGCCAGATCGAGCTTCATGAGGATGTTCGACACGTGCGTCTTGACGGTCTTCTCGGACAGCACAAGTGCCCGGGCGATCTCCCGGTTCGAACGGCCGTCCGCGATCAGGCCCAGCACCTCGCGCTCCCGTTCGGTGAGCGTCGAACCGCGGCCAGGACCCGAGTGGTTGTCGTCGGGTGCCAGCAGCGCCCCGGCCACCTCGGGCTGCAGCAGTACGTGCCCGGCGTGCACGGAGCGGATGGCGCCGGCCAGCGCCTCGGGGTCGACGTCCTTGTAGACGTAACCGGCGGCGCCCGCCCGCAGCGCGGGGACGACGGTGCGCTGTTCGGTGAAGCTGGTGACGATCAGCACCTTCGCCGTATTGCCGGCGTCGCGCAGCTTGCGCAGCGCCTCCACGCCGTCCATGCCGGGCATCTTCACGTCCATCAGCACCACGTCGGGGCGCAGCTCCTCGGTGCGGGCGACGCCTTCGTCGCCGTCGGCGGCCTCGCCGACCACCTCGATGTCTTCCTGGATCTCCAGGAACGTGCGGAGTCCGCGCCGTACCACCTGGTGGTCGTCCACCAGCAGGACGCGGATCCGCTCTCCGGTTGCCTCAGCCACCGGGCACCTCCAACTCGATCACGGTGCCCTTGCCGGGCTCCGACTCAACGGTGAGGGAGCCGCCGACGCCGGCGGCCCTGTCGCGCATGGACACCAGCCCGAGGTGCCGGCCGGCCGAGCGCACCGCGGACGGGTCGAAGCCGACCCCGTCGTCGCGGACGGTCAGGGCCACGCCCTGGCCGCGGCGGGCGAGGGTGACCTCGACCGTGCCGGCGTCGGCGTGCCGCAGGGCGTTGTGCAGCGCCTCCTGGGCGACCCGCAGCACGGCCTCCTCCTGGGAGGCGGGCAGGGCGCGTACCGAGGGGGAGCTCTCGAAGGTCACCCGCGCCTCGTGGGCGCGGTCGAGGACCTGCGCGTGGGTGGCGAGGGTGGCGACGAGGCCGTCCTCGTCCAGGGCCGCGGGGCGCAGCTCGACGACGGCCGCGCGCAGCTCGTCGGCGGCCTCGGCGGCCAGCGCGGCGACCTGGCTCAGCTCGTCCTTGGCGCGGGCCGGGTCGCGGTCGACGAGGGCGGCGGCGGCCTGGGCGGTGAGGCGCAGGGAGAAGAGCTTCTGGGATACGGCGTCGTGGAGCTCGTGCGCGAGCCGGGTGCGCTCCTCGGCGATGGTCAGCTCGCGGCTGCGCTCGTAGAGGCGGGCGTTGGTCAGCGCGATGGCCGCGTGGGCGGCGAGGGTCTGCAGCAGCGCCTCGTCCTCGGCGGTGAAGGCGCATTTGCCTTGGCGACGCTCGCCCTCCGGGCAGTTCTTGTTGGCCAGGAAGAGGGCGCCGAGGATCTCGTCGCCGTCGACGATGGGGACGCCGAGGAAGTCCTTGAGGGTCGGGTGCGCCTTGGGCCAGCCGCCGAAGCGGGGGTCGGCGCGGACGTCGCCGAGCCGCTGCGGGGTGGCGTCGCGGAGCATCGCGGCGAGGATGCCGTGCTGGCGCGGCAGCGGGCCGATCTTCTTCCAGTCCTCGTCGCTGACGCCGTCCACCACGAACTGCGCGAAGCCGCCGTGGTCGTCGGGCACGCCGAGGGCGGCGTACTTGGCGTCCAGCAGCTCGCGCGCTGAGGCGGTGATCGTCTGCAGCACGTCGCGCACCTGCAGGTGGCGGCTCATCGCCAGCAGCGCGCCGCTGACGGCGTCGAGGCCGGCTCGTCGGATGACCATGTCAGCCACGGTACCCGCGGTGCTGTGGGGGTGGATCGAACGCTGGTCGGGTGCCGCCTAGGGCGGGGGTCCTAGGCCGAAGTCCCCCTGTCCGTCCGGTCCCGCGGCCGAGGTCCCGGGCGGGGCGGCGTTCCTACGGTGGCGGCAGATCGTGGAAGTCCGTGAAGGGGAGTGGGACAGATGCCAGTTGCCATCATCACCGGTGCCTCGAAGGGACTCGGCCGCGCGCTCGCCGCGGAGCTGGCCGCGCGGGGCTGGGACCTTGTCCTCGACGCCCGCTCTCCGGAGCCGCTGAAGCTCGTCGCGGACGAGCTGCGGGCGGCGGGGGCCGGGCGGGTCGAGGCGGTGCCCGGGGACGTAACGGATGCGCTGCACCAGGGCGAGCTCGTGGCCGCGGCTGAGCGGCTCGGCGGCGGTGACCTGCTGGTCAACAACGCCAGCGCGCTGGGCGCGGAGCCGCTGGTGCCACTGGGTGAGCTGCCGGTGGCCGGGCTGCGGGCGGCGCTGGAGACGAATGTGGTGGCGCCGCATGCGCTGGTACGGGCGCTGCTGCCGCAGCTGCGGGCCGCTCCGCGGGGTGGGGCGGTGCTGAACATCAGCTCCGACGCGGCGGTGGAGGCGTATGAGACGTGGGGCGGGTACGGGGCCGCGAAGGCGGCGCTCGATCATCTGTCGGCGGTGCTGGCGGCGGAGGAGCCATCCCTTCGGGTGTGGGCCGTCGATCCCGGGGACATGCGGACACAGCTTTACGCTGCGGCGGTGCCGGGTGATCCGGACTTCGAGGAGCGGCTGGATCCGGCGGAGGTCGCGGCCGCGATCGCCACCGTGGTGGACGCGGACGTGCCGAGCGGGCGGTATACGGCGTCGGCGCTGGGCGAGCGGGGGGCGGGGTCGTGAGCGGGACGCCTGCCCCCAGCCTTGCCTTTGCGGGCGCAGCCCGCTCTCATCTTGGAGGTGTGGCGTGATTACCTCGCTTGAAGGGAGCCTCGAGGTCCCCGATGAGCTCCTGGCCCGCGTCCCTGCCGAGGAGCGGGGCGCGGGGCGGGATGATGTGCGGCTCATGGTGAGCCGGGAGGCGTCCGGGGACGTCACGCACCACGGCTTCCGGGAGCTGCCCTCGCTGCTCAAGGCCGGGGATGTGCTCGTAGTCAATACGTCGCCCACCCTTCCCGCCGCCATCGACGGGCGGATCGGGGATGAGCGGGTGGTCGTGCACTTTTCCACCCTCGGGGACGACGGCCGGTGGGCGGTCGAGGTGCGGCGGCCCGACGGGCGCGGCACCAGCGTGCCCCGGCCCGGCGGGCCGGCGGGGGCCGAGGTGCGGCTGCGGGGTGGGGTGTCGCTGTGGCTCGACGGGCCGCTGGAGCCTGGGAGCGGGCGGCTGTGGTGGGCGCGGGCGGGGGCGGCGGATGTCGCCGGGCATCTGCAGGCGCACGGGCGGCCGGTCCGCTATTCCTATACGGACCGCGATCAGCCGCTCGCCGCGTACCAGACGGTCTTCGCGGGCCCCGATCCGTACGGGCCAGGGTCCGCGGAGATGCCGAGCGCCGCCCGGCCCTTCACGCCGGACATCGTGGCGCGGCTGGTGAGCCGCGGGGTGCAGTTCGCGCCGATCGTGCTGCATACCGGGGTGTCGTCGGCCGAGGCGCACGAGCCGCCGTATCCGGAGCGCTTCGCCGTGCCGGCGCCGACCGCGCGGCTGGTGAACGCCGCCAGGGCGGGCGGCGGCGCGGTCGTCGCCGTCGGCACCACGGCCGTGCGGGCGCTGGAGTCGGCGGCGGACGAGCGGGGTGTGGTGCGGCCCGTATCCGGGTGGACGGACCTCGTGATCACCCCGGAGCGCGGCGTACGGGCCGTGGACGGGCTGCTCACCGGGCTGCACGAGCCGGAGGCGTCGCACCTGCTGATGCTGGAGGCGGTGTCAGGGCGGGAGCTGCTCTGCCGCAGTTACGACGAGGCGCTGGCCCTGCGCTACCTGTGGCATGAGTTCGGGGATACGCACCTCATCCTTCCGGCGTAGGAGCGGCCCTGGGAGGTCCCTCGGTGTGAGGCCGGGCACAGGACTTTGGTCCGGCTACGAAGCGGGGTAGTTGTCGCGAGGGGTGCGCGCGGGCGGGAATCGGGCCGCTAAGGCCTGGTCCCGACCCGCGGCAGGTCTACTAGGCGGGGCCGTATGTGGGTGCGTTGACGGCATATCGGGCGTCTCGCTACCAATGGGGTTGTCCCCGACACGAACGAGGTACCCCCGCTCATGCAGGACTCCAAGAAGCCCCGAATACGTATGGGCCGCAAGGCCCCGGTTCTGGCGCTCAGCGCCGTCGCCGTCCTCGGCGCCACCGCCGTCGTCGCCCCCGCCGCGCAGGCCGCCTCCCCGGCCGCCGCTCCGGCCGCCAAGGCGAAGAAGGTCGCCAAGACGATGGTCAAGGACGAAAAGCAGTTCGCCTGCCTCTCGAAGATCGTGGAGCACGAGTCCCACTGGGACCACACCGCCTCGAACCCCTCCACGGGCGCGTACGGCCTGGTGCAGGCGCTCCCCGCCAACAAGATGGCGGACAAGGGGAACGACTGGCGCACCAACCCGAAGACCCAGCTCAAGTGGGGCCTGGACTACATGAAGGAGCGCTACGGCAGCCCGTGTGGCGCCTGGGACTTCTGGCAGAAGAACCACTGGTACTGAGCCAGGCAGCAAACGTGAGAGGGCGGCACCCCGGCCGGGGTGCCGCCCTCTGCCGCGCTTCAGGTCAGCGCATGACCTCCGGCTCGTGCCGGCGCAGCAGCCGGGCCACGATGAAGCCGCAGATCACGGCCATGACGAGCAGCACGCCGATGTCGAGGATGAACTTCGACGCCTCGTGCGCCCACAGGGGGTCGGCCTTGCCGCCGTCGAAGGGCATCAGCACGTTCAGGTCCGCCGTGGCGCCCATGGCGGCCACCGCCCAGCGGGATGGCATCAGCCAGGCCAGCTGCTCGGCGCCGACGGTGCCGGCGATCTGGAAGAGCACGCCGGTGAAGACGACCTGGACGATCGCGAACATCACCAGCAGCGGCATGGTCATCTCGGAGGTCTTCACCAGCGAGGAAATGATCAGGCCGAACATCATCGAGGTGAGGCCCAGTGCGGTGACGCCGATGGCCAGCTCGATCTCCGGGTTGCTGGTGAAGATCAGGCCCTCGGCCGGCAGCTTGTCGCGGGTCAGGACGCCGATGGCGCTGATGACGACGCCCTGGAGGATCGTGATGATGCCGAGGACGACGACCTTGGACATCAGATACGCCGAGCGGGACAGGCCGGTCGCGCGCTCCCGCTCGTAGATGACCCGTTCCTTGATCAGCTCACGGACGGAGTTCGCGGCGCCGGAGAAGCAGGCACCCACCGCCAGGATGAGCATGATCGTGCCGGCGTCGGTGTTGTGCAGGGGCGGTCGGCCCTTCTCCGGCCCGTATCCGAGCCCGGAATCCGCCGGGATCACCATGGATACGACGCCGAGGACGATCGGCAGCGCCAGCATCAGCACCACGAAGGTGCGGTCGGAGAGGATCACCGAGCAGTAGCGCTTGATGAGGGTGCCCAGCTGTGGCCACCAGCCCTGTGGTTTCGCGGGCTTGCGCATCTGCTGCATGGGCTGGACCGGCGCGGACTGCGGGGCGACGGCGTCGATGTCGGCGGCGTACATCTGGTAGTGCTGCGAGCCCTGCCAGCGGCCGGACCAGTCGTAGTCGCGGTAGCCCTCGAAGGCCTGGAAGATGTCCGCCCAGGATTCGTAGCCGAAGAAGTTCAGTGCCTCCTCGGGCGGGCCGAAGTAGGCCACCGAGCCGCCCGGAGCCATCACCAGCAGCCGGTCGCAGAGCGCCAGCTCGGCCACGGAGTGGGTGACCACGAGGACCGTACGGCCGTCGTCGGCAAGGCCGCGGAGCAGCTGCATGACGTCGCGGTCCATGCCAGGGTCGAGGCCCGAGGTGGGTTCGTCCAGGAAGATCAGCGATGGCTTGGTGAGCAGCTCCAGGGCCACCGAGACGCGCTTGCGCTGGCCGCCGGAGAGCGACGAGATCTGCTTGTCCTTGTGGATGTCGAGCTTCAGCTCGCGCAGCACCTCGTCGACGCGCGCCTTGCGCTCGGCGTCCGCGGTGTCGCCGGGGAAGCGGAGCTTTGCGGCGTAACCGAGCGCGGTGGAGACCTTCAGCTGGGTGTGCAGGATGTCGTCCTGCGGCACCAGGCCGATGCGCTGGCGGAGCTCGGCGTACTGCTTGTACAGGTTCCGGTTGTCGTAGAGGACGTCGCCCTCGTCCGCCGGGCGGTAGCCGGTCAGCGCCTTCAGCAGCGTGGACTTGCCGGATCCGGACGGGCCGATGACGGCGACGAGGCTCTTCTCCGGGACGCCGAAGGAGACGTTGTTGAGGATCGTCTTCTCCTTGTTGTCCCCGACCTTGACGGTCAGGTGACGGGCGGAGAAGGAGATCTCGCCGGTGTCGACGAACTCCTCGAGGCGGTTGCCCGCGAGCCGGAAGGTGGAGTGGCCGATGCCGATGATGTCGTCGGGCCCGATGAGGCGGCGGCCCGAGCGGGGCAGCTGCTCACCGTTGATGTACGTGCCGTTGTGGCTGCCGAGGTCGACGATCTCGAAGCGGCCGTCCGGGCTGGAGTGGAATTCCGCGTGGTGCCGGGAGACCTGCAGGTCGTCGACGCGCAGCTCGCATTCCAGCGCACGGCCGATACGGGTCACGTGTCCGAGGTTCAGCTGGTGGAAGGTGGTCGGGCTGCGGTCCCCGTAGACCGGCACGCCCCCTCCCATGGGCGGCTGCTGGTGCGCGGCCGGCTGCTGCGGGACGTACGGCTGCTGGGCCGGCGGCTGCTGCCTGGGCGGCTGCTGCTGCATCGGCGGCTGCTGAACGGGCGGCTGCTGGACCGGCTGCTGCGGCGGCGCCCCCCACCCGGCCGCGGCCGGGTGCTGCTGGGGCGGAGCCTGCGGCGGCGCGGCGGCCGCCCGCGGCGGCTCGGCATACGCGGTCTGCGCGCTGTACATATCGGCGCCGGCCGCTGCCGCCGCGGCGGACAGCTGCATCCGCGGCCCGTCGGTGGCATTGCCGAGATGCACGCTCGAACCTGGGCCGATCTCGGTCTGATGGACCCGCTGCCCCTGCACAAACGTGCCGTTGGTGCTGCCCTGGTCCTCCAGCACCCAGCTGCGCCCGGCCCAGCGCATGACGGCATGCCGCCAGGAGACCCGGGCGTCGTCGATGACCACGTCCCCTTGCGGGTCACGGCCAAGGGTGTAGGACCGCGAAGGGTCCAATGTCCAGGTCTGTCCGTTCAGTTCCAGTACGAGTTCCGGCACTCCATGCCCCACAAAGTTGTCCCCCGAGTTGCCCCCTGCCAGAACCTGCCATGAGCAGGCCCGTAGGGATTCTAGGGATGGCGAACATCGGGAGGAACTATTTCAGTAACTCGATCACGGGCGAAAGGCACCCCCGGTAACAGCCCTGCGACGGCCGTTGACGGTGCTTGCCCGACTCCGGAGAGTGGTAGGCATCCGTGGGGGCGGACGGCGGATCAGGGGGCGGCTGATGAGCCAGGGCAGTGATGACACCCGGACCAGGATCCCGTGGGGCTCCGTATTCGCATCCGCGCTGGCCTCGGTGAGCTGGGCGTTTCTGGTCATGGCGGGGCTGACCGCCCTGGGTCTGCACTTATTGGGCGCGGACGCGCTGGGCGAGCTGGGCCCGATGACCGCGGCGGCGATGGTGCTCGCGACCGGCGGCGCGGTGCGGCCGGACGGCGACATGAAGGCCTTCGGCATGGAGGAGTCGATGGCCAATGCGAGCATCGACCTGGCGCCGCTGGGCATCAGCTTCGCCGGGGCGCTGATCCTGGGCTGGTTCTTCGTACGCTCCCTGCGCGGTGCCGGCCCCTTCATCTCGCGGGGCGAACTCGCCGCGCGGGCCGGTTCGGTCATCGTCCTCTTCGTGGCCATGGTGGGCGGCCTCGCCTGGGCGGGCAGCGGCGCGGTCACCATCGACGGCAAGCACCTCCCCATGGACAAGATCCCCGGGGGCGGGGGCGGCGGCCTCCCGGACGCGATCAAGGACAAACTTCCCGACGGCATCGGCGACATCGGCGGCGGCCTCCCGGACGCGATCGGCGACCTCGCGAACGCCAAGGCCCAGGTGGGCTTCGAGGTCCTCACGGGCCGCTCGCTGCTCGGCGGCCTCATCTGGGTGGTCCTGGTGCTGACCATCGCCCTCGCCGCCTCGCGGAAGTCCCCCCTCCCCCACGGCTGGGAGGCGGCGCACCGGGTCGTACGCCCCGCCGCCTCGGCTCTCCGCTTCGTCGTCGTCCTGGCCGTCTGCGCGGGCCTGGCGGCGGCGGCCTACTCGGCGGCGACGGAGGAGGCCCACGGGCAGATCGCCGGGGCGGCGATCCTCGGCGCCCCCAACGGCGTCTGGCTGGCGCTCCCCCTCGGCCTGTTCGTGCCGTGGCACGGCTCCGTAACCGGACAATTGAAGCAAGTCCTTCCGGATCCGATGGACAAGCTCCTCACCGGCGACGACAAGCCGATCACGGTCGGGCGGCTGGCGGAGCTGGACAACCGGGTCTGGCTGCTGGCGGTGGCCACCGCGATGATGATGCTGGCGGCGGGCGTGCTGACGGCCGTACGCACCCCGGTCCGCGACGAGAGGGGCGCGCTGCAGTTCGCCGCGCGGTGCGCGGTGCGGCTCGGGGTCATCACCGGGCTGACGCTGCCGCTGCTGGCCTGGCTGACCGGCGTATCGGCGGACGCGAGCATGTCGGTCTTCGGGGTGGATGCGCTGGGCGCGGGACTGGAGCTGCACGGGAGCATCCTGTGGGCGCTGCTGCTCGGCGTGGTCTGGGGCGCCGGCGCGGGCGCGGTCGGCGCCCTGGCCGCGTGGTGGTCAGGATCGGCCGGCGAGCGCGCCGCACCGCTGGCGCGGGGCGCCGCGCGCGTCGGTACGGAGGCATCGGACTCCGGGCGTACGTACCCGTCCATCGCCTACCAGCCGGGCCCGTACAACCCGGCGAAGGGCTACCGCCCGGAGGGCGAGCGGAACCCGTACACGGAGCAGCCGCCGCCGACGGAGATCTCCCGCCCGCCCGCGGGCGGCGCCTACAACGCGCCGACGATCGGCGCCGCCGTGCCCCCGCCCCCGCCGCCGGGCAAGCGCCGCCGCCGCCAGCAGCCGCGCTGGGGGACGCCGGACGGGGACGGCCCGCCGCCGCCTGGCCCGCCGCGAGGGCCACGCAAGCGGCCCTGACAGCGGGGCGCGAGCAGGGTTCCGTACGACGGTCCAGGCCCAGGCGATAGCCTGTGCCCATCATGAGTGCGCCTGATGCCCCCACCCTCCTGGTCAAGATCTTCGGCAAGGACCGTCCCGGCATCACCGCCGGGCTGTTCGACACCCTCGCCGCCTACTCCGTCGACGTCGTCGACATCGAGCAGATCGTCACGCGTGGCCGCATCACCCTCTGCGCCCTGGTGACCGAGCCCGCCCATGCCCCCGAGGGCGAGCTGCGCGCCACCGTGCACAGCTGGGCCGAGTCGCTCAAGCTCCAGGCCGAGATCATCACCGGGCACGGCGACAACCGGCCGCGCGGCTCCGGCCGTTCCCTCGTGACCGTGCTCGGCCACCCGCTCACCGCCGAGTCCACGGCCGCGATCGCCGCGGTGATCACCGGCACCGGCGGCAACATCGACCGCATCTTCCGGCTCGCGAAGTACCCGGTCACCGCCGTCGAATTCGCGGTCTCCGGCACCGAGCCCGAGACCCTCCGTACGGCACTGGCCATCAAGGCCGCCGCCCTCGGCGTGGACATCGCCGTCGTGGCCGCCGGGCTGCACCGCCGCGCCCAGCGCCTCGTCGTCATGGACGTCGACTCCACCCTCATCCAGGACGAGGTGATCGAGCTCTTCGCCGGCCACGCGGGCTGCGAGGACCAGGTCGCCGAGGTCACCGCGGCGGCGATGCGCGGCGAGCTGGACTTCGAGCAGTCGCTGCACGCCCGCGTCGCGCTCCTGGAGGGCCTCGACGCGGATGTGGTCGAGAAGGTACGGGAGCAGGTTCGGCTCACCCCTGGAGCCCGCACCCTCGTCCGTACGCTCAAGCGCCTCGGCTATCAGGTCGGCGTCGTCTCCGGCGGATTCACGCAGGTCACCGACCATCTCAAGGACCAGCTGCACCTCGACTTCGCCTCCGCGAACACCCTGGAGATCGTCGACGGCAAGCTCACCGGCCGCGTCACGGGCCCGATCGTCGACCGCGCCCAGAAGGCCCGCCTCCTCCGCTCCTTCGCCGAGCAGGCCGGCGTGCCCCTGGACCAGACCGTCGCGATCGGCGACGGCGCCAACGACCTCGACATGCTCAATGCGGCGGGCCTGGGCGTCGCCTTCAATGCGAAGCCGGTGGTACGGGAGGCGGCCCACACGGCCGTGAACGTGCCCTTCCTCGACACGGTCCTGTACCTCCTGGGCATCACCCGCGAGGAGGTCGAGGCCGCCGACGGCCTCGCCGAGTAACGCTCCCGCGTCACTTCGCCGGCGCCCACCAGGTGACCACGATGCCCGCGAGCAGCAGCGCCAGTGCGAGCGCCACGAGGTACTGGGCGCGTCGGAGCCGTCGTGCCGCGGCGGCGGCCAGGGCGACCTGGTAGGCCGCGACCGATCCATACCGGTCGAGCACGGCGCCCAGAGTGGTGGCCCGGGGGCGGGTGCCGGCCTGTGCGGCCAGGGCCTGCCAGAGCCCCAGGAGCGCCGCGAGCAGGCCGCCGCCGATGAGGACGGTGAGCGCCGCCTTCCAGCCGGTGGACAGCACACTGGTGGTGTCCCGCCCCTTGATCACCACACCGGTGGTGACCAGGGTGACGAAGGCGCTCAGCCCGTTGCGCCAGGCCTCGGCGCTGGACCGTACGGCGTCCAGGGACGCGGCCGACATCGCGCGGAAGGCATCCCGCTCGGCCAGGTCGGCGGCGGTGGGGGCGCGGGTCGGCCGCCGCGGCCGGTACCCGGTCATGGCGTGCCCGGCACCGGGGCGCCGTCGGGCACGAGCTCCACCCGGAAGCTGACCCCGCAGCCGGTCGCCCCGTCCGGGGCGTCGACGTGCACCGCATCGCAGCCGCAGGTGACGTCCACGACCACGACGGGCGGCAGCAGCTCGTCCGGGTCCGCGCTCCCCCGCAGGCTGCCGAAGTCCCCCACGGCCGTGGGGACCTGCCGGTCGTCGAGGTGGCCGCCGCAGCGAGGGCAGCTGCCCCACACGCGGGTGGTCAGCACGCCTTCGACTACGGCCACCCTGGCCTGCAGCAGGCTCTGCTCCAGCAGGTCGTAGGCCTTGAGGGTCCAGCCGAACTCCGAGCCGGCTTCCCAGCGTTCGCCGGTCCGGTGCTCCGGTGCCGCCATGGTCGTATCCGCTCCCCCGCTGCCGAAGTCCCGGCCGTGCCGGCCCTTGCGCCACTACAGTGACAGGGTGCCCCATTCCCTCGTGACCGCGCTGCGGGATCGCGTCACGCAGTACCGGGAAAGAGGCGACGCGGCCGCGCTGTTCGAGGACGCGGCGCTTGTCGAAGCCGCTCAGCTGAGGTCGATTTCGGTACGGGCCGACGCCGTGGCCGTTGACGCGCTGCGCACCCTGGTCGACTTCCACCTGGCCCGCCACCAAGCCCGGCCGGGCGACAACGGATTCGCGGACTACGGCGAGATGATGCGGCTGCGGCTGATCCTGGCCGAGCTGATGCCGCCGGAAAGAGTGCCGGACTCGTTCCGCGAGGAGGTCGCCGAGACGGCGCGGCGGGCTGCGGAGGCGGCCGACGAGGCCCGCCGGCTGCTGCGGCGGTACGAGCCGACGGCGGGCACCGAGCGGCCGGACGTCGCCGCCCTCGACGCGGCCGTGGGCCACTACCGGACGGCGCTCGGACTGGCCTTGGGCGGGCGTGACGTGCCCGGTCTGCCGCTGGCGCAGCTCTCCACCGCGCTGTTCCACCGCTTCGAGGCCGGCGGCCGCATGGCCGACCTCGAAGAGGCGATCAAGCTGCGCGAGGCGTCGATCGCGTACACGGCCGCGGACAATCCCGAGCTGTTCCGGCGGCACATGCTGCTGTCGACGCTGCTGACCATGCGCTACGAGCGCACCGGACAGCCCGCCGACCTGGACCGGGCGGTGACCGCGGGGCGTTCCGCGGTGGCCGGGACGCCGGTCGAAAGCCACGCCTGCGCGCGACGCCTGCGCCATCTCTCGTACGCCCTGTTCCTCCGGTACGAACGCGGCTACGACCTCGACGACCTGCAGGAGTCGGTGCGGCACGCCCAGGGGGCGGTGGCGGCCGCCTGGGACGACGACCCCGACCGGCTGAAGTTCGCGGTCGCCCTCACCAACCGGCTGAGCGCCCGCTACCGCCGCCTGGGCGACCCGGCGGACCTCGACGCTCCGATCGAGCTCCTGCGCTCGCGGCTGGCGGCCGCGTCCGGGCCGCTGCGCGCGGAGACGCAGGCGGAGTTGGCCTGGGCGCTGTTCTGGAGACACGAGAGCACGGGTGATCTCGCGGACCTGGACAGCGCCATCGATCTGGAGCGGCAGGCCCTGGCGGCGATGGCGCCGGACGCTCCTGCCCGATGGCGGCTGCTGGCCGAGCACTCCACCGCGCTGCGGACGCGGTACGAGCGGCTGGCCACGGCGGCGGACCTGGAGGAGTCCGTCGAGATGGGCGCCCAGGCCGTCGCCGCCAAGGAGTCGGACACGTTCGTACTGCTGAACCTCGGCCAGGCCTATCTGCTCAGGTACCGCAACACCTACGAGCCGGCCGACCTGGACCGCACGATCCACCTGCTGACCTCGGCGATCGACGGGCGCACCGCCGGCTCCCCGGACAGCGACCGTGCCGTCGCCATGGTCGTCCTCGCCCAGGCGTTGATGGAGCGGTACAACATCCGCTTCGATCCGGACGTCCTGGACGAGGCCGTGCGGTGGCAGCGGGAAGCGACGCGGACGGCCCCGCGCAGCTACGAGCGCTACGGCACCGTCCTGGCCAGCCTCGGTGAACTGCTCCTGACCCGCTTCCGGGCGCGGGGCGACCGGGATGACGTCGAGGAAGCGATCGAGACCTCGGAGCGGGCGGTGGCCCTCACCTCCCCCGCGCACCATTCGTACAGCTCGCTGCTCGGCCAGCTGGCCATCGCGCTCGCCGACGGCCACCGCGGCGGGCCGCAGGCGCTCGACCGCCCCGTGGACCTCGCCAGGCAGGCCGCGGCGGCGCTGCACGCGGACGACGTCTTCCTGCCCCAGGCCTGGTCACGGCTCGGCGAAATGCTCGCCCTCCGCTATCACCACACGTACGACCGCAGGGACCTGCACGAGGCCGTCGAGTGCTGGCGACGGGCCGACGCCATGCCGTACGCCACGCCGCACCTGCGCATGGAATGCCGCACCGCCTGGGGCAGGGCGGGCCTCGACCTCGGCGACCTGGCCATGGCCACCGACGGCTACGACCGCGCCATGCACCTGCTGCCCGAGGTGGCCTGGCACGGCCTGCCCAGGACGGCGCGCGAGCGGCATCTGACCGACTGGTCCGGGATCGCCGCCCTCGCCGCCGTCTGCCACATCCGGGCCGGGGCGCCGGAGCGGGCGCTGGAGGTCCTGGAGCAGGGCCGGACCGTCGTGCACAACCAGCTCCTGCGCACCCGCGGCGACCTGTCCCGGCTCGCCGAACGCGCCCCTGCGCTGGCCAGCCGCATGCACCAGGTGCGTACGCGCCTCGGCACCACGGACCAGCTGGCGCGGGAGCGGGCCGAGCTGTGCCGCGAGTGGGACGAGCTGCTCGCCCAGGCGCGCGGGCTCGACGGCTTCGAGCGGTTCCTCGCGCCCGTCCCGTACGACGAGCTGCGAGCCGCGGCGGACGGCGGGCCGGTCGTCGTCGTGACGGTCAGTCTCGCGGCCTCCTACGCCCTTGTGGTGCGCGGCGCCCCGGAGCCTGTCGAGGTGATCGAGCTGCCGGGGCTGACGGAACGGGAGGTGTCGCGGCGCGCCGTCGGCTTCCTGAACGTCCTGGCGGACCGCCGCCGTCCCGAACGGCCCTTCCTGGACCGCGAGAAGGACCGGCACGCCACGTACGACCTGCTGGAATGGCTGTGGGACAGCATCGCCGAGCCGGTGCTCGACCGCCTGGGCCTACGGGACCCGCCGGCCGGGGACCCGCCGCCCCGGCTGTGGTGGTGTCCGACCGGGCGGCTGGCCCTGCTGCCGCTGCACGCCGCCGGCCGGTATCCGCGGCACCGCGGCGCCACGGACGCGGGCGGCACCCGCTCGGTGCCGGACCGCGTGGTCTCCTCGTACGCCTCGACGCTCACGACGCTGCGCCGCGCCCGGCAGGACGGCGGGCTCCGGAACGGCTTCGGCGGGGTGGCGGTGGTGGGGGTGCCGCAGGCTCCCGGCCTGCCGCCGCTGCCGGGAGTCGAGCGGGAGTGCGCGCAACTGCTGGCGGGTTTCCCGGCCGGCGCGCGGGCCGAGGGGCTGCTCGGCCCTGACGCGACCCGGGCGGCCGTGCGCCGGGTGCTGCGGGAGCACTCCTGGGTGCACTTCGCCTGTCACGCGGAGCAGGACGACGTGGATCCGGCGGCCGGCTCCCTCGCGCTGCACGATGGCCGGCTGACCGCGGCCGAGCTGCTGGAAATGGAGTTGCCACAGGCCGAGTTCGCGTATTTGTCCGCATGCGAGACCGCCTTCGGCGCGGTGAACCTTCCCGATGAGGCGATGCATCTCGCCTCGACGATGCAGGCGGCCGGTTACCGGCATGCCATCGCCACCATGTGGGAGGTGCAGGACGGATCCGCCGCGGATGTGGCCGCGCAGGTCTATGGCGCGCTGAGCGGCGCGGGGCTGCCGGACGCCGCCGGGTCGGCCCGCGCGCTGCACGCGGCCGTCGCGGCGCAGCGGGCGGAGGATCCGACGGATCCGCTGCGCTGGGCGGCGTATCTGCACGTAGGGCCGTGAGCTGCCTCACCGCCGCCGCCGGGTGAGCCGCTCGCCCATCCGGTCGAGGAACTCCACCAGCTCCGGCGGCTCCCGCACCTCCAGATCGATCTCCAGCAGCGCGATCCGCACCGCCAGCCAGTCCAGCGCGTCCCCGCCGGCGATCAGTGTGCAGCGCTCCGCCGACTCCGGGTCCGGCTCCAGCCGCCCCGCGCCCCGCGGCAGCCGCCGCGCCGCCTCATCCAGGGGTACGTACAGCGTCACCACCGCGCGGTAGCGGGCGCGCGGGCCCGCGATGCTCTCCGCCACGAAGGCGGCGGCGTCCGCGGCGGGCAGTTCGCGCGCCGGATGCCGTACGCCCGTCGGTCGCGGCTCGCTGATCCGGTCGACCCGGAAGCTGCGCCAGTCCTCCCGGTCCCGGTCGTACGCCACCAGGTACCAGCGCCCGCCGGTGCTGACGAGCCGATACGGCTCCACGTGCCGCGCCCCGGGGGCGCCCCGCTTGCCCTCGTACCCGAACCGCAGCCCCTCCCCCCTGGTGCTCGCCGCCGCCAGCACCGCCAGGGTCTCCGCGGCCACCTCCCCGTGCGGCGCCGGAACCGCGCCGGTCGGCCCCACCGTCAGCGGCACCGTCGCCCGCTGCACCGCCCCCACCCGCCGCCGGAGCCGGTCGGGGAGCACCTGTTCCAGCTTCGCCAGCGCGCGGGCGGAGGCCTCGGCGATGCCCGAGACGGTGTCGGTCGCCGCGGTCCGCAGCCCGACGGCCACCGCCACCGCCTCGTCGTCGTCCAGCAGCAGCGGCGGCATGGCCTTCCCGGCGGTGAGCCGGTAGCCGCCGATGGCGCCGATCGTCGCCTCGACCGGATAGCCGAGCTCCCGCAGCCGGTCGACGTCCCGGCGCACGGTACGGGGGCTGACGCCGAGCCGTTCGCCCAGTTCAGGCCCGGTGTGCTCGCGTCCGCCCTGCAGCACGGAGAGTAGCTTCAGCAGGCGTGCCGGGGTGTCGCTCATGCCGCTCAGCATCGCAGAAAAGGCGGTCAGGTTCTGACCTGCTTCATTCGTACGGTGGCCGTATGGATCACAGCAACAGCCGCCACATGCGCGTAGTCGGCGCCCGCGAGCACAACCTCAAGGACATCAGCCTCACCATCCCCCGCGAGAAGATCACCGTCGTCACCGGCGTCTCCGGCTCCGGCAAGTCCTCCCTCGTGTTCGGCACCATCGCCGCCGAGTCGCAGCGGCAGCTGGCCGAGACCTTCTCCTCGTTCGTACGCAACCGCCTCCCCCGCCAGGAGCGCCCGCAGGCCGACCTGCTCGACCACCTCGCCCCCGCCGTGGTCATCGACCAGCGGCCGGTCGGCGGCGGGGCGCGCTCCACCGTCGGCACGATGACGGACATCTACACCGCGATCCGGCTGCTGTTCTCGCGCATCGGCACGCCGAGCGCGGGCGAGTCGACGGCGTATTCGTTCAACGACCCGCGCGGGATGTGCGAGACCTGCTCGGGCCTCGGCCGCGTGCGCCGCGTCGACCTGGATGCCTTCCTCGACCGGTCGAAGTCGCTGAATGCGGGCGCGATCAGGTTCGAGCCGTTCGGGGTGGGCTCGGTGTGGTGGCAGACGTACGCCGAATCGGGGCTCTTCGACCCGGACCTGCCGCTGGGGAGCTTCAGCGCGGCGGACTGGGAGAAGCTCCTGTACGGCCAGGGCTTCCGGGTGCCGCGGCGCAACAAGAGCACCGGCGAGCGCGGCCACAACGCGTACGAGGGCCTGGTCGTCCGCTTCAACCGGCTCTACCTCGACCGCGAGACACCCGAGCGCTCCCGCGCCGCCGTGCGCCGCGTCGTTGCCGAGGGCCCGTGCCCGGAGTGCGGCGGCTCCCGGCTCAACGCGGCCGCGCGCGCCTCGCGGATCAACGGCCGCACCATCGCGGACTTCACCGCGCTCGACGCCGCCGACCTGCTCGCCGAGCTCAAGCAGATCGACGACCCGGTGGGCGGCCCGGTCGCGGCGGCCGCGGCGGGCTCGCTGGAGCGGCTGGTCGACATCGGGCTCGGGTATCTGAGCCTGAACCGGGCCACCGGGTCGCTGTCGGGCGGCGAGGCGCAGCGCCTGAAGACCGTACGGCAGCTGGGCTCCAGCCTCAGCGGCCTCACGTACATCTTCGACGAGCCGACGACCGGCCTGCACCCGCGCGATGTGCACCGCCTCACCGACCTGCTGCGGCAGCTGCGCGACAAGGGCAACACGGTGCTGGTGGTCGAGCACGACCGCGATGTGATGGCGGCCGCCGATCACGCGATCGACCTGGGGCCCGGCGCGGGCGCGCGTGGCGGCGAGGTGGTGTACGCGGGACCGGCGGCGGGGCTCGCCGCGGCGGACACCGTGACCGGGCGGTGGCTGCGGCGGCGGGTGCCGGTGCGGGGGGACGTGCGGGAGGCGACGGGCTGGTTCGGTGTGGACGGCGCCTCGCTGCACAATCTGCGCGATGTGCGCGTGGCCGTGCCGCTCGGGGTGCTGACCGCGGTGACCGGCGTCGCCGGGTCGGGGAAGAGCTCGTTGGTGGCGGAGTTCGTGCGGCGGTACGGGGCCGCGCGGGCGGAGCCGATCGTGGTCGACCAGTCGGCGCCGCATGCGTCTTCGCGGTCGACGGTGATCTCGTATCTCGGGCTGCTGGACACCGTGCGGCGGCTGTTCGCGCGGGCGACGGGCGCGGACGCGGGGCTGTTCAGCTTCAACTCCCGCGGGGCGTGCCCGGACTGCAAGGGGCTGGGCGTGATCCGTACGGACCTCGGCTATCTCGACCCGGTCACCACGCGGTGCGCCACGTGTGCGGGGCGGCGCTTCAACCCCGAGGCGCTGCGGCACACGGTGGGCGGGCTGTCGATCGCCGACGTCTTCGAGCTGACCGCGGACCAGGCCGCCGACCACTTCGCGGCGGAGTCCGCGCTGCGCGGCCCGCTGCTCGCGCTCGCCGAGGTCGGGCTCGGGTACGTAACTCTCGGGCAGTCGCTCACCGCGCTCTCGGGCGGCGAGCGGCAGCGGCTGAAGCTGGCGGGCCGGCTGGACGGCAGCGGCGGGGTCTACGTCTTCGACGAGCCGACCACCGGGCTGCACATGGCCGATATCGAGGTGCTGACGGGGCTGCTCGACCGGCTGGTCGACGCGGGCAACACGGTGCTCGTGGTCGAGCACAACCTGGACGTGGTCAAGCGCGCGGACTGGGTGCTGGACCTGGGTCCTGACGGTGGGCGGGACGGGGGCCGGGTGGTGTTCGAGGGGACCCCGGCGCAGCTGGCGGAGGCGGGGACCGCGACCGCGGAGTATCTGCGCCGGGATCTCACGGCTTAGGCGGGGGGCCGGGACTGTTCGGGGTCGGGGTGGGGCTAGCCCCACCATCCCCTAGGGGGCCAGGGTCAGGGGTAACTGGGTGGGTCACCGGATAGGCCGGGCCGCCCCGGCTGCGTAGCGTTCCGGGTAACGCAAACGCCCGCACCAGAGGTCCCGGAGGCGATCCCATGGCGGCCACCGTCCCCACCCCGCGATCCACTCGGCCGGCCGCCCCTGCCTCCGCCGCCGAGCCGCGGCTGCGCTGGTGGGTGCTGGCGCTCCCGGCCCTCGCCTTCGCGCTGCTGCTGGCGCTCGGCACCGGGGGAGCGCAGGCGGCGAGCGCCGAGCTGCCGCTGTCGCAGTTCCTCGCCTGGTTCCAGGCCAATGTGGTGTCCGGGCTGATGTGACCGGAGAGTGACCCGGAGTGACCGGGGACACTCCTGCGGAAGGTCACCCATGCCGGTCGAGCATCCCAACACCGGCCGCCCGCTGGCGCGTTTCGTGCGAAGCTGGGGCACATGAGCGTAGAAACGGCCCGCAGCATCATCCTTCTCCGCCATGCGAAAGCAGACTGGCCGCAGGTGTCCGATCATGACCGCCCGCTCGCCGAGCGCGGCCGCAATGAGGCCCCGCTCGCCGGAGAATGGCTCGCCAGTCAGGGCTTCGCCCCCGACCTAGCGCTGTGCTCCACCGCCGTCCGCGCCCGCGAGACCTGGAAGCTCGTGGTGCCGAAGCTGCAGGCGCGGCCGAAGACCGTCTACGAGGACCGGCTTTACGAGGTCACCCTCGGCCAGCTCATCTCCGTGGTCAACGAAACCTCCGACGAGGTCAGGAACCTCATCGTGATCGGCCACAACCCGGGCGTCCACGCCCTCGCCGACGCGCTGTCCGCCGACGCGGACGATGACGCGGCGACCCGGATGAACCGCAGCGGCTTCCCGACTGCGGCGATCGCCGTGGTGTCCTTCACCGGCGACTGGAAGTCGGTGGAGCACGGGATGGACGGCAGGTTGGCCCACTTCTGGACGTCACATACGTAGGCGCTCCGCCAGCTACCCCCGACCACCTCCGCTACGACAACACCGTGGCGATGACCGAGATGACGATGGTGATCAGGGCGATGACTCCCAGAATGCCCAGGAACTTCCGCTGGCCACCCTGGGGATTGGGCTCGAGGACTGGCATGCGGACAGTCTCTCAGACCTCGTCCTCGACCATGCGGTCGCGTCCCGCCACCACGCCGACGGCGATCTGGATCACCATCAGGGCGGCCATCAGCGCCAGCGGCGCGCCCCAGCCGCCGGTGGCGCTGTAGAGGCCGCCGACGACGAGCGGGCCGGGGATGGAGATCACGTACCCCGTCGACTGCGCGAAGGCGGACAGCTTCACCACACCGGCGCCGGTGCGCGAGCGCATGCCGATCAGGGTGAGCACTAGCGGGAAGGAGCAGTTGGAGACGGCGAGCAGCAGCGCCCACACCCAGGCACCGCCGTGCGGCCACAGCCACAGCCCGCCGTAGCCGACGAGGCCGCACAGACCCATGACGACCGCGATCGGGCCCTGGTGGCTGAGGCGTTCGGCGACCCGCGGCAGCACGAAGGCGAGCGGGACGCCGAGGCCCATGACCACCGCGAGGAGGACGCCCGCGGTGCCGGCCGAGAGGCCCGCGTCGCGGTAGATCTGCGGCAGCCAGCCGAGGGTGACGTACGCCGCGGTGGCCTGGAAGCCGAAGAAGACGCCGAGCGCCCAGGCGGTGGGGCTACGGGTGAGGCGGATCGGCTGCGCGTCGCTCTGGGTGGTCTGCTGTACGCCCCCGCTCGCCTTGCGGTCGCCGCGCAGCACCCCCGCCCACGGCAGCACCGCGACGGCCGCGACCAGCGCCCAGGCCCCGAGGCCGACCCGCCAGCTGCCGCCGAAGGTGTCGGCGATGGGGACGGTCGCGGCAGCCGCGGCGGAGGTGCCGAGGGCGAGGCCCATCGAGTACAGCCCGGTCATCGGCCCGACCCGGTCGGGGAACCAGCGCTTGACGATGGCGGGCAGCAGCACATTGCTGACCGCGATGCCCGCCAGGGCGATGGCGCTGGCGGCCAGGAAGCCCGCGGTGTTCCCCAGCAGCGGCCGTACGGCCAGACCCACGGCGATCGCGACCATGCCGCCGCAGACGACCTTGGCCGGCCCGAAGCGCCGGGCCAGCCGCGGGGCCAGGCTGCCGAAGATCGCGAAGCAGACGGCCGGCATGGAGGTGAGCAGGCCCGCGACGGTGCCGTTCATGCCGACGCCGTCGCGCACCTCCTCCATCATCGCGCCGAGGGAGGAGATGGCCGGGCGGAGGTTCACGGCGGCGAGGAGAAGGGCCGTCACCATGATCCGGCGTGGCCACGGGGAGGCCGTCGGCTCGGGGAGCGCGGCGGCCGAGGAGGCGCCTGCGCCGGTGCTGGTGTCGGTGGTCTTCTCGCGTAGCATGTCGACCATCATAGAATCATGGGATGAATGCTTGTCCACCCCGGGCCACACCCTGGGCCACACCCCGTCCCATCAGCCGACTCCGCACCCAGGAGAGGTCATGCCTCTGCACTCCCCGCGCCGCGCGAGCCTGACCGACCAGGTCATCGCCGGGCTGCGGAACCAGATCACCTCCGGCGAGTGGCCCGTGGGCGACCGCATCCCGACCGAACCCGAGCTGGTGGAGCAGCTGGGTGTGGCCAGAAACACGGTCCGCGAGGCGGTCCGGGCGCTGGCCAACAACGGGCTGCTCGACATCCGGCAGGGCTCGGGCACGTATGTCGTCGCCACGAGCGAGCTGGCCGGGGTGATGCGGCGGCGCTTCGCCGGCTCCCGGATGCAGGACTTCGCCGAGCTGCGCAGCGCACTGGAGTCGCAGGCGGCGCGGCTGGTGGCGGCGCGGCGTACGGAGCAGGAGCTGAAGCGGATCGACGCGCTGCTGGACCGGCGGGAGCGGGCGTGGGCGGCGGGGGATGTGGCCGCCTTCGTCGACGCGGACGCGACCTTTCACCTGTCGGTGGTGACGGCCTCGCACAATGAGGTGCTGACCGAGATGTACGCCGACCTCGACGCGGTGCTGCGCGATCACCTGCACCTGGAGGTGGGCGCCGACATGCGCCCCGAGGCGTACATGGATCACGGCCGGCTGGTCGACGCGATCCGGGCGCAGGACCCGGATGCGGCGGGTGCGGAGGCGGCGGCGCATGCGCTGCACTGCGTGCTGGAGGGGCGCGGCGAGGAGCGGCTGCTCAGCGAGGAGCGTGGCTGATCCACGCCCTGGCTATCCCGAACCAGCAGCGCCCGCTGAACTCCCGCCCCTGACTCGGCCCGAGGGTCACGGCCCGGCTGTCGCTGTCCGGGTCCCACCACTTGGCGCACTCGACGTGCAGCTGCACGCGGTCGGCGGTGCCGTTGGGGTTGAAGCAGCGGGCGGTGACGGTGTCGCCGGTGACGGCGGTACGGCACTTGGCGACGGGCGCGTCCGCCGCCCGCGCGGGGGCGCCGGCGAGCGCGGCCGTCACCAGCACACCCACGAGGAGGCCGCTGCGCTTGCGCATGACGAAACCTCCTCGGCCGTACTGCGGCTACCGCCGCTGCTGCACCACAAGGAAAGAAACTGCTGCTCTCCCAGGGTGCGCTTCCGGGGCGCCCGAAGGCGCCCCGGATAGGCCGAACGAGCTACTGGCTAGGCCCCGATCGCATGCAGGCCGCCGTCGACGTGGATGATCTCGCCCGTCGTCTTCGGGAACCAGTCCGACAGCAGCGCCACGATCGCCTTGCCCGCCGGCTCCGGGTCCTTCAGGTCCCAGCTCAGCGGGGAGCGGTCGTCCCACACCGAGGCCAGGTCGGAGAAGCCGGGGATGGACTTCGCGGCCATGGAGCCGATCGGGCCGGCCGAGACCAGGTTGACGCGGATGTCGTCGGGGCCGAGGTAGCGGGCCATGTAGCGGCTGGTGGCCTCCAAGGCCGCCTTCGCCGGGCCCATCCAGTCGTACTGCGGCCAGGCGAACTGCGCGTCGAAGGTCATGCCGACCACCGAGCCGCCGTCCGTCATCAGCGGCTTGAGGGCCATGGTCAGCGACTTCAGCGAGTACGCGGAGACGTTCATCGCCGTCGCCACCGACTCGAAGGGCGTGTCGAGGAAGTTGCCGCCCAGCGCGTCCTGCGGCGCGAAGCCGATGGAGTGCAGCAGCCCGTCCAGGCCGCCCAGCTCGGCCTGGACCTTGTCGGCCAGGCCTGCCATGTGCTCTTCGTTGGTGACGTCCAGCTCGAGGACCGTGGTCGGCTTGGGCAGCTTCTTCGCGATCCGCTCGGTCAGCGTCGGCCGCGGGAACGCCGTAAGGATGATCTCGGCGCCCTGCTCCTGCGCCAGCTTCGCGGCGTGGAAGGCGATGGAGGACTCCATCAGCACGCCGGTGATGAGGATCTTTTTGCCCTCGAGGATTCCGCTCATGGTGCTCAGTGACCCATGCCCAATCCGCCGTCCACGGGAATGACGGCTCCGGTGATGTACGAGGCGTCGTCGGAGGCGAGGAACCGCACCGTGGCGGCGATCTCCTCCGGCTGCGCGTAACGACCGAGCGGCACCTGGGACACGATGCCCTTGCGCTGCTCCTCTGTAAGTGCCTGGGTCATGTCGGTGTCGACAAAGCCGGGCGCGACAACGTTAAAGGTCAGATTGCGCGAGCCGAGCTCGCGGGCGAGGGAGCGGGCGAAGCCGACGAGGCCCGCCTTGGACGCCGCATAATTCGCCTGCCCGGGCGAGCCCATCAGGCCGACCACCGAGGAGATCAGCACGACGCGGCCCTTCTTGGCCCGCAGCATGCCGCGGTTGGCGCGCTTGACGACCCGGAAGGTGCCGGTGAGGTTGGTGTCAAGAACCGAGGTGAAGTCCTCCTCGGACATCCGCATCAGCAGCTGGTCCTTGGTGACGCCCGCATTCGCGACCAGCACCTCGACCGGGCCGTGCGCCTCCTCGATCTCCTTGTACGCCTGGTCCACCTGCTCGGTGTCGGTGATATCGCACTTGACCGCGAGGAAGCCCTTCGGCGGCTCCCCACTGCGGTACGTAATGGCGACCTGGTCGCCTGCGTCGGCGAAGGCACGGGCGATGGCTAGGCCAATGCCGCGGTTGCCTCCGGTCACGAGTACCGAGCGGCTCAAGGGTCCACCCTTTCGTCGGGTCAGGTCTTAACCCCAGAAAACTATCGGGCCGCGGGCAGCGACGGGGAAGCCGCCCCCCACAGGGCACCCGTCCGGACGCTTGTCGGGTTTCCACAGAAAGGGCTGGGCGCAGACCCCGCGGCGGGAGATGATCGGTCCCGACACCGAACCGAGGTGACTAGCGGATCTGGAGGCGCCCGTGGCCCACTCGATCGATGAAGCGTTTCTCTCACTGCCCCTGAGCTCCCTCGCGGACGCCGCCCTCGCGCGCGCCCGCTCGCTGGGCGCCGAGCACGCGGACTTCCGCCTGGAGCGGGTGCGGGCGGCGTCCTGGCGGCTGCGCGACGCCCGGCTGGCCGGCTCGTCGGACACGACGGACCTGGGCTATGCGGTACGGGTGGTGCACGGCGGCGCCTGGGGCTTCGCCTCCGGCGTCGACATGACGCCCGACGCGGCCGCGCGCGTGGCCTCCCAGGCGGTGGCGATGGCGAAGCTGTCGGCGCAGGTGATCGCGGCGGCGGGCTCGGACGAGCGGGTGGAGCTGGCGCCGGAGCCGGTGCACGCGGAGAAGACGTGGGTCTCGGCGTACGAGATCAACCCCTTCGACGTACCGGACACGGACAAGACCGGGCTGCTGACCGAGTGGAGCGAGCGGCTGCTGCGGGCGGAGGGCGTGAAGCATGTGGACGCCTCGCTGCTGACGGTGCAGGAGAACAAGTTCTACGCGGATACGGCGGGCACCTCGACCACGCAGCAGCGGGTGCGGCTGCATCCGGCGCTGGACGCGGTGGCGGTGGCGGAGTCGGGCGAGTTCGACTCGATGCGGACCATCGCGCCGCCGGTGGGGCGCGGCTGGGAGTACCTGACCGGCACCGGCTGGGACTGGGATGCCGAGCTGGAGCGGATCCCCGGCTGGCTGGCCGAGAAGATGGCGGCGCCGAGCGTGGAGGCGGGCGCGTACGACCTGGTCGTGGACCCGTCGAATCTGTGGCTCACCATCCACGAGTCGATCGGGCACGCGACGGAGCTCGACCGGGCGCTCGGGTACGAGGCCGCCTACGCCGGGACGTCCTTCGCGACCTTCGATCAGCTGGGCAAGCTGCAGTACGGGTCCGACCTCATGAATGTGACGGGTGACAGGACCGCCGAGCACGGGCTGTCCACCATCGGTTACGACGATGAGGGTGTGGCCGGGCAGTCCTGGGATCTGGTGAAGGACGGGGTGCTGGTCGGCTATCAGCTGGACCGGCGGATCGCGAAGCTGACGGGCTTCGAGCGGTCGAACGGCTGCGCCTACGCGGACTCGCCCGGGCATGTGCCCGTCCAGCGGATGGCGAACGTCTCGCTGCAGCCCGCGCCCGAGGGGCCGACGACCGACGAGCTGATCGGCGAGGTGGAGCGCGGGATCTACGTGGTCGGCGACCGGTCGTGGTCGATCGATATGCAGCGCTACAACTTCCAGTTCACCGGCCAGCGCTTCTTCAAGATCGAGAACGGCCGTCTCGCCGGGCAGCTCCGCGATGTCGCCTACCAGGCGACGACCACCGACTTCTGGGGCTCGATGTCCGCGGTCGGCGGCCCGGACACGTACGTCCTCGGCGGCGCCTTCAACTGCGGCAAGGCCCAGCCGGGCCAGGTCGCGGCGGTCTCGCACGGGTGCCCTGCGGCGCTGTTCCGCGGAGTGAACATTCTGAACACCACGCAGGAGGCGGGCCGATGAACGCGTCGCAATCCGCGCTCCCGGCCGCCGGAGCGGCCGAGGGGCCGGGGGGATTCGGATTCCCCCGGAATCCGGGAATTGGTACCGCCACCGAGGAGGCCTTCTGATGGGCGCGTCCGCAAAGCCGCACGAGATCGTCGAGCAGGCCCTGGAGCTGTCGCGGGCCGATGGCTGTGTCGTCATCGCCGACGAGCAGTCGACGGCGAATCTGCGCTGGGCGGGGAACGCCCTGACGACGAACGGCGTCACCCGCGGCCGCCAGCTGACCGTGATCGCGACGGTCGACGGCAAGGAGGGCACGGCGTCCGGCGTCGTCTCCCGCGCCGCCGTGACCGCGGCGGATCTGGAGGAGATCGTACGGGCCGCGGAGGCCGCCGCCCGCGACGGCGGTCCCGCCGAGGACGCGCAGCCGCTGGTGACCGGCGTGCCGCACTCCCCCGACTTCACCGCGCCGCCCGCGGAGACCTCCTCGGAGGTCTTCGGGTCCTTCGCCCCGGCGCTCGGCGAGTCCTTCGCTACGGCCAAGCGGGGCGGGCGGGAGCTGTACGGCTTCGCGAATCACATGGTCACCTCGACCTATCTCGGTACGTCGACGGGCCTGCGGCTGCGGCACGACCAGCCGACCGGGACGCTGGAGATCAACGCCAAGTCCCCGGACCGGACGAAGTCCGCCTGGGCGGGCCGCGCCACCCGCGACTTCACCGACGTGGACCCGGCGGCGCTGGACGCCGAGCTCGCGCGGCAGCTCGGCTGGGCGGAGCGGTCCGTGGAGCTGCCGGCCGGGCGGTACGAGACGCTGCTGCCGCCGTCCGCCGTGGCCGACCTGCTCACGTACCTGTACTGGTCCACGTCCGGGCGGGACGCCGCCGACGGCCGTACCGTCTTCTCCAAGCCGGGCGGCGCGACCAAGGTCGGCGCCACCCTCGCCGAGCTGCCGCTGACGCTGCGCAGCGACCCGCACGCGCCGGGCCTGGAGGCCGCGCCCTTCGTCATCGCGCACGCCTCCGGCGGCGACCAGTCCGCGTTCGACAACGGGCTGCCGCTCGCCGCCACCGACTGGATCCGCGACGGCAGCCTGGTGAACCTGCTCACCTCCCGCTTCTCCGCGGCCCAGACCGGGCTGCCCGTAGCCCCCGAGATCGACAACCTGATCCTGGACGCGGGCGGCACGAAGTCGCTGGAGGAGATGGTCGCGGAGACCGAGCGCGGGCTGCTGCTGACCTGCCTGTGGTACATCCGCGAGGTGGATCCGGCGACGCTGCTGCTCACCGGCCTGACCAGGGACGGCGTCTATCTCGTAGAGAACGGGGAGGTCACCGGGGCGGTGAACAACTTCCGCTTCAACGAGTCCCCGGTGGACCTGCTGAGCCGGGCCACGGAGGCAGGCCGCACCGAGCCGACGCTGCCGCGCGAGTGGGGCGACTGGTTCACGCGGGCCGCGATGCCGCCGCTGCGGGTGCCGGATTTCAATATGAGCTCGGTGAGCCAGGGCGTATAACCTCGTAGCGGCGCGATCCATCAATCCTTGAGGAGACAAGAGAACCGTGACGGACTTCGTCGACGAGCTGAAGTGGCGCGGGGCCATCGCCCTCTCCACCGACGAGGACGCCCTGCGCAAGGCGTTCGCGGCCGGGCCCGTCACGTTCTATTGCGGCTTCGACCCGACCGCCGCGAGCCTGCACGTCGGTCACCTGGTGCAGGTCCTGACCATGCGCCGGCTGCAGCGGGCCGGGCACCGGCCGCTCGCGCTGGTCGGCGGCGCCACCGGGCAGATCGGCGACCCGCGGCCGACCGCGGAGCGGACGCTGAACGACCCGGAGACGATCGCCGAGTGGGTGGGCCGGCTGCGGACCCAGATCGAGCCGTTCCTGGACTTCGAGGGCGACAACCCGGCCACGATGGTCAACAACCTGGACTGGACGGCCGGGCTTTCCGCCATCGAGTTCCTGCGGGACGTCGGCAAGCACTTCCGGGTCAACAAGATGCTCACCAAGGAGTCCGTGGCCCGGCGCCTGGAGTCCCAGGAGGGCATCAGCTACACCGAGTTCAGCTACCAGCTGCTGCAGGGCATGGACTTCCTGGAGCTGCACCGTCGGTACGGCTGCACCCTGCAGCAGGGCGGCAGCGACCAGTGGGGCAATCTGACGGCCGGCCTCGACCTGATCCACAAGCTGGAGCCGGGCGCCGTGGCGCACTGCATCGCGACGCCGCTGATGACCAAGGCGGACGGCACCAAGTTCGGCAAGACCGAGGGCGGTGCCATCTGGCTGGACCCGGAGATGACCACGCCGTACGCGTTCTACCAGTTCTGGCTGAACGCGGACGACCGGGACATCAGCACGTACAGCCGGATGCTCAGCTTCAAGAGCCGCGAGGAACTCGAGGAACTGGAGCGGCTCACGGAGGAGAAGCCGCAGATGCGCGCCGCCCAGCGCGCACTCGCGGAAGAGCTGACGGCGCTGGTGCACGGCGCCGATCAGTGCGCCGCCGTGATCGCCGCGTCGAAGGCGCTCTTCGGCCAGGGCGACCTGGCGGAGCTGGACGCGGACACCCTCGCCGCCTCGCTGTCCGAGCTGCCGCACGCGAAGGTGGCGTCGCTCGGCCCGGTGGTGGACCTGCTGACGGAGACCGGACTCTCCCAGTCGAAGTCGGCCGCCCGCCGCACGATCAAGGAGGGCGGCGCGTACGTGAACAACGTCAAGGTCGCGGGCGAGGACGCGGTGCCGGATGCCGCCGATCTGCTGCACGGGCGGTGGCTGGTGCTGCGGCGCGGGAAGCGCAACCTGGCGGCGGTCGAGGTCGCGGCGGACTGAGCGGGCGTGGCTGAGGGCCCGCCGGCCGGCTTTCGGGCTGGCCGCGGGCCATCAGCGGTGCTGATCCCACGTCTGCGGATCGGGGTCTGGGGGCGGAGCCCCCAGGATTCTTTTGTCGGCAGCGAAGCCGCCTAGCGGCCCCGCGCCTTGCTCTTGCCGCGGGTGCCCGCGTAGAGCGGCGCGCCGATCGCCACGATCGCCACGGCACCGGCGAGCTGCAGGGCGTGCCGGATCCAGTCGATGCCCTTGGTGTCGTCGACCCCGATCCAGGACGCGACGGCGTTGCCGACGATCGCGCCGATGAGGCCGCAGACAAGGGTCAGCCAGATGGGAATGTTCTGTCTGCCCGGCAGAATGGCGCGCGCCACGGCGCCCAGCACCAGTCCGAGCAGAAGCGCCCACAACCAGCTCATATCTCCTCCTAATGCGGCATTGTGCGCATGTCGTGTCAGTGTCCGTCGCGCGCACTTCGGCCGCATGTGGGAGGGGGCCGTATGCGGTACCCGGCCCTGGGCGTACCGTAGAGAAATATCCAGCTGGCGGGTGGTGGAGAGCGTGATGCGGAAGCGTGGAGGCAGTCGTGGCTCCGGCGAGGTCTTCCGGATCACCGGGGCCCGTAAGAGCCTCGATGATGATGTGCGCGGGCGGCAGCGGCGCTATGTGATCTCGATGCTGATCCGCGCCGCGGCGGTGATCGCCGCCGCGCTGCTGTGGAATGTGGAGCGGTTCACCGCGATCCTCGCGCTCATCCTCGGCACCTTCATGCCGTACGTGGCCGTCGTCATCGCGAATGCCGGGCGGGAAAATGCTCCGGGGCTGCCGGAAGCCTTTGTTCCGAAGCCCGTGCAGCCGATGCTGGAGGGGCGGATCATGGACCCCGAGCCGCCGGCCCCGGATCCGGCAGACCGCGCAGGCGCGGAGGAAACGGGTCACACCGGCCGTACGCACGAGGCCAGTTGAGCGCGAAGCTCAAGAAAACCTCAGATCAATAGTGCGGATCCGGTGCCTAGCAGTGGGTGTCCCGTGACATACTTCGTAGGCGCTCCGCATCCCCCGTCGGAGCGACGGACCGACGCCGGGCGGCTCCCCCCGTGGCTGCCCGGCGTCGCCCCTTCTCTAGGCTTGATGCCGTGGAATCCCTGATCTGTTCAGCCAAGGGCTGTCGCGCGGCCGCGCTGTGGGTGCTGGCCTGGAACAACCCGAAGCTGCACACCCCTGAGCGCCGCAAGACATGGCTCGCGTGCGATGAACATCGCGAGCATCTGTCCCAGTTCCTCAGCATGCGAGGGTTCTTGAAGGACGTCGTGGCTCTGAAGGACTGGCAAGCAGCCGAAGACGCGTAGCGCGCTACCCGCCGATGGCGGACATCGGGCGGTCCGGCTGTACGAAGGTCGGGTCGTCCAGGCCCGCGCCCGCCTTCTTGCCCCACATCGCCGCCTTCCACCGCTCCGCGATCTCGGCGTCGGAGGCGCCATCGCGCAGCGCGCCGCGCAGGTCGGATTCCTCGCGCGCGAAGAGGCAATTGCGGACCTGGCCGTCGGCGGTCAGCCGGGTGCGGTCGCAGGCGCGGCAGAACGGCCGCGTCACCGACGCGATCACGCCGACCCGGTGTGGGCCGCCGTCCACGATCCACCGTTCCGCGGGCGCGGAGCCGCGCTCGGCCGCGCCCTCCTCGGTCAGCTCGAAGCGGGTCCTGAGGCTCTCCAGGATGTCGCCGGCCGTGATCATGCCGTCACGCTGCCAGCCATGCTGGGCGTCCAGCGGCATCTGCTCGATGAAGCGCAGCTCATAGTCATGCTCTATGGCCCAGGCCAGCAGGTCGGGGGCCTCGTCGTCATTCAGGCCCGGCATCAGGACCGCATTCACCTTCACCGGCGCCAGGCCGGCCTCGCGGGCGGCGGCCATGCCGCGGAGCACGTCGGCATGCCGCTTGCGGCGGGTGAGCTGCTGGAAGACCTCGGGCCTGAGGGTGTCGAGGGACACATTGACCCGGTCCAGGCCCGCGGCCTTCAGCGCCGGGGCCGTACGCTCCAGGCCGATGCCATTGGTGGTCAGGGACATCTGCGGCCGGGGCTCCAGAGCCGCGACCCGCTCCACGATGCCGACGAGGCCGGGGCGCAGCAGCGGCTCGCCGCCGGTGAAGCGGACCTCCTCGATGCCGAGGTCGGTGACCGCGATGCGGATCAGCCGGACGATCTCGTCGTCCGTGAGCAGCTGGGGCTTGCCGAGCCACTGCAGGCCCTCCTCGGGCATGCAGTACGTACAGCGCAGATTGCAGCGGTCCGTCAGGGACACGCGCAGATCGGTGGCTACGCGCCCGAACGTGTCCAAGAGCATGTGCACGGCCCCTTCAGATGGATGTTCGTACAGTTCGCAGCCTACGCGAGGGCACCGACATCGGGCACGGGTGAAACCTCATATCCGTATCGCGGAAAACTGTACAAAGAGCCGGGCGGGCGGCACCTCGCGGTGCCGCCCGCCCGCACCTGCGGCGGAGCCGCCTAGTGCGCGCCCGCCCCGGACAGGGAGCGGACCTCGAGCTCGGCGAACTTCTCGCCGTCGGGGTCCTCGTCCTTGGACAGGAGCGAGCCGACGATGCCCAGCAGGAAGCCCATCGGGATGGAGATCAGCCCCGGGTTCTCCAGCGGGAACCAGTGGAAGTCCACGTCCGGCCACATCGACGTCTCCTTGCCGGAGACGACCGGCGAGAAGAGCACCAGGCCGACCGCTGTGATCAGGCCGCCGTAGATCGACCACAGTGCGCCGTTGGTGTTGAAGCGCTTCCAGAAGAGGCTGTAGAGGATCGTCGGCAGGTTCGCCGAGGCGGCCACCGCGAAGGCGAGCGCCACCAGACCCGCGACGTTCAGCTTGCCGGCGAAGACACCGAGGCCGATCGCCACGCCGCCGATCAGCACCGCGGAGATACGGGCGGCGCCGACCTCCTGCTTCTCGCTCGCCTTGCCGCGCTTGATGACGTTGGCATAGATGTCGTGCGCAAACGACGACGAGGAGGCCAGCGTCAGGCCCGCGACCACCGCGAGGATCGTCGCGAAGGCGACCGCCGAGATCACCGCCAGCAGGATCGCGCCCCAGGCGCTGCCGTCTCCGCCGCCGAGATCGTAGGCGAGCAGTGGTGCCGCCGTATTGCCCGCCGGATTGGATTCTGTGATCTCCTTCGGCCCGACCAGCGCCGCCGCGCCGAAGCCGAGGGCGATCGTCATCAGGTAGAAGGCGCCGATCAGGCCGATCGCCCAGAGCACGGACTTACGGGCCACCTGGGCCGTCGGCACCGTGTAGAAGCGGATCAGGATGTGCGGCAGGCCCGCCGTACCGAGGATCAGCGCGATGCCCAGCGAGATGAAGTCGATCTTCGACGTGGTCGAGACGCCGTACTTCAGGCCGGGCTCCAGGAAGGCCGCACCATGGCCGCTCTTCTCGGCGGCGGTGCCGAGCAGGTCGGAGATGTTGAAGTCGAACTTCGCCAGCACCATGATCGTGAGCAGCAGCGCGCCGGTCATCAGCAGCGCGGCCTTGACGATCTGCACCCAGGTGGTGCCCTTCATGCCGCCGATCGTCACGTAAAGAATCATGATGACACCGACGAGGACGACGATCAGGTTCTTGCCCGCGTCCCCGGTGATGCCGAGCAGCAGCGCCACCAGCGCGCCCGCGCCGACCATCTGCGCCAGCAGATAGAAGATCGAGACGACGATCGTCGAGACACCCGCGGCGGTACGGACCGGGCGCTGGCGCATCCGGTACGCCAGCACGTCGCCCATGGTGAACCGGCCGGAGTTGCGCAGCGGTTCGGCGACCAGCAGCAGCGCCACCAGCCAGGCGACCAGGAAGCCGATCGAGTAAAGGAACCCGTCATAGCCCGACAGCGCGATGGCGCCCGCGATGCCGAGGAAGGATGCCGCCGACATGTAATCGCCGGAGATGGCAAGGCCGTTCTGGAAGCCGGTGAAGGAGCGGCCGCCGGCGTAGAAGTCGGTGGCGTCCTTGGTCTTGCGGCCGGCCCAGACCGTGATGGCGAGGGTCGCGGCCACGAACAGCGAGAAGAGCGAGATGATGAGCGGGCGGTGCTCCTTGGCCTCAATGGCCAGGGTGAAGGTCGTACTCATGCGTCACGCTCCACTGCGTCGCTCTCGCTCTCCACGCTGGCCTTGATGGCCTCGGCCTTCGGGTCGATCTTGGCGGCGGCGTGCCGGGAGTACCACCACGCGATGAGGAACGTGGTGACGAACTGCAGTACGCCGAGGACGAAGGCGACGTTGATATTGCCGACGACCTTCGTGCCCATGGCGTCGGTCGCGAAGACGGACAGCAGTACGTAGGCCAGGTACCAGACGACGAACGCCACGGTGAGCGGGAAGGCGAAGGAGCGGTGGGCGCGACGCAGCGCGCCGAACTCCTCGCTCCGCTGCACCGCCGTATAGCGCCCCGGTCCCGGCTGCTTGGGGATGCTTCCTGGGGGTGGTGCGGATGCCACGGTCTCTCCTGGTGATCAAGGGGACGGGGTTGCGGACGTTCACAGCACCCTTACATTCGTGAGCTGCATCACAACCCTGGTCCGCGCATGTTACGGGTGCGCCAGCTGATCCAAAAGGTGGCTGCACAGGAAATCGACCCTCAAGTTGCGTATTGATGGCGGACCGTGATCAGCGATAACTTCCGTTGCCATGTACCCGACCGCGGGAGGGAGACCTGCGGTCGGACCTGACGGATGATCTGGAGACCCCATGACCCATCCCAGACCTCGGTGGACGCGCATTGCGGCGGCGTCCACCGGGCTCGCTCTGACGGCCGCGCTCGGCTTCCTGCCGGGCTCGGCCTCCGCCGACACGGCCCGCGACGCGGCGGTGGCAGCCGCGGACGCCAAGGCGGCCGGTGACACGCTGCCTTACCTCGTGAACGCCGACACCGACCGCGGGACGACAGCCCGGGTCACCAAGGCGATATCGGCGGCGGACGGGAAGCTGGTGAAGGCCTATGAGCGGATAGGCGTGTTCATCGTGCACTCGGCCAACGCCGACTTCGCCGAGCAGCTGCGCAAGGTGCGCGGCGTGGACTCGGCGGGTGCGGCCCGTACGGCGCCGCTGAAGCCGGCGTGGACGCACGAGGACAAGGAGGGCGCACCGAAGCCGTATTCGGTCAAGGACGCCCCCAAGGCCGCGGCGGACCAGGAGCCGCTGGAGCCCGAGCAGTGGGACCTGCGCGCCATCAAGTCCGACAAGGCGAACAAAATCAACCCGGGCAGCAAGAAGGTCACGGTCGGCGTCATCGACACCGGCGTCGACGACACCCACCCGGACCTGGCGCCCAACTTCAGCAAGTCGCAGTCCGCGAACTGCGTCGGCGGCGTCGCGGATACGAGCGACGGCGCCTGGCGGCCGTACACCGAGGACGCCTACCACGGCACGCACGTGGCGGGCGAGGTCGCGGCGGCGCGTAACGGCGTCGGCGTGGCCGGTGTGGCGCCCGGCGTGAAGGTGGCGTCCATCAAGGTGTCCGAGCCGGACACGCAGCTGTTCTTCCCGGAGTCGGTGGTCTGCGCGTTCGTCTTCGCGGCCGACCACGGCATCGAGATCACCAACAACAGCTATTACGTGGACCCGTGGCTCTACAACTGCAAGGACGACCCGGACCAGCGCGCGATCGTCGACGCGGTCGGCCGGGCTTCGGCGTACGCGCAGAAGAAGGGCCTGCTGAACATCGCCTCGGCCGGCAACTCCAACCACGACCTCGACGCGGACTCGATCGTGGACGACTCCTCGCCGGACGACACGACGCCGGTGGAGCGCACCATCGACCCGTCGGAGTGCTTCGACGTGCCGACGCAGCTGCCCGGTGTGGTGACGGTGTCGGCGACCGGGGTGCAGGACCTGAAGTCCGAGTACTCCACGTACGGCAAGGGCTGGGTGGACGTCGCGGCGCCGGGCGGCGACAAGTTCCAGGTCCCGGACACCCCGTCGAAGAACGGCCGCATCCTGTCGACCATGCCGGGCAACAAGTACGCCTTCCTGGCCGGCACGTCGATGGCCAGCCCGCACGTGGCCGGCGTGGCCGCGCTGCTCAAGTCGGAGTACCCGTACGCCAAGGGCCCGCTGCTGCAGGCCCTGCTGAAGGCCCAGGCGGACAACCCGGGCTGCCCGGACTTCTACGACCCGGACGGCAACGGGGTCGAGGACTCCAAGTGCGAGGGCTCGAAGAAGTCGAACGGCTTCTACGGCAGGGGCATCGTGGACGCGCTGGACGCGGTGCGCTGAGGCCTTACGGCCTCGGGCATGCCGGTCGCGAGCAGGTATTGCGCGGCCAGGTAGGTCAGCATCACCCAGAACCCGGCCGCCGGCGGCTGTGACCAGTCGGCGAGCCGGGTCGCGATGAGGGTGTCGGAGAGGAGAAAGAGCGCCCCTCCGGCACCCGCTCGCGTTCCGGCCGCGCTCGCCGCGCACGCCATGGCGGCGAGCAGCAGGCTGTACGCGGCGACCGGGCCGCGCATGGCCGGGTCGAGGCCCGGCCAGAGGGCGGCGAGGGTGACGGCCCAGACGGCGGCGTACCCGAACAGGACGGCGCGGTGCGGGCGGTGGCCGCGGGCCCTGAACAGCGCCAGATAGCAGCAGTGTCCGGCCGCGAAGGCGCCCATTCCGACGAGGAACGCCGGGCCGCCGATCTGCAGCAGCACGTCTCCGGCGGCGCCGCAGAGCAGCCCGGCCACCAGCAGCCGCGGCCCGCCCCGCAGCGCCACGTACGCGGCCAGCAGGGGCATGAGCGCGGGCTTGGTCACGTGCGCCAGCGACTCCTGGCCGAGCAGCAGCGCTGCCAGATGCAGTGCGGCCACTGCGGCGAAGGCGGGGAGAGCGAAGGCGCGGAGAGCGAGGGCGCGGAGGGCGCTGATCACCGCGGCTGCGCCGGCGTCTGGTGCCGCGCCTGACCGCCGGCGGGATGCGGCGGTATGGCCGCGGGCGGGACGGGAGCCGTACCGCCATCGGCCCGGCCGCCCGCCGCCGCGGCCCAGCCCGGCCCGCGGAAGACGTACGCCGCCCGCTCCCGCCAGTCCGCCGCCGCCCGCACGTCCCGCGCGATGGCCGCGTACTCGTGCGTGGCGACCCGCAGCGGGTTGTACGTGGCGATGTTCTTCGTCAGCCCGTAATCGCACGGCTCCCCCTCCGGCTCGAAGGAGCCGAAGAGGCGGTCCCAGACGATCAGGATGCCGCCGAAGTTGCGGTCCAGGTAGCTGCCCTGGGAGGCATGGTGGACGCGATGGTGCGACGGCGTGTTGAAGACGTACTCCACCGGCCGCGGCAGCCGGCCGATGCGCTCGGTGTGGATCCAGAACTGGTAGACGAGGCTCACGGACGAGCAGAACGCCAGCGCCGCCGGATGCACCCCGCACAGGATCATCGGCAGGTAGAACGGCCACGACGTCGCCGAGGTCCACGGCTGGCGCAGCGCCGTGGAGAGGTTGAACTTCCGGCTGGAGTGGTGCACCACGTGGCAGGCCCACAGCAGCCTGATGACGTGGTGCCCGCGGTGCGACCAGTAGTAGCAGAAGTCCTGCGCGAGCAGCGTCAGCGCCAGAACCCACCAGACCACCGGCACCCGCAGCGGCGTCAGCTCGTAGCAGGCGGCATAGATCGCGACGACCGGGATCTTCCACAGCAGGTCGGTGACGAGGCTGCCGAGCCCCATCGTCATGCTCGTGACGGCGTCCTTGGCCTCATACCCGGCGGCGTCCTCGTCGGGGTGCAGCCGGTAGCTGATCACCTCCGCGAGGGTGAGCACGAGAAAGGCCGGTATGGACCACAGCACCACATCGGGGAGGTCGGGCATGGTCGCACCCTAGAGCGGAGCCTCCGCCTCCGCTAGCTGCGGGTGACCGCCGGATCGGAGGCGCGCTGCTTGCGGATGAAGGCGCTGCGGAGGTCGTGGTACGAGGTGTCCTCGCCGTAGAAGTTGTGCCACATCCGGGCCAGTTCCCCGGACCGGTACCACGCCAGTGGCTTTATCGACTCATCCCGCTCCCGCTGCCGCCGCTTCTCCCGCAGCCGCTCCGCCAGATGCCGCGACGCCGCGACCGCCTCCGCCAGGTCCGCGGCCGCACCCGTGAATTCCTCCGGCGCGGCCGGGAGTACGTGATCCACCAGCCCCAGGTGCCGCGCCCGGCTGGCGCTCACCGGCACCGCGTCTTCGGTCAGCAGATGCGCCTGCTCCCAGCCGACCCGGCGCGGCAGCGTGTACGTCCAGTACTCCGAGCCGTACAACCCCATCCGCCGATAGTGCGGGTTCAGTGTCACGCCCTGCCGGCACCACACCTCGTCGGCGGCGAGCGCGAACATCACCCCGCCGGCCGCCGCATTGCCGCCGAGCGCGGCGACGGTGAGCCGGTCGGTGGTCTCCAGGACCGCCTGGACCAGATCGTTCATGGCGTTGATGTTGTCCCAGGACTCCGCCGCCGAGTCGAAGGCGGCCTCGATGGTGCCGAGGTGGATGCCGTTGGAGAAGAAGTCCCGCTCGCCGCCGAGCACCAGCACCTTGGTGCGGCGGGTGAGCGCGTGCCGGTACGCGGCCAGGAGCCGGCGGCACTGCCCTGTCGACATGGCGCCCGCCGGGAAGGAGAAGCCGAGCACCCCGACCCGGCCGCCGGCGTGCTCGCGGTAGTGGATGTCCGTCCAGGTGCGGCGCCCGGCGGGCAGTTCGAGCGGCGCGGGGACCTCCGGCAGCAGCCGCGCGGCATGTCCGAGGGCGAGCTCGGCCGGCATCTTGAAGGTGGCGGGCCCGTCGGGCATCCGCCGCGGCCGCAGCTGCGTCAGCCACACCGCCCCGTCGGTCGTGGCCCGGCACACCGCGCCCGCCCGGCGGGCGAGCAGCCGCCCGGGCCGCCCGCGCAGCTCGTCCTCGGCGTGCCCGCCGTACAGGAAGTACTCCAGCCCGCCGATCTCGTCGAGCACCCCGGGGAAGGAGTCGGCGGCGCGCAGCTTGCGCAGCACGGTCGCCGTGTCATCGGCGGCCCAGTCGATGCGCCGCCGGTCCTGCTTGAAGTACGGGCGCGCCCGCCCGCGCACGTCGGGCCGGGTGTAGTCCAGCGGCTCGGGCACGTACTGCCCGGACGCATAGCGCTCCACCGCGAGATGCACGGCCTGTAAGGCGGCGTCGGCGATCTCGCCCCGGTACAGGTCGCTCTTCGCCCGCGGCGGCAGCTCGCAGCCGACCGTGGCCCAGATGTCGCCGCCGTCCATCTCCTCGGCGGCCTGCAGCACGGTGACGCCCCAGCGCCGCTCACCGCCGTCGACGGCCCAGTCGAGCGCGGAGGGGCCGCGGTCGCCCATCGGGCCCGGGTGGACGACCAGGCAGACCCGGCTCTTGTAGATCTCCGCGGGGATGACGGACTTGAGCATCGGGGCGATGACGAGATGCGGGTCGTACTCCTCGACCGCCCGGCACAGCGCTCGCTCGCCGGCGGCTTCCCGGAAGCGGACCTGGTGCCCGCGGTCGCCGAGTTCGGCCTCCACGCGCTGACTGAGGCTGTTGTACGCACTGGCGATCAACAGGATGCGCATGCAGTCCTCTCACGAAGCTGGATCCAGGTGGGGCTGGGTGCCCGTGTCGGTCGCATATGCCGCAGCAATACCCGACGACATCAACCGCTATGCGCAGATGCCCCCACTGCTCCCACTTGCTCATTACGTAGCTGAATCGATCACGATCGCGCACTGGCACGTCAATCTTTACCGCCGGTACGTTTCTGCTTCGTACCACCGTCACGCAAGTGACCGGTGCTAAGAGCAGCTTGGTCCGGCGCACCCCACCGCTCCCAGGAGGTCACCCTCTCCATGTCATCCTCACTCGACCGCCGCCGCTTCCTGCAGCTGGCCGGCGGCACCGCCGCCCTCGCGGCGTTGACCTCCAGCATCGACCGCGCGGCGGCCATCCCCGCCAAGCGCGTTTCCGGGGACATCTCGGATATACAACACATCGTCGTGCTGATGCAGGAGAACGAGTCCTTCGATCACTATCTGGGCCCGCTCCGCGGCGTCCGCGGCTTCGGCGACCCGCGCCCGGTGACGCTGCCCTCGGGCAAGAGCGTGTGGCACCAGGCGGACGGCGGCGGCAAGGAGGTGCTGCCGTTCCGCCCCGCGGCGGACGACCTGGGGATGAAGTACCTGCAGGGCCTCAACCACGACTGGGCCGGCGGCCAGGCGGCCTTCAACGACGGCGCGTACGACAACTGGATCGCGGCGAAGTCCCCGGCCACGATGTCGTATCTGAACCGCGCCGACATCCCCTTCCACTACGCGCTCGCCGACAAGTTCACGATCTGCGACGCGTACCACTGCTCGTTCATCGGGGCCACGGACCCGAACCGCTACTTCATGTTCGCCGGCAGCAACGGCCAGGACGGCACGGGCGGCGGCCCGGTGATGGGCAATGAGGAGGCGGGTTACGGCTGGACGACGTACCCCGAGCGCCTGGAGAAGGCGGGGGTGTCGTGGAAGGTCTACCAGGACATCGGCGACGGCCTGGACGCGGCCGGCAAGTGGGGCTGGATCGACGACGCCTTCCGCGGCAATTACGGCGACAACTCGCTGCTGTGGTTCAACAGCTACCGCGGCGCGGCACCGGGCGACCCGCTGTACGACAAGGCCCGTACCGGCACGAACGCCAAGGCGGGCGACGGCTACTTCGACGTGCTGACGGCGGACGTGAAGGCGGGCAAGCTGCCCGCGATCTCGTACATCGTCTCCCCGGAGGCCTTCAGCGAGCACGCCAACTGGCCGCCGAACTACGGCGCCTGGTACATAGCGCGGGTCCTGGACGCGCTGACCTCGAACCCCGACGTGTGGTCGAAGACGGCCCTGTTCATCACGTACGACGAGAACGACGGCTTCTTCGACCACGTGGTGCCCCCGCACCCGCCGCTGGGCGACGGGCGGGGTGCGTCGACGGCGGACGCGTCGAAGGACTACTACACGGGCGGGGTGGCCGGCTACACGGCGAAGGGGCCCTTCGGCTTCGGCCCGCGGGTGCCGACCTTCGTCGTGTCCCCGTGGTCGACAGGTGGCTATGTCTGCTCGGAGACTTTCGACCACACGTCGATCGTGCAGTTCATGGAGCGCCGCTTCGGGGTGGAGGAGCCGAACATCACCCCCTGGCGACGGGCGGTAGCGGGCGACCTGACCTCGGCCTTCGACTTCTCGGTCCACGACACGGACCCGGCGGAGCTGCCGCCGACGGACGCGTACGAACCCCCGGACAAGAACCGCCACCCGGACTTCCCCTTCACCCCGCCGGCCGACCCGTCGATGCCGAAGCAGGAGTCGGGCAGCCGCCCGACGCGTCCGCTGCCGTACGCGCCGGTGATCGACGCGTCTGTGGACGCGGCGAAGGGCGAGGTGAAGCTGAGCTTCACGGGCGGTGCGAAGGCGGGGGCGTGCTTCTACGTGACGTCGGCCGGAGCGTCGAAGGAGGCTTCGCGTACGTACACGACGGAGGCGGGCAAGTCGCTGTCGGGTGCCTGGGCAGCGAAGGGGCAGGGCGCGTACGACCTGTCGGCCTACGGCCCCAACGGCACCCTGGCCCGCTTCACGGGCGGAGCGAAAGCGAAGGGCCCGGAGGCCAAGGCCCGCCACGACGCCAAATCCGGCAACCTGAAGCTCACCTTCACCAACTCGGGCGACAAGACCCACAGGCTGACGGTCGCTAACGCCTACGGCGGCGCCAAGAAAACGCTCACCGTAAAGCCGGGCGCCACGGTCAAGCACACGGTGGACCTGCGCGGCAGCAAGAGCTGGTACGACGTATCGGTCACCTCCGCGGCGGACGGCTCATGGCTCCGCCGCTTCGCGGGCCACGTCGAGACGGGCGCAAGCGGGGTGAGCGACCCGGCCCTGGCCACGGGGTGACGGGCTGACAGACCCGGCTCGTACAGTACGTACATGACGGGGATGCTGGAGTCGCTGCTGCCGCGAGTAGCGTCCGCTGTCGTACAGGCGGCGGTGAAATCGCTGGTGCAGCCGAAGCGGCCGGGGGCAGGTCTGGTGACCGCCCCCGGCCGCGCTGCGTTACCGGGGCGGCAGCCGGCCCAGCTGGGCGAGAAGGAACGGGAGCGGCTGGTCCGGGACTTGGCGGGACGGATGCGGCGAGCATGCGCCGCCGGTCCGTACGCGCGGCTGCCCGAGTCGGAGCGGCAGGCGGCGGTCGAGTCGGTGCAGGACGCCTTCCGGGGGCTCGGCGCGGACGGCCGGCTGGCTGAACTGATGGCAGCGGATCTGGACGGCGAGATCCTGGCTGCTCGAATCGACCGCCCACCGCCCGGTCTTTCCCCTTCGGCGGAGGCGCTACGGGCCGAGCTACTGTCGCTGTGCTGCCGACACGCCATCGAAGTCGCCTCGTCCTTACCGTCGTTCGGGCCTCGGGCGGATGTGGAGCTGATCCGGCGGAGTGGCGAAACGCGGCAGGCGCTGGAGAAGATCTGGAACCGGCTGCCGGGGGAAGGGGCGGGGGCGGGCCTCGCCTTTGAGCAGCGGTATGCGGAGTTCGTGGCCGAGGCGTACGCGCGGGTGGAGCTCTTCGGGCTGACGACGGGGCGGACGCGGGCGGACTGGGCGCTGGATACGGCGTACATCAGTCTGACGGTGAGCGGGGGCGACCGCGACGAGGGACGGGGGCATCCCGAAGGGCCGCAGGCTTTTGGGCGTCCGGCGGTCAGGGTCGAGGAGGCGCTCGCCGGGGAGCGGCGGGTGCTGCTGCGCGGTCCCGCGGGGTCGGGCAAGAGCACGCTGATGCAGTGGCTGGCGGTGAATGCGGCGCGCCGGGGCTTCGAGGGCCAGCTGGCGGACTGGAACCGCTGCGTCCCCTTTGTGCTGCGGCTGCGCGAGATCAACGCCCGGGGCGGCGAGCTGCCGATGCCCGCGGACTTCATGGCGGCGGCGCGGGTGCCGATGTGCGGGTCCGCGCCGGGCGGCTGGACGGAGGAGCTGCTGTCGGCGGGGCGGGCGCTGGTGCTGGTGGACGGCGTCGATGAGGTGCCGGAGCGGTTGCGCAAGCAGACGCGGGATTGGCTGAAGTCGCTCATCACCGCCTTTCCTGAGGCGCGTTACGTGGTCACGACGCGGCCGTCGGCGGTGCCGGAGGACTGGCTGGCGGGGTTGGGCTTTGAGGCGCGCTCGCTGATGCCGATGGAGCGGCACGACGTGGCCGCCTTCATCGCGCACTGGCACGACGCGGCGCGGCACGAGTGCCGGGACGACACGGAGCTCGCGCTGCTGGCGCGCTATGAGCTGGCGCTAACGGACGCGGTAGCGGCCCGGCGCGACTTGGGCCGGCTGGCGACCAACCCACTGATGTGCGCGCTGCTGTGCGCGCTGAACCGCGACCGCCGCATGCACCTGCCCCGGGCCCGGATGGAGGTGTACGACGCGGCGCTGGACATGCTGCTGGTGCGGCGGGACACGGAGCGGGAGGTCGCCGGGGTCGAGGGCGTCGAGCTCGGGCGCGGCGAGCAGTTGCTGCTGCTGCGGCGGCTGGCGTACTGGCTGATCCGTAACGGTCAGGATGAGGCGGAGCAGTCCGAGGCCATCGAGATGGTGGCGGAGTGGCTCACGTCGATGCCACAGCTGGTGGCGTCTGCGACGGCGGAGCAGGTCTTCCGGCACCTGCTGATACGCAGCGGGCTGCTGCGCGAACTCACTCCGGGGTCGGTGGACTTCGTGCACCGCACCTTCCAGGACTTCCTGGGTGCGGCGGCCGCGGTGGAGGCTCGGGACTTCGGTGTGCTGGTGCAGCATGCACACGATGACCGGTGGGACGACGTCGTACGGATGGCCGTCGGGCACGCGCGACCGGACGAGCGGGTGCGGGTGCTGCGCGGGCTGCTGCGGCGCGCGGACAAGGTGAAGCGGCATCGGCAGCGGCTGGTGCTGCTGGCGGCGGCCTGCCTGGAGCACACGCCGGAGATGGAACCGGAGGTGCGGGGTGAGGTTGAGCGGAGGACGGCGGCGTTGCTGCCGCCGTACAACTACGACGAGGCGCAGGAACTCGCGAAGATCGGCCCACTGGTGCTGGAGCTGCTGCCGGATCCGGCAGAGCTGGACGAGTGGTGCGCATCATCCTCGGTGGACTGTGCGGCACTCATCGGGGGTGATGCGGCGCTGGCGTGGATACGAAGGGTGGCGTCCAGCGAGCGGGACTTCCTGGTGGACACTGTCGCACGGGTCTGGAGTCACTTCCCCGCAGCGGAGTATGCCGAAGCCGTACTGGCGCCCCATGCGCCGGTGCGCGGCTGGCTGGCCGTGGAGACGCGCGAGCAACTGGTGCAGCTCTCCCAGTTGCCACGCCACACGGAGTGCACCCTGTCCTGCCAGATCGATCTGAAGCAGGACGTGTCGCTGCTGCGGCATTTGCAAGGCGTGATGTTCTTCCAGACACCGGGCATCAGCGACCTCTCGCCGATCAAGGAGCTTCCAGAGCTGCGCACGCTCGGCCTCACCGGGCTCCCGGACATCTCAGGCCTGGGCCCGCTTCGTGACCTCCGGCTGCGTTCGCTCTTCCTGAACCATCTGAGCTCGGGCCTGGATCTCTCGCCCCTCGCCCACCTTCCCGCTCTGACTCAGTTCGGCATCGACACCCCGGTCCCCGGAGACACGCTCGACGGGCTGCCATTGAGGCCCGAGCTCATTGGGCTCGGCCTGTACGGCCAGGCATGCAACGCGGACCTCGCCGGCATCGATCGCTGGCCGGGGCTGAATGACCTGACGCTGAGCGGACCGGATCAATTCGGTCAGATCCATCATCTCGCCAATCTGCCCGAACTCCGCTGGCTGCAGTTGCTCGGGCAGGGATCTCCGGACCTGCGAGCAGTCGTGCCGCTGCAAAGCCTCGAGAAGCTCTTGCTGTCCAGCGGGGAGCTGCCGCAACTGGACCCACTGCGCGAGCTCCCGAATCTCACCTACGTGCGGATCGGCGATGCCAGGGACACCGTGGACCTCACTCCTCTGGCCGACCTCGAGCACCTCACCATCGAGGTGGACCGCAATACCCCCTTCACCGGCGCCGACCGCATCCCGCCGGAGCGACTCACCCTCCCCGGTCGCCGCCCCCCGGGATCTCAGGGCCGGCGGCCCATGTAGGCGGCCAGGCGGGTGTACGGGTCGGCGTCGTCGGGCACTTCGATGACCGGGCCGAACTTGCCCTCCTCGCTGCGGGACTCGGGTGGGGCGTACTCGGTGAAAGCGTTGAGGGCCTGGATGGCCAGGGACGGGTCCAGGTCGTTGAGGCGGCCTGTGGCGTGGGCGACGTCCCAGGAGTGCACCGTGAATTCGTGGGTGTAGGCATCCACGACGGCGCGGCCCGGCATGGTGCCCCACGGCAGGGTGACCATGCGGTCGAGCAGGGTGTCGTCGGCCCAGATTGCCTCGACCTCGGCGCGGGTCTCTGTGAAGGCTTTCAGCCAGTCGGTGTCTGCGATGCCCTCGATCACGTCACCGACCTCGCGCGCGTCCTCCCCGGCGCCGGCGCGGGCGAGTTTGCGTAGGACCGCGAGCATGTGGCCCAGCAAGGCGCGTAGGTCGTAGTCGTCGCAAGGCGTGCTGAGGCCGAGTTCGGTGGGGCGTACGGCTGCGATCTGCTGCTCGGCCTGATCCACCGCCTGCGCGAACAGGGGGCGCGGGTCCGGAACTGGCTGTGTCGTCATGCCGGGAACCCTAGGTGGGGGCACTGACATCGAGCGGCTCACCCTGGCCGGCGCAGGGTGAGCCGCTCGGCGGATGTCACCAGACGCGTACCTTTCCGCCCGGGGCGAAGACCGGGCTTGTCGCGTCTGGCGGTGCCTTGTCCAGCGGGACCGCCAACTCCTCGTACGTCGGGCCGGACTTGGCAGCTATGCCGTCCAGGTACGCCAGGTCGAAGCCATACACCCGGGCGGCGTTCTCCGCCGCCATCGCCCGCAGCTCCTCCCGCGGGACGTCCGCGTACGCGATCCGCAGCCCCTCCCGTGAATACGGGTACGTGCCCTCGTCATGCGGGTAATCGCTCCCCCACATGATCTTGTCGACGCCGATCCGCTCCCGCAGCGGCACCTCATGCGGCCGCATGAAGCTCGCCCCCACATAGCAGTTGTCCTGCCACACCTGAGTCGGCGGATTGCCCATCGCCTTCGCCAGGCCGGCCCCGAACTTCGATTCCGCCGTCGAGGCCTTCGACGCCGCCGCGACCAGCCGCGAGTGGTAGTAGTCCAGCATGTCGAGGACGCCCGGGATCCACCCCGACCCCTGTTCCGTCAGGACCAGCTTCAGCTCCGGGTGCCGCCGGAAGACACCACCAAAGATCAAGTGCCACAGCGCCCGATGCGAGAACCACGTCGTCTCCACCATGAACACCGCCCGCGCCGCGGGCTCCGTCGCATCCAACGGCGGCGACGCCGACCCCGCATGGTGATTCACCGGCACCCCCAGCTCCGCACACACGGCCCACAGCGGGTCGTACGCCGACGAGTACAGCTCCGGCAGCCCCGACCCCGGCGGCGTCCCCGGCAGCAGGATGCCGCCCGTCAGGCCCGCCTCCTTCGCCCAGCGGACCTCCGCGACCGCCTCCTCCACGTCGTTCAACAACACCTGCGCGACCCCCGCCCGCCGCCCCGGCGCCGCCGCGCAGAAGTCCGCCAGCCAGCGATTGTGCGCCCGCAGCCCGGCCCAGCGCTGCTCGAATTCCTCGCGCGTCGGCGCCGGCGCCATCAGCGACGCCGACGGGAAGAACGGCGGGATCGTATTCGGGAAGACGACCTCCGCGACGATCCCGTCCTCCTCCAGCTCCGCCAGCCGCCGCGCCGAATTCCAGTTCTTGTCGGCCGTGTCGGCGAGCAGATCCTCGTACGGATTGACGTACGTCGCCGCCCACGCATCAAAGTCGTCGTGATGCTTCGCCGCCAAGTACGGCTTGTAGTCCAGCAAGTCCGCGCCCGCATGGCAGTCCGCCGAGATTACCGTGCACCTGTCCGTCGGCGCGATCGTCATTGCCCCACCCCCATGAACGGGAAGTCAAAGCCCGTCAGCCAATGGCGGTTCGTCTCCCGCGCCCGCCGCCACGACTCCTCCACCGGCCCCTGATTCGCCGGCTGCCCCAGATCCTCCGGCCGCGGCCCGATCCGCCGTGCCACCGGCGCCAGCGCCGCAGCGTCGAAGCCGAAGACCTCCGCCGCCGACTCGCCCAGCATCCGCCGGGTCTCCCCGATCGGAATGTCGTGGAAGGTCTTACGGAGCCAATTCCGGGTGTCCGGCCACGTGCCCTCCGGATGCGGGAAGTCCGAGCCCCACAGGATGTTGTCGACGCCGATCTCGTACCGCTGAGCCAGCTCCCGCCGCTTGGTGTTCGTCGCGCACACAAACACATTCCGGTCCAGGTACTCATGCGGCGCGCGCTTCAGCTCCGCAAAGGGCGACAACTTCTTTCCGCCGTGTGCGCCCAAATACAACCGGTCCATGAACCACAGCAGATTCGGCAGCCACCAGCACCCCGACTCCGCCACCCCGAAGCGCAGCCCGGGATGCCGCTCGAAGACCCCCGACCACAGCAGGAACCACAGCGGCCGCGCCGGCCACCACGTCACCTCGGATACGTAAATGCCAAGGTGATCGCCGTACTCATGCCGCGGCGCCGCGCCCGAATGCGTGATCACCGGCATCTGGCACTCGGCTGCCGCCGCCCACACCGGGTCGTAACGGCCGTCGTGATACGGCTCCTTGTCCACCCACATCGCCGGGATCATGAGCGCCCCGAGCCCGCTCGACTTCGCCCGGTGGATCTCCGCCACCACCGCCTTCGGGTCGGCCGTGATCGGCAGCAGCGCCACCCCGCAGTGCCGCTCCGGGGTCTCGGACACGAACTCCGCCAGCCAGCGGTTGTGCGCCTGCGCGCCCGCCATGCCGAGCTCCGGGTCGTGGTCCCCCGACAGGCCGAGGCCGACGCCGAAGGGCGCCGCCGTCTGGCTGTCGACCGCGTCCGCGTCCGGGAAGACGACCTCCGCCGCCACCCCGTCGCCGTCGAGCTCCTTCAGGCGCTGGGCCGGCTCCCAGCCGCCCCGCAGCCCTTCCTCGTTGTCGCTGAACCACTTCTCCGCGAAGGCCTCATTGCGGATCCCGAGCTTCGTCATCTCCGCGCGCCGGGCGTCGCGCCCGGCCAGGAAGTCGTCGAAGTCGCGGTGGAAGCGGCCGTCCAGATACGGCCGGTACTCCTCCGTGGGCAGTCCGGCGTGGCAGTCGGAGGAGATGATCAGGTACGGGTCGTCCGTTTCCGTCATCGCGCGCACGCTCCTCTTACTGGTCGAGAATGAAGGTTTCCAGGTAGCCGGGGTTCTCCCGGCCGAGCATCGACTGGGACCGGCCACGGATCTGCGCGTCGCTGCGCTCGCTCGCCGGGAGCATCCAGAAGCGATTGGCGCGGATGCCGTCCGCGACCTCCGCGGCCACGTCCTCGACCGGCGTGAACTGGACCTCGTTCCCGGCCTCGCGCATCGCCGCCTCCCACTTGTCGAGGGAGTGGTACGGGGTCTTGCGCGGGCGGGACTTGGCGTAGCGGTCGGGGCGGTTGCGGTGCGACTCCCAGAGGCCGGTGCGGAGCATGTTCGGACCGGGGAACAACACCGAGGCGCCCACTGACGCGCCCTCCGCCCGCAGGTGCGCGTACAGCGACTCCGTCATCGTCACCACCGCCGACTTCGTCACCGCGTACACGGACGCGGTCGGCAGCGGCGCGATGCCGCCGTCGTTGGACGATGTGTTGACCACGTGGCCCGGCTCGCCGCCCGCCAGCATCCGCGGCACGAAGGCCTGGATGCCGTGGAAGACGCCCCAGATGTTGACCGCGAAGGCCCACTCCCAGTCCTTTGGGTCGTGCTGCCACATCCGGCCCTCGGCGCCGGAGCCGACGCCGGCGTTGTTGCAGAGCACGTGCACGGCGCCGAAGGCGTCGTACGCGGCCTGGGCGAGGGCCTCGACGTCGTCGCGTACGGAGACGTCGCAGACCCGCGGCAGCACCTTGGCGCCGTCGCCGACCTCGGCCGCCGCCTTCTGCAGCGCCGGCTCCTCCACATCCGCCATCACCACCCGCAGGCCCTCGGCCGCGAAGCGCTTCGCCATAGCGAGGCCGACGCCGCTCGCGGCGCCGCTGACGACCGCGGTCTGTCCTTCCCGCAGCTCCATCAGACGGTCCCTTCCGGCGGCCCGTCGTGCGCCTGCTGCGGATCGTCGTAGCGCTGGTGCAGATACGGCAGGAAGGCCTGCGCGCTCAGCCGCTCGACGACCTTGCCGCGCTGGTCGGTGGTCTTCTCGCCGATGGTGATCTCCAGCAGCCGGCGCACCGGCAGATCCGCTACGGGGTCGTACGGCGACTCGCGCAGCTCCACCGCGCCGTCGATGGCCTCCAGCTTGCGCACCTTCTCCTGCCGGGTGCAGTGCACCAGCACCGGATCGGCGTCGAAGCCGTTGCCGTCGACGGCGGGGAGGAACTTTACGTAGAAGTCGACTTTCTCGGCGGGTGCGGGCGGCTCGAGCGCGCCGGTGATGCGGCCCCGTACCTCCACGAAAGCGATGCCGTGCCGCTCCAGGCGGGCCGCGACCGTGTCGCCGTCCCGTTCGACGACGACCTCGCCCAGCTTCTTCGGCTCCCCGAAGACCTCCCGGCCGCCGATCAGCGCCCGCTCGTGGGTCATCGGCATGACCAGCGGATACCAGCCCGCCCTGTCCCCGTGCTGCGCCGCCACCGCGAACGACCCCGCGCCCAGCGGATAGCCGGGCAGATCGACCTTGCTGATGTTCACCCGCACCAGGGGCCGCTCCCCCGGCTTCAGCGGCGGCGGCAGCACGGCGGCCACCGCGTCCGGGTCGGACTCCCACACCGCCACGACGCCCGTCGACCAGATGTCGGGCAGCTTCGCGCTGCCCTCCCGCGCCGCCTTGATCTCGGCCTCGCCGCGCGGGCCGTACCGTACGCGTGCCATGCGTATCACCCTTCGCCGGTCTTCCCTTTCGGCCTGTAACACCGTTACAACGGAACGCGTGAAAGGTGAACACCCGCGGCTCAGCCGGGACCTGGTTCTGGACACGGCCGCCGAACTCGTAAAGCACCAGGGCGTCGAGGCGCTCACGATGCGCAAGCTCGCGGCCGAGCTGGGGACGGCGGTCACGTCGATCTACTGGCATGTCGGCAATCGCGAGTCGCTGCTGGCCGAGCTCGTGTCCCGGACGGTCGCCGAGCTCGGCGAGATCCGCCCGCGCGGCCGGACGCCACGGGACCGGATCGTGTCCCTGGCCCGGGCGCTGCGGCGGGAGTTGCGCGCGCATCCGCACCTGGTGGCGCTGGTGCACGAGCGCGGGCGTACGGAGCAGATGTTCCAGCCGGTCGCGCAGGCGCTGGTGCGCGAGGTGCATGCGGCGGGGCTGCGCGGGGCGCGGGCCGCGGAGGCGGTGCGGGCGGTGCAGTTCCAGGTGGTCGGCTTCGTGGTGCTGGAACGCAACCGGGAGCGGGCACCGGTGCAGCGGCCTGGCGAGCAGGAGCTGTGGGACGCCGGCACCGCCGACCAGGATCCGGCGCTGGCCCGGGCGCTGGCGGCGGAGGTGGACGTGGACCGGCTGTTCACGGTGGCGGCGCGGGCGCTGGTGGACGGGCTGCTGGGGCCGTAAAGGAGTGGTGCGGGCGGGCGGGCGGAAACTACGGTGGAGCACACGCGGGGGCGGCTCCGCGGCGTGCTTCCTTCCTTGATCTTTGAAATCAGCAGTAGCGCGCCCACTCTCCGCCCCCGCGCTCTCATTCAGCGGGGAAATCAGGGGAAATCACCAGGGGGATTCAGCAACATGTCGACGCTGCACGCGGTGCTGCTGCGCCACGCCGGCACCGTCCATCCGCACGGCACACCCGCCCCCAAGGCATACGAGTCCAACGCCGCCGGGCTCGTGGCCCTGGAGGCCGAGCTGCTCGACCGCAACGCCGCGCTCGGCGCCCGGCTGCGGGACGCGCTGGCGCGCCTGCGCCCGCACGACCTGGCCACCACCGGCGCCCGCCTCCTCAAGAACCTCGACCGTGAACTCGGCGCAGACCGCACCCACATGCCGCTCTTCCGCCGCTTCCCGCGCTCGACGCCGCGCGACACGCACGCGCTGTACGTCGACCGGGTCTTCTCGCTGCTGCTGCAGTCGCCCGCGCAGCCGTGCGTGCTGTGCGGCACGGTCGGCTCCGTGCACCCGGTGTCGCCGTGCGCGCACCTGGTCTGCCGCACCTGCTTCGACGGCTCCGACTACACCGGCTGCCCCATCTGCCGGGTGCGCATCACGCCCGGCGACCCGTTCCTGCAGCCGTCCCGTACGGACGACACCCCGCCCGCGCGGCCAGCCGCAGGCCCGCTGCGCCTCCTCACCCTCGGCGCCGGCCTCGCCGACGACGCCGCGCGGGCGCTCGGCCGGCTGCTCGACCGCCGCACGCCGCTGTCGCAGCAGGACGCCGAGGACCTGGTGGTGCTGGTCGGGCACGCGCCCGCCGACCTGGGCTGGCTGCCCGAGCACATTCCGGTACGCGAGACCAACGCCATGGTCCTGCGCGTCCTCCTGCACCTGCCGGAGACCCGCGCCGCCGCGCGCGAGCACCTGCCGCGGCTGCTGCGCACCGCCACGGACGTGCTGCGGCTGCTCGTGGCCTGGTCCGGCGGCGACCCCGGCCTGACCGCGGCGCCGCCGCGCTTCCACACCCTCCCGCGCCCGTTGCGCCGCGACCTGCTCGCCGTCCTGGACGCGCTCCCGCCCGCCCAGGTCGCCGAGGACCTGCTGCGCCACCGCCGCCTGTGGAAGCGCGCGGCCGAGCCACTGCACCCGTACGAGCACGCGTCCCGCTACCCGCGGGCGGCGCTGGCCTTCGCGGTGCTGCGCGGCACGGCGCCGGAGACGGTGCCGCCGGTGGCGGCGGAGCTGCGACAGGCGGACAAGAATGCGTTCGCCCTCGACGCGGGCGGCCGGGTGCGTACGGTCGGCTTCGCCGCCCACGTCGAGCAGGCGCTGGCCGACGGGGACACGGACCGGGCGACCGCGCTGCTGGCCAAGCGACCGGGCGAGCTGGTCCGGCGCCTCGACCACCTGCTGCGACTGTCGGAGTCGCCGCTGCCCGAGCCGCTGCTGCCCGCGCTCGAGCGCGCGCTGCCCAAGGTCGGCCCCGGCCCGCTGCTTTCGGCGTACGGAACCCTGCGCAACCGCCATCTCCCTGCCGAGCGCCGCGTGTTCTTCCCGCGCGGCCAGATCGCGCGCTCGTACGCGATCTACGACGCCCGCCCGCCGCTGCCCCGGCACACCACCGCCCACATCTCCGGCCTCCTAGAGGCCGAGATCCTTCGTCGCCTGGAGACCGCACCCCGCCACGACACCGCCGTCCTCGACGCGGGCCTCGCCCGCCTCGCGGCGCCGTTCGCCGAGCGGACCGCGTCCCCGGCGCTGGTGAGCGTGCCGCGCGGCAGCACCCAGCGGCTGCCGGACGGAGACGTGCTGCGGCTCTTCCTGCACTGGACGGAGCCGGAGGGCACGCGGGTCGACCTCGACCTGTCGGTGGCGTTCTTCGACGCGGACTGGGAGTTCGCCGGGCTGTGCGACTACACCGACATGCGCTACCGCGACACCGCCGCGATCCACTCCGGCGACCTCACCTCGGCGCCGCCGCCGGACGGCTCGACGGAGTACGTCGATCTCGACCTGGGCCGGCTGACCGGGGCGGGCGCGCGGTACGCGCTGGTCGTCGTCTTCGCGTACAACGACGTGCCCTTCGAGGAGCTGCAGGACGCCTTCGCGGGCTTCATGGAGCTGCCGGACGCCGAGCGCCGGGACAGCGCGTTCCATCCGCGCGGTGTGCGGCAGCGCTTCGACCTGTCGGGCGAGTCGCGGGTGTGCGTGCCGATGGTGGTGGACCTGGCCGAGCGCAGCGCGCTGTGGACGGACATCCACCTTCCGGCCGAGGGCGGTTACCACGACGTCGAGGAGCACCGCGGCGGGCTGGCGCGGCTGGGCCGCGACCTCACGGCGTACTTCACCGGCGGCAGCCGGGTGACGATGTGGGACCTGGCCTGCTGGCATGCGGCGGCGCGGTGCGCCGAGGTGACGGTGCTGAAGTCCGGCGAGGCGTGGACGTACCACCGCTGGGAGGGTGAGCCGGCGCGCGACTTCGCGGCCCGGGTGCGCGGCCTGAAGCGGCCGGATGAGCGCCAGTTGGACCTCTATGCGGACGACCGCGTGTCCGGCCGGGACGCGCTGCTGCTCCTGGTCGACGGCGGCACACTCGAGCCGCGGGGCGCGAAGGGCGAGGTGTACCGCCTCTACCCGGGCCCGGTGGACGGCTGCGGCCTCGACCGGCTCGCGGCGAGCGACCTGCTCGCGGCGCTGGGCTGAAGCGGTACGTCGACCGAGCCAGCACGCCTCACGCCGCCGTGACCGACGGCAGCTCATGCCGCCGCGCCAGCTCCAGCACCCCCCGCAGCGCCGGCTCCGCCGGGCCCAGCTCCGGCCGCCACAGCGCCTGCACGGCGATCGGCTCCGGCTGCGTGACGAGGTCGAGCCGCACCAGGTCGCCGTCCGCCAGCTCCCGGCCGACGACCAGGTGCGGCAGCAGCGCCACCCCCTGCCCGTGCGCGGCCAGCCGCCGCAGCGCCCCGAACGACCCGGTCACCATGGCGATATGGGCGCGGTCCATGAGGTCCTCGCCGTACCGGTCGAAGAGCATGTGGGACGTGCAGCCGAGCTCGGCGATGAGGAAGTCGTGGGCGAGCAGGTCCTCGTCGGTGACGGCGGGCTTCCCGGCGAGGGGGTGCGTCGGCCCGGCGACCAGCACCACCCGCTCGCGGGCGACGACGGACTGGCGGCCGGGGGCGGGCTTGCCGTTGTCGAAGACGAAGACCACGTCGACGCGGCCCGCGTCGAGGTCGTCGTAGAGCCGGCTGCGCGGCCCGACCGCCATGCTCACCTCGGCGCGCGCCTCGTCGCCCGCGGCGCCGTGCGCGAGGGCCGTGATCAGCTCCGGCACCCACTCGCTGGCGAGCGTCTCCAGCGCGCCGATGCGCAGCCGCGGCCGCTCGTCGGCGGCGGCGCGGAGCATGCGGTCGTCGAGTTCCAGGGCCTGGCGGGCGTACGGGAGGACGCGGCGGCCCGCGTCGGTGAGCGGCGCGCCGGTGCTGGTGCGGGTGAGCAGCGGGGAGCCGAGCTCGCCCTCCAGGCGGCGCAGCTGGGCGCTGAGGCTGGACTGGGCATAGCCGAGGTGTGCGGCGGCGGCGGATATCCCGCCGTGCTCGGCGACGGCGACGAAGGCGCGCAGATAGCGTGAGTCCATGCCGAGAGCGTGTCATCGGATTCTCCGATGCCGCCATCGGATTTCCGGCCTGTCCTGATCTACGCGCCGCGGGCGAATCTGACCGGCATGAACACCGCCGACACCCGGAAACCCGCCACCGCGCCACGCACTCCTGAGCCTGCCAAGCGGTCCGGAACCGCCATCGGCTTCGCCGGCATCGTCGCCGGCAACGGCCTCGTCCTCCTCGACACCACGATCCTCAACGTCGCCCTCCCCGACGTCCGTACCGACCTCGGCGCCTCCGCGGCCGCGCTCCCCTGGACCGCGGACGCGTACACGGTCGTCTTCGCGGGCCTGCTCCTCGCGGCGGGCGCGGTCGCCGACCGCTTCGGCGCGCGCCGCGTCTACCGCTACGCCCTGGCCGCCTTCGCCGCACTCTCCCTGCTGTGCGCCGCGGCCCCCGGCGCCGCCGCACTGATCGGCGGCCGGGCGCTGCTCGGCGCGGCCGGCGCCGGCATGGTCCCGGCGTCCCTCGCCCTGCTCGCCTCGCTCTACCCGGAACCGGCGCGGCGGGCGCGGGCGGTCGGCGCGTGGGCGGCGCTGAGCAGCATCGGCATGATCGCGGGGCCGGTACTCGGCGGCGCGCTGGTCGAACTGGGCGGCTGGCGCCTGGTCTTCCTGGTCAACCCGCCTATCGCGGCCCTCGCCATCTGGGCCGCCCGCAACCTCCGCAACAACCCCGCCGCCGCTCCTCCCCGCACCGGCCCTTCCCCGAGCTCCCGGCTTCGCTCGCGCAGGGGAGACCCCCTTGGCCTGATCCTTTCGGTCGCCGGCCTCTCCGCCCTCACCTTCGGCCTCATCGACGCCGGTACGTCCGGCTGGGCCCGCCCGCTCCCGGTGGCGGCGCTGCTCGTCGCCGCCGCGGCCTTCGCCGCCCTCGCGGTGGCCGAACGCCGGGTGCCCGCCCCCGCGCTGCCCCCCGCGCTGCTGCGGCTGCGTCCCGTACAGGCGGCGGTGGTCACGGCGACGACGGCGACGTGGACCGTGTACGGGGTGCTGTTCCTGCTCACCCAGTGGCTGGTGGAGGACCGCGGCCTGCGCCCGCTGCAGGCCGGCCTCGCCTTCCTCCCGCTCACCCTGCCCATGTGCGTACTGCCGCTGCTCACCGGCCGCTTGGTCGCCCGCACCGGCACCCGCCCGGCCATGCTGGGCGGGCTCACGGCGGTGGCGGCGTCGGGCGGACTGCTCGCCTTCGCGGGCCACGACGCACCGCTCGGCCTGATCACCGCCGTACAACTCGTCCTGGCGGTGGGGGCGACGCTGTCGATCCCGTCGGCCACGGCGGAACTCTCCTCCTCGGCCCCCGCCGAACTGGCCGCCACCGGCCAGGGCGCCCTCAACGCAGCCAGGCAGGCGGGCGCGGCGCTCGGCGTGGCGGTGCTGGGCACGTGCGGGGACCTCAGGACCGCGGGCATCGTCGTCCTCGCGGGCGGCGCCGCAGGCCTTGCGACGGTGTGGTCGCGGGGGCGGTGACACGCTCGGGGAGACGTCCGGCGTGATCGTCCGACCGCCCCCTCCCGTACGGCGATGTCGTACCCGCCCTTTATGCTCCAGGACCATGCTCGAAGACCACGCGGCAGCGCCGGCAGCCCCCGCCGTACCCGACCAGCTGCCGCTCGCGCCACCCGCCTGGCCGGAGGGCTATCCGGGCGGCTATGCCGTGGTCGACGTCGAGACCACCGGCCTGGCCAGGCACGACCGCATCATCTCCGCGGCGGTCTACCGGGTGGACGCGCGCGGCGCGATCGAGGACGAGTGGTATACGACGGTGAACCCGGACCGCGACCCGGGCCCGGTCTGGATCCACGGGCTGACCAGCGAGATGCTGGCCGACGCGCCGCGATTCCCGGAGATCGCGGGGGCGTTCGCCGAGCGCCTCGAAGGCCGCGTCCTGGTGGCGCACAACGCCGTCTTCGACTGGTCGATGATCGCCCGGGAGTACGCCCGCGCGGGCGAGATGGCCCCGGTCCGCCAGCGGCTGTGCACCATCGCCCTGGCCAAGGACCTGGGCCTCCCCCTCCCCAACTTCAAGCTGGAATCCCTGGCCCGGTATTACGGCGTCTCGCAGCGCCGCGCCCACCACGCGCTGGACGACGCCCGCGTGCTCGCCGAGATCTTCCGCCCCTCCCTGCACCGGGCGGCGGAGGCGGGCCTGCGGCTGCCGCTGCTGGCCTGCCAGCCGCTGAAGGAATGGGCGGAAGGACCGCAGCCGGCAGGCATCCCCGCCTCCCGTACGCCCCAGTCCTCGCCCCCGTCCTCGACCTGGCGCAGCTGGCGCCCGGCCCGCCGGCTCCCGCCGTGCCCGTATCCGAATCCGGGCCGGTACGAGCCGGGCGGCACCCTCATGCAGGGCATGCGGGTCGCCTTTTCGGGCGACACGTCGATAGACCGCTTCCTCCTGGAGGACCGGACCATCGAGGCGGGTCTGCACGTGGCGTCGAGTGTGTCGAGGCTGACCAGCCTCCTGGTCACCAACGACCCGCACGCCCCCACCAGCAAGGTCGCGAAGGCGGCGCTGCACCACACGCCGGTGGTGGACGAGGCGGCGTTCATCCAGCTGCTGCAGCACGTGCGCCCGGCGGAGTGAAGCTCGCCCGACGCGCCCGTACGAAGCACCCCGGCGCCGCCGCCGGATCGCAGGCTGGCCCCATGGCTCGATGTGAGGTCTGCGGCAACGACTACGCGATGTCGTTCGAAGTACACGCCCAGGGCGAAGTCCACGTCTTCGACTGCTTCGCCTGCGCCATCCACCGGATGGCCCCCATCTGCGAACACTGCGCCTGCCAGGTCATCGGCCAGGGCGTGGAGTCGGAAGGGCACTGGTATTGCGGCGCCCACTGCGCCCGCCAGGAGGGCGTCGAGGGCATCATCGCCCACGTATAGCCCCGCGGGCGGGCGGCGGTCGGCCGAGGGGTACCGTCGAGGGGTGTACCGCTTCCTGCTGACCCGGCAGTGGGTGTCCCTCACCCTGTTCGCCGTCCTCCTGATCCCGGCGATGATTGAGCTGGGCTTCTGGCAGCTGCACCGGCACGAGGCGCGGGTGGACCGCAACGACCACGTCGCGCACCAGCTCGGGGCCAAGCCGCTGCCCGTGGCGGACCTGACCTCCCCCGGGCACGAGGTCTCCGACGAAGACACCTGGCGCACGGTGACGGCCAAGGGCCGTTACGACGCCGCCCACGAGGTCGTCGTACGCCAGCGGACCTCGACCGACGGCAAGCAGGGCTACTTCGTCGTCACCCCGCTCCGCCTCGACGACGGCCGCTTCGTCCTCGTCAACCGCGGCTGGGTGACGGCAGGGCAGGACCTCACCAAGTTCCCGACGGTGCCGAAGCCGCCGGCCGGCGAGGTGACCGTCACCGGCCGCCTGCTCGCCGACGAGACCACGGAAGCCAGCAGCATCAAGGACCGCGAGGGCCTGCCCGGCCGGCAGGTGATGCTGATCAACGGCGACAAGCTGGCGAAGGAGCTCCCGGGCAAGATCCTCGGCGGCTACATCCAGCTCACCAAGACCACCCCGGCACCCACGGGCCAGCAGCCCGAACGCGTGGCGCCGCCCGACCACAGCGGCATCGGCCCGCATCTGGCGTACGCGATCCAGTGGTGGATCTTCGCCGCGGCGGTGCCCTTCGGATGGTGGGTGCTGGTGCGCAGGGAGCGCAAGGAGCGCGAGTCGGCACGGTCCGAAGACACCCCCGACGTGGCGGCCGCCGAGCCGGTCACGGCAAAATGACCCCATGGATCTTGGACTGCAGGACCGCGTCTACGTCGTCACCGGAGCCACCCGCGGCCTGGGCCGCGCCTCGGCGGAGCAGCTCGTGGCGGAGGGCGCGAAGGTCGTCCTCTCCGGGCGGGATGAGAAGGCGGTGGCCGCGGCGGCCGCCGAGCTGGGCGAGAACGCGGTGGGTGTCGCCGCGGACAACGCCGACCCCGCCACCCCGGGCCGCCTCATCGCCGCTGCCCGCGAGCACTTCGGCACCCTGGACGGCGTGCTGATCAGCGTCGGCGGCCCGCCGGCCGGCAAGACCGAGGACATCACCGACGACCAGTGGGAGGCCGCGTTCGCCTCGGTCTACCTCGGCGCGGTGCGGCTGGCGCGGGCAGCGGCCGGCGAGCTCGGCGAGGGCGGCGTGATCGGCTTTGTGCTGTCCAGCTCGGTCCATGAGCCGGTGGCGGGCCTGACGGTCTCCAACGGCCTGCGCCCCGGCCTGGCCGGCTTCGCCAAGTCGCTGTCCAACGAGCTGGCCCCGCGCGGCGTCCGTGTCATCGGCGTGCTGCCCGGCCGCATCGACACCGACCGGGTGCGCGAACTGGACTCCCTCAGCGGCGACGCGGACGCCGCGCGGGAGCGCAGCGAATCGATGATCCCCATGCGCCGGTACGGGACGCCGGACGAGTTCGGGAAGACCACGGCCTTCCTGCTGAGCCCGGCGGCCTCGTACCTCACCGGCGTGATGCTGCCGGTGGACGGCGGCATGCGGCGGGGCTTCTGAGCGGCTTCGGGGGCACGCTCCGCTGCCCCGAGGCCGCTCAGCGCGCCGACCGGGCGCCCTCCGGCTCCCGCTGCCCGACGCCGAGCGGGTCGCCCCCGGACACGAACGCCCTCCTGGGGTGCTGCACCGAGGCCAGCGACACGATGTCCCGTCCGTGAAGACCGGCGGTCAGCCAGACCGCGAGCACCCGCACCTTGCGCTCCCACGTCGGTACGGCCAGGACGTGGTAGCCGCGGTGCATCAGCCAGGCCGGCAGGCCCTTGATGACCAGCCGCTTGTACTGGAAGATCCCCCGGCCCAGGCCCAGCGTCGCCACCACGCCCAGGCTGTGGTGCACATAGTCCTTGGTGGGCCGGCCGCGCAGGGTGGCCGCGATGTTCTTCGCCAGCAGCTTGCCCTGGCGCACCGCGTGCTGGGCGTTGGGGACGGTGTTCGCCCCCGGCACCGCGAGGTCGGGCACCGCCGCGTCGTCGCCCGCCGCCCAGGCGTCCGGCACCGGGCTGTCCGCCGTACCGACGCGGAGGTCGGGCCGTACGACGAGCCGGCCGCGGTCGTCGACGGGGAGGTCGGTGTGGTTGTGCACGGTCGGGTTCGCGCCGTTGCCCGCGGTCCATACGATCAGGCCCGAGTCGTACTCCTCGCCGTCCGACAGCACGACATGGCCGTCCTCGGCGGAGGTGAGCTGGGTGTTCAGGTGCACCCGGCCGCCGCGCTTCTCCAGCGACCGCACCACCCACTCGCCGGGGCCGTCGGTGACCTCGGGAAGGATCCGGCCGAGCGCCTCGACCAGGTGGAAGTTCAGCTCGTCAGCGGCGATTTCCGGGTAGCGCTTGAGCAGTCCGGTCGCCAGCGAGAGCAACTCGCCGAAGCCCTCGACACCGGAGAAGCCGCCGCCGACGAAGGTGGCGGTGAGCAGCTTGCGGCGCTCCGGTCCGGCCGGCAACCCGGCCGCGCGGTCGAACGAGGTGAGCAGCCGGTCCCGGATCGCCACCGCCTCCTCGACATGCTTCAGGCCGAAGGCGGCCTCGGTCACGCCCGGGATGGGGAAGGTACGGGTCACGGCGCCGGCGGTGACCACGAGCAGGTCATAGGCGAGCTCGTAGTCCGCGCCGCTCTCGGGCCGGACGGTCACGGTGCGGCCGTCGTGCCGGATGCCCGTCACCGCCCCGGCAACCACTCGGGTCCGGCGCAGGTGCCGCCGCAGCGACACCGCGGCATGCCGCGCCTCCACCGAACCGGCCACCACTTCCGGCAGGAAGGGCTGGTACGTCATATAGGGCCGCGGATCGACGACGGTAACCCGCGCCTCCCCCTCACGCAGCTTCTTCTCCAGCCGCCACGCGGTGTAGAAGCCCGCGTAGCCGCCGCCGACTATCAGGATCTCGCGCATGACTGTCGCCTCCGATGTCCGAGTCAAACCCGCGCGGTCAGCCAGGCCCCCACGCCCGGGAGCGCCTCGGACCCCCTGTCACCCTCCACTGCCGTGACGATGTCGGCAATGGCGACTCCGGCCAGCGAGGCCCGCCAGGCGGCGTCGGCGGCGTCCATGGCGCGGCCGATGGCGCAGCGCTTCGTGCAGGCCTCGGGCGCGTACCCCGCTGGACAGCTTCACGCGACCCCACCTTCTCCCGCTGCGCTTGCGCGCGGCTTTACTCGGACACAGTCTGTCCGAGTAAAGCCGTCGCCCTAGGTGACGCGCTCCGGGCGGTGCTTCACCGCCCGCAGGCGGACCTCGGCGGGCAGGGTGGACAGGCCGGTGGAGTCGCAGGCTTCGCGCAGGGCGCCCGTGCGCAGCTGCTCCACCGCCGCCCCCGGGCGCGCCCGCGGGGCGAGGACCAGGCCGATGTGGGCCTGCGGGGACGACCTGCGGCCGAGCAGGCTGACGCTGGCACGCTCGACGCCCTCGATGGCCGTCGCCTCCGCCTCCAGTACGTCCTCGAGCGCGCGGCCGCGCAGGAGCGCGCGCGGCCGGGTCGGGCTGCCGTCGTCCTCGCCCGTATCGATCAGCACCTCGCCCAGGCGCCGCTGGCGCAGCTGCGCGGCCAGCCACCACAGGCCCAGCAGCACCGCGACCGACAGCACGGCGATCACCGTCGGCCACCACCAGTCGTACGAGCTCAGCCGCTCCCGGTCCGCATCGCTCACCAGCACGTCATCGGGACCGTCCACCGGCAGAAAGCCCGGCCGCGGCAGCCCGAAGCCGGCCAGCAGCACACCCAGCCCGACCAGCACCAGACCAGCCCCCGCCAGGCCGAGCAGCACCCGGTTGACCACTCGGAGCATCCCGCTCACCTCTTCGGATCCGGACGCCGCACCTGCACCGTCAGCGCCGGCCGCCGGGCCAGCCCGAGCTCATTGATGCCCTCGCCGAGCACGGCATCCAGGTCCGTCCGTACGTCGTCCAGGTCCCGGAAATGCGCATCCGCCCGGGCCGTCACCCGTCGCCGCCCCACCCCGACGCGCACCGCCTGCACCCCGGAGATCTGCATCGCCCGGTCGCGCAGCACCACGGCGGCGGCGGCGCGGTCGAGGCCCGCCCGCACGTCCCCGGCGGGCCGCCGCATCGGCAGCACCCCGCGCAGCCCGGGGCTGCAGGCGAGCCAGAGCAGCCAGCAGCCGAGCAACAGCACGGCCGTACCGCCGAGAAGCACCCAGGCATCACCAGCGGTACGTACGGCAAGCTCATCCGCGAGCCGGTGCCGCCAGGCCATGCCCGGCTGCTCCGCCCGCACCTTCACGATGTCGTAGAGAAACACCCCCGCCAGCAGCACCCCGCCACCGGCGACCAGCGCGGCCGGCACCCGCCGCACCGCCCAGAACCGGAACTCCGCCGGACCCGCACGACGGTCGCCCGGGTCATGTACGGCCGAGGACGCGGACTGCTCCCAGCCACCGCCCTTCTCCAAGACGATCGACGTGCGCCCCTCGTCCTCGCTCATCGAACCCTCCCCTGCCGCGGACCGCCGTGCCGGGTGGAGTGCAGCCGCTCCACCTCGACGCTGACCTCCGGGACATCGAAGCCGGCCAAGGCCTTTACCCTCTCCGCCACCGCGTGACGCACCACCCGGCACTGCGCCCCGATGTCCGAGGGAAACCCGAGCTCGACGCCGACCCGGATCCGGGCGGCCGCACCGCGCACCACGACCGCCGCATGAGCGGCGTCCGTCCCCGGCGCACCCAGCAACGCCTCGCGGGCCGCCTGCGAGGCGATCTTCGCGATGACCCGGTCCTCGATACGGGTGGCTCCGCGCTCATGCGCGGGCACACCGCGGGCATCGGCGTCGGTCACCACGCCATCGGCGTTGGTCACCTCGCCATCGGCGTTGGGCACCTCGCCATCGGTCACCTCGGCGTCGGGCGCCACGGCTCGTCACCGCCGCCGGTCGTCGCGCTCGGACGGCCGCCGGAAGAAGTCCCCCGGCTCAAGGTCCCCGTCGAGCACCCGCCCGACCACAAAGCCGATGGCGCCGAGCGCCGCCACCAGCAGAAAGGCCCCGAATCCGCCAAAATACCCGGCAAAGCCGAGCGCCATGCCGGCGATGAGCCCGACGACAGCCATACTCATGGAGATCCCGCTTCCCTACTTACTGCAGCCGCGGCTGCTCGGTGTCGTCATCATCATCGTCAGGCAACTTGACGTCGATGACGGCGATGTTGACCTCGACGACCTCAAGCCCGGTCATCCGCTCGACGGCGGAGATCACGTTCTCCCGCACATCGCGAGCGACATCGGAGATGGCCACCCCGTAATCGACGATGACCTCAAGATCGAGGGCCGTCTGCACCTCACCGACCTCGGCTTTGACACCCGCGGCCGACTTAGGACTCCCGGTCCCCGGCACCCGCTCCCGAACGGCGCTGTACGTACGGGAAAACCCGCCCCCCATCGCATGCACGCCAACGACATCCCGCGCCGCCAGCCCCGCAATCTTCTCGACGACACCGTCGGAGATGGTCGTACGCCCCCGCGTCGCCGGATCCCCGGTACCCCGCCGCGTCCCCAGCGTCTTAGGCCCCGCCGGCTCCACGGCCGCGGGTCGCTCCGGGGACATGCTCTGCCTGACCGTGGCCTCGCTGTTCACCGCGTCACCCTTTCTGTGCGTTCGACCGACGTCAACACTATGGGAGGTCTACCCGAGGCGGCAGGATGGAGACCATGGCCGACACATTGCGGGAGGCGGTGCGCGAGCAGTTGGGGCTCGGGCGATTGCTGCCGCTGGGCGGGGCGAAGGATGGGGCGTGGATCGCGGAGGCGGCGGTGGCGGCGGTGCTGCGCAATGCCGCCGGGGGCGGGGGTGCGGCTCAAGGGGTCTCCGAGGTCTCCGGGGTCGAGCTGCGCTCGGTGCGGCTGACGCTGGCGGATCCCGAGGTGTGGACGGAACCTGCGGTGCGCCCGCCGGCGAGCGCGCTGCCGCCGGGGCCGCTGCGTGTCACCGCGGAGTGCGCGGTGGCGCTCTCGCAGGATCGCTCGCTGCGCGATGCGGCTGGCGCCTTGCGGGAGGCGCTGTTCGAGGCGGCGGACCTGGCGGTGGGCTTGGAGGTGTCGGAGGTGGACGTACGGGTGAGCGACCTGCTGGAGACACCCGCGCCTACACCGCCTCCCGATGAACCCTCGGGGCTCGCGGCTCCGGTGCTGCACCGGGTGCACGACGAACTCCACGTGGAGCTGCCGCTGGCGGGCGGCCGGACCCTGGACATCGTGCGAGAGCTGCGCTCGGCCGAGCCCGCGGACACCGCAGCGATCTTGATCACCGCTCTCCGCTGACCCGCCGTCGAGCGGCGAGGTTGCCGCGCCCTGGACGATCGCGCCTGGCGGCGCTCGCCCTCAAGCGCCGGGCGGGCTTGATTTGCGTGCGCTCGCCCGCGCGGCCTGGTGCGGCTTGGGGGGTGGTGGTGCGCGGGGCTGGGTCTGTGGTTCCGGGTGTGGCCCGGAGGGGCTGCTCCGCTAGACGTTGGTTGCCCTAGTCCCGGTGCCGGGCCACGCTCCCGCAGCCCCTCCGGGCCACACCCTCCGCAGCGCCGGCGCCCACCAGACCACCCCCACCGCACCCCGGCGACGCGGCCGTCACCATCCGATGCCAAGCCACCCGCACCCCACCCCCCGGCTGACCGCAGGCCGCCCCACCCAGGGAGGGGCCGGGGTGGAACGACGCCGCCGAAAAAACCCAGCACCGAGCAGCGAGCTGACCGCCACGTTTTTTCGGTGGTGTCGTGGAACCCCGGCCCCGGCCCACCCACCCAAACCAGGGTGCGCCCTGCCGCACACAGCAACGGGCGGGCGGGTGGGAAGGAGCAACTCAGTCAGAGACACCCGCAAGGTCACGCAACCGCCGCCCCTGCGCCCCCCGCTCCGCCCCCCGCTGCTCGTCATACGACCGCGACAACGCCCCCCGAAGCAACGCCTTCGTCTCCACCACCGCATCCCGCGGCGCCTCAAGCAACGCCCCCACCAAGTCACTCACCGCCCCGGCGAGCTCCCCCGCCGGCACCACCAAGTTGGCGAGCCCAACCCGCGCCGCCTCCTCCGCATGCACCATGCGCCCCGTAGCGCAGATCTCCAACGCCCGCGCATACCCGACGAGTTGCACCAAAGGCTGCGTACCGCCGAGGTCCGGAACCAGCCCAAGGCTGGTCTCGCGCATCGCGAACTGCACATCGTCCGCACACACCCGCACATCACAGGCAAGTGCCAGCTGAAAGCCCGCGCCAATCGCATGCCCCTGCACCGCGGCGAGGGAAACGATGTCATTACGGCGCCACCAGGTGAATGCCTCCTGGTATTCCGCGATGAGAGCGTCTAGACGGTCGTCCGAATACCCGGCCATCTCTACGAAACCGGGTTCACCGGGAAAGCCCTCTGGCGTGAATGCCTGCCGGTCCAACCCAGCGGAGAAGGATTTGCCCTCCGCCCGCAGCACCGCCACCCGCACGCTGCCGGGAAGCGAACGACCCGCCGAGGCGAGCGCCCGCCACATGGCGGGAGACTGCGCGTTCCGCCGCTCGGGCAGGTCAAGCGTGATCGTGGCTACGGCTTGCTCGGCGTCGAGTTCAACCCGTACGCCGTCCTGATTCACAGCACCTGAAGTCATATACCGAACAGTAACCACCCGGCCGGCCGAGCAGCCGGCCGGGTGGCACATGCCACACCAGGCGTCAGGCCGAAGCCTTCTTGCCCCTTGTCGCACCGCCGCGACCGCGAAGGGTCACGCCGGATTCGCTGAGCATCCGATGCACGAATCCATAGGAGCGGCCGGTCTCTTCGGCCAGCGCCCGGATGCTCGCACCGGAGTCGTACTTCTTCTTGAGGTCTGCCGCGAGCTTTTCGCGCGCGGCGCCGGTAACCCGGCTGCCCTTCTTCAGAGTCTCGGCCACCCGTGCCTCCTCATACGGAAGTGCGCTCTGGACTCTCATGATCACCCCTTTATCGCTTGCTGGCCACCCATTCGGCAAGGTCCGCGCAACAGGTTTTCCGGACAGGGGCGAGTCCGGAACGCCGAGAATCCCGCAAGATCCAACGTTGGCGCAGGTCACAGCGGTGAGGAAGCGCATACCACGCAGACGGCGCACGATGACCTTGGCGCGCCGCCAATCCGGTGGATCGATCGGTGGTACGAGCAGATCTCACTCAGATGATGGATCAAGGCATGAGCCGAATGATCCAGAACGAGTCGATCAGCAGCCGGTCAGGCCAGCGCCACCAGGTCCGCGTAGTCATCGCCCCACAGGTCCTCGACCCCGTCGGGCAGCAGGATGATCCGCTCCGGCTGCAGCGCGTCCACCGCGCCCTCGTCGTGGGTCACCAGCACCACCGCGCCCGTGAAGGTGCGCAGCGCGCCCAGGATCTCCTCGCGGCTCGCCGGGTCGAGGTTGTTCGTCGGCTCGTCCAGCAGCAGCACGTTCGCCGACGACACCACCAGCGTCGCCAGCGCCAGGCGAGTCTTCTCGCCGCCGGACAGCACGCCCGCCGGCTTGTCCACGTCGTCCCCCGAGAACAGGAACGACCCCAGGATCTTCCGGATCTCCACCAGGTCCATGTCCGGCGCCGCCGACCGCATGTTCTCCAGCACCGTACGGTCCGGATCCAGCGTCTCGTGCTCCTGCGCGTAATAGCCGAGCTTCAGCCCGTGCCCCGGCACGACCGCACCCGTATCCGGCTTCTCGACGCCCGCCAGCAGCCGCAGCAGAGTCGTTTTGCCGGCGCCGTTCAGGCCGAGGATGACCACCCGCGAGCCCTTGTCCACGGCCAGGTCAACGTCCGTGAAGATCTCCAGCGAGCCGTACGACTTCGACAGCCCCTCCGCCATCAGCGGCGTCTTGCCGCAGGGCGCCGGCTCCGGGAAGCGGAGCTTCGCGACCTTGTCGGACTGGCGGACCTCCTCCAGCCCTGCCAGCAGCCGCTCCGCGCGCCGGGCCATGTTCTGCGCGGCGACGGTCTTGGTCGCCTTGGCGCGCATCTTGTCGGCCTGGGAGTTGAGGGCGGCCGCCTTCTTCTCGGCGTTCTGCCGCTCGCGCTTGCGGCGCCGCTCGTCGGCCTCGCGCTGGGCCTTGTACAGCTTCCAGCCCATGTTGTACATGTCGATGACCGAGCGGTTGGCGTCCAGCAGGAAGACCTTGTTGACCACGGTCTCGACCAGGTCCTCGTCGTGGGAGATCACGATGAAGCCGCCGTGGTACGTCTTCAGGTAGTCGCGGAGCCAGACGATGGAGTCGGCGTCGAGGTGGTTCGTCGGCTCGTCGAGCAGCATGATGTCGGAGTCCGAGAAGAGGATCCGGGACAGCTCTACGCGGCGGCGCTGGCCGCCCGACAGCGTATGCAGCGGCTGCCCCAGCACCCGGTCCGGCAGCCCCAGGCTGGCGGAGATGGTGGCGGCCTCCGACTCGGCGGCGTACCCGCCCTTCGTCAGGAACTCCGTCTCCATCCGCTCGTAGCGCTTCATGGCCTTCTCGCGGGTGGCGCCCTTTCCGTTGGCCATCCGGTCCTCGTCCTCGCGCATGCGGCGGATGACGGTGTCGAGGCCGCGGGCGGAGAGGATGCGGTCGCGGGCGAGGATGTCGAGGTCGCCGGTGCGCGGGTCCTGCGGGAGGTAGCCGACCTCGCCGCTGCGGGTGACGGTGCCGGCGGCGGGCTGGGCCTCGCCGGCCAGGACCTTGGTGAGGGTGGTCTTGCCGGCGCCGTTACGGCCGACGAGGCCGATGCGGTCGCCCTTGGAGACGCGGAAGGACGCGGACTCGAGCAGGATTCGGGCGCCGGCGCGCAGCTCCAGACCGGTGGCGGTGATCACGGTGGTTTCTCCAGGCAGCAGGAAGGGATGGCGGACGGACAGGGCGTGGGAGTCGTCTACGCCGCCTAATGCACGAGGAGAATGGCCATGCGGCCAGTCTACGGGGGGCCGCAACCCAATTAGCTGCCAGGGCCATGCCCGTAAAGGGCGGGTATGAGCGATTTCGACCATACTCATCCCTATGCAGTTCGACGACAAGGCCGGCCTGGATCCTTCACAGGTACGGGACGTGCGCCGCGGCGGAGGCGGCTTCGGCGGTGGCCGCGGCACGGCGGTCAAGGGTGGCGGGCTGCTCGCGATCATCGTGGCGCTGGTCGGGGCGTTCTTCGGGGTGGGCCCGAGCAATCTGGGCTTCAACGACGCCACCCCCGACCCCGGGCCGCGGGCCACGGACACGGCGGACCTGGCAAGCGAATGCCGTACCGGCGCGGACGCCAACGACAAGATGGACTGCCGTGTCGTCGCGATCACCAACAGCCTGCAGAACTACTGGTCGGACGAGTTCCAGAAGCGCGGCGGCACGTACAAGGACGCCAACACGGTGATCTACTCGCGTTCCGTCAGCACCGGCTGCGGCAACGCGAGCTCGGCGGTGGGCCCGTTCTACTGCCCGGCGGACATGAACGTGTACCTGGACCTGAGCTTCTTCAACGAGCTGCAGAGCCGCTTCGGCGCCCGCGGCGGCCCGTTCGCCCAGGCGTACGTCATCGCCCACGAGTACGGCCACCACGTACAGAACCTGACCGGCGTCTTCGCCCGCATCGGCCCCAATACGGGCCAGGGCACGGCGAGCAACTCGGTCCGGCTCGAGCTGCAGGCCGACTGCTACGCGGGGGTGTGGGCCCGTAACGCCATGACCACCCCCGACAAGACCACCGGCCGGCCGCTGATCACCGAGCTGACCGAGGACGACATCCGCGACGGGCTGGACGCGGCGGCCGCGGTCGGCGACGACCGGATCCAGGAGATGGCGACGGGGTACGTCAATCCGGAGAGCTGGACGCATGGGTCGTCCAAGCAGCGGCAGGCGTGGTTCGCGCAGGGGCTGAAGACGGGGGACATGAACCAGTGCGACACCTTCCGCTGAGCGGGTAGCGGAGGGAGTGGCGGAGTGGGTGGCGGAGCGGGTGGCGGCCCTTCCTGACCGCCAACCCACCCCCGGATTGGGCTTTCCGGCAGCCACGGGGAAGACTGTCTCCGTGATGGACGGCACATCGCGCGACCCCAGGCTCCAGCTCGTACCGCGGCAACCCACACGGGAGATCGCCGCCTCCGCCCGGCGGGCGGTCCGCCACCGGACGCGGCGGCAGCCGCGCGTGCCCGACGGCATCGCCCCGCGGGTGCGCCTGGCGGCGCAGGCGCGGGAGCTGCTGGCGGGGGCGGTACGGGTGGCGCGGTGGGCGGAGTCAGGGCGGATGCCCTCCCGTTCGGCGGCAGGGGCCGAGTCCGCGCCGGCGCCGTCCCGTAAAGCCGCGGAGGCCGCCTTCGGCGGTGCCGATGCCGGGCGGGACTGGGACTTCGCGCTGCTGACGGGTCTGATCGAGCTGCATGGCGAGCGGGCCAGGCCCGGTTGGCGGCTGCGGGCCTGGGACCGGGACGACAGTGCGGTGCTGCGTGGCTGGGTGGCGCTCTTCGACGCCTGGTCGTTCGCCCGGCCGGCGGCCGACGACGCGGATCCGGCGGCGGTCGCGGAGGTCGTGGTGGCGACGCCGCAGGTGCTGGCGCTGCTGCATCTGTCCGGTGGGCCGATGCGGGTGCCGGCGCTGCTCGATCTGCTGCGGCAGCGGGTGGCGGAGCTGCGCGATGGTGCGCCCGGCGCTTCCGATACGGATGACGAGCTTCCCGCGCTGCTGGGCTGGACGCTGACCGCGCTGGCCGGTGTCGGTGCGCTCACCCTCGACGCGGAGCGTCGTGAGGCGGCCCTCACTCCCCTGGGGCACTGGGCGGTGTGGACGAAGCTCGAGCAGATCTGCGTCGCCGCGCAGAGCCCCGCCGGCGGCAATATCGAGCAGCCCGCACCGGAGATGCTGCGCGGCTGCGCGGGGCTTTCGCCGGGCCCCGCACGCGCGGAGTACCGCGCCTGGCTCGCCGCCCGGCCCACCGGCGGCGCGGTGACGGAGCTGCTGGAGTCCGCCCGCGGCGACGACGCGCTGGTGCGCGGCCTCGCCTTCGAGGCGCTGCGGGTGGTCGGCGCGCCCGCGGCGTCGGCGGTACGAGCCGCCTGCGGCGAGGCGGTGCTGCGGCCGTACGCCGTGCTGTGGCTGGCCGAGCAGGAGGGCGCGGATCCGGAGGACGCGCCCGAGGCGCTGACGCGGCGCGAGGCGACGTGGCTGTGGCTGGACACGGCGGCGGCGGTGGCCGATCACGGTGAGGCGCCGCTGCTGGTGAGCCATCTGGACGCCGCGGTCCAGGGCAATGTGCCCGAGCTGCTCAGGGAGGTCCGGGAGGCCGGGCATCCGCGGACGGTGCAGGTGCTCGTCGCCCTGGCGGCGGCGCATCCGGATCCGGCGTTGGCGAAGGCGGTGCGGAGGGCGGCTTTCGAGGTGCATACGGGCGGGGCGTAGGCCCCGGGCTGCCTCCGTCCCTGGCCCGCGCTGAGCGCGGATTGTCGCGCCTGGCGGCGCTCGTCCTCAAACGCCGGACGGGCTTGGTTTCGCGCGGGTCGGGCGCGCATTCCTGCGTCTACTCGAAGACCTTCGCGATCTTCATCGTGACCGCCTGGCTCTTCGTGGTCTGTGGTGCCTGGTACTTGCCCGTCCAGCCGGTCAGCGGGTCGTCCAGGTTCACCGTGACGAAGCCGCCGGCGCAGGGCATGGTCAGTTCGCGGGGGCCGTCCTCTGTGGTTGCCGAGGGGTCGGTGTGGCAGTGGTTGCCGTCCTTGAGCTGTACGCCGATGGGGTAGAAGCCGCCGTCGGTCGGGGACGGTTCCGGGGCCGGGTCCGGCATGGCCTCGGTCGGCTCGAACTGGATGACGCGCTTGAAGCTGAAGCCGTCGGCGCTCACCTCCACCGTGTCCGGGCACAGCAGGGCGCCCGCGCGGTCGGGCGGGGCGAAGCAGGGGTCGAGTTCGACCTGCGGGTCCATCTCCGCCACCGGCGGGTCGTCCAGGGTGCCGGAGCAGGAGTACGCGTCGGCTCGGGTGGGGGCGACAGCTGAGGGGCTGGTGCAGGAGCCGTGGGCGTGGCGGAGGATCTTGTGGCCGGCCTTGAAGGGGTTGTAGTGCACGCGGTCGGCCGCGGTGGCTGTTGCGGAGTTGGTGGGCCCGCCGGAGGGGGGCTGCTCGGCGTCATCGCCGCCGGTGTCTTCGGCGCCGGCCAGCGCGACGATTCCCCTGATCACGGCCAAGATGACGGCGATCGTCAGGAGTCGGAACACCCATCGCCGGGCGCCGCTTCGGCGCGGGGCAGGCGGCTGGGTGGCGGCGGTGGGAGGCGGGGGCGGCAGCGGTGCGGTGCGCGGTTCGACGGCGGGTGCGGTCAGCCGGCCGTCAAGCATCGCTATGAGCTGCGCGGCCGTCGGCCGAGCCGACGGGTCCTTCGCGAGCGCGGCATGGACCGGCTCCACCAGCCCCGGTGGCAGCGCACCCGCGTCCGGCTCCTCGTGCAGGATGCGGTAGATCACCGCGTCAGTCGGCCCCGTACCGAACGGCGGCCTCCCGCTCGCCGCATGCGCGACCGTCACCGCCCAGGCGAACACATCCGTCGCCGGCCCCGGCGTCCCCCGCACCTGCTCCGGCGCCATGTACCCCGCCGTGCCGATCGCGGCCCCCGTCCCCGTCAGCATCGTGGAGGCATCCGCGATCTGCGCGATGCCGAAGTCGATGACCTTGATCCCGTCGCGCCCCATGAGCACATTGGCCGGCTTCAGGTCCCGGTGGACGATCCCGGCGTCATGGATGTCGGAGAGGGCCACGGCGAGCGACCGGGCCAGTTGCCGGACCTCCCCGGACCCGAGTGGGCGCGATGCGATCGCCTCGGAGAGGGGCGGGCCCTCGATGTGCTCGGTGACGAGGTACGGGCGTCCCTCGGCCGTCCCGGCGTCGATGATACGCGCGGTGTGCAGCCCTTGTACGGCCCGCACCGCCGCGATCTCCCGGGTGAAGCGCGCCCGGAAGGCGCGATCGTCGGCGAGCTCGGGCCGCATCACCTTCAGCGCCACCGGGTGGGGGAGGTCGGGGCGGGTGGCGAGGTAGACGACACCCATCCCGCCGGAGCCGAGCCGAGCCGACGGAGCAGCGTGTAGCCGTGAAACTCGTTCCCGTCCGTCGGTGCCGGCGGCGCCCCGGGCATGCGGTCCCCTCTTCGGTCTTGGTCGATCGCACACCGTACCGGTCGCGGCGATCACCGACCATGCCGAGGTACACCGGTGCGGGTGCCTGACTGGCCGGAGGGCGAAACTCCTCCGACAATGAAGGGCGATGCGCCCTTTGCGTGCGGCTGCGGCCGCGACCACCGTCCTGGGTGCCGCCGCGGCCGGCTGGCTCGGCGGCGGCGCCAACGCGCAGGCACAGCCGCCGCGGCGGCGCGGATCCCGTACGGCCGGATCCCGAAAAGCCCTGGCCCCGGCCGTGCCCCGCGTCGTCTGGGACGCCCCCGCGCCGCCCCGCCGTTCGAACGGTCTCGGCGGCGCCGCAGCGGTCGCCGGTGCCGCGCTGCTGGGCGCCGCGGGACTCGCCATCGCGGCAGGGCGTTACGGTGCGGGCGCCGCACTCGCCGGCGACCGACCCGCCGGATTCGGCGACGCGGACGTCACCGTCCTGGGCGTGGCCGGCGACCGCGTGGGCGGCGGCCGCGTCACCCTCGGCCGCACGCCCGCCGCCGAACTCCCCGGGACCTACGCCCTCGCCGGCCCGGACGGCACCCAGGGCGTGGTCGGCCCTCCGATCGGCGACGCGGACCCGGGCGGCTCCCGCCCGGGCCACTCCGACCCGAGTCACTCCGAGCCGAGTCACTCCGACCCGGGCAGCGCCGACCCCCTCCGCATCGTCCGCCACCTCGACGAGGCCGGCCCCGGCCTCCGCCCCGGCGCCCGGCTCCGCCTCACCCCGCAGCTCCACACCGGCACCCCCGCCGCCCTCGGCCTCACCTACTCGGACGTCGAGATCCCCAGCGAGGCGGGCACCCTCCCCGCCTGGTTCGTGCCCGCCACCCGCACCACCTGGGTGATCGCCGCGCACGGTCTCGGGGCCAGCCGTGAGCAGGTGTTCAACGTCCTCCCCGCCCTCCACCGCACCGGCCTCCCGGTCCTGGCGCTCGGCTATCGCGGCGACCCGGGCGCGCCCGACGCCGTCGTCCGCTTCGGGCACGACGAGTGGCGCGACCTCGACGCGGCGGTGCGGTACGCGCTGGGGCAGGGGGCGCGGCATGTGGTGCTGTACGGGTGGTCGACCGGGGCCACGATGGCGCTGTTCGCCGCCGAGCGGTCGGCGGTGAAGGAGTACGTCTCCGGGCTGGTGCTGGACTCCCCCGTGCTCGACTGGCGCGCGGCGGTGCGCGCGCTCGCCGCGGAGCGGGGGCTGCCGCGGGCGCTGGCCCGGCTCGCCGAGCTGTCGGCCGAGGCGCGCACGGGGCTCGACTCGTACGACGAGCCCGTGCGGCCCGCGCTCCCGGCCGTGCCGACGCTCGTCATCCACGGGCCCGGCGATACGGTCGCGGACTGGGCCGGTTCGCGGGCGCTGGTGGCGGGCTCGCCCGACCTGGCGACGCTGCATCCTGTCGCCGGCGGGCGGCACGCGGCGCTGTGGAACGTGGATCCGGCGGCGTACGAGGAGACGCTGCGCAGGTTCCTGACGCCGCTGCTCTGACCAGCACGCCCGCTGCTCTGACCAGCACGCCAGCCGCACTGGCCAGCGCGTCAGCGCTGCCCGTACCCCCGCAGCTTCTCCCCCGCCGCCGCCACCTGCGCCTCCGTCAGCAGCGCCGGCTCCCCCACCCCCGCCGACCGCGCCGTCAGCCAGACCCGGCACATCCACTCCAGCTGGGCGGTCCGGTCGTACGCCTCCGCCAGCGTGTCGCCGTACACGATCGTGCCGTGGTTACGGAGCAGGCACCCCGTGCGGTCCGCCAGCGCCGCGGCCATCCCCCGCGCCAGTTCCTCCGTCCCGTACAGGGCGTACGGCGCCACCCGCACCACCCCGCCCAGCGCCGCCGTCATGTAGTGGATCGGCGGGACCTCGTCCACGAGCGTCGAGACGGCCGTCGCGTGGACGGCGTGCGTGTGGACGACGGCGCGCGCGGGCGTGCTCGCGTAGATGGAGAGGTGCAACGGGAGCTCACTTGTCGGCTTGAGCTTCCCGTTCACCTGCTGTCCGGCCAGGTTCACCGCGACGGGGTCGGTGGTCGCCAGCGCCTCGTACGGGACGCCGCTCGGCGTCACCAGCACCCGGTCGTCGCCGACGCGCACCGAGACATTGCCCGATGTGCCTACGACCAGGGCGTCCTCGGTCATCCGCCGTGCCGTCGCCGCCAGCTCCAGCCACGCTTCGCGCAACTCGATCCCTCATTCCGCTTCACGATAGGTTCATGGTCATTCACACTCGGCAGGGCTTTCGGAGGCGCACTCAAGGGCCTCTTGCCCTTATCCGTTCGACGGTGTCATCACGCGGACCGGCCTAGTTCATCTTCCGTTCACTCTGGCTTCCTACGTTCCACTCGCCCCCTTACGTTCGAGTGGATTGCTGGGTACATGGAACACCTCACTCTCCTCATCGGAGTCGTGATCGTCACGGCCCTGGTGTTCGACTTCACGAACGGGTTCCACGACACGGCCAACGCCATGGCCACCACGATCTCCACCGGGGCTCTCAAGCCCAAGACAGCGGTGGCGATGTCCGCGGTTCTCAACCTCGTCGGCGCCTTCCTCTCGGTGGAAGTGGCCAAGACCATCTCCGGCGGCATCATCGACGAAGGGGCCGGTATCAAGCCCGAAGTGATCTTTGCCGGGCTGGTCGGTGCCATCGTGTGGAATCTGCTCACCTGGCTCGCCGGGCTTCCCTCCAGCTCCTCGCACGCGCTCTTCGGCGGCCTGATCGGCGCCACGCTGGTGTCGGTCGGCTGGAGCGGCATCCACGCGGACGCGATCGTGATGAAGGTCCTCATCCCGGCGATCGCCGCCCCGCTGGTGGCGGGCATCGCGGCGATGGCGGCGACCCGGCTCACGTACCGGCTGGGCAAGAACCGCCACCCGGAGGACACCGCCAAGGGCTACCGCGCCGGGCAGATCGCCTCCGGCGCCCTCGTCTCGCTGGCGCACGGCACCAATGACGCGCAGAAGACCATGGGTGTGATCACCCTGGCGCTGATCACCGGTGGCGTGGTGGCGCCCAACTCGGACCCGCCCATGTGGGTCATCGTCTCGGCCGCGGTGGCCATCGCGCTGGGTACGTACCTGGGCGGCTGGCGGATCATCCGCACCATGGGCAAGGGCCTGACCGACATCCAGCCCCCGCAGGGCTTCGCCGCGCAGACCAGCTCGGCCACGGTCATCCTCGCCTCCTCGCACCTGGGCTTCGCGCTCTCCACGACGCAGGTCTGCTCCGGCTCGATCCTGGGCGCGGGCGTGGGCAAGAAGGGCGGCGTGGTGCGCTGGTCGACGGCCTCCCGGATGGTCGCCGCCTGGGGTCTTACGCTGCCGGCCGCGGGTCTGGTCGCGGGGGCCGCGGCGTTCCTCGCCGGGCAGGGCGACTGGGGTGTGGTCGTGGTGGCCGTGCTCGGCATCGCCGCCTGCGCCGCGATCTGGGCGGCCTCCCGCCGCAATGCGGTGGACCACACGAACGTCAATGAGGTCCATGCCGACGCCGACGCGCCGGTCGACCCGGTCACCATCCCGGCGCCCGCCGCCCCGACCGGCACGACGGCGGCCAGCCGGGCCACGGCCTGACGGCCCGCTCGAAAGGAATACGGAACATGAGCATCGACTGGGCCGCACTGGGCGAGGTCTTCGGCGTCAGCCTCGTCGTCACCGTGGGCATCGTGGGCGTCTTCACGCTCGGCATCATCGGCACGGCGCGCAAGGCCGCCCCGGAGGGCGGCGAGGCCGCGGCGCCCTCGGGCGGGGCGCGGGCGGGCGCGATGGTGTGCTTCGCGGTGTGTGCCGCGGTGGTGGCGTACGGGATCTATCTGATCGTCAAGTAGGCGACATGCCGGGGCTCCGCCCCGGACCCCCGGCGCGAAGCCATGCGGGGTCCGGGGCGGAGCCCCGGCATTTTCGGCAGCGCCCGTCCGCGGCGGCGCCCGTCCGCGGCGGAGCCGCTCAGCGGCCCGCCCGCCGCCGCGCCAGCGCGAGGGAGCCGAGGCCCGCGCCGACCAGGATGGCCGCGCCGCCGATCAGGTACGGGGTGTTGCTGTCGCCGCCGGTCTCCGCGAGGTTCGCGCCCGGCTTGGCCGGGGCCGCGGCGCCCTGCGCCTTGACGTCCTTCTCGGCGGGCTTCTCCACGGGCGCGGGCAGGGTGCGGCCGCTGTGGCCCTTCGGCGCCGACGGCGCGTGGCAGCTGGCCTCCACCAGGGCGATCTCGCCCTCGACTTCGGCCACGTTGAGCTTGAGCGGGTTGACGGACACGGTCAGCTTCAGGGCCGCCGCCGTCGCGTCCCGGTCGGTCGTGTGGGTCTGGGAGAAGCCGAGCGTGACCTCGCCTACGCCGGGCACGGTCACCTTGGCGGGCGGGCCGCCTGCCGTGACATTGAGCTTCTTGCCGAGGATGCGCACCGGGCCGACCAACTTGGAGTCCGCCACGGGCTTTTCGCCCGCGGCGCAGACCGCCGTGGACGTGACGGCCCCGACCTCGATCAGCGACAGCGCGGGCAGCCCGGGCACATGCACTTTGGCGCGCGCGAGGCGGGACATCGCCTCCGCCTTGTGCTTGTCGGAGGAGGCCTTCGCCGTGGCCACATCGGCGCCCAGCATCTGGAAAGGCCGCCCCTTGTTGACGCCGTCGAGGCTGAGGGTCAGCGCGGTCTTCTCGGCGGCCTTGGGCGCGTGCACCTCGTTGAGAGTGGCCCGCAGCGGGACATTGATGGTCTTGTTCAGCAGCGATACGTCGAGCTCGCTCCGCAGCACCGCGGCGGACGCGCGCCCGTCACCCGAGCCCGTATCACCGCCGCCGGTCGCGTGGGCAAGGACGGGGGCCGAGGCGCCGATGAGCGCGGTGGCGGCGAGGATGGTGGCGGTGCGGCGGGCCGTGAGGGCGACGGCGGTGCTGTTCAAGGCGGGACCTCTCGAACGTTCAACTGGTCAATGTCCCCGCCATGTTTACGCACTAAGGGTGACGCCGTGACAACTCAGCGTCCATTCACCCCATCGGGTGGTTTTAGGCTCTTCAGCCAACTACCTTCCCGCGCAGCACAATTCGCCTCGGCGCCCCCAGAACTCGCACGTCATCCCGCGGATCCGACTCGTACACCACGAAGTCCGCGGACACTCCCTCGTCAATCCCGGGGCGCCCGAGCCACTCCCGCGCGCCCCACGAGGCGGCCGACAGGGCGGCGCGCGCGGGGAGCCCTGCGGCCACCAGTTCGGCTACTTCCTGTGCAACCAGGCCGTGCGCGAGGCCGCCGCCCGCGTCCGTGCCCGCGTACACGGGGACCCCCGCCTCGTACGCGGACCGCACGGTCTCGTAGCGGCGCTCGTGCAGCCTGCGCATGTGCTCCGCCCAGCGCGGGAACTTGGCCTCGCCGCCCGCCGCGATCGCCGGGAAGGTGGCGATGTTGACCAGCGTCGGCACGATGGCGACGCCGCGCTCGGCGAAGAGCGGGATCAGGTCCTCGGTGAGCCCGGTGGCGTGCTCAATGCAGTCGATGCCCGCCTCCACCAGCGGCGCGAGGGACTCCTCGGCGAAGCAGTGCGCGGTGACGCGGGCGCCGTGCCGGTGGGCCTCGGCGATGGCGTCCTGGACGACCCCGGCGGGCCAGCAGAAGGCCAGGTCGCCCGTCCCGCGGTCCAGCCAGTCGCCGACCAGCTTCACCCAGCCGTCGCCGCGGCGGGCCTCCTGGCGGACGTACGCGACGAGGTCTTCCGGCTCGATCTCGTGTGCGTAGTTGCGGATGTAGCGCTTGGTACGGGCGATGTGCCGGCCCGCGCGGATGATGCGGGGCAGGTCCTCGCGGTCGTCGATCCAGCGGGTGTCGGCGGGGGATCCGGCGTCGCGCAGCAGCAGCGCGCCGATGTCGCGGTCGGTCACCGCCTGCTTCTCGCTGGTGACCTCGTCGACGGCGCCGTGGGCGTCGAGGCCGACGTGGCAGTGGGCGTCGACGAGGCCCGGCAGCACCCAGCCGTCGATCTCGGTGACGTCGTAGTCGCCGACCGGGCGGCGGAAGGTGATGCGGCCGTCCAGCACCCACAGCTCGTCCCGTACATCCTCGTCCCCGGGACCGGTCAGCACCCGGCCACGTACGTGCAGCACCGCGCCATCGCTCATAGGGGGCAGCCTAGGCCGCGGAAGGTGGCATACCGGCGACCGGGGGCGTGCAATCGTCACGCGGAGTGAATTGGCGGCGCATTTAAGTAAGGAATTCAGGGTGCATTCCGCCGTTTTTCTTCTGCCCCGATTCCCAGAGCTTAAACACCAAGATTCTGCATCCAATTTACAAGGTGTGACTCACTCCACAGGGTGTCCGTTTCGTCCAGTAATACCCGGGCAGAACGGACACTTCGCGACCTGCGCCATAACACACTCGAACGATCAGTGTAAGACCTTCGAGACGTGCGTTTTGCATTTCTCCTCGGTAAATTTAATCCGCATGACTGCCGCACAAGCAGACCTAGCAGGACCGACAGAGAGCAATTCGGAAAGCACGGAGGAGACGGCACTCGACACGCCCCGGGTGGAAGACGGAGCCGCGATCTGGCGGATCGCCCGCGACTCCAGAACCCTGGATCTCAACTCCTCCTACAGCTACCTGCTGTGGTGTCGCGACTTCGCGGCAACGTCCATTGTGGCCCGCGGCGCGGGCGGCGAGCCGGTCGGCTTCGTCACCGGCTACATACGCCCGGACCGCCAGGACACCCTTGTCGTATGGCAGGTGGCCGTCGACGCCACCCATCAGGGACGCGGCCTCGCCGGCAAGCTGCTCGACGGGCTCGACGCGAAGGTGCGCGCCGCGCACGGCGTCACCCGCCTGGAGACCACCATCACGCCGGACAACACCGCGTCCGACCGGCTCTTCCGCTCCTTCGCCCGCCGCCACGGCGCCGGCGTGGACCGCGAGGTGCTCTTCCCCGGGGAGGTCTTCCCCGAGGGCGGCGAGCACGAGCCGGAGCTGCTCTACACCATTGGCCCGCTGACGGACTGACCAACCGCAAGCCATCCGAAGCCAACCCCCCACTTCACCCTCTTCTGTGAAACAGGAGCGATTCGCTGTGACCATCACCCAGCCGGACCTGAGCGTCTTCGAGACCCTGGAGTCGGAGGTGCGCAGCTACTGCCGTGGCTGGCCCACGGTCTTCGACCGGGCCCAGGGCAGCTATCTGTACGACGAGGACGGCCACACCTACCTCGACTTCTTCGCCGGCGCCGGATCCCTGAACTACGGCCACAACAACCCGGTGCTGAAACGCGCGCTGATCGACTACATCGAGCGCGACGGCATCACCCACGGCCTCGACATGGGCACCACCGCCAAGCGCGCCTTCCTGGAGACCTTCCAGGACGTGATCCTGCGGCCGCGTGACCTGCCGTACAAGGTCATGTTCCCGGGCCCGACAGGCACCAACGCCGTCGAGGCCGCGCTGAAGCTGGCCCGCAAGGTGAAGGGCCGCGAGTCGGTCATCTCCTTCACCAACGCCTTCCACGGCATGTCGCTCGGCTCCCTGGCCGTCACCGGCAACGCCTTCAAGCGGGCGGGCGCGGGCATCCCCCTCGTCCACGGCACCCCGATGCCGTTCGACAACTACCTCGACGGGCAGACCCCGGACTTCATCTGGTTCGAGCGGCTGCTGGAGGACTCCGGCTCCGGCCTCAACCAGCCGGCGGCGGTCATCGTCGAGACCATCCAGGGCGAGGGCGGCATCAACGTCGCCAGCGCCGAGTGGCTGCGCAAGCTCGCCGACGTCTGCAAGCGCTGGGACATGCTGCTGATCGTCGACGACATCCAGATGGGCTGCGGCCGCACCGGCGGGTTCTTCTCCTTCGAGGAGGCGGGCATCACGCCGGACATCGTCACCCTGTCGAAGTCCATCAGCGGTTACGGCCTGCCGATGTCGCTGACGCTCTTCAAGCCGGAGCTGGACGTGTGGGAGCCGGGCGAGCACAACGGCACCTTCCGCGGCAACAACCCGGCCTTCGTGACCGCGACCGCGACCCTGGACACGTACTGGGCCGACGGGCAGATGGAGAAGCAGACCATCGAGCGCGGCAACCAGATCGAGGCCGCGCTGCGCACCATCTGCGCCGAGCACTCGGGCGCGTCCTACCGCGGCCGGGGCATGGCCTGGGGCGTGGAGTTCGAGGACAAGACGCGCGCCAACAAGATCGCCCGGCGCGCCTTCGACCTCGGTCTCATCATCGAGACCTCCGGTCCGGAGAGCGAGGTCGTCAAGCTGCTGCCGGCGCTGACCACCACGCCCGACGAGCTCGACGAGGGGCTGCGGACCCTCGCGCGGGCTATCCGTGAGACCGCCTGACAGGCACAGTCTTCAGTAAGACTTCCGGGCCGGCCCCGACACCACGGGGCCGGCCCGGGGGCACGAAAGAAGAAAGGTAAGAAAACACCGTGATCGTCCGATCGTTCAAGGACATCGAGGGCACGGACCGGCACGTCAAGGCCGCGTCCGGAACCTGGGAGAGCAAGCGACTCGTTCTCGCCAAGGAGAAGGTCGGCTTCTCCCTGCACGAGACCACGCTCTATGCGGGTACCGAGACTTCGATGTGGTACGCCAACCACATCGAGGCCGTCGTCTGCATCGAGGGAGAAGCGGAGCTCACCAACGACGAGACCGGAGAGAAGCACCGCATCACGCCCGGCGTGATGTACCTGCTCAACGGGCACGAGAAGCACACCATGCGGATCAAGGAAGACTTCCGCTGCCTGTGCGTCTTCAACCCGCCGGTCACGGGGCGCGAGGACCACGACGAGAACGGCGTGTATCCACTGCTGACTGAGGAGGACTGAACCACCATGCCCACGGCCACCGTGACAGATCTCTATCCGACACGTGGCGCAACCGAGGTGAACACCCCCCGCCAGGACCCGGTCGTCTGGTCCGGGCCCGACGCGGAGGGACCGATCCACCCGTGGGAGCTGGAGGCGTACGAGCGCAACGGCTTCATGGCGATGGACCAGCTCATCACCCCGGACGAGGTCGACATCTACAAGGCCGAACTCGACCGACTCGTCTCCGACCCTGGGATCCGCGCCGACGAGCGCTCCATCGTCGAAAAGCAATCCCAGGACGTGCGCACCGTCTTCGAGGTGCACAAGATCAGTGAGGTGTTCGCGGGCCTCGTCCGCGACGAGCGGGTGCTGGAGCGGGCCCGCCAGATCCTGGGCTCGGACGTCTACGTCCACCAGTCCCGGATCAACGTCAAGCCCGGCTTCGGGGCCACCGGTTTCTACTGGCACTCGGACTTCGAGACCTGGCACGCCGAGGACGGCCTGCCGAACATGCGCACCGTCTCGGTCTCGATCGCGCTCACCGAGAACTACGAAACCAACGGCGGCCTCATGATCATGCCGGGGTCGCACAAATCATTCCTCGGGTGTGCGGGGGAAACTCCGAGGGACAACTACAAAAAGTCGCTGCAGATGCAGGACGCGGGCACGCCGTCCGACGAGGCGCTGATGAAGATGGCTGATGCGCACGGCATCAAGCTCTTCACCGGCGCCCCCGGCTCGGCGACCTGGTTCGACTGCAACGCGATGCACGGCTCCGGCGACAACATCACGCCGTACCCGCGCAGCAATGTCTTCATCGTCTTCAACAGCGTGGAGAACACTGCGGTGGAGCCGTTCGCGGCGCCGATCCGGCGGCCGGAGTTCATTGGTGCGCGGGACTTCACGCCGGTGCTGTGACAATTTGCGGCTCCGCCGCCTGGAGCCCTGTCTAGTCGGAGCGGGCGTCGGCCAGCACCTGGAGGGTGCGGTCGGCGTCCGCTTCGGTGTTGTAGAGGTGGAAGGCGACGCGCAGGCCACCGCGGGCGGAGGCGACGATGCCGGCCGCCTTCAGCCGCTCCACCAGATCCGCGCGGCCCGGGAGGCTCACGATCGCCGAGCCGGGCGCGGGGGCGGGCTCGTATCCGAGGTCCACGAGCCCGGCGCGGAAGCGGTCCGCCAGGGCGGTGTTGTGGGCGCCGATGCGCCCGGGGCCGCCGAGTTCCTCGATGAGGGCGAGGGTGTGCTGTCCGGCGATGTACGGCAGGAACGGCGGGCTCTGGTCATAGCGGCGGGCGGTCGGCGCCAGCTCGCGCACTCCCCCGGCCACGCTCGCCCCCGGGTCCGCGGCGGCCATCCAGCTCGCGAAGAGCGGCCGCAGCCACTCCCGCGCCTCCTCGGAGGCGGTGAGGTACGAGCCGCCGCGCGGATGCATCAGCCACTTGTACGCGCCGCACACGGTGACATCGAAGTCCGCCGCCACGGGCGGGCGCCAGCCGACGCCCTGGGTGGTGTCGATGAGGGTGCGGGCGTTGTGCGTACGGGCCGCTTCCCTGACCGCGTCGAGGTCGACGATCCGGCCGCTGTCGAACTGCACGGAGCTGACGGCGACCAGGTCGGTGCCCGGCCGCACCTCGTCCGCGATCCGGTCGGCGGGTACGGCGCGCACGCGCAGGTCACGGCGTATCAGAAAGGGCGTGACGAGTGAGCTGAAGTCGCCCTCGGGGAGCAGCACTTCGGCGCCCGCGGGAAGCGCCTCCGCGACGATCCCGACATGGATCGACACCGAACTCCCCACGGACACCCACTCCTCCGGCACCTCCTCGATCCGCGCGAAGGCGCTGCGCGCGGCGGCGACGGCCTCATGCTGACTGGCTCCGAGCGGCCGGGCCCCGGTGAGCGCGTCGACGCCCTCGCGGAGGGCGGCGGCGGCGCGGGCCGGGAGCAGGCCGGTGGCGGCGGTGTCGAGGTGGGTGACCTTCGGGCGGAATTCGGTGCTGATCAGGGCGTCCATGGGGACGTACCTTACGGAGGCGCTTGCGGAGGTGCGTGCGGAGGCGCTTGCGGACGTCGGCTACTCGGCCGCCGCCTGCTGCAGCGCCTGCGTGAAGACCTCGGCGGGCTGGCCGCCGGAGACGCCGTACTTGCGGTCGATCACGAAGAACGGCACCGCGCTGATGCCGAGCTCCGCGGCCTCGCGCTCGTCGGCGCGGACGTCGTCGGCGTAGGCGGCCGGGTCGTCGAGGACCTTGCGCGCCTCGTCGGCGTCGAGGCCGGCGGCGGAGGCGATACGGACGAGGATGTCCGGGTCGCCGAGGTGCTCGGCATCGGCGAAATTCGCCGCGTAGAAAGCATCGAGCAGCTCCGCATGACGCCCGCGCGCCTTGGCGAGCTGCAGCAGCCGGTGCAGGTCGAAGGTGCTGCCCCCGCGCCGCCCGGTGCGATAGCCGAGCCCCTCCGACCTGGCGTTCTCGGCGACCCGCTCCTCCATGCCCGCGGCCTCCTGCCGGCTGACGCCGTACTTCCGGGCGAGCATCTCGGTCACCAGCTCATCCCCGATCGGCTCAGCCTTCGGATCGAGCTCAAAGGACCGGTGCACCACCTCGACGCCCTCCCGCCCGGCAAAGGCGGCGAGCCCCTTCTCGAAGCGGGCCTTTCCGATGTAGCACCAGGGACAGGCGATGTCGGACCAGATCTCTACTCGCATGCCAGCGCAAACCACGAGGCGGAAGCGGATATTCCTGGGATGGTGGGGGCCATGTGGGTCCGCAAGGGACTCGTCCAGGGGGACGTCATGAGCAATGACCTGGGCGGCGCGATCGACGCCGCCCGTAGTCGCGGCTTCGTCGGACGGGAGCACGAGCTCGCCGCCTTCACATCCGCGCTCTCGGGGGAGACGCCGCGGCGCGTCTTATATGTGCACGGCCCTGGCGGCATCGGGAAGACCGCCCTGCTGCAGCAGTTCCGGCGGCAGGCCCGCGCCCGCGGGCGGATTCCGGTCGCCGTCGACGGGCGGGACGTCGACTGCACGCCGGAGGGATTCCGGTATGCGCTGAAAGCCGCGGAGGAGAAGGCGGGCGCCACCGGCGGCCGGGTGCTGCTGCTCGACGGGTACGAGCAGCTGGCCGCCATCGACGACTGGATCCGCGACGAGCTGCTGCCCGGACTGCCCGCCGACACGGTCGCCGTGTTCCTCGGCCGGACGCCGCCGGGACCGTCCTGGCGTGCCGACCCGGCGTGGCGGGAGCTCGCCGCGCTGCTCCCGCTCGCGCCGCTGAGCGAGGCGGAGAGCCTGCGGCTGCTGGCGCTCGCCGGGGTACCCGAGGGGCTCGGCCCGCACCTCGCCGCGCTCGGCAAGGGGCATCCGCTGACGCTGGCGCTGCTGGCCGACGCGGCCGGCTCGGAGAACGTGCCCGCAGGCCTCGCCGACGCGCCCGACCTGGTCGCGGTGCTGGTCGAGCAGCTCGTCGGAGAGGCGCCGGGCGAGGCGCACGAGCTCGGCCGGGCGCTGTGCGCGTCGGCCTGGCTGACCACCGAGGATCTGCTGCGCAGCGCCGTCGGCGACCAGGCGCAGGAGGTGTGGGCGTGGCTGGAGGCGCAGCCGTACATCACCCGCGGTGCCGACGGCCTCTACCCGCACGACCTGGTCCGCGACCTCCTCGACGCCGACCTGCGCCGCCGCTCCCCGGAAACCTGCCGCCGCGTCAACAGCATCGTGCACGTCCACGCCACCGCCGAGCTGCGCCGCGGCGGCTCGGACCGGAGGCTCTGGGCGCACCAGAAGCTGTACATGCACCGCCGTGGCCCGCTCGGCCGCTCGCTGTGGGCCCTGCGGGACCAGGGCTCGCCGACGGTCGCCCCGGCGCGGCCCGAGGATCACCGCCAGGTGCTGGAGATCCTGGAGCGGTTCGAGGGGCCGCAGAGCGTGGAGCTGGCGGCCCGCTGGCTCAAGGCGGCGCCGCAGCACCTGATGGTGGTGCGGTCGCCGGCGGGCATCGCGGGGTTCACATACGAGCTGATCTGCCCGGCCGGGGCCGAGCCGCCGGTCGCCGACCCGGTGGTGGAGCAGGTGCTGGCGGAGGCGGAGCGGCTGTCGCCGGTGCGGGACGGTGAGGAGATCAGCATCACCCGCTTCGCGTCGGGGGCGGTGGCGCATCAGCGGGATGCGTACGGGGTGCTGGCCGGCTGTGTGGGGTGCGCGATGTCGTGGCTGACCCGGCCGCTGGCCTGGTCGTTCTGCCCGATGCTCGATCCGGAATTCTGGCGGCCGTCGTTCGGCTATCTGGCGCTGACGCACGAGTTCCCGGTGCCGCTCGGCGACCTGGAGTACACCGTCTTCGCGATCGACTGGCGCCGCTGCCCGGTGGAGAACTGGCTGGAGTTCATGGCCGAGCGCGAGCTCACCGGCGCGGGCGGCCCGCCGCCACCGGAGGCACTGCGACCGCCGCCGCTGGGCCGCGACCGGTTCGCCGCGGCGGTACGGGCCGCGCTGCGTGATCTGCACCGGCCCGACCGGCTCGGCGCCAACCCGCTGACCGGCACCCGCCTCGCCGCCGGCGGCAGCGGCGGCGTGGCGGACCGGCTGCGCGCCACCCTCACCGCCGCCGCGGACCGGCTCGGCGACGAGCCGCGTGCCGCCGCCCAACTGCGCGCTCTGGATCGCACGTTCCTGCGCCCGGCGCCGACGCAGGAGGCCGCGGCGGAGCTGCTCGGCCTGCCGTTCTCCACGTACCGGCGGCATCTGACGCGGGCGACGGAGCGGCTCACCGAGCTGCTGTGGGCGGTGGAGACGGGACAGCTGCGGCTGGAGGAGAACGCAACGGCTCCCCGCTGAGCAGGAACTGAGCAGCAACCGGGCAGCGATCCCGGCTGGGCCGGCGCGGTGCCGGCTCAGGAGAGCGGCTTGCGCAGCAGCGTGCACATCGTCTCGTGGCGCCGCACGGCCCCGTCAGGCCCGAGTTCGTCCCAGGCGTCGGGCTCGCTCCCGTACGCCACGTAGCCCAGCCGCTCGTACAGCGCGCGGGCGCGCGGGTTGGCCTCCTCGACGCCGAGTACGGCCCAGGCGCGGCCGCGGGCCCGGGCGCGTTCCTCCAGGGCGTTGACGAGGAGGGTGCCGAGGCCGCAGGACTGCAGCGCCGGGTGTACGGCGAGCTGCCACAGGGTGCCGGCGTCCGGGCGAGGCGCGTAGTCCACGCCGCCGATGGCGACCGGGAGGCCGGAGGGCGGGCACAGCGCGACGTAGTCGGCCTCACCGGCCGCGGCCCGGTCGAGGGCGTCGCCGATGTGCCGCACATGCAGCGCGGAACCCGACCAGCCGCACCCCGGTAGGTCGGCATGGCGCAGGTCCCGGACGGTGACGGGCACCTGGACGGACGTAACGGAGGGCGCATCCATGGTCCGCATCATGCCGCCTCCGGCGCCCGCGGCTACGGTGAGAGCATGTCCGCGATCGTCATCCGGCAGCCCGGCGTTGTCCTCACCGACCACACCTTCGATGTCCCGCTGGACTACGACGCCCCCGGCGGCGAGCGCATCCAGCTCTACGCCCGCGAGGCCGTCGCCGCGGGGCGGGAGCGGGACAGCGGGCTGCCGTGGCTGCTGTTCCTGCAGGGCGGCCCCGGCATGGCGGCGCACCGTCCGCTGGGGACGTCCGGGTGGCTGAAGCGGGCGCTGAAGGACTACCGCGTCCTTCTGCTCGACCAGCGCGGCACCGGCCGCTCCACTCCGCTGACCAGGCAGACCCTGCCGCAGCGCGGCACCCCGGAGGTGCAGGCGGAGTGTCTGTCGCACTTCCGCGCCGACACGATCGTGCGGGACGCGGAGGCGCTGCGGAAGCGGGTGGTGGGCCCGAGCGGCAGCTGGTCGGTGCTGGGGCAGAGCTTCGGCGGCTTCTGCGTCATGACCTATCTGTCGTACGCGCCGCAGCACGTCCGCGAGGCGTTCATCACGGGCGGCCTGCCCGGGCTCCGGTCCACGGCCGAGCACGTGTACCGGGCGGCGTACCCGAGGGTCGAGGCGAAAAACGAGGCACATTACGCCCGCTACCCCGGCGACCAGGACGCCGCCCGCCGTATCGCCGCCCACCTGCGCGAACAGGATGTGACGCTGCCGAACGGGGCACGGCTGACGGTGGAGTCCTTCCAGTCGCTGGGGCTGGCGCTGGGCTCCGGCAACGGCTCGGACGAGCTGCACTATCTGCTGGAGAACGCCTGGGTCCCGGGCACGCACGAGCTCGCCGACGCCTTCCTCGCAGAGGCCGCCCGGCGCCTCTCCTTCGCCGCGCATCCGCTGTACGCGCTGCTGCAGGAGTCCATCTACGCCCAGCGGTCGGCGGGCAATGAGCCGACGGGGTGGGCGGCGCAGCGGGTACGGGCGGAGTTCCCGCAGTTCACCTGGGAGGGACAGGCGGACGACCCGTTCCTCTTCACCGGCGAGATGTGCTACCCCTGGCACTTCGACCAGGACCCGGTCCTGCGGCCGCTGCGGCAGACCGCGCACCTGCTGGCGGAGCGCAAGGACTGGCCGGACCTCTACGATCCGCGGCGGCTGGCGGCGAACCGGGTGCCGGTGTACGCGGCGGTGTACCACGACGACATGTACGTCGATTGCACGGACTCCCTGGCGACGGCGGATGCGGTGCCGGGCGTGCGGGTGTGGGTCACCAACGAGTGGGAGCACGACGGGCTGCGGGTCAGCAACGGGGCGGTACTCGACCGGCTGATCGGGATGGCCCGCGGGGAGGTGTGAGCGGCCGGGTCCCCGGATGCGGGTACCGTGCTCGGGTCCATCTGGCGTGCGGGGGAAGGGACGGGCGCGGTGACGGTACGGGTGCTGCTGATCGCACCGGCGATGAGTGCCGCCGAGGCGCGGGCCGCCGTCTTCGGGAGCGCGACCGGACTCGACGCACACGCGAGGGAGTCGGCGCGGGCCGTCGCGGAGTCGGCACAGGCCGCGGCGGGCAGCACGCACGCCTGTGTCGCCGCCTCCGTGCGCTGCCGTGAGACGGCCGCCGTGCTGGGACTCGACCCCGGCGAGGCCGCGGCGCCGGCCGCCTGGGACGTGGGCAGCTGGCGCGGCCGCCGGCTGCAGGACATCGCGGCATCGGAACCCGACGCCGTCGCCGCCTGGTTGGCCGACCCGGCGGCCGCCCCGCACGGCGGCGAATCGCTGCTCGACCTCGTCGCCCGGGTCGGCGGCTGGCTGGCCGCGGCTCCCGCCGGGCGGACCGTCGCGGTGGCGGACGTCGCGGTGGTACGGGCCGCTGTGGTGCACGCGCTGCAGCTGCCGGCGCAGGCGTTCTGGCGGCTGGACGTACCACCGCTGTCGCTGACCGAGCTGAGCGGCCGCGCCGGCCGCTGGAACCTCCGCACGGGCCGGCCGCTCGGCCCGTAACGGCGGGCGCCTATGCGGCGGGCTTGCGCCCCCGGTGGCAGACGAACTCGAAGAACCAGGCCCGGAACCGCGGATCGGCCATCAGCGCCCGGTAGCGCGTCAGCTCCTCGGTCGTGATCCCGGCCTTCAGCAGCAACGGCTCCATCTGCAGAGTGTGGTTGTGATGCAGCAGGGCGCCGGGTGAGCCGCCCGCGGCCGTCGGCCGGTACGCCAGTCCGTCCAGGTCCACCAGCCCCGCGGCGGCCATCTCGCCATCGGCCTCGGCGGCCCAGCCCATGTCCATGCCCACCAGCGGAAGTACGTGTCGCTGACCGATGTCCTGCACCCGCTCGAACAGCTCCGCGTCGGCAGCACTCGGCGCCGCCAGGACCTGCCGCGACCGGTCCCCGAAGTCGCCGGTCACCAGCCAGCCGCCGGGCGCCAGTGCGTCCACCAGCATCCGCAGGATCTCCCGCCGCCGCCCTAGGTGCATCAGCAGCAGCCGGGCGTGGATGAGGTCGTACGGGCCGGCCACCGGCAGTCCTTCGTTGATGTCGTGGGTGTGCACCTGGACGCCGGGCAGCCCGTCCAGCCACTTGGTGTCGGTGTCGACGGCTACGACCTCGCCGTGCGGCCCGGCCCGCTCTGCGAGCAGCCGCGCAATGGAGCCGCCGCCCGCGCCCGCCTCCAGGCAGCGCGCGCCGGGTGACGGGCCGATCGGCGCCAGGATCTCCTCGGTGGCGCCGTCCAGCAGCAGTTCGAGCGTGCGGACCTGCCGCAGCCCCAGATCCGACTCGGTGCTGAAGACGTATTCGTGTCGGCGCATGCGGCGCCCCTCCCCCGTGACGTGGTCCGGTTGACCGGTCACGCTAGCCGCGCCGCCGGCGTCCGGACACCCGCCGCAGCCGCACGACAACCGGACGACAACCGCCGTCGTCCAGGCTGGAGCCGCCTGACACGGGGAGGGTGCATGACAGTCGAAGATGCGGGCCGAGCCGCGTCCGGGATCGGGAAGCAACCGCGTGCGGAGACCGACGGGGGGCCGCCGCACGCCTGGTGGCGCACCACGGTGATCAGCCTTGCGCTGCTGCTGGAGGGCATGAGCTCGTCCAGCATCAACGTGCAAGTGGCCGAGATCGCCGCCGAGTTCAGGCCCGGGCCCGCGTTGCTCAGCCTGGTGGTGACCGCGTTCCTGGTGGGTTACGCAGGGCTGCTGCCGGTGGCCGGGCGGCTCGGCGACGCGCGCGATCGGCGCGCGGTGTTCCTGTCCGGGGTCGCGCTCTTCGGCGCCGGGTGCACGCTGTGTGCGCTGGCGCCGGGCGCGTGGGTGGTGGCGGCCGGACGGTTCGTGCAGGGCGCGGGGGCAGCGCTGAGCGCTCCGGCGGCGCTGGCGCTGATCACCGCGGGGCTGCCGGCCGGGGCGCGCCGCAACCGGGTCGTCGCGCTGTTCGGGGCCATGGGCGCGGCGGGCTTCTCGCTGGGTCTCGTACTGCCCGGCTTCGTGGTGACCTGGCTCGGCTGGCGGGCCGGCTTCGCCATTCTGCTGCCGGTGGTGCTGCTCGTACTGGCGGTGTGCTCCCGGCTCTCCCCCGCGGCAGGCAAAGCGCCGCAGCGGGTGGACTGGACGGGGGCCGCGCTCCTCACGGCCGCGCTGCTGCTCGCCGTGCACGCCGTCGCCGGGACCGGCGGCTCCGCGGCCTGGCTGGTGGCGGCCGAGTTCGCCGCGGCGGGGGCCGCGGGCGCGGCGCTGGTCCGGCGGGGCGGGATCGACGGCTTTCCGGCGGCAGCGGTGCGCGCGCCGCGGGTGCTGGCCTGCTGCGTGGCGCTGGCGGCGGTCTTCGCCGCGGTGCTGGGATCGATGTATGTGATCAGCCTGGAGCTGCAGTTGGGCCGGTCGGTCGACCCGTTCCGGGTGTCCCTGCTGATCCTCCCGCAGCCGGTGGCGTTCTCGCTGTTGTCCGCGTACGGGGCCCGGATCGTGACGCGGCTCGGCGTCGGGCGGGCGCTCGCCGCCGGCATGGCGCTGATCCTGCTCGCGCTGGGGCTGCTGGCCGCCTCCGATGAAGGTGTCCGGCCTGCGTACGGCGTGCTGCCGGCCATGGTGCTGACCGGCGCCGGCCTCGCGCTGTGTTTCCCGGCCGCCACCATCGGCGCGGTGGACGCTGCCTCTGAGCACTGCCGAGCGACGGTGTCAGGGGTGGTGACGACCTGGCAGAACGTGGGCGGAGCCGGCGGCATGGCGCTCCTCACCGCACTCGCCCTCGTGCCGCGCCCCGGTGCGGTCGGGCCCGCGGGGCCCGGGATGCTGGTGGCCGCGGGCTTCCTGCTGGTCGGCGGGGCGGCGGCGTGGCTCGTGGCCCGGGGCCGACGGGCGGTGTCCCCGTGAGCTGCGGCCAGTTGCCGCCGGGCGTGCTTCCCGCCCGTACGGATGTCATCGTCGCCGACCTCGACGGCACGCTCGCTTTCCACGGGGCGCCGCCAGGGCCTGCGGTCACGGCCCAGCTGATCCGGCTGGCTGCCGGCCGGGGTGCCCGACTGGTGCTGGCGACGTCCCGGTCCCCGCGCGGGACCCGGCGGCTGCTCGGTTCGCTCACGGACGCCTTCGACCTGATCTGCTGCAACGGCGCACTGTGGCGGGACACTTCGGGCACCGGCGGCCGGGTGTGCCTGCCGCGGGACGCCGTGGTCGCGCTGGCGCGCGGACTGCGCGGGGCGGGCCTTGACTTCTGCGTCGAGTACGGCGACTGGTTCTGGGCCAGCTCCGTGCGCACGCTTCCGTGGATGGGGCAGCACCGCCGCGTGGTGGGTCTCTCGGGTGCCGTGCCGCCGCCAGGTCCGGTGGTCAAGGTCGCCGTCGCGGACGCCGCGGGCCGGATGGGTCCGGTGCGCTCGGCCGCCGGGCCGCGGGCGCGGCTGTTCCCACATGAGCGTACGGGCGATGTGGACGTCACACCGGCCGGGGTGGACAAGGCGGTCGCGCTGCGGGCGCTGCTGGGACCGGACGGCGGACGATTCACCGCGCTGGGGAATGACGTGAACGACCTGGGGCTGCTGCGGGCCGCCGACCAGGCAGTGGTGGTGGGAGGCCGGCTGCCGGGGCTGCTGGGTGCCGCGGGCCGCGGTCGTGCGGTGCTGCGAGTTCCGGCGGTCGACGGGGCGGTAGCCGCAGTGCTGGCCACGGCGGGTGGTGGTGACGATGATGCACCGCCGACGGCACTCGGCCCAGCCCTCCGGCCCGTGGCCGGCCGCCGGCTTCCGCCGGGCGCGCCTGCGCGGACCTGACCGCCTGCCTACCCGCGCCGCGGAACCTCGTGCGGCGGCTGCCTGGTAACCGGCCCCGGTACCGCCCCCGTTCCCTGTCCGGACGCCGCCAGCGCCGGGTCTCCCCTCAGCAGCCCCAGATACAGCGTGCGCAGCTGCGCCCCCGGGTCGATGCCCAACTCCTCCGCCAACAGCCGTCGCCCCTCCTCGTACGAGACGAGCGCCTCCGCGGTTCTTCCCAGCCGGTGCAGCGCCAGCATCAGCTGGGCGCGCAGCGTTTCGCGGAGCGGGTGGCGGGTGACCAGGGCCGTGAGTTCCGCCACCACCTCGCCGTGCCGGCCGAGCGTCAGATCGGCGTCGATGCGCTCCTCCGTGACGCGCTGCCGCGCCGCTTCCAGGCGGGCCGCCTCCTCCCGTACGAGGACCGCACACTCCTGGCCCGCGAAGGCGGGGCCGCGCCACAGGGCCAGCGCCTGCGCGAACAGCCGGGCCGCGTCCGCCGCCTCCCCGGCGACAGCCGCGGAGCGCGCCTCGGCCGCCAGGTTCTCGAAGCGCCCGGCATCGCAGGCGCCGGGCGGGACTTGCAGGGCGTAGCTCCCGGCCGATAACACCACGTGCTCCGCCCCCAGCGCCCGGCGCAGGTGATGCACGTGTATCTGCAGGCTCTTGGCTGCCGCCTTCGGCGGGGCGAAGTCCCACACCGCGCCGATGAGCGCCTCCGCCGGCACGAACTCGCCGGGGTGGCTCAGCAGCCCGGCCAGCAGCCGGGTCAGCGTCGGTGGCAGTGCGATCGGCCGCCCGTCGCCGGCGCAGGCCTCGACCGGGCCGAGAACACGGAACTTCATGGCTTCCCCCGAAGACCGGCGGCACCGGGCCGCCACCGCGATGATGGCAGAGGCGCCGACGGCTGGGAAGCCGTTCTCCTCCGCGTCCCTCCCGCCTCCACAGTCCGCTACATCACACCAGGCCAGGGCCGTCTTGGCCGCCGGTCTCCGCAGGGGGTATCGTCAGCGCGACCCGACGACGGCGCACTGGAAGCCCGGTGAGACTCCGGCACGGCCGCGCCACTGTGAGACCGCCCCGCGGGGCGGAGAGTCAGACCCGCTCCGTCGTCATCTGCTCCACCGAACGGGACGCGTGAATCCCGGGGAGGTTTCATCATCATGGCTCAGTCCATTGCGCCCGAGGCTGCTTCGGCGCAGCCACAGGCTGTTACGCCGGTCTCGCTCAAGACGCTCGCCCCCTGGGCGGTCTTCGTCGGTGTCCTGATGCTCGTCCTGCTGTATTTCGTCGGCGCCGAGCAGGGCGCCACCTCGGTGTTCTCCGGTACGAACGTGCACGAGTGGGTGCACGACGGCCGGCACCTCCTCGGCTTCCCCTGCCACTGACCGGCGGGGGAACTTCGCACTCATGAACTCCATAGCTGTACGAGGCATGCTCGTACGCGGAATGCTCGCCGGGCTGCTGGCGGGCGGCTTTGCGCTGCTGGTGTCGTACTTCCTCGGCGAACCCGCGGTCGATGCCGCGATCGCCTTCGAGGAGCACAACGCCGGGGCGCACGAGCACGGTGAGGCGCCCCTCGTCACCCGCACCATGCAGTCGACCGCGGGGCTGGCGACGGGTGTGCTCGTCTACGGCGTCGCGATCGGCGGCATCGCGGCGCTGGTGATCTGCTACGGGCTGGGGCGGATGGGCCGGTTCGGCCCGCGCGCCGTCAGCGCGTTGACCGCGGGTGCCGCGCTGGTGTGCGTCTACGTGGTGCCGTTCCTGAAATACCCGGCCAACCCGCCGGCGGTGGGTGATCCCGAGACGATCGGGCGGCGGACGGCGCTGTACTTCCTGCTGGTCGCGCTGGCGGTGATCCTTTGTGTCGCGGCGGTGCTGGCCGGGAAGGCGCTGACGCCGCGGATCGGGGGGTGGTGGGCCTCGGTTGCGGGCGGTGCTGGGTTTGTGCTGGCGATGTGGGCGGCTTTCGTTCTGATGCCCGGGTCCGGCATTGATGTCGGGCACTTCCCCGCCGATGTGCTTTGGGAGTTCCGGGTGGCGACGCTGGCTGTGCATGTGACGCTGTGGACTGCTTTTGGGCTGGTCTTCGGGGAGCTGGCGGAGCGGTTGCTGGTGCCTGGGCGGCGGGGTGTCGGTAGCGGTGGCGATGTGGTCGGGGCGGCCGCCGTCCAATGAGAGTCAGTCCATACGCGGTGGGCGCGGTGGGCGGTTACGCAGCCGATCTGGCGATCGGGGATCCGGGCGGGGCCTGGCATCCGGTCGCGGTGTTCGGGCGGGCTGCCGGCGCCGTCGAGCGGCGGTTGTGGCGCGATCGGCGGGATGCCGGGGTGCTTTACGCTGCGCTGTGCGCGGGGGGTGTGGTGGCTGCGGCTGCCGCTACGTCGGGGGCGGAGTTCCGCGACACCACCGAAAAAACCTCTGTGGTCTCCTTGGCAGGACCAAGGGGGTTTTTTCGGCGGCGTCGCTCCACTCCTCCTCAGCGTCGCCGGGCGGCTGTTGCGGGCGGGGTCGTCTGGGCCGTGCTGGGGGGCAGTTCGTTGCGGCGGGAGGCGCTTCGTATCGGCGATGCGCTGGCCGGCGGCGATCTCTGCCGGGCGCGGGAGTTGTTGCCGCGGTTGTGCGGGCGGGATCCGCAGGCGTTGTCGGCGCAGGAGATTGCGCGGGCCGTTGTCGAGTCCGTAGCCGAGAACACGTCTGATGCCGTCGTGGGCGCATTGGTCTGGGGCGCCTTGGGGGGAGTTCCCGGGCTGGCCGGGTTCCGGGCCGTGAACACGCTCGATGCCATGGTCGGTCACCGGTCGGCGCGGTATGCCCGGTTCGGGTGGGCGGCTGCGCGGCTCGATGATGTGGTGGGGTGGCCCGGTGCGCGGCTCACCGCGCTGCTTGCCGCGGCTGCGGGGCCCGATGCGTACGGGGCGCTGCGCGCCTGGCGGCGGGACGGCGGGGCGCATCCGAGCCCCAACGCGGGGCCGGTGGAGGCCGCCTTCGCGGGTGCCCTCGGGGTGCGGCTCGGCGGTCCGCTGGCGTACGGGGGGCGCGTCGAGGAGCGCCCGGTCCTGAATGGCGGGGGTCGTGCCGTGGGCGTCCACGACATCCAGCGCGCCGTCACCCTCTCGGGCCGCGTCTGCCACCTCGCCCTCGCCACCACCCTCGCCGGGCACACCGTCCTGCGCCGAAGGCGCCTGCACCACCGAAAGGTCCGCACATGAACGGCCTGCTCGTCGCCGGCACCACCTCCGATGCCGGCAAGAGCGTCGTGACCGCCGGAATCTGCCGGTGGCTCGCGCGTAAAGGCGTGAAGGTGGCGCCCTTCAAGGCGCAGAACATGTCCCTGAATTCGTACGTCACCAGGGACGGCGCCGAGATCGGCCGCGCCCAGGCGATGCAGGCCGCGGCGGCGCGGGTGGAGCCGAGTGCGCTGATGAATCCGGTGCTGCTGAAGCCCGGGAGCGACCGCAGCAGTCAGGTCGTGGTGATGGGGCGGCCGGTGGGCGAGCTCAGTGCGCGTGGGTACCACGCGGGCGGGCGGCAGGAGTCGCTGCTGCCGGTGGTGACGGGGGCGCTGGAGGAGCTGCGGGCTTCGTACGACGCGGTGATCTGTGAGGGGGCCGGGAGTCCCGCCGAGATCAATCTGCGGCACAACGACATCGTGAACATGGGGCTGGCGCGGGCTGCCGGGCTGCCGGTGGTCGTGGTCGGCGACATCGACCGGGGCGGCGTCTTTGCTTCGTTCTTCGGTACGACAGCGCTGCTGGCGGAGGCGGATCAGGCGCTGGTGGCCGGGTATCTGGTGAACAAGTTCCGGGGCGATGTATCGCTGTTGGAGCCGGGGCTTCAGCAGCTCAAGGCGCTGACCGGGCGGCCCGCGCTCGGTGTGCTGCCGTTCACGCACGGGCTCGGCATCGATGAGGAGGACGGGCTGCGGGTGTCCCTGCGGGGCGCGGTGCGCGAGAGCACGGTCGCGCCGCCGCACGGGGCCGATGTGCTGCGGGTCGCGGTGGCGGCGGTGCCGCTGATGTCCAACTTCACCGATGTCGACGCGCTGGCCGCAGAGCCGGGTGTCGTGGTGCGGTTCGTGGACCGGGCGGAGGAGCTGGTCGACGCCGACCTGGTGGTGCTGCCCGGCACCCGCGGCACCGTACGCGCGCTGGCCTGGCTGCGGGAGCGCGGGCTCGCGGAGGCCATTGCGCGGCGGGCCGCGGAGGGGCGGCCGGTGCTGGGCATCTGCGGCGGCTTCCAGATGCTGGGCGAGCGGATCGAGGACGAGGTCGAGTCGCGGGCGGGGGCGGTGGACGGCCTCGGACTGCTGCCGGTGCGGGTGCGGTTCGCCGTCGAGAAGACCCTGGCCCGGCCGGTCGGCGAGGCGCTGGGCGAGTCCGTCGAGGGTTACGAGATCCACCACGGCGTCGCGGATGTGCGGGGTGGGGAGGCCTTCTTGGACGGCTGCCGGGTGGGTGGCGTCTGGGGCACGCACTGGCACGGCTCCCTGGAGAGCGACGGCTTCCGGCGCGCGTTCCTGCGGCGGGTGGCGGCGGACGCGGGCCGGGCCTTCGTACCCGCGCCGGACACGAGCTTCGGGGCGCTGCGGGAGGAGCAGCTGGACCGGCTCGGGGACCTGATCGAGCAGCACGCGGACACGGAAGCGCTGCTGCGGCTGATAGAGCGGGGAGCGCCTGCGGGGCTGCCCTTTATTGCACCGGGAGCACCATGAGCACCGTCCTGCTGCTGTCGACGGCAGACACCGACCTCCTTGCCGCCCGCGCCTCGGGGGCGGACTACCGGATCGCCAACCCGGCGCGGGTGGACGCGGCACGCGAGCTGCCGGGCCTTCTGGACGGCGCGGATATCGTGGTCGTCCGGCTGCTGGGCGGGAAGCGGGCCTGGGAGGACGGCATTGCCGCTATTGCCGCCGGCCGAGTGCCCGCCGTCCTGCTGGGCGGAGAGTCCGTGCCCGACGCCGAGTTGATGGCCGAGTCGACGGTGCCGGCGGGGGTTGTCGCGGAGGCGCTCAAGTACCTCGTCGAAGGCGGGCCGGAGAATCTCGCCGAGCTCGCCCGCTTTCTCTCCGACACCGTCCTGCTCACCGGGCACGGCTTCGCCGGGCCGCGGGCTATGCCGCAATACGGGGTGCACGGGTCGTACGGGCGGATCGACGGCCGGCCGACCGTCGGTGTGCTCTTCTACCGGGCGCATGAGCTGTCCGGGAACACCGCCTTCGTGGATGTGCTGTGCGAGGCCGTCGAGGCCGCCGGGGCCAATGCCCTTCCGGTGTACTGCGGTTCGCTGCGGGGCGCTGACCCGGGGCTGTATGAGCTGCTTGGGCAGGCGGATGCGCTGGTCGCCACCGTGCTCGCCTCCGGCGGGACCCGGGCGAGCGATGCGTCCGCGGGTGGGGATGACGAGACCTGGGATGTCGGCGCGCTGGCGGAGCTGGATGTGCCCGTGCTGCAGGGGCTGTGTCTGACGTCGTCGCGGGCCGCCTGGGAGGCCTCGGATGCCGCGCTGTCGCCGATGGATGCGGCGATGCAGGTGGCGATTCCGGAGTTCGACGGGCGGATTGTGACGGTGCCGTTCTCGTTCAAGGAGGAGGGGCCGGACGGGGTTCCGGTGTACGTGGCCGAGCCCGGGCGGGCGGCGCGGGTGGCCGGGATTGCCGTACGGCATGCGCGGCTGCGGCACAAGCCGAACGGGGAGAAGCGGATCGGCATCGTCTTCACCGCGTATCCGACGAAGCACTCCCGGGTGGGAAACGCGGTCGGGCTCGATACGCCGGCCTCGGCGGTGCGGCTGCTGGATGCGCTGCGAGCGGCCGGGTACGGGGTGGACGGCTATCCGGACAACGGTGACGCGCTCATCCATGAGCTGATCGCGGCCGGCGGGCACGATGTGGAGTGGCTGACCGAGGAGCAGTTGGCGGCGGCGGTGGCGCGGGTGCCGCTGGCGGACAATGAGAAGTGGTTCGCGGGGCTTGAGCCGGGGCTGCGGGAGGGTATTCGCGAGCACTGGGGTGAGCCGCCGGGTTCGCTGTACGTCGACGGCGACGACATCGTGCTGGCGGCGCTGCGGTTCGGCAATGTCATCGTGATGATCCAGCCGCCGCGCGGCTTCGGCGAAAATCCCATCGCCATTTACCACGATCCGGACATGCCGCCGTCACATCACTACCTGGCCGCCTATCGGTGGCTGGAGAACTCCTTCGGCGCGGACGCCATCGTGCACATGGGCAAGCACGGGACGATGGAGTGGCTGCCGGGCAAGGGGCTTGGGCTGTCGGCGGAGTGCGCGCCGGATGCGGTGCTCGGGGAGCTGCCGCTGGTGTATCCGTTCATCGTCAACGACCCGGGCGAGGGCACCCAGGCCAAGCGGCGCGGGCATGCGACCGTCGTCGACCACCTGGTGCCGCCGATGGCGCGGGCGGACTCGTACGGGGATCTGGCCAAGCTGGAGCAGCTGCTGGATGAGTACGCGCTGGTCAGCGACTTGGACCCGGCGAAGGCGCCGGCGGTGCGGAGTCAGATCTGGACGCTCGTACGGGCGGCGGAGCTGCATCACGACCTGCATGTGGATGAGCAGCCGGGCGAGGACGAATTCGATGAGTTCGTCATGCATATCGATGGCTGGCTGTGCGAGATCAAGGATGTGCAGATCCGGGACGGGCTGCATGTGCTGGGTGCCGGGCCCGAGGGTGAGCCGCGGGTGAATCTGGCGCTGGCGGTGCTGCGGTCCGCCCAGGTGTGGGGCGGAGTGGGCGGGGCGCTGCCGGGGCTGCGGGCTGCGCTGGCGGAGCACTTCGGGCTGGTGGAGGCCGAGTTGCTGGCGGAGCCGGGGGCCCGGATTGTCGTGCCGGCGGAGCTCAAGGCTGTGGGCGTGCGTTCCGCAGGGGCGGAACGGGCGGGCACAGCCGGACCGGCGGACGGCGATGCTCCCGGTGCCGAGCGCCAGCCCCCCGCCCGTACCGCGGCGGATGCCATCGACATCCTGGAGAGCGTGGCGCGTCGCCTCGCCGAGGAGATGGAGGCCCGCGGCTGGGATGCGGCGGCAGCCGCGCCCGTGGTCGCGTCCGTGCTCGGCACCCCCCTGCCGGAGGCAGCCCGCGTGCTGGAGTTCGCCGGCCGCGAGGTCATCCCGCGGCTGGCCCGTACGTCCGACGAGATCGACCACATCCTGCACGCGCTCGACGGCGGCTACATCCCGGCGGGCCCGTCCGGCTCGCCCACGCGCGGGCTGGTCAACGTCCTTCCGACCGGCCGCAACTTCTACTCCGTGGACCCGAAGGCCATCCCCTCCCAGCTCTCCTGGGACGTCGGCAGCGCACTCGCCGACTCGCTGCTGGCCCGCCACCTCGCCGACAACGGCGCGTACCCGAAGTCCGTGGGCCTGACGGTCTGGGGCACGGCGTGCATGCGCACGCAGGGCGACGACATCGCCGAGATCCTGGCGCTGCTCGGCTGCCGGCCGGTGTGGGACGAGGCGTCGCGGCGGGTGACGGGCTTCGAGGTGGTGCCGGTGGCGGAGCTGGGGCGGCCGCGCATCGATGTCACCGTCCGTATCTCGGGCTTCTTCCGGGATGCGTTCCCGCACGTCGTGGGGCTGATCGACGATGCCGTACGGGCGGTGGCGGAGCTGGACGAGCCGCCCGAGTCCAACTACGTGCGCGCCCACGCCGACGAGGACGAGGCGGAGCACGGGGACCGGCGGCGGGCGACATCCCGCATCTTCGGGTCGAAGCCGGGCGCGTACGGGGCCGGGCTGCTGCCGCTCATCGACGCCCGCAACTGGCGCTCGGACGCCGACCTGGCAGAGGTGTACGCGGTGTGGGGCGGCTACGCGTACGGGCGGGGGCTGGACGGCCGCCCGGCGCGCGGCGACATGGAGTCGGCCTTCCGGCGCATCCAGGTGGCGGCGAAGAACGTGGACACGCGGGAGCACGACATCGCCGACGCCGACGACTACTTCCAGTACCACGGCGGCATGGTGGCGATGGTCCGGCACCTGACCGGGGACAACCCGGAGGCGTACGTGGGCGATTCGGCCGTACCCGAGCAGGTCAAGACGCGGACGCTCGGCGAGGAGACGCACCGCGTCTTCCGGGCCAGGGTCGTCAACCCGCGCTGGATGGCGGCGATGCGCCGGCACGGCTACAAGGGCGCCTTCGAGATGGCGGCGACCGTCGACTACCTCTTCGGCTACGACGCGACGGCGGGCGTGGTCGACGACTGGATGTACGAGAAGCTCGCGGCGGAGTACGTCTTCGACGAGACGAACCAGGACTTCATGAAGAAGTCCAACCCCTGGGCGCTGCGCGGCATGACGGAACGCCTGCTGGAGGCGGCGGACCGCGGCCTGTGGGCGGAGCCGGAGGACGCGACGCTGCGGCGGTTGCGGGAGACGTATCTGGAGCTCGAGGGCGACCTGGAGGAACAGCAGTGAGCACGACCACCCCCTATCCCTTTACGGCGATCGTCGGCATGGACGAGCTGCGGCTCGGGCTGCTGCTGAATGCCGTGTCCCCTGCGGTGGGCGGCGTCCTCGTCCGCGGCGAGAAAGGCACGGCGAAGTCCACGGCCGTACGGGCGCTTACCGCGCTGCTCCCGCAGGTCGCGGTGGTGCCGGGCTGCCGCTTCGCGTGCGACCCGGCGGCGCCGGACGCGCAGTGCCCCGACGGTCCGCACGAGGCGGGCGGCGGGGGCGAGTCGCGTCCGACGCGGATGGCGGAGCTCCCGGTCGGCGCGACCGAGGACCGGCTGACGGGCGCGCTCGACATCGAACGGGCGCTGGCGGAGGGCGTGAAGGCCTTCGAGCCCGGGCTGCTGGCGGATGCGCACCGGGGCGTGCTGTACGTGGACGAGGTCAACCTGCTCCACGACCACCTGGTGGACCTGCTGCTGGACGCGGCGGCCATGGGCGCGAATTACGTGGAGCGGGAAGGCGTCTCGGTCCGGCACGCGGCGCGCTTCCTGCTGGTCGGGACGATGAACCCGGAGGAGGGCGAGCTCCGCCCGCAGCTGCTGGACCGCTTCGGGCTGACGGTGGAGGTCGCCGCGTCCCGGGAGCCGGACGAGCGGGTGGAGGTCGTACGGCGCCGACTCGCGTACGACGCGGACCCGGCGGGCTTCGCGGCGCGCTGGGCGGCGGAGGAGTCGGCGGTACGGGAGCGGATCGCGGCTGCGCGGGTCCTGCTCCCGCAGGTGCTGCTCGGCGACGCGGCGCTGCGGCAGATCGCGGCTACGTGCGCGGCCTTCGAGGTGGACGGCATGCGCGCGGACATCGTGATGGCCCGTACGGCGACGGCGCTGGCGGCGTGGTCGGGGCGCAGGGCCGTAACGGCGGAGGACGTGCGGCAGGCGGCGCTGCTGGCGCTGCCGCATCGGAGGCGGCGGAATCCTTTCGACGCGCCTGGGTTGGACGAGCAGAAGCTGGACGAGACGCTGGAGCAGTACGCGGGTGAGGATGAGGACCCGGATCCGGACGGGGGTCCGGGGGGTGGACGACGGCCGGAGGACTCCGGGCCGGACGCGGGGCCGTCGGGGGCGGCGGCTGACGGGCCTTCGGACCCTGCGGACAATCAAGCCGAGCCCGCGGGCGACCAGGCCGAGCATGCGAGCGACCAAGCCCACCCCGCCAGCGACCAAGCCGAGCATGCGAGCGAGCGGGCCGCCCGCGGGGCGGCACGGGCGGGCGCAGGCGGACCGCAGGACGGCGACGCGACCGGCACCGAGACCGAGCCGGCCGCAGCCCCGGCGGACCCCTTCCGTACGCGCCGCCTCGAGGTCCCCGGCACCGGCGAAGGCGCGGCAGGCCGCCGCTCAAGGGCCCGTACCAACGACGGCCGCACCACCGGGGCCCGCAGGCCCCACGGCACCCTCGGCAAGCTCCACCTCACCGCGACCTTGCAGGCCGCAGCCCCGCACCAGCACGCCCGCGGCCGCCGCACCCCAGGACTCGTCCTGGACCGCGACGACCTCCGCGAAGCGGCGCGCGAAGGCCGCGAGTCCAACCTCGTCCTCTTCGTAGTCGACGCATCGGGCTCGATGGCCGCGCGCCGGCGCATGAGCGCGGTGAAGGGCGCGGTCCTCTCCCTCCTCCTCGACGCGTACCAGCGCCGCGACAAGGTCGGCCTGATCACCTTCCGCGGCGCGGAAGCCGACCTGGCCCTCCCCCCGACGTCGTCGGTCGACACCGCCGCCGCCCGCCTGGAGCGCCTCCCCACCGGCGGCCGCACCCCCCTGGCAGCGGGCCTCCTCAAGGCCCACGACGTACTGCGCATCGAGCGCATGCGCGACCCCGCCCGCCGCCCGCTGCTGGTCGTCGTCACCGACGGCCGCGCGACCGGCGGCCCCGACCCCGTCGTACGGGCCACCCGCGCGGCGCGCCTGCTGGCCGCGGACGGCGTCGCCTCGGTAGTCCTCGACTGCGAGTCGGGCCCGGTGCGGCTCGGGCTCGCCACCGAACTCGCGGGTGCGCTCGCCGCGCAGGCGCTGGCGCCGGAGGAGTTGCGCGCGGACGCGGTGTCCGGGCTGGTGCGGGACGTACGGACGACCGGGAGGGCCGCGTAATGCCACAGGGACAGCCTGCCGTCGTCCCCGACGACGGCCTCACGACGCGGCAGCGCCGCAATCGACCGCTGCTCGTCGTGCACACGGGCATCGGGAAGGGAAAGTCGACGGCCGCCTTCGGGCTCGCGCTGCGGGCGTGGAATCAGGGGTGGCCGATCGGGGTGTTTCAGTTCGTGAAGTCCGCGAAGTGGAAGGTCGGCGAGGAGCGGGCGCTGCGGGTGCTCGGGGCGTCCGGCGAGGGCGGCAGCGTGGACTGGCACAAGATGGGCGAGGGCTGGTCGTGGATCCAGCGCGACTCCGAGCTGAGCAATGAGGAGAAGGCCCGCGAGGGCTGGGAGCAGGTCAAGCGGGATCTCGCGGCGGAGACGTATCAGCTGTACGTGCTGGACGAGTTCGCGTATCCGATGCACTGGGGCTGGGTGGACACGGCCGAGGTCGTGGACGTACTCGCGAAGCGGCCGGGCACGCAGCACGTGGTGATCACGGGCCGGAACGCTCCCGACGCGCTGCTGGACGCGGCCGACCTGGTGACGGAGATGGGAAAGGTCAAGCACCCGATGGACACCGGCCAGAAGGGCCAGCGGGGCATCGAATGGTGACCGCGGCCGTCCCTCGTCTCGTCATCGCCGCCCCGGCCTCCGGCAGCGGCAAGACGACCGTGGCCACGGGCCTGATGGCGGCTTTCGCGGAGTCGGGCCTGGCCGTGTCCCCGCACAAGGTGGGCCCCGACTACATCGACCCCGGCTATCACGCGCTGGCGACGGGCCGGCCTGGCCGGAATCTGGACCCGTACCTCTGTGGCGAGGACCTGATCGCGCCGCTGTTCCTGCACGGGGCGGCGGGCGCGGATGTCGCCGTGGTCGAGGGCGTGATGGGCCTGTACGACGGCGCGGGCGCGAGCGAGCTCGCCTCGACGGCGCATGTGGCGAAGCTGCTGCGGGCGCCGGTGGTGCTGGTGGTCGACGCGTCGTCGCAGTCGCGGTCGGTGGCGGCGCTGGTGCATGGCTTCGCGTCGTGGGACGCGGGGGTGCGGGTGGCGGGGGTGATCCTGAATCGGGTCGGCTCGGATCGGCACGAGGAGTTGCTGCGGGAGGCGCTGGAGGGTGCCGGGGTGCCGGTGCTGGGTGCCTTGCGGCGGGCTTCGGGGCTTGAGGTGCCGTCGCGGCACCTGGGTCTGGTGCCGGCGGCGGAGCGGCGGGCGGAGGCCGTGGCGTGGGTCGGCGAGCTTGCGGAGCGGGTGCGGGCGGGGTGTGATCTGGAGGCGCTGATGGGGCTGGCGCGGAGCGCGCCGGAGCTGCCGGCGGAGCCTTGGGACGCGGCAGCTGCACTGGGCGGTGAGGCGCGGAGCGCCGAAATCAAGCCCGTCCGGCGCTTGAGGGCGAGCGCCGGAGGCGCGATTCCCGCGCGCAGCGCGGGGCCAGGTCAGGGTGCCCGAGGCGGCCCCTTGGTCGCCATCGCCTCTGGCCCCGCCTTCACCTTCTCGTACGCCGAACACGCCGAGCTCCTCCGCGCCGCCGGCGCGACCGTCGTGCCCTTCGACCCGCTTCACGACGAGCAGCTCCCCGAGGGCACCCAAGCCCTCGTCATCGGCGGCGGCTTCCCCGAGGCGTACGCGGCCGATCTCGCCGCGAACGAGCCCCTCCGCAAAGCCGTCACCGACCTCTCCGCCACCGGCGCCCCCATCGCCGCCGAATGCGCCGGCCTGCTCTACCTGTGCCGCCGCCTCGACGACAAGGAAATGTGCGGCGTCCTCGACGCCGAAGCCCGTATGACGGACAAGCTCACCCTCGGCTACCGCGACGCCGTCGCCCTCACCGACAGCGCCCTCGCCCCCGCGGGCACGCGGATCCGCGGGCACGAATTCCACCGCACCACCGTCGAAGGCGAGACCGCGACCCCCGCCTGGGGCATCACCCACCCCGCCCCCCGCCGCACCGAGGGCTTCATCCAGGGCGGCGTCCACGCCAGTTACGTACACACGCACTGGGCCGCACACCCCACCACCGCCACCCGCCTGATCGAAAGGTGCTCCGCATGACCGCCCGCCTCATCGGCGTCGGCGTCGGCCCCGGCGACCCCGAACTCGTCACCGTCAAGGGCGTGAACGCCCTCCGCGAAGCCGCCGCGGTCGTCGTCCCCGTGATGGAGGGCGCCACCGGGCCCGGCCGCGCGGAAGCGACCGTCCTGCATTACGCCGACGACGCCAAGCTCGTCCGCGTCGTCTTCGCGCTCAACGAGCGCACCGACCACGCCCGCCGCGAGGCCGCGTGGGACGCGGCAGGGCGGCGGGTCACGGAGTTGCTGCGGCAGCAGGGCACCGTCGCCTTCGCGACCATCGGCGACCCCAATGTCTACTCCACCTTCACCTACCTCGCCGCGACGGTCACCGAGCTGCTGCCAGATGTACGCATCGAGACGGTCCCCGGCATCACCGCCATGCAGGACCTCGCCGCCCGCAGCGGCGCGGTGCTGACGGAGGGCACCGAGCCGCTGACGCTGGTGCCCGTAACGGCAGGCGCTGCGGCCCTCAAGCAGGCACTCGACGGCGACGGCACGGTCGTCGCGTACAAGTTCGGCCGCCAGGCCACCGAGGTCGCGGCGGCGCTGCGCGCCAGCGGTCGTACGGAAGGCGCCGTCTGGGGCTCCTCGCTCGGCCTGCCCGAGGAGTCGATCCGCCCGGCCGCCGACCTGGCCGCGGACGACACTCCGCTCCCCTACCTGTCCACCCTCATCGCACCCGCCCGGCGCGACGGCACCCGCGGAGGCAAACTGTGACCGCCACCAGCTCGAAAGTCACCATCGTCGGAGCCGGGCCCGGCGCGGCCGACCTGCTCACCTTCCGCGCCGCGCGGGCGATCGCCGAGGCGGATGTCGTCATCTGGGCGGCGAGCCTGGTCCAGGCCGAGGTCCTGGAGCACGCCCGTGACGACGCCGAGATCCTCGACTCGGCGGCGATGTCGCTGGAGGACGTCGTGGCGGTGTACGAGCGCGCCGCGCGCGAGGGGCTGCGCGTCGCCCGTATCCACTCCGGCGACCCCGCGCTCTGGGGCGGGACGCAGGAGCAGGTGGACCGCTGTGCGGAGATGGGCATCGAGGTCGAGATCATCCCCGGCGTCTCGTCCTTCTCCGCCGTGGCCGCGCTCGCCGGTCGTGAGCTGACCATCCCCGAGGTGGCGCAGTCCGTCATCCTCACCCGGCTGGGTGGCGGCAAGACGCCGATGCCGCCGGGGGAAGAGGTGCGGGAGTTCGCGCGGCACGGGACGACGATGGCGGTGTTCCTGTCGGCGGCGCGGTCGGGGCAGTTGGCGGCAGAGCTGGTGGCGGGGGGTTACGGGCCTCAGACGCCGGTGGTCGTGGCGTATCAGGCGACGTGGCCGGAGGAGCTGGTGCTGCGCTGCACGATCGAGACGCTGGAGGCCACGGTCAAGGAGCACAAGCTCTGGAAGCACACGCTTTTCCTGGTCGGGCCGGCGCTCGCCGCGTCCGGGACGCGGTCGCACCTTTACCATCCGGGGCACTTCCACGGTTACCGCAAGGCGGACCGTGAGGCGCGCCGGGTTCTTAAGTCCCGTACCTGAGCAACCGAATCTTCCAACATGAGCGATCCCCGCGAACCCGAACTCCGCGAGCCGGACCTGCCCCGTACGGCCAAGGTCCGGCCCGAAGCGCTGCGCACCGGCTGGACCACCGGCACCTGCGCCTCCGCTGCGGCGCGCGCGGCCGCGCTGCACCTGGTGACCGGGGAGGCGCAGGAGTGGGTGGAGGTGGCGTTGCCGTCGGAGCGGCGGGTGACCTTCGCGGTGGAGCGGTCGGCGGAGCTGCGGCCGGGGCGTACCGAGGCCGTGGTGGTGAAGGACGCGGGTGACGATCCGGATGTCACGCACGGGTCGGAGCTGACGGCGACGGCGAGTTGGCGGGCCGAGCCGGGTATCGAGCTGCATGGGGGTGTTGGTGTCGGGGTGGTGACCAAGCCGGGTCTGGGGCTGGAGGTCGGCGGGCCGGCGATCAATCCCGTACCGCGGAAGATGATCACGCAGGCGGTGGCGGAGGTGATCGACCTGTCGGCGCGGGGTGTGGACGTGACGATCTCGGTGCCGGACGGGGAGCAGCGGGCGCGTAAGACGACGAATGCGCGGCTGGGGATTCTGGGCGGGATTTCGATCCTCGGGACCACGGGGATTGTGCGGCCGTTCTCGACGGCCTCGTGGCGCGCGAGCGTCGAGCAGGCGGTGTCGGTGGCGGCGGCGCAGGGGGAGCGGGCGGTGGTGCTGTGCACCGGGGGGCGTACGGAGCGGGGGGCGATGGGGCTGCTGCCGGAGTTGTCGCAGGTGTGCTTCGTGGAGGTCGGGGACTTTACGGGGGCGGCGCTGCGGCGGGCGGTGGAGGGCGGGGTCGAGCGGGTCGTCTTCGTGGGGATGGCGGGGAAGCTGACGAAGCTGGCTGCCGGGGTGCTGATGACGCATTACACGCGGTCGAAGGTCGATCCGGGGGTGCTGGCTGATGTGACGCGGTCGGTGGGTGGGGACGCGTCGTTGGCGGAGGAAGTCGGGGGCGCTAATACGGCGCGGCATGCGTACGAGCTGTGGGAGGCGGCGGGGGTGCTGGAGCCGGCGGGGACGGAGCTGTGCCGGCGGGTGGCGGATGTGATGGAGCGCTTTGTGGAGCGGCGGGTCGCGGCGGAGGCGGCGATGGTGGACTTCACGGGGCAGCGGTTGGTGGCTAGTTGGGGTGGGGGGCTGCTGCCTTGATCACGGTCATAGGTGTGGGTACGGGCGCGGGCGCGCCTTCGGCGCGGGTGCCGGCGGGGGTGGCGCTGGTGGTGGGCGCGCGGCGCCACCTGGAGGCGGCGGAGCTGCCGGAGGGGGTGGAGCGGGTGGTGCTGGGGCGGCTGGAGCCGGCGGTGGAGCGGATGGCGGAGGTGCTGCACGCCTCCAGTGACAGTCCCCTCCCTCCCGGGGGCCACGCCCCTTCCAGGCTATCGTCCGCCCCCACCCCCACCTTGAGTTATCCACAGGCACCGGCACAGGCACCGACACCGACACCGGCACCGGCACCGACACCCACCATCGCCGTCCTCGCCTCCGGCGACCCCGGCTTCTTCGGCATCGTCCGCGTCCTCGCGGATCGCTTCGGCCCGGCCGCCCTCGACATCCACCCCGCGACCCCCTCCATCGCCCAGGCCTTCGCCCGCGCCGGCCTCCCCTGGGATGACGCCATCGTCGTCAGCGCCCACGGACGTGCCCTCCGTACAGCCGTCAACGTCTGCCGCGCCCACCCCAAAACCGCCGTCCTCACCGGCCCCGGCGCGGGCCCCGCCGAGATCGGCGCCGCCCTCGCCACCGCCCCACCCCGCACCCTCCTGGTCGCCCATGCCTTGGGCACCCCCGACGAGCAGATCGTCCGCCTCTCCCCCGCCGAGGCCGCCACCCGCGCCTGGCCGGACGCGGTCAGCGTGGTGATCTCACTCGACGAATCCCGGGCCTTGGCCCCAGCCCCCCGTACCATCGCGGGACCGCCGCCGCTTCCCGCCCAATGGGCCCTCCCCGAAGCGGACTTCGAGCACCGCGACAGCATGATCACCAAGTACGAGGTCCGCGCCCTCGCCCTCGCCCGCCTCGCACCCCGCCCCGGCGATCTGATCTGGGACGTCGGCGCCGGCTCCGGCTCCGTAGCCGTCGAATGCGCCCGCCTCGGCGCCGCCGCCATCGCCGTGGAGAAGTCAGCCGACGGCGCCGAGCAGATCCAGGCCAACGCGGCCGCCCACGGCGTGTCCGTACAGACCGTCCGCGGCGAGGCCCCCGACGCCCTCGCCGAACTCCCCACCCCCGACGCCGTCTTCATCGGCGGCGGCGGCGCCGACCTCCCGGCCATCGTCGCGGCCGCCGCCCGCAGGGCAACCCGCGCCGTAGTCGTCACCCTCGCCGCCCTCGACCGCGTCGCATCCGTACGCGCCGAACTCACCGCCGCAGGCCTCACCACCGACGGCCTGCTCCTCCAGTCCTCCCGCCTCGCCCCCCTCCCCGGCGACGTCACCCGCCTCGCCGCCACCAACCCCGTCTTCGTCCTCTGGGGCCTGCGCCCCGACAGCAACACCCTCCAAGGAGCACCCAAGTGATCGGCCTCATCTCAGCCACCCGAGCAGGCGCGACCGCCCGCGACCGGCTCGCCGCCGCGCTGCCCGGCCGCTGCCGGGTTTACGACGGCCCGGTCCGCGAGGCGATGCGGCGCGCCTTCGCCGAGTGCGATCAGCTGGTGTGCTTCCTCGCTACGGGCGCGACGGTACGGATCCTCGCCCCGCTCCTGGAAGACAAGGCGAGCGACCCGGGCGTGATCTGCGTGGACGAGGCAGGACGGCACGCCGTGGCGCTGCTCGGCGGCCATGGCGGCGGCGCGAATACGCTCGCCCGCGAGGTGGCGGAGCTGCTGCCGGGCTGCACGCCGGTCGTCACTACGGCGAGCGATGCGAGGGACGTCTCGGGCCTGGACCAACTCGGGTTGCCGGTCGAGGGCGACGTCGCGGCCGTGGGTCGCGCGATCCTGGACGGCGAGCGGGTCGCCCTCCGCGCGGACGCGGTGTGGCCGCTGCCGGCGCTGCCGGAGAACGTGGTGCCCGCGGCAGGAGCCGAGGGCGAGCGCCCCTCCCCCACCCTGTACGTGACCGACCGCACGGAGCCGCCGGAGATACCGGACAGGCCAGCAGCCCACCCAACTCCCCAGGCAACCCTCCGCCCGCCCTCCCTCATCCTCGGTATCGGCGCCAGCCGCGGCGCCCCCGCGGACGAGATCCTCACCCTCATCTCCGCCGCCCTCCTCGAAGCCCGCCTCAGCCCCCTCTCCATCGCCGCCCTCGCCACCGTCGACGCGAAGGCGGACGAGCCGGGCCTGCTGGCAGCCGCCCGGCAGCTCGGCGTCCCTCTGCGCACCCACCCCGCCGACGAGCTGGCCGCCGTCGCCGTACCGAACCCGTCCGCCGCCCCCCTCGCCGCCGTCGGCACGCCCAGCGTCGCGGAGGCGGCAGCGCTGGCAGCGGCGGGCCCCGGCGCCGAACTCGTACTCCCGAAGCGCAAATCGGCCCCCGCCGAAGGCCGCCCCGCCATGGCCACCTGCGCCATCGCCCGCCGCCGCCCCCGCGGCCGCCTCACCCTCGTCGGCCTCGGCCCCGGCGCCCGCGACCTGCTCACCCCGCGCGCCCGCGACGAGCTCCGCCGCGCCTCGGTGGTCGTCGGCCTCGACCAGTACGTGAACCAGATCCGCGACCTGCTCCGCCCCGGGACCCGCATCCTCGAATCCGGCCTCGGCGCCGAGGAAGAGCGCGCCCGTACGGCCGTCGCGGAAGCCCGCGCCGGCCACGCGGTCGCCCTGATCGGCAGCGGCGACGCAGGCGTCTACGCCATGGCCTCCCCGGCCCTGGTCGCGGCCGGCAGCGCCGACGACCTCGACATCGTGGGCGTCCCCGGCGTGACGGCGGCACTCGCCGCCGGTGCCCTCCTCGGCGCCCCGCTCGGCCACGACCACGCATCGATCAGCCTCTCCGACCTGCACACCCCGTGGGAGGTCATCGAGCAGCGGGTACGGGCGGCAGCGGACGGCGACTTCGTGGTCACCTTCTACAACCCGCGCAGCCGCGGCCGCGACTGGCAGCTCCCGAAGGCCCTCGGCATCCTCGCCGAGCGACGCGGCCCCGCCACCCCGGTCGGCGTGGTCCGCAACGCCTCCCGCCCCGGCGAGTCGTACCGCGTCACGACGCTCGGCGAACTCGACCCGGACACCGTGGACATGATGTCCGTCGTCGTGGTCGGCAACTCCGCGACCCGCATCGCGGGCGGCCGGATGGTGACCCCGCGGGGGTACCGATGGCAGGTCTGATACCCGCCGCCCCGGTCACGGTCACCACCGACTGCAAAGGCTGTGGCGCCTGCCTCCTCACCTGCCCCACCCACGCGATCCGCCCCCACGGCGGCGAACTCCGCATCCGCCCCGACCTCTGCACCGGCTGCCTCGAGTGCATCGAGGTCTGCCCAGCCGACGCCATCGAGGAAAGGCCCGCGCAGCGATGACCGCGCCCAGAAGCGTCCACCCGCCCAAAACACCCAGAACCATCCACCCCATCGAGGCCGAGTCCTACCGCCGCCTCCGCGCCCGCCTGGACACCTCGCACTTCCCGCCGCTCACCCGAGCCGTCGTCGAGCGCGTCATCCACGCCAGCGCCGACCTTGCGTACGCCGACGACCTGGTCTGCGACGAGCCCGCCCTCCAGCGGGCCCACACGGCACTCACGGCGGGCGCGCCCATCGTCACCGACGTCGAGATGGTCGCGGCGGGCATCACCGCCCGCCCCACGGTCTGCCGCCTGGCGGAGGCCAAGTCGGCGCCCGACCTGACCCGTTCCGCGCATGCCGTCCGCCTCGCGTACGAGGAGGTGGGACCCGGCGCCGTCTGGGTCATCGGCTGCGCCCCCACGGCCCTGGAGGAGCTCATCCGCCTGGATACGGCCCCCGCCCTCGTGATCGGCCTCCCGGTCGGCTTCGTCGGCGCCGCCGAAAGCAAGCAGGCCCTCCGCGACAGCGGCTTGCCCGCCGTCAGCAATGTCTCCGAGAAGGGCGGCTCAGCGGTGGCGGCAGCCGCCGTGAACGCCCTCCTCTACGCACCACCGACAACACCCGCACTACCGACAACACCCGCACCAACCAGCACCACCACCCTCAAGGAGTCCCAGTGACCGCGCCCACCCCCGCCTCCCCCGCCCTCCTCATCGCCGGCCACGGCACCCGGGACGACGCCGGCGCGGAGGCGTTCCGCGCATTCGTACGCGAGCTGGGCGCCCGTAACCCCGGACTCCCCGTCGCCGGCGGCTTCATCGAGCTCTCCCCGCCGCCGCTGGGCGACGCCGTCACCGAGCTGACGCAGCAGGGCGTACGGCACTTCGCCGCCGTCCCCCTGATGCTCGTCTCCGCCGGCCACGCGAAGGGCGACATCCCGGCGGCACTGGCCCGCGAGAAGGACCGCCACCCGGGCCTCACCTACACGTACGGCCGCCCCCTCGGCCCGCACCCGTCGCTCCTCACCGTCCTGGAACGCCGCGTGGACGAGGCCCTGGCAGGCGCCCCGCGCGAGGAAACGACGATCCTCCTGGTCGGCCGCGGCTCCACCGACCCCGACGCCAACTCCGAAGTCCACAAGGCCGCCCGCCTCTTCTGGGAGGGCCGCGGCTATGCGGGCGTGGAGACGGCGTTCGTCTCGCTCGCCGCGCCGGACGTCCCGTCGGGCCTGGACCGCTGCCGCCGCCTGGGCGCCCGCCGCATCGTCGTCCTCCCGTACTTCCTCTTTACGGGCATCCTCCCGGACCGCGTCCGCGACCAGACGCAGGACTGGGCGACGGCCAACCCCGACCTGGACATCCGTACGGCGGACGTGATCGGCCCCGAGCCGGAGCTCCTCGACCTGGTCATGGAGCGCTACCGCGAGGCGGTGGCCGGCGACATCCGCATGAACTGCGACTCCTGCGTCTACCGCATCGCCCTCCCCGGCTTCGAGGACAAGGTCGGCCTGCCGCAGCAGCCGCACTACCACCCGGACGAGGACGGGGACGGGGGCCACCACCACGGCCACGGACATGGCCACGGCCACGGTCACCACCACGCCCATGCCCACCACTGACCCGACCCCGGCCACTGCGGGCGCCACCACCCCGGACCTCCGCCACCACGGCGACGCGGAGGTCCGGGACGCACCCGGGCTCGCCCTGACCGACCTGGCCGTCAACGTCCGCGCCGACACACCCCCACCCTGGCTCAAGTCCCGCCTAGCCGCCTCGCTCGACGACCTTGCCGCCTACCCGGACGGCCGCAGGGCCCGCGAGGCGGTGGCGACCCGCCACGGCGTGCCGTCCGACCACGTCCTCCTGACAGCGGGCGCGGCGGAGGCCTTCGTCCTGCTGGCCCGGGCACTGCGCCCCCGCAAAGCGGTGGTCGTCCACCCCCAATTCACCGAGCCGGAAGCGGCCCTGCGGGACGCGGGCCACGAGGTCCACCGCGTCCTCCTCACCCCCGAGGACGGCTTCCGCCTGGACCCGTCCCTGATCCCGGCCGACGCCGACCTGGTGGTGATCGGCAACCCGACCAACCCGACGTCGATCCTCCACTCGGCAGCAACCATCAGTTCCCTGACCCGCCCCGGCCGCACCTTGGTCGTGGACGAGGCCTTCATGGACGCGATCCCAGGCGAACCGGAGGCCCTACCCCCCTCCCCCGGCCTGATCATCCTCCGCAGCCTCACTAAGACCTGGGGCCTGGCAGGCCTCCGCATCGGCTACGCGCTGGCCCAACCACCCCTGATCGCAGCCCTGGAACAGGCCCAGCCCCTCTGGCCGGTCTCAACCCCGGCACTGGCCGCGGCAGAGGCATGCTCCTCCCCGTACGCCCTGACGGAGGCAGCAGTGGCGGCCCAGCAGCTCACAACGGACCGCGCCCACCTACTGTCCCGCCTGTCGGAACTGGCCGAACTCACCATCACCACCCCCGCCCACGGCCCCTTCGTCCTCCTCCACACCCCCGGCGCCACCCAACTCCGCACCCACCTCCGCGACCTCGGCTTCGCCCTCCGCCGCGGCGATACGTTCCCGGGCCTGGGCCCGGACTGGCTACGACTGGCAGTACGGGACCCGCATACGACGGACCAACTGGCCGTAGCACTACGCAAAGCCCTCGCTGTCACCCCACCAAGGCAGCCGTGAAGACCGGGCGCTGGGCCACCAGCCACTCCTGAATACGATCCCAACGCCGCCAGCCACCCTGCCCGGCCAGCGCTTGGACAAAGACGGGATCACCATCGCCCACTCGGCCGACGACGAAGCTCCGGCAGACCGCGGTGGATACGAAGCTGCCGCGGACGTGGGATCGAGCATGGGAACCCAGTAACGGGCGGTCATGGCCACATCCCATACGGCTCGCCCAGGCGCCGCCAGATCAAAATCGATCAGGTCATCGACCCGCGAACAGCGCACCCTTGTTCCAAAGAACTCGTTCGGGTGACGTGTGACCGCGATGTTGCAATCAAGACTGATCGACTGATTCGCTGGCTTCATGGCCAACCTCATCCTGCGGCTCACCGAAGAAGAGCACAACGAGATCCGCCGCCGCGCCGCCGCGCTAGGCATGACGCTTCAGGCATACGGACGCTCCCAGCTGGCTCTCGACCGGGACGAGACTCGGGAAGCATTCCTGGCTGCCTTCCGTGACTCGCTGCAGCGCTGGAAGGGCGAGTTCGACGACCTCAACGACGAGCTCGCCGCCCGCCCGCGCAGCACTAGCAAGGAGATGGGCTTCGACCCCGAGCAGACCCTCAAGGACGCCAGTTGACCGCTACGCCCGGGTTCCCGATCGACTTCCCATCCTTGCTACAGGCTGCAGCCCAAGTGCCCGGATCCCCAGCCATCGAGGACTACGGCGTCCCCTACGCGGCAGCCCACCGCCATGCCGCCCATATGCTGAATCAGGACGTCTACTGGGGCGCCCATCTCAAGGCCGCCGCCGTCCTCGACACCCTGTTGCGCCATCCCTGGCTGGAGCATTCACAGGCCGATGCTGCGTGGGCTGCAACCCGGGCCGTGCTATCCATAAACGAGCTCACGCTCTCCGTCGACGTAAAGGCTTCAGATATCGCTGACCTCATGCGGCGAGTCATCGGCCCAGGCATCCCCCTCGTAGAGGTCGCCCGGACGCTCAAAGCCTGGACGCTCGAAAGCTGACCCTCGCTCGTGCCTCAGGGTGTGGTCAGGGGCGCGTGGGGGGTGGGCCCCGATGTTCGGGGCGGGCTGTGCTGGCAGCTTGCTGGGCATGATCTCAACTCGTATGTCACGGAGGGGCTTCGCCGGCGTCGCGCTTTCCGGGGTGGCCGCCGTTGCCGGCTCCGTCGCGCTTCCCGCTCGTCGCGCCGTCGCCGCCGATGCGTCGCTGCCGCCGCTGGATCCTGCCGCACTTCAGGCGGCGATCGACGACCTCGAGCATCCGCCCTCCACCGCCGCCCAGCTGCGGATCGGGGGCGCATCCGGCAGCTGGTACGGGACCGCCGGCGTCGCCGACATCAAGACGCGGCGGCCCCCCACCCCCCTGCACAAGGTCCGTATCGGCAGCATCACCAAGGTCTTCGTCGCCACCGTCACGCTCCAGCTCGTCGCTGAAGGGCGGGTCCGCCTAGACGCGCCCGTGCGGCGGTTGCTCCCCGGCCTCCTGCCCGCCCGCTTCGCGCCCATCACCCTCGCCCACCTGCTGAATCACACCAGCGGGCTCCCCGATCACGTCGGAATCCCCGAGCCCGAGACCGCGGAGGAGGTGTTCCGGCATCGCTTCGATCACTGGACGCCGGAGGAGTGGGTGGCTACGGCGACGCATGGGCCGCTGAAGTTCGAACCGGGCTCCCGGCAGGAGTACCGCGGGATCAACTACGTCCTCGCCGCCCTCATCATCGACCGGCTCACCGGCCGCCCGTACGGGAACGCCGTCGCCGCCCGCATCCTCCACCCGCTCGGCCTCACCGGCACCGTCATCCCCGGCGACGACCCGCGCATCCACGGCCGCCACGTACACGGCTACCTCGCCATGGCCGACGGCAGCCTCCGGGACATCACCGCGTACGACCAATCATCCGCCCGCGGCGAAGGCGACATCATCTCGACCACCGGCGACCTCGACCGCCTCCTCGCCGCGCTCTTCGACGGCGAGCTGCTCCCGCCCGACCTGCTCCAGCTGATGTTCACCCTCCCGCCCGACGACGTGCGCATGCTGGACGGCTCCCCCGCCCGGTACACCACCGGCCTGCAGCAGGCCGTCGTCAACGGCGTCACCCTCTGGGGCAAGACCGGCGAGACGTACGGCTACAAGAACGCCGCCTTCTCCACCCGCGACCGACGCCGCCGCTTCATCCTCACCTACCACCCGACGACCGCCCGCAACGGCGACGAAAGCCAAATGGTCGCCCGCGTCGCCGACCTGCTCACCCGCCCGCAGGACTGACCCAACGCGCCCGCTAGTCTGCCGCGGTGCGCAGCAGACTGATCAAGACAGCCGGCGGCCTCGTGGCCGTGCTCGCGATCGCCGCCGGCTGGTTCTTCGCCGGCGGGTCGTACGGGCGGTGGCAGGACTCGCGGGACGTGGAAGCGGCGTGCGACGGCGCCGTGGATCCGGGTGAGGCGCGGGCGCTGCTCGGGGCCGAGGAGCTCAAGGCCAGCACCGAGCACAACGACGCCGCCGACCCGCGCAAGCGCCGGTGGATCTGCTGGGTCGACGTGGACGACGGGTACGACCGGCGCACCGTGATCCGGCTGGAGTGGCGTTCCAACGCCCGCGCCCCGCACAGCGAATCGGACCGCGACTCCAGCAACTACCAGGCCGTGGCCTCGACCCCCATCGGCAGCGGCTGGTCCGGGATGCTCAATCACCACCTCGACGGCGACCGCGACGAGGGCCACGCCGTCGTCACCCTCGACTGCCGCAATACGCGCGACAGCCTCACCCTCTACGCCACCAACTGGACCGACCGCTCCTACCGCGAGCCGACCCACCGCGCCAACCTCGCCCGCCTCGCCACCGGCACGGCCACCCGCGCCGCGGAGAAATGGGGCTGCGATGCCGAGCCTGGCCGGACCGTACGTACCGTGCCCGCACTCCTCGACTGGCAGGACGTCAAAGCGAAGGACACCACCCCCTTCGCCGAGGCCACCGGCTCCTGCCGCGGCGTGCCCGGCTCGGCCCCGTACCCCCGCGCGCTCGAGACGCCGGTCGGCAAGGCGCCCATCGAGGACTGCTTCCTCTTCGACAAGCGCGTCGACCGCGGCTACCGGCTCTCCGCCTTCTACGGCACCTTCGCCGACGACCAGCGCATGCTCACCTCCTGGGCCCGGAATCTCCGCGGCGGCGACCCGCTGCTGACCTCCTTCGTCGTACGGGCCGAGGCCACCTGCCCCGGCGGCGGACCGGAGGACGACAAGGCCGTCTACACGCTCTCCCGTCTCCTCGACATCGGCCCGAAGCTGGACCGCCCGTACACGGACAAGGCCCTCACCGCCTTCGCCGAGGCGTCCGCGAAGCGGCACGGCTGCACGGGCGTGCGACTGCTCCGCTGACCGGGACATCTGATGTCCGATGCCTTGATAGCGTGACGAGCCTACGGAAGGAGCCCCGGGTGGCGGTGCGGCAGCCGATGCGGCAGGAAGTCGTCGACGGGATCAAGGCGTACATCCTGCAGAATCAGCTCCGCCCCGGCGACCCGCTCCCCACCGAGCCCGCGCTCTGCGAGGCGCTCGGCGCCAGCCGTTCCAGCGTGCGCGAGGCGATCCGGATCCTGACCGCGCTCGACATCGTCGAGGTGCGGCACGGGCACGGCACGTATGTCGGGCGGCTGAGCCTGTCGGCGCTCATCGAGAGCCTCACCTTTCGCGGGCTGCTGAGCCCGGACGATGACTTCCAGGTGCTGGCGGATCTGATCGAGGTGCGCGAACTGTTCGAACGGGGGATGGCCGAGCGGCTGGTCAGCGGGCTCGAGGAGGCGCAGATCGAGCGGCTGCAAGGGCTGGTCGATACGATGCGCGCGGCTGAGGCGGGGGCGGGGCACGGGTTTGTCGATGCCGACCGGTCCTTTCACACGCTGCTCGTGACGCCGCTCGGGAATGACCTGATCGGGCAGCTGTCGGCGGCGTTCTGGGATGTGTACGTCATCGTGGCGCCGCATCTCGACATGTTCACGCCCGAGGATGAGGCGGCCACCATCGCCCATCACCAGCGCATCGTGGACGCCGTGCGCGCTCGCGACGCGGCGGAGTTCACGGCGGCGCTGAGCGAGCATTACGCGCCGCTGCGCCGCCGCATCGCGGAGGCCCGGGCCCGCCGCTGAGGCGGCGCCGACACCTTCCCGCACCCCACTTGACGCGCTTCACGGCCGGTCTCTAAGGTCCCAGAGCAGCAGACATCAGACGTCCTACGTCAGACCACACCAGAGAGAGGCCCTTCCCATGCCCCGGAGACTCTCCCTCGCCGCCTTCACCGCCGCGCTCGCCGTCACCGCCACCCTCACGACGAGCGCCCACGGCGCCACCGCACCCCGCGAGCTCACCTCCCAGGACCTCGCGACGGCCGGCACCGGCTCCCCGAACTACCGGATCCCGGCCCTCACCAAGACCACCAAGGGCACCCTCCTCGCCGCGTACGACGCCCGCCCCACCCTCGCCGACCTGCCCAGCAACATAGGCGTCGTCATCCGCCGCAGCACCGACGGCGGCGCCACCTGGAAGGCGCAGCAGGTCGTCCGCAAGGAGGCCGCCCCCAAGGGCTACGGCGACCCCAGCGTCCTCGTCGACCGCGAGACCGGCCGGATCTTCCTCTTCTACGCCGCCTCCGTGAACCAGGGCTTCGCCGGCTCGGCCACCGGCAACGACGAGAGCGACCCCGACGTCCTGCAGGCCGACTACAGCTACTCGGACGACGACGGCCTGACCTGGAAGCACGAGCGGATCACGGCGGACATCAAGAACCCGGCCTGGGGCGGCACGTTCGCGGCGTCGGGTGAGGGCATCCAGGTCCGGCACGGCACGTACAAGGGGCGGCTCATCCAGCAGTACGCAATCCGCCACAACGGCACCAACTACGCGGTCAGCGCCTACAGCGACGACCATGGCGACAGCTGGCGGACGGGCACCCCGGTCGGCCCCGGCGACGAGAACAAGACCGTCGAACTCTCCGACGGCCGCATCATGCTCAACAACCGCGCCGCGCCGTACCGCACGGTCGCCTACTCCCGCGACGGCGGCGCCACGTACTCACCCCTGAAGCCGGACACCGAGCTCCCCGACCCCGCCAACAACGGCTCGATCACCCGCTTCGCCCCGGACGTCGCCGCCTCGCACCCCCGCGCGTCCTGGCTGCTCTTCAGCAACACCGCCAACTCCGGCGCCCGCAGCAACCTCACCGTCCGCCTCTCCTGCGACAACGGCGAGAACTGGCCGATCCGCAGGACGGTGGAAGCGGGCTCCGCGGGCTACTCCACCCTCACCCCACTCTCCGACGGCACCGGCGCGAACCCGCGCATGGGCCTGCTCTGGGAGCGCGACAACTACCGCCACATCACGTACTCGTCCTTCGACCTGCGGTGGCTGGCGGGCGTCTGCGCCCCGGTCACGGTCACCCCGCCGGCCGGCCTTCCGGCGGGCGCCACGACGGCGGTGTCGGTGCGGGTGGTCAGCCAGAACGACGTATCCCTGCCCGCGGGTTCGGTCTCGCTCAAGCTGCCGCAGGGGTACGGCGCACCTGCCGTGAAGGTCCCCGCGCTCGCGCCGGGACAGGGCGCGACGGTGAAGGTGCCGGTGACGGTCCCCGCGGGCGCGGGCGCCGGGTCCGTACGGGCGACGGCGGACTATCAGGTCCGCGGCAGCCAGCACGCTTACGGTGACAGCACGTTCACCATCACGCAGTGATCGACGGAGTCCGCATGCCCGCACCATCCCCGCTCGTCGTCGGCCTCGACCTCGGCGGCACCAAGATCGACGCCGCCCTGGTCGGGGACGACGGAGCGATACGCGCCCGCCACACCCTCCCCACCCCGGCCACCGCGGGCCCGGAGGCCGTGCTCGACGCGCTGGCCGAGGCCGCCGCGGCCGTACGGGCACCGGACACGGCCGCCATCGGCCTCGCCGCGGCCGGCGTGATCGACCCGGGCAGCGGCACGGTCGTCAGCTCCACGGACGCGATCCGCGCCTGGGCCGGCACGGCGCTGGCCGCGGGCCTCGCGAGTCGCACCGGGCTCGCGGTGGCATGCGACAACGACGTGCGGGCGGCGGCGGCAACGGAGCTCGGCGAAGCCGAGGGCGGAGGCGGACCGCGCGTCACCGACGCCCCGTTGATCTACGCCGCCATCGGCACCGGGATCGGCGGCGCCGTGGCCGTCGGCGGGCGGATGCTCGTCGGCGCCGCGGGCGTCGCCGGCCACCTCGGGCACCTCCCCAGCCCCGAGGCGGACGGGCTCCCGTGCACCTGCGGCGGTACGGGCCACCTCGAGGCGATCGCCTCGGGGCCTGCCATCACCGCCCGGTACGCGCGCTCGACCGACTCGGCCCGCTCGACCGACCCGGCGCGCTCGACCCCCACCCCAGCCGACCGGCTCCAGACCATCGCCGCCCGCGCCGCCCACGGCGATCCGCACGCCACCGCAGCCATCACCCTCGGCGCCCGCGCCACCGGCCGCGTCCTCGGCGGGCTCGCCAACGCCCTCGGCCCGCACCGCGTCGTCATCGCCGGCGGCGTCACCCGCATCGGCGCCGCCTACTGGACCCCGCTCCGCGAGGCCTTCCAAGCCGAACTGATCCCGCCCCTCAAGGGCTTGACCCCGCAACCACCCCGCGTCGGCCACGACGCCGCCGTCCTCGGCGCCGCCACCCTCACTCGCACCCACCCCCTGCACCATCCGCACGCCACCGGAGCCCCCCGATGACCGCCCCGCCCCCGCCCGACCCCCTGCCCAGCCCCGAAGCCACCGCCACCCCAGCCGACCTCGCCGCCACCCTCGCCGGAAAGCTGATCGTCTCCTGCCAGGCCCCGGACGGCGACCCCATGTGCCACCCCGACACCCTCGTCCGCATGACCCAGGCCGCCCAGGCCGGCGGCGCGGCAGCCGTACGCGTCAACAGCCCCGAAGTCGTGGCGGCCACCGTCAAAGCCATCGACATCCCGGTGATCGCCCTGTGGAAGGACGGCCCGGAAACCGCCGTCCGCATCACCCCGACCGTCCGCCACGCCCTCGCCCTGGTCGACGCCGGCGCCACCGTCATAGCCGCCGACGCGACCACCCGCCCCCGCCCCGACGGCAGCACCTTCGCCGACCTGGTCACCGCCGTCCACGCCGCGGGCGCCCAGGTCATGGCCGACGTATCGAACCTCACCGAAGGCCGCGAAGCCGCTGCCCTCGCGGTCGACTTCGTCTCCACCACCCTCTCCGGGTACGTACCGGGGTCGCCGCAGTCGCCCGAACCCGACCTACGCCTCGTAGCCGACCTGGCCGCCACCATCCGCACCCCGGTCGTGGCCGAAGGGCGCATCGCCACCCCGGCCCAGGCCGCACAGGCCCTGGCCGCGGGCGCCCACAGCGTCGTCGTAGGCACCGCCATCACCGCGCCAACGGCCCTGACCCGCCTGTTCGTCGGCGGTCTCGACAGCTGACCGGACGTCAGCTCCCGTCCCGCAGCTCCTTGACCCCGTAGCCCCGGAAACCGATCCGGTCAAAGACCACCCGACACCCCTCCCCCACCGGGGACTGCGCCAGGAAACCGGCCTCCACCGGACCGTCCCCCACCCCCAGCGTGAAGGTCCGGACGAAGGTCCACGTCTCCCCGTCCGCCGACGCGTGATACGCGAACGCCCGCCCGGCGCGGCTCAGTCGCAGCCAGTACGTGTCGCCGTCGACCACGAAGGCGTTGGCGTCGTCGGAGTGTTCGCGGGTGACGACCGTGCAGACGTACGGCAGCTCGGGGGACAGCTCAAGGCAGATCTTCGCCCACTCGCCGGCCGGGGTGTGCAGGTAGAGCACGCCCGCGTCGAAGGCCGCGCGGAAGTCGACGCGCACCCGTGCCAGCAGCTGGAAGTCGCCCGCCACCGGGCCGGTCAGGCGGGGGGCGTCGGAGGTGAGCGCGCCGGGCGGGCCCGTCGGCGGGACGAAACGGTCCTGCCGCGGGCCCGCGGTGGCGCCGAGCGCCCCGTCCTCGTACGACCACTCCGCGGCCGGGCCGGAGGCCGTCAGCGGGAAGGGGAGCTCGGGGATGTTCATCGTCCGCTCAGCCTTCCCGTACGCCGTCGACCAGGCGCGGCACGCCCGCGCCGTCGCCGTCCCGCAGCTCCGGCGGGAGCAGCGCCGCCGGGGCGTCCTGGTACGCGACCGGGCGCAGCCAGCGCTCGATGGCCGTGCCGCCGACCGAGGTCGACCCCGATGTCGTCGCCGGGTACGGGCCGCCGTGGTGCTGGGCCGGAGCGACCGCGACACCCGTCGGCCAGCCGTTCACGAGCACCCGGCCCGCGAGCGGCGTGAGGTCGGCCAGCAGGGACGCGCCCTCGCCCGCCGCCTCGGCCTCGCCGATGTGGGCGGTGGCGGTCAGGTTGCCGGGGAGCTTTGCCAGTACGTCGGTCAGCTCGTCCCGCGACGAATACCGCACGACGACCGTCACCGGGCCGAAGCACTCCTCCAGCAGCAGGTCGTGCGCCTCGCCCGTGGTCAGCCACGCCGCATCCACCGTGAGGAAACCCGCGCTCACCGTGTACTCGCCGCCCGCGCCCGGCGTCACCGGCGTCTCGACGCTGTCGAGCGCCGCCCGCTCCTGCACCCCGGCCAGGAAGGCCTCGCGCATCCGCCCGTCGAGCATCACGCCGGACTCGGAGTCGCTCACCGCCTCCGTGAGCGACTTGAGCATCCGGTCGCCGGCCGGGCCCGCGGGCGCCAGCACGAAGCCGGGCTTGGTGCAGAACTGGCCGACGCCCATCGTCATCGACCCGGCCAGGCCCGCGCCGATCTGCTCGCCGCGCTCCTGCGCCGCCTCCTCGGTGACGACGACCGGGTTCAGCGACCCGAGCTCGCCGTGGAAGGGGATCGGCTTCGGCCGCGCCGCCGCCGCGTCGAAGAGCGCCCGCCCGCCGCGTACGGAACCGGTGAAGCCGGCCGCGGACACCAGCGGGTGCTTCACCAGCTGCACGCCCGCGTCGAAGCCGTGTACGAGGCCGATGACGCCCTCGTCGAGGCCCACCTCGACCGCCGCCCGGCGCAGCAGCGCCGCTGACAGTTCGGAGGTCGCCGGGTGGTCCGGGTGTGCCTTGATCACGACGGGGCAGCCGGCCGCCAGCGCGGAGGCGGTGTCGCCGCCGGGGACGGAGAAGGCGAGCGGGAAGTTGCTGGCCGCGTAGACGGCGACGACGCCGACCGGCACCTTCCAGCGGCGCAGGTCGGGGCGGGGCGGGGCGAGCGACGCATTGGCGTGGTCGATGATGACGTCGAGGAAGCCGCCGTCCTCGACCACGTCGGCGAAGGCGCGCAGCTGGTACGCGGTCCGGCCGAGCTCACCGGTGAGCCGGCCCGGGCCGAGGGCGGTCTCGGCGTCGGCGCACTCGACGACCTGCTCGACGTGCGCGTCGAACTGGTCGGCCGCGGCGCGCAGCAGCGCCGCGCGTATGCTGCGGTCGGCGAGGGAGCCGAGGGTCGCGTGGGCCGCGCGGACCGCGGCATCGACCTCCTCGGGGCTCGCCTCGGCGGCGACCTCCTCCCGCTGCTTTCCGTTACGGGGGTCGACGCTCCAGACTGGTGCGGTCACCGCGGTGTCCTTTCCACGTGATAGCTGTGCCACGCGGGACGCCGTTCGATATACTGAACGCCGTCTCCATGTATGAATACGGTCATATCCTTTGGACGAGCGAAGGGTCAAGCGCGCATGTCGGCTGACGAGACAGCCCAGGGCGGCCAGGTCAAGTCCGCGGTCCGCACCGTAGAGCTGCTCGAGTATTTCGCGGGCCGCCCCGGGATGCACACCCTTGCGGACGTACAGCAGGCGGTCGGCTACCCCAAATCCAGTCTGTACATGCTCCTGCGCACCCTGACCGACCTCGGCTGGGTGGAGACGGACGCCACCGGCACGCGGTACGGCATCGGCGTCCGCGCGCTGCTGGTCGGCACCTCGTACATCGACGGCGACGAGGTCGTCTCCGCGGCCCGTACGACCCTGGACCGGCTCTCCGACGACACGACGGAGACCATCCACCTCGCCCGCCTCGACGGCCCGAACGTCGTCTACCTGGCCACCCGCCAGTCGCAGCACTACCTGCGCCCCTTCACGCGGGTCGGGCGCCGGCTGCCCGCCCACTCCACGTCCCTCGGCAAGGCCATACTCGCCACCCACACCGACGAGCAGGTCCGCAAGCTGCTGCCGGAGACGCTGCGCCCGCTGACCGAGCACACCATCACGGACATCGACGAGCTCATCGAGGACCTGCACGCGATCCGCGAGCAGGGGTACGCGGTGGACCGCGAGGAGAACACCCTCGGCCTGCGCTGCTTCGGCGTCGCCATCCCGTACCGGACCCCGGCGCGGGACGCGATCAGCTGCTCGGTGCCGGTGGCGCGGCTGACCCCGGGACACGAGCAGATGATCAAGGACGCCCTGCAGGACGCCAGGGACCGGCTGACGCTGGCGACGCGGCATCTGTGAGGGCCGGCTCTTCGAGACCTAGGCGTTCCGTACGGCCTTGACCACCGCCTTGATCAGGCGAGCGTTCTCCGGCGCCTCACCGCCCGGGAAGGCGAAGCGGCGGCGGTTGTAGCCGTAAGCGAAGCCGGACTGGGGGTCCGCGAAGCCGAGCTGGCCGCCCGCGCCCTCGTGGCCGAAGGACAGCGCGCCGACGCCCGGGTGGAAGTCGCCGATCGCCTTGAAGCCGATGCCCCACGAGACGTGCTGGCGCACCACGACGTCGTGCCCGGTGGCGTGGATCTGCGCGAACTCCGCCGCCGTGTCCGGCTTCAGCAGCGGCGGGCGGCCGTCCACCTCGGCGACCGCCGCGGCGAAGAGCTTCGCGATGCCGCGGGCGCTGCCGAGGCCGCCCCAGGACGCAGGGCCGAGGGCATGCACCTGGCGGGTGTTGGCGAGCGAGGTCATGTCGGCCGTCGCGGGGTTGTTCGCCGCGAAGGAGATGCCCAGGAGGCTGTGCGGGCTGGGCGCGGCGGCGGTGAGACCTGCCTTCTGCTCGGCGGTGGGCACCATCTGCTGGGCGCTGACCACCCGGGGCTCCAACTCCGCCGGCAGGCCGAGGTAGAGGTCGAGGCCGTACGGGGCGCGAATCCGCTCCTCGTAGATCTCCTGGACGGACTTTCCGGTCGCCCGCCGCACCACCTCGCCGGCGAGCGCGCCGATGACCACCGCGTGGTAGCCGAAGGCGGCGCCCGGGCGCCAGAACGGGCGCTGCCCGGCGAGGCGCTCCGCGACCTTGCGGTCGTCGGCGAGCTCGTCGGGGGTGAAGCCGCCATCGACGCCGATCAGCCCGGCGCGGTGGGTCAGCAGCTCGCGCAGGGTGAGCCGCTCCTTGCCTTCACCGGTGAACTCCGGCCAGTAGTGCGCCACCCGCTGGTCCAGGTCCAGGGTGCCGTCCTGGACCAGCAGGGCGACGGTCAGGTAGGTGGCGGCCTTCGTTATGGAGTAGACGGGCGTGAGCGAGTCGGCGTCGAGCCCGGGGCCGGTCCACAGGTCGACGACGCGCTCGCCGCCGGTGTGCACCACGAGCTGTGCGGCGTTGTCGGCGCCGTTGGCCGCGCGCTCCTCGGCGAGGGCGGCGGCAAACTCGTCCCGTACGCCTTCGAAGCCCTCGGCCACGGTTCCTTGAACGGCACTGGACATGATCGTCCCCCCTCGGGATCGGTGCTTTTGGATCAGCCAACCTCACCTCCACACCGGGTATTCCTCCGCCGCGCGGCGGAGGCGGATCGTCGCGGCGGCGGACGCGCGGGGGGCGGTGCGGCGGGAGCGTGAAGGCATGGATACCGCGCTGCGCCTTCAGGAGGCGCCCACCACTGGCAGGACCGACCGGCTGCCCGCCGCGCTGCGGGTGGTCGCGATCGCAGCCTGCGTGCCGTATCTGACGCTCAAGCTCGCGTGGCTCTCCGGCAGCCACATCGGCATCCCGGCGGGCAGCGAACTGCGCCGCAATGAGGGCGTGCTGTTCGCCGCCAACGCCGCCACGGTCGCGATGGACGCGGCCGTGATCGTGCTCGCCTTCGCGCTCACGCGGGCGTGGGGGCGGCGGCTGCCGGGGTGGCTGCTGCTGCTTCCGCTGTGGGTGGCGACGGGGCTGCTGGCGCCGGTCGTGGTCGGGTTCCCGCTGCAGCTGGTGGCGGGGCTGCTCGGGGTCGGGTCCGGGGCGGCGGACCCGGCGGACGACGAACCCTTCCTCGCGGAGTGGGTGTTCGGCGTCGTGTACACCGGCTTCGGGGTACAGGCGCTGGCGCTGGGGTGGCTTTTCGTGCGTTACGGGCGGGAGCGCTGGGGTGCGGTGCTGCGGGGGCGGGTGGGCGGGCTGCGGAGCGCCGGGGCGACGGCCGCGGTGCGGCGCACGTTCGCCGTGGTCACGGCGGTGCTCGCGGTCGCGGTGGCCGGGGCGAACGGGCTGTGGGCCGCGGGCGGCGACGCGGGCCTGTCCGCGCGGGTACTGGCGGAGCAGACCGGGGGTCAGCGCCTCATCCACGCCACGGCCGCCGCCTTCGCCCTGGCGGCCACGGCCGGCGTGCTGCTCGCCGCCTTCCCCGGCCTGCGGCCCCGGGTGCGGATGCGTACCGTCGTGGCCCTCGGCTGGACCGGCGGGGCGGCGCTGGCGGCGTGGGCGGGCTGGCTGCTGGCCGTGTCGCTCGGCGGCGATGCGCTGCCGGGCGGCGGCAACCAGCCCTCCCAGGCCATGAACCTCGTCTACGCTGGCGAGATGATCACCGGCACGCTGACGCTGCTGCTGGGCGCGCAGCTGCTCGCGGAGCTGCGGGAGGGCTGAGCCGTGCCTGCGATGCTGCGCATGATCCAGCTGCGCTGGGTCCATCTGCTGCTGGGCGGCGCGCTGCTAATGCCGTACTTTCTGCTGATGTCGGTGGTCGTGGGCCTGTTCTGGCCGATGTCCGATCCCGAGCGGTCGCTGGGCTGGCAGTTCGCGGCGTACGGAATGAGCCTGCCGGCGGTCGCGGCCACCGGGCTCGCCTTCCCGCTCGTACGGACGCTGGAGACGTCGGCCGCACGGGCGCTGTGTACGCCGGAACTTGAGGCGTCGGGCGCGGACCGGTCGTGGGCGGCGCGGCGGCGGACGGCGGGGTGGTTCACGCTGCACGTGGGCGTCGGCGGGCTGCTCAGCGGGGCGACGCTGGCGGTGCCGCCGATGGGGGCGGTGCTGATGGCGCTGCCGTTCGCGCCGTCGCTGCGGGATGCGGAGGGGCGGGACTACGACCTGCTGGACGTACCGCTGTGGTCGGCGCCGCTGCTCGGGGCGGCGATGCTGGCGGCGCTCACCGCGCTGGTCGCGGGCGCGGGTTGGGCACTCGCCCGGTGCGCGTCGCCGCTGCTCGGCCCGACCCCGGCCGATCAGCTGGCGGCGGCGGAGGCCCGGTCGGCGGACCTGGCGCGGCGGAATGCGCTGGCGCGAGAGCTGCACGATTCGGTGGGGCATGCGCTGAGCGCGGTGACGCTGCAGGCCAGTGCGGCGCGGAAGGTCTTTGACCGGGACCCGGAGTTCGTACGGGAGGCCCTGGGGGCGATCGAGTCGGCGACTCGGGATGCGGTGGCGGAGTTGGACGGGGTGCTGGGGGTGCTGCGGGAGGGGGATGCGGGGTCGGGTACGGATACGGCCCCGGGCCGGGACTCGCGCACGGCTCCGGCGCCGGAGCTGGCGCGCGACTTGGATGGGCTGCTGGAGCGGACGCGGGCGGCGGGCGCGGAGGTGGCGGTGCGGGTCGAGGGCGACCTGGCGATGCTGCCGCCGCAGGTCTCGCGGGAGGCGTATCGGATCGTCCAGGAAGGGCTGGGGAATGTGCTGCGACACGCGGGGGCAGTGCGGGCGGTGCTCGACATGGAGGTGGAGAGGACGGAGTTGAGGGTGACGATCGAGAACGGACGGCCGGTCAGGGCGGAGCGGAGCAGCGGGGGCGCAAGGGCGGAGCGGAGCCCGGCGGCGGAACGGAACCTGGCCGCGGAACGGAACCTGGCCGCGGAACGGAACCTGGCCGCGGAACGGGACCCGGCGGCGGAGCGGAACCCGGCCGCGGAGCGAGACCCGGCGGCGGAAGCCGACCCCGCTCAGGAGCGGACCCCCGCAGGGGAACCCGGCCCCCGAGCCCCCCGCGGCGGCCGCGGCCTCATCGGGATCCGCGAGCGCGCCGCGCTCCTCGGCGGCGACGTCGAGGCGGGCCCGTACGACGGCGGCTGGCGCCTCACCGCAAGGCTGCCGCTGTGAGCGCGGCCGCGGGCAGGCCGACGCACGGCCCCTCAGACGCGGGCGGGCGGTCCGCCCCCGGCAGCGCGGCTGCCCACAACGCGACCCATCCGCCCGGCACCCCCGCGCAGCCCCTGCGCATCGTGCTCGCAGACGACGAGCAGATGGTGCGCACCGCGCTCCGCGCGATCCTCGGCGCCGAGCCCGACATGGTGGTCGTCGGCGAGGCCGCAACCGGCGCGGAAGCCGTGTCCGTCACCCGCGAACTGACCCCCGACATCGTCCTCATGGACGTCCGCATGCCCGACGTGGACGGCATCCGCGCCACCGAGCAGATCCTCGCCCGCATGGCGCAGCCGCCGCGCATCGTCGTCGTCACGACCTTCGAGAACGACTCCTACGTCTACGACGCGCTGCGCGCCGGCGCCTCCGGCTTCCTGCTCAAGCGGTCCGGCGCGGACGACCTCGTCGACGCCGTCCGGCTGGTCGCCCGCGCCGACGCGCTGCTGTTCCCCGCCGCCATCCGCGCCCTCGCCGACCAGCACGCGCGCGAACGCCGCGCGGACGGCCTACGGGCGAAACTCACCGACCGCGAGGCCGAGGTCCTGCGCCACATGGCCGCCGGCCTGACCAACGCCGAGATCGCCACCCGCCTCGGCGTCGGCCAGGCCACGGTGAAGACCCACGTCGCCGCCCTCCTGGCCAAGCTCGGCGCCCGCGACCGCACGCAGGCGGTGATCGTCGCGTACGAGACGGGGTTCGTGAACCCCGGGGCGGGGGGCTAGCCCGATGGCGGGGATGTGGAGCGAGGCCGTCATACCCGGGCTGGCGCTGCTGCTGTTCATCTGCTGCGGAACGGAGTTGGTGCTGCGGCGCTTCTTCAAGGGCCGCACCGTCCTCTTCCGGCGCGGCGTCGCACGGCGGCCGGTGACTGGCGCCGCGTTCGACGAGTTCACCCTCATCTTCAACGGCAACAAGCTGGTCGAGATCAAGCAACAGCAGCAGGAGGAGCTGCGCCGCGACGAGGAGGGCGACGGTGCCCCGCCGCGGACGCGTATCGACCTCGCGAAGGGCACCGCCCACATCGTCCTCCCCGACGCGAGAGGCGAGCAAGGCGGGACTAGGCCCTAGTCCCCCCGCAGCACATCCGCGATCCCGATCGGCAGGTCCCGCACCCGCACCCCCGTCGCGTTGAACACCGCGTTCGCGATCGCCGCCGAAACCCCCACCGGCCCCATCTCGCCGATGCCCTTCGCACCCAGCGGGCTCGCATGCTCATCGTGGTCATCGAGGAAGTGGACGTCGATCGCGGGTACATCCGCATTGCCCGGGATCACATAGCCCGCCAGGTTCTTCGAGCGGAAGCGGCCCAGGCCCGGATCAAAGTCCGAGTGCTCCAGCAGCGCCTGTCCCAGACCCCAGACGATGCCGCCGGTCATCTGGCTACGGGCCGCGAGGGGGTTGATGATCCGCCCCGCCGCGTACACCGCCAGCGCCCGCTCCAGCCGCACCAGGCCGAGGTCCTCGTCCACCCGCACCTCGGCGAACACCGCGCCGTGGACGCCCGTCGAGTATCCGGCCGGGCTCCCGCCCGGACCCGCGTCCTCCTCAGGGGCCCAAGTCGCCTCCGCCTCCAGCGAGTCGGCCCCGGCAGACCGCAGCAGCCCCGCCGGGCCACCGGCCGCCGGGCCGCTGCGGGCCTCCAGCGCCTCCAGCTTCTTCCGCAGCTCGGTCGCCGCCAGGTGCACCGCGGACCCGACGCCCATCGTCGACGACGACCCCGCCGTCATCCCCGCGGGCGGCAGCTCCGTATCGCCGAGGCTGACCTCGATGACGCCCGGGTCGACGCCGAGCGCCTCGGCCGCGATCGCGGTCATCACGCCGGGCAGCCCCGTGCCCATCTCCTGCGTCCCCGACGCCACCGTCACCGTGCCGTCGGCGCCGATACGTACCCGAGCACTGGACGGAAAGCGGAAGGTCGGCATGAACGACACCGCCATCCCGTGCCCGACCAGCGCATCCCCGGCCTTCCGAGCCCGGGGTTCCGCCTGCCGCGCCTCGGCCCAGCCGAACCGCCGCGCGCCCTCGACCAGGCACTCCCGCAGCTTCCGCGAGGAGAACGGGCGCCCGTTGAGCGGGTCCCGCTCGGGCTCATTGCGCAGCCGCAGCTCTACGGGATCGATCCCGAGCTCGCCCGCCAGCTCGTCCATCGCCGACTCCAGCGCGAACATCCCCATCCCCGCCCCCGGCGCCCGCATCGGCGTCGGCTGCGGCCGGTCGAGGTGCCGGACGCGGCGGCGGAGCTCGATGGCGTCGGCGGCGTAGAGGTGGCCGCTGGCCTCGGTGACGAGCTCCGGGTAGTCGTCGTCGCGGGAGCTGGCGTTGGCGCTGTGGTGGCGCAGCGCGCCGAGGCGGCCGTCGGCGGCCGCCGCGAGGGTGATCGTCTGCAGCGTGGTCGGCTGGTGGCCGCATGAGGTGAACATCTCGGCCCGGGTCAGCGACAGCTTCACCGGCCGGCCCGCGACCTTCGCGGCGGCGGCGATGAGCACCTGATGCGGCCACGGGTAGCCCTTGCAGCCGAAACCGCCGCCGATGTACGGGCAGATGACGCGGACGTTCTCGGTGGGCAGGCCGAAGGCGGTGGCGAGCATCGCCTGGGTGGAGGAGATGCCCTGGGAGGAGTCGTGGACCGTGAGGCGGTCGGCGGACTCCCAGGCCGCGAGCGTCGAGGACGGCTCGATGGGGTTGTGGTGGCGGTCGGCCGTCGTGTACGTGCGGGTGAGCACCGTGTCGGCGGCCGCGAGCGCCGCGTCGACGTCGCCCGTCGACTCGTCGGTCGGGGACAGGAAGGGCGTCGCCTCGACCGCGTCCTCGGCGTCGGCGAAGGCGGCCGCGGGGCGGATCCCGGCGTACTCGACGTGCACCAGTGTGGCGGCGTGCCGGGCCTGTTCGAGCGTCTCGGCCAGCACGATCGCGAGCGGCTGGCCTTCGTGCCGGACCCGGTCGTCGGTCAGCGGCACCCAGGACTGGGCCAGCTGCGCGCCGCTCAGGTCCGGCAGGTCGCCGTGGGTGAGGACGGCGGCGACGCCGGGAGCGCGGCGGGCGGCGTCCGCGTCGATCGCGGCGACCCGGCCGTGCGGGACGGTGGCGCCGACGAAGGCGGCGTGGGCGGTGCCTGCCGGGGTGGTGTCGGCGGCGTAGCCGGCGCTGCCGGTCAGCTTCAGTGGGCCGTCGGGGCGGCGCAGACCTGGGGTTTCGATGATCGTCATGCGCGCTCGCCTCCAGTTCGTACGGCCTCGCGCAGCGCGCGCACGGCAGCGCGGCGGGCGAGGGTCACCTTGAACGCGTTGTCCGGCAGCGGCGTCGCGTCCGCGAAGCCCGCGGCGACGGCGGCCTCGACCCCGGCCCGGTCGCCGGCGTCGACGCCGCGCAGCGCCTCCTCGGCCGCGGGCAGCCGCCAGGGGCGGTGCGCGACGGCGCCGAGGGCGAGGCGGACCGAAGCGATGGCGGTGCCGTCGAGGGTCACCGCCGCGGCGGCCGAGACGACCGCGAACTCGTAGCTGACCCGCTCCCGCACCTTCAGGTAGTGCGAGGCCGAGGTGTGCGCTGCTGCCGGGACGGTGACGCCGGTGATCAGCTCGCCGGGCTCCAGCGCGGTGCGGCGGGCGGGCTCGGGCACGTAGAACTCGGCTATCGGCAGCCGCCGCTCCCCGCCCGCGCCCAGCACGATCACCTCCGCGTCCAGCGCCGCCAGCGCGACCGCCATGTCGGACGGGTGCGTGGCCACGCACTGCTCGCCCGGGCCGCCATCCGTGCGCCCGCCGAAGATCGCGTGCGCCTCGGTGCTGCCGCCGTGCAGCGCCACGCAGCCGGAGCCCGGCTCGCGCTGGTTGCAGGGCAGCGGGGTGTCGGCGCGGAAGTACGGGCAGCGGGTGCGCTGCATCAGATTGCCGCCGATGGACGCCATGTTGCGCAGCTGCGGGGACGCGGAGCGCAGCAAAGCCTCGGCGAGGACGGGATAGTCGCGGGCGACGTCCGGGTGCGCGGCGACGTCGCTCATCCGGGCGAGGGCGCCGAGGTGCAGGCCCTGCTCCGTGGCCTCGATGCGGTCGTACGGGAGGGCGTTGATGTCGACGACCCTGTCGGGGGCGGCGATGCCCTCCTTCATCCAGTTGAGCAGCTCGGTACCGCCGGCGAGCAGCTGGGTGCCGGGCTCGGCGAGGGCGGCGCGGGCGGCCGCGGCGTCGGTGGCGCGCTCGTACGCGAAGGTCTTCATCGGCCGGCCGCCTCTCGGACGGCGGCGACGATCTGCGGATACGCGGCGCAGCGGCAGAGGTTGCCGCTCATCCACTCGCGGATCTCGTCGTCGGTGTCCGTATGCCCCTCTTTGATGCAGGCGACGGCGGACATCAGCTGGCCCGGGGTGCAGAAGCCGCACTGGAAGGCGTCGTTGTCGTGGAAGGCGCGCTGCACGGGGTGGAGTTCGCCGTCGGCGGCGGCGAGGCCTTCGACGGTGCTGACCTCGTTGCCGTCCGCGGCGGCGGCGAGGGTCAGGCAGGAGAGGGTGCGGCGGCCGTCGATCAGCACCGTACAGGCGCCGCACTCGCCGCGGTCGCAGCCCTTCTTGGTGCCGGTGAGGCGGAGGCGATCTCTGAGGACATCGAGCAGGGTGGCTCTGATGTCGGCGCCTATGGCGTGTTTCTCGCCGTTCACGGTCAGTACGAGATCGTGGCTGAGCTCTGCGTCGGAAGTCACGCGGCGACGGTAAGCCAGCCGCCATCGGGGCGGCAGCGATTTTCCCAGTCCTTGATCATTTCAATGTGCAGCCCAAACTGCACAGCTGAAACTGGACAGCCTGGGCTGAAGGTTTTACGGTGGTGATCGTGACCGAGAAGATCGACAGCCCCGCCGTCCCCGAGCCCGCGCTCCGCGCCGCCGAGGCCACCTGGGTCGTGCTCAGCAGACTGCGCCGCAAGGTGCGGGAGCTGCCCGGCGAGGGGGACCTCTCCCCGTCGCAGGTCTCCGCGATGGCGCGGCTGGACAAGCTCGGGCCCTCCTCGGCCAGCGAGCTCGCCGCCGCCGAGGGCATGCGCCCGCAGTCCATGGCGAAGATCGTCGCGGCGCTGGAGGAGGCCGGCTACGTCATCCGCCGCCCCGATCCCGCGGACGGCAGGCGCCAGGTGATCACCCTCACCGAACGGGGCCGCACGCAGCGGCACGGCGACCGCAGGGCCCGCCAGGTGCTGCTGGCGCAGGCGCTGCAGGCACAGTGCACGGAGGAGCAGCTGCACACCATCGCGGAGGCGATGGCGCTGCTGGACGAGGTGATAGCGCAATGACGGCAAAGCTCGCGGCGGCCCGGCAGGCGCGGCGCGAAGCCCCCGGCTTCAACCGGAAGCTGATCCCGCCCATGATCCTGGGTTCGATCCTGAACCCGATCAACTCGTCCATGCTCGCCGTCGCCCTGATCCCGATCGGCCGCGCCTTCGACGCGCCGCCGTCGCAGACCATCTGGCTGGTCTCGGGCCTGTATGTGGCCACGGCCGTCGGCCAGCCGGTGATCGGCCGCCTGGTCGACATGTACGGGCCCAAGCTCCTCTACCTCTCCGGCACCGCCCTCGTGGGCCTCGCCGGCCTGCTCGGCGTCCTCGCCCCCACCCTCGGCGTGCTGGTCCTCTCCCGCGTCCTGCTCGGCTTCGGCACCTCGGCCGCGTACCCCGCGTCCATGTACCTGCTCCGCAGCGAACAGGAGCGCACCGGCATGAAGAGCCCGAGCGGCATCCTCGCGGCCCTGTCGATCTCCAACCAGGTCATCTCCGTCATCGGCCCCACCCTCGGCGGCCTGCTGATCGGCGCCGGCGGCTGGCACCTGATCTTCGCGGTGAACGTGCCGCTGTCCCTCGCCTGCCTGCTCCTCGGCTGGCTGTGGCTGCCCCGCCGCCGCGATCTCGCCGCGCAGCCGGCCAAGGCCCAGGGCGTGGACCTGCCCGGCATGGTGCTGTTTGCCGCGATGCTGACCTCGCTGATGCTCTTCCTGGTCGAGCCGCGCGCCTCGGACTGGTATCTGCTGCCAGTCGCCGCCGCCGCCGGCACGGCCTTCGCGATACGGGAGCTGCGCGCCCAGGACCCCTTCATCGACCTGCGCATCCTCCGCGGCAACGCCCCGCTGCTCGCCACCTATGCCCGCCAGCTGCTGGCGTACACCGCGTCGTACTCCTTCCTCTACGGCTTCAGCCAGTGGCTGCAGGAGGGCCGGTCGCTGAGCGCGTCGACGGCCGGGTTGCTGCTGCTGCCCATGTCGCTCGCCGCCATCGCGGTCACCGCCGCCACCGGGCGTCGCCCGCAGATCCGCGGCAAGCTCGTCGTCGGCGCCTTCGTCCAGCTCGCCGCCGGCGCCGCCTTCCTGGCCCTCGGCGGCGGCAGCCCGCTGCTGCTGCTCGCGCTGCTCGGCGTGGCGGTCGGCATCCCCCAGGGCCTCATCGGCCTCGCCAATCAGAACGCCCTCTACGCCCAGGCCACCCCGGAGCGCATGGGCTCCTCCGCGGGCCTGCTGCGCACCTCCACCTACCTCGGCGCGCTGGTCGCATCCGCGGCCAACGCCGCCGCCTTCCAGGACGGCGCCACCACGGCCGGCGTGCACCAGCTCGGCTGGATGCTGCTGGCGGTCGGGGCCGTCCTCACCGCGGCGACGCTCGCCGACCGGTCCCTGGGCCGCGTCGGCCGCACCGCCTGACCCCCGCAAAGAGAACACTCACACCAGAAAGAAGCACCACCATGGCCGTCACCACCCTCGACCCGAAGACCGCGCTGGTCGTCATCGACCTGCAGAACGGCATCCTCGGGATCCCCGGCGCCCCCCACCCGTCCGCCGGCGTCCTGGAGAAGAACGTCGAGCTCGCCGACGCCTTCCGGGCCCGCGACCTGCCGGTGGTCCTGGTCAATGTCTCCTTCGGGGCGGACGGCGCGGACGCCGTCCCGGGCCGTACGGACGCCGCTGCGGGCGGCCGCGAGCTGCCGGAAGGCTGGGACGTACTCTCGGCTGAACTGGCCACCGGCCCGAAGGACATCCGGGTCACCAAGCACAACTGGTCCGCGTTCTACGGCACCGACCTCGACCTCCAGCTGCGCCGCCGCGGCATCACCCAGATCGTCCTGACGGGCATCGCGACGAGCATCGGCGTGGAGTCCACGGCCCGCGCGGCGCACGAGCACGGCTACCACGTCACCCTTGCCACGGACGCGATGACCGACATGGACGGCGATGCCCACGCCAACAGCGTGCAGCGGATCTTCCCGCGGCTCGGCGAGACGGGCACGGCGGCGGACGTCCTGGCGCTGCTGAAGTAGCCGGACGGGGCCGGCACCGGAAGCGGGCGGCCGGGCAAGAGCCCGAGCCGCCCGCGGCTTTGTGCCCGGGTTGTCCCCGTCCGGGCTCAGCGCGCCTTGCCGATGACATGCGCGGGCACGCTGTCGGCGCCCGGCTTCGCCGGCTCGGTGCGGGCCGGGGAGCCCTCGTCCTCGGCCTTCTTGGCGGTGGTCACGGTGCTGCCGTTCGCGGTCTTCTTGACGGTGACCACGGCGCCTTCGGCCTGGCCGGCGTGCTCACCGGCCCGCTCGACCGCCTTGCCGGCGACGGCGCCGTGGCCGCCGCCGGCGCCCGTAGTCGGCTGGGCCGCGTGAGCAGCGCCGGCTCCCAGACCCGCGAGGGCGATCACGGAGGCGGCGACGGCTGCGATCTTCTTCCGGTACATGGCTGTTCCTGCTTTCCCATTCGGCCGGCGTGTTCCGGCACCAGGAACGCTGCCAAGGATGCGCCTTTCGTTTCCCTCTCGCCCACGGGCCGCAGACCCGCCCTTCGCTTACCCGGCGCTTAAGAGCGCCGCGGCCACGCCTCCCGCACGTAGGATCGCGACCCGGCGACGACTGGAGGACCCCGTGACCACGGACATCCGCGCCCGCGCCCGCGACCTGGGCGTGGCGCCTGGCGGGCTGCCGACCGGCCGTCACAATGCCATCACCGATGTCGCCGGGGTCGCGGTCGGCCAGGTGACCCTCGTTCAGGAACCGGGGGTCAGGACCGGGGTTACGGCGATCGTGCCGCACCCCGGCAACCTGTTCCGGGAGAAGAACGCCGGCGCCGTGTACGTGGGCAACGGCTTCGGCAAGCTCGCCGGCTCGGTGCAGGTGGCCGAGCTGGGCACCATCGAAACGCCGATCGTCCTGACCAACACCCTCTCCGTGGCCAGCGGCCTCGACGGAGCCGTGGGCTGGACGCTGGACCAGCCCGGCAACGAGTCCGTGCGCTCGGTCAACGCACTGGTCGGCGAGGTCAACGACGGCGAGCTCAACGACATCCGCGGCCGCCATGTCACCGCCGAGCACGTCCGCGCGGCGATCGCCTCCGCCACCGGCGGCCCGGTGGCGGAGGGCACCGTCGGCGCGGGCACGGGCACCGTGTGCTTCGGCTGGAAGGGCGGCATCGGCACCTCCTCACGGCTGGTCGGCGAACACACCGTCGGCGCCCTCGTCCAGACCAACTACGGCGGCGCGCTACGGATCGACGGCGCCCCGGTCGGCGAACACCTGTCACCCGACAACGCCACCGACACCACCGACACCTCCGCCGACGGCTCCTGCATGCTGGTCCTCGCCACCGACGCCCCTCTGCACGCCCGCAACCTCGAACGCCTTGCGGCCCGCGCGGTCTTCGCCATGGCCCGTACCGGCGCCTCCTACTCCAACGGCAGCGGCGACATCGCCCTGGCCTTCTCCACCTCACCCGAGGTCCGCGAACCCCCGGCCCCCGCCACCGGCCCGCTCCCCAACTCGGCCACCACCCCACTGTTCCGCGCAGCCCTCGACGCCACCGAGGAAGCGATCTACAACTCCCTCTTCATGGCCACGACGGTCACCGGCCACGCCGGAACCACCCGCCGCGCGATCCCCCTGAACGAGGTCCGCAAGCTGCTCCGCACTCGGAAGACAGAAGGCGAGTAGCCCACCCGCCCTCAAGCCCAAGCCGCCCGCAACACCGTCGTACTCCCCTCCACCGGCGACACCCCCGTCCACGCCGCAAGCAGCCCGACCCCCTCCGGGCTCCGCGCATACACCGGCTCCCCCACCCCGACCCACGTCCGCCAGCCCGCCACCAGCGCATCCACCCGCCGCCGGTTCTCCCCGAGCACCGCCGGCACCGCGTGATACACGGCCTCATTCGCCCGCGACCGCCCCGCCAGCAGCCGCCACCCGGCCACGTAACCCCGCTCCCCGACCACCCACCGCGGCAGCAGATACCGCGCCGAAGCCGTCACCGGCGAGATCAGCTCGTCATACGCCGACGCAAAGCACGCCGACGCCGCGGGCGGCACCCCGGCAAGTTCGATCCGGTACGTGCCCGTCTCCCCCGGCGCCACCACCACGGCCTCCGCACCCCGCGGCGTCAGCCCGGCTCCGCGCAGCCCGTCCGCCAACGCGTAGGCCAGCGCGGTCAGATCCGCCTCCCCCGGGACCGGCGCCGCCGCCCGCAGCTGCCGCCGCCCCGCCACGGCACGCCCGCCGGCCCGCGCACCCCACCACGCGGCCGCACCCGCGGCGACCCCGGCCGCCGCCCCGTACTCGGGCACCGAAAGCGCCACCGCCAGATCCACGGCGACGCCACCCGCGACGGGCGGCCACCAGCGCGGCCGCCGCACCGGCGTGATCCCGCGCGCGGCGGGGACGGCGGCGGGAGGGACCCCCGGGACGGCCCCGGCACGCTCCGGCCCAGCAGGCGTCCGCACCCCACCCCCAGCCACCCGCACCGTATGCACCAGCCGATCGTCATACGGCTCCCCCACCCGCCACAGCTCGCGCACCCGCTCCCGCTCCCCGGCCCGCCGCAGCATCACCGCATTGAACCGGTCGAACTCCCCCTCCCCCGGCGGCGCATAAGGCGACAGCTCCGGATGCACATGCGCGACCCCGGCCATCACCTCCCCCGCATCCGTGATCCCGAAGTAGTCGTCGTGCTTGCGCACGAACCGCTCCCAGTCCGCCGCCCCCTTCGGATGCCCGGCCGCCACACACACCACCGACCACGTATGCGCGGTCTTCTCCGGCCACGCCGGATCCGTACGCAGCGCCCGCCCCCGCGTCTGCACAACGGCGGTCGCGGTCGTCGCCTCGGTGAGGTCGACAAGGGTGTTCACCCCGCGCGCGTCCCACCCCTCCCCCAGCATCGCCCGGGTCCCGATCAGCACCCGCGCGCCGCCCTCCTCGAAGAACCGTGTCACCAGCGGCACCCACCGCCTGCTCTGCCACCCCCCGGACCCGGTGAGCTCTACGGGCCCGTCCCCCGCCGGATCGATCGGATCCAGCCGCACCCCCGGCTCCCGCTCCGCGCAGAACTCCGCCAGCGCCTTCGCCGTCCGCGCCGACGCCGCGACCGTACGACCCGTCACCAGCACCGGCTCCAGCGCCGCCGTCCGCTCATCCGCCAGCAGCTCGGCCAGCACCAGCCGCGCCGCGCCCGCCTGTTCATCGAGTACGCCGGTCAGCCGGGCCGGAAGGGTGGCCGTGGCCCGCTCGTAGTCGCAGAGCACCACCGCACGCAGCCGGTCGCCGAGCGCCGCCTGCTCGGCGCCGAGGATCTCCCGCACCGCCCGGGTCTTGGCGGCGCTGCGCGCCAGCACCCGGTCGACCGGCGAGCGGCCGCCCCGTACGCCGCGGGCAGTCAGCGCGTAGCCGACGGCCGGCAGAGCGGTACGGATCGCCTCGACCGCCGCCGCATCCCGGGCCGTCCCGCCGCGGCGCAGGCAGCGGGTGACGTAGTCGTCGAGCAGGCACACCCAGTCGGCGGCGCCGGGCGCGTGCCGGTGCTCCTCCCGTACCCGCGCGCCATCAGGGAGCGCAAGCAGCCCGGCGTGATGAAAGCGCAGCGCCGCCGCGGCAAGATCAGGATGCTCGCGCTCGAAGCGCGGCCATGACACCGCAGGCCGGTCGGACCCCGCCCGCCGCCGCGCGACGACGCGCTCGTCCAGCCACTCCAGGAATGGCACCGACGCAAACCCCGGATCGAGCAGATCCGTGGTCAGCTCCGTGAACCGCTCCGCCTCCGCCGCCAGCCACTCTCCCTCCTCCGCGGTCGGCGCGGTCAGCCACGCCAGCTCCGCGAACGGCGCCAGGAACCCCTCCCGTACGGCAGCGGGGATGGACGGCCCCGTCACCGCGGGCCCGAAGAGCTCATCGACCAGCGCCGCCTCGCCCCGCGTCAGCCGCTCAGGAGGCGTGGCGGTCAGCCCGATGACGGTGGCCGCAGGCAGCTCCCGCAGCAGCTCCGCCACCAGCTCCCCCCACGTATCGAGAAGGTGATGGCACTCGTCGAGCAGCAGCGTGAAGTCGCCGAGCCCGCGCATGGCCTCGACGACTTCCCGCCCCTGCGGCCGCAGCCGCTCGATATGCGAGGCGGGCGCGGCGGAGGCGCCGCCCTCCTCGTCCACCTCCGCATCCGGGTCGAAGTTGGCCAGCGCCTGATACGTGAGGACATTGACCGCGTCCTCCAGCCCCCGCCCCGTACCGGCAGCGGGCGCCCCCGCGAACCGCCGGCCCCACTCCCGCACCCACTGTCCCTGGATAGCGGTGTTCGGCCCGAGCACGACCACCGGCCGCCCGAGCCGCCGCGCCGCCTCGAGCCCGGCCAGCGTCTTCCCGGTCCCCGGCGGCAGCACGACCCACGCCCGCCGCCGCCCACCGGCAAAGACCCGCTCCAACTCCGCCAGCGCCTCGGCCTGATGCACCCGCAGCCCAGCAGGCTCCCGCACCCCCGCCATCACCCCGGCGGCCTTGCTCCCCGTCATCCGGCCAAGGTTAGGCGCTTCAACTGACACCCAGGAGCTGCTCCACCGGGTCGATGGCGAAGTACACGACGAAGAACGCCGACGTGCCCCACAGCAGCCAGTGCACGTCCCTGGCCTTGCCGAGGACGGTCTTGATCAGGCAGTACGCGATAAACCCCGCCCCGATGCCATTGGTGATCGAGTACGTGAACGGCATCACGGCGATGGTGAGGAAGGCCGGGATGGCGATGTCATAGCGGGTCCAGTCGATGTGCCGGACCTGCGCGATGAGCAGGAATCCGACCGCGATCAGGGCGGGTGCGGCCGCCTGGGCCGGGACGATGGCGGCCAGCGGGGCGAAGAAGAGCGCGAGGGCGAAGAGGCCACCGGTGACGACGTTGGCGAGGCCCGTACGCGCGCCTTCGCCGACGCCCGCCGCCGACTCGATGTAGGCGGTGTTGGAGGAAGCGGAGGCGGCGCCCCCGGCGACGGCCGCCGCGCCGTCGATAAGCAGCACCCGCCCGATGTTCGGCACCCGCCCCTGCTCGTCCAGCAGTCCGGCCTCGCTGCTGACGCCGACGACCGTGCCCATGGTGTCGAAGAAGTCGGAGAGGATGAGCGTGAAGACGATGAGGACGACGGTGACCGCGCCGACCTCGTCGAAGGCCCCGAGCAGGCTGAAGTTCCCCAGCAGCCCGAAGTCCGGCGTGGCCACGACGTCGTCCGGCCAGGAAGGCACGGTCAGCCCCCACGCCGCGTTCTTGATGTCCGCGATCTCGTTGATCACGATCGCCACGCCGGTCATTGCGACGATGCTGATGAGGATCGCGCCGCGCACCCCACGCGCGAGCAGCGCGACGGTCAGCAGCACCCCCAGGCAGAAGACCAGCACCGGCCACCCTTCGAGCCGCCCGGTCCCGCCGAGCTGCACCGGCACCGACCCCGTCTCGCCGGGAATCCGGGTGGCGAACCCGGCGTCGATGAAGCCGATGAACGCGATGAACATCCCGATCCCGACGCTGATCGCCTGCTTCATCGCCTGCGGAATGGCATGCATGGCGGCTTCCCGCAGCCCGGTCACCACCAGCAGGCAGATGACGAGCCCGTCCAGGACGACGAGGCCCATCGCATCGGCCCAGCTCATCTGCGGCGCGATCTGATACGCCACGACGGCATTCAGCCCGAGCCCGGCCGCGATGGCGACCGGCAGATTGCCGCCGACGCCCATGGCGATGGTCATCACCGCGGCCACCAGGGCGGTGACGGTGACCAGTTGGGCGATGGACAGGTGGTTGCCGTACTTGTCCTCGGCGCCGGCGAGGATGATCGGGTTGAGGACGAGGATGTACGCCATCGTGAAGAAGGTGGCGAACCCGCCGCGTATCTCCCTGCCGGGGGTGGACCCCCGGGCGGTGATCCGGAAGAAGCGGTCGAGGGGATTGCGGCCACCCGCGGCGGGTGGCGGCGGGACCTTGTCTGTCACCTGTCCTGACATGGCGGTGCTCCTCAGCGGACTGGAACGCGTGTTACTGGCAGGGGGATTGTGCCCGCTGAGGCGCCGTTTCAGGTTTTCGAAGTGTTACGTGATCACGCCACCGGCAGCGGTTCCCAGTCGGGCCGCCGCCCGGCCAGCCCCGCCGCCCGGTCGATCGCGGGGGCATCGTCCCGTACGGCCACGACCGGCCCGAACGGGCCGCGCTCGGCCTCGTCCTTCCCGGCCGCCAGCAGCCGCATCGAGGCGTCGAGGGCGGCCGGGTCTGGCTCGTACGCCTGGCCGGTGGCCCGGGCGAGGTCCCAGCCGTGGATCACGATTTCATTGCAGGCGACGAGGCCCGCCTCCGCCGCCGGGAAAGTGAAGCCGCCGGCCTGCGTCATCCCGTCCCACGCACCCGGCTCCCGCCAGGCCTCGGCGAGCTCGCCGAGCCGCGCGGGCAGGGCGTCGCGCCAGTCGGCGGGCAGCGGCGGCAGCCCCGCGCCCGGGTCGGTGTTGGTCGACTCGCCGAGGTCCTTGCGGCCGGCGTCCCGGAAGGCCACGGCGAGCCCGACGAGATGCGCCAGCAGATCGCGGACGGTGTACTCGGGGCAGGGAGTCGGCCCGTCGAGCTGCTCATCCCGAACCCCGGCGGCCACCTTGGCCACCACTCCGGCCTGCGCCCCCAGGTCCACGTGCACACTCATGTCCGTACCTCCATCTGCGGTGATCGCTGCCACATATGGAGACCCGGGCTCCGCCGAAAACTCATCGCCACTTGGCCGACAATCGGCGCTGCGCAGGCCCTGGTCCGGTGGTGAGGTGATGGCCTCAGCGTTCGCGCATGTCGAGCCGCGATCCTTCCAGAGAGGGGGGCGCTGATGGCGTTCCTCAGGCACAAGGAAACGGGATTCCGCTGCGCAGTGTCGTACCCGAAGGCGGACGGGTGGTCCGCGATGTTCCTCCGGCCCGGGACGGCCGCGAGCATCAGCGAGTCGGGTCTGTTGTCCGAGTCATCGACCGCCAGTGCGTACGGTGGCGCCTTCGCGGACCTGGCGCAGGCCCAGTACCAGGACTTCGCGCTATATCCCGAGGCCGTGCTGCAACTGCCCGACGAGTCGAACGGGGCGAAGAACTTCCTGTTCATCACCCGCGGCGAAAGCCTGACGTACCGCGTGGGCACGGGCGTCGTGCAGAAGCAGCCGCTGGCGATGCTGCAGTTCCTGCCCGCCGACTTCCAGTCCGGCGTCGACGTGCTGCTGCAGGCCCCCGGCGCGACGGGGCCGCAGTGGCGCACGTACGTGTTCAAGGGCAACCGGGTCCTCACCTACAACCCGGATGTGCCGTGGCAGCCCATCGAACGCAATGTGCTGATCACCGAGGGCCCCGGCCCCGACCAGCCGGGCTGGGCCGCGCTGCCGGCCGACTTCCGTTCGGACCTCGACCACGTCGTCGCGCTCGCGCCCGCGTCCGGCGGCGTACCCCGTTCACTGATCGTCAAGGGGACGCAGGGGCTGATCCTCAACTGGCAGACCGGGGTGGAGAAGTCCGGCTCGCTCACCTCTCTGCTCACGGGCCTGGACGCGCTGCCCGCGGCATTCAAGCGGCAGTACCTCCCGCTGTCCGGGACGTACCGGGGCACCAGCGCCGACAAGATCATCGAGGTGCGGCTCGATGTGGACCGCCCCGGCACGCTGTCCATGATCAGCGGCGACATCTTCTCGGTGTCCGGCGGGACCACGACCTACGCCAACTCGTTCCGCTCGACCAGCGCGGACGTGCGCTGGACGGACACCTACGTCGTGGTGACGGGAGAGGGCCTGGCCTGGGACACCCCGGCGCCAGAGCTCATCAAGACCAACTTCCTCATCTACCTGACCGAGGTGGGTCAGTCGCGCCGGCCCGCCCCCTGGCTCACGCTGAACGACGCGAACTACTACCACCACCTCTGGCAGCAACTCCTTTGGCAAACGGCCGCCTTCCGCACCGTCGACTACGAACTCGACATGGTGACCGGGCAGACCGAGCTCGCCGGCTACGACACGGCCGACGCCACCACCCCGCCCGGATACGTCAACCGGGTCATCACCGTGCCCAGCGCCTTCTCCGAGGCGGGCATAGACCTGCGCACCACCGGCACTCGCAATGTCCTCGACACCACCGAATCGGGCACCGACCTGCTGTGGTCGGACGCCGAGCTGCACACGGCGATGGTGGCCCACTTCAGCGGGTACCGCGATGTGCCGCAGTGGAAGCTGTGGGCCCTGGTGGCGGGCAAGTACGCCGGCGGCTCGGGGGCGATCGGGATCATGTTCGACTACCTGGCAGGGCTGCAGCGGCAGGGCATGGCCGTGTTCGCGCAGAGCATCCAGGACGCCGGCCTGGCGGGCCGCGCCTGGGACATGCATACGTACGTCCACGAGCTCGGCCATGCCTTCAACCTGGTGCACTCGTGGGACAAGGCGAGCGTGAACCCGCCGGCGCCGCTCGGGCCCCGGAACGGCTACGGCGATCTGTCGTGGATGAACTACCCGCAGAACTATCAGGGGCCGACCGCCAACGGGACCGACGCGTACTGGAGCTCGTTCCCGTTCCGGTTCACCGACAACGAGCTCCGGCACCTGCGACACGGCTTCTACCGGCACGTGATCATGGGAGGCAGCAACTGGGCCACCAACGCGGCCAGTGACCTCGCGGCCGGCGAGATCTTCGCACAGCCGCTGACGGACGAATCCGGCCTCGTGCTGGAGCTTCAGGGGCAGTCCGTCTTCGAGTACGGCGAGCCGGTCGTCGCCCAGCTCAAGCTGGGCAGCGGCAACGGCGACGAGGTCACCGTCGCGTCCGACCTGAGCCCGACGGCAGGCCATGTGACCGTGTCGGTCATCGACCCGTACGGCCGGGCCCGCCTCTTCCGTCCCCTCTCGCGCACCTGCGGAGGCCATGGCGCGGACGAGACCACCGTCAAGCTCACCGCGGCCATGCCGGCCGTCTACGCGAGCGCATACCTCGGCTACGGCGCTGACGGGCTCTACTTCAGCGAGCCCGGCCTGTACAAGGTCACCGCCGTCTATCGCGGTCCCGACGGCTCGCGGGTGGTCTCCGCCACCCGGGCGCTCCGGGTCCGCCAGCCGATCGCCTCGGGCGACCGGGCCGTCGGCGAGTACCTGATGGGCGACGACCAGGGCCAGCTGCTGGCCTTCCACGGCTCCGACGCACCGCAACTGCAGCACGGCAACGACGCCTTGCAGGAGGCCATCGAGCGCTACCCGGACCACCCGCTGACGGCACACGCCCTGCTGGCCCGCGGCGCCAACGCCGGCCGCCACTTCCAGCACATCCGCGACGGCCGGGTCGTCGTCCGCGACCCCAACATCAAGGAGAGCGTCCAGCAGCTCGGCGCCGCCATCAAGGCCTCCACGGGCGAGGTGGGCCTCGACAACATCACGCTCAACGCGGCGATGCGCCGCCTCGCGCGCGTCCACGCCAAGGACGGAAACCTCGTGGAGGCGGACGCCGTCCTGGAGAAGATGGTGGCGACATTCCGCGACAAGGGCCTTCCCAAGCCGGTCCTCGCGACCATCAGTGCACAGGCCGCGGAGACTCGCGCGACGATCCACGGGAGCAAGGCCAAGGCCAAGGCGAAGCCCAAGAGGAAGTAACCCGACCCGCGTACACCGGGCGCCGCCGGGGTGGTCCGGCGGCGCCTTCGGCGCTTCGTCCCGCGCCTACGCGGCTATGCGCCCCCGCGTCTACGCGCGCAGCGCGTCCCGTACCGCCGCCAGGTCGCCGTCCGACGCCAGGCCCGCGTGGTACAGCCGCAGCTCCGTCGCGCCCAGCGACACCGCATGCGCCGCGTCGTCCCCCAGCGTCGCCGGGCTGCCGCCCATGCCGCCGACCACGGTGAAGTTCGCCGCGAGCACCCTCGACTCGCCCTCGGCGCCGGCCGCCTTGAACGGCCCCAGCACCGCTTCGCGGGCCGCGCGCCCGCCCCCGCAGGGCAGCACCACCCCGTCCGCCTCGGCAAGGATGTGCCCGGGGTCGACGCCGGCATTCGCGCCGCACCGGTGGACCGCCGGATCCGCGTGCAGCAGCACCTGGAAGCCCGGCTCCGCGTGCACCCGCACCGCGTCTATCGCCGCCTCCTGCGTCTCCCGCGCCGCCCGCGTGCGCCACGCCAGCGTCGCCGCCGCGAGGTCCGCGCCGAGCAGCTTCTCCACCTCGGCCCACTCCCCGGCCCGGTCGGCGGAGCCCGCGCCCGGCTCGCCCGACCACACCGGCCCCAGCGCCCGCCGCACGACGGAGCGCAGCTCCGCCGCCCCGATGCCCACCGACGCGTAACCGGCCTCGCAGGCCGGGCAGAAGCACAGCGACATCAGATACTGAGCCGCCCCGCCCAGCGCCACCCCACCGATCTTGTCGTGCGCGTGCAGGTGCGCCAGCCCGTACCAGCCGAGGGACTCCAGCTCGCAGCCCGCCGCCCCCGGCCGCACCGCGGCCTCCGCCGCCAGCTCCACGACGTAGTCGCGGACCTCGCGCTGGGCGATGCAGGGGGCCCATGGGTAGCGGTCGCCGTAGGCGTTCACGACGGAGGTGTCCGGATGCTCGGCGCCCATACGGGAGTTGTGCGCGAGCACCACCCACGTGTGTACGTCGAGGCCGGCCGCGCCGAGCGCCGTCGCCGCCTCCCCGAAGGGGTCCTCGCCCGCGACCCAGTCCTGTGCGTACGGCCGGAGCCGCCGTCCCAGCCAGCGGGCCTCGTCCACGGGGTAGAGGACGGCGGCGTGGCGGGCCGTGACGATGCGGTGCCGGGGGTGGCGCGGGGTGAGGGCGCGGGTGGAGTGGTACGCGGAGGCCAGCGTCACCTGGTCGACGCCGAGGGCGGCGACGCGGTCGGCGGCGGCGGGGTCGCCGACGACGTCCCAGGGGTAGAGGAAGGCGGAGGTCTTCACGGGTAAGGACTCTCCTCAGTGATCGGTCATCCGTCGATGAGCGCCGGACCGCGCTCGATCAGCGCGGCCAGCTCCTTCACATGCTCCGGCGCAGGTTCGGTGAGCGGTGGCCGCACCTCGCCGACGTCGAGTCCGCGCATGCGTACCCCGGCTTTGACGAGCGAAACCGCATAGCCGCGACCACGGTTGCGCAGTTCGACAAATGGCCGGTAGAAGCCGTCGAGCAGCCGCTCGCAGAGCGCGTCGTCCCCTTCGACCAACCCTTTTCGGAAGGCTAGGGCGATCTCGGGGGCGAAGCAGAAGACGGCGGAGGAGTAGAGGGTGATGCCGATGCCGCGGTAGGCGAGCCCCGTCAGCTCGGCGGTGGGCAGGCCGTTGAAGTACAGGAAGTCGCGGTCGGCCTCCTCGGCCCGTACGGCGCTGACGATGCGCTGCATCAGGTCGAGGTCGCCGAGGCCGTCCTTCAGGCCGATCACCTTGGGGTGGCGGGCGAGTTCGACGACGGCGGCGGGGGTGAAGACGGCGTTGTCGCGCATGTAGACGATGACGGGCAGGTCGGTGGCGGCGGCGACCGTCTCGTAGTGGCGGACCAGGCCCGCCTGTTCGGCCTGGACGAGGTACGGCGGCATGGCCAGCAGCCCGTCGGCGCCCGCGGCGGCGGCGAGCCGGGCGTAGCGGACGGCGAGGGCGGTGCCGTAGCCGGCCCCTGCGATCACCGGCACGCCGCCCCTGGCGCCCTCCTCGACGGCGACGCTGAGGCAGTCGCTGAACTCCTCGGGGGACAGCGCGTGATACTCCCCGGTCCCGCAGCACGCGAAGACGGCCCCCGCCCCCGCCTCGACCCCGGCCCGTACGTGGGCGCGGTAGGCCTCGAGATCCACGCCGCCGTCCTCCGCGCCGAAGGCCGTGACCGGGAAGAAGAGAAGACCGTCGAGCCGGTCGGCGAGCGCGGGCGGGCCTTGAGTCATCGAAGCTCCCTGCGATATCCCTGTGACAGCACGGGTACACGTTTCTGACTGTCGTCTATATTCGTGAACGCAGCCACGCTAGGCTAGCCCGCGCACACCGGTCAAGGTCCCGGATCACCGCCCGTAAAGCGCCGCAAGGAGGCCCCAATGCCCGCTCCCCGCACCGTCCTCGTCACCGGAGCGGCAGGCGGCGTCGGCACGCTGATGCGCGACCGGCTCCCGGAGTACGGATACGAGCTGCGGCTGTGCGACGTGAAGCCGGTGCCCGACGCGCCGGACGCGCTCACCGCGGATCTGGCCGACCCGGCGGCGGTACGGGAGGCGGTGCGCGGGGTCGACGCGATCCTGCACCTCGGCGGGATCTCCCTCGAGTCCGACTTCGAGAGCGTGCTGCGAAGCAACTTCCAGGGCACGTACAACATTTACGAGGCGGCCCGCCAGGAGGGCATCCGCCGTATCGTCTTCGCCTCCAGCAACCACGCGATCGGCTTCAGCCCGACGCCGGAGGCGGGCTCGGCAGAGCTGCCGCCGGAGACGCGGCATCGCCCGGACACGTTCTACGGGCTTTCCAAGTGCTTCGGCGAGGACCTCGCGCAGCTGTACTGGGACAAGCACGGCATCGAGACCGTCTCGATCCGCATCGGCTCCTGCTTCCCGGAGCCGTCCACGGTCCGCATGCTCTCGCTGTGGCTCAGCCCGGACGACGGGGCGCGGCTCTTCCATGCGGCGCTTACGGCCCCGGAGGTGGGTCACACGGTGGTGTACGGGTCGTCGGCCAACACCCGGCTGTGGTGGGATCTGACGACGGCGCGCTCGCTCGGGTACGAGCCGCGGGACGACTCGGAGCCGTGGGCGGCGAAGCTGGTGGCGGAGGACGGCGAGCTGGATCCGGCGAATCCGGACCACGCGCACATGGGCGGGCCGTGGGTCAGCAACCCGCCGCGGTGGCCCAGCTGACGGGGCCGCTCAGCCTGTCATTCGTTCATCAAGCGCCCGGGCGGCTGACCCTCGCGCCAGCGCGATCACGTCCTCGACGACCGCGAGGCCGTTGAGCACGGTCGCGCCCTCATGCAGCAGCAGTAGCTCGTCGGCCAGGCGGCCGGGGTCATCAACTCCCGCCTCCTGGCTGAGCTCGCGCAGATAGCCGCGCATCCAGCGCTTCTGCGCGTCGATCACCGCCCGGCCCGGGTGCGCCGGGTCCGGCAGCTCCGCCGCGGCGTTCACGAAGCCGCAGCCGCGCGGATTCTCGATCCGCATCCACTCCCCCAGCGCGTCGAAGGTGGCGAGGACGCGCTCGCCCGCGCTCGCCCCTGCGGAGCGCCGCTCGACCTCCGCGGGCAGCCAGTCGCGATAGCGCTGATCGCGCTCCGTCAGATACGCCACGACCAGCGCGTCCTTCGACCCGAACCGGTCGTACAGCGTCTTCTTCGTAACCCCGGCGTGCTTGGCGATGAGATCGACGCCGACCGCGTTGATGCCCTGCCCGTAGAACAGCTCCGCGGCCGCGTCGAGGATCTTCCGCGCACCGGGCGTAACCGTCGTCTGAGCCATGACTTGCAGTATACAGATCGGTCTAGTTCACTGGGGGGCGGAACGTAAACCGATCTGTATACCTCCGCGGAGGGAGACTCCATGCCCGGCGCAGCCACCGCCACCGGCACCGGCATCGCCGCCGGCCTCGTCGTCTTCTGGAGCTCCGGCTTCATAGGCGCCGAACTCGGCACCCGCGAGGCCCCCGCCGACACCCTGCTGATGTGGCGTTTCATCGCCGCGACGGCACTGCTGGGCGGCGCCTGGCTGCTGTATCGCGCGATCGGCGCCAGGCGCAGCCGCCTCACTCGTGCCGCCCGCCGCACCCCCCTCACCCGCCGCGCCCTCGCGGAACAGGCCGCCATCGGCACCCTCTCCCAGGGCGGCTACCTGGGCGCGACCGTCTGGTCGGTCGGCCTCGGCGTCCCCACGGGCACCGCCGCGCTGATCGCCGCGCTCCAGCCGCTCGCCGCCGGCGCCCTGGCGGGACGGCTGCTCGGCGAGACCGTCACCCGCCGCCAGTGGGCGGGCCTGGTCATCGGCCTCGCGGGGGTGGCCATGGTCGTACGGGACGACATGTCGACGGCGAGCACCACCCCCACCTGGGCGTACGCGCTCCCCTTCGCGGGGATGGCGGCGCTGCTCGGCGCGAGCTTCCTGGAGCGGCGCGCCAAGGCTCCGCTCCCGGCCGTCGACGCCCTCCCGATCCACTGCCTGACCAGCGCCGCGCTCTTCTCGGCCGTGGCGCTCGCGGGCGGCCGCGGCGCGCCGCCGGAGGGCGGGGCCTTCTGGGCGGCGGTGGCCTGGGTCGTGCTCCTGTCGACCGTCGGCGGCTACGGCTTCTACTGGCTGAGCCTGTCCCGGCGCGGGGTGACCCGCACCAGCGCGCTGATGTATCTGACGCCGCCGACGACGGCGGTGTGGGCGTACGCGATGTTCGGCGACCGGCCGGGCCCGCTGGCCGTGGCAGGGATGGCGGTGTCACTCGCGGGGGTGATCGCGGCGAGCGTGGGTGGACGCCGGCAGCGCGCCGGGGCCGGAACGATCCCCTCCGAACCCACCCGCTCCGTACCCAATCCGGCGTACCTGACCTCGGAAAAGGGAACTGCAAAGGAACCGCAAAGCCAGACCGTTCGTTAGCCCGGTCATGACTGCGATGACCCCTGGCTCGAACCTCCCGCTCAGCGCCGTGCGGGTGGCGGTGGACGTGACCGCCCCCGTCCGCCTGGACGTCTCCGGCCTCCTCATCAGCGAGGCCGGCAAGGTCCGCTCTGACGACGACTTCATCTTCTTCAACCAGCCGTCGGGCCCGGGCGTGACCCACCAGTCGACCGGCGCGGCCGACACGATCACGGTGGACACGGCGGCCGTCCCCGCCGACATCGACAAGGTGGTGGTGACGGCGAGCCTGGACCAGCCGGGCGCGACCTTCTCGGGCACGGAGCCGACCGCCACGGTCCGCGACGCCGTCGCGGGCACGGTGATCGGCACCTTCACCCCGCCGCAGCTGGGCGCGGAGACGGCGCTGCTGGTCGTGGAGATCTACCGCCGCGGCGGCGCGTGGAAGGTGCGCGCGGTGGGCCAGGGATACGCGAACGGCCTGGCGGGCATCGCCACGGACTTCGGCGTGAGCGTCGATGACCCGGGCCCGACCCCGCCGCCGCAGGCCCAGGCGGCCCCGCCGCCCCCGGCCCCGGCGCAGGCGACGCCGCCGCCCCCGCCCCGCGCGATGGCGCAGACGCCCCCGCCCCCGCCGGCCGGCCAGCAGGCGGCCCCGCTGCCGCCCCCGCAGGGCCATGCCGCACCCCCGGCCCCGGCTGCCGCCGGTGGCGGCGGCAAGATCAATCTCGACAAGGGCCGGGTAAGCCTCCAGAAGAACCAGACCGTCTCCCTGGTCAAGGGCGGCCAGCCCTTCCTCAGCTCGGTCAAGATGGGCCTCGGCTGGGAGCCGGCCTACGGCGCCGGCCGCCGCGCCAAGTCCATCGACCTGGACGCGTCCGTCATCGCGTACGGCCCCGACCGCAAGAAGATCGACGCCTGCTTCTTCGGCAAGCTCCAGATCCTGGGCGGCGCGGTCCAGCACTCCGGCGACAACCTCACCGGCGAGGGCGCAGGCGACGACGAAGCCATCACCGTCCACCTCAGCGGCCTCCCCCCGGAGGTCACCGGCCTGGTCTTCACGGTGAACTCCTTCTCCGGCCAGAAGTTCACCGACGTGGCCAAGGCCTACTGCCGCCTCCTGGACGCCCAGACCAACGAGGAACTGGTCCGCTTCGACCTGACCGGCTCCCAGCCCAACACCGCGGTCCTGATGTGCAAGATGATCAAGCAGTTCAGCGGCGAATGGGAAATGACCGCCATGGGCCAGTACCTGGACGGCCGCACGGTCCGCAGCCTGATCAAGCCGGCGGCCGCGGCCCTGTAACGCGCACGCGGGCCACCACCTTCGCCGCCCGGTTCGGGGCGGCGAGGGCGGTGGCCACGGGGAATCACCGCGAAGTACCCGGCGGCTCCATCACGTCGAACTCATTCCCCTCAGGATCGGCAAGCGTCCACCACTCGCTCTGCCGCGCCAAGACCCGGGCCCCGAGGCTCAGCAACTCCTCCAGGTGCGCCGAATCCCGCACCCGGATGTCGAGGTGCATGCGATTCTTGCCCTGCTTCGGCTCGGGCACCTCGTCCAGCCACAGCGTCATCGTCCCGTCAGGATGATCCACGGCCACCGAGGGATCGGTCTCAGGGGTGAGCCCCAGTGCCGCGAGCCGACTCACCTCGGCCTCGTCATACGGCCGCACCTCCCACCCCAGCGCCACGGCCCAGAATCGTGCGAGCGGGGCGGCGCGTTGGCAGTCGAGCACAATGTCGAGGTGGCGCTTGGGGGCAGTCATCGTGCGCAGCCTAGTTGTGATGTCTCTGGAGATTGGTGCCGCTGGCGTGCTTCAGGGAGCGCACCCGCAGCAGCGCGTACACCGCTCCGACCAGCATGCCGGCCGTCAGCGCCTGAACGTACGGCATGCACTCACCGTCCGTCCTCCGCCGCTTTGGCGGGCAGCAGGTACGCCTGGCAGAGCGTGATCAGTTCCTGGAGCTGCTGGTCTTCGGAGATCGGATGGTGCGCTCCCGCGCCGGGGCCGAATATGACCTGCCACATGACCGTGCTGAATACCGCGCGGAAGGCCATCGGCACCGCCGTCTGCGGGTGCGGGCAGGTGAGTTGACCCGCGCGGTCGAGTATCAGCGAGGTGAACAGCTCTTCCGCCAGGGCACTGGTGGCGTTGCCGCGCTTTTGCAGGGGCGGGTCAGCGGCGGCACGCAGGATCAGCGGGCTCATCACCGCACCGTGCCGGATCACCTGCAGGACCAGCGCGTGCACCGCGTCCGCCACCAGTTGGGCCGGGGGCGTTTCAGTGTGCTCCGCGAGCCGGGCGAAGGCGTTGCGCAGGTCCACGTCGACCTCGTCGAGCATGTCGTGCTGAACGGCATGGACCAGGCCGTTCTTGTCGGTGAACCGGTCGTAGACCGACCCGACCGACACCCCGGCCACCGCCGCCACCTTCGCCACGGCAAGACCTTCCCAGCCGCCCTCGGCCAGCGCGCGCCGGGCCGCGTCAAGGATCTTGCGCTCCGTGATCCGGCTGCGCTCCTGCTGCGCAGGGCGCCTTCCCGGCGACGGCATACGGTTCCTCCCGGTTTCGCACCTGTGGACCTTTACAGAATAGCAAAATGTGAACCTGAACTTGGATTCGGTTATGTTTGAGGAAGGCTCGACCGTCGGGCCTCTGACCGCCCAGGGAGCATGCGATGACCATGACCACGGTGAACTTCGACTCGGACGGCATCCGCCTGGCCGGCGACCTTTACCTGCAGGACGGCGCCACCGGCCCGGTCCCGGCAGTGGCGATGGCGCCGGGGTTCGGCGGCGTCAAGGAGATGCTCATGCCGTCCTATGCCGCGGCCTTGAACGAGGCGGGCATCGCCGTCCTCACCTTCGACTACGCGAACTTCGGCGCCAGTGACGGTGAGCCGCGCCAGCACATGGACCTCGACGCCCAGCAGAGCGCCTACCGCCACGCACTCGACTACCTCGCCGCCCGCGACGACATCAACGCCGACCGCCTCGGCGTCTTCGGCACCAGCATGTCCGGTGGCCACGCCCTCGGTGTGGCCACCGGTGACCCGCGGGTGCGCTCCACCGTTGTCCTCATCCCCTTCACCGGGCTGGACGTCTCGGCCCAGCCCGCCGAACTCCTGGCGGCCATCGAGGACGCCGCCAAGCGTATGGCCGCCGGCGAGGAGCCGCAGATGATCGCCAGCGTGGGTCACCCCGGCGATTTCGCGGCGATGACCAGCGACGGCGCCTGGGGCTGGACCGAGCGGATGACCGTGAACGCGCCCAGCTACCGCAACGAGGTCACGCTCGCCTCCCTGTGGAACCTCGCCAACTACCGTCCTGCCGAGAACCTTTCAGCGATCGCGTCGCCCGTACACGCGGTACTCGCAGCCGACGACGCCATCACTCCAGCCGCCGCCGCCCGCACCGCCCTCAGCCCCATCCCCCGCCTCGACATCGTCGAGATCCCCCAAACACACTTCGAACTCTTCGAGGACCATCTGCAAGAGACCATCGACCTCACCACCCGCTGGTTCACCACCGACCTCCAGTGACGCCGCACATCCGAATCCCGCATCGGCCTGTATGCCGTTCAGCACGAACACGCGCCTGCTGGTGCCCATATGCACACGATCGCGCACGTCGCGACGGAAGCCGGGATCTCCCGCCGCTGCCTGGCCAAGTGGTACGCCCGCTGGCGCTCCCACGGCGAGAACCCGTGCACCGTGTCCTAGTGCGTCGGGGGACAGGCAAGGTCGGCTACACCTATCTGCACTCGGCGCTCGACGACCACTCCCGCCTGGCCTACACCGAGGCCCTGGACGACGAGAAGGCCGTCACCGCGGCCGCACGTCCGCGATTACAGCTCCGAGCGTGAACGCCGCGTCACCCTCGCTGAGTTCGTGAACTACTACAACCATGATCGACCCCATGCCGCACTCGGGGGACGACCACCTATCAGCCGGACTGCCGGGAGGGACTACCGGATCGTGTTCGACCAGCCGCCCGAACCGCTCACGGCCATCCCGGAATCCCTTACGCCACCGCGCCAGACTCCGGCGATTGCGCTGGTCGCCGTGATGTCGGTAATGGGGTTGCCGCGTACGAGGAGGAGGTCGGCGCGCTGGCCGGGGGCGATCCGGCCGCGGTCGGTGAGGCCGAAGCGGTGGGCCGGGATGCTGGTGGCGGCCGCGAGCGCCGCTTCGTTACGGAACCCGGCCTCGGTCAGCAGCTCAAGTTCGCGGTGCAGCGCGGCGCCGTGCGCGGGAGTGGCCGGCGTGGCGTCCGTACCGGCGAGCACGCAGACCCCGGCGCGGCGCAGGGCGTCGGCGGCCCGGACGGCGTTCTCGGCGCCGAGGTCGACGGCCTCGAAGTAAGCGAGCGTGCTGATGACGAAGACGCCTTGGGCGGCGATCCTCCTGGTGATGCGCTCGGCCTGCGGCCCGGTGTCGCAGTAGACGTGTGCCAGGCCGTCGACCCCCGCGTCGAGGGCGCTCTCGATGTCCCGCAGGGTGATCGCGTGCGCGATCGTACGCAGCCCGGCGGCCTTGCCGGCACGGACCAGCGCGACGACGGTCTCGGGCGACAACCTGGGCAAGGGCTTCCCGGCCTGCACCCCACCATCGATGACGATCTTCAGGTAGTCGGAGCCCTCGGCCACCCGGTCGGCGACGAACCGCTCCGCCTCCCCGGCATGGGCGACGGTGTCGAACTCGACCCCGGGCACAAGCTGGCTGGGATGCCCGCCGGGAGCGGTGGCGAGCACGCCCGCGCTGCGGAGGTCAGCCACGTCATCCCGCTCGGCGGCCAGCTTCCGTTGCCCGGCCAAGTTCTCCGGCAGGCAGAACATATCGAGCTCGGTGGTGACCCCGTAGCGCAGCGCCTGCGCCAGATTCCCGTCATCGACGTGCGTGTGCGCGTCGATGAGGCCGGGCAGCAGGGTCATCCCCGCCCCGTCCACCACGACATCGGCGCGCCCGCCGTGGAGCCCGGCGATGCGGTCGCCGTCGATCAGCACGCTGGCGCGCGGCAGGGTCCGCTCGCCGTCGAACACCCGAACATTGCGGATCACCGTGCGCCCACGATGCCGGCGCTGCGGGCGACTCTCGGCCTCGGCCGAGGCGCCCGACCCCGCCGCCACCGTCACCCCCGCCCCAAGCGCACTCGCCGCCGCAGCCAAGCTGAAGTCCCTCCGGGAAATCATTCCGTGCCCCTCTCGTTGAGATTGATTACGCGAACCAAGAGGGAAGTGGAGCCGGCGAGTGTGACACCGTGTGACGTGAGTTACACTTCCGCGCCGCGATGTCACACTCGGACCGCCGCCCGCACTCTCAGCTGTGATGACCAATTCCACCGAGATCTTCCTCGGCCACCGCGAGCTGCTGTTCTCGGTGGTCTACCGCATGCTGGGCAGCGTCGCCGACACCGAAGAGGTGCTGCAGGAGACGTGGCTGTCGTGGCAGTCGAGTTCAGGCGGGGTCGAGAACCCGCGCTCCTACCTCGTACGCATCGCCGCCAACCAGGCCCTGGCCCGCCGCGCCGCGATCAACCGCCGCAAAGAGACCTACGTCGGCCAGTGGCTGCCGGAGCTGCTCATCGCGGATGACGGCGATCCGGCCGTCCGCGCCGAGTCGTACTCGATGGCGATGCTGGTGGTCCTGGAGACCCTGACCCCGCTGGAACGCGCGGTCTTCGTCCTGCACGAGGTCTTCGGCTACGCCCACACCGAGATCGCCGACATCCTCGACCGCCGCCCGGCCGCGATCCGCCAACTGGCCCACCGCGCCCGCGAACACGTACACGCCAGACGCCCGCGCTACCGCGCCGACCCGAAGGTATGCAGAGAGGTGACGCAACGCTTCCTGGACGCCGCGGTAGGAGGCGACCTGGAGGCCCTGCTCCGCATCCTCGCGCCGGACGTAACCCTGTGGACCGACGGCGGCGGAAAGGGCCCGGCCTGGAGCCCGCACCCGGTGCACGGCCGCGGCCGAATCGCGAAACTATTCACGGCGATCCACGGCCGCCTACCGGGCCACCTAACGATCCAACACCACAGAGCCGGCACCGACTCCGCAGCCGTAATGTCCCTAAACGGCTCCCCACTAGCCCTCTTCGTCCTGAATCTCACCCAAGACGGCAGACAGATAACCCGAATCTACTCAACCACCAACCCGGACAAGCTCCCCCGACTCCCCTGACCCGTCAGCCGGCGACCTTCTCCAGGACGGCCTGACGGGTGGAATCGCGCCCGACAACGAATACCGTGCTGCCCGGATTCTCGCCGGAATCGGCAACCGCCACCGGCCCCGTCGGGTTCGTGGCCTTAGCCCGCTCAGCAGCGTCGTATTCGACATACATCGTGCCGTCAGCACACGCCAGCGTCGCCGCGGGCGCCGGCTTACCCGATACCCCACCCGAGATGCTTGCCTTCATGTAGGGCCCGCCCGGCACGGAATCGTCGTCCGGCTCGACATCCTCGGGCGCCCCGGCGAGAAGATTGATCCTGTCCTCCACCTTCTTGGGATCAGGACTGGTCACGTAAACGCCGCAACGCTTCCCCTCCACATAAAAGAACAGCCGGGCTCTGCCGGCCTCAGCGGCAGCTATCAACCGGCCACCATCCATGGCCTCGTCGGCCTCCGAAGCCCCCTTCCCCTTCAGCGGAATGGCCTCGTACTTGGACAGCCGCTGCCCCGCCGCCGATGGCGGACTGTCCTCGCCCTCCCCGCCGAAAAGCGAGCCAAGCGTGACGCCCCCGATAACGGCGATAGCAACAGCGACGGAAATACGCCAAATGGCAGTGCTACGCAATCTTCCCCCTAATACGACCCCGGTCGGCCCGCCACCCTACCCGTCAGCGCCGAGCGCTCGAAGGCCTTGCGTTGGAGTGCGCTCCAGGACGCAGACTCCCCCGCAGCGGCGGCCCGGAAGGCGGGCCGGTGTGGGAGGAGAGAGCATGAAGTATCGCGTGATCGGGGCTGCTTCCGGGCAGCGGCGTGAGGTGAGTGTGCTGAGTCTTGGGGCCATGTTGTTCGGGACCCGCACCGATGAGGAGACGGCGTTCGCGATTCTCGACCGGTATGTGGAGGCCGGTGGCAGCTTCGTCGACACGTCCAATAACTACGCCTTCTGGAACGACGGATCGCAGGGCGGGCAGAGCGAGGCCGTCCTCGGGCGGTGGCTGCGCAGCCGCGGGGTGGGCGACGAGCTCACCGTCGCGACCAAGCTGGGGGCGCGGCCGCTGGCGCCGGGCACCTCGTACCTCGACAACGCCGAAGGGCTGTCCGCGAAGGTGATCCGCGAGCAGGTGGAGGCGAGCCGGGAGCGGCTCGGGATGGAGCGGCTGCATCTGCTGTACGCGCATATCGAGGACGCGCGGACGCCGCTGCAGGAGACCGTGGAGGGCTTCGCCGAGCAGGTCGCCGAGGGCGCGGTCGGGCTGCTCGGGGTGAGCAATCACTGGACGTGGAAGGTCGAGCGGGCGCGGCGGATCGCGGCCGAGGCCGGGCTGCCGGGGTACGACGTGCTGCAGTACCACCACACCTACCTGCGACGGCGCACCGACCTGCCCGGGGACCTGTCCCCCGACGGCAGCCAGGGGGTGGCCGACGGCGACCTGCTCAGTTACGTACGCGAGGAGCCGGACCTGACGCTGGTCGCCTACTCCCCGCTGCTGCAGGGCGCGTACGTACGCGCCGACAAGCCCCTCGCCCCCGAACTCGACCACCCGGGCACCCCACGCCGCCTCGAAGCCCTCCGCGAGGTCGCCCAGGCCACGGGCGCCACGGTGAACCAGGTCGTGCTGGCATGGCTGCTCGGCGGCGACGTCCCGGTGATCCCGCTGATCGGCGCGTCGTCGGTGGCGCAACTGGAGGAGAGCCTGGCCGCGGTGGACCTCGAACTGACGGCGGAGCAGCGGGCGCGGCTGGACGGGGTGCGATGAGGGGGCTGTGAGACTGGGCGGGCAGCTGGATCAGTGAGCCGGCGGACGCTGCTGCCGGCAGCTGACCGCACAGTCGACAGGGATGGGGCTGAGGAGCATGCCGTACGACGTGGTCATCGCCGGTGGCGGGGTCATCGGACTCGGGATCGCCTGGCAGGCGGGCGCGCGCGGCTTGCGGGTCGCGGTGGCCGACCCGGCGCCGGGGAGCGGGGCCACGCACACCGCCGCCGGGATGCTCACGCCCGTCGGCGAACTCAAATACGGCAAGGAGCCGTTGCTGCGCCTCTGCATCGCCTCCAGCCTCCGCTTTCCGTCCTTCGTCGCCGAGCTGGAGGAGCTCACCGGCGCCGATACGGGATACCGCGCCGACGGCATCCTCGAGGTCGCCCTCGATGACGCCGGGCTCGGCTACCTGGCCGAGCTCCGCCGCTTCCAGGAGTCGCTGGGCGTCACCAGCCGCACCCTCGGCGAAGCCGAATGCCGCGAGCTGGAGCCGGGCCTGACGCCGGGCGTACGCGGCGGGCTGCTCCTGCCCGAGGACGGCAGCATCGACCCGCGCAGGCTCGTACCGGCGCTGCTCACCGCGGCGCTGAAGACCGGCAGCACGCATTACGACCAGCCGGTCGCCGCGCTCCTCACCGAGGGCGGCCGGGCGGCGGGGGTGCGGCTGGCGGACGGGCGGGAGGTGCGGGCCGGGCGTACGGTGCTGGCCGCGGGCAGCGGCATGCACGCGATCGGCGGGGTGCCGGCGGGCGCCGTCCCGCCGATCCGGCCGGTGAAGGGGCAGACGGTGCGGCTGCGTTCGGCGTCGCCGTCCGTCCGGCGCAGCCTGCGCGGCATGGTGGACGGCTCCCCGGTGTACGTGGTCTCCCGCCGCGACGGCGAACTCGTCATCGGCGCCACGCAGGAGGACGCCGGCCACGACACGACGCCGTCCGCAGGCGCCGTACGCGAACTCCTCACCCGCGCCCAGTCCCTGCTCCCCGACGTGGACACGCTCACTTTCGCAGGCACCACGGCGGGCCTCCGCCCGGCGACCCCGGACGACTCTCCGGTGCTGGGGCCGACCGCGCTGCCTGACCTGCTGGTCGCGAGCGGCCACTTCCGGAACGGGGTGCTGCTTGCGCCGGTGACGGCGGATGTGGTGGCGGAGGCGCTGGTGGAGGGGGAGCTGCCGGGGGTGGCGGAGCCGTTTGCGGCGGGGCGCTTCGGCGGGGGGTGAGGGGCGCGGGGCGCGAGACTGGGAGCGGGAGCGCCGCGGGGCGGCAGCGCCGGGAGCGGGCGGGCGCCGGGAGCGCCGGAAACGGGCGGGCGCCGGGAGCGCCGCGGGGCGGCAGCGCCGGAGCCTGCGGGTACCGGGAGCGCTGCGCGGCGGCAGCGCCGGGAGCGGGCGAGCGCCGGAAGCGGGCGGGCGCCGGGAGCGCCGCGCGGCGGCAGAGCGGGAGCACTGCGCAGCGAGGGCCGTCGTGTTGGCGGACAGCCGGCAGCTACCGCGCCGCGGCCTCCAGCTTCTCCGCGTGTGTCGCGGCCGTGGCCGCCGCGCGGTGGGCCTTGGTTTCGGCGCGGGTGGCGGCGGTGACGCGGCGGCGGGCCTCGTCGTGGCTCGTACGGGCCTCCTGAGCCGTGGTGCGGGCGGCCGCGAGCTCCCGCTCCAGGTCGGCGACACGGGCCTCGGCGGCCGCCAGCTCGTCCGCCGCCGCGTCCCGCTGAGAGGCGGCCTCCACCGCCTCCGCCTCCCGCTCGCGGGCCGCTGCCTCGGCCTCGTCCGCGGCGGATCGGGCGGCCTCAGCTTTGGCCCGAGCGGCCTCGGCTTTGCCCCGGGCGGCACTCCGCGCAGCCTCGCCCTTCGCCGCCCCCGCCCGCCGGCGCTTCACCGCCCCGTCGCCTTCGTCCCCGTCCGCACCCGACGCAAGATCCGGGACCGCCGTCAGATGCCGCCCCTCCCCACCGCCACCCCCCGCCATGAACCCCGCCCCCGCCACCAGCGGCTTCACCAGCCTCCCCGACGCCCACTCCCCCGCCGCGTCCCGGTCCGCGAGGACCGCGTGCAGCGTCGACTCGACCTCCTGCTGCACCGCGTCGCCGACGGGATGACCCGCCTCCGACGCCAGCCGGCGCGCGGCGCGCGCGAGTTCGCCGACCAGCGTGTTGCGCTGGCGGGACAGCTCGCGCAGCTGGTCGCCTGCGAGGGTCGACTGGGCCTCGCGGAGGCCCTCGCCGAGGTGGAGCAGGGTGTTGACCTGGGCGGGCTCGGAGCGTACGAGGAGATTGCTCGCCCAGGCCGCGAGCGTGGGGCGGCGCAGTGCGGCGATCTGCTTGGCGAGGGCCGGGTCCTTCGCCCGCCGGGCCGTCGCGACATGGCCGTCCCGGGCCGCGATGAACTCGGCCGGCGGCAGCCCGTACAACTCCTCGGCGATGCTCTCCAGATCCACGAGGCAACGGTATGTCCGTTATGCCCACCTGCAGCGGTGACACGGCGAGGATGGAAGACTGTCCCCATGATCGTAAGACGCGAACTCCCCGCCGACATCCCGGCGGTACGCGCCGTCACCACGGCCGCCTTCGGCAAGGACGGCGCCGAAGAGCCCGTCGAAACCTGGCTGCTGGACGAGCTGCGCAAGTGCGACGGCTGGCTGCCCGCCCTGTCACTCGTGGCGGAGGACGCCAAAGGCGAAATCACCGGCCACGTCGTCTGCACCCGCGCCCACATCGCCGGCACCCCCACCCTCGGCCTCGGCCCCATCTCCGTACGCCCCGACCACCAGCACCGCGGCGTAGGCCTCGCCCTCATGCACGCCGTCCTCGGCGCCGCCGACGCCCTCGGCGAGCCCCTCGTCGTGCTGCTCGGCGACCCGCGCTACTACGGCCGTTACGGCTTCGTCCCCGCCGCCGACCTGGGCATCGAGTCCCCCGACCCGAGCTGGACCACCGCCTTCCAGGCCCGCCCGCTGACCGCGTACGACCCGGGCAACCCGGCGCTCAAGGGCCCCTTCACGTACGCCGAGCCCTTCGGCCGCCTATAGGCACCGCCCACAAGGACACCGGTGTTCACCCAGGGTTCAGACGCCCGACGCCCCGCGTCAGGCATGCGCACTTAGCGTCCACACCGTCCCGAACCCTGGGAGGGGAAAAGAGTGCGCAAGAACCTGCCGCTGATCGGCACCAGCTCGCACCCTGGCGGCCGGTCCGCCATGACCTGCCGTTTCCGCTGCGGCGACGCGTGCTTCCACGAGGTGCCGAACAAGAGCGACAACGCCTATGCAGGCGACATCATCGCGTCGGCCGTATCCCGCCGCTCCATGCTCCGCGCCGGCGCCGCCGCGACCGTGGCCGTCGCCACCGGCAGCGCGGTCGCGGCGAGCACCGCGAACGGCACCCCGGCAGCCGCCGCCGAGCCGACCGCCCCCGGCGGTACGTTCGCGGGCAGCACCGGAAAGGCGGCCCGCGGCCTGCGCTTCGACGCCGTCGCGCCGAACAAGAACGACGCCGTCACCATCCCGGACGGCTACGAGCAGAACGTCGTCATCCGCTGGGGCGAACCGATCCTGCGCGGCGCCCCCGCCTTCGACCCGGACAAGCAGTCGGCCAAGGCCCAGGCCGGCCAGTTCGGGTACAACAACGACTTCCTGACGCTGCTGCCGCTGCGCGGCGAGCGCGGGCGCCAGCTGCTGGTGGCGAACCACGAGTACACCGACGAGGTGCTCATGTTCGCCGGTTACGACGAGGAGAACCCGACCCGCGAGCAGGTCGAGATCGCCTGGGCCGCGCACGGCCTGTCGGTCGTCGCCGTCGCCGGCGAGCGCCGCAGCGGCAAGCTCAGCGCCGTACCGCGGCACCACCTCAACCGCCGGATCACCGCCACCACGGAGTTCCGCGTCACCGGTCCGGCCGCCGGCAGCAAGCACCTGCGCACCACCGCCGACCCGTCGGGCCGCAAGGTGCTGGGCACCCTCAACAACTGCGCGGGCGGCACCACGCCGTGGGGCACGGTGCTGTCCGGCGAGGAGAACTTCAACCAGTACTTCGCCAACGGCGGCAAGGTCGCGGACGCCGACACCAAGGCGAAGCTGGCCCGTTACGGCGTCATCGGCGAGGCCAGCGAGCGCAAGTGGGAGCGGTACGACGACCGCTTCGACCTGCTGAAGGAGCCCAACGAGGCGAACCGTTTCGGCTATGTCATCGAGCTGGACCCGTACGACCCGGACTCCACGCCGCGCAAGCACACCTCGCTCGGCCGCTTCAAGCACGAGGCGGCGCAGCCGCGGCTGACCCGCGACGGGCGGGCCGTGGTCTACATGGGCGACGACGAGCGCTTTGACTACTTCTACAAGTTCGTCAGCAGCAAGAGGATGCGCCGCGGCCACTCGCGCGCGGACCGCGAGCACAACATGGGGCTGCTGGACGAGGGCACGCTCTACGTCGCCAAGCTGACCGGCGACTCCCCGGCGGGCGAGATCGACGGGACCGGCAAGCACCCGGCCGACGGCGAGTTCGACGGCAGCGGCGAGTGGATCGCGCTGGCCAGCGGCGACAAGTCGTTCGTGCCCGGCTTCAGCGCCGAGGAGGTGTACGTCTACACCCGGCTCGCGGCCGACAAGATGGGCGCCACGAAGATGGACCGCCCGGAGGACATCGAGCCGAGCCCGCGCACCGGCCGCGTCTATGTCGCGCTGACGAACAACACCGACCGCGGCAAGGACGGCAAGGCCAAGGCCGACGAGGCCAACCCGCGCAACGCCAACAAGCACGGCCAGGTCCTGGAGCTGGCCGAGCGCGGCGACGACCCGGCGGGCAAGCGCTTCTCCTGGCGCCTCTTCCTGGTCTGCGGCGACCCGGCCGACCCTGCCACGTACTTCGCGGGCTTCCCGAAGGACAAGGTCAGCCCGATCTCCTGCCCGGACAACGTCACCTTCGACGCGTACGGCAACCTGTGGATCTCGACGGACGGGAACGCGCTGGGCACGCACGACGGCCTCTTCGGTGTGGCGACGTCGGGGCCGCGGGAGGGCGAGCTGAAGCAGTTCCTGACGATGCCGATCGGCGCGGAGACCTGCGGTCCCGTGGTGCAGGAGGAGCGGGTGCTGGTCGCGGTGCAGCACCCGGGCGAGGTCGACGGCGCGAGCGTGGAGAAGCCGGCGTCGGCTTGGCCGGATGGGCCCGGGGCGTATGTGCGGCCGGCGGTTGTGAGCGTGTGGCGGAGGGATGGGGGCGCGATCGGCGTCTAGGACCGGATGGACTGCGGGGCCTCTCGGCTGCTGCGTGCCAGTGTCAGGCGGCCGAGAGCCGCGCTGACCAGGCCGACTCGTGGTGCTGGCCTACGAGTTGGCCTGGTCGTGCCGCGAAGCGGAGAGGGAGGTTGACAGGGAGCCTTAAAGCTGGCTGTCAGTAACCGACGGTGAAGCGCCGCCCCCGGTCGAAGCGCGGCTGCTCGATCTCGTCGAGAAGCGCCGCCGCCAGGTCCTCGCCGGAGATCGCGGACCGGCCGTGCGCGTCGACCAGCAGCTCATCCGCGCCGACGCGGTAGCGGCCCGTACGCTCGCCGGGCTCGAAGATCGCCGCCGGGCTCAGGTACGTCCAGTCGACGTCGGCGCCCGCGGTGCGGCACACGTCGTACTGATCGTTCGAGGCCTGCGCGGCGCCGCGCCACTGCGGCGGCACGAAGCTTTCATCGTCGATGGCGAGCCGGCCGCCGTTGCCCGGCACGATGAGGCTGCCCGCCCCACCCACCACGATCAGGCGCGCCCCGCCGCCGGCCAGCCCGGCGAGTACGGCCTTCATCACGATCGCCGCCTCCTCCTCGCTCCCGAACGCCGGCCGAGTGGCCAGCACGACCACGTCCTGCCCGGCGGCCAACCGCGCCACCTCGTGAAGGTCAGCGGCATCGGCCGCGCGGACCCGCACAACGCCGCCCGGCCGCTCTCCCGGCCCGGCAAGGCGCGCCCGGTCCCCCGGGCCCTCCGGGGCCGCCGGCCCCTCGGCACCCGACGGATCGGTGATCCCCGCCAGTTCACCCAACCGGGCCGCATTGCGGCCCACCGCGGTGACCTCGTGCCCGCGGGCCAGGGCCTCGGCGACGATGCGGCTGCCGGACATTCCGGCGGCGCCTATGACGGTGATACGGAGCGGGTTCATGACTTCCTTCCACGGAGGTTGAGGCGCTTGCCGAGGGAGCCCCGCCGCCTGCCGCGCGGGTTGAGCTGCGCGGCAGCGATCGAGATCATGGCGAGGGCGAAGCCGGCGAGCTGCAGCGGCGTCAGGGACTCGCCTAGCGCCGCCCACCCGAGCAGGGTGGCGACGGCGGGCGAGAGCAGCGGCAGGAACGACAGCGCCCCCATGGGCAGCCGCTCGACCCCGCGGAACCACAGTGCATAGGCGAGCAGCGTGCCCACCCCGCCCAGCCACAGGTAGCCCCCGACCGCGCTCAGATCCAGCGCCGGCGGCGCGCCCTCGAAGGCCAGCGCCAGCGGCACCAGGAACAGCCCGCCCGCGCTCAGCTGCCAGCCGGTGAAGGCGAGCAGCCCGACCCCCTCCGGACGTCCCCACTTCTTGGTGAGCACCACACCCGTCGCCATGGCCCCGGGCCCGGCGAGACCGGCGGCGAGCCCGACCGCGTCGAGCGCGAAGTCCCCGCGCAGCACCATCGCCGCGACGCCGCCGGCGCCCGCTATGGCCCAGCCGAGCCGCCACCGGGTGGGCCGCTCCTTGAGCAGCAGCAGCGCGATCCCGGCGACGGCGAGCGGCTGCACCGCGCCGAGGGTGGCGGCGACGCCGCCCGGCAGCCGGTAGGCGGCGAGGAACAGCAGCGCGAAGAAGGCGCCGATGTTGAGCACGCCCAGCACCGCTGCCCGCCACCACCAGCTGCCGCGCGGCAGGGTCCGGGTGAAGGCCAGCAGGATCAGGCCCGCGGGCAGCGCCCGCAGCACGCCCGAGAACAGTGGCCGGTCCGGTGGCAGCCACTGCGAGGTGACCAGGTAGGTCGTGCCCCAGACCATCGGCGTGATGGCGGTCATCGCGGTGAGGCCGAGCGTGCGCGAGGCGGCGGGGGCCGCCGCGGGAGCCGAAGCGGGAGCCGGGGCGGGGTGGGTCTGGGTCGCACTCATGTGGATGTAACCTCTCAACATTGAAATGTTCGATGCTGAGGAGACTACGACTCTGTTAGCTTGGTGTCAAACACTTCAATGTTGAGAGGTGACGTCCATGGGTACGCACGACAGCGTCGACCGGGTCCTAGCGCAATGGAACGCCGAGCGGCCCGACATCGACCCCGCCCCCATGGGCGTCATCGGCCGCATCTCCCGCGCCTCCGCGACCTTCGACAAAGCGCTGCGCGACAACTTCGCCAAGTACGGCCTGCAGCGCTGGGAGTTCGACATCATCGGCACGCTGCTGCGGTCGGGATCCCCTTACCGCCTGACCGCCGGACAGCTCACCTCATCGACGATGGTCACCTCCGGCGCCATCACCAACCGCATCGACCGCCTCGTCGACCGCGGCCTGGTCGATCGCGAGACCGACCCGGACAACCGCCGCCAGGTCCTGATCTCCCTCACCGCGGACGGCCGCAAGCTCGCCAACGAGGTGGTCGCGCACCACGCCGCGTACGAAGCGGAGCTACTCGACCCGCTCGACGCGGCGGAGCGCGACCAACTCGCCGGCCTGCTGCGCAAGCTGCTCACCGGCCTGGGCGACACCCCGCCCAAGGACTGAACCTCCCGCAGGCGTCAGCCGAGCACGGCCTCCACCCGCCCCCGGAACTTCGCCATGTCGAAGGACGGGTCGATCTTCTGATCCGTCCACTCCTTGTGGCCGATAACCGACCGCTGAGTCCACCCATGCGCCCGGCAGATGGCGGCCGCCCACCGCGCGGCGGCGTCCAACTGGGCCTCGGGCCACGGGTCCTCGCCGTCGCCGAGGTTGATCAGCTCGATGCCGTAGAAGCGGGTGTTGCCGTCGGTGTCGGAGTCGTTCGGCCGCGGCAGGTCCCGCTCGGCGATGACCGCGCGCAGCACGTCGCCATCGCCGCGCCCGGCGTGGTTGGCGCGGCCGTGGCCGACCATGAAGAGCCTGCCGTCCTTGGCGCCCACCGTGTGGCACAGCGGACCCGGCAGGGTGGAATGCCCCTCGTAGCAGAGCTCGACGGAGGCGTCGGTGCCGGACGTGACGGTGTGGTGGATCATGACGCCATTGACCGGCCCCCAGTCCCCCTTGTGGTTCCGGTTGTGCGTACGCCAGTCGCGATACTCGACGACCTCGCAGTCCTCGCCTTCGAGCGCGGCCAACATGCGTGCAGCGGTCAGTGGCTTGGCCATACTCGTCCCCCTGAATTGCTGAAACAGCTGTCATTAGAGGGAACGAGCGAACACCAGCCCGGTTACGTAGATTTTCGGTCAGGAAGGCCGGGAAAGCTCACGCCGCCCACTGATGCGGGCTGCCGCCCCGCCACTCCACGAGATGCGGATCGTCGAGCACCATGTCCGCATCCTCCAGCCCGGCCCGCCGCAGAAACTCCACCAGATCCCGGTCGCTCTGCGCCAGCCCCAGAATCTGCCCGCGCACGGTCACCCGCCGCCCGCCGGACGGCGACGGCGGATGCACGATGATCGGCGCGTGCCAGGCCATGGCACCAGGGTGCAACGAACCGCCGCCCGGCGCGACCTGGACAGCAGCGCACGCCGCCCCCCTACACCCGCCGCGCCACCAGCGCCGCCCGCAGCACCGCCAGATCCCCCGCACTGGCCGCCGAAAGCCCGGTCAGCGCCGCGACCCGCCGCAGCCGGTAGTCCACCGTGTTCGGGTGTACGTGCAGCGCCTCCGCCGCCGCCCGCCGGTCCTGTCCGCAGCGTACGTACTCCGCCACCGTCGCCAGCAGCTCCGGCCGCCCCTCCAGCGGCGCGAGCAGCGCCGCCAGCTCGGGCAGGGCCGGGCTCGGGCGGGTGAGCTGATAGTCGAGCAGCACGTCCGCCAGCCGGTAGAGCCCCGGCGGCCGCCCGGTGCGCCGCACGAGCGCCACCACCTCGGCGGTACGGGCCGCCGCCCCCGGCACCTCGCCGGGCGGCACCACCTCCGCCGCCGCATACAGCTCCGCCCCGGACGCCTTCCCGCCCCGCTCCACCAGCGCACACAGCTCCGGCCACGGCGGCTCGACGGCAAGGGGCAGCAGCACCGTGCCACCCTCCTCGTCGAGCGCGGTCAGCGCGGGCTCCCCGGCATACGCGTCCAGCACCGACCGCAGCCGCCGTAACTTCCGCCGCGCCGCAATGACCGCCCGCGGCCGGGCCGAACGCTCACACTCGTCCGGATGCGCCCCGAGCGCCACCGTCACCACCGCATACAGCGCCGCGGGCCGCGCCCCGGCCCGTACCCCCGCACCCCCGGCATCCCCCGCGAGCAGCGCGGCCAGCAGCGCATGCCGCCCCCCGTGCTCCTCGCTGTCGAGCACCTGCCGCGCCGCCAGATACGCCCCACTCACCGCCGACGTCAGCCGCCGCTGCAGGTCGAGCGTCAGCTCGAACAGCTCCCGCAGATCCGCCAGATCCCCATCCCCCGCCCCCTCGGCAATGACCTCCCACGCCATCGCCGCGCCGAGGTGATACGCCGTCAGAATCGCGTCCAGCGGCACCCCCTCCTCGGCCCGCTGCGCCGCCGACTCCCGCTGCCGCTCCAGCTCCGCGTCGTCCGGCGGCCGCCGCCGCTCGATGACATCGGCGAAGAGCCGGAGCGTGCGCTGCACGATGTCGGCGATGTCGCCGTCGAGTTCCTCGCCGGGCAGCTGGGCGTAGACCGGGAGTTCCGTACGCAACCGGGTCATGACCCGCCGCGAAAGCGCCGGCACCAGCGCGCGCAGCCGCGGGCCCGCGGGCCGTCCGGCGACGCGTAACGGCACGGGCCCTGCGTCCGCCGGCGCTTTGTCACGCGTCACAACCACCCCCGGAGAAGTCTGCGTTACCGACCAGTTAAACAGCTCTCCATCCCTCTGCATCATGTCCGCGACAACATTCCCGAGCACCGGGAGCCGCCATGCAGACCGCCGTGCAGACCACCCACCCGCTCCGCCGAGCAGCCGCCGCGCTCAGCGCCGCCGCACTGGCCGCCGCCACCCTCCTCACCCTCTCCGCCGCCCCGGCCCACGCCGCCGACGACGCGGCCGCCGGCGAGGTGTACGTGGCCCTCGGCGACTCGATGGCCTCGGGACCGCTGATCCCCAGCCCGACCGGGCCGCTGGCCTGCGGCCGCTCCACCCACAACTACGCGCACACTCTGGCCGCCCGCCTGGGCGTGGCCACGCTCCGCGACGTCACCTGCAGCGGCGCCGACACCAAGGACATGACCAACCCGCAGAAGCTCTCCCTCGCGGGCGTCGACGCGGGCGAGGCGCCGCCGCAGTTCGATGCGCTGACCGCCGACACCACCCTGGTCACGCTCACCATCGGCGGCAACGACGTCGGCCTCGTCGGCGTCGCCCAGGACTGCATGACGGTGAACCCCTTCGCCACCCCGTGCAAGGGCGAGTTCGCCGCCGAAGTGCAGCGCAAGACCACCGAGCTGGGCCCGAAGCTCGCCGCCGTGCTCGACGGCATCCACGCCCGCGCGCCCAAGGCAAAGGTGCTGGTGACCGGTTACGGCGCGTACATCAAGCCGGGCGGCTGCTTCCCGCTGCAGCCGGTGCTGAACTCCGACGCCGACTTCCTGCAGGGCAGCGTGGACGCGATGAGCGCAGTGATCGCCACCCAGGCGAAGGCGCACGGCGCGACCTACGTGGACGTGAAGACCCCGAGCGCAGGGCACGACGCCTGCGCGGCGCCGGCCAAGCGCTGGCTGGAGGGTTACGTACCGACCGCACTCGCCGCACCGCTGCACCCGAACCGCCGCGGCGAGGAGGCGTACGCGGGGATCATCGCCGGACACCTCGGCTAGTCCCCGCGGGCTGACCCGATCGGCCCAGCGCGCGGCCCGGCGGAGCGCACCCTCGACCGCCCGGGCCGCGCCTGGCTCTCCCCGCATGCCCCCCGCGCTCCGGCCATCCTGCTGACGCACGTGTGCGAACGAACCCGCAGGGCAAGTCAACTCCCATGCACCACAGCCATGGCGAATCCGCCTCCGCGCACGGCCTGCTGCGCAGGATGGGCGAGCAGCTGGCAGACCTCGCCGACACCGTGGACGGCCTCACCGAGCTCCTCGCCGAGACCGAACCGGTCGTCCCCGCGCAGCGGGAAGCTCCCGGCAGCGCCCAGTCCCTGCTCGCCCGCCTCACCGCCCGCGAGCGCGAGGTGGCGCAGCTGCTGTCCGCCGGCCTCACCAACCGCCGGATCGCCCGCACCCTGGCCATCTCGGAACCCACGGTGAAGAACCACCTGCACGCCATCTACCTCAAGCTCGGCGTCACCGACCGCGGCCGCGCCATCTCCGTCCTGCTCGGCGGCCCTTCCGGTACGGACCTCGGCTGAACTCGGCTCACGACCCCAGCAGCGCCACGGCCGGCCGGTCCGCGTCCAGCCAGTCGACGTCCGCGTACCGCCCCGGCTCCAGCCACCGCAGCTCGTCGTGGTCGAGCAGCGGCTCGGGCGTGCCGGACACCAGCTCCGCGGTCCACACGTGGAGTACGTACCCTGGCCGCTGCAGCGGCCAGGCGCCGGGCAGCCGGCGCACCGGTCGCGCCTGCACGCCGAGTTCCTCGCGCAGCTCGCGGACCAGCGCCTGCGCGTCCGTCTCGCCCGGCTCGACCTTGCCGCCGGGCAGCTCCCAGCGCCCGGCCAGCTCGGGCGGCGCGCTGCGGCGGGCGGCCAGCAGCCGCCCGCCGTCGAAGACGGCCCCGCCGACCACGACCTGTTCCGTAACAGCCATGGCCGGCAGCCTAGATCATCAGCGGCGCCGTACTACCGCCGCATTACCGCTGCCGCCGCCACCGCCCCGTGATGGCGACCATGATCCCGGGATCCTGGATGTTCGCGAACAGCGTGTCCCCGTCCGGCGAGAAGGTGACGCCGGTGAACTCGCTGAACTCCGGCTCCTCCTCGGTGCCGATGTTGAGGTCGTTACGGGCGATGGCGTACGTCCGCCCGTCGTCCGTCGCGCCGAAGAGGTGCTGGATGCCCTCGCCGTCCTCGGCGATGATCAGGCCGCCGTACGGGGAGACGGTGATGTTGTCGGGGCCGTCGAAGGCGCCGTCCTTCGACGGGTCCGGGTTCACCTTCAGCAGCACCTTCAGCGTCAGCGTGCGCCGCGACGGGCTGTAGAACCAGACCTGGCCGTCGTGCGCGACCGGGCTGTCCTCGGCGCGGGCGTAGGAGGTGACGATGTACGCGCCGCCGTCGCCCCACCACATGCCCTCCAGCTTCCGGGCGCGGGTGATCTGACCGGTGTCGAACTGCTTGCGGACCGAGGTCTGCTTGGCGTCCCGGTCGGGGACGTCCGCCCAGTCGACGCCGTAGACGGTGCCGATCTTGGTGGCCCGGGAGAGGTCGTCGATGAACGTGCCGCCGGAGTCGAAGCACTTGGCGGCCTGCAGCTTGCCCGCGTCGTCGGCGAGCTTCGCCAGCTGCTTGCGGCCGTGCTCGAAGCCCTTCGGCGGGGTCCAGCGGTAGAGGAGGCCGTTGGGGTTGCTGGCGTCCTCCGTCAGGTAGGCGTGGCCGCGCTTGGGGTCGATGACGACGGCCTCGTGGGCGTACCGGCCGAAGGCCTTGATGGGCTTCGGGCCCTGGTTGGCGCGGGCGCTGTGCGGGTCGACCTCGAAGACGTAGCCGTGGTCCTTGGTCATGCCCTTGGAGCCGGCCTTGTCCTCGGTCTCCTCGCAGGTCAGCCAGGTGCCCCAAGGGGTGGAGCCGCCGGCGCAGTTGGTGGAGGTGCCGGCGATGCCGACCCATTCGGCGACCGGCTCGCCCTGCTTGGAGACCTCGACCACCGTGCAGCCGCCGGCCGCGGCCGGGTCGTAGACAAGGCCCTTGAGGTGCGGCACCGGGGCCTTGGCGTCCGCGAGCGGGCCGCCGATCTCGTGGTTGTTGACCAGGAGGGTGGCGCCGCGGGTGCCGGCGAAGGTGGCGGTGCCGTCGTGGTTGGACGGCGTGGTCTCGCCGGATTCGAGCTTGGTGGTGCCCGTACGGGTGATGATGCGGTAGCTGAACCCGGCGGGCAGGGCGAGGATGCCGTCGGGGTCAGGCTGCAGCGGGCCGTAGCCGAGCCGGTGGCCGCCCTTGCCGTCCTTGCCGTCCGCCGCATCCGCGCCGTCCGCGCCGTCCGTGCCGGAAGACGGCTCGCCGCCGAGGGCGCCGGGTGCGGTGGCCAGCACGCCGGTCGTGCCGACGAGGGCCACACCTGCCCCCGTATAGGCCGAGCGCTCCAACAGTTTTCTCCGGGAAATCGACATGCGGCACACGCTTCCGCCCCCGGGGAAACGCGAGTTGAACGGGGCACGACATCCCGGCGCGCCTTTACTTGAAAGTACGAATCTTGCACAAACAAGGTCAACAGGCGTTCAAATCGGCCAAAAGCAAGATTTACCGCAGAACACCTTGACCAGCCCGCAGCCCGGCAATAGACAGTTACCTACCTGCATCACCCATGGAGAAGGCGCCGCCGCCAGCGCCGCGCGAATGTGGCCACCCGCGCGGACCGCGGCCCGCGGCCGACTCCCCCGCTCCGGCCCTCAGACCCGGGCCGGACGCAGAAAACACATTTCGTGAACGTGGTCTCCCACGGCCGCGCACTTGCCCATGCCGTGTGCGGGACCGGCGATTCAGGAAGAGGTGGTCTGGCGTGAGCCAGCCCGAGATGATGCGAGGACCCACCGGCGGCCAGGTACCGGACTCCGCCCGCCAGCAAGCTCTCTCCGACTTCCTGCGCCCGCAGAGCCCGATGTCGAATGTCGTCGGGTTCGGCCACGGCGTGAAGTGGACCGATGGTCAGCCCACCGGCGAGGAAGCGGTGCTCGTCTTCGTGACCCAGAAGGTCCCGGAGTCGATGCTGCCCGAACGGGATGTCATCCCCCGTCAGATGGACGACGGCACGCCCACCGACGTACTCGCCGTCGGCCACATCTCCGCGCAGCGCCAGCGCGCGCAGCAGCGGATCCCCGGCCAGCGCGCCCAGGAATCCCAGCAGGTGCAGGCGGACGGCTCGATCGCCGAGCAGCTCGCGCCACCGCTGCTCGAGGAGCTGCCCGGCCTGCAGCAGGCCGGCCCGCAGCTGCTGACCCGCAAGCTGCGCCCCTGCCCCTCCGGCTTCTCGGTCGGGAACGTACGGATCACCGCGGGCACCCTCGGCTCGGTGGTCTACGACTTCCTGCCGGGCGCCACCACCGACCCGCCGGGTCCTGGACTCGGGGTGCCGGGGAAGTACTACATCCTCAGCAACAACCACGTGCTCGCCGACTCCAACCGGGCGCAGATCGGCAGCCCGATCGTGCAGCCGGGCCCGTTCGACGGCGGCGTGGACCCCGCCGACCGGATCGCCGTGCTGGACCGGTTCGTCACCATCCAGTTCGCGCCGCAGATCCCGCTGGAGCGGCACAACAACGTCGTCGACGCGGCGCTGGGCACGGTGTCCTTCCAGGACGCCACCCGCGACCAGTACTTCAGCGGCCCGCCGCGCGCCTGGCGGCGCAAGGCGAACGTGGCCGTCGGCGACCTGGTGAAGAAGTCCGGCCGGACGACGAACTTCACCCTCGGCCGGATCGTCTCGGTGGACGCCACGATCGACGTCAACTACGGCACCGCCGGCACGGCACGCTTCCGCGACCAGATCCTCACCACGAACATCTCGGCCGGCGGCGACTCCGGTTCGCTGGTGTCGTCCTTCGACAACGTGGCGCTCGGCCTGCTCTTCGCCGGCTCCTCGGTCGTGACGGTGCTGAACCACCTGGAGAACGTCCGCGCGCTGCTGCGCGTCGAGATCGCCGAGCAACTGGCCTGACCCGAAGGGGGTTACGCACCATGACACAGGCCGCACAGCGGAAGAAGGGGCAGGCGCGCAGCGCCGAGCACCGCTTCTACAACCCGCAGGGGCAAGAGGTAAAGACCCGCGACGAGGCCTTCGCCGCCCCCCGCGAGACCGACACCGAAGCCCTCGCCACCGAGGCGAAGCTGACGCTGCACAACGGCGCGGTGACCTTCGACATGACGGTCAAGTACAACCCCAACACCTACCCGCACGTGATCACCGGAGGCCAGATCACCTCCGGCATCTGCGGCGCCCCCTGGGACATCACGGGTGGCTTCATCGGCGAGCAGCTCCGCCTCGACGCCAAGCGCGCCGGGCAGGGCTCCTGCGCCAACACGATCACGGTGGTCGGCGAGTTCCAGAACCCGCCGGCGTACCGCGGCACGTACGGCTTCGACGGCGCCTCGTCGTCGTTCAAGCACACGACGCGGTACGAGTGCTGAGCTGACCCGCGCAGGGTCAATAGCGGGCGGCCTGCCGATCAGCCAGGCCGCCCGCGCACGCCCGCAGAATCCGGCCGAAGACCAGGCCGAGCAGCGGCCGTGCGACGACCCTGGTGGCGAGCCCGGCCGCCACCGGCAGCTTGATCTCCACGGTCGTCGTCCACGTCACCCGGGTGCCCTCCGGCACCTCGGCGAAGGTCATCGTGCCGCCCTCGTGGCGCGCGGGCGGGAAGCTCCGCTCCACGACGTAGTGGTGGGCGTTCGGCGGGTGGTGCGCGGTCACCCGCTCGCGGAAGAAGCCGACGGTCCACAGGTGGGTGCGCACGGCCCCCTCGCCCCACGGGTCGCCGGCCCCGGCCCGGACGAGCCGGTTGCGCAGCACCCAGCCCGAGCGCTGCCAGTTGCGGGTGACGGTGCACCACTCGAAGACCTGCTCGATGGGGGCGGGGACGGTGCGTTCAACGGTGATGGTCTGCATGCCCCAGAGACAACTCCAGCCGCTCGTTTGTGACAGCGTCAGCGCGAGCGCGCCTTGAAGGCCGCCTTCCTGGCCTCCTTCGCCACCTGGCGGTCCGGGTGCAGGCGGCCCATGGCCTCCAGTACGTCCGGGGTGGCCGGGTGGTCGGTGCGCCAGATGGTGTCGAAGAAGGCGGCGTTCTGGCCGACCAGGCCCTCGACCAGGTCGCGGAGCTCGGCCGAGTCGTCGTACGGGCCGCCGAGCTGGGCGGCGATGGTGTCGACGGTCAGCCAGTAGACCGTGTCCTCGGCCGGGGGCGGCACGTCCGCGGCGTCGCGCTCGGTGAGCCAGACCCGGGCCAGGCCGCCGAGGTGGCGGTCGTCGAGCACCTCACGCAGGGCGGGCTCGGCCGCCGGGCCGAGCATGGAGAGGACCTGCTGGCAGGCGAGGCGGCGGCGCGGGCCGCGGGCGTCGTCGCCACGGGCGGCGGCAAGCAGGTCGCGGGCGGCCGCCACCTCGTCGCGGTCGGCGAGCCAGGCCGTGGCCTCGCTGCGGGCGGCCGCGTCCGCGTACTCGGGCAGCGCCTCCAGCAGCGCGTCCGCGCCCTTGTCCGCGAGGTCGCCGACGAGCGGCGCGTCCACCCCGTCGTCGATCATGCGCTCGCGCAGCCCGTACACGCCGAGCGGCGTCAGCCGCACCACCCCGTACCGACTGACGTCCTCGTCCTCGTCGGACGCCACCTCGGCCGCGGCATCGTCGCCGGCCGCCTCGATCAGCGCCTCGTCCACCGGCCGGTAGTCGACCAGCCCGGTCTGCTCCAGCAGCCGGAACTGGTCGTCCAGGCGCATCATCGCCTCGGAGACCTCCTGCAGCACGTCGTCCGTCGGCTCGTCCATCTCTTCCGGTACGACCATGGACGCCGCGAGCGCGGGCAGTGGCACCGCGCCGTCGCCGCTCTCCATGGCGGTGAGGAAGTACAGGTTGGCGAGCGCGCCGTCGAGGAAGTCGGCGTCGGCGTCCGGGTCCCAGTCGAGCTCGTCCAGGTCGAGCTCGCCGCCCTCGCCGAGCTGCTCGACCAGGCCGCTGAGGTCGGGCGCCGCGGCGTCCGACAGCACCGACTCGCAGGCCGTCAGCCACAGCCCGAGGATGTCCTGCGGGGAGCCCTTGCCGACGAGCGCGAGCTCCTCGCCGTGGGTGACGGTCCCGGAGGAGCCGGTGTCCTCGGCCTCGCCCTCGGCGTCCCCCTCCTCCCCGGCCTCGTCGACCGGCTCGACCTCCACCAGGCCCGTATCCACGGCGATCCGCCACGCGTCGTCCGCGCGCGCCAGATCCTCCTCGTCCTCGCCGAGGCCGAGCTGCTTCGCCGCCGCCCGCAGGTCGTCGTCGAGCAGCTCGCCGCCGGCGCCGACCCGGGTCTGCGACCCCGACCACCGCGCCAGCACCACGGCATGGGCGAACAGCGGCGCGGACAGCGCCGCCCGCGCGAGCTCCGCCTCGTCGGGCAGCTGCACCGGCGGAAGGGAGGGGGACTGAGCGGGCATCACGGCTCCATCGGACCTGGACGAATCGGGCGCTGCCCAAGCGTAGCCGAGTGGGCCGGCACCCCCGCCGGCCGCGCGCGGGACCCGGGCTCCCCCACCGGGCCCCGCGCGGCTTCCCCCTCCCCGGTTACGAACCGGCCTGCGCCGGCACCGGCTTGACCCGGAACAGCGTGCCGCCGACCTGCCCGACCAGCTCGTGCCCGTCAAGCATCAACTCGGGCGCGATTCCCTCCTGGACAGGCGTCTTGGGCAGCTTCACCGTGCCCCGCCACCGCACCGCCCCGCTGTCCAGGTCGAGGCCCGCCAGCTTCCCGTCCGGGCCGAGGTAGTACGCCACCCGCCGGCCGATGTCGATGACGGGGTCGGAGGCCAGCTCCCTGGTCGTGGGGTCGCCGGTGTCCTCGGCGCGCAGCGTGAAGCCGAGCTGCCGCTGCCACATCCGCTTGCCGGTCCCGGCGTCGTACGCCACCGCCCGGCCCGCTCCACTCGAACCCACCAGGACGCCGTCCGCGACCGGGCCCATGGTGATGCCGTCGGCCTTGTGCCGCGACACGTCACCCGTGCCCGTATTGACGCGCACCAGGTCGAAGCGGCCCTTCTTGCCGATGTCCTTCCCGTTGGCCGCCGCGGCGAGCAGGACCGTATCCCCGTCCACGCCGACGCGTACGGACTTACCGGCGAACGTCGCGACCGTCTCCGCCGCGCCCGTCTTCGGGTCCAGCCGCACGACGCTGCTGCGCTGCGGCGCCTTGTCGCCGGACGGCGAGCAGGTCAGATACGGCACGTCGCCGATCACCGCGCGGTCGCAGTCGGCCTGCTTCCAGCGGTGCGACCACAGCACCCGGCCGGTCTTGCCGTCCAGCGCCTTGACGCTCTTGAAGCTCGGGGTGTTGGCGAGCACCTTGTCGCCGAACAGCACGGCGGAGATGCGGTCGCGGTGCTCGTCGGCGAGCTCCTGCCGCCACAGCTCCTTGTGGCTGCCGACGTCGACGGCGACCAGGTCGGTGCCGGCGCGGCTGCTCCCCGGGGCGTGATCGGCGAAGGTGTACAGCACCCCGTCGCGTACCCCCGGCAGCACCGCGGCGGGCGAGCCGCCGCCGTCCGCGACCTTGGCCTTCCGCGTCCACGCGAGCTTTCCGGTGGCGGGGTCCACGGCGTAGGCGTCGTATGCGTCCCCCTGGCAGTAGACGGCCCGCGGACCGATCGCGCAGGCGTCCCAGGCATTGCCGGGCAGCGCCGTGCGCCACAGCACGCCGCCCTCGGTGCTCGGCTTCGCGGGCGGCTGCGTGCGGCCGCCGCCGGGGCCGGTGGCCAGCACCGTACCGACGCCGAGGCCGGTGAGGGCGAGGGCCATGCCCAGCGCCCGGGCCGCGTTCCGGCGCCGCCGTCGGCGGACGATGCGCTCGACGGCGCCCGCGGGCCCGGGCGGGCCGTCGGGGTGCCAGCTCTTCAGGGCATCGCGGACGGCGTCGTCCAGCTGGTCGGTGGTCATGCGCGGGCTCCCTTCGGGGTGTTGCCGAATGATGCTTCGGGTGCGGGGGTCACCGGATCGCCGCCGCCGAGCTCGGGCGCGAGCGCCCGCAGCCTGGCCAGCGACCGGTGGGTGGTGCTGCGTACGGTGCCGATGGAGCAGCCGAGGGTGGCGGCGACCTCGCTCTCCGACAGGTCCTCGAAGTAGCGCAGCACCAGCACCGTCCGCTGCCGCGGCGTCAGCCGCGCGAGCGCCTGCCGTACGGCGATCCGCAGGTCGGCGGCGCCGGTGCCGTCGGCGACGCCGGCATCCCTCGGCGGCGCGGCGAACGTCGGCTCGCGCAGCGGGCGGCGCAGCCGCCAGCGGCTGACCTGGTGCCGGTACATGACCTTGCGTACATATGCCTCCGGGTCGTCGATGTGCCGCCAGCGGCCGAGCGCCTTCATCAGCGCGATCTGCACCAGGTCCTCCGCCTCGTGCAGATCGCCGCCGGTGAGCAGGTTCGCCAGGCGCAGCAGGGCGGACCACCGGGCATCGACGAAGTCCCGGTAACTCTCGCTGTCCTGTAGGTCCATGGGTCCCTCCCGTTCCCTCACGCCGTCAAGGACGCGGGGGGTGACGGCAATCTATGCCTGCCGCGTTCGGGCAGTTTTCCGAATCTTCATGTCCGGGCCCCTGTCGGCACCTTGACAATCCGTGGCGGCAGAGAAGAGATTGACGCGCGTAGACCGTACGGCCTTGTCACCGCCCGTTTCACCGTCCCTTCGCCGCCGGAGGCCCACCGTGCGCAACCGCCCACCCCTGTCCCGCCGCACCCTCACCCTGGCCGCCGCCACCGCCACGGCGCTCACCGCCGGCCTCGTGGTCGCCCTCCCCTCCGCCTCCGCCGCGGAGATCCGCATCCACGACATCCAGGGCCCGGGCCGCCAGTCCCCGCTCGCCGGCCAGTCGGTCGCGGACGTGCCGGGCGTCGTCACCGGCGTGCGCGGGTACGGGTCCGCGCGCGGCTTCTGGTTCCAGGACCCGGACGGCGACGGCGAAGCGGCCACCAGCGAGGGCGTGTTCGTCTTCACGGGCAGTACGACCCCGACGGTCAAGCCCGGCGATTCGATACGGGTCTCCGGCACCGTCACGGAGTTCGTCCCCGGCGGCGCCTCCTCCGGCAACCAGTCCCTCACCCAGCTCACCAGGGCCACGGTGACCCCGGTCGCCGCGGGCGAGGAGATACCCGCGCCCGAGCACCTGACCGCCGACGAGATACCCGACGCCTACACCGCCGACGGCGACCTCAACTCCCTCCCGCTGCGGCCGGACGCCTACGCCCTGGACCGCTACGAGTCCCTCGAAGGCATGAACGTCGCCGTGGCGGACGCCCGCGTCGTGGGCCCCACGGACGCCTTCAAGGAGCTGTGGGCCACCGTGAAGCCGGACGAGAACCCCACCCGCCGCGGCGGCACCCGCTACGGCTCGTACACCTCGCAGAACGGCGGCCGGCTCCAGATCCAGCAGCTGGTCCCGATCGCCGAGCACCCCTTCCCGAAGGCGAACACCGGCGACATCGTCACGGGCACCACCGAAGGCCCCCTCGACTACAACCAGTTCGGCGGCTACACCCTCGCCTCCCGCACCCCCGTCGAGGTCGAGGACCGCGGCCTGGAGCGCGAGAAGACCCGCAAGCAGGACCGCGACCAGCTCGCCGTCGCCACGTACAACGTCGAGAACCTCGACCCGACCGACCCGCAGACGAAGTTCGACCGCCTCGCCGCGGCCATAGTCGACAATCTCCGGAATCCCGACGTCATCGCCCTGGAGGAGGTCCAGGACGACAACGGCGCGAAGGACGACGGCACCGTCTCGGCGTCTCAAACGCTGACGAAGCTCACCGACGCCATCGTGGCCGCCGGCGGCCCGCGCTACGCGTGGCGGCAGATCGACCCGGCCGACAAGAAGGACGGCGGCGAGCCCGGCGGCAACATCCGCCAGGCCTTCCTCTTCAACCCGGACCGGGTCTCCTTCACCGACCGCGCGCCGGGCGACGCCACCACTCCGACGGCGGTGACAAAGGTGAAGGGCCGCGCGGCGCTGACCCACTCCCCGGGCCGCATCGCCCCGGCGGACGAGGCGTGGGCGGACAGCCGCAAGCCGCTTGCGGGGGAGTTCGTCTTCCGCGGCCGCACCGTTTTCGTCATCGCCAACCACTTCTCCTCCAAGGGCGGCGACCAGAGCCTGACCGCGGCGACGCAGCCGCCGAAGCGCTCGTCGGAGACCAGGCGGGCCGCGCAGGCGACCCTGGTCAACGCCTTCGTGAAGGACATCCGCAGCAAGCAGAAGTCCGCCCGCACGGTGGTGCTCGGCGACATCAACGACTTTGAATTCTCGGCGACGACGAAGGCACTCACCGCGGACCGGGCGCTGCGCCCGGCGGCGTACGACCTGCCGCGCGCCGAGCGCTATTCGTACGTCTACCAGGGCAACTCGCAGATCCTCGACCAGATCCTGGTCAGCCCGACGATCGCGGACTTCGCCTACGACGTGGTGCACATCAACGCCGAATTCCACGACCAGGACAGCGACCACGACCCGGGCGTGCTGCGCTTCGAGCCGTGAGGAACCGTGTAGAAGAACTGCGAAGTGTGAAGTAGAAGAACTAAGTAGACCTTCGCAAAGGCACAGTCTGACACTGTGCCACATGACCCTCACCCCCTTCGGCCGGACGGCCGCCGCAATGATCACGCCGTTCCACGCCGACGGCTCGCTCGACCTCGACGGGGCGTCGCGGCTCGCGGACCACCTGGTCTCCGCGGGCTGCGACGCCCTGGTCCTGAGCGGGACCACCGGCGAGGCGCCGACCACCACGGATGCCGAGAAGGCGGAGCTGGTACGGGCCGTGGTGGCGGCCGTCGGCTCAAGGGCCGTCGTCACCGCGGGAGTCGGCACCAACGACACCCGCCACTCAGTGGAACTCGCCCGCCAGGCCGCGGCCGCCGGCGCCCACGGCCTCATCGTCGTCACCCCGTACTACTCCCGCCCCACCCAGGACGCGATCACCGACCACCTGCGCACGGTCGCGGACGCCACCGACCTGCCGGTGCTCCTGTACGACATCCCGGGCCGCACGGGCACCGGCACGGCGCTGTCGTACGACACGCTGCTCCGGCTGGCCGAACACCCCCGCATCCTGGGAGTGAAGGACTGCGCGTACGACCCCCTGAAGTCGGCACGCGTCCTGGCCGCCACGAACCTCGCCTACTACTCCGGCAGCGAGGAGAACAACCTCCCCCTCCGCGCCATCGGCGCCGTGGGCTTCATCAGCACGGTCGCCAACGTGGCTCCCCGCGAGGTCATCGGCATCCTCGACGCCTTCGACGCCGGCGACACAACCGAGGCCGCCCACCGCCATCAGGCCCTCGCCCCGCTGGTTGATGCGGTGATGTCGGCGGGCGTAGGCACGGTCATGGCAAAGGCCCTGCTCCGCACCCAGGGCCTCCCCGCAGGCCCCGTACGCGGCCCCCTCAAGGACGCGGACGCGGCGCAGACCGCCGCGCTGCTGGAGCAGCTGCGGCGGTCCGCGCCGGGCGCGGAGCTGGTCAGGGCCGCTGCGTGAAGACCGGGGTCCAGCGGCCGGGGGCGGCGTCGTTCCGGCCGCGGGAGCCGGTCAGCGGGATGGTGGTCTCCTTGGTCGTCGCCGACCCAGGCGAGCAGCTGCTGCCCCGGGACGGTCTTCACGGCCTTCCCCGTCTCCGGGTCGAGCAGCGACGAGCCGGTCTTCTCGCCCCGCTCCGCGAAGTCACCCCGTTCTGCAGCAGGTCCTCCGCCGCGGCGCGGTCACCGCCGCTGAGCAGGAGCGCAAGCTTGAGCAGAATGCTGGATCTGGACTCCGTTGGTAAGCACCGGTGCTATCCAGGAAGACGCTCGCGGGGGCGCGCCACTATGCGTCGGGTTTCCGGAGGCTGTACGGGCCAGCCTGCTGCGGGTGCGGCGGCGCGGGCTGGGGCCGCTGCTCCGCCTCGCGGGCGGCGAGCACGTCCCGTACGAGAAGGGTCGCGCCGGCGACCGCGCCCGGCATGACGAAGACGGCGACCAGCGGGATGAGGAAGAGCAGGACCAGGGGGACGCCGAAGCCCAGGGCCAGCATCTTGCGGCCGCGGAGGAGGGCGAGGCGCTCACGTACGGCGATGCCGCGGCGCTGCATGGCGACGGAGGTGAGTTCGACGGCCAGGAAGAAGCCGGAGACGGCGAAGCCGATGGCGGGGATGACGGTCTGGCCGATGACGGGGATGAAGCCGAGGAAGAAGAGGGGGATGGTGAACATCAGGGCGCGGGAGAGGACGTAGAGGCTCTCCTTGGCGGAGATCCACAGCTCCCGCCACAGACCCGCCCGCGGCTGGTCGTCGGGCGCCCCGCCCTCCGAGGCGTCGACCTGCTCCGACAGCTTCTCGTAGAACGGCTCACCGATCAGCAGCGTGACCGCGGTGAAGCTGAGCACGGCCAGCGCGATGCCGCCGACCAGCAGCAGCGCCATGAACAGCCCGCGCAGCACGCCGCGCCAGGTCTCGGACCAGCCGTCGGCGAAGGGCGTGGCCCAGGCGGCGATGTCATCGGCGAAGACTCCGAGCGTGACAAGCGCCGCCACGAACAGCACGAACGCCACCAGCCCGGGCAGCAGCCCGAACCCGTACCACCGCCCGTGCCGCGCCATCCACCGCTGCCCCTTGCCGAGATATGAGAGCCCGGCCCTGAAATCACGCATGCCCCGCACCCTAGCGGGGCGCGGGGCAGGCGGGAGCGGCGCGGATCAGTTGTGGCTGTGCAGGACGTCGTTGAGGCCGCCCCATTCGGCGTTGTTCGGGACGGCCTGGACGGCGCCGGTGACCGAATTGCGGCGGTAGAGGATGTTGTCGGCGCCGGACAGCTCGCGGGCCTTGACGACCTGGCCGTCGGGCATGGTGACCTTCGTGCCGGCGGTCAGGTACAGGCCCGCCTCGACGACGCAGTCGTTGCCGAGCGCGATGCCGACGCCGGCCTCGGCGCCGACCAGCGAGCGCTCGCCGATCCGCACCCGCTCGGTGCCGCCGCCGGACAGCGTGCCCATGGTGGAGGCGCCGCCGCCGATGTCCGAGCCGTCGCCGACGACGACGCCCGCGGAGATGCGGCCCTCGACCATCGAGGTGCCGAGGGTGCCGGCGTTGAAGTTCACGAAGCCCTCGTGCATGACCGTGGTGCCCGCGGCGAGGTGCGCACCCAGGCGGACGCGGGAGGCGTCGCCGATGCGGACGCCGGCGGGGGCCACGTAGTCGGTCAGCCGCGGGAACTTGTCCACGCTGTTCACGGTGAGGTGCAGGCCGTCGGCGCGGGCGTTCAGCCGGACCTCCTCCAGCTTGTCGACCGGGACCGGGCCGAGGCTGGTCCAGGCGACATTGGCCAGCAGGCCGAACTGCCCGTCCAGGTTCAGGCCGTGCGGCTGCACCAGGCGGTGCGAGAGCAGGTGCAGGCGCAGGTAGACGTCGTGGGCGTCGGCCGGCTTCTCGGCGAGCGAGGAGATCACGGTACGGACGGCGACGATCTCCACGCCGCGGCGCGGGTCCGGGCCGACGGCCTTGGGCGCGGCCGCGCCGAGCAGCTCGGCGGCGCGCTCGGCCTCCAGCCGCTCGGTGCCGGCGGGGCCGGGCGCGTCGACCAGCTCGGGGGCCGGGAACCAGGTGTCCAGGACGGTGCCGTCCGCGGCGACGGTGGCCAGGCCTGCGGCGACGGCGCCGGTGGTGGTGAGGGTGTCGTTCGTAGCAGTCACGCCCCTGAACCTAACCGGACGGGGGGTCGAAGAGCGAACCGGTCTCGGACTGCGGGCGTCGCAATGCCGGCCCCTAGTGCGCCCCGGCCAGGTTGAGCACCGCCACCCCCGCGATGACCAGCCCGATCCCGAGGAACTTCGCCGCCGTCGCCGACTCCCCCAGGAACAGCATCCCGATCGCCGCGATCACCGCCGTGCCCGCGCCCGACCAGATCGCGTACACCGTCCCCACCTCGAGCGTCTTCAGCGTCTGCGCCAGCAGCCAGAAGGACACGGCATAGCCGAGCGCCGTGCCGAGCGACGGCCACAGTCTGCTGAACCCGTCGCTGTACTTCATCGAGGTGGTGCCCAAAACCTCCGCCAGAATCGCGCCGCTCAGGGTCAGATAGATCATGTCCCGAGCGTACGCAGCCGGGGTCGCCGCCAGGGGCCGATCAGTCCAGAACCGGCTTCCTCGCCGCCGCCGGCACCGACTCGACACCGTCACCGAGCCGCCGCCCCGCCACCAGCACCACAACCCCCGCGACCGCGGCCAGCCCCGCGCACACCTCCCACAGCACCCCGGGCGCCGCCTCGTACAACCCGCCCCCCAACGGCGGCGCCAGCACCACGCCGCTCACCGACACCCCCGCATACAGGCTCTGGAACCGCCCCTGCAGCCCCTCCGGCGCCTGATCCGCCACGTACGCCGTCGCCGGGGTCTTGTACAGGATCTCCCCAGCCGTCAGCAGCAGCATCATCCCGATCGCCGTGCCGAGCACCACCCCGGCGGCGAGCACCGCATACCCCGCCCCGACCAGCAGCAGCCCGCCGCCGATGATCCGCAGCGGCTCGCGCTTGCGCAGCGCCAGCGTCGCGGGGAGTTCGAGCAGCAGGATCACCCCGCCGTTGATCGCGATCAGCCAGCCGTAGACGTGGGTGTCGAGGCCGTGTTTGCCGAGGTCGACGGGGAGGGTGGAGTACTGCTGCCGGTAGACCGTGTCCGTAACCAGAATCGCCGCGAGCAGGAGCAGCACCCGGGGGCGGGCGCGAAGTGCCGCCCACACGCCGGGCTTTGGGCCGCCGGAGTCCGCGTTACGGGCCCGGCGCCGCCCCTCGGCCGGCAGCACCCGCGCCAGATACGCCGCGACGACCAGCACCGCGGCGCCTTCGGCGGCGAAGAGCCAGTCGTACGACACGTACGCGATGAGCAGCGCGCCGACCGGCGGGCCGACCGTGACACCGGCGTTGGCCGCCAGCCGCCACACCGCGAAGGCCTGCCGCCGCTCGCCCTCGGGCACCACGACCGCGACCAGCGCGGCGCTCGCCGCGCGCATGGTGCCGCCCGCGTATTGGCCAAGCGGCAGCGCTACGTACAACAGCGCCAACGGCAGCACCGGCAGGCTGAGATACGCGAGCCCGGTGACCGCCGCCCCCGCGATCAGCGTCCGCCGGTGCCCGAAGCGGTCGCCGAACCAGCCGCCGGTGAAGTTCCCGGCCACCATGCCCGCGCCGCCGATGCCGCTGAGCACGCCGGCCTGGGCGACGGGGAGGTCGCGGGCGTCGGTGAGATAGACGAAGAAGTAGATGAAGGTGAAGGAGACGAGATGCTGGAGAAAGGTCGAACCCGCCAGCAGCCAGACCGTCTTCGGCACATTCCGCAGCGTGCGCAGCATGCTCTCGAAAGACCCCCGCCCATAGTCCGTTCCGAGTCCTGGTGCGGAACGGACTATGACAGACGGCGTTTGATCAGTGCATGCCGGGGACCCAGATCGTCCAGTCGTAGTAGTCGGTGCCGGGGAGCTTCCGGGAGGGCGAGGGGCTGGGCGCGGGGGCGCCTCCGCCGCCGGAACTGGAGCCGCCGGAGCTTGAGCCGCCCGAGCCGCCGTCACCGCCGGAGCCGCCGCCGCTGGTGCCTCCGGAGCCGTCGGATCCACCGCCGGTGGAATCGCCGCCGGTGGAACCTCCACCGGTCGAGCCGCCGCCCGTCGAGCCCCCGGCTGAGCCGCCGTCCGAGCCCGCGTCCTCCCCGCCCTGCGGCCGGGCGCCGTCGCCGCCCGCGGCCTGCTGGGTGGCAGGCTGCTTGTCGCTCTCGGCCTTGCCGGCGTCGTGATCGGGCGACGACTCCTTCTTCTTCTCGCCCGCGGCGCTGCTACTCGGTGCGGTGGGCTCCGCCGACCCCCCGCCGGACGGAGCGCCGGAGAATGTCTGCACCCCCTCCCCGGAATCCGCCTGATCCTGATGCGCCTGCGATGGCCCATCGGGCCCCTGCACCGCGAGAACCCCGAAGGCCACGCTGGCCGCCAGCACGACACCGACCGCGGCCCGGATGACCCACCGCTCAGCCCCGGGCTGCTCGTGCGGATCGAGCGCGGGGGTGGCGGCGGCCATGGCGGCCTTGGCCTGCTCCGGCGGGACGAATTCCGCGAGTACGGCGGGGAGGAGGGCGGTGTCGCGGTCGGCGGGGGCGGAGTCGGGGTCGGGGTCGGGGTCGGCGTCGGGGCGCGGGTTTGGCTCGGCCGCATATTCGGCCTCCGCCAGCTGTCCCACCCAAGCAGCCGCCGAAACGGCGTCGATGAGCTCCGCCGCTTCGTCCACCTCCTCGTACGGTCCCCCGCCCCCACTCGCAACTCCGGCCGTCGCCGCCCCAGTCCACCCCAGCGCATCCGCCTCCACCACGGCCGAAGTCGCCGACCCCTCCAGCGCATACGACTCGGTCCAGGCGATCACCGCATCCGCATACCCCTCCGCAGCGTCAAAGCCCTCCAGCGCACCCCGCGCCGTAGCCTCATCCCGCAGATCGCCCCCACCCGCGCACAGGCACAGCCCGGCCGACAGCGCCGCGTCGTAGATATTCATCGGATCCCCGACGGCCCCCGCACCGCCCGCACCCTCGCCGACCCCGTCGCGGCCCCCGGAGGGAATGCGCGCCGCCCGGATCCCCCAAAGCGCCCACACCGACGGATCGAACCCCATCGGCCCGACCCCCCGCTCCGGACCGGCCGCGCCGGCGGCCATCGTCCCGGCCTCGTCGAGCGCCCCGCCCCGCGCGTGCTCGGACGCCACCATCCCCATCCCGGCCAGGAGCTGCCACCCGATCCGGCTCTCGGGATACGTCACCATCAGGCTCGCCTCAGCGTGCCGGTAGGCCGCCAGCGCGTTCGCGGGGATGCCTACGTGTGCCGGAAACGCCGGCACCTGCGCCGGATCGCCCGAGGCACCAGAGGCACCCGACAGGGGCTCCTCGGGAGGCAGTTCGGTATGGAATGGCCGGGGCTCCTGCTGCTCGTTGTCGGTCACGTTCCCTCCGGCACCGCTTCTTTGCGACGACTTTGCGACTACGTCGCACATCGCACTGGCGCAGCGGAACGTACTTCCGGCAACTATGCAGATCAATGGGTTACTTGGAACTCTCATCACCCTTAGGCGAAGATTGTCACCGCCCTCAGCAATTCGAACACCGCTCTTGTCACGCGATCAGCGTCCGCTTAGGCCGTACGACGCAGAATTCATTCCCCTCCGGATCCGCCAGCACGACCCACGACTCCTCCCCGGTCTGCCCGACATCCACCCGCCGCGCCCCGAGCCCGATGACCCGCTCGATCTCGGCGTCGCGATCCTCGGCGGTGGTGGTCAGGTCGAGATGCAGCCGGTTCTTCACCCGTTTCGGATCGCTTACGGGCATGAAGCAGAGGCCGGTGGGCGCATCCTCGTACGGCCCGACGACGATCTCCCGCTCCCGTACGGACAGAATCCGCCAGCGCAGCACCTCGGCCCAGAAGCGGGCGAGCCGCGGCAGGTCGTGCGTGTCGATGACGATGTGGTGCAGCTGCAGGGGCATGTGCTTCTGCCTTAACTCGGCGGCTCGCCGGTGAGCTTGGCCAGCTCGGTCTGGAAGTGATCCAGGCGAGCCTGAAGCAGCGCGGCCTCGGCCGCAAGCTCCACGACGCTGCTGCCGTCGGAGACACCGCTGCCGCCCGAGACGCCGCCCCCGGAGCGTGCCGCCCCCGCCCCCTCCGCGAACCGCACCCGCAGCCCTTCCCCACCCAGCCGCGCGAACTCCGCCGGCGCAACGGCGGTCCGCGCCCCCGCACACCCCACACACGCCGGCTCCACCGCCAGCCACCCCGGCCGCCCCCACCCCGCATCGGCGAGCACGGCCGCGGGCCGCCCGCAGCGGCACGGCCCGACCGTCGCCGTACGCACCCGCTGCCGCGCATAGCGCAGCCCGCGCTCGAAGCGGATGTACCGCCCGAGCACGCTGACCTGCAGCAGCACGGCGCTCCGATGCTCAGCGGTCGCCGTCAGCCCCGCGGCTTCCGCCCGCGAGCTCAGGCAGTGGAACCCGCAGTCGCAGCGCCGCGACGGCGACGCATGCCGCCGCCCGTAGGCGCAGCGGGCGTCAGCGAGCACCCCGTAGGGCCGGCCGCCGCCGAGGGACACCCCCAGGAACGCGGCACCGCCGCCGTCCTGGGACAGCAGCGGGTACGCGATCTTGTAGCCGATGGGCGGCTGCGCCGGACGCTCCTCGGGCAGCCGCAGCTTCATCGGGCGGCGGCGGGCGCTTCGACCGGAGCCTCGGCTGCCGTCTCCGTACGCTCCTCGGCGACGGGCGCCGCGCTCTCCTGCTCGTCCGCGATGACGATCTGCTGCTCTTCCGCGATACCAGTGGCTACTGCCTTGCCGAGCTTCATGACGGTCCTCCGTACGTGACGGTCCTGGCTGTCTCGGTTCGGATTCCTCATGGTGGCTCACCTGGGACGTTTCGCCAAGAGGGCATACCGGCACAGAGGGGTGCCAGGTAGGGTGTCCCGGAAATCAATCGGGGACGGGAACACAGGAGCGAACGATGACGCAGTACCCGGGCTGGGGCCCACAGGACGGCCAGCCAGGCCAGTGGCCACCTCCTTACGGCTACGGCGGCCCCTACGCCCCCGGCCCGTACGCCCCGCTCCCGCCCCTCCCCCCGAAGCCCGGCGTCATCCGCCTCAACCCGCAGGGCCTCGGCTTCGGTGACGTCTTCGGCGGCGCCTTCGCCACCTTCGCCCGCTGCTGGCGCTCGTACGCCGCCGTGGCCGGCGCCCTCTTCGGCCTGACCATCCTCCTGACCGGCATCCTCGCGCTCATCGGCTGGCTGACCGCGGCCGACGCCTTCGGCAACGTCTTCGACCACGACAACAACCGGGACGCCTCCGGCGCGGACATCACATCGGTGGTCCTCGTCCTGGGCGGCGCCGGGCTGATCCTCTTCCTCGTCTCGCTGTTCTTCGCGGGCGCCCAGTCCGCGCTGGCCTACGCCACCCTCGAAGAAGCAGTGGTCGGCCGCCGTCTCACCCTGGGCGAGGCCTGGCGCCGGGCCCGCTCCCGGGCCTGGTCGGTCGTCGGGGTGATGTTCCTGACCGGCCTGCTGGCACTGATCCCCTTCATCGCCGCGGCCGCCATCCTGACGCCGACGTGGATCGCCCTCCACGACGGAGGCGGCGGCGCGATCGCCGGAGCCGTCGCGCTCTCCGTCCTGGTGGCGCTGGGCCTGGCGGCCGCACTGGCCTGGCTCTGGGTGCGCTTCGCACTCGCCCCGGCCGTCGCGGTCATCGAACACCAGGGCCCGGCGACGTCCCTGCGCCGCTCTGCGACCCTGGTCCGCGGCTCCTGGTGGCGCACCTTCGGCTTCCTGCTGCTGGCGGGCCTCATCGCGCAGTCGGCGTCCTACATCCTCGCGACACCCCTGCAGATCGTCGGCAGCATCGCCGGCGCGGCCACCGACGACGCCGCCGCCGTCTGGATCCCCCTGACCCTGCTCCTCCTCATCGCCAGCTTCGTGGGGAGCGTGATCGTCACGTTCTTCCCGCCCCTCATCGCGGGCCTGCTGTACGTGGACCGCCGCATCCGCAAGGAAAACCTCCTCCCGGAGCTTCTGTCCGCCGCCGGCGTGCCCACGGGTGAGGGTCAGCTGTGTCCGGCTACGCCCGCCGCCGTCGATGTCGTCCAGGGCGATACGGGTCGTGATGGGCTCCGGCACCCCGTGCGCGGGCATCGGTTCGGACGTGAGCACGAGCAGCCGCGGCACGGCCAGCTCAGCGATGCGGTTGCGCATCCAGAAGCGGCTGCCATCGACCGCCTGAACCAGGCAGTAGTCGTACCGGCCGCCAATCCACGGCTCGACGGTCACCGTGTCACGCGGGGTTTCGAAACCCTCCGGGGCAAGCCACGCCGCCACATGATCGGGATCAGTCAAAGCCGCATGGACGAGCGAGCGCGGCGCATCGAGGACCCGGACCACGAGGGGATCCGGGTCGGATTGATCCGATGCGGCCGCGCTCGGCGGTGGTGAACTCACACGTTGAAGCCCAGCGCGCGCAGCTGCTCGCGGCCCTCGTCGGTGATCTTGTCCGGGCCCCACGGCGGCATCCAGACCCAGTTGATCTTCAGGTCCTTCACGATGCCGTCGGTCGCGGACTTCGCCTGGTCCTCGATCACGTCGGTCAGCGGACAGGCCGCCGACGTCAGCGTCATGTCCAGCGTCGCGATGTTCTCGTCGTCGATGTGGATGCCGTAGATCAGGCCGAGGTTGACCACGTCGATGCCCAGCTCGGGGTCGACGACGTCGTACAGCGCCTCGCGGACCTCGTCCTCGCTCGCGGGCTTGGCCTCTACGGTGCCGGTGTCACTCATGCGGGGGTCTCCTTCAGCGCCTGGGCGGTGGCGTCCTTCCATGCCATCCAGGACAGCAGCGCGCACTTCACGCGCGCCGGGTATTTCGAGACGCCGGCGAACGCGACCGCGTCCTCCAGCACCTCCTCCATGGCGTCGTCGGGCTCAATCTTGCCCCGCGACTGCATCAGCTCCAGAAAGACACTCTGGATCTGCTGCGCCTCGGCGAGTTCCTTGCCGACCAGCAGGTCATTGAGGACGGACGCGCTGGCCTGGCTGATGGAGCAGCCCTGGCCCTCGTACGACACGTCCTCGATCCGCTGGCCGTCGAGCTTCACGCGGAGCGTGATCTCGTCGCCGCAGGTCGGGTTCACGTGGTGCACCTCGGCGTCACCGTCCCGCAAGCCCCGGCCGTGCGGGTGCTTGTAGTGGTCCAGGATGACGTCCTGGTACATCGAATCCAGCTTCACGCGTCCATCCCTTAACCGAAGAAGTTCCGTACGTACTCCAGCCCCTCGACGAGCGCGTCGACCTCGGCCGGCGTGGAGTACAGATAGAACGACGCTCGCGTGGTCGCAGGAATTCCATAGCGGAGGCAGACCGGCCGCGCGCAGTGGTGGCCGACCCGTACCGCGATGCCCTGCTCGTCCAGGACCTGCCCGACGTCGTGCGGGTGGATGTCGCCGAGGGTGAAGGAGATCGCGGCGCCGCGGTCGTCGGAGGTCACCGGGCCGATGATCTTGAGGTCCGGGATCTCCTGCAGCCGCTTGACCGCGTACTCCGTGATCGCGTGCTCGTGCGCGGCGATCTTGTCCATGCCGATCGAGGACAGGTAGTCCACCGCGGCGCCGAGGCCGACGGCCTCGGCGATCGGGGGCGTGCCCGCCTCGAATTTGTGCGGCGCCGGGGCGTACGTCGAGGAGTGCATCGACACCGTCTCGATCATCTCGCCGCCGCCGAGGAAGGGCGGGAGGTCCTCCAGGAGCTCCAGCCGGCCCCACAGCACGCCGATGCCCGTCGGGCCGCACATCTTGTGGCCGGTGAAGGCCACGAAGTCGGCCTCCAGCGCCTGTACGTCCAGCACCGCGTGCGGCGCCGCCTGCGAGGCGTCGATGACGACCAGCGCGCCGACCTCCTGGGCGCGGCGGACGATCTGCTCGACCGGGTTGACCGTGCCGAGGATGTTGGAGACCAGCACGAAGGAGACGACCTTGGTCTTCTCCGTGATGATCTCGTCGATATTCGACAGGTCCAGCCGGCCCTCATCCGTCAGGCCGAACCACTTCAGCTTCGCGCCCGTGCGCTGCGCCAGCAGCTGCCACGGGACGATGTTGGAGTGGTGCTCCATCTCCGTGATGACGATCTCGGTGTCCGAGTCGACCCGGTAGGGCTCGTCGGCCCAGCCGAGCATGTTGGCGACCAGGTTGAGCGACTCCGAGGCGTTCTTGGTGAAGATCACCTCGTCGCGGCTCGGCGCGTTGATGAAGTCCGCGACCTTGTCGCGGGCTCCCTCGTACAGCGCCGTGGCCTCCTCGGCGAGGACGTGAACGCCGCGGTGCACGTTGGCGTTCGACGCCTCGTAGTACGCGTTCATGGCGTCCAGGACCTGGCGCGGCTTCTGCGAGGTCGCCGCGTTGTCCAGGTACACCACCTTCTTCCCGTCGTGGACCTCGCGGTCCAGGATCGGGAAGTCCTTGCGGATCAGATCGGTGTCGAGGAGGCCGCCCCCCGGCTGCAGTGTCACTCGGAAGAACCACCCTTCACGTAAGCCGCGTAGCCCTCTTCCTCGAGCTTGTCCGCCAGCTCCGCGCCGCCGGACTCGGCGATGCGGCCGTCGGCGAAGACGTGCACGTAGTCGGGCTTGATGTAGCGCAGGATGCGGGTGTAGTGCGTGATCAGCAGGGTGCCGACCTCGCCGGACTCGCGGACCCGGTTGACGCCCTCGGAGACGATGCGCAGCGCGTCGACGTCGAGGCCGGAGTCGGTCTCGTCGAGGATCGCCATCTTCGGCTTGAGGAGCTCCAGCTGGAGGATCTCGTGGCGCTTCTTCTCGCCGCCGGAGAAGCCCTCGTTGACCGAGCGCTCGGCGAAGGACGGGTCCATGTTGAGGCGCTCCATGGCCTCCTTGACCTCCTTCACCCACGTACGCAGCTTGGGGGCCTCGCCGCGGATGGCGGTGGCGGAGGTGCGCAGGAAGTTGGAGACCGTGACGCCGGGGACCTCGACCGGGTACTGCATGGCGAGGAAGAGGCCGGCGCGGGCGCGCTCGTCGACGGACATCTCGAGGACGTCCTCGCCGTCGAGGGTGACGGTGCCGCCGGTGATCTCGTACTTCGGGTGGCCGGCGATCGAGTACGCGAGGGTCGACTTGCCGGAGCCGTTCGGGCCCATGATCGCGTGGGTCTCGCCCTGCTTGACGGTCAGGTCGACGCCCTTGAGGATCGGCTTCTTGGCGCCGTCGGCCTCGACGGAGACGTGCAGGTCGCGGATTTCAAGCGTTGCCATTGTGCTTCAGGACTCCTGGGTGAGGGAGACGAGCACATCGTCCCCATCGATCTTTACGGGGTATACGGGGACGGGGCGCGTGGCGGGCAGCCCGGAGGGCTTTCCCGTACGCAGGTCGAAGGTGGAGCCGTGCAGCCAGCATTCGATCTGGCAGTCCTCCACCTCGCCCTCGGAGAGCGAGACGTTCGCGTGCGAGCAGATGTCGTAGATCGCGAAGACCTCGCCCTCGGTACGGACGACCGAGACCGGCGTGCCGTCGAGCTCCACCCGTTTCGGGGTGTCGTCCTCCAGCTCTGCCAGCCCGCAGGCGCGTACGAAGGTGGCTTCCGTCATGCGACCGACGCCTCCAGCTCCGCCTCGATCTTGGCGATCAGGCGCTCCTCGATGTCGTCGATGCCGATCTTCTGCACCAGCTCGGCGAAGAAGCCGCGGACGACCAGGCGGCGGGCCTCGTCGGCCGGGATGCCGCGCGCCATCAGGTAGAAGAGCTGGTCGTCCTCGAAGCGGCCGGTGGCCGAGGCGTGGCCGGCGCCGACGATCTCGCCGGTCTCGATCTCCAGGTTGGGGACCGAGTCGACCCGGGCGCCGTCGGTGAGGACGAGGTTGCGGTTCAGCTCGTACGTGTCGGTGCCCTCGGCCTGCTTCTGGATGAGCACGTCGCCGATCCAGACGGCGTGCGCGTCCTGGCCCTGCAGCGCGCCCTTGTAGGCGACATTGGAGCGGCAGTGCGGGGCATCGTGGTCGACGAGGAGGCGGTGCTCCTGGTGCTGGCCCGCGTCGGTGAAGTACAGGCCGTAGAGCTCGGCCTCGCCGCCGGGGCCCGCGTAGTGCACCCGGGGGTGCAGCCGGACCACGTCGCCGCCGAAGGTGACGACGACGGACTTGAAGGTGGCGTCGCGGCCGACCAGCGCATTGTGCTGGGAGCAGTGGACGGCCGTGTCGTCCCAGTCCTGGACGGAGACGAAGGTGACCTTCGCGCCGTCGCCGATGAGGAAGTCGACATTGGCGGCGCGGGCGCCGTCGCCGGTGTGGTCGACGACGAGGACGACCTCGGCGAAGGCGCCGATCTCGAAGACGGTGTGCCCGAAGGTGGTGCCGCCCTCGCCGTGCAGGTGCAGCCGGACCGGGTCCTTGAGGACCGCGTCCTTCGGGACGGAGATGACGGTGGCCTTCTCGAAGGCCGAGTAAGCCTGGGCGGCGACCCGGTCGACAGGCGTGCCCGCCTTGCCGACCCGGGCGTCGTCCCGGCCGACCTGCTCGACGGTGACGCCGTCGGGGGCATCCACCTGGGCCTTGATGGAGCCGTCGGCGGTGGCGGTGCCGTCGTGGAGGCCCTTGAGGCGCTCCAGCGGCGTGAACCGCCACTCCTCCTCGCGGCCGTGCGGCACGGGGAAGTCCGCCACGTCGAACGAGGGCGGTGCACTCATTCGAGTGGCAACGGTGGACTCCGCCGCCACCGCGAGGGATCCGGAGGTGGTGGCACCTGCCGGGATGGTCTGGTCAGCCATGGCTGTCGTCGTACTCGCTTCCTGCGTTCTGCCGGGCTCCGGGCGGGAATCCGGTGGATTCCCGCCCAGCCCTTCGGGGCTCCATAGGGGTGTCGGGGGCTCGCCCCCGACAGCTGATCGTCGGTGTCCGGCCCGGCGCCTAGCCGACCGCACCTTCCATCTGCAGCTCGATCAGCCGGTTGAGCTCCAGCGCGTACTCCATCGGCAGCTCCTTGGCGATCGGCTCGACGAAGCCGCGCACGATCATCGCCATGGCCTCGTCCTCGGACATGCCGCGCTGCATCAGGTAGAAGAGCTGGTCGTCGGAGACCTTGGAGACGGTCGCCTCGTGGCCCATCGTGACGTCGTCCTCGCGGACGTCCACGTACGGGTACGTGTCCGAGCGGGAGATCGTGTCGACCAGGAGGGCGTCGCAGAGCACGTTGGACTTGGAGTTCTCCGCGCCCTCGCCGATCTCGATCAGGCCGCGGTACGACGTACGGCCGCCGCCTCGCGCCACCGACTTGGAGACGATGTTGGACGAGGTGTTCGGCGCCATGTGGACCATCTTGGCGCCGGCGTCCTGGTGCTGGCCCTCGCCGGCGAAGGCGACGGACAGGGTCTCGCCCTTGGCGTGCTCGCCCATCAGGTAGATGGCCGGGTACTTCATGGTCACCTTGGAGCCGATGTTGCCGTCGACCCACTCCATCGTGGCGCCCTCGTAGGCGACCGCGCGCTTGGTGACCAGGTTGTAGACGTTGTTCGACCAGTTCTGGATGGTCGTGTAGCGGCAGCGGGCGCCCTTCTTGACGATGATCTCGACGACCGCGGAGTGCAGCGAGTCCGACTGGTAGATCGGCGCGGTGCAGCCCTCGACGTAGTGGACGTAGGCGTCCTCGTCGACGATGATCAGCGTCCGCTCGAACTGGCCCATGTTCTCGGTGTTGATCCGGAAGTAGGCCTGCAGCGGAATCTCGACATGCACGCCCTTGGGGACGTAGATGAACGATCCGCCGGACCAGACGGCCGTGTTCAGCGAGGCGAACTTGTTGTCACCCGGGGGGATGACGGTGCCGAAGTACTCCTTGAAGAGCTCCGGGTGCTCCTTGAGCGCGGTGTCGGTGTCGAGGAAGATGACGCCCTGCTCCTCCAGGTCCTCGCGGATCTGGTGGTAGACGACCTCCGACTCGTACTGCGCGGCGACACCCGCGACCAGGCGCTGCTTCTCGGCCTCCGGGATGCCGAGCTTGTCGTACGTCGCCTTGATGTCCTCCGGCAGGTCCTCCCAGGACTGGGCCTGCTTCTCGGTGGAGCGGACGAAGTACTTGATGTTCTCGAAGTCGATGCCCGAGAGGTCGGAGCCCCAGGTGGGCATGGGCTTCTTGCCGAAGAGCTTCAGACCCTTGAGGCGGGTCTTGAGCATCCAGTCCGGCTCGTTCTTCTTGCCGGAGATGTCCCGGACGACGGCCTCGGACAAGCCGCGCTTCGCCGCGGCACCGGCCGCGTCGGAGTCGGCCCAGCCGTATTCGTACCGGCCGAGACCCTCGAGCTCGGGGTGTTCCGAGGTCGGTGTCTCTGTGGGCGCAGTCATGCGGGGTTCCTCCCGGCCTTGCTGGTGGTTGGTGGCATGTTTTGATCAGGTGCAGCGTGCTGGTGTGCGTCTTCCGGGTCTGCCTCGGACGGCATCTTCGGAATGAAGGTCGTGCAGACCCCGTCGCCATGGGCGATGGTGGCGAGACGCTGCACATGGGTGCCGAGCAGGCGGGAGAAGACCTCGGTCTCCGCCTCGCACAGCTGCGGGAATTGCTCGGCGGTATGCGCCACCGGGCAGTGGTGCTGGCAGAGCTGCTCACCGGAGGCTGTGGGCGCGCTGCGCGCTGTAGCAGCGTACCCGTCCTCGGTGAGGGCCTTGGCCAGGGCTTTCGCGCGCTCCTCCGGGGGTACGTGCTCCAGCCGCCTCGCATATCGCTCGGCGGCCTGCTGCACCCGGGCGCGGGCGAACGCGGCGACCGCCGCCTCGCCCATCTCGCCGCCCCCGGCGGCCTGCGCGATCCAGCGCAGGGCGTCGGCGGCCAGCTGGTCGTAGGCCTGGTCGAAGGCGTCCCGGCCGCAGTCGGTCAGGGCGAACACCTTCGCCGGGCGGCCACGCCCCCGGTTGCCGTACACCCGCCGCTCGCGCGGCTCGACGATGCCCTCCGCGAGGAGGGTGTCCAGATGCCGGCGGACGGCGGCCTGGGTCAGGCTCAGCCGCTGGGCGAGCTCGGCGGCGGTGGACGGGCCGTGGTCGAGGATCGACCGGGCGACGCGCTGCCGTGTGCCGTGCTCGGCGGACAGGGCAGGGCTGCTCGCCGACGGTGCCGTGGGCACCGCCGGAGTCTGCTCACCCTCGCCCAAAGTTTTCACAACGCCATTGTTGCGTAATTCGGCGCGCACGTTCAAGCCGGGATTCGATCACTCTGCGGTGGGGTGCATCACTAAGGGTCACCTAAGTAGAGCAGCCTCGTGTGCGCCCGCCGCCGCCACACCGGAAGATCAGGAAACCGGACCTGGCACCAGGGAGCCCAGAACACCGGACCTTTGCGAGGGGTGCATGGCAGATCACTCGCCCGACTCCGGCTCGGGCGCTTCCCGGCTGCTGCAGCAGCTGCGGTACCGGTTCGACAACACGATGTCCCGGGGCACACCGGCGCTGATCGGCTGGCTCACTCTCGTCTGCCTGATCATCGTCGTCCCTGCCAGTGCCGCCCTGGTGTGGGCGGACAAGCACACCCCCACGACCCTGGGCAACCAGCTCAAAGGGGTCTGGCAGAACGTCGGGGAGACCTTCGGCCTGGGCTCGGCCGTCGGCACGCCCGCCTATGTGCTGCTGTCCGTGCTGCTCGCCCTCGTGGCGCTGTTCTTCGCCTCGACGCTCGTCGGCCTGATCACCGCGGGTGTGCAGCGCAAGATCATGGATCTGCGTCAGGGCCGGTCCGTGGTCCTCGAGAAGCGGCACATCGTGGTGCTGGGCTGGTCCGGCCAGGTCTTCCCGATCGTGAGCGAGCTGACCGCGGCCGAGGCCAATCAACGCGGATCCGTCGTCGCCATCCTCGCCGACCGCGACAAGATCCAGATGGAGGAGGCCATCCGGACCCAGGTCCCGGACACCAAGGGCACCCGGATCATCTGCCGTACGGGGGACCCCGGCGACCCCGCCGTGATCCGCATGGTCAATCCGGAAACCGCCCGCGCGGTCATCGTGATCGCCCAGGGCGACCTGGAGCCGGCGGTCGCCGACGCCGAGGTCATCAGGACGCTGCTGGCGCTGAACAGCGGAGCAGGGCAGACCACGAACGCCCATGTCGTCGCTTCGGTCCGCGACCCGCGCAACCGGCGGGCCGCGGAGCTCGCGGCCGGCGAGCACGGCTGGGTGGTGAATCTCAACGACGCCGCCGCCCGGATCATCGTGCAGACCGCCCGGCAGCCGGGACTCTCACTCGTCTACGCCCGCATGCTGGAGTTCGCGGGCGACGAGTTCTACACCTTGGCCGAGCCGGCCCTGGTGGGCCGGCCCTTCGGCGAGGCACTGCTCGCCTACGACACCTCCTCGGTGCTGGGCCTGCTGCACGCCGACGGCTCAGTCGCGCTGAACCCGCCGTCCGACGCCGCGATCGCCGAGGACGACCTGCTCATCGTCGTCACCCGGGACGACGACACGGCCGTACTCGCCGAACAGCCCGCCGAGGTCGACGAAGGCGCCATCGTCGCTCCGCGGCCGCGCCCGGCCGTCCCCGAGCGCCTGCTGCTGCTCGGCTGGAACCAGCGGGCCCGCTCGGTCGTCGAGCTGCTCGCGGAGAGCGCCGCCGAGGGCTCGGCCATCGACATCGTGGCGCACGGCGACCGGGCCGCGGCCGAGTCCGCCCTGCTGCCGCCGTTCCCGGGCGTCGAGTGCCGCTTCCGCCCCGGCGAGACGTTCCGCCCCGAGGTACTCGCGGACCTGGACCTCGGCTCGTACGACAGCCTGATCGTGCTGGGCTACGACGTCGATGACGAGGCGGGCGCCAGTTCGCAGTCGCATCCGGACGTCGACACCCTCGTTACGCTGCTGCACCTGCGTGCGCTGGAGGCCGAGCTGGGGTGCGAGCTGCGCGTCGTCACGGAGATGGCCAAGGACAGCAACCGCGTACTCGCCCCGGTCACCGCGGGCGCCGACTTCATCGTGAGCGACAAGGTCATCAGCCAGCTGCTGGCCCAGATCTCCGAGAACCTCCACCTCGGGCCCCTCTTCCGCGAGCTCGGCAACGCCCAGGGCTGCGAGATCTATCTCAAGCCGGCCACCGACTACGTGGCACAGGACCGCGAAATCAGCTACGCCACGGCCGTCGAGTCGGCCCGGCGGCAGGGCGAATGTGCCCTCGGCTACCGGCTGAGCCAGGAGGCCGCGACCGCCCCGGACTTCGGCCTGCGCCTGAACCCGGACAAGCGGTCATCGGTGACGCTGAGCACGGGCGACTCGCTCGTCCTCGTCAGCCGGCAGTGACCGCCGCCGCGCTCCGGGCCCGAAGGCGGCAGGCCGCCGCGGACTCCTTAGACTCGCTCTCATGCAGCAGCACCCCCCGGCGGTCGAGGTAGCGGGCCTCGTGAAGCGCTACGGGACGAAGACCGCCGTCGACGGCCTGGACCTGACGGCCGCCCGCGGGGCGGTCACCGCGGTCCTCGGCCCCAACGGGGCCGGCAAGTCCACCACGATCGAGATCTGCGAGGGCTACCGGCCCGCCGACGCGGGCACGGTGCGCGTGCTCGGCCTGGATCCGGCGACGGACGGCGCGGCGCTGCGGCCGCGGATCGGCGTGATGCTGCAGAGCGGCGGCGTGTATCCGTCGGCGCGGGCGGAGGAAATGCTGCGGCACATGGCGCGGCTGCACGCCCGCCCGCTGGACGTGGGCCCGCTCATCGAGCGGCTGGGGCTGGAGAGCTGCGGGCGGACCCCGTACCGGCGGCTGTCGGGCGGCCAGCAGCAGCGGCTGGCGCTCGCGATGGCGGTGGTCGGGCGGCCCGAGCTGGTCTTCCTGGACGAGCCGACGGCCGGACTCGACCCGCAGGCGCGGCGCGCCACCTGGGACCTGATCAGGGAGCTGCGCACCGACGGCGTCTCGGTGCTGCTGACCACCCACCACATGGACGAGGCCGAACAGCTCGCGGACGAGGTCGCGATCATCGACGGCGGCCGGCTGGTCGCCCGCGGCACCCCGGAGGAGCTGTGCCGGGGCGGCGCGGAGAACACGATGCGCTTCAGCGGCCGGCCGGGCCTCGACCTGGCCTCGCTGCTCAAGGCGCTGCCCCCGGAGACCGCGGCGATCGAGCTGACCCCCGGCGCGTACCGGGTGGCGGGGACGATCGACCCGGAGCTGCTCGCCACGGTGACCACGTGGTGTGCGCAGAACGGGGTGCTCCCGGAGCAGATGACGGTGGAGCGGCGCACGCTCGAGGACGTATTCCTCGAGCTGACGGGGAAGGAGCTGCGGTCGTGAGCACGGACGCGAGTGCGGGGACGTTCGTACCGGCGCCGGGGGCCGCGTCCATGGCGCGGATGATCTGGGCGCAGGCGGGGCTCGAGACGCGGATGATGCTGCGGAACGGGGAGCAGCTGCTGCTCACGGTGATCATTCCGTCGGTGGTGCTGGCGCTGTTCAGCGCGGTGGATGTGATCGATACGGGCGCGGGCGAGCGGGTCGACTTCCTCGCGCCGGGGGCGCTGGCCCTCGCGGTGATGGCGACGTCCTTCACGGGCCAGGCCATCGGCACCGGCTTCGAGCGGCGGTACGGGGTGCTCAAGCGCCTCGGCGCGTCGCCGCTCCCCCGCTGGGGGCTGATGGCCGCGAAGACGCTGTCCGTGCTGGCGATCCAGGTGCTGCAGGTCGCCCTGCTGACGGTGATCGCGCTGGCGCTGGGCTGGTCCCCGCACGGCAATCCGCTCGCGGTGGTGCTGCTTCTGCTCGTCGGCACGGCGGCGTTCTCCGGCCTCGGCCTGCTGATGGCGGGGACCCTGCGCGCGGAGGCGACCCTGGCCGCGGCGAACCTGGTGTTCGTGCTGCTGCTCTTCGCCGGGGGCGTGGTGGTGCCGCTGTCGAAGTTCCCCGACGGCGTACGGGCGGTGCTCGAACTCACACCGATCGCGGCGTTGTCGGATGGGCTGCGGGATGTGCTTCAGCACGGGGCGGCGCTGCCGTGGGGGGCTGTGGGGATTCTCGCGGCTTGGGCTGTGGTCGGGCTGGCGGCCGCGGCCCGCTTCTTCCGGTGGGAGTGATTTCCCACCCGCCCGCCCGTTGCTGTCGCACGACCGCACCACGCCGGGGGGTGGTGCCTTGCGGCCTTCACCCGCCGCCTAAGCTATGCGGCGTGTTCAACCCTCTTGCCCTGATCGCCCGGCACTGGACGCCCTCGCCGAAGACCGTCCAGCGCGCCGCGCTCATCTCGCTCGCGATGAGCGTCCTCATCGTCATCACCGGCGGTGCCGTACGCCTCACCGGGTCGGGGCTCGGGTGTGACACCTGGCCGAAGTGCTCCGGGGAAAGCCTGACCCCCACCGGCGAGATGGGCATCCACGGCGCCATCGAGTTCGGCAACCGGATGATGACGTACGTGATCTCCGCCGCCGTCGGCTGGGCGATCATCTGCGTCCGCGCCGCCAAGCCCCGCCGCCGCCCGCTCACCCGCCTGGCCTGGGCGCAGTTCTGGCTGGTCATGAGCAACGCCGTCATCGGCGGCATCACGGTGCTGACCGCGCTCAACCCGTACAGCGTCGCCGGGCACTTCCTCGCCGCCAGCGGCCTCGTCACCGTCGCCTTCATCACCTGGCAGCGCGCCCGCGAGGGCGACGGCGGCCCCGACTGGCTGGTCGGCCAGATCGTGCGCAAGCTCGCCCGCGTCCTCGTCGGCCTCACCGCCGTCCTCGTCGCCGCCGGCACCGTCGTCACCGGCACCGGCAAACACGCGGGCGACTCCAGCGACGTCCCCCGGATGGGCTGGATCAGCTGGGAAAACGCCGCCCACGTGCACGCCTTCACCGCCTGGGCGGTGGTCGCGCTCACCATCGCCGTCTGGATCGCGATCAAGGTCATGGACGGCCCGCGCGGCCCGCTCAACGCCACCCGCGACCTCTTCCTCGTCCTGATGTCCCAGGCCGTGATCGGTTACGTGCAGTACTTCACCGACACCCCGGAGATCCTGGTCGCCGTGCACATGCTCGGCTCCACGCTGGTGTGGATCGCGGCGCTGCGGGTGCTGCTGTCGCTGCGCCACCGCCCGGCCGAGGAGACGGCGGAGATCCCCGCCCCCGCCCCGGCGGCCGGCGAGCCCGCCGGCTCAGTCGCGTAGCAGGAAGTCGTACACCGCCTTACGGCCCTCGTCGCTCTCCGCCCTGCTCTGGACGCTGTGCGCGGCGCCCTTCACCACCACGACCTCCGCGCGCGGCGTCAGCTTCTCCTGCTCATAGAGCCACTCCAGTGGGGTGGACAGATCGCGGTCGCCGCCGAGCAGCAGGACCGGCACCCCCGGCAGCTTCCGGTGCGCGGGCGGCCTCGGCGGTACGGGCTCGCGCGGCCACCACAGGCACTGCAGCAGCGAGCCGGTCCCCTGCGCCGTATCTGCGTCGTACGGGCCGTAGTCGCGCGCCGTCAGCCGCCCCGCCGCCGCGGCCAGCTTCGCCGCCCGGCCCTCGACCGGGGTGTCCGTCGAGCCCCACGGGAAGCGGCCGTCGAGGCAGAGCGTCGAGGCGTGCAGCCCCTGGCTGAGCTGCTCGGCGGGGGTGCTGTCCGAGCGCGTCTGCTCGATGAGGTCCTTCAGGTCCTCCGGCTCCCCCCGCGCCGCCTTGTGCAGCGCCGCGATCGCGCCCTCGTAGTCCGGGTCGAAGAACTCGTACGTGGTGAGCATGTCCAGCAGGTCGGCCCCGTTGTCGTACGTCCGCACCACCGTGCGCAGATCCGCCACCGGGTCGGTGCCGCAGTCTCCTTCTGGTTTGGCAGCCGCGCACGCCGTGCGCAGGACGCGCGCCGTCGCCCGCATCGGCGTCAGCCACATCGGGTCGTCGAACGTCTGCGGGACGACGGAGTCGAGGACCAGCCGGCGAACCTTGCCGCGGTGCGCGAGCGCATAGCGCTCGGCGGTGTAGGTGCCGTACGAGACGCCGTCCAGCGTCCACTTCCGCTCCCCCAGCGCCCGCCGCAGGAGGTCGAGGTCGGCGACCGTGTCGGCGGTGGCGTAGAAGCGGCGCCGGTCGCCGAGGGCGGCGGCACAGTCGGTGACGGCCTGCCGGGTGGGCGGGGTGAGGTCGGAGCTGCTCATCTCCTCCTGCAGTCGCGGGCACTGCAGCGCGCCACCGCCGGTGCCGCGCTGGTCGATCATCACCAGCTGGTAGTCGTCGAGTACGGGCCCCAGCTTCTCGCCCAGCCGCTTCACGAACGGCACGCCGGGCTGCCCGGGACCCCCGGTCAGCATCATCAGCACGCCCTTGGGCGCGTCCGCGTTGTCCGCCATGGCGACCTTGAGGCCGAGGGTGCCCGGGGTGCGGCCGCCGTGGTCGAGCGGGACCGGGAGCGTGGCGCAGGTGTAGCCGGGCAGGTCCTGGCAGGGCGCGCGGTCGGTGAGCGCCGGGCGGCCCTTGCCTGCCGAGCCGCCCGCCGAGCCGCCTGCCGTACCGTCGCGGGCGCCGTCCGAGGCGGCGGAGCAGGTGCCCGCCATGGTGAGCAGCGCCACCGCGGCGAGCGCGATCGCGCGTCGCGTCATCCGGTCCATGGGCCCCTCCGTCCCCCAATGCCCGGCGCAGGCACCGTCTCCCGCGCCGGGCAGGCTCCTCTCGCCCGCCCCGACCCCCGTGCCGGACGGGCGAGTCGTCGCGGAGGAACAGCCTGGGTGCCGGCACCCCGGAGGGATTGCTTCCGTGCGAGGATTCGAGCACATTCGAAGGCTCACAGGGGTGCGCCGATGCTCCAACTCACCGTGGACGCCACCGGATTGGCGCAGTCCCGCTTCGCGGTCTCACCGCTGCACGAGGTCGCCGCCACCCTGCTCCCGTGGGGCGTGCGCCCGCCGCCCGGCGCCGCCCCCTGGCTCGCCCGCGCCCGGCGGGTGCTGCGGCACGAGCGGCTGCCGCTGCTGGCGGCGTGCGCACTGGAGGACGGCGGTTACGTGCCCGACTTCCTCAGCCCGTACCCGGCGGGTCCCGCGCCCACGATCGACGAGGAGCTGGCGATCGTCCGCGCCACGCCGCCGCACCGGATCGCGGCGGAGCTGCGGGTGGTGCGCGACGGCAAGCCGTGCGTCGGCCTTGAGGGCCGGGGCGGCGCGCTGCCGCCGGCGCTGCGCGAGGCGCTGTTACGGGACGGGGCGGAGGTCGCAGAGCAGGCCGCCGCGGAGCTCCGCCGCTACTGGGACCTCGCCTTCGCCGACCACTGGCCGCGGGCGAAGGCGGCGCTGGACGCGGAGGTCGACCGCTGCGCGCACACCCTGGCGCGGCAGGGCGCGGCCGCGCTCTTCGCGGAGCTGCACCCGGGCGTGCGCTGGCGCGACGGCACGCTGGAGATCGCCAGCCGCTTCTCCGGCGCCCTCACGGTGCCCCACGTCGTGCTGGTCCCGTCCCTGCTGGCGGAACGCCCCGCCGTGGCCGTGGACCAGCTGGCAGGCGCCGCCCTCCCCCCGATCCTCAACTACCCGGCCCGCGCAGCCACCCGCCCCACCCCGGGCACCGAGCCCCTGGCCGACCTCCTGGGCCCCACCAGAGCCGCCCTCCTGACAGCCCTGGACCACCCGTCCTCGACCACAGCCCTGTCCACCACCCATTTCCTGAGCCCGGCCACGGTGTCGTACCACCTGGGCGTCCTCCTACGGGCAGGCCTGGTGACGCGAACCCGCTCCGGCCGCACCGTCCTGTACCGCCGCACACCGGAGGGCTCCCGCCTAGCCCGCTGACCCTGCCCCGCCCCCGCGCAGCCCGTACACCCGCCGCGCCGTGCCCGCCCCCACCGCCGCGCACATCCGCTCCGCGTCCCGCGCCGAGCACAGCCCCGCGGCCGGCCACTCGTCCGCGACCCGGGCCAGCGCCGCCGCGAAGCCGTGCGCGGCGACCACGTACAGCTCGGGCAGCGCCCGCGCGCCGGTCGAGAACAGCAGCTTCCCCGCGGGCGCGAGCCGCAGCGGCTCGGCCGGCTCGGGCCCCGCGTCGGCGTAAACGTGCGCGTGCACGGCCGCCCGTCGCGCCGCCGCCGCGTGCTGCGGCGATCGCGGGCCGGGGATCAGCACCAGGTCCGTACCGAGCCCTTCGGTGCGGTCGATGAAGGCGTCCAGGTCGTACGGATCGCCCCCGTGCAGCTGCACCGGAAGGCCGGTCGCCAGCGCCGCCCACAGCAGGTGCCGCACCAGCGCCGGCGCGAGCGTGCCCCGCTGCAGCAGCTGCGACGCCGCGTGCCGCACCTCCACCGAGCCCGGCTCGCGGGCGCATTCGGCGGGGGCGGCGGCGTCGACGGCGTAGGCGGTGCCGTTCTGCCCTGCGGAGTAGACCGCCTCCGCGGTGTTGCGCAGGAAGGAGGCCACCGAGCCCGACGTCTTGGCCACCTGCCGGGCCAGCGACTCCAGCCGCACGATCTCGTGCACCACCCGCCCCCCGGCCGGACGGTCCCCGACCGGCCGCAGCCCGGCCCCCGGATCCCCGTCCACGAGATACGTGCCGATCCCCGCCCCCCGCAGCAGCGCCCGGGTGGCGGTATAGCCGCCCAGCTCCCGCCGCCGGGCGAGATACAGCGCCGGGCTGCAGTGCGGGTCCAGGCCGAGCAGCGGCGGGCACCAGCGCCGCAGCGCCCGCCCCAGCGGCCCGTCGAAGTGGGTGACGCCCGCGGGCGGCCGGCCGCGGGCACCGGCGGCGGCGCCCAGCAGCGTCTCGAAGGTGCCGATCCCGAGCTCGCCTTCGACGCCCGCGGGCGCGGCCGCGCCGTGGCTGTGGTGGTCTACGAGCTCGGTCACGCCCTGTCTAACGGCAGAACGGTGGCTCAGTTCTTATTACAGCTGAATGCCCGCCATGCGCCGCCACTCGTACGGCCCCGTGCGCACGTCCGCAGCCATCTCGCCGTCGAAGTCGTCCTGCACGGTCACGCCCTGCGCCGCCGCCAGCGCCGCCTTGGCGGTGTCGACGTCCGGCGCCACCTGGTCGCCCCACTCCCCGTCCTCGCCGACCAGCGAGATCCGGGCGCCCATCTGCCCCAGGTACGCGACCTGGGCCCGGGCGGAGCCGCCGTGCGCGCGCACGAAGGCGTCGATGTTCTTCGTCAGATGGTCTGTCTTCATACGCCGAATGCTACCCGTCGGTAATCAGCGAAGGAACGGATCGACCGCCACGGCCATGAACAAGATCGTCACGTACGTGATCGACCAGTGGAACAGCCGCATCTCCTTGAGCTTCGCCCCGGTCACCCCGGCCCGCGCCCGGGAGCGCAGCCCATGCGCTTCCTTGAGCCACCAGCCACCCGCGACGGCGGCGACCACCGGATAGAAGACACCCGTATAGCCCAACGGCCACAGCGCCAGCGAGACCACGACCATCACCCAGCTGTAGATGACGATCTGCTTGGCCACGACCTGGTTCGTCGCGATCACCGGCAGCATCGGGACGCCGACCCGCTCGTAGTCGTCCTTGACCTTCATCGACAGCGGCCAGTAGTGCGGCGGCGTCCAGAAGAACATCACCAGGAACAGCACAACGGCCGCCCAGGACATCGAGTTGGTGACCGCCGACCAGCCGATGAAGACCGGCATACAGCCCGCGATGCCGCCCCAGACGATGTTCTGGGACGTCCTCCGCTTCAGCAGCATCGTGTAGACCACGACGTAAAAGAGGTTCGCGCCCAGCGCCAGCAGCGCGGACAGCGGGTTCACCAGCACCCAGAACCACGCGGTCGAGACCGCCGTCAGCGTCAGCCCGAAGACCAGGCCCTCACGCGGACTGACGATGCCGGTCACCAGCGGGCGCTGCTCCGTACGGTGCATGAGCGCGTCGATGTCGCGGTCGAGGTACATGTTCAGGGCATTCGCACCACCGGCGGACAGATAGCCGCCGATACAGGTCGCCAGGACCAGCCAAAGGTCCGGAACCCCTTGCGCGGCAAGGAACATCACCGGCACGGTGGTGATCAGGAGCAGCTCGATGATGCGCGGCTTCGTCAGCGCGACGAATGCCTTCAGACGGGCGCGGAACGGCCATTGCGCGGGATTGCTGTTTCCGAGCACCCCGGCTGGTCGGGAATCGACGGCCGTCAAGAGACACCCCTGCTCACGCTCAACCATTGCTGATACGTCGCAACTGTAGACGGCCGCGCTGCGGACTCCTCCTCGGGGGTGGTTCGTGTCCTTCCGTAGGCCCAAGAGGAGCCCACGCGGAGCCCACGCGGAGCCCCCAAGCAGCCCTCGGGAGGCAGAAGCGGCCCGGCCCCGTCAGTCTGGTGGTGAGCGGGATAGGCTCGAAGCGTGTCCGGTGTGCATGCATACACCGGTTTCACCGGTTTTCAACATGTTGTGTGTGAGAGGAGCCCTGACCGAGGGTGAGTAACCAGCCGACCACCTCCAGCCTTGAGTGGACCGATCTGGACGACCGGGCCGTCGATACCGTTCGCGTCCTGGCCATGGATGCCGTGCAGAAGGTCGGCAACGGCCACCCCGGCACGGCCATGAGCCTCGCCCCGGCCGCCTACCTGCTCTTCCAGAAGCTGATGCGGCATGACCCGTCCGACGCCGACTGGGTCGGCCGCGACCGCTTCGTGCTCTCGGCGGGCCACTCCAGCCTGACCCTTTACATCCAGCTCTACCTGTCCGGTTACGGCCTTGAGCTGGACGACCTGAAGGCGTTCCGCACGTGGGGCTCCCTGACCCCGGGCCACCCGGAGTACGGGCACACCACCGGCGTCGAGACCACCACGGGCCCGCTGGGCCAGGGCGTCGCCAATGCCGTCGGCATGGCGATGGCTTCGCGCTACGAGCGCGGCCTCTACGACCCGGAGGCGCCCGAGGGCGCCTCTCCGTTCGACCACACCATCTGGGCGATCGCCGGCGACGGCTGCCTCCAGGAGGGCATCTCCTCCGAGGCCTCCTCGCTGGCCGGGCACCAGAAGCTCGGCAATCTGGTGCTGCTGTGGGACGACAATCACATCTCCATCGAGGGCGACACCGAGGCGGCCGTCTCCGAGGACACCTGCAAGCGTTACGAGGCCTACGGCTGGCACGTGCAGCGGGTGCAGCCGAAGGAGAACGGCGACCTGGACCACGCGGCGCTCTTCGAGGCCATGAAGGCCGCCCAGGCCGTCACCGACCGGCCGTCCTTCATCGCCGCCCGCTCGATCATCGCCTGGCCGGCCCCCAACGCGCAGAACACCGAGGCCGCCCACGGCTCGGCGCTCGGCGACGAGGAGGTCGCGGCCACCAAGCGCGTCCTCGGCTTCGACCCGGAGAAGACCTTCGAGGTCTCCGACGAGGTCCTCGCCCACGCCCGCGAGGTCGGCGAGCGCGGCAAGGAGGCCCGTAAGGCCTGGGAGGAGACCTTCCAGGCGTGGCGGGCGGCCAACCCGCAGCGGGCCGCCGAGTTCGACCGCATCGAGGCCAATGAGCTCCCGGAGGGCTGGGAGAAGGCGCTGCCGTCCTTCGAGGCCGGCAAGTCCGTCGCCACCCGCAAGGCCTCCGGCGAGGTGCTGAAGGCCCTCGGCCCGGTCGTCCCCGAGCTGTGGGGCGGCTCCGCCGACCTGGCAGGGTCGAACAACACGACCTTCGCGAACACGTCGTTCCTCCCGGACGGCAATCCGCTGCCGGGCGCCGACAAGTACGGCCGCACCATCCACTTCGGCATCCGCGAGCACGCCATGGCCGCGGCCATGAACGGCATCACGCTGCACGGCCACACCCGCGTGTACGGCGGCACCTTCCTGGTGTTCTCCGACTACATGCGCAACGCCGTCCGGCTGAGCGCCCTCATGCACCTGCCGGTCACGTACGTCTGGACGCACGACTCCATCGGCCTCGGCGAGGACGGCCCGACCCACCAGCCGGTCGAGCACCTCCCGTCGCTGCGCGCCATCCCGGGCCTCAATGTCGTACGGCCCGCGGACGCCAACGAGACGGTCATCGTCTGGCGCGAGATCCTGCGCCGGCACACCAAGGTCTACGGCAAGGGCGCCCCGCACGGGCTCGCCCTCACCCGCCAGGGCGTGCCGACGTACGAGGCGAACGAGGACGCCGTCAAGGGCGGCTACACGCTCTTCGAGGCCGAGGGCGGCGAGCCGCAGGTCGTGCTCATCGGCACCGGCTCCGAGGTGCAGCTGGCCGTCGGGGCGCGCGAGCAGCTGCAGGCGGCCGGGGTGCCCACCCGGGTCGTGTCGATGCCGTGCGTGGAGTGGTTCGAGGAGCAGCCGCAGGAGTACAAGGACTCCGTACTGCCCCCGTCCGTAAAGGCGCGCGTTGCGGTCGAGGCCGCGGTCGGCCTCACCTGGTACCGCTATGTGGGAGACGCCGGGCGGATCGTCTCGCTGGAGCACTACGGCGCCTCCGCCGACTACAAGAAGCTGTACGAGGAGTTCGGCATCACCGCCGATGCCGTGGCCGAGGCCGCGCGGGAATCTCTCGCGGCCGCCGGGCGCTGACGCGTACGAATACAAAGATCTAAACAGGAGTGCTGACCCCATGACAGACGCACTGAAGCGCCTCTCCGACGAAGGCGTCGCGATCTGGCTGGACGACCTCTCGCGCAAGCGCATCACGTCCGGCAATCTCGCGGAACTCATCGACCAGTCCCACGTGGTCGGTGTCACCACCAACCCGTCCATCTTCCAGAAGGCCATCTCCTCCGGGGACGGCTATGAGGAGCAGCTCACCGACCTCGCCGCCCGCGGCGTCACGGTCGACGAGGCGCTGCGGATGATCACCACCGCGGACGTACGGGACGCGGCCGACATTCTCCGCCCGGTGTACGACGCCACCGACGGCGTCGACGGCCGGGTCTCCATCGAGGTCGACCCGCGGCTGGCGCACAAGACGCAGCCGACGGTCGCCGAGGCCAAGCAGCTGGCCTGGCTGGTGGACCGGCCGAACACGCTCATCAAGATCCCGGCCACCAAGGCGGGCCTCCCGGCGATCACCGAGGTGATCGGCAAGGGCATCAGCGTCAATGTGACCCTGATCTTCTCGCTGGAGCGCTACCGCGAGGTGATGGACGCCTACCTGGCCGGCCTGGAGAAGGCCAAGGCCAAGGGCCTGGACCTGTCGCAGATCCACTCGGTGGCGTCCTTCTTCGTCTCCCGCGTGGACACCATGGTCGACCCGCTGCTCGACAAGCTCGGCAGCGACGAGGCCAAGGAGCTGCGCGGCAAGGCCGCGATCGCCAACGCCCGCCTCGCCTACCAGGCGTACGAGGAGGTCTTCGGCTCCGACCGCTGGGCGGCGCTGGAGCGGGACGGCGCGAACAAGCAGCGCCCGCTGTGGGCGTCCACCGGCGTGAAGGACCCGGCGTACAAGAAGACGCTGTACGTCGACGACCTGGTCGCGCCGAACACGGTGAACACCATGCCGGAGGCGACCCTGGAGGCCACCGAGGACTCCGGCGAGATCACCGGCGACACGGTCCGCGGCACCTACGCCGAGGCCCAGCAGGTCCTCGACGCGCTCGGCAAGCTCGGCATCTCGTACGACGACGTCGTGCAGAAGCTGGAGGACGAGGGCGTGGAGAAGTTCGCGGACTCCTGGAACGACCTGGTGAAGTCCACTCAGGCCGCCCTGGACAAGCTCACCCCGAAGGGGGCGTAAGCAAGGTGCCACAGACCGGTGGTGACTCCCCGCAGGGGGCGAATCCGCTGCGTGACGCCCAGGACCGACGGCTCCCGCGCATCGCGGGGCCGTCGGGCCTGGTGATCTTCGGAGTCACCGGCGACCTCTCCCGCAAGAAGCTGATGCCCGCGGTCTACGACCTCGCCAACCGCGGGCTGCTGCCGCCGGGCTTCTCGCTCGTCGGCTTCGCCCGCCGCGACTGGGAGGACGAGGACTTCGCCCAGGTCGTGCACGACGCGGTCAAGGAGCACTCGCGCACCCCCTTCCGCGAGGAGGTGTGGCAGCAGCTGTCCGAGGGCTTCCGCTTCGTCCAGGGCGACTTCGACGACGACAAGGCCTTCGACACGCTCCGGCAGACCGTCGAGGACCTGAACAAGAAGCGCGGCACGGGCGGGAATTTCGCCTTCTACCTCTCGGTGCCCCCGAAGTTCTTCCCCAAGGTCGTGGAGCAGCTCAAGGAGCACAACCTCTCCTCCGACCCCGGCGGCGACGGCTGGCGGCGCGCGGTCATCGAGAAGCCCTTCGGCCATGACCTTCAGAGCGCGCAGGAGCTCAACGCGGTCGTGCACAAGGTCTTCGCGCCGCAAGAGGTCTTCCGCATCGACCACTACCTCGGCAAGGAGACGGTCCAGAACATCCTGGCGCTGCGCTTCGCGAACACCATGTTCGAGCCGCTGTGGAACCGGTCGTACGTGGACCACGTGCAGATCACCATGGCCGAGGACATCGGCATCGGCGGCCGGGCCGGCTATTACGACGGCATCGGCGCCGCCCGCGACGTCATCCAGAACCACCTCCTCCAGCTGCTCGCGCTGACCGCCATGGAGGAGCCCGCCTCCTTCGACGCGGACTCCCTCGTACGGGAGAAGATCAAGGTGCTGCAGTCGGTGCAGCTGCCCGAGGACCTCGGCAAGCACACCGTCTTCGGCCAGTACGCGGCCGGCTGGCAGGGCGGCGAGCAGGTCGTCGGCTATCTGCAGGAGGACGGCATCGACCCGAACTCCCGCACCGACACGTACGCGGCGATCCGGCTGAACGTCGACAACCGCCGCTGGGCGGGCGTCCCGTTCTATCTGCGTACGGGCAAGCGCCTCGGCCGCCGGGTCACCGAGATCGCGGTCGTCTTCCAGCGCGCCCCGCACCTGCCCTTCGACACCACCGACACCCAGGAGCTGGGCCAGAACGCGCTGGTCATCCGGGTGCAGCCGGACGAGGGCGTGACGGTGCGGTTCGGCTCGAAGGTGCCGGGCACCTCCATGGAGGTCCGGGACGTGACGATGGACTTCGCCTATGGCGAGTCCTTCACCGAGTCGTCCCCGGAGGCGTACGAGCGGCTCATCCTGGACGTGCTGCTCGGCGACGCGAACCTCTTCCCGCGGACGAAGGAGGTCGAGCTCTCCTGGGACGTCCTCGACCCCATCGAGAACTACTGGGCGACCGGGCCCAAGCCGGAGCCGTACACCTCCGGCACCTGGGGCCCGAAGGCCGCGGACGAGATGCTCGCACGAGACGGAAGGGTGTGGCGGCGGCCATGAACATCGACCTCACCGACACCACGTCGAGCAAGGTCAACTCGGCGCTGGTCAAGGCCCGCAGGGCGGCCGGCTCGCCGGCCGTCGGCATGGTGCTCACGCTGGTCATCGTGACGGACGAGGGCAATCACTACGACGCCCTCAAGGCCGCGAGCCAGGCCTCCAAGGAGCACCCGTCCCGCATCCTCGTCGTCATCAAGCGGCCGGGCCGCACCCCACGCGACCGGGCCACCGCCCGGCTCGACGCCGAGGTGCGGGTCGGCAGCGAGGCGGCAGCGGGCGAGACGATCCTGCTGCGGCTGCACGGCGAACTGGCGAACCACGCGCAGAGCGTGGTGCTGCCGCTGCTGCTCCCGGACGCCCCCGTGGTCGTCTGGTGGCCGGAGGACGCCCCCGACAACCCGTCCGAGGACCTCCTCGGCCAGCTGGCCGCGCGCCGCATCACCGACGCCTCGGCCGCCGAGGACCCGGTGGGTGCGCTCGACCACCGCGCGGACACGTACGCGCCGGGCGACACCGATCTCGCCTGGACCCGGATCACCCCGTGGCGCAGCGTGCTGGCCGCGGCGCTGGACCAGAAGCACTCGGCGATCAGCGGCGCGGTGGTGGAGGGCGAGGAGTACAACCCCTCGTCCGAGCTGCTGGCGCTGTGGCTCGCGGAGCGGCTCGAGGTGCCGGTGGAGCGGGATGTGTCATCGGGTCCCGGGATCACGGCCGTACGGCTGATGACCAAGGACGGCGTCATCTGCCTGGACCGCTCGGACGGCGTCCTGGCGGAGCTGGCGGTGCCCGGGCAGCCGGACCGGCATGTGGCGCTGCAGCGGCGCACGACGGCGGAGCTGATCGCGGAGGAGCTGCGGCGGCTGGACCCGGACGAGGCGTACGAGCAGGCGGTGTCCTTCGGGGTGCAGCGGCTGGCGGCGCAGGGGTCGGTGCCGAAGACGAGCGGGGATGGGGCGGTGGCCACGATGGTCGCGCCACCGGCACCTGCACCTGCACCTGCTGCTGCGCCTGCTCCGGCTCCGGTGAAGAAAGCCGCGGCCAAGAAGACGGCTCCGGCCAAGAAGGCAGCTGCCAAGAAGGCCGCCAAGAAGGCACCAGGCAAGGGCCCGGCCAAGTGACCATCGCACCGCAGATCGTGGTCCATCGCGACAAGGACCTGATGGCGCAGGCCGCGGCCGCCCGGCTGATCACGAAGATCGTGGACGCCCAGGCGGCCCGCGGCGTCGCGTCGGTGGTCCTCACGGGCGGGCGGAACGGCAATGGGCTCCTGGCAGCCCTCGCCGGCTCCCCCGCCCGCGACGCGGTGGACTGGCACCGGCTCGACCTCTGGTGGGGCGACGAGCGCTTCCTCCCCGAGGGCGACGCGGACCGCAATGCCACCCAGGCCCGCGACGCCCTGCTGGACGCGGTCCCGCTCGACCCGGCGCGGGTGCACGCAATGCCCGCGTCGGGCGGCGCGTACGGCAATGACGCGGACGCCGCCGCGGCGGCCTACGCGGCCGAACTCGCCGCGGCCGCCCGCCCGGAGGACCACGGCCCGGTCCCGTCCTTCGACGTCCTGCTGCTGGGGGTCGGCCCGGACACGCACGTGGCGTCGCTGTTCCCCGAGCACCCGGGCGTACGGGAAACCGAGCGCACGGTGGTCGGCGTCCACGGCGCCCCGAAGCCCCCGCCGACCCGGGTCTCGCTGACCCTCCCCGCGATCCGCGCGGCCAAGGAGGTCTGGCTCCTGGCGGCGGGCGAGGACAAGGCGAAGGCCGTCACGATCGCCCTGTCCGGCGCGGGCGAGATCCAGTCCCCGGCGGCGGGCGCCTACGGCCGCTCCCGCACCCTGTGGCTCCTGGACCGGGCGGCGGCCTCCGGCCTCCCGGCGCAGCTGTACCCGCCGGCGTCGGCGTAGCTGTTACTCATGGCGTAGCTGTTACTCATGGTGCGGCTGGTCTTCCTGATCGCACCATGAGTTCGGTGAAGGCCGTAAAGACCGCCGCCCCGGCGCTGGCCGCCGCATTGCTGCTGGCCGCCTGCGGTGGGTCCGACGAGGGCGGCAAGTCCGGCGAGATCAAAGGCGCCGGTGACGGCGAGAAGTCACCGTCCGCGACGCCGAGCGCCGAGCAGGACCCGAAGGCGCCGGAATTCGACTTCCCCCGCGACGTCAAGGTTCAGCTCGACAGCGCCACTCCGACCGACAAGGCCGCCGCCGCGGTGCTCCGCGACCACGGATACGCGGTCCAGTCCATCCAGCTCGCCTTCGCCAAGGGCAATCCCGAACTGCCGCTGCTCTACCGGTACGTCAAGGGCGACGCGCTGGTGGGCTGGAGCTCCGGGATCACGAAGTTCAAGAAGCAGGGCAAGACCATCACCGGCAAGGTGCTCAAGACGGAGCCGAGCCCGTCCGACTTCATCCAGCACGTCTCGACGATGAGCAAGGACAAGAACGGCGCCTGGAAGATGATTCGGGACGTCGACCGCGAGGAGTCCAAGACGTGCCGGCGATGAAGAAGCAGCGATGGGGGGGGTCGTGATCGCCTTCACGGCGGCCTCACTGATAGCGGCTCCCGCGGCATGGGCCGGGAGCGGAAGAGGCCAGGGCACTCCGAGCAGCGGGGACGGCAACCTCGGCTCGATGGTGGAGTACAACTAGAGCAACCCGGGCTCCGGCGGCACAACGATGGCCCCGCTGGGCGGCAACTGGGAACCGCCGGAGTGCTGGTACGAGCCGCGGAACGACCCGAAGGAAATGGAAGACTGGGTCTACGACAACTTCCACTCCGACCCGGCGGCCCGCGGCGCGGTGCCGAACGTTCTCGAGCAGAAATTCCACAAGGGCGACAAGGGCCTGTGGTGGAAGCTGGAGCACCGTGGGGAGTACGTGACCGACGGCTGCGCCCTCCCCACGTACACCTGGATCGGCGAGCAGGACCCGGTGCCGCCGGACACGCCGGCCATCGACCCGGAGATCCTGGCCGGGCTGGCGTACGACAAGACCAAGCTCCCGGCCCCGCCGCTCAAGCTCAGCCCGGACGCCGACCGCCAGGTCGTGAACCTGGAAACGCAGGCCGGCTTCGCGAAGGAGCTCGACCGGGTCTGGGTGACCGCCGCCCTCAACAACAAGGGCATCAACATCGCGGCCACCACCATCGCCACGCCGTCGAAGCTGCGCATCGAGGCGGGCACCAAGTACGCCGACCCGGCCGTCTGCGAGTGCGACCTGGTGAAGAAGGGCGGCGGCTACAAGTTCGACACGGCGGACGCCGGCTGCAACATCAAGTACCGCAGGTCCTCGCGGGACGAGCAGTACCAGCTGCAGGCCTCCCTGACCTGGGACGTGACCTGGACGGACTCCGCCGACCCGGACGACCCGCCGGAGCGTGAAGGAAGTCCAGACGATCACCAGGTAGCGCAGGCAGCACGAGAAATGCCCCCGCGGACTCGCACGAGTCCGCGGGGGCATTTCCTGTCTTCAGGAGCTGTGCTGCAGCGCCGGCTGCGTCTCCGCGGGGGTGACCGGGCCGGTCTTCCCCTTCGCCGCCGGAGCGTCCCCCGGAGCGGCCGCCGGGGCGTCCTCGGGAGCCGTATCCGGATCCGCGTTCAGCTCCACCAGCATCTCCTTGCTGAAGCCGAAGAAGTACGTGATCAGGAAGCCGCCGAGGTACCCGACCAGGAGCCCGCCCGCGTAAATCGCGATCGTGGCGCCCAGGCTGTGGTTGCCCTGGAGGAGCGGGAAGAGCGCCCAGCCGGACGGGCCGATCGCCGTCGAGCCGACCTTGTCGCCCATCATCGAGAACATCCCGACGAACCCGCCGCCCAGCGCGCCACCCGCGCACGCCGTGATGAACGGGCGGCCCAGCGGCAGCGAGACACCGTAGATCAGCGGCTCGCCGACGCCCAGGAACCCGGCCGGGAGGGCGGAGCGGATGGTCTTGCGGATGGACGCATTGCGCTTCAGCTTCAGGTAGACCGCGATCGCCGCGCCGACCTGGCCCGCGCCCGCCATCGCCAGGATCGGCAGCAGCACCGTGAAGCCCTGCTGCTCGATCAGGGTGGTGTGGATCGGGATCAGCGCCTGGTGCAGGCCCATCATCACCAGCGGCAGGAAGAAGCCGCCGAGCAGCAGGCCCGCGAAGGCGCCGCCGTTGTCCAGCAGCCAGTTCGCGGCGTGACCGATGCCGGTGGCGACCTCGCCGGCCACGAACATCAGGCCGAAGATGGTGACCAGGCCGGTCAGCAGCACCACGAGGGTCGGCGTGACCAGCACGTCCAGTGCCTCGGGCACGACGCGGCGGATGCGCTTTTCCAGGAACGCCGCCAGCGCCGCGGCGGCCAGCGCGCCGAGCACACCGCCCTGCCCCGGAGCGAGCTTCTCGCCGAAGACGGAGATGTTCTCGACGCCCGGGAAGACGATGATGGCCGCCACCGCACCGCCCAGGACCGGCGTGCCGCCGAACTCCTTGGCCGTATTGATGCCGACGAAGACCGCGATCAGCGACATGAAGCCCGACGCCATCGCCGCCAGCGCCGGGACCACTGACGGCAGCCAGCCGAGGTTGGTCAGCAGGCCGTTGAGGCCCGCGATGATGCCGCAGCCGATCAGGGCCGGGATCAGCGGCACGAAGATGTTCGCGATGCGGCGCAGGAAGAGCTTGAACGGGGTCGCGTTCTTCGCCTTGTTCGCCGCCCGCAGCTCGGCGCCCTGCGCGGCCAGCTCGTCGGCGGTGACGGCGTGCGCCGCCTCGGCGGCGGGCCGCTGCTCGTCGACCAGGGTCTGGAACTCCGGGGTCACCCGGGCGACCTTCCCCGGCCCGAGGACGATCTGGTACGTGTCGTCCTCGACGACTCCCATCACGTCGGGAAGCGCCTTGAGCGCCTCGTCCTGGACCAGCGAACGGTCACGGAGACCGAGCCGCAGCCGGGTCATGCAGTGCTCGACAGAGGTGACATTGCCGGCGCCTCCCACGAGGGGGAGGATCGCGACGGCGATGTCGCGGTTTGCATTGGTGCTCATGGCGGTGCCTGTTCTTGCTGGTGGTACGGGGACGTACGTACTGGTTAGGCGGCGCGGAGGGCGTCGCGAAGGTGGCCGTTGCTGTCGGTCAGGAGTCGGTCGGCGGTGGCGCCGTCGACGCCGCCGAGGATGGACAGGATGGCGTTCTTGACCTCGCCGCCGGTCGCGGCGAGCGCGGCCTCGATCTCGTCGTCCGGGGCGCCGGTGGCGAGGGCGACGATGCGGCGGGAGCGGGCCCGCAGCTTCTCGTTGGAGGCGCGGACGTCGACCATCAGGTTTCCGAAGGTCTTGCCCAGCCGGATCATGGTGAGGGTCGAGATCATGTTGAGCACGAGCTTCTGGGCCGTACCGGCCTTGAGGCGCGTGGAGCCGGTCAGCAGCTCGGGGCCGACGACGACCTCGATGCCGTGGTCAGCGGCCGCGGCGAGCTCGGAGCCGGCGTTGCAGGAGAGGCCGACGGTGAGCGCGCCGCGGCGGCGGCCCTCCTCGACGGCGCCGATCGCGTACGGGGTGCGGCCCGAGGCGGAGATGCCGACGACGACGTCATCCGCGCCCACGCCCAGCTCGTCCAGGTCTGCGGCGGCCAGCTCCTTGCTGTCCTCCGCGCCCTCGACGGCGGTCACCATGGCGGCGGGGCCACCGGCGATCTTGCCGACGACCTGCTCGGGGGTGGTGTTGAAGGTGGGCGGGCACTCGCTGGCGTCGAGGACGCCGAGCCGGCCGGCCGTACCGGCGCCGAGGTAGATCAGCCGGCCGCCGCGGGCCATCCGCTCGGCGGCGCCGTCGATGGCGGCCGCGATGTTGGGCAGCTGCTTCTCGACGGCGGCGGGGACGGTGGCGTCCTCGCGGTTCATCAGGCGGGCGATCTCCAGCGTCGGCAGCTGGTCGATCTCGGCGAGCTCGGGCCGGAACGCCTCGGTGGTCAGCGTCTCCAGCTGGGCGCGCAGGTCGTCAAAGTCCGACGGGGTGGCGGTGGTCATGTGCGGCGGCTCATTTCCGGTGGTGCTGTGCGGGGGTCGGGGGCGGTCGAGGGTCAGTGGGCCTCGGGTCGTACGCGCCGGTGCACCAGCGCCTCGTACGAGGCCGCCAGCGCGGGCGCCGCGCGGTCGTGGGTGCGCTGCGCGACGCCGGTGAACAGGCAGTCGACGACGAAGTGCTGGCTGGTGCGGCTGGACATCGCGGCGGGGCGCAGCTCGCTCTCGCGCGGCGCGGTGGTGGCGAGCACGAGGTCGGCGTGGTGCGTGACGGGGCTGCCGGGCCGGCTGGTGACGGCCACCGTGGTGGCGCCGCGGCGGGCGGCGATCCGCAGCGACTCGATGACCTCGCCGGTGGCGCCGGAGTGGGTGATGGCCACGGCGACGTCGTCGGGGTTGAGCTGCACGGCGGTGGTGACGGCGAGGTGGGTGTCGGTGTGGGCATGCGCGACCAGGCCGATGCGGAGGAGCTTCTGCGCCAGGTCCTGGCCTGCGAGGGCGGAGGCGCCGATGCCGTAGATGTCGACACGGCGGGCCCCGGCGAGGGCGGTGACGGCGGCGTCGAGCTGCGAGATGTCGAGCGCGGCGGCCGTATCGGCGAGGGTCTGCCGCTCGTCGGCGGCGAGCTTGGCGACCACGTCGGTGAGCGGATCGCCGACGGCGATGTCCGCGGTGACGGCGGGCGAGTCGCTGGCCTGCTGCTGGCCCGCATAGCCCGCCAGGGCGAGGCGGAAGGCGCGATAGCCGGTGTAACCCAGCTCGCGGACGGTGCGGACGACGGTGGCCTCGCTGGTGCCGGTACGCTCGGCGAGCTCGGTGACGGTCAGCAGCGCACACCCCGCGGGGTCCTCCGCCACGGCTTCGGCGACGCGCTGCAGGGAACGCGACATGGTGGGCGCGAGCGCCCGGATCCGGGCCGGTAGCGGGCCGCTGAAGGTTTCCGTCATCATTGAGGTCACACCTGAAACATATTTTCAAAGCCGCCCGCGAGCAATGTGGCTTTGGTCACGAATCGACCGGGACTTCCGCCCCGGCGCGACGCAGGATGACCAGCGCGGAGTCGTCGCCGGGCGGGCCGCCGGTGTGGCGGAGGACCTGCTGCCACAGGGTGGCGAGCACCAGCTGCGGCGGGTCTCCGGCGGGCAGCCCGGCGTAGCGCTCGGCGAGCGGGAAGAAGTGCCCGGCGGCGTCGCGCGCCTCCAGAATGCCGTCCGTGACCAGCAGCAGCTCGTCGCCGGGGGCGAGCCACGCGTCGGCGGGCCGGTCCGGCCCGGTGGCGTCCACGACGCCGAGTCCCAGCGGCGGATCGTGCTCTATGCACACCTCGCGTACGTCCCCTGCGGCAGCCCGCAGCAGCGGCGCCGGATGGCCGTAACTGAGCAGCTCGCAGCGCCCGTCGGCGGCGACGCCGACCAGCAGGACGGTGACGAAGTCCTCGGCGTCGCCCTCGCGTTGCAACGCCCGGTCGATGCGCTCGGCGATGCGGCACATCCGGGGCTCGTCGAAGGCTGCCTCGCGGAAGATGCCGAGGGTGGTGGCGGTGGCCCGGACGGCGGGCAGCCCCTTGCCGCGTACGTCCCCGATGATGGCCCGCACGCCCCACGGGGTGCCGAGCACGTCATAAAGGTCGCCGCCGATCAGCGCCTCCTCGGCGGCCGATACGTACCGGGCCGCGATCTCGACGGGCCGCACGAAGGCCGGCACCGGCCGGAGCAGCGCCCGCTGGGTGGCCTCCGCCACCTGCCGTACGTCGGCGAGCACCCGCTCGCGGCGTACCCGGTGGCGCTGCACGACGATGCCGATGACGGTGGCGCCGAAGACGGCGACCACGTGCGAGAGCACATGCTCGACGGAGTCGTAGTCCCACCAGCCGAGCAGCACCACCACCGCCAGGGCGAACACGCCCACCCCGATGATGGACCGGGCCCGGCCGTTGACGGCCACCAAAGCGGGGATGACGGCCACGACCGCCGAGATGGTGACGTCCTTGTCCATGGCCATGTCGATGGCGACGACAGCGGCGAGCAGCGCGAGCCCCAGGGCGACTTCACGCCGTCGGTTCCGTGTGGCAGGGGTGTCGGCACCGGGTTGCGGCATCCGGGTCGTGGGCATGCGACAAGGCTGCCGCCGGGATGTGGCCGCAAGGGTGCCGCACAGGGCACCTGACCTGCGCGATCCACCTGAACGGGGGCATGGGGCAGGCCGCCCCACGCCCCCTGGCGCCTAGCTCCTGGCGCCTAGCGCCTAGCGCCCCCGCAGCGCCCGATACCGCGCGACCAGCGCCGAGGTCGACGCATCGAGCCCCGGCACCTCCGCCCCCTCCGTCAGCGCGGGCTCGACCCGCTTGGCGAGGACCTTGCCCAGCTCGACGCCCCACTGGTCGAAGGAGTCGATGTTCCAGATGGCACCCTGCACGAAGACCTTGTGCTCGTACAGCGCGACCAACTGCCCCAGCACCGAAGGCGTCAGCTCGGCGGCGAGGATGGTGGTGGTCGGGTGATTGCCGCGGAAGGTGCGGTGCGGCACCTGCTCCGCCGCCACCCCCTCGGCCTCGACCTCCTCGCGCGTCTTGCCGAAGGCCAGCGCCTGCCCCTGGGCGAAGAGATTCGCCATGAGGAGGTCGTGCTGGTCCTTGAGCACCCCCAGCTCCTCGATCGGCCGCGCAAAGCCGATGAGATCGGCGGGGATCATCTTCGTACCTTGGTGCAGCAGCTGGTAGTAAGCATGCTGCCCATTCGTGCCGGGCGTCCCCCAGACGACCGGCCCCGTCTGCCAGTGCACCGGATTCCCCTCCCGGTCCACGGACTTGCCGTTCGACTCCATGTCGAGCTGCTGCAGATACGCGGTGAATTTCGACATGTAGTGGCTGTACGGCAGCACCGCATGCGACTGCGCGTCGAAGAAGCCGCCGTACCAGACGCCGAGCAGCCCCAGCAGCATCGGCGCGTTCTCCTCCAGCGGCGCCGACTTGAAGTGCTCGTCGACCAGCCGGAATCCGGCGAGCATCTCGCGGAAGCGGTCCGGCCCGATGGCGATCATCAGGGAGAGACCGATGGCCGAGTCGTATGAATACCGCCCGCCGACCCAGTCCCAGAACTCGAACATGTTGGCCGTGTCGATACCGAACTCGGCGACCTTCTCGCCATTGGTCGACAGGGCGACAAAGTGCTTGGCGACGGCTTCGTCGCCGGCGCCGCCGAGCCCGTCGAGCACCCACTTCTTCGCCGCGGTGGCGTTCGTAATCGTCTCGATGGTGGTGAAGGTCTTGGAGGCGATGATGAAGAGGGTCGTCTCGGGGTCCAGGTCCCGTACGGCCTCGTGCAGGTCGGCGCCGTCGACATTCGATACGAAACGGAACGTCAGATCGCGTGCGGTGTACGGCCGCAGCGCCTCGTACGCCATCGCCGGGCCGAGGTCGGACCCGCCAATGCCGATATTGACGACCGCCTTGATGGACTTGCCGGTGTGCCCCTTCCACTCCCCCGACCTGACCCGGTCGCTGAAGGTGGCCATCTTCGTCAGCACCTGGTGCACGCCCTCGACGACATTCTCGCCGTCGACGTCGATCACCTCGGCGTGCGGCGCCCGCAGGGCGGTGTGCAGCACGGCGCGGTTCTCGGTGATATTGATCTTGTCGCCGCGGAACATCGCGTCCCGCAGCTCCGCGACGCCGGTCGCGGCGGCGAGCTCGCGCAGCAGCCGCAGCGTGTCGTCGGTGACGAGCTGCTTCGAGTAGTCCAGCGACAGGTCGCCGACCTGGACGGTATAGCGTTCCGCGCGCTCGGGATCGGCGGCGAAGAGCTCGCGCAGATGAGTCTCCCCGAACTCCTCGCGGTGCTTGGCGAGGGCCTGCCACTGCGGGGTCTGATCGAGCCTGGGGCGTGCATTCGTATCGGCCATGGGGCCAACCTAATTCATCCCGGTTCGTGCCGCCGGTACGAGGGTGAGCACGCAGGCGGCCAGGAGGGCGGCGGCGAGGATGGCGGGGGCGTTGAGCCCCCACAACTCGGCTACGACGCCGCCGAGGAGGGCGCCCGCCGGCGCCACTCCACCGGAGAGCGTACGGAACGCGGCGCTGACGCGGCCGGTCATCCCTTCGGGTGCGCGCTGCTGCATCGCCGTCACCTCGGTGACATTCCAGACCATGCCGAGGAAGCCGAAGACGGCGAGGGCGATGACGGCGGCGGCGAGCTCCCGTATCAGCCCGAGGCAGAGCAGGGCGAGGGCCTCGACGCAGACCCCGTAGATGAGGACTCGCACCTGCCCTAGCCGGGCCGTGATCCGCGCCGCGGCGAAGCCACCGGCGACGGAGCCGATGCCGTACGCGGTGATCACAGCCGCGTACGCCGCATTCCCCCCGCCCAGCCAGCCGGTCACATGCAGCACGAGCGTGGCGATGAGGGCGCCGACGCCGATGCTGGAGAGCCCATTGCTGAGACAGATGCTCCGCAGCACGTGGTCCCGCCACACGACGCGCAGCCCCTCGGCTATGTCGCGCCGGAGGGAGGCCCCGGACGGCTTCGGCTTCCGTACGGACTCGGGCACGGGGACGGTGGCGACCAGGGCGGCGGCGAGGAGGAAGGTGACGGCGTCGACGGCGTACGGGGCGGCGAGGCCGAGCCCGAGCAGGACGGGGACGATGGGGGCGCCTATGAACCGCATGGCGACTTCCTGGCCGGTCATCAGGCGGGCGTTCGCGGTGGCCAGCTGGTCGCGGCCGACGACGGCGGGAAGCAGGGCGGTGGCGGCATTGTCGAAGACGGTCTGGAGCGAGGTGAGCGCGAAGGCGACGACGGCGAGCAGCCAGATGGTCGCCCCGCCCTGCCACACGGCGACGGCGAACGCCGCCATCAGCAGCCCACGGAGGGCGTCGACACCCCACATGGCGCGGCGCTGATCGACCCGATCGGCGACGGCGCCGCCGAGGAGCCCGAAGACGAGCCAGGGGAGGAAGAAGGAGGCGGTCACGAGGGAGACGAGGAAGGGCGAGTCGGTGAGCTGGACGGCGAGGAGCGGCATGGCGGCCCCCCGGAGGGCGTCACCGGTGCGCGACAGGACGGCAGCCCCGAAGAGCCGCCCGAACCCGCCCCGCCAGGCGAGCGCGGCTGCGCGGGCAGCCCCTTCGTCGACCACGTCGGATGTCATGCGCGGACGCTATCGGCGAGCTATGACAGCCCACCTCGGGCAGATGCCTTATCCGGCCCCCTCAGATCACCCGCCGCAGCCCGTGCCAACGATTAGTGTTCGGCGGCATGCACGAGTTGGGAGGGGCAACCATGGCTGAGGATCCGATCGACCTGATCCGCCTGGAGGGCAATGGCAACAGCGTCATTCTCCGGATCACCGGGAAGGAGGAGCAGGAGCGTCCCACCGACGCCGATGTCCTGGCCGGAGAGTTCCTGGTCGATACGCCCTTCGTCCGGGGCACCCTCGAGACCTGGATCTTCCCCGACGACCTGCGGCAGTGGCAGCAGGCCCTGGACACCCTCGACGTGGGAGGGGACATCGCCTGGCGCGAGGGGCAGCGCGGTCCGTGGCTGTACATCGCACTCGACGAGGACGATGACCGGTGCCAGGTCACGATCAGAGACCACTCAATGTCCCTGACTACGGTGACGGTCACCGTCCCATTGGTCGATGCCTGGTTCGACGACGCCTACCGACGCCTTGAACTGGTCCGGGAGACCTTCCCATGACCGAGGACCGTCCCAGAGGCACAGACGCCCGCAGCCCCGGGCGCCCGCGCGCGAAATGCGCATGGCCCGGCGCAAAGGCCGGGCCAAGGTGCGAAAGGGGGCGGCGGGGGCGGGGGCCCCGGGCGGATTAGATCTCGCCGCGGAGCTTTGCCAGCGCCTCCGCGAGGATCGCTTCGCCGTCCTCGTCGCTGCGGCGCTCGCGCACATACGCCAGGTGCGTCTTGTACGGCTCCGTACGCGGCGGGTCCGGGGGGTGGTCCTGGTCCTGGCCCGCCGGGAATCCGCAACGGGGGCAGTCCCAGGTCTCCGGGACCTGCGCGTCGCTGGAGAAGCTGGGCCGGGTCTCGTGCCCATTCGAGCACCAGAAGGAGATGCGCAGGCGCGGAGCGGACTCGCCGCGCTCGGCCTCCCCCATCGGCCCCGCTCCGACCCGGCTGCCCCGGATCGCGTTGCCACTTGCCACGGTCGTACTCCCTGCTGACGGTGCTTCGCTGCTTCGAGAAGTCGCCTCAGTCTACGTACCGTTCGGCGCGACGCAGTATCGCTAGTCGAACTTCATCAGCAGACCGAGCACGACAATAATCGCGAACCAGATCAGACCGACAACGACCGTAATGCGGTCGAGGTTGCGCTCGGCGACCGAAGAGCCGCCGACCGAGGACTGCATGCCGCCGCCGAACATGTCGGAGAGGCCGCCACCCTTGCCCTTATGCATGAGCACCAGCAGCATCAGCAGCCCGCTGAAGACGATGAGGGCGATGGAAAACGCGGTGATCACGGACTGACCAACTCTCTGGACGGCGGACGGCTCGAATCAAAGTTTACGGGGGCCGTTCCGTAAACCGGCCCCCGACAGGGTACGACGTACCGGGCCCGCGGGCCTACTGCCTACTGGCCCCAGTACCCGAACAGGAACCCGACCTACTGGTCCCGGAAGCGGACGATCTTGACGAATTCGTCGGCGTCCAGCGCGGCCCCGCCGATCAGCGCCCCGTCCACATCCGGCTGCGCCATGATCGCGGCGACATTCCCGGACTTCACCGAGCCGCCGTACTGGATCCGCACCGCGTCAGCGAGGTCCTGGCTGTACAGCTCCGCCAGCCGGCCACGAATCGCCCCGCAGACCTCCTGCGCGTCCTCCGGCGTGGCGACCTCGCCGGTGCCGATCGCCCACACCGGCTCGTACGCGATGACGATCGTCTCGGCCTGCTCGGCCGGGATGTCCTTCAGGGCGCCGTCGACCTGGGCGAGGGTGTGGGAGACCTGCTCGCCCGCCTTGCGGACGTCCAGGCCCTCCCCCACGCACAGGATCGGGACGAGGCCGTGCTTGAAGGCGGCCTTCACCTTGGCGTTGCAGACGGCCTCGTCCTCGCCGTGGTACTGGCGGCGCTCGGAGTGGCCGATGACCACGTACGAGCACTTCAGCTTCGAGAGCATCGGGCCGGCGATCTCGCCGGTGTACGCGCCCGAGTCGTGCGCCGACACGTCCTGGGCGCCGTACTTGATCTTCAGCTTGTCGCCGTCGACCAGCGTCTGCACCGACCGCAGGTCGGTGAAGGGCGGCAGGACGACGACCTCTACGGCCTCGTAGTCCTTGTCGGCGAGGGCGAAGGCGAGCTTCTGGACGTGTGCGATGGCCTCAAGGTGGTTGAGGTTCATCTTCCAGTTGCCCGCCATGATGGGCGTACGAGAAGTCATGGTGGGGTCAGTCCTCCAGTGCGGCGAGGCCGGGGAGCGTCTTGCCCTCGAGGTATTCGAGGCTGGCGCCGCCGCCGGTCGAGATGTGGCCGAACTTCGTCTCGTCGAAGCCCAGGATGCGGACGGCTGCCGCGGAGTCACCGCCGCCGACGACCGTAAAGGCATCGGAGTCGATGAGCGCCTGCGCGACCGCGGCAGTGCCCTGAGCGTAGTCCGGGTGCTCGAAGACGCCCATGGGGCCGTTCCAGAAGACGGTGGCCGCATCGGCGATCTTCGAGGCGAAGAGCTTGCCGGACTCCGGGCCGATGTCCAGGCCCTCCAGGTCGGCCGGGATCGCGTCCGCGGCCACCGTGGTCGGGTTCGTCGGGGCCTGCGCCTTCAGGTCCGGGAATTCCGGGGCGGCTACGACGTCGACCGGGAGCACGAACTCCACGCCGCGCGCCTTCGCCCGGTCCAGGTAGTCCTTGACGGTCGGGATCTGGTCCTCCTGGAGCAGGCTCTTGCCGACCTCGTGGCCCTGGGCCTTGAGGAAGGTGTACGCCATGCCGCCGCCGATGAGGATGCGGTCGGCCTTCTCCAGCAGGTGGTCGATGACGCCGAGCTTGTCGGAGACCTTGGCGCCGCCGAGGACGACCGCGTACGGGCGCTTGACGTCCTCCGTCAGCTTCTTGAGGACCGTCACCTCGTTCTCGATGAGGTAGCCGACGGCGTGCGGGAGGCGGGCCGGCAGGTCGTACACCGAGGCGTGCTTACGGTGCACGGCGCCGAAGCCGTCCCCGACGTAGACGTCGGCCAGCTCGGCGAGCTGGTCGGCGAAGGCGCCGCGTTCGGCGTCGTCCTTGCTCGTCTCGCCGGGGTTGAACCGCAGGTTCTCGAGCAGCGTGACCTCGCCGTCGCCGAGGGAGGCGACGGTGGCCTTCGCGCTCTCGCCGACCGTGTCGGTGGCGAACGCCACCGGCCGGCCGAGGAGCTCGCCCAGCCGCTTGGCGACGGGGGCGAGGGAGAACTGCGGGTCGGGCGCGCCCTTCGGGCGGCCGAGGTGGGAGGCGACGATCACGCGGGCGCCGGCGTCGGCGAGCGCGGCGATCGTCGGGGTGACGGCGCGGGCGCGGCCGTCGTCGGTGATCTTGTCGCCGTCGAGCGGGACATTGAGGTCTGCGCGTACGAACACGCGCTTGCCCGCGACGCCGTCGCTGAGCAGATCCTGGATCGTTTTCATGAGCACTCCAGCTTCACAGAAGGAAGAGGCCCGCCGCCGGAGCGGCGGGCCTCATCACCGGCACTGGGATCGCGCAGCGATCAGAGCTGGTTGCCGACGAAGGTCGTCAGGTCCACCAGGCGGTTGGAGTAGCCCCACTCGTTGTCGTACCAGCCGACGATCTTGACCTGCTTGCCCTGGGCCATCGTCAGCAGCGAGTCGAAGGTGCAGGACGGCGGGGTGTTGACGATGTCGGAGGAGACGATCGGGTCCTCGGTGTACTCGAGGATGCCCTGCAGCTGGCCGTCCGCGGCCTTCTTGAAGGCGGCGTTGACCTCCTCCGCGGTGACCTCGCGGTCCAGCTCGATGACCAGGTCGGTCACGGAGCCGGTGGGGACCGGGACGCGCATCGCGATGCCGTCGAGCTTGCCCTTGAGCTGCGGGAGGACCAGGGCGGTGGCCTTCGCGGCACCGGTCGTGGTCGGGATGATGTTCTCCGCGGCGGCGCGGGCGCGGCGCAGGTCCTTGTGCGGGAAGTCCAGGATGCGCTGGTCGTTCGTGTACGCGTGGACGGTCGTCATCATGCCCTTGACGATGCCGAAGTTCTCGTCGAGGACCTTGGCCATCGGCGCCACACAGTTGGTGGTGCAGGAGGCGTTCGAGATGACGTGGTGGTTCGCCGGGTCGTACTGGTCCTGATTGACGCCCATCACGATGGTGATGTCCTCGTCCTTGGCCGGAGCCGAGATGAGGACCTTCTTGGCGCCGCCGGCGATGTGCTTCTCGGCGTCGGCCTTCTTGGTGAAGATGCCGGTCGACTCGATCACCACGTCGACACCCAGGTCGCCCCACGGGATCTGGGCCGGGTCGCGCTCGGACAGCACCTTGATGGTGTGGCCGTCGACGGTGATCGTGTCGGCGGTGTGGGTCACCTCGCCCTTGAACTTGCCGAGGATCGTGTCGTACTTCAGCAGGTGCGCGGTGGTCGCGGTGTCACCCAGGTCGTTGACGGCAACGACCTCGATGTCCGCACCCTGCTCCTTGAGCGCACGGAAGTAGTTGCGGCCGATGCGGCCGAAGCCGTTGATGCCTACGCGGATCGTCACGAACCGATCTCCTCGTTGGGTTCGCCGGGGCGTCGCGGCCCGGCGCGGATGTATATGGGATGTCCCCGACCAATCCCGACCCTACCGCTGATGGGCTGCCAACCTGGAATCGGGGGACGGGCTACCAGCGAGTAGCCGCCGGCGGGTGCGGCGCGGCCGGGCTCAGCCGCGCCTCGGTCGGGCCTCAGCCGACCATTTCCTCCGTCAGATTCGACTCCGTCCCAGGAATCCCCAGGTCAGAAGCCTTCTTGTCGGCCATGGCCAGCAGCCGGCGGATCCGGCCCGCGACCGCGTCCTTGGTCAGCGGCGGGTCGGCGAGGGCGCCGAGCTCCTCCAGGGAGGCCTGCTTGTGGTCCATGCGCAGCCGGCCGGCGGCCGCCAGGTGCTCCGGTACGTCCTCGGCGAGGATCTCCAGCGCCCGCTGCACCCGGGCGCCCGCGGCCACGGCGGCGCGGGCGGAGCGGCGCAGGTTGGCGTCGTCGAAGTTGGCGAGGCGGTTGGCGGTGGCCCGGACCTCGCGGCGCATCCGGCGCTCCTCCCAGGCCAGCACCGACTCGTGTGCGCCCAGACGGGTGAGGAGGGCGCCGATGGCGTCCCCGTCCCGTACGACGACACGGTCGACGCCGCGGACCTCGCGGGCCTTGGCGGGGATGCCGAGCCGGCGGGCGGCGCCGACCAGGGCGAGCGCGGCCTCCGGGCCCGGGCACGTGACCTCGAGCGACGACGAGCGGCCCGGTTCCGTAAGCGAGCCGTGGGCGAGGAAGGCGCCGCGCCAGGCGGCCTCGGCGTCGCAGGTGGCGCCGGAGACGACCTGCGGGGGCAGCCCGCGGATGGGGCGGCCGCGGCCGTCGACGAGGCCGGTCTGCCGGGCCAGCTGGTCGCCGCCCGCGACCACCCGGATCACGTACCGGCTGCCGCGGCGCAGGCCGCCCGGGGCCATCACGATGAGCTCCGAGCTGTGCCCGAAGATCTCCAGGATGTCCTTCTTCAGGCGGCGAGCGGCGAACGTCTGGTCCAGCTCGGCCTCGATCACGATCCGCCCGCTGACCAGGTGGAGGCCGCCGGCAAACCGGAGCGTCGAGGAGACCTCCGACTTCCGGCAGCACGTCCGGGTGACGGGGAGCCGGGAGATCTCATCCTTCACCGCTGCCGTCATCGCCATGGGCCGATCCTTCCATGCATCCGAAAAATCCGGTCGTACGCTGCGGCCAGCAGCTCCGGGTCATGCCTCGGGCTGCCGTCGGGGGCCGCGACCCCGGCCAGCTCGACCGAGGCGCCGAGTGCCTCGGCGGCCTTCTTCAGCCGCTCGCCGTCCGGCACTGCATCCTCGTCGGCCAGCACCACGTCGAAGGCGAGTTTAGGGGCGTGTCGCCGCAAAACATCCAAATGACGTTGCGGGGAAAATCCTTCCGTTTCTCCGGGCTGGGGGGCCAGGTTCAGCGAGAGGACCTTACGGGCCCGGGTCTCGGTGAGCGCGCCGAGCAGGTCCGGGACCAGCAGATGCGGGATCACGGACGAGAACCAGGAGCCCGGGCCGAGCACCACCCAGTCCGCCTCCATGACGGCCTCGATCACCTCCGGCACGGCCGGCGGGTCGTGCGGATCCAGGTGCACCTGCTGGACTTCGCCGTGGGTCAGGGCCACGTTCGCCTGGCCACGGACCGTACTGATCTCGTCGGGCTTCTCCTGGTCATGTCCACGCACAAGCGCCTGCAGCTCCAGCGGTACGGCCGACATCGGCAGCACCCGCCCCTGCGCGCCGAGCAGCTTGCCGACCAGGTCGAGCGCCTGGACGTGGTCGCCGAGCTGCTCCCACAGGGCGACGATCAGCAGATTGCCGACCGCGTGGTCGTGCAGGTCGCCCTTGGAGACGAAGCGGTGCTGGATGACCTCTGACCAGGTCTGGCCCCAGTCGTCGTCGCCGCACAGGGCGGCCAGGGCCTTGCGCAGGTCGCCGGGCGGCAGCACGCCGAGCTCGTCGCGCAGCCGGCCGCTGGAGCCGCCGTCGTCGGCGACCGTGACGACGGCGGTGAGGTCGCCGGTGATCCGGCGCAGCGCGGCGAGGGACGCGGACAGGCCCATGCCGCCGCCGAGGGCGACGACCTTGGGCTGCGCGCCCCAGCGGCCGGTCCCGCGGCGGCGGAGCCGCAGCGTCCGGCCGTTCGGGATCTTGGCGGAGATACGGGTCATGCGAGGGCCTTGAGTCACTCGCGGCCCATGTCGCGGTGCACGACGACGGTCTCGACGCCGTCGGAGGCCAGGCGGCGGGCCAGCTTCTCGGACATGGCGACGGAGCGGTGCTTGCCCCCGGTGCAGCCGACGGCGACGGTCACATAGCGCTTGCCCTCGCGGCGGTAGCCGGTGGCGATGAGGCGGAGCAGCTCGGCGTACCGGTCGAGGAACTCCTTGGCGCCGGGCTGGTTGAAGACGTACTGCGACACCTCGTCATTGAGCCCGGTGTACGGGCGCAGCTCCGGCACCCAGTGCGGGTTCGGCAGGAAGCGGCAGTCGACGACCAGGTCGGCGTCGACGGGAAGCCCGTACTTGTAGCCGAACGACATGACGGTCGCGCGCAGCTCCGGCTCGTCCTCGCCGGCGAACTGGGCGTCCATCTTGGCGCGCAGCTCGTGCACATTCAGGCTGGACGTGTCGATCACCAGGTCCGCGTCACCGCGCAGCTCCCGCAGCAGGTCCCGCTCGGCGGCGATGCCGTCGACGATGCGGCCGTCGCCCTGCAGTGGGTGCGGGCGGCGGACCGACTCGAAGCGGCGGACCAGGGCCTCGTCGGAGGCCTCCAGGAAGACGATTCTGCGGGTGACGGCCTTCGCCTTGAGGTCGGCGAGGGACTCCTTCAGATTGTCGAAGAAGCGCCGGCCGCGGACGTCCACCACCACCGCGATACGGGCCACATTGCCCTGCGAGCGGGCGCCGAGGTCCACCATCGTGGGGATCAGGGCAGGCGGCAGATTGTCCACCACGAACCAGCCGAGGTCCTCCAGGCACTTCGCCGCCGTGGAGCGGCCCGCCCCCGACATGCCGGAGATGATCACCAGCTCCGGGATGGCGGCCTCGGCTGCCTCGCCGGCCTCGATCGACGTGCCTGTACTCACCTGATCTTCACCCTTGCCTTGCTGGTCCTGCTCTTCGTGCTGCTCGCCCATGGTGCCCCCGATGTCCTTTTTGACTCAGTCTTCCTCAATGATCTCGCCGGTGGCGGTGTTGACCGCCGGTCCCGCGGGCGCGGCCTGCGCCAGCGCCACCGCGATCGTCTCCGCGGTCTTACGGCCGATGCCGGGCACCTCGCAGATCTGGTCAAGGGTCGCAGCCCGCAGCCGCTTCAGTGAACCGAAGTGCTTGAGCAGCGCCTTCTTACGGGCTTCGCCGAGGCCCTGCACCTCGTCGAGAGGCCCGGCGCGGAAGCTCTTGGCGCGCTTCTTGCGCTGGTACTGGATCGCGAAACGGTGCGCCTCGTCGCGCACCCGCTGGAGCATGTACAGCCCCTCGGAGGTGCGCGGCAGCACCACCGGATCGTCCTGCCCCGGCACCCAGACCTCCTCCAGGCGCTTGGCCAGGCCGCATACGGCGACGTCGTCGATGCCGAGCTCGTCGAGCGCCTTCTGCGCGGCGGCGACCTGCGGCTGCCCGCCGTCCACGACGACGAGCTGCGGCGGGTACGCGAACTTCTTGGGGCGGCCGGTCTCGGCGTCACGAGCGTCGGCGCCGTCCTCGTCCACCCACTCCCCCGAGCGCTGCGCGGCGGCCAGGTAGCGCTTGAAGCGGCGGGTCAGCACCTCGTGCATGGCCCGTACGTCGTCCTGGCCCTCGAAGGACTTGATCTCGAAGCGGCGGTATTCGCTCTTCCGGGCCAGCCCGTCCTCGAAGACGACCATGGACGCCACCACGTCGTCGCCCTGCAGATGCGAGATGTCGAAGCACTCGATGCGCAGCGGCGCCGAGTCCAGCTCCAGCGCCTCGGCGATCTCCTCCAGGGCGCGCGAGCGGGTGGTGAGGTCGGAGGCGCGCTTGGTCTTGTGCAGCACCAGGGCCTGCTGGGCGTTGCGCTGCACGGTCTCCATCAGGGCGCGCTTGTCGCCGCGCTGCGGGATGCGCAGGTCGACGCGGGCGCCGCGGCGCTCCTCGAGCCAGGCCCGTATCGGCGCGGCCGGCTCGGGGACGGCCGGGACCAGGACCTCCTTGGGGATGGCGTCGCCGGTCTCCTCGCCATAGAGCTGCTGCAGGGCGTGCTCGACGAGGCCCGCGGTGTCGACCGCCTCGACCTTGTCGGTGACCCAGCCGCGCTGGCCGCGCACCCGGCCGCCGCGCACGTGGAAGATCTGCACCGCCGCCTCCAGCTCGTCCTCGGCGACGGCGATGAGGTCGGCGTCGGTGGCGTCGGTGAGGACGACGGCGTTCTTCTCCAGGGCGCTCTTCAGCGCACCGATGTCATCGCGCAGCCGGGCGGCCTTCTCGTACTCCATCTCCTCGGCGGCGTCCTGCATCTGCCGCTCCAGGCGCTTGATGTACGTGCCCGTACGCCCGGCCATGAAGTCGCAGAATTCCTCGGCCAGTTCGCGGTGCTCTTCCTCCGTGACCCGGCCGACGCAGGGGGCGGAGCACTTGCCGATGTAGCCGAGCAGGCAGGGGCGGCCGATCTGCTGCGAGCGCTTGAAGACGCCCTTGGAGCAGGTCCGTACGGGAAAGGCGCGGAGCATCAGGTCGACGGTCTCGCGGATGGCCCAGGCATGGGCGTACGGGCCGAAATAGCGCACGCCCTTCCGCTTGGGGCCGCGCATGACCTGGACCCGCGGGAACTCCTCGTTCATCGTGACGGCCAGCGACGGATAGCTCTTGTCGTCGCGGTACTTGACGTTGAAACGGGGGTCGTACTCCTTGATCCAGGAATACTCCAGCTGCAGCGCCTCGACCTCCGTGGAGACCACGGTCCACTCGACGGAGGCGGCGGTGGTGACCATCGTGCGGGTCCGCTGGTGGAGATTGGTGATGTCCTGGAAGTAGGACGACAGGCGCTGGCGGAGGCTCTTGGCCTTGCCGACATAGATCACCCGGCGGTGCTCGTCCCGGAACCGGTACACCCCAGGCGAGTCGGGGATCTGCCCGGGCTTGGGACGGTAGGTGGAGGGATCGGCCATGCAGCCACCCTACTGGTCAGCGGGGACAACCCGGATGGGCCGGTGGGGCGCCCATCCGGCCTCAGCTTCCGGCCTGCGTCTCCCGCTCGATCATGCCTTCGCGATAGGCGACGGAGACCGCTTCCGTGCGGCTCGCGGCGCCCAGCTTGGCAAGGATGTTGGAGACGTGGACGCTCGCGGTCTTGCCGCTGATGTACAGCTCCTCGCCGATCTGCCGGTTGGTGCGGCCGCGGGCGAGCAGCTGCAGCACATCGCGCTCCCGGGCGGTGAGCACGGCCTCGCGCTCGGCGGCGGCCGCCTCGCCGGCGCCGCCGAGGCGGCCGCGGCGGATCAGCGCGTCGATGTCGGCGAGCAGCGGCGCGGCGCGCAGCGCGGCCGCGGTCGTACGGGCCGCGGACGCGGCCTCGGCCGCCTCGTCCCGCCGGTCCTCGGCGAGCAGCGCCTCGGCCAGCCGCCGCTCGCAGCGGGCCTCCTCGTATACGTCCCCGAGCCCGCCGAACGCCGCGACGGCCCGCTCCCACAGCGCGGCCGCCGGCGCCCCCTCGGCACGGGCCTGCTCGGCCTGTGCCCGTATCAGCCAGGCCTGCCCCTCCGGCCCCTGCGGCTCCTCGCTGAACACGCCGCGCTCCGCGGACCTCCGGGCCATCTCGGCCAGCTCGGCCGCCTTCCCGGTCCACCGGGCGGCCGCGGCCTCGTCACCCGTGAGCCGGGCCTCGGCGGCGGCATCGGCGACCGCGGCGAGGGCGAGAGCGCCCAGCCTGACATTGACGTCCGACGATTCGGTCTCGCCTTCCTCGGCGAGGCGGGCGGTGGCGTCGGGGTCCGCCTCCGCGGCGCCCTCCTCGGCCAGCGCGGCCACGCCGGCCCGGAGCCGGACCATGGTCTCCTCGGGGCCCTCGTGCCGCGCGGCGTGGTCGATCAGGACGACATGGCCGACCAGCGCGGCCATCCAGTCGAAGGGGCCATTGAGCAGCACCTGGGCCCGGTCGACGGCGTCTTCCGCGCCGCGGGCCGCCGCCACCCACAGCGCGGGGCCCGCGACGAAACCGCCGGCGGCGGGCAGCCGCTCGGTGTCCGCGTCGGCCGCCGCCAGGCAGTCGTCCCAGCGGCCCGTGGTGTAGAGCACGAGGAGGTGCAGATAGCGCATCTCCAGTGAGTACGGCGAGGAGATCAGGCCCAGGCTGCGGGCGCGCTCCCGGCCCTCATTGAGCCAGCGCAGGCACTGCTCGAGCTCGCCCGCCTCGTAACTGCCGATGGCGAGGTTGAACAGCGCCCGCAGCTCAATCGCGGCGTTTCCGGCGCTGCGGGCGAGGTCGCAGGCCCGCTGGATCTCGCGCCGGCCCTCGGGGGTGCGCCGGTTGGACTTCGTACGGAACTCGAGGGAGATGATCAGGTCGGCCTGGGCGTCGGCGACGCCGAGCTGCTCGGCCACCTCGAGGGCCTGCCGGCCGACGCGCTGGGCCGTCTCCAGATCGCCGACCTGGTTCGCCGCCATCACATGCGTGGCCGCCGCCCAGACCCAGGTGCGGTTCGGGGGGTCGGCGGGGATGAGGGCGAGCGCCTCCGAGCTATAGCGAAACGCGTCCTTGAGATGGTCCGTACGAATCAGATTGCCGGCCAGCGTATAGCGCACCCGCGCCGCCAACTCGGCGTCACTGTCGGACCCCAGCCGGGCCAGCGCATCCCGCGTCAGCCCCACCGCCCGATGCGCCTCCCCCGCCCGCGCCGCCGCACCGGAAGCGCGCAACGTCAGCGGCACCTCCCGCAGCCCCTCGGGCCGCAACGCGGGCTCCACGGACCGGAACAGGTCCAGCGCCGCCTCAACATGCCGCAGCTCCTCGGCCGGCGCCCCGACCGCCTGCGCATGATCGGCGGCCTCCAGAGACGCGGTCAGCGCGCCGGGCAGATCATGGCTGGCCTGCGCATGATGCGCCCGCTCGGCGGCATACTGCCCCGGCCGCCCCCGCCCCTCCAGCAGCTTCGCGAACACACCGTGCAGCCGCACCCGTTCACCCGGCAGCAGATCCTCGTAGACCGCCTCACGGATGAGCGCGTGCCGGAAGGTGTACGTATCACGCTCGCCGGAGACGAGCAGCTGATGCCCGATGGCCTCCCGCAGCGCAGGCTCCAACTCACTGTCGGGCAGATCGGCAGCCTCGCGCAGCAACTCATGACTCACCCTCCGCCCGGCAACGGCCGCCGTGCGCAGCACCTGCTGCGACGTGCCGGACAGCTGCTCCAGCCGGATCAGCAGCACATCAGCGAGCCCGCTGGGCAGCGCACCACCATCCGCCGCCGCGGCCAGCAGCTCCTCCGCATAGAACGCATTGCCCTCGGCCCGCTCCACGATGCTGCGCACCGTCTCCGCAGCGAGCGATCCACCCCGCCCCCCGTGCAGCTCCTTGACCAGCCGGCCCACCGCATCATCGGACAGCGGCGCCAGCTCCAGCCGCTCCACGCCCGGCAGCCGGACCAGCTCGGCGAGCAGCGGCCGCAGCGGATGGCGGCGGTGCAGGTCGTCGCTCCGGTACGTGGCGAAGATGGCCAGCCGATGGGTCTGCGCACCGCCCGCAGCAGGCCGCTGCAGCACCGCGCGGCTGAGCAGGAAACGAAGCAGGTCACGGGTGGACTGATCCGCCCAGTGCAGATCCTCGATCACCAGCAGCAGCGGCGCCACGGCGCCCAGATCGGCAAGCAGCGCGGCAAGATCCTCGAAGAACGACATCCGCTCGGCACCGCTGTCCGCGGGCCCCGCCCCCGGCCCCTGCCCGAGCAGCCGGTCCACGGCCGGATGCGAGGCGAGCGCCTCCGCGAAGCGCCCGTCGGCGCTCAGGGCACGCAGAATCTCCGTGAACGGCAGATACGGCAGCCCCACATCACCGAGATCGACACACTGCCCGGTGAAGACCGTCATCCCCTCGCCCGCGGCCCGGTCCGCCGCCTCACCGAGCAGCCGGCTCTTGCCGACCCCCGCATCCCCCGCGATCACCAGCGCCCTGGCCTCCCCGGCCCGGGCGCGCTCCAGCAGGCCGGTGAGCCGGGTGAGCTCTCCCTCCCGGCCGACCAGCGGGGCATCGAACGCTGTCAGCTGCGGCACGTGGCCATCTTTACACGCGCCACCGACATTGCGGCCGGGTTTAACCAGCGATGATCTTTCCGCCCTCGACCTTCACCGGGACCTCCTTCAGCGGCACCTGGGCGGGGCCATGCGTGGGCTTGCCACTTGCGGTGTCAAAGCGGCTGCCGTGACACGGGCAGACCAGTTCCTCGCCCTTGACGTTGGTGATCGTGCACCCCTGGTGCGTACACACGGCGGAGAAGCCCTTCAGGCCACCACCTGCCTCGCGTACGAGCACGACCTTCTGCTGCTTGAAGATCTTCGCGCCCTTCTCCGGGGCCGCGGACTCGGGGCCAAGATCCGTGGGGGTGGGATCGGCAGCCTTGCCGCTGCCCTCGCCCTGCACTTGCCCGGCCGACCCGTCCTCCTGCCCGCAGGCGCTCAGGGCGGCGGTGCCGGCCAGCGCGGCGGCGGTGCCGAGGACGGTGCGGCGGGCGGGGTTCGGCTGCTGGCTGCGGGACATGAGGGTGAGGCGCTCCTGTTTACGTGTGGGGGTGGTGCCACCGGCCCGTACGACGATACTGGGCGGGTGATCGTGGTAGGCGGAGAAGCATTCATTGACCTGGTCCCCGGCGGTGTCGCCCCAGACGGACAGCCCCTGCTGCGCCCCGCCCGCGGCGGCGGCCCGTACAACACGGCGGTGGCCCTCGGCCGGCTCGGCGCGTCCGTGGCGTACTGCTCACGCGTGTCCACGGACACCTTCGGCGAGTCGCTGGTCGCCGGGCTGCGCGAGGCGGGCGTCGACATCTCGCTGCTGCAGCGCGGCGACGAGCCGTCGACGCTGACCGTGCCGGGCCTGGCGGCGGACGGCTCGGCGTCGTACAGCTTCTACGTGCAGGGCACGGCCGACCGGCTCTTCGCGCTGCCTTCGGCGCTGCCCGCCGACACACAGGCGGTGTGTGTCGGGACATGTTCGATGGTGCTTGAGCCCGGGGCTAGTGCGTATGAGGCGATGCTGCGGCGGGAGGCCGCGCGGGGGGTGTTTACGCTGCTCGACCCGAATATTCGGGATGGGCTGATCCCGGATGCGGAGGCGTATCGGGAGCGGTTCCGGTCATGGCTGCCGGATGTGGCGATGCTGAAGCTGTCGGTCGACGATGCGGAGTGGCTGGCGCCTGGCCGGTCCGTGCTTGCTGCGGCTAAGGAGTGGCTGGCCTTCGGGCCTGAGGTGGTTGTTTTGACGCGCGGCGGCGATGGCCTGGCGGCCGTGACTCCTGGCGGAGTGCATGAGGTTGGCGGGGTGGCGGTGGAGGTTGTCGACACGATTGGCGCGGGTGACACGGTGAATGCGGCGCTGCTGCATGGGCTTGGCGAGCGGGGTGCGCTGTCGCGCGAGGGTGTGCGGGGGTTGGGGGCGGAGGGCTGGGACGAGTTGCTGCGCTTCGCAGCGCGGGCCGCGGCGGTGACGTGTTCGCGCCCGGGGGCGCGGCCGCCGTTCGCGTCGGAGTTGCGTTCGTAGCATCCTGTGGCTTCGCCACGGAGTCCTCAAGCGCCGGACCGGCTTGATCGTGGGTGGGCCGGTCCGAGTTCCACGACACCACCGAAAAAACGCGGTGGTCCACCACCGCCCGGTGCTGGGTTTTTTCGGCGGCGTCGCTCCACTCGGCCCTCCTCCCGTAGGGAGAGATCAACCCAGGCGAAGCCAGGGCAAAACCCAGGCCGAACTCCCCCTCCGGGAGGAGGGCCGAGTGGAGCGACGCCGCCGAAGAAAACCCCGGAACGTACTTGGCCGACCACAGAGGTTTTCTTCGGTAGTGTCGCGGAACTCGGCCCGGCCCACCCACCCCAAGCCCATCCGGCGCTTGAGGATTCCGAGCGAAGCTCGGATGCCGCGCCGCAGGCGCGAACTCACCGAACGGTGACCGCCTGCGACGCCACCTCCCCATTCACCGTCACCGCAAGACGCCCCTCACCAGCGCGGAGCCCGGTCAGCTCACCCGTAGCCGGCTCGTACGCCGCGATCGCCGTCGCCGGAGCCCGCGACGGCGCCCCGACGAACACATTCGGCGACCCCGACCAGTCCGCACTCACCGGCCAAGCCACCGGAACCTCACGGGTCGCAGACCCAATCTGCTGCGACACCGCCGCCGATGCCTCCGCCTTGGCCCCCACGCCAAGCGTTTCCGGCGCCGAGAGCGCCAAGCCATCCACATGCGGCCGCACTTGCGCCGTAATCCAGTCCGGCCCCCCGCGCCACGGACGCAACCGATGCAGCACCTGCTCCACCGGCGACACCCGATCCGCCCCGAGCAGCGACCACCCCGTGAAGCCGCCCTCGGCAGCCGGCGTAGCCGGATTCTTCCCGGAGTTGCCATTGATCAGGTACGGGACCCCATCGACGCGCGCCGCGTCGAACGTGCCGACGTGGGCGCCGATGAACGCCGCCCCCTTACCCGTCGAACGCTGGAAGTCCGTCAGCCACTTCTCCAGCAGATCCGCTTCCTTGCGATCCGTCAGCTGGCTCCCCTTCTGCGGCGTCGGATCGCGCGGCGGCACATGCTCCACCACCGTCACCGACGACACGGACGGGTCACTCTTCGCCGCATCGAGCTGCTTGCGCAGCTGCTGGATCTGGGCGTAACCACCGCCGCGGAGCGTAAGGGAAGACGTGTCCAGCGTGAGGAAGCGCGTGCCCTTGTGGTCGAAGACCTGCTGCGCGGGCCCGAATTCCTTCACGAAGTTGTCGATCTTGCCGCCCATCACCTCGTGATTCCCGGGCACGTACCGCCAGGGCACGGAGTCACCCAGCTCCTCCTTAAGGAGGTTATGCGCAAAGGTCAGATCCGCCGGTGAGCCCTCGTCCACGAGGTCGCCATTGATCAACAAGAACTCCGGCTTCGCCGCCTTGATCTCGCGCAACGTCCTGCGCGCTTGCTTCACGATGTCGCTGTCCGGCTCGCGGGCGACGAACTGCGCGTCGGACATCACCGCGAAGCGCCAGTCACGCGCGTCGGCCTGCGCCTGGGTGCCGACCAGCGGGTCCTTCACCGTGGGCGCGGGCGGTAGGTCCACGTCCGGAGGCGTCTGCGCCGTCAGCTCATCGATCGCGATCTCGCTCTTGTACTGGTGAGCAGGGACCGTCTCGGCAATGTAGAAGCGGACCACCTTCAGGGGGTACGAGATGCCCCTCGGGACCTCGAAGATGACCTGCTTCCAGCCCTCCCAGTCAATGTGCGGGCCGCGCAGCACCTGCGTCGTACCGCTGGCGTCCTTGAGGTGGAGGCTCGGCCAGGCACCCTTGCCGTCGCCCTTGATCCAGAGGCCGAAGGACTGCGGCTGGCCGGGAACCGAGATCTCCGCCGGCGGGTTGGCGTACGCGGCGCGCGTCGCCGTGGACTGGGTGAAGTCGTACGTCATCGTCAGGCCGGTACCCGTGTGGCCCTCGGGAAGCGGCGCCACGGCGCCGGTCGCGCGGGCCGCCGTGAACTTCCACTGCGCCGCGTCGTCGTACGTGGCCACCGGCTTCTCGTGCAGGCCCACGGTGACCGCAAGGAGCGTCGCCTTCCCAGCCACGGTGGCCTTCACCTGCCCGGACGCGAATTCATCCGCGGTCTTCGCGGTGACCTTGAAGCTGCCAGTAGCCGGATCCGGCTTGATATCGAAGAGCGACGCGTCGTACTCAAGCCGTACATCCGCCGGGTCAATCGGCGCGCTCGCGCCATGCGCGTCGTAGCCAAGCACACCGAACGTGTTGTCGGACTTGTTGTCCTTGAGCCCGACACGGTCGTTCGTAGGCCGGACCCGGTCCAGATCATCGAGGACGGTGAGCTGCGTGCTCCCGTCGGCGGCACCCTGGCGCGCGGTGACCTTGGCGCTGCCGCCGCGGCGGGCCTTGAAGACGCCGTCGCGGGTGACCGTACCGACGTCAGGCCGGCTCGAGTACCACACAGGACGGCTGGCCGCAGGGCCATAGCTCTCGTCGTACCCCGCAGCAGCGAGCTTCCGGGTCAGACCCGGAAAGACGCGGTCGGGATGAGCGGTCGGAACCTGGTCCGCGGTGGGGGCGGACTTCGCGTCGGCGGCCGGTGCGACCCAGAGGTCCTTGAGTTTGCCGCTGCCGTCGGGGGCGGTGACGGCGAGGCCGTTGGGAACGTCGCGTTCGAAGCCGTCCGACGGGGTGTTCTCCAACTGGGGGTCGTCGCTGCCCGGCTCGCGGGCGAGGAGGGTGGCGGAGCCGCCGCCGTCGAGGTTGAGGGCGTTGTAGGCGCCCAGCTTCTTCAGCATGAGCGCAAGCTCCGTGAGCGTGACGCCGCCCGTATCGCCGGAGCGGCCGTCTACGGACAGGACGTGCATGGTGCGGCCGTCCTTGGAGAAGCCGACCGCGGTGCGGGCGGCGGAGGCGTTGTTGGGCTTGCCTTCCCAGTTCTGCGCCTCGCCGTTGAGGACGAGGATGCCGCGGCCGCCGACCGCCGTGCGGGGTATCTCCGAGTTGTCGTCGGTGCGCGGGTGGTACTCCATCGAGACCGGGTCGCCTTCGCGGAGGGTGGCGAGGGCGTCGGCGCCGGCGTCGCGGCCTATGTAGACGGTGGTGTCCTCGGGTATCTCGCCGCTGCCGGGCTTGTCCGATATGGACGTCACCTTGCCGTCCTTGACGGCGACTTCGGTGGTCTTCGTAGCTCCGTCGGTGGTGAGGGTGCGGTCGGCGGCGCCCCATTGGGAGGTGTACGCGCCTATGCCGGCGGCGGGGACGTTGGCGGCGTTGAACGAGTCGAGCTTGCGGGCCCCGGAGGGGAGGGTGAGGGTGCCGTCGAAGTAGAGCTTGAGGATGCGGCCGGCGCTCTGCGGGCCGATGGCGACCGCGTCTTCGGCGCCGGCGGCCGGGGACTGGACGGGCTTGCCGTCGCGGAGGCCGTTGCCCAGGGGGGCGCCGGTTTCGTTGATGTCGAAGAAGTCGGCGTTGAGGGCGGCGACGGTACGGCGGCCGGGGCCCGGGTCGTGCTCTTTGGCGAGGGTGGCGACGGTTTTGCGGTCGGAGACCTTGCCGGCGAGGTAGTCGACCTTGGCGCTGCCGCCGAGGTCGACGGAGAGGGCGTTGGCGCGCAGCCACTTGTCCGACTCGAGGCGGTTGAAGGAGGTCAGCTCGACGCCGGGGGCGACCGGGCGGGTGCGGGAGCCGAGGTCCATGCCGTCGCCGTCGGCGATGGTGAACGTGGTGGGTGGTGGCGGGTCGGCGGCTTGTGCGGGTGCTGCCGTCAGCGCGGGTAGGCCGAAGATCAGCGCGGCCGCGGTGGCAAGTGCCGTAATTCTTCTGCGTCTTCCCGCCTCTGGCGACACAGCTTCTCCTCGGGACATGCGGGGCAACTTGGGCTGCCACAGCTTGCCAAGGGAAAGTGGTCTACACCAGAGGGCGGGAGCAAACTCCGGGGAAACTCCGGTTGGTTGGGGGTGGTCGGTCAGCCCCAGGTGAGCGGGTCGAGATGGAGGTAGAAGCGCAGGCGGTCGTGGTCGAGGGCGGTGCCGTAGCGCGTGGCGAAGGCCGTGTCCGCGGCCTGGGCCTGCTGCTCGTCCGGCCATGTCTCGCGGGCGTTGGTGAGCAGCAGGGCCAGGTCGGCGTAGCGGTCGGCCAGGCCGAGGCGGCCGAGGTCGATGAAGCCTGCGACGTCCAGGGTGTGCGGGTCGAGGATGATGTTGGGCAGGCAGAGATCCCCGTGGCAGACGACCAGGTCGGCGGCTTCCTGTGCCCGGCGGTGGGGGATTTGGGGGGTGAGGCGGTCCAGCAGCTCTGCGGGGGGTGTCTGCTGCTGGTCGACGGGGAGGAAGGCGGTGGTGACGGCGTCGCGGGCCACGACGTCGTGGGCCATGGTGATCATGGCGTCCAGGCCCCAGCGGAAGGGGCACTGGGACGCCGGCGCCTCGTGGAGTCGGCGAACGGCGTCCGCGATGTGTTCCCAGGCGGCCCGGAGGTCGTCCGGGGGCAGTTGATCGGCGGGAATGCCGGAGACGGCGCTCGTCACCAGGCAGGCGCCGGCGTCAGTGGACCGCCAGTCGAGCACTCGGGGGCCGGGGACGCCCTGATCGCTCAGCCAGGCGCTCCGGTCGCGCTCGGCCTTCAGGTCGGCTGCGCTCGCGGCGGGCACGCACTTGGCGTATCGAGTGGCGTCCGCGCTGCGGAAGACGCTCGCTCCCGACTCACCCGCGGGGACAGGCGACCAGCCTGCGTCGTCCATGCCGAGCAGCACCGGGGACATGGTCTTAGTGCTGGGGTGATCGCTCATGGCGGCCACTCTAGCCAGGCTCCAGAGAGGCCCTAGTCGCGTACGGCGTAGTCGCCGAGGGGCTGCTGCAGGAGGGCGAAGGCGCGCTTGGCGTCCGGGCCTACCTGGGTGGCGATGGCGTCGTTGTCCAGGCCGGCGATGTTGAGCCGCATGAGGTCCTGGAAGAGCAGGCGGTGTACGGCGGCCAGTTGGGCGGCCGCGACGCGCGGGATGATCGCGTCGGGCTCGTCGCCGGTCTCGGCGGCCAGGGTCACGCAGAGCTCGTACTCGCGGCGCTCGTGCAGCTCGCGTAGGCGGTTGATGAGGGTGGGGCTGGCGGCGATCATGCGGGCGAAGGGCGCGCCGGTGAAGCCGATGATCGGATCGCGCTGCTCGACGCCGGCCAGGAAGACGCGGCGGAGCGCGTCGAGGGCCGATTCGCCGGGGGCGCGGTCGGCGACGGTGCGGCCCAGGCCGAGGGCGAACTCGTCGGCGTGGTCGAGGGCCATGTCCTCCTTGCGCGCGAAGTAGTTGGTGACGGTCTTCTTGGCCACGCGGGCGGCGTCGGCGATGTCGGAGATCTTCGTCTCCTCGAAGCCGTGCTCGATGAAGAGCTCGGTCGCGCGGTCGGAGATGAGCTGCCGGGTCTCCTGCTTCTTCTGCTCGCGGAGGCCCGGGGTGGTGATTTCGGCGGGTTTGGTGGTGTCGGCCATGGCGTCTCTGCCCTTCGATCGGTAGCCCGGAGGAAAATTTACCACGATCCTAAGTTTTCCCTTGACGTACTCGCAACGCCTGTCGTAACTTTACGTCCGTCGTAAGTTTTCCATCGCAGCTGCAGCTCGCAGAGAGGTCATCGCATGAACTTGCGCGTCACGGCTCGTACTGACAGCGAAAGCTCACGAGAAAGAGGACTGCCCATGCCACGGACAACCCCGACCGCGACCCCGACCTCGACGCTCACCGCATCCGATCCCGTGAAGGACTACCTGAAGCAGATCGGCCGCACCCCGCTGCTCAGCGCCGCCGAGGAGACAGCGCTCGGCGAGCGCATCGCGGGCGGCGGCGCGGACGGCGAGCGGGCCCGCGAGCACATGCTGCGGGCGAACCTCCGCCTCGTCGTCTCCGTAGCCAAGCGCTATACGGGCCTGGGGCTGCCCTTCCTGGACCTCGTCCAGGAGGGCAACCTCGGCCTGATGCGCGCGGTGGAGAAGTGGGACCACACCCGCGGCCTGAAGTTCTCCACGTACGGAATCTGGTGGATCAAGCAGGGCATCACGCGGGCGCTGGCCGACCAGTCGCGCACGATCCGGGTGCCCGCGCACATGCACCAGCAGATCAACAAGGTGGTGCGCACGCAGCGTTCGCTCTTCCAGGAGCTCGGGCGCGAGCCGACGGACGAGGAGCTCGGCGCCGCGGTGGAGCTGACGCCGGCGAAGGTCGCCGACATCCGCCGTTACGCCCGGCAGCCGGTGTCACTCCACCTGCCGCTGGACGAGGACGGCGGCGGCGAGCTGGGTGATGTGCTGCCGGACGCGGCGGGCGGCGCGGCGTACGAGGCCGTCGACCACGGCCTGCTGCGCACGCAGCTCCGCCACATCCTGGACGGACTCACGGAGCGTGAGGCAGGCGTGATCTCACAGCGCTACGGGCTGGCCGACGGCGAGCCCAAGTCCCTGGAGGAGATCGGCCGCACATACGGCGTCACGCGCGAACGCATACGCCAGATCGAGGCCAAGACCATGTCCAAGCTCCGCCGCCCGTCGGTGTCGGACTCACTGCGCGAGTACCTGTCGTGAGCGCGGCGCTCCAGCCGGGGCTGTGCCCCGGCCAGTCGGCGCTTCGCGCCTCGTCCTCAAGCGCCGGACGGGCTTGAAAGCCCGTCCGGCGCCAACGGATCAACTCTTCTTAGGAGCGCGCTTGCGCGGCGCGGCCGCCTTCTTCGTCCCGGCCGACCTGGCCGACACCGTCTTCTTCGCCGGAGTCTTCCGCGAAGCCACCGTCTTGGCCGTCGTCTTCTTGGCGGCCTTCCGCGGCGGAGCCGCATCCGCGTCGCTGACGCGATCCCCCAGCAACTCCCGCAGGAACTTCCCCGTATGACTCGCCGGCACCCCGGCTACCTCCTCCGGCGTCCCCTCCGCGATCACCAGACCGCCGCCGCTGCCGCCCTCGGGGCCCAGGTCCACGACCCAGTCCGCGGTCTTGATCACATCAAGGTTGTGCTCGATCACGATGACCGTGTTGCCCTTGTCGACCAGCCCCGACAGCACGTTGATGAGCTTGTTGATGTCCTCGAAGTGCAGACCCGTCGTCGGCTCGTCGAGCACATACACCGTGCTCCCCGTCGAGCGCTTCTGCAGCTCGCTCGACAGCTTCACCCGCTGCGCCTCACCGCCCGACAGCGTCGGCGCCGGCTGCCCCAGCCGTACATACCCGAGCCCGACCTCATTGAGCGTCCGCAGATGCCGGGCGATCTTCGGCACCGCCTCGAAGAAGTCGAGCGCCTCCTCGATCGGCATGTCCAGCACCTCGGCGATGGACTTGCCCTTGTAGTGCACCTCGAGCGTCTCCCGGTTGTACCGGGCGCCGTGGCACACCTCGCACGGGACATACACGTCCGGCAGGAAGTTCATCTCGATCTTGATGGTGCCGTCACCGGAGCAGTTCTCACACCGCCCGCCCTTGACGTTGAACGAGAACCGGCCCTGCTGATAGCCCCGCACCTTCGCCTCGGTCGTCTCCGCGAAGAGCTTCCTGACATGGTCGAAGACCCCGGTGTACGTGGCCGGGTTGGACCGCGGCGTACGGCCGATGGGCGACTGGTCGACATGCACAACCTTGTCGACCAGATCGTCGCCGTCCACCCGTGTGTGCCGCCCCGGCACGCTCCGCGCGCCATTGAGCTCACGCGCGAGATGCGTGTACAGGATGTCGTTGACCAGAGTCGACTTTCCCGAGCCCGAGACGCCCGTGACCGCCGTGAGCACACCCAGCGGGAACGCCACATCGACGTCCTGCAGGTTGTTCTCGCGCGCCCCGCGCACCGTGAGGTGCCGGTCGGGTTCGATGGGCCGGCGCACCAGCGGCGTCGGGATCTCCCGCTTGCCCGCCAGGTACTGCCCGGTGATCGACTCCTTCGTGCCCAGCAGCTGCTTCAGCGGCCCGCTGTGGACCACCTCGCCGCCGTGCTCCCCCGCGCCGGGGCCGATGTCCACCACCCAGTCGGCGACCTTGATGGTGTCCTCGTCGTGCTCGACGACGATGAGCGTATTGCCCATGTCCCGGAGCCGGACCAGGGTCTCGATCAGCCGGTGGTTGTCCCGCTGGTGCAGGCCGATGGACGGCTCGTCCAGCACGTACAGCACGCCGACCAGGCCGGAGCCGATCTGCGTGGCGAGGCGGATGCGCTGGGCCTCGCCGCCGGAGAGGGTGCCCGCCGCGCGGTTCAGGGAGAGATAGTCCAGGCCTACGTCGACCAGGAACCGCAGTCGCTCATTGACCTCCTTCAGCACCCGTTCGGCGATCTTCTTCTCGCGGTCGTTGAGCACCATGTCGCGCAGGAAGTCGGCGCAGTCGCTGATCGACATCGCCGAGACCTCGGCGATCGACTTCTCCTGGACGGTGACGGCCAGGACGATCGGCTTCAGCCGGGTGCCATCGCAGGTGGGGCAGGGCACTTCGCGCATATAGCCCTCGAAGCGCTCCCGGCTGGAGTCGCTCTCCGCCTCGCTGTGCCGCCGCTTCACGAAGGGCACTACGCCCTCGAAAGCCGTCGTGTACGAGCGCTCGCGGCCATAGCGGTTGCGGTACCGGACGTTGATCTTCGTGCGGTGGCCGTTCAGCAGCGCCTTCTGCGCCCGCTGCGGCAGCCCGGCCCAGGGGATGTCCGTACGGAAGCCGAGGTCGTCGGCGAGGGCGCCGATGATGCGGGCGAAATAGTCCTTGGTGTGGCCATGCGACCACGGGTGGATGGCGCCCTCGTCCAGCGACTTGTCCGGGTCGGGGACGATCAGCTCCGGGTCGACCTCCATGCGGGTGCCGATGCCGGTGCAGTCGGGGCAGGCGCCGAAGGGCGAGTTGAACGAGAAGGAGCGCGGCTCCAGCTCCTCGAAGGACAGGTCGTCGTACGGGCAGTAGAGGTGCTCGGAGAACATCCGCTCGCGCTCGGGGTCGTCCTCCGGCAGGTCGACGAAGTCGAGGATGACCATGCCACCGGAGAGGCCGAGCGCGGTCTCGACGGAGTCCGTCAGGCGCCGCTTCGCGCTGTCCTTGACCGTGAGGCGGTCGACGACCACCTCGATGGTGTGCTTCTCCTGCTTCTTCAGCTTCGGCGGCTCGGAGAGCTGGATGGTCTCGCCGTCGACCCGCGCGCGGCTATAGCCCTTCGTCTGCAGGTCGCCGAAGAGGTCCACGAACTCGCCCTTGCGCTCCCGCACCAGCGGCGACAGCACCTGGAACCTGCTGCCCGGCGGCAGCTCCAGCACCCGGTCGACGATCGCCTGCGGCGACTGGCGGGAGATGGGGCGGCCGCACTCCGGGCAATGCGGCTTGCCGATACGGGCGAAGAGCAGGCGGAGGTAGTCATAGACCTCCGTGATGGTGCCCACCGTGGAGCGCGGGTTGCGCGAGGTGGACTTCTGGTCGATCGAGACGGCCGGCGAGAGGCCCTCGATGAAGTCCACGTCCGGCTTGTCCATCTGCCCCAGGAACTGCCGGGCGTAGCTGGACAGCGACTCCACGTAACGACGCTGGCCTTCGGCGAAGATCGTGTCGAAAGCGAGCGACGACTTGCCCGACCCGGAGAGCCCGGTGAAGACAATGAGGGAGTCACGGGGCAGGTCGAGCGACACATTCTTGAGATTGTGCTCGCGAGCGCCACGGACGATGAGTCGGTCGGCCACGCCGTCAGGCACCTTTCGTGAGGGAGGGGCAGGAAGCCGCCGATAGGCGGTCCCGCCGCTCAAGCGTACGGGGAGCGTGCTGTCGGTGTCCGGGCCTTTCCGGGGCCCGGGTGAGACGTCGGTCCCACTCCATTTGGGTCGAGGCACACGCTAGCCTCTGCCACTGACAATCCCGCCCGGCCGAACATTCCCGGAGGTCAGAGCCATGACCGAGACAGCAGCCCGCGCGACGGCGGAGCGCGATCTCCAGCGCCTGCGAGCGGCGACCGACCGCCTGCTGGAGGCGGCCGCCCGGCTCGACGACTCCGGTCTCGCCGCCCCCAGCCGCCTCCCCGGCTGGACCCGCGGCCACATCCTGGCCCACCTCGCCCGCAATGCCGACGCGCTGGTGAACGTCCTCTCCGGCCGCCCCATGTACGCCTCCGCCGAGGCCCGCGACGCCGACATCGAGGCCGGCGCCCCGCGCCCGCTCGACGAGCAGCTCACGGACGTGCGCACCACCGCCACCCTCCTCGAGCAGACCGCGGCGGCGGTGCCGGACTGGACCGCCCGCTGCGAGCTGCGCAACGGCGTCACCGACAGCAAGTCCCGCATCCCCTTCCGCCGCCTCGTCGAGATCGAGCTGCACCATGTGGACCTCGGCATCGGTTACGAGCTGGGCGACCTACCCGCGGACTTCGTCCGGCACGAGACCGACTTCCTGGCGGCGCGCTTCGCCGGCAATGCGGCCGTACCCCCGATCCGTATCAGCGCCGCGGACGGGTCGACCTGGACCACCGGCGGCAAGGAAGGCGAGACCGTGGCGGTGACCGGCGAGCCCGCCGCCCTGATGGGCTGGCTCGCGGGCCGTACGAAGGGCGAGGGCCTGGACGCGGGCGGCGCCGGTCTCCCAGTCCTCCCCCCGCTCTGAAAGACTGCGGGCATGTCAGAACAGCCGTACTCAGGCAAGGTCACCGTCGGCGGCCCCGCGCAGGTCCACGAGCTCGCGGACCTCATGATCTCCAAGGTCGCGGTCGGCCCGATGGACAACAACGCATATCTGCTCCGCTGCCGCGCCACCGGCGAGCAGCTGCTCATCGACGCCGCCAATGAGGCGCACACGCTGCTCACCCTGATCGGCGACGACGGCATCGCCTCAGTGGTCACCACGCACCAGCACGGCGACCACTGGCAGGCGCTGCGCGAGGTCGTGGACGCCACCGGCGCGCGCACGTACGCGGGCCGCGAGGACGCCCCCGGCATCCCGGTGGCGACGGACGTCCCGGTGGACGACGGCGACACGATCGCGGTCGGCCGCGTCTCGCTCACCGCCCGCCACCTGGTCGGCCACACCCCGGGCTCGATCGCCCTGGTCTACGACGACCCGCACGGCCACGCGCACGTCTTCACGGGCGACTGCCTCTTCCCGGGGGGGCCTGGACGGACAACACAGCCGGAGGAGTTCAAGTCGCTCATGGAGGGACTTGAAGCCAAGATCTTCGGGCAGCTGTCGGACGAGACATGGGTCTACCCAGGCCATGGCAATGACACGACGCTGGGCGCGGAGCGTCCTCAGCTCTCGGCGTGGTGGAAGCGCGGCTGGTAGCCGGGCCCGGCGGCGATTTATCGGATGCGGCGGAGCCGGCCCACTGGCTACGCTCCGGCGCATGCCGCCCGCCTATCCCCCGAGCTATCCCCCGAAGCCGCGCCCCGGCGACCGCGTCGCCGTCGTCTCCCCTTCCGCCGGCCTGCCCGAGCTGTTCCCGCGCCCGTACGAACTCGGACTCGACCGGCTGCGCCGGGACTTCGGGCTCGAGGTAGTGGAGTACCCGACGACGCGCAAGATGTCCGCGCCCGCGGAGCGGGCCCGCGATCTTAATGCGGCGTTCGGCGACCCCTCGGTGAAAGCGGTGCTCACCAGCATCGGCGGCGACGACCAGATCACCGTGCTGCCGCACCTCGACCGCGAGCTGATCCGCGCCAACCCGAAACCGTTCTTCGGCATGAGCGACAACACCAATCTGCTCGCCTATCTGTGGAGCACTGGCATCGTCGGGTATCACGGCGGCGCCGTGATGACGGAGTTCGGGCGTCCGGGCGCGATGCATCCGCTGACCGAGGCGTCGCTGCGGGCGGCGCTCTTCGGCCGCGCGGAGCACGAATTGCGGCCGGCCGACACGTACCGGGACGTCGACTATCCCTGGGACGAGCCGGCCACCTTCGCGGGCGAACCGCCCATGGAGCCGGGGTCCGGATGGACCTGGCGGAACGCCGACCGGGTGGCCGAAGGTGTGAGCTGGGGCGGCAATCTGGAGATTCTGTCCTGGCTGCTGATGGCGGACCGCGAGATCGCGGCGGACCCTTCTGTGTACGACGGCTGCGTGCTCTTCCTGGAGACCTCGGAAGACATGCCCAGCGCCGGCGATGTCTTCTGGATCCTGCGCGCCATGGGCGAGCGCGGCCTGCTGCAGCGCTTCTCCGCGCTGCTGTGGGGGCGCCCCAAGTCATGGAGCTTCGAGTCGCCTAATAGTGCGGAGGAAAAGGTTCGTTACGCGAACGACCAGCGCGCGGCCGTGCTGCGGGCCGTCGAGACGTACGCCCCGTCGATCCCCGTCGTCCTCGACGTGGACTTAGGGCACACCGACCCGCAGCTGGTGATCCCGTACGGCGGCCGGATCCGCGTGGACGGCCCGGCGCGCCGTATCACGGTCACGTACTGAAAGAGCTCACCTGCTGAACTGCTGCCTGAGGTCGCAGTCGGTGAAGACCGGCGGCTTGCTGCACAGGCTCTGCATCTGCTCGGCGAACTTCTGCACCTCGGGCCGGTCGTTGTTGCGCTGCGCCTCTTCGTACGACTCGAACTCGGCGATAGTGAGGTGGCGTTTGCGGTTGCTGCGGTCCTGCATGACCGTGATCCGCACCGGGCCGCCGGGCTTGCCCTCCTGCTCCTTGCGGAACTGATCCGCCAGGGCCTGCATCTGCTCGGGCTGGTCCGTCTCGTAGTCGATGATCTGGATGAACTCCATCGTCCCTCCCATGCGGCGGCGCCCCACGCACGGGGGCGCACCCCGTGTCTCAACCAAGCACCACCCCCTGCCCCCGGCAAGGACGGATTTGCCTACGCCGGACGTATCCCGGCGGATACAGGCGTCGTTGGACGTGGCGTGCACATCGGAATGCCGCGGCTCGCGGCTGCTTCGCTGGCCGGGACCGCGATCGAGTTCTACGACTTCTTCGTCTACGGGACCGCGGCCGCCCTGGTCCTGGGCCCGCTCTACTTCCCCGACTTCTCGCCGATGGCCGGCACACTGGCCGCCTTCGGCACCTTCGGCGTCGGTTTCCTTTCGCGACCGCTCGGCTCTGTCCTCTTCGGGCACATCGGCGACCGTTACGGTCGCCGTCCCGTGCTCATCGCATCTCTGTTGTTGACCGGGATCGCGACGGTTCTGGTCGGTTGCGTGCCGACGTACGCCTCGATCGGCGCCGCCGCGCCCCTCCTCCTCCTGGTGCTGCGCTTCCTTCAGGGCCTCGGCCTCGGCGGCGAGTGGGGCGGCGCGGTGCTGCTGACGGCGGAGCACGCGCCCGCCGGGCGGCGGGGCCTGTGGTCGAGCTTCCCGCAGGTGGGCCCGTCGGTGGGCTTTCTGCTCGGCAACGGTGTGATGCTCGCGCTCTCCGCCGCGCTGACGGACGCGCAATTCCTGTCGTGGGGCTGGCGGGTGCCGTTCTGGGCGGCGGGGCTGCTGGCCGTCGCCGGCCTGCTGCTGCGCACCTCCCTCCCCGAATCCCCGGACTTCCTCGCGCTGCGCGAGCGTGCCCGCGCGCCGCTGTCGGAGGTGCTGCGCGACCACTGGCGCCTCGTCCTGCTGACCGCGGGCGGGCTGGCGATCGGCTACGCGATCTTCTACACGGTGACGACGTGGTCCCTGGCGTACGCGACGAAGGAACTGGGCGTCAGCCGCACGGTCATGCTCACCTGCATCCTGGCGGCGACAGCGATCAAGGGCGCCATCACCCCACTCCCCGCCCTGCTCAGCGACCGCTACGGCCGCCGCCCGCTGTGCCTGGCAGGCGCCGTGGCGGCGATGCTGTGGATGTTCCCCCTCATGGCCATGCTGCAGACCGGCCGCCCGCTGTGGATGTTCACCGGCATCCTGCTGGCCCTGCTCGCCTTCATCACCATGCTCTCGGTGGTGGCGTCGTATCTCCCCGAGCTCTACGCCCCCCACATCCGCTGCACCGGCGCCTCAGTCGGCTACAACCTGGGCGGCATCCTGGGCGGCGCCCTCACCCCCATCGTCGCAACGGCCCTGGCAGGCAATGGCGACGGCCCGCCCTGGCGGGTGGCGGCATACCTGACGGGCATCGCCGTGCTGAGCCTGGCCTGCTTCACGGCTCTGCCGGAGACGATGCCGGCGCGGGCGGGGAAGGCCGAGTCGGAGGCGGCCGCGACCGCCTGACCGGCTCTGCCCCGGCCCCGGCGGACTAGCCGCCCCTACCCGCCAGCCGCGAGCAGGCCCGTGAGTGCCCCCACCGGGTCCGCGTCCGGCTCGCCCTGCGGCCACCACGATTCCTCTGCCGAGGCGGGGGTGCCGGGGTCCGCGCTGTACGGGTACCAGCGGCCGTCGCGGCCGAACCGGAGTTGGGCACCGCGATGTTCGTCGGTGAGGCGGTTGGCGTGGGGGCGGAGGCGAGGGAGATCGGCGGCGGCGAGGGCGGGGCGGGCGCGGTCGAAGGGGCCGGCCGGGGGGTTCCAGGGCTCGTCGAGGAGGCGGAGGGCTTCGGGGCCGCCTTGGCGCCAGGCGGCTACGGCGCGGGCCAGGGACGTACGGCTGCGACCGGTCTCCGCGGCCAGGCGGGCGTACAGGGCGCGGGTCGAGGAGGTCAGCCCTGCGGTGGGGTGGGCGGCGGCGAGGCGGATGGCGTCCTGGTGGACGGTGAGGTGCGGCATGGGATCGGGGCCCGGTGCGGCGCTGGCGGGGCCGCCCGACTCAGCCGCGGAGACACCGCCCGCGCCGCCCGCGCCCGTCGCCGAAGCGGCCCCCGCCATCCGTACCAGCGCCGCATGCGCCCGGGACGCCGCATCCCCCGCCAGCAGCTCCACCGCCGTGGCGTCCAGCGGCAGTCCCGCCTCCGGGTCCGGCAAGGCCGGGCCGGTGCCCGGGTGTTCGGGCACCGGGAGCGGCGGCGGGAGTGGCGGGCGGTTCGTGCGGAAGACGGCCTCGCGTGCCGGGGTGGGCGCAGCCAGCCGCTTCCGGGACTCCGCGGCGCCGCGCGCCGCATTGCGCCGGCGGAACTGTTCCAGCAGCTCCGACTCGCCTCTCCCCCGCATCAGCAGCAGCACGAACGGGTCCGCGTCCAGCAGCCGCGCCGCCTGGTAGCAGAGCGCGGCCGCGTGTTTGCACGGGCGGCCGGTGTCGGGGCAGGAGCAGTGCGGGGCCAGGTCGCCTTCCGCCGGGAGGAGGCGGACGGCCGAGTCGGCCAGGGGGCGGGGCAGTTCCTTGTCGAGCAGGGCGGCGAGGTGGGCGGGGTCGGCCGCGGCCGAGTCCAGGAAGTGGTCCCACTGGGCGTCGGTGAGCGTACGGAGGCGGACCTCCGCTCGGTACGGGCGCGGGCGGCTGCCCTGGACGAGGGCGGCGACGCGGCCTGGGGTGACCGTGACCTCCTGGACGTGGCCGCCGCGCGCGTACGTGCGGCCGCGGGTGAGGCGGCCGGAGTCCAGCGACGTCTGCTCGAGCGCGGCCAGCCAGGCCTCGCCCCACCAGGTGTCCGCGAAGGGCGCCCGGCTCCCCTTCCGCGGCGCGAAGGCCGGGAAGATGCGCCGCCGGTCGTCCCCCGGGACGCGCAGCGGAGGCTTGAGCGGGTCCCAGGGCGGGGGCGCGTCTGGGTGGTTGGGACGGTCGGGCCGGTTGGGCCCCTTGGGCCGGTCAGGGCTCATACGTCGGCCTCCCCGTCCTCATGCCCCGCTCGCAGCGCCAGCAGCTCCGCGAGATCCGCGTCCGACAGCTCCGTCAGCGCCGTCGCCCCGCCCTCGGCGCCGAGGATCGCGTCCGCCAGCGACCGCTTCGTGAGGAGGAGTTCATCAATGCGGTCCTCCACCGTCCCCTCGGTGATCAGCCGGTGCACCTGTACCGGCTGCGTCTGCCCGATCCGGTACGCGCGGTCCGTGGCCTGTTCCTCAACCGCCGGGTTCCACCAGCGGTCGTAATGGATGACATGGCCGGCCCGCGTGAGGTTGAGGCCCGTGCCGCCTGCCTTCAGGGACAGCAGGAAGACCGGGACCTCGCCGTCCTGGAAGCGCTCGACCATCGTGTCCCGTTCGCGCACCGGCGTGCCGCCGTGCAGGAGTTGGGCGGGGATGCCCTGGGCCGCCAGGTGGCGCTCCAGGAGCCGGGCCATGGTGACGTACTGCGTGAAGACCAGCACCCCGCCGCCCTCCGCCAGGATCGTCTCCAGCAGCTCGTCGAGGAGCTGCAGCTTTCCCGAGCGGGTGGCCAGCAGGCCGTCGGGCTCGCGGAGGTACTGCGCCGGGTGGTTGCAGATCTGCTTGAGGGAGGTGAGCAGCTTCATCACCAGGCCGCGGCGGGCCATCGTGCCCTCGGCGGAGGCGATCTCGTCCAGCGCCTCGCGCACGACCGCCTCGTAGAGGACGGCCTGCTCGCGCGTGAGGGCCACCGGGTGGTCCGTTTCGGTCTTCGGGGGCAGCTCGGGGGCGATGCCGGGGTCGGACTTGCGGCGGCGCAGCACGAACGGGCGGACCAGGCGCGCCAGTCGCTCCGCCGCCTCCACGTCGCCCTCGGACTCGATGGCGCGGGCGTGCCGGGCGCGGAAGTTCTTCAGGCCGCCGAGGAGGCCGGGGGTGGTCCAGTCGAGGATGGCCCAGAGCTCGGAGAGGTTGTTCTCGACCGGGGTGCCGGTGAGGGCCACCCGCGCGGTCGACGGGATCGTGCGCAGCGCCTTGGCCGCCGCGGAATACGGGTTCTTGACGTGCTGCGCCTCATCCGCGACCACTAGGTCCCAGGGGACCGTGCTGAGTTCGGGCGCGCTGGTGCGCATCGTGCCGTACGTGGTGAGGACGAAGCCGCCGGTGGCCGCCGCGCCGTCCAGGGAGCGGCCGCTGCCGTGATAGCGGTGCACGGGGACGCCGGGGGCGAAGCGCTCGATCTCGCGCTGCCAATTGCCGAGCAGGGAGGCCGGGCAGACCACCAGGACCGGCGCCGCGGGCCGGCGGTGCAGCTGCAGGGCGATGACGGTGATGGTCTTGCCGAGGCCCATGTCGTCGGCGAGGCAGCCGCCGAGGCCGAGGCGGGTGATGCGGTCGAGCCAGGCGACGCCGCGGAGTTGATACTCGCGCAGGGTGGCGGCGAGTCCCGGCGGCTGCCGGGTAAGGGGCGCATCTCCTTGCGCCAGCCCCTTACGGATCTCGGCGAGCGTGCCCGTGGGCCGTACCGGCACCGCCTCGCCGTCCACCTCTGCCTCGCCGGTGAGCGCCACCGCGAGGGCCTGCACCGGGTCGAGATAGCCGAGGGCGCGTTTACGGACCTTGCGCACCAGCTCCGGGTCGACGACCACCCATTGGTCGCGCAGCCGCACCATCGGCCGGTGCGCCTCGGCCAGCTCGTCCATCTCCTGCTCGGTCAGCGGCAGTCCGCCGAGCGACACCTGCCAGCGGAATTCCAGGAGCTGCTCGGCGTCGAAGAAGCTGGTCTCGTTGGATGCCGTGCCGGGCCCGGGGCGGACGACGGCGTCGGCCACCAGGTCCCGTACCAGAGTGCGCGGCCAGTGCAGCTTGATGCCGGCGGCCTCCAGGCGGCGGGCGGCCGGGCCGAGGATCTCCTGCAGCTCGTCGTCCTCCAGCACCAGCGTGTCCGGTACGGACTGGTCGAGGAGCCGCGCCAGCGGGGGCCAGACGCGGGCGGCGCGGCGCAGCGCCAGGACCGTATCGACGCGGGCGCGGGGGCCGAAGGCGGCGGCCGCGGAGCCGTCCCAGAGGCCGACGGCGTCGGTGAGCAGGGTGGGGTCGGCGAGGCTGTGCACCTGCACGGCGACGGCGGCGGGGCGGGCGTCCGGCTCGTACAGCTCATGGGCCGACAGGTGCAGCCGCAGCGAGATCTTGACGCCCGCGTCGGCGCCGGCCGCCACCTCGGCGACCCAGCCCGCGGCGGCGGGGATCCGGACGCCCTGCGGCTCGGCGGTGGCATAGGCGGGATGGCCGGCGGCGGCCGGGGCGCCGGGGGTGCGCGGCAGGGTGTCGGCGACGGCGTCCAGGAAGCCGCGGACGAGGCCCTCGGCGTCGGGGAGCTCCAGCGAGGAGCGCCCTTCGAGCGGCACCGACCGGGCCTCGTACGGCATGGCGGCGGCGATGGCGCGCAGCTGCGCCAGGTCCTCGGCGTCGAGCGGGCCCGCGCGCCAGGCGTCGGTGCCGTCCTCGGTGAGGCCGGGGAGCAGCCGCCCGCGCGCCGCCAGGTGCAGTGCGTGCAGGGCGGCGGCGCCCCAGCAGGCGGCGGCCGGATGCGCCCTGAGGTCGCGGCCCGCGGCGGCCAGCGGCGGGAGGGCTTCGGCGAGGGTGAGCAGCCGGGCGGGGACAGCGGTGCTGTAGACCGCCGCGCCATGGGGGCGGACGACCGTGAGCTCCGTGTCGGCCCCTGGCGGCGCGGGCCCGCCAGGGGCCGGGGTGAGGGCGATGCGGCCGGCCCGGGGCGGGGCGCCCATGGGTGCGGGCAGGAAGACGACGGCGCTGTGCGCCACGTCCTGCCTGCCCGCTGGTGTGCTCATTTTGCCGAGTCTATGGCCGGGGTCTGACAGCGCCCCGGCTTGCGCGGACCGCCCGCCCCCGACGCCGTTGGCGGGAGCGGGCGACCTGCAGGTGGCGGGTCAGCGCTGGACGTCCGCCTTCTCGGCGGAGTCCGGCTCGTCCGCCCCGGAGTCCGCCGCCGACGCGGCCTCCTCCTGCGCCTTCTTCTTCGAGGCCATCAGGCTGGTGATGGTCGTAATGACGAGCACGCCGCAGATGACGCCCAGCGAGACCGGGATGGAGATCTCCGGTACGTGCAGGTCGGTCGTCTCGTGCAGGGCGTGCAGGACCAGCTTCACGCCGATGAAGCCGAGGATGATCGACAGGCCGTACGACAGGTGGACCAGCTTCTTCAGCAGGCCGCCGATGAGGAAGTACAGCTGCCGCAGACCCATCAGCGCGAACGCGTTCGCCGTGAAGACGACGTACGGGTCCTGGGTGAGGCCGAAGATCGCCGGGATCGAGTCGAGCGCGAAGAGCACGTCCGTGGTGCCGATCGCCAGCATGACGATCAGCATCGGCGTGACCAGCCGCTTGCCGTTCTCGTGCACGAACATCTTGGTGCCGTGCCACTTGTCGGTGGAGGGGACGCGCTTCTCGATGAACTTCATCACGCGGCCCTCCTCCCACTCCTCGTCCTCTTCGTCGGCCCGCGCGTCCTGGATGAGCTTCCAGGCGGTGTAGATGAGGAAGGCGCCGAAGATGAAGAAGACCCAGGCGAAGGTGTTGATCGCGGCCGCGCCCGCGGCGATGAAGACGGCCCGCAGCACCAGCGCGATCAGCACGCCGATCATCAGCACGCGCTGCTGGTAGATCGCCGGGACCGCGAACTTCGCCATGATCAGGACGAAGACAAAGAGGTTGTCGACGCTGAGCGACTTCTCGGTGATGTATCCGGCGAAGAACTCGCCCCCGATCTGGCCGCCGCCCCACACCATGAGGCCCAGGCCGAAGAGCGCGGCAAGGACGACCCAGACGATCGTCCAGATGCCGGCTTCCTTGATCGAGACCTCGTGCGGTTTACGACCGCCGATGAAGAAGTCAACCGCGATGAGCGCACACAGTCCGACGACCGTGAGCACCCACAAGGTCAATGAGACGTCCAAACCGGATCCCCTCCTAGAGGCATGAACCATCAACGGTACAAGAATGGCCAAGAGGAGGTAAAGCGAGAGTCAAAAGACCTGGTTGTGGACCGGGTCACACGGGTCGTCACACGTCGGCCTGATCGGCCTTCCGCGAGGCCCGCAGGCTGGTCAGGGTCGTGATGATCAGCACGCCGCAGATCACGGCGAGCGAGACCGGCGTGGAGATTTCGGGTACGTGCAGGTCGGTCGTCTCGTGGATGGCGTGCAGGATCAGCTTGACGCCGATGAAGCCGAGGATGATCGACAGGCCGTACGAGAGGTGGACGAGGCGGTCGAGCAGGCCGCCGATGAGGAAGTACAGCTGCCGCAGGCCCATCAGCGCGAAGGCGTTCGCCGTGAAGACGATGTACGCGTCCTGAGTGAGGCCGAAGATCGCCGGGATCGAGTCGAGCGCGAAGAGCAGGTCGGTGGAGCCGATGGCGAGCATCACGACCAGCATCGGGGTCATGAGCCTGCGGCCGTTCTCGTACACGAAGAGCTTGGTGCCGTGATAGTCGCTGGTCGAGGGGAAGCGCCGCTCGACCGCCTTGAGAAGCCGGTTCTCCTCGTACTCCTCGTTGTGGTCCTCGGCCCTGGCCTCCATGATCAGCTTCCAGGCGGTCCAGATCAGGAAGATGCCGAAGAGGTAGAAGATCCAGGCGAAGGAGTTGATCAGCGCGGCGCCGAGCGCGATGAAGATCGCGCGCATGATCAGAGCGATGATCACGCCGACCATCAGGACCCGGGACTGGTACTGCTTCGGCACCGAGAACTTCTTCATGATCAGCACGAAGATGAAGAGGTTGTCGACGCTGAGCGACTTCTCGGTGATGTAACCCGCGAAGAACTCGCCCGCCGGTGTGGACCCGGAGTGCCACCAGATGCCGAGCCCGAAGAGCACGGCCAGGATGACCCAGATGACCGTCCAGGTCCCGGCCTCCTTCATCGAGACCTCGTGCGGCTTGCGGCCGACGAAGAAGTCGACGGCGATGAGCGCGCAGAGGGCGACGACGGTCAGGACCCAGGCGAGCAGCGATACGTCCACGGATCAAGCGTGGCCTCGCGGCGGAGGCCTCACCACCGGAGGGCTATCGGAGAGCGCGCGCCGCCCCGCTCACCGCCCCTGCAGCCGCCGCGCCGCCGCGACCTGCCCGAGCACCTGCGTCAGCACCTGGCTGCCCGCGGGCACCACGGAGGGCTCGTACGTCCAGGCATGCCCCACCCACGGGTCCGCCAGGTGATCGTCGGGTACGGGCGTGAGCCGCAGCAGGGTCCGGAACAGCGGGTCGAGCACCGGGCCGAAGCCGCGGGTGTCCTCGCGGTCGGCGACGAGCAGCAGGTGTACGCCGACGGTCGGGCCCTCGTCCGCGAGATAGCGCAATTGGGTGACGGCGCGGTCGTCGAAGCCGTGCGGGAAGTCGTGCACGATCAGCAGCTGCTCGGCGACGTCGAGGTCCGGCGGCAGCGAGTCGGCGGCGCCGCTCCGTACCGCCATCTGCACCAGGTCGACGCGCTGGGTGAGCTTGTCGAGGGTGGCCTGGACGCCGGCCGCGCCGGTGGGCGGCGGGTCGGCCAGGACGCCGGAGTGCAGCAGCGGGGTGAGCGCCGGGGCGGCGGTGCCCGCCGCGTCGATGACCTGCACGGACAGCTCGCCCGGCGGGTACGTGGCGAGCAGCCGGGCGGCGTGCGCGACCGCGGTGCGGGCGGCGCGGGCGCGCAGCTCGCCGGGGTCGGCGAGGGCCGGGTCGGCGAGGGCGGCGTCGATGAAGTCGGCCTCGGTCGGGGAGCTGCGGCCGCTGTCGATCCACAGGCCGCGCTCCAGCGGGAGGCGGACCAGCATGGGGATGCGCAGCCCTGAGGTCTCCGGGAGGCGCAGGTCGCCGAGGCGGACGGCGAGCGGGAGCTCGCCCGGGACCTGGTAGCCATGCCAGGTGGGGCTCTCCCAGCCGGCGAAGGGCGGGGGCAGCGCGGGCTCGACGACCTCGGCTTCCGCCTCGAGCTGGGCGATGTCGCGCTCCAGGGCGGCGCGGGCGGTGCCGACGAGGTCGGCGTGCTTGCTACGGGCCGCTTCGCGGGCGGCGTCGGCGGCCGGGCCCATGCGCGTACGCGGGTCGGAGAGGACACTCTCCAGCTCGCGGTCCATCCGCGACTCGGCGAAGTCCACCGCGGAGCGGTAGGCGGCGACGGTGCGCGCCAGGTCCTCGAACATGCCCCACACCTGGTTGTAGAGCCGCTCCTCCATGGACCATCCGGCGGCGTCGCCTGCGATGGGGGTGGGGGCGCGGGTGCCTGCGCCTGCGGCGGGCGGTGGCGGGGCGGCGGGGGCGCCCGGTCCTGACGCGCCGCCGGCGAACTGCCCGCCGGGGCCGGGGGCGGGCTCCGGGCGGCTCGGGTGCTGGTAGTCCACCGGGCCGGTGCCGGGGATGGTCGGGTCCCCCGAACCGGCTCCCGGGCCGGTGCCGGCGCCCGCGTCCGGTCCAGGCGGTCGGCTGCGCCGCGGATGGCTGTAAGCGACGCCGTCCGCGCCGGTGTCCTGGCCGCCCGCGGCGGGTGCCGTGGCGCCGGGGCCCTGGCCCGCGGCAGCGGCATCCGTTGCCCCGCCGCTGCCCTGGACGGCGCCGCGTACGCCCGAAGCCGCCCGCCATCCCGTGCCGTCGGTGCCGCCCGCCGCCGGGCTCGGCGGGGCCGCGAAGGAGCGCTCTATGCCCGCTGCCACCGCCGCGTTGATCTCCGCCGCCAGCTGCGGTGCCGCCGGCAGGCCGTGGTCGGCGAGCATGGCCTCCAGGCCGCCCGCGTAGCCCTGGCCGATGGCGCGGATCTTCCAGGCGCCCTTGCGGAGGTAGAGCTCGAGTGTGGTCACCGCGGACTCGCTGTCCAGGCCCGTCACCGCGAAGGTGGCGATCTCGGCGCCGTCGAGCCCGGTGACCGCGGCGCGCGGCGGCGCGATGGCGCCGAAGCGCTCCGGGCCGCCGACGCCCATGGGCAGGGCGAGCAGCACATGCACCCGCTCGACGGCCTCCGGCAGCGCGTCCAGGTCGACGGCGAGATGGTGCTCCGCCGCCGCCTGCCGCGGCACCTCCAGACCGGGCAGCGTGGGCGCGCCTGGGTGCGCGACCCAGTCGGTGCCCCGTACCTTGCCGTCGCCGTCGCCGAATGTCGCGCCGGCCACCACGGGCCGGTCCGCCGTGATCCGGATCTCCAGGCGGGTCGCGGGCAGCGGATGGTTCTGCCCATGGACCAGCTCGGCCGTCATCCGCTGCCCCCTTGTGAATCCCCGGTCAATCGCGTACGGCGCCTTACAGCACCGGCAGGATGGATGGCATCAGGTCCTGGAAGGTGCGCCCTTGGGCGGGCGTGCCGACCGCGGTCATGGACCAGCCGGCGCCGACGCGGTGCACCTTGGCCATGATCTGGGCGGTGTACTGGCCGCCGCCGGTGAGCGTATAGCGGGCCAGCTCCTGGCCGTTGGTCTCGTCGACCAGGCGGCAGAAGGCGTTCTGCACCTCGGCGAAGGTCTGGCCGGTGAAGGAGTTCACCGTGAAGACGATCTGGTCGATGTGCACCGGGATCCGCTGCAGGTCCACCAGGATCGACTCGTCGTCGCCGCCTTGGCCCGCGCCGCCGACAAGGTTGTCGCCGGTGTGCCGGACGGAGCCGTCGTCGCTGACCAGATGCCGGAAGAAGACCACGTCGACGGGCTGCTTGTCGGCGAAGAGCACCGCCGAGGCGTCGAGGTCGACCTCACGGGTGCGGGTGCCGAAGAGGCCGCGGCGCGGCGCCGCCTGCCAGCCGAGCCCCATCCGCACCGCGGTCAGCGTGCCGCCGTCGGACTTCTGCAGGCTGATCGCCTGTCCCTTGGACAAGTTGACGCTCACGCGCTCTTCCCCTCCTTATGCCGCTGCTGCGGCCGCCCCCGTTGTTGCTGCCGGCACGGCCGAACCCTGCAGGCCACCCTATGCGCGCCCGGCCAGGCTGCCGCCAGTCGGGCCGGAAACTTGTGGCGGTCTTGAGACAACGCGCCCCCGGGCGGGGTCAGGCCAGCCCCGCCTCCCTCATCTGCCGGAGCTCCTTCTTCATCTCCGACACCTCGTCGCGCAGCCGCGCGGCCACCTCGAACTGCAGGTCAGCGGCGGCGGCCCGCATCCGGTCGGTCATCTCCTCGATCTGCCTGGCCATATCGGCGGCGGGCGTCTCCGTGGGCGCCTGCGACTGCCCCTTGCCCTTGCCGCCCTTCTTGCCCGCGCCCGCCTTCGCGGGCGACTGCTGCCGCAGGTCCGGCACCGGGGCCGGCTTATTGCGGGTGCCGGCCGCCTCCGCGTCCCGGTAGCCGCTGCCGAGCAGCTGCTCGGTGTCGATCTCCTCGCGGGCGATCTGCGACACGATGTCGTTGATCTTCTTACGGAGCGGCTGTGGGTCGATGCCGTTTTCCTTGTTGTACGCCAGCTGCTTGTCGCGGCGCCGGTTGGTCTCGTCGATGGCCTTGGCCATCGCCGGGGTGACCTTGTCGGCGTACATGTGCACCTCGCCCGAGACGTTACGGGCGGCGCGGCCGATCGTCTGGATCAGCGAGGTGCCGGAGCGGAGGAAGCCCTCCTTGTCGGCGTCGAGGATCGACACCAGGGAGACCTCGGGGAGGTCGAGGCCCTCCCGCAGCAGGTTGATGCCGACCAGCACGTCGAACTCGCCACTGCGCAGCTCCCGCAGCAGCTCCACCCGCCGCAGGGTGTCGACGTCGCTGTGCAGATAGCGGACCTGGATGCCGAGCTCCACGAAATAGTCCGTGAGGTCCTCGGCCATCTTCTTGGTGAGGGTGGTGACCAGGACGCGCTCGTCCTTCTCGGCGCGGGTGCGGATCTCGTGCACCAGGTCGTCGATCTGGCCCTCGGTCGGCTTGACGACGACCTCCGGGTCGACCAGGCCTGTCGGGCGGATGATCTGCTCCACGACGCCGTCGCCGCGGGAGAGCTCGTACTTGCCGGGGGTGGCCGACAGATAGACGGTCTGGTCGGTGCGCTCCAGGAACTCCTCCCACTTCAGCGGCCTGTTGTCGAGCGCGGAGGGGAGCCGGAAGCCGTGGTCGACAAGGGTGCGCTTGCGGGCGGCGTCGCCCTCGTACATCGCGCCGATCTGGGGCACGGTGACATGCGATTCGTCCAGGACGAGGAGGAAGTCGTCCGGGAAATAGTCGAGCAGGGTGTGCGGCGGGGAGCCGGCCTCGCGGTCGTCCATGTGCAGCGAATAGTTCTCGACGCCGGAGCAGGTGCCGATCTGCTGGAGCATCTCCAGGTCGTACGTGGTGCGCATGCGCAGCCGCTGGGCTTCCAGCAGCTTGCCCTGCTTCTCCATGGCGGCGAGCTGCTCGGTGAGCTCGCTCTCGATCCCCTTGATCGCCTTGGCCATGCGCTCGGGACCCGCGATGTAGTGCGAGGCGGGGAAGACATACAGGTGCTCGTCCTCGCTGATGACCTCGCCGGTCAGCGGATGCAGCGTCGACAGCGCCTCGATCTCGTCGCCGAACATCTCGATCCGGACGGCGAGCTCCTCGTACACCGGGAAGATCTCGATGGTGTCGCCGCGGACCCGGAAGGTGCCCCGCTGGAAGGCCTGGTCATTGCGCGCGTACTGGATGTCGACGAAGCGGCGCAGCAGCTGGTCGCGGTCGATCTCCTCGCCGACCTTGAGGGGGACCATCCGGTCCACGTACTCCTGCGGGGTGCCCAGGCCGTAGATGCACGAGACGGAGGCGACCACGACGACGTCGCGGCGGGTGAGGAGGGAGTTCGTCGCGGAGTGGCGCAGCCGCTCGACCTCCTCATTGATCGAGGAGTCCTTCTCGATGTACGTATCCGTCTGGGGGACGTAGGCCTCGGGCTGGTAGTAGTCGTAGTAGGAGACGAAGTACTCCACCGCGTTGTTGGGCAGGAGCTCGCGGAATTCATTGGCCAGCTGGGCGGCCAGGGTCTTGTTCGGCGCCATGACCAGGGTGGGCCGCTGCAGCCGCTCGATCATCCAGGCCGTGGTCGCCGACTTGCCGGTGCCGGTCGCGCCGAGCAGCACGACGTCCTTTTCGCCGGCCTTGATACGACGCTCGAGCTCGTCGATGGCGGTCGGCTGGTCGCCGCTGGGCTGGTAGGGACTGACGACCTCGAAGGGCGCCACGGTGCGTTCGATGTCGGATACGGGCCGCATGAGACCTACCGTACGACCCGGCACTGACAACCGGTCCCGGAGCGGCTCGCACGCAAGGTCGATACCAGCCAAAAAACGGCCCGTGACCAGCGCTTCTACCGTCCCGTAACCCCGGTTCACCTGGCCGATAGCCCCGTTCACACTCTGGCCATCCCCTGCCCTATCGCAGGTTGCTTGTAGGTGCCACGCTCTGCGCGTCCGCGATCACACCAGGCAACTCCCACCCGAGGAGACCGGATGCACTACAGCACGTTCCTGCGGCCGGCAGGCGCAGCGCTGGCCCTCTCCGCACTCACCGCGACCGTCGCTCCCGCGGCGTCCGCGGAGTCTGACGACACCCACCCCAGGGGCCCGATAACCGTCGCCCACCGCGGCGCCTCGGCCACGGTCCCGGAGAACACCCTGGCGGCCATCGACGAAGCCCGGGACATGGGCATCGACTGGGTGGAGAACGACGTCCAGCGCGCCAAGGACGGCGAGCTGGTGATCATGCACGACGACACCCTCGCCCGCACCACCGACGTGGAGCAGAAGTTCCCCGACCGGGCCCCGTGGAAGGTCGCGGACTTCACCTGGAAGGAGATCTCCACGCTCGACGCCGGCAGCTGGAAGGGCGAGAAGTGGGCTGGGCTGAAGGTGCCGAACCTGGAGCAGTACATGAACCGGGTGGAGCGCAACCACCAGCGGCTGGTCTTCGAGATCAAGAAGCCGGAGCTGTACCCGGGCATCGAGCTGCAGACGCTGAGGGAGCTGCGCAAGCTCGGCTGGCTCGACCGTAGGCATGTGGCCAAGAAGCTCGTCATCCAGAGCTTCAGCGCGGACAGCATCCGTACGGTGCACGCGCTGCGGCCTGACATCAAGACGGGCTTCCTCGGCACCCCGCCGGTCGCCGAGCTGCCGTCGTACGCGGCCTTCGCGGACCAGATCAACTCGAACCACACGACGGTGTCGGCCGACTACTACAAGGCCGTGCACGCACTTAAGGGCCCGCACGGCCGGCAGCTGGAGAACTACACCTGGACCGTCGACGACCCGGCGCGGGCCGTGCAGCTCGCCGAGTGGGGCGCGGACGGGATCATCACCAACAAGCCGGACGAGATCGCTAAGGCGCTCGCGGACGCGGACTTCGAGGTGGAGAACGGCTGAGCCGTTCCGGACGGCGGCTGCGCCGCGGGGCAGCCCCCTAGCGGCGCGGCTCGAACATCGTGGATGCCCCGGACGCCCCGGCGTCCGGGGGATCCGGCGTCCCCCGCGGCCCCTCGCCGTCCGAGCTGTGCCGCCACTCCCGCTCCAGCGGGTCCATGCCCACGAAGAGGCCGACGAAGACCAGCAGCAGCACGGGGCCGATCAGGATCGGGGCCAGGATCTCCGCCGGCGACTTCCCGCCGCCGCCCGCCACCGAGCTGGCGTGCACGCTCAGCGCCTCCATGCCCGTGTAGTGCATGCCGGAGACCGCGACGCCCATGATCAGCGCGGCGCCGACCGCCACCCCGAACTTCTTCACCGTCATCGACAGCCACAGCGCCGCGGTGGCGGCGACCACGGCGATGAGCACGGAGAGCGTGACCACGCCGGGGTCGTACTCCTGGGTGCCGTTCGACATCCGCATGCCCGCCATGCCCATGTAGTGCATGCAGGCGACGCCGATGCCGGTGATCACGCCGCCGCCGGTGAGCGCGAGCGGGGTGCGGCCGCGGTAGCCGACGAGGAAGACGCCGAGGCCGGTCACGACGATCGCCACCAGGAGGCTGGCGAGGGTGACTGGTATGTCGTAGTTGATTCGTACGTCCTGGGCGGTGAAGCCCATCATCGCGATGAAGTGCATCGTGAAGATTCCGGTGCCGATGGCCACCGCGCCCAGCGCGAGCCAGCCGGCCCGGCGCGACTCGACGCTCACCGCACGCAGGGTGCAGCGCAGACCGAGGGCGCTCCCCAGCGCCGCCATGAGGAAGGCGGCGACAGGTGTGAGCAAGCCGTACGAAAAGCCATCAACAGGCACAGCAGGACCGGACAATGAAGACTCCTGTGTGAGGATCTTGTGGGGGGTACGTGGAGGTTGCGCGAGGCAACTAGATGGTAATGACACGTCTGTGCGGCGCTCGCGAATTAGGCCGTCCTTAAGTCCGCCGATACCTAATCGGTATGTGACGGACCACGATCAATACGGACAGCGCTGTAAGCGCTGTCAGTGGTCCGACGTACGCTCCGGAACATGGACAAGCGCGACTTCACCCTCAGCGTGCGGGACACCCCGATCGGCCCGCTGCTCCTCGCCGCCACGGCCGACGGCTTGGTCAAGATCGGCTTTCATGCGCAGCCGGAGGCGGCCGCGGTGATGGAGGCCGGGCTGCGCGAGCGGCTCGGCGGCGAGCCGGCGGACCCGGGCCCGGGCCCGGGCGCGGCGCACATAGCCGCGGCCGAGGCCCAGCTGGACGCCTATTTCGCGGGTGACCTGCGGAGCTTCGAGCTGCCGCTGGACTGGAGCCTGTCCCGCGGCTTCAACCGGCAGGTGCTGCACGAGCTGGCCGCCCAGGTTCCGTACGGCACGGTGGTCGGCTATCAGTTCCTCGCCGACCGGGTCGGCGAGCCGGGCGCCGCGCAGGCCGTCGGCCGCGCCATGGGCTCGAACCCGCTGCCGATCGTGGTGGCCTGCCACCGGGTAGTGGAGAGCGGCGGCGGCCTGGGCGGTTTCGGCGGCGGCCTGGAGACCAAGCGGCGGCTGCTGGCCATCGAGGGGGTGCTGCCGGAGCCCTTGTTCTGACAGGATGCCGCTCGCCGAAGAGCGGAATCCGTCACTCCAGGAAGGGCACGTGCGTGAGCAAGCAGATCGCGCTGCTGCGGGGGATCAATGTCAGCGGTAAGAACAAGATTCCCATGGCGCGCCTCCGCGAGGTGCTGACCGAGCGCGGTTACGGCAACGTCGTCACGTACGTGGCCAGCGGCAATGTCGTCTTCGACGACCCGGGCACGGCCACGGAGAAGACGGAGGTGGCCGTCGCCTCGGCGATCCAGGAGGAGTTCGGGCTGACCATCCCGGTCATCGTCCGCACCCGCGACGAGATCGCGGCCGTGATCGAGGGGAATCCGCTGCCGGAAGGGCCGGACGAGCCCGCGAAGTTCGTCGCGGTCTTCCTGTCGGCGCGGCCGAAGGACGTCTGGTTCGTTACGGACGACCCGAAGAAGTACGCGCCCGACCAGTACAAGATCGCCGACCGCGTGGTCTACATGTGGTGCCCCGGCGGCCTCGGCCGCTCCAAGCTCGCCGCCAACTTCGCCAACAAGAAGGTCCCCTTCACCGCCACCGCCCGGAACTGGAACACGGTGCTGAAGCTGCTGGAGCTGGCCGACGCCTAGGGCCCTAGCAGGACTTACGGCCGCAGCCGGGAGAACGCCTCCATCCGCCGCCGGTGGTAGTCGAGGTCCTCCTCGTCGTGCTGCACGCCGCGCGCCACCGCCTGCGCGAAGTACGCGCCCTCGCGCCGCAGCCGGTGCCGCATGAGCTGCGCCAGCTCCTCGTCGTCCATCGCCCGGGCGGTGCCACCCGCCTCCAGATACGTGTCGGCGAAGAACCGCGCCTCCTTGAAGTCGCCGCCGAATTCGTCCGCGAACTCCAGCGCCGCGCTGCCCACTTCCACCTCCGGCGGCGCGACAAAGGCCTCGTCCCAGTCCAGCACGGCGATCAGCCGCCGCGGATCCTCCCGGTCGGCGAGCAGATTGCCGTGGTAGAAGTCGCCGTGCAGCGGATGCCGCACCCGGGCCCGCGCCGAGAAGTCCGCCAGCCAGGCGTCCAGCTGCGGATCGTGCAGCCGCGGATCCTCGTACGCCACCTCACCGAGCAGCCCGGTCTCCAGGAACGAGGGTCGCGGCCGCGGCGGCAGCCGCACCTCCGCCAGCGCCCGGTGCAGCCGGGCGAGCAGCCGCGCCGCGGCGCCCGCGGTCTCCGGGTCCTCCCCCGCCCACACACCATCGACAAAGGGCCAAAGCGATACGGCCCGCCCCTCCACCAGCGCCACGGTGGCCCCGTCCGCCCGCCCCGGCAGCGGCAGCGGCACCACCGCCTCCGCGCACCCTCCGTCCCGCGCCGCCGCGGCGACCGCGTGGCACCACTCGGCCTCGGCGATGTCCTTCTCGTACGCCCCGATCCGCACCACGCGATCGCCGACCCGCCAGGCCGCGGACTCCTCGCCGCCGTACAGCCGTTCCGCGGTCCCGGCGACCCCGGTCGCCGCCCGTACGGCCGCGGTGAGCGGCACCTCCACGAAGATCAAGCTCGTCCCTCCATCAGCCCGTCGGGGCCCTCCATAGGTCCGCCTGGTCCCTCCATGAGCCCGCCCGCCCACTCCTCCAGCGCCACGAAGTCCGCCTCCACCAGCCCCACCCGCGGATCGACCCAGTGCAGCAGCGCCGGCCCGTCGTAATGCTCGGCCACCCACTCCCGGTCCGCATCCCCGATCTCGTCGTCCACCCACGCAAACGGCCGCCCGCCCGCCCACGCCGCGATCTGCCGCGTCTTCCAGTACAGGCCGTCCGGATCCGGCAGATGCATCCCGGTCCACTCGATCACATCGAGCGTCGGCAGCCCGAGCGCGCGGCCGCCGATCACGACATTCGCCTCATGCATCCACGTCGTGGCCCACACCAGGTGGTACGGCAGCCGCTGCAGCCGCTCCCCGTGCCCGGTGTTGAGCCACACGTGCAGGTCGCCGACCTGGAGGCCGGTGACGAGGTAGGTCTGGTAGCCGGGCGGACACTCGGGCGCCGCCCACGGGTTGAGCGGCCCGTCCACGTCGAGCATCAGCAGCGGCAGATCGGGACGCGTCATACGCCGACCGTAGGCGCCCGCACCGAAATTCGCGCGCATGCGCGGCCGACCGGCCCGTACCCTCAAGGGCAAATGAATACCGAAAACACCCACAACACCCCAGGAGAAATGGACAACCGGCGCCTGATACGCGTCTCGAAGACCCTCTCCCTCTGCCTGCGCCACGAGCCGGAACGCTTCGGCGTCACCCTCGACGAGGCCGGCTGGGCCGACGTCGACGCCCTCCTCGCCGGACTGGCCGCGCGCGGCCGCCGCGTCACCCGCGCCGAGCTCGACGAGGTCGTCACCCGTAACGACAAGCGCCGCTTCGCCTTCGACGCCACCGGCGCCCGCATCCGCGCCAGCCAGGGCCACAGCATCGCCGTGGACCTGGGATACGAGCCGGCGGAGCCGCCCGAAGTCCTGTACCACGGCACCGTGTCGCGGGTGGTGGGGCTGATCATGAAGGATGGCCTGCGCCCCATGGCGCGGCACGACGTCCACCTGTCCGCCGACGTGGCGACGGCCCGTAAGGTCGGCGGGCGGCGCGGGAAGCCGGTCGTGCTGACGGTGGCGGCGGGGCGGATGCAGGCGGCCGGGCACGCGTTCCGTACCAGCGCCAATGGCGTGTGGCTGGTGGCGGCGGTGCCGCCGGAGTACCTGGCGCTGCTGCCGGACGGGCCCGCCGACCGGGCCCCTTGATCCCGTACCGCGCTCACCCCTTAGGGTCGGGCCCATGCCCATTCCCGAGGTCATCCCGATACGTTACGAACCGGGCTACCGCACGGAGAACATCGGCCGGTTCGCCGGCGGCCAGTTCTTCGCCTCGATCACGGCGGCCTATCCGCCCGACTACACCATGGGCCCCGACTGGCACGAACATCGCCGCTGGTACGTGGTCCTGCACCGCTTCGCCGCCGACGGCGCGCACCTCGACTCCGACATCTGGACGCCGGGTCCCGGGCTGCCCGCGGACGGCGCGCTCGACAAGCGGCTGGAGGACCAGCTCGACTCCCTGGCGGGGCTGGAGTTCGGCGACATCGCCATCCGGCCCTTCGAGGTCGTGGTGGACGGCATCCGCTTCGGCCTGGTGACCGAGAAGCATGATGGCGACGAGCCGGACTGGGCAGAGTTCTACCCGGACGGGCTCGGCTTTCATGAGCCGTGGGACGGGCTGTACGACACGTAGAACGGGCCGTACGACACGTAGAGGGTGGACACTTGAGGCTTACGGACGAGGTGCGCGAGGCGCTCGCGGGCGGCACGCCCGTGGTCGCCCTGGAGTCGACGATCATCGCCCACGGCCTGCCGCGCCCGCGCAATGCGGAGGTCGCGGCCGAGCTCGAATCGCTGGTCCGCGCGGCGGACGCGGTCCCCGCCACCATCGCCGTACTCGACGGTGAGCCGCGCGTCGGCCTGACGAAGGCGGAGCTCGACCGGGTCGCGTACGACGACGGCATCCGCAAGCTCGGCACCCGCGACCTCGCCCCGGCGGCGGCGCTGGGCGCGAGCGGGGCGACGACGGTGTCGGCGACGGCGTTCCTCGCGGCCCGCGCGGGCATCCGGGTCTTCGCGACCGGCGGGCTCGGCGGCGTGCACCGGGACTGGGTGTCGGTGCAGGACGAGTCGGCCGACCTGGGGCTGCTGGCGCGGACCCGGATCGCGGTGGTGTGCGCGGGCGTGAAGTCGATCCTGGACGTACCGGCGACACTGCAGCGTCTGGAGACGCTGGGGGTGGCGGTGGTCGGGTACGGGACGGCGGAATTCCCCGGCTTCTATCTGCGTACGTCCGGCGAGCCGGTGGACTGGACGGTGTCGACGCCGGCGGAGGCGGCCGCGGTGATCGACGCGCAGGACGCGCTCGACGGGCCGCCATCGGCGCTGATCGTGGCCAATCCCGTGGCGGAGGCCGAGCAGCTCGACCCCGCGCTCCACGACCGGGTGCTGGCCGGCGCCCTGGCGGCGGCGGAGCGCGAGGGCGTGACGGGGCAGGCGGTGACGCCGTATCTGCTGGCGTATCTGACGGAGCACACGGCGGGCGCGTCGCTGGAGGCGAATCTGGCGGCGGTACGGGGAAATGTGCGGCTCGCGGGGGAGATCGCGGCGGCGCACTGCGCGAGGGCGTGACGGGGTGCTGCTGGTCGTCGGCGACGTCATCACCGACGTCGTGGCCCGGCACGACAAGCCGCTCGCCCGCGGCACCGACACGGCGGCCCGGATCGCGCTGCTGCCGGGCGGGGCGGGCGCGAACTGCGCTGCCTGGGCGGCGCATTGCGGCGCGCGGGTGCGCCTGCTGACACGGGCGGGCGCGGACGCCGCGGACTGGCACCGGGCGGAGCTGCGGCGCGCCGGGGTGGAGCCGCACGTGGTGGTGGATCCCGAGGCGCCGACCGGGACGGTGATCGCGCTGGTGGACGGCTCGGATCCGGCGGCGGAGCGCTCCTTCCTGACGGACAGCGGCGCCGCCTTCCGCGCGGGCCCGGACGACTGGTCGGCCGAGCTCCTGCGGGACGTGACCCGCGTCCACCTTTCCGGCTACCTCTACTTCAGCCCGAACGGCCGCGCCCTGGCGGCCCTGGCCACGGCGGCCGCACATGAGCGCGGCGTGCCGGTGAGCGTGGACCCGGCTTCGACCGGCTTCATCGAGGAGTTGGGCGTACGGGCCTTCGCGGCGGCAATCCGCGACGCGGACGTGCTGCTGCCGAATGCGGCGGAGGCGACGCTGCTGACTGGGCTGGACGACCCGGCGGAGGCGGCATCCGCGCTGGCCGCCGCGCATGGGACGGCGGTGGTGACGCTGGGCGGGGCGGGGGCGGTGGTGGCTTTCGGGCCTCCTCCTGTACGGGTCCGGGCGCCGCGGGCGAGCGCGCTGGACTCGACGGGCGCGGGCGATGCCTTCAACGGCGGTTACCTGGCGGCCTGCACGGCCGGCGCGAGGCCGGAGGAGGCCGCGAAAGCGGGCTGCCGGGCGGGGGCGCTGGCGGTGACGACGGTGGGCGGACGGCCGCCGAACGGGGGCGGCGCGGCTCGTAAGTCCGAGCGTGCAGCGCCCTCCTGACAGCCAGTCTCATTAGTGGCACTCTACGCGTGCACGACAACTCACAGTGGGCAGAACCACTTTGCCCGGGCACCTGGCGTACCTCGGCAGGCATGCACCTAGGCACGCAACACCTCTGCACACGTCCCCACCCGTAAGGGCAGAAGGAGTCCGCGTGAACGACAACCCACACGGGCAGCCGGTGCGCCGGCGTGCCCGTACCGGCCGGATAGCCGCTTCGCTGGCGGCGGTCGGCGCGCTCATAGGCGGGGCGGTGGCCTCCGCAGCCCCGGCGGGCGCGGCGCCATCGCCCTGGTCGCACGATGCGTCGCACCAGGCGACGAACAACTCGAAATCCCTCTCGTCCTTCTGGTCACCGGAGCGCATGCGCTCCGCCCAGCCGCTCGATCTGCTCCCGGCCGATGCCGCGGACCTGGGTGCCAAGGTCCGTGAGAGCGCCAAGAAGCTGATCCCGCCCACCTCCCCCAAGGCGCTGCCCGAGGGCGGCGGACCATGGACGGGTGACGGCAAGGTGGTGCAGACCTCGGGCCGCGTCTTCTTCACCTACCAGGGCCGCACGGCCTCCTGCTCCGGCAATGCCGTGACCAGCGCCAACAAGTCCACGGTCCTCACCGCGGGCCACTGCGTGAAGATGGAGGGCGCCTGGCACAAGGACTGGGTCTTCGTCCCCGGTTACCACGACGGCCAGGCGCCGCTCGGCAAGTGGACGGCCGCCAAGACGCTCTCCACGCCGCAGTGGTCGGCGAGCGAGGACTTGAACTACGACGTCGGCGCGGCGGTCGTGAACCCGCTGGACGGCAAGCAGCTCACGGACGTCACCGGCGCGCAGGGCGTGGCCTTCAACACCGGCTACAACGTCGACATGTACGCCTTCGGCTTCCCGGCCGCGTCCCCGTACGACGGCGAGAAGCTCATCTACTGCAGCGGCCGCACGAGCAAGGACTTCCTGCTCTCCCAGGACCACGGCCTCAACTGCGATATGACGGGCGGGTCGAGCGGCGGTCCCTGGTTCACCAAGTTCGACGAGGTTGCGGGCACGGGGCTGCAGTCGTCGGTGAACAGCTTCAAGTACAACTTCCTCCCGACGATGATGTTCGGCCCGTACTTCGGGGCGGACGCGCAGAAGCTGTACGAGGAGGCACAGAACGCCTGACCCCGGGAAAACCGGATGCGCCGGCAGGGGCGCGCCAGCAAAGATCGCCGCAATGGCGCGACCGCGCAAACCGCGCCCCTGCCCCCATCCCATCCACACCCGGAGCGCACTTAATGCCGGCATTCACCACAGTCCCCGCCCTCTTCCCGCCGCCCGGCTACTCCCACACCGCCATCGTGGAGGCGGGCGAGCGCCTCGCCTTCTTGGCGGGCGGCGTGCCGCTCGATCCGGAAGGGAAGCTGGTCGGCGAGGGCGACCCCGAGGCGCAGGCGCGGCAGGTCATCGCGAACGTGGCGGAGGCGCTGGCCGCGATCGGCAGCGGCCTGGAGCACGTCGTGGCCAGCAGCGTTTACGTCGTGGGCACGGAGTCCGCCGCGCTGACGCGGGTCTGGGAGGTGGTGCGGGACTCCGGGCTGAGCGGGGGGCCGCATACCTCGACGCTGCTGGGGGTGTCGGTGCTCGGGTATCCCGGGCAGCTCGTGGAGATCACGGTGACGGCCGTGGTGCCGGCGTAGCTCGCGGTGTCCTGGCCGGCGGATCAGCTCCAGCCGTAGCGCAGCCGAAGGCGGTGTTCCACGCGGTGGAAGCGCTGGCAGTCCAGGGCGCAGGCCTCGCGGCGCATGCCGGCGGGGTGGACGCGGAGGACTCGGTCGAGGTCGACCCAGGAGTCGCGGCCTGAGCGGTCCCAGGGGCCTGAGCCGAGGGCGACCCACTCGCGGTCGTCGTCGTGGCGCTTGCTGGAGAGCTGGACGGCCAGCAGCGTGCCGGCCGGTTCGCGGGCGACGACGAGAACGGGGCGGTCCTTGCCGCGGCCGTCGTTCTCCTCGTACGGAACCCAGGTCCAGACGATCTCACCGGGGTCCGGATCGCCGTCGTAGTCGGGGGCGTAGGAGGTACGGACCGGGCCTACGCGCTTCGGCTGTATCTCCACCGTCGCGCCCGGGCCGTAGCGGCCCGGATTCGCGTCATCGGCGGCATCGTCGCGGTGCTGCGGGCTGATCGATTCGGTCACGGGCCGTACGCTACCGGCTTGGTCAAGCGCGGCGGGCGCGGGCCCGTGACCGGCTCAGGCGGCCTTCGCCCAGTGCCGGCGCTCGCCTGCGGCGCGGCGGCCGGCGAGGGCGAAGCGACGCTCGGAGCGGGCGCGGCGGGCGGCCTGCGCGGAGCGGCGCTCGGCGGCGGCCTTGCGGTGCAGGTCGTTGGCGCGGGCCTGGTGCATCTCGTACTCGAACATTTTGGTGTCTCCCTGTGTGGTGTTGTGCTCTTCCCTTGGCGTGCTTCTAATCTCCTCTGCCAGGGGGGTGCGCCACATCGGGCGACTGCCTCATCTCTGGGAGGCGGGCGCCTTAGTTCGGAGGTCGGGGGTGGGGGTCGGCGCCTAAGGTGCTGGTGTCTGGGCCCTTAGGGCTGCCTAGTGGTGCTTAGCCGGTGCGTGAACCATTGCGTCAGCAGGCCGTCGACCGCCTTGGTTACGGGTCGTTGGAGGGCCGGCTCGAGGCCGGGCTCGTCGGCCAGCGCGTGCGCGAGGTCGGGTACGGTCGCCAGCTCGACGTCGTCCGGGTGCGCGTACTGGGCGCGCAGCTCATCGACCAGCGCCGCCGCGTCCGTCCGCAGCCCCGGATGGTCGAGCTCACCGCTGACCAGCAGCAACGGCGGCTGCGCTGCCACTCCTTCCTGAGCCCGGGCGACGAAGTCCAGGTCATCGGCGGTCTTACGGGACTCCGGGGTCCACGGGTAGGTCCGGCCCGAGCTGTCCTCGATCAGTTCGACGGCGGACCTGATCCGTACCGCCGGATTGACCAGCGCGGCCGCCCGTACCGGGATCTGCCCCCGGTCCAGCACCTCCAGCGCCACGCCGCCGCCGAGCGAGGCGCCCAGGATGCCGATCGGCCCGTCGTCGACCGGCAGTTGCTCGCGCAGGGCGGTCAGCGCGGCGGGGAATTCGTCGGCGGCCTGGCGGAGGAACGGGGCCAGATAGGCCATCAAGGGGTCCTGGTGGATGAGCTCGAGGACGGCGTCGAGGCGGCCGTCGACCATCCGCGCGCCGCACATGGGCATGCCGAGGTGCACCCGCCAGGCGGGGACGGCGGCCATGGGCAGTGCGGCCGCGAAGGCGGCGTCGGTGCGAGGGGCGTCGAGCATGTGCCAGGTCACGATGAGGGGGGCGGGGGTGGGAGGGGTGCCTGCGTGGCCGGTGCTGCCGTGCGGGCCGCCCGCGGGCGGCAGCGCCGTGTACGGCACCCCCGCCGCCGTGCCGGTGATCGTCTGCGTCTCCGTCATCGCCATGCACCCCACCGTACGCAGCCCGCACCGACCGGGCCGGGAACTCTGCTGCGGGCAGATATGCGCAGGTCAGGGCCGATTGTCAGTGGGGCGCTGTAGCTTTCCCGGCATGGACTACCACGACGTTGTCGATGAGCTCGAGACGGCCGAGCTGCGGCTCGGCCTCGCCGCCGCCGACCCGGATGAATCCGAGGCGGAGGCGGATGCGCAGGGCATGCGCGAGGCCGCCGCCCGCGGGGAGTACGGCATAGCCGGCTGGCTGCTTTCGATCGCTCGCTGAGAGGTTTTGCCGAGCGCTCGCTGAGCAGTCGCGTATCCGTCCCGTAAAGGCGCATGCTGGAGGGAGGAGATGCATTGCCATGCCGACGACCAGGCCGAAAAGGCCACATCTGACGCGCAGCGGCGATGAGCCCGCGCATGCCCGCAGCCCGCTGCGGATGCGCTTCTGGCTGGCCCTGTGGGGCCTGCTGTGGACGCTGGGCGGCACCATCGCCTTCGCCCTGACCGACCGCCCCGGCTGGGCCACGGCCTGCGGCGTCCTGGCGGCCGCGGCCGCCGTGGACATCGCGGTGGTCCGCCGCCGCATACGCCAGGGCGCGCACTATCAGCCCGGCCCGGACGTGCCGCCGTACCACCCGCTGGACGACGAGTACCCGGGCAAGGATGCCGGCGAGGACGACGCCGGCACCCACCGCCCGGGTACCTGAGCGGGACCCGGAGGCGGTAGGCCTCCGAGCCCCATGTTGCCGCCCAAATGCGCACGTCGGCCTGCATCAGGGAAGCGGGTCGTGCTGGTGCCCTCGTGCGCTGCCATTACGCAACCGCGCCATGGGAGAGGCACGGGCCGGAGTCGAACCGGCACTTCGAGGTCACAGTTTGCCCGCCCCCGGTCGGCCGACGATCGGCGGCAAACGCTGGCCGTTGACGCTACCCGAAGAGATAGCCGAAAACCATCTCTCCGACGCGCTGGTCGGTGGCTTGGACTCGACGGCCTTTCGACTTCGATGATCTGATTTAGTTTCCGCCACGAGGCATACGAACAGCCAGGGGGAGGGTGGGGGCGTGCTGCCCGAGGAACTTACGGGGCCTGAGCGGCGGTTGTGGGAGGCGTTCGGGACGGCGAGTGATGTCGATCTGCGCAGCGGCGACCCGGCCGCGGACGACCCCACCGCGGACGACCCCACCACCGACGGCCCAGCAGCCGCCGGTGCCGGCTGGGGACGCGAGCGCACCATCCGCGCCGAGGTGATATCCGCGCTGCTGCTCGGCGCCCGCGAGCCCGAGCCGGGCCGGGCGGCAGGGATCAGCATCATCGGGGCGCGGATCACGGGGCAGCTGGATCTCGACAACACCGAATTCGAGCACAATCTGCGGCTCAAGGGGTGCTGGTTCGACGAGCGGGTGAGCATGTACGGGGCCCGCACCCGGCAGCTGAGTTTCTCCGGCTCGCGGCTGGCGGGGCTGCTGGCCTCGCATGCGCAGGTCGACAGCAACCTGCGGCTGACGGGCTGCCGTTCGCTGGGCGAGGTGCGGCTCGTCGGCGCCCGGATCTCCGGCGCCCTGATCCTCAACCAGGCGCACCTGACCGCCACCGACGGCGACGCGCTGCACGCCGACCGCATGCAGGTCGAGAACGACCTGCTGCTGCGCGGCATGACCGTACACGGCAGCGTCTCTCTGCGCAGCGCCCATATCGGCGGCAGCGTCCAGCTCCGCGAGACCCGCCTGCTCGGCACCGGCGGCATCCACGCCCCCGACCACGCCGACGGCCTCCCGCAGGCGAGCGGCCGCACGGCCCTCGATGCCGTGCGCATCCATGTCGGCGTCGACCTGACCGCCTACCGCCTCCACGCCGAGGGTGCCCTCAGCCTCCGCGGCGCCGACGTGACCGGCACCCTCTTCCTCCGCGCGGCGCACCTGACCAACCCCGGCGGCCGCACCCTGGACGCTCCCGGCGCCCACATCGGCGCCGACATCGTGCTGGACCACCGCTTCACCGCCGACGGCGAGATCCGGCTGGCCGGCGCCGAGACCCCCAGCCGCGTCATCCTCAACGGCGCCCGCCTCACCGGCCCGGACACCGCCCTCTCCCTGCGCCACCTCCACGCCCGCGAGCTGGACCTGCGCATCACCACGGCCCCGCCCGGCGAGATCGACCTGCGCCACGTCGCGCTCGGCGTCCTCCGCGACGACCCCGCCGCCTGGCCCACGAGCATCCGCCTCGACGGCGCCGTCTACGACCAGTTGGAGACCCCGCTCACCGCCGCCGAACGCATCCCCTGGCTCGACCGCGACGCCACCGACGACACGTACCACCCGCAGCCGTACGAACAGCTCGCCGCCACGTACCGCCGCCTCGGCCACGAGGACGAGGCCCGCCGCATCCTCCTCGCCAAGCAGCGCGCCCGCCGCCGCCAGCTCCCCCGACCGGCCCGCGCCTGGGGCCTGCTCCAGGACTCGACCGTCGGTTACGGGTACAACCCGGCCCGCGCCCTCGCCTGGCTCATCGGCCTCCTCGTCCTCGGCGTGACCGTCTTCGCCATCGCCCAGCCGCCCCCGCTGGAGCCGCACAAGGCCCCGGACTTCAACCCCGTCTACTACACCCTCGACCTGCTGCTCCCCCTGGTCAGCTTCGGCCAGGACAGCGCCTATGCGGCCGAGGGCGGCTATCAGTGGTTCGCGTTCATCCTGACCTCCGCCGGCTGGATCCTCGCCACCACCGTCGCCGCCGGCGCCGCCCGCACCCTCAACCGCCAATAGCCCAACCCGACCAGGCGGGCCGCCGCGGATCGTCGGCCCGCACCACCGCATCCGCCGCCTCCCCCGGCGCCGCTTCGGCCTCGTACCGCGCAAAGGCAGGCAGCGCCCACCGCAACTCCTCCGGCACCCGCCGCGCCAGCGCCCCCTCGGACAGCCGCAAATGCACCGCCAGATCAAACGGAAACCAGTGCCGCAGCAACAGCGCCCCCTCCAGAATCACCACCCCACCCTCAGGCACCTCCACATACGGACTCCGCGTCGCCCGATCCGCCACCGGATCCCACAGATCGGGCAGCACCCGCCCGCTCCCACCCGCCTCCAGCGGCCCGAAGACCTCCCGCCACAGCGCACCGACATCGAGCCACTCGTCGTAATACGCATCGGCATCCCGCTTCCCCCACTCCAGCCGCAGCGAAGCCGGCCGCAGAAACCCCTCGGCCGCCACCACCACCGCGGCCCGCCCCCGCACCCGCAACTCCTCGGCCACCAGCCCCGCAAGCTCCCCGCCCCCGGCCCCGGGCGCCCCGTCCACGGCCACCCGCACCCGAGCCGCCCCATCCGCAGGCGTCACCCCGGCGGCCCGCTCGGCCAGCTCCACCGCCAGCCGCTCCCAGGAGATCGCCGCAAAATTCACCAAGATCCAGACCCCATCTTTCGTACGCTACCCCCATGATCTCCACCCCCGGCCTCGACCTGGCCCGCCGCTTCTACGCGGACGCGGTCGCGCCGCTCGTCACCAGGACGGGCATCCCGCACGCGGCAGCGCTGCTCGGGTCGGGTTCCGAGGTGCTCGGCTTCGACGACGCCGTCTCCACCGATCACAACTTCGGGCCGCGACTGCAGCTGTTCCTGCCGACCGGAGCAGACCCGGCGCCCGTCGAAGCCGCGCTCCAGGAGCTGCCGCCGGAGTTCGGCGGCCATCCGGTCTGGTACGCACAGGCCGACGTCCCCGGCGCCCAACCACAGCACCACGTCGAGGTGACGACCGCGGCGAGCTTCTTCCGCCGCGAGATCGCCGTCGACCCCGGCGAACCCGGCAGACTGACCCTCGCCGACTGGCTCCTCACCCCCACCCAGAAGTTCGCCACCCTCACCGCCGGAGCCGTCTTCGCCGACCCGGACGGCGAACTGCGGAACCGCCGCGAGACCCTCCGCTGGTATCCGGACGACGTCTGGCGTTACGTCCTCGCCGCCGCCTGGCTCAAGGTCTCCCAGGAGGAGGCCTTCATCGGCCGCACCGGCGGCGTCGGCGACGAGCGCGGCAGCGCCATCGTGGCCGCCCGGCTGGTACGGGAGCTGATGCGGCTGGCCTTCCTCATCGACCGGCGATGGGCCCCGTACAGCAAATGGCTGGGCACCGCCTTCGCCCGCCTCCCCCTCGCCCCCCGCATCGGCCCGCACCTCGACGCCGCCCTCGCGGCCCCCACCTGGCGCGAGCGGGAAGCCGCCGTCTGCACGGCCGCCGCCGACCTCGCCGCCGCCACCAACGCGCTCGGCCTCGCACCCGAAGTCGACCCAGCACCACGGCAGTTCTACGACCGGGACGTCCGCGTGCTCGACGCCGGCCGCTTCGTCCCGGCGCTGACCAGCACGGTCACCGACCCCGAGGTACGCACCCACATCGAGCGCCAAGGCCTACGCCACGACACCGTCGGCTCCCTCACCGGCGCCATCGACCAGGCCGTCGACAGCACCGACGTCCTCAGCAGCCCGACCCGCTGCCGAGCGGCGGCGCCGCTGCTGGGCCTCCGCTCATGACGCCTCACATCCGCGCCTTCAGCACGTCGACCTCACCACCAGGCGTAAACGGGTCAAAGCCATGCTCGACCAGCCACCGCACCGCCAGCAGACTGCGCAGCGACCACCACCCGCGGATCACGTCCAGGTCGACGTCAGTGCCGTAACCAGCGACCAGGTCCGCGAGATGCTCCTGATGCGCGAGCGCCAGCGTGGCGATGTCGTACAGCGCATCGCCCGCCCCCGCCTCGGTCCAGTCGATGATGCCGCTGACCTCGTCACCCTCGACGAACAGGTGCGCCACATGCAGGTCCCCATGCGTGAACACCGGCGTCCACGGCCGCAGCACGGCCTCCGCGACCTCCCGGTTACGGGCGACCAGATCAGCGGGCAGCAGATCACCCGCCACCAGCCGCGCACACTCGGCGTCGAGCTCCGCCACCAGCGCATCGACGCTCCGCCCCGCCCGCCCGGGCCAGTCCGGCAGCGGCGTCTCATGCAGGTTCCTGAGCGCCGCACCCGCCGCGACCCACGCCGCCGCCGGCGAGGCCGAGGGCTCGCCGAGCCGGGCGATCGGCGCCCCCGGAAGCGCCGCGAGCGCAAGCACCGGCGGCTTGCGCCACAGCACCTCCGGGGTCGGCACCCGCGCCAGGCTCATCGCCTCGACCTCGTGGTCGGAACGCGCCTGGTCGCCGTCCACCTTCAGGAATACGTCGCCGACGCGCAGGGTCGCGCACTCGTGATGGGCGGCGACGACTTCGACCTCATCCATGGCGATCAGTATCCCGGACGACCGCCAAGGCCGCCTTCCGGTTAATTGCCGCCCTACGGGCAATAGCGGACGGTCGACAGGTAGTCGTAGCTGTTACGGGCGGTGGCGAACGGGTCGGCCGGAGAATCATGTTCGACCAGCCACTGCCGTACGCCACCCGTGTCCGCCGCCTCGAACATCCGCGGGAAGTCCAGCACCCCTGACCCCACGTCCTCGAAGCTCCCGTCCGGCGCCATGTCCTTCACATGCAGGGCGGGAAAGCGCCGCGGATGCCCGAGGAAGAGGTCGCGGGGGTCGGCGCCGCCCTTGACCGCCCAGTACAGGTCGAGTTCGAAGCCGACCAGCCGCGGGTCGGTCTCGGCCAGCAGGATGTCGTACAAGACCTCGCCGTCGACCGTCTCATGGTCGCCGCCGTGGTTGTGGAAGAGCAGCTTCAGCCCGGCGTCGCGCGCCGCCGCGCCCGCCCGGTTGAAGACCCGCGCCGCCTCCCGGTAGCCGGCCGGCGAGTGCAGCGCGGACGGCAGACTCGGCACGACGATCCACTGGCCGCCCAGCGTGCGGACGTCGTCGAGCGCCTGCGGCAGCCCGGCACCCGCCACGATGTCGTACGAGACGTGCTCCAGGACGATCCGCAGGTCGGCCGCGTCGGCCCAACCGCGGATCTGCGCGGGCGTGTTGCCGAAGCGGCCGCTGACGCCGACCGTGGCGTAGCCGATGTCGGCGAGGGCGGTCAGGGTGCCGGGGTAGTCGGCGGCGAGCGGGGTGCGCATCGTGTACAGGTGCATGCCGATGCCGCCGGGCGGGATGCGCCGGGTCCGCGCCTCGGCGGCCGCCGCGCGGGCGGGCAGGGCAGCGAGGGAGGCCGCGCCGAGCGCGGCGGTGAGGAGGGTACGGCGACGGGGAAGGGGCTTGCCGTTCAAGACTGCTACCGCCTTTCGAAGGGGCAACTGACGGACTGTGCAAGCGCTTTCTATCGTTCCGCCCGTCAACGTAGCAGCAGCCTCAGAGCCGCACCAGAACCTCGTCCAGCTCCTTCCGCCGGATATCGGGCACCCGCGCGTCCTCGGCGGCGTACCCGACCGGGATCACATAGGACGCCCGCTCCTCGGCCGGCCGCTCGCACACCTCGTTGAGGAAGCGCATCGGGCTCGGCGTGTGCGTGAGCGTGGCGAGCCCGGCCTGGTGCAGCGAGGCGAGCAGCAGCCCGACGGCGATGCCGACCGACTCCTTGGTGTAGTAAGGCCGCGGCGACTGCGGCCCCTTGTGCACCTCGAAGACGACGATGACCGCAGGCGCCGTCTCCAGAAACGGCTTATGCCAGTCGGTCCCGAGCGGCGCCAGCGCCTCCAGCCACTCCTCCGACGCCCGCCGCCCGTAGAACTCCCGCTCCTCCGCCTCGGCCGCCTCCCGCAGCCGCCGCTTGCGCGCCGGGTCGGTGATCACGACGAAGCGCCAGGGCTGCACATTCGCCCCGCTCGGGGCGGTGGCAGCGGTACGGACCGCCCATTCGATCGCGTCGTCCGGTACGGGCCGCGACGAGAAGTCGCGGACGGTGCGGCGGCGTGCCATGGTCGCGTGGAACTCGCGGCTGCGCGCTGCCGCTTCCTCGGCGGGCACAGCCATCGCCTCGTACGGAATGGTGGTCATCATGCGACCAGGAGACCACGGAGGCCGCCGACGCGACGAGGGGACGGAGTGGAGCGACGCCGCCGAAAAAACCCAGCACCGAGCAGCAGCCGGCCACAGCGTTTTTTCGGTGGTGTCGCGGAACTCCGTCCCCGGCCCCCGCGCCAGTCAGTCGCCGAACCCGGCGGCCTCCCAGAAGTCCGGCCGCGGATCCAGCGCCGCCGCCAGGCGGAAGTGCGGTCGGGCCTCGTCGTCTCGGCCGCCCCGCTCCAGGGTGCGGCCCAGCACATAGTGGGCGTACGCATTGTCGGGCTCGCGCTCCACGATCACGCGGAAGTCCGCCTCCGCCCGGCGCAGCTGCGCCGAGAGGAAGTACGCGCGGCCGCGGAGCAGGCGCACGGAGAGCTGCTCCGGGTGGTTCTCGATGATCGGGTCCAGGAGCTTCACGGCACCCTGCGGGTCCCGTACGTCCAGGAGCAGCTCGGCGGCCCGGAAGTCGACGACGTCGGTCTCGGGGGTACGGGCGTTCTGGGGCACGGCTGAGCTCCTTTCCATCGCGCTCAGTCCAGCCAACGAGATCTTGCCCGCCGGTATTCCCCGCTACGCCTCGCCCGGCGAACCGCGCCCCGCCTTGGCCACAAGCTCCGCCCACACCCCGGCGACCCGCTCCCGCAGCTGCTCCAGCGTCCCCGCGTTGTCGATCACGATGTCCGCGACCGCCAGCCGCTCCTCCCGCGTGGCCTGAGCGGCCATCCGGGCGCGGGCCTCGTCCGCGGCCATGCCGCGCAGCCGTACGAGCCGGTCCAGCTGGGTCTCGGGCGCGACATCCACCACGATCACGAGGTCATACAGCGGCGCGAGCCCGTTCTCGGCGAGCAGCGGCACGTCATGGACGGTCACCGCATCCGCCCCGGCGGCCTCCTCCAGCTCGGCCGAGCGGGCGCCGACGAGGGGGTGGACGATCGCGTTGAGCGCCGCGCGCCGGTCGGGGTCGGCGAAGACGATGGTGCCGAGCTGCGGCCGGTCCAGGGACCCGTCCGGCTGCAGCACCCCCTCGCCGAACTCGGCGACAACCGCGGCCAGCCCCGGCGTGCCGGGCGCCACGACCTCCCGGGCGATCTTGTCGGCGTCGATGATCACGGCCCCGTACGAGCCGAGCAGCCGCGACACCTCGCTCTTGCCGGAGCCGATGCCCCCGGTCAGTCCCACTTTCAGCATGCGGGGCAGCCTATCGGCGGCGGCTTCGGCCCTCCCCGCGCGCTACCCCTCTTCCCGCTCCCGCAGGAAGCGCTCGAACTCCTGGCCAAGCTCATCCGCCGATGGCAGATCGGCCGGCTCCGCGATCAGGTTCTCCCGGCTCTCGCCGCCCGCGACCGCGTCGTACTGGTGCTCAAGGCCGCTGACCAGCGACGTCAGCTCCTCGTCGCCCTCCTCCACCTGCCGCTCGATCTCGTTCTGCACCCGGAGCGCGTCCGCGCGCAGCGAGTGGGCGATGCCGGGGAGGACGAGGCCGGTGGCGGAGGTGATGGACTCCAGCACGGTCAGCGCGGCGTCCGGATAGCCGGAGCGGGCGAGGTAGTGCGGCACATGGGCGGCGACGCCGAGGACGTCGTGTCCGGCCTGGCCCAGCCGGTACTCCACCAGGGACATGGCGCTGCCGGGGACCTGGGCCTCGTCGAAGTACGACTTGTGGCCGGGCATGAGGTCCGTGCGGTTGCCGTGCGGCGTGATGCCGACGGGGCGGGTGTGCGGGACGCCCATGGGGATGCCGTGGTAGTTCACGGAGAGGCGGACCTGCAGCCGCTCCACGATCTCGCGGACGGCGGCGGCGAAGGCCTCCCACTCGACGTCCGGCTCGGGGCCGGTGAGCAGGAGGAAGGGCGCGGCGGTGGCGTCGCGCATCAGGTGCAGTTCGAGGACCGGGACGTCATAGTCCGCCCAGCGGTCGCTCTGGAAGGTCATCAGGGGGCGTCGAGCCCGGTAGTCGACCAGGCGGTCGTGGTCGAAGCGGGCCACGGTCTCATGGGGGAGGGCGTCGAGCAGCCGCTCGGTGATCTGCTCGCCCGTCTCGCCGGCGTCGATGAAGCCGTCGAAGTGATACAGCATGACCAGGCCGGCGGAGTCGTGCTCGATGACGGCATCGACTGCGGCGAGCCCGCGGGGGTCCCATTCGTACATACCCATGTACGTTCCCAACCCCTGCGGGCCCGTGAAGATTCCCGCTGTGAGATGAGACGCGCTCAGCGCTCGCGCACAATGTCCACATCATCCCGCTTCACGAAGCCAATCCTGCTCCCGATCTGCACGGTCACGTACTTCGTCGCGCCCGGGAAGAAGGTGTGGTCGTACGGCTTGGACGAGTCAAAGGTCGGGGCGTAGTAGTAGCCGTTGGGCGCCGTCCCGCCACCCGCATACGCCTGCCCCGGCTTGAGGGTGTACGGCAATGCCTCCGAGGTCGCCTTCTCCTCATCGGCCATGTCCGCCGGGTACTCACCCTTCTCCGGGTACACACCGCCGTACACCGGCACGCTCTCCTTCCCCGCCTTCGGCTTGACCACGTACCCCGACTGCGGCGTGAGGACCCGCTGGCCCGCCGGCGTCTTGATCCACACCTTCTCACCCTGGTACCACACCGCCGTCCACCCGGGCTTGCGCTCGGCGACGACGAAGCTCATGCCGCTGCTGACCCACGCGCCGGTGTCCTGCGCGCAGTTGGTCCCGGCGCCGCCGTCGGGGTGCTCGCCGGGGTCGGAGTGGCGGGCGGCATCCGTGGAGGGCGCGGTGTAGATCGGGAGCAGACTCGACGGCTGGGCGGGCAGGTCGACGTTCTGCTCGCAGTCGCGGATGGCCTGGATGTTCTCCTTGAACTTCGGGTTGATCTTCACCAGGTCGCTGCCCGGGCCGCCGGTGGGCACGGTCGGCTTGCCGAGGAGCGTGAAGAAGTAGTTCCAGTCCCAGTACGGCCCGCTGTCCCAGTGCATCCCGGCGATCTTGGCGGTGGTCAGCGAGGGCACGTTGTCGTGGCCGATGATGTGCTCGCGGTCGAGCGGGATGTCGTACTTGGCGGCGAGGTGGCGCACCAGCGCGGCGGTCGAGCGATACAGCTCGGGGGTGTACCACTTGGCGCCCTCGGCGGCCTTGCCCTCCTGCTCGATGCCGATGGACTGGCCGTTGATGTACCAGTTGCCGGCCTGCCAGGCGACGTCCTTGTTCTTGACCATCTGGGCTACGTGCCCGTCCTTGGACCGCACCAGGTAGTGCGCGGAGGCCTGTCTGGCCGGGTCCTGGAAGATCTTGATGGTGTCGTCGTACGTCTCCTCCGTGTCGTGGAGGACGATGTACTTGATCTTGTTGGTCTTCGGCCGCTCCGACGTGTCGTAGTTGCCGTAATTCCCGTCAGGCGTCTCCGCGTACGCCGCGGGCACCCAGTCGCAGTCGAGGTAGGCCGGGCACTCGGTCGCACCGCCCTCCGCGCTCGCGGCCCCGGCCGGGGCGAGCAGAGCGAAGCTGAAGGCGCCGGCGGCGGTGAGCGCGAGCGCGAGCTTGGTCTTCTGACTGGACGTCATGACGGGTTCCCCTCGGCAAGGTCTGGGCGGTCGTCCCCGTGTGCATACGGAGGCACACACTGTGACCAGGGGGGCCAGTGAGTCAAGGGCGGTGGATGTACGGCGTGTTGGGCCAGTGGAGCAGACCACTGGCACCCCCTCCGACCTGCCGGAAGAAAGTTTCAACCAACCCCCGGCAGGTGGCCGTTACCAGAGTTTTACCTGGTCACGGCAGCGCTTCCAGCCGCTCCATGTGCTGCTCGCCCCACTCCCCCAGCGGCATGAGGGCGGCGACGAGGGAGCGTCCGAAGTCGGTCAGCGAATACTCCACCTTGGGCGGCACCTGCTCGTACACCTCCCGGTGCACCAGCCCGGCCGCCTCCAGCTCGCGCAGCTGAAGCGTGAGCATCCGCTCGCTGATCCCCTCGACGATGCGCCGCAACTCGCCGAACCGCAGGGTCCGTTCCTCCCCGAGCCAGAAGAGTATGAGCCCCTTCCACTTGCCGCCCATCACGTCGATGGCGGCGTCGAAGCCGCAGGTGTACTTGCGCATACGCGCGCACCCTCCTCACTTACACATCTGTGGGTACCGAACAAAAATGTCGGTACTTGCGCAGAGTATCGCGTCCTGCCGACCATGGAGATCACCAATCCCCGGAACTGGAGCGGCAGATGTCCGTGCAGCAGCACACCCCCGTAACCGTCATCGGCCTCGGCGCGATGGGCAGCGCCTTGGCGTCGGCCTTCATCGAGGCCGGCCACCCCACCACCGTCTGGAACAGAACGGCCGCGCGGGCCGCCCCGCTTGCGGCGAAGGGGGCGACGGTGGCCGACTCACCCGCGGCAGCGGTGGCCGCGAGCCCGCTGGTGATCACCTGCCTGACGACGCACGAGGCCACGCTCGCGACCCTGGCCCCGGCCGCCGCCGCGCTGGCGGGCCGGACGCTCGTCACCCTCAACAGCGGCTCCCCGGCAGGCGCCCGCCGCACGGCGGAGTGGGCACGCGAGCACGGCGCCCGCTGCCTCGGCGGCGCGATCAAGAACGTCCCGCCCGCGGTGGGCGCCGCGGACACGCTCCTCTACTACGGCGGTGACCGGGAGGCCTTCACGGAGTACGAGCCGGTGCTGCGGGTGCTCGGCGGCGACACGGTGTACCTGGGTACGGAGCCGGACCTCGCCGCGCTCTACGAGATGGCGGTGGGCGGCACGCTGCTGCCCGCGCTGGTCGGCTTCTTCCAGGGGGCGGCGGCGCTGCAGGCGCGCGGGCTGGAGGCGGCGTCGCTGGTGCGGTTCACGGTGAAGTGGTTCGAGATGATCAATTCCATCCTGCCGCTCCTGGCCGCGGAGATCGACAGCGGCGATTACGGGAAGCCGCTGTCGACCGTGAACACCTTCGCCGCCGGGGCGGCGCACGACGCGGAGCTCGGGAAGGAGGCGGGCCTGGACGTGGCGTGGCATCGGCCGTTCCACGAGCTGCTCGAGCGGGCGGTGGCGGCGGGGAGGGGCGAGGAGAGCATCGCGGCGCTTACGGAGATCCTCAAGAAGCCCCAGCCCTAACGCTCCTCCGGCCCCAGCCCTAGCGCTCCTCCGACCCCCGCGCCTCCAGCGCCACCCGCGGCAGCCGCCGCGCCAGCCACCCGGGCAGCCACCACGCCCGCCGCCCCATCAGCTGCATTACCGCGGGCACGATCAGGCACCTGATCACCACCGCGTCCAGCAGGATCGCCACCGCAAGCCCCAGCCCGAACTGCTGCAGCATCCGGCTCGGGCTCAGCACGAAGGCCGCGAAGACGACGATCATGATGGCGGCGGCCGCGGTGATCACCTTGCCGGTGGCCGCCAGCCCCTCCCGTACCGCGAACGAGTGATCCCTCGTCCGCTCCCACTCCTCATGGATCCGCGAGACGAGGAAGACCTCGTAATCCATGGACAGCCCGAAGACGATCGCAAAGATCATCACCGGAATGAAGGCCTCGATCGGCCCCGGCTGCACCCCGAACCAGCCCTCCTGGAACACCAGCGTGATCGCCCCCAGCGCCGCCGCGATCGACAGCAGGTTCAGCAAAGCCGCCTTGAGCGGGATCAGCACCGACCGGAACACGACCATCAGCAGCAGCGCGGAAAGCCCCACCACGATCGCCACGAAGAGCGGCAGCCGGTCCGCGACCGTATCCGCGAAGTCCTGGGTGGCGGCGGTCGGCCCGCCGACGAGGAAGTCCGCGCCGGTACGGTCCGCCACCGGCGGCAGCACGTCGTCGCGCAGCGCGTGCACCAGTTGCTCGGTGCCCTCGTCCTGCGGCGCCGTCTCCGGGAAGGCCATCACCGTCGTCAGCGAGCCGTCCTCGGACGGCAGCGGCGGGGTCGTCGCCGCGATGCCGTCGGCGGCGTCCAGGGCCTTGCGCAGCTCCTGCCCCGCGCCCGCGTCGGCCTCACCGGTCACGATCAGCGGCCCGTTGAAGCCCGGCCCGAAGCCCTCCGCCAGCAGGTCGTACGCCTTCCGCCCGGTCGAGTCCGCCGCATCATTGCCCGCGTCCGCGAACCCCAGCCGCATCCCCGCGGCCGGCGCCGCGAGCGCCCCCAGGGCCACCACCGCGACCAGCAGCGCAGGCAGCGGCCGCCGCTGCACTGCCGCGCCGAGGCGCCGCCAGCGCGCGCCCTCCACCTTGCCCTTGGCCGCCGCCTTCGCCGCCTGCTTCAGCACATGCCGCTGAATGCGCCCGCCGAATACGGCCATCAGCGCCGGCAGCAGCACCAGCGAGGCCGCCATGGTGACCAGCACGGTCAACGCCACCGCCAGCGCCACACCTTGCAGCGACCCGAGCCCCAGCGCCACCAGCCCGAGCAGCGCAATGATCACGGTGCAGCCGGCGAAGAAGACCGTCCGCCCGGCCGCATCCAGCGCGGTACGCGTCGCCGCCGCCGGCTCCGCACCCCGCATCAGCTCATGCCGGTAGCGGTAGAAGATCAGCAGCGCATAGTCCACGCCCACGCCGAGCCCGACCAGCATCATGATCGGCGGCGTGAAGTCGGCCACCGTAAAGACATGGGACGCGAGCCCGATCAGACCGATCGCGCCGCCGACCGCGAACAGCGCCGTCACCAGCGGCAGCGCCGCCGCCACCAGCGAGCCGAAGAGCAGCACCAGCACGACCAGCGCGGCCAGCATCCCCGCGCCCTCCGCGGCGCCGCCTTCCTCCTCCACGGCGCCGCGCACGGCGTCGCCGCCGAGCTCGACGCCGAGCCCGTCACCGGCCGCCGCCTGCGCGGTGTCGATGATCCGTACGACATCCTCCTTGGGCACCTCCTCCGCCTTGCCGGAGAGGGTGACGGTGGCGTACCCGATGGTGCCGTCCTCGGACACGGCGGCGCGGTCCTCGTACGGACTCCGCACCCCGGTCACGGACGGCAGGTCGGCGACCTTCCCGAGCATCCGCTCGACCCCGGCCCGCTCGCCGTGGAGCCCGTCGTCGTCCTTGAAGACGATCTGCACACTGTCCCCCGCCTGCGCCGCGCCGTGCTCCTTGAGCAGGTCGGTGGCGGCCTGGGAGTCGGTGCCGGGGAGGGAGAAGTCGTTGCGGTAGTCGCTGCCCGCCGCCTGGGAACCGGCGGTGATCGCGGCGACCACCACCACCCAGAGCAGCAGGGCGCCCCAGCGGTGCCGCTGCGACCAGCCGGCCAGCCGGGAGAAGACGCCGGGTGGCGCGGGTGAGGTACGGGTGTCAGTGCTCATGCCCTTGAGGCTGCGGGGGCGTTACGGGCCGGGGCGTCGGCCGCCGGAGGGCACCTGGCGTACCACGGGGGTTGCGGGGTGGCGCGGGGCCGTACCCCCGCGGTTGCTGGCTGTACCCCGCGGTTGTCAGGACCGGCCTAGTCCGCCAGCCAGCCGGGGCTGACCATGCCCGTCTCGTACGCGAGCACCACCAGCTGGCTGCGGTCCCGCACGCCCAGCTTCGTCATGATGCGGCTGACGTGCGTCTTCGCCGTGGCCGGGCTGAGCACCAGCCGCGCCGCGATCTCGTCGTTCGTCAGCCCCGCCGCGACCAGCACCATCACCTCGCGCTCCCGCTCGGTCAGCGCGTTCAGCCGCGGCGACGGCTCGGGCGCCTTCACCCGGCCCGCGAACTCCGCGATCAGCCGCCGCGTCACCGACGGGCTGATCAGCGCGTCACCGCGGGCCGCGACCCGCACCGCGTGGATCAGCTCCTCCGGCTCGGTGTCCTTGACCAGGAAGCCGGTCGCGCCGGCGCGCAGCGCCCCGTACACGTAATCGTCGAGGTCGAAGGTGGTCAGGATGACGACCTTGACCTCACCCAGCCGCTCGTCCTCGGCGATCCGCCGGGCCGCCTCGAGCCCGTCCACATCCGGCATCCGGATGTCCATCAGCACCACGTCGGGCCGCAGTTCACGGCAGGCCGCCACCGCGGCGGCGCCGTCGCTGACCTCGCCGACCACCTCCAGGTCGTCCTCGTCCTCGAGAATCGACCGGAACCCGGCCCGCACCAGCCGCTGATCATCCGCCAGCAGCACTCTGATCCTGTCCACTAGGCTCCCTCGTTCTCGTACGGCAGCGTCGCCTCGACCGCGAAGCCGGGGGCGCCGTCGGGCCGCGGCCCCGCGGTGAGCCGCCCGCCGAGCAGCCGGGCGCGCTCGCGCATGCCGTGCACGCCGCTGCCGGCGCCGTGCGCGTAGCCGGCGGGGCCGCGCCCGTCGTCGGTCACGGACAGCTCCAGCCGGTCCGGCCCGTACCGCAGCAGGACCGTCACCGCCGCGGCGCCGCGGGCATGCCGGCTGACGTTGGTGAGCGACTCCTGCACGATCCGGTACGCCGCCAGGTCCACTTCGGCGGGCAGCGGCCGCGGCTCGCCGCCGGTCTCGACGGCCACCGCGAGGCCCGCGCGGCGGGCGCCGGCCGCGAGCTCCGGCAGCCGGTCCACGCCGGGCGGCGGGGCGGTCGGCGCCGCCTCGTCGACCTGGCGCAGCACGCCGAGGGTGGCGCGCAGCTCGCGCAGCGTCTCCTTGCTGCTGACCTTGATCTCGGTGAGCGACTGCACGGCCGTGTCCTCGGGTCCCGCGGTCTTCTTCAGCCGGTGCAGGGCGGCGCCCGCCTGCACATTGATCATGGAGATGTTGTGGCCGACGACATCGTGCAGCTCGCGGGCGATGCGCAGCCGCTCCTCGGTGGCGCGGCGCCTGGCCTCCTCCTCCGCGTACGCGCGGCGCCCGTGCTGCATGCTCCCCAGCGCCACCACGCCGACGAGCCAGCCGGTGAGCATGAAGAGCGCGATGCCGTTGATCTCGTCATTGCCTGCGAGGGTGCCGAGCCCTGTGCCGATCACCATGGCGGCGGCGATCGCCACCGCCGCCTTCAACCGCCCGGCGGCGGCGACCGCGTACATCGCCACCACCGGCGCGATCATCAGCGGCCCGTCGTACGCGCTGCTCGGGTAGTACACCGCGGTGGCGGCAAAGCTGACGACAGCGACCGGGACCGGCCACCGCCGCCAGAAGTACAACGCCCCGCAGGCAACCGCGATCAGCCCCCACCCGACCACGGTCACCGCCCACGGCTCCTGCCGCTCGGCAAACACCGACCGCAGACTCCCGGCCACCACCACGGCACCGACGACACCGGCAACGGCGGCATCGGCACCACGCCCCTGCGGCAGCCTCACAAACATGCGGCCAGCGTATGCGCTGCACACGCCGGCGCCCTGCTGGCCGTACGCGCCTGATCCGGGGGACTCAGCCGCGAGACAGGGCGTCCCGTACCGCCTCGTCCGTCCGCGCCACGACCGCCGTCCCGTCATCGGCGGTGATGATCGGCCGCTGGATGAGCTTCGGGTGCTCGGCGAGCGCCTGCAGCCAGCGGCCGCGCTCTGCCGGGGTCTTCGGCCAGTCCTTGAGCCCGAGCTCCTTGGCGGCGGCCTCCTGCGTGCGCACGATGTCCCACGGCTCAAGGCCCAGCCGCTTGAGTACGTCGCTCAGCTCGGACTCGCTGGGCGGGTCCTCCAGATAGCGCCGAACCGTGTAGCCGGCCCCCTCGGCCTCCAGCAGCTTCACGGCGCTGCGGCACTTCGAGCAGGCGGGATTGATCCAGATCTCCATGACCCCAGCCTATGGAACCGGCCCCATCCGCCGCACGTCTCTCTCCAGCAGGCGAACGGGGAGGGGGCGGCGCGTTGTCCGGGGACGGTGCCGAAGCGGGTGAAGTGGTCGACGGGCGTTACGCATTGCTCGAACTGCTCGGTACGGGCGGCATGGGCGAGGTGTGGCGGGCGCGGGACACTCGGCTGGGCCGGGAGGTCGCGGTGAAGGTGTTCGCGCCGCCGCGCGGCACCGACGAGAGCGACCACGCGGAGATGCTGGCCCGCTTCGACCGCGAGGCGCGGGCGGTGGCGGCGCTGGAGAGCCCGTATGTGGTGGCGCTGCACGACCATGGCACGGCGTCGATCGGCGGCCGGGACGAGGTCGCGTATCTGGTGATGGCGCTGGTCCGGGGCCGCACGCTGGAGCGGGTGCTGAAGGACGACGGGCGGGTCCCGTACGAGAAGGCGTTGGTGTGGGCTGAGCAGATCTGCCGGGCGCTGGCGACGGCGCATGCGGCGGGGGTCGTGCATCGCGACATCAAGCCGGCGAATGTGATGGTGACCGACGATGACTCGGTGCGGGTGCTGGACTTCGGCATCGCGCGCTTCGTCGAGGCGGCGGCGCTGGATCAGCGGCTGACGCGGACGGGGGCGCTGCCGTTCGGGAGCGTGCTGTACATGGCGCCCGAGCGCTTCCGCGATGACGCAGGGGATGCGCGGACGGACCTGTACGCGGTGGGCTGCGTGCTGTACGAGCTGCTGGTGGGGCGGCCGCCGTATGTCGGCTCCTCGGCCGGGGTGATGTACAACCACCTCAACGACACGCCGCTGCGGCCGAGTCGGGCCGTGCGCGGGCTGCCGGGGGCGGTGGACCGGCTGGTGCTGGCGCTCATGGCGCGGGAGCCGTCGGACCGCCCGGCGGACGCGGAGGCGGCGGCGGAGGCGATACGGGAAGCGGGGCTGCCGGCGGCGGGGCAGGGGCGGGCGTCCGCGCCCGTATCCGAGAAGTCGCCCGAACCCGAGAAGTCGCCCGACCCCGTGGAGACGCCCGCAGTCGAGAAGACGCCCGCCGCCGAGAAGCGGCCCGTACCCGAAAAGCGGCCGGCCCCGCAGCAGGCCCCAGCCCCCACCCCCAAGCCCCGCCCCCTCTCCATCGCCGACGCCCCCAAGGAACAGCCCCGCAAGGCCCGCCGCAAAGCCGCGCTCACCATCGCCGCCGTGATCGCCGCCATGGGCACCATCGTCGGCATCAGCATGGCGGGCGACGACCCGCCGCCGCACGACCCCGTCCCGCCGCCCAGCCCGGGCGGCTCCGAGTCCCCCGCCTTCACCGGCACCTACTCCATCGGCGCGGTGTCCGGTCTCGACGGCGCCGGGAACATCGCGGACTCCGACCTGGACGACGCGGTCAGGCGCGCGGCCGCCAAGGACCCCGACGCGATGCACGTCACCCACATCAGCTCCCAGTGGGAATCCGATCAGTGGGTGGAGAACGAGCCGGGCCTGATGGGCATGGTCGGAGACGACCCGGAGAACTCCGTCAGCCTCGGCAGCACGAGCGACGAACCCGCCCTCATCCACACGTGCAGGGAGGACGACACCTACGACGAGGAGTACCCGGACCCGGACCCCGCCGAGTTCCGCGTCTCCGCCAAGTCGACCGACCTGGGCAAGAGCATGGCGCGCCACCTCGCCGCCCAGCCGGGTGTGCGCAAGGTGTACGTGCGCGGCGACAGCGACGAGGGCTCCACGCGCGCGCTGATCGAGACGCTGCGGGACCTGGACGTCGACGTGCGGGTGGAGCACGTCGGGTACGAGGAGGATCCGCTCTCGATCCTCCGCAAGGGCCTCCGCGAGTACGCGCCGGACGCCGTATACCTGCAGGCCCCGGACGACGACGCCCTGTCGGACTGGGCGCGCGCGGTGGACAAGACCGGTTTCGACGGGCCGAAGGCGGCCTGGGACGGGCTGGCCCCGGCGTGCTCGTACCCCACCCAGACCGAGGACGTCTTCCCGGACGGCTGGCTCTCCCCGCGCGGCTACTACAGCGCGGCCCGCGACACCGACCGCAAGCACGCCGCCAAGGTCCGCGCCGCGCTGGGTGCGGACCTGGCGAAGCGGCCGTACGCCGCCGAGGCGTACGACGCCACCCGCGCCCTCATGGCGGCCTGGGCCGAGGTCCCGAAGAAGATCAAGTCCGGCGACGACCCGGAGGAGACCCGCATGCAGGTGGCCGACGCGCTGCCCCGCACCCCCGCGAAGGGCCTGCTCACCACCCACTGGAAGACCCTGCAGGCCGCCCAGACCGAACCGCCGGTCTGGATCGACCGCCGCGACGGCCGCACCTGGCGCCAGGTGAAGGCCCCCTCCCCCGCCGACTGACCGGGGAACCGACCGCGCCTCGCGCACGTCATCTCACCAGCAGGTCAAGGGGGAGGGGGGCGGCGGCTGTGCCCGAGGACGGTGAGCGGTCAGGCGAGTTGGTCGACGGGCGTTACGAGCTGATCGAGCCGCTCGGCGCCGGCGGCATGGGCGAGGTCTGGCGCGCCCGGGACACCCGGCTGGGGCGCGAGGTCGCGGTGAAGGTGTTCGCGCCGCCGCCCGGCACCGACGAGGCCGACCGCGCGGAGATGCTGGCCCGCTTCGACCGCGAGGCGCGGGCGGTGGCGGCGCTGGAGAGCCCGCATGTGGTGGCGCTGCACGACCACGGGACCGCGGAGATCGGCGGCCGGGACGGCACGGCGTATCTGGTCATGGCGCTGGTCCGGGGCCGCACGCTGGAGCGGGTGCTGAAGGACGACGGGCGGGTCCCGTACGAAAAGGCGCTCGTGTGGGTGGAACAGATCTGCCGGGCGCTGGCGACGGCGCATGCGGCGGGGGTGGTCCATCGCGACATCAAGCCCGCGAATGTGATGGTCACCGGCGACGACTCGGTGAAGGTGCTGGACTTCGGCATCGCGCGCTTCCTTGAGGGGTCCTCGGACCAGCGGCTTACGCGGACCGGGGCACTGCCCTTCGGGAGCGTGCTGTACATGGCGCCGGAGCGCTTCCGCGATGACGCGGGGGGTGCGCGGACGGACCTGTATGCGGTCGGCTGTGTCTTGTACGAGCTCCTTGTGGGGCGGCCGCCGTACGTCGGGACGTCGGCTCAGGTGATGTACAACCACCTGAACGACACGCCGCTGCGGCCGAGTCGGGCCGTGCGCGGGCTGCCGGGGGCGGTGGACCGGGTGGTGCTGGCGCTGATGGCGCGGGACCCGGAGGGCCGCCCGGCGGACGCGGAGACGGCGGCGGAGGCGATACGGGAGGCGGGGCTGCCGGCGGCGGGCCGCGAGGCCGGGCCGCCGGGGGCGGAGCGCGCGGTCGGGCCGCCGGCGGCGGGGCGGAAGCCCGCGGTGCCGGATCCGGATGCGTCCGCGCCCACGTCCACCCCCGCCCAACCGCAGCAGCCCAGCCCTCGGCGAGCCGCTACCCCGAAGCCGCCCAGCGCGGCCGCCTCACGCACCCCGAGGCCCAACGGGGCCGTCCCACCCACCCCGAAGCCGCGCCCCAAGCCCGCCCTCACCCCCGCAACCCTCACCCGCGCCGCCCGCCAGGTGCTGATCTCCCTCCTGGGCGCGGCACTCTTCCTGGGCGGCGGCGTCACCATCGCCCTCATGAGCAGCGACCGAGGCCCGACACCGCACGACCCGCCCGTCAAAGCCGTAACACCGTCACCAGCCGCCGACGGCTACTCGGTCGGCGCCCTCAGCGGCCGCGACGACACCGTCGAGCCGACCAAGTTGATCATCCCGAGGGCCGTCCAGCGCGCCGCGCAAGGAAACGCGGCCGCCCCCGGCGTCGGCGTCACGCCGGTCATGTCCGACGAGGAGCCCGTGCAGTGGACCGCGGACACCCCCGGCCTCATCGGCGTCGTCGGCGACGATCCGACCATCCCGAGCAGCTACGACGAACGCGGCCCGCTCCCGACCGTCTTCCTCCGCACCTGCCGGAAGGACGACCCGTACATCGCACCGGACCAGCCCGACACCAAGACGAACGCCAGCGTCTTCAGCACCTCAGCTGCCGCGACGGACATGGGCCGGGCCATGGCCCGGCATCTCGCCGGGCGCCCCGGCGTGCACAAGGTGTACGTCCGTGGCGACAGTGAGAAGCCCTCCACCCGTACGCTCATCGACGAGCTGCGCGCGGCGGGCGCGGACGTACGGGTCGACCACGCCGGCACGCTCGGCGGCGAGGCGGCTTCGGTGCTGCGCGAGGGCATCAGGGAGTACCGGCCGGATGCGGTGTATCTCCAGACCGAGGACGCGAAGGCGTTGACGGCCTGGATGAAGGCGGTCGACGGCTCGGGCTTCCGCGGGATCAGGGCGGCCTGGGATCCGACGAGCCCGGAGTGCTCGGGCCGGTTCTCGGAGGCCGCCGCATTCGACTTCCCGGACGGCTGGCTCGCGCCGCGCGGCTACTACAGCGCGGCCCGCGACTCCGACCGTACGCGCGCCGCGAAGGTCCGCGCCGCCCTGGGCAAGGACCTGGCCGCACTGCCGTACGCGGCCGAGCAGTACGACGCCACCCGCGCGCTGCTCGCGGCCTGGTCCCGGGTCCCGAAGGAGACGAAGGACGCCCACCAGCCGACCCACATCCGGGCCCGCCTGACGCAGGAGCTGCCGTCGGCGACGCCCAAGGGGCTGCTCACGGGCGGCTGGAAGCAGCTGAAGGAGGCGGAACAGCACCCGCCGGTGTGGATCGACCGCCACGAGGACAGCGGGTGGCGGCAGGTGGCCCGTACAAAGGGCTGAGCCGACACCCGCTGCCGCACACAAGAAGCGGGCCCGCCCCCCGAAGGGAACGGGCCCGCTCTCAGCTAGCTATCCAGCTCGCTCAGCTAAGCGCTGCGATCAGCTCTGGCCTCCGGCCAGCTTCTCGCGGAGCGCCGCCAGCGCCTCGTCAGAGGCGAGCGCGCCGCCGTCGTCGGCCGACTCCGAGGAGTACGAGCCGCCGCCGGAGGCAGCGCCGCCGCCCTGCGGAGCCGCGCCACCGGACTCGCCGGCCTCGGCCGCGGCCTGGGCGTCGGCCTCGCGGGACTTGACGACCTGCGCCTGGTGCTGCTCGAAGCGGACCTGCGCCTCGGCGTACTGGCGCTCCCACTCCTCGCGCTGCTTGTCGAAGCCGTCCATCCACTCGTTGGTCTCCGGGTCGAAGCCCTCGGGGTAGATGTAGTTGCCCTGGTCGTCGTAGGACGCGGCCATGCCGTACAGGGTCGGGTCGAAGTCGACGGCCATCGGGTCGGCGCCGAAGGACTCGTTGGCCTGCTTGAGGCTCAGCGAGATGCGGCGACGCTCGAGGTCGATGTCGATGACCTTGACGAAGATCTCGTCGTTGACCTGGACGACCTGCTCCGGGATCTCCACGTGGCGCTCGGCCAGCTCGGAGATGTGGACCAGGCCCTCGATGCCCTCGTCGACGCGCACGAACGCACCGAACGGAACCAGCTTCGTGACCTTGCCGGGCACGACCTGGCCGATCTGGTGGGTGCGGGCGAACTGCTGCCACGGGTCTTCCTGGGTCGCCTTCAGCGACAGGGAGACGCGCTCGCGGTCCATGTCGACGTCCAGGACCTCGACCGTGACCTCCTGGCCGACCTCGACGACCTCGGACGGGTGGTCGATGTGCTTCCAGGACAGCTCCGAGACGTGCACCAGGCCGTCGACGCCGCCCAGGTCCACGAAGGCACCGAAGTTGACGATGGAGGACACGACGCCGGAGCGGACCTGACCCTTCTGGAGGGTGGTGAGGAACGTCTGGCGGACCTCGGACTGGGTCTGCTCGAGCCAGGCACGGCGGGACAGGACCACGTTGTTGCGGTTCTTGTCCAGCTCGATGATCTTCGCCTCGAGCTCCTTGCCCACGTAGGGCTGGAGGTCGCGGACGCGACGCATCTCGACCAGGGAGGCCGGGAGGAAGCCGCGGAGGCCGATGTCGAGGATGAGACCACCCTTGACGACCTCGATGACGGTACCGGTGACGATGCCGTCCTCTTCCTTGATCTTCTCGATCGTGCCCCAGGCACGCTCGTACTGAGCGCGCTTCTTGGACAGGATGAGGCGGCCTTCCTTGTCCTCCTTCTGGAGAACCAGGGCCTCGATCTCGTCACCGACGGCAACGACCTCGTTGGGGTCGACGTCGTGCTTGATCGACAGCTCGCGCGAGGGGATGACGCCCTCGGTCTTGTAACCGATGTCGAGCAGGACCTCGTCCCGGTCGACCTTCACGATGACGCCGTCGACGATGTCGCCGTCGTTGAAGTACTTGATCGTCTCGTCGATCGCGGCGAGGAAGGCTTCCTCGGAACCGATGTCGTTGACCGCAACCTGCGGCGTGGTGGCGGTGGTCTCGGTGCTGCTCGTCATGTGGGAAAGGGCTCCGGTACGGACATGAAGTAGTGGATACTGCCGCGCCGTGAACCCTTGATCGCACCACCGAAGCCGGACAGCCTTGAAGGCGCTCATCCATGCTGCCCGGCGAGCGCCTCGAGAACCGAGGGGACATACAACTGATGCGAGCGCGACCTGCTCCGTCCGAGGCGCGCAGGCCCGCAGCGCAACTTGTAGCATACGGGGGCAGCCGGGCACGGTCAATGCGCGAAGAGTGCACCTGGGGCATGCCGCCCCATATCCGGCACGAATACGTCCGCGTCACGGCCGCCACGAGGCCGCTGACCGGCGATTTCCGGCCTTTTGCGCCGGGACTGCGCCGCCCGTCGAGCAGAGAGTACGACGATTCCAGCCATGATCCAAGAACCTGGGCGCGGGCCCGGCTCCGGCCTGGAGGCCGGAGCGGGCGCTGCTGCCGGCGCTGCTGCCGACGATGACGACGCCGAGGCCACGCGTCGCCCCGCCTCCTCGGCGGAGAGCCGGGTCGCGAATCGTGGCTGGTGGGACCGGCATGCGGACGAGTATCAGCAGGACCATGGGGGCTTTCTCGGCGACGCCGGCTTCGTCTGGGGGCCGGAGGGGCTGAGCGAGGACGAGCTGGGGCTGCTCGGTGAGGTCAAGGACCGGAGGGTGCTGGAGATCGGCGCGGGCGCCGCGCAGTGCTCGCGGTGGCTCGCGGAGCGCGGTGCGCGCCCCGTCGCGCTCGATCTCGCCCACCGTCAGCTGCAGCACGCCCTCCGTCTGGGGGCTTCCTTTCCTCTCGTGGAGGCCGACGCGGCTGCCCTTCCCTTTGCTTCGGACAGCTTTGACCTGGGCTTTTCCGCGTACGGGGCGCTGCCTTTCGTCGCGGATCCGGTGACGGTGCTGAGCGAGGTCCATCGCGTGCTGCGCCCGGGCGCCCGGTTCGTCTTCTCCGTCACGCATCCGATCCGGTGGGCGTTCCCGGACGAGCCGGGGCCGGAGGGTCTGTCGGTGGCGGCGTCGTACTTCGATCGCACGCCTTATGTGGAGGTGGATGAGAGCGGGAGTGCGGTGTATGTGGAGCATCACCGGACGATGGGGGATCGGGTGCGGGATGTGGTCGCGGCTGGGTTCCGCCTGGTGGATCTGGTGGAGCCGGAGTGGCCGCGGTGGAATGGGCAGGAGTGGGGTGGGTGGTCGCCGCTGCGGGGTGGCTTGATTCCGGGGACGGCGATCTTTGTGTGCGAGGCGGGTTAGCGGGTGGAATCCTGTGGCTTCGCCACGGATGTCCTCAAGCGCCGGACGGGCTTGATCGGTGGGTGGGCCGGGCCGAGTTCCACGACACCACCGAAAAAACGCTGTGGTCCACCACCGCCCGGTGCTGGGTTTTTTCGGCGGCGTCGTTCCACTCGGCCCTCCTCCCGTAGGAAGGGATCAACCCGGACTTCCCCCCCATTACCTTCTTCGTAGTCCTGCAACGGGACTACCGGCCTTCGGAGTTGGCATGACTACCTCCCCTTGTCGAGTGCATGGCCCGGGGGGTGGTGTCACCAGCTCCGAAGGCACTGACAGACCGCTGATTAGGGGCATGACCACCGGCCTTTCCCCAGGTCGGGAGGTTCTTCGTAATGTGGATGTGGCGATCAGTGCCGTGGCGAGGCCGGGTGAACAGCACCGAAGGAACCACGACGTGATCGACACCAGCGACATCGACGTCTTCCTCGGCCTGGACGTCGGCAAAGGCGAACACCACGCCACCGCCGTCACCGCGGCCGGCAAGAAAGCCTTCGACCGACGCCTGCCCAACAGCGAACCCAAACTCCACGAGGTCTTCGCGAAACTGCAGGCCAAACACGGAACCGTGCTGGTCGTCGTCGACCAGCCGGCTTCCATCGGAGCCCTGCCGCTGGCCGTCGCCCGCAACATGGGATGCCCGGTCGCCTATCTGCCGGGCCTGACGATGCGGCGGATCGCCGATCTCTATCCGGGTGAGGCCAAAACCGACGCCCGCGACGCGTTCATCATCGCCGACGCGGCCCGCTCGATGCCTCACACCCTCCGCTCCATCGACCTGGACGACGAGACCGTCGCCGAGCTGGAGATGCTCGTCGGCTTCGACGACGACCTGGTCGCCGAGGCAAACCGGCTCTCCAACCGGCTTCGCGGCCTGTTCACGCAGGTCCACCCGCACCTGGAACGAGTGCTCGGCCCGCGCATGCAGCACCCAGCCGTCCTGGCCCTGCTGGAGAGGTTCGGCTCGCCCGCCCAGATCCGCCAGGCCGGACGCCGCCAGGTCACCAATCTGATGCGTCCCAAAGCCCCGCGGATGGCCATCCGCTTGGCCGGGGACATCTTCACCGCGCTCGACGAACAGACCGTCGTCGTCCCGGGCACCGAAGCAGCCGCACTGATCGTCCCGAGTCTGGCCCGGTCCCTGACCGCCGTGCTCGACCAGCGTCGGCTGCTGGAGAAGCGGCTCGAAGAACTGCTGGAGGCCCACCCTCTTGCCGCCGTCCTGACGTCGATGCCGGGCGTCGGCGTCAGGACCGCGGCCCGCCTCCTCATCGACGTCGGCGACGGCACCAGGTTTCCCTCGGCCGCCCACCTCGCCGCCTATGCGGGACTCGCTCCGACGACCCGCAGTTCCGGCTCCTCCATCCGCGGCGAACAACAATCCAGGAGAGGAAACAAGCAGCTCAAGCGGGCCTTCTTCCTCTCCGCATTCGCCGCCCTGTCCGATCCCGCCTCCCGCACCTACTACGACAAAAAGATCAAGGAGGGCAAGCACCACACCCAGGCCATCCTCTGCCTCGCCCGCCGCCGAGCCGACGTGCTCTTCGCGATGCTCCGCGACGGCACCTTCTACCAACCGTCAACCCCATGACCAGCTCAGGAGTTCAACCCGCCCAATCATTCTCCGCCCGAAGCCGCTGACGAGCCGCCTCAAGCCGCCGGCCATAGTCCGCCGCGAACAACTCAGGAAGCGTCTTGTCCAACGTTCCGGCAATGCGATGGATCGGTGACCACACGGCCGGATCGTCGATGACACGACTCAGGTCCGTCATCTGCAGCTTCTCCAACCAGTCCGACAACACCAATGCCTGATCGCTCGTGAGCTCGATCGTGATCCGGCTCTCGCTCATGCGCCCCCCACCCCCTAGGCACTCACCTTCGACCACACGAACCTACTGACCCTCGCCCCTTGACCGAACACATAGGGGCACCCCCCCGTCGCTATGAGCTGCACCCCGTTTCGTAGCGTCCCTGAAGCCAGGTCTATGATCTTGGCGTAAGGAGACACACGAGCAAGTGCCAGCACCACGGAAGTACCCCGACGAGCTCCGCGAGCGTGCCGTCCGCGAGGTCCGCACCAGCGGACGCCCGGTCGCCCATGTCGCCAAAGACCTCGGCATCCACAAGGAAGCCCTGCGGCAGTGGGTCCGCCAGGCCGAGGCGGACAGCGGCGACCGCGATGACCGGCTTACCAGCGCCGAACGCGACGAGCTGAAACAACTCCGCAAGGACAACGCCGAGTTGAAGCGGGCCAATGAGATCCTGAAGGCCGCTTCGGTGTTTTTTGCCCAGGAGATCGACCGTCCCCGGACGAGGCCGAGCAGGTGATCGACCACCTGAAGGAACGCGGCCTCGGGGTCGATCCCGTCTGCCGGGTGCTGGACCTGTCGGTCTCGACCTATTTCGCCCGCAAGCGGCGCCCGAAATCGGCCCGCCGGCTGCGCGACGAACAGCTCATGCCCATGATCGAGGAGATCCACGCCGAGTCCGGCGGCACCTATGGGGCCCGCCGGATCACCCGCGCGCTGCGGCGCAAGGGCGTCGAAGCTGCCCGCTGCACCGTCGAGCGGCTGATGCGCGAGCTGGGCCTGGAAGGCGTCATCCGCGGCCAGCGGCGCCGCACCACGATCCCCGAGCCGACCGCGCCGCGGCCGCCGGACCTGGTCGACCGCGACTTCACCGCGGACCGGCCGGATCAGCTGTGGGTGGCGGACATGACCTACGTGCGGACCTGGTCCGGCTGGGCGTATGTCGCGTTCGTCCTCGACGTGTACTCGCGGATGATCGTCGGCTGGCAGATCGCCGGTCACATGCGGACCGAACTGCCGCTGGACGCCTTGGAAATGGCGCTGTGGCGCCGGAGGATCAAGACGGGTTCCGGTCTCATACATCACAGCGACCGCGGGTCGCAATACGTATCAATTCGATACACAGACCGGCTCACCGACATCGGCGCCTCGGCATCCGTCGGGTCCGTCGCGGACAGTTACGACAACGCCATGGCGGAGGCGCTGAACGGCACCTTCAAGGCCGAGCTGATCGAGATGCAGGGCCCCTGGCACGACGTCCACCAGGTCGAGCGGGCGATCTTTCGCTGGGTGACGTGGTACAACGAGGAACGGCTCCACTCCGCCCTCGACTACGTGCCACCCGCCGAGTACGAGGACGCCTTCTGGCGAAGTCAGGAAGCCACCCAGCAGTCCGCCTGACCAATCAAGTCCGGACGCTATGAAACTCGGGGCAGCTCACTATGACCCACCCCTGCGCCCGTGCCCCACAGCCCGGCTGCCGCTCCCGCCACCAGTGCCCCACAGCCCGGCTGCCGCCTCGATCACCAGTGCCCCACAGCCCGACCGCCGCCCCGGCCGCCAGAGCCCACAGCCCGACCGCCGCCCCGGCCGCCAGAGCCCACAGCCCGACCGCCGCCCCGACCACCCCGCCACACCGCCAACCGCCAACCCTCGCCCTGCGAACCCCCGCCTCGCGCCCCCCACTCCGCCACCCCTCCACCCCACCACCCCACCAACCGCCACCCGGCTCCCCAAGGCGACCCCCCTCCCCCTCCCTCCCCAGCCAGCCTCCGTTTCCCGCACCGGGACACCCAGAACCCGGCAGCCCAGCCGTCACCATCCGATGCCAAGCCCCCCGCCCCCTCCTCCGCGAGGTCGCGCAGCCACGCCCCCGTGAGAAGCTGACTGCCGTGCGCATAGGGGTGCTGGGGCCGCTGGAGGTGGCCGACGGGAACGGGGGCGGGGACGGGGTCGGGGACGGGGACGCTGTCCAGATCGCGGGCGGGCGACTTCGCGCGCTGCTGATTCGGCTGGCCCTGGACCCCGGGCGCTTCGTCGGCTCCGGGGCACTGGCCGACGCGCTGTGGGAGCCGGACCAGATCCCCGCCGACCCCGGCAATGCCCTGCAGTCCCTCGTCTCCCGCCTGCGCCGCGCCCTGGGCAGCTCACACACGATCGAGTACGGCCCCGCCGGCTACCGCCTCGCCGTGGAGCCGGCGGATGTGGACGCCGTCCGCTTCGAGCAGCTCACGGCAGAGGGCCGCCGGGCCCTGGCTGCCGGAGACGCCGAGGACGCGCACACGCTCCTCACCAATGCCCTGTCCCTCTGGCGCGGCCCCGCGCTGGCCGACGTCGCCGACTCCGCCTTCGCCGCCGCGCCCGCGCACCGGCTGGAGGAGTTGCGCTTCGATGCCACCGCCGATCGTTACGAGGCGGCGCTGGCCGCCGGTCGTACCGAGGCGGTGGTCCCGGGGCTGCGTGAGCTCGCCGAGAGCCAGCCGCTGCGTGAGCGGCCGCGGATCCTGCTGGTCAAGGCGCTCTACGCGGCCGGGCGCCAGGCTGAGGCGCTCGCGGCGTACGAGGACTTCCGAGGTCGCCTTGCCGAGGAGCTCGGCACCGACCCGTCGCCGGAGCTGCAGGCCGTGCACCTGGCGGTCCTGCGCGGCGACGATGGCGCGCTGCGAGATGAAGGGGCGCTGCCGATCCGCGAGGCGTCGAAGGCCGCCCGCGACGCGCCAGCCGCCAGCGCCCCCGGACCTGCCCGCAGCAACCTGCGTTCCCCCCTGAACAGCTTCGTCGGTCGCGACGAGGAGCTCCGCCAGGTTCGTACGCTGCTGAAGGATGCCCGGCTCGTCACCCTCACCGGGCCCGGCGGAGCGGGCAAGACCCGGCTCGCCTCGACCGCCGCCGCGCAATTGGCCGCGGATGACCGGCCCGCCGGCGGCGTCTGGCTGGCCGAACTGGCGCCCGTCACCGACGCCGACGATGTCGCGTTCGCCGTCCTCAGCGCCCTCGGCCAGCGCGAGGCAGCCGTCCTTGACGCCCGCTACCAGGCCGCACCCCGCGATGTCTTCACCCGCCTCACCGACGCCCTCTCCGCCGCGCCCACCACCCTCGTCCTCGACAACTGCGAACACGTCATCGCCGCCGCCGCGGACCTCGCCGACCGCCTCCTGGGTTGCTGCCCGCAGCTGCGCATCCTGGCCACCAGCCGCGAGCCCCTGGGCATCGCGGGCGAGACGCTGTGCCCGGTGCCGCCGCTGGGGCTGCCGGCGGACACCGTGTACGAAGCCGACCTCACCTATCCCGCCATCCGGCTCTTCGCCGACCGTGCCCGCGCCGCCCGCCCCGACTTCGCCGTCACCGCCGCGAACGCACCCACCGTCATCGAGATCTGCCGCCGCCTCGACGGTCTCCCCCTCGCGATCGAGCTGGCCGCGGCGCGCCTGCGCACCCTCCCCGTACAAGAGGTCGCGGCCCGGCTCGATGACCGCTTCCGGCTGCTGACCACCGGTTCCCGGACCGCGCTGCCGCGGCATCGCACGCTGCAGGCCGTCGTCGCCTGGAGCTGGGAGCTGATGGACGAGGACGAGCGGCGGCTCGCGGAGCGGCTGTCGGTGTTTCCGGGTGGCGTCAGCCCCGAGGCGGTCGCGGGCGTCACCGGCCGCGACACCGTGTCCGCGCTCGACGCGCTCGCCGCCCTCGCCGACAAGTCCCTGTTGCAGCAGGCGCACGAACCGCAGCACGGCGCCCCGCGCTATCGCATGCTCGAGACCCTCCGCGAGTTCGGCCATGAGCGGCTGGCCGCGAGCGATGGTCTGGCTGCTGCCCGCGCGGCCCACGCCGCGTACTTCCTCGAACTCGCCGAGACCGCCGAGCCGCTCGTCCGCGGGCACGACCAGCTGCACTGGATCGCCGTACTCGACGCCGAGCACGACAATCTCCTCGCCGCCCTCCGCTACGCCATCGACGCGGGCGACGCCGCCACCGCGGTACGGATCAGCGCGGCGCTCGGCATGTTCTGGTCGGTCCTCGGCCACCACAGCGAGGCCGCCGACTGGACCCAGCTCGCCCTCGCGGTGCCCGGCGACTCGCCCACTGAGGCGCGGGCCGCCGCGATCGCGTTCTGCATCATCAACAGCGCCTCGTCCGGGCAGGTGGGTCTCCTCGGGCCGTATGTCGAGGAGCTCAAGGAGCTGGCCGCCCAGGTCGATACGGCCCATGGGCAGCCGATTCTGGCCGCGCTGGAGCCTGGCGTGGCGATGTTCGCGAACGACGACGACACCGGGATCCGCCTGATCGAGGAGCGGCTCGATCACCCGGACCCGTGGGCGCGGGCGATGCTGCGGCTGATGCGGGCGGCGTTCAAGGAGAACCAGGGGTACGCGGCCGGCATCGATGATGACCTGCGTGCCTCTGCCGCCGGCTTCCGGGCGGTCGGCGATCGGTGGGGTACGGGCATGGCGCTGCATCAGCTCGCCGAGTACCAGGCGCTGATCGGCGAGGACGACGCCGCCCGGGCCGGCTACGAGGAGGCGCTCGGGCTCATGCGTGAGCTGCGCGCCCAGGACGATGTCAGCCAGCTGCGGGTACGTATCGCCGAGCTCGACGCCCAGCAGGGGCGGACCGATGAGGCCCGGGCGCTGCTGACCGAGGTGCTCGACGCCTGCTTGCGCGACGGCCGCCAGCACATCGCCGCCGTTGCCCGGCACGCGCTCGGCGAACTCGCCCGGCTCACCGGCGACTTGGATGCGGCCGAGCGCTGGTACGAGGAGGGGCTGACCGCCTGGCGGCAGGGCGCGGGCGCGGCGCCTGACGCGATGCCGCAGCTGGAGGCGCTGCTGCGGTCCGGGTTCGCGCATCTGCGGTGCGCGCAGGGTGACTTGGTGGCGGCACGGGAGCATCTGGTGGGGGCGCTGCGGGCGGCCGAGAAGTCCCAGGACATGCCGGTCACGGCCATCGTGGGGGTGGCCATCGCCGACCTCGCGGCGCACGAGGGCAAGGTCGCGTACGCGGCCGAGCTCCTGGGTGCCGCGGACGGCGTCCGCGGGGTGCGCGCCGCGCAGCCGTGCCCGCAGCAGCTGGCCGCGCGGCTGCGCCGCGAGCTGGGCGAGGACTTCGAGCCCGCCCGGGCCCGCGGCGCGGAGCTGCGGCAGGGGGATGCGGTGACGATGCTGCGTGGGTACGTGTAACGCCCCTACGCCCGCCGCTTGTACGCCCTGGTCGCCAGCGGGAAGAACACCGCGAAGATACCCAGGCCCCACAGCACCGTCGCCAGCACCGGCCCGGCCACCGCGCCGCCCTCCATCAGGCCGCGGGACGCCTCCATCGCCTTGGACACCGGGTTGACGTCCACCCAGGACTGCAGCCAGCCGGGCAGGGTGTCGGTGGGCGCCAGCACGCCCGTACCGAAGGTGAGCGGGAACAGCGCCATGAAGCCGATGCCCTGCACCGCCCCCGGCTCCCGCGCCAGCATGCCGATCAGCACGAACACCCAGCTGAAGCAGAACGCGAACGCCATCACCAGCAGACAGGCGGCCAGCGCGGACAGCGGGTCGGTGCTGATCCGGAACCCGACCGCGTACGCGAAGCCGAGCTGCACGACGATCGTCACGACGAAGCGGATGACGTCGCCGAGCACCGATCCGATCAGCGGCGCCGTACGGGCGATGGGCATGGAGCGGAAGCGGTCGAAGACGCCCTTCTTGATGTCGTCGTTGAGGTTGATGCCGGTCTGGACGGACGCGAACATCACGTTCATGACCATGAGCGCCGGCACCAGGAACTGCAGATAGTCGTGGGTGGAGCCGGCGATGGCGCCGCCCAGCAGGTACACGAACATCACGATGAACAGCACCGGTTGGAGCGTTACATCCAGGAGCTGCTCGGGGGTGCGCAGGGTCTTCGTCAGGCTGCGGCGGGCCAGCGCGAAGCTGTGCCGGGCCAGCGGGAACGGGCGCTTCGGCCCGCCGTCACGGCGCGGCGCGGTGACCCGCTCGGGGGCGGTGAGGGTGGTGGTCATCAGGCGGCCTCGCTCTCGTCAGTGACGTCTTTTGCGGCCCCGTGGCCGGTCAGGTTGAAGAACACGTCGTCCAGGTCCGGCAGCCTCAGCGACAGCTCTGCCACCGTGATCCCGTCCTCGTCCAGCCGCCGTACGACCGCGCCGAGGATCGCGTCGTCCTCGACCGGCACGGTCAGCACGCCGCGCATCGGCGACTCCGGCTCGTGGCCGGAAACCTCGGTGAGGAGCGCGGCGGCCTGCAGCAGCCGCGCCGGGTCCTGCGGCCGCAGCTGCAGATGGCGGCCGCCGACCCGCCGCTTGAGCTCGTCCGGCGTGCCGTGGGCGATGACCCGGCCGTGGTCGATGACGGAGATCTCGTCGGCGAGCGCATCGGCCTCGTCCAGGTACTGGGTGGTGAGCAGCACGGTGGCGCCGTCGGCGACCAGTGACCGCACGATGCCCCACATGTCCTCGCGGCGTACGGGGTCGAGGCCGGTGGTCGGCTCGTCCAGGTAGATGACGTCGGGGCGCCCGACGAGGGAGGCGGCGAGGTCGAGGCGCCGCCGCATGCCGCCGGAGTACGTCTTGACCTGCCGGCCGGCCGCCTCGGTGAGCTCGAAGTGCGCCAGCAGCTCGCGCGCCCGCGCGCGGGCGGCGCCGGTGCGCAGGTCGAGGAGCCGGCCGATGAGGACGAGGTTCTCGGTGCCGGTGAGGTCCTCGTCGACGGAGGCGTACTGGCCGGTGAGCCCGATCAGCCGCCGCACCTCCTCGGCCTTGCGGACGACGTCGAGGCCGCCGACGGTGGCGACGCCCGCGTCGGGACGCAGCAGTGTGGCGAGGATCCGTACGGCGGTGGTCTTCCCGGCCCCGTTCGGACCCAGCACGCCGAGCACGGTGCCCGGCTGGGCGGCAAGGTCGATGCCATCCAGCGCGGTCGTCGCCCCGAACCGCTTGACCAGGCCTTCGGCCCGGAATGCGTAGGTCATGGTGGTGTCTCCTTCTGGGTGTGCTTACGGAGGAAGGCTGGCGGAGGGCGCTGGCAGGGCGCGCACACGGCGCTGGCATGGGCCAGGGAGACTGGCAGGGTGACTGATCGCCTTGCCGCTGCTGATCTGCCCGTGCGTTCCGCGCTGCCCGCGCTCCGTGCTGCCCTCGACTCGCGCGGTGCGGCCGTACTCTGCGCGCCTCCGGGGACCGGCAAGACCACCCTCGTGCCCCTGGTGCTCGCCGGGCTGGACGGGCGCGGGCCCGTGCGGAAGGTCGTCGTGGCCGAGCCGCGGCGGATGGCGGCGCGGGCGGCTGCGCGGCGGATGGCGTGGTTGCTCGGGGAGGAGGTCGGTGGGCGGGTCGGGTTCACCGTGCGTGGGGAGCGGCGGGCCGGGCCGCGGACCGTGGTCGAGGTCGTGACCACGGGTGTGCTGCTGCAGCGGCTGCAGCGGGATCAGGAGCTGAGCGGCACGGATGTGGTGATCCTCGACGAGTGCCATGAGCGGCATCTGGACGCTGATACGACGGCGGCCTTCCTGCTCGATGTACGAGCCGCGCTGCGGCCTGAGTTGCGGCTTGTCGCGGCTTCGGCGACGACCGATGCCGCGGGCTGGGCGCGGCTGCTCGATGCGGATGTGGTCGAGGCCGAGGGGGTGTCGCATCCCGTGGAGGTGGTGTGGGCGCCGCCGCCCCGTCCCGTACGGCCGCCCCATGGAATGCGGGTCGATCCGGCGCTGCTCGACCATGTCGCGGCGACGGTGCGGCGGGCGCTCGCCGAGCGGGAGGGGGATGTGCTGTGCTTCCTGCCCGGGGTCGGGGAGATCGCGCGGGTGGCGGGGATGCTCGGCGGCGCGGGCCGTACGGACGCCCCCGGCATCGAAGTGCTCCAAGTCCACGGCCGCGCCCCCGCCGCCACCCAGGACGCCGTCCTCGCCGGCCGCGGCCCCGGCGATCGGCGGCGGGTCGTGCTGGCCACCTCCGTCGCCGAGTCCAGCCTCACCGTGCCCGGCGTCCGGATCGTCGTCGACGGCGGCCTGGCCCGCGAGCCGCGTACGGACCACGCCCGCGGCCTCGCCGCACTCGCGACCGTACGGGCCTCACAGGCATCCGCCCGGCAGCGCGCCGGCCGCGCGGGCCGGGAGGCGCCGGGTGCCGCCTACCGCTGCTGGCCGGAGGCGGAGCAGGCGCGGCTGCCGCGCTATCCGGCGCCGGAGATCGCGGTGGCGGACCTGACGGCCTTTGCGCTGCAGGCGGCCTGCTGGGGCGACCCCGAGGCGAGTGACCTGGCGCTGCTGGACCCGCCGCCGCCCGGGGCGATGGCCGCGGCCCGCGACACGCTGCACGCGCTCGGCGCCCTGGACGCGGCCGGCCGCGCCACGCCCCGGGGCGCAGCGCTCGGCCGGCTGGGCGTCCATCCGCGGCTGGCGCGGGCGCTGTTGGACGGTACGGCCGAGGTCGGCGCGCGCGCCGCGGCGGAGGCGGTGGCGCTGCTGAGCGAGGAGCCCCCACGCGAATACGGCGACGATCTGGCCGCGGCCTTGCGCAGGGCGCAGCGCGGCCAGGACGGCTACGCGGCGCGCTGGCGCACGGAGGCGCGGAGGCTGGAGCGGGCGGTGCGGCAAGGCAGGGATGAATCCCGACAACCCGCAGGCCGGCCGCCGCAAGAAGCCCCCGCCCTGATCGCCGCCCTGGCCTTCCCCGAGCGCATCGCGAAAGCCCGTAACAGCGACACCTACCTCATGACCTCCGGCACCGGCGCCCAACTCGACCCCGCATCCCCCCTCCGCAACAGCCCCTGGCTGACCATCGCCGTGGCCGACCGCCCCGTCGGCCGAGCCGACGCCCGCGTGCGCCTGGCCGCGCACATCGACGAGGACACCGCCCGCCGCGCAGCCGCGCCCCTCCTCGTCGAAGAGGACGACATCCGCTGGGACAGCGGCCGCAGAGCGGCCATTGCCCGCCGGATCACCCGCCTCGGCGCCATCGAGCTCGACTCGACCCCGCTCCGCAAGCCCGACCCCGGCGCCCTCCGCACCGCCCGCCTCGACGCCCTGACCCGCGACGGCCTCGCCTCCGTACTGCACTGGCCGGCACCCGCCGCCGCCCTCCGCGAGCGCCTTGCCTTCCTCCACCATCACCTCGGCGACCCCTGGCCCGACGTCTCCGACGCGGCGCTCGTCCAAAGCGCCGCCGACTGGCTCCCGGACAACCCCGCCACCCGCCCCGACCCCAAGGCGCTCCTCACCGCCCTCCTCCCCTGGTCCACCGGCGAGGCCGCCCGCCTCGACGAACTCGCCCCGGAGCGCGTCGAGGTGCCCACCGGCTCCCGTATCCGCATCGATTACGCCGATCCCGCGCAGCCCGTACTGGCGGTGAAGCTGCAGGAGCTGTTCGGCCTGACCGACACCCCGCGGATCGCGGACGGCCGCGTCCCGCTGCTCGTCCACCTGCTGTCCCCCGCCGGCCGCCCCGCCGCGGTCACCGCCGACCTCAAGTCCTTCTGGGCGGAGGGCTATCGCTCCGTACGAGCGGAGCTGCGCGGCCGCTACCCGAAGCACCCCTGGCCGGAGGACCCGGCCACCGCCGAGCCCACCCGCCGTACCAAAGCCGCCCAGGACCGGGACCTCAGGCGCTGACCGGCTCCGGCGCCGTCGCCCCGCTGCCGGCGGTCGCCGCGGGCCGGCGCGAGCGGGCCTCCAGCCACAGGCTCAGGCCCAGCAGGATGCCGCCGGTGACGATCAGGCCGATCGGCAGGTAGGTGTGCATCAGCAGCACCAGCTGGCGCTGGGACTTCGCCAGGTCCACGAGGTGGTTCACGTAGTCGGGGCGCATCTTGACGTCGCCGGAGAAGGCCGGCAGCGGCTCCTTGTCCGGCTGGTCGGTCCAGCGCATCTCCTCCTTGTGCACCTCGCCGCCGTTGACCGGGGCGCCGGTCGTCGGCTCGACGTAGAAGTAGCGCTTGGTGGAGTACCAGCGCTCCAGGCCCAGCTGTTTGATGGTCTTCGGCGTGATGCCGAGCGCCAGCTTCTTCGGCAGCGGGGTCTTCGACCACGGGATGGTCTGCTCGAAGTAGTAGGTCTCCAGGCCGTGGAAGTTACGGACGCCCTTGAAGTGGATCGGCGCGGACTTGCGGACCTGGGCGTCGAAGTACTCGTAGTCGCGCTTCTCGGCGAAGAACGGCCACTTGAACTCGATGCCGGAGCGCCGCACCGGGTCCTTGTCGACGGACTCGCCGGTGGCGTGCACCGGCTCCTGGGTGTGGCCGTCGAAGTAGTAGGTCTCGGGGAGCGAGGAGACCAGCTTGCCCTTGTCGTCGAGGACGTGGCTGAGCGTGTCCCAGGCGACGACGTCCTTGCCGGTCTCCTCTTTGACCTGCTCGGCCTTCTGCACGTTGCCCTTGACCGTTTGGACGATCGTGACCTTGTCGACCTTGCGGGGCTTGAGGTTGGCGTAGTTGATGAGGGTGGCGTTCTTCGCCTCCAGGACGGTCGCCTGGTACTGGCCCTGCGGCACCTGCACCAGCTTGGGGAACGCGTACCAGCGGATCAGCGGCGACAGCGTGAAGGCGAAGACGGCGAAGGCGAGCAGGACCAGGCTGGCCTTGCGGTGCATGGTGGCGGCGGTGCGGCGCATGAGCGACAACCCCTCCTCGGGTCAGGGGTGCTCGGGCGGTGAGGTGAGCATCTTCTTCGGCGAGGTGTCGTTCGGCGGTGGCGGCGAGCCGAGCGCCGTCATGGTGAAGACGAGCGCGAAGGCGGCGGCCAGGCCGATGGCCGCGGCTATGAGTGCACGCATGCCGTCCTCCCAGATCTGATGGTGTGTCAGGTGAGGAGGCGCACGGTAGCAATGCCGGGCTGAGAGGGGAACACCCTGCGCAAACCGCCCCGCCAACCGTGATCGGCCGGCGGGGCGGTTGGGTTGCCGCGTGGGTCAGGCGACCTTGAACTCCAGGGTGAGCACCGCGCCACCCGTGGTGGTGATGCGGAGCAGGAAGGTGCCGGTGGTGTCGTCGGCGTAGACCTTCGGGAGCTTCAGGAGGCCGTCGGCGTCCGTCTTCAGGGCCAGCTTGCGGAGCGGTTTGCCGTCGGCGCCCTTGAAGTACGGGCCCTTGTCGTTGGCGTCCGCGTTGTCGGCGGACTTGACGAAGGTCGCCGTCGCCGCGACGCCGGTCGCCTCGGCGCCGTTGTACGTGGCCTTGGCAGTGACGTCCGCCGCGAACTCGCCGCCGGGCTTGGCGGTGAGCGCGTCATCGCCGACGCGGGCGAGCTTGTCGGCCTCGGCGGCGGTCACGGTGGCGGCGAGGTCCTTGCTGACCGTACGACCGTTCACCTTGGCGCGGACGGTGAAGGCGCCCTCGTCGGAACCGGCCTTGAGCGCGGGGGCGGTGGCGGTGCCGCTGCTCGTGGTGTCGACGGTGGCGGAGGTCGTGCCGTCGCTGAAGCGGGCGTCGGTGGTGCCGCGGATGGTGAAGGTGACGGTGGCGCCCTTGATCGCGCTGCCGCCGGATGTCTCGGCCTTGACCTTGGCCCGTACCGGGAAGGTGGTGCGGGCGGGGGTGGCGAGCTTGCCGGAGGTGGCGTTGTCGAGGTGGTCGACGCGGGCTTCGGGGGTGGTGGGGGTTTCGGAGCCATTGCCGGGCGGCGTGGAGCCTCCGCCGCCGTTACCAGGCGGCGAGGAGTCGCCTCCGCCGCCGGGCTTGGATCCGCCGGATCCGGGCGTCTCGGACCCGCTCGGCCCCGGGCTCGGGCTCTTCGACGACCCGTCGCCGCTCGGCTCATCACTCCGGTGCCCCGGCAGCGGCCCCTTGCCGTCCGGCACCTCGTGCGCGCCGCCCTCGCGGTAGAACTTCAGCCACGACAGCACCGTCCGCACATACGCGTCGGAGTTGTTGTAGCCGAGGATCGCGCGGCGCAGGTCGGCGTCGTTGGAGAGGTCGCGGTCGCCCGCGCACAGGTATTTGGCGGCGGCGAGGGACGCGTCGTAGACGTTGTTCGGGTCGCGCTTGCCGTCGTCGTTGGCGTCCTGGCCCCAGCGGTTCCAGGTGCCCGGGATGAACTGCATCGGGCCGACCGCGCGATCGTGGGTCTTGTCGCCGTCGTACGCGCCGTTGTCGGTGTCGGTGATGTTGGCGAAGCCGCTGCCGTTGAGGACCGGGCCCAGGATGGGGCTCTTGGTGGTGCCCCGGGCGTCGACATTGCCGCCGCGGGCGTGGCCGGACTCGACCTTGCCGATCGCGGCGAGCAGCTGCCAGGGCAGATTGCAGCCGGGCTGCGAGGAGTTCAGCTCGGTGGCGGCCTTCTTGTACGCGTCGAGGACGGTGGCCGGTATGCCCGCCTCGCCGCCGCCGGCGGGCGTCGCGCCGGTGCCCTCGCCGGGGGTTTTGAGGGGCGGAAGGTCGGTGTAGTAGGGCGAGTCGCCGGATATGCCGGGCTCGTCGTCCACCGGGTCGTCCGCGAGGTCGCTGCTCTTGCCGGGATTGTCGGGGAGGAGCGCGGGCGCCGCGGAGGCCCCGAGCCCAGCCATGGCGACCGCGGCTATCGCCGCGCTCGCCGCCCCTCTTCGCAAACGTCGGCCGAAAGGCGCTGCCATTGCGTTACGTCCCCTCCCACACCGCTTGTTGCCGGGCACCCGGCCAGCGGCCACGGCAATACGCGTGACAGTACTTCAACTTGAGGTGCGGATCTACCGGGCTCAAGCGACAGATTTGCGTCAGTCGTGGTCAGTCAGGACCCGGGATGTGAGCGCTTCGCCGCGGGTGTCGTACGGCCCAGTGCCGTGTGGACCGCACGAGCCACGTGTTCGACGGTGCGTACGCCGGTGTCCATGGTGGCGCTGCCCGTCGTCAGCACCGCGATGCGGTAGTCGCGGTCGCCGCCGCCGACCGTGCCGACGCTGTGCACCCGCCAGCCGCCCGACGGGCGCGGCAGCCAGCCGTTCTTCAGCCGCACCCGGGCGCCCTCGGGGGCCCCGGCGGTGACGCCCCAGCGCTGGCCCGTACGGATGTGGGCGAGCAGGTCGCGCATGTACGCGCGGGAGGCGTCGGTCGCGAGGGGTGAGTCCTTGCGGGTGAGGTGGTCGAGGAGGGTGAGCTGGTCGCGGGCGGTGGTCTGGCTGAGGCCCCAGTAGCGGCCCCAGCCGAGCCGGGTGTCGTCGAGCCCGGCCTTGTCGAGGAAGCGCTGCATCCGCTCGCGGCCGACGTGACTCCAGAGCCGGCTGGCGGCGTTGTTGTCGGAGGCGGTGATCATCGGGCGCAGCTGCTGCTTCTCGGACGGGCTCAGCGTGCGGTGCTCCTGCTTGGCCCGGTACGCGACCGCCTGCATGATCATGAGCTTGGCGACGCTGGCGGTCTCGATGCGCCGGCGCGGGTTGTGCGCGCAGTCGATGCCACGGCGGGCGTCGTGCACCGCGAAGGCGGCGGTCCCCGGCCGCCCTTGCAGCGCCTTGCGCAGGTCCCGCTCCAGCTGCCGCGCGATGCCGGGGTGATCCTCGGAGGTGCAGGTGACGGCTGCGCCCGCGCCCCGGGGGTGCGGCTCCGCGGCGGCCTGCCCGGGCAGCGCGCAGGCGAGCAGGGCCGCCAGAGTCACGGTGGGCAGGAAGTGGGGTGCGGCCGCGTGCGTAACGCGCATGGGGTGTACTCCGGCTGGCTGGTGGTCACATGGGGGGACACACCAGCCTGCCGAACGCGATCACCAACCTGACGCAGACGCGCCGGGAATGCCGCCCGCATTTAGGCGCCGCCTAGTGAGCAGCCGACTCCCAGTCCGGCCCCACACCCACCGACACGTCCAGTGGCGCGCGCAGCTGCACGGCCCCCGCCATCTCGCGCCGCACCAGCTCCTCGACCTGCTCCCGCTCGCCGGGGACGAGCTCCAGCACGATTTCGTCGTGCACCTGGAGGAGGAGCCGCGAGCGCAGCTCCGCCGCGCGCAGCGCCTCGTCCACCCGCAGCATCGCGATCTTGACGATGTCGGCCGCGGTGCCCTGGATCGGCGCGTTGAGCGCCATCCGCTCGGCCATCTCGCGGCGCTGCCGGTTGTCGCTGTTGAGGTCCGGCAGGTAGCGGCGGCGCCCCAGAATGGTCTCCGTATAGCCGGTGGCGCGCGCCTCGTCGACGACCCGGCGCAGATAGTCCCGTACGCCACCGAAGCGCTCGAAGTACTGGTCCATCAGCTTGCGCGCCTCGGCCGCCTCGATGCTCAGCTGGCCGGAGAGCCCGAAGGCGGACAGGCCGTAGGCCAGCCCGTACGACATCGCCTTGATCTTGCGCCGCATCTCGGCATCCACGCCGCTGCGCTCGACGCCGAACACCTGGGAGGCGACGGTGTCGTGCAGGTCCTCGCCGGAGGTGAACGCCTCCAGCAGGCCCTCGTCCTCCGAGAGATGGGCCATTACCCGCAGCTCGATCTGGCTGTAGTCGGCGGTGAGGAGCGATTCATAGCCCTCGCCTACGACGAAGCCGCGCCGGATCGCCCGGCCCTCGTCCGTACGCACCGGGACGTTCTGCAGGTTCGGGTCGGTGGAGGACAGCCGGCCGGTGGCCGCGACGATCTGGCTGAAGGTGGTGTGGACCCGGCCGTCGGGCGCGATCGTCTTGATCAGGCCCTCCACCGTGGACCGCAGCTTGGACTGCTCGCGGTGGCGCAGCATGATCACCGGAAGCTCGTTGGTGGTCTGCGCGGCCAGCCATGCCAGGGCGTCGGCGTCCGTGGTGTAACCGGTCTTGGTCTTCTTCGTCTTGGGCAGGTTCAGCTCGCCGAAGAGGACTTCCTGCAGCTGCTTGGGCGAGCCGAGGTTGAACTCCCGCCCGGCCGCGTCATGCGCCTCCTTGACGGCCTGCTGCACCGCGCCGGCGAACTGCTGCTCCATCGCCTGCAGATGCTCGCGGTCGGCCGCGATCCCGGCCCGCTCCATCCGCGCGAGCAGCGCGGACACCGGCAGCTCCATGTCGTGCAGCAGCTCGGTCGCGCCGACCTCGTCGAGCCGGGTGCCGAACGCCTCGCCCAGGTCCAGCACCGCCCGCGCCTTGCGCATCAGCACATCGGCCTCGGCCTGGTCGTCGGCGCCGAGCGCCAGCTGGCCGTCGGCCGCGGTGGCCGGCTCCAGCTCCCGGCCCAGGAACTCGACGCTCAGCGCGTCCAGCGCAAAGCTGCGCCGGCCGGGCTGCACCAGATAGGCGGCGAGGGCGGTGTCCATGGCGATCCCGGCGAGCGACCAGCCGTGCTCGCCAAAGACCCGGAAGAGGCCCTTCGCGTCATGCACCGTCTTGGGCTTGTCCGCGTCGGCCAGCCAGGCGGCGAAGGCCCGCTCGTCGCCCTCGTTCAGCTGCGCCGGGTCGAACCATGCGGCCGGGCCGCCGGCCGCGGCGAGGGCCACCTCGGCGACGCTGCCGGTGCCCAGCCTCCACGTGTCCACGGTGGCGAGGCCGAGCGGCTGCGCGCCATGCTCGGCCAGCCAGCCGGCGAGCTCGCCGTCGCCGATGACGGTGCCGTCCACCTCGACCCCGGCCTCCGGGGCGGCGGCCTCTGCCTCGGCCACGCCCGGGTCGGCGGCCATCAGCCGGTCGCGGAAGTTCTGGTGCCGGAACTCCAGCGCGTCCAGGACGACATTGAGCGCCTCGCGGTCGTACGGCTGCCGTGTCAGCTCGGCCGGCCGCCCGTCCAGCTCGACATCGCGGACCAGCTCGGTCAGGCGGCGGTTGAGCCGGACGGAGTCGATGTGCGCCCGGAAGTTCTCGCCGCCCTTGCCGGTGATCTTGTCGGCGTTCTCCAGCAGGGCGTCGAAGGAGCCGAACTTGCTGATCCACTTCACGGCGGTCTTCTCGCCGAAGCCGGGGACGCCGGGGAGGTTGTCGGAGGAGTCGCCGCGGATGGCGGCCACGTCGGGGTAGATGCCCGGCGGCACCCCGTACTTCTCCTCTACATAGGACGGGGTCATGCGGGCCAGCTCGGAGACGCCGCGCATCGGATACAGCACCGTGACGTGATCCGACACGAGCTGGAAGGAGTCGCGGTCGCCGGTGACGATCAGGACGTCGAAGCCCTCGGCCTCCGCCTGGGTGGCGAGCGTGGCGATGACGTCGTCCGCCTCGAAGCCGTCCACGGCGAAGCGGCGCACGTGCATGGCGTCGAGCAGCTCGCCGATCAGCTCGACCTGCCCCTTGAAGTCGTCGGGGGTCTTCGACCGGTTCGCCTTGTACTCGGAGAACTCCGCCGACCGCCAGGTCTTCCGCGATACGTCGAAGGCGACGGCGAGATGCGTGGGCGTCTCGTCGCGCAGCGTGTTCGCCAGCATCGACGCGAAGCCGTAGATCGCGTTCGTCGTCTGCCCCGTCGTGGTGGAGAAGTTCTCCGCGGGCAGGGCGAAAAATGCCCGGTATGCCAGAGAGTGTCCATCCAGCAGCATCAGGCGCGGTCGGGTCGTCTTCGGTCCGTTCTCAGCCACGTAGGCGATCCTCCCACGGACCACTGACATCGCTGCAACGCCGGACCGCACTCACCCCGGGCCCCGGCGCTGCAGCGCGTCGGTTACGCCCCTACAACGCCCGTAGCACCAGCGTCGCCGCCGCCGTCCCCGCGCCCAGGGCGAGCGCCGCGCCGGCCCAGGTGAAGCCGGAGCGCTGCCACGGCCGGCCCGCGTCCAGGGCCAGCCGGCCCGGGCCCAGGAAGGCGACCGCGGCCGCCGCCGTCAGATACGTCAGCGCCAGCTCGTAGCCCTGGTACAGGCCCGCGTCCAGCTCGGTCGCGATCGCGTTGATCATCGTGCCGACGATCGCCGCGCAGCCCAACGGCGTCAGCAGACCCACGGCGAAGAGCAGCCCGCCGCCGGTCTCGCTGCACCCGGCGACGACGGCGAAGAGCTTGCCCGGCTCGTATCCGTCGCCGGCCATTTCCGCGGCCTCCGCCTCGAGCCCGGCACCGCCGAACCAGCCGAACAGCTTCTGCGTGCCGTGCCCGGCGAGCATCAGTCCGAAGACGACGCGGACCAGCAGCAGACCGATGTCCTCGGGACGCGTCCCGCCCCGCGCGGCGGCGCCGGTGGTGCGCTCGGCAACATCTGTCGTGTCGGTGTTCATCGACTCGCTCCCTTCGGGATTACGGCGTCGCCGGGCCCGTGCAGCCAGGCGACCTTGTCGTACAGCTCCTCCCTGGTGAGGGAGGACAGGAGTGCGTTACGGGCGGCGGCGGCAGCTCCCGCGGGGTGGTAGAGGCGCTCGGCCAGAGCGCGCGCCACGCGCTGCGCGCTCGCGGCGCGCTCGTGGCGGCGCTCGTTGTACGCCGCCAATCGCCCCGGAGCCTCCGCAGGACGGCAGTCGTGCAACTCCTCGCCCAGCGCCACCGCGTCCTCGAGCGCCTGGCAGGCGCCCTGGGCGGCGTACTGGAGCATCGGATGCGCGGCGTCCCCGAGCAGCGCCACCCGGCCGTCGGTCCAGCGGGCGACGGGGTCGCGGTCGCAGGACGTCCAGGAGCGCCAGCGGTTGCCGAGCAGCAGCAGCTGCCGGACCCCGCGGTGGGCGCCGGGAAACTGGCGCTGCACATGCGCCCTGGCCGCGGGCGCGCCCGTCACGGCCGTACGGGCGCCGTCGGCGCGGGTGGCGGCGAGGTTCAGCAGCGTGCCGCCGGCGATCGGATAGTGCACGACGTGCCAGTCGGGTCCGGCCCACAGCGTGACGCTCTGCGAGCGCAGCGGCGGCGGCACGCCCGCCATGGGGACGACCGAGCGGTAGACGGTGTGCCCGGAGACCCGCGGCTCCCCGTCGCCGATCAGCCGGCGGCGCACGGCCGAGCGGATGCCGTCGGCGCCGAGCAGCACGTCGCCGCCGACCCGCCGGCCGGTGGCGGTCACCGCGGTGACCCGGTCCGGGCTCTGCTCGTACGCCGCCACCTCCTGCCCGGCGTGAAGCTCGATGCCGGGCGCCGCGCGGCAAGCGGCCAGCAGTGGCTCCAGGAGGTCGCCGCGGTGCACGACCGCGTACGGGTTGCGGAACCGCCGGCGATACGAGCCGGTGAGCGGCATCCGGGCGACCCGGCGGCCCGACGTGCCGTCCATGAAGCGCAGTTCGGATACGTATACGGCGCGTTCCCGCACGGCGGTGGCCACTCCGAGGCGTTCGAGCGCCCGGAAGGCATTCGGGGCGAGCTGGATGCCCGCTCCCAGCTCCTCGAAGCGGTCCTGGCGCTCCAGGACCGTGACCCGGTGGCCGCGGGCGGCGGCCGCGAGCGCGGCCGCCAGCCCGCCGATGCCGCCGCCGGCGACGATCAGCCGCAGACCTTCAGCAATGATGGCCATGGCGACTCAGGTCGCCACCCGGGCCGCGCCCAGCGCCGCCATCAGTGGCTCGGTCGCCGTAACCACCGCGCAGCGCTTGGCCGCATAGTCGAGGGCGAGGTCGTGGTAGGCACGGGTGAAGTCCGCCACCGCGTCCGCCACCAGGAAGGGCTGGATGTCGTGGCTGAAGGCGTCCACTGCGGTCATCAGCACGCCCACGTGCGCGTACACCCCGCACAACAGCAGCTGATCGAGCCCGCGTTCGCGCATCCGCTCCAGCAGCCCGGTGCGGAAGAACGCGCTGTAACGCCACTTGGTCAGCATCCAGTCGTCGGGCCCCGCCGTGAGCGGCGGCACCAGCTGCCGGTCCTCCTCCTGCACCCTCATCCCCGGGCCCCACATGTCCTTCAGCAGCCCGCGCTCGGTCTCCGTCATGCCGCCGGGCTGGGCGGTGAAGGCGACCGGGATGCCGAGATCCGCGCACCGCTGCCGCAGCCGGGCGACGTTGGGTATCAGCGCGTCGGCGGGGGTACGGGCCGCCAGCAGCGGGCGCAGGAAATAGCTCTGCATGTCATGGACGAGCAGCAGCGCCCGCCCCGGGTCCGGCCGCCAGCCGGCGGTGCTGGCCGGCAACTGGTGTGCGGCGGGCATCGGGTAGGGATCGACGGGCGGTAATGACGCCATGGACGTCGTCCTTTCGCGTTCGGTCTTTCGCGTTGGGTGCGGGGTCAGGCAGGCGGGTCAGGCAGGCGGATCAGGCGCCGAGTGCGGCGCCGCCGTCGACGGTCAGGGTGTGCAGGGTGATGTGCGCGGCCTGCTCGGAGAGCAGGAACGCGACGGCCGCGGCCACGTCCGCGGGGCGGCCGAGGCGGCCGAGCGGGATGCCGGTGCGGTACTCCGACGGGATCCCGTCGACGTACGCCCGCTCCCCGCCGTCCCGCAGCAGCGGCGCGAGCATCGGGGTGTCGGTGGAGCCGGGCGCCACCACGTTGCAGCGCACGCCGTACCGCGCCACCTCAAGCCCCAGGCATTTGGTGTACATGGCCGCCGCCGCTTTGGAGGCGCCATAGGCGGCCATGCCGGTACGGGGCACGGCGGCGGCGTTGGAGGCGACGGTCACCACCGCGCCGCGCCGGCGCCCGCGCATCCGCCGCACCACCGCGCGGCAGACCCGGATGACCCCGAAGGCGTTGACGGCGAAGGCGTCCTCGAAGTCGTCGTCGGTCAGGTCGGTGGCCTCGCCGGTACGGAGCACACCGGCGGCGTTCACCAGGTGCCGTACGGGGCCGAGTTCGCGCTCCACTGCGGCGACGAGGCGGTCGACCTCCGCGGCGGAGGTCACATCGCAGGTGTAGGTCCGCAGCGGAGCGGCCGAGGCGCGCAGCTTGGCCAGTCCTTCGCCGTCCAGGTCCACGGCGGCGACCACGTCGTCGCGGGCGGCGAGCGCGGCGGCGACCTCGGCGCCGATGCCGCCGGCGGCGCCGGTGACGAGCGCGACCGGACCGGCGGGCAGGGGGGCGGCGGAGCCCGGGGCGTCGCTACGGTTCATGGCGTCCACCCCGCTCATAGCGTCCACCCCGCCTCACCCGGGCCAGGCGGCGGCCACCTTCATGGCCTGCCGTGGGTTCAGCCGCGGGTCGCAGAGGCTGGTGTATTTGTCGCCCACGCCGGACAGCGCGGCGCGGTCGTCGGCGCATTCGGTGACGGCGTCCGGGGTGGCCTCCAGATGCACCCCCGCGGCGGTGCCGCCGGACTCGGTGACGGCGCGGTGGAACTCCACCACCTCCCGGATCAGATCGGGCACCAGGCGGGTCTTGAGCCCGTCGGGCCCCGGCACGGTGTTCCCGTGCATGGGATCGGTCAGCCAGCTGACCGGGTGTCCGGCAGCTCGCACGGCGGCGACCAGCGGCGGCAGCAGCCGGCCGGCGTCCGCGGCGCCGAAGCGGGCGATGAGGGTGAGGCGGCCGGGGATGCGGTGCGGATCGAGCCGCTCGCACAGCGCCACGAGTTCGTTGGCGGTGCTGCCGGGGCCGATTTTCACGGCGACCGGGTTGGCGACGGCGGCGAGCAGCGCGATGTGCGCGCCGTCCGGCTGCCGGGTGCGGTGGCCGACCCACGGCCAGTGGGTGGAGGCGAGCAGCAGCCGGCCGTCGGGCTGCGGGCGCAGCAGCGGCAGTTCATAGTCGAGCAGCAGCGCCTCGTGGCTGGTCCAGACGGCCGAGCCCGGCCGCGGCCGCTCCGCGCCCCAGCCGAGGTGGTGCAGGACGGTGCGCGCGCATTCATAGCCGGTGAGCAGGCGGTACGGGTCCGGCTGCCGGAGTCGCTCGTCGGGCTCCGGGGAGTTGACCATGTGGCCGCGGTAGACCGGGAGTTCGGCGCCGTGCACCACCTCCACGGGCTTGGAGCGGGGCTTGCCGAACTGGCCGGCGAGCCGGCCCGCGCGCAGCACCGGTCTGCGGGTGATCATCGACATGACGCCGGCGAGCATGTCCAGCAGACCGGCCTTGCGGATGGTGTCGTCGGCGGTGCACTCCGCCCAGTCCTCGGCGCAGTCGCCGGCCTGGACGATCGCGATCCGCCCGGCGGCCGCCTCGGCGAGCTGGTCGCGCAGGGCGTCGACGTCCCGCGCCTCGATGAGCGCCGGTAATTCGGCGAGTTCCTCCCGGACGTACCGGATCTCGGTGCGTCCCTCCCAGTCCGGCTGCTGAACCGCCGGCAGGGCCTGGAATGCTGCCCGGATACCGTTCACCTGGCTCCTCCACTTTCACTGGCCTCGGGCCGCCGGGTGTGGCGGCTGTGACCGATGGTGCGGGGCGGCCGACAGGAATGGTCAATTCCGGCCATGACCGCGGCGGATTCAGTCAGGTCGCATTGTTTCCGTCCGGTAAACCGCCACGTGACAGCGGAAATTCAGCTCTCCTCGCCGTTCACTGCGGCGCATTCTCGTAACTCCTCAGGAATAGGTCGACGCCGCCCTGAATGAGCTGCTCGACGAGTCGCGGGTCCACGCCGCCGCCGTACTGGCTGAGCACCAGATGCGGATGCAGGACCAGGCCCGCCAGCTGCAGCGCGGCCAGCGCGGTGTCCGGGATGTCGAGGCGGCCGCGGGCGACCAGCCGGTCGAGGGCGGCCGCGATGGCGGCGTGCTGCCGGGTGGGGCCGCGTTCCAGCCAGGTGAGGCCCAGTTCGGGGAAGCGCCGCCGCTCGGCGGCGATCAGGTCGCGCAGCGCGAGCACCTCGGGTGTGGTGAGGCCGTGCACCCAGGTGCGGCAGGTCTCCACCAGCGCCGCGCGGATGTCCTCCGCCTCCGCCAGCCGCTCGTGGATGACCTCCTGGGACTCGCCGAGCGCCTGGTCGAGGGTCTGTCCGATCACGGCCATGAACAGGCGCTCTTTGCTGCCGAAGTGGTTGTAGACGGTGACCTTCGAGACGCCCGCCTCGGCGGCCAGAAGATCCACTCCGGCGCTGAAGCCCTCGCGCAGGAACACCCGGCGGGCGGCGTCGAGGATCGCCTCGCGCTTGCGTGCGGCGCGCTGCCCGCTCGGGACGACCGACGGTGATGCGGTCTTTCTGCGCATGTCCATGAGTGGTTCCTCTCCTTCTAGCCACCGGCCCGGCCAAGTCCCCATACTAAACTGAACTGTTGAGTTCACAAAGGGGTCAGCATGCACGCTTCCCGGCTCTTCTCGCCCGCTCCGCGGCTCACCCGGATCCGCTTCGCGCTCCTGGCCGCGGTCCAGTCGATGCTGCACATCGCCGTCACCGTCACCTCGGCCGCGGGCCCGGCCATCCAGGACGAACTCCGGCTGAGCAGACCGGAGCTGGCACTCGCGGCGGCCGCGTACGGACTGTCGTTCAGCGGACTGCTGTTACTCGGCGGGCGGCTCACCGACATCGTGGGCCGCCGCCGGCAGTTCACCCTCGGCGTCGCGCTCTTCGCCGCCGCAACCGCCGCCGTGGCGCTGGCCCCCGGCGGCCAGGCACTGATCGCCGCCCGCTTCGCGCAGGGCTGCGGCGCGGCCCTCGCGGCACCCGCCGCCATGGCGCTGCTCGGCGGCGTCTTCCCGGAGCCGGCCGCGCGCCGGCGGGCCCTGGCCGTCTGGGGCTTCCTGGCCGGGCTCGGCGCGGCCACCGGCATCGTGCTCAGCGGCACCCTCGCCACCTGGCTGAGCTGGCGCTGGGGCTTCGGACTGCTGGCCGCCGCGGCGGCGGCGGCCGTCCCCGCCGCCCGCCTGCTCCCGCCCGGCGACGCCCCCCGCCGGCTGCGCGTCGACGTGCTCGGCGCACTGCTCGGCACCGCGGCCCTGTCCGCCCTCGGCTACGGCCTGGTGATGCTCGGCCCGCGCGGCTGGTCGTCGCCGTACGCCCAGCTGCCGCTGGCCGCGGGAGTGGTGGCGCTCGCGCTGTTCGCCGTACGGCAGGCCCGTACGGCCGCGCCGCTGCTGCCCGCCGGGCTGTTCGCCGACCGGCAGCGGGCCACCGCGCTGGCGGCGGCGATGTTCGGCCCGGCCGCGGGCGCCAGCACCGCCTTTCTGATGGCGCTCTACCTGGAGGAGGCGTGCTCGTACTCGGCGCTGCGCACCTCGCTCGTCTTCATCCCGTACACCGTCGTGCTCTTCGCCGCCGGCCGGCTGGCGGGCCGGGCGGTGGCCCGCTTCACGGCTCGCGGCGTCGCGGTCACCGGGCTGCTCACCATCGCCGCGGGGCTCTTCCTCGTCGGCCACCTCCCCGCCCGCTCGCCGCACCTGTCCGCGCCCGTGGTCGCCGGTCTGCTGCTGCTGCCGCTCGGCATCGCCGTGCTCGGCTCCGCGGCCGTGGTGCTGGCCGTGTCCGGGCTGCCGCAGCGGGATGCGGGGCCGGCCGGCGGGGTGGTCAACGCGGCGCTGCTCATCGGCTCCACGGCCGGGGTGGCGCTGATGTCCTCGCTGGCCGCGGCCCGTACCGGCGCGCTCGACGCGGCGGGCCGGCCGGCGGCCGAGGTCGGTGGACCGGCCGAAGTCGGCGGCTATGCCTTCGCGTTCACCGTCGCCGCCGCCGTGCTGCTGCTGGCCGCGCCGCTCGCCGGGTACGGGCTGCGGCGACAGGCATCGCTTGACAACTGAACCGTACAGTTCAGTATGGTGAGGCGCACGCTGCAGCAATTACATGGAATATCCGCGCCCCGCCCCAGGCGAGCGCGTACACGCCGAAAGGGGCGTCCATGCACATGCGCCGGAGCAGCTCGGTCCCGTACCACCACACCGGGAAAACTCCCGCCGAATCACCCGCCACCACACGGCGAATACCGGGCGACTTATCCGAACTACCCGCCCTGCTCGATGAATTATCCGAAGCCCTCTTCGCGTCCTTCCCCCGCCGCGACCAACGCAGGAAGGGCCGGCTCTATCTGGACGGCCTGCTCACCACGCACGGCCGCAAATCCATCCGGCGCATGGCGTACGGCCGCGGCGGTACGGCGCTCGAGCAGCGCCTGCAGCACTTCATCACCGCCTCCACCTGGCCGTGGACGCCGGTACGCGCGGCCCTCGCGGCCCAACTGGAGCGCGCCGCCCCGGCGGCGGCACACGTCGTACAGCTGCTGAGCATCCCCAGATCCGGCGACCAGTCCGTCGGCATCGCCCACCGCTACGACCCGCACCGCGGACAGGCCTACCGCGGCCAGCAGGCCATCGGCGTCTGGCACACCACCGCCCGGTTGAGCGCCCCCGTGCACTGGCGGCTGCTGCTCCCGGGCGAGCCGGTCGCCCCTGACACCCCGGACGGCCCTCCCGCGGCGGAGACCATCCAGGACTGCGCCGCCGCTGCCGCCCTGGAGGCCACGCGGCTCACCGGCCGCCCCGTCCCCGTCATCCTCGACCTGCCCGGCACCTGCGCCGGTACGGCCCTCGACCGGCTCACCGAGGCCGGCCTGCCCACGCTGGTCCGCGCCGACGCGCGGGCGCCCGCCGTCATCGCCGACCCCGCGCTGCCCGGCTACGCCGCACGCTCGCTGTCGGCCTGGCGCATCCTCGCCCTGCGCGGCGGGTTACGGCACCGGGGCACGGCCGCGGGCGCCGGGGTGCGCGTCACGCTGCCGCACGGCTCCGGCGAGCCGCTGTACCTGTTCGGCTCCGCGGATGCCTCCCGGCAACTGTGGTTCGCCAACGCCCACGCGGAGACGGGCGGCAGCCCCGGCGCGCTCGCCGAACGCGTCCGCCAGGACCTCACCCGCGTCGGCGCGCACGCCGGTCTGCGGGACTTCGAGGGCCGCTCATTCGCCGGCTGGCACCGCCACATCACGCTGGCCTCCGCCGCCCACGCGGCAGCCGTACTCGCACTGCAGCAGCGCACGACGCAGCACGCCGCCTGAACCCCACCGGCAACCAAGCCCCCCAATCCCCACCGGCAATCCGAGCCTCATCGCACAGAAACCGGAGCCCTCATGACCACCAGCACCATCAATCAGCCCACTCACACCCCCACTCCCACCACCCCCACCCCCGACTTCGCCGACTTCGGCCCCGCCTCCAGCTACCTGCACCGCTCCCCGCACCGCACCCTGCACGCCACCGGCATCCGCACCACCCTCCCGTTACGCAACGGCACCACCACCGACGCGGCCGCAGCCCTCCACCGCCTGCTCGACGCCGCGGGCACCGGCGACCACGCCCCCACCGTCGCGACCGGGGTACTCCCCTTCCACCCCGAGCACACCGCCGAGCTCCTCGTCCCGCACACCGCCCACTTCACCGGCTCCCCCCGCGCCACCGGCCCCGCCCCGGCCCCCGCACCCCCCGGCCGCTGGCAGCACCGCGCCGTACCCGAACCCGCCGACTACCGCCGGGCCGTAAGCAGGGTCCTCGACCAGCTCGGCACCGAAGACCTGCACAAGGTCGTCCTGGCCCGCACCCTGCACCTCACCGGCCCGCAGCCCATCGACGTCCCCGCGCTGCTACGCCGCCTCGCCCACCGCGAACCGCACGCCCACACCTTCGCGGTGCAGCTGCCGGCGGCGGCCGCCGGGGACAGCCGGCGCCTCCTCATCGGCGCCAGCCCGGAACTGCTCGTCTCCCGCAACGGCACCGCCGTCACCTCGCACCCGCTCGCCGGCTCCGCGCCCCGCACCGCCGACCCCCTCGCCGACCACGAGCGCGCCGAGCGGCTGCTGCGCTCCGCCAAGGACGGCCACGAACACGCCATCGTCGTCGAGGCGATCACCGACACCCTCACCCCGTACTGCCGCAAGCTACGGGTCCCCCGCCACCCGTCCCTGGTCCGCACCTCCACCATGTGGCACCTGGGCACCCGCATCGAGGGCGAACTCCGCGACCCCGACACCACCGCGCTCGACCTGGCCCTCGCGCTGCACCCCACACCCGCCGTGTGCGGCTGGCCCACCGGGCTCGCCCGGCACGTCATAGCCGAGACGGAGCCCTTCGACCGCGACTACTTCACCGGCGCGGTCGGCTGGTGCGACTCCGAGGGCGACGGCGAATGGGTGGTGGCGCTGCGCTGTGCCGAGGTGCAGGGCGCCGGGCTACGGCTCTTCGCAGGCGCCGGCATCGTCCCCGGCTCCGACCCGGACTCCGAACTCGCCGAGACGTCGGCGAAGCTCCGTACCTTCCTCACCGCCCTGGGCGTGGAGGGCGAGGCATGACCGACCTGGCCACCGCGACGAGACGCTCCGGTTCAGCCGGCCACGCCACCGTTCGGCGCCACATCCCGCAGCAGACACGTCAGCCGCGCCGTGCACACCCGCCGGTCCTGCTCGTCCGAGATCACGACCTCGTACGTGGCCGTGGTCCGCCCGCGGTGCACCGGCGTCGCCACGCCCGTCACCAGGCCGTGCCGCAGCCCTCGGTGATGCGTGCAGTTCAGGTCGACCCCGACCGCCATCTTCATCGGCCCGCCGTGCAGCATCGCGCCCACCGAACCGAGCGTCTCCGCCAGCACCGCGGACGCGCCGCCGTGCAGCAGCCCGTACGGCTGCGTATTGCCCTCGACCGGCATCGTCCCGACCACCCGGTCCGGGGACGCCCGGAGGATCTGCACACCCATGCGCTCACCCAGCGCACCGGCGGAGAACAGCGCCTCCAGGTCCACCCCGACACCGGCGAAGCGATTCAGGACCTCCGGCGGGAACTCCGTCTTCATCCTGGTCGCGGTCTGGCTGTTCTGCTCGGCCATGGGGGCGGGCTCCGATCCGGTGGGGCCGCATGTCGTGGAGCGGCCTTGCTGCGTACACGCTGATGGATGCAGTCTGCACCCTTACCTCAGCCCACCGCTGTGACCGCCGTCTCCGACGTCCGCTCGATTCGCACGACAACCGACTTGCTCGCCGGCGTATTGCTCGTATCAGCCGTCGCGTCCAGCGGCACCAGGACGTTGGTCTCCGGGTAGTACGCCGCCGCGCACCCGGCAGCCGTCGCGTAATGCACGACCCGGAACCCCGGCGCCCACCGCTCGCTCCCGTCCTGCCACTCGCTCACCAGGTCGGCATAGCACCCGTCCGGCAGCCCGAGCCGCTCCGCATCCTCCGGATTTACGAGCACCACCCGCCGCCCGCCCTTGATCCCCCGATAGCGGTCGTCGAGCCCGTAGATGGTGGTGTTGTACTGATCGTGCGACCGCAGCGTCTGCAGCAGCAGCCGCCCCTCCGGCACCCGCGGATACTCCAGCCCGGCGGTGGTGAAGTTCGCCTTCCCGGTATGCGTCGGGAACCGCCGCTCGTCCCGCGGCGCATGCGGCAGCGTAAAGCCACCGGGCCGCGCGACCTTGGCCTCGAAATCCTCAAAGCCCGGCACCACACGCGAAATCCGGTCCCGAATCCCCCGGTAATCCCGCTCGAATTCCCCCCACGGCACCACCGACCGCTCCCCCAGCACCGCCTCCGCCAGCCGGCAGATGATCGCCACCTCGGACAGCAACTGCCCACTCGCCGGCGCCAGCCGCCCCCGCGAGGCATGCACCATGCCCATGGAGTCCTCGACCGTGACGAACTGATCCCCGCCCGCCTGCCGATCCCGCTCCGTACGCCCCAGCGTCGGCAGAATCAGCGCCCGCGCCCCGGTCACGACATGCGACCGATTCAGCTTCGTCGATACGTGCACGGTGAGCCGCGCCCGCCGCATCGCATCCTCGGTCACCTCGGTATCCGGCGAGGCGGAGACGAAATTCCCCCCGACCGCGAAGAACACCTTCGCGTCCCCGTCCCGCAGCGCCCGAATGGCCCGTACGACGTCATGCCCGTGCTGCCGAGGCGGTGCGAACCCGAACTCCTTCTCCAGCGCATCAAGGAACGCCGGCGCCGGCCGCTCAAAAATCCCCATCGTGCGATCGCCCTGCACATTGCTGTGCCCGCGCACCGGGCACACCCCGGCGCCCGGCCGCCCGATGTTCCCGCGCAGGAGCAGGAAGTTGACGATCTCCTTGATGCTGGGCACGGCGTGCTTGTGCTGCGTAAGCCCCATCGCCCAGCACACGACGGTCTTGTCGGCGGCGAGCACCATCTCCAGCGCCTGCTGGTACGCCTCGCGATCGAGCCCGGTCGCGCGCTCGAACTCATCCCAGTCAAGGTCACGGGCGCACTCCTCGTACGCCTCGAAGCCATGGGTGTGCTCATCGATGAACCGCTGATCGACCGCGCCGGCCTCCACGATCCCACGCGCCAGCGCCCGGAAGAGCGCCTGGTCACCGCCGATCCGCACCTGCAGGAAGAGATCGGTCAGCGGCGTGCCGCCACCCGCGAGCCCATGCGCCGTCTGCGGATTCTTGAACCGCACCATGCCCGCCTCCGGCAGCGGGTTGACGGTGATGATGCGGGCGCCGTTGGCCTTGGCCTTTTCGAGGGCGGTGAGCATGCGGGGGTGGTTCGTGCCCGGGTTCTGCCCGGCGACGATGATGAGATCGGCCTGGTAGATGTCCTCCAGGAGGACGCTCCCCTTCCCGACGCCGAGTGTCTCGGAGAGGGCGGACCCGGAAGACTCGTGGCAGAGATTGGAGCAGTCCGGGAGGTTGTTCGTGCCGAACTCGCGGGCGAAGAGCTGGTAGAGGAAGGCGGCTTCATTGCTGGTACGGCCGGAGGTGTAAAAGACGGCCTCGTCGGGGGAGCCGAGCGCATTGAGCTCCTCGGCGATGAGGCCGAAGGCCTTCTCCCAGGACACGGGCGCGTACGTGTCAGCGCCCTCGGCGAGGTACATCGGCTGGATCAGCCGCCCCTGCTGCCCCAGCCAGTAACCGCTGCGGCGGGCGAGGTCGGACACCGGGTGCCGGGCGAAGAACGCGGGCGTGATGCGCCGGAGGGTGGCCTCCTCGGCGACGGCCTTGGCCCCGTTCTCACAGAACTCGGCAGCATGCCGCTTGTCGGGCTCCGGCCAGGCGCAGCCCGGACAGTCGAAGCCCTCCTTCTGATTCACGCGGAGGAGGGTGAGCGCGGTCCGCCGTACGCCCATCTGCTGCTGCGACATCCGCAGCGCGTGGGTGATGGCGGGAAGGCCGACGGCGGAGTCCGGCGGCGGGCTCACCTCGGGGGCGTCTTGGATCGGGTCGCCTGCGGGAGCTTTGCCTGCCATGGAGGGTCACCTTCTCGGGGGCGGTACACGCACTCTCTTGGCATCCTGCCACGGCGGCCTGGCGGCGGCGGGTAGCGGGGCGGGGGTCAGTACTTGGGGCCGACGTGGTGGTCCATGAGGGCTACGGAGGTGCGGCGGGCGATGGAGATGGTGACCGCGGCCCGCTTCTGCCGCGCGGGCTTCCACTCGACGCCGAGATCGTCCAGCACGTCGGTGAAGAGCCGGACGATGTCGGCCGACGTGTTCGTGAAGAAGTACCTCGCGTATTCGTAGCGCTTGCGTTCGCCGCCGATCGTGCGGACGGTCCAGTTCGTGATGCGACACCCGTCGGAGTGGATGAGGCCCCGGATGAACGCCCAGGGGTGAGAGGCCACGATGGCGTGCTGCCAGCTTTCCAGCGCGATACGGCGCTCGTGCTTCCTGCCGGGGCCGTGCTGAGGGAAGAGACAGAGCCAGTGATGTCCGTAGCTCGACACGAGCACGTCCCCGTGGCGCTGCACCCCGTACACGCTGCGATCCGGGCAGACGGCGATGATGGCCCGCTTGCACTCCTCGACCAAGCCAGGCCATGCCTGCGCGCAGGCGATACGGAGGTAGCGCCCGCCGCCCTTCGGATGAGCGCTGATGCAGCCGTCACCGAGGTACAGACCGAGCAGGTACGCGTACGACTCGGGCTCTTTCGGCAGCGCGGGATCCGGCGCGCATCGGACGCACGCCCCGACCTGAGGGATGCGCGGTAACGGCTCGATGCGGGTCATCCACCCACGGATGGCCGCGCGGGAGATCCCCATCTCCTTGCTTACCGAGTTCTGGCTGCGGCCTTGTGCCACGAGTGCGAGTGCACGTTTGCGCGTTGCGGTGTCGTACATACCTGCGCAGCATGGTGCAGGCGGGGATGGCCTTCGGGGTGAACGGGTGCTCGATCACCGGAAGGCGTGAAGATCACCGGTGGCGCCAGCCTGGGATTCGAAGGAAAAGTGCCCCGGGTCGGACTCGAACCGACACTGTATGGGTTTTGAATCCATTGCCTGCTGCCAATTGGGCTACCGGGGCCAACGAATCAAAGGTCTACGACCCTCCGTCGTGGAACTACCTTACAGGAGGTAGGTACCCTCGTGGGTGCCCCCTGCCCCGGAACCTCACCAGGAGCGCACACCGTGAGCGCCGCCGACGACGCGACCACCCCGGACACCCCGGACGCCGAGCCCACCCCCGCGGAGACCGCGGGCGATGAGCACGTGCCGCCGCAGACCACCCGCGTGGTCATCGCCGAGGATGAGGCGCTGATTCGCCTTGACCTCAAGGAGATGCTTGAGGAGGAGGGGTACACCGTCGTCGGTGAGGCGGGTAATGGCGAGGAGGCGGTGAAGCTGGCGCAGGAGCATCGGCCTGATCTGGTGATCCTTGATGTGAAGATGCCCGTCCTTGACGGGATCTCTGCCGCCGAGCAGATCGCCGCCGACTCCATCGCGCCCGTTCTCATGCTGACCGCCTTCTCGCAGCGGGAGCTCGTCGAGCGGGCGCGGGACGCCGGGGCCATGGCGTATCTCGTGAAGCCGTTCTCCAAGAGCGATGTCGTGCCCGCCATCGAGATGGCCGTCTCCCGCTTCACCGAGCTCAAGACCCTCGAGAACGAGGTCGCCGACCTCACCCAGCGCCTCGAGACCCGCAAGCTCGTCGACCGGGCGAAGTCGATCCTGCAGACCCAGTACGGGCTGACCGAGCCGGCCGCCTTCCGGTGGATCCAGAAGACGTCGATGGACCGGCGGCTGTCGATGCAGCAGGTCGCCGAGGCCGTTATCGAGGATGACTCGGAGAAGAAGGCTAAGAAGAAGAACGGCGAGTAGCGGCAGCGGCTGGGCGCGCCGCCGCCGCGCGGCGCGAGCCGGCCAGGCACCTAGCCGCCGCGCCCTGTCCCGCCAGCACCAGCGCCCCAGCCAGCGCGCCCCCGAGGATCGCGCCCGCCGCCACATCGTGCGGGTAATGCGCGCCCACCACGACCCGTAGCAGCGCCCCCGCCGCCCCCAGCGGCAGCGCCACCGCCGCCCACCGCGGTCGCAGCAGCGTTACGCCGATGGCCAGCGCCGCGGCGATGGTGGCGTGGTTGCTGGGGAAGGACCAGTCGCCCACTGGCGGGCAGGTCACCAGGGCGTCCACGCCGGGGACAGTCCGGCACGGGCGGGCCTCGTCCACCGCGAGCTTCAGGGCTTCGCTGATGCCGGACGCCGCGGCCGTCGCCGCCCCCGTCAGGGCCACGCCCGCCAGCACGGCGGCATCGCACCGGCGCAGCGCCGTCCAGCCCAGCCACGCGAGCAGGGCGGCCAGGGCGAGCAGCGTGCCCTCGGTCGCCGCCTCCAGGGCGGTGTGGACCCAGCCGGGCGTAGCAGCGGCGGCGTCGGTGAGCGTGCGGTACGCGTCCGCGGAGGCGCCGTCGCGTATCCGAACGGGGTCGGGTGTGCCGATACCGCCGGGGGCCAGCCAGACCAGAGCCGCGGTGGCCGCCGCGAGAAGCGCGGATGCGAGCGCCAGCGCGCGGGCGCGGGCGACGGCGCCCCCGGACGGGCCGGCGCCGGCGGCGGTGGAGGCGGCGGTCCGTTCAGCTGCTGTACGTCGTCCCATAAGCGGGACGTTACGAGCGCACCCGACCCCGTCTCCGCCCCCCAACGGCAGGACCCACCCCTGACGAAAGTCAGGGGCAGGTCCGCGGAGCGATGCGACCGTCAGTCCTCGCCCAAGTACGCCTTCCGCACCGACTCGTCGTGCAGGAGCTCCTGCCCCGTACCCGACAGGACGATCTTCCCGACCTCCATCACATGCCCCTGATCCGCGAGCGAGAGCGCCGCCTGGGCGTTCTGCTCGACCAGCAGGATCGTCGTGCCCGACGACTTCAGCTCCTGGATCGTCTCCATGATCTTCTGCATCATGATCGGTGAGAGGCCCATGGACGGCTCGTCGAGCATCAGCAGCTTGGGACGGGACATCAGCGCCCGGCCCATCGCCAGCATTTGCTGCTCGCCGCCCGACAGGGTGCCCGCGGCCTGCTTGCTGCGTTCGCCCAGGATGGGGAAGAGCTCGTAGGCGCGCTGGACGTCCTTTTCCACGCCGTCGGCGTCGCGGCGCAGGAAGGCGCCGAGCAGGAGGTTTTCCACGATGGTCAGGCGCGGGAAGATGCGCCTGCCCTCCGGGGAGTGGGCCAGGCCCATGGCGACGATCTTGTGGGCGCCGACGCCGTTGAGTGGCTGGCCGTCGAAGAAGATCTTGCCGCCGGCGGGCTTGAGCAGGCCGGAGAGGGTGCGCAGGGTGGTGGTCTTGCCGGCGCCGTTGGTGCCGATCAGGGTGACGACTTCGCCGGCCTCGACCTTGAACGAGATGCCTTTGACGGCCTCGATCTTGCCGTAGGCGACGCGGAGGTCCTCGACCTCGAGCAGTGCGGTCATCGGTCGGACTCCTTGCTGGTCTGTCCGGCGTCGCCGGGCGTCGCGTCGGCAGGACGCGCGCCCGCACGCTCGGCCGCGGCGACTTCGGCGGCTTCCTCCGCGCCCGGGGCGCCCTCGAACGGCGTGCCGAGGTAGGCGGCGATGACCCGCTCGTCGCCCTGGACCTCGGCGGCCGTGCCCTCGACCAGCTTCTCCCCCTGTACGAGGACCGCGACGCGGTCGCACAGGTTGAAGATGAAGCGCATGTCGTGCTCGATGACGAGGACGGCGATGCCCTGCTCGCGGATGGCGAAGACCAGCTCCTGGGTGGCGCGGGTCTCCTGCGGGTTCATGCCGGCGGTGGGCTCGTCCAGGAGGAGCAGCCCGGGCTCGCTGGCCAGCGCCCGCGCGATCTCCAGCTTGCGCTGTTCGCCGTACGGGAGGTTGCGGGCGAGGTGGTCGCGCTTCTCGGCGAGGCCGGTGAACTGCAGCAGCTCCATGGCCCGGGCCTCGCTCTCGCGCTCGGCGCGCTTGAAGCCGGGCAGGCGCAGCAGCGCCGACCAGAGCCCTTCCTTGGTGCGGGTGTGCCGTCCCACCAGGACGTTTTCCAGCACCGTCATGTTGGCGAAGAGCCGGATGTTCTGGAAGGTACGGGCCACGCCGGCCTGGGTGACGAGGTGGGAGCGGTGCGGCAGGACCGTGCCCTTGTAGCTGACCTTGCCCTCGGTGGGGATGTAGAGCCCGGTCATGCAGTTGAAGAGGGTGGTCTTGCCGGCGCCGTTGGGGCCGATGAGGCCGACGATCTCGCCCGCGTTGACGTGCAGGTCGACGTCGCGTACGGCGGTGAGGCCGCCGAAGCGCATGGTGACGCCGCGGGCGTCGAGCACCGACGTGCCGTTCGCGGTGACGGGGATGGTGTCGCTGGTCATGTCTCTCACGCCCCAACCTTGGTGAGGCCGGGTTCTTCGCCCTTGGGTACGTCGAGTTGCCCGGTTTCCTTGAACTCAAGCTGCTTGCGGCGGTCGGCGATCAGGCCCTCGGGGCGGAAGCGCATCAGGAGGATGAGCGCGATGCCGAAGAGGAGCAGCTGGTAGTCGGCCAGGAACTGCAGCTTGTTGGGGATGAGGTAGAGCAGCGAGGCGCCGATCAGCGGTCCGCTGACCGTACCCATGCCGCCGAGGATGACCGCGGCGAGCAGGAAGGCCGAGTTCGGCGGGACGGCCTCGACGAACTTGTACTGGGTCGGGGTGACCGTGTACGTGACGTGCGACTGGATGGTGCCGGCGAAGCCGGCGAGGGTGGCGCCGAGGGCGAAGGCGAGCAGCTTGAGCCGGAAGCCGTTGATGCCCATGGCGCGGGCGGCGGTCTCGTCCTCGCGGATGGCGACCCAGGCGCGGCCGATCCGGGACTGGTCGGCGCGCCGGAAGATCATCACGATGACCGCGGTGAACAGCAGCATCAGCAGGAAGTAGTTGGAGAACCTGCCGAGTTCGACGCCGAGGATGGTGTGCGGTTCGCCGAAGTTGAAGCCGAAGAGCTCCAGTTCGGGGATGGACGGGATGCCGTTGGGCCCGTTGGTGACGTCGGGTCCTGAGGTGCCGTCCATGTTCTGCATGGCGATACGGAAGATCTCGCCGAAGCCGAGGGTGACGATGGCGAGGTAGTCGCCGCGCAGCCGCAGGGTGGGGGCGCCGATGACGACGCCGAAGACCAGCGAGGCGGCGGCGCCGGTGAGGACGGCGGCCCAGAACGGGAAGGTGACTCCGAACGGGGAGCTGGGGGCGCCGGAGACGAGGGCGGCGGTGTAGGCGCCGACGCCGAGGAACGCCACGTATCCGAGGTCCAGCAGTCCGGCGAGGCCGACGACGACGTTGAGGCCGAGGGCGACGGTCGCGAAGATCAGGATGTTGGTGCCCAGGGAGGCGTACTGGTCGCTGCTCTGGGTGAACGGGAACGCGAAGGCGGCGACGAAGGCCGCGGTCACGGTGACGTTCTTGTGCTTGGACGTCAGCCGGGCGAGCCGCTTGGTGAGTCCGGAGCGGCCGAGGGCGGGTGCCAGGAAGGCGATGAAGATGACGTAGCCGAGGAACGGCGGGCCGTCTTCGGCGTCGATGCCGTAGGTGAAGGCGAAGAGGCCGAGGGCGAACGACACCGTGATGGTCAGGATCTCGGCCCAGCCGGGCAGCGCCTTGGCTTCCCGGGCGGCCGGGGCCTTGAGGGAGTGCACGAACGTCTGCCAGGCGTTGGCCGCCGGTGTCTCCTCCGCGGGTACGTCGGCGGGCAGGCCGAGGGCGGCGAGCGCGGTGACGAGGGTGGCGACGAAGGCGATCCAGCCGCCGGGTTCGAGGTTGGCGAGGCCGCCGAGCTCGACCGCGATGGCGATGACCGTGTAGCCGGTGGTGACGAAGACGCCGAGGGCCATGAGCCGGACGGCGCTGTTGCGGCCGCCGGGGGTGAGCCAGGTCAGTCCGCGTACGCCCTGGCCGGAGAGGGTGAAGGCCAGGACCAGCAGCGAGCCGACGAGGGTGAGCAGCTGAAGGCCGCCGGGGTAGCCGGTGACGGTCAGGTTGCCGGGGAATTCGTCGGTCCAGGTCCAGGCGAGCCAGGTGGAGGCGAAGCTGGCGATGGCGCCGACGATGGTGGTCAGGCGGGCCCCTGCGGCGGGCAGCGGGATGACGCCCGCGGGGTTCTCGGTGGTGGGTGTGGTGACAGTCATGCGTATCACGCCCGATCCGCGACGCGTTCGCCGAGCAGGCCCTGGGGCCGTAGCAGCAGTACGAGAATGAGCAGGACGAAGGCCCAGACGTCCTTCCAGGCGCCGCCGCCGAACGAGGCGAATCCGGGGACGTTCTCGATGTAGGCGGTGGCGAGGGCCTCGGCGAGGCCGAGGACGACGCCGCCGATCATGGCGCCGTAGATGTTGCCGATGCCGCCGAGGACGGCGGCGGTGAAGGCCTTGAGGCCGGCGATGAAGCCCATCTTGAAATTGACCTCGCCGTAGCGCAGGCCGTGCGCGATGGCGGCGATGGCGGCGAACGCGGCACCGATGGCGAAGGCCATGACGATGATGCGGTCGGTGTTGATGCCCATCAGCTTCGCGGTGTCCGGGTCCTGCGAGGTGGCCTGCATGGCGCGGCCGGTGCGGGTCTTGGAGACGAAGACGCCGAGGGCGACCATGCACAGCGGGGCGGAGATCAGCAGGAACATGTCGCCGCGTTCGATGCTGAAGGAGCCGAAGTCGAAGCGGGGGCCGGAGAACTCGGGGAAGGTACGGGACTTGGTGGCGTCCGGGTACCAGGCCCAGATGGCCTGCTGGAGTGCGATGGACAGGCCGATCGCGGTGATGAGCGGTGCCAGCCGCGGGCCGCCGCGCAGCGGCCGGTAGGCGAAGCGTTCGGCGCCGACGGCTACCAGCGTGGAACAGACCACGGCGAAGAGGATCATGAGGGGCAGGGCGAGGGCAAGGCTGGTGCCTTCCGGCAGCCACAGGAACGCGGTGAGCGCGCCGAAGCCGCCGATCATGAATATCTCGCCGTGCGCGAAGTTAATGAGCTGAACAATGCCGTAGACCATCGTGTAGCCGATTGCGATGAGTCCGTACAGCGCGCCGAGTAGCAGGCCGTTGGCAAGTTGCTGCGGCAGATCGTTCACCGCGGGGCCTCCGAAGGGTTGTCAGATATGGCCGCGCGGGGGCGCTGTGGCGCCCCCGCGCGTGAGCGTGCATCAGTCAGTACGCCTGGTTACTTCCGGGTCACTGGCCGCCCTCGAACTCGCCGCTGGTGACCGGGACGTGCTGCAGCTTGCCGCCCTTCTTCTGGACCTCGTAGAGGGAGAGCTGCTTGTTGGTGGTGTCGCCGTACTCGTCGAAGCCGACCTGGCCGGTCACCCCGTCGAACTTGACGTTCTGCATGGCCTCGGTGATCTGCTTGCGGGCCTCTTCGTGGTCGTCCGGCAGCTTGCCGTCGTTCTTCTCCACGACGGCCTTCACGGCCTGGATGATCGCCCAGGTGGAGTCGTACGAGTAGCCGCCGTAGGCGTCGTAGCCCTCGCTGTAGCCGCCGGCCTTGTAGCCGGAGATGAACTTCTTGGCGGTGTCCAGGGTCTCCAGCGGGGCGCCGACGGAGCTGGCGATGTCGCCCTCGGAGTTGGCCTTGGCGAGCTTGACGTACTCGGGGCTGAACAGCGCGTCGCCGCCGACGGTCGGGATCTTGGCCCCGGCCTTCTTGATCTGCGCGGCCAGCGGGGCGCCGGCCGGGTATTCGCCGCCGTAGTAGACGAAGTCGGCGCCGGCGGCCTTGACCTTGGTGGCGACGGCCGCGAAGTCCTTGTCGTCCGGGTTCACGTGCTCGGTGCCGACGACCTTGCCGCCGAGCTTCTTGAACTCGTCCGAGAAGGTGCCCGCGAGGCCGGCGCCGTAGGTCTTCTTGTCATCGATGATGAAGGCCTTCTTGAACTTCTTTTCCTTGAAGAGGTAGTGCGCCGCGTACGGGCCCTGGATGGCGTCCGTGGTCGAGGTGCGGAAGTAGCTCTTGAAGGGGCGGGCCTTCTTGTCCTCCTGCCACTTCTCGCCCTGGGTGAGCGCCGGGTTGGTGTTGGCCGGCGAGACCTGGACGAGGTTGGCGTCGGCGAAGACCTTCTGCATGGACTGGCCGACGTCGGAGTTCAGCGGGCCTACGACACCCATGACCTCTTCGTTGCCGACAAGCTTGGTGGCGTTGGTCTGACCCTGGGACGCCTGCGCAACGTCGTCGAGGCTGGTCAGTTTGAACTCGACGCCCTTGACCTCTTTGTTCTTATTCGCGGTCTTGACCGCGAGGTCGGCGGAGTTCTTGATGCCCAGGCCGAGCGCCGAGAGGTCGCCGGTCAGCGGGGCGTCGAGGCCAATGGTGACGGTGGTCGTCTCGCCGTCACCGCCTCCCTTGTTGTCGTCGTCGCGAGAGCCGCACGCGGAGAGCGTGAGCGCCCCTGCGGTGACGGCAGTGGTGATTATGAGCAAGGAACGGTGACGCACGATCAGTCCTTTCCCCTGACGGCCACCTCGCTTGAGTGGCCGTTGAGCGGTGCAGCAACCGTGTGATCTGCGCCGCGGTGACTGGCCGTGACTCTAAGGCGCGGCTAAGTCGTGTGGCAGAGGTGCAGGCCATGCTGTGACTCTCTTGTTATGACCGGCGCCACACCAGGCCCTCCAGGAGCGGTGATCTACCTCACCTCTTCGCAGAGCGGACACGCCTGGGGACTCAAAGTTGCTGCTGGGGTCATGTGCCAGGTGATGCGGAGCGGTTGGGATGTTCGCATAGCGCACGGAGCGCGGTGGACAGGTCGGCGGCATAGCGGTCTCCGAGAATGGCGCTGTACGCCTGTATTGCGCGCGTGTTACGGAGCGTTACGTCCAGATAGGCCATCCTGGCGTGGAGAGGGACTCCTCTGCACAATCGCGCCTCGAACGTAACGGTGAATTTCACGTTTTGCCCCTGCGGCAGCTCTATTGGCACCGGCGGTCCTATCTTCAGCCGGAGGCCGTCGTAGCCCTGGGTGACACGGGTAATGCTGGCGCCGGTGGAGGATTTCGCCGTCATTCGGACATGAAATACCTTTTCCCCTGCGATCGGGCCGTCGATCTTGATGTAGCGCAGCTCGGTGGACTGCAGCGGATACGGGACCGGGGTCCTGGCGGGCACGCGGGGCGGGCCCGGCGCGGCGGCGCGGCGGGTGGCGAGCCCGTAGCCGATGAGGCCGACGACCAGCAGCAGCCCGCCGGTGAGGAGCAGCAGCCGGCGGATGCGTCCGGGCAGCGCGGTCCACCGGTCGACGAGCCGCGGTTCGTCGTGACCGATCACCTCCGGCTCGGGCGGGGCGTCCATGGCGGAAAGCTAGAGGCGCCGCGGCGGCACGGCAAGGCGCGGGCGGTCGCGGTGAGTTGGCGCTCATCACCGCCCCGCGGGTTCAGCCGAGTCGCTCCGTGCGGCAGTCGCGCGGCGGCTCGCCGGACTTGATCAGGCAGACGCGCAGCGCCGCCGACCCGGGGGCCGGGGCCGTGCCCGTGGCGCTGTAGCAGGAGTCGGCCTGCTGGGGGTCGGTGCGGGTGAGGAAGTCCTTGTTCGTCGCCGGGTCGTAGCCGGTGGCCCGTACCGCATAGCCGTCGGCCTTGGTGTCGCAGACGCGCAGCCGGGCGGTGCCGTCCTTGTACGTGGTGAGGTTGCCGTTGCCGGACTGGCCGTCCGCGGCGGTGACCACCCCTGCCGACTTGTCGACGGGCTTCGCGGGCAGCTTGAAGTCGACCACGAGCGCGCGGTGGTCGGAGTCCGGCTGCTGCGGCACGGCCGCCGCCGCGATGTCGAGGGTGGGCGAGGCGTACGCATAGTCGATGCGGGCGATCGGCTTGTCGGCGGGAAAGGTGCAGCCGGCGTCGCCGCGGTGCAGCGCCGTCCACGAGTCGACCCAGCCGGCGTCGGCGAACCAGGGCATCAGCCGGTCGTACGGGCGGGCGTTGAAGTCCCCCGTGAGCACGACCGGCTGCTTCGCGCTGCCGAGCGCCTCGATGGTGGCGCGGGCCTCACCCTCGCGCTGGGCGAGGCCGGCGGCGTCGTAACCGGCCGAGTAGTGGGTGGTGTAGACCCAGACCGGGGTGCCGCCGACGTCGATCTGGATGCCGTGCAGCCCGCGCCGGACGTGCTCGCCCTCGGGGAGGGGGAGGTGCTTCTCCTGCTTGATGGGGTGCTTCGACAGCAGCATGTTGCCGGCCTCGCCGGTGTGGCCGCCGGAGTTGTTCTCGCTGTTGGTGTGGTATTTCGCGTACGGGTAGAGGTCCTTGAGCTTCGCCGCGAGGGCGGTGGGCTGGTCGCCGTGCCAGGCGTCCTTGTGGTGGACCTCCTGGAGGCCGATGACGTCGGCGTTCTGCGCGCGGATGGCGGCGGCGGTGCCGTCGAGGTCGTCGGTGCCGGGGACGGTGTCGTCGGCGCCGGCGGGGATGCCGAAGTGGATGTTGTACGTGGCCACGCGGAGGGCGTCGCCGGGGGCGGCGGACGGCTGGGCTGCGGGGTCCTTGCCGTCGCAGTCGTCTTCGCCGGGAGCCTCGGCGGCAGGCGCTTCAGGGGCAGGTGCGGACTGGGCCGTCACACTGCCGCCCGCCGTGAGCAGCGCGGCCGCCGCCAGTCCGACGACGAATGGGCGGTGGGCTCTCCTACGTACGAGCATGCGTTCCTCTTCCTCTCAAGGGAGCGTGCAGGGATCCGTGACCGTCCAGGAATGCCGCCCATGCCCCACGGCGACAGCCGCATCGCCCCCGGGCAGGTGCACGGTCGCCCGCGCCCCCACCGGCACGACGACATCGAGCGCGAACCGCCCGTCGGCCCGCCGCCACGCGACGGACGCCTCCCCGTACGGGGTGAGATGGCGGGCGGAGGCGTGGCTGAGCGCGCCGTCGGGCAGCGGGCGGACCGTGATCTCGCGGTAGCCGGGGGCGGCGGGCGCGAGGCCCGCGACGGTGCGGTGCATCCAGTCCGCCACCGCACCCAGCGCATAGTGGTTGAACGAGGTCATCTCGCCGGGATTGACCGTCCCGTCGGGCAGCATGCTGTCCCACCGCTCCCAGACCGTCGTCGCGCCCATCGTCACCGGATACAGCCAGGACGGGCAGCCGCGCTCCAGCAGCAGCCGGTAGGCCGTATCGGCATGTCCGCAGGCCGTGAGCGCGTCGGTCATCAGCGGAGTGCCCACGAAGCCGGTGCTGATCCGATAGCCGTTCTCCTCGACCAGCTCCGCCAGCCGCCGCCCCCCATACTCCCGCTGCTCCGCCGAAGGCAGCAGCGCCCAGCAGACGGCGAGGGCGTACGCGGTCGGCGCATCGCTGTGCACCGCGCCGCCGTCGCTCACGTACGCGCGGGCGAAGGCCTCGCGGGTACGGGCGGCCAGCGCGCCGTAGTGCTTCGCGTCGGCGTCGCGCCCCAGCACTCCGGCGGCCTCCGCGACGATCTCCGCGGACCTGACCAGATGAGCCGTCGCGACCACATCCGGATCGGCCTTCGCGGCAAAGGGATCGTCCGGCGGCGCGGTCGGGTCGAGCCAGTCCCCGAACTGGAAGCCCCCCGCCCACACCCCGTCCTCCGTGGTGAGCGAGGCGATCCGGTCCACCCACCCGCGCATGCTCCCGAACTGCCGCTCAAGCACCCCCACATCCCCGTACCGCTGATACAGCACCCACGGCACCACCGTCGCCGCATCCCCCCACGCCGCGGCGGTGACGCGCCCGTCCCCGGCCTCGTCGAAGACATCGCGCAGCACATCCGGGATGACATACGGCACCGAGCCGTCCGGCAGTTGATCGGCCGCCAGGTCCGCGAGCCACGAGCCGAGGAATCCGGCCGTGTCGTAAAGGAAGCTCGCGGTCGGCGAGAAGACCTGAATGTCGCCGGTCCAGCCGAGCCGCTCGTCGCGCTGCGGGCAGTCCGTGGGGACGTCGAGGAAGTTGCCGCGCATGCCCCAGACGACGTTCTCGTGCAGCCGCTCCAGCTCGGGGTCCGAGCAGCTGAACCAGCCGGTGCGCCGCAGGTCGCTGCCCAGCACCACGGCCTCCAGGTCCGCCGCCCGTACGTCCGCGACGCCGGTGATCTCGGCGTACCGGAAGCCGTGGAAGGTCAGCTCGGGTTCGAGCACGGCCTCGGCGGCATCGGCGAGGAAGTAGCTGTCGGCCGCCTTCGCGGAGCGCAGCGGGCGGGTGCCGAGCTCGCCGTGCTCCAGCACCTCGGCGTGCCGGACGGTCACCTCGTCGCCGGCCTTCGGGTCGCGTACGCGCAGGCGCACCCGGCCGACGACGTTCTGCCCGAAGTCGGCCAGGGTGCGCCCGGACGGCGACTGCCATACGGACCTGGCGGGCAGCACCTGGGTGACGCGGACGGGAGGGCCGTCGGGGGCGACCAGGCGGCCGAGGTCCTCGTCGAGGATGTCGACGGGGCCGGTGACCGGCTCCAGTGGACGCAGATCGGTTACCTGGCCGTCGTAAAGGTCGTCGGCGAGGATGCCGCTGTTACGGGCCGTCCACTGCTCATCGGTGCCGATCACCTCCACCGAGCCGTCGGCGTACGTCACTTCGAGCTGGGCGAGCAGCGCCGGCCGGTCGCCGTACAGGGCCTGCCGGCCGGTCCAGCCGAGGCGGCCGCGGTACCAGCCGTTGCCGAGGAGCACGTCCAGGGTGTTCTCGCCCTGCCGCAGCAGCGCGGTGACGTCGTGGATCTGGTAGCGCAGGCGGTGGTGGTAGCTGGTCCAGCCGGGGGCCAGCTCCTCGTCGCCGATGCGGGTGCCGTTGAGGGTGACCTGGTAGATGCCGTGCGCGGTGGCGTACAGCCGGGCGGAGGCGACCTCGGTGCACAGGGCCACGGTGCGGGTCAGCACGGGGGCGGATGGGCCGGGGGTGCGGGGGCTGATGAAGCGGGCGCTCCAGTCGGCCGGCCGCAGGAGCCCGGTCTCGGCGGTCGCGGGCGGGCTCCAGTCGGTCCACCGGTCGCCCGCGGCCGCGCGCACGCGGACCGTCGCGCGGGTACGCGAAGGGAGGGGGTCGAAGGGCCAGGGGATCAGGACCTGTTCGTCCGACGTCACGCGCACCGGCGGCCCGTCCCCGAGCCGGATTTCGTATGCGGTCTGCCGCCAGTCCGGGTCGTCGGTGCGCACCTGCCACGACAGCCGTGGTGTGCCGGTGCCGAGGCCAATGGGGTATCCCCTGCTCGAGCGAAGTCGAGAGCTTGGGGAAGGGTCGTCGCGGTGCTCGAAGCGGACGGCGGTGACGGCTGCCGTTACGTCGGTGGTCATGAGGTTCCTCCGATGTGCCGGTGCAGCCGCACCGGGCCGAACAGTCCGGTGCGGGTCTGGCCCGCGGCGACGGCCATGGTCGGGGACGCCTCGTCGAGGTATCCGGCGAGGGTGCCGCGCACGATGACGTCGAGTTGGTTCGCGCCGGGGCGCAGGGCGTCGGTGATCTCGGTGCGCCAAGGGCCCCAGACGAGGCGGTCGACCACCTGGCCGTTGAGTACGACGTCGGCGGTGCCGCGCACCTCACCGAGGTCGAGCACGACCCGCTCCCCCGCCGTCGGCGCGCTGATCGTGGTGCGATAGCGCACCTGCCCGCCGAGCGACCGCAGCCCGAGCTCCTCCCAGCCGGCCGGCTCCACCGACGCCTCGGCCACCTCGGCCGCGATCGCCCCGTCGAGCAGCGCCCCGCCTCTGCGGCCGTCGACGGCCTGCACCTCCAGCACCACGGGGGTGGCGGCGGGGAGCGGTTCTGGCAGGGTCACGCGCTGGTTCTCCGGCTTGTACTCGCGGTCGCCGATCCGTACGACCACCTCCAGATCGGTCGGGATCCGCAGCGCCGTCGTGCCCAGCGGCGCCGGGAATCGCAGCCGTTCGGTGCGCGGGCCGGGGGCCAGGTCGGGGACCACCGGCACGACGGTCTCCCCCGGTGCCGCGGCAGGCTCCAGCCAGTGCGCGCCGGGCAGCGGGTGCGGCCGCACCCGGGCGCACAGGACGCGCGGGTCCCAGTCATGGAAGCGCCGTACGGTCTCCCCCTGCCAGCCCGCGCCGCTGATCAGGCCGAGGTCCGGCGAGTCGAGCGCCACCGCCGAGCCCGCGGCGGGCCGGAGGGTGATCGTGTTCTCGCCGCTGCGGAGAACGGCGCTCAGGTCGTACGGGCTGACGTGGACCTGCCGGTGTCCCGGGTACGGGCTGAAGTCGCCCTGGCGGCCGATCTCGACGCCATTGACGAGGACGCTGCAGGCGCTCTCCCCCGCGACCAGCACCTCGGCGCCGGACGCGGGCACCTCGGCGAGGCGGAAGGTGTGACTCACCTCGCCGTCGCCGGTCAGCCACTCCGGCCGGCGGTACGGGCCGGGGCTGGTGACCACCGCGAAGGAGGCACGCAGCGGGCCGTCGCGCTCGGCGGTGAAGTCGATCTCCAGCTCGACCGTCCGCCCGGCGGTGTGGGCCGGGAGCGGGCTGAAGGACTGGTAGCCGCCGCCCTGGAGCGGCAGTTCGGAGCCGTCGACCCGGACGCGGCGCGCGGCATTGGACCCTACGGCGAGGTGCAGGCCGGTGCGGTCGGGGAGCGGGAGCCGGGTGCGTACGGCGACCTGCTCGCCGCGCTCGATCCGCCGCCAGTCGAGGAACTCCTCCGGCACATAGCCCTTGGGGCCGAGCGGCTCCAGGTGGATCGGGTCCTTGCGGATGCCGCGCGACAGCGACCACTCGGCGGGGCGCCAGGTGCCGTCGGGGTCGCGGACCTCGGCGAAGGGGCCGTAACCCGCGGTCGCCCGCCCCCAGTCGGCGCCGTCGTGCGCCGCGTGTTCCAGGCGCCACACCTCGATCGGCAGCACCCCGTCCCGGTCGGCGGCGGCGAGGTCGCCGTGCCGGTTGTCGAGGGTGGAGGTCGCGAGCGCGCGCCACGGCCCGTCGACCGGGGTGCTGCCGAGGGCGGCGCCGAGCGGCTCGCGGGTGGCGTCGGGCAGGTCATCGCCCAGCACCACCAGGGCCACGGGGCCGTCCGCGAAGGGCACGTCGAGCAGCAGCGACCCGCCGTCCGCGGTGACCTCCAGCTCGGTCCGCTCCCCGGTCCGCGGGTCCCACCGCTGGGCGCGCACCGGCGGCAGCCCTTCGATACGCACCTGAGCCCGGCGGTCGGCGGGCGACACGAAGTCATAGCCGTCCGTACGCAGTTGCCGCCAGTACTCGTCCCAGCTGAAGCCGGTCGCGTACCAGTCGTCGGCCCCCAGCCGCATGATCGGCGCCCCGGTGCCGCTGTGCTCGTCGTGAGCGGCGAGCATCACGACGTACGCATCACCGTGCCGCCGCAGCAGATACGGGGCATCGGCCTGGACCCGTACCGGACCGGCGGGCACCGCGTCCGGCACCTCCTCGGGCGTCGCCACCAGCACGGCATGGCCGGTCAGCGGCTCGGGCACCCGGCCGACGCACACCACGGTGCCGCCGGCGCGCGCGAACTCCACCAGCCGGCGTCCGGCGGCCGGATCCAGCAGCTCCACGTCGGGGAGCACGACCGTCCGGTACGTCTCATCCCCGACGCGCAGGCCCTCGGCCCCGGCCGCTCCCGCCGCGATCGTGTTCTCGTCCAGCGTGTCGTGATCGATCCCGGCGCGCTCCAGGACGCCGCGCTCCTCGGCCATCCAGTTGCTGACCCCGTTGAGCCGGTGATAGCAGGCGGTCGCCCGCTCGGCCGGCGGCAGCGGTCCGTCCAGCGTGAGATAGGCCTGCGCGGTGGTCGTGGGCGACAGCAGCACCGTGTCGCAGACGTGCGTGCCCGTCGTCAGCACCGAGCACAGCCGGGTCACGGCGCCCGCGAACTGGTGGTACGACGGCCAGTACGGCTGCCGCCAGCAGGTCGACGGGGGCGCCCACTCCCACCAGCCGCCCGCCGTCGAGTAGTAGACGGCGTGCGGGTCGTAGAGATTCGCGCCGCGGCGGAGGAAGGGGGCGAGCCAGTCGTACGTCTCCTCCAGCGTGCCGCCCCAGCCCGACGAGTGGAACGCCTCGATCCAGGTGCGCCGCGCGCCGTGGGCGTGCGCGAGGGAGCTGTGCACCTTGGGGTCGCCCCAGTGGTCGCTGCCGGGCGCGCCGAAGCCGGCGTGGGTGCCCAGGTAGTCGCCGTACATCTGCACGCCGCCGACCGGGTCGCCCTCGCGGGCCGGGGAGGCCTGGTCGAAGCCGCAGATCAGGCCGTGTTCGGCGAACCACGCGTCCAGCGGGTCGAAGAAGGCGCGGCGGGCGAGGCGGGCGCGGTGCTCGTGGTAGTCGCGGCGGACGCGGGCCGCTTGGGGGTCGGCGCCCTCGTACAGCGCGGGGCGTAGCGGCCGCAGGTCGTATCCGTACGCCTCGGAGAAGGTCTCGGCGAAGTCCCGCCCCCAAGTGGGCATCGCGGGCAGCTCGTCCTGGAAGAAGCCGGGGATCACGCTGCCGAACCAGTGGCCCACCTGGCGGGCGAGCTCGCCGTGCACCTGGTCGAGCAGCGCCGCGCAGGCGTCGGTGCCGAAGTAGTCGAAGCCGCTGACCCGCTGCCCGATGGTCCCGTCCTGCTCGCGGTGCAGGGAGAGGCCCGCGTACTCCGGGTGGGCGGCCGTCAGCCGCCCCTGGAAGTTCGCGCCGGAGAAGCCGATCTGGTCGTACATCCAGATCCGGAAGCCGAGGCGGGCGGCGTCCTCGCAAGCGCCGTCGAGCAGCTCGATCCAGCGTGGGCTCAGGAAGGGCGGGTCGTCGGCGAGCGAGCCGAACATCGGCCCCGTGGGCGCCAGGCACATCACCACCGCCTGCCTGACGCCCTGGGAGACGAGCTGTTCCATCTGCCACCGCAGCCGGTCCCTGGTGACCTCCGCGCCGCTCCACCACCAGATGGGCAGCGGGGTGTACTCGGGTCCGGGGGCGGTGAATCGTGCGAGGAGTTCTGCCGAGTGGTGCTGGGAGGTCACGCGGTGGCACGCTCCGATTCGATCTGCTCCAGCGCCTTGCCGGAGGTATTCGGCATGAAGAAGTAGCCGATGCCGCCGCTGATGATGAGGAACAGCGACAGCAGCGCGGCGACCGTCTCGATCCCCGCATCGGCCAGCGTCGGCACGAAGAAGCTCCACACGCCGAGGCAGGTGCGGGCGACGCCGAAGGTGATGCCCTGCGCGGTGCCGCGGAGCATGGTCGGGAACAGCTCCTGGCTGAACACCTTGTAGAAGGCCTCACCGGCCAGCGCGGCACCGACGCCGAACAGGAAGATGTTGAGGACGATCACCGGCACGGTGAAGGGCAGCACGAGGAAGACGGCGTACGCGACGATCTGGAGCACGGCGCCAACGCCCCACAGCAGCTTGCGCGTCGAGTGCCCTCGGTCGGCGTAGCGCATGAAGAGGAACACCGTCGCCACGCCGCCGATGATGAAGCCCGACGACGACAGCGCCACGCTCGCGGTCTGGCCGCCCGCGTTGAGCGTCTTGATGAAGTACGGGGTGAAGATGCCCGCGGTGCCGGCCGCCAGGTTCCAGAACAGGTAGATGCTTCCGGTCCACAGCAGCGCCTTCAGGTGGGCGCCGCTCAGCAGCGCCTTCAGGTTGTGCTGCGCCGCCGTCTTCGCCTTGGCGGCGGTCTGCCAGCGCGGCGACTCCGTCAGGCCGCGGCGCAGCGCCCAGGTCACCAGGGCCATCACGAAGAGGTGCAGGAACACGATCCGGATGCCCAGCAGGTCGAGATTGGACAGCACCAGGGCGAGGACCAGCACGATGACCGGGCCGAAGTTCCAGGCGACTTGGGTGAAGCCGAGCAGCTTGCCGCGCGCCTTCGCCGGGGAGAACTCGCCGACCAGGGCGAGGGAGGTGGGGACGTCGGCGCCGACCGCGACGCCGACCACGAAGACGCCGAAGAAGAGCATCGGCGCGTTGAAGGCCAGCGCGACGCACAGGATGCCCGCGGCGTACACCAGCAGGTCGTATTTGTAGATGCGCTTGCGGCCCAGCTTGTCGCCGAGCCGGCCGCCGATGAAGGCGCCGACGGCGCAGCCGATGGCGTTCGGCCCGATCGCGGCGAGCGCGCCGATCGCATCGCTGCTGAGGTTCAGGTACGACTGGAAGAGGGCAAGTCCCGCCCCCAGCGCCACGATCGAGCCGGCGTCCAGATACGAGGCCATGCCGGCCAGGGCGGTCCATCTCCATTGCTCGCGGGTGACGGTGCCGTCGTCCTGGACGGCGGTTGGTTGAGTCGTTTCCTGGACCATGAGCGGCGGCTCCTCATAACGTTGCGCGGGGACGTGTGTAGAACGTTCTACGAGGATTGAAACGACTCAAACAATGGGGGTGCCGATGGCGACCGTCAAGGGTTGGGGCAGCAAAAGATGCGGACGATCAGCCGAGGGCCGCGGGCGGCGCGGTGGTCCTGCGGACGACGAGACCCGGCGTCACGGACTCGATCAGGGAGCGGGTACGCCGCTCCTCGATGCGCTCCAGGAGCAGCCGGGCCGCCATCGCGCCCATGGCGTCCCCGGCCTGGTCGACGCTGGTCAGCTGGACGGGCTGGAGGGCGGCCACCGCCGTGTTGTTGTAGCCGGCGAGGGACAGGTCCTCGGGGATGCGCAGGCCGAGCTCGGCGGCCGCCCGGAAGACCCCGGTCGCCGCGACGTCGGCGCCGGCGAAGATCGCGGTGGGCGGTTCGGGCGCGGCGAGCAGTTCGGTGGCGCCCCTATAGCCGCCCTCGTCGGTGTACTCGGCGGGCACGATCCGTACCAGATCCGCCAGCCCGTGCCCGGCCATCGCCTCGCGATAGCCCTCGCTCGCGACGACCGCGGGCGGGCGGGTCCAGCCGCTGCCCGTGACCGCCGGCGAGGAGATCAGGGCGATCCGGCGATGCCCCAGCTCGACGAGGTGATCGACCACCTCGCGGGCGCCGGCGGCGTCGTCGTTGACGACGGAGTCGTAGTGCGGCGAAGGGTCGTGATGGCCGATGACCACGGTCGGGACGGTGGCGGCGGTCTTCTCGACCTCCGGGCGGCCGAAGGTCGGGGCGATCAGGATGAGGCCGTCCACCTGGCGGTCGACCATCGCGAACGTGGCCTTGTACTGCTCGTCGGGGCTGGGCCCGCTGTAGCCGATCAGCGTCGCGTACTCGGTGCCGCCCAGGACGCCGTGGATGCCGTCGAGGAGGTCGGCGAAGAAGGCGTTGCGGATGCCGTCCATCAGCACGCCGATCGTGTACGTCCGGCCGCGCATCCCGCGCGCCGCGGCGTGCGGCCGGTAGCCCAGCTCGGCCATGGCGGCGTGGACGCGCTCGCGCATGGCGGGGCTCACGCCGTAGGCATTGCGGAGCACCTTGGAGACCGCGGAGGTGGATACGCCCACGTGCCGCGCCACGTCCGTGATCGTCACACGTCTGCGTTCCGGCGTAACCATGAGGTCGCTCAGAATACGCCTCCCCTCCGCACCTCCCCATTGACGCCCCCGAAGCGGGGGGCTTAGCTTCCGCGCAGGGTCGTTGAAACCTTTCAGTTAGGAGCCAAGATGACGTCTCCCACGACATCCGACACCCGCACCCCCGCCACCGCCCGCCGGCCCCGGATCGGCCTGGTCGCGGGCGGACTCGGCGCGTACTGGCCGCAGTTCCCCGACCTGCTCCCGCAACTCCAGCGCTCGGCCGCCCGGGTGGCCGAGCGGATGGGCGCCTTCGACGCCGAGGTGATCGACGTCGGCTTCATCTCCGACGCCGAGGAGGGCGCCGCCGCGGCACAGAAGCTGCGGGCCGCGGACTGCGACCTGATCGTCGGCTTCCTGACCACCTACATGACCGCCACGATGCTGGTGCCGATCGCGCAACGCAGCGGCGCCCCGGTGCTGCTGATCAACCTGCAGCCGACCGAGTCGATGGACCACGCCACCTTCGACACGGGCCAGTGGCTGGCGTACTGCGGCGCCTGCCCGCTGCCGGAGATGGCCAACGCCTTCGAGCGCTGCGGCATCGACTTCCGCTCCGTGTCCGGCTATCTGGAGGACGAGCGGGCCTGGGCGCGGATCGGCCGCTGGATCAAGGCGGCGGGAGTGCGGTCGGTGCTCCGTAACGGCAGGCACGGGCTGATGGGCCACCTGTATCCGGGCATGTACGACGTCTCCACCGACCTCACCATGGTCACCGGCAATCTGGGCGGGCATGTGGAGGTGCTGGAGTTCGACGACCTGCGGGTGCGGGTGGAGAAGGTGGGCGACGCGGACGTCGAGGCGAAGCTCGCCGAGACCCGCAAGGTCTTCGAGCTCGATGCCGAGACGGTGGTCAACGAGGACCTCGCCTGGGCGGCGAAGGTCGCGGTGGGCCTGGACCGGCTCGCCGCGGACTTCGACCTGGACTCACTCGCGTACTACCACCGCGGCCTGGACGGCGAGACGCACGAGCGACTCGGCGCCGGGATGATCCTGGGCGCGTCGCTGCTGACGGCGCGCGGGATTCCGGCGGCCGGCGAGTACGAGCTGCGTACGTCGCTGGCGATGCTGATCACCGATCGGCTGGGCGCGGGCGGGTCCTTCACGGAACTGCAGGCGCTCAACTTCCGGGATGGCGTAGTGGAGATGGGGCATGACGGGCCGGGCCACCTGGCCATCAGCGACAGCCGGCCGCTGCTGCGCGGCCTCGGCGTCTACCACGGCAAGCGCGGCTGGGGCGTGTCGGTGGAGTTCGAGGTGAAGCATGGTCCGGTGACCACCGTCGGGCTGGGCCAGACCCGGGACGGGCGGTATCAGCTCATCGCCTCGGAGGGGGCGGTGGTGGAAGGGCCGCGGCTCAAGATCGGCAACACGACGTCGCGGGTGGATTTCGGCCGGGACCCGGGCGAGTGGTGCGACGACTGGTCGGCGAGCGGGGTGGGGCATCACTGGGCGCTGGCCACTGGACACATCCTGCCGGAGCTGCGGGCGGTGGCGGATCTGATGGGGGTGGAGCTGAGGGTGGTGTAGTCGGCTTCCGGCCGGTGGGGAGCCACCTGCGAGGATGGCCCCATGCAAGAGGGGACCGGACGCCGCCTGCTCGTCGTCGACGACGAACCCGCGATCGTCGACGTGCTCGCGACCTCGCTGCGCTTCCTCGGCTACGACGTGGCCGAGGCCGCCACGGGCCGCGCGGCGCTCGCCGCGGTGCGCGAGCACGGGCCCGACCTCGTGCTGCTGGACGTCATGCTGCCCGACCTCGACGGCTTCGAGGTCGTCCGCAGGCTGCGGGCCGGCGGCGCCCGGGTGCCGGTGGTCTTCCTGACCGCCCGGGAGAGCGGCGCCGATGTGGTGGGCGGGCTGGACCTGGGGGCGGACGACTACATCACCAAGCCGTTCCGGCTGGCCGAGGTCGCCGCCCGGGTGCGCGCGGTGCTGCGCCGCACCGAGGGCGGCGGCCCGGCCGACGAGGCGGTGCTGCGCTGCGCCGACCTGGAGCTGGACCCGCGGACGTACGAGGTGCGCAGGGCGGGCACGGCGGTGGAGCTGTCCCCCACCGAATACCGCCTGCTGCACCACCTCCTCACCAACGCGGGCCGCGTCCTGACCCACGAGCAGCTGATGGAGCACGTCTGGGACTACGGCGCCGCCGACACGGCCGTGCTCAAGTCGTACATCTCCTACTTGCGGCGAAAGGTCGACTCCCTGGGCCCGCCGCTCATCCACACCCGCCGCGGCATCGGCTACGTGCTGCGCGCGCCCGAGGCGTGATCGGGGTGCCTCGCTCGCTGCGCGCTCGGTTGCTGCTGGCGCTGCTCGCGCTCGTCGCGGTGGTGCTGCTGGCGCTGGATGCGGTGGTGTACGGGGCGCTGCGCGGCTATTTGCTGGACCGCACCGATACGTCGCTGCGCGGGGTGCAGAGCCGGGTCGTGAAGCAGGTGCGGCAGGGGCTGCCGCCCGCGCAGGGGCTGGCGGCGGACGCGAAGATGCTCGGCACGTCGGAGTACTTCATCGAGATCCGGCGGCCGAATGGGACGGTGACGCCGCTGGTGAAGGGCTTGCGCAATCCGGAGGACGCACCACCGAGCCTGCCGGCGGAGCTGAGGACCGGGGAACCGAAGGCCGGGGAACCGAAGCTCGGGGAACCGGTCACGGTAGGCGCCGTCGACGCCGGCGGACCCGACTACCGGCTCCTGACCCGCCCCCTCCCCGACCACCGCGGCACGCTGGTGACGGCCGTCCCGCTGACCTCGGTGGACGGCACCTTGCGCCGCCTGCTGCTGATCGAGGGCGTGGCGACGGCAGCCGCGCTGGCGCTGCTCACGGCGGCCGGGCTGTGGATCGTACGGCGCGGCCTGCGGCCGCTGGAGTCCATGGCAGGCGACGCCGACGCAATCGCCGCGGGGCGCGGCGGACACCGAGTCGCACCGGCGGACTCCGGCAGCGAGGTGGGCCGGCTCGGCCTGGCCCTGAACACGATGCTGGACGGCCAGGAGGCCACACAGGAGCGGCTGCGCCAGTTCATCGCGGACGCCTCGCATGAGCTGCGCACGCCGGTGACGGCAATCCTCGGCTACGCGGACCTGCACGCCCAGGGCGCCCTGACCGCGCCGGAGCAGGTCGGCAAGGCGATGGACGGCATCGCGGGCGAAGCACTACGGATGCGCCGCCTGGTCGACGACCTGCTGCTGCTCGCCCGCTTGGACACGGTGCGAGCGCCGGAACGCGCTCCTGTGGACCTGGGCGAGGTGGCGGCTGCGGCGGTGGCCGCGGCCCGGGCGGCGGCTCCTGACCGGCGGGTCGAGCTGGAGGCGGCGCCGGGGGTGGTCGTGTACGGGGATGAGGAGCAGCTGCGCCGGGTCGTGGACAACTTGCTGGCCAACGTACGCACTCACACCCCTGGCGGGGTGGCGGCGCGGGTGTCCGTACGGACGGTGGCGGGGGGCCGGGATGGGGACGGGGGCGTGGCGGAGCTGGTGGTCGCGGACGACGGCCCAGGCATCCCGGAGGAGTCCCTGCCGAAGATCTTCGACCGCTTCTATCGGGCGGATCCATCACGCAGCGGGGCGGGCAGCGGCCTGGGCCTGGCGATCGTGGCTTCGGTGGCCCAGGCGCATGGGGGACGGGTGGAGGTCACCGGCGGAGTGGAGGGGCGAGGCATGGTGGTGAGCATGCGGCTGCCGGGGCTGAGGGCGTAGGCAGGAAGGCGCGGGCCACCCGTTAGACGAAGCTCAGGGTTCGGTCATGGCCATCAAGGACCTTCCCCGGCTCCGTGCCCAGCACCCTTTCCAGCAGCGTCGCGTAGACATCCCTGAAGTCCGTCGTCATCTGCAGGTCGTCGTCCTTGAGCCTGGTCAGCGAGGGCTGGTCGCCGTAGAAGCCGCCCTTCACCGGCTCGCCCAGGATGAAGACCGGACCCGATGTCCCATGATCTGTCCCCTGGTTGGCGTTGGCCTTCACCCGCCTCCCGAACTCCGAGTACACCGCGACCACGACCCTCTTGCCGCGTACCTGTTCCAGGAAGGCGGTCAGTGCCTTGTCCATCTCGCCCAGCAGGCGCGATTGCGTGTTCTTCTCGTTGGCATGCGTGTCGAAGCCGCCCAGGCTCACGCTGAAGGCGCGGGTGGGGACGCCTGCCTTGATCGCCTTTGCGACCACTGCCAGCTGTGCGCCCAGCTGGCCCTGGCCGCCTGCTGAGGCGCCGTCGTCGGCGCCGGCCTCGGCGTCGTCTCGTGGTTCGCCCGGGTCCACCAGGGAGGGGCTTGGCTCCGGCTTCTCCTTCGCTCCGAACTCGCCTACCACCTTGGTGAGATCACCCAGCGATGCCGCCGCCCGTGCCTGCAGCGGATGTACACCGTCCTGTGCCTGCGCCAGCTCCTTGCAGACCTGCTGCCAGGGCTTGGCCAGGCGTAGGCCGCCGAGTTGCACCGCCGCGCCCGCCGTCTTCTCTCCCGCGAGCAGCGGTGGCAGCGTCGCCCCTATCGACACGGCCCGCAGTGGGTCGGCATCCCCGCTCACGTCCAGCCAGCGGCCGAGCCAGCCCGTCGGCAGCGGGTGGGCCGGCGAGCCGGTCTGCCAGATCGACATCGATCTGAAGTGGCTGTGGTCCGGCCGCGGATACGAGACGCCTCGCACTATTGCCAGTTGCTTGCTGTCCCAGAGCTTTTTAAAACCCTTACAGGAAGGGTTGAGACCCAGCCCCTCCCCCAGCGGCAGCACCTCGTCCTCGCCGTACGCCAGATCCGGACGGGCATCCCGATACGCCGCATTCCCGGCCGGCACGACCGTCCCCAGACCGTCATTGCCGCCGTACAGCGTCACCAGCACCAGCGTCCGCGCCTCGCTCGCCCGGCTCTCCTCCGTACTCGAACCGAGCAGCTCACCAACACTGCAAGCCGTCGCCCCGCCCGCGAGCGCCGCACCGGCCGTAACGCCGCTCGCGGTCAGAAACTTGCGTCGGGTCCAGGTGTCCACCGGTCAACTCCTCCTCAGGCCTAGGGCAGTACGAGATGCTCAGGCGCCACCAGCGCGATCGCCGTCACCCGCCGCGGCTCCCTCGCCGCGTCCGCCAGCACCCGCGCCGTCGCCTCACTCCACCGCGGCACCCCGAGCAGCTGCGCCAGCGCCTCCGGCCGCTCCCCGCGCGCCGTCCGCTCGATCGGCCCCAGATCGGCCTGCCGTACGAGCTGCTGGGCGAAGCCGATCCGCACTTTTGCCGCCGCCGTGGTCAGCCAGGCGGCGCCGTGCGGCCAGCCGCCGACGTTCGGTGGTGCGAAAGGGACCTGGCCGAGGCCGTTCAGGGTCCGCATCAGCTGGCGGCGCTGCTTCTTCTCCAGCTGCGACGGGCGTACGCCCAACGCCCGCAGCGAGCCGACCACGTACTCGACCGGCTGCTTCACCAGCACGCTCCCCGAGTCCGAGAAGGCGGGCTCCATGAGGATCGCCCGGACCATCCTGGTCAGGTCGCGGCTCGCCGCGATGCGTTCCAGCGCCTCCTCGGACGGCTTGTCCTCGGACGATACGAGCCGTGCCCACAGCCGCGACGCCACGTGCTTCGGGCAGGCGGGCTGCTCGACCAGGTGGTCGACGAGGGCGGGTGCCGTGAAGTCGGTCTTCGTGCCGAGCACCGTCTGCGCGCCCCGCGCATGCTGCCGCGGCCGGAAACGCGCCCGCCACTCCTCGCCGCCCTTGCGGTCCACGGACCACCCCGTGAGGGCCGCGGCGGCCTGTCGTACGTCGGTCTCTTCGTAGTGCCCGACCCCGAGCACGAACAGCTCCATCAGCTCGCGCGCCAGGTTCTCGTTCGGCGCCTCCGCCGTGTTCCCGGCCGCGTCCAGCCACAGCATCAGCGCGGGGTCCTGGACCATCGCGCGGGCCATCGCCCGGAAGTCGCCGCCGCCGAGCCGGCGCAGCGTCTCGTTCTGCGCCAGCATCGCCTGGCCGGACTTGACCTTCTGGATGGACGTCGCCCAGTGGTCGTGCCAGAGCAGCGTCCGCTTCTCCAGCCAGGGGCGGCGGGTGGCGGTCATCCGGTCCAGCCACCAGAAGGTCAGCGCCTCGCGCTGCTCCCGGGCGGCCTGGCGATAGGCCTTCTTCGCAGCCTCGTCCGGATCATCCGGTTTACCCGCCTTGTTACCCTTCTTGCCCTTGCCGCGCATCGGGAGCGGCCCGAGGTCAGGCGGCTTCGGCGCGTCCGCGTCGTCCCCCGGCGCCAGGATCCGGTCGACGGTGTCGCCGAACCCCCCGCCCACGTCGCCGCGGCCGCCGAACCCGGTTCGCTGCAGCAACCGGGCGACCCGCGCCCGTTCGTCCAGAACTGCCATGGACAGCAGGCTGACGGCACCCCGTCGCGGCAGCGTGTGCCCAGGGTGGGAATTCCGTGGGAACTACCCGCCCCTACCTCGGCGAGTCATCCTCCCCAATGTGATGCACCCGCACCAGATTCGTGGACCCCGGCACCCCAGGCGGCGACCCCGCCGTAATCACCACGACATCGCCCTTCCGGCACCGGCCGATCTTCAGCAGCTGCTCATCCACCTGCGCGACCATCTCATCCGTGGTCTCCACCATCGGCCCGAGGAAGCTCTCCACGCCCCACGTCAGATTCAGCTGACTGCGGGTCGACTCCACCGGCGTGAACGCCAGCGCCGGAATCGGCGACCGGTACCGGGTCAGCCGCCGCACCGTGTCCCCGGACTGGGTAAAGGCGACCAGGTACTTCGCCCCGAGAAAGTCCCCGATCTCCGCCGCGGCCCGCGCCACCGCGCCGCCTTGCGTGCGCGGCTTGCTGGATTCCGTCAGCGGCGGGAGGCCCTTGGCGAGCATCTCCTCCTCGGCGGCCTCGACGATCCGGCTCATCGTCTTCACCGTCTGTACGGGGTACTTGCCGACGCTGGTCTCGCCGGACAGCATCACCGCGTCCGTGCCGTCCATCACCGCATTGGCGACATCCGACGCCTCGGCGCGCGTCGGGCGCGACGCGTCGATCATCGAGTCCAGCATCTGCGTGGCCACGATGACGGGCTTCGCATTCCGCTTCGCCAGCTTGATCGCGCGCTTCTGCACGATCGGCACCTGCTCCAGCGGCATCTCCACGCCAAGATCACCGCGCGCCACCATCAAACCGTCGAAGGCATCGACGATGCCCTCCAGGTTCTGCACCGCCTGCGGCTTCTCGATCTTCGCGATGACGGGGAGCCGGCGTCCCTCCTCGTCCATGATCCGGTGCACATCACGCACGTCATGGGCATTACGGACAAAGGACAGCGCGATCACGTCGGCGCCGGTACGCAGCGCCCACCGCAGGTCCTCGGTGTCCTTGTCGGACATCGCGGGCACCGACACCGCCACGCCGGGCAGGTTGAGCCCCTTGTGGTCGGAGACCATGCCGCCCTCGATGACCATCGTGCGCACCCGCGGCCCGTCCACGCCGGTGACCTCAAGGGTCACCCGCCCGTCGTCGACGAGGATGCGCTCGCCGCGCGAGGCATCCGCGGCCAGCCCGGCATAGGTGGTCCCGCACAGCTGCCGGTCGCCCTCGACGCTGTCGACCGTAATCGTGAACTCATCGCCGCGTTCGAGAAGTACAGGCCCCTCACGGAAGGTGCCCAGCCGGATCTTCGGCCCTTGAAGGTCTGCGAGGATGCCGACGCTGCGCCCCGTCTCGTCGGCGGCCTTGCGCACCCGTGCGTAACGCTCCTCGTGCTCCGCGTAGCTGCCGTGGCTGAGATTGAATCTCGCCACGTCCATTCCGGCCTCGACCAGTGCCTTGATCTGGTCGTACGAATCGGTCGCGGGTCCCAGGGTGCAGACAATCTTGGCTCGGCGCATGTTTCGACTCTATGACTTACCCACGAGTAGAGAACTGTGGACCGCCTACTACCCAACGACAATTGCGTGAAAGGGTATTGACAACTTGTAAAACGTGCGGGCGTCCGCTCGAATGAGCAATTCGCGGCTACAACACAGGCCGCGTCATCGTGAAACGCGCATTCACACGGGCCCGCACAAGCTGCCGCTGCGGCTCGAGATCGAGGGCGGGCGCGTAGTCGTCGGCCATGGCCGCCTCCGGCATCGCCCGCGACGACGCGAAGCTGGCCTTGTCCATCATCCGCTCCCTCTCCGCCCCTTCATCGGCCAGCTCCACGACCGCGTCCAGCTCCGCGCCCAGCGCCTGCGCATACTCCCGCGCCCGCGTCACCGCCTCCTTCACCGCCTGCTGCCGCGCCTGCCGGTACACCGGCGAGTCCGGCCGCAGCTGCCACGACGGCCCGTCGACCCGGGTCAGGTCCAGCTCCGCGACCCGCGTGACCAGCTCGCCCAGCGCCGTGAAGTCGTTCAGGGTGGCGGTCAGTTGCACCCGCCCGTTATACGTGCGCACCCGCTCACCGCGGCCGCGCTTGCCCAGCTCGGGAGTGACCGTGAGCGCGCCGGTCTCCAGCTTCTCGACCGCCTCGCCGTATGTCTTCACCAGCTCCCGCGCCGCGTCATTGCGCCGCGTCAGGTCCTCCAGCGCGCCCCGCCGGTCGGTGCCGCGCGCGGAGACGAGGATGCCGATCTGCGCGATCTCGGGGTCAACTTCGAGCCGGGCCTCGCCGCGGACGGCGACGCGCGGGATGTCGGGGGTGCCGTACGGAACGGGAGCATTCGTCATGGCCCACACTCTGGCACCCCGCCCCGGCTCACCGCAGCGCGTGCGACGCCGCCTTTCGGGTACGGTCCGCGGCCGACGCGTCGAGGCCGAAGGTGGTGAAGGCGGTCCGGTCCGGCACCGGGTACGGCTCCTTGCCGGTGAGGTCGTTGAGGATGACGGCGCTGCGGTGCGCGGCCAGGCCCAGGTCGGGCGCGCCGACGCCGTGTGTGTGCCGCTCGGCGTTCTGCACGTAGATCTTGCAGCCGGCGTCCACCACCGACCGGTCCAACACCAGCCGGTAGTCGACGTCGATCCGCGGCCGCTCGGCCCCGTCCTTGCGTACGTACGGGGCGAGCGGCGCCAGCATCGATTCGAGCGGCCGCTCCCGATAGCCGGTGGCCAGCACCACCGCGTCGGTGTGCAGTCGCTCGCGGCCCTTCTGCTCGGCGTGCTCCAGGTGCAGCTCGATCCGGCCCGCGCCGATCCGCCCGGCCGTACGGACGGCGACGCCCGGGGTCATCACGACCTCCGGCCACCCGCCGTGCAGGGTGCGGTGGTAGAGCTCGTCGTGGATGGCGGCGAGGGTGTCGTGGTCGACGCCCTTGTGCAGCTGCCACTGCCGCGGCACCAGCTCGTCCCGTACGGGCTCGGGCAGGCCGTGGAAGTAACGGGTGTAGTCGGGCGTGAAGTGCTCAAGGCCCAGCTTGCTGTACTCCATGGGCGCGAAAGCGCCGGTGCGCCCCAGCCAGTGCAGCCGCTCGGCGCCCGCGGGCCGGGCCCGCAGCAGGTCGAGGAAGACTTCGGCGCCCGACTGTCCCGAGCCGATGACCGTGATGTGCCGCAGGTCCAGGAAGCGCTCGCGGTGGGCGAGGTAGTCGGCGGCGTGGATGACCGGGACGGTCGGGGTGTCGGCGAGCGGGCGCAGCGGGTCCGGGACATACGGCTCGGTGCCTACTCCCAGCACCAGGTTTTTCGCCTGGACGCGGCCGAGCGCCTCGGCCTCGCCCATCTCGTCGATCTGGGTGAAGTCGACCTCGAAGCAGCGGCGTTCCGGGTTGAAGCGGATGGCGTCGGCCTGGTGGCCGAAGTGCAGGCTCGGCAGGGATTCGCTGACCCAGCGGCAGTACGCGTCGTATTCGGCGCGGAAGGGGTGCAGCCGCTCGGCGAAGTAGAACGGGAACAGGCGGTCGCGGGTGCGCAGGTAGTTGAGGTAGCTGAAGCGGCTGGTCGGGTCGGCGAGGGTGACCAGGTCGGCGAGGAAGGGGACCTGGAGGGTGGTGCCGTCGATGAGCAGCCCGGGGTGCCAGGAGAAGCCGGGGCGCTGGTCGTAGAACCGGGTGGTCAGGCCGTCGATGCCCTGGGCGAGGGCGGCGAGGGAGAGGTTGAAGGGGCCGATGCCGACGCCGACGAGGTCGAGGGGCTGCTGGTCGGGGGGCGGCGCGTCGTTGCTCATCGGGGGGTGGTGCCTTCCTGGTGGGCCTCGGCGGTGAGCTTGAGGAGCGCGGCGAGGTCGCTGGGCTGTGCGTGCGGGTTCAGCAGCGTGGCCTTGAGCCACAGCCGCGCGCCGGTGTGGGGGCGGGCGCGGCCGAGCACGGCGTGCCCGTCGGCGAGGAGCCGGCGGCGGACGGCGGCCACGGCGGCGTCGTCGGCGTCCGCGGGGCGGAACAGGACGGTGGTGAGGGCCGGTTGGTCGTACAGCTCGAAGTCGGGGTGGGCGTCGACCAGCGCGGCGAGGTGGTGGGCGTTGGCAACGGTCCGCTCGATGAGGTCGGCAAAGCCGTCCCTGCCGAGGGCCTTCAGGGTGGCCGCGATCTTCAGGATGTCGGGCCTGCGGGTGGTGCGCAGCGAGCGGCCGAGGAGGTCGGGGAGGCCGGCTTCGGTGTCGTCGTCGGCGTTGAGGTAGTCGGCGCGGTGGTCGAGGGCCTTGAGGTCGGCCCCGTCCCGTACGGCGAAGAGGCCGGCGGCGACGGGCTGCCAGCCGAGCTTGTGGAAGTCGAGGGTGACGGAGTCGGCTTCGGCGAGGCCGGTCAGCAGATGCGCCAGCCGCGGGGCGAGGAGGAGCAGCCCGGCGTAGGCGGCGTCGACGTGGAGGCGGGCGCCGCGGATGCGGGCGGCGGCGGCGAGTTCCGGGAGCGGGTCGAGGGCGCCGGTGTCGGTGGTGCCGGCGGTGGCGATGACCAGGGCGGGATTGCGGGTGTTGCGCAGGGCATCGCGTACGGACAGGGGGTCCAGGATGCCGGTCGGGGTGGGGATGGTGTGCGGGCGGCGCAGGCCGAGGAGCCAGGCGGCGCGGTGCACGGAGTGGTGGGCGTTGGCGCCGCAGATGATCTGGACGCCGGGGCCGAGGTGTTCGCGGGCGAGGAGCAGCGCGAGCTGGTTGGCCTCGGTGCCGCCGGTGGTGACGAGGGCGTCGGGCCTGGGCGAGTCGGGGTAGACCTCGTCGGCGAGCGCGGCGGTGGTCTCGGCCTCCAGGGCGGAGGCGGCGGGGGCCTGGTCCCAGGAGTCCATCGACGGGTTGAGGGCGGCGGCGGCCAGGTCCGCGGCGGCGGCGAGGGCGAGCGGCGGGGTGTGCAGGTGGGCGGCGCACTGCGGGTCGGCCGGGTCGGCGGCGCCCGCGGCCAGCGCGTGGACGAGGCCGCGCAGGCCCGCGCTCCCCTCCCCCGAGGCGGGGAGAACGGGCCGCGCGGCCGCCCGTACCAGCGCGGCGACGGCCTCGGGACCGCCGGCGGGCAGCGGGCCCTGGCGGGCGGCGGCGCCCTCGGCGAGGGCGTCGAGGACGGTGTCCAGGTGCGGCCTGAGCGCCCGTGGTCCTGCGGTGCCACCGGCGAGGGCGGTGGGGTCGGCGGTGTCCGACACAGCCCCGTGCATGGTCGTGCTCCCTTGCGCGGAAATTCCGGAGTGGGGTGGTTAGGCAGGCCTAACCTACGGCCGGAATCTCACGATCATGCTTATGTGCAGGGGAGTTCGCCCGTACGAAGGACGGGCATGCGGGGTTGACGCATCAGGTCTGATAATGAGCTTCGCGGGCGGCCTGCCGCACCCGCAGCGCCCGGCGCAGGTCGTCCTCCTGGTCGACCAGCTTGCGGCGCAGGGCCGGGGTCAGGTCAGTGCGCTCCAGCGCGGCGGTGCTGTGGCGGAGGGTGTCGTCCTCCACGAGCGCGGAGGGGAAGCCGTGGGTGCCCGCCTGCGCGGCGATGGCCGGGCCGCGGCGGGCGGCGAGCGGGACGACGTCGTCGAAGTACCGCGGTACGTAGGCACGGACGAGGTCGCGCTGCTCCGGCCGCCAGAAGCCCTGGGCGGTGGCGGTGAAGAGGTAGTTGGAGAGCTTGTCATTGCCGTAGAGCTGCTCCCAGGCGGCCTCCTTGGCCGCCGGGTCGGGGAGCGCGGCGCGGCAGCGGGCCGCGCCTTCCTCGCCGGTGGCGCTCGGGTCGCGGTCGAGCTCGGCGTCGATCTTCGCGGGGGTGGCGGCGCCGAGGACGCTGAGCCGCAGCAGCGCCCGCCAGCGCAGCTCGGGGTCGAGGACGGGGCCGCCGGGGACGGTGCCGGCGGCGAGCCAGTCGCGCAGTTCGTCGGGGGTGGTGGCGGAGTCGGTGAGGGTGCGTACGGCGGTGAGGCGGAGGCCGGGGTCTTCGGCGTCGGCCAGGAGCTCGCGGGCCAGGCCGGTCAGCGTCTCCAGGGCGGCGGCCCGCTCCCCCGGCGGCAGGTAGCGGTCGGCGACCTGGCTGCGGGCGAAGGTGAGGACGCCCTGGATGACCGCCAGGTCGCTTTCGTACGGGAGGTGGCGGGCGGCGATCTCCAGGAAGTCGGCCGGCGGGAGTTCGGCGTCGCGGACCAGGTCGCGGGCGGCGTTCCAGGCGACGGCGCGGGCGAGGGGGTCGGGGATGGCGGAGAGGGAGCCGGCGAGGGTGTCCCAGGACTCCTGGTCGAAGCGGATCTTGGCGTAGGTGAGGTCCGTGTCGTTGAGGAGGTAGAGCGCGGAGCGCTCCCCCTGCTCCGTCCACAGCTCGGGCCCGTCGTCGCCGACGCGCGCCCGCATCGATCCGGTGCGCCGCAACTCCCCCGGCGCGTCCCGGACATGGTCGTAGCAGCCGATGGTGAAGGTGTGCGGCCGGCTGCCGTCGCGCACCGCCCGGAGCCGCCAACTGCCGTCGTCGAGGACGCGGATGTCCGGGGCGAGCGTGTCCACCCCGGTCGTACGCAGCCAGGCATCCGCCCACCCCGGCACATCCCGCCCGGACGCGCCCGCGAGCGAGTCGATGAAGTCGGCGAGGGTGGCGTTGCCGAACTTGTGCTTGGCGAAGTGGTCGTTGATCCCGGCCAGGAAGTCCTCCTCGCCCAGCCAGGCGACGAGCTGGCGGAGCGCCGAGGCGCCCTTCGCGTACGAGATGCCGTCGAAGTTCAGCAGCGCGGAGGCGGTGTCGGGGACGGCGCCGGGCTCCGGGGCGACCGGGTGGGTGGAGGGCCGCTGGTCGGCGTCGTAACCCCAGCCTTTGCGGGCGATGGCGAAGTCGGTCCACACGCCCTCGAAGCGGGTGGCCTCGGAGACGATCTGGCAGCCGAGGTATTCGGCGAAGGACTCGTTCAGCCAGATGTCGTCCCACCACTGGAGGGTGACGAGGTCACCGAACCACATGTGGGCCATCTCGTGCGCGATGGTGACCGCCCGGGTCTGCCGCTCGGTGTCGGTGACGGCGGAGCGGAAGATGTATTCGTCGCGGAAGGTGACGAGACCCGGGTTCTCCATCGCGCCCGCGTTGAACTCGGGGACGAAGGCCTGGTCGTAGGAGTCGAAGGGATACGGCTCCGTGAACTTCTCGTGGAAGCGGTCGAAGCAGCGCTTCGTGATGTCGAAGAGCTCGTCGGCGTCGGCGTCGAGGTGCTGGGCGAGCGAGCGGCGGCAGTGCAGGCCGAGGGGGAGCCCGGCGTGCTCGTCGGTGACCGAGTGCCAGGGGCCGGCGGCGACGGCGACGAAGTAGGTGGCGAGGGGCGGGCTGGTGGCGATGGACCAGCGGCCGTCGCCGTGGTCGGTGGCGATGCCATTGCCGAGCACGGTCCACCCCGCGGGGGCGGTGACGGTGACCGCGAACTCGGCCTTCAGGTCCGGCTGGTCGAAGGCGGCGAAGACGCGCTGCACGTCGTCGAGGAAGAGCTGGGTGTACGTGTAGGTCTCGCCGTCCGCCGGGTCGGTGAACCGGTGCATGCCCTCGCCGGTCCTCGAGTACGCCATGTCGGCCTCGACCCGCAGCTCGTGCGCGCCCGCGGTGAGGGTGAGCGGCAGCCGGTTGTCGTCGAGCGCGCCCGGCTCCAGGTCCGTACCGTCGAGGACGACCCGGTGCAGCGCGGCGGGCTTCAGCTCCAGGAAGGTCCCGGCGGCCTCGCGGGCGGTGAAGCGGATGACGACGGTGGACCCGAAGACCTCCTCGCCGCGGGTGAGGTCGAGGCCGACGTCGTACCGCTCGACATCGAGAATCCGGGCTCTGAGCTGCGCCTCTGCGCGGGTGAGTGCGGGCATGGGGGCCATGGTGCCTCATGGCCGGAGTGCGCGCAGGAGATCGTCCGGCGGGCGGCTACCGGGCGGCTTCGCCGTTCCCCGGGTCCGTCCCGTCGGCGATCTGCTCATGATGGCGGATCACCTCGGCGATAATAAAATTGAGCAGTTTCTCCGCGAATGCCGGATCCAGCTTCGCGCTCGCGGCCAGCTCGCGGAGGCGGGCGATCTGGCGGGACTCGCGGGCCGGGTCGGCGGGCGGCAGCTGGTGCTCGGCCTTGAGGCGGCCGACCTGCTGGGTGCACTTGAAGCGCTCGGCCAGCATGTGGACGACGGCGGCGTCGATGTTGTCGATGCTCTCGCGGAGCCGGCCGAGCTCGGCGCTGACGGCGTCCTGCGACTTGCCGGACGAGGCGTCGTCGCGGGTGGCGGCGGGTTCGGTCATGCCGGTCACCGTAACAAAGCGGTGGGGAGTGTCAGTGGGGTCGGCTAGCGTGCGGGGCATGATCGGAAGTGGGGAGGGCACGGACCGGCGGGCGCTCGTCGCCGCCGGGATCACCGTCGTGCTCTGGGCGTCGGCATTCGTCTCGATCCGGGATGCCGCGGAGCATTACGGGCCCGGGGCGCTGGCGCTCGGCCGGCTGGCCGCCGGCGCGGTGGCGCTGGCGCTGATCCTGGTGCTGCGGCGCGAGGGCCTGCCGCCGCGCGCGGCGTGGCCCGGGATCGCGGCGTCCGGCGTGCTGTGGTTCGGGGTCTACATGGTCGCGCTGAACTGGGGCGAGCAGAAGGTCGACGCCGGCACGGCGGCGCTGGTGGTCAATGTCGGCCCGATCCTCATCGCGCTGCTGAGCGGCTGGGTCCTGAAGGAGGGCTTCCCACCGGGCCTGATGGCCGGGATGGCGGTGTCCTTCGCGGGGGCGATCGTCGTGGGCATCTCGATGTCGGACGGCGGGTCGTCATCCCTGCTGGGGGTGCTGCTGTGCCTGGTAGCGGCGGCCACGTACGCGGGCGGGGTGGTCAGCCAGAAACCAGCCTTGCGACACGCCTCCCCCCTCCAGGCAACGGCCTTCGGCTGCATAACGGGCGCGGTCCTCTGCCTCCCCTTCACGGGCCAGCTGATCCACGACGCGGCATCCGCCCCCTGGTCCGCCACGGCCAACATGATCTACCTGGGCATCTTCCCCACGGCCCTGGCCTTCACCACCTGGGCCTACGCCCTGGCCCGCACGACGGCCGGCCGCATGGGCGCGACGACGTATGCCGTCCCGGCCTTGGTAGTCCTGATGTCCTGGCTGGCCCTCGGCGAGGTCCCTGGCCTGCTCACCCTGCTCGGCGGCGCCCTGTGCCTGGCGGGGGTGGCGGTGTCGCGGCGACGAGGCGGAGCCGGCCGGCGCGGCGCACCGCCCTCGGCGGTGGCGGCGCAGGACGGCGTCGAGCCCCAGAAACCGGAACCGAAAGGCACACCCGGCTCACGCTGAGCCCGTCCTCCCGCCCCACGCAGCTCACGCCCCCGGTACCTCCACCGGCAGCCCGCGCGCATCGGCGGCCGCGGCCAGCCGCTTGTCGTAGGTGACGAAGGCGGTCAGCGCCTGCTCCAGATGCTCCGCGCTGGCCAGATGAATCGCATCGAGCGTCCGCAAATGCCGTACGGGGAACATGGCGGCGGCTCGCAGGATCGGATCGGTGATCCGGATCCGCAGCACACGATCCAGCAAGTCCTCTGCCGCGTCCGCCACTTCTGGGTCCGCATCGATCCGGATCAGCGTCCGGGCGACCTCGGTCTGCGCCAGGGCCGACGTGGCGTGGCCCTCCGCAGCACGTGCGGAGAGGAAAGTCCGAAGCGCCGCCGTCTCCGCTTCCGGCAGCAGGAGCTTCACCAGGGCGCACGTGTCGAGGTAGATCAACGGTTCTCTTCCTCGCGCAGCTCAAGCAGCACGTCCGACAGCCGCCGATGGCTCCCCGCGGCGCGGGGCGGCAGTGGCTCCCAATCGGCGAGCCTGCGGGAATCCTTGACGTTCTCCGGGTCGACGGTTCCCGTTCGTACGAGGTCCTCCATGACTCGCTGCTCCGGGTCCGGTGGCGCCAGCACGGCAATGAGCCGGCCGTTGCGCGTGATCTCCACCCGTTCTCCGGCGGCTACCCGGTCCACGAGTTCACTCGCGTGCTGTTGCAGCTGGCGAATAGGGACTCTCTTGGTCATATTGCCAGGCTACGTCGGACCGTGCGGCGCTTCCACAATCGTGCGGCGCTATCCCCTGAACGAAGTACGCCCGTCCTCCCGCGGTACCACCGCCCGCCTCGACCAAGGCCCTCCGGTCGGACGATCCAGGGGCGCCCGCTGCCTAGCGTCGTTGGCATGACTATTGAAGCCCGCGGGCTGACCAAGCGTTACGGCGATAAGACCGCCGTGGATGAGCTGACGTTTACCGTGCGGGCCGGCACGGTTACTGGCTTTCTTGGACCCAATGGGGCCGGGAAGTCGACGACGATGCGGCTGATTCTGGGGCTGGATCGGGCCACTGCCGGGACGGTCACCGTTGCCGGGCGGCCGTACGCCGCGCATCGGGCGCCGCTGCGCGAGGTCGGGGCGCTGCTGGAGGCGCGGTCCGTGCACGGGGGCCGGAGTGCGTACAAGCATCTGCTGGGGCTGGCGCTCACGCAGGGGATTTCGCGGGGGCGGGTCGATGAGGTCATCGAGGCCGTCGGGCTTGCGGGGGTGGCGAAGAAGCGCGTGGGTGGGTTTTCGCTGGGGATGGGGCAGCGGCTCGGGATTGCTGCGGCGCTGCTCGGCGATCCCGCGACCGTGATCCTCGATGAGCCGGTCAACGGGCTTGATCCGGAGGGGGTGCTGTGGATCCGTAACCTCCTCAAGTCCCTCGCCGCCGAGGGGCGCACCGTCTTCGTCTCCTCCCACCTCATGAGCGAGATGGCGCTCACCGCAGAGCAGTTGATCATCATCGGCCGCGGCCGGCTGCTCGCCGACACCACCGTGGAGGAGTTCGTACGGTCGGCAGGTCGCGACGAGATCAGCCTCAGATCACCCGAGACCGGCCGGCTTCGCGAAGCCATCGCCGGACCCGGCGTCACCATCACCGCCGACGCCCCCGACACGCTGCGCGTATCAGGCCTCGACGCCGAGGCGATCGGCCTCGCCGCCGCCGCCCACGGCATCCCGGTCTTCGAACTCACCCCGCACCGCGTCTCCCTGGAGGACGCCTTCATGGAGCTGACCCGCGACGCCGTCGAGCACCACGCCGCGCCCGTACCGAACGAGCAGGAGCAGGAGGTCGCCGCATGAGCACCACAAAGACCGCCGCTCCCACCCCCACCGTCACCCCCACCCGCGTCCTCCGCTCCGAGTGGTCGAAGCTCTTCTCGCTCCGCTCCACCTGGTACGCCCTCGCCGGCGCGATCGCCGTCAGCCTCGCCATCGGCCTGATCGTCGGCATCACCTACAAGGACGGCGGCGACGGCCCCGCCGACCCGGTCGAAGTCCCCCTCTTCGGCCTCAACTTCGCCCAGCTCATCCTCCCCATCCTCGGCATCCTGACCGCCGCCGGCGAATGGTCCACGGGCCTGATCCGCGCCACCATGGCCGCGGTGCCACGCCGCCTCCCCGTCCTCTGGGCAAAGGCGGCAGTCCTCGGCACGGCGGTCTTCGTCACCATCCTGGCCACCGCGTTCATCACCTTCCCGCTGGCGCAGCCCTTCCTCTCCGGTACGAGGATCGAGGCCGGCCTCGGCGACCCGGGCGTGGCCCGCGCCCTGATCGGCTCGGCGGCCGCCGTCGCCCTCATCTCCGTGCTCGGCCTCGCCCTCGGCGCGCTGGTCCGCTCCATCCCGGCGTCGATCGGGATCTTCGTGGCGGTCCTGATGATCGTGCCCAGCCTCGCCCAACTCTCCCCGTACGACTGGGTCGAGACCACGATCAACTACACCCCGCTCTACGCCGCCGAGCCTCTGGTCAAAGCCCTTCCCGCCGACGACCGGATCTCGCCCCTCGCGGGCTTCCTCACGCTCTGGGTCTGGGTCGCCGCGGTGCTCGCCGCGGCGGCGGTGCGGCTGCGGCGCAGTGACGTATGACGGTGGTGCGCGCGACGATGGGCGCATGGACGTGACGCCGGCACCGACGACGCACCCCGCGTATGCCGTCATCCGGCGGGTGTGGGCGTTCGACGCCCGGCACCCGCTGGTGTGGGACGCGGTGGTGCCCGGGGTGATCGGGCTGCCCGGGCTGCTGCAGCTGTTCGGCGTCTTCGACGCGCGCGCCGCGGAGGAGCGGCCGGATGGCACGGTGACCTACCTGGCGGACGTGCCGACGCCCGTCCTGTGGCTGGTGTACGCCGGCCTCGTGCTGCCGCTGCTGTGGCGCCGCCGGCATCCCTTCGCCGTCTACTGCGCCGTCGCCGCCGCACTCACCGTCCACGACGCGTACCACCTCGCACTCGCCTCCGCGGCGGCGATCGGCGCCGCGCTCTTCTCCGTCGCCCTGCGCCTGCCGATATCCCGCGTCGCGTGGGCGGCCGCCGTGGTGGTCGCGGGCCTGGCCTTCGACCTCCTCCAGAACCCGCCGTCCGACCCGCTGCGCGAGTACATCCCGGTGGTCGCCATCTTCACCGCGATCGTCACGACGGCGTTCACGATGCGCACCCGCCGCGAACACATCGGCGCCCTGGAGGAGCGCGCCCGCCAACTCGAGGTGGAACGCGACCAGAAGGCCCGCCTGGCCGCCGCCGCCGAACGCTCCCGCATCGCCCGCGAAATGCACGACATCGTCGCCCACAACCTCGCCGTGATCGTTGGCCTCGCAGACGGCGGCTCCTATGCGGGCGCGAAGTCCCCCCAGCGCCAGGGCCAGGCCCTCGACGCGATCTCCACGACGGGCCGCGAGGCCCTGGCCGAACTCCGCCGCCTCCTCGGAGTCCTCCGCCCCGAGGAGGCCCAGCCCGAACTCGCCCCGCAGCCCGGCCTCCCGGAGCTCGACGCGCTCGTCGACCGGGTACGGGCGGCGGGGCTGCCGGTGCAGTACGCGGTGCGCGGCGATGCGGGCGCGCTGTCGGAGGGCCAGCAGCTGACGGTGTACCGGGTCGTACAGGAGGCCCTGACGAATACGCTCAAGCACGCGGGCGCGGGGGCGCGCGCGCAGGTGAAGCTTGCGTACGAGGGGGGAGCAACGGTGGAGATCACGAACACGGGCAGCGCAAAGCCGGCTCCGCCGGACACGTCGGGCCAGGGCCTGGCGGGCATGCGCGAACGCACGGCGCTGTACGGGGGCGACTTCGAGGCAGGCCCGACCCGTAACGGCTGGCGGGTGAGCGCCACTATCCCGCCACCGGAAGCCGCCGGCGCGAAGGAGGGGTCGGAGTGGAGCGACGCCGCCGAAAAAACCCAGCACCGCGCAGCAGCTGACCACCACGTTTTTTCGGTGGTGTCGCGGAACTCCGGCCCCGGCCCCCGCACCCAACAGGGCAGCACCCCATGACCGCAGTCCTCATCGCCGACGACCACGCCCTCCAACGCCTGGGCTTCCGCATGCTCCTCGAGAGCCAAGACGACATCTCCATATCGGGCGAAGCCGCCAACGGCACCGAAGCCGTCCGCATGGCCGCCGAACTCCGCCCCGACGTCGTCCTCATGGACGTCCGCATGCCAGGCCTCGACGGCATCGAAGCGACCCGCCGCATCGCCGCGGAGGGCGGCCGCAGCCGGGTGCTGATCCTGACCACCTTCGACCTCGACGAGTACGCCTTCGCGGGCCTGCGCGCCGGCGCCAGCGGCTTCCTCGTCAAGGACGCGCTGCCCGCGGAGCTGCTCGCCGGCATCCGCGCGGTCGCCTCCGGCGAGGCGGTGGTGGCCCCGGCGCTGACCCGCCGCCTGATCGAGAAGTACGCGCATCTCCTCCCGGAGGGCCCCGCGACCCCGGACGACGCCCCCGACCCGCGCCTCGCCGCACTCACCGACCGCGAGGTCGAGGTCCTCCGCGCCATGGCGCAGGGCTGGACCAACGGCGACATCGCGACGCGCCTGCACCTCGCCGAGTCGACGGTGAAGACGCACGTCGGGCGGATCCTGACGAAGGTCGGCGCCCGCGACCGCGTGCAGGCGGTGATCTTCGCGTACGACGTCCGGCTGGTGCGCCCGGCATAACCCCGGCATGACCCCGGCATGACCCCGCCACGACCCCGCCATGGCCCGCCCTCTGGCGCTGGACGTGTCCATGCACAAAGATCCGATGTGTTGGGACTCGGGCGGGTTTCGAGCGGAGGGGCCGATGACCGTGCACAGTTGGATGCGCTACTTCTCCCCCAGCCCCGTGCACCAGCGCCTCGGCCTCGTCTGCCTCGGCGTCGGGCTGCAGTACGGGACGCTGCCCGAGGTCGGACCGCGGACGCTCGACCACCACGTGGCGGTGGTGGTCAGCAGCGGGTCCGGCTGGTTCCGGGCCGGTTCACGCCCGCGCGTGGAGGTACGGGCGCCCGCGGTGCTGTGGCTGCTGCCGGGGATGGCGCATCATTACGGGCCCGACACGGACAAGGGCTGGGACGAGGCGTTCGTCGACTTCACCGGCCCCGCCGTGGCCGCGTACGCGGAGCTCGGCTGCATCGAGGGCGACGACCCCGTGGTGCCGCTCGGCGAGGCGGACACCGCCCGGGCGGTGATCACTCGGATCGCGCGGGCCGCCCGACGCGGAAACCCGCTGCTGGAGCTGGAAACGGCGGCCGGCGTACACGAACTGCTGGTCACCCTGCGCCGCTCCCGCGCGGACATCGGAGGAGACGGCCACCCAGTGCTGGAGGCCCTCGCCAGAGACGCCTTCCTCCCCCTCTCGGTCGCCGAACACGCGGCCCGGCACGGCATGACGACGGCCGAGCTGCGCACCGCGGTACGCAGAGCCGCGGGCTGCAGCCCCAAGGACTACCTGCTGGGCATCCGCCTGAGCCGCGCCAAGGAGCTGCTGGCGGCGACCGAGCTGCCGGTGGCGGCGGTGGCCCGGCGCGTGGGATACGACGACCCGGCATACTTCAGCCGCCTGTTCACCCGCCGCGTGGGCACGGCCCCGGTCCGCTTCCGCGAGACGCAGGGCCGCGCGGTCCCGGGCGGCTATGCCACCACCATCCCGGACCCGGACCGGCCACCGACGATCGTACGGGCGGGCCGCTGAGCCAAGCCGCCCAGCCGACCACCAGCTACGCCATCCGACCGCCAGCTACGCCAGCCGCGCTGGAAACCCACCCGTAGCCAACGGCCCCCACCGCTCCGGCGTGATCCGGATCAGCGACTTCCCCTGCTTCAGCATCGCGGCCCGATACTCATCCCAGTCCGGATGCTCCCCGGAGATATTGCGGAAGTACTCGACGAACGGCTCCACATCCTCCGTCGCATCCACGACATCAGCCGGCCCATCCACCTGCACCCACGGCCCATTCCACTCATCCGACAGCACGAGGATGCTCGCCTGCGGATCCCGCCGCACATTGCGGGTCTTCGCCCGCTCCGGATAGGTGGACACCACAATCCGCCCCGAGTCATCAACCCCGCAGGTCAGCGGCGACGCCTGCGGCGACCCATCCGCCCGCCGGGTGATCAGGATGCCTCGGTGCCGGGTCCGTACGAAGTCGAGGAGGGCCTCGCGGTCGACGCGCGTGTTCGTGGCGATGTTCGGGCTCATGGCTCCCACCGTACGCTTGGGGTAGTCGGACCACGCTGGGGGCGCTCAGTGGACAGCGAGATCGTGCACGGTTTTCCGCACCTGGCCATGGTGCGGTCGGCGCTCACCGCGCTCTACAAGCGGCTGGACCGCGACACCCTCCACCGCGACTACGCCACCAGCGTCCTCGCCGGCGACGTCACCTTCGCCGACGCCGACGACCTGCATCTGGGCGTGCAGCGCATCGCCCGCGTCATGGTGCAGCACCTGCACCTCCCGGACGCCCGGATGATCGTCTCCTTCCGGGACATGGAGCATGCGGCGAATGTCGAGCTGGAGGCGGGCCCCGAGTACTTCATCGAGCTGAACTCCCGCTTCCGCAACTACCGCCGCGACATCGGCGCCGCCCTCGCCCACGAGGTGATGCACGTCAGCCTGCACCGACTGGGCCTGAACTTCCCCGGCACCCGCGACAACGAAATCCTCACGGACACGGCGACCGCGTATCTGGGCGCGGGCTGGCTGCTGCTGGACGCGTACCGCGAGAGCAATGGCACCCGGCAGAAGCTCGGCTATCTCACCCCGGAGGAGTTCGGCTACGTCGTCGCCAAGCGGGCGCTGGCCTTCGGCGAGAGCCCGGAGACGTGGTTCACGAGCGCGCAGGCGTACGACGCGTACACGAAGGGGCTGGCGATGGCGCGCCGGGACGCGGAGCGGCCGCCGCTGGCCGCGAGCGGGTGGGCAGGGCGGCGGCGGTACGCGAAGGACCGGCGGCAGGCGCAGGAGTTGTTCGCGGCGGCCAGGGGCGGGGTCATGACGACGACGGAGGCGCCGGACCACGGATACGCCTTCGAGGGCCGGTCCCCGCTCCGGGTCTCGTTCCCCTGCCCGGTATGCCACCAGCGCATCAGGCTCCCCGTCCGCGGCCGGGTCCGGGCCCGCTGCGCCCTCTGCCACACCGTCCTTGACTGCGACACCTGACAGCCACCTCACGACCACTTCGCTAGGGTTCGGGCCATGGAAGCCACGCCGCCGCCGAACGAGCAGAACGACCAGGCCGCAAGCACGCCCACGACCTGCTATCGCCACCCGGACCGCGAGGCGCACGTCCGCTGCACCCGCTGCGACCGCTACATCTGCCCGGACTGCATGCGCGAGGCGGCGGTGGGCTTCCAGTGCCCCGAGTGCGTCTCCGAGGGCAACCGCGAGGTCCGCCAGGCCCGCACGGCCTTCGGCGGCACGCTGCGGCAGAACTTCGTGCCGGTGGTCACGTACACGCTGATCGGCCTGAACGTCCTGGCCTACATCGCGCAGGCCGCACTCGGCGACGAGTTCACCAACCGCTTCGACAACTTCGGCCGCGGCTGGATCGCATCGAACGGCGGCGCGCTGTACGAGGACCAGGGCTACCCGATCCCCGGGACCGACCCCGCCGGCATCGCACACGGCGAATGGTGGCGCCTGATCACATCGGCCTTCCTCCACCAGCCCCCGACGAGCGGCATCGGCCCGCTGCACCTGCTCATGAACATGTACATGCTGTGGATGCTGGGCAGAGTCGTGGAACAGGGCCTGGGCCGCTCCCGCTACCTGGCCCTCTACCTGATCTCGGCCATCGGCGGCTCGGTGCTCGGCTACGTAATCAGCCCCTACCAGCCCGCCCTGGGCGCCTCAGGCGCCATCTTCGGCCTGATCGGCGCCTACTACTTGATGACCCGCCGCCTCGGCCGCCCCGACACCCAGTTCTTGGTCATCGGCTTGATCTGGCTGGTCATCTCAGCAGGCTTCACCAGCTGGGAAGGCCACCTCGGCGGCCTCCTCGCCGGCGGCGCCACCGCCTTCGTCTTCGCCTACACCCCACAGCACCACCGCAAGGTCCTGCACATCGCAGGCCCGGCGGTGGTGCTGGTGGTGCTCGTAGTCGCCACGGTCATCAAGACGGCGTCGCTGTCTTGATGAAGCCTCAGCGGGTCACCGTCTGCACTTCCTTCACGGTCACCGGAATTTCGGTCGTCGACTGACCGTCGGGGAACTCCGGCTCCTGCGCCGGCCCATCAGGGTCGGCGGAGTCGGTCCATTTCACGTTCCAGGTGATGGAGGCCTGGAAGGTGTAGTTGGTATCCCCTGATGCCCTGCGGTAGGTGATGTTGCAGTCCGATCCTGCGGTATCGACCGCGTAGCCGTCGCCCTTGTCCACGAGCTTGTAGTCGCATGCGGCCGGGCTCGCGTTCGCCGTGCCGGCTTCCACGTGCAGTGTGGCGGGCGTTGCGACCGTGGTCGCGGCCAGGTCGACATCCGCGTTGTTGATCGATGCGGTCACCCATACCCGCTCAAGCTGCTTCGCGAATTTGACCTGTGTGTCGAAGTTGACGAGCTGGCGGCCGGCGCCCGGGCTCAGTTCCACGGGCGGAGCAGGCAGCCTGGTACGGGCATAGGCCAAACCTGCCAGGATCTCTGGATCGATGACAGGCGTACCGGCAGGCGCCGGGTCGGCCGGCCCAATGAACATGAACTGGTTGTAATAGTCACCACACTGAGACCTGTAGGAACTCTCGGGCGCCGCCTCGTCCACCACCAATTCGTACCAGGATCCCTTGTCGCCCCGGTGGAAATCGTCCTCGGCATAGTCATTGGGGATCTGGCCACCCCCGTTCTGCGGCCCGACGTACGCGTCGTTGGCGTACTGCTCGAATTCCTTTGGGGAGTAGCGCGGTTCGAACCAGCAGGCCGGCGGGGACCAACTCTGGCCCACTGGGGCCATGGGGGTCCCGCCCGACCCTGGGCGGCTCTGGTTGTACTGCACTGACGAGTCGATCTCGGCCGGATCCTGCCTCGCCCCACCCCCACCGGGCTGGGGCACCCCATTGGCTGCCATCACCGGACTCGCGGCGCCGACCACAAACCCCATGGTCAACGCACTAATAGCCAGTGCGCCTCGCCTCATGATTGCTGACACCTCGCAGACTTGAGGAAAGTCCTGTCCACGACCATCTGCCAGGTGCCGTCGGATGACTTCTTCATCGTGGCCACGTGGCTGATGAAGTCCGCGATACTGGGCTTCGTCTTCCGCACCTTCTTAGTGGAGAGCACCTTCGCATACGAGTTGGTCTGGTCCTCGCAGTACATGATGCTCGCCGTCCCGGCTCGTTTATTGAGCTTCACGTCGCGGTCGTAGTAACGCACCACGCCAGTGATCGTCTGGCCCTTCTTCTTCAGCTGCTGGATGCTGCCCGCCCATCCGGCAAGCGCATCACCACCGAGATACTTCTTGAGTTCAGGCAAGTCCGAGTCGAGCTTAGCGGCGGCCAGGTTCACGGCCTGCACAGCGCTGGCATGGTCCCGGAGAAGGGAGGCCGGGGCCTTCTGACCTGTTGAGGCGGCGTCTACCTCAACCCGGACATCGCTCGGAAATGCGAAATGAGGGCCCTCAGGTGACGGCTCGGCAGAGCGAGTTGGCACGTCGCTCCCCTGTCGCGCGCCTTCGATCCGGCCGGACCCTTCATTGCCTGAACTGCCGCAGGCCGTGAGCAGCAGCGACGCTGCCATTACCGCGGGCGCGCCGCGGCGCATGCGGTTGTTCATGGCACAACCAACTCCCATCCGTCCTTGACCGCCCGCGATAGGCAGCCGAAGAAGGGAGGTGGAACTCGACGCCCCCGCGCATCACTTCGCGGCAGCGTACCAACGCCGCAACACGAGGAACAGGTGCACCTTGAGTTTCACGGGAAAGTGGTACGTCGCCCTGAATCAGAGCGACGTACCACCGGTCAGCTCTCAGCCCTTGACCGCGCCCGCCGCCAGCCCCGACGCCAGGCGGCGCTGGACGAGGATGAAGAAGATGAGCACCGGTACGGTGATCAGGGTTGAGGCGGCCATTACCGCGCCCCAGTCCGTGCCGTGTTCGCCGAAGAACTGGTAGATACCCACGGCCGCGGTGTACTTCTCGCTGTCCTTCATGAAGGTGTACGCGAACACGAATTCGTTCCAGGCCGTGATGAAGGCGAAGATGCTCGTCGCCACCAGCCCTGGCGCCACCAGCGGCAGCAGCACGGAGCGGAACATCCGCCACCACGAGCAGCCGTCGATGTACGCCGCCTCCTCGACCTCCTTCGGCACCGTGTGCACGAAGCCGCGCAGCGTCCAGATGGCGAAGGGCAGCGACAGCGCGATGTACACGATCGACAGGCCCAGCAGGGAGTTCAGCAGCTCGTAGTCGCGCATCTGGATGAACAGCGGGATGACCAGCGCCTCCAGCGGCACCATCTGCACGATCAGCACCATGATCAGCACGGACGTGCGGAACTTGAACTTGAACCGCGCCACCGCCACCGCCGCGAAAAGCGCCAGCAGCCCCGAGAGCACGATCGTGGCGATGCCCACGATCGCCGAGTTCAGCAGATAGCGGCCGAAGTTGCCGTTATCCAGTACGGTGCTGAAGTTCTCGAAGGAGATCCCACTGGGCAGCACGTCGGCCCCGCGCAGCGTCGCCTTCGGGTCCAGCGCGGTGGTGAGCATCCAGTAGACCGGCAGCAGGGTGAAGGCCAGCAGCGCGGCCACCGCGACCGGGAGGCCGAGCCGAGAGGCCAGGGTCGTGCGCCTCACAGGTCCTCCCCCTCCTTGAACAGTGTGCGGATGTAGACAATCGTGATCACGATCAGCACCAGCGTCAGCATGACCGCGGCCGCCGCGCCGGTTCCGTAGTCCTGCTTGGCGAAGGCCTGGATGTACGAGAAGACACCCAGGTTCGCCATCTCAGGGTGAGTGCCACTGCCGCCGGGCATCGCATAGATCTGGGTGAAGACCTTGAAGTCCCAGATCGTGGAGAGGATGGTCACCACGGCGAAGACCGGCTTGATGGTCGGCACAGTGATCTTCCAGAACCGCTGCCAGGAGTTCGCCCCGTCCAGCTCGCCCGCCTCGTACAGCTCCTTCGGGATCGTCAGCAGTCCGGCCAGGACCGTGACGGCGACGAAGGGGAAGCCGTGATGGACCACGTTGATCGTGGCGATGGCGTAGAAGGACAACCTGTCGCTGAAGAAGTTCGCCGTATCCGCGTCGACCAGGCCGACCGTGTCCAGCACCTTCATGAACATGCCGTCCTGGGGCGCGAACAGCCACACCCACACATACGTGCCGGTGATCTGCGGCATCGCCCAGGCGGCCATGATGGCGGTGGAGCAGATCAGCCGCCACACCGGCCCGAGGCGGTTGAGAAGCAGCGCTACGAGCGTGCCGACCGCGATGGTGAGCACCACGCAGGCGAAGGTGAATCCCACCGTGTTGGGCAGGACCGTCTTCCAGAAGTCGCTCTGCTTGAGCAGGTTGGTGTAGTTGTCGAAACCGACCCAGGTGCCGACGCCGCCGCCGAACTTGACCGCGTACTCCTGGAACGACAGCTTGCCGACCTGGATCAGCGGCCACAGCAGCAGCCCGGCGAGCACGACGAGCGACGGGGCCAGGAATACCCAGGGGCGAGTGCCGGCGATCAGGCGCCGGCGGCGGGCGAGGGCCTCGCCGGAGGTGCGGCGGGGCCGCGCCGGCTCCTTCACAGGAGCCGGCGCGGCCTCGTCAACGAGATTTTCTGTCACGTGACTTGCTCTCGTATCTGTTCGACCCGGTGGTTACTTCTTCTCCTTGGCGAAGATGTCGTCCATCTCCTTGGCGGCCTTGTCCGCGGCCTCCTGCGGAGTGGCCTTGCCCTCGACGATCGCCGTGACCATCTTGGTGACGACGGCCGATGCCTGGATCTTGCCGTACGCCGGGGTCTTCGGCACCGTGGTGCCGCCCTCGGTCATCTGCTTGGCGAACGGAGTGACCAGCGGGTCGCCCTTGTCGGCCATGGCCTTGACGCCGGAGTTGGTGCCGGGGAAGTAGTTGGTCTGCTCGGCCCACTTCTCGGCGTACTTGCCGGAGGTCATGAACTTGATGAACTCCCAGGAGAGTTCCTTGTTGTGGCCGTTGAAGGCGGAGAGGTACGAGCCACCGAGGAAGGACGGGCTGATGCCGCCGGTCTTGCCCGGGACCGGAATCGCGGCCAGCTTGCCCTTCAGCTTCGGGTTCGCCTCGACGTACGCCTTCGGAGTCCAGTTGCCGGACATCGTCATGGCGATCTTGTCCTTGACGAAGTCGTCCTTGACCTCGGTCTCGGTCCAGTTGTTGACCTTGGTCGGGCCGAGCTTCGCGAGGTCGGTGTAGAACTTGATGCCCTCGACGGACTTCTTGGAGTTGATCTCCGACTTCCACTTCCCGCCGGACTCGGTGGCCAACTCGCCGCCGTTGCCCCAGATCCACGGGGTCGCGAACATCTCGGCGACACCGGGGACCGGGAACGGGATCATCCCCGGCTCTTCCTTCTTCAGCTTCTCCGCCGTGGACTTCAGCTCCGCCCACGTGGTCGGCGCCTTCAGCTTGTGCTTCTCGAAGATGTCCTTGCGGTAGACGATCGAGCGGACGCCCGCGTACCAGGGCATGCCGTACTGCTTGCCGTCCAGGGTGCCGGCGTCCTTCAGGCCCTCGACGAGGTCGCTGTCCAGGCCCGCGCCCTTGACGTCCTTCGTCACGTCCACGAGGGCACCGGTCTCGGCGAACTGCGGGATGAAGGTCGTGCCGACCTCGGCGACGTCCGGGACCTGGTCGGGCCCGCCCTCAATGGCGGTCGTGAACTTCTGCTGGACGGTCTTCCACTGCTGGAACTCGACCTTCACCTTCGCCCCGGTCTTCTTCTCAAAGGCCTTCGTGACCTCGTTGAAGAAGGGCTTCGCGTCGGGGTTGGTGCCCTCCATGATCCAGACCTTGAGGGTCTTGCCCTCGCCGGAGGCGCTGTCATCGCCGCCGTCGTCGCCGCCGCACGCCGCGAGTGAGAGTGCCATCGAGACGCTGACGGCGCCTACGACCAGTTTGCGCATGAACCCGCTCCCCAAGCAGAAGGAAAGTCCAACGTGTTGTCTAGACCAGATGAAGGGAAGGTAAGGAGCGGCTGAGACCTTGGTCAAGACCTTTCCGGCCGGGGATGCGGAACCGTTGCCTTCGCCAATTGTCCGACCACTGGCACTTTCGGGAGCATTCGTTGCATCTTGCACCTTAAACGCCGGTGCCGCCCCATCCACCCGATCGGCCCACGTGCAGGCGCGCCCCCTGACCACCCGGTGTTACGACGGAGACAAGGCCCGGGCAATCCGGCTGGGGTCCACAACAGAGAGGCGGCATGCACCATGCCGATACAACTCGCCCTCTCGGTCGACTTCGGCCAGGGCTTCACCGACGCGATGTCGAGCGTGATCAGCTTCATACCCAAGCTGATCGGCTTCCTCGTCATCATGGTCATCGGCTGGATCATCGCCAAGGTCATCGCCCGCGCTTGCACGGCGCTTATGCACCGACTGAACTTCCACCACCTCGTCGAGCGCAGTGGCATCTCGCGCCACATGGAGCGCACCAACATGGACGCCGTCGGCCTGGTGTCCAAGATCATCTACTACGCCATTCTGCTGATGACGCTGCAGATGGCGCTCGGCGTCTTCGGCCCGAACCCGGTCAGCGACCTGCTGCGCTCCATCGTGGCCTGGCTGCCCAAGGCGATCGTCGCGGTCCTGCTCGTCGTCATCACGATGGCCATTGCCAAGCGCGTACGGGAGATCGTCGAGGGCGCGCTGTCCGGCACCTCGTACGGCCGCACCGTCGCCACCGTGGCCTGGGCCTTCATCGTCTCGCTCGGCGTGATCGCCGCGCTGGGGCAGGCGGGGATCGCCACCTCGATCACCGGTCCGTTGCTGACGGCCGTGCTGGCCACCGCCGCGGGCATCGCGATCGTCGGTGTCGGCGGCGGCCTCATCGCCCCGATGCGGCAGCGCTGGGAGCGCTGGCTGGCGCATGTGGAGCAGGAGCAGGCGAAGGTCAGCACCGGCAACGGCAGCGGCCCCTCCGCGTACCAGGCCGGCCGCTCTGACGCCGCCGCTGGTCAGCCCGCCGGGGAGTACGAGACCGGCAGCACCCGGCCGCTCGGAGACGAGGGGTACGGGCGCCGGTAAGGCCGTGAGCCCATGAGCCCGAGGCTTCAGCTGCCCAGCAGGTCGTACTCGCGGACCAGCCAGCACACCGCCGTCAGGCGGAGCGCGGCGAAGTCGTAGCCGACCGGCTCGCGCCAGCCGTTCTCGCCGAGGACGTCCGTGAAGCCCAGCACGTAATCCGTCAGGTCCTCGCGCCGCAGCTCGGCGCGGGGACCTGGCACGTGGGCCGAAGACCCGGGCGCGAGCGTGTCCCGTACCGCCGCCGCATGCTGGTCGACGGCCGCCACCAGTCCCGGCTCGAAGGCGAACTCCGACAGCCGCGGCAGGTACTGCGCCGTCACCGCGGTGAGCGGGCAGCCGGGCGGTCCGGAATCGGGCGATACGTTGTGCACCGGACGACTATAGCCCTTCCGTTCGAAGAGGCGGTATGACCCAAAAGACACCACGGCGCCTGCCTCCGGTCGGGGAATGGCAGGCGCCGCGTTGTGACGACCGCACGCCCTTGTGCGGCGATGTCGCTCCGCTCCGGCCAGAGGAAGAGACCCCTGGTCCGGGTGAAGCTGCTGTGGTCCGGGACGGACAGAGCCCCGGGATTCTGTTGTCGGAGGACCGCGGCGAAGCCGCCTACGCAGTCAGCGCCCGGTCCGTCGGCTTGATGGGGGCCGGCAGGGCGCTGGCGCCCGTCAGGTGGCGGTCGACGCCGCGGGCGGCGGAGCGGCCCTCGGCGATGGCCCAGACGATCAGGGACTGGCCGCGGCCCGCGTCGCCGGCGACGAAGACGCCGGGGACGTTGGTCTCGTAGTCGCCGTTACGGGCCACATTGCCGCGCGGGTCGAGGTCCAGGCCGAACTGCTCGACCAGGCCGTTCTCCCGGTCGACGCCCGTGAAGCCCATCGCCAGGGTGACCAGCTGGGCCGGGATCTTCTTCTCCGTGCCCGGGATCTGCTCCAGCTTGCCGTCCTTGAACTCCACCTCGATCAAGTGCAGCCACTGGACGTTCCCCTCCTCGTCGCCCTCGAAGTGCGTCGTCGAGACCGAGTAGACCCGCTCGCCGCCCTCCTCGTGCGCCGAGGTGACCTTGTACGTCATCGGGAACGTCGGCCACGGCTGGTGGCCGGGGCGGTCGTCCGACGGGCGCGGCATGATCTCCAGCTGGGTCACGGACGCGGCGCCCTGGCGGTGGGCCGTACCGACGCAGTCCGCGCCCGTGTCGCCGCCGCCGATCACCACGACGTGCTTGCCCTCCGCCGAGATCGGGGAGGTGGTCAGGTCGCCTTCCTGGACCTTGTTCGCCAGCGGCAGGTACTCCATCGCCTGGTGGATGCCGCCGAGCTCGCGGCCCGGCACCGGCAGGTCACGCGCCGTCGTGGCGCCCGCGGCGATGACCACCGCGTCGTACCGGCGGCGCAGCTTCGTCGCGTCTATGTCGCGGCCGATCTCCACCTCGGTACGGAACTTGGTGCCCTCCGCCCGCATCTGCTCGATGCGGCGGTTGATGTGCCGCTTCTCCATCTTGAACTCGGGGATGCCGTAGCGCAGCAGGCCGCCGATGCGGTCGGCGCGCTCGTACACCGCGACCGTGTGGCCCGCCCGCGTCAGCTGCTGCGCCGCCGCCAGGCCCGCCGGGCCCGAGCCGATGACCGCCACGGTCTTGCCCGACAGGCGCTCGGGCGGCTGCGGCGTGACGTCACCCGCGTCCCAGGCCTTGTCGATGATGGAGACCTCGACGTTCTTGATGGTCACGGCCGGCTGCGAGATGCCGAGCACGCACGCCGACTCGCACGGAGCCGGGCACAGCCGCCCGGTGAACTCCGGGAAGTTGTTCGTCGCGTGCAGCCGCTCGGACGCCGCGGACCAGTTCTCGCGGTACGCGTAGTCGTTCCACTCGGGGATCAGGTTCCCCAGCGGGCAGCCGTTGTGGCAGAACGGGATGCCGCAGTCCATGCACCGGCCGGCCTGCTTGCTGATGATCGGCAGCAGCGAGCCGGGGACGTAGACCTCGTCCCAGTCCTGCACGCGCTCGTCGACGGGACGGGTCTGCGCGACCTCGCGGCCGGTGGTCAGAAAGCCCTTCGGGTCAGCCATTGATCGCCGCCTCCATCATCTTCTCGTGGGTCTCGGTCTCGGAGAGACCCGCGCGCTCACAAGCGTCCTTGGCGGCGAGCACCTTCTTGTACGTGGCCGGGAAGACCCGGCTGAAGCGGGTCACGGAGGACTCCCAGTCGGCCAGGAGCTTCTCCGCGACGGTGGAACCGGTCTCCTCCGCGTGGCGGCGCACGACGTCGTGCAGCCACTGCTTGTCCTCGTCGTCCAGCGGCTCGACCGCGTCGGTCAGCTCGCGGTTGACGTTGTCCGGGTCGAGGTCGATGACGTACGCGATGCCGCCCGACATGCCGGCCGCGAAGTTGCGCCCGGTCTCGCCGAGGACAACGGCGCGGCCGCCGGTCATGTACTCGCAGCCGTGGTCGCCCACGCCCTCCGACACCACCGTGGCGCCGGAGTTACGGACGCAGAAGCGCTCGCCGGTCCGGCCGCGCAGGAAGATCTCGCCGCCGGTGGCGCCGTACGCGATGGTGTTGCCGGCGATGGTCGAGTACTCGGCGAGGTGGTCGGCGCCCCGGTCCGGGCGGACGATCAGGCGGCCGCCGGACAGCCCCTTGCCGACGTAGTCGTTCGAGTCGCCCTCCAGGCGGAGGGTGACACCCCGCGGCACGAAGGCGCCGAAGGACTGGCCCGCGGACCCGGTGAAGGTGATGTCTATGGTGTCGTCCGGCAGGCCCGCGCCGCCGAACTTCTTCGTCACCTCGTGGCCCAGCATGGTGCCGACGGTCCGGTTGATGTTACGGATCGAGACCTGGGCGCGGACCGGGTGCGCGTCCTCCGCGGAGGGCGCGGCGAGGGCGTCGGAGGCGAGCTTGATCAGCTCGTTGTCGAGCGCCTTGGCCAGGCCGTGGTCCTGGTCGGTGATCTGGTAGCGGACGGCGCCTTCCGGCAGGTCCGGGACGTGCAGCAGCGGGGCGAGGTCGAGGCCCTGGGCCTTCCAGTGGTCCACCGCGCGCTCGACGTTGAGCACCTCGGCGTGGCCGATGGCCTCGTCGAGCGTACGGAAGCCGAGCTCGGCGAGGTACTCGCGGACCTCCTGGGCGATGAACTCGAAGAAGTTCACCACGTGGTCGGCCTGGCCGGTGTAGCGCTCGCGCAGCACCGGGTTCTGGGTGGCGATGCCGACCGGGCAGGTGTCCAGGTGGCAGACGCGCATCATGACGCAGCCGGAGACGACGAGCGGGGCGGTGGCGAAGCCGTACTCCTCGGCGCCCAGGAGCGCCGCGATGACGACGTCCCGGCCGGTCTTCAGCTGGCCGTCCGTCTGCACGACGATGCGGTCCCGGAGACCATTCAGCAGCAGGGTCTGCTGGGTCTCGGCGAGGCCGAGCTCCCAGGGGCCGCCGGCGTGCTTCAGCGAGGTCAGCGGGGACGCGCCCGTACCGCCGTCGTGGCCGGAGATCAGGACGACGTCCGCGTGCGCCTTAGACACACCCGCCGCGACCGTACCCACGCCGACCTCACTGACCAGCTTCACGTGGATGCGGGCCTGCGGGTTGGCGTTCTTGAGGTCGTGGATCAGCTGCGCCAGGTCCTCGATCGAGTAGATGTCGTGGTGCGGCGGCGGCGAGATGAGGCCGACGCCCGGCGTCGAGTGCCGGGTCTTCGCCACCCACGGGTACACCTTGTGGCCGGGCAGCTGGCCGCCCTCGCCGGGCTTGGCGCCCTGGGCCATCTTGATCTGGATGTCGTCGGAGTTGACCAGGTATTCGCTGGTCACGCCGAAGCGGCCGGAAGCCACCTGCTTGATCGACGAGCGGCGCGCCGGGTCGTACAGGCGGTCCGCGTCCTCGCCGCCCTCGCCGGTGTTGGACTTGCCGCCGAGGCGGTTCATCGCGATGGCGAGGGTCTCGTGCGCCTCCTGGGAGATGGAGCCGTACGACATGGCGCCGGTGGAGAAGCGCTTGACGATCTCGCTGACCGGCTCGACCTCGTCGACCGGGATGGACTGCCGGTCGGAGGTGAAGCCGAAGAGGCCGCGCAGCGTCATCAGCCGCTCGGACTGCTCGTCGACGCGCTCGGTGTACTGCTTGAAGATGTCGTAGCGCTTGGTCTGCGTGGAGTGCTGCAGGCGGAAGACCGTCTCCGGGTCGAAGAGGTGCGGCTCGCCCTCGCGGCGCCACTGGTACTCGCCGCCGATCTCAAGGTCCCGGTGCGCCGGGGCGATGCCCGAGGCCGGGTAGGCCTTGAGGTGCCGGGCGGCGACTTCCTTGGCGATGACGTCGAGCCCGGCACCCGCGATCTTCGTCGTGGTGCCGTGGAAGTACGTGTCCACGAACTTCGGGTCCAGGCCGACGGCCTCGAAGACCTGCGCGCCGCGGTACGAGGCGACGGTGGAGATGCCCATCTTGGACATCACCTTCAGCACGCCCTTGCCGAGCGCCTTGATCAGGTTCTTGATGGCCTGCTCGGGGTCCATGTCGCCGGGCAGGAAGGTGCCGGCACGGACCAGGTCCTCGACGGACTCCATGGCGAGGTACGGGTTCACCGCGGCCGCGCCGTAGCCGATCAGCAGCGCGACATGGTGCACCTCGCGGACGTCGCCCGCCTCGACCAGCAGGCCGACGTGGGTGCGCTGCTTCGTACGGATGAGGTGGTGGTGGACGGCCGAGGTGAGCAGCAGCGACGGGATCGGCGCGTGCTCGGCGTCGGAGTGCCGGTCGGAGAGCACGATGAGGTGCGCGCCGGCCTCGATGGCGGCGTCGGCCTCGGCGCAGATCTCCTCGATCCGGGCGGCGAGGGCGTCGCCGCCGCCGTGGACGCGGTAAAGCCCGGACAGGGTCACGGCCTTGAAGCCGGGCATGTCGCCGTCGGCGTTGACGTGGATGAGCTTGGCGAGCTCGTCGTTGTCGATCACCGGGAAGGGCAGGGTGACGCTGCGACAGGAGGCCGGGGTCGGGTCCAGCAGGTTGCCCTGCGGGCCGAGGGAGGAGATCAGTGAGGTGACCAGCTCCTCCCGGATGGCGTCCAGCGGCGGGTTGGTGACCTGCGCGAAGAGCTGGGTGAAGTAGTCGAAGATCAGCCGCGGCCGGTCGGAGAGCGCGGCGATGGGCGAGTCCGTGCCCATGGAGCCGAGCGGTTCGCCGCCGGTCTTCGCCATCGGGGCGAGGAGGACGCGCAGCTCCTCCTCGGTGTAGCCGAAGGTCTGCTGGCGGCGGGTGACCGAGGCGTGGGTGTGCACGATGTGCTCGCGCTCGGGGAGGTCCTCGAGCTCGATGAGCCCGGCCTCCAGCCACTCCTGGTACGGGTGCTCGGCGGCGAGCTCTGCCTTGATCTCGTCGTCCTCGATGATGCGGTGCTTCTCGGTGTCGACGAGGAACATCCGGCCCGGCTGCAGGCGGCCCTTGCGGACGATCCGGTCCGGCTCTATGTCGAGGACGCCGACCTCGGAGGAGAGGACGACGAGGCCGTCGTCGGTGACCCAGTAGCGGCCGGGGCGCAGCCCGTTGCGGTCGAGGACCGCGCCGACGAGGGAGCCGTCGGTGAAGGTGACACAGGCCGGGCCGTCCCAGGGCTCCATCATCGTGGAGTGGTACTGGTAGAACGCCCGCCGCGCGGGGTCCATGTTGGGGCTGTTCTCCCAGGCCTCCGGGATCATCATCAGCACCGAGTGCGGCAGCGAGCGGCCGCCGAGGTGCAGCAGCTCCAGCACCTCGTCGAAGGTGGCGGAGTCGGAGGCGTCCGGGGTGTTGACGGGGAAGATCCGGTCGAGCGCGCCGTCGCCGAACTTGTCGGAGAGCAGCTGCGACTCGCGGGCCCGCATCCAGTTGCGGTTGCCCATCACGGTGTTGATCTCACCGTTGTGCGCCACGAAGCGGTACGGGTGGGCCAGCGGCCAGCTCGGGAAGGTGTTGGTGGAGAACCGCGAGTGGACCAGCGCGATGGCGGTGGCGAAGCGGCGGTCCGAGAGGTCCGGGAAGAACGGCTCCAGCTGGCCGGTCGTCAGCATGCCCTTGTAGACGATGGTGCGCGCGGACAGCGACGGGAAGTAGACGTCGACCTCGCGCTCGGCGCGCTTGCGCAGCACGAAGGCCTTGCGGTCGAGGGCGATGCCGCTGCTGGCGCCATCGGCGTCGGCAACGAACAGCTGCCGGAAGGCGGGCATGACCTCGCGCGCGCCCGCGCCGAGCAGCTGAGGGGCGACGGGGACGTCACGCCAGCCGAGGACCGTAAGACCCTCGTCGGTGGCGATGGCCTCGATGCGCTCGACGGCCTTGGCGGCGGCCGCTTCATCGGCGGGCAGGAAGCCGATGCCGACCGCGTACGAACCGGCGGCGGGCAGCGTGAAGGGGACGTTCTCGCGCAGGAAGGCGTCCGGGACCTGCAGCAGGATGCCCGCGCCGTCGCCGGTGTCCGGGTCGGAGCCGGTGGCCCCGCGGTGCTCGAGGTTACGGAGAACGGTGAGCGCACGCTCGACGAGTTCGTGGCTCGCCTCGCCGGTCAGGGTGGCCACGAAGCCGACGCCGCAGGCGTCATGCTCATACCGGGGGTCATACATCCCCTGCGGGGCAGGGTGGGCCGCCATGAATGCGGAGCGCATCGGCTCTCCCGTCGTCGTCGTGGCAGATGAGGCATGCCGAGGGACGACGTTGGCCCTCTGCGGTGCTGGTGTTTCGGGTTCGGGCAAGTGCCCTGCGCAAATTTTCGTGCAGGTTACATGATGCCCTTGCTTCTCGCGAAGCGGATACTGCATTCCAGAATGCGGACACCCGGATCACGGGTACCGAGATGGGCGAACGGGCGGCTCGACCTCTATCTGCCCAGGTACAGACGGGGGCGACGCTGCCCTCGCTGCATCAGTCACCCATGCCCCAGGATGACCACCGCGAAACCGGTGGGTAACGATGGATTCGCAGGCGGGACGCAAATTAGCAGCAGATTCCGGCGACGGCTACGACGTGCGTCACGCGGTCCAGCGACCGGTCCGGCACCCGAGCTCCTTCGGCCACGCCCGAAGAGCCTGGCCCCGGCGCTCTCGCGCGCGCGAGCCTGCGCGCATGGCAGTAGACACCGCACCGGCCACCTCCGACACCCGCACCCGGCTCGCCTCGCGGCGCTATCTGGCCGCGTACCTGACCACCGGCGTGCTGCTGACGATGATCGGCCGCATGCTGTGGGTGTGGGTCGGCTACGGCCTGGCGTACGAGGAAAACAGCGTGTCCGACCTGCTCAGAGCCCTGGTGGACCCGAGCGTACGGCTCGACACGATGATGCTCGGCCGGAACCAGTGGGCGGTCGGCGGCGCCCTCATGGTCGTCGGCCTGCTGGCCCTGATGCGCCGTACCGCCGCCCGCGGGGCCGCCATGGTGCTCGCGGCGATCATCGCCTGGGCGGCGGTGCGCGAGCTGATCGGCATCGCCTCCGATCCCGAATTCCGGTCCAGCTACTTCGGCGACACCGCCCTCGCCGCGCCGATCATCGGCAGCTGGCTCTTCGCGCTGGCCGCGGCGGTGAGCGTGCTGATCATGATGGGTCGCTCGGGGACGGCCGACCACCGGATGCTGCCGGGCAGCGAGGAGCGGCCGTATCTGATCTCCGGGGTGCTGATGCTCTTCCTCGGCCTCGCCACGCTGGGCTGGCTGCTGCGGAGGTACATCGACCCCGTCAGCGCCGGCAGCGCCTTCGCCGACAACCATCTGCTCGACTACGCGGAGGGGCTGGTGAACGCGGGCGGGCCGATGCTGACCGAGTTCGCGGGCAGCGAGGCGTTCTACGAGACGGCGTACGCGGTGGGCTTCCTGGTGCTGGGCACGCTGGCGCTGCTGCGCCGCCCGGTCGCCCGCGGCGGGGCCCTCGTGCTGAGCTCGATCATGCTGTACCTGAACCTGCGGCAGCTGGCGGGGATCACGTTCACCGGCCAGGAGACGCCGGCGACCTCGCCGCTCCCGACGGACCGGGTCTTCATCCCGAGCTGGGGCTCCTACGCCGGCTCCTGGGAGGGCCGGCTCTGGCTGGCCACGCTGGTCCTCGGCACCATCGCGGCCGCCACGGTGCTCGTCATGCTGCTCCGTGCCCCGGGACGGGTCCTGGTGCGGTGAGCGCGGGCGCCGCCGGTCCCGTCAGCAGCGCCGTGCCGAGCGGCGTCAGCGCGTGGTGCACGCGATTGCGCTGCCGGGTCGTGACGACGAGCCCGGCCCGGCGCAGCACCGCGGCGTGCTCGCTGGCGCTCGACGGGGCGACGCCCGCCCGGCTCGCCAGGTCGGCGTTGCTGCACGGCTCGCGCAGGCTGTGCAGGACGACGGCGCGGGTGTGGCCGAGGAGCGCGGTGAGCTCGGCGGGCAGGGTGGGACTGGACCCCTGCCCGGAACCGTCGGCGCGCGCCGGATAGACCAGCACCGGCGGCAGCTCCTCGTCGGCCAGCACCACCGGCGTCCGCCGGCAGAAGTACGACGGCACCAGCAGCAGTCCCCGCCCCCGCAGGTGCAGATCCCGCTCCACGGGATAGTCCGCCGTCAGCACCGGCGCCGCATACCGCAGCGCCGGCGCGAACGTCCGCAGCATCGCCTCGGTCCCCGCCGTGCTCTGCGCCTGCGCCCGCCGCACCCGGTCCTCTTCCGTACGGGCCGCGATCCGCCGCCACGCGGGCGCGAGCGCGGAGTCGTGATACGTACCGAGCGCCTGCCCGAGCCGCCGCATGCCGCCCGCCTCGCCGTCGGCGAGCTCCCGCGTCCACGCGGGCAGCGGGGACGCGGCCGCCACCCGCCCGATTTCGGCGCGCAGCCGCCGCCGCGGGGTGCCCAGCACGGCCTCCACACCGTGCTCGAAGCCCGCCGAAGAAGCGGCGGGCGTGAGGAAGTCCGGGAAGTACCCGCGCGTCGGCATCAGCGGGCGCAGCGCCCGCAGCGCGGCCCGGCCGCGCGGGCAGCCGCCCTCCCGCCAGGCGGCCAGCACCGGATCGGGCCGCCGCTCGCCGAGCTGCTGCACGCTCAGCACGGTCTCCCACAGCGGATCGGGCCCGTCGGCGATGCGCGTCCGCGCCAGGTCCCCGGCGGTGAAGTGCACTCGCAGCATCTCGTCTCGCCCTCCCCCGATGGCAGGCACACGAGTCTAGTGCTGCCCACCGCCCGCAGACTTTGACATCTCTTTACAACCGTCGCACCCGCCGCGTCGTCTCTGGGGCAGTCCTCCGGCGCTGAAGAGGGAGTCAGTACATGCGTACAGCACTGATCGCGGCGGGTTCCGCGGTGGCCGCGGCGGCGGCCGTGGTGGCGGTCCCGGCAGCGGCCCAGGCCACCACCACCCCGACGTGCAGGACATCGCAGCTCAGCGCCGCCCTCGGCGGGCAGGAGGCCGGGGCGGGGAACATCTACCAGCACCTGGTGCTCACCAACAAGAGCTCGACCGCCTGCGCCCTGAAGGGCTACCCCGGCGTCTCGCTGCTCGACGCGGCAGGCAAGCAGCTCGGCCCGACGGCGACGCGCGAGGCCAAGGGCTACGGCACGGTGACGCTGGCGCCGGGCGCCACGGCGAGCAACACGCTCCATACGCTCAACCGCCACGGCAAGTGCCTGCCGGCGTCCGCGCAGGTACGGGTGTATCCGCCGGCGAACCGCGCCTCCCTGGTCATCCCGGGCGAGATCACCATCTGCGGGAACGTCTTCAGCATCAGCCCGCTGGCGGCGGGGGCCGGGGGCAATCCGGGCGGCACGGGCGGCGGTTCAGGCGGTACGGGCGGTACGGGCGGCTCGGACACGGGCGGCGGTACGGGCGGCTCCGGCGGCTCCGGCTCAGGCGGCGGTACGGGCGGCGGCTCCGGCTCCGGCGGCCAGGTCGGCACGGTGCCCAGCGGCGCCCCGGACACGGGCGTGCGGGCGGCAGCCGAGAGCTCCGGCAACGGCGGCTCCGGCGAGGTCCTGGTAGCCGCCATCGGCAGCGGCCTCGCCGCCCTGGCCGGTGCGGCGGTGCTGGTGGCCCGCCGCCGGGCCAAGGACTGAGGGCGCGTTGGCCGCCCGTAACCACGCCGCGGCGGACGGGTGCGGCGGAGCGCCGGCACGGCGCCCCGCCGCACCCGGCGCGGGGCCCCGCCCCGAACGCGCGGCCCCGCCCCGCTCCGCGCCCGGCCGTACACCGGGCCGCTCCCGCCGCATCGCGGGCGGGCGCCCCCGCGCGGGCGCGGCGCTGGCGCTTGCCGCTGCCATGGCGCTCGCCGCCCTGGCCGGTTGCGGGCCGGACACGCCCGCCTCCTCCGGACCGTCCCGCGACCGCGACCGCACACCGAAGTCGTCCGCGGCCACGACTCCCGCACCACCCGCCGCCGACAAGCCCATGTCCCACTCGCGCCCCGCACGCCTCCGTATCCCCGCCATCGGCGTCGACACCCCCGTCATCCCCCTCGGCCTCACCCGCACCCGCGAGATCGAGGTGCCCCCCATCCGCGCCCACGACCCCGCCGGCTGGTACGAACAGTCCCCCACCCCCGGCGAGTTGGGCCCGTCGGTCGTCCTCGGCCACGTCACCGTAGGCAAATACGGCGACGGCGTCTTCAAGCGGCTGCCCAGCCTCAAGGCGGGCGACCGGATCACCGTCACCCGCAAGGACGGCTCCGAGGCGGTCTTCGCCGTGGATTCGGTCCAGAGGGTGGCCAAGAAGCGGTTCCCGACGCAGCGTGTGTACGGCGACACCGACCACCCCGCGCTGCGCCTGATCACCTGCGGCGGCAGCCGCTCCGCGGGTGAGTACGCCGACAATGTCATCGCATACGCCTCGCAGGCCGCCGCCAAGTGAGCGCGGCGGAGCACGTACCGGGGTACGTGAGGAGTGTGGGCATCCGGGCATCGACTCAAGAGCGCGCCGCCGCCGAGCTGTTCGCCGTGCTCTATCCGCGCCTCGCCGGTTGGGTGCGGCGGCTGGTGGACGATGACGAGACGGCGCATGAGATCGCCGCGGAGGCGTTCACGCGGCTGTGGGCCCGCTGGGCCAAGGTCGAGGAGCCCCGCGGCTTCCTCTACGCGACCGCCGCCAACCTGGTCCGCGACCACTGGCGCAAACTGGAGCGCGAGCGCCGTGCACTGCGCCGCGCGGTCACCCAGGAGGCGGCCAACTCCCGCGACGAGACGGCCGATCCGACCGTACGCCTCCTGGTCCAGTCGCTCCCCGACCGCCTGCGCGCCCCCGCGCTGCTCTACTACTACGCCGACCTCCCCATCCGCGAGGTGGCCCGTCTCCTGGGCCGCCGCGAAGGCACCGTCAAGTCCGACCTCCACGCGGCCCGCGAACTGCTCCGCGCCGAGCTCGAGGGACACCATGACCGGATCACCTGACGACCAGCACGGCCGGGACGCCCGCGACTCCCGCGACTCCCGCGACTCCCGCGACTCCCGCGACGGCGACCTCACCCCGCGCCTCGACGGCAGCGAGGGCGACCCGCTGGAGTCGCTGCTGCGGCCCCCCGCGGCGTTCCTCGCCGCGTCCCCGGAGGCGTACGGGCGGATCCGCCGCCGCGCCGCCCGCCGCAGGCGCGCCCGCGCGGTGCTCGGCGCCACGGCCGCGGCGGCGGTGCTCGGCGGCACGGCGTACCTGGCCACCGCGCTCTCCCCCGACCGCGGCGAGGACGAGGTGGCCCGCCCCACCGCGAGCGAGTCGCACCCGGACTCGGCCGCCCCCACCAGCCCGCCCCCGAGCAGCTCCCCCAAGCCCCCGGCCCCGGAACACAGCGGCAGCGGCAAGCCGGACGGCACCCCGAGCGGCAGCCCGTCCCGTACGACCCCGTCCCCCTCCGGCAAGGCGGGCGGCGACACCGCACCCCGGCGCTGCGAGACCGCGAAGCTGTCCGCCTCCGTGAAGACCGGCGACGCCGCGGCAGGCAGCATCTACCGCTACCTGGTCCTCACCAACCGCGGCGACACGACCTGCCGCCTCGCCGGCTTCCCCGGCGTCTCGCTGCAGGGCGCCGGCGGCGCCCGCATCGGCGACCCGGCGACCCGCGACGCGAAGTCGTACGACCCGGTGACTCTCGCTCCGGGGAAGGCCGCCAGCAGCACCCTGCGCACGATCAACCACCAGGGCGAGTGCCTGCCCACATCCGCTGAGGTGCGCGTCTACCCGCCGGGCAACACGGCGTCCCTGACCGCCCCCGCCGAAATCGACCTCTGCGACGGCACCTTCACGGTCACCCCGCTGACGGCGGGGACGGGGTGAGCGGCGCGGTCCGCGGGGTCCGCTCTCGGTTCCACCTCGACGCTAACCGCCATTGAGGGCAACTTCAGTCCGCAGCGCACCGCACAACGAGCACCGCACCCGCGACAACGAGCCCCCCGCTCCCCCGCGACTACCCGACCGCCGCCCCAAAGAGCGACCCCAGCCCATACGTAACAGCCGCCGCCGCGCCGCCCAGCACCAGCTGCCGCAGGCCCCCGTACCACCACGACCGCGTCGTCACCCGCGACACCACCGCGCCGCACACGAACAGCCCGGCCAGCGCCAGCGCCGCCGCGGGCCACAGCGACGTGGAGCCCACCAGGTACGGCAACACGGGCAGCAGTGCGCCCAGCGCGAATGAGCCGAAGGACGACACCGCCGCGACCGTCGGCGACGGCAGGTCGTCCGGGTCGACGCCGAGCTCTTCCCTGGCGTGTATCTCCAGGGCCTGGTCGGGGTCCTTCATCAGCTGCCTGGCCACCTCGCCGGCCAGCTCCGGCGCCACGCCCCGCTTCACATACAGGTCGGCCAGCTCCCGCTCCTCGGCCTCGGGGTGGCGGCGCAGCTCGCGCCGCTCCACGTCCAGCTCCGCCAGGACCAGCTCCCGCTGGGAGGCGACCGAGGTGTACTCTCCCGCGGCCATCGAGAAGGCGCCCGCGGCCAGGCCCACAAGGCCCGTCACCGCGATCGTCTTCGACTCCACGGAGCCGCCCGCGACGCCGGTGATCAGCGCGAGGTTGGATACGAGCCCGTCCATCGCGCCGAAGACGGCGGGGCGCAGCCAGCCGCCATTGACATCCCGGTGGGTGTGCTGGTGGGCCTCGGCCGGGTTGGCGGAATCGGCGGCGGGGGTGGTCATATGGCCGACCGTACGCGCGCCCGCACCCCGCTCGCCAGCAAGGCAGGCCGTACTTACCACCCCCGGAGAGATGACGATCACAGTTACGCGGGTCTTGACGCGGGCGTAACGCGGCAGCAATATCTGTAAACGTTTCCAGTAGCTGTAAACCTTTACAGCAATGGCGCATCACGGACGCAAAGGGGCGAGTGTGGTGTCATCCGGGACGGCCGGATCGGGCGGATCGGGCTCAGGGCCGCCGACCATCGTGTCCATCGCCGAGCGCGCAGGCGTCTCCATCGCCTCCGTCTCGCGCGTGCTGAACGGGCTCAGCGCCCGCCGCGACACCGAGGAGCGGGTCCGTAACGCCGCCGCCGAGCTCGGGTACGTGCCGAACTCCGTCGCCCGCTCCCTCAAGGGCGGCCGCACCCGGCAGCTGACCTTCGCGATGCCCGACATCGGCAACCCCGTCTACGTGGCGATGGTCCGCGAGATCCAGGCGGTCGCGAAGGCCGCCGGCTACCGCCTCCTGCTGCACTCCACCGACGCCGTCACCGAGGACGAGCTGGCGGTCGTCCGCAGCCTCGCCGAGCGCACCAGCGACGGGCTCATCATCTGCCCGATACGGATAACCCCCGAGCACGTCGAGGCGATCGCGCAGGCCACCGCCCCGGTCGTGGTGATCGGCTCGCCGCCGCCGGACGCGCAGCTGGACTGCGTCCAGGCCGATTCGGTCAGCGGCGCGGAGAAGGCGGTGCGGCATCTGGCCGAGACCGGCCGCCGCCGGATCGCCTTCATCAACGGCCCCATCGACACCGTGCCGGGGCGTAATCGCGACGAGGGCTATCGCAAGGGCCTCGCCGACCACGGCATCTCCTACGACCCGGGCCTCGTGGCGGCGGCGGACTTCGACGTCGCGGCCGGCGCCGAGGCGGCGCACCGGCTGCTGGACGCCCGCCCGGACCTGGACGCGATCTTCTGCGCGAACGACCAGCTGGCGCTCGGCGCCGCGCAGACCCTGCACACCCGCGGCATGCGGGTGCCCGAGGATGTCGCCGTCGCCGGCATGGACAACACCCAGCTGGCCCGCGCCGCCTGGCCGCCGCTGACCAGCGTGGACCTCGGCTCGTCCGAACGCGGCCGCATCGCCGCCGAACTGCTGCTGCAGCGCCTGCGCGAACGCGAGGCACGCCCCGGAGACCCCGCGGGCGACGCCGCCGAAGACACCAGCGAAACCACCATCCCTGCCCCCCGCCGTACGACCGCCGAGCCGCGGCTCGTCGTGCGCGAGTCCACCGTCCCGGCGAGGTCCGTATGAGTCTCACGAGCCCCAAGCCGAAGCCGCAGGCTTCGGGAAACCGAGGCACCCCACCACCCCGCACCCCGGCGCAGCGCAAGGCCGCGCTGGGTCTGGACCGCGGCGGCTGGTTCCTGCTGCTCCCGGCGCTGGTGCCGATCCTGATCCTCAGCGTCGGCCCGCTGCTGTACGGCGTCTCGCTCGCCTTCACGGACTCGCAGTCGGGGCGCACGAACCCGACCCAGTTCGTCGGCCTCCACAACTTCGCGGACCTGCGGCACGACTCGCTCTTCTGGGACTCCTTCCGCATCGGCCTGATCTGGGCGGTCTGCGTGACGGCCCTGCAGCTCGTCCTCGCCCTCGGCCTGGCCCTGCTGCTCAACCAGAACCTGCGGTTCCGCTGGCTGGCCCGCACCCTCGCGCTCGTCCCCTGGGCGATGCCGGAGGTCGTGGTCGGCATCATGTGGCGGCTCGTCTACCACCAGGACGCGGGCATCCTCAACGCCACCCTGAAGGACCTCGGCTTCATCAACGAGAACGTCGACTGGCTCGGCTCCCTCTCCATGGCGCTCCCCGCCGTCATCGTCGTCGGCATCTGGGCGGGCATGCCGCAGACCACCGTCGTGCTGCTGGCCGGGCTGCAGAACGTGCCCGGCGAGCTCCGCGAGGCCGCCGCCCTGGACGGCGCCGGGCTCTGGCGCCGCTTCACCGCCGTCACCTGGCCCGCGGTCAAGCCGGTGGTCATCGCGATCACCGCCCTGAACTTCATCTGGAACTTCAATTCCTTCGGCCTGGTCTACGTCCTCACCCAGGGCGGACCCGGCGGCGAGACCCGGCTGCCGATGCTCTTCGCGTACGAAGAGGCCTTCAAGTACGGCCAGTTCGGCTACGCGGCCGCGATGGGCCTGGCGATGATCGCCGTCATCGCGATCTTCCTGACCCTGTTCCTGCGCAAGCGTCTGAAGGAGGAGGCCGCATGAGTACGGCAGGCTCCCTGCGAGCGAAGCGCGCGGCCGGCCGCACCGGCCAGTACGTCGCCCTCCTCGCCTACCTCGTCTTCCTCGCCTTCCCGCTGCTGTGGCTGGTCTCCACGGCCTTCAAGCCGGCGAAGGAACTCGGCTCCATCGACCCGACGTGGCTGCCGAAGGACTGGACCCTGGAGAACTTCCGGGTCGCCTTCGACACCCAGCCGCTGCTGCACTCGGCGCTGAACAGCCTGATCGTCGCCGTATCGGCGGCCGTGATCGCGGTCGCGATCGCCATCCCGGCGGCGTACGCGATGGTCCGCTACAAGTCGAAGGTCTCGACGGCCGGCACGGCCTGGATCCTGGTCAGCCAGATGTTCCCGTTCGTGCTGATCATCATCCCGCTGTTCCTGGTGCTGAAGAACCTGCAGCTGATCAACTCCATCGGCGGCCTGATCATCGTCTACGTCGTCTGGAACCTGCCCTTCTCGCTCTGGATGCTCCAGGGCTACGTGAAGGCGGTGCCGATCTCCCTGGAGGAGGCGGCGGCCGTGGACGGCGCGAGCCGCTTCCGCACCCTGACCAGCGTCGTCTTCCCGCTGCTCACGCCGGGCCTGGTGGCCACGCTGATGTTCTCCTTCGTCACCGCCTGGAACGAATTCTTCTTCGCCCTGGTCCTGCTCAAGTCTCCGGAGAACCAGACGATGTCCGTGATCCTCACCCGCTTCCTCGGCGCCGAGGGCGTCGCGGACCTCGGCCCGCTGGCCGCCGCGTCCGTGATCGCCACGATCCCGAGCCTGCTGTTCTTCGCCCTGCTCCAGCGCCGGCTGGTCAGCGGGATGCTCGCCGGGGCGGTGAAGGGCTGATGCGCCGTATCGCCACGGGAATCATCGCGGGCGCCTCCGCCATCGCCCTCCTGGCCGGCTGCGGCGGGAACGGCGACAACGCCGACGGCAAGGTCACCCTCGACTACTACTCCCTCGCCTGGCAGAAGGACTCCATCGAGGCGAACAAGCGCCTGGTCGCCCAGTTCAACAAGTCGCACCCCAACGTCAAGGTGAACTACGTCCAGGGCTCCTGGGACACCGTCCACGACCAGCTGCTCACCTCCTTCGAGGGCGGCGAGGCGCCGGACATCATCCACGACGACGCCAGCGACCTCACCGACTTCGCGTACGGCGGCTACCTCGCCGACATGAAGAAGCTGATCCCGGACGAGCTGAAGAAGGACATCCCGAAGTCCACCTGGGACTCGGTCACCATGGACGGCGGCGTGTACGCGGTGCCGTTCCTGCAGGAGCCGCGGGTGATGATCGCGAACAAGAAGCTCCTGAAGTCCTCCGGGGTCCGCATCCCGACCCCTCAGAAGCCGTGGACCTGGGACGAGTTCGAGGACATCGCCAAGAAGCTCACCAAGGACAAGAACGGCGACGGCCGCACCGACCAGTACGGCGTCGCGTACGGCATGAAGGAGCCGGTCAACCAGTCGGTGAGCCTTTCGCTCTCCACCGGCGGCGAGATGTTCACCAAGGACGAGACCGACGACGGGGTCAAAAACCGGGTCCAGTACGGCCCCGACGAGTCCGCCGTCGCCCAGACCATCAACCGGCAGGTCAACAAGGACAGGACCGCCCCGAAGTCCAGCCTCAGCATGGGCGGCTCCGACACCCTCCCCGGCTTCTTCGCCGGCCGGTACGCGATGGTCCCGCTGAACTTCGCGTACCGGCAACAGGTCGTCCAGCAGGCCCCGGACAACTTCGACTGGGAGGTGCTGCCGATGCCGGCCGGCAAGGGCGGCCTCTCGCAGGGCGTCGCGCCGCAGACCCTGTCGATCGCCGAGGACACCGACCACAAGAAGGCAGCGATGGACTTCGTCGCCTATATGTCGCAGCCGGACCACATGGCCGAGCTCGCCAAGGGCGACTGGCTGCTGCCGACCAGCGAGGAGGCGCTGAAGGACCCGGCGATCGCGACCGACAAGGACGGCTGGAGCCTCGGCGCGGACATCGCGAAGTCGCTCAAGCCCTCCCCCGCGCTCGGCGTCCGCGGCTATGCGGAGTGGTCCGACAAGCTCGCCACCCCCGCCTACCAGCGCTTCTACAACGGCGACACCGACGTGGAGGGCCTGCGCAAGTCGCTCGTGGAGGACGGCCAGCGGGTATTGGACAGATACCAGCGGTGACAGCGCGCGGCCGTACCGCCCAGCCCAGCGAGCGCACCCCGTAACGAAAGAGCACGATCAGCACATGAGCAGCACCGCAGAACCGGCAAGGGAGGAGCGGACGGCCGCGCGCCGGCCGCGCCTCCGCCCCGTATCACCCCCACCGACCGGCGCAAGGGAAAGCCGCACGGCCCGCGACCGGGCCCGCGGCGCGATGCTCGGCCTGGCCGTCGGCGACGCGCTCGGCGCCCCCGCGGAGAACATGAAGCCCTCCCAGATCCGGGAGCGCTGGGGCCGGATCGAGGACTTCGTGTCGGACGACCCGGCGGGTACGGACGACACGGAGTACGCGATCTTCTCCGGGCTGCTGCTCGCCGAGCACGGCTCCGGGCTGACGGTCGAGCACGTGGAGCACGCCTGGCACCAGTGGATCGCGGACCTGGACGAGGGCCCGTTCAAGGGCGCGGGCTTCTCCGAGCGCGGCACCCTGGAAAACCTCCGCCGCGGCCTGGCGGCGCCGATCTCGGCCCAGCACCGCCACTCCTGGAGCGACGGCCTGGCCATGCGCGCGGCGCCCTTCGGGGTGTACGCGGCGGGCCGCCCGGCCGAGGCGGCGCGTCTTGTCGCCATCGACGGCACGGTCAGCCACGACGGCGAGGGCATCTACGGCGGCAAGGCGGTGGCCGCGGGCGTCGCGGCGGCGATGGTGAGCGACAGCCCCGACGCCGTCGTACAGGCGGCCCTCTCCGTCATACCGGAGGACTCCTGGACCTCCCGCTCCCTCCAGCGCGCGGTCTCGGCGGCCCGCCGCGCCCGCCTGAACCCGGACGCCACCCCGCTCTCGATCGAGCGCGCGGTCCGCACCTCGGTGATCATCGGCGGCTACCCGTGGACGGACCTCGCACCGGAGGCGGTCGGCCTGGCCTTCGGCGCCTTCACGGCGGCCCGCGGCGACTTCACCACGTCGGTGCTGACGGCCGTGAACATGGGCCGGGACGCCGACACGACGGCGGCGGTGGCCGGCTCGCTGGCAGGCGCACTGCGCGGCGCGACCGCCATCCCCGTCGAGTGGGCGGACGCGATCCGCCCGGTCCGCGGCACCTGCCTGCCGTCGATGAAGGGCCACCACGTAGTCGAGATCGCCGACCGGCTAGCCCCGTCGGATGAGGGAGACAGGGCCGCATCATGACCCCACCGATAGTCACCGAATCCGCCCTGACGGAGCCCCCTCGGGGCCCGGAGCCCAACCGCATCGAGGGCCTCCTCCTCGGCATCGCCTCCGGCGACGCGGCCGGCTGGCCGTCCAGCAAGCACCGCGCCGCCCGCATGCCGGAGTGGACCCGCCGCCTCACCCGCGAGCTGGACACCTTCGCCGAGCAGAACCAGACCACCACCCTCCCGGTCCCGATCGCCCTGAACCAGCCCCCCGAGCCACTCCGCCTCGGCCCGTCGGACGACGCGGAATGGGCGGCCTTCACGGCGGGCGCGGTGCTGTCGGCGGGCACGTCCCTGCACAGCGACCTGACGGTCGACCAGCGGGTCCGCTCGGCGCTGACACTTGCATGGAACGCGCTGGCGGACGAGGTGGCGGCGGCCGCGGAGCGCGCGGACGAGATCGAGTCGGCGGAGATCCCGATCCGGGCCCGCATATCCGTACGAGCAGGCCTGGGCAACCTGGCCACCGGCCTCCGCCCCCCGGCGACCGGCCACGACAACCCGCACTACTTCGACGACGCGGCGTGCGTACGGGCGGCCGTCCTGGCCACGGTCCACCCGGGCGACCCGACGGCCGCCGCCGAACTGGCGGAATTCGACGCCCGCTTCACCCAGGACGGCGACGGCGTGCACGGCGCCCGCGCGATCGCGGCGGCGGTGGCGGCGGCCCTGGGCGGCGCGGTGGTCGACGCGGCAGTGGACGCCGCCCTGGCCCAGCTCCCCGAGGGCACGGAGATCCGCCGCAACGCGCTGCGCGCCGTCCAGCTGGGCCGCTCGGCGGTGGCCACCCGCCCCGGCCTCCCGGGGAACGCCTTCGCGCTGGTCCCCGTCCTGGAACACGAAATCGTCGACCACGTCTACAGCTACGGCATCGCGGCGGCAGAAACGGTCCCGGTGGCCCTGGCAGTGGCGACGGCATCGGCGGGCGCGGTGACGGAAGCAGTCCCGGCAGCCGCCTGCCTCTCCCGGGTCGCAGACTCGGCCCCAGCCCTCGCCGGCGCCCTGACCGGCGCCATCGGCGGCGCCTCCGGCCTCCCGGCCACCTGGCGCGACGCCTGCCGCGTGCTGTCGGGCTGCGCCCTGCCGGACCTGGCAGGCACCGACCTGGTCACCCTGGCCGACCAGCTGACAGCAAACCAACTGGCCGAAACGGCCGACCAACCAGCCACCCCGGAAATCTCCACCCCCGCGGAAGGAACCCTCGCATCATGACCGCGCCCACCACAGTCACCGGAGCCCCCACCCTCACGGACCGCGCGACCGGCTGCCTCGTCGGAGCGGCGGTCGGCGATGCCCTCGGCGGCCCGGTCGAGGGCTGGACGCCCGAGGCCATCGCCGAGCGCCACGGCGGTCGGGTGCAGGGCATCGTGGAGCCGTTCTACAAGGACGAGTGGAAGACGGCCCGCCCCATCGCCCCGTACCACAAGGGCGACGGCCACGTCACCGACGACACCCTCATGACGCACGCGCTGGTGCGGGTGTACGAGCAGGTCAGGGACCACCTGGATGCCTACTCAGTGGCGGACTACCTCGTCCCCGACCTGATCGGAAACCCGCGCTGGATCCCCGAGCTGGAGGCGGAGGCGCTGCCGCTGCAGCGGATCTTCCTCGCGGAGAAGTGGATCGTGGCGCGGATCCACTACGGCCACATCGACCCCCGCGAAGCCGGGGTCGGGAACATCGTCAACTGCGGCGCCGCGATGTACATGGCGCCGGTGGGTGTGGTCAACGCCGGCAACCCGGCGGCGGCGTACGCGGAGGCCCTGGATGTCGCGGGGGCGCACCAGTCCTCGTACGGCCGCGAGGCGGCGGGCGTCTTCGCGGCGGCGGTGGCGTCGGCGTTCAAGCCGGGCGCGACGGTCGACTCGGTGATCGCGGATGCGCTGGCGCTGGCGAAGGACGGGACGAAGGCCGCGATCGAGGCGGTGTGCGAGGTCGCTGGTCGCTACGACGACTTCGAGGATGCGCTGAAGCCGCTGCGGGCGGCTGTGGAGCCGTACGACACGGTGGGCCCGGAGTACCGCAAGCCGTCGCTGGGCGCGCGCCGCCCGTCGCGGCTGCACGCGATCGAGGAGCTGCCGGTCGCGCTCGGCATGCTGGTCGTGGGCCGTGGCGACTTCCGCCACACGGTGCTGGGTTCGGTGAACTACGGCCGGGACTGCGACTCGATCGCGACGATGAGCGGGTCGATCGTGGGGGCGATGCGCGGCGCCGGCGCGGTGCCGGAGGAGTGGTCGTCGGAGGTGGGAAGGGCCAGCAAGCTGGATCTGATCACACCGGCGGAGTCGCTGGCAGCGGTGGCTCAGGAGGTCTACGCGAAGGACATCGCCCGCCGCCGCGAGCACGAGGCCGCCTTCGGCGCGATTGCGGGCCTGTGATGCTACGTCTGACCTGGGTCCAGCCAGAGGACTTGGTCGGCCACGAACTGCGCCAGGCGGCGCAGGACGGCCGCAACGCGAGCGCCGTGGAACGGCGGTGGCTCGCGGCGGGCGGTCACCTTGCGCCGGAGCGGGCCGGGGCGTCGGCGGGGCCGGGGGATCCTGCGCTGCGGCGGCTGGCGGAGGAGCTGCTGGATGAGCTGGCGGCCATGCCCTCGCCGTTGTCGGCGGACGAGCCGACGGAGCTGGGAGCAATCCAGGCGCTACGCGCTGATGCTGCTTCGCCGCTCCGCGGCGAAAGGGGCGCGCGGGCTGGCACCCAAGCCCGTCCGGCGTTTGCGGACGAGACCCGCACACCAGCCCGTCCGCCGTTTGCGGACGAGACCCCCACACCAGCCCGTCCGCCGTTTGAGGACGCGACCCCCACACCAGCCCGTCCGGCGTTTGAGGACGAGCGCCGCCAGGCGCGACACGGGGGTCTGGGGGCGGAGCCCCCAGGGACGGGCAGCGGGGGTCTGGGGCACCCCCCAGTTTCGGGAAGGGGCGGGATTGGGGAACGCCTCCACGCCGCCTGGCTCGGGCGCGCTGTCGGCTGCCTCCTCGGCAAGCCGGTCGAGAAGATGACTCTCGATGGCATCCGCGCCATCGCCCGCTCCACCGGCAACTGGCCGCTCCACACCTGGTTCACCGAGGTCGGCCTCGACCCCGAGATCTCGGCCGCGTACCCCTGGAATCGCCGCTCGCGCCCCACCTCCCTCGCCGAGAACATCGACGGCATGCCCGAGGACGACGACCTCAACTACCCCCTCCTCGGCCTGCTCCTCCTCCAGCGCCACGGCCACGACTTCACCACCGCCGACGTGGCCAAACTCTGGCTCGACGAACTCCCCGCCGGCCGCACCTTCACCGCCGAGCGCATCGCCTACCGCAACCTCCTCGACGGCATCGAGCCCCCGCACACCGCCACCCACCACAACCCCTTCCGCGAGTGGATCGGCGCAGCCATCCGCGCCGACATCTTCGGCTGGACCAACCCGGGCGACCCGTCCAAAGCCGCCGAACAGGCCCACCGCGACGCCACCCTCACCCACACCGCAAACGGCGTCTACGGCGAGATGTTCACGGCAGCGGCGATCGCCGAAGCCGCAGCCGGCACCACCGACATCCACCGCATCATCGCGACCGGCCTCGCCGTCGTCCCACCCCGCTCCCGCTACGCCCAAGCCATCCGCTTCGGCGCCGAACAGGCCCGTACGCACACGGACTTCTCCCAAGCCGTAGACGCACTGCACACCGCGTACGCCGACCACCACTGGGTCCACGTCCTCCCCAACGCCGCCCTCCTCGCCGCCGCCCTCACCCACGCCGACGGCGACTTCACCGCGTCCATCACCAACGCCGTCTCCGGCGGCTGGGACACCGACTCCAACGGCGCCACCGCAGGCTCCATCGCGGGCCTGATCGCAGGCACACCCGACGCCCTCCCCCACCACTGGACCGCCCCGCTGAAGAATCGCCTCTCGACCACCGTCGGCGGCATGGACGGCATCGGTTTCGACGAGCTCGCCGCCCGCACCCTGGAGGCCCGCGCATGACCACGAACCTCGCCGTACTCGGCTCCACGAACATGGACCTCGTCGCGTACGTGGCCACGGCACCCCAACGGGGCGAGACGGTGACCGGCCGCGAATTCCGTACGATCCCCGGCGGCAAGGGCTCCAACCAGGCCATCGCCGCCGCCCGCGCGGGCGGCAACGTATCGATGATCGGGGCGGTCGGCGACGACGACTTCGCCAACCGGCTCCGCACCACCCTCTCCGAAGCCGGCGTGGACACCGCGGGCCTGCGCACCGTCCCGGGCCCCAGCGGCACCGCGCACATCGTCGTCGACGACGACGGCGGCAACTCCATCGTCGTCGTCCCCGGCGCCAACGGCACCGTCACCGGCCTCGCACCCGGCGACGAGGGCCGGATCGCCGCCGCGGGCGCCCTCCTCCTCCAGCTCGAACTCCCCCTCACCGGCGTCATCGCCGGCGCCGTCACCGCCCGCGGCCACGGTGTCCGGACGGTCCTCACCCCCGCCCCCGCCCAGCCGCTCCCGCCCGAACTCCTCGCCGCCACCGACCTCCTGGTCCCGAACGAACACGAGGCCGCCGCCCTCACCGGCATCACAGGCGACCCGCACAAGGCCGCCCAGACCCTCCTCGAACAGGTCCCCGAGGTCGTGATCACCCTCGGCGAGGCCGGCAGCCTGTACGCGGCCCGCAACGCCGAACCGGTCCAGGTCCCCGCCATCCGCGTCGACGCCGTCGACACCACCGCGGCCGGTGACACCTTCGTCGGCGCGCTCTGCGTGGCGTACGGAGAGGGCCGCCCGATGCCAGAGGCGATGGCGTGGGCCGCGGCCGCGTCGGCGCTGTCCGTACAACGCCCCGGGGCCTCTGCCTCCATGCCGGACCGCATGGAAATCGACTCGCTGTACTCGGAGGACCACCGATGACTGCCCCCGCGAACCCCACCACCGGCCCGCTGGCGGGCCTCCGCGTCCTCGACCTGGCCACGCTCTTCGCCGGACCGCTCGCCGCCACCATGCTCGGCGACTTCGGCGCCGAGGTCATCAAGGTCGAGCACCCCGCCAAGCCCGACCCGTCCCGCGGCCACGGCCCGGCGAAGGACGGCGTCGGCCTGTGGTGGAAGCTGCTCGGCCGCAACAAGAAGAACATCACCCTCAACCTCTCCACCCCCGAAGGCCGCGAGGTCCTCCTCAAGCTGGCCGCCGAGTCGGACGTCATCATCGAGAACTTCCGCCCCGGCACCCTGGAGAAGTGGAACCTCGGCTGGGACGAGCTCAGCAAGGCAAACCCCCGCCTCGTCCTAGCCCGCGTCACCGGCTTCGGCCAGTACGGCCCGTACTCCCGCCGCCCCGGCTTCGGCACCCTCGCCGAGGCGATGTCCGGCTTCGCCGCGATCACGGGCGAGCCGGATGGCCCGCCGACCCTGCCGCCCTTCGGCCTCGCCGATTCGATCGCCGCGCTGTCCACCTCGTACGCCGTGATGGCCGCGCTCGCGGGCCGCGACAAGACCGGCAAGGGCCAGGTGGTCGACATGGCGATCATCGAGCCGATGCTGACGATCCTCGGCCCGCAGCCCATCTGGTACGACCAGCTCGGCTACGTCCAGCCGCGCACCGGCAACCGCTCGACGAACAACGCGCCGCGGAACACGTACCGCACGTCCGACGGCAAGTGGGTCGCCGTCTCGACCTCCGCGCAGTCGATCGCCGAGCGCGTGATGCGCCTCGTCGGCCGCCCGGAGTTCATCGACGAGCCGTGGTTCAGCACCGGCGCGGGCCGTGCCCAGCACGCCGACGAGCTGGACGAGGCGGTCGGCTCCTGGATCGCCGGGCACGACCGCGACGAGGTCGTCACCGCCTTCGAGAAGGCCGAGGCGGCCATCGCCCCGATCTACGACGTCACGGACGTCATGGCCGACGACCAGTACAAAGCCCTCGGCTCGATCACCGAGGTCGAGGACGACGAGCTGGGCACGGTGAAGATGCAGAACGTCCTCTTCCGCCTCTCCGAAACCCCCGGCGGCATCAAGTGGGCCGGCCGCCCGCACGGCTCCGACACCGACGAAATCCTCGGCGGCCTCGGCTACGACGCGGACGCGATCGCGCGGCTGCGCGAGAAGGGCGCATCATGACCGGCCCCGCGACCGACCCGATCCTCACCTGGCTGTACGTCCCCGGCGACCGCCCCGAGGTGATCGCCAAGGCGCTGCACTCCGGCGCCGACGTCGTGCTCGTCGACCTCGAGGACGCGGTCGCCCCCAGGCGCAAGGCGTACGCGCTGGAGGCCACGACGGAGCTGCTCAGCGAGCCGGAGCCGGGCCCGGCCCCGGTCCACGTACGCATCAACGCCCTCGACGGCCCCCTCGCCCACGGCGAGCTCCGCGCACTCGCGGGCCTCCCCGGCCTGGCGGGCCTGCGGCTGCCGAAGGTGACGGACCCGGCCCAGATCCACGAGGTGGCCGCCTGGGCCCCGGAGACGCCGCTGTACGCGCTGCTGGAGTCCGCGCTGGGCGTGGAGCAGGCGTACGCGATCGCATCGGCCCACCCGGCGATCGAGGGCCTGGCCCTGGGCGAGGCCGACCTGCGCGCGGATCTGGGCGTCACGGACGACGCAGGCCTGGCCTACCCCCGCTCGCGCGCGATCGTCGCCGCCCGGGCGGCGGGCCTGGCCCCGCCCCCGCAGTCGGTCTACCCGGACGTCCGCGACACCGAGGGCCTGGCCCGCTCCTGCGCCACGGGCCGCACCCTCGGCTTCTTCGGCCGCACGGCGATCCACCCGCGCCAACTGCCCGTCATCGAGCAGGCCTACCTCCCCTCCCCCGCCGAGATCGAGAGTGCGGAGGAGATCATGAAGGCGGCCGCCACGGACGCGGGCGCGCTGGCGCTCCCGGACGGCCGCTTCGTGGACGCGGCGGTGGTGGCGGGCGCGCAGCGGACGCTGGCGCTGGCACACCGGCAGCGGTGAGGGGCGGGGCTGGGGCTCAGCAGTCCGGGATCTCCTTCCCGGCGTTGTCCTTGGCCTCGTCGTTCCCCCAGCGGGAGAGGTAGTACGCCGATACGTACTGCCCCGCCGGGCCGCTGTCCGGGTCGGTCTTCAGCCACCAGTGGTTGTACGTGGTGTCGTCGCCGATCTTCCGGCCCTTGACCTTGCAGAAGACGTAGTTCGTGCCCTTGTTCAGCGTCCCGGTCTGCTGAGTCGACGTCGGCGAGGCGAAGACGGGCGCGTCATCGAAGGTGTCGACCCAGTACTTGCCGTCCTGCCCCGAGCAGCCGTTGTCGCTGGTCAGGTGCTTCTGGCCGTACGACCCTGGGTACGGGGCCAGCGACTGGCCGTTGATGTGGATGGTCTGGCCCGCGCCGTTGTGCAGCTGCTCGTAGTGGATGTGCGGCCCGCTGACGTTGCCCGTCGAGCCGGTGGTGCCGATGGGCTGGCCCTGGGCGACGTTCGTCCCGTCGGCGACGAGGAACGAGTCCAGGTGGAAGTAGTAGGTCTTCCAGCCGCCGCCGTGGTCGATGGAGATGTAGTTGCCGGCGCCGCCCGGCTGCGAGTGCCGGGTGGCGGTGCCCGCGGCAGAGGCGAGCTGCGGCGTGCCCGCCGTCGCGCCGCCGTCGGAGCGGACGAAGTCCAGGGCGAGCCGGACCTCGGCGGAGTGGTGGCTGTAGGTCCACTTCTGGCCGCAGGGGAAGGGCGCCTTGAACTCGGGCGCCGCTTGCGCGGTGGGTGCGACAGCCAGGCCGATGCCGACTGCCGTCAGAACGGCGAGGAGGATGGCGAGCGGTCTCTTATACATCCCGGCAGGATGCCGAGTTTTGGCATGCGCAGGACACCCTCAGGCCGTCCCGAGACGACTCAACTCTTCTGAGACGAGTCCGCTTGCTCCGCCTTAGCACCCTTTTCCGCCTTGGCTTCGGCGGAGTCGTCACCCTCGGACTCGGCTGTGGCGACGGCCTCGTCGGGCTGCGCGCCAGGCTCGACCACGGCCTCCCGGCCGGGCCGCACCTTCGCCGAGATCACGATGTAGAGCACCGCGGCCACGAAGACGAGAATCGAGACCCACACATTCAGCCGCAGCCCGAGCACATGGTGCGCCTCATCGATGCGCATGTACTCGATCCAGCCGCGCCCGGCGGTGTACCCGGCCACGTACAGCGCGAAGGCCCGCCCATGCCCGAGCCGGAAGCGGCGGTCGGCCCAGATGACCAGAAGGCAGACGCCGACGTTCCACAGGAACTCGTACAGGAAGGTCGGGTGGAAGGTCCCGGTCACGCCCGGGTCGAGGACGTTGTGATCACCGTCGATCTTGACGGCCCACGGCACGTCGGTGGCCTTGCCGTACAGCTCCTGGTTGAACCAGTTGCCCCAGCGGCCGATCGCCTGGGCCAGCACGATGCCGGGCGCCACGGCGTCCGCGTACGCCGGCATCGGGATGCCGCGGCGGCGGCAGCCGATCCAGGCGCCGAGCGCGCCGAGGGCGATGGCGCCCCAGATGCCGAGGCCGCCCTCCCAGATCTTGAAGGCGTCGACCCAGTTGCCGTCCTTGCCGAAGTACGGCTCGTACGTGGTGATCACGTGGTAGAGCCGACCCCCGACGAGGCCGAAGGGGACCGCCCAGATGGCGATGTCCGCGACCGTCGTGCGCTTGCCGCCGCGGGCCTCCCAGCGGCGGCCGCCGAGCCAGATCGCGACGAAGATCCCGATCAGGATGGCGAAGGCGTATCCGCGCAGCGGGAGGGGACCAAGGTGGATGACACCTTGCGACGGGCTGGGGATGTAAGCGATGTCCATGGCAGCACCGACCGTACCCTGCCGGGCGGGTGATGAGGCAACCCACCCGGCAACGGGTCCGTAACTCCTCGCTCAGGAAGCGCCGGCCTTGTCGCCGGCTTTGTCACCGGCCTTCTTGTCGACGAGCTCCGTCAGCTTCTTCGGGGTGAGGTCGCTGCCCTGGCCCCAGACGTTCTTGCCGTCGAGCAGCACGGTCGGGGTGGAGGTGTGGCCCGACTTGCCGAAGGCGTCCTGCGACTTCTGCACCCAGCCGTCGTAGCGGCCGTCGTCGACGCACTTGTCGAAGGTGGCGCCGCTGAGGCCCTTGACCTGCTTGGCGAGCTCCTTGAGGCGCTTGTTGTCGCCGAAGTCGTCGCTGGTCTCTTCGGGCTGGTTGCTGTACAGCACGTCGTGGTAGTCGCGGAACTTCCCGGCGTCCTGGGCGCAGGCGGCCGCATTGGCGGCCTTGAGGGAGCCGGAGCCGCCGACATTGCCGTCGATGAGGGTCACGAGGTGGTAATCGGCGCTGAGTTTGCCGTCGTCGACCAGCTGGCCGATCGTCTTGCTGAAGCCCTGCTCGAACTGCGCGCACGCCGGGCAGCGGAAGTCCTCGTACACGGTGAGCTTCGAGGGCGCGTCGGCCTTGCCGGCCGGGATCGCGAGGCGGTCCTTGCCCGCGGCGCCCTTCGGATACGCGACGGGTTTCTTGGCGTCGTCGTCGCCGGAGTTCGCCTTGTTGACGGCGAAGGCGATGCCGCCCGCCACGATGATCACGCCGAGCACGCTGGCCAGCGCCACCATCGTCCGTCTGGTCTTCTGCCGCGCCTTGTCCCGCTCCCGCTCGGCCGCGAGCCGCTCGCGGGCTGCGCGCTTGCCTTCCCTGTTCCGTTCGCTCACGCCCGGCGTAACGAGGGCGGCGGGTCACGGTTGCGGGGCGGGGGGTGAGAACACTCGGGCGTGCGGCGGGAGGGGGGGGCGGAACCCCGGGCCGTACTGAGGCGCCAGGCGGGTCAGAACACCCGGCCGTACTGGAGCCAGGCGGCTAGGGCGGAGACGGCGATCATGCCGCCGATGACGGCGATGGTGATGAGGACGGTGCGGAGGCGGCCGTCGGAGAGGGAGGCGCGGGGGCGCCGCGGGCGCCTGGGCTTGCGCTTGGGCTTCGCGGCCCTGGCGGCGGCCTCTTCCCGCCGAAAGCGCTCCTCGACCATACGGGCCCGTGCAGACGGCTCATGCGGAGCCGTCTCGTCTATCCGCCCCCAGGAGTCCTTCTCGAACTTCTCCCATATGTCATCCGGCAGCCCCTCGTCCTCGCCGGACCTGCGCGCATCGCCCATACGTCAACGGTACGCCTTGGACCGCCCGGCCGGGTGGGCTGGCGGTGTTGGGCACCCGCCCGAAGCCGGATGCGTTCTGCTGCATGCGGCAACGGGCGGGTGGGTGGGTCAGGGCCTGCGGATGCCTGCCGCCAGCTCCGTTGCCAGGGAGCGCGCGGCAGCGACTCCCGCCTCGCGGGACTCCGCCTCCAGCATGCGCTTGACGAAAGCCGAGCCGACGATCACGCCGTCGGCGAAGGCCGCGACCTCTGCCGCCTGCGTGGCATTCGAGACGCCCAGGCCTACGCAGACCGGGAGGTCCGTCGTTGCCCGTGTCCTCCGGACCAGGTCTTCCGCCTGCGCGCCTACCGACTCCCGCGTGCCCGTCACGCCCATCAGCGATGCCGCGTATACGAAGCCGGAGCCCGCCGCCGTGATCTGCGCCAGGCGGTCGTCCTTGCTCGACGGGGCGACGACAAAGACCGTCGCGAGCCCGTGCTTTTCCGCCGCCGCGCGCCACACCGCCGACTCCTCGACCGGCAGGTCGGGCAGGATGCAGCCCGCACCGCCCACCGCCGCCAGGTCCTCCGCGAAGCGCTCCGTGCCGTAGCGGTCGACCGGGTTCCAGTACGTCATGCACAACACCGGCTTTCCGGTGCGGCGGTGGACCTCGCCGACCGTACGGATGACGTCCTTGATGCGCAGGCCCTGCTTCAGCGCGATGTCGTCCGCCGTCTGGATCACCGGGCCGTCCAGGACCGGGTCCGAGTGCGGCAGGCCGACCTCGACCACGTCGCAGCCGCCCTCCAGGATCGCCGTCATCGCGTCGATGCCGCCCTCGATGTCGGGGAAGCCGGCGGGCAGGTAGCCCACCAGGGCGGCGCGGTTTTCCGACTTCGCCCGGGCCAGGGCGGCGTCCAGCAGTGCGATGTTCCCGGTCACTTGTCCGCCCCCTCGTCGTAGAGCCCGAAGTAGCGGGCCGCCGTGTCCATGTCCTTGTCGCCACGTCCGGAGAGGTTGACCACGATCAGCGCGTCCGGGCCCAGCTCCTTGCCCAGCTCCAGGGCGCCGGCCAGCGCGTGTGCGCTCTCGATCGCCGGGATGATGCCCTCGGTACGGGACAGCAGGCGCAGCGCCTGCATTGCCGCATCGTCCGTGATCGCCCGGTACTCCGCGCGGCCCGCGTCCTTCAGGTACGAGTGCTCCGGGCCGACGCCCGGGTAGTCCAGGCCCGCCGAGATCGAGTACGGCTCGGTGATCTGGCCGTCCTCGTCCTGCAGTACGTACGACCGCGAGCCGTGCAGGATGCCCGGATCGCCCACGGACAGCGGGGCCGCGTGCTCGCCCGTCGCGATGCCGTGGCCGGCCGGCTCGCAGCCGACCAGGCGGACGGCGGCGTCGTCCAGGAAGGCGTGGAAGAGGCCGATGGCGTTCGAGCCGCCGCCGACGCACGCCACCGCCGCGTCCGGGAGGCGGCCGGTGCGCTCCAGGAGCTGGCGGCGGGCCTCTACGCCGATGACGCGGTGGAAGTCGCGGACCAGCGCCGGGAAGGGGTGCGGGCCCGCCACCGTGCCGAACAGATAGTGCGTGGAATCGACGTTGGCGACCCAGTCGCGGAAGGCCTCGTTGATCGCGTCCTTCAGCGTCCGGCTGCCGGACTTCACCGCGATCACCTCGGCGCCGAGCATCCGCATCCGCGCCACGTTCAGCGCCTGCCGCTCGGTGTCCACCTCGCCCATGTAGATCGTGCAGTCCAGCCCGAACAGCGCACACGCCGTCGCCGTGGCCACCCCGTGCTGTCCGGCGCCGGTCTCGGCGATGACGCGGGTCTTGCCCATGCGCTTGGTGAGCAGGGCCTGACCGAGGACGTTGTTGATCTTGTGGGAGCCGGTGTGGTTGAGATCCTCGCGCTTGAGGAAGATCCGGGCGCCGCCCGCGTGCTCCGCGAAGCGCGGCGTTTCGGTGAGGGCGGAGGGGCGGCCGGTGTAGTTGACCATGAGCTCGTTGAGCTCGGCGGCAAAGGCGGGGTCGGCCTTCGCCTTGTCGTACTCGACGGCGACCTCGTCGACAGCGGCGACGAGCGCTTCAGGGATGAACTTGCCGCCGAAAGCGCCGAAGTAGCCCTCCGGGCTGGGCACCTGACCAGCTGGGTCAGGGATGAAGAAATCGCTGGATGACATCGACATGTCTCCTTGGATGGGATGGCTTGAAGTGGATGCGGCTCAGTCAGCCGCGTCGCCATCGCCGTCCGTTGATCTGCCCCGGCTCGGCGCCGATGTGGTATCGCACGCGCCGCCCGTGAATGCGCCTGGCAGGCGCCCGGCACCCACGCGGCTTGCAGCCGCGGGCAGGCCCCTTCCCCCGCTCCTGGGGGCTCCGCCCCCAGACCCCCGTGTCGCGCCTGGCGGCGCTCGTCCTCAAGCGCCGGACGGGCTTCTCAGCCCGTCCGGCGCTTGAGGACGAGGCGCGCAGGCGCCGATCAAGCCCGGCCGGCGCATGAGGCCGGAGCGCGGAGCGCGACTCGGAGGCGGTCACGGAGCGTCAGCTCCGCCCGTGCCGCAAGGCCGGATGCGCACCCGCCGCCACCAGGTCCGCCACCGCGGATCGCGGGTCCTTCCCCGTCACCAGGGACTCGCCCACGAGCACCGCGTCCGCGCCCTCGTTCGCGTACGCGATCAGGTCGTGCGGGCCCCGCACGCCCGACTCCGCGATCTTCACGATGCTCGACGGGATCTCCGGGGCCACCGTGGCGAAATTGCCGCGGTCGACCTCCAGGGTCTTCAGGTTGCGGGCGTTCACGCCGATGATCTTCGCGCCGGCGGCGACCGCGCGCTCGGTCTCCTCCTCGTCGTGGACCTCGACGATGGGGGTGAGGCCGATCGACTCGGCCCGCTCGATGAGGGAGACCAGGGCCTCCTGCTCCAGGGCGGCGACGATCAGCAGCACCAGGTCGGCGCCGTACGCCCGCGCCTCCCACAGCTGGTACGCGGTGACGATGAAGTCCTTGCGCAGCACCGGGATGTCGACCTTGGCGCGGACCGCCTCCAGGTCGGCCAGCGAGCCGCCGAAGCGGCGCTGCTCGGTGAGGACCGAGATCACGGACGCGCCGCCCGCCTCGTAGTCCGCGGCCAGCGCCGCCGGGTCGGCGATCGCGGCCAGGGCGCCCTTGGAGGGGCTGGAGCGCTTGACCTCGCAGATGACCTTCACGCTGTCGCCGCGGAGGGCGGCTACGCCGTCCTTGGCCTCGGGGGCGCGGGCGGCCATGTCCTTGAGCTCGTCGAGGCTGACGCGTGCCTGCCGCTCGGCAAGGTCCTCGCGGACGCCGTCAATGATCTCGTCGAGCACACTCACGCGAGCGGTCTCCTTCGTTAGCGATACGCGGTCAGCCGGGTCCTTTATCCGGACTCTGCATCGGGCATCTGCGATGGTATCCGGCACGGGGCGGATGCCCCGCATCCGGTTGGCCTGCGGTCTTGCCTGGTGGACACGAGGCCCAGCTCATGGGGCCAGTGCGGCTCCGAATGGGAGATTGCGCACCACCATGAAGACGGCGAGTACGGCGACCACCGACCAGCCGCCGATCCGGTTGAACGGAAGCTGCAGCGGGCGGCCGCGCGCCGCACGTACGAACCAGGTAGTGAGGACGTACGCCGCGAAGGCGAAGGCCGCTACGGCCAGCACATTCGAGCTGACGGCCGTCGCCAGGTCGCCGTGGGCGAAGGCGTGGGCGCTGCGGAGGCCGCCGCAGCCGGGGCAGTAGACGCCGGTGAAGGCCAGGACGGGGCAGGCCGGGTAGTGGCCGGACTCGTTCGGGTCGACGGCGCCCACGTATGCGAAGGCGGCCAGCACGCCCGTGAGCGCGGCTGCGGGGGCGGCCAGGCGCCGGGCCGTCGTGGGGGCTGCCGAAGAGATGCTCACCCTTCGATCCTCCCTCGCCCGGCCCGGCCGCGCACCTATTGGCGCTCTCCCGTGCGTCGTCCCGCGTACGTCTCCCGCTCGGCTACTCCGAGGCGACGCGCAGCGGCTTCTCCGCCTCGCGGCCCATGCCGGCCGCGCGCATCGCGACGCCGACCACGCCGCCGAGCACGATGACGCCCATGCCCAGCCAGAAGCCGATCGGCTTGTCCAGCACCATGTAGGCGCCGGCGATGCAAAAGCCGATGAACGAGATGGTCACACCGGTCCAGGCCGCCGGAGTGTGGCCGTGGCTGCTGCCCGCCATGCGCGTGCTCCTCGCAAGTTAAGTAGTTCAGTACGGGGCCACTGCGGCCCCGCCTCCATTGTCCCCGACGCGCGGTCAGGCTCTGCCGGTGGGGTCCTCGCCGCGGTCCAGGGCCTTCCACAGCTCCTCGGGCCGGTCGGGGTCGGGGGCGGCCTTGGCGCGGCGCGGGGCGGGGGCGCCGGAGCGCTCGTAACGGCCGGACATCGCGGGCCAGTCGGAGCCGAAGCGCAGCGCGAGGGCGCCGGCGAGCAGCAGCAGCGCGCCGCCGGCGACGGCGACCCACGGCCATCCGGTATGTGTGACATTCGCCACGTCCGCGCTGCTCAGCCCGGTCGCCTCGGCGGCTTGCGTACCGAGCGCGCCGCTGTCGTTCGCGCCGAAGACGGCCGCGGCGACCACGCCCGCGCCCGCGAGCGCCAGCAGCGCGGCGACCAGGCGCCGTGCCGGGCCCCGTACGGCGAAGACGGCGACGAGCGCCGCCAGCCCGACCACGGCGAGCGCCGACGGCACGGCGGTGACGTCCCGCCCGCTCGCGCTCACGGGCAGCACGCTCTCCGCGACGGCGGTCTTGGCGGCGCCCTCGGCCCAGGTACGGCCGGACGACAGCAGCACGACAGCGGCGCCGAGCGCACCGCCGAAGAGGGCAATAGCGAGGGGCCGACGAGAATTGCTGCGGGAGGAACTGCGAGAGGTCACCCAGCCAGTGTCGCGCATGCCCCGAGAAGGCCGCCCCGGGGGCAGGCGTCCCGCATGGCGGGACCGGTGGGCCCGGACGTTTCCGGCGCCCGCCGACGCGCCCAGCACCGAGACGAAGCCGCGCGGCTCACAGCCGGTTGGCCGTGTGGACGGCCCGCAGCACCGCCGCCGCCTTGTTGCGGCACTCCTGGTCCTCGGCCGCCGGGTCGCTGTCGGCCACGACGCCCGCGCCGGCCTGGACGTACGCCGTGCCGTTCCGCAGCAGCGCGGTCCGGATCGCGATCGCGGTATCGGCGTCCCCGGCGAAGTCCAGGTAGCCCACGCAGCCGCCGTACAGGCCGCGCCGGGTCGGCTCCAGCTCCTCGATGATCTGCATCGCGCGCGGCTTCGGGGCCCCGGAGAGGGTGCCCGCCGGGAAGCACGCCGTCAGCACGTCGAAGGCCGTGCGGCCCGGCGCCACCCGGCCCGTCACCGTGGAGACGATGTGCATCACGTGGCTGTAGCGCTCGATCGACATGAAGTCGACGACCTCGACCGACCCCGGCTCGCACTCCCGCCCCAGGTCATTGCGGCCGAGGTCGACCAGCATCAGGTGCTCGGCGCGCTCCTTCGGGTCCGCGAGCAGCTCCTCCGCCAGCGCGGCGTCCTGCTGCGGGGTCGCCCCGCGGGGGCGCGTACCGGCGATGGGGTGCAGCAGCGCCCGCCCGTCCTCGACCTTCACCAGGGCCTCGGGCGAGGAGCCGGCGACGTCAAAGCCCTCGAAGCGGAAGAGGTACATGTACGGGGACGGGTTCGTCGCCCGCAGCACCCGGTAGACGTCCAGGGCGCTGGCCGCGCACGGCGTCTCGAAGCGCTGCGAGGGCACCACCTGGAAGGCCTCGCCCGCCCTGATCCGCTCCTTGATGTCCTCGACCGCCTCCTGATACGCGGCCCCGCCCCACAGCTCCTCGTACGCGGGTAGCTCGGACGGCGGCAGCACCGCAGCACTCGCCGGCGCGGGGCGCGCGAGGTCGGCGGTCATGGCGTCCAAGCGCGCTACTGCATCCGCGTGCGCCTCGTCGACGCCGGTCTCCAGGTCGTTGTGGTTGATCGCGTTGGCGATCAGCAGCACCGTGCCGTCCCAGTGGTCGAGTACGGCGAGGTCGGAGGCGAGCAGCATGGTCAGCTCGGGGAGCTGAAGATCGTCGGCGGTGCTGTCGCCGACGCGCTCCAGCCGGCGCACGATGTCGTAGCCGAGATACCCGACCATGCCGCCGGTGAAGGGCGGCAGCCCCGCGTCCTGCTCGTGCAGGTCGCGCGGGGTGTGCAGGGCCTCGACCGTGGCGCGCAGGGCGGCGAGGGGGTCGCCGTCGACCGGGACGCCGACCGGCGGGCTGCCGAGCCAGCGCGCCTCGCCGTCGTCGCCGACGGTGAGGGTGGCGGCGCTGCGGACGCCGATGAACGAATAGCGCGACCAGGTACGGCCGTTCTCCGCGGACTCCAGCAGGAAGGTGCCGGCCCGCTCCCCGGTCAGCTTCCGGTACAGCCCGACCGGGGTATCGCCGTCGGCCAGCAGCCGCCGTACGACCGGGATCACCCGGCGGTCCTTGGCGAGCGTACGGAACGTCTCGAGGTCGGGAGTGGTGGGTGGAGTCGCGGTCATGCGGGGGAGCCTACTGGCAGCTCCCTGTCGTCGAAGCAGGTGCGGGTGCCCGTGTGACAGGCCGCCCCGGTCTGGTCGACCTTGACCAGGACCGTATCGCCGTCGCAGTCCAGCGCTACGGACTTGACCGCCTGGACATGACCCGACGTGTCCCCCTTCACCCAGTACTCGCCGCGGCTGCGGCTCCAGTACGTGGCCCGGCCGGTGGTGAGCGTGCGGTGCAGCGCCTCGTCGTCCATCCACGCGAGCATGAGCACCTCGCCGGTGTCGTACTGCTGGGCGATGGCGGCGAACAGGCCGTCCGCGCCGCGCTTGAGGCGGGCGGCGATAGCGGGGTCCAGTGGCATGGTCATATTGTGGCAGCACTTACCACGATCTCCCGAATTCCGGAACCCCGCGGGCGTGGATAAGGCATGCTGCTGACCATGAAGAGGTTAGGGCTGACCGCCCTGCTGGCCACGGTCCTCGTGGCGGCGGTCACGGTGGTCGCCATCATCACCGGTGGACCGGACGGTACGGACACCCGCCAGGACGCCGCCCCCGAGGACGCCCGGGCCGCCGCGGACGCCAAGGGCTCACCCCCGCCGACGCACCCGCCCAGGCCGGACAACTCGCCCTCCACCGCGGCCGGTCCCGCCATACCGTACGTCGTCCTGAAGCCCGGCGAATGCTTCGACCACCCGCGCCTCGACCCGCGGGCCGAGAAGGTCACCGCCCGCTCCTGCGGCGTCCCGCACGACGGCCAGGTCATCTCCAACCGCACCCTTACGGGCGACTTCACCAGCGACGCCGCGCTGCGCCGCAAGGCGATGGCGCTGTGCGAGACGGACGCGAAGCGGCAGCTGAAGTCCCTGGCGGGCGACGGCCGTTTCTACTACTTCTATGCGCTCTACCCGACCCGGCTGACGTACGACTACCAGAACCAGGACGAGATCTCCTGCGCCCTGACCCTCAGCGACAAGCGCGGCGGCCCCAAGCTCACCTCCCCGCTCGCCCTCCCGCCCCTGCCGTAACGTGGAGCCATGACGACGCATGCGAAGCGTGAACGGCTCCTGCTCGCCGACCTCCTGGAAAGCGTCGGGCCTGAAGCGCCCACGCTCTGCGAGGGCTGGACGACCCGCGAACTCGCCGCCCACCTGGTGGTGCGCGAGCGCCGCGCGGACGCGGCCGGCGGCCTTCTGATCAAGCAGCTGGCGCCCCGCCTGGAGCGGGTGATGGGCGAGTTCGCCGCGAAGCCGTACGAGGAGCTGGTGCAGCTCTTCCGCGCCGGGCCGCAGCGGCTGTCGCCGTTCTCGCTGAAGCAGGTCGACGAGGCGTCGAACACGGTGGAGTTCTACGTCCACGGCGAGGACATCCGCCGCGCCCAGCCCGACCCGGCGCCGCGGGAGATCGACGCGGTCTTCGCGGACGCGCTGTGGCAGCGCCTGGAGCGCGGCGCCCGCCTCATCGGCCGCAAGGCCCCGGTCGGCCTGGTCCTCCGCCGCCCGAACGGCCAGACCGCGGTGGCGCACCGCGGCGCCCCGGTGGTGACGGTGACCGGCGAGCCGGGCGAGCTGACCCTGTTCGCGTACGGGCGGCAGGAGCAGGCGCGGGTCGAGGCGGAGGGCGACAAGGACGCGGTGGCGAAGGTGTACGAGGCGAAGCTCGGGATCTGAGCGGGACTGGGCCCGGGACCTAGCGGGCCGCGTAGCCGCGGGTGCCGAGTTCGTAGAGCTGGGCATAGCGGCCGCCCGCTGCCATCAGCTCCTCGTGGGTGCCGTATTCGCTGATGGTGCCCTCGTCCAGGACCACGATCAGGTCGGCCATCCGGACCGTCGTGAAGCGGTGGGAGATCAGCACCGTGATGGGCGGGGTACGGGTGGCGCGGGCCGCGGTGGCGTAGCGGGTGAAGAGGGCGTGCTCCGAGGCGGGGTCGAGGCCGGAGGCCGGCTCGTCGAGGATCAGCAGGGCGGGGCTCGGGCGCATCAGCGTGCGGCTGAGGGCGACCTTCTGCCATTGGCCGGAGGACAGGTCCGTACCGGCCGGGAAGGTGGGGCCGAGCTGGGTGTCCAGGCCGTGCGGGAGTTCGGCGGGGAGGCCGGAGCCGCCGCCGCGGGTGAGGGCCTTGGTGACGCTGGCGGGGTCGTCGGCGTACGGCAGGTCGCCGATGCCGACGGCGGTGCGCAGGGTGAACTCGAAGCGCTGGAAGTCCTGGAAGCAGGCAGCGAGCGAGCGGCGCCATGCGCAGGCGGACCAGGCGGAGAGGTCGTCGCCGGCGTAGCGGATGGCGCCTGAGGTGGGTTCGTACATGCGGCACAGGAGCTTGGCGAGGGTGGTCTTGCCGGCGCCGTTCTCGCCGACCAGGGCGACGGTGGTGCCCGGGGGGATGGCGAGGGAGAGGTCCCTGAGTACGGGCCGTTCCGTGCCGGGGTAGGTGAACGTCAGGTTGTGGAGGGTCAGGGCGTGGCCGGGGGCGGGCGCGAGCCGGTGCTTGGCCCCTGTCGCGGCGGCCTGCTGGCGGGCGGCGGCGTGGTCGGAGAGCCACAGGAAGTGGCCCGCGGCGCGCAGCGCCTGCTGCAGCCAGCCGGCCAGGCCGATGACGCCGGATACGGTGCCGATCAGCTGGGCGCCGGTCATCAGGGTCAGCACCACCTCGCCCGGGGTGCCGGTGCCGTGGGCGACGGCCCGTACGGCGAGCAGGACGGCGCCGAGGTAGCCGGCGCCGAAGACCAGCCAGCCGGCCGCCAGCCGGGCCGAGGCGCGCAGCTGGACGCGGTTGCGGGCGCGGTCGACCTCGTCCTGGAGCCGGTCGTGGCGGCGGGTGAGCTCGGCCGCGAGCCGGTAGACCCGTATCTCCGCGGCCGCCTGCGGCGTGCAGGCCAGCGTGAACAGGCTGCGGCGCAGCCGCTCGGACTCGGCGGTCCGCTCCTCCACCTCGGCGATACGGCGGCTGCCGGCGCGGCTCGCGGCGACCGCGGGCAGCGCGAACAGCGGCAGCGCGGCGGCGGCCGGGTGGATGCTCGCGAGCACGAGGAGAGCGGCGCCCAGGCCGCACATCGCGCGCAGGTTCTCCACGAGCGCGCCGAACGCGCTGCCGAGCAGGGCCCGCTGGGCCCGCAGCAGCTCCATGCGGTCGAGGTGGGCGGGGTGTTCGTGGTGGGCCAGGTCCGGGATGCCGGCGGTGAGCGCCATCAGCCGCCGGTCGAGGTCGAGGCCGACCTGCTGCTGCAGGCCGATGCGCAGCCGGGAGACATAGCTGCCGACCGCGTGCGTGACGGCGACGGCCGTCAGCAGGAACCCGGCGGCGAGTACCGCGGCGCGCGCGTCGTGCCGTACCGCGGCGTCGGTGGCGAGCCGTACGGCCAGGGCGGCGCCTACGGTGCAGGCGCCGACGGCCGGGGCGAGGAGGAGGACGAGCGCGGCGCGGCGGGGGTCGGCGCGGACGGCGCTGATGATCAGCAGGGCGGTGGCGCGGGCCTGGTCGCGGAGGGTGGCGGCGCCTGGCTTGGGGTCACGCATGGGTGTCTCCGTCTCCGTGTCCGGCTCCGGTGAGGGTCGCGGCTTGCAGGCGGAAGGAGCGGGCGTAGCGGCCGTCGGCGGCGAGGAGTTCGTCGTGCGTGCCCTGCTCGGCGACGCGCCCGCCGTCGAGGAAGCAGATCCGGTCGGCGAGCCGGACGGTGGCGAAGCGGTGCGAGACGAGGATGGTGGTCAGCCCGCGGGTGAGGTCGAGGAACTGCTCGTACAGCTCGGCTTCCGCCCGGATGTCGAGGTGGGCGGTGGGCTCGTCGAGTACGAGGATGCGGGCGCCGTGCTCGACGGCGTAGAGGGCGCGGGCGAGGGCGATGCGCTGCCACTGGCCGCCGGAGAGGTCGGTGCCGCGAGTGAAGCGGCGGGAGAGGGGGGTGTCCCAGCCGTCGGGGAGGCCGTCGAGGAGGCGGTCGGCGCCGGCGCGGCGGGCGGCGGTGGCGAGGGCGTGGCGGTTGGGACCTCGGTCGGGGTCGGCGTGGACGGCGCCGAGGCGGATGTTGTCGCGGGCGGGGAGCTCGTAGCGGAGGAAGTCCTGGAAGACGACGGCGATGTGGCGGCGCCAGGCGTCCGGGGCGAGGGTGCGCAGGTCGGTGCCGTCGGTGGTGACGCGGCCTGCCGCGGGGTCGTAGAGGCGGGCGAGGAGCTTGACGACGGTGGTCTTGCCGGCGCCGTTGTCGCCTACGAGGGCGAGCGAGCTGCCCGCCGGGATGGTGAGGTCGAGGCGGTCGAGGGCGGGGGCGGTGCGGTGGGGGTAGCGGAAGCGGACGGCTTCGAAGCGGATCCCCTGGGCGGGGGGCAGGGCGGCAGGCCAGCTGGGGTCGATGGTGCCGGGGCGAACGGGGGCGGGGGCCGTGGCGGGTCCGGCGTCCGTGCCGGCGGTTTCCTCGCCGGAGGCGGCATCGTCCGGCGCCGCGGAAAGCCCCGACTCACCCGGTCCACGCCCCAGTTGCGCGAGGCGGCGGGCGGCCGGGGCGGCGGCGCTGGCGCGGGTGATCGTCCACTGCAGGTCGCCGAGCCAGCCCAGGGAGGCCGTGCCTAGGACGGCCTGGAGGCAGATGGTGGTACGGGTGACCGAGAGGTCGCCGTACGCCGCTGCCGTGGCCAGCGGGATCAGGACCAGCGCGTGCGCCCCGATCAGGCCCGCCAGGGCCACCAGGTCGCCGGGGCCCGCCCTGCGGCCGGCCAGTTCGCGCGTGCCGGCCAGCCAGGAGCGGGTGAAGCGCTCCACGAGCCAGTCGGCCAGGCCGAAGACGCGGATCTCCTTGGCCGCGGCGCCGTCGAGGGCGAGCGTCCGCAGGTATTCGGCGCGGCGCAGCTCCGTCGTCGTACCCGCATGGCTGTCGGCCGCCCGCCGCGTCGCGCGGTCCAGCCGCCGACCCGTCAGCACCCAGGCGATGACCAGCGGGATCGGCGCCCACCACGCGAAGAGCAGCAGCAGCCCGGCCGCCGAGAGCCCGGCGAGCCGCGCGGAGACCAGGCGGGGCAGCGCGGTGACCGCCTGGGCGACCGGGAGTTGGCCGGTGCCGCGCCCCTGCGCGAGCAGCAGCAGGTCCGCGACCTCGGGGTCGTCCAGCGGCGCCTGCCCGGCAGGGCGCAGCGTGCCGCGCATGGTCATACGGGCGACCGCGGCGGAGAGGCGGCGGGCGAGCTGAGCCGAGGTCGCGGCGATGACGGGGTCGATCAGCACGTTGGCGAGATAGACGAGACACAGCACCCCGAACGCGACCAGCACCCCCCGCCCGGCCGCCGAGTCGAACCCCGCCCCCACGGCCGCGGGCAACCGCCCGGCGAGCGCGCCGATGGCGAGCGTCAACGCCGGGGCCAGCGCGGCATCGATCAGCACGAGCGCGGCCAGCCCACCGGTCAGCCGCCGCGATGCGGTGGGCAGGAGGCGAAGGAGGGAGGTGACGGGGGCAGTGTGGGAGGCGGCGCGGATGGCGCCGGGAGGCGCGGGCGAGGCACCGCCGGGAGGCGCGTCGGAGGCGCCCCCGCCAGGCGTCCCGGCAGCGCGCCCGGGCGCGGCGTCGGTCGCGGTCTTGCCGGAGCGCCGCAGCGTCAGCGCCTTCAGCCCCCGCATCAGCGCAGCCCAAACGCCGGCAGCCACCCGCGATCGCCACCATGCAGCGTCAGCAGCGCCGCACACGCCCCCGACGCCCCGCTGAGCAGCGTCGTGTCCGTGTTGGCAAGCGCGGCCACCTCCTCCTGCCGCCCGAGCAGTTCGCGTACGAGCCGATCCCGCAGGTCCCTCGCCCCCGGCAGCCCCGCATGCCGGTCGAAGGCATCGCAGAGCAGGGCCAGGCCCGGCGCCCCATGACACAGGGACAGGCCGAGCGGCGCGGCGTCACCGTCGTACCAGCGGAGAAAGGAGGCGGCAGCCTCCAGCGCGAAGTCCCGTAACTCCGGGTCCCCCAGCGCCCCCGCCGTCTCCCACAGCGCCCAGGCCACCCCCGGGGTGCCATAGCACCAGGCCTGCGGCCCAGGCGGCAGATCCGCCATGTCGCCGCCGTGCGGCCAGGTGATCAGGCCGCCGGGAGCGACCCGACTCTGAGCGCGCAGCCAGGTCGCCAGTCGCGTGAGCGCCGTGCCGAGCTCCGCGGTCAGCCCAGTAGCGCGGACCGCCGCGGCGAGGGCGAGCGCCACACCCGCCGCGCCGTGGGCGACGCCGGTGTTGATACGTCCGTGGTTCCAGCCGCGCATGGCCTCGCCGCGGTAGTGACCCACCCGCAGGCCGGTCAGCCCGTCGCCCTCGCAGCGCCGGGTGAGGTAGCCGACGGTGGCGGCGAGGTCGGCGGGGGTGCAGCGCGGGTCGGCGGTGAGCACCAGCAGCGTGCCCGCGGGCCCGGTCACCAGGTCGTAGTCGCACCAGGCCATCCGGCCCGGCCGCCACCGGTGCGCGCAGTCGGTGAGCTCCGCCCGCGCCGCGTCCGCGAGCCCGGCCACCGCGGGCCAGACCGGCGCTGCCGTACGCAGGCCCTGCAGATAGCCGGCCAGCCCCCACCCGTACAAGCCGGGATGCGTGCAGCCCTGTCGCAGCGTGCGCAGCCAGGTGGCGAACGCCTGGGCTTGCGGGCCGGGTTCGGCCGCCGGGAGGCCCGGCCGGCTCTGGGCGGTCAGCGCGGCGAGCACGGCGGGGCCGAAGTCGATGCTGTACTCCTCGCCGCGCTCATCCGCGCCGACGACACGCGTGAAGGCGGCCAGTACGCGGTCGACGGTCTCGTACACCGGGGCCGGTGCCGCGGTCTGCTGGGCGGAGACGGGTGACATGCCGGGCGGCCTCTCTCAAGGGTCAGACGGAAGTTTCGGTGGCGGACCGCCGGGGCGCCGTGGGGCAGGCACGGGCACCCCGGCGGGCCGCCGTTTCGCTTCGGATCAGCGGCAGCTCAGTGCCGCCGGGCCTCAGCTAGGGTTCGGCAGCTCCGGGTTGTGACAGGGGCACGTACCGGTGCAGCCCTGGGCGTTGGTGCAGCCGTTGGTCCCGGAATCCGCGCCCATCGTCAGCAGGTTGGACTCCTCGAACTGTCCCTCCAGCTGCGCGATGAGGACCTCGACATCGTCCAGCTCCGGCTGCTCGGGCTTGCCCGGCAGGATCGGCTGGGTGTTGCTCGGCCACAGGATCTCGCTCGCCATGGTGTTCACCTCCTTCTGCGACATCGGTGGGGTACGGCGCCGTCGATGCTGGTGGCGGCGCCGGTCTCGGGGGCCGGGCGGCGGGGGCATCAACCGCCCGGCGGGATACGGAGCATGAGTTCTGCCGCGACCGGCGAGCCGCCGGGGTCGGCGCGGTCGATGACGGTCAGCTCGCCGGGGGCGGGCACCATCTCCTCGATCACCACGGCCGCGCTGTCCGCCGCGGCGACCCTCCGCAGCACGCCGAGGGTCTGGATGCTGTCCAGGTCGCAGGGCAGCGGGGAGCGGGCGCCGGGGGCGGCGGAGACGAAGACGTAGCGGGGCAGGCCGAGCTGGTCGCGCAGGCGCAGGAGTTGCCTGGCCTGGTCGAGGCCCTCGGCGTCGGGGTCCGGCAGCCGGTCTGCGGGCACCCGCCACTGGGCGGCGGACAGCACCAGCGCCCCGGCCACGGTGATGCGCGGTACGTAGTCGAGCCCCGGCAGCGCGCAGAGCGAGTGGCGCAGCCGCCGTACCCAGGCCCGCCGCTGCGGGGACGCGGCGAGCAGCAGCCCGGCGACGAGGTCCCAGGGCGGCGGGGCGTTGCGCGCCGAGTGGTAGAGGGGGCGGATGGGCTCGCCGCGGTGGCTGATCACGGTGTGCGGGCCGTCGGCGCGGGCGGTGAGCTCGCCGAGGGGGAGGAAGTCGGCGCTTTGCGGCGCCTCTTCGCAGTACGCGGCGAGGTCGGGGTCGCCGGTCCAGGCGGCGGGGTACAGCGGCCGCCGGACGGCGTTGGCCGCGTACCGGGACAGCGCGGGGAACAGCAGCTCCACGGAACGTATCCCGCTGTCCGCGTCCAGCTCGCGCAGGAAGTCGCGATAGGCGTCTGCCGCCGGGAGCCGGCCGCCGTGGAGGCGGCGCAGGGTGGGGACGAAGCGGGCGTCGAGGACGGCGGCGGGGGCGATGAGGTCCAGGGCTCCGGAGCCGTCGGGGAGCGGGCGCACGGTGCAGTCGAGGGGCCAGGTGAGGCGCGGGGGTGGTGCGGCGTGCTGGTCCAGGTCCGCGGGGGTCAGGTCGATGGTCCGGCCGGTGCGTGCCTGGTCCGCGAGGTGGTGCAGCAGGCGGGAGTATCCGGAGCCGGGGGTGGTGGCGGGCGGCCAGCCGACCGGCTGGTGCTGGTGGTGGTCGGTGGCCGGGCGCGAGGCGAGGCCGTCGCGTACGAGGTCGAGGAGGGGGCGGTCTTCGGTGGTGAGTCCGGCGGGGGACGGGCCCGTCGCGCCCGTCGAGGCGGCCGTGGCGTCGTCGCGGATCAGCGCTTGGAGGCGCAGCGTTTGGGTCAGCGCGGCGCTGAGTGCCTGCAGGTCTGCGGCAGGTACGGTGCCGCGGGCCCGGCGATAGACGTCCAGGTAGCCGCCGTCGGCGCTGCTTGGGGTGTCGGTCGGGGTGGCCTTCGGCGCGGGGGCGGCCTTGGGCCGGCCGGGATCGGACTTGGGCCAGCCCGGATCGGCCTTGGGCCAGCCAGGATCGGCGGCCACCGGATGCCACGGGCGACAGCGCCGTTCCGCACGGGTCGTCACCTGCAGGACGCCGATGGCGGCGAGGTGCGCAAGGAACTGCCGCAGTACGGCGCGCTGCCGCTCGGCCGCCGCCCCCTGCAGCACGGCCCCCTCCAGCCCGCCCAGCGGCACCGCCCCGCCGCGCAGCGCCGCGACGATCCGCTCGACGACCGGCGTCACCCGGGTCCGTACCGGCGTGAGGACAATTCCCTCCCGCGCCGCCAGCGCCAGCACCTCCAGCCGGTCCCCCGCGACCCGCGACAGCGGCGCCAGACCGACCCGACTGCCTGGGTTACCGGTCCAGTCGGCGCCGCCGTCGCGGTGCTCGTTCTCCCCCCAGTGCGTCGCGACCTCGTCGGTCAGCACCAGCAGCCGGTCAGTCGCCACGCCGGAGACCGCACCGGAGACCGCACCGGAGACGGCACCAGAATCCACCCCGCCCAGCACCGCCACCTGCCCCAGCCACCCCCGCGGCGTCACCTTCGCCGCCCCCCGCGCCGTCATCCGCCACAGGTAGTCCGCCCGCCGCCGCTGCCGGTGGACATCGTCGGAGCCGACGTCCACCGGCCGTACGTCCCCGTCCAGCAGCGCCCGCCGCCCGGCCGGATGACCCGCGAGCAGCCGCCGCCCCGCGCTGCCGAGCCAGGCCAGCTCGGCCCGGTGCCGGGTGCGGGCGAGCACCTGCAGTTCCTGCAGCGCCTCGGCAAGCTTCTCGGTGTGCGCCAGTACGCCCACGACCTCCCCGCCCCCGGCGGCCCGGCGGGCCAGGGCGATGAGCCGGGCGTGATCCCCGGCCTCCGGCACGTACCCCCGGTGCAGCCGTCGCCGCTGCGCCAGCGTCCACCGCCGCTCCCCCACCGACAGGCCGGCCGCCGGTATCAGCTCCCGCCCGACCACCTCCGCGGACCGCCGCGCCGAGCGGGCGAACTCCGCCTCCTTCTCGTCCAGTTCCCGCAGCAGCTGGAAGAGGTACGGAGAACCCGCCGCACTCCACAGCCGGATCGGGAAGCCTGCCGTACGCAGCAGCACCGGGCTCGCGTTCACCGGTCCACCCCCCGTGGGCGGACGGTGAGCGCGGAGGTGATCAGCGCCTGCCGTACGGCCGAAAGCCCGGCCCGATTCCAGTGAAAGACGATCACAAAGGCAGCCGCCTCCCGCGGCCCGACCGCCGGGCGGCCGACCGTGAAGTACTCCTCCCGCCACCGCGCCGCGATCTCCGCCACGTCCTGGCAGTACGCCTCCGCCAGCCCCCACGCCTCCGGATGCAGCACCGCAGCCGACCGCCGCGCATCGGCCCAGGTCTCCCGCAGCGCCACGGCAGCCCGCGCCCCCGCCTCCGGCAACTCCGCGTCCGCCGCGAAGCCGCGCCCCGCCTGCCGCCGCAGCCGGTCCCAGACGTCGAGGTCCTCCCAGCCGACGATGCCGAGCCCGTCGAGGAGCCCGCGGATCATGCGCAGCGACATGGCCCAGACGGGGCCGGGCCCGCCGCCGGAGCCCGCCAGCGCGTGAAAGCCGAGCCACGCCGTCGAGTCCGCGGTGAACACCCGATGCACATGCGCCATGGACACCGGCCCGCCGAACAGGAACTCCTCCGGCTCGTACGCCCCACCACACCACCCGGCCACGACCCCATCCAGCTCCCACCGGGACAACACCGCACACACCCGCTCATCGACGGCATCCGCCCGCCCCTCCGCACACCGGAAGCGCACCCGCAGCCCGGGCACCTTGCGTACGAAGAAGAAGTCGGCCACGTCGCCATCGGCGAGCAAGTCGGCCGCGAGCGTACGGAGTCCGGCCAGCGTGCGCGGCAGCATTCCGGCGCCGGGCTCCAGCCCGAAGTGCAGCCAGGCGGAGGGCGGTCGCCGGTCAGCGGCCGGCAGCAGGTCCTCGTCACGATTCTGGATCACGGTGACCGACTCCCTCCTCTACGGCGCTGTCTCAAATGGCGAAATCCGGCCTATCCGCCGCCCCGTGCCCGTCGAATCCCGGGTGGCGTTCCGCCTGAGGTTCCGGCGGTCGCCACCGGCTCGGGGCGGCACGCTCCGGATGCTGGCAGAGGGCCCCGCACGGCAGCCGGAGAGAACGGACGCCGCCGGACAGCCCCGGACGGTGACCACGAACGGGTCACCGCGCACAGCACCGCCGCAGTACGGGGGAGGAAGACGTGGCACAGGGCGCTGACCGAGCGCGCCGCAATGGCGCCCAAGTGGCGGCCGTACTGCACGACCTGGAGGGGGTACGCACGCTGGCCGAACTCGCGGCCGTGCTGCGCCGGTTGCGCCGCCGTGCGGCCCGCCGCGATGGCGCGGCGCCGCTGACTTTCCGCCAGCTGGCGGAGCGCACGGGGTGGTCCCGCGGGGCGATCGGCGGCTATTTCGGGGGGCAGAACCTGCCGCCGACGGACCGGTTCGACGTGCTCATCCGGCTGCTCGGGGCGACCGGACCGGAGGTCGGGATGCTGGCGACGGCACGGGACCGGGTGGAGGAGTCGCGGCGGGTGCGTACGGCCAGTGGCGCGGAGGCGGGCCGGGGGCGGGACTTGGGCCGGGACTCCAGCCAGGGCCCGAGCCAGGACGCAGGTCGGGACTCCAGCCAGGACCCGAGCCAGGACGCAGGTCGGGACTCGAGCCAGGACCCGAGCCAGGCCCGCGCCCGCCGGAGCCGGACCCCCGCCCAAGACGCCGCCCCGCCGCCCGTACCCCACCAGCTCCCGCCCGACCCCCCGCGCCTGGTGGGCCGCGAGCGGGAGTTGTCGGACCTGACGACCCTCCTGTCCGACACCACCGCCTGGCACGGCACGACCGTGGCGCTGCACGGGCCCGCAGGTGTGGGCAAGTCCGCCCTGGCCATCCAGGTGGCGCACCGGCTCGGCGAGCACTTTCCGCACCACCGGCTGTACGTCGACCTGCGCGGCACGATCCCCGGCGAACGCCCTCTCCCCCGGGCCCGTGCCCTGCACCAGCTGCTGCACGCGCTCGGCGCCCCCGGCCCGCCCCCCGCCGACGAGGCCGAGGCCGCCGCCCGCTACCGCGAACTGGCCGCGCGGCAGCGGCTGCTGATCGTCCTCGACAACGCCCACGACGCCGCCCAGGTCCGCCCGCTGCTCCCCACGGGTCCGCACTGCGCGGCCGTGGTCACCTGCCGCCGCGCGCTCGCGGTGGTCAACGGGGCCGTCCACCTGCACGTCCCGCTGCTCACTCCCGCCGCCTCGCTGGCGCTGCTCAGCGCCTACGCCGGCACGACGCGGACGGCCGCCGACCCGGCCGCGGCGGAGACGGTGGCCCGGCTGTGCGGCCACCTCCCCCTCGCCCTGCGGATCGCGGGCGCCCGGCTCGCGGCCCGCCCCGCCTGGCCGGTGGCGGCCCTGGCCGCCCGCCTCGCCGACCCCCGCCGCCGCCTGGACGAGCTCAGCTATGCGGACCTGGCGGTACGGGCCACCCTGGACTCCGGCTACCGGGAACTGCTCGCGGGCGACGCGGCCGACCGGCGGGCGGCGCGGGCGCTGCCGCTGCTGGCCGCGGTGGGCGACGCGCTGGACGCGCGCCAGGCGGCGGCCGCCACGGGCACGGACCTGGACACGGCGGAGGAGTCCCTCGAACGCCTAGTAGACGCCCAGCTCCTGCGCTCGGACGCGCCGGGCCACTATGGCTTCCACCCGCTGACCCGGCTTTTCGCGCAGCACCACCTGGACACGCCCGCCGGACACGCGCGGCCATGACCCCCGCCGCTAGGCCGCCAACTCCTCCCCCGCCCGCGGCAGCTCCGCCCTCCGTACCGCCGCCGCCGACAGCCCGACCACCGCACCGAGGCAGCTGAACCCCGCCCCGGCGAGAAAGACCGGCGTCGGCCCCCAGAGCCCGACAGCGGCGCCGACGAGCGGGTAGCACATCGGCGCGATGCCCAGGCCCGTAAGGCCCATCAGTGAGGTGACGCGGCCGATGTAGTGCGGGTCGGCGGAGGTCTGGATGAGCGCCTGGGCCAGGCCGCCGCAGATGCCGCACACGGCGCCGCCGACGGCCATGAGCGCGGCGGCCCACGGCAGCGAGGGCGCGAGCGCCACCGCGCCGAGGGTGAGCGAGCCGATGAGCAAAGTGCCGTTCTGTACGGCACCGGCGCGCGGCAGCCGCCCCTTGACGGCGAGCAGCGCCGCACTCGCCGCCGAACCGATGCCGAGACACGCGATCAGCGCCCCCTGCCCGCCCGCACCCCAGCCGCGGTCGGCGGCAAGCAGCACCATCCCGACGTTGAACAGCCCGGACAGCCCGAACTCGCTCAGCGCACCCGACAGCAGCAGCGGCCCGACGACGGGGTGCCGGCGGGCGTAACGCAGCCCCTCGACGAGATCGCGCCACGCGCCTCGCGACCCGGTAGCGACATCCGCCGCGGTCGCGGCCTCGGCCCCGGGTGCGACCTCCACCCCGACCGCGACGGCCTCACCTTTCCCCTGCACGGGCGCCAACGGCGCCAATCGCACCGCCACCAGCAACGGCAGCGAGAACGCGAACAGCGCCCCCGCCACGGTGAACGCCCCCGCCGACCCGGTCGCCGCCATCACCGCGCCACCGAGCCCCGGACCGACCATGTTGTTGCCGATCCGCATCGCCAGCCCGCGCATCCCGACCACCCGCGCCAGCTCCGAAGCCGGCGCCACCCGCGGCGGCAGCGCACCGACAGCCGGCACGAACATCGCGTCCACCGCCCCGAAGACCAGCGCCACCACCACCAGCAGCCACAGCCCGGGCGCCAGCAGCGCAATAGCCGCGGCCAGCGCGAACATGATCAGGCACCGCGCGGCATCGCTGCCGATGACCAGCCGCCGCGGCCCGAACCGATCCGCGAACACCCCGCCGAAGAGCATCAGCGCAGCCCGCGGCACCGAACCGGCCGCCATCACCAGCCCGACCTGCGCCGGTCCGGCCACCTTCGCCGCCGTCCAGGCGAGCGCGACGAAGTAGACCCCGTCGCCGATCAGCGACAGCGTGTACGCGGACAGCCAGCGCAGCACGTTGGCGTCGCGATAGGCGGGCCGGGGCGCCCCGGCCCCGACGGCCCTCACGCCTATCCCGCTCACGGCCGCACCGGAAACCCGTACAGATGGAACGCGACGGCCTCCCGCCCCTCGGTGTCGCCGGCCGCCTCGGCGGCCCTGCCCCGCTCCACCCACCGGTCGGCGAGCGCCGCGACCTCGTCGGCCACCTCCTGCAGCTCGGCCGCCGTCAGCCGGGCCATGGCCTCCGAGCTGAAGTGCGCCCGGGTCCACTCCTTGCCCCAGCCGGCCTGCTGGTCGAGGAAGTTGCGGTACTGCGCCGTGCGGGTCGCCAGCACCTCGCGGGTCACTCCGGCCAGCGCGGCGACGCCCTCGGGGGTCTCGTCGAAGTCCTTGGCGTGGAACGCGAAACCCTGCTCCGTAACGCCCCACCAGCGCTCCCGCCCGTCCCGCGCGCGATCGGGCAGGTCCCGGATGAAGCCGTGCTCGTGCAGCTTGCGCAGGTGATAGCTGACCAGCGACACCGCCTGGTCGACCTCCTCGGCCAGCTGCGAGGCCGTGGCCGCACCGCGCAGCCGCAGCAGCCGGTACAGGTCGATACGCAACGGATGTGTGAAGGCCTTGAGCTTGGCCAGTTCAGTGATGCGAGAGGGCACGCCAACACCGTAGATAGGCAAGGAAAGTTGCACAATATGTCTTGCGCAACTTTTCTTGCACAACTCGGCAGCGAAAAGGCCCGGACCACCACCCGGCCCGGGCCTTTCAGGAGCCGCTACGACTCAGGAGTTCGCCTTCACCCCATGGTCGGCAAGCCACGAGATCGGGTCCACCGCGGAGCCGTACTCGGCGGTCTTGCGGACCTCGAAGTGCAGGTGCGGACCGGTGACGTTGCCCGTCGCGCCCGACAGGGCGATGCGGTCGCCGGTGCCGACCTTCTCGCCCACCTTCACGTCGATCTGCGACAGGTGGGCGTACTGCTGGTAGTCGCCGCTGGCGTGCTTGATGACGACCTCGTAGCCGAACGAGTCGTCGTAGCCGGCCGTGACGACCTCGCCGCCGATGGCGGCCTTGACCTTCGTGCCGGTGGGTACGGACCAGTCCTGGCCGCTGTGCTCGCCGGAGGACCAGGTGCCGCCCGCCTGCTCGAACTTCGCCGTCGGGTTGGCGTCGGAGACCGGGAGGACGGCGTCGGCCTCCTCGGTGGAGGTGCCGGTGCCGTACGAGGCATTGGAGGCGTCCGTGCTGGAGCCGGAGTCGCCCGTGTCCAGGGACAGCTTGTCGCCGACCTGGATCATGTTCGGGTCGTCGCCGATGACGGACTTGTTCTTCTCGTAGAGGGCCTTCCAGCCGCCGTCGACGTCCTCGTCGGCGGCGATCGTGGAGAGCGTGTCCCCGGCCTCGACCGTGTAGGTGGACTCCGCGGCGAGGGCGCCGGTGGCGGAGTAACCCACGATCGGGAGGGCGAGGGTGGCGCCGCCGGCGGCGGCGCGGGCGGCGTAGCGGCGGGCGGTGCTCGGCTTGCGGTGGGCGCGGTGACGGCCTATCGCAGACGTCATGGAGTGAGCTCTCCTTCTCCCTACGCCTGCGAGGTGAGCTGTCGGGTTCGGGCTGGAGATAGCCCGGCCGCGCTGCACTGATGACGGGCGGCTTCACCCCAAGCCGTCCGGGGACGGAACGGCGAAGGTGGGTCCCCCGCTCCTGCCCTGGCGGTGAGCTGTTGCTGCCGGGGGAGCCGCAGGTGCCGTGGGCAGGATTCGGCGGTACGGCGCTGCGGTGTTCGGTTCTCGAACGGACGCAACGCTAGAGGTCTGCAGCCTCTGATTACAAGCTCATCACATCAGCCCCACACATGAATTCCGCTTGGTCACCGGCGAGTTGCAGCGCAATAACCCGGCCTTCTCGGACAAGATCCGATTTACCCGTTTAGGGCGCAGACGCATTGACATGACCAAGAACCCGCTGCCAGATTTGCGGCCGAGTTCTCCTTGGCGGCCACACGGGGGAGCAGACCCGAGCCGGCAGCCACCACCCCCCGCTGCACAGCCGTAGGGCACACGCACGCGTACTCGCTAAGGAGCGATCTCATGCCTTCTCGCAGACATGTCCTCGCCGGATTCGCAGGCGCCGCCATCACCGCGGGCATGACGGGCCCGTCCACCGCCGCGGCCGATTCGTACACCTCCCGGGCCAGGGCGCTGGCCCGCCGAATGACCATTGAGCAGCAAATCGGGCAGCTTTTCGTGGTCGAGGTCGGCGGCACCGCGGCCGACGCCGTCGACGCCACCGCGCAGGCCTTCAACCGCCGCCTTTACGGGGTAAACACCCCGGCCGAGGTGATCGCCAAATACCAGCCGGGCGCCGTAATTCTCTTCGCCACCCGCGGCGTCAACATGACCGGCGTACGCCAGATCGCGGGCCTCACCAACGGCCTGCAGAAGGCCGCCCTCGACGCCCCCGCCGCCACCCCGCTGGTCATCTCCACCGACCAGGAGGGCGGCGCCCGCGTCACCCGCATGCCCGCCCCCGCCACCCAGTTCCCCGGCAACATGGCCCTGGGCTCGGGCCGCTCATTAGCCCACGCCTACCGCTCCGCGGAGATCACCGCCCGCGAACTGGCCGCGGTCGGCATCAACCAGAACTACGGCCCGTGCGCGGACGTGAACCTCAACCCGGACAACACCGCCATAGGAGTACGTTCCTTCAGCGACGAGGCGAAGCTGGCCGCCCCAATGGCCGCGGCCGCCGTCCTCGGCCACGACCGCGGCGGCGTCGCCTCGGCGGCCAAGCACTTCCCCGGCCACGGCGACACGGCCGTCGACAGCCACTTCGGCCTCCCGGAGATCAAGCACACCAGGGCCGAGCTCGACGCCATCGACCTGCCGCCGTTCCGCGCGGCGATCGCCGCCGGCCTCGAAACGATAATGACCGCCCACATCGTGGTGAAGTCGCTGGACGACAGCGGCGCCCCGGCCACGATGTCCCACAAGATCCTCACCGGCCTGCTCCGCGACGAGCTCGGCTTCAAGGGCCTGATCGTCACCGACGCGCTCGACATGCAGGGCGCGGCGGGCGAGTTCCCGCCGGACGTGGCGCCGGTACGGGCCTTCCAGGCGGGCGCGGACATGCTGGTGCTGGCGCCGCAGATGGACACGGCGGTGGCGGCGGTGACGGCCGCGGTGCGCGGCGGCGACATCACCGAGAAGCGGCTGGAGGCTTCGGTCGTACGGATCCTGGCGCACAAGCTGCGGCAGGGGCTGTACGGGGACCCGTACGTCAGCGTCAACCGGGCGGAGCGGGTGGTCGGGAGCTCGTCGCACACGGCGGAGGCGGTGAGGATCACCCGTCCTACGGTGACGCTGGTGAAGAATTCTGGTGACCTGCTCCCGCTGCCGAAGCAGCAGCGGAAGGTCCTGGTCACCGGGTGGGGCGTCCCGGCCACGACGGCGATCGGGCAGAGCCTGACGGCGCGGGGCCAGACGGTCACCACGCTGGAGACCGGCTCGGTGCCGGCGCAGGCGAAGATCGACGAGGCCGTCGCCGCGGCGGCTCAGGCCGACCTGGTGGTCGTGAGCAGCCACGCGCTGGCCAACGCCACGGACAAGGGCAAGGCGCAGGCGGTGCTGGTCCAGGCGCTGCTCGGCACGGGTAAGCCGGTGGTGGTGCTGGGGGTCGGCGTCCCGTACGACATCCGCCGCTTCCCGTCGGTGCCGGCGTATCTGACGACGTGCAACTTCGGTGTGACGTCGCTGGAGACGGCGGTCGGGGTGCTCTTCGGCGAGGTGTCGCCGAGGGGGAAGCTGCCGGTGACCGTCCGGTCGGTGGAGGGTGGCGAGGTGCTGTACCCGTATGGGCACGGGTTGAAGTACTGAGCTGAGTGGGCGGGCGGCTGTCTCACGACAGGCGCCCGCCCGGGCCTCACACCGCGTATCGCTCCGGGGCGAACAGGTCCAGGTTCTCCGCCACCCACGCCGAGGTCCGCCGCAGGCCCTCGTCCAGGTCGACTTCCGGCTTCCAGCTCGCCCACTCCCGCGCCCGGGAGTTGTCCGACAGCAGGCGGTGGACCTCGCTCCCCGACGGGCGCAGGCGCGCCTCGTCCACCACGATCTCCGCGTCCTTCCCGCTCGCCGCGATCAGCCGCTCCGCCAGCTCGCCGATCGCGATCTCCTGGCCGCTGCCGAGGTTCACCACCTCGCCCACCGCCCGGTCGCTCTGCGCCACCGCGAGAAAGCCGCGGGCGGTGTCCGTCGCGTAGGTGAAGTCGCGGGTCGGGGTCAGCGATCCCAGGCGCAGCTCGCGGGCGCCCGCGTGCAGTTGGGCCAGGATCGTCGGGATGACGGCGCGGGCGGACTGCCGCGGGCCGTAGGTGTTGAACGGGCGCACCACCGCGACCGGCAGCTCGAAGGCGTGGAAGTGCGACAGCGCCATCATGTCGGCGCCGATCTTCGAGGCCGAGTACGGGGACTGCGGCTGCAGCGGGTGGTCTTCGGCGATGGGCGCGGTCAGCGCGGTCCCGTAGACCTCGCTCGTGGAGGTGTGGACGAGGCGCCGGACGCCGTGCCGCCGGCATGCCTCGGCGATGTTCTCCGTACCCGTGACGTTGACGGCGACGTACGCGCCCGGGGAGTCGTAGCTGTACGGGATGCCGATCAGCGCGGCCAGGTGGAAGACGGTGTCGCAGCCCTCGACGGCGTCCATGACCCGGCCCGGATCGCGGACGTCGCCCGCCATCAGCTCGACCCGCGGATCACCGGCGAGATGCTTGAGATTGCCCTTCTCCGCGTACGGCTTGTAGTGCACGAAGGCGCGCACCCGCGCGCCCTCCGCGAGCAGCAGATCGACGAGCGTCGAGCCGATGAAGCCCTCCGCGCCGGTGACGAGGACGGTACGGCCGTTGAAGAAGGTCATGAGTGCTCCTTGGTGATGTGGGTGGGTCGGGTGTCATCCGCGAGCCGTGCGAAGCGGCCGCCGGCCAGGCGCAGCACCTTCTGGGCCAGCCGGTCGGCGGCCCGCGAGTGCCGCCCGTTCGCGCCGGCGGCAGCCGCCGCGTACGACATCGCGCGCAGCTTCAGCGGCTCCTCCAGCAGCGGCCGGACCACCGCGTCGAGGGCCTCGGCCGTCGTCGCCTCGTCGGGCAGCAGCACGCCGCCGCCGGACTCGGTGAGGACGCGCGCGTTGTGCGTCTGGTGATCGCCGGGGGCGTGCGGGTACGGCACCAGCACCGCCGGCATCCCGACCGTCGCCAGTTCGGCGACGGTCGCCGAACCGGCCCGGCAGACGACGAGGTCGGCCGCGGCATAGGCGAGATCCATCCGGTCCAGGTACGGCACCGCGGCCGCGACCCGTCCCCCACCGGCGAGCAGCCGCTGCCGGGCGTCCTCGATGCGGGCGGGTCCGGTCTTGATCAGCAGCCGTACGTCCCCGCGCCCCTGCCATCGCTCGGCGAGCCCCAGCGCCGCCTCGGTGAGCCGGGCGGCGCCGAGGCTGCCGCCGTTGAAGAGGACCAGGCGCACGCCCGCGGGCACCCCCAGCGCCCGCCGGGCCTCGTCCCGTACCGCCTCCCGGTCGAGGGAGGAGAGCGGTCCGGAGAGCGGCATCCCGGTGACCTCCGGCTGCGCGGAGGCGGGCAGATGCAGGGCGCTCGCCTCGAAGGCGAGCGCCACGTGCGGTGTGAGGCGGGCGGCGAAGGCGTTGGCGCGCCCGGGCACCGCGTTCGACTCGTGCGCGACGCTGGGCAGGCCCGCCATCCGGGCCCCGAGGATCACGGGTGCGCTGGGGTAGCCGCCCATGCCCACGGCGACCTGCGCGTCCTGCGCCCGCAGGATGCTCCGGCACCTGGCGCCCGACCGCAGCAGGGCGGCCGGGAGGGTGAAGCGCTTGGCGCCCAGGGACCGGTCGAACGGGATCATGTCGACGGTGTGCAGCGGATAGCCCGCCTCAGGTATGAGCCGGGTCTCAAGACCTCGCTCCGTGCCGACGAACGAAATCCGCGCCCCTGGCTCGTACCGCCGCAGCGCCTCGGCGAGCGCCAGGCCCGGGTAGATGTGGCCGCCGGTGCCTCCGGCGCCGATCACGACTGACAGTGGTGTGTCCATGGGCGGCACACTCCGCGAGCGCCCTAAGAGGGTTCTAAGAACCGATTTGGCAGTCTTGCCCCATGAACGACATGCACGACCGGCCCCGCATCCTCCTCGTCGACGACGACCCGGAGGTGCGCGCCGCCGTCGAGGACGGCCTCACGGTGGACGGCTTCGCCGTGCGCACGGCGGGTGACGGGCATGCCGCGCTGGCCGAGATCCCCGCCTGGGACCCGGACGCGCTGGTGCTGGACGTGATGATGCCGGTCATGGACGGCCTGGCCCTGTGCCGCCACCTCCGCGCGCTCGGGGACCGTACGCCGATCCTCGTCCTCACCGCGCTCGACGCGATCAGCGACCGGGTCGACGGCCTGGACGCGGGCGCGGACGACTACCTGGTGAAGCCGTTCGCGCTCGACGAGCTCACCGCGCGGCTGCGGGCCCTGCTGCGCCGGGCCGGTCCGGCGGAGGGGGCCGGGGGCGAGGGCGAGCCGTGGCGCTTCGCGGATCTGGTGGTGGATCCGGAGGGGCGGCGGGCGGTGCGCGACGGGCGGCGGCTGGAGTTCACGCGTACGGAATGGGCGCTGCTGGAGCTCTTTCTGCAGCACCCGGGGCAGGTCCTGGAGCGCGAGACGATCATGCGCTGGGTGTGGGGCCGCGACCTCGGCCCCGACTCCAACTCCCTCGCCGTGTACATCGGCTACCTGCGCCGCAAGCTGGAGTCGGGCGGCGCGGACCGCCTGGTCCACACCGTGCACGGCGTCGGCTACCGCTTCGACGAGCCGGAGGCGGGCCGGTGAGCCGGGCCCGCCCGCCCCTGCGGCGCCGGCTGGCGCTGACCGCATCCGCCGCGGTGGCCGCGGTGGCCCTGGCCGTCTGCGCGGGTGCGTACCTGGTCATCCACTACACGCTCGACCGCCAGTTCAACCTCCGCCTGACCCAGTCCGCCACCCTCGCGCTGCAGCAGCACCGCGGCGACGGGCCGGGGGTGCAGGCGGACCAGTGCCAGTACCTGGCGGCGCCGGCCTGCGCGCAGCTCGTACCGGCCGATCCGGCGAAGGACCCGGGCGAGAAGTACCTGCTGCCCGTACGGGAGGCCGACCGCGAGGTCGCGGCCGGCGACCGCGCCCCGTACTACCGCGCGGCCACGGTCGACGGCCACCCGGTCCGGGTCCTCAGCACCCCCGCGGGCAACGGCATGGCCATGCAGGTGGCCCTCCGCTCCGACGCCCTCACCAAGGCCGAGCGACAGGCAACGGGCCTGCTGGCGCTGGTCGGCGGCGCGGGCGTGCCGCTGGCGGCGCTGCTGGGCTACTGGGTCTCGCGTACGGGCCTGGCGCCGGTCACGCGGCTGACGGCGACGGCGGAACGGATCACGGCCACGCGGGACGCCGGTCATCGGATCGAGCTGCCGACGGCGCGGCCGGCGGGCCGAGGCCGGGACGACGAGATCACGCGGCTCGCGGTCACCATCAATACGATGCTGGATGCGCTGGAGGAGTCGCTGACCGCCCAGCGTCGGCTGGTGGCGGATGCCTCGCACGAGCTGCGCACCCCGCTCACAGCGCTGCGCACCAACGCCGACCTGCTGGCGCGGGCCGACCACCTCACACCGGAGCAGCGCGCACGCGCGGCCGGTGCGCTGTCGCGGCAGCTGCGCGAAGTGACCACGATGGTGAACGACCTCATCGACCTGGCGCGGGACGAGGAGCCCCATCAGTCGGTGGAACACGTGCGCCTGGCCGGGCTGCTGTCCCACTCCGTGGGGACGGCGGGAGAGCACTGGCCAGGAGTTGCTTTTACGGTGTCGGTCGACCCCGCGGCGGAGGAGGTGCTGGTGTCGGGGGTGCCGGCCCGGCTGAGCCGGATGCTGTCCAACTTGCTGGACAACGCGGCGAAGTTCTCGCCATCGGGCGGCCCGGTGGAGACGACACTGCGCCTGCTGCCGTCCGGCGGGCTGGAGTTGACGGTCCGCGACCACGGCCCCGGCATCGACCCGGCGGACCTCCCGCACGTCTTCGACCGCTTCTACCGGGCCCACAATGCACGGGCGCTGCCCGGGTCCGGGCTGGGTCTGGCGATGGCGCGGCAGATCGCGCGGTCGCACGACGCGGAGCTCACGGCGCATGCGGCGCCCGGCGGCGGGGCGCTGTTCCGGGTCGCGTTCGCCTGACTCAGGGCCGCAGGCCCGCCCGCAGCAGCCGGCTCAGCTCCCGCGCCGCCCGCGGCGGCGACACATCGCCGCGGTGCGCCAGCGAGATCGTCCGGTGCAGCCCGGGCGCCGCGAACGGCGTGGCCCGCAGCCCACTCCGCTCCGCGACCATCCGCGGCACCACCGCGACCCCCAGCCCGGCCCGTACGAAACCGAGCACCGCGTCCATCTCCCCGCCCTCCACCGAGAACTCCGGCTCGAAACCGGCCTCCCGGCACGCCGCCAGGGTGAAGTCCCGCAGGTCGTACCCCCGCCGGAACATCACCATCGGCCGCCCGCGCAGATCCCCCACCCGGATGTGCTTCCGCGCCACCGGCGCGGGGCCGTCCGCCGAGGACACCACCACCAGGTCCTCCCGCAGCAGCTGCGACGTGGACAGCACCGGGCCCTGCCCCGCCAGCGGCGTGATGATCAGCGCCAGATCCAGCTCGCCCGCCGCGAGCTCGCGCACCAGGTCCTGCGACCCGTCCTCGTGCACCACCAGCTCGACGCCCGGGTATTCGGCGTGGAAGTCCCGCAGCACATCCGGCACCACCGACGCGCACAGACTCGGCGGCGCCCCCAGCCGCACCCGCCCCCGCCGCAGCTGCGCCACCTCCTGCACCTCGCGCCGCGCCGTCTCCGTATCGGCGAGGATCCGGCGCGCCAGCGGCAGCAGCGCCTCCCCCGCGTCCGTCAGCCCGATATGGCCGCGCGCCCGGTGGAAGAGCTCCGCCCCCAGCTCCTTCTCCAGCGCCCGGATCTGCTGCGACAGCGAGGGCTGCGCGACATGCTCGCGCTCGGCGGCGCGGGTGAAGTGCCGGGTGTCGGCGACCGCCGCGAAGTAGCGGAGCTGATGCAGCTGCATAGGCAGAGCCTATCGAATACAGCGGAATCATGTCTTGGACGTATGGCAGGCTCCGAATCTACCGTCAATTTCCATGGCACTGGCAACGAAGTCGGACCGCCGCCCGTCCACCCCCGAGCTGCTGTGGAAGTCCACCCTCGGCAAGAAGACGGTCATGGCGGTCAGCGGCGTGATCATGCTGCTCTACCTGGTCGCGCACATGGTCGGGAACCTGAAGATCTTCTTCGGCCCCGACGATATGAACCACTACGCCCGCTGGCTGCGCACCATGGGCGAGCCGGTGCTCCACTACGAGTGGGCCCTCTGGCTGCTGCGGATCGTCCTCGTGGCCGCCGTGATCGCGCACGCGGTCTCCGCGTACCAGCTCAGCCGCCGCGACATCAAGGCGCGCCCGAGCAAGTACGTCCACGCGAAGCCGAAGGCCAGTTACGCCACCCGCACCATGCGCTGGGGCGGCATCATCCTCGCCCTCTTCATCGTCTGGCACCTCCTCGACCTGACGACGGGCACCGTGCACCCGGACGGGTACGAGCATCTGCGCCCGTACCAGAACGTCATCGACACCTTCTCGACCTGGTACGGCAACGTCATCTACCTCGTCGCGATGACCGCCCTCGGATTCCACATCCAGCACGGGTTCTGGGCGGCCTCGCACACCCTCGGCTACGGCGGCCGGGTGTCGAAGGCGCTGTCCACCGGCCTCGCCGTGGTCCTGACGGCGGGGTTCATCTCCGTACCCATCGGAGTCATGACGGGAGTCGTGAGCTGACATGACCGACTACACCGACTACGCAACCGGCGACCCGATCGCCGACTCCGCGGCTCCGGGCGGGGCCGTCGCCGAGCGCTGGGACACCCGCCGCTTCGAGGCGAAGCTGGTCAACCCGGCCAACCGCCGCAAGCACACCGTGATCGTCGTCGGTACGGGCCTGGCCGGCGGCTCCGCCGGCGCCACCCTCGCCGAGCAGGGCTACCACGTCGTCCAGTTCTGCTACCAGGACTCCCCCCGCCGCGCCCACTCCATCGCCGCCCAGGGCGGCATCAACGCGGCGAAGAACTACCGCAACGACGGCGACTCCATCCACCGCCTCTTCTACGACACGGTGAAGGGCGGCGACTTCCGCGCCCGCGAGTCCAACGTGCACCGCCTCGCCCAGATCTCCGTCGAGATCATCGACCAGTGCGTGGCGCAGGGCGTCCCCTTCGCCCGCGAGTACGGCGGCCTCCTCGACACCCGCTCCTTCGGCGGCGTCCAGGTCTCGCGCACGTTCTACGCCCGCGGCCAGACCGGCCAGCAGCTGCTCCTCGGCGCATACCAGGCGCTCAGCCGCCAGATCGCGGCCGGCAATGTCGAGATGCATCCGCGCACCGAAATGCTCGACCTGATCGTCGTGGACGGGAAGGCCCGCGGCATCGTCGCCCGCGACCTGATCACCGGGAAGATCGACACGTACTTCGCGGACGCGGTCGTGCTGGCGAGCGGCGGCTACGGCAACGTCTTCTACCTCTCCACGAACGCCATGAACTCCAACGCGACCGCCATCTGGCGGGCGCACCGCCGCGGCGCCCACTTCGCCAACCCGTGCTTCACCCAGATCCACCCGACCTGCATCCCGCGCACCGGCGACCACCAGTCGAAGCTGACGCTGATGTCGGAGTCCCTCCGCAACGACGGCCGCATCTGGGTCCCGAAGGAGCGCGGCGACGACCGCCCGCCGAACCAGATCCCCGAGGCCGAGCGCGACTACTACCTGGAGCGGATCTACCCGTCCTTCGGCAACCTGGTGCCGCGCGACATCGCCTCCCGCGCCGCGAAGAACGTCTGCGACGAGGGCCGCGGCGTCGGCCCCGGCGGCCAGGGCGTGTACCTCGACTTCGCCGACGCCATCGAGCGGATGGGGCGGAAGGCGGTCGAGGCGAAGTACGGCAACCTCTTCGACATGTACCAGCGGATCACCGACGAGGATCCGTACCAGGTGCCCATGCGGATCTACCCGGCCGTGCACTACACGATGGGCGGGCTGTGGGTGGACTACGACCTGCAGACGACCATCCCCGGCCTCTTCGCGATCGGCGAGGCGAACTTCTCCGACCACGGCGCCAACCGCCTCGGCGCCTCGGCGCTGATGCAGGGCCTGGCCGACGGCTACTTCGTCCTGCCGGCCACGATCAACGACTACCTCGCCCGGAACCCGCACGCCGAGACCGTCACCCCCGACCACCCGGCCGTCCAGGAGACCATCGCCGACACCGAGGACCGGCTCCACCTCCTCCTCGCCGTCGACGGCGACCGCACCCCCGACTCCTTCCACCGCGAACTCGGCGAGCTGATGTGGGAGTTCTGCGGCATGGCCCGTACGGACGAGGGGCTGCGGAAAGCCCTCGACCGGATCCCGCAGATCCGCGAGGAGTTCTGGCGCCGGATCAAGGTCCCTGGCACCGGCGAGGAGTTCAACCAGTCCCTGGAGAAGGCGAATCGCATCGTCGACTACCTGGAGCTGGCCGAGCTGATGTGCCTCGACGCGCTGCACCGCGCCGAGTCCTGCGGCGGCCACTTCCGCGAGGAGTCGCAGACCCCGGACGGCGAGGCGGAGCGCCGGGACGAGGAGTTCTCGTACGCGGCCGCCTGGGAGTTCACGGGTACGGGCGAGGCCCCGACCCTCCACAAGGAAGACCTGGTCTTCGAGTACGTCCACCCCACCCAGCGGAGCTACGCATGAAGCTCAACCTGCGCGTCTGGCGGCAGCAGAACACCGACGCCGAAGGCGGCATGTCCACGTATGAGGTGGACGGGATCAGCCAGGACATGTCCTTCCTGGAGATGCTCGACACCCTCAACGAGGAGCTGATCCTCAAGGGCGAGGACCCCGTCGCCTTCGACCACGACTGCCGCGAGGGCATCTGCGGCGCCTGCTCGCTCGTCATCAACGGCGACGCGCACGGCCCGGAGCGCACCACCACCTGCCAACTGCACATGCGGTCCTTCAAGGACGGCGACACGATCGACATCGAGCCGTGGCGGGCGGCCGCGTTCCCGGTCATCAAGGACCTGGTCGTGGACCGGTCGGCCTTCGACCGCATCATCCAGGCCGGGGGTTACGTCACCGCGCCGACCGGCGCCGCCCCGGAGGCGCACGCCACGCCCGTGCCGAAGCCGGACGCGGACTTCGCCTTCGAGCACGCCGAGTGCATCGGCTGCGGCGCCTGCGTGGCGGCGTGCCCGAACGGGGCGGCGATGCTGTTCACTTCGGCCAAGGTCAACCACCTCAACGTACTGCCGCAGGGCGCGCCCGAGCGTGAGTCGCGGGTGCTGGACATGGTGGCGCAGATGGACGACGAGGGCTTCGGCGGCTGCACGCTCACCGGTGAGTGCGCGACGGCCTGCCCGAAGGGCATCCCGCTCGTCTCCATCACCAACATGAACAAGGAGTTCTTGCGGGCCGCCCGCAAAGGCGCTTGACTGAGTCAATGAACAACCCCAGCCACATAGCCGTGCTCGGCCCGGGCGGCGTCGGTGGCCTGCTCGCGGGCCTGTTCGCCCGCGCGGGCCACCGCGTCACCTGCCTCGCGGGCGGCGAGACCGCGGCCGCCATCCGCGACCGCGGCATCCGCGTCCGCAGCGCACACTTCGGCGACTTCACCGCCGCCGTCGAGGCCGATACGGAGCTGCGCGAGCCGGTGGACGCCCTGTTCGTGACGGTCAAGGCCACGGCGATGCCTGCCGCGCTCGACCGCGCCCCGACGCCGGGCGACGGCCTTGTCGTGCCGCTGCTCAACGGCGTCGAGCACATGGATGTGCTGCGCGAGCGCTACGACCCGGCGCAGGTCGTCGCCTCCGTGATCCGGGTCGAATCGACGCGGGTCGCGCCGGGCGAGATCGAGCACGGCAGCCCGTTCTGCGACCTCGACCTGGCGAGCGCGACGGCGCCGCGGGAGCGGGTGGAGCAGCTGGCCGCGCTGCTGAAGGACGCGGGCGCGACGGCGGCGGTGCAGGAGGACGAGGCCACGATCCTGTGGCGCAAACTGTCCTTCCTCGCCTGCGCGGCGCTCCTCACCACCCGCTACGCCGCGACCGTGGGCGATGTCCGTACCACCTACGCCGACGAGATGCGCGCGCTGGCGGCCGAGGCGGTGGCGACCGGGCGGGCCTGCGGGGCCGAGGTGGCGGTGGAACAGGTGCTGCGGCTCTTCGAGATGATGCCGTACGAGACCAAGTCCTCGATGCAGCGGGACGCCGAGGCCGGGCGGCCGCTGGAACTCGACGCGATCGGCGGGGCGCTGCTGCGGGCGGCGGAACGGCACGGCGTGCCGGTGCCGGTGGCGACGCGGCTGGTCAGCTCGCTCCGCGAGCGTCACCCCTGAGCTCCCAGTCCGGCAGCCGCGGCTCCCGGCGCTGAAGCCGCCGCCGCTCCACACCCTCCAGCAGCATGGCGTGCGCGAGACAGCTGATCGGCACGCCACGCATGGCGGCGACGGCGCGGAGTTCGGCGAACTCCGCGTCGGTCAGCTCCACGGTAAGCGCGGTCATGGACACAGGTTAGAACCGGCCAGCCCGGGGCGGTCTTAAGTTCACCGCGACGGGGGACGTAGTGGATGTACGTTCCCGGGGCTCAAGCACGCGCGAACCAGAAGCGAATTCCGGGCGAATCTTCCCCCCTGCCGGGGCCGTTGCGGGTACCTGCCAGTAACCTGATCCGCCGTGACCAGTCAACACGCAACTCCCGAGTCCCATTTGCCCCGCCGCCGCACGGTCGTGAAGGCCGCAGCCGCCACCGCCGCGCTGGCCGCGCCGCTCGCCGCCGCCGCGCTCCCGGCGCACGCCGCCGAGGGCCCGGCCTTCCTGCACGGCGTCGCGTCCGGCGACCCGCTCCCGGACGGCGTCCTGCTGTGGACGCGGGTGACACCGGTGTCCGGCGCGGACGTCGAGGTGAGCTGGGAGCTGGCGGAGGACAAGAACTTCGCGAAGGTGGCCGCGAAGGGCACCGTGACGGCACGGGCCGCCGCCGACCACACGGTGAAGGCGGATGTACGGGGGCTGCGCCCGGCGACGACATACTGGTACCGCTTCGGCGCGGGCGACGCGCAGTCGGCCACGGGCCGCACCCGCACCGCCCCGGCGGTGGACGCCTCGCCAGACGGCCTGCGCTTCGGGGTGGTCTCGTGCGCCAACTGGGAGGGCGGCTACTTCGCGGCATACCGCCACCTCGCGGCGCGCGCCGACCTCGACGCAGTCCTGCACCTGGGCGACTACATCTACGAATACGCCACGGGCGAGTACCCGGCGACGGACACCCCGCTGCGCGTGGTCCAGCCCACGCACGAGATCCTGACACTCGCCGACTACCGGACCCGGCACGCCACGTACAAGGGCGACACGGACCTCCAGGCGCTGCACGCCGCGCACCCGATCATCGCCATCTGGGACGACCACGAGTTCGCCAACGACGCCTGGTCCGGCGGCGCCGAGAACCACACGCCGGGCGCGGAGGGCGACTGGGCGGCACGGGCGGCGGCGGCGAAACAGGCCTACTTCGAGTGGATGCCGGTCCGGCAGTCGGTGGCTGGCACGACGTACCGGCGGGTGCGCTACGGGCGGCTGGCGGAGCTGCATCTGCTGGACCTGCGCTCGTATCGCTCACAGCAGGTGGGCATCGGCAGCGGCGACGTGGACGATCCGGACCGTACGATCACGGGGCGGGCGCAACTGGACTGGCTGAAGGCGGGCCTGGCGGACTCGGACGCGCAGTGGAAGCTGGTCGGCAATGAGGTCATGATCTCCCCGGTCGCCTTCGGGTCACTGCCCGCGCACCTGCTGAAGCCGCTGGCGGACCTGCTCCAGATCAAAATCCCGGAGGGCGGCCTGGCGATCAATGTCGACCAGTGGGACGGCTATACGGATGACCGGCGGGAGCTGCTGGCGCATCTCACGGATCGCGGGATCAAGGACACGGTCTTCCTGACCGGGGATATCCATATGGCGTGGGCGTGCGATGTCCCGGTGAAGGCGGCTACGTATCCGCTGTCGCGGTCTGCGGCGACGGAGTTCGTGGTGACGTCGGTGACGTCGGACAACCTGGATGACGTGCTTGGGGTGGCCCCGGACACGGTGTCCGTGGTGGCGGAGACGGCCATCAAGGCGGCCAACCGCCATGTGAAGTGGCTGGACATGGACTCGCACGGCTACGGCGTCCTGGACATCACGCCTGAGCAGACGCAGATGGACTACTTCGTGCTGTCGGACAAGGCGGACCGGGCGGCCACGGCAGAGTGGTCCCGCTCGTACCGGACGGCGACTGGCACGCAACGAGTACAGCGAGCAGACACCCCGGTGGCATAAGAGCCCACCCGGTCCTGGCGGGCCCACCCCCTTTTACTGCTGGCAGCAACGGGCAGGCGGGTGGGCCCGCAGCGCACCGAGACCGACCGCCGGCCGGCAGCGCTACCTGACCGGGTGCCCAGCCCCCCGCAGCGTCTCCTTGACCTGTGCGATCCGCAGATCCCCGAAGTGGAAGACCGACGCCGCCAGCACAGCATCCGCCCCCGCCTCGATCGCCGGCGGAAAGTCCGCCAGCGCCCCCGCGCCCCCGCTGGCAATCACCGGCACAGCCACATGCTTCCGAACCCCCGCGATCATCTCCGTGTCGTAGCCGTCCTTCGTGCCATCCGCATCCATCGAGTTGAGCAGGATCTCCCCCGCCCCCAACTCCGCCGCCCGATGCGCCCACTCGACCGCGTCGATCCCGGTCCCCCGACGCCCACCATGCGTAGTCACCTCGAAGGCCCCGGACGACGTCCGCCGCGCATCCACCGACAGCACCAGCACCTGCCGCCCAAACCGCTCCGCGATCTCCTGAATCAGCTCAGGCCGGGCAATGGCGGCCGTATTGACCCCGACCTTGTCGGCCCCAGCCCGCAGCAGCTTGTCCACGTCCTCCGGCGTACGGACCCCGCCCCCCACCGTCAGCGGGATAAAGACCTGCTCAGCCGTCCTCCGCACCACGTCATACGTGGTCTCCCGGTCCCCGCTCGACGCCGTGATGTCCAGGAAGGTCAGCTCGTCCGCGCCCTCCGCATCGTAGAGCTTCGCCATCTCGACCGGATCACCCGCATCGCGCAGGTTCTGGAAGTTGACGCCCTTCACCACCCGGCCGCCGTCGACGTCCAGGCAGGGGATCACTCGGACCGCCAGGGTCATCCGTTATCGCTCTCTCCTCGGTACGCCTCCACCTCGACCTCGACCACCAGGCTGGGGTCGACGAAGCCGGAGACGACGATGATCGACGCCGCGGGGAGCACGTCGCCGAACAGTTCCTTGTGCGCCCGGCCGACCTCGTCGACATCGCGGGCGTGGGTGATGTACATGCGGGTGCGGACCACGTCCTCGCGGCCGAGGCCCGCCTTCTTCAGTACGTCGAAGGCCTCCCGGAAGGAGGCCATCGCCTGGTCGTACGGGCCGCCGGCGTCAATGCCGCCGTTCACGGTCGACGTACAGCCGGAGACCAGGACGAGGCCGTTCGGCAGCTCGACCGCGCGGGAAAAACCGAAGCGCTGCTCCCACTGATTCTCGGAGCCGTAACGCCGGACATCGCTCACGAGACCGCCTCCAGAGCCTCCTCCAAGGTGAACGCCTTGGCGTAGAGAGCCTTGCCGACGATCGCGCCTTCGACGCCCTCTGGTACCAGGGTCGCAAGTGCCCGCAGATCGTCAAGTGAGGAGACCCCGCCGCTGGCGACCACCGGGCGGTCGGTACGGCCGCAGACGTTGCGCAGCAGCTCCAGATTCGGGCCCTTGAGCGTGCCGTCCTTGTTGATGTCGGTGACTACGTAGCGTGCGCACCCCTCAGCATCGAGTCGCGAAAGCGTCTCGTAGAGATCCCCGCCGTCCCGCGTCCACCCGCGCCCGCGCAGCGTCGTGCCGCGTACGTCCAGGCCCACCGCGATCTTGTCGCCGTGCTCGGCGATGACCTTGGCGACCCACTCCGGGGTCTCCAGGGCGGCGGTGCCCAGATTCACCCGACGGCACCCCGTGGCCAGCGCGGCCGCCAGCGAATCGTCGTCGCGGATGCCGCCCGACAGCTCCACCTTGATGTCCATCGCCTGCGCGACCTCCGCGATGAGCTCGCGGTTGTCGCCCGTACCGAAGGCGGCGTCGAGGTCGACGAGGTGCAGCCACTCGGCGCCGGACCGCTGCCAGGCCAGGGCGGCCTCCAGCGGGGAGCCATAGGAGGTCTCCGTACCCGACTCGCCATGGACGAGGCGGACGGCCTGCCCTGCGCGGACGTCGACGGCGGGGAGCAGCTCAAGCTTCGCGGTCATCTCTACAGACTCTCGATCCAGTTGGTCAGCAGCTGGGCTCCGGCATCGCCGGACTTCTCGGGGTGGAACTGGGTGGCCCACAGCGGTCCGTTCTCCACCGCGGCGACGAACGGCTCGCCGTGCGTGGACCAGGTGACCAGCGGGGGCGTCATCGCGGCGCTGGTGACGTCGAAGTCCCAGCCCTGGACCGCGTACGAGTGCACGAAGTAGAACCGCTCGTCCGCGCCCACGCCCGCAAAGAGCCGGGACCCAGACGCAACGTCGACCGTGTTCCACCCCATGTGCGGCACGATGTCCGCCTTCAGCGCCTCGACCGTGCCGGGCCACTCGTCCAGGCCCTCGGTCTCCACGCCATGCTCCACGCCACGGGCGAAGAGGATCTGCATACCGACGCAGATGCCCATCACCGGCCGCCCCCCGGCCAGCCGCCGCTCGACGATCCAGTCGCCGCGCGCCGCCCGCAGCCCGCGCATGCAGGAGGCGAAGGCGCCGACGCCGGGGACCAGGAGCCCGTCGGCGTTCATGGCGGCGTCGTAGTCGCGGGTGATTTCGACGTCCGCGCCGGTACGGGCTATCGCGCGCTCGGCGGAACGGACGTTGCCGAAGCCGTAGTCGAAGACGACGACCTTCTTGCTCATCGCTCTACTCCCACACGTCGAGGCGCAGCACCCCGGCCAGCAGCGCGAACGCCGAGCAGACCGCGAGCAGCACGATCACGCCCTTCGGCAGCCCCTGCTTGGCGAAGGAGTACGCGCCGCCGGCCAGGAAGAGGCCGACGAACAGCAGCAGCACCGAAAGGCCGGTCACAGCGCGCCCTTCGTCGACGGAATCACGCCCTGCGCCCGCGGGTCGATCTCGGACGCGTACCGCAGTGCCCGGGCCAGCGCCTTGAACTGGCACTCCACGATGTGGTGGGCGTTGCGCCCGTACGGCACGTGCACGTGCAGCGCGATCTGCGCCTGGGCGACGAGGGATTCGAGGATGTGCCGGGTCATCGTCGTGTCGTACTCCGCGCCGATCATCGGGGCCATGCCCTCGGGCTCGGAGTGGACGAGGTACGGCCGCCCGGAGAGGTCGACGGTGACGTTGGCCAGCGACTCGTCCAGCGGGACCGACGCGTTGGCGAAGCGCACGATGCCGCGCTTGTTGCCCAGCGCCTGCTTGAAGGCGGCGCCGAGGGCGAGGGCGGTGTCCTCGATGGTGTGGTGCGAGTCGATGTGCAGGTCGCCCTCGGTCTTGACCGTGAGGTCGAAGAGGCCGTGGCGGCCCAGCTGGTCCAGCATGTGATCGAAGAAGCCGACGCCGGTGGCGACATCGACCTTCCCGGTCCCGTCGAGGTTGATCTCGACGACGACGGAGGTCTCCTTGGTACTGCGCTCAACACGGCCCACGCGGGTCATGCGCTGGTCTCCTTAACGATGGCGCGGATGGCGTCCAGAAAGGCGTCGTTCTCGGCCGGCGTGCCCGCGGTGACGCGCAGGAAGCCCGGCACCCCGTTGTCGCGTACGAGGACGCCGCGGTCGAGGAGCTGCTGCCAGGTGGCGTGGGCGTCCTCGAACCGCCCGAACTGGACGAAGTTGGCGTCGGAGGCGGTCACCTCGCACCCGGCCGCCGCCAGCTCGGCGACCAGCCGGTCCCGCTCGCCTTTGAGCTGCTGGACGTAGGCGAGCAGCGTATCGGTGTACTCCAGGGCCGCAAGCGCGGTGGCCTGGGTGACCGAAGACAGGTGGTACGGGAGCCGCACCAGCTGCACCGCGTCGACCACGGCCGGGTCGGCGGCGAGATAGCCGAGCCGCAGCCCGGCGGCGCCGAAGGCCTTCGACATGGTGCGGGTGATGACGAGATTCGGCCGCCCGTCGAGGAGGTCGATGAGCGAGGCGCCGTGGCTGAACTCGTTGTAGGCCTCGTCGATGACGACCATGCCGGGGGCGGCCTCGTACAGCTTGAGGACCGTCTCGCGGTCGACGGCGGTGCCGGTCGGGTTGTTCGGCGAGCAGATGAAGACCACGTCCGGCTTCAGCTCACGGATCTGCGCGACGGCACCGTCGGCGTCGACGGTGAAGTCCTCGTGCCGGGCCCCGGAGATCCAGCCGGTGCCGGTGCCGCGGGAGATGATCGAGTGCATCGAGTACGAGGGCTCGAAGCCGATCGCCGTACGGCCGGGTCCGGCGAAGGTCTGCAGCAGCTGCTGGATGATCTCGTTGGACCCGTTGGCGGCCCAGACATTGGCGAGGCCGGTCTCATGGCCGGTGGTCTTCGTCAGATACGCGGCCAGCGCCGTGCGCAGCTCGACCGCGTCCCGGTCCGGGTAGCGGTTGAGCTCGCGGGCGGCCTCGGTGACGCGCTCGCCGATGCGCCGCACCAGCGGCTCGGGCAGCGGGTACGGATTCTCGTTGGTGTTCAGCCGCACCGGGACGTCGAGCTGCGGGGCTCCGTACGGGGACTTGCCGCGGAGCTCGTCGCGGATGGGGAGATCGTCGATCCGGGTCACTGTTCTGTCGGAACCTTCCATCCAAAACGGGCCTTGAGCGCCGCTCCGTGCGCGGGCAGATCTTCGGCATTGGCGAGATTGACGACGTGATGCGTCACCTCGGCCAGCGCGTCGCGGGTGTAGTCCACGACGTGGATGCCGCGCAGGAAGGACTGGACGGACAGGCCCGAGGAGTGGCAGGCGCAGCCCCCGGTGGGCAGGACGTGGTTGGACCCGGCGCAGTAGTCGCCGAGCGAGACGGGCGCGAAGGCGCCGACGAAGATCGCGCCGGCGTTACGGACCCGGGCGGCGACGGCCGCGGCGTCGGCGGTCTGGATCTCCAGGTGCTCGGCGGCGTACGCATCGACGACGGCGAGCCCGGCGTCGATGTCGTCCACGAGCACGATCCCGGACTGCCGCCCGGCCAGCGCCTCGGTGATCCGCTCGACGTGCTTGGTGGCGGCGACCTGCGTCTTCAGCTCGGCCTCGACGGCCTCGGCGAGCTGCACGGAAGGCGTGACGAGCACCGCTGCCGCGAGGGTGTCGTGCTCGGCCTGCGAGATCAGGTCGGAGGCGACGTGACGGGCGTCCGCGGTGTCGTCGGCAAGGATGGCGATCTCGGTGGGCCCGGCCTCGGCATCGATGCCGATACGCCCCTTGAGCAGGCGCTTGGCCGCGGCGACCCAGATATTTCCGGGCCCGGTGACCAGCTGCGCGGGCGCGCACTCGTCAGTCCCGTACGCGAACATCGCGATCGCCTGGGCGCCGCCGGCCGCGTACACCTCGTCGACGCCGAGGAGGGCGCAGGCGGCGAGGATGGTCGGGTGCGGCAGCCCGTCGAAGTCCTTCTGCGGCGGCGAGGTGACGGCAAGCGAGCCGACGCCGGCCTCCTGAGCAGGCACGACGTTCATGACGACGGACGACGGATACACGGCGTTACCGCCGGGCACGTACAGCCCGACCCGCTCCACCGGCACCCACCGCTCGGTGACGGTGCCACCCGGCACGACCTGCACGGTCGTGTCCTGGCGACGCTGCTCGCGGTGCACGATGCGGGCGCGGCGGATGGACTCCTCGAGGGCGGCACGGACCGCGGGGTCGAGGTCGGCGAGGGCCTGCTGGATGGCCTCGACCGGGACCCGGACCCGCTCGAGCTGTACGCCGTCGAACTTGGCCGCGTAATCGATCAGCGCCGCGGTGCCGCGATGGTGCACGTCCTCGCAGATCGGGCGCACCTTCTCCAGGGCAGCCTCGACGTCGAGCTCGGCACGGGGCAACAGGTCGCGGTCGATCGCGCCGGCGAGGGCACGACCGCGCAGGTCGATTCGGGAGATCACGTAGTCAAGTGTCTCAGACGGGGGGTCGAGGGCGACTGCGAGTCCACGATGCGGGCTGCGCCCGCAATCAGCCCGGGAGGCCATCTCCAGCCCGGGAGGCCATCTCCAGCCCGGCCGGCCGTCTCCAGCCCGGCCGGCGTTTGAGGCCGAGCGCCGCAGGCGCGATATCCGCGCGCAGCGCGGAACAGGGGGCCCGGGGCCGCTCCCCGGTTTCGGGAAGGGGCGGGATTGGGGAATACCCCCTCCCCACCCCCAACCACTAGCGTTACGGGCGGCCGGGGGGCCGTTCACACCGAGGAGGGGAGCCACGCGTGAGCGCACACGCCGGCATGCAGGGGGGCGGGGACACTGAACCCCCCGAGGAGCTCGGCCTGACCGACACCGAGAAAGGCCTCTGGCACGCCTATCGCACCGGCACCATGTACGACCTCCGCGAACGCGACCCCGCCCACGACGACCCCGCAGGCCTCCACGCCTGGGGCCCGGAGCGCACCGTCCGCGCCGTCCTCGTAGCCCTCCTCCTCCTCGACGGCCCCACCGCCGCCCCCGGCCGCGTAGCCGCCCTCAAGCTCAACGGCGCCCGCCTCACCGGCAAACTCGACCTCTCCGGCGGCAACGTCGGCCCGTACCTCGAACTCCGCAACTGCCGCTTCGAGGAGGAGATCCTCCTCCCCGAGTGCCGCGTGACGACCGCCCGCTTCATCGCCTGCGCCATCCCCCGCTTCGAAGGCGCCCGCCTCCAGGCGGAAGGCGACCTGCACCTCCCCCGCTGCACCATCGACAGCGGCGTCCGCCTCACCGACGCCCGCATCGGCACGGACCTGCAGATCAGCCAGCTCACCGTCCGCCCGGACCGCCGCGGCCAGGCCATCGCCGCCGACGGCATCACCGTGGGCCAGGACCTGACCGCCGAGCTGCTCCAGTCGTACGGGCAGGTCAGCCTGCGCGGCGCGACCATCGGCGTCTCGCTCAACCTCGCCGGGAGCATGATCCGCAATCCGTACGGCCGCCGCGCCCTGAACGCCCCGCAGGTCTCGGTGGAGCGTTCCTTCCACCTCACCCCGGCCCGCGTCCGCGTCGCACCGCGCGGCGAGCAGACGCCCCCGTTCGGCACCGGCAGCCGGAACTTCGAGTGCCACGGCGGGGTGCGCCTCGACGACGGCCGGTTCGGCGGGATGGTGGATTTCAAGGACGCCCGCTTCGTCATGGACGAGGACCAGGAGGTCTCCCTCCGCCGCATCCAGACGCCGGAGCTGCGCTTCACCGGCAAGCCGCCGGAGGGCGGCCGCGTCGTCCTCTCCGGCGCCAAGGTCGGCAATCTCGCCGATGCGTACGCCAGCTGGCCGTCTCCCGGCCGGCTGCAGATGGCGGGGTTCGCGTACGAGCACCTGATACCGACCGACCGCTTCCCGATCGCCGAGCGCCTGGAGTGGGTGGCCGCCGCCACCGCCGAGTATTCGCCGGAGCCGTACGAGCAGCTCGCGGGCGTGCTGCGGAACTCCGGCGAGGACCACGACGCCCGCCGCGTCATGCTCGCCAAGCACCGCAGGCAGCGCGAGACCTTCGGCCCGGCGGGCAAGGCGTGGGGCTATCTGCAGGACTGGGCGGTGGCGTACGGCTACCGGCCCACCCGCGCGATGCTGTGGATGGCGGTGCTGTGGGCGCTGGGCACCTTCTACTTCTCGCGCGTCGAGGCGAATCCCACGCAGCCCGACTCGGAGGGCCGCTTCAGCGCGACCCTGTACGCCCTGGACATCCTGCTGCCGGTGATCGACCTGGGGCAGGAGACGGCATGGCAGCAGCGGGGGGCGGCGCAGTGGGTGGCGTCGCTGTTCGTACTGGCCGGATGGACCCTCGCGACCACGGTCGCGGCGGGGGCTTCCCGGCTGCTTCGCCGCCAGTGACAGCATTTTTCCAGGGGCTGTGACATCAGCGGCCGGCGCCGCGGGCCCCCGGACCCCCACCGGGTGGCCGGATCCCGCCCGCGACGCGCTTAGGATTTGCGCGTGACCGTTGCCGCCCTGCCCCTGTTCCCGTTGAACACGGTGCTCTTCCCTGGGCTGGTGCTGCCGCTGAACGTCTTCGAGGAGCGGTACCGCGCCATGATGCGGGCGCTGCTGGAGCTGGACGAGGAGGAGCGGCAGTTCGGGGTCGTCGCGATCCGGGACGGGCGCGAGGTCGCGCCGACCGCGCCCGGGCTGCCGGACGAGCAGACGGAGGCCGCCCAGGGCGGCGCCGCGGCGGGCTTCGGCGCCGACCCCATGCAGGCCTTCTTCTCCGTCGGCTGCACCGCGGACGCCGCCACCATCAGGGAGCGCGAGGACGGCGGCTTCGAGGTGCTGGCCACGGGCACGCGGCGCTTCAAGCTGCTCTCGGTGGACGCCTCGGGGCCGTATCTGACCGGCGAGGTCGAGCTGCTCGGCGAGGAGGAGGGCGATGGCGCGGGCGCGCTGTCGGCCGGCGTGCTGCGGGCGTTCCGTACGTACCAGAAGCGCCTGGCCGGGGCGCGGGAGCGCTCGGTGGCGGCGGACCAGGAGCTTCCGGACGAGCCGTCGGTGGTGTCGTACCTGGTCGCGGCGGCCGCGGTGCTCGACGTGCCGACGAAGCAGCGGCTGCTGCAGACGCCGGACACGGCGTCGCGGCTGGCGGAGGAGCTGAAACTCCTTCGCCGCGAGTCGGCGGTGATCGGTAAGCTCCCGTCGCTGCCGGCGGTGGAGCTGACGCGGCAGCCGACGAGCCCGAACTGAGTCTCCCTGCGGCAGGTCATGGCGAAAAAGAAGCAGAAGCAGCAGTCCGGCGGCACCCCGGCGACGGTCGCGCTGACGGCGGCCGGCAAGCCCTTCACGATCCATGCGTACGAGCACGACCCGGCGGCCGCCTCGTACGGCGAGGAGGCCGCCGAGGCGCTCGGCGTCGACCCCGGCCAGGTCTTCAAGACGCTGGTGGCGGACGTCGACGGCACGCTGACCGTCGCCGTGGTCCCGGTCGCCGGCTCGCTCGACCTCAAGGCCCTGGCCTCGGCCACGGGCGGCAAGCGCGCGTCGATGGCCGACCCGGCGGCGGCGGAACGCACCACGGGCTACGTCCGCGGCGGCATCTCCCCGCTGGGCCAGCGCAAGCGGCTGCCCACGGTGGTGGACGCGTCGGCGTCGTCGTACGAGACGGTGTGCGTGTCAGCGGGCCGCCGCGGCCTGGAGATCGAACTGGCACCGGCCGACCTGGCCGAGCTGACGAACGCGGTGCTGGCCCCGATCGCGCGGGCGTGACCCCTACGCAGGCCGACTCCCATGATTGGCCTTGCCCTTTTTGATCCGCCACCGCCGCTTACGCGTCTTCTTGGACATGTCCAGGTATTACTGGCGCAGCGAGAAGCCGTCAACGCTTCACGCAACTCCGGGGGAGGGCGTCCCGCAAGGCGGGACGGGCTGGCCCGGGACGTTTCGCGCAGCCGCCCACCCAACCCGCACCGAGCAAGACCGCAGCGCACCTGTCCGCGACTCGAACCAAGCCCCTGCCAGCGCCACGCGACTCGCACCGCGTACCCTCATACCTCGTGAGCACAGGCGCCTGCACCATTCGCGATCTCACCAAGAGCTACGGCGATGTCCGCGCCAACGACGGCGTCTGCCTCGACGTGCACCGCGGTGAGATCTTCGGCCTGCTCGGGCCGAACGGCGCCGGGAAGTCCACCCTCGTACGGCAGCTCACCGGCCTGCTCCGCCCCGACTCCGGCGCCATCACGCTCCTCGGCCACGACCTCGTCCGGCACCCGGAGCGCGCCTCCCGCCTCCTCGGCTATCTCGGCCAGGAGTCCACGGCGCTCGACGAGCTCCCGGTCGCCCTGGCCGCCGAGACCACGGCACGGCTGCGCGGCCTGAGCGCCCGCGCCGCCCGTACGGAACGGGACGCGGTCCTGGACGAGCTCGGCCTCGCCCCGCTCGCCGCAAAGCCGCTCGCCCGCCTCTCCGGCGGCCAGCGCCGCCTCGCCTGCGTGGCCGCCGCGCTCGCCGGCCACCGCCCGGTGCTGGTCCTGGACGAACCGACCACCGGCATGGACCCGGTCGCCCGCCGCGCCGTCTGGGCCGCGATCGACCGCCGCCGCACCGCCGACGACGTCACCGTCCTCCTCGTCACCCACAACGTCATCGAGGCCGAGACGGTCCTCGACCGGGTCGCCGTCATGGACACGGGCCGGGTCATCGCCTGCGACACCCCGGGCGGCCTGAAGGCGCGGATCGACGACGAGGTACGGGTGGAGCTGGTCTGGCGCGATACGGCCCCCGTCCACCTGCCCGAGGTCGCCGCACTGTCGGCCCGTAACGAAGGCGCCGGCACCAGCCGCCGCTGGACGCTCCGCCTCCCCACCGACGAGGCCCGCGCCGCGGTCGCCGCCGTCACCGGCGGCCCGGCCTTCGACGCCCTGGACGACTTCACCCTCACCACCCCGAGCCTGGAGGACGTCTATATGAGCCTGGGCGGCAGCGGCGAAGGCCTGGTGAAGGCGTGACGGCGACCGCGGCGGAGAACACCACCGACACGCACTACGAGGCCGCGGCCCCCCTCGCACCCCGGGCCGCGTTCCTCCCGGCCCTCGGCGCCGTCTACCGGGCCCAGCTCGCCCGCGCCCGCGTCGCCCGCATCCCGCTCCTCTTCGTCGCCACCTTCCAGTCCATCGGGATCATGGTCCTGATGCGCGGCGTGGTGGACGCCGACCCCGGCAGCGAGGCGGCGCGCTCGGTCGTCGCCGGATCCACCGTCCTCGTCGTCGCCTTCGTGGCGCTCAACCTCCTCGCCCAGTACTTCGGCAAGCTCCGCGCCCACGGCGGCCTCGACCACTACGCCACGCTGCCGGTACCGCCCGCCGCCGTGGTCCTGGGGGCGGCGGGGGCATACGCCTCCTTCACCGTGCCCGGCACGGTCGTGACCGCCGTCTTCGGCAGCCTGCTCTTCGAGCTGCCGCTGACCCACCTGTGGCTGCTCGCCGCCGTCATCCCCCTCGCAGGGGCGGCGCTCGCCGGCCTCGGCGCGGCGCTCGGCCTGCTCGCGCCGCGGCCGGAGCTGGCGACGCTGGCCGGGCAGCTCGGCATGTCCGCGGCGCTGCTCCTCGGCGTCGTCCCGGCCGCGAACCTTCCCGGCCCGATCGCCTTCGCCCGCGACCTGCTCCCGTCCACGTACGGGGTCGAGGCCCTGGCCCGCACCTTCGGGCCGCGCCCGGACTGGGCGGCGGTGCTCGCCGACCTCGCGGTGTGCGCGGGCGTCGGGGTGCTGGCGCTGGCGGCGGCCACGTGGGCGTACCGGCGGGCGGCGCTGCGGTGATACGCGCGGCGGGGGTCGTCGGCGGGTTCGTCAGCGGTGCCGTAAGCGGAGCCGTAAACGGGGCCGTAAGAAACGCCCGAACGACTGCCCCTGCGACGGACGTGCGACCGAACCCTGGCACCATGGCTGGGTGACCGCTCCCATGACGCCTCACGGCCCGCCGCAGCACGGCTCCTCACCCGACTCTCCCTGGCCGGCCGCGCCCGACGCTCGCGGCGTCGGCGGGGGCGAGCTGTCGGGGCGTGAGCTGCGCGGGGCGGCGGTGATCGCGGTGGGCAGTGTGGTGGCCGGGCTGCTCTTCGGGGCGATGTGGGTGTGGCTGGCGCCGCGGGTGCCGCTCATCGCTCAGGACGGGGCGGTGCTGCTGCGGGACTCCGAGTCGGAGCACACGATCGCCATCGACGGCACCTTCACCCTGATCGGCCTCGGCTTCGGCGCGGCGCTGGCGGCGCTCGCCTTCCTGTGGCGCCGCCGCGGCGGCATCGCCCTGGTCCTGGCCCTGGCCATCGGGGGCCTGCTCGCCTCGCTGCTGGCGTGGCGCTTCGGCATCTGGCTGGGCCCCTCGCAGGACGTGGCAGCCCGCGCGAAATCCTTCGGCGAGGGCAAGCCCTTCGACGCCCCCCTGGTCCTCAACGCCAAGGGCGCCCTCTTGGCCTGGCCCGTAGCCGCCATGATCACCCACCTGCTCCTGACCGGCCTCTTCGGCCCCCGCGACCCGGCCCCCCAGCCCCAGTCCCCGGGCACCTGGCAGGGCTGGGGCAAGCCCCCGGCGTAGCACCTCCGGGGGAGGGCGTCCCGCAAGGCAATGGGGTATCCCCTGCTCGAGCGAAGCCGAGAGCTTGGGGAAGGGCGCTTTGGCCCGGGACGTTTCGCAAGCCGCCCCACCCAGCTAGCACCGAGCCCAACCGGGCGCTGCGCTACGCCCCGCGCTGCTCCGCAGGCGCAGGCGCAGGCTCCTGCGCGGCCGCCGGGGTCGGCGCGGCAGCCGGGGTCGACGGGGCAGCCGGAGCCCGGTCCACCGTCACACCCCCGCCTTCCGAGGCGGCCCGTACGTCGACTTCGCGCCAGAATCCGGCGCGGATCGCATAGCGATCGTGCTCATCGATCTGATCGTCCTTGTGGGCGAGCAGCCCAAATCGCGCCGCGTACCGCAGCAGTTCACCATCGATCCGATGCGGGATCCGCGGATACTGCCCCGCCAGCACCGGCAGCCGTCCCGCCTCCCCCAGCCGCTCGATCCAGCGGCGCGCGAAGACCTGACCCACCTCGTACGGGTCCCCGCCGATCGCGGTGATGTCCTCCTCGCGGTCGGCCCACCGCTGCTCCGCGGTCGTCAGCGCCGCGAGCGTCGGCAGCGACGCGGTGTCGGGGGACTCGCCGGTGCCGCCCCGCTCGACCCAGCCCTTGTCGGAGGACCACCGCAACGTGGCGTTCCCCGGCGAGCCCGCGGCCCCGCCGGTCCGCGCCTCAGGCATCGAGGCCGCCCGTGCCGCGCCGAGACCCGCAAGGTCCTTCGGCGTGGGCACGCCCTTGCCGGAGGTGCCGCCCTCTCCCTCGGCCTCCGCCTCCGCGCCGTCCTCACCGGGCTCGCTGCCATTGGCCGCGGCGACCGCGGGCGCCTCCGCACCTTCACCGCCGGCCGCCGCCACCGCCTCGTCCGCCGCGGCGGCGGAACGCGCGGCAGCGGCCGCCGCGCCCTCGGGCAGCGGCGCCGACAGAATCGCCGCGATCTCCGGCCGCGGCGCGGGCGCCGGTGCGCAGATCCCGGTGAGCTCCTTCACCCGAACGGCCTGCGTGATCCAGGCCCGGTCGAGCACTCTGCGTTCATCGGCCTCGGCGACCAGGTCTTCCGACTGGTTGTAGTCGCCGTCCGCGGCCTGCACCGCCCACAGGTGCACAGCAACGCCGTGCTCCTTCGCGGACATCATCCCGGGCAGCAGATCCCCGTCGCCCGTGATCAGCACCACGTCCGAGCACGCCCGATTACGCGCCAGCTCCGTGAGCTCGGCGTGCATCGCGGCGTCTACACCCTTCTGGGCCCATCGGCCGTCACTGCGCGTAAGCGCACCCAGCCGCACGGTCACCCGGGGCATGACGCGCAATCGCCGGTGCTCGGGCTGCGGAACCCGGTCGGGTGCGCCGTCGAACCAGTAGATCCGCAGCAGCTGCTGCCCCGTATCCGCCTCGGCTCGTTCGCGAAGGCCCTGCACAAGAGCCGCGTGGTCAATGGCGATACGGGAGCGTGCGGGCTCTCCTGCCAGCAGGCTCGCGGCGGCCCCCAGCAGATAGCCGGCGTCCACCAGGACGACGCAGCGGTCCATGATCTCACCCTCTCCGTCCGGCGGGGTTGCCTTCGAGTCTGCCCGACTGCAAGGGGGTTATCAGCAGCACGGCGATCTTCGGCGTGGCGGGCTTCAGGATCACGCACGGTAATTGCCCGAAATGCGACAGATGTCGCCCCATGCGACGGTGTTTTCCGCGGGGGACCCGCAACCGTGAAGGAAAAAATCATGGGTAAGGGCAAGAAGCGCAGGCAGCAGGATCAGCAGCAGAACAAGCACCAGGACAAGTACGCCGCTCCGGAGGACTCCCGGAGCCAGGGCGGCCAGGACCAGCCGCAGCGCGGCACCCAGCAGTCCTTCGACGAGAACGCCTCACTTGACGACGCGCTCGGCGACGCCGCCGCTCCCGGTGGCTTCGAGCAGGGCCAGTCGTTCGGGGAGCGGTGATCGGCGATGGGACGTAAGAACCGCGGTCAGGACGACGGCTCCGGCATACCCGAGAAGGGCACCGAGCAGCAGGAGTTCGCCCCCGAACAGGTCAATCAGGACCAGGTCACGGACGCCGTGAAGGAGGGTTCGTCAGCCCAGCGCGGCGCGCAGCAGGCGAGCCACAAGACGCAGTACCACAAGCCGAAGCGCTTCGGCCACAACTAAGCGCGCACAGGGACGAGGGGCGTGACCGCCGAAGGTCACGCCCCTCCCCTGCGATCCTGCTAACCCGCCAGGCAGGACGGCCCCAGCAGCTCCTTCAAGTCACCGAAGAGCGCCGGATCCGGGGTCACCCGATGCCGGTCGAGCCGCAGCAGCGTGGTCTTCTGCGTGCCCAGCAGCTTCACCCGCACCTCGGTCGCGCCGCGGTGGTGCTTGAGCACCTCGCCGAGCTTCTCCACCAGCGGCGGGGTGACCTTCACCGTGGGAATGGTGATGGTGACCGGCGCATTGACCGAGACGTCCGTCAGGTCCGGGACCATCAGCTCCATCGCCACCAGCCGCGGCACATCCTCGCGCTTGTCGAGGCGGCCCTTGACGAAGACGACGGCGTCCTCGACCAGTTGCGTGGACACCAGCTGATACGTGGCCGGGAAGAACATGCAGTCGATGGAGCCCGCCAGGTCCTCGACCGTGGCGATGGCCCAAGCATTGCCCTGCTTGGTCATTTTGCGCTGCAGCCCGGAAATGATCCCGCCGATGGTGACGATCGCCCCGTCGGAGTGCTCGCCGCCGGTCAGCTGCGAGATGGCGGCATCCGCCTTCTCGTTGAGGACGTGCTCGATGCCGAAGAGCGGGTGGTCGGATACGTACAGCCCGAGCATCTCCCGCTCCTGGGCGAGCAGATACGTCTTCTCCCACTCGATGTCGGAGAACTCGACGTCCATGCCGAAGCCCGGCTCGTCCTTGCCCTCGTCCTCCCCCATGCCGCCGAAGAGGTCGAACTGGCCCTCCGCCTCCTTGCGCTTGACCTGCACCACATTGTCGATCATCGGCTCATAGTGCGCGGTCAGGCCCTTGCGGGTGTGGCCGAGGGCGTCGAAGGCGCCGGCCTTGATCATCGATTCGATCGTCCGCTTGTTGCAGACCACCGCCTCGACCTTGTCCAGGAAGTCGGGGAAGGAGGTATACCGCCCCTTGGACTTCCGGCAGCGCACGATCGAGTCCACCACGTTGTTGCCGACGTTACGGACGGCGCTGAGGCCGAAGACGATGACGTCGTCGCCGCGCGGGGTGAAGTTCGACTCGGACTCGTTGACATCCGGCGGCAGCACCTTGATGCCCATCTTGCGGCACTCGTTGAGATAGATCGCCGACTTGTCCTTGTCGTCCTTCACGGACGTCAGCAGCGCGGCCATGTACTCGGCCGGATAGTTCGCCTTGAGGTAGGCGGTCCAGTAGGAGACGAGCCCGTACGCCGAGGAGTGCGCCTTGTTGAAGGCGTAGCCGGCGAACGGCACCAGCACATCCCAGACCGCCTGGATGGCCTGGTCGGAATAGCCGCGCTCGCGCATGCCGCTCTGGAAGGGCACGAACTCCTTGTCCAGGACCTCCTGCTTCTTCTTGCCCATCGCCCGGCGCAGCAGGTCGGCCTGGCCCAGCGAATAACCCGCCAGCACCTGCGCGGCCTTCTGCACCTGCTCCTGATACACGATCAGGCCGTGGGTGATGTCGAGGACCTCCTTCAGAGGCTCCTCGAGCTCGGGGTGGATCGGGGTGATCTCCTGCTGGCCGTTCTTGCGCAGCGCGTAGTTGATGTGCGAGTTCATGCCCATCGGGCCCGGCCGGTAGAGGGCCGAGACCGCGGAGATGTCCTCGAAGTTGTCGGGCTTCATCATGCGCAGCAGCGAGCGCATCGGGCCGCCGTCGAACTGGAACACGCCCAGTGTGTCGCCGCGCCCCAGCAGCTCGAAGGTCTTGGGGTCGTCGAGCGGCAGCGACAGCAGCTCGATGTCGGTGCCCTTGTTCTGCTTCACCATCTTGACGGCGTCGTCCATGATGGTGAGGTTGCGCAGGCCCAGGAAGTCCATCTTCAGGAGGCCGAGCGACTCACACGTCGGGTAGTCCCACTGCGTGATCGTCACGCCGTCCGTATGCCGCACCCAGACCGGCACATGGTCGGTGATGGTCTCGCTGGACATGATCACGCCGGCGGCATGCACGCCCATCTGCCGCACCAGGCCCTCGACACCCCGCGCGGTGTCGATCACCTTCTTCACGTCGGGCTCGTTCTCGTACATCCCCCGGACCTCGCCCGCCTCGCCATAGCGCGGGTGGTTCTTGTCGGTGATGCCATTGAGGTCGATGCCCTTGCCGAGCACATCCGCCGGCATCGCCTTGGTGATGCGGTCACCCATCGCGTACGGGTAACCCAGCACGCGCGCCGAGTCCTTGATCGCGTTCTTGGCCTTAATGGTGCCGTACGTGCCGATCATGGCGACCTTGTCGGCGCCGTACTTCTCGGTGACGTACCGGATCACCTCGGCGCGCCGACGCTCGTCGAAGTCGATGTCGACATCGGGCATGGACAGCCGCTCGGGGTTCAGGAACCGCTCGAAGATCAGGCCGTGCTCGATCGGGTCGAGGTCGGTGATCCCCATCGCGTACGACGCGATGGAGCCGGCCGCGGAGCCACGGCCCGGGCCGACCGCGATGCCGTTCTCCTTGGCCCACATGATGAAGTCGGCGACGACCAGGAAGTAGCCGGGGAACCCCATCTGGATGATGACGTCCATCTCGTACTCGGCCTGCTTCTGCCGGTCCTCGGGCACCCCGCCCGGATACCGGCGGGCCATGCCCTTCCTGACCTCCTCCTGGAACCAGGTGACCTCGGTATAGCCCTCGGGCACGTCGAAGCGCGGCATCAGGTCGCGCTTCTCGAACCACCCGCTGGCATCGATCTGCTCCGCCACCAGCAGCGTGTTGGCGCAGCCCTCCTGCCAGGCGTCGGAGGAGTCGATGGCGTACATCTCATCGGTCGACTTCAGGTAGTAGCCGGTGCCGTCGAACTTAAAGCGGTCAGGATCGGAAAGATTCTTGCCGGTCTGGATGCACAGCAGCGCTTCCTGCGCCGTCGACTGGTGCTCGTACGTGTAATGCGAGTCATTGGTGACCAGCGGCGGGATCCCCAGCTTCTTGCCGATCTCCAGCAGCCCGTCGCGGACCCGGCGCTCGATCTCGATGCCGTGGTCCATCAGCTCCAGGAAATACCGCTCCTTGCCGAAGATCTCCTGATACTCCGCGGCGGCCTTCACGGCCTCGTCGAACTGCCCGAGCCGCAGCCGCGTCTGCACCTCTCCGGACGGGCAGCCGGTGGACGCGATCAGCCCCTCCGAGAACTGGGAGATCGACTCCTTGTCCATCCGCGGCCACTTCTGCAGCCAGCCCTCGGCATACGCGTCGGAGGACAGCCGGAAGAGGTTGTGCAGCCCCGTCTTGTTCGCCGCCCAGATCGTCTTGTGCGTATAGCCACCGGAGCCGGACACGTCATCGCGCTTCTGGTGCGGCTGCCCCCACTGCACCTTCCGCTTGTGCTTGCGGGACTCAGGCGCCACATACGCCTCGATCCCGATGATCGGCGTCACATCCGCCTTCTGCGCCTGCTGGAAGAAGTCGTACGCGCCATGGAGGTTGCCGTGGTCGGTCATGGCGATGTGCGTCATGCCCATCTCATTACAGGCCGCGAACATGTCCTTCAGCCGCGCCGCCCCGTCCAGCAGCGAATACTGAGTGTGCACATGCAGGTGCGTGAACGGCGGCTTTGCCACGACTCGACCTCCGGGAGGGGCGCTCGGCGACTGGTCCAGGGATGCGCCAGAGTCTACGACCCGGGACTGACAATCCGGGCGGCACCTGCCCTCCGACGGGCCTCAAACACGCTCGCTCCCATGGCGCAGACCGATGCCGGCCGCCGACCCGGCCGCCTCGGCATCAAACTGAGCCAGGTCTCCCAGTTCCACCATGCCGCGTTCCTTCGGCGCCACCCTGGCCCGCGGCCGGGGCGGGCGCCCGATCACGGCCTTGACACTGCAGCCCAGGAGGTAGCTTCCCCGCTCCTCGGGAGTCCACCGCGCCCAGGCGACCCACATCGGGCACGACGTCTCCTGCACCTCCCAGCTTCCGGGAACGTGCGGCTGACGCTCGCAATCCGCAAGAGCTCGCGCCGTTGTCTCGTACTCCCGCCGAAACACCGCCACCGCCTCTGGGGTGGCAAAGACACCTGCCCGACGATCGTCGATCAACTCGTCCAGATATCGACGCAGGCGTACGATCTCTCCCCTTAGCTCCACCTCTGCATGGTGGCGATGGTCCACGACGTAAGCGCCCCCCAGCCGCCGCCGCAAATCGCCTTCGAACCACTCCTCGAAATCCTCCGTCTTGATGCTCACCCCGCTGTGGGGTTCCTTCAGGGTGCCCAGGCAGCGCAGCGTTTCAGCACCCGAGGACTCCGAGCGTTTCAGGCTTCCACCGCATACGCCGCACACCACGACCCCGTGCAACCAATACGTCGGCCGGTTCGGAGACCGGGGACGGTAGGTCGCCGCGAAGGCCTCGGCGACACGTGCGAACTCTGCTTCGCTCAGGATCGGCTCCCAGTAGCGAACCGGCCCACTCTCGTCACAGATCACCTTGCCCGTTCGGTGCTCCAGACGATGCCCCAGCAGCGTCACGGACGTCATCACGATCTTGATCGATTTATGGGACCACGACGACGGCACAGGCGTGGCGCTGGACGAGTTGTGCACCCGGGGCGGCGCCACCCCGCGAGCTTGCAGATCCGCAGCAATGCGCGTGGGAGCCTCACCCTCCATGATCCGCTCAGCGAGTTCCCGCACCACTGGGACCGCACTCTCGTCCCGCATGAGGACTTTGCCCTTGCCGTCCTGGTGCGGAATCGCCCGGAGCCCATACGGCACACGTCCCCCCGTCCAGCGCCCTGATTTTCTGAGGTGGTTCTGCGATGAGACCTGACGCTCCCGACACAGCTCACGCTCGAACTGCGCAAACGAGGCAAGCACATGTGCGGCGAACCGACCGTGCGGGGTATGGACGTCCCAGCCGTCCTGGACGGATACCAGTCGCACTCCGGCGGCATCACACATCTCGATGACCGAGGAGAAGTGGACCAGCGACCTGGCGACCCGGTCCGTGCGCCAGACCAGCAGAACGTCGTAGTCCGCCAGGGTCTCGCACAGCCGGGCAAGTCCGGGGCGATCCACCGGATCCACACCTCCGGAAACACCGCCGTCGACGAATACCCGAGTCACCAGCCACCCCTGACGTGCCGCATACGCGCGACAGTCGGCCTCCTGGCGTTCCAGCGCGGTGCTGCTCCCCGTGGTACGCGACAGCCTCGAATAGACCGCCGCACGAAGGACACCACCATCACTCCCTGTGCCCGCTTCATAACTCATGCGCGCAGCGTCGCTTAGGTCGGCACCTTGCGCTGCCGTTCAAAGTACGGTTCGCCCAGAGGGGTGACGTCACAGACACACTCGTCCGGGCACTCCATGGCCTGCCCCACCGTTTTTACCCATGCCAGCCAGTCCGAGCCCACCACCAGGAGACGGTCCCGCAATGGCCAACAGCTTCACGACGGATCGCGCCACACGCGAGGACGAGATCCTCTCGATCTTCGACACCGCCTTCGGCGACCTGCTCTCCAGCGATCCCGCGGCATTCCGGGTCAAGTTCCGCAAGATGGCGGCATCCGCGTTCGCCTTCTACCGCGGCAGCGCCTGCCTCTACTACCACGACCTCGTGCGCGAGCAGAGCCGCTCCTTCCTGGACGAACGCACCTCACGTGTCTGGGTGCACGGCGACCTGCATGCCGAGAACTTCGGCACGTACATGGACGCCAACGGAAAGCTGGTCTTCAACGTCAACGACTTCGACGAAGCCCTCGTGGCCCCCTTCACCTGGGACATCAAGCGCCTCGCCGCCTCCCTGGCCCTGATCGGCTACACCAAGGCGCTCAGCGACGCCCAGATCACCGCCCTGGTCCGTGCCTATGCCGATGCTTACCGCGAGCGCATCCACGCCCTGGCCACCGGCGCCAAGGAGGACGAGGTCCCGCCCTTCACCCTCGACACCGCGAGCGGCCCGCTCCTGGAGGCGCTGCGCGCCGCCCGCGGCAAGACCCGCGTCGACCTGCTCGCCTCCATGACGGAGATCCGCGACTACGAGCGCCGCTTCACTCCCGGCGGCGGTGCGATCGAGCTGGACGCGGCCACCCGCGCGAAGGTCCTCGACGCCTTCGATGGCTACCTGGCCACCCTCCCCGCCGACGAGCACGCCCGCCCCGACGCCCGCCGCGTCAAGGACGTCGTCGGCCGCCGCGGCATCGGAATCGGCTCGGCCGGCCTGCCCTCGTACAACATCCTCCTGGAGGGCCACAGCGACGCCCTCGAGAACGACGTCGTCATTTACATGAAGCGCGGCCAGACCCCGGCCGTCTCCCGGCACATCACCGACCCCGCTATCAGCGGCTACTTCCAGCACGAGGGCCACCGCACGGTGATCTCCCAGCGCGCCCTGCAGGCCGCCTCCGACCCGTGGCTCGGCTGGACCGAGCTGGACGGTGCCGGGCAGCTGGTCGCCGAGGTCTCGCCGTACGCTGTCGACCTGGACTGGTCGGACATCGACGACCCGGCCGAGATCGAGGCGGTCGTCGCCGACCTGGGCCGCGCGACGGCCACGATGCACGCGGCGGCGGATGTGGCGGAGAGCGGCCACTCGCTGGTCCCGTTCTCGACGGAGAAGGCCATCGACGAGGCGATCTCCGCGCACGCGGAGGGCTTCGCCCAGATGCTGGTCGACTTCGCACACGATTACGGGGCGCGGGCGCGCGCGGACCACCAGATCTTCGTCGACCTGTTCCGTAACGGTCGGATCGCGGGTCTCTGATTCCGGCCCACTCTTAGCAACTGCTTATCCCACCCCGTGGCACAATCGGCGCCGATGGACAGCAATCCCGTGGCGATACGAGCACTGCGCGCCGCAGTGTTCACCGCGGTATGCCTGACGCTGTCCGCCGGCGCCCACGTGCTGCTGTCCTCGGCGCCGCTCCCCCTCACCACCGTGGCGCTGCTGTCCGCCGCCGTCTTCTGCATAGCCTTCGCCCTCGCCGGGCGGCGCGAGCGCGGCTTCTGGCCGATAGCCGCGCTCATCGTGCCGCTGGAGCTGGCCGCCGACACGATCTTCACGGTCGGCCAGCACGCCTGTTACGGAAAGGCCGGCGGCCCCGTCGCAGGGCCGCTGCGCGTCATGGGCGTGGACCTGCTCTGCCGCGGCGGCGACTTCGGCACCCCCCTGGCCCGGTACGCGGGCCGCACCGAGGCCTCCGCCCTCGCCGCCTCCCCCTGGCTGCTGCTCGCCGCGCACATCGCGGTGGGCCTGATCGCCGCCGCCTGGCTCCGCCGCGGCGAGGCCGCCCTCGGCCAGCTGCTGCGCGCGGTCGCCGCGGCCGCCTTCCGGCCGCTGCTGCTGGCCGCGGCCGTGGTCGCCGCCGGGCTGACGCCCCGCAAGCACTCCGCGGGCCGCGCCTTCGCCCTCCGCCCGGTACGCACCCCCGTACGGCTCGCCCACTCCGTGGTGCGCCGGGGTCCCCCGTGCCCGCTGCCTGCCTGACCAGCAGCACCGGCACGTACTGACGGACCCCATCTCACCCACATCACACGGAGCAGCAGAACCATGAGCAAGCGCAACAGCCAGGAAGCCAAGCGCGCCGCCCGCGAGCGGCTGCGCGTAGAGCGCGAAAAGCAGGCCAAGAAGGAGCGGGCCCGCCGGCAGCTGATCGTCGGCGGCACCGTCATCGCGGTCATCGCGGCGGGCGTCGGCATCGCCTTCGGCGTATCGAAGATGTCCGGCGACGACGAGGGATCGAGCGACTGGCAGGCTGCCGCCAAGGCGCAGCTCGTCGAGCCCGCCAATGCGGAGGGCGCGAAGGGCACCACCGTCTCCTTCGGCAAGGGCAAGAAGACCGTCGATGTCTACGAGGACATGCGCTGCCCGGCCTGCGCCCAGTTCGAGCAGGCCATCGGTGGCGCGGTGAAGAAGGGCGCCGACGACGGCAAATACACCCTCAAGTACCACCTCGGCTCGATCATCGACGCAAACTTCGGCGGTGACGGCTCCAAGAACGCCGCCAGCGCCCTGGGCGCCGCGCTCAATGTGAGCCCCGAGGCGTTCTCCGAGTACCACGACCTCCTGTACTCGAAGGAGCACCACCCGGAGGAGTCCGACGACAAGTTCGCCGACGACTCCTACCTCCTGGACGTCGCGAAGAACGTCAAGGAGCTCAAGGGCAACACCAAGTTCGAGAACGCCGTCAAGAAGGGCACCTACGACCGCTGGGCCCTTGAGATGATCAAGGACTTCGGCAAGGAGAAGCAGGTCGAGGGCACCCCGACCGTCCTGGTCGACGGCAAGAAGGTCGCGACGGACAAGTTCCCGGCCGAGCTCGCGAAGATGGGCGTCAAGGTCGGCTGACACCGGCAGCAACGCATACGGAAGGGCCCCGGCTCACTGAGCCGGGGCCCTTCCGCGTACCCGAAGCGGTTACGCCTTCCGCAGCCGGAAGGTCAGCGACAGTGACTCGTCCGCGAAAGCCTCGCCGTACGAGCCGTCAGCCTCACCCATCGCGCTGTGCTCATTCAAGAAGGCCGTCGCCAGGACCTCCTCCGCGATCAGCTCCGCGTGCTCGCCCAGCGCCGTGGCCACCTCGTCGTCCGACGACGACCACCGCAGCGCGATCCGGTCCGCCACATCCAGGCCGCTGTTCTTGCGGGCCTCCTGGATCAGCCGGATCGCGTCCCGGGCCAGGCCCGCACGGCGCAGCTCCGGCGTGATCTCCAGGTCCAGCGCCACCGTCGCGCCCGCGTCGGACGCCACCGACCAGCCCTCGCGCGGCGTCTCGGTGATGATGACCTCCTCCGGCGACAGCGACACCGGGCCGTCCTCGAAGCCCTCGACCTCCACCGACGTGGTGCCGCCGTCCCGCAGCTCCGCCGAGAGGCGCGCCGCGTCCGCCGCCGCCACCGCCTTGGCGACCGCCTGCACGCCCTTGCCGAAGCGCTTGCCGAGCGAGCGGAAGTTCGCCTTCGCCGAGGTGTCGACCAGCGAGCCGCCGGTGTGCGCCAGCGGCGCCAGCCCGGCCACGTTCAGCTCCTCGGCGATCTGCCCGCGCAGCTCCTCGTCGAGCTGCTCGAAGCCGAGCACGCCGACCAGCGCCCGCGACAGCGGCTGCCGGGTCTTGACCCCGGACTCCGCCCGCGAGGCGCGGCCCAGCTCGACCAGGCGCCGTACGAGAGCCATCTGCCGGGACAGCTCGGGATCGATCAGCTCCGAGTCCACCGACGGCCACGTCGCCAGGTGCACCGACTCCGGCGCGTCCGGCGTCACCGGCACCACCAGGTCCTGCCACACCCGCTCGGTGATGAACGGCACCAGCGGCGCCATCAGCCGCGTCACCATCTCCACGACCTCGTGCAGCGTCCGCAGCGCGGCCGCGTCGCCCTGCCAGAAGCGGCGGCGGGAGCGGCGCACGTACCAGTTGGAGAGGTCGTCCACGAAGGCGGACAGCAGCTTGCCCGCCCGCTGCGTGTCGTAGTTCTCCATGGCGTCCGTGACGCCCTGCACCAGCGTGCCCAGCTCGCCCAGCAGCCAGCGGTCCAGCACCGGACGATCCGCCGGCGCCGGGTCGGAAGCAGACGGCGCCCACCCCGACGTACGGGCGTACAGCGCCTGGAAGGCGACCGTGTTCCAGTACGTCAGCAGGGTCTTCCGTACGACCTCCTGGATGGTGCCGTGGCCGACGCGCCGCGCCGCCCACGGCGACCCACCGGCCGCCATGAACCACCGGACCGCGTCCGCCCCGTGCTGATCCATCAGCGGGATCGGCTGCAGGATGTTGCCCAGGTGCTTGGACATCTTGCGGCCGTCCTCGGCGAGGATGTGCCCGAGGCAGACCACGTTCTCGTACGAGGACTTGTCGAAGACGAGAGTGCCCACCGCCATCAGCGTGTAGAACCACCCGCGCGTCTGGTCGATCGCCTCGCAGATGAACTGCGCCGGATACGCCCGCTCGAAGAGCTCCTTGTTCTTGTACGGGTAACCCCACTGCGCGAAGGGCATCGAACCCGAGTCGTACCAGGCGTCGATGACCTCAGGGACGCGCACCGCCGTCGCCGAGCACTGCGGGCAGTCGAAGACCACCTCGTCGATGAACGGCCGGTGCGGGTCGAGACCCGACTGGTCGGCCCCGGTCAGCTCGCTCAGCTCCGCCAGCGAACCGACGCAGGTCGTGTGCCCCTCGTCGCAGCGCCAGACGGGCAGCGGGGTGCCCCAGTAGCGGTTGCGGGACAGCGCCCAGTCGACGTTGTTGTTCAGCCAGTCGCCGTAGCGGCCGTGCTTGACCGAGTCCGGGTACCAGTTGGTCCGCTCGTTTTCCCGCAGCAGCTCGTCCTTGATCTGCGTGGTCCTGATGTACCAGGACGGCTGCGCGTAGTAGAGCAGCGCGGTGTGGCAGCGCCAGCAGTGCGGGTAGCTGTGCTCGTACGGGACGTGCCGGAAGAGGCGGCCGCGCTCCTTCAGGTCGGCGACCAGCGCCTCGTCGGCCTTCTTGAAGAACTGCCCGCCGACCAGGCCGAGGCCCTCCTCGAAGGTGCCGTCGGGCCGCACCGGGTTCACCACCGGCAGCCCGTACGCCCGGCAGGTCTTGAGGTCGTCCTCACCGAAGGCGGGCGACTGGTGCACCAGACCCGTGCCGTCCTCGGTCGTCACATACTCGGCGTTGACCACGTAGTGCGCGGGGGCAGAGAACTCGACCAGCTCGAAGGGGCGCTGATACGTCCAGCGCTCCATCTCGCGCCCGGTGAAGGTCTCCCCGGTGGCCGTCCAGCCCTCGCCGAGGGCCTTCTCCAGCAGCGGCTCGGCGACGACCAGCTTCTCGTCGCCGTCCGTCGCCACCACATACGTGACGTCAGGGTGCGCGGCCACCGCGGTGTTGGACACCAGCGTCCACGGCGTCGTCGTCCACACCAGCAGCGCCGCCTCGCCGGCCAGCGGGCCCGAGGTCAGCGGGAAGCGCACGAAGACCGACGGGTCGACCACGGTCTCGTAGCCCTGCGCCAGCTCGTGGTCGGACAGGCCGGTGCCGCAGCGGGGGCACCAGGGGGCGACGCGGTGGTCCTGGACCAGCAGGCCCTTGTCGAAGATCTGCTTCAGCGACCACCACACGGACTCGATGTACTCCGGGTCCATGGTCCGGTAGGCGTTGTCGAGGTCCGTCCAGTAGCCCATCCGGGTCGTCAGCTCGGCGAACGCGTCCGTGTGCCGGGTCACCGACTCGCGGCACCTGGCGTTGAATTCGGCGATGCCGTACGCCTCAATGTCCTGCTTGCCGTTGAAGCCCAGCTCCTTCTCGACGGCGAGCTCGACCGGCAGGCCGTGGCAGTCCCAGCCGGCCTTGCGGGCGACGTGATAGCCGCGCATCGTACGGAAGCGGGGGAAGACGTCCTTGAAGACGCGGGCCTCGATGTGGTGGGCGCCCGGCATGCCGTTGGCGGTGGGCGGGCCCTCGTAGAAGACCCACTCCGGCCGGCCCTCGGTCTGCTCGACGCTCTTGTCGAAGACCTTGGCGTCGCGCCAGAAGTCGAGCACGGCGTGCTCCAGCGCGGGCAGGTCGACCTGGGCGGGGACCTGGCGGTACTGCGTCGTCTTGGCCATCTCGGGCTCTTCCTCCGGCGGATCCGTCGCGCTTCCGTCCGGAGGGACGAGAGCCTGCGGCTCCCGCGGTACCACCCTCCTTGGCGCCGGGCTCCGTGGTGCGGTGCCCGCCGCCCCCTCATTGGGGTCAGCGCTGCCGGGTCTACTCGCCTGTCAGGCTTTCTTCCGGCGGCTCCGGGGTGATCTTCGCGTCGCTGCGGTCCCCGGGCTCCCACCGTCCCCGGGTCGCTCCTGGCCGCTGGACGACGCTACTCGTCCCCATCCATGCCTTTCGCTGCCTGCCAGTGTACGGGCGGCGGCGGGGTGCCGCCGACCGGTTTTCGGCGGCGCACCCGACCTGCGGCCGCCGTAGCCCGGGTGCGCCGTTTGGCGGAGTGCCGCCGTAGGGCCGTCTCAGGCGGATTACGGGGCCGGTGGTGGGGCACAACGGATGGAGACCGATCTGCCATGGCGTGCCCTGTTGCCGCGGCCCATGTGTCGATTTATCGTTCCGGCACGATTCGCGCGCAAGATCACAATATGTGAAGGGGCCGCGGCCATGGTGGCGAAGAAGACCGCGCCGGCAGCGAAAAAGACGGCGAAGAAGACCACACCGGCCGCGAAGAAGGCGCCGGCCACGAAGAAGGCGGCACCGGCGAAGAAGAAGTCGCCGGCCGCCAAGAAGGCAGCACCGGCCAAGAAGGCGGCACCGGCCAAGAAGGCGGCCGGTGCGGAGACCGAGACGGGGACGGGGACAGGGGCGGCGCGGAAGAGCGCGGCGAAGAAGACCGCCGCCAAGAAGACCGCGGCGAAGAAGGCCGCCCCCAAGAAGGAGACGGGAGCTCGACAGGTGGTCGTGAAGAAGACGGCGGCTGCAACAAAAGCCGCGAAGACAGCGGTGCCCGCCTCCCGGACGGCCGCCCCGGCGGCCCCAGGCGAGCTCGCCGTACGCCCGGGGGAAGACCCGTGGACTCCGGCGGAGATCGCCGAGGCCCGGGCCGAGCTGGAGCAGGACAGCGCGGCGCTGCGCAGCGAGATCGCGGCGGCGGAGGAGGCCATTACGGGCCTGATGCGGGACTCGGGCGGCGGTGCCGGCGACGACCAGGCCGACACCGGCACCAAGAACATCGAGCGCGAGCACAGCCTCGCCCTGGCCGCGGGCGCCCGCGAGCGCCTCGCGCAGACCGAGGACGCGCTGGCCCGGATCGACGCGGGCACGTACGGCCTCTGCGAGAACTGCGGCAACCCCATCGGCAAGGCGCGGATGCAGGCCTTCCCGCGGGCGACGCTGTGTGTGGAGTGCAAGCAGAAGCAGGAACGGCGGTAGCGGCGGCCCGGGGTCGGTGCCGTACCCTCTGACGCAGTTCTGTGCAGCGGAGGGACCACACAAGTGACTGAGGCGGAACAGGTCGGCGGCGAGTCCGCGGAGGCCGCTGACGCGGCGGAAAGCGCGGCGCGGGGGAAGCGCAAGATCGCCGTGCTGCTGGGGGTGGCGGCCGTCGTCTACGCCCTCGATCTGATCACCAAGCTCATCGTGGTCTCGCAGCTGGAGCCGGAGCACAAGACCATCGATGTGGTCGGCGACCTGCTGAAGTTCCAGGTGGTGCGCAATGCCGGCGCCGCCTTCGGGATCGGCGAGTCGATGACGATCGTCTTCACGCTGATCGCGCTCATCGTGATCGTGGTGATCGCCCGCCTGGCCCGCAAGCTCTACAGCCTGCCCTGGGCGATCGCGCTCGGCCTGCTGCTCGGCGGCCCGCTCGGCAATCTCACCGACCGCATCTTCCGCTCCCCCGGCTTCCTGCAGGGCCATGTCGTCGACTTCATCGCCCCGAAGCACTTCGCCGTCTTCAACCTCGCCGACTCGGCCATCGTCTGCGGCGGCATCCTGATCGTGATCCTGTCCTTCCGCGGCCTCGACCCGGACGGCACGGTGCACCGCGACTGAGACTGTCGCCCATAATCGACGGGTGAGCACCATTCCGGAGATCCGCACCCTGCCCGTACCCGACGGCCTTGAAGGCGAGCGGCTCGATGCCGCCCTGGCCCGCATGTTCGGGTTCTCCCGTACGAAGGCCGCCGAGCTGGCCGCCGGCGGCAAGGTGCGTATCGACGGCGCCGAGGCCATGAAGTCCGACCGGGTCACGGCCGGGGCCTGGCTCGAGGTCGAGATGCCCGCGCCGCCGCGGCCCGTCGAGGTCGTCGCCGAGCCGGTGCCGGGCATGACGATCGTGTACGACGACGACCACATCGTGGTCGTCGACAAGCCCGTCGGTGTGGCCGCCCACCCCAGCCCCGGCTGGACCGGGACCACCGTGGTCGGCGGGCTCGCCGCCGCCGGCTACCGGGTCTCCACCTCCGGTGCCGCCGAGCGGAAGGGCATCGTGCACCGGCTGGACGTGGGCACCTCCGGGCTGATGGTGGTGGCGAAGTCCGAGCTGGCGTACACGCTGCTGAAGCAGCAGTTCCGGGAGCGGACCGTCGACAAGCGCTACCACGCGCTGGTGCAGGGCCACCCGGACCCGCTGAGCGGCACCATCGACGCGCCGATCGGGCGGCATCCCGTACACGACTACAAGTGGGCCGTGACCGCCGACGGCAAGGACTCCGTCACCCACTACGACCTCATCGAGGCCTTCCGGGCCGCCAGCCTGCTCGACATCAAGCTGGAGACGGGGCGCACGCACCAGATCCGGGTCCATATGTCGACCGTGAAGCACCCGTGCGTCGGCGATCTGACGTACGGCGCCGACCCCACGCTCGCCAAGCGGCTGAAGCTGACCCGGCAGTGGCTGCACGCGGTGCGGCTGGGGTTTGAGCACCCGGAAGATGGTCGTTGGGTAGAGTTTGAGTCGGTTTATCCTGATGATCTGCAGTTCGCGCTCGACACCGTGCAGGCCGACAGCGCCTGAACACCCGGCGAGGAGGTCCGCACCACCATGGGCCAGCTCGCACTGCTCTTCGTCCTGCTGCTCGGCGCCATCGCCACCGTGCCGCTCGGCAACAAGCTGGGGCTGCCCGCACCCGTGCTGATGACGATCGCCGGCGCCGGGCTCGCGATGATCAAGTGGGTGCCGAACGTCGAGTTCCCGCCCGACTACATCCTGCCGCTGGTGCTGCCGCCGCTGCTGTACGCGGCGGTGCAGCGCACCTCGTGGCGGCAGTTCACGGCGAACATGCGGCCGATCCTGCTGCTCGCCGTGGCGCTGGTATTCGTCACCACGGCCGCCGTCGCGGCCGTCGCGAACGCCGTCGTCCCCGGGCTGCCGCTGGCCGCCGCGGTCGCGCTGGGCGCCCTCGTAGCGCCTCCTGACCCGGTCGCGGCGACGGCGGTGGCCGGGAAGCTGGGGCTGCCGCGGCGCATGGTGTCGATCCTGGAGGGCGAGGGGCTCTTCAACGACGTCACCGCGATCGTGCTGTACCACGTGGCCATCGGGGCCGCGATCAGCGGCACCTTCTCCGTACCCGATGCGGCCGGCGAGCTGGTGCTGTCCGCGGTCGTCGCGGTGGTCGTGGGGGTCGGCCTCGCGTGGGCGGCGGGCAAATACCTGGACCGGCTCGACGACTCCACGCTGCAGATCGGCCTCACCCTGCTGCTGCCGTTCATGTCGTATCTGATCGCCGAGGAGCTCCAGGGCTCCGGCGTGCTCGCGGTGCTGGCCACCGCGCTCTATCTGAGTGAGTACGCCACCGACGCCGACGATGTCTTCGGGCGGCTGGCCGGGCAGACGTTCTGGGAGATCGTCGAAATGCTGGTCACCGGCGTCGCCTTCGGCCTGATCGGCCTGGAGCTGCACAACGTCTTCGGCACCGCCGACGGCCGCTGGGGCGCCATGCTCGGCGCCGCCGCCGCGGTGATCGGCGTGATCGCGCTGGTACGGCTGCTGTGGCTGCTGCCCGCCGCCTGGGTGGCGCGCCGGCTGCACTCGCACCGCGACACCGACGAGGACATCCCGCTGACCTGGCGGGAGACCATCGTCATGTGGTGGTCGGGGATGCGCGGCGTCGCCACCGTGGCGCTGGCGCTCGCGGTGCCGCTGTCGATCCACGACGGCAAGGACTTCCCGGCCCGCGAGTGGATCCTCTTCATCGCCTTCGCCGTGGTGCTCTTCACGCTGGTGGTGCAGGGCCTGACGCTGCCGTGGCTGGTGCAGAAGCTCGGGGTGAGCGCGGACAGTGCCGCCGAGCACGACCTGGAGCGGCAGCTGGCGATCCGCGCCACCAAGGCCGCCAAGCGCCGGCTGAAGGAGATCCAGCAGGTCGAGGAGCTCCCCGACGAGGTCGCGCAGCGCCTCGTCAGCCGGATCCACGAGCTCGGGGTGCGCATCTCCCCCGAGATCCTGGACGACGAGCGGCGGGCCGCCGCCAAGGACCGCATGAAGCGGGCGAAGCACATGCAGTCCATCCAGGCCGAGATGATGTCCGCCGCCCGGCACGAGGTGCTCTCCGCCCGCAGCGAGCCCGGCACCGACCCGGAGGTCGTGGACCGGGTGCTACGGCAGCTCGACGTGCGCAGCCTCGGGCGGATCTGACTGGGGCGGCGCCATGGTGATGCGGGGCAGCGCGTACGGGTGCTTCTCCGTCAGCCAGCCGATCAGCTGCTCGCGGACGTAGCAGCGCACTCCCCAGACCGCGTCCGCGTCCGCGGCGGTCACCAGGGCCCGTACCTCTATGGTCGACGGGCTGGTGTCGGTGACCAGCAGATTCCAGGCGCGGCCGTCCCAGTCGGGGCAGTCCTGCAGCACCTCGTGCAGCTTCTCGCGCATCGCCGCGACCGGCGTGGAGTGGTCGAGCTGGAAGAAGACCGTGCCGGTCATCTCGGCGCCGCCGCGGGACCAGTTCTCGAAGGGCCGGGAGGTGAAGTACGAGACGGGCACGGTGAACCGGCGCTCGTCCCAGGTCTTCACGGTGAGGAAGGTCAGCGTGATCTCCTCGACCGTGCCCCACTCCCCCTCGACGACGACCGTGTCCCCGATCCGTACGAGATCCCCGAAGGCGATCTGCAGCCCGGCGAAGAGATTGCCGAGCGTGGACTGGGCGGCGACACCGGCGATGATGCCGATGATGCCCGCGGAGGCCAGCATCGAGGTGCCGACGGTGCGCATGGCGGGGAAGGTCAGCAGCATCGAGGCCACCGCCACCACGATGATGACGAAGGTCACCACCCGCTGGATGAGCGTCAGCTGCGTCCGCACCCGCCGGCGGCGGCTCGCGTCGCGGGCCTTGGCGGCGTAGCGCGTGTAGGAGAGCTCGACGATCACCGTGACGACGCGGGTGAGCAGCCAGCCGACGCCGGCCATCAGAACGAGCGTGAGGCCGCGGTCGATGGCCGAGACCTGGTCGTTCTCCAGGCCGCCCTCAAGGTCCGTCTGGCCGTGCAGGCCGAGCAACAGCCCCGTCAGCACCACCAGCTGCAGCGGCACCCGGCAGCGCCGCAGCAGCCCCCACAGCGGCGTCTCGGGGTGCGCGGCGTCCGCGCGGCGGAGCAGATAGTCGGCGACCGCTCCTATGGCCGCGGTGAGGGCCAGTGAGCCGCCGAGCACGATGACCGGGCGCAGCACTTCCTCGGTGGACAAGATGCCTCTCCTCGTACGGGGGTGCGTGCAGACCGTTCCCTAAGACCGTAACTGGCAGGATGGCGGCATGACAGTTCTGCTCTTCCACTCGGCATTCGGCCTGCGCCCGGCGGTGCACGCGGCCGCCGATCTGCTGCGGTCCACCGGCCACGAGGTGATTGTCCCCGACCTGTTCGACGGCCGGACGCCGGACACGATGGAGGAGGGGCAGAAGCTGCGCGACGAGATCGGCAAGGACGAGCTGCTGCGCCGCGCGGTGGTCGCCTCGGCGCCGTACTCGGAGCGCGGGATCGTCTACGCCGGGCTGTCCATGGGCGCCGCGCTGGCGCAGAACGTCGCCCTGGGCGATGCGAGGGCGCGCGGGCTGCTGCTTCTGCATGGCACGTCGGATATCGCGGATGACACGGTCGCCGCGTCCGGCGAGCTGCCGGTGCAGCTGCATGTGGCGGACCCGGACCCGTTCGAGACCCATGACTGGCTGAACGCCTGGTACTTGCGGATGCAGCGGGCGGGCGCGGAGGTGGAGGTCTACCGCTACCCGGGCGCCGGGCACCTCTTCACGGACCCGGAGCTGGATGACTACGACCCGGAGGCGGCGGAGTCGATGTGGCCGGTGGCGACGGCCTTCGTGGACGAGGTCGCGGCGGGCTGAGCGCCCGTAACCACGACAAAGGCCCGGGCCCCGAGGAGAACGGTTTCTCCCCGGGGCCCGGGCCTTGCCTTTTGCCGACTACTACGCGGCGTAAGCCGCCGTTGTCAGTTGTCGTCCTCGTCGATGAGGAAGCCGCGCATCGGGGACGGCGGCTGCTGCATCGGCGCCGGACCCTGCGGACGCACCGGCGCCATCGGCTGGGTCATGGCCGGCGACATCTGCTGCTGGCCGCCGTACGACGGCTGACCGCCGCGCTGCGGCTGCGGCTGCTGCATCTGCTGCTGGCCGCCCATGCTGTGGTGACCCGAGGGGCCGCCACCATGGCCGACCGGAGCGCCTGCCGAGGCCATCGACGGCTGCGGCGGCTGCGGCTGGGAAGCCGGCAGCGACGCGGTCGCCGGGGTCCGCGGCGGGGCGAGCGAGTCGTCGGCCTGGTTCTCCAGCTGGCGCAGCTGGGACTCCAGGTAGGACTTCAGGCGGGTGCGGTACTCGCGCTCGAAGCCGCGCAGGTCCTCGACCTTGCGCTCCAGCGTGGCGCGCGCGGACTCCAGGGAGCCCATCGCCACGCGGTGCTTCTCCTGCGCGTCCCGCTCCAGCGCGTCGGCCTTGGCGCGGGCGTCCCGCTCCAGGCCCTCGGCGCGCGAACGCGCCTCGCCGACGATCTTGTTGGCCTCGGAACGGGCCTCCGCGATCGCCTGGTCAGCGGTCTGTTGGGCGAGGGACAGCACGCGCGCGGCGCTGTCGCCGCCCGGGCCCTGACCCTGCTGCGGCAGGTGCGGGCCACCAGGACCGGGGCCCATCGGACCACCCTGGCCCATCGGACCGCCGGGCGGCGCCATCGGCGCACCCTGGCCCATGGTGCCGGGGCCCTGCGGGCCGCCCTGCGGCGGGCCCTGCATGGGGCCGGGACCCTGCGGGCCCTGGCCGCCGGGACCGGCAGGCAGCTGGGGTGCGCCGGGACGGCCCTGCGGCGGGCCCATCTGCTGCGGCGGCACCGGCTGCGGGCCCGATATGGCGGCGGGCACGGGGCCGCCGGGGCGTCCGTCCTGCGGCTCGGGCTTGCGCATGCCCTGGTTCTGGGCGGCGGCACGGGTGGCCGCGGCCAGCTTGGCGCGCAGGTCCTCGTTCTCACGGAGCAGACGCGTCAGCTCCGCCTCGACCTCGTCGAGAAAGGCATCGACCTCGTCTTCGTCGTAGCCCTCTCGGAGACGGACGGTTGTGAACTGCTTGTTCCGCACGTCCTCAGGAGTCAGCGGCATCTCTTCACCTCAACGTAGTCGTCGGCATATCGGCAGACCGTATCGTTCACCATCGATCACAGCCCGCTCACGACGGAGATCAGGATGTAGACGATGATCATCAGTACGAAGAAGGACAGGTCTAGCGCTACGCCGCCAAGACGCAGCGGCGGGATGAACCGCCGCAGGAGCTTGAGCGGCGGATCGGTGACCGTGTAGGCGCCCTCCAACAGCACCACCATGGCCTTCCCGGGCTGCCACGACCGGGCGAACATGAACACATAGTCCATGACGAGCCGGAAGATCAGCACGAACAGGAAGCACAACAGCGCGACGTGGATCACGTCTAGAGCGATACCCATCTCGCCGCGTCCCTCTCCCCTTCGTTGCGGGCCGTTGCCGGCCGCTGCTACCGGTGGTGCGTCTAGCTTTGGTTGAAGAACCCACCTTCAGCGATGCGGGCCTTGTCCTCAGCCGTTACATCGACGTTAGCAGGCGACAGGAGGAAAACCTTCTGGGTCACCCGCTCGATGCTTCCGTGCAGGCCGAAGACCAGACCGGCCGCGAAGTCGACAAGTCGCTTGGCGTCCGTATCGTCCATCTCGGTCAGATTCATGATCACCGGAGTGCCCTCGCGGAAGTGTTCCCCGATGGTACGGGCCTCGTTGTAGGTGCGGGGGTGGAGCGTGGTGATCCGGTACGGCTCCCGATCCGATACGACCTTGGGCATGATCACGGGAGCGCTCTTCTCCAGATTCTGACGTTCAGGTGTGATGGAAGACACGGGCGCGATGCGGTTGCTGCGCCCTCCTTCGGGAAGGATGCCCGAGCTTCGGCCGCTCTCAACGGCTACGGGCGGACGCTCTTGTCGCGGCGCCGGAGCGGGTACCATACGCGCCGCCGGCTCCTCCACGGGGGCCTGACCGCGGCTGTGGTGCGGCTGGCCGCCCTCATGACCCCTGCGGCGATCAGGCTCGGGCTCCGGCTCGAACTCGTCATCGGGGTCGTATCCCGCGCCGTCGTATCCATCGTCCTCCACGAGGCCGAGGTAGACCGCCATCTTGCGCATTGCGCCGGCCATTCTCTGCGTCCTCCGCTCTGTGGTGGATCTGCCCGCCACCGGAAACTCTGATTGCTCAACTACGCAGTCTGTCCAATTTCGCCCGGAATAACCATATTTCCAAGCGCAGTCCGACTTGCTTCGCGACGTTACCGGAGGCGAGGCCGGACTCCGAGTACCGCGCTGCCGACGCGCACATGTGTCGCCCCCGCAGCAACGGCTTCCTCGAGGTCCCCGCTCATACCTGCCGAGACCATGCTCGCACCAGGATGCGCCGCGCGCAGGCCGGATGAGATTTCCACCAGCCGCCGAAACGCCTGCTGTTGGCGTCCCGCGTACGGCCCGGACAAAGGTGCGACGGTCATCAGCCCGTCGAGCCTGAGGCCGTCCGCGGCCGCCACCGCGTCCGCGAGCTCCGCCACCCCTTCCGGAGCGACTCCCCCGCGTCCGGCGGCCTCCTCGGCCGTCATGCCCTCCTTGTCGAGCGCGACCTGGAGCAGGACCCCCAACTCGCGCTCCTCGCGGGCCGCACCGGCCGCGAGCGAAGTGACAAGGCGCACCCGGTCCACGGAGTGCACATAGTCGGCGTAGGCGGCCACATGCCGCGCCTTGTTGGTCTGCAGCTGCCCGACGAAATGCCAGGTCAGGCCGGCATCCGCGCATTCGGCAGCCTTAGGCGCCGCCTCCTGGTCGCGGTTCTCCCCGACGTGCGTCACGCCCAGTTCCGCGAGAAGTCTCACGTCGCTCGCCGGGTAGGTCTTGGTGATGACGATCAGCGTGACCTCGTCGCGGTCCCGCCCCGCCGCCTTGCAGGCGGCCGCGATGCGCTCCTCCACGCGGGCGAGGTTGGCGGCGAGTTCGTCCTTGCGGTCGCTCACGCGGCACCCAGCCACACATAGCTCGCCAGCCGGCCCGTGGCCTTCTCCCTGCGGTACGAGAAGTGGTCCACGGACTCCAGGGTGCATACGGATGAGGCTGTGACGCTGCTCACACCCGCGGCTGCCAGTTGGGCCCGTACCCCCGCGGCGACGTCGATGGCGGGCGTCCCCCAGCTCGTGGTGGCCGCCGACTCCGGGAGTTGCGCGGCCGCTTCGGCGCGCATGTCCTCGGGGACCTCGTAGCAGCGCCCGCAGACGGACGGGCCCAGGTGCGCGACCATCCGCGCCGGCTCGGCGCCCAGCTCGCGCATCGCCGCCACGGTCGCCTCCGCGACCCCGGCGAGCATCCCGGGCCGGCCCGCGTGGGCGGCGCCGGCGACGCCCGCGACCGGGTCGGCGAGGAGCACGGGGGTGCAGTCGGCGGTGAGTACGGCGAGGGCGAGGCCGCGGCGGGCGGTCACGATGCCGTCCACCGGCGGCCGGTCCTCGCCCCACGGCCGGTCGACGACGGCGACGTCCCGGCCGTGCACCTGGCGCATCCACACCACGTCGCCCGGGTCGAGGCCCAGGCTCTTCGCGGCGAGTTCGCGGTTGTCCCGTACGGCGGCGGGGTCGTCGCCGACCAGGTCGCCCAGGTTCAGTTCGGCATACGGAGCGGCGCTCACGCCGCCCCACCGGTCGGTGGTCGCGAAGTGAACGCCGCTCACGGGCTGTTCTCGATGTATCACGCGCAGCTTGCTTCTTCCCTTAGTCCTTCAGGAAGTCCGGCACGTCCAGCTCCTCCGGCTGGCTGTCGCTGCCGTACGACGGGCGCTGGTGCGGGGTCGTCGGGGTCGGCGCCGTGACCGGCTCGGGGGCCGGGTCCGGGGTCGTCGACGCCGTGGGCAGCGGGTCCGGCTCGGTGGCGGGGCTGCCGAGGCCCGGGAACGACGTGGCCGGCTCCGGCGTCGGGCGGCCGGCCGGCTGGTCCGTGGCCGCGGAGCCGGAGCCCGCCGGGGCGCCTTCCCGCTCGCCGTACGAGCCGAGGGCCTTGTCGCGGTTCTTCGACGGCAGCTGGCCGCCGTCGAAGCCGGCCGCGATGACGGTGACCCGCACCTCGTCGCCCAGCGCGTCGTCGATGACCGCACCGAAGATGATGTTCGCCTCGGGGTGCGCGGCCTCGCTCACCAGCTGCGCGGCCTCGTTGATCTCGAAGAGACCGAGGTCCGAGCCGCCGGAGATGGAGAGCAGCACGCCGCGGGCGCCGTCGATGGACGCCTCCAGCAGCGGCGACGAGATCGCCATCTCGGCCGCCGCCACCGCGCGGTCGTCACCGCGCGCCGAGCCGATGCCCATGAGCGCGGATCCGGCCTCGGACATGACCGACTTGACGTCGGCGAAGTCGAGGTTGATCAGGCCCGGGGTGGTGATCAGGTCGGTGATGCCCTGCACACCGGAGAGCAGCACCTGGTCCGCCGAGCGGAAGGCGTCGAGGACGCTCACCTGGCGGTCGGAGATGGACAGCAGCCGGTCGTTCGGGATCACGATCAGGGTGTCGACCTCGTCGCGCAGCTGCGCGATGCCGTCCTCGGCCTGGTTGGCCCGGCGGCGCCCCTCGAACGTGAACGGGCGGGTGACCACGCCGATGGTCAGCGCGCCCAGCGAGCGCGCGATGTTGGCGACGACGGGAGCGCCACCGGTGCCGGTGCCGCCGCCCTCGCCCGCGGTGACGAAGACCATGTCGGCCCCCTTGAGGACCTCCTCGATCTCCTCGCGGTGGTCCTCTGCGGCCTTGCGGCCGACATCCGGGTTTGCGCCGGCGCCGAGGCCCCGGGTCAATTCACGGCCGACGTCGAGCTTGACGTCGGCGTCGCTCATCAGGAGCGCCTGCGCATCGGTGTTGATCGCGATGAACTCGACGCCCTTGAGACCGACCTCGATCATCCGGTTGATGGCGTTCACGCCACCGCCGCCGATGCCGACGACCTTGATGACTGCGAGGTAGTTCTGCGGTGCTGCCACGTCGAAGGCCTCTCGCCTCGAGTTACGTTGCCGGTGGGTCGGCCCGTTCGCCTTCGCCGACCCGAACCCTAAGCGTGAAGTTTAGGGTTACTGGTGTGTCTGGTCCCCGGACTCTTGGAACGAGACACTAAGTCGACAAGCCGTGCGCGTTCAATGAACACGCCGAACCTCCCGAGTTTCTTTTTCACCCTATGTGATCAGGCTTTGCTCTGCCCAATCCGGGCTTGATCTGGGGAGATAAGCGTCAACTCTACGATGCCGCAGGGGCGCTTGGAGCGCTTACGTCGAAGTGGTCCGCGCCTTTGGCCGCTTTCATTAGCGCCGTGAGGACCCGCGCCTTCGCCTTGCCCCGCTCCGCACTCCCCCACAGGACCGTGCGGTCGTCGGCGAGTTGAAGAGTGATCGAGTCATATGACGTGACCTTGATCGTACGAGTCGCGTGCCGCAGCGTCACGGGAAGTTGACCGGCCACCTTGATCGCCTCGGCGCGCAGCCGCTCCGCGTCGAAGCGCTTCAGGCTCGGCGAGTTGTCCGCCGCCACCTCCAGTACGGGCACCTTCCGCGGCGGCCGCACCACGGTGGCGTACCGCACCCCCTCCGCGTCCACCTCCGTATAGCGCCCGTCGCCCCCGTGCAGCAACACCGCGGGCGTCCGCTCGGTCACCACCAGCTTGACGGTGTGCGGCCAGGACCGCTGCACATCCACCGACTTAATGCGCGGCAGCTCCTTGCGCAGCCGCGCCGCCACCCCGTCCGTGTCCACGGACGCCAGCGGCCCGCCGGTGCCGACCGCCGCCGCGCCGACGACCTCGTCGGCCGTGAGCACGCGGGTGCCGCTCGCCTGCACCCGCTCCACCCGCAGCCAGTTGGACCCGTACAGCGCCCAGCCGGCGAAGCCGCCGAGGAGCGCGGCGAGGACGAGCGCCACCACCGCGAGCCGCTTGTTGGCCAGCCGCCGCCAGGCGGGGCGGGCGCCGGAGCCGCCGCCGCGCGGGCGGCGTCCGGACGGGGGTGAGGCGCTGCCGCGCCGCTCGTCGCGCTTAGCGGTCGTCGCTCCGGCCACTCGCCTCGCCCCGTCCGTGTCGTCAGACCCTCGCTACGCCGCCTGCCTGGCGGCGATCGCCTCGTACACCATGCCGACCAGCAGCTCGTCGGCGTCCCGGCGGCCGAACTCGGCCGCCTTGCGCGCCATGTCCATCAGCCGCTGCCCGTCGCTGAGCACCGGCAGCACGTTCTGCTGCACCCACTCCGGGGTGAGCTGCGCGTCGTCGACCAGCAGCCCGCCGCCGGCGTTGATCACCGGCTGCGCGTTGAGCCGCTGCTCGCCATTGCCGATCGGCAGCGGCACATACGCCGCCGGCAGCCCGACCGCGGTGAGCTCCGCGACGGTCATCGCGCCCGCGCGGCAGAGCATCATGTCGGCCGCGGCGTACGCGAGGTCCATCCGGTCCACATACGGTACCGGGATATAGGGCGGCATTCCGGGCATGTTGTCGATCGGCGGCAGTTCGTTCTTCGGGCCGACCACATGCAGGATCTGCACGCCCGCGCGCTGGAGGTACGGCGCGACCTGCTGCACGACCTCGTTCAGCCGGCGGGCGCCCTGCGAGCCGCCCGACACCAGCAGGGTCGGGAAGGACGGGTTGAGGCCGAAGTGCTGCTGCGCCTCCGGGCGGACCGCGGCTCGGTCCAGGATGGCGATGTTGGCGCGCAGCGGAATGCCGACATAGCGCGCGTTGCGCAGCTTGCTGTCGGGGGTCGAGACCGCGACGAAGTTGGTGTAGCGCGTGCCGATCTTGTTGGCCAGACCGGGGCGCGCGTTGGCCTCGTGCACCACGATGGGCACTCCTGCGCGCTTGGCGGCCAGATAGCCGGGCAGCGACACATAGCCGCCGAAGCCGACCAGGCAGTCCGCCTTCGTACGCTCCAGGACCTCCTGGGCCGCCTTGATCGTGCCGCGCAGCCGGCCCGGGACCGTCAGCAGCTCCGGGGTGGGCTTGCGCGGCAGCGGGACCGCCGGGATCAGGGCGAGTTCATAGCCGCGCTCCGGCACCAGCCTGGTCTCGAGCCCCCGCTCCGTACCGAGCGCCGTGATGCCCGTGGTCGGGTCCTGCCTGCGCAGGGCGTCCGCAAGGGCGAGCGCGGGCTCGATGTGGCCGGCGGTCCCCCCGCCGGCGAGTACGACATGCACCGAATTTCACCGCTCTCCGGACGGACGCCTGATTCGTCAGGCGCGCCGTCGCATCGACTTCCTTCTCACCCGGGACAGCTTCCCAAGGCCCTTCAGCCGGCCAGGCTGCTGTCTCATGGCCAGTGCCGCCCGCGCCGCCGGATCATCGCGCGCGAACGCGATGAGCAGACCGATGGCGAACATCGTCGGCAGCAGCGCGGAGCCACCATACGAGAAAAGCGGGAGCGGGACCCCGGCGATGGGCAGCAGCCCCAGCACCGCACCGACATTGACCACGACCTGCGCCGTGATCCAGGTGGTCACGCCTCCCGCGGCATACCGTACGAAGGGGTCCTCCGTGCGTCCGGCCACGCGGATACCCGCATAGCCTAGAGCCGCGAAGAGGGTGAGCACCGACAGCGTCCCCGCGAGGCCGAGTTCCTCCCCGGTCACGGCGAAGATGAAGTCGGTGTGCGGTTCCGGGAGTTCGCCCCATTTTTCCACACTTGCGCCGAGGCCGGAACCGAACCATCCCCCGGACGCCAGTGCGTAGATGCCGTGCAGGCCCTGCCAGCAGATGTCGTTCGGCCCCGGTTCCGTCGCGCCGATGCAGCTGAGGCGGTCCATGCGGTGCGGGCTCGTCTTCATGAGGAGCAGGCCGATGGTCGCCGCGGCGGCGAGGGTGAGCGTAAAGAGGCGGGTGGGGGCGCCTGCCACCCACAGGAGGCCGAAGAGGACCGCGGTCAGGATGATCGCGGTGCCCATGTCGCCGCCGAGCATGATCAGGCCGAGCAGGAGGAGCGCTGCGGGGACCAGCGGGACCAGCATGTGCTTCCACTGGGTGAGCAGGTTCTTGTCCTGTTTACGGGCGAGCAGGTCGGCGCCCCAGAGGACCAGGGCGAGCTTCCCGAACTCGCTCGGCTGCAGCTGGAAGGGCCCGCCGAGGGAGAGCCAGTTGGTGTTGCCGTTGACCGTATGCCCTATCCCCGGGACCTGGACCAGGGACATGAAGAAGACGGAGACGGTGAGGAGCGGGTACGCCATCGCCCGGTGCGCCTTCACGGGGAGGCGGGAGGCGAGGAGGAGCAGTCCGGTGCCGAGGACGGCGGCGATGAGCTGCTTCTTGAAGTAGTACGTGGAGGAGAGGCCGTATTCGAGGGCCTTGATCTGGGAGGCGGAGAAGACCATCACGAGGCCTAGGACCGTGATGAGGAGGCTGCCGCCGAGGAGGAGATAATAGGCGGTCAGAGGGCGGTCCCAGGCCCTTCTCGCCTGCGCGATCCCGCGTTGGACGCGTGCGACCGCCGTCGGGGTTGCGCTCGCCGTGCGAGGGCGGTTGCCGCGGGGGCGGGGTGGGCGCGTGCCGCTGCCGCGGCGGGGCTTCGTGGGTGGGCGGGTCATGCGATGTGCCCCAGACCCGCCCCTACCCGAATCTCTGGGGGCTCCGCCCCCAGACCCCCGATATCGGCGCTGCGCGCCTCGTCCTCAAACGCCGGACGGGCTGGAGAGTGCGTCCCGGCCTTGGCCTTGAGTGTCATCGCTACCCCTCCGGGCCCCGCCGCCGGGGCACCCGGGGCTCAGGCCATTTCGCGTACTGCTGCGGCGAACATGTCGCCGCGAACGTTGTAGTTGGTGAACATATCCATCGAAGCGCATGCGGGCGCCAACAACACGGTGTCGCCCTCCTCCGCGAGTCGCGCCGCCTCCCCGACCGCCGCCGCCATCGCACCCTCGTCCGTACGGTCCAGGTCCACCACCGGAACGCCGGGAGCGTGCTTCTCCAGGGCCTCGCGGATCAATCCGCGCTCCGCCCCGATCAGGACGACCCCGCGCAGCCGGCCCGCCGCATTCGCGACCAGGTCGTCGAAAGTCGCGCCCTTCGCCAGGCCGCCCGCGATCCACACAATCGAGTCGTACGAGGCCAGCGAGGCCTCCGCCGCATGCGTATTCGTCGCCTTGGAGTCGTCCACGTACGCGACGCCCGCCACATCCGCCACGTGCGCCATCCGGTGCGCGTCCGGGCGGAAGGCCAGCAGGCCCTGCCTGATCGCCGCCGGGGCGACCCCGTAGGCGCGCGCGAGCGCCGCCGCCGCAAGGGCGTTGGCGATGTTGTGCGGCACCGTGGGGTGGACGTCGTCCACCGAGGCCAGCTCCTGGGCGTTCTGCTGCCGGTCGTCCACGAAGGCGCGGTCGACCAGCAGGCCCTCCACCACGCCCAGCTGGGACGGGGCAGGCGTGCCCAGGGTGAAGCCGATGGCGCGGCAGCCCTCCACCACGTCCGCCTCGCGGACGAGGTCCTCCGTGGCGGGGTCGGCGACGTTGTAGACGCAGGCGACCTGATTGCCCTCGTAGATGCGGCCCTTGTCCGCCCCGTACGCCTCCATGGAGCCGTGCCAGTCGAGGTGGTCGGGGGCCAGGTTCAGGACCGCCGCCGAGTGGACGCGCAACGACGGGGCCCAGTGGAGCTGGTAGCTCGACAGCTCCACTGCCAGGACGTCGTACGGCTCGTCGCCCAGGACGACGTCCACCAGCGGGACGCCGATGTTGCCGACCGCCGCCGTGCGCAGGCCGCCTGCCGCCAGCATCGACGCCAACATCTTCACCGTCGTCGTCTTGCCGTTCGTGCCGGTGATCGCCAGCCAGTCGGCCGCGTCCGGGCCGCGCAGCCGCCAGGCCAGCTCGACGTCGCCCCAGACCTCGACGCCCGCCGCCGCCGCGGCGAGGAAGAGCGGGCTGGTGGGCTTCCAGCCGGGGGTGGTGACGACCAGTTCCGTGCCCGGTGGCAGTGTCTCGCCGTCGCCGAGGCGGACCGTGAGGCCCAGGGCCTCCAGCTCCGCCGCCTGGCCGCGGGCCCGGTCGTCGTCGCTGCCGTTGACGACCGTGACCTTGGCGCCGAGGCGGTGCAGGGCCTTGGCCGTCGGTACGCCGGAGACGCCGAGGCCGGCGACGGTGACCGACCGGCCCGCGAAGTCCTCGCTCACTTACCCGCTGCCCATCCCGCGTAGAAGATGCCGAGTCCGGTGATCACGAACATGCCCTGGATGATCCAGAATCTGACCACCACAAGGACTTCGCTCCACCCCTTCAGCTCGAAGTGGTGCTGGAGTGGCGCCATTCTGAAGACCCGCTTGCCGGTCATACGGAACGAGCCGACCTGGATGACCACCGACATGGTGATCAGGACGAAGAGGCCGCCGAGCAGCGCCAGCAGCAGTTCGGTACGGGAGACGATGGCCAGGCCCGCCAGGGCGCCGCCCAGGGCGAGCGAGCCCGTGTCGCCCATGAAGATCTTCGCGGGGGACGTGTTCCACCACAGGAAGCCGAAGCAGGCGCCCATCAAAGCCGCCGCCACGACCGCCAGGTCGAGTGGATCTCGTACGTCGTAACAGGCCGCCGGGTTCGTCAGCGACTCCGCGTTGATGCAGGACTCCTGGTACTGCCAGACGCCGATGAAGACGTACGCGCCGAAGACCATCACCGACGCGCCCGTGGCCAGGCCGTCGAGGCCGTCGGTCAGGTTCACGCCGTTGGACATCGCCAGGATCATGAAGAGCGCCCAGATCACGAAGATCACCGGGCCCAGGGTCCAGCCGAAGTCCTGGGTGAAGGACAGCTTGGTGGACGCCGGGGTCAGCTGGCGCTTGTCCTCGAAGTTCAGGGCCAGGATGGCGAAGGAGATGCCGACGATGAACTGGCCGGCCATCTTCGCCTTCGCCCGCAGGCCGAGGCTGCGCTGCTTGACGATCTTGATGTAGTCGTCGAGGAAGCCGACCAGGCCGAGGCCCGCCATCAGGAAGAGGACCAGCAGGCCCGAGAAGCTCGGGGAGCTGCCGGTGATCAGTTTCGTCAGCGCGTACGCCACCAGCGTCGCCAGGATGAAGGCGATGCCGCCCATCGTCGGCGTGCCGCGCTTGCTGTGGTGCGCCTGCGGGCCGTCGTCGCGGATCATCTGGCCGTAGCCGCGCGAGGCCAGGAGCCTGATCAGCAGCGGGGTGCCGATCAGGGAGAAGAAGAGCCCGAGGGCTCCGGAGAAGAGGATTTGCCTCATCGGGCAGCGGCCTCCTGGTCTTCTTCCTGCAGGAGCGCCTCGGCGATTCGCTCCAGGCCGACGGACCGCGATGCCTTCACCAGCACCACATCCCCCGGTCGCAGCTCGCCGCGCAGCAGCTCGATCGCCGCATCGGCGTCTGACACGTGCACCGACTCCTCACCCCACGAACCCTCGTTCTTGGCGCCCATGTCCAGCCAGGCGGCCTCCTGGCCGCCGACCGCCACGAGCTTGCTGACGTTGAGCCGTACAACTAGCCGGCCCACCCCGTCGTGCTCGGCCAGCGATTCCCCGCCGAGCTCGGCCATTGTGCCCAGCACCGCCCAGGTCCTGCCCCCCTGGTCCTTGGGGCCCCGGCCCATGGCGACCAGCGCGCGGAGCGCGGCCCGCATGGAGTCGGGGTTGGCGTTGTAGGCGTCGTTGATGACCGTGACGCCGTCGGCGCGCTCGCTGACCTCCATCCGCCAGCGGGAGAGCGGCTCCGCCGCGCCGAGTGCTTCGGCGATCTCCTGGGGCGGCAGGCCCAGCTCGTGGGCGACGGCGGCGGCGGCGAGCGCGTTCGACACGTGGTGCTCACCGTACAACTTCATGATCACGGGGGCGGCACCGGACGGGGTGTGCAGGGTGAACGCCGGGCGGCCGTCGTCGGTCAGCCGGACGTCGCCCGCGCGGATCTGCGCCTCCGGGGCCTCGCCGAAGAGGACGACGCGTGCCTGCGTGCGCGGCGCCATGGCGCGTACGAGCGGGTCGTCGGCGTTCAGGACGGCCACCCCGTCAGCCGGGAGCGACTCCACCAGTTCGCCCTTGGCCTCGGCGATCTGCTCGCGGCCGCCGAACTCGCCGATGTGGGCGGTGCCGACGTTGAGGACCAGGCCGATCCGGGGCGGGGTGGTCCGCGCGAGGCTGCGGATGTGGCCGGTGCTGCGGGCGCCCATCTCCAGGATCAGGTACTTGGTGGCGGCGTCCGCCTCCAAGGCGGTCACCGGGTGGCCGATCTCGTTGTTGAAGGAGCCGTATGTGTAGACGGTCGGGCCGAGGCGCCCCAGGAGCTGGGCGAGCAGGTCCTTGGTGCTCGTCTTGCCCGAGGAGCCGGTGAGGCCGACGACGGTGGTGTCTGTCAGGCGGGCGACGACGTGCTGGGCGAGGGCGGCGAGCGCGGCCGGGACGTCGTCGACGACGATCGCCGGTACGCCGACGGGGCGGGTCGCCAGCACCGCGGTGGCGCCGGTCCTGACCGCCTTCTCCGCGTAGTCGTGGCCGTCCACGTGCTCGCCCGCGAAGGCGGCGAAGAGGCTGCCGGGTCCTGCCTTACGGGAGTCGATCACGACCGGCGCGGTGACCTGGGCGCCGGGGTCGGGGGCGTCGTGCAGCGTGCCGCCGGTGACCTCGGCGATCTCGGCGAGGGTCAGCGGGATCATACGGCGCCTCCGGGCTCGGTCTGCGTGGCCGCGTCCGCGGCTGCCGCGTCTTCCGAAGCGGCGGACGCCGCGGTGCCGGCGGCGGCGCCGTCGTACGGCCCGGTCGCGCCGACGGCCACCGCCGCCGCACCGCCCGCTCCCGCCATCCGGCGTCGGATCGCACTGCGCAGCTCTTCGCGGTCGTCGAACGGCCGGACCACGCCCGCCGTGTCCTGACCCTGCTCGTGGCCCTTGCCGGCCACCAGCACCGTGTCACCGGCCCGTGCGCGGGCCACCGCCGCGCGGATGGCCGTGGCGCGGTCCTCGGCGAGCAGGACCTCGCCGCGCTCGTGGATCGGCACCTCGGCGGCGCCCGCGAGCATCGTGGCGAGGATCGCGAGGGGGTCTTCGCCGCGCGGGTTATCGGACGTGAGGATCGCGGTGTCGGCGAGCCGGGCCAGCGCGGCGCCCATCGGGCCGCGCTTGTGCGGGTCGCGGTCGCCGCCGGCGCCGAGCACCGCGTGGATCTTGCCCTCGGTGACCTTGCGCAGGGCGCGCAGGACCGATTCGACAGCGTCCGGCTTGTGGGCGTAGTCGACGACGGCGAGATACGGCTGGCCGGCGTCCACCCGCTCCAGGCGCCCGGGGACGCCGGGCACGGCCGCGACACCCGCGGCTGCCGTAGCCGGGTCGGCGCCCGCGACCGCGAGGGCGGTGATCGCGGCGAGCGTGTTGGAGACGTTGAAGGCGCCGGGCAGCGGGGCCTCGGCGTGCAGGACGACGCCGTCCGGGCCGCGGACGGTGAAGGCCGAGCCGAGCGGCCCGATCTCGACGTCCTCGGCCCGCCAGTCGGCGTCCGGGTGGCCCTCGGCGGAGAAGGTGACGACCGGGATCTCGGACTCGGTGACCAGGCGCTGGCCCCACTCGTCGTCGAGGTTCACCACGCCCTTCTTGGCCCGCGCCTTGGTGAACAGCTGCGCCTTCGCCCGGAAGTAGTCCTCCATGTCCGGGTGGAAGTCGAGGTGTTCGGGGCTGAGGTTGTTGAAGACCGCGACGTCGAAGACGCAGCCGTCGACCCGGCCGAGAACCAGCGCGTGGCTGGAGACCTCCATCGCCACGGCCGAGACGCCGCGTTCGCGCATCACCGCGAACAGCGCCTGCAGGTCGGTGGCCTCCGGGGTGGTGCGCTCCGACTTGATCCGGTCGTCGCCGATCCGCATCTCGACGGTGCCGATCAGCCCGGTCTGGCCGGTGCCCGCCTTCTCCACGATGGCGCGCAGGCCGCCCTCGACCAGGTAGGCGGTGGTGGTCTTGCCGCTGGTGCCCGTGATGCCGATCTGCAGCAGGTCGTTGCCCGGCTCGCCGTAGATCTCGGCGGCCAGCTCGCCCATCCGGCCGCGCGGGTCGCCGACCACCAGCACCGGAAGACCGGTGGCGGCGGCGCGGTCGCTGCCCTGCGGGTCGGTGAGTACGGCGGCGGCGCCGAGGTCGGCGGCCTGGGCGGCGAAGTCGGCGCCGTGGAAGCGGGCGCCCGGCAGGGCGGCATAGATGTCGCCGGGGCGTACCGCCCGGGAGTCGTGCGTGATGCCGGTCGCTGCCACCTCGGCGGCGTCCGCCGGGCCGTCGATGCCGAGCCGCGCGGCGAGCTCCGGCAGCGGGGCGGGCGTCACCCGCGCAGGGCGCGGCGGGCCCGGCGGCGGCGCCGCGGCGGGCGCCGGCGGGTCTTCGTGGGACTGATCAGGGTGGGGCACGGCGGTGAGCGTACCGGGCTCCACCGCCGCGCCGCGAAGCGAGGGGCCCTCCGGCCCGGTCGAGGCGGCGTTCACGGGTGTCCTCACTGCTTCTTCTCGTTCTTTTCGCCCGGTTCGAAGGTCACGGGCAGCCGCGGCGGCTTTGCGCCGGTCGGGGGGACCTGGAGGGACTTCAGCGCGAACTCCATCACTTTCTTGTAGACCGGGCCGCAGACCTGGCCGCCGAAGTAGCTGCCCTTCTTCGGGTCCTGGACGGCGCAGTAGACGGTCACCCGAGGATTGTCGGCGGGCGCGAAGCCGGCGAAGGACGCCGTGTAGCCGCGGTAGCGGCCGGTCTCGGGGTCGACGCGGTTGGACGTACCCGTCTTGCCCGCCGCCCGGTAGCCCGGCATCCGGGCGAGCACGCCGGTGCCCTCCTCGTCGTCCACCACGGATTCCAGCATCTTCGACACGGTCTTCGCGGTCTTCTCGCTGACGACGCGCCGCTGCTTCGGCTCCCCGGACTCGGTGAAGTGCCCGTCCGGGCCCTTGCTGCCGCGGATCAGGGTGGGCTGCACCCGCATGCCGCCGTTGGCGATCGTGGAGTAGACCGAGGCGGCCTGTACGGCATTGACCGAGAGTCCCTGGCCGAAGGGGATCGTGTACTGCTGGGAGGCGTTCCAGTCCTGCGGCTTCGCGAGCAGCCCCGGGCTCTCCGGCAGCCCGAGCCCGGTCTCCGCGCCGAGGCCGAACTTCCGCAGGTACGAGTGCAGCACCTGGTTCGCCTTCTGCTGCGAGTCGCCCAGCTGCTCGGTGGCCAGGATGGTGCCGATGTTGCTGGACTTGGCGAGCACGCCGTTGAGCGTCAGGTACCAGGTCGGGTGGTCGACGTCGTCGTGGAAGACCCGGTCGGCCCGCTGCAGGGTGTTCGGCACCGTCACATGCGTGGAGGGTGCGGCGGCGCCCTCCTCCAGCACGGCGGACATGGAGATGACCTTGTTCACGCTGCCCGGCTCGTAGACATCGGTCAGCGCGGCATTGCCGAGCGCTTCGGGGCGGCTGCCCGAGACGTTGTTGGGGTCGAAGCCGGGGGCGTTGGCGAGGGCGAGGATCTCGCCGGTCTTGTTGTCCTGGACGACCACGTAGCCGCGCTGCGCGTTCGACTTCTTCACCTGCTGGGAGAGGGCGTCCTGGGCGGCCCACTGGATGTCCCTGTCAATGGTCAGCTCGACGTCGTCGCCGGGCTCGGGCGGCACCTCCCGGGATCCGGCCGTGGGGATACGGCGGCCGGCGGACTGTGCGTAGACGAGCTTGCCGTCCTTGCCGGACAGGGTCTTGTTGAAGGTGCCCTCGACGCCGCCGCCGCCCTTGCCCTCGGCGTTGACCCAGCCGAGCATCCCGGCGGCCAGGTCGCCGTTCGGATAGACGCGCTTGGCCTGCTCCTCGGCGAAGACGCCGGCCAGGTAGGGCGCCTTCTCCTTCATCTTCTTGATCTGCTTCCAGGTCTGCGGGGTCTGCTGCCGGGCGAGCCGCACATACCGCGACTTCGGCGCGGCCAGCTTCTTCTCCAGCTCGGCCGCGTCCTTCCCGAGTACGGGCGCGAGCTTCTCGGCCGCGCGCCGCGGGGCGTCCTTGCTCTTGGACTGCTCCGGGGTGAAGAGGAAGGGGTCGGCGGTGATGTCGTACGCGTCGACGTTGGTGGCCAGCAGCGTGCCGTCGCGGTCGGTGATCCGCCCGCGCTCCGCGGCCAGGGTGACGGGCACGTACCGATTGAGCTTGGCCTTGTCGGAGAACTCGGAGGCGTCGACGGCCTGCACCTGCAGCAGCCGGACGGTGAAGATCAGCATGACCAGCGTCAGGCCGACGCTGACCAGCCGCAATCGCGGCCGGGCCGCGGCGAGCCGGAGGCGCTGGGCGGCCGTCTGGCCGCGCTGGGCCGTCGCTTGGCCGCGCTGGCCGGCCGCCTGGCCGCGCTGACCCGGCGCCTGTCCGCCGCGCTGGGCGGGCCGCGGCACGGGCCGCCGGCGCTCGCTCATTCCCCGCTCCTCTCCGGCTTGGGCGCGGGCGCGGACGGCGCCGCGGCCGGGCTCGGCCGCCCGCGCACCTTCCCGCCGGGCTCCAGGAACGCCGGCGGCCCGCCCGGCACCATCCCCAGCTCCCGCGCCCGCCGCGCCAGCGCATCGGGCGCCGAGTACCCGTCGACGACCCGCTGCAGCTCCTGCTCCTGATCGGTCTTCTCGGTCGTCTCATGCTTGAGCTTGTTCAGCCGGAACGACCCCTGATTGACGGCGGAATTGAGCAGCAGCAGCGCAATGAGCCCGGCCCCGAGCAGCACCACGATCAGCAGCACGAACGGCGTCTTCGCCGCCGAGGCACTCCCGCTCGGCACCATCCACGAAAACCGCTGCCGCGACGTCACCGCACCGCCTCCCGGATCCGCTCCGCCCCCCGCAGCCTCGCCGGGGCCGCGCGCCGGTTCTCCTCGATCTCCGCCTCCGTCGGCAGCTCCGCACCGCGCGTGAGGAGCTTCAGCCGCGGCTGGTACTCCTCCGGCACCACCGGCATCCCCGGCGGCGCCGTATCCGCCGCACCCGCCGCGAGGACCTGCTTGACCAGGCGGTCCTCCAGCGACTGATACGACAGCACCGCGATCCGGCCGCCGACCGCCAGCGCGGCCACCGCCGCCGGGATCGCCCGCTCCAGGACCTCCAGCTCGCCGTTCACCTCGATGCGCAGCGCCTGGAAGGTGCGCTTCGCCGGGTTGCCGCCGGTGCGCTTCGCCGCCTGCGGCAGCGCGTCCCTGATCACTTCGACCAGGCGCGCGCTCCCGCTGAAGGGTTCGTTCGCGCGCTCCTTCACCACCGCGGAAACGATCCGCTTCGCCTGCTTCTCCTCCCCGTACGCCCGCAGGATCCGCACCAGCTCGCCCGGCGGATACGTATTCAGCACCTCCGCCGCGCTCACCCCCCGCGTCTGATCCATGCGCATGTCGAGCGGCGCGTCCTGCGCGTACGCGAAGCCGCGGTCGGCCTCGTCCAGCTGCATGGACGACACGCCGAGGTCGAAGAGCACGCCCTGCACCCGCGCGATGCCGAGCCGGCCGAGCACATCGGGCAGTTCGTCGTATACGGCATGGACCAGGCTCACCCGATCGGCGTATTCGGCCAGCCGCTCCCGCGAGAGGTCCAGCGCGGCGGTGTCGCGGTCGAGTCCGACCAGCCGCACCCCGGGAAAGGTCTTGAGCAGCGCCTCGCTGTGGCCGCCGAGGCCGAGCGTACAGTCCACCACCACGGCGCCGGGCGCCTGAAGCGCGGGAGCCAGCAGGTCAAGACACCGCTGAAGCATGACGGGCACGTGGCGTGCGCTGCTCACACTGGCCTCCGAAGCACTCACCCTCCGCTGCAACAGCCCCGCGCGCCCGCGCATCGCGCGCCGGCTGTGCGGCTGGGCCCCGCCCCGCCTGAAGGGGAAGGGGAGGGAGGCCCGGCCGCTGGCGCCACGCGCGTCACCATACCGAAGACGAATCGCAAAATCGGTCAGGCACCCACCCTGGACAGCGCCCCGCGGCCGTACGTGATCTCCGCCTCCCCGACCAGGCCGGTCATGACGCGGCGGCCCGGCCCGGATACCGTTTCAGGCATGTCGATATCCGCGGCCCAGCCGCTGCCCAACCCCTCAGACAGCGACTCCGTCGACAGCCACGCGGTCATCGACCGCCTGGTTGAGGCCAACCGCACGTACGCCGAGAGCTTCACCGACCCCGGCATGGACGCCTCCCCCGTCCTCCGGGTCGCCATCGTCGCCTGCATGGACGCCCGTCTCGACCTGCACGAGGCGCTCGGCCTGGAGCTGGGCGACTGCCACACCATCCGTAACGCGGGTGGCGTGGTCACCGACGACATCATCCGCTCCCTCACCATCAGCCAGCGCGCGCTGGGCACCCGCAGCGTGGCGCTCATCCACCACACCGGCTGCGGCCTGCTGAACCTGACCGAGGAGTTCCGCTACGACCTCGAGGAGGAGGTCGGGCAGCGGCCGACCTGGGCGGTGGAGGCCTTCCGCGACGTGGATCAGGACGTACGGCAGTCGATCCAGAAGGTGCGGACCTCGCCGTTCCTGCTGCACACCGATGATGTGCGCGGGTTTGTCTTCGATGTCCACACCGGTCTGCTGCACGAGGTGGCGCCCTCCTGAAACCATCCTGGACACCCGCTCGTTGACTTTGATTGCGGCAGTCGAGTGACGAAAACGCCCATCGGCAGCAAGAATGCGGTTGTGGTCCCGTGCACAGCGAGCCCACGGGTATCGGGGAGTAATGGGCCGAGGAGGGCCGGGTGACGACGTATGACGAGCGAGCGAACCTCAGCGATCTGACGTCGACCGCGGAGCAGGTGCGGCGGTCGGTCGAGAGCGTCATCGAGGGGAAGCCGGAGGCCGTCAGGCTCTCGCTCACGGTGCTGCTGGCCGAGGGGCATCTGCTCATCGAGGATGTGCCGGGCGTCGGAAAGACCATGCTGGCCAAGGCGCTTGCCAAGTCGATCGACTGCTCGGTGCGGCGGATCCAGTTCACGCCCGACCTGCTGCCGTCCGACATCACGGGCGTGAGCGTCTTCGACCAGCAGCGGCGGGACTTTGAATTCAAGCCGGGCGCCATCTTCGCGCAGATAGTCATCGGCGACGAGATCAACCGCGCCTCGCCGAAGACCCAGTCGGCGCTGCTGGAGTCGATGGAGGAGCGGCAGGTCACCATCGACGGGCAGACGTATGAACTGCCCAATCCCTTCATGGTGGTGGCCACGCAGAACCCCATCGAGATGGAAGGAACGTATCCGCTGCCGGAGGCGCAGCGGGACCGTTTCATGGCGCGGCTTTCCATCGGCTATCCGTCCGCGGACGCCGAGCTGGAAATGCTGGACGTGCACGGCGGCGTCAATCCGCTGGCAGATCTGCAGCCGGTGGCGCACGCGCATGACATCTCCAAGCTGATCGACGCGGTCCGCGGCGTCCATGTCGCCGACTCCGTCCGCCGGTATGCGGTCGACCTCGTCACCGCGACCCGTACGCACCCGGAGCTGCGCCTCGGCGCCTCGCCGCGGGCCACGCTGCAGCTGCTGCGGGCGGCGAAGGCCTCGGCGGCGCTGGCCGGGCGCGAGTTCGTGCTGCCCGACGATGTGCAGCAGCTCGCCGTCGCCGTGCTGGCGCACCGGCTGCTGCCCACCGCGCAGGCGCAGTTGAACCGGCGCACCGCCGAGCAGATCGTCGCCGAGATCCTGCAGCGCACCCCCGTACCGACACCGGACCACGGCGGCCCGTCCCGGCTGCAGCCGCCCCCAGGACCGTACGACCAGCGGGCGCCGGGCTCCCGGGGCTTCTGATGTCGGTCCCGGCGGCCGCCGCCACCGCCACCGCCCCCGAAGCCGACGGCTCGGCATCGGGCAAGGCGGGCAGCGGGCTGCGCGGCGCACTGGCCGCGACCACCACCCGCGGCCGGTCCTTCCTCGCGGCCGGGATCGCCGCGGTGGTCTGCTCGTACGTCCTCGGCCAGTCCGATCTGCTGCGCGTCGGCCTGCTGCTGGCGGCGCTGCCGCTGGTGTGCGCCCTGGTGCTGCACCGCACCCGCTACCGGGTCGCGGGCTCCCGCCGCCTCTCCCCCGCCCGCGTCCCCGCGGGCTCGGAGTCGCGCGTCCACCTGCGCCTCGACAATGTCTCCCGGCTCCCGACCGGGCTGCTGATGCTCCAGGACCGGGTGCCGTACGTGCTGGGCCCCCGCCCCCGCTTCGTCCTCGACCGGGTGGAGCAGGGCGGCCGCCGCGAGGTGTCCTACCGGGTGCGGTCGGACCTGCGCGGCCGCTATCCGCTGGGGCCGCTGCAGCTGCGGCTCACCGACCCGTTCGGGATGTGCGAGCTGACCAGGTCCTTCTCCGCGTACGACACCCTCACGGTGGTGCCTCGCACCGAGGCCCTGGCGCCCGTCCGCCTCTCCGGCGAGACGACGGGCTTCGGCGACGGCCGCCACCGCGCCCTCGCCCTCGCGGGCGAGGACGACGTCATCCCGCGCGGCTACCGGCACGGCGACGACCTCCGCCGCGTCCACTGGCGCTCCACCGCCAAGTACGGCGAGCTGATGGTGCGCCGCGAGGAGCAGCCGCAGCGGGCCGGCTGCACCGTCCTGCTCGACACCCGGGCGGACGGCTATTACGGCGCCGGCCCCGACTCCGCCTTCGAATGGGCGGTCTCCGGCGCCGCTTCGGCCGCGCTGCACATGCTGGAGCGCGGCTTCTCGGTCCGCCTGCTCACCGACACCGGCGACAGCGTGCCCGGGCCCGACGCCCTCGGCGGCGCCCAGCAGAGCCCGGAGTCGGCGGACGCGGCCGGGCTGATGCTCGACACCCTCGCCGTGATCGACCACTCCGACGGCGAGGACATCTCGGCGGCGTACGACGTGCTGCGCGCCGGGCACGAGGGGCTGCTGGTGGCGTTCCTCGGCGAGCTGGACGAGGAGTCGGCGGCGACCGTGGCCCGGATGCGGCAGCGGACGACCGCGGCGGTCGCGTTCGTGATGGACAGCGCCGCCTGGGCACAGGACGGCGAGCCGTCCGCCACCGACGACCATGTGCGGCTGCTGCGCGAGGCGGGCTGGACGGCGCTTCCCGTACGGCCGGGACAGCCGCTGCCCGACCTGTGGCGGCAGGCCGAGCAGCACACCAGCCGTATCCAGGGGACGAAGGCGGGGGCTTAGGCACTATGCGTGAGGTGGGGCGGGGATGCTGAGCGGACGGGCCCGGCTGGCGGTCTGCGCGGCGGCGGCGACGCTGCTCGCGGGCACCGCCCTGATGCCGCTGACGGACGGCGCCGGCTGGTACTTCCAGGCGGTCTTCCTGGTCGCGGTGGTCACCGGCGCGGGCGCGCTGGCCCGCCGCATCCCCCTGGCCAGGCCGCTGACGGTGCTGGCGCAGGTGGTCATCGCGCTGCTGGTGCTCACCCTGATCTTCACGCCCGGGCAGGCGCTGGCCGGGGTGATCCCGGGCCCGCAGTCCATCGACGAGTTCAGCCAGCTCTATCAGGAGGGCGCCGACGACGTCTCCCGGTACGCCATCCCCGCCCCCGTATCCGACGGCATCCGGCTGCTGCTGCTCAGCGGCATCGCGGGCGTGGCGCTGCTGGTGGACGCCCTCGCCGTCACGTATCGCAGCGCCGCCCCCGCCGGGCTGCCGCTGCTGGCGCTGTATTCGGTGGCGGCCGGGCTCAACCAGGACGGCACCCGCTGGATCTGGTTCCTGCTCGCCGGGGCCGGCTATCTGCTGCTGCTCCTCGCCGAGGGCCGCGAACGCCTCGTGCAGTGGGGCCGGATGTTCGGCGGCGGCGTGCCCCGCACCCCCACCGCCGACCCGCTCGGCGACGGCGGGTCACGGCCGGTCAGCCCGGTCCGTACCGGCCGCCGGATCGGCGCCATGGCGCTGGGCATCGCGCTGCTCACCCCCGCGCTGCTGCCGGAGCTCAGCGGCGGCCTGCTCGACGGCCGCGGCGGGGGCGGCGGCCAGGGCTCGGGCGGCGGGACGGTCTCGGCCGTGAACCCGATCGTCCGCCTGCAGCAGTCCCTGAACCAGCCGGAGAACCGCGAGGTGCTCCGCTACCGCACCTCCGACAAGCGCACCGACCGCGATGTGTACATGCGCTTCGTCGCCCTCGACCAGTTCGACGGCACCTCCTGGACCACCGCCAAGCGCGACATCCAGGATGTCCCCGAGCCGCTCCCGCGCCCCGTCGGCTACACCAACCCCGACGTGAAGGCCGATCAGGTCAGCCTCGATGTGAAGGTCTCCGACTGGTATCGCCAGCAGTGGCTGCCGATGCCGTATCCGGCGCTGCGGGTGAGCGTGCGCGACGGCTGGCGGTACGAGCCCGAGGCCCGGTCGGTGATCGGCGACCGCGGCCGGACCACGGCGGGCACCGACTACCAGCTCACCAGCCTGCAGCTGGAGCCGACCGCCCAGCAGCTCGCCGCGGCCCCAACGGCGCCCGAGCCGCTGCGCGAGGAGTACACGCGGGTGCCGAGGTCGCTGCCCGGCGAGGTCGCGGCCCAGGCCCGTAAGATCACCGCGGGCGACGCCAGCGACTACGACCGGGCGGTGTCGCTGCAGCGCTACTTCACCGAGAACTTCGAGTACTCGACCGAGGTCGCCCTCAACCCGGACGACCCGCGCGCGATCGTCAAGTTCCTCCGTAACAAGGAGGGCTTCTGCGTCCACTTCTCCTTCACGATGGCGGCGATGGCCCGCACCCTGGGCATCCCCGCCCGGGTCGCGGTCGGCTACACGCCGGGCGACGTCCAGGGCGACAACTCGATGTCGGTGGGCCTGAAGGACGCGCACGCCTGGCCGGAGCTGTACTTCCAGGGCATCGGCTGGACCCGCTTCGAGCCCACCCCCACCCGCGGCGAAATCCCCGACTACACCGTCGAGCAGACCCCGTCCGGCGGCAGCCAGCCGAGCGAGAGCGCCCCGGAGCCCTCGGAGAGCGCGGACCCGTCCGCCTCCCCCTCGGCCTCCACGAGCGACTGCCCGGCGGCACTGCGCCGCTCGGGCAACTGCGAAACGGACGACCAGGAGTCGGGCGCGGCACCCGGCGGCGACTCCGGCTGGCCGACAGGCGGCACGATCGCCGCGGCCATAGGGGTAATCGCCCTACTCTTCCTGCCCGCCCTACCCATGCTGTGGCGCATCAGAGAACGCCGCCGCCGCCTCACCTCCGGCGACACCCTCCACGCCTGGCGCGAACTAACAGACTCCGCCTGGGACTTCGGCCTCTGGCCGGACGAGGCCCAGACCCCCCGCACCACCGTGTCCCGCCTGGTCCGCTTCGCGTCGCTGGACGCGGACGCCCGCACGGCGGCGTATCGCGCGGCAGCAGCGGTGGAGCAGATCCTGTACGCCCCCTCCCCACGCCCGGTGACAGGCCTCGCTGACGACGTACGGCAGGTCCGCGCGGCCCTGGCGACCAGCTCAACCCGCTGGGCCCGGATCCGGGCGACGGCGGCCCCACGGTCAGCGGTACGGATCCTGTGGGCCTGGTCCGCCCGCTGGACGGCCCTCACGGACCGGTGGCTCAGGAGCCTGCGCGGCTGGCGCCGCGGGGCATCGGAAGGAAGCGCGTAGAAAACCGAGGCCGCCGGCCGCCCTCCCAAGGAGGGGCCGGGGTGGAACGACGCCGCCGAAAAAACCCATAGCTCGGCGGCGGCCGACCACCACGTTTTTTCGGTGGTGTCGTGGAACCCCGGCCCCGGCCCACAACCCAAACCGGGCGCAGCGAAACGGGGCGGGGCACCACTCGATGCCCCACCCCGCTCCGCCGGAACCTAGAGCAGCAGTCTCACTGCTGCTCATCGCGGCGACGCTGCCACCGCTCCTCGATCCGGTTCATCATGGAGCGGCGCTGCCGCCCCTGGCGGCGCGAACCGCGGGGAGCACGCGAAGGCGGCGAAGAACCGGCGGCCGCACCGCCGGAGGCCTCCGCACCCTCGGCCTGCTGCTCACCAGGCTTCGCGGCCTTCCTCCAACCGGTTACGGCCAGCACCGCACATCCCAGCATGACGAGGAAGCCCACCACGCTGACCCAGATCTGCTGCGCGACCATTCCGGCCATGAGGAGGGCGATACCCACCAAGAAGCCGGCGACTGCCTGGTACACCCGGCGCCGGGTGTACGTCCGCAGCCCGCTTCCCTCAAGCGCTGTCGCGAATTTGGGATCTTCGGCATACAGCGCTCGCTCCATCTGCTCGAGCATGCGCTGCTCGTGCTCCGAGAGCGGCACGGAGTCCTCCTACTCGTCGGTCGCGGGGGGCTGGCCCGGACCGGGGATGTCCCCTTCAGGATATGCAGGGAACCGCCCCCGTGAAACCGCCCCTCAACGCCAAATCCGCCGATCCGCCAAGCCGGACCGTGTCTCGTAATGATACGGGGCGATGCGGCCGAACGGGTGGTACCCCGGTTGAGTGAGGTCCACGGCACCTCTGCCTGACCTGTGCCCACCCCGGCGGAAAAAATCACTTCAGCGCCGCATCCAGGTCACTTCCGGGTAGCAAGCACGTGCAGCCGACTCGCCACGGAGTGGAAATCCGGGCGCGCCGCAGCAGCCCGCTCCAGCTCCAGCAGCGCCTCGGCGGCCTGCGGCTCCTGCTCCTCCAGCCCACCGACGAGGTCGGAGAAGATCCGTACGCCATGCACCGACCGGACCTCAAGACCGGCATCCCCGACCAGCCCGGTCAGCTGCTCGGCCGTGAACCGCCGCGGCACCGGGTCACCCTCGCCCCAGCGCCCATCCACACCGGTCAGGGCCCGCCGGGCATCCGAGAAGTGACCGGCCAGAGCCCGCGCCAGCACCGCACCGCCGAGCCCAGGCGCAAGCACGCTGAGCAGCCCGGACGGCCGCAGCGCGGCTGCCGCATTGCGCAGCCCCTCCGCCGGGTCGTCGACGTACTCCAGCACGCCGTGGCACAGCACCGCGTCGTACCCGTCGCGCTCCGCGACGTCGAAGAGCCCGTGCACATCGCCCTGCACCCCGCGCACCCGCTCGGCGACGCCCGCGTCGGCGGCGCGCCGCTCCAGGGCGAAGAGCGCGTTCGGCGACGGGTCGACGACCGTGACGCGATGGCCCAGCCGGGCCACCGGCACCGCGAAGTGCCCGGCCCCGCCGCCGGTATCCAGCACGTCGAGCTGTCGCCCTGGCTCCGCCGTGCCCCGCCCGTCCAGCGCCTCCCGGAGCACCTCCCAGACCACGGCGCTACGCATCCAGGACCGGCCCGCCTGCGGGTCGGCTTCTCGGTCGTTCGGCTCAGCGGACATCGGCCTGCTCCTAAGGGCGTCGCGGGGCGCGCACCAGCTTAGACGGGCCTCAGGCCCCTTCCGCATCGCCCTGGCGCGGCAGCATCGGGTCGACGACGAGCATCCGCTCCACGATCCGGACGAACATCCCGGCCTCGCGCATCAGATCGTCGGCGTCCCGCCAGCTGACCGCTCCCTGTATGCCCGCCTCGGCCCGCGCCCGCAGCCGGGCCCCGGCGGCGAACAGGGCGCTCCACTCGGCCAGCTCAGGAGCCGCCTCCGGCAGCACCTCCCAGGCGCTGCGGATGCGCTTGCGCCTGCTGCGCGGGGGCTCGGGGCTCGCGCGGACCGCGAGTACCGCCGCGGCGGTACGCAGCGCGGCGAGATGCGCGGTGGCATAGCGCTCATTGGCCGTCTCCAGCACGGCCGCCTCGTCCAGGGCGGCATGCGCCTGGGCGAGCAGCTCGAGCGCCGCACGGGACACGGGCGCGCGACGCGGCACGGATTGGGGGGCCGCTCGGCGTGTCGACTTGACTGCCATGACGAACCTCCTGTCGTTCGTATGTGCCCATAGTGCGACACGCCACTGACAATCGGCCTTGACCTGGCGGTTTCTAGGGATGAGCGCGGACGCCTGAGTACGCGTACCTAGTCCATGAGATGAGTACGGACGCGGATGGGACCGCCCTCCCCCGGCGGGCAGAGTTGTGCTCACGGCAAGGCCGAACGGACCGACACCGCCGACACGGGGCGGCGGAGCCGGACCAGGAAGCCCGGCCGTAACGGGGACGGGGGAGGAAACCGGGGGCGACCCCGGGGGAGAAAAAGCGCCGTCCCGGCGCGGAGCGACGGGGGATCGTTCCGCACCGGGGCGGCGCGCTCGCGTCTCCGGCCCCCCGGCACCGGCGGGCGAGCTCCCCCATCCCGGCCTAAGATCGCAGCGTGTCCGTGCTTCCCCTGGTCTTCACCAGCGGCTGGGCCAGCGGGGTCAACGCCTACGCCGTCGTCCTGCTCCTCGGCCTGCTCGGCTCCGCCGGGATCACGGACGAGGTGCCCGAGTCCATGCAGCGGCCCGAGGTGCTCATCACGGCCGGGATCCTGTTCCTCTTCGAGGGCGTCGTCGACAAGGTCCCGTATCTCGACTCCCTCTGGGACACGATCTCCACCCTCATCCGCCCCGCCGTCGGCAGCGGCGTCGCCGCGCTCCTCGCCGGCCAGAGCGGCTCCATGGAGGAGCTGTCCGCCGGCGCCGTCGGCGGCACGACCGCCCTCGCCAGCCATGTCGTCAAGACCGGCACCCGAATGGCGATCAACGCCTCCCCCGAGCCGGTCAGCAACTTCCTGATGAGCACCGCCGAAGACCTCGGCGTAGGCACCCTCGTCACCCTCGCCGTCTTCTATCCCGTGGCCGCCGCGGTCATCGCGGGCCTCCTGCTCCTCATCGGCTTCGTTCTCCTCATCCTCCTCGCCACCCGCATCCGCCGCTTCCGCCGCCGCAGACGCGAGCGCCGCCAACAGCGCGCCCTGGACGGCCGGATAGGGTCCAGGCCATGGCACAGATTGCGGTAATCGGCGCCGGAATGGGCGCCATGGCCGCGGCCGCCCGGCTGGCGACCGCGGGCCACCAGGTGGCCGTGTACGAGCGCACCTCCACGTACGGCGGCGGGGTGCGCCGCTTCGAGCGCGCCGGCTTCGGCTTCGATACGGGCCCGGGGCTGCTGCACCTCCCCGCGGTCCAACGCGATCTGTTCATCAAGACCGGCCGCAAGCCCCTCGAACAGTGCGTCTCCCTCACCACCGTCGACCCGGCCGCCCGCCACCTCTTCCCCGACGGCACCGAGGTCGCCCTCCCGAACGCCTCCCAGGCCGGCGTCACCGCCGCCCTGGACGCCGCACTCGGCCACGGCACCGGCGACCGCTGGGCGGCGATGCTCGGCCGCGGCCGCGCCGCCTGGGACGCCACCCGCCGCCCGCTGCTGGAGGAGCCCCTCGCCGCCGACTGGCGCGCGGCGGGCCTCGGCGACGACCCGTACCCGCCGGTGACCGGCCGCCGCGGCCTGCTCCGCCGCCGCCACCAGCAGCGCTCCCGGCGGCTGGCGGAGATCGGCGAGCACGAGCTCGCCGACCCGCGGCTGGCCGCGCTGCTGGAGAGCCAGGCCCTCGCCCACGGCTTCGACCCGCGCACCGCGCCCGCGAGCGCGGCCGTGCTGCCGTACATGGAGCAGACCTTCGGCGCCTGGTACGTGCACGGCGGCATCCGTGCCCTGGCCACCGCCGTGTACGAGCGCTGCCTCGAACGCCGCGTCAGCTTCACCTTCGACGCACCCGTCGCCGCCCTGGTCCGCAAGGAGGACGGGGTCGCCGGCCTGGAGCTCGCCGACGGCACCGTGGTGGACGCGGACGCCGTCGTCGCCGGGGTCTCCCCCGGCCGGCTCGACGCGCTGGGCGCCGAGGACGCGGCCGACGACCCCGGCGATCAAGGCTCAGAGCCGGAAGCGGACGCGCAAGTAGGGATGCCCGGCCGCGTGGTCGTCTGCCTCGCCCTGCACGGCACCCGCCCCGCCGACGCCGCGCACCGCACCGTCGTGCACACCCCCGACCGCGCCGCCGAACTGGACTGGATCTTCCGCCGCGGCCCGCTGACCACGGCCGCCCCGACCGTGACCGTGCTACGTCCCGACGACCCCACCCAGCGCCCGGACGACGACCACGAGGCGGTGACCCTCACCGCGACCGCCCCCGACTGGAACTGGTCGGAGCCGGGCGTGGCCGAGGACTTCGCCGACCGCATGCAACAGGCTGCCGCAGCCGCGCTGCCGGGCCTTGCGGAAAGGATCCTGTGGCGCGAGGTCCGCACCCCCGCCGACACGGAGGCGGAGACGGGCGCGGGCGGCGGCGCCGTGCCGGGGCCCGCGCTGGCGGGCGCCCGCGGCGCCTATCTGGTGCAGCGGAACGCGACCCGGCTGCCGGGCCTGTACGCGGTGGGCGGCTGGTCGCACCCGGGCGGCGGGCTGGCGCACGCGGGGATGTCGGGGACGCTGGTCGCCGGGCTGATCACGGAAGGCGCGGATTTCCGCGGCTCTCAATAGGCGCAATGCAGGCCGCGCGCCTCAGTACCGGTACTGCTGCTCCTCATATCCGGTCCCCTGCACCGGGTACTGCCCGCTGTCGTCCCGCTGCTGCGGCACCCAGGCGCCGTTCGGGTCGTACGCCGGCGGGGGCGGGGTCGCCTGGTAGGACGAGTCGTAGCCCTGGGCCGCGTACTGGCCGGTGTCGTAGCCGTAGCCGTTGGTGTCGTAGCCCGTCGGGGCGGCGTCGTAATAGCCCGGGGTGGCGTATTCGGTGCCCGAGTACGGGTCGCTGTAGCCCTGGTCGTACGAGCCCGTGGTGGCGTACTGACCGGTGTCGTAGCCCTGGACGGCGTACTGACCGGTGTCATAGCCCGCGTCATAGCCGGCCCCGGCGAGCGTCCCGTGGCTGCCCGTGTCGTACGCGCCGCTGTACTGGTCGTAGCCGGTGGACTCGGCCGGATAGTCCTGCGGTCCGGTGCCGAAGGCCGAGAACTCCGCGGTCTGGTCGATCATCTGAGGCTGAAGCTGCTGCGGCGGCTGCTGCGGCTGCGGGCTCTCATAGCCATCGCCCTGGTAGCCCGACAGCTCGCTGTACGGGTTCTGGTGCGCCGCGTCGGGGTCGGTGCCGAACTCGTCGTCGTACCGGCCGCCGGGTCCGGGCCCGTACGCGGGCTCCGGCTCGTACTCCTCCTCGGGCGGGCGGCGCCGCATCGGCGGGCGGCCGGGGCCGCCGCGGATGGCCCAGCCGGCGTCGTAGCCCTGCCGGTAGGAGAGCGTGACCTTGACCTGGCCGATGCCGAAGACGATCACGCCGAGGCCGATTATGGGCACCGACGCCTGCAGCACCCCGAGCACGACGCCGAGGAAGCCGAAGAAGGCCAGCAGCCGCCACCGCAGCCGGGCCTTGTACTGCAGCAGCACCTCGCCGAGCAGCCAGAGCGCGACAATGCCGAACGCGATGTAGAGGGCGATCCACATCAGGCTCATTTCTGGGCCCCTCTTCCGCCGCTGATCCGGCTGGTTGGGTCAGGACTGCGGGTGCAGTCCGAGGTTCTCGTAGATCTCCAGCGTCGCCGTGGAGTGGTTCATCGTAATGAAGTGCAGTCCGGGGACTCCCTCGGCCCGCAGCCGCTCGCAGAGCTTCGTCGCGTACTCGATGCCAATGGAGCGTACTGCCGCCGCGTCGTCTTTGACCGCGAGAATGCGATCCGCGAGGTCCTGGGGGAACGGCGAGTTGCTCAGCTGTGCGAATCGCTCGATCTGGGTGACCTTGGTCACCGGCATGATCTCCGGGATGATTGGCACCTCGCAGCCGGTCGCGGCGACGCGATCGCGCAGGCTGAGATACTCCTCGGCGGTATAGAAGATCTGGGTGATCGCGTAATCGGCGCCCGCGCGGCACTTCTCCACGAAGTACCGGATGTCCGATTCCCAGTCCGTCGAACGCGGGTGCTTATTGGTAAACGCGGCGACGCCGACGCAGAAGTCGCCGGATTCCTTGATCAATTCGACGAGTTCGGCGGCATACGTCACACCCTCCGGGTGCGTGATCCACTCGCCGTTGGGGTCGCCGGGCGGGTCGCCGCGGACCGCGAACATGTTCCGGATCCCGGCGTCGGCGTACTGCCCGATGACATTCCGCAGCTCGGCCACGGAGTGATTGACCGCGGTGAGGTGCGCGACCGGCGTGATCGTCGTGTCGGTGGCGATGCGCTCGGTCGCCCGGACCGTGCCGTCCCGGGAGGAGCCCCCGGCCCCGTACGTCACCGAGACGAAGGTCGGGCTGACCGCCTCGATGCGCCGGATGGCGTTCCAGAGCGTCCGCTCGCCCTTGGGTGTCTTGGGTGCGAAGAACTCGAAGGAATACGACTGCTCTCCGGAGGCGAGCAGCTCACGAACGGTGCGCGCTCGATCGGTCCTGGTGGAAGCGATGCCGTGGGCCATACGGGGCAGGTTAACCGCCGGTCACCTCCAGCCCCAACAGGCCGAGGCGATATGCCCGATTATTGAGACAGCCGCTTGGCGAATTCGGCGGCCGCGGCGCCCGGGTCGTCGGCGTCCGTGATGGCCCGTACGACCACGACTCGCCGCGCCCCGGCGTCCAGCACCTGGTCGAGATTCCCCAGGTCGATCCCGCCGATGGCGAACCACGGCCGGTCGGTGCCGAGCGCGGCCGCGTACCGGACGAGGTCGAGGCCGGGCGCATGCCGCCCCGGCTTGGTGGGTGTGGGCCAGCAGGGCCCGACGCAGAAGTAGTCCACCCCCGGCTCGACGGCCGCCGCCGAGACCTGCGCCTCGTCGTGCGTGGACCGCCCGATGACGACCTGGTCACCCAGGATCGCCCGAGCGTGCGGTACGGGCAGGTCGCCCTGCCCGAGGTGCAGCACGTCGGCGCCGATGGCATGTGCCACATCGGCGCGATCGTTTACGGACAGCAGCCGCCCGTGTCGCCGGCAGGCGTCCGCGAAGACCTCGAGGAGCTCCAGCTCCTCGCGCGCTTCCAGCGTCTTGTCCCGCAGCTGTACGGCCTCCACGCCCGCGGCCAGCACCGCGTCGAGGAAGTCCGGCAGATCCCCCTGCGCCTTCCTGGCATCGGTACACAGATAAAGCCGCGCGTCCACGAACGAACCCCTCCCCGGTGCGGGCGTACGGGCCCCACGGACCCGTACGCCCCTGTCAATCAACCAGCCGTGACCCTACACAGCCAGCGCCTGAGCCCTGCGCTTCACCTCCGTGCCGCGGTTCTCCCGCAGGGCCTGCACCGGGGTGCCGGGCAGGGTCGGGTCCTCGGTGAAGAGCCACTCCAGGGCCTCTTCGTCCGTGAAGCCGTCGTCCCGCAGGAGCGTCAGCGTGCCGACGAGCCCCTTGATGATCTTCTCTTCGCCGATGAACTCGGCCGGCACCATCAGCGCGCGGTTCTCACCGCGCCGGACGGCGATGAGCTGGCCCTCCTTGACCAGCTGCCGGACCCGGGTCACTTCGACGTCGAGCTTCTCGGCGATGTCGGGGAGGGTGAGCCAGGTAGGCACGAGAGCATCGATTTTTGCGTCAATCTCGGTCACATGGACAAGCCTGCCATCCCGGACCGACGTCCGGAATGGGGCGCAGCCATTGGAGCGGTCCTGGCAGCGGTCGGGCAGCCGTCCTGGCAGCGCTCAGGCCAGTGCCGACTTCAGCGGTGTCCCCGGGTCCGCGGCCTTGGCCGGATCGAGTCGGGCGCCCTTGTCGATCAGCCGCCGGCCCTGCGCCAGGTCCCGCGGCCGCCCCACGGCCAGCAGCGCGACGAGGGCGCCGGCCCGGAGCCAGCACACGGACCAGGCGGCGGCCTGCGGGTCGCCGCGCCAGACCAGCTCGTCGGCGGCGGCGTGATGACCTGCGTATTGGACAAATCGCCCGAACTGCTCGGACCAGAAATACGGCACCGGGTCGTACGCGACGCCCGTCGGATCCGCGCAGCAGTCCGCGATGACATTGGCGGCCACGGTGCGCGGCCCCTGGAGGGCGTTGTCCCAGTGGTGGATGAGCAGCCGCTCCCCGTACCGGGCGGAGGGGAAGGAGGCGCAGTCGCCGACGGCGTACACCTCGGGCACGGACGCCCGCAGCCGGTCGTCGGCGAGGACCGACCCGTCGGCGCCGAGCTCGACCCCGGAGTCGGCGAGCCAGCCGGTGGCGGGCCTGGCCCCGATGCCGACGACGACGGCGTCGGCGGCGATCCGCCGCCCGTCGTCGAGGCGGACGGTGCCGGGCTCGACTCTCTCCACCCGTGCGCCGGTGATCAGCGCGGCCCCGCTGTCGGCGTACCAGCGCGCCATCGGCGCGGCGACCTCGGCGGGCAGCGCCCCCGCCAGCGGCCGGTCGGCGGCCTCGACGACGGTGACGGCACATCCGGCCTCGCGCGCCGCGGTGGCGAATTCGGCGCCGATCCACCCGGCCCCGACCACGACGATGTCGTGCTTCGCGGCGAGCACGGGCCGCAGCCGCTCGGCGTCATCGAGGGTGCGCAGGAGATGCACCCCCGGCACCCCCTCGACACCCGCCAGCCTGCTGGGCTCCGCCCCGGTGGCGATGACCAGGGTGTCGTACGGCACCGGCCCGCCCTCGGTCCGCAGCTCCTTCGCCGCGCCGTCGAGCCCGGAGACGTGGACGCCGAGCCGCAGCTCGACCCCGAGGGAGGCGAAGTCGACGTCCAGCGCCGAGTCCTCCGCCTTCCCCAGCAACACGGCCTTGGACAGCGGCGGCCTGTCGTACGGCTGATGAGGCTCGGCACCGATGATCGTGACCGGCCCCTGCCAGCCCTCCTCCCGCAGCGCGACAGCCGTCTGCACGCCGGCCATCCCCGCACCGACGATGACGCAGCGCTGCGCTTGTGTTCGATGGCTCACGCGATCACCTTAGCGGTGGGCGATGGCCGGGGTCCGGGTCAGCGGCTCAGTCGCTCCCAGTCGCGGTGGTCCTTGGCCAGCTGCCACAGCTCGCGCATGGCCTCCTGATCGCCGCCGCACTCACCGGCCCAGCGCTCCACCACCTCCCAGCGCGGGAAGCGGTCGCCGGTCATCACCCGCGACAGATAGCCCGGCGACACCCGCACCCGGCGCCCCATCCAGCGCAGCGACGCGCCGGAGTCCCGCTGCAGCATCGACAGCTCGGCGGCCAGCCGGTGGGCGGGCGACTGGCGGCTCGGGTTGCCGGTGGCGCGCGGGGCCGGGCTCGGCCAGCGGCCGTCGGGGGCCGGGATGAACGGGCGGCGGGCGCCCCGGGCGCGGCGCAGCTGCTCGTCGGCGGAGCCGGGCGGGTAGCGGCGGCGGGCGCTGTCCGGGGCTAGGTCGAGCACCCGGGCGATGGTCTTCCACGGCACGTTGTTGCCCCTGGCCTCGTCCACCAGACCGGCGGTGAGCGCTTCGAGCTGCTCCTTCAGCCGGGTCGCCAGGAGCAGCGGGCGGGCGGTGGCCGCCTCACGCTGGTGCAGGACGCGCAGCTCCCGCAGCCCGTCCTCGATGTCGTGGATCATCTCGGTGACGCTCGGCCCCGTCCGCTCCGGGGCCGCCGCCGGGCCCCGGGAGCGGCGCCGGTGGGCGGCCTGGCGGCAGCGGACGCTGCAGTACTGGGCGGGGCGGCCGCGGGCCGCCGGCGGCGGCAGGAACTCCTGGCAGTGGCGGCAGGTGAGCCCGACAGGCCCTGGATAGGTCATACGGCACTTCCCCTCGTCCGCCGGCCGCGACGAAACGAATTCCGTTCTGCCGCGGGCCGGAACGAAACGGCCAATCCTGTCTGTTGCGCTGCGACGAAAGGCCCGGCCCCGCGAGCGCTCCGCGAGGCCGGGCCGCGGGTCAGCCGACGCCGGCCGCGCGCACCGCCAGCGGAGCGAAGGCGCAGGCAGCGCCCAGCAGCGCGAGCAGCACGCGCGCCCGGAGGCGCTCGGCCGGAATCGCGTTGATCAGCACAACCGGTGTCCTGTGCAGCGCGATAAAGCCCGCGAAGCGCGGAGTTGACCGGTAAACGGCCGGCTTGACCAGGGACACGCGGCGGCGCTGCCGCGTGCGCTGCCGCCTAAGGTTGAAGCGGGATAAGCCCATACGGGCCTCCTGCATGGGGCCCGCGCTCGCTCAACGTAGCCTCACGGTCACGGCCGCGGCATTTTTGCCCAGCCCCGTCGGGTGGCATATGCCAAAGCCGTCAAAGGATCTCCCACTTTTGCTATGCGTTAGCCTGGCGCTGGAAAAGCGCCATCGCGGGAGCCCGGACGCACCGGGCTGAGAGGGGGGCTGTCGGCCCCCGACCGTACGAACCTGATCCGGGTCATGCCGGCGAAGGGAGGGGCTGAATGCCCGTGCATACGCAAGCTGATGTCCTCGTGGTCGGCGGGGGTGTCATCGGTCTGGCCACGGCGTGGCGGGCCGCGCAGCGAGGTCTTACCGCCGCCGTGGTCGACCCTGATCCGGCCCGGCACGGGGCGGCCAATGTCGCCGCCGGGATGCTCGCGGCCGTCACCGAGCTGCATTACGGGGAGCAGGAGCTGCTCGCCCTCAATCTCGAATCCGCGCGCCGCTACGAGGCGTTCGCGGGTGAGCTCCACGACGCCACCGGGCACGAGCTCGGCTACCGGCCCTGCGGCACCCTCGCCGTCGCCCTCGACGCCGACGACCGCGCGCACCTGCGCGAACTGCACGACTTCCAGCGGCAGCTGGGCCTCGAATCCGCCTGGCTGCAAGGCCGCGAGTGCCGCCGCCTGGAACCCATGCTGGCGCCGGGCGTACGGGGCGGGCTGCGGGTCGACGGCGATCACCAGGTCGACCCGCGGCGGCTGGTCGGCGCGCTGCTGGTCGCCTGCGAGCGCGCCGGGGTGCGCTTCCACCGGCGGCAGGCCGCCCGGCTCGTCGTCGAGCGGGACCGCGCCACGGGCGCCGTACTCGACGACGGGACCCGCCTCACCGCCGACCGGACCGTCCTCGCCGCCGGCAGCCACAGCGGGCAGCTCCCCGGCCTCCCGGACGCGGTCCGGCCCGCGGTCCGGCCCGTGAAGGGCCAGGTCCTGCGCCTGCGGATGCCGGCATCGGACTACGGGCCCTTCCTCTCCCGCACCGTCCGCGCCGTCGTCCGCGGCTCGCACATCTACCTGGTGCCGCGCGCCGACGGCGAGCTCGTCATCGGCGCCACGAGCGAGGAGCTCGGCTACGACACCACCGTCACCGCGGGCGGCGTCTACGAGCTGCTGCGCGACGCGCACGCCCTCGTCCCCGGGCTGACCGAGCTGCCGCTGACCGAGACCAGCGCCGGGCTCCGCCCCGTATCGCCGGACAACGGCCCCCTCCTCGGCCCCACCGCCCTCCCGGGCCTGCACCACGCCACCGGCCACGGCCGCAATGGCGTGCTGCTCACGCCGGTCACCGCCGATGTCATGGCGCACGCCCTCGAAGAGGGCGAGCTGCCGCCCGAAGCCCGGCCCTTCTCCGCCCAGCGCTTCGCCAAGGAGCTGACGCACGCATGACGACCCGCATCTCCGTCAACGGCGAGCCCCGCGAGCTCGCCGCGGACACCACCCTCGAAGACCTCGTCACCACCCTCACCAAGGCCCCGAAGGGCGTCGCCGCGGCGGTCAACGAGGCCGTGGTCCCCCGCGGGCAGTGGCCCGCCACCCCCCTCGCCGACGGCGATCGCGTCGAGGTCCTCACCGCAGTCCAGGGAGGCTGATCCGCAAGCCATGGCAGACGACCTTCTCACCATCGCCGGCACGGCCTTCTCCTCCCGGCTCATCATGGGTACGGGCGGTGCCCCCAGCCTCGACATCCTGGAGCGCGCCCTGGTCGCGTCCGGTACGGAGCTGACCACCGTCGCGATGCGCCGCCTCGACCCCGGAGTGCAGGGCTCGGTCCTGTCCGTACTCGACAAGCACGGCATCCGCGTCCTGCCGAACACGGCCGGTTGCTACACCGCGGGCGAGGCGGTCCTCACGGCGCGCCTGGCCCGGGAGGCGCTGGGCACGGACTGGGTGAAGCTGGAGGTGATCGCGGACGAGCACACCCTGCTCCCCGACCCGATCGAGCTGGTGGACGCGGCGGAGACGCTGGTCGACGACGGCTTCACGGTCCTCCCGTACACGAACGACGACCCCGTCCTCGCCCAGAAGCTCCAGGACGCCGGCTGCGCCGCGATCATGCCCCTCGGCTCCCCCATCGGGTCGGGCCTCGGCATCCGCAACCCGCACAACTTCCAGCTCATCACGGAACGGGCCGAGGTCCCGGTGATCCTGGACGCAGGCGCGGGCACGGCCTCCGACGCCGCCCTGGCCATGGAACTCGGCTGCGCGGCGGTCATGCTCGCCTCAGCGGTGACGCGCGCCAAGGAACCGGTCCTGATGGCCGAAGCCATGCGCCACGCCGTAGACGCCGGCCGCCTGGCCCACCGCGCGGGCCGCATCCCCCGCCGCCACTACGCCGAAGCCTCGTCCCCGACCACCGGCACCGCCCGCCTGGACCCGGAGCGCCCGGCTTTCCAGGACGCCCGGTGAGCATGGGCTGAGGGCGGCTCGCGTGGCGGGTGCCGGCGCCGCGCCCTAGCGTGGCGATGTGACCGCCACCCAGCACGAGACCTTCGTGACCACTCCCGTACAGAACGTGTGGGCCGCGCTCACCGAGCCCGCGTACCGGGAGCGCTGGTACGGGGACGGGGAGATTGCCGTCGAGGTCGAGGAGCCGATGCGGACCTTCGCCTTTCGGACCGGGGACGGGCTGGTCGGGTTTACGTTGCAGATCGGGCCCGGAGGGACCCGCGTCGTGCTGCGGGAGACTGAGCGCAGCCCGCGGGACTGGGAGGCGGCGCTCGCCGAGATCGCCGGGGTCGCCCGGTCGCTGGACTGACCCGCGGGCGTCACCGTTCCGCTGCAGAACCGCACCTACCTGCACCGACCGGGCGGGCACCGGTCGTATGGGACGTAGAATCCGACCCGTGGATACGACCCTGCAGGACCCGCTGGTCGGCCGCACGCTGGACGGCCGCTATCGCGTCGACGCGCGCATCGCCGTCGGCGGCATGGCCACGGTCTACCGGGCTGTCGACACCCGCCTCGACCGCGTGCTGGCGCTGAAGGTGATGCACCCGGCGCTCGCCGCCGACGGCTCCTTCGTCGACCGCTTCATCCGCGAGGCCAAGTCCGTCGCCGCCCTCGCCCACCCGAATGTGGTGGGGGTCTACGACCAGGGCACCGACGGCACGTACGTCTATCTGGCGATGGAATACGTCGCCGGCTGCACCCTCCGCGACGTGCTGCGCGAGCGCGGCGCCCTGCAGCCGCGCGCCGCCCTCGACATCCTCGAACCGGTGCTCGCCGCCCTCGGCGCCGCCCACCGGGCCGGCCTCGTGCACCGCGACATGAAGCCGGAGAACGTCCTGATCGGCGACGACGGCCGCGTCAAGGTCGCCGACTTCGGCCTGGTCAGGGCCGTGAACACGCACACCACCTCGTCCACGGGCTCGGTCCTCGGCACGGTCTCCTACCTCGCCCCCGAGCAGATAGAGCACGGCGTCGCCACACCCCGCGTCGACGTCTACGCCTGCGGCGTACTCCTCTACGAGATGCTCACCGGCTCCAAGCCGCACGCCGGCGAATCCCCCGCCCAGGTTCTCTACCAGCACCTCCACGAGGAGGTCGGGCTGCCGTCCGAGCTGGTCCCCGACCTGGCCGCCGAGCTCGACGGCCTGGTGCTGGCCGCGGCCGCCCGCGACCCCGAGCGCCGCCCCGCGGACGCCGTGGAGCTGCTGTCGAAGGCCCGCTCCGCCCGCTCCGCGCTCAGCAACGCCCAGCTCGACGCCGTACCCCCGCAGGCCATCACCGTCGCGGAGGACGGCCACGACGACACCGGCGACCGCACCAGCGTGCTGCCCAGCCAGGCGGTCGCGCAGGCCCAGCAGGCGGAGCTGAACCGCACCAGCGTCATGCAGGTGCCCCCGCCGCCCCCGGTGAACGAGCCCGGCAACCCGCCACCGCAGCCGCCGCCCCCGCGCCGCGGCCCCCGCCGCTCCCTGATCGCCCTGGTCGCGGCCCTGCTGCTGCTCGGCGTCGGCACGGGCGTCTGGTACATCAACTCGGGCCAGTTCACCAAGGTCCCGGCGGTCCTGAAGATGACCGAGGCCAAGGCCGAGAAGGAGCTGCAGGCCCGGGACCTGGAGTCGGACACGAAGCAGGCCTTCAGCAGCACCGTCGAGCGCGGCCGCGTCATCTCCACCGACCCCGGGGTCGGGCAGCGCATCCGCCAGGGCGGCACCGTAACGCTCACCATCTCCAAGGGCCCCGAGAACGTCGCGGTGCCCGACCTGGAGGGCAAGGAGCTGAAGGAAGCCAAGCGGCTGCTCCAGGAGCGCGGGCTGCAGCCGGGCTCGATCACCCGGGAGCCGCACGACCAGTACCGCAAGGGCGTCGTCATCTCCACCGGCGTCCCCTCCGGCGAGATGCGCCGCTCCGGTACGGCCATCCCGCTGATCGTCAGCAAGGGCCAGCCCATCGAGGTGCCGGACGTGATCGGCGACGACGAGGGCGACGCCCGCGAGGAGCTGGAAGAGGCCGGCTTCAAGGTCGTCGTCAAGCCCGGCCGGGTCTTCTCCGACGAGGACGACGGCACAGTCGCCAAGCAGACGCCCGCCGGGGAGGCGCAGAGCGTCGAGGGCGAGACGGTCACCCTGACCATCTCCAAGGGCCAGGACCTGGTCGACGTCCCCGACGTCGAGGGCCTGGGCGAGGACGAGGCCAAGCAGCAGCTCGAGGACGCCGGCTTCAAGGTCAACGTCAACGGTGTCTTCTTCGGCGACACGGTGTGGCGGGTCGACCCCGATGACGAGGCGCCGCGGGGCAGCGAGATCACGATCTGGACGCGATGACTGCGAGTACTTCCCTGCGTAACCCCGTGGGCAGCCACGTTCCCGTCGCCGGCGGGCTGGCCGCCAAGGGGCTCGGCTATGCGCGCGAGATCGGCGCCGAGATGGTGCAGGTCTTCGTCGCGAATCCGCGGGGGTGGGCGACGCCTCCCGGGGATCCGGCGCAGGACGAGCTCTTCCGCGCGCGGTGCGAGGCGGAGTCGATTCCGGCGTACGTCCATGCCCCGTACCTGATCAATCTCGGGTCGCACAGCGCGGATACGGCGGCGAAGTCGGTGGCGTCGCTGCGGCACTCGCTGCGGCGGGGCCGGGAGATCGGCGCGCTCGGGGTCGTAGTCCATACGGGCTCCGCGACCGGCGGGCGCAGCCGGGAGACGGCCCTCGCACAGGTGCGGGAGCTGGTGCTGCCGGTGCTGGACGAGCTGCCGGACGACGGTCCTGAGCTGCTGCTGGAGCCGACCGCGGGGCAGGGATTCTCGCTGTGCTCGCTCGTCGAGGATCTCGGGCCGTATCTCGACGTCCTCGACCGCCATCCGCGGGTCGGGGTCTGCCTGGATACGTGCCACGCCTTCGCCGCCGGGCATGACTTCGCCTCGGCCGGCGGGGCCAAGGCGCTGCTGGACGAGCTGGTGGAGGTCGCGGGCGAGGGGCGGCTGCAGCTCGTCCACGCGAATGACTCCAAGGCGGGGGCGGGCTCGCGGCTGGACCGGCACGAGAACATCGGCAAGGGCGCGATCGGCGCCGCCGCCTTCGGCGAGCTGCTCGCCCACCCCGCGATGGCCGGCGTCCCGGTGACCATCGAGACCCCCGGCGGCACGGAGGGGCACGCCGGGGACGTGGCGCTGCTGCAGTCCCTCCGGCCCTGATGGGCTCTTAGACCGGCCCTAGAGCTCCGGCCCGTCCCCCGGCTCCTCCTGGTACGAGTAACGCTGCTCCTGCCACGGGTCGCCGATGTTGTGATAGCCGCGCTCCTCCCAGAAGCCGCGGCGGTCGGCGGTCATGTATTCCACGCCGCGGACCCACTTCGGGCCCTTCCAGGCGTAGAGGTGGGGCACCACCAGGCGGGCCGGGAAGCCGTGTTCCGCGGTGAGGAGTTCGCCGTCCTTGTGGGTGGCGAAGATGACCTGGTCCGCGGCGAAGTCGGCGATACGGAGATTCGAGCTGAAGCCGTACTCCGCCCACACCATCACGTGCGTGACGTCGTCGGCCGGCGGGGCCGCCTCCAGGACCGTACGGGCGAGGACGCCGCCCCATTCGGCCCCGAGCATGGAGAACTTCGTGACGCAGTGCAGATCGGCGACCACCGTGTCGTACGGGAGGGCGGCGAATTCGTCGTGGTTCCAGCAGTGCTTATCGGCGTCCGCGGTGGCGCCGAAGACCCGGAACTCCCAGCGGTCCGGCTTGAATCGGGGCACCGGGCCGTAGTGTGTGACCGGCCAGCCGCGCTGCAGCCGCTGACCCGGGGGAAGCGTCTCCGTGTCCCCTTTACCTGCGGTGTCCGGCTGGCCCATGACTCCATGGTGACAGACCATTGCAGGTGGTCATGCCACCGGGGTGCCCGATTAGTGCAAGTTGCCGCAAGCCGTACTAAGCCAAGACTTACTGGACGGTCTCGCGGGCCGGTGCAAGGATGCGGCCCGAACAGCCTGCCGCACCCCCCTGAGAGGAGCCCCCGCAATGCAGGGCGACCCCGAGGTCCTGGAATTCCTGAATGAACAGCTCACCGCCGAGCTGACCGCGATCAACCAGTACTTCCTGCACGCGAAGATGCAGGAGAACTTCGGCTGGACGAAGCTCGCGAAGTACACCCGCTCCGAGTCCTTCGACGAGATGAAGCACGCGGAGATCCTGACCGACCGGATCCTCTTCCTCGACGGGCTGCCGAATTACCAGCGGCTCTTCCACGTCCGGGTGGGCCAGACGGTGAGCGAGATGTTCCAGGCCGACCGGCAGGTCGAGGTCGAGGCCATCGACCGGCTGCGGCGCGGTATCGACGTGATGCGTGGAAAGGGCGACGTCACGTCGGCGAACATCTTCGAGTCGATCCTCGAGGACGAGGAGCACCACATCGACTATCTGGACACGCAGCTGGAGCTCATCGAGAAGCTGGGCGAGCCGCTCTACATCGCGCAGCTCATCGAGCAGCCGGACAGTTAAGCCGCCTCGGCGGCGACCTCGGCCTCGGGCTCCAGCGCCTCCGGGGCCCGGGTCTCCAGCAGCTCCCGGCGCGGGCAGGCGCCCCGGCCCAGGAGGGCCTGGATGCTGCGGACGCAGTTGCCGCAGTCGGTGCCTGCCTTGGACTGGGAGGCGATCTGGCGGGGTGTGCAGTGGCCCGCCTCCGCGTGCGCGCGCACCTGGGCTTCGGTGACACCGAAGCAGGAGCAGACGTACATGCGGAAACCCCCGGGGAGGACGATTAGGTAAGTCTTACCTTACCCGCCCCGGGGGTTTCTCAAAAGTCCGGGTCAGCAGTGACTCCGGTCACTGGTCCCGGTACATCTCCGCGACCAGGAATGCCAGGTCAAGCGACTGCGACCGGTTCAGCCGCGGGTCGCACGCCGTCTCGTAGCGCTGGTGCAGGTCGTCCACGAAGATCTCGTCGCCGCCGCCCACGCACTCCGTGACATCGTCGCCGGTCAGCTCCACGTGGATGCCGCCCGGGTGGGTGCCCAGCTGCTTGTGCACCTCGAAGAAGCCCTTGACCTCGTCGAGCACGTCGTCGAAGCGGCGCGTCTTGTGTCCTGAGGCGGCCTCGAAGGTGTTGCCGTGCATCGGGTCGGAGATCCACGCCACCTGGGCGCCGGAGGCCGTCACCTTCTCGATGAGGGTGGGCAGCCGGTCGCGGATCTTGCCCGCGCCCATCCGGGTGATGAAGGTCAGCCGGCCCGGGATGCGCTCCGGGTCGAGCCGGTCGATGAGGGTGAGCGCGTCCTCGGGCGTGGTGGTCGGGCCCAGCTTCACGCCGATCGGGTTGCTGATACGGGACGCGAACTCGATGTGCGCGTGGTCCAGCTGCCGGGTGCGCTCGCCGATCCAGATCATGTGGCCGGAGACGTCGTACAGCTGGCCCGTACGCGAATCGGTCCTGGTCATCGCCGACTCGTAGTCGAGGATCAGGCCCTCGTGGGACGAGAAGAACTCGACGGTCTTGAACTCCTCCGGGTCCACCCCGCAGGCGTTCATGAAGTTCATCGCGCGGTCGATCTCGCGGGCCAGCTGCTCGTACCGCTGCCCGGAGGGGGACGACTTCACGAAGTCCTGGTTCCAGGCGTGCACCTGGCGCAGGTCGGCGTAGCCGCCGGTGGTGAAGGCGCGCACCAGGTTCAGGGTGGCGGCGGAGGCGTGGTACATCCGCTTCAGCCGCTCCGGGTCCGGGTTCCGGGACTCCGGCGTGAAGTCGAAGCCGTTCACCGAGTCGCCGCGGTATACGGGCAGGGTGACGCCGTCGCGGGTCTCGGTCGGCTTCGAGCGCGGCTTGGAGTACTGCCCGGCGATCCGCCCGACCTTCACCACCGGCACCGAACCGGCGTAGGTGAGGACGGCGGACATCTGCAGGATGGTCTTCAGCTTGTTGCGGATGTGCTCCGCGGAGACGCCGTCGAAGGCCTCGGCGCAGTCGCCGCCCTGCAGCAGAAACGCCTCGCCCCGAGCCACCGCGGCCAGCCGGTCGCGCAGCTGGTCGCACTCGCCGGCGAACACCAGCGGCGGATAGGACTCGAGCTCACCGACCACGTCACGCAGGGCGCCGGCGTCCGGCCACTCGGGCTGCTGGGCCGCGGGCAGGTCCTGCCAGGTGTTCGTCAGGGCATCGGGATTGGCGTGTGTCGTCACCCGGTAAAGGTTACGGGCTGCGCTGGGCCCTCAGCCCGCCTGCCCGAAAGATGAGACGTACCCGCCGGTCGGCGGCCCAGCGGCTACAGTGTCCGGCATGCACGCATCGACCTGCCGCAACTGGTGGTGGCCCGCTCATCCGGCGGCCATCCATCGCGTGCATCCTGAGACCTGACTCACAGATCGCGAAGGCCGCCCGAGGGGCGGCCTTCGGCGTTTTTGCGGGGCTGTTCCTCCCATCCTGAGGAAGGAACACCATGATCGACCGTCTGCTCGACCCCGCCAGCCCACCCTTCGCCCTACTCCACCGCCGTACGCCCGGCCGCGATGACGACGTGGTGGAGATCCTGACCGGGCCGGTCACGGAAGTGGCCTCGCTGACCGATATCGACCTGCCGACGGGCCCACCCTCCGGCGGCCAGGCCGTCGCCGATGCCCTCGCCCTGGTCCCGTACCGGCAGATCCGCGAGCGCGGCTTCGACGCCCGCGACGACGGCACGCCGCTGGCGGTGCTGCGGCCGCGGGAGTCGTACGAGATCTCCCGCGCCGCGGTCCTCGACGCCCTGCCGGACCACGCCGTCCAGGTCGCGGACGGCGCCTTCGACGTGCCCGACCCGGCGTACGAAGACATCGTCCGCCGCGTCCTCACCGACGAGATCGGCACCGGCGAGGGCGCGAACTTCGTCATCCGCCGCACCTTCGAGGGCACCATCCACGGCTTCTCCGCCGCCGACGCCCTCGCCCTCTTCCGCCGCCTGCTGACCGGCGAGACGGGCGCGTACTGGACCTTCGTCGTCCACCAGCCCGGCGTCCGCACCCTGGTCGGCGCCAGCCCCGAGGTGCACGTGCGGATGAGCGGCGGCACGGTCGTGATGAACCCGATCTCGGGCACGTACCGCTACCCGTCTGAAGGGCCGTCGCGTGACGGGCTGCTCGGCTTCCTCCAGGACCGCAAGGAGGTGGAGGAGCTGTCGATGGTCGTCGACGAGGAGCTGAAGATGATGTGCACCGTCGGCGACATGGGCGGCGTCGTCGTCGGCCCGCGGCTGAAGGAGATGGCGCACCTGGCCCACACCGAGTACGAGCTGCGCGGCCGGTCCTCCATGGACGTACGCGAGGTGCTGAAGGAGACGATGTTCGCGGCAACGGTGACGGGGTCGCCGGTCCAGAACGCCTGCCGCGTGATCGAGCGCTACGAGCCGACCGGCCGCGGCTACTACTCGGGCGCGCTGGCGCTCTTCGGCCGCGACACGGGCGGCGCGCAGACACTCGACTCCCCCATCCTGCTGCGGACCGCCGACATCGCGGCGGACGGGCGGCTGCGGGTGGGGGTCGGGGCGACGCTGGTGCGCGGCTCGTCGCCCGCGGGTGAGGTCGCGGAGACGCATGCGAAGGCGGCGGGGGTGCTGACGGCGCTCGGCGTACGTGAGGCTGCCGCGGGTGGTGGCCGGGAGCGGGCGGGCTTCGCCGATGATCCGGAGGTACGGGCGGCGCTGGACGCGCGGCGGCGGGACCTGGCGCCGTTCTGGCTGCGGATGCAGTCGGTGCGGGAGGCTGCTGGTCCCGAGATCCTGGTGGTCGACGGGGAGGACACCTTCACCGCGATGCTCGCGCATGTGCTGCGCGCGGACGGCAGTGCGGTGAGCGTGGTCCGCTACGACGAGCCGGGACTGCGCGAGCTGGCGCTCGACCACCGCGGGCCTGTGGTGCTCGGCCCCGGGCCCGGGGACCCGCGCGATACCTCGGACCCGAAGATGCGCTTTCTGCGGCGGCTGACGGCCGATCTGGTGCGCGAGCATCGGGACGGGCTGCTGGGGGTGTGCCTGGGGCACGAGCTGCTGGCGGCTGAGCTGGGGCTGCCGCTGGTCCGGAAGGAGGTCCCGTACCAGGGTGCGCAGGAGGTGATCGACTTTTTCGGGCGCCCGGAGACGGTGGGCTTCTACAGCACGTACATCGCGCAGGCGGACGACGCGGTCGCCACGGAGCTGGCGGCGCACCGGGTGGAGCTCAGCCGCGCGCCGGAGTCGGGCGAGGTACACGCGCTGCGCGGGCCCGGCTTTGCCGGGGTGCAGTTCCATCCGGAGTCGGTGCTGACGCTCAATGGGGCGGTGCTGGTGCGGGAGCTGCTGGCGGGGGTGCTGGTCGCCTGACCTGGTCTCGGTGCGGGCTGGGTGGGCGGCTGCGGAAACGTCCCGGGCCCACCCGTCCCGCCCAGCGGGACGCCTGCCCCCGGAGAAGGGACGCCTGCCCCCGGAGGAGTGGGACGCCTCCCGCCCCCGGAGGCGCGAGACAGCAACGGGCGGGTGGGTGGGTACAGCCCCGAAGGTCAGCCGTACAGCGCCTCGATCTCGACCGCGAAGTCCTTCGCGACCAGCGAGCGCTTCAGCTTCAGCGAGGGCGTCAGGTGGCCCGACTCCTCCGTGAACTGGCCGCCGAGGATGCGGAATTTACGGACCGACTCCGCCCGCGACACCATCGCGTTGCCGTCGTCCACCGCCCGCTGCACGGCGGCCAGCAGCTCCGGGTCGTCGCGCAGCGACTCCGGCGTCGAGCCGGAAGGCTTGCCGTGGTCCGACGCCCAGCGGGCCAGGAACTCCTCGTCGAGTGTGACCAGCGCGGCCACGAACGGTTTGGCGTCGCCGACCACCATCACCTCCGCGATCAGCGGATGCGCCCGGATCCGGTCCTCGATCACGGCCGGGGCGACGTTCTTGCCGCCCGCCGTCACGATGATCTCCTTCTTCCGGCCGGTGATCGTCAGATACCCGTCCGTGTCGAGGCTGCCGAGGTCCCCGGTGTGGAACCAGCCGTGGGTGACCGCCTCCGCCGTCGCCTCCTCGTTGTTCCAGTAACCGGCGAACAGGTGCTCCCCGTACAGCAGCACCTCGCCGTCGTCCGCGACCCGGATCGTCGCGCCCGGCAGCGGCTGCCCGACCGTGCCGATCTTCGGCCGCTCCAGCGGGTTGACCGCGGTGGCCGCGCAGGACTCCGTCAGGCCGTAACCCTCCAGGACCGTGAAGCCGATGCCGCGGTAGAAGTGCCCGAGCCGCTCGCCGAGCGGCGCGCCGCCCGAGATGGCGTGGGTGGCGCGGCCGCCGAGGACGGCGCGCAGCTTGCCGTAGACGAGCTTGTCGAAGAGCTTGTGGCGCAGCCGCAGGCCGAGCGCCGGGCCGGCGTCCGTGTCGAGGGCGCGGCTGTAGGCGATGGCGGTGTTGGCGGCGCGGTCGAAGACCTTGCCGCGGCCGTCCGCCTGCGCCTTGGCCCGCGCGGAGTTGTAGACCTTCTCGAAGACCCGCGGCACGCCGAGCAGCATGGTCGGCTTGAGTTCCGCCAGCTCGTCGGTCAGGTTCTTCACGTCCGGTACGTGCACGAGCTTGATCGGCGCCAGCGCCGTGGCGACCTCCACCAGGCGGCCGAAGACATGCGCCAGCGGCAGGAAGAGCACGATCGAGGACTCGCCGGTGCGGAAGAGGGGCCGCAGCCGCTCCACCGCGTTGCCGCACTCGGCGAAGAAGCTGCGGTGGGTGAGCACGCAGCCCTTCGGGCGGCCCGTGGTGCCCGAGGTGTAGACGATCGTGGCCGGGTCGTCGGCGTCCGCGGCCGAGGTCGCCTCCTGCAGCGCGTCGTCGGAGACCTCGGCGCCGAGCGCGTCCAGCTCCGCCACGGCGCCCCCGTCGAGCTGCCAGACGTGCTGCAGCTGCGGCAGCCGGTCCCGTACGGACTTCACCAGCGCCTCGTGCGTATCGGTCTCCACGACCACCGCCACCGCGCCCGAGTCGCCGAGGATCCACTGGATCTGCTCGGCGGACGACGTCTCGTACACCGGGACGGTGACCCCGCCCGCGCTCCAGATCGCGAAGTCCAGCAGCGTCCACTCGTAGCGCGTACGGGACATGAGCCCGACCCGGTCCCCGGGCCGCACCCCCGCGGCGATCAGCCCTTTCGCGGCCGCCTCCACCTCGGCGAGAAACTCCGCGGCCGTCACATCCCGCCAGCCGGCATCCTTCCCGCCTGCAGGCTCCTTGCGGGCTATGACGGCGACGTCGGCGTGCAGCGCGGCGTTGCGCCGGATCAGATCCGTCAGATTGCCGTCCGCCGGTACCTCGTACAGGGCGGGAAGGCTGTACTCACGCAAGACGTGCTCCTCGGGCGCTGCTCGTTGCCTCGATGCTCGGAAACCCTATCTCTTGGCTCTCGTCTTAGAGTGGCCCGCATGCGGGTCCATGTGGTGAGTGATGTGCACGGAAATGCCGGAGATCTGGCGAAGGCCGGGGAGGGGGCGGATGCGCTGGTCTGCCTCGGCGACCTCATCCTTTTCCTGGATTACTCGGATCACTCGCGTGGCATCTTCCCTGACCTGTTCGGCAAGGAGAACGCGTCCCGGATCGTGGAGCTGCGCACCGCGCGCCGCTTCGAGGAGGCGCGGGACTTCGGGCGCCGGCTGTGGGCCGGGCTCGACCGGGACGCGGCCATAGAGTCGGCGGTGCGCCGCCAGTACGCGGAGCTCTTCGGCGCCTTCCCCACCCCGACCTACGCCACGTACGGGAATGTCGACATTCCGCGGCTGTGGCCGGAGTACGCGGGCGAGGGCACCACCGTCCTCGACGGCGAGCGGGTGGAGATCGGCGGGCTGGTCTTCGGCTTCGTCGGCGGCGGGCTGCGGACGCCGATGAACACGCCCTTCGAGATCGACGACGACACGTACGCCGCCAAGGTCGCCGCGCTCGGCGAGGTCGACGTGCTGTGCTCGCACATCCCGCCGGAGGTCCCCGAGCTCTGCTACGACGTCGTCGCCCGGCGCTTCGAGCGCGGCAGCGAGGCGCTGCTGGAGGCGATTCACACGGTGCGCCCGCGGTACGCGCTCTTCGGCCACGTCCACCAGCCGCTCGCTCAGCGGATGCGCATTGGGCAGACCGAGTGCGTCAACGTGGGTCACTTCGCGTCGCGCGGCACCCCCTGGGCGCTGGAATGGTGAGCCGCCGGTAATGTTCACCGCTACTGCACTTTCCCGGGGGATGCCCCCGGACCCCCAGGTTCGGGAGGAGCCCAGGCGATGGCAGAACACACCCAGTCGAGCACCACGATCGATGCCCCGCCCGCTGATGTGATGGCGGTGATCGCGGACTTCGCCCGCTACCCGGAGTGGACCGGGGAGGTCAAGGAGGCCGAGGTACTGGCCACCGATGACCAGGGCAGGGCCGAGCAGGTGCGGCTGGTGCTGGACGCCGGGGCGATCAAGGACGACCACACGCTGGCGTATACGTGGAGCGGGCCGAACGAGGTCAGCTGGACGCTGGTGAAGTCCCAGATGCTGCGGTCGCTGGCGGGCTCGTACCAGCTGGCCCCGGTGGACGGCGGCGCGAAGACGTCGGTCACGTACCAGCTGACGGTGGACGTGAAGATCCCGATGCTCGGGATGATCAAGCGCAAGGCCGAGAAGGTCATCATCGACCGCGCGCTGGCGGGCCTGAAGAAGCGCGTCGAGAGCCAGGCGGCCTAGGGCCGCGGTGCGCACGCTTCTCGTAACCGGCGCTGGTGGCGCCGGGCGCTCCACCGTGGCGGCTGCCAGTGCGCTGCGCGCGGCGCGGGACGGTGGCTGGGTGCTGCTGCTGACGGCTGACGCGGGTGCGCTGCGCGCGCTGGGGGCCGAGGACGCGCCGGGGCCCGGCCCGGTGGGCAGGGCGCCGTTCGGCGCGCCGGTGGCGGTGGCCGATGGCCTGCGGGTGGCGCGGATCGGCGCCGCGGAGCATTTTCGTACGAGCCTGGCCCGGCTGCAGGAGCGCGGGGAGTCCGTGCTGGACTACCTCGGCGCCACGCCGCTGGAGGCGGAGGAGATCACGGAGCTGCCGGGGGCGGAGGCGATGGCGCTGCTCAGCGCGATCGCGGGGCTGGGCGCCGGGGCCGGGCCGGGGTTCCACGACACCACCGAAAAACCGCGGGGGGCGGCCGCCGCCGAGGTCTGGGGTTTTTCGGCGGCGTCGTTCCACCCCGGCCCTCCTGACGCCGGCGGCTCACCGTACGACCTGGTCGTCATCGACCTCCCGCTGCTGCCGGAAGCGCTGCGGCTGCTTGCGCTGCCCGAGGAGTTGCGGCGGTATTTGCGGCGGCTGTTGCCGCCTGAGCGGCAGGCTGCCCGGGCGCTGCGGCCGTTTCTTGCGCAGTTGGCCGGGGTGCCTGCGCCTGCGGAGCGCCTGTACGAGGCCGCCGCCAAGTGGGATGCGAAGCTCGCGCGGCTCGAGGCGGCGGTGGCCGATCCCGGGCTGAGCGTGCGGCTGGTGGTCGAGCCGGGTGCGCGGGCCGTACGGGAGCTGCCGCAGGCGCTCGCCGGGCTGGCGCTGCACGGGATCGCGCTGGACGGGGTGGTCGCGAACCGGGTGCTGCCGACGGAGTCCGCCGACCCTTGGCTGGGCGGGCTGTCCGGGACGCAGCAGGACGCGCTCAAGCAGCTGCGGGAAGCCGTGCCCGTAACGGAGCTGCCGCACCTCGGGCGGGATGCCGCGCAGGCTGCCGATCTGGCGGAGCTGGCGGCCGCGCTGGGCGAGCCGGCGGCGCTGGGTGAGCCGGGCGCGGGCGGCGCCGAGCCGTCGCCGCGGTCCGCGCCGCCCGCGGCGACCGTCCCTGCCGTCGACAATCTCCTCGCCGCCGAAGGCGTCTTCGTCTGGCGGCTGCCGCTCCCGGGTGCGGAGCGGGACGAGCTGTCCCTCGTGCGCCGTGGAGACGAGCTGATCGTCTCCGCCGGGCCCTACCGGCGCGTGCTGCCGCTCGCGTCCGCGCTGCGCCGGTGCACGATCGAGCGCGCCGGGTTGTACGACGGTGAGCTGCGGGTGCGGTTCCGGCCCGACGCCGGGCTGTGGCCCGAGCGCGGCTGACTTTCCGGGCGGCTCCCCGGACGGCCGTCCGGAGGGCATTCCGGCCGACTTTTCAGCCGACTTTCCGGCTGACAACTGCCGCAGCAGGTCCCAGGACGTGGGCCATCCGAGGTACCTTCGATGGCATGAGTGATGCCATCGAACGCCCCAGCACTCCGTCGTCGGACCCCGACCCCGACGCCTGGGCGTCGGCCTGCGCGGAGGACCTCGCCGCAGAGCAGGCGCGCCGGCGGGCGGCGTACGGCACGCCGCCGGGCAGCGCGGCCGAGGAGTTCAAGCGGCTCATCGATTCGTTCGCGGACAAGGTCACGGGCCTGGGCGGCCCCTTCGGCGGCATGGCGGCGGGCGCCGCCGGGCTGGCGGCGAAGGGTGCGGCGCGGCAGTTCATCGAGCAGGCCAAGTCGGCCATCGAGCCGGTGATCGACCGCAATCCGGAGCTCTTCGACCACCTCGCGGCGGCGGGCGCCGAGCTGGCGGCCGCGTACCGCTCCGCGGTGTCGAACGACGAGGCGCGCTGGACCAAGGAGCAGGCGGCCGACATCGAGCGGATCGACCTCAGCGAGGACAAGTCCCCGGACGACGAGGACTGACCCGGTCCAGGCGGCGTCGAGCGGTCCCGCCGAATCCCTCCGGTAACGTGGTCCCTTGCAGCGGGGCTCGAACCGAATAACCGAGGGACACATGGGACTCACCATCGGCGTCGACATCGGCGGCACCAAGATCGCGGCCGGCGTGGTCGACGAAGAAGGCGCGATCCTCAACACCAGCAAGGTGCCGACCCCGTCGACCCCCGAGGGCGTCATCGAGGCGATCGCCACTGCCGTCCAGGACGTGACGAAGGACCACCCCGACGCGGAGGCGGTCGGCATCGGCGCCGCCGGTTACGTCGACGACAAGCGCGCCACCGTCCTCTTCGCCCCGAACATCAACTGGCGGCACGAGGCGCTCAAGGACAAGGTCGAGCAGCGCGTCGGCCTCCCGGTCGTCGTCGAGAACGACGCCAACGCGGCCGCCTGGGGCGAGTACAAGTTCGGCGCGGGGGCCGGGCACGACGACGTCGTCTGCATCACGCTCGGTACGGGCCTGGGCGGCGGCATCATCATCGGCGGCAAGCTGCACCGCGGCCGCTTCGGCGTGGCCGCCGAGTTCGGGCACATCCGCGTCGTCCCCGACGGCCTGCTGTGCGGCTGCGGCTCGCAGGGCTGCTGGGAGCAGTACGCGTCGGGCAGCGCCCTCGTGCGGTACGCACGCCAGCGCGCCGCCGCCACGCCGGACGCCGCCGAGTATCTGCTGTCGCTCGGCGACGGCACCCCCGAGGGCATCCAGGGGCGCCATGTCAGCCGGGCCGCGCGGCACGAGGACCCGGTCGCCATCGACTCCTTCCGCGAGCTCGCCCGCTGGGCGGGCGCCGGACTCGCCGACCTGGCCTCGCTCTTCGACCCGTCCGCCTTCATCGTCGGCGGCGGCGTCTCCGACGAGGGCGACCTCGTCCTGGAGCCGATCCGCAAGTCCTTCCGCCGCTGGCTGGTCGGCAGCCAGTGGCGCCCGCACGCGCAGGTGCTCGCCGCGCAGCTCGGCGGCCGGGCCGGGCTTGTCGGCGCGGCGGACCTGGCGCGGCAGGGGTAGTTTTCAGCCGTATGACGGAGATGACCGCCGACCTGCCCGCCGCACGTACCGAAGCGGACGGGGCGGCGGTCATCCGCGTCCTGTCGTACAACATCCGCTCGATGCGCGACGACGTGGACGCGCTCGCCCGGGTGATCCGCGCGTGCGCGCCCGATGTGCTGTGCGTGCAGGAGGCGCCGCGGTTCTTCCGCTGGCGGAAGTACGCGAACCGGCTCGGGATGGCGACGGGTCTGGTGTACGTGACCGGCGGGGCGACGGCCACCGGACCCATGATCATGTCGTCGCTGCGGCCGCTGGTGGAGCGTACGGAGGATGTGCTCTTCCCGCGGGCGCCCGGGCTGCACCGGCGGGGGCTCGCGACCGCGGTGCTGCGCTTCGGGGCGGTGCGGGTGGGGGTGGTCAGCTGCCATCTGAGCCTGGCGGCGGCGGAGCGATACGAGCAGGCCGGCGGGGTGCTGGAGCGGGTGCGGGGGCTCGGGACCCCGTATGCCGTGGTCGCCGGCGACCTCAACGACCGTCCGAAGGGCCGCGCCTTCCGCCGCCTCGCGGGCGAGCTGCGCGACGGGCGGGTGGCGGCGCCGTGGGGCGGCGAGCACACCTTCCCGGCCACGGGGGCGGACCGCCGCATCGACGCGGTCTTCGCGACGGACGGCATCGAGATCCTCGGCTGCGGCGTCCCGCCGGGCCTGCCGCAGGCGGACCTGAGGGCGGCCACCGACCATCTGCCGGTGCTGGCCGCCCTCAGGATCCCGCCGCCGGGATAGCCGCTCGGGACAGCCGCCTTACGGCCGCTGCTTCACGCGGTCGACGAACCCCCACTTGTCCTCGTACGACAGCAGGACGATGCGCTTGCCGGAGCGCGTCTCGCCCGGCTGCCTGAAGCCCAGGTATTCGTGCGTCCGCGGATCGAAGATGAGGTACTTCCCCTTCTGTCCGTGCGGTCCCGTGTACTCGACCCCCACGCCCGTGCGCCCGCGCGCGTCCTTCACCCCGGGGATCGTCTTGAGGCCCGGCACCAGCGCAATCGCCTCGTACGCCGCGGGGCGCAGGCCCTCGGGCAGCATCGGCGACTTCAGGAGCTCGCCGAGGAGGAAGTACGCCTGGAACCTTTCGAACATGTCAAAATCGCGAATCGGCTTGTCGGACTTGCCGAGCGAGACGATGGCCGCGGCGAGCTTCTCGGGATCGGTCGGGAGCTTCTTCAGCCCCTCCCAGTCGGTCGGCGGCCACTTGTCGCCGGCGTCGTCCCAGTACGCGTTCCCGAGGTCCTCGGTCCAGGTGCGCTTGGAGCCGTCCACCGAGGCCCAGATCTCGTTGTGGTAGGTCTTGGTCTTCCCGGTCTTCACCTCGGTCTGCTTGATGACCGTCATGGTGTAGATGTACTGGTCGTCGCGCGGCACCACGGTCTTCTTCCCGTGCTTGCGCTCCCAGTCGGCGGCCCCGTTCAGCACCATGGCCGCCTGGGTCATCCGCGGGGTGGTCGTGCCCGTACGGCCGGTGCCGCCGTCGCCCTCGTCCGTGGCGAACACCACCGCCGTGCCCGTGACCGCCAGAGCGGCCACCGCGGCGGTCGCGTAGCGCAGGGCGCGGCGGCGGCTCGGGGCGGCGGCCGGGTGGCGGCCCTCCGTGTGGGCCGCGTTGAGCAGCTGGTGCCGGGCCCGGGCGCGGGCCGGTTCGGTGAGCGGGGGCGCGTCCGCGTCCCAGTCCCGCAGGAGTTCGAGTTCGTCATTCATGGCCGGATACCTCTCGCAGGGTCGTCGGATCGGATCCGCCCAACGCTTCGCGCAGTTTGCTGCGAGCCCGGTGCAGCCGGGACCTCACCGTGCCGACCGGTATCCCCAGGGCCTGGGCCGCCTCTTCGTAGCCGAGGTCGCCCCAGGCGACCAGCAGCAGCACGTCCCGGTGCCGGGCCGGCAGCGCGGCCAGCGCCGCCGCCAGCTCCCGCCGTACGGCATGTGCGCTCACCCGCGCCGTGGCCCGGTCGGCCAGCGGCTCGTCGTGGTCGGCGGGTGCGGGCACCTTGGCCAGGGCCTTGAACCGGCGGGCCTCGGCCCGCCGGTGCCGGGCCGCCAGGTTGGTGGCGATGCCGAACAGCCACGGCCGCGCGTCGACCTGCCCCCTGTGCGGGTCGAATCGGTGCCGCTGCTGGAAGGCGGTGGTGAAGGTCTCCGCCATGAGGTCGTCCGCCGCCTCGCCGCCGAGCCGGCGGGCGAGGTAGCGGTGCACCGCGGCCGCGTGCCGGTCGAAGAGCGCGGCGAACGCCTCGGGCTCATCCCGGGACCGCGCGATCACCGAGGCGTCGTGGTCCGCCTCCGGGCGGACGCCTGGTTCGACGGTCAATTCGGGGCTCCTCTCGTCCAAGAGAACGCTTCGAACGCTTGGGCTTTCATCTCCTCTTCGCCCGTCGCGCGAAATGAGTTCCCTCGGACTTCGGCCCCCGTCTAGACGACCGCCCCGCCGCCCGGCAGGTCATCGTCCTCGTCCCCGCCGGGCCGCATCCGCATCACCAGCGTCGCGAAGCCGCCCAGGAAGCCGCCGATGCCGAGCAGGCCTGCCCACCAGGTGAATTCCTGCTGCAGGATCGTCATCAGCACCAGCAGCAGCGGGCCGCCGAGCACCGCGAGCCAGGCGAACTTCGCCGTGGTGTCGGCCTTCGGCAGCGGCGGGTCAGGGGGTACGAAGTGGCCCTCGTCGTGCTCGCCGAGGTCGTCGTCGGACGCCTCGGGGGCCTCCCAGTCGCGCGGTCCGGTGCCGGCCGCGTAGACCGTGAAGCTGTTGCTCCCGTCCGCGGGGCGCAGCACGCTCTTGCCGAGGCCCTTGTCGAGCGGGTCGTCGTCCGCGGCGTCCTTGTCCAGGCCGGTGGCCTTGTCCGGGTCGATGCCCTTGTCCAGGTCGAGGTTCTCGATCTTCCTCGACTCGATGTCCGGCGCGTCCGCCGTGTCCTGGTCGTACGACGCCACGATCTCCGCCCAGATCGCCTCCTCATCGAGCGGGTCGCGGCTCTCCTCCCGGTCCGGGTTTCGCTCCGTCACGTCGCCGCTGTCCCTTTCCGGTCCGGCGCCAGCCTGCTGATAAATGCGTACGAGTCGTCGAAGATGCGCTCGGCGTCATGGTCGAGTGTGGCCACGTGATAGCTGCGCTCCAGCAGCACCTCGGTGACGTCCACCGACGACACTCTGCTGAGCACCCGGGCCGAGTCCACCGGCGGCACCACATGGTCCGTACGGCTGTGGAGCAGCAGCAGTGGCTGCGTGACCTGCGGCAGCTCGCGGTCGACGACCTGGCAGAAGCGGCGCAGCGAGTGCGCGGCGTGCAGCGGCACCCGGTCATAGCCGACCTCGTCGGTGCCCTCCTTGACCGTGTCGTTCACGATCCCCGGGGTCGTACGGACGAGGTAGCGGGCGACCGGGAGGGCCTTGGCGGCGAGGCCGTGCACCTTGTTGGCGGGGTTGACGACCATGACGCCGCTGACCGCGTCCCCGTGCTTGGCGGCCAGCCGCAGCGCCAGCGCGCCGCCCATGGACAGGCCGGCGACGAAGACCTGCTCGCAGCGGTCGCGCAGGGCGCGCAGCTCGTGGTCGACGGTGGCGTACCAGTCCTGCCAGCTGGTGAGCTGCATGTCCTGCCAGCGGGTGCCGTGCCCGGGCAGCAGCGGCAGCGAGACGGTCAGCCCCTGATCGGCCAGATGCCGCGCCCAGGGGCGCAGCGAGGCGGGGCTGCCGGTGAAGCCATGACACATCAGAACGCCGACCGGGTCGCCTGTGTGGCGGAACGGCTCGGCTCCGGGAAGCACCGGCACCAGGAGTCTCCGTTCGCTCGTCTCACTCGCTTTCGGGTGGTACTTCACAGTACCGCTGCGGAGCCCGCTTCCGGCCGCCCGGGTTAAGGTCTAGTCGTTCAGCACAGGAGGTCGGCGGTTGTTCTACAGCACGATGAAGCTCACCCTCGGAAACGGGCTCAAGCTCGCTTTCCGCCCCTGGGTGGAGGGACTGGAGAACGTCCCGGCGGACGGTCCCGCCATCCTGGCGAGCAACCATCTCTCCTTCTCCGACTCCTTCTTCCTGCCCGCGGTGCTGCACCGGAAGATCACCTTTGTCGCCAAGGCGGAGTACTTCACCTCGCCGGGCGTGAAGGGCAAGCTGACGGCCGCCTTCTTCAAGGGCGTGGGGCAGCTCCCCGTGGACCGCTCCGGCGGGCGGGGGGCCGGTGAGGCCGCGATCAAGAGCGGCATCGAGGTGCTGGAGCGCGGCGAGCTCTTCGGCATCTACCCGGAGGGGACGCGCTCGCCCGACGGGCGGCTGTACCGGGGCAAGCCGGGCGGCCTGGCCCGTATCGCGCTGGCGACCGGGGCGCCCGTGATCCCGGTGGCCATGATCGATACGGAGAAGATCCAGCCCCCGGGCCAGGTGCGGCCCAAGCTGATGAGCCCCGGCATCCGCATCGGGAAGCCGCTGGACTTCAGCCGCTATGAGGGCATGGAGGGCGACCGCTTCGTGCTGCGCTCGGTGACCGACGAGGTCATGTACGAGATCATGAAGCTGTCCGGCCAGGAGTACGTGGACATCTACGCCACCGCCGCCAAGCGGCAGATCGCGGAGGCGGAGAAGAAGCGCAAGGCGGAGGCCGCGGAGGCGGCCAAGGCCGCCGAGGAGCGCAAAGACGTCGCGTGAGCGGTCGCTAGGGGGGCTTGAGTATGCGGATGTCGGTGGAGCAGCCGCTGTGGCAGGCGCTCACGTGGTTCCGGGTGCTGACGCTCGCGTACGCCGTGGTGGGCTATTCGACGCGCTACGACAATGTGGAGCGGCCCGAGCTCGGCTGGGTGTACATGGCGGCGCTGGCCGTCTGGACCCTCGCCACCTTCCGCAAGGTGTCCTCCGCCCAGGCCTGCACGTATCGCTTCCTCGCCATGGACGTCGGGATGGCGCTGGCGGGGATCGTGCTGACGATCGCGGTGGAGACGGACCAGCGGATAGGCGACGGGGCGTCCACGCTGCCGTCGATCTGGACTGCGGGCGCGGTGCTCGGCTTCGCGATCAAGGGCGGCTGGCGGTGGGGGGCGTCGGCGGCGGCCGGGATCTCCATCGCCACGATCGTGCAGCGCAAGGGCCTCGCCCAGGAGAACATCCACAACATCGTCCTGCTGCTCGTCGCCGCCTCCGCCATCGGCTACATCGTGGAGGTCGCCCGCGCGAGTGAGCGCACCCTCGCCAGGGCGCTGCAGATCGAGGCGGCGACGCGGGAGCGGGAGCGGCTGGCGCGCGACATCCACGACAGCGTGCTCCAGGTGCTCAGCATGGTGCAGCGCCGCGGCACCGCACTCGGCGGCGAGGCCGCTGAGCTGGGGCAGCTGGCGGGCGAGCAGGAGATCGCGCTGCGGGCGCTGGTCACGAGCGGGCCGGAGCCCGACGTCGTGCCGGCGGCGCGGCGGGCGCGGTCGCGGCGGATGAGTCGCGCGGTCCGCGCGGGGGCGCGGGGGGACGCAGGCGGGGCGGATGCGGGGGCCCTGTCCGTCGGTACGGAGACCATCGCCGCCGATACGGAGACCGCCGACGCTGACCTGCGGACGCTGGTCTCCCCGTACGCATCCGCGCGGGTCACCGTCTCGGACCCGGGCGCCCCTGTGCTGCTGCCGCGGCACGCCGCGCTGGAGCTGGCGGCGGCGGTGGGCGCGGCGCTGGACAACGTGGACCGGCACGCGGGCGCCGACGCCCGCGCCTGGATCCTGGTGGAGGACGCCCCGGACGCGGTCCTGGTGACCGTACGGGACGACGGCCCCGGGATCCCGGAGGGGCGGCTGGCGGCGGCGGAGGCGGAGGGCCGGCTGGGCGTCGCGCAGTCGATTCGCGGCCGCCTGGCGGACCTGGGCGGCACGGCGGAGCTGGTGTCCCCGCCGGGGCAGGGCACGGAAGTAGAACTCCGGGTGCCACGCTGACGCTCCTGCGCAACGCCGGGCGCGGGCCGCAAGCCGCCGCGCACACCAGTGCGACCCGGGGCAGCATTCCGCCAGCGGCACGCGCCCAGGCATAATCGCCGCGGAGCGGCAGAGCGCACAGCTGAAGGGGGACTCTCGGTGGCAACCGAACACGACGCCCGCGTCAAGGTCATGGTGGTCGACGACCACCCCATGTGGCGCGACGCCGTCGCCCGCGACCTGGAGGCCGCCGGATACGAGGTCGTCGCCACCGCGGGCGACGGGCCGCAGGCGGTGCGCCGGGCCAAGGCCGCCGCCCCCGACGTGCTCGTCCTGGACCTCAACCTGCCCGGTCTCCCCGGCGTCGAGGTCTGCAAGGCCGTCGTCGCCGACCTCCCCGCCCTCCGCGTCCTCGTCCTCTCCGCCAGCGGCGAGCACGCCGATGTCCTGGAGGCGGTGAAGTCCGGCGCCACCGGCTATCTGGTGAAGTCCGCCTCCACCGACGAGCTCGTCGACGCCGTCGCCCGCACCGCCGCCGGCGACCCCGTCTTCACCCCGGGCCTGGCCGGCCTGGTCCTCGGCGAGTACCGCAGGCTCGCCACCGACCCGCCGCCCGCCACCGCCGACGACCCCGCCGTCCCGCAGCTCACCGAGCGCGAGACCGAGGTCCTCCGCCTCGTGGCCAAGGGCCTCTCGTACAAGCAGATCGCCGAGCGCCTCGTCATCTCGCACCGCACCGTGCAGAACCACGTCCAGAACACCCTCGGCAAGCTCCAGCTGCACAACCGCGTCGAGTTGGTCCGTTACGCCATAGAGCGCGGCCTCGACGAAGAGTGATCGGTCCCTCTTTGGGGTGAAGCCGGATCACCAACTCCCGCCGCAATCCCCGGATTAGCGTGTTCGCACCATCCCTTGTGACGTGGATCACCGTTAGCGTGGCCCTGTCTGCCTGACCGTCAGAAGGGATTCCGTGATGCGGGTAGGAGTACTGACCGGTGGCGGTGACTGCCCCGGGCTCAACGCGGTCATCCGCGCCGCCGTCCGCAAGGGCGTGCAGGAGTACAGCTACGACTTCGTCGGCTTCCGGGACGGCTGGCGCGGTCCGCTGGAGGGCGACACCGTGCCGCTCGACATCCCGGCCGTGCGCGGCACGCTGCCGCGCGGCGGCACCATCCTCGGCTCGTCGCGTACGAATCCGCTGAAGGTCGACGGCGGCATCCGCCGGATCAAGGAGAACCTCGCCAAGGAAGAGGTCGACGCGCTCATCGCCATCGGCGGCGAGGACACGCTCGGCGTCGCGGCCCGGCTCGCCGACGAGTACGGGATCGCCTGCGTCGGCGTGCCGAAGACGATCGACAACGACCTTTCGGCCACCGACTACACCTTCGGCTTCGACACCGCCGTCAACATCGCCACCGAGGCGATCGACCGGCTGCACACCACCGCCGAGTCGCACATGCGCGTCCTCGTCGTCGAGGTGATGGGCCGGCACGCGGGCTGGATCGCCCTGCACTCCGGCCTGGCCGGCGGCGCGAACGTCATCCTCATCCCGGAGCAGCGCTTCGACCTCGACGAGGTCTGCAAGTGGGTGGAGTCCCGCTTCAAGGTCCGGTACGCCCCGATCGTCGTCGTCGCCGAGGGCGCCATGCCCAAGGACGGCGAGATGATCCTCAAGGACGAGTCCAAGGACTCCTTCGGGCACGTCAAGCTCTCCGGCGTCGGCGAGTGGCTGGCAAAGCAGATCGAGGCGCGTACGGGCAAGGAGGCCCGTACCACCGTCCTCGGCCACATCCAGCGCGGCGGCACCCCGAGCGCCTTCGACCGCTGGCTCGCCACCCGCTTCGGCCTGCACGCCATCGAGGCGGTCAAGGACGGCGACTGGGGCAAGATGGTCGCCCTGCGCGGGACGGACATCGTCCGGGTGCCGCTGACCGAGGCCACCGAGAAGCTGAAGACGGTGAGCCCGGAGGAGTACAAGGAAGCCGGCGTCTTCTTCGGCTGAGCTGAGAGCACTGCGCGGAGCGGCTCAGAGCAGCGATTTGAGCCGCTCCGCAAGCAGATCCCAGCGCCACTTCTCCTCCACCCACTCGCGGCCGCGCTTGCCCATCCGCCGCCGCAGGTCCGGGTCCTGGAGCAGCGCCGTGACCCGGTCCGCGGTCTCCGCCGCCGAGCCGCCGCGGACCACCCAGCCCGTCTCGCCCTCCAGGACCGCGTCGGGGGCGCCGCCGGAGTCGCCGCCGACCACCGGCAGTCCGGTGGCGGACGCCTCCAGGTACACGATCCCGAGGCCCTCGACGTCCAGTCCCCCGCGCCGCGTCCGGCACGGCATCGCGAAGACGTCGCCCGCGCCGTAGTGGGCCGGGAGCTCCGCCCAGGGCACGGAGCCGGTGAAGCGGACCGCGTCGGCCACACCCGTCTCCCCCGCGAGCTTCCGCAGCTCGTCCTCGTACGGGCCGCCGCCGACGATCAGCAGCACCGCGTCCGGCACCGCCGTCAGGATCCGCGGCATCGCCTTGATCAGCGTGTCCTGGCCCTTGCGCGGGACCAGCCGCGATACGCATACGACCACCGGGCGGTCCGTGAGCCCGATCCTGGCCCGTACCTCATCGCCGCCCGAGCCCGGGTGGAAGACCTTCTCGTCCACGCCCGGCGGCAGTTGCACCATCCGCCCGGCCGCCTCCGGCGTCAGCGCCCGCGCGATCCGCGAGCGCGTGTACTCGCCGAGATACGTGATCGTGTCCGTCGACTCCCCGATCCGCCGCAGCAGCTGCCGCGCCGCGGGGAGCTGCGCCCAGCCCGCCTCGTGGCCGTGCGTGGTGGCCACCAGCCGCCGGGCGCCGGCCTTCCGCAGCGCCGGGGCCATCAGCCCCAGCGGCGCCGCCGCCCCGAACCACACCGACGTGCAGCCGTGCTCGCGCAGCAGCCCGGCCGCCCGCCGGGTCACCCGCGGGGTCGGCAGCAGCATCGTCGTACGGTCGCGGACCACCCGGTACGGCTGCTCCGCGTCAAACGCGCGCGTCGCCTCCCGGCCCTCCGCGTCCCGCTTCCAGGTGGACGCGTAGACCACGACCTGCTCCGGGTCGAGGCGCAGCGCCATGCTGTGCAGGAAGGCCTGGATGCCGCCCGGCCTGGGCGGGAAATCGTTCGTAACGATCAGGGTCTTGTCCATCGGGGCCGACGTTACCGTTGCAGACGCTCCCGCACCGGCTGGCATAGGGTCGATGCCATGACCACGGGGAGGATCGCGGGCCCTGTCGCGGCGTGGGCGGCGACCCGCGCCGTACTGCTGCTGCTCGTCTTCAGGGTGATCAGCGTCTCGGACCTCGACGTCACCAGCGACGTCCACGTCATCTACCAGGGCTGGTACGGCGTGCTGCGGACCGGTTCCTTCCCGGTCGACGACGTCTCGTGGCAGTATCCGCCGGCCGCCGCGCTGGCCATCCTCTCCCCCGCACTGCTGCCGTTCCTGGAGTACGCGCACGCCTTCTTCGTGCTCGCGTGCGTCGCGGACGCGATCGCGTTCGCGGTGTTCCTACGGGCCGGGACCCGGCCGGGGCGCAGCCTCGCCGGCGCCTGGGTGTGGATCGCGGGCGTGGCGCTGCTCGGGCCGACCGCGTATGCCCGTTACGACCTGATGGTCACCGCGCTCGCCGTCGGCGCCCTCTTTCTGCTGGTCAAGCACCCCCGCGCGGGCGGGGCGCTGGCCGCCGTCGGCGCGATGGTGAAGGTCTGGCCGGCGCTGCTGCTGCTCGGCACGGCGCGCGGGCGCGACACCCGCCGCGCCTGGACGACGGCCGTCGTCACCGCGGGCGCCGTCGCCGCGGCCTTCGCCCTGGCGATGCCCGGCGGGTTCGGCTTCCTGACCGCGCAGAAGGACCGCGGCACCGAGGTCGAGTCGCTCGGCGCGCTGGTCTTCCACATCGCCCGGCACCACGGCTGGGAGGGGCGGGTGGCCTTCAACTACGGCTCGATGGAGTTCCTCGGCCCGGGCGTGGAGACGGTCAGCAATATCGCCCTCGCCCTGAGCATCGCCGCGATGCTGTGGCTGGTGCTGTGGCGGGTGCGGGCCCGCGAGTTCACCCCGACGACGCTCACGGACGCGGCCTTCGCGGCGCTGCTGCTCTTCACCACCACGAGCCGGGTGATCAGCCCGCAGTACATGATCTGGCTGGTCGGCCTGGCCGCGGTGGCGCTGACGCTGAACGCCGCCCACCAGATGCTGCCCGCCGGACTGGTGCTGGCGGCGACCGCGCTGACGCTGGTCGAGTTCCCGCTGTACTTCGGCGACGTGGTCGGCTCCACGGGCTTCGGCATCGCTCTGATGACCGCGCGGAATGGGCTGCTGGTCGTGGCGACGGTCATCGCCTGCCGGCGGCTGTGGCGCAGCACCGTAAGCCTGAAAGAGGCGGCTTCCGAAGGCTCCCAACGCCGTCAGCCGAGCTGGGCGACCAGGAACGACCGCCAGGACGCGGTGAACTCCGCCAAGTCGACGCCCAGTTCCTTCTGAAGCACCGCGCTCACCCCGCCGCCCTTCCCGACCCCCCGGTACACCGCCTCCAGCTTCTCCTGCCCCCACCGGTCCGCGATGAGGACGCACGCCAGCCACGCCTCCTCGTACGCCCGCGCCAGCGCCTCCGGGTCGCTGCCGAAGCGGAAGTCCTTGTCGCGCGGCAGCGCGGAAGGCACCCGGCCCGCGGCGACCGCCCGCGCCAGCTCCGGCGCGCCCTGCCGCGGCGAGCGGCCCGCGGCGCGGTAGCCGGCCCAGTCCGCGAAGCCCTCGGACAGCCACAGCGGGGTGGCGGAGGAGGTGGCCGACCTGGTGGCGACGTGGGTGATCTCGTGCGTCAGCACAATGCGCCGGCCGACCTTGCCGAGCAGGTCGTACGCCTCGGGGTTGACCACCACCCGGTCCGCGGGCGCCCGGTGGCCGCCGCCCGCCTCGCCGGTGGTCACGGCCGCCATGCCGCGGTACTCGTCGGGCGGGGCCCCCAGCATCCGTGCCATCGCGTCCAGCGACGCGGGCGCCAGCACCACCACCCGCCGCGCCCACGAGCCGCTCCAGGCGCGGCTCGCGGCGGGCACGGCGCGGTCCGCGGTGTACGCGATCGAGCGGAGCCTGGCGGCGTCGTGGCCCACGCCGAGGACGATGCTGTGCTCGCCGCGCACCACCCGCACCCGGCCCTGGTCCCACAGCTGCTCGGGCGCGCCCGCGGCGCCGGCCACGTACCACCGGCCGTCGCGCTCGCTGAGCCGCACCCGCTCGGTGATGGTGACGGCGGCGGTGTCGTGGCCCCGAAGCCGGTAGCCGACCTCCAGGGTGGCGCGGGCCGGGGTGGTGTCCGGCAGGCGCGACTTCAGGCGGTACGTGAAGGCGGCCAGCGGCACATCCGCGAGATTGCCGAACACCCGCCGCTGCGCCTGCCGGTCGGCCGGCGCGGCGGTGGCGAGGAAGGCATCCTCGTCGCGCTGCACGAGCGCCGCGCCGCGCTTGTCGAGCATCCGCTGCACCGCGATGGACCGCTCACGCGATCCAGATCCCCCGCAGCCCGCGAGCGTGGCAGTCGTCGCCGCGGCCAGCACCGCGGCCATCGCTGCCGCTGCGCGGCGCCTGCTCAGCTCCGCGCCCCACCTCACCCCTGCCACCGCTCGATCGTAACGAGCCCGCCAGGTCGTGCCCCGGCGCTCAGGGGCGCGTGACGGAGGCGATCGGCATCATCCCCACGGGGTCGTAGCGGACCCGCGCGCCGGGGTACGGGGAGTGCACGACCTGGCCGTCGCCGACGTACATGCCGACATGGCTGGCGTCGTCGCGGTAGACCACCAGATCGCCGGGGCGGGCCGCGCCGAGCGGCACCTGCCGGCCCGCGGTGCGCTGGGCCTGCGAGGTGCGCGGGATGGCGACGCCCGCTTCCTTGTACGCCCACTGGGTGAGCCCCGAGCAGTCGAAGCCGCCGGGGCCCGCGTGGCCCCAGACGTACGGCGTGCCGACCGCGCGGCGCACCGCGCTCACGGCCATCGCGGCCCGGCCCGAGCCGGGGGCGAGGCTCTTGAAGGCGGCCGAAACCGCGCCGCCGGGCCCGCCGGAGCCGCGGTCCGCGTCCCGCGACGCGCGCGGCATGGCGGCCAGCAGCCGCTGGGCGGCGGCGAGTTTGCCCTTGACCAGCCGGCGGCTCTCCTTGAGCGCCCGCTGGCTGCGCTCGAGCTTTTCGAGCGTGTCGGTGGCGGAGACGCGCTGCCGCTCCAGGCCCGCGAGGGCGCGCCCGAGCTTCTCCAGCCGCCCGGACTGCAGCGCGCTGATCCGCTCGATGGTGGCGGCCTTGCTGAGGTACGCGTCGGGGTCGCGGGACAGGAGCAGGCTGACGCTCGGGTCGATGCCGCCGGCGCGGTACTGCGCCCCGGCCATCGAGCCGAGGGCGGTCCGCATGCTGTTGACCCGCTCCTGCCCGCGGGCGGCGCGGTCCTGCAGCTGCTCGGCCTTCTCGCGCAGCTTCTCGGTGCGCTCGCGGGCGCCGTTGTACCGCTCGGTGGCCCGCTCCGCGGCCGCGTACAGATCCTGCACGCGGGTCTGAGCCTCGCTGCGGTCGTCCTTGGGCGCGGCACCGGCCTGCGGGCCGGAGAGCGCGGCCGCCGCGGTGGCCGCGGCGGCGGTCAGGACGGTGACGCGCACCGTGCGCACCCGTCCTGGCTGGGTCGGTCGTCGATGGGAAGACACGCGGCAGACAGTAGCCGCGCGATTACGCGGCGACCAAGGACCGCTGTGCGTACGGAGGGTGACGACCCCGCGCCAGCGCAGGTCACCGGGCGCGCAGCGGGACAGCCGCGCGCCCCGGAATTCCCCCGAACGGAGGGCGTGTCGGTGTGTTGACGGGCCCTGTCGGGGGGTAGCTACGGCCGGGTCAGACCCGGGCGCCCCACATGAACGGCATGTTCCCGACCGCCTCGTAGCGGACGGAGGCGCCGGGCTTCGGCGCGTGGAGAACCTGGCCGTTGCCGGCGTAGATGCCGACGTGGTGCAGGTCGCTGTAGAAGAAGACCAGGTCACCGGGCTTGAGGGCGCCGACCGAGGATATCCGGGTGCCGACGTTCGCCTGGTCCTGGGAGATCCGCGGGAGGGAGACGCCGGCCTGGTTGAACGCCCACTGGGTGAGGCCGGAGCAGTCGAAGGAGCCGGGCCCGGTGGCGCCGTACACGTACGGTGAGCCGATCTTCGTCTTGGCGGCGGCGAGACCGGCGGCGCCGCGGTTGGAGCCGGCGGCCTCGTTGCCGAGGTCGGCGCGCTGGCTGGAGCGGTCGGCGCGGGCCTCCTCCTGCTGGAGGGCGGCGCGCTCCTTGGCGTTGAGGCTGTTGAGGACCTTCTGCGCCGCGGAGAGCTTGCTCTGGACGGCCTTCTTCTTCTTGCCGAGCTCGGTGCGGGTCTTCTCGAGGTCCTTGAGCTTCTGGGAGGCCTCGGTGCGCTGCTGGGTGAGCGTGCGCTGCTTCGAGGCGATCTTCTTCAGCGCCTCGGCCTGCTTGCCGCTCAACTGGTCGAGCGAGGACGCCTTGTCGAGGTACGTGTCCGGGTCCGAGGAGAGGAAGAGCTGCACGGAGGGGTCGATGCCGCCGCCGCGGTACTGGGCGGTGGCGAGCGAACCGAGGCCGTCGCGGAGCCCGTTGAGGTCCTCCTGGCCGCGGGCGACCTCGTCCTGCAGGTCGCTGACGCTCTTGGTGAGCTTCTCCTGCTTTTCCTTGGCGCCGTTGTACTTCTCGGTCGCCGCCTCGGCCTCTTCGTAGAGCTTGTCGACCTTCTTCTTGACTTCGCTCTTCGAGGGCTCGGCGTGCGCGCTCTGCGACGCCAGGGTCACGGCCGCCGCGGCGGTCACGGTGATGACGGACACCCGTGCGCGGGCCGGCTTCGGCTGCTTCGGTCGACGGTGGGACGCCACGAAGGCGAGCTCCTTCTTCCTCTGCCGCCGTACCTTGGCTTGGTCAGTGCCGCGGTCCTGGCGGGACCTTCGCCGTCACTCCTTTTGAGTGATCGACAGTACGAAGGTTCGAGCCCAGACCTTAGTAACCCCTCCGTGATCGGAGCAAACTATCGCCACAAAATCTTGGCTTCAGGCGCGTTTCTTTACTCACTTCACACGCGTAGTGATGAGCCGCTGACGCCCCGGAGTTGGGGCTGTCCGATATGTCAGGTGCGAGCAAGTCGCTTCAGCAGCAGCGTCGATGCCACCGGCCGGGCCCCGGCCTTCGCGACGCCGTCGGCCACCTCGCGGTCGGACGACACGACCACCACCGGGCGACCGGGCGGCTCCGCCCGTACCAGGCGACGGATCAACTCATCAGCCGTCTCCCCCGGCTTGCTGAAGAGCACGCGCACACCCCGCGGCGGCGCCAGGAGCACCGGCGCCGCCAGCTCCGCCCCGTCGAAGACGCAGGTCATCTCCGCGCCGGTCTGCGCCGCCAGCACGGCCATGCCGCCCAGCAGCCGCAGCCGCTGCTTGTCCAGCGGCATCGTGGGATAGCCGGTCTTGGTGACGTTGTAGCCGTCCACCACCAGGTGCGCCTGCGGCAGCGCCAGCAGTTGGTCCAGCAGCGCCGGGTCCGTATCGGACAAAGCCCGCGCCGCCACGTCCTTCGGGGACATCCGCCCCGGCTCGACCGCGCCGACCGTATCCGCGGGCCGGGTCTCGGCGGGCGGCAGCGCCAGCTCCCGCCGCAGGCCCTGGGCGGCGTCCAGCACCGTGTCGAGCAGCAGCCGCAGCCGCATGTCCTCCACACTGCGGCCCTCGCGGGCGGCCCGTCGGCCCGACTCGACGGCGGCCTCCGCCTCCGCGAGCCGCGCCTTCAGGCGCCGCGCCTCGCTCTCCGCGGCGGCGAGCTGCTGGCCCGACTCGGAGCGGGCGTCGAGCAGTTCCGCCTGCAGCTTGCGCACCGCGGCCTCGCCGCGCTTGACGTCGCTGAGGGCGCTGCGCAGCTTGCGATGGAGCGATTCTCCGTCCTTACGGGCCGCCTCCAGCTCGCCGCGCACCCGCTCGGTCTCCTGCCGCCCCGCGGCCCGCGCCTCGGCGAGCTCCTCGCGCAGCCGGTCCAGCTCGGCCTGGGTCTCCTCACCGACGAGGTTGGCCTTGGACCGCTGCTCCTCTTCCCCCGCGGCGGTGATCAGCTTGACCCAGCCCTCGGGGCGCAGCACGTACGCCAGCGCGCCCACGTCGACGGGATCGGCGGCCGCGGGCGGATTGCCATCGGCGACGGCCCCGGCCAGCTCCGGCTGCAGCTCGCGCAGCCGCGCCGCGATCCGCTGACGGAACACCGGATCGCTCTCCAGCGCCGCGGCCATCGCATTCCCGGCGAACTTCGCCCGCCGGGTAGGTGTAAAACGGGCATACTGCCGCAATTGCGGCGGAAGTTCGGCAACCGTCAGTCCACCGAAACACTCACCGGTGAGCGCCACCACCTTGCGGCGCACCCCTTCGGGCAGCGGGCGGTCGAGCCCGTCCGGGACACCCTCCGGCGAGGGCCCCCCGGCCACGTCTCTCGACTCCACAGCCCGTCACATCCTCCTGGCCGCCTCCGGCCCTTACGCCTGCGCCGCTGGGGATTCAGCGCCGTCATCGGCGCCCGGACGGTCCACGAGCTCGATCTGGTCGACCGCATTGCACCAGCGGCAGCGCACGGACTCGATGCTCTCACTCAGCACCTCGCGCTCCTCGACCTTCGGCTCACCGGCCAGGTCGAGGTGCACGTACTCGACCACTTTGGAGGAGCGGGTGACGTCGAAGCGGGTCAGATTGCCGCAGAGCGTGCAGCGCCACCGCGTCTGGTCAGTGGGCAGGGGTACCGGCATCGTTACGTCCGCTCCGTGAGGGTAGAGGGCCTGTCTATGCAACCCTACGGCCTGGAGCAAGCCCTCCGGCGGGCAGATAGAGTGAGCGCCGCACCCCGGGCGCGTAGAGGGAGAGCCAATTCATGATCACCGCGATCGTGCTCATCAAGACCAGCGTGGACCAGATCCCCGAGATCGCCGAGTCGATCGCGGCCCTGGAGAGCGTCAGCGAGGTCTATTCCGTGACCGGCGCACACGATCTGATCGCGCTGGTACGGGTGGCCCAGCACGACGATCTGGCGGACGTCATCCCCGGCAGCATCAGCAAGATCCCGGGCGTCGAGTCCACCGAGACCCACATCGCCTTCCGCACCTACTCACAGCACGACCTGGAGGCGGCCTTCGCCATCGGCCTGGATTCGTGAAGACTCCTTCATCTTCACTTCATCCGGACGTACGGCCACCGTGTCCACCCTTGCGGACATGGCCTTCTCTCAGCGCATGGCCGCCCTCGCGGCCATCGTGGCGATACCCCTCGGGGTCGCCGCGACCAGCTACGCCCTGACCGACAGCCCCGACGACGCCAAGCCGGCGAAGGTCGAGATGGAGAGCGACTCGCCGTCGCCCTCCGGGTCCGAAGAGCGCCGCTCGAACGGCCCCACCCCGAGCGACGAGGTCGTCTCGCCGCCCCCGGTGAGCGACGACGATGACGACGACTCCCCCTCACCCTCCGGCTCCTCGCCCTCCGCCTCGAACGACGACGACGGTGACGACGACAATGACGACGGCTGACCTGGATCTCCGATAGCCGATGCCCCGCATATCCGCCCGGGTCCGGATCCTCCTGTGGCTCCTGCTGGTCCTGACCGCCGCCCCCGCCGTCGTCGCCGCCACCACCCGCGGGGTGCTGATGCGCGATGTCGATCAGCACATCAGCCAGATGCTGTCCCAGGAGACCGGGGAGTTCCAGCACTTCTTCGAACGCGGCCGGGACCCCGAGACGGGCGAGCGCTTCCACCATCCGGAGCGGCTCCTGAAGGTCTTCCTGGAGCGCCAGTACGCGGACCCGGACGAGGAGCTGCTGGGCCTCATCGAGCGCCCCCGCAGCAACGACCCGCGCGACCTCACCCAGCCCCGCGAGATCAGCGTCCCCAAGCCGCTCAAGGACGACCGAGAGGCGCAGCACAAGATCTTCACCTCCGCCAAGCCCTCCGGCACCCTGGACCGGGGTTCGGCGGGCGAGTTGCGGTGGTCAAAGGTGACGATCGAGGCCGAACCGCGCGCCGCCTTCGTCGTCGCCTTCTATCCAGAGCGCGAGCGCGAGGAGGTGAACGAGGTGTTCTGGCTGCTCACCGCCATCTCCGGCATCTCCCTCATCTTCACGGCGGGCGTCGGCTGGCTGATCGCGGGCCGCATCCTGAAGCCGGTACGCCTGGTCCGTACGACCGCGGCCGAGCTCACCGAGCAGGACCTGACCCGCCGTATCCCCTTCCGCGGCCGCCACGACCGCGACGACATCGCCGCCCTCGCCGCCACCTTCAACGCCATGCTCGACCGCCTGGAATCCGCCTTCGCCGCCCAGCGCAACTTCGTCGACGACGCCGGCCACGAGCTCCGTACCCCCATCACCATCGTCCGCGGCCACCTGGAACTGATGGGCGACGACCCGGCGGAACGCGAGGAGACCGTCCGCCTGGTCACCGACGAGCTGGACCGGATGAGCCGAATAGTCGAGGACCTGCTCCTCCTCGCCAAGGCAGAACGCCCCGACTTCACGACACCCGAGCCGGTCCAGCTGGCCGAGCTCACCGCAGACGTCTTCGTCAAGGTCCGCACGCTGGGCGACCGCGACTGGAAACTCGCCGAGGTGGCCGACGCCGAGGTACGCATCGACCCCCAGCGCATCACCCAGGCCATGGTCCAACTGGCCCAGAACGCCGTCCAGCACACGGCACCCACCCAGCGCATCGAGATCGGCTCCCGCCTCCGCCCCGACGCCATCGAGCTCTACGTGGCCGACCACGGCCCCGGCGTCCAGCCGCAGGACGCCGCCGTCATCTTCGACCGCTTCCGCCGCGGCACCGCCCGCAGAGGCGCCCGCGGCGGCGGCGCGGGCCTGGGCCTCGCCATCGTCAAGGCCATCGCGGAGGCCCACCACGGCCATGTGGACCTCACCCCCACCGAGGGCGGCGGCGCCACCTTCACGCTCGTACTACCCGAGGACCGCCCGTGAACCGGATACTCGTAGCCGAGGACGAGGAGCGCATCGCCGCCTTCGTCGAAAAGGGCCTCCGCGCCAACGGCTTCACCACCACGGTCGCCGCCGACGGCGACACCGCCTACGACTACGCCATGACCGGCGGCTTCGACCTGGTCCTCCTGGACATCGGCCTGCCGGGCCAGGACGGCTTCACGGTGCTGCGCCGCCTCCGCGAGGCCCGCGCCACGGTCCCGGTCATCGTCCTGACGGCCCGCGACTCGGTACGGGACACGGTGGCGGGCCTGGAGGGCGGCGCCGACGACTACATGACCAAGCCCTTCCGCTTCGAAGAGCTCCTGGCCCGCGTCCGCCTCCGCCTCCGCACCGCCGCCGGCGCACCGGAGGTGACGGTGCTGCGCAGCGGCGAGCTGTCGCTCGACCTGCGGACCCGCCGGGCCCGCGCGGACGACGGGCGGACCATGGACCTGACGGCCCGCGAATTCGTCCTCCTGGAACTCTTCCTCCGCCACCCGGGCCAGGTGCTCTCCCGCGAGCAAATCCTGTCCCACGTCTGGGGGTACGACTTCGACCCCGGCTCGAACATCGTCGACGTGTACGTCCGCGCCCTGCGCAAGAAGCTCGGCGCGCACTGGGTGGAGACGGTACGCGGCATGGGCTATCGGCTGCCCCAGGTCTAGTTCGGTGAAATCTCCTTAATCAAGGCCTCATTGAGGCCTCACGGCGGCCGACCAGCCTCATTGCCGTGACCTTCTCCATACGCCAACTGGCAACCGCCTGCGTGGCCCTCAGCCTCTGCGCCCTGCTGCTGGTCCCCGGCCAAGCCACCGGCCTGGGCGCCGACGGCCGCCTCACGCTGATCATCTTCACCCTCGCCACCTGCGCGTGGATCGGCACCCCGATCGACGACACATACATCGCCCTGGGCGCGGGCCTCGCGCTGGTGGCGACGGGCGTACTGGACAGCGAGGTCCTCTTCGGCACCCTCGGCGACGAAACCGTCTGGCTGCTGATCTGCGCCTTCATCCTCGCCGCCGCCGTAACCCGCACCGGCCTGGCAGGCCGCGCGGCAGCCTTCCTGGTCACCGGCGCCCGCTCCGTACGCCAGCTCTTCCACCTCACCACCGCCGCCCTGGTGGTGACGGCCTTCGCGGTCCCGGCGACCTCCGGCCGCGCGGCGCTGGCCCTCCCCGTCTTCCTGGCCCTGGCAAAGGTCCTGGCAGACCGCCGCCGCCTGGTGGTGGCCCTGGCCCTCCTCTTCCCGACGGTCATCCTCCTGTCCGCCGTAGCCACCCTGATCGGCGCCGGCGCCCACCTGATCACGGTCTCGGTCCTCTGGGACACGACGGGCGACCGCATCGACTTCGTGCAGTGGCTCCTCCTGGGCCTGCCACTGGCGGTGGTCTCCTCCCACCTCGCAGCCGAGGTGGTCCTCTGGTCGACCACCCGCCGCGCGGACCGTACGGGCCCGATCGCCATCACCGCGGCCGACATCCAGCAGCACAGCGAAACCCCGGTCACCGGCAAGCTCACCACCGCGGAACAGCGCACGGCCGTCCTCCTGGCGGTAGTGGTAGCACTCTGGTGCAGCGAGCCCCTGCACCTGGTCCCACCGGCGGTAGTAGCCCTGATCGGCGCGGTGGTGGCGTCGTCACCAGCCCTCGGCACCGTACGCCTGAAGGACGCCCTCAAAACGGTCCCTTGGTCAATGCTCCTCTTCATGGCCGCCACGATGGCCATGGGTGTAGCCCTCTCCGAGTCCGGCGCCGCGAAATGGCTGGTAGGCGGCCTACCAGGAGGCGGGACGGCGCCACCGTGGCTGTTCCTGGCCGTCGTAGTAGCCGTATCAACCGCCGCGCACCTCATCCTCCAGTCCCGCTCGGCCCGCTCCAGCGTCCTGGTCCCCCTGGTCGTAGCCGCCGCCCTCACCGCGGGCGTGAACCCGGTAGCCGCGGCACTGGCCTCCACCGCGGCAGCCGGCTTCTGCCAGACCCTCCCCGCCTCCGCAAAACCAGTAGCCCTCTTCGCGGACCTCCCCGACGTCCCCGGCTACACCCCCCGCGACCTGCTGCGCGTAGCCGCCCTCCTGGCCCCCCTCACCGCGGCCCTGATCCTCGCCTTCGCCCTCTACGTCTGGCCGCTGCTCGGCGTGCCGACCACGCGATAAGGAGCTCCACATGATGACCCGTTACGCCATCGCCCCCTCAGGCTTCAAGGAGTCCCTCTCCGCCGAACACGCCGCGGAGGCCATCGCCGAGGGCGTCCGCCGCGTGGTCCCCGACGCGGAGACGGACCTGATCCCACTGGTGGACGGCGGCGAGGGTACGGCGGCAGCGCTGGCGACCGCGACCGGCGGCGCCCTGCTGCAGCACCGGGCGACGGGCCCGGTCGGCACCCCGGTGGACACCCACTTCGCCCTCCTCGGCTCGGGCGAGATCGGCACAGCGGTGGTGGAGATGGCCGCGATCGCCGGCCTCTCCCTCGTCCCCCGCGACCGCCGCGACCCGGGCGCGACGACGACGTACGGCGTAGGCCAGCTGATCCGCGCCGCCCTGGACGCCGGCGTCCCCCGGATCCTGATCGGCTGCGGCGACTCGGGCACGTCGGACGGCGGCGCAGGCGCCCTCCAAGCCCTGGGCGCACGACTCCTGGACGCGGACGGCCGCGAACTCCCCCGCGGCGGCCGCCACCTGGCACGCCTGTCCCGCATCGACACCTCAGGCCTCGACCCGCGCCTCTTCGGCACGGACCTCCAGGTGGCCTGCAACCCGTACAACGTCCTCTGCGGTCCGCGCGGCGTGGCACGCGTCTTCGGCCCGCAGAAGGGCGCATCCCCCGCCCAGGTGGAGGAGCTGGACACGGCCCTGGAACGCTGGGCGACCATCCTGACCCGCGACTTCGCCGTCGCCTCCGACCTCCGCACGGGCCTGGGCACAGGCGCCTCCGGCGGCCTGGGGGCGGGCCTGGCGGCGCTCGGCGCCCAACTCCGCCCCCGCTTCGAGGTCCTGCTCGACCACCTCGACCTGGACGCCCGCCTGGCGGCGGCAGACCTGGTGATCACAGCAGAGGGCGCCCTCGACCACCAGACCCCCCGCGGCAAGGTCCCCGCAGAGGTAGCCCGCCGCGCAAAGGCCGCAGGCCGCCCAGTGCTGGCACTGGCCGGCACGATCGGCGCAGGCGCCCGCGAGGTACGCGCCATGGGCGTCGACGCATACGCCGGCATCCTCCCGGGCCCGGTAACGCTACAAGAAGCCCTGGCCTCCGGCCGCGAAAACCTGACCGACGCCACGGAGCGAGCCCTGGAACTCCTCCGCCTGGGAGCCCGCCTGGCCGCCTAGGAGGGCTGAGTGGAGCGACGCTGCCGAAGAAAACCCCGGAACCTACCCAGGCCGACCACAGCGGTTTTCTTCGGTAGTGTCGCGGAACTCAGCCCGGCCCACCCACCCAACTCAGGAGACCGGCACGCAGCGCCCCTCTTCAGTCCGGTACGACCAAGCCGCGCCATCCCGCACGAGCGTCCGCACCGCCGCAACGAACCGCTCCACATGCTCATCCGGCGTCCCCGCACCGAAGCTCACCCGAATCGCATTCAGCGACCGCTCCCCCGGCTCCGCCTCCGGCGCCCCGCACTCCCCCTGCTCGGAGTCATCCGCGCCAAGCAGCTCCCGCAGCAGCGGGTGCGCGCAGAAGAGCCCGTCCCGCACGCCGATCCCGTACTCAGCCGACAGCGCCGCCGCGAAGTGCGAGCTGTTCCAGCCGTCAACAACGAAAGACAGCACGCCGACTCGCTCGGAGTCGTCGCCGAACAGCGACAGCACTCGCACCTCCGGGATCTCCGCCAGCCCGTCCCGAACCCGCGCGATCAGCTCCCGCTCCCGCGCGACCAGCTGATCAAAGCCTGCCTCGGTCAGCGCCTTGCAGGCCGAGGCGATGGCGTACGCGCCGATCACATTCGGGGATCCGGCCTCGTGCCGGGCAGCGGTCGTGTGCCACTCGACGTCAACGCCACCGTCCGCCCGCCGCGCGACCTTACGGCTCGCGCCACCACCCGCGAGGTACGGCTCGGCGGCCTGCAGCCAGTCGGTACGGCCGGCGAGCACACCCGCACCGAAGGGCGCGTACAGCTTGTGGCCGGAGAAGGCCACCCAGTCGACGTCCAGCTCAGCGACATCCACCGGGTGATGCGGCGCCAGCTGCGCCGCGTCAAGCACGATCCGCGCCCCGTACCGATGCGCCACCGCCGCAAGCTCACGCACCGGCCACAGCTCACCGGTGACATTCGAGGCCCCGGTGACACACAGCAGCGCGGGCCCGTCGCCCGTCCGCGCGGCGAGCGCCTCCGACAGCACGGTCACCGCCGCCTGCGGCGATCGCGGGGCGCTGAGATAGCGGACGGTCACGTCGCTGCGCTGCTGCCAGGGCAGCAGCGCCGCGTGGTGCTCGGTCTCGAAGACGTAGACCTCGGTCCCAGCGGGCAGCACCGACGCCAGCAAGTTCAGCGAGTCCGTAGTCGCCCGCGTAAAAACGACCTGGTCGTCAGCCCGGCACCCGAGGAACTCCGCCACCGTAGCCCGGCTGTTCTCGAACAGATCCGTCGACAGCTGAGACAGATACCCGGCCCCCCGGTGCACACTCCCGTAGTACGGCGCGTACGCGGCCACGTCATCCCACACCCGCTGCAGCGCAGGCGCACTGGCGGCGTAGTCGAGAGCGGCGTACTCGACCTCCCCACCCGTGACGAGCGGGACGCGCACATCGCGGCCGAGGACGGGCAGACAAGCGGTGGCGACAGTGGGTGCAGACATGGCAGAGCTCTCCCTGGACCAGGGATCCCTGGCTGCTGTGAGAGGGATCCGCGCTTGCCGCAGACCCTGCTGCCTGCGGCCTGGTCATCACCCGGGGCACCCCGCCACGGACGGAGGGTTGCCGGACAGCGGGCCGGGGCCTTGATCGCTGTCACTCGTGACCTGGTTCAGGAGTATGCCATGTGATCAGCAGAGCGCAAGACGGTTGTCCGCAGTGCGGACAACCGTCCTGCGCAGGCGTCAGGAGTTGCTGGCGGCGACCCACCGCTCCAGCGTGCGCTGGGCCGCACCGGAGTCAATGGCTTCGGCGGCCCGCGCGATGCCCGCGGCGAGCTGCTCTTCGAGCGTGGCGTCACCAGGCTCGAGGGCGACCAGCGCGGCAGCGGAATTCAGCAGCACCGCGTCCCGTACGGGCCCAGGCTCCCCGGCGAGCAGCCGCCGCGCGACATCGGCGTTGTACGAGGCATCGGCGCCCCGCAGCGCCTCCACCGGCACCAGTTCGATGCCGAGGTCCCGCGGATCGAAGCCCCGCTGCGACACCTGCCCGTCGCGTACGACCCAGACCGTCGACGTCGCGGTCGTGGTCAGCTCATCGAGGCCGTCGTCGCCGCGGAAGACAAGCGCGGAGTTTCCGCGCTCCGCGAGGACGCCGGCGACGATCGGCGCCATGCGGGCGTCGGCGACGCCGACGGCTTGGGCGCGGACCTGGGCGGGGTTGGTGAGCGGACCGAGGACGTTGAAGGTCGTCGGGATGCCGAGTTCCTTGCGCGCCTGCGCGACGTGGCGCAGCGCAGGGTGGAACTTCACCGCGAAGCAGAAGGTGATCCCGGCTTCGGCGGCGACTTCGGCGACGCGAGCGGGGGTGAGCTCGAGGTTGACGCCGAGCTTTTCGAGGACGTCGGAGGCGCCGGAGGCGGAGGACGCGGCGCGATTGCCGTGCTTGACGACCTTGGCGCCGGTGCCGGCGACGACGATGGCGGACATGGTGGAGATGTTGACGGTCTTCGCGCGGTCGCCGCCGGTGCCGACGATGTCGACGGTGGGGCCGGGCACGTGGATGGTGTTGGCGTGCTCGTACATGGTCCGTACGAGGCCGGCGACCTCCTGGACGGTCTCGCCCTTCGCGCGGAGCGCGACGACGAAAGCGCCGATCTGGGCGTTGCTGGCCTCGCCCTGCATGATGCGGTCCATCGCCCAGGCGGTGTCCTCCGCGGACAGATCCTGCTTGGCGAGCAACGAGCTCAACACGTCGGGCCAGGAGCGGGTGCCTCCGGCGGCTGCGGCAGCGGTCATGGGTCCCCTCCTGTGCGATGGCCTACGCGGCCGGGCGCGCCTCCGCTCCCGGCCTTGACCCCTGCACCCTATCGGCGGTTCGGGGGGTTGGGTGCCGTGTGCCCGTACTGCGGACATCCTTCGGCTGTACCCACCCACCCGCCCGCTGCTGTCGCGGGGCCGGTTGTATGGGCGGCTTGGCATCGGATGGTGACGGCTGCGTCGCCGTCGCGCTCTTGGTGCGGCGCCGGAAACGGGAGGCTGGCTGCGGAAGGGGGGTGGGGGCGGGGCGGGTTGGTCTGCCGGGCTGCGGGAGGGCGGACGACGCGGGGGTGGGGCGGGTGGTCGGGGCGGGCGGGCGCACGGGCGGGGCTGGCGCACGGGCGGGCCGCCTGGTTACGGCCGCAGGGGCGGGCGGGCCGCTGGGCTGCCGGGCGGGCTACTGCCGATGCTTGGGGGGCGGAGCGTACGTGCCAACGCCATCGCAGGAGCCGCCGACCCGACCTAGCGGAGCGCCACGCACCACCCCCGCCCGCGACAGCAACGGGCGGGCGGGTGGGCACAACACCACCCACAGCGCAGCCGCAGCCGGCGACGGCCGCCCCCACAACGGCAAGCGGCCCCGCCCCGCCCGGAGGCAGGAGCGGGGCCGCGTGGCAGCCAGTCGCGCAGCGCCTAGTGGTGCCCGTGACCGGAGGTCACTTCGCGGAACTCCTCCGCCGTGGGCTTCGGGATCTGGCCCTCGTCGCCGAAGTAGTTCTTCGAGAGCTTCGTGCGGACTCGCTCCACGACGCCCTGCTTGCGGACGACACCGTTCTCGTCGACCTTCGGGCCCGCCTCGATCGGGCGGTACTGGTCGTGCGAGGTGAGGCGGTGCAGCTCCTCCTGCGCGAGCGGCTCGTGGACCTCGATGAACTCGCCGTGCGGGAGCCGCTTGATGATGCCGGACTCCCGCCCGTGCAGCACCTTTTCGCGGTCGCGCCGCTGCAGGCCGAGACAGATCCGCCGGGTGATCCAGAAGACGATCGGCGGCACCACGAAGAAGCCGATACGCACGAACCACGTGATCGCGTTGATCGACAAATGGAGGTGCGTCGCCCAGATGTCGTTACCACCCGCGATCATGCACACGAACACCCAGCTCAGCCAGGCCACACCGAAGGCAGTGCGCGTAGGCGCATTGCGCGGCCGGTCCGCGATGTGGTGCTCGCGCTTGTCCCCGGTCAGCCAGGACTCGAAGAACGGGTACAGCGCGATCGAGATCGGGATGAAGCTCACCACCACCAGCGGCACAAAGACACCGAAGTTGATCGTGTGCCCCGTTGGGATGACCCACTCCAGGCCCGGCATCGCACGGATCAGGCCTTCAGTCCAGCCCATGTACCAGTCCGGCTGAGCGCCCGTAGAGACCTGGTCGGGCCGGTACGGCCCCAGCACCCAGATCGGGTTGAGCGTCACCGCACCCGCGATGATCGAGATCACGCCGAAGACGAGGAAGAAGAACCCGCCCGCCTTCGCCATGTAGATCGGCAGCAGCGGCATGCCGACCACGTTCTTGTTCGTACGGCCGGGCCCCGCGAACTGCGTGTGCTTGTGGTAGAAGACCAGGATCAGGTGGGCCACCAGCAGCCCCAGCATGATCCCCGGCACCAGCAGCACATGGATCGAGAAGAACCGCGGGATGACATCCGTGCCGGGGAACTCTCCCCCGTACAGGAACATCGCCAGGTACGTGCCGACCAGCGGCACCGCCAGGATCGCGCCCTCCATGAACCGGACGCCCGTACCCGACAGCAGGTCGTCCGGCAGCGAGTAGCCGGTGAAGCCGGCGACGCAGCCGAGGACCAGCAGCAGGAAGCCGAACAGCCAGTTGACCTCGCGCGGCTTGCGGAACGCGCCGGTGAAGAACACGCGCATCATGTGCGTGGCCATCGCCGCGACGAAGATCAGCGCCGCCCAGTGGTGGATCTGCCGGACCAGCAGGCCGCCGCGGACGTCGAAGCTGATGTCCAGCGTGGAGGCGTACGCCTCCGTCATGTGGATGCCGTTCATCGGGCCGTACGAGCCGTCGTAGACGATGTGGGCCATGGACGGCTTGAAGAACAGCGTCAGGTAGACGCCGGTCAGGATGATGATGATGAAGGAGTAGAGGCAGATCTCGCCCAGCATGAAGGACCAGTGGTCCGGGAAGATCTTCCGCATGTTGGCCTTGGCAAGGCCGTAGATGCCCAGCCGGCCGTCCGCCCAGTCGGCGACCTTCTCGCCCTTGGACGCTGGGCGGCGGTTACTGGTGGAGGTGTCAGTTGCAGTAGCCATCAGCCGCGCTCCCAGAAGCTCGGGCCCACCGGCTCGTCGAAGTCGCCGAGCGCCTCGAGGTAGCCGTCGTCGTTCACCTTGATCCGCAGCTGCGGCAGCGGGTGGCCTGCCGGGCCGAAGATCACCTTGGCACCGTCGGACAGGTCGAAGGTCGACTGGTGGCACGGGCAGAGCACGTGGTGCGTCTGCTGCTCGTACAGGCTGACCGGGCAACCCACGTGGGTGCAGATCTTGGAGTACGCCAGGATGCCGTCGTGGCCCCATTCCAGGGACTGCTTGTCCTTGATGTCGTCCGGGTGGATCCGGACCAGCATCAGGGCGGCCTTGGCGATCTCGACGTTGAAGTCGTGGTCGTCCTTCTTCAGGCCCTCGGGCATGGCGAAGGCGAGCGAGCCGAGGGTGATGTCCTCGGGCCGCAGCGGCTCCTCGGTGTTCTCGTTGATCAGCCGCTTGCCCTTGGCCCACAGCGTGTGGAACAGCTTGTCCTCGGGCAGCGGGCCGAGGTCGCGCAGCAGCACGACGCCGGACAGCGGCAGCAGCGTCAGCGCGCCGAAGAGGGTGTTGCGGAGCAGCTTGCGGCGGCCGAAGCCGGACTCCTCGGCGCCCGCCTTGAAGTCGGCGAAGACCTTGGCGCGGGTCTCGGTGTCGGCCTCGATGTCATGCCGCTCGTCGACCATCTCGACGTCCGACATCAGCGTACGGGCCCAGTGGACCGCGCCGGCGCCGATGCAGAAGAGCGCAATGCCGAGGGTCAGGCCCAGCATCAGGTGCAGGATGCTGACGTGCCCCAGCGGCCAGACGTACGTGATCTTGTCGACCGGGAACGCCACGAAGCTGGCGATGAAGCCGACCGTGGCGAGCATCGAGACGGTGAACAGCAGCGCCACCGTGCGCTCGGACCGCTTCGCGGCCCGGACGTCGATGTCCTGCTTGCGCGGCTGGTGCTCCGGCAGCCCGGGGTCCTTGAAGGGATCCTCGTGGTCGGCTACCGCCACCTGGCCGGCCGGGCCGTGCTCGGCCTCACTTGGGAGGTGTTCTGAAGACATCCCCGTCTTCTCGTTCTCTGATCCAGCCTGGCTACTCATGACTTCCTGGCCTTTGCGGTGTGCGCGGCGACCCAGCAGGCGACGGCGATGAGAGCCACCAGGCCGATGACCCAGGCGAACAGACCCTCGCTGACAGGGCCGAGACCGCCGAGGCCGAAGCCGCCCGGCTCTTCCGACTTGTCACTGTTGACCGTGTCCAGCCACGCGATGATGTCCTGCTTGTCCTTCTGCTTCAGCAGCGACTCGGGAAACACCGGCATGTTCTGCGGGCCGGTCTCCATGGCCTCGTACATGTGCTTCGGGGACACGCCACCGAGATCCGGAGCGAACTTGCCGTGAGTGAGGGCGCCGCCCTTACCCACGAAATTGTGGCACTGCGCGCAGTTCGTACGGAACAGGTCGCCGCCGCGGGCTGCGTCGCCGCCGGCCGGGTCGTAGTCGTTCTTGTTCGGCTGGGCCGGGCCCGGGCCGAGGGAGGCGACGTACGCGGCGAGCTGGTCGATCTCCGTCTGGCTGTACGTGGCCGGCTTCTTCGGCGCCTGGGCGCCGGGCTGCTGCAGCGGCATCCGGCCGGTGCCGACCTGGAAGTCGACGGCCGCGGCGCCGACGCCGACCAGGCTCGGACCGTCGGAGGAGCCCTGACCACCGGTGCCGTGGCAGCTGGAGCAGCCGACCTGGTAGAGCTTCTTGCCCTCCTCAATGGCGAGGGACTGGGCGCTGCTTTCCTCGGCCTTGGCCTTGTCGGCGGGCGCGAACGTGGCGTACAGCCCCCCGGTGGCCGCCAGCGCGATGAGTAGGACGACTAGCGCTGCCAGCGGGTGGCGCCGTCGTACGGAGAGCTTTTTCACGGATTACCCCGGTGTCAGGATCTTCTGCGTCGATGTGTCTGCGATGGGTGAGCCGGCTGCGGCCCCGTAACTACTTGATCATGTAGATCGTGGCAAAAAGGCCGATCCAGACGACATCGACGAAGTGCCAGTAATAGGACACGACGATGGCTGCGGTCGCCTGCTGGTGCGTGAACCTCTTGGCCGCGTAGGTACGGCCGAGCACGAGCAGGAAGGCGATGAGCCCGCCCGTCACGTGCATGCCGTGGAACCCGGTGGTCATGTAGAAGGCCGAGCCGTACGGGCCGGAGGAGAGGGACAGGCCCTCGTGCACCACCAGCTCCACGTACTCGGTGACCTGACCACCGATGAAGATCGCACCCATGATGAAGGTGATGATGAACCACATCCGGAGCTTCTTCACGTCCCCGCGCTCGGCGGCGAAGACGCCGAGCTGGCAGGTCAGGGAGGAGAGCACCAGGATGATGGTGTTGGTGAGCGAGAACGGGAAGTTCAGCGCCTCGGCCGAGGCCTTCCAGTACTCGGTGCCCATCACCGATCGCAGGGTGAAGTACATCGCGAAGAGGGCCGCGAAGAACATCAGCTCGGAACTCAGCCAGATGATGGTTCCGACGCTGGTGAGGTTCGGCCGGTTGACCGACGGGTGCGCGTGCCCGGTTTCTACTGCTGTTGCTGTCGCCACGTCCGACATTATGTCGGTCGCTTATCCGCGCCTCACCCCGGGGGGTGCCGTTCGGTGTGTCAACCCCTCGCAGGGGGTGGTTCGCAGGCCCGGGCGGCGGTCCCCCAGATGAGGGAAGCGGGTCCTCCGTACGGCCCTGCGCGGCTGGTCGGGGCGGTGTCCGGCGGCGTGTTGGGCCGCACCTGATCGTCGATCTTCTGTGTGCGCAAGACTCCACGCCGGGCGCCTCCGCGGAGTAGCATCCGCAGCACGTAACGGCAGCAACGGAGCAGCGCAGTACGGAGGAACGATGCAGCAGACCGCCACGGTGCTCGTCTACAGCGACGACGCATCCACCCGCGAGCAGGTCCGGCTCGCCGCCGGGCGCCGTCCCGCGGCCGATCTGCCGTCCGTGGAGTACGTCGAGTGCGCCACGCTCCCGGCCGTACTGGAAGAGCTGGAGCGCGGCGGCATCGACGCCTGCGTGCTGGACGGTGAGGCGGCGCCTTCCGGCGGCATGGGCGTGTGCCGGCAGATCAAGGACGAGATCTTCAACTGCCCGCCCGTGCTGGTGCTGATCGCCCGCCCGCAGGACGCCTGGCTGGCGACCTGGTCCCGGGCGGACGCGGCCACCGCGCTGCCGGTCGACCCGGTGGCGCTGGCGGAGTCGCTCGCGGCGCTGCTGCGCAAGCGGCTCGCCTTGCCGGCGGCGTAGCACCTGGGTCCTTTACGTGGCCGGCCGCAGGCGCGTTACGCGGTCGGCCGCAGGCGCGCCGGGCCCGTCTCGACCTCGTTCTTCCCGCGGACGTTCTTGGTGAGTTCGCTGCCCTTGCGCCAGTTCTTCCAGGACATGTTCCAGTCGCCGAAGCCGTTGCCGAAGGGCTCCATCGTCTCGCCGTAGCTGCCCACGACCTCGACGATGTCGCCCTGGCGGACGGTGTCGTAGAACCACTCGGCATTCGACGGCGACATGCCCGTGCAGCCGTGGCTGACGTTCGCCGAGCCCTGGGAGCCGACCGACCAGGGGGCGGAGTGCACGTACTCGCCGCTCCAGGTCACGCGGGTCGCCCAGTAGACGTCCATGTTGTAGTCCTCGGAGGTGCCGGCGACGCCGATGGAGGCGCCGGTCATGCGCACGTACTGCTGCTGCTCCAGGACGACCTTCTTGCCGTTGCGCGTCTCGAAGCCCGGCTTGCCGGTGGTCACCGGCATCTCGTTGATGACCTTGCCGTTCTTGTAGACCGTCATGCTGTGGCTGCTGGCGTCGGTGATGGCCACGACGCGCTCGCCGATGTTCAGCTTCACCGGCTTCGACGCCGCGCCGTAAAGGCCGTCACGGATCTTGATGCCCTTCAGCGAGGAGCGGGCAGTCACCTTGGTCTTGGCGGGCCAGTAGTCCTTCGGCCGCCAGTGCAGCTCCTCGTCGCTGACCCAGTACCAGGCGCCGCTCACCCGCGGCTGCGAGTCCACCTTGAGGCCGCGCTCGATGGCGGCCCGCTCGGCGGGGTTCTCCACCTTGGCGCTGAGCTTGGCGGTCACGGGCTGGCCGACGCCGTATTTGCCGCTGTCCGGGCCGAACTCGACCTTCAGCCGCTTCCCCTTGCCCTTGTACTGGCCGGTGCGGAAGTCGAGCGTCCGGCGGCCCGGGGAGCCGGCCGTGTCCTCGGTGGCCACGTGCACGGTGTAAGAGGCCTGGGCGGCCAGCGGGACCGTGGAGCGCCACCTGGCGCCGTCGTCGCTCAGCCGGCCGCGTACGAAACGCCCCTGCGCGTCCACGGCCGTCACATCGGTGATGCGACTGCCGTCGTCGGTGGCGCGTACCAGCAGGGGCTTGGCCGGATCGGCCTTCTCCCCGGCCTTCACGCCCTTCAGGGCACCGCCGAGGGTGATCTGCTTGGCGGCGTCGTACGGCTTGCCGGCCAGCGGATGGGCATCGCTACCGCAAGCGGTCAGGCTCGCGGTGAGCGGGAGCAACATGAGGGTGCAGCTGATGACCGTTCGCCGGCGCGGAGTGTGACTCATGAAGCACACGCTATGAAAATATGACTATTCCGGCGCGCCGCGTGATCCAAAAGGGGAAGCCCCGCCACCCGGACGGTGGCAGGGCTTCCCTCAGCGGTACGGAATTACTGGTTCTGATCGGCTCCGCGGTAGTACTCGAAGACCCACCCGAAGATGCCGAACAGGATCACCGGGAGGGCGAAGAAGAACAGCCACCAGCCGATCGCGATGCCCAGGAAGGCGGTCGCCGCGCCCGCGCCGATGAACAGCGGCTGCCAGCTGTGCGGGGAGAAGAAACCCAGCTCGCCGGCGTCGTCCGCGACATCCGCTTCCTTGTTGTCCTGCGCCCCGGTGTCCACCCGCCGGGCGGTGAAGATCAGGTAGTACCCGATCATCGCCGTCAGGCCGAAGGCCATGAAGAGGGCGGCGGTGCCCGCCGGCTCCTTCGACCAGACCCCGTACACGATGGCCGCGGCGAGGATGAAGGCCGCGAGCCAGCTGAACATGTGGCCCTGGATCTTCACTTGCCGGTCTCCTTCCCGCCGACGAGCGCCTCATTGCCCGAGCCGGAGTGTTCCAGCTGGTCGAGCGCGGCGATGTCGGGGTGGTGCAGATCGAACGCCGGGGATTCGGAACGGATCCGCGGCAGGGTGAGGAAGTTGTGCCGGGGCGGCGGGCAGGCCGTGGCCCATTCGAGCGAGCGGCCGTAGCCCCACGGGTCGTCGACCTCGATCTTCTTCCCGTACTTCGCAGTCTTCCAGACGTTGTAGAAGAACGGCAGCATCGACAGACCGAGCACGAACGAGGCGATGGTGGAGAAGGTGTTCAGCGCGGTGAAGCCGTCGGCCGCCAGATAGTCGGAGTACCGGCGCGGCATGCCCTCGGCGCCCAGCCAGTGCTGGACCAGGAAGGTGCCGTGGAAGCCGCAGAAGAGCAGCCAGAAGGTGATCTTCCCGAGCTTCTCGTCGAGCATCTTGCCGGTGAACTTCGGCCACCAGAAGTGGAAGCCGGCGAACATCGCGAAGACGACCGTGCCGAAGACCACGTAGTGGAAGTGCGCCACCACGAAGTACGAGTCCGAGACATGGAAGTCCAGCGGCGGGGACGCCAGGATCACGCCCGTAAGACCGCCGAACAGGAAGGTCACCAGGAAGCCGACCGTCCACAGCATCGGGGTCTCGAAGGATAGCGACCCCTTCCACATGGTGCCGATCCAGTTGAAGAACTTGATGCCCGTTGGCACCGCGATCAGCAGCGTCATGAAGGCGAAGAACGGCAATAGCACGCCGCCGGTCACATACATGTGGTGCGCCCACACCGTCACGGACAGGCCCGCGATGGAGATGGTCGCGGCGACCAGCGTGGTGTAGCCGAACATCGGCTTGCGGCTGAAGACCGGGATGATCTCCGAGACGATGCCGAAGAACGGCAGCGCGATGATGTACACCTCTGGATGCCCGAAGAACCAGAACAGGTGCTGCCAGAGCAGCGCGCCCCCGTTCGATGGATCGAAGATATGGGCCCCGAATTTACGGTCCGCCTCCAGGGCGAACAGCGCGGCCGCCAGGACCGGGAAGGCCAGCAGCACCAGGACGCCGGTGAGCAGCACGTTCCAGGTGAAGATCGGCATCCGGAACATCGTCATGCCGGGCGCGCGCATGCAGATGATGGTGGTGATGAAGTTGACCGAGCCGAGGATCGTACCGAAGCCGGACAGCGCCAGACCCATGATCCACATGTCCGCGCCCATGCTCGGCGAGCGGACCACGTCGGACAGCGGCGTGTACGCGAACCAGCCGAAGCTCGCCGCACCCTGCGGGGTGAGGAAGCCGCCGACCGCGATCATCGAGCCGAAGAGGTAGAGCCAGTACGCGAGCATGTTCAGCCGCGGGAAGGCCACGTCCGGCGCGCCGATCTGCAGCGGCATGATCCAGTTCGCGAAGCCGGCGAACAGCGGCGTCGCGAACATCAGCAGCATGATCGTGCCGTGCATCGTGAACGCCTGGTTGAACTGCTCGTTCGACAGGATCTGCAGACCCGGCCGGGCGAGCTCGGCGCGCATCAGCAGCGCCATGACGCCGCCGATGATGAAGAACACGAACGACGTGATGAGGTACAGGCTGCCGATCGTCTTGTGGTCGGTGGTCGTCAGCCAGCTGACCACCACGGCGCCCCGCGACTTGCGGCGGCCGGGAGTCTCGCTCGCGTGTGCCTCACCCGTCGCCTCGGCAGCACCCTGGGGTTCGTTGAGGATGCTCATTTCTTGTGGGTCTCCGCATTCCTCGCGGCGTCGGTCTGGGGGATGCCCGCCGGGATGTAGCCTTCCTGGCCCTTGTCGGCCAGCTTCTTCAGGTGCTCCTCGTACTCGGACGGGGAGACGACCTTCACGTTGAAGAGCATCCGGGCGTGGTCGACACCGCAGAGCTCGGCGCACTTGCCGAGGAAGGTGCCTTCCTTGTTCGGCGTCACCTCGAACACGTTGGTGTGGCCCGGGATGACGTCCTGCTTCATCAGGAACGGAACCACCCAGAAGGAGTGGATGACGTCCCGGGAAGTGAGGATGAAGCGGACCCGCTCACCCTTCGGCAGGTAGAGCGTCGGACCCGGGTTGCCGGTGTCCGCGTTCTGCGACGCCGGGGTGCCGTAGTCGTAGACGCCGCCCTTGTCGCTGATCCCCTTGAGCCACTTGTCCGGGATCGAGTTGATGTCCTTCGGCAGGTCCTTGGCCTCGTGGTCGCTGCCGTCCTGCTCGAGGTAGTTGAAGCCCCAGCTCCACTGGTAGCCGACGACGTTGATCACGCGGTCCGGCTTGTCTGCGGTCTCCAGCAGCTTCGCCTCGTCACGCGCGGTGAAGTAGAAGAACACCGCGACGATGATGAGCGGCACGACCGTGTACAGCGCCTCGATGGGCATGTTGTACCGGGTCTGCGCGGGCACCTCTACCTTGGTGCGCGAGCGGCGGTGGAAGATGACCGCCCAGATGATGAGCCCCCACACCAGCACGCCGACGGCGAGGGCGGCGGCCCAGGAGCCCTGCCACAGACTGAGGATCCGCGGCGCCTCCTCAGTGACAGGGCTCGGCATGCCGAGGCGGGGAAAGTCCTTATATGTGCAACCGGACGCGGTTACCAGGACCAGGCCCGCTGCCAGCGCCTGCGGCAGCCTCCGCCGCATCCAGCGCCGCGGCGAGCGGTCGGAGCCGTTGGGACTCACGTAGCGCCTTCCCGAGAGTCTCGCCCGCGCCTTTCCCTGGCGGGGAGCCGAGGGGTTGTGCGTACGGGCAGGGTTTTGGATGTTTACGCGGGCCAAACCTTACTGGACGCTATTTGGGGTCGCTCGGGGAGGGTGGGTTCGTGCGGCGTGGCGCGTGTGGCTGCGCCGCCGTTGGGGTGGTCCGGGTGGCTCGGATGGGGGCTGGGCGAGCGCCGCCGGGTGCGGTTGTGGGGGTGGTGAGGTGTCGTGCCCGCCCACCCGCCCGATGCTCCGTGCGGCGGAGTTGCTGCCGCGGGGGCCGGGCGGGGCGCCGCGGGGCACTTCTGGCCGCCGCGTGCCCGCTGCCGGGGCGCGCCGCACTGGTACCTGCGGCACGGAGCAACGGGCGGGTGGGTGGGTCTGGAGCGTTTGGCGGGTGTCGGCGGCCGCCGGCATTCCCTCCCGGCCGACCGCTGCGTTGGGGCCTGCCGCACGGACCGGCGGGTGGGTGGGAGGGTGTAGGCGTGTCGAACTTTGACGTTGCTTCTGGCGCGCCGCTTCACCCGGTTGGGCGACAAGCCCTGCTTGCCGCGCTCGACGAGGGGTGGGCCGATCCCGGCCGGTTGTACCGGGAGGGGCGACGGGCGCGGATGCTGCTGGACGCCGCTCGGGAGGCCGGCGCGGAGGCGGTGGGGTGCCGGCCCGACGAGCTGTCCTTCACGCCGTCCGGTACGCATGCGCTGCACACCGGCATCGCCGGGGCCCTGGCCGGACGCCGGCGCGTGGGGCGGCAGCTCGTCGTGTCCGCGGTCGAGCATTCCGCGGTGCTGCACGCCGCCGAGGCGCACGCCGCCGCGGGCGGCACCGTCACCGAGGTGCCGGTCGACCGCACCGGGCGGGTGTCCGAGGAGAGTTACGCCGCCGCGCTCACCCCCGAAACCGCCCTCGCCTGCCTCCAGTCCGCCAACCATGAGGTCGGCACCGTCCAGCCCACCACCGAAGTCGCCGACGCCTGCCGCGCCGCGGGCGTGCCGCTGCTGGTCGACGCCGCGCAGTCGTTGGCGTGGGGGCCGGTGGCCGGGCCGTGGTCGCTGCTCACCGGCAGCGCGCACAAGTGGGGCGGCCCGGCCGGCGTCGGGCTGCTCGCGGTACGCAAGGGCACCAGGTTCGCGCCGGTGCACCCCGCGGACGAGCGGGAGGCCGGACGCAGCCCGGGCTTCGAGAACATCCCGGCCATCGTGGCGGCGGTCGCCGCGCTCAGGGCCGTACGGGAAGAGGCCAAGGCCGAGGACGAGCGGCTGCGCGGGCTGGTGCGGGCGATCCGGGAGCGGGTGCCCGAGCTGGTGCCGGACGTGGAGGTGGTCGGCGACGGCGAGCGGCGGCTGCCGCACCTGGTCACCTTCTCCTGTCTCTATGTCGACGGAGAGACGCTGCTGCACGAGCTCGACCGCGAGGGGTTCTCGGTGTCGTCCGGATCGTCGTGCACCTCCAGCACGCTGACGCCGAGTCATGTGCTGCGCGCGATGGGCGTGCTGTCGGAGGGGAATGTGCGGGTGTCGCTGCCGCGAGGGGTGGAGGACACCGAGGTTGAGCGGTTCCTGCGGGTGCTGCCGGACGTGGTCGGGCGGGTACGGGCGCAGCTCGGGGCCGGGGGCGAGACCCGGCGGGCCGAGGCACCCGGGGGCACGTCGCAGGCCGATGAGCTCGTGCTCGACACGCTCGGGAAGAAGTGCCCGATCCCGGTCATCGAGCTGGCGAAGGTGATCGGCGATGTGCCCGTCGGTTCGGTCGTGACCGTCCTGTCGGACGACGAGGCGGCCCGCCTCGACATTCCGGCCTGGTGCGAGATGCGCGAGCAGGAGTACGTGGGCGAGCAGCCGGGGCCCGACGGCCGCGGCACCGCCTATCAGGTGCGGCGCCGCGGCTGATGAGGCGGATCAGGCGCCGAGGTACTGCTGCACCTCGGACGCGGCGTCCTCGCCGTACCGCTTGGTGAAGCGCTCCATGAAGTGCCCACGGCGCAGCTCGTACTCCTGGGTGCCCAGCGTCTCGATCACCAGCGTCGCCAGCATGCACCCGACCTGCGCGGCCCGCTCATGCCCGACGCCCCAGCTGAGCCCGGAGAGGAAGCCCGCGCGGAAGGCGTCGCCCACGCCGGTCGGGTCGACCTTCGCCTCCTCCTCGGGGCAGCCGACCTCGACCACCGGCTCGCCGGCCCGCTCGATGCGGACGCCGCGGGCGCCGAGCGTGGTGACGCGGTAGTCGACCTTGTCCAGGATCTCGGCGTCGCTCCAGCCGGTCTTGGACTCGATGAGGCCCTTCTCGTACTCATTGGAGAAGAGGTAGTGCGCACCCTCGGTGAGGATGCGGATGTCGTCGCCCTCCATGCGCGCGATCTGCTGCGAGAAGTCCGCGGCGAAGGGGATGCCGCGGGTCCGGCACTCCTCCGTGTGCCGGAGCATCGCCTCCGGGTCGTCGGCGCCGATGACGACCAGGTCGAGGCCGCCGACGCGGTCGGCGACCGCCTTCAGTTCGATCTGCCGGGCCTCGCTCATCGCGCCCGGGTAGAAGGAGCCGATCTGGTTGTGGTCGGCGTCGGTGGTGACGACGAAGCGGGCCGTGTGGGCGGTCTCCGAGATGTGTACGGAGCCGGTGTCGACGCCGTGCCGGTCCAGCCAGGCGCGGTACTCGCCGAAGTCGGCCCCCGCCGCCCCGACGAGGATCGGCTCGGTGCCGAGCTGGCCCATGCCGAAGCAGATGTTCGGGCCGACGCCGCCGCGGCGGATGTCGAGGCCGTCGACCAGGAAGGAGAGGGAGACCGTGTGCAGCTGGTCGGCCACCAGCTGGTCGGCGAAGCGGCCGGGGAAGGTCATCAGGTGGTCGGTCGCGATGGAGCCGGTGACTGCGATACGCACGGCGAAAGCTCCTGGGAAGGAAGCGGGCGTGTGGGCGTGCGACACGCTACCGGGTCCGGGTTAACCGGCGCTGTGGTACGCGGGCGGCCAGGACCCCTGGGAGCGGCGAACTACCAGGTGGTAGGGCTATTGCCGGGGTTCTTTCGTGCGTAGCGTCGAGGGCATGCACGAGTACGAGTTTGAGATCGACGGCGGGCTCGCCGAATTGCGCGTCGACTGCGCGCGGATGACGCCACACTGGCCGCATGATGCGGCGGGGCTGGGGGCGTCGCCGGTTCCGGTGCCCGTGCCCCGGGCCCGGATCAGCGTCCCGGCGCGGTCGGCGGCGCTGCTGAACGGGATGTCGGAGTACGGCGACTAGCCCGTAGCCCGGAACCGCTTGGCCCGCTTCTCCGTCCCATCGGCAGATCCATCCACCGAGCCCTTGGGAGCAGGACGTGAGCGATCAGCCGGGTACACAGGGGCGGTTCTCGCCCTTCGCGGCGGCCGCAGTGGCCGCGGCGGTGCTGCTGACCGGCGGGGGCGTCGCGTATGTGGCGGGCACGGCGGGGTCGTCGGGGTCCGCCGCGGGTGACAGCCCGGCGGGGTCGGGCAAGGACGGCGATCCGCCGCCGCTCGAGCTCGATGGTTACGGGGCGGGGCCGGGGTCCGCGAGTGCCGCCGACGCCATCAAGGCCACCGGCAAGCTGCCGGGCGGGCCTGACGAGGCGGCGGTCCGTACGGCTGAGGGGACCGTGTCGCGGGGTGCGGTGGCCCGGCTGGCCGCGGCGCTCGATGTGCCGGGGAAGCCGCGGCAGCAGGGCGAGAGCTGGCTGGTGGGGACCGCGCGGGACGGGCAGGGGCCGCTGCTGCGGGTGAGTGTGGCGGCGCCGGGGCTGTGGTCGTACGACCGGTACCGGGCGGGCGGTGATGTGCCGTGCGAGCTGCCGCGGCCGGTGAAGCCGGACAGCTCCAGCAGCTCGGGGGACACGCCCAGGCCGGTCGCCGTGTGTCTGGATGCCACGACCACGTCCTCGGGCGGGAGTTCCGGGCCCGCGGATGCCGGTGGTGATCCGGTGTCGCCGGAGGCGGCGCGTAAGGCCGTGGCGCCGGTGCTGGCGGCCGTCGGGCAGAAGGACGCGAAGGTGGACGCGGAATCCACCGGCTACGGGGCGCTGCGCAGGGTCGCGGCGCAGCCGCGGGTGGCCGGGCTGCCCACGTGGGGCTGGGAGACGTCGGTGATGGTGGGCGCGGACGGCAAGCCGGCCAGCGCGAATGGGCGGCTGTCGGCGCTTGAGAAGGGGCACACGTATCCCGTGCAGTCGGCGGCGGCCACGCTGAAGGAGCTCAACAAGGTGCGCGGCGGCATCGCGCAGGGGAGCCCGGAGGAGAAGCTGCGGTCGGCGCCGGCGTGCGCGTCGGCGGTGCCGGATGCGGCGGGCAAGCGGTCGGGCGGTGGGTCGCGCGGCGAGATCGCGCAGGAATGCCCGCAGCCACCTGCGGGGATCAAGGCGCCGACCGTGCGCGGGGCGGTGTTCGGTCTCTCGGCGCAGTCGGTGGCGGGTGAGCAGGCCCTGGTGCCCTCCTGGATCTACACGCTGACCTCGCCGACCGGGCGCGAGGCGGACACCTCGAAGCTCGCCTTCCCGGCGGTGAAGCCCGAATTCATCAAGTACCGGCAGGTGGAACCGCCCTCGGCGGCGGAGCCGCCGGCGAATCCTGAGCCGGGCACGCCGACGCCGGAGTCGAGTCGGCCCGAGCCGAAGCCGAAGCCGACCCAGGAGCCCGGGACGCCCGGTAAGGGCCGTACGACCATGGAGATCGACTCTTACACCGTGTCCGGCACCACCCTGACCGTCCGCTTCTGGGGCGGGGTGTGCAGCAACTACTCCGCGACGGCCGACGAGGGCGCGGACAGCGTGAAGGTGCGGGTCACCGGTGTGGACAAGAAGCCCGGGGCGATCTGCGTGAAGGTGGCGCGGCTCTTCGAGGAGAAGGTGGCGCTGAAGAAGGACCTCGACGGGCGGAAGGTCATGGACGCGTCCGACGGGGAGGCCGTGGCCCGGAAGTAGGGACCTGGGCCGCGAGGCCGCCCAACAAGAAGGCGGCGGACCAGTGGGGGGTCCGCCGCCTTCGTTGCGCTTCGGGCTGTGCCGGGCCGCGCGGCCCGGCGTGCTCAGCTCAGTTGAAGGAGTCGCCGCAGGCGCAGGAGCCGGTGGCGTTCGGGTTGTCGATCGTGAAGCCCTGCTTCTCGATGGTGTCGACGAAGTCGATCGAGGCGCCGCCGAGGTACGGGGCGCTCATCCGGTCGGTGACGACCTTGACGCCGCCGAAGTCCTTGACGACGTCGCCGTCGAGGGAACGCTCGTCGAAGAACAGCTGGTAGCGCAGGCCGGAGCAGCCTCCGGGCTGAACGGCGACGCGCAGCGCGAGGTCGTCGCGGCCTTCCTGCTCGAGCAGGCTCTTGACCTTCGCCGCGGCGGCGTCCGACAGGAGGATGCCGTCGGTGGTGGTGGTCTCGTCCTGAACGCTCATTCGCATATCTCCCGGGTATACGGACTGCTTGCCGCTGGCTTCAGCGGGGGCGGACTCTGTTTTATTCCGGGCCGTGCCCGCTTATTCCTTCCATGCTCGCACACCACCATCGAGTGGACGGTCCGGGCGCAGCCGCCCTCCGCCGCCGAAGGCGGATCGCGTCACACTGACACGTTCGGCATCGTCAATCTGACATGAAGGGGTTATGATAGATAGCGTCAAGTTGACGAGAATTGACTCTGCCCGAACAGAAAGGGTGCGTGCTGTGACCACCGCCCAGGACCTCGACGTAACGCCGACGCCCCTCGCTCTGCTCCTGCTCGGCCGCGAAGCCGACCCGAAGAGCGAGCGCGGCGTGGACTGCCCCGGCGACCTGCCCGCGCCGTCCGACCCGGACCTCGTGGAGCGCGCGCGTGCGGCAAAGGCCAGGCTCGGGGACAAGGTTTTCGTGCTCGGACACCACTATCAGCGTGACGAGGTCATCCAGTTCGCGGATGTTACGGGCGACTCCTTCAAGCTCGCTCAGCAGGCCGCGGCCCGGCCGGAGGCCGAGTACATCGTCTTCTGCGGTGTGCACTTCATGGCCGAGTCGGCGGACATCCTGACCAATGACGCGCAGCAGGTCGTGCTCCCCGACCTGGCCGCCGGCTGCTCCATGGCCGACATGGCGACGGCCGAGCAGGTCGCCGAGTGCTGGGACGTGCTGACCGAGGCCGGGATAGCCGGGACCACGGTCCCGGTCTCGTACATGAACTCCTCCGCCGACATCAAGGCCTTCACCGGCAAGCACGGCGGCACGATTTGCACCTCCTCCAATGCGAAGCGGGCCCTGGAGTGGGCCTTCGAGCAGGGCGAGAAGGTGCTCTTCCTTCCCGACCAGCACCTCGGGCGGAACACCGCCGTACGCGACATGGGAATGTCCCTCGACGACTGCGTCGTCTACAACCCGCACCGGCCGAACGGCGGGCTGACCGCCGAGCAGCTGCGGGACGCGAAGATGATCCTGTGGCGCGGCCACTGCTCCGTACACGGCCGCTTCAGCCTCGACTCGGTCAACGACGTGCGCGAGCGCATCCCGGGCGTCAATGTCCTCGTCCACCCCGAGTGCAAGCACGAGGTCGTCGAGCAGGCCGACTACGTCGGCTCGACCGAGTACATCATCAAGGCACTCGACGCCGCCCCGGCCGGCTCCAAGTGGGCCATCGGCACCGAGCTCAACCTGGTCCGGCGGCTGGCGAAGCAGCACCAGGACAAGGAGATCGTCTTCCTCGACAAGACGGTCTGCTTCTGCTCGACGATGAACCGCATCGACCTGCCCCACCTGGTCTGGGCCCTGGAGTCCCTCGCCGACGGCAAGCTGATCAATCAGATCAGCGTCGACCGCGAGACCGAGGACTTCGCGAAGCTCGCCCTGGAGCGGATGCTGGCGCTGCCGTAGCCGGAGGACAAGGATGGAGGCGTGATCGTGCGCCCCGTCCGGGATTCGAAGGACGACGCCGAGGCCGTACGCACCGTGGCGGCCTCGGCTCTTGGCGGCCCCTGGCCGCCGGAGAGATCCATCCGCCACACCGCCCGCACCCGCCACCTGGCCCGTACGGACCCGGGCGGCTGCTGGCTGGCGCACGCGGATGACGGCCGGCCGCTGGGCACGGTGCTGTCCTCGCGGCGGGAGGGCACGTGGGGGCTTTCGCTGCTGGCGGTGGCGCCGGAGGCGCAGGGGAAGGGCGCGGGGCGGGCCTTATTGGCGCGCGCGCTGGCGTACGGGAAGGGGTGTCTGCGCGGCATCATCTGTGCCTCCGCGGATCCGCGCGCGGCGCGGGCGTACCGAGCGGCGGGGTTCGCCCTGCACCCGGCGATGAGCCTGGCGGGTGAGGTGGACGTGTCCGGCCTCGATGCGCCCGACGGCGCGGTGGCCGAGGCCGGGCCCAAGCAGCGCGACCTGATGGACTCGGTCGACCGCCTCCGCCGCGGTGGCGCGCATGGCCCCGATCACGACGAGCTCGTGCGCCACTTCGCCTGCCTGGTCTGCGATGACCTGGCCGGCAGCGGATACGTGTACGTCGGCGAGGACGGCACGATCGAGCTCCTAGCCGCCACCTCCCGCCGCATCGCGACCCGCCTCCTGACCGCGTCGCTCCTGTCCTTGGGTCAAGGCGCCCGCGCCCACGTGGGCGGCCTGACGGCCGAACAGCAGTGGGCCCTCGACGTAGGCCTGGCGGCCCGCCTGGACCTGGAGGCGGACGGCTTCGTGGCACTGCGGGGCATGCGGCCGCCGGAGCCGTATGTGCCCTCGCGGGCGTATCTGTAGCGCCTCGGTCTGGGGCGGTGCCGGTTGCGTCGGCGGGCTGCGGCCCGTCCCGTGCCCACCCGTCCCGCCGTGCGGGACGCCTGCCCACGGAGTTACGTGCCGGGGCGGACCAGGCCGCTTTCGTACGCGATCACGACCAGCTGCGCCCGATCCCGCGCGCCCAGCTTGGCCATGGCCCGGTTCACGTGCGTCTTCACCGTCAGCGGGCTGACGGCCAGGCGGTCGGCGATCTCGTCGTTCGACAGGCCGCCGGCCACGAGCATCAGGACCTCCCGCTCGCGGCTGGTCAGCGAGGCCAGCTGGTCCGCGTCGCCGGCCCCCGCCGCAGGCGGGCTCGTGCTCTGGGCCAGGAAGCGGCCGATCAGGCCCTTTGTCGCCGCCGGTGACAGGAGCGCCTCTCCGCCCGCGGCCACGCGGATCGCGTTCAGCAGCTCGCCGGGCTCGGCGCCCTTGCCGAGGAAGCCGGACGCGCCCGCCCGCAGCGACTGCACCACGTACTCGTCGGCCTCGAAGGTCGTCAGAATGACCACCCGTACGTGGTCGAGCTCCGCGTCCTTCGTGATCTGCTCGGTCGCCGAAATGCCGTCCGTCCCGGGCATCCGGATATCCATCAGCACGACATCCGCCCGCTCATCCCGTACGAGCCGCACCGCCTCCGCCCCGTCCGAGGCCTCCCCCACCACCTCCATGTCCGCCTCGGACTCCACCAGCACCCGGAACGCACTCCGCAGCAGCGCATGATCATCCGCCAGCACCACCCGGATCACCGCGCGGCCTCCCCCGCCGCCCGCACCACCGGCTCGCTCTCGGCGCCCTCCAGTGGCAGCGCCACCCGCACCCGGAACCCCGGCCGGCCGTCCTCCCTGGCCCCCGCCTCGCAGCTGCCCCCGAGCGCCGCAGCCCGCTCCCGCATGCCCATCAGTCCATGCCCGCCCGCGAGTTCGCCGCCGGCCGCACCCCGCCCGTCGTCCGCCACCACGAGCTCCAGCTCCCCCGCCCGCCGCGTCACCCGCACCACGGCCCGCACCCCCGCCCCCGCATGCTTCTGGACATTGGTCAGCGCCTCCTGCACCACCCGATAGGCCGTCAGATCGATCGCCGTCGGCAGCCCGGCCCCGACCTCCGCCGCCCGCGCCTCCTGATCCCCGTCATCCGCCGACAGCAGCCGCCCCGGCGCCAGCACCTCGACCGACACCGGCAGCCCGGCCCGTACGAAACCGTCCACCAGCTGGTCCAGCACCCCGAGCCCGGGCGCGGGCTCCTTCGGCGCCGCCGGGTCGCCGGACTGGCGCAGCAACCCCACCGTCGCCCGCAGCTCCTCCAGCGCCGCCCGGCTGGCCTCGCGGACGTGGGCGAGGGCCTCCTTGGCCTGGTCCGGGCGGGCGTCCATCACATGGGAGGCGACGCCTGCCTGGACGTTCACCAGGGCGATGTGGTGCGCGACCACGTCGTGCAGCTCGCGCGCGATGCGCATCCGCTCCTCCGCGACGCGGCGCAGGGCCTCCGACTCGCGGGTCTGCTCGGCCCGTTCCGCGCGGTCGCGGATCGCGTCGACCACCGCGCGCCGGCTGCGGACGGCGTCGCCGATGGCGGCGGCCATGCCGGTCCAGGCGAAGACGCCGAGGTTTTCGTCGGCGTACCAGGGGCGGTCGCCGAAGAGCATCATGGCGCCGGTGAGCACGCCGACCGTGACCAGCGCGACCCGCCAGGTGGTGTGGCGGTCGGTGCGGGAGGCGACCGTGTAGAGCGCCACGGCGGCGGAGAGCGCGATCGGCACCCGGGGGTCGCCGCCCGCGGCGATGATGTGCGCGAGGGTGAGGGCGGCGGTGACGGCGAGGACCACGCCGGGGGCGATGCGGCGGGCGACCAGGGCGGCGCTCGCGGCCACGGCCAGGGCGACCTCGGTGACGCCGAGGTCCGCGGGGGGCATCGCGTTCGGGCCGCTCGAGGGGTGCAGGGCGCCGATGATGATCAGGGCGAGCACGACGGCCGCGAGCAGCCCGTCGAGGGCCACCGGGCGGGCGCTGAACCAGCGGCGGATCGCGGTGAGGGTATGCGGCACGTCAGTCAACCGTAGGGGGCGCGAGGGGCGCGCGGGCACTTGAGCCACGAGCGCCCCGCCCCGCGCGTGGCGGGCCGGGGCGCTCGGTTGCTGGAGTGTGATCCGCTTCAGCCCGGGATGAGGCCCCCGCCTTCGTCACGGAGCAGGGCGCGGACCTCGTCGAGGGTCGCGTCCTCGGCGGGGAGGATGAGCTCCGACGGCTCCAGGGAGTCGTCGGGCAGCGGGCTGCCGAGACGGCGCACCGCCTCCAGGAGCTCGGCCAGAGTGCGCCGGAAGCCGGGACCGTCGCCCGTCTCCATCTCCTTGAGCAGCTCGTCGTCCAGCTTGTTCAGCTCGGTGAAGTGGCTGTCGGCCAGCTTCACCTGCCCCTCCCCCATGATCCGTACGATCATGTCGTCCCTCCGTGTGCGAGTGGAGTGGCGCCCGGTGAAGGGGCCTTACTGCTTGTCGAAATTCGGGCCGTCGGCCTGCGTCTGCTGGTGGTCGGAGGGCTGGCTCACGCCATTGCCACCCGACTCGATCTGGCCCTGCTGGGGGCTGCTGCCGCCGGCCAGCTCGGCCTTCATGCGCTGCAGCTCCAGCTCCACGTCGGCGCCGCCCGAGAGCCGGTCCAGCTCGGCCGTCAGGTCGTCCTTCGTGGTGCCGGTCGGGTCGTCCAGGGCACCCGAGGCGAGCAGCTCGTCGATCGCGCCGGAGCGCGCCTGGAGCTGCGCCGTCTTGTCCTCGGCGCGCTGGATCGCCATGCCGACGTCGCCCATCTCCTCGGAGATGCCCGAGAAGGCCTCCCCGATCCGGGTCTGCGCCTGCGCGGCCGTGTAGGTGGCCTTGATGGTCTCCTTCTTCGTACGGAAGGCGTCCACCTTGGCCTGCAGCCGCTGGGCCGCGAGGGTGAGCTTCTCCTCCTCGCTCTGCAGCGTCTGGTGCTGTGTCTCGAGGTCGGCGACCTGCTGCTGCAGCGCCGCCTTGCGGGACAGCGCCTCGCGGGCCAGGTCCTCCCGGCCGAGGGCGAGGGCCTTCTTGCCCTGGTCCTCCAGCTTGGCGCCATTGCTCTGCAGCTGGCCGAGCTGCAGCTCGAGGCGCTTACGGGACGTCGCCACATCGGCGACCCCGCGGCGCACCTTCTGGAGCAGCTCAAGCTGCTTCTGGTACGAGTAATCGAGGGTCTCGCGCGGATCCTCGGCCCGGTCCAGGGCCTTATTGGCCTTCGCGCGGAAGATCATCCCCATCCGCTTCATGACTCCACCGCTCATGGGCCTCGCGCGCCCCCTTCTCCTGACGGACTTCGGGCTCCAGCAACAAAACTCTTAAGACCCCACAGTACGGGGCCCTCTTCCATTACCGCACTGCTTGAGCGCCGATGCGCTCCTCCTGCAGGACGAACCCGCGCCCCCGGGCTCCCGCCCAGGGTGTAGGCGGGTGTAGGGGGTGACCCGGTACGCGGCCTTTCCTACGTCTTACACGTCGGCCGTTGCCGGATCGTTCCCGCTGCGGTGAGGGGCGACACCTGTACACCCCGTATCCTTGGTTTCTGTGTTCGGAAGCCGCTCCTCCAAGGATGACAAGCCCGCCGCCCCGGTGACCGAGGCCAAGCAGCCTCGCGACCCGGAGGCGCCCAAGGGCCGCCCCACGCCCAAGCGCAGCCAGGCGCAGTCGCAGCGCCGCACGGTCACCGCGCCCACGACGCGCAAGGAGGCCGCGAAGCGCACCCGCGAAGCCCGCCGCGCCGACATGGCCAAGCGCCAGGAGGCGCTGGCCGGTGGCGACGAGCGCTATCTGCCCGCGCGGGACAAGGGGCCGGTGCGCCGCTTTGCCCGCGACTACGTGGATGCGCGGTGGTCGATGGCGGAGTTCTTCCTGCCGGCCGCGATTCTGATTCTGATCCTCAGCTTCCTCGGCGGGCAGGCGCAGGCGCTGTCGCTGATGCTGTGGATGGTCGTGATCGTGCTGATCGTGATCGACTCGATCATCCTGGCGATCCGGTTCAAGAAGCAGATCAAGGAGCGCTTCCCCGATGAGTCTCATCGGGGGGTCACGGCGTACGCGCTAATGCGCACGCTCCAGATGCGCCGGATGCGCCTGCCGAAGCCGCAGGTCAGGCGAGGCGAGCGGCCGTAGCCCACGGGCTACGGGTTCACCGGCAACTCGAGATGGGTCCGCCCACCCGCAGCGCGGGTGGGCGGACCCATCTCGATAACGGCTACTCAGCCTCCGGCGTCATCGCATCGTGCAGGCTCATCGGGCCGTAAATCTTCCCGCCGTCCTCGAAGAGCGTCACCTGATCGACGCCACCGTCGAGGAGGTCCTTCCACACCTCCCCGAGCCAGGACTCCGCGTCGCCCTGGGTCGTGAATTCCTCGGGCTCCACCGCGGGAGCGGTCTCGCTGCCGTCCGTCTTTTCGAACCGCCAGGTCCACGCCGCCATGTCCGCCTCCTGAAGTCGCACCATCGCTGCAGGCAGACTACGTGGTGTGGAAATCACTCTGCTGGGAACCGGCGCACCCGCCGGCCTGCCCGAACCCGGCTGCCCCTGCGCCTCCTGCGCCGCCGCGACCGGCGCCGAGGCCCGCGCCGCCACCGCCGTCCTCGTCGACGGGGTGCTGCTCCTCGACCTCACCCCCGGCGCCGCCTTCGCCGCCGCCCGCGCCGGACACACCCTCGGCGGCGTGCTGCAGGTGCTCCTCTCGCACCCGCACGACGGCCCCGCGGTGGAGCTGCCGCCCGGGCTGCCACCGGCCAGCCGGGTGCCCGACGGCCAGGACGCCACGCTGATCAGCGGCCACCGCTTCCGCGCCGTCGCCCTCGACTCCCCCGGTACGGGCTACGCCATCACCGGCCCGCAGGGCGAGCGGCTGCTCTACCTGCCGCCGGGCGCCGCCCCCGCAGGCCTGGCCGAGGACACCGGCCCGTACGACCTGGTCCTCCTGGACGTGCTCGGCCGGCCCGACGCCCTCGCGCGGCTGCGCGAGCGGCGCGCGGTGGGCCCCGCGACCGACGTGATCGGCGTGCACATCGGGCACGACGTGCCGCCCGGCCGCGAGCTGCACCGCCGCCTCGCCGCGGCCGGGGCCCGGGCCGTACCGGACGGGGACTGCCACACCGTCGGCGAGGCCGACGCCGCGCCTTCGGTGCCGCGCCGGACCCTCGTACTCGGCGGGGCCAGGTCGGGAAAGTCGGTCGAGGCCGAGCGGCGGCTCGCGGCCTTCGCCGGGGTGGAGTACGCGGCGACCTCCGGGCAGCGGGACGACGACGCCGAGTGGGCGGCGCGGGTGGCCACGCACCGGGAGCGGCGCCCCGGCAGCTGGCGTACGACGGAGACCACCGACCTGGTGCCGCTGCTGGCCGCGGACGGGCCGCCGCTGCTGATCGACTGCCTGGCGCTGTGGCTGACGGCCGTGATGGACGAGACGGACGCCTGGGAGAAGGGCGAGGTCGATGCCGTACGGGAGCGGGTCGGTGAACTCGCGGCCGCGGTCCGGGAGACCAGCCGCACCGTGGTCGCGGTCAGCAATGAGGTGGGCTCCGGGATCGTCCCGGACACGGTCTCGGGGCGGCTGTTCCGGGACGAGCTCGGGCGGCTGAACGCGGCGGTCGGGGCCGAGTGCGAGCAGGTGCTGCTGGTGGTGGCCGGGCAGGTGCTGCAGCTGCGCGGCTGACGGGGCGCCCGCCCCGGCGGCTCCCTCCCCCGCTCCCTTCGGCTAATGTGCGCCGAATGAGCGGCCTCAATCTCGACGACTTCACCTCACTCATCGAGCGCCCCGACTCCGGCGCCCGCCGCGACGCGCAGGACTGGCGGGCGGACCGCGAGCCGCGCCCCGACAGCCTGGGCCGGCTCGACGAGCTCGGCGAGTGGCTGGCCGCGGCGCAGGGCGCCGCGCCCGCGAAGCCGATCACGCAGGCGAAGGTGGTGCTCTTCGCGGGCGACCACGGCATCGCCTCGGAGGGCGTCTCGGCGCGCCCCGCGGGCGACGCGCTGCGGCTGACCAAGTCCGCGCTGGCCGGCGAGAGCGCCGCCGCGGTGCTGGCGCGGCGCTTCGGGGCCGGGCTGCGAGTGGTCGACATGGGCCTGGACTGCGATGCGGCGGAGCTGCCTGACGATGTCGCCAAGCACAAGGTGCGGCGTGGGTGCGGTCGTATCGACATCGAGGACGCGCTGACCGCCGAGGAGGCCGAGGCGGCCTTCCTGGCCGGGATGGCGATCGCCGATGAAGAGGCCGACTCCGGCACGGATCTGATCGTGCTCGGCGACATCAGCGTCGGCGGTACGACCCCGGCGGGCGTGATCGTCGCTGCGCTCTGCGGCACCGATGCCTCGGTGGTGACCGGGCGGGGCGGCAGCGGCATCGACGACCTGGCGTGGATGCGCAAGTGTGCGGCGATTCGCGATGCGTTGCGGCGGGCCCGGAAGGTGCTCGGTGAGCAACTGGAGCTGCTGGGCGCCGTGGGCGGCGCCGACCTGACGGCGATGACGGGCTTCCTGCTGCAGTGCGCGGTCCGGCGGACGCCGGTGATCCTCGACGGCGTGGTGGCGTCGGCGGCGGCGCTGGTCGGCCAGCGGGTGGCCTTCCGCGCCCCGGACTGGTGGCTGGCGGGCTCGGTGAGCGGCGAGCCGGCACAGGAGAAGGCGCTCGACCGCATCGCCCTCGACGCGGTCCTGGACCAGCAAGTCACGGCGGGCGAGGGCGTCGGCGCGCTGCTGACGCTGCCGCTGGTGCAGGCCGCTGCCCAGCTGTGGGCGGAGCTGCCGGCGGCGCCCGAGGGGGCCGGCAAGCCGGCAGAACCCGAGACTGACGTCGACGACATCACGTAGATGCCTTCACGGATATCCGACGGGCTGCGGTTCGCGTTCGGGACGCTGACGGCGGTGCCGGTGCGGGTGTCCCGGTGGGACCGGGATGCGGCTCGGGACGGGATGTTGTGCGCGCCTGTGGTTGGGCTGGTGCTGGGGCTTTGTGCGGCCGGGCTCGGCGGGGTGCTGCTGGCGCTCGGCGCCGGGGCGCTGCTCGCGGCGGTGGCCACGGTCGCCGTACCGGCGGCACTGACGCGCGGGCTGCACCTGGACGGCCTGGCCGATACGGCGGACGGCCTCGGCAGCGGGCGGCCTGCGGCCGGGGCGCTCGATGTCATGCGGAAGTCGGATATCGGGCCGTTCGGTGTGCTGACGCTGGTCTTCGTGCTGCTGGCGCAGGTCGCCGCGGTGGCGGAGCTTTATGCGGCGAGTTGGGCGGCTGGGGCGGTGGGGGTCGTCGCGGCCTTGGTCGCGGGTCGCTGTGCGATGGCCTTCGCGGCGCGTGGCGGCGTGGCCGCCGCGCGGCCGGAGGGGTTGGGGGCCGCCGTGGCGGGGGCCGTGCCGCGGCGGGCCGTGCTGGCGGTGGCGGGTGCGTCGGCGGTGGCCCTGGCGGGCGGGGCCTTCGCGCTGGCGGGCGGGGCAGAGGCGGTCCGTACGGCGTCGGCCTTTGTGCTTGCGCTGACCGCGGCGGAGCTCTTGCTACGGCACTGTGTGCGCCGCTTGGGTGGTGTCACGGGTGATGTCTTCGGCGCGCTCGCTGAGACGGCTGCGGTGACCGTGCTGATCGTGCTGTCGCTGGGCTGACCGGTTCGCGCCTGCGGCGCGGCATCCGAGCTTCGCTCGGAATCCTCAAGCGCCGGATGGGCTTGTTGGTGGGTGGGCCGGGCCGAGTTCCACGACACCACCGAAAAAACGTGGTGGTCCACCGCCGTCCGGTGCTGGGTTTTTTCGGCGGCGTCGTTCCACTCGGCCCTCCTCCCGGAGGGATGGATCGAGTCGGGCGTCGCCCTGGGCCCGCCTGGGTTGAACTCTCCCTCCGGGAGGAGGGCCGAGTGGAGCGACGCAGCCGAAAAAGTCTTAGCGAAGCGGGCTTTTTCGGTTGTGTCGCGGAACTCGGACCGGCCCACCCACCTATAAGCCCGTCCGGCGCTTGAGGACATCCGTGGCGAAGCCACAGGATGCCCGCGAAGCAAGCGCGAAGCGCGCACCGTACGATGCATCGAATCGCTCCCGCTCGAGACGGAAATGGACACCCGATCGCCGTGACTGCTCTCACCCTCTCCACCTCCGCCGCCACCACCATCCGCGCGGACGCCCTCGTCGTAGGCGTGGCGAAGGGCCCCAAAGGACCCACCGTCGCCAGCAGCGGCATCGACGCGGTCGCCAAGAAACTCGGCCCCGTCCTGGAGGCCCTCGGTGCCAGTGGCGCCGAAGGGGAGGTCACCAAGATTCCGGCGCCCGACGGTGTGAAGGCGACCGTCGTCGTCGCCACCGGGCTCGGCGCCGAGCCCGGCAAGGGTGAGCGTTACGACGCCGAAGCCCTGCGTCGCGCCGCCGGCGCCGCCGCCCGGGCGCTGTCCGGCACCAAGAAGGCGGCCTTCGCGCTGCCTATCGAGGACGCCGACGACACCGGCGCCATCGCGGAGGGTGTGCTGCTCGGCGCGTACGCCTTCACCGCCTACCGCGGCGCGGGCAACGCGGCGAACGGCAAGGGCGTCAAGGACGCCAAGAGCAAGAAGAACGGCGCCAAGGAGCCGCTCGCCGAGGCCGCCGTGCTGGGCGCGAAGCCGCGCGACAAGGAGCACAAGGCCGCCGCCCAGCGCGCCGTCGTCCTCGGCGCCGAGGTGAACCGGGCCCGCGACCTCATCAACATCCCCTCCAATGACCTCGACCCCGCCGCCTTCGCCGCAAAGGCGCAGGCCGCCGGCAAGGAGCACGGCTTCAAGGTCGAGGTGCTGGACGAGAAGGCGCTTGCCAAGGGCGGTTACGGGGGCATCCTCGGGGTCGGGCAGGGGTCGGAGGCGCCGCCGCGGCTGGTGAAGCTCAGCTACACCAGCTCCGGCGCCGACACCACCGTCGCCTTTGTCGGCAAGGGGATCACGTACGACTCCGGCGGCATCTCGCTGAAGCCGGCCGGGCACAACGAGACGATGAAGTGCGACATGAGCGGTGCCGCCGCCGTGCTCGCCGCCGTCTCCGCCGCCGCTCAGCTGGGCATCGAGACCAATGTGACCGGCTGGCTCGCGCTCGCCGAGAACATGCCGTCGGGGTCCGCGACCCGGCCCGGCGACGTGCTGACCATGTACAGCGGCAAGACCGTCGAGGTGCTCAACACCGATGCCGAGGGCCGCCTCGTACTGGGCGACGCGCTCACCCGGGCCTCCGAGGAGAACCCGGACGCGATCGTCGATGTCGCCACCCTCACCGGCGCGATGGTGCTGGCCCTCGGCAACCGCACCTTCGGGATCATGGCGAACGACGACGTCTTCCGTACTCAGATCCACCAGATCGCGGAGGAGGCCGGCGAGCAGTCCTGGCCGATGCCGATGCCCGCCGAGCTGAAGAAGGGCATGGAGTCGCCGGTCGCCGACATCGCGAACATGGGCGAGCGGATGGGCGGCGGGCTGGTCGCCGGGCTCTTTCTGCAGGAATTCGTGGGTGAGGGCATCACCTGGGCGCACCTGGACATCGCCGGTCCGGCCTTCAACACGAGCGCGCCGTTCGGCTATACGCCGAAGGGCGGCACGGGGTCGGCCGTACGGACGCTGGTCGGCATCGCCGAGCAGGCGGCGGCGGGTGAGCTGGGCGAGGCCTGACGCGTACACCTCAGGGGGCGTCCGACAGACGCCCCCTGTCCGCGTTACTCGCCGACAAGTGCGAAGATGGCTTCGGCAGGACAGGGCCCCGCTTAATCAGCGGCTGATGAAAAAGAGCCGCCGCGCCGGTCGGAACCCCGATCGCGCGCAGCGCACACGCATGGAGGACGTGACGTGGCGAACGACGCCAGCACCGTTTTCGACCTGGTTGTTCTCGGAGGCGGTAGCGGCGGGTATGCCGCTGCCCTGCGCGGAGCTCAGCTCGGTCTTGACGTCGCCCTGATCGAGAAGGACAAGCTGGGCGGCACCTGCCTGCACCGCGGCTGCATCCCTACCAAGGCCCTGCTGCACGCCGGCGAGATCGCGGACCAGGCTCGCGAGAGCGAGCAGTTCGGCGTGAAGGCGACCCTGGATGGGGTCGATATGCCGGGGGTCCACAAGTACAAGGACGAGGTCGTCACCGGGCTGTACAAGGGCCTGCAGGGACTGGTCGCCTCGCGGAAGATCACCTTTGTGAGCGGGGAGGGGCGGCTGTCCTCTCCGACCTCGGTGGATGTGAACGGGCAGCGGTACGAGGGGCGGCACATTCTGCTGGCCACCGGCTCGCAGCCGAAGTCGCTGCCGGGGCTGGTGCCCGACGGCGAGCGCATCATCACCTCCGAGCACGCGCTGGTCCTGGACCGGGTGCCGAAGTCCGCGATCGTGCTGGGCGGCGGCGTCATCGGCGTCGAGTTCGCCTCCGCGTGGAAGTCCTTCGGCGCGGATGTGACGATCATCGAGGCGCTCAAGCACCTCGTCCCCGTCGAGGACGAGAACAGCTCGAAGCTGCTGGAGCGGGCCTTCCGCAAGCGCGGCATCAAGTTCAACCTGGGCACCTTCTTCGAGAAGGCCGAGAACACCGCCGACGGTGTGAAGGTCACGCTCGCGGACGGCAAGACCTTCGAGGCCGAGGTGCTGCTCGTCGCCGTCGGCCGCGGCCCGGTGTCCCAGGGCATGGGTTACGAGGAGGTGGGCGTGGCCATGGACCGCGGCTACGTCCTCACCGACGAGTACAAGCGCACGAACATCCCGACCATCTCCGCCGTAGGCGACCTCACCCCCGTGCTGCAGCTCGCGCACGTCGGGTTCGCAGAGGGCATCCTGGTGGCGGAGCGGCTGGCCGGACTCGACGTCGTGCCGATCGACTACGACGGGGTGCCCCGGGTGACGTACTGCCACCCGGAGGTCGCGTCCGTCGGGATCACCGAGGCGAAGGCCAAGGAGGTCCACGGCGCCGACAAGGTTGTCGCTCTGAAGTACAACCTCGGCGGCAACGGAAAGTCCAAGATCCTCAAGACGACGGGCGAGATCAAGCTCGTGCAGGTCAAGGACGGCCCCGTCGTCGGCGTACACATGGTGGGTGACCGGATGGGCGAGCAGGTCGGCGAGGCCCAGCTGATCTATAACTGGGAAGCGCTGCCGGCCGAGGTCGCGCAGCTCATCCATGCTCACCCGACGCAGAATGAGGCGCTTGGAGAGGCCCACCTGGCTCTCGCCGGCAAGCCGCTTCACTCGCACGACTAATCCAGGGCACGCAGAAGTCCGCACGATCCGTTAAGGAGCAACCGAAACCATGGCGGTTTCCGTAACACTGCCGGCGCTCGGCGAGAGCGTGTCCGAAGGCACCGTCACCCGCTGGCTCAAGGCCGAGGGTGAGCGCGTCGAGGCCGACGAGCCGCTGCTCGAGGTCTCGACCGACAAGGTCGACACCGAGATCCCGGCTCCCGCATCCGGCGTCCTGGCCTCCATCAAGGTCGCCGAGGACGAGACGGTGGAGGTCGGCGCCGAGCTGGCCGTCATCGACGACGGCAGCGGCGCGCCCGCTGCCGCCCCCGCCCCGGCGGCTGAGGCCGCGCCGGCTCCGGCCGCCGCGCCTGCCGCCCCCGCTGCCCCGGCTCAGGAGGCTCCGGCCGCCCCGGCCGCGCCCGCTGACGCGGCTCCGGCCGCGCCCGCCGGTGGCGCCTCGGGCACCGACGTGACGCTGCCCGAGCTGGGCGAGTCCGTCACCGAGGGCACCGTGACCCGCTGGCTGAAGGCGGTCGGCGAGGAGGTCGCGGTCGACGAGCCGCTGCTGGAGATCTCCACCGACAAGGTCGACACCGAGATCCCGTCGCCTGCCGCCGGCACGCTGCTGGAGATCCTGGTCGGCGAGGACGAGACGGCCGAGGTCGGCGCGAAGCTCGCCGTCATCGGCGCCGCGGGTGCCGCTCCGGCGGCCGCCCCGGCCCCGGCGGCACCGGCTCCGGCCGCTGCCCCGGCCGCGCCTGCCGCTCCGGCCGCTCCCGCGGCCCCGGCTGCGCCCGCTGCCCCGGCCGCCCCCGCGGCTCCGGCGCCCGCCCCGGCTCCGGCCCCCGCCGCTCCGGCCGCGCCCGCGGCCCCCGCGGCTCCGGCCCCCGCGGCCGACGGCGCCTACGTCACCCCGCTGGTGCGCAAGCTCGCCGCCGAGCACGGCGTCGACCTGGGCTCCGTCAAGGGCTCCGGCGTCGGCGGCCGCATCCGCAAGCAGGACGTCATCGCCGCCGCCGAGGCCGCGAAGTCCGCCCCGGCCGCTGCCGCTCCGGCCGCCGCCGCCGCGAAGAAGGCGCCGGCCCTGGAGGCCGACGCCCTGCGCGGTCAGACGGTCAAGATGCCGCGCATCCGCAAGGTCATCGGCGACAACATGATGAAGGCCCTGCACGGCCAGGCGCAGCTGTCGTCCATGGTCGAGGTCGACGTCACGAAGATGATGAAGATGCGGGGCCGCGCGAAGGACTCCTTCGCGCAGCGCGAGGGCGTCAAGCTCTCCCCGATGCCGTTCTTCGTGAAGGCGGCGGTCCAGGCGCTGAAGGCCCACGCGGTCATCAATGCCCGGATTAACGAGGAAGACGGCACGATCACGTACTTCGACAAGGAGAACGTGGGCATCGCCGTCGACTCGGAGAAGGGCCTGATGACCCCGGTCATCAAGGGCGCGGGCGACCTCAACCTCGCCGGCATCGCCAAGCGGACGGCCGAGCTGGCGGGCGCCGTGCGCTCCAACAAGATCAGCCCGGACGACCTCTCCGGTGCGACCTTCACCATCTCCAACACCGGCTCGCGCGGCGCGCTCTTCGACACGATCATCGTGCCGCCGAACCAGGTCGCCATCCTGGGCCTGGGCGCCACGGTGAAGCGCCCGGTCGTCATCTCCGACCCGGAGCTGGGCGACACGATCGCGGTCCGCGACATGGTCTACCTGACCCTGTCGTACGACCACCGTCTGGTGGACGGCGCCGACGCGGCCCGGTACCTGACGACGATCAAGCAGATCCTCGAGGCCGCGGAGTTCGAGACCGAGCTCGGCCTGTAAGGCTCAGCAGCACAGCTGCACGACGGCGCCCCGCCCGGGACTTCCCGGGCGGGGCGCCGTCGTTGCGCCGGGAAGTTGATTGTCAGGTTCCGCGCAACCTTGCCCTCAGCCAAAGCGTCACATAGGCAACTGGTGGTGCCCAACCGCCACTTGAGCCGCAAGGGGACGCATGACAGACATGGGGGGACCATCGCGGCGCCGCAATCTGCGCCGCTTCGCCACGCCGGCCGGCATCGCCTTAGCGGGAGTTGCCGTCGCCGCCGCCATCACATGGCCGCTCAGCGCTACGGGTGAAGACCCCGCGCAGGGGGCCGGAGCCGAGCCCGCGGCCGGCGCACACCAGCACCCCGGCCGCGAAGCGCCGGGCCGCTACGTGGCACCCGCGGCCCCCGGCGCCACCGGCACCGGCCGCGACCCGCTCACCGCCGACGAGGAGCAGGCGGCCGTGACGGCGGCACTCAGCGGCGACCGGCCGCTGCGCACCCAGAGCAAGGATGTCGCCGGGCGCACCGGCGACCCGCAGCTGATCAGCGCGGAGCTCGCCGAGGACGTCGGAGCCACCGAGGACCGGATCGCCGAGGTCATGTTCTACGACTACGGCGACAACAGCCTCGCCGTGAAGACCGTCAACCTCACCTCCGGGAAGGTGACCGACTCCGAAACCGCGCGCGGCGCCCAGCCGCCGCCCAGCCCGCCGGAGGCCGCCGAGGCGGCCAAGCTGCTGATCGCCGACCCGCTGGGCGACGGCCTGCGCCAGGACTACCGCACAGCCACCGGCAAGGCGTTGACCGAAGCTGGTCAGCTGAAGGTGCAGGGCCTGGTGTACCGCCCGCGCCCAGGCGCCCCCGCGGCGCTGAAGCAGTGCGGGGAGCATCGCTGCGTGACGCTCTTCACCCGGGTCGCGGACGGCCCGTGGATCGACACCCGTCCGTACGTCATCGACCTCAGCGACCGGACGGTGCACCATGACTAAGCGTTTCCGAGTGATCATCGGGGCGGTCGCGCTGCTCGCGCCGCTGCTCCCCGCCACCATGGCGCACGGCGCGGCTCCGCAGGCCCCCGCCGCGCCGTCCGCCGCCACCCGCTGCGGCTCCGCCGCCGCCATCAGCCAGACCTTGCCGGGCGGCACCAGCTGGCAGATGTGCTGGCACAACAGCCGCACCGCGGGCCTCGTGCTCGAAGATGTGACGTACAAGCCGAAGAGCGAGTCCAAGCCCATCAAGGTGCTGGCCAGCGGGCGCCTCGGGCAGGTGCATGTGCCGTACGACGACGGGATCGTGGAGTACAACGACGTCACCGACATCGCCCTCGGCTCCAGCCCGCAGAAGCTGCGGCCGAAGGACTGCCCGGGCGGCACCATCCGCCCGATCCGGGTGCCGGGCGAGGGCAACGTCCCCGCGCTGTGCGTGACGACGCAGGCCCGCGGCTTCGCGTACCACGGCAACAGCGGCGATGTCGGCGAACACCACGACCGTGTCGACTCGGCGCAGGGCAGCGACCTTGCGGTGTACGCGGTCTACTCGGCCGGTTACTACCACTACATCCAGCAGTGGAACTTCTCCGACGACGGCACCATCACCCCGAAGGCCGGGGCCACCGGCAACCTCTCCCCCAGCGACTTCGACGCCTCGGACGAGCACGGCATGCCGCTGGGCAAGGACGCCAGTGACCGCGCCACCAGCCATCAGCACAACATCTTCTGGCGGCTGGACTTCCAGCCGGACGGCTCGCCCACGTCGAAGATCGAGGAGTTCGGCACCAAGCGGGACGGCACCGACCCGCGGACGGGAGTGCCGCGGCTGTCGACCACCCACAAGACCCTCCAGCAGGAGGCGTCGGGCAACTCCAGCCAGTACCGCTGGTGGCGGGTGGTCAGCACAGCGGGGAAGAACGCGGACGGCCATCCGCGCTCCTGGGAGATCGTCCACAACAACCCGGCCCGGTACACCGCACGCGCCTTCACCAGAAAGGACGTGTACTTCACCGAGTTCAGGAAGTGCGAGAAGTATCCGAACGACAACCGGGAGTTCGGCGGCCGCGGCTGCGCGGGCAACGTGACGAAATTCGTCAACGGCGAGAAGCTGAAGCACCCGATCCTCTGGGTCAACGTCGGCTACCACCACATCGCCCGCGACGAGGACCAGACGCCGATGCCGGCGCACTGGCAGGGCTTCCAGATCGTCCCCCGGGACGTGACGGCGATGAGCCCGCTCACCCCGGACCGGCTGCTCAAGCCGAAGTACAACGGCAAGCCGGACTGGTGAGCTGAGCGGCGCGCGGACAGCGGACACACGTGGGGCGGGCTGCGGGCCCGCCCCACGTGCCGGGTTCAGCAGGTCCTGCGATAGCCGACCGACGGCAGATACGTCTCCCAGTCCGCCCGCGAGAGGCCGCTGCCGACCCGCTCGCACACCGTCCGGCGCACGGACTCCGCGCTCACCGGGTACGACCGCAGCCCGGTGGCGTTGCCCACCGCCCGTACCCGGGAGCCGTCCGGGGCGAAGGACACCGCCAGCACGCTGTCGCCGGGGGTCGGCAGCGGGCCGCCCAGGGGCTGGCGGGATTCGGTGTCCCACAGCTGGAGCGTGCCGTTCTCGCCCGCCACCGCGAGCATCGAGCCGTCGGGCGAGAAGGCCAGCCCCGACACCGGTTCCGTGGAGCCGCCGGCGGCACTGTCGTACGTACCGGGAAGGGTGCCGAGGCGGTGCCGGGCCGTGCCGTTCCAGAGCGTGACCCGGCCCGAGTCGTCGCCGGCCGCGAGGAGCCGGCCCGCCGGGTCGAAGGCGAGGGCCATGGGCGTGCCGAGCGTCAGCGTCCGGTAGCGCACCTTGCCCGAGGGCAGGTCGACGATCTCGCCCTGGTCGGTGAGCAGCACCCGGCCCTTCGGGTGCCCGGCCAGCACATCGCCGCCGACGTCGCGGAACTTCCCCTTGCGGTCGTGCAGCCGGGCGTCCCAGACCTCCACGTACTCGCCCTCGGGAACGTAGGCCAGCTGCAGCGACTTGCCGTCCGGGGCGAAGGCCATGCTGCGCACCTCGCTGCCCCAGCCGTGCCCCACCTTGCGGCTGCCGGCCGGCTTCCCCCGGCGCAGGTCCCACAACCGGACCGTGTCCGCCGCCTCCGGCCCGCCCTGCATCGATTGCGTCGTGTACCCGAGCGTGCGGCCGTCCGCGTCCAGCGCCATCCGCACCCAGCAGTCGGAGCCGCACTTCTGCTTCGGCGGTCCTGGTGCCCGGCGCCCGGTGCGGCTGTCGAAGGCGGCGAGCTCCACCCGGCCGTCGGACCGCTGCCGCTGCCCGGCCCAGTGGCGGCCGTCGGCGCTGAACTCCGCCTCGTCCCAGGAGGTCTGCGGCCACTTCCTGGACAGCAGCCCGCGGAGCGACAGGGTGCGCACCACGCCGCCGGATGTCCCGCCGAGGTAGCGCAGCACGCCGGCCTTCATGTCCAGACGGAGGTCCGACACGTCTTCGTTCATCAGCGGATACCTGAGCACCGGCGTCTCGGGGTCGCCGGCCTTCCACACCAGGATGTCGTCCTTGACGACGCCCGCGGCCATCGAGCCGTCGGCGCTCACCGACAGGTACGTGTCCTTCAGCCCGCCGCGCTTGACCAGCAGCCGGCCGCGGCCGCTGCGGACGTCGTAGGCGCGCAGCTCATTGCCCGCCTGCACGGTCAGGGTGCGGCCGTCCGGGGTGAAGTCCAGCCACACCGAGTCCACATCGCACCCCTTCTTCGTCTTCGCTACCTCGGCCGCCCACTCCCCGAGGTCGCCGCGCAGCGGCAGCTTCCGCTCCTTGCGCAGGTCCCAGAGCTCCAGTGGTCCGCCGTCGAGGCACAGGGCCAGCTGCCGGTCGTCGGGGCTGATCGCGTCGAAGGTGGTCTGCTCTCCGCCCACCTTGCGGGTGAGCAGCGGCTTCCCGCCGGACGTGGGAACCACCTTCAGCTCGGCCGGGCTGTCCATGTCCTCGGTGACGACGGCGAGCCGCCCGCTGAGGCTGAGCGCGGCGTCGATGGCATCGGACTTCAGCGTCGTCGTCTTCCCGGGCGCACCGTCGCCGCCCAGCCGGCGCACTTCGATGCCGGGCTCGTCCTTGGTGTGCGCCATGGTGCGGCCGTCCGCGGCCATCGACACCATCGCGTCGGAGCCCGGCTCCCCGAGCCCTTTGTACGTGCCCAGCCGGCGGCCCTTGACCGCGTCCCACCGGGTCACCCGGTCCTGGCCCGCGCTGACCACGGTGCGGCCGTCGCCGCTGAGGAAGTGCTGCGCCCCGGGGTCCTTACCGTTCGGCACCGTGAAGGCGGCCTCCTGCCGCTGCGCGTACGCCCCCAGCAGGGCGGCCCTGGTCTCGCGGGTCTCGGCCAGCTTCCACGCCGCCACGCTCAGCCGCAGCGCGTCCACCGGGTCGGAGTGGCGCAGGCTGTCGGCGACATCGGCGATGCGGCGGGCCTCGGCCTCCAGGTGCTGGCGGTCGCCCTCGCGGTTCTGCTGCCAGGCGATCACCCCCGCGATCAGGGCGAGCACCACGAGCGTGCCCAGCACGGCGGCGAGCGAGCGCCCGCGGCGCAGCTCCCGCCCCCGCGCCGCCAGGCTGGCGTCCAGGAACGCGGCCTCGCGCGCCGTGAGTTCGGCCGCGTGCTCCGCGCCGCCGAACCGCTCCTCCGCCGCCCCCAGCCGGCTCCCCCGGTACAGCGCCCCCACGTCCCGGTCCAGCTCCTCCCAGACCTGCGCCGCCTCCGTCAGCCGGCGCAGCTCGCGCATCCGCTCGCGGTCCTCCTCGATCCAGCCGGCCAGCCGCGGCCAGCCGCCGATCAGGGCCTCGTGGGCGAGGTCGACGGTGTCCTCGGACAGGGTCAGCAGGCGGGCGCGGGCGAGGAGTTCGAGTACGTGCCGCACATCCGCCGGCTCGCCGACCTCCAGCTCGCCCCGGTCCACCGGCCGCCGGGTGTCCTGCGCGCCCTCGCCCGGAGCGATCAGCCGCAGCAGGATCCGCCGCGCCACCTCCGCCTGAGCGCCGGTCAGTTCGCCGTACGCCCGCTCCGCGGTGGCCGCCACCGCCCCGCGCAGGCCGCCGGCCGCCTCGTACGACTGCAGCGTCAGCGCCCGGCCGCGGCGCCGCCGCCAGGTCTCCAGCAGTACGTGCGACATCAGCGGCAGGCCGCCGGGCTCGCCGTCGAGTTCGGACAGCAGCCGGGCGGTCAGCTCCCGTTCGACGATCAGCCTCGCGGCCGCCGCGGGCTTGACGATCGCCGCCCGCAGCTCGGCCGGGCTCATCGGCCCGACCAGCAGCTGTGCCGCGCGCAACGCCTCGGCGAGCTCGCGGTGTTCCGCGCACCGCCCGTAGAAGTCGGCCCGCACGGCGATCACGACGCGCAGGCGGCTGTCCGGCTCGCGCGCCGCCAGCAGCAGGTCGAGAAAGCGGGCCCGCTCGGCCACGTCCTGGCAGAGCGTGAAGACCTCCTCGAACTGGTCGACCAGGACGTACGTATCCCCGTCACCGGCCGCCGGTACCAGCGCCTCCGCATGCCGCTCCGGATGCTCGCCCGGCGTCAGGATCCGTACCACCGCCGCAGCGCCCTCCGCCCGCACCGCCGGCACCAGGCCGGCCCGCAGCAGCGAGGACTTGCCGCTGCCCGACGGGCCGAAGACGGCCGCGAAGCGGTGGCCGCGGACCAGCTCCACCACATCCTCGGTGAGCTGCTCGCGGCCGAAATAGGCCTCCTGGTCGGCCGGTTCGAAGCGGGCCAGGCCGCGGTACGGGGGCTCGGCCCCGGCGTCCTCCGACGGCGGCTCGGCCGCCTCGTCCGCGTCCGCCTCCCGCCACCGGCGCTCCCAGTCGGCCGGATCGCCGCCGCAGGCGCGGGCGTACGCCAGCACCACCGGCAGCGACGGCAGCTTCTCGCCCGCGGCGGCCTGCGACAGCGTCGTGACCGAGAACTCGCACTTGGCGGCGAGCTGCCGGTAGGTCAGCCCCGCCTCGTCGCGCAGCTTCCGCAGCTCGTACGCGAACCGCTGCACCGGACCCGCGGCCGGGTCGACCGGCCGTTCCCTGCGCCCCAAAACAACTCCCCCGTTCCCCCTGCGGCTCAGGCTAGTGGGATTGTTCGGCCTGGTGAAACGGGGGTGCCGAACAACCTCGCAGCCGATCAACTCGTCCTTGAACAAGACCAGTGAGATCGGCACGAGGGGGAGCAGATGGGGGACATGGAGGAATCGGGGGATTCGTCGACGGCCCGCCGCAACCTGCGCAAGCTCGCGGTGCAGGTGGGCGTCGCCGCCGCAGGTGTCGCCGTCGTCACGGCCATCACCTGGCCCATGAGCGCCACCGGCGACGGCCCGGCACGGGGGACCGGGTCGTCGGCCGGTGGCATGCCGGGGCCGGTGGCGGAGGCGCCGGGCAACGCGCCCGGCCGGTACGTGGCGCCCGCCCCGGCCCAGGACCGGGGCACCGGGCGCGACCCGCTCACCGACGCGGAGCGGGAGACAGCCGTGCGGGCCGCGCTCAGCGGCGACCGGCCGCTGCGCACCGAGAGCAAGGACGTCACCGGGCATGCGGGCGACCCGCAGCTCCTCACGTCCGCGCTCGCCGAGGACACCGACGACCGCACGGCCGAGGTGACGTTCTACGACTACACGGACAACAGCCTGGTGGTGAAGACCGTCGACCTGGCCACGCGGAAGGTGACCGACACCGAGGTCGCCCGCGGCGCACAGCCGCCGCCCAGCCCGCGCGAGTCCAAGGAGGCAGCGAAGCTGCTGATCGGCGACCAGGCGCTCGGGGACGGGCTGAGCCAGGACTACCGCGCGGCCACCGGCAAGGCGCTCACCGAGGTCGGCCAGCTGGAGGTCAGGGGCGGGACGTACAAGGCGGGCCCGGGCGCGCCCGCGGAGCTGCGGGAGTGCGGTGAGCACCGCTGTGTGCGGCTGTTCACGCGGGTCAAGGGCGGCCCGTGGATCGAGACCCGGCAGTACGTCATCGACCTCAGCGACCGGAAGGTGCACCGTGCCTGACCGCAAGAGAAACCTTCGCTTCGGCGCGGCCGCGGCCGTACTGCTGCTGCCGCTGCTGCCGGTGGCCGCCGCCCAGGGCGCGGCGAACGCGGCCCCGCAGGCGCCGCCGCCCGCACAGGACTGCTCGGCGTCCTCGACGATCGAGAAGAAGCTGCCCGGCGGCACCACTTGGAAGATGTGCTGGCACAACAACGAGTACGCCGGGCTCGTCCTGGAGGACGTCACGTACCAGCCGAAGGGCGAGCCGAAGCCCATCAAGGTGCTGGCCAGCGGCCGGATGGCGCAGATCCATGTGCCCTACGACAACGGCAAGAATGAGTACAACGACGTCACCGAGGAGAGCCTCGGCAGCTACCCGGAGAAGCTGAAGCCGGCGGACTGCCCGGGCGGCACGATCCGTAAGATCAAGTCGGCCGACCCCGAGGTGGGGACCGTCAGCGCCCTGTGCGTGACCACGCAGTCGCGCGGCTTCGCCTATCACGGGGACAGCGGGGATGTGTACGAGAACCCGGCGCACGACGACTCGGGGCAGGGCACGGACCTGGCGGTGTACGCGATTTACTCGGCGGGCTACTACCAGTACGTCGTGCAGTGGAACTTCTCCGACGACGGCACCATCACGCCCAAGGCCGGCGCGACCGGCAATCTCTCGCCCACCGACTACGACGCCTCGGACAAGACCGGCATGCCGCTCGGCAAGGGCAGCAGGGACAAGGCGACGAGCCACCAGCACAACATCTTCTGGCGGCTGCAGTTCCAGCCGGACGGCTCGTACGGGCAGCGGATCGAGCAGTTCGGCACCAAGAACGCGGGCGGCGACCCGCCGAAGATGAGCACCAGCCACAAGACGGTCGGCACCGAGACATCCGGCAACTCGTCGTCGTACCGCTGGTGGCGGGTCGTGAGCAAGGCGGGCAAGAACGCGGACGGGCATCCGCGGTCGTGGGAGATCGTGCACCACAACCCGGCCCGCTATACGGGGCGCGCCTTCACCGGCAAGGACGTGTACTTCACGCAGGACAAGAAGTGCGAGAAGTACCCGAACCAGAACCGGGAGTTCGGCGGCCGGTGCGCCGACACGGTGCCGAAGTTCGTCAACGGCGAGCGGCTGACCCGGCCGGTCGCCTGGGTCAACGTCGGCTTCCACCACATCCCGCGGGACGAGGACCAGACGCCGATGCCGGCGCACTGGCAGGGCTTCCAGATCGCCCCGCGCGATGTGACGGCGATGAGCCCGCTGACCCCGGACCGGCTGCGGACGCCCGACTACAACGGGGAGCCGCACGAGCACTGAACGCTCGGCCGTGGCGGGTGGCACCGGCGTTACGGTGCTGCCCGCCACAGCGCATCTGCGCGCGCAGCCGCAATAATGAGCCCATGACGACCAGCCCCGCCCTCCACCCTTCCTCCCTGCGCGAGCAGATCCGCGAGCACATCGTCGAGGGGATCATCAGCGGGCGCTGGAAGCCGGGCGAGCGGATCGTGGAGCGGCGGATCGCGACCGAGCTGGAGGTCAGCCAGACCCCGGTCAGGGAGGCGCTGCGCGAGCTGGAGTCGCTGCGGCTGATCGAGTCGTCGCCGAACAAGGGCGTTCGCGTCCGCGATCTCACCGCCGCCGATCTCGAGGAGATCTATCCGGTACGTGCCGGGCTCGAGCAGATCGCGGCGGAGCTGGCGGCGGCGCGGCTCGCGCAGGACGTATCCGCCCTGGAGCCGCACGTCGCCGCGCTGCGGGAGGCGGACGCGGCGGGTGACAGCGAGGCGCAGGTGCGGCACACGGTGGCCTTCCACCGCGAGCTGGTGCGGGCGGCGGGGAACAGTGTGCTGCTGCACACCTGGGAAGGCCTGGGCATCGAGGTCTTCACGTCGCTGTCGATCCGGTGGCTCGGCACCCATCACGAGTCGTACGCGGAGGAGCACCAGGATGTCGTGGACGCCTTCCGGCGCGGCGATCCGGAGATCGCCGCGCTGGTGAAGACCCACGTGCTGGGGTGCGCCCCGCGCAGGTGAGCCTTCGGCTCAGTGGAAGCGGATGTAGCCGTCGCGGTTGCCGTCGTCGCTGCTCCGGTACGAGTGCCTGTCGGAGATCGGCCCCGACGGCTTGTAGAGGTAGATCGTGTCGCCGCCGTTGTTCCAGATGAAGTTGCAGTTGTCGCGGTACACGACGTTGCCCCCGTCGGAGTCCGTGCCGTTGCCGCCGCGCAGCTTCACATAGTCGCCGGGCTGCAGGTGGTGGGTCGCGGTGAACCGGAACTGGTTCCCGGCCGCGTCCTTGACCAGGTAGTTCTTGAGGTTCACGGTCAGCGTCGGCGAGTAGTTCTTGATCGTCAGATACTCGTTCTTCGTGTTGCCACCGACGCAGCGGTTGTCGTCCCGGCCGGGCGCGTCGTACTGGACGCCGCGGGTCTTCAGCGCCGAGCGGGGCTCGGCGCCGTCGGCGGACGAGGTGACCAGGAAGGGCAGCAGGCCGGCGGCCAGGGTGGCAGCGCCGGCGGCGGCTATGAGGGCAGGCTTACGCAACGTCGGACATCCTTCGGGATAGAGCGATAAGAGCGACAGGATCCTAGAAAAGGACCCCAGCCCTGCCCAGGGCCCGACCGGCCCCATTCCCGGACATTTCTCAGACACTCCGTGCCATGTACACGGGCACTGGATGCCAATTTGTCACCTGGTCTTTGATCGATCATCGATCAGACTTAGAGTCGATCGCATGACCGATGCCGTACAGAAGCGTCCGAGCGAGCTCGACCAGCTGCCGGACCGCGACCCCCAGGAGACCGCCGAATGGCGTGAGTCCCTCGACGCCGTCAACAAGGCGGCCGGCCCGCAGCGCGCGAAGTACCTGCTGCGCCGCACCCTGCAGCACGCCCAGGCCGACCCCGGCCTGGAGCTGCCCGCCCTGCTGGAGACGGATTACGTCAACTCGATCCCGACCGGAGCCGAGCCCGCCCTCCCCGGCGACCCGGCGCTGGAGTCGCGGATCACCGCCTGGAACCGCTGGAACGCCGCCGCCATGGTGACCCGCGGGTCGCGCTACGGCCTCGGCGGGCACATCGCCACCTTCGCCTCGGCGGCCTGGCTCTACGAGACCGGGTTCAACCACTTCTTCCACGGCAAGGAGGGGGACGGCTCCGGCGACCAGCTCTACATCCAGGGCCACGCCTCCCCCGGCATCTACGCCCGCGCCTTCCTCGACGGCCGGCTCTCCGCCGACCAGCTCGACCGCTTCCGCCAGGAGGCCGGCGGCGACGGCCTTCCGAGCTACCCGCACCCGCGCCGGCTGCCGACGCTGTGGGAGTTCCCGACCGTCTCCATGGGCCTCGGCCCGCTCTCCGCGATCTACCAGGCGCGCTTCAACCGCTACCTGACCAACCGCGGCATCAAGGACGTCTCGGGCAGCCACGTCTGGGCCTTCCTCGGCGACGGCGAGATGGACGAGCCCGAGTCGACCGCCGCCCTCGCCCTCGCGGGCCGCGAGCAGCTCGACAACCTCACCTTCGTCATCAACGCCAACCTGCAGCGCCTCGACGGCCCGGTCCGCCCGAACTTCAAGATCGTGCAGGAGCTGGAGGCCCAGTTCCGCGCCGCCGGCTGGAATGTCGTCAAGTCGCTCTGGGGCTCCGCCTGGGACGAGCTGCTCCAGCTCGACGCCACCGGCGCGCTGGTACGGCGCCTGCGCGAGGTCCCGGACGCCCAGTTCCAGACGTACGCGACCCGCGACGTCCCGTACATCCGCGAGCACTTCTTCGGCGCCGAGCCGGCGCTGCAGGAGCTCGCGAAGCTGATCAGCGACGACAAGATCGCCGAGTGCTTCCACACCTCCCGCGCCGGACACGAGCCGCGCAAGGTCTACGCGGCCTACCGCGCGGCCCTGGAGCACAAGGGCGCGCCGACGGTGATCCTGGCCCAGACCGTCAAGGGCTGGACCCTCGGCCCGGGCTTCGAGTCCCGTAACGCCAACCACCAGATGAAGAAGCTCACCGGCAAGGAGTTCCGCGCCATGCGGGACCTGCTGGAGCTCCCCATCCCGGACAAGGCGCTCGACGACGACCTCGTCCCGTACTGGCACCCGGGCCAGGACTCCCCCGAGGTCCGCTATCTGCACGAGCGGCGCGCCGAGCTCGGCGGCCCGGCCCCGACCCGCCGGGTGCACCCGGTGGTGCTGCCGGACCAGCAGGAGAAGCCCTTCGAGGCCCTCCGCAAGGGCTCCGGCACCCAGGAGATCGCCACGACCATGGCCTTTGTGCGCCTGGTCAAGGACCTCATGCGGGACAAGGAGACCGGCAAGCGCTGGGTGCCGATCGTCCCGGACGAGGCGCGCACCTTCGGCATGGAGTCGCTCTTCCCGACCGCCGGCATGTACTCGCCGATGGGCCAGACCTACGACCCGGTCGACCGCGACCAGCTCCTTTACTACAAGGAGGCCAAGGACGGTCAGATCCTCAACGAGGGGATCACCGAGGCCGGTTCGATGGCCGACTTCACCGCGGCCGGCACGGCGTACGCCACCCACGGCGAGCCGATGATCCCGTTCTACATCTTCTACTCGATGTTCGGCTGGCAGCGGACCGCCGACCAGATGTGGGCCTTCGCCGACCAGCTCGGCCGCGGCTTCCTCATCGGCGCCACCGCGGGCCGTACGACGATGACGGGTGAAGGCCTGCAGCACGCGGACGGCCACTCGCCGCTGATCGCCTCGACGAACCCGGCGGCGCTGGCGTACGACCCCGCCTTCGCCTTCGAGGTCGGCGCCATCGTCAAGGACGGCCTGCGGCGGATGTACGGCGAGAACGCCGAGGACATCTTCTACTACCTGACCGTCTACAACGAGCCCAAGGTGCAGCCCGCGCTGCCCGAAGGCGTATCGGAAGAGGCCATCGTCAAGGGCCTCTACCGCTTCAAGGAGTCGGAGCACAGCGCCCCGGACGCCCCGCGCATCCAGCTGCTCGCCTCCGGCACCGCCATCCACTGGATCCTCGAAGCCCAGCAGCTCCTCGCCAATGAGTGGGGTGTGTCCGCCGACGTGTGGTCCACCCCGTCCTGGTCGGAACTGCGCCGGGAAGCCCTGTCCTGCGACGCGGCGCAGCTTCGTGGAGAGGATCGGGTCCCGTACGTCACCCGTGCCCTGGAGGGCGCACCGGGCCCGGTCCTCGCCGTATCCGACTGGATGCGGCAGGTTCCCGACCAGATCAGCCAGTGGGTCGAGCAGGACTGGACGTCCCTCGGCACCGACGGCTTCGGCCTCTCCGACACCCGCGACGCGGCCCGCCGGCACTTCGGCGTGGACCCGCAGTCGGTGGTCGTCGCGGCGCTCGCGCAGCTGGCGCGGCGCGGCGAGGTGAAGCAGGAGACGGTCAAGAAGGCGGCGGAGAAGTACGGCCTCGCCTGACGGCAGCGGTAATCGGCGGCGGCTGCGGGGAGTCGAAGAGCTCCTCCAGCCGCCGCTTGCTCGTTTCGTCGAAGTGCGTGGCTGCCAGATACACCGTGATGTTCCCGTCGCGCTGTCTTATCCAGGCGGCGACGGCCTCTGGAGCGTCGGATACAAGCAGCACCCGGACCGGCATCGGGTCCTCCCGGTCGGTCTTCCGAGCGCTGGCCGCTTGCTCGTCAGGTACATGCAAGCATAAATGCAGGCTTCCGGTACGAGCCTTCCCGGCTCTTTTCAGCCGTTGTCGCCCCGGGTCACATCGCGCAGCGCGTCATGCGTGCGCTCCCAGGCGCTGAGGGCCTGTTTGAGCTGGTCAGGGGTGATATCGGGGCGGCCCTTCACGACCACGACAATGCGGCCCTGCGGGTCTTCGTTGTCGGGGAGGTTGAGCACCGCGGCGTCCAGCAGCGGCCCTTCGGCGCGCAGCGCCTCGACGATGCGCAGCGGGAGTTCACCTGCGGCTTCGGCGCCGCCGTGGACCGGTTCTCCGCCTGCGAGCACCTGTTCGATCGAGGTCTCGGACCAGCCGACGACGTGGGCGTAACTGCGCATCGTGCCGGTGACCTTGGCGCGTTTCACACCCCGCTCGACGGACTGGACCGCGGTACGGGTCACGCCGATCCGCTCCGCCAGCTCCGCCTGCGTCCACCCGGCGGCGGCGCGCGCCCCCGCGAGCGCCTTGCCGAGCCGGCCCCAATCCTGCCCCATGGTCGCCATCATGCCGCAATCCGAAGCACCGCGACAGGCTCACTTTTTGAGCTGAACGGCCGACAACTACCCGTGAGGAAGCTAGACTTGTGAGCTCCTCAGGCAGGGACCGGCCAGCGCCCAGCTACGGAACGGAAGTGGATCCATGCAGGTCCTGCTGACCCTGGGCACCCTGTGCGGAGCGGTCGCCGCGGCCGGAGTGCTGCTGCGCTGGCTCTGGCGGGCCAATCGGCAGCTGGTACGCCTCGCCGACTCCCTCATAGAACTCTCCCCCGACGAGGGCGAGCAGACCGTACGCGAGGAGCTCACGCGCCTCTCAGGCGATCTGTCGGTACTCTCCGGACGGTTCGACGAGCACCTCGACCGGCATGGCGGCCGGCCTGACTGAGCTGCCGCAGCCGCAGCAGTGCCGCCACCGTGGCGGCCGCGCGCAGCTTGCCGGAGCGCAGCAGCTCGGGCACGTCGGCCAGCGGCACCCACGCCCGCCGGTCCGACTCGAAGGCGTCGCGCGGCTCCCCGGTGTACGCGGCCCGGTCGCTCCAGAAGATGTGGTGCCGCGCGTCGGTGATGCCGTTGGCGGCCTCCAGCGTCATCAGATGCTTGAGGCCCAGCGGCCGCCAGCCGGTCTCCTCCTCCAGCTCCCGGGCCGCGGCGGCGGCGATGTCCTCGCCGGCGTCGACCATCCCGGAGGGCAGCTGATAGCCCCAGCTCTGGGTGATGAAGCGGTGCCGCCAGAGCAGCAGTGCCTCATCGCGCTCGTTGACGACGGTGGCCATGGCCACGGCCGGCAGCCGGACCAGATAGTGGTCGAGCCGGCGCCCGTCCGGCAGTTCGACATCGGCCAGGTTCACCCGCAGATACGGGTTCTCGTAGACCGTTACTTCGCTGTGCTGAGTCCATCGCATACCGCCCCCGGGTGCCACCGACTTGTTCAAGCCATTGTCAGCACCAAAACCCGTCAGAGGGGAATGCGGAGGGCCTCGTCTATCCGCTCCACGGCGGATCGGGATATGGCGGCGTCATATCCCCCCAGCTCCCGCCGCAGCAGCCGGTACCGGTCCCGCAGCCGCGTCGACTCCATGCCGGTCCCCGCGGCCAGCATGGGCGCCACCAGCCGCGCCGCCTCCTCCGGCTCGCCCTGCCGCAGCCGCACCCGCGCCAGCACCGCGAGCCGGTGCACCCGGCCGCGGGTGTGCCCGTCGGCGGCGGCCGCCCGCTCGGCGTGCAGCCGGGCCTGCCACAGCTCGCCGAGGCCGAGAAACGTCTCCGCCAGCAGCGCCTCCACCCGCCCGCGCTCCACATAGTCGGTCTCGGCGGGCTCGGCCCGCGATCCGATCAGCGCGGCCATCGCCTGCGCGGCCCGCGCCGCCGCCCGCGCCGACGCGGCGTCGCCCTGAGCGGCGTACGCCTTGGCGCGCATCGCGTACACATCGGTGGCCAGCGCCGGGCTGAGCCACCGCGGATCGCCGTCGAGGGCGGCGTCGGTGCAGGCCAGCGCCTGGCTGTAGTGCCGCAGCGTGAGCGCCTGCTGCGCCATGAGGCCGATGGCGTACGCGCCCAGCGGCCGGTCGCCCGCGCGGGCGGAGAGCCGTAACGCCTGGGTGAAGTAGCGCTGGGCGAGGCCGTGCAGGTCCGAGTCGTACGCGCACACCCCGGCCAGCGCGGCGAGGGAGCCGGCCGAGCGGCTCAACAGCCGCCCGTCGGCGCCGTCCTGTCCGGTGCGCAGCAGCGGCCCGACCTCGGCCGACAGATACGACACCACCCGCAGCCGCGTCGCCACCCCGCCGACCTGCCGGTACATCCGCTCGTAGTGCTCCCGGGCGGCCCCCGGCAGCCGCGGATCGCCCTCCTCCCCCAGCGCAAGGGCATCCGCCCGCCGCCACTGCCATACGGGCAGCAGCGCCCCCGGACCCCACTCCGGCTGCAGCGTCAGCAGCCGCTCCGAGCCGCGGCCGTCCGCCTGCCACAGCGCCGCCATCCGCCCCGGCGCGGCATCGTCCGCGCGCGGGCGCGGGCCGGCGAGGCCGATGTCCGCGGCCCGTACGGTGCGCCGCAGCCGCCGGCCGAAGACCTCGCAGAGCACCTCGGGCACGGGGTCCTGCGGGCGCTGCCCGCGCAGCCAGCGCAGCACCGAGGCATGGTCGTAACGCAGGGTGATATCGCGGCTGCGTCCCGCTTCATTGACGCGTGCAGCCAGCCCGGCGTGGCTGAATCCCGCCTCCTCCAGCACCGCCGCGAACAGCAGGTTCGGTTCCATACGCGAAGTCCCGTGGATGTCCCGACGAGAATCCACCGTACCCCTGATCCGCTTACGGAGCGTGATGAATGCGCACACTGGTTGCCCCGGTTCACACCCTCCCCTCGATCCGGAGTACGCGCTTCACTCGTAACGCACCTTCCCCCCTCCAGCCCGGCGCCGGGAAAGACTTGGTGCGCTGGCCGCTTGCCGCGTCCCGGCGCCGGGCTGGAGAACCCGTCACTCCAACGGGTCGGGGTGGCTGCGCAGCTTCAGCAGGGCGCCGACCAGGCCGCCCCAGACGATCACGATCGCCACGATCAGCATCACGATGGCGCTGCCCGACATCAGATCCTGCCTCCCAGGTCCTGGCCCAACTCGTCCTCGACCGGCTCCGCGTCCGGCGCCCGGCCGCCGATGTCGCCGTGGTGTTTCCACGGCACCAGCGCGGCGAGCACGCCGAACACCAGCACCGCGCCCGCGACGCCCCAGCCGGCCCAGGCGAGGAAAGAGGACGGCATGCCGGCGTAGTTCTCTTCCAGCTCCGTCCGGAGGCTGTCGACCATCATCCAGACCAGCACCAGCGGGGTGACCGCGCCGAGGCAGATCAGCCACAGCTTGCCCACCCGCACCGCGGACGTGTTGTTGGCGTCGTCCCGGAGCAGCGGCAGCTTGCGCAGCAGCAGGGCGACCACGACCACGGAGACCAGCCCGCACAGCACGATGCCGTACTGGTTGATGAAGTGGTCCACGGCGTCCAGGAGATGGATGCCGCCGTCCGAGGCGAACGCCAGCACGGACACCACCGTCAGCAGGCCGCCGACCAGCAGCACCGACGTCAGCCGGGACAGCCCGGTGCGGTCCTCCACGGCCGCCACCTGGACCTGCACGATCGACACCAGCGAGGTGAGCCCCGCGATCGCCAGCGAGCCGAAGAACATCACGCCGAACAGGCCGCCCAGCGGCATGCTCGAGATGATCTGCGGGAATGCCACGAAGGCCAGCCCGATCCCGGACGACGCCACCTCGCTGACGTCGGTGCCGCTCTGCGAGGCCATGAAGCCCAGGGTGGCGAAGACGCCGATGCCCGCCAGGATCTCGAAGGAGCTGTTCGCGAAGCCCGCCACCAGCGCCGAGCCGGTCAGGTCCGACTTGCGGCCGAGGTAGGAGGCGTACGTGATCATGATGCCGAAGCCGATGGACAGCGAGAAGAAGATCTGGCCGTACGCGGCCACCCATACGCTGCCCTCGGTCAGGGCCGACCAGTCGGGCTTGAACAGCGCGTCCAGGCCCTTGCCGGCACCGCTCAGCGTCACGGCGCGCACGACGAGGACGAGGAAGAAGACCAGCAGCAGCGGAATGAAGATCCTGTTCGCCACCTCGATGCCGCGGCGCACGCCGAGCACGAGGATGGCGATCGTGACCAGCCAGATGGCGATGAGCGGCCAGGTCACGCCCGAGACGTAGTGGCTGAAGTCGCCCGCCTTGTCGGACGCCTGCAGGAAGTCCCCGAAGAAGAAGCCCTCGGGGTCCTTGCCCCACTTCTCGGTGAACGAGAAGCCGATGTAGCGCACCGCCCAGGCCAGGATCACCGCGTAGTACGCGGCGATGACGAAGCAGATGGCGACCTGCCACCAGCCGATGAACTCGGCGGGGCGGGCCAGTTGGCGGAATGCGCCGGGAGGCGAGGAGCGGTAGCGCCGGCCGACCGTGTATTCCATGATCAGCAGCGGCAGACCCGCCGTCAGCAGGGCGAGCAGATAGGGCAGCAGGAAGGCGCCCCCGCCGTTGTCGTATGCGACAGCGGGGAAGCGCCAGATGTTGCCGAGTCCTACCGCTGAGCCAATGGCGGCGAACAGGAACCCGGTCCGGCTGCCCCACCGCTCGCGCGACTCGATGGACGACATAGTGAACCTTTTGTCTTACGTGCGGAACTGACTGGACGTTAGCAGCGCAGCGGCTCCGGACCGCCTGGCGACGCGTACCAGTACCCCTGCACCCACCTGCATGCTTCCATGCCGAGCCCATCCCGGCATGATGGCCCCATGCGTGCCGCCCGCCTGATCCACCTGGTCCTGCTGCTGCAGTCCCGCGGCTCCATGACCGCCGCCGAGCTCGCCGAGCGGCTGGAGGTCACCGAGCGGACCGTGCAGCGGGACGTGCAGGCGCTCAGCGAGGCCGGCATCCCGGTCTACGCCGACCGCGGCCGCATCGGCGGCTACCGCCTCGTCGGCGGCTACCGCACCCGGCTCACCGGCCTCGGCCGGGACGAGGCGGAGGCCCTCTTCCTCTCCGGCGTCCCCGGCGCACTGCGCGAGATGGGCCTGGCCGACGTCGCCTCGGCGGCCCGGCTGAAGGTGTCGGCGGCGCTGCAGCCGGAGTTGAGCGACGCCCCCGCGGCCGCGGCGCAGCGCTTCCACCTGGACGCGCCGGGTTGGTGGCAGGAGCCGGAGACGCCCGAGCTGCTGCCGCCGGTGGCGGAGGCGGTGTGGGACGACCGGCGGCTCGCCGTGACGTACCGGCGGCGCCAGGAGGCGGAGCCGGTGGCCCGGGAGCTGGAGCCGTACGGGCTCGTGCTGAAGGCGGGCGTCTGGTACGTGGTGGCGCGGGTGGACGGCGACTCCCGGGTCTACCGCGTCGACCGCTTCGAGTCGGTCGAGCCCGCCGCCGAACGCTTCGACCGGGACGAGGACTTTGACCTCCCGGCCTTCTGGGCGGAAAGATCCGCCGCCTTCGCCCGCTCGATCCTGCACGCCGAGGTGACACTCCGCCTGACCGCGACGGGCGCGGGCCGCCTCCGGTACGTAACCGACCGCGCGGCAGCGGAGGAGGCCCTGGCGGCAAGCCGCCCGGACCCCGGCGGCCGGATCACGGTGAACCTGCGGGTGGAGTCCCTGGACGTCGCGTACACGCAGCTTCTGGCGCTGGGCCCGGAAGCCGAGGTGCTCGGGCCGCCGCCGCTCCGCGAGCGGTTCACGGAGGCGGCGGCCCGCTGGGCGGCTGTCTACGGGCGCGAGCGGTAGGACTCCGGGTCCCCGGCGTCCTCACCCCGCATCAGCTTCGTGAAGAACGGCCAGCTGTCCGGCAGCGTGCCGTCCGTGTCCGTGTAGCCGTACTCCTTCGCCAGCTGCCCGCTGTAGAGCGACTGCCCGTTCCAGCGCGCCCGCTCCGGATCCGCCGCCAGCTCCGCGACCCCGCGGGCCACGAGATACGGCGACTCCGACAGGGCGAACTCCGCCGGCGCCGTCTTCCCCACCGAGTCGCGCCAGGTCTCCTCCGTGGTCTTGAAGGTCTCCAGCATCTGCTCGGACCGGATGAACCCCGGCGTCACCGACACCGCCGTGCCGCCCGACTCCTTGATCTCATGACTCAGGTTGAACGCCATCCGGATCGGCGCGTTCTTCGCGAGGTCGTAGAAGAACATGCCCCGGTACGCCTCGTTCCCCTCGGCGGTGCCGTCCGTGATCTCCACCAGCAGCGCATTGCCGGTCCGCATCAGCAGCGGCATCGCGTAATAGCTGGTGATGATGTGGCTCTTCACGCCGAGCTCCAGGATCCGCAGCCCGCGCTCCAGCTCGATCTCCCACATCTTCTGTTCGAACTGGATCAGGTGCTCCCCGCCCCACAGGTCGTTCACCAGGACGTCGAGCCGCCCCTGCTCCTTGTCGATCCGCTCGATGAGCGCCTTCACCTGTTCCTGCTCCAGGTGATCCGTCGGTACGGCGATGCCCTCGCCGCCCGCCGCGGTCACCAGTTCCGCCGTCTCCTCGATCGTCTCCGTCGTCCGCCCGACCTCGCTGACCTGCGTCCGCGTGGTCCGCCCGGTCGCGTAGACCGTCGCGCCCTGCTCGCCCAGCGCCACCGCCAGCGCCCGTCCCGCGCCCCGCGTCGCCCCGGCGACCAGCGCGACCTTGCCCGTGAGTGCCTTGTCTTCGCTCATGGACCACACATTGGCAGCGAATCCCGACAACCTCTGTCGCCATTCCCGGGGCATTTGCGGATCCCGCGAGTCCGCGTGCGCGAAGGGCCTCGTGGGCCCATCCTTGACCTCGTGATGGAAGAGTCGGAGTTCTGGGAGCTGATCGACCGCTCCCGCGCGGCATCGGACGGCGATCCTGATGACCACGCGGACCTGCTGGTCGACCGGCTGGTGACGCTCGACCCCGACTCCGTGCTCGACTTCGCCCGGCACTTCGAGTCCCGGATGAACCGCTCGTACCGCTGGGATGTGTGGGGCGCGGCCTGGGTGCTGCTGGACGGGGCGAGCGACGACGCGTTCGACAATTTCCGCTGCTGGCTGATCGGCCAGGGGCGGGCGGTGTTCGAGGGCGCGCTGCACGGCGACCCGGACGACCTCGCGGATCTGCTGGACGACTTCGACCCGGAGGCGGACGGCGACGCGGAGGGCCTGGGCTTCGCCGCGGACGAGGCGTACGAGCAGCTCACCGGGCTCGAACGGCCCGAGCTGGAGCTGCCGCCGCCCCCGCGGGAGCCGGAGGGCGAGGCGCTGGACTTTGAAGACGACGTCGCGCTGGCGGAACGTTTCCCGAAGCTGTGGGAGCAGTTCAGGGAGGAGTAGTCACTCCTTGAGGCTGCGGCCCATGAGTACGTCGTCCACGTAACTACCGCCGAGCAGGAACTCCTCGGGGAGCACGCCCTCCACCGCGAACCCCGCGGCCTCGTACAGCCGCCTGGCGGGCGCATTGTGCCCGAGCACCCGCAGCGTCAGCCGCCGGGCGCCCTGGCCGCGGGCGAGGTCCGCGGCGCCGTCCAGCAGCGCCCTGCCGACGCCCTGGCCGCGCGCCCACTCGTCCACGATCAGGCCCTGGATCTGCCGCACATGGACGGATGCCGCGAGCGGGGTGGGCGGGACGACCTTGATGTACCCGGCGAGCCTGCCGTCGAGCTCGGCTACCAGGAAGTCACCGGTCCGGCTGCGGGTGGCGAAGAACGGCTCGTACGGCGGCTGCGGGCGGTCCTGCACGGAGTGCAGCGTGGACCAGCAGCGCAGGTCAAGGTCGAGCAGCTCGGCCCCGTCGGCGAAGGTGGCGGGGCGTATGACAAGGGACGGCATCAGCCCACTGTGCCACGAAGTGCCTGCGGGACAGGCAGGATATTCCCATGCGTATCGCAGTCACCGGCTCGACCGGCCTCGTCGGCACCGCACTCGTCTCCTCCCTGCTCGCGGACGGCCACGAGGTGGTCAAGCTCGTCCGGCGGGAGCCCGCCGCGGAGGGGGAGGTGCGGTGGGACCCCAAGCGGCAGTACGTGGACACAGCAGGGCTCGCGGGGTGTGACGCCGTGGTGCACATGGCGGGTGCCGGGGTCGGGGACCACCGGTGGACCGACGCGTACAAGCGGGAGATCCGGGACAGCCGGGTCCTGGGCACGGCGGCGATCGCGGAGGCGATCGCCTCGCTCGACGTGCCGCCGAAGGTCTTCGTCTCCGGCAGCGCGGTCGGCTACTACGGCGACACGGGCGACAAGCGGGTGGACGAGTCGACGCCGCCCGGTGAGGGCTTCCTGGCGGACGTGTGCCAGGAGTGGGAGGCGGCGGCGGAACCAGCAGCCGAAGCAGGCGTACGCACCCTCCTGGCCCGCACCGGCCTGGTGGTGTCCCGCCACGGCGGCGCCTGGGGCCGCCTCTTCCCCATCTTCAAGGCAGGCCTCGGCGGCCGCCTCGGCAAGGGCGTCCAGTACTGGTCCTTCATCGCCCTCCACGACCACATCGCCGCCCTCCGCCACCTGATCGACACGGACTGGCTGACGGGCCCGGTCAACCTGACCGCCCCGGAGCCGGTCACCAACAGGGAAGCCACCAAGGCCATGGGCAGGGTCCTCCACCGCCCGACCCTCTTCACGGTCCCCACCCCGGCCCTCCGCCTCGCCCTGGGCGACTTCTCCGAAGACGTCCTCGGCAGCCAGCGCGTCATCCCCCGCCGCCTCCTGGACTCGGGCTTCTCCTTCGCCTTCCCTGAGATCGACGACGCGATCAAGGCGGCGCTGCGCGGCTGACCGCACCCGGGTACGAAACGAGGGCGCGGGGCGGGGGTGCGCGCCCGCCATGCCCCCGTGCTCAGCATGTGCGCGCTGACCGGAAGGCCCAATTCCCGCCTAGGTTTCCCCCTGCCGGGTAGCCCCCCACCTCACCGGGCATGAAACAGGCGCCCTGGCACAAGGCACCGCACAACCCCGCACCCCCCGGGAGGGCACCGTGCTGAGCTTCGCACCCCGCACACGGCCGCACGACACCACGGACGTGGTGATCGTCGGGGCGGGACTGGCCGGACTCGCTGCAGCACAGCACCTGACCCGCGCGGGACTCTCCGTCATCGTCCTGGAGGCCGCGGAGCGCCCCGGCGGCCGCATGGCCACCGACACCATCGACGGCTTCCGCCTCGACCGCACTCCCCACCTGTTCAACGGCTCGTACCCCGAACTCCACCGCACCCCGGGCCTGCAGGACCTCCCGCTGCGCCCGTTCACGGCCGGCGTGGTGATCGCCGACGGCCCGCGCATCGGCCGCCACCGGAGCACAGGGGGCGCACTCACCACCGCACGCGCCCTCGCGACCGCGGTCCGCGGCCCGCTCACCGGCGGCCCGCTCTCCGGCGCGCTGGAGGAGGCCCGCCTCACCGCCGCGCTCTCCCGGCTGGCCGCGGCCCCGCCGCACCGCCTGCTGTCCCGCCCGGAACGCCCGGCGACGGCCTCCCGCACCGCGAGCCTGCTCCGCCCGCTCCTCTCGGCCCTCCTCAGCGACCCGGGCCTCACCACCTCCAGCCGCGTCGCGGACCTCGCCCTGCGCTCGTTCGCCCGCGGCCACGTCTGCCTCCCGGCGGGCGGCGCCGCCACGGTCCCCGACCGCCTCGCGGCCGCGCTCCCCCGCGGCGTCGTCCGTACGGGCATGCGCGCGGTCTCGGTGGACACGACGGCCGTACGGACCGCGGCAGGCGAGGTGCTGCGCTGCCGCTCGGTGCTGGTCGCCACGGACGCGAGCGCCGCCGCCGACCTGCTGCCCGGGCTGCGGCTGCCCGCCTTCCACCCGGTGACGGTGCTGCACCACACCGCCCCCGAGGCCCCGCCGCGGGAGCCGGCGCTGGTGCTGGCGGCGCAGGGCTCCGAGGGCCCGGTGGCGCACACGGCGGTGGTGAGCGAGACGGACCCGTCCCGTAGCCCGGCGGGCAAGGCCCTGATCACCTCGACAGTGCTGGGCCCGGCCGCGTACGAGCCGACCGGCGTCCTCGACAAGGCCGCCCGCAGCCAGCTGGGCCGCCTCTACGGCACCCAGGCGGAGGACTGGGACCTCCTGGCCGCCCACCACGACCCGCGGGCCGTACCGGCCATGCCCGCGCCGCACGACCTGCACCGGCCCGTCCGCCTGGTCTGCGGCCTGTACGTCTGCGGCGACCACCGCGACACGAGCACCCCGCAGGGCGCCCTGCACTCGGCCCGGCGCGCGGCGACAGCGGTCCTGTCGGACCTCGGCTGCCGTCCGGCGCCGCTGCCCGCGGTCGACAAGGCGGCTTGAGTACGACGACGGGCCCCGGTGCGGTGCACCAGGACCCGTTCACCTCGTAATAAAAACCAGGCGTCAGCGCGCCTTGCCGCCGCCGCCCTTCGGCATACGAGCGTTCTTCGGCATGGGGCCCTTCGGGATCGGCATGTTCGACATCAGGTCGCCAAGCGCCTTGAGCCGGTCATTCACCGTGGTCACCTGCGGCCCCGACAGCGAGCGCGGAAGCTTCACCATCGTGGTGCGGAGCTTCTTCAGCGGGACCTGGCCCTCGTCATTGCCGACGACGACATCGTGGACGGGGACGTCCGCCACGATCCGCGACATCTTCTTCTTCTCGGATGCCAGCAGGCCCTTCACCCGGTTCGGGTTGCCCTCGGCGACCAGGACGATGCCGGCCTTGCCGACCGCGCGGTGGACGACGTCCTGGTTGCGGTTCATGGCCACGGCCGGGGTGACCGTCCAGCCGCGCTTGAGGTTGTCCAGCACGGCCGCGGCGGCGCCCGGCTGGCCCTCCATCTGCCCGAAGGCGGCCCGCTCGGCCCGGCGCCCGAAGACGATCGCCATGCCGAGCAGCGCCAGCAGCAGACCAAGAATGCCCAGGTAGATCGGGTGCCCAATGGCAAAACCGATGCCGAGGAGGGCACCGAGAATGACGATGCCCACGGCCGCGACCACCAGGCCGACCTTGGGATCAGCCCGCTTGGTCATCTTGTAGGTGAGAGCGATCTGCTTCAGTCGCCCGGTGTTCTCTGGGGGTGCCGTGCTCGCCATAAGACGAAAGTTTACGTGGGCTGAGCGCTCCCGGTCGCGGTGGCCCTCATTACGACCTCGGTCTCCCGGCGGTCTTTGGCCCGCCGCCGGTCTTCTAGTACCGCATTCCAGGCATTGCGCCGCGCGGTCCGCTGGCCACCGCGCAGCAGCACCTGCTCGATCGTGCGCAGTGTCTGCATGACGTACCCCCCTGTCAGAAAATGATGAGTGGGCCGGGCTCCATGCTCACCCACTGGTGTTACCAGCGCGTGACCAGCCGGTCAAACGCGGTGAAAGCCCGGCCCAAGGCCGCTAGGCGGCCGCGGCGCCGCGGCGCTCCATGGCCTGCTTGTACAGCCGCCCGGCGCGGTACGAGGACCGGACCAGCGGCCCGGACATCACGCCGGAGAAGCCGATCTCCTCGGCCTCCTGCTGCAGCTCCACGAACTCGTGCGGCTTCACCCAGCGCTCCACCGGGTGGTGGCGCGGGGTCGGCCGCAGGTACTGGGTGATGGTGATCAGCTCGCAGCCCGCGTCGTACAGGTCCTGCAGCGCCTGGCTGACCTCCTCGCGCTCCTCGCCCATGCCGAGGATGAGGTTCGACTTGGTCACCAGGCCGGCCTCGCGGGCGCGGGTGATGACCTCCAGCGAACGCTCGTAGCGGAAGGCCGGGCGGATGCGCTTGAAGATCCGCGGGACGGTCTCGACGTTGTGCGCGAGCACCTCTGGGCGGGACGAGAAGACCTCGGCCAGCTGCTCTGGGACCGCGTTGAAGTCGGGGATCAGCAGCTCGACGCCGGTGCCCGGCATCGCCGCGTGGATCTGCCGGACCGTCTCCGCGTACAGCCAGGCGCCGCCGTCCTCCAGGTCGTCGCGGGCGACGCCGGTGATGGTGGCGTACCGCAGCTCCATCTGCTGGACGGACTCGGCGACCCGCCGCGGCTCGTCGCGGTCGAGCTCGGCCGGCTTGCCGGTGTCGATCTGGCAGAAGTCGCAGCGCCGGGTGCACTGCTCGCCGCCGATCAGGAAGGTGGCCTCGCGGTCTTCCCAGCACTCGAAGATGTTGGGACAGCCTGCCTCCTGGCAGACCGTATGCAGCCCTTCGCTCTTCACGAGCTTCTGCAGGGCGTTGTACTCGGGACCCATTTTCGCCCGGGTCTTGATCCACTCGGGCTTTCGCTCAATGGGGGTCTGGCTGTTCCTGACCTCCAGGCGGAGCATCTTACGACCGTCGGGTGCGACAGCGGACACGTCCGGGCTCCTCAATACTTTCGATTCTGCGCCGCTCACCAGCGTACGCCTTCAGTTCTGTGGGTCAGACGGCCCGGGGCAGTGGGTTCGCGTTCTCGAGAACCTCGCGCAGGTGCTTCTCCACGACAGGGAGAACCTCGGCGACCGGCACATCTCTTCCCAGCTCGTTCGACAGCGACGTCACGCCCGCGTCGCGGATGCCGCAGGGGACGATGCGGTCGAACCAGGTGTTGTCCGGATTGCAGTTGAACGAGAAGCCGTGCATGGTCACGCCCTTGGCGACCCGGATGCCGATCGCGGCGAGCTTGCGGTCCTCGTGCCGCTGGCCGGCGTTGGACGGGGCGTACTCGGGGCCGGCGAGGCGCGGGTCGTACTCGTCGTCGTCCTGCTTGAGGCGTGGGTCGAAGTCGAGCGACAGGCCGCCGAGCTTCTGCTCGACCGCGTCGCCCAGCACCCACACGCCGCTGCGGCCCTCGACCCGGGTGGTCTCGACGCCGAAGTCCGCGGCCGTGAGGATCAGGGCGTCCTCGAGGCGGCGGACGTGGGCGACCACATCGACCGGGCGGGGGAGCTTCAGGATCGGGTAGCCGACGAGCTGCCCGGGGCCGTGCCAGGTGATCTTGCCGCCGCGGTCGACGTCCACGACCGGGGTGCCGTCGAGCGGCCGCTCGTTGTCCGCGGTGCGCCGCCCCGCCGTATAGACCGGCGGATGCTCCAGCAGCAGGCACGTGTCCGGGATCTCGTCCGCGAACCGGGACGAGTGCACCTGACGCTGCTCCTGCCAGGCCGCCTGGTACTCGACCGCGTCATCGCCGAACCCCAGATGAACGAAGCGCAGCTCGCTCACGTCTTCTCCCAGTTAACTCAGTGTCGCGTCCCCTGCAACTGTACGACCGCCCGCCCGAGACCTACCCAGCGAGGTCCGGCGGCAGCCTGGGGCCCGCTCCTCACACGATCGGATGAATGCCGGACGAAGGCGGCTATCTGGGCTGGTCAGGTCGCTACATTCCGTCGCGTCCTCCCAGGCGCAGGCAGGAGACCCTCCAGGTGACCGACCGACCCGCACAGCGCACCCCGAACCGCCAGCTAGCCGCGCTCATCGCGGAAGCCGGGTTCTCCAATGCCGGGCTCGCCCGAAGAGTCGACCAGCTCGGCATCGAGCACGGCCTCGATCTCAGATACGACAAGACCTCGGTCACCCGCTGGCTGCGCGGGCAGCAGCCACGCGGCACCACCCCGGCGCTGATCGCCGAGGTGTTCACCCGCCGGCTCGGCCGCCGGCTTTCCGCCCAGGACCTGGGGCTCGACGCGTGCGCGCCCGTCTATGCGGGCCTTGAATTCGCGGCCTCCCCGACCGAGGCGGTGGACATCGTCAGCGGCCTCTGGCGCAAGGACACCGGCAGCCAGGCCGAGCTCCGCAAGATCGCCTTCACCCCTGCGGGCCTTGTCGTGCCGAGCCGCGACTGGCTCATCGGCCGCCCCGACGACCGGGTGGCCCGAGGCGACCCGGCCATCGACGGCGCGACGAAGACCGCCGCCGTGAAGCCCGTACGGGTCCCGACCCAGGCCCGCGGCCCGCGAGCCGGCGCCCAGCCCCGTACGGGCGGCGAATCCGTGGACCGGGTGCCCGGGCAGCGCGTCACGCAGGGCGACATCGCCGCGCTGCGCTCGGTCGCGGAGCTCTTCCGCGCCCTCGACCATGCGTACGGCGGCGGGCACGCCCGGCAGGCGCTGGTGCGGTATCTGGAGCACGAGGTCGAGCCGATGCTGCGCGGCACGTATTCCGAGGTGACCGGGCGGCGGCTGTTCGCGGCGGCGGCGGATCTGACCCGGCTGGCCGGGTGGACCTCGTACGACATCGGGGCGCACGGCCTCGCACAGCGGTATTTCGTGCAGGCGCTGCGGCTGGCGCAGGCGGCCGGGGACCGGGGGTACGGGGCGTACGTCCTGGTCACCATGTCGCGGCAGGCGGTCTATCTCGGGCACGGCCGCGAGGCGGTGCAGCTGGCGCGAGTGGCGCAGCAGGGGGCGGGCAGCAATGTGCCCGCCGTGGTGCAGGCGCTGCTGCATGCGGCGGAGGCGCGCGGGCACGGCGTGCTCGGTGAGGTGCGCGCCTGCACGTCGTCGCTGGCGCGGTCCGAGCGGGCGCTGGAGACGTCGCGGCCGGGGGACGAGGTGCCGCACTGGGCGCGGTTCTTCGACGAGGCGCAGCTGGCGGACGAGTTCGGGCACTGCCACCGGGATCTGCAGCAGTACCGGGCGGCGGCGCAGCATGCGGAGCGGTCGCTGCAGCTGCGCGGGCAGGGGTATGCGCGCAGCCGGCTGTTCTGCCGGGTGGTGCTGGCGTCGGCGCGGCTGGGGCTCGGGGAGCTGGAGCAGGCGTGTGTGCTGGGCGCGGAGGCGGCGCAGCAGGCGTCCGAGATGCGGTCGGCGCGGGCGCGGGAGTACGTGAAGGACTTCGAGCGGCGGCTGGAGCCCTATCGGGACGCGGCGCCGGTGCGGGGGTATCGGGAGCGGGTGGCGGCGATGGCGTAGTCGGGTTTCCGGGGTCTCCGGGCTTTCGTCAGAGCCGTACGACGACGGACCGCGCCACGCGATCGTGCAGGCCACGCGTGTCGCGGTCCCACACCACGGCCGGGATGACCAGGCACAGCAGCACCGTGCGGGCCAGCACCCGTACGACGGAGACCCGGCCGCCGTCGATCGACTCGACCCGGATCCGCATGACCGCCTTGCCGGGCGTCAGCCCGACGGTGCCGACGGTCAGCAGCGTCAGCACGAAGAAGATCCCCAGCGCCCAATTGCCCGTCTGGGTGCTTTCGCCGCGGGCGAACAGGCCGTATGCGATCAGCAGGCACATCAGCCAGTCGATGACGAGCGCGCCGATGCGGCGGCCGACCGATGCGATCGATCCGCGGCCCTCCTTGGGCAGGCCGAGCTGCTCGCCCCGGTATCCGAAGTCCACGCCCATGCTCTCGGCCGCTGCGCGCGGCCCGGAGAGCCATGACCCGACTGCCTGTCGTCCATCCATTTCGCCCACACCACCACGGTACTGCGACACTCCGCCGTTCCGGCCGGGAGGGGGCGGGCATTCGAGATCCGGTTAACATCGCCGAAACAAATGGGTCACGCTCGAGAAATGCCCGGTGCCTAGGGTCGGCCGAGCATGCCACCGCACTGGCTGCCACTGAGCGCCCCGCCACCTACGACGCGCGTGGCGGGACTAGGAGGAGTTTGATGTTCCAGAACGCCGACGAGGCTCGGAAGTTCATCGCCGACAACGACGTGAAGTTCGTCGACGTCCGCTTCTGCGACCTGCCGGGCATCATGCAGCACTTCACGGTGCCGGTCGAGACTTTCGACCCGACCGAGCAGCTGATGTTCGACGGCTCGTCGATCCGCGGCTTCCAGGCGATCCACGAGTCCGACATGGGGCTGGTCGCGGATCTGTCGACGGCCCGGGTGGACCCGTTCCGCAAGGACAAGACGCTCAACATCAACTTCTTCATCCACGACCCGATCACCGGCGAGCAGTACAGCCGTGACCCGCGGAACGTGGCCAAGAAGGCCGAGGCCTACCTCGCCTCCTCCGGCATCGCCGACACCGCCTTCTTCGGCCCGGAGGCCGAGTTCTACGTCTTCGACAGCGCCCGCTTCGAGACCACCGCCAACCGCTCGTTCTACGAGATCGACTCCGAGGCCGGCGCCTGGAACACCGGCGCCCTGGAGGACGGCGGCAACCGCGGCTACAAGGTCCGCTACAAGGGCGGCTACTTCCCGGCTCCCCCGGTCGACCACTTCGCCGACCTGCGCGCCGAGATCTCGCTTGAGCTGATCAAGAACGGCCTCGAGGTCGAGCGCCAGCACCACGAGGTGGGCACCGCGGGCCAGGCGGAGATCAACTACAAGTTCAACACGCTGCTCGCCGCGGCCGACGACCTGATGCTCTTCAAGTACATCGTGAAGAACGTCGCCTGGCGCAACGGCAAGACCGCCACCTTCATGCCGAAGCCGATCTTCGGCGACAACGGCTCGGGCATGCACGTCCACCAGTCGCTGTGGTCGGGCGGCGAGCCGCTCTTCTACGACGAGCAGGGCTACGCGGGCCTCTCCGACATGGCCCGCTACTACATCGGCGGCATCCTGAAGCACGCCCCGTCGCTGCTGGCCTTCACCAACCCGACGGTGAACTCGTACCACCGCCTGGTGCCGGGCTTCGAGGCGCCGGTCAACCTGGTGTACTCGCAGCGCAACCGCTCCGCCGCGATGCGCATCCCGATCACCGGCTCGAACCCGAAGGCCAAGCGCGTCGAGTTCCGCGCACCTGACCCGTCCTCGAACCCGTACCTCGCCTTCTCGGCGCTGATGATGGCGGGCCTCGACGGCATCAAGAACAAGATCGAGCCGGCCGAGCCGATCGACAAGGACCTCTACGAGCTGGCCCCGGAGGAGCACGCGGGCGTCGCCCAGGTCCCGACCTCGCTCCCGGCGGTGCTGGACGCGCTGGAGCAGGACAACGAGTACCTGCAGGCCGGCGGCGTCTTCACCTCCGACCTGATCGAGACGTGGGTCGACTACAAGCGGGAGAACGAAATCGCCCCGCTGCAGCTGCGGCCGCACCCGCACGAGTTCGAGCTGTACTTCGACATTTAAAGCGCGGGCCGGTTATCCGGCCTGACGTCGGATTGCACAGCGAGGGCCGCTGTCCCGGATTCGGGGCGGCGGCCCTCGCTGTTGTGCACTCTGGCCACTCCAATAACATGCATCGCGCAGTCAACGGTTTACCGCGCTCTCCCGACCGCTACGGGGTGCGCGAACCGGAGTGATACCAACGAGGGGAATCAGTACGTGTCGTCCGCTTCCGCCCCGCCTCCATGGCAGCCGGGACCCCCGCAGTACTCGCCCGCCGCCGGGGCCCCGCCCCAGCAGGGCGGATATTTTCCGCCGCCGCCGCAACCCGGCGCGGGATACCAGCAGGCGCCGCCCCCGCCTGGCCACCTGCCGCAGCAGGGCGGCGGCTTCCCCCCGCCGCCGCCTCCCGGCGGTGGCCGTAGCCCCGGGCGGAAGGCGCGAATATGGGGCGTCGTCCTGATCGTGCTGGGCGCGTTCCCGCTGCTCGGCGGGCTGGCGGTGGTCGCGGCTGCGGTCAACAACGCGCAGCGCACCGAGACCAACCCGGAGTTCGCCGCCAAGGCCTGGCACAACCTGAAGTCCGACGAGATCTTCCCCGCGCATCTCAAGGACACCTCGATCATGCAGGAGAACACCGGCTGGACCCGGCAGGGCATCCTCCGCAAGGGCTTCTCCTGCGACGGGAACCTGAACGAGCCGTTCAAGAAGCAGGCCGCCTCGGCCGGCTGCAAGCAGGTCCTGGCGGCCACGTACACCGACGACACCGGCAAGTACGCCGCCACGGTGGCGCTCGTCGTCATCGGCTCGTACAAGGCCTCCCAGCCGCTGGCCGCCAAGTTCGACGAGGCCGTCAACGCGCGCCGGACCACCGACCTGGTGAAGCCCCCCGTCAGGCCGATCGCCGTCCCCAACACCCCGGCCGCGCAGTGGCGCGCCTACGGCGGCGCCGTCAGCGCGGTCACCACGGTCGATGAGAACGCCCCGTATGCCGTGGCCGTCACCGCCGGGCATACGGACCTCAAGCGCAAGTACGGCTACCTGCCCGGCGTCTGGGCGGATCAGGGGCCGGGCGAGGTGCGGCTTTTCCCGAAGATGGCCGAAGAGCTCGCGGGCATCTTCAGCCGTACGTTCCCGAGGACCATGGAAGGCGAGAAGACATCGTGAGGCGCCCGAACAAGACCTGCCTCGCCGTGCTGGCCGGCGGCCTCGCGGCCGCCCTGGTCGCCACCGCCCCGGGCACCGCCGTCGCGGCCTCGCCCGGCTGGGAGCGGCAGGCGATGTCCCTTTCCGCGGCGCACACCGTGAGCAAGGGCGACGGCATGACGGTGGCCGTCATCGACACCGGCATCGTCACCGACCAGCCGGTGCTCGCGGGCCGCGCCAAGAACGGCCCGGACTTCCTCAAGGAGGACGACCAGAACGAGTCCTGGTACGGCGGGCACGGCACGTCCATGGCGTCGAGCGTGCTCGACGTCGCGCCGAACGCGAAGGTCCTCGGGCTGCGGGCCATCCGCGACCGCGAGGACCCCGACTACAAGACCTGGAACGAGGCCATCCAGGAAGGCCCGGGGAACAACGACGGCCCCATGGACGCGCTCCGGGACGCGATTCTGTACGCGGTGAAGCACGACGCCGACGTCATCTCGATGTCGCTCGGCGACGCCAGCTGGACGGCACGCTACGACGGGGGCGAGGCCAATGCGATCCAGTACGCGCTGTCCAAGGGTGTCACCGTGGTCGCGTCCGCCGGGAACAGCGGCGATCTGAGCAAGATCGACGAGACCGGCAACGGTGACGACGAGAACAACATCGGCTATCCGGCCGGGTATCCGGGGGTGCTGACGGTGGCGGCCACCCAGCCCGGCGGCTCGCGGGCCTCCTTCTCGTCCGTCCACAACTACGTGGACGTCTCGGCGCCCGGCGTGGACATCTACGGCGCCAGCAACCGCGGCAAGGGCCGTAAGGCCGGCGACGGCACCTCGCCCGCCGCCGCGCTGACCGCGGGCACGGCGGCGCTGGTGCAGGCGAAGTACCCGAAGCTGTCGCCGGCCCAGGTGGTCCAGGTGCTGCAGAAGTCGGCCTCGCACCCCGGCACCTATTCGCCGCTCACCGGCTACGGCCAGATCAACGCCGCGGCGGCGCTGCGGACCGCGGCGAAGGTCAAGGGCATCGGGTCGATGCCGGTGGGCAAGATCGGCGCGGGCCGGCACTTCGGCCCGGGCGACGACGGCACGGCTCCGCGCGTCAAGGCCAGCATCGACAGCGAGTACCTGACGATGGCGGCGCTATTCGGCGTGCCGGGCCTGCTGGCGATCGTCGGCGGGATCCTGCTGGCGATCCGGGGGCGCAAGGCCCGCAAGGCCGCGGTCGCGCCGGCGTATCCGACGGCGTACTGACGGCCGCTGCCGGCGTCGCCGCCTTGACTCACGTTCGAGTCATGGCGGCGACGCCAGCAGCGGCAGGCTCGCCCGTCAGTGCGCGGCGCCCAGCTCGATGAGCAGCACACCCGCCGCGATCAGCGCTATGCCCAGGCCCATGACCTTCGTGAGGGGCTCGTTGAAGAGGATGCGGGAGGAGATGGCGGCCAGGGCGACGCCGGTGGCGGCCCAGATGCCGTAGGCGACGCCTAGTGCCATGCCGCCGTCGAGGGCCAGGCTGAGGAAGGCGAAGGCGGCCAGGAAGCCGGTGACGACGGCTGCGAACCACTTTCTGCTGCCGCCCCGCGAGGCCATCCGCAGCGACAGCGAGGCGGCGGCCTCGGAGAGGATCGCGCCGACCAAGAAGACCCAGTTCATGCCTTCGCCCCTTCCCCGTCCGTACGGGATCCGGCGCCGGCACCGCGCGCCTCGCGCGCCTCCCGCGCCTGCGCCGCCTGGGAGCCCATCTCCACGCACATCACCCCGGCGATCACCAGGCCAATGCCCACCCCCATCAGCCCCGTCAGCGCATCACCGAAGATGAACTTCGCCAGCACCGCGGTCAGCGCAACACCCCCGGCAGCCCAGATCCCGTACGCCACCCCCAGCCCCATCCCGGCCCGCAGCACCATCGACAACGCGGTGAACGCGCCCACGTAACCGACGACGACCACCCCGTACCAAGCCGGACCGTCCAGCGCCGCGCGCAGCGACAGCGTGGCGATGACCTCCATCAGAATCGCCGCGGTGAGCAGCAGCCACTTCCTCATGACGCGCCCTCACCCTCATCCGCGAGGAGTTCATCCGCGACCGCCAGCAGCAGATCCCGGTCCCGCTCCGGTACGGGAAAGACCCCGGTCGCCGCCGCCGTCCAGTAGCCGTCGGCCAGCAGCCGCGCCGCGGTCAGCCGCCCGTGGACCGGCGCCGGCAGGTCCGCCGGCAGGTCCAGCCAGGGGCCCAGCCGCCGGGTCCAGGCCTCGGTGAGGGCGTCGCGGTACAGCGCGTCGCAGCAGATCGCGTAGTCGGCGCGGTCGAAGTGCTCGGTCAGAGCGACCTGGACGTAACTGCGGATCCGCTCCTGCGGCGTCGCCGTCTCGACGGGCTGCCCGAGCCGCTCCCCCAGCAGCGTCTCCCACCGCGCGGCGACGTGATCGACGACCGCGATCATCAGGGCTTCTTTGGTCGGGAAGTGATACATCAGCCCGGGTTTGGTCACCCCGACCTGCTTCGCCGCGGCGTCCAGGGTGATGTTGCCGCCGCCCTCGACCCGGAGCAGATCAAGGGCGCCTTCCAGGATTCGGTGCTTCGCGTTGCCTGCCATGCGGCTACTTTACCATCCGGAAGGTAAAGCTCGCCGGAGGCGCACCATCCCCGCCCTCGGCGTGGATGTGGCAGTGAAGCAGGTGGTGCTGAACGCCTCGGTGCCGGAGCGGGAGCGCGCGGAGCTGCTCGCGCGGGCCGGGCGGGAGGCCCGTAATGCGGCTCGCTTACGCGACCACCCCAACATCGTCTCCGTGCTCCTGGCCAGCGGCGGTAGCGACGACGGCACGGTCCGGGTATGGAGCCTGCGGCGGACCTGACCGCTCAGAAGTTCTTTGACAGCAGGCTGCGCCACGACCAGCCGGCATCCAGGACTGTCTGCTGCACCGGGCCCTTCATGTCATTGCTGTCGTAACTGAACGACTGCCGCAGCCGACGGCGGCCGTCGGACCCGCGCTCAATGACCCATTGTCTGGATACCGTCCGCGCCGGTCCGCGGCCCCACTTGCTGCCCACCGCCAGTCTCGGTGGATTGCCGACCCGGCTGACTTCCCGGTGCTCTTCGATGGCCTCGACCTCGTTGGCCTGCGGCACCAGGCGCATCCGGATGGTGAGCGTGCGGGTCAGCTGGTGGCGCACGAAGAAGTTGCGCCCCACTGGCTCCGCGAGCCGCCATTCGGCCACGAAATGGACACCCTCGGCGGCGCCGTCGCGCACCACCCAGGGCACGTCGGGCCCGTTGAGCGCAAGCAGCGCGGCCCGCACCTCCACCACATTGCGCGGCTCGACGTCCGGCGGCGGGTGCGTTACGTACCGTCGGCTCAGCAGTCGCAGCAAACCCATCGGGCCAACGTACACATGAATGCGCCAAGTCCCCTGGCCGGCCACCGTTCCACAGACGTATCCCCGCTGATCCGTTAACGTTCTCTGCCACATCGGTCACTGGTGCGCCCGACCGGGCGTGTGGGCAGTCCATGGGAGCGTCTGTGCCTGAGGTCGTGGGATCGGAGAGTCTGCTGAGCAAGGAGGGCTTCTTCGCCCGCCTGTTTGGGCGTTCCTCCTCCGGTGCCCGCCAGGATCCGCTGTACGGGCCCGACCTGCCCGTGGTGCTCCTCACCGGCGGCCCGGGTATGGGCAAGGAGCGGCTGCTGCACGAGGTGCGGGACCGGTTCGCGAAGAAGGTGCCGGTCATCTACGTGGACTGCCGCCAGCCGACGTATGCGGCCCACGCCCGGCAGGAGCCCGGCGCCCGCTCGGCGGCCACCGAGGTCCTGTTCGACGCCGCGGAGCGGCTGAGTGCCTGGCACGGCACGGGCGGCTCGTTCACCTTCCCGCGGCTCTTCGCGGGCCTGGCGGTGCTCGCGCCCGGCGTGCAGCAGGCAGGCGCCGCGGCGGTCGCGGCGGAAGTCGAGCGGTACGAGGAGCTGGCCCAGCGGCGGGGCAGGTTCGGCATGGGGCGGGGCGGCTTCTGGAGCGGCGTCATCCGCGGCACCCTGAAGGGCCTGCTGGCGACGGCGGCCGCAAACGCCCTCGGCCCGTACCCGGCCGTCTTCGTCAACGCCCTCGTGGACGGGATCCTCGCCCAGTCGGCACCGGGCGGCCGCAAGGAACTGCAGCGGGTCTACGGCGCCTATCCCGGCGCGGGCGGCGTACCCGCGTTCGGGCTGAAGAACCTCGCGCGCGACTTCCACGCCGGCGGGGAAGCCAGGAAACCGGCGGAGGCCTTCCTCTTCCGCGCGCTGCGCGAGGACCTGGAGGCCGAGTACGCGACCATGGCCGGCTGGCTGAGTTTGGTCGGCCGGCCCGCGCTGCTCCTCGATCATGCCGATTCGCCGCTCGGACAGGCGCTGTTGCGTGCCGTGCTCGCCGATCGCCGGGACGGGCAGCGCGACCGCGTTGTCGTCGTCGGTACGGCGCGCCGCGCGGACGGCGGCGCCTTCCTGCACCGCGGGCTGCCGCTGGAGGAGACGAGGGCGCCGGCGGCGTTCCGCCCTGCCGACGACATCCCGCTCACCTGGACCCGGCCAACGGACCGCGCGGCCGAGGGCGTCAGCCGGGCGAAGCTCGCCGACGGGGTGCTGCTGCTGCAGATGCCGTACTTGACCAGCACCCAGATCAGCCACGAGATCTCCCGCTGGCAGACGGGCACGCCGCCGGCGGGTGGCGCCCATGCCCTGCTCATCGACTCCGCCGTGACGAGCCTGAGCGTCGGCCGGCCGCACACGGTGCTCCGGCTCGCCGCCGCCGCCTCCTCCTTCGAGATGCCGGAGGACGCCAACCACCGCGACCTGCTGAACGCCCCGCTGCGCGACGACACCGCGCCCGCACGGCCGGTGGCTGAGGTGCTGCTGCAGGAGCTGATCGAGGACCAGCTGCCCACCGAGTTGCCACCCGAGTTCCACCCCCAGTGGCTCGATCTGCTCACCCATCTCTCCATCGCCCACGACACGGAATGCGCTGATGTCCTGCTGCGCCACCACCAGGAGGGCCACACGCACAAGCTGGCGGCGCATCAGGTGTCGAAACTGCTCGTCGACGCCGGCTGGCCGCGCTGCGAGCGGCACTTCATCGGCGACTTCGGGCTGCGCCAGCTGCTGCTGCACCGGCTGTACGGGCTGCGCCCCGACGGCGCCGCGTGGAACGCCGGCCATCAGCTGCTGCGGGACCACTACGCGGCGCCCCCGGCGCAGGACGAAACTCCGCCGCCCGGCCGGGCCTTCGGGTCGGTCACGGCGCACTGGATGAACCACCACCTGGTGTCCAGCGGCGCGGAGGACGTGGTCCGCGAACTGGTGGTCACGCTGCCCGGCCGTCCTCAGGAGTGGTGCGCTGAGCTGCTCGAGGCCACCCAGGCGCCGTACCCCCCGGGAGCGGACGCCCGCCTCCAGCGCGCCCTCGGCCAGGTGCAGATCCCCGGCACGGAGCTGCAGCAGATCATCGACCGGCTGCTGCACACGGTGTGGCTGTGCCAGGAACGCACCCGGCCGATCGCGATGACGCTCGACAACACCCTGACCACGCTGCTGACGGTGCTCGGTACCAAGACGTTCAACGGCGCGGGGCACATCGGCGCCGCGACGGCCAACTGGGCAGGCTTGGCGGCGGCCGGACAGCCGCTGCTGCACTGTTCCTGCATGAAGTAGACGGTCCGGATTCCGGAGGAGGATACGGGGATGCCCAGGTGGTTGCAGTTGCTCATCGCGGCCCTCACCGCCGCGGCGGTCGGCGCCGCGATCTGGGGCGGCATGGAGATCTACGACGCCATGCAGGAGCCCGACAAGTGCACCGACGACATCGAGAAGGTCGGCGGCGAGTGCATCGGTGTCAGCGCCGACGGCTATGACTTCGAGACCGCCGAGATCACCGACGTGGCCAAGGCCATCGCCGCCGAGAACAAGCGGGTCGAGAAGCAGCCGCACGTCACCGTCGCCATGATGCTGCCCCTGCAGTCCGACCGGCCCGCCGTGCGCCGCCAGATCCGCAGCGACCTCCAGGGCGCGTACCTGGGCCAGCGCAAGGCCAACAAGGGCGAGGGCGAGCCCCCGAAGATCCAGCTGGCCCTCGCCAACCCCGGCCGCGACTACGCCCACCAGAAGCAGGTCGTCGACACCCTCCTGGACTGGTCCGACTCGAAGGACCGCAAACTCCGCGCCGTGACCGGCTTCAACCTGAGCCTCGACACGACGGAGGCCGCGGTCAAGCGCCTCACCAAGCACCGCGTGCCGATACTCGCCTCCCGCATCAGCGGCGACAGGATCGCCAACAAGGACAAGGCCGACGGCGCGGCCAAGCTCAAGTTCCCCGGCCTCGCCCGGATCATCCCCACCAACGGCGACGCGGCCCAGGCGCTGGCCAACTTCAACGGCGACCGGGGCCGCCGTAACGCGAAGACGGTCCTGGTCTACGACTCCCGCGAGGACAGCTACGTCCGGTCGCTCGCGGACGCCTTCCGCAGCATCAAGGAGGAGGGCCCGGCAGGTCAGGCGGCCATCCCCTTCGAGTCCCCCTCCATCGACGAACCGGGCACGACCGGCAACCAGTTCGCCTCGATCGCCCACAACATCTGCGGCTCCAGCGCCGATACGGTCTACTTCGCGGGCCGCACCCTGCACCTGCGCATCTTCGCCCTCAAACTCGCCGCCATGCAGTGCGAGAAGCGCCGCTACACCATCATCAGCGGCTCCGACGCCGCCTCGCTGCGCCAGAACATGTCGTTGGCCGACTGGAAGGGCCTCCGCGGCACGGGCGGCAAGCCGAAGGTGAAGGTCCAGTACGCGGCACCGGCACACCCGGATGCGTGGAAGAAGGAGCTGGACAAGCCCGAGAACAAGGACAAGCCGCAGTTCCTGGAGGAGCCCCGCGTCGCGCTGGAGGAACTCAAGGCCGAGAGAGACGCCGTACGCGACAAGAACATCAGCCTCGGCTCCGTACCGAACCTGGAGGACTCCCGCACCATCCTCGTCTACGACGGCCTGGTCACCATCGGCCAGGCCCTCCACCAGACCCAGCAGGGCGGCCCCGAGGACGTCCCCGGCCTCAGAGACGTAGGCGCCCAGTGGCCCTTCCTGAACTCCCAGCGACGAGTCCAGGGCGCCAGCGGCCTCATCTGCCTGACCAGCAGCGGCAACCCGTACGACAAACCAGCCGCCATAGTGGAACTGGATCCGGGCACGGAGGGCATGGGCAGCCTGAGGTACGTAGGCCTGGGCTGGCCTACGGGCAAGGAGCAGCCGAAGGACTGCGTGATCCCGAGCAGCTCCTGAGGCGAACATTCTGGCTAGTCTGCATGCGTGACCATCGACCTGACCTTGTTGCCGCGTGTCGCGTTCCGCGACCAGGAGATAACCGCGCCTCGGCTGCGTGGGCTGCTGGCCCTGCTGGCGGAGGACTTGAAGACGGGGGCCGGGACTGGGCGGCTGGTCGACGGGCTGTGGCCCGATGAGCAGCCTGAGCGGCCCGGTAAGGCGATACAGGTGCTGGTGTCGCGGGCGCGGGGGCAGCTCGGGGCTGAGGTTATTGAGAGCACGCCCACTGGGTATCGGCTGGCGTTGCGGGAGGAGCAGGTCGACAGTTCCGCGCTGTTGTTGCATGGCGCTGCTGCCGCCGAGCGGGCGCGGGCCGGCGATCATGCGGCTTCGCTCGCGGCTGCCGAGGCGGGGCTCGCGTTGTGGGAGGGCGTCGGTGAGGACGCCGGGGATGATGAATTCCATGATCCGGTGGCGGCGTTGCGGGCCGAGCGGGCGCCGGTGCGGCGGACGCTCGTACGGCATCGGGCGCTTGCCCTCGCGCGTCTTGGGCGGCACTCCGAGGCGGCCGAGCCGCTCGCCGAGGTGTTCGCGGAGCACTCGCGCGATGAAGAGGTGCTCGCCGAGGTGCTGCGCGGAATGGCGGCCTCCGCGGGGCCTTCCGCGGCGCTGGCCCGCTACGAGGCGTACCGGCGCGAGCTGCGCGACGATCTCGGGACCGATCCCGGGGCCGCGCTGAAGTCCGTACAGCAGGAGCTGCTGAGCGGCGATGCGCCGACCGTACGGCACGGGGTGCCGCACGAGCCGAATCCGCTGCTCGGGCGGGACGCGGATGTCGCCGCCGTGACCGGGCTGCTGGAGACCGCCCGCGTCGTCACCGTCGCCGGGCCCGGCGGCCTCGGCAAGACCCGGCTCGCGCATGCGGTGAGCCGCACCGCACAGCAGCGGGTGGTGTACTTCGTGCCCCTCGCCGGCGTCACCGACGACACCGACGTGGCCGCCGAGGTCGCCTCCGCGCTCGGCGCGGGCGAAGGACCCAGCCTCGCGGGCGCCGCGTCCGCCGACGCCACCTCAGCCATCCTCGGCGTGCTCGGCACCGGACCGGCCCTCCTGGTGCTGGACAACTGCGAACAGGTCGTCTCCGGCGTCGCCGCCCTCGTCCAGTCCCTGGTCTCCGCCTCCAAGGACCTGCACGTCCTGACCACCAGCCGCGCCCCCCTCGACCTCAGCTCGGAGTCCGTATACGGACTGCCGGAACTCGGCCTGGAGACGATGATCGACCTCTTCGGCCAGCGGGCCCGCTCGGCCCGCCCCGGCGTGGAGCTCCCGGACGAGCCTGTACGGGCGCTGTGCCGGCACCTCGACGGCCTGCCGCTCGCCGTGGAGCTGGCGGCGGCCCGCGTACGGGTGCTCTCCGTACCGGAGATCGCCCGCCGCCTAGGCGACCGCTTCGCGCTGCTCCGCGGCGGCTCCCGCGACGCACCGGAGCGGCACCGCACCCTGCACGCCGTCGTGGACTGGAGCTGGAACCTCCTGGAGGAGGACGCCCGGGCGGCACTTCGGACGCTGTCCGCCTTCCCCGGCGGCTTCACCGCCGAGGCGGCCGAGCACGTCCTCGGCGACAGCGACGCCGACGCCCTCCTCCTCATCGAGCAGCTCACCGACCAGTCGCTGCTCCGCGCCGCCGACACCCCGGCGGGCGGGGTGCGCTTCCAGATGCTGGAGTCGGTACGGGAGTTCTGCGCCGCGCGGCGCGCGGACGCGGGCGAGGAGGACGCGGTCACCGAACGCTTCCTGGGGTGGGCGCGGGACTTCTGCCGCGCCCACCACGACACCGTCTTCGGCGCGGACCTGAAGCAGGCCTGGGAGGTCCTCAGGGCCGAGCAGGACAACCTCGTGCCGGCCTACCGCCACGCCCTCGCCCACGACGACCACCCCACGCTCGCCGCGACCACCGCCGTGCTGGCGTCCCTGTGGTCCACGGACAGCAGCTACGAGCGCCTGCTGACCCTCACCGCCGAGTCCGGCCCGCCGCTGTCGCACTACCGGCCGGAGCCCGCGGACGAGGACGTCGCCCGCACCGCGGCGGTGATGTGCACGGCGAGCATCTTCATCGGCAAGGGCCCGCGCGCCATCCGCCAGCTGGTCACGCTGCGGCGGCTCCCGGAGGCCCGCTCCGACACGCTGGTGCGCGCGCTGGCCGCGGTGCTGAAGGCCGTACCCGACATGCGCCCGCCGGACTACGAGGAGCTCCAGGAGCTGTGCCGCAGCAGCGAACCGCTGCTGGCGGGCGTCGCCGAGAGCGTCGCCTCGTACCTCTGGGAGGGCGCCGGTGACCAGGACCGGGCGCTGGAGTCGGCGCGGCGGATGGTCACCGCGCTGCGCCCGCTGCGCAGCCCGATCCTCACGATCGTGGGTCATGGCCGGCTCGGCGAGCTGTGCCTGCAGCAGGAGCGCGGCGACGAGGCGTACAGGCACCTCAAGGACGGCCTCGAGATCCTGCTCGCGCAGGGCAACCACCGCGAGATGCTGGGCATGCGCCATGCCCTGGCCCTCGCCTGCCTGCAGCGCGGCGAGATCGAGGAGGCCGAGGAGTGGGTGCGGCAGATCCAGGAGGCCGGTGCCACGGAGGGCCCCGAGGAGCTCTCCCCCGAGCTCGGCGCCCGGGCCGAGATCGCCCTCGCCCGCGGCACGACCGAGGTGGGGCTGAAGCTGTGGCGCTCCGCGGCGGAGGTGGGCACGTCGGTGGCGGCACAGTACGCCGGGGATCCGCTCTTCGTGCGCTGGCTGGTGGAGGTGCATTCCGCGGCGGTGACGGCGCATGCGTATGCCGGGCGGTCGGAGCTGGTGACCGGCCTGCGGGCGCAGTTGGCGGAGCGGCTGCGGGACATGCTCGCGGCGGAGTCCGGGGGGCCGGGCGAGCTGCACGTGTACGGGACGATGCTGCACGCGCTCGCAATGGCCGGGATCGCGACGGGTGACCCGACGGCCGTACGGATGCTCGCGCTGGCCGAGCGGCTGCGGGCGCTGCGGCAGTTCCAGCCGACGATGTCGGCGGCGCGGGCGCGGGAGGCGGCGGAGAACGCCGACGGGGCGGCGTACGCCGACGCGGTGTCGGAGTACGCCGCCCTGGGGCGGGAGGAGCTGCGGGAGGCTGCCCGCGCACTCATCCCGGTTACTTCGGCTCGCCGTTGAAGGTCTTCGCGGACCAGAGGTAGCCCAGTGCGGTGAGGCCCACGCACCAGCCGATGGCGATCCAGCCGTTGTTGCCGATCTCGCTGCCCAGCAGCAGGCCGCGGAGCGTTTCGATGGCCGGGGTGAACGGCTGGTACTCGGCGATCGGCTGGAACCAGCCGGGCATGGACTCGGCCGGGACGAAGGCGGAGGAGATCAGCGGCAGCAGCACCAGCGGCTGCGCGCTGTTCGCGGCGGCCTCGGCGTTCGGGCTGACCAGTCCCATCCCGACGGCGATCCAGGTGAGGGAGAGGGCAAACACCGCCAGCAGTCCGAAGGCGGCCAGCCACTCCAGCGCGGAGGCGTCGGTGGCGCGGAAGCCGATGGCGACGCCGACGGCGCCGACGAGGACGACGCTGATGATGGACTGCAGCAGGCTGCCGAGGACGTGGCCGATCAGGATCGAGCCGCGGTGGATCGCCATGGTGCGGAAGCGGGCGATGATGCCCTCGGTCATGTCGTTGGCGACCGAGACCGCGGTGCCGACGACCGTGGAGCCGATCGTCATGATCAGGATGCCCGGGATGACGTACGCGATGTAGTCGGAGCGGTCGGCTCCGCCGCCGAGGCCTGCGCTGAACGCGTCACCGAAGATGTAGACGAAGAGCAGCAGCAGCATGATCGGCGTGAGCAGCAGATTCAGCGTCAGCGACGGATAGCGCCGGGCGTGCAGCAGGTTGCGGCGCAGCATCGTGGACGAGTCGCGGACGGCGAGGGTGAGGGCACTCATCGGACGGTCTCCTTGGTCTTGGTGGTGGTCAGCGCGAAGAACACGTCGTCCAGATCAGGCGTGTGCACGGTGAGTTCGTCCGCCTGGACGCCGGCGGAGTCGAGCCAGTCGAGGATCGAGCGCAGCTCGCGCTGGCTGCCGTCACTGGGGATCTGCAGCGTGAGCGACTCGTCGTCGCGGGTGGCCTCGCGGAGGGCGTATGCGGCGCTCTGATACGCGGCGGGGTCCTGGAACCGCAGTCGTACATGCCCGCCGGGGATCAGCCGCTTCAGCTCGTCCGCCGTGCCCTCGGCGGCGATCTTCCCGTCGTTGAGTACGGCGATACGGTCGGCGAGCTCGTCGGCCTCCTCCAGGTACTGCGTGGTGAGGAAGACCGTCGTGCCATCCGAGACCAGCTCGCGGATGATGCCCCACATGTTGTGACGGGCCCGCGGGTCGAGCCCTGTAGTGGGCTCGTCGAGGAAGATGATGCCGGGGTTGCCGACCAGGGTCATGGCAATGTCGAGGCGCCGCTTCATGCCGCCGGAGAAGGTGGACGCGGGCTTCTCCGCCACGTCGGCGAGGTCGAAGCGCTCCAGCAGCTCGGCGGCGGTGCGCTTGCGCTCCACCTTGGACAGGTGGTGCAGGTCGGCCATGAGGAGCATGTTCTCCTCGGCGGTGATCAGGCCGTCGACGGCGGAGAACTGGCCGGTGACGCCGATGGCGGCGCGCACGGCCTGGGGGTCGGTGGCGAGGTTGTGACCGCCGACCCGGACCTCACCGCCGTCGGCGCCGATGAGGGTCGAGAGGATCTTCACGGCGGTGGTCTTGCCGGCGCCATTCGGCCCGAGGAGGGAGAAGATCGTGCCGCTCGGCACGTGGATGTCGATGCCGTCGAGGACGATCTTGTCCCCGTAGGCCTTGCGCAGGCCGGTGGCTGCGATGGCTTGCTCGGTACGTGTCGTTGTCGTCATGCCCCAGAGCTTGGGCGGCGGCGCCTTCAGCGCGGTTTCAACACGGTTTCAGCAGCTCCGCGCTTCGCGCCTGCGGCGCGGGCATCCTGTGGCTTCGCCACGGAGTCCTCAAGCGCCGGACCGGCTTGATCGTGGGTGGGCCGGTCCGAGTTCCACGACACCACCGAAAAAACGTGGTGGTCCACCACCGCCCGGTGCTGGGTTTTTTCGGCGGCGTCGTTCCACTCGGCCCTCCTCCCGTAGGGAGAGATCAACCCAGGCGAAGCCAGGGCAAGGCCTAGGCCGAACTCCCCCTCCGGGAGGAGGGCCGAGTGGAGCGACGCTGCCGAAGAAAACCCCGGAACCCACCCAGGCCGACCACAGAGGTTTTCTTCGGTAGTGTCGCGGAACTCGGCCCGGCCCACCCACCCCAAGCCCATCCGGCGCTTGAGGATTCCGAGCGAAGCTCGGATGCCGCGCCGCAAGGCGCGAAAGCGCTACGCGACCAAGAGCTCCCGAAGCTCCCCCACCGCATCACGCAGACACTCAGCAAAGGCCGTCATCCCCCCGGCCACCGCTTGCGGCGTGGACAGGTACACGTGGAACCGCTCCGGCAGGAGCACGTACGCCACCCCGATGCACCGCGAGCTCGTCGACCCGAACCCGAAGTACTGAATCCGCTCCGACGGAGCAGAGCTCGTGCTCAAGTAGTCATCGCGCATGACCGTCCACCCAGGCGAGCGGAAGAGCGAGGGCTGCTCGTCCACCCCGAGTTCCGGGCCCCGGCGCCGCTGGATCATCTCCAGCTCCCACAGGTGCTGCTCCGGCGCGTCGCCGGCCTGGCACTCCTTGGCCCGCCGCACGTGCGCCGCAGCCGCGGCTCGCGCCGCCTCCCGTCGCACCCCAGCAGCCGCCCCCGCGTCCATCATCGCGTCCACGAAGGCGACCATCTCCGGCGTAACCACCCGCATCGCCTCGGTACGCCCATGCCGGAACTGCCGAGTCGCAATCGACTCGTACGTCGCCCCCACAAGCCCCTTAGCCCGCCGATGCGCCAGCTGATACGCAAGCTGGACGAAGGCGTCCGGCGACATCCCCAACGCCTTGGCGTCCTCCGCGCCGAAGTCCGCGAAGGCCACCGTCCGGGTCGCGGTGGCCGCCCCGTACGCGGCGAAGTCGGCAGCCGCCGCCCGCACCTTCGCGCGCAGCCCCTCGTCCACCTGAAACGAAACCGGCGCCACCGCCACCTCCCGGGAAACCCCGCCGGAAGGCGGGGAAGGCGGCTCCGCCGACAGCAGCGCGTCGGTGAAGGCGAGGATCGTCGTGCCGTCCAGCTCGCAGTGCTCGATATTGATACCGGCGCGGCCATCCGCGAAGATCACAAACGACACCGCCTTGTCGAACCACCGATTCCCCCGGTCGCCGTAAAGCAACTCATCGCAGGCCTCCTGGACGCCGGCAGGCGCGAAGTCCTCCAGGCAGACGCAGAACAACGCGGTCTCCACGTCCTCCACCGCCGCCGCGCTGTGACCGAGCAACTCCTCCCGGACCGCAGCCCACTCCGCCCGCGCCATGGAGGTCAGCGACCCGACGGACTCCCCACCCCGCCCCGCACGAACCACCCTCAGCCCAGCCGCGAGCGAAGCGAGATCGTACGGTGTGCCGTCCTCCGCGAGGACCTCCATCCGGAACATCTCGCCGCCATGGAAAACCACAATGTGCCGGCCGGGCGCCACCCGCACGCTGTCCCGCTCAAGCCCCGGAATCCGCGTCGTACCGAACAGATACCGGTTCTGCACCATCGTCTGCGGCTGCCCACGCAGCACCACCGGCTCCAGCGACCCGTCATCCACCCGCGCCTTATACGCCAGCGCCCCGGCAATCAGCCCCGCGGCCCGCGCAATCTGCTCCTCCCCCGTGTCCTGAAAGAGGAAGAAGAAATTCGCGTTCAACGCAATCCGGTCCCGCCGCCCCAGATACCGGTACGGCCAAAAGGTATCGAGCCAGCTGTGCACCCCAGGCGCGGCGTCGTACGCCGCAAGCGCCTTGTGCAGCAACGGCCCGGGCCCCGCCGCAAAGGCCGCCACCTCGGCCTCGGTGGCAGCCAACTCCGCGGGCGTGAGCAGCGGCGCGCACCACTCCAGGAAGCGGTCGCAGCTTTCCTGCAGCGTGGGTAGCGGGACCCGTGGCAGGTGGTCTTCGGCGGCGGCGAAGGTAGTCACTTTTACTTATGCTCCTGGTTCGTTGTGAGGGCGGGAGACGTAGAGCTGGGCGTGGAGCCAGCCTTCTGCCTCCAGGCCGTGTGCGTCCACGCCGGCGGTGGACATCGACTGCAGGACTTGAGTCTGCTCCTCAGCGGAGGCGAACCGCCGCTGTTTGAAGACTCCTTCAACCTGGGTTGTGTGATACCCGAGGCGCGACAGGACCCCCGCGATCGGAGCGAAAGGAAACATGCGGAGGACGAAATGCGCCATCCACGGCAGCCGGCCGCCGCCCTGCGCTTCGATGACCCGCATCAGCGTGCGCTCCGTTACGTACCCGACGCAGCCGGTCGAAATGACCAAATCGGTCCCGGCAAGCCGCCCGCTCTGCAAAGCGGTCGGGGCCTGCCGCTCCAGGTCCGCGTGCACCGTGGCGTCCAGGAAGCCGGCCTGCGTCGCATACGCGAGGGCCTCCGCTGAGGCGTCCAGGCCGGTGAAGCGGACCCGGCCGGCCGGCGCGGTGCGGCGACGCACGAACTCGCGGTCCAAGGTCAGGACATCCGCGTCCCGCGCGTCCGCGTAGCGGTCGTAGAGCTCGTCCATGGTGCTGTCGCACTTGAGCAGGGCGGCGTTGATGCCGTACGAGCAGCCGATGTCGAGGACGCGGACCGGGGTGCCGCCGCGGGAGCGCTCCTGGATCAGCTTGGCAAAGTAGGGCTTGGCGAGCTGGGGGATGCAGTAGTCGAGGGTGCGTAAGACGCGGAAGTAAGTGCGCGGGTCGGGCTGTGTGTAGATGTGGTCGAACGAGGCCTTCGCGGACACGTCTCTCCTCAGTCCAGCAGGCCGTCGGTACGGACCGCGGCGGCGTGGTGCTCGGGCAGGGCGCGGCCGAAGAGCTGGCGGGTGCGGGCGGGGCGGCCGATCACGCCGGGGCGCTCGCTGTAGGCGAAGATCGCGGAGTGGCGGGCGGTGGGGCCCTTGATCGGGCTGACGCGGTGGAGGGAGTAGCGGCCCTTGAAGAGCTGCAGGTCGCCGGGGCGGAGGGCGAGGTGGCGGGGGGTGCCGCCGCCGGCCAGGACCTCGGCGACCGCGGGGAAGTTCTCGGCTTCGGCCGATCTGATGCCCGGGCAGTACTCGAAGTCGCCGCCCGCTTCGGGCTGCTGGGTGAGGAGGCTGACGGTGTATTCGTTGGTGTCGAAGTGCCAGGGGTGTTCCATGCCCGGTTCGACGACGTTGAGGACCAGGCCGGAGAGCGGGTCGGCCAGTTGGTGGAGCTGCGGGAGCTCGAAGCAGGCGGCTATGAAGGACTGGAAGGCCGGGTCGGCGTAGAGCGTCGCGATGAGTGAGCCGGCGGGGATGCGGTCGCGGGCGACGAAGGCGTTGCCGCGGTCGAAGGTGAGGCGGCCCGGGTGGTCGGGCGGGAGGGCGGCGGCCTCTTTTACGTCGGTGTTGTAGACGTTCACCGTCTCGGCGGCGAAGTACGCATCGGGTGCCATCGCCGCGCACTCGGCGCGCAGTGCCTCTTGGTGCGACGGCGGTACGAAGTCCTTCAGGACGGTGCAGCCGTCGGTGCGGAGCTCGTGCCGGGCGCGTTGGACGACGGTGTCGTCGGGGAGGTGGAGCGTCATGACGTCTGAGGTGCTCATTCGACCCTTCTCCGGGTGCGGACGGTAACTCTACTGACGCGTAGCGCACTTGAAGTTGCCACAGGGGTCGTGCGGCTGTCTGTGACTCTCCCCACTTATCCATGAGACTGCCCTCGTGACCCAACGCATGGAACTCGCCGCCCTGCTGGACCGCCTCGCCGTCGATGACCTCGTCTCCGCCTATGCGGTTGCGGTGGACTCCGGCGACTGGGAGGCCTACCAGCGTCTGTTCGCGCCCGGCGGGCGCGCCGACTACACCGGTGCCGGAGGCATCGCGGGACCCGCCACCGAGGCGGCCACCTGGCTGTCCGAGGTGATGGGCCTCTTTCCCGTACGCCAGCATCTGATCGTCAATCGCGTCACGCGCCTGAAGGGCGAGCCGGCGGAGCTGGCCACGGTGCGGGCCGACTACGTCAACCCGATGGTGAGCAAGCGGAATGGCGCCACCGCGCCCGACTTCGTCGCGGGCGGGCACTACGCCTTTACCGCGGTGCGGTCGGGGGACGCGTGGGCGCTGCGGGAGGTGGTGATCACGGAGACGTGGCGGTCGGCGTGAGGCGGCGGCTGCTGCTTCTGCTGCCGGGGGTGTAGCCCATCACCCGGCGGAAGACGTCGACGAACGCGCTCGGCGTCGACCAGCCGCAGCGCATCGCCACCGCCGTCACCGACTCGCCCTCGGCCAGGAGGCGCAGGGCTAGGTGCAGGCGGACCTGAGTGCGCCACTGGGGGAAGGTCATGCCGAGTTCGTCGCGGCAGAGGCGCGAGAGAGTGCGGGTGGCGGCGCCGCAGCGGGTCGCCAGTTCGGCGATCGAGTACGCCGGGTCGGCTGCCAGGAGTGCGGCGGCTGCCGCGAGTCGGGGGTCGTGCGGCGCGGGGATGTGCAGCGGCTGGGTGGCGGGGGCTGCGCGGATCTGGTCGAGCAGGACGGTGCGGAGGCGGCGGCGCTGTGGGGTGTCGGCCGGGGTCCCGCCTTCCGCGTATGCGATGAGCAGCTCGCGCAGCAGGGGGCTCACGGCGAGGACCGTCGGGTGGTGGAGGCCCAGCGGGTTCGCGTCGCCCATGCCGACCGTGGTCAGGATCGTACGGCCGTAGGCGCGCGGCTCGTGGACGGCGCCTGCCGGGATCCAGATGGCGCGGCTGGCCGGGGTGACCCAGACGCCGGCGTCGGTGGAGACGCTGAGAACGCCGCTGCTGGCGTAGACGATCTGGTGCTCGTCGTGGTGGTGCGGGCCGGTGCCGGTGCCGCCGGGCAGTTCGCGGCTCGCGGTGGTGGCCACGGGGGTGTGGCGGATCTCCGACATAGTCTGGCAGTTTACGGAAAGCAGGCCAGGGGTCGCGCGGGCAATGATCGCTCTCTATGAGAGCCTCACCGCGCGCCCGCCTCGCCGCCCTGTCCGTCACGCATGCCGTCGATGACGTCTATCAGGGGGCGGTCCCGGCCCTCATCCCTTTCCTTGTCGCCGAGCGGCACTACACGTACGCGGCGGCCACCGGGATCACCCTCGCCGCGACCTTCCTGTCGTCCGTCGTGCAGCCCGCCTTCGGCGTGCTCACCGACCGGCGGGGGCTGGGGTGGCTGGTGCCCGCGGGTGTGGTCACGGCCGGTGTCGGGGTCGGCCTTGCGGGGCTTTCCGCCACGTACGCGCTCACCTGGCTGGCGATCGCGCTGTCGGGGCTGGGCGTGGCCGCGTACCACCCGGAGGCGGCACGGGCCGCGCGGGCGGCGGCCGGGGGGTCGGCGGGGTCGATGAGCTGGTTCGTGGTGGGCGGGAATCTGGGCTATGCGGCGGGGCCGTTGCTGGTCACGCCGGTGCTGGCCGTGTGGGGGCTGGGGGCGACGCCGCTGCTGGCGATACCCGCGGTGGTGACCGGGGTGGCGCTGGTGGCGGTTCGAGGGCGGGCGGCGGAGCCGCGAAAGGCACCTTCGGTCCCGGCACCGCGCCCTGTCTCCCCCGCCCTCCAGAACTGGCCCGCCTTCCGCCGCCTCTCCGCAGTCGTCGTCTGCCGTTCCATCTGCTTCTTCGGCGTCGCGTCCTTCCTCTCCCTCTACGTCACCCGCCACCTGGACGGCAGCCGCGCGCAGGGCACCGCCGCGCTCACCCTCTTTCTCGCCGCCGGCGCCCTCGGCACCGTCCTGGGCGGGCGGCTCGCCGACCGGCGGGGGCGGGTCACCGCGGTCCGGGTGGGTTACGCGCTCGCCCTCCCCGGCCTCGCCGCGCTGCTCCTCGCGCCGGGCCCCGCGGCCGCCTCCGCCGCCGCCGTCCTCCTCGGCCTCGGCCTCTACCTGCCGTTCAGCGTGCAGGTCACCCTCGCCCAGGAGTACGTGCCGGGGCACACCGGCACCGCCGCCGGCGTCACCCTCGGCCTCGCGGTGAGCGTCGGCGGCGTGGCGAGCCCGGCACTCGGCCAACTCGCCGACCACGCCGGCCTCTCGGCCGCCCTCGCCACGCTCTTCGCCTTCCCGGTGGCGGCCCTGCTGCTCACGCTGCGGCTGCCGGAGCCGGTACGCGACCCGGCCGAGCCGGCTCAGCCCTCGGCCGCCGCCAGCCGCCGCAGCGTACGCGCCAAGCGGCGGGCGTAAAGCCGCTGCAGCACGGGGACGACAGGCCCGCCCAGCCTCGCGTACCAGACCGCCGGACGGCTGAAGGCGGTGACGGTGAAGTACACCGCGCCATCCGCCTCCCGCTCCACCACGAACGCCTCCTCCCCCCTCTCCGGATGCCCGCGCAGCGTCCCGTACCCGAAGCCGCCTCGCGCCTCCCCCTGCTCGGCCCACACCACCTCGCACGGCGCCGTGAAGGCCAGCGGACCGATCCCGAGCGACACGGTCGCCCGCTCGCCGGTCGCGGCCGGTCCTTCGGCCGTCACCCGGGCGCCGGAGGCGCGGTGCATCCGCCAGCTCAGTACGGCGTCGACGGCGGTCGCGTAGACCGCCTCGCCGTCCCCGATGCGGGCGCGTACCCGCAGGTGGTTGTAGCCCGCGGGCAGCGGGAGTGTGCGCGTGGCGCCGACCTCGGCGTAGGTGAGGGTGGTCTCGGTGGCGGTCATGGCAGGGGTGCCTCCTTGGTCAGTCGGTGCCAGGCGAGTAGCGAACAGAGGGCGAAGCCGAGCGCGTTGCCGAGCCCGTGGGTTGCGGCCATCCAGCCGAGTCCCGGGTGCGGGAGGCCGGTTGCCTCGCCGAGCGCCCAGGTGAGCGCGAGCAGCATCGTGGCGGGCAGGACGAGGGCGGAGACCGCGAGCAGCGTACGGGTGCCGGCGCCCGCCCGGGGCCGTACGTCCCGCCAGGTCAGCAGCGCCACCGCGAACATCCCGGCGGTCAGCACCAGCGCGCCCGCCAGCTCGGCCCAGTCGTTGACGAAGTAGCCGGCGAGCACCAGCAGCGTGCCCAGCGGCACGCTCAGCCCGGCCAGCCGCGCGACCGCACCAGGCGCGGACGTCGTACGGCAGCACAGCCCGGCCACCAGCGCCGCCGCGAAGCCCGCGAAGTGGAAGTGCGGCACGGTGAGGGCGAGGATCGCGGTCGAGAAGCCGAAGAGCTCGTGGCCCGCGCGCTCCGCGACCAGCGCCGTGCCCGCGACGGCCGGGGTCACCAGGGCGGTCAGGACCGCGACTTCGGCGGGCGTGAGCTCGCGGCGGGCGAGCAGGCGGCGCGGGGCGTGCAGGGCGAGGGCGAGGGTGGCCAGGCCGTATACGGCGGCCAGTGCGGTGGCGGGGGCGCCGCGCGGGAGCCAGAGCGATGCGGCGCCGAAGGCGGCGGCGTACGGCCACAGTCCGCGCGCCCGGTCGAGCGCCGGGTCGCCGATCAGGCGCAGCCCGGCGGGCACCACGACGAGCATGCCCAGCGCCACGATGAGATGGACCAGCACCCACATCACGCATCCCCCTCGGACCCTCGGAGTCGAACTTGAACATGTTCAATTCCTGTCCTGAGACTACTCCACCCCCATCCCTGGGGAGGCTCTTGGGGTGACACTCGACCCTGCCCTCATCGGCCACTGGAGCAGCCTTCCGTACGACACCGGTGCGATAGAGACCAGCGACCTGGGGTTTCTCCCCGATGGTCGCGGCTGGAGCGTGTGGTCGAGCGCGTCCGGGGGGCTGCATGTGGCGCGCTTCCGGTGGTTCTGTCCCGAGGCGGGGCGGCTTGAGCTGCATGAGCAGTGGCATGCGTCGGGGACGTGGGCGGCACCGGAGGGCTTCGCGTCGGTGGATGAGACGAGCCATTCGGAGGGGCTGGTCCGCACCGGTTACGCCATTGGCGGCGACGGCGGCGACTATGCGGCGCTGCGGTTCACGCGGCCGGTCGAGTTCACCGACGCGTACGCGCGGCGGGGGACGGCGATCGCCCCGACCGACGACCCGTCGTACGAGCTGCTGCCCTACACCTGACGGCGATCAGTGCGCGTTGTCCGTAGGCCGCACATCCGCCGGAATCCGCGCCCACGTCAGCCAGGCCGCCGCCACGCACAGCACCGCCGCCGCCACGAACGCCGGCGTCATCCCCCGCGTGAACGCGTGCCCCGCCGCCGCCAGCAGCTCGTGCCCGGCCGGCCCGCCCATCTCCTTCGCCGCGTGCGCCGCCTCGCCGACGGAGTCCCGCGCATGGCCCGGCAGCCCGTCCGGGAGCCGGCTCCGGTACAGCGCCGCCGTCACCGACCCGAGAATCGCCACCCCCATCGCGGCACCCAGCTCGTAGCAGGTCTCGTCGATGGCCGCGGCCCCGCCGACGTGGTCCTTCGGCGTTACGGACATCAGCGTCACGGACGCGACCGTAGTCGCCACCCCCGCGCCGAGGCCGAGGAGCGCGAGCGAGGTCGCCATGGTCGGGTAGTTCAGGTCGGTGTCGCCGAAGAGCGGCGACCGCTGCACGGCGTACGGGACGGCCAGCCCGATCGCCATCACAAGCAGCCCGACCGCCATCACCTTCCGCACCTGGAAGCGCTGCATCAGCCGCGGTGTCACCACCGAGGTGACGATCAGCGCGATCGGCGCGGGCAGCAGCCGCACCCCGGCCTGCAGCGGCGAGTAGCCCTTGGCGTACTGGAACCACTGCGTCAGCAGGAACATCACCGCGCCGAGGCCGACCATCCCGAGGAAGATCGCGCCGGCCGACACCGCGAAGGCGGGATTGCTGAAGAGGCGGACCTCCAGCAGGGGGTTGGCGAGCCGGAGCTGGCGGCGTACGAAGACCGTCAGGGCCACCGCGGCCACCGCCAGCAGCACCCATGGCAGCGCCGAGTCGAGGCCGGACTTGCCCAGCTGCTTGATGCCGCCGGCGAGCGCGACCATGCCGACGATGGACTGGCCGACGCCGGGCCAGTCCCACTTGCCGGTACGGGGCGAGCGGGACTCGGGCAGCAGCCACAGGCCGAGGCCGATCACGACGATGGCCACCGGGATGTTGAGCAGGAACGCCGACTGCCAGCCGAAGTGCTCCACCAGCAGCCCGCCGACCACCGGTCCGAGCGCCAGCCCGCCGCCGATGACGGCGGTCCACACGGCGTACGCGAACGCCCGCTCCCTGGCGTCCACGAAGGTGTCGCGCAGGATCGACAGGGTCGAGGGCATGATCGCCGCGCCGCCGACGCCGAGCAGCGCGCGGGCGGCGATGACCTGCCAGGCGGCGGTGGCGAAGACGGCGGCGAGCGAGGCGAGGGCGAAGAGCGCGAAGCCGGCGAGGAGCAGCCGCTTGCGGCCCCAGCGATCGCCGAACGCGCCCGCGGTGACGAGGAGTCCGGAGATGGCGAGGGCGTACGCGTCGATGATCCACAGCTGCTCGACCGAGCCGGGCTGGAGGTCCTCGACCAGGGAGGGGAACGCCACATTGAGGATCGTGGTGTCCATCCCGATCAGCAGCAGGCTGCCTGAGAGGATCGCCAGGATGACCCAGCGCCTGGCGTGCACGGCGGGGTCGGGGTGGGGTGCGGGAGCAGAGGCTGCCGGTTGTGCGGTCATATGCCACGAAAGTCTACCCAGCCATGACAGAACGGGCCTGGCCGACCGCCGGCTGCGGCGGTGCCGCGGACGCGTCAGCCGTGCCGGCGGCGGTGGGCCGCGACGCGGGTGCGGGATGCGCACCTGGGCGAGCAGTAGCGGCGCGGGGCGCCCGGGCCCGTACCGAGGAAGAGGCGGGTGCAGTCCGGGGCCGCGCACTCGCCCCAGGCCGGGCGGCCGTGCTCGGTGAAGATCTGCGCGAGCGCGAGCGCGCTGGAGGCGAGCAGCCAGTCCGCCCAGCCGGCGTCGTCGCCGCGGTCGGTGTGCAGGTGCCAGGGGTGGTCGCCGCCGTGGCGGGTGAGGCGGGGGCGGGCGCCGGATTCGTCGAAGACGGCGTTGAGAGCGTGGGCGGCGTGGTCGGGGTCGGGTGCGGCGAGGACGTCGTCGGTGAGGCGGCGGATGGCGGCGCGCAATGCCTGCGCGGCGGCGTCGTCGAAATCCGCGAGATCGGCCGGGGTCTCGCCGTGTGCGGCGAGGACGGCGGCGAGGGCGGTGCGGTCGAGCGCGGGGTTGGCGCGGACGGCGTTCGCGAGATCGAGGATCCGCTGGGCGGGGCGGAAGCCGTCGGTGGTCATGGGGCGAGGGTAGCCGGTAACGTGTTGTTTTAATAAACCGTTACGCCATTGAGGAGCCAGGAGCCCCCGGGATGCAGCGATGAAGCGCTACCTCGCCACCGCAGTGTGCGCGCGGCTGGCCGACGACGGGATGCCGGTGGCGGTGGCGCTGCTCTCCCTCGCGCGTACGGGCGGCGCGGGTGCGGGCGCGGCGGTGCTCGCGGCGTGGATGGTGCCGCACGTGGTCGCGGCGCCGCTCGCGGGTGCGCTGGCCGCGCGGGCCCGGCGGCCGGGCTGGTTCTACGCCCCGGCGCTGCTCGGCTTCGCCGGCGCGATAGCCGTGGTGACGGCGGGGCTGGGCGCGGCGCCGACGCCGCTGGTGGTCTCCGCCGCGGCGCTCGGCGGCGCCTGCGGCCCGGCGGTGACCGGCGGCCTGTCGAGCCTGCTGAGCGGACTGCCGCCGGGCGGCAGGCGAGAGCGGGCGTACGCGCTGGACGCGGCGACGTACAACGTCGCGGGCCTGATCGCCCCGGCGGCGGTGACGGTGGCGGCCACGACGCTGGGCGCGAGCTGGGCGACACTCCTGCTGGCCACGTCGGCCCTGCTGGCATCAGCCCTGGCCACCAGCCTGCCGCGACTCAACGCGGAGCACCCACCGGCCGCCGTCCGGGGGCACGCGTCCCGCACAGCGGGACGGGTGGGCCCGGACGGCACCGCAGCCGCCGACGCGACCCGCTCCGGCCGGCACTCACGCGCCACCCCGGAACACCCGCCCACCGCCCCGGAACACCCACCCGCCGTCCGGGGGCAGGCGTCCCGCACGGCGGGACGGGTGGGCCCGGACGGCACCGCACCCGCCGACGCGACCGGCGCCGAGCAGCACTCTCGCGCCCCCCGAGCCCGGGCCATCGCCCATGAGATGCGCACCGGCATCACCGCGATCGCGCGCACCCCACCCCTCCGCACCGCCACCCTCGCAACCTCCCTCGCCTACCTGGGCATCGGCGGCCTGGCCCTCGCCACCGTGCTCCTCGGCGCGGACCGCGACTACCCGGGCGGCGGCGGCACCCTCCTCACCTGCTTCGCGGTCGGCGCCCTCACCGGCTCGGCGGCGCTCACCCGTTGGACCCCGCGGGTCACCGCGGCCCGCCTCGCCGCCTACAGCCTCCTCGGCACCGGCGCCGCCCTCGCCGCGGCCGCGCTCACCGCCCCGTACGCCGCCTGCCTGGCCCTCTTCGCCCTCGCCGGAGCCTGCGACGGCCCCCTCCTCACCGCCACCCTCCGCATCCGCGCCGACCACGCCCCGCCCGGCGCGCACGCGCAAGTCTTCACCGTCGGCGCCGGCCTGAAGGTGACCGCAGGCGCCCTCGGCGCCGCCCTCGTGGGCATCGCGGCCGGCCCTCTCCCCCCGTACGCCCTGCTGCTCGCCATCGCCGCCCTGCAACCAACCGCCGCAGCCCTCCTCCTGACCCGCTCCGCCACCACCTCCCCAACCCACCCGAGCACACCCCCGCCCCAACTCGAACAAACATCCCGAACTCCCGCTTGACCAGGGCCGTTTGTCAGTGCCGAGCGGTACCATTGAGATACAGCTCGCGACGCCGAGGAGGCAGCCCATGACCGTGGCCCACGCCCCGACGCCCCTGTTCAGCATCAGGTCCAGCCAGTCCACCCAGAGCACCCAGCCCTTCGCGCCCCTACGCAAGAAGCCGCTCCCCGCCGGCCGCCCCCGGGAGTGGTATGTATCGCACAACCGCAAGCTCAAAGCGATGCGGATAGCCATAGCCCTGCTCGACACGGGCGTGTACACACCACAGCAGGCCACCAACTCCGTCTGCCGCCGCACGGCAGAGCGGATCGGCGTGCACCCGCCGTCCAACATCACCTGCCACATGATCCGCGGCCTGCTCCCCCGCGCCGGGGTAGAGCTCGGCTGACACCGCGGTCCTGTGATCGCCGGGCCCGGGCGGGTACGGTTCGCTGTGCCCGCCCGGCACCGCGGGCGGCGCGGAGGCACCTGGGAGGGGAGCTCGTGGCCAACGAGAAGGCGACCGAAGCGTGGAACGGTGAGGGCGGGCAGCGCTGGGCGGACGAAGCCGACCGCTATGACACGCTGCTGCAGCGCTACACACCGCGGCTGATGGCCGGCGCCGCGCTGCGGCCGGGCGAGCGGGTGCTGGACCTCGGCTGCGGCTGCGGGCAGACGAGCCTGGTGGCGGCGGCCACGGTCGGCGAGTCCGGCCAGGTCACCGGCGTCGACATCTCGGGGCCCATGCTCGCGACGGCGCGCGGCCGCGCCGACGGGCAGCGCAATGTCACCTTCCGGCAGGCCGACGTGCAGCAGGACGACCTCGGCGAGGGCGCGTACGACATCGCCATCAGCCGCTTCGGGGTGATGTTCTTCGACGACCCGGACACCGCCTTCACGCGAGTGCACCGCGCGCTGGCCCCCGGCGGCCGGCTGGCCTTCGCCTGCTGGCGCGACCCCTCCGGCAGCGAGTACTACCAGGTCCCCCGCGACGCCATCGCCCCCTACACGGCCCCGGACGAGCCGGAAGAGCCCGGCGCCCCCGGCCCGCACTCCCTCGCGGACCCCGACCGCGTCAGGACGCTCCTGAGCGGCGCGGGCTTCACGGACATCGCCCTGGAGCCGGTCGACGAGTCCGCCGTCTCCGGCACCAACGCCGAGGACGCCGCCGCCTTCCGCCTGACCAGCCCATCCTTCGCAGCACTACTGAAGGACGCAAGCCAGGAGGACAGGTCCAAGGCCGCAGCCGCCCTACGAACAGCCCTCACCCCGTACGAAACCCCGAACGGCGTCCTCCTCCGCGCCCCAGCCTGGGTCGTCACCGCCCACCGCTAACCACACCCCGCACCCGGCCCCCGCGCCATCAAGCCCGTCCGGCGTTTGAGGACTTCCGCGCGCAGCGCAGGAAACAGCCCGCGCCCAGGGCGCAACAGATAGGTGCGCAGGCCCAGCGCATGTTTACCTGGAGGCGTGAGTGCCTGGACCAAACCCGCGTGGACCACGACCGCCCTACGATGGACCGCCGCCCTCGTCGCCGTCCTCGCCACCGTCGTCCTGGTCCTCGCAGGCACCGCCCGCTCGACCGTCGCCAACGCCGCCTACTACCGCGACGTCCTCGACACCGAAGACACGTACGACCGCCTCTACGACCAGGTCCTCGTCGACCCCGAAGCCTCCGACGTCACCCGCAGCCTCCTCGGCCGCCTCCCCGTGCCGCAGGCAGTAGTCACGGCCAACCTCAAGACCGTCCTCCCGCCCTCCACCACCCGCGCCATGGCCAACGACGTCATCGGCCAGGCCGTCGGCTACCTCCGCGGCGACACCGACGAGCTGAAGCTCACCGTCGACCTCAAACCCGTCCTCGACAACCTCGGCGACCTCGGCCACATCTACTTCGCCGACACCGTCGCGGGCCTGCAGCAAAAGCCCGCCCCCGACTACCGCGCCTTCCAGCAGGAGCTCGACGCCGCCGTCGACCGCATCGCCGACGGCAAACGCCCCGACGGCCTCCCCACCCTCGACCTCACCGAGGCCCAGGCGGACGCCGCCGCCGACGCGCTCCTCAGCGCCGTCCCGCCGGCCGAGCGCAAGCCCTTGCGCCCCCGCGTCGAAACCGCCCTCGCCAGCGGCGACCTGGCCACCGCGCTCGCCGAGGTCGGCCCGGTGTCGTTCGCCAAGGACCGCAAGACCGCCGCCGCCCAGCTCCGCGACTCCGCCGACGGCTCCACCTGGAACCTCACCGCCGACCTCGACCGCGGCGGCGAGGACGGCCGCGACGGCCTCGCCCCGGTGCGGCAGGCGCGCGCGTTCACCAAGCTGGGCCTCGGCTGGGTGCAGACCATCGCCGCGCTGCTCGGCGGCGCCGCCCTCGCGGCGCTGTGGTTCGCGGGCCCGCCCGCCCCCGGCCGCCGTCTCAAGCGCCTCGGCCTGGCGCTGGCCGGCGGCGGCGCCCTCGCCTTCGCGCTGATCCTGGCCGCCAAGCTGCTCTCCGGCGATACGGCGATGGCCGCCCCCCGCGGCTGGCCGGACTCCGCGGACCGCCTGCTCACCGACCTCCAGCACACCGCCATGACGCGGCTGTTCGACACCGCGCTCACCACGGCGGCGTTCCCGCTGGTCGCCGGCGCGCTGCTGGCCGCGGGCGGCTGGGCGTGGCAGCGGCGCACGGCCCGTACGAAGGCGGCCGACACGGCCGGCACCGCCGGCACCGCCGAGGCCAAAGCGGAACCCGCCCTCCCTCCGCGCTACCGCTGGGGCGCCATCGGCGTCACCGCCGCCGCCCTCGCCGGCGCCGTCCTCGTCCCGAACGCCTTCGGCGGCGAGTCCGAGCACCGCTGCAACGGCCGCGCCGACCTGTGCGACGTCCCGTACGACCAGGTCGCCCAGGTCGCCTCGCACAACTCGATGTCCACATCCGAGGACAAGTTCATCAGCCCGCTCCAGGACCCCTCCATCACCGGCCAGCTCAACGACGGCGTCCGCGCCCTGCTCATCGACACCCACCGCTGGGAGACGCCGAAGCAGGTCACCTCGCGCCTCGCCGAATCCGACTTCACCCCGTCGATGCGCAAGCAGATCCGCAGCGTCATCAACACCGTCGACCCGCCCCGCAAGGGCACCTGGCTCTGCCACGCGGTCTGCCGCGGTGGCGCGATCCCGCTCGTCCCCGAGCTGCGCGAGATCCGCCACTGGATGGACAACAACCCGTCCGAGGTCCTCACCCTCGTCATCCAGGACGGCATCAGCGGCGAGGAGACGGCCGCCGCCATGCGCGACGCGGGCCTGGACGAGCTCGCGTACACCCCCGACGCCGACCCGGACGCCCCGTGGCCGACGCTCGGCGAGATGACGGAGCAGGGCAAGCGCCTCGTCGTCTTCGCGGAGCAGGCCGACGGCCCGGCCCGCTGGTACCGCAACTACTACCGCTACGGCATGGAGACCCCCTTCGCCTTCCGCAAGCCGGAGGACATGACCTGCACCCCCAACCGCGGCGGCACCGGCAAACGCCTCTTCCTCCTCAACCACTTCATCACCAACGGCGGCGGCAGCCGCCTCGACGCGGGCGAGATCAACGCAAAGGAGCGGGTGCTGCGGCGAGCCCGCGCGTGCGAGGCGGAGCGCGGCCGCCCGGTGAACCTGGTGGCGGTGGACTACGCGACGATCGGCGACGTGAGCGGCGCGGTGGACGAGCTGAACGACGACCGCGTACGCAAGCTCAACAACTGAGATGCCCTACGCGGATCGGCACTCCCGCAGCCGCCGCCGCAGAAAACTCCGCTCCGCCTCGTTCTCCACGAGCACCAGCGCCGCCTCGTACGAAACGGCCGCCTCCGCCAACCGCCCCTGCCTGCGCAGCAGATCGGCCCGCGTCGCCGGCAGCAGGTGATAGGCCGCCAGCTCCCCCGACTCCTCCAGCTCCGCCACCAGCGCAAGCCCCGCCGCCGCCCCCTCCGCCATCCCCACCGCGACCGCCCGGTTCAGCCGCACCACCGCCGACGGCACCCGCCGCTCCAACTCCCCGTACAGCGCCGCGATCTGCGCCCAGTCGGTGTCCTCGGCCGTAGCCGCCGTCATGTGGCAGGCGGCGATGGCGGCCTGGATCTGATACGGCCCGGGGCGCCCCCGCCGCAGCGCGCCCTCGAGCAGCCCCTCCCCCTCCGCGATCTCCGCCCGCTCCCACCGCGCCCGGTCCTGCTCCTCCAGCGTGACCAGCTCCCCGTCCCCATCCACCCGCGTCCCCCGCCGCGCATCGTGCAGCAGCAACAGCGCCAGCAGCCCCACCGCCTCGGGCTCATCCGGCATCAGCCGCGCCAGCACCCGCGCGAGCCGGATCGCCTCGTCGCTCAGCCCCCGCCGGATCAGATCGGCGCCGGCCGACGCGGTGTACCCCTCGTTGAACAGCACATAGATGACGCCGAGCACCCCGGTCGTCCGCTCGGGCAGCAGATGCGCGGGCGGCACCCGATACGGGATGCCCGCGTTCCGTATCCGCTGCTTCGCCCGCACCAGCCGCTGCGCCATGGTCGTCTCGGGTACGAGAAACGCCCGCGCGATCTCCGCCGTCGTCAGCCCGGCGAGCGTCCGCAGCGTCAGCGCCACCCGCGCCTCGATCGGCAGCGCCGGATGACAGCAGGTGAAGATCAGCCGCAGCCGGTCATCGCCGACCCCGCTGTCGTCCTGGTCGTACGGCCCCTCGCCACGCGCCAGCACCGCCGCCTCCCGCAGCTTCCGCTCCCCCACCGCCTCCCGCCGCAGCACGTCCAGCGCGCGATTCCGCGCCGTCGTGGTCAGCCAGGCGCCGGGGCGGCGCGGGACGCCGTCGCGGCGCCAGCGGTCCAGCGCCTGCGCGAAGGCATCCTGCGCACACTCCTCGGCGAGGTCCCAGTCGCCGGTCACCCTGATCAGGGTGGCGACGACCTGGCCCCACTCCTCCTTGAAGGCGGCGGCCACCGCCGCCTCGACGTCCTGGGACAAGCTCACTCCCACACGGGGCGGACCTCGACGGTGCCGCCGCCGAGCGCCGCGGGGTGCCGGGAGGCGAGCGAGATGGCCTCGTCGAGGTTCTCGACCTCGATGATGTCGATCCCGGCCACGTACTCCTTGGCCTCGATGAAGGGCCCGTCGCTGAGCAGCACCTCATGCCCCTGCACGCGCACGGTGGTGGCATCCTCCGGCGGCCGCAGCCGGGTCCCGGCCGTGACGACGAGGTCCTCACCGCCGGCCGGGGGGCAGAGGAACAGCACGTACTTCATGGCCGGCGCTCCCTCAGGACGCATCCGAAATGTGCTGGTGGACGATCCGCCACTGCTCGCCGAAGGAGCGATAGCCGGTGGTGACGCGATACGGCCCGACCACCGCGTGGCTGAAGCCGGAGCGCTCGTCGGCCTGGACGTGCAGCTCCCGAGGCTCCCCGGCGCCGAAGACCTTCACCCGGTCCGCGGCCGCACCGCCCCCGTACACCACCGCATCCGGCGCATAGCAGGCCGCCGCCCGCTCCACATCGCCGTCCGCACCGGCCGCCGCCAGCTCGGCGAGGATGCGCCGGATCTCGGGCTCCCCCGGCGCCGGGTCCCAGAAGGCGCGCACCTCGACGGCTCCGCCCGCCGCCATGGGATGCTCGGCGGCCGCCGTCAGGGCCTGCTCAAGGGTGTCGCACTCGAAGAGGTCGTACCCGGCGACGTACTCCTTGGTCTCCGCGAAGGGCCCGTCGGTGCGCAGCACCTCGCCCCCGCGTACGCGCACGGTGACCGCGTCGCCGGGCGGCCGCAGGCGGTCGCCGTGCAGGCGGGTGCCGTGGCCCTCGCCGTGCTCCACCGTGTACTTCTCGACCCACTCCTCGATCGGCAGCGTCCCCGCGGTGCCGGTGCCTTCCGCCGGTGCGTCGGGGGCGTTGTTTCCGCAGATCAGCAGCATGTACCTCATGTCATTTCCTCCTGCTCGCAGTGGCTCTTTCACCCCACCGACGAACGGCCGGGACGCCGATCGACACCTGCCGCCATAATTTTCCGTATGACTCCGGAAGCGCTCCGCAAAGCCTGCCTCGACTTCAATGGCGCCGCCGAGGAGAACCCGTTTTCCCGCCATCCAGAGGTGTCCACGTTCAAGGTCGGAGGCAAGATCTTCGCCCTGACGACGCTCGACGACCGGCCCCTGACCGTCAGCCTGAAGTGCGACCCGGAGCTGGCGCTGCGGCTGCGGGCCGCGCACCCGGAGTCGATCGTCGGCGGCTGGCACCTGAACAAGCGGCACTGGAACACGGTCACCCTGGACGGCTCGGTCCCGGACCGGCTGGTCCGGGAGATGATCGAGGACTCGTACGACCTGATCGTGGCGAAGCTCCCCCGCGCCCAGCGCCTCAAGCTCGACTGGCAGGGCGAGCGCGACGCCTGACGGCCCAGGCGGCGGCATAGCCGAGCGAGTTGGTGGCGGCGTGCAGCAGCGCGGGCGCGATGACGCTGCCGCTGCGACGGCGCAGGGCGGCGAAGACGACACCGGCGGCCGCGGTGGTGACCACGGCGGAGACGGCGGCGCGGGCGGGCGAGGGCGCCGCGCCCCCGGAGGCGGCGCCCGCCAGCGCCGGATTGGCCTCGACCAGATCCCGCGACGGCAGGATGTGCCACAGCCCGAAGAGCCCGGCTGCCACGACATCCGCCCCGACCTCCCCACACGCGGGCCGCAGGAGCGCGGGCAGCACGGCCCGGAAGCCGGCCTCCTCCAGCAGCACGGTCCCGAACGGCACCTCGACCAAAGCCTGCCGGGCAAGCCCGGCCCCGGTCCCGGCGGCCCGGTCGTCATCGAAGAGCGGCCGGGTGGCAGGCAGCAGGGCACCCGCCGCATACCCGGCACCGACCACGCCGGCCGCGGCAGCCCCGTAACGCAGCCCCTTCCCTACGGTCCCGAGCCCGAGCTCACCGGGCGTGCACCCGGCCCGCCGCGCGATCACGATCAGCGCCCCGGTCGCGGCCAGCGACACCGGCACCCCGGCGACCCCGCGCACCCGGTCCCGTACGACCCCGGCGGCAGCCAGCACGCAGCCGGCACCCGCGACAGCCCGCACGTCAGCCATCCGCCGCCACCTCCCCCGCAAAAGTCTCACGCATCGCGTAGCCGAGCGAACCGGACACCCGCCGGCCCGGCCCACCAGCTAAAACCAAGCGCCCCCGAAGATACGCCGGCGCTACGCTGGCAGCGCCGGCCGCGGGACTCCAGTGCGACTTCCGGAACCCGCCTGTGAAGCGATGATTCGCAGTTCGTGCTCTCATTCCCCGGCCGGCGCAAGCAACCAGGCAACACCCCGGGGAAAGGGACGGCACGACCATGCAGGGCACCCGCGCGGGACTCATCGCCGCCGAGGACGTGCTGCTCTTCGTCAATGCCGCGATCACCGCCACCGGCCAGCGCGAGTTCCGCTCCGACGCCGCCGAGCAGCACCTCTCGCTCGACTTCCTGCACGCCTACGTGCACGGCAACTACCGCGATCTGTACGCCGCCACCCTCAGCCTCGACATCAACGACCACAACGCCGCCCGCATCATCCTCCGCCTCCTCCGCACTGCTGGAGAGGCCGGCCCGGAGCAGCGCCGCACCGAAGGGCGCCTCATCGCCCGCCGCCTCACCCAGCTGCCGCCGCCCCGCGTCTACCGCCTCTTCGCCGACATCCGCGCCGCCGGCATCAACAACCGCCGCACCCGCGCCATCATCCGCGACTGGCTCTCCACCCGCCCCGACCAGGCCTTCGACGCGGTGAAGTACCGCACGGGCCTGAAGACCGCGGCCCGGCACGCGCACCTGCCCGGATCCGCCGAACTCGGCGACTTCCTCTTCGCACCGACAAAGCGCGTCCGCTACGCCCCCCCTCCTGGACGCCTACCGCCGCGCCCGCTACGAGCAGGGCGCGCTCTACGAGCTCCCCTTCACCACCGCCGAGGGCTTCGCCGCCAAGCACGGCATCCCGCGCCGCACCTTCCTGGAGCGCATCGAGCCGCGCCTGACCCGTCTTGAGCGGCTGCGGCTGCAGGAATCGGCCCGTACGCACAAGGCCAAGGCCGTCATCGCCGCGGACCTCGGCGCCATGCCGCTGACCCGGCTCGCCTCGTACGTCCTCGCCCTCCCTCTCGACGACAGGGTGAGCCGCCGCGCCGAGCTCACCGACGCCCTGCGCTCCGCGGCCCGCCGGACGGCAGGCGACACGGCCGGGACCTGGCCGCACACGGTGGCCGTACTCGACGACAGCTTCTCCGCATCCGGCTCCACCGAGAAGCGCCGCCGCCCCCTCGCGGTGGCGGTCGCCACCCACTTCCTCCTGGAAGCGCTCACCGGCGGCCACGTCTCACTCTGGACCTCCGGCCGCACGGACGCCCTCCTCGCCCGCCCGTACGGCCCGACCCCGCTCGGCACCCGCATCCTGGACGCCCTGGACCGCTCCCCCACCCGCCTGCTGATCGTCTCCGACGGCTGGGACAACGCCCCGCCGGGTCTCGCCGCCGAGGTGCTGCGCGTCTGGCGCGACCGCCTCGACCGGGACGGCCGCACGGACGTCATCCACCTCAACCCGGTCTACGACGCCACCGGCTTCGACGTCCGCCGCCTCGCCCCGACCGTCCCGACCGCGGGCATCCGGAACGCGGAGGACCTCCCGGCGCTGGTGGAGCTCGCCCGCTTCGCGGCGGGCCGCACTGACGTAGCGGAGCTGCGGGCCCACCTCGACACCCGGGTACGGAGCTACCTCGCCGATGACTGACCACGACCGCGACCTCGCCCACCACCTCGACCTCGCCCGCTCGGGCCTCACCACCGGCCCCGCCCAGGTCTGGGGCGCCATCCGCCTCATGCCGCTCCTCCGCGCCCAGCCGATCGACGACCTGCGCCTGTACCCGGTGATCTACGGCGGGCCCGGCGTCGTGGACGTCGGCGACGGCACCGTCTACACCGGCTACATCCCGCACGGCCTGATCGCGGACTGGACCACAGACGGCACCCCGGCCGCCGCGTACGGCACCCAGCTCGCCGACCGGGTCGGCCCGCCCGAAGCCATGCGGCTGCACTTCCACCGCCGCATGGCCAGGCGTGCGACGAAGACCCGCGTCCGCTTCCTCCCCCTCCACCTGGCCATGGAGGGCTACCTGGCGCTGCACTTCGGCGGCCCCACGATCCTGTGGGAGGAGTGGTCCCGCCGGGCCGTCGCCCGCGGCCTGTCCCCGCGCGCCGAGCGCACCTATGCCGGCGACCAGATCCCGGACCTGGAGGACGCCCTCCGCATCTTCGAGATCCACCCGGGCCAGTGCGGCGTCCTCGTGTACGCCGCCGACGCCCTGGCCGCGGCCTTTGCCGTCCCGCACCCGGACGACTACCGGCTCCTGCACCCCACCCTCGTCCAGGACATGTTCGGCGAGCTGATCTACCACTACGCGCACTTCGTCGGCCCGGTCCGCGACTTCACGGCCCGTATCGACGAGGGCGCCATCGACTCGCTCGCACAGCTGCGCGCCGCGGCCGAGCGGCAGCAGTCGGAGTGGGCGGACTTCCACGACGGCATGATGGCGGCGGGCCTGCTCGGCGGCGGCACCGGCACCGGCACCGGCTACAGCTTCGAGCAGGTGCGACGGATGGGCCGCTTCCGGCTGCAGCGCTTCCTGCCCCCATTCGAACGCCAGACAGAACAGCACATCGGCGAAACAATCACCGACACCGACGGCCGCATCGCGTACCTGAAAACCTTCCGCCTCTCGGAGAACCAGGTCCGCCGCGGCCACCTCCTCACCTCCCTGGCCGCCCACGACTGGCGCATCGACGCCACCGCGGCAGCCCTCGGCGCCACGCCGGAGGAGCTCAGCAGCCGCGTCCACCGCCTGGGTTTCGGTTCTCTGCTCGTACGTGACAGGTGAGCAGGCTGCGTTACACGGGGTTCACAGTCGAGCAATCGATGAGAAATCGCGGGTTGCCAGAGTGCGCCGTAGTGAGACCTCCTGACCCGCAAAGGACGGCGCCGTGACGTACAAGGCCGAATACATCTGGATCGACGGCACCCTGCCCACCGCCAAGCTCCGCTCGAAGACGAAGATCCTCGCCGACGGGGCCGAGCTGCCGATCTGGGGCTTCGACGGCTCCTCCACCAATCAGGCCGAGGGCCATGACTCGGACCGGGTGCTGAAGCCGGTCTTCTCCTGCCCGGACCCGATCCGCGGCGGCGACGACATCCTCGTGCTGTGCGAGGTCTTCAACACCGACATGACCCCGCACGAGTCGAACACCCGCGCCGAGCTGCGCGAGGTCGCGGAGCGCTTCGCGGCGCAGGAGTCGCTGTTCGGCATCGAGCAGGAGTACACCTTCTTCCAGGGCTCGCGGCCGCTGGGCTTCCCGGAGGGCGGCTTCCCGGCGCCGCAGGGCGGCTACTACTGCGGCGTCGGCTCCGACGAGATCTACGGGCGGGATGTCGTCGAGGCGCACCTGGACAACTGCCTGAAGGCCGGGCTCGGCCTCTCCGGCATCAATGCCGAGGTCATGCCGGGCCAGTGGGAGTTCCAGGTCGGCCCGCTGTCGCCGCTGGAGGTCTCCGACCACCTGTGGCTGGCCCGCTGGCTGCTCTACCGCACCGCCGAGGACTTCGGCATCTCCGCCACCCTCGACCCGAAGCCCGCCAAGGGCGACTGGAACGGCGCGGGCGCGCACACCAACTTCTCCACCAAGAAGATGCGCGAGAGCTACGAGGCGATCATCACCGCCGCCGAGTCCCTCGGCGAGGGCGACAAGCCGATCGAGCACGTCAAGAACTACGGCGCGGGCGTCGAGTCCCGGCTGACCGGCGCGCACGAGACCGCCCCGTGGGACAAGTACTCCTACGGCGTCTCCAACCGCGGCGCCTCGGTCCGCATCCCGTGGCAGGTCGAGCAGGACGGCAAGGGCTACATCGAGGACCGCCGCCCGAACGCCAACGTCGACCCGTACGTCGTGACGCGGCTGATGGTGGACACGTGCTGCACGGCGCTGGAGAAGGCCGAGCAGGTCTGACGGCGCGTAAGCACCCATAGGACACGCGTAAGGGGCGGCTGCCCGGCAGCCGCCCCTTACGCGTGTCCCGCTCCACCGATCGGCGCAGCCCCGTTCGCCGCCCCGCCGCAGGTCACCAAGGCTGGTGGCCATGGGGCGCATGGGGCAGCACGACGGCAGCCGTGGCAAATGGATCGCGCGTTGCACGGCCGCGCTCTGCGCCGCGGTGCTGCTCGCCACCACCGGGCTGCTCTTCTGCCGCGCCACCATCGCCGACCCCGCCTTCTACACCCGCGCGGTGAGCGACGCCGACGGCTACCAGCGGGTGTACGACGAGGTGCTCGTCGACCCCGAGGTGCGCGAGCAGCTCCGCTCAGGCGCCGCCGGGGTGCCGCTGCGCTCCGACCTCGTCATCGACAACCTCCCGCTGCTCGCCCCTCCCTCCGTGCTGGAGCAGACCACCGAGCACGCCGCCCACTCCTTCGTCGGCTACGCGGCAGGCACCGGCCCCGCCCCCTCCCGCGAGACCCTGCTGCGCCCCCTCGCCGGCGGCGCCGAGCAGGTGGCCCGCCAGCACCTGGGCGCCCTGCGCGCCGACACCGACGCCGCGACCGCGGACCGGCTGACCACCCTGGCCAGGCAGCTGCAGCAGGTGCCCGGCCAGTGGGAGGCGAACAGCGGCGCCCCGCTCACCGACTATCTGCGCCCGCCGCTGCGCTCCTTCGTCCACGAGACCTGGGACCCACCCGTAGCGCAGCGCCTCTACGACCGCATGCTCGACCCGCTCCTCAACTCCCTGGAGCCCGCCGCCGAGGACGCCAAGCCGCCCTCCCTCGACCGCCCCGCCACCCCGCCGCCCCGCGAGCAGCCGGCCTGGCTGACGGCGGCCCGCCCGGTGTTCGCGGCGGCCACCGCCCCGTACGCCCCGTACGCCGCGGCCGCCCTGCTCGCCGCCGCCTTCGCGCTCGCCCTGCACACCGCCCGCCGCGCGGGCCGCTCCGCGCGCTACACCGCCACCGTGATCTGCGGCGCCGCGGCGGGCGCGGGCGCGCTGGTCGGCGTCGAGTTGTGGTGGCTCGGCCCGGCCCCCGGCGAGCTGCTCCCCTCCGGGCTGCCGCCGAGCCTGCGGTCGCTGCTGACAGACGTGGTGCGGGAGTTGTACGGGGCCGCGGCGCTGGCGTGGTGGCGCGGCGTGGCCGTGCTCGCGGCGCTGACGGTGCTGCTCGCGGTGGTGCGGCGGGCCTCGCCGCGGCGCTGGGGCCTGCGGCTCACGGCAGCCGGTGCGGTGGCCTCCGCGCAGCTCGTCCTGCTGCCGACGGCGCTGCCCGCCGCCCCGCCCGCGGAACTGACCGGCGCCGCCGGCCGGCTCCCGTGCAACGGCAGCGTCGAGCTGTGCGACCGCCCGTACGACCGGGTGGTGCAGATCGGCACCCACAACGCAATGGCGACGGTCGCGGACGGCTTCCTCGGCGCCCACCAGGACCCGTCCATCACCGGCCAGCTGGACATGGGCGTACGGGCCCTGATGCTCGACACGCACCGCTGGGAGACCGGCCGCGAGCTGCTCCCCGCCAACGCGATGATCTCCACCCGCACCCGCCGGACCCTGGTCAAGGCGGTCGACGACGTGGTCGCGAAGCGCACGGGCGTGTGGCTGTGCCACGGTCCTTGCCGGCTGGGCGCGACCCGGTTCACGACGCAGCTGCGCGAGCTGCGCCGCTGGCTGGACGCGCATCCGCGGGACGTGGTGACGCTGGTGGTGCAGGACGACGTCAGCGCGGACGCGACGCGGAAGGCGTTCCGGGCGGCGGGCCTGGAGCGGTATCTGCAGCGGCCGCCGGAGCCGGGCGCCGCCTGGCCGACGCTGGGCGAGATGGCGGATTCCGGGCGGCGGCTCGTGGTCTTCCCCGAGTTCGCGGACGGCCCGATGTCCTGGTACCGGAACTTCTACCGCTACGCGGTGGAGACCCCGTACGAGGCGACCGACGCGGAGTCGCTGACCTGCGAACCGGCCCGAGGCGGCGACGACCGCAGCAAGAAGATCTTCCTGCTGAACCACTTCGTGACGCGGGAGGGCGGCGCGGACCGGGCCGAGGCGGCCCGGGTGAACACGGCGAAGGTGATCGAAGCGCGGGCCAAGGTGTGCGCGAAGGCGCGCGGCCGGCTGCCGACGATCATCGCGGTCAATCATGTGACGCTCGGCGACGCGATGGCCGCTGCGCGGCGGCTCAATGCGGAGCCGCCGCGCAGGGGTTGAGCTACTTCAGCAGCTCCACCTCCGTCAGCGTCCCGCCGCCGTCCGCGGCCACCAGCCGATAGTGCTCATACGTCCCCGGCTCGGCGATGCTGAAGGGCCGGGTCTGCTTCGCCCAGGCGAAGGTCTCGCCGGACCGCTTGTCCAGGTCCCGCCACTTCTTGCCGTCGGCCGAGCCCTGCAGCACCCACGACTTGGGCGCCTGGCCCGGCTCCGCCGAGGAGGTGAGCGTGTACTGGACCGCCTTTGTGCCGCCCGCGACCGGCAGGTCGACGGTCTTCACCTCGCCGCCCGTGTCCGACGTGTTGTCGAAGAGCGGTCCGGAGCCCTTCACCGCGTCCGTGCGCGGCGCAGGCACCTTGTCGTCCTTGGTGATCGACACCGGTCCGGCATCCTTCCCGGTGCCCCACCGGGACGGCTTCGGACCCATGTCGAAGACGAGCTCGCCGCCCTTGGCGATCGCCGAGTGCAGCAGGCCGGTCTTGGTCCACTTCTTGCCGTTGACCTTGAGACCCTGGACGTAGATGTTCTTCCGGCTGTTCTTCGGCGCCTTCACCACCAGGTCCTTGCCGCCGTCCAGGTGGACGGTGGCCTTGGTGAACTGCGGGGAGCCGATGGCGTATTCGCCGCTGCCCATCACCAGGGGGTAGAAGCCGAGCGCGGAGAAGAGCCACCAGGCCGACTGCTCGCCATTGTCCTCGTCGCCGTGCAGGCCCTGGCCGATCTCGTTGCCGGTGTAGAGCCGGTCCATGACCTCGCGGACCTTCTCCTGGGTCTTCCAGGGCTGACCGGCCGCGTTGTACATGTACGTGGCGTGGTGCGCGACCTGGTTGGAGTGGCCGTACATGCCCATCCGGACGTCCCGCGCCTCGGTCATCTCGTGGATGACGCCACCGTACGAGCCGGCGAACTCCTGCGACGCGGTCTCCGGTGTCGAGAAGTACTGGTCCATCTTCTTGCCGAGGCCGTCGCGCCCGCCGTAGAGGTTGGCGAGGCCGCGGGAGTCCTGGGGGGCCGTAAAGGCGTAACCCCACCCATTGGTCTCGGTGTAGTCGTAGCCCCAGATGCGCGGGTCGTATTTGTCGCTCGGGACCCGCCAGCCGCCCTTCAGGTCGCGGCCCTGGAAGAAGCCGGCCTTGTCGTCGAAGAGCTGGACGTAGTCGCGGGCCCGGTTGAGGAAGTAGGCGGCCTCGTCCTTGTAGCGCTCCTTGCCGGTCTTCTTGTAGAGGGCCGAGGCCATCTTCGAGATGCCGTAGTCGTTGAGGTAGCCCTCCAGCGACCAGGACAGCCCCTGATCGGTTTCGGTCGAGGCGTATCCCAGGAAGGGCGAGGTCTCCATGCCCTTCCGTCCGACGCCGGAGCTCGGCGGCACGGCGGTCGCGTTCTTCAGCGCCGCGTTGTACGCCGCCTCCGCGTCGAAGCCGACGCCCTTGATGTACGCGTCCGCGAAGGCCACGTCGGAGGAGGTGCCGGTCATCAGGTCCGCGTAGCCCGGGGACGACCAGCGGGAGGTCCAGCCGCCGTCCTTGTAGTGCTGCACGAAGCCGTCGACCAGCTCGCCCGCCTTTTTCGGGGTCAGCAGCGAATACGCGGGCCAGGTGGTCCGATACGTGTCCCAGAAGCCGTTGTTGACATACACCTTCCCGTCGACGATCTTCGCGCCGGTCTCGGTCGGGGTGTCGGGCTTCTCCGCCTTGGAGAACGGGCTGGCGTACTTGTACTTGCCGTTCACCCTCTCGTGCCCGGCGTTCGGGTAGAGGTAGAGCCGGTAGAGGCTGGAGTAGAGGGTGACCAGCTGGTCATGCGTCGCGCCCTCGACCTCGACCTTGCCGAGAATCTTGTCCCAGGCGTCCTGCGCGCGCTCCTTGACCTGCGAGAAGGACGTCCCCTCGGGGATCTCCTGCTTCAGATTGTCCTTTGCCTGGTCGACGCTGATGAGCGAGGTGGCGATGCGCAGGGTGACCTGCTTGTCCCCGAACTTCATATAGCCGGCCACGCCGCTGTCGCCGACCTTCTCGCCCTCGGTCGCGTCCTTGTCGAACTCGCCGTAGACGAACATCCGCGTCGCGCCGGTCGACAGCCCGGACTTGACGTCCGAATAGCCGGTGAAGGTCCCGGAGTCCTTGTCGAGCGTCAGCCCGCCGTCCTTGGAGACATTGTCGAAGATGACGTTCGCGTCATCCCCGGGATAGCTGAAGCGCATCATCGCGGCGTGGTCGGCCGGGGTGATCTCGGCCTTGATGCCGTTCTCGAAGGTCACGCCGTAGTAGTGCGGCTTCGCCGTCTCCTTGCCGTGCTTGAAGGGCAGCGCGCGGCCTTCCCGGCTCACGTCCGGGGTGCCTTTCGCCGCCGACGGCAGCAGTTGGAAGGTCTGCCGGTCGCCCATCCAGGGGCTGGGCTCGTGGCTGGCGGCCAGGGCCTGCATGGTGGGGAGGTTGTCGGCGTTGTTCCCGCGGGCGTACTCGTACAGCCAGCTCTTGGACTGGGCGTTGGTCACCGGGGTCCAGAAGTTGAAGCCGTGCGGGACCGCCGTGGCCGGGAACGTGTTGCCGCGGGAGAAGGAGTCCGAGGACATGGTGCCGCGGGTGGTAGACGCATAGTCCGAGTAGCGGTCGGGGGTCTCGACCGGCTTAGCGGGCGCGATGGAGATGTCGTCGACCCAGCCGCGGAACTGCGCGGGCCCCTTCGGCGAGTCGTACGCCACCAGCACCCGGTCCACGGTCTTGCCCGCGGCCACCCGGCCGAGGTCGGCCGCGACGGCGTTCCACTGGTTCACGTACAGCCGCTTCGCCGCGCCCTGCCCCTGCGGGGTGAGCGCGCCGCCGTGGCTGTCGGTGGCCTTCAGCTCGCTCAGGTACGTGCCGTCGGTGAAGGCGAGGTCCACGGCGACATTGGTCGCCGGGTAGTTGAGGTCGGTCTTCTGCATCTCGGGGAAGACCTTGTAGGAGAGCTCGCTGGTCTTGCCGACCTCGACATCGACGTCGAAGACCTTGTTGTACGAGTACGCGCGGCCGTCCGGCTTGTGGGTGCCGGCGTAGCGCAGCGCGTGGGTGCCGGTGAAGCCGACGCCGCCCTTCGCGGTGGGCGAGCCGACCGGGCCGCTGTCGACGGTGGAGCGCATGTCGCCGGGCTCGGGCGGCTCGGTGCTGCCGTCGGAGAGCTGCACGTCGGCGAGTTGCAGGGCGTCGGCGGCGCCGTTGTTCGCGGTGAATTCGAGACGGTAGTGGGCGTACGCGTCCGCGCTGCCGATGTCGTAGACCTTCTGCTGGAAGCGCTCGGGGAAGCTCTGGTCCTCGCGGGTGTCGAGGGTCGTCCAGCTGTCGCCGTCCTTGGAGCCCTTGAGGATCCAGCCCTTCGGGTCCCGCTCATCGTGGTCGTTGGCGCTGGTCAGGGCGTATTTGACGGCCTTGACCGGCTCCTCAAGCTCGAATTCCACCCAGGGCTTGGGCTCGGGCGCCAGCCACTTGGTCGCCGAGGTGGCGTCGACGAGATTACGGGCCACCTCCCCCGCGCCGGTGTTCTCGCTGCTGGCCTTGACCCCGACGACCTTGTCGGAGACGTCACCGGGGAAGCCGGAGCTGAAGCCGCCGTCGACGCCGGACGACTTCTCGGCGGTGTTCTTCCAGTCGGGCGCCGGCTGGCCGTCCTCGAAGGAGGACGCGAAGGACGAGTCGCCGCTCGGCGCCTCGTCGGGATCCGGTGCCGCGACCGCGGCCCCCTGGCCGAGCAGCGCGAGCGTGAGCGCCCCCGCCAGGACGTATCTGTACCGGCGTGCAGTGCGCGCCATTGCCCCTCCTTAGACAACGTTGTCAACGACGAGCCTCAAGGGACAAGTAATCGCTCAAGTGCCCAGCCGTGTCAAGAGTGTTGACTGTGGCGCACCGCTACGCAGGTGAAGCCGAGCTCCACATCCCGTCACCGGTCTGCTTCAATGTGCACATGGCCAGCCACCAGCACACCACCGCTCCCGGTCGGTACGACCTGGAGCCGTTCTGGCCGTCCCGGCAGGAGAACCAGTTCGACATGGAGTGTTGCCGCGCGTTCCGCCGCGCGGGCCGCTCGTAACATCTGGGCCCACCCGCGCGCTCGAAGTCCACCCGTGACGACCCGACGCGTGAAAGCCGAGACCCCATGTCGAATTCGCAAGCCCTCTTCGCCCCTTCCCTCCCGACCGCCGGCGCCCTGCGGATCGACCGGGAGACCTGGACGGCCCACCTCGACGGCGACCAGCTCGATCTCACGTATCTGGAGTTCGAGCTCCTGGCACACCTGGTCGCGCACCCGCACCGCGTACACACCCGCGACCAGCTCGTGGGCACGGTGTGGGGCTACGGCCACGTCGGCGACGGCCGCACCGTGGACGTCCACATCGCCCGCCTCCGCCGCAAGCTCGGCCCGCAGCACCGGGGGTCGATCGTGACGGTCAGGCGGGTCGGGTACAAGTACGTGCCGCTGAGCTGAGGCGCCCGGTAGACCTAGGTACACCCCCATTGCGGTGCCCGACACCCGTGCCCCGACCGCCTCCGACCGGCACACTTGGCTGCGTGAGCGATACGGAGACGAGGAGTGCGGGCATGCGCGTACGGAACTGGGCCCTGACCGGGCTCCGCGGCTTCGCGCTCGCGGCGATGGCGATCGGCGGCTCGCTGGCGCTCTTCATCCTCTCCGTGATCTCGATCGTCTTCATCGTGCTCGGCGTCGGCGCCTTCACCACGCCCTGGGTGCTCTCCCTGGTCAGGGCGCATGCCAACGTGCGACGGATGCTCGCCGCGCAATGGGGCGGGGTCCGGATCCCGGCCACGTACCGGCCCTTCCCGCCCGACCTGCGCACCGGCGTCATAGGACAGGTGGAGCGCTGCAAGCTGATGCTGACCGACCGCGCCACGTGGCGGGACCTGGGCTGGCTGCCGGTAGACATGATCTTCGGCTTCGCGACCGCACTGGCGGCCGGGGCACTCGTCTTCTATCCGCTGGAGGGCTTCGCCCTCGCCGCCGGGCTGTGGCACGTGCTCAAGGACGCGATGGGCGGCGCGTGGTGGTTCGGCTTCGTGCCCGTGAGCGATCAGGCCACCGCCTTCGCCGCCGCGGGGCTGGCGGCCGCGCTGGTCGGGTTCGGGCTGTACTTCCAGAAGTACCTGCTGCTGCCGCACTTCTGGCTCACCAAGGGGCTGCTCGCGCCCGGCGACGTGGCGCTGCAGCAGCGCGTGGACCGGCTGACCGAGACCCGTTACGACGCGGTCGAGACCTCCGCCGCGGAGCTGCGCCGCATCGAGCGCGATCTGCACGACGGCGCGCAGGCGCGCCTCGTCGCGATGGGCATGAGCCTCGGCGCCATCGAGGCGCTGATCGAGAAGAACCCGGCCAAGGCGAAGGAGATGGTCGCCAAGGCCCGCGGCGACTCCGCCGAAGCGCTGACGGAGCTGCGCGACCTGGTCCGCGGCATCCACCCGCCGGTGCTCGCCGAGCGCGGCCTCGGCCCGGCGGCGGAGGCCCTCGCCCTGCGCATGCCGATGCCGGTGGACGTACACGTGGACCTGCCGGGCCGCTTCGCGGAGCCGGTGGAGTCGGCCGCGTACTTCGCGATCAGCGAGGCGCTGACGAACGCCGCGAAGCACTCGGGCGCCGAGCGCGGGTGGCTCGACCTGTCGTACGAGGACGGCCGGCTGCGCGCGTCGGTGACCGACAACGGGCGCGGCGGAGCCGATGCTTCCGGGTCCGGCCTGCGCGGGATCGAACGGCGGCTCGGTACATTCGACGGCATACTGGCCGTCAGCAGCCCCGCCGGCGGCCCCACGATGATCACGATGGAGATTCCGTGCGCGTTGTCGTCGCCGAAGACCTCTTCCTCCTCCGGGACGGACTGATCCGGCTGCTGGAGGCGTACGACTTCGAGATCGCGGCGGCCGTCGACAACGGCCCGGAGCTCACGCGGGCGCTGGAGGAACAGCAGCCGGACATCGCGATCGTGGACGTACGCCTGCCGCCGACGCTGACGGACGAGGGCTTGCAGTGCGCGTTGGCGGCGCGGGCGAAGCGACCGGGGCTGCCGGTGCTGGTGCTGTCGCAGCATGTGGAGCAGCTGTACGCGCGTGAGCTGCTCGCCGACGGCAGCGGCGGGGTCGGATATCTGCTGAAGGACCGGGTCTTCGACGCGGATCAGTTCATCGACGCGGTGCGCAGGGTGGCGGGCGGCGGCACGGCGATGGACCCGCAGGTCATCTCGCAACTGGTCTCGCGCCGCTCGACGCAGGACCAGCCGATCGGCAAGCTGACGCCGCGCGAGCGGGAGGTGATGGAGCTGATGGCTCAGGGCCGCTCCAACGCGGCCATCGCGGGCGAACTGGTGGTCACGGAGCGGGCGGTGGCCAAACACACCGCCAACATCTTCGGCAAGCTGGGCCTCTCCCAGTCGGACGACGACAACCGCCGGGTGCTGGCGGTACTGGCGTACCTGGACAAGGGCTGAACCTGCCCCACCCACCCGCCCGTTGCTGTCTCCGGCCACGGACTGCCCGGGGGCGCGCTTGCGTGAGCGCTTCGGCGCCCCACCCCGCCCTGTCACACGGAGCAACGGGCGGGTGGGCGGGCACATTCCGAGCCACCCACCCAAGGTGACCATCGGACCATTCACTCGTTCTACGTACCGTGGACCACCAGCCGACAGCCACCCTCCCCGCATCCGACCAGCCTGACGACACCCACACCCCCGTGGACCTGGAGCAGGCAGAAGCCGCCCTCATCGGCCACTACCCGCGCCTCGCCAGGCTCGCCTACCTGCTCCTCCCGCCAGGCAGCGGGCGCGGCCGCCGCGTGCTTCAGGCGCACGCCATCGTCCAGCGCTCCCTCCCCCGCGGCCGCGGGGCCGCGGGCGACGACGAGGACGGCCCGGCGCTCCCCTCCCAGCGCGGCACCGACCGCGGGCAGGACGGAGCGGCCGGCCCCGGCGCGGACCCCGGGTACGCATACGTACGGCTGCAGGTCATCAAGGCCGCCCTCGCAGCGGGCGGCCCCCGCGGCCCCCTCGGCCTCCCCCGCCCCGCCCAATGGCCCCCGCTCCTCCCCCGAGTCTTCGGCCTGCGCCTCTTCCCCCGCTCCGGCGGCTCCGATGAACTCGCCCTCGACCAGGCCCTCGCGGCCCTGACCCCGGCCGCCCGCGCGGCCCACGTGATCCGCGGCCTCGAGGGCCTGAGCGACGCCGATGCGCACAGGCTCCTCGCGGCCGCGGGGGTGGCGGAGCCGGGCGTCGCGCTGGAGGAGGCCGACGGGCTGGAGTTGCCGGCCGGCAGCAGGGACGAACAGCTGCTGCGGTCCCCCGAGTTCGACCCCTGCTCGCTGCAGGCGAGGCCCACCGACCTGGTCCGCCGCCGCCAGCACACCCGCGCCACCCTCGCCGCGGCCGCCGCGCTGGCGGCGTGCGCCGCGCTGCTCGGGCTGCCCGGCGTCGGCGGCTGGGGTGACCCGGACGACGCGGCGGCCCCGTCGTATGCGCAGAACGCTTTCGCCCAGCAGGCCCTCGACCCGGCCAAGCTCGCCCACGCGGGCCGCGACGACTGGCGCGCCGCCGCCCGCCCCGACTTCGCGGCGTGGCCGGCCCGCGGGGCCCGTACCGGCGACACGAAGCTCCTCGGCCGCGCGCTGAAGGTGTGGGCCCGGCCCAGCGGTTCCGTACGCGTGTCGGCCACACCCGGGACCCTGGCCGGCCCGGCCGCCGGGGCGCCGCAGCTGCTGTTCGCCGGAGATGTCGACGGCGCGGCGGTGGTGCTCTTCCACGACGGCCAGCGGCTGGTGCGCTATGCCGAGCCGAAGGGCGCCGCCGGCCAGGGCGCGGCCCTGGACTTCGCCCGTACGGACGGCGCCGACGCCGCCTCTGCCACGGCGGTCGTGGTGAGCCGCGTCGACGGCAACGTCCGCTATCTCACCGCCCCTTGGGTCTCCGGCGTCTCGGCCCGCGACATGCTGCAACGCAGCAACACCACCGAGCCAGTACGACGCACAAAGGACGGCGTCACGCCGCCCGTACCGAGCCCCGTCGGGCAGAAGCAGTGCACCCGCTGGGAGGCTCTGGAGCTCCGCACCCGGCCCTCCGCCGGGGCCGGGTCCGCGCCGCATCTGGTCTCCGACCTGGGCGAGTTGCTGCCCGCGCGGCTGACGTACGGCAATCCGACGCAGGCCGCCGAAGGCGCCGCGGGCTCGGCGGTCGCGCGCGAGCGGTGGGCCCGTTCCGCGTGCCGCCTCGGCGCGCTGGCCGGCCAGGGCGTCCGCTCGGTGAACGCCTGGACCTTCGCCGGCCAGCCCCTCCCCGAGTCGGGCGGCACGGCGGCGTGGCTGTGCGCCCGCGCGGACACGTGGCGGGGGCGGGGGACGCAGGTGCTGGCGCTCTTCCAGCCCCCGGGCCGGTCGCAGGCGGCGGTGGCGGCGAAGGGCCGCGACACGATCGCCTGCGGCGCGCGCGAGCCGCGGGCGCTGGCCGGGGTGCTGTGGAAGTCGCGGTCCGGCAAGTGGTATGTGCTCGCGGCGGGCAGCCGCGATGTCGCGTCGGTGACGGCGTCGGGGGGCGCGTCCGGGTCGGCGCGCGGGCGCTTCCTTGCGTTGCGTACGGAGCGCGGGGTGCAGGCGGATCTGACGGCGCGGTTGGGCGACGGGTCGCGGCTGGCGGGGCTCGGCGGCTGAAAGACCGGGATCTAGCTGGATCTAGCCCGCGGGCTTGCGGTACGTAAGGAGATAGCGCCAGAACAGCCTTCTCCCGATCCGCGCCCCAGGCAGCACCCGCCCGGCGACCTCCCGCACCTCCGCCAGCGTCGTGCTCGGCCGCGCCACCGGCATCGAGTCATCCGGCGCGGTGCGAGCGGCGGCGTGGGCGAGGCGGGCGACGGCATTCACGGGCGAGGCGACAAGCGCGACCGCGTAATCCGCAGGCGTGGCCTCCCGATAGCAGCCGATCACAGCGAGCGTCCCCTGCGGCGCAAGCGCATCGCGCAGCGTGCTGAAGGCCGCCTCCAGATCCATGTGGTGCAGCACCGCGATGGAGTCGATGTAGTCGTACGCACCGGGCTCAAGATCGGCCTGCAGCAGATCCGCCTGCCGTACGTGAACATTGCCCGGCGCCCGGGCCTTGGCGGCCGCCACCATCTCCGCATCGGGGTCAAGCGCATCAACCCGCTCCGCCCGCCGGGCGAGCTTCGCGGCGAACTCCCCCCTCCCGCAGCCCGCATCCAGCGCGCGATCGACATGCGGCGGCAGCCGCCGTAGCAGAGTCCGGTGATAGTGCCGGTTGTGAACGAAAGCCATACACCCGCACCTTAGGGCCCCCGTCACGCATGTGACATCGCAAAGGCGCACAGGAAGCCCACCACCGTCACCAACCCCGTCAGCAGATGGGCATCCGAGAACGCCTCGGGGATCATCGTGTCGGCGATCATCGCGAGAATCGCCCCCGCCGCCACGGCGGTGATCGCCGCCAGCACGGTCCCGGAGGCGTCGCCGAGCACCGCGTACCCGACCAGCGCCGCCAGCCCGCTCAGCAGCGCGATCCCGCCCCAGAGCCCGAAGACGTACGCCGGCGAGCGTCGCGCCGCCCGCATCCCGGCCGCGCTCGAAAGACCCTCGGGGACATTGCTGATGAAGACCGCCGCCACCGTCGCCGCGCTGACCCCGCCCCCGGCCAGCAGACTCGCGCCGATCACCACCGACTCGGGGATGCCGTCCAGCGCCGCGCCCAGCGCGATCGCGGCGCCGGAGCCCGGCGTAGCCTCCTCCGACGGCTGGCGGGCGCCCGCCATCGCACCCGAGCGCTTGCGGTGGCGCGCGCCCCGCCGGGCGAGGACGACGTTGGCGAGGGTGTATGCGGTGGCGCCGCCCAGGGCGCCGAGGGTGGTCGGGAGCAGGCCGCCCTGTTCGTGGGCCTCCGCGATGAGTTCGAAGGACATCGCGGAGATGAGGACGCCCGAGCCGAAGGCCATCACGAGCGCGACGGCCTCGCGCGGCACCCGGGCGAAGTACCCGACCGCGGCGCCGAGGACCAGCGCCAGACCGGCGACCAGACCCCAGCCCCCCGCCTGCAAAACCTCCATCAATACCACCAAATCCCGTCGAGACGACCTCCGGCGCACGTGAAGATACCCGGCGTAGCACTCGTGTCACGTCACCGTCACCCGAGCCCGGTTCGTGGCGTTGACCATGGTGATCACCGCACGAGAGGACGCACATGACGCAGCAGGAGACCGCCTTCGCCCCCACCGCCGGTGACTGGTGGCGGGACGCGGTGATCTACCAGATCTACGTGCGGTCCTTCGCGGACGGGGACGGGGACGGGAATGGTGATCTGGGCGGGGCCATACAGCGGCTGCCGTACCTCGCCGGGCTGGGGATCGACGCGGTGTGGCTGACGCCGTTCTACGCCTCCCCGCAGGCCGACGGCGGGTACGACGTCGCCGACTACCGGGCCGTCGACCCGATGTACGGCGTGCTCGCGGACGCCGAGGAATTCATCCGCGAGGCGCACCGGCTCGGGCTGCGGGTGATCGTGGACATCGTCCCGAACCACACGTCGGACCAGCACCCGTGGTTCCAGGAGGCGCTCGTCGGGAGCGACACCGCCCGCGACCGCTACCACTTCCGCCCGCCCAGCCCCCACCCCCCGAACGACTGGGAATCCGTCTTCGGCGGCCCCGCCTGGTCCCGGACCCCCGACGGCGCCTGGTACCTCCACCTCTTCGCCCCCGAGCAGCCCGACCTGAACTGGGAGCACCCGGAGGTACGCGCCGAGTTCGAGGACATCCTGCGCTTCTGGCTCGACCGTGGGGTGGACGGGTTCCGTGTCGACGTCGCGCACGGCATGGTCAAGGCGCCGGGCATGCCCGACATCGGCCGCGGCGAGCAGGCGAAGCTGATCGGGAAGCAGGTGCTGCCGTTCTTCGATCAGGACGGCGTGCACGACATTCACCGCGGGTGGCGGAAGCTGCTCGATGCGTACGGCGGTGAGCGGATGGGGGTCGCGGAGGCGTGGGCGCCGACGGTGGAGCGGCTGGCCCTGTACGTACGGCCCGATGAGCTGCACCAGGCCTTCAACTTTCACTTTCTCGCCTGCCCGTGGGACGCGGGTGAGCTGCGCACCACCATCGACCAGTCCCTCGACGCGCTGGGCGCGGTCGGGGCGCCGGCCACGTGGGTGCTGGGGAATCACGATGTGGTGCGCCCGCGGACCCGTTACGGGAGCCTGGCCCGGGCCCGCGCCGCCGCGCTGCTGTCCCTGGCGCTGCCGGGGGCCGCGTACGTATATCAGGGCGAGGAGCTGGGGCTGCCCGAGGTCACCGACCTGCCCGACGCCGTACGCCAGGACCCCGCCTTCCACCGCAGCACCGGGCAGGACGGGCTCCGGGACGGCTGCCGGGTGCCGCTGCCGTGGGCGGGTGAGCGGGCGCCGTACGGATTCGGCGCGGACGGCTCCTGGCTGCCGCAGCCCGCGGACTGGGGCGCGCTGACCGCGGCGGCGCAGGAGGGCGACCCGCACTCCACGCTTGAGCTCTATCGCGCCGCCCTGAAGCTGCGGCCGCGCCTGCGCGGCCCGCTGGCGTGGCAGGACTCCCCGGAGGGCGTGCTGGCCTTCCGGCGCGGGGACGGCTTCGGCTGCTTCGTGAACACCGGGGAGCGGACGGTCGAGCTCCCGGCCGCCGCGGGCGTGCGGCCACTGCTGAGCTCCGGGCCGGTGGAGGTGCGCGAGGGGCTGCTGCGGCTGCCGGGGGACACGTGCGTGTGGGTGGCGTCCCCCTAGGGCCGGGGGGTGCGCGACTCCGACTCCGGGACGAGATCGGGGAGCTCGGACGGGACCGGGGGATGATCGGGGGTGTCCCCTGCTTCTGGCAGACTATTCAGTCATGGGTCAGTCGATTTCCCGGGGTGTTGCTCCCCGGTCAGCAGAGATTGCGAGGACGCTCGAGGAGCGCAAGGTCACTCCGCAGTCTGACGCTGCCCGGTCCCGGGAAGAGCGGACGGGCGGTGGCCGGAGCCTCCTCGAGCGGCTGCGCACGCCGCGGGCGCCGCGGGTGTGGTTCGAGATCCTGCTGATCGCGGTGAGCTACTACGTGTACTCGCTGATCCGTAACTCGGTGCCCGAGCACGAGGACAAGGCGCTCGCGCACGCCGACGACATCTGGGCGTTCCAGGCAAAGCTCGGGCTGGCCTTCGAGGACTCGATCAATCACGCGGTGGACGGCGTGCACTGGCTCGTCGTCTCGATGAACTACTACTACTCCAGCCTGCACTACGTCATCACCATCGGCGTCTTCGTCTGGCTGTACCGCAAGCACCCCGGCCGCTACGGCGCGATCCGCCTGACCCTCGCGGTGACCACCTTCGGCGCGCTGATCGGCTACTACCTGTACCCGCTGGCCCCGCCCCGGCTGATGACGGACAGCGTCTTCATCGACACGGTCCAGGTGCACGGCACCTGGGGCTCGACGTCCTCGGGGAATCTGGCGAACGTTTCGAACCAGTACGCCGCCATGCCGTCCATGCACACCGGCTGGTCGATGTGGTGCGGCATCACCATCGTGATGCTGGCGAAGGCGCCGTGGGCGCGGATCCTCGGCGCGCTGTATCCGATGGTGACGATCTTCGTGATCATGGCCACCGCGAACCACTTCTGGATGGACGCGGTCGGCGGCATGATCTGCCTGGCCTTCGGCTTCGCGGTCGCGTACGCGTGGTACGGGAAGAGCGTCTATCACCTTCCGCAGCAGCCGGTGCTGGTCAAGGCGACGGCTTAGCGCCTGCCCGGGCGGGAGCCCTACGGCCTGTCGCCGCGCCCCGACGTCTGGTCATTGCCCGCGCGGCGGCGGCGCAGCAGCACCACGCCGATGCCGCCGATGAGCAGCGCGATGGCGGCGCTCACCGCCGTATGCACGCGGCTGACCTGCCAGGACACCTTGGTGTACGGGGAGCTGGCGGTGGCGCAGGTGAGCAGGTCGCCCTTGTCTTTCGCCCGTACGCACACGGTCGTGGAGACCCGCGGCCCGCGGCGCTCCGGCTGCGCGACAGTGTGTCCCGCCTGCACCACCTCTCCCTCGGCGCCCTTGCCGGGGCCGGAGGGCGGGGCGACGCGCGTCTGGGAGCCGGCGTCATCGCCGGGGGTGCCGACGCGACCCGTCATCGTCAGCTTCGCCTCGCCCTTCGGGGGCAGCCGCAGCTTCCAGGTGACCTGGCGGCCGGTGGCGTCGGCGGATCCGGCGGGCTCGGAGCGGACGTGCCGGAGGGAGTCCGGCATCATCTGGGTGACGCGGGTGTGCGGCAGCCGCTGGGCGGTGTGGTTGCGGACGGTGATGGCGTACGTGGCCGTGGCGCCGTCCGACAGGGCGCGATCGGCGGTGCGGACCTCGATGGTGACCGGAGGCCTGGCCTTCGGGTCGTCATCACCTGCGGCCTGGGCGGCCGGGGCACCCGCCGTGACGCCGAGCGCGAGCAGCGCGAGGCCCGCCGCGGCGGTCCTGGAGCGGTTGGCCATACGGCCGGTCTATCAGCAGCGGGTGGCGGCCGAAGGGGGACAGACCGGACAGGGATCCGGACTGCGCCCTATCGGCGTACGCGATACCCGCCCACCCGCCCGTTGCTCCGTGCCGCAAGGCCCCGGGCAGCCGCCGCGAAGGCGAGCGGGGGGCGCCACAGCGGCCGGCCGCCTCCGCCTGACCTGGGAGCTCAGCCCCCGCCGACGACCCGCTCAGCCCTCGTAGAAGACCCGGTCCACCACACCCCGCGCCCGCCGCGTGGTCCGCCGGTAGTCCTCGAGCAGCTCGCCCGCGTGCCCGGGCCCGTATCCGAGATAGCGCCCCACCCCGGCCAGCTCCCGGCCCTCGGCCGGGAAGGTGTCGCCGGGGCGGCCGCGGACCAGCATGACCGCGTTGCGGACCCGGGTCGCCAGCAGCCAGGCCTCGTCCAGGATCTGCGCGTCCTCGGGGGCGATCAGGTCCGCCGCGGCAGCCGCGGCGAGCGCTGCCCGGGTCCTCGTCGTGCGCAGGCCGGGGACCTCGTGTCCGTGCCGCAGCTGGAGCAGCTGAACGGACCACTCCACGTCCGACAGCCCGCCGCGCCCAAGCTTCGCGTGCAGCGTGGGATCCGCCCCGCGCGGCAGCCGCTCCGCCTCCATCCGCGCCTTCAGCCGCCGGATTTCGCGTACGCCATCGGGCCCGAGCCCGCCGGTGGGATACCGGAGCGGATCGATCAGCTCGACGAACCGCCGGCCGAGCCCTTCGTCGCCCGCCACCGGCTCGGCGCGCAGCAGCGCCTGGCTCTCCCAGACCAGGGACCAGCGACGGTAGTACGCGGCGTAGGACGCGAGGGTGCGGACCAGGGGGCCGCTCTTGCCCTCCGGGCGGAGGTCGGCGTCGATGAGCAGGGGCGGGTCGGCGGTGGGGAGCTGGAGCAGCCGGCGCAACTCGTTGGCGACGGCGAAGGCGGCCCGCGCCGCCTCCTCGTCGGAGACGCCGTCGCGCGGCTCGTGCACGAAGAGCACGTCGGCGTCGGAGCCGTAGCCGAGCTCGTGGCCGCCGAAGCGCCCCATGCCGATGACGGCGAAGCGGGTGGGCAGCTCGTCGCCCCACTGGGCGCGGACGGCGGCGCGCAGCGCGCCGCCGATGGTGGCGGCGTTTATGTCGCTGATCGCGTCGCCGGTGCGGTCGACCGCTGCCGCGGTGGGCCCGCCGATGAGCCCGGTGGCGCCGGGGAGGCCGTCGTCGTCCTCGCCACGCGCCGCCTCGCTGCCGGGGGACAGGCCCGTACCGCCACCGCCACCGCCGCGGCCTGCCGCACTCGCGGCGCCGCCGGAGGACGGACCCGTACCGCCGCGGCTTGCCGCACTCGCCCCGCCTGCCGCGCTCGCCGCGCCGCCGAGGGCCGGGCCCGTTCCACCGCGCCTCGCACTCGCCCCACTCGCCCCCGGCTCCGCGTCCTCCTCGCCCGCCGCAGGCGCCCCGTACGCCTGGATGATGTCCGCCGCCGCGCACCGGAACAGCTCGCGCCGCCGCACCCCGCGGACCGCCGCCACCGCCGACTCCGGGTCGGAGTGGCGGCCGACGGCGGCCATCACCTCCTGCTCCAGCGCCGCGCGGGAGCGCGCCCGCAGCCCCTGCTCGTCGCCGAGCAGCGCCACCGCCTCGGGAGCGCGCAGCAGCAGGTCGGGGGCGAAGCGGCCGGCGGACAGGACCCGGGCCAGGTTCTCCGCCGCCGCGCCCTCGTCGCGGAGCAGCCGCAGGTACCAGGGGGTCTTGCCGAGCGCGTCCGACACCTGCCGGAAGTTGAAGAGGCCCGCGTCCGGGTCCGCCGAGTCGCCGAACCAGCCCAGCATCACGGGCAGCAGCGTCCGCTGGATCGCCGCCTTGCGGCTCATCCCGGAGGCGAGCGCCTCCAGGTGGCGCAGCGCGGCGGCAGGGTCGGCGTAGCCGAGGGCCTCCAGGCGCTGGCGGGCCGCGGCGGCGGTGAGGTGCGCCTCGCCGGGGGTGAGGCGGGCGACGGCGTCGAGGAGCGGGCGGTAGAAGAGCTTTTCGTGCAGCCGCCGCACCTCGCGGGCATACCGCCGCCAGGCCCGCCGCAGCTCGGCGGCGGGGTCGCCACGGAAGCCGAGCGACCGCCCGAGCCGCCGCAGCTCGCTCTCGCCCTCCGGCATCAGGTGCGTACGGCGCAGCTTCTGCAACTGGATGGAATGTTCCATCGAGCGGAGGAAGCGATACGCCTCGTCCAGCGCGGCCGCGTCCGCCCGCCCCACGTACCCGCCCGCGGCGAGCTCCCCGAGCGCGACGAGCGTCGTGCCGCTGCGGATGCTCTCGTCCCCCCGACCGTGCACGAGCTGCAGCAGCTGCACGGCGAACTCCACGTCCCGCAGCCCACCGGGCCCGAGCTTCAGCTCGCGCTCGACCTGCGCCGCGGGAATGTTGTCGACGACGCGGCGCCGCATCTGCTGCACGTCGGTGACGAAGTTGTCCCGCTCGGCGGCGTGCCAGACGAGCGGCTCGACGGCGTCGACGTACGCCTGCCCGAGCTCGGTGTCCCCGGCCATCGCCCGGGCCTTGAGCAGCGCCTGGAACTCCCAGGTCTTGGCCCACCGCTGGTAGTACGCGAGATGGCTCGACAGCGTCCGCACGAGCGGCCCGTTCCGCCCCTCGGGGCGGAGGTTGGCGTCGACCTGCCAGATGGTGCCCTCGGCGGTGGTGTCGGAGCAGATCCTCATCAGCCGCGCGGCGATCCGGGTGGCGGCCTGCAGCGCCTTGCCCTCGTCGGTGTCGCCGCGGGCCTCGGCGACGAAGATGACGTCGACGTCGGATACGTAATTGAGCTCGCGCCCGCCGCACTTGCCCATGCCGATGACGGCCAGCCGGCAGGCGGCGGCGTCCTCGGGGGCCTCCTCGGCGGCGATCTCCTGCGCTGCGCGCACGGTGGCGGTGGCGAGGTCGGCGAGTTCGGCGGCGGTCTCGGCGACGTCGGTGGTGCCGCAGACATCGCGCGCGGCGATGCCGAGCATGGCCCGGCGATAGGCGATGCGCAGCGCGTCGGGCCTGGGCAGCTCGGCGCCGCGCGGCCCCCAGATCCCCTCGGCGAGCGCCTGCTCGAACTCCCCGGTCGCCGGGTGCAGATCCGCCGACTCGTACGTGACGAGGGACTCCCAGTCCTCCGGATGCCGCGCCAGATGATCGGCAAGCGCCTCGGACGCCCCGAGCACCCCGAGCAGCCGGTCCCGCAAGGGCTTCGCGGAGGTGACGGTGTCCAGCAGCACCCCGCGCTGATCGTCGGGCAGCGCCTCGGCGAGCCGCACCAGCCCCAGCAGCGCCTGATCGGGATCGGCGGTGGCGCCGAGCGCGTCGAGCAGCACGGGATCCGCCTGCGCGGCAGCAAGAGCGGGAGCAGCCAGGAGCCGGTCCGCGGCAGCGGCATCGGTGAACCCGTGCCGGACGAGACGCATGACGGTGGACCGACGTCCTCCCTGCGGGATGGCCATGCGGCCCAGCTTAGCTACCGCACCGCCAGGCTCTTCTGCCGCTCTGCGCACGGTGGCGATGCGTGGTTTGATCGCATTCACCGGCGAGTGCGGAGGACATCATGGACGGCACTGCGCACGATGCGTACGCCATGGCGGAACGGGAAATCGCGCTGCTGGCCGAGTGGGGGCCGCGGTTCACCGGCACGGCCGCCCAGGAGCGGCTGATCGATCACGTGGCCGGGCAATGGTCCGAGGCGGGCCTGACCGTCCGCACGGACCCGCACGCGTTCACCCGCTGGGATCTCCCCGCGGCCGACGGCCTGCGGCTGAGCGTGGGCGGCGGTCGTGAGGTGCCGGTGTCCGCGGCGTTCCCGTACTCCGGCGTGACCGGCCCCGCCGGGGTGACCGGGCCTGCCCGGCTGCTGCCCGGACCGCTGCCGCGCTGGTCGCGGGCCAAGGGCGGGATCGCCGTCGTGGAGCTGCGCAACCGGCCCCTGCCGTTCGGCGACCTCGTCGGAGTCTGGGACGACGCGGACGGGTGGGGGCAGGAGGCCGTACCACTGGTCCCCGCCACCTTGGCAGGCGCGGGCCTCAAGCGCGCCCGGCGCGCGGGCGTGCGCGGCGTCGTCTTCGCCTGGCGGGGCATCAGCCCCGCGAACGCGCACGATCAGTACATCCCGTTCACCCTGCCCTATCAGGACATCCCTGCCGTGTTCGTGGCGGGCGACGCCAGCGACACCGTCGTGGCCGCGGCACGGTCCGGCGAGCGGGCCACTCTGGTGCTGGATGCCACGCTCACCCCGGACACCCCGACCCGGTCGATCTGGGCCGCGGTCGAGGGCACCGAGCGACCGGACGAGACGATCCTGGTGGTGAGCCACAGCGACGGCCCGAACACGGTCGAGGAGAACGGGCACATCGGTCTCGTCGACCTGGCGCGGCGGGTGGCGGCCCAGCCGGCCCGGCGGACGGTCGTGTTCGTCCTGGTCACCGGCCACCTGCGGATCCCGGCGCTGACCGACCACGGGCAGGCCACGACGCGATGGCTGCGCGACCACCCCGACCAGTGGTCCGGCCGCGACGGCGGCCGGAAGGCCGTCGCCGGACTGGCGATCGAGCACCTGGGCGCGCGGCAGTACCGCGACGATCCCAAAGCCGGCCGGTACGGGCCGACCGGCGACGCCGAGCCCGAACTGCTCTACGCGACCACCCGGGAGCTCAAAACCCTGGTCGACCTCGAATGGCGCGGCACCGGCCCCGGCCCGACCCGGGTCTCCGCGCCGGGCGCCCTGGTCCATTTCGGCGAGGGCGAACCGCTGTACCAGCACCAGATCCCCGGCATCTCGCTGGTGACCGCACCGCAATACCTGCTGTCCGCCGCACCCGGCGACTACGTCGACATCGACCTGCTACTGCGGCAGACCGACAGCTTCCACCGCCTCCTCCGCCGCCTGGACACCCTGCCGACCGGCCGCTTCGGCACGCCCACCGCAGCCGGCCCCGCCCGCAAGGCAACCACCGTCGGCAAGCTGCTCACCAGCTACCTGCGGCCCACCCGCTGACCGGTCCTACAGCACCGGCAGGCTCTTCCGCAGCTCGAAGGCGGTGACCTCGCTGCGGTACTCCTCCCACTCCTGCTTCTTGTTGCGGAGGAAGAAGTCGAAGACGTGCTCGCCGAGGGTTTCGGCGACCAGTTCGCTGTTCTCCATCAGGGCGATGGCCTCGCCGAGGTTCTGCGGGAGCGGCTGGATGCCCATGGCGCGGCGCTCGGAGTCGGTGAGGGCCCAGACGTCGTCCTCGGCGCCGGCCGGGAGTTCGTAGCCCTCCTCTACGCCCTTTAGGCCCGCCGCGAGCAGCACCGCGTAGGCGAGGTACGGGTTGCAGCCCGAGTCCAGCGAGCGGACCTCGATGCGGGTGGAGCCGGTCTTGCCGGGCTTGTAGAGGGGCACCCGGACCAGCGCCGAGCGGTTGTTGTGGCCCCAGCAGATGTACGAGGGGGCCTCGCCGCCCTGGCCCGCGGTGCGCTGGGAGCCGCCCCAGATGCGCTTGTAGGAGTTCACCCACTGGTTGGTCACCGCGGAGATCTCCGCGGAGTGCTGCAGCAGGCCCGCGATGAAGGAGCGGCCCACCTTCGACAGCTGGAATTCGGAGCCCGACTCGTGGAAGGCGTTCCGGTCGCCCTCGAAGAGGGACAGGTGGGTGTGCATGCCGGAGCCGGGGTGCTCGGAGAACGGCTTCGGCATGAAGGTCGCCTGCACCCCCTGCTCCAGCGCGACCTGCTTCATGACGAGGCGGAAGGTCATGATGTTGTCCGCCGTCGAGAGCGCGTCGGCGTACCGCAGGTCGATCTCCTGCTGGCCCGGCGCGCCCTCGTGGTGGGAGAACTCGACCGAGATACCCATCGACTCCAGCATGGTGATGGCCTGGCGGCGGAAGTCCATGCCGACGTTCTGCGGGGTGTGGTCGAAGTAGCCGGAGGAGTCGGCCGGGACCGGCGGGCGGCCGTCCACCGGCTTGTCCTTCAGCAGGAAGAACTCGATCTCGGGGTGGGTGTAGAAGGTGAAGCCCAGGTCGCTGGTCTTCGCGAGGATCCGCTTCAGGACGTAACGCGGGTCGGCGAAGGACGGCGAGCCGTCCGGCATCAGGATGTCGCAGAACATCCGGGCCGTGCCCGGGGACTCCGCGCGCCACGGCAGTATCTGGAAGGTCCCCGGGTCCGGCTTCGCGATCATGTCGGACTCGTGCACCCGGGCGAAGCCCTCGATCGCCGAGCCGTCGAAGCCGATGCCCTCGTCGAAGGCCTGCTCCAGCTCGGCGGGGGCGACGGCCACGGACTTCAGGAAGCCGAGCACGTCGGTGAACCACAGCCGCACGAAGCGGATGTCGCGCTCCTCGAGCGTACGGAGCACGAATTCCTGCTGCTTCTCCATGGTCCACATCCTTGCAGGTCAGACGGTGTAGCGGGCGGCCGCGGGGCCCTTCAGTATCACGGTACGGAGTTTCACCCGCGTTTCGGGGACCGGTGGCCCCCGGGGCCATTGTGGAACACCTACCCAAACGGCCGCCCTCCGAGGGTCACCGCGGGCGCACGTTGTGGTTGCCGCTGAACAGGTTGGCCGGGTCGTAGCGGCGCTTGATCTCCGCCAGCCGCCGGTACGTCTCCGGCGGGTACACCGCCGCCACATCCTCTTCCGCCGTGCCGGCGAGGAAGTTCGCGTACGCGCCCCGCACGTGCGGTGCCAGCCGCTCCCAGACCGCCTTCAGCGCGGGCTGGGCGGCTGCTACCACCGGCTCGGGGCCGCCGGTCGTCGTCACGATCATCAGCTCCGCCTCCCGGTGGGCGTACGCGGTGGCGTCGGCGGGGACCTCGGCCACGGCGCCGCCGACGCTGCGGACGGAGAGGAACGGGGAGCCGGGCGCCGCGCCGATCTCGGCGAGGGTGCTGAGCAGCTCGGATACGGACTCGGCGCCCACGAAGGCGCTGCGGGTGACGAAGCGGAGGCCCGGCGGCGGCACGGCGGCGTCTTCAAGGGTGTCGGCGTACGGCTTGAGCTGCACCTCGTCTGCGGTCAGCGTGCCGAGGCGGCGCAGGGGGTCGATGGCAGCGGCGGCGGCCGCCGGGTCGTCGCCGTCGAAGGTCACGACGACGTCGACCGGCGCCTCGGGGCCACCCAGGAAGGGGTTGGCGAAGTTTACGACCGACGTAATGTTCGCCTGGGCGGTCCGCAGATACGCGGCCCACCCCTGCAGCACCGCCTCCGCCTCGGCCGCCGGGAAGGCCAGCCGGCCGTGGAAGACGTCCGTGGTCGGATGCGCGGTGAAGTCGAGCGCGGTCACGACGCCGAAGTTGCCGCCGCCGCCACGGATCGCCCAGAAGAGATCGGCGCGCTCGGCCGCACTCGCCCGTACGAGCTCGCCGCCCGCCGTGACCAGCTCCACGGCCACCAGGCTGTCGAGCGCCAGCCCGTACTTCCGCACCTTCCACCCGATGCCGCCCGTCAGCGTGAGCCCCGCGACACCCACGCCCTTGTTGTCGCCCGACGAGATCGCCAGGCCGTGCGGGGCCAGCGCGGCCGCGACGTGGCCCCAGGTGGCGCCGCCGCCGATGCGGACCAGGTGACGGTCGGCGTCGATCACCTCGACGCCCGCAAGCCCGCCGAGATCGATGACGACACCCCCGTCATTGGTGCCGAAGCCCGCAAAAGCGTGCCCGCCGCCCCGCACCGCCAGAGCCAGCCCCGTACCGGCGGCGAAGCCGACCGCGGCCCGCACGTCCGCGGCGTCCTTGGGCCGCAGCACATAGGCGGGGCTGCCGGCGGCCAGGACGGAACCGCTCACGGAGTCGTACGCGGCATCCCCGGGCTCGATGACATCGCCGCCGAAGTCGCGGCGCAGAATCTCAAGTTCACTGTGAAGAGTCATGCCCATCAGATGCCGGCCGCCCGACCCCTGTGACAGCCCGCCCGCTGTGACCCACGTCACCGGAACACGGCTGTCACAGAACACGGCCCACCGACGTCTTGCGTATATGACACGAACCATGGACGCCGCCACCGCCGCCTTCGTCAGCCACCGCAACCTCCTCTTCACCGTCGCGTACGAGATGCTCGGCTCCGCCGCCGACGCCGAGGACGTGCTGCAGGAGACCTGGCTGCGCTGGTCGGGCGTCGACCTGGACGAGGTCAGGGACCAGCGCGCCTATCTGGTACGGATCACCACCCGCCAGTCGCTGACCCGGCTGCGCACGCTCGGCCGCCGCAAGGAGGCCTACTTCGGCCCCTGGCTGCCCGAGCCGCTGCTGACCGCGCCCGACGTGGCGGAGGACGTCGAGTTGGCCGACAGCGTCTCGATGGCGATGCTGCTGGTGCTGGAGACCCTCGCGCCCACCGAGCGGGCGGTGTTCGTGCTGCGCGAGGTGTTCGACCTCGGATACGACGAGATCGCCGAGGCCGTCGACAAGAGCCAGGCGGCGGTGCGGCAGATCGCGCACCGGGCGCGGGCGCATGTGGCGGCGCGGCGGCCGCGCGCGGCAGTGTCGGCGGACGAGACGAAGGAAGCCCTCAACGCCTTCCAGCGGGCCGTCGAGACCGGCGATCTGCAAGGGCTGCTGGACCGGCTCGCGCCGGATGTCGTCATGCTCGCCGACGGCGGCGGGAAGGTGTTCGCGCTGACGGAGCCGCTGGTGGGAGCGGAGCAGGTGGCCCAGCTGCTGGCCGGCCCCAGGCCCAGCCGGATCACCGAGCGGGACCCGCACCTGGCCGTGGTCAACGGCCGTCCGGCGCTCGTCCTGCGCTACGAGGGCGAGGTCGACACCGTCCTCTCGATGCGCGTCGAGGACGGCCTCATCACCGGGATCTACATCGTGCGCAACCCGGAGAAGCTGTCGCGAGTGGAAGCGGAGACGGCGCTGCAGCGCTGACCTCACAGCGCGGCGCGCACCCGCGCCGCCGTCTCCTCCGCCGCCGCCTCGTCGGCGTACTTGGTCCGCGGCCAGAAGAAGCCGCGCAGCCCGTCCTTGCGGTTGCGCGGCACCACGTGCACATGGAGATGCGGCACGGACTGGCTGATCTTGTTGTTCATCGCCACAAAGCTCCCGGCCGCCCCCATCCCCCGCTCCACCGCCCCGGCGATCGCCTGCACCCGCGCGAAGAACGGCCCGACGGCGTCGGCCGGCAGGTCGGTGAGGGTCTCCACGTGCCGTCGCGGCAACACGAGCGTGTGCCCGTAAAACAGCGGCCGCACGTCGAGGAACGCCACCGCGGCGTCGTCCTCGTACACGCGGTGCGCGGGCAACTCGGCGGCGGCGATACGACAGAAGAGGCAGTCCACGCCGCCAAGTGAATCAGTTACGGGGCGGGCAGATGCAGCGGACGCGGCCGCAGTGCGGGCAGACAGGGACGTATGTATTCATGCCCACAATCTGCCTCGCGGAGGTCAACGTTCCGTGAGAGCTGAATGGGGATTGGATCAGCAACGGGCCGCGCGGACCATTGTCTAGTCCACTTCCCGTGGCTAGCGTGCCGCGGATGAGCCAGCTGAGCAGACGCGCACTCCTGGGTACTGCTGGGGCCATCGGGGCGGGTGCCGCCCTCGGTGGCCCCCCTTATGTCACGGCATTTGCGGCGGCGGAGGATCAGGGCGTGGCCATCGAACCCGCACAGGACGCCATCCGCCGGCTGCTGCCCGACCACGCCCGGCAGTTCCGGCTGCGCGGGCTCGCCGGGGACGCCGAGCGCTTCCGGGTGACCGGCAAGTCCGGCGCGATCGAGGTGGCGGGCACCAGCCCGGCCGTGCTGCTGACCGGTGTGCACTGGTATCTGAAGTATGTCTGCAATGCCCATATCTCCTGGTCGGGCAGCCAGTTGCGGCTGCCGAAGCGGCTCCCCGCCCCGCCGCGCGCGCTGACCCGCGAGGCGACGGTGGCGAACCGCTTCTTCCTCAACGACACCCACGACGGCTATACGGGCCCATACCACTCCTGGTCCCAGTGGGAGCGGCAGCTCGACATCATGGCGCTGCACGGCGTCAACCAAGTGCTGGTCACCCCGGGCCAGGAGGCCGTCTACCACCGGCTGCTCAAGGACTTCGGCTACAGCGACGACGAGTCGCGTACGTGGATCCCGGCACCTTCGCACCAGCCCTGGTGGCTGCTGCAGAACATGAGCGAGTTCGGCGGCCCGGTCTCCACCGCGGGCCTCGCCAAGCGCACCGACCTCGGCAGAAAGATCATCCGGCGGCTGCGCGAGCTGGGCATGTCCCCGGTGCTGCCCGGCTACTTCGGCACCGTCCCCACCGACTTCGGCGAGCGCAACAACGGCGCCGTCACCGTCCCGCAGGGCACCTGGAACGCCCTCCAGCGCCCCGACTGGCTCGACCCGCGCACCGACCTCTTCCGCGAGGTGGCCGCCTCCTTCTACCGCCACCAGACCGAACTCTTCGGCGCCGCGGGCCACTTCAAGATGGACCTGCTGCACGAGGGCGGCGCGGCCGGGGACGTGCCCGTACCCGAGGCGGCGAAGGCCGTGCAGACCGCGCTCGACCGGGCGCACGCGGGCGCGACCTGGGTGATCCTCGGCTGGCAGGCGAATCCGCGGCCCGAGCTGCTGCAGGGCGTCGACAAGAAGCGGATGCTGATCGTCGACGGCCTGTCCGACATCGATACGGTCACCGACCGCGAGAAGGACTGGGGCGGCACCCCGTACGCCTTCGGCACCATCCCCAACTTCGGCGGCCGTACGACCCTGGGCGCCAAGGCACACAACTGGACCGCCCGCTTCACCGCCTGGCGCGACAAGTCCGGCAGCGCGCTCGTCGGCACCGCCTATATGCCGGAGGCCGCCGAGCGCGACCCGGCCGCGTTCGAGCTGTTCAGCGAGCTGGCGTGGCGCACGGAGGCCATCGACCGGCCGAGCTGGTTCGCGGGCTATGCGCGCTTCCGGTACGGGGGCCAGGACGCCGAGGCGGCCAAGGCGGCGGCCGCGCTGCGGTCCACGGCGTACGAGCTGCGCACCGCGGACGGCCGCCCGTACGACTCGATCTTCACCGGCCGCCCCAGCCTGACGACGGCCTCGACGACCTACGACGGCGCCTTCGACCAGCCGGACTTCGACGGCGCGCTGGCCGGGCTGCTGGGCGTGGCGGCGGGCCTGCGCGGCTCGGACGCCTACCGGCACGACCTCGCCGACTTCGCCCGCCAGTCCCTTGCCAACCGCTCCCGGGTGCTGCTGCCGCAGCTCAACGCCGCGTACAAGAGCAAGGACCTGGCCGGATTCCGGAAGCTGAAGGCCCTGTGGCTGCAGCTGATGCGGCTCGGCGAGGAGATCGCGGGCGCGCACAAGTCCTTCCTCGTCGGCCCCTGGCTGCAGGACGCCAAGCGCTTCGCGACCAGCGCCGACGAGGCGAAGACCTTCGAGTGGACGGCCCGCGTCCTGCTCACCACCTGGGCGGGCCCGGAGACGGCCGGCTCCCCCGGCAATCTCGCCGACTACGCCAACCGCGACTGGCAGGGCGTCTACGCCGACCTGTACATCCCGCGCTGGCAGGCGCTGCTCGACGAGTACGAGGACGCCCTCGCCGCCGGCCGCGCCCCGAAGTCGATCGACTGGTACGCGATGGAGTCGGCCTGGACCAAGGAGACCACCACCTACCCGGTCCGCCCGACCACCGACCCCCTGCGCGCGGCGAGGAAGGTCCGCGACACCCTCGCCGCCACCCCGTACCAGGGCACGGTGAAGGTGACGACGGATCCGCCGGCGCTCGCCCCCGGCAAGACCGGCAAGTTCACCGCCGCCTTCCGGAACGAGAACGGCTTCGCGCCGACCGGGAAGGTGCTGCTGAAGCTGACCGGCCTCGACGTGAAGCCGGGCGAGACGCAGTCCGTGGAGTCGGTCGCGGCGGCCGGCCGCGCGGACGTGGTCTGGGAGGTCACCGGCCAGGACGCCGAGCTGAAGAAACCGCTGCAGGAGCAGCCGTACGAGCTGAGCGTCACGCACGGCCCGGCGGGCGGCGAGCAGGTGACGCTGTCCCGTAAAGGCAACTACTACCTGGCAGGGCCGCTGGAAGACGGCCTCAAGACGATCACCAACAACGCCGCCGTCTTCGGGCAGCTCGACGACCGCTTCGCGATCGAGGGCGCCGGGCGGGACCTGTGGAAGGGCAACGCCGAGTTCGGCGCGGTCTACCGGGCCGGGGTGGTGCGCGACGGGTCGGTGATCACGGTGAAGGTGGACGCGCAGGAGAACACGGCGCCCTGGGCCCGCTGCGGCATCATCGTCCGCAACGACCTCTCCGACCTGACCTCGCGCGGCTTCGTGAACCTGGCGGTGACGCCGGAGCAGGGGGTCGTCCTGTCGTACGACACCAACGCCGACGGCACGGTGGACACGTACAAGCGGGTCAGGGGCGTCAAGGCCCCGGTGACGCTGCGGCTGACCCGGGCCGGGTCGTCCTTCAAGGGCGAGCTGTCGACGGATGACGGGGCGACGTGGCGCGAGGTGGAGGTGCCGTCGGTGCCGGTGACGGATGTGGCGGCGACGCAGGATGTGGGGCTGTTCATGAGCGCGGTGAATCAGACGACGCGGGGGCTGGTGGAGTTCAGCGGCTGGAAGGTGGGGTAACGCGATGCGAGGTCGAGGTAAGGGCCGCGGTCGAGGACGGATAGCCGCCGCCTTAGCCGCGCTCGTGTTCAGTCTGGCCGTGCCGGGGGCTGCGAGCGCGGATCCGCCGCCCGGCGCGGGAGCGGGAGAAGGGGCGGGGGCGGAAGGATGCGACCCCATCGACCCCGCCGCCTGCGTGCTGCCCTTCCCCAACGACTGGTTCACGCAACGCGACGGCTCCACGGACACCGGCCGCCGCGTGGCCTTCGCGCCGGAGGCGCTGCCCGCCAACGCGTCCGGCAAGCACATCGACCCGGCGGAGTGGAACCGCAGCGACGGCTTCTCCCCCGGGTCCCCGATCCTCGCCCACGTCCCCGGCCTCGACTTGGGCCGGACCGGCGCCGCCCCGCTCACTGACATCGGCGCCTCGCTCGACCGCCGGGCCTCGATCGTCCTCCTCGACGCGGATACGGGCCGCCGCCACCCGTACTGGGCGGAACTCGACGCCAACGCCACCACGCCGGACCGGCAGGCGCTGATCATCCGCCCGGGGGTGAACCTCCGCGAGGGGCACCGCTATGTCGTGGCCCTGCGCGACCTGCGTACGAAGGACGGCGACCGGATCGCCGCCAGCGGCACGTACCGCAAGATCCTCGGCCCCACTCTCCCGAAGGGAGACCCGCTCCACGCCCGCCAGGCCCAGCAGCGCCCGCTGCTGCGGGACCTGGCGCGGGCCGGGGTCGGGCGGAAAGGCCTCTACCTGGCCTGGGACTTCACCGTCGCAAGCGAGCGCGGGCTGACCGAGCGGATGCTGCACATCCGCGACGACTCCTTCGAGGGGCTCGGCGGCAAGGCACCCGAGCACCTGGTGACCGAGGTCAAGGAGAACCCGGCCGACGACCCGATCGCCCGCGAGGTGCGCGGCCTGTTCAACGTCCCCAGCTACCTCGACAAGCCCGCCGGCCCGACCGGCTCCCGCTTCCACTACGGCTCGGACGGCCTCCCGGAACCGCTGCCGGGGAACAAGCAGGTCGCGCCCTTCCAGTGCGAGATCCCGCGCTCCGCGCTGTCGAAGCCCGCCCGCCCCGCGCTCTACGGACACGGGCTGCTCGGCCGCGAGTCCGAGGTCGGCTCCGGGCACCTGAAGAAGCTCGCCGCCGAGCACAACACCGTCTTCTGCGCGACGAAGTGGATCGGCATGGCCGACGAGGACATCCTCACCGTCGCCGGCCAACTGGGCGACCTGGGCGGCTTCGCCGCCACCGCGGACCGGCTGCAGCAGGGCGTGCTGAACACGCTGTGGCTGGGGCGGCTGCTCACCCATGAGGACGGGCTGCGGACGACCGACGCCTTCCGGGGCGTGCTCGCCGACGACGCCGAGCTGGGCTATTACGGCAACAGCCAGGGCGGCATCATGGGCGGGATCTTCACGGCGGTGTCGCAGGACACTACGAAGTCGGTGCTGGGCGTGCCCGCGATGAACTACTCGACGCTGCTGAACCGCAGCGTGGACTTCACCCCGTTTCAGGAACTGCTCGACAAGTCCTACCCCGACAAACTCGACCAGCAGCTCGGCTTCGCGCTGATGCAGATGCTCTGGGACCGCGGCGAGGCCAACGGCTACGCGGCGCACATGACCCGCGACCCGCTCCCCGGCACCCCGCGCCACCAGGTGCTGATGCACGTCGCCTTCGGCGACCACCAGGTCTCGCCGACCGCGGCGGAGGTGCAGGCCCGTACGATCGGCGCCCGCATCCACACGCCGGCGGTGGCGGCGGGGCGGAACCCGGACAAGGTGCCGTACTGGGGAATCAGGCCGCTGCGGGAGCCGTCGGCGCGCGGCGCGTCGGGGATGGTGATCTGGGACAGCGGGGCGCCGTACCAGCCGCTGACGAACACCCCGCCCACGGAGGGCGCCGACCCGCACAGCCACCCGCGCAACTCGGTGGCGGCGCGGGCGCAGATCGCGGAGTTCCTGGCGACGGGGCGGATCGTGGACGTGTGTGGGGGCGGCCCGTGCACGGCCGCCCCCACGGGGTGATCGGCGTCTGCAGCGCCTTCAGCGTCTGAAGGGGCCGGTGACCTCGTACGTAACCCCGTCCTTGCCGGTCTTGTCCCCGCTCGTGCCGCGCTGCGAGGAGAAGTAGAGGCGGCGTCCGTCCGGCGAGAAGGCGGGTCCGGTGATCTCGGAGTCGCCGTGCCCGTCGAGGCGCATGACGGGCGCCACGACGCCGTCGGGGGTGATGATGTTGATCTCTTCATTGCCCCCGTCCTCGGCGACATACAGATCGCCGCCCGCGCGCCCGGTGATGTTGTCGACGGTGCCGAGGGTCCCGCCCCCGCCGTAGACCTTGCCGAGGGTGTTGGCCGCGATGTTGTACGCCCAGACGCTGTTCTCGCCCTTGGCGGTGAAGTAGCAGACCCCGCCCGCGTAGTAGCAGCCCTCGCCACCGTCGAAGTGCCGGGCTTCATCGACCTGATCGCGGGTCTGCGTGAACGGCGCATCAGGATTGGGCACCTTGCGCCACTCCACCGCACCCCCGCCCGCGTCGCACAACACGTCGAGGCGACCGGCAGCGAGATCACCCCACGTGGTCGGCGTAAAGCGATAGAAGCACCCGTCCTCCTCATCCTCCGTCAGATAGACGGCCTTACGGTCCGGATCGCAGGCCGCCGCCTCATGCTTGAAGCGGCCCATCGCCTTGCGCGCGACGGCGCTCTTCTTCCCGTACGGGTCGGTCTCGAAGACGCGGCCGCGGAAGATCTCCTCGCAGGACAGCCAGGTGTTCCACGGAGTGGCGCCGCCCGCGCAGTTGAGGTTGGTGCCGCTGAGGATGCGGCGGGCGCCGGTGATGGCGCCGTCGGCGCCGAAGCGGAGGGCGGAGACGCCACCGATCAGCGGGAGCTCGGAGTTGGAGACGTAGATCCAGCCGTCGCCGTCGGCGAAGCAGGCACCGCCGTCCGGGGCGCCGTGCCAGATGATGCCGCCGACGGAGTGCATGGAGCGGGCCACGATGCGGGCGGTGAAGCCCGCGGGGAGCGCGACGCCGTTGACGTCCGGGGTCTGGAGCGGGCCGTACGGGCCGTCCCCCGCGGCGGCGGCGGAGGCGCTGCCCGCGGTCGCGGCGCCCTGCCACAGCGTCCCGGCGAAGGCGACGGCGCAAAGGAAGGATCGGCGTTCCATCAGGGTCTCCCTGGTCGGTGGGGGCGTGGTCGCCGCAACCATGCTCCTGACAAGAGGGCACGGGAATCGTGACGCGACACAAATTCCGCAGGAAGGGTTAGTGACCGGCGCCACGCCCCGCCCGCGGGGCATTGCGTCAGTCAGACGATTACACTCGGAGGCGTGCCTCAACTTCGCCTCGCGCTGAATCAGATCGACTCGTCCGTCGGCGACATCGCCGGGAACTCCGAGGCCGTCGTCCGCTGGGCGCGGCACGCCGCCGAGTCCGGCGCGCACCTCGCCGCCTTCCCCGAGATGATGCTCACCGGCTATCCGGTGGAGGACCTCGCCCTGCGCTCCTCCTTCGTCGAGGCCAGCCGCGCCGCGCTGACCGCGCTGGCGCGGCGCCTCGCCGACGAGGGCCTCGGCGAGCTGGCGGTGGTGCTCGGCTACCTCGACCGCAGCTCCGAGCGGCACCGCTTCGGCCAGCCGGCCGGCTCCCCGCAGAACGCCGCCGCCGTGCTGCACCGCGGCCAGGTGGCCCTGACCTTCGCCAAGCACCACCTCCCGAACTACGGCGTGTTCGACGAGTTCCGCTACTTCGTGCCCGGCGACACGATGCCGGTGGTGCGGGTGCACGGCGTCGACGTCGCCCTCGCCATCTGCGAGGACCTCTGGCAGGACGGCGGCCGGGTCCCGGCGGCGCGCACGGCGGGCGCGGGCCTGCTGCTGTCCATCAACGCCTCCCCGTACGAGCTGAACAAGGACGACACCCGCCTCGACCTGGTCCGCAAGCGCGCCCAGGAGGCGGGCTGCGCGACCGCGTATCTGGCGATGACCGGCGGCCAGGACGAGCTGGTCTTCGACGGCGACTCGATCGTGGTGGGCGCGGACGGGGCTACGGTCGCCCGCCTGGGCCAGTTCACCGAGGAGTGCGTGCTGCTCGACCTGGACCTGCCGGCGGCCGCGGCCGCGGCGCCGTCCGGGATCGCGGACGACGGGCTGCGGATCGATCACGTGACGCTGTCGGCGGAGCCGGTGGCGCCGTACGAGGTGGCGTATCCCGGGGTGGTGGAGCCGCACGTCTCCGACGAGGAGGAGATGTGGTCGGCGCTGGTCACGGGCGTGCGCGCGTACGTCCGTAAGAACGGCTTCAAGTCGGTCCTGATCGGCCTGTCCGGCGGCATCGACTCGGCGCTGGTGGCCGCGATCAGCTGCGACGCGATCGGCGCGGAGAATGTCTACGGCATCTCGATGCCGTCGGGGTATTCGTCGCAGCACTCGCGCGATGACGCGGCCGACCTGGCGCAGCGGACGGGGCTGCACCTGCGTACGGTCCCGATCGCCCCGATGTTCGACGCGTACATGGGCTCGCTGAACCTCACCGGCCTCGCCGAGGAGAACCTGCAGTCGCGGCTGCGCGGCACGATGCTGATGGCGGTGTCGAACCAGGAGGGCCAGATCGTGATGGCCCCGGGCAACAAGAGCGAGCTCGCGGTCGGCTACTCAACGCTTTACGGCGACTCGGTCGGCGCGTACGGCCCGATCAAGGACGTCTACAAGACGGCGGTCTTCCGCCTGGCGAAGTGGCGCAACGCGGTGGCGGCGGAGCGCGGCGAGACGCCGCCGATCCCCCCGAACTCGATTACCAAGCCGCCGAGCGCGGAGCTGCGCCCGGATCAGGTGGACACGGACTCGCTGCCGGACTACGACGTGCTCGACCGGGTGCTGGAGCTGTACGTCGACCGCGACCAGGGGCGGGAGGAGATCCTGGCGGCCGGCTATGACGAGGACCTGGTCAACCGGGTCCTGCGGATGGTCGACACGGCGGAGTACAAGCGCCGCCAGTACCCGCCGGGCACCAAGATCTCCCCGAAGGGCTTCGGCAAGGACCGCCGGCTGCCGATCACGAACCGGTGGCGCGAGGGCGGCTGACGCCGAAAGGGTCAGCCTTCGAACGCGGAGGGATCGAGGCAGGCCACCCCGGTGCGCCCGACGTCTTTGACGTTACGGGTGACCAGGGTGAGGCCGTGGACCTCGGCCGTGGCTGCGAGGAGGCCGTCGACGACCGGCACCGGGTCCGGATCCGGTGAGTTGAACCGCCCCCATCGCTCCGCCACATCCGCCGTGACGGGCAGCAGCCTGTCGGCATAGCCGCGCCGCAGGTCCTCCAGCCAGGATTCGAGCCGGGCCGCTTGCTGCTCGTCACGGCGGCGCACCTTCTCGATGCCCTTGCGGATCTCGCCGACCACTAGCGTGCTGGTAAAGAGCGCCCCGCTGGGAGTGGACCGGACCCAGGCGACCACCCGGTGGTCGGGATGTCGCTTGCGCAGCTCGGCGAAGACGTTCGTATCGAGGAGGAACGCCACTACGCCTCCCCGAACTCCACGGCCCGCGGCAGCTCCCGCGCCGCCGCGATGCCGTCGAGTTCTTCGGCAAGCTCATCGGAGTCCGGCCCGGTGAGCAGGAATTCCTTGAAGTCGATCTCCTGGCCGTGCAGCCGCCGGTAATCCCTTATGTCGAGCACCACGGCCACCTCCTCGCCGTGCCGGGTCACAAACTGCGGGCCATCGGCACTGGCATGCCGAAGCACCTCGCTGAACTTCTGCTTCGCTTCCTGCACCTGCCAACGCATCGCCGACACCTCCAGTCTAGACAGACTAGACATAAGTCTACTCAGGTCCCGTCCTTCCCCCCGCGGGAGTGTGCGTGTCAGCATGGAGGCAGATCCGGGGACGCCGTGAGGGCGCCTCGAGACGACTGATTTGAGGAGCGTTGCGATGACGCACGTTTCGCCTGCCCCCGCGCAGGAGAGCCCTGGCATCAAGCCCGCCGCCGACGGCAGCAAGGCGCTGTACGGCGGCACCCAGTCCCGGCGGATCACCGTCAGGGACATCGCCCGCGCGAAGGAGCGCGGCGAGAAGTGGCCCATGCTGACCGCGTACGACTCGATGACCGCGTCGGTCTTCGACGAGGCGGGCATCCCAGTGATGCTCGTCGGCGATTCGATGGGCAATGTCCACCTCGGCTACGAGTCCACCGTCCCCGTCACGATGGACGAGATCACCATGCTGTCCGCCGCCGTCGTCCGCGGCACCAAGCGCGCGCTGATCGTCGGCGACCTGCCCTTCGGCTCGTACCAGGAGGGCCCGGTCCAGGCGCTGCGCAACGCGACGCGGCTGGTGAAGGACGCCGGCGTAGGCGCGGTGAAACTGGAGGGCGGCGAGCGCTCGGCGCATCAGGTCGAGCTGCTGGTGCAGTCCGGGATCCCGGTGATGGCCCACGTCGGCTACACCCCGCAGTCGGTGCAGGCCTTCGGCGGCCACATCGTGCAGGGCCGCGGCGAGGAGGCGGCCCAGCAGCTCCTCCGCGACGCAAAGGCCGTCCAGGACGCGGGCGCCTTCGCAGTGGTGCTGGAGCTGGTCCCGGCGGAGCTCGCGGCGGAGGTCACGCGCTCGCTGCACATCCCGACGGTCGGGATCGGCGCCGGTCCTGACTGCGACGCGCAGGTGCTGGTGTGGACGGACATGGCGGGGATGACGGACTGGGGCGGCCGGTCCCCGAAGTTCCTGAAGCAGTACGCGAATCTGCGCCAGACCCTCGGCGACGCGGCGAAGGCCTTCGCGGGCGACGTGGTCGGCGGCGCGTACCCGGCGGAGGAGCACAGCTTCCACTGACCGCCGGAAGCAGAGCCGGTCAGCGCCGGTCAGACCCACTCGCGCAGCGCCTCACCCAGTTCCCGGGTGAGGCGCTCCGTCGCTTCCGGGCCCGTCGCGACCCTTTGCCGAGGTTTTACGATACGGAACGGGACCGTATCGAAATCCGCGCTAGCGTGAAGGCATGGCCCCTGCTGACGCCCTCCCCCGCATACCGGAAGAGATCCATCGCCGCCGATGGGCGATCCTCACCGTCCTGATCTTCAGCCTCCTGGTCGTCGTCCTCGACAACTCGATCCTCAATGTCGCGATGAAGACCATCGCCACGCCCGCCCCCACCGGCCTGGGCGCCTCCCAGTCCGAGCTCGAGTGGGCGATCAACTCGTACACGCTCGTCTTCGCGGGGCTGCTCTTCACCGCCGGACTCCTCGGCGACCGCTACGGACGCAAGAAGTCCCTCCTCAGCGGCATGCTGGTCTTCGGGCTCGCCTCCCTCGCCTGCGCCTACTCCGCATCCTCCGGCGAACTCATCACCTGGCGCGCGGTGATGGGCCTCGGCGGTGCCTTCGTCATGCCCGCCACCCTCGCGATCATCATGAATGTCTTCGAGCGCGATGAGCAGCCGAAGGCCATCGGCATCTGGGCGGGCGCCGTCGGCCTCGCCATCGCGATCGGGCCGATCACCGGCGGGCTGCTGCTGGAGCACTTCTGGTGGGGCTCGGTCTTCCTGATCAATGTGCCGATCATCGCCGCCGCGCTCGTCGCCATGGTGATCCTGGTCCCCGACTCCAGGGACCCGGCCCCCGGCCGCCTGGACCCGGTCGGCGTCGTGCTCTCCATCGCCGGCCTCGTGCTGCTCGTGTACGGCGTGATCAAGGGCGGCCAGCTCGCCGACTTCGCCGCGACCGAGGTGTGGGCGACCATGCTCGGCGGCGCGGCGCTGCTCGCGCTCTTCGTGGCGTACGAGCGCCGCAGCGACCATCCCGCCCTGAACATGGGCTACTTCAAGAACCCGCGCTTCTCCGCCGCCGTCGGCACCATCGGCCTGGTCTTCTTCGGGCTGATGGGCGTGACGTTCTTCATGGTCTTCTACACCCAGAGCCTGCGCGGCTACAGCGCCCTGGAATCCGGCCTGCTGATGCTCCCGCTCGCCGTCGCCCAGATGATCTTCGCGCCGCGCGCCCGGCTGATGGTGGACCGCTTCGGCGCGAAGGCGGTGTGCACCGCCAGCCTGGTGGTGATCGCCGCGAGCTTCGCCGGCTTCCTGATGCTGGACGCCGACACCCCGATCTGGGTGCTGGAGGTGCTGTTCTTCTTCATGGGTACGGCGATGGCGCACGTCATGCCGCCCGTCACCGTCGTCATCATGCAGTCCCTGCCGCGCGAGAAGGCCGGCTCCGGCTCGGCCGTGAACAACACCTTCCGCCAGGTCGGCGGCGCCCTCGGGGTCGCCGTCCTCGGCTCGCTGATGTCGACCGTCTATCGCGACGGCGTCCGCGACGACCTCGCCCGTACGCAACTGCCCCCGGGCGTGCAGCACACCGCGGGCGAGTCCATCGAGGCCACCCGGGGCGCCGCCGAGCGGCTCGGCGCGTCCGGCAAGGCCATCGTGGGCCCGGCGAACGACGCGTTCGTCCACGCTATGCACATCACCTCCGTCGCAGGTGGCGCCGTCGTGCTCCTCGCCGCCATCGTCACAGCCATCTGGCTGCCCGGAAAGCCACCCACGTCACCAGGCGGCGAAGGAGACACCGCAGAACGGGAGAATGCCCCCGCACGCTCGTAATAGCACCGCGGCGGCACCACACCAGAAAGGCCCCCACGTGACCCTCCAGGACCGGCACGACGCCTGGCACGAGCGGCACCCCAAGGCACCCCGCCGCCGCGGCCGGCCGCGCAGCGAGGCCGCCGAGCGGGCCATCATCGAGGGCGTGCTGCACCTGCTGGAGGAGGGCGCCGCCATCGGCGACCTGACCATGGAGCGGATCGCGCGGACGGCGGGGGTCGGCAAGGCCACCATCTACCGGCGGTGGGCGGGGCGGGACGAGCTGCTGGTGGACGTGCTCGCCTCGCTGGAGCCGCCGCTGCAGGAGCCGGAGGGCGAGACCGTCAGGGACGTCCTGGTCGCGTGCCTGGAGAGCATCAGGCAGCGGGCGCTGACCAAGCGCGCCTCCGCCGCGCTGCGGATGGCGATGACGCAGGCGCAGCAGCATCCGCAGCTGGCGAAGAAGTACCACGAGACGGTGATCGGGCCGCGCCGGGCGCTGCTGCGGCAGGTGATCGAGCGGGGTGTGGCGGCCGGGGAGCTCCGTGCCGACCTGGACGTCGAGCTGCTGATGGAGCTGTTCGCCGGGCCGATGCTCAGCCGGGCCGTGCTGCACGAATGGGCGCCCCTCGACGACGACCTCCCGGCACAGATCGTCGACGCCGTGCTCGACGGCGTACGACCCCGCGCGCGGTGAATTGTCCGAGTTTCGCTACCGTGGGCGTTCAGTAACAACCCGGAACGGAATACTCCGACTCGGAACCCCCACACGGGCGCCGGTCGTCTGGACTCTTCGTACGGGCACGACCGAACGGTGAGCGAGGACGTCGGATGGCGCAGGTGGACACGGCGGAAACCGGACAGGACGGCGCGAGCCGCCGGGGCCCGGGCTCCGGGACCTGGCGCGCGGGCGTGAGCCGAGTGATCCACATCGTCTCCCGCCCGGGCCCGTGGAAGCGCGGCCTGGTGCTGGCGGCGCTGGCGCTGCTGCTCGGCCTGATCATGCTGCTGCACGCGAAGATCCCGAACCGGATCGGGAACCTGGGCAGCCTGGTGGAGACGTTCCTGCCGTGGTTCGGGATCTTCATCCCGGTGATCCTGGCGGGGGCGCTGTGGCGGCGCTCGGTCTCGGCCGTGGTGGCGCTGCTGCTGCCGGTGATGGTCTGGCTGAACCTCTTCGGCGGCCAGCTGAGCGACAAGTCCCACCCGGGCAGCGACCTCACCGTCGCCAGCCACAACGTCAACGCCGAGAACCCGGACCCGGCGGGCACCGCCGCCGACCTGGCCGGCTCCGGCGCGGACGTGCTGGCCCTGCAGGAGCTCACCCAGGAGGACCGGGGCGCGTACGAGAAGGGGCTGGCGAAGGCGTACCCATACCACGTGGTGCAGGGCACCGTCGGGCTGTGGAGCAAGCTGCCGCTGTCGGGCACCCAGCCCGTCGACATCAAGATGGGCTGGACCCGGGCGCTGCGCACCACGGTCGCCACCGACCAGGGGCCGCTCGCCGTCTACGTGGCGCACCTGCCGTCCGTGCGGGTGAAATTCAACGCGGGCTTTACGGCGGGCCAGCGCGACGCCAGCGCCCATGCGCTCGGCAACGCGATCGCCCGCGAGCCGGTCGAGAAGGTGGTGCTGCTCGGCGACCTGAACGGCACCATGAACGACCGCGCGCTCGCCGACATCACCTCGCAGATGCGCTCGACGCAGGGCGCGGCCGGGGACGGCTTCGGCTTCAGCTGGCCGGCATCTTTCCCCATGGCGCGGATCGATCAGATCCTGGTCAAGGGCGTGGAGCCGACGAGCTCGTCGGTGCTGTCCGCGACCGACAGCGACCACCGGCCCGTAGCGGCCGGAATCTCCTGGTGATCATCGGGAATACGCACGTCAGGCCTCATTGTTCCGCCTAGGAACTTAGAACAGCTAACGTCCGAAAAGGTTCCTGCCCCATGCCCCTGGCGCTGCTCGCCCTGGCGATATCCGCCTTCGGTATCGGTACCACCGAGTTCGTGATGATGGGCCTGCTGCCCAATGTCGCCGACGACCTCGGCACCTCCGTACCCACCGCCGGCCACCTCGTGTCCGCGTACGCCATCGGCGTCGTCGTCGGCGCACCCCTGCTCACCGCCCTGGGCACCCGGGTGCCGCGGAAGCGGATGCTGCTGGCCCTGATGGGCCTGTTCGTGCTCGGCAACCTCGCCTCCGCCCTGGCCCCCGGCTACGGCACGCTGCTGGCCGGCCGCTTCTTCGCCGGGCTGCCGCACGGCGCCTTCTTCGGCCTCGGCGCGGTGGTCGCCACCCGCCTCGTCACCGCCGACCGGCGGGCGCGGGCGGTGGCGTCGATGTTCCTTGGCCTGACCACGGCCACGATCGTCGGCGTGCCGCTGGGCACGCTGCTGGGGCAGCACCTCGGCTGGCGGGCCACCTTCCTGGTCGTCACCGCGATCGGCCTGATCGCGATGGCCGCCCTGGCCCGGCTGATCCCGCGGCTCACCGAGGACAGCCGCCCCAGCCTCCGCCAGGAAGTGCGCGCGCTGCGCCGCCCACAGGTGCTGCTGGCGATGGCCACGACGATCGTCGGCATCGCGAGCATCTTCGCCGTGTACACGTACCTCTCCTCGATGATGACCAAGGTCACCGGCTTCTCGGACTCGGCGATGACCTTCGTCCTGGCGCTCTTCGGCGTCGGCATGACCCTGGGCGCGCTGGTCGGCGGCCCACTCACCGACCGGGCGCTGCGGCCGACGCTGTACGGGGCACTGGCCGGGCTCACCGCCATGCTGGGGCTCTTCCACTTCACCGCCGAGCACAAGGCGACCGCGCTGGTGTCGGTGGTGCTCATCGGCATGGCGGGCTTCATGGCCTGCACCCCGCTCCAGGTCCTGGTCATGGAGAAGGCGGGCGCCGCCCCGACCCTGGCCGCCGCCTCCTCCCAGGGTGCCTTCAACATCTCCAACGCCTTCGGCGCCTGGGCCGCGGGCGCGGCCGTCTCGGCGGGCTGGGGCTGGACCTCACCGGCGACCGTGGCGGCGGTGCTCGCCTGCGGTGGCCTGGTGATCGCGGTGGCCTCGGGCCTGCTGGACCGGGCCCGCCCCGACCACGCCGAATCGCGGGTGGTGGCCGCCGGCGAGCGGTCCGCCCAGGAGCACGCGCACACCCCCTGACCTGCGATGTCGGTCACATGTTGGCCGGTGTAGGCGGCTTGTCGGTGAGCTGTCGGTGAGGGCTGGCACCTTTGCTGTCATGACGCGAACGAATCATTCATCCGACAAGCCCGCCATAAGCGGGAATGCCGTCGAAGTGCGTGGCCTCGTCAAACACTTCGGCGACACCAAGGCGCTGGACGGCGTCGACCTCGACGTGAAGGAAGGCACCGTCCTCGGCGTCCTCGGCCCGAACGGCGCCGGCAAGACCACGCTCGTCCGGTGCCTGTCCACGCTGCTCACCCCCGACGCCGGCACGGCCTTCGTCGCCGGGTACGACGTGGTGAAGCAGCCGCGGGCGATCCGCCGCACCATCGGCCTCACCGGCCAGTACGCCTCGGTCGACGAGAAGCTCTCCGGCTTCGAGAACCTGTACATGATCGGGCGGCTGCTCGACCTCTCCCGCAAGGACGCCCGCCGCCGCGCGGACGAGCTGCTGGAGCGCTTCTCCCTCACCGAGGCCGCCAAGAAGGCCGCCATGGAGTACTCCGGCGGCATGCGCCGCCGCCTGGACCTGGCCGCGTCCATGATCGGCCACCCTGCGGTGCTCTACCTGGACGAGCCGACGACCGGCCTCGACCCCAGGACCCGTAACGAGGTCTGGGACGAGGTCCAGCGCATGGTCCGCGAGGAGCGGGTCACGGTGCTGCTCACCACCCAGTACATGGAGGAGGCCGAGCAGCTCGCCGGCGAGCTCACCGTCATCGACCGCGGCCGGGTCGTCGCGGGCGGCAAGGTCGAGGAGCTCAAGGCGAAGGTCGGCGGCCGCACCCTGCAGATCCGCCCGGTCGACGCCGCCGACCTGCGCCCGATGGCCGGCGCGATCGCCGTGGCCGGGCTCGACGGCGTCGCCGGCGCCCATGCCGAGGAGGAGGACGGCCTGGTGTCCGTGCCGATCCTCTCCGACGAGCAGCTGACCGGCGTGGTCGCCACACTCGCCGGCCACGGCTTCGCGATCGCTTCCATCGACACCAAGCTGCCCAGCCTGGACGAGGTGTTCCTGCAGATCACCGGCCAGAAGACGGCCGACTCCGTACCGGAGCAGGCCGACGACAAGAAGCTCGAGGAGGTGGCCGCATGACCACGGCGACTCTGAACCCCGCCGCGACCACCGCCGCCGGTGCCGCGGAAGCCCGCCTCACCCCGCGCGCCAACCTGCGCCACATCGGCGCCCTCGCCCGCCGGAACCTTCTGCAGATCAAGAAGGACCCGGAGTCGATGTTCGACGTCCTGCTGATGCCGATCATCTTCACCCTGCTGTTCACGTTCGTCTTCGGCGGCGCGATGTTCGGCAAGGGCAATCAGCAGGATTACGTGAACTACCTGATCCCGGGCCTCATGGCCATGATGGGCATGAACATCGCCATGGCCGTCGGCACCGGCGTGAACGAGGACTTCAAGAAGGGCGTGATGGACCGCTTCCGGTCCATGCCCATCTCCCGGTCCTCCGTACTGATCGGCAAGATCGTGGTGGAGATCGGCCGCATGATGGTGGCCGTCGCGATCCTGCTCACCATGGGCTTCATCCTCGGCTTCGAGGTGAAGACCTCCGTGCCGGAGCTGCTGGCCGCCATCGGCCTGGCCCTGCTCTTCGGCGCCGCCCTGATGTGGATCTTCATTCTGCTCGGCCTGTCGCTCGGCTCGCCGCAGGCGGTGCAGGGAATGGCGATGATCGTGCTGATGCCGCTGCAGTTCGGAAGCTCCATCTTCGCGCCGACCAGCTCCATGCCGGGCTGGCTGGAGAACTTCACGAAGTACAACCCGCTGTCCAACCTCGCCGACGCCGCCCGCCTGCTCACCCAGGGCGATATGCCGGACCGGCTTGTCCAGCACTCGCTGGGGACGTCGGTGATGTGGACGCTGATCTGGACGTTCGCCATCACCGCGGTGACCGCGCCGCTGGCGATCCGGAAGTTCCGCGACAAGACCTGAGCGGAACCTCGCAGACGTTCGCGTCGAACGGTCGAAGGCGGCCCCTCCCGCGCTACCGGGAGTGGCCGCCTTCCGGCGTTCACAGGGCCAATGCGGTGATCTTATTAACTGCATATGGGTGCCGCTGTTGGTGGCGCGGCCACCCGAGGGCGTTCCGGTCGGAATGTATGACTACGCCATTCCGTGCCCAACAAGGAGCGCCCCACGATGGACCGCATGCGCCGGCTGCCCCTCGTCGCCGGCCTCGCCGCCCCCCTGCTGATCTGGGGCTGCGTCAGCCCCACCGCCGCCGCCGTGCCCGCCGACCGCCCCGCACAGGTCGAACCCCCGGCGCCGGAGGAGGACTTCGGCTCCGGCGACGGCTCCTACGACGAGAGCTACGTGCCCGAGGACCCCACGAGCGGGAGCGGCCCCGCGGCTCCCCACGACGGCAAGAACCCGGGCCAGGCCCCGGGCAACGTCACGGTCCCGGACTTCGGCACCTTCACCCCGCCGCCGCAGGGCGACTCGGACGACACCCCGGCCCTGGCGGCCGCCTCGCTGGCGGCGATGTCGCTGGGCGGGGCGGCGTTCATCCTGCGGCGGGCGCGGCGGACGGTGCGGGAGTAAGGGGTACGGAGGTCAGATCAGCTCGGTCGCCTGCGCCGCGGTGAGCTCGCGCCCCTCCTCGTACGCCCGCCGGAAAGCCGCGTCACCCGCCTCACCCGCGTCGTCCACCTCGCCCGCGTCGTCCGCCTCACCCGCCTCGCCCGCCGCGAAGCCGGCCCGTACGGCCGCCTCCGCCCGCGCGCGGTTCTCGCGCTCCACGCCGAGCATCCGCGACGGATCCTGGCTCAGGGCGTCGAAGGCGCCGAGGAGCCGGGCGCCGTCCGCCGCGCGGTCGAGGCCCGCGAGGGCCCACGCGGCGACGACGAACTGCGTCACCGTGGTGTTCGGCGCGACCAGCTGCGCCATCGGGTCGTCGAGCGTCCCCGTCACCGCGCGGCGGATGCGCGGCAGCGCCTCGGCGCACCGGCCGTCGACCACGTCGACCCAGCCGAGGAACCCCTGCACTATCGCGGTGAACAGCTCCGGACCGCGGGTGGCGAAGCCGTCCTCCAGCCGGCGGAAGTGCTCCCGCGCCTCGTCCGTACGGCCGATGCGGGCGCAATGGACGGCGAGCTGCATGCGGGTGTAGTGCCGGGCCTCCGTCGCGCTGCGCTCGGCGTCCGTGACCGCCTGCCGCAGCAGCCGCTCGCCGTCCTCCACCCGGCCGGTCTCGATCAGCGCGCCGCCGAGGCGCGCGGCGAGCATGGGGATCTGCGCGTGCGCGCCGAGGGCTTCGGTGTACGCGATGGCCTGCTCGTAGTCGCGGGCCGCGGCCTCGTGTTCGCCATACCGCTCGCGGGCCTCGCCGCGGGTGGCCAGGGACTCGGCCATGCCCCAGCCGTCGCCGAGCCGCTCGAAGATCTCCAGGCTCTCGGCGGCGTCCGCGGCGGACTGATCGAGGCCGCCCGGCTGGTCGTTGAGGACCTTGGCGCGCAGCTGCAGCGCGAAGGCCAGTTCCCAGTCGCGGTCGAGCACGCGGCAGGTGCGGACGGCCGTATCGAAGATCTCCAGCATGCTCTGGAACGCGCCGGTGAGGATGCCGGCGTAGAACCACATGAAGCCCGGCAGCCGGCAGGTCTGCGGCAGGTCGGGGTGGTACGCGGCCACGACGCCGCGGAGTTCGGCCTGGGTGTCGGGGGCGTTCAGGGCCTCCATGTCGCCCTCCGCCTGGCTGAGCGCGATCAGCCGGACGCCGCGGCGGGCCTCCTGGAGCAGCTCGTCCGAGTACGGCGGCGGCACCTCGACGCACGCCACGTCCACGGGCGGGGCGACGTCCGGGGTGGGCACGAAGGGGTTCGGGCCGAGGTCTGCGGCGGCGAGCGCCCAGGTGCGGGCCTCGGTGCGCAAGTCGAGCAGGGTCCAGAACCACATCAGGGAGTGGACGAGGCTCAGCGCCTCCTGCTCGTCGCCGGTGACGATGGCGCGGCGCAGCGCGGCGCGGAGGTTGTCGTGCTCCAGCTGCAGCCGGTCGAGCCACTCACGCTGCGCGCTGCCGCGGAGTTGAGGGTCGGCGGTGCGGGCGAGTTCGCGGTAGTAGGTGAGGTGGCGGGCGGCGGTGGCGTCAGGTGCGGCGTCGGCTTCGGCCGGGACCGCGGCCAGCCGCTCGCCCGCGTACTCGCGGACGGTCTCCAGCAGCCGGTAGCGCATCTCGCCGGAGGCGGTGGGGGCGGCGATGACCAGGGACTTGTCGACGAGGGAGCCGAGGAGACCGAGGATGTCGTGGCGGTCAACGGCGGGGGCGTCCACGGAGGCCTCGGGCCCCGCGCACACCGCCTCCGCGGCAGCGAGATCGCAGCCGCCGTGGAAGACCGACAGCCGGGAGAGTACGGCGCGTTCGCGCTCGTCCAGAAGGTCCCAGGACCAGTCGACCACCGCGCGCAGGGTCTGCTGGCGCGGGAGCAGTGTGCGGCTGCCGCTGGTGAGCAGGCGGAAGCGGTCGTCCAGCCGGTCCGCGAGCTGACGCGGCGTCAGCATGCGCAGGCGGGCCGCCGCCAGCTCGATGGCGAGCGGCAGGCCGTCGAGGCGGTGGCAGATCTCCGCGCAGGCGGCCGGGTCGTCCTGCGGTACGAACCCGGGCCTGGCCGCGGCGCCGCGCTCGGCCAGCAGGCGCAGCGCGGCGGCGTCCGGGAGCGGGTCCACGGGCCGTACCACCTCGCCGGGGACGGCAAGCGGCTCGCGGCTGGTGGCCAGGACCGTAACGCCCGCGCAGCTGATCAGCACCTGCTCGGCGACCTCGGCGGCGGCGCCGATGACGTGTTCGCAGTTGTCGAGGACGAGGAGGATGCGGCGTCTCGCGCAATGCTCCGCGAGGCGTCGCATCGGGTCGGTGGTGCGGAGCGCGTCGGCGGCGGTGCGCAGCACGGTCTCGCGGGCGCCGAGCGCCCCGAGCACGGCGTCGGCAATGGCCCCGGCCTCGGCATCGGACCCGATCGGCGCCAACTCGACAAGCCACACGCCGTCCACCCACCGCTCGTCGGCATGGGCCCGCTGCGCGGCTTCGGCGGCCTCCTGCGCGAGGCGCGTCTTGCCCGCGCCGCCGGGGCCGGTGAGCGTGACGAGGCGGTGCACGGCGAGCCCTTCGCCGAGCGAGTCGATGTCGGCCTCGCGGCCGACGAAGCTGGTGAGGCGGGCGCGGAGGTTGCCTGGCGGCGGGGCGGGGGGCGAGGTCTGGTCGTGCGGGGCCGGGGCGGACGCGGACGCGGCCGCGTCGGCCGCGCGGTCGCCGCTCGTGTCGTACGGGGCGGGGCCGGAGCCCCGGCCGGGGTCAGCCTCCCGCCCGCCGGGCCGGCCGGGTCCGTCGGTGTGGCCGGGTCCGGCGGTGTGGCCAGGTCCGCCGGTGTGGCCTCCGCCGGTGCCCCGGCCGGGTCCGGGCGCCCGGTCGCGTGCGCCCGCGCCTGGCCGGGGCTGACGCGAGCCGGTCGGGGACACGCCGCCGGGGCTTACCTGTTCACCTCCTGGACGGGCCGAGTGGCCGCCACCACCGAGGAGTTCGGCGTGCAGGGCCCGCAGCTCCGGGCCCGGGTCCGCGCCCAGGGTGTCGGCCAGGGTTGTGCGGAGCTGTTCGTACGCCGCCAGGGCCTCGGCCGTGCGGCCTGCGTCGCGGAGGGCGCGCAGGTGGAGGGCGTGCAGGGGTTCGTCGAGGGGGTGGGCCGCGGTCAGGGCGCGGAGGTCCGGCAGGACCGTCTCCGCCTCGCCTAGGGCGAGGGCCGCTGCCGCGCGGTCGCGGCGGGTGTCCAGGCGGCGGGCCTCCCAGCGGGTGGCCGGGGCGGCGCGATCGGGGAGATCGGCGAGGGCGGGGCCGCGCCACAGCGACAGGGCGTCGTCGCAGAGGGTCGCAGCCTTGTCCGGGTCGCCGTCGGCGAGGGCGCGGCTGCCCTCGTCGGCGAGCCGGGCGAAGCGGTAGAGGTCGACGTCGTCGCGGTCGGCGGCGAGCCGGTAGCCGCCCTCCAGGGAGTCGACCGCGTCGTGGCCGAGCGCCCGCCGCAGCCGCCCGACCAGGGCCTGCAGCGCACCCGCCGCATCCGCGGGCGGCTCGTCAACCGCCCACACCTCACCAATCAGCACCTCAGCCGAACGCACCCGCCCAACCTCCAGCGCCAACGCCGCCAACAACGCCCGCAACCGCGCCCCACCAAGCGCGACGACTCCGCCGTCGGGGGTGAGGGCCTGGGTGGGGCCGAGGATGCGATAGCGCATGGCGCCTATTGTCGCCGACCGCGATGGGCGGCGCGGCCGCCGGTCCCGTACGGAGGGCTGTCGGGGGAGGAGTTTGCGGAGGTGGGGAGGCTGCTGGCGGGGTGATAGGGCTGTTGCGGGTGCGGTGCGGTGCGGTGCGGTGCGGGTGCGGTGCGGGTGAGGGCACGGACTCGGGCTCGGGGGCGGGTGGGGCACGGACACGGGCATGGACTCGGGCACGGGCACGGGGCGGCGGGGCACGGACTCGGGCTGGTGGCGGGTGGGTTGGTATCGGATGGTGACGGTCGCGTCGCCGTCTTGCGGGGATGCTCGGTGCCGGAAACGGACGGCTGGCTGCGGAAGGGCTGGGGCGGGGGCTCGGGGTGGGCTGCCGGGCGGCGGCTTGGGGGTAGGGCGCGTGAGCCTTGGTGGGGCGCATGCAGGGCAGGCGCGCGCCCTTTTCGATGGGGATGTGTCGGGGGGAGGGGCGACCGGGCGGTAGGGCGAGGGCCTACCGAAGGCGAGGGCCTACCGAAGGCGAGGCCTACCGGAAGGCGGATGGGGTCCGTCCGCCCATCCGCCGCCGCCTTGGTACCGCGCCCCCCGACACACCCCCACATGAAAGGGCGCACGCATCCCCCGTACGCGCCCCCACAAATGCAACACGCCCCTGACCTGCCTGCACCCCACCACCAAGCCGCCACCCGGCAACCCAACCCGCCCCGCCTCCCCCACCCCTCCGCAGCCAGCCATCCGTTTCCGGCACCGAACCCCACCGCAGCCCGGCGACGCGACCGTCACCATCCGATACCAACCCACCCGCTACCACCCCCCGCCGCCCCGTGCCCCGCTGCCCGCTGCCCCGCCGCCCCGAGCCGCCGTCACCCCGGCCCCGGAACCTCCCACCCCGCCAGTGTCGTTCTCCCCGCAGGGAGCCGCCCCGGCGATACCGTCGGGACCGCCCCGCCCGCCGACCGTGGCAGGAGACGTGAAGCCGATGACGACCCAAGCCAGCGCCAGCGCATTGCGCCGCAAGGACCGCCGCATCAGCCCCGTCTTTCTGGCGATCCTCGCCGCCGCGGTGGCCGCCGGCTGGGCGCTCTACGAGGACCAGGGGCCCGCGGGCCTGATGGTCTTCCTCTTCGTCGTCGCGGGGTGGGTGGTCTCCCTGTGCCTGCATGAGTACGCGCATGCCCGCAGCGCGCTGCACAGCGGCGACATCTCGATCGGCGCGAAGGGCTATCTCACCCTCAACCCCTTCAAGTACACCCACGCCGTGCTGTCGATCCTGCTCCCGCTGCTCTTCGTCATCGCGGGCGGCATCGGGCTCCCCGGCGGCGCCGTCTTCATCGAGCGCGGGCGGATCCGCGGGCGCTGGCGGCACAGCCTGATCTCGGCGATGGGGCCGCTGACCAACGCGCTGCTCGCCGTCGTGCTCACCGCGCCGTTCTGGCTGGGGAAGATGGACGACGCCCCGCCGGCCTTCCGCGCCGCGCTCGCGTTCCTGGCGATGCTGCAGGTCACGGCGGCCATTTTGAACTTCCTGCCGGTGCCGGGGCTGGACGGCTACGGAGTCATCGAGCCGTGGCTCGCCCCTGCCACCCGGCAGAAGCTGGATCAGTACGCGGGGTTCGGACTGCTCGCCGTCTTCGCGCTGCTGTGGATCCCGGAGCTGAACCGCGTCTTCTTCGACGCCATCGACGGGATCATGCGCGGGCTCGGGGTGGACGAGATCTGGACCTCGCTCGGCCTGGACTGGTTCCGCTTCTGGGATGGGACACCGCAGGTGGGTCCGTAACGCGGTCCCTCAGCCCGCCCGCCGCTGCGCCTGCTCCAGGCGCTGGGCGGCGCGGGTGCGGCGGATGTAGTACCAGGCCATGTTCGAGACGACGCCCGCGAGCAGCAGCCACAGCACGCCCAGCCAGTAGCCCTGCACGAAGGACACCACGGCCGCGGCCACCGCCAGCACGCACACGACGACAGCGAAAATCGCCAGCTGCCGGACCTTGGCGGCCGGGAGGATCTGGGGTGCGGATGCGGGCATCTGTTCTGCTCCTTGTCCGGGGTGGAGGGGGGTTCAGGGACTCCCATTCTCCCCCACCCCGGATACGGCTCAGATGTCGGTCAGCCGCACGCCCGCGTGCGCCTTGTAGCGGCGGTTCACCGAGATCAGGTTCGCGACCAGCGACTCCACCTGATGGGCGTTGCGCAGCCGGCCCGCGAAGACGCCGCGCATCCCGGGGATGCGCTGTGCCAGCGCCTGCACCTGCTCGACGTCCGCGCGCACCTCGCCCAGGCACATCACGTCGGTCTCGATCTCCTCGACCTCCGGGTCCTGCAGCAGCACGGCCGACAGGTGGTGGAAGGCGGCGGTGACCCGCGACTCGGGGAGCAGGGCGGCGGCCTGCTCGGCGGCGCTGCCTTCCTCGGGCTTCAGGGCGTACGCGCCCTTCTTGTCGAAGCCGAGCGGGTTGACGCAGTCGACGACGAGCTTGCCGGCGAGGACGTCGCGCAGCGCCTCGAGGGTCTTGGCGTGCCCGTCCCAGGGGACGGCGACGATGACGATGTCGCTGCGCCGGGCGCACTCCTCGTTCTCCGCGCCCTCGACGCCGTGGCCGAGCTCGGCGGCCGCGGTCTCGGCGCGCTCCGTGCTGCGGGAGCCGATGATCACGCGCTGCCCGGCCCGCGCGAGCCGGTACGCGAGCCCGCGGCCCTGGTCTCCGGTGCCGCCGAGGACGCCGACCGTAAGACCGGAGACGTCGGGCAGCTCCCACGGGTCCTTGGGGGCGGGCTTCGCGGCTGGATCTGCAGATGTCATACGCCGATCCTGCCAGGCCGGCCTCGAACCGAACCGTTGGCCGACGGTGAGTCAGCTCACGCGTGCGAGGGAACGTGCGGCGGTACGGCTGCGGGGGCTGGTGCCGGTGGGGCAGGATGCCGCCCCATGGACGCCGTACGGGTCGCGCTGCTGCGCGAAGTCCTTGCCGGGACCGAGTGGTTGCCCGCCGCGCGCCGCTTCGCGGGGACGCTGCGGGCCGCCGTGACCGGCGGAACTGCGGCGGCGGGGGGTGGGCTGCTGCTGGTGGGCACGCCCGCATACGAGCCGTGGCACCTGGCCGCGCATCTCGATGACGAGGCGGCGTGGTCCGGGCAGCCGGAGCTGTCGCCCACGCTCGTACGACACCGGACGCCGGCCGGGGCGCGGCCGCACCTGGCGGTGGGGCTGAATCGGCTCGAGGCGGCTGGGCGTGGGACGACGCTGCTGGTGGTCGCCGCGGATGAGCCCGAGGGTGGGCTGCTGGAGCGGATCGGGGATGCGCGGCGGGCGGGGGCTACGGTGCTGGCGATGGACGACTGCGAGCTGGGGCTGCGCGATCTGCGGTCGCTGGCGCACGATGCGCTGGGCGCGGATGCGCCCGGTGGGGTGGATCTGGAGACGGTGCAGCATCTGGTGAGCGCGGCGGCGGGCGAATCGACGCTGCCGGCGGCGCCTGCGGCGGGCCGGCGCCGCTTTACGGACCGCTTGTCACGGCTGGCGGAACAACTTTCGGCGCCTCCGCCACCCAGGTGGTGACGTGGTGACGGACCGGTCCTGCGCGGTGCCTGTCGCGTCGCCGGGTGCCGGAAACGTCCGGGCCCACCCGTCCCGCCATGCGGGACGCCTGCCCCCGACAGTGACTTACCGGCTCTGCTCACCCTCGTCGTCCGACCAGTCCGGGTCCTTGTCCCACACCTCATTGCGGTCGTGGGCCGTCTCCAGGGCCCTGGCGGCCTCCGCCGCCGACGGGTACGGGCCCAGGCGGTCCGTGGCCTTGCACTCGGGGCCTTCCTCCACCTTTCCGTGGCGGATGCAGTAGTACCACTCGCCCGGCTGCCCCGCGGCCGACTCCGACTTCTTCTTTCCGAACAGGGCCATCGCGCGCTCCTCGCCTGGTCGCTTCCCGCCCATCGTGCCCGATGAGGCGCGATTACACTCGCTGTCATGTCTGGCCAGTCGCTGCTCGTCCCCGGGACGCTGTCCCCCGCCCGCCCCGTCCCCGCCGCCATCACCCGCCCCGAGTACGTGGGCAAGAAGGCGCCCGCCCCGTACACCGGGCCGGAGGTCCAGGACGCGGAGACCATCGAGCGCATGCGCATCGCCGGCGGCATCGCCGCGCGGGCGATGGCGGAGGCGGCGAAGCACATCGCGCCGGGCGTCACCACCGACGAGCTGGACCGGGTCGCGCACGAGTACATGTGCGACCACGGCGCCTACCCCTCGACGCTGGGCTACCGCGGCTTCCCGAAGTCGCTGTGCACCTCGGTCAACGAGGTCATCTGCCACGGCATCCCGGACTCCACCGTCCTGAACGACGGCGACATCGTGAACCTCGACGTCACCGCGTACATCGACGGCGTACACGGCGACAACAACGCCACGTACCTGTGCGGCGATGTCGACGAGCAGTCAAAGCTGCTGGTCGAGCGCACCCGCGAGTCCCTCACCCGCGCCATCAAGGCCGTCCGCCCCGGCCGCCAGGTCAACATCATCGGCCGGGTCATCGAGTCGTACGCCAAGCGCTTCGGCTACGGCGTGGTGCGGGACTTCACCGGGCACGGCATCAACTCGTCGTTCCACAGCGGCCTGATCATTCCGCACTACGACAGCCCGCATCACACCACCGTGATCCAGCCGGGGATGACCTTCACGATCGAGCCGATGCTGACGCTCGGCACCCATGAGTACGACATGTGGGACGACGGCTGGACCGTCGTGACCAAGGACCGCAAGCGGACGGCTCAGTTCGAGCACACCCTGGTCGTCACCGAGACGGGCACCGAGATCCTCACCTTGCCGTAGGGATACGGGGCGCGGCGCGCAGGGCCGCCGCTTCCTCCTCCGTGGCGACCGAGGGCGGGGAGCCCTTGAGCGGCTTGCCCGCGGTCTCCTCCATGCGGTGCGCGGCCACCAGGCCGACGGCGGCGAAGAGCATCATGTAGAACGCCGGCATCAGGTCGTTTCCGGTGCTGGAGACCAGCGCGGCGACGACCAGCGGCGTGGTGCCGCCGAAGAGCGATACGGACACGTTGAAGGAGATCGACAGCGAGCAGTACCGGCGGTCGGTCGGGAAGAGGGCCGGGAGCGTCGGCGACATCGTCGATACGTAACCGAGCAGGGCCAGCCCCAGGATCAGCAGGCCGGCGAAGACCGCCGGCCAGCTGCCGAGCTTGATCAGCAGCAGCGCCGGGACGGACAGCACCAGGAAGGCGAGCGAGCCGGCCATGAGGACCGGACGCCGCCCGAAGCGGTCGGACAGGGCGCCGACCCGGTTGATCAGCAGCATCAGCACGATCATCACCAGCACGATCGACAGCAGGCCCGTGGTCGGGTCGAACCCGAGGGTGTCGGTGAGGTAGGTCGGCATGTACGACAGCAGGACGTAGTCGGTGACGTTGAAGGCCGCGACCAGCGCCATGCACAGCGCCATCGCGCGCCACTGCCCCGCCAGCACCTGCCGGATGGTGAGCTTCGGGCGCTCGTCGTGGCCGCCACCGCCCTCCGCCAGCTCCTGGTAAGCGGGAGTCTCCTCCAGCCTCAGCCGCAGATAGAGACCGACCAGGCCGATCGGGCCCGCGATCAGGAACGGGATCCGCCAGCCCCAGGAGACCATCGCGTCGTCGCTCAGGCCCATCTCCAGGCCGGTGACCAGCGCGGCCGCGGCGGTGTAGCCGATCAGGGTGCCGAGCTCCAGGAAGCTGCCGAAGAAGCCGCGGCGCTTGTCGGGCGCGTACTCGGCGATAAAGGTGGCCGCGCCGCCGTACTCACCGCCCGCGGAGAAGCCCTGCACCATGCGGAAGAGCACCAGCAGCACGGGCGCCCACAGGCCGATGGCGGCGTGGGTCGGCAGCAGGCCGATGGCCAGGGTCGCCCCCGACATCATGATCATCGTGAGGGCGAGGACCTTCTTGCGGCCGATCCGGTCACCCAGCGGGCCGAAGACCATGCCGCCCAGCGGGCGGACCAGGAAGGCCGCGGCAAAGGCGGCGAGCGACGACAGCACCTGGGCGGTGCCGCTGGCGGCCGGGAAGAAGACCTTGCCGATGGTGACGGCGAGGTAGGCGTAGACGCCGAAGTCGAACCACTCCATGGCGTTGCCGAGCATGGTGGCCCGTACGGCGCGCTTGACCGTGCCCTCGTCGGTGACGGTGACGCGGCGCTCGCCGGTGGCGGCGACGCGCTGCGGACTGGGCGCGGAGCGCTCGCGCTCGGGCGCCCGCTCCAGTTCTGCTGTCGGAGCCATGCTGTGCTCTCCCCTTGCGGCTGATGAATCACGACGTTGTTACCTTGTGAATCTTTTCGTGTGGGTGGAATGCCCGGATCCCTGCATTGGTCCCGACCTGCCGGGGCAAAGGTCCTGTCCGCGGGGCTTGCCTTGTAGTGCACTCCAAGGGGCACCTTCGTCCCCATGGAGAAAAGGACGATCGGACGCAGCGGGATTGAGGTGAGCGCCCTCGGCTTCGGCTGCTGGGCGATCGGCGGCGAATGGACGGACACGGAGGGGCGGCCACTCGGCTGGGGGGCGGTGGACGACGAGGAGTCGGTACGCGCCGTCCGCCGCGCCCTCGACCTCGGGGTGACCTTCTTCGACACGGCGGATGTGTACGGCACGGGGCACAGCGAGGAGATCCTCGCCCGGGCGCTCGCGGGCCACCGCGATGAGGCGGTGATCGCCACCAAGTGGGGGAACACCTTCGACGCCGAGCGCCAGGTGATGCTCGGCCGCCCCGACACCAGCGCCGCCTACGCCCGCCGGGCCCTGACGCAATCACTGCGCCGCCTGGACACCGACCACATCGACCTCTACCAGCTGCACCCCGGCGACACCGACCCCGAGGCCGCGGCGATCCTGCGCGAGGCCTGCGAGGACTTCGTACGCGAGGGCCTGATCCGCGCGTACGCCTGGTCCACCGACGACCCGTCCCGGGCGGCACTCTTCGCCGAGGGCCCGAACTGCGCCGCAGTACAGCACCAGCTGAACGTACTCGAGGACGCCCCGGAAATGCTGGCACTGTGCGCCCGCGAGAACCTCGCCGGCATCAATCGCACGCCGCTCGCGATGGGCCTGCTCGGCGGAAAATACCGGGCCGGGCAGCAAGCGGGGACGGGTGACATCCGCAGCACGCCGCCGGCGTGGCTGAAGTACTTCGATGCGGATGGGCGGGTCACTCCCGAGTGGGCCGGTCGGATCGAGTCCGTACGGGAGGTGCTGACGTCGGGCGGCCGCACGCTGGCCCAGGGTGCCTTGGGGTGGATCTGGGCGCGGAGCCCGCACACGATCCCGATCCCGGGCTTCCGGACGGTCCCGCAGGCGGAGGAGAACGCGGGGGCGATGGCGTACGGACCCCTGTCGGGGGAGGAGTTCGCGCAGGTGGGGAAGTTGCTGGCGGGGTGATCGCGGGGGCTCGCACCCTCCGGCGGGGGCGGGCTGGGGCTCGGGCTGGTGGCGGGTGGGTTGACATCGGATGGTGACGGTCTCGTCGCCGTCTCCTGGTGGGGTTCGGTGCCGGTGAGTTGGCTGGCTGCGGAAGAGCGGGGGCGGCGGGGCGGGGTGGGCTGCCGGGCGGCGGCTTGGGGGTGGGGGCGCATGCGGGGCAGGCGAGCTCCCTTTTCGATGGGGGTGTGTCGGAGGACCACCAGCCCACTACCCGGCTGGATCCCTCCCTCCGGGAGGAGGGCCGAGTGGAACGACGCCGCCGAAAAAACCCAGCACCGGACGGCGGTGGACCACCACGTTTTTTCGGTGGTGTCGTGGAACTCGGCCCGGCCCACCCACCAACCAAGCCCGTCCGGCGCTTGAGGACTCCGTGGCGAAGCCACAGGATGCCTCACACCCGCGTGGACTCCCGCACCACCAACTCGTACTCCGCCCGAATCGTCGCGTGCGGCGCCTCCGCCCCACCCGGCACCCGCCCCTCGATCCGCGCCAGCAACGCCTCCACCGCGAGCCGGGCCAGCTGCCGCTTGTCGGGCGCGATAGTCGTCAGCGACGGCACCGCGAACTGCGCCTCCTCGATGTCATCGAAGCCGACGACCGCCAGATCCCGCGGAATCGCCAGCCCCCGCTCATGCACAGCCCGCAGCGCCCCCGACGCGAGCAGATCCGTAAAGCAGAAGACCGCATCCGGCGGCTCCGGCAGGTCAAGCAGCGCCCGCATCACCTCAGCACCACCCGCCCGCGTATACGTAGCGACAGGCGGCGCAAGCCGCTCGTCGTACGCGACCCCAGCCTCCCTCAGCGCCTGCACGTACCCGTCGAGACGCTGCACCGACGTAGGATGCGGCGCCTCCTCCCGCCCGATCGCGGCAACCCGGCGCCGGCCGAGCGACAGCAAGTGAGCGGTGGCCTCGCGAGCAGCGGCGACATTGTCAATGAGCACGTGGTCCGCAGCCACCTCATAATCCCGCTCACCAAGCAACACCAGCGGCACCCGATGATCCCGCCCAGCCAGCTGGGACTGGTCAAGCCGCAGCGGCGACAGCAGCACCCCATCGATAAGCGGATCCGACAGCCCGCAGGCGACGCGGAGTTCCTCCTCGGCATCCCCGCCCGTGTCCTCGATCAGGACCGTACAGCCCCGCTCCTTCGCCTCAGCGATGACAGCAGTAGCCAGCTCAGCAAAGTACGGAGCGACCAGCTCAGGCACCGCAAGCGCGATGATGCCGCTGCGCCCCGTACGCAGATGGCGGGCAGAGGCATTCGGCGTATAGCCGAGCTCGTCGATCGCGCGCAGCACCCGCGCCCGCGTCGGCTCTGCCACACGCGCGGAGTCCCGTACGACATTGGACACCGTCTTGATCGATACGCCGGCCGCTTCGGCGACGTCCTTCAGGCGGGCACCGGCCAAGGCTTCCGCACCTACTTCCCTTACCCGTTGCCGTCAGCGTACGCCCAGGTCCGTACACCTGTGTCCGGTGGATCATACGGGCGGCGTAAAGATGTTCCGGCACAAGGTGTTGACGCCGGGGGTCCGCATCGGTAAACGTTGCAAAATCGTCGACCAGCTCTTTGAGCAACTGCCCTGCTCGCGTCGATTACAACGTTGTAACGGTGGAAGGGACATCCACTCATGACGGACCACGCACTCCCTCGGCGCAGCCTGCTGCGCGGCGGCGCCGCACTAGCGGCTGCCGCCGCCTCGGCGGGGGCGCTGAGCGGCTGCGGCAACACGATTGCGCAGGGGTTCTCCGGCGGCGCGCCGGAGGCCCGGCGGCTGAACTTCTGGAACCCCTTCACCGGCGGCGACGGCGCCCGCATGGTCGCGCTGGTGGACGCGTACAAGAAGGCGCATCCGCGCAATGCCGTCAAGGCGACGACCTTCCTGTGGGGCAACCCGTACTACACGAAGCTGTCGCTGTCAGGCGTCGGCGGCAGGCCGCCGCAGGTCGCTATCGCGCATCTTTCGAAGGTGCCGGTGCTTGCGGAGGCTGGGCTGCTGAGTGAGCTGGACCTGGCGGATCTGGCCAAGCACGGCATGACGCCGGACAGGTTCGACGTGAAGCCGTGGAAGAAGGCGCACTACGGCGGCAAGTTGCAGGCCATCCCCCTCGACACGCATCCGTTCGTCCTCTACTTCCGCACCGACCTGGCGAAGAAGGCCGGGCTGATGGACGGCGGGAAGCTCACCGACCTCGACGGGCCCGACAAGTTCATTGACGCGCTCAAGGCGATGAAGGAGGTGACGAAGGGCTTCGGCGCCGCCATCGCGTCCACAAAGGACCCGTCCACGCAGTTCCGCTTCTTCTACTCCTTCTACCGCCAGCTCGGCGGCACCCCGCTGGTCGCCGACAACGGCGCCAAGGTGCAGGTCCAGCAGGACGCCGCGGAGGAGGCCCTGGCGTACATCCAGCGGCTGGGCAAGGAGAAGCTGGTCCCGAGGGGCGCGGACGGCGCCGGCGCGATCACCATGCTCACCACGGGCCGCGCGGGCTTCCTTCTCGACGGCGTGTGGCAGGTCATCTCCGTGCAGGACTCGAAGGTGAAGTTCGACATGCAGCCGATCCCGCGGATCTTCGACGACGCCCCGTACGCCTGCTTCGCCGACTCGCACGCGCTGGTGCTGCCGAAGGCGCAGAGCGACGACGCCCAACGGCTCGACCTCAGCCTGCAGTTCTGCGGCTCGCTGCTGCAGAGCTCCGCGAGCTGGGCCGAGGGCGGCCACGTCCCGGCCTGGCTGCCGACGCAGCGCTCGGCCGCGTACAAGAAGCTCACGCCGCAGTCGCACTACGTCGAGGCGTCCGACGGCGCGGTCTACGACCCGGTCGCCTGGTACGGCGGCGCGGGCAGCAATCTGCAGAACCGCGTCGGCGAGGCCGTGCAGGGCGCGCTCTACGGCCGGAAGTCACCGAAGGCGAGCGCCGAACAGATGCGCAGCTCCCTGGAGAAGCTCGCTTCCGTCGAGTCCCCGATCTGACCGGCCCTAGGACGAAAGGCACTTGCCGTGGCGACCACTCTGGGGACGAACAGCACCTTCCCCCGCACCTCCGATCGCGCAGCCCTCAGGAGCCGCTGGGCCGGGCCCGGCCTCATCGCTCCGTTCGCGATCTTCTATCTGCTCTTCCTGGTCGGGCCCCTGATCTACACCTTCATCGCCGGCTTCTTCAACGGCAGCCTGCTGAAGAGCGGCATGGGCGAGTGGGTGGGCCTCACCAACTACGGAGATGTGCTCAGCGACAGCGAGTTCTGGCGCACCCTGGGACACACCCTGTGGTTCACCCTGCTGACCACCGTCCCGCTGGTGCTGCTTGCGCTGATGCTGGCGATCCTCGCGGACCGGTTCGTGCGCGGCCGCTGGTTCGTCCGCTTCTGCTTCTTCGCGCCGTACGTGATCCCCTCCGCCTCCATCTCGCTGATCTTCCTGTGGGGCATCCTCGCGGACCAGACGGGCTTCGCGCAGACCGTGGTGAAGTGGTTCGGGGTGGAGACCCCGCCGTCCTGGCTGGGCGATCCCAGCTGGGCGATGTGGTCCCTGGCCGGCGTCACCGTGTGGTGGACCATCGGCTTCAACTTCGTGCTCTACTCCGCCGCGCTGCAGGAGATCCCCCGGGATGTGCACGAGGCCGCCGGCATCGACGGGGCCGGGCCGTGGCAGCGCATCCGGCACATCATCGTGCCGATGCTGGCGCGGACCACCACGCTGGTCGTGGTGTTGCAGATCGTCGCCTCGCTGAAGGTCTTCGACCAGATCTACATGATGACGGGCGGCGGCCCCGACCTCTCCACCCGGCCGTCGCTGGAGTACATCTACGACACCGGCTTCACCGACGGCCGCACCGGCTATGCCTCGGTGGTCTCCCTGCTGCTCTTCATCGTGATCCTGCTGGTCTCCCTGGTCTGGTTCGCGCTTGTCCGCCGCACCGAGAAGGAGCGTTGAGATGACCTCGCTTACGGACGGCGCCACCGGCGCCACCCCCGTCACCGCTCCCGCGACCGGCAAGAAGGCGGGTACGGCCACGGGCCGCCAGGTGGACTCCGAGCGGCTGTTCAACCGGGTCGCGATCGGCGTGCTCGTCGCCTTCGCGCTGCTGTGGCTGATACCCCTGGCCTACTCGCTCGCGATCTCCGTACGCCCGATCGACGAGGTGCTCTCCGACCCGTCCGGATGGTTCACCTCGAACCCCACGTTCGACGCGTACGACTCGCTGCTCGACTCCGGCAACATCCCCTACTGGTACGCGAACAGCTTCATCACCACGACCCTGACCACCGTGATCACGGTGATCTTCGCGTCGCTGGCCGCCTTCGGGCTCTCCCAGGTCCGGTTCCGCTACCGCCGCGGCGTGACGGCGGTGCTGCTCGCCGGGATCATGATCCCGACGCAGGTGCTGATGATCCCGCAGTTCCTGGTGCTGGAGAAGGCGGGGCTGCTCAACACGTACTGGGGCGTGGTCCTGCCGCAGGTGCCGCACGTGGTCGCGCTGTTCGTCTTCAAGTCCTTCTTCGACGGCATCCCGCGGGAGCTCATCGAGGCGGCGCGGGCGGACGGCGCCGGGTGGCTGCGCACGTACTGGCAGATCGTGATGCCCGTCTCGCGGCCGGCGGTCGGGGCGGTGACGATCTTCGTCTTCGTGCACACCTGGAACAACTTCCTGTGGCCGCTGCTGGTGCTGACCGACGCGGAGATGATGACGCTGCCGGTCGGCCTCAGCTCCGTCCAGGACTCCTTCGGCGCGCCAATCCCGCAGATCATGGCTTCGGCCGTGCTGGGCGCGATCCCGCTGCTGGTGGTCTTCTCGCTCTTCCAGCGCCGGATTGTGGAGGGGATTGCTGGTACGGGGCTGAAGTAGGGGCGGTGTCCTGGTTGCGTACGCTGCCGGTGTGATCAACTCACTCGCTGATGCTCCGGATGCCGATGTCGCGATAGCCGCCGCGCGTGCGGGGGCGGACGTGGTCCGCTCGCTGTACGGGCGGCGGCTTTCCCGTATCGACAAGGGGGGCGGGGACTTCGCCACGGAGGCCGATCTGGCGGCCGAGAAGGCGATTCTCGAGGTGCTGCGGGCGGCGCGGCCCGGGGATTCGGTGCTGGGTGAGGAGGGCGGGGAGCAGGGATCGTCCGGAGCCGGGCCCGGTGGCTCCGCGCGGCGGTGGCTGGTGGATCCGCTGTGCGGGACGCTCAACTACGCCGCCGGGACCATGGTGGTGGCCGTGAACGTGGCGCTACCGGGCGGGGCGGCCGCGGTGGCGGACCCGTTCAGCGGCGAGGTCTTCGCTACGGACGGCGAACGGGCGGCCTGGTCGCGAGTGGCCGACGGCTCGGACACCCCGCTGGCACCGACGGCATCCACCACCCTGGTGGACGTCAACCTCGACCCGCCCTTCCCAAGCGCCCCCGGCTTCAGGGCCGTCGACCTGCTGGGCGACCCCGCCTTCATCGAGCGCTTCCGCCCGCGAGTCGTCTCCTCGACGCTGGCACTCGCGTGGGTGGCGGCGGGCCGGCGCGCCGCGTACGTCACTGATGGCGGCGACCTGTCGGAGAACCTGCACTTCGCGGCGGGCATTGCGCTGTGCCGGGCGGCGGGGTGCACGGTTACGGGGATCGACGGGCAGCCGCTCGGCGGGGACGAGGACGAGGGCGAGAGCGAGGACGGAGGCGGACGCGGACGTGGACTGCTCGCCGCCGCGGACGCGGAGACCCACGCGCAGCTGCTGTCACTGATCCGCGGCTAGCACCCCTCCCCCGCCCGAGAACCATTCCCGCCCCCCACGCGTCCACCATCCACCGGGCGCTGGGGTGGGCGGCGGGTGGGGGTGGTGGCCGTGCAGTTGATCGAGACCACGCCGATGGGCGTGCGTTCGGCGGTGTGGGTGCTGCGGCGGGGCAGTGTGCCGCTGGCATTCCGGGTCTTTCCGATGGTGCATCTCGGGGAGCAGGCGTTCTACGACGAGGTGAGCCGGCAGCTCGCGGCCTGCGACATCGTCGTCATGGAGGGATGGGGCGAGGAGCGGGCACCGGGGTGGTGGACACGCGCGTACCGCCGCATCAGGCAATGGCGCAGGGAGGACTTCGTCTACCAGAACTTACGGCTGCCGGAGCAGGCAAAGGTGGTGTGGCCGGACCTGGACGACCTCCCGGCGGACCGCCCACCGCGCCCGCGCTGGATGCGCCTGGCCTTCGCGGCCCTCTTCCCCGTACTGCCGCTCATCTACCTATGGCTGGTGCTCCGCGGCCACACCCGCCTCATAGAAGACTTCACCGGCCACGACGTGAACGACGACACCTCGTACCACACCGAACCGCTCCTCCTGGACCCCCTGATCCTCGACGACCGCGACACCCGCCTGATCACCGCCCTGCACCGCATCTACGACGCACACGAAATGGACCCCCTCGAGGTCGCCATCGTCTACGGCGCCCACCACATCGGCCCAGTAATCCACGCCCTCCACGCCGCATACGGCTACCGCCCGAACGACGGCGAGTGGCTGCGGGTGCTGAAGCCATGAGCGAGCGCGAGAGCGCCGTGCCGCCTGACGTTACCCCCTCTGGACTGCGCTTGTTTCGATTCTTTCGTTTTGCGTTATGCTGAGGGCAGGCAGTCTAAGGAGATCCACGATGGGTGCGAAACTCGCGGAGCGCACGGTCTTGCCACCGGACGAGCCGCTTGACGACCTCATGCAACTCATGACACGCGTCAGCGACGCCGAGCTGGTGGCCCCGACCGGGGAGCGGCTGGCGATCCCGCACGAGCTCTTCGAGGTGTTGCGCACCGTCGTGGCCGCGATGGCGCAGGGGCAGGCTGTGACCGTCGCCCCGCATCATCAGGCGCTGACCACGCAGGAGGCGGCGGATCTGCTGAGCATCAGCCGTCCCACGCTGGTCAAGCTCCTTGAGCGCGGCGAACTCCCGTACCACCGGCCGGGACGGCATCGCCGGATACTGCTCCGCGACGTCCTGACCTATCAGGAGCAGCGGCGCCACGAGCGGCGAGTAGCCCTCGATGAGATGGTGCGCGTCTCCGAGGATGCAGGGATGTACGACGCCACGGACAACGCCCCGCCCCCGCCGACCCGGTAGCCGCGATGGCAGTTCCACGCGCCCTGCTCGACACCTGCGTCCTGTACCCGAGCACACTCCGCGACACCTTGCTCAGCCTCGCTGAACTGCCGCTCTTCCGCCCGTTATGGTCGGCCGGCATTCTGCGCGAGCTGGAACGGAATCTCATTGCCGCCGGCATCGCAGGCCGGCCCGTCCAGCGTCTCCTGGTCGCTGACCGGCGCGATGACCTGCGACCAGAAGGACAAGCATGTGCTGGCGGCCGCGGTTCGCGGGCAAGCGGACGCGCTGGTCACCTTCAACCTGCGAGATTTTCCCGCCGCCTCCGCCGCGCCCCACGACCTCGCCGTCCAGCACCCGGACACCTTTCTCCTCGACCTCCTGGACCTGGCGCCCGGCGCCGTAGTCGGCTCACTGCGCTCCCAGGCGGACCGATACAAACGGGAGCCGCGGACGGTGAGCGGCTTGCTCGCCGTCCTGGAGCGCACCGGCGCGCGCGGCTTCGCCGAGGAGGCACGACGCCACTGCTGGTGAGCGAGTCGGGCTGGGAGGGCGGGCTGCGCTACGCGGCATGTAGCGGGGACTCCGCCGGTAGGTCGGCTCCCCGTACGCCGCAGACCGCCGCCGCGACCCTGACGGCGAAGTGGAGGGCTGGTTCCAGCTGTTGGGTGGTGAGGGTGTGGAGGCGGCTACCTAGGGCGTCTGTCGTGTGGAGGACGTGCAGGAAGCCCGCCATGAAGGCGTCGCCTGCGCCGACTGTGTCCACTACCTGCGTGGTGGGAGCCGGGACGTGCAGGCGGGTGCCCGCGAGCGACGCGAAGGCGCCCGAGGCGCCCAGGGTGATCACCACCAGGGGAGCGCCCCAGGCGTGGAAGCGGTCGGCGGCCTCTGCCGGGCCTGCGCCCGGCAGTACGTGTGCCAAGTCGTCGTCCGACAGGCGGAGGATGTCGGTCAGTGCGCACCATCGGGGTAGGCGGGCCCGGTAGATGGCTGGGTCGACCAGGAGGGGGCGGACGTTCGGGTCCAGGGAGATTGTTGCCCGGGGGGCGGCCTGGGACAGTGCGTTCTCCAGCGGCGTCGCGCCCGGGGCCCGGACCAGGGCCAGCGAGCCGGTGTGCAGGCAGGACAGCGGGGCGGCCATCGCCGCCCTCAGTTCCGCTGCCGTCCACTGCCAGTCCGCCGCGCCCTCGGCGTGGAAGGAGTAGTCCGCGCGGCCCGCGCCGTCCAGGGCCGCGATCGCGAGGGTGCTGGGCTCTTGTGCCCGTACCGACGAGGTCAGATCGACGCCCGCAGCGGTCAGGCGGTCGCGGAAGAGGGTGCCGAAGACGTCGCCGGAGAGGCGGCCGAGGAAGCGGGCGGGAGTGCCCAGCCGGGCGAGGGCCACCGCGGTGTTCGCGGGGCCGCCGCCCGGCAGGACGTCCAGGCCGAGCCCGGACCCGGGTGCGGAATCCGTCGGGTCGCCGGGGGTTACGAAGGCGTCGGCGACGCATTCGCCGAGCACGGCTATCGGGTCTTTCATGTCCTGCGCATGCCTTTCTACGACCAGCTCGAGCCGAGCGGGGTCAGCGTCGCCTTCTTGATCCGTACGGAACCCGCGCCGCCCGCCGCGAACTCCACGCCCTCCGACTCCCGGTAGCGCGGATACACCCGCGCGGTGAGCGCCGCCCCGTCCCCCGCGAAGACCTCCACCGACGAGCGGTCGATGAGGATGTCGAGGGACAGCACGCCGTCCGCGTCCGGCTCCGCGTGCGTGGTGAACGTGTCCCGGGTGCCGTATCCCGCGCGGGTCGTGTCCAGCGTGAGGGTGCCGGTGGACTTTTCGTAGCGCAGCTCGGTCGCCTCCGCCGAGGAGGTGTGGAGGCGGATTGTCGTTGTGGGGGCGGTCGTGGCGCGTACGTCTATGGCGGTCTGCAAGCGGGCCGTCCGCCCCGTGCCCAGCCGCCACTCCCCCGTCACGTCCTTGTCCGATGCCGTGACCGGGGTGCCGTTCGCCAGGCCGGCCAGCTCCTTCACCGGGCGCTGGCCGAGGCGGCCGTCGTCCGTCACGAAGAGCTCCCGGGTCACCGACTGGGCGCCTGCCCAGCCGTTCACCCGCGTCGGCTCCTTGGAATTCCAGTCGCTCAGCCAGCCGATCGCCAGCCGGCGGCCGGTGTCGTCGGCGTAGGTCTGCGCGGCGTAGACGTCACCGCCGCCGTCCAGGATGCCGCGCTTCTCCGGGGTGAAGCGGGTTCCGTCGTACGAGCCGACCGCGTACCGCTGCACCGACTTGCCGCCCTCATTGACCGAGTAGAGCAGCACCCACTTGCCGTCGACCTGGAAGAGGTCCGGGCACTCCCACATCGCGCCGTCGGTGCCGTCGCCCTCTGCCAGCACCCCTACGTGGTCCCATTTCCGCAGGTCGGTGGACGCGTAGAGCTGCGCCTTCCCCTTTCCGTCCGACCCCGAGCCGACGACCATCTTCCACTTGCCGTCGGTCGGGTCCTTGAAGAGCTTCGGGTCGCGGAAGCCCGCTCCCGAACCCTCCGGTGGCTTCGCGATCACCGGATTTTGCGCTACGGGCGTGAAGTTGACGCCGTCCGTGCTCGTCGCCATCTCCACCGTCTCCGGGGTCGCGCCCGGGTGTGCGGCGGTGTCCGTGAAGCGGGTGTACGCGACCGTGAGGGTGCCGTTGTCGTCGACCGCGCTGCCGCTGAAGATGCCGGAGTTGTCGCCGGGGGCGGCGTCCTTCGGCGGGTAAAGGGCGATCGGGCGCTCGCGCCAGCGCACCGCGTCCGCGCTGTCCGCGTGGGCCCAGTGCATCGGGCCCCACTTGGGGGCGTCCGGGTAGTGCTGGCTGAAGAGCTGGTGGCGGCCGCGCCATTGGACCACGCCATTGGGATCGTTGATCCAGCCCTGGTACGGGGTGTAGTGGAACTGAGGGCGGAGGGGGTCGGCGGCGTAGCGGTCGGGTGTCGTGCCGGTGCCGGGGGCCGGCTGGCGGGCTTGGCCCAGGGCGTTGAAGTGCAGGCCGTTGTCGGCGGTGTCGGCTGCCTTCGTACGGACGTCGTCCAGGTTGATGTGCGCCCAGCCGCCGGTCTTGCGGTCGACCACCTTCAGGTGGACTGCCTGGCCGCGCCACTTGCGGGTGTCCCAGAGGATGCGGACGTAGCCCTCGTCGTCGAGGCCGGTCTGTTTCAGCAGCTCGCGGCCGTCCGAGTCGCGGACCAGCGCCACGTACAGGCGCTCCGGGTCCCAGCCGCCCGCGATCAGGAAGCTGAGCTGCGTGGGTGCGGTGAAGGACGACGAGCGGAGCTCGCCCTGGGCGTCGTCGCCGTGTGCGGCGTAACCCCAAAGGTGGTGGGTGCCTTGGGCGTTGAAGGGGCGGCCCAGGTCGTCCTCGGCGCGGTCGGTTACGGCGCCGGGGGCGAAGGCGTCGCCGGAGACGACGGTCCAGCCGGTCAAGTCGCCTGTCTCGAAGCCGGGGTTGGTGGGGGCGTCGGCGCGGACCTTTCGAGGGGCGTCGGGGGATGCGGCGATGGTCTGCGGTGCGGTCAGGGCGGCGCAGAGCAGCGCCGCCGCGGATATCAGGACGGGGTTTCGCCAGCGGCTCACGGGGTGTACCTCCGTTGCGGATCCGTTACCGGCAAGGGGCATTGACGTTGCGCTGCCGCGGAGTCCATCATCCTGGCCATCAGCTGTCAACGTTGACATGTGTCAACGATGACATCGTCTCTGCCCGTACGGGAGCAGCCACCGATGAAGACACTCAGAACCGCAGCCGTCGCCTCCGCCGCTGCCCTCCTCGCCACCGGGCTCGTCGCCTGCGGCGAGGGCGCCCAGGGATCGGGGGGTGGTGGGGACGGCGCCGGCGACGGCGGCAAGGTCCAGGTCGGCCTGATCACGAAGACCGACACGAATCCGTTCTTCGTGAAGATGGCGCAGGGCGCCAAGCAGGCCGCGAAGGCCAATGGCGCGGAACTGTCCACTGCCGCCGGGAAGTTCGACGGCGACAACGAAGGCCAGGTCACCGCCATCGAGAACATGGTCGCGGCCGGTGTAGATGGCATCCTCATCACGCCCAACGACTCCAAGGCCATCGTGCCTGCGATCAAGGCGGCGCGTGCGAAGGGCGTGCTGGTCATCGCTTTGGACAGTCCTACCGAGCCGCGGTCGGGCACGGATGCGCTGTTCGCGACGGACAACTTCAAGGCGGGTGAGCTGATCGGGGAGTACGCGAAGGCCCGGATGAAGGGGAAGCGAGTGAAGATCGCGACGCTTGATCTCGCGCCGGGGGTCGCGGTCGGGAAGCTGCGGCACGACGGCTTCTTGAAGGGGTACGGGATCAAGGCGGGCGACAAGTCTGTCGTGTGCTCACAGGACACCCAGGGCGATCAGTCCAAGGGGCAGGCCGCGATGGAGAACTGCCTGCAGAAGGCGCCCGACATCAATGTCGTCTACACGATCAATGAGCCGGCGGCGCTGGGCGCGTACACCGCGCTGAAGGCGAAGGGCAGGGCGCGCGACACGCTGATCGTGTCGGTGGACGGTGGGTGTACGGGGGTCAAGAGCGTCAAGGCCGGGAAGATCGCGGCTACTTCGCAGCAGTATCCGCTGAAGATGGCGGCGGATGGGGTGAAGGCTGTGGTTGATCATGCGGAGGACGATGCGAAGGTCAGCGGCTATCACGACACGGGTGTCCATCTCGTGACGGATAAGCCTGCTGGGGGCAGCGCTGCCAAGGACACGAAGTACGGGCTGGCTAACTGCTGGGGGTGACGACTGGCTAACCGCTGCGGCGAGGGGGCGCCAGGAGGCCAAGGCGGCAGGACGCCAGAGGGGTCCTTTCGTGCGGTGGATGGGCTGGCATCGGTCGACTGGGGACGGATGGCCTGGCATCGGATGGTGACGGCCGCCTCGCCGTCGCCCCTTGGTCCCGGCGCGGGAAACGGGAGGCTGGCTGGGGAAGGGGGACGGCGGGCCGGGGAGGTAAGCGGGCGGCTTGGCCTGCCGGGTGCCAGGGGTCGAGTGCCTGGTGGCGGGTGCCGGCAGGCCGTGGGCGCAGGCGCAGGCGCGCGGCTGGGGGCGCATGAAGGCTCGGCACGCGCCCTTTTTCATAGGGGTGTGTCGGGCGCCGGGCGGTCGGCTGGCGCGGCTGAGTCATCGCGAGGTCGGGACGAGTCGCCGCCAGGGCGACACGACCCCGCCCTGAATACCGACCTAGGTACCGGCCCTCCCCCGACACACCCCTATGAAAAAGGGCGCGCAGCCAGGCCACGCATGCCCCCGCCAGTGATACGCGCCCCTCCCCCCCGGAAGCCAAACCCACACCCGGCAGACCAAGCCTCCCGCCGCCCTCCCCGGCCCGCCGTCTCCCTTCCGCAGCCAGCCTTCCGTTTCACGCACCGAGCCCGAACGGAACACGGCGACGCGACCGTCACCATCCGATGCCAACTCGCCCGCCACCAGCCCACCGACCACCGGCCACCGGCCACCGGCCACCGGCCACCGGCCAAGATCATCTTCACCACCCAAGGAGCACAGCCAATGAGCACCACCGCACCCCCACCCAACCCCTCACCACCCAACCCCACACCCCCCAAAGCCAGCGACCGCCCATCAACCCCCACCCCCCTCACCGACCCCACAGGCACCATCGCCGCCCTAAAGCGTTTCGCCGCCACCCCCACCGCCGGACCCGCCGTCGCGCTGCTCATCGCCGGTCTCTTCTTCACCTTCCAAAGCGATCGTTTTCTCTCCGGGGGCAATCTCGCCCTCGTCATCCAGCAGGTGATGGTCGTCGGCACCCTTGCCCTCGGGCAGACGCTGATCATCCTCACCGCCGGGATCGATCTCTCCTGCGGCGCGATCATGGCCTTCGGGGGCATCGTCATGGCCAAGCTCGCCGCCGATGGGTCGATGCCGCCGCTCCTTGCCATTGCCGCCGGCATCGGGGTCTGTACGCTCTTCGGCTTTGCCAATGGTGCGTTGGTGACCTTCATCAAGTTGCCGCCGTTCATCGTGACGCTGGGGATGCTCAACATCGCCTTCGCCCTCACGCACATCTACAGCGACGAGCAGACCGTCACCGACCTCCCCACCGCCCTCACCTGGCTCGGCGAGACGTTCCCGATGGGGCGGACCGACATCTCCTACGGGTCCGTGCTCACCATCGCGCTCTTCCTCTTCTTCGCGTACGTCCTTGGGCAGACCGCCTGGGGCAAGCACGTCTACGCGCTCGGCAACAGCCCCGAGGTCGCCCGCCTCACCGGCATTCGCACCACCCGCCTCCGGCTGGCCGTCTTCACCGTCGCCGGGCTCATCTACGGCATCGCGGCCCTGCTGCTCGTCTCCCGTACCGGCGTCGGCGACCCCAAGGCGGGGCAGACGGACAACCTCGACTCGATCACCGCCGTCGTGCTCGGTGGCACCAGCCTCTTCGGTGGGCGCGGGCTCGTGCTCGGCACCCTGCTCGGGGCGCTGATCGTCGGTGTCTTCCGCAATGGGCTGCAGCTGATGGGGGTCGGCTCCATCTATCAGACGCTGATCACCGGGGTGCTCGTGATCATCGCCGTCACCGTTGACCAGATCTCCCGCCGGAGGCAGCGCTGATGAACACCAAAGCGACCACTGAAACGACCACCCCGAAGACCGACACCCCCAGCCCCGTCCTCCAAGCCCGCGGGCTCATCAAGCGCTACGGCCACGTCACCGCCCTCGACGGTGCCGACTTCGACCTCTACGCCGGCGAAGTGCTCGCCGTCATCGGCGACAACGGCGCCGGCAAGTCCAGCCTGATCAAGGCGCTCACCGGCGCTCTCCAGCCGGATGAGGGGAGCATCCACCTCGACGGCGAGCCCGTCCGCTTCCACGGGCCGCTCGACGCCCGTCGTCGCGGCATCGAGACGGTCTATCAAGACCTCGCCGTCGCCGCCTCCCTCGACATCGCCAGCAATATGTTCCTCGGGCGTGAGGTGCGGCGGCGGGGGCCGCTCGGGTCCGTGTTCCGGATGCTCGACAAGAAGCGGATGCGTACGGAGTCCGCCGCGCACATGGCTGATCTCAAGATCGGGCTCCGCTCGCTCACGCAAGCCGTCGAGACGCTCTCCGGTGGGCAGCGGCAGGGCGTCGCGGTTGCTCGCGCCGTCGCCTGGGCGCGGCATGTCGTGGTCATGGACGAGCCGACCGCCGCGCTCGGCGTGAAGGAGTCCGCTCAGGTCCTCGATCTCATCCGCCGGGTCCGGGACCGTGGGCTCCCCGTCGTCCTGATCAGCCACAACATGCCGCATGTCTTCGAGATCGCGGACCGTATCCATGTCCAGCGGCTCGGGCGGCGCGTGGCGCAGCTCGATCCACGGGACTACGAGATGTCCGATGTGGTGTCGATCATGACGGGGGCGCGGGAGGCCGATCCGGTGCCAGAATGAGTGTCATGGCCAATGACGCCCGCCGCCGCCCCACGCTCGCCGACGTGGCCGCGCGGGTCGGCGTGAGCGCCAAGACCGTGTCGCGGGTGCTCAACGAGGACGGGCCGTCGTCCGCCGAGACGCGCGAGAAGGTCCTCAAGGCCGTCGCCGAGCTCGGCTTCCAGCCGAATCTCATGGCGCGCAATATGCGGGTCGGCAACCGCGACTCGACGATCGGTCTGGTCGTCCCGGAGATCGGTAACCCGTTCTTCGGGACGGTCGCGGGTGGCATCGAGGAGGCGGTGCGCACCCGCGGGCTCACCCTCCTGCTCGGGTCCTCCGGGGAGACCGTCGAGCAGGAGCACGCGCTCGTCTCCACCTTTCTCGCCCGGCGCGTCTCCGGGCTCATGGTCGTCCCGGCCACCGGTGGCGATCACCGCTATCTGCGGCGGGAGCGGGCCGACGGGCTGCCGCTGATCTTCCTCGACCGGCCCGCCTCCGGGCTCGCCGCGGATTGCGTCGTCAGCGCCAATGCCGAGGGGGCTCAGCGCGGGACCGGGCACCTCATCGCGTACGGGCATCGGCGGATCGCCTTCATCGGCGACCGGCCGGCCGGGCTCTACACCCGTAAGCAGCGGCTGCGCGGCTATCGTGACGCGCTCGTGGCGGCCGGTCTTCCGTACGATCGTGCCCTCGTCGCCGACGCCCACGACCCCACCGCCGCGCATACCGCGGTGCGTCGGCTGCTCGCGCTGCCGGATCCGCCGACCGCGCTCTTCGCCGCGAACAACTTCGCCTCCCAGGGCGCCATCGACGCGCTCGCCGACGCCGGCCGCCGGGACATCGCGCTCGTCGGCTTCGACGATCTGCCGCTGGCCGGTGCGCTGCGGCCGGGGCTCACCGTCGTCGCCCAGGACCCGGCCGCGATCGGTCGCGCGGCGGCCGAGGTGGCGCTCGCGCGGCTCGACGGGGATCGTTCCGGGGCGCGTACGACGACGCTGCCGGTGTCGCTCATCGAGCGCGGCTCGGGTGAACTGGCGCCCGTTTAGAGGAATCAGGCGTTCCGTACATCCCTCCGCAACCCTTGTGTGTCACATCTACTGGGCATGACCGCGCTCTCAGTCAAATGCCTGTGAACAGGACAACAACGGGGGGTCTCCTATGTGCAAACACGAGCGGAATTCCATGACTTGGCTTATGGTTCCGGGCATATCGGTGCAGCACTGACTGGGGAGACAGGCTGCGCCTCGTGCAGTCGTGATGTGCCTGGGGGGACCATGCGACGTATCGGAGCTTCCGATACCGATGTCATAGATCCAAGTCCACGAAGACGTAGACCCCGTGCCGGGCGTCCGGCCGGGGACAAGCCGCGGTGGTATCTGCCGGGGGCGGTGGCTGCCGCGGTGGCCGGGGTGGCCGTGCCGGTGGCGGTGGTGTTCGAGGTGATCGACCGGCCGCGGCCGATTGCCGCCGCCTTACTGGCCACGGTGCTGTGGCTCGGCGTGCAGGCGGCGCAGCGGCGGTTCGACTCGCGGCTGATCGGTGAGTCGCGGTGGGTGCTGGCCACGCTGCAGGACTGGCTGATTCTGCTGGGGCTGCTGGCGCTTGCCCGTACGGCCATCGGCGAGCAGTCCGATCCGATCGCGGCGCTGCTGGCGCTGCTGCCCGCGCTGGTGGTGACGGCGGGGTATCGGGTGGCGGTGCATCTGCATCTCAATGCCTCCCGGCGGGCGGCCTTCGCGGTGCGCCGGGTGCTGGTCGTCGGGGAGCCGGGGGCGGCGGATGCCGTGGTCGGGCAGCTGGCGTCGCGTACCGATCATGCGTATGTGGTCGTCGGTGTGGTTCCGGTCGGGGATGCCGCCAATGGGAGCGGGGCGCCGGAGGCGGCTCGGCTCGGCGCCGTGCCGCCCGGTGCGCCGCGGTGGGATGCCGACGCGGTGCTGGGCGCGGCCGGGGAGCATGCCGCCGAGCTGGTGCTCGTGGTGCCGGGGCCGCTGCTGTCCGGGGCCCGGATGCGCAGTCTGGCCTGGGCACTTCACGAGTCGGGGCTGCCGATGGCCGTGCTGCCGGGGATAGCCGAGGTGGCGCCGCGGCGCATCCGGCTGTCGGTCGCGGGCGGGCTCGCGGTGCTGCACATCGCGCCGCCGCTGCGCCGGGGCGCCCAAGTCGCCCTGAAGTCCGCGCTGGACAGGACCGGCGCGGCCGTGGGCCTTGCGCTGCTCGCGCCGCTCTTCGCAGTGCTGGCGGTGGCGATACGGGCCACCTCGCCCGGGCCGGTCTTTCACCGGCAGCAGCGGCTGGGGCGGGATCGTACGCCGTTCACGATGTGGAAGTTCCGCACGATGGTCGCCGACGCGGAGGCCCTGCGGGCCGAGCTGGCGGCGGTGAACGAGCACGAGGGGCCGCTGTTCAAGATCCGCAAGGATCCCCGGGTGACGCGACTCGGCCGGCTGCTGCGGCGCACCTCGGTCGACGAACTACCGCAGCTGATCAATGTGCTGCGCGGCGAGATGTCGCTGGTCGGCCCGCGCCCGCCGCTGCCTGAGGAGGCCGCGCGCTACGACGAGGTCGAGGTGCGGCGGCTCGCGGTGAAGCCGGGGATGACGGGGCTGTGGCAGGTGAGCGGCCGGTCCGACCTGTCGTGGGACGAGACGCTGGCGCTGGACTTGCAGTACGTGGAGAACTGGTCGCTGACCGCCGACGTGGACGTGATGGCCCGGACACTGCGGGCTGTCGTGGACGGCAGGGGGGCGTATTGAGCTCCGCGCAGTCGCGCCCGCCCGTCCCGCCCCGCGGGACGGGCGCCCACGGCCTCGAGTCAGCCCTTCTGGCGCCACTCCTCATAGACCGCGGCGATTCCCTCGCGGAGCGTGATCTCGGGCTGCCAGCCGAGCGACGTCATCCGCGATACGTCCAGGAGCTTGCGCGGGGTGCCGTCCGGCCTGGACATGTCCCACGCGATCTCGCCGCCGTACCCGACGACCTCCGCGATCGTCTCCGCCAGCTCACGGATCGTCAGATCCGCCCCGCAGCCGACGTTCACCGGCTCGTCCCCGTCATAGCCGCGCAGCAGCACCGCGCAGGCCGAGGCCAGGTCGTCCACGTGCAGGAACTCGCGCCGCGGGGTGCCGCTGCCCCACAGGGTGACCTCCGCGGCCCCGGCCTCCTGCGCCTCGTGGAAGCGGCGGATCAGGGCCGGGAGGACGTGCGAGGTCTCCAGGTCGAAGTTGTCGCCGGGGCCGTAAAGATTCGTCGGCATCGCGGAGATGTAGGACGCCCCGTACTGGCGGCGATAGGACTGCACCTGCGCGATCCCGGCGATCTTCGCCAGCGCGTACGGCTCATTGGTCGGCTCCAGCGGGCCGGTGAGCAGCGAGTCCTCGCGGATCGGCTGCTCGGCGAGCTTGGGATAGATGCACGACGAGCCGAGGAAGAGCAGCCGCCGCACCCCTGCCGCATGCGCGCCGGCGATGACGCTGAGCTGGATGCGCAGGTTGTCCTCGAGGAACTGCACCGGATAGGTGCTGTTCGCCATGATGCCGCCGACCTTCGCCGCCGCCAGGACCAGCGCGTCCGGGCGGACCTCCGCCAAGTACGCCGCCGTGGCCGCCGCGTCCCGCAGGTCCAGCTCCGCGCGCGTGCGGGTCAGCACGTCATAGCCGTCCGCCGTCAGCCTGCGCGTCACCGCGGAGCCGACCAGACCGCGGTGGCCGGCGACGAAGACGGAGGCGGGCGGCGGCAGCAAGTCGTTGGTTCGCATCGTCATGGCAGCAAATCTAGTTCATAACCATATTTTTGGGGGGAAAGCTCCGTGAGCAAGACCGCGCTGATCACCGGCGTGACCGGACAGGACGGGTCGTATCTGGCCGAGCTGCTACTCGACAAGGGGTACACCGTGCACGGCCTCGTCCGCCGCTCGTCCTCGTTCAACAGCGCCCGCATCGACCACATCTACGAGGAGCCGCAGGAGCCGGGCCGCCACCTGATCCTGCACCACGCCGACCTCAGCGACGGCGTCGCGCTGGTGAATCTGCTGCGCGACATCCAGCCCGACGAGGTCTACAACCTCGGCGCCCAGTCGCACGTCAGGGTCTCCTTCGACGCGCCCCTCTACACGGGCGACGTCACCGGCCTCGGCTCGGTGCGGCTGCTGGAGGCGATCCGGGCCAGCGGCGTCGACACCCGCATCTACCAGGCCTCGTCCTCGGAGATGTTCGGCGCCGCCCCGCCGCCGCAGAACGAGAAGACGCCCTTCCACCCGCGCAGCCCGTACGGCTGCGCCAAGGTCTTCGCCTACTGGGCGACGGTCAACTACCGGGAGGCGTACGGGCTCTACGCGGTCAACGGGATCCTCTTCAACCACGAGTCGCCGCGCCGCGGCGAGACCTTCGTGACCCGGAAGATCACCCGGGCCGTGGCGCGGATCAAGGCCGGGCTGCAGGACCGCCTCTACCTCGGCAACCTCGACGCCGTACGCGACTGGGGCTACGCCCCCGAGTACGTCGAGGCGATGTGGCGGATGCTGCAGTGCGACGGCCCGGACGACTATGTGGTGGCCACCGGCCGCGCCGCCACCGTCCGGGACTTCGTCCAGGAGGCGTTCACGCACGCCGGCCTGGACTGGTCGGAGCATGTCCGCTTCGACCCGAAGTACGAGCGGCCCAGCGAGGTCGACGCGCTCATCGGGGACGCGTCCAAGGCCGAGTCGCTGCTGGGCTTCAAGCCGCTGGTCGGATGGCAGGAACTGGCCCAGATCATGGTCGACGCGGATGTTGCCGCGCTCGACGCGGAGCTGGCCGGGGCGACCGTGCGGATCGATCGATAGCGCAAGCAGGCACCATCTAGCCAGGGGGGACCCTCCAGCATGTTCAGACGCAAGAGGCCGGCGGCCTTGGCCGCCGCCTTCGCCATGACGGCGGCCGCTCTCGGCGCCCTCACCGCACCCGGCGCCACCGCGGTCACGCCGCCCGTCGCGATGACCGCCGACGACCTGCCGACCTGGCAGACCAACGGCGTGGTGTGGACGCTCGCCGAATCCGGCGGCACGGTCTTCGCCGGCGGCACCTTCTCCGCGGTACGGCCGCCGGGGTCGCCCGCCGGATCAAACGAGCAGAAGGCGCTCAACTTCGTCGCCCTCGACGCGGCGACGGGCGAGCCCACCGGCTGCAAGCTCGACTTCACCATCGGCTCAGGCACGGCGACCGTACGGGCCCTGGCGGTCTCGCCGGACGGCGCCACCCTGTACGCGGGCGGCGACTTCGCCGCGGTCAACGGCGTCTCGCGCAGCCGGGTCGCGGCCATCGACATCGCCAGTTGCTCGGTGAAGACCGGCTTCAACGCCGGCTCCGTCAGCGCCCGGGTGCACGGCCTGAGCGTGGCGAGCGGCCGGCTCTACCTGGCGGGCGACTTCAACACGGTCGCCGGGCAGACCCGCAACAAGTTCGCCGCGCTCGACGCCTCGACCGGCGCCCTGCAGTCCTGGCGCGCCAATGCGGGTACGGACCGCGCGGGCCGGGCCATCGAGGAGACCCCGGACGGGCAGCACGTGGTGCTCGGCGGCGACTTCTCCGTGCTGAACGGCGGCGCGGCGCAGTCCCTCGCGGTGGTACGGGCCGACACCGGCGCCACCGTCAAGGCGTACAAGCCGGTGGACAACAACCAGAACCGGCCCGGCGAAATGCGCCGGACGTCGACGGTGAAGGACCTGCACGTCGACTCCACCGGCATCTACACCGGCAACGAGGGCACCGGAGGCGGCGTCTTCGACGGCCGCCTCGCCATGAACCTCGGCGACTTCTCCGAGCGCTGGCGGGACACCTGCCTGGGCGCGACGCAGGCCGTCATCGCGTACAAGGAAGTGCTCTACTCCTCCTCGCACGCGCACAACTGCGCCTCCGAGGGGCAGTTCAGCGAGCTCAACGAGCGGCAGCACCTGCTCGGCGAGTCGATCAATACCGACCGGCCGCTGCTGTCCTGGTTCCCCGACACCGACGACGGGCCCTCCGGCACCGAGCAGATCGGGCCGCGGGCGATGGCCGTGTCGTCGAAGGGCGGCAAGGACTACATGTGGGTCGGCGGCGAGTTCACCCGGATCGCGTCCAACGGCAACAAGCTGCAGCAGGGGCTCGTGCGCTTCGCAAACACGCCCGACACCCGCGCCCCGGTGGCCGGTCCCGACTCGGTGACCGCGACGAATGTCTCGGGCGGCGTGCAGCTGAAGTGGCGGGCCGGCTGGGACCGCGACGACAGCAAGCTGACGTACACGATCTACCGGAACGGGACGGCGCTGGCGGACAAGCCGACGCTGGAGTCGAAGTTCTGGGATGCGGCGCGGCCGCAGGGCTCGTACACGGATGCCGGAGCGAAGCCGGGGACGACGTACACGTACCAGATCGCGGCGAGCGATCCGGCGGGCAACTCCGCGAAGTCGGATCCGGTGACGGTGACCACGCCGGGGACGCCGACGGAGACGACGGTCGAGCGGACGGCGAGTGCGGACGCATACGTCAACGGCTCGGCTACGGGTGACAATTACGGCACCCACCAGCAGCTTTTCGTGCGCGGCAGCGCGCCGTATCTGAGCTATCTGCGGTTCGCGCTGCCGGATGCGCCGAGCGGGATGGTGCTCAAGGACGCGAAGCTCACGGTCCGTACGACGTCGGATTCGACGGCCGGGTCGCCGGATGACATCAGCGTGGTGCCGGTGAGCGGGAGCTGGACGGAGGCGGCGGTGACGTACGCCAATCGGCCGGGGCTCGGGTCGGGGACGCTCGGGACGCTCAGCGGGGCGACCGGGCTGAACACCGACTACTCGGCGGACCTGTCCACGGCTGCGCTTTCGGGCGGGCTCGGCGGTGATTACGACCTGGCGCTGACGTCGGCCGGCTCGGATGCGCTGCGGGTGTGGGCGCGGGAGACGTCGAATGATCCGAAGCTGACGCTGACCTTCGGGAAGCCGTGATGCGCGCGCGCTTCGCGGCCGCGGCGCTGCTCGGGGTGCTGCTGGTCGCCGGGTGTTCGGGCGGGTCGGGCGGTGACGGGGGCAAGGGCGGCGCGTCCGACGGGCGGGCCGCGGCCGCGGCGAAGCCCGGGCCCGAGCCGTCCCCGTCCGGCGGCGGCTCGGCGAAGAAGGTGCCCGAGTCGCAGCTGAAGCCCGCCACCGGCTCCTTCTCCAAGAAGGAGAAGGCGTATCTGGTGAACAAGGTGCCCAAGGGCGTGGACCCGGCCGCGATCCTCCAGGCCGGGCAGGACGCCTGCGCCCGGATCGGCGAGGTCGCCGAGGTGGACGAGAAGGCGGCCCGCAGCGCCATCGGCTCCGGCGAGATCGCCAACGCCAAGGACGCGATCCGCACGCTCTGCCCCACGTACAAGAAACTGCTTTGAGGAAGCCATGAGGAAACTGCCCATCGTCGTCGCGATCCCGACCAAGAACGAGGCCGCGAACATCGTGACGACGGTGCGGTCCGTCATCGACCACGTCGAAGCCGTCGTCGTGGTCGATACGGACAGCACCGACGACACCCGGAAGCTCGCCGCCGCCGAGGGGGCGGAGGTCGTCCCGTATGAATGGGACGGCAAATATCCGAAGAAGAAGCAGTGGTGCCTGGACCATGTCCGTACGGACATTCCGTGGCTGCTCTTCCTCGACGGGGACGAGACGCCGAGCGCCGGGCTGCTCGCCGAGCTGCACCGGATCTTCGGGCAGCCGGGGCGGGAGGTCGCGGTGGCGGCCTTCGACATTCCGCTCGGGTACTGGTTCGCGGGGCGGCGGCTCAAGCACGGCTACACCATCGTGAAGCGGGCGCTGATGCACCGCGGGCGGTGCCGTTTCCCGGAGCTGGGCGATCTCGACGCGCCCGGGATGGGGGAGCAGGAGGGGCATTACCAGCCGGTCGCGGACGGGCGGGTGGTGCGGCTTTCGGAGCCGATCGAGCATGAGGATCTGGATCCGGTACGGACATGGTTCGAGCGGCACAACCGGTACTCGGACTGGGAGGCGTGGCTGGAGCACCACCCGGAGGTGCGGGAGGAGATCCGGCAGGCGAAGACCCGGCAGGGGCAGCTGTTCCACCAGGCCCCGTTCAAACCGCTGGTGTCGTTCGCGTACGCCTACGTGCTCAAACGGGGCTTTCTGGATGGGCGGGCCGGGCTTGATTACGCGCTGGCCATGTCGTTCTACCGGTGGCAGATCGGGCTGAAGCGGCGGGAGGGTCCTCAGGCCGGCTGACCGGACACCCGCTCATAGACCCCGATCAGGTCCTGCACCACCGCGTCGATCGTGAACCGGTCCTGCACCAGCTGCCAAGCCGCCTGCGAGGCCCGCTCGTTGGCGGCCGGCTCCAGCAGCTCGAGGATTCCGTCCGCGACCAGCGCGGTGTTGTCCACGGACCGGTCGGGGTCGCTGTCCGTGACCACGCCGGCGCCGTACTCGGCGATGTCCGGGGCCTGGCCGCAGAAGCGGGTGACGACGACGGGGACGCCGACCGACATCGATTCGAGTACGGAGACCGGGAAGGGCTCGTAGGTGGCCGGGAGGACGTATACGTCGGCGGTGCGGAGGAAGTCGGTGACCGCGTCCCTGGGTATCGACCCGACATAGCTCACCGCGTCCCCGACGCCGAGCTCACGGGCGAGGTCCATCATCGGCGCGGCGAGGGCACCCGTGTCGGGTCCTGCCAGGACGAAGCGGGCGTCCGGGTGCTCCTTGCGCACCATGGGGATGGCGCGGATGAACTCCTCGGGGCGTTTGCGCTCCTGGACCCGGGCCATGAAGACCACGGTCGGCGGGCCCTGGGTGCGCTGCGGGCGGCGGTCCTGCGGCGGTACGCCGTTGACGAGGCGGTGTGCGGTGGTGAGCGGGTGATCGGGGACGACGGCCTGAATGTCGTCCCGCTCCACCTCCGTGAGGTAGAGCACGCCGTCGGCCCGGCGCAGCGCCCGCTTGAGGCCGAGCAGGTCGACGAGCCGCGCGACCCGCTTCTCGGTCGGGTCGATCATGCCGTGCGTCTGCAGCACGACGGGCACCCCGGCCTGCTGCGCGAACAGCGCGAACGGCAGCGTGATCAGATCTCGCATCAGGTGTACGTGCACCACGTCGGCGCCCTTGACCAGCCGCCGCGCGCGAGCGAGCAGCGCCGGTGACGTAATCCCGCTGACCTCGAAGCGCGGCAGCACATGCCGCGCCTGGTGCAGCCAGGCCGGCACGCCCTCGATGTCGCCGGGCAGCGGCCCTTCATAGCCATCGCCGAGCGTGGCTATGCGGGCATCGACGCCGCGTGACCTGAGGCCCTTGGACAGATTGACCGCCACCTGCGTCGGCCCGCCGAAGGCGTTGTCCGGCGTGTGCAGCGTGACGGCATGCAAGACTCGCACGATTGAGCTTCCCCTCCCCCACGGACGCCCCCCGGCGCCCGTACTTTCGCAAACCCGAGCGTCTCGAATCAGCTAAGCGATCCTATATCAGACATAGCGCCTGGCATGGGTTCTACCCACCGTGGAGGGGTGGCGTGGGCATGGAGATGAAATCCCGCGCCCAGTGCTGCTCCTCGCGGCTGGTGCCGGTCGGCAGGGGTGCTGATCGTCGTCACGTCCTGGTTCCGGTGGGCTGCTCGAGGCAGCCGGGTCCGGCCCGTTGGAGCGTGCCCCTCCGGACGCTTGCCCGCCTTGTCCTCGGGACCGGTGGGGGAGGGTGTCCGGCGTCGCCTGGGCGTCGGACGTGTGGTTCGAGGCCGGGTGGGGCCAGTCTTGGACCCTTCGTCCCGGCTGGTGTTGCGGGAACCCGGCGTGACGACCGCGCGGGTTTCAAGTCTGTCCACGACTGTGCGGATGGCCATGGTGCCGGCGTGAGCTGCCCCGAGTTTCATAGCGTCCGGACTTGATTGGTCAGGCGGACTGCTGGGTGGCTTCCTGACTTCGCCAGAAGGCGTCCTCGTACTCGGCGGGTGGCACGTAGTCGAGGGCGGAGTGGAGCCGTTCCTCGTTGTACCACGTCACCCAGCGAAAGATCGCCCGCTCGACCTGGTGGACGTCGTGCCAGGGGCCCTGCATCTCGATCAGCTCGGCCTTGAAGGTGCCGTTCAGCGCCTCCGCCATGGCGTTGTCGTAACTGTCCGCGACGGACCCGACGGATGCCGAGGCGCCGATGTCGGTGAGCCGGTCTGTGTATCGAATTGATACGTATTGCGACCCGCGGTCGCTGTGATGTATGAGACCGGAACCCGTCTTGATCCTCCGGCGCCACAGCGCCATTTCCAAGGCGTCCAGCGGCAGTTCGGTCCGCATGTGACCGGCGATCTGCCAGCCGACGATCATCCGCGAGTACACGTCGAGGACGAACGCGACATACGCCCAGCCGGACCAGGTCCGCACGTAGGTCATGTCCGCCACCCACAGCTGATCCGGCCGGTCCGCGGTGAAGTCGCGGTCGACCAGGTCCGGCGGCCGCGGCGCGGTCGGCTCGGGGATCGTGGTGCGGCGCCGCTGGCCGCGGATGACGCCTTCCAGGCCCAGCTCGCGCATCAGCCGCTCGACGGTGCAGCGGGCAGCTTCGACGCCCTTGCGCCGCAGCGCGCGGGTGATCCGGCGGGCCCCATAGGTGCCGCCGGACTCGGCGTGGATCTCCTCGATCATGGGCATGAGCTGTTCGTCGCGCAGCCGGCGGGCCGATTTCGGGCGCCGCTTGCGGGCGAAATAGGTCGAGACCGACAGGTCCAGCACCCGGCAGACGGGATCGACCCCGAGGCCGCGTTCCTTCAGGTGGTCGATCACCTGCTCGGCCTCGTCCGGGGACGGTCGATCTCCTGGGCAAAAAACACCGAAGCGGCCTTCAGGATCTCATTGGCCCGCTTCAACTCGGCGTTGTCCTTGCGGAGTTGTTTCAGCTCGTCGCGTTCGGCGCTGGTAAGCCGGTCATCGCGGTCGCCGCTGTCCGCCTCGGCCTGGCGGACCCACTGCCGCAGGGCTTCCTTGTGGATGCCGAGGTCTTTGGCGACATGGGCGACCGGGCGTCCGCTGGTGCGGACCTCGCGGACGGCACGCTCGCGGAGCTCGTCGGGGTACTTCCGTGGTGCTGGCACTTGCTCGTGTGTCTCCTTACGCCAAGATCATAGACCTGGCTTCAGGGACGCTACGAAACGGGGTGCAGCTCAGGCGGCACGGTCCGTGAAGGTTGTGGTCTGGTTGGTGAGGCCACGTGCGGCGATCCGTCGCCATGCGCCCTGGTCACGATCGCCCTGCCACTGGCATGCCGGGTCGGGGCAGATGGCCCACTTCCATCCTGGCACGGTGGGCTGATTGGGCGCTTTGCGGTGCCTGAGAGGGGTGAGGCAGCGGGGGCAATGCTTGGAGGTGTTACGGGCCGGGACGGTGACGACAGCGATTCCGACCTCGGCGGCCAGGTGCCGCAGCTGTTCCACGATGCGCCCGCGTACCTGCTGGGAGAGGCGGGTGTTCATGGAGCGGCCCATTCCCTTGGCTTCCATCGACCGCAGGTCTTCGACATAGATGACGCTCGCCCCGGCGGCGATGGCCTGGTCCACCGACCAGCGAGCCGCGGCCTGGGCGAGTGCGGTGTTGAGGTGTGAGCGGCGTGCGGAGACATGCCGGATCTCCTCAGCCAGAATGACGCGCTTGGCAGCTAGCGGATGCCTCTCCTTTGCGCCTATGAGTCGCTGGTAGTGGTCGGCCTTGGCGTGCAAGTGCTCGGACAGCCGTCGCAGACGATGCTGTTTGGCGAGAACGCCAGCGGCGCGGAACTGCGCACCGGACCCGAGTGCAGTGATCTTCCCGTCGTCATGGAGGCGTACTGCGCCGGCGCTGAGCAGGGTGTTCAGGCCCCAGTCCACGCCGAGAGCGACTCGGTGCCCAGCGCGGACAGCCTTCGGGACGGCGTGGGAGTAGGCGAGCTCGGCCCGGACGCGGCCGGCGTGGATCCACAGGGTGGGCAGGTGCAGCACCGCTGACGCCGGGATCGTCGGCGGCAACTTGATCGAGCAGGCCACCCAGGTCCAGTCCCCGTAGGAGCGTGGGTCAGGCCGTATGGGCAACTGCAGACGCAGCAACGCCCGGCCCCGTCCGGCGAGATCATCCGCGCGCTCGATGGTGGCCTGCTGGCTGTAGCAGGCCGACAGCAGCATCCGTGCGACCCGGGGCACACCCTCAAGCTCGAACACATCGGCCGGCAGGCGCCCGTGCTTGCGGGCGAAGGCGATCACCTGACGTGTGCGGGACTTGATCACGCTGGACGGCAGATAGCGCCCGCCGGGCAGCGTGTCGCGTACCGCATCCCACTCACCAGCCGTGCGTCGGGCCGGATCCTCCGGCCACGTGGCCAGGACACCAGCCACCACATCCGCACGCCACTTCACCGACCGTAACGTCCGGCCGGCCTGCTCCTGCGCCATCCGCACAATGCGATCGTTGACCTTGAGTCCCGTGGGCGGCCGGACGCTCCAGCCCAGGCGGCGCATCGCCATCCAGGCGTTCGGCGGCAGCTTCCTGCCGTCTGCGTCCACACCGGACGCCAGCACGTCCGCAGCGACAGCATTCCCATGCTCGACGGTCAGCGCGCCGGCCATGCCCGAAACCAGGTCCACGCACCAGCCCACCCGCTCCGATAGCTCGGCAGCGGACAGAAGTTCACCGGTGCTCTCATCGACGCCCGTGCGCAACATTCCGCGAACGCACGCGGTGCGCGAAGTTTGGCCCGCGGCAAGCTGCAGCTTCCGGCCCACTCCTGCCTCCCCCTCTCACCCCCAGTGCGGTCATCAGAACAACGATCACCACAGGAAAAGGACACTCACTCGACCTACGGCCGGCCGTACGGAACCAAACACCGCCCAGACGAACTGCGCACCACTCGGGATTCGTGAAGAAACCAACGCCGCTCAGAGGCGTACAACCTCGGGCCCACCCGAAGTGTCTTGTGGGGTGCAGGGTTTGACCGGGGGTGGGGAGTGCCGGGAATGCCGGGGGAGCACTGGACCGAGCAGACCGTCCAGATGCGCAGAGCGCCGCTGGCGGCTGCTGCCGCGCGCCCGAAACCGGCGCCGCTGCCGCCGCTGGAGCTGCCGCCGTATGCCGCGCCGCGGGCGCTGCTGTCGCGGGCGCTGTCCGTACCGCTCGTCGTGGGGCTGGTCGGGCTGCTGCCCGCCGCGGTGGCGGGGCTGGCGCAGCCCGGGGTGCGGGATGTGACGTTCTGGCTGCAGCTGGCGGTGACGTGTTACGCGGGCGCCCGGCTGGCGGCGATGGTGCTGACGGCGCGGCGGCGGCTGATTCAGGGGACGTTCTGGCTGTTCGGGTACGTGGCGATGGGCGTCGCGCCGCTGGCGCAGATTGTGCTGGGGCAGACGCCGACGCCGCTGGTGGGGGCGCGGGGCGACTTCACGCTTGCGGTGGCGCTGGTGCTGGTGGGGTTTGTCGCCTTTGACGTGGGGGCGCTGCTGGCGCGGCACCGGCCCGTGGTGCGGGGGTGGCGGCGGCGCAGGACGGCGCTGGTGAGCCGGCCGCGGCTGTACGTACTGGTGGTGATCGCTTACATCGGCAGCGCGGCGCTGGTGGCGTCCTTCGGCGGGCCCGGGCCCTTCTTCGACAGCCGGCAGGCGATCAGCGACGAGCTGACCGGGGGCGGCGCGGGCACCTCGCAGGTCGGCTCGGCCTTCCTGCGCGGCTTCGGTACGGTGCCGGCGCTGCTCGCGCTGCTGATGCTGACCCGGTGGATGGTGCTGTCGCGGGCGACGCGGCGCGATCCGCGGGTGGTGCTGCCGTGGGCCGGTCTTGTGCTGGTCAACATGGTGGTGAACAACCCCGTGTCGAATCCGCGGTACTGGTTTCTGACGGTGGTCTTCGCGCTGCTGTTCACGGTGTTCCCGCGGAGTCCGGCCGTCTATCGGGCTGCGCTGGCGGGTGGGGTGGCGGCTGCGGTGCTGCTGTTCCCGTTCGCCGACAAGTTCCGGTACGACGCGGAGGGGCGGGCGGCGCAGGCCGAATCGTCGTCGGTGCTGGAGCCGCTGGTGCTGAAGGACTACGACCAGACGGTGATGTTCGCCAACACCATCTCGTACGTGGAGGCGGGCCAGGGGCAGGGGCGCGGGCACACGCTGGGGCGGCAGTTCGCGTCGTCGGCGCTCTTCTTCGTCCCGCGATCCGCCTGGCCGGGCAAGCAGCTGGACTCCGGGGTGAAGGTCGGGCAGTGGATGGGGATGTCGAACGTCAACCTGTCTTCGCCGCTGTGGGCGGAGCTGTGGCTGGACTTCGGCCCTGTGGGCATGGGGGCCGGGCTGATGGCGGTGGGGTACGCGGCGGCGCGCACGGACCGGCGCTTTGCGGCGGCTGGGCATGTGTCGCGGGATCCGGGGTCGGTGCTGGCCACGGTGGTGCCGGCGGTGGCGGGTTACTCGTTCATCCTGCTGCGGGGGCCGCTGCTGCAGGCCACGGGGCGGATGGCGATCGCGGTGGTGTGCTTGATGCTGGTCACGACGTTCCGGTCGGACGAGCGGAAGCTGCTTCGGTGACGGTGGGGGCGTTGCCCTGGCGGGCGGCCGCGCCCGCTGACTCCTCCCGTCGTACGGCGGCGATGCGCAGCCACAGCGCAGTCGCCTTCATCGCCGAGCCGGCGGCGAGGCCCCAGGCGGCGCCCTTCACCCCGCCGAGTGCGTAACCGGCAAGCATGGCGGCGACGGCCACCAGCGAGAACACGACCTGGATCGGCAGCGTCGCCTTCGGCCGCAGCACCCGCAGGGTGAGCAGCGCGCTGGTGCCGAGGGCGATGGCGGCGTACTGGGTGCCGGTCGCGGGCAGCAGCGCGGCGGCGGTGGCCCAGGTGTCGCCGAGGATCTCCCGCCCGATGCGGTCGGGCAGCAGCGCGAGGGTGGTGGCCCAGGCGGCGGCGATGCCGGCGAGCAGGCCGGCGAGCAGGGCGGTGGCGCGCACCTTGCCCCGTACTCCTTCCACCCGGCCGAGCAGCGGCGGGCCGAAGCCGGTGGCGGAGTTGTAGAGCACGTTCATCGGCCCGAAGAGTGTGGTGGCACCGCGCAGCGCTCCGACGGCCAACTGGCTGGCGAAGAGGCCGAGTCCGATGACGGCTAGCTGGCTGGATCCGTTCCCGACCGCGAATTCGACGACGAAGCGGCGGCCGAGGTGGTCGCGGCGGAGGTACGAACGCCAGCCGAGGCCGCCGGCGGTGGCAGGGGTGGCGGTGGTGGTTGCCGGGGTGGCGGTGGTGGTTGCCGGGGCCGCCCCGCCGCCGGTGCCGCGGCGGCCGTACCGGCGCAGGCTCGTGGCGAGCAGCACTCCGGCGAGCGCGAGCGCGGGCAGCGCGGACAGGCCCCACACCGCGATCAGGCGGGCGGCGCTGCTGCCCTCCGGCTGGGTGGCCAGTGCGGGGAGCACCGCCGCCAGGCGCAGCGCGTCGCCGGCGAGGGCGAAGTGCGGGAGCTGCAGCGTCGAGAAGCAGTAGCGCAGCACGTCCTGCACCAGCACCACGGGCAGCACGAGGCCGAGCGCGGCCAGCCCCGCCGCGACCTCCCCGGGTACGAGGGCCAGCACCGCGGCCGCCCCGCCCCCCAGCCCGACCGCCGCCGCGCCGGTGAACGCCACCGCCCCCCGGCAGGCGGCGGCCCGCTCGTCCCCGCGCCGCAGCACGAGCGCCTGCCCCACGTAGCTGGTCTCGACGCCCAGCAGCAGCGTGAACACCACGTACACAACGGAGAACACCGCAAAGTCCCGCACGCTGGACAGCCGCGCAGCCATCACGAGCACGGCAATGTTGGTGACCGCAGCCACCCCCTGATCGGCGACGGACGCCATCACCGCCCAACGGGCCCGCAATCCGGGCTGCCGCCCGGCACCACCCCGATTGGGGCTTCGGGCGTCTCCTGGGCCGGTGGGCCCGATGTGCTCGGTGGGCCCGATGTGCCCGGTGGACCCGATGTGCCCGGTGGACCCGGTGGATCCGGTGGATCCGGTGGACCCGGTGGACCCGGTGGATCCGGTGGAGCCCGTAGAGCCGGCGGATCCGGCGGGACCGGTGGGTCCCGTGGATCCGGTGGGACCCTGGTCATAGGGCCCGGCGGGACCGCAGGAGCCGCGGGCGCCGGGCACCCCGGGGTCGCCGGGCACGCCGGGGGCGCCCCGGCCTTCCGCGTCTCCGCCCGCCGCAGGCGACTCGCTCACCGCGAGGTGGAGCGCACGCCGTTGCCCGATGCGCGGCCGTAGCCGGGCTCGTCCGGCAGAGGGCCGAAGCCGCTTGCGGCGGGGGAGCCGTCGGGCGAGCGCGTGCTGCGGGCCTCGGGCGGACCGGGTGGGCCGGGGTCAGCGCCAACCGTCCCGCCGCCAGGCTCCGGGGGCAGGTCGCTCTGCTTACGCCTGCGGCCCTTGCGGCCCTTCTCCTCCGCGCCGTCGCCGAAGGAGTGCAGCACCGCCCCCAGCACCGCGCCGCCCGCGCCGCTGATCAGCTCGCGGACGCGGACCAGGTCTTCGCGGTGGACCTCGCGGGGGTCGCAGACCACGAGGACGCCGTCCACGCGGTCCGCGAGCGCGATCGCGTCCGCGTACGACAGGACCGCCGGGGCCAAGGCCACCACGACCGAGCCCGGGGCGTCCGCCTCGGATATCAGGCGGGTGGCGGAGGCGGATGTCAGTGCGCGGGCCGGGTTGCGGACCCTCGCGCCCGGGACCAGGTCGAAGGCGCCCGACTCGCCCGCGTCGATGGGTATTTGCGCGCCGGTCGGCCAGCCCGTCTCGCCCTGCTCCGGCGTACGGGCCCAGCCGGGGCGGACGCCCTCCGCCGTGCGCAGCCGTTCGTGCAGCGACGGGGTGCGCAGGTCGGCCTCGACGAGCATCACCTCATGGCCCATTTCGACGAAGGACGCGGCCAGGTTCACGGACACGGCGGCAGCCGTATCGCTGCTGCCGCGCGGGGCGACCACCAGCAGCCGGCGCCGGTCGGCGAAGCGGGCGCCGTACGCCAGCCGGAAGGCCACCGAGCGGTACTCCTCCGCGGTCCTGCCCATCGCCAGCAGCGGTCCGTGCCTGCGGCCGCGCGGCAGCTTGCCGAGCACCGGCGCCCGCAGCGCCCGCACCACATCGCCCTCGGAGCGGGCCGTCGGGTCGAAGACCAGCCGCACCCACGCCGCCACCAGGCCGACGCCGAGGCCGACCGCGGCGCCGAGGCCGAGCAGCATGAACAGGCCGGGGCCCGAGGGCTCTTGCGGCGCCTCAGCCGTGCGCACCACATAGCCGGGCGTGGTGTCGATGGCCTGCACCTTCGCCCGGTCCGAGGTGATCTCGCCGATGCTCTGGCTGAGCGAGGCGCGGGCGGACAGCGCGGACTCCAGCGCCCGGCCCTCGCCCATGCCGGCGATCCGCCGGTCCAGGTCTTCGCGCTCGGTCTTGAGCGGCTTGATCTGCCGGTCGTAGTTCTTCACGTTCCGGTCGATGGTGCGCTCTATCTGCTGGCGCTTGTACGTGAGATAGGCCTTCGCGAAGGCATTGGAGCGCTTTGCCGCGATCTCCGGCTCCGCGGCCGCATAGCTGAAGCGCAGCACCATCGTGTTCGGCGGGTTGGTGACCTGCAGGCCGGACTGGACACGACGGCCCGCGTCGCCGCCGAGGTCCTCCTCGACCAGGTGGGCCACGGAGTTGCTCACCGCGGTCTGCCGCTCGGTGCCCACATTCTCCTTGATGCCGGAGGAGCCGCCACCCCCGGACGGCGCGAACGGGTCGAGGCTGACCTGCCGGATGGTCACCTCGCTGGTGGCCACATACGACTCGCCGCCGCCGAGGCCCATCCAGCCCCCGCCGAGCAGCCCGAGCAGCACGCCGAGCGCCAATATCCCGCGATGCCGCAGCAGCTGGCGGAACTGGTCGCGCAGCAGATCGGGCTCGTCCTGCGCCGGTGGCGTACGGAACTCCTGTGTCACTGGCCCCCCTCGGCCGGCATCTTCGCCAGTCGCTCCCCCGCGATGGCCTCATTCGTCCGTTCAGTATGGGCGCGCCGCAACCGGCTCCGCCTCCCCCTGTGGACAACCGCTTTCCCGGCCAAGCCCGAGCCCTTCCGTACCCCCGAGCTCACCGCCTCGTCCAGCAGCGCCGTAACCCGCGCCAGCCCTGCCTCACTCCCCAGCTCCGCATCCACATACCGCGGCCCGGCAGCCCCCAACTCGTCCGCCCGCGAAGGATCCCCGCCCAGCTCCCGCACCGCCGCCACCACGGCCCCCGGATCCTCCGGCGGCACCACGACCCCCGCCGCCGACCGCAGCACCTCCGCCGCCGTCCCCCCGTCCGCCGCCACCGACGCGACCACCGGCCGCCCCGCCGCGAAGTACGAGGTGAGCTTCGACGGCACGCTCATGTCCTGCACCGACGCCCGCTGCGTCACCGTCAGCACGTCCGCCGCCGCCAGCACCTCGGGAAAGTCCGCGCCCGAAGCCGGCGGCAGGAAGTCCACGTTCGGCAGCCGGCCGGCCAGCGCCTGCAGCGCCTCCCGCTGGTTGCCGTCCCCCATCAGCACCACCCGCAGGTCGGGTGCCTGCCGCGCCGCCGCGATCAGCACCTCGAGGCCCTGCTTGAAGCCCATGTTCCCGGAGTGCAGCACCACCGTCTGCCCGTCCCGCCAGCCGAGCCGCGCCCGGGTCTCCGCCCGGGGCCGCGAAGGCCGCGCCACATGCGACCAGTTGGGTACGAGCCGTATTCGATCAGCGGGCACGCCCATGGCGACGACCCGCTCCTTGAAGGTCTCGTGGATCACCCCGACCAGCGCCGCGGACCGCAGCACCCGGCTCTCCACGGCCGCCGCCGCCACGGCCGCCCGGCCGCCGCCCGCGATGCCGCTCTGCGCCGCCGCCGCGCCCATCAGGTCCTGCACCACCGGCACAAACGGCACCCCGTGCCGCCGCGCGAGCCGCGCCGCGAGCACCCCGCCGGCGAGGCTCGGCAGCTGCGCCGCGACCACGTCGGGCCGCCCCATCCGGGGCCGCGCCAGCAGCCCGTGCCCCAGGATCGACGCCTCGAACAGCGCCCGGGTCAGCGCCGTCTGCCGCCGCGGCACCGTGTGCCGCCGCCGGTGCACCCGCACCCCCGCGCGCTCCTCCTCCGCACGCCAACGCCCCCGGTACGCGGCGGCCGTTCGCCACTGCGGATAGTGCGGCATCCCGGCCAGTACGTGCACCTCCGCACCCCGGTCGGCCGCCCAGTGCTCGGCCGTCTGAGTAGCGTACGGGCCGATACCGGCCTCTTCTGGTGCATAGTTGGTCGAGACGAGCAGAACGCGCAACACGTAAGATTTCCCCCTCAAAATGCCGAAGCCCGCTATGGTTGACACTTCTGGCCGCCGGGGGGTTGTGCCAGGAGTGACAGATTCCGTGGGGGGATTCACAGATGCCGCATGTTGTCGGCTATGCACCGGGGGTCTACGACCTCTTTCACGTCGGCCACCTCAACATCCTCAGACACGCCCGTTCGCAGTGCGACTACTTGGTCGCGGGGGTCGTGTCCGACGAGATGGCCGAGCGGGCGAAGGGGCGGCCGCCCGTGATACCGCTGGTCGAGCGGCTGGAGATCGTCCGCTCGATCCGGTTCGTGGACGCCGCGTTCGTCGAGACGGTGCCGGACAAGCTGGAGACCTGGCAGCAGGTCCGCTTCGACGTGATCTTCAAGGGCGACGACTGGCGGGGTACGCCCAAGGGCACCCGGCTGGAGCGCGACTTCGCCACCGTGGGCGTGGAGGTCGTCTACTTCCCGTACACGGTGCACACGTCGAGCACCCAGCTCCGCCGCGCGCTCGACGTGCTCACCGAACCGCCGGCGCAGCCGCAGTCAACTCCCGGAACCACTTCGCCATGAAGGCCGCCAGGAACAGCACGTTGACGACGAAGAGCGCCGCGTACGCCACCAGGAATACGTCCTCGCTGCCCAGCAGCAGAAAGACCAGGCAGAAGACGCCGTAATCGACGGGCAGCAGGGCCACGGCGCGCACCCGCGAGGGCGGCGCCGCGGGTCCCGACCCGCCCCGCGGCCCGAGCTTCTCCCGCAGCAGCCCCGCGCAGAAGATCAGCACCGCGGCGAACTGGAACCCCAGCGGCAGCAGCAGCCACCCTTCACCGGGCAGGTCGAAGAAGCGATAGAAGGAGATCAGCACGGCGGCGTGGACCGCTATGAGCTTCGCGCAGTCCACGACATGGTCCAGCCACTCCCCCGCCGGGCTGCTCGCCTTCCGCAGCCGCGCCAGCTGCCCGTCCGCGGAGTCGAAGGCGAAGCCGAGCACCAGTCCGGCGTAGACGAGCACGGCCAGGCCCCACCCCGGGGATACGAGCGCGACCGCCGCGATGGCGGCGCCGCTGAAGGCGGCGCTGATGAGCGTGACGTGGTTCGGGTGCAGCCCCGCGACGTACGAGGCCGCCGCGAGCCGGCGGCCCAGCGGGCGGTTGATGTAACGCGAGTAAAGGGAGACTCCCTTGGCCGTTTTCTGCGCATTGCGCAGGTCTGTCAGCGCTGCCCCGTATGTCATGGGGGGATTGTGATCGCTTCGGGCGCGCATGTGCAGCGGCTTGGTCAAAAGAGACTGAAATCACTGGACCGCCCGCATGTACTGAGGTAAGCCTCAGTTAAGTTAGGCCAGCCTTATTGGCCCCCTCGTCCCCCTGGAGCGCCCGCCATGCGTGCCGTCCGCCTGTCCATCTCCGTCGCTGCCGCCGCGGCCCTCACCACCGGCATCGCCGGCTGCGCCGAGAAGAGCGATGCCGGCTCCGGCGACGGCACCATCCAGGTCACCGCGAGCGACAGCAAGTGCGACGTCTCCGACAAGGAGTTCCCCGCCGGGCACGTGAAACTGGCCGTCGAGAACAAGGGCTCCAAGGTCACCGAGGTCTACATCTACGCCCCCGGCGACCGCATCGTCACCGAGCGGGAGAACATCGGCCCCGGCACCAAGGCCGAGATCACCGCCGAAGTCCGCGCCGGCGACTACCAGATCGCCTGCAAGCCCGGCATGAAGGGCCACGGCATCCGCCAGGACGTGAAGGCCAGCGGCAAGGGCGCGGCCAAGAAGCTCGACCCGCGGCTGGACAAGGCGGTCGCCGAGTACCGGAAGTACGTACAGCAGCAGGCGGACGAAACCCTCCCGCTGGCGCAGAAGTTCGCCGACGCGGTCAAGGACGGCGACATAGAGGCGGCCAAGGCGGCCTACGCCCCGTCCCGTATCGGCTGGGAGCGCACCGAGCCGGTCGCCGAGTCCTTCGGCGACATCGACCCCAAGGTCGACGTCCGCGAGGACGGCCTGGAGAAGGGCCAGAAGTGGACCGGCTGGCACAAGCTGGAGAAGTCCCTCTGGCAGGACAAGAAGCTCACCGCGGCCGACACGAAGCTCGCCGACACCCTGATGAAGGACCTCAAGGACTGGGTGAAGAAGGTCGGCCGTGCCGACATCAACCCCACCTCTATGGCGAACGGCGCCAAGGAGCTCCTCGACGAGGTCGCCACCGGCAAGGTCACCGGCGAGGAGGAGCGCTACAGCCACACCGACCTGGTCGACTTCAAGGCCAATGTCGAGGGCGCGCAGAAGTCGTACGAGCTGCTGAAGCCGGTCGCCGCGAAGAACGACCCCAAGCTCACCAAGGAGCTGGACCGGCAGTTCAAGGCGATCAACAAGCAACTGGCCGGCTACGAGGAAGGCGACGGCTACGTCTCGTACGACACGGTCGGCAAGAAGGAGCGCAAGGAGCTCTCCGACGGCGTCAACGCGCTCGCCGAGCCGCTGTCCAAGCTGGCCGCCGCGGTTGTGAAGTAGAGGACGCCCCATGGCTGATGACCAGCAGCACGCCACGGTCGATGACGAGCAGCACATCCCCGCCGACGACCGGCAGCACACCTCCCGCCGCGCCGTCCTCGGCTGGGGCGGCGCGGGGCTCGCGCTCGGTGCCGCCGCGGCGGGCGGGGCGGCGGCCGCCGTCTCCTCCGGCCGTGACTCCGGTACGGAGCCGGTGGCCGGCGCCGCCGCCGCGGTGCCCTTCCACGGCGCCCATCAGGCCGGGATCGCCACCGCGGTGCAGGACCGGCTGCACTTCGCGGCGTTCGACGTCACCACCGAGGACCGCGCCGAGCTCATCGACGTACTGAAGAAGTGGACGCGGGCCGCCGAGCGGATGACCGCGGGCCGCAGCGTCGGCGAGGGGGCGGTGAGCAAGCTCGCGGAGGCGCCGCCGGACGACACCGGCGAGGCGCTCGGGCTGAAGCCGTCCCGGCTGACGCTGACCATCGGCTTCGGGCCCGGCCTCTTCAAGAAGGGCCGCTTCGGCCTGGATGACCGCCGCCCCGAGGCGCTGATCGACCTGCCCGCCTTCCCCGGCGACAACCTCGACAAGGCCCGCAGCGGCGGCGACATCTGCGTCCAGGCCTGCGCCGACGACCCGCAGGTGGCGGTGCACGCCATCCGCAACCTGGCCCGCATCGCCTTCGGGAAGATGGCGGTCCGCTGGTCGCAGCTCGGCTTCGGCAAGACCTCGTCGACGACGCCGGACGCCCAGACGCCGCGCAACATGATGGGCTTCAAGGACGGCACCCGGAATATCGCGGGTACGGACGCCAAGGCCCTCGCCAAGCACGTCTGGGTGCCGGAGAAGGACGGCCCCGCCTGGATGTCCGGCGGCTCGTACCTCGTCGCCCGCCGTATCCGCATGCACATCGAGACCTGGGACCGGACCTCGCTCAAGGAGCAAGAGGACATCATCGGCCGCAACAAGGGCGAGGGTGCCCCCTTCGGCAAGACGAAGGAGCGCGACGAGCCCAACCTCAAGGCGATGCTGCCGGACGCCCATGTGCGCCTCGCCCACCCGGACACCAACAACGGCGCGCAGATGCTGCGCCGCGGCTACTCGTTCACCGACGGCACCGACGGGCTCGGGCGGCTGGACGCGGGCCTGTTCTTCCTCGCCTATCAGCGGGACGTACGGGACGGCTTTGTGCCCGTACAGCAGTCGCTGGCGCGCAAGGACACGCTCAACGAGTACATCCAGCACGTCGGTTCCGCCGTCTTCGCCATCCCGCCGGGCGTGCGCGACAAGCGCGACTGGTGGGGCAGGGAGCTGTTCTCCTGATGTTTGCCGGAAACTATCTGATCGGCCTGCGCGAGGGCCTCGAAGCCAGCCTGGTCGTCTGCATCCTGATCGCCTACCTGGTGAAGACCGGGCGTCGCGACGCGCTCCGCCCGGTGTGGCTGGGCATCGGCGCCGCGGTGGCGCTGTCGGTGGCCTTCCAGGCGGCGCTGCAGCTCACCGAGAACGAGCTGACCTTCGAGGCGATCGAGCTGCTCGGCGGCTCGCTGTCGATCGTCGCGGTCGGCCTCGTCACCTGGATGATCTTCTGGATGAAGCGTACGGCCCGCCACCTCAAGGCCGAGCTGCAGGGCAAGCTGGACGCCGCGCTGGCGATCGGCAAGGGCGCGCTGGTGCTGACCGCGTTCCTGGCCGTGGGCCGGGAGGGCATGGAGACCTCGCTCTTCGTGTGGACGTCGGTGCGCACCAGCACCGAGGGCTCGACCACGCCGATGCTCGGCGCGGTGACCGGCATCGTCACGGCGGTGGCGATGGGCTGGCTGTTCTACCGCGGGGCGCTGAAGATCAATCTGGCGAAGTTCTTCACCTGGACCGGCGCGCTGCTGGTGGTCGTGGCCGCGGGCGTGCTCGCGTACGGCATGCACGACCTGCAGGAGGCCCGCTTCCTGCCGGGCCTGAGCAGCAAGGCCTTCGACATCAGCGCGACCTTCGACTCCGGCAGCTGGTACGGGACGCTGCTGAAGGGCATCTTCAACTTCCAGCCGGACCCGACCTGGCTGCAGGTGGCGGTGTGGCTGTTGTATATCGTCCCGACGCTGTTCCTGTTCCTGCGCCCGGGTAAGGTTTCGAACCATGTCTCACCCCAGGTCCCACCCCAGACTTCTCGCGACGGCGCTGCTGAGCGCCCTGCTGACGGCGGCGGCGAGCGGGTGCGTCACGGTGCACGGGGAGACGAAGCTCCGGCCCGCGGCGACGAAGGCTGAGGCCGCGCGCGTCCTGGAGGAGTTCGCCGACGACAACAACAAGGCGAACCGCACCCTGGACCGCGACCTGAACCGGGAGATCGAGACCGGCCCGCTGGGCGCCATCGACCAGGCGGGCCTGAAGGCGCGCAAGAAGCAGAACCCCAACGGCAACCCGGACTACACCGCGCTGGAGCTGACGGATCCGAAGTACCTGATCCCGAAGCAGGCGGGCTGGCCGCGCTGGTTCGTCGCCGACGCCAAGTCCAACCGGCCGACGCCCGCCACCAAGAACCGCTGGCTGGTGATCTTCGAGAAGAAGGCCGAGGGCAAGCCGTGGAAGGCCTCGTACCTGTCGGTGATGCAGCCCGGTGAGCTGCCGGAGCTCGCCCGCGACAAGGACGGCTATGTGCAGCCGGTCGAGCCGGGCCCCGAGGAGCGGCTGTCGACGCCGGCGCGCGACCTGGGCACGTCGTACGTGAACTACCTGAAGTCCGGCGGCAAGAACCCGGGCTTCGCGCCGGGGCAGCACACCACGGAGTGGGTGCAGCAGCGCAAGGCGCAGGCGAAGAAGCCGGGGTATGTGACGCAGTTCCGCGACGCCCCGGCGACGGAGTTCGAGACGTACGCGCTGCGCACCCGGAACGGCGGTGCGCTGGCCTTCTTCTCCACCCGGCACTTCGCGAAGCAGACGGTGGCGCCGGGCCGTACGATCCGCCTCGACGGCGTGGTGAAGGCGCTGCTGACGGGCGAGGCCAAGCGGTCGGTGACCCTGGAGTGGGTCTCGGAGCAGGCCGTGCTGGTGCCCAAGAAGGGCAAGAAGGGGAACGTGGAGTTCCTCAACCGGATCCAGGGCCTGGTGGGAGCGCGGGGCGAGTAAGCCCCCCGTCACTCGGGGGCAGGCGTCCCGCATGGCGGGACGGGTGGGCCCGGACGTTTCCGGCGGCCGCCGTCGCTGCTCAGCCCAGCGGCCAGGCTGCGTGCTCCGACCCCTCTTCGTCGCCGACGTAGGCAGCGCACGCGTCCGTGAGGCGCTCCAGCAGCGCCAGCGCGTCCGGCAGCGGCAGCTCGGGCCCGCGCACCCACTCCACCGTCTCGCCGCCGGGCAGCCGCGCCGGGGGCACCAGGGCGTACGAGCCGCGGCAGTGCCAGCGCAGGCCCGGGTGCTCGTCCATGGTCTCGGGGTGGCAGTCCAGCTCGCACGGCCACCACTCGTCCTCGTCCTCGGGGGTGCCGCGGGTGGTGGTGAAGAACAGCATCCGCCCGGTCAGCGGCGACTCCCCGGCCTGCGCCACGGGTCCGACGGCGACGCCGGCCGCCTCCAGCTGCTCGAGCGCCTGCCGTCCGGCCTCCAGGGGCACGTCGAGGACGTCGTGGTTACGGCCCGTAGCGGTGATGAAATTCGCCTCGGGCTGCGCGGCCAGCCAGCGCTCGATGCGCTGCGGGTCGGTGCTCGCCTGGGTCCCCCAGGCGAACGAGACGGGATGGCGGCCAGGGGTGGGACAGCCGACGCGGTCACAGGAGCAGCCATAGCCCTCGGGATGCGCGGCAGGGGCCAGCGGCAGGCCCGCCCCGGCGGCGGCGAGCACCAGCTCGCTGCGGCGGGCGGCGGCGAGATCGGCGGCCGTCGCGTCCGCGGCCGAGCGGGTGGACCCGCGCTGCAGCCACTGCGGGAACCAACGCGCGCGCCCCTTGCCCTGTGCCATGTATCCCCTCACCACATCGGCCCCCGCAGCCCCCGTCCCCGGGGCTCGCAGTGCCATGCTCCCACGCCGCGGGACGTCGCTTCGCCGGTTACCGGGCAATCCTGACGGGTGATGCGTAGGTCATCGGCATGAAACAGGAGACGACTCACCTTAATCTGGTCTTTATGCTCACAACCTATGTGGTAGCGGGATTAACCACCCTTGCCACCACCGCCGCGCTGGCACCCGGTGCCGATGCCGCCGGACGCGTCACGTCCGCCGCCGAGCTGCCCGGAATCGTCTATACGGCACATCGCGGCGGGGCCCTGGAGGCGCCGGAGAACAGCATGTCGGCCCTCCGCGCCAGCTACCGCGACGGACGGGCACATGTGCTGGACTTTGACACCCGAATGTTGCGCGACGGCACTCTAGTTGTGATCCACGACGCGACTCTCGACCGGACCACGAACCTGTCGGGGCCGGTGCGCAACCTCACCGCCGCCCAGTGGAAGAAGGTCCGGCTGCAGCCCGACTCGTCGCTGCGCGCCCGCTTCCGCCCGGAGCCGGCGCCGACGGTGGCGCAGGTGCTGCGGGAGTTCGGCGGAAAAGCCGTGCTCACCATGGAGGCCAAGGACCCGGCGAGCATCCCGCGGATCGCGGCCGAACTGGAGCGGCGCGGCCTGACCCGGTCCGTGTACGTGAACACCAACTCCCCCGCCGCGGCCCGCCGGGTGCACCAGCTGGGCCTGCTCTCGCAGCTGTGGCGCTCGAAGAAGCAAATGCGCCACGACCACCCGAAGCGGTGGCGCGGCTTCGTGGACGTGTTCGACGTCGATCACCGGGCGCGGCCGCAGGACCTGCGGAAGTTCGCGAAGGCGGGCGCGGGCCGGGTGTGGGCTCATACGGTCAATACGGTGAGCGCCCGGGACCGGGCCGCCCGGTATGGCTGCGACGGCTTCGAGACGGATGCACCGGGGCTGCTTTCCCGTACGCCGATGGGCTAGGCGGCCTCCCCGAGGCCGCTTGGCCTCGCGGCCCCGTCATGTCGCGATCCCGCGCAGCGCCAGCTCGACCACCCGGTCCGCGTACGCGTGGTCCATCGGCAGCGTGCGCAGCAGCCAGCGGTGGGCCAGCGGCCCGACCAGCAGGTCCGTGGCCACCCGCACGTCGACGTCGGGGCCGATGTGGCCGGCCGCGCGGGCGGCGGTGAAGCGGTCGACGTACAGCTCCAGCTGCGGGCCGAGCACCCGCCGGTTGAACTCCTCGGCCAGCGCCGGGTCCGTGACCGCCGCGGCGGCCAGCGCGCGGGCGGGGCGGTCGTAGACGTCGCGGTTGAGCTCGTCGACGGTGGCGCGCACGACCTCCTTGAGGTCCGCCTCCAGGTCGCCCGTGTCCGGGAGGGAGTGCTCGCCCTGCGCGGCCTCCTCGCTGACCGCCGTGAAGGCGTCCAGGAGCACCGCGGCCTTGGACGGCCACCAGCGGTAGATCGTCTGTTTGCCGACGCCGGCGCGGGCGGCGATGCCCTCGATGGTCAGCTTCTCGTAGCCGGTCTCGCCGACCTGGTCGAGGGCGGCCTCGAGGATGGCGCGCCGGGAGCGCTCACTGCGGCGGCTGGCGTCGGGCTTACGGGCGGCGGTGGCAGGCATGCGCCCAAGAATACCCTTTGACAAGACGGTCCGTCTCGTCGCACACTCGATAACAACGCGAGACGAACCGTCTCGCTTCACCCGACGGAAAGGAACCCACCATGTCCAAGGGACGTGCCGGAAACATGCTCGGCGTCGGCGGCACCCGCGCCAAGCTCTCCCGCAAGGACCTGCGCGGCGGCCAGGCAGGACGTACCGGTGCGGGCAATGACCCGATGGCCCAGAAACGCGAGCTACTGCGGAAGTTGCAGCAGGGCCGTACGGGGTGAACCTCCGGTGTTGAGCCGTGCGCAAGGGCTCCTCGCGCCCCACCATGTGGACATACACGCGTACGCGATCCGTACGCCTGGTCCCAGCGTGAGGAGCCCTCATTGCGCACTGCCTCGCCGCGCCGCTATCTGATGTGCCCACCGGCGCACTTCGCGATCAGCTACTCCATCAACCCCTGGATGGACCCGGCCAAGCCCGTGGACCCGCAGCTCGCCCACGCCCAGTGGGACGACCTGCGCCGCATGTACCTCTCCCTCGGCCATGAGGTCGAGCTCCTCGACCCGGAGCCCGGCCTGCCCGACATGGTCTTCGCCGCCAATGGCGCCACCGTCATCGGCGGCCGCGTCTTCAGCGCCCGCTTCGCCTATCCGCAGCGCGCGGCCGAGTCGGCCGCCCAGCGCCGCTGGTTCCGCGCCCACGGCTTTACGGACATCGGCCTGCCGCAGCACGTCAACGAGGGCGAGGGCGACTTCACGGTCGCGGGCCCGTATCTGCTGGCCGGGCGCGGCTTCCGCTCCAGCCCGGACTCGCACGCCGAGGCGCAGGAGTTCTTCGGCCGCCCGGCGATCGGGCTCGACCTGGTCGACCCGCGTTACTACCACCTGGATACGGCGCTGTGCGTCCTGGATGACGGGCCGGTGCCCGACGTCATGTACTTCCCGGACGCCTTCTCTCCAGGCAGCCGGTCGGTTCTCGCCGCGCTCTTCCCCGACGCGCTCATCGCCACCCGCGAGGACGCGGAGGCCTTCGGCCTCAACGCGGTCAGCGACGGCCGGCACGTGCTGCTGCCGCAGGCCGCGGCGGGTCTCTTCACGCCGCTGCGGGCGCGTGGCTACGAGCCCATCGCCATGGATCTGACCGAGCTGCTCAAGGGCGGCGGCAGCGTGAAGTGCTGCACGCAGGAGCTCAGAGGGCGTCCTCCGGAGCCCCCGGCTCCCCCGGCGGATTCCAGCTAGCGCCCCAGCTCGCGTCCCGCGCCTGCCGGTAGACGGGCCCCAGCCGCTTGCTGACGTTGCGCCGCTCCAGGGTCTGCTCCGCCGTGCACAGGTCGAGCATGACCAGGCCTTTTCGTACGAGCGGATGCCGCACGACGCGGTTGGCGGCGGGCACGCAGTCCGGCACGGCGGCCGGGCGTACCGCGGCGACGTACGAGAACTTCTCGTCCTCGTAGCCGAGCTCCCCTCCCTTCACCCTCCGGTGGAGGGAGGAGCGCTGCACCCGCGCCGCGAAGTGGCACCAGTCGGCGCCGGTCTCGATGGGGCAGGCGCCGCTGTGCGGGCAGGGGGCGGCGACGGTGTAGCCGGCCTCGATGAGGATGTCGCGGGCCTCCATGATCCGGAGGTATCCCTCGGGCGTGCCCGGCTCGACGACCACCACCGCGCCCTGGGCGCTTCCGGCGGCGGCGGTCAGCACGGCCTGGCGGGCGGGGGCGGTGAGCTCGCCGAGGACGTACGAGACGGTGACCAGGTCGGCGGCGCGCAGCTGCAGGTCCTCGCCGATGACCTGATGGCACCAGTCGGCGGCGGCCAGCGCGGGGGCGTCGGCTGCGGCTGCTGAGGCCAGCTCCTTGCCGATGGCGAGGGCGGGCTCGGCCCAGTCCAGCACGGTGGTGCTGCGGTCGCCGCCGGGCCAGGCGTCCTCGGCCGCCCATACCGCCGCGCCGGTGCCGCCGCCGATGTCGGCGTGGCTGGCCGGGGACCAGGCCGGGGCCGCCTCGCGGAGGCCGCCTAGGGCGGCCCGTACGGCCTGGAAGGTGGCGGGCATGCGGTAGGCGGCGTACGCCGCGACGTCGGCGTGGTCGCGGAGTACGGGGGCGGTGGTTGGGGTGTCACCGCGATACGCCTCGATGAGGCGTTCCACCGCCCGTTGTGCTTGCCGTTCGGGCAGGCCCGTCAGTACGTCGCCCAGGCTGTCGCGGAGGGCGTCTTCCGTCCTTGTCACGGTGGCGAGCGTAGTCGCCTTGCCTGCGCCGATTGGTCCTGGCCCGCCGTGGCTGTCGCGCCTGCGGCGCTTGCCCTCAAGCGCCGGGCGGGCTTGATTTCGGTCGGCACAGCGTCACAAAGGCCAGAACCGCCAGCACCGCGCAGCTCACCTGCACCACCGCCATCGGCACCGCCGTCCGCTCCCCCGCGACCCCGACCAGCGGTGACGCGATCGCGCCCACCAGGAAGAACGACGTGCCCAGCAGCGCCGACGCCGAGCCTGCCGCGTGTGGGGTACGTAGCAGGGCCTGGGTGTTGGCGTTCGGGAGGACCAGGGCCATTGCCGACATCATGACGAACAGGCCCGCCGCGATCGGCGCCAGGCCGACCTCGCCGAAGGCGCCCGTCGCCATCAGGAGCAGGGCCGTCGAGGCCGCCAGCACCACCGCCAGGCCCGCGCCCAGGGCTGCGTCGAGGCTTACGCGGCCTACCAGCACGCGGCCGTTGAGCTGGCCGACCGCGACCATGCCGACCGCGTTGAGGCCGAAGAGGAGGCTGTACGTCTGCGCCGAGGCGCCGTACAGCTCCTGGATCACGAAGGCCGAGGCCGAGACGTACGCGAAGAGGGCGGCGAAGGCGAAGGAGCCGGCGATCAGGTAGCCGGTGAATTTACGGTCGGCGAGCAGGTCGCGGAGCGTGCGCAGGGTTGCGGTGAAGCCGCCGGTGTGGCGGCGGGAGGGCTCCAGGGTTTCCGGGAGCCAGCGGGCGACGACGAGGGTGAGCAGCGCGCCGACCACCGTCAGGACCCAGAAGATGCCGCGCCAGTCGGTCAGCTGCAGCACCTGGCCGCCGACCACTGGCGCGACGATCGGGGCGGCGCCCGACACCAGCATCAGCGTCGAGAAGAAGCGGGCCATCGCGAGGCCGTCGAACATGTCGCGGACCACGGCCCGCGCGATCACCACCCCGGCGGCGCCGGCCAGGCCCTGGATCAGCCGGAAGCCGGTCAGCGCGCCGGACGTGGGCGCGAGGGCGCAGGCGGCCGTCGCGAAGATGTAGATCACCATGCCCGCCAGCAGCGGGCGGCGGCGGCCCCAGCGGTCGCTCATCGGGCCGACCACCAGCTGGCCGAGGGCAAGCCCGGCGAGGCAGGTGGTGAGGGTGAGCTGGATGCCCGCTGCTGAACTTCCCAGGTCCGCGGCCGCATCGGGCAGCGCGGGGAGGTACATGTCCATCGACAGCGGTGGCATCGCCGTCAGACCGCCCAGCAGCAGGACGGTCAGAAGCCCGGCGCGTCGGGTGGGTCCTGGCGCCGGGCTGCTGATGTGAGTCGTTTCAGTTATGGATTCTGTGCGGCTATGACCGCTCTCCGACATGGGGGCCTCTCATGCGACGTTGGAGACCCCAGAATCTCATGCGGGCTTCAGGCCCGGATCCCCCGCCTCCGTGACGAAGGAGGCCGCCGTGCCGATCGAGCCGCCGGGTGTGGTGACCCGGTCCAGGGTGCGGTAGTCGGCCCGCGCCTTGTCGCGGTCGAGGGCGATGGTGACGTAGCCGCGGCGGCCGTTGAAGAACTTCATGTGCGGGTTGGCCTGCATGTACGCGTCCCAGGTCGGCGGCTTGTCGGCGCCGTCCTTGCCGCTGCTGATGGACGTCGTGACGAACTCCGTGCCGAGCGTCTTGGAGCCCTGGTCGGCCCAGTCCTTCTTGATGTCGAAGGCGTAGTTCACGTGCACGTCGCCGGTGAGCAGCATCAGGTTCTCCGCACCCGACGACTCGAAGCCCGCGAGCAGCCGCTCCCGCGACGCCGGGTAGCCGTCCCAGGAGTCCATGCTCACCTTGTAGTCGTCCGTCGAGCGGTCGCGCCGCTGGGAGAAGGTGACCTGCTGCGGGACGATGTTCCAGCGGGCGCGCGAGCGCCGCCAGCCGTCGAGCAGCCAGCGCTCCTGCGAGGCGCCCGTCATGGTGCGGGAGGGGTCCGTGGACTCCGGGCCCGGCGCGTCCCAGCCGTCGCCGTACGCCTGGTCGCTGCGGTACTGGCGGGTGTCGAGGATGTCGAACTGGGCCAGGGTGCCGTACCGCAGGCGCCGGTAGAGCCGCATGTCGGGCCCGGAGGGGCGCTGCGGGCGGCGCAGCGGCTGGTGCTCCCAGTACGCGCGGTAGGCGGCGGCGCGGCGGGCGAGGAAGCCCTCCGGCGGGTTGCCGTTCTCGTCCTGGTCGCCCGCGTAGTTGTTCTCGGTCTCGTGGTCGTCCCAGGTGGGCATGAAGGCGTGCGCGGCGTGGGCGGCCCTGAGGTCCTCGTCGGACTTGTACAGGGCGTAGCGGAGGCGGTAGTCGTCCAGGCCGACCGTCTCGCGGTTGAAGACGTCGGGCAGCACGCGGTCGGTGTAATTGCGGGCGCCGCCGGTCGAATTGACGGCGTATTCGTAGAGGTAGTCGCCGAGGTGGAAGACGCAGGCCAGGTCCTCGGCGGCGAGGTGCTTGTACGCCGTGAAGTAGCCGTCGTGGTACGCCTGGCAGGAGACGATGCCGAAGCGCAGCGCGCCGTTGCGGGCGCCGGCCGCGGGTGCCGTACGGGTGCGGCCGGCCGGGCTGATGTGACGGCCGGCCCTGAAACGGTAAAAGTAGCGGCGGTCGGCGGCGAGGCCGGCCGCCTCCACGTGCACGGTGTGGTTGAACTCCGGGTGCGCGAGCGTCACTCCGCGGCGGGCGATCCGGCGGAAGCCCTCGTCGTGGGCGATCTCCCAGGCCACCGGGAAGGCCGTGGCGGGCAGCCCGCCGCCGGTCTCATACGGCTTCGGGGCCAGCCTGGTCCACAGCACGACGCCGTCGGAGTGCGGGTCGCCGGAGGCGACGCCCAGCGTGAACGGGTCGTCCTTGATCGTCTTCGGGTCGCCCTCGGCGGCGTGCGCCTGCGGCAGGTTGGTGGCGAAGGCGAGCGTGGCGGCCGCGGAGGCGACGGTGACGAAGCGACGGCGGCTCAACCGGGAGGCGGCAGCGCGCAGTTCGGAATCGTGCGGCAAATGTGTCATGCCCGCAGTTGAGTGCCGCGAGTGGTCTAGTCCCTGTCACGTACACAACACAGACATGACGGGCGGGTGAGTTCGGCGTCGGGATCGGGACGCTAGGGGGCATTCAGCCCATCACCGCCACCGCCCGCATAGACTCCGTGACATGGCGGAGCTGATCGGCAAGGACGGGACCTGGACTTTCGACGGGGACACTGTCCGGATCGTGCCCGGGACCGACCGCGGGGTGCACAAGCTGCGCAAGCTGCTCGGCGAGGTGGCGGTGCCCCTCGAAGCGGTGGCGGGGATCGCGTACGAGGCGGGGAAGAAGGGCGGCCGCCTGCGGCTGCGGCTGCGCGACGGCGCCTGTCCGCTGCAGCTGGCGACCGGCGGGGCGCTGCCCGACGTGGCGAGCCCGTACCAGGTGAAGGTGGACGGCAACCGGACCGGCGTCGCGGAGTACTTCGCCGACGAGGTCCGCAATGCGCTGCTATTGGAGCAGGTGCCGGACGGCCCCCTCGACCGCTTTGTGGTCGCCGGGCCCGCGGTCCCGCTGACCGCGGGCGGCATGGACGGCACGGCGACCTTCGACGGCGAGACCGTACGGCTGGAGTGGAACTGGGTCGTCGAGGAGAGCAAGAAGCACGCGGGCGACCGGGCGTTCAAGCTCGATGACCTCGCCGGCGTCGAGTGGAGCCCGGCCGGCGGCCTCGGCGTCGGCGCGCTGCGCTTCAATCCGCACGGCATGCGCACGCACGTGAAGCCGGACCACGACCCCAACTGCCTCGCCCTGTGGGGCTTCCAGCGCGAGTCCGGCGCGACCGCGCTGCTCGCCGCCGCGGTCGTCGCCCGGCTCCCGCACCCGGCGGCCGTCGAGGACGCCGTGCCGCCGCCCCCGCCCGCCCTGGAGAAGGCGGCGGCCCCGGCCGCCGACCACGACGCGATACTCCGCCGGCTGCGCGAGCTCGGCGAGCTGCGGCGGGAGGGCGTGCTGGACGAGGAGGAGTTCGCCGCCGCCAAGCGGGCCATCCTCGGCCGGCTGGCGGCCGACCAGGAGTGACCGGCGTACGGGCCGCGGCGGGAGTCCGCCGCGCCCGCGCTAGCCTGCGCTTATGACCAGCCACGAAGAGCCGCAAGCAGCCACGCCCAGGACCGCCGTCGTCACCGGAGCCGGGTCCGGGATCGGGCGGGCCGTCGCGCTCACCCTCGCCGACGCCGGGTGGAATGTGGTGCTCGCGGGCCGCCGCAAGGCGCCACTCGCCGGCACGGCGGAGCTGGCTGGCAACGGCAGCGCGGTCACCGCGGTGCCGACCGACGTAACCGACGCGGCCGCGGTGGCGGCGCTCTTCGAGGCGGCGCGCGAGCGACACGGGCGTATCGACCTGCTCTTCAACAACGCCGGGATGTTCGGCCCCGCCGTCCCCGTCGACGAGCTCGACGCCGACGACTGGCGCGCGGTCGTCGACACGAACCTGACCGGGTCCTTCCTCTGCGCCCAGGCCGCCTTCCGCCTCATGAAGGCGCAGGACCCGCAGGGCGGCCGCATCATCAACAACGGCTCGGTCTCCGCCCACGCCCCGCGCCCGCACAGCGTCGCGTACACGGCGACCAAGCACGCGATGACCGGCCTCACGAAGTCGCTGTCGCTCGACGGCCGCCCGTACCGGATCGCCTGCGGGCAGATCGACATCGGCAACGCGGCGACCGACATGACCGAGAAGATGCAGCGGGGCATCCTCCAGGCGCACGGCGGCAAGGCGATCGAGCCGGTGATGGACGTCGCGGATGTGGCCCGCACGGTACTGCACATGGCGGCGCTGCCGCTCGAGGCGAACGTTCAATTCGCGACAGTCATGGCCACCAACATGCCACTTGTCGGGCGGGGTTGAGCAGAAAGCGGTCGAACACCCATACTCCTGCACCATGAGTCCCTCAAACCTCTACGAGACCATCGGCGGCGCCCCGGCCGTCGGCGCCGCCGTCGACGACTTCTACGTCCGCGTGCTCGCCGACCCCGAGCTGACCGGCTACTTCACCGGCGTCCCGATCGACAAGCTCAAGGCCCACCAGCGCGACTTCATCGGCGCCGCCCTGGGCGGCCCGGAGGCGTACGAGGGCCTCGGCATGGAGGCCGCCCACGCCAAGCTCGGCATCACCCCGGAGCACTTCGACCGGGTGGTCGGCCATCTGGCGGGGACGCTGGAGTCCCTCGGCGTGGACGCCGCGACGATCAAGGAGATAGCCGACGCCCTCGCCCCTCTGAAGGCGGACATCGCCCAGGGGGCTTAGCCTCGCGAAGTATGAGCGACCTGGGCGGACTGCCGCACATCCAGCCCATGCTGGCCGTGTCCGGCAGCCTGCCCTCGGCCGAGGCCGATGCGCACTTCGGGTACGAGCTGAAGTGGGACGGGGTGCGGGCCGTCGCGTACGTACCCGGCGACGGCTCGCTGACCCTGCTCACCCGGAACGACAACGACGTCAGCGCCCAATACCCGGAGCTGGCGCCGCTGGGCGAAGCCCTCGCCGCCACCCCGTGCGTCCTGGACGGCGAGATCGTCGCGCTCGGCCCCGACGGCCGCCCGTCCTTCGCGGACCTGCAGCGCCGCATGAACCTCACCAAGGCGGCGGTGATCGAGCGGCTGTCCACCGAGACGCCGGTCGACTTCATGGCCTTCGACATCATGCATCTCGCGGGCCGCGACACGACGCGCGAGCCGTACGAGGAGCGCCGCACCCGCCTCGAAGGCCTGGGCATCCACGGCCCGCGCTGGTCCACCCCGCCGTACTGGGAGGGCCATGGCGCGCAGGCGCTGGAGCTGACCCAGGAGCACGGCCTGGAGGGCCTCGTCGCCAAGCGGCTGACCTCGGCATATCTGCCGGGCCGGCGCAGCGACGCCTGGCTGAAGATCAAGAATGTCCGGACCCAGGAGGTCCTCATCGGCGGCTGGACCCAGGGCGAGGGCCGCCGCCGCGGCACGCTGGGCGCGCTGCTCGTCGGCATCCCGGGCCCGGACGGGCTGCGCTATGCGGGCAGCGTCGGTACGGGCTTCAGCGAGCACGCACTCGAGGCGCTGCAGGAGCTGCTGGACGGGCTGGAACGCGAAACGAGCCCGTTCAACGGGCCCGTGGCCGACCGGCACGTCAGGAGCGCGGACGTGCACTGGGTGGAGCCTGAGCTGCCCGGCGAGGTGGCGTACGCGGAGTGGACCTCGGCGGGGAAGCTGCGGCATCCGGTGTGGCGCGGGCTGCGTACGGACAAGCCCGCGCCGGACACCGGAGGAATCTAGACCGCTGTCAGCGGTCCTTCTGTGCGGACCTCCGCTGACCCTGCGGGTTGGTCCTGCTGCTGTGCGACTTGGAGTCGAAGTGCGAGGACATGCCCTTGGCGCGCTGCGAGGCCTCGTACTTGGTGTTGCGCGCCTCCATCGCCTCCTGGAAGGCGGGGTTGCCGCCTTCGCGGTGCCGGTTCGAGTCGTGCTTGTGGTGCTTGCTCATGATCACCCTCCTACGACTCCCACCATGACACGAATGGACTAATCCGGCATTCCGGGCAGATCGAATGCTGATTCGAGCAGCGGCGAGAGCAGATCTCCCTGGTCAGCGACCCGCTCCCGCACCTCGTCGGGCAGGAACACGAACTCCTCCGGCGCCGCACATCCGGCCACCTCATCCCAGGTCACGGGCGTGGACACGGTGGGCTCCGGGCGCGCCCTGATGACGTACGGCGCCACCGTCGTCTTCGCCTTCGCGTTCTGGCTCCAGTCCAGGAAGACCTTGCCGGGCCGCAGCTTCCGCGTCATCTGGTGCAGCACGAGCTCCGGGTGCTCCTGCTCCAGCCGTACGGCAAGGGCCTTGGCGTACGCGCTGGCGTCCTTCGACGGCGCCCCGGCCAGCGGCACGTACAGGTGCAGCCCCTTCGACCCCGACGTCTTGGCCCAGGCGTCGAGCCCGTCCTCCTGGAGCGCCTCCCGTACGAGCAGCGCCACCTGGCAGCACTCCACGACGGTGGCCGGCGGGCCCGGGTCGAGGTCGAAGACGATCCGGTCGGCGACGCCGGGCTCCGCGGCCCGCCACTGCGGGACGTGGATCTCGATGGCGGCGAGGTTCACCGCCCACAGGAGGGTGGAGAGGTCGTCCACGAGGACGTGGTGGGTGGTGCCGCTGCTGGTCGGCACGTCGGTGGTCCTCACCCATTCAGGCGCGCCGGGCGGAATGTTCTTCGCGAAGAAGCGCTGGCCCTCGACGCCCTCCGGGAAGCGGAGGAAGGAAGCGGGGCGGCCCTGCACGTGAGGCAGCAGATAGGGGGCGATGTGGGTGTAGTAGTGCAGCACCTCGCCCTTGGTGAAGCCGGGCTCCGGATAGAGCACCTTGTCGAGGTTGCTGAGCTTGACCTGGCGGCCATCGACCTCTGCGACTGGCATACGCTGGACTCCTCCGCGAGAGGACATATCGGATGAAATCTATCTGGAAAGGTGCGATTTCCTTCGGCCTGGTCTCCATCCCGGTCCAGCTCTTCTCGGCGACCGAGGAGCGCGGCGTGTCGTTCAAGCAGGTGCACGCCAAGGACGGCGGGCGCATCCGCTACCGGCGGATCTGCGAGATCGAGGACAAGGAAGTCCCGTACTCCGACATCACCAAGGCGTACGAGACGGCCGACGGCCATCTCGTCACGCTGACGGCCGACGAGCTGGCGGATCTGCCGCTCCCGAGCAAGAAGATCATCGACGTGGTCGGCTTTGTGGAGTCGGAGACCTTTGACCCGATCCAGTTCGCCCGCCCGTACTACATCAAGGCGGCGGACGCGTCGGCGGCGAAGCCGTATGTGCTGCTCAGGGAGGCGCTGGAGCGCTCGGGCCGGGTGGCGGTGGTGAAGGTGGCACTGCGCAGCCGGGAGGCGCCGGCGCTGCTGCGGGTCCACGACGATGTGCTGGTGCTGCACACGATGCTGTGGCCGGACGAGGTCCGGGCGGCGAAGGGCATCGCGCCGGACAACAAGGTGACGGTGCGCAAGCAGGAGCTCGAGATGGTCGACTCCTTCATGGACGCGCTCGGCGGCTACGACCCGGCGGACTTCACGGACGAGTACCGCGAGGCGGTGGAGGCGCTCGTCGCGACCAAGGAGGGCGAGGCCCCGCCCGAGGCGCCCGAGGAGCCGGCGGAGAAGCCCGGCAAGGTCATCGATCTGATGGCGGCCCTGGAGGCGAGCGTGGCCGCGGCGAAGTCCTCCCGGGGCGAGGACAAGAAGCCCGCGAAGAAGGCCCCGGCGAAGAAGGCGGCCGCAAAGAAGGCGGCGCCCGCAAAGAAGACCACGACCGCCGGCAAGACGGCCGCGAAGACGACGGCGGCGAAGACGACCACGGCCAAGAAGACGACGACCAAGAAGACCGCGGCCAAGAAGACCGCGGCCGAGAAGAAGGCCGCCTGACCCGGCACCCGACACCGGCACCCGGCCAAACACGAGGCCCGCGCTCTTCGCGCGGGCCTCGTTCTCTGCCTTTTTCGTCAGGGCTGCGTGCGGTCTCTCAGAACCAGCTGCCCTTGCCCTTGCCCTCGCCGATGTCATCGGCACGGGCCCGGACGTCATCGGCGTCGCCGCGCACCGCGTCGGCGGCCCGCTCGAACATGCCCTCGCGGGTCTCGCCCGCCATGCCCTCGCGGGCATCGCGGCGGCCGCGCTCGCGGAAGCCCTCCTCGACCTCCGACACCTGGATGCCGCCGTTGGCTACCTGCGGGACGTTCTCGACGAGCTCCTCGCGGCGCAGCCGGGTCTCGTACTCCTGCGTCTCCGTGACGGAGCGGGAGCCGAGCTCGACGGCCTCATAGGGCACCGCCTTCTTGTGCACCACGACGTTCGAGTCCTGGCCCTCGAGCGGGACCTGGATGCTGCGCTCAACGAACTCGTGCCGGTCGCCGGGCTCGACATCGCCGATGTTCACCCGGCTGATGACGGCCTCGTCGTGGCTGCGCTCGACCCGGAACCGCTCGGGGTGCTCGGAGACGCGGACCGACACGGAAGCCTGGCCCAGGGGCACGCGCTTCTGGCCGGCCTCGACCTCGAGCTGCTCCTCGTAAGCGACGATGCGCTCGCGACGGTTCGAGTCCTGGAAACGGTTCGACTCCTGGAAGCGGTCAGTGGCCTGGTCCGCAGCGCTCGCGGCCGACTGGGCCGCCGAGCGCTCGTTGCCCATGCCGCCGCTCTGCGCGGCCGCACGGGCCGCGTTCGCGGCCTTGCCACTACCACCCCTGCTGGTGTTCTTGTCCGTCTGCACTGTTCCTCCCGCTGGATCCGGAATCCAGGGATAGACGCGGCTTCGCCGGAGAACCCGGACAAAGCCCACTTACCCCATCAAACCCCTCCGCCGTTCGGGTGTCGACCGGAAGGCGTAATCCCCTGGTCAGAGCGCCGCCGCCGAACGGCGAAGGCCCGTACCCAACAAGGGGGTACGGGCCTTTTGCGCGCTGGCTCAGCCAGTGAAGCGGCCCTTGCTGTCGCGGGTGCCGCGGTCGTCGTCATCGTCGGCCTCGGCCTCGGAGAAGCTCGCCTTGGCGGAGCCGGACGACGCCGCGAACTGGCGCTGCGTGCCGCGGGCCTCGCGGGCCGTGTAGTGGCGGTCGTCCACCTGGATGTTCGCCTGGGCGTCGGCGATCTGCGGCTCGACGACCTCGCACTCCTGCCGGCGGCAGTCGGCCTCGACCGTCACGTGGCTGGTCTGCGGGGTGACCTCAAGGACGACCCGCTCGTACGGGGCGGCGGTGCGGTGGACGGCGCCGGAGACGTCGGTGCCGTGCAGCACGACCTCCTGGACGTTCTCGCCCATGTCGAAGGTGGCGCGGCCCTCGACCAGGTCGCCGCGGCTGACCGGCTCCCGGTGGAAGTTCGCGTGCTCGCGCGTCACCGGCATCGATACGGAGCGGCGCTCGCTGGTCACCTTGGTCTTGAGCTGGGCCTTGCCGAGCTCGACCTGGCGCAGCTGCGGGTCGGCCTCGAGGGACTCCTCGTACAAGGTCACCTCGACCGGCGCCTGGCGGGCGTACTGCGGGGCGCGCGCGTCCCTGGAGGCGGCCTGCTCGCCCCACTCCGGACCGGTCACCTTCACGGTGTTGTCCGCCTGCGACCGCGCCTGCTCGCTCGCCTCGGCGGCGGCCCGCTCGGCGCGGCCGCTGCCGCCCTTCATGTTCGACTTGTCGGTCTGCACTGTTCCTCCAGCTGGGTAGGTCCAGGGAATGCTTTGGCTCCGCCTGCACCCTCGGAACAGGTGCGGCGAAATCCGACATTCACCATCAAACCTCCCACCCGAACGGGTGTCGACCGGAGGGGGTAAGCGCCCAGGTCAGGCGCGCACCCGCGGCACGCTGGCGAGAAGCGTCTTCGTGTACGCGTCCCGGGGCGCGGTGAAGAGCGCGTCGCGCTCGCGGTGTTCCACGATGCGGCCCTCGGACATCACCGCGACCTCGTCGCTGACATGCCGTACGACGGCGAGGTCGTGGGAGATGAAGAGCATCGTCAGCGGGCCCGCCGCGCGCAGGTCGCGCAGCACGCCGAGGACCTCGGCCTGCACCGAGCAGTCCAGCGCGGATGTCACCTCGTCCGCGATGATCACCTCGGGGCGTACGGCGAGGGCGCGGGCGATGGCGATGCGCTGGCGCTGGCCGCCGGAGAAGGCGTTGGGGTAGCGGTCGGCGGCGTCCGGGTCGAGGGCGACCTGCGCCAGCAGCGCGGCGACCTCGTCGCGGTGTTCGCGCAGGCGCCCGCGGCGGGGGTCGATGGCCTCAGCGATGGCCTCGCCGGCGGTCATGCGGGGGTTGAGCGAGGCGTACGGGTCCTGCGGGATGAGTTGCACCCGGCGCCGGAGCTCGGCGAGGCGGTCGCGGCGGGCGGCGGCAAGGTCCTGGCCGTCGAGGAGCACGCGGCCACCGCTGGGCTTGACCAGGCCGACGACGGCTTTGGCAAGGGTGGACTTGCCGGAGCCGGACTCGCCGACGAGGCCGAGGGTGCGGCCCTCCGCGAGGCGGAGGCTGACACCGTGCAGCACCTGGCGACGGCGCGGGCCGAAACCGAAGGCGACGTCGAGCGAGTCGAGCTCCAGCACGGGTTCCGCTGCCGCGGAGGTCGAGGCGGAGGCGGTCATCGGGTGCTCCCTTCGGGGGCGGCGTCGGCGGCGCTGCTCGGCCGCTCCGTGGCGGCCGGGTCCGCATCCGCCGCCGCGGTGGCGTCATCGGGCCAGCCCAGCGCGAAGCAGGCCGCCGCCCCGCCCGCGGGCGTCAGTTCCAGGACCGGCCGGGACTCCTCGCACTCCGGGCGCGCCAGCGCGCATCTCGGCGCGAAGGCGCAGCCCTTCGGGCGGTCCGCGGGCTGGGGTGGGCGGCCCGGGATGGGGGCGAGGGGCTTGTCCTCGTCCAGTTCCGGGGTGGCCGCCAGCAGGGCGCGGGTGTACGGGTGCCGGGCGTCGCCCGCGCGCAGCCGGTCCACCGGCAGCTCCTCGACCAGGCGGCCCGCGTACATCACCAGCACCCGGTCGCAGACCTGCGCCACCACGCCGATGTCGTGCGAGATCAGCAGCACGGACGTGCCGTCGCGCTCATTCGCCTCGCGCAGCAGCCTCAGCACCTCGGCCTGCACGGTCACGTCCAGCGCCGTCGTCGGCTCGTCGGCGATCAGCAGCCGCGGCTTCGTCAGCAGCGCGGACGCGATCATCGCGCGCTGCCGCATGCCGCCCGACAGCTCGTGCGGATGCTGCTTCATCCGCTGCTCGGGCAGCGTCACGTGGGCGAGCCGCAGCTGCTCCACCGCCTGCGCCGAGGCCTCCCCGCGCCCCGTACCGCCGTGCACCCGCAGCGTCTCCGTCAGCTGGCTGCCCAGCTTGAGGGTCGGGTTGAAGGACGCCGACGGATCCTGGTAGACGATGCCGATCTCGGTCGCGAGGCGCTTCGGCGCCACCTCGCCGCGCAGGTCCAGATCGCCGAGCCGCAGCCGCCCCGCGTCCGCCCGCAGCCCCTCCGGCAGCAGCTTCGCCACCGCCATCGCGGTGAGGCTCTTGCCGGAACCCGACTCCCCCACCACGCCGACGACTTCACCCGCGCCGATATGCAGCGATACGTCCTCGACGAGCCGGGTGCCGTCCGGCAGCGAGACGCTGAGCCGGTCGACCGCCACCAGGGCCTCGTCCGCGGGCGACGCGGGCGCCGGTTCCGTAGCCGAAAGCGCCGCCTTGATACGGGCCTTGCCGCCCCGCCCTCGCGCATCCGGGTGCACCGCGGCCGCGAGCCCGTCGCCGATCAGGCCGCCGGCGAGACCGGCGACGATGATCGCGATCGACGGGGCCACCACGGGCGCGGCGTTGACATAGATGTCCGGGAGGCTCTTGCCGAGCAGCGAGCCCCAGTCGTACTTCGGCGGCTGGGTGCCCATGCCCAGCACCGACAGCCCCGACAGCGCCTTCAGCGAGACGGTGAAGGCGACCGAGACGAGCACCAGCAGCGGCTCGGCGATATTCGGCAGGATGTGCCGGCGCAGCATCCGCCCCGGGGCGACGCCGAGCAGCCGCGCCGTCGAGACGAAGTCGCGGTTCGCGATGCCCGCGGCCAGGTTCGTGGTGAGCCGGGCGAAGGCCGGGCAGCTGGCCAGGCCGATCGCGGCGACACACGTGCTGGCGCTCGGGCTGAGCACGGCCGTTACGGTGAGCGCGAAGATCACCGCCGGGTACGACACCAGCACATCGATCAGCCGCAGCCCCAGCTCCCGCACCCGCGGCCCGCTCACCCACACGGCCGCGCCGAAGAGGATGCCGCCGACCGCCGCGATGGCGGTGGCGCCGAAGGCCATCAGCAGAGTGAGCCGGGTGCCGGCGAGCGTACGGGCGAGGACATCGCGGCCGAGGGCGTCGGTGCCCGACCAGTGCTCGGCGGAAGCGCCGAGGTGGGTGGCCTGCGGGTTGAGCCGGTCGGCGGCGTCACCCCAGACCATCGGCCCGATGACGGCCAGCACGATCAGCGCCGCCATCAGCACGCACCCGATGACGAGCGAGGGTGTCCAACGGAGGTTCCTCATTGTCACTGCCCCGCCTTCGCGTTCAGAGTGCGCGGATCGAGCAGGCCCAGCACCACATCCACCAGCAGGTTCAGCACCGCCGCCAGCAGGCCGAGGAGCAGCACGATCCCCTGCATCACCGGGTAGTCGCGGCCGACGATGGCGCCCACGGCCGCGCTGCCGAGGCCCGGCCACTGGAAGACGTACTCGACCACGACCGTGCCGCCGAGCAGTCCGGTGAGGATCAGCCCGCCGAGGGTGAGGGTGGAGGTGAGCAGGTTCGGCAGCGCGTGCCGGGCGTACAGCCGCAGCCCAGGGAGCCGCCTGCCCCGGGCCGTACGCATGAAGTCCTGCGTGAGCACCGCCGCCGTCTCCCGCCGCACGATCCGGGCGAGCGTGCAGATCGGGCCGACGCTCACCGCGATCACCGGCAGCACCAGCGCGGACAGCGTCGCCGCGCCGGACGACGGCAGCACGCCCATGCCCAGCGCGAAGACGAGGATGAGCAGCGTGCCGAGCACATACTCGGGCACCGCCCCGGCCAGCGCCGTCACCGACGTGAAGGCGGTGTCCAGCGGCCGCCGCCGGCCCGCCCGGCAGGCGACCGCGATCGCCATGCCGAGCGGTACGGCAATGAGCAGCACCACCACGATCGCCAGCAGCGCCAGCTGGGCGGTGAACGGCAGCCGGTCGCCGAGCAGGTCGGCGACCGGCCGGCTGGTGGCGAAGGACGTACCCAGATCGCCGCGCAGCAGCCCGCTCACGTAATCCCCGAACTGGCTGAACAGCGGCTGATCAAGGCCCAGTTCGGTCCGCACCTCGGCGATCCGGGCCGGGGTGGCGTCGGAGCCCGCCACCCGCCGGGCCGGGTCGCCGGGGATCAGCTGGATCATCAGGAAGGTGACGACGACCAGCGTGACGAGCACCCCGGCGAGCCCGACGGCCCGGCGCAGCAGGAAGGTCAGCCAGGGTGATCGCGTACGCAACGGCTGCTCCTCTCGTACGGGAAGGGCGGGCTACTTGACGAGCCGGATCGAGGACGCGTCGTGCACGCCGTCCGGATTGACGGCGGCGACGCGCTTGCTGGTGACGTAGTTGATGGCGACGGCGGCCAGCGGCACCACGTCGTTCTGCGCCAGCAGCGCCTTCTGGGCGTCGCCCCACGCCGCGCACTTGTCGCCCTCGTCCGTGGTCGCCATCGCCGCGCCGAAGCCCTTGGCGAAGCCGGCGTTGTCGATGCCGGCGAAGTTGCGGCCCTTCGGCGGGCTGTCGCCGAGCATCAGGCCGGCCGGGGAGGTGAGGAGGTTGGTGACGTTGAGGTTCGGGTAGACGGTGACGTCCCAGTCGCCCTTGTTGCCGAGGACCTCATTGCCCCAGGTGGTGTTGTCGGCGTTCTTCAGCTCCACCTGGGCGCCTGCCGCCTTCAGGGAGGCCTGTACGAACTCGTTGCCCGCGCCGCCCGCGACGGCGTTGGTGCCGACGAGCTTGATCTTCTTGCCGCTGAGCCCCGCCTTTGCGGCCTTCGGGTCGGCCTTGGTGATGAGCTTCGCGTCGTCGAGCGCGCACGGCACCGTCTTGTCGGCGATGGAGTGCATCACGGTGCCGGTGCCCTTGGTGACCGACTGGTTGAACGCCTTCGCGTCCAGCGCCTGCGCCACCGCCTTGCGGAAGGCCGGGTCGGCCCCCGGGTGCCCCTTGCGCTCATTGAAGGCGACCATCATCCGCACCAGCGGCGCCTTCTCGATGCCGAACTTCTTCGCCGCGGCCAGCCGCGCGATGTCGGGCCCGGTGATGCCGGTGTAGTCGAGGCTGCCCTCCATCATCTTGTTGGCCATCGTCGACTCGGCCTGCGTGACGCTCACGTCGAAGCGCTCGGGCGCCTCGCCCTCGGGCTGCTTGGCGTACTTCGCGGCCCACGTGTACTTGTCGCGGGCGGTCAGCGTGTACGAGGAGCCGGACTTGGCGTCGGACACGTAGTAGCGCCCGGTGCCCGCGCCCTTGCCGCCAGACTTCAGCAGCTTGTCGTCCTTGATGCCCTTCGGGCAGACGATCCCGGCCTGCGGCAGCGACAGCCCGTACAGCAGGTCGGACCACGGGTTCTGCAGCTTGATGGTGACCTTGCCGGACCCGTCGTCGCCCTTGATGTCGGCCTTGTTGCCGGCGCCGAAGACGGTGGCGCCGCCGGTCTTGGGGTCGACGAGGCGCTTGAGCGAGTCGGCGACCGTGGTGGCGGTGACCTTCGTGCCGTCGGTGCAGGTGACGCCGGAGTTGAGGGTGAAGCTGGCGTTCTTCGCGTCCGGCATCTCCCAGCTCTTCGCCAGCCGCCCGACGATCTTCCCGCCGTCGTCGCGGGCCACGAGGGTGTCGTAGAGGAGCCGGTCCAGCTGCAGGTCCGAGGCGATGGTGCCCTTGGCCGGGTCGAGCGTGGTCGGGTCGGAGGCGATCTGGTACGAGACGGCGCCGCCGCCGTTGCCGCCGCTCCCGCCCTCGGCGGCGCCGTCGCTGCCGGTGGTGCAGGCGGCGGAGGCCGCGACCGTGCCCAGGGCGACGGCTATTGCGGCGAGTCTCGCCGCGGGGTGATGTGTGCCTGAACGTGCCATGTCGAGCCTCCAGTGGGCATACGCCATCGGCGGGCCGGCGCAATCGGCTTCGCCGGTCCGAGGAAGGTGTGCGGAACGATCGGGTATCGGGTGCGGACGCTTGAGGGTGAGCTGGGTGGCTAGCGGTCGAGCTCCGGGCGGCGGTCTGCCCACGGCCGGGCGGCCTCGATCTGGGCGGACAGCGACAGCAGCTGCGCCTCGCCCGCGGGCCGGCCGGCGAGCATCACGCCGACCGGGACGCCGGCCGCCGTCCAGCGCAGCGGCAGGCTGACGGCCGGCTGACCGGTGGCGTTGTACGCGGCGGTGAAGCAGCTGTAGCCCATCTGCCGCCGCGCCGCCTCCGCGGGCCCTTCCGCCTCGAACCAGTCGGTGGCGTGCGGCAGTACGGCCAGCGTCGGCGCGAGCACCGCGTCGTACGCCGCCATCTTCCGCACCCCGCGGCGGGCGGCGGACTGCAGCCCGTACAGCGCGTCGTTGTACTGCTCGGCGCTCAGCCCGCGCCCCGCCTCCCGCCACCAGCGGGTCAGCGGCCGCAGCTGCGCCTCGTCGCCCACCTTCATCTGCAGCGACTGCCCGGCCCACACGCCCATGAAGGGCTTGCGCAGCGAGTCGCCGAAGGGGTTGTCGATCTCCTCGACCTCGTGTCCGAGCGAGGCGAGCAGCTCGGCGGCGGCGCGGTGTGCGTCGAGGATCTCGGGGTCGACGTCGACGCCCTCGATCCCGGGGTGCGTGTACACGCCGATGCGCAGCCGCCCCGGCTCGCGCCCAGCGTGGTCGAGGAAGCTCTCGCCGTCCGGCAGCGGCGGCGCCCAGTACGGGTCGCCGGTCTGCGGCACGGCCATCGCGTCGAGCATCGCGGCGGCGTCGCGGACCGTACGGGAAAGGGGCCCCTGGACCGGCATGCCGGTGACGTCGCTGCCCAGCGGGCCGTTGCTGACCCGGCCGCGGGACGGCTTGAAGCCGACGATGCCGCAGCAGCTCGCCGGGATCCGCAGGCTGCCACCGCCATCGCTGCCGTGCGCGAACGGCACGATCCCCGCCGCGACGGCCGCGGCCGCGCCGCCGCTGGAGCCGCCGGCGGTACGGGTGGTGTCCCACGGGCTGCGGGCGGGGCCGGCGAGGTCGTTGTCCGTGTACGCGCTCAAGCCGAACTCGGGGGTGTTCGTCTTGCCGATGCTGATGGTCCCTGCCGCGCGCAGCAGCGCGACCGCGTATCCGTCACCGGCCGGGGTGAAGTCGGCGTAGGCGCGCGAGCCGAAGGTGGTGCGTACGCCCGCGGTGGGGTTGAGGTCCTTGATCGCGGTCGGGACGCCGAAGAGGGGCGGCAGCGCGTCGGGCTCCTGCGCCTCGCGTACCTGGCGCTCGGCCTCCTTCGCCTGCTCGCGCGCGGCCTCGGCCGTCACGGTGAGGAAGACGCCGAGCCCCTCCCCGTACCGCTCGGCCCGCTCCAGGTGGTGCTCGACCAGCTCCACGGGACTCACCTCGCGCGCCCGCACGGCGGCCGCCTGTGCCATCGCGTCGAGCTCGTGCAGCTGCGCCATTGCATGCCCTCCTGCCCAAGGAGCCGGATTCAGTGTCTGGAATCACACCGGTCCGCGGGCCGTCTGTCAATACCGACCGGTTGGTACGTCGGTAACGGTTGCGACATGCGGGCCGCCGCGGAGGGGGCGACGGCCCGCATTCGGTGAGGTCAGCGGCGTGCGGCGACCTGCTCCAGGAACGCGCCCGCCGACTCCGGGGTGTAGAACCAGTGCTCCAGGTCGGCCGGGTCGTTGAAGGCGTTCGCGAACCGGTCGGCGATGGGCTGGAGTTCGCCGGCCGCGCCGAAGAGCTGGAGGATGTGCTCGGGCGGCGGGGCGAGCATGGCGTTCGACCACTTGGTGGCGGGGGCGGCGTGGCGCCAGTAGCGGTCGAAGGCGGACTGCATCCAGGCGGCGTCGAAGGGGTCGTCGCTGTCGCCGCGCTGGGTAATGCTCTCGAGGTACGAGGCCGCGCACTTGCTCGCGTTGTTGGAACCCTGCCCGGTGATCGGGTCGTTGGTGACGACGGCGTCGGCGACGCCCAGCACCGGCGCGCCGCCCGGCAGCCGCCCGACGGCCGTGCGCACCTCGGGCTTGACCTGCCCGGCGAGGGTGCCGCCCGCGTCCGTGAGCTCGACGCCGCCGGTGGCCCGCTCGTACTCCCAGGGCACGTAGCGCCGCATCAGGTCGAGGGTGCGCTCCAGGTGCTGCTGCGGCTCCGGCCGGTCGCCGAAGACGTCCAGCGGGCCGCCCGGGACCGCCTCGAAGAAGAGCATGTGGCAGGGGCCGCTGGGCGCCAGGCCGGGGATGACGAAGAGTTCGCCGGCGCCGGGGACGAGATTGGTGCGTACGGCGTGCAGGTCGGGGTGCTCGGGGCGGGGTGCGAGCCCGTGCACGTACGCGACGGAGAGGGCGCGCTGCGGGGTGTCGTACGGGGAGCGCTCGGGGTCGCGCTCGAAGAGCCGGCCGAGGCCGCCGCGCCCGCTGGCGGCGAGGATGAGATCGAAGTCGTGGGCGCGGCGGTCGAGCTGCTCGGGGGTGGCCTCCCCGTACTCGACCCGCCCCCCGCGCTCTTCGAACGCCTCCAGCCAACCCGCGATCTTGAGTCGCTGATCGACCGACTCGGCGGCGGCGTCGAGCGCCCCGAGCCAGTCGATGACCCGCTGCCCTTCGGGCCCGGCCACGGAGACCCCGATCCCGCCGACCTGCGGCGCCTGCCCCGCCCAGAAGTCGAGCCCGAGCTCCCGCTCGTGCGCGAGTGCGGTGCCGAACATGCACTGCGTGGAGAGGATCCGCCCGCCGCGGATCTCGTCGGCGGTACGGGCGCTGATGAGGGTGACGTCGTACTCGCGCGCCTGCAGGCCGAGCGCGAGCTGGAGTCCGGAGTGACCGGCTCCGACGATTAGTATCTTACGCATGACCAGGGACGATGCATGGTCTGAGGTTCCTGGTCAACTCTGTCGGTGGCCGGAGTTAGGCTCCCACACATGGCGCGCACACATACGTACGAAACAACCACAGTCTGGACCGGCAACCGCGGCACGGGCACGAGCGGTTACCGCGACTTCGACCGCCTGCTGGAGTCGACGGCGGCGGGAATCCCACCGCTCCCGGCCAGCTCGGACCCGGCCTTCCGCGGCGACCCGTCCCGCTGGAATCCGGAGCTGCTGCTGGCGGCTTCGCTGGCCCAGTGCCACATGCTCTGGTATCTCCACCTCTGCTCGGTGGGGGGTGTGGTGGTCACGTCGTACCGGGATGCGACGGTCGGCACGATGACGGAAGCGGCGGATGGCGGCGGCCAGTTCACGGAGGTCATCCTCCGGCCGGAGGTGACGGTGTCGGACCCGTCGATGGTGGACAAGGCTCTGGAGCTCCACGCTCCGGCCCACGAAAAGTGCTTCATCGCCCGGTCCGTGAACTTCCCGGTCCGGCACGAGCCGCAGGTCACGGCGGAGTAGGAGAAGGAGTGGTGGCAGGCGCCACCGCACGCCCCGTGTCCCACTCCTCCCCCAGCCCCATCAGCTCCTCCCGGTGCTCCACCCTCCTCACCCACTCCTCGGGCCAAGCCGCAGCCCCGTAGTAAGCACCGGCGAAAGCCCCGGTCAGACAGGCGATGGAATCCGAGTCCCCTGACGAGCAGGCAGCCCGCCGCAGCGCGAGCACCGGCTCCCCGGGGACCAGCAGGAAACACAGCAGCCCGGTCACCAGCGTCTCCTCGGCAACCCATCCCTCGCCGGTATACGTGCACGGATCCCGCTCGACATCGGCATGGCGCACCGCCCCCTCGAGCCAGCCCAGCGCCTTGAGGCAGTCCTCCCACCCCATCTCGATGAAGTCCGCACCACTTCGCAGCGGAGCGGCACGCCAAAAGTCACCAAGCCACACGTCGCGATAGCGGCGCCGGCTGTCCTCGGCGTACGCGCGCAGCAATCCGATCAGCTCGCCCGGCTCCGCACCCTCCGCGAGCGATCTGACGGCGTACGCCGTGAGATCGCTCGCGGCGAGAGCTGTGGGGTGCCCGTGAGTGAGCACAGCCTGCAGTTGTGCGGCGCCGGACCGCTGCTCGTCGCTCAATCCCGGTGCGAGGGCTATCGGCGCAACGCGCATATTGGCACCGCAGCCCTTGGACTCCATCTGTGCGGCGTCCGACCACGGCCGCTGCTCCTGCGCGAGGATCCGGCAGGCAGCCATGCAGGTATGCCCCGGCGCGCGGTTGTTCGCAGGTGAACGCGACCATTCCACGAATTCCTCGCGCACCGGCCGTACGAGGCGCTTGGGTGCGAGATAGCCGCGCGCCATTGCGGCCCGAAGCCCACGCGCCAAAGCGAGCGTCATCTGAGTGTCGTCGCTGACGATCGCCGGATCCGGCAGCGGCAGTTTGCGCCAGGGGCCATGGTCAGCCTCGATGGTGCTCACCTTGCTGAACTCCGTGGGATATCCGAGAGCATCACCAAGGGCGAGGCCTAGGAGGGCGCCTGTGGCGGGTCGTCGGTTCATCGGGTTCACGGGGTTCATGGTGGCGGATGCGGGGCTGGGAGGGGGAGTTGTTGCGGGTGGCTTGGCATCGGATGGTGACGGCCGTGCTGCCGTCTTCTGTCCGGGCTCGGCGCCAGAAACGGAAGGCTGGCTGCGGAAGGGCGGGGAGGCCGGGGGGCTTTGGCTTGCCGGGTGGCGGCTTGGTGGGGGGGGCCTAGCGGGTGGCGGTCTGGCGATGGGGGGCGCTGGCGGAGGCTCGGGGGCGCTTGCAGCTTGGCCGCGCGCCCTTTTTCGTAGGGGTGTGTCGGGGGGAGGGGGGCCTTGGAGGGCCTTGGGGAGGCGGCGCCTTGGAGAAGGGGTGCCTTGGCCTGCCGGGCGGCGGTAGGGCCCGGGCGGAGTCGGATCTGCATACCAAGGCACCGCGCCCCCCAACACGCCCCAACGAAAGAGGGCGCACGCCCACCCGCCTCACGCCCCAGACAAGAAGCCCGCGCCCCCCACCACCATCCAGCCGCCGCCCGGCAGGGCAAGGCGACCCCCTTCCCCACTCCCTCCGCAGCCAGCAATTCGTTTCTGGCACCGCGCCCGACGCACCACGGCGGCGCGGCCGTCACCATCCGATGCCAAGCCCTCCGCCGACATGGCGCCGAGGGGCGTTGTCAGTGCCAGCCCCTAGCCTTCGGGACATGTCACGGCTCTGGTCGTACGAGCACGGCCCGGCCTGCCACGACTGGCAGCCCCCGGAGCCCCAGCCCCAGCTCCCGCGCCGGACCACCTCGGCACTCGCCGCCATCCGCGACTGGCAGCGCGGCCGGTGCGCGATATGCGGCGCAGGTGCACCAGCAAGCGGGCGAGCGGGGGCGGGGCCGGAGGCGACAGCGCGGGCGAGGCCAGGGGCTGGAGCGGGGGCGGGTGCGCTCGTCATCGATCACCACCATCCCTCCGGGCTCGTGCGTGGGCTGCTCTGCGGCGGATGCAATACCGCGGAGGGGCGCAGCACCGGCTACTACGACGAGCCCTACGGGGCCTACCGCCAGCGGCCTCCCGCGCTGATCGTCGGACTCACCGAGCGGTATCCGAGCTGGCGGCCCAATGCGTACTACTACGTCCTCGGCGACCCACCCGACGACCCCGCGCTCGCCGCCCGCGTGCTGGAGCACCTGATCCGGCATCCGCCGCGCCGGCCCGGGCGGCCGGTGGAGATACCGGGGCTGCCCGGGGAGTACGTGGTCGGGAGCGGGATGCGCGACATCGCGGCGCGGCTCGAGGGCGGCTGAAAAACCCCAGGACGTTCACTTCCCGATCTTGTTACCGTAGACGGCATGAAGGTCATCAGCCATACGCATCGCACCGCGACCGCGCGAGCGCCCCGCTCGCCGGTTGCCGCCGCCTGACCTTCTTCTCTCTCACACCGCCGGCGACCGGAAACGGATCGCCGGAGTGTTGTGCCCGCAGGCACGGCTGCTCGGCAGCACGCCCAGCGTCGCGGTCCCTTTCCGGTCTCCCCGACCCGAAAGGGCACCGCCATGGACACCTCAAATAGCCCAACCACCCCCATCACCACCCAGCAAACCATCGACACCTTCACGCGCTTCTTCCGCGACAGCGGTCGCGGCCACAGCCTCATCACCGGCGGCACCCTCCTCCCGCCACCCGGCGACCCGGTCCTCTTCACCACCTCCGGCATGCACCCGCTCACGCCGTACCTCGAAGGCCGCCCCCACCCCCTCGGCCACCGCCTCGTCAACGTCCAGCGCTGCCTGCGCACCACCGACCTCGACGAAGTCGGCGACAGCACGCATCTCACCGTCTTCGAGATGCTCGGTTCCTGGTCGCTCGGGGACTACGGCGGGCCGCAGAGCCTGCGGTGGGGATACGAGTTGCTGCACGAGGGCTTCGGCATTCCGCGGGAGCGGTTGCACGTCACCGTCTTCGGCGGGGATGAGCGCCTTGGCGTGAGCGACGTCGACCACGAATCCCTGCGCACCTGGGAAGACATCGGGCTCCCCATCGAGCTCACCCACGGCGAGGAAAACTGGTGGTCGAACGGGCCCACCGGCCCCTGCGGCCCCGACTCGGAGATCTTCGTCTGGACCGGCGGGCCCGGCACTCCGCCCCAGGGCACTCCGACCACCGACGACCGCTGGGTCGAGGTCTGGAATCACGTCATGATGCGCCACCGCCGCCACGAGGACGGCAGCCTCACCCCGCTCAAGCAGCAGAACGTCGACACCGGCATGGGCCTCGAACGCCTGGTCACGATCCTGCAGGGCAAGGACTCGGTATACGAGACCGATCTCTTCGAGCCGTGGCTGCGCCGCCTGCCGGAAGTCTGGGGCCTCGGCAACAGCATCGACCTCCGCCTCCTCAGCGACCACCTCCGGTCGCTCGTCGTCATCCACGGCGACGGCGTCCACCCGTCCAACACCGGCCGCGGTTACGTACCGCGCCGCCTGATCCGCCGCGTCCTCACCACACTCTGGCGCGACGACCCGTCCCGCACCCTCACCGACCTCCCGCGGGAGCTGGTGGAGGGCACCCAGTCCCACTTCCACCTACCCGAGGACCCGAGCCCCGTCCTGACCACCCTCGACCAGGAAGAACGCCGCTTCCGCAGCCTGCTCGACCGCGGCCGCCAGGTCCTTTCCCGGCCGGGCTACCGCAGCCGCCCCCTGACGGATGACGACTACCACTATCTCCACGACACCCACGGCCTCCCGCGGGACCTCGTCCAAGGGCTGGTGGAGCAGGGTTAGTCGCTGACCCTCGCCGCGATCGGCTTCACCAGCAGTTCGAACTGCAGGTCATCCCGCTGCGGAATGCCGAAGCGCTCATCGCCGTACGGGAAGGGAGTCATCTCTCCCGTACGGCGATACCCGCGCCGCTCGTACCACCCGATCAAGTCATCCCGCACCGACAGCACCGTCATGTGCATCTCCCGCGCCCCCCACTCAGCAGCCGCCACCCGCTCCGCCTCGGCGAGCACCCGCCTCCCGACGCCGCCGCCCTGCAGCCCTGGCTGTACGGCAAACATCCCGAAGTACGCCGCCTCTCCCCGCCGTTCCAGCTGGCAGCAGGCGACGAGCTCGACATCGCGCGACACGCGCAGCATCCGGCTCTCCGGGTCCTTCAGCACGGTGAGGACACCCTCGCGGTCGGTCCGCTGACCATCGAGTACATCCGCCTCCGTGGTCCAGCCGGCCCGGCTGGAGTCCCCGCGATACGCGGACTCGATCAGTCGCACCAGATCCGGTGCGTCCTCGGGGACAGCGGCGCGAAAGGACAGCTCAGAAAGGGTCACGCCCCAGAGGTTAACAACCCCCTCACGAGCCCCCTCACGCCTCCCGCGGCGCCCCGTCCTGCCGCTCGGGGAACAGCACATGGCTGACATCCGCCTGCGGGCCCAGCACCTCCACGGCCTTGCGCAGCCCCGCGAGCGCCCGCTGGAGCTGGTCGCTCGCGGAGGCCTCGGTCGCCCTGATCTCCTCGCGTAGCTTCAGCGCCTTCAGGTGCAGCGAGACGAAGACGCCGACCTTGGTGCGCAGCACGGACGGGTCGATCGGCTTGGTGAGGAAGTCGACGGCGCCCGCGGAGTATCCGCGGAAGGCGTGCTTCGGGTCGGCGTCGATCGCGGTCAGGAAGATGATCGGGATGTCCCGGGTGCGCTCGCGGGACTTGATGACCTCCGCCGTTTCGAAGCCGTCCATGCCCGGCATCTGCACATCGAGCAGTATCAGCGCGAACTCGTCGACCATCAGCGCCTTGAGGGCTTCGTCGCCGGACGCCGCGCTGACCAGATCCTGGCCGAGGTCGGCGAGCATGCTTCGCAGGGCCAGCAGGTTCTCCGGCCTGTCGTCTACGAGAAGAATCTTGGTCCTGTGCAACCTGGCCCCCAGCGGAAGCACGCACGCGCCGCGTACTTGCCCCAGAATATGTTGCGGTGGGTGAGCGGAGGAGTCGTTCCCGTAACTCCACTCCGTCCGACCCCTGTTATCAAGCCGTCTCGTCCGGTACGGGCTCCAGGATGTCCAGCTCCCGCATCGCCCCGACGGCGATCTCCCGGGCCACCTGCTCGGCCTGCTCGGGATCCCGGGAGCGGATCGCCTCCGCGAGCCGGACGTGCAGCGTTACGGCCGGCGGGTCCGGGTCCTCGAACATCACCTGGTGCTCGGTGCGGGCGGTCAGCACCTCGCTGACGACGTCGCCGAGGCGGGCGAACATCTCGTTCCCGGAGGCTTGCAGAAGTATCCGGTGCAGCGCGATGTCGTGCACCAGATAGGCCTTGAGCTGGTGGCCGCGGGAGGTCGCCACCATGTCCATCGCGCAGCGGGTGATCTCGGCGCACTGCTCGGGGGTCGCGTTGCTGGCGGCCAGCGCGGCCGCGGCCGGCTCGATGGCGGAGCGGAGGACGGTCAGGGAGCGCAGCTGGCGGGGGCGGTCGGTGCCGGCCATGCGCCAGCGGATGACCTGCGGGTCGAAGACGTTCCAGCGCTCGGGCGGCAGCACCGTGACGCCGACCCGGCGGCGGGATTCGACGAGGTGCATGGACTCCAGGACGCGGATGGCCTCGCGGACGACGGTGCGGGAGACGCCGAAGCGCTCCTCCATCTCGTCGGTGCGCAGCACCGAGCCCGGCGGGTGTTCCCCGGACGTAATCGCAGGTCCGAGGGCTGCGAGCAGGTGGGCGTGCAGGCCCTGACGGCTGGTCTCCATGGCGGGACACATCCTACGGCTCGGGCGCGCGCTAGCGAATATGTATGACGTTTACGTCACAGGCTCTTGAATACGTCATACATATGGCGTTGAGTTTGGCTCCGCAAGCCGCAAGCGGTCGAAGAAGACAGCAAGAGGTGCTCCACCATGGCCAACGGATCCGTCGCGGTCGTCATGGGCGTGTCCGGTACGGGCAAGTCCACCGTCGGCGCGCTGCTCGCCGGCCGGCTCGGCGTCCCGTACGCGGAGGCGGACGAGTTCCACTCCGAGGCGAACATCGCCAAGATGGCCGCCGGCCACCCCCTGGACGACGCGGACCGCGCCCCCTGGCTCGACGCCATCGGCGCCTGGGCGCACGAGCACGCGGCCACCGGTGGCGTGGTCAGCTGCTCGGCCCTCAAGCGCGCCTATCGCGACCGGCTGCGGGCGGCCGAGCCGCACCTCTTCTTCGTCCACCTCACCGGCGACCGCGACCTGATCGCGGACCGGCTTGCGGGGCGTACGGACCACTTCATGCCGATGTCCCTGCTGGATTCGCAGCTCGCCGCCCTGGAGCCCCTCCAGGACGACGAACCCGGCGTCGTCATCCCCGTGGACGCCCCGCCGGAAGCCCTCACCGAGCGGGCGGTCACGGCTCTCTGCCGGCCCCAGGCCGTCTGACGACCCCCTTCCCCCCCAACACCCTCAAGCGCAAGGAACTCCCCATGCCGCATCTCAGCGCCGAGATGCTGGCGGCGGGCCCGGCTCCAGTCGAGCCGATCACCTCCGCCGGCCACGCTCAGCTCGCCGTCGCCGTCCTGCTCGGGATCGGCGTCATCGTGCTGCTGATCACCAAGTTCAAGCTGCACGCGTTCCTGTCCCTGACCATCGGCTCGCTCGCGCTGGGCGCCGTGGCCGGGGCGCCGCTCGACAAGGTCATCACGAGCTTCACCGGCGGGCTCGGCACCACCGCCGCCGGCGTCGGCGTGCTGATCGCGCTGGGCGCCATCCTCGGAAAGCTGCTCGCCGACTCGGGCGGCGCGGACGAGATCGTCGACACCATCCTGGCCAGGGCGAGCAATCGCACCATGCCGTGGGCGATGGCGCTGATCGCGGGCATCATCGGCCTGCCGCTCTTCTTCGAGGTCGGCATCGTGCTGCTGATCCCGGTCGTGCTGCTGGTCGCCAAGCGCGGCGGGCACTCCCTGATGCGGATCGGCATCCCGGCCCTGGCCGGCCTGTCGGTCATGCACGGCCTGGTGCCGCCGCACCCCGGTCCGCTCGCCGCCATCGACGCGGTGAAGGCCAACCTCGGCGTCACCCTCGCGCTCGGCGTGCTGGTCGCCATCCCGACGGTCGTCATCGCGGGCCCGCTGTTCGCCCGTTACGCCGCCCGCTGGGTCGACGTCACGCCGCCGGAGGGCCTGGTCCCGCAGCGGCCTTCGGAGGACCTGGAGAAGCGTCCCGGCTTTGGCGCCACCGTCGCCACCGTGATGCTGCCGGTCGTGCTGATGCTCGCGAAGTCCCTGGTGGACATCGTCGTCGACGACCCCGAGAACACCGTCCAGCGCACCTTCGACGTCATCGGCAACCCGCTGATCGCGCTGCTCGCCGCCGTCATCGTCGGCCTCTTCACGCTCGGCCGGGCGGCCGGCTTCACCAAGGACCGGATTACGACGACCGTCGAGAAGTCGCTCGTCCCGATCGCCGGTGTGCTGCTGATCGTCGCCGCCGGCGGCGGCTTCAAGCAGACGCTGATCGACGTCGGCGTGGGCGAGATGATCATGGACATCTCGAAGGACTGGAACATCTCGGCCCTGCTGCTCGCCTGGCTGATCGCGGTCGGCATCCGCCTGGCCACCGGCTCGGCGACGGTCGCCACGATCTCGGCGGCGGGCCTGGTCGCACCGCTGGCGGCGGACATGAGCACCGCCCACGTATCGCTGCTGGTGCTGGCGATCGGCGCCGGGTCGCTCTTCTTCAGCCACGTCAATGATGCGGGGTTCTGGCTGGTGAAGGAGTACTTCGGCATGAAGGTCGGCGAGACGATCAAGACGTGGTCGCTGATGGAGACCATCATCTCGGTGGTGTCGATCGTCTTCGTGCTGCTGCTGTCGCTAGTGATCTAGCGGCTCGTCGCTGGTGATCCAGCGGCTCGGCGCCGGTGATCCGGCGCCGCCTCAGTCCGCGTGCTGCGCGGCGCGTTCCCCGGCGCTGCGCAGCACGCAGAACTCATTCCCCTCGGGGTCGGCCAGCACCGCCCAGCCCGTGCCGTCCGGGTTCCGCCGGTCGGCGACCATCGTGGCGCCGATGCCGAGCAGCCGCTCGACCTCTTCTTCGCGCGTCGTCTCCGGGCGCAGGCAGAGGTGAATCCGGTTCTTGCCCGTATTGGCCTCCGGCACCTGATTGAAATGCAGCACCGTGCCCTCCGGCAGCTCCACGATCGTCTCCGGGTCGCCCGGCTTGTCGTCCGGATGCACCGGGTGGCCCGTCACCTGGCTCCAGAAGAGCGCCAGCTGGTACGGGTCGGCGCAGTCGATGGCCACGTTCTGCAGTACGGAAGGCATGCGCGCAAGCATGCGGGAGGACCTGCGCGACGCGCTACTCGGTGACCGGCTTTTCGCCCTTCACCGGGCGGGTGTACAGCTTCGCGATGCACGCCGGGATCGCGGCGCCGTCCGCGTGGTCGCGGTCGCGGTAGGCGCTCGGGCTCTCCCCCACCAGCTGCGTGAAGCGGGTGCTGAACGAGCCCAGCGACGTACAGCCCACCTCGAAGCACACCTCGGTCACCGACAGGTCGCCGCGCCGCAGCAGCGTCTTCGCCCGTTCGATGCGGCGGGTCATGAGATAGCTGTACGGCGTCTCGCCGTAGGCGGCGCGGAAGCTGCGCTGGAAGTGGCCCGCGGACATCAGCGCCTCGTGCGCCAGGGCGGGGACGTCCAGGGGCTCGGCGTAATCCCGGTCCATCCGGTCGCGGGCCCGCCGCAGCCGCCGGAGATCGTCGAGGTTCTGCCCGCTGCTCACGGGCTCAGTGTCGCATGCCGCCCTAGGGCGGCAGGAGGAGACGAACCGGGACCATGGGCGGGTCCGTCAGGAATCGAGAAGCGCCGCCGCCCGCACGGCTTCTAGCGTGCACGTCATGGACATCACCATTCGCGCGAGCTTCCTGCCGCATGAAGACGCGGACCTGTCCGTGGCCTTTTATCGCGATGCCCTCGGCTTCGAGGTACGGGAGAGCCGCGGGGACGGGATCACCGTCGGTCCGGCAGGGCAGAAGGACACGTCCATCGTGCTGCAGCCGCCCGGCGCCGCACACGGCGTCACCGACGCCGAGCGGCGCACGATCGCGGAGATGATGGCCAAGGGCACGTACGCCGCGATCGAGATGGCCACCGCCGACCTCGACGCCGCCTTCGCGCGGCTGCGGGCCGGGGGCGCCGAGGTCGTGCACGGCCCGGTCGAGCAGCCGGACGGCGGCCGCGCATGCGCCGTCCGCGACCCGGCGGGGAATCTGATCCGGATCCGGGAGCAGCCGTGAACGCCTACCGGCCGGTCCTCGCCAACCCCGTCTTCCGGCGGCTGATCCTCGGCTTCGCGGTGTCGTATCTCGGGGACGGGATGAGCTTCGTGGCGGTGGCCTGGCTGGCCATCGAGCTGGCGCCGGAGGCGACGGCGGGGCTGTGGGTCGGGGCCGCGCTGGGGGCGGCCACGCTGCCGGGGGTGGTCGGCGCGCTGGTTCTCGGCCGCCGGCTGCGGCGGGTGCCGCCCAAGCGGCTGCTGCTGCTCGACAACATCGCCCGCGCCCTCTTCCTCGGCGCCATCCCGCTCGTTTGGCTCGCCGGAGTGCTGACGCCGGCGCTGTACGTCGTGCTGCTCGCGGCCTCGTCGGTGCTGCATGCGTGGGGCAGCGCGGGCAAGTACACGATCCTGGCCGAGCTGCTGCCGCAGGAGCAGCGGCTCGCCGCCAACTCCCTGGTCTCGTCGATCAATTTCGGCGCCACGATCGCGGGTCCGGCGATCGCGGGCGTGCTGGTGACGTACGTGAACACGGCGCTGGTGATCGGCATCGACGCGCTCACGTACGTCTTCCTGGCGGTGATCGTCGCCCGCATCCGGCTGCCCGAGTCCCAGGCGGCGGCCGCTCCCGTCGACGGGAGCGCCGCCCGCGGCGGCTTCGCGCTGCTGCGCTCGCATCCGCAGCTGCTCGGGCTGCTGGCGCTCACCTGGTTCTTCAACTTCCTCTACGGCCCGGTGGAGGTCGCCCTCCCGCTGCACGTCACCGAGGATCTGCACGGGCCCGGCACGCTGCTCGGCCTGTACTGGATCCTCTTCGGCGCCGGCGCCGTGGTCGGCGGCCTCGCCGTCGGGACGCTGCAGCGGCTGCCGCTGTGGCCGGTGACGACCGGGGTCGTGATCGGCTGGGGGGTGACGCTGCTGCCGTTCGGCTTCAGCGGGGTGCCGACGGCCGTCACGGTGGTGTGCTTCGCGCTCGGCGGCGTGATCTACGGGCCCTTCGTGGCCTTCTCGATCACGCTCATGCAGCAGAAGTCGCCGCCGGTACACCTCGCCTCCATGCTCGCCGCCCGCACCTCGGCACTGCTCACCGCCGCCCCGCTCGGCACGGCCCTGGGCGGCCCGCTCACCACGGCGCTGGGCCCGCGCACCACCCTCGGCGTCTCCGGGCTGGCCACGGTGGCGCTGGGCCTTGCGGCGTGTGTGCTGCTGTTTTCGGCCCGGAGCCGCACTGGTCAGGATCGGAGAAGCGCCGCGAGCGGGTACCCGGCTAGCGTAAAAGCATCGGAATAAGCCGCTAGCGCCGCTAACCGCCGCTAACCACTCCAAACGGGAGAAATCATGACCAGCACCGAAGGCATCAAGATCGTCCTGCACCCCGTCTCCGACCTCGCGAAGGCGAAGGACGTATACGCCACCCTCCTCGGCACCCAGCCGTCCGCCGACTCCGAGTACTACGTCGGCTTCGACGCCGAAGGCCAGCACATCGGCCTGGTGCCGGGCAGCAAGGAGCAGGGCCCGGTGGCGTACTGGAAGGTGCCGGACCTCGACGCCAAGCTCGCCGAGCTGACCGGCGCGGGCGCCGCCGTGAAGGAGGCCGCGCACGAGGTCGGCCCCGGCCGCCGGGTGGCCACGGTGACGGACCCGGACGGGAACGTACTCGGGATCATGGAAGACAGCTGATCACACGCAGACGAAAAGGCCCTGGCCACCCGGCCAGGGCCTTTCGCTTGCCAGGGGTTACGGAAGGTTACGGAACCCGGGGCAGGTCCTGCGCGGCGGCCTGATCCCGCTTCAGCGTCGTCGCCTTGCTCGGCGTCGGCGTGGCGTGCGGGGCGCACGTCACATCGGCCGAGTCGAGCTCGCCCTTCAGCAGATAGGCGTCAACGCGCTTGTTGATGCACTCGTTCTCCAGGCCCGTGACGCCGTGCGAGCCGGCGTCCTTCTCGGTGATCAGGCGCGAGCCCTTGAAGCGCTTGTGCAGCTCCACACCACCCTCGTACGGCGTCGCGGCATCCCGCTCCGACTGCACGATGAGCACCGGCGGCAGGCCCTTGCCCGTACCGACCTCGACCGGGGTCCGCTGCTTTACGCCCCAGGTGGCGCAGGGCAGGTTCAGCCAGGCGTTGGACCAGGTCAGGAAGGGGTGCTTCTTGTGCAGCTCGGTGTTGTCGCGGTCCCAGGTCGCCCAGTCCCGCGGCCACTTGGCGTCGGTGCACTCGACCGCCGTGTAGACGGCGTTGCCGTTCTCGGAGGAGGCGTTGCCCGCGGTATCGGACATGTCGGGGCCCGCGGCCTCGACCATCGCCTTCTCGTCGCCCTTGCGGTACGCGGCCCAGACCTCGGCCACCGGCGCCCAGGACGAGTCGTAGTACGGCGCGCCCTGGAAGAGCCCGAGCAGCTCGGCCGGGCCTACGACCCCGCCGATCGGCTCCTTCTTCGCCGCGGCGCGCAGGTCCTCCCACGCCTTCTGGACCTTGGCCTGGGTGTCGCCGATGCCGTAGACGTCATGGTGCTTGGCGACCCACGCCGTCCAGTCGTTCCAGCGGGTTTCGAAGGCGACGTCCTGGTCCAGGTTGGCCTGGTACCAGATCTTCTCCCGCGACGGGTTGACGACGCTGTCCGTGATCATGCGGCGGACGTGCGACGGGAACAGCGTCCCGTACACGGCGCCGAGGTAGGTGCCGTACGAGACGCCGAGGAAGTTCAGCTTCCGCTCGCCGAGCGCGGCGCGGATGACGTCCAGGTCGCGGGCGGTGTTCGGGGTGGTCATCTGCTGCAGCTTGGCCGCGCCCGTACGCTCCTTGCAGCCGTCGGCGTACTCGGCGGCGAGCTTGCGCTGCGCGCTCTTGTCCGCCTCGTCGTCCGGCACCGGGTCGGCCTTCGGCGCCTTCACGAACTCCTGCGGGTCCATGCAGGAGATGGCGGCCGACTTGCCGACGCCGCGCGGGTCGAAGCCGACGAAGTCGTAGGCCTTGGAGACGTTTTTCCACAGCGGGTTGCCGGTGGTGACCCGGAGCGGGAAGCGGAGGCCGGAGCCGCCGGGACCGCCGGGGTTGTAGACGAGCGCGCCTTGGCGCTCCTTCTTCGTACCGGTGTTGCCGATCCGGTCGACGGCGAGCTTGATCTTCTTGCCGTGGGGCTTGGCGTAGTCGAGCGGCACGGTCACGTAACCGCACTGGATCTTGGGGTCGAGACCCCAGTCCTCCGGGCATGTCTGCCAGTCGATGCCCTTCTTGGCCGCGGACGCGGCGGCGATCGCCGCACCGCGGGCCTCGGCGCGGCCGTTGCCGTTGCCGTTGCCGCTCTGCTCCTGCTGCGTCGGTTGCGCTGTGGCGCTCGACGCGTATAGCGCGCCCGCGAGTGTGGCGGACGCCGCTATCGCTGCCGCAGCGCCAAGCGCTGCCTTACGTATCACCAGGGATCCCCCTTGTTCGGCCGGCCGCCCCTAGGGCGGCATGGCGGCACTCAATGTCTGCCTCTCTGCGGGGAGATCCAACCGAGCCGCCGGGCTTCTGGCCAGACCTGCGGGCAGATCTTTGCCCAGTCGTTGGCAGCCAACGCGATGCGATCGTGACCTCGGCCCGTACAACCGTGACCAGCGTCACGACCGGCATAGGCGGTACGGGGCGTGTGTCCCCTGATGCCCGGTTGCCTGCTGTGGCGCGGTGGGCGTAGGAAGTCCCGCGGCGCGTCAACCAGCCTGGGAGAGGACATAGTTTGGCTACCGACAGACGGCCGCGGACCGACCTGCGGGAAACGGCCCGGGAGCTGGCGGCGATCCTCTGGCGCGAGCACACGGTCTACCGCGAGCGCGGCGGCACGCTGGTGGTGCGGAGCGAGAGCGCGGGGCGGTGGATATCGCTGACTTCGGCCGGGACGGATGCGGTACGGGTCCGGGCCGGGCGGGTGCTGGACGGCGGAACCACGGCGCCGGCGCGGGTGGAGGCTTCGGTGGCGCGGGGGTCGGATACGGGGGCGCTGGCGGCGTGTTGCCGGTCGCTGCTGGCGGAGATTCCGGCGAGTGCGGACTTTGCGGCGGGGCCGGTGGCGGCGGGGCGGGGTGCGGCTGGGCGGGAGCGGCCGGCGCGGCCTGCGCGTCGTAAGAAGGACCGGAGGTGGCTGGTGACGACGGCGGTGGTGCTCCTGATGGCGCTGCTCGTCGCCGCCTGGTATCAGCAACGGGCCGCCTGGTATGGCTGGTAGGGGTAGGCCGGGGCGGGTCGCCGCCATCGTGCTGGCCGTGGTGCCGGTCGCGGTAGCGGTGGTGCTGTCGGCGCGGCCCGGGGTGCCGGAGGGGCCGGCGCCGCCCGCCGCTTCCGGGGCGAGCGAGCGGACTTCTGTGGATTGCGAGGAGGCCGCGGCGAAGCACCGGCTGCTGGTCCAGGCGCATGAGATCCAGCGGGTGGCGGCGATGGACTCCGGGACGGCCAGGATGTACGCCTACTCGGTCTCGGGCGATTGCAAGGACGAAATCGCCCGCGCCAAGCGGCAGCCGCTCTCCGGCCCGCTCGCGGACTGCGTCCGGCTGGCCCGTAAAGTGGAAAAGGAGTACGGACATAAACCTCAGCCCGTACTACCCAGCGCATCTCCCGACCCGCAGACGACGGATGAGCGGCGGCTCGACGACTGCGAGGACCTGGCCAACAAGTACGCGGGCGACTGACTCGCGCAGGCTCCGGCGCCGCCCCGCGCGGCCCCGGCGCCGGTCCGTACGGCAACCTTCCCCGCCCTCGCGGCGACTAGGGGACGCCCCCTCCCCCACTCCCAGAGAGGCGCCCCGTGCCGAAGCACGCCTTCTCCCGCCCACGCCGCCGCACGATCCTCGCCGCCGCCCTCGGCGGCACCGCGGCCGCCGCCATCCCCCTCAGCCTCTCCGCGCAGAGCGCCGGCGCCGCCCCGCTGCGCATCCGCGGCGGCGACCTCTCCACGCTGCCCAAGAACGAGGACCACGGCGCCACATACACCGCCGCGGACGGCACCCGCGGCGACGCCATCAAGATCCTCGCCGACGCCGGCATGAACTGCGTACGCCTGAAGGTGTGGGTGAACCCGGCCGACGGCTACAACGACAAGAAGCACGTCCTCGCCATGGCCAAGCGCGCGAAGCAGCTCGGCCAGCAGTTGCTGATCGACTTCCACTACTCCGACTCCTGGGCCGACCCCGGCAAGCAGAACAAGCCCGCCGCCTGGGCAAGCCACGGCTACGACCGGCTGCTCACCGACGTCTACGACCACACCCACGACGTCCTCTCCGCGCTGGCCGCACAGGGCACCACCGCCGACTACGTGCAGGTCGGCAACGAGCTCAACTCCGGCATGCTCTGGCCCGAGGGCAGCTACGAGAACTGGGCGCAGCTGGCGGGCCTGCTGAAATCCGGCTTCAAGGCGGTACAGGACGTCTCCAAGTCGACAAAGCGCGTCCTGCACATCGCCAACGCCGCCGACAACGGCACCACCCGCTGGTTCTACGACGCCGCGGTCGACCACGACGTGCCCTTCGACGTAGTGGCCCTGTCGTACTACGGCTACTGGCACGGCACCTTCGCCGACTTCCGCAGCAACCTCAAGGACACCGCCGCCCGCTACGGCAAGCCGATCCTGGTGGTGGAGACGGCCTACCCCTTCACCCTGGACGACGCCGACGGCTTCCCCAACAACATCGCGGCGGCAGACGACTTGATGGACGGCTACCCCGCCACCTCCGAGGGCCAGCAGAAGTACTTCTCCGACGTCGTCGCGGCAGTCGCCGCCGTCCCGGACGGACGCGGCCTCGGAGTCGTCTACTGGGAGCCGGCCTGGACGGCGGTGGACGGCAGCGGCTGGGACCCCACCGACCCGAAGGCGGGCAACGCATGGGACAACCAGGCGCTCTTCAACTGGGAGGGGAAGCTGCTGCCGGCGGCGAGGGTGTACAGCGAGTAGGTCACTACGTCGCGTGGCTCACCACCCGACAAAGCCGACCGTCTCCGCCAAGTCCGCGCGCGCCGTGCGCGGGCGCGGCCCGCCACCCCGCGCCTCATATCCCACCGAGACGCCGCAGAGCAGCACCCGCTCCTCCCCCGCCCCGACGATCCGACCCACCGTCTCGCGGTACATCGTCCACATCACCTGCGGACAGCTGTGCAGCCCCTCCGCCCGCAACAGCAGCATCACCGTCTGCAGATACATCCCCGCGTCCGCCCACTGCCCGGGCCCCATCACCCGGTCGAGGTAACAGAACAGCACGACGGGCGCCCCGAAGGCGCCGGAGTTCAAGGCAGCGATCTTCATGGGCCGTTCGGGATCGTCCCGCTCGATCCCGAGCTCCCGATACCGCACCCCGGCCGCCGCGACGAAGCGGTCCAGATAAGCCGGACCACCCATGGCATCCGGATACATCGGATACTCCCGCTCATCCCCCGGATCCCCCGCCAGCGCCCGCCCCGTGGCCTCCCGCTTCAGCTCGGCCAGCGGCTCGCCGCTCACCGCGTACAGCCGCCACGGCTGCAGATTCCCGCTCGACGGCGCCCGCCGCGCGGCCGCCAGCACCCGTTCGAGTACGCCCCTGGGCACGGGCTCACCACTGAACGCGCGCACCGCCCGCCGGCTCGCCACCGCCTCGTACACATCCACTTCTCCGCACCCCTAAGTCCGGGAGCGTACGGCACTAGGATCGAAGCAGTCCGCTTCGGGCGGGGCGGGGCGGACGGCGGGGAGGATGGCGATGGATGAGAGGGCTGGAGAGGCGCAGCTCGGCTATCTGCCGCCGGAGACGACGACCTTCATCGGCAGGCGCGGCGAGCTGTCCACGGCCGCGGAACTTCTCGCCGGGACCCGGCTGCTGACGCTGACCGGCGCGGGCGGCTCGGGCAAGACGCGGCTGGCGCTGCGGCTGGCGGCCGCGCAGACGGCGTTCCCCGACGGGGTGTGGTGCGTGCAGCTGTCCGGGCTGCAGGACCCCGACCTGCTCGCGCACGCCATCGCCGAGCGGCTGCAGCTCGCCGACCAGACCGGCCGCCCGCAGCTCGACGTGCTCACCGAATTCCTGGCCGACAAGCGGCTGCTGCTGATCCTGGACACGTGCGAGCACCTGGTGGATGCCTGCGCGCTGCTCGCCGAGGTGCTGCTGCGGGCCGCGCGCGGGCTGCGGATCCTGGCCACCAGCCGGCAGCGGCTGAACATCGTGGGCGAGCAGGTGTTTCTCGTACCGCCGCTGTCGGTTCCCGATCCGGACGCGCCGGACTACGAGCCGGGGTTGGCGGAATCGCACGACCCGGCGGCGGCCGGATCGCACGACGCGGTGCGGCTGTTCGCCGACCGCGCGGCCAAGGTCGACCCCGGCTTCCGTCTCGACGCGCGCAACGAGGCCGCCGTGGTGCGGCTGTGCCGCCGCCTGGACGGCCTGCCGCTCGCGATCGAGCTGGCCGCGGGATGGGTGTCGACGCTGTCCGTGGAGCAGCTGTCGGACCGGCTCGACGACCGCTTCCAGCTGCTCGCGGGCGGCACGGCGGCGGAACTGCCGCGGCACGAGACGATGCGCACCACGATCGGCTGGAGCCACGAGTTGTGCTCCCCGGACGAGCGGCTGCTGTGGACGCGGCTTTCGGTGTTCCCCGCGGAGTTCGACCAGGAGGCCGCCGAGAAGGTCTGCGGCGACGCGCAGCTTCCGGCGTCCAGGATCGGCTGGCTGCTGACGGCGCTGGTCAACAAGTCGATCCTGATGAGCCAGGAGACCCCGAGCGGGCGGCGGTTCCGGCAGCTGGACACGCTGCGGGAGTACGGGCGGTCCTGGCTGGTGCTGCTGGGCGCGGAGGAGGCGCGGCAGCAGACCCGGCACCGGGATCACTATCTGCGGCTTGCGCAGGAGTTCGACGCGGGCTGGCGCGGCCCCGACCAGGTCACCTGGCTCGACCGGATGCAGCCCGAGCTCCCCAACATCCGTGCGGCGATGGACTTTTCCCTCTCCACCCCCGGCCAGGCGCCCGCCGCCCTCGACCTGTCGGGCCGGCTGGTCTTCCTCTGGCTCGCGTACGCCGCCACGGAGGGCCGGCTGCACCTCGACCGCGCGCTGCAGCAGCCACCCGAGCCCACCCCGGAGCGCGCGCGGGCGCTGTGGGCCCGCTCCTGGGTAGCGGTCCTCCTGAACGACTCCGACGGCACCGCCGACTTCGCCGCGCAGGGCCGCGACCTGTCCGAGCGGATCGACGACCCGGAGGCGGCGGCGTACGCGCTCTTCCTCCAGGGCGTCCACCACGCCTTCTACGGCGATGCCGAGGAGGGCGTAGACCTGCTGCAACAGGCCGCCGACCTGCACGGCCGCCGCGGCGACCGGGTCATCGGCCTCCCCTTCGCCCTGATCGTGCTCAGCACCGCGTTCCTGCGCCTCGACCGCCCGCAGGACGCGATCGGCATGCTGGAGCTGGCCCGCTCGATGTGCGAGGTGTCCGGCGAGGAGTGGTCCCGCTCGTACGTCGACTTCTACCAGGTCAACGCGGAACTGGCGATCGGCCACCACACCGCCGCCACCCGCTATGCCCTCACCTCCCTGCGCGCCAAGATCCGCATGCGCGACATCCTCGGCCAGTGCCTCGCCATCGACGCGCTGGCCGGCGCCACGGTGGCGGCGGGCGCCGCGGCTCGCGGCGCTCAACTTCTGGGCATTGCGCAGGAATTCGCGGACTCTGCGGGCCTCGGCTATGCCGGGCTGGCCATGATCCGCAGCAAGGCTGAGCCGCAGGCGAGGGAGGTGCTCGGCGACGGGGCGTACCGGGAGGCGGTGCAGAAGGGGCGGGACCTCGGGCATGAGGAGGCGCTCGCGTATGCCCTTGGGGATCGGGGTGATCTCGGCGGCGGCGTCAGCGGCGGGGGGCAGCGTGGCTGAGCCGGGTGCTGCTGGGGAGGTGCGTGCGTTCACGTACGACGCGCTGCCTGGGCGGGTGGTGTTCGGGGCTGGGACGGCGCGGCGGGTGCTGGTGGATGAGGTCGATGCGTTGGGCGCGGGGCGGATCCTGCTGGTCGCCGGGGCTTCCGGGGCCGGGCTGGGGCGCGAGTTGTGTGCTCCGTTCGCCGGGCGGGTCGTGGGCGTCTTCACGGAGGTCAGGCCGCATGTGCCGGTCGAGGTCGCCGAGCGGGCGCGGGCGGCGGCGGACGGGGCCGATCTGGTGCTGTGCGTGGGTGGCGGGTCGGCGACCGGGACCGCCAAGGCGGTTGCGCTGACCACGGGGCTGCCGATCGTCGCGGTGCCCACGACGTACGCGGGCTCCGAGGTCACCCCCGTGTGGGGCCTGACGGAGGGCGCGCGCAAGACCACCGGCACGGATCCGCGGGTGCTGCCGCGGACTGTGGTGTACGACCCTGAGCTGACGGTGGGGCTTCCGGTCGCTGTGGCGGGGGCCAGTGGCCTGAACGCCATGGCGCATTGCGTGGAGGCCTTTTGGGCGCCGCGGCGGAATCCGGTCTCCAGCGCTGTTGCGGAGGATGGGATTCGGCACCTTGGGGCGGGGCTGTCCGGCCTGGCCGCTGAGCGCGGGGGCGGCGCTGAGCGCGCCGGCGGCGCCCGTACGGAACTGCTGCTGGGCGCCTACCTCGCGGGCTCGGCATTCGCCGTCGCCGGATCCGGCCTCCACCACAAGATCTGCCACGTCCTCGGCGGCGCCTTCGACCTGCCGCACGCCCAGACCCACGCGATCGTGCTCCCGCACGCGCTGGCCTTCAACGCCCCGGCCGCGCCCGCGGCCACGGCCCGTATCGCGACGGCACTCGGCCGAACCGACCCGGCGCGAGGACTCCACGAACTCGGCGCAAAGCTGGGCGTCCCCACCGGCCTGCGGGAACTCGGCCTGCGGAAGCGCGACATCGACACCGTCCTCGACGACATCACCGCACTCGCGCCCGCCGACAATCCGCGCGCCGTGACGCCGGCGGGCCTGCGAGGGCTGCTGATGGCGGCGTGGGCGGGGGACGACCCCGAGCGGAGGAACGCATGACCACAGGCCCTGCCAACCGCGAACAGGCAATCACCGACGAGGTGCTGGCCGGCTTCGCCGAAACCGCCGACCCCCGCCTCCGCGAGATCCTGCAGAGCCTGATCAGCCACCTCCACACCTTCGCCCGCGATGTCCGCCTCACCGAGCGGGAGTGGGAGACGGCGATCGACTTCCTCACCCGTACGGGACACATCACCGACGCCCACCGCCAGGAATTCATCCTGCTGTCGGACGTACTCGGCCTGTCCACCCTGACCGTCGCCATCAACGAGCCGCGATCACCGGGAGCGACCGAGGCGACGGTCCTGGGCCCGTTCTACGTGGACGACGCCCCCGAATTCCCGCTCGGCGGCGACATAGCGGCCGGCGCCCCGGGCACGCCGTGCTACGTGTCGGGGCAGGTGACCTCCGCGGACGGCAGCCCGCTCGGCGGCGTGCTCCTGGACGTGTGGGGAGCCGACGAGGACGGCTGCTACGACGTCCAGTACCCCGGCGACCGTTCGGCCGCCGGGCGTGCCCGGCTGCGGACGGGCGCCGACGGCGCGTACCGCTTCTGGACGGTGCTGCCGACGCCGTATCCGGTACCGCACGACGGCCCGGTGGGCGCCCTCCTCACGGCCGCGAGCCGCGGCCCGATGCGCCCGGCCCACCTGCACTTCAAGGCCACCGCACCGGGCCACCGAACCCTGATCACGCACGTCTTCGTGGCAGGCGACCCCCACCTGGACAGCGACGCGGTCTTCGGCGTAAGGGACAGCCTTGTCGCCGAAGCCGAGCACCACGCCGCAGGCCCCGCACCCGACGGATCCGAACCGCAGGGCGCATGGTCGAGCATGACCTTCGACCTGGTGCTCGCTCGCCTCACCTAGCTGACTGCGGGGCCTTCGCCTGCCTACGGCAGACGCCTGCCTACGGCAGACCGTCCACGTGCGGCCCAACCGCATCCGACCAGGCATTACCCGCGGCCGCATCCCAGTTGGTCGACCAGGTCATGGCCCCGCGGATGTCCGGATAGGTCTTCGACGGCTTGAAGGACCCGCAGCTGGACCCCTTCGCGAGGCAGTCGAGCGCGGCGTTCACGACGCTCGGCTCCACGTATCCGCTGCCCGCCGCCTTCGACGACGCCGGCGTGCCGATGCCGACCTGGGACGGGGCGAGTCCGCCCTCCAGCTGAATGCACGCCAGCGCGGTCAGGAAGTCCACGGTCCCCTGGCTGTACACCTTGCCGTCGCAGCCGAGCATCGAGCCGCTGTTGTAGTACTGCATGTTGACGACGGTCAGGATGTCCTTGATGTTGAGCGCCGTCTTGAAGTACTCGTTCCCCGTCGACTGCATGTCGATGGTCTGCGGCGCCATGGTGATGACGAGCCCCGACCCGGCCTTTTCCGAGAGCGACTTGAGGGCCTGGGTCATGTACGTCGAGTTGAGCCCGTTCTCCAGGTCGATGTCGACGCCGTCGAACCCGTACTCCTGCATGAGCGCGTAGACCGAGTCGGCGAAGGCGGTGGCGGACGCCGCGTCATTGACGCTCACCGCCCCCTTCTCGCCGCCCACCGAGATGATCACGGACTTCCCGTCCGCCTTCTTGGCCGCGACATCGGCCTTGAACTGATCGACGGTGTAGCCGCCGAGCCCGGCCGAGTCCAGATTGAACGTCACCTTCCCCGGCGTCCCGGTCGCGTCCGCGAAGGCGACGGCGACGATGTCGTACGCCGCCGGCACATCGGCCAGTTTCTGCACGGTGGCGCCGTTGTTGAAGTTCTGCCAGTAGCCGGTGACGGCGTGCTTCGGCACGGCCCGTGGGCCCGCCTCTGCCTCAGCCTCTGCCGCATCGCTCTTGCCCACGAAGCCGGTGAACGCGAGCGCGCAGACGGCCATGAGGGCCGCCACGAGCGCCGTCCACATCACGCTCCGGTTCCTGGACATACCTATTGCGCGGTGCACTGCTGCCTCCTGTTGGGGGGTGGGGGAAGGAGGAGATAGCTGGTGCGGTGGCCACCGCTGTTGCTGCCGTGCAATCTGGTCCAGACCAATAACGTTGTCAAGGGGTACGGCCGACTGCGCACTTTGCGCTGTGCGAACATGACGAGCTCGTGACGGAGGAGGCTGGTGATGACGCGACGCATACCCGAGGCGGAAGCACGGGCGGTGATGCGCGCCAGCGGTCTGAACCCCCAAGTCCCTTACCCCGGGGCCGGGAAGCCTTGGGAGTGCCTGTGCATTCGGTGCGGCGAGACGGTCTCGCCGACCCTGTCGAATGTGAAGGCCGGGAAGGGCTGCGTACGTTGCCGGGGCATCGCGCAAGCCGCCCGGTACGCCGCCGCCCGGGCCGAGCGGCTGGAGGAGGCGCGGGCCGCGGCCGCCAGTCGACCGCCTAAGTCTCGGCTCCGGCTCGACCCGGGAGAGGCGGTGGCGGTGATGCGTTCCGTCGGGCTCGAGCCCCTGGAGGACTATCCCGGGGCCACGACTCGCTGGCGGTGTCGGTGCCGGTCCTGCGGCGACGAGGTCCTGGGCCTGCTCAACTCGGCGAAGACCAGCGGGAGCGGCTGCCCGCGCTGTGCCCGCAAGCAGGCGGCGGCGAAGCGGCGGATTTCCGCGGCGGATGCCGAGGCGATCATGCGGGCGGCCGGGCTGACGCCGCAGACGGACTATCCGGGGTCGAAGCAGCCTTGGCCGTGCGTCTGCGATACGTGCGGCGAGCCCGTCTCCCCGACCTTGTCAGCGATTCGCGCCGGCAAGGGCTGCCGCTTCTGCGCCATCACCGCGAGCGCGGCGGCTCGTACCGGAAAGCCCCGCACCACCGCCCCCAACAAACGCGGCCCCGAGCAAGCCAAAGCCGACCTGGACGCGGCCGGCTTCGACCCCCTCGAGGACTACCCCGGCGCAGGAAACCCCTGGCGAGCCATCCACCGCCCCTGCGGCCGCGAGGTAGCCCCGCGCCTGTCGCACATCCGGGGCGGCCGCAAAGGCTGCCCGCACTGCGGCCGCAAGGACGCCGCCGCGGCGCTGCGTCTGTCGGACGAGGAGGCGGCGGCGCGGCTGAAGGCGGCCGGCTTCAGCACCACGGCGCCGTACCCCGGCACGAACAAGCCCTGGCCGTCCACCTGCGACACCTGCGGCAAACCCTGCAGCCCGACCCTGTCCTCCGTCGCCGCCGGGAAGGGCTGCCCGCACTGCGCCAACCTCAGCCGCAGCGCGACGAAGCGCCACGACGCCGCCGAGTGCGAGGCGGAGATGCTCCGCTTCGGGTACCGGACGCTGACGGATTACCCGGGCGTCATCACCGGCTGGACGTCGATCCACCTCGCCTGCGGCAACGAGGTCACCCCGAGGCTCAACGACCTGCGCAACGGCGCCGGCGGCTGCCGCTGGTGCGCACCGTGGGGCTTCAAGTACGACGGCGCCTCGGCCGCCCGTATCTACGTGCTCCACCACCCCGCACTGCACGCGACCAAGGTCGGCGTGGCGACGACGGACAACAGGACTTCCCGTACCGATGCATTCGCCCGATACGGGTGGCACACGGTCGAGGCGCTCCCGGTCGGCAATGGCGCGCTGGCGCACGCGGTTGAGCAGGCTGTCCATGAGCGGCTGGCTGCCGAGGGACACGCGAACGGCCACCTCAAGCCCCACGACATGGGCGGCATCGGCGGCCACACCGAGACGTACGACGCCGGCCGCCTCACCCCGCAGGCGGCGTGGGAGATCGTGCGGGAGGTACACGCCCGGCTCACGCGATAGCGAGGCGGTCCACCAGCAGCTGCAGCCTCGGCTCGGCGTCCTCCAGCGGCAGCCGCCCGGTCCTGGTCAGGGTCGCCAGGCCGTGCAGCGACGCCCAGAACAGCTCGGTGAACAGCCCCGGTTCAACGCCCTCCCCCGCGACCTCGCGCAAGGTCTCCAGCAGCGCGGCGAAGCCGTCCTTCAGCGGCGCGGGGGTGTCCTCCTGCGCGTACGCCAGGCCGCCGTCGAGCTGGAACAGGGCGTCGTAGACCGCCGGATTGCGTGCGGCGAAATCGAGGTAGGCGCGGGCGAGGGCGGTGACGCGGGCGCGCGGGGTGTCGGCGGTGGCGGTCGCGGCGCGTACTGATGCGGCGAGGTCGGTGGCGCCTTCGAGGGCGACGGCGCCGATGATCTCCCGCTTGCCGCGGAAGTGGCTGTAGAGGACCGGCTGGCTGTACTCGATGCGCTCGGCGAGGCGGCGGGTGGTGACGGCGTCCCAGCCTTGCTGCTCGGCGAGTTCGCGGGCGGTGGCCACGATGAGCTGTTCGCGCGCCGCCCGTTCGCGCTGCTTGCGTTCCTGTACCGACATGACTGAAATCCTAGCACCGCTAGACAAGCGAGCGATAGCAGCGCTAGCGTTGCCTCATCAGCTAGCAGCGCTAGCCCTACCCGGGGAGTGCAGGAGTCCGCCATGCCCGCAGAGCTGAACCACACCATCGTCCCCGCCCGCGACCCGCAGGCCTCGGCACAATTCCTGGCCGACATCCTCGGCCTGATGGTCGACCCACCACTGGCACACTTCACGCCGGTCACGCTCGCCAATCAGATCAGCCTGGACTACGACCAGCTGGACGACTTCGAGCCGCACCACTACGCATTCATGGTGAGCGAGCCGGAATTCGACGCGGCGCTGGCGCGTATCCAGCGTGGCGGAATCACCCACTACGGCGACCCGGCCTGCGAAGAGATCGGCGAGGTCTATAACAGCAAGCGCACGCCGGGCCGCAGAGGCACTTACTTCCGGGACCCCAACGGGCATCTGATGGAAATCCTGACCCCGGGTGTTACCTCGCCGACGCAGTCGTCCGAACACTGAATTCCGATTCTCTCAACGCCGAAGGAGCAAACAAACCCATGTCGCTCAGGACCGTAAACACCATCCTGGCCACCACCATCACCCTGTTCCTCTTCTACCTCGGGCTGACCTTCATCCTGACCCCCGAGACAGCGACTCCGGGCGTCGGCCTGCCAACCTGGCCCGCCGGCGACGGCGGCGGCTTCCTCGTCATGAAGGGCATCCGCGAATTCTCGATGGGCCTGGTCCTGGCCATCCTGCTCCTGACCGGCCACCGCCGCGCCCTGGCCCTGGTCCTCCTGATGGAGGCCGTCGCCCCCTTCGGCGACATGATCAACATCCTGACCCACAACGGCTCCACGGCCGCAGCCTTCGGCATCCACGGCCTGACGTCGGCGTTCATAGCGATCACCGGCGCCCTCGCCCTCCGCGAGACCAGCAAGGCCCGCCAGGCCACCCCCGCCCCAACCCCCACCGCACAGCCCTCCTGATGACCTGCATGTTTTTCTGTGGGTCGAAACATGCTTGCCACTGGTCGCCCCTCCCAACACGATGGAATCGACAGAAATAACGGGGGGGATCAAGTGATCAGGCAAATCCTCACGCTCTTGACCGCGACAGCTTCGGTTGCCGTACTGGCGTCAGCCGCACCAGCTCCAACGGCATCAGCTCCAGCCGGCGCCGACATCTACCACGACGCCACCATTTCCGGCGCGTACGGCTGGACTCACTATATGGAGCGCAGCAGCGCCCCCATCCGGAGGCTGCACGTGTTCGCCCGGGACAGCAAGGCCGACGGCTACTGCGCGGAAACATGGGTGGACTACACAACCAGCCCGCACCGGCATTACGACCCGTACCTGGTCTTCGCCTGCGGAAACGGCAAGGCCGGGTACGGCCCAGAGTTCACCACCAACCACGACAACCCCAACGGATTCCGCATGGCCGTATGCAAGGCCCGAACCCGGAACTCAAAGCCCGAAGGCTGCAAGCTCTGGAACACCGACAACAACTTCGCAGTCGAGGCGTGGCAGCACGGAAAATACAAGAAGTTCGAGGCCCGGTAGGCCGTCCACGCGGGCGATGCGCTGGGTAGGTTGCCCTGATGAAGCAGCTGCCTGCGTACTGGATGACGCGCCCCGCCCCGGCCCCGGACCACGGGACGTCCGCGTCCTTTGACCGGCTGCTGGAGCGGGCGCGCACGGACGGCCCCGACGAGCCGATCGACTACCGGCTCGAGGCGCCGAAATGGCAGTTCCTCTGCCGTGCCGCCGACAGCGGCAGTCTGGTGCTGCACGGCTCGGGCGACCCGGCGATCCGCCGCTTCGAACCCCGGCAGCCCGAAGACAGCAGCGAGTTCGGCAACCGGCGGGCGGTCTTTGCCGCCGGCGACGGGCTCTGGCCGATGTACTACGCGATCCTGGACCGGGACCGCCACCCGATGTCGCTGCTCAATGGCTGCGCACGCCTCGCCGACGACAACGACCGGCTCGGCGAGCCGCATTACTACTTCTCCATCAGCGCGCAGGCGCTGAAGCAGCAGCCCTGGCGTCCGGGCACGGTCTATCTGCTTCCCGCCCGCACCTTCGAGCTGCAGCCGCGGATGCGAGTCGACGAGTTGTCAGTGCAGCTGGCCCAGTGGGCCAGCCCCGTACCGGTAACTCCCGTCGCCAAATTGGCAGTCCAGCCCGAGGACTTCCCATTCCTGGACCAGATCCGCGGCCACGACGACGAGCGGGTCTGGCCCCGTGCCGCCGCGGACCCAGCTGGCTTCCCCTGGCATGAGGAGGCGTGACGCCAGCGAGAGGTCCTCAGTCGTCCTTGCTGCGGGCCCTGGCCAGGTCTGCCTCGTGCTGCCGGATCCGAGTGCTGACCGCACCCGTGGAGTACAGAACCGCGCCGACCATCGCGAAGGGCAGAGACAGCGCAAGGGCCGTCATGGACTTGGGCCAGTCGCGCTCCGCCGCGCAGTGCGTGGCCTTGGTGTGCGCATCTGCCCACTTATCGTCGTCCCGGCCGGTGTCGACGTAGACGTCGAGCCGTTCCTGAGAGACGACTGGTTCGCAGCTTTGGCCGTACGGAGTGAACAACTGGAAGGCCACATAGACCCACAGGAGCGCGGCGACCGCAAGCAGAGCGAGTCCGCGGTTCTGCGAGCGCCGCGAGCGCTCGGTGAAGTGCTGTTCCACTGCGGCCGGATGCATTGCTCCCCCTGATGTTTCGTACGGCTGCGAGGACACTACATCCGTTGTGATATCCGCAGGGGACGCCGAACTGGTCATCGCCACCGCGAAGAATCTCGTATTCGACATCTCCGTGCTCCGTGCTCCGTGCTCCGTGCCCGGGATCGGGTCGTCGAAGTGGAGGGGGAAGGTTTCGTACGTGGTGGAGACCGGACTTTTCCATGATGCAGCGGGAGCCGGTGCGGTGTGCACGTCGTCTGGCACGACCCGCGAGGTAAGCGCCGCGGTATCCGGGTCCACGTGAAGGTCACGCAGGCGCAGGTCGGCACCGCTGCGCCAGGGCCGCCGGATCACCTGGTACGGCCGACGTACCGGGAGCTGAGGGGCTGGCACTAACTATCGCTCTTGCGAGTTTTCAAGTAAACTTCAACTCATGAGCGCGCTGGAGACCAACCTGTCGGAGCTGCTGAACAAGCCGAAAGACACGATCGCGCAGCTGCGCGGCGTGCGCCGTCTTCGGCTGAACCGGCGCGGCGACGAAGACCTCGTGCTGACTACCGCCGCTCGAGCGGAGCAGGACGAAGAGGTCATCGATGCCACCAGTCGCATGTTCGTCGAGCTGATGCGCCGCCCCGAGGGTCGCACTCTAGTGCTCGACGTGATGCCGGCAGTCTTCCCGTGGGTGCGCCACCTGCCCCCGCGGGATGTGCGGGAGTTTGCCGTCGAGCTGGTTGACACCTTCCAGGCTGCGGCGTCGATCGACAACACGTCGGCGGTTGCTCAGCTGATTACGGAGTGGAGGCACACCGCCGAGGCGCACGCCGATCCGGAGCTGTTCGCTGCTTTGACTACTGATTCCGGTGAGGACTTCGGACCGGTGCCCGAGCCGGGCGCTGCGGCGTGAGCCCTAAGCGCGGGGCTCGCGCCGCGCCACCGCCGGGGCCGGACGAGTGGGACATTCGCTTTGCCAAGGCTGAGGCCGCGAAGGGCTGGGAGGCCTTGTGCACGCAGGCTGCGAGCAACACCCGCGACGCGTGGCTTGCCATGCGTACAGCCCCGGCGCCGCGCCAGCCCACCCCGCGTCACCACCGACTCAGGGGTGAGCTGGCCCGTGGTGAGCACCGCGGCGAGGAGATGGACCGGTGGCAGATCGAAGTCACCAGCGGGGCCCGGATCTGGTATCTGATCGACGTGGAGCGCCGCACGCTCTGGATCGACTGGGCTGGTACAGGGCATCCGAAGGCCACGGACCGATAGGGCTCGCCGGGCGGAGATCTACTGCGCATATTGCGGTAGTTCCCTACTCAAAAGGCGAAGTACAACGCCACGGAACTCCCGGGACACCCCAGGTCAGCGCGTGCACTCCCTCATCCCACAAAATGGCCCTGCCCCGCGGAAACCCGCAGGTCAGGACCGTAGAGGCGGACGAGTCGGCCTGTACGCCGGGGACTATCCCGCGTCCCGTATGGAGGCACTGTGAGCTGCGGAAACGGGTTGCCTGGCCGGCGCCGGACCACAACGTGACCACAATTCCACGCACCGCTAAACGATCATGATTGGTCGTTGCCAATCACTGCGCTGAGCTGCGCACTTACCGGGACGGCGCCGACCCATCCGAGGCTGTGTGGCCGACGGAGCCCCGCTCGGCACGCGGCAGCAGAGCAGCTTCCGGCAATCCGGGCGGCGCCTGGATTCCGTACAGCTCTTGGAACGAGGCGGGGGCGTACTCCCAGTCCACCTCCCAGACCAGGTATCCGTAGGTGTCGAGCGTCTCGGCGATCCGGGCGTGGCGCATGCGCGCTTGCACCTTGCGCGGCTCCACCCCGGAAGCCACCAGCACAGCATCGGCGAAGTGGCGCAGATCGCGGAACGTCGCTCCCACGGGCACTGGGATCCCCTTCTCTCGGGCACGCTGTTTCGCCAGGTTGAACTCCCGGCAGAGCGCGTTCTCGCGCACGGGCGTCCACAAGCGTGTGACGGTGACCAGATCCCGGTACTCCTCCGCGATGGGAGGCAATCCTCGACGCTCACGCTTTCGCAGTGCAGTTGGAGACACCGGCGCCCGCCAGCGGGCCAGATGTGCGTTGTACTCGCACCGCAGGAAGCTCCCCACTGCGAGTGCCGCCCGGCTGGCGTCGGTCTTCAACGCCACGGCCTTGCCTCTCTGGCGCTGCTCCTCAATCAACTGGTGCCCCGGAACCATCTCCATGTCCGGCCGCCGAACGCCAGCGGCTTCCATAGAGCGCAGCGCCTGCAGGGCCCCGTACCAGATCAGCAGCCGGTATCGAGGCGTGATGTGGTCGGCGAGGCCACAGACGTGCTGCCAGGTCAGCTGCACGCCACGCCCGCTCCCCTTCGGCAGCCGGATGCCGGACGCGGGGTTTCCCTCCAGCAGTCCGTCCTCCACGGCCATGGAGAGCATCGCGGACACTGCCTTCTTGATCCCGGAGCGGGTGGTATCCGGCATTCCGTTGCACTTCAGCGTGCTGAAGAAGTCCCGGAACTCACCGCGCTTGGCCTCCCTGATCGGACGGTCCCCCATGACGGAGACCACATGGCCACGTAGTCGGTATGCGTACGTTGCGATCGTGCCGGGCCGCCCCTCGTGGCGGGACAGGAATGTCTCCGCGTATTCAGCGATCGTGGGCGTGCTGCTTCCTTTACGCCGCCCTCGATACGGGAACGGATCTCTGCCTTCTTCTACGGCTGCCCGCTGGCTGCGCTGGAATGCGAGAGCCGCACTCTTCTTGTTCTTCGGGAAACGCTTAGAGTGCTGACGCCCTTCCGCATCGCGCCAGCGCGCTTGCCAACGCAGTTCGCATCCGTGCTGAGGTGTGGAGACAAGACCAGGGTGTTCCGGACACTCTGGCTCGTCCGGGGCTGGACGGGCTTTGTGCCACCGGTCATAGGGTTGCTCTTTTGCCATGCGCGGGTCTCCGCTCGTCGCCTCCCCCGAAGCGATTACGCCCGGGGAAGGTTCTCTATGTAGCGGGCCACATCCGATGCTCGGTAACGCAGCGCTCGGCCCTCCAGACGAAGTGGCTCGGGCCCCCGCCGCTCAACTTTCCAGGTACTGGCCCAGTTGTAGAGCGTCTTCCGCCTCAGCCCAAGCAAGTCCGCCGCGTCCTGTGGGCTCAACAACCGCTCGCAGGGTGGGGGTGGCTTTCTCGGTGTGCGACATGGGCGTGCGGGGGATTCCCTTGCTACGGTGCGATGACGAGGCGTGCGTCCTTCTCGCCGAACTGGATGGTTGTGCCCACCAGCCGCCCGTTGGGGTGCGGCCGACGACAATGGAGGCTCGGCCACGGCCAATTCGTCAAGCCGGTCGGTCCGCTGATCGGAATCATTCACGGTCCGCCCATCGCCTGTTGCCTGCGAAGCCGATCGATCATCTCTGCTGTGGCCCGGATGTGGCTCAGGGTGACCATCCCCTTGGGGAATTTCACTAGCCCTCAAGGCGACCCCCGACAGTCCTGGCAAATCTGCAGTTTCGGGACGTGCAGACGCGCTTGCCTTTCCGGCAGGGGATATTCCGGGGGCTTCGGGTCACCCCCTGGGGCAAAGCGCCCCCATGAGCGGCTGCGGACATTCCAGACGTCCGGAAGACGATCACGTCCTCGTGCACCACGACATGGAGAGGCAGGCCCCGACGGCGGGCTTCGCGGACGTTGTGCATTTGGAAGAATGACGGGCGGGGTGTGAGGTGGCCGTCGCGGATTCCGGCGAGCAGAGCGACGCAGCGTTCGGTGGGGATGAGGCCGGCGTGTCGGCCGGCGGCCAGGACCGCGGTGGGCAGGTCTATGAGTTCACCGCGCTCGCGCCAGGGGCGGGTGGTGATGACGACGGTGCCGCCCGGGCGCAGAATGCGGCGGCATTGATCCAGGATCTCGGTGAATGCGGCCAGGAGGCGATCGGTGCCGGCGTGGGCGAGGTTGGCCGGGTCGTGGCCATAGCGGTGGTTGAACTTGACGATGCCGGGGGCACCCGAGTCGCGGGTGGCGTGGACTCGGCCGTGCACGGAGTTGCCGTACGGAGGTGAGGTCACCACCAGAGCGATCTTGCCGTGATGCTCTGCAGGGATGAGGTCAGTCAGGTTGCGGGCGTCGCCGCAGTGGACCTGGCCGTGCGTCTGGGCCCCGGTGTGCATGGCCTCCAGCGTGTTCTGGCGGGCGAGGTTGGCCCAGCGGGGTTCGACCTCGACGCCGATGGCGTGCCTGCCTAGGTGGAGGGCTTCGACAAGGGTGGTGCCGATGCCGCACATCGGGTCCAGGACCAGTTCGCCGGGGTGGGAATAGCAGCGGACGGCATGGGCGGCGATGGCGGGGAGCATCTTGGCGGGGTGTGCGCTGGTGCCAGGAACGTAGCGGCCGGAGCGCTGGATACGGGCGGCCGCGGGCGCCGTGTTCCACACCGAAGGCCCGCTCATCGCCGGCCTCCGGCGGGCATCGCCGCGCGCGAGGCGGACTCGCCCGGATCCAGTACCAACAGATCCGAGTGGATCAGCTCGGGTGCCATGTTGTCCGGTGGCGCTGCGACGATACGTCCCTCCTCGCCCCGGCCATGAACGACGACGATGTGCTGGAGATAGGAGAATCCCGCGGTCCGGGCACACGCGACCAGCCACCCCAGCGGGTCGGTCAGCCCTCCGCCGTTGCGGCGTTGCCGGGTGGCGAGGAGTAGCAGGTCGCCGTTACCGCGCAGCAGCCGGTGGGCGCGGTGGAAGAAGCCGGGCCAGCCCGCCTCCGCGGCACCGTCGTCGGCCGTGGCGAGCTGCGCGTCCGGCAGCGTGTCGGGGTGCAACTCGGCCAGTAGCACAGTGCGGTCCGCAGGTTGAGTCGGCTGCTCGCGGTCGGGCCCCAGCGGGGCACACCGGGCTCGTGCATCCATGGCGGGACCCGTGTCCTCAATACGCGCCCGCAGGAGCCGACCCTCGGGGCACGCGAAGGTGACGCGCAGGCGCTCGTGCGCCCAGCTCGGCAGGACGTCCGCCGCTGTCGGCGGGGTGGATGCGCCCGGGGTGTCGGGGCCAGGCAACCAGACGGATGTGGGCAGTTCGGCATGCGGCCAGGGTGATGTGGAGTGAGGCATTGACGGTGCGCCGGGGCCCGGGCGGGTGGTGCTGACAGTCGGTATAGAGAGCGGGACCAAGGCCTTGTGACACGCGGTCCGGGCTGTTGTTCACCGAGGCCACGCCGTTGCGCGTGGCTGCCTCCGCGTCGCGGACGCTCGGGGTGCATGCACGCGCTGCTCGCCTCTATCGCGATGCAGATCTTCACCTTCGCATGCGCTGCGGATAATCCGAGAATCACCCCTGCGGGGGACTGCGGGCAATGCCCGTTATGCGCTGGGATGTTGCCAGACTCGGAGCCCGGCATTCCGGATGGAAAGACGGGCGGAATGTTCACACTCGCAACTAGCCCGAGTCACGGCTTTGGGGGCGCACAGTGAAGTGGCGTGGAGTCATGTTGGCGGCGTCGGTGCTCCTGCTTGTCAGTGCCTGCGGGGGTGAGGGCGCCAGCCCGGCCAAGCCTGGTGACACAGCGAGCGTGGCTCTCCCTGATGCCCAAGGCCCTTCCCGTTCTGCGAGCCGGGGGCCCGCGACGGAGGCTTACCTGGCCATGTGGGACGACGCGGTGGTGGCGGCGCGGACGTCCGATGCCAAGCATCCACGGCTGAACGACCACGCTGACGACGGGGCATTAGGGCTGCTCCGCCTGGTACTTCGTGACTACCGCAAGTACGGGCTCGTCGCTCAAGGCGAGCCCAGGCTCGACCCACAGATCGTGAGCGAGGACAGCAAGCGCGTCGTGGTCAGGGATTGCCTCGATGACGAGAAGTGGCAGATCCGGAAGCGCGACGGGTCTCCGCCCGATGTCGAGCAGGGCACGCGGGAAAGGATCGATGCCACTGTCACGCTGCGGGATGGGGCGTGGGTGGTCACGCGGCTGAAGATTCACGAGCCGGCGACATGTTGACCGCCCGACGCGGTGTGCGGACGGCAGCCTTTGCGGGCGCGGGCCTTCCGGTCTTGGCGTTGGCACTGTCCGTGCCCGCTGGTGCGGAAGAAGGCGGCAGCGGATTCGGAAGCTCTAAGGTGGCGCGTACGGACTGCACGACCAGCTCCTGCCGGGCGACCGCCGGCGTACGCGAACGCGCTCCTGAGCAAAGGTCTGGCGGTTCGGCTGCCCGCGGTACGGGAACGGCAGCGACGACGGGCGGGAGTGCCGCGGCAGGCGGGGGTGCTGGGCCTCGTACCGAGGGGGTCAGATTTCGGCCCGGGCCTTGGGGTGGTGCTATTCCGTATCTGCCGGAAGAGCCGGAGGGTGCGCCCGGGGCGGACGAGCCCGGTGGAGATGCGCCGGATCCTGAGGCCGTGGCGCGGCAGGTCGTCGAGGAGCTGGAGCTGCCGGATCCGAAGATCCAGGCGAGTCCGGATGAGGACTTCGTGCAGATGGTGCGCGTGCCGACGTGGCTGTGGCTGTCGTCCGGGGTGTGGAAGCCGGTGACGGTGACGGCAGAGGTGCCCGGGGTCACCGTGACGGCGACAGCGGAGCCGCAACAGGTGGTCTGGTCGATGGGTGATGGGCGTCAGGTGGTGTGCGAGGGGCCGGGGACGCCGTACGCCGCGGGGGGTCAGCGACCGCAGGCGGCGTCGCCGGACTGTGGTCATACCTATCGACGTGCGTCGCGGGGGCAGCCGGAGGGCGTCTACACCGTCCAGGCAGCGATCTCCTGGACCGTGACATGGCAGGGCGGCGGGGAGGCGGGCGTGATTCCGGGGTTGGTCACCGCGGACGAAGTACCGATCCAGGTGGACGAGATGCAGGCCGTGGTGGTCGCCGACGCGCGGTGACCTGCCGCGCCCTGGTGAGTCCTGGCGGGCGGCAGAGGCAGTTGGGCGAGAAGGCAGGGGTGAGTGTGACCACGACTACTACTTCGGTTTCGGCGGCGCCCGCGGGTACGCGTCGGAAGCCTCGAACGCGGCTGCGTCTCTCCCGGGGGGATACGGGCAGGCCCGTCGTCGCGGGCGGCCCGCGCAGGCGGCCTCTGCGGATTGCGGCCGGGGCCGCGGCGGTGGTGGCTGCGGCGGCCGGATTCGCGACGCTGCAGGCGGTGACCGGTGGGCGCAGCGATGTACTCGCGGTGGCACGAGATGTTCAAGCCGGTCAGGTGCTGACTGCTGACGATCTACGGACGGTGCAGGTGGCCGCGGGTTCCGGAGTCGTGGCGGCAGGGCGTGCGGAGCAGGTGGTCGGGCGGGTGGCGGCAGTGCCGCTGGCGTCCGGGGCACTGCTGGCGCCGGGCCAGTTCAGCAAAGGGCGTGGTTGGCCGCCGAAGGGGTATGCGGAGTTTTCGTTTGCTGCGGAGAAGGGGGCGGCTCCGCCGCGGTTGTCGCGTGGGGAGCGGGTGGCCGTCTATCCGGGGCCGGACGGTGCTGGGCTGGGAAAGGCGGGCGGCGAGGAAGCTGAGAAGGCCGACGGTGAAGGCGATGCCGCTCCCGTGGTGGGCACCGTCACCGGAGTGAAGGCCGCCGACTCGGCCGGTTCGGACGCGGTTCGGGTGGTGACTGTGCTCGTACCCGAGGTCGCTTCGGAGCGGGCGGTCGGGATGGAGCATCCGCGTGTGGTGGTTCTGTCGCCGGGTGGGGGCGAGCGCCAGTGAGGCGGGTCATCGGCTTCGGGGCGCTGAAAGGCGCGCCGGGGGTGACGACGGTAGCGCTTGCGGTGACGGCCGCGTGGCCGCGGGAACTCGATGGTGGGGTGCGGCCGGTGCTCGTGGAAGCCGATGCCGGGGGTGGGGATCTGGCGGCGCGGTTTCGTACGGCGCATTCGCCGGGGTTGCTGGACGTGGCGGCGTCCGCGCATCGGGACCGGCCGGGGACGGTGCTCGGGGCGGTACAGGAGCTGCCGGTCGGCGTTCGGGCCGTACTCGCGCCGGCTGGGGCGCGGCAGTGCGCTGAGGCCATCCGGGCGATCGGTTCCAGTAGCGGCGAGGTACTCGCAGGTGGCGACGGAGAGCACGGGACCGTGCTGTTGGACGCCGGGCGGATCCAGCCGGGTAGCGCGGTGGGGCTGGCGGATGAGGTGGTGCTGCTGAGCCGCGGTGGCGTGGAGGCGCTGAGTCACGTCTACGCGTACACCGAGCTACTCGGTGAGGAGGACGCGAAAGAACTGACGCTGGTGGTCGTTGGCCCGTGCCCGTACCGCGAGGCAGAGATTCTGCAGACGCTCAAGGTCGGGCGGGTCGTCTTTCTGCCCTGGGACCCTCGTTCGGCAGAGGCACTGGCGGGGTGCCAGGAGCTGCCGGCGCGCAGGCGGGGGCGGCGGGTCTGGCCGTTGATGAAGGCGGCCGAGCAGCTGGCGTATCTGCTGGCGGGTGGCGTGCCGTCGTCGGGACAGCTGGCGCCCGCCCTCGCGGAGAGCGTGCAGGCTCCGGCGCTTGGGGCGGCGGAGCGGGTGGCGCTTACGGCGCCGGTTCATGGGGGCGGTGACATGTCGTGACCGTCAACGGATACCGTCCGGCCGCGGCGAGGGCCGACGAGCCACGGGAGCTTGCCCGGCTGCTGCTGCCGCGGATCTCGGAGCGGCTGGCGGAGCACGTACGGGAGCGGCAGGCAGCCGGGCTGGGGGCGCTTGATGCCGTCGAGCACCAGTCGGCGGTCGAGCGGATGGTGGCCGAGCAGTTGCAAGTGCACGCGCGGGCGGAGCTGTCCGCCGGGCGTGCCGTACCTACGCCGCAGGAAGAGGCCCGCGCCCGGCAGGCGGTCGTCGATGCGCTGCTGGGCACGGGGGTCCTGGAGCGGCTGCTGGCGGACGAGACCGTGGAGAACATCTCTGTCAACGGCTGCGACAACGTGTGGCTGCGGCACGCGGACCGTACCAAGCGGCGTGGACCAGCGCTGGCCGGCAGCGACGACGAGCTGATCGAGCTGGTGCGGCTGCTGGCTGCCCGTACTGGAGCTGAGGAGAGGCGCTTTGACCGGGCCAATCCGCGGCTGTATCTGACGCTGCCGGACGGATCACGGCTGACGGCGGTGATGGCGCTGTGCGAGCGGGTGTCGTTGTCGATTCGGCGGCATCGCTTCCCCGCCGCTGATCTGGCCGATCTCGTACGGCTACGGGTCTGTGACGAGGACCTGGCCGGGCTGCTGGGCGCGCTGGTGCGCGGCCGCTTCAACCTCCTCATCGCCGGCGGCACCGATATGGGCAAGACCACCGTGCTGCGAGCGCTCGCCTCCGCAATTCCGGCTACCGAGCGCCTCGTCACCATCGAGGACACCTTCGAGCTCGGCCTGGACAAGCACACCGACGCTCACCCGGATGTCGTGGCGCTGCAGGCGCGCGAAGCGAATATCGAAGGGGCGGGCGCGGTCGACCAGGCGGAGCTGGTGCGCTGGGGGCTGCGCATGCATCCGGATCGGGTGATCGTCGGGGAGATCCGTGGGTCCGAGGTAGTGCCGATGTGCAACGCCATGTCGCAGGGCAACGACGGGTCGATGTCCACGATCCATGCCTCCGGTTCCAAGCAGGCATTCACGAAGCTGGCCACGTACGCCGCTCAGGCGCCAGAGCGGCTGTCGTTGGAGGCGACGAATCTGATGGTGGCTTCCGCTGTGCACTTTGTGATTCACCTCGGCCGGGATACCGACGGGGTGCGCTGCGTCACCTCCATCCGGGAGGTGACGGATGCCGACGGGGCGCAGGTGGTCTCGAACGAGGTCTGCATGCCGGGCCCGGACCGTCGCGCTCGCCCGGCGGTGCCGCTGCGCAACGAGACCACCGACAAGCTGCTCGCCGCTGGGCTGGAGCCGCGGGTGCTGGAGCGTTGGTGGAGGCGGTCGGTGTGAACGGTGCGGCGTGGCTACAGGAGATGGACGTCCTGCTGGCGGCCGGACTCGGCGCCGTCCTCGCCGGCGGGGCGTGGGTGGCGCTCCACGGGCTGCGGTACGTAGCAGACCTGCCGGGGGTGACAGGGCGTGTGCCGCGGATGCTGCGGCAGCTCGTACCCGCGCGGTGGCATGGCCGTCGCCTCGTCGGTGCGGTTGGTGTGGGAGTCGCGCTGAGTGCGGTGACGGGCTGGCCGGTGGGTGGGCTGCTGGCCGCGGTGGGTGCGTTGACGTTGCCGGAGCTGCTCGGTCCGGATCGGCAGGCGGCGCGGCGTACGGAGCGGCTTGATGCGCTGGCGGTGTGGACGGAGATGTTGCGGGACACGCTGTCGGCAGCGGCTGGGCTGGAGCAGACGATCCAGGCCACCGCCCGGGTGGCCCCTGCCGCTCTGCGCGGCGAACTCGGCGATCTGACCGCGGCCCTGCGTGCCGGACGGCCGCTGCCGGAAGGGCTGGCGGAATTCGCTAATGCCGTTGCCGACCCGCTGGCGGACAAGGTCGTCGTCACGCTGCGGCTCGCGGCCGCCAAGGAGGCCGGGCAGTTGGCTCCGGTGCTCGGCGCGCTGGCCGTCATGGTGCGCGAGGAGGTCGCGATGCGGCAGCGGATCGATGCTTCGCGGACTTCGATCCGTACGTCGGTGCGGGTGTCCGTGACGACGACGCTGGTCCTGGCGGCGGTGCTGCTGGTGTTCAACCGGGCGTACTTGGCTCCCTTCTCGTCCGTGCTCGGGCAAGTAGCGCTCGCGGTTGTGGGAGCGCTCTTCGGGGCGTCGTTCTGGTGGCTGGGGCGGCTGGCGCAGATGCGGGCCCCGGAGCGGCTGCTGGCGCCCGGTTCCAGTGGGCGGGTGGGTGTGTCGTGATCGCCATCGTGCTCGGAGTGGTCTTCGGCGGCGGGGTCGTGCTGCTGTATGCCGGGTTGCGTCCGGCTCGGCGGTCTCTGGGCGCGCAGCTGGCATTGCTGGAGGCAGAGCCTGCAGTCGCAGCGCAGGGTCGTGAAGGAACGGTGGAGAGCGGGCTACTGACGGGGGTTGGGCGCCGCGCGGCCCCATTGCTGCGGGCGGCGGGGCTGCCCACGCCCTCGTTACGTGCGGATCTGGCGCTCGCCGATCGGCCGCTGGAGGACTTCCTGGCGCTGAAGGCGGGCTGTGCCTTGCTCGGCGCGACAATGCCGTGGGCCATCGCCGGTCTGGCCCTGCTCGCCGGGCAGGGCACCGGCTGGTGGCTGCCGACGTCTGCCGGTCTGCTGCTCGGTGTTGCCGGCTTCTTCCTCCCCGACGGGGAGGTCCGTGGCCTTGCACGACAGCGCCGGGAAGAGCTGCGTAACGTCCTCGCCACCGTCCTCGATCTCGCCGTGCTGGGATTGGCCGGGGGCGCTGGCGTCGAGCATGCGTTGCACGAGGCGGCGGACGAGGCGCACGGCTGGGCAGCGGATGAATTCCGGCACTCGCTGACGACGGCTCAGATCACCCGCACCCCGCTCGCCGAGCAGTTGGAGCATCTCGGCGAGCGGAGCAAGGTCAGCGAGATCTCCGAGCTGGCGGCCATGCTCTCCCTGGCTGGCACGGAGGGCGCCAAGATCCGCGCATCGCTGGAGGCGAAGGCAACAGCCATGCGGCGCCGGGAACTCGCCGCGGCTGACGGAGAGGCCCAAGCGGCCACGGAGCGAATGACACTGCCGGTGGTGCTGCAGCTCGCCGGATTCTTGATCTTCATTGGCGTGCCCGCGCTCGCGCACGTCATGGCCGGGATGTAACGCGATTCGAACGACCGGCGGCCCTGCCGTCGCCGAATGAAGGGCAACGACGATGACACGAAGCCTTCTCCTTCCCGCCCAGTTGGGTTCCAAGGCCCGTCGCGCCTGGAAGGACTCCTCTTTGAGCCGCGATGCCGGCTACTCCACGGAGACCGTCGTGGTCACCGCGCTGCTGGCCATGCTGGCGCTGACCGCGATCGGCATCGTCGTTGCCAAGGTGGTCGGTCGCGCCAACGGGATCGACCTCGGCGGCTGAGCGTCCGATGAGCGCCGGGCAGCTTCGCTGCGAAGAGCGCTGGATCGTCGATCGCGGAGCCGCGGCGACGCAGGTCGTGCTGATTGCTCCGCTTCTGATGATGCTCACGCTCCTGTCCGTGCAGTTCGCGCTGCAGTGGCACGCCGCACATGTGGCGCAGACCGCTGCCGCGCAGGGTCTCGCTGCTGCTCGCTCCGACGGTGGCAGCGCGGCAGCCGGGCAGACCCGGGCCCGTGAGGTGCTCGGAGCCGTGGGAGAGCGCGTACTTCAGAGGCCGCAGGTGACGGCAGCCCGGTCGGCCACCGAGGCCCGGGTGACGATCAAGGGAGAAGTGATCAGCGTGGCTCCTTGGCTGCATTTGCCTGCTACGGGCCGGGCTGCAGGGCCGGTCGATCGCTTCGTCGACGTCAACGAAGGCGGTTGACCATGCAGCGCACCACCCGGGAGGGCGGCTCGGCCACCGTCGAGCTGATCGCCGCCACGCCACTGCTGGTGCTCATCGCGCTCGTCGTCATCGCCCTGGGACGTCTTGCGGATGCCCGCCTTCTCGTCGGGGATACGGCCCATCAGGCTGCCCGCGCCGCCTCCCTCGCCCACACGGCTGGGGAGGCCGACACCGAAGCCCGAAAGGTCGTCGGGGCGGCCCTGAATGGCAATGGCCCCTCGTGCCGGGCCCACCACCTCGCTCTATCGCACGCCGGACTGCGGCCCGGAACGCAGGTCCGCGCCCGGCTCAGCTGCACAGTCGCTGTCGGGGACTTGATCGGCTCCGGCTTCGTACCGGGCACGACGACGATCACGGGGACGAGCGTTTCACCCGTGGATACGTTCCGGAGCCAGCCATGATCGGGAGCCGGCCGCCACGTACCGGCTGCCGCGGCGACGACCAAGGACAGGTCACGGTGTTCGTGCTCGGCGCGGTGCTCATCGGCTGGATGTTCGCCGGCATCGTCATCGACGGCGGCCTCGCCCTCGCCGGCAAGGTCCGTGCCCTGAACAACGCCCAGGAAGCCGCCCGCACCGGCGCCCAGCAGCTTGACCTCCGCCTCCTCCGCGACGAGCAACGCGTCCGCCTAGACGCCAGCAAGGCCGTCGGCGCCGCTCGGGCGTACGTCGCGGGTACAGGAGACGCGGCCGACGTTGCGGTGCGAGGCAACAGAGTCCACGTCACCGTCACCCACCACCAGCGTGCACAACTACTCCAGCTCGTCGGCGTCCGGCAGCTGGTCACCACCGCCACGGCCACCGCCGAAGCCCAGCGAGGCCCGCACCAGACAAATGAAGGTCAGTGATGTGATCCCATGCGAACGCCCTCGCCGCCGCTGACCACGGGCCACCGACTGCGCCGCCTCGTGACCGCCCTTTCCAGGGGATGCGGCCTGCTCGTGCTGATCGCCGGCGTGCCGTGCGTGTTGTGGTACGCCGGTGGCGGGCTTCCGTGGCCGGAAGAAGGGGTCACCTCCCTCGACGACTTGTGGCTGCGGCTTTCCTCGCCGGTGGCCGACCCACTCCTGATCTGGCTGCTGGTGCTGGTCGGCTGGTACCTCTGGGCTTCCTTCGTCTGCGCCGTGGTCCGGGAGGTGGTCTGGTACGTCTCCCACGTTGAGCTGGTCCGGCTCGATCAGGAGGCACACGACCGGCACGTGGAGGGACTGTCCGCTTCGCGGACCATGGCCGCCCTGTGTGTCGGTGGTCTGCTGCTCGCCTTGCTCTCCATCCTCCGCCCGCACCAGGTGGCGGCCGGCGGCCACCCTATGCATCCGCCCAGTTCGGCGGTGCTCACGTCGCAAGCACTCCAGATTGGGGAAGCGAAGGCCGCCACGGTCAACTCCCGCTCGGAGAGTCCGCAGCCTGCAGCAGAGAATCCGGAAGAGCGGCAGCCGGTGGAGTACATCGTCCGCCCCGGCGACACGCTGTGGGACATCGCTGACACCCACCTCGGTGACGGCGTGCGCTGGCCACGGATCTACGCGCTCAGCAAGGACATCATCCAGCCGGACGGCCGCCGCCTTACCGATCCCGACCTGATCGATATCGGATGGCACCTGCGGCTCCCCGCTGAGGCTCGTACCGACACCTCGGCCGGGTCACCGCCCAGGTCACCCGCACCGCCGAAGGCCGAGCCCGGACCGGAGCAATCACCGCCCCTAACCGTCGACGAACCAGCGGCTCCCCACGCCCCGTCCGCAACAGCCGGACCAGACTCACCGAGTAGCGGCACCGAACGACGCCCCGCTCCGCAGGGCGCGATCAGCATCGGCAACGCCGGTCTTATCGGCCTGACTACAGCAGCCGGCATCACCGCCGCAATCGCCCTTGCCCGCGCCCACACCCGCCGACGCCGCACCCCAGACCTGACAGCCGAGGTCGAACCGCTCGCTCCCGCCGTGCTCAGTGCCAATCACGCGGACCTCGCCGACCGGGGGAACCGATCGGATACGGACCCTGGCACTGCCGAGGCCGACGAGGCCTCCGCTCCGACCTCGGCTCCGGCAATCCCCGGGAGCATCATGATCGCCGTATGCCAGGGCCAGGAGATCCCAGTCGACGTCCTTGCCACCCCCGGTGGCTGGAGCCTCACCGGGCCCGGCGCACCAGCGATGCTCCGGGCGCTCACCGTCGCCGTAGCCACCGCCGCTCAGCGTCTGCATCCGGCACCGCCCTCCACCCATCTGATCTGCTCGCGACCGCTGGCGATGCGCCTACTGCCCGGCGCCGAAGACCTTCTCGCCGGACTGCCCGGTCTGGTGCTGGCCGAGGACGACGATCACGCGTGTGCCCTGGCTGAACGCGAACTGCTCCAGCACACCCGGCAGGCCGATGACACCGCCTTCCCGTCCTCCTCCGCCACCGCAGTGCGCTCGCCGACGACGATCCTGCTCATCGCCACAGGTCCTCACCATGGCACCACCACACGACTCGCCGAGCTCGTGACCCGTGCTGCCCGTGAGCGCCTGGCCGTCATCGCATTGGAAACCCCGCGCCTCGCACGCCACGCCGAGCTGGCCTTCGACGGCACCATCAGCGGCGTTCCGTCCACTGGCCCGCTTTTCGACAGCAGCATGTTCACCGTCTCCGAAAGGGACGCCCGGGACATCCTCACGCTGTGCAGGTCGGCAATGCCCACGCCGCCCCAGCCGCGAAGGGCCGCCCCTGCGGCACCGGTTACGCCCGCTGCAGGCAGGCCAGTAGCCCGCCCACGCCAGCAGCACCGCTCAACGACCGGGGAGCCCAATCAACCGGGCGACAGCGGTACGGGCACCAGCACCTGCCCGGACACGAGGAAGTCAGTCGGCCCGTCGTGCCAGATCCGTCTCCTGGGCGGACTGTCCCTGCACACCGCGAACGGCGGTGAGTACGAGCACGGCATAAAGGGCCGCACGAAAGAATTCCTCTCGCTCCTCGCCACCTATCCCGACGGCGTACGCACCGATGCCCTCGCTGAGCACCTCCGCCTGGCCCCGGAGCCGGAACGCCGCAAGCGCGAACTCGCCAACCTCCGCCGCGCCGTACGCCGGGTTCTACGTGCTGCCACCAGCCACCACGAGGCAGCCTTCGTGCTCCACCACACCGACCGGCACCGCCTCGACCCTCAACTCGTCACCTCCGACGTTCACGACTTCACCACCAGCATCGATGCGGCGGCCCGGGCGGGAGGCTCGGACCGTCACCTCGCTTCTTTGCGTGAGGCGACCGCCCTATACGCCGGTCCGCTCTGCGAAGGAGCCGACTACCCTTGGGCAGACGCCCTCCGTGAACGCCTGCACCGGCAGGCCGTCGACGCCCTGGTCCTCCTGGCTGAACACCACAGCGACACCGGAGAAACGACGGCCGCCACCGAACTCCTGGAACGAGCCGCAGCCCTCGACCCGGTCAACGAAGGCGCCTGCCAACGCCTGATCCGCCTGCACCAAGCCGCCGGCCGTCCCGAGGCTGCCGCCCGTGCTTACGACCGCCTGGACCGACACCTCGCCGCAATCGGAGTCCAGCCGGACGCCGCAACCCGTGACCAGCTGGAGCAGCATCGCGCAGCGAGCTCGACGGGCTGAGGGCTGAGGGTTCTGCGCCAGAAGATGCGCCACGGCGCCAGTAACAGGGAAAGTCCATTCCCAGGTCCAATCGCTGCTCCGCAAGGGCGGGTCCACTTCTACGTCCCGCTATGACAGGAGCACCCTGGCGGGCCGGCCAACGCAGGCCGGCGGCCTCTGTGCCACGCGCAGCCGGACCCGACTGTATATCGGTACGGGAAACGTCACTCGATCCACGGTGCTGAACTGCCGGCGCGCGTGCGGCGGCGCGCATACGCGCCTACGATCCCGCATCCCACGCCGAATCATCACCATACGTTCCCTCATCCATACATCCCTCCCTTCGCCGGCCCATGCCTTCAACACCCCTACTGCTGTGATCACTAACGCAGATCGAAGGCGCGGCGGCACCCGGCGTAGCCGCAGGTGCCGCCGCGGCGGGCGGTGGGCCGCGGCGGGCGGTGGGCCGCGGCGGGCGGTGGGCCGCGGCGGGCGGTGGGCCGCGGCGGGCGGTGGGCCGCGGCGGGCGGTGGGCCGCGGCGGGCGGTGGGCACGGGAATTCGGGGCATTTCCGGCTTGGGATCGGTCGTGATTCCTGCGGGGACGACCGTTCCCAAGACTCTTTACGAATTTACTCGATTAAAAGCGTCGAGAATTCACGAGAATTCCTTGATTATCGAGCCCAAAAAAGGCTTCACCGTGACCCGGATTCGAGCTATATTTAAATTGTTCCCGGAAAAGAGAAGTCCGGGAAAAGGATGAACGGCCAGGAACGTAGGAGTGGTTGCCGTGCGTGAATTCCGTGTGGATGACCTGAAGTCCGTCAACATGCAGTCCGATGAAATCGCCAACGACTTCAGTCTTAATTCTGACGTGTACGTGCTGCTGAGTGAGCAGCACAGCACGGACTGGGCGCGCAGCTACTACGTGTTCTTCGACGGTTCCGCGGTGTGGGCGGATGTCCCCGGCGGCCCGTCACTGGTGGCCGTGCACATCCGCCGGGACGTATCAACTGGCACGTTCACCGCCGAACGTGCCGACGAAGCGATCATGCCGTTCGCTCACGGCTGGCTGACGGAACGGGGCGCGGACCCGGACGGGTTCATCGCCCGCACTGATCAGCGTCCGGCGAACGAAGAGACCCGCCGGTTGGCAAACGAACTGCGCTGGTCAGCTGCCCGGTTGCGGGTGGTGGACTCCTACACCCATGACAGTGAGCCAGCGACCACCTGGGTGATCGCTGAGGACTTGCGCCCCAGTGATTCCACCGCCCCGGTGCGGCTGATCGTGGACCGGGCGGACCTGACCGATGACACCTACACGCTGACGCAGGAATTCTGCCCGAACGTGGAATCCGCCCGCGCCCGCACGCGGGACCTGTAACCCCCGAAAGCGCTGGTGCCGCCCGCACTTCCCCGGGCCGGGCGGCACCAGCCACCCATCACTCGGACTCCCCGACAGCGAGCCCGTTCCCCGTAATCCGTGAAAGGCGAAAGAGGTCAGTCATGTCTGCGAACCTGCCCGCCGGGCCCGTGATGGGAAGCGGCGGCAAAGCCCGCCCGGGGCAACTGCGTATGCACATCCACCGCACTATGGCAGCACAGTCAGGGGATTCATTCACGGTGACCGAACTGGCGAAGAAACTCGGGCATTCCGGCGGCGCCATCGGCAACGCATGCGAAACCCTGGTAGCGCACGGCCATGCCGAACGGACCTGCGACCGGCCACGCACCTACCGGGCCACCACCCCGGCCCCCGCCGGTACAGCACCCGCCAACCCCACCCCGCCCCCGGCAGCCCCCGCTGCGGCGGTTAACCACGGCCCGTCCGGCACCGGCAACACGAGCCCGGGTGTGTCCGGCGCGGGTACGTCCGCACCGCCGCCTGCGCGTTCCGGGCGTCCGGCGCCGGTGCTGCGGCCGAATGGCCAGCCGTACCACCCCCGCGATCTGGCGGCGATGCCAGACGTGGACGCGCTACGCAAACTCCGCACCGCGCAGGTGCCGGTGCTGCTGTACGGGCCGCCGGGCACCGGCAAGACGTCCCTGATCGAGGCGGCCTTCGACGATCTGATCACGGTGGCTGGGGACGGTGACACCGCGGTCGGTGACCTGATCGGTGAGTACACGCAAAAGGACGACGGCGGCTACGAGTTCATCTACGGGCCGTTGGTCACAGCAATGCAGCGGGGCCGCGCGCTGCTGATCGACGACGCCACCCTGATCTCTCCGAAAGTCCTCGCAGCGCTGTATCCGGCGATGGACGGCCGACGACAGATCCAGGTCAAGGCGCACAAGGGCGAGACGATCACCGCGGCGGACGGGTTCTACGTGATCGCCGGACACAATCCCGGGGTCCACGGTGCCGTGCTGACCGAGGCCCTGGCGTCCCGGTTTTCGGTACAGATCCAAGTCGGCTCCGACTACGACCTCGCCACCAGCCTGAAGATCAACCGGACTGCAGTACGGGTGGCCCGGCACCTGGCCAAGCGGCAGGAATCCGGGGAGATCGGCTGGTGCCCGCAACTACGCGAACTCCTCGCCTTCCAAAAGATCGCCGACGTGCTCGGGGTAGAGGCGGCCTTCGCCAATCTCGTCGGCGTCGCCCCACTGGAAGACCGCGACGTAGTCGCCGAGATCGTCACCAAAGCCCTCGGCAAACCCGTCACAGCCCTGGCCCTGGGCAACCAGCTCTAACCGCCCACCAGCCCAAGCCCGTACCGCTTCGCGCTGCACCGGTGAAGGAGTCGATCATCATGGCCGTATCCACGCACCTGCTCCCCGCCCCGCCGCCGGTCACCGAATCCGAGGCCGCACTGGCCCGGTGGGCCGATGACGGCGGCCCGGCCTGGGAGCCCCCGCCCGATCCGCGTACCGGGGAGTGGCTGCGGATCTCCGCGGCCCTCAGCGGCCGCCTGCCCACGATCGCTGGCCGCAACGATGTGATGGTCACCTGCACCCCCGGCACCAGCTCTGGCGCACCGGCCGCCTTCTGCGACGCCACCGCCGAGCTGGAGATCGACACCGCCTGCTTCACCCCGCTGCACCCGGCCAGCATCAACCCTGACCAGGTAGGGGATGAGGAACGCTATCCGGCCGCCTGGGGCGCGCTGATCCACGAGGCCGCGCATGCTGCCCACTCCCGCTGGCAGCCCCCGCCGTCAGTCCGGGGCACCGCCGCCCATCAGGCCGCCGAAGTCCTGGAAGAATCCCGCGCCGAGGCAGCCCACCTGGCCCGCCGCCCGGGCGACCGCCCGTATCTGCGCGCCTGCATCCGCACCCTGGTCATGGACAGCCTGCCCACCGGCGGATTCGACAGCAACTGGCAGGCCGCCACGGCGTCCGGACTGCTGTTGGCACGCCGGGACACCGGAGTCCTCGACCCAGACGAAACCGATGCCCTGGAACAGGTGGTCACCACCCTCCTCGGCCCCGACACCCTGGCCACCCTGCAGACGATCTGGACGGCGGCACACGCCACGGCCGACACCGACGCGACGGGCATGCTGGAGCACGGCCGCGCCTGGTGCGAGGCGGTGGGCATCACCCCCGAGACGCACGCCCCCCATTTCGGCAACGGCACCCACAGTGCGGGTTCGGAGGCGTTGGAGGCCGCGATCACCGCAGCCATCGGCGAGGTCACTGCGAACGAGCAGGCCGAATCGCAGGCCCGAGCAGCGGCAAAGGCGGCGACCGCCACGCGGGCACGAGCAAAGGCCGAGCAGGCGGCACGGCACCAGCAGGCGGCCCAGATTGCCGAGAAGGTCTTCGCACCCGGCCGCAGCCGCCCCTTCATCCCCCGTCCAGGCAGCTCCGCGCGTGGGGTGCGCACCCCGATCTGCGGCACCCGTCCACCCACCGGTGCGGAGAAGGCGGCGGCCGGTCAACTCGCCCGCGCGCTGCGGCAGGCGGCCTACCGCGAGCGCACCGCGATCACCACCGCATCGGCAGTGCCGCCCGGACGGCTGCAGATGCGCGCGGCCTTGGCCCGCGACGCCCAACGAGCCGCAGGCGCAACTCCCACCGCCCAGCCGTGGCTGGCCGCCCGCCGCCGCCATGCGCCCACCCCTCCACTGCGGGTCGGCATCGCCGTGGACATCTCCGGTTCCATGGGCGCCGCCACCGCCCCGATCGCTTCGGCCGCCTGGATCCTCGCGAAGGCCACCGCGCTCACCGACCCCGACTCGGCCGCCGCCACCGTCGCCTACGACCGCGCTCTGACCGCCATCACCGCGCCCGGCGGCGCCCCCACCCAGGTCACCGAACTGCGCGCCGAAGGCATGGGCCACCGCCTCGCCGAGGCCACGGACGCATTGACCGCGGCCCTGGACCTGGCCACCCCCGGAGCGGGTCGGCTGCTGGTCATCGCCTCCGACGGCTACTACAGCGACGGCGAAGCAGCCCGTGCCGCCGACCGCATCACCACTCTGACTCGCACCGGTTGTGCCGTGCTGTGGCTCGCCTTCGAGGACGATCCCTGCCCGCTCCCCGGCGCCACCACCGTGATCCTCAGCAATCCGGCGAGCGCTATCACCGCCATCGCCAAAGCGGCCACCACCGCCCTCGCAGCCACGCACTAACCGACCCCCACCCGGGTCTCGGCGAACCGAACCGGCCCTCCCCGCCCGCCGCGCCAGAAGGGACTTCCCCCATGACCAGGCAACTAGCCCCGCACCCACAACCCAACCAGTCGCTGGGCAAGCGAGCCCGCGATGCGGCCGCGTTCATCGCGCACGGCCGTACTCGCAGCCCGTACGGCCCCTGGCGCGGCGCCGCAATGGCCACCGTCGCCATCCGCCTCGCCGGCCTCCTCGGCCTCGAACCCGAGGCGATCGACGTCCACCCCGACCACCTACGCCGCCGCACCCTGCCCGGCGAACCCGTGATCGCCACCGCCACCTGCCCCACCACCGGCTCGCACTACAGCTTTCTGCTCCGCGACTGCGCCTTCCACGACGAGCCCTTCGAACTCCTCGACGCCTGCCCGGAATGCGGCGGCGCCGTACCTGTGGCCACGATCGGCCACCTCGCCGACCTCGGCTCAGCCCTCGCCGACTCCCTTACGGCCAGCTATCCCGACGACTTCCACAACGACGAAGCCCACACCAGCCGCTGCCGCTACGGCCCCATGCCGTAACCGGCAGCCGTCGCACCCAGCCGCCCCGGAGGCCGATCCTCATGAGCACTCATCTCCCACTGACCGTGGTACGACGCCTTGTCCACCAAGTGCTGCAGCGCACCACCACCGCCGTGGACATCGTCCCTGGCGACCGCCACACCCTCGACGCGATCCTGCACGAGGCCGCGTATGCCGCCGCCCGCAACCTCCACCCTCACCGCCCGGCGGCCCAGCAACGCACGCTGGCCGACTGGCTGCACGCCGAGGCCGCCCTCCAGCTCATCACCGCCGCAGGCTGGCCCTGCTCCGGCACCACCGACCCGCGCCTCACTGCAGGACTCGACCGCATCAACACCCTCGGCCACACCGTCCAGCTGAACATCCTTCGCCGGGCAACCAACGTGCTGAACCCCACCGCCCGCCCGTCCTCCCGCCGTCGGCACACCTCGGCACCCCGCATCACCCTCAATCCGAGGTCACCGGCGGGCAGCTGTGGCTGCGACTGCACCGAGGACGAGGGCTGCGATTGCGGTCACGCCGGATGCGGAGGCCGCTGATGACCTCCCTGAGGCCGTGTCCTTGGCCCGCAGATGAAGCCGTGGCTGTCAGGAACGACGTCGGACGCAGATGCACCGTCCCTGGCCGGCCATGGCAACGGCTATGAGCCCGCCAGCGCACCGCCTCGGGCCCGGCACGGAGTTGTTGCGCCAGCAGCTCGCCGTGGACGACCCGGCGGACTGGCTCACCGAGCGGCACCCACCGGGCACCCGCCTGCATCGCCTCGCAGCAGCACTGCTCGCCGGCGCCGCTGACCTGGATGCATTCTTCGCCACGGCTCGCGAGGCGGGCGCCGCCCTGCGGCTCCTGCGCGCCGACCCGACCGCGAGTACGGAAGACCCGGCGATCGGTGCCGTAGCGCACGAGCTGGCGCTGGCCATCCGCTCAACCGAGGCCGCCGACACGGCCCTTGTGCGGTTGCTGGGCGCCTACCTCGATCTCCGCGGGTACGAACTGCGCTGACGTCCCGCGGGTCGCCGAGCCGCGCTACTCGAGCGCCCCTTTCAACGGAGAGGCGGGTTCACGCCCCTCTGCCGCCCGAGTGGCCGGTGCCACCTTCCAGATCGTGGCTGCTGTGGGTGCCAGCACGCACCAGAAGATGATCTACGGCGTGGCCCGATGGACGCCCGCGTCCCTCAGCACCCTTCGCCCCTGTGCGTACCTCATGGTTCCAGCGTACGGTCGACAGCAGGCTTTCAAGTTCAATCAGGGGCGTTGACGCGGTGCCTCTTCTTCGCCTCGCTCACTTGCTGCAGGGACCATACATAAGTCCAGTCAGGGCCTTCAGCCGCTCGCCTATTATTCTCCTCCTTGACCTTCAGGAGGTGCCACACCGCTCCACCTGTCGCACCGACCCCGAGAGCGGTAATAACTTCCTGGAATATTGGACTGTAAACGGCAGAGAGCGCCACCGTAACGGTTCCTACACCCACCTCCAGGGCGGACAGAACTGTTCCGCGTGAGGCCGCCTCCATTTGCGATGCCGAAATGCTTACTTGCTCCTCGATTTCGTCGCGAATCGCGTCCAGCGCCAACTGCGAGTCGACGGAGTTGAGTGCGTCTCCGAGCGAGCGGAATGATTTCCTCATGTATCGACGGACTGAGGCATAGGAGTCGAATTCTTCGATTGTGATCCGGGAGAAGTCTCCCAGAGGGACGTTCTCCAGGAATGGGAGTTCGATCTCCAGGATCGGCCGTACATACTTGCTCTTCTCCGGCCTCACGCCTGCGCCATCGATCACCCTGCCGTCGCGTACGAGGTAGTCGATGGCTGACGCGTGCTCCCGGTCTCCCACGTACACCCCGTCAGGGTCCGCCGGGGAGGTGCTGAAGCCGCTCGTCTGGGTTGAATAGGTGGGGAGATACCAAGCAAGCCCGGCCTTCATCAAGGGCTCAGAACCGAGAATCCAGCTTCCGAGTGTTGAGAGAGACGGGCAGTGCATATAGCTGGTCACCGTCTCCATTTCGATATTAGTTTCTCTATCCAAGCCATCGCCCGAAAACCTCCCCGGTGAGAGGTCGCTGGTTTCCCGCCTCAGCAGACAGGCATTAGAATCTCGACGATCATGAGAGAGCAGCAACGTGTCCGCGATCAGGGGGACCTTTTTTGTTAGATCCTCGAATCCGTACTCGGCGGTCGAGATCCCCACGTAAAATTTCGAATCTCGAAGGCGCCTTTCTGCCTTGACGCTCTCGGCCTTACTGTCCCACAGGTATTTACCATAGGCGAGCGCGACTTCCCTGGGATCTTGTCGCACCTTTCCGCGAAGTTGCCTGAAGAAGGAACGCATTTCGCGGGCGACAATCTCATTCTGAATCGAATCTTTCGAGCGCTTACGAAAACGAAGCATAGAGCGATGGTCCCGAAATTATTGCGCCACGTCCAGACCCCGCCATCCGACGAGGGGGCGCGTGCTCAGTTGCGGTCCTTCCCCATTTCTGGCGGCGTGCGGTGCGGCCACCACGCGGCGGCCCCTTCCCGCGAGCAGCCCCCTCCACCCCGCCCTCTCGATCCGGTGATCGAGCCGACCCACCGCACCCGCCAGGGTGATAGGTAGCAGGCGATGGCCGTTAGTGTTGTCCAGCGCATTCCTCCAGCTCGGCCGCGAGCTCCGAGTCCAGCAGCGAGATGGTGCCGAAGTCCTCGTCCTCGCAGGTCTCCAGCCGGTGCACCGCCCTCGGTCAGGGTGTCGGTAAGGCGGACGGTCGCCGAGTAGTGCCAAGCCCTCTCCGGGCGGGCTTCGTCCTGGCGATCATGCGTTGCTGGCCGGCGCCCGAGGCGGAATACCGCGCCTGGTACGGAGCGCCGCGCGCGGACCGGTGGCCAATCGGCGCGGTACAGCTGGTGCCCGTCGCCGAGAGCTGTGGGTGGCGAACATGATCGGCCAGCCATGATCGGCCAGCACAGTATTCGTCCCGCGGTGGACGGCACCCCGCCGGTGCGGCATGAGGCGCTCGGCATCGCGCTCGCCGCGTTGCACGACCAGGCGCTGGTGCTCGGAGCCTCGGTGCACATGCCGCGCATCGGCGCCGGCCTGGCCGGCGGATCATGGGACCGGATCGAACCGCTGATCCGCACCAACCTCGCCGACCGCGGTGTCCCGGTGACCGTGTACGACCTCACGGCCGGCAGCAGACGCGGCCACCATCACGTTCGGGGCCGGGGTGCGCCGGCGTTACCCGTCGCTGCCGCGCCGTGGCAGCAGGGACTCGAGCAGCCTCTTGCGGTCGTGCGGGTGCTGCGCGAGCCACTGGTCGAGCAAGTGGTCGGCACCGCCGAACACCAGCGTCTCCGCTTGGGGGCGGCGTTGCAGCGCCTTCTGGATGAGTGCCGTCATCTCGGCGGGGACAGTGTCATCGTGCTCTGGGAGCGCGAGGACAATGCTGCCCGGGAAGGATGCGAGCGCCTCGAGCGCTGGGGCCTCGGGCCATTCCTCCGGTTGCCCGTAGGCCAGTTCCAGGATGTCCGGGTGTCCGAACGGGACATCGCGAATCGCCGTCGAGAAGACGGCCGGCGCGCACAAGGCCATGCCGCGGATGCGCTTGCCGAAGTGTTCAAGGAGATCGACGGAGGTCTGGCTGCCCAGGCTGAACCCGATCAGGAGCAGCGGAGTCTCTGCAGGCAGTCGACTGGCTAGCAGTGTCGTGGCTTGTTGCTGGCGGCCGTTGATGGTCGTCGCCGACCAGGTTCCCGAGCTGTCTCCGCTGCCGCTGAAGTCCAGGCCGATGACACGGTGCCCGCATGCGGCGAGGTCTTTCGCGAGCGGGAGGCTGGTCTCCTTGGTGTCGCGGTTGCCGGACCCGTGCATGATGACCACGCACTCACTTCTCGATGGAGCGGTGGAGCTCACGTCGAAGTAGCTGAGGTGTACTCCGTCACACAGGTGCGCCGACCTGACGACCGGAACCGTCGCGTGATCGTCTTCCATCTGCGGGAGACTAGCCCGGTGCCCGCGGCCGGGAAAGAGGCGGGCTGACACGGAGGCGCAGGAAGTCGAAGCGGCCCTGGCCGCTCGCCCGCCGGGGATACGGCGGCAGCCAGTGCCCTTGCCGTGCCCCGGGTTGCGACTGGCCGGGTGCGGCGGCGCCTCTGGCCACGGTAGTGCCCAGGCGTCGCGGCCGGCAGGCCGATGTCCGCACCCAGTTCGACTGTCAGACCGGTTGACGGCGCGGACATCGACGCCAGTGCTCAATCCCCAGTTCCATAGCTCCTTCCGCAGTTCCTGGTACCAGGTCGCACGCCGAGTGCCGGTCGCGGTGGGTGCCCGCGGTCGCTTCCCGCCGTCAGAATCAGCCGCGAGACGGTCCTCAAGCCCTCGACCTGATCGGTCAGGTCGAGGGCTTGAGGACGACCGGTAGGCCTGATGGACATGGGCTTCCGGCAGACCCGGCAGCCTGCTGTCGCGTGGGTGTCGAGGGCAGCCACCGGTGGCGGCCCTCGACACCCGCTCAACGCTGGTGCCATGCCTGGAAGAGGCGCTCGCTCTCGCTCTCCCAGCGCTCCGCCAGCTTCTGTGTTTCGGCGGGGAGTTGCTGCCCGAGCTCCTTGGAGACCTGCCGGCAGACCCGCCCGTTGGGCTCCTCAGCTGCCAGCAGCACCAGCAGCAGAGGTTCGTCATCCGGGATGACGTCCTCTACCTGGCACAGCACCCGGTTCTGCTCGCCCGGATCGAGCTTGGGCAGCGCCGAGCCGAGCTGGCGGTGCGGCTGCTGCCACGAGGTCGTGCGCTTCTCCCGGACCGCCTTCTTCAGCGCCCCGCGGACCGCGGCCGCGGCGCTGGCGGCGCCGGTATCTCGCCGAGCCGGCTGGCCGACTCTGCCGGGGCGGTCTCAGCCGGGTCCGGCGCACAGGAGGCCACGGCCTGGCGCAGGCCCGCGTAGCCCGTCCGGATCGGGGCCAGGCGCTGGAGGCTGGACAGGCTGATGGTGCGCTGCCGGGGGCAAGATTCGTCGAGTACCCGGGTGGCGAGCACGTAGAAGTCCCACTGCGCGAGGTCGAGGGGGTTCAGGCTCTGCTTGTCCTGATGGTTAAGGACGCAGAAGACGTAGACGTCCGAGCGGCGCAGCTGCTCCGGCGAGTAGTTGCCCGTCTGGGCGTCCCAGCCGGAGGCGGGCGCGATCGAGAAGCCGATGCTGGACGGTTTACTCTGCGCCCAGGTCTGCAGATAGGCGGAAGATTGCACCTCCACTCGCCATCCTTCTGGGCTGCGGATGTCCACCACGTCCCACTCCTGGCGGGTGCCGGTGGCTGCGTCCAGGGCATGCGCCACCAGGTACTCGGCCAGGATGCCGCGCATGGTGTTGCTAGCCAGGTCCGAGCAGGCCCAGCGCCAGAAGTCGGCGACGGTGCCGTGCCGGTGTTCGCCAGCATGGAGGGGCTCCTGCCCGGTGAGCCGCTGGACGGTCAACGGACCGAGGTCAGGCTGCATGTCTTCCTCTGCATGGATGCGCTGATGGTCCGCCCGCCGCACCTCGCACCTTATTGATCTTCACTGAGGGTTCACGCCGGTCTGCCGGTGCGAGCCGTGCGGACGCGGTCTGGTTCAGATAGCGGCGAGGATCTGGGTGCGCTGGGCGGCGTGCTCCTCCGCGCTGATCATGCCCTGCCGGTACAGGTCGTCCAGCTGAGCCAGCCGGGCGGCGACATCCCCGGCTGGATAGGGAGCGACAGCCGCGGCGGGCTGCGCGGCGGCGGCCTGCTGCATCAGCCGCGTCTGCTGCTGCATGATCTCGGTCTGCTTGGCGGCTTGCTTCGCGGACTGCTTGGCGTAGCGGGCGCCCTTGGCCGTCTTGCGGGCGGTGCGTTCCTTGTCGCTGCGGAAGTCGACGAGACCTGCCGTGAAGACGGAGGTGGTCTTGCGGATCATGCCCATGATGTTGTTATCCTTGTTGCGCTGAATCGACAGAAGCGGCAGGAAATAGCCACTGTGCGCCGACCAGCCGGAGACGAGCAAGCCAGTCCATCGCCCTGTGCCCAACCTCACGCGCTCAGCGAGCCGAGATAGGGGTCGAACCCGAGGTGCTCGATCTGCGCGCGGTCCTTCCGCCAGGCGTTGCGCCGGTCCGGGTACAGCAGGCGCAGCGGCAGCGCCGGCCGACGGTTGAGATAGTCGGCCCAGCTGCAGCCGTCGACGTGCGGGCAGTCGTCGATCTGCCAGTTGCACACCCGGCAGAGCATTCCGCGGACGATCCCGGAGAAGTGGTCATGATCGATGAGGTCGCCAGGGCGCTCCCCGCAGCCGAGGCATCGAGTCCCGAATATCTCCCGTAAGCGTCGGGGCGCTTCCATGACGAGCCCATGCGAAACAGTCTGGCCGACGCCACCGACAGCGTCCGGGGACCCAGGCGACTGCGTCCCGAACACATGAGCTCGGCGATCAGCAATCGGCGGCAGCCTGCTCGACGGTGCGCTCCCGCATTGCATGCAGGTCGTGTTGGAGGGCCACGAGGCGGCGGACCGCTGTACTGGGACCGCGAGTATGCCGGAGCCGACGAGGAGCGTCCGAGCCCCGGACGTTCGTCTGTCAGGCCCGCTCTGGGTCGGTGAAGCGGGTGCTCGTGTATCGGGCATTAATGTCTCGGCCCAGCTCGGTGCGGTAGATCTCTGCTACGGACTGGCTGCGGCCCTGCGCGGGGTCGAGGCCGAGTTCCTGCACAGCTGCCCTGACGGTTTCCGCGTCGGGCCCGTCGAGGACGAGCATGTCCGGCAGGTCGGGCCATGTCTCGAAGCCGTACAGAACGTCGTCGAGCTGCCACTCCTCGCGGTAATGCGACTCATTCAGCCACTGATGCAGGCCGATGGTCATGAGGAACTCGGCCATCGCCCGGAGATCCGACACCCCGGTCTCAATGTGCACCTTCCGCTCGACGCTGCGGGGATCCTTGTAGTTCCACCACAGCGTCAGGGTGACGTCATGGCCCTCGTCGCGCAGCTGAATCCGCGCGGCGTCTGCAGGGCCTGCGCCGTCATAGACGAGGCGCTTCAGGAGCTTGCGTGCCAAGTTCTGTGTGGCGCCGCGGGCGGTGAGCTGCTCCCTCAGTGCAGCGACATCGACATTGAGGAAGACGGCTTGGCTCTGGTTCGGCACGACAGAGATCCCATCGAATGTGGCAGTGCGCAGGCTAGGCATACCTTGACGTCGCCGGTCGCACTTACTCATTTACGAACGCAGGTTGAGCGGGTTCCTAGGGACGGCTGGCAGCCGAACAGCATCCGGCCAAGTCACCCGACCATACCCAGCCCCATGGGGCTGGCACATCTATCGCATACCACACGTTGCCGTACTCGTTGATGCAGTACTCAACCGTATGGACAGACGTTGTGGGCGGCAGGAGATTGACTTCGTCAGACGCGTCGTACGGGTCGCTGTGGACTTCAGTGTTTCTGTCCGCCCTGGTAATTTCCCAGCCTTCCCATGCGTAACAGTCGATCTGCGCGCCGGTGGGACGCGAGTCCACGGAGACAGCACTCGCAGATCCGGGGACTAGAACAGCGCTCACCAGCGCCGCTGCCGCGAGTAGTCTCAGGCCGTGACGTATATTCGTGCGCACCACTGGAACGACCTCCTAGGTGGGGGTTGAGAGCAGGGACGTAGAATTGTCCAGTCTCACTAGGGGTGTTGCTGGCGGTGACATTACGTTCTGGCGGGGCTGCTGAGAACTCAGCGGCCCAAAGTGAGAACTTGCATTCCCCTTCGAGTGCACACGGCAAGGTCCTCGCCAAAGGGTGCGGTGTACCAACTATAGCGAGTGCTGCTCAGTTTTGGTCTGCCGCTATGCGGTGCGCGGCGAAGCGTCACATTGGCGGATGGCGACCTTGGGCTCAACGATGTCAGTCTGGCGTCTCCTTGATCATCGGAGTCGCCGGCGAGCGGACGCTCCCGCCGGGCGCGTAAAGGAACTGATCAACCGCGAGGACTACTCCAACCGGATGAGGGTCGACCGGAGTAGCGCCGGGAGTGTCAGTTGCCTCGAAGAGGTAACGCAGGTGCCAACTACCGCGCGATTCCAGTGTCAGGTAGGCCGAAACGCAGGACTCACTCGACCAGCTCAGGCCACGGCGCGAGTGTCATGTAGCGCGAAAAGTCACATGCGACAGCCGTGCGCAGGCTCCGTATCAAGGGGGATTCTGTCGACATGGCCGTCAGTCCTGATTCTTGAGGTGCGCGGTGAGCTGGGTGAGGGTCTCCCAGGCGGTCGGGTCGGTGCCGTCGCCGAGGGGGTAGTGGACGCCGGTGTCCGCGGCCGGGTTGAGGCGGGTCGGCTGGACGGCGACGGGGACGTGGAGGGCGCGGTCGAGGCCGGTGTCGCGGATGGCGCGCGGGCCGAGGGTGAGGGCGACCGGGAGCGGTGGGGCCTCGAGGTGGGGTGGGGTGGTCAGGTCGCTTCGGGCGGTGCGGAGCGTCGCGAGTAGGTTGACCAGGTGGTGGTGGGTGCTGAGGTCGGTGGCGAGGGCTTCGAGGGCGTCGAGGGGTGGGGCCTCGTCGAGGCTGTAGCCCAGCGTGAGGGTGACGTTCTCCTCGATGCCTTCGGCGGTGGGGCGGATGCGGCTGGTCGCGATGGCCGGGTGGCTCGGGGTGCCGATGGCGGTGATGAGGGTGGGTTCTGGGGCGCGGTTGCGGGCGAGTTCGGTGAGCTCGCGTGGCGACCAGGGCAGGTTGACCGGTTCGGCAGTGGACCATCCGGCTGGGTCTCTGCCGGTGAGGTGCTGCCACGCGCAAGCGAGGGCGAGGCCGAGTTCGAGGTCGCCGTCAGCAGGGTGCAGCGTGCGGTAGCTGAGCAGGAGTTGATGGCCCTCCGTGCCGGTGGCGTGCGGCCCGGTGAAGGCGTCGGCGACTTTGGTAGTGCCGTCCTCCTCGACCACGGGTGTGAAGGTGCCGCCGAGCCAGTGCAACTGCGCGCCGGAGAAGCCGTCGTAGAAGACGCTGTCCGGGGCTTGGACGACCCAGCGGTTCGGGTAGCCCGACAGGGCGGTGTGGAGCGGCTGGGTGAGGCGGGTGGTGTGTGGGGTGACGATGTGCAACGCCCGTTCGGCTTCGGCGGTGACGGCGAGGATCGCTGACAGTGAGGTGGTGAGCGGGACGATCGGCCGGTCGGTGATGACAACGGCGGTGGAGTCGGTGAGGACGTCGACGATCGGTTCCGGCTCGGTGGTGGCGTGGGCGTCCTCGGGGAGGTCGATGACGTCGGTTGTGGCGGCCTCGGGTGGATGGACGATGCCGCCGAGGATAGCGGTGAGGCGGCCGGCGAAGGAGCCTGCCAGGGCGGATGCCTCGGCTACGGCGGTGGAGGCGCGGGCTTCGGTCCACCAGACGGGGATGTCGCTCTTGGCGCCCAGGAGGCGTTCGGTTTCGCCCGGGACCTGCAGCAGCAGCGGGGCTTCAATGGAGACCAGCGGTCGGCCTCCTGTGCCGCACAGCTGGATGACGGCGCCGTCGGCTCCCGAGCCGACCCGGAGGTCGGAGCCGCCGGCGTGCAGGCCGGCCAGGAGGGTCATCGGGTCCGGCATGGTCGGGGTGAGGGCGACGACGTCGGTGGTCACAGGCGGCTCACAGACTCTTGGGCGCTTCCTGCGCGAGGGCGGTCTGGATGAGTTGGTGGGGTCGGCCGCGGCGGACCAGGGTGCCGCGGCCGGGAGGCTGGTGGGAGGCGTAGAGGCCGGGGAACAGCTGGCCTTCGCTGCGGTCGCCGGTCATCACCAGGCTGGTCGCGCCGGATTCGCGGAGGCCGGTGAGGAAGGGCTCGTACAGGGCGCGGGCGCAGCCGGCGACGCGGCGGGTGACGATGAAGTGCAGGCCGATGTCGATGGCTGAGGGGATGTACGGCAGGAAGGCGGATAGGGGCTGCTGGCCTGCGGTGGAGAGGATGTCGTAGTCGTCGACGACGATGACGATGCAGGGCCCGGTGAACTGCCCCGGTTCGATGTCTGGGTTGTCGGCGTCCGGGAGGCGCTTTTCCAGTTCGGCGGCGATGCCGTTGGCCAGGCCGGTGGCGAGCTTGTTGTTGTAGGCGTAGCCGCCGAGGTAGGGCTCGGGGATGTGGCCGCGCAGGGTGCGGCGCGGGTCGAAGACGGCCAGCACCAGCTCGTCGGCCGTGTGCCGGGCGACCAGCTGGTCGGTGATGTGGCGCAGCAGGTTGGTCTTGCCGCATTCGTTGTCGCCGAGCGCGAGGAGGTGCTGGTCGGTGCCGGCCAGGTCGAGCAGGACCGGGGCGAGGGCGTCCTGGTCGACGCCGATGGGGAGGCGCTTCGGCTCGGTTGCGACGGTGGGGAGCTTGGCGGCGGGCAGGCGGGTGGGCAGGATGCGGACGGGGGCGGCGAGTTCGCCGTGCCAGGTCGCGCGGGCAGCGCGGGCGGCCTGCTCCAGGGCGGTGGTCAGGTCGTCGGTGGGCGGGGGTGGTGTCCGTACGGGGCAACCCAGTTTGGGCGAAGAGCTTGCCGTCGGTCAGGACCCGGCCGGGGGTGTCGGCGCCGAGGGTCTCGGAGAGTTTGCGGGCGATGGAGGAGTCGGTGGGGTCGTTCAGGCGGAGCTCGGCGCGGGTGCCGAACATCGACTGGCTGGCGATGCGGACGTCGTTCCAGCGCAGCATCCCGGCGACGACGTGGATGCCGTAGCCGCCGCCGCGGCGTAGCAGGTCGGTGACGGCGTCCTCGAGCTCCTCGAAGTCGTCGCGCAGCCCACCGAAGCCGTCGATGATCAGGACGATGTCGGTGGCGGTGAGCTCGTCGGCCTTCCCTTGGGCGCGGAGCGTACGGAGTTGGTCGATGGAGTCGATGCCGTGCACCCGGAAGGCCTCCTCGCGCTGGCCCAGCATGCCGCGGACCTCGGCGACGGTGCGGGCGGCGCGTTCGCGGTCGGTGCGGGAGGCGATGCCGCCGACGTGCGGCAGTTGGGCCAGGGCGGCGAGTCCGCCGCCGACCAGGTCGAGGCCGTAGATGGCGACGTCGCGGGGGGTGTGGGTGAGTGCCAGGGACAGCGCGAGGGTGCGCAGCAGGGTGGTCTTGCCGGACTGCGGGCCGCCGATGAGCGCGGCGTGGCCGCCGGCGACGGTCAGGTCCAGGATCCACTGGCCCTGCCACTGCTTCTCCGGGTCGTCGAGCAGGCCGAGCGGGATGCGCATCGGGCGGTTCGGCTTTCCGGCCAGGGTCAGTCCGTCAGCGGAGGCGACGAGGGGGCCGGCGGCCTGGTCGAGGGTGAGCGCGTGCGGGAGCGGCGGCAGCCAGATCCGGCGGACCGGCTCTGCGGCGGTGCGCAGCTGGTCGACCATCACCGACATGGTGGTGGGGCCGGTTTCCCGTACGGGCATGTGCGGCTCGGTCTCGCCCGCCTCGCTCGCGGCGTCGCGGCTGGTGTTGTAGGTGCCGTATGGATGCACCTGCGGTCCGTCGCTCTCGGCGGCATCACGTAGGTCGGGGGCGGTGTAGGCGCCGGAGACGAAGCCGGCCTTGAAGCGGGTGTAGACGGACGTGTCGACCTTCAGGTAGCCGAAGCCGGGCAGCGGCGGCAGGTTGAAGGCGTCCTTGGAGTCCAGCACCGTACGGGACTCATCCGCGGAGAAGGTCCGCAGTCCCAGTCGGTATGACAGGTAGGTTTCCAGGCCTTTGAGCTTGCCCGCCTCGATGCGCTGGCTGGACAGCAGCAGATGCACACCGATGGAGCGGCCGATCCGGCCGATGGACAGGAACAGGTCGATGAAGTCGGGTTTGGCGGTGAGCAGCTCGCCGAACTCGTCGATGACGACGAACAGGTGCGGCAGCGGCTCCAGTTTCCGCTCGGGATGCTTGGCGCGCAGGGCGGCGTAGTGGCCGATGTCGGCGACGTTCCCGGCATCCTTCAGCACCTGCTGGCGGCGCTTGACCTCGCCTGCGAGGGAGGTGTGGACCCGTTCGATGAGGTCGGCCTGGTTCTCCAGGTTGGTGATGACGCCGGCCACGTGCGGCAGCAGCTCGAAGGGGGCGAATGTGGCGCCGCCCTTGTAGTCGACCAGTACCATCGCCAGATCCTCCGGCGGGTGGGTGGCGGTGAGGGCGAGGACCAGGGTGCGCAGCAGCTCGCTCTTGCCGGAGCCGGTGGCGCCGACGCACAGGCCGTGCGGGCCCATGCCGAGCTCGGCGGACTCCTTGAGATCCAGGAGTACCGGCTCGCGGCGGTCGTCGACGCCGATCGGGACCCGCAGGAACGCCCGGTCGCCACGCGGCGACCACAGCCGCCCGATGTCCAGCGCCGCCGGGTCCATGACGCGCAGCAGCCCGGGGAAGTCGACCTGACCGACGGCTGCCGGGGTGCCCTCGCTACGGGATTCGGCGGACAGCCGCAGCGGGGTCAGCATCCGCGCCACGCCTTCCGCCGCCGGGACGCTGACAACGTCGGCCGCGCCCTGGACCAGCGGGGCGTCCGTGTCGCGCAAGTCCGTAATCGTGATGTCGCCGTCACCGGAGACGGTGATACGGACCGCCACCTCGTCCGGCTCGTGCACCTGATCCGCCAGGAGGTGCACGACCGTGGTTCGCATCGCGGCTAGGGAGATCGCCTCGTCGGGGCGGGTCAGCTCGGTGGCGAGTTCGCCGTGACAGTCGGCGATCACAAGCAGACGGCTGGTCAGCCGCAAGGCGTCCCGGTCGGCCAGCCCACGGCGTATCTCGGCGGCGTAGCCGGCTCGCCGGGTCAGGTCGGTGCGCAGCAGCCGGGCCAGCTGGGGCAGGCTGGGCGCGATGCGGCGGGCGGCACCGGCGTCGTCCCGCTCGACATCGTCGAGGATGTGCGGCAGCCACTTCGCCCACACCCACTCCTCCTCCCTTACGCCCGGGACGGCCAGCGCCATCGCCACGTCGTCGGGGGCGTGCGCGGCGGCGGCGTGGAGCATCAGGGCGCGAGCCACGTTGACGACCTGGTTCCGGTCGGGCCCGACGATGGACACGTTCCCGGCGCGATCCAGCGGCGCGGTGAGCGGGAAGTCGCGGCCGAAGGTGAAGCGGGCAAGTAGTGCGCGGGCCTCGTTGAGCATGAACGGATCCGGCGGCGACATCGCCCCGCCCTGATGCTCACTGATGCGCAGGCGCTGCACCGGCACCTGCCCGGTGCCCAGCCGTACGGTGAGGAAGTCGTCGTCCAGGCGGCGCCGCTCCCACAGCCGGGCCGGGTCGCGGACCACGTCGTACAGCGCCGCCGGGGGCGGGCTGAGCAGTCGGGCCGCGTCCCGCCGTTTCCGTTCGGCGGAGCTGAACGCCTCGCGCTGCTCCTCCAGATACTCCAGATACCGCTCGCGCTGCTGCCTGCGCTGCCGCTGCGCCTTCCCCCGCTGGGAGAAGACCAGCACCAGTGCCCCGACGAGCGCGGCGACGAGGACGACCGCACCGATCACGGCGAACTGGCTGTTGCGGATGATCGTCATCATCACGACCGAGCCCATGATCCCGGCCATCGGCAGCATCGACATCGCGGCGTTGTGGGTCTTGCCGTCGGGCAGCGTCGGCGGCGCCTCCAGCGACTGCTGCGGCGGGGGCGGCAGCGGCCGGGTGGCACGGGCCGGGCGGTGGATGGATATCTGGCTCATGACGCGTAAAGCCGCCCGTCCCTCACCGCACACCGACGGCGCGCTGCATCGCCGCCGCGGCCGCGTAGATCGCCGCCTGCCGGGTGGGCTCGGCGAGCCGGTCTGTGCGTATCGCCCCGCCCCCGGCCAGGTGCCGGTCATAGGGCAGCACGGCCACCTCGACCCCGAGCTGGCCGAGATACCAGGCGGCGTTGGCGACATCGATGCCAGGCACAGGGGCGGCGGCGGACAGCACCACGACCGTGCGCGGGGCCAGGGATAGCGGCGGCGCGGACATCCACCGCAGCACCTCGAAGGTGCCGGCCACCCCCTCCGCGGTCGCCGGGGCTGCGATGACGTGGGCGTGCGCGGTGTTCATCGCGGTCCGCGCCACCTCGCCGGGCAGCGTCTCCCCGTCGATCACGGTGACAGCGAAGTAGCGGCGAAGTGCCTGCACCACCAGCCGGTACGTCTGCACATCCACCCGCGCGCCGATCTGCCCCTGACTCGCCGGCAGCAGCCACGCGCCCTCCGCCAACGGCACGAGATATCCGGTCACGTCCGTCAACTGCATGTTCGGGTGCAGGATCTGCGCCAGCTCCTCACACGACCAGCGCACCTCCTTGGCCCCCAGCCGGACGGGCAGCGTGCCCAGGGCGGCGTCGGCTTCCAGCGCCAGGATCGGATCGTGCCGGTAGTGCGCGAAGGCGCGCGTCAGCAGCCCGGCCACCGTCGTCTTCCCGGCACCACCGCGGATCGAGGTCACCGCGATATGCCGTCCGGTCGTCACCGGCTGCTGAATCTGCTGCGCCAGCTGCGTCTCGCGTCCGACGGCCCGGCCGGCGGAGGTGAACACCCGCCCCAGCAGTCGCGCGGAGCGCCGGGCCGCACCTTCCCCGTGGCGGGAGCGGGCGCGGGCCCGCACCAGTTCCGGGGGGAGAACGGGCCGGGATTCCGGCGTGGTGGCAGAGGCGGCGGCGCCGAGGCGCTGGGCGGGGATGCGATCAGAGGGGCGCGGCGGGGCATCGTACTGCGGCGAAGGTGGGGCATCGTACTGCGGTGAAGGCGGGACGAAATGGCCGGCCGCCGGCGCCGCGGAAGGACGCGGTGGCGGCTGGGGCCCCGGTTGCGCCGCCGCGGGCGCGGCGTCAGGTGTGGGCGGCGCGTAGGAGGGAGGCCCGTAGGCGGGCAGCGGCGTGGGCTCACCCGGGACGGGCTGCTGCCGCACATCTACCACCGGGGGTGCGCCGTTCGGCTGCTCCTGCCCGCCTCGCACATCCTGCTGCCAGCCGTTGCCGGACACCGTCCTCACCCCTTTCACTACGTCCCGAATGTCTTACGCGAAGGTGTCGAGCAGCCGCCCGTACACCCCGAACATGCCGATCACCAGCGGGAACATCACAATCACACCCACCGTCTCAAGCAGATCCCCGATCCGCCGCAGCCGGGCACGAACATGCTCTGCCGGCTCAACCGCCAACACCAACAAGGGCACCACCGCGAGTCCGACGAGCACCGCGATAGGCCCGATCGCCCGCTCCGACTGCTCCAGCCACACCCACACCAACCGCAGCGCCATCACCGCACCGGCCGCGCCCAGCACTACCACTTCGGCAGTGAGTGGATAGGCCCGCGCCCGCAGCATCAGCACCACAGCGACCAAAGCGGCCAGCGACACCGTCCACACGGTCGTTTCCTGAACGATGAGCACCCCCGCCGCCGTCACGGACACAGCGAGGGCCACGGTCGTCAGCGCCAGCCCGCGATGCGTAGCGGCAAGGGCGGTGGCCACCCGATACCGACTCACCGACGCCCCCGATACCCGGCGATCATCCAGCGCGCTCAGTCCCGAGGCCATCAACGCCAAGCGCGGAAGCAGACCCAAAACGACCAGCGATCCCACGGCCAGCACGCCACCGATCCGCGCCTGCTGCCCCGTGGTCTCCCCGCCGGACTGCAGCATGGTCACCAACGCCCACGCGCCCAAGGTGACCGCAAGCGCGCCGCCGGCAACGACTCCGCCCCGCCCCAACGGCGTGAACCCACCCAGCAGGAACAACATCACCGCGACGGCTGCCACTACCCCGACCAGCCTCAGCAGGCCCGACCAATCATGCGCATCGGCCGCGCTCCAGGCCCCGTAGCCGGCGAGCACGCCACCCATGCCGATCAGTGTGATCGCCAGTCCGCGCCGCCCGGCCCGGCCCAGCACAGCCCCGACCACGAACACCAATCCGGCAATCCCCAGCACCCACTCCGCCACCCGCGCACCCGGATACTCAGCGCGTGCCAGCACCGCCGCAGCGAAGGCCATCACCAGGGCTGCAGCTCCCATGGAGATCCGCCGCGAACGCGGCTCCCACCGCCACGCCCGCACATCCAAATCCTCGGCCGCCTCATCGGCGACGTCATGCACGATCGGCGCGGCCGGTGCATCCGCAGTCCGCACCAACCTCACAACCGCTCCGTCGGCGATCCCCGCATCGGCCAGGCTGGACTCCGGCGCCAACACGAGGCCGCTCGCAGTCACCAACTGCCGCAATTCCGGCCGCGCTCCGGCCCGATCTCCAAGAAGCTCCAGCACCTCAGGCAGCAGTCGGCCCACGGGCTCACTGGACGGCAATACGAGATCAATCCGCCGCCGATCACCGACCAACGTGACCCGGCTCAATCCACTCCGGCCAACAGCCGCCCCGGCATTCACCACAGAACCGAACCTATCATCGACCCGACGGCCCAGCGGAAGCCCCGGCAGACTTCTCCGACCCCGGCTGCACCGGCGACGGAGTCTGCTGCTGCGTAGGCGAATTGAACGGCCCGTTCTTCCCCATCAACCGATGCGAAATGAAAGACCACCCAACACACCCCGCACACAGCACCGCAGCGATCACGATCCCAACGAACGCCCGCCCCAATCGTTCATCCAGCGTCCGCCGCCCCCGCAACTCACCGAACAGCACCGCATCCCGCAGCCGCCGCCGCCGCACGGCCACCGACTCCAGCAGTTGGCTGTCATAGTCTTGTGCCACCGGCCCCCCTCTCCCCTGACGTGTGCAACTCTCGCCTCGAAGGCTTCAGGAGGGTCATTCAACCAAGCCACTCCCACCGCCGTCGACACTAGGCGGATCACACCGCGATTCCTCCCGCGACGCGACGTAGCAAGCAAGGGGCTATCACCGCTACGTCAGAGGTATCAGGTGTCGTATTCCCCGATCCAACCCCGGTCGAGTAGACCCTTGGGAAGATACTCGGACTCGACGTCGATCGGAAAGTCGCTGTCATAGGCCATGCACGTAATCGCTAGCAGGGGGATGGCGACCAGCCCTTCGAGATCCTGAGTACGTGACTCGTCGGCAGTCCAGTACTGCTTGTGCCACGTGAGGAACTTGGTCAAGGAAGCATTGAAGCGGTCATGCTCAGCCCGGTTATAGAGCTGGAAGAGCGCCATCGGCGGGTAGAGGAGCTTCAGCATCGTCTCCTGGTTGACAGTGTCCGCCGCCTGAGTGCCGGTACCGTTGACTGCATCGACCAGGCTGCTCCACATGGCATCTGGTCGACGGAACCAGAAGTCGTGCAGCACCTTCACCCAGTCATAGAGATACGAGCCGAAGTCGGCGCCCGAGGCGCGCAGGAAGTCTACCGGCACTCGCATCAACCGCTCCAGTCGGTCGTTCTCGCGGCAGATCGTTGCCAGGTAGACCGAACTGAGCCAGGCCCCCACATGTAGGTAAGGCTGTGGTCCAGTCGCGGGAAGCTGCACCACCTCGCCTGCGCTTCCGATCCTGCAGGGCACAGGGCCCTCGACTGCCGTGCCCGCATCGAACAAGGCAGAGCCGACCTGCATGGCGGTGACCCAAGCCTCCCACGTCTGGAATCTGGACGCCTCAGCATCCTCCAAACAATGCTGCATAGCCACCACGACCGAGCTGTTCAGTGCCCGCGCCCGCGACATGTCCGACTCGCCAAGCCGCCTGAGCATTCGCTGCAAGCTCGCCACACGCCGAGCATTTCCACCCACCGCAGGGTTGTCTGCAGGAAAGGCGGGACGGGGGACGCTCTCGATGACTGGCACTCTCCCCTCGTATACCTTGAAGTGAACCACCGGGTCTCAGATCGTTGCGCAGTACAGACCATGCGATGGGGTATCTTCGGTGCATCGCACGACACTGCCGCCCGACGCATCGACTCACCCCAGGCCCATCAGACGACAGGAGAGCTGGCAGTCGCTACGCTACCTTCGACATGATCAACCCTCCGGCGCATTGAGATAATTCCGCCGGGAGTCCGCATGACCCCCGCGCGCCGTTCGTCTCATATTAATCTTGAGTCGCTCAGGGTACGTAGCATTACCGCCTCAGCGCGTCGGTCAGTTGGGCAGGAATCCGACCCACCCACCGACGCTCAAGTAGATGCTTGGGGAGGTATTCGGACTCTACCTCAACCGGGATACCTGCATCGAACGCCATGCAAGCAATGGCCAACGGCCCCAAAGCAACGAGACCTGTACCACTCCTGGCCCGCGTTTCGTCCTGGCTCCAGTACTCGCGATGCCGCGTAATGGCCCTCTCCAATGCCCGATTGAACTCAACGGGCTCCTGCAGCTGATAGCGGTGGAAGGCCTCAAGCGGCGGGCAGAGGATCTTGACCATAAGGTCTGCGCCAGCGACACGAGAGGAGGTCGGATCTGCGCCATCAATCGCGGCAACCAAGGTATCCCAGGTTTCTCGACGCCGAAACCAAGCGTTCTGCAGCGTTTCCACCCAGGAATAGGCGTACTCGTCGACCTCTACGCCTGCCGCACGCAGAAATGAGACGGGAATTCTTGCAAGCTGGTCCAGGCGGTCATTTTCACGGCAAGCCACTGCCAGATAGTAGGCGGTGAGCCAATTACCAGCATGCAAATATTCCTGCGGGCCGGTCGCGGGAAGATCCTTGATCTCGCCCTTGATTCCAATCCGGCACGCGGTAGCCCCGCACTCCGCTGCTCCCGAGATGAACAATCCTGAGCCGACCTGCATCGCTGCGACCCAGATTTCCCAGGTTGTCAGCTCTCCGACCTCCGGATCCGATACGCATGCCCACTTGGCCAGATTCAGCGAATAATCCAACGCATCGTGCCGGTCGAACTCTGAAGTCTCAATCCCGGCAACCGCATCCTCCGCGGCTTGCAGAATCGGCCCCAGAGCCTCGTCCATGTCGGCAACCGGGAAATCATGGCGGGGTATGCGAATGTTCATCGTTCAGCCAGCGTCCGCCGCCCCCGCAGACTCCCGAACAGCACCGCATCCCGCGTCGTTGCACGGCCATAGATTCGAGCAGTTGGCTGTCGTAATCCTGCGCCATCAGATACCCACGCCTTCAGTCCACTCGGCCACAGGGCAAGCAAGCTTGTAGTGCGGACACGCCAGCCAGTCGATCCCTGCATCACGTGAAATCACCCTTCAGTCGAGGAAATCACACCCAGGAAGGCGCCTGCATTCGCAATCATGCGCGTAATCTCAATCGGAGGGTGCTGGAATTCTTCCATGACGACATCGTAAGGTTCCACACGCCGCCGGAGCCCGTCGAGGCCAGTGGCTACGATGTAATACCGGAACCCTGCGGGCGAGTCCGAAGCCTCGACTTTCTCCCAATTCCCTCCGTAGTTCTTGACGAGGATTTCTGCAAGAAATGAGGTCAGGTCAGTATGTAGCGTAACCCAATCCGACTGTTCGAATTCAGACAACGGTAGGCGGGCCACATAGTCTTGCAGCAGCGGCACCAAAGTAAACGGATCCGCCGCGAAGGTCTCCAGGTCTACGCCGAGCATGTCAGCTAGGTTGACGGCATTCCGGTGCGAACCACTGGCCCACTCACCCACATCTGGAAGCGAGCTACTTGGGGAACCATTCTCCATGCGACGATCTTTCCTCGTTGGCTACTTCTTGGCGGGGCCGTACTCTACGAATATTATCTTGGCTTCCATGAGGTACTTTCGGAGGGCCGCGGACGGCCCTGCGTCCGTAAACACCCATCGAGGATCGTAGGTTGGGTCCATCTCCCGCAAGGCCAAGTCCTTGTGGATTTGCTCCTTGATGTGCCCACTGAGCGGCACTTCACCCTTGACGACCTGCTTCGTGCCATCATGGAGCGTAAGAGTCCGGAATCCCTTATACGTCTTCACCTCGACGGCCAATGTTCGACCATCCGGCATGTCGACCGGTACGTCGACCTTCCTGCCACCCGGCTGCGTGACCGGGTAACGCCCTTCCTCCCTAGTTGGCACTGGATAATGCCGCTCGGTGCCACCACCATACATCTCGCGGTGCAGCCGCTCGCCGGCCTGCCATCGACCTTCCCCACGCATGCGTCGGACCTCCGCGAGCGACAACTCGCTTCGCCCCGGGGGAAGTGCGCGTCGAGAGAAATCGGGCTCTTGAACAGCGCCTCCGTTGGACGCATCGCCAGAATGCGAAGAGCCCGGGTGTCCCGTTGTGCCATCGTGGCCTTGGCCCGAATCACCGTGGGCCTCGTCGCCGGGTCGCGGCTCACTGGAATTCGACTCGGGGTGAGTGTGTTCGGTGGTGGAAGCCCCTGGGTAGCGATGCTCAGGCCCTCCGGGCGCCCCTGAGCCGGTCCGTGAGGGGGGCGAACCTTGTCCATCCCCAGAGACACTCTCCCTTGGTGGAGTCGATGGCCCATCTGCGACACCGGGAGCAGGCGAATGGGTCGTTGAGGCTGCCCCTGCGCGAGCCGGAGCAAGCGAGTTGTGAGCCCCGTGCCCGGATCTTGCCGTGCCCACAGGCGCGGTGGGTGCCTGACCGCCGATTGCTTGCCCCGATCCGCCATTCGGCACCTCGTGACTGGCGCGCGGCGTGAGGTCATCGCCTGCGCGTGCCGCCGCGCCACCCACCCGTTCGCCTGCTCCGACGAGTGCCGGCTGACGTCCGGGGGTCTGTGCTGCTTCGGCTGCCTTCGTCGCTTGGCTACCGAACTCGGCGCCGCTGGGCTCCCTCTTTGCTGCTGCCTCGGCGGGGCCGGCGGCAGCAGTGCCGTCGCGGGCGACGACACTGTCATTGGCGTCGTAGGTCTTGAGCGTTTCAGGGTCGAGGTACCGGCCGGGTATGACGGGATCTGGGATTGCGTTGGGCGGCACCCGTGGCGGGACCTCGATGCCCGAGTGAGTACGCATCGAGGCCACGATGTCGGCGATCTTGGCAGTGGAGAACTTGCCGGCGGCGCCGACGCCCTTGATCACGTAGGTGGTGGGGTCGACGATACGGCCGATCTTGCCCGCCACGCCGGCGGCCTTGCCTGCGGCGCCCGCGACCTTGGCGGCGGTACCGGCCTTGCCAGCCGCGGAGACGCCGGTGCCGGCGCCGCGGGTGGTGACGGCGGTGAGGACGTTGAAGGAGAGATTTCCGGCAGCGCGGGAGGGGTTCTCGCTCCACATGTCCCAGGCGACCAGGGCCTTGCCGGTTTCCTTGGCAGTGGTCAGGCTCTCCTTGGCCCACTTCTTCACCGGTTCGGGGCCCCACTTGGAGGCCGCGTAGACGGTGATGATGCCGCCCGGCACGGCGAAGGTGGCCAGTTGGCTGATGCCCTTCCAGGCCTGACGGCTTTCGGGGGTCAGGCCGAATTGGGCCAGGGTGCCCAGGCCCTTGAGGGTGGCCCACCCGCCGTCGATGACGAAGCCTTTGACGAAGTCACGGACGCCATGGCCGACGTCCACATACCAGGGGTGGTCAAAGCCTTCCTTGGTCTCCCACGGAAACTCCTCGGCCTTGTCCCACACCTCGTCGGTGAACCCGTACGAGTTCGTCCCGGGCTTGCCACGGCCGTCGCTGGCCTGCAGGCCTACCCCGCCCACCAGCCCGACGACCCGGTCGTAGCAGGCGGTTTCGGCGTCCTGGAACGCCTGCACCGTTTGCCGTATTTCATCGCGGATCCCCGCGTATGTGTTCCACGTGCCCTTATCCGCGTCCCAGTCGTCGTCGCCCTGGATGGAGGCGTTGAAGGCAATTGCCCGGGCCCGAAGGCTCGTGAGCCTCTTCGCCAGCGGGCGGGCGGTGGCCGCGTACGTGGACAGTGCCGTGGCGACGGTGGTGATGTCGTCACCGAGGTCGTCGGCGGCAGCTTTGACGGGACCGGTGGTGGCGAAGAGCTGCTCCGCCTCCGGGGCGGTGTAGCACGAGGACAGGCCCTGGAAGCTGGAGTGAACGTCCCCGCCGGCGTCCGAAAGGCCGCCGCCGGCCTTCTTCAGCTTCTTGATGTCGGTATCGAGCGACTCGAAGTTGCCGACGAACTGCGGTATCTCCTCGGGAGCGATCACCTACTTGCCCCCGTCCTTGCTGCACACCATCGGAGCTATGGCGAGTGGAATCTGCGAGGTGTACTTGGTCGCCTTGGACTGAGCATCGGCCGCCATGTCGATATCCCCGACCACATAGTGGTTCGTGGCCTCGGCGGCACCCGTCATCGACGCCTTGGTGCGGTTGAACAAGAACTGCAGCCGGTCAGTGTTGGCCTCCATGAACTGCGCCAAAGCAGCACCCACCGGGCCGCCACGCTGGCCGCCGCCCGCGCCGCCCTGGCCAGCGTTGCCGCCCTTGTAGTCAGCCGCAGCACTCATCTGCTCCGTCGTGCTCGCCAGATAGCCGGCGTTGGTGGCCGCACTCTGCAGCGACTCGCCCAGCGACTGCGCAGCGGTACCCATGTCCTTCACATGTCCGGTCGTGGTCTTCAATACCGCGCGCACACTCTGCGGCCAGATATCCCAGTTCGTCACCCGCTACCCCCACTGACCTGCTGCTGCCCGAATGGCGCGTGCCCGACCCGGCGCGCGTATCAGCCGATGCCGTCGACTGCCGCCTTCGCCCGCTGCTGTGTAGAGCCGGCAGTGGAGTCGTTCGTCTCCAGCGTCTGGCGGACCAGGTGAATGATGTTGCGGACCTCGGAGGCGGCAGACTGCCAGCGCAGCTCCTTGCCGTGGTATTCATCCGAGACCCCGTCCGCGGCGAAGTCCGCCATCGCGTTCTTCACCTGCGTATCCCGGGCGTCCAGCACCTGCTCCAGTCGGCCGATGATGCCGTGCAGGCTGCCCTGCACCTCGCCCGAGGCGCCCGTGTCGTAACTGCGTCGATCCGTAGTCGGCATGACTCTCCCCGCTCTCCTCGCGTCAGTTGGCAGTGGTCAGCGGCCGGCGAATCGCGCGGCGTCGAAGTTCGCCGCGGACGCCGAACGCCCGGCGTTGTCCCCGAACTCGGTGTCACCGGTGTAGAACGCCGCGTCCATCCCCGACTGACCGCCGATGATCGAACCCAGCGCACTGTTCAACGCCGCCGTGATCTCGTCCGACTGCGCCTTGAACGCATCGAACGCCGCGCGGCCGTTCCCGTTGAACTTCCCCTCCAGCGGCTCCACCGCCGCGATCAAGTGCTGGATCAGCACGCCCAGATCTTCACTGGAAGTCGACGAACCCTGCGCCAGCGTCCCCAGCGTCGTATCACCCATGTCGAACTTCACGAATTCGCACCCCCAAGAAGATGCGCGTCCCTCGATCCCACGAGGCACACACGCAACGAAGCGAGGAACACATGTTAGGCAAACAGCAGTTCCGAACGCAATGCCAGTGTCGACAATGAATGTCCGGTTCCGGTAACATCCGGCGGCCGCGCAAGTGGCCAACCTGCCGCATCGAAAGGCCTCCTGGGCTGCAGCTATTGCCGCGCACATGACGGATGCCGTGGTTGCAGGCCCGCAGCACTCAGATAAGTTGATCCAATTTGCTCAGGCCGATGCTCTGCAAACCTGAGCGATGGCTACGTCACGGAGAGGCTGCGCTGCGAGGAGGAGTGCACCGATCGAGGATTGAATTGGCCGCAAACCGCAGCCCACTACACCACCTTCACCAAATGCCCTGCATCGGTGATCCCCGCTTCGCTCGCCTGCCCGCCACCGAGTCTCGTGCCGAGGCCGGAGTCGAGCCCCGACCAGACTTACGACAGGATGAGCTAACGCGCCCCCCGACGAGACCGGCACCACGTCATGGCGCCTGGCTCGCTCCGAGGCCCAGCAGAGGCTGCTCTTGGTCCAGGCGGAAACTGAGCTGGCTTCCAAGCTCACGAAACCCCAGCAGGCGTGCGACTTTACGAGAGGGCATCGGAAGGGCCCGCCACTGCGGCAGCAGCCCGTCGGTGAGCGCCTGCGCACCGCCTGAGAAGCGACCTGCCGCGCCAGCCCGCCGCCTCCTTCTCCTGGTGCGGTGAGCACGCACAGGTGAGCTACTGCCGCGGGCCAAGCTCGAAACCCCCCTGCGGCCACCACGTCCGCACCCTTGCGCACGACGAACGCGGCGGAGGTGATCTCATCCATCCCGCTCTCCCCGCGTCCTCTGGCGTCCCTGACTCCACCAGCCTCGTCAGGTCCTGATGCCCGGCGGCCGGCCGTTCAACGCGACGGCCATCCGCCAAGGGCGGAAGCCGTCACGTGACACGTAGCCCAACACCGCCGTACCCAGCACGTCAGTCACCGGCAGCACGGACCGAACCGCCTCTAGAGACGTCAGCGAACTGGCCGGCATCCCGGAGCGGATCCGACGCAGAATCTGCGCAGCCGTATCGGTCGGTGCCGTGACGACCGCCGATTCACCCAGCACCACAATCCCAGCCCACGACGGCGGAGCCATCCGCGAGCCGGGCGACGTGACCACCCTCAGGCCCCCGCCAGGGAAACGACACCGGCACAGCAGCCAGCGTCTCCCACACCCCCCGGGTCTGATTCAGCACCGGATCAACAACCATCTGCCGATCTTGCCACGTGGGTCAATTGCTGCACGGTGTCCCCGCAGACTCGGACATTCTTCACCATGTGCGCGACCAGGTGCAGCTCGCTCCCGGATGGTCGGGGTGCTTGCCCGTTTCGACACGGCACCGGGCTGCCGACGCCGCAGTCATCATCGGCAGCCCGGTCATGGCTACAGCTACCTGCTGACTCCGGCGTGCCCAGACTCCGGTGCAGGGACCGCGGTGAACCGTCGCGGCTTGTCGTTGGTCTGGCGTGCCAGGCCGAGCTGTGCCAGCTTGTCCAGCGCGTTGCTGATCGCTCCTGATGATGCTTCCAACTGCCGGGACAGACCTGTCGGTCCCCACTCCTCGTCCGGCCGCTCTTGCAGGAACTGCAAGACACGCTCGCGCAGTTGTCCCGGAGCACGTCGCTTCGGCGGCCCGTACGAGGCCTGCGGCCGCGCCGGGTTTTGTGCCTTGCCTGTGTCGGTTGCGGCGCGGCCGTCCAGGCAGGTCACGGGCGGCTCGGGCTCAACAGCGACGAGGATGCCGGTCCAGACGTCCGGCACCGAGGTCTGCCGCGCCCCCGCGTCGCCAGCCGCAGCCGCTGCCCCTGGCTTGATCTCCGCCGTTCCAGTCGCGGTCCAACGGTCGGGGCTGCGGCGTCCGCTGGTGGTATTGCCGGGCTGCCGGACAACCAGTCCGCGCTCCTCCAGGGTGGTCAAGGCCTTTCCGACGGTGGAGCGGCCCAGGCCGATGGCCAGGGCAATCTCGGTCACGGTGAGGGCGGTGCCGGCAGATTGAGTCTGGAGGTGAGTGTGGACATTTGCCGGAGCGCCGCTGAGGGTGTCGTGCGTCGTCATTGTGGGGTCCTCGTTCTCCGTCGTGCTGTGATTGCTGGGGACCCCGGCCGGGGCTGCCGGTTCGGCAGTTGGCCCGATGCGGCTGCGTGCGCTGCGCAGGATCGCCGCTGGAGCGGCGGTCGGCACATCCACGGTCTGTGGACCTGCCCGCGTTGGGCTTCACGACCATCGACGCTCGCAACTGCCTGGTCGTCAAGCGGATCGTGCAGAGAGTCCCGCGGATCGGTGAAGGGCACGCGTGGGTGCCATGGAGAGCGCTGACCTGAGCCTGGGATCAACGGGTGGCGTGCTCGGCGTGCCGGGCCTGGATCCGGTCGTGGAGCGCGCGAGCACGCTTAGGTCCCAGGTGGAGCTCGGTGCGCAATCGGCGGATGCTCACCGGTCGTCCGTAGTGCGAACGGCATGCGGCGTCCAGGGCCAGAGCGCGAGTGAACAGGTCGCCGTCTGCGGGGCTTTCGTCGTCAGGGCGGGGGCCATGGCGCCGGAGGGTGGCGGTCGGCGCGCTGTCGGCCGCCTGCGAGCCGACGCGGGTGCCGTGGGCAGCTGATGCTGGCTGGGATCGGGGCATTGTCTGCGGGTTGAGGGGTGGAGACGGGGTGGATCGTGGATCGCTTCCGTCTGCCGGAGCGGGATCGACACCGAGAGCAGAGTCGGCGATACCGCCACGATCGAGAGCGGTCATGGATCCGGACGGCGCAATGGGCGCATCGTCGAACCGTATCCATGGATCGACTTCGGGCGTGTTCGAACGGCGGTGGATCGTCGAGAGCACGGAGGCGTCGGGTGAACTCGGTCTGCACTCCTGAGCCCCACCTTCGTGGTGGGGGTCTGTCTCGTGGGAGAGCGCAGTGCCGGTCTCCGTATGGGCCAGGTCGGCCAGGGTGCGACGGTAGGCGGCCACGGTTTCAGTCAGGCCGATCAGTAGCAGCGGCGGTACGGCGTGGAGGACGACGCCGGCGATGTCGGCGTGGCGCGGCCAGCCGAGTTGGTGATCGGGCCAGAGCGAGGTCCAGGTGTTCAGCAGCGTGGCAGTCAGGCCGCAGCCCCAGCGCAGCACGGCTGACCAGACCGGTGGGCGGATACCGAGGGCTGCCAAACGGGCGTCGGCATAGAGCACCGCGCTGAGAGTGAGGGCGACCAGCGGGTCGAGGAGGATGGCGATCGGCCACGGGATGCCGGAGGCGACGGCGAAGAGGGTGACGTTGACGGCGGTGAAGACCAGCGCCAGAACTGCGACGCCGGCCAGGAAACGCGTCAGTGTGTTGAGCAGCGCTCGCACCTCCGCCGCGGCTGTGGACGTCAGTGTCTCCGGCATGGCGTTCACCGCTTCGCCGCGCTGGGCCTGGTGTGGCCAAGATAATCGTCGCCCGGGTAGTGGATCTTCTCCTCGCGAACCGTTGTGCCTGGTTTAGGGGCGTTGATCATGTGGGTGCCGCTGGTGGCGATGCCGACGTGGTGCACGTTCGTCGGGGTGCCGTAGAAGACGAGATCGCCGGGCAGGATGCGCGCGCTCTGTGGCAGGCGAGGGCCAGCGTTGTACTGGTCCTGAGCGACGCGGGGCAGGCGGATGCCGGCTTTGGCGTAGGCGGCCTTGGTCAGCCCTGAGCAGTCGAAGCCGCCTTCGGCCGGGCCGTCGCCGCCCCAGACGTATTTGTGGCCGATCTGGTCGCGGGCGAAGCGCACCGCGATCGCCGCCCGCAGTGAGGGCGGACGGGCATCGGCCTGCGTGGACGAGGTAGCCGCCCGGTACCTGCCGGCGATCCGCAGGACCTTGTTCACGTACCAGGTGGCGCGGTTGTACGCGAAGATTGCGCGGCGGAGGTTCTTGCCGTTTTTCGCGCCGTTCGCGCATAGCAGCCGGGCGGCGGCGTAGACCGCATCGACCGGGTCCCATGGGGTGGGCGGCTTCTTCCCGCCCGGCGGCACCGGGTGGGCGTAGGCGCGGAAGGTAGATGGCAAAAATTGCATCGGTCCCACCGCGCCTGCCGAGGAGACCATCGGACGATGCGGGCGTGGTCAGTCTCGACCTTCCCGATGGCGGCGAGGATCGTCCAGTCCAGGCCGGGGCATTCCGGCGCGGCCCGCTGGTAGAGCGCCAGCAGCTTCGGCGGGATGTCGGCAAGGGCGTACCGGCTGGGAGCGGTCCGTCCAAGGGCTGTCGCCGGAGCCGTGCCGACCATGCCCAGTAGTCCGGCTGTTCCGGCGGCGGCCAGCAGGACCACGGCGACCACACCGGCGAGGACGGCAATCAAGGCTCTGGTCATGTCTGTCCTCCGCGTGGCGTGGCCGGAGGCAGCGGTGGGACAGGACGCCAGGGCCACGGCGTTGGGCCGCGCGTGGACAGCGCCACGAGATCCATGCTGGACGTGCTGTTGGTGAATGCCGGTGACAGCCCTGGCCAGCTGGAGGCCAGGTCGTCCAGACCGCTTCGGGTGCCGACCCCGCGGTCCATGGGCAGCCAGCCGAGGCGGTGTGCCGACACGTTCGGTGACAGCGAGGCCGTGGCCATGGGGACGTCGAGCCGATCTGCCGTCAGCGCGAGGCGGCGGCGAAGGTTTGCCTCGCGGGCACTGGTGCAGGTCAAGAGCAGCAGCGGGGTTCGGCTGGAGGTAGAGGTGGACAGCGCGGCGTATCCGGGGAGTTTGGCCTCAACGCGTGCGAGGCTTTCGGTGCCGGTGTCGTACTCGAGGAAGAACGGCAGCAGATGTCGGCCGCATCGCCAATGGGCGTACGCGTCGGGGCGGACGTGGTCGCCCCACAGGCGACCCGCTGAGCGAGCCGCCAGCCAGATGTCGAGGGACTGCTCCGGGTGGTCGTGATGGTGGGCGGCCAGGGATGTGAGCAGCGTGTTGACGCCCAGGTCGTGGATCAGATGGGCGGAGAACGCCGTGCGGGTGAGGGTGTCTTTGCGCCAGCCGGTGGCCGCGACCTCGACGCCGTGGTGCGCTGCGAGGATCTCGGCTCCGCTGCGGCCGAGGACATAGTGCTCGGGTGCGGAGCCCGAGCGGGTCAGTGGGCGGAAGGAGTCCAGGACGCCGAGGAGGTAAAGGGTGCGCAGGCGGCGGTTGACGCTGCGCTGTCCGATGCCGAATAGGGCGGTGAGCTGGTGGGTTGTCATGACCCGGTGTTCGTGGAGGAGCCCGCAGAGCCATAGGTCGCGGTCGGTGAGGCGGGCGGCCAGGGCGCGCGTATCGAGGCGTGCCGAAGTAGCCGGGCGGCGGCGGGGCAAGGCCGCGCGGGGGGTGTAGATCGTGTGTGTGCCGGGGGCGGGGCGTTTGGGGTGCGGCATCGCTCTTCTCCTCCAGAGTCACAGGGGCCGGTGCTTCGGCCGACCGGCGCCGAAGTGCTCAGCTGCAGCGGTCCGGAGTCGCTCGGGGCGGCCGGGGACTGCGGGCGGCAGCGGAGTGGTCGTGAGCGTGAAGGCGGGGGTTTCCGCGCCGGAGACGAGCAGGCGGGCGGTGGCCTGGTACGGGCCGAGGTTGGCCAGGTCGTGTGCCGTCAGCAGCGGGGCGGTGTGCCGCTCCAGGGAGGCGGAGTCTTCCGGGGAGGCGTTGAAGAAGACCTTGTTGCGGGCGTTGGCGGAGATGCCTTCGCGCAGGTCGCGGGGCAGTTGGGCCAGGTTCTGGTGGGCGAGGGTGAGGGAGAGGCGGTAGCCGCGGGCTTCGGCGAGCATGTCCTCCAGGGGGTACGGGAGGGTGAGGAAGTTGTGGCACTCGTCGAGGTAGAGCGAGGCGTCGATGCGGTCGCGCTCGGGGGTGCGAGTGCGGGCGGCCGCGGCCTGCCAGGCGCGGGCGACGATGAAGGAGCCGATCAGGCGCGAGGTTTCCTCGCCCAGGGCGCCTTTGGGGAGGCGGGCCAGCAGGATGCCGCCGTCCAGGACGTCGGTCATGTCGAAGGTGGAGGGGCCTGCGGCGATCGCACGGCGGGCGAAGTCGCGGAGGAGGAAGGCGCGCAACTTGTTCATCACCGGCCCGACGACCGCGGCGCGGGTGGGCTCGGACATGGACTCGTACCAAGCCCAGAAGCCTCTGAGTACCGGATCTTTGAGGGTGGCCGCCAGGCGGAGGCGGAAGGCGGGCTCGGCCAGCAGCCGGGGAATGTCGGCGAGGGTGGGCAGGTAGCCGGTGGCGTCGCGGTGGTGCAGCAGGGTCAGGCAGGTGGCGCGCATCAGGTCGTCGGTGCGCGGGCCCCAGAAGGCGGTGAAGATGCGGCGGAAGATGCCGGTGATGTTGTCGACGACCACGTCGGTGTCCGTGCCGTCGAGGACGTTCAGGCAGGGCGGGGCGTGGGGGTCGTCGGGATCGATCAGTACGAGTTTGTCGACGGCGTGCTCAGGCAGGCGGGCGAGCAGGTCGACGATGAGGTCGCCTTTGGGGTCCAGGACGATGGCGCCGCGGCCGTGGCGGATGTCGTCGAGGACGAGGTGGTTGATCAGCGTGGACTTGCCGGAGCCGGTGGCGCCCATGAGGTGGACGTGCTGGCGGGCGTCGGTGGTGGCCAGTGCGACCGGGCGGCGGGGGCCGGAGTCCGCGGTGCCGAGCGGGCGGGCGGCGGGTGAGGGCGCGGGGATGGCCGGGGGTGGGAGAACGGAGCGGGCGCCGGCGCGGGCCAGGCCCGGGGCGTGGGCGTCGGTGGGCAGGTGCGCGAGGGCGGCGAGTTCGGGTACGGAGAGCAAGCCTGCGCGGTGCGGGAAGCGGCGGGCGTCGATCCAGCGAGCGGGCCGGAAGAGTTGGGTGCGGGCGAGCCAGTTGCGCTCGGCGAACAGGCTGAAGGCGGAGGCCAGGGCATGGGCGCGGCCGCGGGTCCGCTCGGCGGCGCGGTCGTCGCTGGGTGTGCAGGTGGCGGCGTAAACGACGCTCGCCTGCCAGTGCGGGCCCGCCAGTTTGATCGCCGCCTGGCGGACGGTGGCGGCGTAGTCGGCGTCCTCGCGGGTGGTGGGGGTGTGCTGGGATCGGTGGGCGGCCAGGTTCACCAGCGCGGGCAACCGGGCCCCGCCGTCGCCCGCTTTGAGTCGGCGGGCGGTGCGGCGGGCGCGGCGGAGCGCAATTCCGGTGGCGGGGCGGGCCAGAACCTGTACGCAGGCCGTCTCACCGTCCCGCAGTCCGACGGCGGCCTGGAGCAGGGCGCGCAGAGGATCGCGGTCGTGGCCGGTGCGCAGGGCGAGAACCTCCGGTCGGGCCAGCCGCAGCCGACCGGCGGTGATGCGGTGTCCGGCGGGCAGGAGCGGTGGCGGGTCGGTCACCCGGGTATGGGCGCCGGGCCAGGCCGCCTCCGCGGCGCGGCGCACCAGCCCTGTCGGCACGCCGGCGGGCACCCACAGGTGGAGGGTCATGCCGTCGGAGTTCCAGGTGTATTCGAAGGCCAGGTGGGGCTGGCCGTGCAGCAGCCGCTGCCACCAGGGGCGCAGCAGGCCGGAGAGTTGGGCCCAGAGCGCCTCGCCGCCGTGCGGCTCGACGTCGGGCGGGGCCAGGACCGTCACGCAGACTGCGCCGTCCGCGAGGCGGGCGTGGCGGTGACGTGCGAGGCCGAAACGGAGAGCGACGACAGCTGCGACCACGGCCGTCGTGGCGGCGATCAGTGCTGCGGCGTGTGTGGTCGCGAAGGCGGCGATCGGGGCGAGGTGGCCGGTGAGGAAGCCGTACGGGTCGGTGAGGAAGGTGACCAGTGGACTGGTGGGGTGCGGGCTGCTGGTGGGTTTGTCGGGGACTACGAGCAGAGTGGGAATCACGGTTCATCCACCTCGTCCAGGTCAGTGGAGTCGTCGTGCGGGAGATGCACCTGGGCGGTCGCTGCTGGCGGATCCGCCGCAGCGGCCAGCTCCGCTGGATCCGTCGTGATCACCCCGTGCTCCTCCGGTGAGGCGACGCTGATCATCGCGACCTTTCGTCGGCCGTCACCGGTGAGCAGCAGCGCTTCGCCTCGCCCCGCGGAGAGGATGAATTCGCGTTCGCCACGGGAGAGATGGAAGGCCTCCGTGATCGTGTCGACGGCCTGCGGGGCCTGGCGCAGCAGGATCTGCGTAGCTGCGTTGGAGACCACCGCCCTGCCCAGCTCGCTGGACAGCACGTCGTCGGCGTCCTGGGTAACCACCGCCAGTCCGGTCCAGTACTTGCGGGCGGCCTTGGCCATTCGGAACAGGAAGCGGGCGCCGGCGCCCTGCTGCATCAGCAGCCATGCCTCGTCGACGACGACCAGGTGACGTTCAGCGCCCGCGGTGGCGGTGATGCGCTGCCAGATGGCTTCCAGGGTGAGCAGCATCGCCGGGGCCTTGACCTCCTCCGGCAGTTGCTTGAGCGCGAAGACCACCAGATGTCCGCGCATGTCGCAGGTCGTGAGTCCGTTGAATAGCCCGGCGTGGGAGCCGGTGACGTACGGCGCCAGCCGCGCGCTCAGCTCCTTCCCCGTCTCGCTCCCGCTCCGCTCCAGCACGGCGGCGAGATCGGCCAGAGTGGGCGGAGTGCGGCGCCAGGTGCGGGCGTCGGTGCTGATCCCGGCGGCGTGATATGTATCGAGCAAGGCGGCATCCAGCACCGCCTTCTCCGCGGCGGACAGTTCGGTGCCGAACAGCACCGACAGAAAGCTGTGCAGGAACAGCACCCGACGGGTGAGCGCATCGGTGCCGTCGGCCGTATGGGCCGGCAAGTCGAAGGGGTTGATGCGCACGCCTGCGGCACCAGGTCGGACGACAGTGCCGCCGACCGAGGCGGCGAGGCGGCAGTACTCGTCCTCCGGGTCGATCACCGCGGCCTGCACGCCGGTGAACAGCAGCCGCAGCAGCTCCAGCTTCGTCAGATACGACTTGCCGGCGCCGGATCGGGCCAGGGTGATGGAGTTGTAGTTGTCGGCCGCGTACCGGTCCCAGATCACCGGGGCGCCAGATGCGGTGTTCAGCCCGTATAGCACCCCGGATGGCGTACGCCCATCGGTCGGGGCAGGCAGGTCGGGGCTGGTGAAGGGGAAGCAGGCGGCCAGCGCGGCGGTGTCGAAGGTGCGGCGGATCTTGAGGGTGTCAATGCCGAAGGGGCGATTGGCCAACCAGGCGGGCAACGCCCGGTAGGTGGTCGGCTGCACCGTGAGCAGCAGCGACTCGGCCACCGCCCTGACCGCGGCGACTTCCTCCTCCAGCTCGGCCTCGCTGGAGGCGTGCACGGTCAGATACAGCGCGAGGGTGAACAGCTTTCCCTCGCCCCGGGCGATTCGGTAGGCCAATTCCATCGCGTCGGTGGCGGCGGCCTCTGCCTCGGGGTCGTCGAGCCGGCCTTTGTCGTAGTCGGATCGACGGGATGATTCGAAGCGGGCGCGCTGCTTCTTGAGGCCTGCGGCCGCTACCGCGTTAGGGATCGGCTCGATGTGCAGCGCCACGTCCAGTCGGCCGGGATAGTTCAGCAGCGGCGCGAGCCAGCCGGCGGTCACCTCGGCCGGGTAACCAGTGACCACCAGCGTCGCCGACAGGCTCGCACCCACGGCCAGGGTCCGGGCGTGAACCTCGATGGCCTCCGGGCCCAGCGGCGCGAGTGCTGCTCGCGCATTCACTCGCCCGGGCGGAGACGCCTGCTGAGCCTTCTTCATACGGATCTTCACGGCTCATGCCTCCGGGTGTTGCGTCGGCAGATCGGCCTCGCACGAGAGGGCCAGCGCGCGCCGGGCCCCAGCGGCGTCCAGTGGGCGCACTTCGACCTCGGCAGATGCCAGGGCACGTGCGGACTCGGCCAGCCTCTGGCGCGCCCGTCGCGTCGCGGCCTCGGCACGCTCACGCGCCGACCCGGCGGCCGGACCGGCTTCACGAAGGACGACCAGATGGCGCCGGGCGGTGATGTCTCGGCCTTCGGCCAGTTCGGTGAGGAAGTCGGCGTGGGCGCGGGCCGCGCGCTCCAGTGCTACATGCGGCAGTGCGGGGGCGTTGCGGTGGAGCCGTGCCGCCAGCGGGGCCAGGTCGATGCGGTGTGCGTGCAACATGATCTGCACTGGGCCGGTGAGTGAGTTCAGCCAGCGGGCAAATGCGGCGATCAGACCCTGTTGTTCGGCGGCGGTGCGCAGAGCGAAGTTGACTGTCGAGCACACCGCCAGCCCGGCCTGCCCATGGTCTGCAAGGTCGAGCACACCGGCCTCGTCCACGCCGGCAGCTGGCAGTTCTAGCGGGACGGGGTCCGGGCCTGCGGCGTTTCCGAAGTGCTCGGGCACGAACGCCGGGAGAGGAGGCACGCCTTCGGGGGCGTGGACGCGTCGACGCGGCGTGCGCGCGAAGGTCAGGGCTGCGAGAAGGAAGCGGTCGAGGCCGATGCCTTCCCGGCGGCCGAGAACCACCGCGATCAGTACGCCGGCCACCGGGATGACCATCGCCAGGTAGGCCAGCGGCGCCATCAGCGGCCGGGCCGCGAAGTAGCCGCCGTACAAGAGCGCTCCGACGACGGCCAGCTGGGCGCACTGCCGGGCCGTGAAGGGCCCGAGTACGCGATCACTCCGTGCCACGTCGGCGGGAATGCGGGCCACGTATGGACCGTCGGCTTCGTGCCTGTCCTTGGGCATGAGGTTCACCGGACCTTTGCGGATGGGGAACGGGGCGGTTCGAGTGGAAGGCGCAGTGGCAGCGGCCTGCCGGGCGGCAGCGTGTGGCGTACCGGGGGCGGTGGTGGGGCCGGTCGCGGCGGCTGAGTGTGCCGACGACCTGTAGTGGCGGACGGTGACTCCGCGTGGGCGGGCGGCGGCACGCGGGAGGGGGGCTGGTGTGGTGTCCCGGTGCGTGGCGAGGACGGTTTGGCATGTGAACGAGCCGGGGTGGCCGTGTTCGGGGTTGCTGCTGGGGCGGCGGGGTGTGCGCTGCTCTGCTGGCCTGTGCCGGGCTGCGGGCCGTTGCGGCGTGGGGTGGCCCAGGTGTAGGTGATTGGCGGGCCGTCCGGGCCGCTGGTGGGCAGGGTTGGGCTGGAGTCTGGTCCGGTGTCGGAGCCGCCGCGGGTTGGGACTACAACCGGGGGTCCGCCTCCCGGGCCGCCGCCTTCCGGTCCGTCCTGGCCGGGGGCTCCACCTCCGGGTCCGCCGCCTCCGGGAACTCCACCGCCTGGTCCGCCACCGCCTCCGGGCCCGCCGCTTCCGGGTGCGCCATTGCCCGGTGCGCCATTGCCCGGACCGCTGCCTGCGGGTCCGCCGCCTGCGGCGCGTCCGTGCCCGGTAGGCGTCGGTGAACGGGCGCCGGTGGCGGTGCGGGTGGGGAGTGCGCCGCGGAGCAGCATCATGATGGCCAGGCCGCGGATGGTGCGCAGCATGCGGGAGTTGCCGGGGCCGGTGATGGGGGTGGCGCGGAAGATGATGCGGGCGATCCAGCCGGGGATCTTCAGCAGCACCCAGAACAGGCACAGTCCGGCGAGGAGGTTGGTGAGCCGGCCGGGGTTGGGCAGGCCGAGGATGCCGGTGTTGTCGGGGGCGAAGAACAGCAGGACGGCGACGATGAGGGTGAAGGACTGGGCGAGTTGGATAAGCAGCATCCCGGTCACCGCGCGCCACCACAGTTTGGCCAGGGGTTCGGTCTGCGGCAGTGCGTGGCAGGCCAGGGCCAGGGGTGCGCAGACGGCGAGGATGGTGATGATGGCGACGCGGATGATGTAGCCGAGCACGACGCCGAGGGCCATCGCCCAGAACACCAGGGCCAGCAGGATCAGGTGCAGTTGTGCTGGGTTCCAGGTGGCCCAGCGCAGGCTGGAGAGCAGTTGCTGCATCAGCCCTGTGCCGGTGCCTTGGGTGCTGGTGGTCATGACCGCGGTGGACAGGGCGTTGGCCAGCGCGATGGCCTTGCGCAGCACGCTCAGGGAGGCCGCTGCGGTGATCAGGCCGAGGATCAGGCGCGGGGCGATCTGTTTCAGTGCGTAGCGGGACTGGACGGACTCGTATCCCATGACGGTGAGGCCGCCGGCGAGGACGAACAGCACGTAGAGGGCGACGGTGATGCCGAGCGAGGCCGTCCAGACCTTCTTCACCACCGGGTTCGTCGTCACGTCGGGGGTGGCGAGGAGGGTGTCGGCGAGGAGCTTCTTCAGCGGCGAGGCCAGGGCGTCGACGAGTCGGCCGAAGAACGAGGCGATCGCGTCGGTGACCATGCCGGGGATGTCGAACAGACTGCCGTCGGTCTCACACGGCACATCCGGGTCAACCTCACACGCCCGCGGCGCCTCCCCAGAGCCCGGATCCTTCGACTCCTTGTCGTCACTGTCCCCGTCGTCCTCGCCCCCGTCCCTGTCGTTGTCCTTGTCTTTGTCGGGGTCGTCCTGCGGGTCGGCCGGTGGAGGCGGGCCCGGGGACGGCTCCGGATCACGTTGGTCTGCCTCGCCGTCGGGAGCGGTGGGGGACGCCCCGGGCGCGGGATCGGGATCCGGCTGCGCTGGCACCGCGGCCACCGTGCCGGCGGCCAAGGACAACTGCGCGTTCTGATCAACAACGCCAGCAGGCGCCGCCGGAGTCGCCATGGCCACGGGCAGCAGCACGAACAGGACAGCGCCGGCGAGCACCGCACGGAGCCAGGACGGTCCGGGACGGCGGAAGCGAGGACGGGGCGCGGCCATGACCTAGCCACCCACGATGTTCTTGAGGACCTCGACAATGACCGGGGCCAGGACCGCGAGTCCGTAGCCGATCGCCGCTGCCTTGAGCGCCCGCTTTGCCGAGTCCACCTCCGCCGGATCCCCGGCCGCCATCACATACCGCAGCCCTCCGACGGTCAGGAACAGCGTGGCCAGCCCGGCGAGGATCCCGACGATCCAGTTCCGCAGATTCGTGATCACCTGCGGGATCGTCGCTGCCGCCTCCGCGGACGAGGCGGCCACCAGCAGCACGACCCACACACCCATGAGGACGAGCAGCCCGCGGCCCACACAACCGCCGGCGCGCCACCATGCTGCAGCCGCCATCGACCGAGACGACCTTCCCATCGCTCCACACCTCCGGCAGCTCCCAGAGCCCTGCAGGTCAGGGCAAGCGGGCGAAGGCTTTGTGACCCGGCGCATACAGACCGGCGGGTCCCGACGCGCACCTCCCTCGCGTGCGCAGCCGACCTACGGCTCGGATGTGTGTCAGCACCAGCCGTCCCCGGCCTGCCTGCACCTCCTCGACCGGGAGTGCTCATTCGGAGCAGAGCTCGACGGTCGAAGCCGGCCACAAAGCCTTCACTCGCAGATAGAGATCCGGGGCCACCATCTGTGACACCGCGCGGGGTCAAGTCCTGTCCGGCGCGTCTCCCTCGTCAAAGAGAAAGGCCACCAACCGCCGCTCGGCATCCGTGCGACAGCGATACAGCCACCGCCGCCGACTCTCCGCACCAGCGGCCCCAGCCTCGGAGTGCGCAAGCGCGCTCATCGACGCTCCAGCCAGCCGCGTGCAAGCGATCAACTGCGCCTCGTACGTGGTCAGCACCCCCGCCCGCACCGCGGCGACCAGCAGCGTGTACTCATTCCGCGAACCGTCACCGACGTCATCCCCGTCACCGTCCCCGGGGCCTCGCACAGGTAGCTCCGGACGAAGTTCCACGCACCGAGCGGCCCGCATCGCGGCGTACGCGACCCGGTGCCCGGCCCGGTCCGCGGCCCGCAGCAGCCGCCGGTCCAGCAGCGGATCCGCCGGGTCAACGACCGCCAACTCAGCCAGGAGCGCGGTGAGCATCTCCTGCTCCAGCTCCTCCCGGTCCGCGACCGAAGCCCGTACGAGCCGAGACAACATCCGCCGCAGAACCGGCACCGCCAGGCCGGCCGCGGCCGTCGTCCACGGCTCCCCGCAGCGATGAGCGCGTACGACCACCGCCCGCCAGATCCGGGTACGCACCTCGGGCGGAGTAGCCGGATGCGCCAGCCGACCGCGCACTTCCACGATCGGCAACATCACCGCCCCGCCCTCCTCGATGAACGAATCGACGGGCAGCGTCCCGGAGGACGCCGCGCCGGACAGCGCGAGAAAGGCGGCGTCCAGGCTCTCCAACGGCGAGAGCGCGGCGATCGCAGGACGGGTGTCAGGTGTGAGGGCCACGAGCGTCTCCAGTGCTCGGCGGAACAGGGCCCTCGCATCACCCCAGACACCCCTGTCACCGCCGCGCCGCTGACCTGGCAGCGCCCCGCCACTGGCCTGCCACTGCGGCGTCATGTGCCGACCTGCCCCTGACGGTTCGCCCGTCGGGCTGCGGCGTCCTCTCAAGCCGCCCGCCACTGTCCGGTCGACGAAGATCATGAAGGTCAACGCTTGTGAGTGAAGGCCTTTCAGCCGTGGAGCATGGTCCACTCACAGCATGGGACGGGCGTGGCGCGGGCATCGCAGATCCGCCCATAACCAGCGAGAAATCGCGCGGCGCCGGCCCCGTCGCCGACGCGGTTCCCTTACATCAGTCGCCGCGTGGCGCCCGCTTAGGCTGTGGCTGTTCGTCGAGGCGCCGCGCCTTCCTCGCGCTCGCGACCTGGCCGGCGTTGTAGGTCGCCAGTCCGAGCGCGTCGACCGGGTCGGTCGCCAGCCGGCTGGCGGCCGCCGCATAGGCGTGCGCTTCGGCAAGCAGCGACCTCTCCAGGACGGGGTCGGTGTCTCTGCGTACGAGTGCGGCCCGGAGCCGCTCCCCGGCCGGAAGCTCTTCGTCGATTGGTCTGCCGCGCTCCCAGCGCATATCAAGCACTCGCCGGTACGTGGCCATCGCTTGCTCCACCAACCCGGCAAGGCGCCGTTCCCGCTCCTCCGCGGAGAGATCATCCGGATCGGCGGTAAGGCCTTCAAGGACCTCGGGGTCGGCAACGCCCGCTGCCGCGCAGGCATCACGCGCCAGCTGAGTGGCTTCGGCGCGCAGTCGGCTGCGGTCCGTCGGCAGGTCTCGACCGTGCAGCCAACTCCTGGGCGTGTCCGGGAGGAACTCGGCCGGGTCAGCGAGCGCGGCCACCGGGTGCACGGCCTCCGCCCACGTGGCCGTGATCCGCACCCCACTTACCCGCTCCAGGAAGGTCAGGGCGGCAGCGTCGGCGCACTCTGCGTCCTCGAAGTCGAGCCCGTCGAGGAAGGGCAGCACCGAGTCGGGCGCCGAACCCTCCGGCGCCCGCCGGCGGAGCAAATAGTCCATGCTGGCGAGGACCCGGCCATCCTGGGCGAGGGCGAGCAGGCTGTGGCGGTTGACGTTCCAGTACACGCTGGCCGCGACCGTCCCTTCGGACAACCGGGCGAGGATCCGGCGCTGCGATCCGTGGTAACCGTTGTCCTCCACGAGTAGCACCCATCCGCCCACGCGGTCGGCGAGCACGAGCGGGAAATAATCCGGATACAGGCTCAGGCTCAACTGTCCGGCAACCTGCAGCGTCTCCTCGCGCCCGGCTGAAGCCGCATCTGCCGACGTCCGGTCAGCGCGGCGGTCGTTGGGAGAGTCATCGCCGGGTGATCAACGGGATTCTGTTCCGGCAACGGACCGGGGTGCCGTGGCGGGATCTGCCTGTGCGTTTCGGCCGGTGGAAGACCGTGTACGAGCGGCATCGGCGCTGGTCAGCGGATGGCACATGGGACAGGCTCTTCGCGGCTGTCCTCGCTGATGCTGACGCGGAAGGCCACATTGACTGGTCCATGGTGAGCGTGGACTCCACCTCCTGCCGGGCCCACCAGCACGCCGCGGGAGCACGTAGGAAGCCCCCGCGGTTCCCGGGAAAAGGCGCACGCCCCGGCAGCACCGACCCGATGAGGGCACTGGGACGCTCACGGGGCGGCCTGACCTGCAAAATTCACCTTGCTGGGGAGAGCGGACGCCGCCCACTGGCCTTGCTGATCACCCCGGGTCAGTGGGGCGACGCCCCACAGCTCATCCCGGTCATGGAGCGTGTCCGTGTCGCCCGCCGTGATGGTGGGCGTCCGCGGACTCGGCCTGACCATCTCGGCGGAGACGAGGCTTACTCGTCCCGTCGTAACCGTCGCTACCTGCGGCGACGCCAGATCAAGCACACGATCCCCGAACCGAAGAACCAGCGGGCCAACCGACAACACAGAGGCAGCAGGGGCGGACGGCCCACCGGCTTCGACAAAACGATCTTAAAGCTCAGGAACGAGGTGGAGCGGACGATCCATGCCCTCAAGAGCTTCCGGGCTGTGGCGACGAGGTTCGACAAACGCGCCTACGTTTTCTACGGCACCGTCACCGTTGCCTCGATCCGACTCTGGCTCCGATCGCGACCCACTGAAGAGACCTAGTAGTACCCCTTCGCCCCGTCGAGCAGCTCTCTCACGATGTCCGCGTGCCCCGCGTGCCGTCCGGTCTCTTCGACGAGATGGATGAGCATCCAGCGGAGGTTGGCGTTGCCGGCGCGGTAGTCGGGGTGGCGGCCGACGTCGTCCAGGGATGCCTCGGCCACGATCTCGTTGCTTCGGACGCACTGGGCCTCGTACTCCGCGAGCAGCTGCTTCAGCGAGATGCCGTCGGTGCGCCAGTCCGCGTCCTCGCCCGTCGCGACCAGGGACGGGTTCTGCGTCTTGTCGCCGCCCAAGAACACCACTTCCAGCCAGGTGTGCTCGACCCACCGCATATGGCTGATGAGCCCGGCCATCGTCATCGCCGGCGAGGTCGGGATGACGGAGCGGTGCGCGTCAGCCTCGCTCAGGCCCTCGCATTTCCATCTCAAGATCTGCCGTTGCAGATCCAGCCAGCCGATGAGCGCGGTGCGTTCGTCGGCCTGCAAAGGGGGACGCTCAAGTGAAGGTGACATGCCTGCACGTTAGGGCGCTCGGTCTCCGGATGCCGCCTGATTTTCGGTTCAAGATCCGCCGGACAGGCCCTAACCGGCCACCAGCCCGGGCCCGAAGTTTGCCGTCGGGCCCGGGCCCATCGCGGCCAGAATCATGCCGGGCCGGGCCTGCTTACACTGACCAGCGACCCCAGCCAATTCAGCGGCGTCGCCGCGGTCCACCGACAGCCGAATCCCGGGCCCGCTCCCAAACCCCCGCCCACCGGGGCGGTCGGCGTCCCGCCGCAGACGCGGAACAGGAACGGACTTCGCCGGGACCGCTCAGCCAAGGGGCGGAACACTCTTGAGGTGATCATGTTGATCGCGAGTCGTAGAGCCATCCTCCTGCTGTGGGCCGTCGGCGGCCTGACCCCAGCCTGCGCAATTCACCGCAGGCCACCACATCCGGACCCGGGCAACAAACGGCTGCGCCGCCTGGCGTCCGATCCGGCGCTCACCAAACTCCCCCCTGGTGCGAAGCGCACCAACAGAGAGGAAGAGCCCGCAACCTACTCGAAAGGAAACATATTCCAGGCTGGGGCATGGAGCGGCGGACATGTACAGGTGACGTTCACCTCGACACTGTCGGTCCGCGACGTATACCACTTCTACGCCGAACTGGCAGAAGGCTCCGACTGGAAACCCTGGCAGAAACTAGCCGCGGGATTTACCGCGACCTGGGTAAAGCACATCGCATCAGAGCAGGAGTCATACCTCTTGCTCAGCCCTGACGGGTTCAGTACCCACACTGCCGACCTGGCCGCAAGTGGAACCCCCAAGAGCTATCGCCTGACAGGCAGCCTCTGACCGGAGACAGCAGCCACCCGATTTCTCCAGGGAAGGCCAGCTGCGGCGTACCGCGTGCCGCCTGCCGCCCGGTAGTCCTGGTTTATCCGGCCCGTTCACTCCATTAGATCGACAAGCTTAGGTCACCGCGCCAGGTCCCCGCTCAGCGGATCGTTGCACCAAATGCAATCCCGCTGGAACCGCCATCCAGGCCACCTTCCGCCAGGTCGCCCGTCGTGGTCCTCCCGTCAGGCGGAATCCCCAGCAGCCCGCGGTCAGCTCCTCGACGATCCACAGGCCCCGCCCGCACTCGCGCGGCACAGGCTCCGGATGTTCGCTGTGCGGGGTCAGGCGGGGCAGGGTGGGATCGTGATCGTGTACTTCGCAGATCAGCTCGCTCGCCGTGGACCGGAGCCACAGTTCGTACGGGCCGATAGCGTGCTCGACAGCGTTGGCGATGAGCTCGGAAGCCGCCTGTACGGCATCGTCGGTGTCCTCGGGCGCTACGCCGCGGCTGCGCAAGGCACTGCGCAGCGTTTCCCGCGCCACGCTCGGCGCGTGCGGAGTACCGGCACCCCAACTGAGAAGCAGGACCCCGGATGTGGCCGGTCGTGGCGCCCGGATCACCGGACAACTCCGTACGTCACGTACAGCACACGCCCGGGCCGACGGGAGCGCTGCGGGAGTCGGTGTCGGCCCGTCGGCCGGTTGATGCAGCGGTAGGCGTCGCATGCCAGCAGCGCGGCAGCGAGGAGAGCGGCGAGTGCAAGGAGCAGGTAGGCGGGCAGCAGTGTCGCGTCCATAGTGTTTCTCCAGACATGCGAGGGGTGCGCTGGTTGCGTTGCTTTTGTTGGCTCGACGACGACACCGTCGTGATACGGAAGAGCGGAAGCCCCTGGCCCGAAGTGCTTCCGACGGGAGGGCGGGCGTGCCGCATCCGTAGTGACCGGCGGCGAATGATGGTGGGGTCTGTCAGCCCGATGGAGCGGCTGATCTGGGCGTGGCGTGTCGGCCGTTCGCGCATGACCACCGTGTCGGCCTCGATGGGGTTTGCCGTTGCCACTGTTCCTGTCCCCTCTGGGCCGGCGCCGGTTCTCGGGCAGTTGCAGTCGTCGTTGCGTCGAAGCAGGTCAGGCCGCGCTGCGTCCGGTTCACGTCGCCCTTCGATGTGCTGTGTGCAGGTGCATTGGTCTGCCGAGGGCCTGCGTTGGCCCCATCAGCTTTGCCGCGCGATGCTGCCGCTGTCGGCCCGTGGTGCCGGGAACGTTCCGTTCCCAGCACGGGCGTCACTGCGTAGGTGGTGACCTGGGCATTCATCGCCGGTCAAGAGACAGGTGTTCCCAGATCGCCGGCCACGGTGTTCCCAGTCCGTGCCGCGGGGGCGGCTCCCGACGCTACGGTGGGGTGGAGATCTCGCTGATTCTCACTGCCGGCAAGGGGGTTGGTGTGGGCGAGACGCCGAGGTCGGGCCCCGTGGCGCGGGCGGCGCGGCTGCGTGTCGAGCTGGCCGCGGTCGGCTGCTCAACGGAGCTGATCGCGCAGGCCATCGTGGCCGAGTGCCGGATGCGGCCGCGCGCGGCCTGGCGTTACGCGGCCGGACTGTCCGGGCAGCAGGCCGCCGACTCCTATAACCAGCTGTACGGCACCGCCGTCTCCCCGACGCCGATGTCCAAGGCCCGGATCAGCGAATACGAGACGTGGCCGATGACGGGCGCCGCGCGCCGCCCCGCCCCGCACGTTCTGGCGGGCCTGGCCGCCCTCTACGGCGCCGAGCTGATGCAGCTGCTGGACGCTCACGACGTGCGCGCGCTCGGCGCAGCCGGGCTCGCCCGCCTCCGCCAGACCCATCCGCCCGCAACCAGCCCGAGCACCGCACCCTCCGCAGCCTTGACCGAAGCAGGTGACGACACGAACCGACGTAACGCACTGAAGGCCCTCGGCGTTGCCACGGCCACGGCCGCGACGGCCGCAGCCGATCTGGCGCATCCGCGCGCCGCGATGGGTTACACCCTGGACCTGGAGCGCACCGACCTCGGCCCCAGCACCCTGGAACATCTGCAGGTACAGCTGACCCAGCTGGGCTCCTCCTACGCCTCGAACCCCCCGGCCGCCACTTGGGCGACCGCTGCCACGGCACGCGAGCACACCGCCCGCCTGCTGGCCGGCCGCCACACCCTGGAAGAGGGCCGTGAACTGGCCCGCGTCGCGGGCATGTTCTCCGTGGTCCTGGCCTGGCTCGCACACGACATGGGTGCGACCGCGCTCGCCGAGTCCTGGTGCGTAGATGCGTACGCCCACGGTCGGCAGTCCGAGGTACCCGAGGTGTGTGCCTGGGCCGACGATGCCCGCACCACCATCGCCCTGTACGACGACCGCCCCACCGAGGCGCTGGGCGCAGCCATGCGTGGCCTGGCCGCCGCGCCGACCGGCACCGCGGCCGCCGCCCGGCTGTCCGCCCAGGTCTCCCGCGCCACCGCCAAGGCAGGCCGCGCCGACGCCTTCGATGACGCCCATCGCATCGCCCGCCGCCACGCCGAGCATCTGCCCGCCCATGGCGCAGGCCTGTTCGGTGCGGACGCGGTCCGTCTCGCCAGCTACGACGCCTCCAGCCACCTGTGGCTGGGAGCGCCCCGACAAGCGCTGGATGCCGCCGAGCAGGCCATCGCGCAGTACCGAGCAGTGCCGTACGGCAAGCAGGCCCCGACCCGAATGGCGATCGCCCAGATCGATCTCGCCGCGGCTCGCGCCGAACTCGGCGAACTCGACGGCGCCCTCGACGCGGGACGCCAAGCACTGGCGTGCCGCCGCCTGGTCGGCTCCATCGTCGCCCGGTCGACCGACCTCGGTCGCGCCCTGCAGCACATCGACGGCAGGGCCCCCGAGGTACGCGCCTTCACGGCCGAGGTACGCGCGGCCCGCCCCGCTCTGCCGGCCTGAGTCAGCGGGCATCCAGCATGCCGTCGCGGACATCGAGCACCGTCATCCCGGCTGCCCGCGCCGCGACCACACCCTCGTCGGCATCCTCCACCGCCAGACACCGTCCGGCCTCAGCCCCGATCCGAGAGGCCGCCCGAAGAAACACATCCGGCGCCGGCTTTCCCCTCTCGGCATCTTCATAGGCCACCACCACGGAAAACAGCTCATCCAACCCGGTGGCCACCAGCCCGGCACGTACAACTTCCCGTGCACCGCCGGAGGCGATGGCCAACGCCACACCGGCCTCCTTGGCCCGCCGCGCCAGTTCTACCACCGGGGTCCGTACGACCAATCCGGCCGCACCCGCGATGATGCGGCGCTTGCAGTCCGCGACCACGTCCGAGACCGGGACCGTCACGCCCAGCTCGGACAGCAGATCCCCGGCGGAGGTGCCCAGGCGCTGCCAGTACCAGTCCCGCTCCAACGTCACGTGGTACGGGGCGAGAGCGGCGGCCAGCGAGGCGTAGTTCAGCGGCTGGCTGTCCACCAGGGTGCCGTCCCAGTCGAAGATGACGCCCGCATACCGGCTCAGCTCCACCCACTCCACGGTGGTGACGATAGCTTCGCGGCTGGCGCGGGTCACTGGCAGCGTCTGAATGATGGCGTCGCTGGCAGATATGACGCCCGATCTCCCCCCACGGCAGCACCCGGGCTGATCTCGTCGAGTTCGTCGAGAAGGGCGTGCAGGTCGTACGCCTCGTCGCTTTGCGGTCGGTGCCGGGCGTGCGGAACTATGTCGGTCATGGCATCTCCGAAGCAGTTCGAGCCCGCGTCAGGTACCCGCGACTTCCTCGCCGCCGAGTACATCCGCCGCGAGCATGCTTTCGCCACCCTGCGGAGTGTTTTCGCCCGCTACGGCTTCCAGCCCTTGCAGACTCCGGCCTTCGAGCGGCTTGAGGTGCTGACGGGAAAGTTCGGGGATGAGGCCGACAAGCTGATCTTCAAGATCATGCGCCGTGGTGAGCATGAAGCCTCCGGGGAAGCCGACCTGGCGCTTCGCTATGACCTGACGGTGCCCCTGGCGCGTGCCGTAGCGGCCTACGGCTCCCAGCTGCCGAACCCCTACAAGCGCTATGCGATCGCTCCGGTGTGGCGGGCGGACCGGCCCGGCAAGGGCCGCTTCCGCGAGTTCGTGCAGTGCGACATCGACGTGGTCGGCTCCTCATCGCCGCTGTCCGACGCCGAAGTGGTGCTGGCGCTCCACGACGCGCTCGCCGAGCTGGGCGTGCCCGACTTCAAGTTCCTGATCAACTCCAGGCAGGCCCTGCACGGCCTCCTGGACGCCTACAACGTTCCATCCGACCGCGGCGCGGGCGCGCTGATCACCCTCGACAAGCTGGACAAACTCACGCCCGAGCAGGTCGTCACCGAACTGGTGGACTCCCGCAGCCTGGCCGAGGAAGTGGCCCGCGGGCTGGTCGACGATCTGACAGCCGACAACGCGGTCACCCGTATCCGTGACGCCCTGAAGGGATCCGACCTGGGCCAGGCCGGCCTCGCCGAGGTCGACCGCCTTCTGGAACTCACCGCCGAGACGATCACGCCGGAGCGGATCGCGTTCACCCCGAACCTGGTACGCGGTCTGGACTACTACACCGGGATCATCTTCGAGGTGGTCGCGCCGGGCATGCCGGGCTCGATCGCCTCCGGCGGCCGCTATGACGGTCTGATCGCCCGACTGGGCGGTAAGGACGCCCCGGCCTGTGGTGGCTCGCTGGGCATCGAGCGAATTCTGCCGCTCCTGCCAGGCGCAGACGAAGACGGCGCGGGCGTCGATGTGGCGGTGACCGTGATGGGCGAGGAACAGGCCGCGGGCAGCTTCCGCCTCGCCGCGGAGATCCGCCGCGCCGGATTGCGCGCCGGGGTCTACCTCGGATCGTCGGGGAAGTTCGCCCGGCAGATGAAGTGGGCCAACGAACAGGCAGCCCGATACGCGGTCATCTACGGCGCCAGCGAGCGGGAAGCCGGCACGGTCACGCTGCGGGACATGGACAGCGGCGAGCAGACCCAGGTGCCCTTCGACCAGGCCGCCGCCGAGCTGGCCCGCCGCCTGACACCCACCACAACCTGACCCCGGCCGGCACACGTGAGAGGGCCCGCCCGCGACGGGGGACGCGGACGGGCCCGGACAGCGACCAGGCGCTCTAGGCGTCCAGGTACAGCAGCGCAGTGATCGTCTTCTTGCACACGTCGCAGTGCATCGGCGCCTCGATCGACGCCAGGTCGGCCTCGATGCTGGTGATACGGTCCACGACCCCGGTCGCCACCTCGGCGTCCCACGCGGCGTGCCACCGCTCCGTGTTGTCCGTCAGCCGGGCGATGTAGCCCTGGGTCATCTCGTAGAAGCTGCGCACCCCGTGTTCCTTCATGTAGCCCCAGTTGAACTCCAGGCTCTTCAGGACCACCGGGAACGGATGCAGCGCCTGCGTGCGCGCCCAGGTCTCCAGCACATCCGTTACGTCCAGCCGTGCCGCCTTCTCATCGAGGCGGGTCCACATGCCCGTGTCGTCGTAGTCGGTCAGCACCTGCGCCAGGATCCCGGCGCAGCGGCGCAGGTTCGCCTTCTTCGCGACGAAGACCCGGGCCACCTCTGTATGCCCGGTGCCCGCGGGCTCTTTTCGGGCCTTGGCTATGGCGCGAGTCAGCTCCGTCGACAAGGCAGCCTCGTCGCACAGCGAGTCGCCGAAGCTCAACCACGGGTCGGGGAAGCCTCGTTCTGCGGTGGTGGCGAAGATGCGGTCTCCTTGCGTGCCCATGGTGCATGCCTCCTTGTTCTCGGCGTGCGTACGGAAATGGCACTCCCCGCCGCGGCCATCGGTGACCGAGCAGGGGTGGTGCGGCCCGCAGGGGCTAGCCGCGGGCAGTCCAGGTGGGATCGGCGGTGGAACATGCGGTGCCGCGGGCGGCCCAAGCCGTGATCAGTGCTTGCCGCAGGGCCGCGGCGTCGGTGTGCTGCCGGCCGTCAGCAGGTGGGATGAGCCAATACGGTCCTGGCGGCGCCAGCCGCTCGTGCGGCGGCAGGACGACGTGGGCACCTCGCCCGAGTACGACCATGTGCTGAAACCGGCAGCCGGCAGTACTACCGGGCGGGACGAGGAAGTACAGCATCGGCTCGACGGCACCCGGATCGACCGCGACCGGCCCGGTGACTTCGAGAAGCTTCAGCGCACGCAGTCCCAGACGCCGGGGCACCTTCACCGCGTCCCACTCGATCCCGGCCGCCACGATGCTCGTGCCCGAAGGGCCATCCGTCGCCGGCGCGTGGTCTTGGCTCATGACCGAAGACCGTAGGAGCGAAGCTCACCCCCGACCCGAACTGTGGGTTCGGGTGGCCTGCAGGTTCGGGTCAGCTCAGGTGAAGTTTTGCCGCTCGGCCAGCGCGGCGACCTGGCGGCGATACGTCGGCCGCACCCGACGAAGGAGCCCGGTCACCAGCTCCCGGGCCAGCGGGCTGTGCCGCAGGTCTTCGGGCGCCAACTGCTCCAGATCGAGGAGGTGTACGAGGACAGCGGCGTCCTCCCGGCGCAGGTCGTAACAGCGGGCGGTCTCCAGCCCGAAAGTGAACTTCCGCTCCCTGGACGGCACCCGGCTCGCGTCGATCTCATCGGCGAACCGCAACCCTTCGGCGGCCTCCCCGGCGAGCATCTCGATACTCACCGCGTGCAGCTCGACGTTGGTGGGGCCGAACACCGTCCACATCACGTTGGTCTCGCCGGCCCGCTTCGCCAGCGGCAGGGCCTTGTCGCGCAGCCGGGCGCGGGCGTCCCACCAGCGCTGCTGACGAGCGTCGGCGACCACGGCGACCAGTTCCAGCGCCCCGCGCACCGCCACGGCTTCGCGGCTGTCGGGGGCTTCCTTCTGCAGGTTTTCGATGGCGTGGACAGCGAGGTCACGTGCTTCTTCTGCGCCGTCGGGCTGGGAGAGCAGGACGTGGCCGAGGTTCCACTGGGCGGCGGCGATACGTACGGGGTCGTCGGCGTCCTGCGCGGCACGGATCGCACGATCGGCCACCATCAGCGACAGGTCCAGGCGGCCGGTGCGGCGGGTGTAGGAACGCAGCAGCCCGTATAAGTCGCTGGCCGTGCGTAACACCTCACGCCGCAGCTGAGCATGACCATGCTGCCCACGCAGGGCGTCCTCAACATCGGTGATCAGCCCAGGGAGAAGGTCTGCCGCCTGACTGAACCGCGTGGCGGAACGCTGCCAGATATGCCACGCCGCCTCCACCCGCTGACGCAACGCATCCGGGCTGATCAGGTCGGCATCACCGCTGGGCGAGTGGTGCCGCATGAGCGCCCGGCCGACATCCGGCGCACCGGTGCGGGCGGCTGGAGCGTCGGGAACAGGCTCAGTGCTCAGGAGCGCCGCGACGGGGACGCCGAGCTCGGCAGCCAGCCGCGCAATAAGGCTTCCTAATGCTGTTGTCAAGCGGCGAGCGTGACTGGCGGCGTGACTTGGTAGCACCTTCGGTCTCGGATGAGGGCCCACAGCACGTTGACGCGCCGGCGGGCGAGCGCGAGGACGGCCTGGACGTGGCTCTTGCCCTCGGCTCGCTTGCGGTCGTAGAACCGTTTGGAGTTGGGATCGCTCCAGGAGCTGACCAGCGCGGAGGTATAGAAGACGCGCTGCAGGCGCCGGTGGTAGCGCTGAGGGCGCCGCAGGTTGCCGCTGGTCTTGCCGGAGTCATGCGGGGCGGGAGCGACGCCACCGAAGGCCGCGAGGCGGTCCGCGGTGGGGAAGCCGTCCAGGCTGCCGCCGATGGCGACCAGGAACTCGGCACCGAGCTTGGGCCCCATGCCCGGCATGCTCAAGATGACCTCGGCGAGTTCGTGCTCGCGAAACCGGCCCTCGATGAGCTTGTCGATCTCGGCGATCTTCTCGTTGAGGGCCATCACCTCCCTCGCCAAGGTGTGCACCATCTTCGCGATGACCTTCTCTCCGGCCACGGCGGTGTGTTGGCGTGCGGCGGCCTCCACGGCCGCTTTGGCGAGGCTTTCGGCGCCGCGGACCTTGCGGTTGCGCAGCCAGGTGGTCAGCCGGCTGACGCCGATGCGGCGCAGGGAGGCGGGTGTCTGGTAGCCGGTGAGAAGGACCAGCGGCCCGGCGTTGGTGAGTTCCAGGGCACGTTCGAGTGCGGGGAACATGCTCAGCAGGGTGCCCCGCAGACGGTTGATGGTTCGGGTGCGGTCGGCGACCAGGTCGGTGCGGTGGCTGGTGTGCAGCCGCAGCTCGATCGTGGTCTCGTCGTCGGGCCGGATCGTTTGGAGGTCACGGCGCATGCGTGCCTGGTCGGCGATGATCCTGGCGTCGCGGGCGTCGGTCTTGCCCTCGCCCCGGTAGGTGTCGGCCGCTCGGTTGACCATGCGGCCTGGGATGTAGAGCAGCTCCTGCATGTGGTTGACCAGGACTGCGATCAGCAGACCCGGTTCACCGCCGGTCATGTCCATCGCCCACGTCACCTCGCGGCCGTCGGCGAGGTCGAGGACATCGCCCATGAGCTGGACGAGTTCCTGCTCGTCGTTGGCCACCCTGCGCGACAGCAAGGTCTTGCCGTCGGTGTCCATGGCGACGCAGTGGTGGTGGGTCTTGCCGCAGTCGATCCCGGCCCATATCCGGCTCATCGTGCTCCCGAAGTCGTTCCTGTCTGGCGTACCACGGACGACCTCGCCGGCATTGCCCTACACAGCGACCTTGTCGCACTTCCTAATCGGCGGCCGAGTCGTCGTGGGGAGCGGGGCGGCCAAGCCTCTTCAGCCTCGAACGGCAGCCAGCCTGAGAGCCACACCCCGCCCCCCTGGGTGCCACAACCCTACGAATGGCTGGGGTTCACCCGTGATCTGGAAGGTAGGGCCGGCCGATGGTGTCTTCTTCCCGGTCTCGATCAACGACAGGTAGCGATCCGTGATGCCGACGAGCCCGGCGACCGCGACCTGGGTACGGTTGGCGCGCTCGCGGTAGTGCTGTACCCGCTCCCCGACCGGCAGTCCTGATGAGGCACCCATCCCCGGATCACCGCCTTCCCCGTTACGGCCCGCGTGGTGCGCGCAGCGTAGAGCGGTGCACCCATGACGCGGAACCACGCCGTGACAGCCTGGTACCCATATCGGCCCAGCTGCTGGGAGGTTCAGGCCAATGAAGCGACTGGTTTTGTGGGATATCGACCACACGCTGATCTCCACCCGGGGCGTCGGCCGCGAACTATCCGCCACCGCCTTCGAGGCCACGACCGGGCAGAAGATGCGCAAGCAGGCGAAGATCGACGGCATCACCGAGCCGGTCATCTTCCGCGAAACCGCCAAACTCCACGGCATCGACACCGACCGAACCGACTTCGAGGCCTTCGCCTGTCATCTTGCCAAGGCCCACCACGAGCGCGCCGACGAACTCCGCGACCGAGGCCACGCGCTTCCCGGCGCCGTCGAGGCGCTGGATGCTTTCGCAGCGCTGCCCGGCGTGGTGCAGACGGTGGTCAGCGGAAACGTCCGCACAGTGGCTGAGATCAAGCTGCAGATCTTCGGCCTCGACCGCCACATCCGCTGGGACGTGGGTGCCTACGGCGAGGACGACGACGAACGCGCCGAACTCGTCCACCTCGCCCTCCAACGCGCCAGCGTCGCGCCGACTCACGCGATCCTGATCGGCGATACCCCGGCTGATGTCGCAGCCGCACGGGACAACGCGGTCCGGGTCATCGCCGTGGCCACCGGTCGCAGCGATGAGGCAGAGCTTCGGGCAACAGGCTCGGACGTCGTCCTCCCCAACCTTCTCGATATCGACCTCCACACCAAGCTACTGACGGAACAGAGGTGACCAGGATCGCGGTGACCGGGCACTGGACTCACTGACACAGTGTCCCGCTCCTCTGACGCGTAAATAGCAGCAGGTCAGGGTGGGCGTCGGCAGGGCTGGGTGCCGGTCAGTACGGGTGAGGTCCGCGACTCCGGAGCCTCCTCGAAGCAGGCGGCTGGAGTGCCAGGGTGGTCGGCATGCCGACCATCCATGGATGTTGCGGGGCGATGCACCGGAGTCTGGTATGTCACGGGCCACGTCTGCCGTCCTCATCGCTGCCGGGTCAATGAGGTATGTGTCGACGAACTTCACCGGCTTGTACGAGAGCCACGACCAGGCATCGATCACCAACTGGCGCAGGGCCATGTCCTCCACAACTCGACCCCGCGCCGCCTGGCCAAACCCTACGCTGCCCCCTCCACAGGAACCGCGGTGCCGTGAACAGCGCGCAGTACCCCCATGATCGCATGGACGTCTTGCTGGTCGGGAAAGACGTCGACCGGCCCGTGGGGAGCCATCGTCGTGAACGGCTGCTCGAAGATCGCCCCTGCGTCGACGACGCCATTCTTGGCGAGGTAATCGATCAGCAGGTTGAGGAAGTCGAGCTGGCTCGCTGTCAACGAGCGCTCCGCCTGGAAGGCATCGAACGCCGCCGCGGCCGCGGAACGCTCCAAGCCGCCTAGGGAGCGAAGGAAGATCCCCATGCCGCCAGTCTCATTCTTCACCCTCTGTATGTCCTCCTCGGTGCCGAACCCCGTTTGGAGGAAGATCTGCTCGAGTTCGGTGAGGTCGGTGGTCGTGATCTGCCGGTTGCGGCGGATCTTCTGCACTGCGAGGTGATCCTCGTGACTGCGCAGGTAATTTCGGACCTTGGCCTCGAAGCGAGTCTTATTCGTGCCGTGCTGGATGGACTTGACTTCGGTGAGCGCAAGCTCGCCGACCTCGTCCTCGAAGTCGCTGTACACGATCCCGCGCTTGGTCTTCTCGATCAACTTGACCAGCCCTCGGATGCGGCGGCGCATCACCTCCAGCATGGGCAAGGTCACGTCCTGCCACCACTCGTCGCCGGAGAGCTCCTCGATCAGCACCTGCTGGTCCCGAACCGCCGGGATGGTGCTCTGGTCGAGCAACGCGGAGGCGATGTCCTGCACCTGCGCCTTCTGCCGCGCGTACTCGGGATCGGCCCTCAGCAGAGCGAGCTGCAGTCGCAGCGCCAGGAGGTCAAAACGCTTGGCCTCCTCACTGTTTTCGTCCTCGCGGAAGGCAGTCGGCAGCTTCGCCAGGTTCTCTGTAACCTCGGTGTGCTCGTCCTGGCCGACAGACTCCTTCCAGGCGCTGAAGTCCGCGAACCGGTCGACCTGGCGACGGTAGGGGCGGACCAGGAAGTTGTCGATGTTCATCCCGGTCACCTCCTGGTGCAGACGCCGCGCGAGATCCCAGCGCAGGCCGACTTCGCTCGAAGTACCGTCTTCAGCGTCCTGGGCTGGCGCCTGAGTCGCCTGCTCGGGGGAGGTATCGGCAACCAGCCCCGGGTTCAGCTGGTCCAGCGCCATGAGCAGGTCAGCGCGGCTGCGGAAGAGGCGCTCGCTGAGGGACGCCAGCAACTTGCCTTCGGCACGCCCAAGATCCTGGTTGAAGAACTCGACGTTCTGGCACATGTCGAAGACGAGGAAGCCGCTCTTGTCCAAGTTCGGTCCGAACAGGTCCGGGCACAGCCGTGTCCCGCGACCGTACATCTGCCAGAACTTGGTCTTGGAGCGCACCAGCTTGAAGAAGACCAGGTTGACGATCTCCGGCACGTCGATGCCGGTATCCAGCATGTCGACCGAAATCGCGATGTGTGGGTTGGTGTCCTTGTCGGAGAACTTGTCGATCAGGTCCTGCGCGTACTCACTCTGGTGCGTAATGACGCGAGCGAACTCACCCTGATACTCGGGGTAGTTGGCATTGAATCGCTCCGCGATGAACGCAGCATGGGCATTGTTCTTGGCGAAGATGATGGTCTTGCCCAGGCGATCCCCACCGGCGACCTTCGCTCCGTGGAGCATCAGGACCTCGAGGGTCTTGTCGACCGTGTCGGCGTTGAACAAGTACTTGTTCAGTTCCTCGCTGGAGATCTCCGTCGGAACGCTACCGTCGTCCGTATCCCATTCCAGCAGGTCCCACTTCTCCTTGTCCTCCTCGGACAAGTCGTCGTACTTGATGCCGCCGCGCTGGAACTTCAGGGGTACGTCGACGCCCTGCCCGCGGACGAGATAGCCTTCGTTCACGGCCTCGTCGAGGTCGTAGACGTCGGTAGGAACACCGTCCTCAAGCTCGAATCGCCGGTAGGTGTTGCGGTCTACCTCGTCCTTCGGCGTAGCGGTCAGTCCGACGAGCAGCGCGTCGAAGTAGTCGAACAGGGCTCCGTACTTCTGATAGATGGATCGATGCGCCTCATCGATGATGATCAAGTCGAAAAAGCCGGGACCGAACCGCCGGCCCCCTTCGTCCATCTCGTTGATCAGCCCCATCATCGTGGGGTACGTCGAGACGTAGACGCGTGCGTCGGGGTTCCTGTCCTTCAACAGGTTGATCGTGGTGAAGCTCGGCAGGTGCTCTTTGAAGGCGTTCGTCGCCTGGTTGACCAGAGCCTTGCGGTCCGCCAGGAACAGGACCCGCTTCACCCATCCGGCACGGGCGAGGAGGTCCGACAAGGCGATGGCGGTACGAGTCTTCCCGGCACCAGTAGCCATCACGAGAAGCGCGTGCCGCTGGCGCTTCTCAAACGTCTCCGCGATGCGCCGGATCGCCCGGCTCTGGTAGTGGCGAGCCGCGATCTCATCGTTGATCTCCAGCCCGCCAAGCGGTCGACGCCCAGCACGCCGCTGGATGAGCAGCCGCAGCTCAGCCTTCGTATAGAAGCCCTGAACCTCGCGGATCGGGTATCCGAAGGAAGGGTGGTCGTCCCACAGATATGTCTGGTAGCCGTTCGTACAGAAGATCACTGGGCGCTGACCGAACTGCTTCTCGAGTGCATCGGCGTACAGCTTCGCCTGCTGCTGACCGACGAGCGCATCCCGTGTCGTGCGCTTGGCCTCGACGAGCGCGAGCGGCTTGCCGTCGTCATCCCACAGCACATAGTCGACCTTGCCCTTGCCCGACGGCGAGACGGATGCCGGCAGTCCTGATATCGCGAACTCACGGTCACGGGGCTCCGTGAGATGCCAGCCGGCCTCCTTGAGCAGGACATCGATGATCAGCGTCCGAGTCTCGGCCTCGTTGTAGTCGTGAGTGTCCGGCCGAGCGGCATTGGCAGCCTTCGCTGCCTTGATCTGGGCACGGAGCTTGGCGAGCTCGGAGTCGACGTCTTCGCTCGAGAGCTCGGCGTCCGCCTCCGCGTCCTTGGCCGCATGCTCCTGGGCGAGAGCCTTGAGCTCGACCTGCTTCTTCCGCTGCGTCTCTGCCGATACGGCCTGAGGAACAAGCGTCCGGTCGAAAACGAGGCCCGGTGCAGGTGCGTCGTCAGGGCTACGAGCGTAACTGCGAGCAATCCAGTACATGACATGGAACAGCTCGGTCGCGACCTGCATAGACGTCTGCCCAGCTACCGGGGCCGGGCTATGAACTGCGGCGTTCCCGTGCAGCCGGATGGCATCCATCTTCGCGCGGATCGTCGGCCCGACAAGGTTCACCATGCTCGGTTCCGAGATCATCGCCGCGAGATTCTTCGCATAGGGGCGCTGCAGGGCGCCGTCCGCGGTGTAGAGCCACCGCAACGCCAACTCAAGCGTGCGGCGCGCATAAAAGCACGAAGCCCGCGGATCTGCGACCGCGTTCTTCTCAGTCTGCATGGCCTCGCTGTGAAGCTGCGGCCACTCTGCTTCCAGGAACCCGAAGTTGCTCATAAACTGGCGACCCCCCGCATAGTGACTGGGCTGACCGTGAAGTCAATCATGTTTCGGCAAACAACTCGCCGCGGAACGCGCGATGCTGCAGCGCCATAAACAATTCATCCAGCAATTCAAGGTGGCGACTATGCTGCGATTTAAGATCAACGACCGCCCTGAATCTCTTCCCGAATTCGTCCTGCAGACCTGGCGGCGGGATGAGTACGGGCAGCTCTCGAATGGGGCCTTGAAACAAGTTGGCCTGACTTGACGCATTCGCACGCTGGATCATTCGCGCCTTCATCACCGGCGTCCGCAGATAACTCACCAAGTAGTCAGTCGAGACCACATCACGTCGTGGCCTTACCAGGGCCGCGCTCCGCACCAAAGAAAAGCGTTCATCAGTCTCAACCGGGGCAACCCGCCCAATCGTCCCGGAACATGAAATCAGCACATCGCCACGCCTCGGGTCACAGCGCCCGCGGATTCGCTCATATTCTTGAACGCCAACGTAGTCGACATTCGAGAAATCGATAAATCCATCCCTAACATTTCGCGCGGATAGGAGTTTGATGCCATGTGGCTCCCGTTTCGGAGTCTGATGTTCCCCATCTGTCACCTGCTCGGAGACTTCCTCTAGCCGCACTTGAGGGAAGCCGAGTGGGTTTACCGAGGGATCTCCGAACATTTCCCGAAATATCGATTGCGCAAGGTCATCGATAAGAGTTACGGACTCTCGACGCTCGTTCCGCAAATCGTTCACCGAATCCAACACATCAGCAATTCTTTGCTGATCCCCGCTTGATGGAATAGGAACGGGTAGGGACGACAACTCGCGCACGTTGATCTTCGGAAGGAGATTCCTTCCTTGTTTTCGACTCGCCGCGAGCGTGAAATCAGGGCTCAGCATCCAGTGTTGCAGATAGCGGTAATCGATCGAACTCTCGATCGGATACATATCGGCACTGCAAAGCCCAGAGAAATCCGGTAGAGCAACCTTGGCGAGATACGGACGGATCTTAGAGTACAGGATCTGCCCAGCACTAAACCGATTCTTTGCGCTCTTTACTCCGTCTTCCGAAACTGTCGAGTAGGGAAGAAGGCGACCTGTTGCCGATTCGATATGGTTAGGGGCGATGTGCGGCTCATTTGGGTAGAGTTCCGGATCCACGAGGTTGCTCGCAACGCGAGCGACTTCGCCAAATTTCGCCCATCGCCAATCACCAGGGAGTGCATACGGCATCTTCACCCCAGCATCTCCTTTACACCGCTCATGCCCCGCTGAATCTGCGCCTCAATTCGGGTAAGCTCATCCATAATTTCTGCTGGCGAGCGATGCTCAACCTCTTCATGGACAATGTCCTTGTACCGGCTGAGACTCAGGTCGTACGCCTGGGCAACAATGTCTTCCTTTGGGACGCAGAAGCTCTGCTCCGTCCTCATCCGCTTTTGTTCGCTGCCGTTGCGACGACCCCAGCGCGCTAGAACGTCGGGCAAATTATTCTTGGCATGTTCGCTCTCATTCAGCACGTGGCTGCCGACCAGCGGCCCGAGTTTGTCCTCCCGGAGCAGCGGTGTGCGTTTGTCGTCAAGACTCCAGCCGTCCGCCGTGACCTCGTAGAACCAGACACTGTCAGTACCACCGCTATTGGTCTTGGTGAAGAACAGGATTGCAGTGGAGACTCCTGCGTACGGCTTGAAGACACCGCCCGGCAGCTTCACCACGGCGTCCATCTTGTGACCTTCTACGAGCAACTTCCGCAGGTCCTTGTGCGCCTTGCTGGCGCCGAACAGCACACCCTCCGGCACAATCACCGCAGCCCGCCCCCCGGGTTTCAGGAGTCGCAGGAACAGAGTGAGGAATAGCAGCTCCGTCTTCTTAGTCTTGACGACCTGCTGCAGATCCTTTGCGGTGGTCTCGTAGTCGAGGCTGCCGGCGAAGGGTGGGTTGGCCAAAATCATCGAATAACGCTCTGCCTCGCCGGCCGCGCTCTGGGCCAACGAGTCGCGATACCTGATGTCTGGGTTTTCAACATCGTGGAGCAGCATGTTCATACTGCCGATTCGCAGCATCGTGCTGTCAAAGTCGAACCCGTGGAACATGCTCTCGTGGAAGTGGCGGTGCCGCTCCTTCTCCAGGATCTCGTGCTTATGATTTTTCCTCACATAAGCCGCGCTCTCCACTAGAAAGCCCGCGGTGCCGCACGCCGGGTCGCAGATCTCATCCTTCGGGCCAGGGGACATCATCGCCACCATCAGCTGGATGATGTGTCGCGGTGTGCGGAACTGGCCGTTCTGACCAGCAGTGGCGATCTTGCCGAGCATGTACTCGTACAGGTCGCCCTTGGTGTCTTGGTCGCTCAGGTCGATGCCGTTGAGCATGTCGACGGCCTTGACCAGCAGATTCGGAGTCGGGATGGTAAACCGGGCGTCCTTCATATGGGCGGCGTACGTGGACTGCTCGCCGCGCAGGTTGCGCAGCCACGGGAACACCTCCTCTGAGACCAGCTTGAACATGGTCCCCGGGTCCCGGTTAGTGAAGCGTGACCAGCGCAGCTCCTCGGTGCCCTCGATGAATACGGGGCTCTCGATCGGCTCGCCTGTGAAGCTCTTCTTGCTCTCCTTGGCCGTGTGGATCATGTCCAGTCGGCGCAGGAACATCAGGTAGGTGATCTGCTCGATCACCTCGAGGGGATTCGAGATCCCGCCTGACCAGAAGGCGTCCCACAGTCGGTCGATCTTGCTCTTGAGTTCACCCGTAATCACGCCGATACCGTACCGGACCACGCCCGCCCGTTGGCAGGCTCTCCCGATCAAGCGCAGTGGGCGACACCCGACTTGAGCAGTTCACGTCACCTTCGTCCCTGCAGACGCTCATCTGCCCCACGTCGCGGTGCCGGCATCGCCGGATCCAGGAACAGGTCCCATAGCCCCCACACCAGCGAGTCCAGCAGATCCGGCGAGTCCTCCGTCTCACCCTGTCCGACGAACGTCGTCATCTGCTCCTCCAGCTCTGCGTACACCCTTGGCGGGCCAGCGTGGTGCACTCGGGCCTGCTCATACAGCTGCGCCACTGGCGCCGCCCGCGCCCGCTTGCCGCCCGTCGCGTGAACGATTCCGCCACGACACCGTCGGGTCCACCTGCTCCAGCAGCGCCGGCAGGTAGTCACCGCCGTTGTTCGCCTCGATCACGACGCAGTCCGCGCGATACTCATGGAACAGGTGCGCCGCACACTGCATCGCCTGCGTCGGAGTGCGCCGGCCCTGCTCGCAGTGCAGCACGAATCCGCGCGACCGGTCATCGCCGTACAGCGTCTCCACCGGCCTGTCGCGGCCTGCAGTTGTGAACGCCGTCAGGTCGGCGTTCTCGTGGGACTTCGTGGCCGGAATCCATCGCTATCACCACCAGCTGCAGCTCCGGTAGGTGGTTCAGGCGCGGCCGGAAGCCCTCGACCTCCAGCATCCAGCCCTGCCACAGCGCGCCCTCGACGTCCTCGAAGGGCTCGCCGGACAGCTCCTGCCGACCGAGGCGGGTACCGGCGTACTCTTCCTCCAGCTCCGCGCGGGCCACCGCCGACAGGTTCGCGTCGTTCTCCCGCATGTGCCCGCGCGTCAGCACCACCTTCGGCTGTCCTCCGCCCGCGGCGGCCTGCCGCTCCTGAAGTCGGCCACGCTCGACGAGGCGCTTCACATGCGGCAGCGGCTTCGGAGTCGTGGAGATCACCATCTGCGGCAGCTCCGCCTCCCGCAGGCAGAACCACAACATGTCGTACACATCCTGCGCCGTCTGCCGCGTCCAGGCCGCATACTCGTCACACCACGCCTTGTGGAACGCCCAGCCACGCAGGTTCTTCCCGATACGCTCGGGGGATCGTCCCTGCATGTTGTCGCAGTGATCCCCACAAACGCATCCTGCGTCGGCAATTAGACGCAACGCGTCTTCGGCAACCGTCTCGACGCCTTCACCATCAGCACATTCGCGCAGGTCGCAGCCCCGCCACCGCGACCAGCGCTTCCCCGTGACTCCTTCCGACGCTCTCCGAAGGGCTGGCTAACGCCGCTCTCACTTCCCACCTCACGCCAACCCATACGTCGCTTCGATCGTGACCCGCGCCCCGGAAACCCGCTGGTGACGCCCGTTCCCATCTGGTCGCGCCCCGCCGGGGACTCGAACCTGCGGGCACCCCGCGATGCGGACGATCTGGCGAACGGCGCCGCCAGACCACATCCAGACCACAACCGCGCGGGAAGTCCCGGGAAACGCCCAGGTCAGCAGGGAACACCACACCGCCACAGAAACGGCCCCGACCCGCGGAAACCCACAGGTCAGGGCCGGATTGGCGGACGAGTCGGCCTGTACGCCGGGTTCTGTCTCCCCGGGTCCTTGCGGGGCCGGGGGAGGCGGCCATCCATCTACGGCCGGCGTTGCCGCCGGCCTCTAGCGGTCTACCCGCGAGCTTGGGCGGGCCGCCCTCTAGCGCTCGCGCAGGGTCGTCGTTTCCGATGGCCCCTTCTTGACCTTGCTCCGGGTGGGGTTTACCTAGCCGCTCGAGTCGCCTCGGGCGCTGGTGGTCTCTTACACCGCCGTTTCACCCTTACCGGCTGCCCGTTAAGGCCGCCGGCGGTTTGTTTTCTGTGGCACTGTCCCGCGGGTCACCCCGGGTGGGCGTTACCCACCACCCTGCCCTGTGGAGCCCGGACGTTCCTCGGCGGTCCCGGGAAATCCCGGAACCGACGCGGCCGCCCGGCCGGCTCGTCCGCCGTACGGACATCTTAACCTGCGTGATCTGTCCAGATCCGCGAGTGCCCGGCCCGGCGATCTGGCAGATTGAGCGCCCATGGATCCCCTCTCGATGAGCACCGAGCAGCGCAACGCCCTCAATCAGCAGGTCGCCGAGCAGTTTCGCGCTCAGGGCGGCACCGGGAAGATCGGCGAGATGATGCATGCCGATCGGATGCTGCTCCTTACCCACACCGGGGCCCGGAGCGGGAAGCGGCGGACCACGCCGCTCGGGTTCTGGCGGCTGGATGGCGGGCGGGATGGCGGGCGGGATGGCGGGCGGGTCTTTGTCGTCGCCTCCGCCATGGGGGCGGCTCGGGCGCCCGACTGGTTTCACAATCTCGTCGCCCATCCCGATGACATCGTCGTCGAGCTCGGGCCCGAGCGTTACGACGCGGAGGCCGTCGTCGCCCCCGCGGCGGAGCGGGAGCGGCTGTGGGATGAGCTCGTGCAGCTGGCGCCCTTTTTCACCGAGCATCAGGAGCGGGCTGGGCGGGTGATTCCGCTGATTGAGCTGCGGCGTCGGCCGGCGGCCGCTGCCGGTTGAGGTGCGGGTCCTCCGCACCTCGGTCCCGCGCCCCCGACCTCCCCGTAGCCAGCACCGACCCCACCACCGTCAGCGCGAACGACGCCAGCACCCACCCCGTGACCTCCTCCTCCAGCAGCACCACCCCCGCCGTCACCGCCACCACCGGCGTCAGATACACGAACACCATCGCCCGCGACGGCGGCACCTCCCGTAGTAGCTGCAGGAAGATCACAAAGCCGAGCGCCGTGCAGATCACCCCCAGCCCCGCCATCGACGCCAGCGCCTCCGCCGACGGCACCGACGACGGCCACGTCAGCGCCGCACCCGGCGCGTACAGGACCGTCGCCAGCAGCAGGGTCGGGGCGATGACCTGCAGCGTCGGTACGTCCGACAGGTAGCGCGCCGCGATCAGCGGGGCGATCGAGTAGCCCACCGCCGTGAGCAGCGCCTCCGTCACCGGCCACACCCCGCCGCCGGACATCGTCGGGACCGACAGCACCGCGACCCCGCTGAAGCCGATCGCCAGGCCGAGCCAGCGGACGGCGCCCAGGCGTTCGGTGCTGCCCAGCAGCCGCGCCACGAAGACGCTCAGCACCGGGACGGCGGCGACGATCAGGCCCGTGGTGCCGCTGGAGAGGTGGCGTTCGGCGTCGGTGAGCGTGTACCAGGGGCCGAGGACCTCGAAGGTCGCGAAGCCCAGGATGGGCAGCCAGTGCTTCCTGACCGCCGTCCACATCCCGCCCTGCCGCAGCGCGAAGGGCAGCAGCACCGCGGCGCCCAGCGCGCAGCGCGCGAAGACCACCAGGGGCACCGAGACCTCGCCCACCGCCACCTTGATCATCAGGTACGGGACGCCCCAGACCAGGGCGAGACCGACGAAGAGAGACCAGCCGCGTACGCTCATGCCCGCAGCCTCAGCCGCAGCCGGCCGCCGCGTCTTGAACGCTGTTGCGATACGCCCCGGGCGTGACCCCCATGACCCGCCGGAACCAGCGCGTCAGATGCGCCTGATCCGCGAATCCGACCAGCGCCGCCGCCTCCGCCGGCGTCCGCCCCTCGTCCAGCAGCCCGCGCGCCCGCGCCACCCGGTGCTGTGCCAGCCAGGCGTACGGCGGTACGCCCATCGCGTCGCGGAACACCCGCAGCACCTGATAGCGGGACAGGCCGAGCGAGCAGCCGATCTCGGCGAGCGACGGCGGGGCGAGCAGCTCGTCGGCGAGCCGGTCCCGTATCGCCCGCGCCAGGTCTCCGGCCCCGGGCAGCGCCTCCCGTACGGGCCCGGCCTTCCCGTGCCGCCGCGCCAGCGCCGTGAGCAGCAGCGGCACCCGCGACTCGGCCTCCAGCGGGTCCGCGGTGCGGCTGAGCGCGCGGTGCGCGGCGGTCAGCCGGTGGGCGAGCTCGGGGTCGTGGAAGACGCCCTCGGTGAAGTGCGGGATGGTGCGGGTGCCCTCGGAGAGCAGGTCGAGGCTGGGGTAGAAGGCGCGGTACGCGTAGCCGTCGCAGCCCGCCGGGCGGCCCGTGTGCATCTCGCCGGGCGCCAGGACGACGACGCTGCCGGGTCCCGCGTACAGCTGCCCGCCGCGATAGTCGATGACCTCCAGGCCGCCCGTCCACATCCCGATGCTGAACTCCTCGTGGCTGTGCGGCGCGTACCGATGCTCGGTGAAACACGCGGTGAGGAGGTCGAGCGCCGCGCCGTCGCCGATCGCGGCCCTGGTGTAGGCGGCGTGTTCGCGGCGGGGGCGGGGGGCGGTCATAGCGCGCATTCTGCTCTACGCTCGGCGGGGTGACCACGGAATTCCCGTACGAGATCACCGTCACCTGGACCGGCGACCGGGGCAGCGGGACGAGCGGCCCTGACGCCTACGCACGCGATCACACCGTGAGCGCGGACGGGCCCGCCACACCCATCGCCGGGAGCGCCGACACCGGTCCCTTCCGCGGCGATGCCGCCCGCTGGAATCCGGAGCAGCTGCTGACCGCGGCCGTCGCTCAGGGGCATCTGCTCTGGTATCTGCACCTGTGCGGGGAGGCGGGGGTCGTCGTCACCTCGTACGAGGACCGGGCCCGCGGGCTGCTCTCCGAGCGCGGGGGCGAGCCCGATCACTTCAGCGAGGTCGCGCTGCGGCCGCGGGTGACGGTGGCGGATCCAGCGATGGTGGACTTGGCGACAAAGCTTCATGACGAGGCGCGGGAGAAGTGCTTCGTCAACCACTCCGTGAGCTTTCCGGTACGAGTCCAAGCCACCGTCACCGCGTAAACGCCGCCGCCCCCACCCGCCACGCCTCGTCCAGGTCGGCGCCGCCCGGGAAGCGGCCGTCCAGCTCCAGCACCACCATCCCGTGCGCGAACGCCCACGCCGCCCGCCCGGTGTGCTCGTCGAGAGCCAGCTCGCGGAAGAGCGGCGCGGCGGCCCTTTCCTCCAGCCCCGGGGGCAGCGACTCGCGCGGCAGCGGCCCCGCCGTGGCCAGGCGATACAGGCCGGGGTGCGCCAGCGCATAGCCCCGGTACGCCGCGAAGAGCGCCGCCAGCGACCCGGGCGCCGCCGCCTCCGCCGCCTCCAGCGCGTCGGCGAGCTCGGCGAACGACAGCGCCATCAGCTCCACCTCCACGGCCGCCTTGTCCGGGAAGTGCTTGTACAGGGACGGGGCCTTGACCCCGATGCGGTCCGCGAGCCGGCGCATCGTCAGCGCGTCCGCGCCCTCCTGCTCCAGGAGTTCGCGGGCGGCGCCGACGATCTGCCGGGCGCGGGGGCTGAGGTGCTGCCCTGCGACTGCGGCCGTTTCAGTCACGCTGGAATCCTTCCTTCGTCCGCAGACCGTAGCCGAAGGCGCGGTCGGCGGAGATGTGTGCCATCCAGCCGCACAGGGCAGCGAAGGCCGGGGCCCACTCGATCGGCGTGAAGGTGTAGAGCGCCATCAGCGCGAGCGGGATCAGGGCGCGGTGGGCGGTGTTGTAGTACGGCACGGCGCGGGGCGGGAGCTGGCCGGGAGCGGTGCGGGCCGAGTCGCGGGCGGCGACGAGGAAGGTCAGGTCGGGGGCGATGAGGAAGACGGCGGCGAGGGTGTAGGCGAGCGCGCCGTGGTTGATGCCCTCCAGCACCGCGAAGGCGGCCCAGAAGAGGGCGTTGGCGGCCCAGGCGACGCGGGCTATGCGGCGGGTGACTGTCCGGCTCGCAGTCGGGGTCTGGGTGATCATCGTGGCGGTCATTGCTTCCTCCTCGGAGAGTGGGCGGCTAACGCCGTTAGCTAGAACCATAAGGCTAACAGCGTTAGCCGTCAAGCGCGCCGCTTGACCTTGTCGCAGCGTCAACGTTTCTACTGAGGTCATGCGAATCGGAGAGCTCGCCGCACTCGTCGGCGTCACCACCCGTACGGTGCGGCATTACCACCGCATCGGCCTGCTGCCGGAGCCCGCCCGGCAGTCCAACGGCTACCGCGAATACGGGCTGCGCGACGCCGTCGAGCTGACCCGCGTCCGGCGGCTCACCGAGCTCGGCCTCGGCCTCGACGAGGTGCGCGACGCGCTCGCCGACGACGCGGGCAAGGACCTGCACGAGATCCTCACCGAGCTCGACGCCGACCTCGCCCGCCAGGAAGAGGCCATCAGGGAGCGCCGCGCCCGGCTCGGCGAACTGCTGGAGCGCGCGGCCGCCGGCGGCCTCCCGCCCGAGGGCCCGGTCTCCCCCGAACTCGCCGCGGTCTTCGACGACATGGCCCGTACGGCCGCCGACCGCGAGGGCCCGGAGCCCGTGATGGCCGTCAAGGAGCGCGAGCTGCTGGCGATGCTGGAGGCCAACGCGGACGAGGGCCACCGGCAGTGGATGCTCGGCCTCGTCCACACCCTCAGCTCCGACGAGCAGGCCATGGAGCGGGCGTACGAGATCTACGCCCGGCTCGACGAGCTGGCCGACGCCGCCACCGACGACCCGCGCATCCCGGAGCTGGCGCGACTGGTGGCGGACGCCATGCCCCACGAGGCCTTCCAGCCGCCGGCCGGGGACCCGGCGGCGGACGAGGACGGCGGGGGGTTCGCGGAGGCGATCTTCGCGGACTTCGCCCCCGCCCAGGCGGAGGTCCTGCGCCGCGCGATGAACCTGCTCCAAGAGCGGTGGAGCCGGTGAACGCGCTGCGCAGGGCCGTCCGCTGGGGGATGTTCGCGCTGGTGCCCGGCGAGGTCGTCCTCGTCCTGTGCCTGGTGTCCGGCGCCCCGATACCCGCCCTCGTGCGGCACGCCGTGGAGGCGCTGACGCTCGCGCTGTTCGCCGCCGCCGCGACGGTGCTCACCGCGGACTACCGGCGCCATCGCAGCGGGGGCCTCCCGCCCCGCGAGGCCTTCATGGCCGCGATACGGGACACGATCCCGGCCGCCGTCCGCCGCCTCACCGTCCACGAGCTGAAGCTCTTCACCAGCTTCTGCCGCTGGATCGCCCGCCGCCCGCCGCACGGCGTCGGCCCGGGGGCAGTGCCGGTCAAGTACGCCGCCGGCCAGTCCTTCGTGATCTGGGGCTTCTTCTTCGTCTCCGTCATCGAGACGGTCGCCCTCGCCCTGATCATCCCCTGGCCGGTCGTCCACCTGATCGTCCTGGTCATCGACATCTGGGGCATCTACTTCATCGTCGCCCTGCACGCCTCCTGCGCCGTCCGCCCGCACGTGGTCACCGCCGACGGCGGACTGCACCTCCGTTACGGCGTGCTGCTCGAGCTCCGCATCCCCGCCGACCGCATCGTCGCCGCCCGTACCGACCGCCGCTTCCCCGACGGCAGCGGCCCGGCGCTGGTGCGCGACGACGGCTCGCTCGACCTGGCCGTCGCCAGCCAGACCACGGTGACGGTGGAGCTGACGGAGGGCCCGCCGCTGCGCTTCGTACGGCCGCTGGGCAAGGTCGCCGAGGTCTCGGGAGCCGTCCGCTTCTACGCCGACGACCCCGCGTCCGCCGTGGCCGCGGTGTCCGCGGCGGCGGGCACAAAGCGTACGGGCGACGCCCCCGGCTCCGCCTCGGTCAGCCGCACCCGGAGCCGGTGACCCAGCGCCAGCTGGGGCGCGTCCTCGGCGGCGTCGACGCGGCCGATGACGGCGGGCTCGTAGAGCTGGACGGTGCCGCGCTCGGGCTCCTTGCGGTCGTTGACGTCGATGACGTAGCCGTCGAAGACCTCGCCGACCCGGTTCCGCATCAGCGCGGCCTCGGCGAGGTCGACGCATTCGCGCTCCAGCCGGTTCGCCCGCGCGCTGCCCTCGGCCATCTCCTCGGGCAGGGCCGGCATGGCGTCGCGTACCCACTGCGGGGGCTCGCGGCCCTCGACGGCGGCCAGGCAGAGCTCGCCGGTGTAGCGGTCTACGAGGCGGCGCAGCGGGGCGGTGCAGTGGGTGTATTCGTCGGCCACGGCGGCGTGTTCCGCGTGCTCCGGCGACGTGCCGTCGAAGACCGTGTAGCCGGCGCCGCGCAGCAGGGTGGTGCACTCCTGGAGGAAGGCGGCGTGGTTGGCGCGCTGCGGGTTGAGGGTGCGGATGACGGTGGCGTAGTCGGTGTCCCTCGGCCAGTCGACGCCCAGCGCCTTGGCGACCCGGCGCAGGTACTCGACCGCGCCGCGCTCGGCGGGCGGCAGCGTACGGAGGATGCCGACGCCGGCCGCCAGCATCAGGTCGGCGGCGGCCATGCCGGTGAGGAGGGAGATCTGCGCGTTCCAGCTGTCGGCGGGGAGCGGGGCGCGGTACTCGAGGTCGTAATGGCCGGGCGGGCGCTCCACGACCTCCTGCTCCGGTACGCCGAGCGAGATGCCGCCGCGCGCCTTCTCGGCCTCCTCGCGCAGCATCCCGATGTCGCGGAGGAGCGCCACCGGCTCCTCGGCGGTGCCCTCGTCGATGGCCTGCTGGACGCCCGCGTAATCGAGCTTGGCGATGCTGCGGACGAGGGCGCGGCCGAGGCGTACGGCGGCGACGTCGCCGGTCGAGTCGAGGTCGATGTCCCAGAGCAGGGCCGGGGCGGTCTGGTCGGGGAGGAGGCTGGCGGCGCCCTCGGAGAGGATCTCGGGGTGCAGCGGGACCCGGATGTCGGGGAAGTAGAGGGTGGTGACGCGGCGGTGTGCCTCGGCGTCGATCGCGCCGCCGGGGGTGACGAAGGCGGCGACGTCGGCGATGGCGTACCTGACCCGGTAGCCGCCGCCTGAGCGGCGGGAGAGGTGCATCGCCTGGTCGAGGTCCATGGAGTCGGGCGGGTCGACCGTGAAGAAGGGGATGTCGGTGGCGTCCTGCACCCCGACGGCGATCGGCGGCGCCTGCACCACGCTCTCCGCCTCGGCGAGCACCTCGGCGGGAAACCCGGCGGGCACCTGCTCCCGCTCCCTCAGCTCCCTCAGCGCACAGCTGAGCGGGGAGTCCGCTGCGTCGCTGCAGCTCATCAGACGATGCGGCATTTAGTCAGCGTAGGCCGCGGGGAGGTGGGGCGCCTGCTGCACGCGCGGCGTTGCGTAGGCTTCCTTCCGGCGCGCAGACCCACCTAAGGAGAACCATCGTGCTCGTGCTCCTCCCGCCCTCGGAGGGCAAGGCCGAAGGCCGTCGCGGGGCTCCGCTCGACCTCGGCTCGCTCTCCCTCCCCGGCCTGACCGCCGCGCGGGAAACCGTTCTCGACGAGCTGGTGGCGCTCTGCTCCGGCGACGAGGACAAGGCGCGCGAGGTGCTCGGGCTCAGCGAGGGGCTGCACGGCGAGGTCGCCAAGAACGCCGCCCTGCGCACCGCGCCGACCCGCCCGGCCGGGCAGATCTACACAGGCGTGCTGTACGACGCGCTGGGCCTCGCGACCCTGGACGCGGCCGCCAAGCGCCGGGCCGCCAAGTCGCTGCTGATCTTCTCGGGCCTGTGGGGCGCGGTCCGTACGGGAGACAAGATCCCCGCCTACCGCTGCTCCGGGGGCGTCGCGCTCCCCGGCATCGGCGGGCTCGGGGCCTTCTGGCGTACGCACATGGCCGAGGTGATGCCCGAGGCCGCCGGGAGCGGCCTGGTGCTCGACCTGCGCTCCTCCACGTACGCGAACCTCTGGAAGCCGAAGGGCGAGCTCGCGGCCCGCACGGCGACGGTGCGGGTGCTGCAGTCGAAGATCGTCGGCGGGGTGGAGAAGCGCACGGTGGTCAGCCACTTCAACAAGGCGACGAAGGGCCGGCTGCTCCGCTCGCTGCTCGCGGAAGGCGCCAGTCCGCGGACCCCGGCGGCGCTCGGGGACGCCCTGCGGGACCTCGGCTACCAGGTCGAGGCGCCCGCGCCGAACCAGCTCGACGTCATCGTCACGGACCTTTGATTGCGCATTGCGCAACGACTGTTGCGCAGGGCACGCATCCCCACGGAGGATGGCACGCGTGACCGACCAGCTCCTGGGCAATGCCCCCGCCCCCGTCATACCCGTCGTCGTCCTCGACGATGTGGCCGACGCCGCCCCTCTCGCCCGCGCCCTCGTCGCCGGCGGCCTGCCGGCGATCGAGATCACCCTGCGTACCCCCGCCGCGCTCGATTCGATCCGCGCCATCGCCGCGGAGGTCCCCGAGGCCACCGTCGGCGCGGGCACGCTGCTCCGCCCCGACCAGGCCACGGCCGCCGTCGACGCGGGCGCCCGCTTCCTGGTCAGCCCCGGCTGGACGGAGCGGCTGCTGGGCGCGATGCGGGAGACCGGGGTGCCGTTCCTGCCCGGCGTCTCCACCACGTCCGAGGTGGTGGCGCTGCTGGAGAAGGGCGTCACGGAGATGAAGTTCTTCCCGGCGGAGGCCGCGGGCGGCACGCCCTACCTGCGCTCGCTCGCCTCACCGCTGCCGGAGGCGCGCTTCTGCCCCACGGGCGGGATCACGGCGGACTCGGCGCGGGATTACCTGGCGCTGGCGAATGTGGCGTGCGTCGGCGGTACGTGGATGCTGCCGCCGGACGCGATCGCGGCGCGCGACTGGGAGCGGATCCGGGGGCTGGCGACGGAGGCGTCGCTGGGGCTCGGCACGGTGTGAGGCGCAGGGCTGGGTGAAGCTCGTGCGGCTCAGCTCTGCGTGAGGTGCTCGGTCGAGTTGAGCAGCCGCACCGACGCGTTGCCGTCCGCGTAGTACGCCACCGCGGACAGCGACGCGGCCGCCAGCTCCATCCGGAACAGCGACTCGGCGGGTGCGCCCAGCGCCATCCGTACGAGCGTCTTCAGCGGCGTCACATGCGAGACGACCAGCACCGTCTCCCCCGCATGCCGCTCCAGCAGCGCATCCCGCGCCACCATCACCCGCTCCGCGACGGCCTCGAAGGACTCGCCACCACCGGAGGGCGTCGCCGACGGCGACTTCAGCCACTCCGTCAGGTCCGTCCCGTAACGCTCCCGGACCTCCGCGAAGGTCAGCCCTTCCCAGGCCCCGAAGTCCGTCTCCCGCAGCCCCTCTTCGACGCCGACGCCCAGCCCGAGCCGCCCCGCGACCACCTCGGCGGTCTCGCGGCACCGCCGCAGCGGCGAGGTGACGATGGCCTGCACGGAGCCGCGCGCGGCGAGCAGCGCCGCGGTGGCCGCGGCCTGGCGGCGCCCGGCGTCGGAGAGGGAGGGGTCGGAGCCGCCGCTGCCGGAGAAGCGCTTCTCGGGCGTCAGCGGGGTCTCGCCGTGCCGGAGCAGGACGAGGGTGGTGGGGGTGCCGAGGTCGGCGGGCCAGGCGGCGGGAGCCGATGTCTCCGGGCCGGCATCCAGCTCGGCTGTCGACTCGGACGGACTCCACTCGCGCCCGGCCACCCCCGCGTCCATCGCCTCGTTCGCGAGCCGATCGGCATGCTTGTTCTGCGCCCGCGGGATCCATTCGTACGAGACCCGCTCCCCCGCAAAGGCGCCCCGCGCCTCCTCCGCCAGCTCGCGCATCGCCGGGTGCTTGATCTGCCAGCGCCCGGACATCTGCTCCACGACCAGCTTGGAGTCCATCCGTACGAGCACCGACGCCTCGGCATCGATCTCCGCCGCAGCCCGCAGCCCCGCGATCAGCCCGCGGTACTCGGCCACGTTGTTGGAGACCACACCCAGATAGGCGGCCCGCTCGGCGACCACATCACCGGAAGCGGCATCCCGCACCACGGCCCCGTACCCGGCGGGCCCCGGATTCCCGCGGGACCCGCCATCCGCCTCGATGACGAAGCGGGTTGAACTCACAGGCCGGACTCGGGCGTGCGCACCAGAATCCGGCGGCAGTTCTCGCAGCGTACGACCGTGTCAGGGGCGGCGGCCCGGATCTCGTTGATCTCGGAGATCGGCAGCTCCTGGCGGCAGCCCTCGCAGCGCCGCTGGAAGAGCTTCGCGGCGCCGACGCCGCCCTGCTGCTCGCGGAGCTTGTCGTAGAGCTTGAGCAGGTCGGCCGGGATCTCCGCGGCGACGGTCTCGCGCTCCTTGCGGACGTCGGCCGCCTCGCCGTCGAGCTCGCTCGACGCGGTGTCGCGCCGCGAGGTGGCGTCGGCGAGCTTGGCCTCGACGGACTGGACGCGCTCGGTCAGTTCGGCGACGCGGCCCTGGGCGGCCTCGCGGCGCTCCATGACCTCCAGGACCACGTCCTCCAGGTCGCCCTGCCGCTTGGCGAGCGAGGCGATCTCGCGCTGCAGGTTCTCCAGGTCCTTGGGCGACGTGACGGCGCCCGAGTCGAGGCGCTTCTGATCGCGGGCGGCACGCTGCCGCACCTGGTCGACGTCCTGCTCGGCCTTGGTCTGCTCGCGGCCGGTGTCGGACTCCTCGGTCTGCGCGGCGACCAGGAGGTCGCGGTGCTGGGTGAGGTCGCCGTCGAGGGTGGTCACCTCGCCGTGCTCGGGAAGGTTCTTGCGCTTGTGCGCGAGCTGCGTGAGCCGGACGTCGAGGGCCTGGACGTCCAGGAGGCGGATCTGGTCGGCGGGCGCGGCGTTCAAGCTGGCTGCTCCTGGGTGAGTGGGGCTGGATCGGCTGGAGTGCCCGAGCGGGCCGTCCAGGGGTCGGTGAGGGTACGGGAGACGTGCGTCCGCAGCCCCCAGCCGTGGCGGTCGGAGATCTGGTCGAGCTGGGCGGCCGCCTGCTCGCACCACGGCCACTCCGTGGCCCAGTGTGCCGCGTCCACGAGGAACGGGCGGCCGTCGGAAGCCCGCGACTTCTCCTGGGCCTCGGAGACGGGGTGGTGCCGCAGGTCCGCGGTGACGAAGACATCGGCCCCCGCCTGCCGTACGACATCGATCAGGCCGTCGCCGGACCCGCCGCAGACCGCGACCGTACGCACCTCGGCGTCCAGGTCGCCGGCGATGCGGAGGCCGGCGGCCGTGGCGGGGAGCGAACGGGCGGCCCGGTCGGCGAAGGCGCCCAGCGTCAGCGGCGCGTCGAGCTCACAGATGCGCCCGAGCCCGCGCCGCCCGTCGGCGTCGGTCGCGTCCGGTACGAGCGGCCCGCGAACCCGCAGCCCGAGCGCTCCGGCGAGCGCGTCGGAGACACCGGGATCAGCCCGGTCGGCGTTGGTGTGGGCGACATGCAGCGCCACATCATTCTTGATCAGGCTATGAACAACCCGCCCCTTGAAGGTCGCGGCCGACACCGTGGAGGTGCCGCGGAGATAGAGCGGATGGTGCGTGACGAGCAGACCGGCCCCGATCCGTACCGCCTCATCGGCGACCTCCTGCACCGGGTCGACGGCGAAGAGCACGCGCGTGACCTCGGCATCCGGGTCGCCGCATACGGTGCCGACGGCGTCCCAGTCCTCCGCGCGGTCGGCGGGCCAGAGGGCGTCGAGGGCGGCGATGACGTCAGAGAGTGCGGGCACGGGTGAGAGGTTACCTGCCGGGTGCGGGCGCGGGCTCGGCTGTCCGGCCGGAGCATATTCCGCTGGCGCGGCACAGCGGAATGCGCGAATCCCCACCCCTTTGTGTGACGGGTACCTAGTCGCGTTGTTCGGCAGGAAGTGCGAAGCCCTACGTTCGGCCTCGGAGGTGAGGCGAGCGATGACAGCCGTTGCGGACGAGACCACCGTCACGGGGGGCGGCGACCAGCGGGCGGAGATCGCGGCCGGTCGAGCTGGGGTGCAGCGGGCCGGGTTCGTGCTTTCCGCGGACGGGTCGTACGCGGCCTGTCTGGCTACGGACAGCGCGGGCCACTGGTTCCCCGAGCGCTGGACGCTCGGCGGGCCCGAGCCGTATGCCGTACCGCTCCCGTGCGCGCAGCCCGAGGAGCCGGCGAGCAGCGTGCTGCCGCTGCGCGACGGGCGGGTGCTGATCCGCCGGCTGGTGGACCCGGCGGCGGGCCGGCACCACCTGTCGCTGCTCTACCCATCCGGTCCGGCGACCGGCGAGGTCGAGCTGGGCAGCGTCGAGGCGGGGCCCGGGGGCGAGCTGCTGCTGGTGCCGCCGGCGGTGGGCAGTTCTGAGGTGTACGCGCTGGCGCCCGGGGATCGGTCGACGGCGGTGTGGCTTGTGCACGGCGGCGATACGGGGGGCGTCGAGCTGGCGGCGGAGGTCCAGGGGCGGTGCACGGGGGGTCGCTGGCTGGACCGGGCCGGCGGGCTGCTTGCGGTGGACCGCTCGCTGGAGGGGCGTACGAAGGCGGTGGCGGTGGACGTCCGCCACACCGGGGAGGTGTCCCCGCTGCTGCAGATCACGGAGGACAGCAACGACCGGCTGCTGCTGGCGGATCCGGACAGCGGGCTGCTCCTGGTCCTGTCGGACGCGCCCGGCCATGACCGGCTGGGGTGGGGGGTGCTGGGGAGCTCGCGTCCGGTGCGCTTTCCGGAGGCGCTGCGGCCGGGGGGCGGGAGTGGCGGCGGCGCTTCCGGCAATTCGCCGCTGGCCGGCGTGGTGATGGCCCCCTTCGCCGTCCAGCCCGGCCAGGCCCTGATGCCGGAGAGCTGCGGGGTGGCGCTGCGCCTGGACGGCCCAGCGGGCAGCTGGGTGGGCCTCTGGCGGCCGTCCGGACGCGAGCTCAGCCACTATGCGGCTCCGCGTGGGTGGCTGCCGGGGGCGGGGTGGTGGACTGCGGAGGGGGATCTGCGGCTGGCTTGTGCGGCGGGGGCGTTGGCGGTGGGGGTGGCGTCGTTGGTGCGATCCGCGGGGGGCGCGGAGTCCCTGGCGGGGGCGGAGTCCCTGGCGGGGGCGGAGTCCCTGGCTGGCGCGAGCGGCGAGGCGGCGGGGGGCGCGACGGGCGCGACAGCGGCGGGGCCTGTAACGGGCGCGACGGAGACGCAATCCGCGGCGGGCGCGGGGAGGGCGCCGGGAGAGCCGGCCCTGGCGGGGGCGGGGTCCCTGGCGGGCGCGGAATCCCTGGCTGGCGCGAGCGGCGAGGAGGCGGGGCGCACGGAGCCCTCGGTGGGCGGCGGGGCGGTGCCGACGGAGAGCGGCGGGGGCGCTGCGGTGGAGCCGACGGATGAGGACGCACTGCCGGCCGGCCAGGCCGGTCGACCGGAGTCCGCAGCAGATGCGGCGCAGGGGGACCGGGGCAGCACGGACGGCCAGGACGGCTCGGGTGGCTCGGGCGGTACGGGCGGCGCGGGCGCAAGGGGAGAGGGCGCGACGCCTGACGGCCAGGTAGGGCCTCCGGAGACCGCGGCGGGTGCCATGCAGGGTGGTCGGGGCGGCGCGGGCCCAAGGGACGAGGTGACGCCGCCTGGCGACCAAGCCGAAGCCCGGCAGACCGCAGTTGGTGCGGCGCAGGGCAGTCGGGGCAGCACGGGCGCGACGGTCGACGGCACGGCGCCTGCCGACCTGGCAGGTCCTCAACAGGCCGCGGCAGATGCGGTGCAGGCCCCGGCAGATGCGGTACAGGGCGCGGCAGATGCGGTGCAGGGCAGCCGGGGCGGTACGAGCGCGGGGGGCGAAGGCGGGGCCGAGGCGGCCGCTGACGCCCCGTCGGGCGAGGCGCCGGAAGTGTCACCCGCAGGTGCCGCGGACGCGAGCACCGCACCGGGCAAGGAGACCTCCGCGACACCAGGCGGCGCGCCAAGCGCAGCGACAGGTGAAACGCCCGCCCCCGCCACAAGCCCAGCGTCGCGCGAGGTCCCGGCCACGACCGACCCCGCCGCGGCCCCGGCCACGATCGACCCCGCCGCAGACGCGACCACCACCGACCCCACGGCGGGCGTGACCGCGCCCACCCCGGCCGCCGCGACCACGCCCACCCCTGCAGCCGAGCCCGCGCCGATCCCCGGGCCGGCGCGGTCGCGGCGCGCTGGCGCGGAGCCCTCGTCTCGTAAGGGCGTGGTCATGGGGAAGCGGAAGCCGTCCGTGATGCGGCGGCCTATTCCGTTGCAGAAGGCGCCGTTGGCGGCCACGAGCTGAGATACGGCGGCGGGCCTCAGTTCGCTGCGCGCAGCGAGCGCGGGCGGAGCTGGCGGGCCAGCACGCCCAGCAGGGCAGCGTTGACCAGGCCCGAGGCGGCGGTGCCGGCGGCGAAGAGGAGCGGGCCGAGCCAGTCGATCGCGGGGAAGGCCCACGTGGGGGCCGGGAGCAGCAGGGCGAGGAAGCTGCCCGGCGCCGTCGTAATGAGCGGCCAGATGCCGGCGAATCCGACGTCCTCCGACAGGTACGCGGCCCACAGGAAGAAGCCCAGCGAGGCCGCCACCAGAGCGAGGTAGGCGCGCGAGAGCCAGTTGTCGACCGCGGGCGTCAGCAGCGCCCTGATTCTCCGGATACGAGGGCGTGCAGTGCGGGCCATAGCTAAATCCTCCGAGTGAGAGAGCGAGATGCGAGCGCCGTCCAAGACGAAGCAGTAAGAAGGCGTCAGGCGTGCCGGGCCGTCCTACGGCCACTCACCTCGTGCGCCAGCGCACCGAGCACCGCCGCGTTCACCAACGCGCACACCCCCGCCCACCCCAAGGTGGCGGCCAGCGCGAGCACCTGCACCACTCCCCCACCCTCGGTCCCAGGACCGAAAGGCACCGCGATGCCGAAGAAGGACAGCGGAGCCGTCAGGAGCATGGGAGCCATGCCCACCGCGTCGCTGTCCGGCGCGGCGACCGCGAGTGCGATCGACGTGGCGAGCACCGCCAGGTAACCCCGCGACAGCCAGTTGTCCGTGGCCAGCGCCAGCAGCCGCCGCGGCAGCGAAGCGTTTCTCATCGAAGAGCTCCTTCTCATCGGTCCCCGTAGGCCCCCACCTTGGAACGGCCGCCGCCGCCCGGCATGAGTACGCGTACTCACCCGCACCCAGGTACACCCAGCACCCATCCGACCACTTGCGTTCAAGTCATTGACTGCTCAACAGCCTGGTTCTACGGTCTGCATGCACTGCTTGTGACACGTGTAAGCAGCGCTAAGCGCTGCCCGGAGCCGCCCACTTGAGCACCCGCGGACCATGCATCCGCGGCTTCAAGGCTTGAAGGAGCACACGCAGATATGAGCCGACCTCAGCCCACCCGTCGTAACGCGATCCGCCTCGCCGGCGCCATCGCCGTGGCCGCCGCGGCCACCCCCGTACTGCCCGCCGCCGGTGCCTCGGCCACCGGCACCGGCGGCGGGCGCTCCGTCTCCGCCAACCGAATCCAGCACCTCCTCGCCGACCTCACCCTCGACGAGAAGATCTCCCTCCTCCACGGCCACACCGACCCCGACTCCCTCGGCCAGGCCGGCTACATACCCGGCGTCCCCCGCCTCGGCATCCCCGCCATCCGCCTCACCGACGGCCCGGCCGGCGTCCGCGTTACGGCCCACGCCACCGCGCTCCCCGCGCCCATCCTCCTGGCCGCCGCCTTCTCCCCCGAACTGGCCCGCGCCTACGGCAAGGTGATCGGCCACGAGGGCCGCGCGCTCGGCCAGGACGTGCTCCTCTCCCCCATGGTCAACCTCATCCGCACCCCGTACGCGGGCCGGAACTTCGAGACCTTCTCCGAGGACCCGCTGCTCTCCGGCGACCTGGTCGCCGCCGAGATCGAGGGCATCCAGGGCGAGCACATGATCGCGACGGTCAAGCACTTCGCGCTCAACAACCAGGAGCATGAGCGGAATACGATCGACGTTCACGCCGCAGAGCAGACCAAGCAGGAGATGGAGCTACGGCCCTTCGCCGCCGCCATCGCGGCCGGTTCCGGCGCCGTCATGGGCTCGTACAACCGCGTCGACGGCACCTTCGCCTGCGAGAACAAGTCCCTGCTCACCGACGTCCTCCGCGAGCAATGGGGCTTCGACGGCTGGGTGATGACCGACTGGTACGCCGCCCACTCCACCGCGCAGGCGATCGCCGCCGGCCTCGACATGGAGATGCCCGACGACAAGTACTTCGGCCCCGCGCTGAAGAAGGCCGTCCAGGACGGCACGGTCGCCGAGCGGCTCGTCGACCGCGCCGCCGGGCGCATCCTCGCCGTCCTCGACCGCTTCGGGCTGCTCGACGGCTCCATCCCCGCGCGCCCGAAGCGCGACGCCGCCGCCGGCGCCGAGACCGCGCACAAGATCGCCGTCGCCGGCGCCACCCTCCTCCGCAACGAGCGCCACACCCTCCCCCTCGCCGGCCCCGCCGCCCGCAGCCTCGCGGTCATCGGCCCGACCGGCGAGCTCCCGTTCGTCAGCGGCGGCGGCAGCGCACACGTCATCCCGGACCGCGCGGACAGCCCGCTCGACGTGCTCAAGAAACGCGCCCGCACGGTCACTTACGCCCTCGGCGACGACATCTTCGGCAAGGCGATCCCGCGCACAGCGCTCTCCCCAGCCGCCGACCTCGATCACACCGGCGCCGCCGCCATCCCTGCCGGGAAGCCCTTCTCGTACGAAGGCCGGCTCACCGTCGCTAGCGACGACGAGTGGACCTTCGTGATCCAGTTCAGCGGCGCCGCCGCCGACCGGCCCAAGGTGCGGCTGGACGGGAAGGAGCTCTTCCCGCAGGCCCCGGGCTTCGGCGAGTACTTCAGCGGCGGCGTCGTCTCCACCACCCCGGACGGACTCTCCGTGCGCCGCACCGCCGTCAAGGTCTCCGCGGGCTCGCACGCCCTGCGGATCACCGCGGACGGGGGCAAGGAGGGCCAGCAGTTCCGGCTCACCCGCATCACCTCCGACACTCAGGCGGCGGATGTCGCCGAGGCGGTCGCGGCCGCCCGCAAAGCAGCCACCGCCGTCGTCTTCGCGTACGAGGACGCGACCGAGGGCAAGGACCGTACGACCATCGCCCTCCCGGGGAATCAAGACGCCCTGATCCGGGCCGTCACCCGCGCCAACCCCAACACCATCGTCGTCCTCAACACCTCATCCGCCGTCGCCATGCCCTGGCTGCGCGACACGGCGGCGGTGCTGCAGATGTACTACCCGGGCCAGGAGGGCGCCCGCGCGACCGCCGACGTGCTGTACGGGGACGCGAATCCGGGCGGCCGGCTCACCCAGAGCTATCCGGCCTCCGACGACGTGCACGCGACGGCCGGCGACGCGCGGCGCTATCCGGGGGTGGACGGGGTCGAGGAGTACTCGGAGGGGATTCACCTCGGCTACCGGTGGTTCGACAAGATGGGCCGCAGGCCGCTGTTCCCCTTCGGGTACGGGCTGTCGTACACGTCGTTCGCGTACTCCCGGCTGCGGGTCGAGGCCGCGGCCGACGGGGGCCTCGAGGTGTCCTTCACCGTACGCAACACCGGGCGCCGGGCCGGCGCCGATGTGCCACAGGTGTACGTCGGCCCCTCGCCCGAGCTGCGACTCGACCAGGCGGTGCGGTCGCTGGCCGGATACCGCCGGGTCGAGCTGGAGCCTGGCCGGTCGGAGCGGGTGACGGTGCGGATATCCGCGAGCACGCTGTCGTCATGGTCGGAGAAGAAGCACGGGTGGGTGCTGGGCACGGGGCGGCGCGAGGTGTGGGTCGGGGCGTCGGCGCGGGATCTGCGGCTGCATGGGCGGGCGGAGGTGGGTCGTCGTGACTGACAGGCTTCGTTTTACGGGGCTGCTGCTAGCGGTCCTGGCCGTGCTGGCGGTGCCGCTGCCGGCTGCCGTGGCGGGGGGCCACGGCCCCTCCGATGTCGTACGGACCACCAAGGGCGCCGTCCGCGGCGAAGTCACCGGCCTCGGGCGGCAGTTCCTCGGTATCCCGTACGCCGCCGATCCGGTCGGCGACCGCCGATGGCAGCCGCCGCGGCCGCATGCCCGCTGGAGCGGGGTCAGGGATGCGACCGGCTTCGGGCATCGCTGCGTGCAGGGCTCCAGCTGGGATCCGGGCTATGAGCAGCCGACGCATACCGAGGACTGCCTCGGCCTCAACGTCTACACGCCGCGCGGCGAGCAGCGGCACCGGCCGGTGCTGGTGTGGTTCCACGGCGGCGGGCTGACCGGTGGGGCGGGCTCCGATGTCGTGCCGGACACCTTCGCCGCGGCCTCCGGCGCGGTCGTGGTGACGGTGAACTACCGCCTGGGCGCGATGGGTTTCCTGTCGCTGCCGGGCCTGAAGGGCTCCGGGAATTACGGGATGCTCGATCAGCAGGCGGCCCTGCGCTGGGTGCGGGCGAACGCCGCCCGCTTCGGCGGCGACCCGGCCAAGGTGACGATCGCGGGTGAGTCCGCGGGCGGCAAGTCGGTCTGCGACCAGCTGGCCTCGCCTACGGCGCGCGGGCTCTTCCGCGGCGCGATCATCCAGTCGGGCGCGTACGGCGACTGCGCGGCGCGCACCCGCGCGGCGGCGGACGCGGATGGTCTGGCCTTCGCGAAGAAGGCGGGGTGCGCGGAGCCGGCGACGGCGGCCGCGTGCCTGCGCTCGAAGCCGGCCGCCGACCTGCTGCAGGCCCAGTCGGGCCACGACTGGAACCCGGTGGCCGGCGGCTCCTTCCTCCCCCGCCAGCCGGCGGCGGCCTTCGCCTCGGGCGAGTATCCGCGGGTGCCGGTGGTCAATGGCGCCAATCGCGACGAGGGCACGCTCTTCGCCTTCGGCGCGTACGACGGCGCGGGAAAGCCGCTGACGGCTGAGCAGTATCCGGCGGCGGTACGGGGCGCCTTCGGCGCGGAGCGGGCGGAGCGCGTGTTGCGCACGTATCCGCTGTCCGCGTACGAAACCCCGACACTCGCGTACGCGGCCGCGACGGGCGACCACTTGATGGCGTGCCCGGCGGCGCGCCTGGATGAGCGCCTTGCGGGGACGATCCCGGTCTACGCGTTTGAATTCGCCGACGAGACCGGGCCGCCGTTTGCGTCACTGCGCAACCTGAATACGAAATTCCCCTTCGGCGCGACGCATGTGAACGAACTCCAGTATCTCTTCCGCCATTTCGGCCTCGACGCCCCGTTCACGACGGCGGAAAAGCAGCTGTCACGGCAGATGACGGCCTACTGGTCATCCTTCGTCCGCACCGGAAAGCCCACGGCACCGGGCCTCCCGGCCATGCCGGAACAGTCCCGCGCCCCCGGCAAGGTCCTGACCCTGCAGACCGCCCCGGCGGGCGGCCCGCGGATATCGGGGGACTTCGCAGCCCGGCACCATTGCGAGATATGGGCCTGAATTGAACCCGGACGGCCCGGGAACATGACATGGTGACCCCTGCTGTATCAGTCAACGGGAGGGTCACCATGCGTTTCACGGCTATCGCCGGAGCAGCCATCGCCGTCGTTGTTCTGGTTTCGGGGTGCGGAGGTGAGGATTCCGCGGACGGCGGCAAGAAGTCCGACGCGAAGTCCTCGACCAAGTCGAGCAAGCCTGCCGACAAGGGCAGGACGTACAAGGTGACATTCGAGGTCGGCGGCGGCAAAGGTGAGTCGCCGGTGACGTATAACGCCGGGGTCGACATCAACCATTTCGGCGAGAAGGTCACCCTGCCCTGGACGAAGACCGTCGAGATCAAGCTTCAGGGGGTCGAGGCCAAGCGGGGCGCCGAACTTGCCCTCGTTCCTGGCCCTGCCCTGCAGGACGACGGGTTCCTCAAGAAGGGCTCGTGTGTCATCAAGGTGGACGGCAAGACTGTCGCAGAGCAACCGGCAACCGCGAAGAGCGGCGCCGGCTACTGCAAGTACGTTCTCAAGGGGTAGCGGCCGGCTACCCCCGTTCGTGCTTCAGCCCCAGCACCTCCGCCGCCGCGAATGACTCCTTTTCCGGGCGGTCGGCGAAGTACGGGGTGAGGGTGGCGTCGAGTTCCTCGTAGGAGAAGGACTCGGACTTTGTGTCGAACTTTGCTGCCACCCGGGGGCGTTCCAGGAGCGCGACCATGCCGCCGTGGACGACGAAGACCTGGCCGGAGATGCGGGCGGCTGCCGGGGTGGTGAGGTAGCCGACCAGTGGGGAGACGTGTTCTGGGGCGAGGGGGTCCAGTTTGCCTTTCTCGGCTTCCGCGAAGCCCGCGAAGACGTCTTCCGTCATGCGGGTGCGGGCTCGGGGGCAGATGGCGTTTGCTGTGACGCCATATTTGCGGAGGGCCTCTGCCGTTGAGGTCGTCAGGCCTACGATGCCGCCCTTTGCGGCCGCGTAGTTGGGCTGGCCTGCCGAGCCGGCCAGGAAGGCTTCCGAGGACGTGTTCACTATGCGGCCGTAGACCGGGGCGCCTGTCGACTTCGACAGCTCGCGCCAGTGGGCGGCGGCGAAGTGGGTGGTGTTGAAGTGGCCCTTGAGGTGGACGTGGATGACGGTGTCCCACTCCGACTCCGTCATCGAGAAGATCATCCGGTCGCGGAGGATGCCGGCGTTGTTGACCAGGATGTCGAGGCTGCCGTACGTCTCGATCGCCAGCCCGATCAGGCCTCTGGCCTGCTCAAAGTCCGCTACGTCACCGGTGTGCGCGACCGCCTTGCCGCCGGCCGCCCGGATCTCCTCGGCGACCTGCTCGGCCGGGCCCGCGGAGGCCTCGCCGGAGCCGTCGCGGCCGGTCTGGCCGAAGTCGTTGACGACGACGTTCGCGCCCAGCTTCGCCAGTTCCAGCGCCTCCGCGCGGCCGAGCCCGCGGCCTGCGCCGGTGACGATCGCGGTCTTTCCGTCTAGCTCCACAGGTGGTGTGTCCCCTCAGATCTCGATGCACGTGCGCAGCGCCGTGCCGGTCCGCATCTGGTCCAGCGCCTCGTTGATGTCGGCGAGCGGCACCCGGTGGGTGATCAGCCCCGCCAGGTCGATCCGGCCCGCGCGCCAGAGCGCGATGGCGCGCTCGTAGCTGCGGCGGGCGTTGTCGCCGCCGTAGAGCGACGGCAGGATGCGCTTCTCGTCGAAGAAGAGCTCGAACATGTTGAGCTGCAGGTGGTCGTCCATGGCGCCCGCGCCGACGACGACGAGCGAGCCGCCGCGGCGGGTGTTGTCGTAGGCGGTACGGGCGGTGGCCGACCTGCCGACGACCTCGAAGACGTAGTCGAAGCCCTCGCCGCCCTCGGTGAGCCGCTGCTTGGCGTCGTCGAGGGCGTCGGGCGCCACGGCCTCGGTGGCGCCGAAGCGCAGCGCGGCCTCGCGGCGAGAGGCGACCGGGTCTACGGCGACGATCTGCGCCGCGCCGCATACCCTGGCGCCCTGGATGGCGCTGATGCCTACGCCGCCGCAGCCGATGACCGCTACGGCCGAACCGGGCTCCACTTTCGCGGTGTTGATGGCCGCCCCGAGGCCGGTCGTGACGCCGCAGCCGATGAGGGCGGCTACGTCGAACGGGACGTCGTCGGGGATCTTCACCGCGCAGACGGCGTCTACGACCAGCTCCTCGGCGAAGGTGCCGGTGCCGGCGAAGCCGAAGACGTCGCCTTGCGGGCGCTGGAAGTTGGGCGTGCCCGCGTTGAGGAAGCCGGTGAGGCAGAGGTGGGACTGGCCGCGCTTGCAGGCGGAGCACTCTCCGCAGGCGGGGAGCCAGCTGACGAGGACGCGATCGCCGGTCGCTACGGACGTGACGCCCTCGCCGACCTCGACGATCTCGCCCGCGCCCTCGTGCCCGGGGATGAACGGCGCGGGCTGCGGCAGCACGCCGCTCATCGCGGAGAGGTCGGAGTGGCACAGCCCGGTGACGCGGAGCCGGATACGGACCTTGCCGGGGCCGAAGCCGGTGGCTTCGACATCATCGAGAATCTCGAGCTTCTCCTGGCCTGTCTCGTGCAATACCGCTGCGCGCATGCTGCCTCCTTCTCCGGGTGGCCGGGGCGCTTGGGCCGGGCCGGAGTTCCGCGACACCACCGAAAAAACGTGGTGGTCATCCGCCGTCCGGTGCTGGGTTTTTTCGGCGGCGTCGCTCCACTCCGGCCCTCCTTACGCTGCCGGGTGCGGCTCAGGTGTGCTCTAGGACCGTGTCCGTCAGGACCGGGGCGTCGTCGCGGTCGACCGCCGTGGCGGTGAGCTGGACCTTGCCCGGCTCCTGCCACAGCCTGATGCGGAGCGTCTCGCCCGGGAAGACCACGCCCGCGAAGCGGGTCTGGTACGAGCGGACGCGGGTTACGTCGCCGGCCAGGGTGGTGTCCACCGCGGCCTTGAGGGCGATGCCGTACGAGCAGAGGCCGTGCAGGATCGGCTTGTCGAAGCCGGCCAGCTTGGCGAAGTCGGGGTCGGCGTGCAGGGGGTTCCAGTCGCCGGAGAGGCGGTAGAGGAGGGCCTGGTCCTCGCGGATGGCGCGCTCGACCGTGTGGTCGGGTTCCCGGTCGGGGGTCTCCACGCGCGCCGAGGGGCCGCGCTCGCCGCCGAAGCCGCCTTCGCCACGTACGAAGACCTGGCTGTCGGACGTCCACAGCGGGCCGTCCGCGTCGGCGATCTCCGAGCGGAGGACGAGGACCGCGGCCTTGCCCTTGTCGTAGACGGCGGCGACCCGGGAGGTCTGCACGGCCTCGCCGTTCACGGGCAGCGGGCGGTGTATCTCGATGCGCTGGCCGGCGTGCAGCAGGGCGGCGAGGTCGACCTCGATGCCGGGGGCGTTGAGCGAGCTGCCGGCGCCGGCCAGGCCGCCGCCGGCGACCGTGGCGAAGGAGGGCAGCACGTGCAGCTTGTTCTCCAGCGTGTAGCGCAGCTCGGCCGCGTCCGTGGCCGTGCCCGGCAGCGCGCCCGCGCCGACGCCCAAGTGGTAGAGCTGCACGTCTTTGTGGTTCCAGGCGACGGGGGTCTCGCGGGGTTCGGCGGCGACGGCCTTGGCTGCGTCGATGGGCATCGGGCGCGCGCTCCTTCTGCTGGGCTGCGATGCGGCGGCTGGCTGCTGGCGGCTTGCGAGACCCCGGCGCGGCCGTCCGCACCGTCGGCACGCCGGGGTCGTATCGGGGCGGCCGGAGCGTGCTAACGAGAACACGTTCTAGCCGCTGCGGCATGTATAACGCACGCCGATGGAGTTGGGAAGGGGGCTGACGCATCGTCAGATTGCTGCCGTACGTGGGCCACATGGGCGACTCAGCGGCGTGGGCCTTTGATCCGATTTACGCGTATCCAGCGCAATGAAGGCATGGCTCTGCACCGGCGGCACTGCGCCGCACTCCTCGCCACGCTGCTGGCCGCGGGCTGCGCCGGGGCGCCGTCCGACGACGCCCGCCCGCCGGCCGTGAAGAAGGCCCCGCCAGGCCAGCCCTTCACGCTCCTCGGCTCCGGCGACGTGCTGCCGCACGACACGGTGATCCAGCAGGCGCTGGACGACGGCGGCGGCGAGGCGCACGACTTCGCGCCGATGCTGGCGGGCGTGCGGCCGCTGGTGTCGCGCGCCGACGTGGCGCTGTGCCACATGGAGACGGTGTACGGCCCGGACGGCGGCCCGTTCACCGGGTATCCGGCGTTCAAGTCCCCGCCCGCGGTGGCCAAGGGCGTCGCCGACACCGGCTACGACGCCTGCTCCACCGCCTCGAACCACTCCCTCGACGACGGCCCCGAGGGCATCATGAACACCCTCGACGCCATGGACGCCGCGGGCCTGAAGCACGCGGGCTCAGGGCGCAGCAAGGCCGAGGCGCAGCGCCCGGCCCTACTGAAGGCGGGCGGCGCGAAGGTGGCCCAGCTCGCGTACACGTACGGCACCAACGACATCCCGCTGCCACCCGGCAAGCCCTGGGCGGTCAACATCACCGACCCGGAGCGGATCATCGCCGACGCCCGGGCCGCGCGCCACGCCGGCGCCGATGTGGTGGCGGTGTCGATGCACTGGGGCACGGAGTGGGAGGAGCAGCCGGACAGCAAGCAGCGGCGGCTGGCCGACGAGCTCACCAAGTCCGGCGACATCGACGTCATCCTGGGCACCCACGCCCATGTCCCGCAGCCGTACGAGAAGGTCAACGGCACCTGGGTCGTCTACGGCATGGGCGACCAGGTCGCCGGCGCGATGACGAACTACGACGGCGTCAACGACGAGCGCGGCAACTGGTCCTCGGTCGCCCGCTTCACCTTCGCTCCGCCGCGCAAGGACGGCGGCCGCTGGCGGGTGTCGAAGGCGGAGTTCGTGCCGCAGCTGATGGACCTCGATGACATGCGGGTGCGCAACCTGGGGGCCGATGCCGACGGCTACGAGGACGCGCGCGACCGGATCCGCGAGATTGTGCTGAGCCGGGGCGCGGGCAAGGACGGTCTCGTCATGGGGCGGTAGCCGCGTCCTTCCGCGTCCGCGGCAGCACCAGCAGCGCCAGCACCGCCGCCCCGACGAGCATGAAGGTCCCGGTACGGAACGCCGCCGCGTACCCGGAGGTGAGCGCCCCCGGATCCGTGCCCCCGCCGATCCGGGAGGTCGCGACCGTCGACAGGATCGACAGCCCGAGCGAGCCGCCCATCGTGCGCGACGTGTTCACCAGCCCCGAGACCAGACCCGCGTCCGCGGCCTGGACGCCGCTGGTGGCGACGGTGACCAAGGGCGTGGTGGCGAGCCCCGCGCCGAGCATCATCAGCAGGCCGGGGCCGAGCATGTCCCGTACGTACACGCCGTCCACCGGCATCGCGCTCTGCCACAGATAGCCGGCCGCGGACATCATCATGCCGGTGACGGCGACGGTCTTCGGCCCGGTGGCGGCTACCAGGCGCGGCGCGAGCTTCGAGCCGACGACGATGGCGATGGAGTGCGGGACCATCGACAGGCCCGCCTCGATCGGGGTGTAGCCGAGGACGTTCTGCGTGTAGAGGGACAGGAAGTACCAGGAGCAGAACATCGCCGCGCCGGACACCATCATCGCCGTATTGGCGGCGGACACCGACCGCAGCCGGAAGAGCCCCAGCGGCATCAGCGGCGCCTTCGTCCGCGCCTCGACCAGCAGGAAGACGGCGAGGACGACGAGCCCGAGCAGCAGCGGGATCAGCGCGGCGGCGGCGCCCCAGCCTTCGCTCTCGGTCTGCACGATGCCGTACGCGAGGAGCGCGAGGCCGCCGGTGACCAGGACGGCGCCGGGGACGTCGAGGCGGCGGCCGTCGCCGGCCCGGGACTCGGTGAGCCAGACGATGGCGGCGATGAGGACGAGCGCGCCGATGGGCACGTTGATGAGGAGCACCCAGCGCCAGGACAGCGCGTCGGTGAGCACCCCGCCGATCAGCCCGCCCGCGGCCCCGCCGCCCGCGCCGACCGCGGCCCAGGTGCCGATCGCGCGGGCGCGGGCCGGGCCTTCGGGGACGGAGGCGGTGAGCAGGGTGAGCGTGGACGGGGCGAGCACGGCGGCGCCCATGCCCTGCACGGCGCGGGCCGCGAGCAGCTGCCACGGCGCCTGCGCGAGGCCGCCGGCGAGGCTGGCGGCGGTGAAGAGGGCGAGCCCGACGACGAACATCCGCTTGCGCCCGAAGAGGTCCCCGGCCCGCCCGCCGAGGAGCATGAAGCCCGCGAAGGTGAGCGTGTAGGCGTTGACCACCCACTGCAGGCCGACGGCGGACATGCCCAGGTCGGCGCGCATGGAGGGCAGCGCGACATTGACGACGGAGACGTCCAGCACGACGAGGAACTGGCCGGCGCAGGTCACCGCCAGGAGCAGCCAGAGCGGGGGTCTCTTCTTGGCTGCCGCCTTGGATATGCCGGTGATGTCGTCCGTCGGGCTGTGAACCATGAGCCCCATGCTGACATCCCGTTACGTCGCTGGGCACCGGGATATCGGCCGGGACCGGATCGGGCTGTGGTCCTAGGACCTGGAGAGCGCCGGTGCCAGCCAGCGTCGCAGGAGCGCCCGCAGCCTCGCGTCGTCCTGCGCGGTCTCGCCCGGGTGCTCCAGCAGCGAGGTCAGCAGCCGCATGATGATCTCGGCGAGGCCGCCCAGGTCGTCCTCGCCGATTCCGGCGGCGGCCCAGTCGACGGGGAAGCGCCGCAGCATCTTGGCGCCGTACGCGATGGTGTCCCCGGTGGTGGCGCCGCGGCCGAAGGCGGTGGTGTCGCCGCGCTGCAGCAGGAGGCTCAGGCGCGGGTCGGCGGGGATGGTCCGTACGCAGAAGACGATGCCCTCGACGACCGCCTCGGCCGGGTCCTTGCTGCCCTGCAGGTGTGCGATGAGCCGCTCGACGAAGGCGTCGGCGCCCTGGGCCGCCACCTCGCCGAAGATGTCGCTGATGCTGCCGAAGTGGCGGTAGACGGTCTGGCGGGTGACGCCGAGTTCGGCGGCGACATCGGAGAGGGTCGTCTTCTGTACGCCGTGCCGGTCGATGCAGCGGACGGTCGCGTCGATGATGCGCTGCCGGCCCTCGGCGTCCGACGCCGGCGGCCGGCCTCCCCAGCCGTGGTGCCCCATGGGCTCAGGATGGCACAGGCCGCGGGGCCGCCCGGGGCGCGGTGGCGCGGAGCGCGGCGACGATGAGGCCGGTCGCGGCGGTGGTGCACAGGGCGACGTACCAGAGGCTGCCGGTCGGGGTGCCCTGGTCGGTGCGGCCGTCGTCCGCGGCGAACCAGTCGGGCAGCGCGGCCGCCCAGAGGATCAGGTGGACGCCGAGGAAGAGCGGCGGGTACGTGCGCGCGAACCGCGGTGCCGGGACCGGGTCCTGGTCCGTACGGCGGGCGCGCCAGGCGTCGGCGAGGAGCCAGAGGCCGATGATCCAGACGACCGCTAGCTCGGTGGCGAGAATCGCCCGCTGGACGCCGAGCTGGTCCTCGCCGCGGAAGGCGCCGCTGGGTGCGCTGACGATGGTCATCGCCAGCGGGGTCACCACTCCGGCGGCGACCGTGCGCAGGCTGAGCTGCCGGCCGGTGAGCGGGCCGCGGCCGTCCCGCGCGCCGACGAGCCGGACGACGAGGTACGTCATCGCGCCGAAGGACACCGAGGCGAAGAGGAGCATGCTGTTCATCGGGACCGAGGCGAGCGCCGGTTCGTTGATCTTCGGGTTGTCCGGGTTCCAGGCCCACCAGCGCAGCTGCGGGCCGAGCTGGTCGAAGACCTCGTAGAAGACCTGGCAGGCGAAGGCGACCGCCAGCGAGCCGGCGAGCGGGCCACGGCGGGCGAAGACGCCGAGGGTGCGGATCAGCTCGTACGCGAGCTGGGACAGGGCCGGGTAGAAGGCGACGATGTAGAGCGGCAGCCGGTCGTACATGAACTGCACGGTGAACACGTTGTGGGAGAAGATCAGCCCGACGTGCTCCTCCAGGCCGAACCAGCCGGGGAAGTAGAGCGGTGGCTCGATCACCGCCAGGTAGACGACGGACGCGAACCACAGCGCGATGTTGACCGGGTCGCCGTCGCGCCGCCACCGCCGCCAGGCGTGGACGAAGGCGAAGACCGCGCCGAAGATGACGAGCAGCTCCAGGAACGGCATGGTGCCGCTCTCCAGCCCGAAGGGGCTGCGGAAGTCCACGACGGGGTGCGCGTCGTGGCAGGAGAAGCCGAGCCGGTCAGCGAGGCGTTCGGCTGCCGGGTCGCACGGGTTGGCCATGGCTCGCTCCTCGGGTCGCGTCGGTGTAGTCCGTGCCCGGCGGGTCCTGCTGGTCGTCGAAGCCGCCCGGTACGACCGTGCGCCCGAGCCGCTGCCGCAGCTTGTAGCGGGCGATGCCGAACCAGAAGCGCGGGTCGGTGGCCAGCTGCCGGAGCGACTTGTCGAGGTTGAAGACCTGGGCGAAGGTCCGCTCGACGTAGGCGTCCTCGCGGCTGGTGGCGGTGATGGCGTTGAAGACCGGCCAGCTCATCCGCGCGGCCAGCCGGCGCCGCCAGGGGGCGATGGTCTCGGTCCCGGCCGCGAAGTCGTACGCCTGGTCGCGGGCCATCGCCAGCATCCAGGGGACGTCCAGGGACTTCTTCTGCCGGGCGAGGAACTCGCGGAAGAAGGCGGCGTCGAGGGCGTCGCGGCCGGACAGCAGCTCGGCGAGGATCAGCGCCGACCGGGCCGCCGAGCTCATGCCCTGGGCGTAGAACGGATTGAAGGCGCAGATCGAGTCGCCGATGCTGACCAGGCCGAGCGGCGGCCGGTCGAGGAGGTCGAAGCGGCGCCACCGGTTGCCGGTGGAGCGGGTGAGGTGGACCTCGGAGGACGGGGTGCAGGCGCGGGTCGCCTGCCCGAAGGCCGCGGCCCGTACGCGGTCGGCCGCCGCCTCGAAGGCGGCGGTCTCGCGCGGCATGGGGATGCCCCACGAGCCCATGCAGACGATGGCGCGGTCGCCCTCGATCGGGAAGAAGTTGCTGAGGAAGTCGTGCTCCTCGGGGTGCGCGCCGGTGGCCTGGGTCGGGGTGACGACGAGGTGCTGCCACCACCACTCGGGCGGGCGGAGGGCGGGCAGGTCGTACCAGCGGGACGTGTAGGTGACCTTGGCGTCGAGGGTCTTCTCGGGCGGCGCGGGCCAGCCCGCTTCGGTCAGCCAGGCGGCGACGGGCGAGCCGCGGCCCAGGGCGTCGACGACCAGATCGGCGGGCAGGTGCCCGGCGCCGTCGTCGTCCGTGCGGTAGTCGGCACCCTCGACGCGCCCGCCGGTACGGAGCCCGGTGACCGTCACGCCCTCGCGGATCTCGACCGCCGGAAGCTCCCGGACCTTGTCGCGCAGCACCCGCTCGATGAGCACCCGGGAGCTGTAGACCATCGTCATCGACCCGGCCTTGCGCGGCGCCCAGCCGTCGTTCTCGCAGTACGCCGCGTCCATCGACGGCATCAGGTGCAGCCCGCCCGCGGCGATCAGCGCCTCCTCGAACCCGGGGAAGATCTCGCCGATCGCCCGCCGCCCGGAGTTGAGGAGGAAGTGCGGGTGCTTGCTCTGCGGTACGCCCCGCCGGTGCTGCGCGCCGGGCGGGAGCCGGTCCCGCTCCAGGACGATCACCTCGTCGAAATGCCGCGCCAGCACCCCGGCGGCGCACAGGCCCGCCACGCTGCCGCCGAGCACCACGGCCGTCTTGCCTCGCATGCGCCGCTCCATTCATACAGAAGCTGGATGAATGTATGACCAGTGGGCGCGGACGCTAACAGGGACGGCCCGAAGGAGCCAGACCTCCCACCGAGGCTTTCCCGCCGAGGCCTTAAGGTGACGCGCATGTCCCCCCAGCCCAAGCCCGACGTCCTCGTCGCCTTCGAAGCCGCCAAGGGCTTCATGCCGCTCGACGAGGGCCTCGCCCTCTACGACGCCGCCCTCGACGCCGGCCGGCTCGGGCTGCCGCTGCTCGAGGTCGGCAGCTACTGCGGCCGCTCGACCCTCCTGATGGCCGCCGCCGCCCGCGAGTCCCAGGTGATCGCCGTCACGGTCGACCACCACCGCGGCAGCGAGGAGCAGCAGCCGGGCTGGGAGTACCACGACACCACCCTGGTCGACCCGGAGCTCGGCCTGATGGACACCCTCCCCACCTTCCGCCGCACCCTGCACCGCGCGGGCCTGGAGGACCACGTCCTCGCCCTCGTCGGCCGCTCGCCGCAGGCCGCCGCGCACTGGGGCAGCCGGCTCGGCCTCGTCTTCATCGACGGCGGGCACACCGACGAGCACGCCACCGCCGACTACGAGGGCTGGGCCCCGCACCTCGCCGAGGACGGCCTGCTCCTCCTCCACGACGTGTTCGCGGACCCCGCCGACGGCGGCCAGGCCCCGTACCGGATCTACCGCCGCGCCCTCGGTTCCGGCGCCTTCACCGAGATCTCCGCCACACGCTCGCTACGGGTGCTGCGACGTACCGGGCAGGGTGTCTGACCACCCTGCTACGGTCGCTCCGTGTCCATGCAGAACCGGCGCTTCCGCGCCGTCCTCCTCCTCGCGCCTGCGGTGCCCGTGTGTTTCGCGGGCTATCTGGCGTGGCAGGCGGTGGGCGATTCGGACGGCGGGTCGCAAGACGCAAAACCGGGGACATCGGCATCCGCGGATAACGAGGGCAAAAAAGACAGCAGCCCGCCTTCTTCCGTAAAGCCGCAGACGGACAAGAAACCGCTCGCCGGCAAGGTCGTCGTCCTCGACCCGGGGCACAACCCCAACAACCGCGACCACACCGCGGAGATCAACCGCAAGGTCGACATCGGCACCGCCCGCAAGGAATGCGACACCACCGGCGCCGCCACGAACGACGGGTACAGCGAGGCCGAGTTCACCCTCGACGTGACCCGCCGCACCGAGCGGCTGCTCAGCGCGCAGGGCGCGACCGTCAAGCTCACCCACAACGGCAAGCGTGCGTACGGGCCGTGCATCGACGAGCGCGCCGAAATCGGCAACAAGGCCAAGGCCGACGCCGTCATCTCCATCCACGCGGATGGAGCCGGCAGCAGCGGCGACCGCGGCTTCCATGTGATCTTCCCCGCGCCGGTCCACGAGGGCGCGGCGGACACCCGCCCCATCGCCGCCGACTCGCGCAAGCTCGGCGAGTCGGTGCTGGAGCACTTCGCGAAGGACACCGGCAGCCGCTACTCGAATTACACCGGCGGCGGCAAGGGCTATACGGTGCGTTCGGATCTCGGCGGTCTCAATCTGTCGAAGGCGCCCAAAGTCTTCATCGAATGCGGCAATATGCGCAACGCAGCCGAAGCCGCCCGCCTGTCCGACGCCGGCTGGCGGCAGCGGGCGGCGCACGGGATCGCCGATGGCATCAGGGCGTATCTCCAGGGGTAGTGACGAAAAGCTGTACATGACGGGGGAACAGGGGGAGAGGTGACAGCGATGTACATGGGCCCGTCTTCTCGTACGTAGATCTATAACCCGTACGATGTCGCACCGTGCCCGGATGGCGCCGGCGGCGGCCCGTACGGGACACAGGCGACAGCGACAACGACCAAGACCCGCAAAGGACAACTCGTGAATATCCGCTCACTCACCCGAGGCGACGCCGTAGTGCTCGTCGGCGCGTTGCTGCTGATCGTCGCCTCGTTCCTGAAGTTCATCTCCGCGGACTGCCCGTCCGGTGCGCCCGCCGACGCGTGCGACAAGATTAATGAAGACATGCCCGGCGGCTGGTCGGACAAGATCTACCCGACGGTCACGGCGGTCTTCATCGCCGGCATCATCGCCGCCATCCTCATCGTCATCGGCCGCATGCAGCCCGAGGGCAAGAAGCCCGCGGGCCTCGCCCTCGACCAGGTCGGCACGGGCCTGGCGGCCGGCGCGCTGCTGAGCGCGCTGTGGTCGATCATCCAGCTGCCGGGTGGTGCCGCCGACGCCGATGAGGCCGGCGCCGGCATGGGCGCCTGGCTCGCCCTGCTCGGCACCCTCGCCATTGCGGCGGGCGCGATCCTGACCAATGTCATCCCGGCCTTCAAGGCTCCGCTCCTCGGCTCCCCCAACCAGCCCGCGATGCAGGGCGGTTACCCGCAGCAGGGCGGCCAGCCCGGCTACGGCTACCCCGGTGGCCCGCAGGGCGGCCAGCCCGGTCCGGGTCAGCCGTACGGCCAGCAGCAGCCGCAGCCCGCGTACGGCGGCGCCCCGCAGCCCGGCCCGGGCGGTCCCGGTGGCCCCGGCGCCCCGCAGCGGCAGGACGCCCCGCCGGCCGGCGGTGGCGGCTCGTTCGCCCCGTTCTGGTTCGCGGTCCCGGCCGCCCGCCCGCTCTTCGCGGAGGACGGCTCCAACGCGCAGGTCGCCGAGCTCGCGCCCGGCATCTGGTACCTGGCCGTCGACCAGCGCGGCCCCGCGCTGATCGCGCAGACCCAGGACGGCCGCCGCGGCGTCCTGCAGGACACCAGCGGCATCCAGCGCGGCTGACGCCTGGACACACCGCCTGAACAGCGGCCCCCCGCCCGGCTCGACGGGCGGGGGGCCATTGTCTTGTCCAGGCATAACTGATACACCGTCAGATATGCGCCTGGGACTCGCACTCGGCTACTGGGGTCGCGGCCCCAACGCCCAGCACACCGACCTCGCCCGTGAAGCCGAGCGCCTCGGCTACGACTCCGTGTGGACCGCGGAGGCCTGGGGCTCCGACGCGTTCACCACGCTCACCTGGATCGCCGCGCACACCGAACGCATCCGCCTCGGCACCGGGATCGTGCAGATGGCGGCCCGTACGCCCACCGCCACCGCCATGCACGCGATCACCCTCGACCACCTCTCCGGCGGCCGCCTGATGCTCGGCCTCGGGCTCTCCGGGCCGCAGGTGGTGGAGGGCTGGTACGGGCGGCCCTTCCCCCGCAGCCCGCTCACCGCCACCCGGGAGTACGTGGAGGTGATCCGCCAAGCGCTGCGCCGCGAGGGCCCGGTGGAGCTCGACGGGCGCTTCCACGCGCACCCGTACCGCGGCGAGGATGGCACGGGCCTCGGCAAGCCGCTCAAGCCCATCACCCACCCCCTGCGCGCCGAGGTCCCCATCCTCCTGGGCGCGGAGGGCCCGAAGAACATCGCGCAGACGACGCGGATCGCGGACGGCTGGCTGCCGCTGTACTGGTCCCCGTTCCGTACCGACGTCTACGAGGCCTCGCTGACCGGCCTGCGCGACGGCTTCATGATCGCGCCGCTGGTCCGCGCCCAGCTCCGCGACGACGTCGCCGAGGGGCTCTTCCCCGTAAAGGCGATGCTCGGCTTCTACATCGGCGGCATGGGCCACGCGTCCCGCAACTTCCACGCCGACCTGATGGCGCGGATGGGCTACGAGGCCGAAGCCCGGCATATCCAGGAGCTGTTCGCGGAGGGCCGCCGGGACGAGGCGATCGCCGCCGTGCCGGATGCCTTCGCCGACGAGATCTCGCTCGTCGGGCCGCGGGCCCGGATCGCCGAGCGGCTGGAGCTGTGGCGGAAGGGGCTGGTGACGGATCTTCTGGTCACCGCCCCCGACCTGCCGACCCTGCGGGCGCTTGCCGAGCTCAACTCCTAGTTCCAGGAGGCCCGTTCCAGCCAGGTGTCCAGAAGCTTGGCGTCGCCGAGGACCTCCACCCGGGGGCTGGTCGCGGGCAGCCGGCGGTAGAAGACCCGCAGCACGTCCGCGAGCGGTCCGCGCAGGGCCACATCCGCCTTGTGGTGGGCGCGCTGCCAGGTGAAGCCGCTCTCGCCGAGTTCGATGAGCCACTCCGCGTCCGGCGCGTCCGTGGCGTGGAGATGGAGCGTACGGCCCGCCAGGGACGGGTCGCGGAGGGCGGCCAGGTCCTCGTCGTCCTCCTCGCGCTGCGCCAGGTCGAGGATCTCCAGCCACTCGTCGAGGGTGTCGGCGGCGACCTCGGGCGCCACGTCGAAGTCCGGCCCCACCGCCCCGGCCGCGTCGGCCCGGTGCACGACCGTCTCGTGCGTCATCCGCCGCGCCCAGAATCCGGCCGTCCGCCGCCCGGGCGCCCACGACCACACCGGGGTATCGGGACCGGCCTCGCGCAGCGCGTTCGCCAGCAGCTCGGCGCCCTCCGCCAGCCAGAAGTCCAGCGCCCCCGGCTCCCTGGGCTCCGGCCCGTAGAAGCCGGGCACCTCGTCGTCAGGGATGTCGCGCTCGGCGCGGCTGGACACCAGCACCGCCGCCCACCGGTGCGCGCCGCCGACGTGCACGGCCAGCTCACCCAGGTCCCAGTCAGGGGTCGTCGGCACCCGCGCGCCCAGGTCCGTGGCGCGTACGGCGTCGCGCAGCAGGGTGGTCTGGGCGGTGACTTCGGTGCAGTAGCGCTCGTGCGCGAGGTGAGGCATGCCGGGCACACTACGGGCGCCGGGCGGGTGGCGTCAGCCCCCGTTGAGCTGGCTGGTGGTCGGGACGCGGTTGACCACGTTCAGGCCCGCGTCCTTGCCCGCGCCCTTGATGTTGTTGAGGACGTCCTCGTACTGCTTGACGTCCGCCTCCGTCGCATTGCCCTTGCGGAACTTCGAGGTCATGCCCTTGAGGGACTCGATGCTCCCGGTGACCGGCGCGAGGGCCTTGGTCAGCACCGGGTCGCCCTTGGCGTTCTTCTGCGCGGCCTTGAGCCGGTTGTACGCGAAGGCGCCGGCCACGCCCGCCTTGATCAGGGTGAAGGTGCGGCCCTTGGCGCCCTTCTGGAACTTATCGGCGCGGTACGGCTTGATCAGCCACTGGTACGCGGCGCCGGCCGCCAGGCCCGCGTTGGCCACGAACTTGGCGCGGTTGTACTTCTCCCGCTCCGGCTTGCTCGTGCTGTTCGCCGATCCCGCCCCCGCCTCCCGGTCGGGGCTGTTGCTGCACGCCGTACCCCCGGCGAGCAGGGCGCAGCAGAGCATCAGGGCGAGGGCTATCCGGCGCATGAAGGGCCTCCAGGGCGGGGCGGGTGCATCTCCCCCGCAGGTTCGCCCGCCGCGGTGGCGACGGCCACTCAGGCCCGCCATTGGAGTGTTTGTCCGGCCCCAAAGCGGCTACCCGACACTTATGGCCACACACACGAGGCACTACGGAGGAAACCCGGCAGCCATCGCCATTGCGGTCATCGCTGACATCGCGGCCTTGGTGATCGGGCTGTGGATCCTGATGTACGTGCTCGACGCGAATCAGGGCAACAGCCTCGTCGACTTCATCCAGGACTCGGCCCGCTGGCTGGCCGGCTGGTCGCGCGACATGTTCGTGGTCGACCCCAACTGGTGGCGCGTGCTGCTGAACTACGGCATCGCCGCGATCGTGTACCTCGCCGTCGGGCATGCCCTGGCGAAGGCGGTGCGCCGCTTCTAGCAGCAGTCCGGCTCCACCCGGAGCCCGGTCGGCAGCTCCGTACCCGAGAAGACTGCCGTGGTCGCGCTGTCTCCCCCCAGTGCGGCCACGGCCAGCAGCAGTGAGCCCGCGGTCCAGGCGGTGAGCTCGGCGGGCCAGATGGCGTCGTCCTCGAAGACGTAGCCGGTGTAGTACATGCCGTCGGCCGCCCGCAGGTGCTGGATCGAGCGCAGGATCTCGTGCGCCCGGTCCCGGTCCCCCATGGCCCACAGGGCGAGGGCCAGCTCGGCGCTCTCGCCGCCGGTCACCCACGGCCGGTCGGAGACGCAGCGGACGCCGAGCCCGGGCACGACGAAGCGGTCCCAGTCGGCGTCGATCCGCTCCTTGGCGGCGGCCCCGGTGACGGCGCCGCCGAGGACCGGGTAGTACCAGTCCATCGAGAAGCGGTCCTTGTCGAGGAAGCGCTCGGGGTGCCGCCGGATGGCGTGCCCGAGCTGCCCGACCGCCAGCTCCCAGTCCGGCTGCGGCTCGCCGCGCCGCTCGGCGATGGCGAGGGCGCAGCGCAGCGCCTGGTGGATCGAGGAGGAGCCGGTGAGCAGGGCGTCGGTGAGCGCGGCGGCGCCTTTTTCGGGGGCTTCCCGCTTCCAGCCGATCTGCCCGCCCGGCTGCTGCAGCGCCAGCACGAACTCGACGGCGTCCCGCACCGCCGGCCACATCCGGCCGAGGAAGCTGTCGTCGCCGGTGGACAGGTAGTGGTGCCAGACGCCGACCGCGATGTACGCGCAGAAGTTGGTCTCCCGGCCGCGGTCGGTGGGCCGGGCCGCGTCGCCGTCGGCGTACGCCGCGTACCACGAGCCGTCCGGCAGCCGATGCGCCGCCAGCCAGTCATACGCGGCCTCGGCCGCCGCATGCTCCCCGGCGGCGTCCAGCGCCATCGCGGCCTCGATGTGGTCCCACGGGTCGAGGTGGTGCCCGCGGAACCACGGGATCGCGCCGTCCGCGCACTGCACCGCGAGGATGCCGGAGACGGTGGCGGCGGCCTCGGCCGCGGTGAGGACGCCGGTGAGGGCGAGCCGTTCGGTACGACCGGGTGACGTCACTCGGCAGCCGCCTCGGGCAGGTGCGGCTTGGTCGCGTACGCCACGAAGCTCTTGCCGATCAAGGGGTCGAGCGCGCGCTCGGCGGCCCGGGTGGCGGTGCTGATCACGGGGGTCTTCATGATGTCCCAGACCAGCAGCTTGTGGTACGCGCGCACCGGCAGCGCCTTGTCGTTGTCGACGCCGAAGGCGCACTTCAGCCACCAGTACGGGGAGTGCAGGCCGTGGGCGTGGTGGGTGCCGTACGGCTTGAGGCCGGCCTCGCGCATCCTGGCGAGGAGCTCGGTGGCGCGGTAGATGCGGATGTGGCCGCCCTCGACCTCGTGGTACGCGTCGGAGAGCGCCCAGCAGACCTTCTCCGGGCCGTAGCGCGGCACGGTGACGGCGATGCGGCCGCCGGGCTTCAGGACCCGGACCATCTCGGCGAGCACGCCCTTGTCGTCGGGGATGTGCTCCATGACCTCGGAGATGATGACGACGTCGAAGGAGTCGTCGGGGAAGGGGAGGGCGAGTGCGTCGCCTTCCATGGCGGTGGCTTCCGCGCCGGCGGGGGCCTCCCCCGCCTCCTTCATGGCGGCGAACCACTTGGCGACTTCGCGGATCTCCTCGGCGTTCTGGTCGAGGGCGACGACCTTAGCCCCGCGCCGGTAGCACTCGAAGGCGTGCCGCCCGGCCCCGCAGCCCAGATCCAGCACGCGGTCGCCTGCGGCGAGCGGGAACCTTGTGAAGTCGACTGTCAGCACGGGGTGTTGCCCTTCTGGTCTGCGGTGACCCGCTCCGGGGTGCGCGCGGGTCGGTCTCGGTGCGGGTCGGCCTGGCGGCCGCCGGGCCGCTCTCCGTGGGACGGGTGCCGCCCGAAGGCGGCCCTTCCGCCCGCCAGCGGCACTTGGGCGTCGGCGGCGGCGCTTGCAGCGCCTGCGGCGGGGGCAGTCGGGCGCGGGCGCCTGCGGCTCCCGGCCGCGTTGATCGCCGCGCGATAGTGGTCCGCCGTCCCCCTGGCCGCCGAGGCCCACGTGAACTTGGCCAGCACACGCTCTCGGCCCGCGGCACCCAGTCGCACGCGCAACGCCGGATCCGTAAGCAGTCGGCCAAGGCCGGTCGCCAGCGCCCCCGCCTCCCCCGGCGGCACCGCCAGGCACGTTTCCCCGTCCGGTCCCGCGACCTCCGGGATCGCGCCGCCCGTCGTGGCGATCAGCGGCGTGCCCGTCGCCATCGCCTCCGCCGCGGGCAGCGAAAAGCCCTCGTACAGCGACGGCACGCAGGCGACCTGCGCGCTGCGTATCAGGTCGACCAGCTCGGCGTCGCTGATGCCCTTGACGAAGCGGACCGCGCCGCCGAGGCCGTAGCGCTCGATCGCCGTCGCGACCGGGCCGTCGTCCGCGCGCCTGCCGACGACGACCAGATGCGCCTCGGGCACCTCGGTACGGACCTTGGCCAGCGCCTCGACGAGGTGGACCAGGCCCTTCAGCGGTACGTCGGCGCTGGACGTGGTCACGATGCGGCCGGGCACTTCCCGTACCGACGGGTCGGGCGCGAACAGGTCCGTATCGGCGCCGATGGGGACGACGTGGATGCGCTCGCGGCGCACGCCCAGGTCGGCGCTGATCTCCGCGGCCGACGACCCCGATACGGTGATCACCGAGCCGAGCCGCCGGGCCACCCGGCCCTGCATCCGCGTGAAGCCGTACCAACGCCGCACCGAAGCGCGCCGCTTGACGCCCTCGGCGGCGTCCAGCTCCAGCTGCCGGTCGACGGTGATGGGGTGGTGGACGGTGGTGACCAGCGGTGCGCCGAGGGCGCGGGGGCCGCCGAGAAGGCCGTAGCCGAGCGTCTGGTTGTCGTGGATGACGTCGAAGTCGCCGCGGCGCGCGGCGAGATGGCGGCGTGCGCGCAGGCTGAAAGTGAGCGGTTCCGGGAAGCCGCCGGTCCACATCGTGCCGACCTCGAGGGCGTCGATCCAGTCGCGGTACTCGTCGCGCTTCGGGGTGCGAAAGGGGTCCGGCTGCCGGTAGAGGTCGAGGCTCGGGAGGCGGGTGAGGGTCACGCCTTCGTGCTCGTCGAGGACCGGGTACGGCTGGGCGCCGATGACCTCGACGCGGTGGCCGAGGCGGGCGAGCTCGCGGGACAGATGGCGTACGTAGACGCCCTGGCCGCCGCAGAAGGGGTTGCCTTTATAGCTGAGCAACGCGATGCGCAGCGGTTCATCTGCGGCCACTCGCGGCCCCCTTCTCACAGCGTTTCCGCCGGAGCGTAACGGGTCACGGTAAGGTAGAACAAGTTTCAGCTCCGGTCTTTCGGAGCCTGAATCTACCCGCCCGTAGCCTCTGGTGGACGGGCCGCACCAGGTGATTCGCGACACCCGCCGGCTCCCTGCCATCCTGTTGCGCCACGGGCGGCACGGGCGTCGCGCCGTGACCGATGGAACCGTAGGAAAGCGGGAACCACATGACCCAGGCAGCCAGACCGGCCGCGGCCGCCCCGGCTGCCGGCCCCGCGCTCACCGAGCGGCAGGAGGCCCGCCGCCGCCGCATCCTGCACGCCAGCGCGCAGCTGGCGGGGCGCGGCGGCTTCGACGCGGTGCAGATGCGCGAGGTCGCGGAGAAGGCCGGGGTGGCGCTGGGCACGCTGTACCGCTACTTCCCCTCCAAGATTCACCTGCTGGTGGCGACCATGCAGGACCAGTTGCAGCAGCTGCACGAGACGCTGCAGAAGCGGCCGCCGGAGGAGACCGACCCGGGGGCGCGGGTCGCGGAGACGCTGATGCGCGCCTTCCGCGCCATGCAGCGGGAGCCGCATCTGGCGGATGCGATGGTGCGGGCGCTGACGTTCGCCGACCGGTCGGTGAGTCCGGAGGTGGATACGGTCTCGCGGCACACGACGGCGATCATCCTGGACGCGATGGGGATCGAGGGTGAGCCGACGCCTGAGCAGCTCTCCGCGGTCCGCGTCATCGAGCACACCTGGCACTCCGCGCTGATCACCTGGCTGTCGGGGCGCGCGTCGATCGCCCAGGTCAAGATCGATATTGCGATGGCCTGCCGGCTGATCGACCTGACGGCGGGCGAGCGGTCGTAGAGCCTGCGGGGTGCGGTCGTAGAGCCTGAGGGCTTGCAGCCGTAGCGCCGGAAACGACAAGGGGCGTGCAGAAGGTAGTCGAGCGCCCCCCTTGCACCACTCACCACCGCATGGCCGATTTGCCGTTTTCCAAGCGCCGTCGCCGCAGGTAGTAATAAGCGGGCAAGACTCCGTAGTGATAGCAGGGTGGGGCTAGGGAGCAGGGCGTGATCCGCGTTCTTCTTGTGCACGATGAATGTCTGATGCGGTCGGCGCTGGCCGCGCTGCTGGAACGAGAGCTCGACCTCGACGTCGTCGCCGTCCCGAGCGCCGAGGCCGGGCAGGCGGCTCGCCGACTGCTGCCGCATGTATGCGTGGTGGACCCGGAGGGTCCCGGCGCCACCGGGCTGGCCGCGGCGGCCAAGGTGTCGGCGTGCTGCGGCGCGTATCCGGGGTGCGCGCTGCTGGTGCTCGTCTCGGCCGGGCGGCCGGGGGTGCTGCGGCGTGCCTACGACGCCGACGCCCAGGGGTACGTCGGCAAGGACGCGCACCCCGACCGGCTGGTCGAGGCGATCCGGCTGCTGGCGAAGGGAGAGCGCTACATCGACGACAGCCTCGCGCTCAGCTTCATGGACGCGACCAGGGCGCCGCTCACCGAGCGGGAGCTGAGCGTGCTGTCACTCGCGGCCGAAGGGCTCACGGTGGCCGAGATCGCCCGGAAGCTGCACCTGACGTCGGGCACGGTGCGCAATTACATGGCCGCCATCACCCGTAAGACCGGGGCCAGGAACCGGGTGGACGCCATCCGGATCTCTCAGGGCGCGGGGTGGCTGTGAGTCGGGGGTGGGTGGCTGTGAATCGAGCGTGAGTGGCTGTGAATCGAGCCTGGGCTGCCCGCGGCCGTCCATGACGAGCACCTGCTCGGCGCGCCTGGCGGAGGCGAGGCGGTGCGTGACGATCACGAGGGTGCGATGGCGCTGCGCGGCGAAGGCGCGCTCGGCGCGCTCCTCGGCGGCCGGATCGAGGTGGCAGGCGGCCTCGTCGAGCAGGAGGAGCGGAGCGGGGGCGGCGTGCGCGCGGGCCAGCGCGATGAGCTGGCGCTCGCCGGCGGAGAGGGGGCCGGGGCGGAGGACGGCGTCGAGCCCGCCGAGCCGCGCGACAAGGTCGGCGGCGCCGACGGCCGTGCAGGAGGCGAGGAGTTCGGGGTCGGGGGGCGGGGTGGGGTGGTGGTAGGAGAGGTTGTCGCGGAGGGTGGCGGTGAAGACGTAGGCCTCCTGCGGTACGAGGACGCGCCGGCGCGCGAGGCGGGCGGGGTCGGGGGCCGGGGTGGGGGCGGTGGTGCGCGCGGTGCCGGGGACCGCTTGCCCGGCGAGGAGGACCGTGCCGCGGTCCGGGGTCAGGGTTCCGGCGATGAGGGCGGCGAGGGTGGACTTTCCGATGCCGCTGGGGCCGACGATGGCCAGCCGGCCGCCCGTTGGGACGTCGAGGGAGAAGTCCCGCAGCACGGGTTCGGCGGCGGCGCCGTAGGCGAAGGTGACGCGCTGCAGGCGGATGGCGGGGGCAGGCCCGCCGCGGTGGGCCGGGGCCGGGGCGTGGTCGCTCGCCCCGGGATGCGCCCCCGCCCGGGCTGCGCGGCGGTCGGCGGAGGGGGCAGGTGAGGTGAGCGGCTGCCGCAACCGGCGCTCCGCTCCGTGCGGGGGAGGCCCCGCAGCCGTCCCGTCCGCATCGGCGTCCGCGGCAGGCGAAGGGCGGGCCGGCCTCGCCGCACCAACCGTGCCCGCGTTCGCGACGGGCGACGGCCCGGCCTCCGCGCCCGCGTTCGCGTTCGCGGCAGGCGACGGCGCGGTCCCCGCCGTCAGGCGGCGCAGGACCACCGCCAGCCTGGATCCCGCCGCGCCGAAGCCCTGCATCAGGGCGGTAAGTGCCGGGAGCAGGGACTGCGTTACGTAGGCGATGGCGGCTGCCAGCGCGCCGGGGGTGGCGCCGTGGCCGAGGAGCCACGGTGCGGTGAGCAGCAGCAGGATCAGCGGCAGCCAGCCCGCCACCGCCAGCGCCAGCACCCGCAGCGTGCCCCAGCGGGCCGCCGACTCCGCCGCCCGGGTCTCCGCCGCGATCCCCGCCGCGGCATCGCGTTCCGCCCACGCCTCCGCGCCCGCCGCGGTGACGTCGCGCAAACCGTCGACCAGCGCGCCGAGTTCCGCCGCCACCCGCTCGTCCGCCGCCAGGAACGCCTCCTGCCGCCTGGCCAGCGGCCGCAGCGTCGCCAGGAAGAGGCCGAGCCCCGCGGCCAGCGGCGGTACGACCACGAGCAGCAGCACCGGTGCCAGCGACGCCAGCCCGACCAGGGCTCCGGCCGCCGTGAACACGAACGACCTGGCCACCGTCACCACGCCGGCGAACGTGTCCCGCGCGATCTCCACCTGGTGCGTCAGCCGGGACACGGCGCCCGGGTCGGCGGTGCCGAGCGCCCGCCCGACCACGCGCCGCACCAGCGCGTCGCGCAGCGGCTCGACCAACCCGGCGACGGCGTGGAAGGCGCGCCCGGTGCCGTACGCCCCGGCGATCGCGGCGACCGCGGCGGCGGCGAGCCATGCGAGGCCGGTGGCGGGCTGCCGGGCCAGGAATCCGTCGTCGAGCGCCCGCGCCAGCGCGTATCCGAAGAGAAAGGTCTGCCCGCCCTCCAGCGCCGACCACCCGGCCAGCCGGAGGAGGACGCGCGGGCGGCGGCGCAGAAAGCGAAGGCCCTGCGGGAGCAGGCCGCCGCCTGTTCCGGCTGCCGTTCCGCCGCCCGCCCGCGCGCTCATCCGCCGAACACCTCCCGGTACCCGCCGCGTTGCCACAGTTCCGCGTGGGGGCCCACGGCCTGCACCCGGCCGCCGTCCAACCAGACCACCAGGTCCGCCGCCGCGGCCGTCTCGGCCCGGTGCGTGGTCACCAGGCGCGTCGCGCCGCCGCGCGCCGTACGGAGGGCCTCGCGGATCTCCGCCTCCGTCACCGCGTCCAGGCTGGACAGGGCGTCGTCGAGGATCAGCAGCCGGGCCCGGGTGCGGGTGAAGGCGCGGGCCAGGCCGAGGCGTTGGCGCTCGCCACCGGAGAGCGGGAGCGCGGCGCACTGCGTGCCGTATCCATGCGGCAGCCGAGCGATGAACGCCTCCGCCCGCGCAGCCCGCGCCGCGGCCCGCACGACCGCCGGCTCACGTACGCGCTCCGCCACCCGCCCGCCGCCATCCGTCCGCGAGATTCCTCCTGCTAGCAGGCCGCCTTCCTCCGGCAAGGCGCCACCGGACCCCATCACCCCACCCAAAGCGATCGTCCCCTCCACCGTCCCGCCCAGCAGCACCGGGCGTTCGAAGGCGTACGTCACCGCCTCCCGTAGCTTTTCCCGGCTCAGCTCCGTCAGTGGCACCGCGTCCAGCAGCACGGTGCCCGTGTCCGGCTCCAGCAGTCTTCCGGCGGTGGCGGCCAGGGCCGATTTGCCGCTGCCCGAGCGGCCGACGATCGCGACCGCCGCGCCGCCGGGCACCGTCAGGTCCACGTCCCGCAGCACCGCGCGGCCGTCGAGGCGCACCGTCACCCCGCGGAAGTCCAGCGTCCCGGAGCCGTCCGGCAGGGACCGGCTCCCGTACCCGGGCACCGGCAGCCGCGAAGGCTCCGCCAGTCGGCCCGCCGCCGCGCGCGCCCGCGCGAGCGCGCTGAGCTGTCCGGTGAGGGAGCCGATCCCGGCGGCGAGGACCGCGTAGCGCCAGCAGGCCAGCAGCTCGCCGACGCTCAGCGCGCCGTCCGCCACCCGCAGTCCCGCCACCGCGAGCACCGCCAGCTCCAGCAGCGGCAGCAGCGCGGCGGCCTGGGCGGTGGAGCGGGCGTTGACCCGCCACATGCGCAGGCCCGCGTGCGCGAGGTCGGGGAGCGGGGCGAGGATGCGGGCGGCCTCGCGGGCGTGGGTGCCGGCCGCGTCGATGGTGCGGGCGCCGGCGACGGCCTCCCTCAGCCGCGCCGCGACGTCGCCCTGGACCTCGAGGTAGCGGGCGGCGCTGTCGCCTGTCTCCCTTATGAAAACCCTTAGCAGAAGGGCCAGTACGGGCAGCCCCGCCGCGAAGACCAGCGCCGTCCGCCAGTCGATCACGACCAGCGCCACCAAGCCGCCGAGCGGCGCCAGCACCGCGGCCGCCGTCCCCGCGACCGCCGCCGGCGCGGTGCCCGCCTGCGCGGCGCCGCCGACCAGCCGCGCCACCAGGTCGCCCGCCGGGAACCGGCGCGTGGCGACGGGCCCGGCGGCCAGCAGCCGGCGCAGCAGACCGGTGCGCAGCCAGGCGGTGGTACGGGCGTTCGCGGTGCCGGTGAGCAGCCCCTCGGCGGCCTCCACCGCGGCCGCGAGCGCGATCAGCCCGGCGCACAGCAGCAGCGGCCCCGCGGAAGCGCGCCCGGCGAGCACCCGGTCGAGGGCGCTGCCGAGCGCCGCGGGCAGGGCGAGGGCGGCTCCGGCGCCGAGCACCGAGCACAGCGCGATGCCCGCGGCTCCGCCGAGCCGCGCCCGTATCGCCGCCCGCAGCAGCGCACGCGCCGGCCCCGGGCGGCCGGTGGCTGCGCCCGGGGCCTTGTCGTCAGCGGTGACGCTCACGCGCTACCGGTCAGAGACACAGGATGTTGCTGTGGGAGCTGTGCTTGTCGCAAAGCAGCAGGCTGACGTTGCTGCCGCCGCCGCCACCGGTCGTCTCCGGCGTCTCCAGAATCTGCAGGTCGAGAAGTGTCATGACGGTGTCCCTTCGTTCGGTTGAGAGCGGTTTTCCTTACGACCCCGTCCGGAGACGGGGCCGGTCCTGGGGCCCCCGCGGCGCGCGCGGTGGCGGGAGGAAGGGCAGCTGGGCCCGGTCGGCCGTGCCGGCACCGCCGTACGCCGCGCCGAGCGCGAGCAGACAGCCGGCGGTGCCGGTGGCCAGGTCCATGGACAGCCGCATCATCTGGTCGCCGGGGACGGCGAGGCCGCCGCCGTACGGCATCGCGTACCAGCCGAGCGCCTCGGCCTGCGCCCGCAGCCGGGCGGGCGGGGCGCCGGTGCGGGCGAGGTGCAGCACCATGCCGGCGCGGCCGTTGAAGAGGCCCGGCTGGGCGTAGTAGCGCCCGCACGCGGCGGGCAGGATCGCCGCCCGCGCGGACCCGAAGTCCGCGAACTCCCGGTGCGACACCGCGAGGAAGTCGTCGAGCACCATCGCCACCCCGGCGCTGCCCTCGCCCACGTACGGCAGCGTGCGGTCGCCCGCGTCGACGTGCAGCGCCCCGCTCCGGTCCGGTACGAGCCGGTCGAGGTCGCGGCGCAGCGCGCTCTCGGCGAGGTCGAGCAGTCCGGTGTCACCGGTGCGCTCGTGCAGCCGCAGGTACAGCAGCGCGGCGCCGCTGCCGCCGTACAGCAGCCCGGCCGGGCCGCCGGGCTGCTCGCGCGACCTGTCCGCGAGCAGCTCGGCCGCCCGTAACGCCTCCGCCTCCAGCCCGAAGTGGCCGAGGACCAGGCCGAGTCCGGCGAGGCCGCCATGCAGGGAGGGGCCCAGCCGCTCCCACTTCTCTTCGAGCAGCCGGCCCAGCGCCTTCCGCGCGGGCTCCCGGTGGCCGAGGAGGTCGAGTACGTACGCGGCGCCTGCCTGCCCGTCGTAGAGCCCGGGCGGGGTGCCCTCCGGCGGCGCGGCGGCGTGGTCGAGCAGCCACTCCTCGCCCTCCGGGTGCCGGGTGCCGGTGGCGCGCAGGGCGTACAGGACGCCGGCCGCGCCGTGCGCGATGCCGAGCCCGCCGCCGTCGCCGAACTGCGCGATGTCGCCCGGGTAGAGCCGGTCGTCGCGCTCGGGTGTGGCGGCGGCGAGGATCGCGGCGGTCATGGCGTCGCGCGCGGCGGGCCACCCGGCGGGGCTTGTCGGCAGCGGCACGGGCAGATACCGGCGACGCCGCCGCCCGGCAGGCCGCGCCCGCTCGCCCGGCCGCCCTTCGGCGCCGTGTCCCTCGCCGCCCCGCCCCTCGATGACGCGCACCGCCTCCTCGAAGAACTCCCCCGGCACATCGGGGAACTGCTCCGTCGCCACCTCCGCCAGATGCGCCGCCTTCGCCCGGTCCACCGCCAGCAGCGACGTCATCGGCACGAACAGCGCGATCCGCAGACACGCCAGCGCATACCGGTCCACGGCGAAGCCGCGCAGCCCGGACGGCGCGATAAAGCCCGGGTGCGCCATCGCCTGCCGCCGCTCCTCGCTCGCGTCCGCGGCCGCCTCGAAGTCCAGCAGCCGTACGGCCTCCTCGTCGGGCGCCACCATGATGTTGAACAGGTGCAGGTCATTGAAGGCGATGCCGCGCTCGTGCACCGCCGCCATCGCCTCCTCGACGAGGCCGTGCATGCGCAGCGCCCAGCGGGTGTACGCCGCGACCTCCCCCGGGTCCGGGTCGGCCGCGAGCAGCGGATGCCGCTCGGCGAAGAAGGCGTTGAGCGTCCGCCCCTCCAGGTAGTCCATCACCAGGAAGCGGTGATCTCCGAGGGTGAAGAAGTCGCGGACCCCGGGCGCCACATCGAGCCCTGCGAGCCGCTCCAGCGCCGCCCGCTCCCGCTCAAGACGGGCGACCGCGTCGGCGCCGTCGGCGGCGAGCCCGGCATGCGGGCGGGCCTCCTTGAGCACCACCTGCTCGCCGGTGCGCTCGTCGGTTCCCGCGTACACCCCACCGCCGTTGGAGAAGTGCAGCGCCCGCCGCACCCGGTACGGCACCTGGGCGAAGGTCACGGCGTTACGGGCGGCGACCTGCTCCTCCAGGAAGCCCGGCAGCGTCACCCACTCGGGCACCTGGAACGCCGGATCCCGCCGGTCCGGCACCAGCGTCCCGTCGGGCCCCTCGATCGCGGGCACCAGCGTGCCGCTGTCGTCCGTGCAGTGCCGCTTGGCGAAGGCGCCGTAGCGCACATACAGCGGCCCTTCCTGCCAGCGCAGGTCGGTGAGGACGTACGGCCCGGGCTGCCCGGCCAGCAGCGCGCCCAGCTCGCCGAGGATCTGCCGCAGCTGGGGCACGCCCGCGGGGTAAAGGGTGGCGAACTTCCCGCTGTTGGACCGGGCCGCGTACTTGGAGTTGCGCAGGTGCAGCGCCCGCCGGCCCGGCACGAACTTGAACGCGATGCGCCGCTGCACGCAGTAGTCCCACACCTCGGCGGCGATCTTCTCCGCGTTGTCCAGCGTCGCCGATACGTGGATCTTCCAGCCCTGCGCGGGCAGTTCCGCGCCCTCGGGCGTGAACTGCAGCCAGTCTCCCGCCGTGGCCCGCAGCCAGCCTTCTGGCAGCGGGCGCTCGGCCGCCTCGAAGAGGCCGCTGCTGCGCCGCGCCGCCCGGTCCGGGGTCTCGTAGAAGCACTCGTCGGCAAGGCAGAAGACCTCGTACCGCTTGTCCATGAAAGCCCCCCAAGGCCCGGCGTGGAACAAAACATTTCCACGCCGTGGGGGGACGCCGACAGTCGCAGCTGTCACCAGGTGACGCTGCGACTGTCATGTCCAAATCATGCAAAATGCATCAGTCGTCCGGCGGGAACACCGCCTCGTCCGTCCCCAGCAGCCGCACCGAAATCGCCTCCACCGGGCAGCTCTCGGCGGCCGCCAGGATGTCCTCCGAGGCGTCCGTCTCCTCCGCCACGGGGTGCGACTGCCGGGCACCGTCGAGCCGGAAGTCGTCCGGCGCCGTGCCGACGCACATCCCCGAGGCGATGCACACCCCCCGGTCCACCTCGACCCGCCAGCGGTCTCCCATACGCCTCATCCCTCCGCGGGCAGGTGGATCATCTTGTGCTCCAGGTACTCCGCGTACCCCTCGGGCCCGAACTCCCGCCCCAGGCCGGAGTTCTTGTAGCCGCCGAAGGGCCCCAGCATGTCGATGCTGAAGGTGTTCACGCTGTACGTCCCGGTGCGCACCCGCCGCGCTATCTCGATTCCGCGCTCAGTGTCGCCGGTCCATACGCTGCCGGAAAGCCCGTAGTCGGAGTCGTTGGCGATCCGCAGCGCCTCCGCCTCGTCCTCGTACGGCAGCAGGCTGATGACCGGGCCGAAGATCTCCTCGCGGGCGATCCGCATGCTGTTGCTGACGTCGCCGAAGAGCGTCGGCTCGACGTACCAGCCCTTCTCCTGCGCCTCGGGCCGGCCGCCGCCGGTGAGCACCTTGGCGCCCTCCTCCTGCCCGATGGCGATGTAGTCGAGCGACCGCTTCTGCTGCCGCTTGGCGACCAGCGGCCCGACCTCGGTCTCCGGGTCGAGCGGATCGCCGACCTTGAGCCCGGAGGCGTACGCGGCGAACCGCTCCGCGATCTCGTCGTACCGGCTGCGCGGCGCCAGGATCCGGGTCTGGGCTACGCACGCCTGCCCATTGATCATCCAGGCGAACGGCCCGATCCCCGCCACCGTCGCGTCGAGATCGGCATCCGGCAGGATGACCGCCGCGGACTTCCCGCCGAGCTCCAGCGTCACCCGGCTGAGGTTCCTGGAGGCCACCTCCATGACCCGCTTCCCGGCGGCGACGGACCCGGTGAAGGACACCTTGTCGACCCCGGGGTGCCCGACCAGGTACTCGCTCACCTCGCGGTCCGCGGGAAGGATGGAGAGCACCCCCTCCGGCAGCCCGGCCTCGGCGCAGATCTCACCGAGGATGTACGCATCCAGCGGCGTCTCGGGCGACACCTTGAGAATCGCCGAACACCCGGACAGCAGCGCGGGCGCGAGCTTGGCGGCGGCGGTGAACTGCGGCACGTTCCACGGCACCACAGCGGCGACGACGCCGACCGGCTCCCGCCGCACCATGATCGAACCGATGGCGCCCTGCCGCCGCTCCTCATAGGTGAAGTCCCGGGCGATATTGATGTTCGCGTCCCACACCATCATCGACGCGAGGCCCTGCATCATGGCGCCCGCGGTGATGGGGGTGCCGTTCTCGGTGCTGATGACCTTGCTGATCTCCTCGTACCGGACCGCGAAGGCGTCCTTGATACGGGTGACCACCTCGATCCGCTCCGCCAGCGGCCGGTCGGCCCACACGCCGGAGTCGAAGGACTTGCGGGCGGCGGCGACGGCCCGGTCCACGTCCTCCCGTGACGCGTGCGGCACTCTGCCGATGACCTCCTCCGTATGCGGGGAGACCACCTCGATGGTGTCCTGGCCCGCGGGGGCGACCAACTGGCCCCCGATATAGAGCTGCTCGTGCTCGACGAGGGCGCTCATCGATCCGCCTCCCGGGAATGAGGGTTAACCTGACGCTGTTTCAGCTAAAACTGATACCAGTTCTACTTACAGAGGGGAACCGACGTGCAGGTGCAGGCTCACGGTGGCGGAGTGTGGAGCATCCCCGTCCCGATCCCCGACAACCCGCTAGGCCACACCCTCATCTATCTCCTCGACACCGACCGCGGCCCGGTGCTGATCGACACGGGCTGGGACGACCCCGACTCCTGGGACGCGCTGGTGACGGGCCTGGCCGAGTGCGGCACCGAAGTGGCGGACCTGCACGGCGTGTTGATCACCCACCACCACCCCGACCATCACGGCCTGTCGGAGAAGGCCCGCGAGGCGTCCGGCTGCTGGGTCGCGATGCACGAGGCGGATGCGGCGGTGGTACGCCGCGGCCGCTCGGCACAGCCGGCGATCTGGATGGAGTACATGATCGGCAAGCTCACGGCGGCCGGCGCCCCGGACGAGCACATCGCGCCCCTCCGCGAGATGCTGGCGTCGGGCAAGGCCCGCGCGGTCCCCGGCCTCCGCGGCGCGCTGCCCGACCGCCACATCGAGCCGGGCGAGCTGCTCGACCTCCCGGGCCGCCGGCTGCGCACGGTGTGGACGCCGGGCCACACCCCAGGCCACGTCTGTCTGCACCTGGAAGAGGACCACCCGGCCAACCTCCCCGGCAACGGCCGCCTCTTCTCCGGCGACCACCTGCTGCCGGAAATCACCCCGCACATCGGCCTGTACGAGGACCCGGACGACACGGTCGTAACGGACCCGCTGGGCGACTACCTGGCCTCCCTGGAGCGGGTCGGCAAACTGGCCCCCGCCGAAGTCCTCCCGGCCCACCAGCACGCCTTCACCGGCGCTCCGGAGCGGGTCGCCGCGCTGCTAGCGCACCACGAGGAGCGGCTGGAGGACATCCGGCGCCTGCTGGCGGCCGAGCCGCGCACGGCCTGGGAGCTGGCGGTGGCGATGGAGTGGAACCGCCCCTGGGAGCAGATCCGCTTCGGCTCCCGCAACATCGCCGTCTCGGAAGCCGAAGCCCACGTCCGCCGCCTGGAAAAGCGCGGCCTGGCGGAGGCGGTGCCGGGCTCGGACCCGGTGCGGTACGCGGCGGTGTAGCGGCCGTTGGCATACTCCGGGCCATGGACTGGGGGCTGCGCGCCGCGCTGACGGACGACATCGAACCGATCGCGGACCTGCGCGCCGCGGTGCTGCGGCGGGACCTGGAGCGGCTGGGGCGGTACGACGAGCACCGGGTGCGGCAGCGGCTGCGGGACAACTTCTCCGCCCGGCACACGTGGGTCATCACGGTGGCCGGCGAGTTCGGCGGCTGCGTCACGCTGCGCCCGGCCGCCGACGACGGCACGCACTGGCTGGAGAACTTCTACCTGGCCCCGTTTCACCAGGGCCGCGGCCTGGGCTCGGCCGTCCTGCGCGAGCTGCTGCGGAAGACGGCCGCCACCGTACGCCTGCAGGTCCTGCAGGGCAGCCCCGCCCGCCGCCTCTACGAGCGCCACGGATTCGTCACGGAGTCCGAGGACCCCATCGACGTCTGGATGATGCGCCCGTCACATCCGATACATGCCGACCGAGTCATGCCCGGCCACATCGGCGAAGCCGAACTTCTCGTAAAGGAAGCGCGCGGGCCCGTCCGCGATCAGTGAGACATAGGCCGTCGCGGGCGCCCGCCGGTCGAGCTCCTCGGTGAGCGCGGCCATGATGCGCCTGCCCAGCCCCCGCCCCTGATGCGCCGGGTGCACGCAGATGTCGATGATCTGGAAGGCGGTCCCCCCGTCCCCGACGACCCGCCCCATGCCGATGGGCTCGCCCTCGTGGTGCAGCACCACGCCGTGCCAGGTGTTCCGCAGCCCGATCTCGACCGCCTCGGGCGCCCGGTCGGACATCCCGGCATCGGTACGCAGCCGCCGGAAGACCTCGACCGAGGGGACACCGACACGCAGCTCGTAAGGGTCCACACCATGAGTCATGTATTACACCCTAGCAAGGTGCACCCGCACCTGACCCGCAGGTAAACTCCAACCCGCCCCTCGCGGGGAAAGCCGGTGCGACTCCGGCGCTGACCCGCAACCGTAAAGCCGGAGCACCTGCTGGGGGCACTGCAGGCTCGAACCCGTCGAGGAATACGGAGCTGAGCCGGTGCCCCCGCGCCCGCGCGGAGAGTGACGGCGCCGTGTCCAGCTGCGACGCCCGCCGACCACGAAAGGCACTAACCCCGCCATGGCTCCCATACGTCGTACCGGCCTCATCGCCGCCCTCAGCGCGGCAGCGCTCTGCGTCACCCTCGCCCCCGCGGCGAGCGCCGCAGCCTCCAAGGACGGCCTCTACGGCGAAAAGGACCCCACCAACGACGGCGTCTGGCGCACCTCGATCGCCATGCTCGCGCAGCAGCGCACCGGGTACGAGCCCAGCGCCACCGCCACCCGCTGGCTCCGCGACCAGCAGTGCGACAACGGCGCCTACATGTCGTACCGCAAGGACACCGCCAAGGCCTGCGACGCGAAGAAGCTGGACACCAACGCCACCGCCGCCGCGGTCCAGGCCCTCGCCGCCACCGGCAAGAGCGGCAGCACCGTCGAGAAGGCGATCGGCTGGCTCAAGACCAGCCAGAACAAGGACGGCGGCTGGCCCTTCTACGCGGGCGCCCCCTCCGACGCCAACTCCACCGCCGTCGTCATCGGCGCCCTCACCGCCACCGGCGCCCGCCCGGCAAGCGTCGTCAAGACCGGCAAGTCCCCGTACGACGCCCTCGCCGCCCTCCGCCTCCCCTGCGACGCGAAGCCGGCCGAGAAGGGCGCGTACACCTTCCAGCCCGACAAGAACAAGAAGCTCTACGCCAACGACTACGCCACCGCCGCCGCCACCCTCGCCGGCTTCGGCTCCGGCCTCGCGGTCAACGCACCCAACGCCGACAAGCCGGTCAAGGCCCCCGACTGCGCCAAGAAGGAGGCCCCGACGGTCGCCGCCGAGGGCGCCGCCGCGTACCTGGACAAGAAGCTCGCCAAGTCCGGCCACCTCATCAGCGCGATGGACGGCAAGTCCCCGGACAACAACGCCACCGCGGTCGCCATCCTCGCCCTCGCCGCGGGCGGCCACACCGAGGCCGCGAAGAAGCCGTACGCCTGGCTGGAGAAGAACTCCGCCGCCTGGTCCAAGACCACCCCGGCCGCCCTCGGCATGCTCGTCCTGGCCGCCCAGGCCACCGGCGAGACCCCGCCCGCCAAGACGGTCGAGGCCCTGAACGCCGCGGGCCCGCAGCCCACCAAGCGCGCCACCGGCGGCGAGACGAAGGCGGACGACAGCGACGACGACGGCTCGAACACGGCCGTGATCACCGTGATCGCCGTCGGCCTCGTCGCGGGCATCGGCGGCGGCCTCCTGTTCAGCATGCGCCGAAAGCGCCAGTCATGAGGCGCGCCCTGCCGCTCCTCCTCGCGGTCCTCGCGGCCGCCCTCCTGGCCACCCCGGCCGGGGCGGCGTCCGCGTACCGCTACTGGTCCTTCTGGGAGACCGAGAAGGACACCTGGTCGTACGCCACGAAGGGCCCGGCGATCGCCCGGCCCGCCGACGGCGATGTGATCGGCTTCCGGTACGCGGTGAGCGAGGACTCGGGCTCGGCGGCGAAGCCGCGCACAAAGCCGTCCTTCGAGACGGCGTGCGCGGACACTCCGGCGGCCGACGGCAAGAAGCGTGTCGCCGTCGTGATCGACTTCGGCACCCCGAAGGACGCCGCCACGAAGACGACTCCGCCGAAGCCCCGCACGGAGTGCGCGACGCTGCCGGAGGACGGCACGGCCGCGGACGCGATTGCCACGACGGCAAAACCGCTCCGGACGGGCTCGGACGGCCTGATCTGCGCGATCGCCGGCTATCCGAAGTCGGGCTGCGCGGAAACGGTGGACACGGGCGCCGGGAAGAAGAAGCCGGCCGCCCAGGACGAGCAGGACGACTCCGGCCCGTCCGTCGGCCTCTTCGCCGGCGCCGCCGCAGTCGTCGCCCTCGCCGCGGCCACGGTCTGGCAGCTGCGCCGCCGCCGCGCATGACAGGCAAGCAGCACCCCACCCGCCCCGCCCCTGAGCCGGGCCGCATGCCTTCTGCCACGGAGGCAGACAGCCCCGGCGCGCAGCGCCGAAAAGGTCTCCGCCCACCGCAAGCCACAAGGTCAAACTCGCTCCCCGCAGGCGCCTGGTGGCTCTGGGCCCTCGCCCTGGCCACCGCCGCCACCCGCACCACCAACCCCCTCCTCCTGGGCCTCCTGATCGCCGCCGCGGGCTACGTCGTGGCGGCAAGGCGCACCGACGCCCCCTGGGCCCGCTCCTACACCGCCTTCCTGAAGCTCGGCCTCGCCGTCCTCCTCATCCGCCTCCTCTTCGCGATCGTCCTCGGCTCCCCGATCCCCGGCACTCGCACCCTCTTCACGCTCCCCGAAGTGCCCCTCCCCGACTGGGCGCAGGGCGTCCGCCTGGGCGGCAGGGTCAAGGCCGAGCAGCTCGCCTTCGCCTTCTACGACGGCCTCAAGCTGGCCACCCTCCTCATCTGCGTAGGCGCCGCGAACGCCCTCGCCAACCCGGCCCGCCTCCTCAAGTCCCTCCCGGGCGCCCTGTACGAGGCAGGCGTGGCAGTCGTCGTGGCGATGACCTTCGCCCCCAACCTCATCGCCGATGTCCAGCGCCTCCGCGCCGCCCGCCGCCTCCGCGGCCGCTCTGACCGCCGCCTCCGCGGCCTGCTCCAGGTAGGCCTCCCCGTACTGGAAGGCGCCCTGGAACGCTCCGTGACCCTGGCCGCCGCCATGGACTCCCGCGGCTACGGCCGCGCCAACCCGGTCTCCCCCGCCGTACGCCACACCACCACGGCCCTCACGCTCGGCGGCCTGCTGGCCATCTGCTGCGGCACGTACGGACTGCTGACGGCCCAAGGCGGGGCCTACGGCCTCCCCCTCCTCCTCACCGGCCTGGCCGCCGCCCTGGCCGGCCTCCGCCTCGGCGGCCGCCGCACCCTGCGCACCACCTACCGCCCGGACCGCTGGACCCCTCGCGCCTGGCTGGTCGCCGCCTCAGGCCTCCCGGCCGCGGCCCTGATGATCTACGCGGCGAGCCACGACCCCGCGGCCCTGACCCCGTCCGTGAACCCGCTGACGGCGCCCGAACTCCCCCTCCTGCCGGCAGCGGGCATCGCCCTGGCGCTCCTGCCGGCCTTCATCGCCCCCGCACCGCCGAACAGTCCCCGCCCTCCCGGGGGCCAACCCCCTTCAAGGCTATCGCCCACCCCTCCCGGCACCCCAAGTTATCCACAGGCCACCCCCGAGGAGACCCCGCAGTGATCCGCTTCGACCAGGTCTCCGTGACATACGACGGCGCGACCACCCCCGCCATCGCGGACGTCACCCTGGACGTCCCCGAGGGCGAACTGGTCCTGCTCGTCGGCCCGTCCGGCGTCGGCAAGTCCACCCTCCTCGGCTGCGTCTCAGGCCTGGTCCCGCACTTCACCGGCGGCACCCTCACCGGCACGGTCACCATCGCGGACCGCGACACCCGCACCCACCGCCCCCGCGACCTGGCCGACCTGGTCGGCACGGTCGGCCAGGACCCGGCCGCCCACTTCGTCACCGACACGGTCGAGGACGAACTCGCCTACGGCATGGAATCCCTCGGCCTCCCGCCCAACACGATGCGCCGCCGCGTAGAGGAAACCCTCGACCTCCTGGGCCTGGCCGACCTCCGCGACCGCCCGATCGCCTCCCTCTCCGGCGGCCAGCAACAGCGCGTAGCCATCGGCTCGGTCCTGACCCCCCACCCCCAGGTCCTCGTCCTGGACGAGCCGACCTCAGCCCTCGACCCAGCCGCAGCGGAAGAAGTCCTGGCCGTCCTCCAGCGCCTCGTCCACGACCTGGGCACCACGGTCCTGATGGCAGAGCACCGCCTGGAAAGGGTCGTCCAGTACGCCGACCAGGTCGTCCTCCTCCCGGGCCCCGGCGAGGCACCCATCACGGGCGCCCCGGCCGACGTCATGGCGGTCTCCCCGGTCGCACCCCCGGTGGTGACCCTGGGCAAGCTGGCCGGCTGGTCCCCCCTCCCCCTTTCCGTACGGGACGCCCGGCGCAAGGCCCAGCCGCTCCGCGACCGACTGGCGGCCGCCGGCGCAAGGGAGGGGACGGGGTGGAGCGACGCCGCCGAAAAAACCCAGACCTCGGCGGCAGCCGACCACAGCGTTTTTTCGGTGGTGTCGCGGAACCCCGTCCCCGGCCCACAGGAAGGACCCGCCGCGCAGACCAACCACCTAGCGGTCACCCGCGGCCGCACCGAAGCCCTCCGCGACGTAACCCTCACCATCCAGCCCGGCGAAACGATCGCCCTCATGGGCCGCAACGGCGCCGGCAAGTCCACCCTCCTCCGCACCCTGGTCGGCATGCACACCCCCGCCGCCGGCTCCGTACGACTCAGCGGCAGCGACACACCCCACAAGACAAAACCCGCCCAACTCCTCCGCCGCGCAGGCCTGGTCCCCCAGGACCCCCGCGACCTCCTCTACGCCGACACGGTCGCCGCCGAGTGCACCGCAGCGGACCACGACGCGAAGGCGACGCCCGGCACCTGCCGCACCCTCGTCGCCGACCTCCTCCCGAACGTCCCGGACGACATCCACCCCCGCGACCTCTCCGAGGGCCAGCGCCTCGCGCTCGCCCTCGCCGTCATCCTCACGGCAAGCCCCCCACTCCTCCTCCTCGACGAGCCCACCCGCGGCCTCGACTACGCCGCCAAGTCCCGCCTCACCACCATCCTCCGCACGCTCGCGGCCGAAGGCCACGCCATCGTCCTGGCCACCCACGACGTAGAACTCGCCGCCGAACTCGCCCACCGCGTCGTGATCCTCGCCGAGGGCGAGGTAGTAGCAGACGGCCCGACCACCGAGGTCGTGGTCTCGTCCCCCGCCTTCGCCCCCCAGGTGTCAAAGATCCTCAACCCCCTCCCCTGGCTGACGGTGCCGCAGGTCGCCCGCGCACTGGAGGCGGCATGAGCTGGGCGAAGACCACCCAAGCCAAACCCGTCCGCCTGGGCCCCCGCGCAGCCACCGCCCTGGCCCTCGTCTCAGCCATCGGCATAGCCGCCTTCACCTGGCCCCTCTTCGCCTCCCCCGACTCCAGCCTGGTCAAGGCGCACTCCCAGGACGCCCCCTGGCTCTTCGCCGCCCTCCTCCCCCTCCTCCTCGCAGTAGCCGTAGCCGTCATCGGCGACTCGGGCCTGGACGCAAAAGCCATCGCCATGATCGGCGTAGTAGCGGCAGCAGGAGCGGCCCTCCGCCCGCTCGGCGCAGGCACGGCCGGCATCGAGCCGATGTTCTTCCTCATCGTCCTGGCCGGCCGAGTCCTCGGCCCGGGCTTCGGCTTCGTGCTCGGCTCGGTCACGATGTTCGCCTCCGCGCTGCTCACCGGCGGCGTCGGCCCGTGGCTGCCTTTCCAAATGCTGGGCATGGGCTGGGTAGCGATGGGCGCGGGCCTGCTCCCCGGCGCGGACCGCCTCCGCGGGCGCCGCGAGCTCATCCTCCTTGCCTCATACGGAGCAATTTCCGCGATTACTTATGGGACGATCCTGAATCTCCAGGGCTGGCCATACCTTGGCGGAATGTCGACGAACATTAGTTTCGTTCCCGGCGACCCACTCGCCGATAATCTGGGCCGCTTCATCGCCTACTGCCTGGCTACTTCCCTGGGTTGGGACCTGCCAAGGGCCCTGGTCACCGCGATCCTCGCGCTCACTCTCGGTACACCCGTGCTCAAAGCCCTCCGCCGCGCAACCCGCCGAGCAGCCTTTTCCGCCCCCGTCAATTTCACAAAACCCAACTCACCTCTCCCCAGGCGGGGATCTCACATCTGATATACGTTCCGCGTATGGCAGACGATTACCTCGTACGCATCGGCAAACTTATCCGCACGGCCCGGCAACACCGGGCCTGGACCCAGACCCACCTTGCCGAGGCGCTCGGCACCAGCCAGAGCGCCGTCAATCGCATCGAGCGCGGCAACCAGAACATCAGCCTCGAAATGATCGCCCGCATCAGCGAGGCACTGGACAGCGAGATCGTCTCCCTGGGCACCGGCGGCCCTATGCACCTGAGGGTGTCCGGCGGCCGCCGCCTCTCCGGCTCGATCGACGTAAAGACGTCCAAGAACGCCTGCGTCGCCCTCCTCTGCGCCACGCTCCTCAACTCCGGCCGCACGGTGCTGCGCCGGGTCGCCCGTATCGAAGAGGTCTTCCGCATCCTCGAAGTCCTGGCCTCGATCGGCGTACGCACCCGCTGGATCAACGACGGCGCGGACCTCGAAGTGATCCCGCCCGCGGACCTGGACCTCGACGCACTCGACACCGAAGCGGCCCGCCGCACCCGCTCCGTCATCATGTTCCTCGGCCCGCTCCTGCACCGCGAGGAGCGCTTCAAGCTCCCGTACGCCGGCGGCTGCGACCTCGGCACCCGCACCGTGCAGCCACACATGAGCGCGCTGCGCCACTTCGGCCTGGACATCACGGCGACCGAGGGCACGTACCACTGCGAGGTGGAGCCCGGCATCACCCCGGACCGCGCGATCGTCCTGACCGAGCGCGGCGACACGGTCACGGAGAACGCTCTCCTCGCCGCCGCCCGCCACGACGGCGTCTCGGTGATCCGCAACGCCAGCTCGAACTACATGGTCCAGGACCTGTGCTTCTTCCTGGAGGAGCTGGGCGTACGGATCGAGGGCGTAGGAACCACCACCCTCACCGTCCACGGCGTCCGCCACATCGACCGCGACGTCGACTACTCCCCGTCCGAGGACCCGGTAGAGGCGATGAGCCTCCTCACCGCCGCCGTCGTCACGTCCTCCGAGCTGACGATCCGCCGCGTCCCGCTCGAATTCCTGGAGATCGAGCTGGCCGTACTCGAGGAGATGGGCCTCGACCACGACCGCGGCCCGGAATACCCCGCCGACAACGGCCGCACCCGCCTGATCGACCTGACGGTCCGCCCGTCGAAGCTCCAGGCCCCGATCGACAAGATCCACCCGATGCCGTTCCCGGGCCTGAACATCGACAACGTCCCGTTCTTCGCCGCGATCGCCGCCTCCGCGCAGGGCTCGACGCTGATCCACGACTGGGTCTACGACAACCGCGCCATCTACCTCACCGAACTGACCCGACTCGGCGCCGGCGTCAAACTCCTGGACCCGCACCGCGTCCTGGTCGAGGGCCCGACCCGCTGGCGCGAAACGGAAATGATCTGCCCGCCCGCACTCCGCCCGGCGGTGGTGGTCCTCCTCGGGATGATGGCGGCGGAGGGCACGAGCGTCCTCCGGAACGTCTACGTCATCAACCGCGGCTACGAGTCCCTGGCCGACCGCCTGAACTCCGTCGGCGCCAGCATCGAGACCTTCCGGGACATCTAGGCAGCTCCGATCGGCGGATTGAACCGCGAGAACTCCGGCTCGCTCCAGCGCAACGGCAGCGCGCCGGAGATCTCGTTCACCTCCCGCACCTCGAACTCGACCATCCGCTGCGCCCCCCAGACCGTCCGGGCGGAGCCGGTGACCTGCAGCAGATCCCCGGTCTCCCAGTCAGGAAAGACCAGCCCCGCAGCCGGATTCTGCTCCAGATTCCCGAGCGTCAGGAACATCGCGTTCCCGACATAGTCGGGCCACCGCAGCCGCGTCGGCGACACCACCTCCACAAAGCCGGGATTGCCACCCCGGTGCGAGGCGTCCGCGTCGCCGGACTCGTCGGCGGTGGCGATGAAGAAGGTGTCGGCGGTGGCGATCACGAGCTGCTGGGCCATGGTGAGCGCCTCACCCCGCCACCCGGCCGCCCGCCCGGCGGTCGTCGGCACGATGTCGTACGTCCGCCGCTGCAGGTACTTGGGACAGTTGGAGATCACCTGATCCAGCTCCACCCGGAGCCCCAGCCCTGACCCCGACCCCGGCCCCGGCCCCGGCCCCGACCCCGACCCCAGCCCCGCCCCCGTACCGGCCGGCGCCGAGCGGCCGTTGAGGCGCATACGGCGCCGGGTGGCGGGCTCGATGGCGATGGTGCCCACCTTCGCCTCCCCCGCCAGCACCTCGGCAAGCGCGTCCCCGGGCAGCGGCCGCGCGCCGATCGTCACCACAGAGGGGTCCGGTACGGCGAGGAAGCCGGGCTCGCTCGCCAGCACGGTCGCCCACATCCGCCCAGCACCGTCAGCCGCCCCGACAACGATCATCGGCTGCTCGCCGAGAAAAGCAGCGGCCACCTCCGGGACCTCACCCCGAATCCCCCGCAGCGCATTCCCCGCCGGCCCGGCGAGCCCGGCCCGCTCCTGAACGGCGAGCTCGCCACTCGTATAAGTGGCCATGGCTAGAAGAACCCGCAGGTCGGCGCGGCCCCAGCGGGCGCTGGAGCCCCCTCGGCCCCGGTCGGCGCATAGATCTCCAGCCGGGTCCCATCCGGGTCAGCGAAGAAGATCCCACCCGAGGCGGCACCCTCACCATGCGGCACCACACCCTCGTACGCGAAGTGCGCCCCCAGCCCCTTCAGCACGCGCTCCGCCTCCCGGACCTCATCGACCGTCTCCACCTGAAAGGACAGGTGATGCAGCCCCGCCCGATCGGCGGCGAATCCACCGGCCCCCTGCTGCCAGAGGGTCACCACCAGCCGGCCATCACGGCTCAGAAAGGCGAACTCCCGCCCCTCGTCCTTGCCTTCCGAGGTGACTTCGAAGCCGAAGACGCGGACGTAGAAGTCCACGGAGCGGCGGATATCGGTGACGTTCAACCCCACGTGTCCGGTCTGCAGCGATGCCAGAGCAGTCATGTCGACGCCTTCATCCAGGGCCAGAGGCGACCCCTCTAACCTTCTAAATTAACTTTAAAGGTTAGACGCGAACACGGTCAACCACTCACACCCAGTTGACCGGTTAGCCTGACACCATGAGCAGCAGCAGCCCCGACCCACGCCCCCTGGCAGGCGAGCCCCTCGCCATCGACCTCCTCAACACCCGCTGGATGTCCGGCGACCGCGTGGCCGACCTGCTCGACTCCACGGACGGCCTCGCCGTCTGGCTGTCCTCACCACCCGTAGCGGCGCAGCTCCCGGACCCGGCCCCGCACGCGGACACAGCCACCCTCAACGCCCTGCACGAGGCCCGCGCCGCCCTGGCGAAACTGGTGGACACACCGACCACCACACCCGACCCGGCCGCCCTCCGCGCCCTGAACAAGGTGCTGTCCCGAGCCCGAGTCCGCCACGCCCTCGACCCCGACGGCCGCCCCACCACCCACCTGGAGGCCGAAGACCCGGCCTGGCTCCCCGCCTGGGCCGCCGCCGAAAACTACCTCCGCCTCCTCGACGACCGCCCGGGCCGCATCCGGGCCTGCTCAGGCCCGACCTGCATCCTGCACTTCTACGACGTCTCGAAGAACGGCACCCGCCGCTGGTGCTCCATGGCGATCTGCGGCAACAGATCAAAGGCAAAGGGCCATTACGCCCGCCAGCACACGCGATAGCCACCCACCAACACACCGGCCGACGACAATCGCCGGACGGGCAGTCAAGCCCGTCCGGCGATTGAGGACGAGGCGCGAAGCGCCGGCATCCGGGGGTCTGGGGGCGGAGCCCCCATGGTCACAGCCGCTGAATGATCGTCCCCGTGGCCAGCCCACCGCCCGCGCACATCGTGATCAGCGCGAACTCCTTGTCCCGCCGCTCCAGCTCATGCAGCGCGGTGGTGATCAGCCGCGCCCCCGTGGCCCCCACCGGATGCCCGAGAGCGATGCCCCCGCCATTCACATTCACCTTCTCCAGGTCCTGCCCGAAGACCTGCGCCCACGACAGCACCACAGAAGCGAAGGCCTCATTGATCTCCACCAGATCGATGTCCTTCAGCGACATCCCGGCCCGCCCGAGCACCGCCTTGGTCGCGTCGATCGGCCCATCGAGATGGAAGTGCGGGTCGGACCCCACCAGCGCCTGCGCGACGATCCGGGCCCGCCCGCGCAGCCCGAGCGCCCGCGCCAGCCGCTTCGACATCCACATCACCGCGGCGGCGCCGTCGCTGATCTGCGACGAATTCCCCGCCGTATGCACGGCCGTCGGCATGACCGGCTTCAGGCCGGAGAGTCCCTCCATCGACGTCTCCCGCAGCCCCTGATCCCGCTCGACGAGCCGCCACATGCCCTGCCCCGCGGCCTGCTCCTCCTCGGTCGTCGGCACCTGCACGCCGAAGGTCTCGCGGTCGAACCGCCCCTCGTCCCACGCCCGCCGCGCCCGCTCCTGCGAGATCAGCCCGAGCGAGTCGACGTTCTCCCGGGTCAGCCCGCGGTTACGGGCAATCCGCTCGGCCGCCTCGAACTGATTAGGGAGATCCACATTCCACTCATCGGGGAAGGGCTTCCCCGGCCCGTGCTTGGACCCGCTGCCCAGCGGCACCCGGGTCATGGCCTCGACGCCGCACCCGATCCCGACGTCGATGACGCCGGACGCGATCATGTTGGCGACCATGTGATTCGCCTGCTGCGAGGACCCGCACTGACAGTCCACCGTCGTGGCGGCGGTCTCGTACGGAAGGCCCATGGTGAGCCACGCCGTGCGGGCCGGATTCATGGACTGCTCGCCGGCGTGCGTGACGCAGCCGCCGACGATCTGCTCGACGCAGTCGGCCTTGATCTCCGTACGCTCCAGCAGCTCTCGGTACGTCTCGCCGAGCAGATAGGACGGATGCAGCGTGGACAGGGTGCCGCCGCGCTTCCCGATGGGGGTGCGTACAGCCTCGACGATGACGGGTTCAGCGGCCATGACCAGAGCGTCCTCTCGTACGGGAGAACCAGGAGAACTAGAACACGTATCAGTTATCCAAGCAGTCTCCTGACCTACACCCACCCGCGCAAGGGGTGTGCACGCAACCCGCACGGAATGTGCACGCAACGAACCCCGACGCGTCTATTGCAGGTTGTAGAACCCGTTACTACTCTCACCGCGTTTTCTGATGGTCCGTCAGAACGTGGAGGCTCTCATGCCGCCCTGCCCCGCCCTCCCCGACGGGTTCGACTTCACCGACCCCGACATCTACCAACAACGCGTCCCCCTCCCCGAGTTCGCCGAGCTGCGCCAGACCGCGCCGGTGTGGTGGTGTCCGCAGCCACGCGGCAGCGTCGGCTTTGACGACGAGGGCTACTGGGTGGTGACCCGGCACGCGGATGTGAAGGCGGTCTCCACCGATGCCCAGACCTTCTCCAGCACCGAGAACACCGCGGTCATCCGCTTCAGCGAGCACATCCAGCGCGACGAGATCGAGATGCAGCGCCTGATCATGCTCAACATGGACCCGCCCGAGCACACCCGGGTCCGCGGCATCGTCCAGCGCGGCTTCACCCCGCGCGCGATACGTTCCCTCGAGGACGCCCTGCGCGGCCGCGCCACCCGCATAGTCGCCGAGGCGGCGGACCGCGGCAGCGGCGACTTCGTCACCGAGATCGCGGCCGAGCTGCCGCTCCAGGCGATCGCCGAGCTGATCGGCGTGCCGCAGCAGGACCGCGGCAAGCTCTTCGACTGGTCGAACAAGATGCTGGCCTACGACGACCCCGAGCTCGCGATCACCGAGGAGGCCGGCAAGGAGGCCGCCGCGGAGATCATCGGCTACGCGATGGGCCTGGCGGCCGAGCGCACCAAGTGCCCGGCGCAGGACATCGTCTCCAAGCTGGTGGCCGCGGAGCACGAGGGCAACCTGTCGGAGGACGAGTTCGGCTTCTTCGTCCTCATGCTCGCCGTCGCCGGCAACGAGACCACCCGTAACGCGATCACCCACGGCATGCACGCCTTCCTCACGCAGCCGGAGCAGTGGGAGCTGTACAAGACCCAGCGCCCGGCGACCGCGGCCGAGGAGATCGTGCGCTGGGGCACGCCGGTGACGTCGTTCCAGCGGACGGCGACGCGCGACGTGGAGCTGGGCGGCGCGCAGATCAAGGCGGGCGACCGGGTCGGGCTCTTCTACGCGTCGGCGAATCACGATCCGGAGGTCTTCGACCACCCGGAGCGCTTCGACATCACGCGGGATCCGAATCCGCATCTGGGGTTCGGGGGCGGTGGGCCGCACTACTGCCTGGGGAAGTCGCTGGCGATTCTGGAGATTGAGCTGATCTTCAATGCGATTGCCGACGCCATGCCCGGGATCCGGCTGGAGGGCGATCCGCGGAGGCTGCGCTCGGCTTGGATCAATGGCGTGAAGGAGATGCAGGTTACGTACGTCTGATCCGCTTCGGCGCTGCGCGCCAGCTGTACCCACCCGCCCGCCCGTTCCTCTCGCTCACAGGAACGGGCGGGCGGGTGGGTACAGCCCCCGGCGCGCAGCGCCGAAGAGAATCAGAGCATCAACTCCGCCGCACGCTCCCCGATCATCATCGCGGGAGCGTTCGTATTGCCGCCACTGATCGTCGGCATGATCGAGGCATCAGCCACCCGCAGCCCCTCAATCCCCCGCACCTTCAGCTCCGGATCGACGACCGCCTCCTCATCGACGCCCATACGACACGTGCCCACCGGGTGATACACGGAGTGAATCCGCTCCGGCAGCTCCGCCGCGAGCGCGGCATCGTCCGCGTACCGCGCCCCCGGGTGCAACTCACCCGTGACGACCTCATCAAGCCGCTTGTGCGCCATGACATCCCGGATCAGTTTCATCCCCTCCAGCAGAAAGCGGGAGTCGTCCGGATCCGACAGATACCCCGGGTCGATCAGCGGCGCCGCAGCCGGATCGGCGGAAGCCAGCCGCACCTCCCCCCGGCTCTTCGGGTAGATCAGCGTCGGCATGACGGTCAGCGCGGGCCGCTTGTCCACGTCATGCCGCACCGGAGCATCCTGATTCGGACTCGGATACGACCACGGCAGCGCATGGACCTGCAGGTCGGGCTGTCCGGCGGGAGTCTCCGCCGCGCCCGTACGGACAAAGGCCATCGCCTCGAAGACGGTCCTCCCCAGCCACGTCCCCCCGCGCACCGTCTCGGCGAGCATCCCGCCGAAGAAGTGTCCGGCCGTCCCCCGGTGTTGCGCACTCGGCGCCAGGAAGGTCATCGGCACAAACAGGTGATCGTGCAGATTCCGCCCCACCGGCAGGTCAGCGGCGACCTCAATGCCGTGCTCACGCAGCTGCTCGGCAGGACCGACCCCCGACAGCATCAGTATCTGCGCCGACCCCACCACCCCGGCCGACAGCACCACTTCGCGCCCGGCGCGCAGCACCTGCTTCCGCCCGTCACCCCCGACGATCTCGACCCCGACGGCCCGACCGCCCTCGATCACCACGCGGCCCACCATGGCGGCCGCCCGTACCCGCAGATTCGCCGGACGATCCGCGAGATAGGCGTGCGCGGTCGAATACCGCACCCCGTCCCGGGCGCTCATCTGCACCACCCCGACGCCCTCTTGCTCGGCGCCGTTGTAGTCGTCGTTGCGCGGCGTGCCGAGCGCCTCGCTCATCGCCTCCACCAGCGCCTCGGAGGCGGGGACGATGGGGCCGGTGCGATTGACGGCCACCGGCCCGCCCGCCCCGCGGACATCGCTCGCGCCGCCCTCCCAGTCCTCCATGCGCTTGAAGGACGGCAGCACGTCGTCGTACGACCAGCCGCGGCAGCCCTCCGCCGCCCAGTCGTCGTAGTTGCCGCGGTGCCCGCGCACGAAGAGCATCCCGTTGATGGCGCTGGAGCCGCCGAGCAGCTTGCCGCGGGTCATGGGGATGCGCCGCCCGGCCGCGTGCTTCTGCGGTACGGAGTAATAGCCCCAGTCGAAGCGCTTCTTCACCTGCGGCACCGAGTGCATGATCGAGATCATTCCCGGCACCCGTACGATGCGCGACCGGTCGAGCTTCCCTGCCCCGGCCTCGACCAACAGCACGCTCGCGCCGCTGTCGGCGAGTCTGCGGGCGACGATGCAGCCGGCGCTGCCGGCGCCCACGACGATGTAATCGGCCTCAAAATCTGATGGTGTGTCAGCCACGAGGCGCAGTGAAACACGATAGTCCCGAAGGGACAATATGCGGTGGCCAGGCTGGTCTCCGCCGGAGAAGAATCCCGGGGGCTTCGCCCCCGGACCCCCGCTTCAGGCGCCTGCGCCCGCCCTCGCGTACGCCCCGGGCGTGACCCCATAACTCCGCACGAACCATCGGTGGAAGTGCGCCTGATCCGCGAAGCCGCTCGCCGCGGCCGCATCCGCCGCGCTGCTGCCCGCGACGATCAGCTCGCGCGCGGAGCGCAGCCGCAGCAGCCGCTGGTAGTCGCTGGGCGCCATCCCGTACTCGGCCTTGAACGCCCGGTACAGCGCGAACCGGCTCCCGGCCCCCGCCGCGAGCGTCAGCTCCTCGGCGGACAGGTCCTCGGTCACCGCCGCCCGCAGCACCTCGGCGGCCCGCCGCGCCTGCTCCCGCCCGGCGGGCACGGCCTCCCGGGCCCGCACCCCCGTCGCCCGCCGCCGCACCATCGCGGTGACCGCGGCCATCAGCCGCTCCTCCCGCACCAGCGCCCCGGCCCCGCCTGCGAGCGCCTCGTGCAGCCCGACGACGGCCCGCCGCAGCACGCGGTCGTGGTGCACCGGCTCGGGGAAGAGCGGCAGCTCACCACCCGCCCCCTGCTCGATGAGCAGCTCCCGTACGACATCGGGGCCGATGTGCACGATCCGGTACGTGAAGCCGAGCTCGGCCGCGGACTCCCCGTCGTGCGGGTCGTCGGGGTTGAAGGTCATGACGAGCCCGGCCGCGGAGGTGTGCTTCCCACCCCGGCAGGCGAAGCGCTGCGCACCCTCCTCGGTGACGCCGAAGGAGTAGGCGTCGTGGCTGTGCTTGTGGAAGGTGTGCTCGACGAAGTGCGCCCGCATGGCCTCGACGGGCCGCACGGGGTCGCGCCAGTAGGTGGCCCAGTCCGCGCCGGTCATACCGTCATTGTCCCGCACGAGCGTTCAAGACTCCGCGGCCCCCGGCCCGGCAAGCTCCCCACCATGCGATTCGACACCAAGTTCGCCATCATCGTCCGCGCCGACCTCGCCACCTGGCAGAAGCTGAACGTGGCCGCCTTCCTCGCCACCGGCGTCGCCCACGCCACCGACACCATCATGGGCGAGAAGCCGTACGAGGACGCCGACGGCAACACCTACCTCGCCCTCGCCCGCGAGCCCGTCCTGATCTACGCCGCGGACGCCGCCGAGCTGCAGCGCACCCGCGAGCGCGCGCTGCGGCGCGGCCTGCACACCGGCATCTACACCGAGGAGAACTTCGTCACCGACAACGACGACGACAATCGCGCCGCGGTCAAGCCCGTTCCGGCTGCCGAGCTGAATCTGGTCGGTCTGGCGTTGTACGGCCCGAGGAATCAGGTGGACCGGACGACGAAGGGCCTGAAGCTGCACGCGTAGCCGCGCCGGCCGCCAGCGCCCGCTGCAGCCCGCGCGCCGCGAAGAGCCCGGCCGCGACGACCGCGACGCCGCCCGCCGCGTCGAGCAGGTAGTGGTTGGCCGTACCCATGATGACCATCGTCGTCAGCGCCGGATACAGGAACCCGGCCCACCGCAGCCACGCATACGGCGCCAGCCGCCACAGCACCAGCGCACACCACAGCGACCAGCCGACATGCAGCGATGGCATGGCCGCGTACTGGTTGGAGACGCCCGTCAGCATCCCGAACTTCGGGTCGTCGAAGTCCTGGGGCCCATTCGCCGTGTCGATGTACCCGAGGCCCGGCATCAGCCGCGGCGGGGCGAGGGGATAGGCCCAGAAGCCGATGAGCGCGAAGAGGGTCGCGAAGGCCAGCGAGGCGCGCCATTTGCGGTAGGCGGCGGGGCGGGTGGCGTAGAGCCAGCCCAGGATCGACAGCGGGACCAGGAAGTGGAAGGAGGCGTAGTAGAAGTTCATCGACGATTCGAGCCAGCCGATGGACGCCACCTTGTGGTTGAGCCAGTGCTCCATGTCGATGTGCAGGAAGCGCTCGATGGCGAGGATCTGGTCGCCGTGTCCCTCGGCCAGGTCGCGGCCGTCGGGGGCGAAGCTGCGGACGTAGGAGTAGAGCCGGTAGCCGATTCGGATGAGGAGCAGTTCGAGCAGGATGTTCGGCCGGTCGAGCAGCCTGGTCGGGGCCGGCTTGGCCCAGGCATCGGCCGTACGGGAGAGGAAAGGCACCGAGGTCGCGGCCAGCAGCGCGGCGATGAGGACGACGTTGTCGCTGATGAAGGACAGCCAGGCCAGATTCGGCACCAGGTCCTTGCCGTCGAAGGTGATCACCAGCACGGCGAAGACCGGCCACACATACCGGTCCCGGGTCCGCGCCCCGGTCCGCCCCACGACCGCGAGCAGCAGCCACAGCTGCTCGTGCTGCCACGCCGCGGGGGCGATCGCGATGGCCCCGCACCCGGCAATCGCGGCGGCGAGCAGCAGCTGCCCGTCGCGCGCGTAGTGCACCGCCCGCCGCACCGCGAAATACCCGACCGCCGCGGCCAGCAGCAGGAACACCGCGATCTCCACGGGCCCGGTCAGCCCGAGCCGCAGCAGGGCGCCGTGCAGCGACTGGTTCGCGGCGCTGTCCATCGGCTCGCCGAGCCCGGCGCCCGCGATGTGGTGGATCCAGTACGCCCAGGAGTCGGCCGGCATCGCCACCCAGGCGGCAGCGGTGGCCGCCGCGAAGGTGCCGCCCGCGTAATACGCCGCGCCCCGCCGCCCGGTGAGCCACAGCACCGGCGCGAACAGCAGCACCGCGGGCTGCAGCGCCGCCGCGAGCCCGATCAGCGCGGCCCCGCCACTGCGCCCGCGCCAGGCGAGCCACCACCCGCCGAGCGCCAGCAGCACCGGCAGCAGGCTGGTCTGCCCGAGCGTGAACGTCTCCCGCACCGGCACCGACAGCGCGATCAGGCTGACCGCCGCGGGCGCGGTCAGCAGCCGCGTCCGCCGGGTGACCGGCTCCGGCAGCGCCCGCGCGGCGAGCACGCCGAGGCCCACGACGAGGAGCAGGGTGCCGAAGGTCCAGACGACGCCGAGGCCCTGTTCGGCGGCGCGGGTGAGCGGCTTGAGTACGAGGCCGTTGAAGGGCGTGCCGGTGAAGGCGCCGTCGTCGTACACCGAACCGCGGTGCCGCAGTACGCCGTCAGGGCCGATCCAGGCGTCGAGGTCGGCAAGCCGCTCCTCCTGCGGCGTCCGCAGCACCTCGGCCGCGAGCCGCGCCGCCAGCACCCCGGCCAGCACCCACAGCGCGCCGAGCACCACGACGCTGCGCGTACCAAGACCCGCCCTGTACCCCTCGGTGTCCGACACGCCCCGCTACTCCTCGTATATCGCTCGACGCCTGGCCGTACTGCTCCCTCTGGTCAGACGCAGTCCATCATGCCTATACCTGACGTCTAGCCCGAATTGGCGGTCATGCGACCCTGTTCACCATGAGCATCGTGAAGATCAACGCACTGACCGTCCCGGAAGAGCAGCGGGAGACCCTTGAGCAGCGGTTCGCGTCCCGCGCCGGAGCCGTCGAGTCCTCCGACGGGTTCGAATGGTTCGAGCTGCTGCGGCCGGTCGAGGGCACCGACAAGTACCTCGTCTACACCCGGTGGAAGGACGAGGAGTCCTTCCAGGCCTGGATGAAGGGCATGGGTGCGGGGCACGGCGGCGGGCAGCGGCCGGCGGCGAGCGGGTCGGATGTGTGGTCGTTCGAGGTCATTCAGCAGACCGGGCCCAAGGAGGGCTGACCGGCCCTGTGCCCTACGGGCGGTAGTCGCCGCGGTGGTCCCCGCCGTGGCCGTTCTCCAGGTCCGGCACCGGCGTGCGGCGCGGGAAGTCGTCGTACGGGATCTCGGCGTCGGACCCGGACAGCTCGCCGCTCAACTCCGCCACCAGGTCGGTGAGATCGCGCGGCCGGTCGGCCGTCCACCAGTCGCCGAGCAGCTCCGCGAGGGCCTCCTCGCGGGCCCGGGAGAGGGCGCCGGTGAGCTCGGCGCCGGCCGGGGTGAGGACCAGCGGCAGGCCGTCCCGGCGGGCGAGGCCGCGCTCCTCGACCTGGCGGGCGGCCGCGTTGACGATGCCGATGGGTACGTTGGCGCGCTGCGCGAGCATCGCGGGATCCGCGGAGCCGTAGCGGTGCATGCGCAGCAGCAGCCAGCTCGCGGCGGGCTTGAGGTCGAGCCCGGCGCGGGCGGTGATGTCGCGGTAGATGTCGCGGCGGCCCTCGAGCGTGGAGAGCTGGGTCAGCGCGCGGGCCACCTCTTCGCGGGAGCTGCGCTGGACCGGGTTGGTGGCGACGGTCTCGCTGGCGTCCGGGACGGTGACGGTGCCGCGCAGCGGCTGCTCCTTGATGAACCAGGAGATGATGAAGGCCAGGGCGACGACCGGCACGGCGTACAGGAAGACGTCGGTGATCGACGTCGAGTACGCGTGCAGCGCCTCGTCCCGTACCTCCGGCGGCAGCTTCGCGATCGCCCGCGGGTCGGCCTCCAGGTCGGCCACGTCCACGCCGCCCGGGAGCTGCTGAGCGCCGCCCAGTGCCGCGGTGAGCTTGTCGGCGAGCCGGTTGGTGAAGATGGTGCCGAAGACGGCGACGCCGAAGGACGCGCCGATGGAGCGGAAGAAGGTGGCGCCGGAGGTGGCGACGCCGAGGTCCTCGTAGCCGACGGCGTTCTGCACGGCGAGCACCAGCACCTGCATGACGAGGCCGAGTCCGAAGCCGAAGACGAAGAAGTAGGCGCTCATCTCCCAGGTGCCCGTGGTCTCCGTCAGCCGGTGCAGCAGGAGCAGGCCGAACGCGGTGATCGCCGTGCCGAGGACCGGGAAGACCTTCCACCGTCCCGTACGGGAAATGAGCTGCCCCGAGCCGGTGGACGCGATGAGCACGCCGGCCACCATCGGCAGCATGTGCACGCCGGACATCGTCGGCGTCACGCCGTGCACCACCTGCAGGAACGTCGGCAGATACGTCATCGACCCGAACATCGCGAAGCCGACGACGAAGCCGATCACCGAGCAGAGGGTGAAGGTGCGGATGCGGAAGAGCTTCAGCGGGATGACGGGCTCGGCGGCCTTGGTCTCGGCCCAGATGAACGCGGCCAGGAACACCACGCCGAGGACGGCGAGGCCGATGATCTGCGGCGACGCCCAGCCCCAGGTATTGCCGCCGAGGGAGGTCAGCAGGACGAGGCAGGTGGCGACGGAGGCGATGAGGAGGGTGCCCAGGTAGTCGATGCGGTGCGGGTCGGTGCGCCTCGGGATGTGCAGCACGGCGGCGATGATCACGAGGGCGACCAGGCCGATGGGGAGGTTGATGTAGAAGACCCAGCGCCAGTTGAGGTGCTCGGTGAACAGGCCGCCGAGGAGCGGGCCGAGGACGCTCGTAGCACCGAAGACGGCGCCGAAGAGGCCCTGGTAGCGGCCGCGGTCGCGGGGCGGCACGATGTCGCCGACGATCGCCATCGACAGCACCATCAGGCCGCCGCCGCCGAGGCCCTGGAGGGCGCGGAAGCCGATCAGCTGGGGCATGTTCTGGGCGATGCCGCAGAGCGCGGAGCCGACCAGGAAGATCACGATCGCCGTCTGGAAGAGCTTCTTGCGCCCGTACTGGTCGCCGAGCTTGCCCCAGAGCGGGGTGCCCGCGGTGGCCGCGAGCATGTAGGCGGTGACCACCCAGGACAGGTGCTTCATGCCGCCGAGGTCGCTGACGATCGTCGGGAGCGCGGTGGCGACGATCGTCTGGTCGAGGGCCGCCAGCAGCATGCCGCTGAGGAGGGCGCCCATCGAGAGCAGGATGGTGCGGCGCGGGAGGCCCTCGGCGGGCACCTGCGCCGCCTTCGCGTCCGCGTCACGCGCCATGGCCGGGCTCCCTACCTTCGCGTGCTGCTGGTGTGGCGTATTACCCCCATATTCGCCCGATTACCCGGATCCGGCCTGCTGAGGCCGCCGGGGGGCGGTGGGCAGCGGCGCCGGGCGTCTGCATAATCGCTCCATTCGAACGAGAGGGACGGCCCGGTGGAACGACAGCAGGCATGCCCCGGCTGCGGCGCACCACGCACGGCGCAGGGGGCGCCGTCGTGCCACTGCGGGCTGGAGAGACGCCCGGGTGGAGATCCGCAGCTGATCCGGCCGTATGTGCTGCGAGGGACGCCTGAGGGGCCTCAGACCCCTCAGGCCCCTGAGGCCCCTCAGGCGGCGAGTACGCCGCTCCCGGGCGCGATGTACCGGACCGCACCGCCGGTGCCGACGGACCTGGGCGCCTTCGACGCGGAGTCCGGCCCGGACGGCGGCGAGGCCCGGCAGGAAGCCCCCGGCGCCTACGCGTACGACCACGACTACGACACCTGGTACGACGACGACCCGGCCCGCGACGACCGCCCCGCCACCCGGCGCCGCCCCTTGGTGCTGATGTTCGCCGCGGCCGCGGCGGTCGCGGCGATCGGCATCGGCGCTGTGCTGCTCATGCCGGACGACGGCGACACCGACCGTAAGAGCGCGGACCCCGGCCCCACCGTGCCGACTCCCACCGACGAGCCGACCGCGGCGACCTCGGCGGACGATGCCACGGCGTCGGCATCCCCCTCCGCGAGCAAGTCGTCGCACTCGGTCTCCGCCTCCCCCTCGGCGACGCAGACCACCAGCAAGCCACCGCCCCAGCCCACCTCCGCCCGCCCCACCCGCTCCCAGGCCCCCGCCCCACCCCCCACGCTCCGGATGGGCGACAGCGGCCCCGAGGTGGTGGAGCTGCAGAAACGCCTGCTCAAGACGGGCACGTACCCGCTCGGCGACACCGACGGCACCTTCGACGCGAAGGTCCGCCAGTCCGTACGCACCTACCAGCTCATGCGCGGCATCGACGGCGACGAGAGCGGCGTGTACGGCCCGGCGACGCGGCGCGCGCTGGAGTCGGAGACGTAACCGCTACGCGGTCAGCAGCACACCCGCATACGACGCCCCGGCGACCAGCACCCACGACCCGAGCCCGACCAGCGCCAGCCGGGCGCCGGAGCGCGACAGCGTCGGCAGGTGCACCGCGCTGCCGAGGCCGAAGAGCGCGGCGGCGAGCAGCAGTTCCTGGGCGGTGTCCGCGACGTCCAGGACGCCGTTGCCCACCAGCCCCGTGCTGCGCAGCGCCACCATGGCCAGGAAGCCCGCGACGAACAGCGGCAGCAGCGCGGGCCGCCGCCCGCCCGCGGGCGCGCTGCCCGCACCCCGCCGCCGGCTCAGCGCCACCCCGGCGACGAGCGGCGCCAGCATCGCCACCCGTATCAGCTTGACCAGCACCCCCTCGGTCAGCGCGGCGGGCCCGGCGGTCTGCGCGGTGGCCACCACCTGCCCCACGTCATGCACCCCGGCCCCGACCCACCGCCCGAACTCCACCGCGTCCAGGCCCAACGGCCCCTTCAGCAGCGGCAGTACGGCGATGGCCAGCGTCCCGCAGAGGGTCACCAGCGCAATGGAGGCGGCCATGTCCGACTCCCGCCGCCGCTCCGCCGCCGCGTCCTGGCCCTTGCCGAGCACGCCGCTGACCGCGCCAATGGCGGAGGCGCCGCAGATCGCATAGCCGGTGGCCACGAAGAGCGACTGATCCCCGGAGAGCCCGGCCTTGCGCCCCAGCCACTGCGTGCCGAAGAAGGTGGCCAGCACGACACCGGCCACCATGGCCAGGCTCTCCCACCCGAGCCCGGCCACATCGCCCAGGCTGAGCTTGAGCCCGAGCAGCACGATCCCCACGCGCATCAGGCGCTTGCCCGCCATCGAAAGCCCCGGCCGGGCGCTCCCGCGCACATAGCCGCTGACCAGCGGAAGATGCGCGGCGACGATCCCGAGCACCACGGCCGCCGTGAGCATCGGCACGGCAGGCAGCAGAGCGTGTACGGCCCAGGCGAGCGCGACGCCGACGACCGCGAGCAGCAGCCCCGGCAGGTGGCGCCGCCCGGCCCGCAGCACCCGCGCGGCGCGGCCCGGGCGCTCGGGGGCGGGTACGGAGGCGGGCGTCTGCACCGGGGAAGCCGCAGGTGAGGCGGCAGGCGGAGCAGCAGGGGAGGCGACCCGCTCAGGGCCGGAAAGCAGCATGCTTCCACCCTGCGGCGGCCCGCCCGCCCCCGGTAGCCGCGATCTTACGACCAGCCCATAGGGATCCCCTATGAGAGACTGCCCGGGTGCCCCCACCCACCCACGGCCGCCCGCTCCCCGACCTCCACGCCCTGCAGCTCCTCGTCTGCGTAGCGGAGACCGGCAGCCTGGGCCAGGCGGCCGCCCGCCTGGGCATCAGCCAGCCGTCGGCGAGCGGCCGCATCCGTACGCTGGAGCGCCGCCTGGGGCTGCGGCTGGTGGACCGCTCGACCTCGGGCTCCCGGCTGACCGCCGCCGGGGCCGTCGTCACCGACTGGGCGCGCTCCCTCCTAGAACAGGCCGAGGCGCTCGTCGAGGGCGCCGCCGCGCTCCGCTCCCGCCAGGACCCCAAGCTGCAGGTGGCCGCGAGCCTGACCATCGCGGAGGAGCTGGTGCCCGGCTGGTTCGTGGCGCTGCGCGAGGAGGACCCGGACATTCACGTGGGCCTGACGGTCGCCAACAGCTGGGGCGTGATCGAGGCGCTCCGCCGCGGCGCCTGCGACCTCGGCTTCGTCGAGGGCCCGTACATCCCGGACGATCTGCACCGTACGGCCGTGGGTAAGGACCGCCTGGCAGTGGTCGTAGCCCCTTACCACCCCTGGGCGCGCCGCCGCCGCCCGCTGAGCGGCCGCGAGCTGGCGGACACCCCGCTGCTGGTACGCGAGTCGGGTTCCGGCACCCGGGAGACGCTGGAGGCGGCGCTGCGCCCGTACGACGGCATCGCGGTCCCCGTGCTGGAACTGGGCGCCACGGCCCCCCTGCGCACCGCCGCCGTCCGCGGCCTGGCCCCCGCCGTGCTCTCCGCCCTGGCCGTACGGGACGATCTGGAGCGCGGCCACCTGGTGGAGGTCAGCGTCGACCCGGCGATCCGCCTGGCCCGGATCCTGCACGCGGTGTGGCTCAAGGGCCGCGAGCTCCCCGAGCCGGCCCTGCGGTTGCTACGGGCGGCCCGCGCTCACTGAGCCGGACTCCGGGCATTGTATCGTTGAGGAACAAACCTCAGAGTCCACCGCGACGACGACCGCCCGGAGATCCAATGAAGCTCACCGCAGGCGCCCTGCTGCTCGACATGGACGGCACGCTGCTCAACTCGGACGCCGCCGTCGACCGCGTCTGGCGCCGCTGGGCGGCCGAGAACGGCGAGGACGCCGACGCGATCCTCCCGCACTGCCACGGCAAGCAGGCCCACGCGACCCTCGCCGCCCTCTTCCCCGACCGCGACCCGGCCAAGAACCTCGAGGACAACGCCCGCATGCTCGTGTGGGAGACCGAGGACACCGACGGCATCGTCCCGATACCGGGCGCCCCCGCCTTCATGGCCGCCCTCACCGACGGCGACCTCCCGCACGCCCTGGTCACCTCCGCCAACCGCGCCCTCTCCGACGCCCGCATGACGGCCGCCGGGCTGCCCATGCCCGCCACCCGCGTCACGGCCGAGTCGGTGAAGAAGAGCAAGCCGGACCCGGAGGGCTTCCTGCTGGGCGCCACCGAGCTGGGCGTCGACCCCGCCACCTGCGTGGTCTTCGAGGACTCCCCCGCAGGCGTGGCCGCGGGCCGGGCGGCCGGCATGCGCGTGGTCGGCGTCGGGCCGCGGGCGAAGGGCGAGCTGCCGGACGTCCACGTCGACGACCTCGACGAGATCAAGGTCACCCAGCTCCCGGACGGCAGCATCCAGCTGGAGTTCGGCGCCTGAGACCGCGCGCTGCCCCCTCCCGCCCCTGACAACGGGAGGGGGCAGCGCGTGCTACCCCCGGATGGCCTCGTAGAGAGAGAACCCGGCCAGCACGAGCATCACCAGGGCCGCCACCTTCGTGATCAGCTTCAGCGGCACGTACCGCATCAGCGCCCGCCCACCGAAGATCCCGACCGCGGCGACGGCCCACAGCGCCAGCAGCGCACCAATGCCGACCGAGAGCCAGTCGTCGTAACGAGCGGCAAGATTCGCCGTCATGATCTGCGTAAGATCACCGAACTCGGCGACGAGAATGAGCATGAACCCCGCCCCCGCCACCTTCCAGAAGCTGGGATCGGCAGGCCTGGCGGCTTCCTCCTCCTCATCATCCTTCTTGAACAGCAGCATGAGCGCGCCCGCGAGGAAGAGCAGCCCGACAACCGCCTGCACGGGCCGCTGCGGCAGCTGCGCCAGCAGCGAGCCGGCCGCGATGGCGATGACGACGTGCACGACGAAGGCCGCCGCCACCCCGGCGAAGACGTAGGCGGCGCGATAGCGGGTGCCGAGCATCAGCCCGGCAAGAGCGGTCTTGTCGGGGAGCTCGGCAAGGAAGATCACACCGAAGGTGATCGCGATGGTGCTGAGGCTCAGCAAGAGAGGTCTCTTTCGTTACGGGACGTCCCACCCCGGAGCGTAAAAAAGCGAGACCACTCCGGCGCGGCAGCGTCCATGAACACTGCTTGGCCGAAGGTCTCGCTGGCGCGGCCGCGGCTTCCGCCGTCGGGCCTCGCTCCGGGCGCCGGCTCAGCGAACTGAGCAGTATGTCGACGACACCGGCAGAGAGCTACTCCCCTTCAGATGCGTTCAAGTGTACGCGGTGAATCAGCCCGCGTGCCACCAGCTCCAGCACCACCGCGACCGCCACCGCCTGCACCACCAGCAGCGCGACCAGCACAAACAGCTGCACAGCCCCGGCCTGTACGGGCGAAGAGCCACCCAGCAGCATCCCCACATACGCCCCCGGCAACGTGACCAGCCCCACAGTCCTGGTCTGGTCGAGCCCGGGGATGAGCGCGTCGGAGGCGGCCGGCCGGGCGATCTCCATCCGGGCATCCCGCTCCACGAAACCGAGCGCCATCGCCGCCTCCACCTCCCCCCGCCGCGTCTGCAACTCGTCCAGCGCCCGCCGCCCGCCGAGCACGGTCGCGGTGAGCCCGCCGCCGATGAGGATCCCGGCGACCGGAATGAGGGCGATGCCGCGCAGCGGCAGCAGCCCGGTCAGCAGCAGCACGACCAGCACGGGCAGCACCCCCGCCGCGATCGGGGCGGCGGCCCAACGCCAGCTGCCGTTCTGCGTGATGCGATGCCCCGCGGTCCACGCGGCCACCGCGAACATCAGCCCCACAAACGCCAGCAGCAGCCCGAGCGCGTGCACCACCCAGCCGATCACCAGTGATACGGCGCCGAGTTGCACCGCGGCACGCAGCCCGGCGGTGCCGATGGCGCGCCAGTGGGGCGTGCGGCCGCGGCCGTCGCCGAGGTGGGCGAGGGCGGCGACGGCGATGGCTGCGAGCAGGAGGGCGGCAAGGACGTAGCCGAGGAGGGGTGTTACGGGGAGGAGCACGGGCTGAGCGTATCCAGCCGGCGCTGGTGCGCTGGCCTGCATGGGTCCGGGGCGGAGACCCGGTTTTTCCGCCGCCGGATCTCAGCGGACCCGCATCGCGGTCTTGCGCATGACATGCCCATGTCGCAAAGGTGTTACCTGGTGCCCGATTCAACGAAACCCCGCCGGGCCACCATGCACGAGCAACTCAGGACCAACAACCCCCACACCTGAGGGAGTTCGAATGCCCCGAATAGCCATGGGTCACGCACGCCGTAAGGTCTACGCGCGTCGACGCATCGTCCTCGCGGTGACCGCCGCCGTCTCCGGCATCCTCCTCGCCGTACCGCTCACCTCCACCGCGCAAGCCGCACCCCCCACCCCGCCGGACGCGGCGACCGCGCGCACGTACCTCTCCGAGATCAAGGAGGCGGCCGAGGGCTCGGACTCCGGCTACGACCGCGACAAGTTCCCCCACTGGTCCACGGTCGAGGGCGCCTGCAACACCCGCGAGACGGTCCTCAAGCGCGACGGCAAGGACGTCCAGCAGGACTCCAGCTGCGCGGCGACGAGCGGCACATGGGAGTCCCCGTACGACGACGCCACGTGGTCCGCTGCCGCGGATGTGGACATCGACCACGTCGTGCCGCTCGCGGAGGCGTGGCGGTCGGGGGCGTCGGAGTGGACTGCGGACCGGCGCGAAGAGTTCGCGAACAACCTGGAGATAGCTCAGCTGATCGCGGTGACGGACAACGTGAACCAGGAGAAGGGCGACAAGGACCCGGCGGAGTGGATGCCGCCGGTGAGCGGCTATCACTGCACGTATGCGCGGATGTGGGTGTGGGTGAAGCACACGTACGGCATGACTGCCGACTCGGCGGAGAAGTCGGCGCTTAGCGAGGCGCTTGGCACCTGCTGATCGCTTCACGTCGGGTGGGTGGGGACTTTCCCCCACCCACCCGCCCGTTGCCCGGTGCGACAGGGATGGGGCGGGCGGGCACCGCCGGAGCGACCTGCTACGACAGGCCGGAGGGCCGACCGCACCCGGGCATGTGACGAGGGTGCGGGACGGGGCTCGGCCGCAGGGCGGGGATGAGCAACACGCGCAGCCAAAAGTGTCGGTGCCGCGTGAGGACGTGCCCCCGCCCCGCGCCCGGCCCACCCGGAGAACCGGCCCGCCGGCAGCCCAACCCGCGCGTCCCCTGCCACACCCGGCAACGGGGGGGGGCGGTCGGGCACTACCCCGTACCCAACCGCCGCCCATGCGCCCGGCCCCCCAGTCGCACCGAGCAACGGGCGGGCGGGTGGGCAAAAGCAAAACCCCGGCTACGCGAAAGGCACCGTGAAGCAAGCCAGCCGATCCCCCGCCGTCCCCGCATCCCCATGCCCCGTGTGCGTGTGCTCCGAGTGCAGCACCACCGACCGCGCCTCCCCCTTCCGCACCCGCCAGTCCTGCTTGACGAACGACCAGCCCCTCCCCGACCCGTCCGTCTTGAAGTCCAGCCACGCCTCGTTCTCATCATTCGCGTACGCCGGATCCACCGACGGCGTCACCGGGTCCGCCTTGTCCTGGTAGTGCGGCCCCGCGGCGTCCCCGTCCGCGCCACACGGCTTGGTGTGGATATGCGCGCCGTACTCCCGGTCCGCCTTCAGCCCGCGCACCGCGAGCAGCACCGCGGTCCGCTCACCCGCAGCCCGCTCCACCACCCCGATCTCCGCGCCCGCCGGGACCAGCTTCTGGTCGTACGTCACGGCGTCCGACGGAATCAGCGCCGTCGGCGGCGCGAACCGTCCCGACTTCGCCAGCCACCCGTCCCCCTGCGCCACCCGCGGGCCCTGCCCCGCCTCCGCAGCGCCCGCCGCCGGCGCCGCTCCGAGCGCCGCGGTCAGACCCACCGTGAGTCCCACCACCGCGCCCACGCCCTTGGCCTTCGCCATCATCGCTGTCACCCCTACTACACGTGCCGATTGAGTCAGTTACGCCAACACGTTCCCCGCCGCGAGTGGCCGCGGCGTGCCGTACGCGCGAGGCATCCGGGTGACCGTGGTAAAGAAGGGGCAAGCGTGATTCGAACAACATCAGGGAACCCCCGGGACATCACGGCATTACCGAGGCGTACGCTGTACAGGAAATTGACCGACCTAGCCGCCCAGCGAGAACGAGGTCCCCTGCGGCAGGAACTGACTGGAGTACTGCCGTGGAATTCTTGGGGTCGCTCACCGACTCCCCGTGGATCTACCTGGCGATCGGCATCTCCGTCCTCCTCGACGTATTCCTCCCGGTGCTCCCCAGCGGCGTCCTGGTGATCATGGCGGCAGCAGCCGCGGCCGGCACCTCCACCGCCGCGACCGCGGTCCGCAAGGGCACGGCGGTCCTGGACCACGGCGGCCACCTCCCCGAACTCCTCGGCCTGGTCGCCTGCGCGGCCACCGCATCGGTGCTGGGCGACCTGGTCGCGTATCGCCTCGCCTGGCGCGGCGGCGCCCGTCTCGATCGTGCGCTGTCCCGTTCCCGCCGGCTGTCCGCGGCGCAGGAGGGACTCGGTGCGGCGCTGGCCAGGGGCGGTGGGGCGCTGGTGGTGCTGGCGCGGTTCGCCCCGGCGGGGCGGTCGGTGGTGAGCCTGGGCGCGGGTGCGGCGCACCGGAAGGTGCGGGAGTTCCTGCCGTGGTCGGCGCTGGCCGGGCTGGTGTGGGCGGCGTACGGGGTGGCGCTCGGCTACTTCGGCGGGCAGTGGCTCGGGACCGGGTGGGTCTCGACGCTGGTGTCGCTTCTGGCGCTGTTCGCGGCGGGCGCCGCGGCGGCGTATCTCGTGAAGCACCCGCGGCGGTCGCGCAGGACGGCCTGACCAAACCAATCGTCAACCACGGGTTGACGCTCCAACATCGTCAACCTACGGTTGACGCATGGACGCGAACTCCGAAAACCCCGAAAACCCCGTACGCCTCGACGAACTCATCGACATCGTCAATCGCCTCCACCCCCAAGCCGACCCCCTCATCCACCTCGAAGACGCCGTCGTCATCTCCACCCGCCTCGAAGAACTCGCCGACCACCTCATCGGCCACTTCGTCGACCAGGCCCGCACCGCCGGCGCCTCCTGGACCGACATCGGCCAGCACCTCGGCGTCAGCAAGCAGGCCGCGCAGAAGCGCTTCGTCGCCAAGGACGACAAAACGAGCGACGACCTCACCAAGACCGCCTTCTCCTTCGAGCGCTACACCCTCCGCGCCCGGCAGGTCGTCGTGGAGGCGCAGGCCGCCGCGCAGCGTTACGGGCACGAGCAGGTGCGCAGCGAGCACCTCGTGCTCGGCCTGCTGCAGGAGCCCGAAGGGCTGGCCGCCAAGGCCATGGACGCGCAGGGCGCCGCGGTCGCGGCGGTCCGCGAGGCGTACGAGGCCGAGTTCGGGCGGGCCACCGGCGAGGCACGGCAGGCCGGCCAAGCCGCCGGCAAGGCGGTGCCCTTCCGCGCCGCCGTCGAGGCCGTCCCCTTCAGCGGCGGCGCCAAGAAAGCCCTCCAGCTCGCCCTCCGCGAAGCGCTCCGCCTCGGCCACAACTACATCGGCACCGAGCACCTCCTCCTCGGCATCCTCCGCGACGAAGGCAGCGACGGCGCCCGGCTGCTCGCCGGTCTCGGCATCACCCGGCAGGGCTCCGAGGACTATCTGCTACCGCTGCTCGAAGGCCTGAAGTAACCGTCCACGACATCCGCGACCACCCGGCTGTAGCGGATCACGCCGGGTGAGTCGACCGGACAGGGCCGACCGCCCTCCACCGGCTTCGCGAGACAGAAGTGCTGGGGGTCGTCGCCGCGGTGCAGCGCCACCCGGCCGCTCTTGCACAGCCCGTGAGACTGCTCGTACGCGTCGCAGTCCACTTGCTCCGCCCACTTGCCGTCCGGCCCGGCCAGCCGCTTGCTCATATCGGCGGTCAGGTCGCGGGTGCTCCTGGCCTGGCGGCGATAGATGTCGTTGACGCCGTCGGTGCGCGCGGGGTTCAAGGCGTCCGGCGGCTGCAGCACCCAGACGATACGGGGCCGAGGCGTGCCCGCCTGCTTTGCCGCCGCCTCGATCTGCTCGGTTACGGCCCGGGCGTCACCGGCGTACCGCTCGTAATACTCCTGGGTCCCCCACTTGATGTTGTCCATGCAGGGCGTATAGCCCCAGGCGTTTCCCCAGAACTGCATCACCACGACGCCCGGCTTCTCGCTCTTCACGAGGGCGGCGGCCTTCTGGTCGGCCTTGACCAGCGACCTGCCCTTGCGCCCCTGGATGTAGTCGCAGATCGTGGTGCCGCCGACCACCTCGGCGCCGTAATCGGCGCCGCCGCGGCGGACCCAGCTGCCGAGCTCGTTCTGCGTCTCCATGGCGAGCGAGTCGCCGAGGTAGAGCACGCGGCGCGGGGCGTCAGGCGCCTTGGGGGCGGTCGGCGAGGCACTCGCACTCGCGCTCGGGGTCTGCTTCGCCCCCGCCTTCCCCGGTTGGTCCGACCACTCGACCTGGCCGGGCTCGGTGCCCGCGCCGTCGTCGCCGCCGTCCCCGTTCGATACGGATACGGCCGCGCCCCAGCCGAGCGCCGTCACCAAAAGCAGTCCCGCGAAGAGTGGCCACACCCAGCGCCTGTGTCGCATACGGTCGATCCCCTCACACCGGAGATAACTGGCCGGTAGCGTAGGGGGATCGGCCGCGGAGGTCGAGAGTCAGTGCACGCTCGCCGTAACTCCCGCCACCCCGAGCAGCAGCACCGCCGACACCACCCCGATCCCCCGCCGCGCCCGCGGGCTGCGCCCGAGCGCGGTACCCGCGCGGGCCGCGGCCAGGGCCACCACCACGTAACCCGCGGAGCTGCACAGCACATGCAGCAGCCCGAGCACCGCCGTCTGCACCCCGAGCGGCAGCGCCGCCGCCGGCGAGACGAACTGCGGGATCAGCGCCAGATACAGCAGCAGCCCCTTGGGGTTGAGCAGCGCCGTAAGCAGGCTCTGCCGCAGCACCTTCGCGGGCCCGGCCTCGCCGACGACCCGCTCAAGCCGCGCCTGCCCGCCACGCTGCTCGCCACCCTGGCCGCCGCCCTGGCCGCCCCAGCCCCGCCGCACCGCCAGCAGCATCCCCGCGGCAAGAAAGACCAGGTACGCCGCCCCCACATACCGCAGCGCCGCCAGCGCCCCCGGCAGCGCGGCAAAGGCGGCCGCCAGGCCCACCGCGGCCAGCAGCGTGTGCGTCGTATACGCGGTGGCGATGCCGGCGACCGCGTACAGCCCGGCCTCGCGCCCCTGCCGCAGGGCGCGGGCGACGATGTACATCCAGTCGGGTCCCGGGGTGAGGATCAGCAGGACGTCGACTCCCAGAAAGAGCAGCAGCAGTCGGGTATCCATGCCGCCCACGCTAGGCCGGAACCGCTGGCATCCGATGGCGACTTATGGCCCCGCACGGCCGCCCGCGAGCAGAATATTGCGCCATGGACCGCACAGACCGCAGCATCCTGCGCGAGCTGCAGCAGAACGGCCGCCTCAGCAACGCCGAACTCGCCGACCGCGTCCGCCTGACCCCGTCCCCATGCCTGCGCCGGGTGCGGCAACTGGAGCGGGACCGCGTCATCCGCGGCTATCGCGCGCTGCTCGACGACGCCGCGATCGACCGCGGCTTCCAGGTCTTCGTCACGGTGGTGCTGGCGCGCGAGGACCGGGAGACGGTGGCGGCGGTCGAGGACGTCATCGCCGCCCGCCCGGAGGTGGTGGAGGCCCACCGCCTCTTCGGCGACCCGGACTTCCTCCTGCGCGTGGCCGTGCGCGACCTCCCCGCGTACGAGCACTTCTACTCGGAGGTACTCGCCGATCTGCCGGGCCTCGGCCAGCTGACCTCGCACATGAGCATGAAGCTGGTCAAGGAAGATCAGGGCTTCCCGTTGGCAGACTGACAGGCCTCGAGCCATTCGATCAGCCGCCGGTTGACCTCCTCGGCCCGCTCCTGCTGAATCCAGTGCCCGCACCCCTCCAGGATGTACGAGCCGACCAGGCCGGGCAGCGTCTTCGGGTACGCCTCGATGGCCGCCGCCAGCCAGGTCGTCGACGCGTCGAGGCCGCCGCCGAGGAACAGCGAGGGCTGCGCGATCGCCGCGCCGTCGAGGTCCGCGAGGTCCTCCCAGTCGCGGTCCATGTTGCGGTAGCGGGCGAGCGCGCCCGAGATCCCGGTGCGCTCGAACTCCGCGGCGTAGAAGTCGAGATCATCCTCCGAGAGCCAGCCGGGCAGCAGCCGCCTCCCGTCCGGGAAGCGATCGCGCAACTGCCCGTCCCGGGCGGCGAAATGCGGATCAGGCGCCTCCGGCCCCGGCATGGTGTCCGCGGACAGCGCGGCGAAGAACCCGGCCAGCCACCCCCGCACATCCGGCTCGATCTCCGCCTCCACCCGCCCCGGCTCCTGGAACCTGCTGACGTAGAACTCCTCCTCCCCCGCCATCCCGGCGAACACCTCACTCGGCCGCGGCCCGCCACGCGGCGCGTACGGCACGCTGAGCATCGCCACGGCAGTGAAGACGTCCGGCCGCAGCAGCGCGCTGTTGGCGGCGATCCCGGCGCCCCAGTCGTGCCCGACGACGGCGGCGGCCCGCTCGCCGAGTCCGTGCACGGCCGCCGCGCAGTCCTCGACGAGCTCGGTCATCCGGTACGCGGCCACGTCGGCCGGCTTGGACGACCGCCCATACCCGCGCACGTCGATCGCCGCGGCGCGATAGCCCGCGGCGGCGAGCGCCGGGAGCTGGTGCCGCCAGGAGTACCAGGACTCGGGAAAGCCGTGCACCAGCAGCACCAGCGGCCCCTCGCCCTGCTCTACGAGATGGATCCGCCCCGCGGGACCGGGAACCGTGCGATGAACCAAGGAAGGTGTTGGCGTCATGATCCGATCGTGCGGGATGGCCGGCCGCGCGCCCCAGCACCTTTGCCATTCCGGCAAACCGTGTCAGCGGTACAGCACCGAAGCGATCTTCGGGTCATCCATGTTCTTGCGGTCGTACCAGTAGTAGCCGGTCTCGATGACCTTCGGCAGCTTCTCGCCCTTGATCGCCCGTACCGCCGCCGCCACCACCTGCGCGCCGATGGCCGCCGGGTCCTGGGTGATCGCGCCGATCATCCGGCCCTCGTTGATCGCGTTGATCTGGCCCTGCCCGGAGTCGAAGCCGACGACCTTCAGATCATCCTTGCCGCTCTCCTTCACGCCCTGGACGACGCCCATGGCCGACCCCTCGTTGGAGCCGTAGATGCCGTCCAGCTGCGGGTTTCCGGCGATGATCGACTTCGTGATGTCCGCCGACTTCGTCTGATCGCCACCGCCGTACTGCACCGGCAGCAGCTTGATCCCCGGCGCGTGCTTCTTCATCCACTCGACGAAGCCGTCCCGCCGGTCGACCCCGGACGCCGCGGTCTGGCTGTGTACGACGAGGGCCACCTGTCCCTTGCCGCCCAGCGCCTTCGCCATGTGCTTGGCGGCTTCGGCGGCCGCGGCCTTGTTGTCCGTGGCGGCCGTGGTCAGCGGGATGTCGCTGTCGACTCCCGAGTCGAAGGCAATGACGGGCTTGTGGTCGCGCTTGGCCTGCTCGAGCATCGGCTCGACGGCCTTGGAGTCGAGGGCCGCCAGGCCGATGGCGTCCGGGTTCTTACCAAGGCTGTTGGAGACCATGTTGACCTGCGCCTCCACCTCCGACTCGGTCGCCGGACCCTCGAAGCTGATGTTCACGCCGCGCTTGGCGGCCTCCGCCTCGGCCCCCTTCTTCACCGTCTGCCAGAACTGGTGCTGGAACCCCTTCGACACGATCGCGATGTACGGCTTCCTGCCGTCCCCGTTCACATCCCCGCCGCACCCGCTCAGCAGGAGCGCCATGGCCGCCGCGGCGCCGGCGGCGGCTGTCAGTCGCCTGATCCGCATCCGTGCCCCCTCAGGCCGTGCGCTTACGCGCCTGGTCGGCGTACACCGCGGCGACGATCACGCAGCCGAGGATGACGTTCTGCCACTCCTGCGGGACCGAGGTGATCTGCAGGCCATTGTTGAGTACGGAGATGATCAGGGCGCCGATGACCGTACCGACGATCGACCCCTTGCCGCCCGACAGCGACGTGCCGCCGATCACCACGGCCGCGATGGCCTGCAGCTCGTACCCCATGCCGGTGGCGGGCTGCGCCGAGCCGAGGCGGGCCGAGATGAGGACGCCGGCGAGGCCGATGAAGATGCCGCAGACGACGTAGATGATGATCTTCCACTTGCGGACGTCGATGCCGGAGAGGCCGGTGGCTTCCTCGTTGGAGCCGATCGAGTACGTGTAGCGCCCGAGCAGCGTGCGATTGAGGGCGATGCCGCCGATCAGCGCCGCGGCGGCCAGGATCAGCACGGCATTCGGGAAGTCGGCGCCCGGGATGATCGACCCGGTCGAGATGTCCGTATACCCGGAATCGCCCTCGAAGTAGATCGGCGCGCTCTTCGAGATGACGAGGGCGAGGCCCTGCGCCACCAGCATCATCGCCAGCGTGGCGATGAAGGGCGGCAGCTTGAGGAAGGTGACGTTGAGGCCGTTGACCAGGCCGATCAGCGCGCCGAAGGCGAGGGTCATGAGGACCCCCAGCCAGATGGGCACGCCCCAATTGACGATAAAGACACCCGCCATCACCGCACACAACGTCATGCCCGTGCCCACGGACAGGTCGATTCCGCCGGCGACGATCACGAAGGTGGCGCCCAGCGCGAGCGTGCCGATCACGACGGTCGAGAAGAGCAGGGAGGTGATGTTGCTGTAGTTGAGGAAGTTGGGGCTGGCGATCGAGAAGTAGATGACGATGACGACCAGGCTGGCGAAGGCGAGCAGCTGCTGGAACTTGCCCTTGAGAGCGGCCAGTCCACCGGACGGGTGCGCCTCCTGCTCCTGATCCGGCGCTGTGGCTGTGGGGGCTGTCATGGTTCGTTCCTAACGGTCGTGCGTGGGGGGGCGTGCGTGGGGGTGTCGTACGTGGGGGGCTGTGGCGCTCAGGCCGCGTGGTCCGCGCTGCTGCCGCTGCCGTCGCCCGGGCGCAGCGTGGCGTAATGCATGACCTTCTCCTGCGTGGCCTCCGCCGCGGCCAGCTCGCCGGTGACCCGGCCCTCGCTCATCACCACGATGCGGTGCGCCATGCGCAGCAGTTCGGGGAGCTCGGAGGAGATCATGATGATCGACTTGCCCTGCTGCGCCAGGTCGTTGAGCAGCCGGTAGATCTCTTCCTTCGCGCCCACGTCGATGCCGCGGGTCGGTTCATCGACAATGAGGATGTCGCAGTCCTTGACCAGCCACTTCGCGAGCGCGACCTTCTGCTGATTGCCGCCGGAGAGGTTTCTGACGGCCTGGTCGACGGACGGCGTGCGGATGCCCAGCGAGGCGACGAGCTCCTTCGACTTCTCCCGTACGGCACGGTCGTTGACGAAGCCGCGCGACACGAAGCGCTCGCGGAGCGAGCTGATGCCGATATTGGCGCTCACGTCCTGCTCGACCAGCAGCCCGAGCCGCTTGCGGTCCTCGGAGAGATATCCGATGCGATGACGGGCGGCGTCGGCCGGGTTCTTGATCCGGACCTGCCGCCCGCGGAGGGCGACGGTCCCGGACTCCACCGGGTCCGCTCCGACGATCGCCCGCGCCACCTCCGTACGCCCGGCGCCCATGAGCCCGGCGAGCCCGAGTATCTCGCCTCGCTTCAGGTCGAGGGAGACGTCCTTGAGCAGCGCTTTGGTGGTGAGGCCGGTGACTTCGAGGACGGCCTCGCGATCGTCCCGTACGCTCTCCGGCCCGGCGCTCGTGTCGATTTCCCGCCCGACCATCCGCGCGATGACGTCCGGCATGGCGGCATCGGCGGTGACGAGCGTATCGACATAACGACCGTCCCGGATCACGGTGATGCGATCGGAGACGGCCTTCAGCTCGTCCATCCGGTGCGAGATGTAGATGACGCCGGTCTGCGGGGTGACGAAGCGCCGGATGAGGTCGTGCAGGGCGGCGACCTCGGCATCGTTGAGCGCGGCGGTCGGCTCGTCCATGATCAGGATCTTGGCGTCGTACGACAGCGCCTTCGCGATCTCGACCATCTGCTGCTGCGCGATGGTGAGCGCCCCGACGCGGGCACCCGGGTCGAGCGGCAGCTGCAGCCGGTCGAGGAGCTCCCGGGTACGGGCGACGAGCTCGCGGTCGCGCAGGAGCAGCCTTCCGCGCGGCTCGCGGCCGATGAAGATGTTCTGGGCGACGGTGAGGTCGGGCATCAGGTTGAACTCCTGATGGATGATGCTGACGCCCAGCTGCTGCGCATGCCGCGGCCCGTCGATCCGTACCTGCGCACCATCGATGAAGAACTCGCCCGCGTCCGCGGTGTAGATGCCGGAGAGCAGCTTCATCAGGGTCGACTTCCCGGCGCCGTTCTCCCCTACGAGGGCGAGCACCTCGCCGCCGGCCAGGTCGAGGTGCATGTCCTGGAGAGCTTGGACGCCGGGGAAGGCCTTGGCTACGCCTTGGACGCGGAGGAGCGGATCGGTCTTGCTGCTCATGTGACCACTCCTTTACGGAGGATGACGTTCCCGTAGGTACGGGTCTCCCCGGTCCGTACGACCAGGAATCCGGCGGCAGCGGTGTCGTAGAAGGCGTGCCGGTCGAGCTCCTCGACGTCGGCGGGGCGGGCCTCGGCGGCCGCGATCAGCTCGTCCTGGACCGGCAGCCGGCCGTCGGGGGAGGCCATGAGATAGAGCGCGGTCTCGTGCTCGTCGAGGGGGATGACGGTCCGGATGGCGGCGAGCAGGCCCGGAGTGGTCACTCTCGGAAAATCGAGGATCCGCCCGTGCGCGGCAGCCGTGCGCGCGGCTGGGAAGTGGGCGTCGGCGAGCACTACGGTGTCACCGTGGCCCATGGCGTCCAGGTGCCGGAGCAGGTCGCCGGTGAGGTAGGGGTGGATGTTCGAGAGCACCGCGCTCCTTAGGGCCGGTCCCGTGGAATCGATTTCACGGGGAGGTTAAAAGCGCGCTGCGGCCGAGGTCAATGGCCGTGCCGCAGGAAAATCGCGGGGAGCGGGACAGCACCTGGGGGTGGGGTGGGGCGACCTCGGCGGCACGACGTAAGAAATCGTTTTCTTAGACCGGAGGGCTCCGTGGAGACAGCCGGCAAGACCGCAGTGGTGACGGGCGGCGCACAAGGCATCGGCGCGGCGGTGGCTGCGCGCCTGGCGGCCGACGGGGCGAAGGTCGCGATCGTCGATCACGACGTCGCGGCGGGCGAGGCGACGGCGCGCGCGATGGGCGCGGTGTACATACCCGCCGACCTCGCCGACCGCTCAAACGTAACGCCCGCAATGCGAGCGGCGATCGCCCAACTCGGCGGCATCGACATCCTCATCAACAACGCGGGCGGCGCGCCTGCCGACGGTCCGTACTTCCCCGGCTCGGGCCGCCGTGAATGGGGTGCCGTCGTGGAGCTGAACCTGCTCGCGCTGATGCTGTGCACGCAGCTCGCGCTGGCGTCGATGGCGGGTCGGGGTGGTGGCGCGATCGTCAACATCGCGTCTGTGGCGGGGCTGGGCACGGCGCCGCACGCGATGCCTGAGTACGCGGCGGCGAAGGCGGCGGTCGTACGCCTGACCGCTAGCTCGGCGGGGCTGTGGGAGACGGATGGGGTGCGGGTGAATTGCGTGTGCCCGGACATGGTGGATACGCCGTCGTCGCGGCGGAGTCGGGCGGCGATGTCTGCCGCCGAGCGGGGCCGGCTGTCGCCGGTGATTGAGCCGGGGGATATTGCTGAGGTGGTGGTGGGGCTGGTGCGGGATGAGGGGCTGGCTGGTCGGGTGCTGGTGTGTCCGGGTGGGGGTGAGCCGTACTTGCTGCCTGTGCGCGATTGGGGGGCGGCGTGAGGCATCCTGTGGCTTCGCCACGGATGTCCTCAAACGCCGGACGGGCTTGGTTGGTGGGTGGGCCGGTCCGAGTTCCACGACACCACCGAAAAAACGTGGTGGTCGGCTCGTTGCTCGGTGCTGGGTTTTTTCGGCGGCGTCGTTCCACTCGGCCCTCCTCCCGGAGGGAGGGATCCAGTCGGGTGGGGGGCTGGTGGCGGGCTGATCCTGAGGGCTCTCACCCTCCTGCTGGCCGAGGCTGGGGCTTCGACTCGGACCCGGGCTGGTGGGCGGGTGGGTTGGTATCGGATGGTGGCGGTCGCGTTGCCGTCTTGCGGGGCTGCTCGGTGCCGGTGAGTTGGCTGGCTGCGGAGGGGCGGGGGCGGCTGGTCGGGGTGGGCTGCCTCCCCCGCCCTTCCGCAGCCAGCCACCCGTTTCCGGCACCGCACCTCACCAGAAGACGGCAACGCAACCGTCACCATCCGATACCAACCCACCCGCCCCCCACCCGACTGGATCCCTCCCTCCGGGAGGAGGGCCGAGTGGAACGACGCCGCCGAAAAAACCCAGCACCGAGCAACGAGCCGACCACCACGTTTTTTCGGTGGTGTCGTGGAACTCGGACCGGCCCACCCACCGACCAAGCCCGTCCGGCGATTGAGGACATCCGTGGCGAAGCCACAGGATGCCCACGGGACAGGCACAGGCGCTCGCGCCGCGCCCACCCCACACCCAAAGAATCCGCTTCGATCCACCCCCACTCCCATGCCAGGATCCCCCCATGAGCATGACCACCACCTGGATGATCAACGAACTCGACTACGCCGGCCCCGAACACCTCGACCCCGCCTTCGTCGAGGGCTACGACCGCAAGCAGGGCTACCTACCCGACATCGACGAGGAGCTGGCAGCCCTCACCCGCCACGGTCTCAGCGCCGACTCCGTGCTCGTGGACTTCGGCGCCGGCTCCGGCCGCGTCCCCCTCGCCGCGGCCAAGGTGTGCCGCCGCGTCGTCGCGGCGGACGTGTCGCCCGCCATGAACGCCTACCTCCGCGATCGCGCGAAGGAAGCCGGCGCGGACAATCTCGAGGTCGTGCAGGCCGGCTTCCTGACGTACGAGCATCAGGGCGAAGCCCCGGACGTCGTCTACACCCGTAACGCCCTCCACCAGCTCCCGGACTTCTTCAAGGCCCTCGCACTGACCCGCATCGCGCAGCTGCTCCGCCCGGGTGGCATCCTCCGCCTGCACGATCTGGTCTACGACTTCGAGCCGTCGGAAGCCGACGATCGCTTCGCCGCGTGGTTCGCCGGCGCGTCGGACGACCCGGCCGTCGGGTATACGGCCGAGGACTACGCGGAGCACATCCGCACCGAGTACTCCACCTTCCGCTGGCTGCTGGAGCCCATGCTGGAGCGAGCCGGTTTCGAGATCCTCGAGTCGTCGTATTTCCGCTCGGCGTTCGGCACGTACACCTGCCGCCTCCGCGCCTGAAGGCCGCGCATGCGACCCCGGCCCGGTGAGGTCCTGCACTTCTCCGAGGACCCGGAGATCCAGCGCTTCGTCCCGCATGTGGCGGCCACCGCCCAGCAGCCCGAGGCGTACGTCTGGGCGGTGGACGCGGCTCGCGCGCCCGACTACTGGTTTCCGCGGCAGTGCCCGCGCGGGATGGCGTGGGTGGAGCCGGGGCGGACCGCCGAGGCCGACCGGGAGCGGATCATCGGCCCGGGCGGTGGCACGCGCGTGCATGCGATCGAGTACGGGTGGCTGGAGCGCCTGCGTACGGTCGAGCTGTACGCGTATCGCTTCGACGCCGCAGGCTTCCGCCCCTTCGGCGTCCACCGGAACGCCCACGTCGCCACCCGCCCGGTCCGCCCTCTCGGCCCACCCGAACCCGTCGGTGACCTGCTCGAATTGCACCGGGCAGCGGGGATCCAGCTGCGCGTACTGCCCGAACTCTGGGACTTCTGGGACGCCGTGACGGCGTCCACCCTCGGCTTCAGCGGGATCCGGCTGCGGAATGCCCGGCCACGCCCGCCCGGAGCCGCGCCGCCACCTGCGCCGGGGTGAGCGCGCTCGTGTCGAGCATCGTGCCCGCGCGGCGGAGCCAGGGCCGGGCGGACTCGTAGGCGTCGAGGTGCGCGTGGCGCCACTCCCGGATGTCCGGGGTGTCGCCCTCGATCCGGGACTCGAGCGTGGCGCGGTCCGCGTCGAGTACGAAGTGGCGTACGGGGATGCCGCGCTGTTCGAGGCCGCTGCGGATCTCGTCCCAGTACGGCTCGTGCAGCACCGTCTGGACCGCGATCAGCGTGCCGCCCCAGCTGCGCAGCAGCTGATCGGCGGTCTCGACCACGAGCGGGCGCCAGGGTTCGAGCTGCTGGAAGTCGGTGTGCTCCGGCAGCTTGGTGACTCCGTACCTGAGCATCGTGCCGACCATCTCCGGATCGAAGATCCGCGCGTCCGGGAGCAATTGCTCCAGCTCACGTGCGGTCGTGGTCTTGCCCGCGCCGAAGGTGCCGTTGATCCAGACAATCATGCGGCCCGAGCCTACTGGCGATCCGAGGCCGGGGCCGAGGCCTGGGTCGCTTCCGAAGCCGGGCTCACAGCCGCCGCTCCCTCCTCCAGCCGCCGCAGGCATCGCACCGCCAGCAGCCCACCCACACCCGGGATCCACGCCCGCCATCTCGCCCCCGGCGAAGCCGTCATACGCCAGGTGCTGACGATGGCGATCAGATACGCCGTGCCGTGCACCGGACCGCCCAGCGAGGTGATCGCCTGCGTATGAACGGTGAAGAGGTTGGTCAGCAGAATGACCAGCGAGACAGCCTCGGCATGGGCCGCGATCAGCAGCGCGCGCATCGCCGTCACGCTCCCGTCGTCGAGCCGGGGCGGACGATCATCAGGACGGTGACGATCGCCCAGAGCAGGTTGAACATCCCCGTGACCATGGCGAGTCGGGCCGCCCCCGCGGCGCCGGGGCTCTCCATCAGCTGTTCCTGCCGGGGCAGGATCGCCACCACCAGGAGCACCGCCGCGGCGGTGGTCAGCACGATCGAGGCCAGCAGCCAGGCGTCGGTCAGGACGCCCATCTGGGCGCCGGTGGCGATGCCGAAGACCGGTACGGCGATGCCGACGACGGTGTAGCCGCGGCAGATGCGGTGCAGGAGCCTGGCGGTCACCACGCCCTCCGCCACATCCGGCCCGGCCGCCGTCTTCACGTACCGGGGGAACATCGACGCCGCGACCGCGATCGGCCCGATCGCCAGGATCGCGGCGAGCACGTGCACGGACAGCAGGAATTTGGTCACGGGAACCTGGCCCCTCGCATGGATTGGTCAGCAATGGATTGCCAGGCAATCTATACGATCGCTTCCCCACTTGGGTAGGCTGTCTAACCATGAAGGCGAGCGAAGTACGCGGGCACCTGGACGGACTGCTCCTGTCCGTACTCGAATCCGGCCCCCTGCACGGCTACGCGGTGATCACCGCGGTCCAGCAGCGCAGCAATGGCGTCCTGGAGCTGCGCAAGGGCACGATCTACCCCGCGCTCAACCGCCTGGAGCGACTCGGCCTGCTGCAGAGCACCTGGGAGTCCGCCGGCGAGCGCAAGCGGCGCTGCTACGAGCTCACCGACGCCGGGCGGCGGAGCCTGGAGACGGAGCGGAAGGTGTGGCGGGAGTTCACCGCCGCGATCGGCTCCGTGCTGGAGCCGGCGCCCAGGCCGGGGGCCGCCACGTGAGCGCGCCGCAGGCACCCGCGGAGCCCGCCGCCGCCGACCCGATCGAGGCGCATGTCGCGGAGCTGGCCGCCGTGCTGCACGGCCCGCCCCGGCAGAAGGACCGGATGCTCGCGGAGCTGCGCGAGGGCCTGCTCGACGCGGCTGCGGAGGTGGCGGCCGACGCGGCGCCGGACCTGGCGCCGGATGTGACGGCCGACGGCGAAGCTGCCCCCGGCGCCCAGCCCCTCGCCGCCGAAGCGGCCCGCGAGGCGGTCCGCCAGTTCGGCGCCATCACCGACCTGGCCCCCACCTTCCAGCGCGAACTCACCATCGCGCAGGCCCGCCACACCGCCCGCGGCGTCCTGCTCGCCGTGCCCTTCCTGCTCCCCTGCTGGTACGTGCTCGCCACCGCGGCCGTCTCCGCCGCTCACCAACTGCCGCACCTGGCCCAGGTGCTGCTCGCCCACCTCGGCGGCACCGCCGCCGCCACCGCGCTGGCCGCCGCCGCGTTCCTGGCCGCCACCGGCCCGCTCGCCCGCCGGCTGCCCGCCGCGGACCGCGCCGACCGGCTGCCGCTGGTGGTCGCCTGGACGGGCACCACCGCGGCGGTCGCCCTGGCACTCAGCGCGTGCACGCTCACCGTCGCCTCACTGCTGACGGCCAACTGGCCGTTGAGTGCGCTCGCGGGCGCGGTCACCATTGCCTGCCACTCAAAGATCGCGGCCTCCGCGCGCGCCTGCCGCCAGTGCGCGCGACTGCCGGCGACGGCCTGACCGTACGGCCGCCTCCACACCCGCCCTCAGCCCCACCCGCCAAGCCCGTACCCACTCCACCCCCACACGGGCCATCTGGCGTATGGGCACCCACACCCCCACTGCCGGACACTGCGAGCCACCCACCACCCGCAGGGGAGGCCCGCCATGGCGCTCATCGGCACGTGGAACCTCGAGAACCTCTACCGCCCCGGCGGCCCCTTCGGCCCGCCCGACAAGGCCGCGTACGAGGCGAAGCTCGACGCGATAGCGGCCGTCGTGGACCGGCTGCGCCCCGACATACTCGCCGTCCAGGAGGTCGGCGACCCGGGCGCCCTCGCCGACCTCGCCACCCACCTGGGCACCGGCGACCCGCCGGGCTCCTGGCACACGGCCCTGTCCGCGCACCCGGACTCCCGCGGCATCCGCGTCGGCTTCCTCTCCCGGCTCCCGCTCGCCGTCGTCGCCGATACGGACGCCTTCCCGCCGCCGCTGCACCGCGTCCAGGTGCAGGACTTCGGCCCGGCGGCGGAGAGCATGGGGCGCGGTGCGCTGGCGGTACGGGCCGAGCCCGCGCCGGGCGCCGAACTGCTGCTGATCTGCTGTCACTTGAAGTCGAAGCTGCTCTCCTTCCCGGGCGGCCGCTTCGCCCCGCGGGACGAGGGCGAGCGGGCGCGCTATGCCGCGTACGCCCTCTTCCGCCGCGCGGCCGAGGCGGCAGCCGTACGGCGGCTGGCGGACGAGCTGCTGACGGGATCCGCGGGCGAGGAGGGCCGGGAGGGCCAGGACAGCCCCGCCGCCCCGGCCAACCCCACCCCCCGCTCCCTAGCCCTCCTCGGCGACCTCAACGACGGCCCCGACGCCGCCACCACCCAGCTGCTGCACGGCCCGCCCGGCTCGGAGTTCGACTCCCCCGGCTTCGGCCGCCCGGACCGCGGTGACGCGCACCGCCTCTGGAACGTCGCCGCCCGCATCCCACCCGAGCGCCGCTACTCCCGCGTCTACCGCGGCCGCCGCGAGCTCATCGACCACGTCCTCCTCAGCCACGCCCTCCTCGACCGCCTGGCCGAGGTCACGGCGGGCTCGGGCGCGGCGCTGCCGTCGATGACCGACGATCCGGTACGGACCGCGGCGAACGGCCGCCCGTCGGACCACGCGCCGGTGCTGGCGCGGCTGAACTACTGACCCACAGCGCCCCGTTCAAAGACCGAGCGCGGCCTACGCGACGCCGATCGCCGCCAGCACCGCTCCCGTATCGCTGAGATCCGCCAGCACCACATCCGCCCCGGCCGCCGCCAGCTCCTCCGCCCCGGTCCGTCCCGTGGCCACGGCCACCGCCCGCGCCCCCGCGGCCCGCGCGGCAGCGACATCGCGCCGCGTATCGCCGATGATCACGGTGTCCGCGCCGCTGTGCCGCCGGCCGAGGTAGCGGGCGGTGCGGTCGAAGGCGTACGCCGACAGCTCATCCCGCTCCACGGCGTCGCCCCCGTACGCGCCGACGCGGAAGTCGAGGTGCCGGGCGAGGCCGAAGACGGTCATCTTCAGGACGGCGAGCGGATAGAGATTCCCGGTGAGTACGGACTGCGTCACGCCACCGCCTATCGCGGCCACCGCCGCCAACGCCTCGCCGGCGCCGGGCAGTACGTACCCCTCCTTGGCGAGCACGTCGGCGCGCGCATGCAGCTCGTCGACGACGAGGCGGACGAACTCCTCGAGATTGCCCTCGCGTTCCGGATCCACGCCGTGGTCGCGCAACACCGCCGCGGCGTTGGCGAGTTCCGTACGGCCGTCGAAGGCCCACGGCCGCTCGATGGACCGCCCGCCGGTGAGCCGCCGGAAGGCGGCGTCGTACGCGGCCCGCGAGACACCGGCGCCCTCGATCAGGGTCTGATCGATGTCCCAGAGAACCAGCAGCGGCACGGCGGCAGCGCCTTCAGCGCTCTTGGCGATCACGCCCGTACACTACCGGGCCCGGGGGTCGTTCCTGACCACACCGCCGCCCGCACCCGCAAGGAAGCCCCATGCCACCGGCTCCGCAGACGCCGCAAGCACCACCGACCCCACCGCCCCCGCAGACTCCGCAGGCGATCTACCTCATCACCGGAATCTCCGCCGCCGGAAAGTCCACCGTCGCCCAACTCCTCGCCGAACAGCTGCCGCGAGCGGTGCACGTACGCGGCGACGTCTTCCGCCGCATGGTGGTGACCGGCCGGGCCGAGATGACCCCGGACCCCTCCGCGGAAGCGGAACGCCAGCTGAATCTGCGCCACCGCCTGACCGCCAAGGTCGCAGACGAATACTTCGCCGCCGGCTTCTCGGTCGTGGCCCAGGACATCATCCTCGGCGACCGCCTCGCCCGCATGACCCGCCTCATCCGCGGCCGCCCCCTCCACGTCATCGTCCTCGCCCCCGGCCCGACGACGGTCGCCGTCCGCGAGGCCCAGCGCACCAAGTCCGGCTATGGCGGCGGCTGGTCGGTTACGGCCCTGGACCAGGCTCTCCGCAAGGACACCCCGCGCATCGGGCTGTGGCTGGACAACTCCGAACAGCACCCGCAGGAGACGGTGACGGAGATCCTGCGGCGGAGCCGGCCGCTGGGGTCGGACGACATCCCGTAGAACTTTCTCGCCGGTCGCTGTCACAACCGGGTGCGCCGCCGTGTCCAACCCTTCCATGAACAACATCCTCGAGACCAAGGTCCTCGACTCTTACATCGCCTACACCGAACCCACTCCACCCGCGCCGCCCGCCGAGCCAGGCCCGCCCGTGGTCTTCCTGCACGGCAACCCCACATCCTCGTACCTCTGGCGCAACGTCATACCGCACGTCTCCCCCCACTCCCGCACCCTCGCCCCCGACCTCATCGGCATGGGCGCCTCCGGCAAGCCCGACATCCCGTACCGCTTCGCGGACCACGCCCGCTATCTGGACGCCTGGTTCGAGGAGATGGGACTGGACGAGTTCGTGGTCGTCGGCCACGACTGGGGCGGCGCGCTGGGCATGGACCACGCCGCCCGCCATCCCGGGCGGATCAAAGGGATCGCGCTGCTGGAGACCTTCCTGCGGCCGCAGCGCTGGGCGGACATGCCGCGGGAGGGGCGGGAGCTGTTCCAGGCGTTCCGTACGCCCGGGGTCGGGGAGTCGATGATCCTGGAGCAGAACTTCTTCATCGAGAACCTGCTCCCCGGCCCCTTCAGCACGCAGCGCGGCCTGTCCGACGCCGACCTGGACGTGTTCCGGGCGCCGTATCCGGACCCGGCCTCCCGCAAGCCGCTGCTGCAGTGGCCGCGGGAGTTCCCCTTCGACGGCGAGCCGGCGGATGTGGTGCGGCGGATCGAGGCGTACGGGCAATGGCTGGCCGGCAGCCCGGAGGTGCCGAAGCTCCTCATGGCCGTGGCGGACGGGGTGGCCCTGGGCTCGGCGGAGAACATCGAGTGGGCCGCGCGGCACGCCGCTAACCTGACCGTCGAGGACATCGGGCCGGCCGGGCATCACGCGCCCGAGGACCAGCCGGACGCGATCGGGCAGGCCGTCGCGCGCTGGCTGGAGCGCAACGGCCTTTGCGGGGAGGGGGGACGGGGCTGATGGGGACGGCCGCGTACGAGGACGACAAGGCGCTGGTGGCCCGGGCCGTGGACGGCGACACGGCCGCCCTCGAAGAGGTCGTCACCCGCCTCCAGGACCCGCTGTACCGCCTGGCCCTGCGGATGACGGCCCGTCCGGCCGACGCCGAGGACGCCGTGCAGGACATCCTCATCCGCGTCATCACCCGGCTGGCGACCTTCCGCGGCGAGGCCGCGCTGCTCACCTGGGCGTATCGCGTCGGGGTCAACCACCTGCTGAACCTGCGCCGGAAGTCGCCGCAGGAGCAGGCGGAGCTGACCTTCGACGAGTTCGCGGAGGGTCTGGCCCGCGGCCTGGCCCCCGCGGACTACGCCGGCCCCGAGGCGGAGCTGCTGGCCACGGAGGTCCGGCTCACCTGCACCCAGGCACTGGTGCAGTGCCTGGACCGTACGGAACGGGTGGCGTACGTCCTGGGCGAGGTCTTCGCGCTCCCGAGCGCGGAGGCCGCCTGGATCATGGACGCGACCCCGGCCGCGTACCGCAAACGCCTGGAACGCGCCCGGACCCGCATCCGCGCCTTCCTCGGCAGCAATTGCGGCCTGGTGAACAAGTCCGCGGCCTGCCGCTGCGCCCGGCGCGTCGAGTCGGCGGTAGGCGTGGGCCGTATCGACCCGAAGCGCCCGGCCTTCTCCACCCACCCGGTGAATGGCGCCACGGTGCAGGACGTCTCCCGCCAGATGCACGCCCTCAACGACGCCGCGACGGTCCTCCGCAGCCACCCGGACTACGCGGCGCCGCGTGCTCGCGCGGAGGTGGTGCTGTCGCTGGTGCGGTCGGGGCGGTACTCGCTGCTGGCGGCAGGGGGTGCATGACGGCGTGACGGGTCACTGCGCGCCCACGGTCCAGATCCAACCGAGCGGCCGGAGCCCGAGCGTACGCGCGACGGCCTGCGAGGCACGATTAGCGGCACTGGTCCGATAGAAAAGCACCTCCTTGCGGCGCCCTTCCCGCGCAGCCCAGGCCGCCACGACCGCCGGGGCAAGGCCGCGCCCACGAAAGTCCTCGCGGGTCCAGATCCCGGTCTCGGCGGCGATGTCATTGGCGACAGGGGTGTGGGCGATGCAGACGACGTCCTTCCCACCATGCACGGCCATGGCCCACTCCCCCGCACCACCGCTGATGAGCCGACCCCACTCCTCGGCCTGCCAGTTCGAGGGCCGGATCAGCTCCCGCGCTGCGCGCCGCCCCTCCGCATCGGATGCGAGCAGCGGCAGCCCCGCGCCCGCCACCAGGTCAGCGAGCCGCCTCCGCCCACCGGGTGGCGGGAACACAAAACAGGGCCCACCCTCGACCGCCCCATCCACGAGCTGCCCAAGCGCCTGCGGCGCCCGCCCCGCCACGTACGCCTCACCCGCCAGATCGACCCCCTCGGCACGCAGGCACGCCGAGGGCGCAAGCGCCACCACCCGACCCCGCGGCGACCAGGCCCACACGACCGCCCGCCCGGCCCCATCGCCGGCCCCCTCGACCCACACCTCATCGACCAGCCGGAAATTGACGTCCACCTCAAGCGCCAGCAGCTCTCGCTCATCCCGCCCGGGTACGCGCATCCCCCGAGGCTAACGATTTGCGGCCCGGGCATCCCGGCAAGGTAGGCTGTCGACTCACCCGGGCGCGTAGCTCAGCGGTAGAGCGCCGCCCTTACAAGGCGGATGTCGGCGGTTCGAAACCGTCCGCGCCCACCAGGTGTGACCTTGACGGAAGCCCCGGACCACGATCGGTCCGGGGCTTCCGTCACTTGGGGTTCCGGGACTCGCGATATAGCGTTAGTTCGTCAGGCGGCCGGGGGATGTCGGGTGGAGGCAGGGCGGAAGCATGTCGGGTGAGTTGCGGGCCTCGCACGCGGAGCGGGATCGGGTTGTTGAGGTGTTGCGGGTCGCGGCGGGGGATGGGCGGCTGACCGGGGCGGAGCTCGATGAGCGGGTGGGGGCCGCGCTGGCGGCGCGGACCCAGGGGGAGCTGGCGGGGCTGACCGCTGATCTGCCGCCCGTGGCCGCGATGGGTGTCGGGGGTGAGGTCGCCGAGGTCAAGGACGTCGTCCGGATTCAGCAGGCGCACAGCGGTGCGATCAGGCGCGAGGGGCGCTGGGTGGTGCCGCGGCGGATGGAGCTGGCGACGCAGTGGTGCGAGGTGACGCTCGACTTCACCCAGGCGGTGATCACGCACGGCACCCTGACCATCGACATGCATGCGAGCGGCAAGACCCTCACGCTGATCACCAGGCCGGGCGTCGTGGTCGATATGGATGCGCTGAGCCTGGCGCACGTAAAGGTCAAGGTCCGGCAGTCCCCGGACGACGGCGACGTTCCCGTACCGACCGCGCTGCGCGTGGTGCTGACCGGCCAGAAGGCGCATGGCCGCATCGTCGTACGGCCCGCCGGGCGCACCTTCGGCGAGTGGCTGCTCCGCAGGCCCTGACCAGGCCAAAGGCACTCGATCAGTTTTGGAGAAGCCAACCGCGCCGCCGCTTTCTACCGTGGAGAGCGAACCCGGAAACGTAGATCCGACACAGGGAGCCGGCCATGGCCAAGGAATCGCAGCAGTCCGCCTTCACCGAAGAAGAGCGCGCCGCCATGAAGGAGCACGCCCAGGAGGTGAAGGCCACCCGCAAGGGGGCCCGTAAGACCAAGGCCGACGCCGAGGCGGCGCTGCTCGAGAAGGTCGCGGAGATGCCGGAGGAGGACCGGGTCCTCGCCGAGCGGATCCACACGATCATCAAGGAGAGCGCGCCGGAGCTGGCGCCGAAGCTCTGGTACGGGATGCCCGCGTACGCCAAGGACGGCAAGGTCGTGTGCTTCTTCCAGGCGGCGTCGAAGTTCAAGTCGCGGTACGCGACGTTCGGCTTCAACGACCCGGCCAACCTGGACGAGGGCAGCATGTGGCCGACCGCCTTCGGCCTCACGAAGCTGACGGCCGCGGACGAGAAGGCCATCGCCGCGCTGGTGCGGAAGGCCGTCAGCTGACGCTCGACCGGACCGTCACCTGACGCTCCGACCCCACCCTCGTACGTGATCACCGTCTCACCTGTGTGACAGCCCCCTCCCAGGCCTCTCGGTTCCGCACCCGCGGGTGGGACAATGGTGAGCCGGTGGACCGCAGCGGAGCTGCTTGGCGGTGGCGAGCGGGGAGTGGACGGACTTTGACGACACACGGCACCAGGCGCTGGGGCTGGGGCGGCGGCCGCGGAGACAGCGCGCGGGCCGAGGCGCAGGCGGCCCGGGACGCGGCGGCGACGGCGTTCTACGAGCTGGACACCGCGCAGCGCGACCTCAAGATCTCGATCGAGACCATCGCCGCCGTGGACGATTCCCCCGCAGGGCGCCAGGCGGAGCGCGACTTCGCCACGCTCGGGCAGCGCATCGACCGCGTCAGCCAGACCTACATCACCGCCGTCGACGCGCATGACCTCGACCGGGACGACCTCGCCCCGGGGACCGCCGCCCAGGCGCGGCACGAGCTGCAGCAGTCCACCAACGAGCTCGAACGGGTCCGCGCCGACCTCAACCACTTCGCCCACTCCCTCGGCCCCCTGCTCCAGGACGCCGAGACCCAGCTCGCCCGCCTCGCCCCCGCCGTCGAGCGCGCCCGGCAGGGGCTGCTCGCGGCGAGCAATGCCCTCGACGCGGTACGGGCCGAGGGCTTCAAGGCCGACGACCTGGCGGCCCGGCTCGCCGCGCTCGGCCCCGAACTGACCAAGCTCAACGAGGGCGCAGGCCGGCACGGCGTGCCGGAGACCATCCACCGCGCGGTCGAGGTCCAGCGGACCGCGGAGGCGCTGCGCGGCGAGGCCGAGCAGCTGCCGAAGAAGGCGGCGGACATGGACAAACGCCTGGTCAGCCTACGCACGCGGGCCCAGGCGCTGGGCACGAGAGCCGAGGGCGTCGGGCCGATCCTCAGCGAGCTGCGGCGCCGGTTCGCCCTGGCCTGCTGGCAGGATCTGCAGGCCGTACCGGAGCAGGCGAAGCAGGCTGTCGCGCAGGCCGAGGAGAAGATCCGCGAGGCCTCCCGCGCCCGCAATGACCAGCGCTGGCCGGACACCACGGCCCTGCTCGGCACCGTACGCGCGCTGCTCAACGACACCGACGAGGCCGTCACCGCCGCCGGCGACCGGCTCCGCCGCCTCAACGAGGTGCAGAAGGACCACTCCGCCGAGGTCGACAAGACCCGCTTCGCCATCCGCGACGCCCAGCGGCTGGCGATGACCGGGCGCGCCAATCCGGACCCGCGGCATGCGCAGCCGCTGGACCAGTCGGTGGAGCGCCTGGACCGCGCCGTCGCGGGCCTCACCGGGAAGCACCCGGACTACTGGCACTTCCTCACCGAGACCGAGGCGATCCGGGAGACGGTGGCACGGGTGGTGCAGGCGATCAGGGATGAGATGAGCGGGCGGGGTTAAGGCCCAGCCCTCGTCTTTACGAGCAGCAGCCCCCGCCGCAGCACCCGCCGCCACCGCCGCCCTGCGGAGCCGGGGCCGGGCCCGCGGCCGCCACCCCGCCCACAGCCACCGTCGACAGCAGCTTCACCGCGTCGCCATGGCCCTCCGGGCACGGCGCCGGGGCTGAGGACTGGGACATCGGACGGTTCAGTTCGAAGGTCGTGCCGCATGACCTGCAGCGATACTCGTATCGGGGCATGGGCAACAGGATAGCCGGGCGGGCACGAAGGGTAACGGGGGCGGCGGCCGGGATTACCGTACGTAACGGACAATTTGCCCGCCCCCGCGCCCCGGGCGGATGCTTGGGATACGTACGGCCTCTCCCCCCACCAAGGAGGTCGGAGCCATGGCCACCCCCACCCATCTCAGCCATTCCCTGGACGGCACCCCGCATCCGCTCGCGGGCGCGCCGACCGGGCCCGTGCTCGGCTCGCGTGATGCGTTGCATGAGCGCGGGGTGCAGTTCGGCAGTCTGGCGCATCGTACGAAGCTCGATGAGCATCTGCCGCAGGACCATGCCCTGTCCAATGTCTATCGCGCGGGTGCCGGCGTCGCCGGGCTCGGGCTGCTGGTGTTCGGCGTGCTCGGGCTCTTCAATCGCGTGTGGTTCTTCTCCCGCGAGGGCGACACCACGATGGGGCTGAACACCAACGGCGCCCTGTCCACCCTCTCCATCGCGGTCGGGCTGCTGCTGCTCTACGGCGCGTATCGCGGCGGCAACTTCGCTTCCACGCTCAACATGATTCTGGGCGCGGCGTTCCTGCTCAGCGGCTTCGTCAATCTCGCGGTGCTGCAGACCAGTTTCAACATCCTGGCCTTCCGCATGCCCAACGTCATCTTCAGCTTCATCATGGGGCTGGTGCTGCTGACCTTCGGCATGTACGGGCGGGTCAGCGGCGGGCTGCCGCATGACAATCCGTACTGGCGCACCCGCAATCCCGAGCGGGCGCTCGCGGAGGGGCGGGAGCACCACACGACGGTGGCGTAAAAGCTACTTCTTGCGCGCCAGCGTCAGGCCGTCCGCTACGGTCAGCAGGACGGCGTCCATCCGGGCGTCAGCGGCCACATGGTCGTTGAACGCCCGGATTGCCGCGCCGCCCGCCGCGGCCTGCGGGTCGATGACGGAGCCGCGGTAGAGGACGTTGTCCGCGACGATCAGGCCGCCGGGGCGCATCCGCGGAACCAGTTCCTCCCAGTAGTCGATGTAGGGCTCCTTGTCCGCGTCGACGAAGGCGAGGTCGATGTGCGGCTCGGTGGGCATCGCCCGCAGCGACTCCAGCGCCGGGCCGATGCGCAGCTCGACGCGGTCGGCGACACCGGACTTCTCCCACGCCTCGCGGGCCAGCGCCGTGAAGTCCTCCGACACGTCCAGGGCGATCAGCCGCCCCTCGGGCGCGGGCGGCAGGGCCTGCGCCATCGCCAGCGACGAGAATCCGGTGAAGACGCCGACCTCGACCACATGCTTCGCGTCGATCAGCCGGACCAGGAACGCCAGCAGCGGACCCTGCTCCTGCGCCGACTGCATCCCGGCGCGGTCGGGGAAGCGGGCCTGGGTGAGCTCGACCAGGTCGCGCTGGACGGCGTCGAGGGGCGGGTTGTGGTCGAGTACGTACTGGTAGAGCTCGGGGGACTGCTCGGGGCGCTTGTCGTGGGCGGGAGTGCCGGGAGTACTCATGCCCGGAATCCTGCCACCGCCGCGGCCGCCATGTCGCGCAGAATCCGCTCGCCCGCGGCCGCGCCGCGCTCGGCGAGCGCGGCGACGTGCGGCGCGGTCCAGCCTTGGTCGGCCAGCTCCCCGTGCCCCGGCCGCCAGCCGCGGTCGCCGGCGAGGAGGAGGTCCGTATCGAGGAGGGAGTCGCCCGCGGTGAGGACGGTGGTCGCGCCCGTACGGCGGACGAGCTCCGCCACCGCGGCGCTCTTGGTGAGCGGACGCGGCACGGCGTAGAGCTTGCGGCCCTGCAGCGATACGGTCCAGCCGCGCTCGTCCGCCCACCCGGCGAAGTCCTTCACCCACGCCTCCGGGAGCTCGGCCCGCTCGACGACCAGGACCTCGAAGAGGTCTTCCGCGGTGCGCTGCTTGCGCGGCCAGGAGGCGTCGGCGGTGGTACGGGCCAGGTGCTCGCGGATCTCGGCGAGAGGCGCGCAGCCGGCGTCGAGGGTGCGGCGGACCTCGGCCTGCCAGTCCGGGTCGGAGACGCCGTCGACGAGGAGGTGCCCGCCGTTGGCGCAGATCGCGTGCCGCGGGGGCGGGCCGGGGAGGTGGACGCGGGCGTACTGGGCGCGGGTGCGGGTGGTGACGGGGACGAAGGCGCCGGCGAGCTCCGTGAGGTGCGCGGCGGCGGCCTCGGTCATGAAGGAGAGCGGCTTGCCCTGGTACACCTCGACGCACAGGAGGCGCGGCGCGTCGGCGTCCGGGCCGGTCAACTCCAGTGCGGCGGCGGAGTAGATGAGGGTGCGGTCGAGGTCGCTGGCGACCATGGTGGTGCTCACTGGGCGGCGGCCTTTCCGTCGGCGCCGGTGGCGCCGCGCGTGTATTGGGGGTGGATCAGCCCGACGCACGTGTACGGCAGCCCGTCGGCCTCCTCGACCGGCACCCCGCGCTGCCGCGCCAGCAGCCGCACATGCTCGACGTCGACGCCCGCACCCCGCTTGACCAGCACCTTCCAAGGCACGCGGCGGAGCAGCACGCGGGTCGTCTCGCCGACGCCGGGCTTGACGAGATTGACGTTGCCGATCCCGTACGCCTCGCTGATCCGCTCGACGGCCGCCCAGCCTTCCCAGGTGGGCTTGCGCTCGGCGGAGTCGGGCTCCGGCATGGGGCGTACGTCCCCGGGGTCGGGGAAGCGGGCGGAGATCGCGTCGAGGAAGTGGCCGGAGAGGTCGGCGCCGGCCAGCTCGCGATAGAACTTCGCGCCGTGGAACTCCCCAGGCCCGGTCAGGTCGGCGCGCAGGACGGTGCGTGAAATGAGCCCGGAGACGGTGGAGTTGAGGCAGGCGGAGGGGATGAGGAAGTCCTCGCGGGTGCCGTACGTATCGACGCAGCGGCCCGGGTCGGCGAGGACGGCGATGCGGGGGTCGAAGCCGGGGTGCCCGGCGAGCGCCTCGGCGAGCTCGCGGGTGATCGCGCCCTTGCCGGTCCAGCCGTCGACGAAGACCACGTCGGCCGGGTCGTGGTGCCGGGCCAGCCAGTCGAGCGCGGTGGCGTCGATGCCGCGGCCGCGGACGATGGAGACGGCGTAGTGGGCGAGTTCGAGCCCGTGCGCGTGCCGCGCCCAGCGGCGCATGAGGATGCCGACGGGGGTGCCCGCGCGGGCGAGCGAGACGAGGACGGGGCGCTTCGACCGCTCGGCGAGAACCGTCTCGGTGACGGTGGCGACGGCGTGGGCGATGCGAGGGGCGGAGTCCTCGAGGGCGCTGTGGAAGAGCGCCTGGTAGGCGGGGCTCGGCTGGTATTCCACCGGCAGCGACTCGGCGTAGTGCGCCCCGCCCTGCTGGATGGCCTCCTCGCGCTCCTCGGTGGGGGCTTCGAGCGTGACATCGGAGAGGTCCTTCAGCAGCCAGCCGACTTCGTCGGGGGCGTAGGAGGAGAACTCCGGCCCGCGCAGTGCCTGCGGCAGGGGGCGGTGCGAGGGGATGACGGCGAGAAGCAGTCGGTGGGTGTGAGCGGCGAGGCGATCGAGGAGGCCGCCTTGGGCGTGCAGCTCCGGGGTGTCGCCGTGGGTGTCGGTGACGGCGACGATCGCGTCGAATCCGGTTTCGCCGGTGGGGGCGGCGACGTTGTAGGCGTAGCGCTCGCCGGGGCCGTCGTCGGGGGCGTCGTGGGAGGGGAAGGCGAGGCGGGTACGGATCGCGTATCCCGGGTCGTCGACGGCCAGGACGGGCGAGCGGGTGGTGGTGGAGAAACGTATCTCAGCACGGTCGCCCAGGTGGGCCTGCAGGGCGCGGGCGAGGCGGAGGGGGGCGTACATGAGCTCTTCGGTGCCGAGCACGAGGACGCGCAGGGCGCGATGCGCGCGGTGTGCGCGCGACTCGTCCTCGGCGCCGGTCCCGTACGCGGCCTGCGGTCCGGCTTCCGGTGGGACGGGTGCCGCCCCTCGGGCGGCCCGACCGCCCGCAGCCTTGGTACCCGCGAGGCTCTCGGCCAGCCGGACCGCCATCTCCGGCAGGGCCGACTCCAGCCGTTCGCGATGTTCCGGCAGGAAGCCGTGGCGGCCGCCGTCCGGGAGGCCTTCCGGCCAGCCGAGATCGACACGTATCGCTTCGCGGTCGACCTCGCCGGCTCGCGCCGCCTCGGTCTCCGACCGATCAGCCCGCGCCACACCGGTCCCTGCCCCGCCGGCTCGCGCCGCCTCGGTCTCCGACCGATCAGCCCCCGCCGCACCGGTCCCTGCCCCGCCGGCTCGCGCCGCTTCGGTCTCCGACCGATCAGCCCCCGCCGCCCCGGCCCCGCTCGCTCGCAACGCGCCGGACCCGCCCGGCCGCGCCGCACCGGCCCGTCCCGGCGGCGCCGCCTCAGTCTCCGACCCACCCTCTCGAGCGAGTTCAGCGGGCGGGTGGGTGGGGAGAGCGTCCGCCTCGGCGACCAGGGCCTGGCCGCGCGCAAGCACCCCCTCAGGCAGCGACACCTCGCCGCTCGCCAGCGCGACCACGTCGACTCGCGCCCCGAGGTCGGCCGCGAACTTCTCCATCGCCTGCCGCGACTCCGCCGACCGCAGGTCGACCAGCGACGCGACGACATACCGCTCCCGCTCATACGCCGCCTGCAACGCGGCGATCGTGTTGCAGATCGTCCGCCCCGTGGACAGCTCGTCGTCGACGAGCACCAGCGGCCCGCACCCGGCAAGCAGCCCGGCATCCTCCGGCAGCACCAGGTGCGACGTCGCGTGGCTGTGCTCCTCCTCGAAGCCCCCCGCCTGCCGCACGCCCGGCACCCGCCGCCGCGTGGAGTGCAGATACGCCGCCGCCCCCAGACCGTCAGCCGCGGCGTGCCCGAGACCGGTCGCCGTCTCGGCATAGCCGAGCACCACCGACCGCCCCGCATCCTCCGCGCCCAGCGCGGATCGCACGGCCTCCCCGAGCCGCACCCCGGCCCCGTACACGACCGACGGGTCCTGCGGCACATGCTTGCCGAGCACATTCGATACGAGCAGGTGCGCCCGCCGCGGATTGCGCCGCAGCGCAAGCCCCAGCAGCGACCGCAGCTCCGCCGACCCCGTCAGCGAGACGCCGAGCCGCTCGGCGACCCACTCCCCGGTCCAGTTTCCGGTCCCGTTCACGTTCCCGACCCCGTTCCCGCCGCTCACGCGACCCCCTTCAGCCCCGCGGTCAGCAGCTCCACGAAGGTCACGTCTTCCCGGGCGACCCCGAAGACCTCCGCCCGCTGCAGTGTGCGGCGCGCCCAGGCCTGGTGCGGCCGGGCCTCGTTCATCTTGTTCGTGTACGCGGAGCGCAGCACGCCGCCGCCCTCCGCCTCCTGCCGCAAGATATCCGTCGCGTCCTGGAACTCCTCGTGGCTGACCACGCTCAGCGCATGCACCGGCGCGACATGGCTGGGGTGGATGCAGGTCTTGCCCTGCAGCCCGTTCGCGCGGTCGAGCTCGATCTCGCGCAGCAGCCCGTCGATGTCGTGCTCGATCAGCGCGGCCCGGAACTGCTCCAGCGGCCCGGTCCCGAAGGGACTCCGCCGCAGCTGCGGCTTGAAGATCCGCTCGTACGGGCGGAAGTACTCCCACACCGGGCCGGTCACCGTGAAGCCGGTGCCGTCCGCCCGCCCCAGCACATTCACCACGTCCGCGATCACCGACGCGATCAGCTGGACGTCGTACGCCGTGATGTCCGGCGCGCGCCGCAGCCCGTACGCCGCCCCGAAGTCCGTCACGCCGAGCCGCAGCGCGAGCACCCGCTCGCGGTACTTGTCCACCACCGCCGCGACGCCGGCCAGCGTCGCCGCCCGGGTCTCCAGGTGCAGCAGCTCGGGGGACTCCAGGACCGGCATCGCGAAGAGCCGGCGGCCGCTGGCCTCCTCCGCGGCGGTCAGCGCCTCCAGGAACGGCACACCCCTGGCCTCGGTGAACTTCGGCAGCACAAATCCGGACAGCAGCCGCACCGCCGGGCCGAGGCGGGCGGTCAGACCGGTGATCTGCTCCGGCTCGCGGACGCGGACGAAGAGCATGGGGAGCTCCCGCCGCTCGTCCTCCGCGAGGGTGGTGAGCTGGCGGATGATGTTGGCCTCGGCCGAGCCGACCTCGTCGTCGGCTATCGCGTCCTCCAGGCACAGCACCATCGAGACCACGCCGCGGTCGGCCTGCTTCACGATGTCGGCGGCCAGGGAGGGCCGGGTCGCGGGCGTGTAGAGCGTGGCGCCGAGCGCGCAGGACAGGGTGCGGGCCGGCGAATCCGCGGTGAATTCCACCGGGTCCCGGTAAAAGAGACCCGCCCTTATATCAGGAGCAAGGTGCCCGAAGTGCCGCATACATTCCCCCTTTTTACTGGCCCTTTGCCATAGCCCGGCCGGGTAAGAGTACGAGCAGCAGTGGCCGAAACGTTCCCCCCGCGGATGAAATCCTCGTAACCGCCTGTCGACATTGACCTGCGGTCCCGAGCCGGCTCGGGGAACCCCGCGTTGTCCTTGAGCAGGGCGAGAGGGCAGGATACGACCATGACGCAGGCGATGGCGAAAGGGTCCAACCTCACCGTGCAGGCCGCGGCCGTACGGGCCGTGCTGCGCTGGACACCCGGCGTGGGGGTGCCCGACGTGGACGCCTCGCTGCTGCTCATCGGCGATGAGGGCACCGTCCGCTCGGACGAGGACTTCGTCTTCTACAACCAGCCCCGGCACCCTTCGGGCCTTGCCCGCAAGCTGCCGAAGAAGCGGCACGGGGACCGGTACACCGACACCGTCGAGGCGCAGCTCGCCCGGCAGCCGGCGTCCGTCGACCAGCTGGTGCTGGCGGCGTCCACGGATCCGGATGATCCGGGGACCTTTGGCCAGGTGAAGGATCTGCGGCTGGAGCTGCATGATGCGCTCGCCCCTGCCGGGGCGGGGGCTGCGGAGCCGTTCGCGTACTTCGATATCGCGCCGGAGACCGGGTCGGAGTCGGCGCTGATCTGCGGGGAGTTCTACCGGCGTGGGGGTGAGTGGAAGTTCCGGGCGCTGGGGCAGGGGTACGAGTCGGGGTTGATCGGGCTCGCCACGGAGTTCGGGGTGGCGGTGGATGAGTCGCCTGCCGGTGAGCCGGCGGCGGCTGCGTCTGCGCCTGCGGCGAGCGCTGCGGCTTCCGCGCCGGCTGCGGGCGCGCGTCAGCCCGCAGCCGCGTATGGCTACCCGCCCGCGTTTACGCTCCCGCCCCAAGGCCCGCAGTTCATCGGCCGTTAGCGCCGCTCCGCGGCCCGGCTGCTGCGGCGCTCCGCGCCGCCAAGAGGCGGCGGGCAGGGTTTAGGCAGAGTCGGGAGCGGGTGTCGAGGCCAGGGCTGCCAGCGCTCACACCTGGCTCTTGTACCCGCGCCCCCACTGCAAGCCCCACCCATACAACCGGTCCAACTCCGACTGGAAGCCGTACACGTACTTCACTTCCCGTCGCACCGTGATCTCGCCCTTGTTGTTCTCGATCATCACCACCGCGCAGGACCGGGCCTCCGGGGCCCGTTCGTCCAGGCGGATTTCGACGCGCGGGCCCGAGCTCGGGTAGAGCGTGACGATCGCTTGCGTACGGTCGAAGGCGGGGGTGCCGTCGTAGATGTAGACGAAGATGAGCAGGCGCTTGAACTCGTCCTTGTGGTCCATGTTGATGTAGACCGTCTCGCCGGAGCCCGAGCCGAAGCGGTCGTCGCCGCTGAGCTTCACGTACGGCGGGGAGTTGATGTCGCCGAGGAAGTTGCCGAGCGGCTGGACCACGCCGCGCGCGCCGCTGGTGAGCTCGTACATGCAGGCCAGGTCCAGGTCGACATTGACCATCGCCTGGGTCTGCGGGGTGGGCATCTCGGGCCGGAACAGCTTCGACGGATGCCGCAGCAGCCCGCCGCCGCTGGAGCGCCGCCGCCGGGTGGTGAAGTCGTCGACGTCCGACGAGCGCATCCGCCAGGAGAGGTTCACCCGCAGATGGCCGCGGTCGGCGTCCTGCTTGGCCAGCGACACCACCGGATTGCGCTTGGTGAGCTGCACCGAATACGACGCGCCGACGCTGTCGAACTGCCGCACCCCTTCGCGCCGCCAGTTTCCCCAGAACCCCATGGCCCGCACCCTCCCCTGACCCCACCTGAACAGCGAACGACTGCGGGGCAGCCGCCGGACGTCTCCGGCAACCGCCCCGCACTCTTAGCCTTCCTCAGCGGACGCCAGAAGCAACCTCCGACTTCTCGCCCTTAGGGTCCTCGCCGTCGCCCTCCTCCGCGGCGATGCGGCGATTGCGCCGCACCGAGGAGTAGAAGGACGCGGCGATCAGGCCCACGCCGATGAGGCCGGTGATGACCTCGTGGATGTGCCACTTGATGGTGACCATCAGCAGGACGGCGAGGGCGCCGATCGCGTAGTGCGCGCCGTGCTCCAGGTAGACGTAGTCATCGAGGGTGCCCTCGCGGACCAGGTAGACCGTGAGCGACCGGACGTACATCGCGCCGATGCCGAGGCCGAGCGCCATCCAGAAGATGTGGTTCGTGATGGCGAAGGCGCCGATGACGCCGTCGAAGGAGAACGACGCGTCCAGCACCTCGAGGTAGAGGAACATGAAGAACGCCGCCTTGCCGGCCAGCCCGACCACGGTCGGCTGCTTCCCGGCCCGCTTCGCGGCCTCCTCTTCCTCGTGCTCGCGCTCCTCATCCTCCTCGATCTTGTGCTCGAAGTGGCTGGAGAGCCCGCCGACGATCAGATACGTGATCAGGCCGGCGATGCCGGCCAGCATGACGGTGCCGGACTTGTCGACATGCGCGCCGCCGTGCTGAGCCGCGGTGGTGGCGATGGTGGTGGCCGAGACGAGCAGCGCGATCAGGGCGATGCAGACCGAGATGGCGTCGATCCGGCCGAAGCGGGACAGCGGCTTCTCGATCCAGGTCAGCCACTTGTGCTCATGATCATCGAAGATGAACTCAAGGAAGATCATCAGCAGGAACATGCCGCCGAACGCCGCGATCGCCGGATGCGCGTCGGTGACCAGCTGCTCGTACTTGTCGGGGTTGTCGATCGCCAGCTGCACGGCGTCGATCGGGTTCAGGCTGGCCGTGACCGCCACGATCACCACGGGGAAGACCAGCCGCATGCCGAAGACGGCGATGAGGATGCCGATGGTGAGGAAGATCTTCTGCCAGAAGGCGTTCATCTTCTTCAGCACGCCGGCATTGACCACCGCGTTGTCGAACGACAGCGAGATCTCCAGGATCGACAGGATCGCCACGACGGCGAAGCCCTGCCAGCCCCAGAAGTAAGCGGCAGCGGCGAGGCCCGCGACGGTGACGCCGAAGGACCAGCCGAACGTTCTCCAGATCACTTGCTGTCCAATCCGATCTATGCCGGCAGTTTTGCCCGAGCTTTAAGCAACGTTGACGCCGAAGTCTAGAGCGATACCGCGCAGACCCGACGCGTACCCCTGTCCGACAGCCCGGAACTTCCACTCATCGCCACGCCGGTAAACCTCTCCGAAGATCATCGCAGTCTCCGTGGAGGCATCCTCACTCAGGTCGTAGCGCGCGAGCTCGGCGCCGTCCGCCTGGTTCACCACGCGGATGAAGGCATTGCTGACCTGGCCGAATGCCTGGCCGCGCAGCTCCGCATCGTGGATCGACACCGGGAAGACGATCTTCTGGACCGCCGCGGGCACGGTCTGCAGGTCGAGGATCAGCGACTCGTCGTCGCCCTCGCCCTCACCCGTGAGGTTGTCCCCGGTGTGCTCCACTGAGCCGTCGGGGGACTTGAGGTTGTTGTAGAAGATGAAGTACTCGTCGCCGAGGACGCGGCCGTCGGCGCCGCAGAGCAGCGCGCTCGCGTCGAGGTCGAAGTCCGCGCCCGTCGTGGAGCGCGCGTCCCAGCCGAGGCCGACCATCACCTGGGTGAGGTTCGGCGCCGCCTTGGAGAGGGAGACATTGCCCCCCTTGGCCAGTGTTACGCCCATTTCTGCTGTCCCCTCCTGGATGCTGCTGCCATCCGAGTCGTGCCAAGCGTCTCAAACGACGACCCGGCGCCGCCTCCCCCTGTGGACAACCCGGGGGAGGCGGCACCGGGCAGGCGCCGACCGCTGCTGTGATCGCGGGTTGCTACCCGCTCAGACGTTGACGCCGAAATCCTGCGCGATGCCGCGCAGCCCCGACGCATAGCCCTGACCCACCGCACGGAACTTCCACTCCGCGCCGTTCCGGTACAGCTCGCCGAAGACCATGGCGGTCTCGGTCGAGGCGTCCTCGCTCAGGTCGTAGCGGGCGATTTCGTTGTTGTCGGCCTGGTTCACGACGCGGATGAACGCATTGCGCACCTGGCCGAAGGACTGCTGGCGCGACTCCGCCTCGTAGATCGACACCGGGAAGACGATCTTGTCGACGTCCGCCGGCACACCCGCCAGATTGACCTTGACCTGCTCGTCGTCTCCCTCGCCCTCACCCGTGAGGTTGTCGCCGGTGTGCTCCACGGAGCCGTCCGGGGACTTGAGGTTGTTGAAGAAGATGAAGTGCTGGTCGGAGACGACCTTGCCGTCCGCGCCGGTCAGCAGCGCGCTGGCGTCCAGGTCGAAGTCATTGCCGGTGGTCGTACGGGCGTCCCAGCCGAGACCGACGATCACCGCGGTGAGGCCAGGTGCCTCCTTGCTCAAGGAGACGTTGCCGCCCTTGCTGAGACTGACTCCCACGGGTCCTCCCAAATCCGAAGTGTTACAGGCTGTCGAGCGCCTTAACGTAGTCGTTCAGGTCCCGCGCGTCCGGCAGATCGTTGACCACGACCCAGCGGATCACGCCGGTCTTGTCGATGACGAAGGTGCCGCGCACGGCGCAGCCCTTCTCATCATCGAAGACTCCGTAGGCGTTGGATACGTTCCCGTGCGGCCAGAAATCACTCAGCAGCGGGTAGTCGATGCCCTCCTGCTCGGCGAACACCCGCAGCGCGTGCATCGAGTCGCAGGAGACGGCGAGCAGCTGCACGTCGTTGTTCACGAACCGGGCCTGCGCGTCGCGCAGCGCCCGCAGCTCGCCGGTGCAGACGCTGGTGAACGCGAAGGGGAAGAACACGAGGACGGTGTGCCGCTCCCCGCGCAGGTCCGCGAGGCGGACCGGCTCCCCGTGCTGGGTACGCAGCGTGAAGTCCGGGGCCGGTTCGCCTACGGCGGGCGGAGGTGTGCGTGGCGGGATCGCGGGTGACATGCGCCCAGTCTGGCACCCGACGGCGTACCCCTGGCCGCCCGCCCGGCCCACGCGCAGGGCCCAGCGCCTAGCGCCTCGCGGTCTTCGGGGTCGCCAGCCGGCTGCCCGTCCAGTCCTTGCCCGCGCTGACGCTCTTCGACGAGGTCAGGCCCGCGGTCTTGACCGCCTCGCTGATCTCGCTCGCCTCCACGTACCCCTCACGGCCGGTCTTCGGCGTGAGCAGCACGATGTGCCCGCCCTCCTCGAGGTACTGGAGGTTGTCCACGAGCGAGTCGGTCAGATCGCCGTCGTCGTCGCGGAACCAGAGCAGCACGGCGTCGGCCACATCGTCATAGTCCTCGTCGACGAGGGCCTGGCCGATGGTCTCCTCGACTTGATCGCGGAGCTCCTGATCGGCATCGCTTTCGTCGTAGCCGATCTCCTGGACCACCTGTCCGGACTTGAAGCCCAGCCGTTCGGCCAGACTCTTTTCCGCGTGGTCCGCGGTCGCGCTCACGGATTTCCTCCTGCTCGTTTTAGGTGCATGTCAGCACCCGCGCGTGTGCGGGTACTGGCCGTAGTCCACACGGGCAGCGCGAATCGCGCAAGTACCCGGCGGCCGATCCCGCCCAAACGTTGACGTTGCCCGCCTCTGCTGCCAAAGCGGTGCGGGGATCGGACGCATTTTGTCCCCGAACGCCCGGTCAGGGGCCGAACGGGCGCACGTCCGGCTCGTCCGGCCTGGGAGGTAGGGTGGCGATTTGGGTGTACGGCCGCTGGACCGACGCCGGGTTACCCCTCGGTAGAGATGACGTAACGGCCACCGCAGTACACGATGGCAGTACCCGATAGCGGGCGCCGCCCGCGGGCGGCGCGTACCCACCGCACCGACCCGCCCCGACCGAAAAGCGAAGGAACAGCGTGGCTTCCGGATCCGATCGCAACCCGATCATCATTGGCGGTCTGCCCAGCCAGGTCCCGGACTTTGATCCCGAAGAGACCCAGGAGTGGCTCGACTCCCTCGACGCGGCCGTGGACGAGCGCGGCCGCGAGCGCGCCCGCTATCTCATGCTGCGGCTGATCGAGCGGGCCCGCGAGAAGCGCGTGGCCGTCCCCGAGATGCGGTCGACGGACTACGTCAACACCATCGCCACCAAGGACGAGCCGTTCTTCCCGGGCAATGAGGAGATCGAGCGCAAGGTCCTCAACGCGACCCGCTGGAACGCCGCCGTCATGGTCTCCCGCGCCCAGCGGCCCGGCATCGGCGTCGGCGGCCACATCGCCACCTTCGCCTCCTCCGCGTCCCTCTACGACGTGGGCTTCAACCACTTCTTCCGCGGCAAGGACGCCGGCGACGGCGGCGACCAGGTCTATTTCCAGGGCCACGCCTCCCCCGGCATCTACGCCCGCGCCTTCCTGCTCGACCGCCTCAGCGAGGCCCAGCTGGACGGCTTCCGGCAGGAGCACTCCAAGGCCCCGAACGGGCTGTCCAGCTACCCGCACCCGCGGAACATGCCGGACTTCTGGGAGTTCCCCACCGTCTCCATGGGCCTCGGCCCGCTCGGCGCCATCCACCAGGCGCGCATCAACCGCTACATGGAAGCCCGCGGCATCGCCGACACCTCGAAGTCCCACGTCTGGGCCTTCCTCGGCGACGGCGAGATGGACGAGCCCGAGTCGCTCGGCCAGCTCTCCCTCCCCGCCCGCGAGGGCCTGGACAACCTCACCTTCGTCGTGAACTGCAACCTGCAGCGCCTCGACGGGCCGGTGCGCGGCAATGGCAAGATCATCCAGGAGCTGGAGTCGTACTTCCGCGGCGCCGGCTGGAATGTCATCAAGCTCATCTGGGACCGCTCCTGGGACCCGCTGCTGGCCCAGGACCGCGACGGCGTGCTGGTCAACAAGATGAACACCACCCCGGACGGCCAGTTCCAGACGTACGCCACCGAGACCGGCGACTACATCCGCGAGCACTTCTTCGGCGACGACGTCCGGCTGCGCAAGATGGCCGAGGGGCTTACGGACGACCAGCTGCTGCACCTGGGCCGCGGCGGCCACGACCACAAGAAGGTCTACGCCGCCTTCAAGGCCGCCGTGGAGCACAAGGGCCAGCCGACCGTCATCCTCGCCCAGACGGTCAAGGGCTGGACGCTCGGCCCGAACTTCGAGGGCCGCAACGCGACCCACCAGATGAAGAAGCTCACGGTCGACGACCTCAAGCGCTTCCGCGACCGGCTGCACCTGCCGATCCCGGACAAGGACCTCGAGGACGGCGTGCCGCCGTACTACCACCCGGGCCGCAATTCCGAAGAGATCCAGTACATGCACGACCAGCGCAAGCAGCTGGACGGGTACGTACCGACGCGGGTGGTGCGCAGCAAGCCGCTCACGCTGCCCGACGAGAAGGCCTACGCGCCCGTGAAGAAGGGCTCCGGGCAGCAGGCGATCGCCACCACCATGGCCTTCGTGCGGCTGCTCAAGGACCTGATGCGGGACAAGGAGATCGGCAAGCGCTTCGTGCCGATCGCGCCCGACGAGTACCGGACCTTCGGCATGGACTCGTTCTTCCCGAGCGCCAAGATTTACAACCCGCTGGGCCAGAGCTACGAGTCCGTGGACCGCGAGCTGCTCCTCGCCTACAAGGAGTCGCCGACCGGCCAGCTGATCCACGACGGCATCACGGAGGCGGGCTGCACGGCCGCCCTCACCGCCGCCGGATCCGCCTACTCCACCCACGGCGAGCCGCTGATCCCGGTCTATGTCTTCTACTCGATGTTCGGCTTCCAGCGCACCGGCGACCAGTTCTGGGCGATGGCCGACCAGCTGTCCCGCGGCTTCGTCATCGGCGCCACCGCGGGCCGTACGACCCTGACCGGCGAGGGCCTGCAGCACGCCGACGGGCATTCGCAGCTGCTGGCCTCGACGAACCCGGCGGCGGTCGCGTACGACCCGGCGTACGGCTACGAGATCGCCCACATCGTCAAGGACGGCCTCCGCCGCATGTACGGCTCCTCGCCCGAGCACCCGCACGGCGAGGACGTCTTCTACTACCTGACGGTCTACAACGAGCCGATCGTGCACCCGGCCGAGCCGGAGAACGTCGACGCCGAGGGCATCCTCAAGGGCCTGTACAAGCTCAGCGAGGGCCAGACCGGGTCCGTACCGGCGCAGATCCTCGCGTCCGGCGTGGCGGTCCCCTGGGCCCTCGAGGCGCAGCAGATCCTCGCCGACGAGTGGGGCGTCAAGGCGGATGTGTGGTCCGCCACGTCGTGGAACGAGCTGCGCCGCGAGGCCGTGGACGTCGAGCGGCACAACCTGCTGCACCCGGAGGAGGAGCAGCGCGTCCCGTACGTCACCACGAAGCTGGCCGACGCGCAGGGCCCGAAGGTCGCCGTCTCCGACTGGATGCGCTCGGTCCCCGACCAGATCGCCCGCTGGGTCCCCGGCACCTACCAGTCCCTGGGCGCGGACGGCTTCGGCTTCGCCGACACCCGCGGCGCCGCCCGCCGCTTCTTCCACATCGACGCCCCGTCGATCGTGGTCGGCGTCCTGACCGAGCTGGCCAATGAGGGCAAGGTCGACCGCTCGGTGCTGAAGCAGGCGATCGACCGCTATCAGCTCCTGGACGTCAGCGCGGCCGACCCGGGCGCGGCCGGAGGGGACGCGTAAGCCCAATTGCTGTACGGGAGGGGTGAGCCCGGTCATACGTGACCTGGCTCACCCCTCACTCGCACCCGATGTCCCCTAGGGTTTCCCTCCAGTGATTGCCTTCGCGGAGTTCCGCTCCAAAACCACCGCTTCCACCGTGCGCCGAGCCGTGCTCGTCATCGCGGTGGTCGTCGGGCTCTTCGCCACCTCCGGCTGGACCGCGGCCCGCGCCAACCAGGTGCTGCGCAGCCCGCAGGCGGCCGAGCTCGCCAAGTGGGGCGATGCCAAGGTCGCCGGGCGCGACCTGCCGTCGCCGCAGGCGGCGCCCGACGCGGTCGGCGGCTTCTTCCGCGGGCTCGACGGGCCGCAGTCCGAGCGGCTCGCGGAGCGTTTCCCGTACGTCGTGGGCAATCTCAACGGCGCCCCCGTCGAGCTGCGCTACCAGGCCAACCGCGTCGCCATGACCAAGGCACGCGAGGCCGAGCGGGCCCGTATCCACGACGGGCGGCTCTCCCCCGAGGGCCGTACGGAAGCCAAGCAGCGGCTCAAGCGGATCGACGGGCTGCTGCGCGAGGGCCGCCAGGTGCTCGCCTTCGATCCGACCGGCCGCGGCCGGGTGGCGGAGGTCCTCGGCGACCTGGACACCGCCCAGCGGGTGTCGGTGGTGGTGCCGGGCGTGGACACCGACCTGTCCACGTACGACAAGCCGTGGAAGCCGTACGCGGCCCCCGCGGGCATGGCCCGGGACCTGTACAACGCCGAGCGGGCGAAGGCCCCCGGCACCCACACCGCGGTGATCGCCTGGGCCGACTACACGACGCCCGAGGGCCTCGGCGTGGACGCCGCCACCGAGCCGCTGGCCGCGGACGGCGCGGACCGGCTGCGGGACCTGGTGGCGGGGCTGCCGGGCAGCGCGGACACGGCCCTGTTCTGCCATTCGTACGGCTCCGTCGTCTGCGGCGTGGCCGCCCCGAAGCTGCCCGACCGGGTCACCGACATCGCGGTGGCCGGCAGCCCGGGGATGCGGGTGGACACCGCGCGGGAACTGCACACCGACGCCCGGGTGTGGGCGGCGCGCGGCGCGACCGACTGGATCCAGGACGTACCGCACCTGGAGGTGGCCGGGCTCGGGCACGGCTCCGACCCCGTCGCCAAGGCCTTCGGCGCGCGGCGGATCTCGGCGGACGGGACGCACGGGCACGCCGAGTACTTCCGCAAGGGCACGGCGAGCCTGGCCAACTTCGCCGCCATCGGCACCGGCGGCTATCCGGCGGTGACGTGCGACGGCACCGATGCGGACTGCTCCGCTCCGCTGGACCTGCGGTGATGAGCGAACAGCGAGGGACACAACGCGCGTAACCGGCGCGCACGCACAGAGGGGGACGAGCGGACAAGTGGCGCCTACGATGGCCCGCATGGGTGATGTACTGGACGGTCTACACGCCGCCTGGGAGTTCGATACGGACTCTGTGCTCATCCGCTACGAACGGGGGATCCGGACACCCAGGCTGCTGCAGGCGCTCGGCGAGCGCCGCATACCCTTTGCCGCACTCTCGGCGGTCGATCTGGCCCCGGGAAAGCGCGGCACGGTCGCGCTGCGGCTGACCCCGCGGCCGGGGGCCGATCCACTGATGGACGCGGCGGACGGGCAGTTGAAGGAGTCCTGCGATCCGTACCGGCTGGTGCTGCCGGGGGCCCGGGAGACCCTCGCGGAGTACTACCGGGACGAGCTTCGGGGGGTCCTCGATCCAGCGGCTGACCAACCGGCGCCGGAGTATCAGGTGGCAGCTCCGGCGCCGCCACTGAACTTCAAGGCTTACGACGGCAAGGCCTCTTTCGACGGCAAGACGGTGACGTTCAGATGGTTCTGGACCGGCGCCTCGTCGGCGAAGTGGAAGGCCGGGGACCAGACCTTCCCCGTGGACGAGCTGGAGGGCGTCGAGTGGCGCTCCCCTGAGGCGCTCGGCGGGCATCTGCGGCTGCGCTCGCGCGGCGGCGCGGGCGCGGTGGGGTCCGGGGACGCGGCCGCCGACCAGGATCCGGCGTCGGTGGTCTTCGGCCTCGGGTACGGCCTCGTCCACGAGTCGCTGCCCTTCGCGGCGGCGGTGCTGGAGGCCATGCGCGGCACCGTCCCCGCGGCCTTGCCGGCCGGCTCCGGGTCCCTGCGCCCGGACCCGGCGGACATCGCGGAGCGGATCCGGCACCTCGGGGAGCTGCACCGCACGGGCCTGCTCACGGACGACGAATTCAGCGCGAAGAAGGCGGAGCTGCTGGCGGAGCTCTGACTCCCGCACGGCTACCCTTGATCCGCGATGGAGACCGCCGATCTGGGCTTGGCCCGTGCCGCTGTGCGGGAGGTGCGTGCCCTCGGGCGGGCGCTGGTGACGCCCGTGTATCCGGCGACGCCGCTGCTGGCCGGTGCGAAGAGCCGGCGGTGGCGGCGGGCGCCGTATCTGCTCGCGCTCATCGGGGTCGCGATCCTCGTGCCCGTCACCATCCAGGTGCTCACCAACGACTACGGCCTGGACGGGCCGCTGTCCGGCGCGCTGGCGACCGCGCAGATCGTGCCGCTGCTGCTCGCCGTCACCCGGCCGCTGCAGGCCTGGTGGATCTCGCTCGCGGGCGGGGTGGCCGGGGCGCTGTTCCTGATGACCATGCTGTCCGCTCCTGGCCGCGACGAGCTGCTGAACCGCTCCTGGCCCTGGCCGCCCGCGTACATAGTCGGCTATCTGCTCCTCGCCCTGGCCATCGGCCTGCGGCACAATCGCCGCACCCTCGTCGGGGTGTGGCTGGTCACCGGCTTCGCCGGGCTGGCGCTCGGGCAGATCCGGCCCAAGTACAGCGACGGCAGCAACCTCCTGCTCTTCATCCTCACCGGCGCCGTCCTCATCCTCGGCGGCGCGCTGCGCGAGCGCGGCGAGGCCCAGCGCAAGCTCTCCGAGCAGAAGCAGCTCAGCGACGCCGAACGGGCCCAGCGCACCCTCCTGGAGGAGCGCGCCCGCATCGCCCGCGAGCTGCACGACGTGGTCGCCCACCACATGTCCGTGATCACGGTGCAGGCGGACAGCGCCCCGTACCGGATCGGCGGCCTGCCGGAGTCGGCGCAGGAGGAATTCGAGACCATCGCCAACACCGCCCGCACCTCGCTCGCCGAAATGCGCCGGCTGCTGGGCGTGCTGCGCAGCGCGGACAACGGCGGCGAACGCGAGCCGCAGCCCGGCCTTGAGGCGGTGCCCGGGCTGGTGGAGTCGACGGTACGGGCCGGGGTGCCGGTCGAGCTGTCGCTGCCGGACCCGCTGCCCGAGCTGCCGCAGGCGGTGGGTCTTTCCGCGTACCGGATCGTGCAGGAGGCCCTCGCCAATGTGGTGCGACACGCACCCGGGGCGCGTACCGACGTGTCCGTGTCAGGCAGGGACGACCGGCTGAGCGTCTTGATCGTCAATGGCCCGGCCGCGCGGCCCGTGGAGCCGCTGGAGGACTCGGAGAGCACGGGCCACGGCCTGGTCGGGATGCGCGAGCGGGTGCGGCTGGTGGGCGGCGACCTGGACACCGGTCCGCTGCCCGATGGCGGCTTCCGGGTGGCGGCGCGGCTGCCGATGAGCGAGGTGCCGCCGGTACGCGAGGAAGGGACTGAAGGGGGACCATGACGATCCGGGTGATCATCGTCGACGACCAGGCCATGGTGCGGGCCGGCTTCGCCGCGCTGCTGGCGGCGCAGACCGACATAGATGTGGTCGGCGAGGCGGTCAATGGCGTGGAGGGCGTGGATCTGGGGCGCCGGGCGCATCCGGATGTGGTGCTGATGGACGTCCGGATGCCCGAGATGGACGGCCTGGAGGCGGCCCGGCAGCTGCTCAACCCGCCGCCCGGGGTCACCCACCGCCCGAAGGTGCTGATGCTGACCACCTTCGACGTCGACGACTACGTGTACGAGGCGCTGCGCGCGGGCGCCAGCGGCTTCCTGCTGAAGGACGCCCCGCCTGCGGACCTGATCTCGGCGGTACGGGTCGTCGCCGCGGGCGACGCGCTGCTGGCTCCGTCGGTGACCCGCCGGCTGATCGCGGACTTCGCCACGCAGCGCCGCCAGCCGCGGCGCGGGGAGCCGTCGCTGCAGCTGAATGCGCTGACGCCGCGGGAGACGGAGGTGCTGGAGCTGATCGCGAGGGGGCTGTCGAATGCGGAGATCGCGGAGAAGCTGGTGCTGGCCGAGCAGACGGTGAAGACCCACATTGGGCGGGTGCTGCACAAGCTGGACCTGCGGGATCGGGCGCAGGCGGTGGTCTTCGCGTACGAGTCGGGGCTGGTGGCGCCGGGGGAGGCGTAGGCCTGGGCGGCGGTGACGGCGCCCTACCCCGGTACCTGATACACCCCCTACCCAGGTATGACCTTCGGGTTGGCGCCACGGTCTGACGTTCGTCCACCCATCGTCACCCCACTCTTCCCTCGAACGACGAGAGAGCTCGTCGCCGAACCGAGGGAGACACCGTCATGCAGCCCCGCCGCCTCAAGCGCACGCTGATCTCTGCCGCCGTCGGTGTTGCCGCCGTCGCCGGCACCGCGGGTTTCGCGGCCGGGTCGCAGCCGGCGATGACCGGGCCGCCGCCCGGCTCCGCCGCCTTCGCCAAGGCGACCGGGCTCGACCCCGCGACCTCCACGCCCGCGCAGGTGGCACGCTACTTCGACGGCCTCTCCCCCGCCGAGCAGCGCAAGCTGGCCGCCGACCACCCTGCGACCGTCGGCAATCTCGACGGCGCCCCGGTGAAGCTCCGCCTCGCCGCCAACCACCAGTCGCTCTTCGACTCCCGCGACGGCGAGCTGGAGCGCCTGGAGGAGCGGCAGGTGCTCGCCATGGACCCGCGTGGGCGCGGGCAGATCGCCGAGGTCTTCGGTGATCTGGACAAGGCCGAGCACATCGCGGTCCTCGTCCCCGGGTCCGACACCGACCTGCGCGGCTACCACAACGCCCACAAGCAGGGCGCCGCCCTGCAGAAGTCGATGGCACACCGGGCCCCGGACAGCGCCGTCGTCGTCTGGGCCGGCTACACCACCCCCGAGGGCCTCGGCGTCGACGCCGCCACCGGCCGGCTCGCGGACGCGGGCGCGCCGCGCCTCATCAGTTTCATGAAGGGCCTCACCGCGACCACCGACCCGGCCGACCCGCCCGCGCTGCTCTGCCACAGCTACGGCTCCGTCGTCTGCGGCAAGGCCGCCGCCGGCCTGGCCCCCAAGGACGCCGACGACATCGTCGCCTTCGCCTCCCCGGGCATGCGCGCCGACACCGCCGCCGACCTGCACGCCCACGCCCAGGTGTGGGCGGCCCGTAACGACTCCGACTGGATCGGCCGGATCCCGAACGTCTCCCTCGCCGGCCTCGGCCACGGCTCCGACCCGGTAGGGGCGGGCTTCGGCGCGAAGGACATCTCGGCGAAGGGCGCGAAGGGCCATGACGGCTACTTCGCCGCGGGCACCGACTCCCTCGACAACTTCACCAGCATCGCGCTCGGCGTGTACGAGGAGGTGACCCCGCGATGAGCAGGCGCCTGGCCGTCGAGGCCGCCGTCGCCGCCCTCGCCCTCACGGCCATCCTGGTCGCGCAGGGCCTGGGGGTGTTCTGAACCCGGGCCTTAAGGTCGTAGCCGATCCGATACGAGCCCGAGCTGCCCAATCTCCGCATCTCGGCGGAAACTTGCGGCATGTCGCGACTTCGGCTCACCGTCATCGCCGTCATGGCCCTGGCGCTCGTGGGCGCCAACGTCCTGCTCTACCAGGCCTTCTGGGGCGAGGACGACGACCGGCCCATCGGCATCCCGGGCGCCGGCCCGGGCGAGCACGACCGGGCGCCGCGCACCAAGCCGCAGCCGACGACCTGCGAGCCGCCACCCCGCGCCGCCGCCCGCCCGGCGAAGCCGCCCGCCCGCGCCGCCACCGGCCGCGGCGACTTCAACGGCGACGGCTACCCGGACGTCCACCTCAACGCCTGGTACCGGCCGAAGGAGGGCGGCGGCTGGCTGCACAACCGCTCGCTGCTGCTCGGCTCGGCCAAGGGCCCGGGCCGCAGCGTCTCCCTCAGCACCCGGGCCAGAGGGCTGGAGCCGAAGCACCAGTTCCGGGACCTCACCGGCAGCAGCGTCAATCAGTTCACCGGCGACCTGGACCGCGACGGCCACGCCGACCTGCTGATCCGTACGCCGCGCACCGACGGCCGCGACCGCAGCTGGACCGACCAGCGCATCCTCTGGGGCGACGGCAAGCTGACCAGCCCCACATCCCTGCGGCTGCCCGCCGATCGCGCGCCCGTCCAGGCGGCCGGCGACTTCGACGGGAACGGCGCCCTCGACCTGGTCGCGGTGCGCGAGGGCCAGCTCCTCGGCGTGTTCTACGAGGGCGTGGCGCGCAAGACCCACTGCGTCGAGATCCAGTACGGGCCGTTCTCCCGCACCGGGCAGCCCGACCACACCCAGTCCTTCGACGGCTCCCAGCAAGGCTGGCTGGCCCCCGACGAGTCGTACGGCCTCTTCGTCGGCGACTTCGACGGCGACCGCCGCGACGACCTCGTCACCCGCAGCTTCCTGTCGCGGGGCGGCGAGGACGAGGACGGCCCGCCGTACGAATCCATGCAGGTGCCCGCCGGGCTGCAGGACACCCGCTTCTACCGCGGCGGCCGCGAGGGCCTCGGCCTCGCCGCCGTACCGCCGGGGATCAGCGGTCCCCAGACCGCCGCACTGGCCCAGGACCGGGAAGCGGAGCTGCGGGACAAGGACCGGCGGCTGCTGTGCGCCGGGCACTTCGACCAGGACCGCTACGCCGACCTGCTGCAGCGCGATGGCACGGTCCTGCACGGCTCCCCCGCGGGCCCCGGCCCCCGCGGCACCAAGACGCTGCCGGCCGTCGAGGACGACACGACCATGGGCGCCTGCCCGCGGGTGCCCGGCGCCGACCTCAACGGAGACGGCGCCGACGACCTCATCACCAGCGACCCGGACGACACGCCGGCCGGCGGGGTGCTGGTGCGGCTCTCCCGCCCGGACGGCTACGACGAGGCGCTGCGCATCGACCGCGACGGCCTGAAGATCCGCGGCGGCAGCCCGAAGTTCCCGTCCGACGAGGACAAGCTCGGCTGGGACGTCGCCGGCGCCGACCTCGACAAGGACGGATACGCCGAGCTCCTCATCGGCTACCGCGGCTTCTTCAAGCCCCGCGAGGAGCACGGCTATTACGTGATCCCCGGCACCGCGGACGGGCCGGACCTGAAGCGCGCCAGGTTCCTGCCCGTCCGCGAACTCGGGGTCGGGTAGCAGGGATTGCTCCCGGGCCCGGGCTACTCCCGCCCCGCCGACGTGAACGCCATGTCCGCGTACCGCCCCCCGGCCACCTGCCCCGCGATCGGCGCCAGCGTCGCCAGCTCCGCCTCGGTCAGGGTGATGCGGGTGGCCGCCGTGTTCTCCTCCACGCGGGTGCGCTTGCGCGTGCCCGGGATCGGGATCACCGGCAGGTCGTGGAGCGCCGCCTGCTGCTGCACCCACGCCAGGGCCACCTGGCCGAGGGTGATGCCGTGGCTGTTCGCGATCTGCCGCAGCGGGGCCAGCAGCTCCGCGTTCTTCTCGGCGTTCTCGCCGGTGAAGCGCGGCATCGTCTGCCGGAAGTCGTCCTTCGACAGCTCCGCGTCCGCCTTCACGAACGCCCCGGTCAGGAAGCCCCGGCCGAGCGGCGAGTACGGCACGAACGCCACCCCGAGCTCCGCGGCCGCCGGCACCGCCGTCTTTTCCACGTCGCGGGAGAACACCGACCACTCCGACTGCAGCGCCGCGATCGGGTGCACCGTGTGCGCGGCCCGCAGCTCGGGCCCGGTGACCTCGCTGAGGCCGAGGTGCTTGACCTTGCCTTCCTGTACGAGCTCCGCCATCGCGCCGACGGTGTCCTCGATGGGCACGTTCACATCGCGGCGGTGCATGTAGTACAGGTCGATGACGTCCACGCCGAGGCGCTGGAGGCTGCCCTCCACGCAGGCGCGGATGTAGTCGCGGTCATTGCGGATGCCGCGCTTGCTCGGGTCGTCCGGGTCCAGCACGATGCCGAACTTGGTGGCGATGGTCACCTGGTCCCGGTTGGCCTGGATGAACGGGGCGATGAACTTCTCGTTCTCGCCGATCCCGTACATGTCCGCGGTGTCGTACAGCGTGACGCCGAGCTCCAGCGCCCGCTCCAGGGTGGCCCGCGCCTCGTCGGCGTCCGTCGGCCCGTACGCGAAGCTCATCCCCATGCAGCCGAGGCCCTGCACGCCGACCTCGGGGCCCGCGGTGCCGAGGCGTGCCGATTCGATTGTGCTCATCGCGTCATACCCTTTCGGACGCCCGGCGGGCGTCGGCGTAGTGCTCGATCTTGAAATCCAGTACGGCGAGGGTGTCCTGCAGCTCCGCGATGTGCTGGCGCACGTTCTCGCGGTGCCGGGTGAGCAGGTCCTGCCGTTCCGCGAAGGTGTGCTCGCCTTCTCGTACGAGCTCGGCGTAGCGCACCATGTCGGCGACCGGCATGCCGGTCAGCCGCAGCTTGCCGACGAGGGACAGCCAGCCCAGGTCGGCCTCGGAATAGCGGCGCTGGCCGGTGTGGGAGCGGCTGACGTTCGGCATCAGGCCGATCCGCTCGTACCAGCGCAGGGTGTGGGCGGAGAGGCCGGTGTGGGTGACCACCTCGCTGATCGTGTAGCCGCCGCGGCCCGCGGGCAGCGGGTAGGCGCGTTCGGTGGCGCAGGTGTCCACCTTCTCCTCGGCCGCCGTCTGCTGCGTGATCGTCATCCCTGCCCCCTTCGCCGTCCTCTTCCGGACGCCTCCGACGCTACTGACCTTGAGTGCACTCTAAGCAAGGGCGGGCGTGCGGGTGCCCGGACCCACTCGTCTAGGCTCGGCCGTATGCAGAGCCTGCTGATGACCGATACCTGGCCCGTCACCACCGCCGCGACCGCGGTCGTCACCGCCGACGGTACGGTGGCCGGCGCGCACGGGCCGCAGGAGCAGCGGTTCCAGCTCGCCTCCGTGACGAAGCCGATCGCCGCGTACGCCGCGCTGGTCGCCGTCGAGGAGGGTGCGATCGAGCTGGACGAGCCGGCCGGGCCCGCGGGGTCCACCGTGCGCCACCTGCTCGCCCACACCTCGGGGCTCGGCTTCGACGAGCATCGCATCTTCGCGCCGCCCGGCGACCGGCGGCTGTACTCCAACGCCGGCTTCGAGGTCCTCGGCGATCACATCGCCAAGGCCACGGACATTCCCTTCGCCGACTATCTCCACGAGGCCGTGGCCGTGCCGCTCGGCATGACGGCGACCGCTCTGGAGGGCTCCCCGGCGAAGGACGGCTGGTCGACGGCCGCCGACCTGGCGCGGTTCGCGGCGGAGCTGCTGGCGCCGCGGCTGATCTCGCCGGAGCTGCACGCGGAGGCGACGTCCGTCGTGCACCCGGGCCTGAAGGGCGTACTCCCGGGATACGGGCACCAGAACCCGAACGACTGGGGCCTCGGCCTCGAGATCCGCAACCACAAGTCGCCGCACTGGACCGGCACCTCCTCCTCGCCCCGCACCTTCGGCCACTTCGGCCAGTCCGGCACCTTCCTGTGGGTCGACCCAGACGCGCGGGCGGCCTGCGTGGCGCTGGCCGACCGCGCCTTCGGCGAGTGGGCGGTGCAGGCGTGGCCGCCTTTCACCGACGCGGTGCTCGCGGAGCTCGCCTCCCGCTCGCTAGGCTGAGGCGCGCCAACGGTCCCTACCGAAAGGGGAGTTCGGTCATGGGGTTCGGAATGCGCTTCAGCAGACTGCTTGTCGTCGCGGGGGTCGTGGTCGCGGCGGGGGTTCTCGTCGCCCTGAGCTCCGACGAGGAGAAGCTTGAGGAAGAGCTCGTGGAGGACGTACCGGATGTGTCCGAGGCGCCGGACGAAGACGCCTAGGCCCTAATCCGCCTCCTGCGGCCCCGTCCGCATCTCCCACACGAGAACCTCGGCCGCGCTCTCGGCGGTCAGCTCCGTCTGCTCGCAGCCGGCCAGCCGCACCGCGTCGCCCTCGTGCACGAACTCGCCGCCCAGCTCGATCATGCCGCGCACCACGTGCACGTACACCCAGGGGGCGGCGGGCAGGGCGGTGCGTTCGGCGGCGCGGAGGCGGCGGACGTGGAGTATCGCGCCGGCCCGTTCGACGGCGTACGGGGTGCCGTCGGCGATGCCGCGCACCACCTCGCACTCCGGTTTGCCGCCGAACTCCCGCGGCATCAGCCACATCTGCAGGAAGCGCAGCGGGGCTTCGCCGTCGTTGCGCTCGATGTGGCGGATGCCGCGGCCCGCGCTCTGCCGCTGCACATCGCCGGGGCGGATGACTTCGGTGCGGCCCTTGGAGTCGCGATGCGTGAGCTCGCCCTCGATCACCCAGGTGACGAGCTCCATGTCCCGGTGCTTGTGCTCGGCGAAGCCGGCGCCGGACTTGAGGCGCTCCTCATTGCAGGCGACGAGGGCCCCGAACCTGACGTTCGCCGGATCGTAGAAACCGGAAAACGAGAACGCATGCCACGACTCGATGCCCGCGGCCTCATCGCCCCCGCGATATCGGCCTTCACTGCGACGTACCTGAATCACGCGGATACGGTACGCCGAATGGGTGCGATTGCGGCGCATCGCCGCGGCGTTGTTTGCGGTTCTTCCCACCCACCCGCCCGTTGCTGTCGCTCCGGGGGGGTATCCCGGCCGCCCGGGGGGAGCGCGTGTCCCGGTCGTCCGCCGCGGGAGCGCGTGTCCCCGTCGTCCCCGGAGCGCGTCCCGCAAGCGGCCGACGTGCCTCCGGGGGAGGGCGTCCCGCAAGGCGGGACGGGCTGGCCCGGGACGTTTCCGGCGGCCGACGTCGTCCCCCGCGGGAGCGCGTGTCCCCGTCGTCCCCGGAGCGCGCCCCGCAAGCCGGGAAGGGCCGACGCGCCTCCGGGGGCAGGCGTCCCGCAGGGCGGGACGGGTGGGCCCGGGGCGTTTCCGGCGGCCGGGAGACCTACCCGAGCACCACCACACGACCCGCATAGGGCAGGCTAGACATCGTGCCTGAGCCCACCGATACGCCGAAACCGCCCAAGCCGAGCGCAGCTCACTCGCACGCAGCCACCCTCCGCCGCCTGGAAAAGTCGGCGGGCTCGCTCGCCGCGAGTGCTATCGCCCGAATGGACGAGCAGCTGCCCTGGTATCGCGCGATGCCCCCGGAGCACCGCTCCTGGATCGGCCTCGTGGCGCAGGCCGGCATCGCCGCGTTCACGGAGTGGTTCCGCCACCCGGAGACCCCGCAGGCCATCTCGACCGACGTCTTCGGCACCGCCCCGCGCGAGCTGACCCGCGCGATCACCCTGCGCCAGACCGTCGAAATGGTGCGCACCACCATCGAGGTGATGGAGAGCGCGATCGACGACGTCGCCGCCCCCGGCGACGAGTCCGTGCTGCGCGAGGCCCTCCTCGTCTACGCCCGCGAGATCGCCTTCGCCACCGCCCAGGTGTACGCCCAGGCCGCCGAGGCCCGCGGCGCCTGGGACGCCCGACTCGAATCGCTCGTCGTCAACGCCGTGCTGTCCGGCGAGGCCGACGAGGGCGCCCTCTCCCGCGCCGCAGCGCTCGGCTGGTCCGCGCCCGAGCACGTGTGCGTGGTCCTCGGCACCGCCCCCGACGGCGACAGCGAGCTGACCGTCGAGGCCATCCGCCGCGCCTCCCGGCACGCCAAACTGCAGGTCCTCACCGGCGTCCTCGGCGACCGCCTGGTCGTCATCGCCGGGGGCTCCGAGGACCCGCTCAAGGCCGCGAAATCCCTCATCGGTCCATTCGCGCCGGGACCCGTCGTCGCAGGTCCGGTCGTCGGCGACCTCATCGCGGCTACGAAATCGGCGCAGGCGGCCGCCGCCGGGCTCAAGGCATCGAGCGCCTGGCAGGACGCCCCGCGGCCGGTCCTCGCGGACGATCTCCTCCCCGAGCGGGCGATCGCGGGAGACAAGGGCGCGCGGGACCAGCTGGTGGAGGAGATCTACAGACCGCTCGAGGAGGCGGGCTCCGCTCTCCTGGAGACGCTGAGCGTCTATCTCGAACAGGCGAGCAGCCTCGAAGGCGCCGCCCGGATGCTCTTCGTCCACCCCAACACCGTCCGCTACCGGCTACGACGTGTGACCGACGTCACGGGCTGGTCGCCGTCCGACGTGCGCTCGGCGTTTACGCTGCGGATCGCGCTGATCTTGGGCCGCCTGACAGAGGGCGAGCCCCAGACGTAAACTTTTGTCAGACCCCGACAACTGCCCCCGAGGTTCTTCGTCCCGGTCCGCACGGGCGGACAGGACCTCGCACAAGAGAAGGTGTGAGGGTGCTCGTACTCGTCGCTCCCGGCCAAGGCGCTCAGGCGCCCGGCTTTCTGACCCCCTGGCTCGACCTCCCCGGCGTCCGTGACCGGATGGAGGCGTATTCCGCCGCGTCCGGCCTGGACCTGATCCGCTACGGCACCGAGGCCGACGCGGACGAGATCCGCGACACGGCTGTGGCCCAGCCGCTGCTGGTCGCGGCCGGTCTGGTGTCCGCGTACGCCCTCTTCGGCGACGATCTGAGCGCCGTCGGGGCGGTCGCCGGGCACAGCGTCGGCGAGTACACCGCCGCCGCGCTCGCCGGGGTCTTGACGGACGAGGAGGCCATGAAGCTGGTCACCATCCGCGGGCAGGCCATGGCGGAGGCGGCCGCGGTCACCGAGACCGGCATGGCCGCGGTCCTCGGCGGGGAGCCGGCCGACGTGGTGGCGCACTTGGAGAAGCTCGGTATGACGCCGGCGAACATGAACGGCGCCGGGCAGATCGTCGCCGCGGGCACCATGGAGCAGCTCGCCGCCCTCACCGAGGACAAGCCCGAGAAGGCCCGCGTCATCGCGCTGAAGGTGGCCGGCGCCTTCCACACCGAGCACATGGCCCCGGCGGTGGACACGCTCCGCTCCGCGGTCGCCGGGCTGGTCCCCTCCGACCCGCAGCTCCCGTTCGTGTCGAACCGGGACGGCCAGGTCTTCGAAGGCACCGCGGGCGGCCTGGAGATCGTGGACCGGCTGGTCGGCCAGGTGGCCAACCCCGTGCGCTGGGACCTGTGCATGGAGACCTTCACCGAGCGCGGCATCACTGGCATGGTCGAAGCGGCGCCGGGTGGCACGCTGACGGGCCTCGCCAGGCGTGCCCTGCCGGGCGTCACGGCCGTACCGCTGAAGAAGCCCGACGACATCGAGAAGGCCAAGGCCCTGATCGCGGAGACCGAGGAGAGCGCGTCGTGACGTCGAAGATCAAGCCGCCGAAGGGCGCCCCGTACGCGCGGATCATGGGCGTCGGCGGCTACCGCCCGGTCCAGGTGGTGCCGAACGAGGAGATCCTCAAGACCATCGACTCCTCCGACGAGTGGATCCGCTCCCGCTCCGGGATCGCCACCCGCCACTGGGCGGGGCCCGAGGAGACCGTCGCCGCGATGTCGGTGGAGGCCGCGGGCAAGGCGATCGCCGACGCCGGCATCACCGCCGAGCAGATCGACGCCGTGATCATCTCCACGGTCTCGCACTTCATGCAGACCCCGTCGGTGGCCACCGAGATCGCCCACGCGCTCGGCGCGGGCAAGCCGGCCGCCTTCGACATCTCCGCCGCCTGCGCGGGCTTCGGCTACGGCCTCACCCTCGCCAAGGGCCTCGTCGTCGAGGGCAGCGCCTCGCATGTGCTGGTCGTCGGCGTGGAGCGGCTGTCCGACCTCACCGACAAGACCGACCGGGCCACCGCCTTCCTGTTCGGCGACGGCGCGGGCGCGGTCATCGTCGGCCCGGCCGAGGAGCCCGGCATCGGCCCCACGGTGTGGGGCTCGGAGGGCGACAAGAACACCACCATCAAGCAGACGGTGGGCTGGGACAAGTTCCGCGTCGGCGACCTCGGGCTGCTGCCGCTGGACGAGGACGGGGCGATCAAGTTCCCCGCCATCACCCAGGAGGGCCAGACGGTCTTCCGCTGGGCCGTGTACGAGATGGCCAAGGTCGCCCAGCAGGCCCTGGACGCCGCCGGCATAACGGCGGCCGACCTCGATGTCTTCATCCCGCACCAGGCCAACATGCGGATCATCGACTCGATGGTGAAGACTCTGAAACTGCCGGAGCATGTCGAGGTCGCCCGCGACATCGAGACCACCGGCAACACGTCCGCAGCCTCCATCCCCCTTGCCATGGAGCGGATGCTGGCCACCGGGCAGGCGAAGAGCGGCGACACCGCCCTCGTCATCGGCTTCGGGGCGGGGCTCGTCTACGCCGCGACGGTCGTTACCCTCCCTTAGCCGGTACTCGAGCAACCGACCCGTACCGCACCACCCTCACCCGAAGAGAAGCACACAAGAAGGAGAGCGCCATCATGGCCGCCACTCAGGAAGAGATCGTCGCCGGTCTCGCCGAGATCGTGAACGAGATCGCCGGGATCCCCACCGAGGACGTCCAGCTGGACAAGTCCTTCACCGATGACCTGGACGTCGACTCGCTGTCCATGGTCGAGGTCGTCGTCGCCGCCGAGGAGCGCTTCGACGTGAAGATCCCCGACGACGACGTCAAGAACCTCAAGACCGTCGGCGACGCGACGAACTACATCCTCCAGCACCAGAGCTGAGCTCTGGCGCACCCCGCTGTCGCCACCCGGGACCGGACGGAACCCCGCCCGGCTCCCGGGTCGGCAGCGCCGTAGTCACTCCCCATCACAACTTACGGAGAGCACAATTCCTGTGAACGCGACCAATCGCACCGTGGTCGTCACCGGTATCGGCGCAACCACACCGCTGGGTGGCGACAGCGCATCCACCTGGGAGGCCCTGCTCGCCGGCACGTCCGGCGTCAGCCACCTGGACCAGGACTGGGCCGCGGAGCTGCCGGTACAGATCGCCGCGCGGATCGCCGTCGAGCCCGGCGAGATCATCCCCCGGCCGCAGGCCCGCAAGCTGGACCGCTCGGCGCAGTTCGCGCTGATCGCGGCCCGCGAGGCGTGGGCGGATGCCGGCTTCTCGGCCAAGGCCGGCGAGGACGCCGCCGTCAACCCCGACCGCCTCGGCGCGGTCATCGCCTCCGGCATCGGCGGCGTGACGACGCTTCTCGACCAGTACGACGTGCTGCGCGAGAAGGGCGCGCGGCGGGTCTCCCCGCATACGGTCCCGATGCTGATGCCGAACAGCCCGTCGGCGAATGTCGGCCTCGCGGTCAACGCGCGAGCGGGTGTGCACACGCCGGTTTCGGCCTGTGCGTCCGGCGCCGAGGCCATCGGCTATGCGATCGAGATGATTCGTACGGGCCGCGCCGACGTGGTCGTCGCCGGTGGTACGGAGGCGGCCATCCATCCGCTGCCCATCGCCGCCTTCGGCAACATGATGGCGATGTCCAAGGACAACGAGAACCCGCAGGGCGCGTCGCGTCCGTACGACGTCTCGCGCAACGGCTTCGTCCTCGGTGAGGGCGCCGGCGTGATCGTGCTGGAGTCCGCGGAGCACGCGGCGAAGCGCGGCGCGACGGTGTACGCGGAGGCCGTCGGCCAGGGTGTCTCCGCGGACAGCCACCACATCACGCAGCCGGAGCCGTCCGGCAACGGCATCGCGCACGCGCTGCAGAACCTGATCGACTCGACGGACCTCGACGTGCCGGAGATCGTGACCATCAACGCGCACGCCACGTCGACGCCGCAGGGCGACGTCGCGGAGATCAAGGCGCTTCGGAAGGTCTTCGGCGCGGAGGCCGATCACATGGCGATCTCCGCTACGAAGTCGATGACGGGGCATCTGCTGGGTGGCGCGGGGGGCGTCGAGTCGGTGGCGTGTGTGCTGGCGCTGAAGAATCGGGTGGCTCCGCCGACGATCAATGTCACGGAGCTGGATCCGGAGGTCGACGCGGATGTCGTCAGGGACGACGCGCGAGCGCTGCCTGCGTCTGGGCGCATCGCTGCCTTGAACAACTCGTTCGGGTTTGGTGGGCACAACGTGGTGCTGGCCTTCCGGTCGGTCTGACCGCCTGCGCTTGGGTGGGTGGGACTTAGGCCCACCCACCCGCCCGTTCCTCCGTGCGGTATTGCTGGAGAGCGTGGCCAGTTGAGCGCTGACACGGGACCTCGACGCGGGCGCAGGACCTCGACGCGGGCGCGGCACCTCAGCGCTGCCGTACGGTCTCCCGCTGCCGCGCGGGCTCCCGCTGCCATACGGGCAACCGCCGACGCACGACTCCCGCTGGCGCATAGGCTCCCGCTGCCGTACGGGATTCCGCTACCGCATGACTCCCGCCGCCCTACGGGCTCCCGCTGCCGTACGGGCTCCCGCCAACGCACGACTCCCGCTGACGCATGGGCTTCCACTGGTGCATGGGCTTCCACTGGTGCATGGGCTCCGCTGACGTACGGGCTTCCGCTGCCGCATGCGCTCCCGCTGGCAGCCGCCACCTATCCGCCTGGCCACGTGGCCGCCTGGCCGCCTGGCCGCTGTGCACTGCGTGCCGGATTGCTAGCCCGCCTATTCCTGTCGCACCGAGCAACGGGTGGGTGGGTGGGTCACACCACCTGATGCAGCCACCGCACCGGCGCCCCCTCGCCCGCATAGCGGAACGGCTCCAGTTCGTCGTCCCACGGCTTCCCCAGCAGGCGCTCCATCTCAGCCTCCAGGTCGGACTCGCCGCGCGCGCTGCGCGCCATTGCCGCGCGCAAACGATCCTCCGGAATCAGAATGTCGCCGTGGACGCCCGTCACCGCGTGGAAGATGCCCAGCTCCGGCGTGGACGAGAAGCGCTCGCCCTCCCCCGACGCCGTCGGATCCGCCGTCACCTCGAAGCGCAGCAGGTGCCAGCCGCGCAAAGCCGACGCCAGCTTGGACGCCGTCGACGGCTCGCCCTGCCAGGAGAATTCCGCGCGCCACATGCCCGGCGAAGCCGGCTGGCGGATCCAGTCGAGACTGACCCTGCCGCCCAGCACGCCTGCCACCGCCCACTCGATGTGCGGGCAGAGCGCGCGCGGCGCGGAGTGTACGTAGAGAACTCCACGTGTCGTCACCGGGACCTCCCAATCGAGACGGGCCTGCGGCGGTTCCCGAGGTTGCTAAGAGTAAACACCATCGGGGGGCGAATCTCCGTAAACAGGACACTGTGTGACGGGGTGTAATTGTGCTGGCAGCAAGCGGCCAGGGAAAAGCTACCGTGCCCCGGGCCGCGCCGTGTGCCGTACCGTTCGTAGTGGGACAAGCTGACCTCCAATCGGGGGAGACCTGAGCGGCCGAGAGGGGCACAGGGATGCGGGAGAGCCGGACGAGCATGCGCCGTACGCGCCGTCCCACCGGATCCCGCGCCACCACGACCGCGGTCGCCGCCATCGCCGCCGCCGCGCTGACCCTCTCGGCGTGTACGGACGGCTCGTCGGACGACGGCGGTTCCCGCGCCAACAGCGGCCCGGGGCAGGAGAATCAGGCCAAAGCCCAGCCGAAGCCCAAGCCCAAGCCGAAACCGAAGCCCGCCTGGAAGCCGCGCCCCGCCTCCGTCGCCGCCCTCGGCGACTCCATCACCCGCGGCTTCGACGCCTGCCGGCCGCTCGCCGACTGCCCGCAGGTCTCCTGGGCCACCGGCACCGACGCCCAGGTCGACAGCCTCGCCGCCCGACTGGGCGCGAAGCAGCGCTGGAATTTCGCCCGTACGGGCGCGCAAGTGGACGACCTCCCCGTACAGGCGAACGAGGCCATCGCAAAAAAACCCGAGCTCATCTCGATCCTCATCGGCGCCAACGACGCCTGCCGCCCCACCACCGCCACCATGACCGCCGTCGGCACCTTCCGCACCACCGTCGCCGACTCGCTGCGCACGATCCGCAAGGAGCTGCCCAAGACGCAGGTGTACGTGGCGAGCGTGCCGGACCTGGAGCAGCTGTGGCAGATCGGGAAGAGCAACCCCGTCACCAAGCAGATCTGGAAGCTCGGCATCTGCCAGTCGATGCTCAAGTCGCCGGACGCGACGACCACCGCGGCCGACGGCCGGCGCGGGCGGGTGGTGGACCGGGTGCGGGAGTTCAACCGGGTGCTGAAGGAGGAGTGCGGGAAGGTCTCGCTCTGCCGCTTCGACGGCAATGCCACCTTCCAGTACGACTTCAGCACCTCCGACCTGAGCAAATGGGATTACTTCCACCCGAGCAAGACCGGCCAGGCGAGCCTCGCGGAGATCGCGTACCGGAAGGTCACCGGCGGCTAGGGCCCACGTAGGCTCGGGGGCATGACGGCAAGCGCTTCCCCCACACCTCCCTCCATGACCTCCGTGACCTCCGAGCCCTTCGGCAAGCTCGACGACGGCACCCGCATCGACCGCTGGACGCTCACCGCGGGCGGCACCCGGGTGCGGGTGCTCACGTACGGCGGCATCGTGCAGTCGGTGGAGGTGCCGGGCCGGGACGGCGAGCTCGCCAACATCGTGCTCGGCCGCGCCACGCTCGACGAGTACATCGAGCAGAGCCCGTACTTCGGCGCCCTCATCGGCCGCTACGCGAACCGCATCAGGGGCGGCTCCTTCGAGCTGGACGGCCGTACGTACCGGCTGCCGCGGAACAACGGGCCGAACTGCCTGCACGGGGGCGAGGCCGGCTTCGACAAGCGGGTGTGGGCCGCGGAGGGCCGGGAGACCGGCGATGGCGGGGTGGTGCTCACCCTGACCAGGACCAGCCCGGATGGGGAGGAAGGTTTCCCCGGGAATCTCGATGTCACGGTTACGTACGCGGTGACGGCTTCTGGTGATCTGCGTCTCGGCTACGCCGCCACCACCGATGCCCCGACGATCGTCAATCTCACCAATCACTCCTACTGGAACCTCGACGGCGAGGGCAACGGCAGCGCGGAGGCCCACGAGGCCCGCATCGTCGCCGCCCGCTACACGGTGAATGACGCCACCTCCTGCGCGACCGGCGAGATCGCCGAGGTCGCCGGCACGCCGATGGACTTCCGCACCCCGAAGCCGATCGGGCGTGAGCTGCGCTCCGGGCATCCGCAGCTGCTGATCGGGCAGGGGTACGACCTGAACTACGTCCTGGACAAGGGCGCCACGGAGACGGCGGAGCCGGTCGCCGAGCTCTACTCCCCCGCCTCGGGGCGGGTCCTGACGGTTCGTACCACCGAGCCGGGGATGCAGCTCTACACCGGCAACTTCATCCTTCCCGACTTCACCGGCACGTCGGGGCGGATGTACCGCCCGGGCGACGCCGTCGCGCTGGAGACCCAGCACTTTCCCGACTCGCCGAACCAGCCGCACTTCCCCTCGGTCGTGCTGCGGCCCGGCGAGTCGTATGCGTCGACTACGGAGTATTCCTTCGGGGTGCGCTGATCACTTGGTGCTGTGCGCCTCGTACGACGCCGCCGACCACGCCGGTCCTTCCGCGGCCGGCGTGAGCGTCACCGTGATCTCCTTCTTGCCCGCGGTGACCGACGCCGGGATCTGGTAAGTGTCGTCCAGCCAGCGGCGGCCTTCGTTGTGGAGCGGCTGCAGCCAGTCGGCGAGCGCCGTGCCGTTCACCTTCACGGCGGCCCGCTGGTAGCCCGTCTTCTGGTCGGACGTGCGGCGCAGCTCCACGCCCTTGTTGGCCGGGTCGATCTTCAGCTTGAAGGTGACCGGCTTGCCCGTGGCGCGGGTGTCGGCCGCGAGTGGGGTCGGCTTCTGGAAGTCGCCCTCGAAGGCCGAGTCGAGCGGGGTGACCGGGCCCGGGTCGGCCGAGGTGTAGCCGTGTGCCTTCTCGCTCTTGGCGTCGCCGAGCTTGAGGGTGTCGGTCTTGGCGGACCTGGCGCCCTTTACGCCGTACCAGTAGGCGGTCGAGGAGTAGTCGGCCTGCTTGTCGTTGATGGGGCCGTGCTCGATGTCGTAGTCGATGCCGTTCTTGAAGGGCACCGCGTCGTGCAGCTGCAGCCGGTACGCGCCCGTGCAGTCGCTGTCCGCCGCGCAGCCGGTCGGGGCGCCGAGGTGGGTGGGGTTGCCGTTGAAGGGCTGGTTGTACGCGTCGCGGTTGAAGTACCAGCCGCTCTGGTAGAAGTCCTCGGTGCCGGTGCCGTGGAACTGCGGGGTGCGGGAGCCGTCGACGTACACGCGCTCGTCGCCCTCGAGGTAGTTGCGGTTGAGCTCGCCCTTCATGGTGTGGGTGACGCCGACGAACTTGCCGGCGCCGCCGGTCTTGAGGAAGTCCCAGCTCTGGCCGGGGGTGGTCGCGGCGGCGTGTGAGGTGGTGCGGAAATAGCCCTCGGTACCCGCCTTCACCGCGTTGGCGTGCTGGGGCGACGGCGCGGCGGTGACGGCTGAGGTGCCCGCGGTGATCGCGGTGTCGGAGCCGTTGACCAGCTCGACCTTGGCGTTCTTCGCGTACGGCATGGGCCAGAAGGAATGGAACTCGGGGCCGCCTTGCTTTGTGGCGTCGATCCCGTACATCAGGGCCTTGACCGGAGCCACCGCGTGTCCCGAGCCGAAGAACTCACCCAGCGGTGAGTCGACCGTCTTCCGTCCGTCGAAGGTGACGCGCAGCCGCAGCCCCTTGGTGATCTTCTGCGAGGCGGCGAGCTCGGCCTTCTGGTCGGCGCTGAGCGGGTAGTTGAAGGTGCGCTCGCCCTCCCAGGTCTGGGCGGTGATCTTGTACGCGTGTGCCGTCTCGCTCTCGGCAGTGCCGACGTCGACCGTGTCGGTGCGCTTGTTCTCGCCGCCGACGACGCTGTCCGCCCAGTAGGTGAACTCGTTGTAGTCGAAGTCGGAGGAGACGAAGGCGTTCTTGACCGTGATCTCGGACTTGCCCTTGGTGAGGGCGGCCGGGAGGTCGAGGGTCTGCTCCTCCCACATGCCGCCGCCGGAGGGCGCGTTCGGCTCCCACTGGCCGGCCTCCTGGCCGTCCACGTACACCTTCGCCACCTGCTTGCCGATCGACGGGTCGAGGCGGCGGGTGAGCTTCACTCCGTCGTTCGCCGGGTCGACCTTCACCTTGAACGCGCTGGCGCCGTCCTTGCCGAAGGCCCGCCCGTTGTCCTTCTCGGAGCGCGGCTTGACGTAGGTGGCCTGCGGGAGCTGGAGCTTGAGGGCGGAGAGGAGGCCGGGGGCGGAGGTCTGGGCGAGGGTCTGGGCCCTGCCCGGCGCAATGGAGAGGTTTTTGGTCGTCGTCTTCGCGCCTGGCTGGGGCGGCTTGGGGTCGGTGGTCCCGGCGGCCTTCAGCTTGTCCAGTACGTCCTGGGCGGGGTCGGCCGGGTCGAAGGTGGTAACGCCCTCGGCGTCGGCGAAGGTGCGGTAGGAGACGTGGTAGAAGAGCGGGTTGTTGGTCGTGGTGATCCGCATCGACTCGCGGTACGCCATCGGGACCTCGATCAGCACGCCGCCCGAGGTCTCGTCGGCGTTCGCCACGAGGGGGTTGACGAAGGGGGCGCCCACCTTCCCGTCGACCAGGTCCTGCAGCGGTGCGTCGACGACCTTCTTGCCGTCGAGCTCGATGGTGATGTTCCCGGTCTTGGCCACATCGCCGTTGTCCCGGGTGAACCAGATCGCGCCGACCTCGCCCGCCCCTTGCGCCTCGGCGAGGACGCAGCCGGCGGCGGAGGTGCGCAGGCAGGAGTACGTGCCCTCGAAGCCGTCGTCGTTGTTGCCGGCGCGGTCGAAGCTGGAGACCTGCTTGGTCTGCACGCCGGTGGGCACGCCCGCGAGCTGGTCGAGGTGGCGGTAGGTGTCCCAGCCGACGGGGCCCTTGTCGGGGGCGGCTTGCGGCTCCTCGTTCGCGTTGGCGGCCTGGTAGCCGCCGAACGCGGTGGCCGCGGCCAGGAATGCGGCCGTCCCGCCGCGTATCCAGGCTTTTCTGCGCACAATGCCTCCAAGGCTTGGAATCGATTTCACGGCAAGTTAAGTGCGGTTGTGGTGGGGGTCAAGGGGTGTGACGTGGCGAGACATTGGGAGGGGGTGTGTGTCGGCTGGGATCTGCGAAATCGATTCCAGATGTCGCCCCTGGTCGGCGGGCCCGGATTAAGTCATGCCGACCGATGCCTGCGCGGTACGCCCGGCCTACGTTCGCGGCATGACGACAAGACCCCTGGAGGGTGCATGAAGTTCAGACCCGCGACCGCGGATGACACCGAGCGGGTGGCAGCTGTGACGGTCGATGAGCCGGTCGGCTGGATCGCCGCCGACCGGTATCGCGATGAGCTGCGCCAAGGGATGTACCGGCCGGAGTGGACCTGGCTGGCGGAGGACGATGACGGCCGGCTGGTGGGCCGGGCGCTGTGGTGGGGGCAGGCCGCCGCGGCGCATCCGGTGGACCTCGACTGCTTGTGGGTGGATGCCTCGGTGGCCGGTCGGGAGAAGGTGGCTGCGGAGCTGCTGTCGGCCGGGCTCGGCGCCTTTGCGGCGGGTGGGGCTGGGGCTGGGGCTGACGGTGGCGCTGGGGCCGGCGCTCGGAAGCCGCCGGTCTTCACGCTCAAGGTTGCGCCCGGCTGGCGTGCCGACCCGGCGGCCGCCGCCGCGGTCGGCTGGCGGCGTGAGGCGGCTGCGGCCGCCGGGCTCGGGCGCTATGTCGAGCGGCTGCAGCTCGCGTGGACGCCGGCGGCCGGGCTCCCTGCGAGTGGGGGGCGGCTGCGCTTCGCGCCCGCGTCGGACGAGGCGTTCCTGGCCATGTTCCGCCGGATCGCGGTGGGCAGCCTGGACGACGGGACCCGTGAGAACGTCGCCGCCCGCGGCGCCGAGGCGGCCGCCCAGGACGACATGGACTTCTACCTGAACTGCCTCGGCGAGCGCGGCTGGTGGCGGCTGGCGTACGACGCCGAGGACGGCGAGCTCGTCGGGCTCGCGATCCCCTCGGCGACGCCGTACGCCCGCAACGTCGGCTACCTGGGCGTGCTCCCCGAGCGCCGCGGCCACGGCTACATCGACGAGGTGCTCGCCGAGATCACCCGCTTCCAGGCGGAGACGGGCGCCGAGCAGATCACGGCCACCACGGACATGGGCAACGTGCCGATGGCGGCTGCCTTCGAGCGGGCCGGCTACGCCGTCACTGAGATCCGGATCGTCTTTTCAGCCGAGGGAGAGTGACGTCTTCGCCCCGGTGTCCGGTCGTGCTCGGCGGCGGCAAGCGGCTCTTCGCCTCAGCCTCAGTCGAGCAGGTTGGCCAGTTCCGTACGGGAGGAGATGCCCAGCTTGGGGAAGGCGCGGTAGAGGTGGTGGCCGATCGTGCGGGGGCTGAGGAAGAGCTGGGTGGCTATCTCGCGGTTGGTGGCTCCGGTGGCGGCGAGGCGGACGACCTCGCGTTCTTGGGGGCTGAGTCGGGCGAAGCGGGTGCCGGTGACCGGGTCGTGGGATTCGCCGGCGGCTTCCAGTTCCGTACGAGCGCGGTCGGCCCAGGGGATGGCTCCTGCGGCTGCGAATAGGTCCATGGCCGTGCGCAGGTGTTCGCGGGCGTCGAGGGGGCGGCGTTTGCGGCGGAGCCATTCGCCGTAGAGGAGGGCGGTGTGGGCTCGTTCGGTGGGGTCGGCGTTGGTGCCGGCGGCGGTGTGGAGGGTGAGGGCGGCGGTGTAGTGCGCGCCTGCGTCCGCGTCGGGGGCGGTGAGGGCGATGCAGCGGCGGGAGAGTGCGGTCAGGCCGGGTGGGGTGGGGGCCGGGTTCGCTGCACTCGTCCAGCTCGACGCCCATGTCGCGAGTCGGGCCGTGGGCTCCTGGGCTGCGGCTGGGTGGCCGGCGCGTACGGCGGCCTCGATCAGGCGGGGCAGGAAGTCTTGGGCGAGTGCCGGGTGGCTGCCGACTGCGCGGTCGGCGGCCTGGAGTTGTTCGAGGGCGGATTCGGCGTGGCCCAGGCCGAGTTCGAGGAGTCCGAGCGCGTGCAGGGCGTCCGCGGTGGCCCGGCCGACGTCGCGCGGGCGGGCGTAGGCCAGGGCCTGCGCGGCCAGCTTCCGGGTCTCGGCCTCGCGTCCCTGCGCGGCGGCCAGCAGCGCGAGGCACGCGCGGAGGTGCGCGGCGCGGTGGGCGAGGTCGTAGTAATCGGCCAGCCGCAGCGCCTCGGTGGCGTGCGCGTGCGCATCGTCCGTACGGCCGAGCGCGGTCTCGGCGCGCGCCAGCAGTCCGAGCGTCGTGGGCAGCCAGCCCTGGATGCCCTGGGCGCGGCAGCGGGCGACGGCGGTGGTGGCGTGCTCGTGGGCGCGGTGGGGGTCGGCGAGGAGGAGGGCGTAATGGCCGGACATGAGGTGGTCCATGAGGCCGTCGGTGGTGGGTGCGGGGTCGCCGGTGGTGAGTGCGGGGCCCGTCCCGGCGGGTGCGCGGCCGTTCCCGGTCGGCGGGCCGAACAGTCGCGCCGGCACCGTCAGTACCGGCAGCGCCGGGGCTCGGGTCGCCACCTCCGACAGCAGCTCCGGGTCGCCGGCCGAGAGGGCGGCGTGGATCGCGTCTGTCAGTAGCGGGCGGAGGCGGTCGGGGCGTGTCGCGCCTACCTCTTCTGCGCAGTCGAGCAGGATCCGCGCCGCCTGTGCCGGGCTGCCGTAGCCCAGTTCGACGACGGCCCGGGCGCGGGCGAAGTCCGCGGCCATGGCCGGGTCCTTGAGCGGGAGCGGGACCTGGTCGGCCAGCATGCGGCAGCGCTGGTCCTGGCCTGCCTCGCCCGCCCGCTGCGCCGCGTCGATGAGCCGCCACGCGCGCAGCGACGGGTCGGCCGTGAGCTGGGCGGCCCGCTCGTACGCCGCCGACGCCGAGGCCATCGCCTGCCGGTTGCCGGCCCATTCGGCGACCCGCTCCAGCTCGCCCGCGACGCCCTCGTCGGGCCCGGTCGCCGCGGCGGCCAGGTGCCAGGCGCGCCGGTGCGCGTGCCGGTCGGGGTCGAGCGTGGCTGCGAGCGCGCGGTGTACGGCCTGGCGGCGGGCGAGTGCGGCGGAGCGGTAGGCCGCGTATCGCATCAGCGGGTGGCCGAAGCGCAGGGTGTCGGCGGACAGGCGGATGAGGCCGGCCTGTTCAGCGGGTTCCAGGTCCGCCACGGTGCCGCCGAGGCGCGCGGCGGCGGCTACCACGACGGCAAGGTCGCCCGTGTCGTCCGCGGCGGCGACGGCCAGCATCCCGCGGGTCGGCCCCGGCAGCCGGCCGATCCGCTCCGCCAGCAGGTCCGGCAGGTCGACGTCCGCCGGCAGCAGCAACGAGCCGAGTTGGCCCGCCCGCTGGGCCGGGGTGAGCGCGGCGGACAATACTCGCAGGGCCAGCGGGTTGCCTTGCGCCTGCTCGGCGATGCGGTCGGCGACGGAAGGCAGGAGTCCGGTGAGGAGGTCGCCGGTCGCCTCGCGGTCGAGGCCTGTGAGGGGGAGGCGGGGGATGCCTTTGAGACGCGGGACTGCGGTGGTGTCCCGTAGCCCGAAGAGCATCACCACGCCCTCTGCGTACAGCCGGCGGGCGGCGAAGGCGAGTGCGTCGGTGGAGGGCTGGTCGAGCCACTGGACGTCGTCGATGACGCAGAGCACCGGCTGGTCGGTGGCGGCTTCGGAGAGGACGGAGAGCGCGGCGAGGGCGACCGTGAAGCGGTCGTGCACGGGGGCGTCGGTCAGGCCCAAGATCGCGCGGAGAGCGGTGGCCTGCGGGGTGGGCAGCCGGTCCAGGGTGTCGAGGACGGGGAGGAAGAGCTGGTGCAGTCCGCCGAAGGCGAGGTCGGTCTCGGACTCGACGCCTTCGGTGCGCAGCACGCGGACGCCTTCGGCGACGGCTTGCTCGGCGGCGTGGTCGAGCAGCGCGGTCTTGCCGATGCCAGCCTCGCCATGAACCAGGAGCGCGCCACTCTTGCCCTCGCGGGCGGCGGCAAGCATCCGCTCGATCCGCCGCACCTCGTCCTGCCGCCCGCGCAGCTCGGCGTCCCCCACCGTCCTGTACGCCTCCTTCGCAGCTGAGAGCGTGCACGATACGCCCTGGTGGGCGGGATGGTGACGGCAAGCCACCCGCACGTACAAGCCGCTAAAGCGCACAACGGGGGCCGCACCACCCCACCGGATGATGCGGCCCCCGTCGGCGGAGCCTGCGCGCAGCGCGTTACGCGTTGCGCGTTACGCAGTGGGCACTACGCCACCGACACGTTGACCTCGATGTTCCCCCGCGTCGCCTTCGAGTACGGGCACACCTGGTGCGCCTTCTCCACCAGGTCCTTGGCCGTCGCGGCGTCGACGTTCGGGATCGAAGCGGTGATGTTCACCAGGATGCCGAAGCCCTCGTCGTTCTTGCCGATGCCGACGTTGGCGGTGACCGTGGAGCCGGAGATGTCGGCGCCTTCGTTGCGGGCGACGACGCCCAGTGCGCCCTGGAAGCAGGCGCTGTAGCCGGCGGCGAAGAGCTGTTCGGGGTTGGTGCCGGCGCCGTTGCCGCCCATTTCCTTGGGCGGGTTGACGACGACGTCGAGCTTGCCGTCGTCGGTGGCGACTCGGCCGTCGCGGCCGCCTTCGGCGGTGGCTACGGCGGTGTAGAGGACGTCCTTGGACTGGATGGGCATGGTGGTGCGAGTTCCTTCCGTACGTCTCTGCAGATTCAACAATCTGTTGAGATCTTAGCTCTCGAGGCTGACGATCATCTTCCCCGTGTTCGCTCCGCGCAGTACGCCCAGGAATGCGTCAAAGGTGTTTTCAATTCCGGAAACGAATGTTTCGCGGTACTTCAGCTCGCCGGAGCGGATCCATGCCGAGACGTCCTTCAGGAACTCGGGGCGCATGTCGCCCTGGTCCGTGACGATGAAGCCCTGCATGCGCAGCCGCTTGGTCAGGACGTACGCGAGATTGCGCGGCGCCGGCTGCGGCTCGGTCGCGTTGTACTGCGAGATCAGGCCGCAGACCGCAATGCGGCCGTGGTCGTTCAGCGCCGACAGGGCCGCCTCCAGGTGGTCGCCGCCGACGTTGTCGAAGTAGACGTTGATGCCGTCGGGGGCGGCGGCCTTCAGCTGCTCGTGGACCGGGCCGTTCTTGTAGTTGAAGGCGGCGTCGAAGCCGTACTCCTCCGTGAGCAGCCGCACCTTCTCGTCCGAGCCGGCGCTGCCGATCACGCGGGCGGCGCCCTTGAGCTTCGCGATCTGCCCGACCTGGCTGCCGACGGCGCCCGCGGCGCCGGAGACGAAGACCGTGTCGCCCTCCTCGAAGCCGCCGATGCGCAGCAGTCCCGCATACGCCGTAAGCCCCGGCATCCCCAGCACGCCCAGGTACGCGGTCAGCGGGGCGAGGTCCGCGTCGACCTTGGCGGCGTGGCGGGCGTCCAGCGTCGCGTACTCGCGCCAGCCCAGGCCGTGCAGCACATGGTCGCCCGCGGCGAAGCCGTCGGCCTCCGAGGCCACGACCACGCCGACGGCGCCGCCGTCCATGGGGGCGTTCAGCTTGAAAGGCGGGACGTACGACTTCACGTCGTTCATGCGGCCGCGCATGTACGGGTCGACGGAGAGGTGCAGGTTACGGACCAGAATCTGGCCCGGGCCAGGCTGCGCCACCGGGGCCTCGACGAGGGCGACGTCGGAGGGCTCGGGCCAGCCCTGGGGGCGGGCGGTGAGGTGCCATTCGCGGGCGGTGGCGGGGGTGGAGGGTACGGACACGCTGGCGCTCCTGAGGCTTCGGTTTACTTCAGTACCTGAAACAACCTTCCTGCTGAATGTTTCAGATTGTCAAGTAAATGGCTACCCTGATGTGTATGGCCAGCAACACACCGCCCAGCCCAGACCCCGTCACCCGGGAGGTCATCGACCTCATCGGCACGGTGGTGGCGCGCTTCCACGGCGAGTACGAGGCCGCCGCCGCCACCCACTCCCTCACCGGCGCCCAGGCCCGCCTCCTCGCCCTCCTGGCCCGCGAACCCCTCCCCATGCGCCGCATCGCACAGCGCCTGAAGTGCGAACCCTCCAACGTCACCGGCATCGTCGACCGCCTGGAGGAACGCGGCCTGGTCGAACGCCGCCCCGCCCCGACGGACCGCCGAGTCAAGCTCGCCGCGGTGACCGCCGAGGGCGCCCACACGGCGGCTCGCGTCCGCGCCTCCCTGGACTTCGCCCGCGAGCCCCTGGCGGCCCTTCAGGCCACCGACCGCGAAACCCTCCGCGACCTGCTGCGCGAACTGCTCGGCGAGACGGGATCACCCGGGTCTGCCTGAAGCCCCAGCCCGCACAGAAAGCGCCAAAAGCTCCAAACGCTGTCAAAGTGGGCATATGGCGGCTGTGGCGGATCCAGAGGCGCTGCCTCCGGGAGGTGGGCTGCCTGGGGCCTGGCCTGCGCATTCCGATCTCAGCCTCGCGCTCAATCGCATGGGGAGCTTCGACTGGGATCTCGATACGGGGCGCATGCATCTCGACAGCAGTGGGCTGGCCGTATTCGATCTTGACCCGGCGGATTACGACGGCTTCCCCACCAGCCTCTCCGTCCGCGTCCCCACCGCCGAGGGCATCCGCCTCGACGCCCTCGTCTCGCAGGCCCTGAAGGACGGCAGCCAGGACTACGGGGCGTACTTCAAGGTCCGCCGCCGTGACGGCACCCTGCAGTGGACCCACACCCAGGGCTCCATCCGCCGCGACGCGACCGGACGGCCGCACCGCATCATCGGCATCGTCCGCGACGCCACCGTCGAGCTCGAACTCTCCCGCCGCCGCCTCACCCTCGACGCCGAGCGCGAGCGGCAGTCGCGCATAGTCGAGTCCACCACCGCCGCGCTCGCCCACGCCAGCACGGTCCGCGACGTGATCGGCGTGCTCGGCGACCAGGAGACCCTGCGGCGCCTCGGCGCCATCAACGTCCTCCTCGGCCTCGTCGAGAACCATCACATCGAGCTCGTCGCCGAGGGCAAGGCGGGCAGTTACGTGCCGGAGCACCAGTTCTCCGACGTCGACGCGGACGACTTCCCGATGAGCGAGGTCGTGCGGACGATGCAGCCGCGGTTCATCACCTCGCCGGAGGAGTTCAAGCACGGCTACCCGCTGCTGTGGCCGTACATCAAGCCGCTCGGCGTCACGGCCGCCGCGTACCTCCCCCTGGTCGCCCTCGGCCGCCCGGTCGGCGTCCTCGGCCTCTTCTACGCCGACCGCCGCGCCTTCACCCCCGAGGAGCGCAACCTCCTCCTCGCCCTCGCCAGCACCATCGCCCAGAGCCTGGAGCGGGCCCGCCTGTACGACCAGGAGCACGACCTCGCCGAACGCCTGCAGCAGGCCATGCTGCCGCCGAGCATCCCGCAGGTGCCGGGCGCGGAGGTGGCGGTCCGCTATCGCTCGCCGCGGACGGGCCTCGATATCGGCGGCGACTGGTACGACGTCATCCCGCTGCCGCGCGGGCGGGTGGCGGCGGTGATCGGGGACGTGCAAGGGCACGACACGCAGGCCGCCGCGGTGATGGGGCAGCTGCGCATCGTGCTGCGCGCGTACGCCTCGGAGGGGCACAGCCCGGCGACGGTGATGGCGCGGGCGTCGACCTTCCTGCACGAGCTCGACACCGAGCGCTTCGCGACCTGCTGTTACGCGGAGATCGACCTCGCGACCGGGTCGCTTCAGGTCGTACGGGCCGGGCATGTCGATCCGCTCGTACGGCACCCGGATGGGATCACGCGCTGGCTGCCGGTGCCGGGCGGGCTGCCGCTCGGTCTTTCCGCGGACTTCGGGCGGCTGGAGTATCCCGTGACCTCGCTGACGCTGGATCCGGGAGACGCGCTGCTGCTGTGTACGGACGGGCTGCTGGAGCAGCCGGGTACGGATCTTGGGTCGGGGATGCGGGAGTTGCGGGAGCTGGTGACGGCAGGGCCGGACGATGTCGATGAGCTGGCGGACGCGTTGTGCGATGTGGTGGAGAAGCGGGGGGTCAAGGACGATATGGCGCTGGTGCTGCTGCGGCGGGGTGGTGGGGCGCTGCGCGGGGTGGGGGCGGCGGGGGATGGGGCGGGTGCCGCCGGGGCGTGCGGGCCGACCGGGCGGTTGCGGCAGCACATTCCGGCCGCCGATCCCGATGCGCTGTCCGCGGCGCGGCACATGATCCGGGCGGCGGTGCGCGCCTGGGGTGCGGGTGAGCGGGCGGATGAGATCGAGTTGGTGGCGGATGAGCTGGTCACCAATGCGCTGCTGCACACGGATGGGGCGGCGGAGGCGACGGTCCGGATGGTGGCGGCGGCGCCGGAGCGGCGGCTGCGGATCGAGGTGGAGGATCGGTCGAGTGCGATGCCGCGGCGGCGGGAGCCTGGGGAGTCGGGGGTGTCGGGGCGGGGGCTGCTGCTGGTGGATCGGCTGGCGGATGTGTGGGGGGTGGAGGCTCGGGGTGGGGGGAAGGTGGTGTGGTGCGAGTTCGCCGTGCCGGCGGAACCCGGTCTGTCTGCTGCCGCGTGAGTGGTGCTCGGTGCGAGCTGCGTCGGCGGCCGCCGGAAACGTCCGGGCCCACCCGTCCCGCCCAGCGGGACGCCTGCCCCCGCAGCGCCAGTGTCAGCCTGCGAACGCCGGCTGTGCCAAGCCCTGGCCTGCCCCCGGGAGCACCAGCACCGATCCCGCCAGCGGGTGGCGGTCGCCTACCGACGCCGACGTGATGTACAGGTCCGTCAGGTCCGCGCCGCCGAAGGCGCAGGCCGTCGGCTGGGTCACCGGTAGGTCGATGACTCGGTCCAGGGTGCCGTCCGGCGCGTAGCGGCGCACCGCCGCGCCGTCCCACAGCGCCACCCATACGTATCCGTCCGCGTCCACGCACAGCCCGTCGGGCGAGCCCGCGCCCTCCTCGATCTCGGCGAAGGGGCGCCGCCCGGAGGCCTTCGCGCCGCCCTCCGCCACGTCGAAGACGTCCACCCGGCCCGTCGGCGTATCGGCGTAGTACAGCTTCGAGCCATCCGCGGTCCAGCCGAGGCCGTTGCTGATCGTCACGTCGTCGAGCACGACCTCCGCGCTGCCGTCGCCCGTAAGGCGCGTCAGCGTGCCGCCGCCCGGCGCCGAGTCGTAGCGCATCGTGCCCGCCCACAGCGCACCGTCCGGCGCGACGCCCGCGTCGTTCGCGCGGCGGCCGGGGACCGGCTCGTGCAGGAGCCAGCGGAAGGAGCCGTCGGCGTCGTACAGCCCCACGCCATCGCGCAGGCACGCCACCAGCCCGCCGCCGGCCCGAGGCTTGACGGCCCCCACGTGCTGCTCCGTCGCCTGCACCGTCCGCCGTCCGCTCACCGGGTCGTACGTGTGGATGCGCGCCCCGAGGATGTCCACCCAGATCAGCCGCTGTCCGGCCGTGTCCCACGTGGGTCCCTCGCCGAGCTCCGCGCCGGCGTGAATCGCAATGTCGACCATGGTGCTGTAAAGCCCTTCGTCCGGCCCGTCGAACCGAGGCAGTGGCAGGTGCGGCGCGCAGTGTACGTAGCGCGGCTACCGGCCCGCCAGCTCCCCCCGCAGCCGCCGCGCCCGCAGGACCAGCTCGAGCTCGAAGCGGCGCGCCGGGTCGTCGATGGATTCGCCCCAGAGTTCGCGGATCTGGCGGAGGCGGTAGCGGACGGTTTGCGGGTGCACACCCAGGTGGGCGGCGATGTCGGGGGCGGAGCCGCCGCGGGATTCGAGCCAGGCCAGCAGGGTCTGGGAGAGGCGGCGGGCGTGGACCGGGCCGCAGCTTTCCAAGGGGGCGAGGCGGCGTTGGGCCAGGTCGTCCAGGAGTTCTGGGTGCGGGAGCAGCAGCAGCGCCTCCGTGTGCTCCGTGCAGTGCAGCACCTCGCCGTCGGGGAGCAGGCCACGGGCCATCAGCGCGACTGCCGTTGTCGCCCAGCGCAGGGACATTGGCGCCGCGGCCAGCGGGACGGGTGGACCCAGGGCTCCTGACCAGCCGACCAGTGCGCGGCGGAGGCCTTCCGTGCGGCCCGGGGCTCCGGGGTCCGGTACGACCAGGCGCGGCTGTTCGCTGTCCATGTCCAGGAGGACGTCGGGGGCCACCGCGGGTGACACCACCGCCTGGCCGGGGCGGCGCAGCACCGCCACCGACACCTGGCGCGGCAGCGCCCAGCCGACCCGCGACGAGCGGTCGCCGAGTGCCTTCACGTCCAGCGGGCTGTCCTCCGCCAACAGCAGATCCATCAGGCGGCGTTGCAGCCGCAATCGTTCCTCGGCCTGCTGGGCCGCCGCCTCCGCATAGCCGCGCACGGTCTCGTCCACCAGCCCGTCGAGGTACGCGTAACCGGCCTCCGCGAGCGCGTACATGGCCGGTGGCGGAATGCCCACCTTCTGGCCCTGCTCCGCATGCCGCCGCCACGCCAGCCGCACGCCCTGCCGGTACATCGCCTGGAGGGAGTCGAGGCTGCGGCCCGCCAGCCCCGCCGCGCGGCCGAAGTCCTTGAACTCCGGGGGTGGTTCGCGCTCGTCAGCTGACGGCGCCTGGTGACTACTTGTCACCTGGTCGACAAATTGCTCCACGGCCCGGTGGATCGCATTCCGGGCGCGTTTGAGGCCGGCCTCGCCGAGCGCGGCCGGCAGCGCCGGATGCGTACGGCAGACCTCGCCGAGGATCGACTCGGCGAGCGCGGGGGCCTCGTCCCGGGCGAGCTGGGCGAACTGCCGTATCCGCGACGGCGGTACGTCTCGCCAGGCAGCGAGTGGTGCGGCGCCCGCCACCTAGGGCCTCTCTTTCGGATCTTGTCGGCTAGCACTGGGAGGTGCCAAGTGCGGGTGGGTGTGCGGTCTGACCTGGGACATAGGAGCATCGGTCGGTGCGTGGCCTCGGCGTGCGCCGTCCCCGGTCCTGTGGCGGAGCCACCGGTCCGGGGGCGGCGTGCGGCGAGGGCGCGTGCCGGGCGGTGCGGGACCCGGCAAGATCCGAAAGAGAGGCCCTAGCCCTCAGCCGTTGTTGAAGTGCACGAGCGGCACGTTCGGCTGCTCGGGGGTCGCGTTGCGTACGGCGACGATGCCCAGGCCCGCTGCGAAAGCGAGCGCTGCGGCCACCACGCTTGTCACGACTGCGGCAACCAGTCTGTTCTGCATGGGTGCAGAGTGTGAAAGCACCATTGACACCCTGTCAAGCACACGCCTACGTTACCGACCCGTAAAGCCTGGAACGCGCACCACAGTGATAATCCGTCCGCTGGAGCCACTCCCTGGAGGGCAAGCATGCGCCGTTCGACCTCACCTTGGGCCCTGGCGCTCCTCGGGCTCGGGGTTTTTCTGCTTGTCCTCGCCCCCGTGCTCGCCTTCTACGTGCAGCCCCGGGTCAAGCTGGTCCCGATCGACATCGACCAGGCGACGCACTACACGGGCAAGGGCAAGTACTTCGACCAGGACACCCAGAAGGTCCGCGACAACCAGACGCTGACCATCACCCGCCGGGTGCTGGCCGACGTGCACGACAGCGAGAAGAGCGGGCACGCGGTCCTGGACGCCTCCACGACCGTCGACAACCCGAAGACGCTGCCGCTCAAGGATCCGCGCAAGGCGTTCCAGTGGACGCTGGAGCGCTGGGTCATCGACCGCGACACCAACCTGCCCGTCCACTGCTGCGGCGAGAAGACCGGCGGCAGCGCGGACGAGATCCAGGGCGAGGCGGGGCTGAAGTTCCCCTTCGACGTCGAGAAGCGGACCTATCAGTGGTGGGACAACACCCTCCAGGACACGGTCCCGTTGAAGTACTCGGGGAAGAAGAAGATCCAGGGCTACACCGGGCTGAGCTTCAAGGGGAAGGTCACCGAGGCGGTCAAGACCGGCACCCGGCAGGTCCCCGGCGCCATCGTCGGCATGCCGGACCGCAGCCAGGTCTTCGCCGACGAGTACTACTCCAACTCCGGCATCGAGCTGGTCGCCGACCAGCGCACCGGACGCATCCTCTACGCCAAGATCTCGCCGCGGAAGACGCTCCGCCAGCCCGGCGGCAACTCCGACAAGGTGGTCCTGCTGGAGAGCAAGACCGGCATCGACTTCACCGACGCGACGCAGCGCGACCAGGTCGACCAGGCGAAGACCGAGAGCGGCCAGCTGAAGGCCGTCAGCACCACCATCCCGCTCGTCGGCGGTCCGCTCGGGCTGCTCCTCACCGCCCTCGGCGTCGCCCTCGTCGTACGGGGCCGGCAAGGCCCTGACGAGGAGGAACCCGCGCCGGAAGGGGCCCCTCCGCAGCCCGTTGCAGCATCATGAACAGCCACCAGCACGGCCCAGCACAGAGCACCAGAGGTCCTGTAAGCGCCGCACCCTGAGAACGAGTTGGAGCACCAATGCCCCAGCACGTACCACCCACCGCAGCCGCCCTTTCGGGGCCGCGGACCCACCCTCACCCCATCGCCGATGCGGTACGGCCGGCCCCGGCCGCGCCGCGCCGCATCGCCTTTCTCGCCCGCCGCGACCTGGGCAACCCGGCCGCCGGCGGCTCCGAGCTGCTCGTCGACCGGCTCGCCGCCGGGCTGACCGGGCTCGGCCACCAGGTGACCCTGCTGTGCGGGGGGCCTGCGGCGTACCGCGACTACCGTGTCGTCTCGGCGGGCGGCGACGCGGGGCACTTCCTGCGCGCGCGGCGCGCGTTCGCCCGCCAGGTGGGCGAGACCGATCTGCTGGTCGAGGTCTGCAACGGCATGCCGTACCTCGCCCCGCTCTGGCACCCGGGCCCCTCCCTGTGCCTGGTCAATCACGTGCACACCGATCTGTGGCACATGCGCTACCCGAAGCCGGTGGCCCGCCTCGGGCGGCGGCTCGAGCACTGGGCGCTGTCCGGCGCGCACCGCGGCAATCTCCTGGTCGCCGTGTCCGACTCGACCGCCGACGCGCTGCGCGCGATCGGCGTCGACAAGGAGCGGATACGGGTCGTGCACAACGGCGTCGAGGAGCCAGGACCGCTGCACCCCAAGGCCGAGGAGCCGCTCTTTCTCGCGATGGGCCGACTCGTCGAGTACAAGCGCATCGATCTGCTGCTGCGGCTGTGGGAGCGGGTCCGGCCCGTCACCGGCGGGCGTCTTGTCATCGTCGGGGACGGGCCCGAGCGGGCCCGGCTGGAGGCGATGGCGGGGCCCGGCGTCGAGTTCGCCGGGCACGTATCGGAGGAGGCCAAGCATCGGCTGCTGTGCCAGGCCTGGCTGCTGCTGCACCCGTCGCTGGTGGAGGGCTGGGGCCTGGTGGTCACCGAGGCCGCGACCCGCGCCACGCCGGCGATCGGCTTCGACATACCCGGGCTGCGCGACTCCATCGCGGACGGCTCGACCGGGATGCTCGCCTCCGGCGAGAGCGCCTTCGCGGCGCACTGGTGCGCGCTCGCGCTGAGCGAGTCGCGGCGCACCGCGCTGGGCGTGGCGGCCCGGCGGCGGGCGGCGCGGTTCCGGTGGGAGGCGACGGTGGGGGACTTCCGCGCGGTGGCGGCGGAGGCGATGGCGGCTGCGGCCGCCGAGCAGAGAGGGCGGTGACCGATGGCGGACGCCGAGAAGGCGGAGCGTGCCGGAGCCTACGGGCCTGGTGAATCTCGGCGCCCGTCGCGTCGCCGGGTGCGGTCCGGCCGTGCCCAACCGTTCCGCTCAGCGGAACGCCTGCCCACGCCCTTGCGGGATCCCTCGGTTCGGCGGTCCGCCACGCTCTTCCGCGCCTTCCTGCGCGAGCAGACCGACCCCGAGCTCTTCTACTCCACCCTCGCCCGCGACGCCGTCGACCAGGTCGAGCGACATGCGGATATCAAAGGCAACCTGGTCGTCGACATCGGCGGCGGCAGCGGGCACTTCACCGAGGAGTTCCGGCGGCGGGGCGCCGACGCGTATCTCTTCGAGCCGGACACGGCCGAGCTCAACGCGCAGGGCACACCCCCTGCAGGAGCGGTACGGGCGGACGGGTATCTGCTGCCGCTGGCCGACGGCAGCGCCGATGTCACCTTCTCCTCCAATGTCCTGGAGCACGTCGACGACCCGACGACCTTCCTCTCCGAGATGATCCGGGTCACCAAGCCCGGCGGCCTGATCTACGTCTCGTACACGAACTGGCTCTCCCCGTGGGGCGGTCACGAGACCTCCCCCTGGCACTACTTCGGCGCCCACCGCGCCCGCGAGCGCTACGCGCGCAAGCACGGCCGCGAGGCCAAGCACACCCTCGGCGAGAACCTCTTCGCCGTGCACATCGGCCCGGTGCTCAGGCACGTACGCACCCGCGACGACGTCGAGGTGCTCTCCGCCCGCTCCCGCTACTGGCCGTTCCTCGCCGAAGCGATCGTCCGCGTACCCGGCATACGCGAATTCGCCACCTGGAACCTCCTCCTCATTCTCCGGCGGTGCCCATGACTTCCACGCTTCCTCTCAACCCGGTGCAGCCGGGACAGCCACACGGAGCGCCACCGCCGGCGGGTCCTGAAGCCGAGCCCCCCGAGGGCGCCCGGCGCAGCCGCAAGTGGCTGCTCGGCTTCTGGCTGGTCGCGCTGGTCGCCTTCCTCGTGCCGTCCGCGGGGAAGATGACCTTCGAGACCAAGCTGGGCGTGGCCGCGGACCCGTGGAAGTTCATCGGCGACCTCAACTCGCTGTGGCACGACCGGGCGGGCTTCGGCGGCATCGCCGACCAGTACGCCGGCTATCTCTTCCCGAGCCTGCCGTACTACGGGCTCACCGACCTGCTGCAGATCCCGGTCTGGCTGGCCGAGCGGCTGTGGCTGTCGCTGATCATCACCGCCGCCTTCTGGGGCGCGCTGCGGCTGGCGGAGCGGCTGGGCATCGGCTCGCCGGGCACCCGCGTCTTCGGCGCGATCGTGTACGCGCTGTGGCCGACGTTCACCATCATCATCGGCTCCACCTCAGCGGGCGCGCTGCCGGGCGCCGTGCTGCCGTGGGTGCTGCTGCCGCTCGCCGACTACGCCCTCAAGCCGCGCCACGCGGCGGTCCGTTCGGCGCTGGTGATCCCCTTCATGGGCGGGGTCAACGCGGCGTCGACGCTGGCCGCGCTCTTCCCCGCGCTGCTGTACGTGCTGACCCGCACGGGCCGCCGGCGTGGTGCCCTCCTCTCCTGGTGGATACCGGGGCTGATCCTCGCCACCCTCTGGTGGACCGTCCCGCTGATCCTCCTCGGCGCGTACGGCGAGAACTTCCTGCCGTTCATCGAGCAGTCCGACACCGTCACCTCCACCATGTCCGCGACCGAGTCGCTGCGCGGCGCCGGCAACTGGGTGGCGTACCTGAACTTCGGCGAGGCCTGGCTGCCCGCCGGCTGGACGGTGGCGTCGGCCTGGCTCGCGGTGATCGGCTCCGCCTTCGCCGCCGCGATCGGCCTCGCGGGCCTGGCCCGCCGCGATCTGCCGGAGCGCCGCTGGCTGGTGCTGACCGTCATGCTGTCCGTGCTGATCATGCTCGCCGGTTACGCGGGCGCGCTCGGCGCCCCCTTCGCCGACGGCATCCGCGTCGCGCTGGACGGCTGGCTCTCGCCCTTCCGCAACATCTACAAGTTCCAGCCGGGCGTGGCCCTCGCCCTCGCCTTCGGCCTCGCGCACGTGACCGCGACGGCCGCGAGCCGCTACGGCACCCGCCCCGCCCAGAGCCGCCGCCTCTACCCGCTGATCGCCGGCGTCCTCGTCCTCCCCGGCCTCCTCCTTCCGTACGTGAACGGCGACATCCTCCAGCCGGGCGGCTTCAAGGAGCTCCCCAAGTACTGGAAGGACACCGCCAAGTGGCTGGAGGAGTACTCCCCCGACAGCCGCGCCATGGTCGCCCCCGCGACCGCCCACGGCACGTACACCTGGGGCAAGCCCATCGACCAGCCCCTCGACGTGCTCGCCGACTCGCGCTGGGCGCAGCGCGACTACGTGCCCTTCGGCACCCCCGGCTCGCAGCGCGTCATGGACGCCGTCGACCGCGCCCTGATGACCGGCGGCGAGGTCCCGGGCCTCGACGACTTCCTGGCCCGCGCGGGCCTGCACTATGTGGTCGTACGGAATGACCTCGACCCCGACCAGACGGGGTACGTGCCGCCGTCCACCGTCAAGCGCACCCTGGAGCAGTCCGGCTACCGCAAGGTCAAGGAGTACGGCCCGAAGATGACCGGCGGCCGCATCCCCGCGGGCACCCCGGTCCAGATCCAGGGCATCTACTCGCAGCAGCGCGCGGTCGAGATCTACGCCCCGCCGAAGGGCAGCGAAAGCCCCGGCCCGGTCGGCTCGATGAACGCCGAGGACACCGCCGTGATCAGCGGCGGCCCCGAGTCGCTGCTGCAGCTGTCGGGCTCCGGCGACTGGCGCAACCGCCCGGCCGTGCTGACCGGCGACAGCGCGCCCGGCATCGACAGCCCGCCGCTGAGCGTGCAGGCCGACGGCCTCCGCCGCGCCGACACCCGCTTCGGCGTGCTGAACAACAACACGTCGTACACGTACGCCCCGGGCCAGAAGAACGACCCGGACGCGCTGCAGGACGCGGGTGAGAACCCGAGCCAGATCCTGCCGAAGAAGGGCCTCGCCCACCAGACGACGGCCAACCTCCGCGGCGCCGCCAAGGTGTCGGCGTCCTCGACCGGCAACTGGCTCTTCCACCTCCCCCAGTACGACCCGGCCAACGCCTTCGACGGCAATCCGGCCACCGGCTGGGCGGGCGGCAACCCGGACGAGTCGACCGACGAGTGGGTGCGCGTCGACTTCGACGAGCAGCAGACGCTCCCGTCCAGCCTGGAGGTCACCCCGCTCCCCGGCGACGGCGTACGGGCCCGGCCCACCCGGGTCCAGGTGGAGACCGACCGGGGCAAGGTCGTGTCCACCATGAAGCCGAATGACCAGCAGCAGATGGTCAAGGCCCCCGAGGGCGCCGCGAAGTGGCTGAAGGTCACCATCACCGACGCCCAGGAGCCGAAGGCCGGCTTCACCGGCGCCGGCTTCGCCGAGATCACCGTCCCGGACGTCCAGGTGACCCGGATGCTGCGGCTCCCGGCGGACGCCGAGGCCAACCGCGACACCGCGAGCGAGATCGTCTCGCTGCACCGCGGCAGCGACCCGGGCGGCCTGAACCCGGCCGCCTCCGAGGTGGGCCTGCACCGCCAGTTCACCACCGGCACCGAGGGCGACTACGCCATCACCGGCAAGGCGGTCCCGGTCCAGGGCCAGGCGCTGGACGAGCTCCGCGACCAGGTCGACCCGGACACCCCCGAGGAGAAGATCACCGCGACCGCGGAGTCGACGAGCTCCCTCAGCCCGTCGCTCACCCCGCGCAATCTGGTCGACGGCGACCTCACCACGGCCTGGATCGCGGGCAAGACCCCGACCCTGCACCTGAAGTGGCCGGAGGCGAAGGAGATCTCCTCGATGGTCCTGGCCGGCGCGGGCGGCATCTCCGCCAAGCCGACCGAGGTGGAGATCACCACGCCCGGCGGCGCGGTGACGACCGGCGTGGACGAGAACGGCTGGGCCCGCTTCGAGCCGGTGACGACCAACCAGGTCGACATCAAGATCACCAAGTCCGAGTCGCTGAAGGTCCACAACCCCTTCGCCGACCGCGACATGCAGCTCCCCGTAGGCATCACCGAGGTCTACATCCCCGGCATGGACGACCTCCGCTCCAAGGTCCCGGACCCGGACGAGCCCTTCGAGCTCGAGTGCGGCGAGGGCCCGACGGTGTCGGTGGACGGCAAGTTCCGGTCCACCAGCGCCAAGGGCACCCTCGGCGACCTCGCCGACCGCAAGCCGATCGACATCAAGGTCTGCGGCGGCGCCAACGACACGGCAGGCCCCGTCTCCCTGCCCGCCGGCAACCACCGCGTGGAGTCCGGCGACGACGGCCCCCTGGCGGTTACGGACCTGACCCTCACCCGCGGCGAGGCAGGCAAGCCCTCCGAGCTGCAGCGCGACGTCAAGGCCACGGACTGGGCCGGCGACCAGCGCCGGGTGACCGTGGGCGACGGCGACGACACGTACCTCACCACGTACGAGAACTACAACGACGGCTGGAAGGCCACCCTCGACGGCAAGGAGCTCCGCCCGGTCCGGCTGGACGGCTGGCAGCAGGGCTTCCTGGTCCCCAGCGGCTCGGGCGGCCAGGTGAAGCTGTCGTACGAGCCGGCCACCTGGTATCAGGTCGGGCTGTGGGTCGCGGTCGCGGCCATCCTCGCCCTGATCGGCGTGGCCCTGGTGGGCCGCCGCAATGCCCGCGAGGAATTTGAAGTGGAGCCGGAGCCGCAGCCTGCGATCGGGTGGGCGCTGGGCACGGTGGTGCTGACGCTGGTCTTCGCGGTGATCGCGGGGCCGTACGCGCTGGTGGTCCCGGCCTTGGCTCTGTTGGCGCGGGCGCGGCCGGCGCTGCTGCCGCCGATCGCGCTGATAGCCATGGCCGGCGCGGGGATAGCCGCCGCGACGGGGGCGGGGGAACCTGTCCGTATGAACGAGGGCGCTTACAGCGGTCCGGCGCAGGCGCTGGCGCTGCTGGCGCTGGCGGCGGCGCTGGTGTCGGTGGGCGGCTGGAATGGCCGCGAGCCGGCTCAGGCGGCCGGTGAGCCGGGGCCGGGCGGGCCCGCGTATGCGGGCGCGGGCGGGGCTCCCGGTGCGGCCGGCTTCGCCGCGGGCGGCTATGCGGCCGGCGCACAGCCCGGCTATCCGGCAGGCGCGCAGCCCGGCGGCGCCCCCGGCCCGCAGGGCGAGTACGCGCCCGGCCAGTACGCGGGCTTCCCGCCTCAGGCCACGCCCGAACACGCCCCGACCCAGCCGGACTTGCCGGCACGGGAGCCCGACCACCCGACCACCGCTCTCCACCGGACGGGGGCGGAGGAGCCGCCCCCGGACGAGGACCCGGCCACGACGGCCCTCGGCCGTCACCGCGGCGAAAGCGACGAACCCCCGGAGCTGCTCCGCAACTTGGGCCTGGACGACGAGCACGCCCCGGAGGCGCAGCCGCAGAAGGACGTACCCGAGGACGAGCCCGCGGACGGCTTCGTACCGACCCCGCCGATCCCGCTCGGCGGCGGCCAGGGCGACGACACGTCGACGCCCCCGCTCGGCACCCAGCCGCGCGACGCGGCCGCCGACGACGCGAAGGACCCGTCCACGCCGCCGCTCGGCACCCCGGAGCCCTCGGACACTCCGCCGGAGGACCGCCCGCCCGAGGACGGTGGTCGATGAGCACCCGAATCGACCCGGCCCACCCACTGAACGGACTCAGATGACCGCAGTTCGCCCCCAGCCGGCCGAGGCCCCGGACCTCGTCCCGTTCCCCACGCTGGACGAGATCTCCTTGCACTGCCTGGAGCCCAGCGAGCCGGAGACGGTGCACATCGAGGTGCACCTCCCCGGCCGGCTGGACCACGAACGCCTCCGCACGGCCTTCCGCGAGGCGATGGCCCGGCACCCGCGCATCCTCATGCGGCAGACGCCGAGCCGCTGGTGGCACCGCCGCTACGTCTGGCAGCTGACGGCGGAACCCGACGTCGAACCGGTCACCTTCATCCCCGCAGGGCGCGGCGCGGTGGAGGCGGCGCGCGAGCGCACCATGACCGACTGCCCGCCGCTGGACGCGTCGCCGCCCGTCCGGATGGAGGCCGTCGAGACCGAAGCGGGCGGCACGGTCCTCATGGTCACGATCAACCACACGGCGATGGACGGCCCGTCCTTCCTCCGCGTGCTGTCGACGGCGGCGGAGATATACAGCGGGCATGAGCACGTGGAACCGGCGGCTCCCCCGGCCGCCCCCTCCTCCGCGACCCCGCCGCCGGTGGCCGCGCCCTCGGCCCCGTTCCGGCCCATCCGCATCGCCGGCGAGGCGAAGGCGCCCGCCACCGGCAACGGCATGCTCCTCCTGGACCTCCCGGCTCCGCGCCGCACGCCGGACGGCGCCACGGTCAACGACCAACTCCTCGTCGCCACCTGCCTGATGGCCGCCCGCTGGAACACCGAGCACGGGCAGGCGCCGGGGCCCGTACAGATCACCATGCCGGTCGACAACCGCTCCCGCCTCTCCGCCGAAATGCCGATCGGCAACGGCACCCGCCTCACCGAGGTCGGCTTCGGGCCGGAGGAGCGCGAGGACCGCGAGCTGCTCACGGCGGATCCGCCGGACAAGGAGGCGGTGGCGCGCCTTCTCCGCCGTACGATGACGCGCACGCACGCGCTCAAGGTCGACGTGAGCGACCACCCGATGGGCCTGTCGGGCACGATCCTCACGGCGCCGCTCGCGCCGGTCGCGATTCGCGGCGTGCTGGCGAGGACGCTGAGCTGGGCCGCGTCTCCGTGGAAGTCGACGACGCTGCTCAGCAACATCGGGCGCATCCCGTATCCGCTGGAATTCGAGGGCGCGGGCAAGGCCACGGCGGTGTGGTTCTCGGCCCCGTCCCGGATGCCCCGCGGCCTGGCCGTCACGGCGGCCTCGACGGCGGGCCGCCTCCACCTGACGCTGCGCTACTCAAAGGCCCGCCTCGACGCCTCCGCGGCCCACCGCCTGGCAGCACTCCTCCAGGAAAACCTGGCCGCCTGCGCGGGGACCAGCCGGTGACGGGCACAATGGCCGCAGGCGACCCACCCGCGGAGCACACCCCCCGCATCGTGGTCCCACCCACGCCAACACCCGTCCCCACCCCCGCACCGACCTCCGCGCCCGCGCCGACCTCCGCGCCCGCGCTGGACGGGACGCCCGCCCCGGAACCCGACCTGGACGGAACGCCCGGCCCGGACACCGCAACGGCCTCCACGCCCGCACCGGCCGCGACACCCGGCCCGGACCCCGACCTGGACGGGACGCCCGGTCCGGACCCCGCACCGGCCTCGACGCCCGCCCCGGACCCCGACCTGGGCGCGACGCCCGGCCCGGACACCGACCTGGGCGCGACGCGCAGCCCGGGCCCCGCAACGGCCTCCGCGCCCACCCCTCAACCCCGCCCCACCCTCCGCGACTTCTACGAGAACCCGGACGTCCCTGTCGCCTCCGGCGACCCCCGCTCCCACCGCCAGGCGGAGATCCTTGCCCGCGCACTCGGACCGGCAGCGCCCGACGCCCGCCCCGCCGTCATCGCCGACGTGGGCTGCGGTGACGGCACCGCCGCCGCCATCGCCGCACGCGTGCTCAACAAGCACCGCCCGGGTGCCCAGCGCCTCGTCGCCATCGACTGGTCCCAGGACGCCCTCCGCCGGGCTGCGGCGGTAACGAGAAGCGAGACCGGCCGCGACGGCGCGACACCGGCCGCCACCCCCGCAGCCACCACCCCCGTCTCCGTCATCCGCGGCGAACTCACCGCCCTCCCCCTCGCCACCGCCTCCGCCGACGCCGTCCTCTTCAGCGAGGTCATCGAGCACCTCGTCGACCCGGACGCCGCCCTCGACGAGATCCGCCGCGTCCTCAAGCCCGGCGGCCACCTGATGCTCTCCACCCCGAACCTCGCCGCCTGGTACAACCGCGCGCTGCTCCTCACCGGCACCCAGCCGGTCTTCTCCGAGGTCAGCCTCCGCGGCATCCATGGCCGCCCGGGCACCCAGGTCGTCGGCCACCTGCGCCTCTACACCGCCCGCGCGCTGCGCGAGTTCCTCGAAGCCGCCGGCTTCGAGGGGGTCCGCCTCGCCGGCGCGCCGTACCACGACGTGCCGAAACCCCTCCGTCCCCTCGACCGACTGGCCTGCCGCGCGCCAAGCCTGGCGTCCATACTCCTGGCGCACGCCCGCCGTCGGCGCGAGGATTGACGGCATGTGGTGGGGGGTCATCGCGGCACTGCTCGCGAACGCGTTCATCAGCACGGGGTTCGTACTCGAAAAGCAAGCCCTGTCCAAGCTCCCGGCGCTGACCGTGCGCCGCCCGGGCGCCATGGTCGGGGTGCTCATCCGCAGCCCGCTCTGGGCCATCGGCTGCGGCTGCCTGGGGCTCGGCTTCGCGGCGCAGATGATCACGTACGGGACGCTGCCGCTCGCCGCCGCGCAGGGCATCCTCGTCTCCGGCCTGGTGCTTCTGCTGCTGCTCTCGTCGCGCATCCTGGGCGAGCGGCTCAGCAGCCGCGAGTGGGCGGGGATCACCGCGATCCTGCTCTCGCTCGGCATGATCGTGGCGTCCCTCGACCAGGACGCCGACAAGGTCAGCAAGACGGCGCCGACCGGCGACTTCCTGGAGATCGCGCTGCCGTCCCTCGCCGCCGGGGTGTGGCTGTACGTCGTCGCCGAGCAGCGCCGCCGCCGGCGGCACCGGGCCCCGACGACCGGCATCTCGTACGGCATCGCGGTCGGCTTTCTCTACGGCGTCAGCTCGCTGACCATCAAGGGCCTCTCGGGCCTGACCGACACCGGTGACCTGGGCGGCACGATCACCCGGGCGCTGCAGTCCCCTTATCCGTACGTGCTGTGCTTCACCGGCGCCGCCGGGCTGATCCTCTCCCAGGCCGCCCTGCAGCGCTGCCGCGCGTCGCTCATCGTCCCGGTCTGCACCACCGCCAACAGCCTGCACGCCATCGCCGCCGGCACCGTCGTCTTCGACGAGCCGCTGCCCGACGACCCGCTGCGGATGGCGCTGCGCCTCGGCGGCATCGCCCTCGCCGTCTCCGTCCTGCTCGCCCTGCCCCGCCACGATCCCGACCCCGAAGAACCCGCCTCAGAAGTGCCCGCCCCGGACGACAACGTCCCGACCCCCATGAAGGACGCTGCCCATGAATCCCGATGACCCCCTGCTCAAGATCCTGGTCTGCCCGCTCGACAAGGGCCCGCTCACCCTGCTCGCCGACAGAAAAACCCTCTATAACCCGCGGTTGCGCCGCAGATATCCGATCCTCGACGGCATCCCGCAGCTGCTGCCGTCCTCGGGCGAGCCGGTGACGGACGAGGAGCACGACCGGCTGCTGGCGGCCGGTGGCGCTACGGCTTGAGGCCCTTGCCGCGCAGCCACCGCTCCGGGTCGATCCCGGACCCGAACTGGGGCGTCATCCGGACCTCGAAGTGCAGGTGCGGCCCGTTGGAGTTCCCGGTGTTGCCGGACAGGCCGATCGTCTCGCCGGGGAAGACCCGCCGGCCCGGGGCGGCGTGGATCTCGTCGAGGTGGGCGTAGAAGGTGAAGTAGCCGTCGTCGTGCTTGATGGTGACGTTGTTGCCGAAGGCGCCGCCGCAGCCGACCGTGTGCACGGTGCCGTAGCCGACGCTGGTGACCGGGCGGTCCTCTGGGACGGCGAAGTCGAGGCCGGTGTGGGTGGTGGCCCAGTTCTCGCTGGTCTCGCCGAAGTGGGCGGTCAGCTGGTACCGGTGCACCGGCTTGCGCCACTTCTGCTGCCCGGGGCCCTTGCCGTCGGGCACGTACTTCTGCTTCTTCGGGTACGTGTCGCAGCCCTGGCTGCGCTCCTTCGCCTGCTTCGCCTCGGCGGCCTGCAGCTTCTCCAGCTTGGCCTGCGCGCCCTTCAGCCGCGTCTCAAGGGACTTCTTCAGCTTGCGCCGCTCGGCCAGGTCGTGGTTCAGCCGCCCGAGCGCGGCGGCGGCCCGCCGCTCTTCGGCCTGCGTGCGCAGCTTGGCGCGGTCCGCGGCGGTGTAGAGGCGGTCGGCGGCGTCCTCGCCCTTGCCGAGCAGCTCGGCGCGCTGCAGTACGTCCCCAGGTGACCGGCTGAGCAGCAGCTCGGCGGTGTCGCCGAGGCCGCCGCCGCCGCTGCGGTACTGCTGCGCGGCCATCCGGCCGAGCTTGCCGCGCAGCACGATGAGCTTCCGCTTCTCCCGGCGGACCGACTTGCGCAGCTTGGCCACCTGCGACCGCTGCTTCTTCACGGCGCGCATCGACTTCTCGTACCGCAGCGTGGTCTTCGAGGCCTCCTGGAAGAGGCGGTCGACCTCGCGCATGGCCTTCTTCGTGGCGCCCTTGCCGTCCGTGCCGGGGCCGTCGGCGGCGACGGCCTGTGCCGCCGGGGCGGCGAGCGCAAGGCACAGGACGGTGGAGATCCCCGTTTGTGTGACAAGTCGTCGCATCGGTTGATGATTAACCGAGTCCCGGAGCGCCGCTCCCCGGACACACCGCGCGCCGGGGTATCTCCCCCGTCCGGCCCCCCGCCGCGCGGCGGAGGGCTCACCCGTCTGCGCGGCGGCGATCCTCCTACTTCACCGACCCGGCCGTCAGGCCGGACACCACATGCCGCTCGATGAACGCGAACAGGATCACCACCGGCACGATCGCGATCACCGACGCCGCGAAGAGGTAGTTCCACTCCACGGTGTAGTTGCCGATGAAGTTGTTGATGCCGACGGTCAGCGGCTGCTTCTCCGGCTCGGTGGACAGCGTCAGGCCCATGACGAACTCGTTCCAGGCCGAGATGAACGTGAAGATCACCGCGGTCACGACCCCGGGCAGCGCCAAGGGCAGCGTCACCCGGAACATCGCCCCGAGCCGCCCCGTCCCGTCCACCATCGCCGCCTCTTCCAGCTCCTGCGGGATCGACCCGATGTACGCGGTCAGGATCCAGATCGCGAAGGCCAGGTTGAACGCGCCATTGGTGAGGATCAGCGTCCACACCGAGTTCAGCATGTCGAACTGGTAGAACTCCCGGTACAGGCCCACCAGCAGCGCCGTCGGCTGGAACATCTGCGTGACCAGCACCAGCAGCAGGAACAGCTTCCGCCCGCGGTAGGTCATCCGGGCGGTGTAGTACGCGGCCGGCAGCGACACCAGCAGCACCAGCAGCGTGGAGCCGCCGGCCACCAGCAGCGTGACCTTGAGGTTGGTGCCGAGGGTGGATTCGCCCCAGACGTCGATCAGGTTCGACCAGGCGAAGTCGTCCGGCAGATAGGTGCGGTCGCGGAGCTCGTTCGCCGGGCGCAGCGCCGTAATGATCATCTCGATGTACGGCAGCAGGAAGATGACGGCGAGGCCCCAGGCCACGGCGGTGATGACCAGGGTGCGCGGCTTGAAGGTCTTCCGCGGCTTGATGGCCTTCCCCGGCCGGGGCTTCGCGGTTGCGGCAGCCATCGTCAGTCCTCCTTGTTCCAGCGGCTGACCTTCAGGAAGATCAGCACGAGCACGACCACCATCGCGAAGTTGACCACTGACATCGCCGCCGATTCACCGATGTCGGTCGACTTCAGCTGGAACATGTAGACCGTGGTGGTGGCGGTGTCGCTGTCCGGGCCGCCCTTGGTCATGCCCCAGATGATCGGGAACGAGTTGAAGACATTGATCAGGTTGATCACGAAGCCCACCAGGAAGGCGGGCCGCAGCAGCGGCAGGGTGATGTAGAGGTACGTCTTGAACCCCACCGCGCCGTCGATCTTCGCGGCCTCGTAGACGTCGTGCGGAATGGTCTGCAGGCCCGCGAGCAGGGTGTAGGTGGTGAACGGCAGCGACACGAAGACCGCCACGAACATCATCCACGGCCAGGCGGTGCTCGCCTCGCCGAGCCAGTCCTTCGACTGGTCGATGAGGCCGAGGTCCAGCATCAGCGTATTGAGCACGCCGGCGGTCCGGTCGAGCATCCACTTGAAGCCGATGGCGGTCATCAGCACCGACGCCGCCCAGGGGGCGATGAGCGCCCAGCGGGTGACGCGACGCCCCGGGAAGTTCTGGTTGAACAGCTGGGCCAGGGCGAGGGACAGCAGCATGGTGACGCCGACGACCACGACCGTCCAGATCACCGTCCAGGTGAGGACCTGGCCGAAGTCGGTCTCCTCGAAGAGCCGCTTGTACTTGTCGGTGCCTGCGGAGCCGCGGACGAACCCGGCGGTGGAGATCTTCAGGAAGGACGTGCGGACGAGCTCGTAGATCGGCCAGAGGACGACGACGGCGATCAGCAGGACGGCGGGGGCTATCCAGGGGATCGGCCCGAGCCGGGCGAGGACCCTGCGCCGGGTCCGTCGCCGGGGCCGGCCGCCGCTGCCCCTGTCGGTGGTCTTGGAGACCGTTGCGGACACGGAGACGCTCCTTGCTCAGGCGTTACGGCGGGCAGGGCCCTGCCCGCGGCAGGCGGACAGGGCCCCGTGGACGGTTACTTGTTCTCGACCGCCGCTTCGGCCTTCTTCTGCAGGTCGTCGAGGGTCTTCTTCGGGTCCTCGACGGCCTTGCCGCCGCTCTTCTTGATCTCGGCGGACACCGCGTCCCAGGTGGTGTCGCCCAGCGGGTAGAACTTCGCGCCGCCGGCCACGTCGGTGAACGGCTTGAGGCTGGCGAACTTCTTGTCGGCCGCCATCGTGTCGGCGACCTCCTGGGTCACCGGCATCAGGTTGTACATCGCGTCGAACTTCAGCATGTTCTCCTTGGAGTACGCGAAGTCCAGGAACTTCTTGACCGCCGCCTTCTTGGCGCCGCCGTCCTTGAAGGCCATCATCCAGTCGGCCACGCCGAGGGTGGAGTCCAGCGGCCCGGTCTTGCCCGGGATGGGCGCGACGCCGTAGTCGACCTTGCCCTCCTTGGCCATCGCGATCAGCGTCGGGTGGCCGTTGAGCATGCCGAGCTTGCCGGCCGCGAAGTCGGCGAACATCGACTTGCGGTCGGTGGCGGCCGGGTTCGGCTGGGTCAGGCCCGGCTTGACCATGTTGTCCGTCAGCCAGGTGAACGTGTCGATGTTCGCCTTGCTGTTGATCGTGTACTTGCCGGACTCGTCGGTGTACCCGCCGTTGTTGCCCAGCTCCCAGATCATCGACTCGCCCTGGGCCTCCTCGGGCCCGAGCGGGAGGCCGTAGGGGGTGTCGGCGGCCTTCTTGTCCTTGATCTTCTGGGCGGCCTCCTTCACCTCGTCCCAGGTCTTCGGCGGCTCGGCGATGCCGGCCTTCTTGAAGACCGCCTTGTTGTAGAAGAGCAGGCGGGTGGAGGAGACGAAGGGGATGCCGTACGCGGTGCCGTCGGCCTCGCCGGCCTTGGCGAAGGAGGGGATGAGCTTCTTCTCGGTGGCGGGCGACAGCACCTCGGAGCGCTTGTACAGCAGGTCGTCGGCGACCTTGTCGGCGTAGCCGCCCGTCTGCAGGACGTCCGGAACGTTGCCGCTCTGGATCATCGCCTTGACCTTGTTGTCGATGTCATTCCAGTTGATGACGTCGACGTCGACCTTGTAGCCCTTGTTGGCCGCCTCGAAGCGCTTGGCGACGTCCTTCCAGTAGACCTTGGAGCTGTTCGAAGCCTTGTCGCCGTAGTCGGCGGCGACCAGCTTGACGGTCTTGGAGTCGCCGCCACCGTCACCGCCGCCGCTGTCCCCGCCGCACGCGGTCAGCCCCAGCGCCATGACGGCACCCACGGCACTGGTGACGATCAGTCGTCGGTTCATCTTTCCACCCCTTGAAGTTGATGCCGCCGTACGCCTGTTGATGATCGTTCCGGCGCCGCTCGAGGTGCAGACTACATTCGCGCGGCAACCCCGCAACAGGTCTAGGCCACTGCCGTGGCCAAGCTGAAATCAGGGCGATAGCGCAGCGTCGCGGATCAACTCTCCCCGGTGTCCCACCGCTGCAGGAGACCCCAGGCGAACTCGGCCACGCATGACTGCCGTTGTCCGCTTTTGTCGGGTACGGCGAAGGCCAGCCGGAAACGGTTGTCGGCCGTGCCCTCCATGGGCTTCGCGGGTGGGAAGGCCCGGGCGACCTCGTCGACGGTGGCGGCCCAGGGCGCGAGGTCGTCGAGCGTACGCAGCCCGGGCCCGGCCGCCCCCGGGGCCCGTACCAGCCAGGCGCTCAGCGCGGGCCCGCCCGGAATGGCCGTCACCTCGAAGCGCAGATCCGCCCAGAGCGGTACGGGCCAGGTGTGCACCTCGCACTGCAGGTCCCCGATCGCCCGCGGGGCCACCGACTCGGCCGGGCCGAGCAGCGACCCGTAGTCCTTGATCCCGGCGGGCCGCCGGCGCCCGCCGGCCCGCAGTCGGCCCTGCCACCTGCGGTTCGCCTCGCGCATCACGGGGCGCGGGACGTCGAGGCGGTGCAGGGCGTCGTCGACGAGACCGGGGTTGAAGTCCTCCATCCGGCGGAGCAGGACCAGCTGCAGCTGGAGCGGCCCGGTGGCGTCGTCGTGCTCGATGAAGAGGGAGGACATGGGCCCATTGTGGGCGGCGGGCGGGCGCGGGCGCAGCCGGCCGCGCCCGCCCGGGGGACGCGCGCTAGCCGGTGGCGACGGACGTGCCGTCCAGGCCCCAGCCGGCCTCCGGCTTGATGCCGAGCTGGTCGAAGACGGTCGCCGCGACGTCCACCTGCTGGGCGCTGGTGGGCCGCGCACCCGCCGGAATGCCGGGCCCCTGGGCGAGGACGAAGACCATCCGCTCCTCGGTGCTGCCGCCGCCGTGGCCGCCGTCGTCCAGGTGGCCGTGGTCGGTGGTGACGATGATCGTCCAGTTCTCGTCGGCGTAGGCCGGGCGGGCCTTGATTGCGGCGAGCAGGCGGCCGGTGTAGCCGTCCTGGACGGCGATCGCGTCGAGGTACGCCTTGCCCATAACGCCCTTGCCGTGGGCGACGACGTCGGTGTTGCCGAAGTAGACGAAGAGGACGTCCGGGTTCTGGTCGCGGAGGACGGACTCGGCTTCGTCGGCGATGGTGGCGTCGTGGCCCTCGTAGCCGTCGGCGTCGCCGTCGTAGACGTTCTTGCCGTCGGCGCCCGGGGTGACGGTGCCCTGGGTGTCGAGCGGCTTCCAGTCGAGGGCGGCGTACGTGGACAGCTCCGGGCGGACCTGGTCGAGGCGGGCGAGGAAGCCGGGGTACTGGTCGTAGTTCTTCCCGGCGAAGGAGTTGTCCTTGACGCCGTGCTTGTTCGGCAGCACGCCGGTGGAGATCGTCGACCAGCCGGGTCCTGACGACGTGGCGGCGAGCGAGGCGTCGAGCAGGCTGGTGCCGAAGGTGCCGCCCGCCATCAGGGACTTCAGGGCCGGCGCCTTGGCGGCCGCGATGCGGTCATGGCGCAGCCCGTCCATGCCGATGACCAGGATCTTGTTCTTGCTGGTGCCGTTCGGGAGGGTCGGCGCGGCGGCGCGGGCGGTGCCGGCGAGCGGGCCTGCGATGGCTGTCGCTGCCGTCGCGCCCACGGCGGCGAGCACGGTGCGGCGGCGTATGCCGTACGGCATGGGGGTTCCTCCGGTCGGTGGGGAGCCTGGGGTTTGGTCCAGACCCGTTATCTTTACGCGATCGGCATCCGGAGGCCAGATCCCTGCGGTAAACGATCGGCGTACGGCGGGCGAAGCTCTCCGCCCGCCGCCGACTCAGCGTGGCGGCGGGGCCGTTGACCCCCTCGGCGTGAGTACGGGCGTGGGCACGGCCCGCGACTCGGTGGCGCCCGTCTCCAGGAGCTCGAAGAGCGCCCGGGCCACCTCCGCGCCGAAGCCGTGCACGTCATGGCTCATCGCGGACAGCTTGGGGTGGGTGAGGGTGCACAGCTGGGAGTCGTCCCAAGCGAGGAGCGAGACGTCCGCCGGTACGGACAGGCCCATCTCGGCGGCGACCGACAGGCCCGCGACGGCAAGGATGTCGTTGTCGTACACGATCGCGGTCGGCCGGTCGCGCTCGCCCGAGGTGAGCAGCGTGCGGGTGGCGCGGGCGCCGTCGTCGCCGGAGAAGTCGGTGGTCAGCTGGCGGCCCGCGGGCAGGCCGAGGTCCGCCAGGGTGGCGGTGAAGGCCGCCTCCCTGATCCCGGTGTGGCCGAGCTCCGCGACGCCGCCGACCCGGTCGATGCGCCGGTGGCCGAGGGCCGCGAGATAGCGGACGGCCTCGGCCATCGCGGTGGCGTCGTCCGTCCACAGGGCCGGGAGGCCGCCGGTGAGCGACGGGTGCCCGACCGCCACCGCGGGCAGCCCGAGCGCGGCCAGGGGCGCGGGCCGCGGGTCGTCACGCTGCAGGTCGACCAGGATGGAACCGGCGATCTGCTTCGACTGCCACCACCGCTCCTGCAGCTCCACCTCCTCCTCCAGGCTGCGCACGATCCGCAGCAGCAGCGAGCAGGACCGCTCGGCGAGCACGCTCTCGATGCCGGAGATGAACTCCATGTAGAACGGCTCGTGGCTCAGCATCCGCGCCGGCCGGTACAGCGCGAGGCCGATCGCGTCGACGCGGGCGTTGGACAGCGAGCGGGCGGCCAGGTTCGGCGCCCAGCCGAGCTCGCGGGCGACGGCGAAGATCCGCTGCCGGGTGGCGTCGGAGACGCCGGGCTTGTCGTTGAAGGCGAGCGAGACCGCGCCCTTGGAGACGCCGGCGCGGGCGGCCACGTCTTTGATGGTGACGCGGGGCTGGGTGGGGCTCATGCCGTCGCCTCCGGCGCGGCGGCGTTCACCGCGAAGAGCGCGGCCTGTGCCGCCGCCGCGTCCGGCCGGTCCCAGCCCCGCACGCCGATCCGCACCCGCTCCCCGGGCAGCAGCGTCACGCGTCCCGTGTCCGCCACCGCGCCCGGCGCCAGCCGGTCCGCCTGCAGCAGCAGATCGCGTACGAGCGTACGCGCGGTGATCACCACATCGCTCCTCTCCACCGCCACCTCGTATTCCGCCTGCGGGTAGCCGAAGTCCTTGTCCCGTACGGGAAAGTGCAGCGCCCGCAGCCCGCCCGCTTCCGCATCCCCATCCGCGTCCGCCACCAGGAACTCCTTCGCCCCACCAACCGGCGGCAGCAGCTCCCCGGGCACCGTCGCGTACGCGACACTACGCGGCCCGGCCACCACCCGGACCTCGGCCTCGCCGAGCACCGCCCCGTCCACCGCGAGCCGCCGCAGCCGTACGGTCGCCGCCCACTCCCCGGCGCCCTGGTTGTCGGCGATGACCGCCAGCTGCCCGTCCCGCGGCTGCAGCGTCAGCAGCCGGTCCGCGTACAGCCTGCGCAGCTCGTAATAGAAGGGCTTCTGGCGTCCGTCGCCGTCGATCGCCGACCAGGACGTCACCGGCCAGCAGTCGTTGATCTGCCACGCCACCGTGCCCGCACAGCGCGGCCAGTGGGCGCGCCAGTGCTCGATGCCGGTGGCGAAGGCGCGGCACTGGTTGAGCTGGGTGAGGTAGTGCCAGCGGTCGAAGTCGCCGGCGGCCGGGGGCGTGAAGTGCCGGGCGAGTCCGCGGCTGAGCTTCTCCTGGCCGTCGATGGCCTTCTGCCGGTGCCGCATGGCGTCCGATTCGGGGTCCAGCGCTTCGGTGCCGACCGCGCGCCGCAGCGTCTCCCACGCCGCCGGGGCCTGCCAGCCGAACTCGGCGACGAAGCGCGGGACTTCGGCCAGGTAGTCGGTGTAGTCGTCGCGGTTCCAGACCTCCCACGAGTGGTGGGTGCCGTGGGCGGGGTCGTTGGGGTGGTGGTCCCAGGAGCCGGACCAGGGGCTGCCCGCGGTGTACGGGCGGGTCGGGTCGAGCTCGGCGACGACGCGCGGCAGCAGGCCGAGGTAGTAGCCCTCGCCCCAGGAGTCCCCCGCCAGCTGCGGCTCCCACTCCCAGTCGCGGAAGCCCCACAGGTTTTCGTTGTTGCCGTTCCAGAGGATCAGGGAGGGGTGCGGCATCAGGCGTACGACATTCTCGCGGGCCTCCGCCTCCACCTCGCCGCGCAGCGGCTGCTCCTCGGGGTAGGCGGCGCAGGCGAACGGGAAGTCCTGCCAGACCAGCAGGCCGAGCTCGTCGCAGGCGTCGTAGAAGGCCTCGTCCTCGTAGATGCCGCCGCCCCAGATGCGGACCAGGTCGACGTTCGCGGCGGCGGCCTGCTCCAGGCGGGCGCGGTAGCGGGCCGGGGTGATGCGGGAGGGGAGGGCGTCGTCGGGGATCCAGTTGACGCCGCGGGCGAAGAGGGGGGTGCCGTTGACGGCGAGGGTGAAGCCGGTGCCGTACGCATCAGGCTGCTGTCGCAGCTCGACGGTGCGGAAGCCGATGCGGCGCGTCCAGGTGTCGAGGGCGGCGCCGTCTGCGGTGAGGAGGGTCAGCTCGAGGTCGTACAGGGGCTGCTGTCCGTATCCGCGCGGCCACCACAGCTCCGGGTCCTCGACCTGGAGCACGACGGCGGCCTCGTCCCCGTCAAAACGCACCTCCGCCTCGGCGCCCGCCGCCCGCGCCCGCGCGCGGAGCCGCTGCCCGGCGCCGCTCGCGGTGCGCTCGATGCCGATCCGCAGGTCGACGCGGCCCGTACCGGCGTCGGACACGGTCACCAGGGGGCGTACGCCCTCGATCCGGGCGGTGGACCAGCGCTCGATGCGCACCGGCCGCCACATGCCCGCGGTGACCAGGGTCGGGCCCCAGTCCCAGCCGAAGGAGCAGGCCATCTTGCGGAGGTACTGGAAGGGTTCGGGGTAGGAGTTCGGGCGCAGGCCGAGGCGGTCGCGCTGCGCCTCGGCCTCGGTGTACGCGGAGGTGAAGCGGACCTCCAGGTCGCTGCCTTCGAGTCCCGTCACGTCGAAGCGGTAGCCGCGGTGCATGTTCCGGGTGCGGCCGATGGCCTCGCCGGCGACGGCTATCCCGGCGACCGTGTCGAGGCCGTCGAAGACCAGGTCCGTACGCTCATGGCCGCCACCCGCGGGCAGCGCGTTCGTATACGTCCAGTCGCGGCGGGCCACCCAGGCGACGGCGTGCTCGTTCTCGCCGAGGTACGGGTCGGGGATCGCGCCGGCGGCGAGCAGGTCCGTGTGCACGCAGCCGGGGACGCTCGCGGGCAGCGCGGCTCCCTCGTGGCGCAGGGTCCAGCCCTCGGTGAACTGGGTGACGTCCTTCATCAGTTGCGGCTCCCATCGCGTCTTCGACCGGCGGCGACCAACGTAGCCGCGACCGCGGCCGTTGTCCATAAACCGGTCTAGTTTGATGACGCCCGAAGCCACCAGCACACCAGATAACATTTCGGCATCGTCAACGAAATCAGGGCTTTACCGGTTCAGCAGCCGCTGCCATAGTGCGGGACGACTCGACTTAACCGCTCTAGTAGGGAGTTGGTCCCCATGGGGAGAAGGACGAAACCGGCAGCCGCGCTGCTGCTCGCAGGCGCCCTGCTCGCGGCCGCCGGGTGCAGCGGCGGCGGGGGCGCCGCCGCGGGCGCCGAGGAGGCGTCGGCGCCCGCGGACCCGAAGACGGTCTCCGGCGACATCACCGTCCTGACCAACAGGACCGACCTGGTCCAGAACGGCACGATGAAGAAGTACGCCGCCGAGTTCCGCAAGACCTACCCGAAGGTCAAGGTCGAGTTCGAGTCGTCGACCGACTACGAGGGCGAGGTCAAGACCCGGATGAACACGGAGGACTACGGCGACGTCCTGCTCATCCCGAACACCGTCGCCAAGGGCGACTACCCGAAGTTCTTCGCCTCGTTCGGCCCCGAGAAGACCCTGGTCAAGACCCACCGCTTCACGGACAAGACCACGGTGGACGGCAAGGTCTACGGCATCGCCACCTTCGGCGCCGCCACCGGCTTCGTCTACAACAAGGCGGTCTGGAAGAAGGCCGGCGTCACCGACTGGCCCAAGACCCCGGCAGCCTTTATCGCCGCCCTGAAGAAGATCAAGTCCAAGACGGACGCGACCCCGTACTACACCAACTTCAAGGACGGCTGGCCGCTCACGAACTGGACCAACTTCAACGGCTCCCCCACCTGCGACGCCCAGGCCAACAACAAGCTCGCCGCCTCCGACAACCCGTGGGAGGGCAGCCTCAAGACCATCGACACCCTCCTCTACGACATCGTCAGGAACAAGGTCTCCGAGAAGGACCCGACCACCACCAACTGGGAGAAGTCCAAGGGCGAAATAGCCAAGGGCAACATCGCCACCATGGCCCTCGGCTCCTGGGCGCTCTCCCAGATCCAGGGGGCGGCGAAGCAGGCCGGCACCGACCCGGCCGACATCGGCTTCCTGCCCTTCCCCGCCCAGTCCGGCGGCGAGTTCTGCTCGATGCTCATCCCCGACTACCAGCAGGCCGTCAACATCCACTCCAAGCACAAGGAAGCCGCCCGTGCCTGGATCGACTGGATGGCGGAGAAGTCGGGTTACGCGAAGACCGAGCAGGCGGTGTCGGTCCTGAAGAAGGACCCGATGCCCGCGGCGCTCAAGGACTACACGGCGGGCGGGGTCCGCTACGTGCCCCTCTCCAACGCGAAGTACGAGCAGGTCAGCGCCATCGACAACGCCTCCGAGGTCGGCCTGACCAAGCCGGACTACCGGCAGCGGCTGATCGACCAGGCCCGCGGCGCCAAGGACGGCAGCGCGGCGGACACCTTCAAGGAGCTGGCCGGCAAGTGGGCCCAGGCACGGGGCGAGGTCGGTCCCTGACATGAAAGACGCGCTGCGCCGCCGGGTCGCCGGGCTCACCCCCTGGCTGTTCCTGGCGGCTCCGCTCGCCCTGCTGGTGACCTTCACGTACGTCCCCGTGGCGAGCCTGATCGACTACAGCTTCACCGACTGGGACGGGGTGAGCCCGGCCCGCAGTTACGTCGGCGCGGAGAACTACACCGAGCTCTTCACCGACCCGGACCGCTTCCAGGTCTTCCTGGTCAGCGTCTATTACCTGGTCGCCTCCGCCCTGCAGATCGTCCTGGCCCTGTACTTCGCGGTGATCCTCAGCTTCAGCACCCGCTTCCGGAACCTCTTCAAGGGCATCCTCTTCTTCCCGTATCTGATCAACGGCGTCGCGATCGGCTTCGTCTTCCTCTACTTCTTCCAGGACGGCGGCACCCTCGACTCGGTGCTGAGCCTCTTCGGCTACGAGGGCGACCGGGCGTGGCTGGGCTCGCCGGAGTCGGCGAACACCTCGCTCGCGGCGGTGTCGGTCTGGCGCTACATGGGCCTGAACTTCGTGCTCTTCCTGGGTGCGATCCAGTCGATTCCGGGCGAGCTGTACGAGGCGGCGGAGCTGGACGGGGCGAGCAAGTGGCAGCAGTTCCGGCATTTGATCGCGCCCGGGATCAAGCCGGTGATCAGCCTGTCGGTGATCCTCGCGGTCTCCGGCTCACTCTCGGTCTTCGAGATCCCCTACATCATGACCGGCGGCGCCACGGACACCCAGACCTTCGTGATCCAGACGGTCAAGCTGGCCTTCCAGTTCAACAAAACCGGCCTGGCCTCGGCCTCGGCCATCGTGCTGCTGGCCCTGGTGCTCCTGGTGACGTGGCTGCAGCGACGGCTCGTACCCGACGAGAAGGCGGAACTGACGTGAGCGAGACCGGAATGGCCGCCCGCCGGGCTACGGCGACCGGGCTGAAGTATCTGTCGCTGGTGCTGGCTTCGGCGGTGGTGATCGTGCCGCTGGTCGTCATCTTCCTGACGTCGCTGAAGACCTCCAAGGAGGCGGCCGCGGACGACTCCGCGTTCGCGCTGCCCGGGGACTGGCTGAACTTCTCCAACTACGCCACCGCCTTCACCGACGGCGAGATGCTGCGGGCCTTCGTCAATACGGGCTTCATCATGGTCTTCGCGGTCGCCGGGACGGTGGTGATCGGGTCGATGACGGCGTATGCGATCGACCGCTTCGACTTCCGCTTCCGGAAGCTTGTGGTGGGGCTGTTCCTGTTCGCGTCGCTGGTGCCGGGCGTGACGACGCAGGTGGCGACCTTCCAGGTGGTCACGAGCATGGGGCTCTTCAACACCCGGTGGGCGCCGATCCTGCTCTATATGGGCACCGACATCGTGTCGATCTACATCTTTCTGCAGTTCATACGGGCCATCCCGGTGTCGCTGGACGAGGCGGCACGTCTTGACGGGGCGAACTACTTCACCATCTACCGGAAGATCATCTTCCCGCTGCTGAAGCCGGCGACCGCGACGGTCGTGATCGTCAAGGGCATCACGGTCTACCAGGACTTCTACATCCCGTTCCTGTACATGCCGGCGAAGGACCTGGGCGTGATCTCCACGTCGCTCTTCCGCTTCAAGGGCCCGTTCGGCGCGCACTGGGAGAACATCTCGGCCGGGGTGATCCTGGTGATCCTGCCCTCGCTGCTGATCTTCCTGTTCCTGCAGCGGTACATCTACAACGGGTTCGCGCGCGGCGCGGTGAAGTGAGCGCACGACGGCGTCAACGAACCGGGCGGGGTCATCCGTTGAAAAGCATCCGATTAACCCGCAGGGAGGCAAGCGGCAGAACCCGGCACCCGCGGCCGTTACCGATGGCGGATAGGCCAGTTGGAGTACTCGCAGTAATCAAGCAGTATTCAATGCACTTCGACTGAAAGGCTCATCATGAGCAAGAAGTACATCGCCACCGCCCTGGTCGCCGCCGGTATCGCCATGGGCTCCGCCGGCAGCGCCTCGGCCCTGGACGGCGGCGACGTCAACGCTCCGAGCTTCCTCCCGATCACGGGCCTGCAGTGCCTTGGCCAGCCGGCCAACAATGTCGCCTCCGGTGCGGCCGGCGTCGGCGCGGTGAGCGGCGCTCTGGGCTTTGGCAACAACGCGCAGTGCGGTGACGTGAACGAGTACGAGAAGAGCAACGAGGGCGGCCTGCTGGGCACGGCTCTCTGATTGCGTCGTCGTCCCGGCGAAAAAGGCCTCTCCGCTATTCCCGCTTTCGGATGGGGCCTTTCGTCGTGTGCCGAATTCCATCCGGAGCGGCCGGACCGGCGGAACAGGCCCTATTCGGTCTTACGCCCGACCCCCGCCAGGATCCACTGGCGGTCGGCGCCGGGGGGCACGGTCCAGCCGGGTTCCGGTCGTGCGGGGGATGCGGGGTCCGGCTCGGGGCGCCACAGCGACATGGTGGTCAGGCCCGGGTCGAGGAGGTCGAAGCCGTCGAGGAGGCCCAGAATCTCCGCCCGGTTGCGCAGGGTGAGCGGCGCGCCGGCCTTTTCGTAGACATCGGCGGCCTTCTGCACCCGGCCGTCGGTGTCGAACTCCGAGGTGGAGTGCGTGATGACCAGGTGGCTGCCGGGCGCCAGGGCGGCGCGCAGCCGGGCCACGACGCCCGCCGGGTCGTCCTCGTCGCGTACGAAGTGCAGCAGCAGGAGCATGATGACGGCGACGGGCTCGTCGAAGTCGATGACGCCGTCGAGCTCGGGGGCGGCCAGGATGTCCTCCGGGCTCCGGACGTCGCCCTGGAGCACGGCCACCCCGGGCGCCTTGCCGAGCAGCGCCCGGCTGTGGGTGAGCACCACGGGGTCGATGTCGACGTAGGCGACGCGCGCGTCAGGAGCGATTTCCTGGGCGATCTCGTGCACGTTCCCGTACCCGCTGCCCTCGACCGGCATGCCCGAGCCGATGTCGATGAACTGCCGGATGCCCGCGGCGGCCAGGTGCCGCACCGCGCGCTGCAGGAAGGCGCGGTTCTCCCGGGCCAGCACCGGCGCGTCCGGGACGTGCTGCCTGACCTCCTCCATGATCTCCCGGTCGGCGGCGTAGTTGTCCTTGCCGCCGAGGAAATAGTCGTAGATCCGGGGGACGTTGGGCGTCCGCAAGTCGAGCGGCGCCTTCGGCCTGCTGGCTCCGCCGGCCGCTGACGGCTTGTTCATCGAGGCCTCCCATCGTGTCCCGGTCGTACTACAGAGTAGGTGCAGGCATGCGAGCATAACCACCTGGCCTTCCCGGTTTTCGGCCAACACCCGTTCGACACCGCCGAGTTACCGGGACACAACGTACGGAAGGAGCGCCATGCCGGACCACGGCATCGACCGGATCCCCGGACCGCCCGCGGAGAGCGACGGCGTCAAGGCAATCGTGGCGGCGGGCGGGCTGCACAACTACCAGCTGCAGCTGCACGCCGAGTACGGCCCGGTGGTGCGGTTCCCCCTGCCGGGTGCGGACATGGCGGTCTCGGTGGCCGATCCGGTGCTCCTGGAGGCGACCGCGAAGATAAACAAGCGGCCGGAGAAGCTCTTCGAGTTTCTGGTGCCGCTGCAGGAGTCGGGCAATGTGCAGACGCTGCCGGAGGCCGAGCATGTGCCGTGGCGGCGCGTCATGCTGCAGGTGCTGGCCGGACGGCCGTCGCACGAGGCGCACTTCGCGCAGTTCACCGCCCTGACGACGGCGATGGCCGACCGGTGGGCGGAGGCCGCCGCCCGCGGGCCGGTCGCGCTGCAGCAGGATCTCAGCCGGCTGTCGCTGCAGATGGTGTGCGAGTACGCGCTGGGCAGCGGCTTCGAGTCCGAGGAGACGGCGGGGCGGGTGGTGTCGGCCTTCGAGGACCTGCTCACCGATCAGCTGGCGCGGCTCTATCAGGTGGACGTCGGGGTTGCGGAGGAGGAGCGCCGCACGCGCTCCGAGGAGGGCCTGACGTATCTGCGCGGGATGGTCGACGAGGTGCTCGCCGCGCACCAGGGCAGCGCAGCGGCGGCCGAGAAGAGCGATCTCGTCGCGGCGCTGGCGGCGGCCGGCGAGTCGGCGCCGCGGATCCGCGACACGGTGCTGATGACCATGATGGCCGCGCACCACACCACCGGGGTCGCCATCTCCTGGGCGCTGTACCTGCTGTCCCGGCACCCGGAGGCGGCCGCCCGGGTCGCCGAGGAGGTCGACCGGGTGCTGGGCGATCGCGAGGTGCCCGGTTACGGCGACCTCAGGCAGCTGTCGTACCTGGACCGGGTGCTGCGGGAGGCGATGCGGCTGTATCCGCCGGGTCCGTACGGCGCCCGGGAGGCCACCGAGGAATTCCGGCTGGGCGACTACACGATCCCCGCGGGCACGACGATCTTCTACCCGTTCTGGGCCGTGCACATGAACCCCGACCACTGGCCCGAGCCCGAGGTCTTCAACCCCGATCGCTTCACCCCCGAAGCCTCCGCCGACCGCCACCGGCTCGCGTACATTCCCTTCGGCGTCGGCCCGCGCAGCTGCGAGGGCGCCGCACTCGCGATGGTCGAGGCGACCCTGGTGCTGGCGGTCCTGCTGAAGCGGTTCCGCTTCGAGCTGGCGCCCGGGCAGACCGTCACGCCCATCGAGCGCTTCGTGCTGTGGGCGGCCGAGGACATCCGCATGGAGATCAGCCCGCGCTGAGCGTCAGCCTTCCGTCTCCTCCGCGCGCATCGTCGTGAGCGCGCGGAGGCCCTCACTGATCACCTCGCCCGCGTCGTCACCGAAGAGCGCCTTCTGGATGATGAAGCCCTGGGCGACCGCCATCAGCGTGCGCACGATGTGGTCGGTGGGAATGTCCGTGCGCAGCTGCCCGGCCTCCTGATACATCGCGATCAGCTCGCCCCAGATGCCGCGCATGCGGACGTAGCCGTCGATGAGCGCCTGGCGCAGGGGCTCATTGCGGGCCGCCTCGCCCCAGACCTGGATGATCAGCCGCGGGAAGGCCTGCGGGTCGGGCGCGCCCGCCGCCTCGCTCTGCTTGGTGAAGGCGACGTCCAGCACCCCGGCGATCACGTCGTGCAGCGGCCGCAGCGGCTTCTCGTGGATGGCCGACTCGAAGGCCTCCCGCATCTGCGTGAACGCCTCGGCGGCCACCGCCAGGATGAGCTCGTCCTTGCCCTTGAAGTAGCGGTACAGCGCGCCCGCCGACAGGCCCGTCTCGCCCAGCACGTCCTGCATGGACGAGGCGTGGAAGCCGTTGCGGGTGAAGGTGCGCTTGGCGCCCTCAATGATCTGGCGGCGCTTGGCGTCGAGGTGTGCCTGGGATACGCGGGGCATGCTCCCCAGCCTAAAACGAACGTTCATTCTTGACAAGTCGACGGGCGGGGAGGACAGTGGCCCATGACGTAAAAACGAACGATCCTTCTCTTAAATCGCCTAGACCGATACACCGGCACCGTCGCCCGGAGGCCCCCGATGCCCGCCGCCCAGCAGAACCGCAAGACGCTCATCGCGATGATCCTCGTCCCCGTCGTGATCGCCCTCGCCCTCCTCGCCTTCGTCTGGCCCGCCGCCCGGCTGGCGCCACGCGACCTCCCGGTCGGAGTGGCCGGACCACCGAATGCCACCGCCCAGCTAGCCCAGCAGCTCGGCGCCCGCGGCGACGCCTTCGATGTCACCTCGTACGACACCGAGGCCCAGGCCCGCGAGGCGATCAAGGACCGGGACATCTACGGCGCCTTCGTCGTCACCGACCAGGGCCCGAAGGTGCTCACCGCCACCGCCGCGAGCCCCACGGTCGCGCAGCTGCTGACCACCGCCGCGACCGAACAGGCCCCGGAAGGCGCCAAGGTCACCACCGCCGACGTGGTGGCCGCGCCCGCCACCGACCCGCGCGGCTCCGCGCTGGGGTCGAGCGTGCTGCCCATGGCGCTCGCCGGGGTGATGGCGGGCGCCGCGGTGACCATGATGGGGCTGCGCGGCACCCGCGCCGTCATCGCGTTGGTCGGCGCGGCAGCCGGGATCGGCCTCGTCGGCGCGGCCATCGCGGACAGCTGGCTGGGCATCCTGACCGGCGACTGGTGGGCGGAGGCGGGTGCCTTCGGGCTGACCGCGCTCGCCGGGAGCGCCGCGGTGGCCGGGTTCGCCGCGCTGCTCGGCCCGGCCGGCATCGGCGTGGGCGCGCTGTTCAACGTCTTCCTGGGCAACCCCTTCTCCGGCCTCACCTCCGCCCCCGAGATGCTGCCGCAGCCGTTCGGCATGCTCGGCCAGTGGCTGCCGCCGGGCGCGGGCGGCCAACTGCTGCGCTCGGTCGCCTTCTTCGACGGCAGCGCGGCGAGCGGCCCGGTGCTGGTGCTCGGGATCTGGGCGGGCGCTGGTCTGCTGCTAGTGACGCTCGGCAGCCTGGTCCAGCGGCGCCGTACGGACGGCGGCCCGACGGTCGTGGCGCGCTCGGCGGAGGAGGACGAGGCCGTCGAACCGCTCCTCGCGATGAATCCTGCGGCCCCCGCGGGTCAGTAGGTGTGACGGGTTCGAGACACCCGTCACACCTGGCGGCGGAGCTGTCACAAAGCCGGTGGCTGCCTCGTCAGATGAGCGACGGAACAGCGCCCATGGCGGACAGTATCTGTCCTATATAGATCCTAGATTTATGACGTAGGCAGGGAAGACAAGAGGGGACGGTACGGCCATGAACGGCTTCAACAGCCTCGCGGTGGCGCTGCTTCTGGCGCTCGTGTCGGCAGCCGCGTACGCCGGTGCCGCCGTCCTCCAGGAGCGGGTCTCCGCGGGCGGCGCCTCGACCGCGAAGGCGCTGCTGCGCGGCAGCTGGTGGCTGGCGGTCGGGCTGAACCTGGCCGGCGCCGCGCTGCACGTACTCGCCCTGCGGTACGGCCCGCTGACCATAGTCCAGCCGCTCGGCGCGCTGACCCTGGTGCTGGCGCTGCCGCTGCAGGCCGCCGTCGTGCACCGCCGGGTGAGCCGGGTGCAGTGGCGCGGGGCGGCGCTGACGATGACCGGCCTGGCCGGCATCGTGCTGCTGACCCGGCCCACCGGACCCGACCAGGTCCTCTCCCCCACCCAGGTCGCGATCACGGTGGCGGCAACCGCCCTCGCCCTGGCCGCACTCGGCATGACGGCACTGCGGACCAGTAGCGGCACGGTCCGCAGCCTGGCCCACGCGACCGCCTCCGGCGTGGCCTTCGGCATCGGGTCCGTGCTGACCCAGACGGTGGCGGTACGACCGTCCCTGGACCTCGCGGCCCTGCTGACCTCCGCGGCCGTGATCGCCCTGGCCCCGGCCGGGCTGATGCTCGCGCAGGCCGCGTACCGCGGCGGGCTCGGCGCCCCGCTGGCCACCTCGAACCTGGTCAACCCCGCGGTGGCGGCGCTGGTCGGACTGACGCTGCTGGGCGAGCAGTTCAGCGGCGGCGCGCTCGGCGCGGCCGTCGCGCTGGCGGCGGCGGTGGTGGCGGCGCGCGGGGTGTTCGCGCTGACGCAGCCGGTGCCGGCGGTGGCAGCGGCGCCCGAGCCGCGCTGGACGGTCCCGCCGCAGCGCGCCGCCAGCGATTCGTACGTGCTGACCCCGTGACGTGCCCCCCCTCGGCCCTCGGCCCCGGCAGCAGTAGCGGGCTGCCGGGGCCGAGTCATATCCGTAAGCGACTAGACCTCAACCGCGGTTGAGCACCTAGCGTCCCGATCATGGCTACCGAAGAGATCGAAAAGTCTGTGACCGTACTCGGCCTCGGCGACATGGGCTCCGCGATCGCCAGGACCTTCCTCGACCGCGGCTACCGCACCACCGTCTGGAACCGCACCCCGAGCAGAGCCGCCCCGCTCGCCGACGCGGGCGCCGCCGTGGCCGCCACCGCCGCGGAGGCGGTGGCGGCGAGCCCGCTCGTCGTCGTGGTGCTCATCGACGGGGCGGCGGTGGACGCGGTGCTGGGGTCGGCCGACTCCGCGGTGGCGGGGAAGGCCATAGTGAATGTCACCAGCGGCTCCCCCGCCCACGCCCGGGCCACCGAGCGCTGGGCCCGGGAGCGCGGCGCCGAATACATCGACGGGAAGATCATGGGCGACCCGCCGTATGTGGGCACACCGGACATCATCTTCCCCTTCAGCGGCTCCCGCGACGCCTTCACCGCCCACGAGGCGACGCTGCAGGAGCTGGGCACCATCGCGTATCACGGCGAGGACGCCGGCGCCGCCGCCGTCGAGTTCCTGGCGCAGGTGGCGGTGTCGTACGAGCTCCTCATCGGCTTCCTGCACACGCTGAAGCTGGTGCAGGCCGAGGGCGTCGACCTGACCGCCTTCGCCGAGCGGGTCGGCGGCTCGCTGCCCGCCTATCCGGGGCTGCTGTCCTCGATGGCGCAGGCGGTGACCTCCGGGGCGTACGGGCCCGACCTCGGCTCGCTCGACGTGCAGGCGGCGCTGATGGACGACATGATCAGCCACCGCGAGTCGGCGGGCGTGGACACCGTCCGGATGCGCGAGGTCAAGCGGCTGATGGACCGCCGGATCGCGGACGGCCATGGCGGGCACGGCTTCTCGAGCCTCTTCGAGGAGCTGGGCAAGCCGGCGTAGCGGAGATGCGTCATCTCCCCTCGCTTGGCCGCGGGTTGGCTCCGGTCAGCACCGTGGCCAGGCGGTCGCCGGGGATGTCGCAGGTCGCGATGGCGGCCAGCCCTGCCGCTCCCGCGGGCTCCAGCAGGATGCCGAGGGTGTCGGCGGCCAGCGCCATCGCGTCGGTGAGCGCGGTGTCCGGGACCAGCACGATGTCGTCCACGAGGGCGCGTACCCGGCCGACGGCCGTAGCGGAGACCTCGCGGAGGTTGATGCCGTCAGCGATGGTCTCGACGCGGTCGAGCGCGACCGGGTGGCCGGCGCGGCGGCTGTGGAACATGGCGGGCGCGCCTTCGGCGTTGACGCCGACGATCCGCGTCTCGGGCGCGTTCGCCTTGATCCAGCACGCGACGCCGCTGATCAGCGCCCCGTCGCCGACGGGCAGCACGACGGTGTCGAACCGCCCGCGGCGCAGCAGCTCCACCCCGATCGTCCCGGCGCCCTCGGCGATCGCGGCCATCCGCGACTCCTCCAGGAACACCCGCCCTTGCCCTTCGTCGGCGAAGGCTTTCGCGCGCTGCCGCACCGTGCTGCTGTCGGGTCCGGCGGCGGTGACCCGGGCCCCGAAGGCCTCCATCCGGGCCAGCTTGTGCGGATTGGGGTCATCGAGGGTGAAGACATCGACGCGCATGCCGCGGGCGCGCCCGGCATACGCCACGGCCTGCCCGAAGTTCCCCGAAGAGGCGCAGACAAGATGACTCCCCTCGGGCAGCCCGGCAATCGCATTCCCGGCCCCCCGCCCCTTGAAGCTACGCACCGGATTGGCCGTCTCAGGCTTCACCGTCACCTCCCGCCGCCCGAGCGCCGCACACAGCTGCTCATCGACGTACTGCGGGCTGTCGCGGAAGACGGGGTCGATGGTGTGGAGGGCGCGCTCGATGCGCTCCGGGTCCAGGTCGATTTCCGTAGCGAGATCCATGCCTTGAAGCTAGCCCGGAGGGCGTCGTACGCGATTGAAAATTCTCCCGGCTGAGCGCAAGATTCTTGCGTGACTGGGATCCGGCTCGACGAGCTCGACACTCACCTCCTCGACCTGCTCCAGCAGGACGCGAGCCGCACCCTGCACGACCTCGGCGAGGCGGTGGGCCTCTCGCCGAGCGCCGTGCAGCGGCGCATCGCCCGCTACCGGAAGGCGGGCCTGATCACCCGCCAGGTCGCCGTCCTCGACCCGGAGCAGGCCGGGCCCGCGGTGCTCTCGACGATCCTGGTGACGCTCGCCGTGGAGTCGCCGGAGCACCATCGAGCGTTCTCCGAGCGGATGCGGGACTCGCCGTATGTGCAGCAGTGCTATGCGGTGACCGGCCGCTGGGATTACGTGGTCATGCTGACCGCGCGCAGCCTGCGGCACAGCAAGGAGCTCGGAGACCGGCTCTTCAAGAGCGACGAGAACATCAAGCGCTACGAGACGCTCGTCGTCCTCGACGCCGTGAAGGCCGGTCTCACGATCCCGCTCCCGCTGCCTACAGGGCCTTGATCCGGACGTCCCGGTACGAGATGACGTCCGTCGTGCCGTGCACCTGGAGTCCGACGTAGCCCTGGACCCGCTGCCTGCCGTCCGTGCCCGGGTCGTCCGAGCGGGGCGGGGAGAAGAGCTGGCCTGGGCTGTTCTCGAACTCGTTGATCAGGATGCCGTTGCGGTAGACCGAGTAGTGCTGGCCGACCACCTTGATCTCGTAGTCGTTCCAGACGCCCTTGTCCGTCGCCATCCCCTCGCCGAGGTTGTTGACGTCGAAGCCGTAGAGGGAGCCGGTCTTGTACTGGTCCCCGTAGTCGCCGTCGAAGATCTGCACCTCATGGCCGTACTTGATGGCCACCCACTCCGGCCGCGACTCCCCGGGGAAGTCGTGCGGCTGCGGGAAGCGGACGAAGACGCCGCTGTTGGCGCGGTTCGTCGATGGCGCGTCGTCGCGGAACTGCAGCTTCAGCGAGAAGTCGCCGTACTTCTGGGCCGGATACCAGAGCATCCCGAGCCCGCCCTTGGCCGTCCCCGACGTCATCGAGCCGTCGCCGTTCAGACCGAAGGAACCGCCGCCGACCTGCTCCCACTTGCCGAAGGTGTCCTGGGTGCCATCGAAGATCTTCTTGTAGCCCTTGCCGTCGACGCCGACGGTGCTGGCCTGCGCCGCCGCATCGATCTCGGCCTTCTCCGCCTGGTCAAGGACGCCATCGCCCCGCCACTTGGTGGTGAGCTCCTTGACGTGCTTGACGAAGCGGGCGTGGCCCGGCCAGGCCTTCTCGTCCTGGATCACCTCATTGATCTTGCAGCCTGTGCCGGTGACCCGGTTCGGGACGCCGGTCGTCTCCTCGCCTACGAAGACGATCGGCCGGTCGTCGTTCTCCGCGCAGTTGGGGTCGGGGTTCGGGTTGCCCGGGGCGATGGTGAAGGTGACCGTCTTCGGCTCGGCGGCGTTGCCGGCCTTGTCGGTGGCCTTGTACGTCACCGTGTGGGTGCCGAGGGCGTGGACCATGAACGGCGCGGTGTAGGTGGTGAAGGCGCCGCCGCCGATCGAGTACTCGATCTTCCCGACCCCGGAGCCGCCCTCGTTGTCCTTCGCGGTGATCGTCACCGTCGCCATGTCCTTGAAGTAGCCGGCGGAGTTCTTCTCCCCGGTGACCTCCGCGGACACTTCGGGTGGCGTCGCATCACCGCCCGGCGCCTCGACGACCTTGAAGGCCACGGATTTCTCGGCCTCGACATTGCCGGCCTTGTCGGTGGCCCGGTATTTGACCGTGTGGTCGCCGACCGTATTCACCACGACCGGCGCCTCGTACGCCGCGTACTCGCCGCCGTCGACCGCGTAGTCGATACGGTCCACGCCCGAGCCCGCGTCCGTCGCCGCCAGGTTCACGGTGGCGCTGGCCACGTAGTTGCCGTCGGTGTCCTTGTTGCCGGTCACCTCGGCCTTCGTCTCCGGCGGCGTGGTGTCGGGGCCGCCGTCGGTGACGATCAGCTCGCCGGTCATCATCTCGTGCCCCGGGATGGCGCAGAAGAAGCGGTACTTGCCCGGGGTGAGGTTGACGTCCACCTGCCACTTGCCGCCCTGGGCGTCGTTCGGGGAGGCGGTGAGGTTCACCGCCACGTCGTGGTTGTAGCCCGGCGTGGAGGTGTCGAAGGTCAGCGTGTGCGTCATGCCGGTGGTGTTGCCGGTGGCCGCACTGTTCTCGAAGACGATGGTGGTCGCGCCCGCGACCGCCGTCGACGGCTGGGACTTGTACTGGTGCATGTTGTTGTCGGCCGTCCAGTTCAGCACCTGGGCGGCTTCAGAACGCTCCGCGTCCGGGTCCGCGGCCTGCGCGGTGAGCCCGGGCGAGAGCAGCGCCAGGCAGCCGGCGAGCAGCGCGATGAGCAGGCGCCGTAGCGTCATGATCCGGTGTCTCTCCCTCACTTGTTGCCCACCACCTGGTCCGCGCTCGGCGTCGGGGCGCCACCGGTGTAGGTGACCCGCCACAGCGCCGACTTGTCGTCGTAGTTGAAGAAGCCGCGGCCGTAGTCGAGGACGTAGAGGGTCCCGTCGGGGCCGAACTTCCAGTCCATGAGGTTCTTGATGCCGTCATTGCCCTTGGGGATCATCTTCGCGAGCGACTCGGCATGGATGGGCGTGCCGCCCATGTTCCCCGGGTCCATGAGCACGGCGTGCCGCGGCTGGTCCTGGTCGTAGAAGTCGCCGACGAACCACTTGCCGCTCCAGTACGAGGGCCAGGACCCGTCGCCGGCCTTGTCGGCGTTGTAGCGGTAGACCGGGCCGTTCATGGTCGCCTGGCCGCCGCCCTTGAGCCACGGCAGCAGGAACTTCTCCTCGCCCAGCTTGTAGCTCGGGATGCCGTTCGCGTCCCGCGGGTAGTCCGGGCCGCCGCCCTGCGGCGAGTACCAGATGGTGTTGTTACGGGCCGGCGGGAGGTCGGTGAGACCGTCGTTGTTGGGCGAGTTGTTCTCCAGGTGCTGGCAGTCGTACCAGTCCAGGGGCTTGGTCGGGTCGGGCAGGTTGCGGTCGCGGTACGGCTGCCGGTTGCCCATGCAGTACGGCCAGCCCTGGTTGCCCGCGCTGGTGATCACGGCGAAGGTGTCGTACTTGGCCGGGCCCCAGGTCGCCGACGGCTCACCGGCGTCCGGCCCGACCCAGCCCGCGTACAGATAGTCGGTCTTCGGGTCGACCCAGATCCGGGCCGGGTTGCGGACGCCCATCACGTAGATCTCTTTACGGGCCTTGCCGCCGCCGCCTTCCTCGCCGGTGAAGAGGTTCCCGCTCGGGACGGTGTAGGTGCCGTCGGCCTCCGGGTGGATGCGGAGGATCTTGCCGTTGAGGTTGTTGGTGTTGCCCGCGGTGCGGCGGGCGTCGGCGAAGGAGACGCCGCCGAAGTTCGGCTCGGGGTTGTTGCCGGAGTAGCCGTCGCTGAACCGGGAGGAGTTGTTGTCGCCGGTGGCGATGTACAGGTTTCCCTTGGAGTCCCAGGACATGCCGCCGCCGGCGTGGCAGCAGCTGTGCGCCTGGACGGACCACTTCAGGAGGGTCTTCTCACTGCCCGCATCGAGCTTGTTGGTGGCCGGGTCGATGTGGAAGCGGGAGACGCGGCGCTCGGCCAGGTGCTTGGCGCGGTCGAGGCCGGAGTGCGGCGTGTAGTGCAGGTAGACGTAGCCGTTCTCGGCGAACTTCGGGTCGAGGGCGATGCCGAGCATGCCCTCCTCGACCTTCACCAGCTCGTCGCCGCCGCCCTTGTTTCCGAAGACGTCGAGCGATCCGACCTTGGTGACCTGCTGGGTCTTGGGGTCCCACATGTGGATGGTGCCGGGGCCCTTGCCCATCTCGGGGTTGTTCCAGTCGGTGACGACCGGCGCGCTCGGCCAGCGGCCGCCGCGGCCGATGTAGAAGACCCGGCCGTCGTCGGCGACGTCGAGGCCGTGCGGCTCGCCGATCTGGTCCTGCTGCTCGGGCTGGTTGGGCTTGGTCAGCCGCTCCGCCTTGTAGTTGGCGTCGATGGTGGCCTTGCAGTCGGCGCGGGAGAGGCGGGTGGTCCAGAGCAGGCCGCCGAAGAGGTGCTTGCGGAAGTTGTTCTCCGTAAAGCTGGCGGCGGTGCCGCCCATGCCGGTGTAGAAGGACCGGCCGCCGTCGTAGTCGCGGCACCAGGAGATCGGGTGGTCCCAGCCGTTCTTGCCCTCGCCCGGTGCGTACGAGCGCTCGCGGACGCGGGCGACGGTGTGGACGCTGCCGGACGGGTTGGGCGCCCAGTTGAACCAGCTGTCCTTGCGGGCCCACTCCAGCGGCAGCCCCTTGGTGCTCGGGTGCTGCCGGTCGCCGACCTCGACGGTGGCGGTCTGCACGTCCGCCGGGCTGGTGGCGGCCGGGCGGCTGCCGATGAGGCTGGTGAACCACTCGGAGGCGGGCTCGGCCTTCGCCGAGTCGTGGATGCCGAGGAAGCCGCCGCCGGACTTGACGTACTTGGTGAAGGAGGCCTCCTGCGCGTCGCTGAGCAGGTCGCCGGCGGCGGAGAGGAAGACGACGGCGTTGTACGTGCCGAGCTCGGCGTCGTTGAAGACGGCGGGGTCGTTGGTCGCCTTGACGTCGAACTTCTGGTCGGCCGGGGCCTGTTGCCCGAGCTCGGTGATGGCCTTCACCCCGGCGGCGGTCACCGGGTCGGCCGCGTCCTTGCCGTGGAAGACGAGCACGTCCACCTTGCCCGGCTGGTTGCCGCCCGGCGGGTCCGCGGCGGGCGGTGCGTCGCTGCGGGCGGCGGCCTGGCCACCACCGCCGAGCATCAGGCTCATGACAAGGCCAGTGGCAATGGCACCACCTGCCCAGCCGCGTACCGTCCGGCCTCTGCGCCTCATCGCACTCCCGCCCCTCTGAAGTGACAGCGTTGTCGGGGGGAAGCTAGACGGCTTTCCTCCACTCGCCAATACCTACTACCAAGTTTCAACGAACTTTGTCCTGTGACTGTTCAAACTCTTGTCGTGCTCATACCATCCCGTGCCGGAAGTACCCGGTTCGTAGCGGAAGATCATTGCGGAAGGGCAGGCGAGCGGATGCCGGAGCGTCGCTTCTCGAGGAGAACCTTCACCACCGGCGCCGCGGCAGCGGTGGTGGTCCCGACGGCCGCGCTGTCCACGGGCGCCGCACGGCGCCCGGCGGCGGACCCGGGCGGGGCGGAGGTGAAGGGCGTGGTCAAGAACGTGAAGATGTACGCCGAGGCCCTCCCGAACAACCAGCTGGGCTATGGCTTGGAGCCGGGGAAGGCAACGATCCCGGGCCCGCTGCTGGTGATAGACGAGGGCGACACCCTGGTCATAGAGCTCAACAACACCCTGGACGTCCCGGTCAGCATCCACCCGCACGGCGTCGACTACACCATTGACAACGATGGCACGGCGATGACAGACAGTGTCGTGCCGGCGGGCGGCAAGCGCACCTACACCTGGTCCTCGCACGCACAGCGCGAGCGCTCCGACGGCACGATCGTGGCGGGCAGCGCAGGCTACTGGCACTACCACGACCACATCGTGGGCACCGAGCACGGCACGGGCGGCGTGCGGCGGGGCCTGTACGGCGGCCTGATCGTCCGCCGCAAGGGCGACCCGCTCCCGGACAAGACCTTCACGATCGTCTTCAACGACATGACGATCAACAACAAGACGGGCGCCGCGGGCGACGAAACCCCCAACTTCACCGCGAAGCTGGGCGACCGCGTGGAGATCCTGATGATCACCCACGGCGACCTCTACCACACCTTCCACCTGCACGGACACCGCTGGGCAGACAACCGCACGGGGTTCCTGACCAGCGCGGATGACCCGACGCCGCTCACGGACAACAAGATCTGCGGGCCGGGCGACTCCTTCGGATTCCAGGTGGTGGCGGGTGAACTGGTGGGGTCGGGCCACTGGATGTACCACTGCCACGTCCAGTCCCACTCGGACCAGCGGATGGCGGGCATGCTGATCGTCCAGAACCCGGATGGCACGGTGGCCGGAAAGCACCGGCCGATGTCGACGAAAAAGTCCAGCGAGAAGGGCGCGCCGGCTTCGAAGGACGACTCTGCCGATCACGCGGGCCACTGACGCCGAAACGCACGCCTGCCCACCCACCCGCCCGTTGCTCCGCTCCGCGATGACCCGGGGGGCTGGCCTCGTCTCGGCCCGCCGGCCGCCCGCTGGCCCGCCGGCCCGCCGGCAGATGCCGGAACCACTGGCAGCTGCCGGACGGCTGGCAGTTGCCGGACGGCTGGCCGCTGCCAGACTGCGGGCCGCTGCCGGGATGCGGCCCATCCCACCGCCGCCCTTCCCACGCGCCGCCTTTCCACGCGCCGCCTTTCCACGCGCCACCCTTCCCACCCGCCGCCTTCCCCCACCCACCAAACCCCCGCCCGGCAGACCAAAGGCGCCCCACCCCCTCTTCCCTTCCGTAGCCAGCCCTCCGTTTCCCGCACCGGTCAGGAACGGAACACGGCGACGCGGCCGTCACCATCCGATGCCAACCGACCCGCTCCGTCCGGCACGGACGGCCTGGCATCGGATCGTGACGGCACCGTCGCCGCCGTACGTCTAGGCAAGCAAGCAGCGGCAGGCAAGCAGCAAGCACCCCCATCCTCACGGCCCCGCCTGCGCCCGCACCCTCCAGTTGCTCTCCATGTTGCGCATCAGCGCCGGATACACCAGCACGTACCGGAATGGCTTGACCGCGGTCATGTACGCCTTACCAAGCAGGCCGTTCGGCTTCACCAGTGCCGTCATCTGGCCCCGGTAGCCGCCCTTACCGTCAGGGACCCAGCCCATGTGCATCAGCGTGTGCACCGTCTGGTTGGCCATCTCCGCCACGAACTCCTTGTCCGTCGCGTACAGCGGCTCGAACGGAACGCCCGCCATCGCCGGCCCCTTCTCCTCCCGATCCCATCCGAGCACGCCGCCGATCTTCCAGCGGGCAGCCCAGAGGAAGCGGACCAGGAACGGGGCGTCTCTGTCCGGGAAGTCGCACAGCTCCAACTGCGACAGCAGCGAGGGGAACTCGTCTGCGCCGCCTGGCGTGGGCAGCGCCCACACGTCCTCGATCCCGAAGTCCGGCGCGAGTTCGTGGATGCGCCAGGGCAGTTCGGCGTGGGCGGACTTGGGGAGTCTCATTGCCATACCTCCGTGTCTGCGGGGTGGGATTCGTCGTGTTACGGGGTCAGCGCCTGGTCGCGGCGACCGCGACGACGCCGCCCAGGAGACCGAGTGCTACGCACAGCGGTGAGTACAGGTAGGAGTTCAGCCGCTGGAATTCGGCCGCGGTGCCGGAGTTCATCAAGTAGCCGCCCAGCCCGCGGACGAGCAGCACGGCCGTCAGGACGTACATCGCCGCCAGCCGCAGCCACTCCGGGCCAGGCGCCCCGACGGACTCGTTGACCATCAGCGTGAGTACGGCCCCGGCCACCAGCGCCACACCCACCAGGGCAGTGCTCGACGCCGACGGCATCTTGCCGTCATCGCTCCCGGCAATCGTCTTGGTGAAGGTCAGCGCGTCCTTCATCGGCCAGGGCGTGAACACCCAGAGGAAGTGCAGCAGGCCGATCGCGGTCAGGGCGGATGCGAGGGTCAGGGGGATCACCGTGCGGATCATTGCGTCGCGGCCTTCCACTCAGCGCCCGGCCCGCCCGGCCCGCCCGGCCCGCCCGGCCCGCGCAGCCCGAGCGCCCCGAGCGTCCTCGTCGGGCGCGTACGCCGCCGCCACCAGCAGCACCCCGATCAGCAACACCGCCCACGCCGGCGACACGGGCAACAGCACCGCCAGCACCGCGCCCCAGACGGCCATCACCCAGCCGAAGCGCGCCGGTATTCGCTCCCCCCTCCTGACCGCCCACAACACCAAACCGCCGATCAGCAGCATCGGCACCCCGAAGCTGCCCGGTGCGACCCAGAAGGCCTCGGAGTAGGCCAGGTTCGCGGGGGTGACGTCCAGCGAGATGGTGTTCCACAGGCCCTGGTCGAAGATCTCTGACCAGGCGTCACGGTCGTCCAGCGGCGCCACGACGGTGTGAATCGCACCGAAGGCCACCGCGAGCCAGCCCGCCGAGCGGGTGAGCGCGGTCGAGGGGAGTCGCATGGTGTCGGCCCTTCATTTGTACAGGACTGTATAGATGGAGCGTAGCAGCGTCTGTACAGTGCTGTATAAATGGGCCGTTCCCAGAGCCCCGTCCCCAAGAAAGGAGCAGGTCATGGCGATCGCCCGCACCCCGCGCCAGCGGTGGATCGAGGAGGGTCTGCGGGCCCTCGGGGAGGGCGGCGGCCCCGATGCCGTACGCATCGATGCCCTGGCCACCACCCTCGGCGTCACCCGGGGTGGCTTCTACGGTTTCTTCGGCAGCCGGCAGGCCCTGCTCGACGAGATGCTCGCGTACTGGGAACGGGAAGTCACCGACGAGCTCGTCGCCCGCGTCGAGGAGGAAGGCGACGACGACGCCAAGGCGCAGCTGCGTCAGCTCTTCGAGATCGTCGACACCGGCGACGGACTCACCACCGAGGTCACCACCGACCTCGCCATCCGCGACTGGGCCCGGCGCGACCCGGCGGTCGCCGAGCGCCTCCGCCGCGTGGACAACCGCCGCATGGACTATCTGCGCACGCAGTTCCGCACGTTCTGCGCCGACGAGGACGACGTCGAGGCCCGCTGCGTCATCGCCTTCTCCCTCTACATCGCCGACCCCTTCATGGTCACCGACCACGGCGGCCGCACCCGCGCCGACATCCGCGCCCTCACGTCGCGTTGGCTGATCGACTCCCCTGCCGACGCTCCTGGCTAGTCCTGGCCGGCCCCCTCCGTACGATCGCGCGTGTACTCCCCCACGACGATCGCGGCGACCAGCACCAGCCCCGTCACCAGCACCGGCTCCCCGGTGAAGCTCGCCGCGAGCACCAGGACCGCGGCCACCGGCCCGACCCACCCATGCGCGCGGCCCGCGTGATGCGGCCGGAGGTGCAGCAGCCACAGCGTTACGAGGAAGACGGCCACGGGCACGGTGACGGCGAGGCCCGCGCCGAGGGACCCGATGTGTGCCTTGTGCGCGGCGTGGTCGACGGACACGGCCAGACCCGCGCCGACCGCCGCCGCCGAGCCGAAGATGAGGTAGTGGCCGTAGCCCCAGAGCATCGACTTGCGAATCGATGTGAGCAGGTCATGCGCGGGCTTCGAGAAGTAGAGCCACCACATGGAGAACACGATCAGCAGCCCGCCGATCGCGGTCAGGCCGAGGTGCGCGTACCCGATCTCGTCCTCAGCGTCCATCGCGCTCTTCACGGCGACGGTGGCGGACAGGATGGACTCGCCCAGCACGATGATGGTGAACAGGCTGTACCGCTCGGCGATGTGATGCGGGTGCCAGGCCGTGCTGACGCCGCGCTCCGCGAAGACCGGGACGGCGAGGTCGGCGATGACGAGCACGACGAAGCCGGTCATGCCCGGCGCGCCGTCCGGCAGCAGCAGCCGCAGCACCCAGCCGATCTGCACGATCGTGATGCCGATGGCGTACCGCAGACACGTCCGCCGCCGCTCCGGGTCCGACACCGCGGCGCGCAGCCACTGCGACACCGCGGCCAGGCGCATCAGCACATAGCCGAAGGTGATGACCGTGAAGTCCTTGTCGTCCATCGCCCGCGACACCCCCGCGGCGACGACGAGCGCGCCCGTCATCTGCACGAAGACGGCGATCCGGTACGGGACGTCGTCGGTGTCGTAGGCGGAGGCGAACCACGTGAAGTTCATCCACGCCCACCAAATCGCGAAAAAGACCATCACGAAGCCGGTGACACCCGTGGCCGCGTGATTCTCGGCCACGGCGTGGTGCAGTCCGGCCGCGGCCTGGGCGACGGCGACGACGAAGACCAGGTCGAAGAGGAGCTCGAGCGGGGTGGCGACACGGTGTGGTTCGGCGGGCTGCCGGGACGTCATGGGGCGGATGGCCAGGCGGGTCGTCATGCGATCATTCTGCCGACGAGCAGCCTTCCGGGAGGGGACCATGAGCGACACGGAGCAGTGGCGGGTCGAATTCGACGCCGAGGTGGCATTTGCCAACGGTGGCGCGCTGCAGGTGCAGGGTTTCCGGCTGGACGTGCCGGGCGACAGCATCGAGGACGGCGAGCTCGCCGAGCTGTTCGTACGGCATCTCGGGCTGCTGATGGTCGGCGAGGTCGCCATCAGCAATAAGCGCATGGTGCGCGAGGCGCACAAGGGCGGGCGAGGTGTCGCCGCTGCCGCCGGGGACGGCCCGCGCGGGCTGGTGGAGCTGAGCCATGTCGTACGGGAGGGCATGGTCACGTATCCGGGGCTGCCGGCCCCCGTGATCGGCGATCACCTCACCCGGGAGGCGTCCAAGGCCGCGTACGCGCCCGGGACCACCTTCCAGATCGGGATGATCACCCTCTGCTCCAACACCGGCACCTACGTCGACACCCCCTTCCACCGCTACGCCGACGGCACCGACCTCTCCGGCTTCCCGCTCTCCTCGCTGGCCGACCTCGACGGCCTCGTGATCCGCCTGACCGGCGCCGCCGGCCGCGCCATCGACCGGGCCGCGCTGCTGCCGTACGACGTGCGCGGACGTGCCGTGCTGCTGCACACGGACTGGGCGCGGCACTGGGGCACGGAGGCGTACGCGAGCGGCGAGCACCCCTACGTCACCGAGGACGCGGCGCAGTGGCTCGCCGAGCAGGGCGCGGCCCTCGTCGGCATCGACTCCCTCAATATCGACGACACCCCGCCGCAAGGCGCCAGGCCCGCCCACACCCTGCTCCTCGGCGCCGGCACCCCGATCGTCGAGCACCTCCGCGGCCTGGAGCAACTGCCGCCTGACGGCTTCCGCTTCCACGGCGCGCCGCCGCGGGTGGAGGGCATGGGGACGTTCACGGTGCGGGCGTACGCGGTGCTCCCGTGAGGCTGACGGTGCTCGGCGCCTGCGGGGCGTGGCCCGCGGCCGGGGATGCGTGCAGCGGCTTCCTCGTCGAGTACGAGGGGTGCCGGCTGGTGCTCGATCTCGGGTACGCCGCGCTGCCGCGGCTGCTGCAGTATGTGCGGGCGGAGCAGGTGGACGCCGTCGTGGTCACCCATGGCCACCCGGACCACTGCGCCGACCTCAACCCGCTGCTGCGCGCCCGCGCCATGGCCGACGTGCCGCCGCCGCCCCTGCCGCTGTACGCCACGCCGGGGTCGCTGGACGCCGTCCTGGCTCTGGACCGGCCGGGCATGCTCGACGACGCCTATGACCTGCGGGAGTTCGAGCCCGGAGCGGCCTTTACGGTCGGCCCCTTCCGGGTCGCGACGCAGCTGCTGCCGCACACCCGCCCGAACGCGGGCCTGCGGGTGACCGCGGGCGGCCGGGCGCTGGCGTACACCGGCGACACCGCCCCGACCCCCGCCATCGCGGAGCTGGCCCGCGGCGTCGACCTGTTCGTGGCGGAGGCCACGTATCCGTACGAGGTGCCGGCGGACCTGGCCGCGGAGCTGTCGTCCGCGCGGCAGGCGGGTGCGGATGCCGCGCGGGCGGGGGTTGGGCGGCTGCTGCTGACGCATCTGTGGCCGGGGACGGATCCCGCGGCCGCGATTGCGGCGGCGCGGGAGGCGTACACCGGTGAAGTGGCGGTCGCGGTGAGCGGGTTGGCCGTCGAGCTGGGGGCGTAGGCGCGGCCTGCCGTCGGGCGTCATGGCAGGTAGGTCACCTCCGGGAACTTCCGGGACGGACCGTCGAGCAGCTGCCCGCCCCGGTGCCGGAGGTGCAGGTCGAAGAAGGCGCGCGGGTAGGCCTGCTGGATGCGGACGGCACGGTGCGGGGCCAGGGTGCCGATGTAACCGCGCAGCTCCGCGTCGCTCATGCCCACCGCCTCCGCCAGCTGCGGGATGAGCACCTGGTTGTCGCCGTATGAGGAGTGCACGGCGCCCTCGGCCTGGATGTTCAGCCGCCACCCGCGCAGCCGCTGCCAGAAGTCGGCGACCGCGGGCTCGTCGGCCCGGGTGAACTCGGCGGTCATCATCATGAACGGCCGGTTCAGGCCGGCGCTGATGGCCGGGATCATCGGCCCGTCGAGGCCGAGTCCGGCCCACACCCGCGGATCGGCGGCCATGACGTGCGCCGTCGCCGTCCCGCCCTTCGACCAGCCGAGCATGCCGATGCGCCGCAGGTCGAGCGCCTCGGCCAGGTGCGCGGGCAGCGGCTGTCCCTCCAGGTCCGGATTGCGGCCCGCGGCCAGGTCCGCCAGCCGGTCGAGGACGCAGCGGATGTCGGCGGCGAAGTCCGCCGGGCCCATCGAGTCCTGCGGGTCCTCGGAAGGGACGAGGGTGCGGCCGTCGGGGAACTCGGTGAAGGCGTCGTCGGTGTGGTCCAGCGTCACCACCGCGTAGCCGTGGCTGGCCAGTTCCTGCACGATCACGGTGTGGTCGGCGCGGTGGCTGTGCGCGCCGTGGGAGTACACGACGACGGGCAGCCCCCGGCCGCCGCTCAGCCGCCGCGCCGGGGCCCCGCGGCGACCGGCGGTGAGCGGCGCCCGTACGGCACCGGGCGGGAAGCCCGCGGACGCGAGCAGCTCGCGCAGCAGGGCGTCGGACATCCACGGCACCCGCGGATGCCGCTCGGCGGCCGGGGCGTTCCGGGCCTCCCGGGCGTCCCAGGTCTCCCGTGCCGGATACCAGACGCTCGCCATCAGCTCCCGGCGGCGTCCGCGCGCTGCAGGCCCGAGCAGGTGCAGCGCCACCATGCCCACCGGATACGGACCCGTGGGCGCGGGCAACGTCAGCCGCGGCGGGGGCGACGCACTCGCGGCGGATGACACCGGCCCCGCAAGCCCGAGCGGCACGGTCGCGCCGGCCGCGAGCGCGGTGGCCAGCAGGCGGCGGCGGTTGAAGGGCTCTCGACTCGTGAGTGGGTTCATGGCGGGAACGCTGTCACCCACCGCGCCGGACCGCGTCCAGCCACGGAAGGCAATCGCGGTCGCCGCCACCGGCCCACGGTTGTACAACCGCGGCGGCTCCTTGGCGTTCGTTAACGCTGGGCGGCCGCGTGGTTTCCCCCGTTCAACGAGCGGGCGAAAGACAATAATTCGGGACAACTATCCGCCTCGTCAGCCGGTCTTCCGAGCACCAGCCCTTCCAGGGAGAGGACTTCCGCTCACCATGAGATCCGGACACCTGACCGCACTTGCCGCGGCGGCCTTACTCGCCGTGCCCGCCGCCGTGGCCACGCCCGCGGCAGCCGCCACGACGACGCCCGCCTGGGAGGTCTCCGTCACCGGCGACGACCCACGCGTCGACCATCTGAGCTCCATCACCTCCGCCCGGGGCGGCGCCGCGTGGGCGGCAGGCCTCGTCCGCCCCGATGGCGTCGCCCGGAGCGTCATGCTGCGCTGGGACGGCCACCGCTGGGCCGAGGACACCACGCCAGGGCTGCCCCGCACCGGCAACTGGAACACCGTCAGCGCGGCGTCGGCCCGCGACGTCTGGGCCTACGGCTGGGATCAGGAGGGTGAAGTCGCGGCGCACTACGACGGGCGCCGCTGGCAGGACACCCAGCTCCCGCGGCTGCCCGACGACGGCTGGCACAACTTCCACAAGCTGGCCGCCGTACCCGGCAAGGCCTGGCTGGCCGGCGGGCGCTGGATCAGCACGTACGAGAACGGGCGCTGGAGCGCGACCGACACGGGCGCGGACCACGACATCGCGAGCATCCATGCCCGCTCGGCGCGCGACGCCTGGGCCGTGGGCTCGTACAACCTGCCCGGGGTCAACCTGCCGCCGCTGGTGATGCACTGGGACGGGCGCAGCTGGAAGGACGTCGAGCTGCCGCGTTCCGACCAGGGGTTGCGGCTGACCAGCGTGTACGCCGAGTCCGCGCGCAGCGTGTGGGCGGCCGGGTTTGTGTCGTCGCTGGAGGATGGCTACGAGCCGAAGGTGCTGCACTGGGACGGGCGTTCGTGGACGGATGCCACCGGCCCGGTGGCCGACTTGGGGCCGCAGGCGGTCAGCGGCGACGGCCGCGGGCGGGTGTGGCTCTCCGGTGACGAGAACGGCTTCGAGGACCCGCCGGTGTTCTGGCGGCACGACAAGCGCGGCTGGAAGAAGGTGCCGGGGGCGGCGGCGCCCGGCGACACGCACGGGTATTTCGTGAACGGCCTGGCCCCGGCGGGGCATGGGCGGATGTGGGCGTCGGGGGCCTACTCGCGGGTGATCGGCGAGGGCACCGCGGAGGATCTCGGCCTCATCGAGCGGTCGAGGCGGCGCTGAGGCGCTGAGGCGCTGAGGGCACGCGCCACCGCCTGTCCCGACCGGAGGGGGGCCGGGACAGGCGGCGGCCCGTCACTCAATGCCCGCCCCCTTCCCGCGCCTTGCGAGGCAGCAGGAACACCGCCGCCGACGCGAGCACCAGCGCCACCGCCGCGACCCCCATCGTCCACTGGGCCGCGCCCGTGAAGTCGTGGCCCGACGCCGTCTCGAAGAAGACCGTGCCCAGGACCGCGACGCCGACCGAGGCGCCGAGCTGCTGGTTGGCGTTCATGACGCCGGAGGCCGAGCCGGTCTCCTCGTCCGTGACCCCGGCCAGGGCGATGTCGAAGAACGGGCCCATGCCCAGGCCGAGCCCGAGCCCGGTGACCAGCAGCGCCGGAGCCAGCTGCCACGAGGACACCTCCGCACCCGCGGCATGCACGGTCAGCACCAGCCAGCCGATGCCCGCAGCGGCGACGACCAGCCCCACCTGCAGCCCGTAACGCCCGTACTTCTCCCCCAGCTTGATCCCGGAAGCGGCTGCCGCAATCGACATGCCGAGCGCCCACGGAATCACGGTCGTGCCCGCGTGCATCGGCGAGAAGCCGAGGCCCATCTGCAGATAGAGGGTGAAGATCAGCATCAGGCCCGACATGCCCGCGAAGATCAGCGTGCCGACGCCGAGCGCCGAGACGAAGGCGCGGTTACGGAACAGGCTGGGCTCGATCAGCGGGGAGCCGCCGCGGGCGCGCAGCCGGCGCTGGTACCAGGCGAAGCCGGCCAGCACGGGGAGCGCGGCGGCCATCGACACGTACGTCCAGGCGGGCCAGCCGAGCTCGTGGCCCTGCACCAGCGGGAAGATCAGCAGCAGCACGCCGAGGCCGACGAGCGCGGAGCCGCGCAGGTCGAGGCGGGTGGTGGCGGCCGTACGGCCCGCGGGCAGGACGCGGCCCGCGGCGAGCAGGGCGAAGAGGCCGAGCGGGACGTTGATCAGGAAGATCGAGCGCCAGCCGAGGCCGAAGAGGTCGGCGCCGGTCAGCCAGCCGCCGAGCACCGGCCCGCCGACCGCGGACAGGCCCATGACCGGGCCGAAGACGGCGAAGGCACCGCCCATCTCCTTCGGCGGGAACATCTCCTTGATCAGCCCGAATCCCTGCGGCACCACCAGCGCGGCGACCGCGCCCTGGGCGATGCGGGAGGCGATGAGCATCTCGGAGTTCACGGCGGCGGCGCACAGCGCCGAGCAGAGCGTGAAGCCGAGGGTGCCGATCAGGAAGAGCCGGCGGCGGCCGAAGATGTCGCCGAGCCGGGCTCCGGTGATCATCAGGATTGCGAAGGCGAGGGTGTAGCCGGCGGTCGTCCACTGGATCATCGTCGAGCCGCCGCCGAAGTCGGCGCGGATGGACGGGGCGGCGATGCTGACGATCATCGCGTCCAGCAGGTCCATGATCTCGACGGCGAGGATCACGGCGAGGCCGAACCAGCGGAGGCGGTGGGCGCGGGGGGCGGGGCCCGTATCCGTCACGGGAGGTGCGGCGGGCGTGGATTCCGTGGTCGTCACGGGTTGTCCTTTCCAGGAGCAAGGCGAACGCTGTTCGTGCATTTACGAACACTGTTCTACTTACGAACGCCGTTCCTGTCAAGTACGGTGTTCGCATGACGACGGTCCCCCCGCCCCCCTGGGGCCAGCCGAAGAAGAAGTCCGGGCCGCCGCGGCGGACGCTCAGCCAGGCGGCGATCGTGGACGCCGCGATGCGGATCGTGGACGCGGAAGGCATCGACGCGCTCTCGATGCGCCGCGTCGCACAGGCCCTGGACACCGGCCCGGCGTCCCTCTATGCGCACGTCCGCAACAAGGACGAGCTGCTGCAGCTCCTCCTCGACCGCGCCCAGGCGGGCCTCCCGCGTCCGGAGCCCGACCCGGAGCGCTGGCAAGAGCAGATCAAGGAGGTCATCCGCGCCGCCCGTGCCCAGCTGGCCGCCCACCGCGACCTGGCCCGCGCCGCCGACCAGGTCCCGCTCGGCCCCAACTCACTGATCAACACCGAGACAATGCTCGCCGTCCTGCGGGCCGGCGGCCTGCCGCCGCAGACGATCGCGTACGCCGTGGACTCGCTGGCGCTCTACCTGGTGGCCGTCGTCGTCGACGACGCCGCGCGCGAACAGCGGATGGGACACGTAGCGGAGCCGGAGCGCTCGAAGCTCCGGGAGGAGTACACGGGAAAGGTGCGGGACTACTTCGCCTCGCTGCCGGAGGCGGACTTCCCCACGACCCGGGCGCTGGCGGCGGAGCTCACGCGCGACGTCGGGGACGAGCGCTTCGAGTTCGGCCTCGACCTGATGGTCAGCGGCCTGGCCCGGCTCGTGGAGGGCTGACGCGGCGCGCGCAACTGCCGTCAACGGTGCGACCAATGACGCTTTCCCGTAACGCCGCCACTTCCGCGCAAACCGGGCTATCTTCTACGCGTCCACGACGAGATCTTGAGCTCGAGGAGCCTTGATGAGGAATGTGTTGCGCGCCGTCGCCGTGCCGATTGCCGCCGCCGCGGCAGCCCTGGTGCCGATGACCCCGGCGCACGCCGCCGAGGGGTACGACCGCTGCCCCGCCGGCTACTACTGCATGTTCTCCGGCCTCGACGGCACCGGCGACATGATCACCCTGAAGGCCAACACCCCCGACCTCGCCCCCCTCGGCATGGACGACCGCGCCCGCTCCGACTGGAACCGCACCGCCTCCACCATCCACCTCTTCGAGGGCGCCAACTACACCGGCTGCACGGCGGTGACCTCCTCGGGCCCCAGCGGCAAGGGCAACTTCTTCCCCGACTACCAGTCCTTCTTCAGCTCCCTCCAGTTCGACGGCCCGGGCGGCCCCAGCTGCGGCACACCGCCCGGGAAGGGGTGAGTCACCCGCAGCGGTAGGCGTCGTACACCGCGACCGTCGACCTGTTGCCCTGCCGACCGTCCCATACCAGCACACGTGCGCGTAACAGCGGACATCTCCGCACTCAAGATCAATGTCAAGCGATCAGGCCCGCGTTCACACCATCGGGTGAGACTGGGGGGATCGTGTCCGCTTCAGTCTTGTCAAGGGTTGGGGATTGCGCACTACGGTGATCGCGGCGCCGCCCCGGACCAAGGCGGCCACCGGACCAGTCTTCACGCCGCGAGGGGGGCGCGAGAGGTCATGCAAGCAGGCGCCCCCGGCCGGCAGAGCGGCACCGGCAGACCGGCCCCCGAGTCCTCGGAGTTATTGCGGACGTATCCGCTCCGCGGGTTCACCGTGCTGGAGTTGCGCGGCGAGATAGACCTCGCCGCGCTGCCCAGGCTGCAGCCGCACATCGACATGGCCACCGGGGGCCATGCCCCGCAGATCGCCATCGACCTGCGCCAGGTCACCTTCCTCGACTGCTCGGGGCTGCGGCTGCTGTGCCGGGCCCGTACCCGCGCCGAGGAGCGCGGCGGGGAGGTGCGGCTGGTCTGCACGCATCCGCTGACGCTGCGGATTCTGCGGGCGGCGGGGTTGATGCAGGCGTTCCGGCCGGTGGCGGATCTGGAGGCGGCGGTCGCGGGGGAGTGAGGGACTGCCCTGGTCAGGCAGTCTCCCCCAGCGGGTAACCGCTCAGGCGGTCTCCCCCAGCGGTCGCCCATTGCGGCCGAGCCAGTCCGCCAAGTACGCGGCGAGGCCCTCGCCGTGCCGTACCCAGCGGAAGTGGTCGAGGCGGCTGCCGCCCGCCTTCGAGGCGGTGTAGCGCCACTCCTCCAGGGCCGCCCGCGGGACCTTGCCGCACAGGTGGTGTACGGCACCGGGCGGCGCCAGGCGGTCGCCCGCCACTCCCACCGCCAGCACCGGCAGCCGCAGCCGGGCCAGCAGCGCGTCGTAGTCCACCGCGCCGCCGCTCGCGGCCAGTTCGGGCAGCTGGTATCGCCCGGTACGCGACTGCCGCGCCCAGTCCCGCATCACCCGCGCCGGCTGCCGGCCGCCGAAGCCGAACAGGTCACCCGGCCACCGACCCAGCACCGTGGCGAGCATGGCCGCGCTCTGGCTGCCGGCCAGCACACCGAGACCACGGACGGCGCCGAAACTGCGGTACCACACCGACCCCGCGGCCACGACCGCCACCGCATCCGGAGCCGCGGTACCGCGGTGGGCGCCCTGAGCGGCCTGCAGCAGCGCGAGCTGACCGCCCAGGCTGTGCCCGAGGACGGCGAGCGGCGCATCGGGGAAGGCGGTTCGGGCCGCGCCCACCGCCGCGTCGAGGTCGGCCAGCATCTCGGCATAGCCGAAACGCCCCGCACCGCTGGCGCGTTCGCCCTGGCCGCGCTGGTCGAAGAGCAGCGGCATGAGGCCCGTACGGGACAACTCGGCGGCGAGCGGTGCGTAGAAGCGGGCGGGGGTGCCCATGGCGGGCGAGACGAGGACCATGGGGGCGGCTGGGTCCGAGGCCGCGGCGGAGGCGGCGGGTCCGCGCAGCCTGACAGGAGCGCCATGCGCACCCTCGGCCTCGGCGACCACGTCAAAGGGGGCAGGTGTGAGAGCGGTGGCGGCGGGCGAGTCACCGGCTCGGTCTGACTGGGAAATCACCCGGCGATGATCCCACCGTGCGCCCACGCCGGGCTGTGATCCGCACCACCGGAACAGTCCCCGCCCTCCCGGGGGCCACGCCCCTTCCAGGCTATCGCCGCACCCCCGACACCCCCGAAGTTATCCGGCTCTTCACAATCGAGGGTGTAGTTGGGGTCGGAAGCCGCCTGTCTCGAGTGGTGATCTGGCGATGTAGTTCGTCAGGTTGCGGAAGCCGAGGGCGGAGCCGCGGAGGTGTTCGAGGCGGCCGTTGATCGCTTCGGTGGGGCCGTTGGATGTGCCGGGCCGGTCGAAGTAGGCGAGCACGTCGGCGGCGCGCTTGGTCAGGGTGCGCCCGAGCGTGATGATCTCGCTGAACGGGCTGGGGACGCCTCGGCTGATCGACTCGATCAACTGCCTCATCAGCTCGCGGCCCCGGGGTCGGTCGGTCTCACGGTAGGCGGCGATCATCCGCTGGTAGATGCAGGGCGTCGCCTGCCAGACGGACGACGTGGAAGGGGTCCAGCACCGGCACAGCCTCGGGTAGCTCTTCGGTGGTGGCGGTCTTGAACCCGGTGAACCCGTCCATCGCGACGACCTCGATATTGTCGCGCCAGGACTTGTCCCGTTCGGCGAGCCAGGCCTTGAACGCCTGTTTGGAGCGGCCGGCGACCATGTCCAGAAGCCGCGCCGGCCCGGTGCCGTCGCGGATCGGCGTCGGGTCGATGATCACGGTCACGTACTTGTCGCCACGCCGGGTGTGCCGCCAGACGTGCTCGTCCACGCCGATGACCTGCACGTCGTCGAAGCGGTGCGGATCGTCGATCAGGACCCGGCGGCCCCGGCCAGGACCGCGTCGTTGGCGGTGTTCCACGAGACTCCCAGAGCGTCGGCGACGCGGGCGACACTCAGGTGTTGGCACACCAGGGCTTCCACCCGGTGCGCCGGTATCGGCGGAGGCTGACCTCCAACACCGTGGGCCGCCACCCGAACGGCTCGTGCGCCAACCGGCGGACCACCGTGTCCCTGGCCGCGCCCTGGCATCCGCAGCGACGACACCATCTGTCGGGCTCGACAACCCGGCACCGGAGAATCGCCCGATCGGGCTCCAACCGCTGCCCGAGCACTTCGAGCCCGAGATCATAGTCACCTCAATCCTCGGGAGACCTCGACCCCTACCCGGCCACCGACGCGTCGACCGGACTACACCCTCAACTGCGAAGAGCCAGTTATCCACAGCCCCCACGCGCCGCCGGCAACGTCTCGGCTCTGAGCAGAGCGTCGTGACCTGCGGGCATCGGATCGCTAACTTCGAGGCATGGCACCAACCACCTCCCCCACCATCTCCCTCCAGGCCCAGCCCAAGGACGCCGCCTCCTGGGCCGCCCTCGCCCGGCGCGCCGAGGACGCCGGATTCGACGCGCTGCTCGCCGCCGATCACCCGGGCGCGGTCGCGTCGCCCTACGTGGCGCTGGCCGCCGCCGCGGCGGTCACCTCGCGGCTCGGGCTCGGGGCGTACGTGTCGCATGCGGGCATCCGCGAACCCCTCCTGCTGGCGAGCGACGTCGCCACCCTCGACGTCGTCTCCGGCGGCCGGGCCCGGCTGGCGCTCGGCGCTGGGCACACCCCCGCGGAGTGGGAGATGCTCGGGTCGAGCCGCCCCGATGTGGCGGGGCGGGTGCGGCGGTTCCTTGCCGTGGCGGAGGCGACCAGGACGCTGCTCGCCGGGGGTGAGGTCACGCTCGACGGGCCCGAGGTGCACGCGCGTAAGGCGCGGCTCGACGGGCCGCGGCCGGTGCAGGATCAGGTGCCGTTCGTGTTCGGCGGCGGCAACTCCGCGCTGCTGCGCTGGGCCGGCGAGCACGCCGACGCGGTCGCGCTCAGCGGCCTCGGCCGCACGCTCCCCGACGGCCACAAGCACAGCACGCGCATCGCCGAGACCGACGTGGACGAGCAGCTCGCGCTGGTCGCCGAGGGCGCCGAGCGGGCGGCGGACCGCGAGGCGCCGCCGGAACTCGAGGCGCTGGTGCACTTCGTGGAGCTGACGGACGACGCCGAGGCCGCGGCGGCGGAGCTCGCCGGGCGGCTCGACTGCACCGCCGAGGTGCTGCTGGCCTCGCCGTACGCCTGGATCGGGACCGAGGCGGAGATCCGGGCGAAGATCGAGCGGGACCGGAGCCGGTGGGGGATCACGCGGTACGTGGTGCGGGAGCCGGGGTTCGAGGTGGCCGAGCGGATGCTGGGCTGAGCGGGCCTGGACGTCGATCACCGCACGACATAGCGTCGAGCCATGAGTGAGCACGGCGGCGCATGCTGCGCACCTGGACGTAACGGCGGCGAAGCCAGCCCGGAACCGGTGCCGCTCGCGGCCCCCGCCGCCACGCGGGTCGTCCAGGCCCCGCCCGCCCCGCTCGGCGGCCCGTCCCGCCACACCGCCGCCCTCACCGCCATCCCCGGCGGCAGCTTCCTCATGGGTACGGACGACGCCGAGGGCTTCCCCGCCGACGGCGAGGGGCCGGTGCGTGAGGTGCACGTGGCGCCGTTCGAGATCGACACCCATGCGGTGACCAACGCTCGCTTCGCCGACTTCGCCGACACCACCGGGTACGCCACCGAGGCCGAGCGCTTCGGCTGGAGCTATGTCTTCGCCCGCTTCCTGCCCGCCGAGCTGCGGCGGACCGCCCGCCGCCCCGAGCAGACGCCGTGGTGGTGCGGCGTCCCGGGCGCGGACTGGCGGCATCCGGAGGGGCCCGGGTCGGATGTCGGCGAGCGCGCCGACCACCCCGTGGTGCATGTGTCGTGGGCCGACGCGGAGGCGTACGCGCACTGGGCCGGACTGCGGCTGCCGACCGAGGCCGAGTGGGAGTACGCGGCCCGCGGCGGCCTGGCCGGCGCGCGCTACCCGTGGGGCGACGAGCTGACGCCGGACGGCGAGCACCGCTGCAATATCTGGCAGGGAACTTTCCCAACAAAAAACACCGGCGAGGACGGCCACCTCGGCACGGCCCCGGTGGACGCGTACGAGCCCAACGGCTTCGGGCTGTACAACGTCTCGGGCAACGTGTGGGAGTGGTGCGCCGACTGGTTCAGCCCGGACTGGCACGCGCAGGAGGGCGCACCGCGCCGCAACCCCGCCGGGCCGCCCTCCGGCACCTCGCGGATCATGCGGGGCGGCTCGTACATGTGCCACCGCTCGTACTGCAACCGCTACCGCGTCGCCGCCCGCAGCAGCAATGAGCCGGACAGCTCGGGCGGCAACATCGGGTTCCGCTGCGCGCGCTGAGCCGTCTCCCCGAGGCCGCTTAGCTCCCGATGTCGGTCGGTCTGGTTACCGTGGACCCGTGACTGACGTGAGCTTTGAGGCGTACTGCACCGAAATCCGTTCCCGCGCCGACGCATTGCGGGCCGCGCTGAAGCTCGGCGACCCCGCCGCGGCCGAGGTGCCGGACTGCCCCGGCTGGACCCTCATCGAGCTCGCCCGGCATGTGGGCGGCACCCATCGCTGGGCGGCGGAGGTCGTACGGACCCGGGCCACCGGTCCGGTCGGCCATGACGCCACCTACGACGTCGCGGCGCCCGGCGGCGCGGCCGCGCCCGCCGCCCTGGACCAGTGGGTCGACGAGGGCGCCGCGCAGCTCACCGACGCGCTGCGGGAGGCCGGGCCCGACGCGCCGCTGTGGACCGTCGCGCCGGGTGGCACCGCCCTGTTCTGGGCCCGCCGGATGACGCATGAGACGACCGTGCACGCCGCGGACGCCGCCTTCGCCACCCAAGTCCCGTTCGCCGCGGACCCGGTGATGGCGCAGGACGCGGTGGACGAGTGGATGGGCTTCGCCGCCCTCCCCCGCGTCCTGGAGGCGGCCCCGGCGGACGCGCCGCCGCTCCTCGGCCCGGGCCGCACCCTCCATCTGCACGGCACGGACCCGGCCGGCGGCGACGACCCCGCCGAGTGGTATGTCGACCTCACCGGCGAACTGCCGTACTGGCGGCGGACGCACACCAAGGCCGCGGTCGCGGTGCGCGCCCCGCTCGGCGACCTGCAGCTGCTGCTGTACGGCCGCCGCAGGATCGCGGACCTGGAGACGCACGGCGATACGGAGCTGCTGGCGCTGTGGCTGGAGCGGACGAGCTTCTGGCTGCGCAAGTAACCAAACACAAGTAACCGGACAAACGAAGAGGCGGACGACTGCCCCCGAGCAACAGCCGTCCGCCTCTTGGTCTCTACAGGTCTCTACGCCCCTACCGGATCACTCAGTACGGACCGTTCACATTGTCGATCGAGCCATACCGGTCGGCCGCGTAATTGCTCGCGGCCACGATGTTCGCCACCGGATCGGTGAGGCTGGTCGAGGTGCCGTCGACGTGATACGCGTCGAAGGTCGGCTGGATTACCTGGAGCAGACCCTTGGACGGGGTGCCGTTCTGGGCGTTGATGTCCCAGCCGTTCTGCGCGTTCGGGTCGCCGCCGGACTCACGCATGATGTTGCGGTGAATTCCGTCGTACGAGCCGGGGATTCCCTTCTCCTTCATGATGGAGAGGGCCTCGTTGATCCAGCCGTCGAGGTTGTCGGGGTAGCTCGCCTGCTTTGCCGCGGCGGGCTTTGCGGACGTCTTGTCGGCCTTGGGCTCGGCGGCCTTCTTCGCGCCGTCGACGGTCAGCTTCTGGCCCGGGCGGATAACGCGCGGGTTGTCGCCGATGGCCTTCTTGTTGTCCTCGTACAGCGCCTTCCAGCCGCCGTCCACGTCGTGCTCGTGGGCGATGGTGGACAGCGAATCACCCTTGGCCACCGCGTAGGTGGTGGCGGTGCCCGCCTGCGGCGCGGCCGCGGCGGCCTTGGCCACGGCGCGCTCGGGGGCAGCGGCCGGGGCGGACTTTTCCGCGGCGCCCGCGACATTGGCGCCGATCAGCGGCAGGGCCAGGGCGGTGGCGCTGGTGCCGGCCACGGCTATGCCGCGGCCGATCGAACTCTTCTTGGGACGGCGGTGCTTTCCCTTTGCGGGCATGACGAATTCCTCTCCGGCGCCTACGAGGTGAGCTGTCGGGTTCGGGCTGGAGCTGCCCGGCCGCCGTTCGGCGACTTCACCCCAAGCCGTTCCTGGCCGTTTCATTCCGATGGCCGGACCGGCGACTTACCTGGTTCCCCCGCTCCTGCCGTGAGCGGTGTTTGGTCGGGTACCGGGCGGCGGCAGGATTAGGCGGTCCGTCCGGCTGGTCGCCGACCCTAGGCAGAGACCCGTAAGGGAGACAAGCCTCGAATTCAAAGAAACAATTCACGCCGCCCGGATTCCCCGCGAAAGGACCATTGACAGGTATGCGGCGCGCGCTCAACTCCCGCTTACGGACGGGAAACTGGGAAAGGCGCCACCGCGCCGGACCTCGTCAGAGTGACCCTTGTCACGACTTTGGTCCTGAACTCCCCAAAACGGACATTCACTTACGAGGCGGGCCAACTGCCCGCGGCCCTCGGCGTGCACCCCCGCAGCGATTAGGCTGCCGCCCACCTACCGGGAGGTAATCACATGCCCAGGACCGCCCTCATCACCGGCGCCTCTTCCGGCATCGGTGCCGCCGTCGCCGCCGCCCTCGTGCAGCGCGGACACACGGTGTACGGGACCAGCCGCGACCCGGAGAAGGTCGCCGAGCCGGTGCCCGGCGTAACCTACCTCCCGCTCGACCTCACCGACGACGCGAGCCTCGAAGCCTGCGCCGCGGCGGCGGGCAAAGTGGACATCCTGGTCAATAACGCGGGCGAGAGCCAGAGCGGCCCGATCGAGGAGCTGCCGCCCGACGCGGTCCGCCGGCTCTTCCAGACCAATGTCTTCGGCGCCGTCCGCCTCACCCAGCTGCTGCTGCCGGGCATGCGCGAGCGCGGCTACGGGCGGGTGGTGATGGTCGGCTCGATGCTGGCGAGCTTCCCGCTCGCGTACCGCTCCTCGTATGTCGCCTCCAAGGCGGCCATCAAGGGCTTCGCGTTCGCCGCACGGGGCGAGGTGGCCAAGTACGGGGTCGGGGTCACGGCCGTGGAGCCGGGTTCGATCGCGACCGGGATCAGCGGGCGGCGCACGCAGTACGTGGCGGCGGACTCCCCGTACCGGGGCGAATACGACACCATGCTCGCCGCGCTCAACGCGAACGAGGAGAGCGGGGTCTCGGCGGAGCGGGTGGCCGCGACCGTACTGAAGGCCATCGAGGCCGGGCGGCCGCGGGCGCTGTACGCGGTGGGGAGCAATGCGCCGCTGGTCTTCACACTGCGGCGGTTCATCCCGCGGGAGACGATGCTGCGGCTCACGGCGCGGCGGCACGGCTTGCGCTGACGCGCTGACCGGCGGGTTCGCCGACGCACCCTTGCCCTCTCCTGACTCACCATGGTTGCCTAGTCATGATTCAGATACGCAACCCCGGTTCACATATATGCACAGGAGAGTTTCCATGCCCGATCGCATCAGCCGCATCCGACTCTCCTCCGTCACGCTCCCGCTGGCGACGCCCATCAGCGACGCCAAGGTGCTGACGGGCCGGCAGCGGCCGATGACCGAGGTGGCGATGCTCTTCGCCGAGATAACCACCGAGGACGGGCACGAGGGGCTCGGCTTCAGCTACTCCAAGCGCGCGGGCGGGCGCGGCCAGTACGCCCACGCGCAGGAGGTCGCCGGCGACCTGCTCGGCGAGGACCCCAGCGACATCGGGCGGCTGTGGACGAAGCTGGTCTGGTCCGGCGCCTCCGTCGGCCGTACGGGCCTCGCCACCCAGGCCATCGCCGCGCTCGACGTCGCCCTGTGGGACCTCAAGGCCCGCCGCGCGAACCTCCCGCTCGCCAAACTCCTCGGCGCCCACCGCGACTCGGTCCGCTGCTACAACACCTCCGGCGGCTTCCTCCACACCCCCATCGACGAGGTCTGCGCCAACGCCACCGCCTCCCTGGAGCGCGGCATCGGCGGCATCAAGATCAAGGTCGGCCAGCCGGACACCGCGGCGGACCTCAAGCGGCTGGAGGCCGTACGCTCCCACCTCGGCGACGAGGTGCCGCTGATGGTGGACGCCAACCAGCAGTGGGACCGCACCACGGCGCTGCGCGTCGGCCGGGCGATGGAGTCGTTCGGGCTGACCTGGATCGAGGAGCCCCTCGACGCGTACGACACCGAGGGCCACGCGGCGCTCGCCGCCGCACTGGACACGCCGGTCGCGACCGGCGAGATGCTCGCGGGCGCCGCGGAGCACATCGCGCTGATCGAGGGCCGGGCCTGCGACATCATCCAGCCGGACGCGCCGCGGGTCGGCGGGATCACGCAGTTCCTGAAGGTGGCCGCGCTCGCCGAGCACCGGGGCCTGCAGCTGGCCCCGCACTTCGCGATGGAGCTGCACCTGCACCTGGCGGCGGCGTACCCGCACGCGACGTGGGTGGAACACTTCGAGTGGCTGGAGCCGCTCTTCGAGGAGCGGATGGAGATCGCGGACGGCCGGATGCTGGTGCCCTCGCGGGCGGGCCTGGGGCTGTCGCTGAGCGAGCAGGCGCGGGCCTGGACCGTGGACAGCTGCGAGCTCACGCGCGCGTAGGCAGGGGGTCTGCGGGCGATGCCCCCAGACCCCCTGCAACTGCCGGTCTCCCGGCGCTTACTGCGCCAGCGCCGCCACGCCCGCCTGGGCGAACTTCTCGTCCAGGTCGCCGGACGGGGCGCCCGCGACGCCGATGCCCGCGATCGGGGCCTCGTCGGCCTTCACCGGCGCGCCGCCGGCGAGGAAGAGGGTGCCGGGGATGTCCTTCAGCGTCGGGGCCTGCTCCAGGCGCTTGGTGAGCTCGGAGGTCGGGGCGTTCCAGGAGACGGCGGTGTACGCCTTCTTCTCGGCCGACTCGTACGACTGCGGGCCCGCACCGTCGCCGCGGAGGGTCAGGATGGTGTTGCCGTTGCGGTCCACGACGGCGACGGAGACCTTCTGGTTCTCCTTCTTCGCCGCGTCCAGAGCGGCGTTCGCGGCCTTGGTGGCGGCGGCGGTGCTCAGGTGCGTGGAGGTCGTCAGGTTGCTGTCCGCGGCGGCCGCCTGGACCGGGGCCTTCGCGGCGGCGTCCGGGGCGCCGGCGGAGGCGGAGACGGCGCCGACGGTGCCGACCGCGACGGCGGCGAGAACGGCGCCGCCGGCGGTGATGCGGGCGCGCTTGCTCATGTTCTTGATCTTCCGCACTGCTGACTCCGTAGCTGATCGGATGGATGCTGTGGTCTGCGCTCAATCCTGGTGCGGGAACCTTCGCCGACCCGTCGACGTACCGGCTGCAAGCGGCGAGCGGGACGGTCGACCGGCGGGTCATCCGATCGGCTGACCCCGGCCGGGACAAGGTGGCGCAGCATGGGGGGTACGCCCTTTTACCGCCTTTTCGCCGGACGACAGCGGGAAGACATGACACCGGACCACCACGCCGATCCCGCCGACACCCTCGGCCGCCCCGACCCCGACACCAGCTGGCTCGCGGCCGTCATCCACGTAGCGTTCTTCCTGCTGCTCGGCGGCGCCCTCGCGCGCTTCCTGATCCGGCACCCGGGCGAGCTCCGCACCCCGTGGATCATCGCCCTGTCCGCCACCCTCGCGCTGCTCTACGCGCTCGGCCCCGCACTCGGCGGCGGGCCCACGCGCGCCACAGCCCGGCGGCTGCTCTGGCTGGCGCTCGTCGTCGGCGTGTGGGTCGTGCTGGTGCTGCTGGCGCCGAGCTTCGCCTGGTGCGCGGTGCCGCTGTTCTACACCGGGCTGCGCACGCTGCCGATGCGCGGCGCGCTGGTCCTCGTGGGGCTGCTGACGGCGTTCGTCGTCGGCGCCCAGATGCAGCTCGCCAAGAGCTTCGACCCGAATCTTCTCCTCGCCCCGCCCGCCGTCGCCGCCCTCGCCACCGCCGTCTTCGTACACATGGAGCGGCAGGCGGAGCGCCAGCGCACCCTCATCCACGATCTCATCCGCACCCGCCGCGAGCTGGCCGCGACCGAGCGCCGCGAGGGCACCCTCGCCGAACGCCAGCGCCTGTCGATGGAGATCCACGACACCCTCGCCCAGTCCCTGTCCAGCCAGCGCATGCTGCTGCAGGCCGCCGACCGGATGTGGGATACGGACCCGGCCAAGGCCCGCGCCCATATCCGTACCGCGGGCGCCTTCACCGAGCGCGGCCTCTCCGAGGCCCGCCGCTTCGTGCACGACCTCGCCCCGGCGGGCCTCGCGGAGGCCGAGGCAGCGGGCGGTGGGCTGAGCGAGGCGCTGCGGGCGCTGGTCGAGCGGGAGTCGGCGGCGGGGGCGACGGCGGTACGTTTCCACGCCGAAGTTCCGGCCGAGGTGCCCGGCGGTGTTCCCGGCGACGTGCCCGCCGCAGGCAGCGGCGCCGGGCTGCCCGCCGGGGTGCAGGCGGCGCTGCTGCGCATCACGCAGGGCGCCCTCGCCAACGTCCGCGAGCACGCCGGGGCCCGTAACGCCGCGGTCACCCTCACCCACCTCGACGATCAGGTGGTCGTCGACATCGCGGACGACGGCCGCGGCTTCGCGCCGGAGTCCGCCGGGCCGCCGGGACCGCAGCGCGGCCACGGCCTGCCCGCGATCCGCGCGCGGGCACGCCAGCTCGGCGGCACGGTGACCGTAGAGTCGGCCCCGGGCCAGGGCACGGTGCTGTCGGTGTCGATCCCGCTGACCGCGCCGAGTCCAGAAGTGCCGCCATCCGCCCACCAGCAGCCGGAGCACCCGTGAACGCCACCGCCGCGAAGCCCATCCGCCTCATCCTCTGCGACGACCACGCCGTGGTCCGCGCGGGCCTGCTCGCGCTGCTGGACAGCGCCCCCGACGTCGATGTCGTCGGCGAGGCCGGCACCGGCGAGGAGGCGGTCGCGCTCGCGGCGCAGCGGAACGCCGACGTCGTGCTGATGGACCTGCAACTGGGCGCCGGCATCGACGGCGTCGAGGCCACCCGGCAGATCACGGCCGCGCACCCGGACACCCACGTCCTGGTCCTGACGACATACGACACGGACGCCGACATCACCCGCGCCATCGAGGCGGGCGCGACGGGGTACCTGCTGAAGGCGGAGCGCCCGGACGAGCTCTTCGCGGCGATCCACGCGGCGGCGGAGGGCCGTACGGCGCTGTCGCCCCCGGTCGCGGGCCGCGTCATGGCCCGGATGCGCAGCCCGCAGCCCACCCTCACCGACCGCGAACGCGACATCCTCGCCCAGCTCGCCCAGGGCCTCGGCAACCGCGACATCGCCCGCGCCCTCTTCATCAGCGAGGCCACGGTCAAGACCCACCTGGGCCGGATCTACGACAAGCTCGGCGTGGACACGCGCGCGGGCGCGGTGGCGGTGGCGAAGGAGCAGCGGCTGCTGGGGTGAGGGCCCGGGCCGTTCGGGGGAAGTTCGCGGGGGCGGGGCGAGTGGCGTACGAGGAGGCGCCCGGGCCGCGGCCTAGCGTCGGCGCGAATGCGTCCCCGCTCGATGCCGGAGCCTGCTGTGCGTCGCCCCATCGCTGTCCTGCTGTCGCTGCTCGTGGCCGTCGCCGCGGCCGCCGCGGCGGGCACCGCGCCCGCGTCCGTGGCCGCACCGGCCGACTGCGACCAGCCCACCCGGACGCTGTCCGGGGGCTCCTCCGCCTCCCTCACCCTCACCAGCGGGGAGACGCTGCTGCTGCAGAGCGGCTCGTACACCGGCGGCGTCAGCGCCTTCCCGCAGGGCGCGGTGCTGTGCGTCGCCACCGACGCCACCTTCTCCCCCTCGTACGTCAACCAGCCCGCAGGCACGCTGGTCGTCGAGGGCCAGGCGAAGCTTCCGTACTTGAGCAGCGCGAGCGGCTTCCGGCTGGACAACGCGGGCACCGTCAAGGCGGACGGGCTGAACGCCAACGGCACCACTATGGTGGTCAACCGCGCCGGGGCCACCATGGAGTTCGCCGGCGCGCTGGCCCTCGCCGACAGCTCGCAGTTCCGTAACGCCGGCACCGCCGTCGCCGGGAGCCTCACGGTCGCCCCGGACGCCGCCGTGCTCAACACCGGCAAGCTGGACCTGCCCAGCAGCGGCGTGAGCCTGTACGGGGAGCTGGACAACTCCGGCCGCATCACCATCGCCAATCACCTGAACTCACAACCCGGCTCCTCGACCTTCAACTCCTGCGTCATCAAGGTGTCCGCCGGCTGGGCGGCGGCCGGCACCGCGCAGAACTCCGGCGTCATCACCCTGGGCTCCGACTACCTCAACAACAGCGGCACCCTCACCCAGACCACCGGCGGCCGCATCGGCGGCGCCAACTTCACCAACAGCGGCACGATCCAGGGCTTCGGCGGCTATCGCTTCACGGGAAATACGGTCAACCAGGCCACCTTCTCCGGCGACTCGGCGAGCGACCCCATCGCCTTCTACGACACCACCCAGACCAGCGGCGGCATCTTCGATACGGCCGGCGGCACGGTCACGAACACCGAGCGGGCCGAGGTGACCGTGGACGCGGACTCCTCCCCCGCGGGCTGCGCGTCTCCCTTCACCACCAGCGCCGACCTGTACGTGTACAAGACGGGACCGGCCGCGGTGAGTACGGGCGACAAGGTCACGTACACCGTCACCGCGGCCAACCTCGGCCCCGGCCCGGCCACCGACGTCACCGTCACTGACACCCTCCCGGCCGGCCTCACCGACGTCACCGCCTCCGACGGCGGCACCGTCTCCGGCACCACCGTCACCTGGCAGGCCGGCGATATCGCCGCCGGGGACGCGGTCAACTACGAGGTGACCGGCACGGCCGCCGAAGCCGGCACCCTGCACGACACGGCCGCGGGCCGTACCACCGCCACGGACCCGGACAAGTCCAACAACGACGGCACCGCGTCCGACGCCCAGGTGGATACGACCGTCACGGACCGGGTCCCGGCCAACAACCCACCGGTGATGGCCGACCAGACCGCCAGGACCCGCGTCGACCACCGGGTGGCGGGTCGGCTGGTCGCGAGCGACCCGGACACCGGGCAGACCCTCACCTTCTCCCTCCCGGACGCTCCGCAAGGCGCACTCCTGGGGACCGACGCGCGCGGCACGCTGACCCTCGCTCCCAACGGCGTCTACCTCTTCACCCCGGCGGAGAACTTCACCGGCCGCGCCTCGTACACCGTGCAGGTCTGCGACAACGGCACCCCCAAGCTGTGCACCCGGGCGACCCTGACGATCACGGTCAGCCCCATCGCCGCGAACGACTCCGCCGGCACGGAGTCGGGCACCCCGGTCACGATCGACACCGCGGCCAACGACCGCGGCGAGGCCACCGCGCCGACGGTCGTCACCCCGCCCGAGCACGGCACCCTCACCCAGAACCCGGACGGCACCTTCGTCTACACCCCCGACGCCGACTTCACCGGCACGGATGCCTTCACGTACCGCATCTGCAGCCCGAACGCCCCCGACGTCTGCGCGGAGGCGACGGCCACGATCCTCGTGACGGCCGCCAACCATCCGCCGGAGGTCGGCGACCGCAATCTGATCACCCGCGAGGACACCCCGGTGTCCAGCGCGGTGTCGATCGAGGACCCGGAGGGCGACGAGGTCACCGCGCGGCTCGGCGCGGAACCCGAGCACGGCACCGTGGAGGTGGCGGCTGACGGCACGTTCACGTACACGCCGGATGACGGCTACACGGGGACAGACACCTTCACGGTGATCGCCTGCGACGACGGGGACCCGGCGCTGTGCGATACGGGCCGGGTCACGGTGGTGGTGCGTCCGGCGCAGCCGCAGCCGAGCCCTACTGACTCGCCGACGGATTCGCCGGGCCCGACCGATTCGCCGACGGATTCGCCGGGCCCGACGGAGACTCCTACGGAGTCGCCGACCAGCACGACCAACCCCACCCCCGGCCCGACGCCGACCGCCACCGACTCCCCCGGGCCCACGCCCTTGCCCGACACCGGCGACGACGACACGGCCACGGCACTCGCGGTCGCCGCCGGACTCGCGGCGGCGGGCGGCCTCACGGTGCTGCTCCGGCGCCGACGTCGGGCCCGCCGCTGACCCACCCGCGGCGTGCGGCGGCAGGCGTGGGCGCCGCCCGCCGTCGGCACGTTTCGGCGGGCACCCAACCATCCCGGCCGTAGCGTCAGTCCCATGACGTACCCGCCGCAGACCGCCTTCGCCCGCCTGCACCACCAGCCCACCCCGCTCCTGCTGCCCAACGCCTGGGACCACGCCTCCGCGGCGGCCCTGGCGGCGGAGGGCTTCGCGGCGATCGGCACCACCAGCCTGGGCGTGGCGGCGGCCGCCGGGCTGCCGGACGGGGGCGGCGCGACTGCCGCCGCGACGCTGGCGCTGGCGGAGCGGCTCGGGCAGGACGGGCTGCTGTTCTCCGTGGACGCGGAGGGCGGCTTCAGCGACGACCCGGCAGAAGTCGCCGAACTGGCCCGCAAGCTGCACACCGCAGGCGCCTCCGGCATCAACCTCGAAGACGGCCGCCCGGACGGCACCCTCACCCCCGCCGACCTGCACGCCGCAAAGATCACCGCCGCCAAGACCGCCGCCCCGGCGCTCTTCGTGAACGCCCGCACGGACACGCACTGGCTCACCACCGGGCAGCCGGAGACGGAAAATCGCCTAGCGCTCTACGAACAGGCGGGGGCGGACGGCGTCTTCGTGCCGGGCCTGACAGATCCGGCCACAATCGCCACCCTGACGTCCACCCTCACCACACCCCTGAACATCCTGTACTCCCCGACCGGCCCGCCCATCCCCGACCTGACCGCCCTGGGCGTACGCCGCATCAGCCTCGGCTCGCTCCTCTACCGCACCGCCCTGACCGCGGCCATCACCACCGCAACCGCCATCCGCGACGGCCGCCCGCCGGACCTCACCGCCCTCTCCTACGCGGACGTGCTGGCGCTACGCACTCCGCACTAGGGCACCGCCGCGAGCGCCGCGGCGACGGTGCGGAGGCGAGCGGCGTCCAGTACCGCAGGCGCCAGGGCGGCCAAGTCGCGCAGAGTGATGTGGCCGAGGGTGGCCAGCCGCGGGTTGCTGAGCAGGCCGGGGACCGCCTTTTCGATGGCTGCGGCCGCCGCCGGTTCCGCGAGGAGCGTGGACAGGGGGCTGCGCGGGTCGATGCGGCCCTGGGGCAGCTCGTCCTCGGCGGGGAGGGCCGCGGCGGCGCGTTCCGCCGCCTCGTGTTGTACGCGTACGAGGAGATGCTCGCGGCCGATCTCGCCCGCCACCGGGAGGCCCAGCCGCTGGAACTGGTCGGCCGGGGCGTCATTGGCGCGCATCAGGGCGGCCATCAGCCGCGCCATCCGCAGCTCCAGCTCGTCGTCGAGGAGCGGGGTTTCCTGCCGGGGGTCGGCTTCGAGGTCGAAGAGGAGTGAGCCGTGGTGGTGGGTGTTGCGCTGCCCGTGGGCGGGGATCCGCAGGACCGGGCAGTCCTTGGTGAAGGAGAACGGGGCGTCGAGCTCGGCCTCGCACAGCTCCTTCGCCGATACGTGGCCCCTCATGCGCGTGGGCATCAGCGTGTACTCGTAGAGCGGTGCGTTGTCCGCGCTCGCGCTCGCGCGCATGTAGACGTAGCGGCCGTCCGTGACATTGACGTGGCCGCCGAACGAGCCGAAGAGCGCAGCCTCGCGCACCGGCGCATCGCTCGCGGTCGTCTCGCGCAAGGGTGCGCCCTGCATGTCCGGCGGCCGGTCGACGCCGAAGTACTCCAGCAGCGTCGGGGCGAGGTCGATGGTCTGCACGAGGCTGTCGCGGCGCTCGCCGCGGACGCCGGTGCGCGGGTCCCAGACGAACAGCGGGGTGTGGATGTTCTCGTCGTACCAGGGCTGGATGTTCTTGCCCCACCAGCCGTGCTCGCCGAGCAGGAAGCCGTGGTCGGTGCCGACGATGAGCATCGTGTCGTCCCACATCCCGTGGGCGTCCATGGCGTCCAGCACCCGGCCCAGGGAGCCGTCGCACATGCTCAGCAGCGCGGCGTATTCGTAGCGGACGTGCTCCACTGCCTGCGGGCGCTCGGTGGTGCGCTTGTACTCCGGCCAGTCGAGGTGCGGGCCGTCGTAGGCGTGCGGGTAGAGGTCCTTGTACTGCTTGTACGTGTAGAAGGGCTCGTGCGGATCGAAGGTCTCGATCTGCAGGAACCAGTTCTCCTGGGCGTGGTTCGTCTCGATGAAGTCCAGGCCGGCCTCGAAGGTGCGCGACTGCGGGTGGTCCTCCTCGCGTTCGAGGTGGCCGCGGTTGATCCAGTCCTGCCGCCAGAGCGCGTTGCGCTGCAGCCGCGCCGCCTCGGGGATGTCCGGCTCTGCGAGCTGGCCCTTCCACGGGTCGCCCTCCTGGCCGCGGAAGAACTCCCAGGTGGAGTAGCGGGTGTGGTAGGTCGCCCCGCCGTCCTCGACGTAGTGCTGGTGGTCGGTGGCCAAGTGGGAGTGGATGCCGTGCTCGCCCAGCAGCCGCGGCATCGAGTCGTCGAACGGCTCCAGCGGGCCCCAGCTGCGGTGCAGGAAGTTGTAGCGGCCGGTGTGCAGTTCCCGGCGGGCGGGGATGCAGGGCATCGAACCGCCGTAGCAGTTGCCGAAGGTCGCGCTGCGCTCGGCGAGGCGGCGGAAGTTGGGAGCGTGCACCCAGTCATTGCCGTACGGGGGCAGGAAGCGCCGGTTCAGAGTGTCGAAGAAGACCAGGATCGCCCGGGTCGGCTGCCCGCTCCGGTCATTGCCCGCCATGCCGCTCCTTCGGTACGAGCTCCGCCTCGACCGCGCCGAGGCCTTCGATCGCGCCGCGGACCACCAGGCCGTTCTCGTACGCCTCCCGGGAGACGCGGAGGTGCGCGACGCTCCGGCCGAGCGTAATCACATCCCCGGGGAACAGGGTGATCATGCTGGAGATCGTCGTGATCAGCTCGTCCGGTCCCGCGATGTACTGCGACGTATTGCCGTGGACCACCTGGCCGCCGATCTCCAGCGACATGGCCCGGCCGCTCCAGTCGCGGCCCGCCACCAGCTCACCGACGACATTGAAGCCGTCCGCCCACCTCCCGTAAACCGCGGGAATCCCGCGCTCGCCGAGCCGCGCCGGCTCGACTACGGCGTCGGCGAAGGAGAGGTCGCAGAGTGAGATGAGGGGTGCGTAGCCGAGGATGGCCGAGCGGCCGTCCTCGACGTCGGCCGCCAGCTCGCGGACCACAGTGGCCAGCTCGATGCTCACGACGATGTCGCCCGCGCGCGGCGGGATTTCGACGACAGAGCCACCCGCGGTGAGGGACCTGGCCGGACCGTTCAGGAAGCGCGGCACCTCAAGCTGGGCGAGACCATCCTCCGCCGACCGGTCGTTGCCGAACGACGTATAGAAGTGGCGTGCCCCTCCCACCGTCCACTCCCCCGGCGACTCCAGCACGCGCGCGTCCGACGCGGCCACCTCCCGGATGGCGTACGAGGGATGGGACTCCATCGGCACGCGCGGGCGCTCGCTCCCGTCGGCGATCCGGACCGGGTTCACCAGGGTGCCGACATGCTCGATCTCGACCTCCAGCCGCGTCTCCGGGTCGGCCGCGTCGTCCCGGAGGACCGGCAGGCCGTCGACGCCCATCGTGCCGAAGTGGATCACATCGCCGGGCTCCAGCGAGGCGAACGACGAGTACCAGTGGATGACCCGCTCGATCCCCATCAGCGTCGCCGCGGTGTGCGCGCGGTCGCGGGTCCGGCCGGACTGGCGGGTGTACATGAGGAGGTTGTACGGGTCCGCCACCTCGTCCTTCGTGACCAGGTACGGGCCCATCGGGCACAGGGTGTCGGCCTTCTTGCCGCCCCAGGAGGCGGTGGCCTGGTAGAGCCAGTCGTTGTAGCGGGCCGGGAGGCCGTAGCCGTTGCCGGCGTTACCGGGGACCGCGCGGTAGTAGTAGCTGCCGGAGACGTCGTTCACCACGGTGTAGCCGGCGACGTGGTCCATGGCGCGGTCGAGGGGGATGTAGCGGCCGGGCTTGCCGATGACGATCGCGAGCTCGACGTTGTACGCCATGTGCGGCAGGTGGTGGTCGTGCTTCATCGTCACCGGGGTACCGGGGCCGATGGCCGCTCCCTGCGGGCGCTGGTGGCCCAGCGGGAACAGGTTCAGGCTGCCGATGTTCGGGTTGTTGCGGACGAACGACGGGGAGTTGGTGACCAGGCCCCAGTAGAGGCGCGGCCGCGGGATGGGGGCGAGCAGCTCGACCTCGGCGACGGGGTGCCCGGCCCGCGGGAGGAGCGTCGCGTCGGTCTGGGTCACGAACCGCTCGACATACCCGGCCAGCCGCGACAGCGCCTCCATGCCCGCGTCCTCGAGGGCCAGGAACTCCGCCAGCGTGGCCGGCCACGCGTCCCCGAGCCAGCGGGGACGCGTGGCCACGAGGCCGGACGACGGGATCGACGCATACTTCGTGAGAAAGGCCTCGGCCCGGGCGGGTTCGAGGACCCACGCCGTGCCGTCGGAGGGCTCGATGGCGACGAACCCCCATCGCTCGGAGCCCTCGAATAGATAACTGGCCAGTCTCACGGGTGATTACTTCCTCGGGTGTCTGATGAAGAGTCGGCGGTCAGATCCGGGCGCCCAGCGGCAGATGGCGCCAGCCCTTGCCGTCCGAGATCGCCAGCACGGGGTTGTCGGCCGCGTCGTGCACCATGGCCACCGCGCCGGCCTTCGGCTCGGGCAGGTCGGCGGCCGCCACTGTCGCCAGCTGCAGGCTGTGGGCGTAGACCGTGCGCACCCGCTTCTCCGCCGAGCCGACGTCGCGGGCGTTGTCGGCGGTCGGGACGAGTCCGTTGATGTCCACCCGCAGCGCCGCGACGCCGTTGGTGCTGTTCGTCGCGCACAGCAGTTCGACGGCCGCGGCGCCGGATTCATTGGCCGGCACGACCCGTACGCCGCCCTTCACTCCGGGGCCCGCGCCCGCCGCCTGGTCCGATGCGGCGACGAAGCTGCCGTACGCGTCGGAGCCGACGTCGGGGGTGCCTGTGGTGGTGGCCCGTACGACGAGGGCGGCGTTCTTCGACGCGGTGAGCTCGTGCTTGTTGGCGCCCGGGCCGCGGCGCTCGATGTAGTTCCCGTCGCCGACCGTCTCGGCGTACAGCACACCGGCCGTGTTCTCGAAGGTGTTCCCGACGATCGTGGACCCGGTCAGCTTCCCGATCACACGCACCGGCGGTGACGTCTCGACCGGGTTGTCTCCGAAGGCGTTGCCCATGACCGCGACCCCGGCCACGTCGCCGTTGATCCGGAGCGCGCTCCAGCGCTCCTCCTTGAGGAGGTTCCAGTTCTCGAAGGTGTTGGCGGAGACCGTGACCTCGGAGGCCGGCCCGCCGAAGTAGACCGGCGACCCCTCGATCCAGTTGAAGCCGTTGCCGGTGATGGTGACGTGCTGAGCCTTCGCCTCGGGCCGGAACTCGATCGCATGCGGCGGGCGGGCGCCGCCGCCGGGGTCGCCGCCGCCGAGGATGTTGCCCGTGAAGGTGAGGTTCGTACCGCCGGTGGTGACGGAGACGATCGCGCCGCCGGTGCCGTTCTCGACGACGTTTCCGGCGAAGGTCGAGTTGATGATGCTGCCGGAGAACAGCCGCTTGCCGATGTCGAGGATGTTGTTCGCGATCACCGCGCCGCGGAAGTTGTGGGCGTCCGCGCCGCTGGTGATGATCGCCGTGCCCATGCTGTGGAAGTGATTACCCTCGATGAGCCACTTGCGCATCCCGTACGGCAGCACATGCACGCCGTCGCCGCCGACCCCTGACGTCGGCCACGAGATCTCCAGGCCCACATCACCGACCGCGACCAGGTTGTTGGTGAAGACCAGACCGCGCCCCACCTGCCGCACCGCGGTGTAGAACTCGATGAACGTGCACTCGGTGACCGTCGCGTCCATATCGTCGGTGTTCGGCGGCACGGCCCCGGGGTCCCGGTTGATGCGCAGGCCGACCGTCTTCTTCAGGCTCGGCGGCGCTACGAAGGCAAGGCCGCGAACCGCCGCCAGCGGGGCCTGTACCTCCATCGCCGTCCCGTCGAAATCGACGTCGATGATCGAGGTCCGCGATCCCATGGTGCCCGCCCCGGCGAGGACGAGTCGGTTGAAGTGCCCGTCACCCGCGCTCTCCACGTCGGGCACGACCACCGTCTTGGTGATGCGATACGTGCCCGGCGGAAAGTAGACGATCTTGTTCTTCCGCTCCCGCTGCGCGTCGATGGCCTTCTGGATGGGCCCGGTGTCGTCGGCGACACCGTCGGCGACGGCGCCGAAATCCTGCGGTGTGGTGGCATTGGCCACGTCGACCGGCTCGGCCCGCGCGGCGGCCTGCGCGGACGACCCGAAGCCGCCGACTGCCGCGCCGGTGATGCCCGCGATGCCGGCGGCGCGCAGGAGATGACGTCTGTTCACGCTCGTGCCCATGCTGCTGCTATCCCTTCGTCGGGTGGAGTAGCTGGTTCTGGTGCGCTGCGATGAACTGCTGGAAGGCGTCGCGCTCCGCCGGCTCGCTGCGGAGCAGGGGTGGCGCCACATACGGGGGGCACAGGGCCAGTTGGGCGAGGATCTCCTTGACGCCCGAGGTGCCGCGGCGGATGGTGTGGAGCCCGGTGAGCGCGGTGATGAGGGCCTGGAGCCGGTGGGTCTCGTCGCGGTCGCCGGCCTGGTGGGCGGCGACCAGCTGCAGCGCCAGGCCGGGGCCGATGTTGGCGACGCCTGGGACGACGCCGTCGGCGCCGAGTTCCAGGGCCGCGGCGAGCTGGGTCTCCGCGCCCTGGCTGACGGCGAAGCCGGGCCGGGTCCTGGCCCGCTCGACGAGATAGCCGAAGAAATCGATGTCGCCGGAGCTGTCCTTGATCCCCGCGAGGTGGTCGAGGTCCAGGAGCGCGTCGATCAGCGCGCGGGTGAGCGGGTTGCTGTAGCGCGGCGCGTTGTACGCGATCACCGGAAGGCCGACTCCGGCCAGCGCGGCGTAGTGGGAGACGATCTCGTCGTCACGGTGCTGGAAGTAGATCGGCGGGCTCATGACCAGCGCGTCAGCATTGGCCGCCGCCGCGATCTCGGCGCGTTCAAGCGCCTCCAGTGTGCCGGCCGCGGTCACGTTCACCGTGACCACGCCGCCGTCGGTGAGCGACCGCCACTTCTTGATCACCCCGTCGAGGAACGCCCCGATGGTCGCCGTCGGCAGCAGCGGACCCTCCCCGTTGCTGCCGAGCAGCATCAGCTTCTCGACGCCCGCACCGGCGAGGGCGCCGAGCAGATCGTCGGCGACCGCGGGCCGGCCCGTCTCGTCCATCGGCGTGATGAGGGGGACGGTGACGCCGCCCAGCAGCGCTATGCCATCGATGGTCATCAGTAGCCCTTCACCTCGGGCCAGGCCAGCTCGAAACCGTCCTGCACGAGCTCGCTCTGGAACGTCCCGAGAAGCAGGGCATCCGCCCTGACCTGCTCCGGCGTCAGGGAGTTGGCCAGGCAGTGGGCCGCCAGCGCGCCCGCCGCCTCGCCGATGTTCCACTCGACGGGATGGAGCCGGTAGCAGCCGTTGGTGATGTGCGTGGTGCCGATGTTCTTGCCCGCGGCCAGGAGGTTGCGCATCCGGACCGGCAGCAGGGCGCCCAGCGGGATCTGGAACGGGCTGCTGGGCACGTCGATGTAGTTGTCGCCGCCGGTGGAGGGGTGCAGGTCGATCCGGTACATGCCCACCCCGACCGAGTCCGGATAGTGCACGGCGCCGGCATCGCCCCGTACCGCCATCGACAGATCCTGCTCGACGATGGTCGTCCGCGCCCGGATCCGGCGGGATTCGCGGATGTACGGCGCCATGGCCAGGCCGTCGGAGGTGCCCATCACGTCCGGGCGGAGGCGCAGGCCGGGCCAGCCGGTGCCGCCGTCGGGCCGCGGCGCCTCGGTCTGCAGCCAGTGGAGCATGCTCAGCGACAGCTGCCGGGAGCCCTCCAGGTGCTTGTCGCGCTCGTCGTCGGTGACGCCGACGAGCGTGCCGGGAAGGTAGTCGATCATCGGCCAGTTGACGACCGTGATGTCGCTCTCCGCGAAGCCCGGCGCGTACTGCTCGCGCGCGAAGATGCGGCGGAACTGCCACAGGTCCCGGTCGCCCGGGTCAGCGCTCTGATCGGCGACGACCGGCCCGGAGGGCGCGTGCGGCACGAAGGTGCGAGTGAGCGTCTCCAGAGTCCGGGGGTCCGGCGCGGTGAGGCTGAGCAGGCGGTCCGGCCAGTAGTCCGGCCGGTAGTCCCGCCAGAAGCCGTACTGCGCGGGACGGTCGATTGTGTGGTCCTCGCCCTCGCGGTGCTCGACCGCGAACACCCACGAGAACGCCTGCTGGTTGAGCGGCTGCGCCTCGCTCGGCGCGCTGGGCTCGCCCGTCTCGGCCGCGGACTCGAAGCCGATGACATGCTCGGCGTCGGCGAGCGGCAGCAGATCGGAGAGCTCGGTGGCGTCCAGGACGTAGGGCGCCTCGATGGCGCGCTCCTCGCCCGTACGGGACGCGACGGTGACACCCGTGATCCGGTCGCCGTCGACCTGGGCGGACACGGCGCGATGCCCGGTCAGCACGCGCAGCCTGCCCGCCGACCGGTACGGCGCGAGCATGCCTTCGAGTACGGCGAGGGCGACCCGCGGCTCGTGGCACAGCCGGCTCACCCGGCCCAGGCCCGGGTTCAGATCCGGCTGCCGGCGTGCGGCCGACGTCAGCGGATACCAGGTGCGGTAGTGCTCGCGCACGCCCTCGCGGAAGGCGCGGAAGGAGCGGGTGCAGCCGAACTGCTCGATCCACGCGTGCTCGTCGGGCGGCACGGCCTGGCTGGTGAGCTGGCCACCGAGCCAGTCGTACTCCTCGGTGATGACGACCGACCGGCCGCGGCGCAGCGCCGCGAGGGCCGCGGCGACGCCGCCGACACCTCCCCCGACGATGAGGACGTCGGTTCGGATGCTGTGCTCGCTACTCAACTGATCTGCTCCTGTGTCTCCCTGACCGGCACATCCGCGCCCTCCAGGTCGTAGGCGGCCCGCAAGAGGCCCTGCGTGTAGGGGTGGGAAGGCGCGGTGAACAGCTGCTCGGCCGGGGCGCTCTCGACCAGTTCGCCCTTCTTCATCACCGCGACCCGGTCCGCGATCTGCCGTACCACCGCGAGGTCGTGGGTGATGAACAGGACGGCCAGCTCCCGGGTCTTCCGGAGGTCGACGAGGAGCCGGAGGATCTGCGACTGGACCGATACGTCCAGCGCGGACACGGCCTCGTCGCACACCAGCAGCCGTGGGCGTAGCGCCAGCGCCCGCGCGATGCTGACCCGCTGCCGCTGCCCGCCGGACAGCGCCGAGGGGCGCCGGTCGGCGATGCCCCCGTCGAGTCCGACGTCGGCGAGCGCCTCCCGGAGCGCCTGCGCGCGGTCGCCGGCCGGGGCCACGGCGGGGTGGACCTTCCAGGCCTCGCGGATGATCGAGCCGACGGTCATCCGCGGGTTCAGCGAAGAGCCGGGGTCCTGGAAGACCATCTGGACGGCGCGCTGCAGCTCGGGCGGCCGCTTGTCGACCGGTCCCAGCGGGCGGCCCTCGTACGAGATCGTGCCCTGCTGCGGGCGTACGAGCCCGAGGACGCAGCGGGCGACGGTCGACTTCCCGGACCCGGACTCGCCGACCAGCGCCAGCATTTCCTGGGCGCGGATGTCGAGGCTGACGTCATCGACGGCCTGCACCGTCGTCCGCGGTGCGCGCAGCGACCGCCGCGGGCCGGGGAACGACACCCGCAGATCGCGGATCTCCAGAAGGGTGTCGGCCGATGTCATGAGCTCACCTCGGCCGCGTAATGGCAGGCGCTGAAGCGGCCCGACTCGGCCTCCCGCAGCTGCGGCACCTCGGTACGGCAGCGCTCGCGCGCCATCGGGCAGCGGGGGTGGAAGGCGCAGCCGGACGGCCGGTCGAACGGGTTGGCCGGGGCGCCCTGCAGCGGCTCGGCGATCGCCGTCTTCCGGCTCACCGCGGGCACGTTGTTGGCCAGCGCCCGGGTGTACGGATGCCGGGGCCGCTCCAGCACCTCGCGCGCCGGGCCGCGCTCGGCGACCCGGCCCGCGTACATGACCACGACGTCGTCCGCCACATGCGCCATCACCCGCAGGTCATGGCTGACCAGCAGCATGGCCACGCCCTCCTGCTCGCGCAGGTCGGCGAGCAGCTTGAGGATGCGGGCCTGGGTGGTGACGTCCAGGGCGGTCGTCGGCTCGTCGGCGATGATCAGCTGGGGGCTGCCGGCGAGGGCCATCGCGATCATCACGCGCTGGCGCATGCCGCCGGACATCTCGTGCGGGTACACGTCGATGCGCTGCTCCGGGTCCGGGATGCCGACCCGGTCGAGGAGTTGCAGCACTTTCGTACGGACCTCCTGGCGCCGCATGCCGCCGCGGCGCAGGATCTCGCCGACCTGGCGGCCGATCGTCTGGATCGGGTTCAGGGCGGCAAGGGGGTCCTGAAAGATGACGCCGATCTCGTGGCCGCGGACCTGCCGGAGCCTGCGGGCGGGGGCGTCGAGGAGGTTCTCCGACTTCCACGCGATCCGGCCGGCGGTCTTCGCCCCGGCCGGCAGCAGCCCGACGATCGACATGGAGCTCATCGTCTTGCCGCTGCCGGATTCGCCGATCAGCCCGGTCGTACGGGCGGCGGCCACCGAGAAGGACACCGAGTCGATCACCGTGCCCTCGCCGGCGCCCCCGGCGAGGGCGACCTCGAGGTCCTCGACCTCCAGCAACCCGGTCATTCCGAGACCTTCACGTGCGCGAAGGTGGGCATGCCGTCGGGGGCGAGCTTCAGCCCCTTGACGGTCTTGCGCCATGCGTAGGGCTGCTCGACGAACATGGGGTACATGCCGACCGCGTCGTTCCAGATCGTCTTGCCCGCCTTCGTGTAGAGCGCCTTGCGCTCGGCGATGTCGGTGGTGGCTCCGGCCGCGGCCAGGTCCTTGTCCAGGTCCTTGTTGCAGTAGCCGGTCCGCTTGGCGGCGCACGGGTATAGGCGCCCGAGGTTGGTGGCCGCGTCGAAGCCCTGGGAGCCGATCTGCTGGATGTTGATGTCCCACTTCATGGCGAGCAGGTCCTCCAGGAAGACGGCCTGCTCCTTCTCGATGGGGTCGACCTTGACTCCGACCTTCTTCAGGTCGGACGCGACGGCCTCGACGAACTGCCGGAAGCTCGGCTGCGAGTACTGGAAGCGGAGCTTCGTACCGAAGTCGAAGCCGGCCTTCTTCAGCGCGGCCTTCGCGGCGGCCCGGTCGAACTTCACCGGCTGCTGCTTCGCGTAGCCCAGGACCACCGGGCTGACCACCGAGTCCGCGAGCGATCCGGTCTCCGGGTACAGCGACTCGACGATCGACTTGAAGTCGACGGCCTGCCACAGCGCCCGCCGGACGGCGGCCTTCTTCAGCGCCGGGGTGCCGCTGTTCATCCACATGGTGTTGACGCCCGGGCTGGGGACGGCGTCGACGGCGAGGTTGGTGTCCGACTTGAGCTGCGCTATCTGGTCGTCAGGCATGCCCCAGGTCACGTCGACCTCGCCGGTCTTGAGCGCCGTCATCCGGGCCGCGACCTCGGGGATCGACTTGAACTCCACCCGCTTCAGGTCCGGCTTGCCGTCCCAGTAGCCGGCGTTGGGCGCCAGCTTGAGCGACTGGCCGGGCTCGAAGGACGTGACCTTGTAGGGCCCGGAGCCGACAGGCTTCTGGAAGAATCCTTTCTGCGCCGCCTTCTCGGGGGTGACGAAGAAAGACGTGATCTTCCCGAGGAACGCGGCATCCGGCGTCTTGGAGGTGAAGACCACCGTCTTCTTGTCCGGCGCGGCGGCGGTGTAGCCGCCGAAGTTGCCGGCCAGCGGGCCCTTCGCGGCGAGCACCCGCTCGAAGGAGGCGACGACCTCCCGCGCGGTCACCGGGGTGCCGTCGGTGGACTTCACACCGGAACGCAGCGTGAAGGTCCACTTGGTGGCGTCCTCGTTCGGCTTCCACTTGGTCGCCAGATCGCCCTTGAACTTGCCCGGCCCGGTGGCGGTGAGCAGCGGGCTGAAGAGCGCCCTGGCCGCCAGCTGCGTACCGGCGTCCATGCTCGCCGCGCCGTGCGGGTCGAGGTTCTCGATCGGAAGCGGTCCGGCGACATTCAGGGTGCCGTCGCCCCCCGCCCCCGCGGCGGGCGAGTCCGACCACGAGCACGCGGCCGTGACCATGAGCAGGCTGAGCGACGCGGCGGCCGCCGCGAGCGGTCTCCGGGTACGGATATCCATGCCGGGTTTCCTTTCGAATGCCGGGGTACGGGTCACCGCGCTAGTCACGGGTGCGGGTGTAGCGCCGCGTGAGCTTGTCGCCGATGAGGCCGATGCAGATGACGAGAACGGTCAGGGCGAGGCCCGGGAAGACCGTGATCCACCAGGCGGTGGCGAGATAGTCCCGGCCGTTCGCGATGCTCTGGCCCCACGACACGACGTCGGGCGGGAGTCCGAGACCGAGGAAGCTGAGCGCCGCTTCGGCCAGCACGGCCGAGGCGAGCTCGATGGTGGCGAGTGCGATGACCGACCCGGCGAGGAACGGCGCGATGTGCCGGGTGAGCGTCGCCGGCTTCGATACGCCCATGATGCGGGCGGCATCGACCCAGTCCCGCTCCCGGGTGGACATGGTGATGCTGCGCGAAAGCCGGGCGAAGCCGACCCAGCCGCCGACCGACAGCGCGATGATCACGACGTGCATGCCGCGTTCGAGCAGCCCCGAGATGACGATCGCCAGCAGGATGCCGGGGAAGGCCATCAGCACATCGATGGAGCGGGCCACGGCCATGTCCGGGAGCCGGCCGAAGTAGCCGGCGATCGCGCCGAGCGCCACGCCGATGAGGCCGGAGAGCAGCACCACCGCGATCCCGATGATGAACGAGGTCCGGGCCCCGTACACGACCTGGGCCAGCACATCGCGGCCGACGCCGTCGGTGCCCAGCCACGCGGTGCCGGACGCGGTCTCGGATCCGGGCGGCAGCAGCCGGCCCTTCACGGTCGTCGCCACGGGGTCGTAATCGATGAGCAGCGGCCCGAAGACCGCGGCGAGCAGATAGAGGCCGATGATCACGTAGGGCAGGGCGGCGAGGGGGCGGCGACGGGCCGGGGCGGCCGCGGGATCCGGCGTCGACTCGGCGACCAGGACATCCGGCTGGGTCATCGACGTGCCTCCACACGGATCCGGGGGTCGAGCTTGGCGTTGACCAGGTCGGCGGCCAGGTTGAGGACGATCACGCAGATGGCGATGAGGAAGGTGGCGCCCTGCACCACCGCGTAGTCGCGATTGCCGACGGCGCTCACCAGCAGCTGTCCGAGCCCCGGCCAGGCGAAGACCGTCTCGATCACCACGGCGCCGCCGAGCAGCGTCCCGATCTGGAGGCCCACGACCGTGACGACCGGGATCAGCGAGTTCTTCAGAACGTGCCCGCCGAGCACCTGTGTCTCGGTGAGCCCCTTCGACCGAGCGGTCTGGACGAACGCCTCGGTCATCGTCTCGGCGACGCCGCTTCTCGTCATACGGGCGACCAGGGCCGTGAACGGGATCGACAACGTTATCGCCGGCAGCACCAGATGAGGGAAGCTCCCGCCGCCCGCGCTCGGCAGCATCTTGGCCTGCAGCGCGAAGAGCAGGATCAGCATGATGCCGATCCAGAACGGCGGCACCGCCTGCAGCCCCAGCGTGAACGTCGACACGGCCCGGTCCACCAGGCTGCCGGGCCGGTGCCCGGCGACGACCCCGAGCAGGAGGCCGACGAGGATGGCGATCACCGTGGCGGCGATGGTGAGCTCGATGGTCGCCGGGAAGCGCTCCAGGACGGCCTGCATAGCCGGCCGCCCGTAGCGGTACGACTGGCCGAAGTCGAAGGTCGCGACATCGCCCAGGTAGGAGACGTACTGGAGCAGCAGCGCATCGTCGAGACCCAGCGAGTGGCGCAGGGCCGCGATCTCCTCGGCCTTCGCGCCGGGACCCAGCGCGACCGTGGCCTGATCGCCCGGCGCCAGCCGGATCACGACGAACACGGCGCTGACGACGCCCCAGATCGTGAGGAGGCCGATCGCCAGCCGCTTGGCAAGGTAGTGGATCACTGCGGCAGCCCTTTCAGCGGTGCAGGCTCATGGGTCATGACGGGCGGCCCGCATGCGAACTCGGCTCTGCGACGGTCTCGCCGGCGATCGGCCGGCAGCCGAGGAGCAGATGGCGCGGCCGGCCCTCCTCGTCGTCCAGCAGCTCCAGCAGCAGCCGGACCGCCTCACGGGCCATCTGCTCCCGCGGCGGCGTGTACCGGGTCCAGTCGCGTGTGCTCTCGCTCAGCGGCGGATCGCCGAGGAGGACCACCGAGAAGTCCTCGGGGATCCGGATGCCCGCCTCGTCGGCCGCGCGTTCGACGGCCGCGATCGCGGCATCGTCCTCGCTCGGCTCGACCAGCACCGCGGTGATCCCGTCGGCCAGCCACTCCCGGAGCAATGCGCCGGTGACGGGGTCCGGTTCGCCCATGGGGTGGACGAGGACCTGGTCCTCGCCGATCCCGGCGTCGGCTATCCCCTGCCGGAAGCCCGCCGCACGGTCGCGGGTCGGCTCCTGGTCATCAGCCAGCTTCAGGTACGCCAGCCGCCGGTGCCCGCGGCCCGCCAGGGTCCGCACAACGTCCCGGGTGGCCCCGACGTTGTCCGGGGCGACGTAGGACAGCTCCTCGCCGGGGACCTCACGGCGACCGATGAAGACGAACGGGAAGTCCTCGCGGACGAGTTCCGCCAGCTCGGCGCGGTCAATGTGGCGGCCGAGGAGAACACAGCCGTCGGCGACCTTGAGCCGGTTGGCGCCGCCGGCGTAGATGCTGCGGTCGCCGCGCGCGGTGGCCGAGCTGAACAGCAGCAGGTCGTAGCCGCGCTCGGCGGTCGCCTCCTCCACACCGAGCAGGAACGGGAAGTAGAAGTCCCGCCGGTCGACCGGAAAGACCGGCTCGAACGTATACAGGCCGAGCATCCGGTTCCGCCCGCCCTTGAGGCTGCGAGCTGCGGCGTTGACCGTATAGCCGAGCTCGGCGGCGGCCTCCAGCACGGCCCGGCGGGTCTCGTCCGCGACCTGGAAACTCGCCGGTCCGCCGCTCACCACGAGCGACACGGTCGCCTGCGAAATGCCGAGCCGACGGGCGATGTCCACCTGCGTGGGGCGCCGTCGCTGTGCAGCCATCCCGGATCCTTAATACGTATGAAGTGCAAGATGGCGAGGACGCTACGGATGCGTCTCCGAAACAGTCAAGGGGTCGGCACCGAGAAAAAGTTGGGCGTTGACAACCCGGGATGCGGCGGCCACGATCGACGTCGCCGCGCCCCGGTGCTCCGCTGCCACCAGCCCTGATAGAGAAGGATCATGGAAGCACCGAATCAGCAGGAGCAGCCCCGGGAGCTCCACGGCGACGACCCCGCGCTGCTGTGGGCCGGCACCGTCGAGGTCGAGCACACCCCTGACTTCTCCCGCCCGTGGCGGCTGCCGCACAGCCGGATTTCGCTCTTCCCCGGCGACGTGCTGCGGCGGCGCGCGTCCATGGCGGCGGGGGTACGGATCGTGTTCGGCACGGACAGCACACATCTCGCCGGCCGGTTCATCCGGGTCGGCACGGACGAGCTCTCCCCCGTAGACCTGCTCGTGGACGGCGAGCCGGTCCGCACCCGGCAGGTGGCGGCCGACGGCGCCTTCCGCTTCGACCTCCCGGCCGGCGACAAGACCCTCGAGCTATGGCTGCCGCAGTTCGGCGAGCTGCGCCTGGGCGGCCTTACGGTCGATGCCGGCGCCCGGATCTGGCGGGCCGAACCGGCGGGCCGGCCGGCGCTGGTCGCGTACGGCAGCTCGATCACCCACGGCCGGCAGGCGGCCTCCCCCACCCGCACCTGGCCGGCGCTGACGGCCCGGACCCTCGGATACGACCTGACCTGCCTCGGCTACGCGGGCGAATGCCACCTCGACCCCATGATCGCCCGGGTCATCCGCGACCGGCCCGCCGACCTCGTCCTGACCTGCCTCGGCATCAACGTCCACAGCCGGGGCACGTACACCGAGCGCTCCTTCCTCCCGGCCGTACTGGGCTTCCTCAGCACCATCCGCGACGGCCACCCCGGCGTGCCGCTCGCCGTGATCTCCCCGATCGTCTCCCCGGCGAAAGAGGACACCAAGGGCCGTGGCGGCATGACCCTGAACCAGATCCGTAGTGCGGTCGGCGAGGCCGTGACCCTCCTGGGCAAGCACGGCGACACCGACCTCCACCTCATCGACGGCCCGGCTCTGCTCGGCCATCCGGACGCCGGCTTGCTGGGTGACGGGGTCCATCCCGGCCCGGAAGGGCACGAGTTGATGGCGGACAGGCTGATTCTTCAGCTCAAGGATTACGCACGATCACGATCGGGCAATCCGCATGCTGCATCAACGCCTGGCTGGTCGAGCCCAGCAGCAGGCCCTTGAAGCCGCCCCGCCCGCGCGCGCCCACGACCAGCAGTTGCGCCTCGCGGCTCGCCTCGATCAACGCCTCGCGGGTGCCCGACTCCACCGTCCGCAGCTCCACCTCGACGTCCGGGTAGCGGTCCTGGTGGCCGGCCACCGCCTCCGCCAGCAGGCGCTCCTCGGCCTGCGGCAGGTCGCCGGGGCGGCCCGCGTACGGCAGGGCGGGGTCCTGCGGCGGGGGCAGGGTGGCGTTCCACGGCGTCCAGGCGTGTACGGCGATCAGGCGGGTCCCGCGCAGGGACGCCTCGTTGAAGGCGAAGGCGACCGCGGGCTCGGCGGCCGGGGAGCCGTCGGTGCCCAGGACGACCGGGCCCTGCGGCTCGGCGCGGCCGCGTACCACCAGGACCGGGCACTCGGCGTGCGCGGCGAGGTGGATGGCGGTGGAGCCCACCAACAGGCCGGTAAAGGCGCCGAGTCCGCGGCTGCCGACGACTACCAGGGCGGCCGAGCGCGATTCGGCAACCAGGACCGGCGAGGCGTCACCGGTGACGACGGCGCCCTCGACCGGCACCTCGGGGCCGACGCCGCGGGCATGCTCCACGGCCGCGGCGACGATCCGCTCCCCCTCGGCGCTCAGGCCGCCGTCGACCGGGCCGATCGGCGACGCGCCGAGCGGGACACCCATCAGCGGCCAGATGAAGGCGTGGATCACGCGCACGCCGCAGCCGCGCAGCTGCGCCTCGCGTACCGCGGTCGCCACGGCCTGCAGGCTGGAATCGGTGCCGTCGACGCCGACCAGAATCGGTGCACTCATCGGGCTCTCCTGGTTTCGAAGGTCATCATTGACATGCGGCAGACATCCCCGGCCGGGTCACCCGTTGGGCAGGATGACGGCGCGGCCGGTGATCTTCCCGGCGTGCAGCCGCTCGTACGCCTCGGGCGCCTCGTCCAGGCTGAAGGTCTCGGTGTGCACGGACACCGCCCCGGCCCTGGCCAGGTCGAGCACCTCGATGAGCTCGCCCCGGCTGCCCCAGTACGGCGCGGTGACGGACACCTCGAACGGCAGCCCGCCGAAGCCCACCGGCAGCTCACCGCCGCCGATGCCGACGATGGTCACGTCGCCCTCGACGCCCGCGGCGGCGCCGGCGGTGGCCACGGTCGGCGGGGCGCCGACGAAGTCGAACACGGCCTGGGCGCCGCGCCCGCCGGTCAGTTCGCGCACCTTGTCCGCGGCGCCCGCGTCGGAGATGACGGTCTCGTGCGCGCCGACCTCGCGGGCCAGCGCCAGCTTCTCCTCGGTCACGTCCAGCGCGATCACCCGCGCCGCGGTCATCGCCCGCAGCAGCTGGATGGCGACATGCCCGAGACCGCCGGTGCCGATCACGACGGCGGTGGAGCCGGGCAGCAGCTTCGGCAGCGAGCGCTTGATCGCGTGGTACGGGGTGAGCCCGGCGTCGGTCAGCGGCACGGCGGCGACGGGGTCGAGGCCGTCGAGCGGCACCAGGTGCCGCGAGTCGTCCACCAGCAGGTACTCGGCGATCGCTCCCGGAGCGCCGAGCCCGGGCGGGCGGATGCCGAGCTCGTCGGCGCGCAGGCAGTAGTTCTCCTTGCCGGCGGCGCAGTTGGCGCAGGTGCCGCAGCCCCACGGCCCGTATACGGCGACGGCGTCGCCCTCGCTCAGCCCGGTCACGCCCGCGCCCAGCGCGGCGACGGTGCCGACGCCCTCGTGGCCGAGGGTGAGCGGCAGCTCGTACGGGAAGCTCTCGGCGGGCCAGCTCATCACGGCGATGTCGGAGTGGCACACGCCCGCGGCGGTGACCTTCAACAGGACCTGTCCGGGCCCGGGTTCGGGATCGGGCACGGTGACGACCTCGGGTGCGGCGCCAATCGTCCGGTACTGCAGTGCCTTCATGACACGACTCCTTGCTGTGATGCTGACCCGGCCGCGGATGAGCCGCCGGGGATCATGGCCACCTCGTCGCCGGGATCGCCGGCCGCGAGGTCGATGATGGCGTCGTACGACCGCTCCACGATGGCGAGCAGATCGGTGTCCGCGTTCCCGGGATGCGCCCAGGTGCGCAGCGCGGCGACGAGCACGCCTGCGGCGGCCCCGACCGCCACGCCGGGGCGCAGGTCGCGGACCGGCTCGACGCCGAGCCGGGCGGCGATGATGCGTACGGACTCGTCCTGGGCCTCGATGCGGACGCTTTCGTACGCGGCGAGCAGCGCGGGCTCGCGCTCCATCAGCGCGAACAGCCGCCGCTGCTGCTCCCGCCCGTGCCAGGCGGCCTGCTCGCCCTGCTGCTGGCCGGCGAGCCAGGCGCACACCGACCGCCGGTAGGCGAGCAGCGGCGGCTCGGCGGCGGGGCGGGCGCGCAGGCGGTCGTTGATCCGGGCGCCGTCGAGCCGTACGAATTCCAGGGCGGCGACCTCCTTGCCGGCGAAATGCCGGCTGAAGGTGCGGCGGGCGACATCGGCACGATCGGCAATGGCCTCGACGGTCACGCCGGCGAGCCCGCGCTCGAGAATCAACTCGACCGCGGCCTCCGCCAGCGCCTCGCGCGTCTGCCGCACTTTGCGCTGCCGCCGCCCCTCCGGGGGGTCGTCTGCGGCGAGTGCATTTGCCTCCATGCATCCCAGCATATAACTCTTACGACCTAAAGGGACATAAGTCGCACTGAGCCACATGGGACGCAGGGGACACATGGGTGACGCAGGGAACACATGGGTACGGCCATGAATTCGACGCTGTCGCTGCTCTTAGGCCTCGCCGCCCTGATCGCGGGCGCCGAGCTGGTCGTACGCGGCGGATCCGCCCTCGCGGCCAGATTCAACATCAGCCCACTCGTCATCGGCATGACCATCGTCTCCCTGGGCACCAGCCTCCCCGAACTGGCCATCGGCCTCAGCGCCGCCCGCCAGGGCAACGGCGGCCTGGCGGTGGGAAACATCGTCGGGACCAACGTCGTCAACATCCTGCTGATCCTGGGCCTGAGCGCACTCATCCGACCGGTGGAATTCGAGCGCCGCACGCTGCGTCTTGACCTGCCGGCGATGACGGGGGCGGCGCTGGTGCTCTTCGCGGTGGCGCGCGATGGGACGCTCGATACGGGGGATGCGTGGTGGCTGTGCGCGTACGGGGCGGGCTATCTGGTGCTGATGGCGGCGGTGGCGCGGCGGGAGTCGCGGAGCAGTGGGGTGGCGGCGGGCGGGGGCGCGGGCGCCGGCAGGAACACGGGCACAGGCACAGACACCGGCAGGGACACGGGCTCCGGCTCTGGCTCCAGCACCGGCGTCCTCCGCCCAACTCTCCTGCTCCTCACCGGCCTCGCCGTAGTGGTCATCGGCTCCGAACTCCTCGTCGACGGCGCCGTTTCCATCGCCCGCGACCTGGGCGCATCCGACGCCCTGATCGGCCTGACGATCGTGGCCGTAGGCACCTCGGCCCCGGAACTCGTCACCACCGTCGTCTCCACCATCCGCGGCGACCGCTCCCTGGCCCTGGGAAACCTCCTGGGCTCCAGCGTCTTCAACATCGCCCTGATCCTCGGCCCGACCGTACTGGCCGCCCCCGGGCCGGTACCGGTCCCGGACGAGGTCCTGACCCTCGACCTACTCGTCATGCTGGCCGCCGCCCTACTCTGCGTACCCGCCTTCCTGACCCACCGCCGCCTGGGCCGCATCGAAGGCGCAGCCTTCGTCACGACCTACCTGGCATACATGACTTTCCTGCTCGCCACCCGCCTCTGACAGTGCTCGCCGTCCCACTTGATGCCGCACCGTGCCGCCCCACGGGCGCCCAGCGACGTCACATCACATCCGGGAAGAGGTCGGCGAACATGTCCGTCATGGCGTCGAACTCATCGAGGCTGCGCGCCGAACGCCGGAACTCCGCGCGCTGCGGCACGCATGACCCGACGGCTCCGTCGTCGACCTCATGCCCCCAGGCACAAGGCATGTACAAGGGCGGCTTCGCCGAGGTGCTCGACGCCCCCAAGCCCGGCCACATCGGCACGCTCATCGTCCGCGCCATCGCGCCCTGACGACGGGACCGACTCGCGGGCGCCATACGGCCCCCCTGCCAGGCGCCCGGGAGGTGGGGCTCCCGTTCGGGACGGCGCCTGGCAGGACCCCGACTGTGGCAGTGCGCCTACCCTCGAGCCCCACACGCAACCCGAGCGAGTACAGGCCGCGGGCGGCGAGTCTTTTGAGCGACGAATGCATGATCGCCTGCCGTTCGGGCCCGCAGCGGGCCGGCTAGCGATCTCTGCGGCGAGTGTGGCGCCGGAGCGGATGCCCGATCGATCAGGAAACTCCTGGTCGAAACGTTCCTTCCTCAGGGGCGCAGAGTGGGGCGGGTGGGACTCGAACCCACGGCCGACGGATTATGAGTCCGTTGCTCTAACCGGCTGAGCTACCGCCCCGGAACGGCGTGCCGCGTACACATGTGCGCGCCGTCTGCCGCAGCATAGCTGCTCATACGATCTGTCGCCCGAGGTCCCCCCACGCTTGGCAGCGGGACTCCGGCCGAGCGGCATGCCGGTGTGCACGTAAGGCAAGGACGGCTGGGCGTGGTGATCGGTTCCCGGGGCGGGTGGGATGCGTGGGGTGGGACACCGCCGATGGTGTGATCTTGGTCGGCATACCCCGTAACGACGAAGGGGCCCTCTGTCGAAGGCCCCTTCCTTAGCGCTCCCCGGACTGGACTCGAACCAGTAACCTGCCGGTTAACAGCCGGCTGCTCTGCCGATTGAGCTACCGAGGAATGCTCCACGCGGACCTGCCCCCGGTCTCCCGGAGGCGCTCTCGCGCTGCTCGGAATACATTAGCGCATGGCAGGCGGTGCTCTGAAATCGGTTTGGGGTACCCGCTCCTGACCGACCGCCCGAGGGCCTCCAGCACGGCCAGCACAGAAGGAGAAGAGCCATGCCGAACGGGATGCTGCCGACGCACCGGATCACGTTCGTCGCCGGCCTGGCCGCGGGGTACGTACTCGGCGCCCGGGCCGGCCGGGAGCGCTACGAGGAGATCAAGAAGGCCGCCCGCGACTTCATGCAGAACCCGGCCGTACGGAACGCGGCCGAGTCCGCGGCGGTGAGTGGCCGTGGTGCCGCCACCAAGGCCTTCCACGCCGTTGGTGAGCAGGTCACCGACCTGATTCCGGACTCTGTTGCCGCCCGTGCGAACGGGCTCAGGCACCGTGGTCGCGGCGGCGATGACGGGGACGACTGGGGTCCCAGCAATACCTGACGTAACAGCCGGGCCCACCTGGCCCGGTCCGGTCCCGTCCGGCCATGAGGCAAAATCTCTGGCATGGGGATAGTCGCCGGTCTCGACAGCTCGTCCGATTCCACCCGCATCGTCGTCTGTGACGCGGATACGGGTGAGGTGCTCAGGCACGGGTACGCGCCGCACCCGGTGCCGGAGGGCGCCGATCCGCGCTACGAGATCGATCCGCAGGCCTGGCTGCTCTCGCTCGGGCAGGCCGCGGACGGCGGGCTGCTGGAGGGTGTGCAGGCCATCGGGGTCTCCGCGCAGCAGGACGCGCTGCTTCCCGTCGATGCCATGGGGTCTCTCGTACGGCCCGCCATGCTCGGCAATGACAAGCGCGGGCAGGGGGCCGCCGCCGAGCTGGCCGACGCGCTCGGTGGGCGTACGGAATGGGCGCAGGCGATCGGCAATGTGCCGGATGCCCGGCTGCCCGTCGCCAAGCTGCGGCGGCTGCAGCGTGAGGAGCCGGACAGCGCCAAGCGGACCGCGCAGCTGATGCTGCCGCAGGACTGGCTGGTCTGGCAGCTGCTGGGGTCGCCCGCGCGCCGGACGACGGATCGGGGCGGGGCCTCCGGCACCGGCTACTGGTCGCCGCTCACCGGACAGTGGCGGGCCGATCTCGCCGAGCTGGCGCTCGGGCATGAGCCGGGGCTGCCGGAGGTGCTCGGGCCGGCCGAGATCGCGGGGCGTACGCCGGAGGGGCTGGCGATATCCGCCGGGACCGGGGAGACGATGGCTGCCGCCTTCGGGCTGGGGGTGGGGGTGGGTGACGCCGTCATCTCGCTCGGGGCCTCGGCCGCGACCTTTGCCGTGCATCATGAGGCGCTGCCGGATCCGAGCGGGACGATTACGTCGTTGGCCGATGCGACCGGCATGCATCTGCCGGTGGTGCACACGCTGAATGCCGTGCGCGTGCTGCGGGGGGCCGCGGAGCTGCTCGGGCGGGATCCGAAGGATCTGGAGGGGCTGAGCGCGCTGGCGCTGCAGTCGACGCCCGGCTCGCACGGGCTGGTCTTTCTGCCGTATCTCGAGGGTGAGCGGACGCCGCAGCTGCCGCATGCCGCGGGGTCGCTGCATGGGCTGCGGCGCGAGGCGATGAAGCCCGAGCACATGGCTCGGGCTTCCTTCGAGGGGATGCTGTGCGGGCTGGCGGATGGGCTCGCGCTGCTGCGCGGGCGGGGGGTCGATATTCGGCGGGTGTTCCTGCTGGGGCCTGCCGCGGAGCTGCCTGCGGTGCAGGCGTTGGCGCCTGCGCTGCTCGGGGCGCAGGTCGTGGTGCCGGAGCCGGCTGACTACGCGGCGCTTGGCGCGGCGCGGCAGGCGGCGTGGGCGCTGGGCGTGAACGAGGGCACGCTGTCGCCGGAGGCGCCGCCGGCCTGGGCGCCGCGGGGGCAGCAGGTCTTCGCCGCCGGTGAGGAGGACGCTGCGGTGGGGCAGGCGGTGCGGCAGCAGTACGGGGCCGTCAGGGACGGCGTGCATCCGGGGGCGATGGGCTGAGGCGCTCGCCTTCTGGGGCGCGCCGGCTCGGTCTCGGTGCGGGCTGGGTGGGGCGGCTGCGCGAAACGTCCCGGGCCAGCCCGTCCCGCCTTGCGGGACGCCCTCCCCCGGAGTTACGGCAGCGCGCCCCTCGCGTCAGTCCAGGTAGCCCCGCAGCTGGTCGGCGAAGGCGTGGTCCCTCAGCTTGTTCAGGGTCTTCGACTCGATCTGGCGGATGCGTTCCCTTGTTACGCCGAAGATGCGGCCGATCTCCTCCAGGGTGCGGGGGCGGCCGTCGGCGAGACCATAGCGGAGTTGGACCACCTTGCGTTCGCGTTCGCCCAGCGTCGACAGGACCGCTTCCAGGTGTTCCCTCAGGAGCAGGAAGGCCGCCGACTCGACCGGGGAAGCCGCGTCGCCGTCCTCGATCAGGTCGCCCAGCGCGACATCGTCCTCCTCGCCGACCGGGGCGTGCAGCGACACCGGCTCCTGGGCGAGGCGCAGGACCTCGCTGACCCGTTCCTCCGGGAGGTCCAGGTGGCGGGCCACCTCCTCCGGAGTGGGCTCGTAGCCGCGCTCCTGGAGCATGCGGCGCTGGACGCGGACTACGCGGTTTATCAGTTCGACGACGTGGACCGGGACCCGGATCGTGCGGGCCTGGTCGGCCAGGGCGCGGGACATCGCCTGGCGGATCCACCAGGTGGCGTACGTCGAGAACTTGTAGCCGCGGGCGTAGTCGAACTTCTCCACCGCCCTGATCAGGCCGAGGTTGCCCTCCTGGACCAGGTCGAGCATCGTCAGGCCGCGGCCGACATAGCGCTTGGCCACCGAGACGACGAGGCGCAGGTTCGCCTCGATGAGGCGGCGCTTGGCCATCCGGCCCAGCACCACTAACCGGTCGAGGTCGAGGGCGAGCCTGGTGTCGAGCTGCGTGGACCGGGTGAGCTTCTCCTCGGCGAACAGGCCCGCCTCCACCCGCCGCGCCAGCTCGACCTCCTCGGCCGCGCTGAGCAGCGGAATCCGGCCGATCTCGCGGAGGTACTGGCGGAAGAGATCCGAGGACGGACCGCCGGTATCCGCCTTGGTGCGCGCCGGGGCTTCCGGCGCGGGCGCCTCCTCCGTGAGCGCGGACGGCGGCGGCTCGGGCGGCTCCTCCGCGGCGGGAGGCGCGTCGGGGGTGGTCGTCTCGGGGTGGTGGGTGATCCGGGTCTGCGGTGGCACCGTGGTGCCTGGCTCGTGCGGCGCCGCCGTCGGTGGGGGTGCGGGGGTGTCGAGAGTGGTCGAGAGGGTCTGGGTCTGCACGGGGGCGACCTCCAGAGTGATCACTGCCGGTTCGAGGGCGTGCGACAACGGAACGGTTGCGGCAGCCGCGCCACACTCCGTCCCTTGCGTCGTGAGCGCATCCCCGGCGAGGCCGGACCCGTTAAGTCCACCGCCGCCGCGCTCCGAAGACTCAGGCACCGGGACCAGTGTGGAGTACGACACACGCCCCGCACGAGGGGCGTGCGGGCACTATTTGTGCCCGCTTCGTGACTGGGTGGTTACGGAGGCGGGAAGTTCGGGGCGTACGCGGGGGCCGGCCAAGGACGGCGACCGAGCGCGCGTCAGAGGGCCGCGGCGCCGCGTTCGCGCAGCGCCTGGCGGTATTGCTGCAGCACCCACAACTCGTTCTGGACCGCCGCCTGTTGGTCCTGTGGCGCCTGGGGGCCGAGGCGGTGCAGGCTGCCGCGGACCTCGTCGATGCGGCGGTCGGCGGCGGCGAGGCGGACCTTGACCAACTGCTCGCCCGCGTACATCTCGTCGGGGTCCCGGCGGGTGCGCAGCGGCTCGACGGCGAGCTCGGTGATGAGCGAGCGGACGACGTCGTCGGGGGCACAGTCGCGGGCGCGGATGAGGTACGTGTCGTCGGCGAGCGCCGCGCCGCCCGCGGCCTCTATGGCCAGCTTCACGGCGGCGTACGGCGGGGCGGTGAACTCGTCGGTGCCGTACGCGTCGAAGGCGGGCGAGACCAGGGCGGGGAACTGCAGGGCCAGCTTGAGGAGTTCACGCTCGGCGTGGTGGGCCGGGTTGCGCAGGTTGATCGCCGGGCCGCGGGGGGCCGGCGGGGCCGAAGCGGGCGCGGCGGCCTGCGGGCCGCCGGGCCGGCCCGGGCCCGTACGCTGCCGGCCGCCGTCGCGCGCCCAGCGGGCGAGCTGGCCCACGCGCCGTACGACAAAGCGCTCGTCGAGGATGCCGAGCATGCCGGCGAGCTGGACGGCGTATTCATGCTGGATGGCGCCGTCCTTGATCCGGGCGACGACCGGCGCGGCCTCCTCCAGGGCGGCGGAACGGCCCTCCGCGGTATCGAGGTTGTGCTGCGCGACGAAGGAGCGGATGGCGAACTCGAAGAGCGGGGAGCGGTCCTCGACCAGCTGGTGCACGGCGTCGTCGCCCTTGGCGAGGCGCAGCTCGCAGGGGTCCATGCCGCCGGGGGTGATCGCGATGGACGTGCGGGCCGCGAACTTCTGATCGTCCTCGAAGGCGCGCAGGGCGGCCTTCTGCCCGGCGGCGTCGCCGTCGAAGGTGAAGACGACCTCGGAGCGGGAATTGTCGGTCAGGACCCGGCGGAGGATCTTGACGTGTTCGCCGCCGAAGGCGGTGCCGCAGGTGGCGATGGCGGTGGTGACGCCGGAGAGGTGGCAGGCCATCACGTCCGTATAGCCCTCGACGACCACGGCGCGGCCCTGCTTGGAGATCTCGCGCTTGGCGAGGTCGATGCCGTAGAGGACCTGGGACTTGCGGTAGAGGGGGGTTTCGGGGGTGTTGAGGTACTTCGGGCCATTGTCGTCGTCGCGGAGCTTGCGGGCGCCGAAGCCGACGACCTCGCCCGTAATGTCGCGGATGGGCCACATCAGGCGGCCGCGGAAGCGGTCGATGGGGCCGCGGCGGCCGTCCTGGCTGATGCCGGAGAGGATCAGCTCCTTGTCGGAGAAGCCCTTGCCGCGCAGGAAGCGGGTGAGGTGGTCCCAGCCGGCCGGGCTGTAGCCGACGCCGAAGTGCTCGGCGGCGGACTGGTCGAAGCCGCGCTCGGCGAGGAAGCGGCGGCCGATCTCGGCCTCGGCGGACTGCAGCTGGTCGACGTAGAACTGGGCGGCGTGGCGATGCGCCTCGATGAGGCGGGTGCGCTCGCCCTGCTGGCGGCCCGGGTTGTAGCCGCCCTCCTCGTACCGGAGGGTGATGCCGGCCTGGCGGGCGAGGCGCTCGATCGTTTCGGAGAAGGAGAGGTGCTCGACCTTCATCACGAAGTCGACCGTGTCGCCGCCCTCCTGGCAGCCGAAGCAGTGGAAGAAGCCCTTGGCCGGGCTGACGTTGAAGCTCGGGGACTTTTCGTCGTGGAAGGGGCACAAGCCCTTCAGATTGCCGCCGCCGGCGGGCCGGAGCTGCAGGTATTCGGACACGACGGAGTCGATCGGCACGGCGCTGCGCACCGCCCGCACGTCCTCGTCGTTGATCCTTCCGGCCACGAGGAGATTCTACGGCCGCGCGGGGACAGACCCGAGCTTGCGGACCATCACGTAATGCGGGCCGACGGTCTCGATGTGGAACTCGGCGCCGCGGATCTCCCAGCCCTGGGCCTCGTAGAAGCCGCGGGCCTCGGTGCGGGCGTTGCACCAGGCGAGGTCCGCGCCGCGGGCGGCGGCCTCGGCGAGGCCGGCGTCGAGGACGGCGATGCCGTAGCCCTGGCCGCGGACGGCGGGGTCGCTCGCCATGCCGCGGAGGCGGTGGGCCGGAGTGCCCTCCTCCCCCGGGAGCGGCTCGGGCGTGAAGGAGGCGCAGCCTCGGACGATGCCGTCGGGGTCGTAGGCGGCCACGTGGTACGCGCCCGGGGCGTCGTCCTCGGGAAAGACCGCGCTCTCCCTGGGAAAGCCCGGCCGGAGTACGTCCCAGCGGAGCTGGAGGATCTCGGCGGCGGGGACCAGGGCGGTGCGGATGTGCATGACGCCGAGGCTACCCGCGGGCCTATCGCGCCTGCGGCGCGGTATCCGCGCTCCGCGCAGATGTCCTCAAACGCCGGACAGGCCATGGATCGCGCCGGAGCCGCAGGATTCCGCCGCGACGGGCGCAGGCTACGGTTCACTCATGACCAGCGCCTATCCGGACCGGGACCTCACGCGGTACGCCCCCGAGCCCGACAAGCGGCCCGGGCGCACCGCGTTCCAGCGCGACCGCGCTCGGGTGCTGCACTCCGCCGCGCTCCGGCGGCTCGCCGGGAAGACGCAGGTGGTCACCCCGGGCACCCGGTCCCAGGCGTGGGACGCCACCCCCCGTACGCGCCTGACCCACTCCCTCGAATGCGCCCAGGTCGGCCGCGAGCTCGGCGCGGCGCTCGGCTGCGACCCCGACCTCGTCGAGACCGCGTGCCTGGCGCACGATCTCGGCCATCCGCCCTTCGGGCACAACGGGGAGGAGGCGCTCGCCGAGGTCGCCGGGCCCTGCGGCGGCTTCGAGGGGAACGCGCAGTCGCTGCGGCTGCTGACCCGGCTGGAGCCGAAGCGGTTCAGCGAGGACGGGCAGCCCGTCGGACTCAATCTCACCCGGGCGGCGCTGGATGCCGCGACCAAATATCCGTGGCCGCGCGGCGGGCATCCCGAGGACCCGGCCTCCCCGAAGTTCGGGGTGTACACCGACGACCTGCCGGTCTTCCACTGGGCGCGCGAGGACGCGGCTCCGTACCGGCGCTGCTTCGAGGCGCAGGTCATGGACTGGTCCGACGACGTGGCGTACTCCGTCCACGACGTGGAGGACGGGCTGCACGCCGGGCACCTCGACCCGAATGTGCTGCTGGCCGAGCCCGAGCGGCGCGAGATCTTCACCGTCGCCGCCGGGCGCTACGCCCCGGGCGCCGACGAGGCCGAGCTCGCCGCTGCCCTCGACCGCCTCCTCGACGCCGACTGGTGGCCGCACGGCTACGACGGCACCGCGCGGGCCCAGGCCCGGCTGAAGGACGCGACCAGCCAGCTCATCGGCCGCTTCTGCCTCGCCGCGGAGGGCGCCACCCGGGCGGCGTACGGGACCGGGCCGCTGACCCGGTACGCGGCCGAGCTGATCGTCCCGGACGAGCAGCGCCTCGAGTGCGCGGTGCTGAAGGCCGTCGCCGACCGGTACGTCATGCAGCGCCCCGACCAGGAGCGGCTGCGGGCCGAGCAGCGGATCGTGCTCACCGAGCTGGCGGAGGCGCTGCTGGCGCGGGCGCCGGAGGGGCTCGACCCGCAGTTTTGGACGCTCTTCGACACGGCGGCCGACGACGCGGGGCGGATGCGGGCCGTGATCGACCAGATCGCGGCGCTGACGGACGCGGGAGCGCGGAGCCTGCACGGGCGCCTGGTCCCGGCCGGCTGAGAGACCGACCGCTCAGCCCCGCCCCTCCAACAGCGCGTCCCCCAGCGACGTACGCACATGCAGCACCTGATGCCCGTCCCGCCGCGACGCCACCAGCCCCGCCTCCCGCAGCACCGCCGCATGCCGGCTCGCACTCGCCGGGGCCAGCCGCAGCGCCGTGGAGATCCCCGTGGTCGACATGGGCTGCGCCAGCACCTCGAGCACCTCGGCCCGGGTCGCCCCGATCAGCCGCCGCACCGAACGGCAGGAGCCGTCGCCGCGGTCCTCCGCCAGCCAGCCGGGGGCCGGGCCCGCCGGATAGACCAGCACCTGGTCCAGGGAGGTGTCGGCGAGGGCGACCGGGCGGCGTACGCAGAAGAAGGAGGCCTGCAGCGTCAGCGGCCGCTCTTTCAGGTCGAGGTCGCGGTCGACGGGATACGCGCACTCCAGCCGGTCGCCCTCACGCCAGGTCACCTCCGGCTCGTAGCTCTCCAGCAGCCCCTCCGCGCCGCACGCCAGCACCCGGCAGCCGCGCTCCGCCCGGTCCGCGGCCAGCGACGAGCGGACCGCGTCCTGGTACGGGGCGACCGCCACCTCGTAATAGCGGCGCAGCACCGCGCCGAGCCGGCCGAGCGTCTCGGCGTCGCCCTCGGCCAGGCGACGCGCGTAGCCCGGCGGCTGGTGGACGCGGGCGGCCATCATGGACAGCTCGGCGAACAGCCGGGGTCTGGGCGTGGACAGCACCGCGTCGATGCCGGTCTCCAGGTCGCGGGAGCCGCCGGCGGGGGTGAGGAAGTCCGGGAAGTAGCCGGCGTTGGGGCACAGCCGCATCAGCGCGCCCACCGCGTCCGCGAGCCCTTCCTGCGCCACCGCGCGCCGCACCTGATGGCGCCAGGGGTCGAAGGCCAGGGCGGCGTCGCGGGTCTGCAGAAGGTGCAGGCTGAGGGCGAGTTCCCACATCGGGTCGGGCTCCGCCGCGATACGGAGCCGGCTCAAGTCGGCCGTACTGAAGTCGATTCGCAGCATCTTGTCCCCCTGGGGAAGCAGTATGCCCATCAGCGGACATGACAACAGCGGAGCCGCGCACTCCCTTTCCGTTCTGGCCGAATGTCCGGTCATGCGCCTTGCGCGGCGCGCATCATGAGAGCTTGCGGTGGCAGCGCGTGTCTGGGGGAAGCCCGCTGCCACCGCTAGGCGCGACGGCTGCTCCAAAGGGGTGCCTGGCGTATCCGCCCTCTTCCGCCATCACGCTCCGTGCGGGACGCTCGCCTTGCGGCAGACTTGGGTCTGACGCACGGGAAGCTAGGAGGGGCGAAGTGGTCGACGCACACCAGACGTTCGTCATCGTCGGAGGAGGACTGGCCGGGGCCAAAGCAGCCGAGACGCTACGGTCGGAGGGTTTCACCGGCCGCGTCATCCTCATCGGCGACGAGCGCGACCACCCGTATGAACGGCCCCCGCTCTCCAAGGGCCTGCTGCTCGGCAAGGAGGAGCGGGACAGCGTCTTCGTGCACGAGCCGGCCTGGTACGCCCAGGCGGACATCGAGCTGCACCTCGGCCAGACGGTCACCGAACTCGACCGCGCCGCGCAGGCGGTCACCCTCGGCGACGGCACCCGCATCCACTACGACAAACTCCTGCTGGCCACCGGCGCCGAGCCCCGCCGCCTCGACATTCCGGGTACGGGCCTGGCCGGCGTCCACCACCTGCGCCGCCTCGCCCACGCCGAGCTGCTGCGCGGCGTGCTGACGTCGCTGGGCCGCGACAACGGCCAGCTGGTGATCGCCGGGGCCGGCTGGATCGGCCTGGAGGTCGCGGCCGCCGCCCGTACGTACGGCGCCGAGGTGACGGTCGTCGAGCCCGAGCCGACCCCGCTGCACACCGTCCTCGGCCCCGAGCTGGGCGCGGTCTTCGCCGACCTGCACCGCGAGCACGGCGTCGTCTTCCACTTCGGCGCCCGGCTCACCGAGATCACCGGCCAGGACGGCATGGTCCTCGCCGCCCTCACCGACGACGGCGAGGAGCACCCGGCCCACGACGTCCTCGCCGCGATCGGCGCCGCCCCGCGGACGGCCCTCGCGGAGGCGGCCGGTCTGGAGGTGCTGCCGCGCGGCGGCGGCATCGTGGTGGACGCGGCGCTGCGCACCTCGGACCCGCTGATCTGCGCGGTGGGCGACAACGCGGCCGTCGACCACCCGCTGTTCGGGGAGCTCCGGGTGGAGCACTGGGCGAACGCCCTGAACGGCGGCCCCGCGGCGGCCAAGTCGATGCTGGGGCAGGAGGTCGTGTACGACCGGGTGCCGTACTTCTTCTCGGACCAGTACGACGTGGGCATGGAGTACTCGGGCTACGCGCCGCCGGGTTCGTACGACCAGGTGGTGTGCCGCGGCGACGTGGGCCGCCGCGAGTTCATCGCCTTCTGGCTGAGCGAAGGCCGGCTGCTGGCCGGCATGAACGTCAACGTGTGGGACGTGACGGACCCGATCCAGGCCCTGATCCGCTCGGGCGCCAGGGTGGACCCGGAGGCCCTGTCGAACCCGGAGGTACCGCTGGAGTCACTGACCGCCTAGCTAATCGCCCGCGAGGCCACCGCCGCGTGATAGCGCGCCAGCACCAGGCGCGCCAGTGCCGGATGTGCGGCCAGGGGCTCGGCTGCGAGGCCGGGGGCCTCCGCCCTGATGCGGTCCGCGAAGAGGCCGGGGGCGGCGAAGCAGGAGGCCACCGCGATCCGCCGGGCCCCTGTCGCGCGCAGGCGGCGGAGCGTGTCCGCCATGCGCGGGCCGTCCCCGGAGGCGTACGCCGGGGCCACCGGCACGCCGCCCAGGCGCTCGCTGAGCAGGTCCGCGGTGCGGCGGATGTCGACGGCGGAGGCGCGCGCCCGCGAGCCGGCGGCGGCGAGCACGACGGCGTCGCGAGCGCCCGCGCGCTCCGAGCCCGCGTGCCCGGCGCCCGCGCCCGCGCGCGCTCGCGACCCCGCCCGCCAGCCCGCCTCCACAAGCCGCCCGTGCAGCGCCTCCGCCAGCAGCGGATGCGGGCCGAGCGGCGCCGCCACCGTGCCCCGTACCCGCGGCCCGGCCGCCGCCAGCGCCGCGGGCAGGTCGTGCCGTACGTGATAGCCCCGGCTGAACAGCAGCGGCACCAGCACCACCTCCCCGCTGAGCGCGGCGAGGGTGTCCGCGAGCAGCGGCTCGCTCAGCTCGATGTGCCCGAGCCGCACATCGAGCCCGGGGCTCAGCGCCCGTACCGCCGCGACCAGCTCGCGCACCGCCCCGGCCGCGGCCGGATGCCGGCTGCCGTGGGCTACGGCGACAAGGGTGGGCGGCCGCCCGGTGCCGTCGGCGCCGCGTTCCTGAAGCGGCGGGCTCATCGCCCGCAGCTGGGCGGTCAGCTGTGTCGTGATGTTCCCTATGAGCTGCCCGGCGCTGTCCAGCGGAACCGTCGTGGATGGCGTCATGGAGAGAGCCTCGCTGCCGCTGATTGCCACCCCGTTGCGCCGCGTTTACGAATGGTTGTGCGCGGCTCACACCCGCCCCCGGCGCCCGCTGAGGACGCCGACGCCCCCGCGTAATGGCGCCGGGGCCCGGTCCGTAACACGCGAGCCGCAGGCTGAAGAGCATGAGCGAGGCGACCGACACCCACTGTCCGTACTGCTCCCTCCAGTGCGGGATGCGGCTCAAGCAGGCGGCGTCCGGCCTGGAGGTGCTGGAGCGCAGCGCGTTCCCCGTGAACCGCGGGGCGCTGTGCGGCAAGGGCCAGAGCGCGCCCGCGGTGCTCGACGCGGCGGTCCGCCTCACCGAGCCGCTGATCCGCGACGGGGAGACCGGCGAGCTGGTCCCCGCCGGCTGGGACGAGGCGCTGGACCGGATCGCGGCCGGGATCGAGGCCGCCCAGCGGGCCACAGGCCCCGACGCCGTAGGCGTCTTCGGCGGCGGCGGGCTGACGAACGAGAAGGCGTACAGCCTCGGCAAATTCGCCCGTATCGTCCTCGGCACCTCGCAGATCGACTACAACGGCCGCTTCTGCATGTCCTCGGCCGCCGCCGCGGGCAGCCGCGCCTTCGGCATCGACCGCGGGCTGCCCTTCCCGATGGCCGACATCGCCCGCACCGGCTGCGTGATCCTCGTCGGCTCGAACCCGGCCGAGACGATGCCGCCCGCACTGCGCTACTTCACCGAGCTCCGCGAACGCGGCGGCAAGCTGATCGTGATCGACCCGCGCCGCACCCGCACCGCCGAGCTCGCCGACCTGCACCTCGCCCCCCGCCCCGGTACGGACCTGGCCCTCGCGCTCGGGATGCTGCACCTGGCGGTGGCGGAGGGCCGTACGGACGAGGACTTCATCGCGGCCCGTACCACCGGCTGGGAGGAGGCCAGGTCGGCGGCGATGGCGCACTGGCCGGAGCACGTGGAGCGGGTGACCGGGGTGCCGGTGCCGCAGCTGCGCGCGGCGACCCGGCTCTTCTGCGACGCCGAGCCCGGCGCGATGGTGCTGACCGCGCGCGGCCCCGAGCAGCAGGCGAAGGGCGTCGACACGGTCTCCGCCTGGATCAACCTCTGCCTCGCGACGGGCCGAGCGGGCCGCCCGCTGTCCGGGTACGGCTGCCTGACCGGGCAGGGGAACGGGCAGGGCGGCCGCGAGCACGGCCAGAAGGCGGATCAGCTGCCCGGCTACCGGATGCTGACCGACCCGGCGGCGCGGGCGCATGTGGCGTCGGTGTGGGGCGTGGACCCCGACTCTCTCCCCGGGCCCGGGCGCAGCGCGTACGAACTCCTCGACGCGCTCGGCGGGGACGTGAAGGCGCTGCTGCTGATGGGCTCGAACCCGGTCGTCTCGGCCCCGCGCGCGGCACATGTCGAGGCGCGGCTGAAGTCGCTGGACTTCCTGGCGGTCGCGGACGTCGTGCTGAGCGAGACGGCGGCGCTGGCGGATGTGGTGCTGCCGGTGACGCAGTGGGCCGAGGAGACGGGCACGATGACGAACCTGGAGGGGCGGGTGCTGCTCCGCCGCCGGGCGGTGGATCCGCCGGCGGGGGTGCGGAGCGACCTGGCGGTGCTGCGGGGGCTGGCGGAGCGTCTTGCGCCTGCGCTGACGGCCGGCTTCCCGCTGGAAGCCGAGGAGATCTTCGCGGAGCTCCGCCGCGCCTCGGCGGGCGGCAAGGCGGACTACTCCGGGATCTCGTACGAGCGGATCGAGGCCGAGGACGGCGTCTTCTGGCCGTGTCCGGAGGGCGGTTCGCCGACACCGCGGATGTTCCTCGACCGCTTCGCCACGCCCGACGGGCGGGCGGTTTTCACGCCGGTCTCGCACCGGCCCGCGGCGGAGGAAACCGATCCGGATTACCCCGTGTTGCTCACGACAGGCCGGGTACTCGCGCAGTATCAGTCCGGCGCACAGACCCGCCGGACCGCCGAACTCAACGAGGCCTCACCCGGCCCCTACGTCCAGCTCCACCCCGAGCTCGCCGCCCGCGTAGGGGCCGCCGAGGGCGACCCGGTCGCGGTTCTCTCCCGACGCGGCCGGGCCGTCGCCCCGGCTCGTATTACGGCGGGGATTCGGCCGGATACGGTCTTCATGCCCTTTCACTGGGGCGGGGAGGGGCGCGCGAACAGCCTCACCAATCCCGCTCTTGATCCGGTGTCCCGGATGCCGGAGTTCAAGGTGTGTGCGGTTCGGGTGGAGTTGGCTACTCAGCCGACCTCCGCCTCCACCCATGCCAGGTACTCGTAGCTCCCCCGCGCCACCGCCACCGCGATGATCTCCGGTACGTCATAGGTGTGCGCCCCGCGGAGATACGTCTCCAGCGATTCGTAGCGCGCCTCCGTTGTCTTGAACAGCACTTGCCACTCGGTGGCGGTCTCCACCGCGCCCTCCCAGCGGTAGACGCTCGTCACCGGTGCGCTGATCTGTGCGCAGGCGGCCACCTTGGCCGCGATCGCGCCACGGGCGAGCTCCTCGGCTGCCGCTGCGCTGTCCGTCGTGGTCAGGACGGTCAGTACGGTCTGTGGTCCCGTGCCACCGGCCACGTTGCGCCTCCTCGGCTCAGCCCGGCTCAGCCGAGCCACTGGTCGTAGGCAAGCTTGCACACCAACGTAACCACGACCACGACCAGCACCGCCCGTACGAAACCGGCTCCCTTCTTGAGCGCCATCCGGGCGCCCAGGATGCCGCCGGCGAGGTTGAAGACGGCCAGCACGGCGGCGAGGGACCACAGCACCGTGCCCTGGATCGAGAACATCACCAGGGCGCCGAAGTTGGTGCAGGTGTTGACGATCTTCGTCGTCGCCGAGGCCGTGACCATGTCCAGATGCAGGATGGCGGTCAGCGCGATGACCAGGAAGGTGCCGGTCCCCGGTCCGATCAGGCCGTCGTAGAAGCCGATCCCCAGGCCCGCCACCCCGATCGCCGCCAGCACCCGGGCCCGGGTCGCGGGGCCGCCCGCCGGGACCGTACCGAAGGCCGGGCGGAGCATGACGAAGGCGAGCACGCCCAGCAGCACCAGCATGATCACCGGGCGCAGCACATCGCTGTCGATCCCCGCCGCCAGCAGCGCGCCGCCCGAGGAACCGGCGAGCGCCGCGATCCCGATACGGAGCGCCAGCCGGACGTCAATGACCGTCTTACGGGCGAACGTCACCGCCGCGGCCGAGGTGCCCACGATGGCCACCGCCTTGTTGGTGCCGAGAAGATAGGCGGGCTGCAGATTCGGATATCCGACCAGCAGCGCGGGGAGAAGCAGCAGGCCACCGCCGCCGACCACGGCGTCGATCCAGCCCGCCGCGGCGGCGGCGATGCAGAGGAGGAGCAGCGTCACCAGGGATATGTCGTGCATGATCACAGGACCCTATGCGGCGGACCGCCGGCGCTCACTGGAGTATCAATGGCTGGACCGAGCCGCTGTGACGGCTTGACTGCACTGCGTCAACTAACGGATGCCGATGGCCAGTTGATCTCCCGATCAGTAACATCGGCGTCGTCCGACAGGCTCGGTCACGTCTGCGAGGGCTCATGACCCGTTCCCCGACCGCCTCCGCCACGGCCTACTGGCTGTGGGCCGCCGCCGCGGCCGCCGTGTCCGCCGCGGCCGTCGCCACCGTGCTCGGGCTGCGCTCGGGCACCGCCGCGGCGTGCGTTGCCGCGGCCACCGTGCCGGTCGCCGCGCTCAGCCTCGCGTGGGCGCTGCGGGAGCGCGAGGAGGTCAGACGGCAGCGCGCGACCGCCGCCGCGCGCACCGCGGAGCTGGAGCGGGCCGCGGCCGCCGCGGACGAACGCGACCAGGCCGCCCGCCGCGAACGCAACCTCCGCGACTCGGTCCAGGCCGCCTTCGAGACGGTGGCCGGAAACGTACATGCGATGGCCACCGTCCAGGGCCGCGTCCTGGACGGCATCGAGCAGCGGGTGAACGATCCCGATCTCCTCAACGAGGTGATGCGCGCCGACCACGCGGCCGCGCAGATGACCCGCAAGGCGCAGACGCTGATGGTGCTGTGCGGGGTGTGGCCCGCCCGCCGGTCCGCGAAGCCGCTCTCCGTCTACGACTGCGTGCGCGGCGCCCAGTCGCGGATCGTGGAGTTCGGGCGGGTGGAGGTGCACGGCGGCCAGGGCGTGTACGTGGCCGCGGGCGCCGCCGAGGGCCTGATGCACACGCTCGCCGAGCTGCTGGAGAACGCGACGGAGTTCTCGCCCGCGACCTCCCCGGTCCTGGTGTCCGTACGGGAAGTGGCCTCCGGCGCGGTCATCGAGGTCGACGACGCCGGTCTCGGCATGGCGCCCGACGCGCTGGAGGAGGCGGGCGCGCGGCTGCGCGACGGCCTGGAGATCACCGACCTGGGCGCGGTCCCCCGCCTCGGCCTCGCCTGCGTCGGCCGCTGGTCCCGCGAACTGGGCTTCACGGTCGAGCTGTCGACGGCCTCGGGCTACGGCGGCACCCGCGCGGTCCTCTTCGTACCCCACCGGCTGCTGACGGCGCCCCCGCCGCCGGCCGCACCCGAACCCGCGGTCACGACCACCGCCGTACCCCCGCAGGCGAGCCCGCCGCCGCCGGAGGACACCCCGCTCCCCCGCCGCCGCAATCGCCGCCGGGCGGCGGGTGCCCCCGCGGAGGAGCCCGCCACCGCCGCCACGGACGACTCCTGGTCCCCGGACGCCGCCCGTAACAGCATCGCCGGCGTGATCGCCGGCACCCGCCGCGGCCGCCTCCTCGCCCAACAGGACGCCGGCCAACAAACTCAACCCCCGCGTAACGAGGGAGACCGCTGATGCCCGCCGCCAGGCTCACCGCACTGCCGGACGTCGGCTGGATGCTCCGCCCCATCACCGGGATCCCCGGCGTCCGGCACGCCGTCGTCGTCTCCGACGACGGCCTGCACCTCGGCCACGCCTCCGCCGCTGGCCTCACCGGCGACATCCCGGAGCTCGGCCGCGGCGAGGCGGAGGCCCTCTCCGCCGCGTGTGCCGCGCTCACGATCACCAGCCGGTCGGCGGTGGCGCTCTTCCTCGGCGAGGAGGCGGGGGTACGGCAGCTGATGGTGGAGTCCGAGCAGGGGTATGTGCTGTTCACCTCCGCCGGGTCCGGCGCCTCGCTCGCGGTGGCGACGGGCGCGGACGCGGATGTGGCGCTGGTGGCGCAGCAGATGCAGATCCTGGTGGTGAAGATCGGCGCGCAGCTGTCCGCCAAGGACCCGGCGGAGCCGATAGCGCCCGCTGATCCGATCGCGCCCGCCGATCCGATAGCGCCCGCTGAGCCGAGAGCCCCGGCGGCTCCCGCGGACCAGCCCGCCGACCCGCCCCCCACTGCGGCCAGACCCCCAGAGCCGGGCTCATGACGTGGGACCCGCACCAGGGGCACCAGGACGGCCCCCGCGAGGCCTCACCCGTCCGCCCGTACGTGATCACTGGAGGCCGCGCCGCCGCCCAGGCGGAACCGCTTCCGCTGGAGGCCCTGGTGGTCGCGACCGGGCTGCCGCTGCCGCCGGAGCTGCAGCCGGAGTACCGCCGCATCGTCGACCGCTGCCGCGGACTGCTGTCGGTGGCCGAGGTGGCGGCGCACCTTGAGCTCTCCCCCGGGGTCGTGCAGGTCCTCCTCGCCGACCTCATCGCAGCAGGCCACATAGAGAACCGCCCGCCCCTGACGACGAGCGAGTCAAGCGCCGCAGGCGACCCGTACCGAGACGTCCTAGGAAAGGTGCTCCATGGGCTCGAGAACCGGATCTGACGCCCCGGTCGCACCGGCCGACCCCGGGCAGTCCGGCGAGGTCTATGTGGACTCCGGCGTGACCGGCTCCGCCAAGATCCTGGTGGTCGGTCCCATGGGCGTGGGCAAAACCACCCTCATAGGCACGGTCTCGGAGATCACCCCGCTCTCCACGGAGGCGGTGATGACCCGGGCCGGGCAGCTCTCCGACCGCCCGGCGGGCCCGGCGAAGACCACGACCACGGTCGCGCTCGACTTCGGCCGCATCACCCTCGACAGCGACATCGTCCTGTACCTCTTCGGCACCCCGGGCCAGCAGCGCTTCCTGCCCGCCTGGAAGGAGCTGGCCCGCGGCTCGCTCGGCGCCCTCGCCCTGGTCGACACCCGCGACCTGGAGGCGTCCTTCGACTCGATCGGGCATCTCGAGGACCTGGACATGCCGTTCACGGTCGCGGTCAACCACTTCCCCGACAGCCCGCGGCACCACGAATCCGACCTGCGTACGGCCCTGGACCTGCTGCCGCACACCCCGCTCGTCGTCTGCGACGCCCGCGAGCACACCTCGTCCGTACGGGCGCTGATCTCGCTCATCACGCACCTCATCGAGTCCGCCACGGAGCGCACCGCATGACCTCAGCAGGCTGCCCCTACGAGCCCGGCTCCGGCGCCCGCGCCGCCCTGTACGGCGCGGGCCTGGACGGCGGTTCGCTGCCGGAGCTGTACGAGAAGCTGCGCGCCGAGTACGGCCCGGTGGCGCCGGTGACGATCGCCCCCGGCATCCCGGCGTGGCTGGTCATCGGCCACCGGGAGCTGCTCGAACTCACCCACGACGAGCACCATTTCTCCCACGACCCGCGCCGCTGGACCCCGCTGCGCGAGGGCCGCGTCCCCGCGGACTCGCCGCTGATGCCGATGGTCGGCTGGCGCCCGGCCCTCCTGTACGCCGACGGCCAGCAGCACCGCCGCCAGCGCACGGCGGTGGCCGCCGCGCTCGGCGGGGTGGACGGCCACGGCCTGCGCCGCATCGTGCAGGCGGCGGCGGAGCGGCTGATCGACGGCTTCATCGACAGCTTTACGGCCCAGCGCCAGGTCGACCTGGTACCGCATTACGCGCGCAAGCTCCCGCTCGAGGTGATCATCGCGCTGCTGGGCCTTGAGGAGCGTACGGCCCAGCTCCTCACCCAGGCGATCGCCGGCACGGTGGCGCACAACGCCGACTCGGCGAACGCCAGCCGCCGCATGGCCGAGATCCTCCAGGACCTGATCGCGCACAAACGCGCTCACCCCGGCGACGACTTCACGTCGTCTCTGATCCACCACGAGGCGCAGCTCACGGACGACGAGATCCTCCACAACCTCGTCGTGGTCTTCGTCGCCGGCAACCAGACCACGGTCAACTGGATCTCCACCACCCTCCGCATCCTCCTCACCGACGAGGCCTTCCGCTCCTCCCTCACCGGCGGCGCGATGACGGTGGACGACGCCCTTGACCTGGTGCTGTGGCGCTACCCCCCGACGCAGAACTTCCCGGCCCGGTACGCCACCTGCGACCTGGAGTTCGGCGGCCGGCAGGTGCAGACGGGCGACATGCTGATACTGGGCCTGGCCGGCGCCAACGCCGACCCGGAGGCGCTGCCGCCGACCGGGCGGCCGGTCACGGGCAACCGCTCGCACCTCGCCTTCGGCGCGGGCCCGCACGCCTGCCCGGCGCAGGACATGGCGCGGCTGATCACGCGGACGGCGGTCCGTACGCTGCACCACCGGCTGCCGGATCTGCGGCTCGCGGAGCCGGAGTCGGAGCTGACGTGGGTGACGTCGCCGTGGTCGACGGGGCTGGCGGGGCTGCCCGTACGCACATCGAGCCACCCGCCGAGCCGTACGCCGAGCCCTCAAGGAGACGTCCGATGACCGCACAGCCGGAGCCCGGGATACCCGCCCGGACAACCACCCCCTTCCACCTGGACGTCGACGGCGCCGACGACCGGCACGCCCTCAACGCCCGCCTCCGCGCCCACGGCGGCGCCGCCCCGGTGTCGCTCCCCGGCGGCCTCACGGGCTACGCGGTGACCCGCCACGACGACCTGAAGGACTTCCTCGCGCACCCCGATGTGGCAAAGGACGCCTGCCACTTCGCGGCGCTCGCGGAGGGCCGTATCCCGGAGGGCTGGCCGCTGCTGACCTTCGCGACGGTGCCGGGGATGACGACGGCGGACGGCGCCGACCACCGGCGGCTGCGCGGCCTGGCGACGAAGGCCTTCACCCCGCGCCGGGTGGAGGAGCTCCGCCCGCGGGTCTCGGACCTGGCGGACACCCTCCTCGACAACCTGGCCGAGGCGGCGGCCACGGACGCGGACGGCTACGGCACCGGCGCCGCCGACCTCCGCCGCCACTTCGCCCTCCCCCTCCCGATGGGCGTCCTCTGCGACCTGATGGGCATAGACGCGGAGCACACCGACCGCCTCCACACCCTCTCCAACCGCATCGTCAACACCAACACCACGCCGGAATCGGCGGTGTCGGCGAACCGCGAAATGGTGGCGATCCTGGCGCAGTTGGCCGCGATACGGGCGGCCGCCCCCGGCGACGACCTGATCAGCGCCCTGATCGCGGCCCGCGAGGAGGACGGCGGCCGGCTCAGCGAGCAGGAGCTGATCGGCACGATGCTGCTGCTGATCGTGGCGGGCCACGAGACGACGCTCAACCTGATCACCAACGCGGTACGGGCCCTGTGCGCCCACCGCGACCAGCTGGCGCTGCTGCAATCGGGGAAGGTGCCCTGGGAAGCGGCGGTCGAGGAAACAATGCGCTGGGACGCCCCGGTGAGCTTCTTCCCTTTCCGCTACCCGACCCGCGACATGGAAGTCGGCGGCGTACGCATCCCGAAGGGCGCCCCGGTCCTGGCGGGCTACACGGCAGCGGGCCGCGACGAGAAGGCCCACGGCCCGGCGGCGGACATCTTCGACATAACCCGCGACCAGGCCACCCGCCACCTCTCCTTCGGCCACGGCGCCCACTACTGCATAGGCGCCCCCCTGGCCCGCCTGGAAGCAACCACGGCCCTGCGGACGCTGTTCACCCGCTACCCGGACCTGGACCTGGCCATCCCGGAGCCGGAACTCCCCTCCCACCCGAGCTTCGTGGGCAACAGCCGCCAGACCCTGCCGATCCGCCTCACGCCGGCCGGCCGGTAACAGGAACCGTCCCGATGGCTGCGGTGTCGTGGCTGCGTACGCACCGGGCGCGGCGGCGCGCGCTGCGGATCGCGGTGCTGCTGTGCGTGCTCGGCCTGCTGCCGCCGGCCTGGCTGTTCGTGTCCGCCGGGGACCGGGTGGCGGCGGACGCCGCCGACGCGCCCGAGGCGCCCGTGGCGCTCGTCTTCGGGGCCGGGCTCTGGGACGGAGAGCCGTCTCCGTATCTGGCGCACCGGCTGGACGCCGCGGCCGAGCTCTACGAGCAAGGCAAGGTGCGGGCGCTTCTGGTCAGTGGTGACAACAGCACCGAGGCGTACGACGAGCCCACCGCCATGCGCCGCTATCTGGCCGAACGCGGCGTCCCCGCCGACCGCGTCGTCCGCGACTACGCGGGCTTCGACACCTGGGACTCCTGCGCCCGCGCCCGCAAGGTCTTCGGCGTCCACCGCGCGATCCTCGTCAGCCAGGACTTCCACATCCGCCGCGCTCTGGCGCTGTGCCGCGCGGCAGGCATCGCCTCGTACGGCATCGGCGTCCCGGAACCCCACGACGCGACCTGGTACTACGGCGGCCTCCGCGAGATCCCGGGCGCGGGGAAGGCGGCGATCGACGCGCTGTTCACCCCGTCGCCGCGCTTCCTCGGGCCGAAGGAGTCGCTTCCGGTCGGGCCACGGTAGGCGGGTTGGGCGTCTCGGCCGGCTACGAGCGCCCGCGCCGCAGCGCCGTGCCGAGGACCGTACGAATGTGGTCCGTGTCGGCCTCCGCCCCCTCGTCATTGAGGAGGATCGCCGCGCACAGCCCATCCGACAGCGCGACCACGGCCTCGATCGCATCCGGATCATCGGTCCGCGTCCCCGCCAGCTCCGCGACATGATCCCGCCACCGCCGCGCGACCGGCCGCAGCGCGGGCCGCCGGGCCGCCAGCGTCGACAACTCCCGCTCGGCGAGCGCCCGCTCCCGCCCCGGCCCGGCGGATTCGGCGATGAGCTGGGCGAGGCCGTCGAGCGGGTCGTCCTCGGACGAGCGGTCGATGAGCCCGCGGATCCGGCGCGTGTACTCGTCGGTCACGCTGGTCAGGGCGGCGACCAGCAGATCGTCCAAGGTCGCGAAGTAGTACAGGGTCAGACTGGTGGTGATCCCCGCCTCTTTGGCGACGGTACGGTGCGTGACCCCCGTCGCGCCGTCCCGATGGACGATCGCGAGCGTCGCCTCGATGATCTGGGCCCGGCGGCGCTGACCGCGCAGCTTGCGCCCGTCGACCGTGTCGTGTTCAGCCGCCATCTTCCCGCTCACCAGTCAGTGCCGCTCCTGCGCAGGCCCGCCGAGAGCCGAGGCTACCGGCTCCGCCTCCCGCCCGGCGTCGCCGAGCGGCCGCAGGTGTCGCAGCATCGTAAAGCAGGCCAGCGCGGCCCCCGCCACGGCGATGCCGGCGACGACGGCGGCCGTGTTGAGCCCGCTGGTGAAGGCGTTACGGGCGTGGGCCAGCGCCCCGGCCGACACCTGCTCCCCGAGGGACGCGGCTCCGGCGAGCCCGTCGCCGTACGCATCGGCCGCCTCCCGGGACAGCCCGGCGGGAGCCTCGGCCCGGCTCCGGTAGATCACGGTGGTGAGGCTGCCCAGCAGGGCGACCCCCGCCGCGATGCCGAGCTCCTGCACCGTCTCGGACAGCGCCGCCGCAGAGCCCGACTTCTCCGCCGGAGCCGCACCCACGACGATGTCCGTACCGAGCGCGGAGATGACCCCGAGCCCGAGGTAGACGAGCGCGAAGCCGGCGATGACGTGCGCCTTGCTGTCCGTCCCGGCGAGGGCGAGCGACACATACCCGGACAGCGACAGCGCCAGGGTGGCCGCCATGACGACGCCGGGTGACACCCGGCCGGCCACGATCGGGGCGCCGATGGCGCCGACGAGCATGGCCAGCGCGGGCGGCCCCATCCACAGCCCGGCCGTCGTCGGCGACTGCCCCTCGACCAGCTGCAGATACTGGGTGACCAGGAACATCACCCCGCCGTAACCGGCCAGCCCGACCAGCAGCACGGACAGCGCGGCGGAGAAGGCCCGGCCGCCGAAGAGCTTCATGTCCAGCAGCGGCTCGCTCAGCCGCAGCTGCCGCCGGACGAACGCGACCGCGGCGCCGACCCCGACGAGGGCGGCGGCCACCGCCTGGCCGTCGATGCCGTACGCGGCCGCATGCTTGATCGCGTACACGCCCGGCAGCATCGCCGCGAGGGACAGCCCCACGCTCACCAGATCGGGCCGCCCGGCCGGGCTCCGGTATTCCGGCAGCAGCACCGGCGCCCCGATCAGCACCAGCACCGCGACCGGCACGGCGACGAGAAACACGGCCCCCCACCAGAAGGCGGCGACCAGTGCCCCGCCGACGATCGGCCCGGCCGCCATCCCCAGCGCGAACATGGTCGCCCACACCCCGATGGCGAGGGCCCGCTGCCGCGCGTCGCCGAACATGTTGCTGATCAGCGACAGCGTCGAGGGCATCAGCGTTGCCCCGGCCACGCCGAGCAGCGCCCGCGCCGCGATCAGCCACAGCGCGCTGGGCGCGAAGGCGGCGAAGACCGAGGCCACCCCGAAGGCCGCCACCCCGATCATCAGCAGGCGCCGCCGCCCGATCCGGTCGCCCAGCGCCCCCATCGTGATCAGGAACCCGGCGATGAAGAACCCATAGGCATCCATGATCCAGAGCGTCTCGGTGGAGGTCGGATCCAGCTCCTCGGACAGGCTCGGCCCGACCAGATAGAGCGCCGTGACATCCACCCCCAGCAGGACGGTCGGCAACGCCAACAGCCCCAGCCCCGCCCACGCCCGCCACCCGGCACGCCCCGACCGCTCCATGCCCGTAACACCTCACCATCGATAGTTGAACTACCGTACTACTTGTACCATAGTTCAAATACCGGCGGGCCGACCCCAGGGGCGGGCTACAGGGCTACGGATTGCGCAGCCGCACCGCCAGAAAGGTGGGTGACGTATGGGTCTTCTCGTACCGCTCCGGGTCGACGCCCCGCGCCCCCGGGGCAGCCCGCGGCTCCACCAGCTCTTCGAGTACGAACCCGGCCCTCAGCACCTCCCCGATGAACCGCTCCAGCGGCATGCGCCAGTAGTTGACCGTCATCCGCCCGTTGTGATGCGGCGCATCGACGCGTTCATCGGCGAAGTACGAGCCCCCGAGCCAGCGCCAGTCCGAGGTGGGGTGGGTGATCGAGATCAGCAGCGCGGCGCCGGGGCGGAGCACCCGCCGCAGCTCTGCGAGGAGCTGCTCCCGGGCGTCGAGGTGCTGGTAGACGAGCGCCATGACGGCGAGGTCGAAGGACCGGTCGGCGAGAAAGCCGAGCGGCTCCTCCAGATCATGCCGATGGAGCACGGCCCCACCCCCGAGCCGCTCGCGCGCGACCCGCAGCAGCGACTCACTCCCCTCGACCCCGACCACTTCAGCCGCCCCGCGCCCCAGCAACTCAGCGGCGTAATGCCCACCCCCACACCCAAGATCCAGCACCCGCAGCCCACCCACCTCCCCGGCGAGTTCGAGCATGGCGGGGCGGTCGGTGTGGGCGTTGTAGATGCTGTCGGTGGCCTGCGCGGCGAAGTATTCGCCGAGCTCTCCGTGATACGCGGTCTCCGCATGAGTCATTCGTGGAGACTAAGGGCCGTGCCGCGACCGGCCTTTGATCTCAGGCTCTGCGGCCCTCTGGCGCGCCGTATCGGGCGAGCATGGTCAGCACCGCCTGGTCGACCGCGTTGGTGATGGCGGAGTCGTCGGGCTCCCAGTGGGCGAGCAGCATCCGTGGCCAGAACACATAGTTGGAGATCATTCCGAGGAATTGGGTCGCCGCCATCTCCGCATCGTCAAGTCGTGCCGTACCAGCGGCGTTTTCCGCCGCCAGGTAGCGGCGGACCGATTCGAAGTAGGGCATCTTGCCGAGCTTGAACTGGGTCTCGCCGAGCTCCGGGAAGCGCGGCACCTCGGCGATGACGATGCGGAAGAGGGCGGCCATGCCGGGTTGGGTGAGCAGCGCCACGTAGCGTCGTCCGATGGCCTCAAGCCCCGCGCGGAGATTGCCCGACTCGGGGAGGGGCGCCTCCTCGTCGTCGACCTTCCAGTGCTCGGTGACGATCGCCTCGAACAGGGCCGCCTTGGTGGCGAACTGCTTGAACAGGGTCGCCCGCGACACTCCGGCCGCCTCGGCGATGCGGGCCAGCGAGGTGCCGTCGTAGCCGGCGTCGAGGAAGAGTTCCGTCGCCGCCTCGATGATGGCCGTCCGCTTCTGAGCTGCCACGCGCCGGTGGTATTCCGATGGCTGTGCCGTCATGCCCTCCAGTATGCCTCTCACGGCGAGGTGAGTCACTTGACTCACCTCCAGGCCTGCTCGTACGGTGAAGAGGCGAGGTGAGTCGCTCGGCTCACCATTATGGTGATCATGGAAGGAAGCATCATGGGACGCTTTACGGGCCAGACCGTCATCGTCACAGGCGGCAGCGGAGGCATGGGCAGAAGCCATGTGCAGGGCTACCACGACGAGGGTGCGAACGTCGTCATCGCCGGCCGCGACGACGCCGCCGGCGGCGATCTCGCCGCTCAGCTCGGCCGCAGGGCGCTGTCCGTTCACCTGGATGTCGCCGGCGAGGACGACTGGGCGGCGGCGGTGCGGGAAGCCGAAGACCACTTCGGGCCGGTCACCATCCTGGTGAACAACGCGGGCGTCCAGAACCCGGCGGCCCCGATCGAGCACACCGAACTGAGCACCTGGGAGCACACCTTCGGCGTCAACGTCACCGGCCAGTTCCTCGGCATCAGAGCCGTGGCTCCGTCCATGCGCAGGGGCGGCGGCGGAACCATCGTCAACATCGCCTCGACCATGGCCCACGGCGGCACGGCCTTCTATGCCCCCTACACCGCCAGCAAGTGGGCCGTACGCGGACTGACCAAGACGGCCGCGCTGGAGCTGGGCCGCGACAACATCCGGGTCAACTCCATCCACCCCGGCGTCGTCTCCACACCCCTGATCAACGAACCCACCGTCACAGGCCAGCCGGCCATCGCCGACCTCTACTCACCCGCCCCCTTCGCCATCCCCCGCCTCGCCGAGCCCCACGAGATCACCCGCCTGCTGCTCTTCATCACCTCCCAGGACGCCTCTTTCGCCACGGGCGCGGAATTCGTCCTGGACGGCGGCCTGCTGCTCGGCCCCGCACTCCAGCCCGAAGCCGACCTCGCAGCTTGAGCCGGCTGGGGCGTCCTCAGGCGGTTACGACGGTGATGACGACGCTGCCGGTCTTCTGCCCGGTCTCGACATACCGGTAGGCGTCGACGATCCGCGCCAGCGGATACCGCCGGTCGATGACCGGCCGGAACTCTCCGGCCTCGATCAGGTCCCGTAAGAACCGCACCATCTCCTGATCCTGCTTCGGAAGGGGGAACTTCACCTTCCTGCCCCGGAACAAGGGCGTGACGAGCGGCAGAAGCAGGTTCTGCCACCAGGGCCCGAGGTCCGCGGACAGATACACGCCACCGGGCTTCAGCAGCCGCCGGCAGCGGCCGAACGTGCTCTTGCCGACCGCGTCGAACACCGCGTCGTAGCGCTGCTCGTCTCTGGTGAAGTCCTGAGCCGTGTAGTCGACGACCCGGTCCGCTCCCAGGCCCTTCACCAGATCCAGGTGCGCCGTGTCGCAGACCGCCGTCACAGTGGCCTCGTAATGCTTCAGGAGTTGCACCGCCGCCGACCCGATCGCGCCGGTCGCGCCGTGGACGAGGACGTGGTGCCCGGCCCGGACACCCGCCGTCATGATGAACGACAGCGCGTAGTGCGAGCCCTCGGTGCCGGGAGCGGCCTCTTCGAAGGCGACTCCGGCCGGCATGGTGGCGAGGACGCCGTCGTGCGGAACGGACAAGTACTCGGCGTGAGCGCCGAACGCCCCCTCGTTGTACCCGAACACCCGGTCGCCCACAGCAAAGGATGTGACGCCGCCGCCGACCGCTTCCACCACTCCGGCGTACTCGGTCCCCAGCACGCTTCGCCGCGGCCGGGCAAGACCGGTGAACAGGCGCACGAAGAAGGGGCGGGCGGCCCGGTAGGCACAGTCCGTCCGGTTGACGGTGGTCGCGTGCACCCGCACAAGCAGGTCCCGGTCCCCGATCGCCGGCTTGTCGACCTCAGCGACCCGGACCACGGCGGCTGGCCCGTAACGGCTGTGCACCGCAGCCTTCATGGCCGCACCCTAGCGCCGATGCCTAGGCCTTCCTACTCATCGATCCCGGACCGCTCCACCCCCGCCACGATGTACCGCTGCAGCACAAGGAAGACGACCAGCAGCGGCAGGATCGACACCACCGCCGCGATGAAGAGCTCATGGAGATTGATCGTCTGGGCCGTCGTGAAGGTCGACAGCGCCACCTGCACCGTCCACGCATCCCGGTCCTGGCCGATCACCAGCGGCCACAGGAAGGCATTCCACGCCCCGATGAAGACGATCGTCCCCACCGCCGCGAAGACCGGGCGGGAGTTGGGGACGACGATGCGCCAGTACGTGCGCCAGTAGCCGAGGCCGTCCACCCGTGCCGCGTCCTCCAGCTCCTTCGGGAAGCCCAGGAAGTACTGGCGGAAGATGAAGCAGGCGAAGGCCGAGAAGAGGGTCGGGATGATCAGGCCGCGGAGGGTGGAGATCCAGCCGAGCGTCGAGACCAGCACGAAGGTCGGGACGAACGTCACCGCCGCCGGGACCATCAGCGTGCCCAGGATCGCGTAGAAGACCAGATTCGCGTGGCGGTACGGGATCCGCGCCAGGCCATACCCGGCCAGCGACGCCAGGAGCAGCGTGCCCAGCGTCGTCGCCACCGCGATCAGCGACGAGTTCAGCAGCGCCCGCGCCATCGGCACGCTCGTGTCCGCGAAGAGCTCGCTCAGATTCCCCCACTGCAGGTCGCGGGGGAAGAGCGTCCAGTCCGGCGCGGTGATGTCCTCCTCCCGCGCCAGGCCGTTGCGGAGCAGCAGGTAGAACGGGATCAGGAAGAGCGCCGCCAGCGCGATCAGCAGGACCACGCGCAGCGCCCGCCCTGCCCGTACCAAAGCGTCGTGCATCAGTCCTCCCGCCTCCCCAGGCCGAAGAAGCGCGCCTGCGCCACCGTCACCACGCCGATGATCAGCGCCAGGATGATCGCGCCCGCCGAGCCGAGGCCCAGGTTCTGCTCCTTGCCCAGCGCGAGGATGTACAGGTGCACCAGGGGCGGGCGGGCGTACGGCGGATAGCCCTTGGCCGACGACAGCAGGTTGTAGAACTCGTCGAAGGCCTGGAAGGAGTTGATGACCAGGAGCAGCACCACCGCCACCGATGTCGCCCGCAGCTGCGGGAAGGTGATGTGCCGGAAGACCTGCCAGCCCTCCCGCGCCCCGTCCACCGCCGCCGCCTCGTACAGCGTCTTCGGGATCCGCTGCAGGCCCGCCAGGAAGAGGATCATGTAGAAGCCGGCCTGCAGCCACAGCCGCACCGTCACGATGACCAGCCAGTACCAGGGCGGGTCGGTCATCGACAGCCAGGCGATCTGATCCTCGCCGAACCAGCCCAGCACCGTGTTCGCCAGCCCGAAGCGCACCCCGTTGAAGATCGACAGCTTCCATACCAGCGCGGCGACCACGTACGAGCACGCCACCGGCAGGAAGAACACCGAGCGGAAGAAGGCCTGCGCCCAGCGCAGCCGGTTCACCATCAGGGCGAGGGCCAGCGACAGCGCGAAGGTGGCCGGGACGATGAAGGCCGTGAAGACCACGAAGGTCAGGAGGCTGTCCTGGAAGGCCGAATCCGTCAGCATGGCGCGGTAGTTGGACAGGCCTACGAAGTCCTCCGGCGTCACCGTGTTGTGCGCGTCGAAGAAGCTCAGATAGAGGCTCCAGCCCAGCGGCACGTACGTGAAGAGCGCCAGGCCGATCGCGAACGGGCCCACGAAGATCCAGAACCAGAGGTTGCGGTTCTGCGGGCCGAGCAGCGTACGCAGCACCTCAGGAAGGCTTTCCCTGGACCCGGGCCAGCTCGGACTGGGCCTTGCGGACGGCCTTCCGCAGCTCCGCGTCCGGGTCCTTCCCGTCCTTGATGATGCGGCTGAGCGCGTCGTTGTACGCGCTGTTCGCCGCCGTCGTCCAGATCAGCGGGTTCGAGAAGCCGTTCTCCGTCGCCAGCTTCACCGCCTCCGCCGCCGCGCCCTCCTGCAGCTTCTTCGCCTTCTTGGCCAGGGAGACGCGGGCCGGGATGTGGAAGCCGTACGAGAGGGCGAAGTCCTCCTGATAGTCCTCCTTGTCCACCCACAGCCACTTCAGGTACGCCTTGCCCGCGGCCGCGTGCTTGCTCTTCGCGTTCACCGCGGCCGCGAAGGCGCCCACCGGGACCGTCGGCCTGCCCGCCGCGCCGTCCTTGGGGAAGGGCAGCACCCCGAAGTCGTCGCCCAGCTCCTTTTTCACGGCCGGCAGCGCCCACAGGCCGCTCCACTGCATCGCCGTGAGCCCCTGGGTGAAGGCCGCCGGGTCCGACCAGTCGGACGGGGCGCCCAGGAGCAGGGACTTGTCCGCGTACAGCGCCCGCAGCTTGCCGACCGCCTTGGCCGCCGCCGGGTCGTCGAAGCCGACCGTGCCGTCCTGGGATACGAAGCTCAGGCCCGCCGCCTGCACCGGGGTGGCGCCCAGCACCGCGGCGCCGCCGTCGTTGCCGAGGAAGAGGCCCTTCGTCTTCTTGGTCGTGAGCTCCTTGGCCGCGTCCACCAGCTCGTCCAGGGTCTGCGGCGGCTTGACGCCGGCGTCGTCGAGGAGGCTCTTCCGGTAATAGAGCAGCTGCATGTCGACGACCTGCGGGATGCCGTAGACCTTGCCCTCGTACGTCTTGGTGGCCAGGACCGCCGGATTGAAGTCGTCCTTGACGTCCTTGATCAAGTCGGTGAGGTCGGCCACCCTCTTGCCGCGGATCTGGTCCAGCTCCGGGCCCTCCGTCTCGAAGACGTCCGGGCCGTCCTTGGTGAGGAGGGCGGCGGAGAGCTGCTGCATGTAGTCGCCGGGGCGCCACTGGATGGAAACATCCGCTTTGTCGTACGCGTCCGCGTATTTCTTCACCGCCTGCTCGACGCCCTGCTCGCCGTACTGGTGATACCAGTGCTCCAGCTTCGGCCCGCCGCCGCCGGAGTCGTCGCGGCCGGTGTTCGAGCCGCAGGCGGCCAGTGCGCCGGTGAGGGTGAGAGCCGAGGTGGTCCCGAGCAGAGTTCTGCGGCTGATCGTCATGTCTCGTACTCCCGGATGCCGTTGGGTGAGTGGGGGGGTCATCGGCGTACCACTCAACGATCAACCCTGGTGCGGAATTACGACAGAGGGATTGCGGCGGTGTGTCGGCTTCCGGGGTGATCGTCGCTTGTGGCCGCGTTCACTCATTGGTCACGACCGGGCAAAAATCGCTGGCAGGTGGTGACGTGCGGGGGTCCTTCTGCCTAGCCTCCCGCCATGAACGACCACGGCGCTCCGGACCCCCACCGCTGCCGTGAGCTGCGCACCGGCGGCTATGCCGCGGCCGCGCTCCTCGCCGCCCTCATCGTCAGCGACCTCGCCACGGGCGCGCTCGCGCTGCCGCGCGCCGCCGGGTGGGCGGGTCTGGCGCTGGTCGTGTACGTGCTGGTGCGGCCGCCGCGGATCGAGGCGCAGGGCGGGCTGCTGACGGTGCGCGGGCTGCTGCGCGAGCAGCGCGTACGCACCGACCAGCTGATCACCATCCGCGCGCGGAGCGGGATGGGGTCGCGGCTGGTCCTGGAGGACCTGATGGGCGGGCGGGTGACCCTGGACCCGCGGCAGCTGGCGGCGTCGCCGCTGCTGTGGCACCACCTGGACACGGGGGTGCGGCGGTCGCGGGAGCGGGGGTTCCTGCGGGGTGGTACGCGGGAGCTGCAGGCGCTGGCGGATCACATTGACGGGGGCGGGGCGCGGAAGGTGTTCGAGGCTTCCGGGCTGACGTAGGCGTCGTTGACAGCCATGCGGTGGGCCTGGAAGCGTCCTGGGCTGCACGGCTGACATCGTTGTCGATGCGGAGGATCCACATGCCCTCGCCCGCGCACCACCGTCCCGTCTCCCGCCGCACGCTGCTGTTCGGGTCCGCCGTCGCGGGTCTCGCCGCCGCGGGCACCATGCCCTCCTCGGCGGCCGCGGCTGACGACGCCCGTCCGGCCATCGAGTTCGGCGGCGCTCACGACGCCCTTCTCGGCGGCGCCTACCGCTCCGCCCTCCAGAACCTGCTGGAGATCAACACCGTCCCGTACGACCCCGCCGAATACAACCAGACCGGCCTCCTGACCGACCCGCCCGGCACCTTCATCCGCGCCGGCGGCGGCTACGAGCAGCCCTGGACGCGCGACGCGTCGGTGAACTCCTGGAATGCCGCCAGCCTGCTGTCGCCCACCGTCGCCCGGAACACGCTGTGGTCGGTGTGCCGGCGGCAGGACGACGGGACACTGATCGTGCAGCAGGACAACCAGTGGTGGGACCAGGTCATCTGGGTGATCGCCGCCCGCGAGCACTTCCTCCTCACCGGCGACCGGACCTTCCTCACCGACGCCTACGAGGCCGCCGCGAACACCCTCGACCGCAACCGCGACAAGCACTTCAACGCCGCGTACGGCCTCTTCGAAGGGCCGGCCTTCATGCAGGACGGCATCGCCGGCTACCCGAGCCCGCCCTACGACCCGGCCAACGACTCGTCCTTCGTGCTCGACCACCCGCACACCGACAAGATGCTGTCGCTGTCCACCAACTGCCTCTACTACGCGGCCCATCTGGCCGCCGCCGACCTGGCGGCCAAGGCGGGCGAGCGGCGCGCGGCGGGCCGCTGGCGCGCGGCCGCGGCCCAGCTGCGGACGGCGGTCAACCGCCACCTGTGGCGGCCGGAGGCCGGCAGCTACGGCTCGTTCATCCACGGCACGGGACCGAAGGCCGGCCGCCTGGAGCCGCACCAGGAGACCAACGGCCTCGCCTTCGCCGTGCTGTGCGGCGTCGCGTCCCGGCGCCAGGTGCGTACGCTCCTCGACGGCACCCACCAGGAACCGCACGGCGTCGTCAACGTCTGGCCGCACTTCGACCGCTTCGACGACGCCCGCCCCGGCCGCCACAACGTGATCGTCTGGCCGATGACCACCGCCATGTGGGGCCACGCGGCCGCGCGCGGCGGCCGCACCGACCTCTTCGCCCGTACGGTGACCGACATCGCGGAGCTCTGGCACGGCGACGGCCACTTCTGGGAGATCTACAACGCCCGTACCGGCGCGGTGGACGGCGGCTGGCAGGTCGGCAGGCAGTGGGACTCGCAGCCGGACCAGACCTGGTCGGCGACCGGCTATCTGCGCCTGATCCACCAGGGGCTCTTCGGTCTCCGCGCCGGACATCGCGGGTTGTCCTTCGCGCCGAGCCTGCCGCCGGACTGGGGGCCGGTCACGCTGTCCGGGCTGGCGTACCGGGGCGCGACGCTCGACCTCACCGTCGAGGGCGAAGGCAGCCGCGTCGCCTCGTGCACGCTGGACGGCCGCCCCGCCCCCGCTCGGATCCCGGCGGGGCTCACCGGGCAGCATGAACTCCGGATCGAGGTGGCGTGAGAGCGGCCGTTACCCCAGCCCCTCGTACGACACCCCTGTCAGCCGCTCCGACTCCTCCCACAGCCGCTGCGACGCCGCGTCGTTGAGCGTCCACTTCGCCCGCTGCGACGTGCTCGGGGCGCCGCGCCAGCCCATGATCCGGGGGCCGATGAAGGTGTCCGGGTGGATGCCGGGGGCCGTCGCGGCGAAGAGGGTCGGCAGGGCGCCGGCGTCGGCGGACTGGGCGATCAGGCGGTTGCCGGTGGCGAAGATGCGCTCGGCGAACGGGCGGTGCTCCGACTGGACGCTTGCGGCCTGGAGGTTGGTGGCGGCGTAGCCGGGGTGGGCGGCGGCGGCGATGATGCCGGAGCCGGCGCGGGCCAGCCGGCGGGCCAGTTCGTGGATGAAGAGCAGGTCCGCCGACTTGGAGCGGCCGTACTGGACCCAGCGGCGGTAGCGGGTGCGCATGTGCAGGTCGTTGAGGTCGACCTGGCTCGCGAAGTGCATCAGGCTGGAGACGCTCACCACCCGGGCCCGGTCGGCGGCCTGCAGCCGCGGCAGCAGCAGCCCGGTCAGCGCGAAGTGCCCGAGATGATTCACCCCGATCTGCGTCTCGAAGCCGTCGGCGGTCTCGCCGTACGGGACCGCCATCACGCCCGCGTTGTTGAGCAGCAGGTCGAGCCGGTCGCCGGGGAGGGCGTCCGCGAAGGCCCGTACGGACTTCAGATCCCCCAGGTCGAGCGGCCGCAGCTCGGCCTCGGCCGCCGGGACTTCGGCGCGCAGCCGGGCCAGCGCCTCGCTGCCGCGGTGCTCGCTGCGGCAGGCGAGAAACACTCTCGCGCCCGCGCGGGCGAGCTCGCGGGCGGCGGCGTATCCGATGCCGCTGTTGGCCCCGGTGACGACGGCCGTACGGCCGCTCTGGTCAGGGATGTCGCGTGCGCTCCAGGGAGACATGGCGCACAGAGTACGAGCGGCGGCGGGAGAGGTGAAGGAACGCGCGGCAGGGGTCTGGGGCGGTGCCCCATCCGCCGGTACGCTCTGCCGACGTGACGCGTTCATGGCGAATGACATTCGGTGCCGCACTGACCGCGGCCGCCGCCGCGGTGGCCGCCTGGCTCCCGGCGGCGAGCGCCGCCCCCGCTGCCCCCACCGCGCTTCCTTTCGCGCCCGTCGATGCGGCGACGGTGGGCAAGTTCAAGCTCGACCCCGGCACCACCTTCGCCGACTACGGCAAGGCGCTGACCGCCGTAGAAAAGAATCCGGCCGTCGCCGTCCGCAACGCCACCCAGGTCCTCACCTCCGGCGGCCGCACCGGCTCCGCCGGGCTCTGCCACGGCACCGGCCTCAAGGCGTCGCTCAGCCCCGGCGGCTTCTGCTGGGACAAGGCCGACGACACCTCCAACTCGTACACGACGGCCGGCGGCTGGACCCCGCAGGGCCTGACCGGCTCGTACGACGCGAAGCCCGACGGCCTCTGGGACGGCCGCAAGGCCTTCGCCGCGTCCTGGCACTTCAGCCGCGGCATGGGCACACCCGGCGCGGTGGCGAACGAGTTCGCCCGGGTCAGCCTCGTCAACGCCGACGGCGGCGCCATCCGTTACAACCACCTGCTGCTGGCGCGGCCCACCCTGGACGCGAACGGCAACGGCAACTTCACCGCCGCCCAGTGGACGCACGCCGACGGCGTCGTCTGGTACGGCACCAAGCTCTTCGTCGCCAACGGCCGCTACCTGCAGGTCTACGACCTCGCCCACATCTGGAAGGTCAACTCCAGCACGGAAGCCGTCGGCATCTCGGGCTCGACCTCCTCCGCCCGCTGGAGCAATTACGCGCTGCCGATGATCGGCCAGTACCAGACCACGGCCGGCACGGCCGCCTGCACCGTCGTCACCGGCACCACCCCCTGCCTCAACTCCCTCAGCCTGGACCGCAGCGGAGCGGACGCCCTGGTCTCGGCCGAGTACAAGCCGGGCGCGGCCGGCGGCCGGGTCGTCCGCTGGGCGCTGGACGAGTCGACAGGCCTGCCGAAGGGCGGCGCCACGGCCGCGTACTCCTCCCCTGTCTGGGCGATGCAGGGCGCGGCGACCGACGGCGACCGGTGGTGGCTGGCCGGCGACTGCCCGAGCGGCACCGGCGGCGGCTCGGGCGACGCGCTGCCGTACTCCTGCATCCACTACGCCCGGCCGGGCGCGCCGCCGCACGTGCTGACGACGGCGCCGGTGCTCACCCAGAACCTCGGCTACGGCCCCGCCGACGGCCGCCTCTACGGCATCAACGAGCGGATCAACTCCACCAGCGGGATCCGGGTCGCCTTCTGGATCAAGCCGTGACGATCACAGCGTCCGCGTCGCGTACGCCGGGATCGCCACCTCCTCGTCGTCGAGGCAGCGCCCCGTCTCCAGATCAAAGCGCTGCTTGAGCAGCGGCGACGCCACGAACGGGCGCCCGCCCGCGGCGCCCAGCAGCCCCCGGGAGAGGACGTACGCTCCGGTGAAGGGGTCGCGGTTGCCGATCGCGTACGTACGCCCCGCGCGGTCCAGGAAGACCGCGACCTGCTCGCCGGTCGGCAGCAGCGCCGCCGCGCCGCGGCCCGGGGTGAGGTCGGAGAGTTCGCAGATGCTGTGCCAGCCGCGGTCGAGACGGAGTTCGACGCGGAGGGTGATGCGTTCCGGTGCCAGGGTCATCGGGCCGCGGCTCCTTCCAGGGGACGAATCTGCAAGAGGTCCAGGTCAGGCTTGACCTGGTCGCGCTCGGGCACGAACCGCACCGACGGGTCGGGGGTGCCGGGGGCGTTGACGAAGGAGACGAAGCGGCGCAGCCGGTCCGGGTCGGCGAGCGTCTCGGCCCACTCGTCGCGGTAGTTGGCGACGTGGTCGGCCATCATCGCCTCCAGCTCGGCGCAGAGGCCGAGCGAGTCGTGGACGACGACGTCCCGTACGTGATCGAGCCCGCCCTCGATCCGCTCCAGCCACACCGAGGTCCGCTCCAGCCGGTCCGCGGTGCGGATGTAGAACATCAGGAAGCGGTCGATCAGCCGCACCAGCTCGGCGTCGCTGAGGTCTTGGGCGAGGAGGTCGGCGTGCCGCGGCGTGGCGCCGCCGTTGCCGCCGACGTACAGATTCCAGCCCCCGGCGGTCGCGATCACCCCGAAGTCCTTCGACTGCGCCTCCGCACACTCCCGCGCGCACCCGGAGACCGCCGACTTGAGCTTGTGCGGCGACCGCAGCCCGCGATAGCGCAGCTCCAGCTGGATGGCCATCTTGACGGAGTCCTGGACCCCGTACCGGCACCAGGTCCAGCCCACGCACGACTTGACCGTCCGCAGCGCCTTCCCGTACGCATGCCCGCTCTCGAAGCCCGCGTCGACCAGCCGCCCCCAGATCTGCGGCAGCTGGTCGACCCGGGCGCCGAAGAGATCGATGCGCTGCCCACCGGTGATCTTCGTGTACAGCCCGAAGTCCCGCGCCACCTCACCGATGACGATCAGCTTCTCCGGGGTGATCTCGCCGCCGGGGATGCGCGGCACGATCGAGTACGAGCCGTTCTTCTGCATGTTGGCGAGGAAGTGATCGTTGGTGTCCTGCAGCGCGGCCTGCTCGCCGTCGAGGACGTACCCCTCGGCGCCGATCGACGGGGCGAGGGAGGCGATGATCGAGGCCACCGTCGGCTTGCAGACCTCGCAGCCGTCGCTGCGCTTGGCTTCCTCGCGGCCGTGGCTGTCGAGGAGCTGGGCGTAGGAGGTGATACGGAGCGTGCGGACGATCTCGTAGAGCTCGGCGCGGGTGTAGGTGAAGCAGCCGCACAGGCCCTTGTCGATGGTGACGCCCTGCGCTTCGAGCTCGTCATTGACGAGCGTGGTGAGGACCTTGACGCAACTGCCGCAGCCGGAGCCCGCCTTGGTGCACTTCTTCACCTCGGGGACGGTGGTGCACTCGTGGTCGGTGACGGCGCTCTTGATGCTGCCCTTGGTGACGTTGTGGCAGTTGCAGATGACCGCGTCGTCGGGGAGCGCGGACGGGCCGAGGGCGGCCGGGGCACCGGCCCCCGCGGGGAGCACGAGCGACTCGGGGGACACCGGGGGGATGGAGCCGGTGAGAGGGCGGAGCAGGCCGTACGAGTCGGTGTCCCCGACCAGGACACCGCCGAGGAGGGTGCCGTCCTGGGCGACGACGAGCTTCTTGTAGATGCCGGCGCGGGAGTCGGAGTAGACGACGTCGAGGCAGTCGTCGGCGGCCCCGTGCGCGTCACCGAAGGAGGCGACGCCGACGCCGAGGAGCTTGAGCTTGGTGGAGAGATCGGCGCCGCTGAACCCGGTCTTGTCATCCTCCGCGGCGATCGCCTTGGCCGCCGTCTCCGCCATCTCGTACCCGGGCGCCACAAGCCCGTACACCCGACCGTCCGCGGCAAGGGCGCACTCTCCGATGGCGAAGACGGCGGGGTCATTGGTCGTACGGCACTGCTCGTCGACGGCGACCCCGCCGCGCTCGCCGACGTCGAGGCCCGCGTCGCGGGCGAGCTGGTCGCGGGGCCGTACGCCCGCGGAGAAGACGACGAGATCGGTGGCGATTTCGGAGTCGTCGGAGAGCGCCATGGCGCGCACGGCGCCTTGGGCGTCGGTCTTGATCTCCTTGCCGCCGACGCCGGTGTGCACCTCAAGACCCATGCCGGTGATGGTGCGCCGCAGCGCGCTGCCACCGCCCTCATCGACCTGGACGGGCATGAGCCGGGGCGCGAACTCCACGATGTGGGTGTCGAGTCCGAGCCCCTGGAGAGCGCCCGCGGCTTCGAGCCCGAGCAGGCCGCCGCCGACCACCGTCCCGGTGGTGGCGTGCTTCTTCGCGTACTCCTCGATGGCCAGGAGGTCCTCGATGGTCCGGTAGACGAAGCAGCCGGCGGCGTCCTTGCCGGGGACGGGCGGGACGAAGGGGTACGAGCCGGTGGCGATGACGAGGGTGTCGTAGGTGTGCGTGCGCCCGGATTCGGTGGTGACCGTGCGGGTGCCGCGGTCGACGGCGGCGGCCGGGTCGTCGAGGTGCAGCTCGATCCCGTTCTCGTCGATGAAGCCCTCGGGGGTCACGGACAGCTCGTCCGGGGTGGTGCCGGAGAAGTACGAGGTGAGCTTGACGCGGTCGTAGGCCGGCCGCGCCTCCTCGGCGAGGACGGTGACGCGGTGGGTGCGGGTCAGTCCCCGGTCGGCCAGCGCCTCCAGAAAACGCTGGCCGACCATGCCGTGGCCGATGAGGACGATCCGCTGTGCGTTGCCGGTCATCGTCAGGAGCCTCCGTTGTCGGTGATCAGGTGGAGCAGGGGAGAGTCGGGGAGGGCTTCGTCGGTCTCCCAGGTGAGCGCGAGGTTCCCCACGGTGGCGAGGTCGCCGAGGAGAATGCCGCCGACGAGGCGGTCGCCTCGGACGACGACCTTGCGGTAGGTGCGGCGGGTGGCGTCGGTGAGGTGGACGACGTCGTCGTCGGGGTGGGGGGTGGTGTCGCCGAAGGCGGCCAGGTCGAAGGGGGTGTCGGCCGGTTCGGCGCCGAGGGTGAGGCGGGTCAGGGCGCGGGTGCCGGTGTAGCGGGAGCCGGTGTGCGGGTTCGCGATGACCTGGGCGGCCACCTCAGCCTGCTCGACGGCCGCCCCGGCGAGCCCGTACGTGGTGCCGTCGTGCTCGGCGCAGTCGCCAATGGCGTAGATGTGCGGGTCGCTGGTCCGGAGCTGGTCGTCGACCTCGACGCCCTTGCGGACGGCGAGCCCGGCGGCCTGCGCGAGGCCGACGCGGGGCCGTACACCGCAGGCGAGGATGACGAGATCGGACTGGAGGGCGAAGCCGTCGGCGAGCTCGACGGCGGTGACGGTGCGGTCGGCGACGGCTTCGTCCTCCTGCCGGGTGCGCAGCCCGCGTACCCGGCACTCGGTGTGCACCTCAACACCCAGATCCTCCAGATGGCGACGGAGGAGATCGGCGGCGTGGGTGTCGAGGTGCCGCTCCATGAGGTGCTCGCCCTGGTGCGCCAGCACCACGTGCGCGCCGCGCAGCGCGAGGGCGCGGGCAGCGGAGACACCGAGCAGACCGCCGCCGATGACGACGGCCTTGGTCCCGTCGCCCGCGGCGGCCCGCAGCGCCTCGCAGTCGGCGAGCGTACGGAAGGGGTGCACGCCGGCGGGCAGGTCCCCGCCACCGGGCTGGAAGAGGCCGCGGAGCGGGGGGAGTACGGGGTTGGAGCCGGTGGCGAGCACGAGGCGGTCGTACGGGACGCTGGTGCCGTCGTCGCACTGGACGGTCCGGGTGTCGCGGTCGATGCGGACGGCGCGGGCGTGGCGGCGGGTGACGGCGGCGGGCGGGGCAGGGAGGCGGATGACGTCCGGGGCGTAGCGGCCGGCGAGGACGTCGGCGAGGAGGACGCGGTTGTACGGGGCGTGCGGCTCCTCGCCGATCAGGGTCAGGTCGAGCGGCCGGCCGGCCGAGACCGTGGCCAGTCGCTGCGCGAGGCGGCCCGCGGCCATGCCGGCGCCGATGACGACGATGCGCCGCGCGGCGCCGCGCGGCTCGCGGCGCGGCTCCCGCCCGGTCCCGTTTCGGCTCATGCCCTTGAGCTTGCGGGGGCGGCGTTACCCGGTGGGATCACCGCTGTTTCCCGCGCGCAACGGTGCCCTCAGCGAGAGGTGAGGCGGGATGTGAGGGCGTCGACCGTCGCGGACACGTTCCCACTTCACCTGATCCAGTGATCTCCAGACAGGAGAAACGATCACCTTCTCGAACTCCGCCATAGCGTCCACCACATGGTCAGCTCAAACCACGAGGCGATGCACCGGATCTTCCAAGACGATCCCGGTGTCTTCGCCCGCACGTTCCGGTCGCTGGGTATCCCGCTGGCGAAACCGGCGGCCGTATCCATCCTCACGCCAGATCTGACAGAGATCAGGACGATGGAGCGGCGACTCGACACACTGCTCCAGTTCGACACCACGGACGGCGACAGTTTCCTGCTCGCGGTCGAAGCCCAAGGCAAACGCGATCCGAAGAAGGCATTCAGCTGGCCTTACTACCTGGCGTTCCTGCACGCCAAGTACGAACTCCCCGCCGTACTCCTCGTCGTAACCCAGGACACAGCTACCGCCCGCTGGGCGGCAGAACCGCTCCGCATCGGCATCGCCGACTGGACCAGCCTGCAGGTCCGCCCGTTCGTCCTGGGCCCGCACAACGTGCCCGTCGTCACCGACGTGGAATCCGCGGTCGAGGACATCCCCCTTGCCACGCTTTCGGCGATTACTCACGCTAAGGACGAGAACGCCGGTGCCATACTGAGGGTGCTGTGCGCCGCCCTGAAGAAGATCGACAACGAGACGGCATTCCGCTTCGCCGAACTCACGGAACTCGGCCTGGGGCCCACCCCGGCACTGCACCTCTGGAGGGACCTGATGGCAGCCGACCTTTCCTTCTTCCGCTCCGAGACATCCATGCGCCTGCGCGCAGAAGGAGAGATCAAGGGGCGAGCCGACGACATCATCCGCATCCTCGAAGCACGCGGGGTCGAGCTCACCGACGAGCAGCAAGAGCAGGTGCTCACCTGCCGGGACCTCGACATCCTTGCCACCTGGGTGGTGCGGGCTGCCACGGTCTCCGCCGCCGAGGAGCTCTTCACGGAAGGCTCGGATGCCTGATGTCCCTCTCCCAGCGGTTTCATGATGAGCACCGCTCCGGCAACCTCTTCGCCGACCACCTGCATCACGAGTAGGTCGGGGCGGGCGCCTCCGCACAGGCGCCGTCTCAGTCTGGTTGAGCTGGCAACTCATCACGCCGCCACCTTCACAGGGCACTTTGAGGGCACACCGTTCAGAGCGGAGTCGATGAGAACGGCCGTGTCGTCCTCGCCGTCCTCGTACAGATGGACGTAGAGATCCAGCGTGATCGATGGCTTAGCGTGACCGAGGCGCCGCTGAACCTTCTTGATCGACGCACCGTGCTCGATCAGCACGGACGCGTAGAAGTGCCGGAGGTCATGCAGGGTCGTGCCCTCCGGAACTCGCAGCGGCGATCCGGCCGCCTCAAGAGCCTTGTCCGCCCGCTTCACCTGCCAGGCCCACACCTTCGCCCAGGATCCCCGCCGGATCGGCCCCCCGGACTCACTGACGAACAGCAGCCGGGCCTTCCTCATCCGCGGCCGGCGGCGGTCCGTCTTATCCTCGACCTCTGCCTCACGCGGTGGAAACTCCTCGAGATGCGCCCGCACGGCAGCGATCGCCGAGGCGGACAGCGGCACCGTCCGATAGGACTTGTCCGTCTTCGGCTCCGCCAGGTACGGGCGGCCCTTGTCCGGGCCTACGAGTTGCTGCTCCACCTCGACCGTGCCGGCGCTCAGGTCGACGTGGCCCTCAAGCCCGAACAGCTCGCCGCCGCGTAGGCCGGTCGTCGCAGCAAGCCGGATCAGCGCGCGGTACCGCGGGGACGCGGACTCCAGCAGTGCCCGAACCACCTCGGGGGCGAGCGGCACGACCTCGGGCTTACGGATCTCCGGCAAGTCGATGTTGTGGCACGGGTTCTTGCGAATGACGCCGTCGTAGAGGGCCGCGGACATCACCGACGACAGGTCGTTGTACGGCTTCCGAAGGGATATCGGGGCCAGCACCGTAGAGCGGTCCTTGACCCAGGCGCGTATGTCAGTCCGCGTGATGCCAGCTATCGGCCTATCACCCAAGATCGGGTAGACGTGCAGGCGCAGAGCGCGCTCGGTCTTCGCGTCCGTTACCTCTCGCTGCGTCGCAGCCTCACGCCATGTCTCCGCGTACTCCCGGAAGGTCTGTCGGCGGGTCTTGCGGTCGACGTACTCGCCGCGGTCCAGCTCCGCCTTAACCTCGGCCGCACGCGCCAGGGCCTGCGCCTGTTTCTCGAAGTTCTCTTTCCGCTGCTCGCCCGACGGGTCGCGGTAGCGCACCTGCCATCGCTTGCCCGTACCGTGGTCTGCAGAAGGGATGAGCGTCTTGGTCTTCGTGCTGTGATCCTCGCACGGCTCAGCATCCGCGGGCGGCCGGCTCAGGTGCCAGCGGTCAACTACTTTCGCCATCACCCGCCTCCTCCTCGCTGCGGCGCTTCTGGTCCTCCCGGAACGCCTCTTCCAGCTCCGCCGAGCCATGGCGCCCGCCGAACCGCACGGTCGTCGTAGGCCTCATCTCGTCGAGCGGCACCTCGCTCCGGAAGATCCGGCGATCCGTGCTCGGCAATGGCTCCTCACCACGCACCCACGCGCGCACTCTGGCCGCGTCGCGCACCTCTGGCTCGACCGCCGGCGAGCCCTCTCTCGCCTCGTGTCCGGGAGTCACCTGATAAGGGCGGTCGTCGACCGGCACAAGCAGATGTACAGGCGCTACGTCCAGCACACGGGCCAGAGCTAGCAGCTCGACGACGGTGATGTTCTGCCGCCGCCCTGTCTCCACCTTTGTCACGGTGGCTCGGTCCCAAGGAACACCCACGTGCTTGAGTTTGTCGGCGAGGATTTGCGCGGTGAACCCATGGCGGGCGCGTGCCTCCCTGACTCGCTCTGCGATTACGGACACGGGCTCAGCTCCTTCGGGATGTTCCACGAGGGAACCATAGATGCCTCTTGCGGAACATCGCAAGGGTCGGGCATTATCGGTCTCGATGAACCCTCATGGATCAAGATGTTCCATGACAGAACTTCTAGTTCTTCGGGAGATCATTCGTGTCTCGCAAGACGCTCCCACGAGTCGATGGGCGCAGGCCGCTCGCCACCGTCCCCGAGATGGCCGAGCACTGGCAGGTACCAGAGAAGACCGTCCGGGACTGGCACCACCGCAAAGTCGAGTTCGGCCCGTACATGTTCCGTGTGGGCAGGTACCTGCGCGCACGCTGGGACGACATAGACCGCTACGACGCCGCGAAGGTCGGAGGCGCCGCAGCATGACCGAACGCACAGAGACCCGCGTGCTCGAATCACGCGGGTCTCAGGAAGCCATCTTCGCGGCGGGCGACGTGGCTACAGCCACCGTAACGCAGCCCATGGACGGCGTGCCCGTCGTGCGCCCGATAGCCCTCGCCACCCGCGGCCGGGTCGAATTCACCGGCCGTTGCCCGTGCGGGGCCTGGCATCGGCACGTACACCTCGGCCTCGTCACCGGACCGTGCGGCACGCAGTACGAGCTGCGGCCCCGCAAGGCCGCGGTCGGGAGGGCGGCATGAACAACTGGCAAAACGCCCTCGACCACGCCCTCGACGCCGCGGACCGCGGGTTTCCTGTCTTCCCGCTGTCCTGCGGCAAGGTCCCCGCGATCCGGTCACCGCACGTGAACGGCCACCAATGCAAGGGCGAGTGCGGCCAGTTCGGGCACGGCGTACACGACGCCACGGCGGAGCCCGCCGGCCTCCGGGCACAGTTCGATGCCGCCCCGCACGCCGCGGGCTACGGCGTCGCCTGCGGCAGCGGTCGGGCCCCGCTCATCGGCCTCGACTTGGACCGCAAGAACGGCGTCGACGGCGTAGCCGAGCTCAACCGGCTCGCCCTCGAGCTGCGCATCACCATCCCGCCCACCGTCGCGGTATGCACCCCGTCCGGCGGGCTGCACTTGTGGTTCACCGGACCGGCCGGAGTGACGGTGAGCAACTCGGCATCCAAGGTCGCCCCGGGCATAGACGTGCGCGGTACTGCCGGCTATCTGGTCGGCCCTGGGAGCCGGGGGCGCTCCGGTGAGTACGTCGTTCATCCGAAGCTTGGCGCCCCAACCGTGCATCCGATCCCGGACGAGCTGCTGGCGCTGCTGATGCCGCCCCCACGGCCCGCCCCGCCGAGCGGCTTGGCCCGAGCGGTACGCAGTCCCGGCGGAGCGCTGGTTGGCCTGGTGAAATTCGTACTCGACTCCGGCGAGGGCGAGCTGAACAACCGCCTCTACTGGGCCGCCTGCCGCGCGCACGAGAGCGACTTGGACCGCGCCACCTTCACCCGGGCTCTCATCGACGCCGCGGTTGTCGTCGGCCACCCTCCGCGGGCCGCCGAGCGGACCGTCGACAGCGCCCGCAATGCACCCCAGAGGACGCGCCCGTGACCGACGACACCGAGCAGCAGGCCAAGGAGATCGTCAAGGCGGCCGGCGGAGAAGTCGACGAGGGCAAGGGCCGCGGGCCGTCGCAGGCGTCCCAACTGGTCGCGCTTGCCCGCAAGGATTTCGACCTGTTCATGAGCGACGACGGCCGGCCTTACGGGGTGAAGAAGGACGGGCCGAACACCGTGTACGCCCTGCGCGGCCGGGCCGGGCTGCGCTCCCTGCTGGCCCGCATGTACACCGACACCCACGGCGGGGCAGTGCCCTCTCAGTCCGCGCTCGCCGATGCCATGACCGTCCTCGAAGGTGTTGCCGCCTCGGCCGAACCGCGGGTGCCGCACCTGCGCACGGCCCGGCACGGCGACCGCATCATCGTCGACCTCGGCAGCGCCGACGGCGAGTGCGTCATCGTTAGCCCCGGACACTGGCACCGGGGCGCCCGCTCCCCGGTGCTGTTCCGCCGCTCGGGTGCCATGAAGCCCCTGCCGCTGCCCATCCGCGACGGTGACGGGCTGGCCAAGCTGCGGGACCTACTGAACATGGACGAGGACGGCTTTCACCTGCTCGTCGCCTGGTTGCTGGCCGCATTCATCCCTGACCTGCCGCACCCGATCCTGACGTTCCGAGGCGAACAGGGCACCGGCAAGTCCTACTCCGCGAAGATGGTCATCGGGATCATCGACCCATCCGGTGCGCCGAAGCGCACCGCCCCGCGGGACATCAAGTCCTGGGCCACGCAGGCGTTCAACTCCTGGGCGCTGTGCATCGACAACATCAGCATCGTGCCGGACTGGCTGTCCGACGCGCTGTGCCGGGCGGTCACCGGCGACGGCATCGTCGACAGAGCGTTGTACACCGACGATGACGTGGTTGTGCTGGAGTTCCGCCGGGTGCTGGCCATGACGACCATCGACGCCGGCGCGCTGGCCGGCGACCTCGCCGAGCGGCTCCTGACGATCGAGCTCAGCCTGATCTCCGACAGCAAGCGGCGCGAGGAAGCCGAGTTGGACGAGGCTTACGCCGACGCGCACGCCGCGATCCTGGCCTCCCTGTTCGAACTGCTCGCCGACGTGCTGACCGTGCTGCCGGACATCCGGCTCGCCGAGCGCCCGCGCATGGCGGACTTCGCCCGCGTCCTGGCCGCCGTCGACAAAGTGCAGGGCTGGCGGACACTGGAGTCGTACAAGGCCAGTGCCCGCGATGCCATCGCCGATGTCCTCGACGGCGAGCCGTTCGCACAGGCCGTCGTCGCCCTGGTCGACCGCGCCGGGCCAGCTGGGCTGAAGCTCACCGCGCAGCAGATCCTCGACTCCGTCATCACCCCGGACAAGCCCCCGAAGAAGTGGCCCAAGGACGCCACCCGCGCCGGCGGACAGCTCAAGCGGCTCGCTCCCGCCCTGCGCACCATCGGCGTCGAGGTCGACGACTCCGAGCGCGGACCCCGTCCGAAGCGACAGCGCATGTACAAGCTCACCGCATCAGCAGATAGAAGGTGCGAAACAGCGTCCACAGCGTCCACCGGCGCCGAGAAACAGGGCTTGACCAGTGAAAACAGGGGGGACGCTGAGGGATCCCCGCTAGCGTCCACCCCCGCCCCCGCGGCGGACGCTGTGGACGCTGGGGTGGACGCTGACCTCTTCACAGCGTCCGCCACCGACAGCGCCCCTGACCTGCACGAATCCCCACCCGTGGACGCTGGGGCCGCTGTGGACGCTGAAATGCACCCTCTCTCTGATTCCTGCTCGGCCTGCGGTCAACCGCTACCTGACGACCTCATCCGCGACGGCGTCGACGTCCACCTCGAATGCGCCTGACAGGAGATTCCCATGACCATCGACCCCACCGTTCCGCTCGGTCGCACCGTCGAGGTCGAGGGCAAGACGCTCGACCTCGTCACGCACACCGAACTGCGATTCCACCCGTCCGGGATGACGCTGCTGATCATCTTCCACGACGACACCGAGATCGCCGCCGTGGCCCTGTCCTCAGACGAAACCACCAGCCTCGGCGCGGCGTTCATCAACTCCACATCACGGGAGGTCCAGACCCCGTGACCGCCGAGGAGCAGATAGCCGCAGCCGTCGCCCGGCGGGCAAACCGTGCCCGGCAGCGCGCCGAGCTCGACCAGGCCCGGCAACCCGGGCTCGCAGCACGGCACCGCGCCAAGCTCAACCGGGCCGCACCCGACCACACCCCCCAGCCGCCCGGACGCGGCGTAACCCTCTTGGAGGCAACCATGGCCACCGGCCGCAGCAACGAGACCCGCACCGTCACCCTCACCACCACCAGCGCATCCACCGCCATCACCGCAGGCTCCGGCACCTTCTCGGCCGCAGACGTCGGCCGCACCGTCGACGCCGGCGGCGTACCCGCGGGCACCACCATCGCGACCGTCACCAACGGCACCACCGCGGCCCTGTCCGCCAACGCCACCGCCAGCGGCTCCCGTACCGCAGTGCTGTCCCCCGCACCCTCGGCCGGGTTCACCGGCTGGTCGCCCGAAACCGCCGCCGAGTCCGATGACTACACCGTCGCCGCGTCCATCGCCGGCGTCGTCCCCGCCGACGTCATCACCGACAACCACACGCAGGTCTCACAGCGGGCCCGCGGCTGACCGACAGGAGTACCACCATGCCAAGCAAGACGGCCCAGTTCCTCACCCAGGCCACCCGCGCCGCCACACCCCAGCCCACCCCGGGCGAGACGAAGTCGGCGAACATCCGCGGCCTGTACCAGCAGGGCATACGGAACATCCGCAGTGACCGGAACATGCACGCAGAGCGCAGGAAGGTCGAGGCCGCACGGCTGTACACCACCACCCGCGCGGCACTGCGGAAGGTACTCAAGGAGCAGCATGCCGCCGACGACGACGCGTTCCCCAAGCTCGAGCGGAAGCTGTGGGGATTCGACCTCGAGCGCGCCACCGCCACCAACAAGGCCAGCCTCGACACCACCATCCGCGACGCGCAGGACCGGGCCGCCGGCATCCGTAAACAAGCCGACGCCGCCCGCATGCTGGCGCAGGCCGAGCAGGCAGGAGACGCCATCCTGGCCCGCGCCATCGGCAAGCGGGCACATGACATGGACTGGGACGACGTCGTAGCCGACTACCTGTCCACTCGGCCCAGCTCGGCCAAGGTCTATGCCGAAGCCGGCGCCATCCACGCCCGTCGCACCGACATGCAGTCGCGCATGCACATGGGCATGCAGGCGGCACTGGCCAAGCCCGAGGAACTGCACGGCATGAGCGATGACGACATCACGCGCATGGCTGCTGACCCGGCAGACGCTGCGGCCTGAGCCCATAGATCCGGCGTCAACGCCACCTTCTACGGCCGCCATGGCACGGCCAGCCGTAAGCGGGAGCGATGGCCAGAGAGCGAGTCACCTCCATTTCTCGCACAGACCTGACCAGCGCCGACCCGTCCGCCCACCGTCACCCGACGGACGGGCGGACGGGAGCACCACCACCGACAGGAGCACCACATGCCCAGCAGACCCAAGCCACCATGCTCGCGCCCCGGATGCGAGCACAGCAAGCCATGCCCCGTACACACGAGGCAGGCAGACAGGCAACGAGGAACCGCACGGCAACGCGGCTACGGGCAACGGCACCGCGAACGGTTCCGCCAAGGCGTACTGGACCGCGATCCGGTGTGCGTCGAATGCCGAGGCGCACCCGCGACCGTCGCCGATCACTACCCGAAGAGCCGTAAGCAGCTCGAGGTCGAAGGACTCGACCCCGACGACCCCCAGCACGGCCGCGGACTCTGCGAGCCCTGCCACAACCGATCCACAGCCCAGCGGCAGCCCGGCGGATGGAACGCCACGTGATCACGGGGGTGGGGGATGATCCCCTTCCGTGATCATGGAATGACCGTGGGGGAGGGGATCGCATGGCCGGGGGCTTCAAGATCTGTTTCTGAAAGGCGGGTGAACGATGCCAGCAGCACGTAAGCCGCTCTACTCGGTGACGCAGGCGGAGCGTGAGCGCCGGCGGATAGCTGTCGGCCCGGGGCTGGACTGGGACAAGATCCCGGCGCAGTTGGACAGGGCGGGCAAGGCGGAGTGGAAGCATCTGGCGGAGCAGCATGCGGCGTATCCGACGCGAGTGCGGGAGACGGACCGGGCGGCGGTGGTGGCCTATTGCTCGTGGTGGTCTGCGTTCGATGCGGCGCAGCGGGATATCGCGAAGCGCGGGGCGCTCGTCGAGGGTCGTTCCTCGGCGGACGCGGCCCGGGGCGGCGCCGGTCTGGTGAAGAACCCTTCCGTGGCGGCCATGCGCGATGCGTCGACGCAGTTGCGCTACTGGGCTCGCGAGTTGGGGCTGACGCCGGATGCGCGGGCCCGTCAGGGGCTGCAGATCGAGGAGCCGGAAGACCTCGACCCGGAAGGGATCTTCGACTAGGAGATGCTCGGCAATCACAGGCGCCAGTCGATAGGCGCTCGTAGGCTCCGGTCATGCATTCCACTGCACACCTTCTGGCAGAGAGCGCTGCAGCTCAAGTGACTTGGGCCCAGGAGTTGACGGCATACGTGGCGCTAGCTGGGCTCGGAACCACGATCTTTCTAGCGTGGAGGGATCGGAGGCGTGCTGATCAGCAACTGAAGGCTGAGATCGAGCGTCACGAGCTGGCGCTCAAGGAAGAGAGGGAGCGGCACGAGCGCGATCGCGCTGAGGCAGCCCGTCAGATCCGCGAAGAGCGGACGCGTGCTGGGGACGAGCGGATGCGCCAGCACCGCATGGACCTGCTGCTGAAGGTATCGGAAGCCTACGCAGAGCTGCGGGGCCACAAGAGGATGCCCCAGGAGGACGCTGCGCGCGAACGGCTCCGCGTTCTGCTGCACTTGGTTCCTGATGGAAGCCAGACTTACCTCAAGGACGCACTCGGACTGCGGCTGAAGTACGACGACGAACAGGGCCTCGAACGGTTCCTTGAGACGGTCGTACCGCAACCGGACGGGGAGACTGAGAAGCCGTATGCAGAGTGGGTCTACGAGGAGCTTCGCCAAGACATCGAGGTCTTGATGGGACCCGAACCACCCGAAGGGTGGTGACCGGCAGGTAGAGCCCCGCCCCGGAAGGCATCACCGGGACGGGGCTCGGCGCCGCCCATGGGCCTGACGCAGGGGCGGCGGTCTCGTCGCCGGACGGGCAGTTCAGCGGCGTCTGCGGCGGCGGGCGGGGACGTGGTCAATGATGGGCGCCTGGTACCCCGTCGGCGGCCGCATCTTCGCGGCGGCGCGACGGATCTCGTCTTCCGTCGCCGGCTCCACCTCGGTCTTGAAGACGGTGTACTCGGCTTTGCCGAATCGCGCGCGGACTCTGAGCTCCCCTACGTCGTCGATTACGCAGCCGACGCCGAGACGCACCTCCGGGTGCTTGACCCACCGCCGCTTCGTCCACCACTCGCCGTCGGTGACGTTCTCTTCATCCGTCGTGGCGCCCTCCGCGTCGATGGTGCTCAAGGCGTCCTCCTCGGTGCGTCGTTGCGGGTGGTGCTGGGGCCGCCTCCTGCCGACCGTCGCGGCCTACCGCGGCCGCCCGCGAACGTGGCGTTCGCAGCAGGAGACGGGAGTCTCAAGGGCGTCGGGCGGTGGCCGTCTCGCGGGCGAGGTCGACGACGGTGCAGCCGCGCACCATCTGGGTCTGGTGGCTGGCCTGGACCCAGCGCACGGCGTTGTCCTCGTAGGGCAGAGTCTCAGCCTTGCCCGGCTGGGGCAGCGGCATGCCGCGCTGATAGCGCATGCCGTGCACGCCGTCGATGCGGGGAGCCTGGACGCGGAGGGCGACCCAGCCCTCCTCCTGTAGGTGCGGGCATTCCTCGACCGCCAGGTGGGCGCAGGGCAGGCAGACAGGCGGGTGGGCAGTGACCATGCGCTCTGGCCAGTCCGGCCAGTCACCGCGCGCGTCCTCGACGATCCACAGCGTGCCGCGAGTGTCGCGGTCCGCGGGCTCGCCGCAGACCTGGCACAACAGCCGCCGCATCGCGCGACGCTGCCGCAGCGCATGCACGCGGCCGAAGTCCGGCCGCCCCGATTTCGGACGGATGGAATTGCGCGCCCACACCACCCCGTGCTCGTCACGGTCCTGGGGAACCTCGTCCGCGTAGCCGATGCCGAACCCGCGGTGAACAACGGGAGGGCTGACGTTCCACTCGCTGCTCCAGGCGGCGATGTAAGGGACGACGCTCGGGCGCCGCAGCACGGGCCGCATCAGCCGGCCCTGCCGCCTGCCCGGCGATGCCGCGGGCATTTACAGGGCGGGTAGAGGGCGAGGTTTTCGTCGGCCGGCGCGGGTTCGGCGGTCGGTGCGATGACACGGGTACGGCCCCAGGTACGGCCTCCGTCGCGGGACACCCGCAGCGTCATCCGGGGTTGGAACGGCAGGAGCGCCGCGGCGCCCGCGCACGTGGCGTCACCCATCGCTGTCTCCTCCGCGGTCACGGAGCGCGCCGGCGAGCTGCATCGCAACCTCCGCCCGCACTGTGCCGAGCTGGACGAGCGCCAGCCGCGGCGACGTGGTGTCGATAGCGAGCGACGGCAGCACGATGTCGACGCCCGTGAGCGCGTCGCGCAGCTGCTCAACTGCAGTGCCCGGGTCGACGCCCGGGGCTCTCTTCGTGGTCGCCATGACCGGCACCGTAGGGAGTGCAGCAGCCTGTCGGACAGGCGGAATTCTCCAATATGCTCGACCTACCTCGGGAGTTGCTCGAATATCCTCCTGAACTCGGGACAGCGGCAGTGTGCGCCGCCGTTGAGACGGCCATGCTCGTCACATCAACTGGCGAAGGGAGCACCCCATGGCGCGACGTCTGCGCTACAACGGCAGCGGCCCCGGCGACTCCGACGGCGGCGGCTGCCCCTCGGTACACGAAGACCAGGGCTCCGACGATGTGATCGTGCACGGCCCACCGCTGGCCGATCCCGAGGACCTGGCTCAGCTGCAGCACATCCAGGAAGGCGAGGTTGCCATCGTCGTGCCCCGCACAGTCCTCGTCGACTTCGGGCCCAAGGACCGCACCCCGCACATGGTGGACGTAGACGCCTTCCTGCGGCTCTTCGAATCCTTCGAGCACACCGCCTGGCGGCTGGAGACCCGGCGCCGCTACGCCAGCGACGAGCAGACCGCGACCTGGCGGCAGTTCGCTGCCGGCCAGCCCGTGCAGTGGGATTACGACAACGCATGGCTTGCCGGCGTCCGCCGGCAGACCGAGCAGGGCAAGCGGTTCGAGCGGGTGCGCGTGGTCGACACCCCGCCGACGCGAGGCCAGCGGTACCTGCTCGAGGGCGCGCACCGGAACAACGCCGCCGGCGAGGACATCCGCAACCTCACCCGCGCGGAAGCCGAGCGGCTGCAACTCCCGCGTGAGGACTTCTGGCTCTTCGACTCCCGCATGGCCGCGGTGCTCAACTTCGACGACTCGGACAACCTGCTGGGCGCAGAGCTGGTCACGGAGCCGATGCGCGTCAACCGCTATGCACAGATCCGCGATGCTGCCTGGCACTTCGCCGTTCCGTCCGACAAGTTCGCAGCCGAGGCAGTCACGGCGCAGAGCTGAGTGGCACGCCGGTGAGCACGGACTTTCAGCAGGCTCGTTCCGCCCTCGGGGACCGACTGAGGGAGCTGCGGCTGACGGCCGCGGGGGGCCGGCTCACCGGCACAGATCTGGCTGCGCGGCTGGGGTGGCAGCAGTCGAAGATCAGCAAGTTGGAGAACGGCAAGCAGACGGCCACAGACGATGATCTGCGCTCGTGGGCGGAGGTCACCGGCCATCCCGAGGCGGTAGGCGAGCTGGTGGCCCGGCTGCGTGCGTTCGAGTCGCACATGCGCAGCTGGCGCCGTCAGCTGGCCGCCGGCCACCGCCCCGTGCAGGACGCCATCAGTGCCGAGCATGCGCGTACCCAGACGTTGCGTATCTGGGAGTGCGGGATCATGCCCGGGATGCTGCAGACCGCCGACTACGCGCGGAACGTCTTCACCCGGCACGCCGCGCTGATGCAGTCGCCGCGCGATACCGAGGACGCGGTGCGGGCCCGCATCCAGCGCCAGGAAGGGCTCTACGACGCGAGCCGACGCTACGAGATCATCATGTGGGAGGCCGCGCTGTACGCCGCCCTGTGTCCGCATGCAGTGCTGGCTGCGCAGTTGGACCGGCTGATCAGCGTCCTCGGGCTGGACACCGTGGAACTCGGCATTGTGCCGCTCTCAGCGTCGCTGAAGATCGCCCCCACGCACGGGTTCTGGATCTACGACGAGCGGCTCGTGGTCGTCGAGGACCGGCACGCCGAACTTTGGCTTGAGGACGCCGACACCATCGCCCTGTACATGCGCACCTGGGAGATGACCCGTGACTCCGCGGTGTACGGCGCCGAGGCTCATCGAGTGATCGCGCGCGCCCGGCACGCCCTGAACACTCCGTGACGACAGGGAGGGAAGCGGGTCGGGGAGGCGAAGGGGCCTGTTTCCCGTTTCCCGCGGTGTTGCCTCCCTCGCCTCCCTCGCCTCCCTCAACGCCTGTTTGTGCAGGTGGCACCGAGGGAGGCGGGAGGGAGAACTCCCTCAGAGGTCGTCGGCTCCCTCATCGTCTTCGACGTCCGCGACGTCCTCCGTCATGCGCTCGATGATGGCGTCTTGGAGGCGGTCGGCGGCGACGACCATGCGGCCACCTGACTTGTACTGCTCGGCCCCGTAGGGCTCCAGCGCCCGCTTCAGGTCGGCCGGCCCCCACTCGCGGTAGGCGTCCGGGTTGCGCTCGGCGAGCAGGTGCAGCACCTGGTGCACAAGCATGCGCGGCTCGTCGCCGACGACGGCCGCCGTATCGGCGAGCGGGTCAGCGGGCTCGAACGTGGGCACCTCCCACACGCCGTCGGCGTTCTGGTACGCCTTCAGCGCGCGCTCTACAACCGGCGTGACCTCGTCGAGGTTCTTCTCCGGGTCGCGGGCGACATAGTGCGAGCGGATCACTTCGAATGGCTTGCTGGTGAAGCCCACCGTCACCGCAGTACCGATGTCCTGGCCGGGCACCAGCTCGGTCGCTCGGACGCCGGCCTTGTACCTGCCCGACCCGAGCAGTCCATCGTTGGCGACCTGGTCGCCCACCGCGAACGCCACCCGGTGCGAGGTGTTGCGGGTGACGTCACGCGGGATGCTGTCGGCGGTCGGGGAGACGGTGACCCATATCAGGGTGATGCCGACCTTGCGGGCCTTTTTCATGACCCGGATGGCCAGCTCGGCGGCTTCCTTGCCGTACTGCTTGTGCATGAACAGCTCGTGGCACTCGTCGAAGACGACGACCCGGGGCCGCATCCGCGGATCCTTCACCGCCAGTTCGCGGGTCAGCTTGGGTGAGTCGCCGCCGAGCTCCTCCAGCAGCTTGCCGCGCTCGGTGACCTCGTTCGTGAGGCTCCGCAGCCGGTTGAGCGCCGCTTCGAGCTGCTCGTCATCGTCGCCCTTGACCAGGGCCCGCAGCCGGGGCTTGAGCGGGTCGTAGTCGACGTTGGTGGCCATCACGTAGACCTCGGCCTCGACGATGGGGTCGAGGATGGCGCCGAGCAGCAGCGCGACGACGATCGACGTCTTGCCGGAGCCCATGATGCCGCCGACGATCCAATTCGCCGCCATCAGCTTCCCGACGATGGTCTCGCCGCGCTGCGAGACGGCGACCGGCACGCCCTTGAAATAGTCTGTGGTGCCCTCGGTCAGCAGCGGCCACGCAGGTACCGGCCCGGACAGCGAGCCCTGGTCGGCCACCCACAGATCCAGGATGCCGGGCTGCTTGGGTGGCTCGGTCGGCCACACCTCGACGGGCTTCCGCATCAGGTTGTGCGCCAGCACCGGCTTCTTCGCATTGACCATCTCGACCGTCACACCCAACGGCAGCTGCAACTGCGTGTGATAACCGTTGCCGAGGCGCACGGTGGGCTGCACCCACCGGGGCCTCCACCCCTCCTTGATGGCCTTGTTCAGTGCCGCGATGCCCAGGTTGCCCAACGCCCGCATGATGGCGTTCTCGTCCGGGACGACGTCCCGCTCATCACCGTCGACAGGCAGCGCCCAAGTGGGGGCGGTGCGCTGGTTGCGGCCGACCGACCACACCGCGGCCAGCGCCATGACCGGCAGCGAATACAGCAACGGCCCCCAGATCACGGACGCCAGAAACGCCATCCAGCCCACGAATTCGACGGCCGCGTTCAACGGGGTGAGCACGTCGCGGGTGTCATGGTTGTACCAGGCCACCAGCACGCCCAGGGCCAGCAGCAGACCCGCGCCGGCGGCCACCCCGGACAGCAGCGCTTTCGGCGCGTTCAGCGCCATCTGCAGCAGGTCCATCCGCCGCTTATGCCGCGCGAACCGGTACGCGTATGCCCGCTGCTCCCACTTGCGCACCAGCTCTTCGTTCCCCGCGGCCTCGGCGATCCGCATCATCCGCTGATGCGTGGCCGCGGTGCGGGCCTCCCACGCCCGCCGGGACAGGACACGAGCGCCGCCGACGACGTAGGCGCCGTGACGCACGGCGAGCCGGTACGCGGGCTTCTGGCGGGCCTCTACGACCAGGTGACGCAGCCGCGCCAGGCGGCGGCGCTCGGCAGAGTCCTTCGCGAGCTTCACGCTATCGGTCATCGACGGCCGCCCTTCCGGCCGCCGCCGAGCGCACCGACGACCGTCACGACAACCCATGCCGCCACAGCTAGCGCCACCACGAGGCTGATGATGCCGAGCACGAGCGACTGCACCAGGGCAATGAGCATGGGGGCGAGGAACACGGCCGCGACCACCGCGCCGCCGCCCATGCCGGCACCGAGCGCTACCCGCTGCAGGGTGCGGTCCGGCGGCGCCTGGTGGATGTGCACGATCTGCGGGGGCTGCTGCGAAGGCTCTTCGTTCGCCGGTACGGAGAGCTCGTGCGAGCGCTGTACCGGCAGTTGCGCGGGCTCACGCGGTACGGGGAGGTGGTTGTCGAACCTGTAGCGCCGGGGAAGGCGGTTGCTCACGCTGCCCACCCCCGGAGGTGCCGCGCCACCATGGGCCGCAGCAGGAGGCCGGCGGTGAACGAGAGCCCCACGGGCGTGAGCACGGCCAGGCCCACCGCCATGAGGACGTCCGCGAGCAGCTCGGGGTGCAGGACGAGGACTAGCCCGGCGAGGGCGATGAGGAGAGTGCGCATCAGGCGTATCCGCCTTCCATCTTCTTCGCGGCACGGGCCCGGGACAGGGCGGTGCGCACGTAGGGCTCGGTGACAACAAGGCGCCTGCGGCGGGCAACCTGCTCGGCGATCTCACGGGCGGATGCGTCCGGTCCAAGGGCGGATGCGGCCTCGACGACCGCGGCCTCGACCGTCAACGGCTCCAACTCGCCGACCTGCGGCGCATCCACCGCATCGAATTGATGCGCCTCGCCCTCCGTCGGCTGCTGGCCGAGGACGAGGGCGACCGCGATGGCGTCGACAGGCACGCCGTAGGTGCCGAGCATGTGAGCCAGCTCCGCCGGCGGCGCATCGGGGCGCGCCTCCTGCGCCAGGCGGATCGCGTCGGCGGGATGCATGCCGCGAAGGCGTGCACGCAGCAGCTCCGTGGCGGAGGCCGGCTTGAGCTCATTGACGGGGCTCGCCGGCAGGCTGTCGTGCTGGCCGCCGTACATGGTGGCGAGGGCCGCATCGGCCCCTTCCCGCAGCCGTACCCGCTGCACCTCGACAAGCGCGCCACCGAGAACCTGGTCACCCACGCCGACCTGCCGCGCGAGCTTCCACGACTTGCGCAGCGCAGCAGTGCGGGTCCCCTCATCCGGGTGCCGCTCGGCGGCGGCCTGGTGGTAGGCGAGCTGCTGCACCGCGTCGGCATTGCGGCGCTGCGCCTCGGCATCCACTCCGGTGGTGTAGATGACGATCCGGCGGGCGATCAGACCCAGGCCCTCGGCGGCCCCGCTCATCCCGAGCGGGGTGACGCCGTACACCGCGGCCTCGGTGATGTTCGAGGCGAGGGACAGGCCCATCCCGCAGGCAGCAAGCGGCGCAACCCACAGACCGACGCGCACCCACGGCGGCGAGGACTGGCCCAGCAGGGTCAGACCCAGCAGGGTCAGCGCCAGAATCAGGGTCAGCCCCTCGCCCGCGGCGACAACGCCGGCAGCGGTGGCCTTGCGGCCGAACTCGGCGAGCGCGTTCGCGAACGTGCCCACCGCACCGGCCACGCCGACGGCGACCATGACGACGGCGGCCGTACCGAGAACAAGCCGCTGACCAGCCGTGAGGCTCATGACCCCGTCACCCCCTCGACCTGGCCGAGGGCGCGCCGCACCACGTAGTGCGCCAGCAGCGCGAACCCGTGGTCGTCACGGAGCCGGTACGCGGCGAGCAGCCGACCGAGCAGCTGCTCAACAGGCAGCAGCGGCCGGGCCGCCGAGGACGCAGCCACAACAGCTTTGTCCTCGGTCGGCCGCGGCACATAGGCGTACCGGCTCACGACGCCTCCACCCCCCGCAGGCGGGCCAGACGCCGGGACTGAGCCCGCAGCCGGAAGCCGTACCCGATCAGCGCCGCCGACAGAAGGTCAAGCTCCTCCGCGTCATGCGCAACCCAGTCGCCGCCGAGGTCGACGCTCATCACCGTGGCCGTGCCAGGCGGCTTATCCGCGAACGGCCGCTTCTCCAGCGAACACGACAAGACCGTCTGCGGACCGAGGTAGGTCGCAACCGTCAGGCCGTGTTCCGCGCCCTCGTGCGCCAGGTCCGCCGCATAGCCGCCGGCGCCGTGGTCGTCGCTGACGCACCAGTCGGGGCAGGTGAGCGTGACGTCGCCGCGGTCGAGGGTCTGCACGGTCACCGTGCGCGGGCCGCTCATGCCGCACCCCGCTCGCCAACAGCGGCGAGCAGGCCGTGCGCGACCGTCAGCCGCTGCGCCAAATTTTGGTGCTGCGGGAACACCATCACCGGCAGACCGGAGACCACGGCGTAGTAGCCGAGGAAAGATCCGAAGTGCGGGCCGTCCTCCGGCATCTCCAGCATCGTGACGCCGTGCTCGGTGTACAGGGCCTCCAGCGCGGCGGCCAGATCGCCGGCGGCCGTCAGCCGGAACGGGACGGGCAGGGTGTCGGCGTCGGTCACCAGCGCGACAGCCGGGCCATTTGTGGTCGTCATCGCTCAGCCCTCCATCTGCGCGCGCAGCACGCGGAGGGTGGCGAGGAACTGCTCGGCGTCGGCGATGAACACGTCCGCCTGCTCGGAGGTGAGCTCGAAGTCGGACTCCCCCTGCACGTAGATCACAGCCGGGCACTGCCGCTCGCCCTCCTCTTCGAGCGAGTAGATCTCAGCCCGGACGGCGACGTTCTCCCCGAAGCCGTCGCACGGCCCGGCAAGCAGCGCCTCAACGCTGCGGTGCACGGTCGCCCGCGGCCCGCCATTGTGCTCCTGCGAGTCGACGGGGCCGAGCGCGCACCACGCCGGGCACGGCGAGGACGCGGCCGGCGTCAACGAGAACGGGATCGGCTCGCCAGGGTCGACGTCGGCCAGCGACGCCGAAGAGTTGACGAGGATGGATACGGTTGTGCTCATGGTCTGGACTCCTTGATGCAGAAGGGATCTGGATCAAGGCGCCGTTCGGTGTTCCCGCACCGGGCGGCGCCGCCTCTGTCTCCGAGAGGGAGACGGGCGCCGCTACGGCGGGTCACGACCGCGAGAGGGCACAACGAGGGCACAGCACAACGGGAACTGCTCGGTTCCCATCGGTACCACTCGGGCATATTTCAGCAGGTCACAGCGTGTTCGAATGCGTTCCTGCTGGTCGAAAAGGCGGGGCGGGCGCCTCCGCACAGGCGCCCGCCCCTGGGTCCGGAGCGCGAGGGTCAGGGGTGCTCCGGGGGATGAGGGGGTACGGGGTCAGGAAGCGCGGCCGTTCGCCGCCGCTCGCGCTGCCTCCAGCCGCGCGACCGGGATGCGGAACGGGGAGCACGAGACGTAGTCCAGGCCGACCTCGTCGAAGAAGTGGACCGACTCCGGGTCGCCGCCGTGTTCGCCGCAGACGCCGAGCTTCAGGTCGGGCCGCGTGGCCCGCCCCGCCTTCACCGCGTCCCGGACCAGAGCGCCCACCCCGTCCTTGTCGATCGTCTCGAAGGGGGATACGCCGAAGATGCCCTTCTCCAGGTACGCCGTGAAGAACGACGCCTCCACGTCATCCCGCGAGAAGCCCCACACCGTCTGCGTCAGGTCATTCGTGCCGAAGGAGAAGAAGTCGGCCGACTCCGCGATCTGACCAGCCGTCAGAGCGGCGCGCGGCAGCTCGATCATCGTGCCGAGCGACAGCTTCAGCGAGACGCCCCGCCGCGCCTGCACCTCCTCGATGACCTGCTCCGCCTCGTCCCGTACGATCTCCAGCTCCTGGACGGTGCCCACCAGCGGAATCATGATCTCCGCCCGCGGATCGCCCTTCGCGTCCAGCCGGTCCGCCGCCGCCTCCGCGATCGCCCGCACCTGCATCGTGAACAGCCCGGGAATGACCAGCCCGAGCCGCACCCCCCGCAGCCCCAGCATCGGGTTCTGCTCATGCAGCCGGTGCACCGCCTGCAGCAGCCGCAGGTCGTTCTCATTGTGGTCTTTACGGGACTCCGCCAGCGCCACCCGCACCGACAACTCCGTGATGTCCGGCAGGAACTCGTGCAGCGGCGGATCCAGCAGCCGCACCGTCACCGGCAGCCCGTCCATCGCCTCGAAGAGCTGCACGAAGTCGCGCTGCTGCAGCGGCAGCAGCTCCTTCAGCGCCGACTCCCGCTCGGTCTCCGTATCCGCGAGGATCAGCCGCTCCACGTACTCGCGGCGCTCGCCCAGGAACATGTGCTCCGTACGGCACAGCCCGATGCCCTGCGCCCCGAAGCGCCGCGCCCGCGCCGCGTCCTCCGCGTTGTCGGCGTTCGCGCGCACCCGCAGCCGGCGCATCCGGTCCGCGTACGCCATCATCCGGTGCACGGCGACGACCAGTTCGTCCGCGTCCTCGGCGCCCGCGTGCATGCGCCCCTCGAAGTACTCCACGACCGGCGAAGGCACCACCGGCACCTCGCCCTTGTAGACCTTCCCGCTCGACCCGTCGATCGAGATCAGATCGCCCTCGTCAATGACCACGCCACCAGGCGCCGTCATCTGCCGCCGCTTCGTGTCGACTTCGAGCTCCTCCGCGCCGCACACGCACGTCTTGCCCATGCCGCGCGCCACCACCGCCGCGTGCGAGGTCTTGCCACCACGCGACGTGAGAATCCCCTCCGCCGCGATCATCCCGTCCAAGTCATCGGGGTTCGTCTCGCGCCGGATGAGGATGACCTTCTCCCCCGACCGCGACCACTTCACCGCCGTGTACGAGTCGAAGACCGCCTTGCCGACCGCCGCGCCCGGCGACGCCGCGATGCCGCGGCCGATCTGGTCGGCCGTGGCGTCCTCGTCGAAGCGCGGGAACATCAGCTGCGCCAGCTGCGCGCCATTGACCCGCTGCAGCGCCTCCGCCTCATCGATCAGCTTCTGGTCGACAAGCTGCGTGGCGATACGGAACGCTGCCGCGGCCGTCCGCTTGCCCACCCGGGTCTGCAGCATCCACAGCTTGCCGCGCTCGATGGTGAACTCGATGTCGCAGAGGTCGCGGTAGTGGTTCTCCAGCGTCTCCATGATCTGCATCAGCTCGTCGTACGACTTCTTGTCGAGCCCCTCCAGATCGGCGAGCGCGACCGTGTTGCGGATACCCGCCACGACGTCCTCGCCCTGCGCGTTCTGCAGGTAGTCGCCGTACACGCCCTGCTGGCCGGACGCCGGGTCGCGGGTGAAGGCGACGCCCGTGCCGCTGTCCGGGCCGAGATTGCCGAAGACCATCGAGCACACATTGACGGCAGTGCCCAGATCGTGCGGGATCCGCTCCTGCCGCCGGTAGAGCTTCGCGCGGTCGCCGTTCCACGAGTCGAAGACCGCCCGTACCGCCAGGTCCATCTGCTCGCGCGGGTCCTGCGGGAAGTCGCTCCCGGTCTCCTTGGCGACGACCTGCTTGAAGTGCTCGGTGAGCCCCCGCAGATCGTCCGCGCCCAGGTCGACATCCGTGGTCACGCCCTTGGCCCGCTTGGCCTCCTCGATGGCGTCCTCGAAGAGCTCGCCGTCGACGCCCAGCACGGTCTTGCCGAACATCTGGATGAGCCGGCGGTACGAGTCCCAGGCGAAGCGCTCGTCCCCCGCCTGCTTGGCGAGGCCCTCGACGGAGTCGTCGGAGAGGCCGATGTTGAGGACGGTGTCCATCATGCCGGGCATCGAGAACTTGGCGCCGGAGCGTACGGACACCAGCAGCGGGTCATCGGCCTGGCCGAGCTTGCGGCCCATGCGCTGCTCGAGGGCGTCGAGGTGGGCGCTCACCTCGGCACGCAGTGCCGTCGGCTCGGTGCCGGTCTCAAGGTAGACCTTGCAGGCCTCGGTGGTGATGGTGAAGCCGGGAGGGACCGGCAGCCCGAGGTTCGTCATCTCGGCGAGGTTGGCGCCCTTGCCGCCGAGGAGGTCCTTCAGGTCCTTGTTGCCCTCGCTGAAGTCGTAGACGAGTTTCTGATTCTTCTTTTGCTGCTTCTTCGGCACGGGACACCTCACGGGTCTTGCCTGCGCTTCTGCCCTGACGGCGAGGAACATACCCAGATCAAAGGTTGACGGGTACCGCCACTTGCCGATCATGGCGGCTTTCGGCCTCCGCACCTGCGATCCAATGGGCCCGAGGGCCAACCACCTATGCGTTTACTACTCGAAGACTGCCCTTACAGGGGATCCGGGTTTGTCGGTACGCGGCAACTCGAACCGGCCGGACGTGTCACGGTGCGCATGCGCGGGCTTCAGCAGGTGAAGACACACGCCTGGCACTGAGTGCCACGCCTTGGAGAGGTGTGAGCAGCCACTACCTGCTCATCTGAGCATACCGCCAATCAAACGTGGCGAGTATCACGCGGTGTGTCTCACCTCGCGGACCCTGCGGCCCGCCGGTCGGCCGCCTCGGGGCACCCAGTGCCGCGCTTCGCGCCTGCGGCGCGGGCATCCTGTGGCTTCGCCACGGAGTCCTCAAGCGCCGGACCGGCTTGATCGTGGGTGGGCCGGTCCGAGTTCCACGACACCACCGAAAAAACGTGGTGGTCCACCACCGCCCGGTGCTGGGTTTTTTCGGCGGCGTCGTTCCACTCGGCCCTCCTCCCGTAGGGAGAGATCAACCCAGGCGAAGCCAGGGCAAGGCCTAGGCCGAACTCCCCCTCCGGGAGGAGGGCCGAGTGGAGCGACGCTGCCGAAGAAAACCCCGGAACGTACTTGGCCGACCACAGAGGTTTTCTTCGGTAGTGTCGCGGAACTCGGCCCGGCCCACCCACCCCAAGCCCATCCGGCGCTTGAGGATTCCGAGCGAAGCTCGGATGCCGCGCCGCAAGGCGCGAAGATTCAACCCCCGGACGTGTCCAGTTCCGCGTCAGCGCCAATCGCCGCACACTCATACGGATCATCGAGCCACCCGTCCGGCAGGACAACACGCCCACGCCCCGCAGCAGTCCGCCCCCGCGGCCCATCCGCATCGTCAGGCCACGCCTGATCCAGATCCAGCTCCCCAAGCAAAGCGTCCATCTCCGCAAGCGTGCTCGCCATCGCCAGCCGATGCCGGACTTCCTTGCCGACCGAAAAGCCCTTCGTGTACCAGGGCACATGCTTGCGGAAGTCGATGACCCCACGCGTCTCGTCCCCGATCCACTCGCCGAGGAGCTCGGCGTGCCGCAGCATCACCACCGCGACCTCCTTGAGCGTCGGCCGCGCATAGGCCCCCGTCCCCTCAAAGGCGGCGACCAGGTCGCCGAAGAGCCAAGGCCGCCCCAAGCAGCCACGGCCCACCACGATTCCATCGCAGCCGGTATGGCTGATCATGCGGAGAGCGTCATCCGCCGACCAGATATCCCCATTCCCCAGCACCGGAATCTCCGGCACCGTCTCCTTCAGCCGCGCAATCGCATCCCAGTCCGCCGTACCCCCGTAATGCTCCGCCGCGGTCCGCCCATGCAGGGCGATCGCCGTCACGCCCTCCTCGACCGCGATCCGACCGGCATCCAGATACGTGATGTGGTCGTCGTCGATCCCCTTGCGCATTTTCATCGTGACCGGAAGGTCACCCGCATTGCGCACCGCCTCCCGCAGAATGCTGCGCAGCAGATTGCGCTTGTACGGCAGCGCCGACCCGCCGCCCTTCCGCGTCACCTTCGGCACCGGGCAGCCGAAATTCAGATCAATATGATCGGCCAGTCCCTCGTCCGCGATCATCCGGGCCGCCCGCCCCGTATACACCGGATCCACCCCGTACAGCTGAATCGACCGCGGCTTCTCCGACCCATCGAAATGGACAAGACGCATCGTCTTCGGATCCCGCTCCACCAGCGCCCGCGTAGTGATCATCTCGCTGACGAAGAGGCCCTTCCCACCACTGAACTCACGGCACAGCGTCCGGAACGGCGCATTGGTGATACCCGCCATCGGCGCGAGGACGACGGGCGGCTGTACGGCGTGCGGGCCGATCTGGAGCGACGACATCAGACTATTGTCGCTCACGCCGCGACGACCGGAGACGCCGTCGCGATCTGGAGCAGCTCCCGCAGCCGGCCCTCCGTCACCTCGTCGGCCGGGGTGTACGTGGTCAGCTTCGGGCCCTGCCGCGGGCCCAGCCACAGCTGGGTGAAGTCCATCGTCAGCAGCCCCACCCGCGGGTTCAGGAACCGCTTCGTGTGGTTCTCCGGCTGCAGCACGTCATGCCGCTCCCACACCTCGCAGAACTCCGGCGAGGCGTCCTGCAGCCGCTTCAGCAGGGCCTTCCAGGGGGCCTCCGCCAGGTGCTCGGCCATGACGGCCCGGAACTTCGCCGCCATCCCGGGCAGCACCCGCTCCCGGTCGACCACCGCCTCCCGCCACTCCGGGTCGGTGAAGACGAGCCAGAGCATGTTGCGGTCCTCTTCCGGCAGCGCGTCCAGGTCGCCGACCAGGCGGGCGTAGGTGCGGTTGTACGCGAGGATGTCGTAGCGGCTGTTGTGCACCGCCGCCGGATACGGCTCCAGCTGCCGCAGCATCACGTTCAGCGCCGGGGAGATGGCCGCGCAGTCGGCGCGCGGGCTGGGGTCGGCGACGCCCGCGAGGACGAAGAGGTGGGTGCGCTCGGGGCGGTCGAGCATCAGCGCGCGGGCGATGGAGTCCGCGACCTGCGCGGAGATCTGGATGTCGCGGGCCTGCTCCAGCCACGTGTACCAGGTGACCCCGACCGCGGCGAGCGCCGCGACCTCCTCCCGGCGCAGCCCTGGCGTGCGGCGCCGGCGGCCCGGCGGCAGGCCGACCTGCTCGGGCGTGATGCGCTCGCGGCGGGTGCGGAGGAAGTCGGCGAGCTCGCGGCGGGCGATGGCACTCGTGGTCATACTCCCAGGCTGCCGGATGTCGCATCCGATTGCCAGGTGGTTCCAATACCTGGATAAACGCTCTCTGGTACCACCCTGAAATCGGACGCATGGTTGCTCACGTGACTGATTCGACCAACACCCTCACCGGCCGCACCGCGTCCCGGGCCACGGTGGTCCCGCGGGTACGGCATGTGACCCCGGGCGCCCCAGGGCCATCGGGAACCCCGAAGACCCCGGCGCCCCCGGCCGCCCCGCGGCCACCCGTGCTCGGCCCCCTGGGCCTCCTCACCGTCCTGCTCGGCGCCGCCCTCCCGATGATCGACTTCTTCATCGTCAACGTCGCCCTCCCCACCATCGAGCGCGACCTCAACGCCAGCGAATCCCTCCTGGAAATGGTGGTGGCCGGCTACGGCGTCGCGTACGCCGTCCTCCTCGTCCTGGGCGGCCGCCTCGGCGATACGTACGGCCGCCGCAAGCTCTTCCTCTGGGGCCTGGCCCTCTTCGGCCTCACCTCCCTCGCCTGTGGCCTCGCCCCCGACGCCTGGACGCTCGTGGCGGCCCGCGTCGCCCAGGGCGCCGCGTCGGCGCTGATGCTGCCGCAGGTGCTGGCCACCATCCACGCCGCCACCAGCGGCGACCGCCGCGGCAAGGCGCTCGGCCTGTACGGCGCCACCGGCGGCATCTCCTCGGTCGCGGGCCAGGTCCTCGGCGGCGTCCTGGTCAGCGCGAACCTGCTCGGCACCGGCTGGCGCGCCATCTTCCTCGTGAACGTGCCCGTGGCCGCCGTCGCCCTGCTCCTCGCCCTCCGTACGGTCCCGGACAGCCGCTCGCCGCAGCCCGCCCGCAGCGACACCGCGGGGACGATTCTCCTCGCCTCCGCGCTGATCGCCCTGCTGCTGCCGCTCACCGAAGGACGGGCGGCCGGGTGGCCGGTCTGGTCCTGGATCCTCCTCATCGCCGCCCCCGTCCTGGCGTACGCCTTCTACGCGGTCGAGCGCCGCGGCGAAGCCACCGGCGGTTCCCCGCTGCTCCCCCCGTCGCTGCTGCGCGAGCCCGCACTCCGCACCGGCCTGGCCATCGGCCTGCCGCTCTTCCTCGGGTTCGGCGGCTTCATGTTCGTCGTCGCGGTGGCGCTGCAGCAGGGGCTGTCCCTGGGGCCGATCGCGGCCGGGCTGGCGCTGGTCCCGATGTGCGCGGCCTTCTTCGCCGCCTCGCTGACCGGGCCGCGGCTGATACCGAAGCACGGGCGTCGCGTGATGACCTGGGGCGCGCTCATCCAGGGCGCGGGTCTGGCCCTCCTCGGTGCGACGGTGCTGTGGCGGTGGCCCGACCTCGGGCCGCTGGGCATGGCGCCCGGCATGGCGGTGCTCGGCTTCGGCCAGGGGCTGCAGTTGCCCACGTACTTCCGTGTCGTCCTGGGCAGCGTGCCCGCCGACCGGGCGGGCGCGGGCAGCGGGCTCGCCGTGACGAATCAGCAGAGCTGCCTCGCCCTCGGCGTCGCCACCCTCGGCTCGCTGTTCCTGGCGCTGTCGCCGTCCATCGGCGTACGGGATGCCCTGCTCATCGCCTTCGGCGTCCAGCTCGCGGGGATCGCGATCACCGCCCTCCTCAGCCTGCGGCTGCCGCGATCGGTGGCATGAGCACATATCCGATTACGGTGGGCACCATGACGTATCGGCGGCGCATGCTCATCCTTGGGATCTGCTGCATGAGCCTGCTGATCGTCAGCCTGGACAACACCGTCCTGAACGTCGCCCTCCCCGCCCTCGGCAAGGACTTCGACGCACCCGTCTCGGGCCTGCAGTGGGCCATCGACGCGTACACCGTCGTGGTCGCCTCCCTGCTGATGCTGGCCGGCTCCACCGCCGACCGGCTCGGCAGGAAGCGGGTCTTCCTGACCGGCCTGGCCGTCTTCACGGCGGCGTCCGTGCTGTGCAGCCTGGCCCCGTCACTGGAGTGGCTGATCGTCTTCCGTGCCCTGCAGGCGGTCGGCGGTTCGATGCTCAACCCGGTCGCCATGTCGATCATCACCAACACCTTCACGGAACCCCGGGAGCGCGCCCGCGCGATCGGCGTGTGGGGCGGTGTGGTGGGGATCAGCATGGCGGCCGGGCCGCTGGTCGGCGGGCTGCTCGTGGATTCGGTCGGCTGGCGGTCGATCTTCTGGATCAACCTCCCGGTCGGGCTGGCGGCGCTGCTGCTGACGGCTCGTTACGTACCGGAGTCCAAGGCTCCGCACCCACGCCGACCGGATCCGGTTGGTCAGCTGCTGATCATCGCGATCCTCGGCTCGCTTACCTTCGCCATCATCGAGGCCCGGGATCGCGGGGTCACGTCTCCGCTGATCCTGGCGTGCATCGGCGTGACGGTGGCGGCGCTGGCGCTGCTTGTCTGGTACGAGCCGCGCCGCGCCGAGCCGCTGATCGAGCTGCGCTTCTTCCGCAGCGCGCCCTTCAGCGGGGCGACGCTGGTGGCCGTGGCGGCCTTCGCGGCGCTCGCCGGGTTCCTCTTCCTCGGGAGCCTGTTCCTGCAGGACGCGAAGGGGCTGTCGCCCATGGACGCCGGGCTGTGACTGCTGCCGATGGCGGCCATGACGGCGGTTTTCGCCCCGCTCTCCGGGCGTCTCGTCGGTGGCCACGGGCCTCGCCTGCCGCTCCTTCTCGCGGGGCCGCTGATCGCCCTGAGCGGGCTTCTGTTCGCCGCCTTCGAGGCGGAGCTGCACACGCCGCGCATGCTCGCCTCGTACGTGGCCTTCGGCATCGGCTTCGGCCTCGTGAACGCGCCCATCACCAACACCGCGGTCTCCGGCATGCCCCGCGCCCAAGCGGGGGTGGCGGCGGCGGTCGCCTCGACCAGCCGCCAGGTGGGTACGGCACTGGGTGTGGCGGTCCTCGGTGCCGTGCTGGCGCACGGCTGGACGGGCAGCGGTTCCCCGGCGGACTTCGCGGGGGCGGCCCGTCCGGCCTGGTGGATCATCACCGGGTGCGGCGTCCTGATCCTGCTGGTCGGGGCCGTAACGACCGGGCGGTGGGGTCGCCGCACCGCGGCTCGGGTGGCGGAGCAGCTCGGCTCGGCGGACTCGGTGGCGGCGGCCCCGCCCGAGGCCACGGGGCGCTCCATCGCCAGGTGAGGGGGTCGTCCGGCCTGGGGGCCGGGTGCGGGGTGGGGGTACGTCCTCACGCGGCGCCGACATCTTTGGCTGCCCTTGCTGCTCATCCCCGCGCTGCGGGCGCACCCCCACCCCGCACCCTCGTTACGTCGCCGGGCGCCTGTTCTGCGGGGTCGTCGTCGGACGTCTCTCGCAGTCCGATCACCGCGAGCACCGCGATCCCCGCGGCCAGCGCTGCTGCGATCAGCCCGGCGGCCGCCAGGCCTCCGGTGAAGGCCTCGTACGCGGTGTGCAGCGCCTCACGGGCGGCGGCTGCGGGGAGCTCCTGCGCATACTCAGTCGCGCCCGCGAGCGTCTCCCCGGCCGCCGCCGGCAGCGCGTCCCCGACCTCCCCGCGATACACCGCCGCACCCACGCTGCCCAGCAGCGCGACCCCCAGCGCCGACCCCAGCTCCGTGCCGGTCTCGCTGATCGCCGAGGCCGCTCCGGCCTTCTCCGGGGGCGCCGAGCCGACGACCAGGTCGGTGCCGAGTGCGATTACCGGCCCGAAGCCGATCTCCAGCAGGATCGACGCCGCCACCAGCAGCCCGAATCCCGAATCGACACCGACCTGCGTCAGCAGCAGATAGCCGAGCGCGGACACGGCCAGCCCGGCCCCGATCAGCCGCCCTGCCCGGAACCTCCGTGCCAGCGCCGGCGCCGCCATCGACGACACGATCAGCGCGACCGCGGACGGCAGCAGCCAAAGCCCGGACTCCAGCGCGGACTTCCCCGCGACCAGCTGCAGGTACTGGGCGACGAACAGATAGACCCCGCCCACGGTCAGCGTCCCGACCAGCAGAATCAGCAGCGCACTGGTGAACTTCCGGTCCGCGAAGAGCCGCACGTCGAGCAGCGGGTCGGCGAGCACCCGCTGCCGGCGGACGAACCAGACCCCCGCGGCCACCCCGGCGGCCAGCGCCGTCAGCGCACCCGCACCGAAGCCATGCGCGAGCTCCTTGATCGCGTACGTCACGGGCAGCATCGCCGCCAGCGACAGCACCACGCTCGGCAGGTCGAGCCGGCCGGGCCGCGGGTCCCGCGACTCGGGCAGCAGCAGCGGCCCCGCCACCAGCAGCATCGCCATGACGGGCACCCCGAGCAGGAACACCGAGCCCCACCAGAACCGCTCCAGCAGCACACCCCCGACGATCGGTCCGATCGCGATCCCGACCGAGAACATCGCCGCCCACACCGCGATGGCGAAGCCGCGCTGCCGCGGGTCCGGGAACATGTTGCTGATCAGCGAGAGGGTCGACGGCATCAAGGTGGCTCCGGCGATGCCGAGCAGCAGCCGGGCCGCGATGAGCAGTTCGGCGCTGGGTGCGTACGCAGCAGCGACCGAGGCCGCCCCGAACGCGGCCGCGCCGATGAGCAGCAGCCGGCGGCGCCCAATGCGGTCGCCCAGCGTGCCCATGGTCACCAGAAAGCCGGCGATCATGAATCCGTAGATGTCGACGATCCACAGCAGCTGGTCGCCGCTCGGCCGCAGTTCCGCGGTGAGATGCGGCACGGCCAGGTGCAGTACGGAGATGTCGAGGGCGAGCAGCAGCGTGGGCAGCGCCAGCACGGCGAGCCCGGCCCATGCGCGTGGTCCTGCGGCGGGTGCGGAGGCGGACATGTGGGTCTCCAAAATCGCGGGCTTCCCGGTACGGAACCGACTGTCGCGCCGGCCGCTCTCAGTACTCTCTGGATCGCCTCTAGGTGGCTGCGTACGGTTGAGAGATGCGATTCGGGGTGCTCGGGCCACTGGCGGTGTGGACGGACGGTGGTGTGCCGGTCAAGGTCGCCGAGGCGAAGGTGCGTGCCCTCCTCGCGGATCTGCTGCTGCACGAGGGCGCCGCCGTCTCCGCGGACCGGCTGATCGACGACGTGTGGGGCGAGGCGCTTCCCGCCAACCCGGCGGCCACCCTCCAGACGCGCGTCTGGCAGCTCCGCCGCACCCTGGAGGCCGCGGAATCCGGCGGCAAGGAGCTGGTGGTGCGCGGGCCCGGCGGCTACCGGCTGGCGGCCGGGGCGGTGGACGCCCGGGAGTTCGCCGCGCTGGCGGACCGGGCCCGTACCGCGGACGATCCCGCCGCCCGGGCCGCCGGCCTCACCGAGGCGCTGGCGCTGTGGCGCGGGCCGGCCTATGCGGACCTGGCGGACGAGGAGTTCGCGCGGGCCGCCACCGCGCGGCTGGAGGAGCACCGGCTGGCCGTGGTCGAGGAGCTCGCCGAGGCGCGGCTGGCGCTCGGTGAGCATGCGGCGCTGGTCGGTGAGCTGGGCGAGCTGGCGGCCCGGCATCCCTTGCGCGAGCGGCTGCGTGCGGCGCTGCTGCGCGCCCTCTATCGCTCCGGGCGGCAGAGTGAGGCGCTGGCGGAGTACGCGGCGCTGCGCCGCCATCTCGCGGCGGAGCTGGGCCTGGAGCCGGGGCCCGAACTGGCGGCGCTGCACCAGGCGATCCTGGAGCAGGATCCGGCGCTGGGGCTCGCGGCGACGCCGCCGCCGGTCACGGTGAGCGCCCCTTCCCCCGTGGCCGATCTCCCCACCCCCGTCACCGAGTTGATCGGCCGCGACAGCGAGCTCGCCGACGTACAGAAGCTGCTGCGGTCCGAGCGCATGATCACGCTGACCGGTCCCGGCGGCGTGGGCAAGACCCGGCTGGCGCTGGAGGCGGCGCGGCTGGCCGCCGACGACTTCCCCGACGGGGTCCGGCTCGCCGAGCTGGTGGGGCGGGAGTGCTGCGACTCGCCGGCCGAGTCGATCGCCGAGGCGCTGGGCGTACGGGACGCGGATGGGCGGGACACCGAGGAGGTGCTCACCAAGACGCTGCGCAGCAAGAGGCTGCTGCTTGTGCTGGACAACTGCGAGCACGTCGTCGAGTCCGTCGCCCGCCTCGCCGGGCCACTGCTGCGGGCCGCGCCCGGGCTGCACATCCTGGCGACCAGCCAGGAGCCCCTGGCCGTCGACGGCGAGCGGATGTACGCGGTGCCGCCGCTGGCGCCGCCGGAGGCGGGTGACGCGGTGGACCTGGCGGAGCTGCGGCAGTCGGGCGCGGTGCGGCTGTTCCTGGCGCGGGCCGCGGCCACGGCGCCCGGCTTCCGCCTCGACGCGGGCAACGCGGCCGCGGTGGCGGCCATCTGCCGCCGCCTCGATGGCATCCCGCTGGCCCTGGAGCTGGCCGCCACCCGGGTCCGGGCGCTGGGCGTGGAGCGGCTGGCGGAGCGCCTCGACGACCGCTTCCGGCTGCTGGCGGCGGGCCGCAGGGACGCTCCTGCCCGGCACCGGACGCTGCGGGCGACGATCGAGTGGAGCTGGGAGCTGCTCGCCCCGGAGGAGCGGGTGGTGCTGCGGCGCCTGGCGGTGCACGCGGGCGGGTGCACGCTGGCGGCGGCGGAGGCGGTGTGTGCGGACGCGGCTGCCGCCGCGGGCAGCGCGGGCGATACCGACGGCGTCACCGTCGTCGCCGACGACGTAGCCGAGCTGCTCGCCCGGCTCGTGGACCGCTCGCTCGTCGCGACCGCCCCGGCGGCGGACGGGTACCGCTACCGGCTGCTGGAGTCCGTGGGCGCCTTCGGCCTGGAGGAGCTCAAGGCCGCCGGTGAGGAGACGGCCGTACGGCTGCGGCACGCCGCGTACTACACCGCGCTCGCCGAGCGCACCGCGCCGCAGCTGACCACCGACGGCCAACTGGCCGCCCTGCGCCGCCTGGACGCCGAGTCGACCAACCTGCACCGGGCGTTGGGCGCCGCAGTCACCACCGGCGACGCCGGCCTCGCGCTGCGGCTGGCGGGTTCGCTGGCCTGGTACTGGTTCCTGCGCGGCCGGCACCAGGAGGGCGCCAGGTCGCTGGCATGGGCGCTCGCGGCCGGCGCGCGGGAGGCAGGCGGGGAGGCAGCCACGCAGCCCGGCCAGGAGCCAAGCGGGCAGGCAGGCACGGCCGCGCAGGCAGACCCCGCCCCGCAGCCGGACCCGGCCCCACAAGCGCCCGCGGCCCTGCGCGCCACCGTCGCCGCCTGGCACGACGGCTTCGCCATGATCGCCGCGACTGTGGCGGACGGGCCTGCCCCCGTGGACACCGTCCCGGCGGCCGGCGCCGACCCGCGAGCCGTGGCCTTCCTTGCGTACGCCCGCGCGAACTACGGCAATCCCGGCGCCGCCGGCACCAGCGCCGGCACCGGCGCAGGCCTCGCCGCCCGCGCCCTCGCCGAGGCGCGGGAGCGCGGCGACCGCTGGTGCGCGGGAATCGCGCTCGCCGTGCTGTCCACGGTGGCGGTGTTCAGCGGCGAGATCGACGAGGCGGCGCGGCGGGCGGCCGAGAGCACCGCGCTGTTCGAGGAGCTGGGCGAGGGGTGGGGGCAGCTGGAGGCCGCCGAACACCTCGCCCGCTACGCCGAGATCACCGGCGACTACGAGCGCGCCGCCCGGCTGCACGGCGAGTCCATGAGCCGCGCCGAGGAGCTCGGCCTGTGGGCGGACGTCTCGTACCGGCTCACCGGGCTCGGCCGCATCGCCCTCCTCACCGGCGACCTCCCCCGCTCCCGCGAACTCCACGAACGCGCCCGGGAGCTGGCCGCCAAGCACCTGGACCCGGCGGGCGAGGAGTACGCCACGGTCGGCCTCGCGATGCTGGCGCGCCGCGACGGCAGGCCCGCGGACACGGAGGCGCTGCTGGCGCCGTGGCTGGAGTGGAACCGCCGGCTGCGCACGCCGCACGGCCTGGCCCTGACCCTCGCCGAGCTGGGCTTCGCGGCGGAGCAGCGCGGCGACCTCGACCGGGCCAGGGAGCTGCACCTGGAAGGCCTGACCGCCGCCCGCGAGACCGCCGACCCGCGCGCGGTCGCCCTGGCGCTGGAGGGGTTGGCGGGCGTCGAGGCCGCCGCCGGAGGCGCCGTACGCGCCGGAGATGCCGCACACGCTGGGGACGCCGCACCCGCCGGAGACGCCGCACGGGCCGGGGACTCCGCGCACGCCGCCCGCCCCGGAAGCCCCGCGCCGACCGGGGACACCGACCCCGCCACCCGGGCCGCCCTCCTCCTCGGCACCGCCGCCGCCCTCCGCCGCCGGTCCGGCGCCCCGCTGCCGCCCGCCGAGCGCGGCGACGTCGACCGCATTACGGCCCTGGCCACCCGCGCTCTCGGCGCGCCCGCCTTCGCCGCCGCACACGAGCGCGGCGCCGCCATGCACCCGTCGGAGCACCCCATTCCGCATTCGACACCGCGTTCGACGATAGTTACCGGGACGTAACTTACCGGCGGGTTACCTTTGGTAACACGTGCCACTACTTTCGCGTCACATGACTCACCCTCGTATGAAACTGGTGGCCGCCGCAGTCATCGCCGCCGCCTGTGCGGGCGCCCAGGCGCTGCCCATGGCGGCGGCCGACGAGCCCGGCGGTACGACGTCCCGGGGCGTGAAGATCCCCGCGTTCTACACCCCGCCGGCCGAACTGCCCGCCGCCAATGGCGCCTTGGTCCGCACCGAGCCGCTCCCCCTGGGCCTGACCCTCCCCTCCACCGACGGCCCGCTGCCGGGCAAGGCGACCCGGCTGATGTACAAGTCCACCGACGCGGGCGGGAAGCCGGTCGGTGTCACCGGCGCCTACATCGAGCCCACCGCGAAGTGGAAGGGCGACGGGCCGCGCCCGGTCGTCGCCGTCGCACCCGGCACGATGGGCCAGGGCGACCAGTGCTCGGCCTCGCTCGGGCTCGAGCACCCGATCACCTTCAACGGGAAGACCATGTCCGTCGGTTACGAGGACCTGGCGGTCTACCGCTTCCTCGCCGAGGGCGCCGCCGTGGTCGTCACCGACTACCCGGGCCTGGGCGGCACCGACCGGCTGCACACGTACGTCAATCGCGTCGACGAGGGCCATGCCGTGCTGGACGCGGTGCGTGCGGCGCGTACGGTCGACGGGGCGTCGGTCGGCGCGGACTCCCCTGTCGGGCTCTACGGATACAGCCAGGGCGGCGGTGCGGTCGCCTCGGCCGCCGAGCTGCAGCCGGAGTACGCGCCTGACGTGGAGCTCAGCGGTACGTACTCGGGCGCGCCGCCCGCGAACCTCGAAGAGGTCATCAAGGGCATCGACGGCAGTGCGCTCGCGGGCGCGCTCGGCTGGTCGATCAACGGCTTCGCGCAGAACGACCCCGCGCTGCAGCCCATCGTCGACGCCAACGTCAACGACAAGGGCAAGGCGGCGCTCAAGGACCTGTCGACCATGTGCATCGGCGACGCGCTCTTCGGCTACGGCTTCAAGAAGAGCAAGGACTGGACGAAGAGCGGCAAGACGCTCTCCGAGATCGTCGCCGGGGAGCCGAAGCTGCAGGCCACGATGGACGCGCAGCGGCTCGGCAAGATCAAGCCGAGCGGTCCGGTGCGGCTGGCGACGGGCGTCGAGGACGACATCGTGCCGCATGAGCAGGCCCGGCAGCTCGCCGCCGACTGGTGCGCGAAGGGGGGCGCGGTGACGTACGAACCGGTGAAGCTGCCGAACCTCGGCGACAAGATCGTCACCAACCATGTGGCCCCGCTCCTGACGGACCAGGGCAAGGCGGTGAGCTGGCTGACCGACCGCCTGGCGGGCAAGCCCGCGGGCCCGGGCAACTGCGGCGAGGTGCCGCGGCTGCCATAGCGAACAGGGCCGCGGAGGGCGCGCCGCCGATCAGCCCTCCGCGGCCCGGGACGCTCAGGTCTTCGCCGCCCCCGGCTCCGGTGCGCCGGCCGTCGCCGGCTTTGCCGCGCGGCCCGCCGGGCGCTGCCACCACGCCGCCGACGGCAGCGCGCCCGCGGGCTCGAAGGACTCGCCCGGGCGCGGCACCGCCACCCGCACCCCCCGCTCGGTCGCCGCGGACACCGTCCGCTCCGCGGGCTCCTGCCACGGGTGCGGGGCGAGGTTGAAGGTGCCCCAGTGGATCGGCAGCAGCACGTCGCCGCGCAGGTCGAGGTGCGCCTGGACGCCCTCCTCCGGGTACATGTGGATGTCCGGCCAGTACGGGGAGTACGCCCCGATCTGCACCATCGCCGCGTCGAACGGGCCGTATTGGGCGCCGATCTCGGCGAAGCCCGGGAAGTAGCCCGTATCGCCGCTGTGGAAGACCCTGTGGTCGGGGCCCGCCACCGACCAGCCCGCCCACAGCGTCCGCTGCTTGTTGCGCAGCCCGCGGCCGCAGAAGTGCCGCGCAGGCGTCGCCGTCAGCGTCAGACCGGCGACCTCGGCCGACTCGTGCCAGTCAAGCTCCGCGATCCGCCCCGCCGGCACGCCCCAGTGCTCCAGGTGCGCACCGACGCCGAGTGGCACCGCGAAGAGCACGTCGGCGTTCTTGAGCGCGCGGATCGTGGGCATGTCGAGGTGGTCGTAGTGGTCGTGGGAGATCACGACGGCGTCCAGCGGGCCGACGGCGTCGAGGGGCAGCGGCGGCTCGTGATAGCGCTTCGGACCCGCGAAGGAGTACGGGGAGCAGCGCTCGCCCCACACCGGGTCGAACAGCACCCGCCGCCCGTCGATCTCCGCGAGCACCGTGGAGTGCCCCAGCCAGGTCACCCGCAGCCCGCTCGCGGGCGGCGTCGCGAGGTCGGGCCGCTGCACCGGCAGCGCGAAGGAGGGGCGGCGGCCCTCCCGGCTCAGCATGGTGCGCAGCATTTCCCAGCGCGAGCCGTCCGGCTTCGGCCCCATCGATGCGGGCACGGGATTACGGAAGGCGCCCGCCTCCGGGTCGTAATGCGGCGAGCGCAGGATGCGCTGCAGGCGCTCGCCGGTGGGCTCGGCGCCGAAGGAATCGGGGCGCACTCCGCGCATGGGCTCTCCCTGGTGATGGTCGTGTCGCTGGAACAACGGCGGAGGTGGTCCGCGATGTTCCGGATCCCCCCTCCGGATCCCCCTTTCGGGATCCCGTTCCAGCGTAGCGGAATGACAGAAATTGAAATCTGTCATCTGCCATGCCATAGTCGAAGCATGACTACGAACTTCCCCCAGCGCCGCCTCGGCGCCACCGGCCCGTCCGTTTCCGCCCTCGGCCTCGGCCTCATGGGCATGTCGCCGCTCGTCTACGGCGACACCGACCGCGCCGAGTCCATCGCCACCATCCACGCCGCCCTCGACGCCGGCGTCACCCTCCTGGACACCGGCGACTTCTACGGCATGGGCCACAACGAGCTGCTGCTCAGCGAGGCCCTGCGCACCGCCTCGCCGCAGGCCCGCGAGAACGCCGTGATCAGCGTGAAGTTCGGCGCCCAGCGCGGCCCGGACGGCAGCTGGTTCGGCTTCGACGCCCGCCCGGCCGCGGTCAAGACGGCCCTCGCGTACACACTGCAGCGCCTGGGCGCCGACCACATCGACATCTACCGCCCGGCCCGCCTCGACCCGAACGTCCCGATCGAGGAGACGGTCGGCGCCATCAAGGAGCTCGTCGACGCCGGGTACGTACGCCACATCGGCCTCTCCGAGGTCGGCGCGGACACCCTGCGCCGGGCCGCCGCCGTCGCGCCGATCGCCGACCTGCAGATCGAGTACGCGCTGATCTCCCGCTCCATCGAGGCCGAGGTCCTCCCGGCCGCGCGCGAGCTGGGCATCGGCATCACCGCGTACGGCGTGCTCTCCCGCGGCCTGATCAGCGGCCACATGAACCGGGAGACCAAGCTCGCCGCCGACGACTTCCGCGCCCACAGCCCGCGCTTCTCGGCCGCGAACATGAACCGCAACCTGGACCTGGTCGACCAGCTCAGGAAGGTCGCCGAAGCGCAGGGTGCTACGGTCGCGCAGACCGCGATCGCCTGGGTGCTCTCCCGCGGCGAGGACATCGTCCCGGTGATCGGCGCCCGCCGGCGGGACCGGCTCGCCGAGTCCCTCGGCGCCCTGGACGTCCGCCTGGACGACGCCGACCTGGCCGCCATCGAGGCCGCGGTCCCGGCCGACGCCGTGGCGGGCGAGCGCTACGCCCCGGAGCAGATGGCCATGCTGGACAGCGAGAAGAACTGACGCAGAGAACGGGAATCCGATGCCGCCGCAGCCCGCCGAGTCCCTGACCCCGGAGCGCATCCTCGAAGCCACCGAGGAGGTGCTGCGGCGCTACGGCCCCAACAAGGCCACCGTCGTCGACGTCGCCCGCGCGCTCGGCGTCAGCCACGGCAGCGTCTACCGGCACTTCGGCAGCAAGGTGGCGCTCCGCGAGGCGGTCACCAAGCGGTGGCTCGACCGTACGGCCAATGAGCTGGAGGCCGTGGTCACCGCCGGGACGCCCGCGCCGCAGCGGCTGCGGGACTGGCTGGCGGCGCTCTTCGCGGCCAAGCGCCGCAAGGCGGGCGACGACCCGGAGCTCTTCGCCACGTACTCGGCGCTGATCGAGCGCCTCGGCGACGGCGACCGCGCCCGGGTCGAGGGGGTGGTGGCCCGGCATGTCGCCGAACTCACCACCCAGCTCGCCCGGATCATCGAGGACGGGGGCCGCGAGGGCACCCTCGCGGCCACCGATCCGGCCGCGGCGGCCGAGGCGGTCTTCTCGGCCACCGCCCGCTTCCACGACCCGGTCTACGCCCCCGAATGGAGCAAGCCGGGCGCGGAGGCCGCCTTCACGGCCCTGGTCGACCTGCTACTGCGCGGCCTGCGGCCCTGATCCCTGGCCGCCCTGCACGGGCACCGCGGCGTCATGCGCCTCGGCGAGGTGCTCCTCGGCCTTCAGCCACGGCAGGAACTGGGCGCCGATCCGCCAGTCGCAGCTGCCGCACTCCAACTGCCGTCTGGTCCCGGCCCCCGCCACCCGTACGGTGTGCTCCGCGCCGTCCGGGTCGGTCCCGGTCACCCGGCTCGTCGCCATCGCGTGGTGCATCGCGCCTCCTGGATGGTGAGCGAAATCCGCCCCAGTGTGCAGCAACTTCGGCCTCAACGACACCACCCTCAGGGATTCTTGACGGGACCGCGGCCTTGACGGCTCAGGACTGGTCGATGGGGAACGCCAGGTCGACGACCTTGCCGCGGTCCGGGAAGGCGCCCTTCGAGTCGGCGCTGCCGTTCAGCAGGTCGACGCGGTAGAGCCGCTGCTTGCCGGAGACGTCCAGGGTGGCGTACGCGGTGTTCCCGCCGTCCTTGTCGGTGTAGATGTCGGCGCCCGCCGCGGAGCCCGCGTCGACGCCGAGCTTGCCGGTCGGGGCGAGGTTGCCGGCGTTCGCGGGCGACTGCACCGACACCTGGTCGAGCGCGGTGTCCACGTCGAAGAGGGTGGTCGCGGTGGCGGCGGCCAGGTCGTTGTTGGTGTACGCGGCGGCGGTGACGCCGGTCGCGGTCTGCGCGGGTGCGGGCGGCACGGCGGGGTTGGTCAGGGTGCCGTCGGTGGCCGTGGCGCCGGCGGCCGGGGCGCCGTTCGGGTCGTCGATGTTGTGGCGGAGGTTCTGGCCGGTGTCGCTGATGACGCGCAGCCGGTTGGCGGCGGGGTTGAAGTCGACGCCGAAGCTCTTGCCCTGCAGCGCTACGGTGAGCTGGGAGACCTTGGTGGCCATGGCCCCCTTGGTGTCGACGGTGTAGATGCCGCCCTGGTCGCCGACGCCGTAGAGCTTCTTGTTCTGGACCCGGTAGTCGATCCCGATGAGCTGCTGGTCGCCCTGGAGGCCCTTGACCTTGCCGAGGCTCACGGCCGCCTCGGGCTTCGCGACGCGGAAAGCCGAGAGCCGCCCGTCGTCGGTGAGCCCGACGGCGGAGAGCCTGGCGTCCTTGATCTGCTGGACGATCCCGAAGCCCTTGGCGGAAGCCGCCTGCGTCTGCTGGTCCTCCCCGTTCGAGGCGCCCCCGGAGGCGGACGCCCCGACTACCCCGACGGTCGCGGCCGCCGCCGCAAGCGCGGCGGCGCCGATAAGTGCTTTCCTGCGCATGAGTACCCCCATGAATTCCGGTGTCGCGGCCGCCCCCTGCGGACCGCTGTCCCCTGAATTCGGAGCACCGCCGCCTCCGGATTGGCGGAACATGCGAAGACCCCCGGAGCTTCAAGCTCCGGGGGCCGACGCCACTGCGTATGGACTGGCTCAGCAGCCGATCAGCCGACCCGCCAGGTACGACTCGATCTGATCCAGCGAAACCCGCTCCTGCTTCATCGTGTCGCGCTCGCGCACCGTCACCGCGTTGTCCTCAAGCGAGTCGAAGTCCACCGTCACGCAGAACGGCGTGCCGATCTCATCCTGCCGCCGATACCGCCGGCCAATCGCGCCGGCATCGTCGAACTCGATGTTCCAGTGCGACCGCAGCGTCTGCGCCAGGCCCTTCGCCTTCGGCGACAGCTCCGGGTTACGGGACAGCGGCAGCACGGCCACCTTGACCGGCGCGAGGCGCGGGTCGAGGCGCATGACCGTGCGCTTCTCCATCTTGCCCTTGGCGTTCGGCGCCTCGTCCTCGACGTACGCGTCGAGCATGAAGGCGAGCATCGCCCGGTTGACGCCCGCCGCCGGCTCGATCACGTACGGCGTCCAGCGCTCCCCGGCCTCCTGGTCGAAGTACGACAGGTCGTGGCCGGAGTGCTTGGAGTGGGCGCCCAGGTCGAAGTCGGTACGGTTCGCGACGCCCTCCAGCTCGGAGAATTCGGTGCCGCCGAAGTTGAAGCGGTACTCGATGTCGGCGGTCCGCTTGGAGTAGTGGGAGAGCTTCTCCTTGGGGTGGTCGTACCAGCGGATGTTCTCCTCGCGGATCCCGAGGCCGCGGTACCAGTCCCAGCGCTGCTGCATCCAGTAGTCGTGCCACTGCTCGTCCTCGCCCGGCTTGACGAAGAACTCCATCTCCATCTGCTCGAACTCACGGGTCCGGAAGATGAAGTTGCCCGGCGTGATCTCGTTCCGGAAGGACTTGCCCATCTGCGCGATGCCGAACGGCGGCTTCTTGCGCGACGTCTGCTGCACGGCGGCGAAGTTCGTGAAGATGCCCTGCGCGGTCTCCGGGCGGAGATACGCGATGGAGCCGGAGTCCTGCGTCGGGCCGAGGTGGGTGGAGAGCAGCCCGGAGAACTGCTTCGGCTCGGTGAAGCCGCCCTTGTTGCCGCAGTGCGGGCAGTTGATGTCGGCGAGGCCGTTCTCCGGCTCGCGGCCGTGCTTGGCCTCGTACGCCTCGATGAGGTGGTCGGCGCGGTAGCGCTTGTGGCACGAGGTGCACTCGGTGAGCGGATCGGTGAAGGTGGCTACATGGCCGGAAGCCTCCCAGACCTCGGGGGCCAGGATGACGGACGAGTCGATACCGACGACGTCCTCCCGCGAGGTGACCATCGAGCGCCACCACTGACGCTTGATGTTCTCCTTCAGCTCGACTCCCAGGGGGCCGTAGTCCCAGGCGGCGCGCTGTCCGCCGTAGATCTCGCTGCACGGGTAGACAAAGCCCCGGCGCTTGCTGAGGCTGACGATGGTGTCGATCTTGTCGGCGGCCACGGTGCTCTCTTCTGTTACGGCGATTCTTACGGCGAGGAAGCAGTGCTACAGGGTACCGGCGGGTGTGGCCCGCACGGCAAATCGGGTGGTGGCCGAGCAGGCAGTTGACAATCATTTCCAGCTTTGATGAAAATGGTTCCCATGAACATACGTCGTCGCCTGATAGCCCCCGCCGCGATAGCCGCGGCCGGCGCCCTGGCCCTGTCCTCCTGCTCCGACTCGGCCTCGGGCACCACCACCGACGACGGCAAGCTCAAGGTGACCGCGTCCTTCTACCCCATGCAGTATCTGGCCGAGCAGATCGGCGGGAAGCACGCCGAGGTCTCCACCCTCACCAAGCCCGGCACCGAGCCGCACGACCTGGAGCTCAGCCCGCAGCAGACCGGCGAGCTGGCCGATGCCGGGCTGCTCCTCTACCTCAAGGACATGCAGCCCGCCGTCGACGAGGCCATCGAGCAGGCCGGCGTGGAGCACACCGTCGAGGCGTCCAAGTTCACCTCCATGGAGAAGCACGGCACGGAGGAGGACGGCCACGGCCACGAGCACGAGGCGGAGGGCGAGCACGCCGAGGAGGAAGGCGGCCACGAGGGCCACGACCACGGCGAAGAGGGCACCGACCCGCACGTATGGACCGACCCGGTCCGGTACGCACAGATGGCCGACGGCGTCGGCAAGGCCTTCGCCAAGGCGGACCCGGACCACGCGGACGCGTACAAGAAGAACGCCAAGGACCTCGAGGACCGGCTGCACAAGCTCGACGGCCAGTTCAAGGACGGGCTCAAGAACAAGAAGACCGACACCTTCCTCACCACCCACGCCGCCTTCGGCTACCTCGCCGACCGGTACGGGCTCGTACAGGAGTCGATCAAGGGCCTCGACCCGGAGTCCGAGCCCAGCGCCAAGCGCATGGAGGAGCTGCACGAGATCGCGAAGAAGGACAAGGTCAGCACCGTCTTCTTCGAGACCCTCGTCAGCGACAAGACCGCCAAGACCTTCGCCGCCGACCTCGGCCTCAAGACCGACGTCCTCGACCCCATCGAGGGAATCACGGACAAGTCGCGCGGCAAGGACTACATGCAGGTGCAGGAGGCCAACCTGAAGGCCCTGCAGAAGGCCCTCGGAGCCAGCTGAGCGTACGGACGACGGTAAGGAATCGACTGCCCATGCCCCTCGAGCCCGCGATATGCCTCTGCAACGCCACCGCATCCCTCGGCGGCCGCCCGGTCCTGGGCGGCATCGACCTCAAGGTCGAGCGCGGTGAGGTCGTGGCGCTGCTCGGCGCCAACGGCTCCGGCAAGTCCACCACCGTGCGCGCCGTCGTCGGCCAGGTCCCGCTGACCTCCGGCGGCATCGAGCTCTTCGGTGCCCCCATCCACCGCTTCAAGCAGTGGCAGCGCGTCGGATACGTGCCCCAGCGCTCCACCGCGGCGAGCGGCGTGCCCGCGAGCGTGCGGGAGGTCGTGTCGTCCGGCCGGCTCTCCCGCACCCGGCTGCGGCCGCTCGGTCGTGGGGACCGGGCTGCCGTGGACCGGGCCCTGGACCTGGTCGGCATGCTCGACCGCGCCCGGGACTCCGTCAACCAGCTCTCCGGCGGCCAGCACCAGCGGGTACTCATCGCCCGGGCGCTGGCGTCCGAGCCGGAGCTGCTGATCATGGACGAGCCGCTGGCCGGGGTGGACCTGGGCAGCCAGAAGATCCTCGCCGAGGCGCTGCACGAGCAGGTCGGGCAGGGCACCTCCGTGCTGCTGGTGCTGCACGAGCTGGGCCCGCTGCAGCCGCTCATCGACCGCACGGTGGTGCTGAAGAGCGGGCTCGTCGAGCACGAGTACGGCCGCTCCGAGGCCCGTAGCGCCGCCGCCGTCCACGACATCGCCTGCCACCCGCACACGGAACCCGAGTCCGAGCCCGACCGCACAGGACTGCTGACATGAGCTTCCTCGAACCCGCCTTCATGCAGCGCGCCCTGCTGGCCGCGCTGCTCGTCGGCATCGCCGCCCCCGCCGTCGGCATCTACCTCGTCCAGCGCCGCCAGGCGATCATGGGCGACGGCATCGGCCACGTGGCGCTGACCGGCGTCGCGCTCGGCTTCCTGATGCAGACGAACCCGGTGTGGACGGCCGTGCTGGTCGCCGCCGTCGGCTCGGTGATCATGGAGCTGATCAGGTCGTACGGGAAGACCCGCGGCGACCTCGCGCTGGCGATGCTCTTCTACGGGGGCATGGCCGGCGGCGTCATGCTGATCAACCTGGCCCCGAACGGGTCGACGGCGAACCTGACGACGTACCTCTTCGGGTCGGTCACGACGGTCGCCGACTCCGACGTGGTGGTGATCAGCTGGCTTTCCGTCTTCGTGCTGCTGGTGGCGCTGGGCCTGCGGCGGCAGCTGTTCGCCGTCTGCCAGGACGAGGAGTTCGCGAAGGTCACCGGCCTGCCGGTGCGGGCGCTGAACCTGCTGCTCGCGGTCACCGCCGCGGTCACCGTCACCGTGGCGATGCGGGTGGTCGGCCTGCTGCTGGTCTCCGCGCTGATGGTGATCCCGGTCGCGACCTCGCAGCAGCTGGCCCGCGGCTTCGCGGCGACGCTGGCGGGGGCCATCGGCCTCGGCGTGGTCACGACGCTCTCCGGGACGGTCTTCTCGTACTACGTGGACGTGCCGCCGGGCGCCTCCATCGTGCTGCTGGCCATCGGGCTGTTTGCCCTGGTCACAGCGCTGGCGACGCCACTGGCGCGGCGGCGGGCGAAGGCCATGAAGGAAGGCGGCACCCCCGGTGACGAGGCCAGGGACCCGGTGGCCGCGGCCCGGGCATGACCGCAGGCCCCGCCGCCCTGGCACAATGGCCCGTCGGGAAGCAGCGACGGGCAGCACGACGTGAGCAGGAGGCAAGGGTGACTACCGCAGGGCCCCCCGTACGCGGACGCTCGACCCGGCAGCGGGCCGCCGTGGCGGCCGCGCTGGATGAGGTGGACGAGTTCCGCAGCGCCCAGGAGCTGCACGACCTGCTCAGGCACCGCGGCGAGTCCGTCGGCCTGACCACGGTCTACCGCACCCTGCAGTCGCTGGCCGACGCCGGCGACGTGGACGTACTCCGCACCGGCGAGGGCGAGGCGGTCTACCGCCGCTGCTCCACCGGCGAACACCACCATCACCTGGTCTGCCGCATCTGCGGCAAGGCCGTCGAGGTCGACGGCCCGGCGGTGGAAAAGTGGGCTGACGCCATCGCCGAAGAACACGGCTTCGTGGACGTGGCCCACACCGTGGAAATCTTCGGCACCTGCGCCGACTGCGCGGCGGCCGCCCGCTCCTAACGCCCGGCGGCTACAACTCTCTGGACGGTGGCGGCGCACCTCGATGCGTAAGTCGCTCGACCCGCCGCGCCGTTCCTGCTCATCGCCCGCGCGTCTTCCGGCGCCCTCCTTGACGCTGTTGCGACCGATCGGTTTCTATCGTGTCGGCCGTGATCGCGGTCCTCGCCGCGGCGGCGCTCTTATGGTCCGGTCCGGCCTTCGGCGGCACCGTTCCGCAGGCCGGCCAAAACCCGCATCAACGCGGCCCGGATCCCACTCAGCAGAGCATCGAGGCCGAGAAGGGGCCGTTCGAGGTCGACAAGGTCACCGTCCCCGCCGGTGACGGCTTCGCCGGCGGCACGATCTACTTCCCCAAGGACACCAGCGAGGGCAAGTTCGGCGGTGTCGCGATCTCACCCGGCTTCATGTCGTTCGAGGCCATGGTCGGCTGGTACGGCCCCCGGCTCGCCTCGCAGGGCTTCGTCGTGTTCACCATCGGCACCTTCACGCCGATGGACATACCGAGCAGCCGCGCCGACCAGCTGCTGGCGGCGGCACCCTGCACGCGGCGGCCAGGACACCGGGCCTTCAGGCGGCCATCCCGCTCACCCCGTGGGAGCTCACGTCGGACTTCTCGAAGGTCCAGGTGCCGACGCTGGTCTTCACCGGACTGGCCGACTTCGTGGCCCCCGCCGCCATGGGGAAGTCGTTCTACAAGAGCATTCCGGACTCCACCGAGAAGGGCTACGTGGAGTTGGCCGGGGGCAGTCATTTCGACCCCCTGTTCCCGAATGTCACCTACGCCAAGTACAGCATTTCCTGGCTGAAGCGGTTCGTGGACAACGACACCCGCTACGACCAGTTCCTGTGCCCCGCCCCGAAGGACCCCAAGCTCTCCGCGATCGAGCAGAGCTGCCCGCTCGGCTGACACAGCCTCCGCTACCCGGGTCCGTCCAGTGCTGCCGGCCCGCCGCCATTCCGCGGCGCGGGCCGGTCGGCAGCACCCCGCTCCCCCGCGCGCAGGAAGCGTCCCGTACGCCGCCGCCCCCAGTCCGCGGCGAACTCCCCGGCCCCGTAGAGCCGATTCCCCGCCACCACCGTGGCCGTGACCGCACGGTCGTTGCGGTTCACCCTGCGGCGCAGCCCGCCGAACTCCGGGACCGGCGCCTCGTCGTGCCGGCCCACCGCCTCGTCGAGCCCGGCCGGGTCGACCACGCAACCGCAGCGGGAAGTTGTAGAACGCCATGCTCCGCAGGCGGAGAGCTTGTCGAGCGAGCAGGACCCGAACAGCACGGTCGTGACGCCGTGCCGCGCCCACCGCGAATGACTGGATCCCATCCCATGCGGTAGATAGAAACCGACCGGTCGCAAAACGTCAACCAGTCGGTGCCGCCGCCCCGTAGGGTGGGGCCATGGTGGACAACGCGACGACCGTCCCGCCCGCGGCACCTCGCCGCCGCACCCAGCGCGAGCGCCGCGAGGCGACGATCGGCCGGCTCATCGACGCGACGATCGACGCGATCGCGGAGGTCGGGTATGCCAGGGCCTCGCTCGGCGAGATCTGCGCGCGCTCCGGTGTGTCCCGTGGCGGCCTCTTCCGCCACTTCGACTCCCGCCTCGACCTGCTGGTCGCCGCGGCCGCCGAGGTCGGGCGGCGGCATATCGTGCGCATCCGCGAGCAGTTCGAGGAGCTCCGCGAGCCGACGGTCGCGGAAGCGTTCCGCCTGATGCGCGCGCGTCACCGGGCCACGGAGAACGTGGTGTGGTTCGAGCTGATGGTGGCCGCCCGTACCGACGCGGAACTGCGCACCCGGCTGAGCGCGACCGGCCGCCGGTTCTTCGACGACATCGTGCAGGTCGCCCGCATGGTGCCGGGCACCGAGCTCTTCTCGGACGCCGAACTGCGCATGCTGCTCAACACCGCGGAGCACACCTTCGACGGCGAAACCATCCGCCGCGAGATCGACCCCGACCCGGCCGCCGAGGACGAGCGCCTGCAACTGATCTGCGACTTCGCCGAGTTCTACATCACGCGGCGCCTGGAGGCCTAGGCCTGCGCGTCGGCTGCCGCCGGCTCCCCCGACTCGTTCGGGATCGCGCCGCCGAAGCGCCGGTCCCGCGACGCGTACTCCACGCACGCGCGCCAGAGGTCGCGGCGGTCGAAGTCGGGCCAGAGGATGTCCTGGAAGACCATTTCGGCGTACGCGCTCTGCCAGATCAGGTAATTCGAGGTGCGCTGCTCGCCCGACGGGCGGATGAAGAGATCCACGTCCGGCATATCCGGGTGATAGAGGTACTTCGCGAAGGTCTTCTCGCTCACCTTGGACGGGTCGAGCCGGCCGTCCCGCACATCCGCCGCCAGCGCCGCCGCCGCGTCGGCGATCTCCGCACGCCCGCCGTAGTTGACGCACATGTACAGCGTCATGGCGTCATTGTCCTTGGTCTGCTCCTCCGCGACCTGGAGCTCCTTCACCACGGATTTCCACAGCTTCGGCATCCGGCCGCACCAGCGGATCCGTACGCCCAGCGCGTCCAGCTCGTCCCGGCGCCGGTGGATGACATCGCGGTTGAAGTTCATCAGAAAGCGGACCTCGTCAGGGGAGCGCTTCCAGTTCTCGGTGGAGAAGGCGTAGAGGGAGAGGTCTTTCACGCCGAGCTCGATGCAGCCCTTGACCACGTCCAGCACCACGGACTCGCCGATCTTGTGGCCCTCGGTGCGCGGCAGGCCGCGCTCCTTCGCCCAGCGGCCATTGCCGTCCATGACGATGGCGACATGCCCGGGGACGAGCTCGCCGGGGAGCTTCGGCGGCGTGGCCCCTGACGGGTGCCGGTCCGGAGCCCGGTACTCCCGGCGCGGCCGGCCCAGGATCCCTCGACGTGCCATGTGGATACTCCGCCTTCCCGTCCCTGCTTCACTACGCCTAGTTCACTACGCCTACTTCTCCACGTACCGCAGCGACCGCAGCCCGCGCTCCAGATGCCAGTGCAGGTAGGCGGCCACCAGACCGCTGCCCTCGCGTACGTGCCGGGCCTCGGCCGCGTCCGCGGCCTCCCAGTCGCCGGTGAGCAGCGCACTGAGCAGCGCCACCGCATCCGGCGAGGGTACGACGCTACCCGGCACCCGGCAGTCGCCGCACACCACGCCCCCCGCGGAGACCGAGAAGAACCGGTTCGGCCCGGGCAGCCCGCACTTCGCGCAGGCGGCGAAGGACGGGGCATAGCCGTTCACGGCCAGGGAGCGCAGCAGAAAGGCGTCCAGCACCAGCCCCGGCGCATGCCCGCCGCCCGCGAGGGTGCGCAGGGCGCCCACCAGCAGCAGGTACTGCTGCACCGCCGGCTCGCCCTCGTGGTCGGTGAAGCGCTCGGCGGTCTCCAGCATCGCGGTGCCCGCGGTGTAGCGGGCGTAGTCCAGGGCGATGCCGCCGCCGTACGGGGCGATGGTCTCGCTCTGCGTGCAGGTCGGCAGCCCGCGCCCGACAAGCTCCCCGCCGCGGGCGAAAAACTGCACGTCAACGTGCGAAAACGGCTCCAGCCTGGCGCCGAACTTCGACTTCGTGCGCCGTACGCCCCGGGCCACCGCCCGCACCCGGCCGTGGCCGCGCGTCAGCAGCGTGATGATCCGGTCCGCCTCGCCCAGCTTCTGGGTGCGCAGCACGATGCCGTCGTCGCGGAACAGGGTCATGGGCACATTGTGGCACGCGCGGGCCGAAGGTCCCGCCAGAATTGCAGAAAGTCCCTCCGGAAGGGCATTTCTCTTTATCTGGCTGTGGGGTGTCGCACACCCATTTTCGCCCTACTAGGCCGCCTAGTGTCCGAATTATGACCAAGGGCCGGGACTTTGGGCCCGGCGGGCCCGGGGCTTTCGGGGCGGGGGCTGCCGGGACCATCGGGTTGACGATTACGACCCTTGGCGTCACTGGCCAAGCAGCGGACGGGACCCCCCAACGCGACCGGCTCATCGGCGGCAGCCGGCCGTAAACAGGGGTCCGCAAGGGACTAAATTCCCGCACCCACGCCTACTACCACGCTTAGCAATAGCGCCCCTTGATACCCCTCGGCCACCCGGGTTACCAATGAATTGCGAGTTCGGAGCGCAGCCGGGCTCATAAGCAATTTGAAAGGTATTTCTCGAATGTCGAAGCGCGCCATATTCAACGTCCGCACCATCCACCGCACCGCCGCCCTCGCGGCCGGCGCAGGTGTCATTGCCCTCGCGGGCAGCGGTGTGGCGAGCGCGGCGTCCCCCTCCTGGGTCTCGCCGATCGACGGCGACTACACCTTCACGGGCAAGTACAACCAGGGCGGTGCCCGCTGGGCCGCCAAGCACTCCGGCCAGGACTTCGCCGTGCCGACCGGCACCAAGGTCCACGCCGCGCACGGCGGCACCGTCGTTGAGGCCGGCTGGGGCGGCGCCTACGGCAACAACATCGTCGTGAAGCACTCCGACGGCGTCTACACCCAGTACGCCCACCTGTCGAAGTTCGACGTGAAGCTGGGCGACAAGGTCAAGACCAACGAGGTCATCGCCAACAGCGGCTCCACCGGCAACAGCTCCGGCCCGCACCTGCACTTCGAGGTCCGCACCACGCCGAACTACGGCTCCGCCGTGGACCCGGTCGCGTTCCTCACCAAGAAGGGCGTCAAGCTGCACGGCTGACCCAAGCCAGACCGGCGGCTCCTTTCCTGCCAAAAAGCCCGCACCCCTCGGGGGGTGCGGGCTTTCCGGCGTATCAGGCCACCTACACGACCGCGGTCCCACGCGCCGGGATCGCCCGCCCGGCCACCGTGACCTCGGCCTCCGTGTGGTTCAGCACCACATGCCGCTCCACCCCGTCCGCCGTGACCCGCGTCCGCGCCTGCACCCCCTCCGGCAGCCCCGCCAGCACGGGCTCGACACCGGCCTGCGCCCGCACCTCGTCCACGACGGCGCGCATCGTCGCCGCATCGGGCCGGGTGGCCAGGTAGTACGCCGTCCCCCGCCCGAACCGGTGCCGGGTGACCGCGGGCCGCCCCGCCAGCTCACCCTCCGTGAAGGTCGCCAGGGTCTCCGCGCCCTCCGGCTCCACCCACTCCGACCACACGGAGCCGGTGGCCGCGGGCCCGTACGACAGGCCGAGGGTGCCCCCGCTCGGCAGCGGGTCCCACTCGTCCACCGTCAGCCCGAGGAGGCGGCGGAAGGGCGCCGGGTAGCCGCCGAGGTGCACGCGGTCGGCCTCGTCGACGATCCCGGAGAAGTACGACATCAGCAGGGTGCCACCCGCCGCCACCCACTCCTCCAGGGCCTTGGCCTGCGCCTCCGTGACCAGGTACAGGTTCGGCACCACCAGCAGCTTGTACGGCGACAGGTCCGCGTCCGGCGACAGGATGTCGCAGGCCACCGAGGCGTCGTAGAGCGGCTTGTGGTGGGCGAGGGCGGTGTCCATCTGCCGCACGTCGTGGCTGGGGCGGGCCTTGTCGGCGCCGAGCAGCTCCAGGCCCCACCAGTTGTCCCAGCTGAAGAGCAGACCCGCGTCGGCCCGCTGCGGCCGGGCGCCGAACAGCTCAGGGTGGGCGGCGAGGTCCGCCCCCAGCTCCCGCACCCGCCGGAAGGTGCGGGTGTCACGGCCGCCGTGCGGCACCATCGCGGCGTGGTACTTCTCGGCGCCGCCCCGCGACTGCCGCCACTGGAAGAACAGGATCGAGTCGGCCCCGTGCGCCACCGCCTGCCAGCTGTCCAGCTCCATGCGCCCGCGCGGCTTGGCGCCGTTGACGTCGCGCCAGTTCACCGCCGAGGTGCACTGCTCCATCAGCAGCCAGGGCTGCCCGTCCTTGAGGCCGCGCATCACGTCGTACGAGAAGGCGGTCAGGTGGGCGGCGCCGGGGTCGTGCGGGTCGGGGTAGGAGTCGTACGAGACGACGTCCATCTCCTTCGCCCACTTGAAGAGGTCGAGGGTCTTGGCGACCGGGACGAAGTTCGTGGTGACCGGGATGTCCGGGGTGATCCGGTCGAGGACGGCCTTCTCCGCCAGGTACAGCTTCAGCATCTCGTCGCTGGAGAAGCGCTGGAAGTCGATCTGCTGGGTGGGATTGCGGAAGGAGGGCGCCTTGCGGGGCGGGAGGACCTCGTCGAAGGTGCCGTAGCGCTGCGACCAGAAGGTGGTCGACCAGGCGTCATTGAGCGCCTCGACCGTCCCGTACCGGTCGCGCAGCCAGCCGCGGAAGGCCTCCGCCGAGACGTCGCAGTAGCAGTGCCGGGAGATGTGGCAGCCGTACTCGTTGCCGATGTGCCACAGCGCGAGCGCGGGATGGTCCCCGTACCGCTCGGCGACCTTCTCCGCCAGCCGCACCGCATGGTCGCGGTAGACCGGCGACGACGGGCAGTAGTGCTGCCGGGACCCGGTCGAGAGGCGGACGCCGTCCTCGGTGACCGGGAGTATCTCCGGGTGGGCCTGCGACAGCCAGGCCGGCGGCGACGCGGTCATCGTCGCGAGGCAGACCGCCTGCCCGCCGGCCGCCAGCCGGTCCAGGTGCTCATCGAGCCAGCCGAAGTCGTACGCGCCGGGCCGGGGCTCGACGACGGCCCAGGAGAAGATCCCGACGGTGGCGAGGTTGACGCGGGCCTCGGACATCAGCTCGGCGTCCTCGGCCCACACCGCCTTCGTCCACTGCTCGGGGTTGTAGTCCCCGCCGTACGCGATCGAGGAGAGCTTGTCGTAATAGCGCTGCAGGCGGGGTGACACAGTGGTGCTGCCTTCCACTTACGGAGGACGTAGGACGTCCTGCAATCTACGTTCCTCAGTTGACGGCGTCCAGGGGCAGCCGCAGCTTCTGCCCGCTGGTCACGGCCGCATTGCTGCCGCGGATGCCGCTGAGCTCGTCGGCGGTCAGGGCGCGGTCGTAGACCCGCACGTCGTCGAGATAGCCGTGGAAGCGGTCACCGCCGCCCAGATTCTCGCCGAAATGCATCCCGTCGATGCCGAAGTCCTTGCCGATCGTCACGGACCCCTTGGGCGCGGCGGCGGACACGGCGGTGCCGTCCACGGAGAGGGTGAGCTTGCCGCCACTCCGCTGCAGGCTGAAGAAGTGGAAGGCGTTGTCGTTGTACGCCTTGGCCGTCTTCACCTCGACCCCGCCCTGCTCGGTCTGCAGGTAGGCCCGCACCCGGTTGTCGGCAGGCTCGGCCCGCAGCCAGATCTGCGGCTTCCCGGTCCCGCTGCCATACCGATAGGCCCAGGCGATCGCATGCCGCCCGTCCGCCCGGCCGTACTTGAACCAGCCGGTGAAGGTGAAGTCCCCGGACCCGAGGTCGAGGGAGTCGTCGTACGGAACCTCCACGCGGGCGTCGACGTGATCGTCGGCGTTGTTGAGGTAGAGCGACTTGCCGAACTTGCCCGCCTGCAGGCTCGAAGTGCCGCGCACATAGCCCTTGTTGTCATTTCCTGACGCGTCGGCGGTGGTCGGCCCGGGCGCCGGGGACGGCGGGAAGCCGGGCGGGGTGCCGTTCGGCTGACCGAGGAAGGCGTCATTGAAGCGGGCCCAGCGGATCGCCTCGTACGGACCGGCCTTCCCGGCCTCGTACAGCAGCCCGGCCCGGTCACCGCCGAGATCGACGAGGCTCGAGTACGCCGCCGACCCCCAGTGAATGATCCGCCCCTCCTCCCACGGCTCCCAGGTCTTGCCGTCATCGCCGGAGGCCCGTACGGCCATCGCCTCCCGATTGGCGGGATGCGCGGGCGCGGAGAGCAGCACCTTCCCGCCGTGGTTGACCGTCGACCCCTGGACCACCGGACTGGAGACGCCGGGATCGGCCTCGAAGGGCGCGTCGAAGCTGCCGCCCTGGTCGGAGCTGGTGGCGAAGGCCCGATTGCCGTCCTCCGTACCGCGCTCGTCCCGCGCCTGGACGCCGAGAGCGCCATCCGACTTCTCGAAGAGGCTGAGCTCCTGCGGCTTTACGGTGAGGTCGGTGCGGGTGTCGTCGGCGCCCAGCTTCCAGGTGGCGCCGCCGTCGTCGGAGTACATGAGATGGGCGCCTTGGCTGCCGTCCGCACCCTCATGATTCCCGCCGACGACGAGACGCCCGGCGTGCGGGCCGCGCTTGAGCTGGATGCCGGAGTTGGGCCCGGAGGCGTACCAGCGATTCCAGGAGGGCTTGGAGAGGGTGTCCGCCATGTTCTTGGCGGCCGACCAGGTCGCACCGTTATCGGTGGAGGTCTGCAGATACGGGGTGCGCTTGGTGTCATCCGCCCCGGGGTTGTGGGTGGAGATGAGCGAGATCCGCCCGCTGCCGGTATCGACGACGGGCGCGGGATTGCCGCGGGTGTCACCGTCACCGGCCAGCACCACCTTCAGCCCGCTCCAGGTGACCCCGCCATCCGTCGACCGCCGCAGCACGATGTCGATGTCACCTTTGTCGCCACAGGAGTTCACCCGCCCTTCGGCGAAGGCGAGCAGGCTGCCGTCCTTGGCCTTGGTGACCACGGGTATGCGGAAGCAGCTGTAGCCGCCGGACCCGGCCTGGAAGAGCACGGACTCGCTGAACTCGGGCTGGGCCGCGGCCGCGCTGCCGCCGGCGCCGACCGTAAGGGCACCCGCCATGAGGGCACTTGCCGCGGCGGCCGCCGCGAGGGCGACCGCCGGTCGTCCGGCCAGGAGGGAGGGCATCGCTGCCTCGCAATCGTCAGGGAGAACCAACGTGGGACGTGGGATGTCAGGGCCACGTAAATTATTGATTCACCTGGACGATGGTCAATAGACCTAACAGCGCTACCTGTTGTTCACCTTGAGGCAGGCATGCGATACCACCGGAAAAAGATCGGTTTGGGCGTCAGCCGACGCCGCGCATGGCCTTCTTGGCCCGCGTCTCGATGCCCCGGAAGTGCGTCGACATGGCGGCCTCCACGCGCTCGCGATCGCGCGCCCGCAGCGCCCGGACGATCTCCTTGTGCCGCCGGGCGGTCCCCATCGGCGACGGATCCTCGGCCCAGCCGCGCGCGCCGGCGACCCGGTGGAAGACATTCCAGAAGGCGCTCAGCAGCTGCGGGACGAGGGTGTTGTCCATCGAGCGATAGAGCACTTCATGAAAGTCGCGGTCCTCGTCGGGAAAGACCTCGCCATCCTTGGCGCGGGCCTCCATCCGCTTGACGATGGCATCAAGTTCGTCGATGTCGGCATCGGGGATGGTGTCGATGATCCGCATGACCAGTCCCTCCTCCAGCACTTCACGCACCTGGAGGATCTCGCTGAGCGCGTGCACGTCATCGCCGCCGAGCTGCACCAAGGTACGGAAGGTGAGCCCGTCGGCGAGCGGCGTCAGCGACGCCTGCCCGACGTACGTCCCGTACCCATGCCGGATCTCGACGATGTCGAGGGCCTGCAGCGCCTTGAGCGCCTCCCGTACGGAATTGCGGCTGACCTGGAGATCGTCCATGAGCTCGGTCTCGGTGGGCAGCAGCTCACCGGGCCGCAGCCCGCGGTCGAGGATCAACTGCATGATCTCGCGCTGGATCTGCCCGCCCATGCGCCGCTGTCGCTCCGCGCGCGCCTGGGGCTGGGGGCGGGCCTGCTGGCGCGGACGCTGTAGCTCCTGTGACATGGCGTCATCGTACGCACAAGGGTGGGACATCCTACGTGCGATTCGTCACGAAGTGCCCGAAGAGCCCGGAATGATCAGGCCGGATTCGTAGCCGAGGACGACCAGTTGAGCCCGGTCGCGGGCGTCGAGCTTGCCCATGATGCGGCTCACATGTGTCTTGGCGGTGAGCGGGGAGAGCCCGAGGGCGTCGGCGATCTCGGTGTTGTTCAGCCCGCGGGCAACGAGCGCGAGCACCTCGCGCTCGCGGCTGGAGAGAGCCGCAAGCGCCCGCGGCGCGCTGGCGGCTGCCGCCGCGGGGGCCGCCGGGGCCTTGACGATCCGCTCGATGAGCCGCGCGGTCGGCCCGGGCGACAGCAGCGCCTCGCCGGCGGCGACGGTGCGGATGGCGTCGAGCAGGTCGGCGGGCTTGGTGTCCTTGACCAGGAACCCGGAGGCGCCGGCCCGGAGCGCCTCGATGATGTGCTCGTCGGTGTCGTACGTGGTGAGGACGAGGACCTTGACGCCGGCGAGGTCGTCGTCGGCGGCAATGAGGCGGGTCGCCTCGATGCCGTCGAGGTCCGGCATCCGTACGTCCATGACTACGAGGTCGGCGCGCGCGCTGCGCACCAGCTCCACGGCCTGCCGCCCGGAGGCGGCCTCGGCGACCACCTCCATGTCGGGTGCGGAGGCGATGAGCATCGCGAAGGCGGCGCGGACGAGGTGCTGGTCGTCGGCTAGCACGACACGTATGACCTGCGGCTGACTCATGGGGTAGGCCCTCCCGCCCGCCCGCCCGTTGCTCGGTGCGACAGCGGTGGGGCGAGTGGCACCACCGTCGCGCGGGTGGTGATCCGCACCCGGGCACTTGCTCATCGGTCCACCAGCGGGAGCTTCGCCGTCACCGCGAAGCCCGGTTCGCCGTCGTCTCGCGGGCCTGCTGCCAGCGTGCCGCCGACGCTGCGGGCACGCTCGCGCATGCCCGGGATGCCGTAGCCGCCAGAAGGCTCCGGGGACTCCGGTGGCTTCGGGCGGCTGCCCGGCACACCGGCCGCCGGGCCGGAGTCCGTGACGCTCACGTGCAGCGCCAGGTCGTCCCGGGTCAGCCGCACCCGGATCGCCGCCCCGGGGCCCGCGTGCTGCACGGCATTGGTGAGCGACTGCTGCACGATCCGGTACGCAGCCGCACCGACCGCGGGCGGAACGGGGCGAGACGGCGCTTTATCGGGAAACTCGGCCGGTGCGGCCGGATCGTCCCCGCCGGACGCGTCCTCCGCGGCGCCGTCCAGCGACAGCTCCACCGTCGTGCCCGCCGCCCGCGCAGCCTCCGCCAGGTCCGCCAAGCCCGCGAGACCGGGCAGGGGCCCGCGGTCGGACGCGCCGCCGACCGGCCCCGGAGCGGGGCCCGCGCCAGGCGTACCCGCGGCTCCGACCGGCCCGGTGCCACCCCTCCCGGCGCCGGCCGTCACTCCTCCGGTCGCGGCGGCAACCGGCACCGGACCCGTACCCCCACCCGGCCCCTCCCCCGACCGCAGCACCTTCAGCGTCGTACGCAGCTCCTGCCGCGCGTCCCGGCACGTCTCCGCGATCGAATCCAGCGACGACGCCAGCGCCTCCCGGTCCAGCCGGTCCGGATCAGCAACCAGCACGTGTGCCGCCACCGACGTCTGCACGCCGATCACGGTGATCGAATGCGCCAGCAGATCGTGCAGGTCGCGCGCGATGCGCAGCCGCTCCTCCGCAACCCGGCGGGCGGCGACCTCCTCGCGCGTCCGCTCGGCGCGCTCCGCGCGCTCCACGATCGCGGCGATGTAGTTGCGGTGCACCCGCACCGCCTCGCCGAGCAGCGGCGCAAGCAGCAGCCAGCCGGCGGTGCGGAACATGTCCGCGCCCTTGTCCGGGTTGACGAACATCATCAACGTCAGCGTCCCGGCCAGCAGCGTCGGGATGACGATCAGGGTGCGCTTGCGCGGGCCCGCCACCGCCAGCGAGTAGGTCGCGACCGTCGTGGCCAGGGTGGCGGCGGAGTGGGAATTGTCCAGCGCGTGGTACGGGGCCTCGGCCGCGAGCATCGCGAGCAGCACACCCAGCGGGTAGCGGCGCCGCCAGGCCAGCGGCAGCACCGCGAACGCGAGCAGCGCCCACCCGAGCGCGTCCGGCCGCCTGCCGTCGCTCGCCACGACGGCGAGGCAGCCGCTCACCGCCGCGATGGCCGCGGTGAACAGCCAGTCGCGCCGGTTCGGCCCGGCGGCGCGGTGCCGGGGGTGTACGCGTACGGTCAACACGGCTCCCATCCTCCCCGATGCGCTCGCCGCCGGACCCGTCGGTCCGGCGGCGAGCAACTGCGGCAGCGGTCCCGGCCCCCGTCAGCGGGCCGCCGCCGGCTCCCGCTCCGCCGACGCCGCCGGCGGCGGAGGCGGAGGCGGAGGCATCGCGCCCGCCGGCTCCTTCGACAGACCGCCCGGCCACCACACCTTCCTGCGCAGCAGCACACTCGCCGACGTGACCAGGTACGTCCGCACGAGGAAGGTGTCCAGCAGCACCCCGACCGCGATGACAAAGCCCATCTCGACCAGGAACACCATCGGCATGTTCATCAGCACCGAGAAGGTCGCGGCCAGCACCAGCCCCGCCGAGGCGATCACGCCGCCCGTCGTGCGCAGCGCGGACAGCGCCGCGGTGACTGGATCGGCGCCGGCGAGCCCGTTCTCGCGCATGCGGTGCATCAAGAAGATGCCGTAGTCCACGCCGAGCGCGACGAGGAAGACGAAGGACAGCAGCGGCAGCGACGGGTCCACGCCCTCAAAGCCGAAGACCGGGCCGAAGACCAGGCCGCCGATGCCGAGCGCGGCGCCCCAGACCGCGACCACCGCGGCGACCAGGATCAGCGGCGCGACAAGGCTGCGCAGCAGCGCGATCAGGATCAGCAGCACCGAGACCAGGACCAGCGGCACGACGATCTTGGTGTCCCTCGCATTCGTGTCCTCCAGGTCGAGCACCTGAGCGCTGGGGCCGCCTACATGCGCGCCCTCGCTGTCGAGGCCGGCGCGCAGGGCGTGGATGGTGGCGGTCTCCCCCGCCGTCTCCGGGGCGTCCTTCGCGGTGACGGCGATCTCCGTCCAGCCGCCGCCGCTGCGGCCGCGCTGCACGGACTCGACGCCCTTGACCGACTCCGCCTTGGCCACCGCCTGATCCGCCTTCCCCGTCGGCGCGATCACGGCGATCGGCTGCGAGCTGCGATCGGGGTACGCGGCGGCGAGGGTCTCAGTGGCGGCGATGGACTCCGGCTTGTCGGTGAAGACATCGCCGTCCTTGAGGCTGCCCGGCATGTTGAGCGAGCCCAGCGCCAGCGCGCCCAGCAGTACGGCCCCGCCCGCCAGCACCGCCAGCGGCCTGCGGCCCGCGGAGGAGCCCATGGCGGCGAAGAGCGAGCGGCGCTGCTTCGGCTCGCTCCCGTACGCCGGGATCAGCGGCCAGAAGGCCTTGCGGCCCACCACCACCAGCAGCGCGGGCAGCAGCGTCATCATCGCGACGAGCGCGCTCAGCACGCCGATCGCGCCCATCGGGCCCATCCCGCGGCTGGAGTTGAGGTCGGCGGCGAGGAGGCAGAAGAGGCCGGCCGCGACCGTGCCCGACGAGGCGAGAACGGCGGGGCCGCAGCCGCGCAGGGCGGCGAGCATGGCGTCGTACGGGCGCTCGATGCGGCGCAGCTCCTCGCGGTAGCGGGAGACGAGCAGCAGCGCGTAGTCCGTACCGGCGCCGAAGACGAGGATCGTCATGATGCCGCCGGTCTGGCCGGAGATCGTGGTGCCGAACCATTCGTGGGCGCCGTACGCGGCCGCCATCGAGATCATGTTCGCGACGCCGGCGGCGACGAGCGGGATCAGCCAGAGGATGGGGCTGCGGTAGATGAGGATGAGCAGGACGGCGACGACGGCGACGGTGGTGTAGAGCAGCGGGCCGTCGAGGGAGTCGAAGACCTTGCCCTGGTCGGCCTGGAAGGCGCCGGGCCCGCCGACGTCGGCGGAGAGCCCGCCCTCGTCGCGCACGGTGTCGCGGATGTCGGCGACGAAGTCATTCCGCTTCTCCTCGTCGATGCCGGGCTCATTGCTGGCCACCGGGTACATGAGGGTGCTGCCGTCCTTCGACGGCACGCCCCGCGGCTTCGCGGTGAGGTCGTGCGCGCCGGCCACCTTGCCGACCTGCTCGGCGGCGGTGGCGCGGTCGGCGGCGGTGAGGCCCTCGGCGCGGTGGTAGACGAGGACCAGGTCGGTGGTCTCGCCGCCGGGGAGCTGGTCCTGGACCTTCGCCACCTGCGTGGAGTCGGCGTTCGACGGGAGGTAGTCGACGGCCCGGTTCTCCTCGGCGTCGCCGAATTTGCCGGCGAAGGGCATGGCGAGTGCCAGGACCCCGATCCAGATGGCGAGGAGGGTCCACGGCACGATCCGCCTTCGGCGGGCGGTGGCCGGTGGTTTTGTGTGTGGCGGTGGCGCTGGTGCGGTCTGCTCTTCCGATACGGCGCCCATGGCGGGGCCCACCCCTCTTCAGCGGTTTCCGATTCGCTAACCAGGCTCTCGGTGGGATCGGCGGCTTTCGTCGCGCGGCGGGGCGAGATCCGGGCTACTGCCCGGGGCGACACAGGGCGGGTGTTACTCCCCGGGGAGTACACCGGGGGGAGCCCCCGGCCCCCGCTCCCGGGGCTCCGCCCCGGACCCCGTATCGGCGCCTGCGCGCCTCGGCCTCAAACGCCGGACGGGCTTGAAATCCGGATGGGCTTGAAATGGTGCCCCGCCCCATCCCCGGCAGGGCACGGACCCTCGCCCTCCCTCCCGACGCACCCACCCCCAAGCCCGTCCGGCGCTTGAGGACGAGCGCCGCCAGGCGCGATCGCCCGGGGCTGAAGTCACACAAACCGGGCAAGCCGGCCGCCAGGCGTATCGCATACTGATACGGACCCTCGCGAACAGAACCGCTCCGGTTAAGCTCATCGCACCATGCGTTTCGGGCTGCTTCTTCTTAGCTGCCGCGGCGAGGGTCTGCGTCCGTAAGACCGACCCCCTCCCCGCGGAGTTCTGCGTTGCCCTCGTCGGTCTCATGAAGCACTCCGCGAAGGAAGCCCACGCATCATGAGCATCAGCAAGAAGCCCACGCCCATCACCAATGCCACCGCCAAGCAGCGGCCCTCCGGCATGCCGATCCACCGCTACCCGGGCTACGAGCAGGTCGACATCCCGGACCGGACCTGGCCGGGCAATCGCATCACCAAGGCCCCCCGCTGGCTGTCCACCGACCTGCGGGACGGCAATCAGGCGCTGATCGACCCCATGTCGCCGACCCGCAAGCGCGAGATGTTCGACCTGCTGGTACGCATGGGCTACAAGGAGATCGAGGTCGGCTTCCCGTCCTCCGGGCAGACCGACTTCGACTTCGTACGGTCGATCATCGAGGACCCGGACGCGATCCCCGAGGACGTGACGATCTCCGTCCTGACCCAGGCCCGCGAAGAGCTGATCGAGCGGACCGTCGAGTCCGTCGTCGGCGCCAAGCGCGCCACCGTGCACCTGTACAACGCCACCGCCCCGGTCTGGCGCGAGGTCGTCTTCCGCGGCTCCCGCGACGCCGTGAAGCAGATCGCGGTGGACGGCACCAAGCACGTCATGCAGTACGCGGAGAAGCTGCTGGATGAGCGGACCACCTTCGGCTACCAGTACAGCCCGGAGATCTTCACCGACACCGAGCTGGACTTCGCCCTGGAGGTCTGCGAGGCCGTCTGCGACGTGTGGCAGCCGGGCGAGGGTCGCGAGATCATTCTGAATCTGCCGGCGACCGTCGAGCGGTCCACCCCGTCCACGCACGCGGACCGCTTCGAGTGGATGAGCCGCAATCTGACCCGCCGCGAGCACGTCTGCCTGTCCGTGCACCCGCACAACGACCGCGGCACCGCCGTCGCCGCCGCCGAGCTGGCCGTCATGGCGGGCGCGGACCGGATCGAGGGCTGCCTGTTCGGGCAGGGCGAGCGCACCGGCAATGTCGACCTGGTGACGCTGGGGATGAATCTGTTCTCCCAGGGCGTCGATCCGCAGATCGACTTCTCGGACATCGACGAGATCCGTCGCACGTACGAGTACTGCAACCAGATGGAGGTCCACCCGCGCCACCCGTACGCGGGCGACCTGGTCTACACCGCCTTCTCCGGCTCCCACCAGGACGCCATCAAGAAGGGCTTCGAGGCGATGGACGCCGAGGCCGAGCGGCAGGGCAAGCCGGTCGAGGAGATCGGCTGGTTCGTTCCGTATCTGCCGATCGACCCGAAGGACGTCGGCCGGTCGTACGAGGCCGTCATCCGGGTCAACTCGCAGTCCGGCAAGGGCGGCATCGCCTACGTGCTGCACAACGAGCACCAGCTGGACCTGCCGCGCCGGATGCAGGTGGAGTTCTCGCAGCTGATCCAGGCGAAGACGGACGCCGAGGGCGGCGAGGTCACCCCGGCGCAGATCTGGTCGGTCTTCCAGGACGAGTACCTGCCCACCCCCAACGGCAACGCCTGGGGCCGCATCCAGCTGCGCAACGGCCAGTCCACCACCGACAAGGACGGCGTCGACACGCTCACCGTCGAGGCCGTGGTCGACGGCGTCGAGCGCACCCTGGTCGGCACCGGCAACGGCCCGATCTCGGCGTTCTTCCACGCGCTGCAGGGCATCGGCATCGACGCGCGGCTGCTGGACTACCAGGAGCACACGATGTCCGAGGGCGCGCGGGCGCAGGCCGCCTCGTACATCGAGGTCGCCGTGGGCGGAAAGGTCCTGTGGGGCATCGGCATCGACGCCAACACCACCCGCGCCTCCCTGAAGGCCGTCATCTCCGCGGTCAACCGCGCGACCCGCTGACGCGCACTTCTTCCCGGCACCACCGCGTGCTTCTTCTCCGCACCACCCCCGGCGGGCGTCATATTGACGCCCGCCGGGGGCACAAGGGCTGACGGGGAGCGGTCCCTGTGGCTAACATCACGTCCAATGCGGCAGCGTTGCCGGATTGTTAGCTGGAGGTACGGGACGTGATGCACTCGCGGCGGCGGAAGCGCCAGGTTCAGGGGGCCCACCGGATTCGCGCTGCCGTAGGAGTGCGCACCGCCTGGCATACCGTCGCCGACGGCGAGTTCTTCTGCCCGGACTGCGGCGGCGACCGCAACTACCGGCGGTGTACGGGCCGCCGGCGGTTCACCGTGCTCGGCATCCCGCTCCTCCCCCGCGGCGTCGCGGGCCCGGTCGTCGAATGCGCCGACTGCCGCGGCCACTTCGGCACCGACTCCCTCGACCACCCCACCTCCACCCGCCTGTCCGTGATGCTCCGCGACGCCGTGCACACGGTCGCGCTGGCCGTGCTGGCGACCGGCGGCGCGCATGCCGAGCCGGTACGGGACGCGGCCCTGGCCGCGGTGCGGGGCGCGGGGTACGAGGACTGCACCGAGGAGCAGTTGCTGGCGCTGGTGGCCGCGCTGGAGGCGGACACCGGGCGGCTGCCGGAGATGTTCGACACGTCCGGCAGCACCCCCGGCGGCGCCCCGTCGCTGGAGATCGAGCTGCACGAGGCGCTGGAGCCGCTCGCCCCGCATCTGGCCCCGGCCGGGCGGGAGCGGGTGCTGCTGCTGGGCGCGCGGATCGCGCTCGCGGACGGCCCGTATTCGCCGGTGGAGCGTGAGGTGCTGACCACGATCGGCAGTGCGCTGCTGCTCTGCGCCGACGACACGGCGCGGCTGCTGGCGGCGGCACGGACGCCGTCGTAGCGGCAACCCGGCGACTCCACCCCACTCGATCTCGGTAAATACGCTTACTGTCCGGCGACAAGCCGGTCACGCAGTGCCACATTGCCGTGCATGAACACTGTCTTCTGCGGCATCGTGCCGCCGCACATGCTGGACAAGCTGGCGCGCAGCGACGACGACCGACTCGCCGCACCTGCCCGCCGCACCCTGGAGCGGGACGCGCTGCAGCGCACCCGCCGCCGCATCACCACCGTCCGTACCACCGCCGTCACCCCCAAGGCCGAGGCCGAGGCGAAGCCGAAGCGGACGATCTACGACGCCAAGCACAAGGAGTCGCTGCCCGGCAGGAAGGTCCGCGGCGAAGGCGGCAAGGCCGTCAAGGACGCCACCGTCAATCGCGCGTACGACGGCCTGGGCGCCACCTTCGACCTGTACCTGAGCGCGTACGAGCGCAACTCCATCGACGCCGCCGGGCTGCCGCTCGACGCCACCGTCCACTACGGCGAGGAGTACGGGAACGCCTTCTGGGACGGGCAGCGGATGGTCTTCGGGGACGGCGACGGCGAGATCTTCCTCGACTTCACCATCGCGCTCGACGTCATCGGGCACGAGCTCACCCACGGCGTCACCCAATACACCGCCAACCTGGAGTACTTCGGCCAGTCCGGCGCGCTCAACGAGTCCATGTCGGACGTCTTCGGCTCGCTGATCAAGCAGCGCGTCCTCGGCCAGACCGCGGAGAACGCCGACTGGCTGATCGGCGCCGGGCTTCTCGCCCCGCGCGTCACCGGCAAGGCGCTGCGCTCGATGAAGGAGCCGGGCACGGCGTACGACGACGACGTCCTGGGCAAGGACCCGCAGCCGGCCACGATGGACGGCTATGTGCGCACCTCCTCCGACAACGGCGGCGTGCACATCAACTCCGGCATCCCCAACCACGCCTTCTATCTGGTCGCCTACGAGCTCGGCGGGAACGCATGGGAGCGGGCCGGGCAGCTCTGGTACGACGTGCTGACCGGCGGCGAGCTGACCTCCTCCGCCGACTTCGCCGACTTCGCGCGGCTGACCGTGGCGGCGGCGCAGCAGCGGCACGGCGAGGGGCCCGAGCTCGCGGCCGTACAGAAGGCATGGACGCAGGTGGGCGTGCCGACGGAGGGGCAGGGCGCCTCGGTGCCGCGGCAGGGCGAGAAGGCCGCCGAGAAGGAAGGTGCACCGAGGCCGCCTGAGGGGTAGGCGCCGGGCATGCGTATCAGCGTGAAACGCACCGGCGGCTTCGGCGGGATCAGCCGGCACCGCACCCTGGACACGGCCGGCCGCGCGGACGCGGTCGGCCTGCAGGCCCTGGCCCGGCAGGCGTTGGAGGGGGGCAGGGCGACGCCGCCGGTGGGGGTGCCGGACGGCTTCTCGTACGAGCTGACGGTGGACGGCAAGACCGCCTACTGCGCGGATCCGCGGCTGACGGACGCCCAGCGGGCGCTTATCACCGCGGTGATGAAGGAGGGTGAGTAGAGCCGCCGCCCGATGTCTTGACGGCGCCGCGCGGTGATCACCAGAATCGCGGCGCATGCAGCATATTTCTGGGGCAGCCCGGCTGCCGCGCTTCCCCGACGGCTTCCTCTGGGGCGCCTCCACCTCAGCCCACCAGATCGAGGGGGCCGTCGGCGAGGACGGCCGCGGCCGGTCGGCGTGGGACGACTTCACGGCCGTGGCCGGGCGGATCAAGGACGGCAGCACGGCGGCGGTCGCCTGCGACCACTACCACCGCTATCGCGAGGATGTGGCGCTGCTGCGGGAGCTGGGGGTGGACGCGTATCGCTTCTCGGTGGCGTGGCCGCGGGTGCTGCCTGAAGGCTCTGTAAATGAGGCGGGTCTGGACTTCTACGACCGGCTGGTCGACGAGCTGTGCGCGGCGGGGATACGCCCGGTGCCGACGCTCTTCCACTGGGACACCCCGGCGTCGGTGGAGGCGGCGGGCGGCTGGCTGGCCCGCGACACGGCGCAGCGCTTCGCCGACTACGCGGCGGTGGTCGCCGGGCGGCTCGGCGACCGCGTACGCCAGTGGATCACCCTCAACGAACCGGCCGAGCTCACCCTGCTCGGCTACGGGGTCGGCCAGCACGCCCCCGGCAAGCAGCTCGTCTTCGACGCCCTGCCGGCGGCGCACCACCAACTGCTCGGTCACGGCCTCGCGGTGCGCGCGCTGCGCGCGGCGGGCGCGGAGTCGGTCGGCATCGCGAACTCGCACGGGCCGACGTGGCCGGCGTCCGAATCCGCCGCCGACCTGGAGGCGGCGGAGCTCTACGACGTCCTGCTGAACCGCCTCTTCGCCGACCCGGTGCTGACCGGCCGCTACCCGGACGACGACCTGGCGGCGCTGCTGCCGGGGCCGGTGGCGGAGGACCTGAAGGTGATCGCGGAGCCGCTGGACTTCTACGGGGTGAATTACTACCAGCCGACGATGGTGGGGGCGCCGGGGGCGGCAGCGGGCGTCGAGTTCTCCGGGGTACGGCTCCCGCCGGGACTGCCCTTCGAGCCGCGGGAGATCGAGGGATATCCGCGTACGGACTTCGGCTGGCCGGTGGTGCCCGAGGCGCTGGGTGAGCTGCTGCGCGGCTTCCGGGAGCGGTACGGGGACGCGCTGCCGCCGCTGGTCATCACGGAGAACGGCTGCTCGTACGACGGGGTGGACGACGCCTCGCGGATCGCGTACCACGACGGGCATCTGCGGGCGCTGCACGCGGCGATGGCGGACGGCGCTGATGTGCGCGGCTACTTCGTCTGGTCGCTGCTCGACAACTTCGAGTGGGCGGAGGGCTATACGCAGCGCTTCGGCCTGGTCCACGTCGACTACGACACGCTCGCACGGACGCCGAAGGCCTCGTACCACTGGCTGCGCGCCGCGCTCGCGGAGGACTTGCGGTGACGCCGACGCCGGCTGCTGACGCTGCTGCCGCGGAAGCGGCACTGGCGGAGCCGCAGTTACGGGTCCGGCCCGGCTGGACGGCGGCGCTGGCGGTGGCCAACGGCGGGGTGTGGGTGGGCTGGTACGGCCCGATCCAGATCCTGCTCGCGCTGCAGGCCGAGGACCTGGCGCCGGACGGCAAGGAGTCGGCGCTGGCCTGGGTCTCGGGCATCGGTGCGGCGGTGGCGCTCGTCTCGAACCCCGTCTTCGGCGCGCTGTCCGACCGTACGACCTCGCGCTTCGGCCGCCGCACCCCCTGGGTCTGCGGCGGCGGCCTCGCCGGGGCGGCGGCGCTGGTGCTGCTGTCGGGCGCGGGGTCGCTGCCCGCGATGGTGCTGGGCTGGTGCCTGGTGCAACTGGCGTTGAACGCCTCCTTCGCAGCGCTGACGGCCGCCGTGCCGGACCGCGTGCCGCGGCTGCAGCGCGGCGAGGTGGGTGGCTGGCTGGGGGTGGCGCAGATCCTGAGCGTGCTGCTGGGGACGGGGCTGGCGACGGCGGCGGGCGGGATTGGGTGGGGGTATGCGGCGTGCGCGGTCTTCGTGGTGCTGGCGGCGCTGCCGTACGTCCTGGCGCGAGGGGACGCGCAACTCCCCGCGGCCGCCCGTCCACCCTTTGCCTGGCGCGGCTTCCTGACGGGCTTCTGGCTCTCCCCGCGCCGCCACCCCGACTTCGGCTGGGCCTGGCTGACCCGCTTCCTGATGAACCTCAGCAACGCGATCGTGCTGCTGTACCTGCTGTACTTCCTGCGCGACGGCCTGCACCGCGACGACGCGGAGGGCGGGGTGCTGATCCTGACGGCGGTGAACGGAGTCTTCCTCCTCGCGACGGTGCTGGTCGGCGGCATCTGGTCGGACCGGGTGGGGCGGCGGAAGCCGTTCGTGATGTGGGCGGGCGTGCTGATGGCTGCCGCGACCGCGCTGCTGGCACTGTGGCAGACGTGGCCGGGGGCGCTGTGCGCGGCGGTGCTGCTGGGTATCGGCTTCGGCGTCTTCACGTCGGTGGACTTCGCGCTGATGGCGGATGTCCTGCCGACGGCGTCGGACAGAGGCAAGGACCTGGGCGTCATCAACGTGGCCAACTCCCTGCCACAGGTGGCCGCGCCGGCGCTGGCAGCCCCGATCGTGAGCCATATGGGCGGCTATCCGGCGCTGTACGGGGTGGCGGCGGTGATCGGTCTGGGCGGGGCGGTGCTGGTGACGCGGATCCGAGGGGTCCGCTGAACCCATGCCTGAGCTGCAGCTGCTTCGTTCGGACCATGCCCCCGCGCTCCTCACCTTTGAGCGGGAGAATCGGGCCTACTTCGCCGCATCCATCCCCGACCGAGGCGAGGACTACTTCGCCTGGTTCGACGAGCGGCATCGTGACCTGCTGGCCGAGCAGGAGGCCGGGGTCTGCTATTTCCACCTGCTGGTCAGCGCCGAGGGCGAGGTCCTGGGGCGGGTCAACTTGGTGGACGTGGCCGATGGCGCCGCCGAGCTCGGCTACCGGATCGCCGAGCGGGCCGCGGGCCGGGGACTGGCCACCGCGGCCGTACGGGAAGTGTGCGGCCTGGCCGCCGACAGGTACGGGTTGACCGCCCTACGGGCCGCCACCACCCTCGACAACGCGGCGTCTCGGGCCGTGCTGGCCCGGGCAGGATTCACCGTCACCGGCGAGACGCGGCTCTCGGGGCGCCCTGGCCTGACGTATCTGCGCAGGCTCGGCCCGGACCCCACCTAACCCGTAACCTATGCGTTACGCTTTCACTCATGGACGAGGTTGTCGGCGCCATCGCGGACCCGGTGCGCAGGGAGATCCTCCTCATGCTCAACGGCACCACGCTCACCGCCGGTGAGATCGCCCGTCGCTTCGCCATCAGCCGGCCGGCGGTCAGCCGCCATCTGCGCGTGCTGCGCGAGAGCGGCCTGGTCCGCGACGAACTCGCCGGCAGGCAACGGCTCTACACCCTCGACCCGGCCCCGCTGGCCCAGGTCGCCAAATGGATCGCCCTGATCCGTACACCGGCCGGCTGGAGCCACCGTCTGGACGCCCTGGAGACCGAGGTCCACCGCACCCGCCGCGAGCGGACCTCAGGCCGCACCGCACATCACCGAGACCGCAAGGAGGACACCGCATGAACCCCGCACCCACAGGCCGCCTCATGCCCACCGAAGACGGCCACGACCTGGTGCTCAGCCGCACGTTCCGGGCCCCGATCGACGACGTCTGGGCCAGCGTCACCGAGCCCGAACGCACCGCACGGTGGTTCGGCCCCTGGGAGGGCGACGCCGCCCCCGGTCGCACCGTGCGGGTCCAGATGGCCTACGAGGACGGGGCGCCCTGGTGCGACCTGCGCATCGACGCGTGCGAGCCGCCGCGCCTGCTGGCCGTCGCCATGGTCGACGAGGCGGGCGACTGGCCCATGGAGCTGCGGCTGTCCGAGGCGGAGGGCACGACGCAGCTGCAGCTGATCCACCACCTCACGACCACAAAGGGGATCGGCGAGGTGGGACCGGGCTGGGAGTACTACCTCGACATGCTCCTGGCCGCACGCAGCGGCGCCGAACCGCCGGACTTCGACGACTACTACCCCGCGCAACGCGACTACTTCGAGGCACTGACCGCCGGGGACAGGCCCTAGTCGTCCGCCGCCGCAGGCTCGCGGACCGGTTCCACCAGCACCGTGACGATCTTGTTCCGGCGGCCCGCGGGGGACTCCGCCGTCAGGCGCAGCGCCCGTAGCTCCGGGTCCGAGCCGTCGTGGCTGACGTCCACCTCGCCCGTAGCTCCGGCGATCGGGACCCGGCCAAGGGACTTGGCGAGCAAGCCGCCCACCGTCTCCACGTCCTCGTCGTCCAGCTCGAGCCGGTACAGGTCGCCGAGGTCGCCGATGTCCAGGCGGGCCGTCACGCGGTAGCGGCCGTCGCCCAGTTCCTCCACCGGGGGCAGCTCCCGGTCGTATTCGTCGGTGATCTCCCCGACGATCTCCTCAAGGATGTCCTCGATCGTGACGATCCCGGCCGTGCCGCCGTACTCATCGATGACCACGGCCACGTGATTACGCTGCTGCTGCATCTCCCGCAGCATGTCGCCCGCGTTCTTCGTGTCCGGTACGAAGGACGCCGGGCGCATCGCCGTGGACACCGGCTCCGTCTCCGAGTCGCGGTTGATGTGGGTCTTGCGGGTCAGGTCCTTCAGATAGACCATCCCGACCACGTCGTCCTCGTTCTCGCCCGTCACCGGGATCCGCGAGAAGCCCGACCGCAGGGCGAGCGTCAGCGCCTGCCTGATCGTCTTGTAGCGCTCGATCGTCACCACGTCCGTGCGTGGCACCATCACCTCGCGCACCAGCGTGTCGCCCAGCTCGAAGACCGAGTGCACCATGCGGCGCTCCTCGTCCTCGATCAGCGACTCCTTCTCCGCGAGGTCCACCATGGCGCGCAGCTCCTGCTCGGAGGCGAAGGGGCCGTAGCGGAAGCCCTTGCCGGGAGTCAGCGCGTTTCCCAGGAGGATCAGCAGCCGCGGGATCGGCCCCATGATCCGCGCCAGCGGCAGCAGCACATACGCGGCCGCCGTCGCCGTGCCCTCCGGGTGCTGGCGGCCGATGGTGCGCGGTGAGACGCCGACGGCCACGTACGACACCAGCACCATCACGCCGATCGCCACCGTCAGCGCTTCCCAGGTGGCGGAGAAGCGCTCCAGGCAGACGTATGTGACCACGACGCCCGCCGCCATCTCGCAGGCGACGCGCACCAGCAGCGCCACATTCAGATAGCGAACCGGGTCGGAGGCGACCGCCAGCAGCTTTGCGCTGCCGCGGCGGCCCGCCCGTACCGCCTCCTCGGCGGTGATCCTTGTCGTACGGGCCAGGCCGGCCTCCGCGCAGGCGGCCAGCCAGGCGATCACGACCAGCAGGACCGCGACCGTGACGAGCTGCGCGGTCATCGGGTGGTGGGCGCCGGGGACTCGCCCTCGATGCCGCGTTCCGCCCGCCAGCCATCGACGATGGCCGCCTGCAGGCCGAACATCTCGGCCTTCTCCGACGGGTCCTCGTGGTCGTAGCCGAGGAGGTGCAGCACCCCGTGGACGGTGAGGAGCTGCAGCTCCTCGTCCATGGAGTGCTGCGTCGGGGCGTCGGCGCCCTGCTGCTTCGCGACCTCCGGGCACAGCACGATGTCGCCGAGCAGGCCCTGGGCCGGGTCGTCGTCGTCCTTGGCGGGCGGCCGCAGCTCGTCCATGGGGAACGACATCACATCGGTCGGCCCCGGCTCGTCCATCCACTGAATGTGCAGCTGCTCCATCGCCGCGGCGTCCACGACGATCACGCTGAGCTCGGACAGCGGGTGGATGCGCATCCGCGCGAGGGCATAGCGGGCGATGTCGAGGACCGCCTGCTCGTCGATGTCCGTGCCGGACTCGTTGTTGACGTCGATGGACATGTGCGTCAGCCGCGGCCGTTCTGGTCGTCGTAGTGGTCGTACGCCTCGACGATCCGGCTCACCAGCTTGTGCCGGACCACGTCCTTGCTGGTCAGCAGCGAGAAGTGGACGTCGTCGACGCCTTCGAGGATATCCCGCACCTGACGCAGCCCGCTCTTCGTGCCGCCGGGGAGGTCGACCTGCGTGACATCTCCGGTGACCACGATCTTCGAGTTGAACCCGAGCCGGGTAAGGAACATCTTCATCTGCTCGGGGTTCGTGTTCTGCGCCTCGTCGAGAATGATGAACGCGTCATTGAGGGTATTGTGCGTCAGGAGATAGTCCTGCGTGACGTACAGCGAATCCTCCGCCGCCACCTGGATGCAGACGGTCTCCTCGCGGCCCGCGGGCTGGATGTCGTCGATGAAGCGCATCGGACGGCCACCGCCACCAGCGGCGTGGTACCTGTCGCGCTTGCGGGCGAGACGGAAGGGCTCGATGCCTTCGGGGAGGCGGATGTCGATGACGTGGGCGTCGCGGCGGTACGGGACGGGGCGGCCGTTCGCCAGGCCCGGCTTGCGCCCGTCCTTCCGGCGTACCCGGCTGTACGCGACGCCGCCGAGCGACTGGACCAGTTCGATGACGTCATCGCGGAGCAGCACGGACGTGGTCGTGTACTGGATCCGGCAGGTGCGGTCCTTCTGGGCCACCGGCCCGCCATCGGAGTCGAGCAGTCCCTGGAGGACAGCGAGCCGGATCTCAGCGGTGTTGTAGAGGTAGTCGTCCGGCACGAACTTCGAGCAGGAACGCGCACCGATCAGATCCAGCTTCCGGAGGATGCCGGTGACCGGGTTCTCCAGCGTGATGACTTCACCCGGCTGTCGGACGCGATTCAGGGTGTAGTCGACGCCACCCCGAGACTTCACCGTCACGCCGGGGAGGGCCTCGTCGAGCGCCGTCGCGAGTTCCCTGTCGGCCGTGGCGAACGACGGAGTGGTGCTCCCCGTCATGCAGCCGTCACCGAGCATCAGGCCCAGGGCGTACCCATCCATCGGGACGTCGCGTGCCGGGAACTCCACGGGAGCGGTGAGCATCGGCAGCTCGTACCGGCGGGCGTGTGCCGCACGCAGGTCGCCAATCATCTCCTGGGTCTCCATGACCCGCCACGGCTTGTTACGGCGACGGTCGGAAGCTGTACGCACAGTCCACAGGTGCTCGCCGCAGGCCAGCGTCCATGATCCGTCTTGGGCGCTGACGCGGTAAACGTCCTTCTCGCCCTGCGGGTACACGCCGAGGACCGGGGTCGGCTCGCCGTTCGAGCCCATGACGAGGTCGCCCACCTGGAGGTCACCGATCGGGCGCCAGCCCTCGGGGGTGAGGACCTTCATCCAGCGCGGCTGCGCCCTGCCGCGCATGTAGGCCAGCGGCGCCACCTCGATCGTGCCTGCCGCCATCAGGCGCGGGATCGAGTCGGGGTCGAGCATGTCGTGCAGGGCGTCGTAGAGGGGGCGCAGGTACGGGTCGATCTTCTCGTACAGGGTGCCGGGGAGGAAGCCGAGGCGCTCGCCTGCCTCCACCGCCGGGCGGGTCAGGATGATCCTGTTGACCGCCTTGGACTGGAGGGCCTGGACCGCCTTGGCCATGGCCAGGTAGGTCTTGCCCGTGCCGGCCGGGCCGATGCCGAAGACGACCGTGCTCTTGTCGATGGCGTCGACATAGCGCTTCTGGTTGAGGGTCTTCGGGCGGATGGTCTTGCCGCGGTTGGAGAGGATGTTCTGGGTGAGGACCTCGGAGGGGGCGGCGTGGCCGCCGGCCTCGCCCTCCTCGGACTTGCGGAGCATCGCGATGGTCCTCTCCATGGCGTCTTCGGTCATCGGCTGGCCGGTGCGCAGCACCAGCAGGATTTCGTCGAAGAGGCGCTGGATGAGTGCGACTTCGGTCTCGTCGCCGGTGGCGGTGACCTCATTGCCGCGGACGTGGATGTCGGCGTCCGGGAAGGCCTTCTCGATGACGCGCAACAGAGAGTCCCCGGACCCCAGGACGGTGACCATGGGGTGCTTCGCCGGGATGCGGATCTTCGCTACTGAGGGTGTCTGTGTCATGGGCCGGCGCTGTGGCCTGTCTTCCCATTTCTGCTTCGACGACAGGGTCAATGGCCATGGTAGTCGGGTGGCGGGTGGCTGAGGCGACTCCTTTTGCGCGCGGTGCGGCTCCGCCGCTGCCCCGCGGAGGAGAATTCCGGGGCTTCGCCCCGGGCCCCGCCGGGCGTCGGTGGCCGGGCTCATGCGCCGCGTGCCCCGGCAGCCCGGAAGCCGATGGTCGGCACCGCCCGCCGGAGCGGCCACGGCCGGGCCGAGCATGGCACGAGGGTGTCCAGGAAGGCGTACCGGCGCAGGGCCGCCGGGTCCTGGTCCTTGACCTTGCGGACCCGGTCCCACCAGGAGCCGATCTCGGACCAGCTGGGGGCGGACTGGGAGCCGCCGAATTCCTGGACCGAGAGCGCCGCCGTCAGCCCTGCGAGGGCCAGGCGGTCGGCGAGCGGCCAGCCGGCGAGGGTGCCGGTGACGAACCCGGCCACGAAGACGTCGCCGGCGCCGGTCGGGTCCAGCGCCTCGACGCTGATCGCGGGCACCTCGGCGGTGACCCCGGCGGCGCTGTCCACGGCATAGGCGCCGTCCGCGCCCATGGTGACGACGACCAGCGGGACCCGCTCGGCCAGCTTGTGGGCGGCGGCGCGGGGGGAGTCCATGCGCGTATACGCCATGGCCTCGGCCGCATTGGGCAGGAAGGCCTCGCAGTGGGCCAGGTCCGGGAGGTCGTCGAGGTCCCAGCGGCCGGTCTCGTCCCACCCCACGTCGCCGAAGATGCGGCTGCCGTGCCGGGCGGCCTGCCCCACCCAGGTCTGCGGGCGGCCGGGGGCGAGCGAGGCGATGGCGGCGCGGGAGCGGGGCGGGCAGGCGGGGTCGGGCTCCTCGGGGGCGGGCGCCTCATGGCCGTGGGTGACCATGGTGCGCTCCCCCTCGTACGCCATCGAGACCGTGACCGGCGAGTGCCAGCCCGGGACCGTACGCGACTGGGCGAGGTCGATGTCCTCGCCGAGCTCCAGGGCCTCCTTGCAGTAGTCCCCGTACATGTCGTCGCCGAAGGCGGCGGCCAGGGAGGTGCGCAGGCCGAGGCGGGCGAGGGCGGTGGCCATGTTGGCGACGCCGCCGGGGCTCATGCCCATGCCGCGCGCCCAGGACTCCGTGCCGCGGACGGGGGCGCTGTCCAGGCCGGTGAAGATGATGTCGAGGAAGACCTGGCCGGTGAGATACACGTCGATCGCCGGGAAGCCGGGGCCGCGGGCACCGGCGAGCGGGTCGAGTCCTGCTTTGCCTCCCATGCCTGGCACCTCCCTGGGGTCTATGCAATGCAGTGTGCCGGACGCCACTGACAAAGCCGCCCTCGACGCGGGCGGCTCCGTCAGTGGTCCTTCTCCGGTTCAGTGACGCTTCAGCGGCGCACCACCCCGCGGCAGTGCCACGGCGACCAGTGCCGCCGCCGCACCGACCACGATCGCGTCCGCGCCGATCCCGAGCCGCAGCCCGCTCAGCAGCTCCGCGTTGCTCGCGGCCAGGGCGGACAGCAGCGGGATGCCGACCGTCAGGCCGACCTGCTGGGCGCTGGTGACGATGCCGGTGGCGAGGCCCTGCTGCTCATTCGGGACGCCGGAGGTGACGGTGATCTGGTACGCGACGACCGCGAACAGGTGGAAGAAGCAGGCCACCGTGCCGGGGATGAGGATCATCCACAGGCCGAGCGCCGAGCCGCCGATGGCGATCAGCGTCGCGGTGAAGACCGCCTGTCCGACGAGCCCGGCGACGAGCGTGGTCTTGGCGCCGTACCGGGCGAGCGCCTTCGGCGCCACCGCGCCGCCGGCGGCCGCCGCCAGCCCCCACACGCCGAAGATCAGGCCGGAGGTCATCGGCGAGATGCCGCGGATCTCCTGCAGGTACAGCGTGGCCAGGAAGATCACCGAGCTCATCATCGAGAAGGTGATCAGGCCGCCGACCGCGCCGAAGGCGACATTGCGCCGGCGCAGCAGCCGCATCGACACCAGCGGCTCGGCCGCCCGCGACTCGATGGCGACGAAGGCGGGGAGCAGTACGGCACCGGCGATCAGCCCGGCGATGACGTCGGCCCGCCCGAAGCCGTGTTCCGCGGCGGTGGACAGGGCGTAGATCAGGGCCAGCAGGCCGCCGGTGACGGTGGCGGCGCCGGGGATGTCGAGCCGCGGCCGGTCCGGGCGGCGGCTCTCGGTGAGCAGCCGGGGCGCGGCGAACAGCACGCCCAGGGCGGCGGCGCCGAGCAGGTACATCGTGGAGCGCCAGCCGAAGGCCTGCGCCAGTACGCCGCCGAGCACCATGCCCGCCGTAAAGCCGAGGGCCATGATCGAGCCCATCACGCTCATCGCCTTGGCCCGCTGCGGGCCCTCCGGGAAGGAGGTGGTGAGCAGGGACATGCCCGCCGGGACGATCACCGCGGCGGCGATGCCCTGCAGCACCCGGCCGGTGAGGAAGGCGGCCGGGCTCCAGGCGAGCGCGGCCAGCGCGGAGGCGGCGGCGAAGACGCCGAGGCCGGTGAGGAAGAGCCGGCGCCTGCCGTACAGGTCGGCGATCCGGCCGGAGAGCAGCAGCAGGCCGCCGGAGGGCAGCGCGAAGGCGGTGACGGCCCACTGCAGGTTGGCGGTGCTGAAGCCGAGGTCGGCGCCGAGCTCGGGGAGGGCGACGTTGAGGATGGAGAAGTCCAGCGCGACCATGAACTGGGCCGCGCAGAGGACCATGAGGACCAGCCGGGCGCGGCCGGTCAGGGCCGCTGGGCCGGCGGCGGGCGCGGCCGGGGCTGCGGTCCCTTCTGCGGTCGTGGAGGGTGCGGTGTCTGTTGCCATGCGGAACAGACTCCGGTCGTCCGCGGTTGCGTGGGGAGCGGGCACTTATCCTGGTGGCCGCACCACCAGCCAGGGGAAGCAGGGGGAGTAGATGCCGAGCACGGCTTCGACCAGCGCGAAGTCCCGCCGCCGACAGGAGCTGCGGGACTTCCTGATGTCCCGCCGCGCCCGCGTCAGCCCGGCCGAGGCGGGCCTGCCCGACGGCGGCGCCCGCCGCCGCACGCCCGGGCTGCGCCGCGAGGAGGTCGCGGTGCTCGCGGGGGTCGGCGCGAGCTGGTACCAGTGGCTGGAGCAGGGCCGCGACATCACCGTCTCGCCGCAGGTGCTGGACGCGGTGGGCCGGGTGCTGAAGCTGACCGGCGACGAGCGCCGGCATCTGTACGTACTGGCCGGGCTCAACCCGCCGCAGCGGGAGTCCGAGTTCACCCCGGACTATCTGTGCGACGGCATGAAGCGCCTGATCGACGCCTGGATGCCGCTGCCCGCGCACATCATGGACCAGTACTGGAACTGCATCACGTACAACGACGCCGCCACGGTGGTCATGGGCTTCCGCCCGGAGAACGACGACAACTGCCTGATCAACTTCTTCACCGACCCCGTCTACCGGGTCCGCGCCAAGAGCTGGGCGGAGGCGGCGCCGACCGTCGTGGCGCAGTACCGGGCGGCGATGTCGGAGCGGCTCGACGACGAGGGCTTTCACGCGGTGGTGGACAAGCTGTCCGGCCTCAGCGAGGAGTTCCGCGAGCTGTGGGAGCGCGGCGATGTCTCCGCGGGCGGGCAGATGATCAAGGAGATGGAGCACCCGTACGCCGGCACGCTCTACCTCGAGGTCACCCAGCTGAAGGTCCCGGCCCGCCCGGACCTGACCATCGCGGTCCACAACGCCGTACCGGACACGGACACGATGGCGAAGCTGGTCCGGCTGACCTCGCCCGCGGGACGCCGGGAGGCGATGCGTGCGGTGACGACGCAGGCGGGGGCGCGGCCGGCGAAGGCGGCCTCGTGACCAAGGTCCGTACGATCCGGGACTTTTGGCGGGAAGTGGGCTGATACGGGCCGCATAACGTGCGAGGCAGATCCCGCACGTACCGAAAGAAGGCCATGCGCACCGCCATCCGCCGCACCGCCCCCGCCGCCCTCGCGATCGGCGCCCTCGCCCTCACCGCCGCCTGCGGCGGCTCCGCCGACGCGGAGGACAAGGACGGCGCCAAGCCGGCGCCCGCCGCCAAGTCCGAGCCGAAGCCGCTCACCCAGGCGCAGGTCGACCGGGCGGTGCTCACCGTGGACGACCTGCCGGGCGGCTGGGCGGCGGACGACTCGGACGATGACAGCGGTTCGGACGACTCCGATGCCGACGACAGCGGCGACGGCGTTGCCGACGACATCGTCGCCGATGACAAGAAGTGCCAGCCGCTGCTGGACTCCGTCGGCTTCGCGCACGACGCCGACACCGAGACCGACGCGGACGCCTCGTTCTCCAAGGGCGAGATGGGGCCGTTCATGATGACGGCTGTGGGTGCCTTCACCCCCAAGGAGGCCAAGCAGCTCCTGGCCCCCGCCAAGGTCCCGGCGGGCTGCGACACCTTCACCGCGAAGGACGCGGACCTCGGCAAGGTGGAGGTCGCCTACCAGCGCGCCTCCGCACCCGACCTCGGCGACGAGTCCCGCGCCAGCCGCTTCACCCTGACGTCCCTGGACGACAAGGACATGCCGCCCATGCAGATGGACGTGGCAGGCGTCCGTGTGGACGGCGCGGTCGTAGCCATGGTGCAGGCGAGCGTCCTCGGCCCGGACGCCGACGGCTTCGACAAGGCGATCAGGACGGCCGTGGCCAAGCTGGAGAAGGCGGCCAAGGGCCCGGCCAAGGACGCCGCCGAGGGCGACAAGGTCTGAGCCACACGGGCGCGGCGAGGGCGGGGCGGGACCGGGAGCACCGGCCCAGCCCCGCCCTCTTATGCTCACAGGCATGACCGAGAGCACCCCGCAGGACCCGTCCGCCCTCGACCCCGAGGACCGCAAGATCATCACGCTGGCGCGCAGCGCCCGTGCCCGTAACGGCGTCGAGGAGGGCGCGGCCGTGCGCGACGAGACCGGCCGCACCTACGTCGCCGGCACCGTCGCGCTCCCCTCGCTCCAGCTCTCCGCGCTGCGGACCGCCGTCGCGATGGCGGTGGCCTCCGGCGCCAAGTCCCTGGAGGCGGCCGCGGTCGTCACCGAGGCGGAGACCCCCGCGGAGGCGGACATCGCGGCGGTACGGGACCTGGGCGGCGCCGGCACCCCGGTGCTGCTCGCGGGCCCGGACGGCGCGCTGCGTACGACCGTGGCCGCGGGCTGACCCGCCGTCGGCGAGAATGGCACGCATGACCGCACCTTCCACCGGCCAGGACGGCGGCGCCGCGACGCCGCACCGCGCCGGCTTCGCCTGCTTTGTCGGCCGCCCGAACGCCGGCAAGTCCACCCTCACCAACGCCCTGGTGGGCACGAAGGTGGCGATCACCTCCAACCGCCCGCAGACCACCCGGCACAGCGTCCGCGGCATCGTGCACCGGCCCGAGGCCCAGCTGGTCCTGGTGGACACCCCGGGCTACCACCGCCCCCGCACCCTCCTCGGCGAGCGCCTCAACGACGAGGTCCGCGCCACCTGGGCCGAGGTCGACGTGATCGGCTTCTGCATCCCGGCGAACGAGAAGATCGGCCCCGGCGACCGCTACATCGGCAACGAACTCGCCGCCCTCAAGCGCACCCCCAAGGTCGCGGTCGTGACGAAGACCGACCTGGTCGACCGCGAGGCGCTGACCGCCCAGCTGATCGCCGTGGACCAGCTCGGCAAGGAGCTGGGCATCGAGTGGGCCGAGATCGTGCCCGTATCGGCGCAGAAGGGCGAGCAGGTGGAGCTGCTGGCCGATCTCCTGATCCCGATGATGCCGGAGGGCCCCGAGCTCTACCCGGGCGGCGAGCTGACGGACGAGCCCGAGCAGGTCATGATCGCGGAGCTGATTCGCGAGGCGGCGCTGGAGGGCGTACGGGACGAGCTGCCGCACTCCATCGCGGTGGTCGTGGAGGAGATGGAGCCGCGCCCGGACCGCCCGGCCGACAAGCCGCTCACCGACATCCACGCGAACCTCTTCATCGAGCGGTCGTCGCAGAAGGGCATCATCATCGGCCCGAAGGGCGCCCGGCTGAAGGACATCGGCATGAAGTCGCGGCGGCAGATCGAGGCGCTGCTGGGGACGCCGGTGTATCTGGACATCCACGTGAAGGTGGCGAAGGACTGGCAGCGGGACCCGAAGCAGCTGCGGCGGCTGGGGTTCTGAGCCATTTTTGAGTAAATTTTGGGTCAACGCGACCCTTGCCTCTTCTTGTTTACGTGACCTAAATTCAGTTCACGCAAACAGAAGGGAAGCAGCACTGTGCCGCAGTACTTCCTGACCATCCCGCACGACACCGCCGACGAGCCGACCATGGAGTCCATGCAGGAGATGGACCCGGCCGAGCTGGAAGCGATGATGGCCGCCGTCGAGCGTTTCAACACCGCACTGACCGAGTCGGGCGCCTTCGTCACCGCCGGCGGCCTGCACCCGCCGTCGACCGCCGTCACCGTCGACGCGACCGGTGACAAGCCACAGCACACTCCCGGGCCGTTCGTGGACGCGACCGAGTACGTCGGCGGCTTCTGGATCATCAAGGCCGACAACCAGGAGTCCGCGATCACCTGGGCCGAGCAGTGCTCCGCGGCCCTGGGGTCCAGGATCGAGGTCCGCGCCCTGCAGGAGAATCCCGAGGAGTAGGCGCGCGACCAGGGGGAAGGGTTCCGGCGGCATGCCGGAACCCTTTTTTCATGCCCGGGTTTTTGTTCATGCATGCTATTCTTTGTTCATGCGAACAAGACAGTCGTTCACCGCCCAGGCCCGGCGCACGCAGATCGTGGCCGCGGCGGTGCGCGTGATCGCACGCGAGGGACTCTCCAAGGCGTCCTTCGGTCGCATCGCCGCCGAGGCGGGACTGTCGAGCCCCGGCATGATCAGCTACCACTTCGCCGACAAGGACGAACTGCTGACGGTGCTCAGCGACACGCTCCTCGACGACCTCGTGGCCGCCATCGACGAGGCCGTCGACGCGGCCGAGGGCCCCGCGGCAGGACTCGCGGCCTACCTCACGGCATTCATCCGCTGGCAGGACACCCACCGCGACGAGGTCGGCGCCCTGTGGCGGCTGTCCGCCGGCTGGAAGCGCCCCGGCGAACCGGCCGCCTTCGACGAGGCCCCGCTGCGGGAGCCCCTGCTGCGGGTGCTGCGCGAGGGCCGTACGACGGGGGTGCTGCGCCCGGTGCAGGAGGAATGGGTGGCCGGGACGATCCTGTGCGCGGTCGAGGGCTATCAGCAGGCGCTGACCGACGATCCGGAACTCGACGCCGCGGCATTCGCCGGGACGCTGATCGACCTCTTCGAGCGAGGGCTGGTGACACCATGAGCGCGGTCTCGGACATACCCGCGGCGACGGGGTGGGCGGCCTTCGCCGCCGCGCGTACGCACGCGATCCGCGGTCTGCGCGGCCGGGTCCTGGAGATCGGCGCAGGTCAGGGCGCAAACTTCGGGGCGCTGGACCGCGACGTGGAGTGGCTCGGACTTGAGCCGTCGTCCCGCCGCTGCGGCTCCCTGGCCGAGAACGCCCGCCGCCATGGCCACCGGGCGCCGCCGCTGCAGGCCGGCGCCGAATCGATACCGCTGCCGGACGCCGACGTGGACGCCGTACTCGCGACGACCGTCCTGTGCAGCGTCCGCGACCAGGCGCAGGTCCTCGCCGAGATCGCCCGGGTCCTCGGACCCGGCGGCCGCCTCGTACTCGCCGAGCACGTCGCCGCCCCACCGGGAAGCCTCGCCAGGGCGGCACAGCGCGTGGCGCGCCCCTGGACGCGCCTGTTCGACCACGGCTGCGACCCGACGCGCGACACCGAGGCCGCCGTACGAAGCAGCCCCCTCCGCATCGACACCTGCACCCGCTTCGCCGTGCCGGTCCTGGGCAGCCTGGCCGTCCCGTTCCTGGTCATCGAAGCCACCAAGCCGGCCGGCCCGCGACCGCACACCACTGGGAGCGCATCATGACGGTCGCCGAGATCATGGCTTCGACGCTGGCAGCGCTCTTTGCGGCGATCGGCACCGCGAAGATCATCGCCTTCCCGGCCGTACGGCGCGAGGCGCAGCACCTGGGCTTTACGGTGGGCGGATACCGGCTCATCGGGGCCGCGGAACTCGCTGCTGCCGCCGGGCTCCTGACCGGCCTGCTGTGGACTCCCCTGGCCATCGCCGCCTGCGCAGGACTGATCGCCCTCCTCATCGGCGCCGTCCTGGTCCTACGCCGAGTCGGCGACCCGCTGGCCCGCGCCCTGCCCGCCGTCATCTTCGGCCTCGCGAGTGCGGTCACCGCGGCCCTCCTCATCGGCAGCTGAACGGGTCGCGGGCTTCCTGAACCGGTGCCGGGCACCCCGCCCGATGCCGGACAATGGAACCCATGCCTTCCGCACTCCCCGACGGCGAGCCCATGCCCGCCGACGGCGCTCTCCCCGATTCCGCCCGCGCCGGTGCCGCCGACCGCCCGCTCGGCTTCTACGTGCACGTCCCGTACTGCGCCACCCGCTGCGGCTACTGCGACTTCAACACGTACACGGCGAGCGAGGTGCGCGGCGCTTCGCGCGAGACGTACGCGGACGCGCTGGTGGAGGAGGTGCGGCTGGCGCGAAAGGTCCTCGGGGACGACCCGCGCCAGGTGGAGACGGTCTTCGTGGGCGGCGGCACGCCGACGCTGCTGCCGGCCGCCGATCTGGGGCGGATGCTGGGGGCGATCAGGGACGAGTTCGGGCTGGCGCCGGGCGCGGAGGTGACGACGGAGGCGAACCCGGAGTCGGTGGACCCGGCGTACCTGTCCGAGCTCCGCTCGACCGGCTTCAACCGGATCTCCTTCGGCATGCAGAGCGCGCGGCAGCACGTACTGAAGGTTCTGGACCGCACCCACACTCCCGGCCGCCCGGAGGCGTGCGTCGCGGAGGCGCATGCGGCGGGCTTCGACCACGTGAACCTGGACCTGATCTACGGCACCCCGGGCGAGACCGACGACGACTGGCGCGCCTCCCTGGACGCGGCGCTCGGCGCGGGCCCCGACCACATCTCGGCATACGCGCTCATCGTCGAGGAAGGCACCCAGCTCGCCCGCCGCATCCGCCGCGGCGAGGTCCCGATGACGGACGACGACGTCCACGCGGACCGCTACCTGATCGCCGAGGAGGCGATGCGGGCTGCGGGCTTGAGCTGGTACGAGGTCTCCAACTGGGCCACCTCGGAAGCCGCCCGCTGCCGCCACAACGAGCTCTACTGGACCGGCGCCGACTGGTGGGGCGCAGGCCCCGGCGCCCACAGCCACGTCGGCGGCGTCCGCTGGTGGAACGTAAAACACCCGGCGGCATACGGCGAAGCCCTGGCGGCGGGCCGCTCCCCAGGCGCGGGCCGCGAGCTGCTGTCGGCGGAGGACCGGCGGGTCGAGCGCATCCTCCTGGAGCTGCGACTGGCTGACGGCTGCCCGCTGAACCTCCTCCGCCCGGCAGGCGCAGCCGCCGCCGAGCACGCAGTAAGCGACGGCCTCCTGGAGCCCGCCCCTTACAAGGAAGGCCGCGCCGTACTAACCCTGCGCGGCCGCCTGCTGGCCGACGCCGTGGTCCGGGACCTGGTCGACTAGGCGGCGGGCTGGGTCACGAAGTCGATCAGCTCCTCGACCCGGCCCAGCAGGGCCGGATCCAAGTCGCGGTAGCTGTGCACCGACGACAGGATCCGCTGCCACGCGGCGCCCGTGTTCTCCGGCCAGCCCAGGGCTCGGCAGACGCCCGTCTTCCAGTCCTGGCCGTGCGGGACCCGCGGCCAGGCCGTGATGCCTACCGAGGACGGCTTTACGGCTTCCCAGATGTCGATGTACGGGTGTCCGACCACCAGGGCGTGGGTGCTTGTCACCTCTGCTGCGATGCGGGATTCCTTTGAGCCTGGCACCAGGTGGTCTACCAGCACGCCCAGGCGCGCGTCCGGCCCCGGGCCGAAGTCCGTCACGATCCCCGGCAGGTCGTCGATGCCCTCCAGATACTCGACGACCACACCCTCGATCCGCAGGTCGTCCCCCCACACCCGCTCCACCAGCTCCGCGTCGTGCCGCCCCTCGACGTAGATCCGCCCGGCCCGCGCCACCCGCGCCCGCGCGCCGGGGACGGCCACCGAGCCGGAGGCGGTGCGGGAGGGCTTTGACGGAGCGGACGGGCCCGCGGGGCGTACCAGCGTCACGGTCCGGCCGTCGATCATGAAGCCGCGCGGGGCCATCGGGAAGACTCGGTGCTTGCCGAAGCGGTCCTCCAGCGTGACCGTCAGGCCCTCGGCGGTCTTCTCGGTGCGCACCACCGCACCGCAGAAGCCGGTGGTCACCTCCTCGACCACCAGCTCCGGCTCCGCCGCCACCTCGGGCACGGCCTTGGGCTTCTTCCAGGGGGGTGTGAGGTCGACGTCGCCGTATCGCATCCGGTGAGATTAGCCCAAGCCCTCGGCCAGTTCGTCGCGTTGCCGCCGTACGAAGGCCGCGTCCACGACCGCCCCGTGCCCGGGCACGTACACCGCGTCCTCGCCCGCCATCTCCAGCACCTGGTCGAGCACCTCCGACCAGCGCGCCGGATGCGCATCCGAACCCGCCTGCGGTACGCCCGACTCCTCGACCAGGTCGCCGCAGAAGACGATGGGCGGGGAGGTCTGCACCATCACCACCATGTCGTGCGACGAGTGCGCGGGCCCCACATTCGCCAGCAGCACCTCCACCCCGCCCCCCAGGTCCAGCGACCACTCCCCCGCCACCAGATGCTGCGGCGCCACCACCACATCCGCCGCCTCCGCGGCCTCCCGGTGCCCAAGCCCGTGCCGTACCGCATCGCCGCGCAGCTCGTCCTTGCCCTCCCGCAGCACCGAGTCGATGCCGTGCGGCCCGTACACCTCCACACCCGAGAAGGCCGCCGTGCCCAGCACATGATCAAAATGCGGATGGGTGAGCGCGATATGCGTCACCGGCCGGCCGAAGTGCGAGCGGAGCTGGCCCCGCAGCTCCGCCCCCTCCCGCAGCGACGCCCCGGAGTCGATCAGCAGCAGGCCGTCCGGACCGCACACCGCACCGGCGGTCGCGTCCCAGTGCGGGAGCCTCCGGCGCACGACGCCTGGCGCGAGCTGTTCCCAGCGCGCGTGCTCTTCCCTCTCCGCGTCCATAGCGCGACGCTATGCGAAGTCACCCCGCCCCGCGCCCGGACCGCCTTGCCGGGGTGACGGCGGTCGGCCGTACACTGGCCAGGGAAAAGCTGGCACTCAGCCTCGTAGAGTGCCAGGGGGAAGCACCAGGGACCACGGCTGGAGGTGGGCGGCATGCTCAGCGAGCGCAGACTCGAGGTGCTGCGTGCCATCGTCCAGGATTACGTGGGCACCGAGGAGCCGGTCGGCTCCAAGGTCCTCACCGAGCGGCACAAGCTGGGCGTCAGCCCGGCCACGGTCCGCAATGACATGGCGGTCCTGGAGGACGAGGGCTATATCGCCCAGCCCCACACCTCCGCGGGCCGCATCCCCACGGACAAGGGCTACCGCCTCTTCGTCGACAAGCTCGCCGGCGTCAAGCCGCTGTCCGTCCCGGAGCGGCGCGCCATCCAGAACTTCCTCGACGGCGCCGTCGACCTCGACGACGTCGTCGGCCGTACGGTGCGGCTGCTCGCGCAGCTGACCAGGCAGGTCGCGGTGGTGCAGTATCCGTCGCTGACCCGCTCCACGGTCCGGCATGTCGAGCTGCTGCCGCTCGCCCCCGCCCGCATCATGCTCGTGCTGATCACAGACACCGGCCGGGTCGAGCAGCGCCTCGTGGACTGCCCGGCCCCGTTCGGCGAGACCTCGATCGCGGACCTGCGCGCCCGGCTCAACAGCCGGGTGGTCGGCCGCCGGTTCGCCGATGTGCCGAAGCTGGTGCAGGACCTCCCGGACGCCTTCGAGGCGGACGACCGGCCCACGGTCTCGACCGTGCTCGCCGTCCTCCTGGAGGCGCTCGTCGAGGAGAGCGAGGAGCGCCTGATGATCGGCGGCACCTCCAACCTGACCCGCTTCGACCACGACTTCCCCCGCACCATCCGCCCCGTGCTGGAGGCGCTGGAGGAGCATGTCGTCCTCCTGAAGCTGCTCGGCGAGGCGAAGGAGCCGGGCGTCACGGTGCGTATCGGGCATGAGAACCCTCACGAGGGACTCACCTCCGCCTCCGTCGTCTCGGTCGGCTACGGTGCGGGAGGCCCTCAGAACGAGGCCCTCGCAAAGCTCGGCGTGGTCGGCCCGACCCGCATGGATTACCCCGGAACGATGGGAGCGGTACGCGCAGTGGCACGTTACGTCGGACAGATCCTGGCGGAGTCATAACAGTGGCGACGGACTACTACGCGGTCCTCGGCGTCCAGCGCGACGCATCCCAGGACGAGATCAAGAAGGCGTTCCGGCGGCTGGCCCGAGAGCTGCACCCGGACGTGAACCCGGATCCGAAGACCCAGGAGCGGTTCAAGGAGATCAACGCCGCCTATGAGGTCCTCTCCGACCCGGAGAAGAAGCAGATCTACGACCTCGGCGGCGACCCGCTCTCCCAGAACGGCGGGGGCGCGGGCGGCTTCGGCGCGGGCGGCTTCGGCAACTTCAGCGACATCATGGATGCCTTCTTCGGTACGGCATCCCAGCGCGGCCCGCGCTCGCGCACCCGGCGCGGCCAGGACGCGATGATCCGCCTGGACGTGGAGCTGGACGAGTCCGCCTTCGGCACGACAAAGGAGATCACGGTCGACACCGCCGTGGTCTGCAACACCTGCAACGGCGAGGGCGCCGCCCCCGGCACCTCCCCGCAGACCTGCGACATGTGCCGCGGCCGCGGCGAGGTCTCCCAGGTCACCCGGTCCTTCCTCGGCCAGGTCATGACCTCGCGCCCGTGCCCGCAGTGCCAGGGCTTCGGCACCATCGTGCCGACCCCGTGCCCGGAGTGCGCGGGCGACGGCCGCATCCGCTCGCGCCGTACGCTCACGGTCAAGATCCCGGCCGGCGTCGACAACGGCACCCGCATCCAGCTCGCGGGCGAGGGCGAGGTCGGCCCCGGCGGCGGCCCCGCCGGCGACCTGTACGTGGAGATCCACGAGCTGCCGCACCCGACGTTCCAGCGCCGCGGCGACGACCTGCACTGCACGGTGACGATCCCGATGACGGCGGCTGCGCTGGGCACGAAGGTCAACCTGGAGACGCTGGACGGCCTGGAGGAGATCGACATCCGCCCGGGCACCCAGTCCGGCCAGTCGGTCCCGCTGCACCAGCGCGGCGTCACACACCTGCGCGGCGGCGGCCGCGGCGACCTGATCGTGCACGTCGAGGTGACCACGCCGACGAAGCTGGACCAGGAGCAGGAGAAGATCCTGCGCCAGCTGGCGAAGCTGCGCGACGAGGAGCGCCCGACGGGCCAGTTCCAGCCAGGGCAGCAGGGGTTGTTCTCACGCCTGAAGGACGCCTTCAACGGAAGGTGACTTCCGGCGGCGGGCGACGCGACGGGCACCCGGACCAGGCCACGCGCGCCCGCATGACAACATAACGGCATGCCCAGCGCGCTGAGTGATCTCTCACCGCACCCGATCGTCCAGGCCCCGATGGCCGGCGGCGCCAGCTGTCCTGCGCTGGCCGCCGCCGTGTCCGCCTCCGGGGCGCTCGGATTTCTCGCCGCGGGGTACAAGACCCCCGAGGCGATGTACGAGGAGGTCCGCCAGCTCCGCGCCCTCACCGACAGCCCCTTCGGCGTGAACGTGTTCATGCCCCACCGCGGCACCCCGGCCGCATCCGATGGGCCGCTGGCCCGGCCGGGCGGCGCCATTGAGTCGTACGCCGAGCAGCTGGCCGGCGAATCCGCCTGGTACGACACCCCCCTCGGCGACCCCAACACCGGCGGCGAGGACGCCTACGACGCGAAGATCGCCGTCCTCCTCGACGACCCGGTCCCCCTCGTCTCCTTCACCTTCGGCTGCCCCGACCGCGCCGTCCTCGACGCCTTCGCCCACGCCGGCACCCTCACCGCCGTCACGGTCACCAGCGCCTCCGAGGCGCAGGCCGCGCAGTGGGCAGGCGCCGACGCCGTCGTCGTACAGGGCATGGAGGCGGGCGGCCACCAGGCGTCCTTCCGCAACGACCCGCGCCAGGACTCCGCGCGCCGCGGCCTGCTCACCCTCCTCGCCGAGGTCGGCGAGGCCGTCCCCGAGCTGCCGATGATCGCCGCGGGCGGCCTGATGCGCGGCGCCCAGATCGCCGCCGTGCTGGCGGCGGGCGCGCAGGCGGCCGCGCTGGGCACGGCGTTCCTGGTGTGCCCGGAATCCGGCGCCCACCCGCTCCACAAGCGGGCGATCACCGGCAGCCTCTACACCCGCACCGAACTCACCCGCGCCTTCTCCGGCCGCCAGGCCCGCGGCCTCGTCAACCGCTTCCTCCGCGAACACGGCCCGTACGCCCCCGCCGCCTACCCTCAGGTCCACCACATGACCGCCCCCCTCCGCGCCGCGGCCGCCCAGGCCGGCGACCCGCAGGGCATGGCGCTGTGGGCGGGCCAGGGCTTCGGCCTGGCCCGGGAGCTCCCGGCGGCGGAGCTGGTGGAGCTGCTGGGCGAGGAGCTGACGGCGGCGCTGAGCGGGAGCGCGGGGACCACGGGAAGTACGGGGAGCAAGCTGTGACGGCACCGGTGTTCGTGGTCGAGTCCCTCGCGGGGGTACGAGAAGGCGCCGCGGTCCGCCTCGAAGGACCCGAGGGCCGTCACGCCGTCTCCGTCCGCCGCCTCCGCGCCGGCGAGGAGATCATTCTCACGGACGGCGCGGGCACCGGCGCGTACGGCGAGATCGCCGCCGTCGACGGCAAGGAAGCCCTGACCGTGACGGTCGGCGAGGTCCGTAACGAACCCGAGCCCGCCCCCCGCATCACCGTCGTCCAGGCGCTCCCGAAGGGCGACCGCGGCGAGGTCGCCGTAGAGACGATGACCGAGACCGGCGTCGATGTGATCGTGCCCTGGTCCGCCGCCCGCTGCGTGACGCAGTGGCGCGGCGAGCGGGGCGCGAAGTCGCTGCGCAAGTGGCGGGCGACGGCGCGCGAGGCGGGCAAGCAGGCGCGGCGGCTGCGCTTCCCCGAGGTCGCCGAGCCGCACACCACCAAGCAGCTGGCGGAGCTCCTCGCGGGCGCCGCCTTCGCCGCCGTACTGCACGAGGAAGCGAGCGAGGCGCTGGCCCGCGCCGAGCTGCCGACGACGGGCGACATCGTGCTGGTCGTCGGCCCGGAGGGCGGGGTGTCCCCGGAGGAGCTGGCCGCCTTCGCCGCCGCGGGCGCGAAGCCGTGCCTGCTGGGGCCGACGGTGCTGCGCACCTCCACGGCGGGCACGGCCGCGGCGGCGGTGCTGCTGGCGCGTACGGGGCGCTGGGGCTGACACCGTACGCGGCCATCCTGCCCATCCATGGATTCTTCACACCGGTGTCACAAGTCACCAGGGTTTGGGGTGAGACCACCCGGGCTCTTGACTATGCTCGCGCACCATGCGTAAGGCGACCCCCCACAACCCGCCTTATATCCGCGGCCGCAAAGGCCTGCGTATATGAGAGGCAGACACGCGCGCCAGCGCGAGCCCCGAGGGCACTGGCTGCTGATGCTGACCATCCTGCCGCTGGTGTTCGCGGCAGTGCTCTTCGAGGGGTGGACGACCCACCAGGTCGAGGACCCCGGCTCCCGGCAGGCCTGCACCCGCCCGGCGGCGAAGTCCGTCGACGACGGCGGGCCGGTACGCGCGTACGAACACGGGCGGCAGGTGTCGGACACGGCACCCCCCGGCACCATGGCGCTCTCCGTGGACGGCGGGCCCGACCCGACCTGGACGCCACGCATCCTGGACCTGCTGAAGCAGCACAACGCGCACGCCACGTTCTTCGTGCACGGCGCGCAGGCCGCCCAGCACCCGTACCTGCTGCGGAAGATCCGCGCGGCAGGCCACGAGATCGGCTCGCTCACCTACACCGGCGCCCCGCTCGGCACGACGTCCGCGCTGCGCTCCTCCATGGAGCTGGGGCTGGCGCAGAAGGCCCTTGCCGGCGCCACCGGTTACCACACCGGGCTGCTGCGGCTGCCGCAGAGCTCGGCCATCGACACGCTGTGCGGCGCTGAGGGCAAGGCCGCCATGCGGCTCACCGAGGACGGCTACACGGTGGTCGCCTCCGACAAGTGGTACCGGGACGACGAAACCGGCGTGGTACGCCAGTTCTCGCAGACCGAGAACGGCTTCGCGCAGGCGGAGAAGCTGCTGAAGGCGCGCGGCGTCGACCACTTCGAGACGGTGACGAAGGCGACGGGGCGCAAGTCGACCGACGAGCGCGCGTCCAGCGTGGAGATCTGGCAGGGCATGGCCCTGATCGCCGTACGCAATGTCTCGCACGCCTTCACCGACGCGATGGGCTGGCTGCTCGGCCTCACCATCGGCCTCGCGCTGCTGCGCCTCGGGCTGCTGTGGTTCTGGGCCCGTACGCACGTCCGGCGGCTCGGCCGCTTCCGCCCCGGCTCGCCCTGGCTGCGCGAGGTCAACGAGCCGGTGACGGTGCTGGTGCCCGCGCACAACGAGGAGGCGGGCATCCAGTCGACGCTGCGCTCGCTGCTCGCCGCCACGCACCAGCAGCTGCAGATCATCGTGATCGACGACGGCTCGGAGGACCGTACGTCCGAACTCGCCGCCGAACTGGGCGACCCGCGCGTGCTGGTGGTCAAGCAGCCCAACTCGGGCAAGGCGGCGGCGCTCAACACCGGGCTGAGCTATGCCGAGTCGGAGATCGTGGTGATGGTCGACGGCGACACGGTCCTCGAGCCCGAGGCCATCGAGCGGCTGATCCAGCCTCTCGCGCATCCGGCGATCGGCGCGGTCTCCGGCAATACGAAGGTCGGCAACCGGAAGCGGCTGCTGGGGCGCTGGCAGCATCTGGAGTACGTCTGCGGGTTCAACCTCGACCGGCGGATGTTCGACGTCCTGGAGTGCATCACAACCGTCCCCGGCGCCATCGGCGCCTTCCGCCGGGACGCGCTCATCGGCGTGGGCGGGGTCAGCGACGACACCCTCGCCGAGGACACCGACCTGACGATGGCGCTGTGGCGGGGCGGCTGGCGGGTCGTCTACGAGGAGACCGCGGTCGCCTGGACCGAGGTCCCGACCACGCTGCGGCAGCTGTGGCGGCAGCGCTACCGCTGGTGCTACGGCACGCTGCAGGCCATGGCCAAGCACCGCCACGCGATCCGCGAGGTCGGCGCGGCGGGTCGCTTCGCGCGCCGCGGCCTCACGTACATCTCGGTCTTCCAGGTGGCGCTGCCGCTGTTCACGCCGCTGCTGGACGTCTTCGCGCTGTACGGGCTGCTGTTCGGCAACCCGCTCAAGGCGGCGAGCGTGTGGCTGCTCTTCATGGGCGCCCAGATCGCGATCGCCGGCTACGCGCTGAAGCTCGACGGCGAGCGGCTGCGGACGCTGTGGTCGCTGCCGCTGCAATTGTTCACGTACCGGCTGCTGATGTACCTGGTCGTGATCCAGTCGATGGTGACGGTGCTGTCGGGGATCACCCTGAACTGGGGCCGGATGAAGCGCTCGGGCAGCGCGGCGGACGCCATCGGCGGCGTCGAGGTGACGCAGCCGGAGGAGCGGGTGAAGGAGAGGGAGACGGTCGCTGTGCATGGGTCGGAGGGGCTTTCCGGGGGCCGCAGGGGCTCCGAAGGGCCTTCCGGGGAGGGCTCCGACGGTACGGGCCGGCGCGGCGCGAGGCGACGTGGCGGAGGCTCGGGCCGTCGTAGCGCTGGGCGCCGCGGCGAGCGCAGGCGCGGTGCGGGTCGTCGCGGTGCGGAGAGTCCCGGCGCGGAACAGCCCGCGGACGGGCGGGGCGCGCCGATGCCTGCGGGCGCGGCCTCCATGCACCCGGATCCTGGGCATCTGGCCCACGGCACGGACCACTTGGCGGAGGGCATCATCCATCCGCCGGGAGGCGGGGCGCCGTACGTGGGCGGCGGCGTGGTCCACCCCGCGGGGCAATCCGGACCCATGGCCAGGAGCGAGGTCTACCCGCCGGGCGGCGGCGGGCCGTACATGGCCGGGGGCGCAGACCACCCCGCGGTTCAGACTGGGCACTTGGCCGGAGGCGAGAGCTACGGGCCGGCTGGAACTCACCTGGCCGGAAGCGGGGCGTACCCACTAGGCGACCCATCTGCCCCGATCCGAGGCGAGGCATACCCGCCCGGCGGCGGAGCTCACCAGGCCGAGAGCAATGCCCACTCACCTGGAGGCGCTGCCCACTTGTCCGCCGGAGGCGGGGTCTATCGGCTGGGCGGCAGCGCGCATGCTTCTGGGGGCGCGGTCCATCCGCCGTCAGGCGGTCTCCAAATGCCCGCGGATGGGGCCCACCTGCCCGGCCGCCCCGGCGCGGCAGTTCCCGCGCCCCACGGCGCCCCTGGCGCCCCGCGCACCCCCTGGTCCCCCGACGGCACCGTCATCCTCACCCGTACCGCCCCCGCCACCCCCCTGCCCCCCGAGGATCACTTCGGCGGCGACCCCGACGCGCAACCCGCCGAGCCGCCCGAGGCAAGGCGCCGGCGCCGCCGCCGAATACGCCGGCGCCTCCTGGCCGTCATCGCCTGTCTCGCGCTGCTATCCCCCCTCGGGGCGTACGGCTGGGCCGACAGCAAGCTCAATCGCGGGCTCGACCTCGACAAGGTCAACGACCGGCCCCTCCCCGGCGAGGGCACCAACTACCTCATCGTCGGCTCCGACAGCCGCGCCGGCCTCTCCCGCGAGGACCGCGAGAAGCTGCACACCGGCGACCCGGTCGGCCGTCGCACGGACTCGATGATGCTGGTGCACACCGGCAAGCACGGCACCACCATGACCAGCCTCCCCCGCGACTCGTGGTCGGACATGCCGTCGTTCATCCGCCCGGAGAACGGCAAGCAGTACGGCGCCGAGCACAACAAGCTCAACGCGGCGTTCAGTTACGGCGGCGCCCCCTTCCTGGTGAAGACCATCGAGCGGAACACCGGCCTGCGCATCGACCACTACGCGGAGGTCGGCTTCGCCGGCTTCGTGAACATCGTCGACGCGGTCGGCGGCGTTCGCATGTGCCTCGACAGGCCGGTCAAGGACGAGAACTCCGGCGCCGACCTCAAGAAGGGCTGCCAGGTCCTCGACGGCGCCCAGGGCCTGTCCTTCGTACGGCAACGCCACCAGGAAGCCGAAGGCGACCTCGGCCGCGCCAAGAACCAGCAGAAGTTCCTCAGCGCCCTCGCCCACCAGGCCGCGTCAAAGAAGACCCTCATGAGCCCGGGCAAGGTCCGCGGCATCGTCGAGGCCGCGCTCGGCTCCGTCATCGTCGACCAGGACACCGACATCCCCGACCTCGTACGTATGGCACAGGCAGTGCAGAAGGTGTCCCAGGGCAAGGGCAGGCAGGTGCAGATCCCGATCGCCGACAAGTACCACTGGACCGACAAGGGCAGCAGCGTCCTGTGGGACAGGAAGCGCGCCAAGGACCTCTTCGAGCGCATGCGCAAGGACGAGCCGATCCCCGCTGAGCGGCCGGCCAAGTAAGGATCAAGGATCCGGGAAACCGATGTCACCTCCCCAACCCCCATGATGGGATGGCGAGGTGACGCAGCCTGCCTACCTCCGCTTCCCGCACCTCCGCGACGACCTGGTGACCTTCACCGCCGAGGACGACGTCTGGGCGGCCCCGCTGACCGGCGGCGGCCGCGCCTGGCGGGTCAGCGCCGACAACGTGCCCGTCTCGCACCCCCGCCTCTCCCCCGACGGCGCGCACGTCGCCTGGACCTCCACCCGCGAGGGCGCCCCCGAGGTCCTCGTGGCCCCGGCCGACGGCGGCCCCGCCACCCGCCTCACCCACTGGGGCAGCGCCACGACCTCCGTGCGCGGCTGGACCCCGGACGGCCGGGTGCTGGCCATCAGCACGTACGGCCAGGCCTCCCTGCGCCGCAGCTGGGCGTGGGCGGTCCCGGTCGACGGCAGCCCTGCCGAGCGGCTGCCGTACGGGCCGGTGGGCGGGGTCGCGTACGGGCCGGAAGGACGCGTCCTGCTGCTGTCGGTGACGATGGGCCGCGAGGCCGCGTACTGGAAGCGCTACCGGGGCGGCACCGCGGGCAAGCTGTGGCTCTCGCAGCCCGACAGCGACGGCGAGTTCACCCGCATCCACCCCGACCTCGACGGCAACATCGAATCCCCCCTCTGGATCGGCGACCGCCTCGCCTTCCTCTCCGACCACGAAGGCACCGGCGCCCTCTACTCCTCCCTCCCCGACGGCTCAGACCTCCGCCGCCACACCCCCCTCGACGGCTTCTACGCCCGCCACGCCGCCACCGACGGCACCCGCGTCGTCTTCGCCGCGGCCGGCGAACTCCACCTCCTGCGCAGCCTCGACGACGAGCCGGAGGAGCTCGCCGTCCACCTGGGCGGGCAGCGCACCGACCAGCGCCCGCGCCCCGTCGACCCGGCCGGCTGGCTGGCCGCCGCCCGCCCCGACCACACCGCCCGCGGCAGCGCCGTGCTGGTCCGCGGCTCGCTGCACTGGGTCACCCACCGCGAGGGCCCGGCCCGTTCGCTGGCGGCCGAGCCGGGGGTACGGGCCCGGCTGCCCCGGGTCTTCCGGGTGGACGGCGCCGAGCCGGCCGAACACGTCGTCTGGGTCACCGACGCCGACGGCGCGGACGCCCTGGAGACCGCCCCCGCCACCGGCCTCGCCCCCGGCGCCACACCAAGAAGGCTGGCCGGCGGCGAACTCGGCCGGGTGGTGGACCTCGCCGTCTCCCCCGACGGCACCCGCTTCGCGGTGGCCGCGCACGACGGCCGGGTGCTGCTGGTGGACCGTACGAGCGGGGAGACGCGCGAGGTCGACCGCAGCGCGTACGACCGGGCGAGCGGCCTGGTCTTCTCGCCGGACAGCGCCTGGCTGGCCTGGTCGCATCCGGGCCCCGCCGACCTGCGGCAGCTGAAGCTCGCCGCCACCGCCGACCTGGCCGTGGCCGAGGCGACGCCGCTGCGCTTCGACGACTTCTCGCCCGCCTTCACCGCGGACGGCAAGCACCTCGCGTTCCTGTCCGAGCGGGCCTTCGATCCGGTCTACGACCGGCACAGCTTCGACCTGTCGTTCCCCAACGCCTGCCGCCCGCACCTGATCACGCTCGCCGCGGACACCCCGTCGCCGTTCGGCCCGCAGCGGCACGGCCGCCCGGCCGAGAAGCCCAAGGACTCCGGCGACGGCGACGACTCGGACAGCGTGCCCGCCACCCGCGTCGACCTGGAGGGGCTCGCGGACCGCATAGTCCCGTTCCCGGTCGAAGCCGCCCGCTATTCGACGCTGCGCGCCGCCGAGAACGGCGTGCTGTGGCTGAAGCACCCGCTCACCGGCGTCCTCGGCACCGCCCTCGCCGACCCGGACGACGAGGGCCCGTCGACCGCGCTGGAGCGGTACGACCTGGCCCAGCAGCGCCTGGAGGAACTGGCCGACGACACGTACTCGTACGCGGTCAGCGGCGACGGCAAGCGGGTGCTGCTGCGCGCGAGCGGCAAGCTCAAGGTCGTACCGGCGGACCGCAAGACCACCCGCCACGACGAGGACGACGACGGCAACGGCGCCCGTATCACCGTCGACGTCTCCCGCATCCGCCACGTCCTCGACCCGGCCGCGGAGTGGCGGCAGATGTACGACGAGGCGGGCCGGCTGATGCGCGACAACTTCTGGCGCGCCGACATGAGCGGCACCGACTGGGACGGCGTCCTGGAGCGCTATCGCCCGGTCCTCGACCGGGTCGCCACCCATGACGACCTGGTCGACCTGCTGTGGGAGGTGCAGGGCGAGCTCGGTACGTCGCATGCGTACGTGCGGCCGCGCGGCGGCTACGACCCGGCCGTGCGGCAGGGGTTGCTGGGCGCGGATCTCTCCCGCGACGCCGAGGGCCGGTGGCGCGTCGACCGGGTGCTGCCGTCGGAGTCCTCCGACCCGCGCGCCCGTTCCCCGCTGGCCGCGCCGGGCGCCGCGGTGCGCCGGGGCGACGCGATCGTGGCGGTGGACGGCCGCCCTGTCGATACGGAGACGGGGCCCGGGCCGCTGCTGACGGGCGCCGCGGGCAAGCCGGTTGAGCTGGCCATTTCGCCCGCGGGCGGCGGTGAGGTGCGGCATGCGGTGGTCGTGCCCGTATCGGACGAGGAGCCGCTGCGCTATCACGCGTGGGTCGCCGAGCGGCGCGCCTATGTGCATGAGCGGTCGGGTGGGCGGCTCGGGTATCTGCACGTGCCCGACATGCAGGCGCCCGGCTGGGCGCAGATCCACCGCGACCTGGGGGTGGAGGTGGCGCGCGAGGGCCTGGTGGTGGACGTACGGGAGAACCGCGGCGGGCACACCTCGCAGCTGGTGGTGGAGAAGCTGGCGCGCCGCATCGTGGGCTGGGATCTGCCGCGCGACGGGCAGCCGTACAGCTATCCGCAGGATGCGCCGCGCGGGCCGGTGGTGGCGGTGGCGAACGAGTTCTCCGGCTCGGACGGGGACATCGTCAATGCCGCCATCAAGGCGCTCGGCATCGGGCCGGTGGTGGGCATGCGGACCTGGGGCGGCGTCATCGGCATCGACAGCCGGTACGGGCTGGTGGACGGGACGCAGGTGACCCAGCCCAAGTACGCGTTCTGGCTGGAGGGTCCGGGCTGGGGCGTGGAGAACTACGGCGTCGACCCGGATGTGGAGGTCGTGCACACGCCGCAGGACTCGGTGGCGGGGCGCGATCCGCAGCTCGACGAGGCGATCCGGATCGCGCTGGCGGCGCTCGCGGAGAACCCGGCGAAGACGCCGCCGGAGCGGCCGGAGTTGTAGGCGGCGGGCGGGGGCTCTGACGTTTTACGCCTTACGGGACCCCCGCTTTACGCCCTACGAGACCCCCGCTTTACGCCTTACGGGACCCCCGCTCCCGCTGCCCCAGGATCCGCTCGCGCAGCGCCGTCAGCTGATGCGAGGTCTCGACCGCGCGCGGCTCGTCCAGCGCGGCGAGCGCAAGCAGCAGCGCGTCGGCGACCAGGAGGCCGCCCAGCGACTCGGTGGTGATGCCGGTCGGTGACGGCGAGGTGGTCAGCGCGGCCTCGACGCGGTCGGCGTACGTCTCGGCGAGCGTGTCGGTGACCAGCAGCACCTTCGCGCCGACGGTGCGGGCGCGGTCGACCAGCAGCTCGATCTCGGCGAGTTCGCGGCCGGGCTGGAAGAGGACGACGACGTCGCCGCGGTCCAGGGACAGCATCGGGTCGGCGAGGGCGAAGCCGGTGGCGCCGACGAAGCGGGCCCGGCGGCCGATGCGGCCGAGCGCGAGGGCGAGATGGCGGGCGGCGAGCTCGGAGGCGGCGACCCCGTAGCAGAACACCTCGCGGGCCTCGGCGAGGGCGGCCACCGCGCGCTTGAGGGTCTCGGAATCGGTGAGCCGGCGGCCGTGCTCGATGCGCTCCTGGGCCTCGTCGAAGACGTCGTTCCAGACGCCGTCGAGGTCCCGCCCCGCGTGGTGGATGCGCTGCTGGAGCCGCACCTCCGGGGAGACGGCGGTGGTGAAGTCGGCGGCCAGCTCGCGCTTGAGGGCGGGCAGGCCGCCGTAGCCGAGGCGCTTGAGGGCGCGCACGGCCGTGGCGTTGCTGGTGCCGCTCGCGGCGCCCAACTCCTGGGCGCTGGCGAAGAGAAGCTGCTCGACCGGCGCACTCACGAGATAGTGCGCCACCGCGCGCTCCGATGCCGACAACTCCTCCCAGCTGTCCCGCACGGCGGTGCGGAGCCGGGTCAACGCGTCTGAAACTTCCATTACAGGTATTGACTCCTCTGTGATGCCCGTTACTCTACTGCCGAGCAGTCCATTTCAGGAACCCCGCATCTCGTAACAGACATTACAGCAGCTACGGCGGTGCGGGGACGGCAAGGAGAAGTATGGCGATGCGCACCCTCCCGGTCATCGAGATCTCCGGCAGCCCGGCCGAGCGCGGGCGGCAGTACGGAGAGGCAGTCCGGCCGCTGCTGCACGCCTCCCTGGCCTACTACGAGGCGGCCTTCGCCGCGTCCTCCGGCCTGACCTGGGAGGAGGTGACCCGGCGCGCCGCCCGCTGGCTGGAGCCGGTGCGGACGTATGCGCCGCATCTCGTGGAGGAGATGGCGGGCATCGCGGACGGGGCCGGGGTGGAGCTGCTCGACGTGCTCGCGCTCAATGCCCGCGGTGAGGTGCTCTATGACAGCTCCTTCGCCGCCATGGCGGAAGCGCGGGAACCCGAGCCCGCCGAGGGCTGCACCTCCTTCGCTCTGTACGGGGAGGCCAGCGGCGACGGGCATGTCTATGCCGGGCAGAACTGGGACTGGCGGGCCGGCGTCGGCGACACCGTCGTCATGCTGCGCATCGTCCAGCCGCCGAAGCCCACGCTGATCATGCAGGTCGAAGCCGGCCAGATCGGCCGCCAGGGCGCCAACTCCGCGGGCCTCGCGCTCAACGCCAACGGGCTCGGCGGCCGCTTCGACGACGCCGTCGGGCTGCCGCAGACGGTGATCAGGCGCAGCGTGCTCGACCAGCCGTCGATCACCGACGCGCTCGACGTGCTCTGCTCCACCCGCGCCCACATCGCCAGCAATGCGCTGCTGACCTGCCGCGAGGGCTATGCCGTGGACCTGGAGACGACCCCCGCGGGCGTCGGCTGGCTGCACCCCGCCGACGGGCTGCTGGTGCACGGCAATCACTACCAGGCGCACATCCCCGCCGAACTCGCCGCCGGCTACCGCCCGATGTCCTCCGACTCGCTGGTGCGCGTCCCGCGCGCAGAGGACGGCCTGAAGGCGCTGCGCGGCGCCACCTCGCAGGCGGAGTCGCTGAAGCTGATCCGCCGCGCGATGTCCGACCACCTCGGCTATCCCGAGTCGCTGTGCACCCACCCCGACACCCGCAGGCCCGAGCTCGGCCGCTGGGCCACCCTCGTCTCCTCCTGCGCCGACCTCACCACCGGCGACTACTGGATAACTCCCGGCACCCCCTGCGACCGCGAGTACCAGCACCTGCCCTGGAACCTCTACGACGGCCCGCACGCCGGCTGACCCGCCCGACGCCCTCAGGGAGCCCCGCCATGAAGCTCACCCACACGCTCGCCACGGCCGCCGCCTGTACGGCCGGTGCGCTCGCCCTCGCCGGCTGCGGCGGCGCACCGGACAGCGCCGGCGGCTCCGCCAAGAAGGCCGCCGACCTGAAGCTCACCGCCACCACCCCGGCCGCCGGCGGCCCGACCGGCACGGTCAAGTGGCTGCTCGAGGACGAGCCCGACTCCCTCGACCTGGACACCCAGGGCACCAGCGCAGGCCGCGTCATCCTCAGCAATGTCTGCGAGCGGCTGTACCAGCTGCGTCCCGACATGTCCGTACAGCCGCATCTGGCGGCGAAGGAGAGCCGCCCCGACGACCGCACCCTCGTCCTTACGCTCCGGGATGACGTCACCTTCCACGACGGGTCGAAGATGACCGCGGACGACGTGCTGTTCAGCCTGAAGCGGCATGCCGCCGACGGCATGGAGCAGGCCGACGAGTTCGAGCACGTGAAGTCGATGAAGGCCACCGGCGAGCGCGAGATCACGGTCCGCTTCAGCCGCCCCGACGCCATGTTCGCCAAGGCCCTCGCGGGCGACGCGGGCATCATCTACCAGCGCAAGGCGGTGGAGAAGGCGGGCAAGGAGTTCGGCACCCCCGGGCACCCCGACGCCTGCACCGGGCCGTACGCACTGAAGAGCTGGAAGTCCGGCGACTCGGTCGCCATCGCCCGCTATGACGACTACTGGGGCAAGAAGCCCCTGACCGGCAAGGTGGAGTTCACCTGGGCCGCCGACAGCGCCATGGTCAATGCGCTGAAGACCGGCGCCGCCGACGGCGCGTACACCGAGGCGCCCAACACGGCCGCCGCGCTGGACTCCGCCAAGGGCGTCGACCTGCACTTCGGCCCGTCCACCGCCGTCCTGACGCTGATGCCCACCGAGCGCGGCGGCCTCGCGGACCCGAAGATCCGCCGCGCCCTGTCCCTGGCCCTCGACCGCACCGGCATCGCCAAGTCCGGCTATGGCGGCCTGGTCGAGCCGTGGAACCTGCCCGCGGGCTCCGGCGCGTGGGGATACGAGAAGACGGCCTTCGCCGCCGCGCAGAAGGAGACCGGTTACGCCCCCGCCAAGCCGGGCGCGAAGGACCTGGCCCGGGCGAAGGAGCTGGTCAAGGAGGCGGGCGGACCCAAGGACCCGATCCTCATCGGCACCGACTCCACCCAGGGCCGTACGGTGATGGCCAATGCGGTGCGGGCAGCGCTGCAGCAGATCGGGCTCCGGGGCGAGATCAAGACCGTGCCGCCGTCGGAGTTCGAGACCTTCTACGGCGACAAGGCCAAGCGCTCCGAGGTCGATCTCTTCGTCGGCGACTGGTACATCTCCAAGAGCGACCCGGTCGGCGTGCTGGACAACGCGCTGTCCGGCAGCGAGAACAACTGGACCGGCTTCAAGGACAAGGCGTACGACACCGCCGTCAACAAGGCGCTCGCCACCATCGACGACGCCGAGCGGGCCCGGCTGACGGTCAAGGCGCAGCGGCTGTTCACGGACGCGAGCGTGTGGATCCCGGTCGCGCAGATACCGTCCACGCTGATCCTCAGCGGCAAGCTGACCGGCGCGCCGGCGTCCATGGCGTACCTCTACTACCCGTGGGCCGCCGACCTCGGCGCGAAGAAGGGCTGATCCGCCGTGTCCGCCCTGTCAACCGTGGCCGCCGGGTCTGCACCGGTCCGCCTGCTCGCCGCTGCCGGGCGGCGCGCCGCGGGGCTGTTCGCGACGCTGCTGGCCGCCTCGTTCGTCATCTTCGCGGCCGTGTACGTGGCGCCCGGCGACCCCGCGGTGTTCCTCGCCGGCGGCCGCGACAAGCTCACCGCCGAGCGGCTCGCCGAGGTGCGGGCGCAGTACCACCTGGACGAGCCCCTGGTGGTGCAGTACGGCCGCTGGCTGTGGGACTGCCTGCACCTCGACCTCGGCCGCTCGTTCAAGTACAACGACCAGGTCGCCGACCTGCTCACCAGCCGGCTGCCGACCACGCTCGCGCTGGTCGGGTATGCCACGGTGCTGTTCGTCGTCCTCGGCGTCGGCGCCGGGATGCTGGCGGCGATACGGCGCGGCACCTGGGTGGACTCGACGGTGGTCGGCGGCACCACGCTCGCCGCGTCGGTGCCCAACTTCGTCGCCGCCATCGCGCTGGTGTCGCTGTTCGGCGTCCGCCTCGGCTGGTTCCCGGTGACGGGCGGCGGCTCCGGCTTCACGGGCACGCTGCACCATCTCACCCTGCCCGCGCTGTCGATGGCGCTCGGCGCCCTCGCCGTCATCAGCCGCGTCACCCGCCAGTCCATGGTGGAGGCGGGCGAGGCCGACCATGTCGAGGCGGCGCGGGCCGGCGGGCTGCCGGAGCGGCAGATCGTGCTGCGGCACGTGCTGCGCAACGCCCTCGCCCCCATCGCCACCATGTGCGGTCTGATCATGGCCGGGATGCTGGCCGGGACGGTCGTCATCGAGACCGCCTTCGGCCTGAGCGGCATCGGCTCGCTGCTGGTGAACGCCATCAACACCCACGACTTCCCGGTCGCCCAGGCGGTGCTGCTGCTCATGGTCACCGGCTATGTCGTGGTGACCACGGCCGTCGACCTAGCCCATCCGCTGCTCGACCCGCGCGTGAAGGCCGGAAGGAGCCCCGTATGACCACCGCGCCCGCCCCCGCGGCGGCCTCCGCCCCCGCCGGGACCCTCTTCCCCTCCCGGCCGCGCGCCCAGCGGCCCTGGGCGGTGCTCGCCGCCGGGGCGTTCCTCGGACTCGTGGTGCTGGCCGCGGTGTTCGCGCCGCTGCTGGCGCCGTACGCACCCGACGAGGTCGACCTGTCGCAGTCCCTGGCAGGCCAGTCGGGCGCCCATCTGCTCGGCACCGACGCCTCCGGCCAGGACCTGCTCTCCCGGGTGCTGCACGGCGCCCGCGGCAGCCTCGTCGCGCCGCTGGCCCTGCTCGCCGTGGCCGCCGTCCTCGGCATCACGCTCGGCACGGTCGCGGCCTGGCGCGGCGGCTGGGTGGACACCCTGCTGTCGCGGGCGACCGACGTGATGTACGCCTTCCCCGGGCTGCTGTTCGTGGTCCTGATCATCGCCGTGTTCGGCGCCGGGATGACCACATCGGTGCTCGCGCTCGGCCTGGCGTACACCCCGACCGTCGCCAAATACACCCGCAGCATCGCGATGTCCGAGCGCGCCAAGCCGTACATAGAGGCGTACCGGGTGCAGGGCATGTCGGGGGCGCGGATCTGCGTCGCCCACCTGGTGCCGAACCTCGGGCGGCTGGTCGTCGGCTATCTCGTGGTGCTATTCGGCGAGGCGCTGATGAGCCTGGCCACGCTCAGCTATCTCGGCTTCGGCGCCCAGCCGCCCAGCTCCGACTGGGGGCTGATGGTCCAGGAGGGGCAGGCGGCCGTCGTCCAGGAGGCGCTGCTGCCCGCGCTGGTGCCGGGCGCGGCCATCGCGGCCGTGGTGGTGTCCTTCAACATCGTCGGCGTCTGGCTCGCCGACCGGCTCGGCAGCAGGAGGTAGCCCCGTGTCGCTTCTTTCCCTCGAAGGCCTGACGCTGCGGCTGCCCGGCGGTGCCCGCCCGGTGCTCGCCGACGTGTCGCTACGGGTCGCCGCCGGCGAAGTGGTCGGCCTGGTCGGCGAGTCGGGCTCCGGTAAGTCGACCACCGCCAAGGCGGTGCAGCGGATGCTGCCCGCGGGCGCCGAGACCTCGGGCCGGGTGCTGGTGGACGGCGCCGACGTGCTCGCGCTGCCCGCGGCGGAGCTGCGCGCCCACCGGGCCCGTACGGTCGCGATGATCCACCAGGACCCGCGCGCCGCGCTCAACCCGGTCCGCCGCATCGGCGACTTCCTCACCGAGCGGCTGGCCCTGCGCACCCCGGGCCTCGACCGCACCACCGCCCGCGACCGCGCCGTGGCGCTGCTGGAGTCGGTCGGGCTGCCGGAGCCGCACCGCCGCATCCGGCAGCGGCCGCACGAACTCTCCGGCGGCATGCTGCAGCGCGTCGTCATCGCGGGCGCGCTCGCCGCCGAGCCGCGGCTGCTGCTCGCCGACGAGGCCACCAGCGCGCTCGACGTCACCACGCAGGCGGAGATCCTCGCGCTGCTGCGCGGGGTGCGCGCGGAGCGGGAGCTCGGCATGCTGTTCATCACCCACGACCTGCACCTGGCGGCGGCGTACTGCGACCGCGTGTACGTGATGTACGCGGGCGCGGTCGTCGAAGAGCAGCCCGCGGACGCGCTGTTCGACCGGCCCCGGCACCCGTACACCCGCGGCCTGCTCGCCTGCTCGCCGGAGCTCGGCGACGACCGCCCGATCCGCCCGATACCCGGGCGGCCGCTGTCGCTCGCGGACGGCTATACGGGGTGCCCGTTCGCCGCCCGCTGCCCTGAGGCGGAGGACGCCTGCGGTACGTGGACGCCGGAGCCGGTGCCGCTAGCCGACGGCGGCACGGCGGCGTGCCGGCTGCTGTCCCCGCCCGCCGGCACGGCCACCGCGCCCGGCGACGCCCCCACCGCGCCCACGCCCGCCGCAGAGGCGGAAGCCGCCCCGGCCGCCAAGTCGCCCTCCGCCACAAGGAGCCTGCCGTGACCACTCCCCCGGCACCGACCGGCCCAGACCCCGCCACCGCCACCGCCACCGCCACCGAGCCCACCACCGACACCGTCCTGTCCGTAGAAAACCTCCGCAAGACCTACCCCCTCCCCGGCGGCACCCGCCTAACCGCCGTCGACGACGTCTCCTTCACGGTCCCCCGCGGCGGCTCGACCGGCATCGTCGGCGAGTCCGGCTCCGGCAAGACCACCGTCGCCCGCATGCTCGTCGGCCTCGTACGACCCGACTCCGGGGCCATCGCCGTGGCGGGACAGGCCCGTTCCACCCGGGCGCGCGGTGCGGCCGCCCGGCTCGCCCGGGCCCGGGAGATCCAGATGGTCTTCCAGGACCCGTACGTCTCCCTGGACCCGCGCCTCACCGCCCGCCAGTGCCTGCGCACCGCCCTGCGCCTGCACGGTCGCCCCGAGGCCCGCGGCTGCACCGAAGACGACCGGATCGCCGAGCTCCTCGACCAGGTCGGCCTCGGCGCCCGCGAGGCCGACGCCCGCCCGCACGGCCTCTCCGGCGGCCAGCGCCAGCGCCTGGCCATCGCCCGGGCGCTGGCCGTGGACCCGCAGGTGCTGGTCCTGGACGAGGCGGTCGCCGCCCTCGACGTCTCGATCCAGGCGCAGATCCTCCAGCTGCTGGCGGAGATACGGGCGGCGACCGGCGTCGCACTGGTCTTCGTCAGCCACGACCTGGCCGTGGTCCGGCACGTCACGGACGACACCGTCGTGATGCGCCGCGGCCGGCCCGTCGAGCAGGGCCGCACGGCCGACGTCCTCGCCGCCCCCGCGCAGCCGTACACCCGCGCCCTGCTGGCGGCCGTGCCGCGCCCGGGCTGGGACCCGGCCGCCGCCGCGGCCGCACGATGACCGGATCCGGCCCCCAGACCGGTAACATGCGCCGGGAGCCGACCCGATGCGGGCCGATCGAGGGCTAAGGAGGCCTGGGAGCATGGCCGGGGAGCCGCAGGCGGACTGCCTGTTCTGCAAGATCGTCACCGGGGAGGTGCCGGCGACGGTCGTCCGCGAGACGGAAACGACGATCGCCTTCCGGGACATCAACCCGCAGGCGCCCACGCACATCCTGGTGATCCCCAGGGCGCATTACCCGGACGCCGCGTCCCTCGCGGCGGCCGAGCCGCAGCTCGCCGCGGACCTGCTGCGCGAGGCGGGCGCGGTCGCCGAGGAGGAGAAGCTGGAGGCGCACCGCATCGTCTTCAACACCGGCTCCGGCGCCGGCCAGACGGTCTTCCACACCCACGCCCACGTCCTGGGCGGCCGCGGCCTCAACTGGCCGCCCGGCTAGACCACCTGCCCGTACCGGCATGTCCGTACGCGAACTCGTCGTCCTCGGCACCGCCAGCCAGGTCCCGACCCGCCGCCGCAACCACAACGGCTATGTGCTGCGGTGGGACGCCGAGGCGATCCTCTTCGACCCCGGCGAGGGCACCCAGCGGCAGTTGCTGCACGCCGGGGTCACGGCCACCGACCTGCACCGGGTGTGCATCACCCACTTCCACGGCGACCACTCCCTCGGCCTCGCCGGGGTGATCCAGCGGATCAACCTCGACGCGGTGCCGCACGAGGTCGCGGCCCACTATCCGGCCTCGGGCCAGCACTATTTCGACCGCCTCCGGTACGCGACGGCGTACCGCGAGACCGCGAAGATCGCCGAACGGCCGCTGTCCGGTGCGGCGGCGGTGGCGGCGGAGACGGACGCGTACGCCCTGACCGCGCGGCGGCTGCGGCACCCGGTCGAGTCGTACGGCTACCGGCTCCAGGAACCGGACACCCGCCGCATGCTCCCCGACCGCATGGCCGCGGCCGGCATCGCGGGCCCGGAGGTCCGCCGCCTGCAGGCGGCGGGCGAGCTGCGCGGCGTCCGCCTGGAGGAGGTCAGCGAGCCCCGCCCGGGCCAGAGCTTCGCCTTCGTGATGGACACGGCGCTGTGCGATGCGGTCTACGACCTGGCGGCGTCGGCGGACATGCTGGTCATCGAGTCGACGTTCCTGGCGGGCGAGACGGCTCTGGCGGAGGAGTACGGCCACCTGACCGCCCACCAGGCAGCCCAGGTGGCCGCCGAGTCCAAGACCCGCCACCTGGTCCTGACCCACTTCTCCCAGCGCTACGGCGACCCTTCGGCCTTCGAGGCGGAGGCGAGGGCGGCGGGCTACGAGGGCGAGCTGACGGTGGCAGCGGACCTGATGCGCGTCCCGCTGCCACGCCGCCTCTGACGCCCCAGCCCTACCTCGCCTGCAGCACCAGCATCGCCAGATCGTCCTCCGGCGGCGACGCCGCGAACTCGTCCACCGCACGCCGCACCCGCTCGGCGACTCCCGCCGCGGTAAGTCCCGCGCACGTCGCCAGCACCGCCGAAAGACCGTCGCCGTCGTCGAAGAGACGACGCCCGCTCCGCCGCTCCGTCACCCCGTCCGTGACACACAGCAGCGTGTCCCCCGGCGCGAGGTCGAAGGACTCGCACGCGTACTCCACGTCCTCCATCACCCCGAGCAGCATCTGCGGTTTGGCCGCGGCCTGCACGGAGCCGTCCGGCCGCAGTATGAGCGGCAGCGGATGCCCCGCACTCGCCAGAGTGCATCGCACGCCGCCGCCCTCCTCCTCCGGATACGGCACCAGCTGCCCGCACAGCATCGACAGGAACTTGCCGCCGCCACCGGTCCCGGCCACCGGCACCCCGGCCGCCGACACCGCGGCCGCAGCCGCCTCGACGGCGGCGGCCGTCTCCTCGGCCAGGGTGCGGTTCAGCTTTCCGAGGACCTCCCCGACTCCGTGCCCCTCGCGCGCCAGCAGCCGCAGCACAGGGCGGGCGAGCCCGGTGACGACCGCGGCCTCCGGCCCCTTGCCGCAGACGTCGCCGAGCGCGAACCACCAGCGGCTCTCGCCCGCCGGGAAGATGTCGTAGAAGTCGCCGCCGGCCCACGCGCCTTCGGTCGGCTCGTAGACGATCGCGGTCTCCAGGTTCGGCGGCCGGGAGATGCCGCTGGGCAGCAGGCCGCGCTGCAGCACCTGGCTGATCGTCGCCTGTCGGGTGTATTGCCGGGCGGCGAGCACCGCGTGCGCGACGCGGCGGGCGAAGTCCTCGACCACGCCAGCGACTTCGCCGGGGATGCCGAGGAGGCCGCCGCGGCCGAGCAGCAGCAGCCCGACCTCGCGGCCGCCCGCCACCAGCCGGCAGGCGAGTGTGGCGCCCCCGGGTCCGTACGCCGCCGGGCCGCCCGGCCACTTCCACGGGACCGCGCCGGCCCGAAGCGACTCCGGCAGCACCGGCGGGTCCTTCTCAAGGGCGCGGCGGAGCGGCTCGATGCGGCTTTCCTTCGTGTGCCACACCTGGGCGAGCCGGGCCCGCCCGGCGCCGCCGCCCGCGGTCTCGCTGCGCAGCCACACGGCGCTCCAGTCGGCGAGCCGCGGCACCAGCAGCTGGGTGGCGAGCGAGGCCACCATCTCCTCGTCGAACTGCCCGGCGAGGATGTCGGAGGTCTCCGCCAGGAACGAGAACGCGCTGTGCCCGGTCCACCGCATGTCACCGCGGTCCTCCGCGGCGCCGCGGGACCGCGGCACGATCGAGGCCGGCGCGGGCATCTGCTCCAGGCAGTCGTCCGCCTCCGAGCCGTCGAGTACGAGCCGGAACCAGACGGTCTTGCTCACCCGCCGGTACGTCACGCCCCAGGACTCGGCGAGCTCGGCGACCAGCCGCAGCCCGCGCCCGGTGCGCCCGAGCGAGCCGTCGTCGACGTCGCCGAGGCCGCCGTAGTCGTCCGGGTCGGGGGCGGCGCCGCCCACCGGGCGGGCCGCATGCCGGTCGGTGACCTCGACGATCAGGTGGCAGCCGCCCTTGGCCGAGTCGGGCCCGGCGCTGGGCGCCGGCTCCGCGCGGCAGTGCAGGCCGACGTCCGTGCCGGCATGCACCACGGCATTCGTCACCAGCTCGCTCACCAGTAACACCGCATCGGCGGCCACCCGCTCGGTCAGCCCGGCGTCCGCGAGGCCCCGTCCGGTCGCCCACTGATCGAGGGCTGTACGGACGAACCTGCGGGCGGCCGCGGCCGCGAGCGCGTCGCCGGGCAGGCTGATGGACGCCTCCGCGCGCTTCGCCTTCGAACCCACGCGAGAGCCTTCCCCCACTGCCCCTTCGGACGCCGATTGCGCCGCTGAGAAGGAACCCACTGTGCACTCCCTGACCAGTTCCGGCATAGCACCGGATCCCACACGGAAAGAGTGACAGACTGAGTCCGCCCATACGCAGGAAGTTACGTAAGTGGTGGGGTACATGGGTGGTAATCCGGCACTGGGCGCCCCGCGTCACTCCGTGGACAACGCTCCGGAAGATGGCGCGTTCGCCGACGGGGGCTGGGTGCGTACGGCAGAGCTGCGGCCGCTGCTCGCCGCGCTGACGGCGCTGGCGGACGGCGACTTCGCCGCGCGCCCCATGGGCGCGCACGACGGCATGGCCGCTGAGCTGGCCGCCGCCGTGGCCCGGGTCGCGGACCGTAACCGGCACTTCGCGCAGGAGCTCGACCGGGTGCGGCGCGAAGTGGTGCGGCACGGGCGCTTCGACGAGCGGCTGTCGGAGAGCCCGGGGCGGGGGGCGTGGACGACCAATGTGCACGCCGGCAATGCGCTTCTGGACGCCCTTACGGTGCCGGTTTCCAGCGCCACGCGAGTGCTGGACGCGGTCGCCGCGGGGGATCTGCAGCAGCGGATGGCGCTGCACGACGGCACCCGGCAGCTGCGCGGGGACACCCGCAGGCTGGGGCAGGCGGTGAATCGTTGCGTCGACCAGCTGTCCAGGTTCACCGGCGAGGTGAGCCGGATGACGGAGGAGGTCAGCACCTCCGGCCGGCTCGGCGTCCGCGCCAAGGTGCAGGGGCTGCAGGGCAGCTGGCGGGAGACCACCGAGGCCGTGAACAACATGGCGGCCGGGCTGACCGCGCAGATCCGCGACATCGCGGTGGTGACCACGGCGGTGGCGCAGGGCGACCTGAACCGCAAGGTGACGGTGCAGGCGGCCGGCGAGCTGCTGGAGCTGAAGCTGACGGTCAACACGATGGTGGACCAGCTGTCCGCCTTCGCCGCCGAAGTCACCCGCGTTGCCCGCGAGGTCGGCACCGAAGGCCAGCTGGGCGGCCGGGCCCAGGTAATCGGCGCCTCCGGGGTCTGGAAAGACCTCACCGAGAACGTCAACTTCATGGCCGACAACCTCACCGGCCAAGTACGCAACATCGCCCAGGTCACCACGGCCGTGGCCCAGGGCGACCTGAGCCAGAAGATCGGCGTCGCCGCCAAGGGCGAGATCCTGGAGCTGAAGACCACGGTCAATACGATGGTGGACCAGCTGTCCGCCTTCGCCGCCGAAGTCACCCGCGTTGCCCGCGAGGTCGGCACCGAAGGCCAGCTGGGCGGCCGGGCCCAGGTAATCGGCGCCTCCGGGGTCTGGAAAGACCTCACCGAAAGCGTCAACTTCATGGCCGACAACCTCACCGGCCAAGTACGCAACATCGCCCAGGTGTCCATCGCCGTAGCCGCGGGAGATCTCTCCAAGCGGATCGACGTGACCGCGCGCGGCGAGATCCTGGAGCTGAAGACCACGATCAATACGATGGTGGACCAGCTGTCCGCCTTCGCCGCCGAAGTCACCCGCGTCGCCCGCGAGGTCGGCACCGAAGGCCAGCTGGGCGGCCAGGCCCGCGTCGAGGGCGTCTCCGGTACGTGGAAGTCCCTCACCGCCAGCGTCAACGACCTGGCGGCCAACCTCACCACCCAGGTCCGCGCCATCGCCGAGGTGGCCTCCGCGGTCGCGGACGGCGACCTGACCCGCGCCATCGACGTAGAGGCCCGCGGCGAGGTGGCGGAGCTGAAGGAAGACGTCAACATCATGGTCTCCACGCTCCGCGAGACCACCCGCGCCAAGGACTGGCTGGAGTCCAACCTCGCCCGCCTCGCCGCCCTGATGCAGGGCCACCGCGACCTGGTCGAGGTCGCCGACCTGATCCTGCGCGAGCTCACCCCACTGGTGAACGCCCAGTTCGGCGCCTTCTATCTGGCCGGGGAGGCGACCAACGGCGGCGGCAGCGGCAGCCCGGATTCAGTGCACTTCATCGCCGGGTACGCGACCGACCGCGGCAGCATCGCGCTGGGCGGGCGGCAGACCGGCGGCGGCCTGGTCCAGCAGGTGGCCGCGCAGCAGGAGCGCATCCTCGTAGAGGATGTGCCGGCCGACTACATCACCATCAGCTCCGGGCTCGGCGAGGCCCGCCCGGCGTCGGTGGTGATCCTGCCGGTGATGTTCGAGCAGCGGGTGCTCGGCGTCATCGAGCTGGCGACCTTCGGCCGGTTCAGCGACGTCCACCTGGCGTTCTTCGACCAGTTCGGCAACACCATCGGCGTCGCCATCAACACCATCCTCGCCAACTCCCGCACGGAGTCCCTGCTCAGCGAGTCGCAGCGGCTGACGAAGGAGCTGCGGATGCGCTCCGACGAGCTGCAGGGCCAGCAGGCCGAGCTGCGCCGCTCCAACGACGAACTGGAGGTCAAGGCCGCGCAGCTGGCGGCCGCCTCGCAGTACAAGTCGGAGTTCCTGGCGAATATGTCGCACGAGCTGCGCACCCCGCTCAACTCGCTGCTCATCCTCGCCCGGCTGCTCGCGGACAATACCGACGGCAATCTGAGCGAGCAGGAGGTCCAGTTCGCAGAAACCATCAACCGCTCTGGCACCGACCTGCTGACCCTGATCAGCGACATCCTCGACCTGTCGAAGATCGAGGCCGGCCGGATGGACGTACGCCCCCGGGCGCTGCCGCTGGTGAAGGTGCTCGACTTCGTCCACGACGCGTTCCGCCCGCTCACGCTCGACCGCGGCCTCGCCTTCGACGTCGCCGTCGCGGAGGACGTGCCGAAGCAGCTGGTCACCGACCCGCGGCGGCTGCAGCAGGTGCTGCGCAATCTGCTCTCCAATGCGGTGAAGTTCACCCCGTCAGGGCGCATCGTGCTGCGCGTGCAGCGCGCCGTCGTGGACGGCCAGGACGGCGCCGACCTGCTGGACTTCATGGTCTCCGACACCGGCATCGGCATTGCCGCGGACAAACTCCCGGGCATCTTCGAGGCGTTCCAGCAGGCGGACGGCACCACCAGCCGCAAATACGGCGGGACCGGCCTCGGCCTGTCCATCAGCCGGGAGATCGCCGGGCTGCTCGGCGGCAGCATCACCGCCACCAGCGAGCCGGGCCGCGGCTCGACCTTCACGCTGCGCATCCCCGTGCAGGTGCCGGGCGCCGCCGAACCGGAGGCGACGCCGGAGCTGGCCCCCGTACCGGAGCCGGAATGGCAGGCCGCGACGCCCGACCCGGATCTGCGGGTGCGCGCGACGAACGAGCTCACCGGCCTGCAGGTGCTGATCATCGACGACGACATCCGCAATGTCTTCGCCCTCACCCACGTCCTCGGCCGGGTCGGCATGTCCGTCGTGTACGCGGAGAACGGCCGCGAGGGGATCGAGGTGCTGGAGCGCAACCCCGACGTCTCACTGATCCTGATGGACATCATGATGCCGGAGCTGGACGGCTACGAGACCATCCGGCGGATACGGGCGATGCCGCTCCACGCCGGCCTGCCCATCGTCGCCCTGACCGCCAAGGCCATGCCGGGCGACCGGGAGGACGCCCTGGCCTCGGGCGCCTCCGACTATGTGCCCAAGCCCGTGGATGTCGACCGCCTGCTCACCGTCGCCCTGCGCCTGCTCGCCGGGGCCGACCGCAGGGACCCGGCCGGCAGACCCACCCCGACCCAGGACTGACTGCCGTGAATCCAACTGCCACCACCACGGACACCGACCGCGCCAGCATCCTCCTGGTCGACGACATGGAGGACAATCTCGCCGCCCTCGAAGCGATCCTCAGCGCGCTCGGCGAGCCGCTGGTGCGCGCCCGCTCCGGCGAGGAGGCCATGAAGGCGCTGCTGCGGCAGCCCTTCGCCGTCGTCCTCCTCGACGTGCTGATGCCGGGCATGGACGGCTTCGAGACCGCCGCGAACATCAAGCGCCTCGACCAGACCAAGGACGTCCCGATCATCTTCCTCACGGGCAATGACGGCGATTCGGGCTTCGCCTTCCGCGGCTATGCCACGGGCGCCGCGGACTTCCTGCAGAAGCCCTTCGACCCGTGGATGCTCCGCGCGAAGGTCAGCGTCTTCCTGGAGCTGCACCGCAAGAACCGCCAGCTGCAGCAGCTCCTGGACCGCGACCGCGCCCAGCTGACGGAGGTAGCCGACCGCCTGGCGGCGGTGGAGCGCCAGCTGACGACGGGGGATGCCCCGGACGCGCCTGACCTGGCGGGGCGGGTGGCTTCGCTGGAGGAGAGCATCAGGGAGCTGCAGTATCGCTACGGCGACTAGCTGAACCCGCCCATCCGCCCGTTGCTGCCGCGGCAGCAACGGGCGGATGGGCGGGAAAAATCCAAGAAGCCCGCCGAAGTCGCTACGCTTCGCGCGACCCCGCGTACATGTCCTCGATCAGGTCCCCGAAGCGCTTCTCGACGACCGGGCGCTTGAGCTTCAGGCTCGGCGTGAGTTCGCCGTGCTCAACGTCCAGGTCGCGCGGCAGGATGCGGAACTGCTTGATCGTCTGCCACCGCTGCAGGCCCTGATTCAGCTCCTTCACATACCCGTCGATGAGCTCCGCCGCCTGCGGCGACTGCACCAGCTCCTCGTACGACTTGCCCTCGAGCCCGGCCTCCTTGGCCCAGCCGAGCAGCGCCGGCTCGTCCAGCGACACGAGCGCCGTGCAGAAGTTCCGGTTGGCCCCGATGACCAGCACGGACCCCACGTACGGGCAGATCGCCTTGAACTGGCCCTCGACCTCCGTCGGCGCGATGTACTTGCCGCCGGACGTCTTGATCAGGTCCTTCTTACGGTCGGTGATCCGCAGGAACCCGTCCTCGGAGAGCTCGCCGATGTCCCCGGTGTGGAACCAGCCGTCCGCCTCCAGCACCTCGGCGGTCTGCTCCGGCAGCCCGTGGTAGCCCTGCATGATGCCGGGCCCGCGCAGCAGGATCTCGCCGTCCTCGGCAATACGGACCTCGCAGCCCGGCAGCGGCTTGCCGACCGAGCCGGTACGGAACGACTCCTCGCGGTTGACAAAGGACGCCGCGGCCGACTCGGTCAGCCCGTAGCCCTCCAGGATCGGGATGCCGGCGCCGGCGAAGAAGAAGCCGATCTCCGGGGCCAGCGCCGCGGAGCCGGAGACCGTGCCGACGATGCGGCCGCCGAAGGCGTCGCGGAGCTTGCTGTAGACCAGCTTGTCGGCGACGGCGTGCTTCATCGACAGGCCCATGGGGGCGCTGCGCTTGCCGGTCTTGATGTAGTTGGCCTGGGTGGTCTTGGCGTAGTCGCGGGCGACGCCGGCCGCCCACTGGAAGATCTTGTACTTGGCGCCGCCGCCGGCCTTCGCCTTGGCGGCGACGCCGTTGTAAACCTTCTCGAAGATCCGAGGCACGGCGCACATCTTGGTCGGCTGCACCACCGGCAGATTCTCGATGATCTTGTCGACCCGGCCGTCGACGCTCATCACATGCCCGACCTTGATGTGCCCGGCGGTGAGCACCTTGCCGAAGACGTGCGCCAGCGGCAGCCACAGGAACTGGTCGTCGTGCGGCTCCACCAGCCGCGTCGCCTCGATGCCGTACGCCATGTACGACCACGTGTCGTGCGAGAGCCGCACACCCTTGGGGCGGCCGGTGGTGCCGGAGGTGTAGATCAGCGTGGCGAGCTGCTCGGGCTGCAGCCCGGCGATGCGCTCCTTGACCACGTCCGGGTTCTTCTCCAGGTACGCGGCCCCGCGCCGCTCCAGCTCGGCGAGCGAGAGCACCTGGAAGGGCGCGATCTCCCCGGCCGGCAGCACGGCCTCGGCCTCCGCGAGCACGATGACGTGGGTGAGCTCCGGCAGCTCGGTCTGCTTCTCGACCACCTTGGCCAGCTGTACGCCGTCCTCCGCGATCAGCACCCGGCTGCCCGAGTCGGCGAGTATGAACTGCGTCTCACTGGCGTTGGTGGAGGGGTAGACGGTGGTGTTGGCGCCGCCCGCGCACATGATGCCGAGGTCCGAGAGGATCCAGTCGGCGCTGGTCTCGGCGGCGAGCGCCACCCGCTGCTCCGGCAGCAGGCCGAGCTCGATCAGCCCGGCGGCGATGTTGAAGACCCGGGTCGCGGCGTCCGTCCAGGTCAGCGGCCGCCACTCGTCGGGGCCCTCGCCGGAGGCGGCGGGCACGGGGTAGCGGTACGCGACCGCGTCCGGGGTCGCAGCCACTCTCTCAAGAAGAAGGTGCGCCACAGACGGCGGTCGGTTCTCGAGGTTGGTCTCGATGTCGGTCACGCTGCTTCCTCCGGCCCTGCCTCTTTGCACTGCTGGGTAACTAACTCACGAGTAACCAGCAGATTAGAGCCCTTCGGGGGTGGAGCGTAAGGGGGGTCGTCACGCTCGTATCCGCTGCTCGGAGCTACGAAGTTACAAATCGTCCGGCCGGGTGGCAATGGGCAGCTAAACGAAACTTGCCACTGACTCCCCCTTTAGCCTCGTGAAGAGCTCAAAACTTCACGAAAGGGACGACTCGATGGCTACTGGCAAGCGGATCCTCAGCGCAGCCCTCCTGACCAGCGCGGGAATCGCCATGGCGGGCCTGTCCGCGGGCTCGGCCCAGGCCTGCGCGCCCGAGCCGAAGGACGCGGCCGCCACCGCGCGACAGGACCCGGCACCCGCCCAGCCGGCTCCCGCCGCGCAGCCCGCCGGCTCCCCCGTGGTGGGCAATTTCTTGCAGAACTTCCTCAACCACCACGAGGTCAACATCAACGTGCTGAACCAGTGACTACTTCTTCCCCTTGCCGCCACTGTCCCCGTCGTCGGACGACAGCACCGCGATAAAGGCCTCCTGCGGCACCTCGACGCTGCCGACCATCTTCATCCGCTTCTTGCCCTCCTTCTGCTTCTCCAGCAGCTTCCGCTTACGGGAGATGTCGCCGCCGTAGCACTTGGCGAGGACGTCCTTGCGGATGGCGCGGATGGTCTCGCGGGCGATGACGCGGGCGCCGATGGCGGCCTGCACCGGCACCTCGAAGCTCTGCCGCGGGATCAGCTCGCGCAGCTTGGCGACGAGCCGGACGCCGTATGCGTACGCCTTGTCCTTGTGGGTGATCGCGGAGAAGGCGTCGACCTTGTCGCCGTGGAGCAGGATGTCGACCTTGACCAGGTCGGCGGTCTGCTCGCCGGTGGGCTCGTAGTCGAGGGAGGCGTAGCCGCGGGTCTTGGACTTCAACTGGTCGAAGAAGTCGAAGACGACCTCGGCGAGCGGCAGCGTGTAGCGGATCTCGACGCGGTCCTCGGAGAGGTAGTCCATGCCGAGCAGCGAGCCGCGGCGGTTCTGGCAGAGCTCCATGATCGAGCCGATGAACTCACTGGGGGCGAGGATGGTGGCCCGTACGACCGGCTCGTGGACCGTGTCGATCTTGCCGGTCGGGAATTCGCTCGGGTTCGTGACCTCGTGCTCTTCGCCGTCCTCCATGATCACGCGGTAGATCACGTTGGGGGCGGTGGCGATGAGGTCGAGGCCGAATTCGCGCTCCAGGCGCTCGCGGATCACCTCGAGGTGCAGCAGGCCGAGGAAGCCGACGCGGAAGCCGAAGCCGAGGGCCGCGGAGGTCTCCGGCTCGTAGACCAGGGCGGCGTCGTTGAGCTGCAGCTTGTCGAGGGCGTCGCGCAGCAGCGGGTAGTCGGAGCCGTCCAGCGGATACAGGCCGGAGAAGACCATCGGCTTCGGGTCCTTGTAGCCGCCGAGCGGCTCGGTGGCGCCCTTGGTGTACTGCGTGATCGTGTCGCCGACCTTGGACTGGCGGACGTCCTTCACGCCGGTGATGAGATAGCCCACCTCGCCGACGGAGAGGCCGTCGGCCGGGGTCATCTCCGGCGAGTTCGTGCCGATCTCCAGCAGCTCGTGCTGGGCGCCCGTCGACATCATCTTGATCCGCTCGCGCTTGTTGAGCTGACCGTCGACGACCTTCACATACGTGACCACGCCGCGGTACGAGTCGTAGACCGAGTCGAAGATCATCGCGCGGGCTGGGGCGTCCTTGACGCCGACCGGGGCCGGGACGTCCCGTACCACCTGGTCGAGGAGCGCCTCCACGCCCTCGCCGGTCTTCGCCGAGACCTTCAGCACATCGGAGGGGTCGCAGCCGATGAGCCCGGCGAGCTCGGCGGCGAACTTCTCCGGCTGCGCGGCCGGCAGGTCGATCTTGTTGAGCACCGGGATGATCGTGAGGTCGTTCTCCATCGCCAGGTAGAGGTTGGCGAGGGTCTGGGCCTCGATGCCCTGGGCCGCGTCCACGAGGAGGATGCAGCCCTCGCAGGCGGCGAGGGAGCGGGAGACCTCGTACGTGAAGTCGACGTGGCCCGGGGTGTCGATCATGTTGAGGATGTGGGTCGTGTCCGACCCGTCACCCTCCGTGGGCGCCCAGGGCAGCCGGACCGCCTGGGACTTGATCGTGATCCCGCGCTCGCGCTCGATGTCCATGCGGTCGAGGTACTGCGCACGCATCTGGCGCTGCTCGACGACGCCGGTGATCTGGAGCATGCGGTCGGCAAGCGTGGACTTGCCATGGTCGATGTGCGCGATGATGCAGAAATTGCGAATCACGGCCGGGTCGGTACGGCTCGGCTCGGGCACATTGGCAGGGGTCGCGGGCACCTAGGATCCTGTCGGGCTTGTCGGGGTCGGCGGCTGGCTGTGTTTGACTCTGGCTTTGCCGTCCCCATCGTCCCATGCGCGACGGAGTCGGCGCGGTTTGGGAGGGCCTCGCGCCTGCTGATAACCTGGTCCACTGTGCCTGGGCCCTGGTATGCCCTGGTACTGGGTAAAGAACACTGATCTACAGCAGAGGCTTAATTTCGTGGCGAACATCAAGTCCCAGATGAAGCGGATCAAGACGAACGAGAAGGCGCGCCTGCGCAACAAGGCCGTCAAGTCTGAGCTTCGTACCGCGATCCGTCAGACCCGTGAGGCCGTCGAGGCGGGCAACGCCGAGGCTGCCGAGAAGGCGCAGCGCGCCGCCGGCCGCAAGCTCGACAAGGCCGTCAGCAAGGGTGTGCTGCACAAGAACGCCGCCGCCAACAAGAAGTCGGCGCTCGCCAAGCGGGTCAGCTCGCTGAAGGGCTGAGAAGCCCTTTATTCGCCGGTTTTCCGGGCCAAGCGGCCCCTCTCTCCGCTCCGGAGCCTGCATCATGCCGCCGCACACGATCTGCGTTCGCCACGCGGGTGCGGTCGGCGCACAGCAAAGCCTGTTGTAGTCGGGCCCCGGCCTCGCTCCTTCCCCAGGAGCCGGGTCGGGGCCCGTCTTCGTATGCCCACCCTTTGACAAAAAAATTTGTCAAAGGCACTCTGGCGCTGTGGAACCGACCCCCGTGGATGTCATCAGCGCTTCGGACGCAGCGATCGTCGCCCTCGACCCGGTGCGCTCCCAGCTCCTGGCCCACCTGCGCGAACCCCACTCCGCGAGCGGCCTCGCCCGCAAGCTCGGGCTGCCCCGGCAGCGGGTCACGTACCACCTGCGGCAGCTCGAAAATCACGGGCTGGTCGTCGGCGCCGGCGAACGGCAGTGGGGCGGGATAACGGAACGCCTCGTGATCGCGACGGCCAAGGCGTACGTGATCTCGCCCGAGGCCCTCGGGCCTTCGGCACCGCCACCGGCGCCGACCGAGCGCCCGGACCGCCTCTCGGCCGCGTTCCTCCTAGCGCTCGCCGCCCAGACAGTCCGGCACCTCGGCGCCCTGCTCGCCCGCTCGCGGCGGACCGGCAAGGCCGCCGAGACCTTCGCGATCCAGGCCGACGTGGCCCTGGCGTCACCGGCCGCGCGTGCGGACTTCGCCCGGGATCTCGCCGCGGCGGTGACCGGCGTCGTCGCCCGCTATCACGACGAGGGGACACCGGGCGGTCGCGTCCACCGTCTCGTCGTCGGCGCCTACCCCCTTCCCTCCGCAGAGGAGCAGCAGCCATGACGGACGTTCACAGCCATCTCGACGACGAGGACGGCCGCTACCGCGCCGTGTGCGAGGTCGAGGTTCCCGGCACTCCGGAGGAGGTCTGGGAGGTCATCGCGACCGGTCCCGGCATCGAGGCCTGGTTCGTGCCCGCCGAGGTCGAACCGCGGGAAGGCGGGCGCTTCGTCACGTACCACGGGGAATTCGGCGCCTCGGAGGGTGTCGTCACCGCCTGGGAGCCGCCGCACCGGCTCGGCTACGACGAGCCGGACTGGCAGGGGCCCGACACCCCCGTCCCGCCCTGGAACACCGAGATCCTCGTCGAGGCCGTCTCGGGCGACACCTGCGTGGTGCGGCTGTCCTCGGGCTTCCTCGCCGGCGGCGACGACTGGCACGAGGACATCGACGGCACGCTCGAGGGCTGGACCGCCGCCCTTCGCAACCTGCGGATCTACCTCACCCACTTCGCGGGCCTGCCGGTCACGACCCTGCAGGTCATGCACCAACTGCCCGAGGGTGCGCCCATGCCCGACGTCCTCGCGGCCGCCGGCCTCGCGGGCGTCCGGCCCGGCCAGGATGTCGAGAGCGCCTCGACGGCACCGCGTGTGCGCGGCACGGTAGAGGCGGTGGACGGCAAGACCGTCACCATCCGCGCCACGGAGCCCGCCGCCGGCATCTTCGAGCTCGCCACCGCGGAGTGGGGCGACACCAGAATGGTTGTCGCCCGGGGTGCCTTCTACGGCCCGGACGGCGCGGCAGCCCGCGACCGCGAACAGCCCGCCTGGGAGGCCTGGGCGGCGAAGCTCACTGCGGGCTGACAGCCGTTCCTGGCGGAGGAGTACGCTCCCGGACATGTGGCAATCCGGGGGCGAGCAGCAGCCGAATCCGTATCAGCAGCCGGGCTATCAGCAGGGTGGGTACGGGCAGCAGGGTTACGGGCAGCAGGGCTACATCCCAGGTCAGGCGGGTCAGCCGGGGCAGCAGCCGGGTCAGCCGGCCCCTGGTTACCCCACGCCACCGGTGCCGGCCGTCGGGCCGGGAGGCGGCGGCGGGGGAAAGGGGCTCGGGTGGCTGTGGGGCGGGCTCGCCGGGGCCGTGGTCGCCTCCGCCGTCTGGGCCGGGCTGGTCTTCGCGGGGCCGCTCGGGGGCGACAAGGACGAGGCGGCGAAGCCGGACCTGCGCGGCTACACGTACCAGAAGGATCCCTGCGCCAAGACCGACTTCTCGGCCTTCCGCAGCGAGTACAACGACCTGGGCAACTCCGAGGACCAGTCCTCGACGCACCGGGCCGTGGACGCCATGTGGTGCTGGAACTCCCCGCAGGGCTCCGAGGGCACGGCGGAGGCCAGCGTCGCCATGGAGATGTGGCTGTACAAGAAGACCGACCCGGCCGAGAACTTCCGCGGCACGTACGAGAGCTACGAGCAGCGCAGCAACGGCGACACCAGCTACCAGGTGGAGAAGGTCAGCGGGCTCGGCGACGACGCGTACCTGGTGAAGCCCAAGGACTCCTCCCAGAACGGCGCGGTCTACCTGGCGGTGCGACAGGGCTGGATGTCCTACCAGATGAGCTGGACGCCGCTGACCTCGGGCGACGACGACAGCACCCCGGACGCCGACACCGTCGAGCGGATGCTGCGCGAGGCGACGGAGGCGACGCTGAAGAAGATGAAGGGCTGAGCAGCCTGCGTCAGCGGCTGCGCGCTGCTCGGGCCACCGTCACCACGGCCTTCTCCAGCGCGTACGCCGGATCATCGCCGCCGCCCTTCACATTGGCGTCCGCCTCCGCCACCGCGCGCAGCGCGGCCGCCACCCCGTCCGCGGACCAGCCGCGCAGCTGGCCGCGCACCCGGTCCACCTTCCACGGCGGCATGCCGAGCTCGCGCGCCAGGTCGCCTGGGCGCATGCCGCGCGGGGCCGAGGCGAGCTTGCCGATGGCCCGTACGCCCTGGGCCAGGGCGCTGGTGAGCAGGACGGGCGCGACGCCGGTGGCCAGCGCCCAGCGGAGCGACTCCAGGGCCTCGGCGGCGCGGCCCTCCACGGCGCGGTCGGCGACCTCGAAGCTGGAGGCCTCGGCGCGGCCGGTGTAATAGCGCCCGACGACGGCCTCATCGATCGCACCCTCGACATCCGCGGCCAGCTGGGCGCAGGCGCTGGCCAGCTCGCGCAGGTCGCTGCCGATGGCGTCCACCAGGGCCTGGCAGGCGCCGGGCGTGGCCTTGCGGCCCGCGTGCCGGAACTCGGCCTTCACGAACGCCAGCCGGTCGGACGGCTTGGTGACCTTGGCGCAGGGCACCTCGCGGCCGCCGGCCTTGCGGACGGCGTCGAGCAGGCCCTTCCCCTTCGCGCCGCCGGCGTGCAGCAGCACCAGGATGATCTCCTCGACGGGCGCGCCGACATAGTCCTTGACCGCCTTGACCGAGTCGGCGCCGAGGTCCTGCGCGTTCCGTACGACGACGACCTTGCGCTCGGCGAAGAGGGACGGGCTGGTGAGCTCGGCGAGGGTGCCGGGCTGCAGATCGGCCGAGGCAAGGTCGCGCACATCGGTGTCCGGGTCGTCGGCGCGGGCCGCGGACACGATCTGCTGCACCGCGCGATCCAGGAGGAGGTCCTCCTGGCCGACCGCGATGGTCACGGGTGCGAGGGGGTCGTCGCTCTGGGTCGCTGCGTTCCTGGCTGCCATCGTCGTACAGCATCCCATGCGGCACCGACAACGCCGCCCGGGCGGCTGTCTCAGGGCGCCTCGAGCCAGCCCTCGTGCTCCGCGGCCAGCGCGTCCAGGTCTGCCGGGGCGAGGCGGGTCTGTGGGTCCTCGATGACGACCAGCCACTGGGCGTCCTCGGCGTCGTCCTCGCCGGCCAGGGCGTCGCGTACCAGCTGGGGCTCCTCGCCCAGGCCGAAACGTTCCGCCGCCTCCTCGGCCACCTCTTCCGCGGCGTCGCGGTCGGGCAGCACCAGCACATGTCGTACGTCGCTCACGCGATCATTGTGCCGCGCGGCCGCGGTCCTCAGCTCTTGCCCGTGACCTGGATGTCCAGTTCGATCTGGATGCTGGAGCCGACGACGGCGATGCCGCGGGCGAGCATGTGCTGCCAGTTGAGGGTGAAGTCCTCGCGGTGCAGTTCGGTGACGGCGCGGCAGGCGGCGCGGATCTCGCCCTCCATGCCGACCCCGGTGCCGAGGTACTGCGTGTCGAGGGTCACCGTCCGGCTGACGCCGTGGATGGACAGGGCGCCCGTGATCGCCCAGCGGTTGCCGCCGCGGTGGGCGAAGGAGTCGCTGTAGAACTCCAGCGTCGGGTGCCGCTCGACGTCCAGGAAGTCGGCGGAGCGCAGGTGGTCGTCGCGCATCTTGATGTTGGTGTCGATGGAGGCGGCGTCGATGATGACGTGCATCGCCGAGTCCTCCATCCGCTGCCCGATGCGCAGCGCGCCGGAGTAGTTGTTGAAGCGGCCGTGGACCCGGGCCATACCGATGTGCCGGGCGATGAAGGCGATCGTGGTGTGCGCGGGGTCGATCTCCCAGTCGCCGGGCGGCGGCAGCTGCGGCAGCTCGACCGGGGCGAGCGGGAGATCGCCGAGCGCGGTGTGGCCGCCTTCGGCGACGTCGGCATCGCCGCGGTACGGGGTGAAGCCCTCGTGGCCGACGGCGAGCCGGTAGCTGCCGGCCGGGACGGCGGCGACGAAGGTGCCGTACGGGTCCGTCTCACCGCTGACGACCTTGCGCCCGGCCGCGTCGCTGATGGTCAGGGCGGCCTGCGCGAGGGGCTGGTTGACCGGGTCGAGGACCCGGCAGCTCAGCAGTCCCGCGCTCTGCGGCAGCCGCAGGCCGGCGAGGCCTGACTGCCGCAGGGCGGTGGTGGATCCGGACCCGGTGTGCCGACGCCGTCGCAGTCCCAGCATGTGGTGCTACCCCCCGCGGGTGAGAAAACAAGATGATTGAGCTCAGAAGCATCATTCGAACACCGCTGGGGGTTTCGAGGCAAACTCGGCCTCGTGGGCTATCTGCACTGGAATGGTTACTTCGGGGTAGGTGGGACCCGGTCGAGGTCGATGCCGAAATGAGTGCGGTAGGCGGCGAGGATCGCGGCGGCGCCTGGCAGCCGCTCCTCGCGGCGCTCGCCGCCGTCCGGGCCGGGGCTCGTGGTGATCAGCTTGTCGCCGCTGAGGGTGATCCGGCCGCCGTCGGCGGTCAGGCGGGAGCAGGTGAGGGACCGGGCGAAGTGGGACTCGGGGGACGTCTGCTGGTACCAGCAGGTGGCGTTGAAGGCGGCGAGCTCGCGGGGACGCTGCTCGAGGCGGTAGACGGGGCGGCCGTCGTGGTGGCAGTCGAGGTCGTCGGCCGGGTACGGGCCGCCGCTCGCCTCGGCGATGCGGAAGACGCCGGCGGGGTCGTGCTGTTCGCCGCGGTCCGCCGCGTGCAGCGGGCGTACGGCGTGCCGGCCGAAGCCGACGTCGGCGAGCCAGGGGCCGTCGCCGTCCTGGGTGCGGACGCGCAGCACCATGTGGTCGTACGGCGGGCCCAGTCGCCCTTCGTCGGTGAAGACGCGGGCCGCGAGCAGGTCGACCTCGTAACCGAGATGGGTGAGGAGGGCGGCGAAGGCGCCGTTGAGCTCGTAACAGAAGCCGCCGCGGCGGCGCTCGACGAGCTTGGCGTAGAGGGCCTCTTCGGTGAGCACGATGGGCTCGCCGAGGTGGATGGAGAGGTTCTCGAAGGGGACGGCGGTGAGGTGGCGGAGCTGGAGGTCGCGGAGGGCCTCGGTGGTGGGGGCGGCGGGGCGGCGGGCGTCGATGCGGGCGAGGTAGGCGTCGGCTTGGGTTGAGTCCATGGGGTCTGTTATCGCTGATCGGGGGCGGGGGCGGGGGCGCCAGGTTCGGGGGATGTGGGGGCGGGCAGCTCGCGCATCCGGGGCAGCGGGGATGGGAGCAGCCACAGGATGCCCAGCAGGGCGCCCGCCGTGGCTATCCAGAGGGTGGGGCGCAGGCCGAGCACCGTGCCGAGACCGCCGCCCGCGAGGGCGCCGAGGGGGCGGACGCCGTAGTTGACGGTGCGGAAGGCGCCGAGGACGCGGGAGCGGAGGTCGTCGGGGATGAGGGCGGCCTGGAAGGCGTTGGCGGTGATGTCGACGACCATCACGCCGAAGCTGGCGCCGAGGTAGGCGAGGAAGAGCAGGGCGATGACGGCGGCCTGCGGACCGGAAGCGGCCGGTATGAGCATGAGCGGCGCCGCGAAGCCGACGAACCCGCCCGTGATCACGGGCCCGTACCCGAACCGCCGGACGATCCGCCCGGCGGCAGCCGCGCCCGCGAGCCCGCCGATGGCGCCCGCGCTCATGACGGCGCCCAGGAAGCCGGGGCTGAGGCCGAGTTCCTTGTTGGCGTAGAGGAAGAACAGGGCCTGGAAGATGAAGTTGAAGAAGTTGAGGGTGGCGAAGGCGAGCAGGGTGGGGCGCATGACCGGGTGCCGGGCGAGCCAGGCGAGGCCGGCGGTGAGGTGGCCCTTCTGCGGGGCTGCGGGGGGCGGTTCGGGTGGGGAGATGCGGGCGAGGCAGGCGGCGGAGGCGAGATAGCTGAGCGCGTCGGCGAGGACGGCGACCGGTGCGGTGAGTACGGAGACGAGTGCGCCGCCGGTGCCGGGGCCCGCGACGCGGGCGAGCGAGCGGCTGCCGTGGAGGAGCGCGGCGCCGTCCACGTACTGCGCGGGTTTGAGCAGCGATACGTAGAGCGTGCCGGCGCAGACGTCGAAGAGCACGGCGAGGGTGCCGACGGCGAAGGAGGCCACGTAGAGCTGCGGGAGGGTGAGCGCGTCGAGCACGTACGCGAGGGGGATCGAGCAGAGGAGCAGGAAGCGCCCGAGGTCGGCGAGGAGCATGACCCGGCGACGGCTGCGGCGGCGGTCGGCCCAGGCGCCGGCGGGGATGGAGAAGAAGAGGGAGGGGAGGAGGACGGAGGCGGTCAGCCATCCCATGTCTGCGGAGCCGGCGTCGAGGAGGAGGACGGCGGTGGCGGGCATGGCGATCGCGGATATCTCGTCGCCGAGGACGGAGATGGTCTGGCCGGTCCAGTAGCGGCGGAAAGGGGGGCTGCGGAGGAGGGTGGGGAGGTGGGGGCGCTTGCGGAGGGAGTGCTTGTGAGGCGTCGTCGTCATGTGAGGGGGTCGCTTGCCCTTGCCGGGGGGCGGATGAGGCGGAGGCCGGTCTCGACGAGGAGCCAGCCTAGGCGGGTGCGGAGGGGGTTGGGGTGGGGGCGGGCAAGGGCGGCGGGGTCGGCAGCGGCCTGGGCGTGGGCGGCGGTGGCCTGCGCGTGGGCGGCGGTGGCCTGGGCGTGGGCGGTGGCCTGCGCGTGGGCGGCGGTGGCCTGGGCGTGGGCGGTGGCCTGGGCGCGGAGGGTGGTGCTGCGGAGGGCGTGGAGGTGTTCGTGGACGTAGGGGTGGAGGGTCATGGCTGTTCCTCTTCCTGTTCCTGTTCCTCGGTCTGCCGGCGGTCGGATTCGCCTTTCGGGCCGCGGAGTTCGGGGACGTAGCGGCGGTCGCGGAAGGCGAAGCGGATCAGGTTCACGAGCTCTGCGCCTTCCGGGCGCCGGGACGGGTCATGGAAACGGCCCGCGTACTGATCGACCAGCGCGGAGATCTTCTCGGTCAGGTCGACGAGTTCGGCGGCCGTGAGATAGATGAGGTCGTCGCCGGACCACTCCGCCTCGCGCCACGCCTGGGGAAGGTGGCGGCGGGTCTCGATGGCGTGTGAGAACTGCGAGAAATACCGTTCCGCGACCGCGGCGCTGAGCACCTCTGCGGCGGCCACCCTGACCTCGCTGTCCGTATTGAAAGCGTCGCTCCAGGTGGTGTACTTCGCCGTCGCCCGCCACGGCTTCTCCCGGCCGCGGCCGCCTTCCGCCTCCTCTACCAGGCCGTACTTGGCAAGCATTCGCAGGTGGTACGAGCAGCTGGCGACGGACTCGCCGGTCAGCTCCGCGGCGCGGGTCGCGGTGAAGGGACCCTCGATGCGGAGCAGGCCGACCAGCTCCATCCGCGTGGGATGGGAGAGAGCGCGCAACGCACGGGGGTCGGTGACATGGACGACGGAGTGCCTGGGCTGCTCGGAGTCGCGGCCGGGCTTGGAGCTGGGACTGGGCATGCATCTAAAGCTACCTTTCTAAAGAAGTCTTTACAAGCAGTCGAGGGCGATCTGCTTCCTTGTCAGCGCCCGGCCGCCGCCCCGCGACCACGGCCACGGCCCCGTCCAGGTCCGTGCGGAGCACGCTCGCGCCCTGGCCGGCGAGGGCCGCGAGAGTGCGCGGGGAGGGGTGACCGTACGGATTGCGCCTGCCGACGCTCAGCAGGGCGAGGCGGGGGTGGAGGCGCTGCTGGAGGGACGGGTCCTGGTACGAGCTGCCGTGGTGCGCGACCTTCAGTACGTCCACGGCGGGGAGGTCCGGGTGGGCGGTGAGGAGTTGCTGCTGGGCGGGTGGCTCGAGGTCGCCTGGGAGGAAGAGGGTGAGGCCTGCGGTGCGGACTAGGAGGGTGACGCTGGCGTCGTTGACGTCCTCGAAGTGCGGCTCGCCTGCGTCGCCTGCGGGGGCTTGGGCGGGAGGCCACAGCACTTGCCACCTGAGGTCCGGACCGAGGCGGCGGCGCTCCCCCGCCGCCGCCGTGATCACCGGGATGCGGGCAGAGGCGGCGGTGCGGCGTACGAAGGCCGCCTGGCCGGGTGGTTCGGCGTAGGTGGTCGTCTGGATCGCGCCGATCGCGCGGCCGCGCAGCGCGCCGGGGAGGCCGTCGACGTGGTCGGCGTGGAAGTGGGTCAGGATCAGCAGGGGGATGCGGTCCACGCCCAGGCGGCGCAGGCAGCGATCGACGAGCCGCGGCTCGGGCCCGGTATCGATCACCACGGCGGTCCCCGGCCGCCGCGTGGCGAGGACGAGTGCGTCCCCCTGCCCGACGTCACAGGCGACCAACCGCCAGCCGGGTGGCGGCCACCCGGTGAGCACGCGCGTGAGCGGCGGCGGCCGGACGACGGCTAGCAGCAGGAGCAGCACGACGCCACCCGCGAGCCATGGCGTGGGGCGGCGGGAGAGCGGGGGCGGTGGTCCCGCGCCCGGCGCATCCGGTCCCGCACCAGGAACGTCCGCCCCCACACCCAGAGGTGACCGGCGGGCCGCCCTGCTCCGCAGCAGCCGCGGGCCCGCGCCGAGTACGAGGGCGGTAAGTGCCGCGAGCAGCAGGCCTCCTGCCCAGCCGCCGGGCCATCTGACCTCGGCTCCGGGCAGCGCGGCACCGGTACGGGCAACGCCGGCGATCCACTCGGCGGGCAACGCCGCCGGCCAGGCAGCCGCCTTGGCGAGCGGCAGCGACAGCGGTGCGGCGGCGAGCGCGGCGAAGCCGAGCACGGTGGCCGGGGCCACGGCGAGCTCGGCAAGGAGGTTGCAGGGGACGGCGACCAGGCCGACCCGAGCGGCGAGGACCGCGACCACGGGCGCACACGCAGCCTGGGCGGCGGCAGCCGCCGCCAGCACCTCGGCGAGGCGGGGCGGCAGGCCGCGCCTGCGCAGGGCGGAGCTCCAGCGCGGGGCGATGGTGAGCAGCGCGCCGGTGGCGAGTACGGACAGCAGGAAGCCGAAGTCTCGTGCCAGCCAAGGGTCGTAAAGGACGAGCAACAGCACGGCGGCGGCCAGCGCGGGCAACAGTGAGCGGCGGCGCCCGGTGCCAATGGCGACCAGCGTGATCAGCCCGCAGGCGGCTGCGCGCAGCACGCTGGGCTCCGGGCGGCACACGACGACGAAGCCGAGGGTGAGCGCGCCGCCGAGGAGCGCGGTGCCGCGCAGGGATATCCCGACGCGCGGCGCCAGCCCGCGCCGCTCGGGGCGGGTGGCCAGGTGCGGAGGCCCGATGAGCACGGCCAGGAGAATGGTGAAGTTCGCGCCCGAGACGGCGAGCAGATGGGTGAGGTCGGTGGCGTGGAAGGCCTCGTCGAGCTCGGCGGGGATGCGCGTGGTGTCGCCGATGACGAGCCCGGGAAGCAGCGCACGAGCATCTGCAGGCAGCCCGTCGGTGGCCCGCCGCAGCCCCGCCCGCAATGCGCCTGCGGCGCGCTGGAGGGTGGTGGGAGTGCGGGTGATGGCGGGCGCCGGGGCCTCTGCGCCCACGACCCGGAGGACCGCGGCGATGCGGTCGCCCCCGGGACCGGCACGGGTCGCCGGGGCGAGACGCGCTTGAACGCGCACACGCGTGGAGGGCAGCAGCTGCAGCCAGGCCTGCTGCCAGGCGGTGGCCCGCTGCGGGGAGTGGGAGGTGTCCTCCCCAGGGCTGGGACGGTGCTGCACGATCAGCAGGACCGGTGTGCGGGTGGCAGTGGGTGACTTCGGTGGTGCGCCGGAAGGCGTCACGCGGAGCGCCTCGGCCTCGGCCACGATGCCCGCCGGTGCGCGGGTGGCGCCGCTGACGTGTGGGCGGGTGGGGCGCGGGTCTGTGGTGAGTTCGAGCTCGACGGTGGCGTGGGCGTAGGTGCGCGCCAGGGCCGGGAGCGGACCGCTGCGCGCCTGCGCCCCGTGCAACGCCGCCGTGGTGGCGGCTGCCGTGGCGCAGAGGAGAGCGAGGGCAACCGCTCGCAGCCTCGACGGCGGGGGCGGCACCGGCACGGATTGGTGTGGTGCCGTCGGTCGCATTGCCGGCTCTGACCGTCCCGAGGCCCCGGTTCTGTCCCGTTGCCGGGCGACGAGCAGCAAGGCTGCTGCGATGGCCACCGCCGTCCCGCACGCAACCACCACCACCGCTGCGGGTGCCGTCAGCGCGGCTGCCGCAGCCGCCCAAGCCGCCAACGCAGGCGGGAGCAGGCGGAGATCCGCCGGGCCGTCCGCATGGGGGTCAGAGGCGCCCATCGGAGAGTTCGCCGCCGCGTGCACCGGAGAGCGGGCGGAATTGGCCGTGCTCGCCGAAGCGGGGGTGCCGGCGGCCGTGGCGGTGGCAGTGGACGTGGTTGTGAGGCCGGACGTGGTCGTGGTCGTGGCTGGTCGGGTCATGGGCGGACCAGGGGCTTGAGGTCGGCGAAGCGGCGGTCGCCGATGCCGTTTACCTCGCGGAGCTGGTCGACGGAGGTGAAGCCGCCCTTCTGCGTGCGGAATTCGATGATGTGCTGGGCGAGTACGGGGCCGATGCCGGGCAGGGCGTCCAGTTGCTCGGCGGTGGCGGAGTTCAGGCTCAACGGGCTGCCAGGCGCACCGCCGAGGCCCGCCGAACCGGCCGCGCCCGCCGACGAGCCAGGCACACCGGCCGTCCCTCCCGTACCGGTCGCGCCGCCCGCCCCTCCTGCGCCCGAGGCGCCTGCCGCTGCGGCCGAGCCGGACGCTCCCGATCCACCGACGACGATCTGCTCGCCGTCCACGAGCAGACGGGCGCGGTTGAGCCCGCGCAGATCAGCCCCGGGGCGTACGCCGCCTGCCGCCTCAAGCGCGTCCTCCACACGGGTGCCGGGCGGCAAATGGTGCACGCCCGGGTCCCGCACCTTCCCGGTCACGTCGATCACCAGCCGGCGCCCGCCCGATCCGCCACCCGACGGCGGTTGGTCGTCCTGCGGGCCACCGCCCGCACCCGCCGCGGACGTCTGCACCTCGGCCCGCTGCGCGGCGGGCGGCGGACTGATCGCTTCCGGGCGCCCGGCCCAGAAGTGGTACGCAGCAAAGGCGACCGCGGCCACGAGTACGACGCCCAGCGCGGCCGCCGCGCGCGGCTCAACACCGCAGCGCAACTGCAGCCACAGCGGCAACCGGTCCCGCACGTCCTGCCACCAGCCGGACCTGACCGGACGACGTTCCTGAGCCACGTCCTCCGGCGAGCTTGCCGCCGGCCCGGACCGGCCCACACCCGCCGGCGGCGAGCCCGCTCCCGTTCCGGGCAGCGCCTCCGCGACTCCACGGGCCGCCCCCGCGGCTGCGCGGTCGGCCACTGCCTCAGCTGTTCGCCGGGGACTTGCGGCAGCCGACCGGCCAAGTGCTGGCCTCTCCTCCCATGACCGCCCCTTCTCTGCGGCCCGCTCAGGCCTCTGCTCCGCAGCTTGGCCAGACCTCTGCTCCGCAGCTCGGCCGGGCCTCTCCTCTGCAGCTCGGCCCGGCCGAGCGGCCAGGATCCCGCCCGGCAGGCCCGGTGGCACCCCGCCCCGCAACGCCACTGGTCCCGCCCGCGCCGACGGACCCGTACCTGCAGGGTCGTCGGCTGCATGGCGGCCCTGCGCACCTGCACGCCATTCCGCGGATCGCGACCGCAGTGCCACACCGCGACGCGGCCCCAGGCCGTATGGCGAGGTCGGATCGCCGCGCACAGCTGGGCTGCGGCGCGGGACCCGGCCACCGCGCAGCCCCCGGCGCCCGGAAGGGGCTAGCCCGACGCCCGCGGCCAACCCGCGATACGCCGCGCCCCGTCGCCCCGCATCTGCCTCCGCCGCGCCCTCGCGCTCACCCTCCCCCTCCGCTACTCCCTCGCGCGCACCATCCCGCTCGCCCTCCCCCTCCATCGCCTCATCCAGCGTCCGCTCCTCCCACCGCGGTGGAGCAGCTCGCCGCGGACGGCCTGCATCCCTCGGGACCGGGAGGCGGTTCCAGTCGCGGCGGCTGGGCGATGGGGTCGGCAGGTCCTTCAAGTCGAAGAGGGCCGCTGCACGGGCTCGATTGCTCACATCGCGGGAACGGACCCGCGCACGGCCCCGGAAACCGCCCGCACCCGCCGGTCCCCGCGGGTCAGCATCGCGGTCCCGCCCTCCGCCTCGACCCCGCCCACCCGGGCCACCCGATCCGCCCCGTCCACCCGGGCCAGCCGAGCCACCAGAACCACCCGCCCGACCCGGTCCACGGAGAAAGCGTGCCCGGGCGCGGTGGCGGATGCGGCTGTCGGGGGGGCCGCCCGGGCCCCTCGTTGCGATACGTGTGCTCATGTCCGGGGACGCTACGGCCACGCCGGACTGGCGAGTTGATCAAGCGGGAGAGCTGTGGATTACCTGCCGGTTGTGGAAAACCTCGTCACCCCCGAGCCCCATCACCCCCGCGACACCACAGCCCCCAGCAACCCCGGCCCCGTATGCGCCCCAATCACCGCACCCACCTCACTCAAGTGCAGCTCGCCCACCCCATCCCGCAGCGCAGGCACCCGCTCCCGCAGCCGTTCCGCCAGCAGCTCTGCCCGCTCAGCGGCCGCCAAGTGGTGGACGGCCACGTCCACCCGCTCCGCGCCCGCGCGGCCCACCACGATCTCCTCCAGCCGGGCGATCGCCTTCGATGCCGTGCGGACCTTCTCGCGCAGCTCGATCCGGCCGTTCTCCAGCTGCAGCAGTGGCTTCACCGCCAGCGCCGAACCCAGCAGCGCCTGGGCCGCGCCGATACGGCCGCCGCGGCGCAGGTAGTCCAACGTATCGACATAGAAATACGCCGATGTGCCCGCTGCACGCTTCTCCGCCGCCGCCACCGCCTCGTCGAGCGATGCACCCGCCGCCACCGCCTCAGCTGCCGCCAGCGCGCAGAAGCCCAGCGCCATCGCCACCATGCCGGTGTCCACGACCCGTACCGGCACCGGCGCGTCCTTCGCCGCCAGCACAGCCGCGTCGTACGTGCCCGAGAACTCCGCCGACAGGTGCAGCGACACCACCCCGGTCGCGCCCGCCTCCGCCGCCGCCCGGTACACCGACGCGAACTGCTCCGGGCTCGGCCGCGACGTCGTCACCGGGCGCCGCTTCTTCAGCGCCTCGGCGACCGAACGGGCCGAGATCTCCGTGCCCTCCTCCAGCGCGCGGTCGCCGAGGACCACCGTCAGCGGTACGGACGTGATGCCGTGCCGGCGCAGCGCCTGCGGCGGCAGATAGGCCGTGGAATCGGCGACGATCGCGACATCGGAGGACATGCTCAAGACATTACTGGGGGGCGGGCGTCCGCCGCACTGCGCCCTTGGCCGTAAACGCTTGCCGACCGGCGGTTACGCCGGCGACTCCGGCCGCCGCACCTTCTCGATCTTGTTGAGCAGCGCCTGGAACGCGTCCTGCGACAGCGACCCCGACTTGCCGTCAGTCAGCTCATCCTGGGACTGGGATTGGGGCTGGGACTGGGACTGGGCATCCCGGGCTTCGGGAACCTCCGACTTTCCCGCCGAGCCAGAACCCGAGCCAGAACCCGAACCCGAGCCCGACCCCGCCCCCTCATCCGCCGGCGCCCAATGCCGCAGCGCCCCCGCCTCGACCTCGATCTGCGCGCTCAGCGCCTCCAGGCCATCGCCCGCCGTATGCCGCCGCCGGTCCTGCGCCGCGAAGCGCAGCGAGTCCGCCGAGTTACGGATCCGCTGCGCCCGGCGTCGCGCCTCCGGCAGCCGGTCGGCGATCCGGCCCTTGTCCGGCTCGCGCTCCAGCTGGCGCAGCTCGCCGTCCAGCTGGCGGCCGAAGTCGTGCAGGCGGTCCAGGAGGTCGAGGGACTCGCGCAGCCCAGGGTCGCCCGGCACCGCGGTCTCCAGCTCGCGCCGGGTGGAGTCGATGGACTCGCGCAGCCCCAGGCGCAGCGCCGCGATCTCGCCGACCGGGCCGGGCTGCACCGCGCGGCGGGCGCGCAGCGACGTCTCCTCGACGGTGCGCCGGGTGTCCGAGACCGTACGCTCGACGCCGCGCTTGACCGCCCGCCCGGCCCGTACGGCGACGATCACCGCGAGGACCACGAACAGTGCCAGCAGCGCCGCGACCACCGCCACTCCGACCTCCATGAGGACTCCTCTCGCTCCGTCAGTCCCAGCGTAAAGGGAAAGGCAAGGTGCGGGGCCGTACGCGACCCTGGACCATCCCCCAGAACGACCCCACCCTGGGGATGAGCCAGACCTGAGGAGGACCCCGAGAGCGCGTACGTCACTCCCGGGGCTCAGCCGGCCATCCCGCGACCGCTCACACCACGATGTTGACCAGCTTCGGCGCCCGCACGATCACCTTGCGGATCTGCGCGTCGCCGATCGCCTTGACGATCGCCGGGTCGGCCAGCGCCGCCGCCTCCAGCTCCGCCTCCGCGATGGACGGCGGCACCTCCAGGCGCGCCTTGACCTTGCCCTTCACCTGTACGACGCAGGTCACCGTCTCGTCGACCACATAGCGCGGGTCCGCCTCCGGCAGCTGCTCGAAGACCACCGACGACTCGTGGCCCAGCTTGTGCCACAGCTCCTCGGCAATATGCGGAGCCAGCGGGGCGATCAGCTTGACCGTGTCCTCGGCGACCGAGCGCGGGACCGAGGACTGCTTGGTCAGGTGGTTGTTCAGCTCGGTGATCTTGGCAATCGCGGTGTTGAAGCGCAGGCCGTCCATGTCGGCGCCGGCGCCGTCGATCGCCTTGTGCAGGGCGCGCAGCGTGGCCTCGTCCGGCTCCTCGTCGACGACGGTGACCGCGCCCGTTCCCTCGTCCACCACATTGCGCCACAGCCGCTGCAGCAGCCGGAACTGGCCGACCACCGCCCGGTCGTCCCACGGCCGCGAGACGTCCAGCGGGCCCATCGCCATCTCGTACAGCCGCAGCGTGTCCGCGCCGTACTCGTCGAAGATCTCGTCCGGCGTGACGGCGTTCTTCAGCGACTTGCCGATCTTGCCCAGCTCGCGGGAGACCTTCACGCCCTCGAAGTACCAGCCGTCCTCGCGCTCCTCGACCTCGGCGGCCGGGACCGGGAAGCCGCGGTCGTCGCGGTAGACGTACGCCTGGATCATGCCCTGGTTGAACAGCTTGTGGAACGGCTCGGGGGACGAGATGTGCCCCAGGTCGAACAGCACCTTCGACCACATACGCGCGTACAGCAGGTGCAGCACCGCGTGCTCCTGGCCGCCGACGTACAGGTCGACGCCGCCGTGCGGCTTCGCCGCCGTCGGGCCCATCCAGTACTTCTCCAGGTCGGGCCTGACCAGCTGCTCGTCATTGTGCGGGTCCAGGTAGCGCAGCTCGTACCAGCAGGATCCTGCCCAGTTGGGCATGGTGTTGGTCTCGCGCCGGTAGCGCTTCACGCCATCGCCCCGGCCCAGATCCAGGTCTACGTACACCCAGTCCTCGTTACGGGACAGCGGGGTCTCCGGCTGGGTGTTCGCGTCGTCGGGGTCGAAGGTGCGCGGGGAGTAGTCCTCGACCTCGGGCAGCTCCAGGGGCAGCATCGACTCGGGCAGCGGGTGCGCGACGTCGTTCTCGTCGTAGACGATCGGGAAGGGCTCGCCCCAGTAGCGCTGCCGGCTGAACAGCCAGTCGCGCAGCCTGTAGTTCACCGTCGCCTCGCCGTGGCCCTCCGCCACCAGCCAGTCGATGATCTTCCGCTTGGCCTCGTCGATGTCCAGGCCGTCCAGGGAGATGCCGTCGCCTGCCGAGTTAATGGCGGCACCCTCGCCCGTGTACGCCTTGCCGTCGAAGCCCTCGGACGGCTGCACGGTACGGATGATCGGCAGCTCGAAGGCCTCGGCGAAGTCCCAGTCGCGCTGGTCCTGGCCGGGTACGGCCATGATCGCGCCGGTGCCGTAGCCCATCAGCACGTAGTCGGCGATAAAGACCGGAACGCGGGCGCCGTTCACCGGGTTGATGGCGTACGCACCCGTGAAGACGCCGGTCTTGTCCTTGGCCTCGGCCTGCCGCTCCACGTCCGACTTGGCGGCCGCCTGGGCGCGGTACTTCGCCACCGCCTCGACCGGGGTGGCGTGGCCACCGGTCCACACGTCGTGAGTGCCCTCGGGCCAGGCGGCCGGGGTGACCTGCTCGACCAGGGGGTGCTCGGGCGCCAGCACCATGTAGGTGGCGCCGAAGACGGTGTCGGGGCGGGTGGTGAAGACCTCGATCGCGCCGGCATCCCCTACCGGGAAGCTGATCTTCGCACCATGGCTGCGACCGATCCAGTTGCGCTGCTGCAGCTTGATCGCCTCGGGCCAGTCCAGGCCGTCCAGGTCGTCGATCAGGCGGTCCGCGTACGCCGTGATGCGCATGTTCCACTGGCGCAGCTTGGCCTTGAAGACCGGGAAGTTGCCGCGCTCGGAGCGGCCGTCGGCGGTGACCTCCTCATTCGCCAGTACGGTGCCCAGGCCCGGGCACCAGTTGACGGGCGAGTCGGAGGCGTAGGCCAGGCGGTAGCCGCTCAGGACGTTCGCGCGCTCGATCTCGCTCAGCTCGCCCCAGGGGCGGCCGTCGGGGGTCTTACGGGCGCCGGACTCGAACTGCTCGATCAGGGTCGCGATCGGCCGCGCCTTGTCCTGCTCCTGGTCGTACCAGGAATTGAAGATCTGCAGGAAGATCCACTGGGTCCACTTGTAGTAGTCCGGGTCGATCGTCGCGAACGACCGGTTGTTGTCGTGGCCCAGGCCCAGCCGGCGCAGCTGGCCCTTCATCGTCTTGATGTTGGCTTCCGTGGTGATACGCGGATGCGTGCCGGTCTGCACCGCGAACTGCTCCGCGGGCAGGCCGAAGGCGTCGAAGCCCAGGGTGTGCAGGACGTTCTTGCCGGTCATGCGCTGGTAGCGGGCGAAGACGTCGGTCGCGATGTACCCCAGGGGGTGGCCGACGTGCAGGCCCGCACCCGAGGGGTACGGGAACATGTCCATGATGAACTGGTGCGGCTTCTCGGAGCCCGCGACCTTGTCGTCATCGACCTCATACGTGCCGTTCCGCTCCCAGACGTCCTGCCAGCGTGCCTCGATGTCGGCCGCCAGGGCGGCCGTGTAGCGGTGCGGGTTGGCTGCCGCCTCGGCGTTGGGGGCGGGCGTGTTCTCGCTCATCGTCGTCAAAGCTCCATCGGGATCGTCTTACGCCATGTCTGCGGACTTGCGGGTTCGCTTCGTGCAGGAACGAAAAAACCCCTCGCACAGGAGGGGTCGCCGCGCTGAGTGTTCCCTGGATTCAGCGCGGCCCGCTAAGCAGAAGGCGTACGGCACGCATGCGGTCAGGGTAGCGCATGCGCGGGTGGGGGGCCGACCGGCTTTGGGGCGGTGCGGGAGCGGCGACGGCGGGGTTCCGGGTCCATCGGGGCGCTGAGGGCGCTGAGGGCGCTGAGGGCGCTGAGGGCGCTGAGGGCACTGCTGGCGCTTCTGGAGGCGGGGAGGAGCGGGCCGGTCGGACGCTAGCAGGGTGCGGGGTGGTGGCGGCGCGTATTGGCGCAACTGCGGTCCGGTGCGGTGGCGGCGGCCTAGCGTGCCGCCCATGCGAGGCTTCCTCGACTACGCGGCCGGGGTGTTCACCCTGGTCCTGCTGACCGCCGCGGTGTGCTGGGGACTGCTCGCCGGCGAGCGTACGGCCCTGGCGACGGCCCGGCACCGGCTGCTCGCGCAGGCGATCCACCGGGCCACGGCGGTGGCGGCGCTGGGGGCGCTCGCGCTGCACGTGGGGGTGAAGGTGGCGGAGGCGCGGGTGGGGGTGCGGGGGGTGCTGGTGCCTTTTGCCGCGGGCGGCCGGGCTGGTGTCGACGGCCGGGCGCTGGTCATCGGCATCGGCAGCCTGGCGGCGTGGCTGCTGCTCGCGGCGGTGGTGACGGGGGTGCTGCGCGGGGCGCTGGCGGGCCGGGGGCGCGCGTCGGCGCGCTGGCGCGCGCTGCACGCGTGCGCCTATCCGGCGTGGTGCGCGGCCTTGGTACACGGCCTGAAGTCGGGCCGCGAGCCGGCGGGTTGGGTGACGGCGTCGTACGCAATGAGCCTGGCGGCGGTGGCGGGGGTGCTGGCATGGCGGTGCGCGCGGGGGCGGGGGACGTGGGGGCTGGGGGCGCGGAGCGCCCGGAGTGCCCGGGGTGTGCGAGGTGCGCCGGAGGCGCGGGGGGCGGGTGGCGGGCAGGGGGCGTTGGATGCGGGGGCGGCGTACGGGCTGCTCGCGGAGCCGAGCGGGGGCGGTCGGGGCGGTCGGGGCGGTCGGGGCGAGATTCCGGCGTGGCCGGGGGGCGGCGACGCATCGCGCTGGGGAGGCCTACCGGCCGACGACGCATCGCGCTGGGGAGGCCTGCCGGCCGGCGACGCCTGGAGGGGGCTCCGTACGGACGACGCCCGGCCACGGCTCCGTACGGACCCGGACGCCGCCAACCCGGTGGACTCAGACGCGCCCATACGCCCAAACCACCAAGGCCTCGCCTACCGCCCCTGGCTCGCACTCCCTCAGCCCGTACCCACCCCCGCCCCGCCATGGCGCGCCCCCACCCCGCGTCCGCCCCGTCCCGGGACCACCACACCCGGAGCGATGCCACCCGCCGTCGGCAGCACCTCGCCGCCCTGGGCCCCGCGTCACGAGGGCAGCACCTCGCCACCTTGGATCCCGCGTCACGAGGACGACACCTCGCCACCTTGGATCCCGCGCCACGAGGACGACACTTCGCCGCCTAGATCCCCCCACCACGACGCCGACGGCACCATCCAAGGCGGCACCCCATGACCCCGGACACCCCCACCCCCGACTTCAGCACCCCCGGCCTCCGCACCCTCGGCCTCCCCCGCCTAACCGCCGGCCTCACCCCCGGCGCACCGCGCCTCACCCACCGCGCACACCTCGCCGCCCACGGCCGCCTCTCACCGCTCCCCCTCCCCGACCTGATCTCCCTCACCGAGGCCATCGCCCTACGCGGCCGCGGCGGCGCCGCATTCGCGATGGCCCGGAAGCTGCGCGCGGTCGCCGCCGCGACGGACGGCGCCGGGGAACGTCCCCGCCCCACCGTCATCGTCAACGGCTGCGAAGGCGAACCCGCCTCCTTCAAGGACACCGTCCTCCTCACCCGCACCCCCCACCTCGTCCTGGACGGCGCCCTGCTTGCCGCGGCCGCCCTGGGCGCGGACACGGTCGCGTTCGGCGTCGCCCGCCCGCGGGCCGAGGCCTGCATACGGGCCGCCCTGGCGGAACGCGGTCTGCACCGGCGCGGCGCCGGCAGCCGCAGCCGCAGCCGCTCGCTGCGCCACCGCGCGCCCCAGACCTCCGTCGTGCGCGTACCCGAGCGCATGGTCTCCGGCGAAGCCTCCGCCCTCCTCCGCGCGGTCCGCGGCGGCCCCTCCCTCCCCGCCGGCGCCGCGGCCCGCGCACACGCCAGCGACGAAGGCGTGCTGCTCTGCAACGCCGAGACGTACGCCCAGCTCGCCATCGCCGCCCGCCTGGGCGCCGACGCGTACGCCACCACCGGCATCCCCGCCGAGCCCGGCACCCTCCTCCTCACCCTCTCCGGCGGCGTCCCCGCGACGACCGTCGTCGAGGCCCCGACGGGGACCCCGCTCGCGTACCTGCTCCAGGCCCTGGGCGCCGCCCCCGACCTCTCCGGCGTGCTGATCGGCGGCTACCACGGCGCCTGGGCCGACCCGTACGCCGCGCGGGAGATCTCGCTCGCCCACACCACCCTGGCCGCGAGCGGCCGCACCCTCGGCGCCGGCGCGATACTCCCCCTCCCCGCCTCGACCTGCCCCCTGGGCGAGACCGCCCGCGTCGCGCACTGGCTGGCGGCCGAGTCCGCGGGCCAGTGCGGCCCCTGCCGCCTGGGCCTGCCGACGCTCGCCGGGCAGCTGGACGCGGTGGTACGGGGCGAGGGCCGGGCCCCGCTGGCGGCGCTGCGGGACACGGCGCGGTCGGTCCGCCGGCGCGGCGCCTGCAAGCACCCGGACGGCTCGTCCCGGATGGTGCTCTCGGCGCTGGCCGCCTTCACGGACGACCTGGCCGCACACGTCCTCGGCGCGGGCTGCGGCCGCCCGGTGCAGGGCGTGCTGCCACTGCCGGGGACACCAGGCACGGCTGCCCCGCCCGGCAGTGGCACCCCATCGCCATCCGACCTCACGGACCCGCCCGCCGCCCGCCTCACCGTGGACTGGACGCTCTGCGAAGCACACGGCCTGTGCGCCGACCTGCTCCCCGAGGCCGTACGCCTGGACGCCGACGGCTACCCGTCCCGCACCGACACCCCACTCCCCGCACACCTCACGGCCCGCGCCCGCCAGGCGGTCCACCGCTGCCCCGCGCTGGCGCTGCGCCTGACGCGGTGACGGCCGCTGATCGGCTCGTCGTAGGGTGGGCACGCATTTGCGATAATCCTTTCTTGAGCAGCAGGAGGTAGCCCCGTGGCCGACGAGACGGCAGCGCGCAAGGTCTTCGACAAGTTCGACCTCAACGGGGACGGCCAGGTCACCGCCGCGGAATTCCAGCAGGTCATGCTGGAACTGGGCGACCTCGACTACACGGTAGGCATGGCCCAGGCAGTCCTGAACTCCAAGGACCGCGACGCCAACGGCACCCTGTCCTTCGAGGAGTTCCTGGAGGTCTACAAGGCCGCCGAGAACAACTGACGCTGCCTGCCCACTCGTGGCCCCGCGGCCGCGGGTGGGCACGCGGGAGTGCCAAGCCGCGCGCTCGGACCACGAAACCCGGCTGCGGCCGGGTAATGCTTCAGTCCGGACAGTCCCCTCGGTGCACGATCCATGTCGAGTGGTCGGACGGGTCGACGCCGGCCCACCTCAGCGCGGCTACGTCGAGGGCGGAGAGCAGTTCCGGATCGATAGCACCGCACACGTCCGTATGGGCGCGGCACAGCTCCTTGCTCGCACGCCACGCCATGTCCTGGGCGATCAACTCGGCGTCCGGGCTGCGAAAGTGCTTCGCCCCGGCCAGTAATCGCTTGGCGACCTTGTCGGGGAGGCTGAGCATGCGCCGCTCGGCCTCGATGTCGGCCTGACGGTCACGATGATCACGCGCGGCCTTCACAGCGGCCACGGCGGCGAGCACGGCCACCCCGACTTCGGATGCATTCTCCGGACAATCACGCCACGACCTGGCCTCTGCCGCGGTGAGCGGCTCCTCGCGCCCGGACTGCCGTATGGCCTCGGCAACGACGCGTCGCTTGACTCCGAGCACCCCGGACACAGGCCCTGGGCACAGATACCGATCACTTCCCGGCTGCACGGGCCGGCGCTCTCGCTTCGACACAACGGGTCCCCCTCCGCAGTTGCTTCCGCGATGCCCAAGCGTGCCAGGCGGGTCTGACAACTCCCGCCGCCACGGGGACGATCAGCGCGCTTCCGCCGCAGGTTCCGCGACGCCGACGATGAAGTTGCCCCGGAGCCGGACGTCGGCGGACCAGCCCAGCCCCGCGAGGTCGTCGGTAAGGGCGCCCGGGTCGTGGAAGATCTTCACGATGCGATACCGGCTGCCGTCCTCCAATTGCCGCACTGTCGAGGCGACTTCCTCACGTACGGCCTCAGCGGGCCCCTCGTCGACGAAGACCACCTTGCCGCCCGGCGCGAGCGCGCCCGCGACAGTGCTCCAGAACGCGCCCGATCTGGAAGCCGGCACATGCGAGAGCCAGAAGGCGAAGAAGACGGTGTCATAGCGGCGCGGCGGCTGCCACGCGAAGATGTCGGCCTGGGCGAAGCGCGCGTTGGCGGCAGCAGTCCGGCTACGGGCAATCTCCAGCACCTCGGGCGACGCATCGAGCACGGTTACCGTCCGCGCCCGCCCGGCGAGCCCCTGCGTCCACTGCCCCGTCCCACAGGCCAGCTCCAGCACATCCCCCGCAATGGGGAGCTCATCCACCACGCCCCGTAAGTCCCGCAGATCCGCACGCTCGTCATAGACCCGGTCGTACTCACCGGCCCGGGCCCGGTAGTAGGTGACCTGCTCGGCAAGAAGCGCATCGTCTTCTGTTGTCATGCCCCGAACGCTAGGGCCGCCACCCGGCCCGCAGAAAACGAATATCTAGAGTTCAGCTCACGTCCTCCCCTCAGGCAGCAACCAGTGCCCCGCCGTCGTCCACCCCAGCAGTCGCCGCGAACGTCCACCCTCCGCCGTCCCGTCAGCCCCGAAGGCTCCGCCCGCCGCCACCATCCGGAGGCCGTTGATTGCGGGGGCGAGCGCCGCGGCGCGATGGTCCGCGGTGTCCTCGTCGAGCCAGGCCAGGACTGCGGCGCGCTCCTCGGGTGTGGCCATGGACAGGTAGAAGACGAACTGCCGCCAGGCGTAAGCGGCGTTCTTGACCATCGGTAGCGGGCGCGCGTTGCCGGCCAGTCGGGATGTCAGGAGGCAGGCCGTGGTGAAGCTGCGGCGGGCGAGGTCCGTCCAGCCGGGGGTAGGGGCGACCGATGCGTGGCGTACGAGAGTCGCGAGATTGTGGGTGGTGAGGATCTGCGCCTGCTCCACGATCGCGCCGTTCGCCGCCACCGACCAGCCGTCTGTCGGCCCGCGCGAGTCTGCCCGCTCCGTACACAGCCCGGCGAAGGCGGTCGGGGTGGCGAGGCCGGAGACGGCCGCGTAATCGATGCCGTAATACCGCTCGTACAGACTCCCGGAGAGCAGCTCGCCCGCCTCCTGAGCCGCCCGCAGGAACTTCCCGGTGAACGTCCCCATGAAGATGTCCGCCGCCAGCTCCTCCGTCCATGGCACATCCTTGAGACCGGCCGCCTTGGACAGCGCGACCAGCTCGCTGATCAGCGGGTTGGGGAGGATCGCGGCAGGGAAGCCGTGCAGCGCAAGTTCGCCGAGCTGCCGCAGGACAGTACGGGCCTCGTCCCGGCCCGGGCGGCGCAAGCCCGTGCGGGGGTCCGGCCCGCCGCGGTGGTCCGATACGGCCCGTACCCAGGGCAGTTCGTCGATGGTCACCTGGTGCTCGAGGTTGAGCAGGAGCAGGGAGCGGCGGTTACGGAAGGCGCGGTACGTGGCCGCCATGAGGGTGCGCACGGTGGGATCGGCGTAGCCGAGGGCAGTCGTGTGCGCCACGAGCTGTGGCACCAGCTCGGCGAGGACGTCGGCGGAGGGGACGACTCCGCGCTCCATCAGCGTCTCCACCGGTGCACTCAACGCGCCCTCAACCGCCTTACGGATGGCGACCGGGATCCGCGTGCCCGCGGGGAGTCCGGTATCCGCCTGCTCGGCGTCGGTGACGGGCGCCACGTACGGCTCGGTGCGCGGCAGCCCCGCGTCCACTTGCAGCCCGGACAGTCGGCGCGCCACCAGCTGCGCCAGCGCGTGATGGGTCGGCCGCGCGCCATCGGCGGCCTGCCGGGCGCGCAGCGCGGCATGCGCCGGGCTGCCCGGGGCTCCGCGGCGTCGCACCATGGAGTCCACGGCGTGCTGGACCAGTCCGCGCTGCCGGGCGCCGAGCGCGGGCTGCCCGCCGTCGGCGAGTGGCTGCAACCCCTCCAACCCGGCCCGCAGGATGGCCAGGTTGCCCTGCGGCCGCCGGTGCTTGCCGCAGTGCGGGTGGGCGGCCGCCAGCTCGCGGTAGCGGGCGAGCAGCGCCCGCCCGCGGCCGTACCACGGCTCCCAGCCACCCACGGGCAACCGGGCGAGGATCCGCCCCCCGTCGTCGGTGGACTCAAGCCAGTGGACGAGCAGTTCGTCGGCAAACGGATTCCAGACGATGAGCGCCTCGTTCATCGCCGCGATGGCGGGCTTGAGCGGACGCGCGGCAACCACCGCCCGCGCCTGCCCGGCGGTCCGCCGGTGCACGCAGGACGAGTCCCCGCCGGAGACGGCGGCCTGCCCGGGCCGCGGCCAGAATCGCAACTGCCCGGCGAAGGGCTCGATTTCATCGAGCAACTCGACGGCCCGCCCCCGGTCACCATTGCGGAGCAGCCAGACCACGGTCAGCAGCGCCGCCTCCTCAGGCAGCCGCACCTCGTACGCCCCGCTGTCGAGCAGCGCCTCCAGCTCCGCGAACCCGCCCTCGGTCAGGGCGTACGCGAACAGCGCCCCTCGCTCGGCGGGCAGACCCCCGCGCCGCGCAGCCTCCTCCTCGTACGGCTCCAGCGGGCCACCGGCCGCGGGCGCCCCCGTGGCGAAGCCGCCGCGCACCACCTCGGGCGTGACCCAGGCGGGCAGTCCCGCGACGGGAGTACGGGATCCGATCTGCAGGCTGCCGTCGGCCATCCCGCCGAGTACGGCGCGCCACCGCTCGACCCGTCGCTCGGCCCGCTCACGGGTGCCGGCGTCCTCATGGGCGAGCGCGGTGCGGAACGCGGCGGCCAGCTGCCGCTGCGCATAGTCCGGATTGGCGGTCGCGGCGGGACGTATCCGCCCTGTCTCTTCGTCGTCCATAGCCGACGTGGCGGGTGCTGCCCCCGCGCCCTCCGGGATGCGAGCCCGGTGCTCTGCTGCTGAGCTACACGCCGTCGGAAACGCCGAGATCCTGCCTGGTCGTCTCTACCGGGCAGGATCCGTAAAACGTGGAGCTAAGGAGAATCGAACTCCTGACCTATTGCATGCCATGCAATCGCTCTACCAACTGAGCTATAGCCCCGCATCACACCGCTCGCCGGTCGTCGTCCGGCCTGCGGCTTCGCCTACTTTACACGACCTGGTCAGGCGGTCGCGAAGGAGTAAAAGCGCTTCAGCGTGCAGTGTTCGTCCAGTAGCCGTCCGTAGATCGGCTCGCCCTCCAGCTCGCGGTACGTCTCGATCGGGTCGCCCTTGATGATCAGGGCGCGGGCGCACTCCTCGCACCAGTACTGGTAGTCCGGGTTCAGGGGCTCCATGTCCCGGACGATGGGGGTGCCGTTGCCGCACCAGTCGCACTTCCTGCTGTGGGCCCCCATCTACTCAGCTCCAGCTATGGCCGCAGGCCGTGCACACATAGGTCACTCCGCCGTTGTCGCCGAGCACCTGGGCGACATGCGTCGATCCACAGGCCGGGCACTGGAGGGCGGCCGCGCCGTGTCCTGCCGAGGCTGCCGCGGTCGGGCCGGGGTGTCGCCCCGGTCGCTCCGCGGTGCTGCTCGGCGGCATCGCGCAGACCCCTCCCTTCGGTGCTCTGGGTCCCCCTTCCCGGCCTGGTTGATTCTGCCACGGCGGGCGGAGGAGGGCACCATCCGTACGGAGGGGGCCAAGGGTCGGACCGCGCCGCCCCGGCCCCCGACCCGGTTCAGCGCGCCCGCGCCCGGTTGATGATGCCCGCCGCCATGCCCGCCACGGCCGCGGCCGCCTGTGCCAGGGCCGCCACCCACAGGGCGTCGGCGGAGGCCGCGGGGCCGGGGGCGTCGAGCTGGTTCAGGTAGAGGGTGCCGATCGTGGCCACACCCACCGTGATGCCGAGCTGGGCGGTGGTCACCAGGAGGCCGCTGGCGTGCGGCGCGTCCTCTGGTCGTACGGTCGCCAGCGCGAGGGTCAGGTTCGGGCTGAAGGCGAGGCCGAGACCTGCGCCGACGCCCGCGATCGCGACATAGAAGGCGAGGCCCCCGTCGCCGCCGTCGCGCAGCACCGCGCCCATCCCCACCGAGGCGACGGCCGCGAGCGCGAAGCCGAACGGGACCGTGAGCGGCTGCAGCCGGGCGGGCAGGCGCTGCCAGGTGAGGCCGGTGATGCCGAAGCCGATCGCCGCCGGTACGAGGGTGAGGCCGGAGCGCAGTGCGCTGTAGCCGAGGCCGCCCTGGACGTGCAGGGTGATCACCAGGAGGAATCCGCCGTTGATCGCCAGCGACAGGCCCGTACGGACAGCGGCCACCGGCATCCCTGGCGCGCGCAGCACCCGCGGCGGGAACAGCGGGGCGCCGCCGCGGCGGGCGAGCCGCGCCTCGTGCACGGCGAAGACGACCGCCAGCAGGGCGCTCGCCGCCAGCGAGAACCAGCCCCACAGCGGCCAGCCCAGCTCCTGCCCCAGCACCAGCGGCACGGTGAAGAGCGAGACGACCGCGGCCAGCAGCACCAGGCCGCCCCGGTCCAGGGCGCGCACCGCGCGGCCGAAGGCGCCGGGGGCGGCTTCATCGTGCGGCAGCAGGCGCAGGCCGAGGGCGAGGAGCGCGAGGCCGATGGGCACGTTGACCAGGAAGACCGGCCGCCAGCCGGCGCCGAACAGGTCCGCGCTGACCAGCACCCCGCCGACGATCTGCCCGGCGGCGGCGCCGGTGGCCAGCACGGCCGCGTACCAGCCGAGGGCCCGGACCCGGGCCGGTCCCGTAAAGGTGCGCTGGATCAGGCTGAGCACCTGCGGGATGAACAGCGCCGAGCCCGCGCCCTGCACCAGCCGGAAGGCGATCAGCTGCCCGGCGTCCGCGGCGAGGCCGCAGGCGAGGGAGGCGGCGGTGAAGACGGCGAGTCCGGCGAGGAAGACCCGGCGGTGGCCGAGGATGCCGCCGAGGCGGGCGCCGGTGATGAGGAGGACCGCGTACGTGATGGTGTATCCGGCGATGATCAGCTGGAGTTCGGCGCCGCCCGCGTCGAGTTCCGTACGGATCGTGGGCGCGGCCACGTTGACGATGAAAACGTCGAGCAGGGCCATGAACTGGCCGGTCAGGACGATGGCGAGCAGCCAGCCCGGCCGGCTGCGAGGGGCCGGCGCGGAGGCGTTGTCAGTGGCATCCGCTTTACTGAATTCGGAAGTTGACGTTGCGGTGGCGGATTCGGTCATGGGACAGAGCGTGGACCCGGCCGAGTACTGGTAACGAGAGCCTGCCGATGCTGGTACTGACAGCACCTGGCAGCCGTCCGCCGCACGCCGGATGCTGAGGGGGTGAGCCATACCGTGGCGAAATCGACGAGCCGTCGCCGGCCCGAGCTGGCGGCCTTCCTGCGCAGCCGCAGAGCGCGGGTGACACCGGCCGATGTGGGCATGCCTCCGGGCCTGCGCCGCCGCACGCCCGGGCTGCGCCGCGAGGAGGTGGCGCAGCTCTCCGGCGTGGGAGTCACGTGGTACACGTGGCTGGAGCAGGGCCGCCCGATCAACGCCAGCGCCCAGGTGCTGGATGCCGTGGCGCGCACGCTTCGGCTGGACACCGCGGAGCGCATGCACCTGTATCACCTGGCCGAGGTGCCGTATGAGCAGGATCGGGACGAGGAGCCACCGTTCGGCGAGCTGCCGGGCGAGGTCCTGGGCATACTCGACGCCCTGAATCCGCTGCCCGCGGCGGCATACAGCTCCCGCTTCGACGTCCTGGCCGCCAACGCCTCCTACCTCCACCTGTTCCCGTCCGTACACCTGCGGCGGAACCGGCGGAATGTCCTCTGGAGCCTCTTCACGGGCCCCAGTTGCTGCTGCGTGATGATCGACCGGGAGGCCGAGCTGCCGACGCTGGTGGCCACCCTGCGCGGCGCGTACGGGCCGCATGTCGGCGAGCCGGCGTGGGAGGAGTTCATAGCCGACCTGTGCGGCGAGAGCCCGTACTTCAAGGAGCTGTGGGACAGCGGCAATGTGGCCCCGCCCGGGGCGCGGGTCAAGGTGGTGCAGCATGCGTCGGTGGACCGCCTGGAATGCGTGACGACCTCGCTCGCGGTGAGCGGGGCGCCGGAGACCAGGATCGTGGTCTATACGCCGCATGGCGAGGAGTCGCAGGCCAAGATGCGACAGCTGATGGCGCTCGAAGACCCGCTCATAGGCTGCGAGTACCACGCCCGCCCGCTGTCGGAGGCGCTGGCGGCGCAGGCGGAGGCTCAGGCCGAGGCGGCTGCGGCCGCCGCGGTGTGAGCGCTCCGGCTCCTGCTACGGCGCGGCTGCGGCTGCCGTGCCGCCGATCAGCCGCGCCCCGGCGCAGAGGCCATGCAGCAGGTCGCTGCCGGAGCTGTGGCCGACGGCGAGTAGGGGCGCTGCGAGGTTGGCGTGCGTCCGCGCCGCGGAGGTGTCGAGGACGACGCGGTCTACGCGTACCTCTCCCGCCGCCTGGCCTTCCCGGTAAAGGAAGGGACTTGACCTGAACCAAGGTTCAGGTCAGAGGCTCGAATCAGCACCAGGACACAACCACCGAGCCCACCGGGAGCAGCCATGCACGCCGTCGTCCTGCACGAGTACGGCCCCGCGGAAAGCCTCCGCTACGAAACCGTCCCCGACCCGGAGCCGGGGCCCGGCCAGGTCCGTATCGCCGTGCGCGCGGCGGGGGTGCACTTCGTAGACACGGTGATGCGCACCGGCGGAAGCGACACCTCACCACCGGCGCCGGACCTGCCCGCCGTCATGGGCGGGGAGCTCGCCGGGGTGGTGGAGTCGGTGGGCGAAGGGGTCGACCCCACCTGGGCCGGCCGCCGCGTCGTCACCGCGGAGGCACAGCCCGGCGGTTACGCGGAGCTGGCCGTCGCGGACGTCCCAACCCTCATCCCCGTCCCCGACGCGATGGACTACGACACCGCCGCGGCCATGATCACCACCGGCGGGACCACCATCGCCCTGCTGGACCTGGCCGAGATCACCGCCGACGACGTGGTGCTGGTGACCTCCGCCGCCGGCGGCATCGGCGCGCTCGCGGTGCAGCACGCGCGGCACGTCGGCGCCACGGTGGTCGGCGCCGCGGGCGGCCCGGCGAAGGCGGCGGCCGTACGCGAAGGGGGCGCCGACCACGCGGTCGACTACAACGAACCGGAGTGGGACAAGTCCGTCCGCGAGGCCCTCGGCGGCCGCCGGGTGACCGTCGTCCTCGACGGCGTCGGCGGCGCCAAGGCAGCGGCGGCCTACGCCACCCTGGCCGACGGCGGCCGCTTCCTGACCATCGGCGCCAGCTCCCAGCAGGGCTTCGCCGAACCCCCGCAGGATCTGCTGACCGCCCGCGACCAGACCTTCACCAACGCCCTCCTCCACATCCTGGAAACCTTCGGCGGCATCAGCGACGACCACCGCCACCGCGCCCTCGCAGCCGCCGCCGAGGGCGATCTGACCCCCGCCGTCCAGGCCTTCCCGCTCGCCGAAGCCGCAACGGCCCACGCCGCTCTGGAACAGCGCCGCACCACGGGCAAGGTCCTGCTCAAGCCGTGAAAACCAAAAATCCCGCCCGGTCGACTCGACCGGGCGGGATTCTGTCTGATGTGGAGCTAAGGAGAATCGAACTCCTGACCTCTTGCATGCCATGCAAGCGCTCTACCAACTGAGCTATAGCCCCGCACTCGCCGCCTTGCTCCGGGGAGCGCCGCGAACGAGGAAAAGCTTAACCGGGGACCTGCCGAAAAGAGAAATCGGCTGTTCAGCGGGCGTCAGTCGTCATCCCCGAGGACCGGCTCCGGCAGCGTGCCCGCGTTGTGTTCCAGCAGGCGCCAGCCGCGGGCGCCCTCGCCGAGGACGGACCAGCAGCAGTTCGAGAGGCCGCCGAGGGATTCCCAGGTGCCGGGCGCCAGGCCGAGGAGGCGGCCGATGGTGGTACGGATGGTGCCGCCGTGGCTGACCACGACGAGGGTGCCCTTTTCCGGGAGCTTGTCCGTGTGGGCCAGCACCACCGGGGCCGCCCGGTCGGCGACCTCGGTCTCGAGCTCGCCGCCGCCACGGCGGACCGGCTCGCCGCGCTTCCAGGCGGCGTACTGGTCGCCGAACCGCGCGATGATCTCGTCGTGCGTCAGCCCCTGCCAGCTGCCGGCATACGTCTCCCGGAGCCCGGAGTCATACGTCACCTCCAGGCCCGTCACCGCCTCCAGCTCGTGGGCGGTGGCGCGGGTGCGCCGCAGGTCGGAGGCGATGATCGCGTCCGGCTGGAGGGAGGCGAGCAGCCGCGCCGCGCGGCGGGCCTGCTCGACGCCGGTCTCGGTGAGCTCGATGTCCGTGGAGCCCTGGAAGCGGCGCTCAAGATTCCAGGAGGTCTGGCCATGCCGCCACAGGACAATGCGGCGGTCAGTCATTGCCGGAGCTCCCGGCGTCCGGAGCGCCGGCGACAGGTGTCACAGCCTCCGCGTGCGCCTCCGCATACTCCCGGGCCTTGCCGCGGGTGGCCTCGGCGTCCGCGGGCAGCGGCAGCGTGGGGCAGTCCTTCCACAGCCGCTCCAGGGCGTAGAAGACGCGCTCCTCGGCATGCTGGACATGGACGACGATGTCGCCATAGTCGAGCAGCACCCAGCGGCCGTCGCGCTCGCCCTCGCGGCGCACCGGCTTGGCGGCCTGCTCCTTGAGCAGGGTCTCCTCGATGGCGTCGACGATCGCCTTGACCTGCCGGTCGTTCGGCGCCGACGCCAGCAGGAAGGCGTCGGTGATGGCGAGGACGTCGCTCACGTCGTAGGCGATGATGTCGTGCGCGAGCTTGTCGGCGGCCGCCTGGGCGGCGGTGCGGATCAGCTCGATGGAGCGGTCTTCAGCGGTCACGTAGCTGGCTTCCAGTCGATGAGCGGTTACGCACCAAGGATCGCACGCCCCACCGACAGCAGCCGCCCCCGCTCACCGGCGGGCATTCCCGCTCACCGGCGACCGCCCCGGCCGCCCTCGGCCTGCTCACCCGCGGAAGTCCCGCCCGAGCACCACCGCGATGTCGGCGCTCGCCGGCACCTTGCCCTTCTTCACGGCCTTGTCGGTCAGCCCCAGCGTGCGGGCGACCTCCTTGGCGGCCTCCGCCTGCTGGTCGTCGCCGTACGTGATCCGCGTCGCCGGCTGCGCGCCGGCGGCGGCGCTGCCGCCCGTGTACGAGAAGCCGCCGTTGACCAGCGCCACCTTGGCCTTCTCGGCGAGCGCCTTGGTGCCGGTGGCGTTCTGGACGCTCACCCGCGGCTCCGCCGCCTGGTCGGTGTTCTTGACCGTGCCGCCGAGCACGTCCTTGACCACCCGCTCCGTCTTCGCCGCGCTGAGCGTGCCGTTCTGCTGGACCGGCAGCAGCTCGGTGGCGTACGCGCCCGACTTGGCGTGCTCCGCGAGCGCGGCGAGCGAGGCGCCGAGCTGGCCCTCGGTCAGCGACGGGTCGGGGATCTGGCCGAGCGTCTTGACGATCTGGCGGGCGCCGGAGCTGTCGCTCGGCATCTTCTTGAGGACGCCCTGCATGACCGTGCCGAACCGTTCCAGCTGCTTGCCCTCCGGCTCACCCTTGGCGCGATACGTGGCGTACGCCACCGCGGCCCTGCCGTTGAGCTCCTGGGCGGCGCCCTTCTTGACGAGCGGCTGGTCGCCCTTCTTGGCGCCGGGGACGGTGGTGTCGGCGTTCACCTGGATGCCGCCGAGGCTCTCGACCATCAGCTCCAGGTACGGGGTGTCGAGGCGCCAGGTGCCCTTGGGCTTGGAGCCGAGCAGCTGGCCGATGCCGTCGCGGGTGGCGCCCGCGCCCTCCGCCTCGACGGACTTGCCGAGGGTGGTGGCGCCGCCCTCGTCGGTGGACAGGGCGACGGAGTTGGGGAGCAGGACGGTGGTGGCCTTCTTGGTGGTGGCGTTGTCCACCAGCAGCGCCGTGGAGCTGCCGCCGCCCTTGGTGTTGCGCAGGTGGACGACGATCACGTCACGCTTGTCGCCCGCGGCGGCGGCATTCTCCGTACCGCCGGAGACGAAGGGCAGCTTGTCCGCCCACCACAGGTAACCGGTGCAGCCGAGCAGCGCGACGCAGAGCGTGACCACCAGGAACGTGCGCCGGTTGCGCCCGCGCCGCTTCGCCTCCTCGCGCCGCTCGGTGCGCGACTCGGTGAACTTCAGCCAGTCGATGACGTCCTCGGCCTGCTCCGGCTCGTCCTCGATGAAGGAGAACTGCTCGGTGTGGTACTCCCGCGGCGGGTGCTGCCCAGGACCGGGACCAGGACCAGGACCGTGCCCCGGCGCCGGACGCTGCTGCGGGACCTGCGGCATCTGCTGGGTGGACCACTGCTGACCGGTGTCGGCGGCGGGGCCGTAGGGGTCGTAGACGGGCGCCTGCTGGGGGGCCTGCTGCGGGGGCTGCTGGTACGGCTGCTGCTGCCCGTACGGGTCGTAGCCGTAGCCCTGGCCGGGCGGCTGACCCTGCCCCTGCCCCTGCTGGTAGTCGTATCCCTGACCATTCGTCCCGTACGGGTCGTGGTCGTATCCCTGGCCATTCGTGCCGTACGGGTCATAGCCGTACTGCTGCTGCTCTTGCTGCTGCTGGCCGTAATCCTGCTGCCCGTACTGATCCCGTCCGTACGGGTCCTGCCCGTACGGTCCGCGGCCGCCGTCCTGGGGACCTCCGTCGCCGTAGCGCCGTCTGTCGTTCACCGGTGCCCCTTCCATGGTGGCCGTGTGGCCGTGCTCTCGGTCCCCGCCGGTCCCGGTCGTACCCCCCGCCCCGTCAGTCGCTACCCGCATCCTGCGGGCTAAACGTCCTCGCGGTAAAGGTTTCGTTTGCTGATGTACCGCACAACACCGTCGGGCACCAAATACCAGACCGGTTCGCCGTTAGCCACCCGTTCCCGGCAATCCGTCGACGAAATGGCCAGCGCCGGCACCTCGACCAGCGAGGATCCACCGTCCGGAAGCCCGGGGTCGTGCAATACGTGCCCGGGGCGGGTGACGCCGACGAAGTGGGCGAGTGAGTACAGCTCCTCGGCGTCCCGCCAGGTGAGGATCTGGCCGAGGGCGTCCGCTCCCGTGATGAAGAACAGGTCCGCGTCCGGGTGTTCGGCCCGCAGCTCGCGCAGCGTGTCGATGGTGTATGTGGCGCCGCCGCGGTCGACGTCGATGCGGCTGACCGAGAACATCGGATTCTCGGCGGTGGCGATCACCGTCATCAGATACCGCTCCTCGGCAGGCGACACCTTGCGGTCGCTCTTCTGCCAGGGCTGGCCGGTGGGGACGAAGATGACTTCATCGAGGTGGAAGCGGTGCGCCACCTCGTTCGCGGCCACCAAGTGCCCGTTGTGGATCGGGTCGAAGGTGCCGCCCATGACGCCGAGCCGCCGCTTCACCGGCGCCCCGGGCGCGGGAGCGGCCTCCGCACCGGCCTCCGTGCTGCCGTCTGCTGCCATGCGGTCAGAGCCTACCGGTCGTGCCGATCGGGTCAGCGGTCCCGGTTGAAGCGGGTGACGACGATCAGCAGGAACAGCAGCGTGGCCAGGGCGCCGCCGCCGATGGCGTAGGCGTTGAGGCTTTCGTGGTTGCCGGTGTTGGGGTTCAGCTCACCGTGGCCTTCTGCGGCAAGGGTGGCGGCGAAGGTGTGGACGGTGTGGAGAGCGCTCATCGTCAGCAGACCTGCTTCGTCGGTGGGCGGGCAGTGTTCTCGGGCACATCGTAAGGGGGACGGCCCGCCCGCCTCACGTCGGCCTGCGCCGATCAGGAACGTGTCCGGGCCGCGGCACCCGGTCCGAGCCAGGTCAGCGCCCCTGCAGCGCCTCATCGAGCCGCTTCGCCAGCGACTCCACATCCGCCCCCTTGGGCACGTCCTTGCCCCGCTGCCTGGCGGAGAGCTGCTCGTACACCGCCTCCTGTATGTCCCGCGTCACCGCCGCGTAGTACTGCGTGACCGGCCGCGCCTTCGCCGTCTCGAGCGCGGCCCGCAGCGCCTTGTCGTACGCCGTGTGCAGCGGGCCCGGCACCTCCGCCTGCTGCGGCCGGTCGCCCGCGACCAGCCGCGCCCCGCAGCTCCCTTCGAGCGCCGCCCGCTTGGCGGGCACGAAGCCGCCCTCGCGCAGGCACCGGCCCGCCGCGGTCCCGGTGAGGTCGGCGACCAGCTGCCGCGCCTCCTTCGGCGCACCGGGGGTGAGCGCCAGGTTCTGCCCGCCCAGCGCCGCGGGTCCGGGCAGCGTGGTGACGCCGTACTCCGCCCGCGGCCCGCCGTCCCGCTTGGTCTGGGCGTCGGCGAGGCGGTCGAGGGCGAAGGGCCAGTTGCGCATGGCGAGGGTCTCGCCCGCGAGGAAGCGTTCGACGCTGGACGTCTCGGTGGCGCCGAGGGAGTCGGCGCTGAGCAGCGGCAGCGGCGGATTGTCCTGGTCGTACGGGCCCGCGGGCTTGAAGCTCGCCGCGAGCTCGTCCAGCCCGGCGCGGGCGCGGCGCTCCGCGACCCGGGAGCGGTCGCCGTCGACAATGGTGCCTTTGTGCCGCCAGACGGCCTCGTGGGCGTTGACGGTCAGCCCCTCGTACGGGCTGAGCTGGGTGATCAGCCCGGCGCTGACCTGCTGGTCCTTGGCCGTACGGAAGCGGGCCACGGCCGCGGTCAGGTCGCCGTAGTCGTCCGGGGCGAAGTCGCGGCCGAGCAGGTCGGCGCGGAAGTAGAGCAGCCCGACGTCGGTGTTCCAGGGCACCGCCCAGTCCTTGTCCTCGTACTGGACCGTCTGCCGCACCCGCGGCCACAGCCCGCGCAGCTGCTTGGTGAGGCCGGCGCCGAGCGGCGCGATGAGCCGCTGCTCGGCGAACTCGGCGGTCCAGGTGACGTCGAGGTTGACGATGTCGTAATGGTCCTTGTTGCCCGCCTGCAGCGCGGCGGCGAGCTGGCTGCGCTGCCGGTCGGCGTCGTCGGCGAGTTCGACGATCTTTACGGTGACGTCCTGGTGGTCGCGGTCCCAGGCCTCGATGAGCTTGCGCCGGATCCCGCTGTTGGTGAGGTCGGTGCCGGTGGCGATGCGCAGCTCGACGGGCCCCGCACCGGGCTCGCGCGGCACGGGTCCCGCACCGCCTTCGCGCGGCGCCGCGCACCCACCGGCGAGCAGCGCCACCACCGCCGCGATCACCAGCAGCCGCCTGAGGTCCTGTCTTCGAGCCCCCGCCTGCGCAGCGACGCCCGGCACGCACGCTCGCCGCACGCCGCCCCCGGACAGGTGGCTCCGCCACATGACCGGGGACAGCGCACGCCGAGCGCACGCACCGACCGCCGCTGCGCCGCGCTTCGCGCGAACGACGGGTGCTCGAAGACAGGACCTCACCGCCGCCTCCCCTCCGTCAGCGCCGCCACCGCCCGCGACAGCTGCGCGGGCAGGTCGCCGGAGAGGGCCGCGCAGGCGCCGCCGGAGGCGGTGGCCAGGGCGCCGGGCTCGTGCGGCGCCGCTTTGGAGTCCGCGCAGCCGTACGGGCGCATCGACGCCACCACCACGGGGACGCCGCGGCGGTGCAACTCCCGGCCCAGCGAGCGCAGCTGCGCGGTGCGCGGCTCCTTGCCCTTGAGGTAGTCGCCGTCGGTGACGAGCAGCACGGCGTGCTGGGTGCCGTCCTCCGTGCCGCCCTCGGCCGCCTCCCGTACGGCCTCGAGCAGGTCGGCCTGCCGCTGCCCGACCGGGCGCAGCGCCGACCGCTCCAGGCCGAGGCCTGCGCCGGGCTCGCGCCAGCCGTCGGTCACCTCGTCCGTGCCCCCGCCGTCCTTGCCGCTGGGGAAAGTTCGTAACGCGAACCGGTCTTTGGCCCCCAGGCGGCCGAGCGACTCCCCGACCGCTTCCCTGGCGGCCTCGAAGCGGCCGCGCTCGCGCATCGACGCGGATACGTCGAAGAGCACCGTGAGCCGCAGGTCGGGGTGGGCGGCGCGGAAGGTGTCGAGGCGGTCGTCGAGTTCGGTGGCGCCGATGTCGACGGCGAGGGCGGCCTGCGATTCGTACCCGGCCTTGTCGATCTTGTCGCGGCCGGCCGGGGACCGCAGCCAGCTGCGGAAGGCCTTGATGGCGTCGTCCCTGGCCTTCCGGTCGGCGGCCTGCCAGCGGACGGCGACCAGGGGATAGTCGAAGCGCGGGACGCCGCTCAGCTCGTAGCGCTGGAAGTCCGAGGATGCGGCGGGCGGGCTGCCGCCGGGGCACTGGCCGCCGAGCGGCTCGCCGTCGATCAGCTGCTGGGCCTGCCGACCGGTCACCAGCGCCCCGGCCGGCGCGCCGTCGTCGTCGCCGGTGCCGTCCCTGGCGGCGGTGCGCAGCTCGCAGAGCGCCTGCCCGGCGTCCGATACGGACCTGGCCTGGCTGATCGCGCCGGTCTCCAGCTTCCGGATCGCCTGGTCGTCCAGGACGCCCTGGGCGTAGTCGAAGGGCTGGTCGGTGACCGGCTCCTTCGCGTACATGCCGAGGGCGTGGTCGAGGCCGACGCCGGATACGGCGGGGTTGGGCCGCAGCAGCTTTGTGCCGTCTTCCTTCTTGAGCGCCGCGCGCAACTGCCGCCAGTCGGTGGTGCCGACCGCGCCGCCGGTGTCCTTGAGCCCGAGCCGCTTGCGGGCGGCGTCGGTGACGACGAGCACCGGCCGGTCGCTCGCCATCAGCTTCGTGACGAAGAAATTCTCCCGCTGCTGGCTGCCGAGCCCGGAGAGCCCGCCCCTGATCAGCTCCACCTCGGCGCTGGACTGCGCGGCCCACAGATCCGGCTGCGGCCCGACGTCGGCGAGCACGCCGCGGGCCCCGGCGCCCCAGTCCCCGGCGTGGGCGAAGGCGGCGCCGAGCGCGTCGAGGCCGGTCCCGTAGACGGTGATACGGGCCGTGCGGCAGTCGCGCGCCCGGCCGTTGTCGGCATGGTCCTTGCCGGACTTCTCGAACGCCTCCACCAGCTCCGACATGGGTGCCACCTCCTCGGGGGCGGTGGCCATGCGCAGTTCGAGCGGGGGCGGGCAGGGGTCTTCGCGGGTCGCGTTCTGATAGCCGGTGATGCCGCCGAAGATGCCGCCGGCGAGCAGGAGGAGGCCCAGGCCCAGGGACAGCACCCGGTTCGGCACCACGGGATGCCACAGGGCGCGCGGCGGCGGCACCAGGCCCGCGGCGCGGCGGACGGCGCGGCGGAGCTGCTGCTCGCGCGGGACGCGGGCGGTGCCGAGGGCGAGGGAGAGGACGGTGTCGGCGCCACCGGAGGTGGAGATCTCCCGTGGCTGGTACGGGAACATCTCGTTGTTGTCCTTGCCCTCCGCCAGCTCGCGCAGCCTGGCGCCGAGGCTCTGCACCGTCACGTACTCGTCGGGCGAGATGCCCCACCGCAGCACCTCGGCGAGGGCCGCCGTGAACGGGGTGGGGGCGCCGGGGAGGTCCCCCGGGGAGACGAGGGCGTTGAAGCCGGAGGACGTGATCAGGGATACCGCGCGGCCCGGGGGCAGCAGATCCAAGGGGAAGTTGCCGGAGAAGCAGCAGTCGAGGATCAGCACGACGCGTTTGCTGCGCCCGGTGCTCAGCTGGGCCATCAGGTCGGCGACGCTGAGCCCGGTCAGGCCCGGCCGGTCGAGGCTGGACTCGCGCACGGCGAGATACAGCTCGCCGGTGTCGAGGTTGTGGAAGCCGTGCCCCGCGTAATAGACGAGCAGCAGGTCGGTCGCGCGTTTCTGGGCGCCGTCGATCGCCCGCAGCACCGTGTCCCGGCTCGGCGGGTCGGTGAGCAGCCGCACGCCGCTCGGGCGCAGCAGGCCGGTCTGCGGGGCGGTGAGCGCGTCCCGTAAGACCTCGATATTGCGGTGTGCCGCGTCCAGCCGCTCGAAGTCACCGCCGTGGGCGAAGTGACCGGCGCCGATGAGCAGGGCGCGGGAGGCGGCCGGCGTGGCCGCGTACGGCATGGCGTCTCCTCCCCCTGGTCCCGCCTACGTCCTCACGACCCCCGCAGCCACTGCCGGATCCGCAGCTCCAGCTCCTCGAGCCGGCCGCGGTCCATGCCGTCCGCCTGGATGTCGAGGCGCTCCTCGCCGTTGTGGATCACGATGTTGAGGTCGTCATTGCGCTGCGTCTTCAGGTGCGCGACGAGGGAGCGGATGAGCGCGCCGGCGAGCACCTGGACGGAGTCCGGGCCCAGCTCGACGAGCAGGTCCTGGACCACGCCCATCGCCGGGTCGGCGTCCGGCCGGTCCACAGGGCGGACGAGCCCCTTGAACTCCTCCTGCGCGCCGAGCCATCGCTCCAGCCGGTCCACCGCCTGCGGTGTGGCGGCGGCGTCCTTCGGCTCGACGGCGATCATCACGCCTTCACTCATCGCTCCCCCTCACTCTCCGTCCCGAAGCCATTACCTTACGGGGAATGTGCGCTCAATCACACCTGCGTACGGGCCAGTTGAGACCGCACTGGAACCAACCACGGCAATTGTGAGTTCCACCCTTTAGGCTGGGCAGCCAGTCGGACGCTGACTACGGGGATCAGGAGGGGGAGGCCACCGATGTCGGACCTTCACAAGAACGTACCCAGCCGGGAACGCAAGCGGTTCCCTGGTATTTCATCCCGCGCATACGAGCACCCGGCTGACCGCGGCGCGCTCGTCGCGCTCCGTAAGCTCACCGGATTCGACACGGTCTTCAAGGCGCTCAGCGGCATGCTGCCGGAGCGCTCACTGCGGCTGCTGTTTCTCTCGGACTCGGTCCGCGTCAGCGATGCGCAGTTCGCGCATCTGAACGCGATGCTGCGCGACGCCTGTTACATCCTGGACCTGGAGAAGGTCCCGCCGATGTACGTGACGCAGAACCCGCAGCCGAACGCGATGTGCATCGGCATGGACGAGCCGATCATCGTCGTGACCACGGGCCTCGTCGAGCTGCTGGACGAGGAGGAGATGCGCGCCGTCGTCGGCCACGAGGTGGGCCACGCCCTGTCGGGCCACGCGGTCAACCGCACCATCCTGCTCTTCCTCACCTCGATCGCCGCCCGGGTCGCCTGGATTCCGCTGGGCAACCTCGCGATCATGGCGATCATCACGGCGCTGCGCGAGTGGTTCCGCAAGTCGGAGCTCTCCGCGGACCGCGCCGGGCTACTCGTCGGCCAGGACCTGCAGGCGTCGATGCGCGGCCTGATGAAGATCGCCGGCGGCAACCACCTCCACGAGATGAACGTGGACGCCTTCCTGGGGCAGGCCGAGGAGTACGAGCGCGGCGGCGACCTCCGCGACTCGGTCCTCAAGATCCTCAACGTGCTGCCGCGCTCCCACCCCTTCACCACCATCCGCGCCGCGGAGCTGAAGAAGTGGGCGGAGTCCCGGGACTACCAGCGGATCATGGACGGCCACTACCCGAAGCGCCAGGACGACAAGGACGCCTCGGCCCGCGACTCCTTCAAGGAGTCCGCCGCCAGCTACACGGAGTCGGTCAAGACCTCCAAGGACCCGCTGATGAAGCTGGTCACCGACCTGGCCGGCGGCGCGGGCGACATCGGCGGCCGCATCAAGGACCGCTTCGGCGGCAATGGCCGCGGCGGCGACGACGGCGGCTCCACACCGCCGCCTCCGCGCGACTCGGGCGAGTAGCACTTCCTGCGGAGCGGGCGGTCACGCCGCCCGCTCCTCCGGGGGAGGGCATCCCGCACTCCCGGAAGGCCGTCCCGCACTCCGGGGGAGGGCGTCCCGCAAGGCGGGACGGGCTGGCCCGGGACGTTTCGCGCAGCCGCCCCTCCCAGCCCGCACCGAGCCCAAGCCTGGCGAGCGGACGCCCGGGCTACGGCGACGGCTGCGAGCTCGGCGACAGCACGCCGCAGAGGTTCGCCTGGCGGTCGCCCGCCCGTGCGTACGGGTCCGTGCCGGCCCGCCCGAGCCCCCGGTCCTTCTCACCCGCGAGCAGCGGCTGCAAGTACCCGGAGGGATCCGTGGAGCAGCCCAGCGGCCCCGCCGCCAGCGTGCTCGCCACCGGCCGCAGCTGATGCTGCCGCAGGTTGTCGCGGTCGAACCGCATCCGCACCACCCGGTGCGCCGTGAACAGCGACGCCGGCTCCCGCCCGTCCTCCGCGGACGACGCCCCCTCCGCGGGCCGCAGCGCGTACACGAACGTGTGATCCGCGACGACCTCCAGCTCCTGCGCATTGGCCTCGGCATACGTGACGGTGCCGTCCACCCGCACCTTCCGGTCCGCGAGCGCCACCCGCGCCGGGTTGAACCGCACCATCCACCCCGTCGCCGCATGCTCCCCGTCCGCCACCGGCCGGTCCACGCTGCGGTCGAACTGGGCCAGCAGATCCGGATCGAGCTGCAGCCGCACCGCCCGGGTGTCCCCGCCCGTGAGCGTCCGCGGCGTGATCGCCGAGTTCAGGACGTACTCCTTGGCCAGGTCCAGCGCCGCGCTGACCTGCTCCCGGGAGAAGTGCGCCGTGCCCCGCCCGGACGGCAGGATCACCCCGGCCGCCCCGGTACGGAAGTGCACCGCCGGGCTGTGCTCGTACAGCCGCTTAGCGCCGCCCCCGGGCACCGGGCCCGACGGCGTCAGCGGCACCACCGACGCATGCAGCGGATCGGTGTCGGCGCGCGCGGGCGGCTGCTGGTACGGATGCCGGATGCCCATGTAGATCGCCGTGCCAAAGGCCACGGCGATCAGCAGCACCAGCACCAGCGCCTGCTTCGACACCCCGCTGACGCTGCTGCGCCGGCGTCTGACGGCGGGCGAGTGATCGCCCATCCGCTCCTGGGCCGAGTACTCCTCCAGGCGGGCAGCATTGACGAACGACTCGTCGAATACGACGGATCGGAACTCGTCTTCGCCGCCTCCCGGAACGCCGTCGGGTGTCCCCTCTGGAGGGTCTCCACGCCCGGTCATAACAGAAGGGTAGGTCGCCCCGCCCGTTCGTAAACCGCCCCCGTCACCACAAGTTACGCACGGCAGGCGATTACCTGCGTCAACGCTGCGCCACAGGCGCAGAGGGCACGCCGGACTCCGCCGACGTCGAGGAGCTGCTGGAGCCGCCCGGAGTCGGCGCCTCGTCCTGCCCCGACCCGCTGCTGCGGTACACGGCCGTGAAGACCAGCGCCACGATCCCGACGCCCATCACGACGGCGAGGATCAGCGCGACCGGGCGCTGCCAGCGCAGGTGTCCGCGATACGGGCTGAGCCGCCCGCCGTAGGGTCCGTACGGGCCATAGCCGTCCTCGTCGAGGCCGTCGTCGAACTCCGGCTCCCCGGCCAGCGCCGCCTCGGCCTCGACCCGCGCCTCGGCGGCCGCGACCATCCGCTCCACCGCGCTGGGCTCGTGAATCCGCGCCGCGTGCACGAATTCCTCGTCAAGAATGACCGCGGCGAACTCATCCTCCGCGGCCGCGTCGCTGCCCTCATAGACAGAATGGCTGTCGGGCTCCTCGCCGTCCTGGAACGGCGGCCTGCCCCCCACGTCGTCCGGCACACCCAAAGCGTAGACCGAACCGGTCAATTTGGGCAGGGCGTGCCGGATGACCAAAGCGCCGCCAGGCTATGGCCGCGGGCCGCCCTTCAGGTGTCCGTCGCCGGTGACCACGTACTTCGTCGAGGTCAGCTCGGGCAGGCCCATCGGCCCGCGGGCATGGAGCTTCTGCGTGGAGATGCCGATCTCGGCGCCGAAGCCGAACTCGGCGCCGTCGGTGAAGCGCGTGGAGGCGTTCACCATCACGGCCGCGGAGTCCACATGGGCGACGAAGCGCCGGGCGGCGGCGGTGTCGCGGGTGACGATCGCCTCGGTGTGGCCCGAGGACCAGGTCCTGATGTGCTGGACGGCATAGTCGAGGGACGGCACCACGCCGGCCGCGATGTCGTACGACAGATACTCCGTGTCCCAGTCGTCCATCGTGACCGGCACCACCTCGACCCCGGCGGCCGCGCCCGCCTTCGCCCAGGCCTCGTCGCCGTGCACCGTCACGCCCGCGTTCTTGAGCGCCGCCAGCGCCCGCGGCAGGAAGGCGTCGGCCACCTCCTGGTGCACCAGCACGGTCTCGGCGGCATTGCACACGCTGGGTCGCTGGGCCTTGGAATTGACCAGAATGTCGACGGCGAGGTCCACATCGGCGTGCTGGTCCACGTACACATGACAATTGCCCGTGCCGGTCTCGATCACCGGGACCGTGGACTGCTCCACGACCGTACGGATCAGGCCCGCCCCGCCGCGCGGGATCAGCACATCCACCTGCCCGCGGGCGCGCATCAGCTCCTGCGCCGCCTCCCGCGACTCCCCCGGCACCAGCTGCACCGCGTCGGCGGGCAGCCCGGCGCCGCCGACCGCGTCCCGCAGGACGGTGACCAGCGCGACATTCGACTTGTACGCCGAGGAACTGCCGCGCAGCAGCACCGCATTGCCGGACTTCAGGCACAGCGCGGCGGCGTCCACGGTGACATTGGGCCGGCCCTCGTAAATGATCCCGACGACGCCGAGCGGGACCCGCACCTGGCGCATCTCCAGACCGTTCGGCAGCGTGGAGCCGCGGACCACCTCGCCGACCGGGTCGGGGAGCCGCACCACATCCCGCACATCGGCGGCGATGGCGCGGACCCGCTCGGGGGTGAGGGTGAGGCGGTCGATTATCGCGTCGGAGGTGCCGGCTTGACGGGCCCGTGCCACGTCCTCGGCATTGGCCTCGACGATCTCTCTCGTACGCACCTCAAGGGCGTCCGCGATCGCGAGCAGCACATCGTCCTTGGCGGCCCGCGGCAGCGGGGCCAGGTCGGCGGCCGCGGCCCGGGCGCGATAGGCGGCCCGGAGCACCGGGGACTGGGGCATGGGGTCGGGGGCGCTGAGACGAAAGGAGTCGCTGCCGCTACCGCTGCTGAAGCTGCTGCTCATGCGATGCAGGGTAGCGAGGCGCGGGTGCGGCGGGCCGAGTTTTCCACAGGCTGAGATCTTCCGGGGCTCTCAGCGCACGGTCAGGGCGCACTCAGAACGGGTGCACCCCCACCGGATGCGCCGGCGGCGGCCCGTACCCATCGGCCACCCGCTGGTGATACGTCTCCCGGTCGATCACCTCAAGGCCGACGATCTCCCACGGCGGCAGCTTGGCCGAGGTGCGGTGCTCGCCCCACAGCCGCAGCGCCACCGCGGCGGCGTCGTGCAGGTCGCGGGCCTCTTCCCAGTATCTGATCTCGGCGTGGTCGTTCGCGTACCGGCTGGTCAGCAGGAACGGGTGGTCGTGCGCCAACTGCTCCAGCGACCGCCGGACCTCCTTCAGCGGCGCCTCGGGACCGGAGACGCTCAGCGTGATGTGCCACAGCCGCGCGGTCTCCCGCTCCGGCTCCCCGCTGCCCAGGCCCCTCAGGTGCTCGACGCTCCGCGGCCCCGCCTGGCGGCCGTCCACCGCCGCTGTGCCGTCTCCCTCCGTCCCGTCCGCTCCCGGACCCGTCCCGACGCTGGACAGGTTCCGTTCCGCCACAACTCGGGGCAGCGCCCCCGGGCGCCCTCGACTCACGGGCGGCCTCCTGAATACGTATCTTCACTGACCGCCTTCCAGCGACGGTCCCATCAACAAAGTTGACCAGTCTCAGCGGCGCGATGGGGCGCTTTTCGTTGAACCGCTGCGATCCGGCGGGCAGTTTCGGCCGCGTGCGTCCTTGAACAAGGTCATATCCCGATGAGATCCTCACCCGGCTGACCAGTCGAACACGTACACATGCAACGCGCGTTCGTGGGGGCGGATGCGCCGGAGAGAGGGGTTTCGATTGGTCGGGCTACGCACGCTTGCCATCGCCGTGATCATGACCGCCGCGGGCGCGCAGCCCGCCCTGGGGGCATCGCCTTCCGCCGCGCAGCCGGCCGCGCCGGCGCCCGGAATCCTGGCCGAGGGCCCGGTCTTCAACGATCCGCTCGGCACCGACGCCCAGAAGTACGCGATACGCGAGCGCATACTCCAGCTCACCGCGTCCGCCGTGCCCGGCTCGTCGATCAAGGTCGCCATCTATCACATCTGGGACCAGCCGGTCATAGACGCACTGATAGCCGCCCACCGCCGCGGCGTCCACGTCCAGATCCTCCTGGACTCCACCAACAAGTCCGACCCGAAGGGCACCCCGGCCTACAACCAGCTCCTCGCCGAGCTGGGCTCCAACACCGCCCAGGGGTCGTTCATACGCCTCTGCCCCACCGGCAAGTCGTGCCTTGGCGACCCGCAGTTCGGCGTCTCGATCATGCACAACAAGTTCTTCCTCTTCTCCCAGGTGGCGGGCGCCTCGAACGTGGTCGTGCAGACCACCTCCAACATGACCCCGGGAGCCTTCTCCCGCTTCAACAACGACGCCCTGATCCTCCCGGACAACCCGACGCTGCACACGGCGTACTCGAATTACTTCCGCGATCTGCTGGCGACGAACTGGCAGGCCTGGCGGTACCGGACGGTGGGCACGGACCCGTACAAGGCCTACTTCTTCCCGCGGGCCGGCACCACGAACTCCACGGACACGATCGACGCGATCCTCAACAACGTGCAGTGCACGTACCAGGACGCGAGCGGTGCGACGCAGCGCACGAAGGTGCGGGTCGGCATCTTCAAGATCACGCGAAAGGTGATCGCGGACAAGCTGACCGCGCTCCAGAAGGCAGGCTGCACGGTAGACGTCGTCTACGCGGAGGCGGACAGCGCGCGGAGCCAGAACGGCTCCCCGGGCACATGGGACGCGCTGCACGCGACGGGCGGCCCGTCGGTCCGCTGCTACAACGACCCGCGCAACCCGAACGACCCGTCGAAGCCGCTGTCGACGCCGTACATCATCCACTCGAAATACCTGCTGGTGGACGGCATGTACCTGGGCGCAAGAGACAAGCTGACCTTCACGGGCAGCCACAACTACACGGGCCCGTCCTTGCGCGAGAACGACGAGACGCTGGTGAAGGTGGACGACGACTCGGTCCACGACGCGTACGCCCTGGGCTTTGCCCGCATCAAGGCGGCGTCGTACCCGGGTACGTCAGACTCGACAGACCTATGCATGGGCGTCAAGCCCCTGCCGCAGGACCCGGAGACGTAGGCCGCCCGCCCAGGGAGGGTCGGGGTGGAACGACGCCGCCGAAAAAACCCAGCACCGAGCAGCGCGCCGACCACAGCGTTTTTTCGGTGGTGTCGTGGAACCCCGGCCCGGCCCACACTAAGGACCCGCGCGCTCAGCGCAGCAGGACCAGATCGTCCCGGTGGACGACCTCCCGCTCGTACGCCGGACCGAGCTCCCGGGCCAGGTCCCTCGTCGAGCGCCCCAGCAATTGCGGCAGCTCCCCGCTGTCGAAGTTCACCAGCCCCCGCGCGACCGCCCGCCCCCCCGTGTCATGCAGCTCCACCGGATCCCCAGCCGCGAAGACACCCTCCACCGCCTTGATCCCCGCCGGCAGCAGCGACTTCCGCCGGTCCACCACCGCCTCGACGGCCCCGGCGTCCAGCACCAGCGCCCCCTGGGGCGTAGACGCGTGCGCCAGCCACAGCAGCCGCCCCCGCCCGCGCCGCCCCGTCCGGTGGAAGTACGTCCCCGTCGCCGCCCCGCCGAGCGCGGCGTCCGCGTACACCGCCGACGTCAGCACCACCGGCATCCCGGCCGCGGCAGCGATCCGCGCCGCCTCCACCTTCGTCGCCATCCCACCCGTGCCGACCCCGGCCGCACCCGCCCGCTGCCCGATCTCGACCCCGTCGAGCTCCGCGTGATCGCGGACCTCCTCGATCCGCGACGCCCCGCCGCTGGACGGCGGCCCGTCGTACAGCCCGTCCACATCCGACAGCAGCACCAGCAGATCGGCCCGTACGAGATGCGCCACCAGCGCCGCCAGCCGGTCATTGTCGCCGAAGCGGATCTCATCCGTGGCGACCGTGTCGTTCTCGTTGACCACCGGCACCGCACCCATCGCGAGCAGCTGCTCGAAGGTCCGGTACGCGTTCCGGTAGTGCGCCCGCCGCGCCATGTCGTCCGACGTGAGCAGCACCTGCCCGACGCGCCGCCCGTAACGGGCATACGACGCTGTGTAACGGGCCACCAGCAGCCCCTGCCCCACAGAAGCGGCGGCCTGCTGCCGCGCCAGGTCCCGGGGCCGCCGCGAGAGCCCCAGCGGCGCCAGACCAGCGGCGATCGAGCCGGACGACACGAGGACGATCTCCCGCTCGCCATGCTTGGCCAGCACGTCCACCAGGGCATCCACCCGGTCCGCGTCCAGCCCGCCGGCCGCCGTGGTCAGCGAGGAGGACCCCACCTTCACCACGACCCTGCGGGCCTCGGCCACATCCTTGCGTCGTACACCTGCCATGGCCGCAATCTACGGCAGGCACCCACGCGGCCGCCCCTTCGTTTCACCGTACGGACGGCGTCAACGACAAAAGTACCTTTGACCCTATTTAGCGGCTTGTGGGCAGCGGAAGATTGTCTATAAGGCTGTGGCCGTCATACGGTCAGGGGTCAATCTTGCACCGCAGCCCCCGCCAGGGCGGTGATAAAGCCGTCCCGGCACTGTCCGACCCCCCTTCCTGCCAGGAGCTACCCCCCGTGCAGATCGCCGGATTCTCCAATCGCCGAGCCGTGCAGCTCTCGGCGCTGTTCGCGCTGCTAGCGGCCTTCGCCGTGCAGCTCGTCGGCGCCCTGCTGCCCAGTGTGCCCATGCTGATCGCGGCATCGGCAGCGGGCCTCGCGCTGGATCTGTACCTCCAGCACAAGCAGCCCGGCCTGCTCTCCCTGCTCAGCAAGGTGCGCTTCGATGTGCAGCTGCGCCAGCTGCTGCGCGACATGTTCATCCTGCTCGGCCTCTTCCAGATCGACGGCATCGCTCCGCTGGAGGAGCAGTCGCCGATCACGGTGATGCTGCTCGCCCTGTACGGCACCCACTTCGTCAGCCAGGCCCTCGCCGTGCTGGTCCGCCGCACCCGCCAGCTGCCGATCGTCACCCGTAACATCGACGCCTCCGCGCTCGGCCTCACCGCCGGCCCGCCGCGCATCCTCGCGCGCCGCCCGAGCCACCGCCTGCTGTACGTCTCCGTGCCGGCCACCATCGGCCTGCTGCTGACCACCGGCACCCGCGACGCCGTATGGGGCGACATCGGCCTGGGCCTCGCCCTGGCCCTGTCCATCGGCGGCGCCGTCTACCTCGCCACCTGGCTGCTGCCGGGCAAGCGCACCCCGTCCGACGACAAGGTGCGGGCGTGGATGAAGGGCTGGCTGGACGCGTATCAGCCGACCGTCGGCATGTACTTCTCCGGCGGCGCCTCGTCCGCGTACCAGGCGAACATGTGGCTCTCCACGCTGGCCGCCCTCGACGGCAAGCCGATCATCGTGCTCCGTGAGCGCTTCATGGTGCAGAAGATCGAGGCCACCGAGGTGCCGATCGTCTGCATCCCCAAGGTCGCCGACCTGATGATGCTGGAGCACTCCACGCTGAAGGTGCTGCTGCACCCGGCGAACTCCGGCAAGACCTCGCAGGTCCTGCGCATCCCGTCGATCAAGCACGCCTTCACCAACCACGGCGAGAGCGACAAGCTGTCGTCCTGCAACCCGTACGCCAAGGCCTACGACGAGGTCTGGGTGGCCGGGCCCGCGGCCCGCGACCGCTACCAGCTCGCCGACGTCGGCGTCGAGGACAAGGACGTCGTGGAGGTCGGCCGCCCGCAGCTGGCGCCGATCACCGCCTACGCCGGTCCCCCGGCCGCCGACGGCTACACCGACGTGCTCTACGCCCCCACCTGGGAGGGCTGGGACGGCAACCCGGGCAACACCTCCGTGGTGCTGGCCGGCGAGAACATCGTCCGCGAGCTGCTCGCCGACCCCAAGGTCCGCCTCATCTACAAGCCGCACCCGATGACCGGCTCGGTCGACAAGCGGGCCGGCGAGGCCGACCAGCGGATGCGCGCCATGATCGCCGACGCCGCGGCGCGGCGCTCCGGCGCCCGCCCGGGCCCGGAGACCACGGCCGCCCTGGAGAAGGCCACGGCCGAGCTGGAGCACCTCACCGCGACCGGCTTCCGCAAGGGCGCCGACGAGGTCGAGCGGATGCTGCTGCAGTCCAAGGTCGAGGAGGGCCGCGCGGAGGCCATCCAGGCCGCCGTGGACGCCTGGGAGGCCGCCTTCTGGGCCTCGGTCCCGGACTGGGAGCACCAGGTCGTCACGGGCCCGCGCCCCGGCGTCTTCTCCTGCTACAACAAGGCGGACGTCCTGATCGCGGACGTGTCCTCGGTGATCTCGGACTACCTGTCCAGCGAGAAGCCCTACGCCGTCGCCAACACCAGCGGCAAGGCGGAGGCCGACTTCATCGCGGAGTTCCCGACCGTACGGGCCGCGACGATCCTGACGCCCGACGCGAAGCAGGTCGGCGACCTGCTGGCGTACGTCCGCGACCCGTCGCTCGACGCCCTGTCCGGCGCCCGCGCGGAGCTCAAGGAGCACCTGCTGGGCCCGTCGGATCCGCCGTCCCTGGTCCGCTTCGACGCGGCGGCGCTGGCGCTGCGCGACAAGGCGGAGGAGCGCGCCCGCCGCATGGAGCTGCGCGGCGAGAGCGACGTCCCGGGCCCGCGCAGCGAGCGCGAGGACGCGGCGGAGGAGCTCGAGCTGGACCCGTCGGAGTCGGCGGAGGTGTCGGAGTCGGAGGTCGCGGAGGTCTGACCCGCGCCCAGGTAGATGACTACGGCCCCGAGGCAGCGCCTCGGGGCCGTAGTCATGGCCGGGGGTCTGGGGGCGAAGCCCCCAGGATTTCTCTCGTGGCCTCTACGGGCCCTACACGGGCCCGTCCGCCCCGAACGGATCGAAGTCCCCGTACTCCTCATCCGCCTGCTCCGCCTCGCGGTCCTTGCGGCGCTGAGCAGCAGGCCGGGGCGTATCGAAGCGGTTGTCCTCGCCGCGACGGCCCAGCATCTCGGCGCCGGTGGCCATCGTCGGCTCCCAGTCGAAGACGACCGCGTCGTCGCCGGGGCCGATGGCGACCGCGTCGCCGGGCCGGGCGCCGACCTTCTTGAGCTGGTCCTCGACGCCGAGGCGGTTCAGGCGGTCGGCGAGGTAGCCCACGGCCTCGTCGTTCGAGAAGTCCGTCTGCCGCACCCAGCGCTCGGGCTTCTCGCCCCGTACGCGATAGACGTCGCCCTCCTGCTTCACCGTGAAGCCGGAGTCGTCCACCGCCTGCGGCCGGATGACGATCCGCGTCGCCTCCGCCTTCGGCTTGGCGGCGCGCGCCTCGTCGACGAGCTTGGCGAGCGCGAAGGACAGCTCCCGCAGCCCTTCGCGGGATACGGCGGACGCCTCGAGGACCTGATAGCCGCGGGCCTCCAGGTCGGGCCGGACCATCTCCGCCAGATCCTTGCCGTCCGGGATGTCGATCTTGTTGAGGACGACCACGCGCGGCCGCCCCTCGAGCCCCCCGTACTCGGCCAGCTCCGCCTCGATGATGTCCAGGTCGCTGAGCGGGTCCCGCTCCGACTCCAGCGTGGCGGTGTCGAGTACGTGCACCAGCACGGAGCAGCGCTCGACGTGCCGCAGGAACTCAAGCCCGAGCCCCTTGCCCTGGCTGGCCCCCGGGATCAGCCCGGGGACGTCGGCGATGGTGTACGTAACGGCGCCCGCGGTCACCACGCCCAGGTTCGGGACCAGGGTGGTGAAGGGGTAGTCCGCGATCTTCGGCTTGGCGGCGGAGAGCACCGAGATGAGGGACGACTTCCCGGCGCTCGGATAGCCGACGAGGGCCACGTCGGCGACGGTCTTCAGCTCGAGGATGACGTCGTCGGTACGGCCCGGCTCGCCCAGCAGCGCGAAGCCGGGGGCCTTGCGGCGGGCGGAGGACAGGGCGGCGTTGCCGAGGCCGCCGCGGCCGCCCTGGGCGGCGACGTACGTGGTCCCCTGGCCGACCAGGTCGGCGATGACCTCGCCGGACTTGTCGAGGATGACGGTGCCGTCGGGCACGGGCAGGACGAGGTCCTTGCCGTCGGCCCCGGCGCGGTTGCCGCCCTCGCCGGGCTTGCCGTTGGTGGCCTTGCGGTGCGGCGAGTGGTGGTATTCGAGGAGCGTGGTGACGTCCTGGTCGACGACGAGGATGACGTCCCCGCCGCGGCCGCCGTTGCCCCCGTCGGGGCCGCCGAGCGGCTTGAACTTCTCCCGGTGCACGGAGGCGCAGCCATGCCCGCCGTTGCCCGCGGCGACATGGAGCTCGACGCGGTCGACGAAGGTGGTCATTGTGGAGGGTCCTCCGATACGTGCGGAATGTTCTAAGACGTAACACGCTGAGGGCGGACCCGCTTCCCGTGCTGCGTAAGCCCGGGAGCGCGATCCGCCCTCAGCGTTTGGTCGGTGGCTGCCCTACTCGGCAGCGGCCGGAACCACCTTCACGACCTTGCGGCCGCGGGCGGTGCCGAACTCCACGGCGCCCGCGTCCAGCGCGAACAGCGTGTCGTCCTTGCCACGGCCGACGCCGGCGCCCGGGTGGAAGTGGGTGCCGCGCTGGCGGACGATGATCTCGCCGGCCTTGACGTTCTGGCCGCCGAAGCGCTTAACGCCAAGGTACTGGGGCTTGGAGTCGCGACCGTTCCGGGTGGACGATGCGCCCTTCTTGTGTGCCATGTCTCCTCAGTCCTTACTTCGCGGCCGGCGCGGGGATGCCGGTGATCTTCAGCGCGGTGTGCAGCTGGCGGTGGCCGATCCGCTTCTTGTAGCCCGTCTTGTTCTTGTACTTCTGGATGCGGATCTTGTCGCCCTTGTGGTGGTCGACGACCTCGGCCGTGACCTTCACACCGTCCAGCACCCACGGGTCGCTCGTGACCGTGTCGCCGTCCACGACGAGCAGGGTGGAGAGCTCGACGCTGTCGCCGGGCTTGGTGGTGGAAAGACGGTCAACCTCGATGACGTCGCCAACAGAAACCTTCTGCTGACGGCCGCCGGTGCGCACGATCGCGTACACGCGGAACTCTCTCTCTTGCTCGTGGTGGGGCCTCTGACGCTAGCCCCCGGGGCCGGGCGGGCCGATGACCCGTCTGATCCCGAGCGGCCTCTCCTGGCCGAGGGCCGGGAGGGAAGGTGGCTCAGAGACAATCGGCGTGCACTACTCACACACCGACGCTCCAGGTTACGGGACCGATTACGACCAGGTCAAACCAGGTCTGACGGGGCCACGAGACCTCTTCCCGGCCTGGTCAGAGGCAGGGAAACGGTGGGGCCCCACCCAAACCCGCCCGCCACCCCGCGGAGCGGAGCAACGGGCGGGTGGGTGGGTACAGCCCTCTACTCGTCCGCGGAGGCCGTGACCTGCGGGGTTGTCTCCTGCTCAGCTGCGGCGGTCTTCTTCGACGCGGCCTTCTTAGCGGTCGTCTTCTTCGCCGCGGTCTTCTTGGTGGCCGTCTTCTTGGCCGCGGTCTTACGGACCCGCTTCTTCGGCTTCTCCTCGGCCTCGGCGGCCGCCTCCGCAGGCGCCTCCCCGGCAGCGACCTCCGCCGGAGCCGACTCAGCCGCAGCCGACTCCGCCGCCTTCGGCGGACCCGCAGGCGACGACGCCTTCCGCGTCGCCCGGCGGCGCGTACGCGGCTTCGGCTCCTCCGCCGGCGCCTCCGCCTCGGCCTTGGCCTCCGCCGGCTCCGCAACCGGCTCCGGGGCCACCGGCTCCGGCTCCGCGACCACCACAGCCTCCGGCTCCGACACCTTCGGCGCCCCCGCCGGCGCGGTCGCCTTACGCGACCCGCGCCGCCGCGCCGGCTTCGCGCCCGCCGCGGCCTCCGCCTCGGCAGCGCTGCCGTACAGCTCCTCGTCGGGCGCAATGGTCGTCTCAGCCGCGACAGCGGCCTCGTGCACCTGCTGCGCCCGCTCCTTGGCCTGCTCCTTGGCCTCGGCGTCCTGGGCAGCGGCGGCGTCCTTGGCGGCAGTGTCCTTGGCCTCCCGGGCCTCCTTGGACTTGCCCTTGCCCTTCTTCTTGCCGCCACCGCCGCTCGCCGACGGCTGATCCATGTGGACGATCACGCCGCGGCCGTTGCAGTGCACGCACGGCTCGGAGAAGGACTCCAGCAGCCCCTGCCCGACCCGCTTCCGGGTCATCTGGACAAGACCCAGCGACGTAACCTCCGCCACCTGGTGCTTCGTGCGATCCCGGCCCAGGCACTCCAGCAGCCGCCGCAGCACCAGATCCCGGTTCGACTCCAGCACCATGTCGATGAAGTCGATCACGATGATGCCGCCGAGGTCGCGCAGCCGCAGCTGGCGCACGATCTCCTCGGCCGCCTCCAGGTTGTTCCTGGTGACCGTCTCCTCGAGATTGCCGCCCTGGCCGGTGAACTTGCCGGTGTTCACATCGACCACGACCATCGCCTCGGTCCGGTCGATCACCAGCGAGCCACCCGACGGCAGCCAGACCTTCCGGTCCAGCGCCTTCATCAGCTGCTCGTCGATCCGGTTGGCGGCGAAGACATCGGTGTCCGACGTCCACTTCTCAAGCCGCCCGGCGAGGTCGGGAGCGACACCCTCCACGTACCCGTGGATGGTCTCCCAGGCCTTCTCACCACTGACGACGACCTTCTTGAAGTCCTCGTTGAAGATGTCGCGGACGACCCGGACCGTCATGTCCGGCTCGCCGTAGAGCAGCGTCGGCGCATTGCCGCCCTTGGCCTTCTTCTGGATCTCTTCCCACTGCGCCTGCAGCCGCTCGACATCGCGGGTGAGCTCGTCCTCGCTGGCGCCCTCCGCGGCCGTACGGACGATGACGCCCGCGTCCTCGGGGACGATCTTCTTGAGGATCTGCTTCAGCCGCGACCGCTCGGTGTCCGGGAGCTTCCGGCTGATGCCGGTCATCGACCCCTCGGGCACGTACACGAGATACCGGCCCGGCAGCGAGACCTGGCTGGTCAGCCGCGCGCCCTTGTGCCCGATCGGGTCCTTTGTGACCTGCACGAGGACGGACTGCCCGCTCTTGAGCGCGTTCTCGATCCGCCGCGGGCCATTGGCGAGCCCGAGCGCCTCGAAGTTGACCTCACCGGCGTACAGGACGGCATTCCGCCCCTTGCCGATGTCGACGAAGGCGGCCTCCATCGACGGGAGCACGTTCTGGACCTTGCCGAGATATACGTTCCCGACGTACGAGGTCGCCTGCTCCTTGTTCACGAAGTGCTCGACGAGGACGTTGTCCTCCAGCACGCCGATCTGCGTCCGGTCGCCGTTCTCCCGTACGACCATGACCCGCTCGACGGCCTCACGGCGCGCCAGGAACTCGGCCTCGGTGATGATCGGCACCCGGCGGCGCCCCTGCTCGCGGCCTTCGCGGCGGCGCTGCTTCTTGGCCTCCAGGCGGGTGGAGCCCTTGATGGACTGCACCTCGTCGGAGGGCTCGCTCTTGGGGCGCGGCTCGCGGACCTTGGTGACCGTACGCTCCGGGTCGTCGCCCGCGGCATCGCCCGCGGCGTCGGAGGCGTCCCGGCGACGCCGGCGGCGGCGACGGCGGCTGGAGCTGCCGCCCCCACCGGACTTCGGCTCGCCCTCGTCCTCGGCGCTGTCGTCGGCCTCGCCGGCGTCCTTGTCCTCGGCCTCGTCGGCATCGGCGGCGGCGCGCTGCTCGGAGCCGTCGGCGTCATCCTGCTCGGCGGACTCGCCGCGCTTGCGGCGACGGCCGCCACGACGGCGGCGGCGGCCGGAGCGCTCGCCGCCCTCGCCCTCGCTGTCGCCGCTGTCATCGGCCTCCGCGGCCTCGTCCTGCGCCTCCTCGTCGGCGTCCTCGGCCTGCTTCTCCTCGGCCTCGAGGGCGACGGCGGCGCGCTGCGGGGTCTGGAAGGCGGGCTCGGTGAAGACCGGGGCCTGGAAGAGCGATGTGGACGCGGCGGCGGGGGCGGGGGGCTCGGCTGCGGCCTGCGGCTCGGGGGCAGCGCCCTCGGCCTCGGGGGCGGCCTCGGCGGCTTCCGGAGAAGCCTCGGGAGCTGCCTCAGGCGAAGCGGCCTTACGGGACGCCCGGCGACGGCTCCGCTTCGGCGCCGCCTCCTCGGCGGCCTCGGCCTTTCCGGCCTGCGCGGCCTGCGCGGCCTGCTCCTCGGCCCGGTCTGCGGTGCTTGCCTCGGTGCTGTCCTCGGTCTGCGAGATGACCTGCTCCTCTGCTGTGGCGGAAGCCTCCTGCGCAACGGCGGGTGCGCTTGCGCTGCGAGTGGTACGACGGCGCCTGCGCGCCACCGGTTCCGCTTCGTTACGAGTGGCCTCCGGCCCGGCGGCGGCGTCAGCCGTTGCCTCGGCGGGGGCCTGCTCGGTGGTGGTCTGGCTCTGCTCGTCGGCGGCGGCCTGCGGGGCCCCTGCGGGGGCGCTCGCACGGCGGGCTACGCGACGGCGGCGGGGGGCCGCGTCGGCGGCGGGGGCGGCGGGCTCCGCGGTGGGCGCGGGGGCCGCGGGTGCTGCCTCGGCGGTTACGGCGGTCTCGGGCTCGGGGCTCGCCGGCTGTGCTGCCGCAGGGGCGGCCTCTGCGGCCGCGAGCGCGGGCTCGGCGGGCTCCGGCGCGGCGGCCGGGGCGGTCACGCGGCGCGTGGCGCGACGGCGGCGGCGCGGGGCCTCGGTGGCGGGCTCCGGGGCGGTGTCGGGTGCGGCCTGGGCGGCCGCGCCGGTCTCGGCGGATGCGTCGGCGTGGGCCGGCGCGTCAGCCGGGGCGGATGCGTCAGCCTGGGCCGGTGCGCTGGCCTGGGCGGCCTGGGCGGATGCGTCGGCCTCAGCAGGCGCGTCGGCCTGGGCGGCCGGGTCGAGCTGGGCGGTCTCGATGACCGCGTCGGGCTGGGCGGCCGAGTCCGGCTCGTGGCTCTCCGCGGCGGCCTCGTCGTCGAAGGGGGCGGGCTCCGCCACTACGGCGGGCTCGGCCTGCACCGCGCTCGGGGCGCTGACGTCACGGGTGGCGCGGCGGCGCCGGCGGGGCGGCGCGGCGGAGGCGGCGGCAGGCTCGGGCTCGGAAGCCGCGGCGGCGGGCTCGGCCTCAGCGGCGGCCCCGGCCTCGGCGGCCGGTGCGGCCTCGGCGGCGGTCATGACGATCTCGCCCGCGGCCTCGCCCTGAGGCGCAGCCACGCTGCGGGTCGCCCGGCGGCGGCGCCTAGGGGCCGCGGTCTCCGGCTGCGGCTCGGAGGGCGCTGCCGGATCGGCCGCTGCCGGGTCGGCCGCGGCGGGCTCGGCCGCGGCGGTGGCCGGTTCGGCCCGCTCCGCGGTGGGCTCCGCGAGAGTCGCGGGCTCGTCCTGTGCGGTCGCTGCCAGCGGTGCGGGCTCGGCCGCCGGATCCAGCAGGTCGCTCTGCGCGGTGGCCGCCCTCGCGGTGGCCTGCGGCTCGGCCGCGATGGCCTCCCCCGCGCCGGGCTCTACGCCCCCGGTGACCTGGGCGTCCTCGGACGCCGCCACCGACGGCTCCTCCTGCCGTATCGTCGCCGCCTCCGCGGCGCTAGCGGCGCTCGCGGTGCCTTCGGCACCAGTCGCCCCTACAGGCGGCCCCGCCGGGCGGGACGCCGCGCGGCGGCGCCGCGGGGGCAGGGTGTCGCTGGGACTGTCGCTGACCTCGAAGCTGGCCCCGGATTCGTTCTCCGTGGGCTCGATGGGCTCGAGCATGCGGGTGGTACTCCCGTCACGCTCCCGGGCACCACGCCCCTGACTCGGCCGGGCAGCCCGCGACGCGTTGCGTCGCGGAGCCGCGGCCCGGGGCGTAAGCGCCGCACGGGAGCTCTTGTCTCGCTCGCCGTACCCGCCCCACCTGAAGTGGGACGGACCGGCGAAAGTCTGCTGGTCCGTGCGCTCGCCGAGGACGGGTGGCTCCTCGTGCCGCGGCGGCGCGATTACGACGCAGCCCTATTCAGTGCCGTCCGGCGCCTTCGCGACGGGCTGCTCCGTGGCCGTGGGTGGGGCCGGAGCGGCGTCGCGGTCGGGCGCTAGCGGGTCGGTCACCGAACCGGTCTCCTCAGCCAGCGGCCCCTGCGCCAGCCTGGTCACCGCTGCGGCGACCGGCGGCGCCAGGTCGGCCACGGCTCGAAGGCCGGACAGGACGTCGTCGGGTCGTACGGCAGGTGTCAGGTGCCGTACTACCAGGCGCAGTATCGCACAGGGTCCCGCCCCTGGCCTATCGGCCTGTGGATAACCGGCCCCGTCGTCCGTCTCCCCGACGGCCTCGAGCGACACCACCGCGGCCCGCGCGTCGAAGGTCCGCATGCCCTTCTTCGTCTGCCGCTCGACCTCGACTTTCTCCGCCGCGGAGAAGGCCTCGACGGCCTTCCGCGCGGCGTCCGGCTCGACGCCGTCCAGCCGGAGCTCCCATACGGACGCCTCCAGCCGGTCGGCGAGCCCGGGGGTACGGGCCTCGACGGCGTCGGTGATGTCGAGCCCGTCGGGCAGCGACTCGTCAAGCAGCTCGGCGAGCGGCTGCGGGTCGCGGTGCGCGGTGAGCGCGATCTCCAGGTACTCCGCCTCGCTCCCGGTGCCGGTCGGGGCGGCGTTCGCGTACGAGACCTTGGGGTGCGGGGTGAAGCCCGCGGAGTAGGCCATGGGGACCTCGGCGCGGCGCAGCGCGCGCTCAAAGGCGCGCTGGAAGTCGCGGTGGCTGGTGAACCTCAGGCGGCCGCGCTTGGTGTAGCGCAGTCTGATGCGCTGCACCGGGGGTGCTGGCGGCGGGCCTTCGGGCTGGCGCTTGCCCAGGGTCGGTCAGTCCTTCGTCGTGATTTTCCGTACGGTGTGACTCCGTCAAGGTTACGCCGCGTACAGAGCGGTTCGGCCGCTCGGCCTCGAACGCCGGCCGGGCTGAATCGGCGCCTCGCGCCCTCAGCGGTGGCGGCCGCCCTTATCCAGGGCCACCGGCTCCGGCGCCTGCTTCGGGGCGCCGAAGAGCGCCCGCCGGATGTCCGCCCGCGTCTGGCGGGCCGTGTCCCTGGCCGCCGTCAGGGCCGCGCGTGTCGCCCGCCCGGCATCGCGGAGCGCCTCGCGTACGGCCCGCCCCGCCCCCCGGAACGCCGCCCCGACCGGCCGCAGCACATGCTCACGCACCGCCCGCCCTGCCGGGCGCAGCACCGACCCCCACACCCACCGGAACGGTGCGAACAGCGCCCGCCCCACCCAGGCGATGCCCCGCCAGATCGCCCGCGAGATATATCCGGCCGCCCGCCAGGCATGCCCCAGCGCGTTCCACGTCTCCCGCGCCACGACCACCACACCGGTGCCGATCAGCCGCCCGCCCGGCAGCAGCACCCACCGCCACACCGCCACAAACGGCCACACCAGCCCCGCCACCAGCATCCGCCCGGTCCAGAGCAGCCCGTGGCCGAGCGGGGTGAGAATCTGCGCGTACGCCCAGGAGACCGGCACCACGACCAGGTACCGCCACAGCCAGGCCGCCCCGGCGGCGATGCCGAGCGCGACCGCCGCCACCCCCGCGGCCACCATGAGGGCCACCCAGCGGACCGCGTGCCCGACGGGTGTGAGGAGATAGCGGTAGAGCGCGCCGGCCGGGGCCACCAGGAGCCAGTGCAGTAGCCAGGAGAGCGCCGTGCGCAGACCGCGTCCCGTAGCCGAGGCGCCGTGGCCCACGTGGCGGAGGAGCCACATCACGGCGTGACCGACCGGGGTGAGGAGCGAGCGGTAGGTCCAGACGAGCGGGGCCACCACGAGATAGCGCCAGGTCCAGGCGATCGGCGCGACGACCAGATACCGCCACACCCACGCCACCGGCGTCACGACCACGTACCGCCACAGCCACCCGAGCCCCGCCCCGATGCCGCGCAATACGGCCCCGGTCCCGGCCGCCAGCCCGCGGACGAGCCACGCGACGCCGTGCCCGACCGGGGTCAGCACCACCCGGTAGATCCACGCCAGCGGCGCCACCACCAGCATCCGGCCCAGCCAGCCCAGCCCGCGCCCCGCCGGACTCAGCACCCCGCGCCGGAACGCCCGCGCCCCGGCAACGACCGCGTCCCACACGAACCGCACCGGCAGCACCAGGACCAGCACCACGATCCGCACCGGAATCCGGATAGCGGTCGTCAGGCAGCCCTCGGCGGGCAGTTCGCGCTGTGGGTGCGGCTCAGCCGCCGCCTTCTCGAGCTTCACCGGCTCCATGTCCCGCCCCCGTATCGACCCAGTACCGCAGCTTCCCGTGCCGCTGGTCCTCGAACACGCCCCCGCAGGTCTCGATCACTTTACGGGAGGCCACATTGCCGGTGTCACACGTGACCAGAACGGAACGAAGCCCCAACTCCCGCGCCACCGGCAGCACCGCACGCAGCGCCGCGGTGGCGTAGCCGCGCCGGCGGGCGGTCGGGCGGATGTCGTAGCCGATATGACCGCCGATGTCGCGCAGGAACTCGTTGAGTTCGTGCCGGACGGCGATGCGCCCGTAATACGTGTCGGTGTCCGCGTCCACGACCCACAGCTGCGTGCAGTGCACCCAGCCGGGCCGCGGCGGCACCGCGTGATCGGCCTCCTCGCGCAGGCCTGCCGCATACGCCGCGAAGACCGCAGGGTCCTCCCAGCGGCTACCCCAACCACGCAGGTCCCGCCCGACATTGGACCCGTCCTCGGGCACGCCCCGCCCCTCGGCGGCGAACTCCTTCATCGCTTCCAGGAAGGAGGCATGGAACCGCGTATCCGGTGTGCTCAGTTCAGGCATCGCGCCATTGTGGCGCACTCTGCTCCGCCGGCCCCGCAGTCCGCTCCGTGACTCCGCTCCGTGCGCGCCTGACCTCCTCCTTGAACCCAGGCTCCCGCCCCTTGTCGAAGGCACCCTCCTCATCCAGCTCGATGAGATCGACGAACGCCCGCTCGCGCCTGCCGCGTGCCGCTACTTCCGCGAGCGCGGCATTGACGGTGTCCTCCTTGGTCTTGGTACCCAGCTCCTTCGCCGCTTCCCGCAGCACCTCTTCATCAAGATCGAATACAGCCTTGGCCATCGACCACCCCTCCGGGAACAGCATCACATTAGCCAGGATAACCAGGCACCAGAACTGAAGAAACATTTCAGCGGCAGCGGAAAGCGAGGGAGTTCACAAAAATGAACACACATCCGTTGCCGCGTAATACGCTTCCCAAACATGGCGACATACGACATCAAGGCCAAGTGGACACCTGCAGATCTCGCCCATCTGATGGAGTTACACGAATGGGAGGCGTCGCTCCCTCCGGACGCCCCTCGCGCCCTACTCTCCGTCCGGCTGTCAGTGCTGACGGACAACACCACCTCACCGGTCCGTCAGGAACTCGACCTGCGCCGACTGGCAAGCGAGAAGGGCTACCGGGTCATCGGAGTTGCCTCGGACCTGAACGTATCGGCGACGAAGGTGCCGCCGTGGAAGCGGAAGGCACTGGGTACTTGGCTCAACGATCGCATCCCCGAGTTCGACGCCATCCTCTTCTGGAAACTCGACCGCTTCATCCGGCGTATGTCCGACCTCTCAACCATGATCGAGTGGTGTGAGCAGTACGGGAAGAATCTCGTCTCGCGAAACGACACCATCGATCTGTCCACACCTGATGGCCGCCTGATGGCCAGGCTGATCGGCGGTCTCGCGGAGATCGAAGCGGCCAACACCAGTACACGGAGCACGAGCCTCTGGGACTACGCACGCACGCAGACCGACTGGCTCGTCGGCAAGCCGCCGTACGGGTACATGCCGACGAAAGCGGAGAGCGGCAGGACCGTCCTCGCCATCGATCCGGACGCCGCCAGGTCCCTGTCCTGGGCCCGACGCATGGCCCTCCGCGGCGTTTCCGCCCGGCGCATGGCCCACTGCCTCGTCCGCTCCGGACTCATGTCGCCCGGCCTCACAACTGCGACCCTCATCCGGCGACTCCGTAACCCCGCGCTCCTGGGCTATCGGGTGGAAGAGAACAAGCAGGGCGGGAAGCGGCGAAGCCGCACGGTACGCGGCCGCGACGGCAGGCCGATGCTCATCGCTCCGCCGATCTTCACGGTGGATGAGTACGACACCCTCCAGGCCGCACTCGATGTCCGGGGCAAGGACCAGCCGCCCCGGCGCTCGGGCGGGGCCACACAATTTCTGGGGGTACTGATCTGCGCCGACTGCTCGACCAACATGACAGTGCAGAAGACCAGACGCACGGATCGGGAGTACACGTACCTGCGCTGCCGGAAGTGCAAGAGCGGTGGTCTCGGCGCCCCCGACCCGCAAGGTGTGTACGGCAGATTGGTGCAAGAAGTCCTGAGCAGCCTCGGCGATATCCCCGTCCAGGTCCGTGAATACACGCCCGGCACCGGCGGCGGATCGACCCGGGACCGGTGGACGCTCACATACAGCGGAAAGACATTCCGTGAGGCGTGGGAAGCCGGGGGCATGGCAGCTATGGCCGAGGACTTGCGCCGCGCCGGTATCACCTGCGAGGTCACCCGGCAGAAGGTCAAGGGAGTGCGCGCACCATCAGTTGGCCTGCGACTGAAGATTCCTCACGATGTGCGTGCAGGCCTCGTTGTCCGGCAGGACGCATTCGCGGCGAACTCCTGAAAACCAACCCCGCCCAGGGCTGTCACGGCAGGGAAGCCACCGTTTCTGTCGGGACATGGCTGCCCTATGAGTTCTTGACCGTCAGCGGGAGAAGCTTCTGACCAGTGGGCCCGACCTGAATGTCGAGGCCGAGTTGAGGACACACTCCGCAGTCAAAGCACGGCGTCCAGCGGCAGTCCTCGACCTCGGTTTCGTCCAGGGCGTCCTGCCAGTCCTCCCAGAGCCAGTCCTTGTCGAGGCCGGAGTCCAGGTGGTCCCAGGGGAGGACCTCTTCGTACGAGCGCTCGCGCGTCGTGTACCAGTCGACGTCGACGCCGAACTGCGGCAGCGCCGCGGCCGCGGCCTTCATCCAGCCGTCGTACGAGAAGTACTCGCGCCAGCCGTCGAAGCGGCCGCCGTTCTCGTACACCTCTCGGATCACCGCGCCCACGCGGCGGTCGCCGCGGGAGAGCAGGCCTTCGACGATGCCCGGCTTGCCGTCGTGGTAGCGGAAGCCGATGTTGCGGCCGTAGCGCTTGTCGCCGCGGATGCGGTCGCGGAGCTTCTCCAGGCGGGCGTCCGTGGCCTCCGCCGAGAGCTGTGGGGCCCACTGGAAGGGGGTGTGGGGCTTGGGCACGAAGCCGCCGATGGAGACCGTGCAGCGGATGTCGTTGGACCCCGCGACCTCGCGGCCCTTCTGGATGACCTTCGCGGCCATGTCGCCGATCTGGACGACGTCGTCGTCCGTCTCCGTCGGCAGGCCGCACATGAAGTACAGCTTCACCTGGCGCCAGCCGTTGCCGTACGCCGTGGCGACCGTATTGATCAGGTCGTCCTCGGAGACCATTTTGTTGATGACCTTGCGGATGCGTTCCGTGGCGCCCTCGGGGGCGAAGGTCAGGCCCGAGCGACGGCCGTTCCTGGTCAGCTCGTTGGCCAGGTCGACGTTGAAGGCGTCCACTCGCGTGGACGGCAGCGACAGGCCGATCTTGTCCTCGGTGTAGCGGTCCGCCAGGCCCTTCGCGACCTCGCCGATCTCGCTGTGGTCGGCCGAGGAGAGGGACAGCAGGCCCACCTCCTCGAAGCCCGTCGCCTTGAGGCCCTTCTCCACCATGTCGCCGATGCCCGTGATCGAGCGCTCCCGGACCGGGCGCGTGATCATGCCCGCCTGGCAGAAGCGGCAGCCGCGCGTGCAGCCGCGGAAGATCTCCACCGACATGCGCTCGTGGACCGTCTCCGCCAGCGGCACCAGCGGCTGCTTCGGGTACGGCCACTCGTCCAGGTCCATGACCGTGTGCTTCGCTACGCGCCACGGCACACCCGAGCGGTTGGGGACGACGCGCGCGATGCGGCCGTCCTCCAGGTACTCGACGTCGTAGAAGCGCGGGATGTAGACCGTGCCGGTCTTGGCCAGGCGCAGCAGCAGCTCGTCGCGGCCGCCGGGGCGGTCCTCGGCCTTCCAGGCGCGGATGATGTCGGTGATCTCCAGGACCGCCTGCTCGCCGTCGCCGATGACCGCCGCGTCGATGAAGTCGGCGATCGGCTCCGGGTTGAAGGCGGCATGGCCGCCGGCCAGGACCACCGGGTGGTCCTCGGTGCGGTCGGCGGCTTCCAGGGGGATGCCGGCCAGGTCGAGCGCCGTGAGCAGGTTGGTGTAACCCAGCTCCGTGGAGAAGGAGACGCCGAGGACGTCGAAGGCGGACACCGGGCGGTGTGCGTCCACGGTGAACTGCGGGACGCCCTCCGCGCGCATCTTCTCCTCGAGGTCCGGCCACACGCTGTACGTGCGCTCGGCGAGGACGCCCTCGCGCTCGTTGAGGACCTCGTAAAGGATCATGACGCCCTGGTTGGGCAGGCCCACTTCGTACGCGTCCGGGTACATCAGCGCCCAGCGGACGTCGCAGGCGTCCCAGTCCTTGACGGTGGAGTTGAGCTCGCCGCCGACGTACTGGATCGGCTTCTGGACATGCGGGAGGAGGGCCTCCAGGCGCGGGAAGACCGATTCGACAGGCATGGGGAATGTCCTTGAGCTGCGGGTTCCGGGATTACGAAGGTGACCATTCAGCGTAACGTGCCCTCCGCGCACCTTCCTCTTCCCGCAGGTCAGAGGCTTCCCCTCAGCCCAGCTCCGCCCGCAGCCCCGGCTCGCTCACCCGCTCCCACAGCTCCGGCAGCTCGCGCTCGCACGCCTCCGCGCGCGCCTCCTCGCGGCCGTAGAGGAGGCCGAAGGTGAAGGCGTTCTCGCCGGCGGCGGCCGCCTGGGCGGCGAGGTCGCGCAGCGCTTCCCGTACGACGACGCTGTCCTGGTGGTCGCCGAGCAGCTCCTGGACCTCGGTCATCCGCGCCGCGAACCGCTTGGCGGGCTTGCCGACCGCCGCCCTGGCCGCCTCGGCGGCGTAACGGGTGCGCTTGGCGGCCTTGCGGGCCTCGTGCATGGCGAGGTCCGTCTCGGGGCTCGACGGGCGGTCGAGCGCGTCGGCCACGTATGCCGCCAGCCGCTCGTAGTCGCGCCTGACCACGTCCGGGATGACCGCCTCCGGCGGCTTCGCCGCGGCGGGCTTGAGCGGCGGGTCGGCGAGCAGCGCGTCCAGGGTGTCGAGGAGGGTGAGGTAGCGCTTCCCGTCGAGTACGGCCACGAGCCGGCGCCGCGAGCCCTGGCGGCGGGCGGCCGACCAGGTGCGCAGGCGGCCCCGGACCGGGCCGGCGGTGAGCGTGCGGGGGAGTCCGTCGAGGCCGGCCTGGATACGGGCGGTGAGCACCTCGCGGTCGCGGTCGATGCCGAGCTCGGCGGCGAGCCACTTCAGCTCCTCGCCGACCGGGTCGGTGGCGGCGCGGTCGAGGATCTTGCGGTAGCTGCGGAAGGCGCTGCGCAGGCGGCGGGTGGCGACGCGCATGCGGTGCACGGAGTCGGGGAGGTCGCGGCGGACGGCCGGGTCGAGCTCGACGATGGCGGTGACTTGGGCGCGGAGGTAATCGAGGATGTGGTCGGCGGCTGTGGGGGGCGGCGGGGGTGGTGGCTCGGTGGGCTTGGTGGCAGGCTTCTTGCCCTTGGCGGATTTCTTGCCCTTGGTGGACTTCTTGCCTTTGGCGGCCTCCTTGCCTCCAGCGCTCTTGCCGCCCCCTTTCCCCTTCTTCTTCGGGGCGAACTCCGTTTCCGCCAGCGCCCTCGCCAGCTTCGACGGCGCATCGGACGGCCGCAGCCCGCCCTCGATCAGCCGCGCCTCGACCGCATCCAGCAGCGCCGGCTCCTGCCCCTCCGCCAGCTCCACCTCCACCTCGGTCCACGACGCCGCACGCAGCTCGCCGTCCGTCAGCCGCTTCGCGGTGACCCGGTCGATCGAGGCGTCGGCGAGCGGCACGCCCTCGGCGCCGAGCAGCTGCCACACCGTCCTGCGGGACTCGATACGTACCAGCGGGTTGAGCGCACTGTCCCGCACCCGGGAGCGGACCAGTGCGGTGAGCCGCGCCGGGACCTGCTCGGCGAGCGGTGCCCGGATCTCGTCGCGTACGCCAGGGGCCACCGGCAGCTTCAGGTGCCAGCCGGCGTCGTCGCCGCCGGTGCGGCGGCGCAGGGTGATGCCGTCGGCGGCGAGGCGCCGGGCGGCGGTGTCGTAGTACGTGGCGTCCAGGGCGTCGGCGCCCTTGTCCACGACCGCCTCGACACCGGGGACTCCGGTGAGGTCGGGCAGTCGCTCGTCGTGGCCGTCAGGGGTCGCAGTGAACTCGTATTTACGCTCGATCTCCCGCACTGTGTCCGCCATGGCCTGAATCTAGCTGCGGATGACGCGGGCAGGCAGGGGGCGAGCCGCCATGAATGTGACATTACCCGCACACCCCTGATGAAACCGCAGGTCAGAGAGGTGGCCGATATCGGCCAGCCGAGGAATGGGTACTCTGCCCGGTTAACGTCGTCTACATGCTTCGCTCCCGGTCTGCCCGTTCCGCGTCAGATGAGCGTCCGCGGTCCCGGCGCCGGCGGGTGCTGAAGTGGACCCTGCTCACCGCCGCCGTCCTGTTCGTCGCGGGCGCCGGCGCGGTCGCGTACGGCTATACGACGACCAAGCTCCCGGCCGCCAATGAGGCGGCGCTCGCGCAGAACAACACGTACCTCTACGCGGACGGGTCGCTGCTCGCCAAGGACGGCGACGTGGACCGCGAGAACATGCCGCTCAGCCGGGTCCCCGAACACGTCAGGCACGCGGTCCTCGCGGCCGAGAACCGCGACTTCTACCACCGGCCGGCCGTCGACCCCGTCGCGATGACGCGGGCCGGCTGGAAGACGCTGCGCGGCGAAGGCGTGCAGTCGGGTTCGACGATCACGCAGCAGTACGTGAAGAACCTCTACCTCACGCAGGAGCAGTCGGTCTCCCGCAAGGTCCGGGAGATCTTCATGGCGGTGAAGGTCGACCGGCAGATGTCGAAGGACGACATCCTCGAGGGCTACCTCAACACCAGCTACTACGGCCGCGGCGCGTACGGCCTGCAGGCGGCGGCGCACGCCTACTTCGCCAAGGACGCCGAGGACCTCGACGTCTCCGAGGGCGCCTTCCTGGCGGCGGCGCTCAACTCCCCCAGCGCGTACGACGTGGTCGCCCACCCCGAGAACAAGAAGGCGGCCGGGCAGCGCGTCACGTACGTCCTCGACGGCATGCGCAAGGAGGGCTGGCTGTCCGCCAAGGAGCGCCGGGCGGCGGGCTTCCCCGAGCTGTCCGAGCAGGGCGACGACCGCGGGCTGTCCGGGCAGCGCGGCTATCTGGTCGAGGCGGTGAAGTCGCATCTGCTGGCGTCCGGCACGCTCTCCGAGAAGGAGCTGGCGGCAGGGGGCTATCGGATCACCACGACGATCCAGAAGCCGCGGCAGGACGCGCTGGTCAAGGCGGTCAATGACGAGCTGGTGGCGAAGCTCTCCGACTCCCGGAAGGCGGATGCGAGCGTACGGGCGGGGGCGGCGTCCATCGATCCACGCAATGGGCAGGTGGTCGCGCTGTATGGCGGGCGCGACTATGCCGAGCGGTACGTCAGCAACGCCACTCGGCGGGACTATCAGGTCGGGTCGGTGTTCAAGCCGTTCGTCTTCACTGCGGCGGTGGACAAGGGCGCGACGACGACTGACGGGCAGCCGATCGGGCCCGACACGATGTACGACGGGACGAGCCGGCGGCCGGTGACGGGCTTCGCGGACTACCGGCCGCAGAACGAGGACGACGTCTCGTACGGCGAGATATCGGTGCAGCGGGCCACGGATGCCTCCGTGAATTCCGTGTACGCGCAGATGGCGCAGGACGCGGGGCCTGAGGCGGTCCGCGATACGGCGGTGGCCCTGGGCATCCCGAAGGACACGCCGGACCTCAATGCGTATCCCTCCATCGCTCTCGGTCCGGCGACGGCCTCGGTGCTGGACATCACGTCGGCGTACGCGTCGCTGGCGGCGCACGGGCAGTCGCATGAGCCGGTCTTCGTGTCGAAGCTGACGCGGCAGGGGGAGGCGGTCGAGCTGCCGGAGGCGGTGTCGAAGCAGGCGGTGTCGCGGGAGGCGGCGGATACGACGACGTCGGTGCTGCGGGGTGTGGTGGACGACGGTTCGGGCGCGGCGGCCCAGGCGGTGGGCCGGCCCGCGGCCGGGAAGACGGGTACGGGCGAGCACAACCGCTCGGCGTGGTTCGCGGGTTATACGCCGGAGCTGGCGACGTCGGTCGCGATCTTCGGTCAGGATCCGAAGACTGGGGCGCAGGAGTCGCTGCACGGGGCGCTGGGCGAGGCGCGCATCAACGGCGGCGGCTATCCGACGCGGATCTGGGCGGCGTACCAGGAGGCGGCCCTGCGAGGCACTGCCGTGCAGCCCTTCACCCTCTCCACACAGGACCCCCCGGCCCCCGCCCTCCCGCCGTCACAGGGCGGCCCGCTCGCCCCGTCGCCGCCGTCCGCGCCGGAGCCGCCGGCGGAGGAGCCGGGCTCTTCGGCGCCGCCGGAGATCCCGGAGGCGAACCCGCAGGACACGCCGCCGTCGTCCCCGGACCCGGAGGAGCCGCCGGCGGATCCGGACGATCCGGAGCCTGACCCGGGGCCTTCCGAGAGCGAGCTGTAGCGGATGTTTTTCCCACCCGCCCGCCCGTTGCTCGGTGCGACTGGGGGCAGGCGGGCGTAACGCGTCGCATGGGGCTGGCAGGCACGTAGGTCAGCACGTAGGGACGGTTGCGCGGAATGTCCCGGGTCGGGCGAGCCGGAGCGCCGGGCGGAACGGGGGCGCCGGGGCACCGGGGCGCCGGGGCACCGGGGCACCGGGGCACCGGAGGGCCGGGGCACCGGGGCACCGGGGCACCGGAGGGCCGGGGCACCGGGAGCCACTGAGGGGTCCTGTGGCACCGGAGCGCCAAGTCTCACCGCCCCCACGCACCCGTCGCACGGAGCAACGGGCGGGCGGGTGGGCTCTCCCCGCCAGGTACCCAGTCGCACGGAGCAACGGGCGGGTGGGTGGGCCCCTACGCCGACATCGGCCGTTGCACCGCGATCGACTGCAGCAGCCCCACCGCGATCCACACCGCGAACATCGACGACCCTCCGTACGACACAAACGGCAGCGGCAACCCCGCCACCGGCATGATCCCCAATGCCATCCCAATATTCTCGAACGCCTGGAACCCCAGCCACGCGATGATCCCCGCCGCCACAATCGTGCCGTAAAGATCCTTCGCATTCTGCGCGATCCGGCACGCCCGCCACAGCACCACACCGATCAGCAGCAGGATCAGCCCGGCCCCCACAAACCCGAGCTCCTCCCCCGCCACCGTAAAAATAAAGTCCGTCTGCTGCTCCGGCACAAACTGCCCGGTCGTCTGGCTGCCCTCGCCCAGCCCCTTGCCCAGCGCCCCGCCCGACCCGATCGCAATACGCGCCTGATTCGTGTTGTAGCCGACCCCCGCCGGATCCAGCGCCGGATTGGCGAAGGCCGCGAATCGCGCCACCTGATACTCGTCGAGCATCCCCAGCGACACGACCGCCACCGCGCCACCCACAGCCGCGCTGACCAGCCCGATGACCCACCGATTCGAGGCCCCCGACGCCAGCAGCACACCCAGAATCGTCATCGCGATGACCATCACGGACCCGAGGTCCGGCATCAGCATGATGATGGCGATCGGCAAGGCGGCCAGCGCCAGCGCCTGCAGCACCGTCCGGTGATCCGGATGCTCCCGGTCCCCCGCGTCGACCCGTGCCGCCAGGATCATCGCCATACCCAGGATGATCGTGATCTTGGTGAATTCCGACGGCTGCACCGTAAAGCCGCCGCCCAGACTCAGCCACGCATGCGAGCCGTTGATGGTGACGCCCAGCGGCGTCAGCACCAGAATGATGAGCAGGACGGACGCGCCGTACAAGAACGGCACCGCCCCCCGCAGCGTCCGATGCCCCAGCCACACCGTCCCCGCCATCAGCGCAAAGCCGATGCCCGTGAACATCACATGCCGGAAGAGAAACCCTTCCCCGATGTCATCGCGATTGCGCGTCGCCGACCACACCAGCGCGGACCCGATCACCGACAGCGCCATCGCCGCCAGCAGCAGTTGCCAGTCGAGCCGCCGCACCAGCGAGCCGGGAGCCGTCAGCTTGCCCCACGCACCCTGCTCGGGCTGGTACCGCCGGACGTAGAAGCCTCCCGACGACGAGGAAGAGCTCATCACGGCGACTGCACCGTCCCATCCGCGGAGATCTTCGGCAGCTTGCGCTGCGGCTTCGGGAGCAGGGCCTTCTTCGGGTTGATCTTGCCGTCCTTGTTGACGCCGTACAGGGCGTTGTAGACCGCGCGCACCGCCGGCGCCGAGGCGCCGGAGCCCGTGCCGCCCTGCGAGATCGTCATCACGATCGTGTAGTCCTTGGTGTACGTGGCGAACCACGACGTCGTCTGCTTGCCGTAGACCTCGGCCGTACCGGTCTTCGCGTGCATCGGGATCTGCTTCTGCGGCCACCCTTCGAAGCGCCAGGCCGCGGTGCCCCGGGTGGCGACACCTGCCAGCGCTTTGTCTATGGCCTTACGGGTCCCCTCGCCCATCGGCAGCTTGCCGTGCGACTTCGGCTTGATCTCCCTGACGTCCTTGCCGTCCGGGCTGATCACCGCCTTGCCGACGGTCGGGTCGTACATCGTGCCGCCGTTGGCGATGCCGGCGTAGATCACCGCCATCTGCAGCGGGGTGACCTGGGTGTCGCCCTGGCCGATGGAGTAGTTGACGGCGTCACCGGCGCGCATCTTCATGCCCTCCAGGCAGTTCTCGCGCGCGATCTGGGTGACGTAGTCCTTCTTCTTGGACTTGGCCTGCTTGCACCAGGCGTCCTTGTTGGCGCGCCAGTAGTCCGCCTTCCACTGCCGGTCCGGGACCCGCCCTGCCACCTCGTTCGGCAGGTCGATGCCGGTCTCCTTCCCCAGCCCGAACTGCTTCGCGGTCTTGAAGAACCAGTCCTTGGGCTTCTTCTTCGGCTTGTTGCCGCCGTCCTTCTGCCACTCCTTGTGCGCGAGGCGGTAGAAGACGGTGTCGCAGGAGACCTCCAGCGCCCGGCCCAGCGAGATCGAGCCGTGGCTCTGCGACTCGAAGTTCTTGAAGACCTGGCCGCCGATGTTGTACGAGCTGGAGCACTGGTAGCCGCCGTCGAACGGGTAGCCCGCGTTCACCGCCGCCGTCGTCGGGATGACCTTGAAGATCGAGCCGGGGGCCGACTGACCCTGTATGGCCCTGTTCAGCAGCGGGTAGTTGGACTTCTTGCTCGTCAGCTTCTGGTATTCCTTGCCGTCGATGCCGCCGACCCAGGCGTTCGGGTCGTACGTCGGGTTGGAAGCCATCGACACGACCCGGCCCGTCTTCGCCTCCATGACGACCATCGCGCCGGAGTCCGCCTTGTAGTTCCGCTCCGTGTTGCGGTCGAACTCCTTGCGGGCGGCCTTCATCGCCTTGTCGAGCTCCTTCTCGGCGATGCCCTGGACGCGCGAGTCGATGGAGGTGACGAGCGTCGACCCCGGCACGCCCTTCTGCCCCTTCGCCTCTCCTATCACCCGGCCGAGCTTGTCGACCTGATAGCGCTTCACGCCGGCCTGGCCGCGCAGGTCCGCATCGTACGAGCGCTCGATGCCGGAGCGGCCGATCTGGTCGGTGCGCAGCAGCGGGTTCTTGCTGTCCTCGGCCTTCTTGATCTCGTCGTCGGTGACGGGCGAGAGATAGCCGAGCACCTGTGCGGTGTTGGCGCCCGCGGGGGCGGCGTAGCGGCGCAGGGCGGCGGGCTCGGCGGAGATGCCGGGGAAGTCCTCGGCGCGCTCGCGGATCTGCAGCGCCTGCCGCGGGGTGGCCTCGTCGGTGACCGGGATCGGCTGGTACGGGGAGCCGTTCCAGCACGGCTTGGGGGTCTCGGCGTCGCAGAGCCGGACCTTCTGGATGACGTCCTTGGGCTGCAGACCGAGCACGCCGGCGAGCTTGGTGAGCACTTCCTTGCCGTCGTCGTCCATCTTCATCAGCGCCGTACGGGACGCGGAGACGACGAGGCGGGTCTCGTTGTCGGCGAGCGGGACGCCGCGGGCATCGATGATCGAGCCGCGCACGGCGGGCTCGATGACCTGCTGGACGTGGTTGCCGGAGGCTTCCTTCTCGTATTCGTCCCCATTGCGGATCTGCAGATACCAGAGCCGCCCGCCGAGCGTGGCCAGGAGCGAGAAGACCAGCACCTGGATGGCGATCAGGCGGATCGTGACTCGGGTGTTCCGGCCGGTGGCAGGAATATTGGTCACAGGCGTTTGACCCCCTTGATCTTGCTCACCTTCACCTTCGAGGGCGCCTTGCCCGTGAAGACCCCACCCTTTTGGCGGCCGATCAGTCCGCGGCCGCGGTTGCGGCGGCCGCCGCGGCCCGTCGCGGTGCCTGCGGCCAGCCAGCGGTACGCCGCGTCACCCGCGGCCGATCCTGCGGTGCCGTCCGTGCCGTCCGCGACCACCTCGCGCTCGGCCTTCCGCGCCAGCGCCATGACCGCGGGGACCACGAACGGCGCCAGCAGCAGGTCGTACAGCGTCGACGAGAAGATCAGCCCGCCGAGGCCGATGCCGCGCGCCGAGCTGTCGCTGACCAGGGCGCCGACGCCGGCGTACAGCAGCGTGGAGCAGATCGCCGCGCCCGCTACCACCACCATCGGCCCGGCGGCCGATCTGACCTGCCCCTTCTCGGGCTTGACCAGTCCGGCGAAGTAGCCGATGACGGCGAGCACGAGGGCGTACCGCCCCACCGCGTGGTCGGCGGGCGGGGCGAGGTCGGCGAGCAGGCCCGCGCCGAAGCCGACGAGCGCGCCGCCGGTGTGCCCGTAGACGAGGGCGAGGGCGAGGACGACGAGGAGCATCAGGTCCGGGACCGCCCCCGGGAGGTGCAGCCGGGCGAGCACGCTCACCTGGATGACCAGGGCCACGACGACCAGGGAGGCCGCCAGCAGCAGACGGTTGACGTGCATCGTTCTCAGTTCCCGTCGTCGAGACCTTCGTCAGGGTTGTTGCCGCCGTCGTTGGCGAACGGCTCGTCGACCGGCTGTCCGTCGCCGCCCTGGCCGCCCTCTTCGTCGGGCTTGGCGGTGACCGTGACGGTCGGGGCCGGCTTGGGCTTGGCCGGCTTCTGCGGCAGCACGGTGTCGCGCGGGTCCTCGCGCGGCGGCTGTACGACGACGCCGACGATGTCGAGCTTGGTGAAGGAGGCGTACGGCTCCACGTACACGGTCCTGGTCAGGTCGCCGCCGACGGGCATGACCTTGGTGATACGCCCTATCGGCACGCCCGGCACGAACGGCTTGTCGGCCTCGGAGCCGAAGGTGACGAGGCGGTCGCCCTTCTTCACCTTCGCCTTGCCGTTGAGGAGCTGTACGCGCATGGCACGCTCGCCCTGGCCGGTGGCGAAGCCGAGCTCGTTGGACTTCTCCAGGCGGGTGCCGACGGTGAAGTCCGGGTCGTTGGCGAGGAGGACCGTGGCGGTGGTCGGGCCGACGGTGGTGACCCGGCCGACCAGGCCGCTGCCGTTGAGCACGGTCATGTCGCGGCGGAGGCCGTCCTGCTCGCCGGCGTCGATGGTGACGGTCCAGTTCAGGCCCTGGGCCGCTCCTATGGCGATGACCTGCGCGCCCTTGATGCCGTACTGGCCCGCGCCCGCGGTCTTCAGCAGCTTGTCGAGCTCGCGGGCGCGCTCACGGTTGCGGTCGTCGCTGCCGAGGCGGCCGCGCAGCTCGGCGTTCTCACGCTCGAGCTTGGCGACCCGGCTGTGCCGGTCGTCGGAGTCCCGTACGGCCGCGATGGCATTGCCGACCGGGTCGACCACGGTGGCGACGCCGTTCTCCACCGGCCCGAAGGCGGTGGCGGCGCCGCGCTTGGCGGAGTCGAGCGGCGAGTCGTCGCCGCCGCGAATGTCGAGGGTGATCAGCGCGAATGCCACGGTCACCAGCAGGAGCAGCAGGATCCTGCTCTCTCGTGTGTCCCTCACGAGTTATTTCCCCCGCCCCGTGCTATCTGCGGGGCTGGGCGTCGAGCACCTGCTGCAGCGCCTCGAACTCCTCGACACATTTGCCGGAGCCGAGCGCCACGGAGTCGAGAGGCTCCTCGGCGATATGGATGGGCATCCCTGTCTCGTGCCTCAGTCTCTCGTCGAGGCCGCGCAGCATGGCGCCGCCGCCGGTGAGGACGATGCCGCGGTCCATGATGTCGCCGGAGAGCTCCGGCGGGCACTTGTCGAGGGTGGTCTTCACGGCGTCCACGATCGCGTTGACCGGCTCCTCCATGGCCTTGCGGACCTCGGCGGAGGAGATGACGACGGTCTTCGGGAGCCCGCTGACCAGGTCACGGCCGCGGATCTCGGTGTGCTCTTCCTTGTCCGTGTCGTACGCGGAGCCGATCGAGATCTTGATGGACTCGGCGGTCCGCTCACCGAGGAGGAGGCTGTACTCCTTCTTGATGTGCTGGATGATCGCGTTGTCCAGCTCGTCGCCCGCGACGCGGATGGACTGTGCCGTGACGATTCCGCCGAGGGAGATCACGGCGACCTCGGTGGTGCCGCCGCCGATGTCCACGACCATGTTGCCGGTGGCCTCGTGGACCGGGAGCCCGGAACCGATCGCGGCGGCCATCGGCTCCTCGATGATGTGCACCTGGCGGGCGCCGGCCTGGGTCGAGGCCTCGATGACGGCTCTGCGCTCGACTCCCGTAATGCCGGAGGGGACACAGACGACGACGCGCGGGCGGGCCAGGTAGCGGCGCTTGTGGATCTTCAGGATGAAGTAGCGGAGCATCCGCTCGGTGATCTCGAAGTCGGCGATCACGCCGTCCTTCAGCGGCCGGACGGCGACGATGTTGCCGGGCGTGCGCCCGATCATCTTCTTCGCCTCGGCGCCGACGGCGAGGATGCCGCCGGTGTTTGTGTTGATCGCGACGACGGATGGCTCGTTGAGGACGATGCCGCGGCCTCTCACGTACACCAGGGTGTTGGCCGTCCCAAGGTCGACGGCCATGTCGCGGCCGATGAAGCTCATGTTGTTCCCCATGGGATGCGTCAGGCCTTCCGAGCTCTGGTGGGTGGTGGGCGATGATCGGCGGCGGCCAGTACGTCTACTGGTCCCGTAGGGACATCGTAGTCACGCGAGGTCGCTACGAGTGAGACGCCACCCGGCCGAATCTTGGCCCGTGTCGTGCGATGCCCCTTCCCGGGGTGGGGGCGGCATATGCCGGTCGGGGGCCTCGAATTCTGGGTTTCTTCTGACTGGGGGTCAGGCTGTTACGGGGTGTGAGCTGGGCGTTCACCTTACGTGATCCTCCCACCCACCCGCCCGTTGCTGTCGCGTGGCAGGGGGTGGGCTGGGCTTGGGCGGGCCGCAGCCCCTGCGGAGCCGCTGGGCGGCGGCTTCGGCGGGTCCGTGACCGTTACGGAGCCGGTGAGCTGCGACTTCGGCGGGCCGCGACTTGCTGCGGAGCCCGTGAACAGCAACCTCGGCGGTCCACGACCGCCGCGGAGCCCGTGGGCAGCAACCTCGGGCGTGCCGCAGAGCCAGAAGCCCCCCGGTGACCAGCGCCTCCACCGAACGCGCGACCGCGGCACCACGGCCCCCTACGAGCCCATGAGCAGCACCCGCGGCGACCACACGACCCGCGGACTTGCGTTGGGCCGCACGGCCCAGAGAGCCCGCGAGCCCTTGTGTGCGCCGTACGGCCCAACGAACCCTGCGGGCAGCGCCCGCCAGGCCGCCCGCCCGAAAGGACCCACGAGGCAGCGCCCGCGCCCGCCCACCCGAAAGAGCCTGCGGGCACCACCCGCGGCAGCCACACAGCGACCCGCGGCAGCCGCACGGCCCAACAAGCCCGCCGGGCACACCGGCAGTCGCACGGCCACAGAGCCGCGCACAGCACCCGCGCGGTCCCCGCACGCCCCGGAAAGAGCGCGCGAGGCAGCGCTCGCGAGGCAGCGCGCCCCAAAGGGCCCGCGGGGCAGCACCCGCGCCCGCCCACCCGAAAGGGGCCGCGGGCAGCGCCCGCATAGGTCGCTCGGCCGACGAGCTGCCCTCCCCCGTCGCACGGGGCAACGGGTGGGCGGGTGGGCAACTAGGCCAGGCCGGGGAAGAAGAGCTTCAGCTCGCGTTCGGCCGACTCCTCCGAGTCGCTCGCATGGATCAGGTTCTCGCGCACGATCGTGCCGAAGTCGCCCCGGATCGAGCCCGGCGCCGCCGCGATCGGATCCGTCGGCCCCGCCAGGGTGCGCAGGCCCTCGATCACCCGCTCGCCGTCAACGACCAGCGCCACCACCGGACCGGAGGCCATGAACTCCACCAGCGGCTCGTAGAAGGGCTTGCCGACGTGCTCGCCGTAGTGCTGCTCCAGGACCGACCGGTCCAGCGTGCGCAGCTCCATCGCCGCGATCTGCCAGCCCGCCTTGCGCTCGATACGGCCGACGATCTCCCCGACCAGTCCGCGGCGGACGGCGTCGGGCTTGAGAAGGACGAGGCTGCGCTGGCTCACGGTGCGGCTCCTTGCAAAGGCTTTGCGTACGGGACGGTGCCGCAGACCTTACCCGGCGGCCGGGGCGGCCGAGCCCGGGCCCTCGTCAGCTGCCGCCCGGGCCGCCTTGATCTCGTCGACTTTGCGGCCGAAATGCACCGCCGCCCACCACAGCGCCGCGAAGCAGGCGCCGAGGAAGAACATCAGCGGTACGACGAAGCCACTCAGGATCAGCCCGATCTGCAGCGCCCAGCCCAGCTGCACCGCGCCCGGCCGCGACAGCATCCCGCACAGCAGCACGCTCAGCGCCATGGCGGTGCCGAAGATCCCCCACACCGCACCCGCCGACAGCGAGCTCAGCTGCATCGCCACCAGCCCGGCAAAGCCGATGATGAAGAACTCGCCGATCAGCGTGCTCGCACACAGCGTCCGCATCGCGCGTAACCCCTATTCCTTGCCCAGCAGCAGCCGGGCCTCGCCCACGGTGATGACGGACCCCGTCACCAGCACGCCGGCCCCGGCATACTCGGCCTCTTCCTCGGCCAGGGTAATCGCGGCCTCCAGCGCATCGTCGAGCCGCGGCTCGACAACCACCCGGTCCTCGCCGAAGACCTCGACCGCGAGCCCCGCGAGCTCGTCCACGTCCATCGCCCGCTCGCTGGCGTTGCGGGTCACCACGACCTCGGCGAAGACCGGCTCGAAGGCCTCCAGCAGCCCGCGTACGTCCTTGCCGACCGTCGCGCCGACGACCCCGATAAGGCGGCTGAAACCGAACGCCTCCGAGATCCCGGCCGCGGCCGCCCGCGCCCCCGCGGGATTGTGCGCGGCGTCCAGGACGACGCTCGGGCTGCGCCGCAGCACCTCGAGCCGACCGGGCGACACCACGGAAGCGAAGGCCTGCCGCACGGTGTCCGCGTCGAGCGTGCGCGAGTGCTCGGAGCCGACGCCGAAGAACGCCTCGACCGCGGCCAGCGCCACCGCCGCGTTGTGCGCCTGATGCTCGCCGTGCACCGGCAGGAAGATGTTGTCGTACTCGCCGCCGAGGCCGCGCAGCGTCACCAGCTGCCCGCCGACGGCGACCTCGCGCGCGACGACGCCGAACTCCATGCCCTCGCGCGCCACCGTCGCATCCACCTCGACGGCCCGCTTCAGCACGACCTGCGCCGCCTCGACGGGCTGCTGCGCCAGCACCACCGTGGCGTCCTTCTTGACGATCCCGGCCTTGTCGGCGGCGATCGCCGCGGGGGTGTCGCCGAGGACGCTGGTGTGGTCGAGGTCGATCGGCGTGATCACCGCGACCGGCGCGTCGATGACATTGGTCGTATCCCAGCTGCCGCCCATGCCGACCTCGACCACCGCGACGTCGACGGGCGCGTCCGCGAAGGTCGCGTATGCCATGCCGGTCATCAGCTCGAAGAAGGAGAGCGGGTTCTCCTGCCGGGCGTCGGTCATCTCCGCGTACGGCTTGATGTCCCGGTACGCCTCGATGAACTTCTCCGGCGCGATCGGCGCCCCGTCCAGCACGATGCGCTCGGTGATCGACTGCAGGTGCGGGCTGGTGTAGCGGCCGGTGCGCAGGTCGCAGGCGAGGAGCAGCGCCTCGATCATGCGGGCGGTGGAGGTCTTGCCGTTGGTGCCCGTGATGTGGATGGACGGGTACGAGCGCTGCGGCTCGCCGAGGATGTCCATCAGCATCTCGATCCGCGCGAGCGTCGGATCGATCTTCGTCTCCGGCCACCGCTGCTGCAGCTCGGCCTCGACCTCCCGCAGCTCGCGGTCGACCTCGGGGTCGCTGGGCCGGGCCGGAATGCCGTCCCCCTGCGGCGCGCCCGCCTGGGCGCGGAGGGTGCGGCTGCCGGCCTCGATGACGGCGAGGTCGGGGTCGCGGTTGGTCTCCTCGCCGACGATCTCGTCGAAGGCGTCGTCGTCGGGGGTGGGGTCGTCGTCGGGGTCAGGACCTGCGGAATCGGGGCGCGCGCTCACGGGGCCAGTGTAGGAGGAGCGCGCGCCCCGGTGCGTCAGCAGGCTCGGGTCGCCTGGTGGGCGCCGATGTCCGGGGCGCAGCCGCCCGGGACCGGGTTGCCGTAATAGTCGCGGCCGCCGTTGCCGGACACCGCCTTGCCCGCCTTCAGTGCCGCGGAGCCGGAGCCGAGGTGTACGTCCCCGGCCCCCGGGTCCGCCAGCCGCGGGTCGCCCGTCACCTTGGCCGGGTCGGTCGGCTCGTTCGCCGGGTGGTTGCCGTGGAAGAGGTTGTTCGACCAGGTGTGGTCGCCGGCGATGTAGTCGAAGCCGCCGCTGCCGTAGTTCGCGAAGAGGTTGTTCGTCCACTTCACCGTGGTCGCCTGGTCCTGCTTGATGAAGTCCGTGGTCGAGCCTTCCGGCAGGTAGAAGGTGTTGTTGTAGAAGTGGGCGTTCTTCTCGCCCGCGGCCAGGAGCAGCTTGGCGCCGTCGTTGACGCTGGTGTTGTAGCGGACGACCGTCCCGGTCGACTTCGACCCCGCCCCGCAGCCGCCGCACAGCAGCATGAAGCCGCCCTCGTTGTCGTGGCTGTAGTTGTACTGGAAGAGGGCGTTGTTCACGCCGAAGTCGGCGTCGAAGGCCATCCCGTCGTTGAGCGCCGGGAAGCGGACGTGGTGCACCTCGTTGTACTGGAACACCGGGTTGTCGCTGTTGATCGTCCAGAAGCCGGCGTTGTTGCCCTTGGAGCGCATCCACAGGTCGTAGCCCTCGTTGTGCTCGACCAGCCCGCGGTCGGAGGCGCGCAGCACGATGCCGTCGCCGCCGATGTCGTGGATCTCGTTGCCGCGGAAGACGACGTTCGTCGACGCCAGCCAGTTGTTCTTGCCCGAGCAGCCGTCGCCGGTGCCGTATTCGGGGCGGCACATCCACGTGGAGACGTTGGTGAGTCCCTCGCGGTCGACCTTGTAGATCTCGTTGTCGAGGGCGTACGCGCCGTCGAAGCGGGTCGGCTTCTTCGTCCCGCTCACCCGGAACTGGATGCCGTTGGACCGCTTGTTGTCGTCCCCGGACACGTGGTGGACGTACAGGTTCTGCAGCACGATGTGGTGCCCCGTGCCGAAGTCCTCCAGCTCGGCGAGGACGCCGTTGCGCTCGGCCGGGGTGGCGGCGTTGTTGGTCACCTCCAGGTCCCTGACCTCCCAGTACTGGACGTTGTACAGGTGCACGGGGGCGTAGACCTTGCCCTCCCCCGCGATCACCGGGCGGGACGAACCGGTGCCGTACGCGCCGACCTTGACCGGCGCGGCCGCGCTGCCGGAGCCCTTGGGCTTGAGCTGGCCGGTGCAGGTGGCGCCGCGCTTGAGGAGCAGCCGGTCGCCGGGGCCGTAGGTGCGGGCGCCCGCGGCCGCGAGGGAGTTCCAGGGGGACGCGCTGGTGCCGTTCCCGCTCGCGGTGGCTGAGCAGTCGACGTAGTAGGTGGACGCGGCGGGCTTCGCCGCGGCGGACGGGCCGGGGACGGCTAGGGCTGCTGCTGCCGCCGCCAGGGCCATGCCAAGAAGCGCTCGGAGTCGGATCACGGCCCCGGACGCTAGGGAGCGACTGATCGTACGTCAAGGGTTCTCGGATCGTTCGGTCAATCGATCAGAAGCTGGTCTAGGGTGTGCTCCATGCGTACGCCCGCGGCCGAGCGCCGCCAGCAGATCGTCACGGTGGTGCGGGACCAGGGCGTCATCCGCCTCGCCGACCTCGCCGCGCGGCTGAACGTCTCCCCCGTCACCGTCCGCCGCGACGTCGAGGCCCTCGCCCAGCAGGGCTTGCTGCACCGCACGCACGGCGCGGTGCGCCCGGCGGCTGCCGCGGGCGCCGCAGCCGCCCCCGACCGCCCGGCGACCGCGGTGCTCGGCATGCTGGTCCCGGACGCCGCGTACTACTTCGCCGACATCATCCGCGGCGCCCGCGCGGCCGCGGCCGAGGCCGGCGCCCGGCTCGTACTCGGCATCTCCGGCTACCGACCCGAGGAGGACCGCGCCCAGCTCGACCGCCTCGCCGAGTCCGGCGCCGACGCCCTGCTGCTGAGCCCGAGCTGGCCGGACGGCCACCCCACGGCCGCCGAGTCCGACCAGCTGCGCCGCCTCACCACCCCGGCCGTGCTGGTCGAGCGCCGCGCCGCCCCCGGCACCCCCGTCGCGGACCTCGACCGGGTCAGCTCCGACCACACCCACGGCTGCTTCCTCGCCGTACGGCACCTGGCCGCCCTCGGCCACGACCGGATCCGCCTCGTCGCCCGCGCGGACAGCCCGACCGCGACGGCGGTACGGGCGGGCTTCGCGGCGGCGGCGAAGGCGCTGGACCTCCCGGCGCAGGAGCCCCTCTCCGGCGGGCCGGGGGAACTGGAGCGGGCGGCGGACCAGTTGGCGGCGGCGGTCACGGCCGGCGAGACCCAGGCCGTGCTGGTGCACAACGACATCGACGCGATCGCCCTGGTGCAGCGCCTGCACACGCACGGCGTGCGGGTGCCCGATGACCTCGCCCTCATCGCGTACGACGACGAGATGGCGGCGCTCGCGGATACGCCGCTCACGGCCGTCGCCCCGCCCAAGCGGGCCGTCGGCGAGACGGCGGTGCGGCTGGCGCTGCGGCGCGTGGGCGCCACCTCCGACCCAGGCACCCATGTCGAACTCCTGCCGCAGCTGCGGGTCCGGGAGTCGTGCGGAGCATAAAGACGCGTACATGACGTAATGAGCGTGCGAGGCCGCTTTAAATCCTCCGTGCCCCATTTGCCATAATCGGTCACTCGGACCGGCAGAGGGTGGGAGCACGATGACCAAGCAGCAGTCGTATCGCGGGCGGGACCTCGGCATAGACCTCGGGACCGCGAACACCCTGGTCTACGCCCAGGGCAAGGGCGTCGTCCTCAACGAGCCGTCCGTCGCCGCCGTCAGCTCCGCCGGCGAGGTCCTCGTCGTCGGCGCCGAGGCCAAGAAGACCATCGGCCGCACCCCCTCCGGCATCGTCGCCGTACGGCCGCTGCGCGACGGCGTGATCGCGGACTTCGAGATCGCCGAGCGGATGCTGCGGCACTTCATCAAGAAGGTCAGCGGCAGCCGCCTCTTCCGACGCGGCCCGCGGGTCGTCATCTGCATTCCCTCCGGCATTACGGGCGTTGAGCGGCGTGCTGTCATAGAGGCGGCGGACCGCGCGGGCGCGCAGCAGGTGCACCTCATCGAGGAGCCGCTCGCGGCGGCGATCGGCGCGGGGCTGCCGGTGGCGGAGCCGACCGGGTGCATGGTCGTGGACGTGGGCGGAGGCACGACGGAGGTCGCGGTGATCTCGCTGGGCGGCATCGTCTCGTCCCGTTCGGTACGGGTCGCGGGCGACGCGATGGACACCGCCATCTCCACGTACGTCCACAAGGAGATGGGCCTGGCGCTCGGCGAACGCTCCGCCGAGGAGCTGAAGATGTCCATCGGGTCCGCGTCGCCCGGAGTCCTCTCCCCCGCCGGGCTCGGCGCGCTGATCGACCAGATGGGCAAGGACCCGGAGCTGCGCGCGGCGGCGGCCGGAGACCCCGAGGAGACGGCGGGGCTGCGGGCCCCGGACAAGTGCGTGGTCCGCGGGCGGGAGCTGGCGACCGGGCTGCCCCGGACGCTGGAGCTGTCGGAGGAGCAGATCCGGCATGCGCTGGCCGAACCGGTCGAGGCGATCATCTCGGCGGTACGGGACACCCTCGACGACTGTCCGCCGGAGCTGGCGGGGGACATCGTCGACCGCGGGATGGTGCTGACGGGTGGCGGGGCGCTGCTGCGGGGGCTCGATCAGCGGCTGCGGCAGGAGTTGGGGATTCCGGTGACGGTGGCGGATGATCCGCTGAATTGTGTGGTGCAGGGGACGGGGCAGTGCGTGGAGGACTTCGAGCGGCTGAAGTCCGTGATGGATACGGGGACTTCGCGGAGGCTGGTGCTGGCGGGGTGACCTGGCGGTCGGCCGGTCCGGTGGGTGGCGGGGTTCCGGACTCCCGTATTCCTTGATCGTGCGTCTGTCCGACACCGTAGGGTGAGCGCATGAGTTCCGCCCCTGCGTCGTCCGCCCGCCGGACGGCCGGGGGCGGGTTGCGTCCCGGGCCAGTGCCGCGGGCGATCGGCCGGGGGCTGCGGCGGCTGGACGTGGGGCCGTGGTTGGCGCGGGCCGGGCGGTTGCGGCGCGGGTTGATCATGCTGGGGGCGCTCGGGGCTCAAGTGGCCCTTGCCGCAGCGCATACGGGCCAGGCCCGGATGATCAGCGAGGGGCGCACGCCGGTGGGCGAGGGAGCCGTGTGGTTCGCCGGCATGGTGGTCGCGCTGCTGCTGGCGCGGATCGCGATGGGGCTGACGGCGGCCTGGACGGCACGGGTCGCCTTCGGCGGGACGGGGTCGGCTCGGGCCACGCTCGCGGTGCCCTGGACCGTGGCGCCGCTTTCCGCGCTGCCGGTGTGCGCCATCGCGTACGTCGCGCCCGTCGGCTCCGCGTGGCTGGAGGTGCCGCGGGCGCTGTGCTGGGGGTGGCTGGCGTGGCAGTGCACGGATCATGTGCACCGGGTGCAGGGGATAGCGCGGCGGAAGGCATTTCTTGCGTGCACGCTGATGCTGCTGGGGGAGTTTTTGCTGGTGGCGTTCACGCTGCCGGCGGAGTAGCGGGGCCGGGGCCGGGGTTCCACGACACCACCGAAAAAACCTCTGTGGGCACCTTGGCAGGACCAAGGGGGTTTTTTCGGCGGCGTCGCTCCACCCCGACCCCTCCTTGGGCGGGCGGCCGCGGGTTTACGCCTGCGGCAGCGACTCCAGCTGCGCCTGGATGCGGGCGATGTCCGCCTCGGCGGTGGTGAGGCGGGTGCGGATCTTGTCGACCACCTGGTCGGGCGCCTTTGCCAGGAAGGCCTCGTTGCCGAGCTTGGCCTCCGCCTGCTTCTTCTCCTTCTCGGCGGCCGCCAGGTCCTTCGTCAGGCGCTTGCGCTCCGCGGCGAAGTCGATGGCGCCGGAGAGGTCGAGGGAGACCTTCGCGCCGGCCACCGGCAGCGACGCCGTCGCGCTGAAGGCGTCGCCCTCGGGCTGCAGCCGGAGCAGCTGCCGCGCGGCGGCCTCGTGGGCCTCCAGGCCCGTACCGGACAGCTCGATCCGGGCGGGGACTCGCTGGCCCGGCTGCAGGCCCTGGTCCGAGCGGAAGCGGCGGACCTCCGTGATGACCTGCTGGAGCTTGGCGATCTCCGCCTCGGCGGCCGCGTCGCGGAAGCCCGAGTCGGACGGCCAGTCGGCGACGACGACCGACTCGCCGCCGGTCAGCGTCGTCCACAGCGTCTCGGTCACGAAGGGGACGACCGGGTGCAGCAGCCGCAGCGTCACGTCCAGGACCTCGCCCAGGACGCGGCGCGAGGCGTCGGCCGCCGGGCCGCCCTCGGCGAAGGTGGTCTTGGACAGCTCCACGTACCAGTCGAAGACCTCGTCCCACGCGAAGTGGAAGAGGGCGTCGGAGAGCTTCGCGAACTGGTAGTCCTCGTAATGCGCGTCGACCTCGGCGACGACGGCGTTGAGGCGCGACAGGATCCAGCGGTCCGTGGCCGAAAGCGACTCCGCGGCGGGCAGCGGGCCCGCCACCGTCGCGCCGTTCATCAGCGCGAAGCGGGTGGCGTTCCAGACCTTGTTGGCGAAGTTACGGGAGCCCTGCACCCAGTCCTCGCCGATCGGCACGTCCACGCCGGGGTTGGCGCCGCGGGCGAGGGTGAAGCGGACGGCGTCGGAGCCGTACTTGTCCATCCAGTCGAGGGGGTCCACGGCATTGCCGAAGGACTTCGACATCTTCTTGCCGAACTGGTCGCGCACCATGCCGTGCAGCGCGATCGTGTGGAACGGCGGGGTGCCGTCCATCGCGTACAGGCCGAACATCATCATCCGGGCGACCCAGAAGAAGAGGATGTCGTAGCCGGTGACCAGGACGGAGTTCGGATAGAACTTTTCGAGGCTCTCGGTCTGCTCGGGCCAGCCGAGTGTTGAGAAGGGCCACAGGCCGGACGAGAACCAGGTGTCGAGGACGTCCGTGTCCTGCGTCCAGCCGTCGCCGGTCGGGGGCTGCTCGTCGGGCCCCACGCAGACGATCTCGCCGTTCGGGCCGTGCCAGACCGGGATGCGGTGGCCCCACCACAGCTGGCGGGAGATGCACCAGTCGTTGAGGTTGTCGATCCAGCCGAAGTAGCGGGACTCCATCTCCTTCGGGTGCACCTTGACCCGGCCGTCGCGGACCGCGTCGCCCGCGGCCTTCGCGAGCGGGCCGACCTTGACCCACCACTGCATCGACAGGCGCGGCTCGACGGTGGTCTTGCAGCGCGAGCAGTGGCCGACGGAGTGCACGTACGGGCGCTTCTCGGCGACGATGCGGCCCTCGGCGCGCAGCGCGGCGACGATGGCGCTACGGGCCTCGAAGCGGTCCTGGCCGAGGAACGGGCCGTGCGCGGTGATCACGCCGTGCTCGTCGAGGACGTTGAGGTTTTCCAGGTTGTGGCGGCGGCCGATCTCGAAGTCGTTCGGGTCGTGCGCCGGGGTCACCTTGACCGCGCCGGAGCCGAACTCGGGGTCGACGTGCTCGTCGGCGACGATCGGGATGCGGCGGCCGGTGAGCGGCAGCTCGATCTCGGTGCCGACGAGGTGGGCATAGCGCTCGTCCTCGGGATGCACGGCCACGGCGGTGTCGCCGAGCATCGTTTCGGCGCGGGTGGTGGCGACGACGATCGAGGCGTCGCCCTCGCCGTAGCGGATGGAGACGAGCTCGCCGTCGTCCTCCTGGTACTCCACCTCGATGTCCGAGATGGCGGTCAGGCAGCGCGGGCACCAGTTGATGATGCGCTCGGCGCGATAGATCAACTCGTCGTCGTACAGCCGCTTGAAGATCGTCTGGACGGCGTCGGAGCAGCCCTCGTCCATCGTGAAGCGCTCGCGGTCCCAGTCGACGCCGTCGCCGAGGCGGCGCATCTGGCCGGAGATCTTGCCGCCGGACTCGTTCTTCCACTGCCAGACGCGCTCGATGAACGCCTCGCGGCCGAGGTCGTGCCGCGACTTGCCTTCCTTGGCGAGCTCGCGCTCGACGACGTTCTGCGTGGCGATGCCGGCGTGGTCCATGCCCGGCTGCCACAGCGTCTCGTAGCCCTGCATCCGCTTGCGCCGGGTGAGGGCGTCGATCAGGGTGTGCTCGAAGGCGTGGCCGAGGTGCAGGCTGCCGGTGACGTTGGGCGGCGGGATGACGATGGTGTACGGCTCTTTGTCGCTCTTCGCGTCCGCCTTGAAGTAACCGCGATCTACCCAGCGCTCGTACAGCGGAGCCTCTACGTCCGCCGGGGTGTACTGCGTGGGAAGTTCTGCTGCGCTGCTCTGGGGATTCGTCGCGTCGGTCACGCCATGCAGTCTACGGGGGTGTGGCGCATGCCTTGGGCCGCGCAAACAGTCGAGGAGATTCCGTAAGGAATTGTGGGGCGAAGCGGACGAATACCGGCGGCGGGCGCGCATAGAGAGCTGAGGTTCGACAGTATGTGCGCCAGTAGTCACACACGGAGGGGACCGCAACATGAGCTACAACCAGCCGCCACAGCAACCTGGCCCGTACGGCGGCGGTCAGCCAGGTCCGTATGGACAGCCCGGTCCCTACGGCCAGCCCCAGCAGCAGCCGGACCAGAACCCGTACGGCCAGCCGCAGGGCCAGCCCGGCTACGGCTACCCGCAGCAGGGCGGCCAGCAGGGCTACGGCCAGCAGGCGCCGCAAGCCCCGCAGGCCCCGGGCCCGTACGGCCAGCAGCAGCCCGGCTACGACCAGCAGTACGGCCAGCAGCAGACCCCCTACGGCCAGCCCCCGCCCCCGCCGCAGGCCCCCGGCCAGGGCGGCGGCGGCAACGGCAAGACGATCGGCATCATCGTGGCCGTCGTCGCCGCCATCGCGGTGATAGCCGGCGGCGGTTACCTGCTGCTCGGCGGCGATGACGACGACGGCAAGAAGGACGACAAGATCGCGGGCAAGGACGGGGGCAAGGAGAAGCCCAAGGTCCCGGCGAAGAAGTACAAGCTCACCACCCCGGAGACGGTGGCCGGGCAGTACAAGAAGGACCCGTCCAACACCCCGACCACCGGCTTCAGCGAGTCCGAGAAGGCCGAGCTGGAGCAGCTCGGGGCGACCATCACGGACGACGTCTCCGCCGGCTACAAGTCGGGCACGGGCGAGAGCGCGAAGAACCTGAACTTCGCCGGCGCCTACGGCACCTTCAAGGACCCCGAGGCGCTCCTGGACAAGGCCTTCGAGAAGATGGCCGAGGGCATGGCGAAGGACTCCGACGCGTCCGGGAACACCAAGACCGAGCTGGTCGGCAGCCCCGAGGAGATGAACCCCTCCGGCCTCGACCAGGGCGCCAAGATGAAGTGCCAGGACATCAAGGTCACCATCCTCAGCGGCGAGCTGAAGGGCAAGAGCGCGACCGTCCCGAACTGCCTGTGGGCGGACAGCTCCACGATGGCGCTGGTGCAGATCGCGGACCCGACGGCGGTGCTGACCGGGCAGGGCCCGAGCCTGGAGGAGGCGTCGTCGACGACGGCGCAGGTGCGGCAGGACACGCGGGTCGAGATCAAGTAAGGGTTCGTACGGACACGGAAAAGGGGCCGCCCTCCGGAGGGCGGCCCCTTTTCGTACGTCTTGAGCTCACGCGCTCTTCTCGTGCCGCTGCCCGGACTCGGCGCTGCGCGAGCGCGGGACCAGCGTCGGGTTCACATTCGAGTGCACGACGTCCTCGGTGATGACGACGCGGGCGACGTCCTTGCGGGACGGCACCTCGTACATCGCCGACATCAGCACCTCTTCGATGATGGCGCGCAGCCCGCGCGCGCCGGTGCCGCGCAGGATCGCCTGGTCGGCGATGGCCTCCAGCGCGGGGGTGTCGAAGTCCAGCTCGACGCCGTCGAGTTCGAAGAGCCGCTGGTACTGCTTGACCAGCGCGTTCTTCGGCTCCATGAGGATCTGCAGGAGCGCCTCGCGGTCGAGGTTGTGCACGGAGGTGATCACGGGGAGCCGGCCGATGAACTCCGGGATCATCCCGAACTTCACCAGGTCCTCGGGCATGACCTCCTGGAACTGGTCGCTGGCGTCCAGCTCCCGCTTCGAGCGGATGGTGGCGCCGAAGCCGATGCCCTTGGCGCCGGCCCGCGACTCGATGATCTTCTCGAGGCCGGCGAAGGCGCCGCCCACGATGAAGAGCACGTTCGTGGTGTCGATCTGGATGAACTCCTGGTGCGGATGCTTCCGCCCGCCCTGCGGCGGTACGGACGCGGTGGTCCCCTCAAGGATCTTCAGCAGCGCCTGCTGCACGCCCTCGCCGGAGACGTCACGCGTGATCGACGGGTTTTCGCTCTTACGGGCGACCTTGTCGATCTCGTCGATGTAGATGATGCCGGTCTCGGCCTTCTTGACGTCATAGTCAGCGGCCTGGATCAGCTTCAGCAGGATGTTCTCGACGTCCTCGCCGACATAGCCCGCTTCGGTCAGCGCCGTGGCGTCGGCGATCGCGAAGGGGACATTGAGCATCCGGGCGAGGGTCTGGGCCAGCAGCGTCTTGCCGGAGCCCGTGGGGCCCAGCAGCAGAATGTTGGACTTGGCCAGCTCGATGCCGTCCTCGCCCTTCATCGTGCCGTTCTCGCCGGCCTGGACGCGCTTGTAGTGGTTGTAGACGGCGACGGAGAGCGCCTTCTTGGCGGCCTCCTGCCCCACTACATAGCTCTCCAGGAACTCGTAGATCTCGCGCGGCTTGGGCAGCTCGTCCCAGCGCACTTCGGAGGTCTCGGCGAGCTCCTCCTCGATGATTTCGTTGCAGAGGTCGATGCATTCATCGCAGATGTACACGCCGGGACCTGCGATGAGCTTCTTCACCTGCTTCTGGCTCTTTCCGCAGAATGAGCATTTGAGCAGGTCGCCGCCGTCACCGATGCGTGCCACGAGGTGCTTCCCCTTCGCCATGGGATCCGCGCTTGCTTGCCGGGCGGAACCTGGTTGCCTATCGACGGTACCTTGCCGGACCCCCCGAACGGCCCCCCTTGCGCTCAACTCACTTGGTAGTGGTCGTCACAGGGGGGCCGGGGTTCGACGATACGCCGCTGCGGCCAGCCGTATCAGCTGGTTCAGCCGCCCATCGACGTGGACATCTTGCGGGTGGAGACGATCTGGTCGACCAGGCCGTACTGGAGCGCGTCCTCAGCGGTGAGGATCTTGTCACGCTCGATGTCGTCCCGGATCTTCTCGATCGGGGTGCTGGAGTGCTTGGCCAGCATCTCCTCCAGCTGGGTCCGCATCCGGAGGATCTCCTGCGCGGCGATCTCCAGGTCGGAGACCTGGCCGCGGCCGGTCTCGCTGTACGGCTGGTGGATGAGGATGCGGGCGTTCGGCAGCGCCATCCGCTTGCCGGCGGTGCCGGCGGCGAGCAGCACGGCCGCGGCGGAGGCGGCCTGCCCCATGCACACGGTCTGAATGTCCGGCTTGACGAACTGCATGGTGTCGTAGATGGCCGTCAGCGCCGTGAACGAGCCGCCGGGCGAGTTGATGTAAACGGAGATGTCCCGGTCCGGGTCCATCGACTCCAGGCACAGCAGCTGCGCCATGACGTCGTTGGCGGAGGCGTCGTCGATCTGCACGCCGAGGAAGATCACCCGCTCCTCGAAGAGCTTCGCGTACGGGTCGTACTCGCGCACGCCCTGCGAGGTGCGCTCGACGAAGCGCGGGATGACGTAACGGGACTCGGCGCCGAGGCCGCCGGCGCCCTGGGCGGCGCGGTCGGCTCGCTCGGCCTGCTCGGCCTGCATGCGGTCGTAGAGGCCGCTGCCGGGGAAGTTCTGCATCGTGGTGTTCCGTCCTGCGATGGGGTGGTCTGGGGCGTCGGGAGAAGGCTCGCGGGCGCTTACGCCCCGGTGCCGCCACCGCCCGGAATGTCCGCGGCGGAGCCGATGACCTGGTCGAGGAGGCCGTAGTCCCGGGCTTCCTCGGCGTTGAACCAGCGGTCGCGGTCCGCGTCGTGGGTCCACTGCTCAAGGGTCTGGCCGGTGTGCTGCGCGGAGAGCTCGCCCAGGCGCTTCTTCGTACGGATCAGCTGCTCGGCGTGGATCTTGATGTCCGACGCGGAGCCGGCGAGGCCGGCCGACGGCTGGTGGATCAGGATCTCGGCGTTCGGCAGCGCGTACCGCTTCCCCGGGGTGCCGGCGCTGAGCAGGAACTGCCCCATGGACGCGGCGAGGCCCATCGCGATGGTGACGACGTCGTTCTTGATGAACTGCATCGTGTCGTAGATCGCCATGCCGGCGGTCACCGAGCCGCCCGGGCTGTTGATGTAAAGGTTGATGTCCTTGTCGGGGTCGGCGGCAAGGAGGAGCAGCTGCGCCGTGATCTTGTTGGCGATGTCGTCGTCGACCGGCTGCCCGAGGAAAATGATCCGCTCGTTGAGCAGCCTGTTGTAGACCTGGTCGCCGAGGCCGCCGGCCATCTCGCCCGGGGCGGAAAGCATCGGGTTCGTCACGTGTCCACCTGCTCGCGTAGTCCGGCGGCCCTGGGCCGCCTACTGGTTCTCTTTAACTTGCTATGGACCCTAACGCGCTGGTCGATAGGTGCCATCCCGGTTCCGGAACTGTTCGCTGTGAGCGCAGGCCCACTACAAGCCAGTCCGGCGTTTGAGGACGAGCGCCGCCAGGCGCGATACGGGGGTCTGGGGGCGGAGCCCCCAGGGACGACGCCGACGGGCCCCCGCCACGCAGCTGCGCGACAGGGGCCCGCCAGGGACGTACAGGAGGGCTCAGGCCTCGGCCTTCTCGTCGGCCTTGGCCTCGGTGGCCTCGGCCTTCTCGTCGGCGGCCTCGGTCACCTCGCCCGCGTCCGCGGACTCCGCGGACACGGTCTCCGCGGTCTCATCCTCATCGTCGAGCTCGACGACCTCACCGTTCGTGTCCTTGACCGTCGCGGCCTCGACCACGATGGCGAGGGCCTTGCCGCGCGCGACCTCGCCGACGAGCATCGGCACCTGGCCGCCCTCGACGACAGCCTGGGCGAACTGGTCCGGCGACATACCGGAGCCGGCCGCACGGCGCATGAGGTGCTCGGTGAGCTCCTCCTGGCCGACGTTCACCTGCTCCTTGTTGACGAGCTCGTCGAGGACGAACTGGGTCTTGATGCCCTTGGTCGCCTGCTCCTCGGTCTCCTTCTCGAACTCCTCCTCCGACTTCTCCTGCATCTTCAGGTAGCCGGCGAGGTCGAGACCCATCTGCCCGAGCTGGTGGTGCTCGAGGTTGTGCTTGCGGGTCTGGATCTCGTCCGCGAGGAGCTTCTCCGGGACGGGGATCTCGATGAGCCCGATGAGCTCGTCGAGGACCTTCTCCTGAGCCTGCGTCGCCTGGTCGTACTTCTTGGTCTGCTCAAGGCGCTTGCGGCTGTCCGCCTGCAGCTCCTCGAGGGTGTCGAACTCGCTGGCCAGCTGGGCGAAGTCGTCGTCCAGCTCGGGCAGCTCACGGGCGGCGACCTGGGTGACCTTGACGGTCACCTCGGCCTCCTTGCCCGCGGCGGTGCCGCCCTTGAGTTCGGAGGTGAAGGTGGCCTCGCCGCCGGCCTCCAGGCCGGTGACGGCCTCGTCGATGCCGTCGAGCAGCTCGCCGGAGCCGATGGTGTACGAGACGCCGCTGGCGACGCCGTCCTCGAGGACCTCGCCATCGACCTTGGCCTCGAGGTCGACGGTGACGACGTCACCCTCGGCCGCGGCCCGCTCGACGGGGCTCGTAGAAGCAAACCGCTCACGCAGCTGCTCCACGGCCTTCTCGACGTCCTCGTCGCTGACCTCGACCGCGTCGACCTCGACCTCGATGCCGGAGTAGTCCGGGATCTCGATCGCCGGGCGGATGTCCACCTCGGCGGTGAAGGTCAGGGTCTCGTTGTCCTTGAGGTCGGTGATGTCGACCTCGGGCTGGCCGAGGGGGTTGAGGTCACCCTCGTTGACAGCCTCGGTGTAGAACTTCGGAAGCGCGTCATTGACGGCCTCCTCGAGCACGGCGCCGCGACCGAACCGCTGGTCGATGACGCGCGCCGGGATCTTGCCCTTCCGGAAGCCCGGCACCGTGACCTGCTGGTTGATCTTCTTGTACGCCGCGTCGAGGCTGGGCTTGAGCTCCTCGAAGGGCACCTCGACAGTGAGCCGAACCCGGGTCGGGTTCAGGTTCTCCACGGCGCTCTTCACGGTACGGTCTCCTTGGGGCTGACATCTTGGGGGATCTGCTTGGGGAGCGCCCCGCCCGGGCCGATGGCCACTGTGCCGCGCGGGCACACACGGGAGCGCAGCTTGCATAGTACCGGCAGGCTGAAGCGCTCCCGAAACGGGATCATCGTGAGGAACCTCATGCCACCGGCCGACTACCGTCGGCGACCGGTGGACTGCTGGTCGGGGTGGCCGGATTCGAACCGACGACCTTCCGCTCCCAAAGCGGACGCGCTACCAAGCTGCGCCACACCCCGCTGGTGCGAGCAGCAGGGTACACGCCTGGAGCACCCCGCAGCGCCCGAATACCCCGCAGGTCGCACCGCACGCCCACCCCAGGCGATCACCTACGGCAACGAGTGTGCGCAAGCCCCACCCGACCCGCTACGATGCCCACCGTGCCGCACACCAATCGGCGGCACCCGCGGGCGTAGCTCAATGGTAGAGCCCCAGTCTTCCAAACTGGCTACGCGGGTTCGATTCCCGTCGCCCGCTCGGATACGGCACAAGGCCAGGTCAGAGGCTATTTCCTCTGCCTGGCCTTGATCGTTCTCAGGGTCCCGCGCCGGCCGCGCGGTAGCCTCCGGCCATGAAGTGGGTCCTCTCGGGGTTCGGCAAGGAAGACGAGCGACTCCACGTCGAGTACCAGGTCTCGAAAGAGCAACTGGCCGCAATCCGCGAGTGCGTTCCACCCGCTCTCGACGACCCCTGGTACGTACACAGCTATCCGGTGCCTCGCGATGCCTGGCCCGCCATCGATCAGATCTTGGGCTGCGGGCCACCGAACCCGGACCTTGATTACTTCGTGGACGGCTACGCAGACCCATGATCACGAATGAGAGCGGGCGGTCCCGCGAGAGCGTGACGGACGTGATGGTTCATGATTTGCTGAATTCAGAAAGACTTGTATCGTCAGGGGTGTGCTGACTCTCGCCACCGACATCGACGCGCTCTCCCGCTTCGGCCGTGCGCTCGCCGACCCGATCCGCTGCCGCCTGCTGCTGGCCCTGCGCGAGGGCCCCGCCTACCCCGCCGATCTCGCCGAGTCCCTCGGCATCTCCCGTACCCGGCTGTCCAACCACCTTGCCTGCCTGCGCGATTGCGGCCTGGTCGTCGCCACCCCGGTCGGGCGCCGGGTGCGGTACGAGCTCGCCGACTCGCGCCTCGGGCACGCCATCGACGACCTGCGCAACGCCGTCCTGGCCGTGGCGGAGGACCGCAGCTGCCCGGACGCCGGCGAGAAGGGCTGCTGCTGACGATGACCGCGATCTCGCTCGGGCCCGCCCCGCACCGCAAGGCCGTGCTGGCCCGGCGGATACGGCTGCTGGTCGCCGCGACCATCGCCTATAACGTCGTCGAGGCGGTCGTCGCGATCACTGCCGGGACGGTGGCATCCTCGACCGCGCTCATCGGCTTCGGCCTGGATTCGGTCATCGAGGTCTCCTCCGCGGCCGCGGTCGCCTGGCAGTTCGCCGCCAAGGACGAGGCGGTGCGCGCGGCCCGCGAGCAGCGCACCCTGCGGATCATTGCCGGGTCCTTCTTCGTCCTCGCCGCGTACGTGACCTTCGAATCCGTGCGCGCGCTGACCGGCGCCGCCGAAGCGGAGCACTCCACGCCGGGCATCGTGCTCGCCGCCCTCTCCCTCGCGATCATGCCGTTCCTGTCCGCCGCCCAGCGCCGCGCCGGCCGCGAACTCGGCTCCGCCTCGGCTGTCGCGGACTCCAAGCAGACGCTGCTGTGCACCTATCTCTCCGCGGTGCTGCTGCTCGGCCTGCTCGCCAACTCCCTCTTCGGCTGGTCCCTGGCTGATCCGATCGCCGCCCTGGCCATCGCCGCCATCGCCGTGAAGGAAGGCCGCGCGGCATGGCAGGGCGACGGCTGCTGCGCTGCCCCCGCAGGCGCGATCCACGCGAGCGGAAACCCGGCGCAGCACGCCGACGCCTGCCGCTCCGGTTGCGACTGCTGCGCGTAACCGCGTAACACCGCAACCTGAAGCGCCCCGCCCGCGTCCGCCGTAACGAGCGAAGGAGGGCACATGAGTGATCTGGAGCCGCTGCAGAATCCGCGCTTCGCCCGCCAGTACCTGAGGATGGCCAAGGTCGCCGACCAGCGCGGCGCGGCCGAGCACCGGCGCCGGCTCGTCGACGGGCTCGCCGGGCGGGTGCTGGAGGTCGGGGCGGGGCAGGGCCGCAGCTTCCGCCACTATCCGGACGCCGTGACGGAGTTGGTCGCCGTCGAGCCCGACGCCACGCTGCGGGAGGCCGCCGAGCGCGCCGCCGCGGACGCGGCCGTGCCGGTGACGGTCCTGGCCGGCCAGGCCGCCCGACTGCCCGGCCGCGACGGCGAGTTCGACGCCGTGGTCGTCTCGCTGGTGCTGTGCACCGTCGGCGACCCGCCCGCGGCCTTGGCCGAGATCGCCCGTGTGCTGCGCCCGGGCGGAGAGCTGCGCTTCTACGAGCACGTGCGCGCCCGGAACCGCCTCGGCGGATGGCTGGAGGACGCGATCAACCCGCTGTGGCGCCGCGCCGCCGGCGGCTGCAACGTCAACAGGGATACGGGGAAGGCCATCGCCGCGGCCGGCTTCAGGACCGAGCGCCTCGATCGCTTCGGATTCTCCTTCTCCCCGCTCGCCCCCAAGACCGCACACATCATCGGCACCGCCACCCGCCCGTAAACCGCGGGAACCGGTAAACCCCCGGCCGCCCTTCCGCAACCAAACAGCACACAGCGCCCCGAAAGGGCGGGCGCGTCCATGTGCTGATGTGTGCGGGAGGGCAACGAATGCAGAGCTCGAATTCACTTCGGACCCGGGGCCGGGGGCGGGTCCTGGGGGCCGTGGCTGCGGCCGGCTTGCTGGTGGTGGGGGTTGGTGGGGCCTCGGCCAGTGCCGATCACGGGGACCGGCAGCACCGGCACCGGGTGATCTCCACCCCCGACGCGCCCGCCGCCATCGGGCCGTACTCGCAGGGGATCTCCGCCGGGAACCTGACCTTCATCTCGGGGCAGCTCCCCATCGACCCGAAGACCGGGTCCATCCCGGCGGGCGCCACCGTCGAGGAGCAGACCCGGCAGGTGCTGCGCAATGTCCGGGCCGTGCTCAGGGCGGACGGGATGTCGCTGCGGAGCGTCGTCTCGACCACCGTCTATCTCGCCGATCTCGATGACTTCGACCGCTTCAACGCGGCCTATGCCGAGTTCTTCGGCGCGGGGGCGCCGCCCGCGCGAGCCACGGTCGAGGCGGCCAGGGTGCCGCGGGACGCCAAGGTCGAAATATCAGCAATCGCCGTACGATGAAGGGATCTGACATGGCGATACCGAGGCTCAACACCGGCCCGGCGACCGGGGTTTCCCGCCGCGCCTTCGCCGGTCTCATCGGGGGCGGCGCCGCGAGCGTGGGACTGGGGACGCTGGCCGTCCCCTCCGCCCGCGCCGCAACGCCCACCGCGGCCGGCACCGCGTCGGCCGCCCGCTCGGCCGCGCTGCCGCCGCCCTCGTCGAAGGGCTACTGGGACGCCGTGCGGCGCCTGTTCGTCCTCGACAAGGACGTGCTCTTCATGAATGTCGGCACCGTCGGGTCGCCGCCGCGCGAGGTGCTGCAGACCGTGGACCGGGTGCACCGCGAGGTGGCCGTCGGGGCGATCTCCGCGTACAGCAACTTTGCGGACGTACGCGCGGTGGCGGCCCGCGGCTACGGCTGTGACCCGGACGAGCTCGTCATCTCGCACAACACCACCGACGGCATGTCGAAGGTCATCGCCGGTCTCGCGCTGAAGGACGGCGACGAGATCCTCACCACCAACCACGAGCACTCCGGCGGCAACGTGCCGATGGCGCTGGCCCACGACCGCCACGGCGTGGTGATCAAGCGGGTGGCGCTTCCCGTCGGCAATGACCAGCGGGCCGAGGACTACGTGGAGTTGTTCCGGAAGGCCATCACCTCGCGCACCAAGGTGCTGCTGTTCTCCGCGCCCACGTACAAGACGGGCACCATGCTGCCGATCAAGATGCTGGCCAGGCTCGCGCAGGAGCACGGGCTGACCACGCTCGTGGACGGTGCGCACATACCCGGGATGATGGCGTACAACTTCCATGAGCTGGGCGTGGACTTCCTCGCCGGCTCGGCCGCGAAGTGGCAGTGCGGGCCCGGCGGCACCGGCGTCCTCTACATCCGCAACAAGGTGCTGTCGCGCCACAACCCGAACCCGCTGCCGGAGTTCTGGCCCGTGGTGTCGAGCGGCTATCCGGCCGAGGGCGGCCGGCCGCCGCGCTCCGACGGACCCAAGGAGAGCTACGACATCGCCGCAGACCTGCAGTCCGTCGGCAACGGCAGCCTGGCGATCATGGCCGGCGTCGGCAATGTCTGCGAGATCTGGGACCGCATCGGCCGGCAGCGGATCGAGAAGCATGTCCTCGGGCTCTCCGGCTATCTCAAGGAGCTCATCGCCGAGCGGTGGGGCGTGAAGTCCCTGTACTCGCCGAAGGACGACCCCCGGCTGGTGTGCGCGCTCACCTCGTTCGCACCCTTCCGCGACCGGGACGATATCTACGACGCGGACAAGGCGACGAAGTTCGTCGCCCGGCTCAAGGACGAGCACGGCATCGTGATCCGCACCAGCGACTTCCCGGTGATCGGCTCGTCCAAGAACCACCAGGTGGTACGAGTCTCCACGCACCTGTTCCACCAGAAGGAGGACGTGGAGCGGGTCGCCGACGCGATGTGGCGGCTGTCCCGCGAGATGAGCTGAGGGTACGTACGGGCAGCAAGGACCTGCGGGCCGCGGAGTCGACTCCGCGGCCCGCAGGCGCCGTTCAGGGCTGCACGATCACGTCGACCCGCTCCTTGCGCGGCGGCGTGTCCGGCTCTGCGAGGGAGTGCAGCGCCCACAGGCCCACCACGTCGGCGACGATCACGGTCAGCACGGCGAGCACCAGCATGATCAGCCGCCGGCGCCGGTCCCGCCGCTGCCACTCCGCGCGGGCCCGCGCATACGCGTCCGGGGACGGCTGCGTCGTCGACGCCAGGGAGTCGAGGGTGTCCCGCAGCCGGGCCTCGGGGTCGTCCACGCTCATCACCGGTTCTCCAGGGCGCGGGACAGTGCGTGCATCCCCCGGGAGGTATGCGATTTCACCGCACCCGGACTGATGCCCATCGCCTCGGCTATCTCCCTCTCCTTGAGGTCCATCCAGTAGCGGAGCACCAGCGCTTCCCGCTGGCGGGTGGGCAGGTTCTTCAGCGCTTCCACGACCTGGCGCTGGTCTTCGTGCAGCATCGCGGTGGTCTCGGCGGAGGCGATGTCGACCACCTCCACGCTGGCATGGCGGCGCGAGACCTGCAGGCGCCGTATCCGCATCCGCACGAGGTTGCACACCACGGAACGAAGATAGGCGGGTGCGGCCTCGGGTGCACGGAGTCGGTACCAGCGGCGGTGCAGTTCGCAGAACGCCTCGGCGACCAGGTCCTCGGCGTCCTGTTCCGCGCCCAGCAGAGCCGCCAGGCGCACCAGTTTGGCGTGGTGCCCGTCGAAGAGTCTGATCAGCGCGGTCTCCCGCTCCACGTCCCGCAGGTCGACACCCGGCTCGGCCTCGGTAGCGGGCGGTGCGACCGGCACGGGCGCGATGCGGCGCCAGGGCTTGTCGGTGTTCCGTACGACATCGCTCATGACACGGCCTCGCCGTTACGGGCGGAGCCGTCCGGCCGCAGCACCCCGGACAGGCCGCGCGGCACGCCGAGCCGGCCCAACAGCGGGCTGGCCACCGCAACGACGGCGATGTTGACCGCGAGTCCGATCACGCCCGCGTAGATCTGGGTGTCGACCGGCCCGACCGACACCCGCACCAGCGAGGAGAACGCGCCCGTGTTGACCAGCCCGGTCCCGGTCACCATGCCGAGCAGCCAGCCGGCCAGCAGGGCGCCCCAGTGGGGTGTCCGGCGCAGCAGCCCGAGCGCGATGGCGGGCACGATCTGCAGCACCCATACGGCACCGAGCAGATGCAGGTTGATCGCGGCCTGGTCGCGCAGCCCGAGCGCGAAGGCGAGCGCGCCCAGCTTGACGATCAGCGATATCAGCCGGGCCATCCTGGTCACTTGGGCGGCCGTCGCGGTCGGGTTGACGAACTCCAGGTACACGTTCCGCGCGAACAGCGTCGCCGCGCCGATGGACATCACCGCGGCCGGCACCAGCGCCGCGACGATGAGTGCGCCCAGCAGCAGCCCGGCCGCCCAGCCCGGCGCGAGGTCCAGGATGAGCAGCGGTATCGCCAGTTCGCTGCGGCCCGGCGGCGGTTCGGCCTTGGCCGCGAGCGCCGCGATGCCGAAGAGCGCGAAGAGGCCGAGCATGGCCGTCCAGCCCAGGAGGGTGACGGAGGACCGGCGCAGCACCCGGTTGGAGCGCGCGGAGAACGCCACCATCAGCACATGCGGGAAGGCGAACAGCGCCAGGGCCGAGCCCACGGCGAGGGACATGTACGCCGGGGCGAGTTCGGGGTGGGGCACGAGGGCGGAGGCCCCGTCGTCGGCCGTGAGCGCGGCGCCCGCCCGGGAGAAGAGGGTGGCCGGCGAGCCCAGCCGGGACAGGATGAGGCCGCCGAGGGCGAGCGTCGAGCCCACGATCAGCACGGCCTTGACCACCGAGACCAGGGACGGCGCGCGCAGCCCGTACCGGAAGGTGGAGACGGCGAGCACGGCGAAGACTGCCGTCAGCGCGGCGTCGCCCGCGAGCCCGTCGGAGCGCAGGCCGAGCACGCTCAGCACCGCTCTGAGGCCGAGCAGTTGGAGCGCGATGTACGGCATCGTGGCGAAGATGCCGGTGAGGGAGACGGCCAGGGCCAGCAGCGGCGACCCGTAGCGTTCCCGTACGAAGTCGGCGGCCGTGATGTGCCCGTGGGCCCGCGCCGTGGCCGCCAGGCGCGGCAGCAGGACGAAGGCGATCACGCAGATGAGGACCGTGTACGGCAGCGCGTAGAACCCCATCCCGCCCGAGGTGAACACGGCGCCGGGCACGGCCGTGAAGGTGTACGCGGTGTAGATGGTGCCGCCGAGCAGACACCAGATGAGGACACTGCCCTGGCGGCGGTCGGCCAGTGCCCAGTCCTCGAGGTCCGCCCTGACCCCGGTGCCGGCCGACGATAAGCGAGCACCTCTCAGCGCGATGGCCGAGGCCACCAGCACCACGGCCGCACAGGTGATCGCCGGGACGACGTTGCTCATGACTCCTCCACGCTCGTCGGTGGAAATCCGGCCACAGCGCGGTAAACCCTCACGGGCCCGTACGCAACTACCGGACGCGGCCCCCTGCCGGGTGGCACGGCGAGGGCCGGAAGCGTCATCAGCTAGGAGGAGAAAGGGCCTGACAATCCAGGAGTGAACCATCCATTCAAGCCATTGAACAGTCCTGTAACGCCGGGAAGGATTCCGTACAGAGTTATCTCTGACCTGCACGGATAATGGTTCCGGCGGCTATCGAGAGGTGGCTGAGGCATGTCCGAACAACGCCGTTCGCCGGTCGGTCCGACGCATACCCGTACGGCAGGCCGCGTCTGCCTGGCGGCCGTGATCGCGGGGCCGCTGCTCACACCGGCGTTCATGCGGCAGGATCCGCAGCTGTTCGGTTGGCCCTTCTTCTACTGGTACCAGTTCCTGTGGGTCCCGCTCGGCGCGATCCTGCTGACCTGCGCCTACGTCATCAGGCAGCGGGCGGAGCGACCCGAAGTCCCGACGGGCGACGAACGCTGACGCCGCTGTCAACCGAATCGCGGCCGACAGCAACCACCTTCACGCAGGCGCATCCGCCGGCCCATCGACCCCGATACCTGGAGCAATCGTGTCCCTCAACGGCGCCCGAAACACGAGACCCGCCCCGAAATCCATCCTGATCTGGACGCTCGTCGCCGTGGTCGGCGCCATCGGCTGGTCGGTGCTGGCCCTGTCCCGTGGGGAGGAGGTGTCGGCGGCCTGGATGGTGGCCGCGGCCCTGGGCTCGTACGCGATCGGCTATCGCTTCTACTCGAAATTCATCGCCCATCGGGTGCTGAAGGTCGACAAGACGCGTGCCACCCCGGCCGAGCGGCTGGACAACGCGGTCGACTTCCACCCGACCGACCGCAGAGTGCTGCTCGGACACCACTTCGCGGCGATCTCGGGCGCGGGGCCGCTGGTCGGCCCGGTGCTGGCCGCGCAGATGGGCTATCTGCCGGGCACGATCTGGATCGTCGCCGGCGTGATCTTCGCGGGTGCCGTGCAGGACATGGTGGTGCTCTTCTTCTCCACCCGGCGCAATGGCCGCTCGCTCGGCCAGATGGCGCGCGAGGAGATCGGGCCGGTGGGTGGCGCGGCCGCGCTGGTCGCGGTCTTCGCCATCATGATCATTCTGCTGGCGGTGCTGGCGCTGGTGATCGTCAACGCGCTGGCCGAGTCGCCGTGGGGCGTGTTCTCCATCGGGATGACGATCCCCATCGCGCTGTTCATGGGCTTCTATCTGCGGGTGATCCGGCCGGGCCGGGTCGCCGAGGTCTCCCTGATCGGCGTCGCGCTGCTGCTCCTCGCCCTGATCGCGGGCCGCTGGGTGGCCGAGTCCTCCTGGGCCGACGCCTTCACGCTCAGCAAGGAGACGCTGGTCATCTGGATGGTGATCTACGCCTTTGTGGCGTCGATCCTGCCGGTGTGGATGCTGCTCGCACCCCGCGATTACCTCTCCACCTTCATGAAGCTCGGCACGATTGCGCTGCTCTTCATCGGCGTCCTCGTGGCCGCACCGACCATGAAGATGGAGGGCGTTACGGAGTTCGCAACGGCAGGTACGGGCCCGGTGTTCGCCGGCTCGCTGTTCCCGTTCGTCTTCATCACCATCGCCTGTGGCGCGCTCTCCGGCTTCCACGCGCTCATCTCCTCCGGCACCACGCCGAAGATGGTCGAGAAGGAGCCGCAGATCCGGATGATCGGCTACGGGTCGATGCTGATGGAGTCGTCGGTGGCCATCATGGCGATCATCGCCGCCTGCGTACTGGACCCGGGCCTGTACTTCGCGATGAACTCGGCGCCGACCGTAATCGGCGAGACCGCGCAATCCGCCTCGGAGGCCATCCGCGGGCTGGGCTTCACCATCTCGCCCGAGGCGCTCGCCGCGGCCGCGGCATCCGTCGAGGAGCCGACGCTGCTGTCCCGTACGGGCGGCGCGCCGACCTTCGCCCTGGGGGTCGCGCAGGTCTTCTCCGAGGTGACCGGGGACAGCATGAAGGCGTTCTGGTACCACTTCGCGATCATGTTTGAGGCGCTGTTCATCCTCACCGCCGTCGACGCGGGGACGCGCGTGGGCCGGTTCATGCTGCAGGACACCCTGGGCAACCTCTACAAGCCGCTCAAGCGGGTCAGCTGGTGGCCCGGCCTGGTCGCCACCAGCGCGGTCGTCGTGGCGCTGTGGGGCTACTTCCTGTGGGTCGGCGTCCGCGACCCGCTCGGCGGGATCAACCAGCTCTTCCCGCTCTTCGGCATCTCCAACCAGCTGCTCGGCGCCGTGGCGCTCACCGTCTGCACCACCCTGCTGATCAAGTCCGGGCGGCTGAAGTGGGCCTGGGTGACCGGCGTTCCGCTGGCCTGGGTCGCCGTCGTCACGCTCACCGCGAGCTGGCAGAAGGTCTTCTCCGACGACCCGCGGGTCGGCTTCTTCGCGCAGGGCGATGTCGCGCAGAAGGGCATCGACTCCGGCGAGCTGAAGGGCAAGGCCCTCGACGACGCGCACACCGTCGTCACCAACACGACGGTGGACGGCGTGCTTTCCGCGATCTTCGCGATCCTGGTGGTCGTGGTCATGGTCGACGCGGCTCGCGTCTGCATCAAGTCGCTGCGCAACCCGGAGTCGGTGGTCAGCCATGAGGAGCCGCACACCGAATCCCGGTACGCCGCCCCGGCGCAGCTCTTCCCCACCAAGGAGGAGAAGGCGGAGCTGGCGGCCGCGGGGCTCGGCTCGGGCGGCGGCCGGATTCCCGGGGAGGCGACGACGCAGTGACGGCCCTGGCGACAGGCTTCCGCTGCTGCTGACCGGGGACATGTCGACCGGGTCAGGGCGGCGGCCGGTCACTTCACTTCCGGCGGTTGCTGATCCGCCGGATCACGAAGATCACTACGAGGATCAGAACGGCCAGCATGAACAGGCGGCCGACCGTCGCCCCCGCCGCCCTTGCCGCATCCGCCAGGTAGAACTCGTACATCGACGTACCCCCATCTCATCGTCGCGCACGGCGAGCCCTCGCTCAGGCTCCTACGTATTCCGCCAGGTGCTCCGCCGTCAAGGTCGAGCGGTCCTTTACCAGCGCCGCCGGCGTCCCCTCGAAGACGATCTCGCCGCCGTCGTGGCCCGCCCCCGGACCCAGGTCGATGATCCAGTCCGCGTGCGCCATCACCGCCTGGTGGTGCTCGATGACGATGACCGTCTTGCCGGAGTCGACGAGGCGGTCCAGCAGGCCCAGCAGCTGCTCCACGTCCGCCAGGTGCAGGCCCGTCGTCGGCTCGTCGAGTACGTAGATGCCGCCCTTGTCGCTCATGTGTGTGGCCATCTTCAGGCGCTGGCGTTCGCCGCCGGAGAGGGTGGTGAGCGGCTGGCCGAGGGTGAGGTAGCCGAGGCCGACGTCCGACAGGCGCTGCAGGATCTTGTGGGCGGCCGGGGTCTTCGCGTCGCCCGTAGCGAAGAAGTCCACCGCCTCGGTCACCGGCATGGCCAGGACCTCGCTGATGTCCTTGCCGCCGAAGGTGTACTCCAGAACCGAGGCCTGGAAGCGCTTCCCCTCGCACTCCTCGCAGGTCGTCGTGACGCCCGCCATCATCGCCAGGTCGGTGTAGATGACCCCGGCGCCGTTGCAGGTGGGGCAGGCGCCCTCGGAGTTGGCGGAGAAGAGCGCCGGCTTCACGCCGTTGGCCTTGGCGAAGGCCTTGCGGATGGGCTCGAGCAGGCTCGTGTACGTGGCGGGGTTGCTGCGCCGGGAGCCGCGGATGGCGGTCTGGTCGACGGACACCACGTCGTCGTTGGACGCGCCGAGCGAGCCATGGATCAGCGAGCTCTTGCCGGAGCCCGCGACGCCCGTCACGACCGTGAGCACCCCGAGCGGGATGTCGACGTCGACGTCCTTGAGGTTGTTCGCCTTCGCGCCGCGGATCTCCAGCGTGCCCTTGGGCGTACGGACCGAGTCCTTCAGTGCGGCCCGGTCGTCCAGGTGCCGCCCGGTGATGGTGTCCGAAGCCCGCAGCCCCTCCACCGTGCCCTCGTAACAGACGGTGCCGCCCGCCGTACCCGCGCCGGGGCCGAGGTCCACCACATGGTCGGCGATCGCGATGGCCTCCGGCTTGTGCTCGACGACCAGGACCGTGTTGCCCTTGTCGCGCAGCCGCAGCAGGAGATTGTTCATCCGCTGGATGTCGTGCGGGTGCAGGCCGACGGTCGGCTCGTCGAAGACGTAGGTGACGTCCGTGAGCGAGGAGCCGAGGTGGCGGATCATCTTCACGCGCTGGGCCTCGCCGCCGGACAGTGAGCCGGAGGCGCGGTTCAGCGAGAGATAGCCGAGGCCGATCTCCACGAACGAGTCGAGGGTCTGCTGCAGCGCCGTGAGCAGGGGGGCGACCGAGGAGTCCTTGATGCCCCGTACCCACTCCGCCAGGTCGCGGATCTCCATCGCGCAGGCGTCCGCGATCGACACCTTCTTGATCTTCGAGGAGCGGGCCGCCTCGCTCAGCCGGCTGCCGTCGCACTCGGGGCACTCGGCGAAGGTGACCGCCCGGTCGACGAAGGCGCGGATGTGCGGCTGCATCTGCTCGCGGTCCTTGGACAGGAAGGTCTTCTGGATCTTCGGGATCAGGCCCTCGTACGTGAGGTTGACCCCGCTGATCTTCACCTTGCACTGCTCGCGGTAGAGGAAGTCGTGCCGCTCCTTCTTGGTGTAGTCCCGGATCGGCTTGTCCGGGTCGAAGAAGCCGGAGTCCCTGATCACCCGCACCACCCAGCCGTCGCCGGTGTAGGTGGGGATGGTGAAGGGGTCCTCGGAGAGCGACTTGGAGTCGTCGTAGAGCTGGGTGAGGTCGATGTCGGAGACCTTGCCGCGGCCCTCGCAGCGGGTGCACATGCCGCCGGTGCGGGTGAAGGTGACCTTCTCGGTCTTGGTCTTGTCCGCGCCCCGGTCGACGGTGATGCCGCCGCTGGCGCTGACCGAGGCGACATTGAAGGAGAAGGCGCTGGACGGGCCGATGTGCGGCTTGCCGAGGCGGCTGAAGAGGATGCGCAGCATCGCGTTGGCGTCGGTGGCGGTGCCGACGGTGGAGCGCGGGTCGGCGCCCATCCGCTGCTGGTCGACGGTGATGGCGGTGGTCAGGCCGTCGAGCACGTCGACCTCGGGACGGGCCATCGTGGGCATGAAGCCCTGCACGAAGGTGCTGTAGGTCTCGTTGATCATCCGCTGCGACTCGGCGGCGATGGTGTCGAAGACCAGGGAGCTCTTGCCGGAGCCGGAGACGCCGGTGAAGACGGTCAGCCGCCGCTTGGGCAGCTCGACGTCGACGTCCTTGAGGTTGTTCTCGCGGGCGCCGTGCACGCGGAGAAGATCGTGACTGTCGGCGGGGTGCGGCTGCGCCGCGGTCTTCTTCGAGTCCATGACCGACAGGCTATGCGGGCCGGGGCGCGAGTGCTTCTCAGATCCTGACCGGATCTACGCCGGATCTACGCCGGGCCCGGACCGGGGCTGAGACCAAGGGCTGAGACCAGGGGCCGCGCCCGCCGCTACGTGCCCACCGCGCTGATCGACTCCGCGATCTGGTCGAGGAAGTCCCTTATTTCCGGAGCCGCTCCCGTGGACGCGAGGAAGAAGCCGAAGAGCACCGCGACGATGGCTGGGCCGGCCTTGATGGAGCCGCCGCGCATGAGCACGACGAGGATGATCCCCAGCATCAGCACCACAGACAGTGAAATGGCCACGCCTGATCACCCCTTGCTTCACGAACGCCGCCCAGAGAGGCGCACCGCCCGCACGCCGCCCTGCAGTTCCATCCTGCCACTAATCGGCGCGCGTGGTAGGGAGCCGGAGCAATCGGACCGCCCCCGTGCGCCCCCCGCGGCGATTGGGCAGGCATTTTCGAGCGATGGTTTCCATACACACCAATACCGCACAGGGAATTCACGGAAGCGCCGCGGAGATCGCCCGTGGAGACGGCCCAGTTGATGCGCCGCAGATACGAACACGGTCCGGCAAGTCACGATGAGTCGGGCATATCGCGATCGCCATCCGCGGCGGTTATGTCGCTTTTAGGTCGGACAAACCCTGACAAGTTGCCGATCAAAGCACGTCATCCCGGCTGCCGGAGCACGAGTAATTCATAGACGAACGGGCACTCGACACGGGAAGTGTGAGATGAGTCCACTTTGAATTTACTCCCGAGGTACGTGGAGGCTATGGTTCCTGGGATGTTCCCCGCTGCCTTTATCCCCGCTCGTGCAGTGCGGCACGGGTCCCCCACCCCCGGCCACCGGTGGGAGGGCGCCTGTGACTAGCTCGCTGCACCCGCACGCCCCCGCCGATGCCGACACCCGCTTCCCGGCCCCCCACCAGGAAGCCCCCCGGCGCCCCGACCGGCCCCGCCCGGGCCAGGACGACGCCGCCGCTCAGGCCGGGCCGCCCGCGCCCAAGCCGAAGCCGAAGGGCCGCGACCCGTACTTCGACAACGCGAAGTACCTCGCGATCGTCCTGGTCGCCTGCGGCCACGCCTGGGAGCCGCTGCGCGGCGACAGCAGGGCCGCCGCCGCCCTGTACATGATCGTGTACGCCTTCCACATGCCGGCCTTCATCATGATCTCCGGCTTCATGTCGCGGAACTTCGACATGACCGGCAAGCGCATCCAGCGCCTGGTCACCGGCGTGCTGGTGCCGTACATCCTGTTCGAGATCGCGTACACCCTCTTCAAGAGGTACGCGGACGACGACCCGGGCTATGCCTTCAGCATCCTGGACCCCTGGTATCTGACCTGGTTCCTGATCGCCCTCTTCGTCTGGCGGGTCACCACCCCGATCTGGAAGGTGATCAAGTGGCCGGTGCCGCTCGCGCTGGCGATCGCCGCCCTCGCCGCGATGAGCCCGGAGATCGGCGACGACCTGGATCTGCAGCGGGTGCTGCAGTTCATGCCGTTCTTCGTCATCGGCCTGTTCATCAAGCCTGAGCACTTTCAGCTGGTGCACAGCTGGCGCGGCCGCTTCATGTCGCTGCCGGTCTTCGGCTTCGCCCTGCTGGTCGCCTACTGGGCGGCCCCGCGGATGAGCGCCGCCTGGTTCTACCGCCGCGACTCCGCCCAGGAGCTGGCGGCGCCGCACGCCTGGTACGGCGGCGTGATGACGCTCGCCCTCTTCGGCGCCTCGATGGTGCTGTGCGCCTGCTTCTTCGCCTGGGTGCCGCGCCGCAAGATGTGGTTCACCGTGCTCGGCACCGGCACGCTGTACGGCTACCTGCTGCACGGCTTCGTCGCGAAGGGCTCGCGCTTCTGGGGCTGGTACGAGGAGAACGACTGGGTCCACACCCCGTGGGGCGCGATCGTGGTCACCATCCTCGCCGTCGGCCTGATCACCTTCCTGTGCACGCCACCGTTCCAGCGGGCCTTCCGCTGGGCGATGGAGCCCAAGATGGACTGGGCCTTCAAGCAGAACACCGGCAAGAAGGACGCCGCCAAGAGCAACCACCGCGGAAAGCTGAAGTCGCTGCTCTGAGGCGCGGGCGGGCGCGAGCGGTCCGGGCTACGCCCGGTTCCGCAGCGCCGCCCGCCCCGGCAGCGTCACCGCCAGCAGCGCCAGCGCCGCCGCGGCGGCCGCGAAGGAGCCGTACACCAGCGGGGGTACGTACGGCCCCTCCCCGGTCAGTCCGCGCATCATCGGGACCAGCGTGACCACGGCGATCGCCGTGCCCAGGCCCACTCCCGCCAGCGACACCAGCAGGCTCTCCCAGCGGAGCATGCCCATCACCTGGCGGCGGGTGGTGCCCACCAGGCGGAGGGTGCTCAGCTCGCGGCGGCGGGCGAGGACCGTCATCACCAGGGTGTTGGCGGCGGCGATGGCGGCGAAGCCGCCGAGGACCGCGGCCATGGTGTTGTTGGCCCAGGCGTTCAGCTCGCGGTCCAGGTTCTGCTCGGTCGCGAAGCCGGAGGCGTCGGTGACCGCGCCGAGGGCCGCGAGCGGCTTGTCCGATCCGCCCCGTACCAGCAGCGTGCTGTCGAACGGCGACGTGACGTGCCCGGCCAGCGACGCGCGGTCCATGGTGACGGCGGCGAGGCCGATGCCGCGGCCGTAGACGGCGACGACCTCGGGGCGCGCCTTGGTGCCGTCCGGGAGATAGACCGGCAGCCGGTCGCCGAGGCCGACGTGGGCGCCGGTCGCCAGGGTCTTGTCGATGGCGATACGGCCCTTGCCGACCCGGTCGAGGCTCCCCTCCCGTACGTCCAGGTCCTGCACCTTCGCGAGCTGCCCGCCGGACGCCGAGATCCCCTGCGCCGCCGTGCCCTGCAGCCACTTGTCGCCGCCGGAGCCGACGGGTACCAGCAGCTGGGCGTTGAGTACGCCGACGGCCGCCTTGACGCCGGGCGCGCGGGCGGCGTCCGTCGCCGCGTGGGCCGGGAGGCCGGCCGGGTTGGTGACGACGTGGTCGGCGGTGACGCCCGCGCGCAGTTGCTTGTCCGCGACGTGGCTCTCGCTCGTATGCATGAAGACGAGGGTCGAGGCGAAGGCCATGGCGAGCGCGATCGGGGTGATCGCGGAGGCGAGGCGGCGGGCGCCGGCGCGGGAGTTGGCGGCGGCGAGTTCGGCGGGGGCGCCCGCGCCGCGCAGCGGCAGCCCGAACAGGCCCGCGCAGGCGCGCGCCACCAGCGGGCCGAGCAGCGCGACGGCGAGCATGAAGCACATGACGACGCCGAGCGACGCGGTGGCCGCGTCCTCCCCGGCCGCGCTGCCCGCGAAGGCGGCGAAGAAGGCGCCGCCGGCCACGGCGGCCAGGCCCAGGAAGGTACGGATGATGCCGGGCCGCAGCCGCTCCAGCGACGCCTCGGTGAGCGCCTGCCCCGGCTTGATCTTCGACGGCCTGCGGCCCGCCGCCCACCCGGCGATGAGCGCGGTGAGCAGCCCGGCGCCGACGGCGGTGACGAGCGGGATGAACGAGACGTGCACCTGCACGGCATCCGGAATCGCCCCGCGGTCCTGCAGCTGCCCGAACCACCAGTGCGCGAGCCCGATGCCGGGCACGCAGCCGACGAGCCCGGCGAGGGGCGCCACCAGCAGCGCCTCGGCGGCGACCGCGCGGCGGATCTGCTTCGGGGTGGCGCCGATGGCGCGCAGCAGCGCGAACTCGCGGGCGCGCTGGGCGACGGACAGCGCGACGGTTCCGGCGGCGGTGAAGGCCGCGACCATGGTCGCGATGCCGCCGAAGGACCCGCCGAGCCCGGTGAGCATCTCCTTGCTGTAGTCGACGCCGCGGTCCTCGACGGCGCCGCGGTCGTCGCCGGTGTGGACCTTGGCGGCGGAGCCGGCGAGGGCCTTCTTTACGGAGGCGGCGAGGGCTCCCGGGTCGGTGCCGGGCTTGGCGAGTACGGCGATGGCGTCGGCCTTGCCGGGGTGGCCTGCGAGGGCGGGGGCCTGGGAGTCGGCGAACCAGGCGGTCGCCTTGCCGCCCGTCCCGGCGTCGGCGTCGGCGGGTCCGGCCGCGTCCCCGGCGCCGGGGGTGGCCAGCCCTGAGATGCGGAACTCCTGCCGTCCGGCGGCCGTTTCGAGCGCGACGGTGTCGCCGACGGCGACCTTGGCGGCGCGGGCGGTGGCGGCGTCGAGTGCGACCTCGCCCGTGCCGGGCCCGGCACCGGAAGCGAGTCCGGTCCCGGTGAAAGCGTGCGCGCCCCAGCCGTGGGCGGTGAGCGCACCGCCCGGGACCCGCAGTTCGCGCGCGGGCGCGGAGCCCGCCGGCTCCTGGGACCCGTCGCCGGCCGCCCGCGAACCGCCGTCCCCGGTCCGTACCGGGAAGGTGAAGTCCGGCACCGCCGCCTTCGCCCCCGGCGCCCGCGCGGCCTTCGCCGCCAGCCCGGCGTCCACCCGCGCCGTGTCCGGCAGCAGCTGCGGCGAGTCCGAGCGGTCGTCGCCGCTGCCCGTGACCATGTGCGCGTACTGGTCCGCGGCCGCCACCACCGGCGCGTCCGCGTACCGCTCCGGCGGTGCCGAGGCGCGTACGCCGGTCTCCAGCAGGATGCCGCAGGCCGAGACGATCAGCGCCGACATCATCAGCGCCACGAAAGTGCCCGCGAAGGACGCGGGTTTGAAGCGGATGGCCGCGCGGGCGAGGCCATTGGGGCCTCTCACGCCGCGGCCCCCACCATTGCTCCGGTACGGGCCGTGAGCGCGGTCATCCGCGTCGCGATCTGCTCCGCGGAGCCGCCGTCGAGGCGGTCGGCGAAGACGCCGTCGGCGAGGAAGAGCACCCGGTCCGCCCACGCGGCGGCCGACGGGTCGTGGGTGACCATGACGACCGTGGCGCCGAGGGTGTCCACCGCGTGCCGGAGCAGGCCGAGGACCTCGGTCGCGGTGCCGGTGTCCAGCGCGCCGGTCGGCTCGTCCGCGAAGACCACGTCCGGCGACGTGACCAGCGCGCGGGCGATGGCGACGCGCTGCTGCTGGCCGCCGGAGAGCTCGCCGGGCCGGCGGCGCGCCTTGTCGGCGAGCCCGACCCGGGCCAGCACCTCGGCCGCGCGGCGGCGGTCCTGCCGCTGTCCGGCGAGGCGCATCGGGAGCAGGACGTTCTGCTCCACGGTCAGGGACGGCAGCAGGTTGAAGGCCTGGAAGACGAAGCCCAGGCGGCTGCGGCGCAGTTCGGTGAGCTTGTTCTCGCTCATGCCGGTGATCTCGGTGCCACCGAGCCGTACGGATCCCGCCGACGGCCGGTCGAGGCCCGCGGCACACTGCAGGAAGGTGGACTTTCCGGACCCGGACGGGCCCATCACGGCGGTGAAGGTGCCGCGCAGAAGCGCGAGATCCACACCCGCGAGCGCGTGCACGGCAGAGCTCCCGCGGCCGTACTGCCGCCGGACGCCGCGGAGTTCGACGGCGAGGCCAGGGGTACCCGCGATCTCCGGTCCCTGGTCCGCCTGGTGTCGCTTGCTGCGGCGCAGCCCCATGTCGTGTCCTCTCCTCGAGCCGATATCTCGAAGCTACGGAGCACGACGTCCGCGAACCATGGCGGCTGCTGGCGGATCGGGGGTGGGGAAAACCCGAGCACCGATCGAGGGACCAACCAACAGTAAGGTAAACTAAGTAAAAGCCTTCCGTCCCCTGCCTCACGGGACCAACGACTCTTTGGGAGTGAAAGCATCGGACACGCCGACACACTGATAGCGATGGGCGGCGCCTTCGTGGCCGCCGCCCTGCTCGCCCGCCTGGGCGGCCGCATCGGACTGCCGACGATTCCCCTGTTCATCCTGGCCGGCATCCTGCTCGGCCCCAACACCCCCGGCATCGTCCTGGTCGCCGACCCCCACGACCTGGAAATGCTCTCCGCACTCGGCCTGGTGCTGCTGCTGTTCTACCTGGGCCTCGAGTTCCACATGGACGACCTGAAGTCGGGCGGCCGGCGGATGGCGCTGGCAGGTGGCTCGTACCTCCTGCTCAACGTCGGCGCCGGACTCGCCTTCGGCTTCCTCACCGGCTGGGGCACGCGCGAAGCGCTGGTGCTCGCCGGAGTTCTGGGCATCTCATCGTCCGCGATCGTGACGAAGATCCTGGTCGACCTGGGCCGGGTCGGCTCCCCCGAGACCAAGCCGATCCTCGGCATCATCGTCGTCGAGGACGTCTTCCTCGCGGTCTATCTCGCCGTGCTGCAGCCGCTGCTGTCCGGCACCAACGGCCCCGGCGACGCCGCCCTCAAGGCCGCCAAGGCGCTCGCCTTCCTGCTGCTGCTCGCCATCGCCGCCCGCTGGGGTACGAAGGTCATCGGCCGGCTCTTCGACACCCGCGACAACGAGCTGCTGGTCATCTCGTTCCTCGGCGCCGCCGTGCTGGTCGCCGGGGTCTCCGAGTGGTTCGGGGTGGCCGACGCGATCGGCGCCTTCATGGTCGGCCTGATGCTCGGCTCCACGTCGTCCAAGGAACGGATCATGACGCTGGTGCACCCGCTGCGGGACGCCTTCGGCGCGATCTTCTTCTTCGCCTTCGGCTTGTCGATCAACCCCGGAGACCTGCCCTCGGTGGCCGGTCCGGTGGCGATCGCGGTCGCGCTGACCATCGTCATGAACCTGCTGGCGGGTGTGGCGACGGCCCGGATGTACGGCTTCGGCAGCGGACCCGCGGCCCGCGTCGGGACGACGCTGCTGGCGCGCGGCGAGTTCGCGCTGATCCTCGCGACGATGGCGGCGAGCGCGGGCCTGAACCCGCGGCTGTCCCCGTTCATCGCGGGATACGTGCTGGTGCTGGCGGTCCTCGGCCCGCTGGCGGCAGGCCGCGCGGACTGGCTGGGCCGCTACCTCCCGGGGACCGGGAACGGCCCAAAGCCAGAGGACCGCACCCCGGAGCCCGCGGCGGCGGGCTAGGCGCGGAGGCGGGCTAGGCGCGGAGGCGGTGTGGAACCGCGGCCCCACCGCCCGCACCGCTCGATCCCACCCGCACCGCCTCCTGTCGCACACAGCAACGGGCGGGCGGGTGGGAACAGCCGAGCGTCAGCCGTTGCGCCCGGTGAGCTTCCAAGCAGCCGGCAGCAGGCCCATCGCCAGGGCCACCTTCAGGGCATCGCCCAGAAGGTACGGGGCCAGGCCGAGGCTCACGGCCTGACCCGCACCGATGTTCAGCGAGAGAGCCAGGTACGTGACGCCGACCGCGTAAATAATGGCGCTGCCCAGCGCCATCGTGCCGAGCGTGCGCCACACCTTGCGATCGCCGCCGCGGCGGGCCAGCGAGCCCACGGCCGTGGCGGCGATCAGCATGCCGATCACGTAACCGAAGGACGGCATCCCGACCCCCGAAGACGCCTCCGCGAACCACGGCATGCCCGCCGCGCCCGCGATCGCGTACAGCGCGAGCGCGAGGAAGCCGCGCTGCGCGCCGAGGCCCGCGCCGACCAGCAGCGCGGCGAAGGTCTGCCCGGTCACCGGGACCGGGGAGCCGGGCACCGGCAGCGCGATCTGCGCGCAGACGCCGGTGAGTGCGGCACCGCCGATGACGAGCGCGGCGTTACGGACGCGGGCGCGGGCGGCGGTGGTGGCGGGCAGGACGTCGGCGAGGACGCTGCCCGGGCGGATGACGGCGGCGTTGCTGCTCATCGGGGCTCCGGGGACATGAGGGTTTGCTGGGACGTAGGCGACGTTAACCGATGGCGCTGGACTGCCGGCGGCGGCGGCGGTCCAGGACCAGGCCGAGTGCCAGGACCAGGGCGCCGACCACGACCGACATCACCATCTGCTCGCGGCCGTCCTTGTCGTAGAACATGTAGCCCACGACGAAGAGGATCAGCGCGATCGTCGCGTACGTCAGATACGGGAACAGCCACATCTTCACCGTGTGCCGCTCCGGCATCTCCCGCTCGATGATCTTCCGGTACCGCAGCTGCGAGAGGCAGATCACCAGCCACACGAACAGCGCCACCGCACCGGACGAGTTGAGCAGGAAGGTGAAGACCGTCTCCGGCGACGTGTAGTTGAAGATCACCGCGACGAAGCCGAAGGCCACCGACGCCCAGATCGCCGCCGCCGGGACACCGCGCTGGTTCGTACGCCCGAAGGCCGCGGGCGCGTCGCCGCGCTTGCCGAGCGAGAAGGCCATCCGGGAGGCGGTGTACAGGCCCGAGTTCAGGCAGGACAGCACCGCAGTGACGATGATCACGTCCATGATGGTGCCGGCGTGCGGGATGCCGATCTGGTTCAGCGCCGCCACGTACGAACCCTGGTCCTCCAGCTTCTTCGAATCCCACGGGAGCAGGGTCACGACCAGAGCCATCGAGCCCAGGTAGAAGATGCCGATCCGCCAGATCACGGAGTTGGTGGCGCGGGAGACCATCTTGGCGGGCTCGGCCGACTCCCCCGCGGCGAGGGTGACGATCTCGCTGCCCATGAAGGAGAAGACGACCAGGAGCATGCCGGAGAGGATCGCGCCCGGCCCGTTGGGCAGGAAGCCGTCGTGCCCGGTCAGGTTCGATGTGCCCGGGGCGGCCATGTCCGTACCCGGCAGCAGGCCGAAGACGGCCAGGCCCGCGATGACGATGAAGGCGCCGATCGCGACGACCTTGATGCCGGCGAACCAGAACTCGAATTCGCCGTACGAGCCCACCGACGCGAGGTTGGTGACGGTCAGGATCACCATCACCAGCAGCGCCCACGACCACTGCGGGACGTCGGGTATCCAGCCGGTGAGGATCTGCGCCGCCGCGGTCGCCTCGACCGCGAGCACCACGACCCAGAAGAACCAGTACAGCCAGCCGATGGTGAAGCCCGCCCAGCGGCCCAGGGCCCGGTCCGCGTACTCCGAGAAGGACCCGGAGGCGGGGCTGGCCGCGGCCATCTCGCCCAGCATCCGCATGACGAGGACGACCAGCAGACCCGCGAGGGCGTAGCTGATCAGGATGCCGGGGCCTGCCTTGGCGATGCCGGCGCTGGAGCCGACGAACAGGCCGGCGCCGATCACGCCGCCGATGGCGATCATCGACAGGTGCCGGTTCTTGAGCCCTGCCCGTAGATCGCCGTCGCCGGGATCGCCGGTCTTGGTGCTCTCGGTGCGTGCGTTCACGCTCATGTGGGGGGTGTCCTTCGCGCCTCGGGTGACGAGCCGGACGATTAGATCTTGTGGGAGCGGCGAAACGGAAGGGCCGTCTCCGGATCGTTGTCTTCCGGGCGTCTGGCAAACTCATGCCCATGCGCGTTTACCTCGGCAGCGACCATGCCGGTTTTGAACTCAAGTCCCATCTCGTCGAGTGGCTGAAGGCTAATGGCCACGAGCCCGTCGACTGCGGTGCGCTCATCTACGACGCCGTCGACGACTACCCGCCGTTCTGCCTCCGCGCCGCCGAGCGCACCGTGGCCGACCCGGGCAGCCTCGGCATCGTGATCGGCGGCTCCGGCAATGGCGAGCAGATCGCCGCGAACAAGGTCAAGGGCGCGCGCGCGGCCCTGGCCTGGAACCTGGACACGGCCAAGCTGGCGCGCGAGCACAACAACGCCAACGTGATCAGCATCGGCGGCCGCCAGCACACCCTGGAGGAGGCCACGAGCTTCGTCGAGGCCTTCCTGACCACCCCGTTCACCGGCGAGGAGCGCCACCAGCGGCGCATCGACATGCTCAGCGCGTACGAGGAGACTGGCAAGCTCCCGGACATCCCGGCGCACCACCCGCAGGCCTGATGCCCGAGGGTCACACGATCCACCGGCTGGCGGCCGAGTACGGCATCAGGTTCGCCGGCCGCGTCCTGCGGGCCGCCAGCCCGCAGGGCAAGTTCGCCGACGGCGCGGCGCTGCTGGACGGCGCCCGCCTCACCGGCACCGACGCCCACGGCAAGCACCTCTTCCTGGACTTCGCCGCGGTGGGGCACGTGCACATCCACCTCGGCCTGTACGGGAAGGTCACCTTCGGCGACGGTCCCGCGCCGGCCCCCGTCGGCCAGGTCCGCCTCCGCCTGCTCACCGGGTCGGCATACGCCGACCTCCGCGGCCCGACGGCCTGCGAGCTGATCACGGAGGCCGAGAAGGACGCCCTGCACGCGCGCCTCGGCGACGACCCGCTGCGCGGCGGGGCGGGCGACCGGGCGTGGGAGCGGATCTCCCGGTCCCGTACGCCCATCGCCACCCTCCTCATGGACCAGAAGGTCATCTCGGGCGTCGGGAACGTCTACCGCGCCGAGGTCCTCTTCCGGCACGGCATCGACCCGTACCGGGCGGGCCGCGACCTGGCGCCCGGCGAGTGGCGGGCCATCTGGTCGGACCTCGTCGCCCTCATGCGCGAGGGCGTGCGCACAGGCCGGATCGACACGGTGCGGCCCGAGCACACCCCGGAGGCGATGGGCCGGCCGCCGCGGGTCGACGACCACGGCGGCGAGGTGTACGTGTACCGGCGGGCGGCGATGCCCTGCCATCTGTGCGGTACGAAGGTCCGTACCGCCGAGCTCGCCGCCAGGAATCTCTTCTGGTGCCCGCGCTGCCAGCGCCGCTGACGGCATCAGAAACCGTGCGGGAACCAGGGCGCGATGTGCCCGCCGAAGGCGGCTGAGGCCGCCGCCACCGCCCCGTCCCGCAGCGGCGTCACGCGCCCGGCGCCGGCCAGCGCGCTCAGGGTGCTGCCGCCGAGGTAGACCGCGCCCAGGTCGCGGACCGAGAGCGCCAGGTCGGCCGGGTCCTCGGTGCGCTTGCAGGAGGCGCCGGAGGAGTCGCCCGACAGTCGCCAACGGCCTTCGTTCCAGGGGCAGAAGGGATCGGTCACCTCAAGGACGACGTCGACGGGGGCGGCGTACGTACGCGCCTCCAGGGCAGCGGCGAGGTCGACGAGGCGCACATACAGCCCGTCCCCGTACGAGACGCGGCAGCGGCGGATGTCCGAGACGAGGTACTGCCAGGGGGCGTCCACCGGGTGGCCGCCGGTATGGACGACCGAGGTGAGATCGATCCCGAAGAGATAGCGCCAGAGCGCCGCCTCCGCCGCCGGGGTCAGGGCCTGCACGCCGTGCACGGTGACGACGCCCTCGTCGCGGCGGGACTTCGGGGTGACGGTGTAGCGGGCGTAGCCGACCACCTCGTCGGCGTCGCCCGCGGTCGCCAGCACGGCCTGGAGCGGCGAGGTGCGGGCGTCGCCCGAGCCGATGTCGGTGAGCAGCTTCTCCGGCCAGCGCGGCAGCCGGGCGAAGGTGCCGGGGCGGGCGCGCAGCAGGCGCTCGTAGACGCCCTCGCAGGCGCCGAGGGACTTCTCCGGGTCCGCGAGCCGCACCCGGACCGCGTCCGTCCCGTCCGGCACCTGGAGCGTGACGCGGGCGGTGTCGATCTCCGCGGAGAGCGTCTGGGTGGCGGTCCCGTACCCGAATCGTCCGTAGATGTCCGGCTCGGAGGCGAGGAGGACGGCCATCGGCTCGCCGCGCTCGCGCACCCCGTCCAGCTGCCGCCGCATCATCGACGTCAACAGCCCGCGCCTGCGATGCGTGGGCAGCACCGAGACAAGTGTCACACCGGCGACCGGCACGAGGCCGCCGCCGGGCACCACCATCCGGAAGCTGTACGCCCCTGTGGTGCCCACGACTTGGCCGTCGTCCCAGGCGGCGATGCCCCGCTCCGTCTCGATCACCGACACCCAGTGCTCGCGCCGGTCCGCGGGCAGCGGCACCCCGCCGAAACCCGTCTCCGCGGCGCGCAACCAGCCGTCCACACCATCCGCTTGCAGTTCCCGCAGCTCAATCGTCATCCCCTATCCGTAACAGGGGAATTCACCCTCACGCACTCCAATTCGCATACGATTTCGGGGCAAAGCATGGACGGCGCGCCGTGAATCGACGCGCCGCCGATCGGGTGGATAGGGTCCCGGGGCATGGCAGCAGGTGGTGCGGGCACAGGGGGCGCAGGGAAGACGCCCTTCCTGGCGCGGTGGCGGAAGTCCTTCCACCGCGTCCGCATCAGCGTGCGCCGCTCCGGCGTCGACTACTTCCGCGGCGACGGCTCCGACTGGATCGCCCTCGTCGTCCTCCTCGCCTCGGTGCCGGCCATCGCGCTCGGCACCATCACCGCCCCCGAGTGGATCTCCGCCTCCGCGCTGGTGCTGCCGGTGATCGTCGGCGGCCTGGTGCTGCGCCCGGCGAGCCTGCTGGCGCTGTACGCGGCCGCGGCGGCCGCGCTGATAGTGGAGACGGTGGTGCTCGGCCCGTACAAGGAGGGGCCGGCACGGGTGACGCCCGGGACGGTGCTGGTGGTCGCGGCGGTGGGGCTCACGGGGCTGACCATCGCCCAGTTCCGCAGCCGGGTCGGCGTGCCCTGGCTGCGCGGCGGCACGATGCTCTTCGACCTGCGCGAACGCATCCGCGTACAGAGCAAGCTGCCGCGGCTGCCGCGCGGGTGGCATGCGGAGATGTCGCTGCGGCCGGCGGGTGGGCAGTCCTTCTCCGGCGACTTTGTGGTGGCGGCTCGTACGCAGCGCGGGCAGATCCTGGAGGTCGTCCTGACGGACGTATCCGGGAAGGGCATGGACGCGGCCTCGCGGGCGCTGCTGCTGTCGGGGGCTTTCGGCGGGCTGCTGGGCTCGCTGCCGCCGCATTCCTTCCTTCCGGCGGCGAACGGGTATCTGCTGCGGCAGACGTGGGAGGAAGGCTTCGCCACGTCGGTGCATCTGGTGCTGGATCTGGAGTCCGGGGATTACGAGCTGCTGTCGGCAGGGCATGTGCCCGGGCTGCAGCTGAGCAAGGGCACGGGGGTGTGGGAGGAGAAGTCGGCGGAGGGGCCGCTGCTGGGGGTGCTGGATGCGGCTCAGTTCGATCCGGTGAAGGGGACGCTGCGGCCGGGGGATGTGCTGATGCTCTTCACGGATGGGCTCGTGGAGAGCCCGGATCGGGATCTGACGGAGGGGATCGATCGGCTGACGGGGGAGGCGGACAAGTACGCGTCGACGAGCTTTCGGGGGGCGGCGTGGCATTTGATCGAGGCGGTGGCGAAGGATGTGCGGGATGATCGGGCGCTGCTCTTGATCTGCCGGGACTGATGTGCCCACCCACCCGCCCGTTGCTGTCTCGGGTGGGGCGGCGGGGCGCGCAGCGCCGAATCTCCAGCCCGCTTCCCAGCTGGCGGCGCAGCCGCGCATTCAGCCCGTCCGGCGCTTGCGGACGAGCGCCGCCAGGCGCGAATTCAAGCCTGTCCGGCGTTTGAGGACGAGGCGCGCCGGCGCCGATCCGGGGGTCTGGGGGCAGCGCCCCCAGGACGCACGAAGCTGAGGCCGTCGACCTCGCCCACCACCTCGTACTCGCGGGCGATGCCCGCCTCGTGCAGCCGCGCGAACGGCGTGAACGGGATTCCGTACTCCGCCTCCCCATGGTCGAAGTTCCAGCTCTTGTGGACCTGGAAGCGGTGATCCACCGTCACCGTGCCGTCGCAGCCCACATGCACCGTCCCAGCCATCCGATAGCTCAGCCCCCGCAGCGCCAGCCACCAGTCCAGACTCGCCGCCCGCTCAATGACCAGCCCCCGCCACCCGCTGTCGGCCCGGTAGATCTTCTCCCCCCGCCCGTCCTCGGCCCACCGCTGCATCGCCTCCGCCCGCCACCGCGCCAGCTGCTCGGCCACCGCCTCCTGCGCGGCCGGCACGGCCATCAGCGAGGCGGCATCCGCCCGGTACGGAAGCCCCGACCCCGCCGCGTAATGCCGCAGCATCCCGGCCGCATGCCGCAGCCCCATGGCCCGCCACAGCCCCGCCAGCACCCGGCAGGACAGCCGCACCAGATGGTCGCGCAAGCGCGGAATCGTGCTGCCGTACGGGGCGGCGGCGATGTCGCCGGTCAGGTACGGCTCGGCGCGGCCGCCGTCCCTGCCCAGCGGGGGTATCGGCACAGGTGTGTCCATAGCCCGGAAGCTAGGTGACCGAACCGCAAACGGCATCTCGAGCGGGCCGCTGTCAGCGCCCCGTGACATGATTCGTCTATCCAGGATGCGAGACAAAGGAGTCCGGTCGTGCCCGGTGAAAACCTCACCCGCGAGGAAGCCCAGCAGCGAGCCCAGCTGCTCACCGTGGACGGCTATGAGGTGGATCTGGACCTGCGCCCCGCGGTCGCCCCCGTGGGCCCGCAGCCGTTCCGCTCGCAGACCACGATCCGGTTCCGCTGCGCCCGCCCCGGCGCCTCGACCTTCGCCGACCTGATCGCGCCGTACGTCCAGTCGGTGGAGCTGAACGGCGTGAGCCTCGACGTGGCGGCCGTCTTCGACGGCACCCGCATCCAGCTGGACGGGCTGCAGGCCGAGAATGTGCTGGTGGTGGACGCCCAGTGCGCCTTCAGCCGTACGGGTGAAGGCATGCACCGCTTCGTGGACCCGGAGGACGCCGAGGTCTATCTCTACACGCAGTACGAACCGGCTGACGCCCGCCGCGTCTTCGCGAACTTCGAGCAGCCGGACCTGAAGGCCCCCTTCACCTTCTCGGTGACCGCACCCACCGACTGGCTTGTGCTCAGCAATGGCGAGCAGAAGGGCGCCCCCGAGCAGCACCACGACGCCTCGGCCACCTGGCGCTTCGAGCCGACGAAGCCGATCTCGACCTACATCACCGCGGTCGCCGCCGGGCCGTACTACTACGTCAACGACCGCTATCAGCGCCGCCTCGACGACGGCAGCACGCTCGACATCAAGCTCGGCGCCCTCTGCCGCAAGTCCCTCGCCAAGCACTTCGATCCGGACGACATCTTCACGGTCACCAAGCAGGGCCTGGACTTCTTCCACGACGCCTTTGACTTCCCGTATCCCTGGGGGAAGTACGACCAGGCCTTTGTCCCCGAGTACAACATCGGCGCGATGGAGAACCCGGGTCTCGTCACCTTCCGGGAGGAGTTCGTCTTCCGCGGCAAGGTGACCGAGGCGTCGTACGAGCGCCGGGCCAACGTCATCCTGCACGAGATGGCGCACATGTGGTTCGGCGACCTGGTGACCATGGAGTGGTGGGACGACCTGTGGCTGAAGGAGTCCTTCGCGGACTTCATGGGCGCCCTGGCGCTCGCGCGGGCCACCCGCTTCAAGGACGCCTGGATCACCTTCGCCAACCAGCGCAAGGCCTGGGCGTATCGGGCCGACCAGCTGCCCACCACCCACCCGATCACGGCGGACATCCACGACCTGGAGGACGCCAAGCTCAACTTCGACGGCATCACGTATGCCAAGGGCGCGAGCGTGCTGAAGCAGCTGGTGGCGTATGTCGGCCAGGACGCCTTCATGGAGGGCGCGCGGCGCTATTTCAAGCGGCATGCGTACGGCAACACCCGCCTCGCCGACCTGCTGGCCGTGCTGGCGGAGACCTCGGGCCGGGACCTGCAGACCTGGTCGCGGTCCTGGCTGCAGACCGCGGGCGTCAATGTCCTGACCCCGCAGGTGACGTACGACGCGCAGGGCCACATCACGGAGCTGGTGGTGCACCAGGAGGCGGCGAGCCCCACGCACCCCGAGCTGCGCCCGCACCGGGTGCGAGTGGGGCTGTACCGCCGTCGGGAGGCCGACAGCGGCGCCCTGGTGCGCTATGCGCAGTCCGAGGTGGACGTCACCGGGCCGCGCACGGTCGTGCCCGAGCTGGTCGGCCAGGCCGCCCCCGACCTGGTGCTGGTCAACGACGACGACCTCACCTTCTGCAAGATCCGCTTCGACGAGCACTCGCTGCGCACCGTCCGCGAGCAGCTCGGCCGGCTGGAGGACCCCCTCGCCCGGGCGCTGTGCTGGTCCGCGGTGTGGAATCTGACCCGGGACGGGCTGATGCCCACGGGTGACTATCTCGACCTGGTGCTGCGCTATGCGGGCGACGAGACCGAGATCGGCGTGCTGCAGTCGCTGCACCAGCAGGCCGGTTACGCGCTGGCGCACTATGCCGCGCCCGCGCACCGCGACGCCTATGCGGCCAAGGCCGCCGAGGGGGCGCTGCGGGAGCTGCGCCGCGCGGCGCCGGGCAGCGACCACCAGCTGGCCTGGGCCCGCTATTTCGCCTCGGCGGCGACCGCGGAGCCCGAGCTGCAGCTGCTGGAGCACCTCCTGGACGGCCAGGCCCGGATCGACGGCCTGGAGGTGGACCAGGAGCTGCGCTGGTCGCTGCTGCTCACCCTGGCGGCGAAGGGCCGCGCCGACGCCTCCCGGATCAGCGCCGAGCTGGCCCGCGACAACACCGCCTCCGGCAAGCGCTGGGAGACCCGCTGCATGGCGGCCCGCCCGACGGCCGAGGTGAAGGCGAAGGGCTGGGCCGACGTCGTCGACTCCGACGAGCTGTCCAACGCCCTCACCGAGGCCACGATCTCCGGCTGGGCCCAGCCGGAGCAGCGCGCGCTGCTGGCGCCGTACGCCACGCAGTACTTCGACGTGATCGAGCGGCTGTGGCGGGAGCGTTCGATCGAGATCGGCATGGCGGTGGTGCGGGGGCTGTATCCGGGGCTGCAGGACAGCCAGGAGACCGTCGCCGCCACGGACCAGTGGCTCGAGGCCCATGGCGACGCTCCGCCGGCGCTGCGGCGGCTGGTGCTGGAGGCGCGCGACGACCTGGCGCGGGCGCTGCGCGCGCAGCGGTGCGACGGGATGGCGTGACGGGACGGCGTGACCTCGGGCGTTAGGCCGTACGAGCAATGCTGATCGGCACTCGAACGCTTGACCTTTAGTGCCGGGCTGTCCGGTTTTGTCGACGGGCCTGTAACAGCGGTTAGGAGGGCGGACCGGGCCGGGAATCCAGGGCGCATGAACCACAACACCCCCTTGAGCCCCCGACCCCTCAACGAGCTCTCCGGCGCCCAGCGCCGCGTGCTCTCCGCCCGCCAGCTCCGCGAGCACGGCATCACCGCCGCGCTCGCCGCGGAGCGCTGCCGCCCCGGCGGACCCTGGCAGCAGCTGCTGCCCGGCGTGTATCTACTGCACCCCGGGCCGCCCACCGGCGAGGAGCGGCTGCATGCGGTGCTGCTGTACGCCGGGCGGGTCCCCGCCGCCGGGCAGCGCGGGTCCGTACCGGCGCAGAGCACCCCGGATGCGCGGCGCAGCGGCGGCGCGCCGAATCCGTACGGCGAGGCCATGATCACCGGTCTCGCCGCGCTGACGCTGCACGGCTTCGCGACCGCGCCGCCGCTACCCGCCCTTGACCGGATCGACGTGCTGGTGCCGCGGACGCGGCGGCTGCGCTCGACCGAACACGTACACATCGTGCGCGCGCACGCCATCCCCCGCCCGCTGAACGTCACGGGGCTGCCCGTCGCCCCCGTGCCGCGGGCGCTCGCCGACGCCGTCGGGCAGCTGACCGATGCGGCCGCCGTGCGGCGGCTGCTCACCGAGGCGGTGCGCGGCGGGCACTGTGAGGCGGCCTCCGTGGTGCGGGAGTTGACGCAGGCGCGGCTGCTGTCGCGGCCGCATGTCGTCGACGCCGTCGACACCCTCATCGCCGAGGGGCGGGCGATGGCGGAGAGCCGGCTGTACGAGATGGTGCGGGTGCACGCGCTGCCGGACCCGCTGTGGAACGTGGATCTGCGGCTGCCGGGCGGGCCGCCGCTGGGTGGGCTCGATGCGTACTGGCCCGATCACGCGGTGGCGCTGGAGATCGATGCGCGGTCGCCGCGGCAGGATGACGATGCGCTGTGGTCGGAGTACGCACGCAAGCGGGAGACCCTTGAGCGGCTCGGCATCACCGTGGTGCATGTGACGCCGAAGAAGCTGCGGGAGGCGCTGGAGCAGCAGGCGGAGGTCGTACGAGCCGCGCTGCTGGCGGCTTCGGAGCGGGAGCCTGCGGCGTATGTGGTGGTGCTGCCGAGGTGAGAGGGCCCCGGACCCGCCCCTACCCGAATCTGCGGGAGGGGTCCCGCGGCCCTCGCCCCCGGGGCTCCGCCCCGGACCCCGTATCGGCGCTTCGCGCCTCGGCCTCAAACGCCGGCCGGGCTGGGGGTGCGGTCGGGTTGTGGGTGCGGCCAGGGTGTCAGGTTGAATGGCCCAGTAAGACCTCCCACAACTGGCCCTCCCTCCCCGTCCACCCCCCTGCCACGCTCGTCCCATGCCAGGACACCAGATCGTCCCGCCACCCGGATCGCCCCGCCGTCTCGCCTACGCCCAGCTCACCAACTCCGTTGGCGATGGCGCCTACTACGTCACCTCCGCCCTCTACTTCACCGACGTCGTCGGCCTCTCCCCTGCCCGGGTAGGGCTCGCGCTCACTCTCGGGTGGGGGCTGGGGGCCTTGGCCGGGGTGCCGTTGGGGCACCTTGCCGATCGGCGGGGGGCGCGGGGGACCGCCGTGCTGTTGTCCGTCGCCACCGCGGCCGCCGTCGGGGCGTTCCTCTTCGCCCGGTCGTGGCCCGCCTTCCTCGCCGCCGCGCTGCTCTACACCTGCTGCCAGTGCGGGCTGCAGGCAGCGCGGCAGGCGCTGCTTGCCGGGGTGGTCGAGGCCGGGCAGCGGACCGCCGTGCGGGCGTATCTGCAGTCGACCACCAATGCCGGTCTCGCGGTTGGTGCCGCGCTCGGTGGGGCGGCGCTCGCCGTGGGGAGCGAGGGGGCCTATCTCGCGGCCTTCGCCCTCGATGCCTGCTGCTTCCTGGTCTCCGCGCTGGCGCTGCTGCGGCTGCCGGCCGTCGCGCCGGCGCCCGTCCCCGTCGTGGCGGGTGAAGAGGCGAAGCCGCATGTCGTACGGGACCGGCCCTACGCGCTCATCACGCTCCTCAACGCCGTGCTGCTGCTCTACATGCCGCTGCTCAGCCTCGTCATCCCGCTCTGGATCGTCCGGCGCACCGACGCCCCCGCGTGGCTGGTCTCCGCGCTGCTCGTGCTCAATACCGTCAGCGTCGTCGTCTTCCAGGTCCGGGTCGCGGGGCGCGTCAACGGCACCGCCTCCGCCGCCCGGGCCGTGCGCGCGGCCGGGGCGCTGATGCTGGTCGCCTGCGTGGGGTTCGCGGCGGCGGCGTACGGGTCGGGGGCCTGGATCGCCGCGCTGCTGCTGCTCGCCGGGGCCGTGGTGCAGGTGGCCGCCGAGATGATGCTGGCGTCCGGAGGCTGGGAGCTCAGCTTCGGGCTTGCGCCCGAGGGGAAGCACGGGCAGTACCAGGGGTTCTTCGGGTCGGGGACGGCCGTGGCGCGGATGCTGGGGCCGCTGCTGCTGACCTCGCTCGTCCTCGGGTGGGGGGCCGGGGGGTGGCTGCTGCTCGGGGTCGTATTCCTGGGGGCCGGGGCGGGGATGGTGCCTGCCGCGCGGTGGGCGGCGGGCAGCCGCTCCTCGGCTGCTACGGCTTCTGCAGCAGGAGCTCCGTATTCCGGTCCGCCGGCTGGCCCGTCAGCGGCTCCCGCCGGTCAGGGGCGGGGGCGTTGAAGGCCAGTTCGCGGTAGAGGGCGGCGAGGCCGGTCTGGGTGAGGTCGGTGAAGTCGGCGTGGTCGGGGGCCGCGGACTCGATCAGGGTGGTGAAGAGGGACAGGGTGCCGTCGCCGTTGTCCGTCAGCTCGATGATGCGGGCGAGCTGCGGGTAGTCGATGTGGGAGGCGGTGGATATCTCCCACAGCGAGCCATGCGGTGTGATCTTGTTCTTGTGGCTGTGGCCGTTGATCCAGGCCAGCACCTTGGGGTGGTCCTTCAGCAGCGCCAGCACCTCGTCGCCGTCGTGGCGCTTTTCCTTGGGGGCCGCCGGGTCGGGCTGGGTGTTGGTCATCGTCCTGCTGGTGTGGTGGCTGAAGACGATCGTGTACGCGTCCTTGTGCTGCTTCAGCATCCGCTCCAACCAGCGGAGTTGGGCCGTGCCCACCGAACCCCGGTAGTCGCCGCCGGGGTCCGTCGTGTCCAGGCTGATGCCCAGCACGCCGGGGGCGACCTCGAAGGTGTAGTAGAGGTGGCCCTCCATGAGGTTCGCGCGGGTGTAGCCGTGGCCGACCGGGCCCGCGCCCTTGTTGCGCGGGTCCAGGTGCGCCTCCACGTACTCGCGGCGGCTGAACGGGGCCCGGCGCAGGTCGGGGGTGATGCCGCGCATCTTCTTGTGGTGCGTACGCAGCAGGTCCTCGAAGTCGCGGCCCTTCGGGTCGAGGCCCTTCTTGACCGCGCGCCAGGCGCGGGCGGCCTGCTCGGGCGGGAGCTCCTCCAGCTTGCGGCCGCCGACGGCGAAGTCGGCGAAGAAGCCGTTGACGGAGGAGCCGTAGCAGCCGCCGGGGAGGAGGTCGTGGTTGCCGATGGTGGAGTACCAGGGGAGTTGCAGGCCGGGGGACTTCGCCTCCCGGATGGCGGCCTTGAGGAAGCCGTCGACGCGCGGGAAGCCGATCTTCTTGTCGCTGTCGCGGTGGTCGGACTCCGGCTGCCAGTAGAGCGGCAGGCCGCTGTTCTGGACGCCCTCGTACGCCTTCGGGTCGCCGCTGTTGGGGACGATCGGGCCGCCGGACATGGCGGTCAGGAACCAGTCCAGCTCCAGCTTCGAGTTGTTGTCGGTGTTGTCCCCCGTCGTCATGACGAAGGACAGCGGGGCGCCGGTCGCGGGCGCGTGGCGGAGCGCGTTGACGCGCTCGATCAGCGCCACCGTCGCGGGGATCGTCAGCGCCTCCTGCGGGCGCCAGGCGCTGGCGGTCTCCGAGCGCAGGTATTCGTAGCGCAGCGGGTGCTGTACGTCGACGATGTGCAGGTCGGTGAACTGGGCGAAGGCGGCGAGGGTGATGCGGCGGTCGGTGCGGCCCTTCTTGCCGCCGGCCAGCTCGTTGCGGATGACGCGCTTCCAGCCGGGGCCCTTGGCCAGCCGCCGGTAGCCGGCGTGGCCGCGCGCGGCGGCCGCCGTCTCCAGGGTGGTGCCCGCCGCGGTGGGGGCGGCGGCTCCGGCGGCGCCCATCGGGCCATGTTCGCGCCCGCGGTGGAGGAGGGCAAGGGACGGTGGGTGAGTGCCGGCGGCGGCCCTCGCGCCGCCGGAGCCGAGGCTGACGCCGAAGCCCGTGGCTGCGCCCGCGACTCCGGCGGCGCCGGCGGCGGTGAGGAAGGCGCGGCGATTGAGCCGGTTCATTGCTGCTCCCCAGATGCGAATGCAATGTGCGGCCGCAGTTCGGCCCCTTGCCAGGGAGCTTTGGCAGGGCGGATGACCGCAGGCTGAACGGGTCCGAAACGCGCGCGTCACGTTCGCTACGTGGATCATCGCCATCGCGAATGGACACGGAATCCTCGTCGAGTCGTACACCCGCGCTCATCGTCCGTTAACCGGACATGGGCATGGCGGGTTTCCGCCATTTCGGAATCCCGCCACCGGCAACCCTCCCGGAACGAGGGCCACTTGCGGTTATCTATGCGGACAATCGGCCCTCCGGGCCGGTCCCGTCTCACGTCATGACAGGGATGCCGCATGCCCAAACGCATATCCGGTGCGAGACGCACCGCCCGCATAGCCTTCGCCGCCGGTCTCGTCGCCGCGCTCTCCGCCTCCGCGCCAGGGATGGCCGGGGCCGCGCCACAGCAGCCGGACCCCGGGCCGCGTACGGTCAAATCGGCCGATGGCAAGGGGGACAAGCTCGGCTCGGCCGATGCCGAGCGGCTGGCCAAGGCCAAGGCGAAGGGTGACAGGAACGTCACGCTGATGGTCGCCACCGCGCCGGGCGCCACCGAGCAGGTCGCGAAGCAGCTCGACGCCGTCAAGGGCGGCTCCGTGGGCCGCACGTACGACAAGCTCGGGTATGTGCGGGCCACCATCCCCACCAAGCGCGCCGACGCCGCCCTCGCGGCCGCGCAGAAGCTGGGCAGCGTGCACGGCATCGACCTCCGCGAGGTCGTCAAGCTGCCGGACCCGTCGCCGCGCGCGGACGCCGCGAAGGGCGAGAAGGCGAAGGGCGGCGGCACCTATCCGGCGCCCGGCGAGAACACCCCGGCCGAGAATCCGTATCAGCCGGCCTTCGAGACCGGCGCCGTCGACTTCACCGAGGACCACCCGAAGGCCGACGGCCGCGGCGTCACCATCGGCGTCCTCGACTCCGGCGTGGACCTGGCGCATCCGGCGCTGCAGAAGACCACCACCGGCGAGCGGAAGATCACCGACTGGGTGACGGCCACCGACCCGATCGTGGACGGCGACGGCACCTGGCGGCCGATGCTCACGAAGGTCGAGGGCCCGTCCTTCACCTTCAACAACCGCACGTACAAGGCCCCGGCAGGGTCGTACGGGATCAGCCTCTTCAGGGAGTCCGCCACCACCGGCGGCGAGATGCAGGGCGACCTCAACCGCGACGGCGACACCACCGACTCGTGGGCGGTGCTGTACGACGCGAAGGCCGGGACGGTCCGGGTGGACCTCGGCGATGACGCCGACTTCGGCAATGACGAGGTCATGAAGCCGTACGGCAGCGACCACCAGGTCGGCTACTTCGGCAAGGACGACCCGGCGACGGCGATCGCCGAGCGGATCCCGTTCGTCGTGGAGATCCGGAAAGACGTGCCGATGGACCCGCTCGGCGGCGACTGGCTCGGGCAGAAGCGCGACTTCGTCTCCATCGGCGTCGTCGAGGGCGCGCACGGCACCCACGTCGCGGGCATCACCTCCGCGAACGGCCTCTTCGGCGGCAAGATGCGCGGCGCCGCGCCCGGCGCGAAGCTCGTCTCCTCCCGGGCCTGCACCTGGAACGGCGGCTGCACCAACGTGGCGCTGACCGAGGGCATGATCGACCTGGTCACCAAGCGCGGCGTCGACATCGTCAATATGTCGATCGGCGGCCTGCCGCCGCTCAACGACGGCAACAACGCCCGCTCCGAGCTCTACACCCGCCTCATCGACACATACGGCGTGCAGCTCGTGATCTCCGCGGGCAACTCGGGCCCCGGCCTGAACACCATCGGCGACCCGGCCCTCGCGGACAAGGTCATCAGCGTCGGCGCCACGGTGTCGCGCGAGACCTGGGCCGCCAACTACGGCTCGAAGGTCGAGAAGCGCTACGCGATGATGCCCTTCTCCTCCCGCGGCCCGCGCGAGGACGGCGGCCAGACCCCGACCCTCAGCGCCCCCGGCGCCTCGGTCAACTCCATCCCGACCTGGCAGCCGGGCGAGCCGGTCGCCGAGGCCGGCTACCAGCTGCCGCCGGGCTACGGGATGCTCCAGGGCACCTCGATGGCCTCCCCGCAGGCCGCGGGCGCCTCGGCGCTGCTGCTCTCGGCGGCGAAGCGCGAGGACATCGAGCTCTCGCCGCTGACCCTGCGCACCGCGCTCACCTCGACCGCCCGCCACATCCCCGGCGTCCAGGCGTACGAGGAAGGGGCGGGCCTCATCGACATCGAAGAGGCGTGGGATTCCGTCGAGGACGAGGCCACCGCGCACGACTACAGCGTGAAGGCACCGGTGGACAGCGCGCTCGACGGCTTCCTGAAGACGCCGGGCTTCGGCACCGGCATCTATGACCGCGAGTCGGGTCCGGCGGTGGGCAAGTCGGAGACGTACGAGATGACGCTGACCCGGACCTCGGGCTCGTCGAAGTCGTCGCTGCACACGCTGACCTGGAAGAACAACGACGGCACCTTCCGGCTGCTGGGCTCCCCGGTGGTCTCGCTGCCGCTGAACAAGCCGGTCACGGTGAAGGTGCAGGCGAAGCCGCGCAGCCAGGGCGCGCACTCGGCGATCCTCAAGGTCAACGACCCGCGGACCGAGGGCACCGACCGGCAGCTGCTGGCCACGGTGGTCACGTCGAAGGCGCAGGCGAAGCCTTCGTACGCGGTGCAGGAGTCCGGCTCGGTGCAGCGCAACAGCACCAAGTCGTACTTCGTGAAGGTGCCGGAGGGCGCCAAGTCGCTCGAGGTGGCGATGAGCGGGCTGAAGGGCACGAGCCAGACCCGCTGGATCGCCATCGACCCGTGGGGCCTGCCCGCGGATCCGACGGCGACGACCGGGTGCTACCCGAACTACAACCCGGCCAACACCTGCCGCCCCGACCTGCGCTCGTATCCGAACCCGATCCCGGGTGTGTGGGAGATCGAGGTCGAGTCGCGGCGTACGTCACCGCTGCTGGACAACCCGTACACGGTGGAGGCGACGGCGCTCGGCACCACCTTCGACCCGGAGACCGCGACGGTGGCCGAGGCGAAGGCGGGCACCCCGACGCCGGTCGACTTCAAGGTCATCAACGGCTTCGCGCCGATCGACGGGAAGCTCAAGGGCGGCTCGCTCGGCTCGGCGAAGAACGCCCGGCCGTCCATCAAGGAAGGCGAGGCGCAGACCACGGAGGTCGTGATCGGCGAGGGCGTGGAGCGCCTGGACGCGGTGATCGGCAACACCTCCGACCGCGGCGCCGACCTGGACCTCCTGGTCTTCCGCGACGGGGCGCTGGTCGCCCAGTCCGCGGACGGCGACTCGGAGGAGGCGGTGTCGATCGAGAAGCCGGCACCGGGCACGTACACGATCGAGGTGGACGGATACGCGGTGCCGGGTGGCACCACGGAGTACGACTACCGGGATGTGTACTTCGCGGAGTCGCTCGGCAAGGTCGGCGTGGATGATGCGCCGGTGAAGCTGGGGAATGGCGCGTCGGCGGACGTGAAGGCCACGGTGACGGCGGCCGGTGCGGCGCCGGCGGGCCGGGAGTTCTTCGGCGAGGTCCAGCTCCTCAACGGGCGCGGGACGGCGACCGGGAAGGGGTCGGTCGCGATCGAGAAGGTGGTGCCGTAGCGGTTGGGGGTCCGGGGCGAAGCCCCCGGACCCCTTTTCCGCTGTGGGCCGCGGCGAAGCCGCCTAGCGGAGCAGCTCGGCGATCTCGTCCTGTCCCTTGTCCTCGGCGTGTTCGAGGGCGGTCACGCCGTTCTTGTCCTCGATGGACTTGTCGGCGCCGCCTTCGAGGAGGAGCTTCACGGTCTCCTGGTGGCGCTCGCCGCCGTCGCCGAGGATGACGGCCTCAAGCAGGGCGGTCCAGCCGAGGTTGTTGACGTGATCGATGTCGACGTCGATCTTCGGGTTGGTGGTGACCTCGCGGATGTACTCGACGTGGCCGTGCTCGCCCGCCGGGATGAGCGAGGTGCCGCCGTAGCGGTTGAGGAGCTTGTAGTCCGGGTCGGCCTCGGCGAGCACCCGGGCCATCTCGGCGCTGCCGGTCACGCCGGTGACGAGCCACGGGGTGTCCTGCTGGTGGTCCACGGCGTCGGGGTCGGCGCCCTCCTCGACGAGCACCTTCGCGGCCTCGACGTGGTCGCCGGTGGAGGCGAGCAGCAGCGGCGTGTGGCGCTCGCCGTCACGGGTCTCCAGATCGGCACCACGCTCGATGGCATCCCGAACGGCGTCGGCGTCACCCTTCTCCGCGGCCTTGAGGAGGTCCTTGCTCGCGCCCGGGTCGGCTTCCTTGCTCTTGCCGGCGGAGGGGCCGGCGTCGCTGCCGGACTCGGAGGACTGGGAGGCGGCCGCCTTCGGGCGCTCCTCGGCTTCAGAGGGCGTGCTGCAGGCGGTCGCGAGCAGGGCGGATCCGGCGAGGGAGGCGAGGAGGAGGGTGGTGCGGCGGGCGCTGCGGCTGCTTCGGATGCGTCGGGTCGAGGACATGGGGTTCCTCTTCTCTGTGGGGTGGCTGAGGGACCGTACGTCCATGGTCGGGGTGGTTCGTGGGCGTTCGGGTCGTTGATCCGGAGGGGATTGCGTCAACCGATCGGATGATGCGGGCTCTCTCTGGTATACCAAAATCCCGAATGTCGTGGGCTGATGACAGAATGTACGCATGGCAAGTCCAGAAGCCTTTGAACCCGAGTCGGACCGGGTGACCCGGCAGTTGCGCGACGAGATCATCGACGGCGTCCGGCAGCCGGGCAGCAAGCTCGTCGAGCGCGAGGTCGCGGCCGAGCTGGGCGTCAGCCGCCTGCCCGTCCGCGAGGCGCTGCGCGCGCTCGTGACCGAGGGCCTGGTCACGCCGCGGCCGCGGACCTGGGCGGTGGTACGGGAGTTCAGCCCGACCGACGTATCCGATCTGGACGAGGTGCGCTCGGCGCTGGAAACGCTGACCTTCCGCCTGGCGGCGCAGCGCGGCACGCGAGAGGGCCTGGAGCGCCTGCGCGCGGACCTGGACGCGGAGCTGGCGGCGGCCGGCAAGGGCGACGCGGTAAAGGCGAGGCGCTCGGCGGCCGACTTCCACGAGACGGTAACCGCCCTGGCGGACAACGAACTCCTGACGGAGCTGGAGCGCACACTGCGCAGCCGCATGCGCTGGCTGCTCAGCCGGCACGACGACCTGATGGCGGTGGCGGAGGAGCACGAGGAGCTCTACGACGCGATCGCTGCGCGGGACGTGCCGCGGGTGGAGGAGCTGGTGCTGAAGCACCTGGAGACGGGGCGCAGCGCGGCCGCCGCCCACTTGCGAGGCAAGGAGTAGTCCCCCGCGCGCCCGCCTGCCGGGGCTTTGGCCTGGTCGGTGGGCGGTCTCAGGCCCAGATGATGCCCTCCGTCAAGTCCGGGCGGATCTCCGTGCCCACCCGCCTGGCCATCAGGTCGTCCAGGCGGTCCAGCGGGCCGATCAGGACCCGGCCGCCGGCCTTGGCCACCCTGATCGCCGCGTCGATCTTCGGCTTCATTGAGCCCTCCGCGAAGGAGAGTTCGGCGATGGCGTCTGCCGAGGCCGTGAGGATGTCGCGCTGTTCCGGGGTGCCCCAGTTCTCGCTGACGAAGTCGCCGTCGGTGAGCATCACCAGCATGTCCGCCTCCAGGTCCGCCGCCAGCGCCGCGCTCGCCGCGTCCTTGTCGACCACGGCCTGGAGGCCTACCTGGCGGCCCTTGGCGTCCGTGCGCACCGGCACGCCGCCGCCCCCGACGCACACGACCAGGCGACCGGCGTCCAGCAAATCGCGGACCAGCGGCGCCTGCATGATCCGCAGCGGTTCCGGCGACGGCACCACCCGGCGGAAGCCCTTGCCGTCGCGGGCTATGGTCCAGCGGTACTCCGCCGCGGCGTCGGCCGCGTCCTCCGCCGAGTACATCGGGCCGATCAGCTTGGTCGGGCGGTCGAAGGCGGGGTCCGACTCGTCGACCTCGGTCGTGGTGAGGACCGCGGCGACCTCGCGCTCCCCCGCCATGGCGTTCGTGAGCTCCTGCTGGATGACGTAACCGATCATCCCCTGCGTCTCCGCGCCCAGGATGTCCAGCGGATACGCCGCCACGTCCTGGTACGCGAGGTTCTGCAGGGCGAGGAGCCCCACCTGCGGGCCGTTGCCGTGGGTGATGACCACCTCGTGCTCGCGGGTGAGCGCGGTGAGGGCCTCCATCGAGGCCTTGACGTTGGCCCGCAGGTGGTCGGCCGTCATCGGCTCGCCCCGTCGGGCCAGTGCGTTGCCACCGAGGGCCACGACGATGCGCATGAAGTTCTCCTCCGACCGGATTGCTCTTGGGACAAAAAATGGTATACCAATCTGAGCGATGTGGATTCGGAGCGGACAGGACTGGCGGTGAGGACCGTGCGCAGCACAGATACGGAGCTCAGCGCGCTCTCCGGCGACGCCACCCTCCTCGCGCACCTGCGCGCCCCCCTCGGCCGCGGCCGGGTGGAGAGCGTCTTCCAGCGTGTGATCAATCTCCTGCTCCCGGACGGCAGGCTGATGTCCCTGGCCGCCCGGGACGGTGACAACGCTCCCTGGACCCTCGTCGTCGACATCGGCCACTGGCCCGGCAGCGGCGTGGACGCCGGGCAGCCGGTCGAATTCACGCCGGGCCGGGTCGCCCTCCCGGCCGCCTCCCCCGCCCTGCGGATCGACCTCGAAGCCGCCAAGGAATGGCATACCACCCTGCCGACGACCCTCGCCGACCTCACCGCCGACGAGCTGGCCGTCGCCGCCCGCGCCCTCTACCGCGTCACCCGCGAGCACGGCTCCCCCGGCGGCATGCTCGGCCCCTCCGAAGGCGCCTGGCCCATGGAGTCCGTCGTCTGCGCCGCGCTCGACGAGGGCCGGGCGACCCTCGCCCGTGCCGTACGCACCGGCGACCCGGCCGGCATACGCACCGGCATCCTCGCCCTCCTCGGCCTCGGCCCCGGCCTCACCCCCGCCGGCGACGACTTCCTCACCGGCCTCGCCGTCCTCTCCGCCATCGACGGCAGCCGGCTCGGCCCGTACGCCCAAACCCTCGGCGACGTCCTCGCCGAACAGCCCGACCGCACCACCCACTTGAGTGTCACGACCCTGCGCGAAGCGCTCGCCGGGCGGGTCCGCGCCGCCCTGGCCGACGTGCTGTTCGCCCTCGCCGCCACCCGCGGCCAGGACCCGGCGCACGCGGCCGACACCATCCAAGACCCGGTCCGCCGCGCGTTGGCCCACGGCCACACCTCTGGCACCGACACCGTGTCCGGTCTGGTGACCGGGCTGCACCTGGAGAAAGAATTGCGAGGTCCGCTTTGAGCAGCACAGCGGTCGTGAAGAAGAACACCTACTTCGACTCCGTATCCCTGATGGCCATTTCGACGAAGGCCAACGGCCTCGACGGCGTGGAGCAGGCCTTCGTGGCCATGGGCACGGAGATGAACAAGGGGGTGCTGGGCAATCTCGGCCTGCTCACCCCCGAGCTGGAGGCGGCCGGCACCGGCGACCTCATGATCGTGGTGGTGGCCGCCGACGGCGCCGGCACCGACCCGATCCTCGCCGGCATCGAGGACCTCCTCGTCCGCAAGGCCCCGGCGGGCGGCGACAGCGCCGTTACGTACCGGACCATCGCGGCCGCCGTGCAGGACCGCAAGGACGCCAACCTCGCCGTCATCGCGGTCAACGGCACCTTCGCCGGGCGCGAGGCCCGCAAGGCGCTCGAGAACGACCTCAACGTGATGCTCTTCAGCGACAACGTCCCGGTCGAGGAGGAGGTCGCCCTCAAGCGGCTCGCCCACGACAAGGGCCTGCTGATGATGGGCCCCGACTGCGGCACCGCCATCATCAACAACGTCGGCCTCTGCTTCGCCAACGCCGTCCGCCCCGGCACCGTCGGCATCGTCGCCGCCTCCGGTACGGGCTCGCAGGAGGTCTCCGTACGGGTGCACGCGCTCGGGGCAGGGGTCTCGCAGCTCATCGGCACCGGCGGCCGCGACCTCAGCGAAGAGGTCGGCGGCATCATGATGATCGACGGGATCCGGGCCCTCGCCGCCGACCCGGCGACCTCCGTCATCGTCCTCATCTCCAAGCCGCCGGCCGCGGCCGTGGAGAAGAAGGTCCTGGCAGAGATAGCCACCGCCGGGAAGCCGGTCGTGGTGTGGTTCGTCGGCGGCTCCGAGGAGGCGGTGGTCGCGGCCGGCGGGCGTTTCGCCACCGGCTCCGAGGATGCGGCGGTGCAGGCCGTACGGCTCGGGACCGGCCTCACACCCACCGCCGGCGACCTCGACGCCGCCCGTATCGACAAGGTCGTCACGAAGCTGAGCGCCGAACAGCGCTACGTCCGCGGCCTCTTCTGCGGCGGCACCCTCACCGACGAGGCGGTGTACGCCCTCCTCGAGGACACCGACGCCGTCTACTCCAACATCCAGAAGAACCCGGCCTTCAAGCTCTCCGCCGACGCCCCCAGCACCGGGCACACCTTCCTCGACTTCGGCGACGACGAGTTCACCAACGGCCGTCCGCACCCGATGATCGACCCGTCGCTGCGCCTCGCCCGCCTCGCCGAGGAGGCCCGGGACCCCGAGGTCGCCGTCATCGTCATGGACTTCATCCTCGGCTTCGGCTCCCACGAGGACCCGGTCGGCGTCACCCTCCCCGCCATCCGGGAGGCCAAGCAGATCGCCGCCGACGCCGGCCGCCACCTGGAGATCGTCGGGTACGTCCTCGGCACCGACCGCGACGCCCCCGCCCTCGACGCCCAGGTCGCCGCCCTCACCGAGGCCGGTGTCACCGTCACCGCCAGCAGCACCGAGACGGGCCAGTACGCCCGCGCCATCGCCCGGAAGGCCACCCACGCATGAGCACCACCAACCCCCTCTTCGGCGCTGACCTCAACGTCGTCAACGTCGGCCTCGCCATGTTCGAGGACGACATAGCCGCCCAGGGCGCCCAGGTCACCACCCTCGACTGGACCCCGCCGGCCGGCGGCAAGCCCGAGGTGCTCGCCGCCCTCGACGCGCTGGAGGCCCCGGCGGCCGCCGCGAAGACCGAGGCCGCCAACCAGCTCGCCGTCGAGCGCATCACCAGCTCCCAGCCGATGCTGGTCGGCTTCGGCCGCGCCCTCGACGTCGTCCCCGGCATGACCCCGACGACGATCCTGCACTCGGGGCCGCCGATCACCTGGGACCGGATGAACGGCCCGATGCAGGGCGCGGTCACCGGCGCCCTGGTCTTCGAGGGCCTCGCCAAGGACCTCGACGAGGCCGCCACCCTGGCCGCCTCCGGCGAGATCACCTTCTCCCCCTGCCACGAGCACGACGCCGTCGGCTCGATGGCGGGCGTCACCTCCGCGTCGATGTACATGCACATCGTCAAGAACGAGACGTACGGCAACTACGCGTACACCAACCTCTCCGAGCAGATGGCGAAGATCCTGCGGATGGGCGCCAACGACGACTCCGTCGTCGAGCGGCTGGTGTGGATGCGCGACGTCCTCGGCCCGGTCCTCAAGGAGGCCATGGAGATCGGCGGCCCGATCGACCTGCGCCTGATGCTCGCGCAGGCGCTGCACATGGGCGACGAGTGCCACAACCGCAACATCGCCGGCACGCTGCTGCTCCAGCAGGCGCTGTCCGCGCCGATCCTGCAGACCTCCTTCTCCACGGAGCAGAAGAAGGAGGTCTTCGACTTCATCGCCTCCTCCGACTACTTCTCGGGACCGACCTGGATGGCCACCGCGAAGGCCGCCCTGGACGCCGCGCACGGCATCGAGGGCTCGACGGTCGTGACGACGATGGCCCGTAACGGCGTCGAATTCGGCATCCGGGTCTCCGGGCTGCCCGGCAACCAGTGGTTCACCGGACCGGCCGGTACGGTCGTCGGCCCGATGTTCGCCGGCTACCGGCCCGAGGACTCAGGGCGCGACATCGGCGACTCCGCCATCACGGAGACGTACGGCTTCGGCGGCTTCACCATGTCGGCCGCGCCCGCGATCGTCGCGCTCGTCGGCGGCACGGTGCAGGAGGCGATGCAGTACACCCGGGAGATGGGCGAGATCACCACCGCCCAGAACCCCAACGTCACCATCCCGGCCCTCGACTTCCAGGGCATCCCCACGGGCATCGACATACGCAAGGTCCTCGGCACCGGCATCCTCCCGATCATCAACACCGCCATCGCCCACAAGGACGCGGGCATCGGCATGATCGGCGCCGGCGTCGTCAACCCGCCCGTCGAGGCCTTCGAGAAGGCCGCCGCCGCGCTGGCCGAGGTCATCGGCTGATGGCCGGCGTGGACGCCACCGCGGACACCGCGGCGGCCGAGTCCGAATACGAGCACAGCCCCGTACCACCGGAGCACCGCAAGTCGCTGCTGACCGTGTCGGCGGTGTGGTTCGGGTTCCCGATGATCCTCACCAACGCCGTCCCGGGCGGCGTCGTGGTCGCCATGCTCGGCTTCTGGCGCGGCCTCGGCGCCATCATGGTCGCGAACCTGGTGATGCTCGCCTACGTCGGGCTGCTCAGCTACCGCTCCGGCCAGACCGGCGAGAACTTCGCGCTCCAGGCCACGAAGACCTTCGGCCGCATCGGTTACGTCGTCGCCTCCGGCTTCCTGGCCACCGTCGTGGTCGGCTGGTTCGCCTTCAACACGGGCGCGACCGGGGCCACGCTGCACCAGGCCTTCGGCTGGCAGGAGCAGCTGGTGGCGGTGATCGCGGGCGTGCTCTTCATCGGCATTACGTATCTCGGCATCCGCGCGCTGTCCTGGCTCGGCGCGGTGGCGGCCCCGCTGTTCATCCTCGTCGGCGTCATCGCCATCGTCCTGGTGGCGCGGGATCACAGCCTCGGCGCGATCTTCGACTACCAGGGGGTGGCGGGCGACAGCGCGATCACCTTCGGCGCGGCTGTCTCCATGATCATGGCGACCTTCGCCGACTCGGGCACGATGACGGCGGACTTCACCCGCTGGTCCCGTAACGGCAAGGAAGCGGTCCTGGCGACCGCCACCGCCTTCCCGGTGGCGTCGCTGGTCGCGCAGCTCACCGGCGGCATCGTGGTGGCGGCCGGCGCGATCGCCTCGGCGGCGACGGTGGGCGGCAACTTCCTGCCGATCCTGACCGGCGGCCACGGGATCGTCCTGGACGCCCTCGCCGCGATCTTCGTCTTCGTCAACCTGGGCTCGGTGTGCAGCCACTGCCTCTACAACGGGGCGCTCAGCTGGGCGCAGCTGACCAAGACGAAGATGCGGCTGATGACGCTGATCCTGGGCGTCATCGGCACGGTGGCCGCGCTGGCGGGCGTCTGGAACCACTTCCTCGACTGGCTGGTCATCCTGTCGGTCTTCGTCCCGCCGCTGGGCGGCGTGCTGATCGCCGACCAGGTGCTGCTGCGGCGCGGCCTCGAAGGCCGCCGGGAGACCGCCATCCGCCCGACCGCCTTCACGGCGTGGGCGGCGGGTGCGCTGGTCGGTGGCCTCGTGCACTGGTACGCACCGCAGTTCTCGGACGCCGTGAGCGGGCTGGTGGTGGCGCTGGTGGTGTACGTGGCCGCGGAGCGGCTCGGCAGCCGCACGACGTCGTAGATGGGCGCCTTCTCCTCGCTGCGGGACAGCCCGGGATTCCGCTGGCTCTGGTGCTCCAACCTGTTCTTCTTCTGCGGAACATGGACCCAGACCCTGATCCTGGGCTGGCTCGTCTTCGAGTCCACGCACTCGGAGTTTCTGCTGGCCCTGTTCACGTCCGTACGACTGGCGCCGATGCTGCTCGGCCCGGTCGCGGGGGTCCTGTCGGACCGCTACGACCGGGTGCGGCTGCTGATGGTCGCCTGCACCTGGGCGCTGGTGGCGGTGTCGGTGGTGGCGGCGGCCGAGTCGCTGTACACCGTCCCGTACTGGCTGCTCCTGCTCGGCGGTCTGGTGCTGGGCCTGTCCCAGTCCCCTTCCCAGCCGGCCCGGATGGCGCTGGTGATGGACCTGGTGGGCCGGGAGAACCTGTCCAACGCCAACGCGCTGAACGCGATGGCGATGAACATGACCCAGGTGGTGGGGCCCGCGATCGGCGGCGCGATGATCAGCGCGATCGGCGCGGAGGCGTCGCTGTGGATCTCGACGGCCTGGTACGGGGTGTCGCTGGCGGCGCTGTGGCCGCTACGCGGGCGGGCTGCCGCCCGCGGGGCACCGGCTGGGGGTGGCGGCCGCGAGTCGGTGGCCCGGATGCTCACCTCGGGCCTGCGCACCGTGCTCACCAACCGCCTTGCGGCGGCGGTCCTGGGCGTCACCCTGTCGACGAACATTCTCCTGTGGCCGATCTTCCAGGGCTTCATGCCGGCCTTCGCGGATGAGCTGTCGCTGGACGCGACGGGCCTGAGCTGGCTGCTGGCGTGCAGCGGCGTGGGCGGACTGGTGGGCTCGCTGATCATCGCGCGAATGGGCGACTTCCGCTTCAAGGGTGGCGTCTTCGTGATCGGCACGGCGGTATGGGGCGGCCTGTGGGCCCTCTTCGCCGCCTCCGACGCGGTGCCGGTGGCGTACGCCCTGATGGCCTGCATCGGCATCCTGAGCGCGAGCTTCGGCGTCCTCCAGACCACCCTCCTCCTGATGACCACGGACCCCTCGGTCCAGGGCCGCGCGCTGGGCATCCAGGAACTGGCCATCGGCGCGATCCCCGTGGCCTCCCTGGGCCTGGGCGCGCTGGCCGAGGAGTACGGCGTCCAGGCGACCACGCTGGTCAGCAGCCTGGCCCTGGTCGCCTTCCTGACGACGGTGGCGATACGGGTGCCACGGCTGCTGCGGTTCAGCGGCTGAGGCCTGCCGCCGGCGGCCCTTGCTCCCACGGGAGTACACCCCGCGGAGTACGCCCGCGGCCTTCCCGGGTGCGACGACCCGGGCCGCGCCTTTTGGGAGCTTGGCGGCATGACCACCGAAGCCACCGCGGCCCCCATGGCACGCCCCTCGTGGCGGATGCGGCCCGCGACCCGCAAGCTCGTGCTCACCCTCCACGTCATCGCCTCCGTGGGGCTGCTGGGGGAGGTGTGGGCGCTGACGTCGCTGAATGTGTACGTGACGACCAGCGCCGACGCGGACATGGCGCACACCGCGTACGAGCTCATGACCGTGCTCACCTACACCGGCGGCATTCCGCTCAGCCTGACCGCCCTGGCCACCGGCGTCCTGCTGGGCCTCGGCACCAAGTGGGGCGTGCTGCGGCACGTCTGGACGGCCGGAAAGCTGCTGCTGAACCTCTCCGTCATCATCATCGGCGCCGCCCTCTTCCAGCCGGAGGCGCTGGCAGCCGCGTACGAGAACGACACCCTCACCTCCGGCCAGCAGTGGCGCAACGTCACCGCGGTCACCGTCCAGCTCATCATGCTCCTGACCGCCACCGCCCTGACCATCTACAAGCCGAAGGGCAGGCTGCTGGGCGGCGCACGCCGACCGGGCGCGTCGCGGGCGTGAGGTTTTGCGCCCGGCGCTCGTGTGGCGCGCGTCTCAGTTCCTCGGCGTACGCCCCCGGGCAGGCGAAACGATTGGAACGTGCCCCGGACCGCCCGGCATGATGGATGGCGTTCCCACCGGGAGAAGGAGACCCATGAAGATCGGAATTGTCGGAGCGACCGGACAGGTCGGCGGCGTGATGCGCGACATCCTCGCCGAGCGTGACTTTCCCGTGACGGAGCTGCGGCTCTTCGCGTCGGCCCGGTCCGCCGGCAAAACGATCCCCTTCAAGGGCCAGGACATCACGGTCGAGGACGCGTCCACGGCGGACTACTCCGGCCTGGACATCGTGCTCTTCTCCGCCGGCGGCGCCACCTCCAAGGCCATCGCCGAGAAGGTCGCCGCCCAGGGCCCGGTCGTGATCGACAACTCCTCCGCCTGGCGCCGCCACCCCGAGGTCCCCCTCGTCGTCTCCGAGGTGAACCCGCACGCGATCAAGGACCGCCCCAAGGGCATCATCGCGAACCCGAACTGCACCACGATGGCCGCGATGCCGGTGCTGAAGCCGCTGCACGCCGAGGCCGGCCTCACCTCCCTCGTCGTCGCCACGTACCAGGCCGTCTCCGGCTCCGGCCTCGCCGGCGTCGAGGAGCTGTACGGGCAGATCGAGAAGGTCGGCGCGGACGCGCCCAAGCTCACCCGCGACGGCGGCGCCGCCGACTTCCCGGAGCCGGAGAAGTACGTCGCGCCGATCGCGTACAACGTCCTCGCGATGGCCGGCTCCATCGTCGACGACGGCCTGAACGAGACCGACGAGGAGCAGAAGCTCCGCAACGAGAGCCGCAAGATCCTCGAGATCCCGGACCTCAAGGTCTCCGGCACCTGCGTCCGCGTCCCGGTCTTCACCGGCCACTCGCTGCAGGTCAACGCCCGCTTCGCGCGGCCGCTGTCCCCGGAGCGGGCCACCGAGCTGCTGGGGTCCGCCGAGGGCGTCGAGCTCGCCGAGGTCCCCACGCCGCTGGCGGCCGCCGGCAAGGACGTCTCGCTCGTCGGCCGGATCCGTCACGACGAGACCGCCGAAAACGGCCTCGCCCTCTTCCTCTCAGGCGACAACCTCCGCAAGGGCGCCGCCCTGAACGCGGTCCAGATCGCCGAGCTGGTGGCGCAGGAGCTCAAGGGCTGACCGGCACAAAACAAAAGCGACGGGGCGGACATCTCGACAGATGCCCGCCCCGTCGCTTTTGTTGGTTTCTGTTGGTGATGGAATCGAACATTCCGCCGTATCGGCGTGTAAAAATCCCGCCATGACCCAGATGACCAAGGGAGCCAACCTCCCTGTCCCGGTCGACCAGTTGCAGGTCGCGGTGACCTGGCAGCACGGCCCGGGGATGCCCGACGTCGACGTCTCCGCCCTCCTCCTCGACGCGTCGGGCACCGTCCGCAATGACGACGACCTCGTCTTCTACAACCAGCGCGAGCACCCGTCGCGCAGCGTCCGCCACCTCGGCAGGTCCGGTGGCGCGCAGGAGCCGACGGCCGCCGACTGGCTGCAGGTGGACCTGCGGGCAATCGAGCCGGGGATCGAGCGCGTCGTCGTGGCCGCGTCCGCCGACGGCGGCACCTTCGGGCGGATCCCGCGGCTCGACGTCTGGGTCTCGCTGCCAAACGGGCGGCCGGTCGCGTCCTTCGCCATCGTGGACGCGACGACGGAGACGGCGTATGTCTTCGGCGAGTTCTATCGCCGGGCGGGCGAGTGGAAGTTCCGCGCGGTGGGCCAGGGTTACGCCACGGGGCTGGAGGGACTGGCGACGGACTTCGGCATATCCGTCGGGGACGCCCCGCCCGCCCCGGCCCCGCCCGCTGCCCCGATCCCGCCACCGGCACCGGCACCGGCACCGGCACCGCAGGCCGCCCCGCCCACCGGATTCGCCGCCCCGGCGCCCGACCCGTATCCCGGCGCCTTCGGCGCACCGGCCCCGACCCCGGCCTCGGCCCCGTACGAAGCCCCGCCCGCCCACCTGTCCCACGCCGCCGCCGCGGACGCCGCCGCCCTCGCCGACCTCTCCCTCGACTTCCCGCCGCTCATGTACCAGGGCCGCGGCCGGGACCGGATCACCTGCGACCCCGGCCTGCCGCGCGGCGCCTGGGTGGTGCTGGAGTTCCACTGCAGCGGGAGCCCTTCCGCCAGCATCTGCAACCTCGACGTCTACGGCCGGTCCTCGGGCGACTATGTCCTCGAGAGCTACCTGGACGAGGTCCACGCCCGCACCGCGGCGCTCACCCCCGGCGACCGCCCGCTCGGCCTGCTGGTGGAGGCCGACGAGCCGTGGACGCTGCGCGTGCTGCCGCTGCACCAGGCCCGCCGGCTGACGCCCGCGCTGGACGGCTACGGCCACGACCTGGTGCTCTACGAAGGCGCGGCCGGCGTGCTCAGCGTGGCTTTCCAGGGCGAGGACAACGTGGTCGTGGACCACCTCACCAAATCCGGCGACCCCGAGTGGCCGGAGGAGAGCGACCTGCTGGTCAACGAGATCGGCAGCATCAACCTGCTGGCCCCGGTCACCGGCCCCGGCCTCCTCCGCGTCCGCGCGGACGGCCCGTGGCGTATCTCGGTCGGAGGCTGACGCCGAGGGCGAAACCGGGGCGCTCCTGGCCATCCGTGCGTGCGAGGATGGCCGGAAGCCCACCCGTTAAGGAGATGCCCTGGTGCCTGGCACGAACCTGACCCGCGAAGAGGCGCAGCAGCGGGCGCGCCTGCTGGACGTCGAGTCGTACGAGATCGATCTTGATCTCTCCGGTGCGCAGGAGGGGGGCACCTTCCGGTCGGTGACGACCGTCCGCTTCACGGCCGCCGAGCCCGGCGCCGAGAGCTTTATCGACCTGGTCGCGCCGACCGTGCACGAGGTGGTGCTGAACGGCACCGCGCTCGACCCGGCCGCCGTCTTCGCCGACTCGCGGATCGCCCTCCCCGGGCTGGCCGCGCAGAACGAGCTGAAGATCACCGCCGACTGCGACTACACCAACACGGGCGAGGGTCTGCATCGCTTTGTCGACCCGGTCGACGACCAGGCATACCTCTACACCCAGTTCGAGGTCCCGGACGCCCGCCGCGTCTTCCCGAACTTCGAGCAGCCGGACCTGAAGGCGACCTTCCAGTTCACGGTGAAGGCGCCGGACGGCTGGACGGTCATCTCCAACTCGCCGACGCCGAAGCCGGACGCCGACGGGGTGTGGACCTTCGCGCCGACGCCCCGTATCTCCACCTACATCACGGCGCTGATCGTCGGCCCGTATCACTCGGTGCACAGCACGTGGGAGGGCGACGGGCGCATCGTCCCGCTGGCGATCTACTGCCGGCCCTCGCTCGCCGAATATCTGGACGCCGACGACATCTTCGCCGTCACCCGGCAGGGCTTCGACTGGTTCCAGGAGAAGTTCGACTACGCGTACCCCTTCGAGAAGTACGACCAGCTCTTCGTGCCCGAGTTCAATGCGGGCGCGATGGAGAACGCGGGTGCCGTCACCATCCGCGACCAGTACGTCTTCCGGTCGAAGGTGACCGACGCGGCGTACGAGGCGCGGGCCGAGACGATCCTGCACGAGCTCGCGCACATGTGGTTCGGCGACCTCGTCACCATGGAGTGGTGGAACGACCTGTGGCTGAACGAGTCGTTCGCCACCTACACGTCGATCGCCTGCCAGTCGTACGCGCCGGGCAGCAAGTGGCCCAACTCCTGGACCTCCTTCGCCAACCAGATGAAGACGTGGGCGTACCGGCAGGACCAGCTGCCGTCGACGCACCCGATCATGGCGGAGATCCGCGATCTGGATGACGTGCTGGTCAACTTCGACGGCATTACGTATGCCAAGGGCGCCTCCGTCCTGAAGCAGCTCGTCGCGTACGTCGGGATGGACGAGTTCTTCCGCGGCGTGCAGGCGTACTTCAAGCGGCACGCCTTCGGGAACACGCGGCTGACCGATCTGCTGGGCGCGCTGGAGGAGACCTCCGGCCGGGACCTGAAGGCCTGGTCGAAGGCGTGGCTGCAGACGGCCGGGATCAACATCCTGCGGCCGGAGATCGAGACCGGCCCGGACGGCGTCATCACGTCCTTCGCCATCAAGCAGGAGGCCCCGGCGCTGCCCGCGGGCGCCACCGGCGAGCCGGTGCTGCGGCCGCATCGCATCGCGATCGGGCTGTACGAGCTGGAGGGCGGCAAGCTCACCCGTACGGAGCGGATTGAGCTGGACGTCGACGGCGAGCTGACGAAGGTCGATCAGCTGGTCGGGCGGCGGCGGCCTGCGGTCGTGCTGCTCAACGACGACGACCTGTCGTACGCGAAGGTGCGGATGGACGCGGAGTCGCTGGCCGTCGTCACCCGCCACCTCGGCGACTTCGACAGCACGCTGCCGCGGGCGCTGTCGTGGGCCTCGGCCTGGGACATGACCCGCGACGGCGAGCTGGCCGCCCGCGACTACCTGAAGCTGGTGCTGTCGGGCATCCCCAAGGAGAGCGACATCGGCGTGGTGCAGTCGCTGCACCGGCAGGTGAAGCTGGCCCTCGACCTGTACGCGGCGCCGGACTGGCGCGAGTCGGGCCTGGCGCAGTGGAGCGCGGCGACGCTGGAGCAGCTGCGGGCGGCGGAGCCGTCGAGCGACCATCAGCTGGCGTGGGCGCGGGCGTTCTCGGCTACGGCCCGTACGGATGAGCAGCTTGCGCTGCTGCGGTCGCTGTACGACGGGACGTCGTCGCTCGACGGGCTGGTCGTGGACACCGAGCTGCGGTGGGCGTTCCTGCAGCGGCTGGCCGCCACGGGCCGGGTCGGCGAGGACGAGATCGCGGCCGAGCTGGAGCGGGACAAGACGGCCGCCGGTGAGCGGCATGCGGCGATGGCGCGGTCCTCCTTCCCGACGGCTGAGGCCAAGGCCGCCGCCTGGGAGCAGGTCGTCGAGAAGAGCGAGCTGGCGAACGCCGTGCAGGAGGCGGTCATCGGCGGCTTCATCCAGACCGACCAGCGGGAGCTGCTGGCGCCGTACACGTCGAAGTACTTCGCGGCGGTGAAGGGCGTCTTCGAGTCGCGGAGCCATGAGATCGGGCAGCAGATCATCGTCGGGCTGTATCCGACGCTGCAGGTGTCGCAGGCGACGCTGGACGCCACGGACGCGTGGCTGGCCGAGGCGCAGCCGAACGCGAAGCTGCGCCGGATGGTGACGGAGTCGCGGGCGGGCGTGGAGCGAGCGCTGCGCGCGCAGGCCGCGGACGCGGCGGCAAGCTGACACTTTTCCGATACGAGAGGGAGCCCGGCACAGAGTGCCGGGCTCCCTCTCGTATCGCTCAACTCGCGAACATCGCCGTCCCGTTCACCCACGTCCCCGTCACCGCGCCCGCCCGGTCCGATGCCAGGAAGGTCGCCAGCTCGGCGATCTCCTGCAGGCGCGGTGACTTCGGCAGCATCCGCAGGCTGTCCAAGTTCGCGAGCACCCCCTGCACCGCCTCCGGCGACCCCAGCGCCGGGTCCACCGCACCGAGCTTCTCCGCCGTGATCGTCTCCGGCACCCCGGCCACCCACATTCCCAGCGCCCGCACCCCGCTCGACCCCAGCCCCTGCGCCAGCTGGCGGATCAGCGTGTCGATCGCCGCGTCGGTCGGGCACGTGCTGCCCATCATCGGCGTGGCGTGCGCGGAACCGCTGTTCAGGGCGAGGATGACGCCCGAGCCCTGGTCGGCCATGCGGCGGCCGGCGGCGCGTGCGGTGATGAAGTTGGTGGTGATGCCCGTGGTCACGGCCGAGGTGTAGTCGGTGACCGACATGTCGAGCAGGGGCGTGCCCTGTGCGTCGCCGCGCGGGACCAGGTTCAGCGATACGTCGAGCGAGCCGCCCGCCGCCACCACCGCGTCCGCGTGCTCCTCCACCGCCCGCTCGTCGAGCGCGTCCACGACCGCGACGTCGGCGCGGCCGCCCGCGGCCTCGATCTCCTTCGCGACCGCCGCCAGCGTGGCCTCCGTACGGCCGGTGAGGAACACCCGCGCGCCCTCCCGGGCGAAGGTGCGGGCGACGGCGGCGCCGATGCTTCCGGCGGCGCCGTAGATGACCGCGTTCTTGTCGTGCAGCAGCATGATGAGCTCCCTTGTATCGGTGTCACCCATACATACGCAGCGCGGCACGCGGACTCATCGCTCACCGCCTCACAGCGTCATCGGCAGTCCGAAGGCCGGGAGCAGATGCGGCTCGAACGTCGTGATCTCCGCGATCAGCCCGCCCTCCACCCGCAGCACCTCCAGCGTCTGCGCGCGGAAGATGGTGGTCCCGGGCCGCTTGACGTAACCGGCCACCGCCGGGCGCCCGTTGGCGCGGGTCGCCACATGGCGCCACTCGCCGAAGAACGTCGGCAGGACGGGATCCAGGGACGTCGCCACGAAGTCCGCGATCGCCTGCCGCCCGATGAACCAGAACGGGTTCGGCGGCATGGTCAGCTTCGCGTCCTCCGTCAGCACCGCCGCCATCGCGGCCATGTCGAGGCTCGCCGCGGCCGCCCGGTAGCGCTCCACGGCCGCGCGCTCCTCGGGGCCCGCGGGGCCCGCCGACCAGTCGAGCCGCCCGTCCGCCGGCAGGCGCTCGCGCAGCGCGGGGCGGGCGCGCTGGAGCGCGCTGTTGACGGCGGCGGTGCTCAGCTCCAGCAGGTCCGCGGTCTCCGCTGCCGCGAGGCCGGCCACGTCCCGTAGCACCAGCACGGCCCGCTGCCGCGGCGGCAGATACTGCAGCGCGGCGAGGAAGACCAGGTCACCCGTCTCGCGGGCGACCGCCTGGGCCTCGGGGTCGGCGGCGGCGTCGGGCACGTCCGCGAGCAGCTCGTCGGGGCAGGGCTGCAGCCAGGAGATGAAGGCGGGCGGGTCGGCGTCGCCGTGCGCCATGCCGGGGATGCGCTCGTAGCGGGCGGGGGTGCGGGAGTGGCGGCGGAGGTGGTCGAGGCAGGTGTTGGTGGCGATGCGATAGAGCCAGGTGCGCAGGCTCGCCGCCCGGTCGTCGTACCTGTCGCGGGCCCGCCAGGCCTTGAGGAACGTCTCCTGGACCAGGTCCTCGGACTCGTCGTACGAGCCGGTCATGCGGTAGCAGTGCGCCTGGACCTCGCGGCGGTGGGCTTCCAGGCGGGCGGCGAGGTCGTCCTCGGAGAGCGGCGGCGCTGCGGGCGGCTGGGGTGCGGAATCCGTCACGGACGGCGGCGTTACGGAATCGGGGCCGGACTCGGCCCCGGGGCCCGCCGGCGCGGCTTCGCGCTTCGCCTCCGCCACCGTACGGGCGATCCGCCGAAGCCGCCCGACGGCGGAGGCGAGGTCAGCCACGTCCGCGGCGAACGCCTCCGGTGGCCGCGGCGTGAGGCGCCCGGCCCGGGCCGCCACGTCGGCGATCAGTTCCGCGACCCCGGCGCCCTCCGGCGCCTTGCGCTCCCGGTAGGCGCGCTGGCGGCAGGCCGCGGAGCAGTACACGGACGCCCGGCCCCGGCGGCCGCCGCGTTCCGGCCGCGGCTTGCCGCAGCTGCCGCAGGCGGTCTCCTCCGGCATGACCGTCCTCCCCCAACGTCGCACCCCTGCCGCACAAACATCACGCGGGTGCGGCGTGACGAATAATCGCCACCGCCGCACCCGCGCAATACATCACGTCCCCTCCACGTGACGCAATCAGGAGGCAACCGGCTCCCGCCGGACCGCGGGCCCGCCCGCCGCCACCAGCCGCGTCGGCCCCGTGGCGCGCGGGCGGAGCTGGCCGAGGACCGTGCTGCCGAGGGCGATCGCCATGCCGGCGATCTGCACCGGGGCGAGGGCCTGGCCGAGGGCGACCCAGCCGATCAGCGCGGCCGAGACCGGGCTGAGCAGGCCGAGGAAGGCGACCGAGGTGGCGGGGAGCTGGGCCATGCCGCGGAACCAGAGGAAGTACGGGACGGCCGTGGTGAAGATCGCGAGGTACGCGTAGCCGCCGATCGCCGCGCCGTCCATCGCCGGCGGGGCGCCCTCGACGAGCAGCGCGAGCGGCGCGAGGAACAGGCCGCCGGCGACCAGCTGCCAGCTGGTGAAGGTCAGCGCGCCGACCCCGGCCGGGCGGCCCCAGCGCTTGGCCAGCACGACGCCGAGCGTCATCGAGGCGACGGCACCCGTACCGGCGGCGATGCCGACCGCGTCCAGCGCCGCGTCGCCGCGCAGCACCACCAGGGAGACGCCGAAGACGCCGGCCAGACCCGCGACGACGCCGTGGACGGTGGGGCGCTCGGAGAGCAGCGCGGCCGCATAGCCGATGGCGAGCAGCGGGCCGACGGCGGAGAGCACGGCGGCGATGCCGCCGGGGAGGCGGTACGCGCCGACGAAGAGGAGGCCGAAGAAGGCGCCGATGTTCAGCACCCCCAGCACCGCGGCCTTGCCCCACCAGGCGCCGCGCGGCAGGACGCGGACCAGGGCGAGGAGCAGCAGGCCGATCGGCAGCGCGCGCATCGCGGCGGTGAACAGCGGCCGGTCCGGCGGCAGGAACTCGGTGGTGACCGCGAAGGTGGAACCGAAGGCGAGCGGCGCTAGCGCGGTGAGCGCCACCGTGCCGATGCGGCTGGTGCCAGTGGTGTTCGACATGAGACGACCCCCCTCAGAGTGCTTTTGGCTGCTAATAGCTTAGCAGTAAGCAACTCTCTCGCAAGTCACTTACTGGTAACCCAGTTGCTTGCGGGAGAACCACGCGCAGCGCTTGAATGTTCCTATGACCTCGACCCCGGATCCCGTCGACACCATCAACGCCCAGTGGCGCGCGGCGAAGCCGGACCTCGACACCGTGCCCATGGACGTCATCGGCCGCATCTTCCGCATCGCGGACACGGTCGGCGCCCGGATGACGAAGACGTACGGCCGGTACGGCATCTCCCGCGGCGAGTTCGACGTGCTGTCCGCGCTGCGCCGCTCAGGCGAGCCGTACGCCCTCTCCCCGCGCGAGCTCGCCGCCACCACGCTGCTCACCACCGGCGGCATGACGGGACGGCTGGACAAGCTGGAGCGGGCCGGGCTCATCACCCGTAGCCCCGATCCCAAGGACCGGCGCGGGCTGCGGGTCACGCTCACCGAGCGCGGGCGGGAGCTCGCCGAGGAGGCGGTGGTCGTGGGGGTGGCCGTGCAGCGGGAGGCCATGGCGGGCCTGGACGAGCGGCAGGCACAGCAGCTCACGGGGCTGCTGCGGCTGCTGGTGCGGTCGAGCGAGGCTAGCGTGGAGGGATAACTACGGTTTTTCCCTCCGGAGGCGAAGCACCATGAGTGGAGTGACTGAGGGGACGCCCGTCTGGGCGGACGCGACCTTCCCGGATCTGGAGAAGGCCAGGGAGTTCTACGGCGACCTCTTCGGCTGGACCTTCGAGACGAGTAGCGCGGAGTTCGGGCACTACACCCAGGCCCGCGCCGCCGCCGACGGCCGGCCCGCGGCCGCGCTGGCGCCGCCGATGCCGGGCGGGGAGGACGCGCCGTCGGCCTGGACGCTGTACTTCGCGACGCCGGACGCCGCGGCCACGGCGGAGAAGATCAAGGCGAACGGCGGCCAGGTGCACATGGAGCCGATGCAGGTGGGCCCGTTCGGCACGATGGCGCTCGCCACCGACCCGGCCGGCGTCGCCTTCGGGCTCTGGCAGGCCGGCGAGCACGCGGGCTTTCCGCCGCCCGGCGAGCAGCCCCCGCCCGGCACCTTCTGCTGGGCGGAGGTCAACACCCGGGACACCGCGAAGACCGACGCCTTCTGGCCGGCCGTCTTCGGCTACGGCGTGCAGAAAATGGCCGACGAGCACATGGACTACTCGGTGTGGAGCCTGCCGGGGCAGGACATGCCGGTGATGGGCCGGATGGCGATGACCGACGGCGACTTCCCGGCCGACGCCCCGTCCCACCTCAACATCTGCTTCGCGGTGGCGGACTGCGACACGGCCGTGGCCACCGTACGGAAGCACGGTGGCCAGGTCACGTGGGGCCCGGAGGACTCGCCCTTCGGGCGGATCGCGACGGTGGCGGATCCGCAGGGGTCGGTGCTCACGGTCATCGATGTGACGAAGGCCGAGGGCGAGATGCCGGAGTTCGCGTAGCGGCTAGGCGTTGTACTGCTTGCGGAGGGCGGTCCAGCCGTCCTCCGTGAGCGTGCCGTGGGCGCGCAGGCGGGCGATGCTGCCGTCCGGGTAGATGTTCACGCGCAGCCGCGTGGCCCGCGCCGGGGCCGCCAGCGGGAAGCGGTGCGGGGCGTCGGGGGCCAGCTGCGTACGCGGCAGGATCTCGCGCCACTCGCCGTCGGCGTAGGCCTCCACGGAGGCCCACCCGGCCGAATTGCCCTTGTAGTACGCGGTGTCCAGCTCCAGCGCCCGGATCTCGCCCTCGCCGGCGAAGGTGACGATGGCCCAGTCGTGGCCGTCGTCACGGCGGCGGCGGGTCTCCCAGCCGTCGTCCATCTTGCGGGAGAGGTCGGGGCGGATCAGGTTCGCCGGGTCGCTGAAGAAGCGGTCGGAAGCCGCCTCCACCGAGCCGCCGTTGACGACGCAGGCCAGGTCGAAGCCGCCGAGCAGCTCCAGCCACTGCGGGTCGGGGACGGGGTCGCCGTAGACGCGCAGGCGGGCGACGCCGCCGTCGGGGTACTGGCGCAGGCGGAGGTGGGTGAAGCGCTGCTCCGACGCGACCGCGAAGCCGTTCGCGGCGTGCCCGCGGGCGTCGGTACGGGCGACGAGCTCCTGCCACGGCCCGTCGGGGCTGGTGGCGCCGTCGACCGCGACCTGCTGCGGGTAATTGCCGCGGAAGTGGGCGGTGTCGACGAGGACGCCGTGGATCACGCCGGGGACGCCGAGGCGGATGACCGCCCAGTCGTAGTCGTCGGCGGTGGGGTGGGGCGTGGCCGCTGCGGTGCCGCGGCGGCGGCGGGTCTCCCAGCCGTCCATGACCTTGCCCTTGTGGCCGAAGGCGTCCGGGTCGAAGACGGCGGCGGTGGGGACGAGGAGGTTCTCGCGCTCGGCGAAGAACTCGTCGTTGGCGGCGATGACGGCACCGCCGAGGCGCCGGTCGGCGAGGTCGGTGAGCTCGGTGAGCTTCGCGAAGGCCGGGTCGGTGGCGGGGCGGTAGTCGGCGTAGGGGTCGCCGGAGACGTAGGGGGCGGCGTCGTTGGGGTTCGGGGTTGTCGTCATGGCTCTGACGATGCCGGTGAAACCACCATCAGGTCCATCGAAACTTTCTGATGGGAACGTTCAGTTTGCGTGAACGGTCAGTCTGCGTGAACGGTCTGCAGGGCGGCCAGGACGCGGGAGACGCCGGGTGCGACCTCGGCGCCGCTGCGTACGGCCGCGACGACGTGGCGGCGGGGCTGGTCGGACTGGAGGGCGCGCACGACCACGCCTGCCGGAGGTTCGCCGCCGGCCAGGGCCATGCGCGGGATCAGCGCCACACCCATGTCCGCGGCCACCATCGCGAGGATCGCCGTCCAGTCGGCGGCGGCGTGGGCCTGCTCGGGTACGAAGCCGGCGGCCTCACAGGCGGCGAGGGTGATGTCCGACCAGGGGCCGCTGCTGCCGTAGATCCACGGGTCCTCGGCGAGATCGGCCAGGCGGAGGCCGGGGGCGGCGGCCAGGCGGTGGGCGGCGGGGAGCGCTACGTCGAGGGGTTCGGCGAGGAGTTCCACGCGCTTGAAGCGGGGGTCGCGGGCGGCGGGCGCGTGCGCGGCGAGGGAGAGGGCGAGGTCGGCCTCGCCGGCGGCGAGAAGCTCGTAGGCGGCTTCGGCCTCGGCTTCCGTAACGCGGATGTGCAGGCCGGGGTGGGTGCGCCGCAGCTCCGCGACGGCCGGGACGACCAGGGCGGGGACGGCGGTGGAGAAGGCGCTGACGCGAACCTCGCCGACGTCACCTGCGAGGTAGCCGGTGAGTTCGGCGTCGGCGCGCTCGAGCTGGGCGAAGACGGTGTCGGCGTGACGGAGGACGAGATGCGCGGCTTCGGTGAGCCGGACGCGGCGGCCGTGGGCTTCGAGGAGGGGGGTGCCGACTTGTTTGGCGAGGCCGGTGAGCTGCTGGGAGACGGCGGAGGGGGTCATGTGCAGCGCCTCGGCAGCGGCGGTGACGGTGCCGGTGTCTGCGAGGGCGCGGAGGATGCGGAGTTTCTTGATGTCCCAGTCGACCACGATGGCAACCTTACGGTTGCCGGGGCACCGGATCTTGGCCCACCCACCCACCCGTTGCTGTCGCGGGGCGAGGGCGGGGGGCTTGGCATCGGATGGTGACGGCCGCGTCGCCGGGTTGCGGCTGGCTCGGTGCCGGCTGGTTTGGCTGGCTGCGGAGGAGTGGGGGCGTGGGGGCCGGTTTGCCTGCCGGGCGGCGGGAAGGGCCGGGGGCGTGGGCGTGAGGGTGGCTGTGGGAGCGGCTATGGAGGTGGGGGGTGGGGGCGTGTCTGGTCGGCGGGGGGCGCGCGGGTGGTGGCTGGGCGCTCTTTTTCTTGGGGGTGTGTCTGGGCACTTGGTACCGAGGTGCTGGCGGCCCGGATGCGGTCGGTTGGCCGCCCTCACGCCGGTACGAAGCCTTGGTACCAAGCGCCCCGACACGGCAGTACGAAAAAGGGCGCACGGGTACCCTGCGGGCGCCCCCCACGGCCTATCCGCGCCCCCCTTCTCTGCCGCCTCCGCTCCCTCCCCCGCTGCCGGTGCCGCCCCTTCTCCCTCTCCCTCCCGACCTCCGGCCGGGCGAAGGCAGCCGAACCCGAAGAAGGCCCGCCCCTCCCGCGGACAGGCCGCCGCCCGGCCTCTGCGGCCTCGCCCCTCCCCAGCCAAGCCGCCGCCCGGCAGACCAGCCGGCCCCCACGCCCCCACTCCTCCGCAGCCAGCCAAACCAGCCGGCACCGAGCCAGCCGCAACCCGGCGACGCGGCCGTCACCATCCGATGCCAAGCCGCCCGCCCTGTCGCACTCAGCAACGGGCGGGCGGGTGGGCACCATGCGGCGGTCACTCCTTCGCGGCCAAGGCGACGCCCGCGACGATCACTGCCATGCACCCCAGTTGCACCGCCGTCACCGCCTCCCCCAGCAGCGCGAAGGACAGCACAGCGACCACCAGCGGCTGCAGGTAGTAGACGATCCCCGCGCGAGCAGCGCCGACCAACGCGACCGCCTTGTTCCACGTGAAGTACGCGATCGCCGACGAGAACACGCCCACGTACAGCAGCGGGCCCACCGTCGACATCGTCGGAGCGAAGCCGCCCTGCACGGACACGCTGATCGCGTACACCGGAGCCAGCACCAGCACGCCCAGCGCGAAGGTCGCGCACAGGAAGACGATGCCGCTGATCTCCTTCGGCCTGCGGCGGAGCAGCACGCTGTAGCCCGCGAAGGTGGCGCCCGCGGCCAGCATCCACAGGTCGCCCGTCGCGAAGTCCAGGCCCAGCAGCGCCGCCGGAGAGCCCTTCGCCACCAAGGCCAGCACGCCCGCCAGGGCGATCAGCATGCCCGTTGCCCGCCGGCCGCCGATGCGCCTGCCGGCCAGTCGGTCAAAAGCCACGATGAGCAGCGGAGACGCGGCGGCGATCACCGCCATGTTCGTCGCCGAGGTGGACTGGCCGGCCTGGTAGATGAAGGTGTTGAAGCAGGCGATGCCCAGCAGCGACGCCAGCGTCAGATAGCCCGCGTGGCGGCGCAAGTGCGGCCATTGCGCGCGCAGCTGGGGCCAGGCCAGCGGGAGTACGGCCAGCAGGGCTATGACCCAGCGCCAGAACGCCGTCTGGATGGGCGGCACCGTGTCGTGGAGCGCGCGGGCGACGACGAAGTTGCCCGACCAGACCACCGTCGCGACGGCCGCGAGGGCGAGCCCGAAGCGCGCGCCCTTCCGGGCGGCAGTGGAGGTGCCGGCAGTGGTGGTGCCTGCAGCAGTGGTAGTAGTCGTCGTCGTACGCGGGCGGTCCAGGACTGACACAGTTCCCCTTCAGGTGATCGTTTCCCGATTGCTTACGGGACCGATCTTCACCCGAGAGGAACTGTCAGGTCCATCGAAAGTTTTCGATGGTGCTCTTCAGTTTTACTGAATGATGCGGCGTTCAGCCGCGCGACTTCGCCTGCGCGCTGACCGCCTCGACGTCACTGTCCCGCGAGCGGTCCAGCGTCATCACCAGCCCAGCGATCACCACAAAGGCGAGCAGCGGCAGGCCGACGTACAGGCCGAGGGTCTGGGCGGCGCTCAGGCCGGAACCGGGGTCGTCGCCGTCGTCCGGGGTGTACGCGAAGGCGGGGGACGACAGCAGCAGCATCAGCGAGGTGCCGGCCGAGAGAGTCCCGGCGCGCAGGGCGTTCTTGTTGACCACACGTCCAAACTAGCGAACGTGTGGACGCCCCGCGCGCCCGGGGTCCCGCTACCCGCCCTGACCTGCGGTGCTGAGATGGGCCGTGGGCCGCTTGAGGTGCGGGGTGGCGCGGGATTCGGTCACCCGTACGCGAAGGGCGTCCGCCGTCACCGGCTCGGCGAGGGGCAGGATGCGGTACGCGCCGATCGTCGTGCCCGAGGCGATGTCCCGCCAGGCGCCCGACGCCGGGTCGCGGGCCTGCACCGTGAAGGCCTCCACCCGCTGGCCGCGGCTGATGTCCTCGGCGAGGCGGACGCGGTCGAAGGTCGCGGGAGTCCGCGGGCTGCCCGGGCCGCCGCGGGACAGGACGTTCTCGCCGTACACCGATCGCACCTTGTCGCCGAAGGCCTTCAGTTCGCGGACGTCCGCGTCCGAGATGCGGCCGTCCTTCCCCGGCGGGACGTTCAACAGCAGCGGCGCATTGCGGCCCACGCTCTTCTCGTACAGATCCGTCAGCTGCGCCGCCGTCTTCGGCTGCTGGTCGGGGTGGTGGAACCAGCCGGGGCGGTTGGAGACGTCCGCCTCTGCCGGGTACCACTGCAGGTACTTCACGCCGTCGGCCAGGAGCTTCGAGCGGGAGCCGATGTCGGGGTCGGTGGAGTCGTTCGGGAGCGGAGCCAGATTCGAGCGCGGGTCCACCGAGTGCGGGGTGACCGACCACTCCGTCTCGCGGGCGATGCCCTTCTCGTTGCCGACCCAGCGGATGCCCTTGAAGCCCTGGAAGATCACGGTGTTGGGCGACAGCGCGTGGATCAGGTCGAAGTACGCGCGGAAGTTGTACTTCTGCTCGACGCCCGCGTCCCGCCAGGGGTTCGCGCCGTCCAGCCAGAACTCGTCGATCGGCCCGTACTCCGTGAGGATCTCGTAGACCTGATTGAGGTAGTACGCGTCGTAGTCGTTCACCTTCACCTTGAAGGTCGGCAGCTCGCCGCTCGCCACCTTCTCCCGCCGGTCGTCGCCCTCGACCAGCGTCGGGATGGTGCGTACGGTCTCCGCGCTGCCGTTGCCGTACCGGCCGAGGCCTGACGGCGGGCCGCCGTCCTCAAGGGCGGTCTTCTCGACGCTTGTCAGCTGCTCGCCCGCGTCCTGCTTGGCCTTGAGCTTCTCCAGCCAGTCGGCGTGCCAGGCGTGCGGGACCTCGGAGCCGTCGGCCGGGGAGAGGTAGACGCCGACCTTCATGTCGCGCTTGCGGGCCTCGGTGGCGTAGGTGCGCAGGAGGTCGCCGTCGTAGGCGCTGTTCTTGATGCTGTGGGGTGAGTAGCGGGTCGGGTAGAGGTTGAAGCCGTCGTGGTGCTTGGCCGTGAGCATCGCCAGTTCGGCGCCCATGGACTTATACGTGTCCATCCACTGGGCGACGTCCACCTTCTCCGGTGCGAAGGTCTTCGGGTCCTCGGCGCCCGAGCCCCACTCGCGGTTGGTGAAGGTGTTCACGCCGAAGTGCGTGAAGGCGGTGATCTCGCGCTGTTGCCAACCGAGTTGGCCCTTGCTGGGGACGACGTTGGCGGCCTTCTCGATGATGCGGTCCGGCGTGTCGCAGTCCTCGATCTTCATGAAGGTGGCGGGCTCGATTCTCGACGAGCAGTCGGCGGCGCGGGCGGTGGAGGCCGGGAGCAGCATGGCGGACAGGAGCGCGGCGACGAGCGCGGGGACGGCTCTTCTCACGACGGGACCTCTCCCAAGTGATCGGACCTATAGGGGGTGTTGAGTTGGGATAGTCCCGTAAAGGTGCGCTGCCGTGAAGACCTTGCGGCTGATTCCTCGGATCAGTGGCCGAGTTCGTCCCGCAGCTGCGTCAGCAGTTCATGCACCCTCGGCGAGGTCGCCAGCTCATCCAGCGTCATCGGCGCGCCCTCCGCGTCCGCGATCGGCAGGCGCCAGTTCGGGTAACCGGTCACCGTCCCGGGGAGGTTCTGCGGGCGCAGGTCGCCGACCGTGTCCGGGAGCCAGACGCCGACCAGCCGGGCCGGGGTGCGGGCCAGGAAGCGGTAGACGGCGGCGATCGTCGTCTCCGCGTCGTACGGGCCCTCGCCGGGGCCGAGCACGCCGGTACGGGTGAGCAGCCGCAGCCACTCCCCCACCTCCGCCGACTCCTCCTGCGCCGCCTGCTCCTGCGGCACGTCGAGGAGGCCGAGGCGGTGGCGGAGTTCGACGTGGTCGCCGGTGAGGCGGGACGCGGTGCTGGGCAGGTCGTGCGTGGTCGCGGTCGCCAGGCAGGCCTCGCGCCAGCGGTCCGGACGCAGCGGTGGGGGGCGGTGCGTGCCGCCGGCGGAGGCCGTACCACCGCCGGAACGCGCGCCACCCCCCGCGCGCTCCTCGTAGTCCCGCTCGAACCACAGCACCGACGTCCCCAGCACCCCCCGCTCCGCCAGCCCGTCGCGCATCGCGGGCTCGACCGTGCCGAGGTCCTCGCCGATCACCGGCGCGCCCGCGCGGTGCGCCTCCAGCGCCAGCACGCCGAGCATCGCGTCCTGGTCGTACGCCACATACGTGCCGTGCGCGGGCTTCGCGCCCTCCGGCACCCACCACAGCCGGGACAGGCCCATGACGTGGTCGATGCGCAGCGCGCCCGCGTGCCGGAGCAGGTTGCGCAGCACTTCGCGGTACGGGCCGAAGCCGCCGGCCGCGAGGGCGTCGGGGCGCCAGGGCGGGAGGCCCCAGTCCTGGCCGTACGGGTTGAAGGCGTCGGGTGGGGCGCCGATGGACATGCCTGCGGCGAAGGCGTCCTGCTGCGCCCAGGCGTCGGCGCCCGACGGGTGCACGCCCACGGCGAGGTCGTGGACGATGCCGACCGCCATCCCGGCGTCCTTGGCGATGCGTTGGGCGCGGGCGAGCTGGTTGTCGGTGAGCCAGGCCAGCCAGCAGTGGAAGTCGACGCGGTCGAGCAGCTCGTGCCGGGCCCGGGAGGTGGCCGGTGAGCGGGGGTCGGTGAGGCCGGCGGGCCAGGAGCGCCAGTCGGGGCCGTGCAGTTCGGCGAGGGCGTACCAGGTGGCGTGGTCGTCGAGGGCGGGGCCCTGTTCGGCGAGGAAGGCGTGGTACGAGACCCGGCGACCGGGGGTCAGGCCGACCTCACGGATGATCTCCAGGGCGTCGAGCTTGAGTTGCCAGACGGCGTCGCGGTCGATGAGCTCGCCCTTGCCGAGCACGCCCCGGCGGAGGGCGGCGGCGCGCTCGCCGAGCTCGGCGGCGAGGGCCCGGCGCTCGGGCGGGAGATAGCGGAACTCGGGGATGTCCTCGATCCGCAGGTGCACCGGGTCGGGAAAGCGGCGCGAGGACGGGCGGTACGGGGACGGGTCGGCGGCCTCGCCGGGGGCGGCGGGGACTCCGGCGTGCAGCGGGCCGGTCTGCACGAACCCGGCGCCGTGGGCGCGGGCCGCCCAGCCGGCCAGCTCGGCCAGGTCGCCGAGGTCGCCCATGCCCCAGGAGCGGTCGGAGAGGAGGGAGTAGAGCTGGATGGTCAGGCCGCACTCGCGGCTCTCCAGCGCGGGCAGCCGGGGCGGCGCGGCGACGAGGGTGGCGGTGTCCGTACGGCCGTCGGGGGCGGTGGCGTGCAGGGTGTGCACGCCGGGGGGCAGGTCGGCGCCCCAGTCGAGGGCGGCGCCGTCCTCGGCCTCGACCCGTAACTCAGTGCCGTCCGGGAGGCCCGCGGGCGCCGGTGCGCCGGGCCCGGTGGCCGGGCGCCTGGTGACGACGGCGGGCAGCAGCGGGCGGGCGCGGCTGTGTGCGTCCAGCTCGGCGCGTACCGCCCGCGCGGTGGAGGCGTCCACGCCCATCGCGGCCAGCACGGCCACGACGGTCTCCTCCGGCACCGCGACGGTGCGGCCCGGCGCGGGCGAGAAGGAGGTCGCGACGCCGTGCAGGGCGGCCAGCCGGTCCAGGCTCATTCCGTGGGCCCCCAGTGTCAGTTGTGACGGACTGTGCAGCGCTAGTTGCGCTGCGCAGCCTCTCAGACCTGGGGGGTCGGCGTGAAGTGCATAGGGGGTGTCGGCTCGCTGATGAGATTGTCATCGGCGGCGAGCGGGGGCTCACTCGTCAGCGGCGCGCCCGCGAACAGGGGCGGCTCGCTGGTCAGGGGCAGCTCGGCGCAGGAGCAGGCGCCGGTGAGGCCATAGTCGGGGTCGGCCCCTGCGTCGAATTTCAGGTGGTCGTGATCGTGGTCGTGGCTGTGAAGGTGCGCGCCCACGAGGGGCCTCCGTAGATCGGCGGCAGGTTTCATGCGTCGGTCCTTACCCGCCTTCGGGCGGCGCAGACGCAATCGTGCTTGAGGTCACAGTACGTGATCCGCAGGCGATTTGACGGCCCGGGGTCGGGAGGGAGGGAGGATATGGCGGATTCAGGTCGGCCCGGCAGGCTTTTTTGCGGCGCGGGGGCTTGGCGTGACTACGGGGCGGAGTCGCCCGTATGCAGGGTGCAAACCTCGCGGAACGGACCGTCGCGTTGACACCCCATGGCCCGTGGTGGTGGGCTCTTCGCCTACTGGCGGCGTCGTGAGGGGAGTTACGGCCGGTGCGCGGGAGCAGGCGCAGAGTAACGGCGGCGCGGGCGGCCGTCTGGTCCGCCGCCGCGTCGTTCAGTGTGGGAGTCGTCGGCGTCGGCATGCTCGGCTCCGCGCCGGCGGTGGCGGCGCCGGAAGGGCCGGGGGACGGCCCCGGGGCGGAGACCCCTGACGGGGAGTCCGCGGGCACGCCGCGGATCTGGCCGCGGCCGCAGGAGTTGCGCACTCGGCAGGGCGGCGTCGAGGTCCGCGGCCGGGTGGCCCTCGTGGCACCGCCGGAAGCGGACCGCTACGCGCTGGACGTCATCCGCGAGACACTGCGCGTGGCCGGTGCGCGGGAGGTGTACGACGTCGCGCCGGGGGCGCCGCTGACGGCGGCGGGCAACGGCGCGGACACCGGAGCGGACGCCGGAGACGCAGACCCGCGCATGCCGCGGGCGCACCCGCGACCGGGGCAGCTGCTGGCGGAGCACAACGTCCCGCGGACCGGCAACGGGACCGCCCGGGGCGGTTCAGGTGCGCACGGCGGGGCCGGTGTGGCCGACAACGCCCGCGGTGGGGCCGGTGCCGCAACCGGTAACTCCCGCGCCGGAAACGACGCCGCCGGCCCATCCCGCCCCTCCCTCGTCGTCTACGTCGACACCGCCGGCCGCGGCGGCCCCGGCGACGCAGGCCCGCAGGGCCAGCGGTCCGGCGCCGAGACCGCGCTGCGCGCGCTCGGGGCGGCGGCGCAGGGCGACCTGCCGGGCGGTGGCTACCGGCTGGCTGTGGGCAAGGTGGACGGGCAGGACACCGTCGCGCTTTCCGGGGTCGGCGGGGACGGGCTCTTCAACGCCGCCCAGACGCTGCGACAGTTGGCGGCTCAGGACGGCGGCGATGACGGCCGCGACGCGGGCCGTACGCTGCCCGCGCTCGCCGTCCGCGACTGGCCCGGCACCGGCGTGCGCGGCATGACCGAGGGCTTTTACGGGGAGCCGTGGACGCAGTCGCAGCGGCTCGCCCAGCTCGACTTCCTCGGGCGCACGAAGCAGAACCGGTACCTCTACGCCCCCGGCTACGACCCGTACCGCCAGGCCCGCTGGCGCGAACCGTACCCCGCCGACCGCCGCGCCGACTTCCGCCAGCTCGCCGAGCGCGCCCGCGCCAACCACGTCACCCTCGCGTGGGCGATCCAGCCGGGGCAGCAGTTCTGCTTCTCCGCCGAGCGCGACCGGCGCGATCTGCTGCGCAAGGTCGACGCGATGTGGGCGCTGGGGGTGCGGGCGTTCCAGCTGCAGCTGGCGGATGTGAGCTACAGCGAGTGGCATTGCGGCGCGGACCGGGAGGAGTTCGGCGAGGGGCCGAGGGCGGCGGCACAGGCGCAGGCCCGTACGGCGAACGCGCTCGCCCGGCACCTCGCCGACCGGCACCCGTCCGCGGCGCCGCTGTCGCTGCTGCCGACGGAGTTCTACCAGGAGGGCTCGACCGCGTACCGCAAGGCGCTCGCGGCGGCGCTGCACGACCGCGTCGAGGTGGTGTGGACGGGCGTCGGCGTGGTCCCGCGGACCATCACCGGCGGCGAACTCGCCGACGCCGAGCAGGCCTTCCGGCACCCGCTGCTCACGCAGGACAACTACCCCATCAACGACTACGCCGACGACCGCGTCTTCCTGGGCCCGTACCAGGGCCGCGACCCGGCGGTGGCGGCCCGCTCGGCGGCCGTGCTCAGCAACGCGATGACGCAGCCGCTAGCCTCCCGCATCCCGCTCTTCACGGCGGCGGACTACGCCTGGAACCCGCGCGATTACGACGCCCAGGCGTCGTGGAAGGCGGCGGTCGACGACCTGGCGGGCGGCTCGCGAAAGTCGCGGGACGCGCTGCGGACGCTCGCCGCGAACTCGGTCTCGTCCGTGCTGGGCGCCGAGGAGTCCGCGTATCTGCGGCCGCGGCTCGCGGAGTTGTGGCGGGCGTACGACGCGCGCGACGACAAGGCACTGGCGCGCGCGGCGAAGCGGCTGCGGCCGGAGTTCCGCGCGATGCGCACGGCGCGCGGCGACCTCGCGGCGGTCGCGGACGGCGCGCTGGCGCGCGAGGTGCACCCGTGGCTGGCGCAGCTGGCCCGGTACGGCGAGGCGGGCGAGCGCTCGGTCGACCTGCTGCTGGCGCAGGCCCGTGACGACGGCGCGGCTGCTTGGCGGGCGCGGGCGGATGTGGAGCGGGTACGGGCGGAGCTCGCCGGGGGGCGGGGGACGGTGGGGAAGGGCGTGCTGGAGCCGTTCGTGGCCAAGGCGGCGCGGGCTTCGGATGTGTGGATGGGGGTGGCGCGGGGCGCCAGTGATGGCGACAAGGGGCGGAGCGAGGACCGCGGCGGCGCACAGCGGCGGTCGGCGCCGGAGGACGGCAAGCCCGGCACGAGCGGCGCCCCTGGCAAGGTGACCGGCGGCCCCGACGCCCGCAAGGGCGCCCCGCGTTCGGCCGCGGCGGACGGCGACCTGGGCACGGCGTACGAGGCGGCCGAGGCGCCGGGATCGCGGGTGTCCGGTAAGGACGAGCGGCACGGGTCGGGCGGCACGGTGCCGCCCGGACGCGGCGCTGCACAGGGCAGCGCGGACCAGGGCGGCCCACACGGCGGGCGCGCGGCGGGCGCAGGCGGCTCGGCGGCCGGGGCGGATGCGCCCGGTCACGGGCAGCACGCCGGAGCCGAGAGGCCGTCGTCCTACGCCCCAGCGGCCAGTGCCTCGGCGCCCCACGATCCGGCAGCCGGCGCTGCGGAAGCCCTCCGTCGAGCAGCCGAGCACCCGAAGCCCGGCGCCGCGGCGGCGGGCACCCCCGGCGTCCGCTACGCGGCGGACGACGGCTCGTCCACTGCCGACGCCTCCGCGCCCTACTGGGCCGGCGGCCGCGCCGAAAGCTACGCCTCCTCCGGCGCGACGATCGCGGCTCATCGCGCGGCCGCCGACGGGCCCCCGGGTGGCGCGCCGACCGCCAGGGCCGTCCGTGCGCCGCGCCCCGACGACGAGGCCCACTCCGGCGCGCAGAGCCTCACCGTCCCCATCGCCGAGCAGGAACTCCGTGCCGTCACCGTCCTCACCGGGCCCGACTCCGGCACCCGCGCCGATGTCGAGGTGCACGAGCCGGGGCACGGCTGGCGGCGGGTCGGGAAGCTGGCCGAGAAGGGGTTCACCGAGCTGGACGCCAAGGGTGTGCGCGCCAACGCCGTGCGGCTCGTGTGGGGCGAGGGGGCGAAGGCGCCTGTCGTGTACGAGGTTGTGCCCTGGTCCGATGAGGTGCCCGAGGCGCGGCTCGGCATGCCGCGCGGTGAGGCCGACGTCGCCATCGGCGGCGGCCCCGTCACCGTCGAGGCCGAACTCACCGCGCAAACCCCGGGGGCGGCCCGCGCGAGGCTCTCCGCGCCAGCGCCCGACGGCGGCCTCGAGACCGAGCACCCCACCCGCGTCACCGCCCCGCGCGGCGGCACGGCCACGGCCCGTATCGAGGTGAGCGCGCCGAAGGGCACCAAGCCCGGCACGTACGAACTCCCCGTCCAGGTCTCCGACGGACACGGCGGCACGCAGCGCGGCAGCGTCACCGTACGGGCGTATCCGCCCGCCGGCGGCGAGGACTTGGCGCGCGGCCGTACCGCCACTTCCTCGGCCGACGAGACCCCCGACTTCCCCGCCACGGCGGCCGTGGACGGCAAGGCGGACACCCGCTGGTCGTCCCCGGCCAAGGACGGCGAGTGGCTGCAGGTCGAGCTCGACCGGCCCGCGCGGGTGGGCGAGGTCAGGCTGCGGTGGCAGGAGGCGTACGCGTCGGGCTACCGGGTGCAGGTGTCCACCGACGGGCGCCGGTGGCGGACGGCGGCGCGGGTGGCGGACGGCGGGGGCGGACAGGAATCCGTGCGCATGGACGAGCGCGACGTCCGCTACGTGCGTATCCAGGGCGAACAGCGCGCCACCCGCTTCGGCTACTCGCTGTGGGCGCTGGAGGTCTACGCAGTCCGGGACTGACGGGCCGGAACGCCAATCACCCCCCGCTGCCTGACTGATTCCGCTCCCACTATTCACGCAGTACATATACGTAGTGCATAGTGAACCCATGAGCACCGCACACGTCATGCTCGGCCTGCTCAGCACTGGGCCGAGCCACGGCTATGACCTCAAGAGGCGCCACGACGAGCGCTTCCCCGAGGCACGGCCGCTTGCGTACGGGCAGGTGTACACGACGCTGCAGCGGCTGGTCCGGGACGGGCTCGCCGAGGAGGACGGGACCGAGGCGGCCGGGGGGCCCGAGCGGACCCGGTACCGGATCACCGGGGAAGGCGGCGCCAAGCTCGCCGGCTGGCTCGGCGAAGTCGCGCCGCCCGCACCCTTCGTGAGCAACGAGATCTTCGCGAAGGTCGTCATCGCCATCCTGGTGGGCTCGGCCACGGGCCCGGCCGCGTACCTCGACGCCCAGCGCGCCGCCCACCTCGCCCGCATGCGCGAGCTGACCGCCGCCAAGACGGAGCAGGGCGCCCCGCTCGCCACCGTCCTGTCCGCCGATTACGCCATCAGCCACCTCGACGCAGACCTGCGCTGGATGGCCACCACGGCCCAGCGCCTCAGCACCCTGGAGAAGGAGGTACGCGCCTCATGACGCCGACGCAGCCACAGCCGCCCACGCCATCAGCCCCGGTGGTCACCGCCCGCGACCTGACCAAGTCCTACGGCCGCACCGAGGCCCTCCGCGGGACGGACGTCGAGCTCGCCGCCGGGGAGATCCTCGCGGTGACCGGCGCCAGCGGCAGCGGCAAGTCCACGCTGCTGCACTGCCTCGCCGGCATCGTCACCCCGGACTCGGGCGCCGTGTCGTACCGGGGCGAGCGCCTCGACCAGGCCGACGAGCAGCGCCGCACGGAGCTGCGGCGGACGGACTTCGGGGTGGTGTTCCAGTTCGGGCAGCTGGTGCCGGAGCTGACCGTACTCGACAACGTCTGCCTGCCGCTGCTGCTCGGCGGCCGGCGCCGCGCCGCGGCCGCCGCCACGGCCGAGGAGTGGCTGGAGCGGTTCGGCGTACGGGCCCAGGCGGGGCTGCGCCCCGGCCAGCTCAGCGGCGGGCAGGGGCAGCGCGTCGCGCTCGCGCGGGCCCTGGTGACCGGGCCGTCCGTCGTCTTCGCCGACGAGCCGACCGGCGCGCTCGACTCGCTCGCCGGCGAGCAGGCGATGGCCGCGCTGGTGCACGCCGCGAAGGACTCCGGCACGTCGATCCTGCTGGTCACACACGACGCCCGGGTCGCCGCGTACGCCGACCGCGAGGTGCTGCTCAGGGACGGGGCGGCCGTGCCGTCCCAGTTCGGGACGCCGCTGCGGCAAGTGGAGCAGTCGTGACGGCCGAGGCGCGCCTGGCCTGGGCGCTGCTGCGCGGGTCCGACCGGCAGGAGTGGCTGCGGGTGCTGCTGACGGTGGCGGGCAGCGCCGTCGCCACCGCCTTCGCGCTGGCCGCAGTGACGGTCGCGGCGATCCGCGGCGAGCACAACAACTACTCCAGCCCCCTCCTCGGCGAGTCCGGGCTGCGCCCCGGCGTCATCGCCGCGCTGCTGCTGCTCCTGTTCACCACGCTCGCCTTCCTCGGCCAGTGCGCCCGGATCGGCGCCGCGCACCGGGACCGGCGGCTGGCCGCGCTGCGGCTGACCGGCGGCACGCCGCGGCAGGTGCGGCGGATCGCGGCACTGGAGGCGGGGCTCGCGTGTCTGGCGGGGGCGCTGCTCGCGGTGGTCGTGCTGCTCGGCCTGTGGGCGTGGGCGGAGGCCGTACAGCAGGACGGGCAGGGCGGTTACGGACCGGACATCACCTGGCCGACCGACATCCCGCTGCCGCTGCTGCCGTGGCTCGGCGCCGCGCTCTGCATGCCGGTGCTCGCGGTGCTCGCGACGCTGTTCGCGCTGCGCCGGGTGGTCGCGGAGCCGCTCGCCATCAGCCGGCGGACAGTGCGGCGGACGCCCCTGAAGCTGGCGCTGCTCTTCGGGCTGCCGCCGGCGGTGATCGTCACCGGCTTCGGGGCGCTGCAGGTCATGGCCGGGCAGAAGGCCGACGGGTGGATCTATCCCTTCTTCGCCGCCTTCACCGGCCTCGTCGCCGCAGGGATCGTCCTCGGCACCGGCGCCATCGCCGTCCTCCTCGCCCGCGCCTTCGCCGGCACCGGCCGCCCCGCGCTGCTGATCGCCGCGCACCGGCTGCGCCTCGACCCGTGGGCCGGCGCCCGTACGCACGGCACGCTGCTCTTCGCCACCGTGCTGGCCACGGCCTTCGCGGTGCTGTGGCAGGACGTGCTGGCCACGGTCGACCACGACTACCAGCCGACGGACGCGTCCTTCTACCGCGGCGGCTACGCCCTCGCCGCTCTCGCCTTCGCCATCGGCCTCGCCGTCACCGTCGCCGGCCTCGCCGTCGGCAGCGCCGAGTCGCTGGTCACCCGGCGGCGGGCGCTGGCCGCGCAGTACGCCGCCGGGGTGCCGCGGGCGGTGCTGCGGCGGGCGGTGCTGCTCGAGGTGCTGCTGCCGGTGGTGCCCGCCGTGGTGGTGGCGTCGGCGGCCGGACTGGCGATCGGGCTCCTCCTGGTCGGAGGGCAGGGCCTGCCGCTGCTGTTCCCTGCGGCGGCGCTGCTGATCGTGCTCGCGGCGGTGGTGCTTGCGACGGCCTCGACCCTGCCGCTGCTGCACCGCACGCTGCAGCCGGCGGAGCTGCGCTTCGAGTGAGCGCGGCCCGCTTCAGCCGTACGGGCCGACCCACCGCGGGAGGGTGGGCCGGCCCGTACGGCTGAGAAAGCCCGGGAACGCAAAGACCCGGATCTAGGCAGAGATGCCGTCGATCCGGGCCAAGGCCTCGTCCGCGCCGAATGGCTGCAAGTAAGGCAGCCAGCGCGGGTCCCTATGCCCCGTACCGATGATCCTCCAGGCCAGCCCGGACGGCGGCGCCGGCTGATGGCGGAGCCGCCAGCCGATCTCCGCGATGTGCCGGTCGGCCTTCACATGGTTGCAGCGGCGGCAGGCCGCGACCACGTTCTCCCACTTGTGCTGGCCGCCGCGGCTGCGCGGAATGACGTGGTCGACGCTGGTGGCGACGCCCCCGCAGTACGCGCACCGGCCGCCGTCGCGGGCGAAGAGGGCACGTCTCGTGAGCGGCACGGGCCCCCGGTAGGGGACCCGCACAAAGCGTTTGAGTCTGACGACGCTGGGCGCCGCTATGACCCTTGTCTCGCTGTGCAGGTAGGCGCCTGAGTCCTCGAGGGTGACGGCCTTGCCGTTCAGTACCAGGACGAGCGCGCGGCGGAGCGGTACGACGCCGAGCGGCTCGTACGACGCGTTGAGGACCAGGACATGCGGCACGGGTGCCTCCCTTTACGCCGGCGGCGCGTGGCTCGCGCCGGGACGATGTGGTCACAGTGTGTCCCGGCACCCGCTGATCGCGCCACCACGGCCAGGTAAACGGAGCAGCCGACGTGACGCAGCTCGCACCCATGTGACCCCCACCAGACGCATGATCCCCCGATAGTCGGACGGTTACGCCTCGCGGCTTGGCTACTGTGGGGGGATGCCCGGGGCCCGTTCGGCCCGGGTTTCGCCGTATGGAAGGTTCCGGTCCCGTGTTCTTGTCAGCCAGCGAGCCCAAAGACCCGGCCAGAAAGCTCGACGAAGCCGCCGAGAAGGCGAGTGGCGCCGCCGACTGGTTCGGGGAGAACTGGGAGACCTGGCTCAATTCGGGCCTGAAGATCCTCCTCATCCTCGTCATCGCCGCGGTGCTGCGCACGGTCGTACGGCGCCTGCTCACCCGGCTCATACAGCGCATGAACCGCACCGCCGAGGCGATGGACGACACCGCGCTCGGCGGCCTGCTGGTCAACAACGAGAGACGCAGACAGCGCTCCGAGGCCATCGGCTCGGTGCTGCGCAGCGTCACCACCTTCCTGATCATGGGCACCGCGGCGCTGATGGTGCTGGACGCCTTCGGCATCAGCCTGGCGCCGCTGCTGGCCTCGGCGGGTGTCGCCGGTGTCGCGCTCGGCTTCGGCGCGCGCAACCTGGTCACGGACTTCCTCTCCGGCGTCTTCATGATCCTGGAGGACCAGTACGGCGTCGGCGACGAGATCGACGCCGGCGTCGCCACCGGCACGGTCGTCGAGGTCGGCCTGCGGGTGACGAAGCTGCGCGGCCCGAACGGCGCCATCTGGTACATCCGCAACGGCGAGGTCAAGCGCATCGGCAACCTCAGCCAGGGCTGGTCGACGGCGGAGATCTCCGTACGCCTCGGATACGACGAGGACCTCGACCGGGCGCAGGAGATCATCGAGGCGGTCGGCCAGGAGCTGGCCAAGGAGGCCCCCTGGGACGAGCAGCTGTGGGGCCCGGTCGAGGTGCTCGGCCTGGACGAGGTGCTGCTCGACTCGATGGTGCTGCAGGTGTCGGCGAAGACCATGTCCGGCAAGGCGCTGGGCATCGAGCGCGAGCTGCGCCGCCGTATCAAGAAGGCCCTGGACGCGGCCGGCATCCGGATCCTCGGCGGGGCGTACGAGCCCCTCGCCGCCGACGCGGAGGACCCCACCGCGGGCATGGCGGCCCCGTCGGCGCTGGCGAACCCGGCGTCCCCGCAGGGCGTCGCGGCCTCGCCGCTGGCACCGCCGGCGCCGCGCAAGTAGGCGGCCTGGAGGAATCCCGAAGGGGATCTGAAGCGCGCTCCCGCAGGCTCCTGGTCAAGCAAGCACCACCGACCAGGGAGCAAGCGCAATGAGCGGGAAGTCCGCAGGCAACTTCGCAGGCAACTTCGCAGGCAAGACGGCCGTCGTCACCGGCGGCACGCACGGCATGGGCCTGGCCATCGTCCGGGCGCTCCTCGACGGGGGCGCCGAGGTCGTGCTCACCGGTCGCAACGAGCAGACCATCGAGGCGGCGCGCGCCGAGCTGAAGGGCGCGGCGGCGCATGTCGTACGGTCCGATGCCGCCGTCGCGGGCGACATCGCGGCGCTGGCGGACGTCGCCCGGGAGCGGCTCGGCCGCGTCGACCACCTCTTCGTCAACCACGGCTTCGCCGAGCTGGGCACGCTGCGGGAGGTCACCGAGGCGCACTGGGACCGGCACTTCGCGGTCAACACCAAGGGCGCCTTCTTCACCGTCCAGGCGCTGGAGCCGCTCATCTCGGACGGCGGCTCCATCGTCTTCACCACCGTCGCCAACGACGCCCCGTTCGCGGGCCTGAGCGCCTACTCCGGCTCCAAGGAGGCCGTCCGCGCCTTCGCCCACGTACTCGCGGCCGAGCTGCTGCCGCGCCGTATCCGGGTGAACGCGGTCGCCCCCGGCTTCATCAAGACGCCCACGATGGGCGTCCCCGGGCTGACGGACGAGCAGCGCCGCGACTTCGAGCGCGAAGGCGACGCGATCACGCCGCTGGGCCGCCACGGCACGGCCGAGGAGGTCGCGGCGGCCGCCCTCTTCCTGGCGGCGGAGGCGACCTTCACCACGAACGTCGAGCTCGCCGTGGACGGCGGACTCGCCCAGGGCCTGCCGGCCCCGACGGCGTCGTGAGGGGGCAGGCCATGTCCACGGATGCCAGGCCCACCGACAGCCCCGACCCTTCCGTGGCGGAGCACGTACGCCGCTATCTGGCCACCGACGGCGCCAGCGGCCACCTTGAGGGAGGCGTCACCAACCTCGTCCTCACCCACCGCGGCAGAGCCACCGGAAAGCTCCGCCGCACCGGGCTCTTCTACGGCGAGGACGACGGCCGCTATGTCCTGGTCGCCTCCGGCTCGGCGATCACGCACACCCATCCGCAGTGGTATCTGAACCTGACGGCCGACCCCGAGGTCCAGGTCCAGATCCGCGCGGACCGCTTCACCGCCAGGGCCCGCACCGCCGAGGGCGAGGAGCGGGAGCGGCTGTGGGGGCTGATGACGGAGCTGGCGCCGGTATACCGGACTTACGCGGAGCGGAGCGCGCGCGTCATCCCGGTGGTCGTGCTGGAACGCGTGGCGTCTTAGGGCCGCGGCGCCCGGCAGCCGGTGCCAGGCACCCGGCGCCCGGAATTCCGGTCGCCGGGTGCCGCGCCCGGCCGTTACGCTCCGGGCCCATGCGAATGGACCGGCTGACGCTGCTGCTCGAACAGTTCGACAAGGCCCGCGAGACGGCCGGGGTCCGGCTGGCCGGGCTCGGCGACGAGGAGTACCTCTGGGAGCCCGCCCCCGACTGCTGGTCGCTGCGGCGCCGGGCGGAGGCGGCGACGCCGCGGGCGTTCGGGCCCGGTGAGTGGGTGATGGACCTGGGGGCGGCGGACATTCCGGCGAGCGAGTACGGCACGGTGGCCGAGGAGGCCGCCGAGGGGCAGAGCATCGCGCAGATCGCCGACAACTGGAGCGTCACCACGGAGCGGGTCGAGGAGGTCCTCGCCTTCACCGGGGTGCCGGAGCCCGACGAGACCCACGTGACGACCATCGCGTGGCGGCTGGCGCACCTGCACTACCAGTTCGCCGGCGCCTGGGAGTGGACCTTCGGCGAGCGCAAACAGGACCCGAAGCTGATGGTGGACTTCAGCCCGTCGGCCGCGGTGACGCTGGAGCGCTTCTGGCCGGTGATCGACCGCTGGCGGGAGAGCGTCGGCCAGGTCACCGAGGAACAGCTGGATACGGTCGGCTTCTCGCAGTATCCGTACAGCTCGGATCCGTGGACCGGGTACGCCTCGTCGGTGGCAGGGTCGAATATCGAGTTCATCCACCACATGGCCGAGATCGCGCTCCTGCGCGACCTGTGGCGGGCGCGGGCGGCATAACGCGGGCGGCATAACCAACCGACCGCACCCCTCCTCACCCGTAATACGCCCGCAAGCGCGCCTGCACCGCCGCGGGAGCGGCCACCGCATCCAGCCCCAGCAGCGCGGCCCCCAGCACCGGCGGCGCCGTGACCACCCGCGCCGCCGCCTTCGGCGCCCGCGCCGCGAGCCGCTCGGTGATGCCCGCGTGCAGCTGCGGATGGCGCGCGGCCAGCACACTGCCGCCGAGCACCACCGGGGTGGGCCCGTCCAGCAGGTCCAGGCGCGTCAGCGCCACCAGCGCCATCGCCACCACCTCGTCCGCGAGCCGTTCGACGACGCCGCGGGCGATCGGGTCCCCGTCCGCCGCCACCGCGAACAGCACCGGCGACAGCTCCTGCACCCGCCGCTTCGGGATCCGGCCCAGGTGCAGCGCCTCGATCAACTCCAGGGACGTACGCAGCCCGAAGTGGCGCGGCACCGCCTCCGCGAGCGCCGTCGGCTCCCCCCGCCCGTCCTCCGCCCGCGCCGCGTACCAGAGCGCCTCCGCCGCCACGCCGCCCCCGCCGCCCCAGTCGCCGGAGATCTGCCCCAGGGCGGGAAAGCGGTGGGTACGGCCGTCCGGGAGCAGACCGACGCAGTTGATGCCGGAGCCGCACACCACCGCGACCCCGCGCGGCTCGTCCACGCCGGCGCGGAGGAGGGCGAAGGTGTCGTTGCGTACGGCCACTGAGCCACCCCAGCCGCGGTCGGCGAGCGCCGTCCGCAACTCGGCGACTTCGACGGCCAGATCGGCGTTGGCGAGGCAGGCCGAGACGTGCCGGGCGAGGGCGGCTTCCCCGGCCTTCGCTTCCCCGGCCCCCGCGTTGGCCGCCGCCTCCCGCACCGTCGCCGCGAGGGAGTCCACCGCCGCCGCCACCCCCGTCCGCGGCGGCTGGAAGCCACCGCCCCGCGCCTCCCCCAGCACCGTGCCGTCGGCGGCGACGAGCGCCACGTCCGTCTTGCTGTTGCCCGCGTCGATAGCCAGCACGGCGGCGGGCGGCCGCGCTTCGGTCACGCCCACGCGAGGTGCTCCCTGTTGTGCGCGAGCAGCGCGTCGGTGAGCGCCTCGGCCAGCGCGTACTGGCCGACCAGCGGGTGCGCGAGCAGCGCGGCGAAGACGCGGTCACGACCGCCGCGTATCGCCGCGTCCAGCGCCAGGTTCTCGTACGCCGTGACATGCGCGATCAGCCCGGTCAGCAGCGGATCGAGCGGCGGTACGGGCAGCGGCGCGGCACCCGCGCCCGTCACCCGCGCCATCGTCTCGATGACAGCGTCGTCGGGGAGGAAGGGAAGGGTGCCGTTGTTGTACGTATTCACGGACTGCACCTCGCCGGGACCGCCGCCCTCCCCCAGCAGCGACGCCGCCAGCGCGACCGCCGCCTCCGAGTAGAAGGCCCCGCCCCGCTTCGACAGCAGCTCAGGCTTCGTATCCAGGGACGAGTCCCCGTACATCGCCAGCAACTGCTTCTCGATAGCCGCCACCTCCGCCGCCCGCGACGGCTTGGCGCGCTGCTCGGCCACCACCTCGTCGTGGCGGTAGTAGTAGCCGAGGTAGTACGAGGGGATGGCGCCGAGCCGGCCGATGATGCCGGGCGGCAGGTGCAGCCCTTCCTCGATCTCCGGACCGTGCCCGTCAAGCAGCCGCGGCAGCGCCTCCTCGCCGCGCAGCTGCACGCCCAGCTCCCAGGTGAGGTGATTGAGCCCGACGTGCCGCAGCTCCACCTCCTCCGGGCGCGCGTCCAGCATCGCCGCGAACTTCCGCTGCAGATGGATCGCCACATTGCACAGCCCCACCGCCCGATGCCCGGCCTGCAGCAGCGCACGCGTGACGATGCCGACCGGGTTGGTGAAGTCGATCAGCCAGGCGCGCGGCGCCGCGGCCCGTACCCGCTCGGCGATGTCCAGCACCACCGGCACCGTACGCAGCGCCTTCGCCAACCCGCCCGCACCGGTCGTCTCCTGCCCGATGCAGCCGCACGCCAGTGGCCAGGTCTCGTCCTGATCGCGGGCCGCCTGCCCGCCGACGCGCAGCTGCAGAAGCACCGCGTCGGCGTCCGCCACACCCGCGTCCAGGTCGCCGGTCGTGGTGATCCGCCCGGGATGCCCCTGCCTGGCGAACATCCGCCGCGCCAACCCGCCCACCAGCTCCAGCCGCTCCGCCGCCGGGTCGATGAGGACGAGCTCCTCGATCGGCAGCGTCCCGCGCAGCCGCGCGAAGCCGTCGATGAGCTCCGGCGTGTAGGTGGAACCGCCGCCGACCACTGCGAGCTTCATCCCTTGACTCCCGTCAGCGTGATGCCTTCGACGAAGGCTTTCTGGGCGAAGAAGAACACCGCGATGACCGGCGCCATGACCAGGAGGGTGGCGGCCATCGTGAGGTTCCAGTTGGTGTGGTGCGCGCCTTTGAAGGACTCCAGGCCGTACGAGAGGGTCCAGGCGGCCGGGTTCTCGGAGGCGTAGATCTGCGGGCCGAAGTAGTCGTTCCAGCAGTAGAAGAACTGGAAGAGCGCGACGGCCGCGATGCCCGGCTTTGCCATCGGGGCGACGATGCGGATCAGCGTGCGCAGCTCGCCGCAGCCGTCGACGCGGGCGGCGTCGAGGTATTCGTCGGGGATCGTCAGCAGGAACTGCCGTAGCAGGAAGATGGTGAAGGCGTCCCCGAAGCCGAGCGGGATGATCAGCGGCCAGAGGGTGCCGGAGAGTTGCAGCTGCTTCGCCCAGAACAGGTACATCGGGATGACGATCACCTGGGGCGGCAGCATCATCATGGCGATGACCAGCATCAGGACCGTATTGCGGCCGCGGAAGCGGAACTTGGCGAGCGCGTAGGCGACCGGCAGCGACGACAGTACGGAGAGCAGGGTGCCGAGGCCGGCGTACAGCAGCGTGTTGCGCCACCAGGTGAGGAAGCCCGGGGAGTCCCAGACCTCGGCGAAGTTGCCCCATTGCCAGGTGTTCGGCCACAGGTCGCGGGTGAGGGCCTGCTGGTCGGACATGACGGCGGTGAGGAGCAGGAAGACGAAGGGGAGAGCGAAGAAGAGGGCGGCGGCGATGGCGAGGGCGTGCACGGCGATCCAGTTGAGGAGCGCCTTGCGGCGGGCGCTGCGGGGCGGGCGCGTCCGGGGCGCGGGGGCGGCCTGCGGGCGGGCGGTGATGGTGTCGGTCATGCGGGGTCAGTCCTCCGCCCGGATCAGGCCGCCGCGGCGGCGCATCAGCAGTGCGGTGACGGCCATCGCGAGGGCGAACAGCACCAGCGCCACCACGCAGGCGGAGCCGGTGTCGAAGCGCTGGAAGCCGAGGTTGTAGACGAGTTGGGGGAGGGTGAGGGTGGACTGCTCCGGGTAGCCGGGCTCGAATTGCTGGCCGGAGTTGCCGATGACGCCGCTGGCGACTTTTCCGGCGACGAAGGGCTGCGTGTAGTACTGCATCGCCTGGATCACTCCGGTGACGACGGCGAACATGACGATCGGCGTAATGTTCGGCAGCGTTACGTACCGGAACCGCTGCCACGCGCCCGCCCCATCCAGCTCGGCCGCCTCGTACTGCTCACGCGGCACATCGAGCAGCGCCGCCATGAAGATGACCATGAGGTCGCCGATGCCCCAGAGGGCGAGCAGGGTGAGGGCGGGCTTGGACCAGGACGGGTCGTTGAACCAGCCCGGCTGCGGCAGGCCCAGGTCGCCGAGAAGGTTGTTGACCGGCCCCGTACCCGGGTTGAGCAGGAAGGCGAAGGCCATCGTGGCGGCCACCGGCGGGGCCAGGTACGGCAGATAGAAGAGGGTGCGGAAGACATTGCCCGCCAGCTTGACCTTGGTGATCAGCAGGCCGATGCCGAGGCCGAAGACGACGCGGGTGGTGACCATGACGAGGACCAGCCAGAGCGTGTTGCGCAGCGCCGGCCAGAAGAGCGGGTAGTCGGCGAAGACATAGCGCCAGTTGGTGACGCCGTTCCAGGTCGGGTCGGTGAAGCCGTCGTACTTCATGAAGGAGAAATAGACGGTCGAGATCAGCGGATACGCGAAGAAGACGCCGAAGCCGATCAGCCACGGGGAGAGGAACGCCGCGGTCCGCAGCGCGGACCGGCGGCGTTTGGCGCGCAGGGCGAGCGTGCTCATGGCTACTTGGCCTGCTCGATCGCGGCGTCGATCTCCTTGTCGGTCTTGACGAGGCCGGCCTTGAGGGCGGGGGCCTTGCCCGCCTCGTAGCGGTAGCCGAAGTTCTGCAGCGAGACCTGGAAGGCGCCGCCGTTGGCGGTGGTGGGGGCGGTGACGCTGTCCGGATTCTCGGCGATCTTCACGAAGGTGCGGAAGTCCGGGTCGTCGTCGAGGTCCGGGGACTTCAGGGCGGCCATGGTGGAGGGCACGTTGTGGATGGCGTTGGCGAAGTCGACGACCGCCTTGGTGTCGGTGGTCATGAACTTCAGCAGCTCCCAGGCGGCGTTCTTCCTGGGGCTGGTGTTGGCGATGCCGACGATGGTGCCGGCGAGATAGCCGCGGCCGTACTTGTCCGCCTGATCGTCGGGTACGGGCATGGGCGCGACGCCGATCTTCAGCTCGGGGTTCGCCTCGCGGGCCATGCCGAGCCGCCATTCGCCGTCGATCGCCATGGCGACCTGGCCGGTGTGGAAGGGATTCTTGGCGGCGAACTCGTCGCCGAAGGTGCTGCGGTACTTCTCCAGCTTCTGGTAGCCGCCGAGCGACTTGACCATGTCCTGCTGCCAGTCGAACATCGCGGCGATCCCCGGGTCCTTGGCGAGGTTCGACTTGCCGTCGGCGTCGAAGTACCGCGGGTCCCACTGGGCGCCGAGGTGGATCGGGGTGGACTCGTAGCCGTGGAAGTTCGGCATGAAGCCGAGCTGGGAGTACGTGTCGCCCTTGGACTTGGTGAGCTTGACGGCGGCCTTCTTGAACTCGCTCATGGTCTTGGGCGGGGCCTTGATCCCGGCCTTCTTGAAGGCGTCCTTGTCGTAATAGAGCCCGTACGCGTCGCCGAGCAGCGGCAGCGTGCAGCGCTTGCCCTCGAATTGCGTGTACTCCTGCATCGGCTTCGGGAAGGTCGTCGCCGGGTCGATCTTCGACTTGGCGAGGAAGGGCTTGAGGTCGGCGAAGGCGTTCGAGGCGCAGAACTTGCCGACGTTGTCGGTGGTGAAGGAGGAGACCACGTCCGGGGCCTTGGGGCCGCCGGCCCGTAGCGCCTGATTGATCTTGTCGTCGGTGATGTTGCCGACGGCCTTCACGTGGATGTTGGGGTGGGCTTTCTCGAAGCGGGCGATGTTGTCGTTGATCGCCTTCACCTCGTTCTTGGCGGTCCAGCCGTGCCAGAAGGTGATGGTGACCTCTTTGTTCGGGTCGTCCTTGGCGTCGGTGCCGCTGCTGCCCGTACAGGCGGAGGCGAGCAGGGCGGTGGCTGCGGCCAGGGTGAGGAGGGTGACGGGCCGGGTGGTGCGCATGCTGTGCCTCCAGAGCGGTGGAACGGAGGGGCAGGTGCGGTGTGGTACGGGCCGTGCTGTGCCGTGGTGCTGTGCTGTGCCGTGCTGCTGTGCGGTTACAGAGCTGAGGTGTCGAAGACCTCGTCGCGGGTGGCGGCGAGGGCGGTCTCCAGGGCGCCGGTGAGGACCGGGTGCTCGGTGATGGTGCCGACGGCGATGTGCGGGTGCGGGGCGGCGAGTTCGTTGAGCTCGGCGCGGATCAGGGTGCGGAGAGGTTCGCCGCCCGCCACCAGCAGGCTGCCGGAGAGCACGATCAGCTCCGGGTCGAGGACGGCGGTGATCGAGGCGAGGCCCGTGGCGAGGCGGGTGGCGAAGGCCTGCAGGAATGCCGCGTACGGGCCGGTGTTGCGGACGGCCGCGTTGGCGACGAGGATCGCGGCGGCCTCGGCGTAGGCGGGGCGGGCGCCGCGGAGTACGGGGGCGGGCAGGCCGTGCTCGCGGGCGAGGGGGACGACGGCCTGGGCGCCGGCGACCTCCTGGAAGCCGCCGGAGTTGGCGCGGGCGACATTGCGCATGAGCGGGTGGCCCGGGACGGGGAGGAAGGCGACCTCGCCGGCGCCGCCTGTGAAGCCGCGGTGGAGGCGGCCGCCGAGGACCAGGGCGGCGCCGATGCCTTCTTGATTCCAGAGCAGGACGAAGTCGCCGTGGTCGCGGGCGGCGCCACGGCGCTGCTCGGCGACAGCGGCGAGGTTGACGTCGTTGTCGTGCTCGACGGGCATGGGGAGGGCGGCGGCCAGCTCTTCGAGGAGGGTGGGGGCGTGCCAGCCGAGGAGGTGCGGCGCGTAACGGAGGCGGCCGGTGGCGGGGTCGAAGGCGCCCGGGGTGCCGAGGACGGCGCGGTGGAGGTCGGCGCGGGTGAGGCCGGCGGCTTTGGCGGCGCCGTCGATGGCTTGGGTGACGAGGTGGACGGCGTTGCCGTCGGGGGCGTTGGCGGTGTCGGTCCCGGTGCGGGTGGCGGCGCGGGACTTCGGGGCGGGGACGGTGAGCTCGTGGGTGCCGACGGTGCGGCCGGTGAGGTCGGCGACGGCGGCGTGCACGCGGGCGGCGGTGACGTCGAGGCCGACGACGTGGGCAGCGGCCGGATTGACGCCGTAGAGCTGGGCGTTGGGGCCGGGGCGGCCGCCGGTGCTGGTGCCGGTGGCGCGGACGAGGCCGGCGGCCTCGAGGCGGGCGAGGAGTTGGGAGGCGGTGGGTTTGGAGAGGCCGGTGAGGTGGCCGAGGCGGGTGCGGGTGAGGGGGCCGTGCTCGATGAGGAGGTCGAGGGCGGCGCGGTCGTTCATGGCGCGGAGGAGGCGGGGGGTGCCGGCGGAGGAGGTGGAGCCGGCCTTGCTGTGGTCGGTCATGGCGCTGCCCGCCTTCGCCTCGCCCCGGCGGGTTGTGCGGCCGAGGGCAACTGTTAGGAAAGTTTCCTATCCGATGGCCAGCGAAGGTACGGCGGTCCCCGGGGGAGCGTCAATCCCCTGGGGACAACGACTGTTAGGAAACTTTCCTAATCCTCCTGCCGCGCGGCTCCACCGCTCGCGAGCGGCTTGCGCGCGATCAGGAACGCCTGCGGCGCCCGCTCCGGGAACGGGCCGTCCACATCCCGCTCCTTCAGCACTCGCGCCCGGACCGGCAGCCCCGCCGCCGCCAGCAATTCGGCCATGACCTCCGGTCGGCGCCGATGGAAGACCAACTCGACCTCATGCCCGAGCGCCTCCCGCAACTCCAGCGGCTCATCCCCCACCTGAAAGCCCAGCACCGCATGCCCACCCGGCTGCAGCACCCTCGCGAACTCGGCGAGGGCGACGGGCAGTTCCGCATCCGGCACGTGAATGGTGGAATACCAGGCCGCGAGCCCGGCCAGCTCCCCATCCCCGTACCGGAGATCGAGCATCGAGCCCTCCTCGAACCGCAGCCCGGGGTACGTGCGCCGAGCCACCGCCAGCATGCCGGGCGAGAGATCCACCCCGTGGATATCGAGCCCGAGACCCCGCAGATGGTCGGTCACCCGCCCGGTCCCACACCCGATCTCCGCCACCCGACCCCCACCCCCGTCCCGTACGAAGTCCGCGAAGGCCGCGAGCACCGCCCGCTCGATGGGCTTGGCCTCCAGCGCGCCTCGGGCGAAGTCGACGTAGTCCTCGGCGATGGCGTCGTAACCGGCGCGTGTGGCGTGCAGGAAGTGGGGGTCAGAGATGGCGTCCATGAACGCGGACCCTAGGCGCCACCACTGACAGCGGACGCCCCGGGCGCCGGCCCTTCAGCCCCGCCGCCCCGCACGCCGCCGCCCCGTCGCGGCGATTGCCCCCGCAGTCGCCAGCACCCCCACCGCCACGCCGAAGGCCGTCGTGCCCGCCGTCAGGCCCACCGCATCGCTCAGGTAACCGGCCGCCACCGGCAGCACCCCGGCCAGGAGGTAACCACCCGCCGTCAGGGCCGCATTCGCCTCCGCCAGCCGACCCGACGGGACCTCCGCCGCCAGCGTCGACAGCCCGCCCAGCTGCGAGGCGCCCTGGCCGAGGCCGGCCAGCACCGCCGACTCCAGCAGCAGCGGTACGGACGTCACCGCCACCGCCGCGATCAGCGCCGCCATCCCGGCCACCGTCAGCCCCGCCCCCAGCCGGAACAGCACCCGCACCCGCAGCCCCCGCACCGCGAACTGGATCCCCGTAGCCGCCGCGAAGAGCAGGAAGATGGTGCCGCCCGCCACCGCTCGGTTGTCCGTGTGCAGCAGCTCGGCGAGCAGCGAAGGCCCGAGGCTCAGCACAAAGCCGGTGGCCGCGATGGCCGGAGCGAAGACAGCGAGGCTGAGCAGCAGGGCCCGGCGGTTGGCCCGCGGGGCGGAGGGAAGACGCAGGACCCGCCCGCGCCCTGCGCCCGGGGCACCCGAACCCGAGCCACCCGAATCCCCCACCCCGGCGCCCCGCACCCTCCGCGGCAGCGGCATCCGCAGCACCACCGGCAGCGCCACCACCAGCAACCCCACCTGAACCAAAAACACCGTCACCGTCGGCCCCGCCACCACCTCCGACAGCACCCCCGTCAACAGCGGCCCCAGCGCCGCACCCCCCACCATCGACGCCGACGCCACCAACCCGCCCAGCTTCTTCTCCCCCTCCGGCGCCAGATCCGCGACCGCCGCCATCCCGGCCGCGAGGAATGCCCCGACCGAGATCCCGCTCAGCACCCGCGCCACCCCCAGCACCGCCACCGAATCCGCGACCGCGAACAACCCCGCCCCCACCACTCCCAACGCCAGCCCCGGCAGCAGCACCGGCCGCCGCCCGTACCGGTCCGCCAGCGACCCGGCGAAGGTCAAGGTCACCAGCAACCCCGCGATGTACCCGGCGTAGATCAGCGTCAGCGTCGCCGCCGAGAAGCCGAGCCGCCCCTGCCACAGCACATACAGCGGCGCGGGCTCGTTGGAGAGCGCCAGCGCGGCGACGACGGGCCAGGCGGCGAGCCACATCCAGCGGCGGGAGGCTGGTGCCGATGGCACGGCGACTTCGTCACGGGCATGAACAGCGGTGGACATGGGCGCCCCCAGGCAGGATCGACACGATTCCCTTGTACGAGAAAACTCGCACAAGCAGTACGAGAGAAGTCGTACAGCACCCCGTAGTACGATGCAACTCGTACAAGCCTCGACCAGCAGCAAGGAGCCCCGCCGATGCCCCGAAGCGCCCCCACGGCGTACCGCACCTTCGCCGAGCTCGAGACCGACGACCTCCCCACCCCCCTCCCCGAGCCCGCCCCCGACGACCTCCGCCTCGAGACCGTCATGGCCGCCCTCAGCGACCCCCTCCGCCTCCGCATCGTCCGCAAGCTCCTCCTCGAAGCGGAGCGCATCGATCACCCCTGCGGCTGGTTCGGGCTCGACCGGCCCAAGTCGTCCCTTACGCACCACTTCCGGGCGCTCCGCGACGCCGGGCTCATCCGCCAGCGTCAGTTCGGTCTCACCCGCGGTAATCAGCTGCGTACCGAAGACATCGAGGCCCGCTTCCCGGGGCTGTTGGCGCTGGTCGCGGAGTGGAAGCCGGCTGCCTGAGGGGTACGGAACCGAGCACGCGTCACACGCGTGATGAAGAGCAACAACCTGTTCGGTCGCAATCCGAACAAGATCCCGGCAATGCCTGTGCCACCGGTGCCCGGGGCAGCCATACTGCTTCCGATGCACCATCTCGCCCCCCAGCGGGCGAGCAGCAAGTGACCCAGGGGGAGGTCTCGTGTCACACCCGCCGTCCGCCGGCAGCGCGGCGCCGCCGGATCAGTTGACCGTGGCAGGATTCGCGGCCATCGGGCAGTCGCCGCCGACCATGTCGGGGCAGATCCCTCAGCAGCCCGGCCACCAGCCCGCGCGCCGTACGGCGTTCGCCGAGGGCATGGACCGGATGCGCACGTCCGCGACCACCGAGCCGGGGCGGCTCAGGATCATCGGGGCGGTGCTGGCCGTGCTGGTCGTCGCGTTCGCCGCGATCACCGCCTGGCAGGTGGCCGACCGGTCCTCCGCGGCCGACTCCGTCGTCGAGCGCAGCCAGCCGCTGAGCGCGGACGCCGCGTCCATCTACCGCTCCCTCGCCGACGCCGACACCACCGCCGCGGCCGGCTTCCTCTCCGGCGGCCAGTGGCCGAACGAGGTCACCAAGCGGTACGAGAAGGACATCGACCGCGCGTCGAAGCTGCTGGTGAAGGCCGCGGCCAACACCGAGGGTTCGGCCGCCGCCCAGAAGCAGCTCTCCACCCTCAGCCACACCCTCCCCCGCTACACCGGCCTGATCGAGCAGGCCCGTGCCAACAACCGCCAGGGCCTCCCCCTCGGCGGCGCCTATCTCCGGTACGCCAACAAGCAGATGTCCGAGACCCTGCTGCCGGCCGCCAGGGAGCTGTACGAGACCGAGACCGGCCAGCTGAACGACGACTACGACGCCGCGAAGAGCTGGCCGTACCTGGCCCTCGCCGCCGGCGTCGTGGCGCTCGGCGGCCTCGGCTGGGCGCAGCGCCGCAACTACCGCCGTACCAACCGGGTCTTCAACCAGGGCCTGCTGATCGCCACCGCCGCCACCACGGTGGTGCTGCTGTGGCTGGTCGCCGGGCACGCGTTCGCGCGCAGCGGCCTCACCGACTCGGACGAGCATGGCGCGCAGTCGCTGCAGGTGCTCAACGAGGCCCGGATCGACTCGCTGCGGGCCCGCGCCGACGAGTCGCTGACGTCCGTATCGCGCGGCGCCGTCGTGGACGCGAAGTCGGGTGAGGACGCGTACGAGAAGCGCTATCAGGCGAGCATGGTCAACCTGATGGGCAAGGGGGAGAAGGGCGGACCGGCGAGCGGCAGCAAGCTGCACGAGGCGTTCCAGCTCGCGGACAACGAAACCGGCGAGGCGCCGGTGGACAAGGCCGGCGAGTGGACCCGCGAGTGGCAGCAGCGGCACAAGGTCGCCCGCTCCGCCGACGACGCCGGTGACTACGACCTCGCGGTCGAGCGGACCATCGGCAAAAAGGATGCGACCGGCGAGGACTTCGACAGCAAGAACTCCTCCGGCGAGGCCTTCGACAAGGTCGACGCCTGGCTGGCGAAGGCGCTCGCGCACGAGCAGGCGGAGTTCAGCTCGGCGGCGGAGGACGGCCGCGGCGCGTTCACCGGCCTGCAGTGGGGCGCGGTGGTCCTGGGCCTGCTCGGCGCCCTCGGCGCGCTGCTGGGCATCGGGCGCCGGCTCTCGGAGTACCGGTGATGGGGGGCGTGGAACCGATGGGACCGATGGACAAGCAGCCCAAGAAGCGGGTACGCGGCTGGGGCGGCGTCGCCGGCATGGCGGTCGCCGTCGCGGCCACCGCGGCCCTGCTGCCCGCCGCGCTGCACCAGGCGCCGGACCACGGCAGCAAGCGGTCGCCGCAGCAGGCCACGCACGCCGCCCCCGCCGCGGCCACCGAGGAGTGCGACGACGGCAAGGCCGCCGAGGCCAGCCTGAAGCCGGACGGCGGCGCCAACGGCGACGCGGTCAAGCGGATCAAGGAGCGCGGCAGGCTGATCGCCGGCGTCGACCAGAACAGCTACCGCTGGGGCTACCGCAACGCCTCCACCGGCAGCCTGCAGGGCTTCGACATCGACCTCGCGCGGGCCATCGCCAAGCAGATCCTGGGCGACGAGAACGCCATCATCTTCCGGGCAATCCCCACCAACCAGCGCATCCCGGCCCTGGAGCAGAACAAGGTCGACGTCGTCGTCCGTACGATGACGATCAACTGCGACCGGCTGAAGGACGTCGACTTCTCCTCCGAGTACTTCCGCGGCGGCCAGCAGGTGATGGCGCCCGAGGGCTCGGGTATCAAGGGCAAGGACGACCTGGACGGCAAGACCGTCTGCACCGCCGCCGGGTCCACCGGCGAGGAGTCGCTGCGCAAGGACGTCAAGGGCGCCAAGGTGCTCACGGTCGACAACCAGCTCGACTGCCTGGTGCGGGTCCAGCTCGGCCAGGCCGACGCGGTGGTCACCGACAACGCGCTCGCGGCCGGGCAGGCCGCGCAGGACCCGTCGATGAAGCTGGTGGGCGAGCGGTTCACCGATGAGCCGTACGGTGTGGCGGTGAAGAAGGGCAGCGATGACCTCGTCAAGCGGATCAACAAGGTGCTCGCCGACTATCGCGACGGCGGGAAGAACAGCGACTGGATGAAGGCGTACCGCAAGTGGCTGGAGGCCGACCTGCCGGGCGTCAAGGCCGCGCCGGAGCCCAAATACCGGGATTAGCAGCAGGATTGACAGCGGGATGAGCACGAAGAAGGTGAAAGGGGAGTAATGGGGGCTTCGGACCCGGCGGCCGCCGGACCCGTGCTGGGCCGGGAGGAGGTGGACCGCGCGCTGGCCCGGCTCGGCGACGAGCACGAGGCCATCGAGACCTCGTTGCTCGCCCTGCAGGACCACGCCGGCCGCCGGCTGCTGGAGGGCGCCGAGCTCACCGGGGTCACCAAGGAGCGCTGGGCCGCGGCCGAGCAGCGGATCGCGCTGCTCTGGGCGTATTTCGACGCGTATACGGACACCCTCACCGCGGCCCGCGAGATCCGCGCCCGCCGCCGCTCCCCCGGCTCGGCCGAACTCGCCGAGCTCACCGACCTGCTGCGCGGCGACGGCATCACCATCGCCGCAGGCGCCGTCTCCGCGGCGAACCCGGACGCGCCCGCCTCCCTCACCGCGGCCCCCGCGAAGCTCTCCGAGCGGCTCAGCCTGGACGAGCTCGTGGACCGGATGAACTCCTACTACGCCGAGACCCTCGACGTGATCGCGACCGCCGACTCGGTGTGGTCCGCGCTGCCCGCCCGCATCGACCTGCTCGGCGCCGAGCTGCAGCGCACCCGCCAGCTGGCGCACTCCGTGGGCGTACGGCCCCGGGAGCACCCCGCGGGCGACGACCTGGAGCGGATCACCAACGAACTCGCCGATCTGAGGGCGCAGGTGGTGAGCGATCCGCTGGCCTTCTGGACCCGCGGCTCGGCCAGCTCCGCGCCCGGCGGCGGCCGGCCCGACACCGCGCGCTACGACTCCGCGGCCCGGGCGCTGGAGGACGTACGCCGGGAGATCGAGGCCGTGCTGCACGTCCGGCAGGACGCCGAGCAGCGGCTGATCGAGCTGCGCGACGTCCTCTCCCGCGCCGACCGCACCCTCACCGAGGCCCGGCAGGCGCGCGTCGAGGTGCTGGCGAAAATACTGGCGTCCGACGTGCCCGCCGTATCGGGCCCGCCGACCGCGCTGCAGGAGCAGCTGGCCACCGCCGCCGAGTACCGCAGAAGCGCGCAGTGGCACCGCCTCTCGCCGCTGCTGGAGTCCCTTGAGCAGCGGGCCGAGGACGAGCTGACCCGGGCCCGCGAGGAGCTGTCCGCGGTCACCGCGCCGCTGGCCGTACGGGCGGAGCTGCGCGGCAGGCTGGACGCGTACAAGGCGAAGGTGGCCAGGCACGGCCTGGCCGAGGATCCGCTGCTGCACGAGCGGTACGAGAAGGCGCGCAGGATGCTGTGGTCTGCGCCGTGCGACCTGGTCGCGGCGGAGCAGGCGGTGCTGCGCTATCAGCAGGCGGCGCTGGAGAGTCTTAACGGGCCGATGGACAAGCCCAGGGGGATGTGAAGGTGACGGAAGAGCAGAAGAAGTGCCAGCGTCCTGGCTGCGACGGCCACTATGAGGACGTCGGCGGCGGCGAGCTGTACTGCGACACGTGCGGGCTCGCGCCCGTGGTGTCGCCCGACGCGCTGATCGGCTCCTCGCCGACCGGCATCACGGGCCACGCCAAGCGCGGCTCGTCGAGCAGCTCCAGCAGTTCGTCGTCGCGGTCGAGCTCCTCGTCCCGCTCCTCGCGCAGCTCCCGGTCCTCCCGCCGCTCGGTGTCCGGGCGGCTGTCGCGGTCGCTCACCGGGTCCGCGGCCACCGGCCGTTCGGTGTCGGTGCGCTCCTCCCGTACGACCGCGGCGTCGTCCGGGCGCGGCAAGCTCGGCGCCGGACTGGTGTCCGTGCCGGAGGTCCCGCGGCCCAACCCGCGGGACGCGGTGCTGGAGAATCCGGAGGTGCCGGAGCGCAAGCGGTACTGCTCCAAGGGCGACTGCGGGGCCCCGGTCGGCCGGGCGCGGGGCAGCCGTCCCGGCAGGACTGAAGGTTTCTGCACCAAGTGCGGCCAGCCGTATTCCTTCGTGCCGAAGCTGCAGGCGGGCGATGTGGTGCACGGCCAGTACGAGGTGGCGGGCTGCCTGGCGCACGGCGGCCTCGGCTGGATCTATCTCGCCGTGGACCGGGCGGTCTCCGACCGCTGGGTGGTCCTCAAGGGCCTTCTCGATACGGGAGACGAGGACGCCCTCGCGGCCGCGGTGTCCGAGCGCCGCTTCCTCGCCGAGATCGAGCACTCCAACATCGTCCGCATCTACAACTTCGTCGAGCACCTCGACCAGCGGACCGGCTCCCTCGACGGCTACATCGTCATGGAGTACGTCGGCGGCAAGTCGATGAAGGAGATCGCCAACGAGCGGCGCACCGCCGACGGCAAGCGCGACCCGCTGCCGGTCGAGGTGGCCTGCGCGTACGGCCTGGAGGCGCTGGACGCGCTCGGCCATCTGCACAGCCGCAACCTGCTCTACTGCGACTTCAAGGTCGACAACGCCATCCAGCAGGCCGACCAGCTCAAGCTCATCGACATGGGCGCGGTCCGGCGCATGGACGACGACGATTCGGCGATCTACGGCACCGTCGGCTACCAGGCCCCCGAGGTCGCCGAGCTGGGCCCGTCGATCGCCTCCGACCTGTACACGGTCGCGCGCACGCTCGCGGTCCTGACCTTCGACTTCCAGGGCTACACGAACGTCTTCGTCGACAGCCTCCCCGACCCCGACTCGATCGACGTCTTCAGCCGCTACGAATCCTTCTACCGCTTCCTGGTACGGGCCACCGACCCGGACCCGGCGCGCCGCTTCGCCTCCGCGGAGGAGATGTCGGAGCAGCTGACGGGCGTGCTGCGGGAGGTCGTGGCGCTGCAGACCGGGCGGCCGCGGCCGACGCTGTCCACGCTGTTCGGCGCCGAGCTGCGGGTGGTCGACAACCAGCTGTTCGCGGAGGACGTCGAGGCCGGTTCGCGGCTGGGCGCGCGGACGTACGGCAAGTCCGGGCAGTCCAACGGCGCGCCGGCCCTGCCGCCCGGGGCCGTACCGGCGCAGCTGACCGGCGGCCCCGAGCAGGCCGCGCTGCCGCCGGCGGGCCCCGGCGCCACGCAGGTCGCGGTGGCCGCCCGGATCGCCGCCACCCGCCCGCTGGACGCGCGGGCCGCGTCGCTGGCGCTGCCGGTGCCGCGGGTCAGCCCGTCCGACCCCAACGCGGGCTTCCTCGCGGGCCTGATGGCCTCCGCCCCGGCGGAGCTCAGCGCCGCGCTCGCCAATGCGCCGAGCGAGTCCATCGAGGTGCAGCTGCGGCGGGTACGGGCCCAGTTGGAGCTCGGCGAGGTGCAGGCGGCGGGTCATGCGCTGGCCGAGCTGGACCAGTCGCACCCCGACGACTGGCGGATCGTCTGGTACCGCGGGCTGCTCGCCCTGATCACCGGCGACCAGCAGACCGCCGCGCTGTCCTTCGACGCGGTCTACGACGCCTTCCCCGGCGAGCCGGCCCCGAAGCTGGCCCTCGCCATCTGCGCGGAGGTGCTCGGCCAGCTGGACAACGCCGCCGAGTACTACCGCCTGGTGTGGGCCACCGACCAGGCCTATGTCTCCGCCGCGTTCGGCCTCGCCCGGGTCCGGCTGGCCGCCGCCGACCGCTCCGGCGCGGTGCGGGCGCTGGAGTCCATCCCGGAGGCGTCGATCCACTACACCGCGGCCCGGGTCGCGGCCGTACGGTCCCGGCTGCGCGAACGCGCCCCGCAGGAGGCGCTGCTCGCCGACCTGGAGGCGTCGTCGCAGCAGGTCGAGCGGCTGCTGGACTTCGGCCTCGACGCGCTGAACCGCGAGAAGCTCTCCACCGAAGTGCTCGGCTCCGCGCTCGACTGGGTCATCTCGGGGCGCGCGGGGGCCGCTCCGCCCGGGCAGCAGCCGGGCCGGCCCGGCGCGCCTGCGCCACGGCACGTACTCCTCGGGAGCAGCCTGGACGAGGAGGGCCTGCGACTCGGCCTGGAACGCTCGTACCGCATGCTGGCGCGGCTGGCGCAGCGGGGCGAGGAGAGGATCGAACTGGTCGAGCGGGCCAACCGCTTCCGTCCCCGGACCTGGGTCTGAGAGGTAACGACTGATGGCGCAGACCCCCCGCCTGCCCGAACTGTCGGCGTGCCCGAACTGTGCGGAGCCACTGGATCCCGGCGACCTCTTCTGCGGCGCGTGCGGCCGCGATCTCGCTGCCGCGGAGGAGCCGGCAGCGGCGCCGCCGGCCGCGGACCCGGCGGCGGCCGGGCGCGGCGCGGCGAGCGCGAACGGAGCCGAGCCCAGCGGGCCGCCGGCGAGCGATCCCGGGCTGCCGCCGGGGTGGTTCCGCGATGAGGTGGAGGGCGTGGCCGGGCATCCCGACGCCGGCGGCGACGGTCCCGCCGAGCCGGCGGGCGAGGGCGCCCGCAGGGACGCGGACCGCCGCCCGCACGCGGCGAGTGCGGGCGATGCCGGCGGCCGTACCGCCGGGGCTCGCGACGCCGTCGGCGGCGACGCCGACCCCCGGGCCGCCGGGGCCACCCCGCCTCCGCCGCTCGCGCCGCCCCCGTCCGCGCAGCCGCCGGTGCGGTACGACGACCGCGCCGCGGGCTCCGGGAGCGGAGCGCCCATCGTGCCCGATCACCCCGAGACCCTCGCCGACTTCACCCTCGGCGCCCCGGAGTCGGACGGCTTCCACCTGGCCGCCCCCGAGTCCGATCCCGATCACTACCGGCTCGCGGAGCCGCTGGAGCCCGCGACCGGCGCCGGGGACGACGCCTCCCGCGGCGACGCCCCGGCCCAGCCGCCGCAGGGGGACGACCCGCGCGCCGCGACGGCGCAGGGCGGCGACCCCCGGGCCGCGCTCGGTACCCCGGAACCCGCCGCGGCGGAGGCCGAGACCCTCGAGGTCAAGCACTGCGTCGCCTGCCGCACCGGCACCATCGACGCGGACGGCTACTGCGAGAACTGCGGGCATGCCCAGCCCCGCGAGCGCGACCACATCGAGCGCGAACTCGACGGCGCCGCAGGCACCCCCGTGGCCGCCGTCAGCGACCGCGGCCTGCGCCACCACCGCAACGAGGACGCCTTCGCGCTGTCCACCACCCCGCTCCCGGACGGCGGCAGCGCCGTCGTCGCGGTCGTCTGCGACGGCGTCTCCTCCGCGTCCCGCCCCGACGAGGCCTCCGAGGCCGCCAGCATCGCGGCGAAGCGGGCGCTGGGCGACAGCCTGCCGCTGGGCATGCACCCGCAACAGGCCATGCACGAGGCCCTCGTCGCCGCCGCCCACGCCGTCTCCGCGCTCGCCGCCGACACCGGCGGCATCGCGGGCGCCCACCAGAACGCCCCCGCCTGCACCATCGTCAGCGGCGTCATCGCCAACAGCATCCTGACCGTCGGCTGGATCGGCGACTCACGCGCGTACTGGATCCCCGACGACCGCACCGCGCCGCCCGCCCGGCTCACCGAGGACGACTCCTGGGCCGCGCAGATGGTGGCGGCGGGGCTGATGAGCGAGGCCGATGCGTACGCGGACGCCAGGGCGCACGCCATCACCGGGTGGCTGGGCGCCGACGCCCACGAAATCGACCCGCACACCGCGTCGTTCAAGCCGGAGGGTCCCGGCGTGGTGCTGGTGTGCACCGACGGGCTGTGGAATTACGCGGAGGCGGCCGCCGACATGGCCGCCGCCGTACCCGCCGACGCCCGCACCAGGCCGCTGCATTCGGCGCAGGTGCTCGTCGGTCACGCCCTTGACGGAGGGGGCCACGACAACGTAACGGTCGCAGTGCTGCCGTTCCCCTCAGCCGACGTCCGGGCAAGGATTCCTGACATGGCATGAGGCCCGACCGAGTCAGCATGTCTACAAAGTTCCATTGAGAAACTCCGGGGAGCGGAACAGATGGCCAACTTCTCCAAGTCCAACGCGCCTGAGTTCTCGGTGGAGGTCTACCAGAACGAGTACCTCCACGAGGGCGGCCGCGAGGTGAACGCAATCATCACGGTCACCTCCACCGGCGGAGGCACCACCGGCGGCATCCCGCTCCCGGCAGCCGACCCGGCGCGCGCGGCTTTCACCGGCCCCGGCTCCGACGCCGCCGTCGTGATCATGGTGGACTGCTCCGGCTCCATGGACTATCCGCCGACCAAGATGCGCAACGCCCGCGACGCGACCGCGGCCGCCATCGACACGATCAAGGACGGCGTGTCCTTCGCGGTGGTCGGCGGCACCCACATCGCCAAGGAGGTCTTCCCCGGCGGCGGCAGACTCGCGACGGCCGGGCCCCAGACCCGTACCCAGGCCAAGGAGGCGCTGCGCAAGCTCAGCGCCGGCGGCGGCACCGCGATCGGCACCTGGCTGAAGCTCGCCGACAAGCTGCTCGCGACCGCGGATGTGTCGATACGGCACGGCATCCTGCTCACCGACGGCCGCAACGAGCACGAGTCGCCCGAGGACCTCCGCGACACCCTCAACGCCTGCGCCGGGCGCTTCACTTGCGACGCCCGCGGCGTGGGTACGGACTGGGAGGTCAAGGAGGTGACGGGCATCGCCTCCGCGCTGCTCGGCACCGCCGACATCGTCGCCGACCCGTCGGCGCTGGCCGCGGACTTCACGCAGATGATGGAGCAGGCGATGGGCAAGGAGGTCGCGGACGTCGCGCTGCGCCTCTGGACCCCGCAGGGCTCGGAGATCAAGTTCGTCAAGCAGGTGGCGCCGACGGTGGAGGAGCTGACATCGCGGCGTACGGAGGCGGGGCCGCGGGCCGGCGACTACCCGACGGGGTCGTGGGGCGACGAGTCCCGCGACTATCACGTATGCGTCGAGGTCCCCTCGGCGGGCGTCGGCCAGGAGATGCTCGCGGCCCGGGTCTCCTTGATCCTCCCGCAGCCGGACGGCGGCACCCCGGTCACGCTCTCGCAGGGCCTGATCCGCGCGGTGTGGACGGACGACATGGCGGCGTCCACCCGGATCAATCCGCAGGTCGCCCACTACACCGGGCAGGCCGAGCTGGCGCAGGTCATCCAGCAGGGGCTCGAGGACCGGAAGGCCGGCGATGTGGACGGAGCTACAGCCAAGCTGGGCCGGGCCGTACAGTTGGCAAGCGCGTCGGGCAATGAGGCCACCGCCAAACTGCTGGCGAAGGTCGTGGATGTTGAAGATGCGGCCAGCGGTACTGTTCGATTGAAGGCTAAGGTCGCTGAGGCCGACGAGATGACGCTGGAGACGCGGTCCACCAAGACGGTGCGCGTGAAGAAGTAGCGGCACGGCAGTGCCGCGGGTTGCAAGAGGAGTGAGGGGGAGCACGGATGGCCACCTGCCCGAACGGGCACCAGTCGGCGGCCGATGACTGGTGCGAGGTATGCGGTATCCGCATGGCACCACCTGGCTCAGCAGCCCCGGCGGCCCCGGGTGCGCCAGGCGGCCCCTCGGTCCCTCCGCCCCCACCGCCACCCGGCGTGGGCGGCTATGGCTATCCCGCGCAGCCCGGTCCGCCGCCTCCGCCGGGCGCCGACCCGTCGTACCCCGGTGATCCGACGCAGCAGGCCGAGCTGTGCCCGCAGTGCAATACGCCTCGGGAGGCGCAGGCTCCGTTCTGCGAGGAGTGCCGGTACAACTTCCTGACGCATTCGGCGACCTCGTACGTGCCCCCGGCGCAGCCGGCGGGCTTCTCGCGCGGGACCCGGCCGCCGGCTCGCGAGGAGTACCGGCCGTCGCGGCCGTCGCAGGTGAACCGGGCGGCGGAGCCGTTGTCGATGGATCCGGCGGGGCCTGGGGCTGCGGGCCCTGCGGGGCCGGGAGGCGCGGTGGGGCCGCCGCCTCCGCCGCCGCCTGTTCCGGGCGCGGGTCCTGGTATCGGCGCGCCCGACGGGCCGCCTCCGCCTCCCCCGGCCCCCGGCACGGGTGGTTACGGCTACCCGGGACAGCCCGCGGCCCCCGCTCCGGCCCCCGCCCCGTCATCGCCGCCGCCGGGTGGCGGTGACCCGCGGGCCAATGGCAGCAGCGGTGACTTCTTCATCTCGCCGCCGAGTGGGTCCGAGCCGGGTGCGCAGGGGCCGGAGGCCCCGCTGTCGCCGTCCGCTGCCGGCTGGGTGGCGGTGGTGACGCCGGACCGCGAGTACTTCACGGCGATGATGTCGCGCAGCGGTCCCGAGGCGTCGGGCCTCAACCTGCCCGCGTACTCCCCGGAGCAGAAGATCACGCTCACCGGCCCGCAGATCACGATCGGCCGCCGCCGCCAGTCCACGGGCGAGTCCCCGGACATCGACCTGGCCCGCCCCCCGGAGGACCCGGGCGTCTCCCACCAGCACGCGGTCCTCGTGGAACAGCCGGACGGCACCTGGTCGGTCGTCGACCAGAACTCCACCAACGGCACCACAGTCAACGGCGCCGCCGACCCCATCCAGCCCTTCGTCCCCGTCCCCCTCCAGGAGGGCGACCGGGTCCACGTAGGCGCCTGGACCACCATCCGCTTGCAGCGCGGCTGACCTCCGGCCGGGACCGCATGGCCGCAGCGCCCGGGCGGGTAGCGCTGCTGCGGGGCGGCCGCCTGCCGGGCTGTGGCTTGGATCTTTCCCACCCGCCCGCCCGTTCCTGTCGCTGACAGGAACGGGCGGGCGGGTGGGTTGCTATATCTCCCAGCGAAAGCGGCCGTCCGGGTCGTCCAGCCACGCCCACTGGCGTCCCTCAGCCGCCGTCACGCCGTAGCGTTCGCGGGGCGGGCGGCCCGTGTCCTCCCACAGTGCGTACGCGTCCGCCGGGGAGAGGCGACCCGCCGTCAGTGTCAGCAGGAAGCGGAAACCCTCGTCGCGGACGGCCCTCCGCGGCGCCCCCGCCGTCGACACCTCCGGCCGCGCCGGCCCGCCGCGCAGCGGCACGAAGTACGCCGGCGTCGGCAGGAAGCGGCCCTCCGCGAAGGCGGAGCCCTCGCCGGACGCGGGCACCCGCAAGCGCACCAACCCCGTAGCCAACGGCGCCAGCACCACCGCCCCCGGGCGGCATTGCTCCAGCCACGCCCACGGCACCGAGGACACCGCACACGTCGCCAGCACCCGGTCGTACGGAGCCCGAGCCGCGCAGCCCCGCCCCCCGTCGCCCGTCACCACCGCCGGCCGGTAACCCGCCACCGCCAGGTGGGACCGGGCCGCCTCCGTGATGTCCGGATCAAGATCCACCGTCGTGACCCGGTCCGCCCCCAGCCGATGGCACAGCAGCGCCGCGTTGTAGCCCGTACCCGCGCCGATCTCCAGCACCGACTCGACGCCCGTCACCTCCAGCGCCTGCAGCATCATCGCCATCAGCGACGGCTGGCTGCTGGAGGACAGCAGTTCGCCGTCCCGTACCCGCGTCGCCAGCGGCGCGTCCGCGTAGCAGCCCGCCAGCCAGCGCAGCCGCCCCGCCGCATCGGGGTCGCCGCGCCACAGCCGCTCGTAGCCGCGCCCCGTGCCCACGTAGTAGTACGGGACGAACGCATGCCGCGGTACCGCCGCGAAGGCCGCCCGCCACGCCGGATCCGTCAGCGCCCCCGACTCCTCGATCGCGCGCACCAGCGCGCCGCGCGCCGCGGCGCCCTCCGCCGCGAACGGGTCCGCTCCCACGCCTCCACCCGCTCCGTCCACCCCCCTACTGTCCTGCGCCGACGGATTCCGCGCGACCTCTCCCGGGCCCGTACACCGCCGGGATAGGGTCCGGGCCATGACTGCTGCGATCCAGGCCAAGGGCCTGCGTAAGCGGTACGGGGATGTGCGCGCCGTCGACGGGGTGGGGCTCACGGTCGAGCGCGGTGAGTTCTTCGGGATCCTCGGGCCGAATGGTGCGGGCAAGACGACCACGCTGGAGATCCTGGAAGGGCTGCGGCGGCCCGACGAGGGCAGCGCCGAGCTGCTCGGGCTCAGTTCCTGGCCGCGCAATCCGGAGCTGCTCAAGCGCATCGGCGTGCAGCTGCAGGCGTCGGCGTTCTTCGAGAAGCTCACCGCCCGCGAGCAGATCCACACCTTCGCTTCGCTGTACGGCATCGGGCCCGAGCGCGCCGACGCCATGCTGGAGACCGTCGGCCTGACCGAGAAGGCCGGCACCCGCGAGGACAAGCTCTCCGGCGGCCAGGCGCAGCGGCTGTCCATCGCCTGCGCGCTGGTGCACGATCCGGAGCTGGTCTTCCTCGACGAGCCGACCACCGGGCTCGACCCGCAGGCCAGGCGCAATCTGTGGGACCTGCTCCGCGGCATCAACTCCGAGGGCCGCACCGTCGTCCTCACCACGCACTACATGGACGAGGCCGAGGAACTCTGCGACCGCGTCGCGGTGATGGACGCGGGCAAGGTGCTGCGCACCGGGCCGCCGAGCGAGCTGGTCGCGGAGCTGGGGGTGGATTCGCTGGAGGACGTCTTCCTGCAGCTGACGGGGCGGGAGTACCGCGAGTGAGCACCACAGGAACCAAGCCGAGACGCCCCTCCCGGCAGGCCTTCGGCAGCCTCTCCCGCGCCATGTCGCTCGGGCTGTTGCGCGACCGGGCCGCCGTCTTCTTCATGCTCGCCTTCCCGCTGATGTTCCTGGCGCTCTTCGGCGCCCTGTTCAAGAACTCGGAGACGCCGAAGGTCAACCTCGTTCAGATCGGCAAGGTGCAGGCCTTTGAGCGCCTCCCCGACGAGCTGGACGACGTACTGAAGATCAAGAAGTCCGGCGACCGCGACCAGGCCCTGGAAGACGTACGCAAGGGCGATCAGGACGCCGTCATCTGGCAGCGCGGCAAGGAGATCGAGCTGCGCTACTCGCAGGCCGACCCCGCGAAGGCCGGCTCGGTGCAGAGCATCGTCAACTCCGTGGTGCAGCAGGTGAACATCGCCGCCACCGGCAAGCCGCCCGCCTACCGGGTCGCCTCCGGCACGGTCGAGGACAAGTCGCTGAAGGCGATCCAGTTCTTCACCCCGGGACTGCTCGGCTGGGCCGTCGCCATGGGCGGCGTCTTCGGCACCGCCATCACGCTCGTCGCCTGGCGCAAGAAACGCATCCTGCGCCGCCTCTGGCTGGCCCCCATCAGCCCGGCGCCGGTGATCGCGGCCCGGATCGGCGTCACCCTCGCGCTGGCCCTCGCCCAGATGGCGATCTTCCTGGCGGTGGCCACGCTGCCGTTCTACGGGCTGCGGCTGACCGGCAATTGGTGGCTGGCGCTGCCGCTGGTCGCGTGCGGCAGCCTGGCCTTCATGTCGATCGGGCTGGTCGTCGGGGCGTGGGCGAAGTCCGAGGAGGCGGCGAACGGGCTGGCCCAGATCATCATCCTGCCGATGGCCTTCCTGTCCGGCTCCTTCTTCCCGCTCGATCAGGCGCCGGGGTGGGTACGTACCATCTCCACGGTCTTCCCGCTGAAGCACCTGGTCACGGCGATGGAGGCGGTGCTGAGCAGGGGTGGCGGCTGGGGCGACGCGCTGCCGGTGATGGGCGGGCTGCTGCTCTTCGCGGTGGTGCTCACGGCCATCGCGGCGCGCATCTTCCGGTGGGATGCGGCGTAGGACCAAAGTCCTCCGTCCCCCGGAATGAGAACATGGAAGCGATGAAAGAGATCCGACGCGGCGAACTGCAGACGCAGACCTTCTACGAGCAGGTCGGCGGCGAGGAGACCTTCCGCCGCCTGGTGCACCGGTTCTACCAGGGCGTGGCCGAGGACCCGCTGCTGCGGCCGATGTACCCGGAGGAAGACCTGGGCCCGGCCGAGGAGCGGCTCACGCTCTTCCTGATGCAGTACTGGGGCGGGCCCCGCACGTACAGCGACGCGCGCGGGCACCCGCGGCTGCGGATGCGGCATGCGCCGTTCCAGGTCGACCGGGCCGCGCACGACGCCTGGCTGAAGCACATGCGGGCGGCGGTGGACGACCTCGCCCTCGCGCCGGAGCATGAGCAGCAGCTCTGGGACTATCTGGTGTACGCCGCCGGATCAATGCTTAATACACCTGGTTGAACCCGGACTGATCTGTAAGGATCCGGTGCGTGGCCGGGTTGCTTCTCCATCGAATACGCGAGCACCGGCTGCTGCTTGCCGCCGCGCTGCTCGCGGTGGTGCTGACCACGGCCGTGCTCGCCACGCTCACCGCCTTCACCGCCACGGTCGGCGACGCCGGGCTGCGCCAGACCCTCACCCGCGGCTCGGCCGCCCGCGCCGCGCTCGTCGTGAAAGCCGATGTGACGGCGGACGGGCAGCCGGGGGCCACGGCGGCCGTGCGGGACGCCGCCCGCCGCGCGTACGACGGACTGCCCACCCGCATCCGGACCTTGACCCGCTCGGACCCGTACGCGCTGCCCGCCACCACCCGCCCCGCGGCCGCCCGCAAGCAGGGCCGGCCCGATCTCACCCACTTCGCCGCCCTCGACCGCTCCCGGGTCGAGCTGGCCAGGGGCCGCTGGCCGACCGCGGCGGGCAGGGACGCGAAGTCCGTGTCCGTGGCGCTGCCGGAGGCGGCCGCGGCCGCGCTGAAGCTGGCGCCGGGTGACAGGCTGAAGCTGGCCGCGCGGATGCCCGGCAAGCCGCCGCTGACCGTCCGCCTCGCGGGCGTCTGGCGGCCCAAGGACCGCGGCGATCCGTACTGGCAGCTCGACGAGTTGGGCGGGCGGGGCCTGCAGACCGTCGACTTCACCACCTACGGGCCGCTGCTGGCCGACCCCGGCTCGTTCGCCTCGGGTCGGGTGCCGCAGGCGTCCGCCGCCTGGCTTGCCACCGGCGACTTCGCCGCCGTCACCGGCGGCCGCACCGGGGAGCTGAGCGCGGCGATGCAGGCCGCCGTCAAGGACATCCCGAAGCTGGACGGGCTCGGCGGCAGCGGCGTTACGGCCCAGTCGCAGCTGCCCGACGTGCTCGCGGACGCCGACCGGGCGCTGCTGGTCAACCGGTCCTCGATCCTCATCGTGGCGCTGCAGCTGGTGCTGCTCGCCGGCTACGCGCTGCTGCTCGTCGCCCGGCTGCTGGCCGCCGCGAGGGACGGCGAGACGGATCTGCTACGGGCCCGCGGCGGCTCCCGGTGGCGGATCACCGCGCTCGCCGCGGGCGAGGCGGCGCTGCTGGCGCTGCCCGCCGCCGTCGCGGCGCCGCTGCTCGCCGGGCCGCTCACCGGGGCGCTCAGCGGGCACGGCGCGCTGGCCCGGCTCGGGCTGGACCTGGACACCCGGGTCACCGGCGGCACCTGGCTGGTCGGGGTGGCGGCGGCGGCCGGGTGCGCGCTCGCGGTGGTGGCGCCGACGCTGGCCCGTACGGGAAGAAAGCAGAGCAAGGTGCGGCGGCTGCCCGCGGTGCCCGGGGTGGTCAAGGCGGGCGCGGACATCGGGCTGCTGGTGATCGCGGGGGTGGCGTACTGGCAGCTGGACCGGCAGACCTCCGACGGGGCGGGGGTGCTGGGCAGCGCCTCCCCCGACGGCTCCGGCGCCTCCCCCGACGGCGCCTTCGGCGTCGATCCGGTGCTGGTCGCGGCGCCCGCGCTGGCGCTGCTCGCCGGCACCGTCGTGACGCTGCGGCTGCTGCCGCCGGTGGCGCGGCTGGCGGAGCGGCGGGCGGCGGCAGGGCGCGGGCTGCCCGCGGCGCTGGCCGGCTGGCAGCTGAGCCGGCGGCCGATGCGCGGCGCGGGCCCGGTGCTGCTGCTCGTACTCGCGGTGGCGATGGGGATGCTGGCGATCGGACAGGCGGCGTCCTGGGAGCGGTCGCAGGCCGACCAGGCCGACTTCCGGGCGGGCGCGGACGTACGGGTCAGCGGCATGCAGCTGCCGCCGCTCGGCCAGGGCGGCGCGCTCGCCGGACTCCCGCACCTGCGCGCGGCGGCGCCCGCCGCCCGGCTCGACATCAGCCTCGCCGAAACCCGCTCCGCCACCGTGCTCGCCCTCGACACCGCGGCGGGCGGCGGCATGCTGCGGCTGCGCGGCGACCTGGCCGACCGGCCCGCGGACGGCGTGCTGCGCGAACTGGCGCCCAGCAAGCCGCAGTCGGCCGGGGCGAAGCTCCCCGGCACGCCGGACAAGGTGCGGCTGAGGGTACGCCTGGACGGCGGCAAGCACGGGGGCGCCGAGCGCACCGCCCAGGCGCGGGCCACCTTCGCGGACGCGGCCGGCTCCGCGCTCGTCGCCGACCTCGGCCAGGTGACCGCCGACGGCAGCACCCGCACCCTCACCGCCGACATCGGCGCCGCCGTCGGTGCGCCCGAGGGGCGGGTGAAAGGGCCGCTGCGGCTGACCGGGCTGCGGCTGGTCATGTCGGTGCCGGGCAAGGCCGAACAGCACCGGCTGACGCTGGCCGAGGTCCGTACCGTCGCGGCCGGGGGCGAGCAGAGCGCGCCGGTGCGGCTGCCGGACGCGGGGCGGTGGCGCGGGCAGGCCGCGGCCGACATCGACGAGGCCGAGCCGCACTCCGCGCTGCCGAAGGCCGGGAAGCCGGCCGGCGGCGGCGACGCGCTGACCGTCACGTACGACACCGGCTCCCAGCCGGCGAGCCGCGGCTGGTACGGCACGCCGCCGCCGCTCGACGCCGGGCTGGTCGCCGCGCCGCCCCCGGCGAGCATGCCGCGGGCCGCGGCGACCGGCGGGTTCCTCGACTCGGCCGGGGCGAAGCCGGGTTCCGTGGTGTCGGTGCCGGTGGGCGGCGGCAGCGTGAAGGTGAAGATCGTCGAGACGCTGCGGGCGCTGCCCACCACCGGCCCCGACGGCGGCGCGGGCGAGCCGGACGGCGGGGCGCTGCTGGTCGACTTCCGGGCGCTGAACTCGGCGCTGGCCGCGAAGGGCCTCACCCCCGTGGAGCCCGGCGAGTGGTGGCTGGCCGCGCGGCCGGGCAACGCCGCCGCGCTGGCCGGCGAGTTGCGCGCCAGGGGCGACGTCGACCCGGAGCGGGTGATCGAGCGCGCGGCGGTGGCGCGGGAGCTGCGCGACGATCCGCTCGGCGCCGGCCGGCAGACGGCGCTGACCGCGGTGGCGGTGGTGGCGGCCGCGCTGGCGGCGCTGGGCTTCGCGGTGAGCGTGGCCGGTTCGCTGCGCGAGCGGGCCGCGGAGCTGGCGGTGCTGCGGGCGCTCGGCGCGCCGCGGCGGCAGCTGGCCCGGATGATCGCCGCCGAGCAGGGCGTGCTGCTGGCGCTCGCCCTGACCGTCGGAGTCGTGCTGGGCGCCGTACTGACCAGGAGCGTGCTGCCGTTGATCTCGCTGACCGCACAGGCCACCAAGCCGGTGCCGGAGCTCGCGGTGCAACTCCCCGCCGGGCAGGTGGCGCTGCTGCTCGCCGGGGTGATGGCGGTGCCGCTGCTGATCGTCGTCGCGCTGGCGCTGCGCCGCAGCGACCCGGCGGCCGAACTGCGCGGCGGGGGTGAGTGACGGTGGGCTCGTGGGTGCGGATCCGGCTGCGCACGGCGCCGTGGACGGCGCTGGCGTTCGGGGTGCTGGTGCTGGTGACGGCGTTCCTCGCGGCCGCGCTGCCGCGGAGCGTCGACACGTACGAAACACGCGGGCTGCGGCACCGGATCGAGCATGCGGAGCCCGCCCGGCGGACGATCGCCGCGACCGTACGGGCGGAGGACCTGCAGCTGCAGGGGAAGCAGCTGGAGCGGCTCTTCTCGCCCGAGCGGATCGCGGCGGACCACCGGGACTTCCGCGACCGGCTGCGGCCGCCGCTGCGCGCGGACGGCGGGCAGGCCTCGTACGGGGCGCGCACCGAACCGATCCCCGCCACGGACACGTACCTGCCCGCCCTGGCCGGCGGCCGCCCGCGGCTGAGCCTCACCGCGCAGGCCGGCCTCGCCGACCGCGGCCGGGTGCTGGAAGGGCGGCTGCCGCGCGCGCCGGCCGGGATGGACGAGGCGGCATCCCCGGCTGAAGGCTGGGGCGGAGTGCGCCGGCTGGAGGCGGCGGTCACCGAGGCCACCGCCAAGAGGCTGCACCTGCGCGTCGGTTCGGTCGTGCACCTGCCCCCCGGGGCCCGGCCCCTGGAGGTGGAGATCACCGGCGTGCTCCGGGCGCAGCAGCCGCGCGGCGACTGGTGGTCGGTGCAGCCGCTGCTGCTCAAACCGGGCGTGCGGTACACGGAGGCCAGCGTCCCCGAGCCGTACTGGGCGGGCGCCCTGCTGCTGGCCCCCTCGGCTGGGCCCGCGCTGCCGTATCTGTCCGGCACCTCGCCGGAGACGTACTGGCAGCTGCCCCTCGACCCCGGCGGGCTGACCGCGCCCGAAGTGCCCGCGGCCCGCACGCAGTTGGCGTCGCTGGACTCGGGCCCCGGCCTGGTGCGGCTGCAGTCCCGGATCAACGAGGGGGTGACGGTCGACGCCCCCGTACGGGAAGAGATCGACGCCGCCGAAGGCCTGCGCGCCGCCATCGCCCCGGTGGTGGCCGTCGCCGGCACCGGCATCGCCGCGGTCGCGGCCGCTGTGCTGCTGCTCGCCGGCGGCCTCGCCGCCGCCCGCCGCCGCACCGAACTCGCCCTGCTCCGCGCCCGCGGCGGCTCGCTGCGCGGCATCGCCTGGCGGCTGACGCTGGAGAGCGGCGTGGTGGCGCTGCCGGCGGCGGTGCTGGGCGGCGCGGCCGCGGTGGCCGTGACCGGCGGGACCGGCTCCACGGAGGCCAGGCTGTGGCCCGCGGTGGCGGCGGCGGGCGCGGTGGCTTTGACGGCGACGCTGGCGCTGCCGGTACGGGCCGTGTTCGGCGACGGCGGCGCGCTGCGCAAGGCTCGGCGGCCTGCGGCCCGCGAGGACGGCCCGGCCGCCGCGGGAACGCCTCCGACGCGGCGGCTGGTGGCGGAAGGGACGGTGCTGGTGGTGGCGTTGGGCGCCGTTCTGGCGCTGCGGCGGCGCGGCACGGCGGCGTCCCCCGGGGGCGTGGACCTGCTCGTCAGCGCCGCGCCGGTGCTGGTCGCGGTGATCGCGGCGCTGGTCTTCGTACGGCTGTATCCGCTGCCGCTGCGGCTGGCCGCCCGCCCGGCGGCGCGGCTGCGCGGCCCGGTCGCCTTCCTGTCGGTCGCGCGGGCCGGGCGGTCCGGGGCGGCCGCGGCGCTGCCGCTGCTGGCGCTGATCGTCGCGCTGTCCACGGCGGCCTTCGGCGGCTCGGTGACGGCGGGCGTGGACGCCGCGCGGGACCGGGCGGCGCTGCTCGGCGTCGGCGCGGACGCCCGTATCAGCACCGCGGGATCGCTCCCGGACGCGCTCGTGGACCGGGTGGGCAAGCTGCGCGGCGTCGCCGCCGCCGTGCCGGTCAGGACCGAGGCCGACGCCGCCGTCGACGCCGGGGCCGCCAGGTCCGCGGCGAAGCGGACCGCGCTGCTCGCCGTACCACCGGCGGCCTACGCCCGGCTGGCCGAACGGATGGGCCTCGGCGGCGCCGAGACCGGGCGATGGGCGGAGCGGGCGGCCCGCGACACGGGCCCGGACGGACCGCTGCCTGCCCTCGTCTCACCCGGGCTCGCCGCGGCCGCGGGCAGCGGCGGCACGCTGACCGTCGACACGCACGAGGGTGACCTTCGGGTACGGGCCGTGGCCACGGCCGCGGCCACCCCGGCGCGCCCCGACGGCCGTTACGTCGTCGTCGCCGACCGCGCGCTGGCGAAAGCGCAGCCGGACGCCGGGCGGCAGCCCGACACGCTGCTGCTCACCGCCGCCCGCGCCGACGGCACCGGCATCGACACCGCCGCGCTGCGCGCCGCGACCCGCCATGACCCCGCCACGGCCGATCTCCCCGGGAGCCTGCGCACCACCGGCGGCCAGGAGATCGGCACCACCGTACGCGCCGAGATACGGGCCGGGCTGACCGACTCCCCGATGCAGTCGGGCGCCGAGCGCCTGTACCTGGCGGCGGTGGCCGCCGGCGCCGGCTACGCCCTGATCGCCATCGTCCTCGGCCTGCTCGCGGCCGCGCCGGAGCGCACCGCCCTGCTGGCCCGGCTGCGCACCCTGGGCCTCGCGCCGCGGCAGGCCCGCCGGCTGCTGGTCCTCGAGTCGCTGCCGACCGCGCTGCTGGCCGCCGCCGGCGGCGTGCTGGTCGGCTCGGCGGCGATCCGGCTGCTGGCGCCGGGCATCGACCTGAGCTCGCTTGCGCTGTCCTTCCACACCGGGCCGACTGCCGACGCGCTGGGGCGGGCCCGGCTGGCGCCGGACACCGTGTCGCTGACGGCGCCGGCCGCGGCGATGCTGCTGCTGGCGCTCGGCGCGGTGGTGGCGCAGGCGTGGTGGACGGGGCGCCGGGGGGAGGCCAACGAACTGAGGGCGGGAGATTCCGTATGAGCGGCAGGGCAGGAGACCCCGTATGAAAGCCAGGGCAGGAGACCCCGTATGACCGCCGCCGAAGGCCACCGGAACGGCACCAGCCTCTCCGACCTGGAGGCGCGCGCGCTGGCGCACCGCACCCGGCCCGCGTACGGGCACGACGCGCTGATCGCCTGCGACCGGCTGGTGCGGATCTTCTCCGCCGATGGGGTGGAGGTGCAGGCGCTGCAGGGGCTCGATCTGCTCGTCGGGGAGGGCGAGTTGATGGCGGTGGTGGGCGCCTCCGGCAGCGGCAAGTCGACGCTGCTGAACATCCTGGCCGGCCTCGACGTCCCGTCCGCGGGCGCCGCGAAGGTGGCGGGCTACGACCTGCTCGGGATGGACGCGGGGCAGCGGCTGCGCTACCGGCGCGAGGTGGTCGGGTTCGTGTGGCAGCAGACGTCGCGCAATCTGCTGCCATATCTCACCGCGGCCCAGAACGTGGCGCTGCCATTGCAGTTGCGCGGGCGCGGGCGGCGGCGGGAAGGCGCGGCCCGGGCCGGGGAGCTGCTGCGGATGCTGGGCCTTGCCGACGCCCACCACCGCCGCCCCGCGCAGCTGTCCGGCGGCGAGCAGCAGCGGGTGGCGATCGCGGTGGCGCTGGCGAACAACCCGTCGGTGCTGTTCGCGGACGAGCCCACCGGCGAGCTGGACTCGGCGACGGCGGAGCAGATCTTCGAGGCCTTCCGTACGGTGAACGAGGAGCTCGGCACGACCATCGTGATCGTCACTCACGACCAGGCGGTGGCGACCGAGGTCCGCCGCACGGTCGCTATCCGCGACGGGCGGACGGCGTCGGAAGTGCTGCGTCGGACGGAGGTCGACGCCTCGGGGCAGGAGTCGCTGGTGGCCCGGGAGTACGCGATGGTGGACCGGGCGGGGCGGCTGCAGCTGCCGGAGAGCTATGTGGAGGCGCTGGGGATTCGGGAGCGGGTGATGCTGGAGCTGGAGGAGGATCACATCGGGGTCTGGCCGGACGACAAGGCGCCGTAGAACAGCCCCCGCACAGTCCCCTCCCTCCCGGGGGCCACGCCCCTTTCAGGCTATCGCCGCCCACTGACATCGCCCTGCACAGGCGACGCCGCCGACACGAGCGAGACAGCCCGCGGTCAGCGCGGAGTGACCCCGAGTCCCGGCAGCCCGCCCCCGCGGCGCAGGGCGATCGAGCCGTACGGGGTGCGCAGGCGGAGCCAGTTGCCGGCGGCGACCAGGGTCGCGGGGCCGCGCAGCAGCCCGAAGACATGCGCGGCGTGCGCCGCCCGCAGCGGCAGCTCCGTGCCGCCGAGGCGGCGGCCCCAGATCTCGGCGCCGATGCGGTCGAGCTCGGAGCGGGTGCGCTTGTCCTCCGGGAGCGCCTCGACCCTTGCCTTGAACTCCTTCACCCCGGCGGCGACGGCCCCGCGCAGGTCGTCGGGCTCCGGCAGCCCGGGCAGCGGCTGCCAGCCGGTGCGGGGCGGGAGGAGGCCGGCCCAGGGCGGGCCGGTGACGGCGTCGGGGACCGGGACGTCGAGGCCGCCGTCTGCGGCGGGAGTGCCGCCGTCGATGGCGTCGGCCAACTGGCCTGCAGAGACAGTGCTGTCGAGGCTGTCGCCGGATCCGGATGCGGATCCGGATGCGGATGCGACGTCCGCCGACGCCGTGCGCACCACCACCACATCCAGCGCCGGCGCCTTCCCGAAGACCGCCAGCGCGCCACCCGCGCCCTGCAGCCGCACCGCCGCCGCCCGGTCGTAGCGCAGCAGCCGGCCGAGGAAGGCGGCGACGCCCGCCGCCTCCCTGGCGTCCGCGAACCGCAGCCGCGGGCCCGTACTCATGCCGCCGGCTCCAGATACTTCTCGAGGAACGCCCGCTCCTCGTCCGTGATCCGCCGCGGCCGCCCGTTCTCGAAGTCGAACGGCGCGATCACCGTCTGCGCGCGGACGTAGACCTCGTCGCCGTCCCGCACCTCGTACGCGATCGTGGCCGAGGCCGCCCGGATCTTGGTGATCCACAGTTCTATCTCGACCGGCTCGTGCCGGTGGACGAGCTGCTTCTTGTAGTCGATCTCGTGCCGCACGACCACCGTGCCGCCCTTGAAGGACTCCCGCCCCTCGCCGGGCGCCAGGCGGAACATGAAGTCCACCCGGGCCTCCTCCAGATAGCGGAGGAAGACCACGTTGTTGACGTGTCCGTAGACATCCATGTCCGCCCAGCGCAGCGGGCAGCGGTAGACGTGCCTGGCCACTTGGTGATCAGCCCCGCGTCAGCTTCTTGTACGTGGCGCGGTGCGGGCGGGCGGCGTCGGGGCCGAGGCGCTCGATCTTGTTCTTCTCGTACGACTCGAAGTTGCCCTCGAACCAGAACCACTTGGACTCGCCCTCGTACGCGAGGATGTGCGTCGCCACGCGGTCGAGGAACCACCGGTCGTGGGAGACGACCACGGCCGCGCCCGGGAAGTCGAGTAGCGCGTTCTCGAGGCTCGACAGGGTTTCGACGTCGAGGTCGTTGGTCGGCTCGTCGAGGAGGAGCAGGTTGCCGCCCTGCTTGAGGGTGAGCGCGAGGTTGAGGCGGTTGCGCTCGCCGCCGGAGAGGACGCCGGCCGGCTTCTGCTGGTCGGGGCCCTTGAAGCCGAAGGCGGAGACGTACGCACGGCTGGGCATCTCGACCTGGCCGACGTTGATGTAGTCCAGCTCGTCGGAGACGACCGCCCAGAGGGTCTTCTTCGGGTCGATGTTGCCGCGGCTCTGGTCGACGTACGAGATCTTCACGGTCTCGCCGACCTTGATCTCGCCGGAGTCCGGCTTCTCGAAGCCCTGGATCATCTTGAAGAGCGTCGTCTTGCCGGCGCCGTTCGGGCCGATGACGCCGACGATGCCGTTACGGGGCAGGGTGAAGCTCAGGTCGTCGATGAGCAGCTTGTCGCCGAAGCCCTTGGAGAGGTTCTTGACCTCGACGACGATATTGCCCAGGCGCGGGCCCGGCGGGATCTGGATCTCCTCGAAGTCCAGCTTCCGCATCTTCTCGGCCTCGGCGGCCATCTCCTCGTACTTGGCGAGGCGGGCCTTGGACTTGGCCTGCCGGCCCTTGGCGTTGGAGCGCACCCACTCGAGCTCTTCCTTGAGGCGCTTCTGCCGCTTGGCGTCCTTCTGGCCCTCGACCTTCAGACGGGAGGCCTTGGTCTCCAGGTACGTGGAGTAGTTGCCCTCGTAGCCGATGGCGCGGCCGCGGTCGAGCTCCATGATCCAGCCGGCGACGTTGTCGAGGAAGTACCGGTCGTGGGTGATGGCCACGACGGTGCCCTCGTACTGGGCGAGGTGCTGCTCCAGCCACTGCACGGACTCGGCGTCGAGGTGGTTGGTGGGCTCGTCGAGGAGGAGCAGGTCCGGGGCCTCGAGGAGGAGCTTGCAGAGCGCGACGCGGCGCTTCTCACCGCCGGAGAGGTTGGTGACGGGCCAGTCGCCGGGCGGGCAGCCGAGGGCGTCCATGGCCTGCTCGAGCTGGGAGTCGATGTCCCAGGCGTTCTTGTGGTCGAGCTTCTCCTGGAGCTTGCCCATCTCCTCGAGCAGCTCGTCGGAGTAGTCCGTGGCCATCTGCTCGGCGATCTCGTTGAAGCGGCGGAGCTGCTCGATGGTCTCGGCGGCGCCCTCCTGGACGTTCTCCAGGACGGTCTTGTCCTCGTTGAGGGTCGGCTCCTGCATGAGGATGCCGACGCTGTAGCCCGGGGAGAGGAAGGCATCGCCGTTGGAGGGCTGCTCGAGCCCGGCCATGATCTTGAGCACCGTCGACTTACCGGCGCCGTTCGGCCCCACGACACCGATCTTCGCGCCGGGCAGGAAGGCGAGGGTGACGTCGTCAAGGATCACCTTGTCGCCGTGCGCCTTGCGCGCCTTGCGCATGGTGTAGATGTACTCAGCCAAGAGAAACCGTCCGGCAATCGATGGGTGGGCAGATGCACCCATCTTGCCGCACTAGGTCGCTGGCGCGAAAACGGGCTTTGAATCCTGTGGCTTCGCCACGGATGTCCTCAAGCGCCGGACGGGCTTGTTTGGTGGGTGGGCCGGGCAGAGTTCCGCGACACAACCGAAAAAGCCCGCTTCGCTAAGACTTTTTCGGCTGCGTCGCTCCACTCTGCCCTCCTCCCGGAGGGATGGATCGACTCAGGCTCTCCCGGGGTCAGCTCTCGGCGTCGTCCGCGCTGGCGCGCCTGCGGAGCAGGAGGACCAGGGCGCCACCCACGACCACCAGGCCTATCGCCACCCCGGCGATGATCGGGGTCGCGTTGCTGCTGCCGGTTTCGGCGAGGTCGCCGGAGCCGGGGGTGGGGTCGACGGGGGCGCCACCCGTTGTCGCGGGGCCGGTCTGTGCGGTGATGCCGCCGTCGGACGACGGCTCCGTGGCGCAGTCCAGGACGCCGGTGAAGGTCTTCTCGAAGCCGTCGGTGCCGGTGACCGTGATCCGGTACGCCTGGTCCTCCGCCACCGGGACGGTGATCGTCCTGGAGTCGCCGGCGGCCACCGTGTGCTGCTGGCCCGCGACCTTGAGGGCGAAGTCCTCGTCGCCGCGGTTCGTCGCCGTGATGTCGACGCCGCCCTCCGCGCAGTTCTTCTTCGCCGTCACGGCCGTGGACGGCCCCTCGGCCGCCCATGTGGCGGTGGCCGTGGCGCTGACGGTGGCGGTCGAGGACCCGGCCAGGATCTGCGTCTGGCTCTTCGCCCCGGCGCCGACGCCGGTGAAGGCGCGGCCGACCGGTACCTTCGTGGACGCCTGCGCGGTCAGCGCACTCACCCCGTCCTCCGCGCCCTCCGGCACGTCGAACCACACCTTCGTGCCGTCCGCCGCGCTCGTCACCTGCTTGCCGTCCGCGTCGACCACCTTCACGCCCGAGGCGGCGCCGGCCGGGGCGGGTGCGATGTTCACCCCGCCCGCGTTGGTGTGCACGGTGACGGGTCCTGCCTGCTCGCCCGGGCGGCCGGAGACAGCGGCCGGGCTCAGGCTCAGCGAGGCCTTCGGCTCGCCGCCGGCGTGCCGGGCGCGGGCGGTGAGGTAGTCGGCGAGCTTCTCCGCCGTACGGTCCTTGGCCCGGACGTCCGCCTTGTCCGACAGCCGCCAGATGGCGACCTGGGTGCCGGCCGCGGCCGTCCGCTCGGTGAGCTTGCCCGCACCCGCCTGCGCGGCCAGCGCGTCGAGGTCGTTGACCTGCGGGTAGGAGTGCTCCAGGATCCAGCGGATCTTTCCGGCGCTCCGGTTGTTCTGGAGCGAGGACGCGCTCCAGGGAACTTCCTGGTACTTGGTCTGCGGCTGGGCGGGCGTCCCGAGGTCGACGCAGTACGTCTGGAGCGAGCCGCCGCGGTCGACGGCCATCTCGAAGAGCCCGGCACCGACCTCCTTGGTCGTGCCGTCGGCGGCGCGCACCACGGCCTTGCCGTACGTGCTGAGCTCGCCGAGCGTGGCGCTGGCGCCGCCCTGCGGGGCGGGGGGCGGGCCGTCCTGCGCCGCGGCGGGTCCGGCAGGGGATGCGGGCCCTACCGCGGATGCGGGCGCTGCCGCGGATATCGCGCCGGTCACCAGCAGGCCGGCGCCGAGCACTGCGGCGGCCGCCCTTCGTACAGAGATCATCGAGCGTGTATCCCCTCTGGCGCCGGCGGCCGCGCGCTCGGGCTGCGCGCGGAGGGAGGCCGGCCGACGCTGACCGTGCTCACACGGGACCCCGTAAAGATCTCGGCATCCTAGGAAAACCCGCGTCGCACTGGTTCCAAATGCACCTCCTGAAAGGTCGATCCGAACTGAATCGTTATCGGTGGGGTGGTGGAAAGGGCGCCTATGCCGTGAATGTGAGCCGGGACGTAGACGTGAGCCTGGGCGTGAACGTGCTGGCTCGGGGGCGGGGTCTGGCCCCTTCTTCCTCAAGCCGCCGCTGTCACTGGCGTCTTCAGCTCGGCGGCAGCGTCCTCGTCGGCCGCACGGGTGTCCTCGGTGGCTCTGTCGGTGTCCTCGGCCGCTGTGTGCCCGGGCGCTGTGTCCTCGCCCGTTGAGGCGATGCCCTCGTCGGCTGCGGTGGCTTCCGTCTCCGCCTCGCCATCCGGCTTCGCCTCCGCCGACCCAACCGACCGAGTCTCCTGCTCCGCCCCCTCCGGCCGCGCCCGCGCCGTCCGGTGGAAAGCCGCCGTGCCCTGGCTCAGGTCATGCCCGACCGTGACCGCGTCGATGCGGGCCTCCGTGTGGCGCTTGCCCTCGTACTCCCACTCGCGGAGGCGCAACTTGCCCTGCACCACCACGGGTTCGCCGACGGCGACCGAGCCCGTTACGTTTCCGGCCAGCTGGCGCCACGTCCAGACCGTGTACCAGTTGGTGTGGCCGTCGCCCCAGCCGCCGCGCTCCTGGTCGTACCGCCGCTCGGTGGCGGCGATGCGGAAGCGGGCGGCGGGCACGCCTGACTGGGTCCTGCGGAATTCGACTGGTGTGGCCACGCGGCCGGTCACCGTCACGATGGTCTCGTTCATGGAGGGCCTCCCCCGGGTTGTCGTGGTTGGTGCTTGCGCTGCGCGTTCATATTCGCGAGCGCGGGCAGCTCCGTACGACCCCCTGTGGATTACCCGGGGGTTGTGGACAACTCCGTCACCCTCGCCCTCAGAGCTGCTCCGCCCCGCCCGCCGCCACCACGTACTGCTCCCGCACCTCCCGATAACGCAGCAGCTCCGCCGCGATCGGCTCCAGCACCCGCGCCCGGCCGCACTTCGCCGTCGCCCCGCGCAGCCGTCGCTCGGCCTCCTGCCCGTAACGCCGCGCCGGTGCCCGCGCCGCCAGCCGGCACAGCACCGACAGCAGCGGCCCGCCCCCCGCACACACCAGGGCGAAGCCCACCAGCATCGGCCACTCCAGGTGCGCCGCCCCGACCAGGGACGCGAACAGCCACAGCACGCACAGCATCTGCAGCATGAAGAGCGCGTTCTGCGTCGCGCCGATCACCGACCACCAGCGCGGGCGCGGCATCCTGCCGGTCCCGGCGGCGTCTTCCTTCCCGCCCCCGCTCGCCTTCCCGCCCCCGCCCGCCTTCCCGGCAGCATCCGGCGTCACGACCGCATCCACCTCCCGAACCGCGTCCTCCAGCGCCTCAGCCAGCCCCTCCGACCCCCGTACCGCCGCCTCCTGCACCGCCTGCGCCCAAGGCCCCGGCAACCCGGCCCCCGCCTCCGCGGCCACCGTCCGCACGGCCTGCTCCACCACAGGGCGAGACGCCACAGCAGGTACAGACCCGGCCTCCGCCGCCCCGCCCCCCGTACGCGCGGCCGCGGCCCAGCCGGCTCCCGCCCGCCCACTCCCCGACCGTGCGCCGCTCGCCGACCGTCCGCCGCCCTCCGACCAGCCCCCGGCCCGCGCCTTCAGCGCCCCGGCCCCCGCCTCGACGGCATCGACCATCGCGGGCACCTGCTGCCCCGGCAGCTTCCGCAGCACCTTTCCCCAACCCTCAGCCGAAGGCTCCTCCGCGTCCGCCTCCCGCCCCCACCGCTCCCGGTACCAGCGCCCCAGCTGCGTCCAGCACGAGTCGCACGCATCCTGCGCCTCCCGCAGCCACTCGCGCTCCGCCGCCTGCCCCGCGGCCCGCGCACCCACCGCCTCCGCCAGCCGGTCCTCGAAGTCCTCCCGCGCCGCCCCGCTCAGCCCCGCTGCCTGCCCCTCCCCTACGTACACCTCGCGCAGCCGCGCCACCGCGCCGTCCACATCCGCGGTCAGCCGGCGCGCGGCGGCGCCCCGTTCCGTAATAAAGGAAGCCAGCTCCGACCGCAGCTCGCCAACGCCCTCGCCCGTCGCGGCCGACAGGCCGAGGACGCAGGAGCCCGGCTCGCCGTGCTCGCCGAGGGCCATGCCGTCGTCGTCGAGCAGCCGCCGCAGGTCGTCGAGGACCTGGTCGGTGGCGCTGTCGGGGAGCCGGTCGATCTGGTTCAGTACGACGAAGGTGACCTCGGCGTAGCCGGCGAGCGGCTTCAGATAGCGGTCGTGCAGCACGGCGTCCGCGTACTTCTCCGGGTCGACCACCCAGATCACCGCGTCCACCCGCCCCAGCACCCGCTCCACCTGCGCCCGGTGGTCCGCGAGCATCGAGTCGAAGTCCGGCAGGTCCACCAGCACCAGGCCGCGCAGCCCCAGGTCGTCTCGCTGCGGGCGGGCGGCGCGTGGAGGCATGCCAAGGCGCTCGAGCAACTGCAGCGGCGCGTCATCGCCCTGCCCGCGCCAGGCGCAGGCGCTCGGCGCGCCCGTGGTGGGGCGGCGGGTGCCGGTCTCGGAGAGGGTGGCGCCGGCGAGGGCGTTGAAGAGGGAGGACTTGCCGCTGCCGGTGGCGCCCGCGATGGCGACCACGGTGTGTTCGAGCGACAGCTTCTGCCGGTCCGCGGCCTCGTCGAGGACCCGGCCCGCCTCGGCGAGCGTGCGGGTGTCCAGGCGCGTACGGGAGAGCCCGACGAGCTCGCGCAGCGCGTCCAGCCGCCCGCGCAACGGTCCGACGCCGTGGCGCGGCGCGCCATCGGCGACGCGCGCCGGGGACACCTCCTCTGCGCCCCAAGAACCGGGGGCGTCCGGGCCGACCAGGCCGTCCGTACCAGCCGGACCCGCCGGACCCGCCGGACCGACCAGGCCGCCCAGGCCCCCCTCGGCCGGCACCTCACCGCCGCCTGCCGGCGCCTCTTCCGTACGCACACCACCACTCCCCACCACCCCCGGAATCCGCTCCCCCGGCATCCGCGCCCGCCCCACACTCGCGGCCCCACCGCCCACTGCTCCACCCCGCCCCGGATCCACCGCCCCCGGCTCCAGCACCTCCGCCCACGCCTGCGCCGCCGCCCACGGATCGGGCTCGTCGCCCCCGGGCCCACGCCCACGCTGCGGGTATCCCGCCGACCGCCGCGCGATCAGCCCGTCGTCCCACATCCCGTTGGCCCCACCCGACTCGCCCGACCCACCCGGCTCGGCGCCATCCTCAGCCGAAGCTTCGTGGACCTCCGCCTCGTGCAGCTCACGCTGTTCCGCGGTCACCGGCACACCTCTCCTTCTGCAGTACGGAAAGCGCTGCGATCAGCTCGGCCTGCTCGCCTGGCCCGGCGTCGAGGTCGTCCAGCGGCGCGAGCCTGCGCTCCCGCTCGCCCAGCACAATCCGGTCGACGTATCCGAAGAGCAGCTGCCCGCCCTTGTCGTAATAGGCCCGCGCCCCCGCCAGCCCGAGCATCCGGCCGAGGATCCTGGCGGCGGGCCGGGCCCGCGCGTCGCCGCCGAGCAGCACCACGGCGAGCAGCGCGGCCGCGTCCTGCGGCTCGGTGTCGGCGGCGCGTTCGGCGGCCCGGAGTTCCTCCTCGGCGAGTTCCTCCAGTTCGCGCCGCCAGCGCCGCACGGTCACGCCGATCCGCTCCACCGGCTCCTCAGCCTCGGCGGGCCGGTCCGCGTACGCCTTGGTGGCCGGGTCGCGGCGCAGCTCGGCGGCGGCGCGTTCGTCGGCGGCGGCGACCGCGCAGTGCAGCAGCGAGGTGAGCCCGGCGTCGAGCGCGTCGAGGAACTCCCCCGACGTCCCGCCGGCCCCCGCCGGCCCGCTCCCCCTGGTCTCCCACAGCGCGAGCGCATCGCCCGCGAGCCCCACCCCCGCGCCGAGCTGCTGGTGCACGCGCTCCAGCGCCTGGTCGTACGCCCCCTGCACCCGCTGCACCATCCGCAGCGCGGCGGCGTGCTGCCCGGCGCTGGCGGCGGCGAGCTCGGCCAGCCGCGGCTTGACGGAGGCGAGGGCGCCGGCGGCGGTACGGGCCGCGACGGTGGCCCGCAGCTCCCGGTACTGCGCCCGGTGCGCGAGCCATTCCCGCAGGTCACGTACGGCAGTGGCGGGCAGCAGCCCGCTCCCGCCGCCGGCCGACTCGGGCAGCTCGGGGATGGTGAAGCGCGGTACGTCCCCGAGCCCGGCGCGGTGCAGCAGCCCCGCGTACTGCCGGGAGATCTCGTGCGCCACCTGGTGCGGCACGCGGTCGAGGACGGTGACGAGGGTGACCCCGTACTCCTTGGCGCTGCGCAGCAGATTCCACGGCAGCGCGTCGGCGTACCGGGTGGCGGACGTGACGAGCACCCAGACGTCGGCGGCGCAGACGAGCTCGGCGGCGAGCTCGCGGTTGTGCCGTACGACGGAATCGATGTCGGGGGCGTCGAGCAGGGCGAGGCCGCGGGGGAGGGTGGCGTCGCTGTCGAGGCAGAGCAAGCCTTCGCCGTCTTCGGAGGTCTCGCCGAATTCCCCGAGCTCCGCAGGCCCGTGGTCGCTGTCGCCGTCGTCACCGTCGGCGCCCTCCGCCCGCGGTACGGGCCGCACCCGCGTCAGCCCCGGCAGCACCCGGTCGTCCGCGAACCAGTGCGCGTCGCCCGGATGGCAGACCAGCACCGGCGTCCTGGTGGTCGGCCGCAGCACCCCTGACTCGCTCACCCGCCTGCCGACCAGGGAGTTCACGAGGGTGGACTTCCCGGCCCCGGTCGATCCGCCGACCACGGCGAGCAACGGCGCTTCCGGACTACGCAGCCGGGGCACCAAATAGTCGTCAAGCTGCGCAACCAGCTCGGCCTGCCCTCTGCGGGCACGAGCCGCCCCGGAAAGCGGCAACGGAAACCGCACACCGGCAACGCGCTCGCGCACGCCGGTGAGCGCGTCGATCAGCTCTGGCCTAACCTCCGAGGACACCACATGTGAAGAATGCCCTATTCTGTAGAATTTTCGTCGGATATTGGACGGTATGCCGTGTACGACTGCAGGTGCCGGGCCTTCACACACCCGGGGCACGCCGCGCTGGACCGGACCGGACATGGCATGACAGGCCCACCAACCCCGCCGACCACACCCCCCACCGCCCGACCGCACCCACCCCACCCATAACGAGTGCACAACACCCCCGCCACGCTCCGCGAAAATCGCTGCAGAAATCGCACCCGCCTGCGATTATCAGGACGCTTCACCGAACCTCCACAACGTGTTGCGGACGTGAAGCACCCAGGTCGACCCGCCCGGCCCCCTATCCTTGTCCCCGGCAAGGTCACGGATCCGCCGAGCGAGCCCGGCCACACCGCAGTACCGCCACATACCGGCCCACGTAGCTCAGTGGATAGAGCAGGTGCCTTCTAAGCACTTGGCCGCAGGTTCGAGTCCTGCCGTGGGCGCCACACAGAAGGATGGCTGGGGCGCTTGTCGCGCATTGCGGACCTGTCGCCCTCCTTCTCCTCGTCGTCCCTGGTCGACGGCCTCTGCCGGAAGGGGACGACCACGGTGTTGGCTGCGGCCACAGCCACGTCTTCGATGGTGTCGGCGGTGAGTGTCACCGTGCAAGTGGCTCGGTCTGTCACCCGGTCGTAGCGGATCTCCAGCCGGAGCGCTTCAAAGAGTGCCCGCGACATCTGGTCCGTCATGCCGGTCAGGTCGACCGCTCCGACAGGGAGCCGCTGCAGGAGGCCAGGGTTCAGGGCGCGCCGAGCTTCCCCGTCCAGCAGCCCCAGCCGGCGCGTCAGCTCCTCCTGCTCTGCTCTCAGCTCGGCATGGCGGAGATGGACCTCTCGCAACAGCCCACCCTCAAGATCGTCAACCAGTTCAAGGTGCCGGACGAGTCGCCGACGCCGAGCTTCGGTGTCCGCCACAGCACGGCGCAGGGCCCTGCGCCGCTCGACGCGCTCCTGCTGCTCGGCCGCATCCAGCTCACCACGGCTGGACGACAGCAGCTCCTCCCGGTAGCCGCCGAACACCTGCTTCGCGAGGAACTGGTTCAGTCCGGCGACGAGCCCGTCCTCGCCGACCCAGATGCTCGGCGGATGTCCCTGCGGTCGATAGCTGCGGTTCGGGGAGCAGACGTAGTAGGCCTCTCCCTTGCTGGTCTTTCCGTACAGGCGGCGTCCGCACTGCGCGCAGAAGAGAAAGCTGCGCAGGCGGTACGTGCGCTTGGCTTGAGGGTGTCGATTCTGTCCTGCCGCCCCTCGTGAACGTGCCCGGTGCTCGGTGACGCGTTGGGCCTGGACGAAGGTCTCGAGGTCGATGAGTGGTTCGTGGACCGGATCGGTGGACCACACCCACTGCTCGACCGGGTTGGGACGGTTGCGTCCCTTGCCTTTGCGGGCTCGGCGGTTCCAGACCATGTGACCGGTGTACTTCGGGTTGGTGAGCACGTCCCGGACGTTGGAGCTGGTCCAGCGTCCTACTGCGGTGTCCGTACGGATGGGTTCGGGGGGTGGGTAACTCGTCAGGTCGCCATTGAGTCGGTCGGCGACCGCTTGATAGCCGAGCCTCTCCGTGGCGCGCCAGCGGAACATGACGCTGACCACTGGACCTTGCACGGGATCAGGTTCCAGACGGGTCTTCTTCGCTCCCTTGGCGCGCCTCGCCGGCACAGGGTGCAATACCCGCTGCGCCCGATATCCGTAACACGGCTTACCAACGTTGTAGCCCTGCTCGGTATGCGCCTCCCACCCGGCCCAGGACTTCTCCAGCAGCTCCAGGACGTACCACTCGGCAACGCCCTGCTTCATGCGACGAGTCAGCACCTGGGTCGGGGTCATTGATGCCCGGCGGTTGCTGTGGAGAAAGAGCGGCTCATCTGCCGCCAGCAGGGGGATCCCCGCTTCCTCCAACTGGTGCTCGACTTCCGTACCGATGCGGGTGTACCGGGAGATGCGGTCGATCGAGTCGCAGATGACGGCGTCAAAGCGGCGATCCGGTCGGCGGGCTTCGGAGAGGAGCTCGCTGAAGCCGCCGTCGCGATGGATGGGGATGCTGAGTTCTTCGTGGGCCGCGCCCTGGCCACGCTCGGCCTGCTCTTTTCGCCCCGATTCCACGTCGTAGAAGTGCAGCGTGATCGAGACATTCGCGGGAAGAGCCTTCCGGCATGTGGCCAGCTGGCGGGGCAGGGAGATCGTCGGGTCCTGGAGGTCCGAGGTAGAAGTCCGGCCGATCCATGCGATCCGTGTCAGCTCGGACGGACGCCTCTCGGTGGAGGAGCCGATCCGCCCCCGTCCTGTGGGGTGCTGTTCCTGGAGCCAGACTCTGATCGCGTCAGGGCCACCCATGCCACCACCTCACGAATGATCTGCGCTTGCCGCAGCCGCAGCTGCCGTCCGTCTTCGCCCACGAGAACACGGATCTTGAAGTCCATGTCGGCCTCATGGGGCGCAGCACATGGACCCGGAGGACTACTGCCGTCAGCGCTTTCATTCATTCTCCACCACCGGCCTCCCGATAGGGCTCAGTCCGGCGGACGGGCTGCGGCTTTCTCGATTCCTCAGAGTCGGTCGGCATGGAGAGTGGAGCCATGTACAGCAGCACGACCGTCGTGCCGTGATCCTGGCGAAGGGCGCTGCGGCCGAGGGGGACCAGATCGGACCGCCGGGCGAAGGCTGCCAGGCGGTCTTCGAGTTCACCGACACCAGCACCCTCCGCTTCGTCAAACAGCAGGAAGGCCGTGAGGCCGAACGGGGCCACCAGGTCGCCCCACGGGATGCGCTCGACCCAGCCGCTCGCTGCCGTGCCAACGAGGGCGATCACCACGTCGAATCGTTCCGCGGCCGACGCCACGGCGCGGTCCGGCGACGGACCGGGTGACTGGGCCGGCGGCGGTGCCGAGTCTGTGTCGGTTGCGTGTCGAGGTACCGGACTCACGAGCCGTACTTCTACGGACTGAACGAGTCCGGCAAGGGACCCGGCGAGCGTCTGCAGGCGAAGAACGTCGTCGTCCGCAGGGATGCTCGACGCCAGCCCGGTGAGCAGCAGGAGGTGATCGTCGCTTCGACTGTGCTCCACGACGACTTGGCGGGCAGTCTCCGCGAGTCGGCCGCGGTCTGTCCGGCGCTGAGGACGGCGCCGTGCCGGCAGTCCGGCAGGAGCAGCTGCGGCGTCGCCCATTCCGTCCTGGGACATGGGGGCTATCCCTTCGAGAGTGTGGAACCTTGTCACTAACAAAGGCCGAATTCTCAGGCCCTTTTGGACAGAACACGATCGCCGAATGTCCGCGGTCGCGGGGCTCGTACGCGGCACGCGGAGCGGACGCAGCGACTACTCCACGGCTAAGCGGGCACTAAAACTGCTGGTCACCGGCGCTCTGCGAGCTGACGCCGCACGGCTTCCGCGCTCAGGCAAGCCGGAGGTAAGCGGTCTGGCGCAACCGCACAACGACCACTTGGGCGCCCGTTGTCTACACGCGCATGAGGCCCATAGTCCGCCGCTGTCCTGCGCTTGCCGGGGTTGTGTCTCGCTGGGACGGACCCTCCTCTCCGTCCGAAGCGAGGACCGACTCATGGATACAGACGAAGAATTCAGACTGCCTCAGGGGCGCCTTTCGGTGACGCAGCCCCAGCCCCTGGACACCCTGCGCGCGACCTTCCGCTGGCTGTCCGTCGGCCCGCACCCCCTCGTCCTGGACGGGCGTGCCTTCGCCGGACTCCCGGACCGCCAGTTGACCGTGGCCGAGGTCCGAAGGCTACTGCTCGCCCACAGCTGCCCGCAGCCGACCCGCGATGCCGCGTGGGCCCACCTGGTGGGTCGGGCCCGGGCGGACGGCGGGGCGTGGACGGTGGCCTGTGCGGCGATGGCGGCACCGGCGCTGATCGGGCCGATGTGGTGGCTGACGACGCACTATCCCGGGGATCCGTTCGATGTGCAGGCGGAGGTGCTGGCGGGCTTTCTGCGGGCGCTGCAGACCGTCGACGTCCGCAGGCCGCGGATTCTGCTGCGGCTGCGCTGGGCGGCGTACCGGGCCGGGCATGCCGCGCTGGAGGAGGCGCTGGATGCTCCGCAGCCGGTGCCGGCGGACTTTCGGTCGGCGCCGCCGCGACCGGCGGCCGGTCACCCGGACTTTGTGTTGGCAGAGGCAGTCCGGGCGTCGGTCCTGACCCGGACTGAAGCGGACCTGATCGGGTCCACTCGGCTGGAGCAGGTCCCGATCGTGGTGTGGGCCGAAGCCCATGGGATGGGCGTCGCGGCGGCGTACAAGCTGCGCCGTCGGGCCGAGTTCCGGCTGGCCGCGCACCTCAGTGATCGTCGCCAGGATCTCGAAATCGATGACGTGATCTACGAGCTGCAGGGTGCTGCCTGAGCCGGGTCCGAAACTTCCGCAAGAGCATCTGTCCAACGCGGCACCAGATTCCGGCCTTTGTAAGTAGGGAGGCTCCGCGCTCCCGGCTGATACGCCCCGCGACGGGAGGTAGGGCCCATGGTGTCGGTTCCGGCGTCTCGTACTCGCTGGCGCTCGTGGCGATGGTGGTCGGCGGCAGGGGTGATCGTGGCGATCTGCTCTCTGGTTGCCGCCGCACCACCGTCGGATGGCGGGCAGCTGCTCGCCCTGGCCAAATCCGTGGACGAGGTGCTGGACAACATCCGTAACTGGATCATGGGGATTCTGGCCGGCCTGGCCACGGTGTTCCTGACCGTCGGCGGTGTCCGCTACGTGATGGCGGGCGGCGATCCGGGCGAGGTGGAGAAGGCCAAGACGGCTTTCAGGAGCGCTGGGTGGGGATACGGGCTGGCCGCGCTGGCGCCGCTGGTCGTGGAGGTCCTCAAGGGAATCGTGGGTGCCTGATGGACGCCCGAGCCCTGGCCCAGAAGCGACTGACGGTCGTCCTCCTCGCCGCGCTCCTTCCGGGCGTGCTGATGACGGCCGAGGCGCAGGCGGCGGAAGATCAGCAGCCGCCGCCCACGCCCAACCCCGTCGACTGGCTCACCGACGCCATCGGGAAGGCGATCGGCGCCTTCTTCGAAAAGCTCGTCTCGTCCGCGCTCAATCCGCTGCTGGATCTGCTGGGGCACAGCCTGTTCGCGACGCCAACCCCGGATCAGCTGCCGCGGATCGGGGAGCTGTGGGACAGCTCGTGGCAGATCATGCTGGCGAGCTACGGCATTTTGGTCGCGGTCGGCGGCGTGGTGGTGATGGCACACGAGTCGGTCCAGACCCGCTATTCGATCAAGGAGATCGGGCCGCGGGTGGTGCTCGGGTTCCTGGCCTCGGCGCTGTCGCTGCCGCTGGCCGGGCAGGCCATCGCACTGGCCAATGCCCTCTCCGCCGCGGTCCTCGGCGGCGGCGTGGACGAGGGGACGGCCGCGGCGGCCTTACGGAATATGGTGTCCGGCGCTCTGGTCAACAACCTCTTCATGGCGCTGATCGGGCTGGTCCTGGTGATCATGCTGCTGGTGCTGCTGGTCACCTATGTGGTGCGGGTGGCTCTGACCGTCATCATGGTTGCCGGAGCGCCGCTGGCCTTGATGTGTTACGCGCTGCCGCAGACCGAGGCTGTGGCCCGCTGGTGGTGGCGCGTGTTCGGCGGGCTGCTGGCCATCCAGGTCGCGCAGGCTCTCGCGCTGATCACGGCGATCCGGCTGTTCCTGACCCCGGACACCTTCCAGTGGTTCGGCGTCGGCAACAGCGGGCTCGTGAATCTGATCGTTGCGTTGGGGCTCGTGTACATCCTGCTGCGGATCCCGTTCTGGATTCTGCAGTCGGTCCGGGTCAGCCGGCGTCGTTCGATGGCCGGTGGGGTGGCTCGTGCTTATGTCTTCGGCCGGGTGCTGCATGTGCTGCGCGGCCGGTAGGCGGCTCAACGTGCCACGGGAGCGCGTGCCATGGGAGCGCGTGCCACGCCGAGAGGATGAGCTCTGGTGAGCAGTCAGCAGATCCGCATACCCTCGAACGTCGACCGCCCGGACACCCTGTTCCTCGGGCTGACCGCCCGCCAGGTGCTGATCCTGTCCGTGACCGGGATGGTCCTCTATCTGGGCTGGCAGGCGTCCCGTCCCATCGTCCCGCTCGCGGTGTACGCCGTCGTCGCGGTGCCGCTCGCCATCACAGCGGCGGCCCTGGCCCTGGGGGAACGGGACGGCCTGCCGCTGGATCAGCTGGCCTTGGCCGCCGTACGGCATCACCTGTCCCCGCGTATCCAGGTGGCAGCCGCGGAGGGCGTATTGCCCCCACCGCAGTGGATCCGGGGTGCCGCCTCCGGCGCTGCGGGCAACGCGGCGAAGGACATGCTGCCGGCGGCCGGGCAGTCGCCGGTGGCGGGGGTGTCGGAGTCCGGGCTGGTCGACCTGGGCCAGGACGGGGTCGCCCTGGTGGCGGTGTGCTCCACCGTCAACTTCGCCTTGCGGACACCGGCGGAACAGGAGGCTCTGGTCGCCACCTTCGGCCGGTACCTGCATTCGCTGACCGCGCCCGTGCAGGTGGTCACGCGCACCGAGCGACTGGACCTCTCCGGGCAGGTCGGTGAGCTGCGGTCCCGGGCTCCTGGGCTGCCGCATCCGGCGCTTGAGGCCGCCGCCCGCGAGCATGCGGACTTCGTGGAGCAGCTGGGCCGCGACCGTGTGCTGCTGCGCCGCCAGGTGCTGCTCGTCCTGCGTGAACCGCTGGCCCCCGGCGGGCCGACCGACGGGCTCGGCGGCGCCTCGCCTCTCGCGCTGCTGGCCGCCCGGAGCCGGAGCATGCGGCCGAAGGACGCTGATGACTCGGCGGCGCGTCGTGCCGCGGGATCGCGGCTGGTCCGACGGGCCGCGGAGGCCCGGGAGTTACTGAATCCGGCCGGGATCGAGGTCACCGTGCTGGACGCGGGCCGGACCACGGGTGTCCTCGCCTCCGCCTGCTCCCCCGGCAGCCTCATCCGGCCCTCCAGCGCGCTCGCCACGGCCGATGAGGTGATCACCACCGCGGTTTCGGCCGACGACGGCATCGACGACCTGCGAGCGGAGCGGATCCCATGAACCGCCGGCGCACATCTCCCGATACCCGCCGCCAAGGCTCCCTGTCCATCATGCCCGACGCCTTGAAGGTGGACGCCCGCAGCATCGAGGTCGGCGGGGAGTGGATCGCCGCCTTCGCGATCACCGGCTATCCGCGCGAGGTCCACCCGGGGTGGCTGCAGCCACTGCTGACCTACCCCGGCCGCGTCGATGTGGCGCTGCACGTGGAGCCGATCGACCCGGTCACCGCCGCCGGCCGGCTCAAGCGGCAGCTGTCGAAGCTGGAATCCGGGCGGCGGCAGGCGCAGGACAAGGGCCGGCTGCTGGATCCGTACGTCGAGGCCGCGACCGAAGACGCCTACGAGCTGAGCGCCCGCATCGCCCGCGGCGAGGGCAAGCTCTACCGGCTCGGCCTCTACCTGACCGTGCGCACCGGCAGCGAGCAGGCCCTGACGGACGAGGTCGCCGCGGTGCGTGCCCTGGCCGCCAGCCTGCTGCTGGACGCCAAGCCGACCACGTACCGCAGCCTGCAGGGCTGGCTGACCTGCCTGCCCCTCGGGCTCGATCTGATCCGGATGCGGCGCACCTTCGACACCAGCGCGCTCTCCGCGGCATTCCCCTTCACCAGCCCCGACCTGCCGCCCGCCGATCCGGCCTCGCTCGCCGCCCCGTCGGGCGTGCTGTACGGCTACAACGTCGGCTCCCAAGGCCTGGTGCACTGGGACCGCTTCGCCCTGGACAACCACAACGCGGTCATCCTCGGCCGCTCCGGTGCCGGCAAGTCCTACCTGGTCAAGCTGGAGCTGCTGCGCTCGCTGTACCGCGGCGTCGAGATCCATGTGATCGACCCGGAGGACGAGTACGCCCGCCTGACCCGTGCCGTCGGCGGCGCCTACGTGCACCTCGGCGCGGAGGGTGTACGCCTCAACCCGCTCGACCTGCCCATCCAGCTCCAAGCCGACGGGCGGCGCACCGCTCCCCGCGATGCCCTGGTGCGCCGCTCGTTGTTCTGCCACACCGTGCTCGCCGTCCTGCTCGGCGGCCCGCTCGACCCGGCGCAGCGGGTCGCCCTCGACCAGGCCGTCACGGCCACATACCAGAAGGCCGGGATCACTGCCGACGCCCGCACCTGGAACCGCCCCGCCCCGCTCCTCGGCGATCTCATGACCGTGCTCTCCAATACCCGGCAGCCTGCCGCCAAGGAACTGGCCGCACGGCTTCACCCGTACGTCCGCGGCGCGTTCAAAGGGCTCTTCGACGGCCCGACGTCCACACGACCGGAAGGTCACCTGGTCGCCTTCTCCCTCCGCGATCTTCCCGACGAGCTCAAGCCCGTCGGCACCCTGCTGGCGCTGGACGCGGTGTGGCGGCGGGTTTCCAATCCCGCCGTACGCCGTCCCCGCCTGGTCATGGTCGACGAGGCGTGGCTGCTGATGCAGCAGCCGGCCGGGGCCGACTTCCTCTTCCGCATGGCCAAGGCGGGCCGCAAGCACTGGGCGGGGCTGACCGTCGCCACCCAGGATGCGGCGGACGTCCTGGCGACGGACCTGGGCAAGGCGATCGTCGCGAACTCCGCCACCCAGATCCTGCTGCGCCAGGCACCGCAGGCCATCGATGAGATCGCCCGTACCTTCCATCTCTCCACGGGCGAGCGCCAGTTCCTGCTGGCCGCGGACAGGGGGCAGGGCCTGCTGTCCACTGGCACCCACCGCACCGCTTTCGAGGTGATCGCCTCGCCGAGCGAGGATTTCCTGGTTACGAGCGACCCGGCTCAGCTCGCCGCGTACGCCACCGCGCAGGAGCAGGCGAGCGACGCGGGCTTCGTGGACGTACTCGATCTCCCCGGGCACGACGATCTCGTCGAGTCCCCCAACGGCCGCGTCGACGTCGGCGTCCCGTGAGCCGTGCCATTTCCAGGCCCATACCTGCAGCCACAGGAGGAGGTCCCGGTCATGCTGCCGATTCCGCTGTCCCACGATGCCGTCGCGGTCGCGGACCGACGGGGGTCCACCATGCAGGCTGATTCACTGCTGCGCGACTATCTACGCGATCCGGCCGGCGCTATAAGCGCCGTTCTGGGGCACCTCCAAGCCTGGCTGTCCGCATGGGGTGCGGCCATGGGCTCGGCCGCTGCCGCCGCGGCGGCCGCAGGGTATCTCCTGCGCGAGTACCGGCGCCGGCAACGTGCGCGAGACCTGGCGTGTGAGGCGCGGATGGTCGCGATTCTCCCCCCGCCTGCCGTCGAACCAGAAGGCGCGGCCGCGCTCTGGGCCAACCTGGTCGGGCTGCTGCGTCCGGCCTGGCGACGATGGTTGTGGGGGCAGCCGCATCTGACCTGGGAGTATCGCTTCGACTCCGATGGCGTCCGGATCGGTTTGTGGGTCCCCGGCGGCATCCCGCCGGGCCTGGTCGAGCGGGCGCTCGAGGCCGCCTGGCCCGGGGCCCACACCCGTACCAGGCCCGCCACCGCCCCGCTCCCACCCGGCACCGGCGAAGGCGATCACCTGTACGCCGCCGCAGGCGAATTACGGCTGGCGCGCAGTGAGGCACTGCCCATCCGCGCCGACTTCCCCACCGATCCGATCCGTGCGCTGCTCGGCGCACCCGTCGGTCTCACGGGCGGCGAGCAGGCCGTCGTGCAGATCCTGGCCCGCCCGATCACGGGCCACCGCATCGCCGCCGCCCGCCGAGCCGCCCGCCGGCTACGGGCCGGACGTCCCGCCCGCCTCGTCCATCGTCTCCTCGATGTCGTCACCCCCGGCCGCATACGAGCACCTCGACGCTCACCGGCCGCGGTCCCGGGTGACCGGCAGGCCGCCATCGAGACGGCAGCGCAAGACCGTGCGATCGTGCTCAAACAGCGCGGCGCGCAATACGAAACCCGCATCCGCTACGCCGTCCTGGCCCCCGCCGACGACAGCGACAAGTCCACCCGCCAGCACGCCGAGGACCGCCTGCGCGGCCGGGCCCACGCCATCGCCTCGGCCTTCTCCGCCTACACCGAGCACAACTACTACCGCCGCCGCCGGATCCGCCGCCCCCTGCCCCGCCTGGCCGACCGCCGCCTCGACCGCGGCGACCTGCTGTCCATCCCGGAACTGGCCGCCCTCGCCCACCTGCCCTGGGACCACACCGTCGCCGGCCTGCAGCGCGCCAGCGCCAAGGCCGTCCCACCCCCGCCCGGCCTCCCTGGCCGCGGCCCGGCGATCCGCCCCATCGGTCAGACCGACACCGGCCGCACCCGCCACGTCGGCCTGCACGTCCCCGACGCCCGCCAGCACCTGCACATCCTCGGCGCCACCGGCTCCGGCAAGTCCGAACTCCTGGGCACCATGATCCTCGCCGACGCGGAAGCCGGCCGCGGCGTCGTAGCCGTCGACCCCAAAGGCGACCTGATCACCGACCTGCTGATGCGGCTACCGGAGCAACTGGCCCCTCGCGTCGTGCTCTTCGACGCCGACGACCGGCACCCGCCCCCCATCCTCAACCCGCTCGAGGGCACCGACGGCCCCCGCGCCGTCGATCACCTCGTATCGATCTTCTCCCGCATCTACGCCGCCTCCTGGGGCCCGCGCACCGACGACATCCTGCGCTCCGGCCTCCTCACCCTGCACGCCCAACCCGGCACCCCCACCCTCAGCGACCTCCCCCACCTCTTCACCAACCAGGCATACCGGCACTCCGCGATCACGCATATCCACGACGACATCCTCCGCGGCTTCTGGACCTGGTACGACGACCTCTCCACCGCAGGCCGCGCACACGTCACCGCCCCACTCATGAACAAGCTACGCGGCCTGCTGCTGCGCCCCTTCGTCCGCGACGCCCTCGCCGGCGGCCCGTCCACCGTCGACATGGACCACGTCCTGGGCGGCGGCATCTGCCTGGTGCGCATCGCCAAGGACACCCTCGGCGCCGAAACCTCCGCGCTCGTCGGCTCCATCGTCGTCGCCCGTACCTGGCAGGCAGCCACCCGCCGCGCCCGCCTCCCCCAGGACAAACGCCCCGACTGCGCGCTCTACCTCGACGAGGCGCACAACTTCCTGCACCTCCCGTACGCGCTGGAGGACATGCTCGCCGAGGCCCGCGGCTACCGCTTGTCGATGACCCTGGCCCACCAATACCTGCGCCAGCTGCCCAAAGAACTCGAAGAGGGCATCAGCACCAATGCCCGCACCAAAATCTTCTTCAACTCCTCCCCCGAAGACGCCCACCACCTGGCCCGCCACACCGCGCCCTGCCTGGACGAGCACGACCTCTCGCACCTCGGCGCCTTCCACATCGCCGTGCGTCCAGTCCTCCACGGCGCCGAGGCACCAGCCTTCACCGCACGCACGCAGAAGCTCCCACCCCCGGCCCCCGGCCGCGCCCGGCTCATCCGCACCGCGGCCCGCCGCCACGCCGGCCCACGTCACGGCATCACGCTGACCAAGCGCCTGCCTCTGCACCGCACCACCGACCCCCGCAGAACCCCACCCGCCCACACAGGAGACAAGTGATGACTACCTATCCCCCACCCCAGCGCGCCCTGCGCGGCCACCGGCCCCCGCGCCCCACCGAGCGCACCGTGCTCTCCGCAGTGAGCCTGGCCCGCCTGGCCGCCCGCCTCACCCCACGAGACCGCTGGCTGGCCCACATGCTCTACGAGCACCGGGTACTGACCTCCCACCAGATCGCCCAGCTGGCCTTCGTCTCCCACCGAGCCGCGAACCTCCGCCTGCTGGAGCTCTACAAGAGCCGCGTGGTGGAGCGTTTCCAACCCTTCGTCACGAGCGGCACCGCACCCATGCACTACGTACTCGACATCGCCGGCGCCCGCCTGCTCCCACCGGATGCCGGCACCGTCCGCTTCCGCCAGGACGAGGCCCTGGCCATTGCGCAGTCGCTGCAGCTCACCCACCTCGTAGGCAGCAACTCCCTCTTCACGGCCCTGGTGGCACGAGCCCGCCACCCCGCGACCACCGGCGAGCTGACGGCCTGGTGGTCCGAGTCCCGCTGCCGACGCTACTTCGGCGACCTGGCCCGCCCCGACGGCTACGGTCGCTGGCGCGAGGGCGACCGCGAAGTCGAGTGGTTCCTGGAACACGACACCGGCACCGAAGCCCCCGCGAAGGTCGCGGACAAGGTTCCCGGCTACGCGGCGCTGGCGGCCACTACCCGTATCGCCACGCCGATCCTCTTCTGGCTACCTACCGCCCGCCGTGAAGGTGCTACGCGTCGCGCGCTGCTCACCGCCCGCGCCCGCGTGGCGAACCCCCAGCAGGTGCCGATCGCGACCACGAACGCCGGCTATCCCCCGAAGACAGACCGGCCTGACCCCACCACACGCCGCTGGTTACCCCTGGAGTCACCCGCAGGCAGCCACCGCTACCGCCTCGCCGACCTCCCGGCAGCCTGGCCCGAACTGCGGCCGCTCAGGCCGGACACCGCCACGACGCCAAGCGCCTCCGTCAACGGCTCACCCCCACCCCACCCCATGCCACCACCAGCGACATCACCTGGGGAAGGTGAAACCCCATGTTCAAGGGCATAGCGCTGGCCCTTGGCGGCCTGCTCCTCTGCCTCACCCTCATCGCCGCAGCCGCCAGCGGCCCGCTGCTCGCCCTGGCAGGAGGCCCGGGCACCACTCCGAGCAAGGCTGCGCTCCGCGACATACCGGGCGACTACCTCCTGCTTTACCGAAAGGCCGCCCCCACCTGCCCGGGCCTGGACTGGTCCGTCCTCGCCGCAATAGGCAAGGTCGAGAGCAACCACGGCCGCTCAACGCTGCCCGGCGTACACAGCGGAGCCAACCCGGCAAACGCCCGAGGCCCCATGCAATTTCTGCCTGCCACATTCCGCAGCGTCATCGCCAAACACCCGCCGCCGGGCGGTGCCCAGACAGCGACACCGTACGACCCCGAGGACGCCATCTTCTCCGCGGCCGCCTACCTCTGCGACTCCGGAGCCCGAGACGGAAAGAACCTCCAAAAAGGCATCTACGCCTACAACCACTCCACCACTTACGTAACAAATGTCCTAGCCCAAGCTAGCGCCTACAGAAGCGGGAAGATCAGCGGAGGCGACACCGCCGCCTCCACCGTCACCCTCACGGCGATCGAGTTCGCCCAGAAGCAGCTCGGCGACCGTTACGTCTTCGGCGGCGACGGCCCGCACGAGGGCGGCTGGGACTGCTCCGGCCTGACCAAGGCCGCCTACGCGGCAGCCGGCGTCAAACTGCCGCGCACCGCGGACGCACAATTCCGCACTGGCCCGCGCGTCCCGCGAGGCGAGCAATTACGACCGGGCGATCTTGCCTTCTACGGCAGTCCAGGCGGGACCATCCACCATGTGGGCCTCGTCATCGGTCGCGGACAACTGATCGAGGCACCGAAACCCGGCACGAAGGTCCGCATCGGACCCATCCTGTTCACGGGCGCAGACTTCGCCGGCGCGACCCGACCAGCTGACCTTGCGACATCCCGATAGCGACGCAACTGCTGCCGCCTGACGGTGGGAGCGCAGGCCTGCGTCGAGGTCATGCAGTCGACGGTATCTTGAGCCCTTTCCAACCTGACGGCGTGGCCTGGCGGTTGGCGGGCTGTACGAACCGGCGAAGCTCCTGGTAGACGGGTTCACGACCAAGATCACCCGTGCCGACCAGGAGCTTCGTGTGCTTGTCTATCCATCGGCGATCGATCTGTCCAGTGCCCACCTGCGCCGCCTCGCGGGGCATCTCACGGTTCGCCGCCGCGAGATCGGCACCCGGTGGCGCCGTGTCACGCCGGGCCGTCAGGCTCTGCTGGTCCTGGCCCATCTGCGGTGCGGCGACACCTATGCCCAGCTCGCCGCCGGGTTCGGCATCGGGATCGCGACGGTCTACCGCTACGTCCGCGAGGCGATAGAGGTCCTGGCCGCGCTGGCTCCCAGCCTGGCCGAGGCGATGCGGACCGCGAGCCGCCTGGCCTTCGTGATCCTCGACGGGACGCTGCTGCCGATCGACCGGATCGCCGCCGACACCCCGTACTACTCCGGCAAACACAAGCGGCACGGCATGAACGTCCAGGTCCTCACCGATCCCTTCGGGCGGCTGCTGTGGGCCTCGCCCGCGCTGCCCGGCTCAACCCATGACCTGACCGCCGCCCGCACCCACGGCATCGTCGACGCGCTCGCCGAAGCCGGCCTCAAGTGCTGGGCCGACAAGGCGTACCAGGGCGCCGGCGGACCCGTCCGGGTGCCGTTTCGTGGCCGTCGCCTCAAGCGGTGGCAGCGTCAGCACAACAGCACACACGCCAAGATCCGCTGCCTCGGCGAGCAGGCCATGGCCACCCTCAAGGGCTGGCGCCTCCTGCGGAAGCTCCGGTGCAGCACGAACCGCATCACCAACTTCGTGAAGGCCATCCTCGTCCTTCACCACGCGTCAGTGTGAGGTTGGAAAAGGCTCATGGTGGAAGGTGGTGTTGCCAAACTCGATGCGCTCGGATTGGTCGGTGAAGGCGTAGCGGGCCTTGAATTCCTGGCCGCCCTGGGTGACCGTGGTCTGCTGCGAGAAGTCGTTCCACTGCTCGCTGGTGCGGGCCGTTTCCGGGGTGGGTGCGGCAGCGGTTTCGTTGCCTGCTTTGTCGTACGACCAGCCCTCCGTGGAGCCGTTCTTGCCGGTGATCTGGGAGGCGTCATTGATGGTGTAGGTAGTGCCGCCCGGGCAGCCGGCCGCGGTGCCCTGCGAGGTGAGGTTGCCGGCCTTGTCGTAGCAGTACAGCCAACTCGCGTTGGTCGTGGAGCCCTTGGTCTCCTTGGTGAATGTCAGCCGTCCCGCGGAATCGTAGTCATAGGTGCGCTTCAGATCTGCGACGTTGTCGGTGCGGGTACGGATCTTGCTGCCGTCCTTACGACCTCGTGCATGGTTGGGGTGGCGCGTCGAGGGCCGCGGGCTGGCCATTCTCTTCACATTCGCGTACCGCTCGGCGTCGTGGCCGCCTGCTGGTGGGAGAGGAGCCCTGCGACGGCTTGGATGATGTCGCTCATGTGCTCGCGGCGGCCGTGGTGGCGGGCGAGAGATCGCCAGTTCTTCAGGTGGCCGATACCGTGCTCGACTCGGATGCGACGTGAGGAGTGTGCTTTGCGCTGCCGCTCGTGCATCTTCTCGTACCACTCGGGCGGATTCTTCTTGAACTTGCGGTGCGGCGGCGTCACCACGCGTCCACCGGTCTGGGCGCCCAGGCCCTGGTAGCCGGCGTCGGCCAGGATCTCCACCATGGAACCGTCGGCCAGGAGCTTGACCAGGCCGAGCTTCCGGGCATGGGTGATGTCCGCGCAGCTGGCCGGCTCGGTCGGGCTGCAGAACAGCAGCCGTCCTGCGGCGTCCGTGACGACCATCGCCTTCACGGCGTTCTGCTTGTTCTTCCCGGAGATGAACTTCTCCCGGTCCTCGCGTCCGGCGGCCGGGCGGCGCACCCGGATCTCGGTTCCGTCGATGATTCCGGTGCGCCCTTCGGCGCCGAGGTAGTCGATAACCTCGGCAAGCGTCCGCAGCCGTTGACCGGGTGCGATCGTGCAACCCCTCTCGGCCAGCAGCGGCCGTACTTCACCGACCGCGCGCGTAATGGTGGAGCGGTCGACGCCGAACCAGCAGGCCAGCACGTCATGGGTGGTGCCGTGCCGGAGATTCACCAGCGTGGCCAGCAGCCGGTCGAGGAAGACCAACTTGTGTTTCGCGCCGGCGCCGACGGCCCTGCGCCGCGGGCGTGCGACGAGTGCCGCCTGGTGACGCTCGTGCCACAACGGACCGATGTCAGCGACGAGTTCGGCGATCACCTCGGGCGTCAGCCCGGTGATCCGCTGGCTACCGATGATCGCTGCGCGTGCCCGGTTCCCCACCACACAGACCATGATCACCGATCAAGGTCTCGACGCGCCACCCCCAACCATGCACGAGGTCGTTAGCCACCAATCACTCGTCGTGGGCCCTCCACGGAATCTGAGCCAGACCCCGCTTCCGACGACTGAGTCATGTAGACACGCCGTACGCGATGGATACCTTCCCGCCTGAGTTCAGGTGAGCTCCCTGCCTTCAAGCACGATCCGCAATAGTTCCCGGCCCGGCGTCGCATCGCCGGGCTGGAGTGGAGTGGTGAGCATCGTGGGTCGCCCGAAGTCCGGGCGACCATCCCCTTGCCGCACGTACGGCACGAAGCCGTAGTCCACACCATCGTCAACGGCGTAACTCATCCAGCTCACGACCTCGTCCTCGCCTTCACGCAGAGGCAGATTGGCTACGGCACGGGCTTGGACTCCCTCGTCATCGGGCAACCACACCTGCGGCAAGGCGAACACGAAACGGGTGGCCGCAATCCTGCGACCTTCACCGGCTGCGCGCCGCTCGAAGGCGGAGCCTGTATCGGCGTCGCGGAGATAGTCGTATTCCGACATCACCAATGTCTCCTCGCCCTGCAGCGCCACCACCGCCGGGCAGTCCCTGGCCAGGATCGCGCGCTGCAGACGCTCGACGACGTCAAGCAGAAGCACCTCGGTTTCCTGGTTCATCCCGGCGGGTCACTCCCCAACCGGATCATGGCGGAACTTGAAATCGTGGTAGGTGCCCATGATCTCGGTGGAGGCGCGAGCCCCCAGGTGGGACAGATACAAGAGCTCTCGAGTGATCCGGGCATGCTGCCGGCGGGCGGCACGCGTCGGGGCGTCGTCAACTTCGGTGCCGTCGAGCGCCTCGAGCATCTCGGACAGCTCCGCTACCGTCCGCCGCGCCTGACTCAGGTCGATCTCCAAGGAAGCCACCTCCAAGCACCTTGAAGTCTCCCGCATCGGGAGGCCCCTGACCGTCGGAGCCGGCCTCGCGGGGGCCAGAATCTGCGACCGGTCGGTGTCGCACCGGGCGGCCTGCCAAACAGTGAACCCGACACCACGCACAGTGGGTACGGTGAAGGGCAGGCAAAGCGGTATACGCGGTTTACAGCCTCCGGAGCGGGGAGGGACGGTGCCGGCGCCGAAGCAGCCCTAAGTCGCGGCCTGGGCCACATCGACGGCCAGACCGAAGCCCTGCTGCACATCACCCACGCCCGCGCCTTCGCCGCCACCGAGGAAAAGGCAGCCGCCGCCCGCGCCCTGCTGGCCGCCGAGGACGCCCTGTTACGCGACGACGGACCCCAGCCCAGCTACTCCCTCGTCTCCGGCCCCGCCGCCGGCACCGTGGCCAGCCACACCGCCCGCACCCTGACCGACCTCGCCGACCACGTCGGCACCGAACAGCAGCACCGCGACGCCCTCACCCGCTGGGACCCCGTCAAGTACAAACGCGCCGACCTCGGCGACAGCCTCGCAGCCCAGGCCCGCGCCGACGAAGCCATCGCCGCATGGGGCACCGCCCTGGAGCTGATGGAGGGCATGACCTCCGACCGCACCCGCAAGGCCATCACCTCGATCCGACCCACCCTGGCCATCTACCAACGCCGCAAGGTCCCCGGCGCCGCCGATCTCGCCCGCCACGCCTGCGAAGCACTCGCCTAGCATGCCTTCCACCCTGCCGATGAAGGGAAAGCTGTGGCCCAGACCGACACCGACGCCCAACCCCGCGCACTTAAGCCCGCCACCGAATCCATGACGCTGCTGGTCGCCGCCGTCATCCACAACAAGGCCACGGACCAAGTGCTGCTGCTCCAGCGCGGCCCGAACGCCAAGTTCACCCAAGGCCAGTGGGACCTGCCCGTCGGCAAGGCCGACCCCGGCGAGCCCATCACCAGCACCGCCGTACGCGAGCTGGTCGAGGAAACCGGCGTGATCGTTAAGCCCGAGCACCTGTCCGTGGCGCATGTCATTCACGGCGCCTCCGGCGTCGAATCCCCGAACGGGTTCCTGACCGTCGTTTTCGCCGCCCACCACTGGACCGGCGAGCCCGAGAACCGCGAACCGGGCAAGCACGCCCAGGTCGCCTGGGTCGATGTCGACAGCATCCCGGCCGAGTTCGTGAACACCACCGCCTCCGCCCTGCACCGCCACCTCGACGGCGGCCCGCAGATCTCCCTGGACGGATTCAGTCCGTGACCGTGATCGCGCGGTGACCGGGCACATGGACCTCACCGAGCACACCGTGCCGCTCGTCCACGCCGCCCTGCGTGACCTCCTCGCCCCATATGAGCCCGAGGATCTGACCGGTATCGCGTGCATCGCCACGGGCGCGGACACCGTGTTCGCCGAAGCCATCCTGGCGGCCAGCGGCAAGCTCGCAGTGGTGCTCCCCGCGGCCGATTACCGGCAGGCGAAGGTCAGGCCGACCACGCGGCCACCTTCGACAAAGTCGCCGCCGTCGCGACCGAGACGCTGGTCATGGAGCACGAGGCAGCGAACCGGGCCGCCTACGAAGCCGCGAACAACACCCTCCTGCAGCGCGCCGACCGGCTCGTGGCCGTATGGCACGGGACACCGCCGTCTGGAAAGGGCGGTGGCATCGCCGACACCGTCATCCACGCCCGTGATGCCGGAATGCCCGTGGCCGTGGTCTTGCCGCTCGGCGCCGCCCGCGGCTGGTGCGGCACTCGGCGGCGATCACTTCCTAGCTGGATGACTCACATCAGCCCGCCCCGAGATCGCCGGGGCCTCCAGCCCTCTCGCGCCACTCGCGCACCAGACCGGTGTATACGGGCGACTCGCGGCCCAGCCTTTACATCCCGGTCAGCATCGCGTTCGACGGCGCTCCCGAGGTGAAGACCGATTCCGCTATCTCGTCCATGACGGGTGCAACGAGCTGCCCATCGGACGCAGCACGGCCAAGCTGCTCGCTTCACTCGAAGCGGCGGTGCCTCGAAACCTCGACCGCACGGCGGGCACGAGCGGCAGACAGCAAGCCGAGGTCCGAGCGCGGAAAACCTCACAGGTCCTCGCCTCCCCTTGCCTGATGTCCGCCCGGATGGGCAGGGTGCGGGCCCATGAGCACCAGCGAGCACGACCAGAACTGCGGCGGCAGGAGCGTATCCCGGGCACAAGTGTGGATCTTGATAGGCCTCGTGGCCGTCCTGATCCTCACGGTCATTGGCGGCCTCGGCCTCATGATTATCGCCGGTGGCGCCTGAGCGATGCACGCCGGGTTGAGGACCGCGATTGGCGTCGGCCTGATCGTCGCCATATGTACGGCGATCATGGTCGTGCTGTGGCTGAGGTCCCCGGGCCGCCGACGCCGCCACCGAAACCGGAACCCGGCGGGTCGGCCTACTGGGAGCGCAACTAACACCCCGCGGCGCCCCTCATGACAGGTACGCTCATCGAGTGATCAGACGGTATGCCTGCCGCATGCATCGGCCGACCGGCAGCACCTTGGATACCGTGCTCTCGAAGAAGACCGCCACCATCACCATCGTGGCCACCGCCGTCCTGCTGACCACCGCCGCCACCGCCATCGAGCAGACCACCCGCACCGGCGCCGCCCGCATCCCGATCGCTGCCACCACCCAGCCGGTCAAGATCCGGGCCGCCGCCGACACCGAAGCCAAGATCCTGGACACGGTGCCCGCCGGGACGAGCGTGAAGCTGTCCTGCTGGCGCCCCGGCGCCGACGGCGGCCGCTGGTACTGGCTGGCGAACGGTCGCGGCTACGTCGCCGCCAACGATGTGCGGCAGGCCTCTCGCACGGACTACTGCGTCGTATGACCCGCGCAGACTGTCATGTCGGCTCACCACCGACTGGCGGCCCATCGTTCCACCGTGTCGCGCAGCCGGTCGCGTTCCCGAGCGAACGTCTTCTTGCGGGTGCCGTTGGCGCCGGAGGGGTGCGGGAACCCGAGCAGGCAGCGCTCCGCCGACAGTCCCCCCGCGCGCAAGGCGAGCTCCACAGCCGCGGACGCGGCCTTCCCGAAGGGAACGATCAGAGCGTCAGGGGTGGCCGCGAGCTCCGCCGCCAGCACCTGCTCCGCGAAGGCCCGCAGCACTGGAGCCGAGCCGATCTTGGGGCCGGTGCCGGTGTAGTTCTCCCCGTTCACGAAGACCGCGCGGCAGATCGCCGAGGTGCTGGCGACCAGGTCGCAGTCGGGCGTGAACAGGCTGGACGTCGAGTCGTTGCCGAGGGCGCGGGCCAGGCCGATGTCGTCGAGCATGGCCACGGCGTTCTTCCGCATCGGCCCGGCGAAGCTCGCCGTCGCCTTGGCCAGGCGCACTGCGGCATCGGGCGAAGCGCCGTATCGGAGGGCGCGGGCGGCCTCCTGCACGGCCAGGGTCTGCTGCTGGGCGCCGGGAGTGATGCCGACCAGGAGGACCTTCGCCCTCGGGTTCAGGCGGTCGAAGGGCGTGTAGTAGATCTGCAGGCGCTTGCCGCGGATGACCTCGTCATACAGCAGCAGCTCCGCGCCGGTGGCGGCGGCCTCGCCGATGCTGGGCGGAAGGTTGCGCAGCACGTCGGCGAACCTGGCGATGCACCAGTCCTTCGAGATCACGTCGTCGGCGCCGGAGCCGATCTGGCACTCGTGGATGAGGGCGTCACTGCCGTGCATGACCTGGCTGTCCATTCGAAGTCGTGAAGGCCGTCGACGTTAGTCGGAGCGCGGTGGCGGGTTAACCTCGCGCTTTCATGGCGGGTGGCTTCTGGAGGGGCCCCTGAATGCAGAAGAGTGCTTCTGAACTGGGACGATGGGACTTGTCTAGGGTCCTGATCGTCGTCAGAGAGAAGCACTCCTCAGGTGAAGAAGCGTATCGGGTCGTACCCGTCTGTCCGTGTCGAGGGTGGGGGCCGGGCTGTGGTGTCCCAGGCAGGCGGCGTGCTGCTGGTGGAGACGTCCGCAAGGCCGGCCTGGATCAGGCGATATCCGCGGTGCTGGCGCCGTGGCGCAAGCCGCGGGCGGTGCACGATCCGGGCAAGATCCTCCTCGATGCCGCGCTCGCGGTGGCGCTGGGTGGGGACTGCCTGGCCGATGTCGGGATGCTGCGGGCGGAGCCGGGAGTGTTCGGCCCCGTCGCCTCCGACCCGACCGTCTCCCGCCTCATCGATACCCTCGCCGCCGGCGGGAACCGGGCTTTGACGGCGATCCGCACGGCCCGGTCCGAGGTCCGGACGCGGGTCTGGTCGTTGGCCGCCGACTCCGCCCCGGACGTTGGCGGGCAGGTGATTGTGGATATCGACGGGGTGCTGGTGCTCGCCCACTCCGACAAGCAGGATGCCGCCGCGACCTGGAAGAAGACGTATGGCCATCATCCGTTGATGGCGTTCGTCGACCATGGCAGCCCTGATTCGGGGGAGCCGGTCGCGGCCCTGCTGCGGCCCGGCAACGCCGGCTCCAACACCGCGAGCGATCACATCACCACCGCCCAACTGGCCCTGACCCAGCTGCCCAAACGCTATCGCCGCGGGCGCCGGACCCTGATCCGCACCGACTCCGGCGGCGGCACCCACGAGTTCGTGGCCTGGCTCGCCCAGCGCGGCCGCTGGCTGTCGTACTCGGTCGGCATGGCCATCACCGACGCCATCCACGAAGCGGTCCTGGCCGTGCCGTCCTCGGCCTGGACCCCGGCCATCGAACCCGGCGGCGAGGTCCGTGACGGCGCCTGGGTTGCCGAGATCGGCGGCGACTGCCTCACCGGCTGGCCGACGGGCATGCGACTGATCGTCCGCAAGGAACGCCCGCACCCCGGCGCCCAGTTGAGGATCACGGACGCCGACGGACTACGACTGACCTGCTTCGCCACCAACACCACCGGCACCCCGATCGCCGAACTGGAGCTACGTCACCGTCAGCGAGCAAGAGCCGAGGATCGCATCCGCGCCGCCCGCACCACCGGCCTGCGCAACCTGCCGCTGCACGAGGTCGCGCAGAACCGGATCTGGCTGGAGATCGTTCAGCTTGCGCTGGAGCTGCTGGCCTGGATACCTCTGCTCGCGCTGACCGGCCAAGCCCGCCGTTGGGAGCCCCGGCGTCTGCGGCTCCGCCTGTTCTCCGCCGCCGCCCAGCTGGTCACCACCGCCCGCCGACGACACCTCAGATTTGCCCGCCACTGGCCCTGGACCGACGTGATCACCCACGCCGTCAAACGCCTCGACGCGCTCCCGAACCCCGGCTGACCAGCGGAAAAGACCAGTTCCTACGAGCCCGCCCCAACCCGGAACCGTGGAAACCGGCGCTCACCCGACGCGTCAGCCGGGTCATCCGCCTGCCTGCCAGCAGAAAACCTCACCCCCGACGAACGAGAAGAGGTCGGCAGCAAGCTGCCGACCTCTCATGCAAGATCGAGGCTAGTCTCGGGCTGGGCTATGCTCGAATACCTCGACCTTCGGGCCGCGTAAAGGGCGGTCGGATTGCCGCGTCGATATGGCATAGGAATGACGCGCCATGCCTCCCGTGAACCCTGTCGAGATCGGGTTCGGCGCCGATTGCAACCTTCCCCAGTTCGTCGAGGGGTGGTTCACGCCCCGCCCCTCTGACGGTTTCCACTCCGGATCGCCATGGCGGGTCTCTCCCAAATGGAAGGCCGACCCTGTGCGTGGGACGGCCTTCCATTTGGGGAGGATTCGGTCGTGTCGTTGCCCTGTTATGGCGCGACAGTGGCGTTCTTCTCCAGCTCCAACTCCGCCTGCTTGACCTGGACCCTCGAGGTGCTCGTGTTGTCCGCAAGGTTAATGTCGGATTCCTTTTCCGGCGTGACCTCGGCGGTGTTCTCGATGGTGTGGCCGACGATTGCGTCCGACTTGACCCTTCCCGTCACGGTGATGACGACTGCGCCGCCCTTGTCGAGCTTGACCGGGGCATTGATTTTATTGTTTGGTGCGCTACCAGAAGACCCTGACAGGCAGTTGCCGCCTGTCTGCGCCTGGCAGGTGAAGGTGACGTCGGTCAGGTCGGATGGCACGGTGTCGGTGACGTGCGCCAGCTCAGTGGGGTTCACCCCCTTCTTGTTGTCAACGCTGATTCTGTAAGACACCAGCTGCCCCGGAGCCGCCGGAGCCGACCCTGTCTTGTCAATGGTCAAGTCCACCGGCAGCGTCACCTTCAGGTCGCGCAAGGCGTGGTCCTCCGTGGCGGCTCCCGTGCTGGCTGAAAATCCGATCTTCAGGGAGTCGGGTGTCGCTCCCTGTTTCTTCAGATCGACTTTCGTCAAGACCTGGTGGGTCTTGCCTTGTGAGTCGATGATCTCCAGACTCAATTTCTGATCGATAATCGACACTCGCGCCCGGTGAAACTGACGCCCGGGGGCGCGCAGCAGCGATTCGTCGACTTCGGCTCTTGCCAGGAAAGGAAATCCATTCTTTTCGCTCCCGGCGCCGCGCAACGTCACGGTATTCTTCTTGGCGCCAGGAGCTGGCCCGTCACCGGCTTCCGGGCCGGAGAAATTTCCAAAGGTGTCGAACCCGATGCCGACGTACCCGCCGCGGACGCCCGGATCGCTGCCCTGCGCGCACGTCTTATTAGCCTCCCGGGCGCACGAGTATCCGAGGGTCCTTCCAGGCGCGCCGACTGATGGCTGCTCCTTACCATCGAAGAGGTACATCGACATGCCGTCCCCATACTTGCCGTCATACGTCTTTCCGTAGAAGAAGGAGTACTCGAATTCGGCGACAATTCCCAGTTTCGAGGAGAAGCTCCGCGTCGATCCGATTGAGCCAGCCTGCCTGCCTTTGTCTCCTGCCGTCAGGTGAAGATACCCTCCCACAAGGGCAGCGTTGCCGATGCCGTTCATTTTCCAGATGTTGAGGTCTGTCTTCCCTACCTGCCTGAACGATTCCACGACTGGGAAGTCCAGATCCCCCTGAGCCATCCCCCTCGGACGTGCCGGGCTTCGCGGCCCGCCTTCTCCCTTGCCCGCCGACGTCTGCGAGTTGCCCGACGCCGAATAGGCCCGCTGCCGCTCCTCGCCGCTCTGAGCCGCGTGGGCCTGCCCGTCCCATCCCGGAACGGCCAGCGGACCGACGGCCAGAACTGCCGCTGTCCCTGCCGCCCACGCCCGCGCACACTTTCCCCGGTGCTGCACTGCTTGCATGCTCTTCCTCACGCCGCTTTGATCAGGAATTCCGACCATAAGCAGGGTGAGCGCGGGAGGCTTCCCAGGTTGGTGTATATGGAGTAGCTGTATGTGACCTGTGCCCTGTTTCGTAGCGCCCCTGAAGCCCGATCTATGATCTTGGCACTACTGAGCCCGGATCCACCGGCTTGACGACTGTGGACATCTTCTTCGGAAATGAGGAAGTGCCCTGTGACCTGCGATGATGGGAGTTCTTCAGGCTTCCATCACGCACAACCACGAGGGCACTTCCGAGATGCAATCTTCCCATGCCGCAGCGGCGGTCTCTGCACGGTTTGATGACCCGAATCTGGTCGCCTACGGCGGGCTGGCGCCGGTGGTCCGGCTGGCCGAGCGGTGCGGCCTGCCCGCACTCATCGACGCGCACGTCCGGCTACCGGCCTCGAAGGACGGCACCGGGGCTTTCCCCGCGGCGAAGGTGATGTCGCTGGTCGGCGGCATGGCCGCCGGGGCGGACAGCATCGATGACATGGACCGGCTGCGGCACGGCGGGCTGCCGCGGCTGTTCGCCGGGGTGCGGGCGCCGTCCACGCTAGTGCTGCGCCGCGGAAGTTTCGCCGATGGCCATCGGCTCGTTGACCGTGCATGGTGCTTGATCTTGATGATCGTTGTGTGCTGGAGGCGCGCGTACGGGCGGACACCACCTCGCAGCGTGATGCCCGTCGGGCTCGCATAGTCCTGCTGGCCGCCGGAGGGTGCCCGGCCTGGCGGATAGCGGAGATCGTGCGGGTGGATGTCTCCACGGTGGTGCGGTGGCGTGGCCGGTTTGCCCGAGAGGGGCTGGCCGGGCTGGAGGATCGGCCCCGCTCGGGTCGGCCGCCCGTGTACGGGCCACAAGTGCGGCTGCGGATCGTGGCGGCGGCCACGGCCGCGCCGCCTCACCCCTTTGACGGCTGGTCGCACCGGCCGATTGCCGATCATCTGGCGGACACGGGCATCTCCGCCTCCCAGGTCGGGCGGATCCTAGCCGCGCTCCAGGTCAAGCCGCACCGAGTTCGGGGCTGGCTGACCCGGCCCGCCGACCCGCAGTTCTTCGCCAAGGCGGCCGAGGTGTGCGCCCTCTACCGCCACCGTCCGGCGGACTCGGTGGTGGTGTCGGTGGACGAGAAGACCGCGATGGCCGCCCGCTCCCGCAGGCATCCCGACCGGCCGCCCGGCCGCGGGCGGGTGCGCCGGCGGGAGTTCGAGTACGTCCGGCACGGCACCGTCTCGGTTACCGCCGCACTTGATGTGCACACCGGGCAGGTCGTCGTGGAGGAGCTGCCGCGCAACGACTCCGCGCACTTCATCCGGTTCCTGACCCGGCTGGACAGATGCGTCCCAGCCGGGCTGACGATCCATCTGGTCCTGGACAACGGCTCCTCGCACACCTCCAAGGCCACCCGGGCCTGGCTGGCGAAACACCCGCGGATCGTGGCGCACTACACGCCCAAGCACGCCTCCTGGCTCAACCAGGTGGAGATCTTCTTCTCGCTCCTGGCCCGCGCCGTCCTGCGCCACGGGGACTTCTCCTCCCGCGACGACCTGCTGGAGAAGGTCACCGACCTTGCCGTTATCCATAACGAGACCGCTCGCCCGTTCCGTTGGAACTACGAGGCCCGGCCCCGCCAGACTGGGGATGAGAGCGCCGCCGCTGCGAAGGAACCGTGCCATGCCCGCTGACTCCATCCTGCAGATCAAGGTCACCCTGGCCGACATCCGCCCGCCGATCTGGCGACGGCTGCAAGTCCCGGCCTACCTCACCCTCGACCGCCTGCACCTGGTCATCCAGATCGCGATGGGCTGGGAGAACTACCACATGCACGTCTTCGAGACCCCCGCCGGCGATTACGGGCGCCGCGACAGCGAGCTCGGCCACCGGGATGAACGCAAGGTCCCGCTCTCCGCGGTCGCACCCGCCGCCGGGGACAGAATCAGCTACACCTACGACTTCGGCGACGACTGGGGGCACCGCATCGAGGTGGAGAAGGTCCTGCCCAAGGAGCCGGGCACCGCCTATCCGCGCTGCCTGACCGGCCGCCGGGCCTGCCCGCCCGAGGACTGCGGCGGCCCGTGGGGCTACGCCAACTTCCTCGAGGCCATCACCGACCCCGGACACGAAGAGCACGACGAACTCCTGGAATGGGTCGGCGGCGCCTTCGACCCCACCCAGTTCAACATCGAGGACATCAACAAGCTCCTGACCGCCCGATAGCCATCGGCGGAACTTCCGCGGCGCAGCACTAGGCAGCTTCTTGCGCTCCTTCAGCCACGGACACGTGAAGCAACTGCACGCGGTAGCCCGCCGGTTGATGCCCGAACTGGCCGCGCACACCGGGCTGCTGCCCGGCGCCGGCGAGGTCGCCTACGTGGACATCGACGACACCATCCGCCAAACGTACGGTTACGCCAAACAGGGAGCCGGTTACGGATACAGCAAGGTCAAGGGGCTGAACGCACTGATCGGAATCGTCTCGCCCTTTTCCCTTTCCGCCCCGGTGATCGCCGCGACCCGCCTGCGCAAGGGGCCGTCCAACTCCGCCCGGGGTGCGGCCGCGTTCGTCACCGAGTCGATCCGCACCGCGCAGGCGTGCGGCGCGAGCGGGCTGCTGGTGGTGCGGGCCGACTCCGCGTTCTACGGCGCCGACGTCGTGGGCGCCTGCCGGGCCCTGGGCGCCGCCTTCTCGATCACCGTGCGGATGAACGCCTCGACCAAGACGGCGATCGCCGGCATCGACGAGGACGCCTGGAAGGCGATCAAATACCCGAAGGCGATCTGGGACGACGAAAGCCAGTGCTGGATCTCGGACGCCGAGATAGCCGAGACCACCTACACCGCCTTCACGTCGAAACCGAAGAAGCAGCAGGTCACCGCCAGTCTGATCGTGCGCCGCGTCAAGCGCCACAACCCGGGATCGGTGCCCGAGGGGCAGGGCAGCCTGTTCGACACCTGGCGCTACCACGCCGCGTTCACCGACTCCCCGCTCTCCCTGACCGACGCCGAACATGATCACCGGCGGCACGCAGTCGTGGAACAGGTGATCGCGGACCTGAAGAACGGCCCGTTCGCCCACGACCCCTCCGGGCACTTCCAGGCGAACGCCGCCTGGCTCACACTGGCCGCACTCACACACAATCTGACCCGCGCCGCCGGCGCCCTAGCCTCGATCTTGCGTGAGGGGTCGGCAGTTTGCTGCTGGCCTCTCTTTGCTCGTTGAGAGCGGAGATTTGTGCTTTTGGGCATACGAACGACCCGGCTGACGCGTCGGGTGGTCGCCGGTTTCCACGGCTCCGGGTTGGTGTTGGCTCGTAGTGTCAATGGCTGTGTAGTCGGGTTCTGATCCACTTCTTGTGATCCGGTGACGGAGCGTCACGGCAGTCAGTCCGCGAGGAGTACCTGACGCCGCAGCAAGTCGAATCCGGCCCGCCCGTACCCGTCCCTTTTGATTCGCTTCACCCTATTGACGTTGCCCTCGACTCTGCCGGAGCTCCATTCCAGGGTGAGGCCAGCGGTGACGGCGTCGAAGTCCTGCCGTAGGCCGCGGGCCAGGCTGCGCAAGGGCTTCAGACCGGTGGCTTCCGCACTGGTCAACCACGGGCCGAGCTGTTCGCCGTGGCGCTCGGTCATCATCTCGGCGAAGGCACGTACGCACTCGGCGACCGCTTCCAGCTCGGGACAGCGGGCGAGGAGATGCTTGAGCTTGACGGTACTGCTCTCGTTGATCTTGTCGGGGCGGCTGGTGAGCAGCCAGGTCGCCTTCCGTACGGTCAGCTCTTTGGGCTTGTCCGGTGCGGGTTTCCCGCCGGCCCGGATCTCTTGCAGGTGGCGGCGGACGGTCCGCTTGCTGCCGCGGAAGCCACGCTCTGCGATCTCCGCGTGCAGTCGCGCCGCGTCCGTGCAGCCCTCGTTCCAGCGCCGGTACAGGTACGGCGTGTAGGCGTGGATCTGGCCGTAGGTTCGCGATCCAGTACCGAGGGCGGCCTCTTCGGAGGTGGCGGCGTGTGCGTAGCGGCGTACCGTCTTGCGGTCCAGACCGAGCGTTTCGGCTATCACCTGGATCTGTACGCCCTTGTCGTACAGGGCGTGCACAGCCGCGTGCCGCTCGCGCCGCTTGATCACGCGTAGCCCCTCCTTCGCGGCCGGTGGCGTACTCGCTGCCGCGTCGATCTCCGGCAGGGCCGACGCCTCCGGCACCATCGCGCCGGCGGGCTCTGCCAGGCACTTGCGGTGCTCGACGACGCACTTCTCGACGGCCTCGCACAGATTCATCCAGGGGTGAAATCTGTCTGCGACCTGCACCGCGTCGGGGCAGGCGGTGCGTGCGGCCTCGGCATACGCATTCGCCCGGTCCCTGCACACGAACTCGGCGCCTGGATGCTCACGCAGCCACGCGGTGAGCGTCTCCGCGGTGCGGTCGGGCAGCACGTCCACGCGCTCGCCCGTCTCCATGTTCAAGATGATCGTCCCGTAGACATGCCCTTTCTTCAGGGCAAAATCGTCCACACCGAGTACCCGCGGTGCCGCAGCAGCCCGCTTATCCGGCAGTCTACGCACCAGCCTGAGCAGGGAGTTCGCACTGGCCGAGATCGACAGGTGGCCAGCGAGGCGGGCCGCCGGCCGTCCTGCCAGCGCCAGGGCTATCTTCTCCAGGGCCCGGCGCAAAGGCGGGGTACGGCGCGCGAACCGCTCGGTGAGACCGTCCACTTGCTCGACGAACGTACGGCGGCCGCACTCAGTGACCGGACAGCGGAAACGTCGCACCGCCAGGTCGATCACGACCTTCCGCCCAGCCGCCGCGAGGTCCGCCAAGCGCCGTCGGTAGCCGCCGTGAACGCGGCCGGAGACCACACCGCACCCAGGGCAGGCCGCCTCCCTCGTCACCGTCCGCGCCGTGAGGGCCACCGCGTCGTCGGTCACCAGGACCTCCTCGACCACCACCGGCGCGAGATGAGAGAAGACCGTCAACAGACTGAAATCACACGAACACCCATCCTGCCAGCTACGTGTGACGCTCCGTCACCGGACCACAAGAAGTGGATCAGAACCGCTTCCCATGGCCGCTGTCACGTAGAGACGGGGCGTAGTTGCTGGTCAGCCAGGGTTCGGGAGGGCGTCGAGTCGCTCGGTCGCGGCTGTGATCACGTCGGTCCAGGGCCAGTGGCGGGCGAATCTGAGGTGTCGGCGGCGTCCGGTGGTGATCAGTTGGGCGGCGGCGGAGAACAGCCGCAGCCGCAGGCGGCGGGGCTCCCAGCGGCGGGCCGTGCCGGTCAGGGCGAGCAGCGGCATCCAGGCCAGTAGTTCCAACGCGAGCTGGATTATCTCCAGCCAGATCTGGTTCTGGGTGACCTTGTGCAGGGGCAGGTTGCGCAGGCCGGTGGCGCGGGCGGCGCGGATACGGTCCTCGGCGCGGGCCCGCTGGCGGTGACGCAGCTCCAGCTCGGCGATCGGGGTGCCGGTGGTGTTGGTGGCGAAGCAGGTCAGTCGTAGTCCGTCGGCGTCCGTGATCCTCAGCTGGGCGCCGGGGTGCGGCCGTTCCTTGCGGACGATCAGCCGCATGCCCTGCGGCCATCCGGTGAGGCAGTCGCCGCCGATCTCGGCGACCCAGGCTCCGTCACGGACCTCGCCGCCGGGTTCGATGGCCGGGGTCCAGGCCGGGGCCGGGACGGCCAGGACCGCCTGGTGGATGGCGTCGGTGATGGTCATGCCGACGGAGTACGACAGCCAGCGGCCGCGCTGGGCGAGCCAGGCGACGAACTCGTGGGTGCCGCCGCCGGAGTCGGTGCGGATCAGGGTCCGGCGCCCGCGGCGATAGCGTTTGGGCAGCTGGGTCAGGGCCAGTTGGGCGGTGGTGATGTGATCGCTCGCGGTGTTGGAGCCGGCGTTGCCGGGCCGCAGCAGGCCCGCGACCGGCTCGCCTGAGCCATCGGCGCCGTGGTCGACGAACGCCATCAGCGGGTGATGGCCGAAGGTCTTCTTCCAGGTCGCGGCGGCCTCTTGCTTGTCGGAGTGGGCCAGCACCAGCACCCCGTCGATGTCCACGATCACCTGCCCGCCAGCATCCGGGGCCGCCTTTTTTGGCCAGGCGCCAGACCCGCTCGCGCACCTCGGATCGAGCCGCCCGTATCGCCGTCAGGGGCTTCGGACCGGCCGCGGCGAGGGTGTCGATCAGGCGGGAGACCGTCGGGTCGGAGGCGACGGGGCCGAACACTCCCGGCTCTGCCCGCAGCATGCCGACATCGGCCAGGCAGTCCCCGCCCAGCGCCACCGCGACAGCCACATCCAGCAGGATCTTGCCCGGATCGTGCACCGCCCGCGGACGCCGCCACGGCGCCAGCGCCGCCGAAACCGCCTGATCGAGGCCGGTCTTGCGGACCGTCTCCACCAACAGCACCCCGCCCGCCTGGGACACCACCGACCGACCCCCGCCCTCAACACGGACACGCGGATAAGACCCGATACGCTTCTTCACCTGGGAAGTGCCTCCGACGGTGGCAGGAACAAGGACCTCGACAATCCTCATTCTTGCTGGTCAGGGGCACTTTCTGCATGTGTGATCACCAGCCGGACAGGCCGCGACATGAAAGCGCGAGGCTAGCGTCCGCCTTCCACGCCACAGCCACCACCGCCACCATCCGCGACCACCTGATCAAGGTCCCGGCCCGCCTCGCCCGTTCGGCCCGGCGCCTCACCCTCCAGCTGCCCGAACGCTGGCCCTGGACCGACGACTTCACCCAACTCTTCGACCTGGTGCACGCGCCACCACCCACCGCCTGAAGATCCCCAAACCGCCCTGCCCGCAAGGGCCCGAGACCGCCAGAACACGTGGAAGAGCTGGACAGACCAGCGGATACTCCCTGCCTGAACTGACGAATCACTCCGCCGACCGCCAGGACAAACCCAAAACGATCACTCCGGAATCAAGCCGGTGGATCCGGGAACGCACACCGCAGCCTCACGGAAATCTCGCCAGGGCCACGTTCACTTGTACGCGGACGATCACTTGTTGCCCAGCACGCATCTGCATAACCGACGATTTGCCGCCCCCGGCACCGCTGAGTAGTATGACTATTTCCCTCGAAAATGACTAAATTTCCCTAGAAGCGAATAAATCGATGAAGTCGAGGCGGTCCCATGCATACTGCACGAATCCTCGCCCGCATCTCCGGCCCAGCTTGACTGTCACGGGTCACGGACCGCCTGGGTGAAGTGGTCCACACTCCCGCGGCCATCCGCTGCCGCGTCGCCCTGCGGGCCGCAACCGTCGCGGTGCTGACGTGGATGCTGTGCCGGTGGCTGTTGGGCCAGCATCATCCGTACCCGGCCGCGGTCGCCGCGCTGCTGACCATCCAGCCCACCGCCTACCGCTCCTGCACAGCCGGAGTGCAGTACGCCGCCGGAAGCGCCCTCGGCGTGCTCATCGCCGTACCCGTGGTCCTGACTGTCCCGTCAGCATGGGCCGGTCTGGCAATCGTCACGCTTGCGTCCTCGCTGGCCGGCGGGGCCAGCTGGCTCGGCCATCGAGGCATCCATGTGCCAGCTACCGCCGTCATGGTCTTCCTCATCGGCCGCAAGCACCTCGACGCCGACTTCACCTCGCACCTGACGGCTGTCGGCATCGGCGTCGCCGTAGGCGTGGTATTCAACCTGCTGGTCTTCCCGCCGGTGCACGTGAAAACCGCCGAGGCGGCCGTGGAGCGGCTGCGCGCTGAACTCGCCCGGATTCTGCGAGCTGCCGCCAGCACGGCTGCGGACGGTACATGGCCGCCGGAGGCGCTCGGTGACGACTGGCGTGCGGCGCTGGCGCAGGCCGTCAGCGCTGCCCAAGCCAGCGTAGACGCGGCACACGAGAGCCTGCGCCTGAACCTGCGCCGGCTGCTGCTGCGGCGCCACCCCAGCGAGCCCGCCGACCGGCAGATCCTCGCGACCTTGCAGCAGGTGGCCGACGACACCGGCGTGCTCATCAAGCTCCTGGACAGCATCAATCCCCGACCCACGTCGTCCTCGGCGGTCGCAGACCGAGCGCCTTCTCCTGAATTCCGGCACCGGTTCGCTCGACTGCTTGAGTCGGCCGCAGTGTGCATAGCCGGGAGCAGTAACGGGCTGCCGCATCCCCACCTGACGGCCACCCACCGCTCATGGGAACGCCTGGTGCACACCTTGGAACGGCGCCGCCGCGGGCTGAGCCCGCGCTCCCCCGAGGGGCGGCTCCTCATGCTGCTCGAGCGGATACTGAACGGCTTGGCCGGCGAGACCGTATGGCAGGAACCGCATCCCGGGGCACAGCCCGCGGACACCACAGCGGCATCGAACCAAGCGACGTGGGGAGCAGACCGGCACCTACTCCGAGGGGCTGGGTTCCGGTCACATTCTGGGATTGTCTCGGCGGACCATGATGCCGAATGGGCCGGGGCTGCGCCCCACAGCTCGGGTGGCCGGAGGTGAGTGCATCGATCACCTGCAGGTGATCGATGCACTCACTCATCCAGCCCGCGGAGTGTGCTGCGACAGTACAAGTTCACGCGGGGCGGGAGCGCGCTCGTCAGCGTCTTCCCGAAACACGGTCGGACGAGTCCACACAGCCGTCCTGGCTGCTAGTGGCCGTGTCCATGAGGCTTCTGGTGATGCGGCTTGTGGTGGGGCTTGTGTTGCGGGAGGGGGTTGGGGTTGGGGCAGAACGGGATCGGCTTGAGGTTCTTGACGTACCGGGCGGGCACCCAGCCGGGCCTGCCCTTGAGCTTGTACCAGATGCGGTTGCCGCCGATGTTCTGGCCGTACGCCTTGCACTCAATGTCGATCAGCTTGCCGGGGGGAAGCTTGTCGATGATCGGCGAGTGCGTGCTGGGCTTGCCGCGGACGTTCAAGGTGGTGTGGGAGACGACCTTGCCGTTCTCGTGGTGGTGCGGCGGTGCGGGAGTGGCCGGTTTGTTGCGGACCTTGGTGTGCACCGTGGCGTGGTGGTCGGCCATGGTGGGGTCGGTGGTCGTCTCGGCCAGGTCGGCGGCGGTCGTCAGGTCGGTGCCATCCTTGACGCTCTTGGCGATCGTGCCGGTCACGCGGACGGTGACCTTCCCGCCGGGCACCGCACGGGTAGTGGTGTCGCGTTCCAGGGTGCCCACGGTGCAGTCTGCGTGCCCGTCCTGGATGGTGCACGGTACGTCGGGTTCGCTTTCGACCCGGGTGGGGGTCACGCCGTCCGGCGTGTCCACCCGTACCGTCACGGCCTCGGCCCGGGAGGGCCCCTTGTTGACCGCAACGGCGGTCCAGGTCTGCGTGGATCCCGCGTCCGCGGTCGCCGGCCCATCGAGGGTGATCTTCGCATCCGCCTGCGGGGGCGCGATGGCGATCGCTTCATGGCAGCGCGCGGCACCGGAGCCCGTCGCACAGTTGGAATCGGGCCCCTCGACGGTGTTGTTCAGCTGCGATCCGGCGGCCGCGGGGTAGGGGTCCTTGATGCGGGCCTGGTAGGTGAAGGTGATCGTCTCGCCGGGCTGCACATCCCCGGTCCAGGTCAGTGTCTGGCCGTTGAGCCGCGGCGGCTTGGGGTTGCCGCCCTTGTCGGACGCAGCGGTGAGGGAGTTGGGAAGGACGTCGGCCCCTTTGGACACCTCGGTCAGGTCGTCGGACCAGGTGTAGCCGGTCTGGGGAGCAGTGCCGGTGTTCCGTACCACAATCCGGTAGGTCGCCGTGCCGCCCGGCGGCACGGACTTCACCTGGGCCGCGGAGCGCGTCGGAACGCCGTCGCCCAACATGTCTGACGGAAGTGCGGCGGCGTGCATCTGCGGCAGCGCGGTGAGCACCAGCGCCAACGGCAGTGCCCGGATGGTGCGGGAGACCGCGAGTGCGGAAGTCGCCGTGGACACGTGGGGAATTCTTGCGATTAGCATGGCAGGGGTTCCTTTACGTCCAGGCACCGGCAATATGCGGGCGGCTCGGGGTCCGCAAAACACACATCCGGAATATGGCACGCCCACAGTCAGCCAGAGCCGTCAACGCCCCGTAATTTCAGGGGGATCAGCAAAACCGCCCTTCTGGAGCATCCGTAGGACAAGCCCAACAACGGCAAGAAGTCGAACAGTTCACCCTCACCGCGTGCGACCTTTCGAAACCGTGGCAGATGTGGCTCGTGGATCTTCGGCATGACGCCCCCGCTGCCAGCGCCCAGCCCGCTGGGCGGTCGCGGTTTCTGGCGCGCATTGACGTCTCGGCAGCAGTCACCGGAGGGAAGGATGGGCGAACCAGGACGGGGGCCTGCGACTCTCGCCTGGCAGGCTGCGCACCCCGTGGATACGGCCGCAGGAGTGGGTTCCGTAAAGCGAATGAGTGATCATTCAAGCATCGTGCGATGTCCATACCAGCGACCGCCCAGGCGTGCCCTATCTCTGGGGGCAGATCCGCGAATTCACCGCAGTCGCCAGGCACCGACTGCCGGGAAAGGACCACCAAAGCCCATGAGCACCACACGATCCGCAGCAACGCTGACCGCCTGGACACCCCGGAAGCGCTCAGTTGTGCGCCCCTCATCCCTCGTCGCCCTCGCGATGCTGGCAGCTGCCACCCAGCTGGCCGGCGCCGCGGGAGCCACGGCGGACTCGCAGGCCAGTCATCGGACCACCTCGCAGGTGTCGGTGGCCACGGACACGGCCACCGGCCACTCCTCCCTGGCGCTGGCGCAGCCGGCACCGCAGCAGGTCAAGCCCGGCCAGCTCATCAAGTACACAGTCAAGGTGACGAACAAGAGCGGGACCGCCCAGCCGAACGAGTGGACGGACGACCTTAAGGACGTCTTGGACGACGCCAACTGGGTCGGACAAATCACCGCCAAAGACGGCGCCACAGACGTAACTCCCCTGCCCACTTACGATCCCGCGGGCAGGAAGATCTCGTGGAAGGGCACCGTCCCAGCCAACAAGGTCTATACCTTCACCTACCAGGTCCGCATCAAGGACCCGTACCCGGGCCCGCCCAGCGCGGACGGCAAGATGCCGAACACGGTCACCGCGATCAACACCAACTGCCCTCCCGGCAGCACGGACAAGAAGTGCGGCACCACGGACCCGAGCAAGAAGATCACCGTCGTCACGCCCGACGTGGACGTGGAGAAGACCGCGTGGAAGGACGATAAGGCCACCGTGCCGCTCCCGGACGGAGCGACGCTCAAGCCCGGCGACAAGCTGTACTACAAGGTCACGCTGAAGAACACGACGCAGGCGGCCAAGACCAAGTATCACTGGGAAGACGAGCTCAAGGACGTCCTCGACGACGCCAACCTCCTCAGCCCGCCGTTCCAGAAGAAGGGCACAGTCGTCGACCCCAAGCCCGCTGGCACAAAGCTGACCTGGGACGGTGACATCCCGGCTGGTGGCACTGTCGAGTTCATCTACGGGCTGCAGGTCAGCAACAAGGGCGGCAACGGGGTGCTGTCCAACGGCGTGCAGACGTCGACCACGGACTCGAACTGCCCGCCCGGCACCACGAACCCGAGGTGCAAGACGCCGAAGGACCCCAACAAGAAGCAGAAGGTCGGCACGGCGGACATGGACATCGAGAAGACCGCCACCGTTAGCAACTAAACGGAGAAACACCACCGCCAGGCGTGGGGCCGGGACCAGTGGTTTGGTCCCGGCCCCACGTCGAGCGGCTCCTCTGCTACGACACCGCGATGCAGCCCGACTACTGTGCATCGAACGCCGGCCCGCGGATGTGGCCCACGCCTAGTACTCCAGCCACAGTTGCTGTGACCGGTGGTCGGGCTCCTCGTTGAGCTGGGCATGGGTGGGGATGTCACGGTTGACGAGGTGCGGGGCTGGGCGGCGGGTCTGCAAGTTCTGCAGGACCGGATCGGTCCGTATTTCGGCAGGTCGGAGCCGCGTGGCCGGGCCGGTGAGTATCTGCGGGGGCTGCTGGCGGCGCTGGAGCGCAAGAACGGCTGGACGTTGGCCGAGCAGGCCGGTGAGCGGTGTCCCGATGGCATGCAGCGATTGCTGAACCAGGCCGACTGGGACGAGGACGCGGTCCGTGACGAGGCCCGGTCCCTGGTGCTGGAGCATCTCGCCGCGGACGACGGTGTGTTGATCGTGGATGAGACCGGGTTCGTCAAGAAGGGGCTCCGGTCCGCGGGGGTGCAGCGGCAGTACACCGGCACCACCGGGAAGATCGACAACTGTCAGCTGGGGGTGTTCCTCGCCTACGCCTCGGCCGCCGGGCGGGCATTGATCGACCGCGAGTTGCATCTGCCGACCTCCTGGACGGAGGATCCCGCACGGCGGGCGGATGCGCGGATCGACCAGGACGTTGCGTTCGCCACCAAGCCCGCCCTGGCGATGGCGATGCTTGAGCGGGCGGTGCAGGCGAAGGTGCCGTTTCGGTGGGTGGCCGGGGATGAGGTCTACGGCGAAAATCCGGCCCTGCGATCATGGCTGACCAGCCGGCGTCTGGCGTATGTGCTGGCCATCAGCTACCGGCACCGGCTGGGGCCGCGCGGGCAGAATGCCCGCACCCTGGTGGCGATCCTGCCCGAGCGGGTCTGGGAGATGCGCTCGGCCGGCGACGGCGCCCACGGGCTGCGCGAGTACGCCTGGGCGGTTGTTCCCTTGCCGGACCGCGAGGCGGCCGACGGCTTCGCCGTCTCACTGCTGATCCGCCGCAACCCCACCACCGGCGAGCGGGCGTATTACCTGGTGCACGCACCGCTGGAGACGACGCACGCGGAGATCGTGCGGGCCGCAGGCGCCCGATGGGCGAGCGAGGAATGCTTCCAGGCCGCGAAGAACGAGGCCGGCCTGGATCACTACCAGGTCCGCCACTACCGAGTCTGGTATCGGCACATCACCCTGGCCATGGCAGCCGCCGCTCATCTGGCCGCCCTACGGGCCGACAGCGGTGAAAAGGGGGAGCAAGCCGCGACCTGATCAGACTGAGCGTGAACGAAATCCGCCGCCTCCTGGCCAAGATCGTCCACACCGTCGGCCACGAGGCCGGACACATCCTGCACTGGTCACGCTGGCGCCGACGCCACCAACACCGAGCCCGCCTCAGCCACTACCGTCGCCGCGACCACCGACCCCCGTAACTGCGGCTGCAGTACTAGGCGACGGCATCAACTACTCCGATTCCGATCCCGGACAGCGCAACGAACCATCGCACTGATAGGCCGCGCCGCAGGTCTTCGTGGCGGTCGAAGGGATGCGCAACGCCAGTGCAGAGGGGGGTGCTGGAGAGTCGAGGCAGCAGTCAGGTCGGCTGGACCATCGTGTATCCGCGGTCGAGCAGCCGTGGCAGGTAGTACTCCAGCGCGGCCACCGTCTGGCTGCGGTCTCCGCCACCGTCGTGCGCGAGCACAATCGCCCCGGGGTGCGCACAAAGCAGCACGCTGTCGATGATGTTGCGGGTGCCGGGTGTGTTGTAGTCCATGGAGTCGATAGTCCACTCCCACGGCACCATGCCCAGCGCGGCACACTTCTTAAGCGTCGCCGGGGTCCACATCGCATACGGTGCCCGCGCCAACCGCGGCGGCCACCCGAGCACCTTGTCGATGAGTTCGCTGGTGCGTTCTAGTTCCCGGCAGCCGATGCGGTAGGAAGTCCAGTCGAGTCGTGGGTGAGACCAGGTGTGGTTGCCGATTACATGACCGTCGTCGACGATCGCGCGGAGCAGGTCCGGGCTACTTGCGGTGTTTTCTCCGATGACGAAGAACGTGGCGCGCACGTCATGGCGACGCAGGACCTTCAGCACTTCGGGGGTGAATTCGTGGTTCGGGCCGTCGTCGAAGGTCAAGGCCAGCTTGCGGCCTTGCACGCGCAGCGCCTTATGCGCTCGGCGGCGCACCGCAACCGGCATCCACGGCGCTCCCAGCGGTGCGAGGTTCCTGACGGTAACTCCGCGGCGGCCGACGGCCACGCGTCCTCCGACAGCGGCCTTGGCGTCATCGCTTCCTGTGTCATGCCGCGGCGTACGGCGACTGTGTGCGTCGTGGGCGTCGAGGAGGTGAAAGGCCCCGGCCAGACCGACCGTGAGCGAGGCGCCCAGGAACGTGCGCCGGCTGGTGAACCGCTGCGGTGACGAATCATTTTCCGGCTGGAGGGCCAGCCCCCGCGCATCTTCCATTAATTCAAAATATCCCATAAAGCGGTTGCGGGACTCGGTCACGACATGCAGGCCCTGGCGTGCACTCAAGGACGGGCGGGTACCTGCTGGATTCGTATGCGGAGATGCATGCTCAGCGGCGACGCATCGCCCCGGAAGTACGCCGCTCACGGTATTGATCCGTTGATCGACGCGGGATATCCACAACCGATCCGGATGGCCTGCACACTGGTATTGAAAGCCCCGTGCCCGGCCGGACAGCATTGCGGCGGGGAGCCACAGGAGTGAATATCACGAGGCTCGCAGCCCAACCGCCTGGCCTGCTGATGCGGCTTGTTCAGCGCCTTCCATGCCGGCGGCTCAGGCCTACTACTGTCGACGTGCCGTCCGGTCGGCGGACGCTCCCAGCGAGCCGTTCCTGCACGTACTCACGCAACCCATCGTTGCCCTCAAGCTTCGCGATCTTCGGGCGCTTCGCCGCCTGCTGCGCCTTCCGCTACGCCACCAGAGCCCGGTAAACTTGCTGAGTCCTCCGCCAGGCCGGCGGCCCGGCAGCAGTCCCGCTCGGTCGTCCACGAGCGCGGGATGGAGCTGGAGGCGGCGTTGGAGCTGGGTGCGCGGGTGCGCGGCTGGCCGGACGAGCGGTGGACCCTGGCGCGAATCCAGACCCTGATCGGGCGGATGTTCCACAAGAGCTACACCGGGCCGGGGGACTGCCTGCTGCTGCACCGCCACGGCTGGTCCCCGCAAGTGCCATCCCGGCGGGCGACTCAGCGCGACGACGAGGCGGTCGCCACGTGGGTGAAGGAGACATGGCCGGCCGTGGAACGAGGGCGGCGGCGCTCGGGGCCTGGACCGTCTTCGCCGACGAGGCCGGGTTCTCGCTGACGCCGCATACCGCCCGCACCTGGTCCCGCAAAGGTGCTACCCCGGTCATCGGGGTAAACGGCGGCAGCAGAGGCCACCTGTCGGCCGCCGCACAAGCCTGGCATATATCGCCTTCACCGACTATGACCATCTCGTCACTCCGGTCCGCCGGGGTCTGCGCCAGATCCAGTACCAGCCCACCACCATCACCGACTGCCTCACCGGCACCGGCCTGGCCACCAACCCCGACGACAACACGGACTAATGCTCAGTAGAGTTGTGACCTTTGCCCCCGCCCCTGCGCCTATGGAGAGCGAGTCGGGTGGAGCGGTCTGAGTTCAGTGCGGCAAGGCAGTTGGTTGGGTAGTCAGGTGGGCGTAGACGACGACGTTGCCGCGGTAGCGGTGGTGTGTGGTGTCGTAGCCGCCGCCGCAGGTGATCAGGCGTAGTTCGGCGCGGTGACGGTCGGCGTAGACCTTGGTGCTGGGGAAGGTGTCGGTGGGATAGACCTCGATCGCGTCGATGATGAAACGCGCGGTGCGGTGATCGGCGCGGTCGATGTCGATGTACATGCCCTTGTTGAGTGTGCCCAGGTTGTAGAAGACGGCGGGCCCGCTGGGGATGTCGACGTGCCCAGCGGCGATGGCGGTGCCCCGGGAGCCGGGGGTGATGCCGTCTTCGTACCAGCCGACGAGATTCCTCTCATCCTCGGGTGGTGCGGCCAATCGCCCGCCGTTCTCCAGGCTCAAACCGGTCAGCGGGGCATTGACGCCGATGGTGGGGATCTTCAGCCGGGTGGGGGTGGCAGAGGGCAGAGTGGGTCCGGCGGGGGTCGAGGGTGTCTGGCCCGGCTGGAAAGCCTGTCCGGAATCGGGCTGCGGCGGTGGGCCGGGCGTGGCTTGTTCGGTCATGGCGAACGAGAACAGCACCAGCGCCACACTCGTGAGCGTGAGCGAGGAGAGACCACGGGCCGGCTGGCCGCGCCGCGACGCCGGGTGAGGGCGGCGTTGCGCGACGTTCATAGCGGCATCCTGAGGCGAGGGGCCCCGGTGCGCGCATCAGTGCCCTGATCGCGCGTACCGGCCGTGGGGCGGAAGGGTCAGTTGTCGGCGCGTGCCGCGCGGCGGCGCATCCAGAGTGCTGTGGCACCGAGGGCGGCGGCCCCGCCGCCGAGGACGGTGTAGGAGGTGGTGGCGTCTGTGGTCTGGCTGGTGGAGCCGGCGCCGGTGTTCATCGGGCCGCTCGGCTTCTGGCCGCTGGGATCCGTGGGCTGATCGCCGCAGACGCGTTGGGCGTGGGAGGCGGCGGCGTCGGCCTTGTGCTTGAGCTGGTCGACGTTGTCGCGCTCGGCCTGACCGGGATGTCCACCGTTGTCGACGGTCTGCTGGTAGTCGGCCAGCGCCGCCCGGTAGTCCGACTGCGCCTGCATGGCCGCCGCGGTGGCGGGGTCACACTCGCTGTCGGCGGCCGCAGCCAGCGGGGCAGCAAACAGCAGAACAGTGGACGCCAGGAAGCTGCCGGTGGCTATCTTCAGCGATCTCATCAGGGATACCTCCGGGCGGCGGCCGCGGCACCGATGTGCCGCACCGATGGAAAGCCGCCACCATCCCTACGAGCACACCCGCCTCCGCCGGCGGCCGCATGCCGGGCAGAGCATTCCCCAGCCCATCAAGCTCAATCGGACCCGGCAGGCTGCAGCGAGCCGCCTGGTGAACGCCGCGCTGTACCGCCACACGAGGGATCCGAGAGCAGATTCGGCTGAATGGCTGGCGTAGCGGGCTCTGCGTGCTCTCGAGGAGACGAGGGAGATGCTCGAAAATGCCGACATGAGCCCCAGGCAGTGGAGTCATATGGCGCGATGGGCGCGGCGTATCAACTGCTCATCGCGAACCGAGACGAGATGCAGAGATCGATGCACGTCGGGGTGGCTCCGGCCGGTTCCGCCATTTGAACGAATTTCGGGGACGGGACAGTGCGCCTGCACAAGCTCAGCGATAAATCATATGAGCCTATCTGTGTGTGGTTTTCTCGACCGCTTCTTTTCGGCGTACCTGCGCCGTAGCCGCACAATGATGGAGGCATTCATGCGTTCTGTTCGTATCCTTGCGACCGCTGCCTGTGCCGGCGCAGTGCTCGGCTTGCCGGTAGCAATGGCTCAGGCCGCCTCGGCCGTGCCGACCGGCGACAATCCTGCCTGCTCAGATGCAAAGATGGTGCTGGACGACGCCAAGGACGACCTCAAGCTCGCCAAGGGAAGCGGAGCAACGCCCGCTGAGATCAAGGGTTTTGAGAAAGACGTTCAGTCGGCCGCCAAGAACGTCGCCGACGCCTGCGGCATTCACAAGCCGGTACACGCCGGCCTCGGCGGCGGCCAGGACGACACCCCTGTCCAGCTCGCCGGTGGCATCACGCTCGTTGCAGCCAGCGGCCTGGGCGCAGCCGCCCTCCTGCGCCGGCGCGGCACCGGCCTGGCGCGCTGACCGCCCGTACTGCGCCACGCCGCGCGTGCCTGACGCGGCTCCGGCCGCCGGTCAACGGTGGCCGGAGCACCGCGACACCTCGATACGTAAGGAGCTCATCCCCATGCTTCGCTTACCGGCCGGCCGCACCGCCCGCGCGCGACTCAGGGGATGGGTCCTGGTGACCACGGTGCTGGCTGCGGGCGGCTGGATGGTGACCGATAGCAGTCAAAGCGCGCCGCCCGCGCCTCCCCGGCCCTCGGCACACGAGGCATTACCTGCCTTCGCCACCCCTGCGCCGGCAGATGTGCTACGCCCGCCCACGCCGACGGTGCGCCCCCTGGCGCACTCGGCGCCCAAGCGCATCATCATCCCTGCCATCAGCGTGAACGCCCCCCTGATGGCTCTTGGACAGCGGGCACCGGGCGCCCTGGCGACGCCGCCCGGTGACAAGCCGAACCTGGCCGGCTGGTACCGCGACGGGATCACCCCCGGAAGCAAAGGAACCGCTCTGATCACCGGCCACCTCGACACCGGCAAGGGACCCGCGGTCTTCTACAGCCTCGGCTCCCTGCACAAGGGCAACACCGTCCGCATCACCCGCGCCGACGGTCGCACTGCGGTCTTCACCGTCCACGCCGTCGAGCAGCACGACCGGAAAGACTTCCCGGCCAAGCGCGTGTACGGACAAGCCAAGCGCCCCGAACTCCGCCTGATCACCTGCGGCGGCAGCTACAGCAAGACCAGCGGCTACTCCGCCAACACCATCGCCTACGCCCACCTGACCAAAGTGATCACACCCGGCAGCGCCCCACACACTCCAGCCCCGCTGCTCAGGTCGACACCCAGGCCACCGACGCCCGGCGGCGGCCACGTCCCGGCCCAGCGCGCGTCGTCGATGGGAAAGTAGGCGTGTCCCGGGCATTTCGCCCCCGACCTGGCTGCGAGGGCGATCCGGACCCTTGGATGATTCCGGCGTACTCGTGACCGGGACCCGGCTCTTGCCGGTCTGTGACCGGACTTGTGCAGTCCGTAGAAGTACGGCTCGTGAGTCCGGCACCTCGACACGGTTCCGGCACGGACCGCACCGCCGCGCGCACAGTCGCCCGGACCGGCGCCGGACCGCGCTGTTGCGTTGTCAGCGGACCGGTTTGACATAGTGAGCAGATCTCATCCACGTCCCTGCGAGTGACGCCTGCTTCTGCTGGATGACGAATAGCGTGTTCAGCAGCGTGGTGATCCGATTGGGGCTGATGCGGACGCAGTCGAGTACGCGCCAGCGTTTGAGCGCGGCGAAGCCGCGTTCCACGGGTGCGCGCACCTTGGCCAGGGCGGTGTTCGCTTGCTTCCCCCAGCCGTTGTGGCCCTTTCCCGCCGGTCGCTTGATCGGAGTGCGGACGCATCCGCCGGCGCCTTGGTAGCCGGAGTCGGCGGTGGTCTCGATGTCGGCGTCGGTGACCGCTTTGAGGATGCCTGGCCCACAACGACCCGCGGCTGGAGGACGCGCTGAATGCCATCTGGGTCGCCGGCCCGGGAACGCCCGAGCCCGGCATCCTGCTCTCCGGCAGCGAGCCGATGTCCCGTGAGGTCGCCGAGGCTCTGGCGATCGACCTGACCCGCCGCTCCACCCCGGCTGAGGGCGGCTTCTGCACCTACCAGCCGGTGGTCGACGGCGAAGCCTGTCCCTGGAAGCTGAACTGCCACAGCTGCGACAACTTCGTGCTGTCGGGCGCGGACCTCGTCTACTGGCACCGCAAGCGGGAGCAGTGGCGCATGCTCGCGGAACGCGCCCCGGACACCGCCACCGCCGACTACCTCCACCAGGTCTTCGAGCCCACCGCACGCGCCATCGACGGCCTGGAGAAGGCGCTCGCCGCCGTCGGCCTGCTCGACGAGGCCCTCGCCGTGGACCTGCGCCGGCCCCAGGACTACTTCGGGCGGGTGTGGAGCACCGCGTTCCGTGCCCAGGAACTCGCCCAGGCCGACGACGTCGACGACACGGGAGAGGAGGACGAGCGATGACGGCGGCCGCCCTCGCCGCCCGACGGCGGCAGACGGAAGCCAAGCTCGACCGTATCGATGTGGCCATCAGCCAGCTCCGCCGGGAACGCGGGCGACTGACCGTGCGGGGCATCGCCGCCCGCGCCGGTGTCTCGGCGACCTTCCTGTACGAGAACAGCCAGGCCCGGGCCCGCGCCCAGGCCGCCATCGCGCACAGCCAAAGCCGCCACGATCAGCACACCCAGCAGACGCACGAACACATCGAAGCGACCTGGCGGGAACGGGCCCTCAACGCCGAGACGGCCCTCACGCAGGCGCAGAAGGAGATCTTTACCCAGCGGCAGCGCATCGGAGAGTTGATGGGACGCCTGCGTGACTTCGACCGCATGGTGCCCGGCGAGTCCGTCCAGGCCCTGGTCACCGAGAACACCAACCTCAAGCAGCGTGTCCGCCGGCTCACCCGCGATCACCAAGCGCTCCAGGAGCGGCTGGAAGGCGCACGCTCGAATCCGCGCTTCGCCGACAAACGAACTGCCGATCTTGAAGCCCAGCTTCTGGACCTGCAGCCGCACGGCCAGGCATAGCGATCGCCGCAGGGACCAGGTGCGCGTCACTGTGGCGCACACCGCTTTAGGGAGTCGCCGCCCGAGCCGGGTACGGTGCGAAGAGGGGCGGCCATCAGGCGGGCTCGCTTTCGTCGTACTCGGAAACGGAGGCGGCGGGGGTGGTGGTCTGGCCGAGTGCGGACCAGGCGGAGGTGCCGGGCTGCAGGGTATGGGTTTCGCTGCGGCGGACGGGTTCGGTCTGGGTGCGGGTGGCCTGGTAGTCGACGATGGAAAGCAGGTCCGCCTCGGCGAACCGGCCGGTGACCGCGGCGGTGCCCAGGGCCCGGTCGACCTCGGCCTCGACGTAGAGCTTGGACAGTGAGACGGCCTCGGCCGTCTTCGCCGTGATCCGCCGGACGCCGGCCTGGACGGCCTCGATGAGCCAGGATGCGGCGCCGGGCCGAGTGCGAGGAAGGCGGCCTCCTCGACCTATGTGCATCTATTAGTGCCACTCCGGTAGATATCGCCGGATTCTTCGCAACTGACGCTCATGCTATGTGAGGCCGAGATCCCGGTCGTGCACCGCACGGCCAACACCGAAGTGAATTCGGCTTGTTGTATAAGCGTACCGATATGCGCCGGTGTGAAGAATTCTCTGCCCCTGCGCCCTTTCCAGTAGTCGCTTCAACGGGCAACTATTGATCCGGGTTTGTTTATCCCGCTCTTATGTCCGGAGCATTCATGTGCTCACTCGTGCTGCTGGGAGTGCTTTGCCATGCCCTCATCCGCGTTCCGAGTTAAGCGGCGTCCGTACGACTGGGTGCAGCGGCGCCTGGCCGGTGCGGCCATGGTGTGCGCGATGCTGCTGGCCGCCGATACGGCTCTTGTGGCCGGCGGCGCTGGCGCGGTGACCGTGGACAAGCCCCAGGTGGCCTCGGTGGCGCGGAAAGCCCCCAAGGGACCGGCGACTGCGCGGGACGAGGCGTCGGCGTTGCTGACGGCGCGGCTGCAGAAGCGCCGTATCGAGGTGCTGTCCGAGCGGACCGAGACGGCGACGATGTGGGCGTATCCGGACGGCCACCTGCGCCTGGAGCAGGCCACCGGGCCGGTGCGCTTCCGGCACAAGGGCGTCTGGACGGATGTCGACCTGACCTTGGCCAAACAGGCTGACGGGTCGATCGGGCCGGCCGCGCACCCGCGCGGCCTTGCGCTGTCGGGTAGGGACACCAAGGGCAATAGCGAGCTGGCGTCGCTTAAAGACGGCAAGCGGCAGGTGCGGCTGACGTGGCCGGGAACGTTGCCGCAGCCACGTCTTAAGGGAACGAAGGCCACCTACCGTTCGGTGAAACCGGGGGTGGATCTGGTGGTGGAGACCACCCGCACTGGTTTTGAGGACTATCTGATCGTCCGCAGCGAGAAGGCTGCGGAGAGTCTGGGCACGGTGAAGCTCGCCCTGCACGTGGACGGACTGAAGTTGAAAGACCGGGGCGATGGCGGCCAGCTGCTCACCGCCAAGGGCAAGACGCTGGGGATGGTGGAGCATCCAACGGGGTGGGACGCCGAGCTGCAGCCGAACTCGCAAGACCCCACCGACACTGCGAAGCTCGACATCGACTCGCAGGTATCCGCCGACGGCGACCGCGCTACCGTCAGCTACCGGCTGGATGAGGACTACGTTCGCGATCGGGACACGAAGTTCCCGGTGACCATCGACCCGGGCATCAGCCTGCGCCCGTCGCTGGACACGTTCGTGGAGCAGGGCTACACCTCCGACCGGGCCAACGACAAGGAACTCAAGCTCGGCAACAACGGCACCGGCCAGGCCGCCCGCTCATTCCTCGCCTTCAACACCTCCAGCCTGCGCGGCAAGGAGACTACGGACGCTACGTTGAAGCTGTACAACTACCGGTCCTGGTCGTGCAGCAAGCGCGCATGGGAGATCTGGGACACCGGCGCGCCTGACCACCACACCCGGTGGACCCATCAGCCGCGCTGGAACAAGAAGATCACCACCAGCATGGAGACCAAGGGCAGCACCGTCTCCGGCGATACGGGATGCCCGGCCGACTGGACCAGCATCAAGATCCCCGAGCTGGTCAAGCAGTGGTCCGGCCACGGACCGGCGACCGCCGGGATCGGGCTGCGGGCGACGGACGAGCGCGACAAGTACACCTGGAAACGGTTCTCCTCCGCCGAGGGCGACCACCCGCCGACCCTGGCGGTGAACATGACGCCGAGCCTGGAGCCGCCCACCCACTTGTCCGCCAGCCCTGGCCACGACACCGTCGGCAAGCGGTACGTCTCCACCCTGACCCCGGAGCTGTCCGGCACCGTTACCTCCGGCACCGGCACCCTGACCAAGGTGGCCTTCGAGGTGTCCGAGCCCGGCAGCCACGGCCACACGCACGTGATCACCACGCACGAGCAGGATGGGGTGCCCTCCGGGCAGCAAGCCCGTTGGAGTGTCCCCAAGGACACACTCAAGACCGGGCATACCTACCGCTTCCGCATGCGGGCTTACGACGGGCACAACTGGTCGGGATGGTCCGGCTACTACAGCTTCACCACCTACAACGTCGCCGCTCCCACCCCGCACGTGTCCTCGCACGACTTCCCGAAGAGCGCCTGGGGCGGCAAACGCGACGATCACGGCCAGTACGGCGGCAGCTTCAACGTCAACTCCGACACCTACACCATCGCCTACCGCATCGACGACGGTTCCTGGACCGAATACACCGTCCGCCCGAAGGTGACTGCCCATGTGCCGATCACCGTTTCGGCCGGCAAGCACACGCTGTACGTGCGCGGTTTGAACCGGGCCGGCAAGCCCACCCCGACGGTCGAGTATCCCTTCTACGCCGGGCCCGGCGCGGCCCTGACCCGCCCAGCCTCGGGGGCGCGCTCCGCCCGCCGGGTGGTTCTCGCCGCGGAGGGCAAGCCCGCGCACACCGGCGTGACGTATCAGTACCGGCGCGCTGCCACCGACGACTGGACGACCATTCCCGCCAAGGACGTACGCACCGCCGACAACAAGGCGGTCACCTGGCCGGTGCCAGTCAACGACGGCAAACCCCAGGCGCTGATCTGGACCGTTGCCGACACCGTGGATGATGACGGGTCGCTGAGCGTGCGGGCGCACTTCACCGGCGGCAAGAGCGTCGATACCGACGCGCACCGCATGGTCTTCGACCGCGACGCCGGCTTTGCCCCGCAGCCGAGCGTCGGCCCGGGCAACGTCAACCTGCTCACCGGCGCCTTCTCGATGACCCATACGGATGCGTCGGAGTGGGGGGTGACGGTGCAGCGCACTGCGATCTCCCGGAGCCACACCACCGCCGCCGAGCTCGGCCTCGCGCAGGTCTTCGGCCCTGGCTGGACGGCCGGCGGCACCGCGGACGCGACCGGCGCCGCCTATGTCGCTGTCCGCAAGACCTCGAAGTCGTCGGTCGAGGTGATGTTCGCCGACGGCGACGGCATCGACTTCACCCGCACCAGCCACGGCTGGCGTCCCGAGGTCGGCGCCGAGGACCTGACCCTGACCGGCAGCGAGACGGATGGCTTTACCCTCACCGACACTGACGGCACCAAGAGCACGTTCACCAAGGTCGATCCGAAGGCCCCCACCTGGGTCATGACCTCGAGCGCGCTGCCGACGAAGCACTCCACCACTCGGCTGGTCTACGAGCCGACCACATGGAACGGCCAGACGCTGGCCCGGCCGAAGTACCTGGTGGCCCCCACCTCGGCAGTCGACGCTGCCGTCTGCGCCAAGTCACCGCAGACGCGCGGGTGCCGGGTGCTGGAGTACGTCTACACGGAAGCGCTCGGCCAGGTCAGCCAGATCCGGCTGTGGGCCACCAAACCCGGCGACAGCCAGAGCACGTCGACGGTGGAGACCACCTACACCTACGACCACGACAAGCAGCTGATCAGCGCCGCGGATCCACGCACCAGCCCCGGGCTGAAGACCACCTACGCCTACGACGCCGCGCACCGCGTCACCAAGATCACACCGCCCGGGGAGCAGCCCTGGACAATGACCTACGGCAAGGCCACCGACGCCCCGCCCGCGGGGGATGGCATGTTGCTGAAGGTCTCGCGTCCTGCACTCAAATCCGGGTCCAAGTCCGACACCGACGGGGTCGCCACCACCTCCGTGGCCTACGAGGTGCCGGTGTCAGGTTCCGGCGCCCCGGCGCAGATGGCCTCGGCGGATGTGGCCGCCTGGGGGCAGGACGACACCCCCACCGACGCCACCGCGATCTTCCCGCCTGACGCCGTACCGTCCTCCAACGACGGCACCAAGCTGGGCAAGGACGACTACAAGCGCGCCACGATCGCCTACATCGACGCCTCCGGACGGCAGGTCAACGCCCGCGAGCCCGGCGGCCCGATCACCACGGCCGAGTACGACCGCTTCGGCAACCTGGTACGCACCCTGACCGCCGGCAACCGCAAGCTGGCGCTCGCCACCACCGACAACGACCGCGACCAGCTGAAGCAGCTGGGCCTGGATCCCCAGTCCACCACCACCGCGGAGCGGGCCGACGAACTCTCCACCGTCAGCCACTACAGCGCCGATGGCCTGCGCGAACTGGACACCCGCGGACCCCGCCACGCGGTCACCCTGCAGCACGACTTCAAGGACGTTGACAACAACGTCGCCGCACAGGGCAGCAAGCAAGTTGTAGCCCGGGACTGGACCCACCGCACCTTCGATGAGGGCCGGCCCGTCGAGGCGACGGTGAAGGATCTGCCGACCACTCAGTCCGAAGGTCTGGAGCTGCCCGGCCACCCCGAGCAGATGGCCGAGACCCGCACCACCGGCACCGGCTATGACTGGGCAACCGGCCTGGTGACCAAGACCGTCGAGGACCCCAAGGGCCTGGCGATCACCCACACGGTTAGCTACGACGAGACCGGCCAGCCGATCCAGTCGACCCTGCCGAAGTCCGGTGGCAGCACCGCCGGAACCGTCCTCACCGATTACTACACCGCCACCGGCTCCGGCCGGTGCGGCGGCCGCCCCGAATGGGCCGACCTGCCCTGCCGCAGCTACCACGCCGCACCCGCGGATACGGGCGACAACCGGCAGCTGCCCGACCAGCGCACCGAATACGACCGCTACGGCATGACGGTCAAAACCACCGAGACGGCCAACGGCGCCACCCGCACCACCAGCATCGACTACGACCCGGCTGGCCGCATCCAAACCGCCTCACTCACCTCCAGCATCGGCCAACCCCTGGGAGCCCGGAAATACACCTACGACCCCACCACCGGCCGAGCCACAGGCGTCACATCGGAGGACAAGACGCTGCACACCACCTACGACACCCTCGGCCGCGTCGTGTCCTACACCGACAGCGACGGCAACACCGCCACCACCGAGTACGATCGCCTCGACCGCCCCACCAAGGTCACCGACGGGGCGCCCTCGACCACCACCTACACCTACGACACCGACAAGGAACCGCGCGGTCTCCCCACGTCGCTCGCCGAGAGCAAGGTCGGCACCATCACCGGCCGCTACGACGAAGACGGCGCCCTGACCGAACAGACACTGCCCGGCGGCGTCTCCACCCACGACACCTTCGATCCGGCCGGCGTCACCACCAGTCGCACCTACTCACGCGGCGAGCAGGCCGTCACCTCCGAAGGCACTCTCCCCGGCGCCCACGGCCAGTCGGTGGGGCGATTCAGCACCGCAACCGGCTGGCAGGGTGCGGAGTACGACACTATCGGCCGCCTCACTCGCACCGTCAGCCACGCAGGCACGGCAGAATCCGTCTGCACGGCGCACGACTACACCTACGACGGCAACAGCAATCGCCAGACCAAGGCCATCAGCACCTCTCCGCACGACAAGTGCGGAGGCGGCACGCCCACCACGGTCAAACACAGCTACGACAGCGCCGACCGCCTCAGCGACACCGCCTACACCTACGACGAATTCGGCGACATCACACACCAGCCCGGCAACGTCACCAACGGCTACTACGCCGGCGGATCGCTGCGCCTCCAGCAGACCAACACCCAGCGCACCCAGTGGCAACTCGATCCCGCCGGACGCCGCCGCAGCACCAGCACGGAACCCAAGCAGGGCGACACCTACGGCGCCGGCACCATCGGCATCGACCACTTCGACGGTGACACCGATGCTCCGGCCTGGACAGAGAACAAGACCACCGGAGCCATCACCCGCTACATCCGCGACCTCGCCGGAAACCTGATCGCCACCTCGAACGGCACCACTACCCAGCTGCAGCTGCCGGACCTCCACGGCGACACCACCGTCAGCCTCGACGCCGACGGGCATGCCACCGTGCGCGCCTTCGACGAGTTCGGAGCCCCCTGGACAAAGCAGCCACAGGGCCGGTACGGCTGGCTCGGCGCACACCAGCGCTCCGCCGACACGCCCACCGGGAACCTCCTCATGGGCGCCCGCCTCTACGACCCGGACCTCGGGCGGTTCCTGCAACCAGACCCCCTCTCCGGAGGCTCCGCAAACGCCTACGACTACAGCAACCAAGACCCCGTCAACGCATCGGACCTGACCGGACTGGCCCCACAACGCTCCAGCCGACAGGCGACCCACAGCTCCGGCCGCACCACCACCCACGCCTCCGTAACGCACCACACCAGCAGGACCGTCGGCCAACGCGTGACCACCGGCAAACACACCACGCACACCAGCCGCATCACCCAGGCGCACCAAAAGTCCACCGCCTCCCGGCGAACCACGAAATGGAAGACCATCAAGACCACGACGAAGACGGGTGCATGGCACAACTCGATGCTGCACAGCGCGCCGAAGTGGGTACAGTCCTGGGTCAACGGGATCATCTCCCATTACCTGCACGGCATCTCTGTCGAGAAGCTGAGCTGGCAGAGGCGGACCACCTATAACGTCCAGACCCGCTACCACAATGGGAAGAAGGAAACCCGCCTCCAGGAGAGCTGGAAGCATGCCGACCAAGACCGCTACCGGGTGACCTTGTGCCATGACATCCTCGGCTTCCGCACCGGCTGCCAGACGATCACCTCACCCTTCCGGAAGGATCACTGGACTGGATAGGGGGATGCCACAACGCGGAACTCCACGCAGGCCACGTCGCGGCTCACCTGGGCAGCGGCCGAACCCGCGACTTGATTTCCCGTACCGGCACGGCCGCGCGGAGGGTCGGCAGCGGGCCGGAGCTGGCGCAGGCGGCCGTCCATGCACCGGATGCACGCCGAATGCCGCGGGCCGGGCGCCTCCACACCGGGGTGCTCGAGTCAGGTGGTTCGTTTGGCGCCTGAGGAGCGGGAGCCGAGTAGCAGCCGGTCGAGGTAGTACGCCAGTGCATGCGGGCGCCCGGGACGAGGGGTGATCATCGGTCCGGCGGGCCACAGCGGCTGCCCGTCGATCCAGGGCACGACAAGCGGAGATGCCGGAGGGCCGCCATGCAACTGGGCGGTGCCGATCGGTGCAGGCAGGCCATCGCAGCTCCGTTTCGTCCATCGCTGCAGCCCCGGTGCGATGCGACCGAGACCGCCGTGCACGGGGCGCTGGAGCGGAATGACACCGAGGGCGACCGCATCAGGACCGCCGGAGAAGGGAAACAGGACCAGCGCAGGAGCGTACCGGCGCTGCGGGTCCGACAGCAGCACATAGCGCACCTCGTCACGCAACGGCGCGATGGCCGCACGGTGAAGGCTCCGGGCAGGTCCGACGTGCCGGGCAACGTAGAGAGCGATCAGCACGGCGATGCCGCCGATGCCGGCGTCGATGCTGCCGCGGCTCGTTACCTCCGCGTCCGCAAATGGACGTTGCCCCGCCAGGAAGGCGGCGGCCAGCAAGGCGGCGGCCACGATGAACAGCAGCAGCCTGGACGAGGCGATCAGCGAGCGGATCTGCCACCACGGATGAAAACGCGGGTCTGCTTCGGGCCTGCTTAGCCGACAGGGCTGTGCTGTAGCGGCCGCTGCTGCCACGTCCGCGAACCGCCGGAAGGTGTGGGGCTTATCCACATCGCCCCCATTCGTCGGGTCGAGCGGTCCTGGGCGCTGGGCGCGACGGCCGCACGGCATATCCCGTGCTGAATGATCCCTGCGGCAAGGGGGCCGCTCGTAGGGCTGTGCGCCGGGCGCTGTGGAGTTAGGAAAGCATCCCGGATCTGGACGCGTACAGGATAACCGCGAGCAACCCCAGCGCGACGCCACAAGTAGCCAGGGTCTTGTTCGCTTGCCGGCGAATTCCGAGCCGGAACCCATAACCTCCCAGCGCAACCGCAAGGATTCCAAGCAACATGCCGACTGGCCCGGTGAAGAAATAGGCAGGGCTGGCAGTAATACCGCAACTAAGGACTCCCAGCAGGAGGGAGGCAACCCCATATCCATTACGCGGGCCTTGCCCCGACGGCGGGATAGATGAATGCTGCCACTCGCTACGAGCCTCGGGACCCGTCATCGTCGACCCCTGCCGAGCCACGACACGTGCCCACTTTGCTGTGCACATCGGAACATACCCAGACAACTTAGCGGAACGACCCCGGCAATCGGGCTATGGACGCGCGTGTCGAAGGCGTGTCGGCGACGGCGCCAGCACCGGCGCTCCCGAAGCGGTCCAGGTCGCCGATTAAGCCCGACGACTTCCTGTGGCGCCTCGCCCTCGACGTTGCGGGGTCGGACGTCGCGCCGCAACGGACGCGTGCGCGACGTGGCTTTCCTGGCAAGAGCCGATGCGTACGCCAACCCAGTCGGTAAAGAGCGGACCTCAAACGGCCCCTCGCGAACCTCGCCAAGCACGGCATCGACCAGCTGAACGCGATGGTCACCCTCAAACGGATGCAGTACCGCACCGGCCTCATCGAGGGCTTCCTCGCCAAGACCGGCCTGGACTTCACCCCGCCGTAACCTCAGCCGTTACAGATCTCTAGCACCGGTGATCGGGATCTTCCGTTCAGATACTCAGAAGCCAGGATGAGGCATGCTCACCCGGTCGGACGAACGAGCCGTTTGCCGCATGCCCGGGTCCGGGAACACCGCCGTCATGGCGATGCGTAAGGGATTCGGTTACCGCATTCGGTTCTTCAAGCGGCCGTGGTTCCTGGTGTGGCTGTCAATGACGGCGCTGGCGGTGTTGATGGCCGTCATCATGCTGACCACCGACAACGAGGCGGTGGTGCCCGCCGCTCTGTTCTACGGCGCTGCGGCGGCGCCGTTGGCGTTCGCCATGGCCACTCATACGAGGACCGGCTTCGCCACGAGCGTCCCACCCGCCGCCCTGTTGGGCACATTCCTCTTCGGCGGCGGAGCATCACTGGCTCTCGGCGGATTTCTCGACGAGGAATTCATCCAGAGCACGGATGGCCCCAGAATCTTCCTGGTCGGCTTCATCGAGGAGCTCGCTAAATTCGTGCCGGTACTCGCGATCGCACTCGCCGGCAGATACCTGGCCGTGCGCTCCGGCGTTGCCCTGGGCTTCGCCACCGCCCTGGGCTTCGCCGTGTTGGAGTCGATGGACTACGGACTCCAGTCGGAACTCGCCGACGGCATCACCTCCGCCGAGCTCACCCTGATCGGGCGGGGCCTGACCGAACCGTTCGGTCACCTGGCCTGGACCGGCCTGCTGTGCGCACTGGCGTTCACCAGATGGCAGAAGCGGGGCAAGGTCACCCTCGCCCCATCCGTTGTCGGGGGGTATGTGCTGGTCGCCCTGCTGCACTCGGCCAACGACGGCCTGCTGGTCTACGAAGCCGAAAGGCCGATCCTGCTGCTGGGCTACCTGGCCGTCGCCGTCGCCAGCTACGTCCTGTTCCGGCTCGGCACCCGCGGCCTCACCCTGGGCAGCGATATCACCGCCTCCACCACGGAGCCCCGGAGCATGCGGTAGTAGCTCGACCCGGTCAGCCCTGGAGCGGTGACATGCCGATGCTGGCCCACCGCGCTGTCCGCCGGGAGCGCCTTGGGGTGGCTTCCTGGTCGGTAGCCAGGTCAGGATTTCACCAGGCTGTGTATCTCCGACTCCATCGCATCGGCGACGTCGTCGGACCAGGGGTGTACTTGCTCTTGCGTGTCGTGCCGGTATCGCGCACGACGATGCGGTAGGTCACGGTGGCGCCCGGGTCCACGTCCTCGGCAGCGGCGTGAAGACCAAAGCTGTCATCACCCGGCAGCGCGTGGGTAGGGCGGTGGCATGTGTCGGGGCAAGCACCGCGGCGAGAACCGGACTTCCGCATAGCCGCAGCAGATCGCCGGCTCGACACCGACCGGCGCCTGCCCAGGGAGCATCGAGTGGCACGTGACATGCCCTCCGGTCAGAATTCGAACGTTGAGGTTGTGGCGATGTCGGTCTGATGCGATTTGACGTCGCTCGGGTGTGCGACTCGCTGCGCGAGGGTGGGGCGGCGGCGCCTCCGTGGTTGACGCCGTGGTGACGTGACGGCCGTGGCGTCGTTGGCTGTTGTATGACTAGCTTCGAAGCAGGGCGTTCGGCCCTGGACAGAAACGTTTTGCCCGGTGGGATGTACTGGCTGGACAGGCCGTTTCACGGTGATGACGAGTGCGTGGGGTGCGCCGAGATGAGAGATTTCGCGCTGCAAGCAGCCGACGCGATGGCGGTAGGGGCGTCGGAGTTGGATGATGCTGTCGGGCGGTTCTGGCTCAAGTGAGACGCGGCGACGGTGGGAAGATGGGCGCGTGTTCACGGGCTCAGGGTGGCGGTGGCCACCGCGAGGGCGCCTATTGCGTCTTAGGAGATGGCTGGCTCGGTTCGTAGACGATACGCACCGTAGTAATGGAAAGCCCGATATTCCGAGTAGCTTGCTCTCAACCTCGATCCACCGTGTGACGGCCGGGTTGTGGATAGCGAAACACGACAGGTGACCCCGCTGAGCTGGGATGATGGGAGTTCCTACGCTTCCGTCAGACCCGAGTAAGAGGGCATCTCGTAAGTGAAATCCTCCCATAGCCCGGCGGCGGTGTTCGCCGTGGTCGATGATCCGGATCTCATCGCACATGCGGGCTGGTGCCGGCCGTCCGGCTCGCCCAGCGGTGCGATCTGCCCCGGCTGGTCGCCCAGAGTGTGAAGTTGACCGGCGCCGGCAACGGTGCGGGCACGGCGGTGGACGCCAAGGTGTGAGCATCGTGGGTGGCATGCGCTTCGACGGGATATGGGCGGGCGGCCTTTGCGCTCGCTTCACAGTCCTTGTGCACGCTCGTACACCCTCTTGGCCAGCGGCCCGAGGAGCTCCGCCGAGGTGCTGCTGCTGTTCTTGGCCGCGTCACCGAAACTGGTCAGCCCGGCCACTGTGCCCTTGCCGGTCCGGGCGTCGAAGTGCGCCAGCCAGGGTCCACCACTCGCGCCGCCGGCGACTCCGCAGGCGGCGGACTGGGTACGCTCGGGGCCGGCCTTCGCGACGGCGCTGCAGGCCAGAAGTCCCTCGCCGCGTTGCGGGCGGGAGTCCGGGTAGCCGAACACTGTTACGCGGCCCGCGGGTTTGCCGGGGAAGGCGACCCTCTGCGTGCCGACCGCGTCCGCGAGACGGCGGCCCTGGTGCGGATCAAGTACCAGCGCGGCGACGTCCGTCTTCGCGTCCTGCTCCCAGGAGCGTGGCATGGCCACGGCGCGAACGGCATAGGTCCCGTAAGGGCGAGCGCTCTGATGGTAGCCGGGAACGAAGATCATGGAGATGTGGTGGTTGCCGGGAGAGGCGGGGACCTGTGCGCAGTGTGCGGCGGTCAGTGCCACGGAGTGATTGTGGGCGGGCACGGAGGTGGCGGTGCACCAGGTGTCCTCCCCCTTGTCGTTGACGAAGAAGAGACGGCCGATCGCCTTCATCTTCGGCCCCTTCCAGGCGTGTTGGCCGCGCGGGGTCGGGCCTTCGTCCGCCGCGGCATCGGCCTTGGCAATCCGTTGCGGTGTCCAGTAGGCCAGAGCGTCGCTGCGGTCCGCCCTGCTGAAGGAGAACTGGGTCACGCCGTCCGAAGCGGCGGCTGCCGACCCTGCGGGCGGCCCGGCCGCGAGGGCCAGAGCGAAGGCGCAGGGTACGAGGTGTCGCGCTCGCATGATCTCACGGTACGCGGGAGCGGCTGGATCCGCCATCGCGGCACCTCCCGCCGACTTCTTGCCTTCGGTGCGTCGCCGGTCGGCGTAGGCGCGGTTTGGGGGTGATGAACCATTCGGACCGTTGCGATGACGTTCAGGGCACGATTGAGACGCCTGTCGCCGCCGCGGTTGAGCCGGTGGCGGGTGGTGTCGCCGGAGGAGAGGAGGCGGGGATGGGGCTCACTCCGGCGAGGGCGGCGAACGCGGCCTCGTCGCGAACCGTCCTGGGTGGGACCAGGTTACCAGGACGGTGGCGGCGGTGACGTGGCCGATCCCGGTTTCCTGGGGGAGGTCGGCGGCCGGGCTGGCGTCGACGAGCTCGCCTATCCGGTTCGTGTTGTCCGTGATTTCGGTGTCAAGGGTGTGGATCCTCTTGGCGAGGCGGACGGCTTCGGTGCGGGTCGTGGTGGCGGCAAGGTCTTCCTCGCAGGGGCGCGCCAGCGGGCGATTGCCTCTGCTTGGCGCCGAGTAGGCGTGCAGCAGACCCCGATGCCGAGGACGGTGATGCACACGAAGGCGTTCACGGCTCTGGTCCGCTCGCCGGTGAGCTCGTTCCGGGTGGTGAGGAGGATGTGGTCTGCCGCCCGGATTCCCTTGTCCATCCGCGGGGTGCGCAGCTGTTCCTCGGGGAGCGAAAGCACAGCCGTAGCGATGCGCCGGGCATCGATCGGGTCGGATATGCCAACCGTACCGTGGCGGCCCGAGCGGCCCATTCTGGCGGCTTCGACCACGCGGTAGCCGGCGTGTGCCGTCTGGCGGGCGATCTGGGCCCCGTAGCTGCCCACGCCCTCGACGACCCACAGCCGTTGACACCACAGAGCACCGAGGTCCCCGCCGGTGCGGCGTCCGGCCCAGCCGATTGCACGAGCCCTACCAGCGTGGGTGCTGGGGAATGCTTCCGTGCCCACGTGCTCACCGTTGGCGCCGTTGACACACGGCGTAGGTGTGAGTCCTGGGATGGTGTCGACGCCGATGACGAATGTCAATGGACACTGCTCTCTGGCTCTGTCGCGAGTTTCGTGAAGGTCGAGAAGTGGATCTTTGTGGTGCTGGGTGCGGGTCAGCTGGTGGCGGGGTTGCCGCAGCACTTCTTGTATTTACGGCCTGATCCGCACCAGCAGGGGCTGTTGCGGGGCGGTGGCCAGGGGTGGGCTTGGCCGCGGGCGGCGAGGTCGGCTGCGTAGGCGGCGCGGGTGCTGCGGTCCTCGGGGGAGGCGTCCTCGCCGCTGAGGTAGGCGTCGATGTCGGCCATCGTGCCGTGGGCGACGCCGAGATGGACCGCGCCGTCGTCGGCTAGCTTCGACAGCATCCCCTCGACGCGCCGGGTGTGGTCGCGATGGTCGGTGCCGTAGGCATCCGCTGCGGCGGGCCAGCGGGAGATCAGTTGGGCGAACTCGGCTTCGGGCCAGAACAACGCGCAGGTCATGCGGGGCCGTGATGCCGCTTGGCGGCGGGCGTCGATCTCGCCTGCGAGCCGTTCGATCTCGGCCTGGGGAGCGGCGGGGTCTTCGCCCACGGCCAACTGGTGGCGGGCCGGGTCGTGCAAGTCGTCGAGGGTGTCGTGGCCGCTCAGCAGGCTGGGGCGGTCGCTGTGCAGTTCGTCAGCCAGGTTGTCGGCGTCGTCGTGGGGCTGCTTGAGCAGGCGGCGTACTCGGTGGCGGCCGATGACGAGCATCTCGATGCCACCGGGGTCGTGATGATCCTCGACGGCGGCGAGGCTCATGGCCGTCGCCGGTCCCATCAGCGGCGGAAGCCGTGCAGCCAGGCGAAACTCCGCTCCACCACCCAGCGGTAGACGCCGAGTCCGCTGCCATGCCGGGTGCCGCGGCGGGCGATGGCCGGCACGATGCTCCGATCGCGCAGCCGGTCGCGGTAGATGTCGTGGTCGTAGCCGCGGTCGGCAAACAGCGAGTCCGGCTTGCGGCGGGGATGGCCGACGCGGCCGCGGACGGGCGGGATGGCATCCAGTAGCGGCAGCAGTTGGGTGACGTCGTTGCGGTTGCCGCCGGTGAGGATGACCGCCAGCGGGGTGCCGTATCCGTCGGTGATCAGGTGGTGCTTGGATCCGGTCCGGCCTCGGTCGACCGGTGACGGGCCGGTGTGGCTCCCCCTTTTATGGCCCGGATGTGGCTGCCATCGACCACCGCCCGTGACGTCCAGCCGTGCGGCAGCGTTGAGCTCCGCGAGCAGCACCTCGTGCAGTTGCTGCCACACTCCGGCGTCATTCCAGTCCCGCAGCCGGCGCCAGCAGGTCATCCCGGAGCCGAAGCCCAACTCCTTCGGCAGGCGCTCCCAGGGGATGTCGTTGAACAGCACGAACAAGATCCCGCACAGCACCCGCCGGTCCGGCACCGACCTCCGCCCCGGGTAGCGATACCGGCGCTCCCGCTTCGGCAGCAGCGGCTCGATCCGCGCCCAAAGCTCATCCGACACAATCCACGGCGACGACCCCATGCCCCGACGAACGTCCAACTCACCGCCGAGACACGGAGCCTTTTCCAACCTCACACTGACGCGTGGTGAAGGACGAGGATGGCCTTCACGAAGTTGGTGATGCGGTTCGTGCTGCACCGGAGCTTCCGCAGGAGGCGCCAGCCCTTGAGGGTGGCCATGGCCTGCTCGCCGAGGCAGCGGATCTTGGCGTGTGTGCTGTTGTGCTGACGCTGCCACCGCTTGAGGCGACGGCCACGAAACGGCACCCGGACGGGTCCGCCGGCGCCCTGGTACGCCTTGTCGGCCCAGCACTTGAGGCCGGCTTCGGCGAGCGCGTCGACGATGCCGTGGGTGCGGGCGGCGGTCAGGTCATGGGTTGAGCCGGGCAGCGCGGGCGAGGCCCACAGCAGCCGCCCGAAGGGATCGGTGAGGACCTGGACGTTCATGCCGTGCCGCTTGTGTTTGCCGGAGTAGTACGGGGTGTCGGCGGCGATCCGGTCGATCGGCAGCAGCGTCCCGTCGAGGATCACGAAGGCCAGGCGGCTCGCGGTCCGCATCGCCTCGGCCAGGCTGGGAGCCAGCGCGGCCAGGACCTCTATCGCCTCGCGGACGTAGCGGTAGACCGTCGCGATCCCGATGCCGAACCCGGCGGCGAGCTGGGCATAGGTGTCGCCGCACCGCAGATGGGCCAGGACCAGCAGAGCCTGACGGCCCGGCGTGACACGGCGCCACCGGGTGCCGATCTCGCGGCGGCGAACCGTGAGATGCCCCGCGAGGCGGCGCAGGTGGGCACTGGACAGATCGATCGCCGATGGATAGACAAGCACACGAAGCTCCTGGTCGGCACGGGTGATCTTGGTCGTGAACCCGTCTACCAGGAGCTTCGCCGGTTCGTACAGCCCGCCAACCGCCAGGCCACGCCGTCAGGTTGGAAAGGGCTCACTGCCCGAGCGCACGTAAACCCGGCCCATAAGGCCCTGGAAAGCATCCTGGAGGAAATCGAGGAGGACCCCGGCACATGGGGACATCAACCATCGTGTGGCGGCGGCAGCAGAAGCGATCTACCAGCTCTACTCCGACCCTCAGACACGGCAGCCGAGCTCGTAGCGGTGCTCACCGCAGGCCCGGCACTCACGCCGGGGGCATGCGCAGCGCCGGTGAGGACGGAGTCGAGCGTGTTCAGGGTCGAGTGGTCCAGGTCGTCCACGCCTCCGGTGACCGCCCGGAGCATGTTGCGCTCGGCACGCTCAGCACCGCGGACCGACTGCTCGTGGTGGGTGTAGGTGTTGACCGCCTGGACGACGCCGTAGGCGGTGTTCTGCCACGGCGCGACGCGGGAGTCGTGACTCCACAGGCGCGTCAGCACTTCTCGCTTTCGTTCGGCCAGCGTGCGGGAGCGGCCGGGTTCCGCGGGGCGCGGTGTGTGTGCGTCCAGGAAGGCGGTCCATTGCCGATCGGTCACCGTGGTCCGGCAGAGGCGTTGCACTTCGGCCGCGAAGTCGTCGGCGACCTCGTAGACGATGTGCAGGGCTTCACGCGCTTCGGCCAGCCGCAGCTGGGAGTGCCGGGAGTGCTTGATCTTGATTTGCTGGCCGGCCTCGGCCAGTCCGGCGCTCATGGTGTTGTCGCAGACGATGTTGGTGACTGCCCGCTTGTACGTGGTCGCTAAGGAGCCGTCGAAGCTCGTAGCCCCGAATAGGTGCGGGCGGAAGGCGACTCCTTCCGGGGTCGTGATGGTCTCCGGCACTTCGACGGAGACCCAGGCGACCGCTCCGCCGCGCAGCAGCCCGGCGGATCCGATGGACAATTCGTCGTCCAGCAGCTGCCCGATGGTGCCGAGCAGCCACTCCTCGTAGGCATGCGGCTGGTAGCCGTCGCCGAAGATGCCCATCACGTGACCGGTGTCGCTGCGCAGATAGGCGGTGCGTCCCGGCGCCGGTGCTAGCCCGCCGGTGGTGGGGTCTTCGACGTAGACCGGGCTGGGGGTGGCCTGCCAGCCGAACAGGCGCCGGCGGACATCTTCGATGGGGATGGCGCCCGGGTAGTGGTTGGGTGTGGGTCCCTGCAGGCTGGCCCGGTAGTGCCAGGCCGTTCCGCGCTGCTCGGTGAAGCCGATCAGCGTGTTGGCGTTCAGCCATTCCAAGGTCTCCTTGGACATCAGTCGTCCTCCTCACAGGTGGAAGGGGATGAATTCATGGATCGGCCCGTCCCGGGCGAGCGGAGGGCGCGCCCGGGACGGGCGGCCGCACTACGCGCGGCCGGGGAGCGGTTGTCGGGTCATGGGGAGCGCTAGCAGTGAGGAGAAGTGCTGCTGGTACTGGGAGGCGAGTGCGCCCCGGTCCCTGATACTCAGCACCAGGCCGGTGCGCGTGATCACGGCGTCCACCACCCGCTCGGTGAGGGCGGGAACATTCCCGTCCTCGATCAGCGGGGCGCACTCCAGGCAGGCCGCCCACCGGCCGTCGTCGGACTGGAGCAGCGGGGTTCCGTCGTCCGTCTTGAGGACGCGCAGGAAGCCGAAGGCGCTGACGAAGAGCCAGTCAGCGGGCTGGGAGAGGCAGAAGTTGCAGATCGCTGAGGTAGCGGAGGAGGAGTTCAGCACGATTGCGCCCTCCTGGGGTCGGGCAGGCCGGGGTCGTACGGCTGCGTGTCGTCGGATGAGGGCGGCGGGTGTCCGCTGGAGGGACCCCGCTGAGGTGGATGCTTGGATCCGCCGAAGACGCGGACCTCGTATTCCTCGTCCTCGTCGAGCAGCACCAGAGGCAGCTCGTTGACGCCGTCGCGTTGGGAGCGTGCGACCCGGTGCCAGCCATCGATGATCGCCGTTCCGCCGTGCACCTCGCGGAGGCGTACTGCGAGCAGGGGGCGGGAGAGATCGGCTCGCCCAATCTGCTGCTCGTTCAGTTGGATATCGTTCAGCCAGGTGAACCACGGTCGGGCGTCGATCCATACGACGCGGTGGTCACGGGCGAGTTCGTGTGCTCGGGTGACGTCCCACAGGAACGCCCCTAACTGGAAGTACTCGCGCGTGCCCATCAGTGATCGCCATCCCGATACGGGCACGCAGCAGTCGGCCCCAGATACCGATCGAACGCACCGGGGAAGCTGCCGGGCAGCAGGCCGGCAGAAGGCAAAGCCGCGCGGTGAGAAATGGACATAGCGTTGCTCCGTACGTAGATCGTCAGTACAAGAGGCGCCGGATCCGAAGGTGAAGAGCAACGGATCCGGCGCCGAAGAAGCACGAGCGGTGCCCAGTTGGGACCGAGAGGGACGGCGCGTGATCACCTCATGCGATGCCGAACAGCAGGTCGCCGCTGAAGTCGGGCGCCTGGCGACGCGTCAGCCAGCGCCGCATTCCCTCCACGCGATGGGGGTGGAAGGGAGCCCAGTCGGTGGGCCGGAGGCGCAGGAATTCCCGCGCCTCGTGCTCCTCGATCTTCAAGATCAGATCGAGCATGGTGCCGCACAGGTCTTCGATGGTGCCGTCGGCGACCACCAGTGGGAAGGCAGACTGGCCCGTGATCGGTGTCTGGTAGCCCCGCTCAGCCTCATCCCGGTTGCTGTTGTACGTGGGGTAGCGCACCTCCACGCAGATCGCGCCTTCGAAGCGATCCGTGAACTCACGGGCGTGGAACTCCCAGCCGGGCTTGTAGATCATTTGCTCGACCAGTTCGACTGCGCTCGCAGGCTGCATGGTCCTCAACTCCTTGATCGGGAGTGCCTCCGGCGGGATTCGAACCCGCGGCCGCCGGTTTATAAGGCCGGTGCTCTAACCACTGAGCTACGGAGGCGGAGGGCCGCAGACGATCAAGAAGTGAGTCGGTGGGCCAGGACTGGCTCGGGTCACGTGTCTTGATCGTCTGCGGAGACGTCGTCACGCCCACTAGGCGCGGCGCTCATTGGGAAGATCCGTGCTCCGTCCAGACGAGCCAGGTCGTCGCTTGGAGCACGGACGGGCGGACGCCGAGTCGCTGTGCCGCGCAGCGGTAGGCGGCAACGAATGCGTCGTACCTGGGCTGGTATTCCAGTCCGCGGGAAGCGTTGCCGTAGCGCGCACCCATTGCTATGTCGTGCGCGTGTCGATCGACTACGACCGACCGGTCGTCGGCGGGATCCGCGATGCACCGGAAGAAGTGCCACGTCTTGATCCCTGTCGGCAGGACCTCATGCGGATCTTCGCCCGCAAGGATCCGTTGGGCCTTGGAGGCACGATCACGAGTGCTGCTGATCTTCTGGCCTGCGCAGGCGGCACGGGCCAGTTGGACATTGCGTGACCATGGGCATTGGGGAGACAGCGCGGCGATCACGCCAGCTCCCCGTCTGACATCACCGTGGGTCAGGTCCGCAGCCAGTTTGTTTGCATGGGGGTACCACTGGCGCCCCTGCTGACGGAGATCGCATGTGGCGCGACTCCACACATCGATGATGCGGGTCACCATCATTTCGATGTCTGCACGCGTCACCCCTCTGACAGGCAACGGAAGATCGCGGTCCGGCCGCTCTGTCTTCACAGCCGGATCTCCGCAGAGTTGCCGAGGTCATAGATCGCGATCTGTTTCCGCAGTCGTCCGAGGCGTTCTGCGGTGGCGCGCTCCGCATGGATCTCCACGGGGTCGAGATACAGCTGCCCTTGATCGATCCAGCCACCAATCGCATCCGCCGCGGGATAGCGCGCGTGCATCGCTTCAACGGCCGCGGCGAAAGATGTGAATGAGGCTTCCGCAGGCAGGGTGCGCTGCGTTGCAGCAGCGGATACCGCGTAACCCGACCCGGCAGGGCCTAAAGATCCGTTCGCTTCGTAGCGAGCGGTGAACCCGCCATCGAAGAATGTCGCGTCGTAGAGCGCAATCAAGTCGATAGTGCTGAGTGCGGCGACAGTCATGGCGTCACCTCTGGCGTTCTAGAGAGCTACCGAGATCGACATCGATGCGATCGATGCAGCATTCTCGCTGTCACATAAATACGCTCTAGAGGCGGCCCCAAATACCGATCTAGGGGAATCTTTTCCATGGGGATTTGACCTCATAGCAGCGGACCCCCGCCCGAGGTGGACGAAGGGTCCGCGCTCGCGCAATTCAGCGTCGCCGCGAGGATCCCTCATCAATGAGCCCTTTCCAACCTGACGGCGTGGCCTGGCGGTTGGCGGGCTGTACGAACCGGCGAAGCTCCTGGTAGACGGGTTCACGACCAAGATCACCCGTGCCGACCAGGAGCTTCGTGTGCTTGTCTATCCATCGGCGATCGATCTGTCCAGTGCCCACCTGCGCCGCCTCGCGGGGCATCTCACGGTTCGCCGCCGCGAGATCGGCACCCGGTGGCGCCGTGTCACGCCGGGCCGTCAGGCTCTGCTGGTCCTGGCCCATCTGCGGTGCGGCGACACCTATGCCCAGCTCGCCGCCGGGTTCGGCATCGGGATCGCGACGGTCTACCGCTACGTCCGCGAGGCGATAGAGGTCCTGGCCGCGCTGGCTCCCAGCCTGGCCGAGGCGATGCGGACCGCGAGCCGCCTGGCCTTCGTGATCCTCGACGGGACGCTGCTGCCGATCGACCGGATCGCCGCCGACACCCCGTACTACTCCGGCAAACACAAGCGGCACGGCATGAACGTCCAGGTCCTCACCGATCCCTTCGGGCGGCTGCTGTGGGCCTCGCCCGCGCTGCCCGGCTCAACCCATGACCTGACCGCCGCCCGCACCCACGGCATCGTCGACGCGCTCGCCGAAGCCGGCCTCAAGTGCTGGGCCGACAAGGCGTACCAGGGCGCCGGCGGACCCGTCCGGGTGCCGTTTCGTGGCCGTCGCCTCAAGCGGTGGCAGCGTCAGCACAACAGCACACACGCCAAGATCCGCTGCCTCGGCGAGCAGGCCATGGCCACCCTCAAGGGCTGGCGCCTCCTGCGGAAGCTCCGGTGCAGCACGAACCGCATCACCAACTTCGTGAAGGCCATCCTCGTCCTTCACCACGCGTCAGTGTGAGGTTGGAAAAGGCTCAATGCCCCGCGGAACTAGTTCTGCCCGCGCCTCATCAAGTGCCGCCCGCAGGGAACGCCATTCCTTTATTGCGGCATCGCGCGTACGCTGAACCTTGGACGATGAATTTCGCGGGCCGCCGTAGAGCTCTACCGCGATCTGGCCGAAGATGCCTGCACGCCCAAGATCATCTGCTTGGCCGGCAATCAGGAGTGCGCGACGCAAGATCGGGTACTCGTCTCCGCCGGCCCACGCCGTACGGAAGATCGCCTCAGCGCTTTCTGCCAGGTGAGGGGCGACTGCCAAGATCGACAACATGTCGTCGGTCAGGTTCGTACGGGCATCACGTCGGTACCCGTTGCGCGCGGCCGCGTCGCGCACTGCCCAGTACCGCAGCGTCTCCCTGGAGACAACGATCACGTCGCCATCCCGGCGCACGTATTGCCAGGCAGACGGTTCCCGGGTCGCCACCCGCACGGCCGCTACCTCGCAGGTGGTACTGATCTCGTGAAGACGCTTCGCGAATAACAACACGGCGTCTTGAGTGACATCATCGCTTACGTCGTCCGTGCCATACAGCGCGCGACCCGAAATGGCCACTGTGGCACTACCGTTCATGCGCTTGCGGGATCGCGTTGAATCGATCGCCCGGCAGTATGCGCGAGCAGCATCCCGAATGCCCGAGAAATCACTCGGTTTGATCTGCCTCATGCCGGCCGCGATCGATGCTTCGGATGCTCCACGCCTACGGACCGGCGGCATTGCGTACGAGATTGACACGATCGAACTCCGATCGCCCGTGACGCGTACCCTCATGTACTACGTCTCGCTAATTCCATTCTCCCGCCATTCCGGATGAATTCAAGGCTTTTGAGTGAGGGATTTAAACTCTCCAGTGCCAGCGAAATGCATGGATTCACCAGCAGGGATACATGCCGTTTGGATAATGTGGCACTCTCGATGCTCGCTACAAATCTCTATACTCGCAATCTATTGCCAGATGTTAATCCGCAACATTCCTGCCTTACCCCCTCTCCTCCACCACCCCTCCCGCCAGCCACCCTCCGTCTGTTCGCCCGCTTCCGGGGTACAGTTCGCCGCACCACAGGAAGGGGTAAACGCGACCTGACCTGCATAAACACCGGCCTAGGGGGCTACCCGTCTAAGAGGAAGCCCCACAGGAAGTGAGTTTTGCGATCACCTCGCCTCCTGGAACGTCAGATTCCAAATATTTGCTGCACCCAGAGCACTGTTACACACTTGTCATTCACCTCAGCAAATACCTACGTTAGGTTGGCTTGCGCGCTTCAGCCTCGCAACGAAGGGCAGCGCCTGATTACTTTCCTTGATCTCTCGTGCACTCAGAAGGTGAGGTACACAATGATTTCGCTACCGCCGGAGGAGTTCGCAGCGCGGCTGCGCAACGTCCAGAACATGATCAAAGGAGTGTGGGTCTGCGACGCGCTCGTGGTCCTCTCCGCCGGGCCAACGAGGTTCTCGGACGTCGGCAGGATGCTGAGAACCATGGAGGGCGCGGAGTCCTGGTCCTTACGCCGTCACGTGCACATCCGGAGCGGGGTGCTGGCCAGCACCCTGCAGCGCGTTGTGGAGCGAGGTCTGGCCGAGCGCGAGCACAGCAACGAGACCTTCCCGCCCACGAGTACGTACTGGCTCACGCCACTGGGCGAAGAGCTTCTGGATTCGCTGGTGCCGGCCATGGAATGGGCGCACCTGCACCCTCATGAGATCTTCAAAGCACGCGAGCTGGAGCTGGAACGACTCCGTCACGGGGACAAGGATGAGGACGAAGGCGAAGAAGAGGTGAGGCAGCCCCGGGAGGACGGCCAGGAGGAAGAGTGATCAGGCGCCTTGCGTGGGCGGGCCTGTCGGTCACGCTGGTCCCGAGTCGTTCTGGTCTGCCGTGGTTGCGGAGCGGCGCAGGCGGGTGAAGAGCTGTTCCGTCTCGGAGCTGGGCTCGGCGTCGAGTTCGGCCAGTGCGGAGAGCAGCAGGGAGTGGGTGCGGACCACGGCGTCGTGCTGGCCTAGGCGGGCGTGGATGCGCGCGATTTCGCAGTAGAGGGCTTCGTTGTGGCGGTCGAGGCGACGGGCACGGTTCAGCAGGTGCAGTGCGTGCTGGGGATCGTGCTCCAGGGCACGGTGGGCGAGGCTGCTCACGGCCGTGAGGACTTCGTGCCGGAGGCCCTCACGTGGCGCGTACAGCCATTCGTCGTCGAGTTCTTCGGCGATCTCTCCGTGGTAGAGCTCCTCGATGGCGTGTTCCAGGGTTCGGGCGTGCTGCGGTTCCTCCGGCTGCGCCGCGTAGGCGCGTAAGGCTTGGTGTAGCTCCCACAGGTCGACGCTGATGAGCTCTGCGTCCAGGGAGCAGTAGGCATCTCTGCGGGTCACGGCATTGGTTGCGGTGTCGTCGGTGGCCTGGCGCAGAGCGCGACGCAGTTGGCTGAGGGTGGCGTTGAGCCGGTTGTGGGGTCGGCTGCTGCTTGGCTGCGGCCACAGGGCGTCGCTCAGGAGATCTCGGCGTACACCGTCGGGGTGGAGGGCGAGGTAGACGAGGACCGCGCGCTGCTTGCGAGCGGCGACGGCGGTGGTGATGTCGCGGTGATTCCTGCCGTGGTCGTAGTGCAGGCGGATGCGGCCCAGGAGGCAGAGTCGGATGCGAGGACGGGACTCCGACTCCTCCGGTGCGGGGATGCCCTCCTGCGGTACGGCGACGTCCTCCTGCAGCACGGGGACGTCCGCCTCCGCCTGCTCCTCCCCCGCAGCCTCGTTCCACTCCCGTTCTTCCGGCTGCTCGAGGGGTGGCACGTCCGGTACGGGTTCGGGCTGCGTAGCGGGTGCTCCGGCCACGCTGGTGAGGAAGGCAGCGAGGTCGGCGGCGTCCGGGGCGGGGAGTGTGAACAAGCGGGCGCCGGCGAGCTGCTCACGTAGGTGTGGGCTGGTGGCGCCCGCGATGCCGTCGGGACGGATGCGGAGCGTGCCGCCCGCCGGCCAGGGCCCCAGGAGCACGCCTGCGAGGCCGAGCGTGGAGCCGTTGTCGAGGATGGCCTGGAGCCGGCGTTCCGTGTGCTCGGAGGGAGTGGCGACGAGGATGTGCGGCGGGACGGGCCGGTCGTCGTCTGTTTCCGCTTTCTCGGTGATCTGGCGGGTCCTGGAGAGCAGTTCGGTCTCCATTGCATCGAGCGCGGCCTCCAGGCTGGGTGTGAGGCGTATGCCCGGCGGCAGGGCGTCGGGGGCGGCAGCTTCCCCGAGGAGTTCGGCGGCGTCGGTGGCCGGGACGATCACATGGGTGCTGGATGGCGTGGACAGTTGTTGGTGGGCGAGGAACGCGAGTAGCAGCGCACGGGCGGCGGCGGTGGCGCCAGGGCCGGTGAGGCCCAGGCCTCGGGTTCGGGCCACGTCCAGGGCAACGGGGACGCCGTGGTGGGTGCCGATAGTGGCGGCGTAGTCGTCGGCCTGGCCGGCGGCACGGTCACGCTCCTTGGCCAGGGCCAGCAGGGTCCCTGGCGCCGGGGTGAGCTCGCTCGGGGGCGATTGCTCGGGCTCGGGGGCAGTGTGCTGTTGGTGCGCCGTGCGCAGGCTGCGGATGACCGGGGAGAGCGTCGGTGTCGGGCTCGGCCGTGCGTGGCGAGCGGTGGCAGCCGGGCGGTATCGGATGTGGCGCTGGATTCGCCAGGCGAGGAGCAGCGCCGTGACGGCGGCCGCCAGGCCGATGCCGATGTAGCCGCCGGTGGGCAGGGTGATGCCGTCGTCGGGCGGCGGCTTGTTGTCGGGCGGATGAGGTGAGGGCTGGTGCTGGCTGGGGGCGGGCTGCGGTGGAGGAGGGTGAGGACTGGGCGGTTTCGGCCTGGGAGGCTCGGGACGTTCCGGCGGAGCCGGCGTCGCATGGTCGGTTAGGCGCAGAATCCATCCGGGGTGGATGACGTCGGGATTGGTCAGTGTGCGGCCATCCGGCTGGGGGCGGTGTCTGTTGAGGACGTAGAGCTCGGGCCATCGGGCGCCGTCACCGAGTTCACGGTCGGCGATGCGCCAGAGGCTGTCGTGGATGCCGTCCTTCGGAGGACGGACAACGGTGGTGCCGGGCTCGGGAGGCGTCGGATCCACGTCAGTTCGGGCCATTGGTTCGACGTGCGGAGTGACGGGCGCCGCGGCGATGGGCCGCAAAGGCGGGATACGCCAGGCTTCTGCTGCAGGGGCGGCACTCCGCTGCCCCAGGAAGCTCAATACGACGGCGCCGATCAGCGCCGCGGCGAACGTATGGATGGGGCCGGCCGGGCGCGGCAGCGCATGAGGGAACTGGCGCAGAGCGTCAGCAGCACAGCGCAGCACGTCCAGGGCGAACAGGGCCCACAGCGGCCACAGGGCGCAGGCAAGGATGTGCAGGAGCAGGGTGTCGGACAGCGGGGCCGTCAGCGCCACTTCAATCTCGTCCCAGTCCGGGACATGATCGGGCAGCGGCCAGCCGACGTACTGCCACAGCCCCCAAGGGATGCCAGTGAGCAGCGCCAGCAGCAATGCGACGGCGAGCAGGCTGCGCAGCAGCAGACCGCTGCGAGTCAGGACGCGTACGGCGTCGTGCGCGATGCGACGTCGAGCCATGGCTACCTCCCGGCGCTACGGTGCTGCGTCGACACCCGGCTCCGGGTGCGCCTGTCCCTCGCCCTGGACGGTGAAGGAGCCGATGCCGAACAGCTGCAGCAGCTGGGTCGGTTGCTCCGTGGTGACGGTCACGTCGACCGTTTCGCCGGTGACGGTTACGGTGCCGGCGTCGCCTGTGGCTTTCAGGTGGGCCTGAGCGCGTGCGCGGGCCTGGGCGGGCAGGAGGCGCACGCTCTGGTCCTTGCGATAGGCGGCCAGGTCCAGGGCCTGGGCACCGGCGCGGGCGGCCTCCTGCGCCTCGCCGATGGCCCGTATCTTCGCGGCCAGGGCGAGGCCGCCGTCCAGCGCCAGTCCGCCGAACATCAGCACTGCGAGCGCGATGACGACGGTGAAGGGGGTGACCTGACCTCGGTCGTCTCGCATATGAGGGCGCACAGGGATCTCACCTCCGGGCGGTGGTGGTGACGGTGCCGCGGAACTCGTCAACGACCGCGTGGGAGCGGGCGTCGAGCGTGGCGTGACCTGGAACGTTGAGCAGCGCAAGATCACTTTGGTCGATGGTGCAGATCACGGTGACGCTGATGGTGCTGCCGGGCTGCAGCTGTCCGGTGCCCGCGTCGACCCGCAGGCTGCGACAGGCGACGCCGGCCTCGTCCAGGGCGGCCGTGGCGGCGCTGCGGGCGTCGGCGGCCGCCGCGGTGGGGGTACGGGCCAGGGTGGCGGCCCGGGCCGCTTGGTGGGCGGCGTCCTCGATACGCAGCCGGGTGTCGGCGGCGCGGCCGCAGTAGACGACGAAGAGCATGAGAGCCAGGAGGATCGGGGTGAGCAGGATGAACTCCACCGTTGCCGAGCCGCGTCGGCTGTCCGTGGTCATGGCCGGCTCCCGGTGTCGCCGCGGAACTTCTCGACGCTTCCGGCTGCCTTGGCGTTGATCGGAAGGTGCAGGAACGGAATGACCGCGCTGGCTGTTCCGCTGATCCTCACTTCGGCGTGCTCGCTGTCTCGATGTACTTCGATGGCTGGGTTCTCCAGGCTGGAGCGGCCGAGCTGGTCCAGGACGCGCTGTGCCTCCGCGTGTCCGTCGGCGGCGTCTGCGTGCTGGACACGGGTCGCGGACAGGGCGTGGGAGGCCGTGGTCTGGGCGGTATGGGCGGCGTGGGCCCACATCGCGTACTGGGCGATGATCAGGATCAGGGTGAACAGGAGCGGGAAGACATAGATCAGTTCCACCGTCGCTGTGCCCCGGTCATCGCGCAGGCGGGCCAGGGAGCGGCGGGTGCGGGCAGCCATGGCCGGTCCCTACTTGAAGCGGATGCTGTTCGCGGCCTCCATGATCTTCGGGCCGAGCAGGACGGTGACCCCGATGGCGGTTCCGGTCAGGAACGCGATCCAGATGATGTTGTCGGAGGCGCTGCCGCGATCGCTGTGGAGGGCGGTACGGAGCCGCGTGCTCAGGCGGAGCCACAGATACAGCAGCCGGGTTGGAGTGGTCATTTGGGGCACCTCCCGGTGCGGGAGCGGCATGTCACCACGCTGTGGTGAGCCGATAGAGGGCGGGATAGAAGAGGAAGAGCAGGAAGCCGGCGGCCATCACCACGCCGGGCAGGGCCATCCGTTCGGTGGCGGAGTTCGCCCGGGATTCGGCATCGGCCGCGCTGCGGTTGCGGAGCGCTGCGGCCTTGGCGGCCAGCGAGGCGCGTACTTTGGCGCCTTCGGTGCCCGCCAGGCGCAAGGCTGCGGACAGTTCGACGAGTTCGGCGACGCCGAGTTCGTCTCCGAGGTCTCCTAGGGCGGCCCAGGGGGAGGTACGCGTCAGCCGCGCGGTGGTCAGGGCGCGGCGGATGTGGGCGAAGGCGGGTCCGCGGCCGATGGTGGCGGCGTCGTCCAGGGCGCTGTCCACGCCGGAGCCGCCGGCGAGGAGGATGTGGATGAGGTTGAGGTAGGCGCCCAGTGCGTGGCGGAAGTCGGCGCGGCGGCGCTCGGCCTCGGCGCGCAGGACGCCATCGGGGGCCAGGAAGCCGCCGACGCCGCAGAGCAGCGCGGTGAAGGCAGGGAACTGCCAGGGGAGTCGGTACCCGCTGACGTAGGCGAGGAGCATCACGACGGAGGGCGTCAGCAGTCCGACCAGGGTCAGGGAGGCTTTCTCCGCCAGGTAGGTCTGGGTGGTATGTCCGGTGATGGCTAGGTCCCGGTGCAAATGGGGGCGGGGCAGTCCGGCCGCGCGCAGGAGGCCGGTGAAGGGGCGGCCCAGACGGACGGCGATGCCCGGGTCGTGGGGCTCGGCAGGGGGCAGGCTCGGGGTCTGCGCGGGAGCTTCGCTCAGTCGCGCAAGGGAGTCGGCCAGCGAGGGCGTCGGCGGGATCAGCCATACCGCCAGCGCCCACAGCCCGATGCCCAGGCCGGCCGCGCAGAGCAGGAGCCATGTCATATCCGGGCCTCCTGCGATTCCTCGGGGGCAGCGATCGGGGCGACGTCGAGCAGGAAGCGCTCGGGCTCGTCGATGACCGCCATCCGGCGCAGCCAGACGAAGGCGGCGGTGAAGATCGCGCCGACGAGCAGCAGGACTCCCTGGCCGACGGCGGAGTCGTACGGCTGAAGGAAGACGGGGTTGAAGGCCACCAGCGCGGCGGCGAAGCACAGCGTGGTGAGGACGATGACGCGCACCGTGGTCCGCACCCGTGCCCGGCTAACCTCGACCCTCCGGCGCATCTCGACCTGGGCACGGGCGGTCTCGGCGAGCTGTCCCAGCAGCGGCGCCAGCTGGCGGCCCTGGTGTTCGGAGGCCAGCACCAGGACCGCGACGACCAGGTCGGCGATCGGGTCGGTGAGCTGGTCGGCCAGGCGCCGTAGCGCGTCCGGCAACCGCTCACCGGCCCCCAGGCGATCGGCCAACTCGGCGATGTGCGGGCGGATGGGATCGGGGGCGGTGTGGGCGGTGGCGGTGATGGTCTGTTCCAGGCCGGCCGCGGCTGCCAAGGTGTCCCGCAGCATCTCCGTCCAGGAGGCCAGCGCCTCGATGCGGGCGATGTGCTGCCGGTGCAGCCGGTCCGGGGTCAGCGCCGGGGGGATGCCCCAGGCGGCCAGGGCCGTGAGCACGGCGCCGACCAGCCAGCCGGTGGCCAGCCCGACCAGCGCTCCGAGCACCCCGGCGGTGGCGAGGCGGCGACCGGAGTGCTCTTCGCTTCGCCATGCCTGCCGGGCGGGTGGGCGCTGTTTCGGGGCGGCGCGGTAGGCGTAGACGATCAGCAGCAATCCGGTGGCCAGGCCCAGCCCGCACAGGCCCAGCAGCGCCTGTTCCCGGGTCATGGCTGCCACCAACCCTCGGGACGCTCCAGAAGGTCCGCGTCGAAGCCCGCCGCCTCCAGCTCGTTCACCGTCTCGGTACGCAGCGGAGCGCCAGGCACCGCGCGCAGGTCCGGTCCGGGTCGGAAGACTTCGTTCGAGATGACCTGGTCGCGGTCGGCGTCGACGACCTCCCGTACGGAGGAGACCACGCGGGTATCCTCGGCGTCGCGTGGCTTGTTCAGGTGGACGACGAAGTCCAGGGCCGCGGCGACCAGGAGGTTGGTGGCCTCCAGCGGCAGATGCTCGGGGCCCTGGACGGCGTAGGCGGCCAGCCGGGTGAAGGCGGCGCGGCTGGTCGACGCGTGCAGGGTGCCCATGGAGCCGTCGTTGCCCTGGGACATGGCGTTGCACATCGGGATCACTTCGGCGCCGCGGACCTCGCCGACGATGACCCGGTCCGGGGACATGCGTAGCGCCCAGCGCACCAGCTCGGCCTGGCTGACCGCGCCCTGGCCCTCGATGTTGGCCTCGCGCGCCTGCAGAGCGACGACATCGGGATGGGCGGCGGGGTCGGCGTCCAGGCCGAGTTCGAAGACGTCCTCGATGGTGATCAGCCGTTCGCGCGGCGGGATGGCGGCCGCCAGGGCACGGAGCAGCGTCGTCTTGCCCATGGCTGCGCCGCCGGTGATCAGGACGTTCTTACGGGCGAGGACTACGGCCTTGAAGAAGGACTCCAGCAGGGTGTCCACGGTGCCCAGGCGGCGAAGTTGGGACAGGGTGACGTGCTGGTAGCGGTGGCGGCGGATGGCCACCGACGGGCGCCGGGTCAGTGCCATGACCGCGAAGACCCGTTCGCCGCCCGGCAGCTGGAAGCCGACGCCCGGGTTGGCGCGGTCGAAGCGGCGCTCCTCTACCCCGGAGCGGGCCGCCAGGTCGCGGATGAGCTGGATCAACTCGCCGTCCGAGCCGACCACCGGGGGGAGCTGTTCACGGCGGCCGTCGGCGTAGCGGACGAAGACGCGCTCGCCGTTGATGTTGATGTTCTCGATGTCGGGGTTGCGGAGCAGTGGCTCGAGTCCGGCGAGGCCGAAGAACTCGTCCAGCACCGCGGCGATGGTCTGCTGCTCGATCTGCCGGGTCGGCGGCCGGCCGCCCTGGTTGAGCAGGTCCTCGGCGTAGGCCTCAGCTTCCTCCAGGAGGATCTCCTCGGCGGCCGCGCGGCGCTGCTGCAGTGGCAGCGACGGCTCGCCGGTCTCCTCCCGGGCGCGCAGCTGTTCGCTCATCCGCTGGGAGAGCCGGCCTCGCAGGTGCTGGCGCAGCTCTTCGGCCCGCGGGTCGAAGGCGAGGCCCGTGCCGGGCAGGCCGCCCGGATCCAGTGATGCCTGCCGGTGGTGGCCGTCCACGGAGGCCGGCTGCTGCCGGTCGGGGATGTGCGTCATGGCTTCCCTCCCGGAACTGAGGCGGTCGCGCCGCCGGGCAGCTCGGCTCGCGAGGCGTCTTCCAGCTGGGGGGTGTCCTGGCCCGGGTCGGTGCGCAGGGCCATGCGCCGGGCCAGGCGAGCGGCGGCCCGGCCCAGCTGCGAGCGCGCCGGGATAGCCCGCGCCCCTGGCCGCCCGGCCAGGGGCGCGGCGCCCTTCACGTCGTACGGCAGGCGTCCCGCCACGCCGATGCGTAAGGTGCGGGCCACTTCGCCGGTGGTGTAGCCGTCGCCGATGAGCAGCAGCTCCGGTCGAGAGGCCCACCGCTCCAGCAGCGCGAGCTTGGCCGCCACATGGGCCAGCCCATCGTCGCGTACCCCCGTGCACAACAGCACCGCATCCGCGGCCCGCAGCACCGGCCAGGCCGCCGAATCGGCCTCCACCCGCCCGCAGTCCGCGACCAGCACCGCCTCGCCACCGTGCAGCAGCGCCCCGCCGCCGTGCGCTCCGAGCTCGCCGAGAGCAGCGCGGGCCTGCTGGCCGCCCACCGGACCGGCGATCACCGCCAGCCCGCCGGGCAGCCGCTGCACGTGCTCCCACAGCCGCTGCGCGACATCCCGGCCCCGAGCCGCAGCCGCCAGCGACACCAGCCCCGGCGCTGCCCGCAGCCGGAACCGCGCCAGCAGATCGCCACCCGCCGGGTCGCACTCCACCATCACCGGCCGCCCGCCCTCCGGCCACCTCGCGGCCAGCGCCAGCGCCGCGGTCGTCACCCCGGGCGAGCCCTTCACGCTGCACAACGCGATCAGCGTCATCGCCCACCCCCGCGGTCCACGACCACGCGCAGCCGCCCCTCCTCGGCCGCGGCCAGCGCACGGGCGTCCTTACGGGCCAACTGCAGCACCACCACGGTCGTCTGTGAGGTCTCACGCGCCAGCACCTCCACCACGACCGCCGGCCAACTCTTCGCCGCCTTCTCCGCGTCCTTGTCGCTCTGCGCGGCTTCGCGGTCCGGGGCGCGCACGACGGTGGCCTGGTTGCCCGGCTGCAGCCGGGGCGGGAACTGCCCGTCACGCAGCCCGACCGCCGCCAGCGCCTGACCGGCCGGCGGGATCTGCGGCTCACCAAGGACCTCCTCGGTCAGCAGCGCCCCCTTCGGCAGGCTGTAGGCCACCGGCTTGCCCGCGACCGCAGCCGCCCGGTCCGCCGGGATCGCGGCCACACCGCCGCCCTGGGCCACCGACACCTTGCGCAGGTCCCCCGCGGTGAGCTGCTGCCCGACCGTCACCGGCCGCTCAAGCGCCAGCACCGTCTGCCGGTCGCTCAGCTGCCCGCCGGCCACCACTCCCCCGCCGACACTGGCGATCACCAGCACGACGCCCAGCAGCAGGTACGGCACACGCCTCGGCCGCGGCACCCGCCCCAGCCTGGAGGGCGCGCTCTCGTCCTGCCGCGACTGCCCGCGCCGACGGCCGCCACGATGCTGGTCTGGGTCGAAGCGTGCGGGTACATGCGTGCTCACGGGCCACCGCCTCCCGGTATCTCCCCGAATGCCGTGGTGCTGCTCGTCCGCGCCGTCCCGCCCGCTCAGCGAGTGTTCAGCGCCTGGCTCTCCGCCACCCGAAACTGCGTGCTCGCACTCGTCGTCAGACCCGGCAACGTCCCCGACTCCCCCGCCCCGGACCACGTCACCGTCCACCGCACCGTGGCCGACACCGGGTACGCGTCGCCGGGCTGGTCGGCCGAGGAGCGCCGGTAGGTGTGCCCGCAGTCCGGGGAGGCACTGCGCGGATCCCGCCCCGCGGCGGTATAGGGCGTGCCCGGACCGCGGCAGGTGACCGTCTTCCCATCCCCCGTCGACCACGTCGCCTTGGTCGGCCGCGCCACTGCCGTAACCGACACCTCCGGCACCGACGCCGTCGCCGACACCTTCCCCCAGCTTCCGCGGGACAGCCACAGCCAGGTGGGCAGCGTCACCAGCTTCTCGCCGTCCGGGTTCGCACGGATCTGCGGCGAGGGCAGCCGCAGCTGCTCGTACGCCGCCTGCGCCAGCTCAGCGGGCGAAGGCAGCGCCGGCCCACCATCCTCGGGCAGCTGACCGTCCGGGATCCACCGCGGCGGTCGCCAGAGCGCGTCGCGCACTCCGTCACCGGAGCACTTGTAGATGTACCAGGCGCCGTCTCCCTGTCCTGGTTCCTGCACCGGCAACACGGCCCGGTACACGGCCGGCAGCACCTTCGGAAGCCGCCCAGTCTCCTGTCCGGTGTACGCGGCAGGTGACGTCGCCGGCGGCTCGTAGTCCGAGCGAACGTAGCTGCACCGGGCCCTGTTCCAGTCCGGGTTGCGCAGCTCATCCTCGGTCTCGCCGGAACCGCCACCGCCACCACGGCCGTTCCTCGGCGCGGGAACCGCGCCCCTGTCTCCTCCAGGCGAACCGGGCCTCCCGTCTTTCCCGGCCCCGACCTTGCAGCGCGGCCGCGGAACCTGTTCACAACCGGCGCTTCCCCACGGCTCACCGGCCACCGCTGGTGCCGCCGAAGCGATAGCCACCAGCGAGACTGTCGTCACCACAACCGTCCGCCTCAGCATGAGCCCAGCTCCCACAAAGCAAACTCCGTAACTTTCCAGGAGCCGTCGGGCTGCTTCTTCACCTCGGCCTCGATGTCCCGGCGACCGCCCGGCTTGTCGTCCGCGAGCTTGCCGTCCTTCTTGCGGTATTGCCGCCAGTTCGTAGAGTCCCCGCAGTCCTTGACGATCACAGTGGCCGGGTCTCGAGCAGGCTTGACCGAGGCCACCTTGGGATACAGCTTCGGCTCTCCCTTGCTGACCAAACCGTTCTTGCGGTTCGCGTACAGCCCACGGGAGATCACGGACAGTGCCTCCCCGGTCGCGTACTTCGCCAGCTCGGGCGACTTCCAAGACCCTGTCCGATCGGCCTTGGCCATGCTCATCCACATGCCCCGGTACGCGGCAACCGCCTGCTTCTCGGCGAGCTCCCGCGGTGACAGCTCGTCCGTCGAGTCGCCATCCCTACCCGGGAGATTCGCCGACGGCAGTTCGGAGGCTCCGGAGCGACCAGTGTCCTCCTCGGGGCTGCACGCCACCCCCAAGAGCAGTACGGCGGCGACGCCGCACCCCCACCCGGCCCACCATCCACTCCATCTACGCGGTCCTCCGGCCACGGCAACCACATCCTCAGACGCGTGTGGCGATAGGTTCCCCGTTCGACGCGACGCGCTGCGGGCAGCAAAGCACGCCAACTCACACTCACTTCAAGCTGCTTACGTGCAGCCCACCACAGTCATTCGTCAGTGACTGCGGTGATTAAGTCAGCGAGTCCGGGCCGTGGCTGCTGCGAGGCGATCAAGGCGACGTCTGCGCCGATACATGACCGGCCAGCAGATCTCGCCTTCGCGAACAGGCGCAGCATGAGTACTGGTGGGACGGGATCGCTTCCAGCGGCCCACCGAATTCTTGACCGAAACACGCCACGCCCCGGGCGTGCTCCCGCCGGCCCGAGAGCTGCACGCGGAGCTACACCTCGGGGCCCCGGACCGGAACACCGTCGCTGTTGCGGCGATAGACCCGCCCTTCATTCTTGGTGATCTTCCCTTCGACCTCGGCCTGGAAATAGGCACCGTTCATCTGCACAAGCGCCGCGAGATAGCGGAAGACATCTGCGAGCTCTTCACCGAGGTCCTCACCCGTCGCACGGAAATCACTGGCATCGGTGTTTGTCGTCGCGGGCCTGCTGGGCACGGACCTGCCGCAGGATCACCGTGGTGATCGCTCCCCACAGCGAAGGGGTCGGGCCCTAGCGGGCGCAGGGTGTAGCCGGTGGAAGTGAGTCGGGCGAACCAAGCGACGCCGCTGTGCTGGACCACGCGGGCTGCGGTGCTGCCGTGCTGGTCGAGCCGGGGCGATCGGTGGTGAAGGCAGTAAGGGACGCTGGAGCCTCCCAGGGAGCGAAGCGGGGAATACCGACCGAAGGCCGGGAGGGAGGGCACTGCGGTCCCGCGGGGGAGCACGACCGCAGCGCCGTTCTCAGTGGGGGATGCCCTCGCATGATGTCGCGGGCGCCCTGGCGCAGCAGCTCGGCGCAGACGCGGGTACCGAGTGCGGCGGGGTCGTTGGTGCTCTCGCCCCAGAAGTGCGCGTGTACGAACTTGGAACCGTCGCGGGAGAACACCATGCCGCGCAGGCTGAGCTGTCCGTCGTCCTCGGTGGCGCAGTGCCCGGCGATCGGACTGTTGCAGTGGCCGCGGAGGCCATGCAGCATGACGCGCTCGGCAGTGATCTCGGCCATGGTGCGGTCGTGGTTGAGCTGCGAGAGCAGTCCTGCGACGGCGGGGTCATCCTTGCGGCACTCCAGGCCGAGCGCGCCGGCACCGACGGCCGGCAGCATGTCGTCGACGCTGAAGACCTGGCGGGCTCGGTGGGAGATGCCGAGGCGTTCGAGGCCGGAAGTGGCGAGCACCATCGCGTCGAGGGGATGGTCGATCGGCCGGGTGCCGTCGAGTTTCTCGATGCGGGTGCCGACGGCGCCACGGACGCGCACGACGTTCAGGTCCGGGCGACGAGCGAGGATCTGCGCCTTGCGGCGTACGGCGGAGGTGGCGATGGTGGCCCCGGGCGGCAGCTCGTCGAGGGTCTGCCGGTCGGAGCTGTCGGGGACGAGCAGGACGTCGCGCACGTCGTCGCGGGGCAGGTAGGCGGCGAACACCAGGCCCTCGGGCAACGGCTGGTCGCCGGGCACGTCCTTGATGCAGTGCACGGCCATGTCGACCTGCCCGCGCTGCAGCATCTGGTCGATCTGTTTGACGAACAGGCCCTTACCGCCGAGCTTGGCGAGGTCGCCCTGCCACCGGTCGGCCTCGGTGGTGACCGGCACGACGTCGATCTTCAGCTCTGGCTCATGCTCGCGCAGCAGGGCAGAGACCAGATCGACCTGGGCGAGCGCCATGGGTGAGCTGCGCGTACCGATGCGCAGGGACCGGTCGGGAAAGTCGTTCACGTGGGGGTCCTCTCGGGGGTGGTGCGGGTCTCAAGGTAGAGCGTTCGGCCGGGGTGACTGGCGCCGAATATGCGCGCCGCGATCCGCGGGTGCAGCAGCGCCCTGGCGTGCTCGGGCCGTTCCAGCCGCCACGCGGTGACCTCGTCGCGCTGCAACGAGATGAGCGCCAGGTGCTCCGGCGTGAGCTCAGGGCCGGCAAAGACGAGCGCGAGCCGGTCGCGCACGGCGCGGCTACGGGCCTGTATCCACTCGACGGCGACCAGGTCGCCGGCCGCGAGGTCGAGGCCGGTCTCCTGGCGCGTCTCGCGCTGGGCGCCCTCCCGGGGCGACTCCTCGGCCTCGACGATCCCGCCGGGCAGCTGCCAGCCGCGCAGCCAGTCGAGGGGCCGCAGGATGAGGATCCGGCCGATGTGGTCGGTCAGCAGCATGGACGCCGTCACCGGGTGACCGGGCGCGCGCGGATGGGTCACGACTCGGCCCCCGCTCGGTGCTGAGCCCGCATCTGGGCGTCGTACTCGGCGTGCGGGCCGAGGCCGACCTCGGCGCGGCGCGCGTCGAGGTTGGCGGGATCCGCAATGGGGTGCGGGCTGCCGTCGGCCGCGTACTGGGTGCCGTACAGCTGGGGCCGGTGGTCGGCGACGCGGCAGCGGTCAGCGAGGTATGCCCAGTGGCGCCGCGGAGCTTCACCGCACTGGACAGCCCCGGCGAGGAGGTCGAGGGCGCGGCGCTGGAAGGCGGGGTCGGCGTCGGCGTGCTGGGCGAGGCACCAGGCAGCGTGCGCTCCCTGCTCGCCGACGAGGCTGCGCCCTGGCCAGCCGTGCGCGGTAATGATCCGCTCCAGAGCCGCGGTATTGGCGCTGTCGACGGTGCGCATCGCCTCCAGGTCGGGAGAGGCGTTGGCGCAGGCGGTGCGGACGCCGCGGGCGGCCTGGTCGGCGGCGAAGCGACGCAGCAACTCGGCGGTGAGGTCTGGACGTTGCGCGCTCATCGTTGGTTCGCACCCTTCACTTGGCGGCGAGTAATTGATCGAGAAAGCGGCGTGTGTCTGCCAAGCCAACAGCCAATGCCCGGCGCGACAGCAGACGCGACGGTGAGGCAGACCGCCCAGCGAGTGCCGGCCGGGAACGCCAGCGCGACGAGCACACCGGCGCCGGTAGACCAGATGCCAGACAGCACGGCCGCGGCTGCGCGGGCGGCGATCTCGGGACGCCGTGCTGCGGTCTCGGCCATCCGGGCTCCTGCGGAGGGTTCGGGGGCTGCTCGCATGTCAGAGAGGAAGCGATGCGGCGCAGGCCCGCGTCGATCTCATCTGGTGTGAGGTCTGGTGGTGCCATGAGTCGGGCACGGTCGAGTTGGCGGTAGAGCTCGCGCTGGGTGATGTGCCGTCCCCACCAGTCTTCGACGGCTGCTGCTGCGAGCGTGAGCGGCATGCGGGGCCGTGCGCCCAGTCGCTGCTGCGCGCGCATAATCATTTCTCCAGGCGTGCGCGTACAGTCTTCCCGCCGTCCTCGGCGCGCAGGAAGTAGCTCAGCTTCGCCCCGAGGCACCGTACGAGGCGAAGACCGCGCTTGCCCTCCGCCTCTGCTGCGGGAGGTGGTGGCGACACCGGGCCGGCCGCGGCGCCGAATACAGGAAGGGGGTCGGATACGTCGATGAGCAGCGCGGCGTCTTCCAGGACGGCTAAGCGCAGGCGCAGGAACTCGCCGGCCACATGCGCGTGCCTGATCGCGTTGGTCACTAACTCCGACACGATCAAGACCGCGTCATCAACGTCCCCGGGCCACGTCCAGACCGTCAGCACGCCGCGCGTCTGAATCCGGGTGAGCCGCACGGACCTGTCGACCATGGTGTAGTCCATCGCCCACTCGTGGATCACGGGACGGTCCGCGTCCAGCGTGGCGTCGGACTCACTGCGGTACGTCTGCACGTTGACCCCCGGCACTGGTCGATAGCTGGTCGTTCCGACCAGGATCACGACCTGATACCGCAAGTGGCAGTGTGTGCACGGTGCGTGCCGCAGCAGGCACTTCACACGCTGTGTGAACGCGGTGTGGCTAGGCTGCACACACTGAGTGAGACGGGTACACGCAATGGAACGCAACACACTGCTCGACGCCCTGCTCGACGAGGCCGGCATGTCCTACAGCGGGCTCGCGAAGCGCGTAAACGACCGGGGCAAGCAAAGCGGGAAGCATCTGCGCTACGACCACTCGTCCGTCATCCGCTGGATCAGCAAGGGGCAGCGCCCCCGGAGCCCCGCCCCGGAGCTGATCTGTGAGGTGATGGCAGATCAGCTCGAACGACCGGTATCGCTGGACGACATCGGGATGGGCAATCCAGGCGCTGCGCAACAACCCTCCACTCCTCTTCACGGATTCATCAACCGGTCCACCGCTCTGTGGCGCGGCGACTTCCAGCAGCGCAAGGACGTCGAGAGCGCACCGGTGATCACCGGCCTGCCTGCTGTGGGCCCGGTATGGGAGTGGGAGAACCCACCCGACGACACCGACGTCTCCCGCCGCGGAACCCCCCAGGTCGGCGCCGACGACGTAGGGGTCCTGCGCACCGCCCGCGGCCACTACGAGCAGATGTACCGCACCACCGGTGGGGTGACCACCAAGACCCGCGTCGTGCACTTCCTGAACCAGGAGGTCGCCCCGCTTCTCCGCGGCGCCTACACCGACCCCGTCGGCCGCGAGCTTCACCGTGCCGCTGGCGGCCTGGCGGCCGTCGCGGGAATCTGCTCGTACGACGCCGATGCTCAAGGGCTCGCGCAGCGTTACTTCTATCAGGCTCTGAGGCTGGCGAAGGCATCAGGCGACCGCGGATTCGGCGGCTACGTAATAGCGCTCCTGGTCAACCAGTCGCTCTACCTGCACGAGTACCGGCAGGCGGTCGCGTTCGCCGAGGCCGGCCTGCGCACCGCCGGCGCGCACATCACTCACGCCCTGGCCACTGACCTGTACGCGATGCAGGCGAAGGCGTTTGCGCGGATGGGCGACCAGAACGGCGCTCACCGCTGCATGACCCTTGCCGAGCAGGCTGTCGGCAGGATTCGCCGGGACGAGGAGCCCGCCGAGACCGGCTATGTACAGCCTGGTTTGGTGGAGGTGCAGTTCGCCGAAGCGCTAATGAGCCTCGGGGACATGGGCCCGGCGCAGAAGTTCGCGCGCGAAGCCGTACGGGCCCAAGCCCATACCCGAGGCCGCGTCCACCGCTTGGCCACGCTCACCAACGTCGACTTACGCAAAGGCGACGCCGAGCAGGCGGCAGCGACGGCGATGGAGATGGTCGGCACAGCCCAGGGCATTGAGTCCCAGCGGTTACGCGACCGCTTCCGGTCCGTACGCCAGACCCTCGCCGAGCACGGCAACACCGCCACCGCTGAAGCAGCCGAGCAGATCGACGATGCCCTCAGATTCCCACTGTAGGCCCACGCCGTGTTGGATGGGCGGGGCAGCAATACCCAGGAGAAAGGGCGCGCGCGTGTCGGTCTGGAAGAACCTCGGCGAGCACACCGTGTACGAGAACCAGTGGCTGAGGGTGAACCTCGCCGACGTCGAGCTGCCGAACGGCCGTCACCTCGACCACTACCTTCTTCGGCAGCGGCCCGTAGCCCTTGCCACCGCCGTGAACGAGGCGAACGAGGTACTACTGCTGTGGCGGCACCGGTTCATCACCGACTCGTGGGGGTGGGAGATTGCCGCCGGAGTCGTCGAGGACGGCGAGCTCCTGGCGGCGGCGGCCGCCCGCGAAATGCTGGAAGAAACCGGGTGGAAGCCCACCGGCGAGCTGCATCACCTGCTGACGGTAGAGCCATCGAATGGGCTGTCGGACTCCCGCCATCACGTGTACTGGTCGGAGGGCGCCGAGTACGTCGGGCACCCGGAAGACGACTTCGAGTCCGAGCGCCGCGAGTGGGTACCGCTAAAGGACATTCCCGACCTCGCGGCCCGAGGCGAGATCCGCTCCGCCAACGCCGTCGCCGCGCTCATGATGCTGCACCACCTGCGGCTCGGTTGAGTCCGTCCTAGAGCGTTCTGCTCGCCTGCAGGATCAGCCCGAGCATGCCCGCCGACTTCAGGTGGTGGTACACGCTGGACGTGCTGCGCAGCCCGACATGATCAACGACCTGCCGGAGCGTCGGCGGCTCGCCATGCTCCCGGGTGTGCTCCATGGCGAACTTGCAGATCGCGAATCTCCGCGGGTCGTTCCGTCGTCCATCGCTCAGCAGGCCGTACTCCAGCTCAGCTGCCCCGCTCCCGCGGGATGGTCCCGGCGAGATCGACATCGCGAAGTGCGCCTCGCCGTGCTCCCCGCAGACGCGGGGATGCCTCCAACTCGGCCGGGAGTTCTTCCGTCGGTGCCGCTTGAGGTGATCCGTTTCGGGCAGCTGTCGACGACGGCGGAAATGGTTCAGGCCGCGATTCCGGATGCTGTTGGTGATCTACATCGTGTCCGGCGGCGTGTTCGCCCGATTTCAGCGTTTCGCTGCCGGCCTTCTGGATGCTCTGCTGCAGGTGGCGGGGTTGATTCGGCGGTCGGAGGGGGTGGCCGTGGTGGCGATGGGATCTAGTGCCGGGCGGGTGATTCCGCCGATGACGGTGCGGATGGCGCGGGCAAGCAATCCGCGGGGCACGGCGGCGATGTGGGTGCGGGACCGCCTGGACGGGCTGTTCACGGACGAGGACTTCGCTGATTGGTATCCGGCTGATGGTCGGCGAGGGCTGTCGCCGGCCCGGCTGGCGCTGGTGTCGGTGCTGCAGTACGCGGAGAACCTCAGCGACCGGCAGGCCGCCGAGGCGGTGCGCTGTCGCCTGGACTGGAAGTACTGCCTGGGACTCGAGCTGGACGACGCGGGGTTTGACTTCTCGGTGCTCAGCGAGTTCCGCGACCGCATGGGCCAAGGGGACCGGGCGGACCGGCTGCTGGCGTTGATGGTCGAGCGCCTGGCGGCTGCGGGCCTGGTCAAGCGGCGCGGACGGCTGCGCACTGACTCCACTCACGTGCTCGCGGCGGTCCGTCGGCTCAACCGAGGTGAGCTGGTCGCCGAGACCTTGCGGCTGGCCCTGGAGGAACTTGCGGTGCATGCCGAGGACTGGCTTGCCGGTCTCATCACACCGCAGTGGGCCGACCGCTACGGCCGCCCGGTGCGCTACGACCGGCTGCCGCGTGGCGGGGAGGCGCTGCTCGCCTATGTCCTGGAGGTCGGCGCGGACGGCATGCGCATTCTGCGCGCCACCCATGAGGCTGACGCCCCGCCCAGGCTGCGGCATCTGCCTGCCGTTCAGGTCCTGCGGCAGGTGTGGGTGCAGCAGTATTGGTACGACGAGGATGGCCAACTGCGCTGGCGGGGACCCAAGTCAACCCGGGACCGGGCCAGCCGGCGGAAGATGGAACAGCGCAGCACCGGCAGGACCTCTGCTGATGGCCGGCCGGACCCGGCAACCGCTCGGGTGCCCTGGTCCAGCCTCGAGATCGTCACCCCGCACGATCCCGAGGCCCGCTACAGCCACAAGATCACCGCGGCCGGGAAACGCGACTGGATCGGCTACCGCGACCATCAAACGGAGACCTGCGACGACACCGGCCCGAACGTGATCGTGCAGGTCGTCACCCGTCCCGCCCCGGAACAGGACATCGACGCCCTCGAACGCATCCACCAAGGGCTGACCGTCCAAGGATTCCTGCAGGTGGAGCACGTGGTCGACGGCGGCTACAGCACCCCGGACAGCATCCACCACGCCGCCGAGAAGTGGGGCATCACCCTCTTCGGACCGGTCCGTGACGATCCTCTGGCCGGCCAGCGTCCTGGATTCTCCAAGGAGGATTTCCAGGTCGACTGGCAGACCCGCACCCTCACCTGCCCCGACGGTGTCACCAGTCCGCCCTGGAAACCGGCCTTCGGTGACGGGCACCCGCGGCTGTCCGTACTCTTCCCGCGCAAAGCCTGCCGTGAGTGCGTCGACCGGCTGCGGTGCACCGGGAACACCGACGGCAAAGGACGCCACATATTCCTGCTGCCACAGCCCCAGCAGGAGATCCAGACACGGATCCGGCACGAGCAGAACACCGACCCCTGGCAGCGCCGATATGCGATCCGCGCTGGCTGCGAGGCCACGGTCTCCGAAACTGTCCATGCCCACGGCCTGCGGAACTGCCGCTACCACGGCCTTGCCAAGACCCACGTGCAGCACGTCCTGACCGCAGCCGGAACCAACATTGTCCGTCTCAGCGAGTGCTTCCCACCCGGCACCACACCCCGGCGTCCACCGCGTCCAAAGGGCAAACTCCAGCAACTCTGCAGGAGACTGACGACCTGAAGATCACCAACAGCATCGATTCCGTGAATCCCCGGCTCATGCCCGGAGCAGGATTCGGGTGCGGAGGAGGCGGAACGAGGCTTGGCCGTACACGGTCCGCTTGATCGTCTTGATGCGGTTGACGTGGCCTTCGACGATGCCTGAGCTCCAGGGGAGGGTGAGGCCGGCGGTGACGGCCTTCAGGTCGAGGCACAGGCCCTGGGCGAAGGTGAGGACAGGGGCGGGAGCGTTGCGCTCGGTCTCGCGCACCCAGGCCAGCAGCTGGTCGCCTTGGCGGTGCTGGAGGAGGTCGTGGAAGGTGCGGGCCAGGTCGCAGGCCCGGGCGATGCCGGGGCAGGCCAGGCGGACGTCCAGGAGTTGGCCTTCCTCGTGGCGGCTGAGGCTGTCCCGGGGCAGCATGATCCACTTGGTGATCTTGCGTGGACTGGGGATGGCGCCGCGGGCGGGCTCGACGGTGCCGGCCTTGAGCCCGGCGACGTAGCGGCGGACCGGGAGGTCGCTGCCCCGGTAGCCGCGGTCTCGGATCTCACGGAACAGGTCGGTCGGGCTGGTGATCCCGGCGGTGAAGCGGTCGGTGAGGTATTCGGTGAACGGCTCCAACACGCCCTTCGGGCGTCCGTGCCGGGCGGAGGCCAGCAGCTCGTCGAGGCCGGTGTCGCGGAAGCGCCGGACGGTCTTGCGATCCAGGTGCAGTTCGCGGGCGATGCCGGAGATCGATTTCCTCTGGTCAAGCAACCACAGCCATCTTTGACGGCGGCAGGGTCGGTGGCGGCAGCGGGTTGATGACCTGTGACGGTGCCGTATCGCGCTCTGCCTCGGCGTGTTTACGCAGGCAGGGGCGATGCTAGTGGCAGGTCTTCTCGACCGCAGCGGAGAGGTTGGCCAGCAAGTGCCAGCGGTCGGCGATCTCCTGTGCTTCGGGGGCCGCGTCGCGGATCGCGCTGGAGTACGCACTCGCCCGATCCCTGCAGATGATCTCGGCACCGGAGTGTTCACGCAGCCAGGGCCGCACCTTGTATTCGGTGCCCTGGAAGCTGATCGGGCAGAAGGTCGACATCCGTTCGACGGCCACCATGGTGCAGGTCTTCCACCACGGCGAGCTGGTCAAGACCCATGCCGCGTTGGAGCAGGGCAAGCGCACCGACAACGCGGACTACCCGCCGGAGAAGATCGCCTTCCACATGCGGACGCCGACCTGGTGCCGCACTCAGGCCGCCGCGGTCGGTGATGCCTGCGTCGAGGTCGTCGCCTAGCTGCTGGAGGTCAACGCGCTCTATCGGCTCCGCGCCGCCCAAGGGATTCTCGGTCTGCGCAAGACGTACGGCGAGCGCCGGCTGGAGGCCGCCTGCGCGAAGGCCATCGCCGTCGGTGACCCGTCCTATCGCACCATCAAGGGCATCCTGATCGCCGCCACCGAGACCGCTCCGGAGCCCGAGGGCAGCGGGGACGCCGGCGCGTCCGCCTTCTTGCACGGGCCGCAGCGGCTGTTCGGCGCCGCCGCGACCCCCGACACGGAGACCGCAGACCGCGATGACCAGGGTCAAGGCGGTGTCGCCTGATGAGCGTGATGACCACCGCCCTGCGGGAGTCGCTGAAGACGCTGCGGCTGTCCGGGATGCTCGAGACCCTCGATGCCCGCCTGTCGCATGCCCACGGCGGCGAACTCGGCCACCTCGACTCCCTCCAGGCCCTCTGCCAGGACGAGATCACCCGCCGGGAGACCGTCGCCTTCGAACGCCGCCTGCGCAAAGCCCGGTTCGAGCAGCAGGTCACCCTGGAAGGCTTCGACTTCCACGCCTTCTCCAAGATCCCCGCGGCCCTGAAGTTTCCCCGCGATCTTGGACACGTGACGGTTATGCCGCGAGGGTGTGCGGCCACGTAGTCCTCCCCGAGCCACTCAGAGGACGTTAAGTCTGATCTTCCCCGGTTCATGATCGCTCGATCGTGGTACTGATCGCTGTCCGGGTCAGCTGGTGGGCATGTTCATGTTCAGGTGCGGGCCATGAAGAGAGAGCGGTACCCCAGCGACTTACCGGACGAGCAGTGGCCGTTGATCGAGCCGATAATCACGGCCTGGAAGCAGGACCGAGTGGCGCGGTCGGCGACCGGGGATCCCGGGTCCTGCGACCTTCGGGAGGTCGTGAACGCGATCTTCTATCAGCATCGGACCGGCTGCCAATGGCGCTTCTTGCCCCATGACTTCCCGGCATGGTCGGCGGTGTTCTACTACTTCACCCTGTGGCGCGAGGACGGCCTAGACCAGCGAATACAGGAGATCCTGCGGTGCCTGGTGAGGGAGCGGGCCCGTCGATTAGAGGACCCCTCGCTGGTGATTATCGACACCCAGTCCGTCCGCGCGGCGGCCGGGGTGCCGAAGGAGACCACGGGGCTGGATGCGAACAAGAAGACGCCGGGCAGGAAACGCCGACTCGCCGTCGACACGCCGGGCCTGATCATCGGCGTGGTGGTCCTGCCGGCCAGCGCGCACGACAACGTGGCCGGCATCACGCTGCTGGACCAGGCAGCCGACCGCTGCGGGATGCGTCTGGAGAAGGCCCTGGTCGACCAGGGCTTCAAGGACGCCGTCATCATCCACGGAGCGATGAACGACATCACCCTCGAGGTCGTCCGTCGCAACGCCGCCGACCAGGGCAAAGGCTTCGTTCCCAACCCCTGCGGTGGCGAGTGGAGCAGGTCAACGGCACCCTCATGCTGCACCGCCGCCTCGCCCGCGACTACGACCACCGGCCCGACAACGCCGCCTCCCGCGTCTACTGGGCCGCCACCGCCGGCATGCTCAGCCGCCTCACCACCCGCACCCCGCCCTGGCGAGACGACATGGAGCTGGCCGCGTGAACGTCACCGAACTCCTTCAACTCCTGCGCGAGCAGCACGAGCAGGCCACCGCACACGCCCACGGACTGCGAGGGCGAATCCAGGAGCTGACCGCGGCACTCGATGAGGCCGAGGGCCGACTCGCCGAGCTGGCCGTCACCCGCAAGAACCTCGAGAGCCTGGTCCCCGCCCAGGACGCATCACCGGCCGGACCGGACCAGCCGACCGCGGACACCTACCAGCAGATCCTCGCGGTCTTCAACAACCATCCCGGCCAGCCATTCCGAGCACGCGAACTCCACGAACTGCTCGGCCTGCCCACCGACGAGGCCACGGTGAACGTCACCCGCTCCCGCCTGGGACAACTCGCCCGCCAAGGCATCCTCACCCAGCCCCGACGCGGCCAATACGAGAAACGGACTTAACGTCCTCTCAACGAGCTCGTTCGGGACATCGAACGTAACACCCCACCGACGAGGGGCTCTGTCACGTCACCATCCTCGCTGACCAGTCCGTTTCCCCTCCCGTAGGACGGGATGAAAGAGGCTCAGTGAGGTCTTTCAGCGTTGCCGCTCCAGGGTGAGGACCGCTCTGGCCATTGGCGACATTCGATTCGGGCTGCAGCGCGATCTGCGGAAGATGCGCCAGGACTTCAGCCTGGCGACGCCTCGTTCTACCGGTGCTCGGACGGCTGCGAGGCCGCGGTTGAGGGCGTGCTCGGTCGGTGGCAGTTCGAGGCCGGGCGGACGCCGCCGGGGTGTAGTGACCCAGGGGCCACCGCCGATGCAGGCACGGTCGGCGAGGATGGGGACGCCCTGGCGTTCGCAGATCCGGATGATGCGGTGGGTGCGGGCCGCTGTCAGGTCGTGGGCCCGGCCGGGCAGGGCGGGCGAGAGCCACAGCACCTGCCCGGACGGGGCGGTCATCACCTGGACGTTCACCCCGTGCCGGCGGTGTTTGTGCGAGTAGTCGGCGCGGCTGTCGCCGACCCGGTCGCACTCGGCGAGGGTGCCGTCGAGCAGAACGTAGTCCGGATCGTCTTCGCGGAGGGTGCGCAGCAGGCCGGGCGCGCGGCCGGCGAGCAGGTCGATGACCGCCGCCATGTAGGCGTGGGCAGTGCCCACCGAGATACCGAACCCGGCCGCGAGCTGCGACAAGGTGTCGTGCCGACGCAGGTACACCAGGCCGACCAGCGCGCGCTGGTGCGGCGGCAGCTTGCAGCGACGGCCACCCTCGCGGGTGACGACGAGCATGGTGACCCACTCGACCAGCGCATGAGGCAGGTCGAGTGCGGCAGGATAGGGAACCAACGAGGCAGCATCTCCTGTGCCGATGGGTTGAGACTTCGAACACCTCCCTCAACGGCGCGGGAGCCTCGTGCGGTGCGGGCGCAGATCACGTCACCCGATCAGTGAGCCTTTTCCAACCTCACACTGACGCGTGGTGAAGGACGAGGATGGCCTTCACGAAGTTGGTGATGCGGTTCGTGCTGCACCGGAGCTTCCGCAGGAGGCGCCAGCCCTTGAGGGTGGCCATGGCCTGCTCGCCGAGGCAGCGGATCTTGGCGTGTGTGCTGTTGTGCTGACGCTGCCACCGCTTGAGGCGACGGCCACGAAACGGCACCCGGACGGGTCCGCCGGCGCCCTGGTACGCCTTGTCGGCCCAGCACTTGAGGCCGGCTTCGGCGAGCGCGTCGACGATGCCGTGGGTGCGGGCGGCGGTCAGGTCATGGGTTGAGCCGGGCAGCGCGGGCGAGGCCCACAGCAGCCGCCCGAAGGGATCGGTGAGGACCTGGACGTTCATGCCGTGCCGCTTGTGTTTGCCGGAGTAGTACGGGGTGTCGGCGGCGATCCGGTCGATCGGCAGCAGCGTCCCGTCGAGGATCACGAAGGCCAGGCGGCTCGCGGTCCGCATCGCCTCGGCCAGGCTGGGAGCCAGCGCGGCCAGGACCTCTATCGCCTCGCGGACGTAGCGGTAGACCGTCGCGATCCCGATGCCGAACCCGGCGGCGAGCTGGGCATAGGTGTCGCCGCACCGCAGATGGGCCAGGACCAGCAGAGCCTGACGGCCCGGCGTGACACGGCGCCACCGGGTGCCGATCTCGCGGCGGCGAACCGTGAGATGCCCCGCGAGGCGGCGCAGGTGGGCACTGGACAGATCGATCGCCGATGGATAGACAAGCACACGAAGCTCCTGGTCGGCACGGGTGATCTTGGTCGTGAACCCGTCTACCAGGAGCTTCGCCGGTTCGTACAGCCCGCCAACCGCCAGGCCACGCCGTCAGGTTGGAAAGGGCTCAATGGATCATCCTCACAATCCCCACCGGCAGACTCAGCCTGCACAACACCCCGCGCTCCACGCCTGTGAAGCAGCAACTCAACGGACAGCAAGAGCGCCACCGGCGGCCAACCCGCCACCAGCACAGGGCGCCAAGCCAGCGCGGGAGCCACCGCGATGTTGGCTGCCAGGGACACCACGATGCCCAGCAGAAACGCCGCCCAGATCACGCAGCGCTCCCGTCGCCCTGCAGCACTATCCAGCCGGAGCAGTCCCACGGTCGCCAGGACGAGCAGACCGTCAACGGACAGCGGCCACAGAGCAGCGCTCACCGGATCGGCCCCGCCCTGCAGCGCGAATGCCCGCTGATGCACATACGACGAGTACGCGGCCACGCCCGAGACCACCACCGCACAGCCACTGCGCACATACACATCGAGAGCCCCACCCCGACTCCGCCGGCCCGCCCAGGCCACCGGAGACATCACCCCCATCGCCCGGCCCTCATCGGCTCAAAGGCCCCGCTGATCACCAGCCGGCCAAAGCCCCGCCCCTGCTCACCCCCACCATCCTTCTGCCCAGCGCCCTGCCGTGGGCGCAAACCTGCGGTCGCCTCTGCCTCAGAGGAACCGCAGGTCAGGTGCGTGTTCCGGGCGCAGTGGAGGACCACGATGTGCGCCCTCGCTGAAGGCCAGGCGAGTCGAGCCGGCGGGGGCCTGCCCCGGATAGGGGGAAAGCCCAGGTCAAAGCCGCGTGTCTAGAACACGGGCCGATCGGCAGCCAACCGCAGGTTCGAGTCCGAGGGGGCACTCAAAACATGGCTGCACCGTGTCCGTTCCGGTAGCCCGGGACGGCCGGACAGCACTCGGAGGATCCGCCGACGGCGAAGTACTCCAGTACCTCGCGGAGCACCGGCGCCTGGTGCCTATGCGCAGCCTGGACGGCGGGCCCCAGCGTCCTCGCCGGGCAGTCTCCGGTGGTGTCCAGCCGTTGTCGTCCCGATCGACGAATTCCCTCACATCTTCACGTTGTTCACGATCGGGTGCCTGCAGTCAGTCCAGGCTTTCTCCTACGGTTCCCGGCAGGGCCGGCCTGGCAGGCAGCCATGAAGCTGCAGTGATCGCAGTCGGCGCCGAGGGCGGTCCCCCGCAGCAGGAAGCTCAGTTCCGACGGAGCCCTCAGGCGACCTTCACGGCGTGCGGGCCGATGCTGACGGTGACATCGACATGGCCGCCGAGAGCGGCGGCGTAGGCGCGCAGGGTCTCCAGTTCCATGGCGTCGAGGTCACCATTCTCGATCTGCGAGATGCGCGACTGGGATACACCGATCGCGGCCGCCACCTCGGCCTGGGTCTTGCCGACCAGCTTGCGCAGCTCACCCAGATGGAAGCCGGCGACCTGAGCATCCAGCTCGGCATCCGCGCGCTCCCGCAGCCGCGGATCGGCCAGTTCCGGGTGACGCTGGTGCGCCTCCGCCTTCACGTCCTGCCAGCGACGAGCCGGACTCATCGGCCGCCCTCCTTTGCCTCTCGCTCCTGTTCCGCCTTCTTGTTCCTTCAGGTTCGGCAGGTTGCGCCCGGTCAGCGTATCCACCCGCCTCCGCGAGCGTCGCGATCTTCCGGGGCACTCGGGACGGAAATCCACGCAGGAGACGGGCAGGCTGTGCAGGTGAGCGCGTCAGACAGGCAGGACCCGCGCCTTGGACGGATCGGCCGGGCGGCCGGGGCCACCACGGTCCAGACGGTGGGCGAGCAAGGCAGTCAGGTCTTGCGGGTCGGAGGTGAGCGCCGTCACCGGTTTGTCCGCCGCCGCCAGCGCCGTCGCGACGACCATCGCATCGATCGCGTACTTGTGGCCGTGCAGGCCGGCGCTCTTCAGCAGCCGGGACGCCGAACGCGCCAGATCGCGGGTGAGCGGCACGACGGCCAGCTGAGACAGCACCCAGTCCAGGCGGGCCGGGTGCACCGACGCGTGGTCGGCCTCCACGATCGTGGCCGCCGCGACAACCACTCGGATGTCATCCTCCACCGCGACGGCGAGTCGAGCCGTCATCTTCCGGTCAGCCCGCAGATAGAGGGACAACGCCTCGCTGTCCAGCACCCAGGTGCCGCTCACGCGACCGCGCCGCGCGCGCCGGATCCGTAGATCTCCTCGCGCGCTGCCTGGATCTCCTGCGCGGTCAGCTCGCCATGGATCTCCTCGTTCGCCTCCACCAGCGCTTGGAGGTTGTCGCGCTCTATCTGCCGCCGCACCGCGGCTTCAACGTACGAGGACACACCACGCTTCCCGACCCTGCCGCGGACCGCACCGATCACGCTGGAGTGGAACGACACGGACACCGACACCGTCGGATCCTGGTCAGCCGTCAGCTCGTCGTCAGCCATGACGCGATTCTAGCAAAAGTTATGCCAGAGATGCGGGCGCCGATTCGCTGCCCCGCCGACGCTGCCGGCTTCGCGGCAATCGGCCGGCCATCTGCACCATCAGGACATTTCCGATGATCACAACCCCGCCCCCACGGCCAGCCCTCCGTCGCGGCTCCTGCCGTGGGCGCCACGCAGAAGGATGCCTGGGGCGCTTGTCGCGTATGGCGGACATGTCGCCCTCCTTCTGTTCGTTGTCGCTGGTCGTCGCCCGTTGCCGGCCGCAATCGGGAGGCTGAGGGCTGCCATGAGGCGGTAGCGTCCCGCGCATGGTGAGCGAGCACATGCTGCAGGACCAGCCCCACCGGAAGGTGGTACGAGTCGGAGACACCATTCGCCGCCCAGCCGAGCCCTGGACTCCGACGGTCCATGCCTTGCTCAGGCACCTGGAAGCGGTGGGTTTCCCCTACGCACCCCGGCCCCTGGGGTTCGATGAGCAGGGCCGGGAGGTACTCACCTTTATCAGCGGCGACTGCGGATCCTCGGGGTGGGCCAAAGTAGTGGGTGACCAGGGCTTGTCCGCCATGGCCCGGATGGTGCGCGAGTACCACGACGCGACCGCGGGCTTCTCGCCGCCGGACGACGCGGCCTGGGCCGACGGCGCCATCGCACCCAGCAAGGGCCACGTGGTCTGCCACGGCGACTTCGGCCCGTGGAACGTGGTATGGCAGGGCAACCGCCCCGCGGGGATCATCGACTGGGACTTCGCCCGACCGGCGCCGCGGATGCACGATGTGGCCTACGCGCTGCAATACGTCGCGCCGTTCCGTGATGACGCCGAGTGCCTGCGCTGGTTGCGCTATCCAGAACCGCCCGACCGACGCCGCCGCCTGGAGCTGTTCTGCAACTCCTACGGCCTCACCACAACCGTCGGCGTCGTGGATGCCGTGATCGACAGACAGCAGCAGAACCTCGATCTCGTGCGTCGGCTGGCCTCCCAGGGGCACGAGCCGCAGGTGACTTGGGTCCGCGAGGGTCTACTAGAGGAACTTGAGGAACGGCTCGCCTGGAGCCGCTCCAACCGCTGCCTGTTCGAGTAAAGGCCTACGGGGGATCAAGGCTGGCCGCTGTCACCAGGGCCAGACCTGGACGCGGAGCTACCCCGCGGAGCCCCATCGGAATGCCGTCCTGACCCTGCTGTCCATGCCCCCAGTCGATCAGGACAGGCCGAGCCGCGCAGACGACGCCCCTTCGCCTAACCACCGGGCGAAAGGGGTTTCAGCGTGTGCGGCGGGCTGCCCCATCGAGCGCCAGCTCCCAGGGGTACTCGTTCGGCTTGCTGCCGCCCGGCGGATGCGGCACGAAGCCGCCGTCCCCGTAGAGCACCTCCACGCCGGCACCGCGCAGCGCGGCAATGGACTGCTCGAACTGCGGGTGCTTGGCGAAAGCGAGGTTCACGCACGGCATCGTCACCAGCGGAATGCCCTTGCCGATGGCCTCCGCGAGGAACCCCACCACGAACTTCTCCGTGATGCCGAGCGCCCACTGGTTGATCGAGTTGAACGTGGCTGGTGCCAGTACCGCCACCGAGCACGACGGCCACGCGTCCGGCTGTCCGGGCAGCTTGTACTGCGAGCGCACAGGGTGCCCGGTCAGCGCCTCCAGCTCCGGAAGCTGCTCGTCCAGATAGCGGGCCGCGGTCGGTGTCAGCCCCAGGCACATGTCCCATCCGTCCGCCTGGGCGGTCTTCACAACGCCGCGGATATCGAAGACGGGCGGGGCGGCGGATCCGAACAGGTACAGAACGCGGGAGGCCATGCCTCATCCCACCACACGACGACACTTCCACGGAGCAAAGCCCGTGGAGGCGAACGCAGTTCCCTCGCTGTCCAGCGGGGGTACGGTTCCGAGTGGCTGCACGGAACGGAGTCCAGGATGCCCGCCCCCGATCTCGCTGCCCGAATCCCGTACTCCTACAGCCTGCTTCGCGCGGTCGAGGAGGGCACGCGCACGGCGTCCTCCGGCCTGATCGCAGCCGTCGCCGAGGAACTCCGCATCGACGTCGCCGCGCTCAAAGGCCAGCCCTACGTGACCGAACTTCAGCAAGACCGCCTCCTCGGTCTGATCCGCCCGATCCGCGAGGCACTCGACCTGTACGACATTGGAGACGACCCCGACCTTCCAGTCCGGACCGCCGACCAGCTCACCGCCGCCGCCCATCGCGCACCGGCCACCGAGCTGTGGCAAGCTCTCGGCTCCACATACCGCACCGCCCACGACGTCGCCACCAAGCTTGGCTTCCCCGACCTGTCCACGGTCGCTCTGGACCGCATGGGCTGGGCTGCTGAGCGCGCCTCGGACCCGCTGCTCGGTGCCGCCCGCCAGTACATGCGCGCCCTGGCCTACTTCCGTGGCGGCGAATGCGCCATCGGGCATCGTCTTATTGGTCTCGGCCGCCGCCACCTTGAGCAGGCCGGCCCAGGGCGCGAGGGTCTCGCCGTGTCCGGCCAGCTGCACCTCGGCAGCGCCGTACTGCACGCCCGCGCCCGCAACGAAAGCTCTGTCACCAAGCACCTCGACGAGGCTGAGAAGTTGGCGAGGCGCACCGGCGAGGCCGGCGACGTGCTGTGGATGAGCTTCGGCCCCACCAACGTCAATCTCCACCGCACCTCCACGCTGATCGAAATGAGGCAGTACGGGGAGGCTGTCGAGCAGTCCCGTGGCCTGCACTTCCCGGGCGGCTGGTCCACCTCCCGCGCAGCTGGAACAAATGCTCAAGGCTCGGCGGATTGCGCCCGAGCAGACGCGCTACTACCCCCCGGCCCGCGAAACCATTCGCGCCCTCGTCCGCCAAGCGCGTCGCACCCCCGGGACACTCTCGATCACATGGCGGCCTGGGTGGGTCTGTAGCAGTGCCACAAGTTTGTGGCACTTAGCCGTCGCGAACCCGGCCACGCTGGGAACAACCAGCAGTTCGCCATCGAGTGCCGGAGTGGGCCATGGACTACACCATGGTCGACAGGTCTGTGCGGCTCACCCGGATACAGGCTCGCGGCGTGCTGACGCTCTGGACGTGGCCCGGGGACGTCGATGACGCGGTCTTGATCGTGTCGGAGTTGGTGACCAACGCGATCAGGCACGCACAGGTGGCCAGTGAGCTTATGCGCTTGCGCTTAGCTGCCCTTGAAGACGCAGCGCTGCTCATCGACGTATCCGACCCCTCTCCTGCATTCGGCGCCACAGCCGGCACGCTGTCGCCGCCACCTCCCCCCGCCGAGGCAGAGAATCAACGCGGGCTCCGCCTCGTGGAGCGCCTCGGGGCGAAGCTGATCCACTTCCTGCGTGCCGAGGAAGGCGGGAAAACCGTCCGCGCCCGCCTGGAGAAATGATCACGCTCCCGCAGCAGCGACTCGGCGCACGGCTCCACACGGCGCTCACGCTCGCAGTGTCCGCTATCGAGGAGTGGTGGGGGCGGCACGTCAGCCAACGCGAGCTCCATCGCCAACTCGACCGCGTTCGGCTCATGGCACCGCCAGACCCCACACCAGACGAGATCGACGCGGGCCTGCGTCGCATCGCTGCCTCTCTGGCACACGATCAGCCCTCGAACTCTCCGCAGGAGCCCTGAATGGCCGCCGCGGGCATTGGCCTCTGGCTCGGCAGGACCGACAGGTAGGAGCCGTCGGTGAGTTCGGTGAAGACGCGGAGCCTGCGTCGGGAGGGAGTACGGAAGATCAGGTGAGCGCCGGTGCGGACGATCTGCGGCACCTTGGGAAAGCCGGTGAAGATGGCTTCATTGGCGTGGCCGACGATGTTGACGCTCCAACCGGTGCGGTTGGCGGGGTCGATGTTGTCGGTTTCGAAGACCACAACTTGCGGCTGGCCTTCGGGGGTGAAGGCAGGCTCACCGTGGCTGCGGAGGAGCAATGTGTCGGCGCGCAGGACGTGAGTATCGGCGGCCGTGTAGGGGATGGCTTGGTGCTGGAAGGCGATGCGGCCGACTGCACCCTCGCAGACGAGGCTGAGTGCCTCGCTGTGGGTGAGTTGCTGCATGATTCTGCCCGGTGCGAAGTGCGTGCTGATGGCCTCGTCGCGCCCACAGAAGACGCTGCGATCAAGCCCCGACCCACCCCACGAGATGTGCCTCCCGGGGGTGCGATGCGGGCCTCGGGACGCGGGGCTGGTCGGCGCGGGAGGAGGCGTCCGGGTTGGAGAACAGCAACGTGGACGCGGGCGCGAACGGCGACCAATTCGGGGTAGCTCGAGTCATGCTGGGCATCAATGCCGGAGAGCGCAGCGCAGCAACCGGCCGCTACCGGTTCAGCAGGTTGCTCGCCGCGGCCCCGGCGCAGACCATTCCTGCCTTCGCGTAACCGCCGCAATCTCTGGAACGGAGCGATTCATGGGTGTCAGAAAGAGTTGTGTGTTCGTCTTGGAATGCGACGACATAGAAACGCTGGCGAGTTTCTACGCGGACCTGCTCGGCGGCGAGGCCCGGTGGACGGCGAGCTCGGACTTCATTGAGATCACGGGCCCGGGTGGCGTCCTGCTGGCCTTGCACCGGCATCCGGGCTACACGCAGCTGGTGTGGCCGAAGGCGGAGGATCCGCACGATGCGCACCTGTACATCTTCGTGGACGCCGGCGACATGGATGCGGCCGAACGGGAGGCCATCGGCCTCGGGGCCCGGCCGGTGGAGGCCCGCGATGACAACGGGCGGGAGGGTGTGCGGGTGTTCGCCGATCCTTCCGGCCATACGTTCGCGCTGAGCGCGAGCTGATCAGCTGAGTGGCGGCAGCGGCTGGACGGGTGCGGGAATCCGTGCTCGCGCGCTTTTGGTGACCGCGGCCATTGCCGGTCAGGGAAGGGCGCGGTCACCAGGGCAGGAAGACGTGCACGGACTTTCCGTCCGGTTCGGCGACCGCGTAGTGGTCGCACGCCAGCAGACGGATCAGGTTCCAGCCGATGCCACCGGTCCCGAAACGGTTCATAGGGAGCAGCTGCGGAAATCGTGCGCTGGTGTCGCGGACGGCGACGTGGACGGCGTCGCCGGTGTCGCGGAGGGTGAGGGTGAAAGGGCCGGGGGCGTGGCGGACGCTGTTGGCGGCGAGCTCGCTGACCACTAGGAGCACGTCGTTGTTGTTCTCCGGTGAGTTCGGGGGCCGGGCGGGAGCCAGATCGGCGAGAAAGGCCGATGCCGCATCGCGTGCCCGGCTCACGCAGCTGGAACTGCCGTCGAATTGCTCCACCGCCACGTGACCCGCCGCCGTCAACAAGATCTCGCCGTCTTCCCAATTTCCTGATCGCTTCGCCATGCTGCGCTCCCTGAATCGAATGTGCGTCGCCCATAGCGGCGTTTGCCCCCGGTCGCTGGGCTCCAGACATTTCAAGGTGAGGGTTTCGCCGACTCACCTCCGCGTATGCCTCCATGTATGCCGGTCCTGACAGCATGAGATCTCGCCTGGGTGACCAATAGGGGCGCGCGGCGTCGGGTGCGGGTATGAGGGTGCTCATGAACAGACAGGCAGGTCGCAAGGTGTACGGGTCGCTCAGTGGCGCTGATCGGGCGGCTTTTGAAGCGGTGGCCGCTCGGCATTGGCCGGGTGCGGAGGAGGTGCTGCCGCGGTTGAGCCGGAGCGCGAATCACGGCGTGCTGTGGTTTGGCATCGCCGCCGGGATGTGGGCCTTGGGAGGGAGCCGCGGCCGCCGGGCGGCGGTCCGTGGCGCCGCGTCCCTCGCGCTCTCCTCGGCCGCCGTCAACACGCTCGGCAAGCGGGCCGTGGGCCGGCCCCGGCCGCTGCTGGACGCGGTGCCGGTGGTGCGGCAGTTGTCGCGGCAGCCGTTCACCACCTCGTTCCCCTCGGGGCATGCCGCCTCCGCGGCGGCGTTCACCGTGGGCGCCGGGCTGGAATCGCGCCGCTGGGGTGCGGCCCTGGCGCCGGTGGCCGCCTCGGTGGCGTTCTCTCGTATCTACACCGGGGTGCACTATCCCAGCGATGTGCTGGCCGGTGCCGCGCTCGGCGCCGGTGCCGCCTACGCCGTCCGTGGCATGGTCCCGTCCCGCAGCCAGCTGCCGCCCCCGGCCCGGCCGCGCACCGAGGCGCCCGCACTGCCCGACGGGGACGGGCTCGTTATCGTGGTCAACCCGTCCTCCGGGGCACAAGCGCAGCTGACGGACCCGGTGCGGCAGCTGCGCAGCCTGCTGCCCCAGGCGAAGATCATCGTCCGCGAGGAGGCGGGCGCCCCGCTGCCCAAGGTCCTGGACGGGGCAGCCGCGGAGGCCGCCGGCCGCGGCGGCGCGCTGGGGGTGTGCGGCGGCGACGGAACGGTCAGCGCCGCGGTGGCCCCGGCGCTGCGGCACCAGGTGCCGCTGGCCGTCTTCCCCGGGGGTACGTTCAACCACTTCGCCGCCGATCTCGGTGCGGAGACCATCGCGGAGACCTGCGCCGCGATCGCGGCCGGCGGCGCGGTGCGCACCGACGTCGGGCGGATACGGCCCCTGAAGGGCCTCGAGCGCGGCGCTGCGCTCACCGGGGAGCCGGTGTACTTCCTCAACACCTTCAGCCTGGGCATCTACCCGGAGCTGGTGCGCCTGCGCGAACACTGGTCGCCGCGGATCGGCGGCCCGCTCGCCTCGGTGCTCGGGGTGGGCAAGGTGCTGCGCGGCGCCCAGCCACTGCATGCGGTGGTCAACGGCCGCCGCCGGGCGCTGTGGCTGCTGTTCGCCGGCAACGGAATCTACCGCAGCATCGGCCTGGCCCCGGTGCGCCGGGACGACCTGGCCGACGGCCTGCTGGACGTACGCCTGGCCCACGCCGGCCGCGCCGGCCGGGCCCGGCTGCTGGCCACCGCACTGGCCGGCGGCCTGGCCAGTACCCGGCTGTACGCGGCCGCCAAGGCGCGGAATCTGCTGATCTCGGAGCTGCCGGACGGCACCCACATGGCGTACGACGGCGAGGTCGTGCCTGCCCCCGCCGCGGTATTGGTCGACAAGCTCCCCGAGGCGCTGACCGTCTACCGCGGCACGCCCAACACCTGATGCCTGAGGCCCACGCCACCGGCGTGCTCATGGCCGGGTCGACTTGCCGTCGAGCCAGAGCGTGTCGGATTCGTCGCGGTGCGAGCCTGTTGTTCCGACATGTTTCGCGTCGATCTTCGCGCCGTTCTTGATGACGTGCACCAGCGCCATCCCGTGCCCTCGGCCCAAGTCGTAGTCCTGCTTGAGCCACTCCAGGATCGCTCCGGCCTTCGTGGCCGGATCGCCAAACCCTCGCTCATCGGCGAGCGCGATGAACTCGCGTGGCGTCAGCCCGGTCTTGTCCTCGATCTTGTCCAGGTATGCCTGAAAGGACATGCTCTCTCCCTGGTGATGTCGCTGTGCTGCTCGCTTTGCGATCATGTACTCGACATGTAGACCGCCCGAGGTCCCCAAACTCATCGCCCCTCGGCCGATCTCCGTCACCGAGTTCCGTGATTCTCAGCGGTCGCCGTCGGCCTGGTCAATGTGGCGGATCGTGTCCGTGAGCATCTCCACCCAGCGCTTCGCGTTCGTCCTCGGTGAGGCCGAGCTGTTCCAGCATCTGCGTGATGCCGTCCAAGACCTCCAGCAGCTGTCCGCGGCTGCTCTCACGGTCAACGAGGACCTGGATGGTGCGACCGATGGGGAGTTGCCGGCGGGGTGCTGTTCGAGGCCGAGCTAGTTTTCGTCAGCCTGCAGCTGCGGCGCAGCGGGCGCAGGCCCGTTCGCTGACCCGGCGGCCCTCATCTCGCGTCCGGGCTTGGCGAGTTCGGCGTTGAACTGGGCGCCGGTGAGCAGTGCGAGGTTGGACAGCCAGAGCCAGATCAGGAAGACGACCGAGCCCGCGAGGGATCCGTACAGGCGGCTGACCGTGTGGAAGGTGCCCAGATAGAGCGCGAAGCCGGCCGAGACGGCCAGCCACAGCACGATGGCCAGCAGGCCGCCCGGCGCGGTGCGGCGCAGGCTGCGGGTCGCGGGTGGTCCGGAGTGGAAGAGGATCTGGACGAGCACTCCGGCCAGGATCAGCAGCAGCGGCCAGCGCAGCATGTTCCACGCGGCGGCGGCCTGGTCGGCAAGGCTCAGCGCCTGGCCGAGGGAGCGGGCCAGCGGGCCGGTGACCAGCAGCGCGAACGCGGTCGCCAGCAGCAGTGTGAGGAGAAGGACGGCGGTGCCCAGGATGCGCGGGGCCTTGCGCCAGGCCGGCCGGTTGTCGTGGGTGCGGTACATGGCGTGCAGGGCCCGGCGGAAGACGGCCAGGTAGCTGCATGAGGACCAGACGGCGCTGATCACGCCCACGACGGTCAGCAGCCACGCGGCGGAGCGATGCCGGGCCATAGCCGTCAGCGTGCGATCCAGCGCGGCCCCGGACTCGCCCGGGGCGATGTCGATGAGATAGCCGGCGAGCCGGGACAGCCCGGCCGGATCGGCCAGGCTGACGACCGAGACGGTCACCAGCAGGGCCGGCAGCAGGGCCAGCATCGCGTAGTAGGTCAGCGCGGCGGCCCAGTCGGAGATGTCGTCATTCCACAAGGACACGGGCGTACGCCGCAGCGCCTGCCGGTAGCGGGTCGGCGGCATGAGGCGCAGCCGGCCGCCAGGCAGCACGGCCCGTGGGCTGAGATGGAGCGATCGTGGCATTACCGCTCTCCTTCCTGCACCGTGCCTGCCGCGCCTGTGCCCCAGTGCCGTCTGTGTGCGTTAAAGGAAAGGATGGTTCGACGGCCACCGGGCGGGCATCACCTGGAAACGCCGTGTGTCGTGGTTCCGGTGCTTCGGAGCCGCACGGTCTACCGCCTTTCCGGGTGGGGCACTGAGCAGATGCTTGGCAAGGAGAAGGGGAGTGAGGGCCATGTGTGCGCACCGGCGCGCGGGCCGTGCCGAGTACACGTTGGCGCAAGAGGGTTCCTCGGCTCGCTGGGCGCGGCGGCTGACCGCCGCCTACGTCACCGATGACAGCGACGGCGACATGGTCGCAGCCGACGAGTCCGACGAGGCCGCATTGGTGGTCTCCGAGCTGGTCACCAACGCCACCGTGCATGGCCGCGGTGGCTGCCGGCTGCGGCTGCGCCGCACCGGCAAGCACCTGACCGTTGAAGTGCACGACAGCAGCCCGCGCCTGCCGAAACGGCGGCCCGATCGTGCGGGCGCTGAAGACGGGCGCGGGCTGACGCTGGTCGAGCTCCTGTCGCACCGGCTGTCGGTGCGCGTGGAGCGGACGGGCGGCAAGACGGTCCGCGCGGTCCTGGCGACGTAGCCACCGCGGCACACGTGCGCGGGGACTAGCCCTGCCGACGCGCGCCGGCGAACTCCGGTACGCGGACGACCAGCGCGTAGGAGCCGAGGCCGAGTATCCGGCTGCCGTCCATCTCGCCCGCGCTGGTGACCACGGTCTGAATGGCGCCGCTGTCGGGGTCGAAGCCGACGTCCTTGACGGTGCCCAGTTCGCGGCCGTGCTCGCTGAGGATCTTTTTGCTGAGCACGTCGTGGTCCGGGATCTCGGCCGGGCCGTGGATGACGGTCTGGGCGGGCAGGATGACCGCGTCCGCGCCGAGGGCTTCGATGTCGGCCCAGTTGACGGAGCCCTCGCTGCCGCCTGTCAGTTTCACCGTCAGGCGGGCGACGCAGCCGGTGGTGGCGTTCACGTCGAATCCGTCGACGCTGCCGAGCGCGGCGGCGTCGGAAGAGCTGATCACCGGTCGGCCGGTGGTGGTGGAGAAGAACATCATCGTGCTGTCCTGCCTTTCGTCTCGTGGGTGTGCTCCGGGTCTGCTGTGAGACCGGTGGGGATACGGGCGGCCGGCACGGCCGGGCGGCCGGCGTGGAAGTCGGCCGCCGAGGCGGCGAACTGCTGGAGATCGGCCACGGCGAAGCGGGCGGCGGCCTCGGGCACCACCACCGTGTCGCCGGAGATGGGATGCTCGGGGTGGGTGGGGATGAACAGCGTGGACTGCTCATGGCCCAGCGCTGCGGTGGCGGTCACCTTAAAGCCGACGACCTCGCCGTGACGGCCGATGACGAGGTCGCGGACTTCGCCCCAGTCGACGCCGGCGTCGCTGACGACGTGGGCGCCGGGCACGACTTCCCGGCGTGCCTCGGCCGGATGCGCCAGTACGGTCTCGTCGGTCAGGACGTCGGTGTCGGCGACCATGACGGCGTCCGGGCCGAGCGCATGCACGTCCGGCCACAGCAGGCATTGTGGCAGCGGGCCGGCGAGCAGTCCGCGGCCGCTGAGGGTGAAGCCGGCGATGCTGCGGGTGGAGCCGTCGATGACGACATCCTTGACCTGCGCGATGGCCTCGCCGTCGAGGGTGACCACGGGACGGGTGGGAATCTGTGAGGCCAGCATGATCGGGCTCATGGGGTATTCCTCCTTCGCAGCCGCGGCGGCCGGCGTACGGCGATGACCTGGCCGCGGCGGCGTCGTGCCTGGACGGCAAGCACGGTGCAGGACAGCACCAGCACTGCCACCAGCGTGGTTACGATCCACATCCACCACTGCATCTGCGCCTCCTTGACAGGCCGCGTACAGGCGGTACCAAGCCACGCCTGCACGCGGCCGCGTTCAGGGTGTTTTCGCTTCGGTCGAGCGCTGCCACCAGCGGCGCGGCCGGGGATGGACGGCCCGGCCCAGGCGCCGGCCCAGCAGCAGATATGCGCACAGGGCGCCGGTGGTGTTCAGCAGCACGTCGTCGATGTCGAAGGCGCGGCCGGTGAGCAGGCTGCCCTGGATGAACTCCACCGCCAGCATGACCATGGCCGTGGCGGCGGCCACCCGCAGCAGCCCGCGGGTGGTCGGGGCCAGTAGCGGCAGTAGCAGGCCGAACGGGGCGCCGAGTGCGATGTTCCCGCCGATCTGCTTGATCGCCTCGCGGACTTCGGTGTCGGCCAGGTAGTCGCGGATCGAGGCGCCGGGGTGGAGGTTGGTGCGCGTCAGCGGTTCGGACGCGGCGGACGGCTCCAGGGTCACCCGCGCCAGCAGCGCGGCGAAGACCACCATGCCCGCCATCGCCGCCGCGACGACCAATGCGCGCACGAGCATGCGGACGATGCTGCTGCGGTTGCGCGCAGGCGCCGGCTGGGCAAACGCTGCGTGCGATGCCGTGCGTGCCATGACCACTCCCAGGCTTCTCGGGTCTGCACGCCCTGTTACCCAGGGTGCAGACGATCACCCAAATCTCCGGCTCCCGGGGCCCGGTCAAGGGCCGGGCCCCGGGGAGCGGATGCGACGTGGCTTGCCGTTTGGTGCGCTACCACCTCCTCTCCTCGATCTCCGTGGTCTCGGTGTTCGGTGGTCTGGGATATCGAATCGCCGGGGCGGGGCTCGAGGCCGGGCGGCGGGCTGTACGGGGGGCGTCCGCCATGGCTACGCCCGGCTGCTGCCGGCGGTCGCCGGCTGCGCCTTCGGCAGCGCGAACAGCTCGCCGTAGCCGGGCGGAAGCTGGGTGATCAGACGGCGCACCAGCGCCGGATCGGCGACCGTGGCGATGGCGCCCAGCACCGCCCCGGTGTGGCGGCGGCCGGTCAGCGGCTCACTGTGGGTGAGCATCGCGACCGCGGCGACGAAGCCGTCCGGCGTCAGCGGCTCGCTGGCCGGTGCGGTGCCCACCAGGACGGGCGTGCACTGAGCCGGCAGCAGATTGGCCAGGTCGGTGAGGTCGTCGCCGACCAGGTGGGAGCCGAGGACTTCGAGGACGGCCTGGGTGGCCTGGGCGGCGCTGTGCGGGGTGTCGTAGCCGCCGCGGAACTGGACCAGGTCGAGGAACTCCTCTACACGCATGACAGGAAACCTCCGTGGTGAGGCGTGTACGGCGTCGGTGGCACGCCACGGCTGGGGGGAGAGGCCTGCTTCGGACGGTGCGGGTCGGAAATCAGACCGTGGTCAGCTGCCCGGGGCGAACGCGCAGACGGGTACGCAGCCGGGCCAGGATCCGGGAGAGCAGCCGCGAGACGTGCATCTGGGACAGGCCGAGCTCTTCGCCGATCTCGCTCTGGGTCATCTCGGCGCCGAAGCGCATCGCGAGGATCTTCCGGTCGCGGGAGGGCAGTTCGGCGAGTACAGGCCGGAGCATCTGGTGCTCTTCGACCTTTTCCAGGTCCTCGTCCTCATAGCCGAGGCGCTCGGTGAGCGCGCTGTCGGCGTCCTCGTCCGCCAGGCGGGCGTCCAGGGAGGCGGCGGTGTAGGCGTTCGCCGCGGCCAGCCCCTCGGCCACCGCCTGCGGGCTGCGGCCCAGCCGGACGGCGAGCTCATCCGCACTCGGCGGGCGGCCGAGGTCCTGCTCCAGTTCATCGCCGGCCGAGGTCAGCTCGGTGCGCAACTCCTGCAGCCGGCGCGGCACATGGACGTCCCAGGTGGTGTCGCGGAAGTGGCGTTTGATCTCGCCGTTGATGGTCGGCAGCGCGAAGGTGTTGAAGGCGACGCGGCGGGCGGGGTCGTAGCGGTTGATTGCCTTGATCAGGCCGATCGCGCCGACCTGGATGACGTCCTCGATGGATTCGCCCCGGGCGCGGAAGCGGCGGGTGGCGAAGCGCACCAGCGGCATGTTCAGCTCGACCAGCGTGTTGCGCACGTACGAAAACTCGGCGGTGCCCTCCTCCAGACCGGCCAGCCGGGTAAAGAGCACCGCGGACAGCGCGCGGGCGTCGTCGGTGTCCAGGCTGCCGGGATCGAAGGAGTCCGGAAGGTCCGGCAGCGCGTGGTCGATCGGGGTGGGGCCCTGCCCCGCGGTATGTCGGTGGACCACGGGATGGGTGGCAAGGCGGTCCGGAGTAGCGGGTGCGGTCGGTGTCATCGTCTTCGTCCCTTCCGTTTGTGGCGTCGCGGACGATCAGACGCTCGGTGTGATCAAGCAGTTACCCCGGCCTTTCTGGGGCAACCGGATCGCACCCCTGGTGATCAATCGGGGCAGGTCAGGACGCTGGGCGGGGTGGTTCGTTCGGGTGAACCGCCGACGGCCGCCAGAGGCCGGGGCGTCGGTCAACGAGCCTGACAGGCGGCCTTGCACCGCAACTTCGGCGCCGGTGCCCCGGAACGCCTGGACCACACGCGGGCGACATCACAGATGCATAACGGGCCGGGTAGGGGGTAACAGGATGCACACGACGCGCTCCCGGCCGGTCGAAGCCCTCCGGGGGCGCCTGATCGCAGGGGTGAGACGATGCGCAGCACGAGAGAAGCCCGTACGGACACCACGTCCTCGGAGCGACATACTCCGGGGCAGGACCCCGCCCCGTCCCCCGCGGCGCACCAGGTGTGCGCAGATCTTCAGACGCTTCTGCACGCAGAACACATCACACCCGTGGATGCGCGCGCGGTGTCCAAGCCGCTCTTCACTCGTCTGCACGAGGTCGAGGAGGGCACCGCCGAATACTCCTACGTCCGCAACACCCTGGTGGAGTTGAACCTGCCGCTGGTCCACTACGCCGCCCGGCGCTACTTCTCGCGCCCGGAGCCGAGCGAGGACATCATCCAGGTCGGCGTCATCGGCCTGATCAAGGCCATCAACCGGTTTGATCCCGAACGCGAGGTGGAGTTCCCCACGTTCGCGCTGCCGACCATCTTCGGCGAGATCAAGCGCCACTTCCGCGACGCCTCCTGGGCGGTGCGGGTCCCGCGGGTACTGCAGGAGCGGCGCCTGCAGCTGGCCGCCGCCACCAGCACCCTGGAACAGCGGATGGGCCACCGCCCGAGCACCGCTGAACTCGCCGAGCACCTCCATCTCAGCCCCGCGGAGGTCGAGGAGGGCCGGCGCGCCGGCAACGGCTACACCGCCGCCTCCCTCGACGCACCAGGTGGGGCAGACCGGACCGAGGACGCCCTGGCCGACCGGATCGGCTACGACGATCCGGACCTGGAGAAGGTCGAGAACCTCATCGCCCTGCAGCCGGCCATTGACGAACTCCCTGCTCAGGACCGCCAGATCCTGGCCATGCACTACGGGCAGGAGATGACCCAAAGCGAGATCGGCGCCGAACTCGGCATCTCCCAGACCCACGTCTCCCGCCTCCTGGCCCGGATCCTAGGCCGGCTGCGCAGGCGGCTGAACGTGAGCGAACGCTAACGACTGATCCTCGATTGACGGTGGCTGCGGCCCGCGTTGCGCGGGCCGCAGCCACCGCATGTGCTCAGCCCGGCTGCCGGGCGCGCTCATCATCGTCTTCCCCCGCCGGCGTCGGCGGCGGCCAGATCGGGCGGTGGCCGTCGGGGATGTGCTGCAGCGCCTCCCGTACGACCCGGTAGGTGGGCAGCAGCGCCGAGCTGCCCGTCAGCTCCAGCAGCTGAGACAGCCGGCTGCCGGCGCCGGCCAACAGCAGCCTGCCGCCGCGGCGATCGAGGATCCAGTGCAGCCCCAGCAGGCAGTTCAGGCCGCGCGAATCGCAGAACGTCAGCGCCGTGACGTCCAGGATCAGATAGCGGTGTACATCGGCGACCGCCGCACCCATGGTAATCAGGAAGTCGTGCTCGGAGTGATGATCCAGCTGCCCGGACACCCGCAGGATCGCGCACCCGTCACTGCTGGCCAGGCCGGAAATGCTCAAGTAGCTGCGCTGAGCGGACATCGCGGCCTCCCTTCCGTGCCGTTTGCGAAACCGGCCACCGCCACGGGCCGCGGCCGGCTCCTTCCGCACACCCTCTTGCCCCCGATACGCCGCCGTGCCCCTTTTTCCGGCCGTCCGCACGGGGAACTGCCACCTGTTCCCCGGCAGGGCACTCCATTGAGGGAACATACACGGCGCCTGCCCGGGGCACGCGCCCCTATATGGGATTCGTAGGCACCATCGAAGGAGCGGTAGAACGCTGGAGCACGACCTTTTGGGCCGCGATTGTGCGGCCGGACAAAGAATCCGTGGAAGTCGTCGCCATGCTGCGCCGTGAATGCGACGCACACATCATGGTTATCGGACGCGGGCGGACGCTCGTGCCCAACCACTTCACCGTGGTCGTTCCCGATACCTGCTTTCACGCTCTGGCGGAACAGCAGAAGGAATTGGAACGCCATCTGGCCCGGCTGGTGCGCCGGCATGCCGCGGAACAGCACTACAGCTTCGGCGGACCAGTGCGGGTCGACCTGCAGGCCGCCCCCGCTCCCCGTGCTCGCCGCTACCGCATCCACAGCCGCATCGCGCCCGTACCCCACCCGCGTGACGAAGGGGCGCCGGGAAGCCACTGAAGGCTCCCGGCGCCCCTTCCTCTGTCTGCGGCGGCTAGACCGGCTGCGACGGCTTCGCCCACCGCGCGGACATCGTCCCGATACCCCGGCGAAGCCGCCCCTGGTGCACCATCACGCCACCCTCGGCCAGGCGGTGGAACAGCGGCTGCGCGCCGGCAAGAACGCCCGTCAGTTCGCCCACCTCCTCCGCACCAGCAGTGATGCGCTCAGCGACGACATACAGCCGGCGCATTCCGGCGACGTCATCGGCGTAGCGCACCGACAACGCCTCCACCTGCTCCACGTCGTCGTCGGCCGGATAGCCGCGGTCCGCCGCCAGGTGCCGCAGCAACTGCGCCCCCGCGACGACGGCCGGGCCCGGCGAGTGGGCGAACTGCACCTGCACCTTCGCCCAGCCCAGCAGAAACCTCTCCCGCTCCGCGGCCGGCAGCACCTGCTCGCGCACATCACCGTGCCGGTGCAGCCGCTCGCTGAGCTCCTTGCAGGCGGCGCGGGAATCACCGTCGTGCTCCGCCAGCGCTCGCTCAAACTCGGGCCCGAATCTGCGCCGCAGCGACCGCTTACTGAACAAGATGGTGGGCGCCCGCATCAGGGCCACGACGACCGCGATAACAAATGCGAGAATCACCACAACACCTGCAGACATGCGCATCCCCTCTCGACAGAACTACGGGCACTTGATGCCGGCGCTGCGGCTCTTACCCCGAACCCACAAACCACACACAACGAAGTCAGATAGGCGTGAGGCTTTCGCACCGAAAACCCTCACCCAAATCGTCAACCCGTGCCCGGCGCAGTCGACACCTACAGCGGCAGGAATGAAGTTGGGTCGCACGCGGATGGTCGGGTAACAGGGACCGCAACCGCTCGACGCACAGGGCGACCGGCCGCCGCCAGGCTGGGTCGGCACCGGCTCGCTGATCCTGCTGCACCGAGAGGCCGCCACGGCTCAACCTCACCTCGGCCGTGGCCAAAGCGGCCGCCGCTGGTCCCTTCGAAACCGGCACCAGCGGCGGTCGCCTCCGCGTCGCCGCGACTTGCACGCTCCAGCGGCTCGGCTGCGAGCAGCACGAAGACGATCGCGAGAGGGTGCCGACCAGACTCGCCGACGGAAGCGCTCAGTCACAGGCACCCCTGCTTAGGCGACTGCCTAGGCGACCCAGGCGGGCGTAATCTTCGGCGGAGTCGCACCGGCGCCAGACGCCGGCTGGTGACCGAATCTGCGGATTGCGCATCGCTCGCTGTATGGCGAAGGAGTGTGCGGTGGCTCGGGTTGTGAGGTCGGTTGATCAGGTCGTGGCGGTCGAGCGGCGGCAGTTCGCCGTGTCCGATGCCGCGGAGCCGCCGCGGCTTCCGGATCGGATCAGTGGCGAGAACATCGCCGTCGGCGATGGCTGCGCCACCGTGACCAGCACCGTCGGGATGCACGACGCGGAGGTGCGCCTCGAACTGTGGGATGAGCAGCCGCCCGCCGTCGAACAGGCGCAGCTGGCGGAAGTCGAGTTGGAGTTCCGCTCGGGATCCGTGGCCGCCTGGAGTATTCCGCACGGCCCTGTTGAACCGATCTTGGAACTGGACGGCCCCGGCCGATACGCGCTGCGCGTGTACCGGCACGGTGGCGGGCCAGCGGTGCGGGAGAGACAGGATGCGTCGGATCCACCCGTCTTCAGCGGGCTGGAATCCTATGAGATCCGGCTATGGCGCCGCCCCCCGGCGGAGTAGCTGCGGGCTTGGCGCCCGTAGGTGGGGTAAAGAACCGGTTCACGGTCGACCGCCCGCAGACCCCGGATGCGCGCCGGTTCCGATATCGCCTCCGCGCTCGGCCTGCTCGTCCTGGAGGTGTTCGCGGTCGTCGCCCTCTGGTACTACCACGCCATCGCCAGCTGGGGACACAACCAGAGCAGCAATGCCCCCGATGCTGAGCCGTACGACATGACGCCGATGTACGTCGGGATCGGCGTCATCGCCGCCGTGGCTCTGCTGTTCGCGGTAGGGCTGATACGGGCGCGGGCGCCGATCTCGGCCACCGTGCAGGTCGTGGTCGCCTTGGCGCTTGCGCTCGCGGCGGTCGGCGGAGAGGCGTACGACCGGCGGTTGAACGAGCCGGCGTCCACGCCCACCTCGGATACGCCCGCCGGGTCCGGCGGGATGGGGGCGTGCCGTTCCGGCGGCGACTCGCACGAGTGCCTCGGCGGCTGAGGCCGTAGGTCGGGGCCAGGACGCCACCGTGAAGTTCCGCTGGGTGGCTGGCGGAGTGGCCGCCGCCATCGGCGTGGGCGGCGGCTACGTCCTGCGGGTCCTCGCCCTGTAGGCACGCAATCGGTGCCATTCCTGCTGCCCGGCCTCTGTTGGGCGGAGGGGAGTGCCATCGTTCCCGAGGTTGGGTATCGCGTCAACTGCGTCAACTGCGTCAACTGCCCCTGTTTTCACGGGAGTTGAGGATCTGGAACCGATCCTTCTGCGAAACTGTGGCCAAGGCTTCGCCGTTTCCCCCGAGCGGCTGGGCCCCAGCCTCTGTCTGTCCCCGCACAGGCAGGGGCGCCCCCTCAACGCAATGCCCCTCCATCCGGCCGAAGCCGATCGGAGGGGCATGGCCGTTGGGCCCGTTCGGCCCATGGGGCTGGGGTCCGGCGGGGAGTACTCAGGAGACAGCACGAGTTTGCGAGCGATCCCGTGCTGGTGGTGCCTGGAGAGCGCGTCGGGTCCCGGACCCTGCCCCGCGGCGCTGCCCAGGGTCGTCTCACCGGTGGACGGTGCCGATGGGACGGGTAGCCGCCGCAGCCGCACTGGCGACGCTACGCGCCTGACAGGACGACTTCCCGCCCCGTCAGGCGCTTCCCTGGCACCGCGCCCAGGAGCTCGTGCGGGCGGCGTCCCGGGCGTCAGCAGATCTTGCCGGGGGCTGCCGCTGTGGCCTTCAGAAGGTCCCGGATGAGTTTGTCGTCGATTGCGTCCGGCTTGCGGAAGCGTAGGCAGCCTTTGCCCATGTCCTGGTCGGCCAGGCGGTCCTTGAAGGCCTCTCGGACGTCGGTGCGCAGGAGGTAGAAGGAGATGTACTGCTTCTGGCTGGCGAAGGCGATTTCGACGGTGCCGTGGCGCTCGTACGCGGGCATGCCGTAGGCCATGACTTCGGTGAAGCCTTCCAGCTCGTCGCGGCATGCCTGGCGTAGTGCGGCCAGGGCTGCCTGGCGCTCCTTCGGCACCTCGGCCATGTAGCCGTCGACGTCCTCCGCCGCGCTCTGCACCATGCGGCGATCCTAGCCCGGCCTCTGTTGTTCGTCGCGGAGGCGAGAGGGGAGGTTACGCTGCGGCGATGCGCATCCCCAGTGAAGAGTTGACGGCGGCGGATCATGAGCTGGTCGAGCATGCCCGGCAGATCGTGGCGGACCACGGCGACGGTGAGCGGGGGGTGCACACCATGGGCGCCGCGGTCCGGGCCGCCGACGGCCGGGTCTTCGGCGGGATCAACCTCTACCACTTCACCGGCGGCCCCTGCGCCGAGCTCGTCGCCCTCGGGCATGCCCGCGCGTCAGGGGCGCGCGAGCTCGCCGCCATCGTCGCGGTGGGCGACGGCGGCCGCGGGCCCGTCGGGCCCTGCGGGCGGGACCGGCAGGTGCTCCTCGACTACCACCCGGGCATCCGCGTCATCCTGCCGACCTCCGAGGGGGTCAGGAGCGTACGCATCGAAGACTTGATGCCTCTCGGCGCCGTCTGGGACCCGCAAGCAGGCACACAGGCCACAGCTGCCTCGGATCCGGTGTAGCCGAGGGCCGCGCTTATCGCGGTGCTTATCGCGGCGATAAAGCCGGGATAGCGGTCATCCCTAGTTTCTGGGTCAGGCACCTTGCCTACCTGTCGGAACGGGGGTTACCACATGGACTTCTCACTTCTCGGGCCCGTTGAGGCCAGACGCGGAAGGACCAGGGTCGAGCTGTCCGGCTCAAAGGTGCACACCGTGCTCGCGGCGATGCTGCTTGCCCGCGGGCGGGTGATCTCCGATGAGCGGCTCAGGACGCTGTTGTGGGGGTGGGATCCTCCCGCCACTTCGGCGGCGCAGATCTATACCTATATGTCGCGGCTGCGCGCCCATCTCGGCGACACCGTGGAGATCACCCGGCGCCAGCCGGGCTATCTGCTGCGGGCGGAGGGCTGCCGGGTGGATCTGGAGGAGTTCGAGCGGCTGGCCAGGTCCGGGCGGAAGGCGCTGGAGCTGCGGCAGTACGAGGGGGCCGGCACGCTGCTGCGCGAGGCGCTCGACCTCTGGCGCGGCCCCGCCCTCGCGAATGTGACCGATCATCTGCTGGAGGCCGAGGGGCCGCGTCTGGAAGAGGCGCGGATGCTGGCGCTGGAGAGCCGGGTGGACGCCGATCTCGCGCTCGGGCGGCATGAGGAGATCGTTTCCGAACTGACCGGTCTGGTGGCCGAGTTCCCGGTACGGGAGCGGCTGCGGGCGCAGCTGATGACGGCGCTCTACCGGTGCGGGCGGCAGGCCGACGCGCTGCAGGCCTTCTACGACGGCCGTGAGCTGCTCGCCGAGCAGCTCGGCGTGGACCCCGGTGAGGACCTGGGCGATACGTACCAGGCCGCGCTCGACGGGCGACTCGCGCTCCGGGCCCGTAGCAGCGCGCACTCCGCGCCGCCCACCGGGGAGCCGGTGATGCTCCCTGCCGCCATCGAGGACTTCGCCGGGCGGGACCGTGAGTTCGGCGACCTGACCCGCATTCTGGCCGACGGTGCCGGGCGCGGCCGGCGGCTGCTGGTCACCGGCATGGCCGGGGTGGGCAAGACCGCGCTTGCGGTACGGGCCGCGGAAGAGACCGCCGGGCACTATCCGGGCGGGCGGCTCTTCGCCGAGCTGTGCCATCCGGACGGCCGGCCGAAGGATCCGGGTGAGGTGCTGCGCACGCTGCTGCAGGCGCTGGGCGAGCCGGCGACGCCCGCCGGGCTCGACGATCTGGTGCGCTGCTATCGCACCCGCACCTTCGGGCGCCGGCTGCTGGTGGTGCTCGACGACGCCGCGGGTGACGGGCAGTTGGCGCCGCTGCTGCCCGCCGGGCCGGAGGCGGCCGTGCTGGTGACCAGCAGGTCGCGGCTGGCCGGCGTCGCGGACGCGCACACCGTGCCGCTCGGGCCGCTGGGCGGGGAGGCGTCGTTCCGGCTGCTGTCGCAGGTCGCCGGCGCGGATCGGCTGCAGGCCGACCCGGACGCGGCGGACGACCTGGTCGCGTACTGCGCCGGACTCCCCCTCGCGCTGCGGATCGCGGGCGCCCGGCTGGCGGCCCGGCCGCACTGGCCGGCCGCCAGGCTGGCGGCCCGGCTCGCCCCCAGCGGCACCCGGCTGCGCGAACTCGCCTTCGGCGACCTGGCCGTCGACCGCAGCTTCGCCGCCTCCCTGCGGCGGCTGGACGAGCCGGGACGGGCGGCGCTGGCGCGGCTCGGCGACTGGGGTCCGGTGGGGCCGTTCACCGCCACCGCGGCCGCCGCGGCCCTGGGCGATGGCGAGGCGGAGACGGAGGCGGTGCTGGAGTATCTGACCGACGCCGCGCTGCTCACCGCGGCCGGACTCGATGGCGCGGAGCGGCCGTTGTACGGCTGGCACGAGCTGATCCGGCTGTACGCGGCGGGGCTGCCCTCCAGCGCGGTGCCCGGCGCGGTGGCGGATGCCGCCACCAAGATGCCGTCCCCGCTCCCGGCCGACGTCCCCGCCCGGATGCCCGCCCACGCGGCGGCGGTCAGGTGACCGCTCAGATGACCACCGAGGACGACTACCAGGAGCCCCTGGCCCGCACAAACCGCGGGCCGGGGCGCTCTGGCGGGGCGATGGTCTGGCGCACCAGCGCCCACACCTCCCGTACGAGGCGCTCCCGCGGCAGCCGGTCCTCGCGCAGCAGCGCCTCCGTGGTGATCGCCCACATGGCGCCCACCGCGGCCATCGCCCGCACCTCGGCCGAGGGCATGGTGCCGTGCCCGGTGCCGCTCATCCGGTCCGCGAGGCCGGCCGCGAGGCTGCGCTGCAGCTCGCGCACGGCCTCGCCGGCGGGGGCGGAGAACACGGCGGGCGAGAGCGGGTTGTCGTACGCGTGCCGGACCCACGTCGACACCCGCAGCCGCTCCCGCTGCTCCCAGCCGCCGGGGGCGGCAGGGCCCGGGTCGGCGCTGTCGGCGAGTTCGGAGAGCTGCACGTGGTAGGCGATCAGGTCCGCTGTGCTGAGGCGCGGTCTTTCCATGGTCTGCACGGTCATGGCGTACGGAATCCCTTCTCGGAGGACTTGGCGCGGTCGGACGATTGCGAGGACTTGGCGCGGTCGGGCGATTACAAGGACTTGGCGCGGTCGGACGGCTACAAGGACTGGACGGGCACGCGTACTTCGGCATCCACCGGCGGATGCAGCCGCACCGGCCCCTGGGCCGTCGCCGGGCGGGCCAGCGCGGCGGCCAGGGCCGGGGACAGCGGCAGGTCCTGGACCAGCCACGCGGTGGCCCGGCCCTCGAAGACATGCCGCACCCGCAGCGGGCCCCAGCGCTCCGGATGCACTTCGAGCCGGGTCAGTTCGGTGCCGGCCAGGCCCACCCCGCTCGCCTTCACCACGGCTTCCTTGCGGGTCCAGCAGCGGTGGAAGGCGGCGTCCCTGGCGGGTCCCGGCGCTAAGGCGAGGACGTGCCGGCGCTCGGACTCGGTGAGCGCGGAGTCGGCGAGCAGTGCGGTACGCACCGGGCGCAGCGCCTCCACGTCGATGCCGATGCGCCCGTCGGGGGCGACCGCGGCGGCGGCGCAGCGGGCGGTGCGGGACATGCTGAGCGCAAGCCCCGCGGCCGGTCCGGTCAGCCGGGGCGGGCCGTGCGAGCGGGACCGGCAGCGGCCGCACGCGTGGTGGTCGATGCCGATCCGTTCGGCCGGCATGCCGAGCAGGGCGCCGACGGCGCGCCGTACGCCCGCCCGGGTGCCGGTGAACGCGGCCGCGTCCGCCTCCTGCAGCAGGCACAGCGCGCGGTGGAACTCGTCGGTTCCCAGCAGCGCCAGGTCCTCGGGAGCGATGCGCTCCTGCGTCGGCCACCACCAGACATGAGCCTCTTCTGCGGGCAGTCGTGTCACCTCACTTTCTCCTTCCTCCCCCGGGGCCGGCGATACGCGGGCACAGTGCCCGCACCAGTAGCGTGCGCTCGCGCGCTATGAGCCCTCTATGCCGGATTTCTCCGATAGGGGGGCCATAGCCGCCGAGCAGAGACTGCCGCGGAGCAATGGCCTGCCTAAAAAAGCTGAGGAATTCACCCATGGCCCTTCCGCATACGCTGTCCGTATCCGCCCCGCAGACCTTCGCGCTGACCGGGGCCGAGCACGATGAACTCGCCGGCGTCGCCGCCGGACTCACCGCCGTACCGCCAGGCCGGATCGACGATCCGCGCTGGCTGGAGGCCGCGCGCGAGGCCTCGGCCATGCTGCCGCGACGGCTGCTCGCGGCCCTGCGCACCTTCCGGCACGACCCGGGAGGCGACGGGGTGCTGCTGGTGCGCGACCTGCCGGTGCCGCCGGACTCCGCGCTGCCGCCCACGCCGTCGGTGCCGGGCTCCGTGGAGCGCGTCCCGACGACCGCCGCCGCACTCGTCACCATGGCGATGCTGCAGCTCGGCGAAGTCATCGCGTTCCGTAACGAGAAGACCGGGGCGCTGGTGCAGAACGTGGTGCCGGTGCCGGGCCAGGAGGCCCAGCAGTCGAACGCCGGCTCCGTGCAGCTGGAGATGCACGTGGAGAACGCCTTCCACGAGAACCGCCCGGACTATGTCGGCCTGTTGTGCGTACGGGGCGATCCCGGCGGCCTCGCGCGGCTGTCCACCTCGTCGATACGGCGGGCGCTGCCGCTGGTGTCCGACCGGGCCCGCGCCATCCTCGCCGCACCGCGCTTCATCACCGAGCCGCCGCCGTCCTTCGGGACCCTGGACGGGGTGACGCCCGCGCACGCGGTGCTGAACGGCGCCCAGGACGACCCGAACGTGCTGGTGGACTTCGCCGCCACCCACCCCCTCGACGACGAGGCCGGGCAGGCGATGGCGGAGCTGCGGGACGCCTTCGCGGCGGTGCTGTCGGCGCACGAGATGCGCGCCGGCGACCTCGCGGTGGTCGACAACCGGATGGCGGTGCACGGCCGGACGCCGTTCACGCCGCGCTATGACGGCACCGACCGGTGGCTGCAGCGGGTGTACGCGCACCTGGACCACCGCCGCAGCCGCGTCGACCGGCCGGGCGGCGGGGCGGTGCTCGGCTGAGGCCGAGCCGCCAGGCGGCAGCGCAAGGGGCCGGCCCCCGGGGAATCTCCCCGGGGGCCGGCCCCTTTGGCGCGTACGGCCCGGGCGCGGTCCTACTCGCGCGAGCCGATGACATCCGCCGGGCGGCCGCCCATGGCGAAGCGGCCGGGGACCAGCGTGGCCAGCAGCGCCAGCACCGCGGCGAAGCCGAGCACGCCCACGTACATCAGCGGGTCCACCGACGGCTGTGCGGCGCCGGTCATGCCGATGCTGAACGCCGTCAGGACCGCGAAGGCGATGGCCGTACCGAGGACCGCCGCGATGAGGAAGACCAGCAGCGACTCGATCCGCAGCATCCCCATCACCTGGCGCCGGGTGGTGCCCACCAGCCGCAGCAGCGCGAATTCGCGGCTGCGGTCGGAGACCGTCATGCACAGGGTGTTGACGACGGCGATGGCGGTGAAGGCGATGATCAGGCCCATCGCCACGTAGTTGACCTCCGCGTTGGACTGCGCCACCTCGGCCCGTACGTCGTCGACCTGGGCGCGGTCGAGCACGCCGAGGCCCGGGAAGCCCTTCAGCGCCGCGGCGAGCTGCTCGCGGTCGGCCGTGCCCTTCACCAGCACCGAAGAGGACAGCGGGTTGTCGACGTGGCGGGAGAGCAGTTCGTGGGACAGCGTCATGTCGCCGAAGCCGAGGCCGCGCGAGTAGACGGCGGCGACCTTCAGCTTCTTCACGGTGCCGTCGCCGAGGGTGAGCTTGAGCGTGGACCCCGGGTGCAGCTTGTGGTGGTCGGCGGCGATCTCGCTGACCGCGATGCTGCCGTTCCCGAAGCCCTTCAGGCTGCCCTCCACCACATCCGGGTCCCAGGTGCGGCTGAGCCCTTCGGCGCTGACGCCCTGGACCGGGTACTTGTCGAGGCCGACCCGTACCTGGGACTGCACGACCTGGGTGACCGCGGAGACGCCGGACACCTCACGCAGCTTGTCGGCGGCCTCGTCCGGCACCCCGACGCCGCCCGCGACGACCCAGTCGGCGCGGTTGCCGTCCCGGGCCTGCGCGGTCGACGCGCCGCCCATGGTGGTCTGCACGAACAGCACCGTGCAGGCCATGCCGACGAGCAGGGCGAGGGGGGTGACGGCGGAGGCCAGCCGGCGGGCGCCGGCGCGGGCGTTGGCGGCGGCGAGGTGGCCGCCGACCCGGGAGCTGCGCAGCACCACGCCGAGCACGGCGACGGCCGCCCGTACCAGCACCGGACCCAGCAGGGACACGGCCACCGAGAGGACGACGACGCAGAGGAACGTCACCGGCGAGGAGGCTGGTTCGGTGTGCAGCATGCTGAGGACGGCGAGCAGCACGATGCCCCCCGCAAGGACGAGCAGCCCGGCGAGCAGCCGCCCCCAGGCGAAGTGCCGCTGTTCCATGGCCGCTTCGGACAGCGCCTCCGCGGGCCGGATACGGGCCGTACGCCGGGCGGAGAGCCGCGCCGCGGCCCAGGCGCCGAGGAGCGCGGCGCCGATGGCGGCGAAGAACGGGAAGACGCTCACCGTCATTTCGAGGGTCTCCGGGATGGCCTTGAAGTCGATGAACTTCGAGTGCAGCCAGTACGCCACCGGCAGCCCGGCGATCGAGCCGAGCGCCCCGGCGGCGGCGCCGACGAACAGCGCCTCGCGGCCGATCAGCTTGCGCACCTGCTTCGGCGTCGCGGCGACGGCCCGCAGCAGGGCAAGCTCGCGGTAGCGCTGCTGGATGTTGAGCGCGAAGGTGCCGACGACGACGAGGACCGCGACCAGCAGCGAGGTGCCGCCGATGGCGCCGCCCATGCTGACCAGCTTCACCCGCGCCTTGGAGGCGTCGAGGAACTCGGCCGGGCCGCGCTCGCCGCCGGTGTGCACCTGCGCCTTGGTGCCGGCCAGGGCCTTCTCGGCCTGGGCGGCGAGCTCGTCGCCGTCCACGCCCTTCTTGGGCAGCAGGCCGACCGCGGCGGCCTGGCCGGGGCGGCCGGAGAGCCGCTCGGCCTCGGCCGTGGCGAAGAACATCGAGGTCTGCTGCTTCAGTTCGCCGCCGGTCGCGGTGGCGATGCCGGCGACGCGGTACTCCTGCGGAGCGCCCGTGGCCTGCACGGTCAGCTTCTGGCCCGGCTTGATCCCGGCCCGCCCGGCGAGCTCGCTGTCGATGACGACGTCCCGGTCCGACTTGGGCGCCGTACCGTCCGTGATCTTGAACGGGGTGAGGGCGGCGGAGTCCCAGGCGTGCCCGTAGCTGGGCTTGTCGTCGACGCCGGGCACGACCTGCCCGTCGGCGACGGCGGACGCCGGGAAGGTGACCTCGGGGATCACGGCGCGGGCGCCCTCGACGCCGCGCAGCTTGCCGATCTCGGACTCCTTCAGCCAGACCCGCTCGGCCAGCGGCTTGGCCTTGTGCTTGACCTTCTTCTTGCCCTTCTTCTCCTTGATCGTGGTCTGGTGGACGTTCTGGTCGCCGCCGACCACCACCGGCGTGCCGGCGAAGCGCTCGGTGCCGATGGTGCCGCGCAGCCCGGTGTCCAGGAGGATGCCGCAGGCGGTCACCAGCGCGGCGGCGCAGAACAGCGCCAGGAATGCCCCGATGAAGCCGCCCTTTCGGGCGCGGAGCGTCTGCAGTGCGTACCGGAGCATCAGGCCCACGCCCCCAGGTGTGTCATCCGCTCGGCGACCGCGTCGGCGGTCGGGGAGTACAGCTCGCCGGCGATGCGGCCGTCGGCGAGGAAGAGCACCCGGTCCGCGTACGAGGCGGCCATCGGGTCGTGCGTCACCATGACCACCGTCTGGCCGGTGCCGTCCACGCAGGAACGCAGCAGCGACAGCACCTCCTTGGCGGTGACGGTGTCCAGCGCGCCGGTCGGCTCGTCACCGAAGATCACATCGGGCCGGGTGATCAGCGCCCGCGCGATGGCCACGCGCTGCTGCTGGCCGCCGGACAGCTCGGCCGGGCGGTGCGTGGCGCGGCCGGAGAGGCCGACGCGCTGCAGGATCTCGTTCAGCCAGTCGCGGCCGAGGCGGTCGCCCGCGAGCCGCAGCGGCAGTTCGATGTTCTGCCGTACGGTCAGCGCGGGCACGAGGTTGAAGGCCTGGAAGACGAAGCCGACGCGCTTGCGGCGCAGCTTGGTCAGCTCGGTCTCGTTCATGCCGTTGAGCTCGGTGTCGGCGATGTAGGAGGAGCCGCTGGTGGGCTTGTCCAGGCCGGCGGCGCAGTGCAGAAAGGTCGACTTGCCGGAGCCGGAGGGCCCCATCACGGCGGTGAAGGAACCGCGTGCGATCGACACCGACACACCGTCAAGCGCCCGCACCGCCCGGCCGCCCTTGCCGTATTCCTTGGTGACGGCGTCCAGCCGCACCGCGGACCCCTGGGTGGTGCCGGTCGTGGTGCGCTGCGCGGTCCTGTTGCCTGTCTCGGTCATCATTGCGCCGCCCATTCCTCTCTATACGTCGGTGGGGGGTGCTGGGGCGCAACTACCGCCTTCCTGCGGGCAGATGCGCATCACTCCGTGACCTTTCCGCAGCGGTCTATATCCGCCCCATATCGGGCGGCTCCGCGATATAGGGGGCGTGTGGGGCGGTCCGGAAGCCTGGGCGCGACGCAGTCGCCGAAGCGAACCCGAGCGAAGGAAGCCCGCGATGACCGACACCGGCACCGTCCCCGTAACCAGACCGCAGCCGGCCGCGACACCCCCGGCAGGCCCCCGCCGCTCCGGACCGCCCATCTCCCCGCCGCCGGGGCCACGCGTGCTCGCCACGGGCGCGCTGACCTGCGGGGCCGCGGTGGCCGTCGGCGCGCTCGCCGGTGGCCGGCTGCGGGAGCTGGCCGACCTCTACGCGGGGGTGGGCGCGCTGCTGGCGCTCACCGGCTCGGTGACGCTCGGCCTGGCCACCACCTTCCGCCGGCTGCTGCCGGCCACGCTGCGCACCTGGCTGCAGCACGCGCACCGGGCGGCCGGGCTCGCCGGGCTCGTCTTCCTGGTGGTGCATATAGCGGTGAAGTCGGCGGCCGGGCGGGTGGCTCCCGGGGATGTCTTCGGTTACGGCGACGAGCTGGTGGCGCTCGGCGCGCTGGCGGCGCTGCTCTTCGTCGCGGCCACCGCGGTCGGCCTGTGGCGCGGGATCTTCGCGGCCCGCCGCTGGATCCGCCCCTTCCGGCTGCTGCACGGCCTGTCGTATCTCGCCTGGATCGCCTCCCTGGTGCACGGGCTGACGGCGGGGCGTGCCCCCGCCTGGTGGGTGGTGGCCGGTTACGCCTGCGTGGGGGCCGCGGCGGCCGTCGCGCTGGCCGTCAGACTTCGCCGCTCCTGAATCAAAAAGAAGCCGCCGGCCGGCCACTTCGCGTGGCCGGCCGGCGGCTTTCTCATGGCACCTCTCCTCCTCAGTCAGCCTCCGGATGCCGGATCACCGGGCCGAGTGTGCTGCCGTCCAGCGGCCGGGCGAGCGCCGCCGCCCAGTCGTCGCCGAGGTCGAGGTCGCGCACCTGCCAGCGGGTGAGCTCGCCGTGGTGCAGATGGCTCACCGTCACCGGCCGGGCCTCGGCAGGACGCACGTCCATCCGGTGCAGGGGCATGCCCAGCAGGCCCACCCCCGCCGCCTTCACGACGGCTTCCTTCCGGGTCCAGCAGCGGTGGAACACCGCCGTGCGCTCCGGGCCCTCGGAGAGCGCCATCAGGTGCGCACGCTCCTCGGGCGCCATCACCATCTCGGACAGCTCGCCGAATTCCACCGGCCGCAGCGCCTCGATGTCGACTCCGATCCAGTCCCCCGCCCCGACCGCCAGGACTCCGCGTCCTGACGTACGGGACAGGCTCACCGCCAGCGGCACCGGCGGCCGCACCACGGCCGGCGGGCCGTGCTCGCGGTCGCCGCAGCCGGGGCACACCCGGCGGCCGATACGTACCTCATCCGGCCGGACACCCAGCAGCCGGGCGACGGCGCGCCGTGCGCCCGCCCGGGTCCTGGTGAAGGCCGCGGCGTCTTCCGGCAGCCGGAACCGTAAGGCCCGGCCGCGTTCCACCTCATCCAGCAGGTCGAAGTCGCCGGGATCCGTGCGCTGCCGCAATTGCCAGCACCACACGTGGACCTCGCCCTTCGTCCGCAGCCGGTCCACCGCCGCGATCGCCGATGCCGGGACACGCACGTCTCCCAGGTCCGCTGCATGGTCGATGTGTCCGAGTCCCATCTGCCCTCCTCTCGTTCTCCTGTGGGCACGGCCGGTCTCATGCCAGTCCATTGAGGCGCAGGAGCAAGTCCTTCACCTCGGTGGCGTGGTAGCGGACCCGTTCGTACGCCGGGGCGGAGCACAGCAGTAGCGGCCCGTCCCGGTCGTCCTGTGGCAGCCGTCCATGGCTGCCTTTCACGCAGCCGGGATCGGTGGGCACCACCGTGAGCGGTGCCCGCATCCCGGCCTTCTTCCGCAGCACTGCCAGCGCGGCTTTCGCCTTGACCGCCGGCACCGCCGGGTCGAAGAACAGTTCAGCCGGGTCGTAGCCCGGCTTGCGGTGAATGTCGACGCCGCGGGCGAAGTCGGGCGCCCGCTGGTCGTCGAGCCAGTAGTAGTAGGTGAACCAGGCGTCCGGCTCGGCCACCGCCACCAGGTCTCCGGCGTTGGGGTGGTCGATGCCGTAGTTCGCCTGCTCCTCGCGGCCGAGCACCTCGTCGACGCCGGCCACGGACTTCAGCACCTGCTGCACCCGGGAGACGTCCGCCGGGTCGGCGACGTAGACGTGCGCGGCCTGGTGGTCGGCGACGGCGAAGGCGCGGGAGGTGTACGGGTCGAGGTACTCCATGCCGCGCTGGGCGTACACCTTCAGCAGGCCCTCGCGGCGCAGCACCCGGTTGATGTCCACGGGCCGGTGCACCGGCGTGATGCCGTATTCGCTGAGGGCCACGATGGTGGTGCCGCGGTCCTTGAGCTCCGCCAGCAGCGGGGCGAGCGCGGCGTCGGCGTCGCGGGCGGCGCGTACCGCCTGCGGGCTGTCGGGGCCGTAGCGCTGCAGGTCATAGTCGAGGTGCGGGATATAGATCATGGTCAGGTCGGGGCGGCGGGTGTCGACCACATAGCGGGCGGCGCCGGCGATCCACTGGGTGGAGCGGATCGAGGCGGTCGGGCCCCAGTAGTTGAACAGCGGGAACTCGCCGCCCTGGGCGGTCAGTTCGTCGCGCAGTCCGGCCGGGACCGTATAGCAGTCCGGGGACTTGCGGCCGTCGTAGTGGTAGACCGGGCGCGGGGTGAGGACGGTGTCGGCGCCGGCGCCCATCGCCCACCACCAGCACAGATAGGCGGAGGTGTGGTGCGGGTCGCGGGCGCGGGCGGTCTGCCACACCTTCTCGCCCGCGACGAGGCCGCTGTGCTGCCGCCACATCATCACTTCGCCGTGGTCGCGGAAGTACCAGCCGTTGCCGACCGCGCCGTGGTCGCGCGGCAGCAGGCCGGTGGTCAGGGTGGCCTGCACGCTGCCGGTGACGGCGGGGAAGACGGTGTCGAGGCGGGCGGTGAAGCCTGCTTCGCCGATGGCCCGCACATGCGGCATATGGGCCAGCACCCTGGGGGTGAGGCCGACGGTGCACAGGACCGCGACGGGGGCGCCGTTGTTCGTCATTCCGACTCCTGCCGCAGTCCGAGTGCCGTCAGTTCGGCCGCCGTCCAGGACAGTTCGGCGGCGATGCCGGCGGCGAGCTCACCGGCGGTGCCGGGGCGGTGCGCTTCGGGCAGCACCGACCAGGTGTACGTCTCGACCTCCAAGTGGTCGCACACCGGGTGCTCGTCGTCGTACAGCGCCCGCAGCGTCTCGCGCAGCACCGGCCGGGTGCTGCGCAGCGGCGGCTCCGGCTCGCGGTGCAGCGGCACGTGGTAGTGCACCCGCCAGGGCGCCTCACCGGGCAGCTTCCCGGCCAGCGCCTCGTCGAGGTCGTCGGCGGCGGCCGTGATCCGGCCCGGCTCCCGGGACTCCTTGGTCTGGTGCAAGAAGCGCGGCTCGACAAAGCTCTCCAGCGCGGTACGGACCGCGGGCTCGGCCGGGTGGTCGGCCTGCAGCGCGGCGGAGGCCTGCAGCTTCACCACGGGCACGCCGCGGGAGCGCAGATACGCGATGGCGGGCGCCGGCTCCTCGTTGGCCACCGCCAGGTGGCAGGTGTCGACGCACAGCCCCAGATAGCCCGGGTCGGTGCCGACGAGCAGCTCGGCGGCCTGGCCCAGGGTCTCGGCGGCGCAGCCCGGCTCGGGCTCGAAGGCGACGCGGATCGTACGGCCGGTGTCGGCCTCGATCTGCTTCAGGCCGGTCGTCAGCGCGTGCAGCTGGCGCTGCGCGGCGCGCCACCGGTTCGGGGTCCACGGCTCGGCCGCGGTGTGCCGCCAGCCCAGCGGCAGCGTGGAGATGGAGCCGCGGGCGGCGTCGTCGGGCAGCAGCGCGGCCAGCACCCGGGCGAGGTTCAGGGTGTAGTCGAGGCGGGCGGGCTCGCTCCAGTCCGGGTGGTACACGGCGTGCTTGACGACCGGGTCGTGGAAGCCGCCGTACGGAAAGCCGTTGAGGGTGACCGTCTCCAGGCCGCGGTCGGTCAGCTCGCCGCGCAGCCGCTTGACGGCGGCTTCGTCGGCGGCGAGTTCGGCCGCGGCGGCCGCGGGCAGCCACAGGCCGACGCCGAGGCGGGGGGCCGCGAGCTCGCTCCTGATCCGTACGGCATGGTCGTCGAGCTGCGCCGTGATGCCGGCGAGGGTTTCCGCCGGGTGCACATTGGTGCAGTACGCGAGGTGGACGGTGGAGCCGTCGCGGTGGGTCAGTCTCATTCCGGCTCAGCTCCCGCCGCGGGCGATGGAGTTGCCGGCGTACAGGCCGGCGGCCTGCGCCCCGGTGCCGTCGGCGAGCTCCAGCCGGCCCGACTGCCCGTAGAAGGTGACGGGGTTGCGCCACAGCACCCGGTCCACCTGGTCCTCGTCGAAGCCGGCGGCGAGCATCGCCTCGCCGGTGGCGCGGGTGAGCAGCGGGTCGCTGTGGCCCCAGTCGGCGGCGGAGTTCACCAGCACCCGCTCGGTGCCGTACTCCATGAGCAGGGCGACCATCCGCTCTGGCGTCATCTTCGTCTCCGGGTAGATGGAGAAGCCCATCCAGCAGCCGGTGCCGGCCACCTCGCGGACGGTGACCTCGTTGAGGTGGTCGAGCACCACCATGGCCGGGTCGATGCCACTGGCCCTGACCACATCGAGGGAGCGGCGGGTGCCGCCCGCCTTGTCGCGGTGCGGGGTGTGCACCAGCGCGGGCAGGCCGTGCGCGACGGCGAGGTCGAGCTGGGCGGCGAAGGCGTGCTCCTCGGCGGCGGTCGCCGAGTCGAAGCCGATCTCGCCGACGGCGACCACCGCGTCCTTGGCGAGATAGCGGGGCAGCAGGTCGAGTACGGGCGTGCAGCGCGGGTCGTTGGCCTCCTTGGGGTTCAGGCCGATCGTGCAGTGGTGCGCGATCCCGAACTGCGCGGCCCGGTACGGCTCCCAGCCCAGCAGCGAGTCGAAGTAGTCGGCGAAGCTGCCCGGCGAGGTGCGCGGCTGGCCGAGCCAGAACGCGGGCTCGACGATCGCGCGCACCCCCGCGGCGTGCATGGCGCGGTAGTCGTCGGTGGTGCGCGACGTCATGTGGATGTGCGGGTCGAAGATGCGCATGGCCATCGGCCTCCGGGCGGAATACGGGTGGGTGCTTGGGTCAGGCTGCTATGAGCCACAGGTCGTCGGGGACGGTGCGGTGGGCGGCTCTGCGTTCGGCGGCGAAGCCCTGGGCCAGGTGGCCGAGTTCGGCGTCGCGGCGGTCGTGCAGCCGGTCCACGCGGGTCAGGGGGACGCCGGTGAACAGGCACTTCAGCACTGCCTGGCGCCAGCTCTCCTGGTCGAGGTGACGGCCTGCGTACGGGCCGAGGGCTGCTGCGAGGAGCCGGGCATCGTTGGTGCGTACCGCGTCGGCGACGATGCTTACCGCGGCGTCGGCCACGGGGAGGAACGGCAGGGCCAGCAGTACCGATCTGCGTTCGGCGGCGTCGCCCTGCACGTAGTGCCTGTTGGCTTCGGCGGCGAGGGCGGGGCCGGTCAGCGGCAGTGCGGCGAGCAGCCGGGTGCGTACCGCATCGGGGACCGACCAGCCGGCCCAGCCCGGCAGCGGGGCGCGGCCGTAGCGGCGCCCGGCCGCGGGGAAGAGGTCGTCGAGGGCACCGGGGCCCTGGGCGGCCACGGCGGCGAGGTCGGCGTGCAGGCGGTCGCGCAGCTGCTCGGGGAGGGCCGAGTCGAGGCGTTCGCGCAGGGTGCGGGCGGTCAGCTCGTCGTGGACGGTGCCGGCGGGGGGTGCGAGCGTCGGACTGGTCATGTGGATACGGCCTCCCTCGGCTGTTGCGGCGGAAGTTGATGGGCCTGCTGCTGCGTGGTGCGCAGGAACTCCAGGCTGCGGCGGGCGAGTTCGGTGGCCGCGTGGTTGTGGCGGGGCAGCTCGACCGAGACCAGCCCGCGATAGCCGACGTCGGCCAGCGCGCGGAGTACCGGCGGGAAGTCGATCTCGCCTTCGCCGAAGGGCAGGTGCTCGTGCACGCCGCGCCGCATGTCCTCGATCTGCACATGCGCCAGGTCGGCGGCCGATGCCCGTACGCACGCCGGCACCGGCAGCGGCTCCAGGCAGCGGCAGTGGCCGATGTCGAGGGTCAGTCGCAGCCGGTCCGGCTTGCCCAGCAGGCCGGTGAGGCGGCGGTAGCCGGCGCGGTCGGCGACGAGCATGCCGGGCTCCGGCTCGAAGGCCAGGTCGAGGCCCGCGGCCTCGGCGGCGGGGAGCAGCCGCGCGATGCCGTCGGCGAGGCGGCGCCAGAGGTCGTCCACGCCGCCGTCGTCCGGGAGGTCTTGTGGGTCGGGGGTGCCGCTCCACAGGTGTACGCATTCGGCGCCGAGTTCGGAGGCGATGTCTATCGCGCGGCGGAGGAGGTCTTGGCGGCGTGCGCGATCGGCCTTGTCGGCCGTGAGGAGCGTGGGGCGGTGCTTGCGCCACGGGTCGAGGAGGTAGCGGGCGCCGGTTTCCACGACTACCGCTAGGCCGGTGGCGGCCAGGGTTTTCTGTACGCGGCCGAGTTGGTCTGCGGTGTCCGGGACGTACGGGTCGAGGTGGTGGTGGTCGAGGGTCAGGGAGACGCCCTGGTAGCCCAGGTCTGCGAGGACGTGGAGGGCGTCGGTCAGGCGGTGGTCGGCGAAGCCGTTGGTGCCGTAGGCGAAGCGGAGGTCTGTGGTCATGTCGGGGACACCCTTCGCGCTAGGCGCGCGGCGGTGGGCAGCGCGGTGGTGAGGGCGATCGCTGTGGCCGGTGCGCCGGCTCGCGCGGCGAGGGCTGCCTGGAGGGGCAGCAGGGCGTGGATGCCGGTGCGTACGGAGGCTTTGACGCTGTCGGGGCTTGGCGTGTGGGCCGCGCGGAGCTGCGCCTGGGCGCAGGTGATGGCGAAGGTGGCTGCCGCCGCGGCGCGCGCGTAGTGCGCGGTGCGGGCTGCGTTGGCGGCTGCCGGAAACGTCCCGGGCCCACCCGTCCCGCCATGCGGGACGCCTGCCCCCGGAATTGCGTACCCGGCTGCCCCCGGAGCTGCGCCCGGAGTTGTGCCCCGGCCTGCCACCGGAGTTGCGGCGCGGCCTGCGCCCGGAGTTGTGCCCCGAGTTGCGCCCGGAGCTGCGGCCCGGTCTGCGCCCGGAATTGCGCCCGGAATTGCGCCCGGAATTGCGCCCGGAGAGGCTGCGTAAGCAGCCACCGCTGCTGTCACCGCCAGCGCCGTGTATGGCTCCCTGCCCGGGGCTCCCGACACCTCGTGCCTGCTCAGGCGGGTCACCGCCAGCGTGTGCGCGGCTACCGACGCCGCCGCGGGCAGGGCTCGGTGGGTCGGGCTCGCTGCGTGCAGGACGTTCAGGGCTCGGGCCGTGGCCATTGTCGGTGGGCCCAGGGGTGTGTGCTTCAGGCCCAGGTCGTACGACCAGACCGCTGCTGCCAGCGGCAGGGTGCGGCGGAGCATCGTCCGGCGGCCTGTTGCTGTCGCCGTTATCGCCAGTGCCGTCGCCGTCAAAGCCGTGGCTGTCGTCAAGGCTGCCACCGGGCTCACCCTGCCCGACGGGATCGGGCGGTCCGGGCGGTCTCTGGTGTCCTCCTCGCGGTCGGCGTAGTCGTTCAGGGCCATGCCTGCCCAGTACAGGAGCACCGAGGCCGCCGCGGGGGCTGCCACGCGCAGACCCGGGCGGCCACCGGCCGCCGCCGCGCCTGCCAGCACGTCGCCGGGGACCGTCAGCGCCGCCGGGGCCCGGACCAGTTCGGCGTAGTCCCGCAAGCGCGAGCGCCAGCGCGCGGCGCGCGTCATCGCAGGGCCCCCACCGGGGCGTTCGCCCAGGACGTGAGGGCGTCGTACTGGCGGGTGAGGTTGTGTTCCGCGCTGCCGGCCGGGTCTTTGAAGAAGAAGCCCAGCGCGGCGAGGGCGCCGCGCTCGCCGCGCTGCGCGGCCAGCGCCGCCAGGCGCGCGAGGTCCAAGATCAGCGGCGCCGCAAGCGCCGAGTCGCAGCCCTGCCAGGTGAATTGCATCGTCATGCGTACGCCCAGGAAGCCCGTGAAGCCGATGTGGTCCCAGGCGGTCTTCCACTCGCCCATCTCGGGGACGTTGTCGATGTGGACCTCGCCCTCCACCGGGTGGCCGAGGGTCTGCTCCAGGCTGCGCTGCTTCGATTCGGTCTTGGCGCGGGCGGCCGCCGGGTCGGCGAGGGTGGCGCCGTCGCCGCCGCCGAGGAGGTTGGTGCCGGACCAGGAGCGGACGGCCAGGGCGCGCTGCGCGAACATCGGTGCCAGCGCCGTCTTGACCAGCGTCTCGCCGGTCTTGCCGTCCCGGCCCGCGTGCGGCACGCCGCGGTCGCGGGACAGCTCCTCCAGCGCGGGCAGCGAAGCGCCGGCGGAGGGGGTGAAGTTGACGTAGGCGCAGCCGGCCTGGAAGGCGGCATATGCGTAGAGGGAGCTGACCGGCAGGGCCTCGTCCCCGGCCGTCAGCCGCTCCTCCAGGGCGGCGAGCGTCAGGTGCGCCGGGTCCGGCTCGGGGAGTGGCTCTGTCGAGGCGACGTTCACGACCACGACCTGGCGCAGGCCGTGCCGCTCCTTGAAGTCGGTGATGTCGGCCGCGTACCGGGCGGCGGCCGCGGACTGCGGCTCGCCCGCCCGGCGCGACCCGTCGCGGATCTCGCGGTCGGCGGCGGTCAGGGAGGTGGTGACCGCCTCGCCGCGGATGCCCGCGGGCAGCACGCCCGCGTCCGCGAGGTGGCCGGCCCTCGCCGGCAGGGGTATGCCGGCGACGTCGTGGCCGCCGAACACCAGGTCGGCGAGGGCCGGCAGGGAAGCGTCCCGGAACGGGGGAAGATCCGTGACGCATCCGTCGGGGGAGGCGATGCCCGCCCGCACCGCGGCCGCGCCGGCCACCACGGTGGTGGCGACGGAGCCGCGGGCGCCGATCAGCCAGACGCCGGTACGGGGAGTTGACGGGGCGAAAGCTGCGGTTTCGGACATGGGCGGGCTGTGCCTTCCTCGAGCTGGTTGCGAAGGTGCGGAATTGCGGAATTGCGGGAGGGCCAGGCGGTCGTCAGCGGCCCATGTCGGCCGGGTACGGGAAGACCGCGAAGGCCGCGTCGAAGTGGCGGGCCGGGCGGCGCAGCCACTTGTTGGTGACGTGGCGGACCTGGCGGCGGGGCAGGTGCGGGTTGTCGTTGCGGTCGGTCACCGGCTGGGCGATGGACTGCAGCTCCCAGGCGGTGCCCACGAGCCGGTGCACCTGCGTCCAGTAGTGGCGGTCGACGTCCATGATCTGGAAGGCGCGCAGGAACGGGTGCCAGCGGTGGTAGGCGTGGGTGGGGTTGGGCGGCGTGTAGTTCATCATGTGGACCTTCTGGCCCTCGCCGCGCCGCGGGTCGTACAGCGTGCCCTGGCCGTACTCCTGGAAGGCGAAGACCAGGCCGCGCGGGTCGCGGCCGTAGAAGCGGGAGAAGACCTCGCGCTGGGCGTCCGAGATGACCTTCAGCGCGTCCCGGTTGGGGGCGAGCAGCTCGGCGAAGCTGTACGGGTACTTGCGGCCCTGGTACAGCTTCAGCCAGCTGTCCCAGATCTCCTCGAACTTGCCGAACGGGGCGACGACGGCGCCGACGGCCGCCTGCAGCTCGGGGGTCGGCGTGTAGTACGACATCTCGTCGTACTGGTACCAGAACTCATTCGCCTTCCGGTCCCCCACCATGCCCGGCACCTTGGGGTACTTCTCGTGGCGCCCGCGGCCATGGGCCACCGCCGGCGCGGTGCCGGCCAGCGTCACCGTGCCGGCCGCGGCGGCCACGCCCACGGCGGCCTTGAGGACGCCTCTCCTGTCGACCGTGCGCTGGGACATCGGGGTTCTCCTTCGGTACGTCGGGCTCGGGCTGGTGTTCCCTCTTGCGGTGTCCAATGTCGCGCCGCGCGCTATGCGCGGCCTATACGGTCCTGCCGCTGGTCGCGCTGCTAGTCCCGCTGCTGGTCCGGCGGGGTCGGGGGGCCCATGCGTACGCCCGGCGAGCACGCCGCGACCAGCGCGGTCACGGCCATCGCGGCGGCGAGCGCCAGCACCGTACGGGCCGGTCCTGTCGCCTCCAGGGCGAGGCCGCCGGCCACCGGGCCCGCCGCCATCGCGCCGGAACCGACGAGCATGGCGAGGGAGTTGGCGCGGCCGCGCATGTGGTCGGGGGCGCAGCGGGCGATCAGGACGCCGCCCGCCACGTTGAAGACGCCGCCCACATAGCCGCTGGCCGCGAAGAGCACGCCGAGCGGGTACGGGTCGGTGAGCACGGCCACCGGCAGCATCAGCACCGCCCACACGGCCAGGCCGCCGATGACCAGCGCGGGCAGCGGGCAGCGCCGCAGCCACCAGCCGCCGGAGAGTGCCCCGACCAGGCCGCCCGCGCCGCTGAGCGACAGCACCACGCCGGCGGAGAACTGGGAGCCGCCGGCGTCCTGGATGCCGGTCATGACGGCGAGGTTGAGGGCCTGGAAGAGGACGTTGGACACGGCGACGGCGGCCATGACGGCGCGCAGGAAGCGCTGCCGCCACATCCAGCGCAGGCCCTCGCGGACCTCGGTGCCGAGCTTCCCGCGCGGCCCGGCGCGCTCGCTCTGCAGCCGGCCGCGGACGCGGAAGAGGCAGAGCACGGAGCCGAGCTGGGCTAGGAAGGCGGCCGCGTACGGGAGCGCGGCGCCGATCACCAGCAGGCCGCTGCCCAGTGGCTGTCCGGCGATGGAGGCGCCGCGGGTGCGGGCCTCGTTGCCGGTGAGCGCGGCGGGCAGCTGGTCGAGCGGCACCACGGCGGGCACCGCGGCTCTTTCGGCGAGCTGGTGCAGCACGCCGAACGTACCCTCGACGAAGGCGGCGATGATCAGCAGCCAGAGCCAGATGTGGCCGGTCAGCACGGCCGCCGCCACCGTGCCCACGGCGAGGGCCTGGCCGAGGCCGCAGAGCAGCATGATCAGGCGCCGGTCCCAGCGGTCCACGAGGGCTCCGCCGGGCAGCTGCACCAGGAGCTGCGGCAGCAGCAGCGCGGTCGAGACCAGGCCGGCGTCGCGCGGGGAGCCGGTGGCCCACAGCACGGTCAGCGGGTAGGCGACGGCGGTGGCGCGGCCGGCCAGCAGGGAGAGTCCGGCGCCGCCCCACAGCATGCGGAAGTCGCGGTTGCGCCGCAGCGGCACGGGCTCGGCCGCGACCGCCGGGGCGTCCGGCTGCACGGTGGCGCTCATCGGGCGGCCACGGGCACGCGGGCGGCGGCGGGGCGCAGCCGCAGCGTGTCCGCTCCAGCCTCCGAGGCGTGGGCGTGCTCCAGCACCGCCATGGCGCTGTGCAGCTTGTTCTCCGCCTGGGCGAAGGCGATGCTGCGCGGCCCGTCGAGCACCTCCGCGGTGACCTCTTCGCCGCGGTGGGCGGGCAGGTCGTGCATGAACACCGCGCCCGGGCTGCGCTCCCACAGGCCCGCGTTGACCTGGAACGGCGCGAAGATGTCCCGCCAGTCGGGGTCGGGCTTGCTGGTGCCGGTGGTCTGCCAGCGGGTGGTGTAGATGACGTCGAAGCCGTCGGGCAGCGCGTCCATGTCGTGCCGCTCGGTGATCGTGGCGCCGCTCGTCGCCGCCCAGCGGGCGGCTCTGGCGGCGATGTCGGGGGCGAGGCCGTAGCCGGGCGGCGTGCGCAGCTCGAACTCGACGCCCGGGAAGCGGGTCAGCGCGAGCGCCAGCGCGGCGGCGGTGTTGTTGCCCTCGCCGGCGTAGAGGACGCGCAGCCCTTCGATACGGCCGAAGTGCCGCTGCAGGGTGGTGAGGTCGGTGAGCGCCTGGGTGGGGTGCTCCTCTGCGGTCATCGCGTTGACCACCGCCATCCGCTGCTGGGCCGCCCAGCCGCGCAGTTCCGCCTCGGGGCCCGCGGTGCGGGCGACGAGTATGTCGAGCATGCCGGACAGCACCCGGCCGGTGTCCTCGGTGGTCTCGCCGGTGTTGAGCTGCAGGTCGCCGGGGCCGTAGGTGAGCAGCGAGGCGCCCAGGCGCAGCGCTCCGGAGGAGAAGGCGGTACGGGTGCGGGTGGAGGTCTTGGCGAAGTACACCCCGGCGACGAGCCCGTCGAGCGGCCGCGGCCGCCCTGCCGTGCCCGCGGAGAACTCGGCTCCGCGGGCCACGACCCGCCGTAATTCGGCATTGCTCAGGTCGTCGACCGAGATCAGATGGCGCACCGGTGGCGCCTCGTGGAACGCGTCTTCAGGGAACACGGCCATGGTCAGCTTTCCTCCTGCTGCGGGGCGCGCCGGGCGTCCAGCGCGGCGGCGAGTCGGGCGACGGTGTGGTGGCGCAGCGCCGTGGCGAGGTCGAGGTCGAGGCCTGCGTTGCGGGCGGCGAGCAGCAGCGGCGGTACGAGCAGCGAGTCGCCGCCGAGGTCGCGGAAGTCGTCGTGCACGCCGACCTCGTCGAGGCCGAGCACCTCGGCCCAGACCTGCGCCAGCACCCTCTCGGTGGTGGTGCGCGGTGCGGTGCTGGTCAGGTCCTGGGCGGCGGTGGCGGCGCGGTCCGCGACCAGGGCGCGGTCGCGTTTGCCGTTGCCGGTCAGCGGCAGCCGGTCGACCGTACGGAACACGCCGGGCAGCGCGGCCGCGGGGAGCAGGCGGCGCAGCCGGTCGCGCAGGGCGCGCGGCGAGCAGTCCGCGGCGCCGTCCTCCGGCACCACCCAGGCGGCGAGCCGCTGCCCGCCGTCGGCCGCGGGCAGCGCCGCCACGAGTGCGGCACGCACGGCGGGGTCGGCGGCGAGCACCGCCTCCACCTCGCCGGGCTCCACCCGGTGGCCGCGGATCTTCACCTGGCCGTCGGCCCGGCCCGCGAACTCCAGCGTCCCGTCCGGCAGTCGCCGCGCCAGGTCGCCGGTGCGGTAGAGCCGGGTGCCCGGCGGCCCGTACGGGTCGGGGCGGAAGGCGGCGGCGGTCGCGGCGGGCTGCCCGGCGTAGCCGCGGGCCAGCCCGGCGCCGCCGAGCCACACCTCGCCGGTGACGCCGTCCGGCACCGGCCGCAGCTCGCCGTCCAGGAGCCGCACGACGGCCCCCGGCAGCGCCGAGCCCAGCGGCACCAGCGCCCGCCCGCCGCGCCCTGCCGGGGCCGGGCCCGCGGTGGCGGCGACGGTCGCCTCGGTCGGCCCGTACTCGGTGGCCAGCCGCATCCCGCCCCCGGCGGCCGCGATCCGGGCGGCGACCCGGCGGGCCTGGTCGGCGGGGTAGGCGTCGCCGGCGCAGACCGCGACGGCCGCGAGACCGGCCAGCTCGGCGTCGCTCAACTCGTCCTCCAGCAGCGCCAGATGCCCGGGCGTCAGCCCGACGAAGGCGTACGGCGCGCCCGCCGCGAGCAGCGTCCCGAGCTCGGCCGGGCCGAAGCACTGCGGCAGCATCCGCACCGTCTGCCCGGTCATCAGGGGCGCGTACAGCGCCGGGACTCCGAGGTCGAAGCCCGCGGAGGTGAAGTACGGGGCGCCGCCGCCGGCGGCCGCGTACTCCCGTACCGCCCAGTCCAGATAGTGCGCCAGCGCGCCATGGCTGACCTCGACGCCCTTGGGTTCGCCGGTGGATCCCGAGGTGTGCAGGATGTACGCCGACCGGTCGGCGTCGTACGCCTCCAGCGGCGGCTCGGCGGGCTCGTCGTCGGTCACCCACTCGGTGAGCAGCAGCACGCCCGCGCCGTCGAGCCGCGCGGCGTACTCCGGCTGGGTCACCGCCGCGTCGAGGCCGAGCCGCGCCGCGATGGCGGCGATCCGGTCCACGGGCGTGTCCGGGTCGAGGGGCACCTGGACGGCGCCCGCCTGCCAGACGCCGAGCAGCGCGGCGACCAGGTCGGGGCCGCGGTCGAGCAGCACGGCCACCCGGCCGCCGGGCCCGGCGCCGAGGCCGCGCAGCCGGGCGGCGATCCGGCCTGCGCGGGCCCGCAGCCCGGCGTAGCTGAGCTCGGCGCCGTCCGGGCCGCGCACGGCGATGGCCCGCGGGGTGCGGGCGGCCTGCTCCTCGATGGCGGCGAGCACATCGCGCGGCGGGTCCGGGTACGGCAGCGGCGGCGCCGCGAGCCGGCGGCGCTCGGCCGCCTCCGGGTAGCCGCCGCGGGCGTCGCCCCCCGTACCGGTGGCGGCCATGTCGGCGAAGACCGCGCGGTAGAGCGCGGCCAGCCGCCCGGCCGCCGCCTGGGCGAGGATGCCGGGGCGGGAGGCGATGGAGAAATGCCCGCGCACAGGCGTGCCCACGACCAGCTTGAACTCATTGGGACTGTCGTCCCTGCTCGCCATGATGTCGATGAGCTCGGTGTCCACCTGGTGGAAGTCCAGGTAGTGGAAGAGGACATCGATCAGATGCCGGTCGCCGCCCGGGGCGCGCATCGCGGGCATCGGGAAGCGGCGGTGCGGCCACAGCGAGATCTCCGCGTCGAAGACCTGCCGCGCCAGCTCCCCCCAGGTGCTTTCGGGGCGGCGGTACGGGAACGGCACCGAATTCAGGTACATCCCCGACACCTGCTCGGCGCCCGCCTCCTCGGGCCGGGCGTCGGCGACCATGCCGCCGCGGAAGGCGTCCGAGGCGGTGAGCAGCGACAGCACCTTGGCGTGCGCGGCGTGCAGCACGCTCTTGTACGGCACCCCTGCCGCGGCGGCGAGCGCCCGCAGCCCCGGCTCGACGTCGTCGAGGGGGATGTCGATGCGGCAGCGCTCGTCGTCCCCGGCCGCCTCGCCGTCCCAGCCGGGAGGCAGCGTGAACTTCTCGTATCCGCCGGTGATCCCCTGCCAGTACGCACGGTCCCCGTCGCCGTCCAGGGACCGCAGTTCGGCAGCGATGAAGTCGGCGTAGCGCACCTTCGGCTGTACGGGCGCGGGCTCGGGCTCCTCGTCCGTACGGATCCGGCGGTAGGCGCGCAGCAGCTCCATCAGCTGGGAGTGATAGCTCCAGCCCTCGATCACCGGGTGGCACTCGGTGATCGACAGCCACCAGCTCTCGTCGTCCAGCAGATGCACGGCCATCCGCATGAGCGGCGGCCGCGCCAGGTCGAACAGCTCGCTCCGGTCACGGTCGCAGAAGTCCCAGAGCGCCTGCTCGCGGTCCTGCTCGGGCAGGCCGCGCAGGTCCTCGTGGACGACCGGGAACGCGGCGGTGGCGTGCACCAGTTGCAGCGGCTGCGAGTAGCCGGTCATGTCGAAGCCGGTGCGCATCACCTCGTGCCGCTCGGTGATCAGCGCGCAGGCGCGGCGGAAGGCCTCCGGGTCGAAGGGCAGCTCGTCGCGGATCCGGAAGGAGGTGATGTTGTGGTAGCGGTTCTCGCCGCTGACGTCGTGCATTTCGATCAGCATTCCGGCCTGGATCCGCGACAGCGGATAGGCGTCGGTGACCTCGGCGGGCAGCGCGGCCCGGTCCTCGGCGGAGATCAGCGCGAACGGCGCCACCGGGCCGTGCCCCGCGTCCGCCGCCGCGCCCGCGTCGCCGAGCGCGGCGCGCAGCCGGGCCACGGTGCGGTGCTCGAAGACATCGCGTACGGACGTCTCCCAGCCGGCCGCGCGCAGCGCGCCGACCAGTGCGACGGCGCGGATCGAATCGCCGCCCAGGTCGAAGAAGTTGTCGTGCACCCCGACCTCGTCGAGGCCGAGCACCTCGGCCCAGACCCCGGCCATGACCCGCTCGGCGTCGTCGCGGGCGGCGGTGTGCTCGCCGACCGCGGTGGCGCCCCGGCCCGGGGCGGGCAGCGCCCGGCGGTCCAGCTTGCCGTTGCCGGTCAGCGGCAGCGCGTCGAGCAGCACGAACGCGGACGGCACCAGGTAGGCGGGCAGCCCTTCGCCGAGCCGCTCGCGCAGCGCCTGCGGCGCCAGTTCGGCCGCGTCGGCGTCCGGCGCCGGCACCAGATAGGCCACCAGCTGCCTGTCGCCGGGACTGTCCTCCCGTACCAGCGCCACCGCCTCGGCCACCGCGGGATGCCCCGTCAGCGCGGCCTCGACCTCGCCGGGCTCGATGCGGTAGCCGCGCAGCTTGACCTGGTGGTCGACTCGGCCGACGAAGTCGAGGCCGCCGTCGGGCAGCACCCGGGCGAGGTCGCCGGTGCGGTAGAGCCGGGCGCCCGGCGGGCCGTACGGGTCGGGGACGAAACGCTCGGCGGTCAGCCCGGGCCGGCTCGCATAGCCGCGGGCCAGGCCGATGCCGCCGATCCACACCTCGCCGGTGACGCCGATGGGCAGGGGGCGCAGGCGGTCGTCGAGGACGTACATGGTGGTGTGCGGGATGGCCCGGCCGATGGAGACCAGCTCGGTGGGGACAGGCCCGTCGATGAAGTACGCGGAGTTGCCGACGGTGATCTCGGTGGGCCCGTACTCGGCGGCCAGCCTGGTGCCGTGCTCGCCCGCCGAGGCCGCCCAGCGCTCGGCAAGGCGGGCGGTGAAGGCGTCGCCCGCGGCGATCACCAGCCCGGCGAGGGAGGCGATCTGGTCGTCGGTCAGCTGCTGCTGCAGCAGGTCGAGGTGGCCGGGGGTGAGCTTGATGAAGCCGTACGGGCCGCCCGCGGCGAGCAGCGCGCCGAGCTGGTCGACCTCGAAGTCCTGCGGCAGCAGGTGGGCCGGCTGCCCGGTGAGCAGCGGGGTGTACAGGTTGGGCACGCCGAGGTCGAAGGCGATGGAGGAGAAGACCGGGGCGCCGCCCGGGTGCTTGGCGTAGGCGCGGGCGGTCCAGCCGAGGTAGCCCGCGAGGCCGCGGTGGGTGACGAGGACGCCCTTGGGGCGGCCGGTCGAGCCCGAGGTGTAGATGACGTACGCCAGTTGGTCGGGGTCGGTCGCGGCCGGGAGTCCGTCCCGTACGGAAGCGGGCGCCGCCTCGATCGCGGCCCGCTCCTCCGGGTCGTCCACGACGATGAGCCGCACGCCGGTGCCGGTGAACCGGTCGGCGTGCTTGCGCTCGGTGACGACGAGGCGGGTGCCGGTGTCGGCGAGCATGTAGGCGATGCGGTCGTCGGGATAGCCCGGGTCGATCGGGAGGTAGGCGGCGCCCGCCCGCCAGCAGCCGAGGAGGCTGCCGACGAGGTCGGGCCCGCGGTCGAGGAGCACTCCGACGGTGTCGTCCGTGCCCGCGCCGAGGCCGGCGAGGCGGCAGGCGAAGGCGCTGGCGAGGCCGTCCAGTTCGGCGTACGTGACGCTGCCGCCGGGGTGCACCAGCGCGGTGGCGTCCGGGGTGGCCGCCATCTGCGCGGCGATGCCCTGCGGCACCGGGAGCAGCGTGGCCAGGTCCACCGGCTCGCCGCCGCCCACCGGCTCGGCCGGGCCGTCGAGCAGCAGCGAACGCTCGGCCGGGGAGAGCATCTCCAGCGCGGACAGCGGCGCGTCCGGGTGCTCGGCGGCGGCGGTGAGCAGGCGGGTGTAGTGGCCGGTGAGGCGCTCGGCGGTGGCCGCGTCGAAGAGCGCGGTGGCGTATTCGAGGGACCCGGTCAGGCCGCCGTCCGGCCGCTCCGCCAGGTGCAGGGTGAGGTCGAAGCGGGCGATCCGGCCGGTGGCCGGCACCGGCCGCGCGGTGACCTCCGGCAGGTCGAGGCCGCTGCCCGCGCCGTCGGGGGCCAGGTCGAACATGACCTGGAACAGCGGGGTCCTGGACAGGTCCCGCTGCGGTTCGAGCTCGTCGGCGATCCGGTCGAAGGGCACGTCCTGGTGGTCGAGGGCGTCGAGGACCCGGCCGCGGCCCGCCGCGAGGAGCTCGCGGAAGGCCGGGTCGCCGGTCCAGCGGGCGCGCAGCGCCAGGCTGTTGTACGCGTAGCCCGCCATGCCGGCGAGCTCCTCCCGGCCGCGCCCGGACACGGCGGTGCCGACGGCGACGTCCTGCGTGCCCGCGTACCGGCCGAGCAGCACCTGGAAGGCGGCGAGCAGCACCATGAAGAGCGTGCCGTCCGCCTCCTTCGCCAGCGCGCGCAGCCGGGCGGCGAGCCACGGCGGCACCTCGAAGCCGGCCACCGCGCCCGCGTCGTCGCGCACCGCGGGCCGTGCCCTGTCGGTGGGCAGTTCGAGCGGGGCGAGGCCGTCGAGCTCGCGGCGCCACCAGTCGAGCCGCTCGGCGGCGCGGGGTCCTGCCTGGCGGGTGTTCAGCCAGGCGGCGTAGTCGGCGTACTGCACGGCCAGCGGCGGCAGTTCGGTACCGCGGTACAGGGCACCTAGGTCGCGCAGCAGCAGCGGCCGGGTGGGCGCGTCCGCGGCGATGTGATGCAGGACGACGACCAGCACATGGTCGTCGGGCCCGAACCGCAGCACCCTCACCCGCAGCGGCGGCTCCGCCGCCAGGTCCATGGGCTCGGCGGCGGCGTGCGCGAACTCGGCGGCCTCGGCGTCCCGGCGCTCTCCCGGCACCCCGGGCATCTCGACGACCTGCCAGTCCACGTCCCCCGCCGGGTCCACCACCTGCACCGGCTGCCCGCCGTCGAGTACGTACCGGGTGCGCAGGATCTCGTGCCTGGCGGCGAGGGCGTTGACCGCCCCGCGCAGCCGGGCGAGGTCCAGCGCGCCGGACAGCCGCAGCACGATCGGCAGCAGATACGCCCGGCTGTCCGGGTCGAGCTGGTGCAGGAACCACAGGCTGCGCTGCCCGGCGGACAGCTGCAGCGGCGCGCCGCGGTCGGCCGGCGGGATGCGCCCGGCTCCGGCCCGGCGGCCGCCGCGGCCCGCGAGGCGGCGGCGCAGCAGCTCCGCCCGTATCCGCTCCTGCTGGTCGGCACTGATCGGGGGTGCACTCACGGCTGGTACTCCTGGTGGGCGAAGGCGAGTTCGGAGTCGTTGAGCGACGCGATCTCGGCGGCGACGGCCTCCTCCACGGCGGCGGCGAGGCCGGCCACGGTGGGGCGCTCGAAGACGGCGCGCAGCGGCAGCTCCACCCCGAACTCGTCCTGGATCAGGGCGGTCACGCGGGCGGCGCGGACCGAGTTGCCGCCGATCCGGAAGAAGCCCTGCCGGCCGCCGATGGGCCGCTCGGCGTGCTCGCTGCCGAAGAGCACCTCGGCCCAGATCGCGGCGATGGCCTCCTCCACCGGTCCCTCGGGGGCGGTGTACGGCTCGTCGGCGAGCGCCGCGGCCAGGTCGGGGGCGGGCAGCGCGGCGGTGTCCACCTTGTTGTGCCGGGTCAGCGGCACGGACGGGATGGGCACGAAGAGCGCGGGCACCATGTAGTCCGGCAGCTGCCCGGCGCAGTGGTCGCGCAGCTCGCCGTCGCCGGGCAGCGGCCCGGCACCCGGCACCCAGTAGCCGATCAGCGCGGCGTCGGGCCCGCTGCCGTACACGGTCACGACCGCGGCGGCGACGCCCGGGTGTCCGGCGAGCACCGCCTGCACCTCGCCGGTCTCCACCCGGCGGCCGCGCACCTTGGCCTGCCCGTCGGCCCGCCCCGCGAACTCCAGGGTGCCGTCGGGCCGCATCCGGGCGAGGTCGCCGCTGCGGTAGAGCCGGGACCCGGCAGGACCGTACGGGTCGGGCACAAAGGCGGCGGCGGTCATTCCCGGCCGCCCGTGGTAGCCGCGCGCGGCTCCCCCGCCGCCGATGCACAGCTCCCCGGTGGTGCCGTACGGGACCGGGCGCAACCTGCTGTCCAGCACCCGCGCGGTGACGTGCGGGTACGGGCGGCCGATGGGCACCGCGCGGGCGGCCTCGTCGGCCTGCCAGCGGGTGGCGGCGATGGTGGTCTCGGTGGGCCCGTACTCGTTGACGAACCGGCCCAGGCGGCGGGCGAGTTCGCGGGCGAGGGCGGGCGGGGTGGGCTCGCCGCCGGTCAGGCCGGTCAGGCCGGGCCGCTCGCCGAGGCCGGCGTCGATGAGCATCTGCCAGTGCGGCGGGGCGACCTGGATGTGGCTGACCGCGTGCGTGTCCAGCAGGGCGAGCTGGGCGCCGTGGTCGCCCAGTTCGCACTCGCGGGCCAGCACCACCCGGCCGCCGGCCAGCAGCGGCAGGAACAGCTCCGTGCAGGAGATGTCGAAGGTCGGCTGGGCCAGCGCCAGCCAGGTGCTGCCGGACCCGAAGCCGAGGTCGGCGCGGGCAGCGGACAGCATCCGCAGCAGCGAACCGTGGCTCACCGCCACGCCCTTGGGCCGCCCGGTGGACCCGGACGTGTAGATCACGTACGCCTGGCGGTCCGGGTCGCAGCCCGGGTACCGCGCCGGGCCGGCCGGCAGCTGCTCGTCCGCGCCGATGCCCGGCGCGGCGTGCAGCCCGGTGAGTCTTCGCACCCCGGCCGGGTCGGCGATGACGGCGTGCGCGCCCGCGTCGGCGAGCAGATAGCCGAGCCGGTCGTCGGGCGCGGCCGGGTCGAGGGTGACGTAACTCGCCCCGGACTGCCAGACGCCCAGCAGCGCGGCGAGGAGTTCGGGGGTGCGGGGCAGCATGACGCCGACGGTGGCCTCGGGGCCGGCGTCCAGCTCGGTCAGCCGCCGCGCGTAGCCGGCGGCGCGGCGCAGCAGCTGCGCGTACGTCCACTCCTCGTCGCCGCAGACGACCGCGGTCGCCCGCGGGTCGCGGCCCGCGCTCGCGACGATGGCGGCGAACACCGAGCTCTCGCCCGGTTCCACGGCGGCCGCGGGGGTGCCCTCGCCGCTGCGCAGGATCTCGGCGCGCAGCCCGTCGGGCAGGATCTCGGCCGCGTCCAGGGTGATCTGCGGGTCGTCGGTGACGGACTCCAGCAGCCGCAGCCAGCAGTCGGCGAACCGCTCGACGGTGGCCGTGTCGAACAGCGCGGTCGCGTACTCCACCATCCCGAGCAGGCTGCCGTCCGGCTGCGGCTGCACGACGAGGGTGAGGTCGGTACGGGCGCTGCGCCAGGCGTCGCGGAAGGCGCGCAGCTCGCCCGCCGCCACGGCGGTGCCGGTGCGGCCCTCCTCGTGCAGGTCGAACATCACCTGGTACAGCGGCGTCCTGGCGGAGTCGCCACCCGCGCCCAGCTCCTCGACCACCCGGTCGAAGGGCACCGCCTGGTGCGCGAAGGCCTCCCTGGCCCGGTCGCGGACGTGCTCGACCGCGGTGGTGAAGGGGGCGTCGGCGGGGGCCTCGCAGCGCAGCACGAGGGTGTTGAGGAAGAAGCCGACGACGTCGGCGGTCTCCGGCCGCTCCCGGCCGGCCACCGGCACCCCGACGGGCACGTCCCAGCGGCCGGTGAGCCGGGCCACCAGGGCGGCGAACGAGGTCAGCAGCGTCTGCTGCAGGGTGGCGCCGCGCTCGCGGCCGATCCGGGCCGCCCGCTCGGCGATGGCGGCGGGCACGGTGAAGACGTGCGCGGCGCCGCTGCCGTCGCGGGTGGCCGGGCGCGGCCGGTCGGCGGGCAGGTCGAGCGGGGTGAGGCCGTCCAAGGTCTCGCGCCAGTGGGCGAGTTCGGTCTCGGCGGCGCCCGCGGCGAGGGCCCGGCGCTGGTGCACGGCGTGGTCGGCGTACTGCAGCGGCAGCGGCGGCAGCTCGGCCTCGGTACCGTCGTGCACGGCGGCGGCCAGCGCCTTCAGGTCGCGCTCCAGCACGACCGAGGACCAGCCGTCGCAGGCGATGTGGTGGATGCTCAGCAGCACCGTCACCGCGTCCTCGCCGCGCACCACGGCCGCCCGCCATACGCCGCCGTGCTCCAGGTCGTATCCGGCGGCGAACTCCTCCTGCGCCACCCGGCGCAGCGCCGCGGCGCTCTGCGCACGGGCGAACCGCACCGGCACCCGGCGGTGCCCGGGCGGGTCGGCGATCTGCACCGGCTCGGCGCCGCGCAGCTCGTACCGGGTGCGCAGGATCTCGTGCCGGGAGGCGAGCTGCTCAAGGGCGGCCGTGATGGTCGCGTCCTCGTACGACCCGGGGAGGGTGATGAAGACCGGCGCGGTCCACTCGCCGGTGCCGGGGCGCAGCCGGTCAAGCAGCCACAGGCCCTGCTGGCCGGGAGACAGCGGCAGGCCCGCGGGAGTGCGCGGGACCGCGTCCTGGCGGGTTTCGGGGGCGGGGTCCGTCGCGGCCGGGGCGGCGATCAGCTCGGCCTGGTCGGCGACGGTGGTGGCGGTGAAAAGGCGGCGCAGCTCTATCCGGCCGCCGGCGGCGCGGGACAGCCGCTCCGCCAGCCGGGTCAGCATCAGCGACGAGCCGCCCAGCTGGAAGAAGTCGTGCAGGGCGCCGATCTCGTCGGCCGGCGTGCCGAGCAGGTCGGACCACTCCTCGGCGACGCGGCGCTCGGCGGCGTTACGGACCGGGACCAGGCCGCCGGGGGCCGCCTCCGCGGCCGGGTCGGGCAGCGCCGCCCGGTCGATCTTCCCGTTCGGGGTGAGCGGGAACTCGGTGACCGGCACGAAGACCTGCGGCACCATCGCGTCGGGCAGGGTGCGGCGCAGGAACATCCGCAGCTCGTCGGGGCGCAGTTGCTCCCCGCGGGACTGCACCCAGGCGACCAGACGGCGACCGCCAGAGCCGTCGTCGCTGACGCCGGCCGCGGCGGCCCGCACCCACGGGTGCGCGGCGAGCGCCGCCTCCACCTCGCCGGGCTCGATCCGGACGCCGTTGACCTTCAGCTGGCCGTCGAGCCGGCCCAGGTATTCCAGTACGCCGTCGGTGCGCCGCCGCACCCGGTCGCCGGTGCGGTAGAGCCGGGCGCCCTCGGGGCCTCGCGGGTCGGGCACGAAGCGCTCGGCGGTACGGCCACCGGCGCCCCAGTAGCCGAGCGCGAGCCCGGCCCCGCCCGCGTACAACTCGCCCGGCACGCCCGCCGGGACCTCGCGCCCGGCGGCGTCGAGCACCCGCACCCGCAGCCCGCCGATGGGCTTGCCGATCGGGACCGGGCCGGTCTCCTGCGCGGGGTCGTAGCGGTGCTCGGTGATGTCGACGCTGGCCTCGGTGGGGCCATACGTGTTCCAGATCTCGGCGCTGGGCGCCAGCTTCAGCAGCCGCCGGCACAGCTCGGCGTGCAGCGGCTCACCGGCGCTGAACAGCAGCCGCAGCCGCGTGCAGTCCGCCCAGCCGGACTCGTCGGCCAGCCGCCCGTACACGGACGGCACGCCCTGCAGCACGCTCACGCCGCCGTCGGCGACGGCCCGCAGCAGCGCGGCCGGGTCGAACTCGGCGCCCTCGGGCGCGAGTACGACACTGCCGCCGCTGATCAGCGGCGCGAACAGCTCCAGGCCCGCGGCGTCGAAGCCGACGGTGGTCTTCAGCAGCATCCGGTCGTCCGGGCCGAGCTGATGCCGGTGCGCCAGCCAGCGCACCCGGTTGGCGATCCCCGCATGCGGTACGACGACGCCCTTCGGGCGCCCGGTGGAGCCCGAGGTGTGCAGCAGATAGGCGGGCTGCGCCGGGTCCAGGGGCACGGTCACGGCGGCGGCGTCCGGGGTGCTGTACGCGTCCGCCAGGTCCTCCATGATCACGGCGCGGGCATTGCCCTCCGCCGCGAGCCCGGCAGTCTCCCGCTGGGCGACGATCAGCCGGGCCCCGGCGTCCGCGACCACGAGCGCCCGCCGCCCGGCCGGATGGGCCGGGTCGAGCGGCACATAGGCGCCGCCCGCCAGCCACACGCCGAGCAGCGCGGCGACGAGGTCGGGGGTGCGGGGCAGGCACACGCCGACCGGCTCGCCGGGCGTGACGCCCAGCTCGCCGAGCCGGCCGGCCAGCTGCAGGGCGCGCTCGTGGAGATCGCCGTAACGGATCGTCTCCTCGCCGGGGCGGACGACCGCGGGCGCGTGCGGGGTGCGGGCGGCCTGCGCGGCGAACAGCTCGGGCAGCAGCGGCGGTCGGCGGCCGGGCACGGATTCCGCCTGCGTACGGTCGTTCACGTCCAGCTCCTCTTCGTCGGTCGGCGGTGCGGGCGGGGGCTCAGGCGGCCGCGGCCATGCGGCGGCGCAGGCTCAGCGGGCGCAGGTCGGTCCAGACCTCGTCGATACGGGCGAGGCACTCGTCGCGGGTGCCCTCGGTGCCTTCGGCATGCCAGCCGCCCGGCAGCTCCCGGTCGGCCCACCAGATCGAGTACTGCTCCTCGTCGTTGAGCACGACGACCCAGCGCTCTTCGGATATCTGTTCGCTCATCGAGCACTCCTAAGGCTGCGTTCGGATGCGCTCATGCTGTGCCGCCCCGCTACGGCCCGCCTATATCGGGCAGTTGCCGCATGCGGGCATACGGAAGGGGCCCCCGCCGGGAGGTCGGCGGGGGCCCTTGAAGGGGTGTCGTAGGGTCCGGGGTCAGGCAGCGGCCACCTCCCTCGCAGGCGTAACGGCCGCGTCGGCGTCGTGGCCGAGCACCCAGGAGACGTCTGCCGCCAGGTCGGCCTTGCCGCCAGTGGGCCGCTGCGGGCGGGCACCGTCGCGGGAGCCCAGCTGCACCTGTGCGGTGTGCGGCCGGCGCAGCTCCTCGTACCGCTGAAGCGCCGCCTCGATCCCGGCGGCCGAGCCGTCGGACTGGTCCAGGCAGGCGGCGAGCGTCACGGCGTCCTCGACGGCCTGGTTCGCGCCCTGGCCGTGGTGCGGAAGCATGGGGTGCGCGGCATCGCCGAGCAGCGTCGTACGGGCGGTGGACCAGCGCGGCAGCGGGTCCCGGTCGAAGAGCGCCCAGCTGCGCACCTCGCGGGCAGCTGAAGCGAGTTGTTGTACGGGCTCCGCCCAGCCGGCCACCGCCGCCCGCAGCTCGTCCAGTGTGGCGGCGGACGTCCAGGACTCGTCCGCGGGAGCCGCGCGCGGCACCACGACGACGCAGGTGAACGCCGAGCCGCCGCACACCGGATACGCTAGCACCCGCCCCGCGGGCCCGGCGAACATGTACATCTGCCCCGGGTCGAGCTCCGGCACCAGGTCGGCGTCGGCGAGCCAGCGCAGCGCCACATTGCCGGAGTACACGGGCTGTTCGCCGCCGGTGATCGCCCGGCGGACCACCGAGTGCACCCCGTCGGCGCCGATCAGCACATCGGCCCGCGCCTCGCCGCCGTCGGCGAAGCGCAGCCGGACGCCGTCCCGGTCCTCCTCGTAGCCGGTGAGTTCGACGCCGGTGTGCACCTGGCGGCCGGGCAGTCCGGCGCCGAGCATGCGGTGCAGATCGCCGCGGTGGACGGTGAGGTACGGGGCGCCGAAGCGGCGCTCCCAGCCCGCGCCCATCTCCTGCCGGGTCAGCAGCGAGCCGTCGTGGAAGGCGCGTACCTCCAGGGCCTGGGGGCGCACGGCGGCCGTGCGCAGCCGCGGGCCGTGGCCGCGGCGCAGCAGCAGCCGGACGGCGTTGGGGCCCAGGTGCATGCCGACGCCCTGCTCGCGCAGCCGCCGGCCGCGCTCGTACACCTGCACGTGAAAGCCGTTGCGGTGCAGTTCGGCGGCCGTGGCGAGGCCGCCGAGGCCGGCGCCGGCCACCGCGATGGTGAGTGTCATCGGTAGTCCCATGCGTTCTCGAAGGATTCGAAGTCGTCCCAGCCGTCCGTCTCCTGGTCCGCGGCGGCCAGTTCGACGTCGGCGATCCGGGTGTCGGGGGCGGCGACCGCGGCCGCGAGCAGCCGCTCGAAGCCGTCGGCGAGCAGCTCCACCGAGGCGCGGTCCAGCACGTCGGTGTCGTACGAGAAGACGGCGGTGATGCCTTCCGGGGTCTGCTCCAGGCGCAGCAGCAGGTCGAGCTGCCCCTCCTGCTGGGGTACGTCGATCAGCGCGATCCGCAGTCCGGCCCGCTCGATCGCCGCGCCCTCGGCCGAGCCCGGCGGCACGTTGGGCACCGGCGGGTCCATGCGGTCCATCTGGACGAGGAACAGCGCGGCGCGGAAGAGCACGGCGCGCGGGAAGGCGAGGCCGCAGGGGTAGCGGATGGCGGTCATGCCGCGCATGACGCGCTCGCCGGCCTGTGCGGCCGCGTCGGCGAAGGTCGTCGAGCCGGTGAACTCGGCCCGTACCGGCATGGTGTTGAGGTAGCAGCCGATGATGTCGCGCTGCTTGCGCCCCATGCGGCTGGTCGCGGGCACGCCGAGCAGGAAGTCGTCCTGGCCGGTCCAGCGGTGGACGAGGGACTGGAAGACGCCGAGCAGGAAGGCGAACGGGGTGCTGCTGCCGGTGGCTGCCGCGAGTCCGTCGACGGCCGCCGCCGGGAGCTGGCGGACCACGGTGCCGCCCCGGTAGGAGCGGACGGCGGGGCGCGGCCGGTCCAGGGGCAGTTCGGCCGCGGCGGAGCCGGCCACGGAGGACCGCCACCGCTCGGCGGCGCTCTCGCCCGGCTGGGAGGCGGTGTAGCGCTCCTCCTCGGCGGCGTGCTCCGCGAACGAACCGGTCAGCGGGCGCCACGCGGGCTCCCGGCCTTCGGCGAACCCGGCGTAGGCGTCGAGCAGATCGCGCACCAGCAGCCAGCGCGAGGTGAAGTCGCTGACGATGTGGTGCGCCGAGGTCACCAGCGCCCAGTCGGTCGCGGAGCGGCGCAGCAGCACCACCCGGAAGGCGCCCTGTTCGAGGCGGAACGGGCGGGCGCCCGCCTCCTCGGCGGCCAGGTGCAGCTCGGCCTCGTCGGCGCCGTCCAGGTCCCGCAGCTCAAGACGGACCAGCGGCCGGTCGGAGACGGTGCAGCGGGGGGTGCCGTCGGCGTCGGCGGTGAACACCGACCGCAGCAGCTCCTGCCGCTCGCCGACGGCGGTGACCGCCCGGTCCATCGCGGCCGGGTCCACGGGGCCGTAGAGCCTGAGCGGCATCACGATGTTGTACGAGCTGGAGTCCGGGACCAGTTGATAGGCCGTCCACATGGACTGCTGGATGGTGGTGAGCGGCATCTGCGCCACCACGGTCGGGGTGCTCATCCGCAGCCTCCCGCGTGCGCGAGGTCGCTGGTGGCGCCGGCGAAGACGGCGGCCTTCGGCTCGGCGGCGACCGGGCTCTTGCCGCCGGCCAGCTCCGCGGCGAAGGCGGGCACCCGGTCGAGGCCCCAGAAGGGCTTGCGGCCGGAGACGAAGTACGGGACGCCGAACACCCCGTCGCGGTGGATGTCGAGCAGCGCCCGGGTGGCCTCGGCGCGCACCCCCGGGTCGTCGGGGGCGGCCCGTACCTCATCCACGTCGAGCCCGACCTCGGCGGCGAGCTCCGCCACCACGTCCGGGTCGCAGATGTCGCGGCCCTCGATCCAGCGGGCCTGCCCGGCCCGGTCCACCCACTCGACGCCAAGGCCCGCCCGCTCGGCGAGGAACCACGTCAGATGGGCGGGCTCCCACCACGGCTCGCGGTCCACCGGCCAGGTCATCTTCAGGCCGCGCTCGGCGGCGAGCCGGCGGACGTCGTGCAGGATGTAGAACTGCTTGGCCCGCGACATGGGCACATACGGGAATTCGCCGCCGACCTCGGCCAGCAGCTTGGCGCCGGTCTCGTCCGGCTCCCAGAAGGGCCGCCAGGTCAGCTGCTCCAGCAGCCCGGGGTGATCGCGCCGCAGGTCGTGCAGCGCGAGGAAGTTGTACGGGCTGCGCAGGCTGAAGTAGAACCGCGGCGACGCGGCGCGCACGGCCATGGTGGTGCTCCCTTCCGGATGGATATGGATGCGTTGCGGGCTTCAGACGACGAGGCCGCCGTCGATGCACAGGGCCTGCCCGGTGATGTACGCGGCGCGGTCGGAGGCGAGGAAGGCGACCAGCTCGGCCACCTCGCCCGCGGTGCCGAACCGGCCCAGGGGGATGCGCTCGCGCATCTTGTCGGCGTACTTGCCGGACAGGCCGGCCGTCATATCGGTTTCGATGAAGCCGGGGGCGACCGCGTTGACCCGCAGTCCGGTCCGGCCCGCCTCCTTGGCCAGGGCCTTGCTGAAGCCGATGATCCCGGCCTTGGAGGCGGAGTAGTTGGTCTGGGTGGCCTGCCCGGCGGCGGCCACCGACGACAGCGTGATGATCACGCCGTGCCGGCGCTTCATCATCGGCAGGGCGAGGGCCTTGCAGAAGTTGTAGGTGCCGTCGAGGTTGGTGCGCACCACGTCGTCCCAGTCCTGGTCGGCCATCATCGCCAGGTGGGCGTCGCGGACGATGCCGGCGGCGGTCACCAGCACCGCCACCGGACCGAGTTCGCTCTCGGTGCGGCGGACGAACTGCCGCACCTGCTCCCGGTCGGTGACGTCGATCCGCTCGGTCAGCGTGCGGGCGCCGTACCCGGCCGCTTCCTTCGCCGCGGCCTCGGCCGCCGCGTCGTCGGCGCGATAGCACAGCGCCACATCGTGCCCGTCGCGGGCGAGCGCGGCGACGACCTCCCGGCCGATGCCCCGCGAGCCGCCGGTGACCAGCGCCACCGGCCGCCCTTCGGCCTCCGTCTGCTCCGGCATAATGCCGCCTTCCTCGTCTTCTGGGTTGATTGCCTCAGGTCACAGCGGCCGCAGCAGCGTGGCGCCGACGGTGCCGTCGCGGTCGACGGCGGTGACCAGTGCGGGCCTTCCGGCCGCCGACGGGTCTGCCGCGGCGCCCGCGAGGACGGCCGCGAGCTGGAAGGCGGCGGCCGCGGCGGTGGCGTCGCCGATCAGCGGGCGCACCTCCACGCGGGGCGCGCCGAGGCCCTCCAGGGCCTGCAGCTCCTGCTTGCCCAGCCGGCCCGGGGGGCAGCTGGGGGCGACGCAGGCGATGTGTTCCGCCCAGCTGCCCGCGGCGTTGAGCACATCGGCGACGCAGGCTTCGAGCGCCTCGCCGGCCCTGGCCGGGTCGGTGAAGGCACGGAAGCGGGAGCCGATGACCTCGGCGATCGGGTCGCGGCCCGCGGCGCGGGCGTCCGCCTCCTCCTCCAGCAGGAACAGCGCGGCACCCTCGGCCGGCGGCCACGGCAGCTCCCCGCCGTGGTCCGCGGCCCATTCGAGCCGCGCCCGCTGCTCGGAGAACTCCTCCACCGCGCCTACCGCGAGCGCCCGCGCCCGTCCGGCACGCAGCAGCCGCGAGCCGTAGTTCACGGCGAGCAGGCCGGTGACGGCGCCGCCGGAGACGGTGACGTTGGGGCCCTTGAGGGTGTGCCGGATGGCGCTCTGCCCGGCCGGGCAGTTCATCACCGTGTTGGGGAACCTGGCCGGGTCCACCAGATACGGCTTGTCGCCGGTCAGCGCGGACTCGGTGAAGTCCATGATGGACTGCACGCTGCCGGAGGTGCCGAGCACCAGCCCGGTCTCCTCGGGCGCGGCGTCGAGCCCGGCCCCGTACTCATCGAGCAGCAGCCCGACGGTGGCCGCGGCGATGGCCGTGGCCCGGTCCATCGAGCGGGTGCCCTTGCGGCCCAGCACGGTCCTGGCGTCGAAGCCGGGGATCAGCCCCGCGGATTCGTAACCGGCGCCCGCCACCCCTCCGTCGAGCGGCGAAAGCGCGCTGCCGCCCGACCGCAGGCCGGCCGCGAACGGTTCGCGGCCCAGCCCGTACGGGGAGGTCACCGCCCATCCGGATATGACCAGCATCTGTCTGCTCTCCTCTCCAGCTCGGATCCGGCTCACGCCGCCGCGGCCGGCGACGGGAGGTCCGGGCGCCGGCCCATCACCACGACCGCGTTGTTGCCGCCGAAGGCCAGGCCGTTGTTCTGCACCACGCGCAGCTCGGCCTCGACCGCCTCGTTGGGTACGCAGTCCACGCCGCACTCGGGATCGGTGCTGCGGTGGTTGATGGTGGGCGGGATGAACCCCTCCTGCAGGGCCAGGGCGCAGGCCGCGGAGGCCAGGGCGCTGGCCGCCCCCATGGTGTGGCCGATCATGGACTTGATGGATACGGTCCGCGGCAGCTGCACTCCGAACACCTGCCGGATCGCCGCGACCTCGGTCACGTCGTTGGCCTTGGTGCCGGTGCCGTGCGCGGAGATGAAGTCCACGTCGGCCGGGTCCACGCCCGCGTTGCGGTGCGCGGCGGTGATGCAGCGGGCGATGCTGTCGCGGTCCGGGGCGACCGGGTGGCTGGCGTCGCAGGACAGGCCGTAGCCGAGCACCTCGGCATAGATCCGGGCCTCGCGGGCCAGCGCCGACTCCAGCGACTCCATCAGCAGCACCCCGGCGCCCTCGCCGGTCAGGATGCCCTGCCGGTCGGCGTCGAAGGGGCGGCAGACGTCCGGGGCGATGGTGCCCAGGCGGTAGAAGCCGGTGAAGGTCTTGCGGCAGAGCGCGTCGGCGCCGCCGCACAGGGCCATGGAGACATCTCCCGAGGAGATGGCGTCGTAGCCGTAGCCCACCGCGTAGTTGCCGGCGGCGCAGGCCGTGGGGACGGTGACCGTCTCCACGTCCGTAAGACCGAGCTCGCGGACGATCCCGGCGGACAGCCGGCCGGGCCAGACCCGCCGGGCCACCGTCTCGTCCAGCTGGTCCCGGCCTTCGGCGACCTGCCGGCCGACGAGGTGGTCGAGGTCGCGGGACTCGCCGTCGGTGGTGCCGATCGACACCAGGGAGCGCCTGGCACGCACGTCCCCGGCGGTGAGCCCCGCGTCCGCGACCGCCATCCGCCCGGCCGCGACGGCGAACTGCGCCGCCCGGCCGAGCTGGTCGGCCGGCTGCTCGCGGATCCATTCCTCCGGGCGGAAGCCGGTGATCTCGCAGGCGTTGGCGTGCGCGAACCCGGTGGTGTCGAACGCGGTGATCGGCGCGGCCCCGCTGCGCCCGGACTTCAGGCCCTCGGCGAAGGCCTCGACGCCGGTGCCGATGCTGGTGACCACGCCGAGACCGGTGATCACCACGCGGTTCGCTGTCACTGTGCCTGCGCCTCCGCGACCACGGCGTACACACCGGCCAGGTTGGTCATGCGGCTCAGCTCGGCCTGCTCCAGGGAGACCCCGAAGACCCGCTCCAGCGAGGCCAGGATCTCGATGGTGCGCAGCGAGTCGGCGTCGTGCTCCTCCTTGAACAGGCTGGTGTCGGTGACCTCGTCGAGCTCGAGCTCGAGGATGTCGCAGACGATGTCCTTGATCTCGTCCTTGACGCCGTCCTCGAGCGCGGGAACCTGGGTGGTCATTGCTGCCTCCTGTGTGCGTGTGCGGTACGGGCTTGACGGGGCTTATACGGCCAGAGTGCTGGGCTCTGCTATCGGTGCCCTATACGCGGGCGCCTCGGGCTCTTTCCACAGGTGCGCGACGTCGCCGAAGTGCCGTTCGACCCAGGCGTCGTCGTAGATCGTGTCGAGATAGCGGTCGCCGCCGTCGGGCAGGATCAGCACCACGTTGGCGCCGGGTCTCAGCTGCGGCGCGAGCCGCTCCAGCGCGGCCACCACGGCCCCGGAGGAGCCGCCGGCGAGCACCGCCTCCCGGCGCACCAGACGCCGGCAGCCGACCACGCAGTCCAGGTCGCTGACGTGCACCACCCGGTCGGCGTCGGCCGTGCGCAGCAGCGGCGGCCGCACCGAGGCGCCGTGCCCCGGGATCAGCCGGGTGCACTGCACCGGGGAGTTGAAGAGCGCGCTGCCCGCCGCGTCCACGGCGTTGACGGTGGTGCCGAGGCCGTGCTCGCGGATGTACGCGGCGCAGCCGCCGAGGGTGCCGCTGGTGCCGGCGGCGACGATCAGCTCGTCGACGCGGCCGTCGAGGGCCTCGGCGATCTCCCGCATGGTGGTGCGGTGCGCGTTGGGGTTCTGCGGATTGGCGTACTGGTCGGGCCAGAACGCGTGCGGAATACGGTCGGTGAGCTCGGCGACCCGGCGCAGCCGCTGCGGCAGCAGCTCGCCGGTCACCGGATCCGGTTCGGTGACGATGTCGACCTCGGCGCCGTACGCCCGCAGGATCGCGATGTTCTGCCGGGTGGTACGGCTGTCCACGACGCAGATGAACCGCAGTCCCGCATAGGCGCACAGCTGAGCGAGGCCGATGGCGAGATTTCCCGAACTGGACTCCACCACCGTGGATTTACCGGGCACCAGCACCCCGGCGGCCAGCTTGCCGAGCACCATGCCGAGCGCGGAGCGGTCCTTGATGCTGCCGCCGGGATTGAACCGCTCCACCTTCGCGTAGACCCGGAAGTCGGTTCCGGGCAGCAGCCGCTCGAGCTCAATGAGAGGGGTGCCTCCGATCGTCGAGAGGATGCCTTTCAGCCGTCCATCTATGTAGGGCATGGCAGCACGGTCAGCGGGCCCGCTATACGCCAGCCATACGCCGGTCCGCCAAAAGGCAGGCCGCCGAGCGGTGATTGCTCCAATAGTCGAGGCATAGCAGCGGCGTTCACCTTGGACTCAATGGTGCGGATCACCTTCCGGTCCGCAACGACTCTGCACGGAGGAACCCGCATATGACCGGCTCGGACAACCGCATCAAAAAGGTCGTCATCCTCGGCGGCGGCACCGCCGGCTGGATGACCGCCTCCTACCTCGGCAAAGCGCTGCAGGGGACGGTCGACATCTCGGTCCTGGAGGCCCCCGCCATCCCGCGGATCGGGGTCGGCGAGGCGACCGTCCCGAACCTGCACCGGGTGCTTTTCGACTACCTCGGCATCCCCGAGGAGGAGTGGATGCGCGAGTGCAACGCCAGCTACAAGATGGCGGTGCGCTTCGTGAACTGGCGGACCGAGGGGACCGGCGAGGCCACCGCCCGCGAGCTCCCCGAGGGCGGCCCCGACCACTTCTACCACCCGTTCGGGATCCTGCCCGAGCACGACCGCACCCCGCTCTCGCACTACTGGTACAAGCGCAAGCACGAGGGCGCCACCGCCGAGCCCTTCGACTACGCCTGCTTCCGCGAGCCGCCGGCGATGGACGCCAAGAAGGCGCCCATATTCCCCGACGGCACCGCCGCCACCCGCTACGCCTGGCACTTCGACGCCGCCCTGGTCGCGGACCTCCTGCGCCGCTTCGCCACCGGCAAGCAGGGGGTGCGGCACATCCAGGACGAGATGACGGAGGTGCTCAAGGACGAGCGGGGTTACGTCACCGCGCTCCGCACCAAGTCCGGTGATCTGCTCGAAGCCGATCTGTTCATCGACTGCTCCGGCTTCCGCGGGCTGCTGATCAACAAGGCGATGGAAGAGCCGTTCGTCGACATGAGCGACCACCTGATGACCGACCGCGCGGTGGCCACCGCCGTACCGCACGACGACGAGGCCAATGGCGTGGAGCCGTACACCTCGGCCATCGCCATGAAGTCCGGCTGGGCGTGGAAGATCCCGATGCCCGGCCGCTTCGGCACCGGCTACGTCTACTCCAGCAAGTTCACCTCGCAGGAGGAGGCCACCGCCGAGTTCTGCGAGATGTGGGGCCTGGACCCCGAGACGACGCAGTTCAACCACGTCCGCTTCCGGGTCGGCCGCAACCGCCGCGCCTGGGTGAAGAACGTCGTCAGCATCGGCCTGTCCTCCTGCTTCCTGGAGCCGCTGGAGTCGACCGGCATCTACTTCATCACCGCGGCCATCTACCAGCTGGCGAAGCACTTCCCCGACCGCACCTTCAACCCGGCGCTGCTGGAGTCGTTCAACAACGAGATCGAGGAGATGTTCGACGACACCCGCGACTTCATCCAGGCGCACTTCTACTACGCCCCGCGCAACGACAGCCCGTTCTGGCGGGCGCAGAAGGAGCTGACGCTGCCAGAGAACATCCAGAAGAAGATCCGCGCCTACCGGGCCGGCCTGCCCATCAACGCGCCGGTCGCGGACGAGTCGACGTACTACGGCAACTTCGACGCCGAGTTCCACAACTTCTGGACCAACGGCTCGTACTACTGCATCTTCGCGGGCCTCGGCCTGGTCCCCGACGCCCCGCTGCCCGTCCTGGACCACAAGCCGGAGTCCGTCGCCGGCGCCCAGTCGCTCTTCGACCAGGTCAAGCGGGAGCAGCAGCAGATGATCGACCAGCTGCCCAGCGCGTACGACCACCTGCGGGAGCTGCACGGCAAGTAGCGGCAGCGCACGGCCGCCGCGCACGGCCCGGCACCCGGACATCGACCTGCCCGGCTGCCGGGCCGCGCCGTACCCGAGCCCAGCCCACTCAACGCCCAGCCCACCACCCGGGGAGAACCCATGACCGACCGTCCCGACATACGCCCGCTGATGGCGGGCTTCCCGTCCGGCGTCAGCGTGCTCACCACCCTGCGCGCCGGCGCCGAGCCCACCGGCATGACCTGCAGCTCGCTCGCCAGCGTCGCGCTGGCGCCGCCGACGCTCGTGGTCTGCCTGCGCACCGCCAGCCCGACGGCGCAGGCGGCGCTGGACAGCGGCCGGTTCGCGCTGAACCTGCTGCACGAGGACGCCCGCGCCACCTCCGACCGGTTCGCGTCCGGTACGGCCGACAAGTTCGGCGGCACCGACTGGCGGCTGCCGCTGAACGCCGCCGGGCCGCATCTGGCCGCCGACGCCCGCGCCATCGCCGACTGCACGGTGGTGCACACGGTGCCGGCCGGCGACCACACGGCCGTGTTCGCGGAGGTCCGCCGCGTCACCGTGTTCCCGGACGCTCCGGGACCGCTGCTGTACGGCCTGCGGCAGTACGCCCGCTGGTCGGACGCGATCGCGGGCCCGGCGCTGGAGCCCACCCCTGCCGCCGCCGCGCTGCCGGGAGGCACCCGTGCCGGGGGCTGACGCGATGCCCGCCGTGCTGCTCGCGGTGCCCGTGGTGCTGCTGGCGGCGCAGGCGGGCGGCGCGGCCATGCGCAGGATCGGACAGCCGCCGGTGGTCGGCGAGATCGCCGCCGGCATTCTCCTCGGCCCGTCGCTGCTGGGGTGGTTGTGGCCCGAGGGGCAGGAGATGCTGCTCCCGCAGTCCGTCGTGCCGCACCTCGGCACGCTCGGCGAACTCGGGCTGCTCTGCTACATGTTCCTGATGGGCGCGGGCCTCGACCTGCAGGCGCTGCGCGGCCATGGGCGCACCGCCGTGCTGGTCAGCCAGACCAGCATCGCCGTGCCGATGGCGCTCGGCGGGCTGCTCGCCCTGGCCATGTATCCGTCGCTGGCGCCCGACGGGGTCGACCGGCTGCCGTTCGTGCTGTTCATCGGCGTGGCCATGAGCATTACGGCCTTCCCCGTACTGGCCCGCATCCTCACCGAGAAGGGCCTCTACCGAGGCCCGCTGGGCGCCCTCGCGATCGCGGTGGCGGCCGTCGACGACGTCATGGCCTGGTGCCTGCTCGCCGCCGTGGCCGCCATCGGCGTGGGCGGCACGCCGCTGGACGCGGTCACCACCGCGGCGCTGACCGCCGCCTTCGCCGCGCTGCTGCTCGGTTTCGTACGTCCCGTGCTCGCCCGCTCGGCCCGGTGGCAGGCCCGGCGGGACGACACTCCGGCGGCCGAAGCCCTGGTGCTGGTGCTGCTGTTCAGCGGCCTGTGCCTGTCGGCGCTGGCCACGGACCGGATCGGGGTGCACGCGGTCTTCGGGGCCTTTGTGTTCGGCCTGGTCGTGCCGCGCGAGTCCCGGATCGTGCAGCGCTGCGCCCGGCGGCTGCGGGTGGTCGTGGTGCCGGTGCTGCTGCCGCTGTTCTTCGTGAAGACCGGCCTCGCCACCGATATCGGGCTGCTCGCCGACCCGGTGCTGCTGCTGTGGACGGCGGCCGTGCTGGCGGTCGCGATGCTGGGGAAGCTGGGCGGCGGCGCGGTGGCGGCACGCGCGGCGGGCCGGCCGTGGCGTACCGCGCTGTCGCTCGGCGTCCTGCTGAACTGCCGCGGTCTGACCGAGCTGGTGGTGCTGAACGTCGGCCTCAGCATGGGCGTCATCGGCGAGGGCGTCTTCACGATCCTGGTGCTGATGGCCCTGGCGACCACGGCGGCCACCGGCCCGGCCCTCACGTGGCTGCGCCGGGTGCCCGCCGACCGCCCGGCGTGCCCGCGCGCCGACGCCGCCCCGGAGCCGGCCGGTCCCCGGCATCATCCCCGTACCGGAAGGAAGCTGGTCCGGCCGAACCAGCCCAGCCACCGGTCGATCAGGCCGCCATCGGTGGGCGGGCAGGCGATTCCGGTGCCGGCCAGGCCGCGGAGCAGGTTGTCCCGGTCGAAGACATCGGGGTAGCGGCCCGGCGCGTCACCGCTGGTGCCGGCCAGCAGCGCGACCGCGGGGACCGAGCTGCCGGCCGCGCCGGGCAGCCCCGACGGCTGCCCGGCGGCGCGCTTTCGCAGCAGGTCGAGCCATTCGCTGAAGGGCATCTCCGCCATCGGATACCCGGCCGCCCGCACCTTGTCGAGCACGGCGGCGAGTTCGGTCTGCGCCGAGTTGACCAGGCTGTAGACCCGGCCGTCCGCCGGGCCGGTCAGCGCCAGGTGGACGTAGGCGCGGGAGACGAAGTCCACCGGCACCATGTTCTCGCGCAGCGGGTCCCCGGCCGCGTCCGCCGCCGGCCGGGCACCCAGCTCGGCACAGGCCCGCACGTAATGCCAGAACGCGTCATCACCGCCGACCGCCCCGGTCGCCGAATCCCCGGCGATCCGGGACGGCCGGTGCACCGCGACCGGCACCCCCCGCTCCCCCGCGATCCGCAGGATGCCCTCGGCCACCCACTTGCTGCGCACATAGCCGTACGGGTCGATCAGCGCCGGATCGCTCACCCACGACTCGGGCAGCACCGCGGGGTCGTCCGGTCCGGCCACGACCGTGCTGATGGTCGAGACGTAGTGGACCGGCTTGGTGCGGTGCCGTACGGCCAGCCGCAGGATCTCGCGGACGCCGTCGACGTTGGCCGGCTTCAGCCGGTCGTAGGAGTCCATCAGGTTCACCCGGGAGCCGTTGTGCAGGATCAGCTCCACCTCCCCGGCAAGCGCGTCGAAGCGCTCGGCGGACAGGCCGAGCAGCGGCTTGCCGAGGTCGCCGGGGACGGCGGCGATCCGGTCGGCCTGCGCCTCGTCCCACAGCCCGTAGCCGGCCAGCGCCTCCTCGATACGCCGCCGGGCCGCACGCTCGTCCGCGGCCCTGACCAGGCAGTGCACGGTGGCGTCGGTGTGGGTGAGGAGGTCGCGCAGCACGTACGCGCCGAGGAATCCGGTGGCTCCGGTGAGCAGGATGTGCCGCGGTGCTCCGCCGCCGGTGGCGTCGTGGACGAGCGGGCCGGTCGCGCGGATGTCTTCGTCGAGCCATACGTCGGCCGCCAGTTCGGCACCCGCGGGACCGGCGTGCACCGGCGCGGCGCCGTCGCCGTCGAGCAGCCCGGCGAGCGCGGCCGGCGTCTGCCGTTCGAAGACCGCGCCGACCGGGAGGTCGGTGCCCAGCCGACGGTTGACCTCGGTGAGCAGCCGGATCGCCAGCAGCGAGTGTCCGCCCAGGTCGAAGAAGCCGTCGTCGACGCCGACGCCGGTGATGCCGAGGACCTCCTCGAAGGCCTGGCACAGCTCCTTCTCCCGGGCGTTGCCCGGCTCCCGGCCGGCGGGTCGCGCGGCCAGGTCCGGTGCGGGCAGGTCCTTGCGGTCCAGCTTTCCGTTCGGGGTGAGCGGGAGGGCGGTCAGCGGCGTGAGCACGGCCGGCACCATCGCGTCGGTCAGCCCGGCCGCGAGCGCCGTACGGATCCCGTCCCCGGTGGCGTCGCCGGTGTAGTACCCGGCCAGCATGCGCTGCCCGGCCGGTCCCGTGACCACCGCGGCCGCCGCGTCCCGTACGCCCGGGACCTGGCGCATCGCGCACTCGACCTCGCCGAGCTCGATCCGGTGGCCGCGGATCTTCACCTGGTGGTCCTGGCGGCCGAGGAACTCCAGCTGCCCGTCGCGCAGATACCGCACCACATCGCCTGTGCGGTACATGCGGCGCCCCGGTTCCGGGCAGAACGGGTCGGGCACGAACACCGCGGCGGTGCGCCCCGGGTCGTCGAGATAGCCGAGGCCGACGCCGGTACCGCCGATGTACAGCTCGCCCGACACGCCCGCCGGGACCAGGCCCAGGTGCTCGTCGAGGACGTACAGCGCCATGCCGCGGGTGGCGGCGCCGATCGGGCTGCGGGCCCCGTCCGGGGCGGTGGCGGCGGTGATGACGGCCTGGGTGACATCGTCGGAACACTCGGTCGGGCCATAGCAGTTGACCAGCGGCACCTCCGGATAGCGGGCCAGCCAGCGGCGGGCCACATCGCCTGGGAGCGCCTCGCCGGTGACGGCCAGCGCGGTCAGCGGCAGCCGTGCGGGCGCCCCGCCGCGGGCGTCCCAGTCGTCCAGGGCCGCCTGCAGCAGGCTCGGCACCACCTGGAGGACGGTCGTACCGGAGGCGATGACCTGCGCGAAGAGGGCGCGCGGATCGCGGGCGGTGGCCTGGTCCACGGCCTGCACCCGGCCGCCGAAGATCAGCGCGGTGAGCATCTGCCACACCGATATGTCGAAGGTCAGCGGGGCGCTGGACGCGACGACTTGCCCGGCGCCGTCGATGCCGATCGCCTCGGCCTCGCCCAGCAGATTGTTGACCAGCCCGCGGTGCGCGACCATCGCGCCCTTGGGGCGGCCGGTGGAGCCCGAGGTGAAGATGGCGTACGCGAGGTCGTCCGGGCCGTGCGCGATCGGCGGGAGGTCGTCGAGGGGGTCGGAGGCGGCGTCGGGGCCGAGGACGATGACGTCGACGGCGTGGCCCGCGGCCGCGGCGATCTCCCGCGCGCGGCCTTCGTTGGCGGGGTCGGTGACGATGCGGGCGGCCCGGGTGTCGGCCAGCCGGTCGGCGTTACGGGCCAGCGGGGCGCGGGTGTCGAGCGGGAAGTAGGCGCAGCCTGCGCCCAGGATGCCGAGCAGTGCGGTGACGGCGGCGGGGCCGCGGTCGGCGAGGACGGCGACGAAGCCGCGGGCCGCCTCGGGCCCGGGCCGCAGTCGGCGGCCGAGGGCGCCGGCGCGGCCGACGAGGGTGGCGTAGTCGAGGGTGCCGCCGTCCGGGCCCGTGACCGCGGGGGCGGCGGGCCGGGCCTGGGCGTGCTCGCGGATGCGGGCGACGACGCCGTGGGTGAGGTCGGCATGCTGGGCGCGGTGCCGGCTGACCAGCAGGTCGTGGCGGTCCTCCGCGGTGAGGATCGGGAGCCGGGACAACGGCGTGGCCGGGTCGGCGGCGGCGGCCGAGAGCAGCCGGCGGAGGAGTACGGCGAGGAGTTCGCCGGTCTCGGCGTCGAACAGGTCGGTGGCATAGGCGAGTTCACCGGTGACGGTGCCGGCCGTCTCGAAGAAGTCCCAGGTGAGGTCGAGTTTGGCGACGCCGCCGAGGTCGGCGGGGAGCTCCGTGCAGGTGAGGCCCGGCCAGTCGGCGGCCGCGCCGTCGGCCGAGTGGAGCTCGACGGAGACCTGGACGAGGGGGTGACGGGAGCGGGAGCGGACCGGGTTGAGCTCCTCGACCAGGCGGTCGAAGGGCACGTCCTGATGGGAGTAGGCGGCCAGATCGGCGGCCTTGGCCCGGTCGAGGAGCTCCGCGAAGCCGGGGTCGCCCGAGGTGTCGGTGCGCAGCACCAGGGTGTTGACGAAGAAGCCGACGAGATCGTCGAGCGCCTCGTCCGTACGGCCGGCGACGACCGTGCCGAGCGGGATGTCGGTGCCGCTGCCGAGCCGGGTCAGCAGGGCGGCCAGGCCGGCCTGGAGCACCATGAAGAGGGTGGCGCCGCGGGCGGCGGCGGTCTCCCGGAGCCGGGCGGTGAGTTCGGGGCCGAGGTCGAAGGAGACCTGGCCGCCCCGGTGGGTGCCGGCGGCGGGGCGGGGGCGGTCCGCGGGCAGCTCCAGCTCCTCGGGGAGGCCGGCGAGGGTCTGCCGCCAGAAGCCGAGCTGCTGGTTGAGCAGGCTGCCCGGGTCCTCGCCGCCGTCGAGCAGGTCCCGCTGCCAGAGGGTGTAGTCGGCGTACTGGACGGGCAGCGGCTCCCAGCCTGGGTCGCGGCCGTCGGCGCGGGCGGCGTACGCCTGGGCCAGGTCGCGCAGCAGCGGCGCCATGGACCAGCCGTCGCTGACTATGTGATGCATGACCAGGACGAGCACATGGTCCTCGGCGCCTACGGTCAGCAGGTGTGCCCGCACGGGGAGTTCGGCGGCCAGGTCGAAGGGGGCGGACTGCAGGTCGCCCAGCTTCGCCGCCAGGTCCGCGGCCGCGCAGTCGGCGGGCACCGGCGCCAGCCGGGGGTCGTCGGCCGGGTGGACGACCTGCAGGGGCGCGCCGTCCTCCTCGGCGAAGCCGGTGCGCAGGCTCTCGTGCCGCTGAAGGACATCGCGCCAGGCGGCGCCCAGCGCGGCGGTGTCGAGGCGGCCGGCCAGCCGCAGGGTCAGCGGCGCGTTGTAGGTGGCGTTCGGCCCTTCCAGCCGGTTGAGGAACCACAGCCGCTGCTGTGCGTAGGACGACGGGAACACGGGATCTCCTCTGGTCACGGAGCCGGCCGGAAGCAGGAGTGGGCGTCACGCCACGCTAAGCGGCGCGCAGGGGGTCGTTACGGCAGTCGGACCGGCAGTGCCGCGGCATTCGCCGACGGCCGCGGCGGGCGTCCTACAGCGCGGGCTGGATGTCCGTACGCAGCCAGTACCGGCCGCCCTCGCGGCCGAGCAGGCAGAGGTCGACGAGGTAGCGGCGGACCGTCACATGGTCGGTGCCGGCGCCCTCGCACCAGGCCTTCAGCTTCTCGTTGACGGCGCCCTCGTCATAGCTGACGTCCGCGGTGAAGGACTGGTGCGTCAGGTGCTGCAGCACGATGCGGCGGCGGCCCCACTGGGCGGGCAGCTGCACCAGCCGGCCGTCGCGTACGAAGGTGCGCAGCAGGGCCTCGACCTGCTCATCGCCATAGCCGTGCCGCTCGGGCTCCGCGGCCGCGGCGGTGCGGCTGTCCCGCGCCAGGTCCTTGAAGCGCGGGGCGTCGGCCGCCAGCGCGCCGCCGGCCTCGGTGACCAGACCGCCCGCCCGCAGCCGGCCCACCGCCGCGGCGGTCTCCTTCGCGGAGGTGCCGGCCGCCTCGGCCACGGCGGGCAGCGAGGCCGCCCCGAGGACGATCGCGGAGAACACCCGCAGCCGGGCGGGTTCTGCGAGCAGCGCTACGACGGATTCCGGTGTCATGGGGAGGTCCACCCGTCTCATGCTCCGAGCCCCTCCGTGCCGCCGTCAACCGGTTTGTCCGCCGGCCCGGTCAGCTCCGCGAGGGCGTCGTGGAAGCGCCCGGCGAGGCCGGCCACGGTGTCCGCGGTGAACAGGTCGGTGGCGTATCCGAGATGCCCGCCGATGGTGCCGTCGGGCAGCTCGTCGAGATGCAGGCCCAGGTCGAACTTGGCCGCGGCCAGCGGCACCTGCCCGGTCCGGCCGCGCAGCCCGGGCATCGACACCTCCTGATACGCCCCGCCGCCGAAGGCCAGCACCACCTGCACCAGCAGGTGATACGCCGGGCTGCGCCGCGGGTTGAGCGCCTCGACCAGCTTGTCGAAGGGCACGTCCTGATGGGCGTACGCCTCCATGCCGGCCTCGCGGACCCGGGCCAGCAGCTCGCGCGGGGCGGGGCCGCCGGAGGTGTCCGTGCGCAGCACCAGCAGATTGACGAAGTGCCCGACCAGGTCGTCCAGGTCGGTGTGGGTGCGGCCGCTGACGGGGGTGCCGATGGGGATGTCGGTGCCCGCGCCCGCGCGGGTGAGGGCCAGCGCCAGCGCCGTCTGCAGGACCATGAAGACGGTGCTCCCGGTCTCCTGGGCCAGGGATTTGACGGCGCCGGTGCGGGCGGCGTCCACGCTGACCGGGACCGCGGCCCCGCGGTGGGAGGCGGTGGCGGGGCGCGGCAGGTCGGCGGGCAGCGGCAGCGGCTCCGGGAGCTCGGTCAGGGCCCGGCGCCAGTAGGCCAGCCCGGATTCGAGGGTGCGGGCCGCGGTGTCCCGCTCCCACAGGGTGAAGTCCGCGTATGTGACCGGCAGCGGACGCGGCTGCGGGGCGCGGCCGGCGAGGCGGGCGGCGTACGCCTCGGCGAGGTCGCGGACCAGCGGGCGGATGGACCAGCCGTCGCCCGCGATGTGGTGCAGCACCAGCATCAGCACGTAAGCGCCGGGCTCGTCCTCGACGGTGAGCAGCGTGGCGCGCAGCGGCGGCGCGGCGAGGATGTCGAAGCAGTGCCGGGCGGCGGCCGCCTCGGCTTCGGCGAGCCCGGCGCGCGGGCAGGCGGCGGTGTGCAGCACCGGCCTGGCCGCGTCCGGGGCGAGGACCTTCTGGTACGGGACGCCGCGCAGCTCCGGATAGATGGTGCGCAGCGGTTCGTGGCGGGCCACCAGGTCGCCGAGGGCCGCTTCGAGGGCGGCCGGGTCGAGCTCCCCCGACAGGCGCACCGCGACCGGGACGTTGTAGACGGGGCTCGGGCCGCCCAGCAGCGCCAGGTACCACAGGCCTTCCTGGGCGAAGGACAGCGGCGGGTGCTCCGGGCGGGAGATGGCGCCGAGGGCGGGCGCGGGGGCCTGGGCCGTGTCGTCCAGGGCGCGGGCCAGGGAGGCGACGGTGGGGTTGCGGAAGAGGGTGCGGACGGTGAGCTTCAGTCCGGGCACCGACCGGGATCTGGTGACCATGCGCATGGCGGCGAGGGAGTCGCCGCCCAGGTCGAAGAAGTTGTCGTCGTCGCCGAACCCGGAGCGGCCGAGGGTCTCGGCGAACAACGACCTGAGGGTGTCGGCCAGTGGCGTCGTGGTGGTCATCACGCGTCCTTAGAGGTGGTCGTCATCACTCGTCCTTGGGGAAGGTCCGTCAGGAGCCCGTCGAGGGCCTGCCGGAAGCGGCCGGCCAGCGTGTCCGCGTGGTCGTCGGTGAAGGCATCGGCGGACAGCCGGAGTTCACCGCACAGATTGCCGACCAGGCCCCACCCGAACTCCCAGTGCGCGGGGAAGACCACCCACGTGCGGGGCACCGGCAGCAGCGTGCAGCGGGCCCGGTCCAGGCGCAGCCGCAGCGGCTCGCAGTCGATGTTGACGAGGTGCAGGAAGAGGGGTGCCGCGTCGAAGGAGCGGCGGATGCCGGCCGCCCGCACGATCCGCGAGTACGGCAGGTCCTTGCGGGCCAGGGACTCCTCGATGGCGGCGGCGTGGGTGCGGACGGCGCCGGCGGCGGTGGCGCCGGGGGCGAGCGGGGTGCGGACGGGCAGGGTGTTGAGCAGCGGGCCCATCGCGGCGCCCAGCTCCGGCCGGTCCCGCAGGGCGGTGGGCAGGCCGATCACGGTCTCCGTGGCGCCGGGCTCCGCGATCGCGTGCGAGACCGCCGCGAAGAGCACCGCGGCCGGGGACACTTCGGCGGTACGGGCCAGCTCCCGCACGCCCGCGGTGTCGTCGGCGTCGAGGCCGAGGTCGCGGGAGATGAGGGTGCAGCGGTCCGCCTCCGGCGGCGGGATCCGGCGCGGGAAGGGCTGCGGGCGGATGCCGCTCAGCCGCTCGGCCCACCAGTCGGCCGCCGCCGGCCCGGAGTCCTGCTGTTCGGCGCGGGCGTGGGCGAAGAAGTCGGCGGCGGGCGGTGCGTGCGGTGGCCGTCCCTCACGGCTCAGAGCGGTGTACGCGGCGCCGAGTTCGCGCAGCAGCAGGGCCAGGGAGATGCTGTCGCCGGCGATGTGGTGGACGGCCAGGGCGAGTTGGTGGCGGTCGGGTCCGGTGGCGGCGAGGGCGGCCCGTACCGGCACCTCCCGGGAAAGGTCGAACGGTGTGTTGAGGAAGGCGGCGAGGGCGGGGGCGAGGCCGGGTGCAGCCGACGCGGCGGGGCGCACCAGGGGCGGCAGCGGGGCGCCGTCGCCGAGGTCGTGGGCGTCGGTGCCGTCGTAGCGGGCGCGGAGCACCGGGTGGCGGCGGATCACGTGGTGCAGGGCCCGTTCGAGGAGATCGGGGTCGACCGGTCCGGTGACCTCGAAGGCGAGCGGCATGGTGTAGATGGGCAGCTCTTCGAGGGCCTCGTGGGCGAGCATCGAGCGCTGCATGTCGGAGAGCGGGGTGGGGTTCATTGAGCTCGCACCTCCAGGCCCGCGGTCTCGTGGACCCAGCCGGCGAAGTCCGGAGCGCGGAGCAGGCTGCTGGGCGGGAGTTCCAGGCCGGTGGCGGCGCGGGCGCGTCCGGCGATGCGCAGGGCGAGCAGGGAGTGGCCGCCGAGGGCGTGGAAGTTGTCGTCGTCGTGGACGGCCGCGACCCCGAGGGTCTGCCGCCAGATCTCGCGCAGCCGTTCCGTGGCGGTGGCCGGCTCGGGGCCGGCCGCCGAGGCCGCGGCGGCGGGCGTCGCCGGCCGGGGCAGCGCCGCGCGGTCCACCTTGCCGCCGGCCAGCCGGGGCAGTTCGGGCAGCAGCACTGTCTGTTCCGGGCGCAGGGCCGGGGGCAGCGCCTGCGCCGCGTAGGCGCGGAGCTCATCGGGGGCCAGGGCGGCGGCGGGGGCCGGGACGACGTAGGCGATCAGGCGGGTCTCCGGGCCGGGCTCGGCGACGACGACCGCGTCGAGGACCTTGCCGTGCCGGGCGAGTACGGCCGCGACCTCGCCGGGCTCCACCCGTACGCCGCGGATCTTGACCTGGTCGTCGGTTCTGCCGTGGTACTCGAGGTAGCCGGCCGGGTGCAGGCGGACGAGGTCGCCGGTGCCGTACAGGGTGGTGCCGCGCCCGGCGAACGGGTCGGGCGCGAAGCGTTCGGCGGTGCGGCCCGCGTCGAGGTAGCCGTGGGCGACGGGGGTGCCGCCGACCCAGAGTTCGCCGGTGCCGCCGGCCGGTACGGGCGTCAGGTCCGGGTGCAGGACGTGCAGGGCGGCGCCGTCGACGGGCCTGCCGATGGGGGCGACGGGGCCGCCGTGGTCCTCGCGGGCGTCCCAGTAGGAGACGTTGACGGAGGCTTCGGTGGGCCCGTACTGGTTGAACAGCAGGCAGTCGGGCAGGGTGCGGCGGAACTCCCGTACCAGATCCATCGGCAGCGCCTCGCCGCCGCAGAACAGCAGGCGCAGGTCGAGGCAGTCGGCGAGCTCGGGCTCGGCGAGGAGGTAGCGGAGCACCGACGGCACGAAGTGGGCGGCGGTGACCCGCGCGTCCTGCATCAGGCGGGCCAGGCCGAGGCTGTCGTACTGCAGGCCCGGCGGGGCGATGACCAGGGTGCCGCCGGCGCCGAGCGGGGCGAAGATCTCGTGCAGCGAGGCGTCGAAGGAGACCGACGCCTTGTGCAGGACCCGGTCGCCCGGGAGGAAGGCGTACTGCCGCTGTCCCCAGCGGATCCGGTTGACCAGGCCCCGGTGGTGCAGGCGGACGCCCTTGGGGCGGCCGGTGGAGCCGGAGGTGAAGAGGATCATGGCGGGGTGGGGGGAGTCGCCGGGGTCGAAGAAGGGGGCGGGGGCGGCGGGGTTGGCGTCGCGGCCGGTGACGGCGTCACGGCGGGCAGCGGTGTCGCGGCCGGCGGTGCGGAGGGTGGTCCAGCGGGCCGGCTCGCGGTCCTCGTCCGGGTGCGGTGCGGTGTCGCGGCCGCGCAGGACCAGGCGGGGGCGGGCGGCGGTGAGCATCCAGTCGATGCGCTCGGCCGGGTATTCGGGGTCGAGGGGGACGGCGACGGCGCCGTGCGCGAAGGCGGCGATCAGGGCGATGACGTAGTCGGCGGAGCGGTGGAAGTACAGGCCGACCGGGTCACCGGCCCGGATGCCGCGGGCGGTCAGCACGGCCCGGGCGGCGTCGATCCGGCGCCACAGCTCGGCGTAGCCGATCTCGCCGTCGGCGCTGAGCAGCGCGGGCGGCGAACCGTCCGGCGCCGGGCCGTGCTTCCCCGGGGCGGGCCGGTGGACCAGGTCGGCGAGGTTCATGGGGCCTCCGTCCTCGCGGCGGTGCGGTGGATGCGGCCGGTGGTGAGCTCGCGCAGCACCATGCGGAAGAAGGCCCAGTAGGTGCGGTCGGTGTGCTTGGCGTGCCGGAGCACCTCCGCATGCCGCTCGCCGAGCCGCTGCATGGGCACGGCCATGGCGGCGTGGTGCTCGACGTGCAGGTTGTTGCCGTTGGTGTACCAGGTGCTGAACCAGCTGCCGCTGATGGAGCGGGTGTTGCGCAGCACGTCGGTGGTGTCGCTGTCGCAGCGGATGTGCTCGGGCAGCTCGACGAGGAAGTGCAGCGGGGTGGAGATCAGCAGCATCGGCAGCAGCCACAGCGTCAGCACCTCGGTGCCGTAGCCGATGAGGGACAGCGCGGCGGCGGCCGCCACCACGGCGCCGATCAGCCGGTATTCGGCGCTGCTGGCCGCCCGCATCTTCCGCGAGATCCGGCCGGCGTCGTACTCCCAGGTGCCGCGCCAGGCGCGGCCGCTGTCGCGGAGGACGGCGGCGATCCTGGCGTAGTCGAACAGGCCGCGGCCCAGCGCGCCGTACGTGAGCGGCCCGCGGGTGTCGAAGCCGAAGAACTCGGTGTCCTGGTCGGTGCCCAGGAAGCGGTGGTGCTGCAGATGACGGACCCGGTAGTGGCTGTACGAGACCAGCATGGGCAGGCCGAGCAGCACGCCGGCGGCGCGGTGCGGCGGGCCTTTGCGGAAGGCGGAGTGGTGCAGGCACTGGTGCTGGAGCTCCACCATGTGCGGATAGAGGGCGCCGAGCAGCAGCATTCCGGCGGCAAGGGTCAGCGGGTGCCCCGCGAGCACCAGCGCCGCACCGGCCGCGCCCCAGCAGAGCGCAATGGCCAATTTCCCGATGAATACCGCCTGATCGCGCCTGCTGGTACGGGCTCTTTCGAATATCCGCGGCGGCGCCTGCGGAGCTTCCAGGACCGTTCCTGACAAGGTATTGACTCCTTTACGCGATGAGGTGCGCCGGGCGCAGGTCGGTCCAGTTCTGCTCGATGTAGTCGAGGGATTCGCGGCGGCTTCCCGCGGCGGTCACCGGGGACCAGCCGGCCGGTACGGGGTGGTCGGCGGGCCACAGCGAGTGCTGCCGCGCGCCGTTCACCACCACGACGAAGGTGCCCTCGTCGTTGTCGAACGGGTTCGCCATTTCCTTCACTCCTTATCGTTGCGCCGTCAATTCGCGCAGAGCAGGCCTGCCTTTCAAGGCTAGTTACGGGAATTCCGGCGCTGCGGCACAGCGGGCGGCAGTTCTACGGCAGTCGGAATTCCGGGCCGGCATCGGAAACGGCGGCCGACGCGGCGGTGAGCAGCCGGAGGTGGTCGGGTCCCGCGCAGCAGACCAGGCCGCGGGCGAGCAGCTCGCGGACGGCCTGGCCCGCCTCCCAGCGGCTCAGCTGTGCGTCGGCCGCCTTCCAGGGCAGCGGCCGCCGGGCGGCCCAGGACAGCAGCCGCAGCTGCGGCGCGGACAGCGAGGCGATGGCGTGGGCGGCGGCGGCCACGCAGCCGGGCCGCCCGCCCTGCCGCCACGGCGGCTCGGTGAGCAGCAGCGGCTGCGCGCGGGCCGCGGCCAGCAGCTCGGCGGGCGGGGCGAGCGGGAACCAGTGGGCGGCGGCCTCCAGGGACCGGGGCAGATCGTCGAGCAGCCGGGCGATCTCGGCGATACGGGGCGCGTCCGCCGCGGTCGCGGGCACCGACGGGTCGATCCGGCAGACCGCCGCCAGCATCAGCTCGTACGCCGGATCGGTGCAGCCGGGACCCTCGGGACCCAGCGGGGCCAGCGCGAGCCGGTGGTCGGCGGGGCCGCCGGGGGCGCGGCCGGTGACGAGGATCCGGGCCCGCGGCCAGCGTTCCGCCACCGCCTCGACGGCCGGGTCGCGGTCCGCCGGGTCGTCCAGCACCACCAGCGGCGGCTCCCGGCGGCCGGCCGGGGCCGGCCCGCCCGCCGTGGCCGCGGGCGGCGGGCCCGTCGCCCAGTGCACCGGCCAGCCGGTGTCCCGCCCGGCCCGCAGCGCCACGGCCCGGGCCAGCGCGGTCTTGCCGACGCCGGCGAAGCCGGTCACCTCCACGGTGCGCGGCCCGCCCTCGGTGAGGGCGGCGAGCAGCTCCGCCAGCTCCCGGGTTCTGCCGTACAGCGGGCGTTCGGGGTGGCCGGGCACGGGTGGCGTCAGCGTCCTTCGTCCGGTGCCGGGCCCGCCGCATACTCCGGGAAGTCCCGCATCCGGCGCAGCGGCGAGAAGTACACGAACAGCGCGGCGCTCCAGGTGCCGAGCACGGTGATCAGCAGGGCGGTGCGCAGCCCGGCCACGGTGGCGAGCACGCCGCCGGTGAGCGCGCCGAGCGGAATGGCGCCGTAACAGACCCACAGGAAGGCGGCATTGACCCGGCCGAGCAGTCGGGTGGGGGTGATGGACTGCTGGTACGAGGTCGCCGCCACGTTGTAGAGCACCGCGTTGGCGGAGAAGGCGGCGAGGCCGAGCCCGTACATGAGCACGCCCCAGCCCGGCCGGGCCAGCGGCATCAGCAGATACAGCGGCCCCGGCACGGCCATGGCGACCCAGATGATCCGGGCCGTCCCCACCCGCCGCGAGATGCGCTGGGTGAGCGCGCCGATGACCAGGCCGCCGACGGCGCTGATGCTGAACACGAGGCCGACCGCCCAGGCCGGGGCGTGCAGCTCCCGCACCATGAAGGTGACCTCGATGGAACCGGCCGCCATCACGAAGAAGTTGGAGGTGGTGGTGCAGGCGAGGATCCGGCGCAGGATCGGCTGCCGCCGGATGAAGGCCAGGCCCTCGGTCATCTGCGTACGCAGCGGCGCAAGGTCCGCGTCCTCCCGCGCCACCGGGCCGGCGGCCCCCGGCGGCTCCTTGATGCAGCACAGGGTGACCGCGCTGACCAGGAAGGCGAGTCCGTTGCCGAAGAAGGTCCTGGTGGCGCCGATGAGACCGATGAGCACGCCGCTGAGCCCTGGGCCCACGAGCTCGGCGAAGTCCTTGCTCATCGAGAGCTTGGCATTGCCGTCGACCAGCTGCTGCGCCGCCACCAGGCGCGGCAGCTTGCTCTTGTACGCGATGTTGAACAGCACGGTCAGCACGCCGGTGAGGCCCACCACGACGTACAGGTGCCAGAGGGTCAGGTCGGTGGCGATCGCGACCACCGGCAGCGAGCCCATCAGGGCCATGCGGCCCAGGTCGCACCAGATCATCAGGCGGCGCTGGTCGACCCGGTCGGCGAGCACCCCGGCCGGCAGCGAGAACAGCAGATACGGCAGCCAGGACAGGAAGGTGAGCAGGGAGATCTGGAAGGCGGTCGCCTGCAGGGTGGTGGCGGCGAGCAGCGGCACGGCGACCGTGGAGAGCTGCGCGCCCAGCTCGCCGGCGGTCTGGCCGCTCCACAGCAGCAGGAAGTTGCGGCTGCGCCACAGGGATGCGGGCCGGTCGGGCTCCGGGGCGGTGGGCTTCGGGGCAAGGGCGGTGGTCTCGGCCATCAGGGGGCATCCGTTCTCGAAAGCGCGACCCGGGCCTGCTTGAAGCCGCTGATCACGGTGGAGGCCAGCCGGACGGGCGGTTCGAGCAGCTCCGCCGAGCCGACCAGGTTGCACAGCTCGTCCAGGAACAGCCGCAGCTCCAGCGAGGCCAGCGCGGCCCCGATGCAGTAGTGCGGCCCGGAGCCGAGCGCGAGATGCGGGACGTCGCCGCCTCGGGACAGGTCGAAGACGTCGGGGTCGGTGAAGGCGCGGCCGTCGCGGTTGGCGGAGAAGTGCCAGACGGCCACGTCCTGTCCGGCCCTGATGGTCTGCCCGTGCAGCTCCACGTCCCGTTCGGCGCGGCGCAGGACGTGCTTGCTCGGCGATACGTAACGCAGCACCTCGCCGACGGCCGGGGTGAGCAGGGAGCGGTCGGCGCGCAGCCGCCGCCACTGCGCGGGGTGGTCGACGAGGGCGAGGAGGGCGCCGACGGCGCCGTGCCGGGTGGTTTCGTTGCCGCCGAGCAGCAGCAGGTCGAAGAAGAGCATCGCGTCCTCTTCGGTGAGCTTGCCGCTGCGCTGGGCCTCGACCAGCCGGGTCACGACGTCGTCGCGGGGTGCGGTCCGGCGCTGGTCCATCAGGTCCTGGCAGTAGAGCAGCAGTTGGGCGTGCGCGGCCGCGGCGGCGGCGCGGGCGCTCGGGGAGAGCTGGACGTCCTGGTCGGCGGAGCCGAAGGCGGCGGTCGTCAGGGACAGCAGCGGCCGCCAGTCCTCCTTGGGTACGCCGAGGAGGGCGGCGATGGAGGCCACCGGCAGCAGCGCGACGGTGTCGGCGAAGTCGACCTCGCCCTGCTCCAGGGCGGCGTCGAGGGAGTCGGTGATGACGGATCTGATGTACGGCTCCAGCCGGCCGATGGCGCGCGGGGTGAAGGCGCGGTTGACCAGCTGGCGGAGCTCGGTGTGGCGGGGGCCGTCGACGTGGGTGAGCATCCGCCCGGAGCCCTCGTCGCCGGTCCAGCGCTGGGCGCCGAGGGTGTTGGTGCCGGCGGAGCTGAAGGTGACGCCGTCCTTCTGGACGGCGAGGCAGTCCTCGTACCGGGTGACGGACCAGAAGCCGGGCTCGGTGCCCTCCGGGTTCCAGTGCAGCGGGGCGTGGTCGCGCAGGTAGCGGAAGACGCGGTGGTGGCCGGGGTCGGTGAAGAGCTGCGGATCGGCCAGGTCGGTGAGGGCGAGGGCAGACATCATGATCCCCTCACCCCGCCATCATCTTCTGGATCTCGGTCATCAGCATCGTCAGCGCCGCCCGCTCGGGCAGCGTGGTGTCCGGATGCCACAGGTCGGCGAGCAGGCAGGTGCGGGGACGCTCGCCGCCGTTCCACGCCTCGTGCTCGAAGGAGTAGTCGAAGAGCAGGCACTTGCCCTCCTCCCACTCCCTGGTCTCGTCGGCGACGCGGATCGCGGCGCCGGCCGGGATGTCGATGGCCAGGTGCAGGTTGATGCTGAAGTTCCACAGGTCGCAGTGCGGCTTGATGGCGGCGCCCGGGAGCAGGGTGGAGAAGTGCGACTCCAGCAGCGGGCAGATGACGCCGGTTTCGACCGCGTGCTCCTCGATCACCTTGTACGCGGTGGGGGCCACGGCCGCGGCGTCGGGGTTGAGGGCGCCGTCCCGGTAGACGTACAGCGCCTGCCAGTTCTCTTGCCGCACCAGGTAGTGCTCGTAATCCGAGAACGCGGCCCGGCGCCGCTCCCAGGCCAGCTCCTGCTCGGCCTTGATCTCCGCGTGGCCGTCCTCCAGGGCGGTGACCACCGGCAGCAGTTCGGCGTAGCCGTACGGGTCGTGCCAGGGCACCTGCGGGATGCCGGGCAGCACCCACTTGGCGGCCTGCTGCAGCGGGTGCCGCCGGTCGCTGCGGCGCCCGGGCTCCAGCATCTCCTCGACGCGGTCGAGCGAGGCGGCGCCGTGCTCGGCCTTCAGCCGGTCGAAGTAGTCGTCGATCTCGGGGGTCATGACGGCGGGCCTCCTGGGTTTCGTGGTCGGGCTGTCAGGACGCGCGCCGGACCAGCTGCGGGCGGGCGGGGGCGGCCGGGGCGGTCGCGTCGCCGAGGCTTTCGACGACGCCGGCGACGGTCGGGCTGCCGAAGAGCTTCATCAGGTTCACCTCGACGCCCAGCACCGTGCGGATGCGGTTGACCAGCCTGGTCGCCAGCAGCGAATGCCCGCCGAGCTCGAAGAAGTTGTCGTCCAGCGACACCGAGTCGATCTTGAGGATTTCGGCGAAGAGCTCGGCCACCTGGATCTCCCGCTCGGTGCGCGGTGCACGCCCTGTGGACCCCGAGCCGTAGTCCGGCACCGGCAGGGCGCGCGTGTCCAGCTTGGCGTTGCGGGTCAGCGGCAGCGCGTCCAGCACCACGAACGCGGACGGGATCATGTGTTCGGGCAGCCGGATCCCGAGTTCGGAGCGGAGCAGCGCCACCTCGGGCTCGGCGCCCTTGGCCGGTACGAGGTAGGCGACCAGGCGCCGGTCGCCCGGGGTGTCCTCGCGGACGATGACGGCGGCGTCGGCGATGTCGTCGTGTGCGGTGATCGCGGTGCGGATCTCGCCGAGTTCGATACGGATCCCGCGCAGCTTGACCTGGTCATCGGAGCGGCCCGCGAAGATCAGATAGCCGTCGGCGGTCCAGCGGCCCAGGTCCCCGGTGCGGTACATCCGCTCACCCGGCGCCCCGAACGGGTTGGCGACGAACCGGGCGGCGGTCTGCGCGGCCTGCCCCAGGTAGCCGCGGCCCAGGTTGGCCCCCGCCAGGTAGATCTCGCCGAGCACGCCGGGCGGGACCGGGTTGAGATGCTCATCGAGGATGTGGACGGCGGTGTTGTGCACGGGCCGGCCGATGCCGGCGACCGGGTGGTCCGCCAGGGCGCAGCCGGAGCCCTCGACGCAGAACTCGCTGGGCCCGTAGTAGTTGTAGACGTCGGTGCCGCGGGCCGCCCGCAGCTCCTCCCACAGCGCTTCGCCGACGGCCTCGCCGCCGAGCATCAGGGTCCGCGGGGCGTGGTCGCCGTCGAGGAGCCCCTCGGTGAGGAGTTGGGCGGCGAAGCTCGGGGTGACGTCGAGCTGCCCGATCCGGTGCTCGGCGACGTACTCCACGAGCAGCCGCGGATCGCGCCGGGTGAGCTCGTCGAGGAGGTGCAGCTCATGCCCGGCGACCATGGCCAGGACGCCCTCCCAGGAGGTGTCGAAGGCCAGCGAGGCGGACAGCGCGACCTTCAGCCGGTCCCCGGGGCCCGACGGCGGCGGGAAGGTGATGCCGGTGTGGTACGTCCACAGGTTGACCAGCGCGCGGTGCAGGACGGTGACGCCCTTGGGCAGCCCGGTCGAGCCGGAGGTGTAGATGATGTACGCGGCGTGGTCGGGGCGCAGCGGCACCAGGTGGTCGGCGGCCGCCGGGTCGTGCTCGGGGCGGCCCGCCTGGCGGTGGTCGGTGACCAGCGGCGGCAGCTGGCCGGCGGCGCCGATGCTCGCGGCGATGTCCTCGGTGGTGACGAGGACGGCGGGGCGGGCGTCGGCGAGGACCCGGCGGATGCGGTCGGCGGGGTACTGCGGGTCGATGGGGGTGTAGACGCCGCCGGCCTTGATGGCGGCCAGCCAGGCGACGATCGCCTCCGCGGTGCGGGGCATGGCCACGGCGACCACCGAGTCGGCCGCCACCCCCATGGAAATGAGGTGGTGGGCGAGGCGGTTGGCCCAGGCGTTGAGCTCGCGGAAGGTCAGCGTGGTGTCGCCGGCCACCAGCGCGGTCGCGTCGGGGGTGTTCGCGGCGCGGGCCGCGAAGATGTCGCCGATGGTGCCCTCGGGAAGCTCGTGGGCGGTGGCGTTCCACCCGTCGATGCGCTCCCGCTCGTCCGGGGTGAGGATGGCGGCGGCGCCGATCGGGGCATCCGGGTCGGCCACGGCGGCGGTGAGGAAGCGGACCAGGCGCTCGGTGAGCGCGGTCGCGGTGCCGGCGTCGAACAGGTCGGTGGCGTACTCCAGGGTGCCGTCGATGCCGAGCGGGGTGCCGTCGGCGGCGGTGCGGTCGCGCAGCACCACGGAGAGGTCGAACTTCGCCACCGGCATCGTCATGAACTCGACGCTGGTGTCCAGCCCGCCGAGGCGCAGTTCGCGGCCGCCGCTGTGCAGTTCGAGGCCGATCTGGAAGAGGGGGTGCCGGGCCCGGTGCCGGACCGGGTTCAGGTCCTCGACGATCCGGTCGAACGGCAGGTCCTGCCGGGAGTACGCGTCGAGGCTGCTCTCGCGGACCCGCCCGACGAGCTCGCGGAAGCCGGGGTCGCCCGAGGTGTCGGTGCGCAGCACCGACGTGTTGACGAACATGCCCACGAGCTCGTCGAGGGCCTGGTCGGTGCGGCCGGCGACGGAGATCCCGAGCGGGATGTCGGTCCCGGCGCCGACCCTGGTCAGCAGGGCGGCGACGGCGGCCTGTACGACCATGAACAGGGTGCTGCGGGTCTCCCTGGCGATCTGCAGCAGCGCGGCGTGCACCTCGGCCGGGATGTGGAACGCGGCGTCCCCGCCGTCCAGGCTCGCGACCTGCCGCCGCGGCCGGTCGTACGGCAGCGGCAGCTCCTCGGGCAGGTCGGCGAGGGTCTTGCGCCAGTAGCCGAGCTGCCGCCCGGCGAGGCTGTCCGGGTCGTCGGCGGCGCCGAGCAGATCGCGCTGCCAGAGCGTGAAGTCGCTGTACTGGACCGGCAGCGGCGCCCACCCCGGAGCCCGGCCCGCGCGGCGGGCGTCGTAGGCGTCGCCGAGGTCGCGCAGCAGCGGGTTCACGGACCAGCCGTCGCAGGCGATGTGGTGCAGCACCAGGGCCAGCACCTGCCGGCCGGGGGCGGTGCGGAAGAGGGTGGCGCGGACGGCGGGTCCCTCATCGAGGTCGAAGGGCACCTCGGCCTCGGCCCGCAGCGCCGCGTCGAGGCGGTCCGCCGGCACCTCTGTGACGTCCACCGGCAGCGCGGCCGACGCCGCGGGCAGCACCCGCTGCCGGGGCTCGCCGTCCTCCTCGGTGAAGACGGTGCGCAGCACCTCGTGCCTGGCCACGACGTCGGCGAGCGCGGCACGGAGGGCGCCGACGTCCAGGTCGCCGTCGATCCGGGCGAGGATCGGCACGTTGTACGTCGCGCTGGGGCCCTCCAGCCGGTTGAAGAACCAGAGCCGCTGCTGGGCGAAGGACAGCGGGTAGGAGTTGGCTGCTCCGGAAGGCTGGTCAGTCTTCATGCCGAAACCTCTGAATTCACGGTGTGTGGGCGGGAGTTGTGAAGCTGCGGGGCTCAGGCGGTACGGCGGATCAGCGCGGGCCGGGCGGGCTCCGCGGCGGCCGCCTGGGCGGCGCTGCGCAGGCTCGCGGCGAGGCCGGCGACGGTCGGGGTGTCGAGCACCTGCCGGAGCTCGAATTCCACGCCCAGCTCGGAGCGGATACGGCTCCACACCCGGGTGGCGAGCAGCGAGTGCCCGCCGAGGGCGAAGAAGTCGTCGTTCGGGTGGACCTCGGGGACCTGGAGCACCTCCGCGAAGATGGCGGCGATCGCGGCCTCGAAGGGATCGGCGGTTCCGGCCGGGGCGGCCGGCGCAGGCTGCGGACCGGCCTCGGGTTCCAGGAGGGCCAGCGCCGCGCGGTCCGCCTTGTGGTTGCGGGTCAGCGGGATCGCGCCCACCTGCAGATACCTGGACGGCACCATGTGCTCGGGCAGTTCGCGGGCCAGCCCCGCCTGCACGGCGGACAGGTCGAGCGGGGTGTCGGCGGTGACGTAACCGCACAGGACGGGAGGGCCCTCGGCCGACGGCCGGAGCAGCACGACCGCCTCCCGGACGCCGGGCAGCGCGGTCAGCCGGCTCTCGATCTCGCCGAGCTCCACGCGATAGCCGCGGATCTTGACCTGGTTGTCGGCGCGGCCCAGGTATTCGAGCACGCCGTCCTCGGTCCAGCGGGCGATGTCGCCGGTGCGGTAGAGCCGTTCCGGGGCGCCGGTGCCGCCGGTGGTGAAGGCCTGCTCGTCGAGTTCCGGGCGGCCGAGGTAGCCGTCGGCGAGGCCGTCGCCGCCGACGTGCAGCTGGCCGGCGACGCCGATGGGCTGCGGGTGGCCGTCGCGGTCGAGGACGTACGCGGTGGAGTTGGCGATCGGGGTGCCGATCGGGATCCGGTCGGGGTACGGGCGGGTGATGCGGTGGGTAACGGAGAAGGTGGTGTTCTCGGTCGGCCCGTAGCCGTTGATGTAGGTGGCGGTGGGCGCCGCCGCCAGCGCGGCGGCGAGGTGCCGCGGGGAGAGCGCCTCGCCGCCCACCAGCACCTGGCAGCCGGCGGCCACGGCCGGGTCCTGGTCGATGAGCTGGTTGAACAGCGCGGCCGTCAGCCACAGGGTGTTGACGCCGTGCCGGTCGATGGCGGCCCGCAGCTCGGCGGCCTCCAGCACGCACCAGGAGGGGACGAGGACGAGGGTGCCGCCGTTGAGCAGCGGACCCCAGAACTCGAAGGTGGTGGCGTCGAAGGCGACGGCGCCGGTCTGCAGGACGACGGTCTCCGGCGACAGCTCGGCGTAGTCGGTGCCGGTCACCAGCCGGACCACGGCCCGGTGGCTGATCTGGACGCCCTTCGGGTTCCCTGTGGTGCCCGAGGTGTACATGATGTACGCGGCGTCCAGCGGGCCCGCGCCCGGCTCGGGGAGCCCGGCGGCGGCCGCGTACGGCCTGCTGAGGTCGAGGACCGGGACCGGGGCGGTGTCCTCGGGCACCTCCGTCAGCAGCAGGCAGGCTTGGCTGTCGGCGAGCAGGAAGTCGCGCCGGGCGGCCGGGAGTCCGGGGGTCAGCGGCACGTACGCGGCGCCGATCCGCAGCACCGCGAGCACGGCGACCAGCAGCCGGTCCGTCTTCTCCAGCAGCAGCGCCACCCGGCTGCCCCGCCCGGCGCCCCGCGCCCGCAGCACGGCCGCCAGGGCCTCCGCGCGCTCGTCCAGCTCCCCGTACGTCAGCGTGGCGCCGCCGTCGTGGACGACGGCCGGGTGGCCGGGGCGGGCGGCGGCCTGGGCGGCGAACAGGTCGTAGACGGAGGCGTCGTGCGGATAGTCGGTGCGGTGGCCGCGCAGCGCGTGCAGCCGCTCCCGCTCGGCCGGCGTCACCAGCGGCAGCGAGCCGAGGGTCGCCGTCGGGGCGCTGATCAGCGCCTGCAGCAGCGCCGCGAGGTGGCCGAGGGCCCGGTCGGCGGCGGGGCCGTCGAGCAGGTGGTGGTGGGCGTCGGCGTGCAGGACGAGGCCGTCGGCGGTGCGCTCGGCGGATACGGTGAGCGCCGCTTTCGCGTCGGGGGCGGCGGGCCCGCCCAGGACGCAGTCCAGCATCGGCCGTTCCCCGTCAGGGCCCTCGCCGGCCGCGAGACCGGCGAGGGCCCGCCCGACCCGTAGGAGGTGCTCCCCGGAGGTGGCATCCGAGGGCATGTCCAGGGCCAGGTCCGTGCTCCGGCCAGGGGGGCCCGCCCGGCGGACCCCCGCCCGGAAGCCGGTGGCATCGGCGTACTTGCGCCCCAGCAGCAGGACGGCGGCGAGCAGATACTCGTCGGTCCTGCCGCCCAGCGCCCCGGTCAGGGCGCCGGGCAGCGGCAGCGAATGGCGTACGGTCCCGCACTCCCCGGTGCCCGGGCAGGAGCCGGCGACGGGGAAAGCGGACGGCGTGGCGTCTGCGGCAGCCATGGTCATCAGTCCTGATCGCTTCCTGTGAGTGCGGCCCCGATGACGCTAGGTCCGGGGTGGGGCGGTGGTGCGGCACAAGGTGCGGCAGTTCAGCGGTAATCGGGCGCGGGCAGCGGCAGCCCCGCGGTGATCTCGGCGGCCACCGCGTCGAGGTTGGCCTCGTCGAGGAGGTAGAAGTGGCCGCCGGGGTAGAGCCGACGGCGCAGCGGGACGCGTTCGGCCCACGCGTCCAGTTCCGCGGGTGGCACGAGTTCGTCGTCCAGCCCGCCCAGCACGGTCGGCGGTACGGGCAGCGGCCGCCCGGCGTTGCGCTCGGCCAGCCGGCGGCCGAGGGTCAGGTCGCAGCGCAGCACGGTCAGCAGATGCTCCTTGATGACCGGGTCGGCGAGGATCTCCGCGGGGGTGCCGCCGCCGAGACGGATGACGTCGAGCAGGTCGTCCTCGGTCCAGTCCTCGGCCCGTCCGGCCCGGGACTCCAGGGTGGGGTGGCCGCTGAGGACCAGCTTCCGGCAGCCGCCGGGGTCGGCCAGGGCGAGGGCGGCGGCGAGGGCGGCGCCCATGCTGTGGCCGAAGTAGCCGGTGGGCAACGGTGGTTCGGCGGCGAGTTCGGCCCGGATCCGGGCCAGCAGGCCGTCGATGTCGTCGGCCAGCCCTGCGCAGCTCTCGGCGAAGCGGCGCTCCCGGCCCGGCAGCGTCACGCCGAGCACCTCGGCGTCGGGGTGCAGCCGGCGCAGCAGCGGCAGCAGCGCGTTGGGACCCGCGCCGGAGTGCGCGAGGGCGATGACCCGGGCGCGCGGCACACCGCGGGCGGGCCGCACCCGGGCGGTCCAGCGGGCCGCCGGCTCAGGCGGCCTGGCGGTCCCGGCCGGCGATGCGGCCGGCGGCCGCGTGGACAGGGGCGGTACGGGCATGCTGCTGCTCCTGGTCTGGGGACGGGCGGGGGCCGGGGGGTGCGGCGGGGGCGGCCGGCGGCGCGGGCAGGCAGCCGCGCATCAGGTTCAGGACGCCGAAGGTGACCGCCCTGCTGGTGGCGGTGCGGCGCACCAGCCCGGTGTGCAGCAGGGTGTGCAGGGCTTCGGAGGCCGCGCCGAGGCCGGTGCCCGCCGCCGCCGCGAGCTCCGCCATCGTCCAGTGCCGGTCGTCGGCGGCGAGGCGGTGCAGCAGGGCGCGGTGGGCGGGCGTCAGGGCGGCGGCCGCGTGCCGGGCGGCCTCGCGTACCCACTGGCCGTCCGGGTCGCCGGCGGCGGGCGGCGTGGCCAGGACGTGCGGCTCGGTGCGGGCGGTCCGTACCAGCTCGGCGGGGCCCGCCAACTGCAGCCAGCAGGCGGCGGATTCCAGCGCCCGCGGCACCCCGTCGAGCCGGGCGCAGATCTCCAGCAGCTGCCCGAGGGTCTCCGGCCCGGAGCCGGTGTCGGCGGCCAGCTCCGCGGCCCGGTCCAGGAGTACGGCCAGCGCGGGCCCGGCCGCGGCGACCGCCTCCTCCGGCGCGAGGCCGGCCCGTGCGGGGCCCGGCAGCGGCAGCGGGGGCAGCAGCAGGCTGAGGTCGCTGCGGCCGCCGCGCGGGCGCCTGGAGGTCTCCAGTACGCGCAGGTTGCGGCAGCCGTCGAGGATGGCCGCGACGGTGCCGGGCGGCACCCGGCCTTCGTCGTCGCCGTCGAGGACGAGCAGCGCGGCCCGGTCGCCGATCAGCCGTACGGTCCCGGCGCCGGCGCCTTCGGCGAGGAGTCCGGTGCGGACGGCGGCCGGCAGCCGGCTGTCCGCCCCGGCCCGCGGGCCGTCGTCCGGCCCGTACCCCTCGGCCGTGGACAGCGGCACCCACAGCACCGGCAACCGGTCCTCGGTGCGCAGCGCGTGGGCCGCGGCGAGCGCGACCCGGGTCTTGCCGACGCCGCCGAGCCCGGTGACGCAGGCGCGGGCCTGCGGCCCGGCGCGCAGGCACTCCAGCAGCCGCCCGACCTCGGCGGCGCGGCCGTGCGGGGGCCGGGCGGCGAGGGCCGGGAGCGGGGGCAGCGCGGCGAAGGCGGCGTCGTCGGCGTGGTGCCCGGCGGCGAGCAGGAGTGCGGCGCGCTGCTCGCCGCCGAGGCGGAGGGTGTCGGCGAGGAGCCGGACGGTGTCGCGGCGCGGGCTGGTGGCCCGGCCCAGTTCCAGATTGCGGATGGCCCGCACGCTGACGGTGGAGAAGCCGGAGAGCTCCATCTGCGTGTAGCCGACCCGTTTTCGGTAGTGTTGGAGCAACTCGCCGAAGCGGGTCGGTTCACCTGTGGTCTGCATCCCATCCTCACTTCTGTGTCCGGACGCGGGCCTCGTCACGCCGCCTTGGCCGCCACGACCGCCCCGGCCCGGCTCGCGGCCGCCCAGCGGGACAGCACGTCGGCCGCCGCCCCGGAGTCGACCGCCCTGGCCGCGGCCGCCGCTCCGTCGGCGAGCCGCTCGGTCAGCCCGCGGTCGTCGGCCGGCCGCCGGTCGCGCAGTTGGTCCGCGGCCAGCGCGGCCGCCGCGGACAGCAGCACCGCGTCCCGTACGGGCCCGGGCTCGCCGGCCAACAGCCGGCGGGCGACGGCGGCGTTGAAGGCGGCGTCGGCGCCGCGCAGCGCCGTCACGGGTGCGTGGCCGATGCCGATGTCGCGCGGGTCGAAGCGCTCTTCGCGTACCTGGCCTTCGGCGACCGTCCACACCGTGGAGGTGGTGGTGACGGTGAGTTCGTCGAGGCCGTCGTCGCCGCGGAAGACCAGGGCGGTGCTGCCGCGGCGGGCGAGCACCCCGGCGACCACCGGCGCGAGGCGCCGGTCGGCGACGCCGACCGCGAGCGCGTCGGGGCGGGCCGGATTGCTCAGCGGGCCGAGCGAGTTGAGGACCGTGGGGATGCCGAGCTCGCGGCGGACGCCGGCGGCGTGCCGCATGGCCGGGTGGAAGTCGGGGGCGAAGCAGAAGGTGATGCCGACCTCTTCGGCCAGCGCGGCCACCCGGTGCGGGGGCAGCGACAGGACGACGCCGAGCTGCTCCAGCACATCGGCGGAACCGGACTTGGAACTGGACGCCCGGTTGCCGTGCTTGACCACCCGGGCGCCCGCACCGGCCGCGACCAGCGCCGACATGGTGGAGATATTGACGGTGCCGGCGCCGTCCCCGCCGGTGCCGACCACGTCAACGGTGCGGCCGGGCACTTCGATCGGGACGGCATGGTCCAGCATGCTGCGGACCAGGCCTTCCAGCTCCCCCGCCGTCTCGCCCTTGGCGCGCAGTGCGACGAGGAAGCCGGCGAGCTGCGCGGGGGTGGCTTCGCCGCGCATCACCTGATCCATGGCCCAGGCGGTGTCGGCGGCATCGAGGTCGTGTCCACCGAGGAGCGTACGCAACAGGCGCGGCCAGGATGTGGCAGCCATGATCGTCAGCCCCAGTCCTGGTCAGGGGTGCCGGAGGTGGGCGCCACGCCCCAGTCCTGGTCGGGGTCCTCGCTGGTGGGGGCCACACCCCAGTCCTGGTCGGGGTCCTCACTGGTCGGGGCCACACCCCAGTCCTGGTCGGGGTCCTCACTGGTGGGCGCCACGCCCCAGTCCTGGTCGGGGCCCTCGCCCCCGGCGAGCACCTGGCCCACGCCGTCCGCGGGGGAGTCGGCCATGGCGACGGCGGCCGGGCCGGCGACCGCGCTCAGGGCGAGAAGGGCGGTGGCGATCCACTTTGCGGGGGCGACAATGCTGGGGTTCATCACGTATCTCCAATTAGTAGCGAAAGGTCCGGAGTTCGTTCCGTTCGCCAGAAACCTATGGAGACGCGGCTTCGACCTGATATCTCGTCACTTTCGCCCGCTGCCGCCGGGCGATAACGGCCGGGCGGGGCAGCACAACGCGGCCGGGCCGGCGGCGATAAGCACGCCACCGGCCCGGAGATTCCGTATCTGTGAGGGGTTACGCCACCGCCCGCACGCGCAGCGTGCCGAGGAAATTCCCCAGCATCCGCATGCCGTGATCTGTGGCGATGCTCTCGGGGTGGAACTGCAGCCCGTGCACCGCGAGGGTGCGATGCCGCAGCCCCATCACGGCTCCGTCGTCCTCCGCATGGGCCGTCGCGGCCAGCTGAGGGGGAAGTTCCGGGGCCACGATAAGGGAGTGATAACGCGTCACACTCGCGCCCTGCTGTACCCCCGAGTAGAGCGCCGAGCCATCGTGCCGGAGCGGGCTGGTCTTGCCGTGCCGGGTCCGTTCGGCCACCGCGACCCGGCCGCCGTAGGCCAGTCCGATCGCCTGATGCCCCAGGCAGATCCCGAGCAGCGGCACGTGGCCCGCGAAGGCGTGCACCAGCTCCACATGCCCGGAGTCCCGCGGATGCCCCGGCCCGGGGCCGAGGACGACCGCGTCCGGCTGCCGGGCGGCCAGCGCCTGCGGGGTGGCCGTATGCGACCGGACGACGTCGGTGTCGGCGCCCAGCATCCGCAGGTACTGGTCGATGATGTGGGTGAAGCTGTCGTACGCGTCGACAAGCAGCACTCTCATGGCAGCAGCTCCTCCCCGGTCAGCGCCCAGTAGGCGGCGCCCATCTTGTGCAGCGTCTCCCGCCACTCCGCCTCCGGCTCGGAGTCGGCGACGATGCCCGCGCAGGCCTGCGTCCGGTAGCCGAGGCCGTCGTGCACGACCGTGCGGATGCACAGCGCGAGCCGGCTCCAGCCGCGCACGTCCACCAGGCCCACCGCGCCCGCGTACATGTCCCGCGGGGTGTGCTCCATCTCCTCGATGAGCTCCATCGCCCGGATCTTGGGCGTGCCGGTGACGGTGCCCGCGGGGAAGACCGCGCGCACCGCCGACCACACGTCGGCGCCCGGGGCGAGCCGCCCCTCGACCACCGACACCAGGTGGAAGACGTGCGAGAAGGCCTCCACCGTCTGCTGCACGGGCACGTCGAGGCTGCCCGCCGCGGCCACCCGCCCGATGTCGTTACGGCACAGGTCCACGAGCATCACATGCTCGGCCCGCTCCTTCTCGCTGGCCCGCATCACGGCCACCCGCTCCCGGTTGGCGTCCTCGTCGGGGCCGCGCGGGGTGGTGCCGGCGATGGGCCGCATCTCGATCCGAGTGCCGTCGATCCGGAACAGCAGCTCGGGGCTGGCGCCGATGAGGGTGTCGCCCGCCCGCGGCACCAGGTACATGTGCGGTGAGGGATTACGGGACTTGAGCCGCCGGTAGACGTCCAGCGGCCGCAGGCCGGTGCGGACGTCGATGCGGTGGCCGATCTGGATCTGGTAGATGTCGCCGACCCTGATGTGCTCCAGGCTGCGCTCGGTCCTGGCCAGGAACTCCTCGCGGGTGAGGCTGTCGCGCACCGACTCCGGCGCAGGGGCCTCGGGGACCTCCGCGTCCTCGGCCCCGCCCGGGATCCCGTCCGCCGGGTCGAAGCCGCAGCCGCCGAAGTCCGCGGAGGCCGCCCGCAGATGCCGCACGGCGCCGTCGGGCCCGTACCAGACGGTGTCGCTGAAGAGGGTGAGCACGATGTCGGGGCCCGAGGTCTCCCGTGGCGGCAGCCGCTCCATGTGCCAGGCGGATCCGTACCCGAAGGCGGCCAGGAAGCCGAAGGCGAACTCGCCCTCCGGGCGGGCGGTGTCCAGCTCGAAGCTGTGCTGGGTGGCCCGCAGCAGCTCCCAGACCTGGTCGGGCGAGTCGATCAGGCGGCTGCCGGGGCCGAGCGCGGCCATGCCGAGGCGGTCGGCGGCGGCGCGCACCGCGGCCGCGATCCGCTCGGTGCCGGTGACGGTGATGCTGCCGGCGTGCACCTGGATCTCGGCGAGCCGGCCGAAGCCGACGACGGCGGTGCCGCTGTCCTGCCAGGGCCCCTCGGGGCTTTCGAAGAGGTAGACGTCGGGCCCCAGCCGACGGCGGGCCGTGGTGTACAGGTCCAGGGGCGCGTGGGCGGGCAGGGTCCGCTCCGTCACCCGCACCTGGATCGGCGGCGGGGTGCGCGCGGGCGCGGCCGGCGGTCCTGTGGGCTGTTCATGAACAACTGTCATGGGGGTCCATCACCTTCCACTCATGCCGCTTATGCCGCGGGCTGCTGCTGCCGCTCCGCGACGGCGGCGACCAGCGGCCGGGCCAGCTCCGCGTAGTCGCGGCCGGATATCGCCACGGACCGGTCGAGGCGGGCCGCGTTGAACCAGATCTCGTCCTCTTCGAGCAGCTGCGGATCCACGACCAGCTGCAGCGCCGGGTCGAAGGAGAACGGCACGATCGAGCCGCTCACGCACCCGGTCAGCCGCTCGGCGGTGTCCCGGTCGGCGAAGCCGGCCCGCGCCCCGCCCGCGGTACGGGCGACCGCGGCCAGGTCGACGCGGCGGTCGCCGGGCACGACGGCGAGCACATAGGCCGAGCGTTTACGGCCCAGCGCCACCCGCAGCACGATGGACTTGGCGGACTGGCGCAGCGGATGCCCGCGCAGCAGGCTGGCCAGGTCGGTGCGGCCCTCGGCGCGGTGCTCGACCTCGCGGTAGTCGCAGCCGGCGCTGTCGAGGAGCTCCAGCACCCGGTCGTAGGTGGTCGTGGTGTGCATGGTCATCGCTCTGGGGCCCTTTCAGCCGTACCGGCGGGTCTCGTGGAAGAAGCCGTCCACCAGGTCCAGCCGTCCGGCCTCCTGGACGGTGTCGTAGACGTATTTGCCGAGCGCCAGGTCGAGCACGCCGAGCCCGAACGGGGAGAAGAACACCGGCATCCCGGCGGGCACCCCGGCGGTCCCGGTCAGCACGTCGTAGAGGGTGCCGGCGAGGAAGTCGCGGCGGCCGAGGCGCTGTTCGGCCAGGTGCGGGGAGGTGTTCGCCTTCAGGCAGTGCTCGACGTCGTCCACGTAGTTGGCGCCGGAGAGCACCACGTCGGTGCTCAGGTCGCGCAGGGATAGGTGCAGCACGAGCGGGTTGTGGGCGAACCAGTCCGGGTCGTCCACATGCGGCGTCGCGGCGACCGTGGCGAAGACGACCAGGTCGCTGCCGCGGATCAGCGATTCGGCGCTGTCGTGCACCGTGATCCGCCCGCCGCCGACGCTGCCGGCGAACTGCTCCGCGTACTCGGCCTTGAGGTCGTGCACCCCGATCTCGTCGAACTCCCAGCCGGTGCCGGCCAGGTAGGCGTGCACGTACCGCGCGATGAGACCGGTCCCGACGTACCCGATCCGCGCCGGGCGGACGCCGCGCGCCGCGCTCAGCGTGCGGGCGGCGAGCGCCGCGGACGCGGCCGTACGGGAGGCGCTGATGATGGAGGACTCCATGCACGCCAGGGGGTATCCGGTGGCCGGGTCATTGAGGATGAGGACGGCCGAGGCGCGGGGCAGCCCTGTCGCGATGTTGCCGGGGAAGCTGGAGATCCATTTGATGCCGTCGACGGCGGTGCGGCCTCCCACCGAGGCCGGGAGCGCGATGATGCGCGAGTCGGGGCGGTCGGGGAAGCGCAGAAAGTACGAGGGCGGGTTCACGGTCCCGCCCGCTCCGTGCAACCGGTAGGCGTCCTCGATGATCCCGGTGACCTCCCGGTGCCGCCCGCTGAGGGCTCGGTCGACGTCGGCACCGGGGATCACGGCGAAGGTCGGCGTCTGCGTATTGGCTGGCATGGGCCACGACGCTACGGACGGCTCCTATACTCCGGCTCCATGCCGCCGGGTGATCACGCCAGCGCGCCCTCCATGCTGTCCTCGTCCGGCTCCGCCAGCGCCCGGCGGGCCTGTTCCAGCAGCAGCGGCGCGCCCACCCGCTCGAAGATCTCCGCGGCGGCCTCGAGATGCTGCCGGGCATCGGCCTCGCGTCCCGCGTCGCGTTCGGCCTCCGCCAGGACGAGCCGCGCCCGCCCGCCGACGAGCGGGCTGTCGATGCGCTCGGCGGTCTCGGCGACCTCGGTCAGCGCGGACCGCGCCCCGGCCTCGTCCCCCTTGACGATCAGCACCTCGCCAAGACCGAGGAGCCCGTGGGCGCGTCCGACCAGGTCTCCCTTGACCTCGACGATCCGCAGCACCCGGCGGAACGACGACTCCGCCTCCGCCGGCCGCTCCAGGGCCAGATAGGCCTGGCCGGCCCGGTAGATGGCGAGCGCCGCGGAGCGGCTGTCGGCGAAGGTGTAGGACTCGGCGACCCGCAGCGCCTCCAGGCTCAGGTCGAGCGCTTCCTGGGGATCGGCCTGCTCCAGCCGGGTCTGCGCGAGGCTGTTCAGGGCGTACGCCAGCGAGGACAGGTCGCCGACAGTGCGGAAGATCTCGCTCGCCTCCGTCAGGCGCTCCACGGACCGGTCGAGGTCGCCGGTCATCCGGTCGAGGACGGAGAGGTCGCGCAGCACCAGCGCCCTGCCGTGCTCCTCCCCCGCGCTCTCGAACAGCTCGCGGGCCCGGGTGAAGCAGTCGGCCGCCTGCTGCAGCCGGCGGAGCCGGAGTTCCAGGGCGCCCAGGACGTGCAGCATGGCGCCCTGGCCGCGGATGTTGCCGGCCTCCTCGGCCGCCGCGAGGGCGCGGGTGCCGCAGATCCGCCAGTCGTCGGTGTAGTTGCGGGTCTCGAAGAGCGTCAGCATCAGCATGGTCAGCTCCCAGGCGAGCTCGTCACGCCCGCTGCCCGCCGCCTGCTCCACCACGGCGCGCAGCGACAGCCGCTCCCGCTCAAACCACTCCAGCGGCTGCGGCAGCAGCTCTTCGAGCAGCTCCGCGTCGACCTCGCACCGGGGCGCGCTGCCGTGCAGCACGTCGAAGTCGCCGCCGTACTCCCGCTGGTGTGCATGCACGGCCAGGGTGAGGTAGGAGCTGAAGACCTTCGCCAGCGCCTGCTCCCGGCTCTCGGCCGAGTCCTCCGCCACGGCGCGCTCGTGCGCGAAGAGCCGCAGCAGGTTCTGCAGCCGGTAGCGCAGCCTGCCGCCGCCGTCGCTGCCCGTGACGTCGACGAGCTGGGCGTCCACCAGGTGTTCCAGCAGCCGCTCCGCATCCATCACGCAGTCCTCGGTGAGCCCGGGTCCGAGCAGCGCGGCGGCGGTCCAGGCGTCGAAGTCCGGTACGGGCAGCAGCCCGAGGAGCCGGTAGAGCTCGGCGGCCTCGCCGGGCAGATAGCGATAGCTGAGGGCGAGGCTGGCCCGTACCTGCGACTCGCCCTGGCTGAGCTCGTCCAGCCGCCGCCGCTCATTGCTCAGCCGGCCCACGAGATGGCGTACGGTCCAGTGCGGCTTGGAGGCGAGCCGGGCGCCGGCGATGCGCAGCGCCAGCGGCAGCCGGTCGCAGAGCTCCGCGAGCCGGGCGGCGTCGGCCCGGGCGGAGGCGATCCGCTCCTCCCCCACGAGGCGGCCGAGCAGCTGGGCGGCCTCGGGCGCGGCCAGCAGCCCGAGCCGGATGCGGGCGGACGGCGGCCAGGTGACCACGGACTCCATCGGCTCCCGGCTGGTGATCAGCACCACGCAGCCGTTGCTCGGCAGCAGCGGCATCACCTGGGCGAGCGTGCGGACGTTGTCCAGCACCATCAGCACCCGCCGCCCGGCGAGGACGCTGCGGTACAGCGGGACGCGCTCCTCGGGCTCCGCGGGGATCTCTTCGCTGGGGACGCCGAGCGAGCGCAGAAACCGGCTCATCACATCGTGGGCGGTGGCGTTGGCATTGCCTACGTCATAGCCGCGCAGGTCGGCGAAGAGCCGGCCGTCGGGGAAGTGCTCGGCGACCCGGTGCGCCCACCGCAGCGCCAGCCCGGTCTTGCCGACGCCGGCGACGCCGGTGAGCAGCCCCACCCTCGGCGAGCCGCCCTCGCCGGCCGCTTCGAGGAGGCCGTCCAGCCGGGTCAGCTCGTCCTCGCGGCCGGTGAAGCCGGGGACGTCCGGGGGGAGTTCGTTCGGGATCAGCCGTCTTCGCTCCGGCTCGGGCGACCATTCCTTGGCCTCCCGCTGATCGCCGGGGAGCTGCAGGTCGGGATCGTCGCGCAGGATCGCCTGGTGCAGCTCCTGCAGCTCGGGCCCCGGCTCCAGCCCCAGCTCGTCGGAGAAGAGGCGGCGCGCGTCGCGGTACGCCTCCATCGCCTCGGCCCGCCGCCCCGACCGGTAGTGCGCCAGCATCAGATGGTGGTGCAGCCGCTCGCGCATCGGATGCTCGCGGACCATCGCCGCGAGATCGGGGAGCACTTCGGCATGTCGCCCTAACGACAGGCTGACTTCGGTGCCGTCGTCGTACGCGGTCAGCCGCAGCTCCTCCAGCCGGGCCGCCTCCTCCTCGACGAGCAGCCCGGTGACGCCGGTGAGCGCCGAGCCGCGCCAGAGCGCGAGCGCCTCGTCGTACGCCTCGCCGGCCTGCTGCGTCCGGCCTGCGGCCGCGTCCGCCGCGGCCCGCGCCACCAGTTGATCGAACCGGCCGGCATCGACGTTTCCCGGGTCGATGTCCAGGCGGTATCCGGGGTGGGCTGTGACGATCAGCTCCTCGTCGGCGCCCGCGGCCCGCAGCATCTTGCGCAGCCCCGCGATACAGATGGCCACCTGCGTCCTTGCGGTCGCAGGTGGCGAGTCGTTCCACACTTCGTCGATGAACACGTCGGCCGGGACCACTTGTCCCGGGCGCAACAACAACAGGGCAAGAATCGTCCGTTGCCGGGCACCCCTGACGGCCATCGAATCCATTGCCCCGGTCACCGTAAGCGGCCCCAGAATCCCGAATTCGATTCGTCCCCCCACACTGGCCTCCCCTGGCCTACGACGGCAGTCCCCCGAGCCACCGCGAGCAACCCTACCGAACACAGGTGCGCCGGTCACCCCATGTACTCGGCCCACGACGGTGCATAACCCCTGCGCATAACCGCCGTATAGCGGTGTCCGCAATTCTCCCTGAACCCCGGTGTCGCTGCCGGGCGAGATGCCTCTTGACCACCTGGAAGGGACCTCCGCGTGAGTGTGCTTGACGAGATCATTGAAGGGGTCCTGGCGGACCTCGCCGGGCGGCAGGAACGGGTCGCCCTGGCCGACCTGAAGGAGCTGGCGGCCCGCGCCCCACGACCGCTCGACGGGGCGGCCGCGCTGCGCGGGCCCGGTACGGCGGTCATCTGCGAGGTGAAGCGCGCCAGCCCGTCGAAGGGCGCGCTGGCGGCGATCGCCGACCCGGCGGCGCTGGCGGCGGATTACGCGGCGGCCGGAGCGGCGGCGATCTCGGTGCTGACCGAGCAGCGGCGCTTCGGCGGCTCGCTGGCCGATCTGGCGGCGGTACGGGCGCGGGCCGATGTCCCGGTGCTGCGCAAGGACTTCATCCTCACGGCGTATCAGCTGTGGGAGGCGCGGGCGTACGGCGCGGACCTCGTGCTGCTGATCGTCGCGGCGCTGGAGCAGGAGGAGCTGGCCGCGCTGATCCGGCAGGCCGAGTCGATCGGCCTGACGCCGCTGGTCGAGGTCCACGATGCCGACGACGCCGAGCGTGCGGTCGCGGCCGGAGCGCGGGTCGTCGGCGTCAACGCGCGGAACCTGAAGACCCTTGACGTCGACCGCACGGCCTTCGCGCGGATCGCGCCGGCGATCCCGGACGGCATCGTCAAGGTCGCCGAGTCCGGGGTGCGCGGGGCGCCCGACCTGATCGCGTACGCGAAACACGGGGCCGACGCCGTCCTGGTCGGCGAGTCCCTGGTGACGGGCGCGGACCCGCGGGCGGCCGCGGCGGCGCTCGTGGCGGCCGGGCGCGACTTGATCACCCAACCGTAAAGGAGCATGCCCGCATGTCTGAAATTCGATTGTTCGCCCCCGACCCGGAGGCCCGGATACCGACCGATGAGGGCTATTTCGGCGCTTTCGGCGGCAAGTTCATACCCGAGGCTTTGGTCGCCGCCGTCGACGAGGTCGGGGTCGAGTACGACAAGGCGAGAACCGACGCGTCCTTCGCCGCTGAGCTGGGCGCATTGCTGTCCCATTACACCGGCCGCCCCTCGGCGCTGACGGAGGCTGGCCGGTTCGCCGAATACGCCGGCGGCGCGCGGGTGTTCCTCAAACGGGAGGATCTGAATCACACCGGCTCCCATAAAATCAACAATGTTCTCGGTCAGGCGCTGCTGACGCGGCGCATGGGCAAGAGCCGGGTGATCGCGGAGACCGGTGCAGGACAGCACGGGGTGGCCACGGCGACGGCATGTGCGCTGTTCGGCCTGGACTGCACGATCTACATGGGCGAGGTCGACACGGAGCGGCAGGCGCTGAACGTGGCGCGGATGCGGATGCTCGGCGCCGAGGTGATCGCGGTGAAGTCCGGCAGCCGGACGCTGAAGGACGCGATCAACGAGGCCTTCCGCGACTGGGTCGCCAACGTCGATTCCACGCACTATCTCTTCGGCACGGTGGCGGGCCCGCACCCCTTCCCCGCGATGGTGCGCGACTTCCACCGCATCATCGGCGTCGAGGCGCGGCGGCAGCTCACCGAGCGCATCGGCCGCCTCCCGGACGCGGCGGTGGCGTGCGTCGGCGGCGGCTCGAATGCGATCGGGCTGTTCCACGCCTTCATCGGCGACGCGTCGGTGCGCCTGGTGGGCTGCGAGCCGGCCGGGCACGGCATCGCGTCGGGCGAGCACGCGGCCACCTTGAGCATCGGGGATCCGGGGATCCTGCACGGGTCGCGGTCGTACGTGCTGCAGGACGAGGACGGGCAGATCACCGAGCCGTACTCGATCTCGGCGGGGCTGGATTATCCGGGCGTCGGCCCGGAGCACGCCTATCTGAAGGATTCGGGGCGGGCCGAGTACCGGGCCGTAACCGACGATGCGGCGATGCAGGCGCTGCGGCTGCTGTCGCGTACGGAGGGCATCATCCCGGCGATCGAGAGCGCGCATGCGCTGGCGGGGGCTCTGGAGTTGGGTAAGGAACTGGGCCCGGAGGGCGTCGTGCTGGTCAATCTCTCCGGACGTGGCGACAAGGACATGGATACTGCCGCCCGCTATTTCGGGCTGTACTCCGAGGGGGCGCGGTGACATTCAACGATTCTGTGACCGGGAACATCGCACTGCTGGACGCCGCCTTGGCGCGAGCGAAGTCGGAGAACCGGGCCGCGCTGATCGGCTATCTCCCGGCCGGCTTCCCCGATGTGGAACGCGGGATCGACGCGATGACGGCGATGCTTGCGGGCGGCTGCGACGTGGTCGAGGTCGGCCTGCCGCACTCCGATCCGGTGCTGGACGGCCCGGTCATCCAGACGGCGGACGACATCGCGCTGAAGCAGGGCCTGCGCATCAAGGACGTCATCCGTACGGTCGGCGAGGTCCACCGCCGCACCGGAAAGCCGGTGTTGTGCATGACGTACTGGAACCCGGTCGACCGCTACGGCACGGAGCGCTTCGCGGAGGACCTGGCGGCGGTGGGCGGCGCGGGCTGCATCCTCCCCGACCTGCCGGTCGAGGAGTCGGCGGTGTGGCGGGCGGCGGCGGAAAAGCACAGGCTGGCCACGGTCTTCGTCGTCGCCCCGTCCAGCAAGGACGACCGCCTGGCAAAGATCACGGCAGCGGGCTCCGGCTTCGTATACGCGGCATCGCTGATGGGCGTCACCGGCACCCGCCAGTCCGTCGGCGCGCAAGCGGAAGACCTGGTCCGGCGCACCAGGGCGACGACGGACCTCCCGGTGTGCGTCGGCCTCGGCGTCTCCGACGCCGCCCAGGCCGCCGAGGTCGCCGCCTTCGCCGACGGCGTCATCGTCGGCTCCGCCTTCGTCAAACGCCTCCTCGACACCGGCGGCCGTCACGAAGCCGGCCTCGGCGCGGTCCGCGAGCTCGCCGCGGAACTTGCCGCGGGGGTGAGCCGATCTTTTTCAGCCCCGATCCGGAGCGAATAACCCGGTCGCGCCCGCAAATACGACCTAAATCCGGCCATAGATAACATCTGTATAGCGCAGCCAGTGACGCTCCCTGGGTAAGGCAAGACCCCCCACACCCAGAGGAGTCGCTTTGCGATCGCCGCTGCCTGATCACCAGTCCGAGGGCGGCCCGGCCGACCCCCGCCCCGCATTCTCCGCCCATCGGCCCCTCGCACTCTGCGCCTTTGCGATGGCGCTGCTCGCCGTATTCAGCCTCGCCGGAGTGCTGATCTCGGACCGCGAGGTACTGGGCGAGAACAACTGGCTCAAGCCCCTGAAATTCGCCATCTCCTTCTCCCTGTACGCCGCCACGCTCGCGTGGCTGATGTCCCGGGTACGCCGCTGGCGGCGCACCCTGTGGTGGTCCGGCACCGCCGTGGTCGTGCTCTTCCTGGTGCCGGAGACCGCATTGATCGTGCTCCAGGCCATCCGCGGCGTGCCGAGCCACTTCAACACCGGCACCGCCTTCGACGAGACCGTCTTCCGCGCCATGGGCGGCGCCGCCTACATCGGCTGGCTGCTCACCGCACTGCTCGGGCTGTTCCTGGCCCGTGGGCAGCGGCTGGAACCGGCGGCCGCGTGGGCGGTCCGGCTCGGCTTCGTCGTCTCGCTGGCGGGAATGTCCGTCGGCTACCTGATGACGGCACCCACTCCCGACCAGGCCCAGGCGCTCGACCATGGCGCGGACCTGGCCGTCGTCGGGTCGCACACCATCGGCGCGGACGGCGGGGGCCGGATGCCGTTCACCGGCTGGGAGACCGGCGGCGGCGATCTGCGGGTGCCGCACTTCGCCGGCGTGCACGCGCTCCAGGCGCTGCCGCTGCTGGCCCTCGGTCTGCAGCGGCTCGCGAAACGCCGTCCGCTGCTGGGCCGTCAGGCCGTACGCACCCGGCTGGTCTGCCTGGGCGCCGTCGCGTACGCGGGCCTCTTCGCCCTGCTGCTGATGCAGGCCCTGAACGACGAATCGGTCCTCTCCCCGAGCCTGCCAACGGCCATCAGCGGCATCGGCATCCTCGCCGGCACCGCCATCATGGCCGCACTGATACTCGGCACCTCGGGCCGCCGCCCCGCCACCCCCAGACCCGAGGCCGACGTCCCGGTCCGCTGACCGGCAAGGCACCTCGGGCGAACACCGAAGCGGGCGACACAGGCGAGAGCCACTGTCGCCCGCACAGCCCGGTCTTCCGGATCGTCTCCCGCGACCGCACGGACGCCTGGTCGCGGACGCCGTAAGGCGGTTCAGTCGTTGGGCAGTTCAGCCGTTGGGCCGGAGCACGATCTTGCCGTGGGTGGGCTGCTGTTCCAGCAGGCGGTAGGCGTCCCTCACCTCTTCCAGCGGGTAGGTGGCGGCGATCGGGACCTCCAGCTGCCCCCGGGCGGCGAGCCGGGCCAGCTGCCCGAGCACGACCGCGCTCGCGGCCGCGCCTTCGCCGTACGTCCGCGCGCCGACCTTGGCCGCCGCCCGCCAGTCGCGGATCGTGTTGATCCGCTCCGGCGGCACGCCCAGGTCCACGGCCACCTGCACATAGCCGTCGCCGAAGGTGTCGATGAACGCGTCGACCCCGCCGCCGCCCGCCGCCTCCCGGATCCGCTCGGCCACCCCGGGCCCGTACGCCACCGGGACAACACCGTGCTTCCGCAGCCAGCCATGGTTGCGCTCGCTCGCCAGCCCGATCACCGTGGCACCCTCCCGCCGCGCCAGCTGCACCGCCAGCGAACCGACGCCGCCCGCCGCGCCGGAGACGACGACCGTGTCGCCGGGCCCCGGGTCCACCGCGAACACGGTGGCGTAGGCGGTCGTGCCCGCCACATACAGCGCCCCGGCCACATCCCAGGACAGCCCCGCCGGACGCGACACCACGTGCACGTCGTCGACCGCGACGAACTGCGCATGGCTGGCCCGCCGGTGGGTGAAGCCGAGCACCTCGTCGCCCACGGCGAACCCGCGCGCCTCCGGGCCGATGTCCACCACCACGCCGGCCAGGTCGCTGCCCTGCCCGGACGGAAAGCCCGCCGGCCAGCGCGCGTGCAGCGCGCCCGTACGGATATGCGCCTCGCCGGGCTGGATCCCGGCCGCGCGGACCTCGACCAGCACCTGGTCGGGCCCCGGCACCGGCCGCGCCACCTCCTCCACCCGCAGCACATCGATCCCGCCGTACTCGTGAAACCGCACCGCCCGCATCGCGTGATCTCCCCATGTCCTCGATCCGCCTCCGGGTACAAACGCCGGGCACGGATCCGTATTCCCGGATCGTGAAGCGCGGCGATTCGGCCACTCCGCGCCGCCCGGCGGGGGCTTCACCGCAGCCCTCGCGCGTACGAACCCTTGGCCCGTCAGGGGTCGAGGACGTCCGAATTCGAGCGCGTTCTATTCCACTGCCGCGTCGTTATGCCGGGCACCGCCGAGCCATCCAGGTACGGCACCGACCCTCCAGGAGGGATGCAGGTGACTGTGACCGACACCTCGACCGCTAGTGGGCAGACGCCGCCCCCGCCACCGCCGGCCACCATCACCTTCGAGGGGAAGTTCGGGAAGAATCCGCTGGCCGAGGCCAGTTTCGGGGCCATGTGCCGGCGGCTGCCCGGGGTGCTGGCGCACACCGCGCGGATGGCGTGGGCCGTCGACCGGGCCGGTGTCGTGCTGCTCCTGGTGTGCCAGCTGCTCACCGGCGCCGCCGCGGCGGTGGTGCTCGGCTTCACCGCGCAGGCGATGACGCATGTCCTCGGCGCCGGCACCGTATCCGAACGGCTGCACGGCGCGCTGCCCGCGCTGATCGTGGTGACGGCGGCCGCGGGCGCCGGCCGGATCAGCGGTGCCCTGTCCTCGTACGCGGACGGGCGGATCACGCCGCTGCTGATGACCGAGGCGGACATCGCGCTCGTCGCCGCCGTGTGCCGGGTGGAGGCCTCCGCGTACGGCGAGGACGGCTTCGCCGACCGGCAGGAGGCCGCAGAGATCGGCGTCACCCGCTCGCGGCTGATGGTGCAGGACGGGCAGCGGTTCCTGTCCGCGCTGATCCGCATGGTCGCGGCCAGCAGCGTGATCACCGCGCTGCATCCGCTGATGCTGCCACTGCTGTTGCTGGCCGTACTCCCGGCGGGCGCCGGGGCGGTGCTGTCCGCGCGCGTCGACTACGAGACCCACTACCTCAACGTGGGCGACCGCAACGTCCGCTCGATGATGCGCTGGTGGGCCACCTACTCGCGCTACGGCGACGAGGTCCGCGCCAACGGCATGACCGGCTACCTCATTTACTGGTACCGGGCGCTGTCCGACCGGATCGACCGGCGCACGCTCAAGGCGGCTCCGCGGATGCTGCGCATCGTCCTCGCGACCAGCGCCCTGGGCGGGCTCTTCCTGCTGGGCACCTGGGCCACCCTCGCCTGGCTGGCCACCACCGGCCGCGTCGCCCTGCCCGTCGCGGCCACCGCCGTCGTCGCCGTCCAGACCACCCTCGCGGCGCTGGCCCAGTTCGTGCAGAACGGCGCCGCGCTCTTCCACACCTCGCTCTACCTGGCCGACATGCGCTCCTTCCTCGACATGGCCGACGAGCGCGCCCCGCGGCGCGGTGAAGCGACCATCCCGGAGCGCGTGGATGCGATCCGCCTCGACGAGGTCGCCTACCGCTACCCCGGCAAGGACGAGCCCGCCGTCGCCGGGGTCTCCCTCACCCTGCGCCGCGGCGAGATCCTGGCCATCGTCGGCGAGAACGGCTCCGGCAAGTCCACCCTCGCCAAGCTGATCACCGGCGTCCTGCTGGCCGACAAGGGCCGCGTGCTGTGGGACGGCACCGACCTGGCCGGCGCCGACCCCGAGGCGGTGTGGCGGCGGACCGCGCTCGTACCGCAGAACTTCGCCTGCTGGCCGCTGCGCACCCGCGAGAACATCACCCTCGGCCAGCCCAGGACCCTGGACGACCAGCCCGTATGGGACGTGGTCGACGCCGTCGGCATGCGGGAGCCGATCGAGAAGCTGCCGAAGGGCCTCGACACCCTGCTGGCCCGGGAGTTGTGGGGCGGCGCCGAACTCTCCGGCGGCCAGTGGCAGCGGCTGGTCTGCGGCCGCGCCCTGTACCGCCGGACGCCGCTGATGATCCTGGACGAGCCCACCTCCCAGATGGACGCCCGCGGCGAGCACGCAATTTTTACGGAGATCAAGCGGGCGGCCGCGGAGCGGATGACGATCGTCGTCACCCACCAGCTCGAGAACACCCGCCTCGCCGACCGCATCCTCGTCATGGCCGAGGGCCGCGTCATCGAGGAGGGCACGTACGAGGAACTGACGCACGCGGGCGGCCTCTTCGCCGACCTCGTCGCCCTGGCGAAGGACCGGTGACGGCACCGGCGCCCCCGCCCTGCGCTACTCCGTGCCGTCCGCCGCCAGCCGCTCCGGCACCCCGAGCCGCGGGAACTGGTCGTCATGGAAGGTGGTGATCTCGGTGATCGCCCCGCCGGTGACGCGCAGGACGTCGAGGGTCAGCGGCAGGTACGCGCCCTCCTCCTGCCGCCAGTGGTAGAAGGCGACGGCGGGCTGCCGGTTCACGGAGGTGGGGACGGCGCGCAGGCCCGTCATGTCGGCGAAGCCGCTCTCGACCCAGTAGTCGACCACCGCGTCGCGGCCGACCTGCAGGCCCGGCGTGGGCGGCATCGAGGTGCGGACGTCGTCGCGCACCATGGCGGCGAGCCGGTCGATGTCCGTGGCCACGCTGGCGTCGGTGAAGCGGCGCACCAGCTCGCGGGTGCCGGCGTCCTGCTCGCCGCCGGTCCAGTCCTGCCGCTCGGCGGGCAGGTGCTCGCGCAGCCCTGCACGGGCCCGCTGCAGGGCGCTGTTCACGGAGTTGACGGAGTCGCCGAGGAGCTCCGCGACGTCCTTCGCCGGCCAGCCGAGCACGTCGCGCAGGATGAGTACGGCCCGCGGGCGCGGCGCGAGGTGCTGCACCGCGACCAGATGCGCCAGCTCGATCGTCTCGCGTGCGAAGGCGACGGTCTCCGGCTCGTCCGCCGCTGCCGCGGGCAGCTCGTTGAGCAGCCGGTCCGGGTAGGGCTGCAGCCACAGCACCTCACCGCCGGTGGCCGGCTCGGGCCGGTGCTTGGCGAGCAGGTCGAGGCAGGCGTTGGTGGCGATCCGGTACAGCCAGGCCCGGAACGTCGACCGCCCCGCGTACGTCTCCCGCCGCCGCCAGGCCCGTAGAAAGGTCTCCTGCACGGTGTCCTCGGCGTCCTCGAACGACCCGAGCATCCGGTAGCAGTGCACATGCAGCTCCCGCCGATGCCGCTCCGCCATCCCCGAGAACGCGGTCTCATCAACCTCGGCAAGCCCACCCGCATTCGTCATCGCCTCATCCTTCCACCCGGTCATGTCCTGTCGTACATGAGACGGGCGCGGGCGCGAGAACTCATCACGACGGTGGGCCCGACGGCCCGCCCTGATCCGGTGCGCGATCATGGCCGGATGGACGCTCTGTTTTCCGGTATGGACGATCTGATCGAAACTCCTTCCGTGGCCGTCGTGGTCGACGTCATGCGGGCCTTCACCGTGGCCGGTTGGGCCTTCAACCAGGGGGCCGAGAAGATCGTTCTGGCCGAGTCGCTGGATGCGGCGCGCGCGCTCAAGACCCGGCACCCGGAGTGGGTGGCGGTCAAGGACGGGCCGCCCGCGGACGGCTTCGATGCCGTCAACTCGCCCGGGCTGCTGCGGTCCATCGACCTCCGCGGGCGGACCGTCGTGCAGAAGACCACGGCCGGTACGGTCGGCGCCCTCGCCGTCAAGGACGCGCCGCTGGTGCTGTGCGCGAGCTTCGTGGTGGCGGAGGCGACGGCGGGGCTGCTGCGGGCGCGCGGCGGTGACAGCGTCACGTACGTCGTCACCGGCGAGGGCGGGCGGGCCGAGGAAGATCTCGCGTGTGCGCAGTACATCGCGCAGAGAGTTGAAGGGGTCGAGGACCCCGGCCCGTATCTCCGCCGCGCCGCCGCCTCCCGCGCCGCCGCCGAACTCGCAGAGGGGGTGCGGCAGGGCGTGCACCCCGACGATGTCGCGCTCTGCCTCGAGCTCGACCGCTTCCCCTTCGCCATGGTGGCGGCCCCCGAGGACTCGCTCATGGTGCTGCGGCAGGTGGCAGCGCCAGGTACAGGGCCTCAAGCGCGGCGGTGAAGGCGTGTTCCGCCGGGGTTCCGTAGCCGATGACCAGGCCGTCGCGGGGCGGTGAGGTGCTCGCGGGGTGGCGGTAGAGGGCCAGGCCGTCCAGGGCCAGGCCGAGGCGGTGGGCGGAGCGCAGGGTGGACTGCTCGGTGCCGTCCGGGAGTTGGAGCACCGCGTGCAGGCCCGCGGCGATGCCGGTGACGCTGATGTGCGGCGCCTGCTCGGCCAGGGTGGTGGTGAGCTGGTCGCGGCGGCGACGGTAGACCTTCCGGGTGCGGCGCAGATGCCGGTCGTACGAGCCCGAGGCGATGAAGTCGGCGAGAGTCAATTGGTCGACGACGCCCGACCAGCGCTCGCGCGGCCCCTTCACCGCCAGCACCCGGTCCACCAGCCATCCCGGCAGCACCATCCAGCCGAGCCGCAGCGCCGGTGACAGGCTCTTGCTGACCGATCCGAAGTACACGACGCGGTCCGGGTCGAGGCCCTGCACGGCGCCGACCGGCTCCCGGTCGTAGCGGAACTCGCCGTCGTAGTCGTCCTCCAGGACCAGCCCGCCGCGCGCGCGGGCCCAGTCGACGACGGCGGCGCGGCGGTGCGGATGCAGCGGGCCGCCGAGCGGGTACTGGTGCGCCGGCGTGAGCAGGACGGCGCGCGCGCCGGTCACCGCGAGCTCCTCGACCTGCGCGCCGCCCGCGTCCACCGGGAGCGGCATGGCCGACAGGCCGCTGCCGGTGAGGATGTCCCGGTGGAAGTCCAGGCCGTACTCCTCGACGGCCACCGGCCCCTCGAGAATCCCCGCCAGCAGCTCGAGACCGTGCGCGAATCCCGCGCAGACCACGATCCGGTCCGCCTCCGTGCGCACCCCACGGGCCCGGGCCAGATACTCCGCGAGCGCCCTCCGCAACTCCGGCCGCCCCCGCGGATCCGCGACCCCGAACGCCTCCGCCGGCGCCGCCCCCACCGCCCGCCGCGCTGACGCGGCCCACGCGGTGCGCGGGAACGCCGCCGCGTCCGGCGAGCTCGGCAGCAGATCGTGCGATACGCGCCGCCGCGGCTGCCGCGCCGGCCCCCGTACGGGACGCGGGTCCAGCGGCTCGGCCCGGCGCGCGACCTGGGTGCCCGAGCCCTGCCGGGCCGTCAGCCAGCCCTCCTCGACCAGCTCGGCGTAGGCCTTGGCGACCGTGTTACGGGCGATGCCGAGGTCGGTGGCCAGGGCGCGATACGGGGGCAGCCGGGTGCCGGGGGCCAGCCGCCCGGAGCGGATGGCCTCGCGCAGGGCGGCCATCAGGCGGGCCCGTACGGTGCCGGGGCCGGCCAGCTCCAGATGCAAATTGACCCATGAATCTGCCATGGAAATGAACCATACAGAGGTGCGATTCCGTTCCTACGGTCGTGGCATGACAACGCTCGCTCCCTCCCCCGTCAAAGGCTGGCTCGCCGTCCTCGCCGTCACCCTCGGCATCTTCGCCCTGATGACCTCCGAGCTGCTCCCCGTCGGCCTCCTCACCCCCATCGGCTCCTCCCTGGACATCTCCGCGGGCACCGCCGGACTGATGGTCACCGTCCCCGGCCTGGTCGCCGCGGCCACCGCGCCCGTCGTCACCGTCGCCACCGGCAAGGTCGACCGCCGCCTCGTCCTCGCCGTCCTCATCGGCCTCGTCGGCGCCGCCAACCTCGCCTCCGCCTTCGCGACCAGCTTCGCCGTCGTGCTCGCCGCCCGCTTCCTGATCGGCATCAGCGTCGGCGGCTTCTGGTCTCTGGCGGGTGGCATCGCGCTACGGCTGGTGCCCGAGCGGCAGGTGCCGCGCGCCACCGCCGTGATCTTCGGCGGCGTCGAGGCCGCGTCCGTGCTCGGCGTGCCCACCGGCACGCTGATCGGTGATCTCGGCGGCTGGCGCACGGCGTTCGCGGCCGTGGGCGTGCTCGGGCTCATCTCCCTGGCCTTCATCGTCTTCCTGATGCCGAAGGTGACGCCGGAGCAGACCATCGGCTTCGGCGACCTGGCCCGCGTGTTCCGTACGAACGCCGCCGTGCGCGTCGGCATCGGCATGACCTTCCTGGTGATCACCGGGCACTTCATCGCGTACACCTTCGTCCGCCCCGTGCTGCTCGGCGACGGCATCGCCGACGGCATGATCAGTCCGCTGCTGCTGGCCTTCGGCATCGCGGGCATCGCGGGCAACTTCGTCGCGGGCGCCCTGATAGGCAGCCGGCTCCGGCACACCGTCCTCGGCCTCACCGCGGTCATCACCGCCGCACTGGCGATCCTCGCTGTCACCGACACCACCGCCGTGTCGGCCGCCGCGATCCTCGTCCTGTGGGGCCTGGGCTACGGCGCGGTCCCGGTCACCTTCCAGACCTGGATCCTCAAGGCCGCCCCGGACACGACGGAGGCCGCGTCTTCGCTGTACGTCTCGGCGTTCAACCTGTCCATCGCCCTCGGCGCCCTCCTCGGCGGCTTCGCCGTCAACGCCGCCTCCGCCACCAGCGTGCTGTGGCTCGGCGCCGCCCTGACCGCGCTCACCCTGGCGTGGCTCGCAACCCGCTTTCAGCGGACCGCCGTTGCCGCCCGCCCGCTGAAAGGCACCTGAGACCGCGCTGAAAGCGGCCGGGCGCAGGATCCGTGGCCATCAGGACCTCGACCTCCCCACCCGACAGGAGTTCCCTGCCATGGCTACCTTCCTCTACAAACTGGGCCGCCTCGCCTTCCGGCGCCGCTGGCTGATGGTGCTGCTGTGGGTGGTGGTCCTCGGCGGCGCCGGCTTCGCCGCCTCCACGGCCCCGACGCCGCCCGCCGACACCTTCTCGATGCCGGGGACGGAGTCGCAGAAGGCGTTCGACCTGCTGGAGAAGAAGTTCCCCGGCGCGAGCGCCGAGGGAGCGAGCGCGCGGGTCGTGGTCCGGGCGCCGGCGGGCGAGAAGATCGCCGGATCCGCGCAGCGCGAGCACGTCGCGGCGCTGGTGGCGCAGCTGGAGAAGTCGCCGCAGGTCGTGTCGGTCACCGACCCGTACCGGACCAAGGCGGTGAGCAAGGACGGCTCCACCGCCTACGCCGTCGCCACCTACAGGGTTCCTGCCGCCGAGGTGAGCGACAAGGCGCACGAGGCGCTCGACGACGCGCTGGCGGACGCCCGTAAAGCAGGCGTCACAGCCGAAGCCGGCGGCGACGCCGTCAAGGTCGACGCCGCGATGGGCGGCACCGGTGAGCAGATCGGCATCATCATCTCCGCCGTCGTCCTCATCCTCACCTTCGGCTCGGTGGTCGCCGCCGGAATGCCGCTGCTGACCGCGCTCATCGGCGTCGGCATCGGGATCAGCGCCATCACCGCTCTCGGCAGCACCCTCGGCCTGTCCGGCACCACCTCCACCCTGGCGATGATGCTCGGCCTCGCCGTCGGCATCGACTACGCCCTGTTCATCGTCTCCCGCTACCGCGCCGAACTCACCGAGGGCCGCGACCGCGCCGACGCCGCGGGCCGGGCCGTCGGCACCGCGGGCTCCGCGGTCGTCTTCGCCGGTCTTACGGTCATCGTCGCCCTCGCCGGGCTGGCCGTGGTGAACATCCCGATGCTCACCAAGATGGGCCTCGCCGCCGCGGGCACCGTCGCCGTCGCCGTGCTCGTCGCCCTCACCTTCGTGCCCGCGCTGCTCGCCTTCGCCCCGGTCAAGGTGCTGCGCCGGCGCGACCGCAAGCACTTCTCCGGCAAGCCGCTCACCGCCCGCCAGCAGCGCAAGGCCGCCAAGCGGGCCGCGAAGGAGGCCCGCCGCAAGCCCAACCTCGGCTCCCGCTGGGCCCGTTACGTGCTGCGCCACCCGGTCGCCGTGCTGCTGATCGCCGTCGTCGGCCTCGGCACCGTCGCCGTACCGGCCGCGAGCCTGGAGCTCGGCCTGCCGGGCGAGGGCACGATGGCCGCGGACACCACCCAGCGCAAGGCGTACGACATGCTGTCGGACTCCTTCGGCGACGGCTTCAACGGGCCGCTGATGATCACCGTCGAGGGCCGGGACGCCAAGTCCGCGGCCGACACCATCGGCAAGCGCCTCGCCGACGTCGACGGCGTCACCACGGTCACCCCGGCCACCGCCAACCAGGCGGGCGACACCGCGATCCTCAACGTCGTCCCGGACACCGGCCCCACCGACGCCGAGACCGAGGACCTCGTCCGTACGATCCGCGGCCTCGCGCCCGGCTTCCGCTCCGACACCGGCGCCGAGGTCCTGGTCACCGGGCAGACCGCGATGTTCATCGACTTCTCCAAGACCCTCGACGACGCGCTGCTGCCCTATCTCGCCCTGATCGTGGGCCTCGCCTTCCTGCTCCTGATGGTCGTGTTCCGCTCGATCCTCGTACCGCTGAAGGCCGCGCTCGGCTTCCTGCTCTCGGTGACCGCCGCGCTCGGCGCCGTCGTCGCGGTCTTCCAGTGGGGCTGGCTCGCGGAGGTCTTCGGCGTCGACCAGCCGGGCCCGGTCATGAGCACGATGCCGATCTTCATGATCGGTGTGGTCTTCGGACTCGCCATGGACTACGAGGTGTTCCTGGTGACGCGGATGCGGGAGGCGTACGTCCACGGGGCGCGGCCCGGTGAGGCCGTCGTCACCGGCTTCCACTACGGCGGGCGGGTGGTCGCCGCGGCGGCCGTCATCATGATCAGCGTCTTCTCCGGCTTCATCGTGGAGGACAACGACTTCGTGAAGATGATCGGCTTCGGCCTCGCGGCCGCGGTGCTCTTCGACGCCTTCGTCGTCCGGATGACGATCGTGCCCGCGCTGTTCGCGCTGCTGGGCAAGAGCGCCTGGTGGCTGCCGCGCTGGCTGGACCGGCTGCTGCCCGACCTGGATGTGGAGGGCGCGAAGCTGTCCCGTACGGACCGGGCCGCTGACCCGGCCTGGCGGGAGGCGGCGGCGCCGCGTCGCGAACGGCAGCTGATCAACTGACGCAACAAGCGCACAAAGGCCCAGCGGCTCGCGGCCGCTGGGCCTTTCGCGTGCTTGCGATTCAGATCCGGACCGCGGCCCCGGACACCCGGATCTGCTCCTCGCCCGCCCGCAGCTCGACCTCCAGCAGCGACGGGCGGCCCATGTCGTGCCCCTGGTGCAGGGTCAGCGTCGCGTCCGGCGCGACCAGGCCGAGTTCGCGGGCGTACGCGCCGAAGGCCGCCGCCGCGGCGCCCGTGGCCGCGTCCTCGACGACGCCGCCGACGGGGAACGGGTCGCGGACGTGGAAGACCGTCGCCGACTCGCGCCACACCAGCTGCACCGTCGTCAGGCCGAGCCGCCGCATCAGGGCCAGCAGCCGGTCGAAGTCGTAGTCCAGATCGGCCAGTCGCTCCCGGGTCGCGGCGGCCAGGACAAGATGGCGCACGCCCGCGAAGGCGATGCGCGGCGGCAGCGCGGCGTCCAGCTCGCCCGCCTGCCAGCCGAGCGCCGCCAGGGCCTCGGCGACATCGGCCTGCTCGGCCTTGTCCACCCGCGGCGCGACGCTGGTGAGCGTGGCCTTGAGCACCCCGCCCTCCTCCCGGACGCTGACCGGCACCAGCCCCGCCTGCGTGTGCAGCGCGAAATCGCCGGTCCCGTGCTCCTCGCCGAGCGCCACGGCGGTGGCCACGGTGGCGTGGCCGCAGAAGTCCACCTCCGCCTTCGGGCTGAAGAAGCGGAGGGTGAAGGAGCGGGGGTCGTCCGGGTCGGGCCCGGGGGTGAGGAAGGCGGACTCCGAATAGCCGAGTTCGGCGGCGATCGCCGTCATCGCGGCGGCGTCCAGGCCGGCGGCGTCGAGGAGGACGCCGGCGCGGTTGCCGCCTGCCGGGGTGGTGGAGAAGGCGGTGTAGTGGCGTATGCCGGTGGCTGCGGCGGCGTCGTTCGAGGTGGTCATGACGTGATCATCCCTCATCACAGCTTGAAGACCCGACGCGCGTTGCCGGACAGGAACAGCTCCGTCGTCTCCTCGTCCAGGGCGAGGCCGGCGAGGTCGGCCAGTGCCTGGGTGGGCATGATCATGGGGTAGTTCGAGCCGAAGAGCACCTTTCGGCGGCCGCGGCCGCGGAGGTAGTCGACGAGCTCGGTCGGGTAGCGGCGAGCGGTGTAGGCGCTGGTGTCGATGTAGACATTTGCGTGTTTGTCGGCGACCGCGATCATCTCCGTGGTCCACGGGTAGCCGATGTGGCCGCAGACGATGGTCAGCTCGGGGAAGTCGAGCGCGACTTGGTCGATGTACGGGATGGGGCGGCCGGTCTCGGACGGCCGCAGCGGCCCTGTGTGGCCGACCTGGGTGCAGAACGGGATGTCGAGCTCGACGCAGGCGGCGTACAGCGGGTAGTAGAGGCGGTCGGTGGGCGGCAGTTCCCACAGCCAGGGGACGATGCGCAGGGCGACGAAGCCGAGCTCCTCGACGGCCCGGCGCAGCTCCCGTACGGCCTGGACGGGGCGGGTCAGGTCGGCGCCCGCCACGCCGCGCAGCCGGCCGTCCGAGCGGGCGGCGAAGGCGGCGACCTCGTCATTGCTGATCAGCGGCCCTTGCGGCCCGTACCAGGCCGAGGAGAGCCCGACCTCGACGTCGGCCTCGGCCAGCGCCGCCACCGTGGCCTTGACCGGCAGCTCCTCCTCCAGCAGCGCCATCCCCGTCCACCGGCGCAGCGACGCGAACATGTCGTGGTTCGCGTGCCGGACCGTCGGGTGCTGCATCCATGCGTCGATGACTGCCACCGGACCCCGCCTTTCCTGAGCGATCGCTCAGCTGGACCTTAGCCGCTGCAAGTCGGCGGCAGCCACAGGTCGTTCCGGCGGGCCGTGGGTGCGGCTGGGTGGGGTCGTGGACGGTGGGGTGAGGGGGCGCAGGGCGGAGGCTAGGGAGGTGCGGAGGGGGTGGGTGGTGGCGGTTTCCTGGTGGGCGAGGAGGAGGCGGGCGGCGGCCTCGCTTCTGGTGGCGGGGGTCGCGAGGCGCGGTTCGTGGCGCGCGTGCCGTATCGACGTGCGCCAGGCGGGCGCGAGGCCGCGGGCCAGGGCGCGGCGGAGGCGGTACGTGATGCCGATCGCCGTGCCGTGCGCCGCCAGCATGCTGTCGAGGATGAGCGCGGCCTCGATGGCGAGCGTCATGCCCTGGCCGTGGGCGGGGTCGAGGGCGGCGAGGGCGTCGCCGACGACGAGGTATTGGTCGGGCCAGCGGCGCAGCTTCTCGTAGTGCCGCCAGCGGCTGTCGGTGCCGCTGAAGCGGTAGACCGGGCCGAGCGGGGTGGCCGACTCCAGTACGTCCCCGAGCACGGGGTGGCGGAGGCCGGCCGCGGCGCGCAGCAGCTCCCGGTGACCGGCGGGCGGCGGCGCGCCCTGCGGGGTACGGAGCGCGACCGACCAGCGGCCGCCGTCGACGGGGTGCAGCACGCCCGCCGCCGGCTGCCCGGGCCCGCCCATCAGCCACAGCGCCTTCCAGTCGGCGACATGACCGAGCGGCGGGGCGAAAGCCGCGGCGGCGTGCACGGCCCGCGCCGGGTGGAGCGTCTCGGCGGGCGGCTCGTAGCCGAGCTCCGCCACCCACCGCGGGCTGCGGGACTCCCGCCCGGAGGCGTCCACGACGAAGTCGGCGGGGATGAGGCCGCGCCGGCCCCACCCGTCGGGCGCGTGCCGGTCGCGCCCGCGCACCCACACGCCGGTGACCGTGTCCTGCCGTCCCGGGCGCAGGCCGATGACCTCGTGTCCGGACAGGAAGTACACCTTGGGGTCGGCGCGCAGCCGGTCCCGCAGCGTCGCGTCGATGACATCGCGGCCCGCGCTCAGCAGCGTAAGACCGGAGTCGAAGCGCGGCAGCCAGCCGGCCGGACCCAGCACCAGCACGTCCTCCGGCAGCGCGATGGGCACGGCACCGGCGCGGACCAGATCCTCGCGGATGCCGGGAAAGAGCACCTCGAGCCCCGCCTGGGCGGCCGTCGTGAGGGCATGCGGATGCCGCGCCTGCGGTACGCCCCGCCGCCGCCCGCGCGGCACCGGGTCGCGCTCGATCACGGTCACCCGGTCCATGAAGTTCGCCAGCGCCCGCGCCGCCGCGAGCCCGGCAAGGCTCCCGCCGATGACGATCCCGTGGCCGTTCCCCTGTGCCGCCCGCCCCATAGCCGCCGCCCTTCGCGCAGTGCCCGCTGCCCGTAAGACGGGTCACCGGCCGCGGATGTGACATGCCCGCCCCGTCACCCGATCAGCCCTCCCCCGCTGCCCGGCGGCGGCCGCGCGCGGCGACCATGACCGTCAGGGGGTGTCCGCCGGCAGTGAGGACGCGTCATGGTTCAGGGCTTCTCCCGGGAACCCGGCACCGAAGGGCCGCTCACCCAGACGCAGCCGATCGAGATCCCGGCGGCGGCGCAGCGGAAGATCACCGCCTGGGCGGCCGCGATCGCGGTCGGCGGCTTTCTCTTCGGCTTCGATACGGGTGTCGTCTCCGGCGCGCTGCTCTACATCAAGGACGACTTCGGCCTGAACTCCTTCCAGCAGGGCAGCGTGGTCAGCGTCCTGCTGATCGGCGCGGCTCTCGGCTCCACCTGGGCCGGGAAGCTGTCGGACCGGCTGGGGCGGCGCAAGGCGCTCGGCCTGATCGGCGTCGTGTTCCTCATCGGTACGGCGATCGTGTCCCTGGCCGGCGGCTACCTCACGCTGATGGCGGGCCGCATCGTGCTCGGCCTCTCGGTCGGCGCCGCCTCCGCGACGGTGCCCGTGTATCTGTCGGAGATCTCGCCGATCAAGATCCGCGGCCGCCTCCTCACCCTCAACCAGCTGATGATCACCATCGGCATCCTGGTCGCGTACTGCGTCAACCTCGTCTTCGCGGGCAGCGAGGCGTGGCGGTCGATGTTCGCGGTGGGCGCGGTCCCGGCGCTGGTGCTGGTGGTCTCGGCGCTGTGGTTCCTGCCGGAGTCGCCGCAGTGGCAGATCGCCCACGGCCAGAAGGAGCAGGCCCGCAGCGGCATCGCGAAGCTCACCGACGACGCCACCGCCGACCGGCTGGTCGCCCGCGCCGAGAAGGCGATCGCGGACGACCGGGCGAGCCAGGCGGCGGCGAAGCAGGCCGGCTCCGGCAGCAAGCGGCTGCTCGCCCCGGATGTACGCCCGGCGCTGATCGTCGGGCTGACGCTCGCCGCGGTGCAGCAGTTCGGCGGCATCAACACGATCATTTACTACGCGCCCACCATCATCGAGCAGACCGGCCTCAGCGCCTCGAACTCGATCCTCTACTCGGTCGCCATCGGCGTGATCAACTTCCTGATGACGATCGTCGCGATCCGCCTGGTCGACAGGGCGGGCCGCCGCCCGCTGCTGCTGGTGTCGCTCGCCGTGATGGCCATCTCGGTCTTCCTCCTCGGCCTGGCCTTCGTGACGGGCATGAACTCCCTCCTCACCCTCCTCTTCATGGTGATCTACATCGCCGCCTTCGCGAGCGGCCTCGGCCCGCTCTTCTGGACCCTGATCGGCGAGATCTTCCCGCCGTCCGCACGGGCCGAGGGCTCGGCCGCCTCCACGGCCGTCAACTGGATCTCCAACTTCATCGTCAGCCTCGCCTTCCTGCCGCTGGCGAGCGCCATCGGCCAGGGCGAGACCTTCTGGATCTTCGCGGCGATCTGCGCGGTGGCGTTCTTCTTCGTCAGCAAGTACGTGCCGGAGACCCGCGGCCGCGACCCGGAGGAGATCGAGACGGCGCTGCACGAGCGCTTCGGGCACGCCGGGCAGGCCGGGCACGCCGGGCACGCCGGGCAGGCCGGAGACGAGGCGCGCCGATGACCGCCAACGCCCTCCTCCCCGCCTCCGACCTGGAGGACGCCGACGCGCTCGTCCTCTTCGGCATCACCGGCGACCTCGCGAAGAAGATGCTGCTCCCCGCGCTCTACCACCTCACCGAGGCGGGCAAGCTGACCGTCCCCGTCATCGGCGTCGCCGCCGGCGACTGGGACGACGACGCGCTGCGGGCGCACGCCCGCGAGGCGATCATCGCCGCGGGCACGGACCTCGACGAGGCGGTCTTCGCCCGGCTGGCGCCCCAGCTGTCCATCGTCACCGGCGACTTCACCGCCGACGACACCTTCGTACGGCTCCGCGACGCGGTCGACGGCCTCGGCTTCCTCGCCCACTACCTGGCCATCCCGCCGTCCCTCTTCACCACGGTCGCCGCCGCGCTCGCCAAGGCGGGCCTGAACCGCAACTCCCGGCTGATCGTGGAGAAGCCCTTCGGCCACGACCTGGACTCCGCGCAGCAGTTGCAGGTAGAGCTGAGCAGGTACTTCGACGAGGCGCATCTGCTGCGCGTCGACCACTTCCTCGGCAACACCGCGGTCGAGTCCCTGATGGTCTCCCGCTTCGCCAACACCCTCCTCGCCCCGATCTGGCACCGCTCCTACGTCGACAACGTGCAGATCACTCTCGCCGAGGACTTCGACGTCGCCGGCCGCGGCTCCTTCTACGACGGCGTCGGCTGCCTGCGCGACGTGGTGCAGAACCACCTCCTGCAGGTCCTGGCGTACCTGGCGATGGACCCGCCGAACGTCGCCAACGCCCGCGCCCAGGCCCTGGAGAAGTGGCGCGTGCTGCACGCGGCCAGGACGATGGACCCGGCGGCCACGGTCCGCGGCCAGTACGAGGGCTACCAGCAGGTCGAAGGCGTCGCCCCCGGCTCGACGACCGAGACGTACTTCGCCACCCGCCTCTTCATCGACAACTGGCGCTGGGCGGACGTCCCGTTCTTCATCCGCAGCGGCAAGGCCCTCGCCGTCACCGCCACCGAGGTGGTGGTGGAGCTGCGCCGGCCGCCGCTGGAGCTGTTCGCGGGCACGGGCACGGCCGGCGACATCCCTCCGAACCTGATCCGCTTCCGCATCGACGGCGACACCGGCTTCCGCGCCGACCTGATGGTCCGCGAGCCGGAGGCCGGGATGAAGCCGGTCCGCATCCCGGTCGGCGTCGACTTCGCGAAGGTGATGGGCCGGCAGCAGCTCCCGTACGAGAACATCCTCAGCAGCGCGATCGAGGGCGACCCGGAAACCTTCGCCTTCTACCCAACGGTCCTGGAGTGCTGGCGCATCACCGAGCCCGTGCTCGACCCGGCCGCCCCTCCCGCGCCGTACGCCCGCGGCACCTGGGGCCCGGAAGGAGCCGGCCAACTCCCCGGCCTGAACACCTGGCACGAGCTGGGCCCCCGTCTCTTCGGCGACGTCTGAGGCCCTACGGCTTCTTGTCCGCGCGCAGCGCCTGCCACAGCCGGCCGGCGTCCGGCTCCAGCGGCTCGACCCGATTGGGGTCGGCGGGATACGGCCCCACCGGCAGCGTGCGGAAGTCGACGTCGTCGGGGTCGACGCCCTTGAGGCTGCGCCCCAGCCCCACCAGCGCGCTCAGGGAGCCGAGTTCCTCGTCCGTGGTCAGCGCGGAGGTGGCCGCGTCCGCCACCTTGTACAGCCGGACCGGATTGGCGAGCAGGCCCTCGGACTTCAGCTGCTTGACCAGCGCCGCCATGAACTTCTGCTGCAGCTTTATCCGCCCCAGGTCGCTGCCGTCGCCTATGCCGTAGCGCGTACGGACCAGGGCAAGCGCCTCCTCGCCATGCAGCCGGTGGGTGCCCCGGTCGAGGTCGAGGCCGCTCTTGGGGTCGTGGATGTCCTGGTCCACCGTGACCTTCACCCCGCCGACGGCGTCGATCAGATGCTTGAAGCCGCTGAAGTCGACCTCCATCACATGGTCGACGCGGAGGCCGCTCATCGCCTCCACCGTCTTCACGGTGCAGGCGTTCCCGCCGACGCTGTAGGCCGTATTGAACATCGCCGCCCGCTCGCCGGGCGCGCTCTTCCCGTCGTCCAGCGGGCAGGACGGCCGCCGGACGATGGTGTCCCGCGGGATGCTCACCACCGAGGCCCGCTGCTGCCCGGCGTTGACGTGCACCAGCATCGCGGTGTCGGACCTGGCGCCCTCGACCCCGGACCCGTACGAGCTATTGGCCCCGGCCCGGGAATCCGATCCGAGCACCAGGATGTTCATCCCGGCCCCGGACCGCGGCCGGTCGGCCCCCAGCCGATCGTGCAGATCGGTGGTGGCGATATTGCCGCTGAGCCCCGCATACGCGGCCACGGCACCCCCGCCCGCCACGGCGAGCAGTGCCACGGCGCCGCCCCACAGGGCGAGGCGTCGGCGCGGTCGGCGTGCGGTGCGGGCATGGCGCGGACTCGGCATGCCGCCAGGCTGGCGGCGGCCTTTAAGAGGCTTCTAAGAGCTGGGAAATCCCGCCCGGCTACGAGCCCACCGCCGCGAAGAGCCGCGCCACCAGCTCCCCCGATTCCGTGAGATACGCCCCCAGCAGCGCCTCCGCGCGCCCCGCCTCCCCGGCCCGCAAGGCCGCGAGGATCGCCGCGTTCCGCCCGACGAACGGTTCGTGCAGCTCCCGCGGCGCGGCCACCACCTGAAAGGCCAGCCGCAGCTCGGCCAGCACCGCGCCCATCAGCTCGTCCATGCGCGGGCTGCCCGCCAGCGCCACCAGCGCCCGGTGAAAGCGGATGTTCGCGGTGGCGACCGCCTGCCAGTCCGCCGCCGCGGCCGCCCGCTCCCCCTCGGCGACCGCGGCCGCGAGCGCCCGCACGTCGTACGGCCCCGGCCCCAGCTCCCGCAGCACCCCGCACTCGAGCAGCCGCCGCAGCCGGTACAGCTCGGCGGCGTCCGCCGCCGTCAGCTCCCGTACGAAGACGCCCCGGCTGAACTCATGCACCAGCAGCCGCTCATGCGTGAGCAGCCGGAAGGCCTCCCGCAGCGTGTTGCGCGAGACCCCCAGCGCCTCCCCGATGGCGTCCTCCGACAGCCGCGTCCCGGGCCGGAAGAGCCCGTCGGCGATCCGCGTACGGAGAATCCCCGCCACCCGCTCCGCCGTACTGGTCCGCGCCAGCTGCTCGCGGCCGTCCGCCAGCGCCGCCGTGAAGTCGGTCGGCTTCACGCCGTCGGGACCACGACGTGCTGCCGCAGATACAGATCGCGGAAGCTCACCGGGCCGCGCGGCCCGGGCACCCGGTCGAGGTTGATGCCGGTCTCGGGCAGCCGCAGCAGCTTGAAGCCGTCGAGGAGGCGGGTGCTGGAGTTCCAGAAGACGCCGGAGCCGGTGTAGGCGTTCATGAAGTCGGCGGCGGCCTGGGCGTCTTCCGTCGCCACGGACGCGGCGAGGCCCGAGGTGTCCTCGTTGGCGATCCGGGCCGCGTCGAGCGGGCCGTCGGCGGCGTCGATGGTCACCGTCGCGGAGCGGTCGTCGTCCAGCGCCCACTCGTAGCCGCGGGGGTGGTCGAAGGGCGGGAGGGACGCATCGATGCCCAGCCCGGACAGCACCTCGACGACGCCGGGGAGCAGCTCGTCGTAGCGGCTGCGGTCCAGCAGGAGGAGATTGAGCCGGTTGCAGACGCCCAGCCGGTCCAGGCTCGCCGCGATCAGCTCGTGCAGCGCCTTGGCGTCGGCCGCCGCGCCCGCGTACAGGACGCCGCCGCCGTCGGCGTGCGCGAGGGTCCGCACCCCGTGCCTGGCGGCCTCATTGCCGAGGTCGCGCGTGCTGTCGCCACTGCCGCGCAGGATGACCAGCGGCACCGTGCCGGGGAGCCGCACCAGCGAGTACGCGGCCGCCCGGTCCTCGCTCGGCACCAGCTGCACCGCGTCCGGGTCGAGCCCGGCGGCGCTCAGCGCGGGGGCGATGACCTGCTGCACCAGCGCCTGGGCGGAGCGCAGGGCGGCGGAGCCGGTGCGCAGGACGCCGGCGTTACGGGACTTCAGGAACTGGGAGGCGATGTCGACGGTGACGTTCGGCCGGGCCTCGAAGTTGGCGCCGATCACGCCGACGGGAAGGCGGCGCTCCAGGAGCGTCAGCCCGTCCGGGCGCTCCTCGACCACACGGTCGCGCGGGTCGTGCGGCACGTCGGCGAGGGCGAGCAGCTGCGCCGCCATCGCCTCCAGCCGGGGCGCGTCGAGGCGCAGCCGGTCGAGCAGCGCGGGCGACATCCCGCTCCGCTCGGCGGCGGCGAGATCCTCGGCATTCGCCGCGGCCAGGGCCCCCTCCGCGGCGCGCACGCGCTCGGCCATGCCGCGCAGCGCACTGTCGATGGCGGCGTCCGCCGCGCCCACGAGGGACGCGGCGGCGGCCTTGGCGCGCTCGGCGCAGGCGGCGACCAGGGTGTCGGTGTCGTTCACGATCGGGCTCCTCGGCGGGCGACGGACCGCCGACTCTACCAATCGTTGAACAATCCTCCTATCGCGTTACGCGCTCCGCGGGAACTGCGCCCCGAGGTCGTGGAACATCGCCGTATTCAGCGCGAAGGCCCGCTTGCACTCGTCTACCACCCGGCGCTGCTCCAGCTCGTCCAGGGGCAGCCGGTCCAGCAGCTCCCGGTAGGAGCGCTTGTACGCCGCGGGGTTGCCGATCTGCTCGAAGACGTAGAAGCGGACGCCGTCGCCCTTGCGCTCGAAGCCCCAGGTCTTCTCCGCCGTGCCGCGGATGATCTGGCCGCCCGAGAGGTCGCCGAGATAGCGGGTGTAGTGATGCGCGACATATCCGGCGGGCCACTTCGCGGCGCACTCCGCGATCCGGTCCGCGTACGCCTGCGTCGCCGGCAGCGGGGCCGTGCCGCGCCAACCGGGCGCGACGAAGTCGAGATCGCGCTCCAGTTCCGGGACGCGGGCGAGCTCCGGCTGGATGAACGGACCCGCGACCGGGTCGTCCGCCAGCTGGTCCGAGGCACCCTCCAGGGCGCTGTAGACGTGCCAGAGCTGCTCGGTGTAGCGGGCGTAGGCGTCGACGCCGAGGCGGCCGCCGAGGAGGTCGGACATGAAGGTCGAGGTCTCTGCCTCGGTGTGCTGTTCGTGGGACTCGGTGCGCAGGCGGACCGAAAAGGGCGTCGTCTCCATGAGGGCCATCTTCTTTGGTTAGGCTTACCTAAGTCAATGCTTTTGCCGACGATCTGTCGGTAACTGTACCCGCTAAGGTCGATGGGCATGTGTGGCATTGCAGCTGTGTACAGCGAAGCTAACTGTGCTGATCAAACGAGTGGTGATCCCTCCCATATCGTGACCGCGGGCGTGCCCATGCTCTCGGGCATCACGCACCGCGGTCCGGACGACAGCGACCACTGGACGGTCGGCGAGCGCGCCTGGCTCGGGCACACGCGCCTGTCGATCGTCGACCTCGACGGGGGCCGGCAGCCCCTCGGCGACCCGGACTCCTGGGCTCTGGTCTGCAACGGTGAGATCTACAACCACGCCGACATCCGCGCCGCCCTCGACAAGGTCTCCGCGTACGACTTCTCCACCTCCTCCGACAGCGAGGCCGCCCTCGCGCTGCTGAGCGAGCAGGGCACCGCGGGCCTGGAGCGGCTGCAGGGCATGTGGGCCCTGTGCGCGTCCGGCCCCGACGGGCGCTTCGTCGCCGCCCGCGACCGCCTCGGCATCAAGCCGCTGTACTGGGCCCGGCACGAGGGCCACGTGTACTTCGCCTCCGAGATCCGTGCCTTCCCGCTCCCGGCGCAGCCCGCGGTCGAGTCCTTCCCGCCCGGCTGCTACTGGACCCCTGAGCAGGGCGTGGTCCGCTTCGCCGACGCGGTGACGCGGGACGCGCAGGCCCGCGAGTGGTCGGACCTGGCACCGGAGATCGCCGAGAAGGCGACCCGCGAGGTGCTCGTCGACTCCGTGAAGCGGCATCTGATGGCCGATGTGGAGGTCGGCGTCTTCCTCTCCGGCGGCCTCGACTCCAGCCTGGTCGCCGCCATAGCCGCCAACGAATACGCCGAGCAGGGCCGCCGCCTGAAGACCTTCGCGGTCGGCACCGCGGGATCGCCCGACCTCCTGGCCGCCCGCGAGGCCGCCGCCTTCCTCGGCACGGAGCACCACGAGGCCGTCTTCGACGGGCGGATGGCGATCGACGCCGTCGACGAGGTGGTGGCGTCGGTCGAGTCCTTCGACGCCAGCCTGATCCGCAGCGCGGTCCCCAACTGGTTCCTGTCGGAGCTCGCCTCCCGGCACGTAAAGGCCGTCCTGACCGGCGAGGGCGCGGACGAACTCTTCGCCGGATACGACTACTACCACCAGGCACACGCCGCCCCGGAGGAGCTCGAACGCGAGCTGGAGCGGACGCTCCGCAGCCTGCACGGCCTGAACCTGCAGCGCTGCGACCGCGTGACGATGGCGCACGGCCTCGAAGCCCGGGTCCCGTTCCTCGACACCACCGTCATCGCGCACGCAATGTCGCTGCCGGCGTCGATGAAGGGCATGGAGGAGTACGCGGCCGGGCCGATGGAAAAGGGCCACCTCCGCCGCGCCTTCGCCGGCTGGCTGCCGGAGCCGCTGCTGTGGCGGCGCAAGGTGCAGTTCGGTACGGGCAGCGGCGCGCAGGATCTCTTCGCGCCGGTGTGGGAAGAGCGGATCAGCGCGGCGGAGTTCGCGGCCGGGCGCGGCGCCGCGGGCGGCACCGAGCTGCGGTCCAAGGAGGAGCTGGCGTACTACCGCGCCTTCCGCAAGGCGCTGCCGTCCGTACGGCCGGAGCGGGTGCTGACGCGCTTCGCGACTGCGTGACGGGCGGGTGCCTGAGGGGCCGCGCAGCCCCTCAGGCACCTCTCGCCGTCACTGATAGATCGTGGCCTCCTTGGAGGTCGCCGCGATCCCGTCCGGCCCCTTGATCACACGCTCGCCCCACGCGGTGAGCTGGTTCGGGTCGAAGTTGGTCGTCATGTCCAGGATCGGATCCGTATTCCCGCTCCAGGACCATGCCAGATACCCGAGGTCGAGCCGCTCGGCCGCGGCCAGCATGGCGTCCTCGGCCGGGTCGCCCCACTGGTCGGCGGGGCCGCCGAACTCGCCGATGGCGATGGGCAGTCCGGCGTCCACGAAGGCCTGCAGGTAGTCGTCGACCTTCGCGGCCGTGTCGTAGACGCTGTACATGTGGATCGAGAAGAGCAGGTTGCCGGTGGCGTCGGCCTCGTACACGGACTTGGCGTTGGCGCGCATGACGCCCTGCCAGTCCTGGCCCCAGTTGGGCGCGTCCACCATCAGCGTGTGCTCGAAGCCGGCGGCGCGCAGCTTCTTGACGGCGGCCTTGGTCGGCTCGGTCCAGCCGGCGGGGTCGGTGTTGCCCCAGGGCTCGTTGCCGATGTTGATGACGATGTAGTTCTCTTCGCCGGTGAGGACGGATTGCAGGCCGATCCAGTAGTCGGCGGCGTGGTCCAGGGTGCCGGCCGCGGCGTCCTCGCCGTAACCGGTCGTGTCGTGGACCTCCAGGACGCAGATGAGGCGGTTGGCCTTGCACTGCGCGACGATGGCCGCCACGTCCTCGGGGCTGTTCTTGGACCAGCGGTGGCCGTCGGAGAGGACGACGCGGACCGTGTTGGCGCCGGTGGCCTTGATGTCGGCGAGCGACTTCGTACGGTCCGGATACCAGGTGTGCGCGTGGTTGATGCCGCGCATGACGAAGTCGCTGCCGGTGCTCTCGACCAGCCGCCCGTCGCGGACGGTGAGGCCGGTCGCCTGCTCGGCCTGCGCGGGCAGCAGCTGCAGGCCGAACAGGACGGCGACTACGGCCGCGAGCAGGGCACTTAACCGGGTTCTGGGTCTCATGTGACCTTCCTTCACTGGGGGGTACGCCGGTGGGTGGGAGCGCTCCCACGCCGGCGTGACTCCATCAGGCCACTCCTGTCGGTGTCATGTCAATGCCTATGGCGGCGCTTCAGACGAGCAGCCGCAGCGTCGTACGCGCCCGGCCAAGACTCACCCGCTGCCCCATGGTCAGCGTCAGCGCATCCGACTCGATCCCGTCCCCGAAGGCGACGAGCCGATCGGACTCGACGGTCACCTGCAGCCGCTCCCCCGCGCCCAGCGCGCCCTGCACGAGCTCGGCCCCGGTCGTGGGCGACGGCCACGCCTCCCGTACGAACCACGCCAACTCGGCATCCGTGGGCCCCGGGAGGCTCCGGCGGCTGCCCGACTGCCGCCAGAGGGAGCGGAGCCAGCCCGTGGCGCCGGTGCCGGTGCCGACCAGCAGGCCCGAGGAGGCCTGGCGCTCGCCGGGGTCGTCCGCGCCCCGCGCGTGCAGGACGTAGCGCGCCGTCTGGTGGGTCGGCTGGCCGAGATAGATCTCATTCAGGGCGAGCAGCCGCTGCGTATCGTCCGCGACCGCCTCCGCCATGGTCAGCTCGTCCGCCGTGGGGTGCGGGAGGGCCGCCGCGCGCAGCAGCTTGGCCGCGTCGGCCACCCGGTGCCGTACCAGCACGCCCGGGTTGCGGCCCGGCTCCGCGTCGATGCCGATGACGGGCTGCCCGGACAGGTACTTGGCGGCATTCGCCACCAGCCCGTCCTGCCCGACCACCACGACCACGTCCTCCGGCGAGAACAGGAAGCGGTCCAGGTCGGAGCGCTCCACCCGGGCCCGCCGCCAGTCGGCTGGGATCGCGTGGGCGACCTCGTCGAGGGCGGTACGGGCGGACGAGTCCGCCGCGGCGGCGGGGGCCGGGGACTCGCCGCGCGAGGCGAGGAAGAACTTCGCCTGGCCCGGACTGCCGTGCCGGGCCTGCAGCTTGGCGTACTCGGTGGTGCGGTGCACCAGCACCGCGCGCGGCGCGAGGCTCACCTGCGGCTCTCCTCCTCCGGGGCGTTCGCGAGCCGGCTGAGGAGGCCGGTGAGGACGTCGGGGGTGAGGGTGAGGCTGCGGACGCGCGGCAGGTTCTCGGCGAGGCGGATGGTGGCGAGGGTCTGGAGGGTGGCGTCGCTCAGCTCGGTGTGGGCGCGCAGCCACTCGGCCTGGGCGTGCGCCTTCGCCTCGCCGGTCTCCCGGGCGGCGGCCGCCTGGGCCTGCGCCAGCCGTACGGTGCGGGCCGCCTCGGCCTCGGCCCTGACGCCGTCGGCCGCCGCGTCTTCTTCCGCGTCGCGGCGGGCGTTGGCGCCCTGCTGGGCGATCAGTTGCTCCTCGCGGCGGGCGAGCTCGATCTTGTTGGAGAGCTCGTTCTCGGCGATGGCCCGCTCCCGCTCGACGGCGAGTGCGCGGCGCTCGTACGTGGCCCGGTCGGCCTCCTGCTGGATCTGCTCACGGGCCGGGGTGCGCAGCGCCCGCTCCACCTCGGGCTCGGGGCGGATGGCGACGACGCGGGTGGCCACCGGCTCCAGTCCGGTCGCCGACAGCCGCGGCTCGTCGGCGAGCGCCCCGCTGACCCGGTTGCGTACGGCCGCGACGCCGTCGGCCATCGCCTCTGCGAGCGGGGTGCGGGCGAGGACGTCGAGGGCGTGCTGCTGGGCGGTCTCGGTGAGGAGGGTGGCGAGCTGTTCGAGGGGGTTGCCGCGCCAGGCGCCGGTGTCCGGGTCGATGGAGAAGTCGATGCGGGTGGCCGCGACGGCCGGGTCGCTGACCCGGTAGGTGACCGTGGCCTGCACGGTGACGTCCTGGAAGTCGCGGGTGCGGGCGTGAAAGGTCATCGCCAGCTCGCGGTCGTCGACCGGGACCTCGGAGAGGGCGGCGGTGCGCGGGCGGAACCAGAAGCTGAGGCCCGTACCGTCGTGGACCGTGCGCCCGCGGCGCAGGTGGCGGATGTGGGCGGTGGGCGCGGAGCGCAGGTGGCGCCAGCCGAGGCGCCGGGTGATGTCGGCCATGGGTCCCCCACTCGTTCGTGTTGCCGGTGAACGTAGCGGGGGACCCGCTTATCGTCAAGATGACGGTAAGCTACGGGCGGTCCTCCGGCGGCGGGTAGCCGACCTCGCCGTTCTCGCCCTCGGTCGGGGCGATGGTGAGCTCGAAGTCGCCGTCGTACTTCTCGTGTCCGGCGAAGACCGCCTCCTCCACCAGCCGTTCGCCGTGTTCGCCGCGGACGATCAGCGGGTCGTGGCGGAGGTCGCTGAGCAAGGCGACGCATAGGCCGACCATGACCAGCATGAAGGGCACCGCCGCGAGGATGGTGAGGTTCTTCAGGCCGGTCAGGGCCTGGTCGCCGCCGCCGCCGATCAGCAGCATGATCGCGGCCACGGCGCCGGTGAGCACGCCCCAGATGATGACCACCATCCGCGTCGGCTCCATCGTGCCCTTCTGCGACAGCGTGCCCATGACGATGGACGCCGCGTCCGCGCCGGAGACGAAGAAGATGCCGACCAGGATCATCACCAGCAGCGTCGTCACACCCGCGATCGGGTACTGGTCGAGGACCTTGAACAGCTGCCCCTCGGCGGTGGCCTCGCCCGTCAGGTTCTTGCCGTTGGCCTCCAGGTCCATCGCCGTACCGCCGAAGACCGCGAACCAGATCAGGCTGACGACGCTCGGCACCAGGATCACGCCGCCGACGAACTGCTTGATGGTGCGGCCGCGGCTGATCCGCGCGATGAACATGCCGACGAACGGCGCCCAGGACATCCACCAGGCCCAGTAGAAGACGGTCCAGCTGGTCAGCCAGTCCGCGACCGCCTTGCCGCCGGTCGCCTCCGTCCTGGAGACCATCTGTGGCAGCTCACCGAAGTACGAACCCAGCGACGTGGGCAGCAGGTTGAGCTGCAGGATCGTCGGCCCTGCGATGAAGACGAAGAGGACCAGCAGCGCGGCGAGCACCATGTTGATGTTCGACAGCCACTGGATGCCCTTCTCCACGCCGGAGACCGCGGAGAGCACGAACGCGGCGGTCAGCACCGCGATGATCGTGATGAGCAGGCTCTCCCCGATGGTCTCCTTCGTCCAGCCGACCTCCTTGACGCCGCTGCCGATCTGCAGCGCGCCCAGGCCGAGGGAGGCGGCGGAGCCGAACAGCGTCGCGAAGATGGCGAGGATGTCGATGACCTTGCCCCAGCCGCCGTTGGCGTGCTTCTCGCCGATCAGCGGGGTGAAGACGGCGCTGATCGTCTGCCGCCGGCCGCGGCGGAAGGTGCTGTACGCGATGGCGAGGCCGACGACGGCGTAGATGGACCAGGGGTGCAGGGTCCAGTGGAAGAGCGTGGTGGCGAGGGAGGTCTCCTCGCGCAGCGCCGCGGGGGCGTCGGCCGCGTGGGTGCTCGGCGGCGGGTCCACGAAGTGGGTGAGCGGCTCGTTCACGCCGTAGAACATCAGGCCGATGCCCATGCCGGCGCTGAACATCATCGCGACCCAGGAGACCGTACGGAACTCCGGCTCCTCGCCCTCGGGCCCGAGCGTGATCTTGCCGTACTTGCTGAACGCCAGCCACAGCGCGAAGATGACGAACCCCGTCGCCGCCAGCACGAATGCCCAACCGCCGTTGTGGATCGCGCCGTTGAGCAGTGTGGTGGACACGCTCTCCAGCGAATCCGTCGCCACCCCGCCCCAGACCACGAAGGCCAGGGTCAGCGCGGCGGTCACGCCGAACACCACCATGTCGGTGTGGGGCTTACCGTGTGCCATGGCGGACGACGCTTCCTCCACCCGTTTTTCCGTCACTATTCGCCTTGCCTTTCATCCGTTCGGCAGATCAGACATACGGCGGGTAGCTCCCGCGCGGTGCATGTGACATGCCGGATAGGCCTGTGTTCAGCCCTTTGGGGGTGCGGCCGCGGGGGCGGCCAGGGCCAGCAGGCTCAAAGCGCCGCCTGCCCCGGGGGTGCGGGTGGCATGCGTGCGACATGTGTGCGGGGAGGGATCCGCGGCGCGGACCGGTGGGGCTGGGCGCGCAGCAATTCGAACTCCCGGCGGCGTACCACCAGGTCTATTCACCGCTGGAGGTGCTCGCGTTCGCGGCGGCCAGGACGTCCACGCGCTCGCGCGGAGCTTCGCGACGCTCGACCGGCGCAGGGGATCGCGGCCTTCCGCGCCGCGGAGCGGGAGGTGGGGCGCGAGGAGGGCGCGCTGCCGGTGCTGGTGCGGGTCAATGGCTCGCTGAGCGACGCGGATGTGGCGGAGGGGGAGCGGGCGCCGCTCACCGGGTCGCCGGAGCAGGTGGCGGAGAACGATCTGCCGCGGCTGGTGGAGCTGGGCGTGGGTGAGGCGTTCTGGTCCATGGATGACGAGCCGGTGCTGCCGGATGACCAGCTGAACCGGATGGAGCGGCTGATCGCGGCGGCGGGCAAGACCTTCGGCTGACGGCCTGCGCGCCCGGAAGCGCGCGAAGCGCGCCCGGTGACTGTCGGATCACCGGGCGCGCTTCGCAGTCTCAGGACCCGGCGCGAAGGCGGCGTCTCAGGCCTCGGCGCGATTCCGGCGGCGCGAAGCCGCGTACACCGCCGCCCCGCCGAGCGCGGCGGCCGCCGCACCCGCGCCGAGCAGCCCGCCGACCGGCAGGCCCGCGCCGGTCGACGCCAGCGGGTCGGACCCGCCGACCGTGCCTGCGCCGCCCGTACCGCCGCTGCCGGAGCCGCCGGAATCACCGGAGCCCCCCGAGCCGCCCGAGCCGCCGCCGGGCAACTGCGCGTCCTCGTCCAGCGACAGGGCCGCGCTCACCGGGTCGAGGGCGTCGCCCTCCTTGTAGAAGCCGCCGAAGGCCTTCGCGCCGTCGGCGGTGAGCTTCGCCGGTACGGCCTTGAGCTCGACGATGTCGTCCTTCGCCGTCAGCTTGCCCGCGTCCGTGGAGAGGTCGGCGACCTCGACGTCGCTGCTGTTGGTGACCTTGCCGGACTCGCGGTCCTTGGACGACACGTCCGCGACCAGCGCCGCGCCCGTCCCGTCCGCCTCGACCCGCAGGTCGCTGAACTTCAGGTCCAGGGCGTACGCGTCGCCCTCCTTGTGCGCGAGGAACCGCACCGTCCCCGCAAAGCGCGCGTCGAGACCGGGCGTCTCCGCCTCGAACTGGCCGCTCCCGTCGGGGAACCGGTACCCCTCGCCCTGCTTCGCGGCACCGTCCCCCAGCTCGACCTTGCCGCCGCCGATGGGCCCGGTGACGTACTTGCGGAAGGACTCCTTCACGCCCCAGTCCAGCCGGCCGTCGACGATCGCGCCGTCGGCGGGCTGCTCGGGCTCCTCGCCGCCGGTCGAGCCGGAGCCGCCGGTGGAGCCGCCGGTGGCGTCCGTGCCGCCGGAGCCGGTCGAGCCGCCTGTCGAGCCGCCGGTCGCGCCACCGTCACCGCCGGTGCTGCCCCCCGTGCTGCCGCCCGTGGCACCACCGCTGCCGCTGCCGCCCGACGAACCGCCCGAGGCCGCCTTCACGCTCAGCGTCGCCGGGTCGAGCGTCTCGCCCTCCTCGTACATGTTGTTGAAGGCAGCCGCGCCCTTGGCCGTCAGCTTCGCCGGGATGTCCGCGAAGGTCATCGCCCCGCCCTCGCCCTGCCCCGGCTTGACGCCGGACAGGTCGAGGTCCGCGAGCTCCACGTCCTCGCTCGTCTCCCCAGCCGCCGTGATGTCGGCGGTGATGGCCCCCGCGGTCGCGTTCTCCGTCGTGAGCTTCAGGTCCGCGAGCTTGATGTCGAAGCCGTGGGCCTTCGACGTGAAGCGGACGCTGCCCTTGAAGGCCGAGTCGACGGCGTGCGTCGCCGGGTCGTACGAACCGGTGCCGCCGGTGAAGGTGAAGGGACCGTTGTCCGCCGCTTGTTCCGCGCCGTCCGCGACGGTTATCTCGCCGGCCGCGATGCCGGTGACGTACTTGCGGAAGGACTCCTTGACCCCCCACTTCAGCGTGCCGTCGGTGAGGTCGATCGCCGCGGGCCCGGCGGCGGGGGCGTCGGCGGCCACGGCGGGGAGCGTGAGCGCGCCCGCGCCGAGGACGGCGGCCGAGGCGACGGCGATCGCGAGGCGTCTGGTGGTGGCGGTCATGGGTGAGGTGCTCCTTGGGTGTCAGTCGTCGGTCGAGGTGGAGTTGATGCCGGGGTCCGAGGCACCGTCGGCGCCCGCCGCGGCGGCCTTCCGGCGGCGTACGGCATACGCGCCCGCGCCCGCCGCCGCGAGCAGCAGCGCCGCCCCGCCGAGCGAGAGCGGCAGCGCGCTGGAGCCGGACGAGCCGGCGGGCTCGGTCTTCGGCGCGGCCTGCGCCTTCGCCTTGGCCGTGGCGCTCGGCGCCGCGTCGCTGCCCAGGTCCGGCAGCGCGGGCAGCTCGGCGTCCTTGTCCAGGGCGGCGGAGACGGTCAGCGGGTCCATCGCGGTCCCGGCCGGGTACATGCCGCCGAAGGCCTTCGCGCCCTGCTTCGTCAGCTCGGTCTTGGCCTCCGTGACCGCGACCATGCCGTCCTTGGCCTTGAGCGCACCGGCGTCGAAGGTCACCAGCGGCACGCCCTTGTCGGTCTTCCCCTCCGCCGTGACGTCGGCGGAGAGCGTGCCCTTGCCCTTGGCTACCTCGACGCCGACGCCGCTGAGCGCGAGGTCGAGGTGCTTGCCGGTGAAGCGCAGCTTGCCGGTGAAGTCCGCGTCGAGCCGCTGCTTCTTGGCGTCGTACGAGCCCGCGCCCGCACCGAAGCGGAAGAGCGCGCCGCCGTCTCTGGCGCCGTCGCTGACCGCCCACTTGCCCTTGGCGACCGGCCCGGACACGTACTCGCGGAAGGTGCGGCGGACGCCCCAGTCGACGGCGCCGTCGTGGAGCTTGCCGTCGGCCGCGGGCTTGGCGTCCTTGTCCTCGTCGGTGGGTGAGGCGGAGGGCTTGGGCGGGTTCTTCTTCGAGGCCGCCTTTACGTCCACCGACAGGCTCAGCGGGTCCATTGCCGTACCCGCCGGGTAGTAGCCGGCGAACGCCTTCTCCCCCGCCGCCGTCAGTGTCGCCGGGACGCGGTTCAGGGCGATGGGGGTGCCGCCGCCGCGCATGTTCACGCCGGAGACGCCCAGGTTGGCGAGCGCGACCTGGCTTTGGCTGCTCACCTGGCCGCTCTTGCGGTCCTTGCTGGTCACGTCGGCGTGCAGGGTGCCCTTGCCGCCGGCGATCTTCACGGTGAAGCGGCGGAGGGTCATGTCCAGCTGGTACGAACCGCCCTTCTTGTGCCCGGTGAAGCGCACACCGCCGGTGAAGGCCGCGGTCAGCGAGCCGGTGTCCGGGTCGTACGAGCCCGTCGCGGAGTGGAAGCGGAAGCCGCTCGCCGCATTGTCGAGCAGCGTCCATCTGCCCTGCGCGATGGGCCCGGTGACGTACGAGAGGAACGAGCTCTTGATGCCCCAGTCCAGCCGCCCACCGGAGACTGTCCTGGACTCGGCCTGCGCCGTGGACGCGGGGAGCAGGGCGGCTAGGACGAGCGCGGCGAGCGCGGTGGCGAGGAAGGCGGGCAGGCTGCGCCGCGGCATCGGATCACCCCTCCGATCTGGTCGTTTAGGCAAGGCTAACCTAAGCTATCCGGCGGCAGGCCGGAAGCCCCGGCCCCCGAGAACGTGACGTGGAGGTCCGGTGAAGCGGCTGAATTGCTCAAGAACGGCGCGCATGACGCGCGCCGTTGCCGCCGCAGCCGTGCTGGCGCTGGCCCTGGCGGGCTGTGGCGGCGGCGGGGGTGCGTCAGCCGACGCGGCGGGCGGCGGCAAGAGCGGCAATGGCGGCAAAACGGACCAGCGTGCCGACCGCGTCGAGCCGATCGCCGCCACCGCGAAGCCGGACCTCCCCGCCACCGTGCACTCCGCCGACGGCCGCAAGGTGAAGGTGGCCAAGGCCGACCGGATCGTTCCGCTCACCGGCTCGCTCTCGGAGCTGGTCTACTCGCTCGGCCTCGGAAAGCGGGTGGTGGCCCGCGACATCACGGCCACCTTCGAGCAGGCGAAGAAGCTGCCGGTGGTCACCCACGGGCACGATGTGTCGGCCGAGAGCGTGCTGTCGCTGCGCCCGGACGTGGTGCTCACCGAGACCACGACCGGGCCGAAGGAAGCCATCTCGCAGATCCGGGCCGCCGGGATACCCGTCGTGGTCGTCAAACCCGCGAAGCAACTCACCGACGTCGGCAAGCGCATCGACGCGGTGGCCGAGGCGCTGGGCGTCACGGCGAACGGCAAGAAGCTCCGCACCCGCAGCGAGGACCGGATCGCCGCGGTGCAGCAGAAGATCCCTGATCACCAGGGCAAGGAGCCCCGGGTCGCCTTCCTCTACCTGCGCGGCACCGCCTCCGTCTATCTCCTCGGCGGCGCCGACTCCGGCGCCTCGTCGCTGATCGAGGCCGCGGGCGGCATCGACGCTGGCAAGGAGTCGGGCCTGAAGAAGGACTTCACCCCGATCACCAGCGAGGCGCTGGCCAAGGCCGCCCCGGATGTGATTCTCGTCATGACCAAGGGACTTGAGTCGGTCGACGGCATGGAAGGGCTGCTGAAGATCCCCGGCATCGCCCAGACCCCCGCCGGCATCGACAAGCGGGTCGCGCACATCGACGACGGCGTGCTGCTCAGCTACGGCCCGCGCACGGACGAGGTCCTCACCGACCTCGTCGCGCAGATCCACAAGGACGGCTGATGGCGACGGTCGTGGCGGAGAAAAGCACCGGCCCGGAAGACGCGCCAGGCCCTAAGGCGCCCGCGCCGTCCCGGCGCAACCGCCGCGCCCTGGTCCTCGGCGTCGCGCTGATCGCCGTCACCCTCGCCACCGCCGTGGTGGCCGCGGGCACGGGGGCGTACGCGATCGGGCCCGGCGATGTCATCGCCTCGATGGCGCACCGGGCCGGGCTCGGCGGCTCGCAGCTGGACCGGGTCCCGGACAGCGTGCTGTGGAATGTACGGCTGCCGCGGGTCGTGCTCGCGCTGCTGGTCGGGGCGTCGCTGGGGTGCGCGGGGGCGCTGATGCAGGGCGTGTTCGGCAATCCGCTCGCCGAGCCGGGCGTGATCGGCATCTCGGCGGGCGCGGCGGTGGGCGCGGTGGGCGCGATCTCCCTCGGGCTGAACTTCTTCGGCAACTGGACGATCACCGCCTGCGCGTTCGTCGCCGGCCTGATCACCGTGCTGCTCGTGTACGTGCTCTCCCGCTCCGGCGGCCGCACCGAGGTCGTGACGCTGATCCTCACCGGCATCGCCGTGAATGCCTTCGCGGGCGCGCTGATCGGCCTGTTCATCTTCTTCGCCGACAACGCCCAGATCACCCAGATCACCTTCTGGCAGCTCGGCTCGCTGTCGCAGGCCACCTGGCCGAAGGTCCTCGCCGTGCTGCCGTGCGCGGCGCTCGGGCTGATCATCGCCCCTTGGTACGCCCGCAAGCTGGACCTCCTCGCCCTCGGCGAACGCCCCGCCCGGCACCTGGGCGTGGACGTGGAGCGGCTGCGGCTGACCCTGGTCCTCGTGGTGGCGCTGCTGACGGCGGCGGCCGTGGCGGTGGCGGGGATCGTCACCTTCGTCGGGCTGCTGGTGCCGCATCTGCTGCGGATGGCGGCCGGCCCCGGGCACCGGTTCCTGGTCCCGTTCAGCGCGGTCGGCGGGGCGCTGGTGCTGGTCGCCGCCGACCTGGCGGCCCGGACCGCGGCCGAGCCCGCCGAGCTGCCGCTCGGGGTGCTGACGGCGCTGTTCGGCAGCCCGTTCTTCTTCTGGCTGCTGCGCAGGACCCGTAGCAAGCAGGGGGGTTGGGCATGATCCGCACGCTGCTGTCCGCGGGGCGGTCCCGGCGGATTCCGGAGCCGGTCGCCCCCGGCGCGGTGGCGGCCGAGGCGGCCGGGCTGCGCGTCGCCCTCGGCGGCCGTACGGTCCTGCACGGCGTCGACGTGTCCGTATCGGCCGGCGAAGTCCTGGCCCTCGTCGGCCCGAACGGCGCCGGGAAGTCCACGCTGCTGGCCGCCCTGGCCGGGGACCTCGCCCCGGAGGCGGGCGAGGTACGCATCGCGGGCCGCCCCGCCGCCGCCTGGTCCGCGCCCGAACTCGCCCTGCGCCGCGCGGTGCTGCCGCAGGCCGCGGCGGTGTCGTTCCCGTTCACGGTGGCGGACGTCGTACGGATGGGGCGGGCGCCCTGGAGCGGCACGCCCGCGGAGGACGAGGACGATACGGCGGTGGCGGCGGCCCTGGCCGCGACCGAGCTGACGGACTACGCCGACCGCCCCTTCACCGCCCTGTCCGGCGGCGAGAAGGCGCGGGCGGCGCTGGCGCGGGTGCTGGCCCAGCGCACCGGCCTGCTCCTCCTCGACGAGCCGACGGCCGCGCTGGACCTTCGCCATCAGGAACTGGTGCTGCGGCTGGCCCGGGACCGGCGCGCGGAGGGGGCGGCGGTGGTCGTCGTGCTGCACGACCTGGGCCTGGCGGCGGCGTACGCGGACCGGGTCGCCGTGCTGCACGAGGGCCAGGTCGCCGCGGCCGGACCACCGGCGGAGGTCTTCGAGGAGCCACTGCTCACCAAGGTCTACCGCCAGCCGGTGGAGGTCCTGCCGCACCCGGTGACGGGGGCGCTGCTCGTGCTGCCGCGGAGGGACGCCCCGGCGGGAGACTAGTCGTGGGCCACGCTCACCGTCGCGGTGAGCGTGGCCCCGCATTACCGTCCGAAGCCGGCCTTTCCGCGCAGCACCGGGTTAGCCAGCCGGCCGATGCCCTCGATGTCGATCGTGACCCGGTCGCCCGCCTCCAGCGTGAGCTCCGGGCCCGGCACCGCGGAGGTGCCGGTCGACAGCACCACGCCGCGCGGGAAGTCGTCGCCGCGGAACAGCCAGTCGGCCAGCTCCTCCGGGGTCCGGTGCAGCCGCGCCGTCGTGGTGTCGCCCTTCCACAGCGGAGCGCCCTCGCGCTCGATGGCGGCCTCGATCGCCAGCGCCCGCAGGTCGCCGACGCCCTCGTTGAGGCGGATCCAGGGGCCGACCGCGCAGGAGCCCCGGTAGACCTTCGCCTGCGGCAGGTAGAGCGGGTTCTCGCCCTCGATCGAGCGCGAGCTGACGTCATTGCACACCGTCGCCCCGACGATCTCCCCCGACGCGGCGCAGACGATGGCCAGCTCCGGCTCCGGCACATCCCAGGTGGAGTCGGCCCGTACGCCGACAGCCTCCCCCGGCCCGCTCACCCGCCAGCCGGTCGCCTTGAAGAACAGCTCGGGCCGCTCGGCGTCGTACACCTGCGCATAGACGTCAGCGGACTGCTCGCTCTCCTCCATCCGGGCCTCGCGGGAGACGGTGTACGTCACACCCGCCGCCCACACCTCCGTGTCGGGGTCGACGGGGGCGGCGGGCTCGACCTCCCGGTGGGCGACGGGGGCGGCGGCCGCGAGGGCGGCCGTGAAGGCGTCGGCGTCACCGCCGAGCAGGTCGCCGAGGCCGAGGGCATCGGGGAGTTCGCGGAGACCATCGGGGGCGACGTGCAGCCACCTGCGGTTTCCGTCCGGCAGGCGCTCGGCGAGGAGGGTGTGGGGCGGTATGGCGCTGGTATCGATCGTCATGCCCGCCGATGGTAGCCAGATACGCTCCGGACATGATCGGTGAGTTGGAATGCATCGTGCTCGACTGCCCGGATCCGCGCGCGCTGGCGGAGTTCTACGGCGGGCTGCTCGGCGGCGAGGTCAACCGCCCCGACCCGCGCTGGGGCCTCGACGACGACTTCGCGACGCTGCACCCGCCGGCGGGTGGCCTGCCGCTGTGCTTCCAGCGGGCCGCCGACTACCGTCCGCCGCGCTGGCCGGACCCGGCGCATCCGCAGCAGGCGCACCTGGACATCGCGGTCGGCGACCTGCCCGCGGCTCGTACGGCCGCGGAGGCGCTGGGGGCGACGCCGCTGCAGGACAATCCGGACTTGGGCTGGGTCGTCATGGCCGATCCGGCGGGCCACCCGTTCTGTCTGCTTCCGCGCCGGAAGTGACGGCCGGTTTCGCGCCGGAGTCCACGGCCGGGCGCTCGTCCGGCTCCCACAGCGGATGCTCCCGCCGCGCCCAGGCAGCGTCCACCCGTCCCGTACGCATCCCGCGCCGCGCCTCCGGATCGGCCGCCGCCATCCACACGTGCCCGACCACCGCGAGCCCGAGCCCCAGCGACAGCCAGTCGTGCACAAAGGTGGCCCCGGTCCGCCATCGCAGCCCGGCCAGGTCCGTGAACCACATGAGGATCCCCGTCCCGAGCATCACCAGCCCGGCCCCCGCCACCCACGCCGCATAGACCTTCTGCCCCGCGTTGAACTTCCCCGCCTCGCCCCGCTCCATCCGCCGCCGCAGCGCCGCCCGCAGCCACCGCCGGTCGTGCTCCGCGAAGCGGTTCAGCCGCCGCAGGTCCGCCCGGAAGGCACGGGAGGCCAGCCCGAGGAGCACAGGCGCGAACATCAGCATCCCGCTCCACTCGTGCACCAGCACGACGAGCCGCCGCCGCCCGACGAGCTCCGCCAGCACCGGTACGTACAACACCGCCGCCGTCACGATGCACAGCCCCATCAGCCCGGCCGTGCCGCGGTGCACCCACCTCTCGCCGGCGCTGAACCGCCGGACCCGCTCAGACCGTTGGAGCATCGTCGCGCCCGTTGGAACGGCCGACCCAGGCATCGACGTCGTACCCGCGCTGCTCCCAGTAGCCCGGCTCGACGTCCTCGGTCAGCTCGATCCGGCTCAGCCACTTCGCGGACTTGTAGAAGTACATCGGCGCCACATACAGCCGCACCGGCCCGCCGTGCGCATGGCCGAGCGCCTTGTCCTGCATCCGCAGGCACACCAGCACATCGGCCCGCCGCGCCTGCGCCAGCGTCAGGCTCTCGCTGTACGTGCCGTCGAAGCACTCGAACCGCACGGCCGTGGCCCGCCGTTGCACCCCCGCCGCATCGAGGATGCGGGACAGCCGCACCCCCTCGAAGGGCGTCTCCGGCACCCGCCACCCGGTCACGCACTGCACATCCCGCACGATCCGCGTCTGCGGCAGCGCGCGCAGCTCCCCCAGCGTGTACGAGGCCTTCCGCTCGACGAGGCCGTCGACCACCAGGCGGTAGTCCTGCTCGCCCCGGTGCGGCACCCCGCTGGCGACCGAGTAGTAGCGGAATCCGCCGCCGTTCGGCAGCAGCCCGGTCACCCCGGTCGGATCCTTGTCGGCTACGGCCCCGAGCCCCCGCTCGGCCTGCCGCTGCAGAAACGGCGCCGCGACCACGGCCCCGGCCCCGAGTCCCAGCATCCCGAGGACGATCCGCCGCCCCACGGGTGCACCCCGCTCTGTCTCCATGCCTCGATTCGAGCACCGCCCCCTGCCCGGCACCAGCCCCCGCGCGAGGCCGTCAGACTTCCGTAACGGCCACGGCTTCCTCGGCGTCCTCGGCAAGCGCCTTCTCGCACACGGGCCGCATCCCGGTGGCCACCGCCTCGGCGATCTCCCCGAGCGCCCGCACCTGCTCCGGCGTCAGCGGGTCGAAGAGCCGCTCCCGCACCTCCGTCACATGCCCGGGCGCGGCCTCCTCCAGCGCCGACATCCCCTCCGCGGTCAGCCGCGCCACGGCCCCCCGCCGGTCGCCGTCGGCCGGACATCGGCTCACGTAGCCGGCCTTCTCCAGCGCGGCCACCGCATGCGACAGCCGGCTCCGCGACGAGCGGACCAGCTCGGCCAGCTCTCCCATGCGCAGGCTGTGGTCGGACGACTCGGAGAGGATCACCAGGATCTCGTAGTACGCCACCGGCATCCCGGAATCGCGGCGCAGCTGCCGGTCCAGGTGCGCGTTGAAGTCCTTGAACGCCTGCATGAAGCTGCGCCAGATCTTCTGCTCATCCGCTGTCAGCCAGCGCGTCTCACTCTCATTCATGCGTCCAGCATAACCACTGCTTGAAGTCTCAACCATCGAGTGTTAGGTTAGATGAGAGTTAAACAACCACGAGGAGCTCATTATGACCACCGCTACCACCATTCCTGGCTACCTGACCGGCACCTGGACCATCGACCCGGTCCACTCGGACGCCTCCTTCACCGTCCGTCACCTGGGCATCTCGAAGGTCCGCGGCCGCTTCGACAATGTCGAGGGCACGATCGTCACCGCCGAGAACCCCCTTGAGTCCACGGTCACGGCCACGATCCCGGCGGCGTCGGTCAACACGAACAACGAGCAGCGCGACGGGCACGTCCGCGCCGAGGACTTCCTCGACGTCGAGAACCACCCGACCCTCTCCTTCCGCTCCACCGGCGTCCGCGCCGAGGACGAGGAGACCTTCCTGGTCGACGGCGAGCTGACGCTGCGCGGCGTAACGCGGCCGGTGACCCTGAAGGTCGAGCTCGGCGGCTTCGGCGACGGCCTCCAGGGCGGCAAGGTGATCGGCCTGTCCGGCTCGACGGAGATCAACCGCAAGGACTTCGGCATCACGGGCGGCCCGGCCGGCGCCGCGGTCAGCGAGAAGATCACCATCTCGCTCGACATCGAGGCCGTGCAGGGGGCCTGACGGCACCTTTCAAGCCCACCCGCCCGCCCATTGCCGTCAGTGACGGGGATGGGCGGGCTCAGTCTTCGCGCACGTCTCCGCGGCGGGCGTCCGCGCCAGGGGCCGGCTCGCCCGGGTCCGAGCCCAGCAGCACCGCCCGGTTGTCCCCGTCCACATGGACGATGCGCGGCTGGAGCGCCTTGGCCTCCGCGTCCTCGACCACGCCGTAGCTGATGATGATCACCAGGTCGCCTGGGCTGATCAATCGCGCCGCGGCGCCGTTGATCCCGATGACCCCCGAGTCCCGCGGACCGGTGAGCACGTAGGTCGTCAGCCGCGCCCCGTTGTTGATGTCCACGACATCGACCTGCTCGCCGGGCAGCAGGTCCGCCGCCTCCATCAGGTCCTCACTGATCGTGATCGAGCCGACGTAGTGCAGGTCGGCCTGCGTCACCGTCGCGCGGTGGATCTTCGACTTGAGCATGGTCCGGAACACGGGGGTCAGAGTAACCACCCGGTAGCCACCCCTCGGCCGACTGTGAGCGAGAACACCGAGCCCGCCGCTCCCGCAAGCCGACCGCATCCAGCCGAGTGCTCTGCCAATAACACGCGTGTCGCTCATCCCGCGCCCCGCCACACCGTGAGACCCATACGTCATGAAATATGACAAATGGGCCGATCGCCTGCCCGGCCGCCGCACGGCGCTCCGCACCGCCCTCGCCCTGGGCCTCGCCGGCGGCTTCAGCCTCGTCGAGGCCCGCAGCGCCCACACCCCGCGCTCCAACGCCGGCCTCGGCGGCGCCACGGACCCCAAGCCCGGCGGCGCCGCCCCACGCGCTGCCGCGGCGCACCCGGAAAGCGCCTACCGCCTCGCCCCCAACACCGGCGGCCCGATGCACCAGCCCGCCCAGGCCCCCCTCGGCGCCCCCTGGCGCCCCGTCGCCGTCCGCCCCCAGGCCTTCGAGACGCTCCGCGAAAGCGGCCACAAGATGGCCCTGACCTTCGACGACGGCCCGCACCCTGGCAATACGCCGGGGGTGCTGCGGGTGCTGCGGAAGCACGGCGTGCGCGCGACGTTCTTCGTGATCGGCGAGAACGTGGCCGACAACCCGGACCTGCTGCGCGCCATCGCCGACGACGGCCATGTCATCGGCAACCACTCGTACACCCACCCCCAGCTGGATCTCATCGAGACCGGCCGGGTCCGCACGGAGCTCTCCCGCACCTGCGACGTGATCGACAAGGTGCTGCGGCAGCCGCCGCGACTGGCCCGTGCGCCGTACGGGATGTGGGACGCGCGCGGCCTGAAGATCTGCGCGGCGCTGCAGATGGAGCCCTTCCAGTGGTCCGTCGACACCCTGGACTGGACCGTGCCGCAGCCGCCCGCGACGACGATCACCAGCAGGGTCCTGGACAGCGCCCAGCCCGGCGCGATCGTGCTGTCGCACGACGGCGGCGGGGACCGCCTTCAGACCGTCAACGCACTCGAGCACTACCTGCCTCGACTGCTCGACGAGGGGTACACGATGGTGCAGCCTGCGTAGGATGAACTCATGAAGCGTTTTGTACGGTTTTTGCCGGTTCTGCTGCTCGCGCTGCTCGCCGGTCTCGGCGGCCTTGCCGGCGGCACGGCGCAGGCGCAGACGACCACCCAGGACGACCTGCGGTCGGTGGCCGACGCGCTGAAGAAGAGCCCGGTGTACGTGCACCCGGACGCCCGGGGGCAGATGTCGCGGGCCCGCCAGGATGCCATGGCGGACTCGATCAAGGACGCCGGCAAGCCGGTGTTCGTGGCGGTGCTGCCCGACGAGGAGCCGTTCCGCGGGGAGGTGGCGCGGAATCTGCGCGCCACCACCGGGATCGCCGGGGTCTATGCGGTGCAGCGCGGCAGCGAGTTCGGCGCGGGGTCCGACCCCCGGGTCATGTCCCCGCAGGCGCGCGAGAACCTCCTCGGCGCCGTACGGGACAGCGAGCGCGGCGACCCCTCCGCCCAGCTCACCTCCTTCGTCGACCAGGCGACCAAGGACGCCCGGGGCCGCGCACCGTCCGGCTGGGGGGTCGACAGCGGCGGTGTCGGTACGGGCGCGGGGCTGGTGCTCGGGCTGCTCGTCCTGGCGGCGGCGCTGGGCGCGCTCCTCGTCTACCGGCGCGGCAAGCAGCGCAAGGCGGCGCAGGAGCGGGCCGAGCTGGAGCGGCTGCGGGTGGTCGTCGACGAGGACATCACCGCCTTCGGCGAGGAGCTCAACCGCATCAACTACGACCCCGCGAAGCCGGACGCGGACAACGCCTCCCGCACCGACTACGCGACCGCCCTCGACGCGTACGAAACCGCCAAGTCCCGGATGGACAACGCCCGCAAGCCGGCCGACGTGCAGGGCGTGACCAAGTCCCTGGAGGAGGGCCGCTTCGCCCTCGCCACCCTCGATGCCCGGCGCAACGGGGCACCGCTGCCCGAGCGGCGGGCGCCCTGCTTCTTCGACCCGCGGCACGGGCCTTCGGCCGAGGACGTGGAGTGGGCGCCGCCGGGTGGTTCGGCGCGCATGGTGCCCGCCTGCGCGGCGGACGCCGCGGTGGTGGCGCAGGGCGGGATGCCCGACTCCCGGACGGTGGAGACGGAACACGGGCGGCAGCCGTACTGGAACGCGGGGCCCGCGTATGCGCCGTGGGCGGGCGGGTACTTCGGCGGCGGGATGCTGCCGGGGCTGCTCATGGGCACGATGCTGGGGCAGATGATGTTCGCGCCCGGTGCGTGGGCCGCCGGGGGCGGCGATTACGGGGCCGGTGGCGCCGAGGGCGGCGACTACACGGGCTCGGACTTCGACAGCGGCGACTTCGGGGGCGGGTTCGGTGGCGGCGGGGACTTCGGCGGCGGGGGTGGCTTCGGCGGGGACTTCTGAGGTCGCGCCGGGGAACGCCGGGCCTGACCCCGGTGCGGGCTGGGCGGGCGGCTTGCGAAACGTCCCGGGCCAGCCCGTCCCGCCTTGCGGGACGCCCTCCCCCGGAGAGATCCCGCTCTCCCCCGGAGAGACATCTACCGGTGCGGCTCCCGCTCGCCCAGCAGGTCGCCGAGCCCCTGCCGCGTAGCCGCCAGCACCACCCCGTCACCCGCCTGCAGTACGTACCCGGGGTGCGGGGCCCACACCAGGTCCTTCTCGCCCGAGGCCAGGTTCAGCGCCACCACCCGCCACGCCCCGGGGCGGAAGGCCTCCGCCACCGTCCGGTCCTCGAACGCCGGATTGCCCGCGACCTCCACCGACGCCAGCAGCAGCACCCGCCGGTCGACGCCGATCGCGCCGATGATCTGCCGGCCCATCATCGCCCCGGCGAAGGACGACGCCGCCAGCGCCGACACCGAGCGGCTGCGGGTCAGGCCCTGCGGGTGGCGGTCGCGGAGGGTGCGGTAGACCGCGGTCGCGAAGGCGTCGTCGCGGATGCGCAGCACCGCCCGCAGCGAAGGATTCTGGGCGCGGGCGCCCAGGACCGCCTCCAGGTTCGTCGTGTCGTCGCTGGTGACCGCCAGCAGCGCCTGCGCGTGCCGGGCCCTGGTCGCCGCCATCACCTCGTCGTCCGTGACGTCGCCGATCACGGTAGGCACATGGAGCCGCCGGGCCACCGCCACCCCGCGCGCCGCCGGGTCGGCCTCCACGCACACCACCGGAATGCCCAGGTCGTGCAGCCCGGTCAGCACCCGCGTGCCGATCTTGCCGAGGCCGAGCAGCACCACATGCCCAGCGATGCCGCGCGGCGGGCGGCGGAGGGTGGTGGCCGTACGGAAGGTGCCGAGGGCCTCCAGCGCGGCCGCGACCAGGACCGGGAGCAGGAGCAGGCCGACGAGGCCGGAGAGCAGCTGCAGCGCCTGGCGGGAGGTGGGATCGCCGATCGCCGGTTCGTTGATCGCGAAGAGGTCCAGGATGGACAGGTACGCCGAGTGCCGCGGCGAGTCGCCGACCACCACCGACGAGATCACCGTCAGCGCCGCCACCGCGCCCACCAGCGCCGCCACCGTCCAGGCAAGCCGCCGCGACATCAGCGACCGCAGCGGCAGCCCCAGTCGGCCGAGCCGCCAGGAGCGCGCCACCGGCTCGCCCTCCGCGGGCGCCACCGCCTCCAGCACCACCGTCCGCCGCCCCACGTCCGCGGCCTCCGCCGCCTCCTGCTCGTCCGGCAGCAGCCGCGGCCCCTCCGCCTCCCGGCCCGGCACCGGCAGCAGCGCGAGGGTGCACAGCGGCGGCTCCCGGTGCGGGCCGACCGCGACCGGGGCCCGCTCGGCGGCGCGCAGCAGCACGCCCGCCGCGCTGATCACCTTCGTGGCGCCGGTGACCGCGGCGGCGACCAGCGCCGGGGTGGCGGTGTCGGCGTCGGAGAGGACGGTGGTGTACGCCTCGGCGCCCGGGCCTTCCGAGCCGGGCGGCGGGTCCAGCAACTCCTGCAGATACTCGCCGAGTTTCCGGTTGTACAGGCGGATGACCAGCCGCAGCTCCGGGTTGAGGCGGCGGGCGCGCAGGGCCGCGTGCACATTGGTCTTGTCGTCGTCGTAGACCAGCGCGAGCGCGGCCGCCCGCCGCAGGCCCGCCCCCGCGAAGGCGCGGTCGTCGGGCGGCTCCTGCAGCAGGTGCGGTTGCGTGCGGTAGGCGCTGCGCAGCTCGTCGGCGACGGCCTCGGCGAGGGCGTCGTCGCCGCAGACCACGAGGTGGCCCGAGGGCAGCGGCGGCCGGGCGGGCGGGATTTGATCGGGGCGTACGGTCACTTGCGCATCATCCCGCCACTTCCGCCGCCTTACGTACGGTCTCGGCCAACTCGTCGACCTGCCGGGACTCGGTCTGGCCGGCGAGGGCGGCGGAGCGTTCGACGAGCTCGTCGACCGTCGGCGCGCCCGGCAGCGGCAGCGGGGTCCCGCCGTCCGGTACGGTCCCGGGCTCCGCATCCGACCGGGTCCGCGGGCCCGCGGACTCCGGCACCGCGCTCGGATCCGACCCGTCCGAGGACGTGGACCGGCCGCGCAGCGCGTCGGCGAAGTACGCGGCGAGCGCGTCCACCTGCAGCGACGTCTCCGCCGCACCCCACAGCCTGCCGCCGAGCGCCGCCGCCTCGATCTCGCTGGACTTCTCGTGCGGCGCCCGGGTCTTCGGGTCCAGCCAGCGCACGGTCGCGGTGGCCACGTGCCCGGCGGCGCCCTCCTTCAGGCGGACGGCGTACAGCGCGGTGACGGTGTGCCCCGGGCCGATCTCGCCGCCGTCGACGGCGTCGTTGCGGAAGTCCTTGTCGGCGACCTGGCGGTTGTCGTAGCCGATGAGCCGGTAGTCGGCGACGGTCTGCCCGTCGAACTCCACCTGCGCCTTGGCGTCCCGCGCGCGCAGCTCGACGTGGCGCGGCAGCTCCTCGGTGAAGACGCGGCGGGCGGCCGTCCGGTCGGATACGTAACTGGTGTGGCCGTCGCCGCGGTTGGTGAGCCGCTCCATGAACGCGTCGCCGTAGTCGCTGCCGACGCCGACGCCGAAGAGGGTGATGCCGTGCGCGCGGCGGGCGTCGGCGATGCGGTCGAGGATGGTGTCGGCGTCGGTGGCGCCGGTGTTGGCGAGGGCGTCGGAGAGCAGCACGACGCGGTTGGTGCTGCCCTCGCGGGCGGCGTCGACGGCGACGTCGTAGCCGCGGCGGATGCCCGCCTCGACATTGGTGCTGTCGGTGGGCTGCAGCTCCTTCACCGCGTCGCGCATCCGGTCCCGGCCGCCGTCGCCGACCCGGGCCATGGGCAGGACGGTGCGGGCCTCGTCGGAGAAGGCGACGATGGCGACGGAGTCGTCCCCGCGCAGCTCGCCCGCGGCGGTGTGCAGCGCGTCCCGTACGAGATCGAGCCGGCCGGGGTCCGCCATCGAGCCGGATACGTCCACGACGAAGGTGAGCGAGGCGGGCGGCCGCCGGGTCGGCTCGACGTCCTTGGTCGCCAGGCCGACGCGCATCAGGGACCAGCCGTCCTGGCCGGTCTGCGCGCCGTCGGTGGCCAGGTTGAAGCCGTTGCCCTCGGGCTGGGGGTAGTTGTGCCGGAAGCTGTTGACGAACTCCTCGTGCCGCACCGTGTCCGGCGCCGGCAGCCGGCCGCTGTCGATGGTGCGGCGGGCGTAGCTGTACGAGGCCGTGTCGACGTCGAGGCCGAAGGTGGACAGCAGGTCGGGCTTCTGGGTGGGGGCGATGCCCTTCTGGTCCTGGGCGGCGCCGCCCTCCTGCTCGGGCTGCCCGCCCTCGAAGCCCTTCGCGGGCGGCGGCGGAGCGGCGCCCCCGCTGCCCTTCCCGGAGGCGTCCTTGGCGATGCCGCCGTCGTCCCCTCCCGTGCAGGCGGCCAGCAGGATGGCGGCGAGCGCGGCCGCCACGGCCAATATGAGTCTTCGCATGGTCCTCCCCCTCGGTGAGCCGGGCGTCGCTGGGACGGGGGAGGCGGGGGATCGGTTTCGGACGTGCCCGGATCGTAATCAACGGCAGACGCCGGACGGGCTGTACAGCCCGTCCGGCGCTTGAGGGCGAAGCGCGAAGCGCCGACGCCCTACTTGCCGTCCTTGTTCGTGTCCTCGATGCCGAGGGCGTCCTTCGCCTTGTCGGCGGTGGACTCGATCTTCTCGGTGTGCTTGCCGCCGGTCTTCTCGTCGACCTCTTCGGCGACCGTGTCGATGCCCTGCCCCATCTTGTCCTTGACCGAGCTGCCCTGGTCGGCCTTGTCGGAGTGGCCGGTGATGGCGCTCTTGGCCTCCTCGGCCTTCTTCTTGATCTCGTCCATGAGTCCCATGCGGGGTCCCCTCGATGGATGGCGCGGATGGTGGTTCGGCGCGGACCTCCCGTACCGGGTGGTGCGAGAGGCAGCAGACAGTGCACCGATATTCGAACGCTAACTCCACCGGGCGCGCCCCGCAGCTCGAGCGCCGGGCGGTGCCTACCGGGACGTGGGAAAGCCCAGGTCAACGCCGCTGTCGGCCGGGTCGGGCCACCGAGTGGTGACGACCTTCGCCTTGGTGTAGAAGCGCACGCCCTCCGCGCCGTAGATGTGGTGGTCGCCGAAGAGCGATTCCTTCCAGCCGCCGAAGGAGTGGTAGCCGACCGGCACCGGGATCGGCACATTCACGCCGACCATCCCGGCCTCCGCCTCCAGCTGGAAGCGGCGGGCGGCGCCGCCGTCGCGGGTGAAGATGGCGGTGCCGTTGCCCCAGGGCGAGGAGTTGATGAGTTTGATGCCCTCGTCGTAAGAATCGGCCCGTACGACACATAGGACGGGGCCAAAAATCTCATCGCGGTACGCATCGGAGTCGGTACGGACCTTGTCGAGCAGGCTGATCCCGATCCAGTGCCCGTCGGCGTGCCCGTCGACGGTGAAGCCGGTGCCGTCGAGGACCACCTCGGCGCCCTGCCCGGCGGCGCCTTCCACATACGACGCGACCTTGTCGCGGTGCTGCTTGGTGATCAGCGGCCCCATCTCGGAGGCGGGGTCGTCGCCGGGTCCGATACGGATCTTCGCCGCCCGCTCGCGGATCTTCTCGACGAGGTCGTCCCCGGCCTGCCCCACCGCGACCACCGCGGACACCGCCATGCACCGCTCGCCCGCGGACCCGTACGCGGCCGACACCGCGGCGTCCGCGGCGGCGTCGAGGTCGGCGTCCGGGAGCACGAGCATGTGGTTCTTGGCGCCGCCCAGTGCCTGGACGCGCTTGCCGGCCGCGGTGCCGGTGGCGTGCACGTACTGCGCGATGGGGGTGGAGCCGACGAAGCTGACCGCGTCGACGTCCGGGTGGGTGAGGAGGCGGTCGACGGCGGTCTTGTCGCCGTTCACGACGTTGAAGACGCCGTCGGGGAGGCCCGCCTCGGCGAGCAGCTCGGCGATACGGAGCGACGGGGACGGGTCCTTCTCGCTCGGCTTCAGCACGAAGGTGTTCCCGCAGGCGATGGCGAGCGGGAACATCCACATCGGCACCATGGCCGGGAAGTTGAAGGGCGTGATGCCCGCGACCACGCCGACCGGCTGCCGGATGGCGGCCACGTCGATGCGGCTGCTGACCTGCGTGGACAGCTCTCCCTTCAGTAGCTGCGGAATGCCGCAGGCGACCTCGACGATCTCCATCCCGCGGGCGAGCTCGCCGAGCGCGTCGGAGTGCACCTTGCCGTGCTCGGCGGTGATGAGCGAGGCGATCTCGTCGCGGTTGGCGTTGAGCAGCTCGCGGAAGCGGAAGAGCACTGCCGTGCGGGCGGCCAGCGAGGAGGTCCCCCAGCCGGCGAGCGCGCCTTTCGCTGCCGCGACGGCCTGGTCGACCTCGCTCTCGGACGCGAAGGCGACCTCCGCGGCCTGCGCGCCGGTGGCGGGGTTGAAGACGGGGCCGTGGCGCCCGGAGGTGCCCTCGGCGGCCTTGCCGCCGATCCAGTGGCCGATGTGCTTCATGAGGTCAGGCCTTTCTCGCTAGTAGCTGCGGGAGGCGCACGGCCCCCGTCCGGTGCGGGTCGCGCTCGCGGCCGCCGGTCCGTCCGGGCCCACCCGTCCCGCCATGCGGGACGCCTGCCCCCGGACTCGTCACAAGTGCCTCCGCCTGGCCGCCGCAGCGCGGACGTAGTCCGCATACGCGGCCTGTGCCGCAGCCCGCTCCGACACCGACGCGACCGGCACGTCCCACCAGGCCTGCGCCGTGGGCGCGTTCTTGTCCGGCGGCGCCGTGCGGACGTACACGCACACCGGGCCCGAAGCCGCTCGCGCCACCCGCAGGGCATCGTGCAGCTCGGCCAGGGTGTCCGCCGGGTGCACCTCCAGGCCCAGGCTCGCCGCATTCGCGGCCAGGTCGACCGGCAGCGGGTCGCCCTCGTAGCCGGCGCCCCCGCGATAGCGGTATTGCGTGGCGAAGGCCTCCGCGCCCGTCTGCTCCGAGAGACCGCCGATCGAGGCGTATCCGTGGTTGTCCACCAGCAGCACCTTGACCGGCAGCCGCTCCTGTACGGCCGTGACCAGCTCGCCCGGCAGCATCAGATACGTGCCGTCGCCGACCAGCGCCCACACGGGCCGCTCGGGCGCGGCGAGTTGGACCCCGATCGCCGCCGGGATCTCATATCCCATGCACGAGTACCCGTACTCGACGTGATACTGGTCCGCCGCCCGCGCGCGCCACAGCTTGTGCAGGTCACCGGGCATCGACCCGGCCGCATTGATGACGATGTCGCTCTCATCGGCGAGCGCCTCCAGCGCGCCCAGCACCTGCGTCTGCGTCGGCCGCGCGGAGGCGTCCGCACCCGCGTACGCCGCATCCGTCACCCGCTCCCACGCCGCCTTCCCGGCCGCGTACTCCTCCGCATACTCACCGGGGACCCGATAACCGGCCAGCCCCGCCGTCAGCGCCTCAAGCCCCGCCCGCGCATCCCCGGTCAGCGGCAGCGACGCCATCTTGTGGGAGTCGTACGAGGTGATGTTGAGGCTCGCGAAGCGGACGTCCGGCGCCGCGAAGAGGGTGTTCGAAGCGGTGGTGAAGTCGCTGTAGCGAGTCCCGATCCCGAGCACCACATCGGCGGTACGGGCGAGTTCATCCGCCACCGCGGTCCCCGTGTGCCCGATCGCGCCGACCTCCGCCGGATGGTCGTATCGCAGCGCCCCCTTGCCCGCCTGCGTGCAGGCGACCGGGATGCCGGTGGCCTCGGCGAAGACGGCGAGCGCCGCCTCGGCACCGCTGTGGTGGACGCCGCCGCCGGCCACGATGAGCGGCCGCCGCGCGCCCCGTACGAGCTCCACCGCATCGGCCACCGCCCGCGCGTCCGGCACCGGCCGGTCGATCCGCCACACCCGCTCGGCGAAGAACTCCTCCGGCCAGTCATAGCTCTCCGCCTGCACGTCCTGCGGCAGCGCGAGCGTGACCGCGCCGGTCTCGGCCGGGTCGGCGAGGACCCGCATGGCCTGCAGCGCGGCCGGGATGAGCGCTTCGGGGCGGGTGATGCGGTCGAAGTAGCGGGAGACGGGGCGGAGGGTGTCGTTCACCGACACATCGCCCGCGTACGGGACTTCGAGCTGCTGCAGCACCGGGTCGGCGGGGCGGGCGGCGAAGGTGTCGCCGGGGAGAAGCAGGACCGGGAGGCGGTTGATGGTGGCGAGGGCGGCGCCGGTGACGAGGTTCGTCGCGCCGGGGCCGATGGAGGTGGTCACGGCGTGGGCGGAGAGGCGGCCGGACTGCCGCGCATAGCCCACTGCCGCGTGCACCATCGCCTGCTCGTTACGGCCCTGGTGGAAGGGCATGGCGTCGGGCCCGTACTCGACGAGCGCCTGGCCGAGCCCGGCGACATTCCCGTGCCCGAAGATGCCCCAGGTCGCGGCGATGAGGCGGTGCCGCTCGCCGTCGCGCTCGGTGTGCTGCGCGGCGAGGAAACGGACGAGCGCCTGAGCGGTGGTGAGCCTCATGCGACCTCGCCCCCTTCTGCGGAATCAGCAGCTTTGGTCATGGGCAGACGCGGATCCACTTGTTGATCGCCCCATTCACTGCGGATCCACGCGTGCTCCGGATGATCGCAGATCAGCCATTCCCGGTCCACCCCCGGCCCGGCCATGACGTTGAGGTAGTACATGGCATTGCCGGGCGCGGCGATCGAGGGGCCGTGCCAGCCGTCCGGGATGAGCACGGCGTCGCCGCCGCGGACCTCGGCGAGGACGTCCGTATTCCGGCCGCGGCCGGAGGGCGAGACGCGGTGATAGCCGAGGCCCGGGGCCTGATCAGGACCGTCCGCGATCTCGAAGTAGTAGATCTCCTCGAGCTCGGACTCCGCGCCCGGGCGGTGCTCGTCGTGCTTGTGGGGCGGGTACGAGGACCAGTTGCCGCCGGGGGTGAGGACCTCGACGGCGATCAGGCGGTCGCACTCGAAAACCCCCGCCGCCCCGAAGTTGTTCACCTGCCGCGAGCAGTTCCCAGCCCCGCGCAGCTCCACCGGGACCGCCCCCGCGGGCCCGTAACGCGCCGGCAGCCGCCGCTCGCAGCGCGCCCCCGCGAGCGCGAAGCGGCCGCCCGCGCCGCTGGCGATCTGCGCGTGCGCGTCGCGCGGCACGTACGCGAAGTCGGTGACGGCCGTGAACGGGCTCTCCCGCCCGCCCAGGTCGAAGACCCGCCCCTCCACATGCACGCTGCACCCGCCGCTCAGCGGCAGCACGATCCACTCGCTGTCCCCGGCCGCGAGGGTGTGCACACCGCCGGGCGGGAGGGTGAGGATGCGCAGCGAGGAGTAGCCCCAGCCGGCGCGCTTGGGGTCGATGTCGAGGTCGTACGGGCCGGTGTCGGCGCCGGAGTGGAGGTGGTACGGGTCCGCGGTCGGGCGGTGCGGTTCAGGTGTCACGTGCTGAAGCCTCCCCTGGCGAGCAGCTCTTCGACCGTAGCGGCGTCCGGCATGGCGGCGGAACAGGCCAGCTCTCCGGCCACATGGGCGCCCGCGGCATTGGCGAACGCGATGGTGCGGGCGAGCTCCCAGCCCGCCAGCAGCCCGTGCACCAGCGCGCCGCCGAAGGCGTCGCCGGCGCCGAGGCCGTTGACGACCTGGACCGGGACGGGCGGGAGTTCGGCGACGGTGCCGTCCCGGTGCACGGCGAGTACCCCCTTCGGGCCCTGCTTCACCACGGCGAGGGTCACGCCGGCGGCGAGCAGTGCGTCGGCGGCGGCGCGCGGCTCGGTCGCGCCGGTGGCGACCTCGCACTCCTCCAGGTTGCCGACGGCGACGGTGGCGTGCGCCAGCGCGTCCGCGTACGCCGGGCGGGCGGTGACCTTCTCGCGCCAGAACATCGGCCGCCAGTCGAGGTCGAAGACGGTCACCTCCTGCCGCGAGCGCGCGGCCAGCGCGGCCATGGTCGCCGCCCGCGACGGCTCCTCGCTGAGGCCGGTGCCGGACATCCAGAACACCCGGGCGGCGCGGATCGCGTCGAGGTCCAGCTCGTCCGCGCGCAGCTCCAGGTCGGGGGCCTTCGGCTGCCGGTAGAAGTACAGGGGAAAGTCGTCGGGCGGAAAGATCTCGCAGAAGGTGACGGGCGTGGGCAGCCCCGGCTCCGTACCCACGAAGGTGTCGTCCACCCCGAACTGCCGCAGCTCCCGCCGCAGATAGCTGCCGAAGGGATCCGCCCCGGTCTTCGTGACGACGGCCGCCCGCCGCCCGAGTCGCGCGGCGGCGACGGCCACATTGGACGGCGAACCGCCGAGGAACTTCCCGAAGGTCTCCACATCCTCCAGACCCACGCCGATCTGCAGCGGGTAGATGTCGACTCCGATACGGCCCATGGTGATCAGGTCGTGCGCCTGCGTCATGGGCTCCGGTTTAGCCGTCGCTGCCGACGCATGTCAATGGTTTGTCAGGACATACGGTCAACACCGGTCGAACTCCTGCGCAAGACGCGACACAGCCGTCACGACTGTCACTGTTACGCGGGTTCCCCGTAACAGCCGCTCGACAGCCCCTCTCCCCCTGTCACCCAGCGTCGTTGGCCGGGCACAGGCTGACTGATCATCGCGGGCGCCCCCCGGCGCCCCGCTGGGAGGTGCTGAATGTCCAACCGAGTTCTCTGGTCCTACCGGGAGATCGCCGCGCACATCGGCGTGCAGACGGACACCGTCCGCTCGTACCGGAAGCACGGGCTGATGCCCCCGCCGGACCGCGTCGAGAACGGCAAGCCACTCTGGTACGCGGACACCATCCGCCACTGGGTCGCCAACCGTCCCAGCAACCGCGGCCGTCACGGCCACCGATGAGCCGCTCGTCCGCCGGCTCGTCCGCCGCCGCAGAGATCCCGGGGGCTCGCGCTCCCGGGGGGCGGCTTCAAAGTCATACCCCCTGGGGGTACGATGGTGGGCACGCACACCACTCCGGCGTGAGGAGCCACCATGAGCACCACCACCACCTACCAGGTGAAGGGCATGTCCTGCGGCCACTGCGAGGGGGCGGTCAGCTCCGAGCTCCGCGAGCTCGCGGGCGTGACCGACGTGAAGGCCGTCGCCGCCACGGGAGAGGTCACCGTCACCTCCGAGGCCCCGCTCGACGAGGCCGACGTCCGCGCCGCCGTGGACGAGGCCGGTTACGAGCTGGCGGCCGCGGCGGTCTGATGACCGGCGTCGACACGGCGCCGGAGCCGGCGCAGGTCGAGCTCACCATCGGCGGCATGACCTGCGCCTCGTGCGCCGCCCGCATCGAGAAGAAGCTCAACCGCATGGACGGCGTCAGCGCCACCGTCAATTACGCCACCGAGAAGGCGCGGGTGTCGTACGGCGATGACGTGTCCGTGGACGATCTCATCGCGACCGTCGTCAGGACCGGCTATACCGCGGAGCCGCCGGCGCCCCCGGCCGCGGCCGCCGTCGACGAGCCGGCCGCCGCGGACGACGATTCCCTGCACCGGCTCCGGCACCGCCTGCTCGTCTCGATCGCCCTCGCCGTCCCGGTCATCATGCTCGCCATGGTCCCGGCCTGGCAGTTCGACAACTGGCAGTGGCTGTCCCTCACCCTCGCCGCGCCGGTGGTGGTCTGGGGCGGCTGGCAGTTCCACCGGGCCGCGTTCGTGGGCGCCCGGCATGGCGCGGCCACCATGGACACGCTCATCTCCATCGGCACGCTCGCCGCGCTCGGCTGGTCGGTGTGGGCGCTGTTCTTCGGCGATGCCGGGATGCCCGGGATGCGGCATGGCTTCGAGCTCACCGTGCGGCGGGGCGAGGGGTCATCGCTGATCTATCTGGAGGCGGCGGCCGGGGTGACGGCGTTCATCCTGCTCGGCCGCTATCTGGAGGCCCGCTCCAAGCGAAAGGCGGGCGCGGCGCTGCGGGCGCTGCTGGAGCTCGGCGCGAAGGACGTGGCCGTGCTGCGGGGGGGGGCGGAGGTCCGTATCCCGGTCGCCGAGCTGGCCGTCGGCGACCGCTTCGTGGTCCGGCCGGGCGAGAAGATCGCCACGGACGGGACGGTGGCCGAGGGCGCCTCCGCCGTCGACGCCTCGATGCTCACCGGCGAGTCCGTGCCCGTGGACGTCGCCCCGGGCGATGCCGTCACCGGCGCCACCGTCAATGTCGCCGGCCGCCTCGTGGTCGAGGCCACCCGGGTCGGCGCCGATACGCAGCTGGCGCGGATGGCGCAGCTGGTCGAGGACGCGCAGAACGGCAAGGCGGAGGTGCAGCGGCTCGCCGACCGCGTCGCCGGGATCTTCGTGCCCGTCGTGATGCTGCTGGCCGCCGGGACGCTCGGCTGGTGGCTGGCCACCGGGGCGGGCGCGGCGGGCGCCTTCACCGCGGCCGTCGCGGTGCTGATCATCGCCTGCCCGTGCGCGCTGGGGCTGGCCACGCCGACCGCGTTGATGGTCGGCACGGGCCGGGGCGCCCAGCTCGGCATCCTGATCCGCGGGCCCGAGGTGCTGGAGTCGACGCGCCGGGTCGACACCGTCGTGCTCGACAAGACCGGGACCGTGACCACGGGGACGATGCGGCTGCAGGAGATCATCCCCGCGCCCGGCACTGACCCTGCGGAGCTGCTGCGGCTCGCGGGTGCGCTGGAGCATGCGTCTGAGCATCCGATCGCCCGGGCCATCGCGGACGGGGCGATCGAGCGCGGGGCCGAGCTGCCGGTGCCGGAGGGCTTCGAGAATGTCGCGGGGCTCGGCGTGCGGGGGGTTGTCGACGGGCACGCGGTGCTGGTCGGGCGGGAGAAGCTGCTGGCCGAGTGGTCGGTGCGGCTGCCGGATGAGCTGGCCGCGGCGAAGCGGGCGGCGGAGGAAGAGGGCCGTACGGCCGTGGCCGTCGCCTGGGACGGAGAAGCGCGCGGCGTGCTGACCGTCGCCGACGCAATCAAGGACACCAGCGCGGAGGCGGTCGCCGAATTCAAGCGGCTCGGGCTGACGCCCGTGCTGCTCACCGGCGACAACCAGGCGGTGGCGGATGCCGTGGCCCGGGAGGTGGGCATCGCCGAGGTGTGGGCGGAGGTGCTGCCGGCGGACAAGGTGGCCGTCGTGAAGCGGCTGCGGGGCGAGGGCCGTACGGTCGCGATGGTCGGTGACGGGGTGAATGACGCGGCGGCGCTGGCCACTGCGGACTTGGGTCTCGCGATGGGCACCGGTACCGACGCGGCGATCGAGGCGAGTGACCTGACGCTGGTACGGGGCGACCTGCGGGTCGCGGCGGATGCGATCCGGCTGGCGCGGAAGACCCTCGCCACGATCAAGGGCAACCTCTTCTGGGCCTTCGGCTACAACGTCGCCGCGCTGCCGCTGGCCGCGGCCGGGCTGCTGAGCCCGATGATCGCGGGGGCCGCGATGGCCTTCTCATCGGTCTTCGTGGTGCTGAACAGCTTGCGGTTGCGCCGTTTCCGCTAGGGCCTAACGGCCCCGACCTGCAGTGATTCAGATCACAGCAATTGGGGGGTAACCCTTTGCGGGGGTCGGGGGTCTAACCACATGACACCGGCACCCGGCGGAGTTGGTGTCACGTTGTCCAGGACGGCTTGGTCAGGGGAGCTTTGAGCGGCCCTCCCTGCCCGCCGTCCCGGCCTCGATACGCCCGAGCAGGACCCCGTGGGGGGAGTCCTGTCCGGGAAAGCGAAGCGCCTCGTCCGGTCCGTGGGGGGACCGGCGGGGCGCATTCGCATTTCTGGGGCGGGCGCTCCCTGACTGTCGGCGCCTGGCGATAACGTCCTTGCATGGCCCAGCAGACCGCCGCCGGCCCGAAGCTCTCCACGCTCGAGGGAGTCCTCGAGCGGATCACGTACGCCAATGAGGAGACCGGCTATACGGTCGCCCGCGTCGACACCGGGCGCGGCGCCGGCGACCTGCTCACCGTCGTCGGCTCGCTGCTCGGCGCGCAGCCCGGCGAGGCGCTGCGGATGGAGGGGCGCTGGGGCTCGCATCCGCAGTACGGCAAGCAGTTCACGGTCGAGAACTACACGACGGTCCTCCCCGCCACCATCCAGGGCATCCGCCGCTATCTCGGATCCGGCCTGGTCAAGGGCATCGGGCCGGTCTTCGCCGACCGGATCACGGAGCACTTCGGCCTGGACACCCTCGACATCATCGAGCACGAGCCGAAGCGCCTCATCGAGGTCCCGGGCCTCGGCCCCAAGCGCACCAAGAAGATCGCCGACGCCTGGGAGGAGCAGAAGGCCATCAAGGAGGTGATGGTCTTCCTGCAGTCGGTGAATGTGACCACCTCCATCGCCGTACGGATCTTCAAGAAGTACGGCGACGCCTCGATCTCGGTGGTGAAAAACCAGCCCTACCGCCTCGCTGCCGACGTCTGGGGCATCGGCTTCCTCACCGCCGACCGCATCGCGCAGGCCGTCGGCATCCCGCACGACAGCCCGGAGCGGGTGAAGGCCGGGCTGCAGTACGCGCTGTCGCAGTCCTCCGACCAGGGCCACTGCTTCCTGCCCGAGCAGCAGCTGATCGCCGAGGCGGTGAAGCTCCTCCAGGTCGATACGGGCCTGGTGATCGACTGCCTCGCCGAGCTGGCGGCGGAGGAGGGGGTCATCAAGGAGACCGTGCCCGGCCCCGACGGCGACCCCGAGCCCGTCACCGCCATCTATCTCGTCCCCTTCCACCGCGCCGAGCTCTCCCTCTCCGGGAAGCTGCGGCGGCTGCTGCAGGCCGAGGAGGAGCGGCTGCCGTCGTTCCGTGGCGTCGACTGGGACAAGGCGCTGGGCTGGCTGCGTACGAAGACCGGGGCGGATCTCGCGCCCGAGCAGGAGCAGGCGGTGCGGCTGGCGCTGACCGAGCGGGTGGCGGTGCTGACCGGCGGGCCCGGCTGCGGGAAGTCCTTCACGGTCCGCTCGATCGTGGAGCTGGCGCTCGCCAAGAAGGCGAAGGTGGTGCTCGCCGCCCCGACCGGGCGGGCCGCGAAGCGGCTGGCGGAGCTGACCGGGGCCGAGGCCTCGACCGTCCACCGGCTGCTGGAGCTGAAGCCCGGCGGCGACGCCGCGTACGACACGGACCGCCCCCTGGACGCCGACCTGGTCGTGGTCGACGAGGCCTCGATGCTGGACCTGCTGCTGGCGAACAAGCTGGTCAAGGCGGTCGCGCCGGGCGCGCATCTGCTGCTGGTCGGGGATGTCGACCAGCTGCCGTCCGTCGGCGCGGGCGAGGTGCTGCGCGACCTACTGGCCGGCGGCAGCCCGGTCCCGGCCGTCCGGCTGACCCGGATCTTCCGGCAGGCCCAGCAGTCCGGGGTGGTCACCAACGCCCACCGGATCAACGGCGGCTCCCACCCGCTCACCCAGGGGCTGTCCGACTTCTTCCTCTTCGTAGAAGATGACACCGAGGCCGCAGGCCGGCTGACCGTGGACGTGGCCGCCCGCCGCATCCCGGCGAAATTCGGCCTCGATCCGCGCCGCGATGTGCAGGTGTTGGCCCCGATGCACCGGGGACCCGCGGGGGCAGGGGCGCTGAACGGGCTGCTCCAGGAGGCGATCACCCCGGCCCGCCCCGGGCTCGCGGAGAAGCGCTTCGGCGGCCGCACCTTCCGGGTCGGCGACAAGATCACCCAGATACGAAACAACTACGACAAAGGCCAGAACGGCGTCTTCAACGGCACCCTCGGCGTGGTCACCGGTCTTGACCCGGACGAGCAGCAGCTCACCATCCGTACGGACGAGGACGAGGAGGTCGGCTACGACTTCTCAGAACTGGACGAATTGGCGCATGCCTACGCAGTCACCATCCACCGCTCTCAGGGGAGTGAATATCCGGCGGTAGTGATCCCTGTCACCACCGGCGCCTGGATGATGCTCCAGCGGAATCTGCTCTACACAGCGGTGACGCGGGCCAGGAAACTGGTGGTCCTGGTAGGTTCACGCAAGGCCCTTGGTCAGGCCGTACGCACCGTTTCCGCTGGTCGGCGCTTTACCGCCCTGGATCATCGACTCCGCGGCGCGGGATGACTCCCCCTTTGCCTCCGGGCAGGGCAGGATGGTCAACAAGTGGCACGCAGTGCCGCTCAATGACCTTCACGGCGACCCCCAGTGCAGCGAACCGACGCGGCATGAGGGAAGCTGGAAGGCAGTCAGGGCACCTCAAAGAAGAGGCACGATACGCCGGGTGAGGAAAGACGTGAGCGACAACTCTGTAGTACTGCGGTACGGGGACGACGAATACAACTACCCGATCGTCGAGAGTTCCGTCGGTGATACCGGCGTCGACATCGGCAAGCTCCGTTCCCAGACCGGTCTGGTGACCCTGGACAGCGGCTACGGCAACACCGCGGCGTACAAGTCCGCGATCACCTATCTCGACGGCGAAGCGGGCATCCTGCGCTATCGCGGCTACCCGATCGAGCAGCTCGCGGAGCGGAGCACCTTCCTCGAGGTGTCCTACCTCCTGATCAACGGCGAGCTGCCGACCGTCGACGAGCTCTCGGTCTTCCGGGACGAGATCACGCGGCACACGATGCTGCACGAGGACGTCAAGCGCTTCTACGACGGCTTCCCGCGCGACGCCCACCCGATGGCGATGCTGTCGTCGGTGGTCAGCGCCCTGTCCACGTTCTACCAGGACAGCCACAACCCCTTCGATGAGAAGCAGCGCCACCTCTCCACGATCCGGCTGCTCGCCAAGCTGCCGACCATCGCGGCGTACGCGTACAAGAAATCCACCGGCCACCCGGTCGTCTACCCGCGCAATGACCTCGGCTATGTCGAGAATTTCCTGCGCATGACCTTCTCGGTGCCGGCCCAGGAGTTCGACCTCGACCCGGTCGTGGTCAACGCCCTGGACAAGCTGCTCATCCTGCACGCCGACCACGAGCAGAACTGCTCCACGTCGACGGTCCGCCTCGTCGGCTCCTCGCAGGCGAACCTCTTCGCCTCGATCTCGGCCGGCATCAACGCGCTGTGGGGCCCGCTGCACGGCGGCGCCAACCAGTCCGTGCTGGAGATGCTGGAGGGCATCAAGCAGTCCGGCGGCGATGTCGACACCTTCATCCGCAAGGTGAAGAACAAGGAAGACGGCGTGAAGCTCATGGGCTTCGGGCATCGCGTCTACAAGAACTTCGACCCGCGGGCACAGATCATCAAGGCCGCGGCCCACGATGTCCTGTCCGCGCTGGGCAAGGAGGACGAGCTCCTCGACATCGCCCTGAAGCTCGAGGAGCACGCGCTCGCCGACGACTACTTCGTCGAGCGCAAGCTCTACCCGAACGTCGACTTCTACACCGGCCTGATCTACCGGGCCATGGGCTTCCCGACCGAGATGTTCACGGTCCTCTTCGCCCTCGGCCGGCTGCCGGGCTGGATCGCCCAGTGGCACGAGATGATCAAGGAGCCGGGCTCCCGGATCGGCCGCCCGCGGCAGATCTACACGGGCGAGGTGCTGCGCGACTTCGTCCCCGTGGAAGAGCGCTGACAGCTCTCAGCGAGAGCACCGCATAGCTAAGGGGCCCGGTCCGTCGACCGGGCCCCTCTGCTTCCCCCCCTCGGGACAGCGCCCCCGTACCCCCCACGGATCCCCCCCAAGGAAGCGCTGATGCCCAGTAGGACCCACGACCCCCGGGAAGGGTTGCACGGCTTCCCGGAGATTTTTTACGACACCTCGAAATGCCGTCGTAGCGGAACGGACGTAGCGTTTTACGCATGAGAGCTAATTCTCTGCAAAACGCCATACTCCAGGAGCTCGGTCCGGAGCAGATGCACGAGCTCGCGACCGAGCTCGGCACCACGGACCGGGCGGCGAAGAAGCTGGTCGGCACGGCGGTGGAGTCCCTCACCGGGACGCTGGCCGACGAGACCCGTTCGCCCGAGGGCGCCCGGGAGGTGGCCCAGGCGTTCAGCGAGGCGCCGGACCCGGCGGGGCAGGCCAATGCCCGGCCGCTGACGGGCGTCGCCCAGTTCGCGGGCGGCGGCATGGGCGGCATCAAGGGCGGCATCCTCGCCTCCGTCCTGGGGCGGGTCACCCTGCCCGTGGCGAAGGCCGTTTCCGCCCGTACGGGGCTGCCGGTGACGCAGGTCAACAACGCGATGCGGGTGATCCTGCCGATCGCGATGACCGTGCTGTCGCAGGTGGCGAAGAAGAAGAACGTGAGCGCGAGCGGCCTGACGGACATGCTCAGCGAGGAGCAGCAGCAGGCCCAGCAGGGCGGCGGCGGCCTGCTGGGCATGCTCGGCAAGCTCTTGGGCGGCCAGCGCCCGAACGTGGCGGCCTGAGCTTCACGCGGTGGCTGGTACGGGGCTATAGGTGGCGGATGCCGACTCTAGGTGAGTGCGGCTAGAAGTGCGTGCCGTATCGCTCCACGATCTCCCGCAAGACCTCGCCCCCATCCCGCTCCCACAGCTTCGGGTTGAAGATCTCCACCTCCGTCCACCCTGCGTACCCCGCGGCCTCCACCCGCTCGCGGAACCACCGGAAGTCGACACTGCCGTCGCCGATCTGCCCGCGCCCCAGCAGCACCCCCTCCGGCAGCGGCGTCACCCAGTCCGCGAGCTGGAAGGCCGCGATCCGCCCGCCCTCGCCCGCCCGCGCGATCTGCGCGGCGATCGTGTCGTCCCACCACAGGTGGTACGTGTCCACTACGACGCCCACCGCCGCCGCGGGGAAGCGCTCGGCGAGGTCCAGCGCCTGGGCCAGCGTGGAGACCACGCAGCGGTCGGACGCGTACATCGGATGCAGCGGCTCGATCGCCAGCCGCACGCCACGCTCGACGGCGTACGGCGCCAGCTCCGCCAGCGCGTCGGCGATCCGCTCGCGGGCGCCGTGCAGGTCCCGGCTCCCTTCCGGGAGCCCGCCCGACACCAGCACCAGCGTGTCCGTGCCGACCGCCGCCGCCTCGTCGAGCGCCCGCCGGTTGTCCTCCAGCGCCGCCGCCCGCTCCCCCGCGTCGGACGCCGTGAAGAACCCGCCCCGGCAGAGGCTGGTGACCGTCAGGCCCGCGTCGCGCAGCAGCTGCCCCGCGGCCTCGGGCCCGTACTCCTGCACCGGCGCCCGCCACAGCCCGACGCCGCGCACTCCGGCATCGACGCAGCCCTTCGCCAGCTCGGGCAGCGACCACTGCTTGATGGTTTCCTGGTTCAGGCTCAGCCCACTCACGCGTCCTCCACTCCGTGCACCGCCAGCAGCGACCGCATCCGCCGCTCGGCAAGCGCCGGGTCGGGGAAGAGGCCGAGGCCGTCGGCCAGTTCGTACGCCCGCGCCAGGTGCGGCAGCGAGCGGGCCGACTGCAGGCCGCCGACCATGGTGAAGTGCTCCTGGTGCCCGGCCAGCCAGGCGAGCAGCACCACGCCGGTCTTGTAGTAGCGGGTGGGGGTCTGGAAGAGGTGCCGGGAGAGCTCCACGGTCGGGTCGAGCAGCGAGCGGAAGCCCGCCGTGTCGCCCGTGTCCAGGATCCGTACCGCCTGCGCCGCCAGCGGGCCGAGCGGGTCGAAGATGCCGAGCAGCGCGTGGCTGAAGCCGCGGTCGTCGCCGGCGATCAGCTCGGGGTAGTTGAAGTCGTCGCCCGTGTAGCAGCGGACCCCGTTCGGGAGGCGCCGCCGCAGCGCCACCTCGCGCCCCGCGTCGAGCAGCGACACCTTCACGCCGTCGACCTTGTCCGGGTGGTCGGCGATGACCTGCAGGAAGGTGTCGGTGGCGGCGTCGAGGTCGGTGCTGCCCCAGTAGCCGCGCAGCGCCGGGTCGAACATGTCGCCGAGCCAGTGCAGGATCACCGGCTCGCGGGCCTGCCGGAGCAGGGTGCCGTAGATGTCCAGGTAGTCCTCGGGCCCGCGGGCGGCCGCGGCGAGCGCCCGCGAGGCCATGAGGATGACCTGCGCGCCCGTCCCCTCCACGAGCGCGAGCTGTTCCTCGTACGCGGCCCGCACCTCCTTGAGGTCCGCGGGCCCGGTGAGCTGGTCCGTACCGGCGCCGCACGCGATCCGGCCGCCGACGGCCCGCGCCTCCGCGGCCGAGCGGCGGATGAGCTCGGCGGCGCCGCCCCAGTCGAGGCCCATGCCGCGCTGGGCGGTGTCCATCGCCTCGGCGACGGCGAGGCCGTGCGACCACAGGTGGCGGCGGAAGGCGAGGGTGGCGTCCCAGTCGACGGCGGCGGGCCCGTCCGGGCCCACGTCCGCGAACGGGTCGGCGACGACATGCGCGGCGGAGAAGACGATCCGCGAGGACGGCGGGCCGCCCGCGGTGTCCAGCGGCGCGGGCGCGGTGCGCGGCTCGTACGGGCGCAGCTCCCCGCCGGCCTGTGGCAGCCGGATCACAGTGCCAGCTCCGGCACCTCGACCCGCCGCCCCTCGGCCGCGGCCTTCAGCCCCAGCTCGGCGAGCTGCACGCCGCGGGCGCCCGCGGCGAGGTCCCAGTGGTACGGCTCGTCGAGGGCCACGTGGCGCAGGAACAGCTCCCACTGGGCGCGGAAGCCGTTGGTGAAGTCGGCGTTGTCGGGGACCTCCTGCCACTGGTCGCGGAAGGACTCGGTGGCGGGCAGGTCGGGATTCCAGACCGGCTTCGGGGTGGTGGCGCGGTGCTGGATGCGGCAGTTGCGCAGCCCGGCGACCGCGGAGCCCTCGGTGCCGTCGACGTGGAATTCAACCAGCTCGTCCCGGTTGACCCGGGTCGCCCAGGAGGAGTTGATCTGCGCGATGACGCCGCCGTCGAGCTCGAAGATCCCGTACGCCGCGTCGTCGGCCGTCGCCTCGTACGCCTTGCCCTTCTCGTCCCAGCGCCGCGGGATGTGGGTGGTGATGTGCGCCTGCACGGTCTTGACCGGGCCGAAGAGCTCGTGCAGCACGTACTCCCAGTGCGGGAACATGTCGACGGTGATGCCGCCGCCGTCCTGCTCGCGGTAGTTCCACGAGGGGCGCTGCGCCTCCTGCCAGTCGCCCTCGAAGACCCAGTAGCCGAACTCGCCGCGCACGGACAGGATCTGCCCGAAGAAGCCGCCGTCGATGAGCCGCTTCAGCTTCAGCAGGCCCGGCAGGAAGATCTTGTCCTGTACGACGCCGTGCTTGATGCCCGCCGCGCGGGCGGCCTGGGCCAGCTCGACGGCGGCGCTGAGGCCGGTGGCGGTGGGCTTCTCGGTGTAGATGTCCTTGCCGGCGGCGATGGCCTTCTTCAGCGCCTCCTCGCGGGCGGCGGTGACCTGGGCGTCGAAGTAGATGTCGATGCTGTCGTCGGCCAGGACGGCGTCGAGGTCGGTGGCGATCTCCGTCAGACCGTGCCGGTCGGCGATCTCCCTGAGCGCATGCTCCCTGCGCCCCACCAGGACCGGCTCCGGCCACAGCACGTCCCCGCCGCCGAGGTCGAGGCCGCCTTCCTCGCGGATGGCGAGGAGCGAGCGGATCAGGTGCTGGCGGTATCCCATGCGGCCGGTTACGCCGTTCATGGCTATCCGCAGGGTTTTGCGAGCCATTTGCCCTCCGATGGTAAGCGCTTTCTTCCCTTCGGAAAACTAGCCTCTCCACAGGCCTCCGCACAAGGTGCGGCACTCGTGCAAGACTTCGGGCATGGCCGTGACCCTCGCAGACGTAGCGGCACGCGCGAGCGTGTCCGCCGCCACCGTCTCCCGCGTGCTCAGCGGGAACTACCCGGTCTCCGAGTCCACCCGCGCCCGCGTGATGCGCGCGGTCGAAGAGCTCGACTATGTCGTCAACGGCCCGGCGAGCTCCCTGGCAGCCGCCTCGTCCGACCTGATCGGCGTGCTGGTCAACGATGTGGCCGACCCGTTCTTCGGCATCATGGCGAGCGCGGTCCAGTCGGAGCTGGGCAGTGGCAAGCTCGCCGTCGTCTGCAATACGGGCGGCTCCCCGGAGCGCGAACTCACCTACCTCACGCTGCTGTTGCGTCAGCGCGCCGACGCGGTGGTGATCACCGGCAGCGCGGTCGAGGCCCCGGAGCACGCCGAGGCCGCCGCGGCCCGCCTCGCCCGCCTCGCGGCGAACGGCACCCGCATCGTCCTGTGCGGCCGCCCCGCCTCCGCCGCGCCGGAAGGCGCCGCCGTGGCGCTGGAGTTCGACAACCGCGGCGGCGCCCAGCGGCTCACCGAGCACCTGCTGGACCTGGGCCACCGCCGTATCGGATACGTGGCGGGCCCCGCCGACCGCACCACCACCCGGCACCGCCTGGAGGGCCACCTCAGCGCGCTCAAGGCGCGCGGCCTGACCGCCGACGACGACCTGGTCGTGCACGGCCCGTACGACCGGCAGTCGGGCCACGCCGCCACGCTGGAGCTGCTCCGCCGCGCCCCCGACCTCACGGCGGTGATCGGCGCGAACGACGCGGTCGCGCTGGGCGTGTGCGCGGCGCTGCGCGAGCGCGGGCTGCGGATCCCCGCGGACGTGTCGGTGGCGGGCTATGACGACCTGCCGTACAGCGCGGACCTGAACCCGGCCCTGACCACGGTGCGGCTGCCGCTGCAGGAGGCCGCGGCCAGGGCGGGCCGGCTCGCCCTCGGCCATGAGGAGGCCCCGGCCGGGGGCGCGGCGATGATCCCGGCCGAGGTGGTCCTCCGCGGCTCTACGGGCAAGCCGCGGGACGGGCGCTGAGTCAGGCTGCCGCGGCCGCCGATCACACCCGCACCTCGGCCGCGGCCGGCTCGTCACCCGTCAGCGTGCCGCGGAAGCGGAGCGCGATGAGCAGGGCGACCGCGACGAGCAGGGCGCTCGCCCAGAGCGGCCCCAGGTCACCGGCCGCGGTGCCGAGGGTGGCGGCGGCGACGAGGGGGCCGATGACGGCGCCGATATTGAACGCCGCGGTCGCATACGAGCCGGCCATGGTGGGCGCGCCCCCGGCCTCGTAAAGAACCCGGGCGATCAGCGTGCTGCCCAGGGCGAACGACAGCGCCCCCTGGACGAACACCAGCGGGAACAGCGCGACCGGCCGCTCGGCGAGCAGCGCCAGCAGCGGCCATCCGATGAGCAGCAGCGGGCCGCCGACGGCGATGACCGCGCCGGGGCGCCGGTCGGACAGCCGGCCCGCGGCGGTGACCCCGGCGAGGGAACCGGCGCCGAAGATCACCAGCGCCACCGGGATCCACAGGTCGCCCAGACCGGCCGTGTCGGTCACCACCGGGGCGAGGAAGGTGAAGCTGCCGAAGGTGGCGGCGTTCACCAGCGCGCCGAGCAGCATCACCAGGATCAGCCGCCGACCCGTGAGCTGGGCGAGCTCCGTACGCAAGCCGGGGCCGCCGGGCTCCGTACGCAAGTCCGGCCCACCGGCCGCCTCTTGCCGCTCGGCGCGCCCCGCGGGAATCCCCTTCAGGACGCCGAGCGCGGCGGGCAGGCAGAGTGCGGCAACGGCCCAGAAGGCGGCCCGCCAGCCCAGCGTCGTGCCGAGCAGCGCGCCGCCGGGGACGCCGACGACGGTGGCCACCGTCGTGCCGGACAGCAGCACGGCCAGCGCCCGCCCCTTCTTGTCCGGCGGGACCAGCGCGGCGGCGGCGGTCAGGGCGACAGCGAGGAATCCGGCGTTGGCGAGCGCGGCGACGATACGGGTGCCGAGCAGCACCGGGAAGCTCGTAGTCACGGCGCCGAGCGCGTGCGCCGCCGCGAAGGCGGCCACGAAGCCGAGCAGGCTCGCGCGCCGGGGCCACCGGCGGGCCAGCGCGGCGACCAGCGGGGCGCCGACGACCATGCCGACGGCGAAGGCCGAGGTGAGCACGCCCGCGGCCCCGACGGTGACGTCAAGGTCGTCGGCGATGTCCGGCAGCAGGCCGGCGAGCATGAATTCCGAGGTGCCCATGGCGAAGACGGCCATGGCAAGCAGATAGAGGGGGAATGGCATTGCGTGGCTCCGGGGTGGGAGATGGACGGGAACGTCATCTCGACCGCCGCGGTCAGCCTGGCGACAGGGCGCTACTGAATCAGTGGTTCAGGGGGCTGACGGCGTGGCCGAAAGCCCCCACCTCGTCTGCCTTGGGGTTCACCATGCCGCGCACGCTACCCGAACGATCACGGCCGCGGCATCCCGGTTTCCCCGGAGCCGGAGTATTATCTGACTCAGTCAAGTATTTACGCCCGCCCCCGCCGGAGGCGCCCGCATGACCATCCAGGACATCCGCTCGTTCAACCGCTTCTACACCAACCTCATCGGCGCCCTGGACTTCAGCCGCCACCTCTACACGCCGTACACGCTCACCGAAGCCCGCCTCCTCTACGAGCTCGCGCACCGCGAAGGCGCCACCGACGCCGCCGAGCTGCGGGCCGCGCTGAATCTCGACGCCGGGTATCTGAGCAGGCTGCTCGCCAAGTTCGAGAAGGAGGGGCTCGCCACCCGGGACACCTCCGCCGCCGACGCCCGACGCCGCCGCGTCACCCTCACCGGGCACGGCCGCGAGGCCTCCCGGCTGCTGGAGGAGCGGTCGCAGGAGAGCGTCGGCATCCTGCTCAGCCACGTACCGGCCGCGGACCGGCCGCGCCTCGCGCACGCGATGTCGACCATCGAGCAGCTCCTCAGCGGCGCCGGAGCCAATGGCGACGAGCCCCAGCTCCTCCTGCGCCACCCGGCCGCCGGCGACCTCGGCTGGATGATCCACCGCAATGCCGCGCTGTACACCCAGGAGTTCGGCTGGAACGGCGACTACGAAGCCCTCGTCGCCCGCATCGTCGCCGACTACGCCCGCGACCACGACCCCGCCCGCGAGCGGGTGTGGATCGCCGAGCTCGGCGGCCGCCCCGTCGGCGCGGTGATGTGCGTGCAGGACCAGGACGACCCGGATGCCGCCCGGCTGCGGCTGCTGCTCGTCGAGCCCGACGCCCGCGGCCACAAGGTGGGCAGCAAACTGGTCGACGCCTGCATCGAGTTCGCCCACGAGACGGGCTATCGCCGGATCGTCCTGTGGACGAACAGCGTCCTGGCCTCCGCCCGCAGCATCTACCAGCGCGCAGGCTTCGAACTCGTCGCCGAAAAGCCGCACCACAGCTTCGGCGCCGACCTGGTGGGCCAGGACTGGCGACTCGATCTCTAAGACCGGCTCCAAGCCCAACGGGGTCTTGCTCCGCGCCCCGCCGTCTGGTCGGGTGGGCGCATGCGCCTCGCCTTCTCCACTCTCGGCCTGCCCGGACTCCCCGTCCCCGACCTGGTCGCCCTCGCCCGCACCTCCGGCTATCAGGGTGTGGAGCTGCGCTGTCACCCGGAGGAGCCGGTGCATCCGGGGCTCGGCCGGCTGGAGCGGACCGATGTGGTCGAGGAGTTCGCCAAGGGCGGCATCGAGATCCTCACCCTCGCCTCGTACGTGAAGGTCGCCGCCCCCGGCGACGACGAGCCCGTGCTCGCCGAGCTGCGCGAACACCTCGCGCTCGCCCGCGACCTCGGCGCCGCACACGTGCGCGTCTTCCCGGGCGCGCGCGACGTGCCGCAGGTCGAGTCCGACCCCACCGCCGTACGCCGCCTCGCCGCCATCGCCCCGTACGCCGCCGACCTCGGCGTCCGCGTCCTGCTGGAGACCCACGACTCGCACCGCACCGGCAAGGACGTCGCCCGCATCCTGGAGCAGGTCGGCCAGCCCCGCTCCACCGGCGCCATCTGGGATCTCATGCACCCCTGGGTCGGCGGCGAGGAGCCCGCGGACACGCTCGCCGCGCTGACCCCGTATCTCGGCTATGTGCAGGTCAAGGACATCTCCTCGCCCGACGAGACCACCCCGCTCACCCTCGGCGCCGGTGCGCTGCCGCTCGCCGAGACGCTCGTCCTGCTCACCGAGGCAGGCTGGGACGGGTGGCTGTGCTGGGAGTACGAGAAGCGCTGGTATCCGCAGGCGGAGGAGCTGTCGAAGCTGCTGGTGCCGGGCCGGGAGCATCTGCTGCAGCTGCTGTCGTACGCATCCTGAGCCGCAGCCGCCCCGCCCCCGGCAGCGTCGCCAGCGCCACCCCGCCGACCAGCAGCAGCGCCGCACACCACCGCAGCCCCGTCATGCCCTCCCCCAGCAGCACGGCCGAGGACGACATCCCGAAGACCGGCACCAGCAGCGAGAACGGCGCCACCGTCGAGGCGGGGTACGTACGCAGCAGGAAGCCCCACGCCCCGAAGCCGAAGACGGTCACCACCCAGGCCACGTAGACGATCGTGCCCGCCCCCGTCCAGTCGAGGGCCCGCAGCGCCGCCAAGTCCCGCTCCGGGCCCTCGAAGAGCAGCGAGAGGGCGAGCAGCGGCAGCGGGGGTACGACGCTGACCCACACCATCCAGTTGAGCGCGTCGGCGGGGGCCGCCTTGCGGGTGAGGACGTTGGAGACGCCCCACAGCACCGCGGCCAGCATCAGCAGCCCGAAGGCGAACAGCGGCCCCGACGCCCCCTCGTCGACCGCCGCCACCGTGACACCGCCCACCGCCACCGCCATCCCGGCCACCCGTACGGGACCGGGCCGCTCCCGCAGCACCACCGCCGCGATGACGGCCGTGAACACCGCCTGGATCTGCAGCACCAGCGAGGAGAGCCCGGCCGGCATCCCCTGGTCCATGCCGATGAACAGCAGCCCGAACTTCCCCACCCCGAGGACCAGCCCGACCCCGATGATCCACTTCCAGGCCACCTTCGGGCGCCCCACGAAGAACACCGCGGGCACCGCTGCGACGAGGAACCGCAGCGCGGAGAAGAGCAGCGGCGGGAAGTGGTCGAGGCCGACGTCGATCACGACGAAATTGACGCCCCACAGGGCGGAGACGAGGACGGCTAGGCCGAGGTGAGCTGGTCGCATGGGCACCAGCATCAGCTCCCGTAACCGTGAAGCACCAGCACACATCTCTTCATGGTTGAATGCAGCGATGCTTAATCCGCGGATGTGAGGGGGCTCTGTCGTGCTCGATCTCTCCCGGCTGCGCGCCCTGCACGCCGTCGCCGTGCACGGCTCGGTCGGCGCCGCCGCGACCGCGCTCGGGTACACCCCGTCCGCCGTATCGCAGCAGATCGCGAAGCTGGAGCGGGAGACCCGCACGCCGCTGCTGGAGCGGCAGGGCCGCGGCATCGCGCTCACCGATGCCGCGCAGCAGCTCGCCGCCACCGCCGAGGAGCTGCTCGCCATGGTGGAGCGGGCGGAGACCGACCTGGAGGAGCGCCGCGGCCACCCGGCCGGGCGGCTGACCGTCGCGTCCTTCGCCACCGGCGCCCGCGGGCTGCTCCCCTCCGTCCTGGCCGCGCTCGCCGCCGAGCACCCGGGGCTCGACACCCGGATCATGGAGGCCGATCCGCACCTCTCGCCGGGCCTGGTGGCGCAGGGCGTCGTCGACCTGGCGGTGACGCACGACTGGGACATCGCGCCGATGACCTCCCCCGAGGGCCTCGCGCATACGGCCATCGGCGAGGACTACTGCGACATCTGCGTCCCCTCCGGCCATCCGTACGACGCCCGCGCCGCCCTCACCCGCGCCGACCTCGTCGGCCAGCGCTGGATCTGCCAGCCGCCCGGCTCCGTCTGCTACGACTGGCTGGTGCGGACGCTGCGCGCCTCGGGCCCGCCGGATCTGGCGTATCAAGTCGCGGAATACGAGACCCAGCTCGCCCTGGTCGCCGCGGGCCTCGGCATCGCCCTCGTCCCGCGCCTGGGCCGCGGCCCGCTCCCCGACGGCGTCACGGCCGTACCGCTCGATCCGCCGCCCACCCGGCACGTCTACGCGCTGTGGCGCCCCGGCGCCGCCCGCCGCCCGGCGATCACCGAGGCGGTACGGCTGCTCAAGTCGGCCTGGGGAGAGCGGGCCTGACCTGGAGGGAACCAACTCCCGCCCGGCCACGTCCCATCGGCGGCTGCCGGTGGGAGAACCGCGGGCGGGGTCGGCGTCGCTGCTGGCTGCGCTGCCGACTTTCCCTCTCCACCGCCCGCGACTGGGCAGCCCGCCGCCGCCGGCGCGACCCCCTCACAGCGCCGGCGGCGGCTCCGCAAACCCATCCGCTATCATGCGTCGCGCTGTCGAACGCACTGGCGGGGGTCTGGTATGGCGCGGGGCACAGGGGAGTGGCCGGTCATACCCGGCTACAGACTGGAGAGCCTGCTCGGATCCGGCGGGATGGGGCGGGTCTACCTGGGACGTTCATCGTCCGGGCGGCGGGTCGCGGTGAAGGTGATCCGCGAGGACATCGCCCATCAGCCGGACTTCCGCGAGCGGTTCCGCCGCGAGATCACCGCGGCCAGGCGGGTGGGCGGCGCCTTCACCGCGCCGGTGGTGGACGCCGATCCGGACGCCGAGCCGCCGTGGATGGCCACGCTGTACATCCCCGGCCCCTCCCTTGATGTACGGGTCCGGCGCGAAGGCCCCTTAGCGGGCCAGGACTTGCTCCGCCTCGCCGCCGGTCTCGCCGAGGCGCTGCTCGACCTGCACCGCGCCGGCATCGTGCACCGCGACCTCACGCCCGCGAATGTGCTGCTCGCCGACGACGGCCCGCGCGTCATCGACTTCGGCGTCGTACGGCCCGGCGCCAACTCCGCCGTCCTCACCCGCACCGGCGTCGCCGTCGGCACCCCGCCGTACATGTCCCCCGAGCAGGTCCGCGCCCAGCGCTACACCGGGCCGGAGAGCGACATCTTCTCGTACGGATCCGTGCTGGCCTTCGCCGCCACCGGCCGGGCGCCGTTCGAGGCGGCGGACGTGTACGCGGTCGCGTACCGCCTGGTGCACGAGCACCCGGATCTGGCCGGGGTGCCCGACTGGCTGCAGACGGTCCTGCACCACTGCCTGCAGAAGGATCCTGCGCTGCGCCCCTCCCCCGAGCAGCTCCTCGCCCACCTGGGCGTGGACGTCCCGGATGAGCCCGCCCCGGCCCCGCCCCCCGAGCAGGTGGTGCGGACCGGCGGCCCGCGCACTCCACCGCCACCAGCGCGGGGCGCCCGCGGCCGAGCGAGATCCGGCCGCTCGCGCCGGATGCTCGCGGCCGCGGGCGCGGTCACCGCCACGGCCGTACTCGCCGCCGCGGGCGCCTTCGCGCTGCTGAACAACGACGACTCGGGCGGCAAGGGCAAGGGCGCGACCGGCACGGCCCCCGCGGACGGCGCCCGCAAGCTCGGCGACGGCTACCAGCCGGTCAGCGGCGGCAGCCCCGGCGGCTCGGCCGGCTACGCCGACTCCCGCACCCGCAAGCCCGCCGGCTGGGAGCCCTGGGAGGGCGGCCGCGACCTCAACGGCTGCGCGTACGCGGGCGGCTCCCTCTACTGCGCCACCGACGCCGCCGTGCTGCGGCTGGCCGCGGGCACCGGCGCCGAACTCTGGACGCGGCCGCTGACCGGGCCCGTACAACCGCCCGCCGTCTCCGGGAAGACGCTGGTGGTCAGCGACGGCGAGGGCCTGCGCGGCCTGACCACCGCGGGCGGCCGCGAGCGCTGGTCCTTCTCGCTGCCGTCGGCCGCGAAGTCCTTCACGGTCTCGGCCGGCATCGCCTACGCCTCCACCCAGACCGGCAGCGTCTACGCCATCGACGCCAAGTCGGGCCACAAGCTCTGGGCCCAGCAACTCAACGGCGGCAACACCAGCTTCGCCACCGGACCGCGCGTGCGCGCCCTCGGCACGACGGGATACCTCATCGGCTCCACCAGCGGCGAGGACTCCGAGGGCGCGGTGCGGGTGGTGGACCGGCGTGGGAAGATCAGCGCCGAGCACAAGCTGCCGGCCGGCGGCTGCGCGCCCGACACGGCGGCGGTGTCGCTGCTGAACGGCAGCCCGGTCCTCGACTGCCTCTCGTACGAGGACGGCGAACCGTCGCTGCTGCACTACGCGTTCGCCACCCGCAAGCACACCGTCACCCCGCTCAAGGCCGATGCCCGCTCGGGCCTGGCGGTCCGGGGCGGCCGGGCGTATGTGGTGGCCGGGAGCGAGCTGCTGGCGGTGGACGGCGCCGACAAGCACGTGGTGGACCGGGTCAAGCTGCCGGACAAGGCGCTTGCCGACCGGATGGCGATCGTGGCGGCGGGCGGCCGGGTGTACTTCGGCACCCACCGCGGCCTGTATGCCGTCGACCCGGCGGCGGGCAAGGTGGCCTGGAAGAGCGAGACCGGCGGCGGCCCGGAGCGCGAGACGCCCCCGGCCGTGCCGCTGGTGGCCGGGGGCGTGCTGTTCGCCGCCGCTCCTAAGGGCGGGTGGGTGTCGGTGGACACCCGGTCGTAATTACGGCCGCAGCGACTCCCGCCGCAGCTCGGCCTTGTCGCGCTTGTCGAGCTTCGAGTCGTACGCCGAAAGCGGCGCCGCCTCGGTCGTCTTGGCCTCGACCCCGGCCCACCGCAGAATCGCCGCGGTCGCCTTCGCCTTCTGCTCGGCGGGCAGCGCACCCACCTGCGCGCTGTGGTTGGCGCCCGGCGCGTAGTAGACGTACGAGTCGCGGGCGTGCTTGCCGACGCGGAAGGGCTCGGCGCCCCAGGGGTCGTTGGCGCCGTAGACGAAGAGCATCCGCTGGGCGTTGTGCCGCACCCAGGAGTCGACGTCGTGCATCGCCTGCGGCCGGAACTTCATCGGGATGTCGCGGGGCACGAAGTTCCGCGGCGGCTGGTAGCCGTAGCGGGACAGGCCGTTGAGGTGCGGCTGCTTGATCGTCGGGGCGCCGAGCTCGGTGCCCGCCTGGTAGTAGTACGGGGTGTACGGCTCCAGGCCCGCGTCCGTGTAGGCGGCCCAGCCGACGATTCCGTCGATGACGTCGTAGAGCTCCTTATCGGAGGCGCCGGCCGCGGCCGGGATCTTCGCGCAGTCGGCCTCCGGGCTGTACTGCCAGAACGCCCAGGTGAAGTCGAGGACGACCGCCTCGAAGGCCTTGTCGAGGGTGCCGACCGTGGTGAAGCCGGAGTGTTCGGCGGCGTACATCTTCGACAGCGGCTCGCGGCGGGTCAGCGCCTCCTTCTGCACGGCGTTGAGCCTGTCCCGGCACTCGGCGGTGCCGACCGTCGCGAGGAAGCGGTCGTACGCCGAATCCTCCTTGTTGACCACGTCGTTGGGCGCCACGTACGCGACGACGCCGTCCATGTCGCGCGGGTAGAAGCGCTCGTAGTACGTCGCCGTCATGCCGCCCTTGCTGGCGCCGGTGGACAGCCACTTCTTGCCGTAAATCGGCTTCAGCGCCTTGAAGACGCGGTGCTGGTCGCCGGCCGCCTGCCAGATGTCGAGCTTGGACCAGTCGGCGGGCTGCGGGCGGGACGGGGTGAAGAAGCGGTATTCGAGGGAGACCTGGTTCCCGTCGATGATCCGGGTCGGCTCGCTGCGGCCCGGGGTGGTGGAGAGGCCGTAGCCGCTGGTGGAGAAGACCGTCGGGCGGTCGGTGTCCTTGTGCAGGACGGAGATCCGCTGGGTGAAGGTGCCCCGCTGCGGATGGCGGTGGTCGACCGGCTGCTCGTAGCCGAGGACGAAGTAGCGGTAGCCCTCGGCCGGCTTCTCCTCGATGAGCTTCATCCCCGGGATCGCCAGGAGCCGGTCCTTGATGTCGGCGGGCGCCGCGGTGGCGGCCGTCGCCGGGGCCGCCGCGCCGACGGTGCCGATGAGCACCATGAGCGCCAGCAGCCATCTGAGCGTCTTGCGCATACACCCTCCCCTAGGTTCGCAATGACCTTGGGGAACTTAGCCGTTGCTCATGTTCCCCGCCAGGGTGCAGTGGTGTCGCTCGTTGTCTAAGCTCTCCCGGGGAATCACATTGTTATGCAGGAACGGGGGCCGTACGACGATGGTGAGCAAGGACGGCGGCGACGGCTCCGTCGAGCCGCTGGCGACCGACGACCCGGAGCACATCGGCCCGTACCGGCTGCTCGGGCGGCTGGGCGCGGGCGGCATGGGCCGGGTCTTCCTCGCCCGCTCCGGCGGCGGCCGCACCGTCGCGGTGAAGGTGGTGCACGAGGCGCATGTCGAGGACGACCGCTTCCGGTCCCGTTTCCGGCGCGAGATCGACTCGGCGCGGCGGGTCGGCGAGCGCTACACCGCGCCCGTACTCGACGCCGATCCGGATGCCGAGCCGCCGTGGGTGGCCACGGGTTACGTACCGGGGCTGACGCTGGAGCAGGTGGTGCGGCGGCACGGCCCGCTGCCCGACGCCTCCGTGCACGCCCTCGCCGACCATCTGCTGCGCGCCCTGCGCGACATCCACGCGGCGGGGATCGTGCACCGCGACCTGAAGCCGTCGAATGTGATGCTGACGGCGTCCGGCACCAAGGTCATCGACTTCGGCATCGCGCGGGCGCTCGACACGTCGTCGGTGGAGTCCCTGCTGACGTCGACCGGGGTCGTGCTCGGCTCGCCCGGCTTCATGTCACCCGAGCAGATCCGCGGCCAGGGGGCGGGGCCGAAGAGCGACGTCTTCACGCTCGGGCACATCCTCACCTACGCGGCGACGGGGGCGCTGCCGTTCGGGCAGGGGGCGGAGAACCAGCATGCGGTGATGTTCCAGATCGTCCAGGACGAGCCGGATCTGTCGGCGGTCGAGGACGCCGGGCTGCGTACGCTGATAAGCCGCTGCCTGACCAAGGACGCGGCGGAACGGCCCGGCGTCGACGAGCTGTTGGCCGACCCGGATCGTACGAAGCCGGTCGCCGCGTCCGGCTCTTGGCTGCCGGCCGAGGTGATGGCGCGGCTGGCGCAGCAGTCGGCGCGGCTGCTGGAGGCGGATTCGCAGCCGGTACGGGTGTCCGCGGGCGCGGACGCTGACACAGACGCGGACGCGGCCGGGTCCGCGGAGGGCGGCGAGGCCACGCCCGAGGAGACGCCCGCCGTCGGGCAGGCACAGGAAGCCGAGACCGAGCGCGAGCGGCGGCCGCGCCGCCGGAACCGGCTCATCGCCATACCCGTCGTGCTCGTCCTCGCCGCCGGCGGCGGCACGGTCGCGCTGCTCCAGCCGTTCGGCGGCGGCGGTGGCGGCAGCCAAGCGCAGGAGCAGGGCGGCGGCGACCCCTCGGCGGGGCAGCCCGCCGCGGAGGGCGGTTCGCCCTCGAAGGGAGACGGGGACGGCAAGGACGAGAAGAAGGGGAAGGACGCCGACGCGGCACCCGGCGCCGACGGCAAGGGAGACAAGGCCGGCACGGCGGACCCGGACGACGACGCGGCGGGCGCGGGTGCGGGCTCCGGCGACGGCGACGGCGACGGCGACGGCGACGGCGGTACGGACGGGGGCGGCTCGGGCGGCACCTCGACCGGCGGCTCCGGTTCCAGCGGCGGCTCAGGATCCGGGGGCAGCTCCGGCGGCGGTGGCGGGAGCAGCAGCGCCGTGCCCTCGTACTTCGTCGGCAAATGGCAGATTCCCGGCGGCGGCTACAGCCCGACCCCGCAAAAGGCGACGATCTCCCGCGGCTCGGTCGGCGACCAAGTGGTGCGCCTCTACTACAACATGGGCTTCGGCACCTGCACCTACGCAGCCCGCCTGACATCCGTCACGGACGCCGGCTCCCGCATCAACCTCTCCTCCGCCCCGGTGGTGGCAGACAACGCCGGCGGCCAGTGCCAGACCTTCCAGGCATCCGCGTTCTACATCTCCCAGGGCGGCCTGAACCACGACGCCAACGTGGCCTCCGGCGACATGCACATGGAGCGCCAGTGAGCTCGCCTTGGCCGCTCAGATGTCGCGCAGGTTGATGACCCGGCACCGTGGGCCGGGGGCCTTGGCAAGCTTGCTGTCCGAGGTGAGCAGGGGGACGTCCAGGCCTTCGGCCAGGGCGACGTAGAAGGCGTCGTAGGCGGTGCTCGTACAGCCGGATGGGCAGGCTGCGAGAGTCGGCGATGGCCTGAGTGACGGTGACTGCCGGGAGCAGGCGCAGCAGCACCGAGGAGACCTCGGCATCGATCAGGTGCGGCGCGGCCAGTACGCTTTCGTCGGCCAGCAGGCGGGCCGCGGACTGGCCACGCCGTCCGGTGTCGATGGGAGATCGACCACGGCGCAGGAGTCGACGACGATCAACGGTAAGCCTCATCGGCGAGAGCGGCGGTGTCGACGCCGGTGAGATCGGCGGAGGCGTGTTCGCGGATGCGGGCGATGATCTCGTCCATGGCAGGGATAGCCGCTTCGCGCACTATCAGGTCGTGCAGCAGCCCCTGCAGGGACTTGCCTTCCTTCGCGGCTCGGATTTTGAGGGCGCGCAGGCTCTCATCCGGTACGTCGCGAATCGTCACAGCACTCATGCATGCACTATGGCAGCACTGCTGCCATAGTGCATGCATGAGTGGTGCGCTTACGCCGCCGCCGGCTCCGTCTCGCCCATGAAGGTGCGCCACAGCTCGGCGTAGCGGCCGTTGTGGGCGAGGAGTTCGTCGTGGCTGCCGTCCTCCGCCACGCGGCCGTGGTCGAGGACCACGACGCGGTCGGCGCGGGCGGCCGTGGTGAGGCGGTGGGCGACCACGAGGGTGGTGCGGCGGCCGGCCAGGCGGTCGGTGGCCTGGTTGACCAGGGCCTCCGTGGCCAGGTCGAGGGCTGCTGTGGCCTCGTCCAGGAGGAGGATGTCGGGGTCCGTCAGCTCGGCGCGGGCGAGCGCGATGAGCTGGCGCTGGCCCGCGGAGAGGTTGCGGCCGCGCTCGGCGACCTCGTGGAGGTAGCCGTCCGACAGTGAGGCGACCATGTCGTGCGCGCCCACCGCCCGCGCGGCGGCCTCGACTTCGGCGTCGGTCGCGTCCGGCCGGCCGTACGCGATGGCATCCCGCACCGTCCCCGCGAAGAGGTACGACTCCTGCGGTACGACGCCGAGCCGGTGCCGGTAGCCCGTCAGATCCAGCTCGCGCAGATCCGTGCCGTCGGCGCGGACCGCGCCCGCGGTCGGGTCGTAGAACCGGGCGGCGAGCTTGACCAGCGTGGACTTGCCCGCGCCGGTCTCACCGACGAAGGCGACCGTCTGGCCGGCCGGGATGTGCAGGTCGACGCCGACGAGCGCGTCGGTGCCGTCGCCGTACGCGAAGTCCACGCCGTCGAAGGTCACCTCGCCGCGGAGGCGGTCGCCGACCGGCTTGGGGTCGGCGGGGGCCGGCGTCGAGGTCTCCTCCCGCAGCAGCTCCTGGATCCGCTTCAACGACACCGCCGCCTGCTGGTAGCCGTCGAAGACCTGGGAGAGCTGCTGGACCGGGGCGAAGAAGAGGTCGATGTAGAGGAGATACGCGACCAGGGCGCCCGCGGTCAGGGTGCCGTCGCCGACCCGGCCCGCGCCGACGATCAGCACGCCGGTGGCGGCGATGGTGGCGAGCAGCTGCACGAACGGGAAGTAGATGGAGATCAGCCACTGCCCGCGGGTACGCGCCTGGCGGTAGCCGTCGCTGCGCTCCGCGAACCGCTCCGCGCCGCCGGTCTCCCGCCGGAACGCCTGCACGATGCGCAGCCCGGCGACCGACTCCTGCAGGTCGCCGTTGACGACGCTGACGCGCTCGCGGGCGAGCTCGTAGGCCTTCACGCTCTGCTTGCGGAAGAAGTACGTGCCGATGATCAGCGGCGGGAGGGTCGCGAAGACGACCAGGGCGAGCTGGACGTCGATGACGAGGAGCGCGACCAGGATGCCGAAGAAGGTGAGGAGGGAGACGACGGCGGTGACCAGGCCGGTCTGGAGGAAGGACGAGAGCGCGTCCACGTCCGTCGTCATCCGGGTCATGATCTTGCCGGTGAGGTTGTGCTCGTAATAGTCCAGGCCGAGGCGCTGGAGCTGCGCGAAGATCTTGACGCGGAGGGCGTAGAGGACGCGCTCGCCGGTGCGGCCGGTGAGGCGGGCGGCGGCGACCTGGGCGCCCCACTGGGCGGTGACGATGACGAGGGCGAGGCCGGCTGCCGCCCAGACCGCGCCGAGGGCGAGTTGCTGCACGCCTTCGTCGATGCCGTGGCGGATGAGGATGGGGAGGGCCAGGCCGGCGACGGCGTCGAGGGCGACGAAGAGGAGGGCGATGGCCAGGGGCGCGCCGAAGCCGTTCAGGAGGCGGCGGAGGCCGTAGGACTTCTCGGGGCGGGCGGCCTGGTCCTCGTCGATGCCGGGCTTTTCGGTGGCTGGTGGCAGGGCCGCGACCTTGGCGAGGAGGTCCTCGCTGGCGGGGGCGGAGGCGAGCATCCCGGCAAAGCCTTCCGCCGCGGGGGCGCCTTCGGCGCCGGGCTTCGTCTTCGTGCGGTCCGGGCGGATCCAGAGCTCGGGCGTGGGCTCCGGGAGGGAATTCGCCCCGGACCCCCGAACCGCGCTGCGCGCGGTGACCTCAAGCGCCGGCCGGGCTGAAAGGCCGGCCGGGTCGGCCTCCACGTTTGCCAGCTCGTCCGGGTGCGTCAGCAGCCGTCGGTACAGCTCGCACCGACCCTCGAGCTCCTCATGCGTGCCGACATCGACCAACCGCCCCGCTTCGACCACCGCAATCCGGTCCGCCAACGCCAGCGTCGACTGCCGATGCGCGATCAGCAGCGTCGTACGCCCCGCCATCACCCCCCGCAGCGCCTCATGGATCTCATGCTCGACCCGTGCATCCACCGCCGACGTCGCATCGTCCAGCAGCAGCACCCGCGGATCCGTCAATATCGCCCGCGCCAGCGCGATCCGCTGCCGCTGCCCACCCGACAGCGTCAGCCCCTGCTCACCGACCACGGTCTCGTAGCCCTCGGCCATCTCCCCGATGAAGCCATCGGCCTGCGCGGCCCGCGCCGCCGCCCGGATCTCCTCGTCCGAGGCGTCCGGCCGCCCGTACGCGATGTTGTCGCGGATCGACTCCGAGAACAAAAACGAATTCTCGGGCACCAGCCCGATCGCACCACGCAGCGACTCCAGCGTCAGCGACCGCACATCATGGCCGCCGACCCGCACCGCACCCGCGCTCACGTCGTAATACCGCGGGATCAGCAGCGACAGCGTCGACTTCCCGCTGCCCGAAGCCCCGACCACCGCCACCGTCTCGCCGGGCTCGATCGTCAGCGAGAAGTCCCGCAGCACCGGGTGCTCGGCGTCGTACCCGAAGGTCACGTCCTCGAACTCGACCACCGGCTCCGCATCCGCGGGCAGCGCCTGAGCGTCGGGACGCTGCTCGACCTCGGGCTCGGTGTCGATCAGCTCGTAGACCCGCTCGACGCCGGCCCGCGCCTGCTGGCCGACGGTCAGCATCATGGCGAGCATCCGTACGGGCCCGACGAGCTGCGCCAGATAGGTGGAGAAGGCGACGAAGGTGCCCAGCGTGACCTGCCCGCGGGTGGCCATCCAGCCGCCGAGCGCCAGCATCCCGACCTGGCCGAGCGAGGGGACGGCCTGGAGGGCGGGGGTGTAGCGGGCGTTCAGCTTGACCGTGCGCAGCCGGGCCGCGAAGAGCTCCCGGCTGATCTTGCGGAGCTTTCCGGTCTCCTGCTCCTCCTGCCCGAAGCCCTTCACCACGCGCACGCCGCCCACGGCCCCGTCCACGACCGAGGCGACGGCGGCGGCCTGCTGCTGGGCGTACCAGGTGGCGGGGAAGAGGCGGACGCGGCTGCGCGAGGCTATCCACCACAGCAGCGGGGCGACGGCTAGCGCCACGACTGTGAGCAGCGGGGAGAGCACGAACATCACGACGAGCGAGACCGCGAAGAGCAGCACGTTCCCGATCATCATCGGGATCATGAAGAGCAGGCCCTGGATCAGCTGCAGGTCGGTGGTGCCGCGCCCCACGACCTGTCCGGTCGACAGCTCGTCCTGGCGGCGGCCGTCGAGGCGGGTGATGGCGTCGTACATCTCCGTACGGAGGTCGTGCTGGACGTCGAGGGCGAGCCGGCCGCCGTAATAGCGGCGGACATAGGTGAGGGCGTAGACCGCGATGCCCGCGATGATCATCAGCGTGGCCCAGGGGGCCAGCGGGCGGCTGCCGTCGACGATCACGTCGTCGATGATCAGCTTCGGGATGAGCGGGACCAGCGCCATGATCCCCATGCCGGCGAGGGAGGCCCCGAGGGAAAGGAGGACGTTGCGCCGGTAGCGCAGGCACTGCCGCAGCAGCCGCCGCCCCCACCCGTCGTGTGTCGCACTCACCCGTCAGCCTCCGATCGTCGCCTTACGCCACGATCGACAACCACAACCGGCCGGGTTTTGTTTCAGGAGTGCGTACGCAATATGAAGCAGGCCCGTGGGCCTAGGACGTCCTGCCTACCAGGACGGATCGCAGGTCATGCTGCCTCCGCTTGTGAGAGCCGGGCCGGGGTGGATCCGGTGAGGATCTCCACCAGCACCAGCAGCCGGTCCAGTGGATCTTCGTGCGCGCCCGCCCGCTCGCCGCGGGTCCGTACGGGTCCCGATGCCGCAGCCACCTCGGCACCGGGACCCACGGGCGAGAAGCGTGCCCAGACCGCCTTGCCGTACGGGCCGGGAGCGGACCAGCCCCAGGCGTCGCTCAGGCAGCTGACCACGTGCAGGCCGCGCCCCGACTCGGCGAATGGACCGCTCTCGCGCACCTGCGGCACACCGCCGCCGGGGTCGAAGACGGCGATGACAACGTCGTCACCCTGGCGCAGCAGGCTCAGGACGACGGGGTGGGGCGGGGGCTCGACAGGGGCGAGGCTCAGCCCGTGCCGGAGCGCGTTCGTCACCATCTCGGAGACGGCGACTTCGATCCCGTCCGCCAGATCCGCTCGGTCCCAGCAGTCCAGCGTGGAGCGGGTGAACTCGCGGGCCGCACCGATGGACCGGGGCTCGGCCTCCAGCGTGCAGGCGGCGAACTCCGCTGCAGCGGTCCAGTCCTGGACCGCTCCCGCCGCCAGTTGCGCTAATGCCGTCATGCCGAACTCCCCAGGAAAGTCTGGTTGTTGAGCGAACAGGCTTGCGTAGACATCTTGAAGCATGTGCACTTACCGCTGCAAGTACAGATGCAAGCACGGATGCAAATACCGAATGCAAGCACACCCGTGCGCTGCGTGAGAAAGAGGCGACATATGCACCAGGAGCGGTACGACAACGGCATTCCGGCGCCCCAGTTGGGCAACGTTCCCTGGCGCAAGGCCCGTGCGTCGAACCCCTCGGGAGACTGCGTCGAAGTGGCCGGGCTCCCAGGCGGCGACGTCGCCGTGCGCAACTCCCGACATCCCTCCGGCCCCGCGCTGGTCTACACCCAGTCGGAGCTTGCAGCCTTCATACAAGGCGCGAAGGACGGCGACTTCGACGATCTCCTCGACCTCGCACACTGAACCACCCGCGCCTCGTGCGGCGACTCGAGCGCTGAGCTGCACACCTGTACACGACCGGCTACTTGGTGCGAGACTGCACGCGCTGGAACGTCATCGACAGACACATTCGACAAGCACAAGGGACATGGGGAGCAGGCCAGTTGTGATGTCGGCCAGGGCGGATGGAGAGTCCTCGGTGGGTGCGCTGGGCGCGACGCGGACGCGTGGCGGACCCACCGTGCTGCGCATCGTGCTGGGCACGCACCTGCGGCGGCTGCGCGAGGCGAGCGGAATCACCCGCGAGGCGGCGGGCGACGCGATCCGTGCCTCGCACGCCAAGATCAGCAGGCTCGAGCTCGGCCGGGTGGGCTACAAGGAGCGGGACGTTTCCGACCTGCTCACGCTCTACGGCGTCACCGACGAGCAGCAGCGCGCCGAGTTCCTGGAGCTGGCGCGCCGGGCGTCCAACCCCGGCTGGTGGCACAAGTACAGCGATGTGCTGCCCAGCTGGCTGGAGACGCTCCTCGGCCTCGAAGAGGCCGCCAAGGTGATCCGTACCTACCAGGTGCAGTTCGTCCCCGGCCTGCTGCAGACCGCCGAGTACGCCCGCGCGGTCACCCTGCTCGGCCACCCGCGCGCCAGCGAGCGTGAGCTCGAGCGCCGGGTGGACCTGCGGATCCGCCGCCAGCAGATGCTGGACGGGGCGGACGGGCCGCGGCTGTGGGCCGTGGTGGACGAGGGCGCGCTGCGGCGGCCGCTGGGCGGCCCCGAGGTGATGCGCGAGCAGATCCAGCATCTGCTCACGATGGCCCAGCGGCCCAACATCACCCTGCAGGTCGCCCCGTTCAACATCGGCGGCCTCGCCGCGGCGGGCGGCCCGCTGACCATGCTCCGCTTCGAGGAGCCGGACCTCCCGGACATCGTCTATCTGGAGCAGCTGACCAGCGCGCTCTACCTGGACAAGCGGGACGACGTGGAGCACTACATGGTGGTCATGGACCGCCTGTCCGCCGAGGCGGACACCCACGAGGAGACGGTCCGCTTCCTGGAGCAGCTGCTCGAGGAGCTCTAGGTCCAGCTCTGCCCCTCGCGAGAAGCCGCGATCTGCCGCGCCATCAGCGTCGTCAGCTCGTACGCCGTGTGCGAAGCCGCCACCGTCGTCATCTCCGCATGGTCGTACGCGGGCGCCACCTCGACCACATCCGCCGAGACCAGATGGCAGCCGGCCAGCCCGCGCAGGATCTCCAGCAGCTCGCGGGACGTCAGACCGCCCGCCTCCGGCGTCCCCGTGCCGGGCGCATGTGCCGGGTCCAGGCAGTCGATGTCGATCGACACATACAGCGGCCGGTCCCCGATCCGCTGCCGCAGCTGGTCCGCGACCTCGTCCACGCCGCGGCGCATGACATCGGCCGAGGTCACGATGCCGAAGCCCATCTTCTCGTCGTCCGTCAGGTCCTGCTTGCCGTACAGCGGCCCGCGGATGCCGACGTGCGACAGCGCCGAGGTGTCGAGAATCCCCTCCTCGACCGCCCGCCGGAAGGGCGTGCCGTGGGTGTACTCCGCGCCGAAGTACGTGTCCCAGGTATCCAGGTGCGCGTCGAAGTGCAGCAGCGCGACCGGGCCGTGCTTCTTGGCTACGGACCTGAGCAGCGGCAGCGCGATGGTGTGGTCGCCGCCGAGCGTCATCAGCCGCGACCCGGCGCCGAGCAGCTCGTCCGCGGCGGCCTCGACGGTCTCCACGGCCTCGTTGATGTTGAACGGGTTCACCGCGATATCGCCCGCGTCCGCCACCTGCGCCAGCGCGAAGGGCGACGCGTCCTGGGCCGGGTTGTACGGGCGCAGCAGCCGGGAGGCCTCGCGGATGGCGTTGCCGCCGAAGCGGGCGCCGGGCCGGTAGGAGACGCCGGAGTCGAAGGGGACGCCGACGACGGCGACGTCCGCGGCCGGCACCTCGTCGGCGCGCGGCAGCCGGGCGAAGGTGGCCGGGCCCGCGTAGCGCGGTATGCGGGAGGAGTCGACGGGTCCGACGGGGCCGCGAGTGGCGGCGTCATTGCTGCTGCTCATGCGTTCGAGGGTACGACGTCCCGGGGGTCAGTCCCGCTCTGAGCCCCGCCCTCAGTCCCGCCCGGCGTAGCGGGCGGCGATCGCGGTGATCGCGGCCCGGTCGACCTGGGTGCCCTGCTCCATGGCGGCCAGGGTGGTGGTGCAGATGTCGAGGGTGATCCCGCAGAAGTCCCGGACCTGATGGCCGGCCGGGACGGCCTCGACGTACGCCCACGCGCCGGGCAGCTGCCGCCGCACGTAGCCGCACATGTCCCGCGTGCTCCACCCGGCGGGGAAGAAGTCCACGCCGCGCGCGAGGTCGTCGGCGCGGTTCCAGGTGATGTTCGCGGCCTGCACGGCACGGCCGAAAGCCACCGCCTCGGGCTGCGGAGTGACGATTCCCGCATGCCTGTTCCAGAGGTCGGACAGGGTTAATCCAATGGCGCTGGCCACCGCGAACGTATAGCGATCAAGGTCTTTCTCGTCGTGAATACGGAAATCCGCGGCGACCCAGTCAGCCATTCTGTCCGCGAGCGCGGCCAGTGAATCCCAGAGGCGGGGCGCAATTTCGTTCGGGGGAAATGTCACCGCCCAGTCGTGGAAGCGGTGGGTGACCGGCGCCAGGTCCGTCGCGTACGGGCGGAAGAGGCGCTCGGTGTCGGCCCCGCTGAAGCTCCCCTGCTGCAGCAGGCGGCTGATGCCGCGCAGCAGAGCTGCCTTGTCACCTGCGGCGATACGGGGATGGTCCTCGATCTCGTCGAGGGCGCGGTTGGCGAGGTAGTAGGCCGCGACCGTGTCCCGGAGCGGCCCGTCGAGCCGCATGATGGGAAGGAAGAAGGTCCGGCTGTTCTGCCTGAGGATTTCGACCATTTCTGCGGACACAGGACATTGCCTGCCCAGGCCTCGCGGCCGTCAATCGCCGTACGCCGCCCTAACGCTTTCCATGGAATATGTTTACGGGCCCGCTCCCCCAGGGAGCATGGAATGCGTGACCACTCCACCGCTGCCAGACCCTGAATCCCACTGCTGGAAATTATTCGGCCAAGTGCGCATGCTGCTCGTCGCCGGCCGGGCCCTCGTCCTGGAGGCCGCGCTGCCCGCCGGCGGCGCGGCACTCGCGCAGCACTCGACGTACCGGACCCGCCCGCTGCGCCGCCTCGAGATCACCCTGGAGAGCCTGCAGCGCGTGACGTACGGCGATGCGGACACCCGCGAGCGCGAGTTCGCCCGCGTCCGCCGCGCGCACCGGCACATCAACGGCACGGACGAGCAGGGCCGCCGCTACGACGGGCTCGACGACGACAGCCGCACCTGGATCGTCCTGACCCTCTTCGACGCGATGGTGACGATGGAGCGGCTCGGCGGCCGGCCGCTCACGCCGGAGGCGGAGGCGGAGCTGTACGCGGAGTGGCGGCCGGTCATGGTGGGCTTCGGCATGGCCGAGCAGGCGGTCCCGGCGGACCTCGCGGCCTGCCACGCCCGCTTCGAGCAGGTGGTGGAGCACGTACTGGAGGACAACGCCGAAGTCCGCCACCTCATGGGCGCCCTCTACGCCGACATGCCGCGCCCACCCGCCCTCGCCCGCTGCCCGGCCCTGCTGTGGCGCGTGCTGCGCAAGGTCGCGGGCGCGGCGATGGGCGCCGTCCTGCGCGCCGACCTGCCGGGGCCGTACCGCACGCGCCTGGGGCTCACCGCAAGCCGCCGGGACCGCGCCCTGTCCTGGCTGCTGCACCGCGGCGCCCGGCTGCTCATGTCCGTACTCCCGCGGCGGCGCCGCTATCTCCCGCTCGCCGCCGCCGCGCTGGCCGGCGGCCCGCTGGAGCCGCGCGCCGCCCGCCGCCGGCTCCCCGCCCCGCGCCGCGCGCGCTCGCGCGACCCGCGCCCGGTGCGCGCCGGCCGGTTCTTCGACGATGTCCTCGACCAGACCGGCGACGGCTTCATCGGCCGGGAGGACCTGCGGGCGATGGTACGGACGGTGTGCTGGCAGCTGGAGCTGACCGCGGAGCGGGAGCAGCGCGTCTACGAGGCCTTCGACGCCTGGTGGGAGGGGCTGCTGGCGCTGGACGGCGACGGGGACGGCCGGATCTCCAGGGCCGAGTTCGTGGCGGGCGCCGTGGCGTCGGCCGATGCGGATCCGGGGCGGCTCAGGGACGGTCTGGTACGGGCCATGGGCGCGGTCTTCGACGCCGCGGACAGCGACGGCAGCGGGCGGATGGACATGGCCGAGTACCGGCAGGTGTTCGGGCCGAAGCTGCATCCGGCCGATCTCAACCAGGGCTTCACGGAGATCGACGCGGACGGCGACGGGCAGCTCACCAAGCCGGAGTTCACCGACGCCCTGGTGCAGTTCTTCACCGCGCGCAGCGAAGCCACCGCGGGCACCCGGCTGTTCGGCCGGTGAGCCGGTGAGCCGCAACCGCCGGGTGGCCCGGCTCACGGCCCTGCTCGTCGCCGACGTGCTCTCCTCGCGGGAGCGCATCGACGTCGACGCCGCCCGGCTCGCGGGGCGGGCGCGGCGGGCGCGCCGCATCCGGGAGGAGATCGAGGGGCTCGGGCCTTTCTGGGTGAAGGTCGGCCAGGTGCTGGCTACTCGGCCGGATGTCGTGTCCGACACCGTGCTGCGGGAGCTGGGGCACCTGCACGACGCGGTGCACGTCGACCCGTTCCGGCTCTTCGAGCCGGTGCTGAAGGAGGAGCTGGGGCCGCGCTGGCGCGGCGAGTTCAAGGACATCGACACCGATGCGCCGATGGGGTCGGCGTCGCTGGCGCAGGTGTACCGGGTGGTGCTGCCCGACGGGCGGACGGCCGTGCTGAAGGTGCAGCGGCCCGGCACCCGGCAGCGGGTGTACGCGGATATGGCGGCCCTGCGCCGGGCCGCCCGTATCGCGGGGAAGGCGGTGCCCAGGATCGACTCGGTGCTGGACGTGGAGGCGACGCTGCAGAGCGTCTTCGACTGTATGGAGCCGGAGCTGGACTTCACCGCCGAGGCCGCGCACATGCGGCAGGGGCGGCGGATGGCCCGCGGCTTCAAGCGCATCCACGTACCCGATGTGCATCTGGCGACGCCGCGGGTGCTGCTGCAGAGCCTGGCTCCGGGCGAGTCGCTGCGGCAGGCCGACCTGTCGGACATGCCGGAGAAAGAGCGCCGGAAGCTCGGCCGCGACCTGCTGGCCTTCATGTACCGGGGCTACTTCGTGGAGCGCATGTTCCACGCCGACCCGCACCCGGGCAACGTCTTCGTCGACGCGGAGCACGGCGCCACCCTCATCGACTGGGGCATGGTCGGCCGCGTCGACCGCAACCTCGGCTCGCTGGGCGTTATGGCGCTGACCAGCCTGGCCCAGAACGACGCGCGCTGACTGGTCTCGGCCTGGACGGAGCTGGGCCGGGCGACGCCCTGGGCCGATCTGGCGGGCTTCCAGGAGGACATGACGCGGCTGGTGCCGCTGGTGAGCTCCGCCACGCTGGAGGAGCTGAACTTCGGCGTCACCCTCACCACCGTGCTGCGCTCGGCCGCCCAGCGCGGGATCCGTACGAGCCCGATGATCGGCATGCTCGGGAAGTCGGTCGCGAACATCGAGGGTTCGGTGCGATGCGTGGCTCCCGAGCTCTCGGCGCTGGAGGTCTTCGAGGACGCGCTCGGCGACGTCATGATGGAGCTCGTCCGCGACCTGGCGTCCAAGGAGCAGGTGGCGCGGCGCACGCTTGAGCTGATGATCGCCGGGAACTCGACGGTGGACCAGCTCCGCACGGTGCTCCGCGACCTCGCGAACCGGGAGCTGACGGTGCGGGTCGGCATGCTGCCGGGACAGGGCATGAGCAAGGACGGCAACGGGATCCTCGCGCGGCGGGTCGCGCCGGTGCTGGCGGCGGGGCTGGCGGTGTGGGGCGTACGGCGGATGGCGGCGGCCGGGTCGGCGTCGAGGTTGGCCGCGGGATCGGCGTCAGTATCGGCAAGAATGGCGGCATGCCGATAAACGCCGCTCCCGCCCCCAGCCGCACCGAGCTCATCGACCACCTGGTCCGCACCCGCATCGCGGGCGACGTGGCCACAACCCGCCAGCACAACCGCAACAACTACCTGGAGCTGTCCCGCGGCAACCGCCGCTACCTGCTGGGCCTGGAGGACCTGCCCGAGCGCTGGTCCGAAGCCCAGGTCCTGGCGCTCATGGCCGAACGGGTCGGCGTGAACCCCGACCCCGCACACGAGACCGGCGCCGACACCATCGACCCCGAGCTCACGGTCGACGGCCTGCACCGCATGGCCACGTCGCTGCGCAAGGCCGCCGCGGCGCAGCAGCGGGTGCTGGTGGCGACGGGGCACCCCGGCGGGCTGCTCGACGTGCACCGGTCGATCGCCGCGGCGCTGGCGGCGGCCGGGTGCGAGATCGTGCAGATCCCGGTCGGGCTGCAGGTCGGGCCGGGCAGCGATGAGTCGTTCGGGTACGTGCAGCAGTTCTGCGACGTGGCGGTGCTGGAGCGCGGCGCCTCGCTGTGGCACACCCACGCCCCAGAGCCGATGACGGCGATCCTCGACGGCCTGGAGGCGGCGGGCTCCCCGCTGCCGGACCTGGTCGTCGCCGACCACGGCTGGGCCGGCTGCGCGGGCCGCCGCGGCCTCGACACGGTGTCCTTCGCGGACAGCAACGACCCGGCGCTGTTCTGCGGCGAGGCGGAGGGCACGGTGTCGGTGACGGTCCCGCTGGACGACCACGTGGTCGACCCGCGCTTCTACGCGCCGATGACGGCATACCTGCTGCAGGCAGCGGGGCTGGCGGACTAGCGGACGGCCTCACCGGGGGCAGGCGTCCCGCTGGGCGGGACGGGTGGGCCCGGACGTTTCCGGCGGCCGCCGATGCGGCTCGCACCGGCCGCCACTCGCGGCGGCCCGGCGGGAGACAGCAGCATCCACGCTGCCACTGCGCCCAGGGCCGCCAGGCCCGCCACGCCCCAGAGTGCGGTCTGCCAGGCGCCCGTGAGCTGGCCGGCCAGCTCGTCCTGTCGCGCGCCCTGGCCCGGGAGGGCCCCCGCCGCCACCTCGCCCGCGAGCGATCCCGACCCGAGCCGACCGCTCAGCAGGCCGACCAGGACCGCCCCGAACACCGCCATCGCCAGGGCGTTCACGCCCCCGCGGACCGTGTTCAGCAGCCCCGACGCCATCCCCACCCGCTCCTCCGGCACATGGCTCATCGCCTGCGCGTCGATGATGCCCGCGGCCAGCCCCGCTCCCGCGCCGATCGTCGCCAGCGGGCCGAGCAGTCCGTACGGACCGAGGTCGGGGTCGAGCACCGTCAGCCACGCGTTCCCCGCGGCGATCGCCGCGAGGGCGATCGTGATCAGGAGCCGCGGCGGTGCACCCTTGTTGATCATCCGCCCTGCGAGCGGCGGCACGAGCAGCATCGGCGCCGACGGCATCAGCATCACCAGCCCCGCGCCCCCGGCCGTAAGGCCGCTCGCGCCCTGGAGATAGCTCGGCAGGTACGCGATCACGCCCGCCATCCCCAGCGCCATCACGACAGCCGCGAGGATCCAGCCCATGAAGCGGCGGTTGCCGAGCAGGCTCAGATCAAGCACCGGGCGCACCGCCCGCCGCTCCACCAGCGGGAACACCGCGAGCAGCGCCACCCCCGCGGCCAGCGGGCCGACCACGCCGGGGCTCGCCCACCCGGCATCCGCACCCCGCGTCACGGCATACAACACCGCGCCGAGACCGCCGATGAACAGCGCCGCACCGGCCCAGTCCACCTTCGGCCGCTCCCCCGCCCGCGACTCCGGCATCGCGAACGTACCGGCGAGCAGCAGCGCCGCGACCACCGCGAAGACGGCGAAGGTGGCGCGCCACCCGACCCCGCCGACCAGCCAGCCCGCGAACGTCGGCCCGGCGGCCAGCCCGACCCCGGCGGTCGTGCCGACGGCGGCGAACGCCCGCGTGCGGGCCGGGCCTTCGAAGGTCGCGGCGAGGATGGCGCCGCCGCCCGCCATCACCCCGGCGGCCCCGATGCCGGTCACCGACCGGGCCACGTCGAGGAAGAGGACGCCGGGCGCCGCCGCGCTGGCGAGGGTGCCCGCGCCGTAGAGCAGCGCCCCGGCCCGGTAGACCCGGCGGCGGCCGAGGAGGTCGCCGAGCGAGCCGGCCACGAGCATGAAGGACGAGGCCATCAGGAAGTAGCCGGTGACCACCCATTGCAGCGAGCCGCCGGACGCGTCCAGGTCCCGGCCGATGCCGGGGACGGCGACCGTGGTCCCGGACATCGACATGGGGAGGGTGAGAAAGCCCAGCAGGACGACGGTGAGCGTCGCGGCGGAGCTGCGCCTGCGCCGCCCGGCCGTCATGACACGGACCCCGCGGTCTCCCGGGCGCGCTCGCGCAGCGGGCGCAGCGCGCCGGACCAGGCGACGACCTCGGCCAGCATCTCGTTCAGCGTCGGCTCCTGGTGCTCGCCGGGCGCGCAGACCCCGGCCTCCAGCGGGTCGCTGATCACGAAGTCGGTGAACATCGACAGCGCCACCTGCGTACGCACATCGGCCACCTTCAGCTCGCCGAGCGTCAGCCGCAGGTGCTCCACGGCCCGCACGCCGCCGTTGATGCCGTAGCTGACGAAGCCCGCCGCCTTGTCGTTCCACTCGGCGAAGAGGTAGTCGATGGCGTTCTTCAGGGCGGCCGGCACCGAGTGGTTGTACTCGGGGGTGATGAAGACGAAGCCGTCGTAACCGGCAATGATCTCGGCCCACTTGCGGGTGTGCGGGTTCTGGTAGTCGCCGAAGATGCCGGGGATCGCCTCGTCCAGCAGCGGCAGCTCGTACGCGGCCAGATCCAGGGTCTCGAAGACGGCCTCGCCGGCCTCCGCGGACGGATGCCGCCGCGCCACGTCCGCGACCCAGTCGGCCACGAGCGTGCCGCGGCGGCCGGGGCGGGTGCTGCCGATGACGAGGGCGATGCGGAGGGGGTTACGGGACATGAGTAGCTCCTGGCAGTCGTGTCGAAGTGCCTTCCTCAGGTAAAGTACAACGAACATTGCACTTAATGCAACGAGCGTTGTACTTAGAAGCCAGGGAGCCGCCATGACCAGCACGGATACGCCGCGACGCGGCACGGAAAAACGCCAGGCGGTGCTGGAGGGCGCGCTCACGGTCTTCGCCCGCGACGGCTATACGCGCGCCGGCATCGACACCATCGCCAAGGAGGCGGGCGTCTCCACCCGCACGATCTACAACCACTTCACCGACAAGGCGACGCTCTTCGGGGACGTGATCCTCTACAGCGCGACCCGGGTCGCCGAAGCCCAGCTGGCGATCATCGACCGGCATCTGCGCAAGGTCACCGACCTCGAGCCGGACCTGATCGACTTCGGCCTGGACTGGCACCGCCCGGACCCGGCCCAGTCCCGCCACTTCCGGCTCGTCCAGCACATCAACGCGGACGCCGACCACATCCCCCGCGCCGCCATCGACGCCTGGCAGGAGGCCGGCCCGCTGCGCGTCCACCGCGCCCTCGCGGACCGGCTGGCCGAGCTGGCCGACCGCGGCCTGCTGCGCATTACGGACCCGGAGCGCGCGTCGCTGCACCTGGCGCTGCTCACGTCGCCGACGAGCCCGTCATTCCGGGTGCAGAAGGTGACGGACCAGCAGCTCACGGATGCGGTGCGCCAGGGCGTGCGGGCCTTTCTGCACGGCTACGCGAGCTGAGGCCCGCGGGGCTACGCGCCCCGCGGCACCCGCACCACACCCTCCTGGATCACGGACGCCACCAGCCGCCCGTCCCGGCTGAAGATCCGCCCCTTGCCGAGCCCGCGCCCACCCTGCGAGGTCGGCGACTCCTGGTCGTACAGCAGCCATTCGTCGGCCCGGAAGGGCCGGTGGAACCACATCGCATGGTCCAGGCTCGCGCCGACCACGTCGCCGATCGCCCAGCCGCCGCGGCCGTGCGCGAGCAGCACCGAGTCGAGCAGCGTCATGTCGGAGACGTACGTGGCGAGGCAGATGTGCAGCATCGAGTCGGCGTCGTCCGGCAGCTTGCCGTTCGTACGGAACCAGACTTGCAGTCGCGGCTCGCGCGGCTGCCCGGCGGTGACGAACGGCGGCGGCTCCGCGTACCGCAGGTCGACGGCGCCGCGCACCTCGAGGATCTTGTCGACGATGCCGGGGTCCGCGAAGAGATGCGCGTACCGCGGCAGCGACTCCTCGGCCGTCGGCAGCGTGTCCGGGTCGGGCGCGGCCGGCATCGGCTCCTGGTGCTCCATGCCCTCCTCGGCCGCCTGGAAGGAGGCGGAGAGGTGGAAGATCGGCTTGCCGTGCTGGACCGCGACCACCCGGCGGGTGGTGAAGGACCGGCCGTCGCGGATCCGGTCGACGGTGTAGACGATCGGCGCGCCCGGGTCGCCGGGGCGCAGGAAGTACGCGTGCAGGGAGTGTGCGGGGCGGCCGTCCGGCACGGTGCGTCCGGCGGCGACCAGCGCCTGCGCGGCGACCTGGCCGCCGAAGACGCGGGGGACGACGGCGGAACGGGACTGGCCCCGGTAAATATCCTGCTCGATCCGCTCCAGGTCGAGCAGATCGAGCAGGTCGTTCAGTGCTTCGCTCATGAAGGAAGGATCACAGGCCCATCGACTTCGCGATGATGGACTTCATGACCTCGCTGGTACCGCCGTAGATCCGGTTGACGCGGTTGTCGGCGTACAGGCGGGCGATCGGGTACTCGTTCATGTAGCCGTAGCCGCCGTGCAGCTGCAGGCAGCGGTCGATGACCCGGTGCGCGACCTCGGTGTTGAAGAGCTTGGCGGAGGCGGCCTCGGCGGCGGTGAGCTCGCCCTCGTCAAGGGCCTCCAGCGCGCGGTCGGCGACGGCCTGGGCCGCGTCCACCTCGGCCTGGCAGGCGGCGAGCTCGAACTTGGTGTTCTGGAAGGACGCGACAGTCTTGCCGAAGACGGTCCGGTCCGTGACGTACTCCTGCGCGAATCGCACCGCGGCGGCGGCCTGGGCGTACGCGCCGAAGGCGATGCCCCAGCGCTCGGACGGCAGGTTCTGGCCGAGGTAGTAGAAGCCCTTGTTCTCCTCGCCGAGCAGGTCCTCGACCGGGACCTTCACGTCCACGAAGGCCAGCTCGGCCGTGTCGGAGGTGCGCAGCCCGAGCTTGTCGAGCTTGCGGCCGATGGAGTAGCCCTCGGCCTTGGTGTCGACGGCGAAGAGCGAGATGCCGTAGCGCCGGTCGTCCTCTCGGGGCGCGGCGGTGCGGGCGCAGACGATCACGCGGTCGGCGTGCACGCCGCCGGTGATGAAGGTCTTGGAGCCGTTGAGGACGTAGTGCGTGCCATCCTCGGAGAGCTTGGCGGTGGTCTTCATGCCCGCGAGGTCGGAGCCGGTGCCCGGCTCGGTCATGGCGAGCGCCCACATCTCCTCGCCGGAGACGAACTTCGGCAGGAAGCGCTTCTTCTGCTCGTCGTCAGCGAGCATCTTGATGTACGGGAGGGCAAGGAGGACGTGCACGCCGGAGCCGCCGAACTGGACGCCGGCGCGGGCGGTCTCCTCGTACAGGACGGCCTCGAACTTGTGCGTGTCGAGCCCGGCACCCCCGAACTCCTCCGGCACATTGATGCCGAAGATCCCCAGCTCACCCAGCTTGTAGTAGAAGTCCCGCGGAGCCTGACCAGCGGCGAACCACTCTTCGTAAACCGGCACGACCTCGGCCTCGATAAAGGCCCGGATGGTCTCCCGGAACGCCTCGTGGTCCTCATTGAATACGGTCCGCTTCACGTCTACCTCCGGCCATGCTGACGACGCGCCCACCTAAGCGCTTGCTCAGCCGAAGCTACCCGTGGGTTATCCCGGCTGTCCAGGGGGAACCAGCGTGGCGCGCCCCACGTCCGACCGGCAGCGGGACGGGCGGGAGGGGCGGATGCGGACGAGAGCTTACGGGGCGGTGCTGGCGGCGGGGCTGCTGACGGTGGCGCTGGCCGGCTGCGGGGACGACGGCCCGCCGCTGGTAGCGAAGGGGAAGGCGCCAAAGGCGCCGTACGCCGGGCGGCTCGACGACAAGGGCCGGGAAGTCGACCCCAAGGGCGAGGAGCCGAACCCCGAGGAGATGCTGATCATGGCCGGCTCCGCGGGCAAGGCGCTGGAGTGCGACGGCAAGCTCTACTCAGGCGGCGAATCCGACCCTTGGAGCAAGCAGGACGGCGGCAGCTCCCCCGAGGAGGGCCTGGCGAACTACTTCGACCACGAGGGCGGCGACGAGCCGCCCTACGCCTTCCGCATCGAGGCCCGCCGCGACGGCCGGGTCCTCTTCTCGTACGACGTGCGAGGCCGCACCAAGCACGCGGTGGTGGTCGCCGAGGACCAGTCGCAGCGGCCGGGCTGGGGTCCGGAGACGGCGGCACAGTGCGATCCGGCGGAGTTCGCGCCGGCGGTGACGAAGAAGATGGGGCTGGAGATCTGGGTGGACCGGGAGGGCCACCGGGTGCCGACCACAAAGATCGAGAGTAACCCGGGCCCGGAGCACTGCGACTGGCAGAGCGCCCACTTCATCGCAATGAGCAACGACACCCACTACGCCCGCGACCCGAAGGGCGTCCTGGGCAAGGACGCCCTCAGCTCTCCGTACGACGGCGACGCCACCCTGCCGCCCGACGCACGCAACACGGGCTATCGCTACAAGCACTGGAAGCTCTGGCTCGCCGCCGACAAGCAGACGGCATACATCCGCACGCCGGACGGCGTGGAGGCCTGGCCGAAGATGGAGGGCGGCTGCGCGTGAGGCCGTTGCGGCCTCAGCGGGTCCGGTTCCTGCACATCAGCTCGACGTTGACCCACCGGTCGCGCAGGCGAATGCGCCTCTCGCCATTCGGTACAGCAGCGCTGCCGTCTCCGTCCGGCCCGGGAGCGAGGCTCGCGGGCTCAGGTGCGGCGTCGAGTTCAGGAGGCCGAAGACCGCGTGCACGGCCGTGCGGGCCTCCGGGTCGGCCAGGCGCGGGTGGACCTTGCGGACCGCGTCCACCCACAGCTCCACGTACTGCCGCTGCAGCTGCCGCACCAGCTTGCGGTCCTCGTCCCGCAGGCGGTCGAGCTCGCGGTCGTGGAGGGTGATCAGCGAGCGGTCGTCCAGGGCGAAGTCGATGTGACCCTCGATGAGGGAGTCGAGGAGGGCGTCGCCCTCGGCCGCCGCCGTGCGCTGCTTGCCCGCCGCCAGCAGCCGCTCGCTGATGCCGACCAGGAGCTCCGCGAGCATCGCGTCCTTGCCCGCGAAGTGGCGGTAGAGCCCGGGGCCGCTGATGCCGACGGCCGCGCCTATCTCGTCCACGCCGACGCCGTGGAAGCCGCGCTCGGCGAAGAGCCGGGCGGCCTCGCCGAGGATCTGCTCGCGGCGGCTGAGGCCGGAGCCGGCGGGTGCGGCGTTCGTGGTCATGAAGGCCATTGTAGACACGCGCGTTAGTGAGCGTTAACCTGAAGCCGGTTGGTTAACGGCGACTAACTTGAAGGGGCCGAAGTGGACGACGCACCGGTGCTGGCCGGGACCGCCGATCCGGCGAGCGAGGCGTGGCAGGCCAACGAGGCGGCGCACCACACCCTCGTCGACGAGCTGCGCACCAAGCTGAGCAAAGCACGCGAGGGCGGCGGCGAGAAGGCCCGAAAGCGCCACACCGACCGCGGCAAGCTGCTCCCGCGCGACCGGGTGGACGGGCTCCTCGACCCCGGCTCCCCGTTCCTGGAGCTGGCCCCCCTGGCGGCGAACGGGATGTACGACGACGCCGCCCCGGCCGCGGGCGTGATCGCCGGCATCGGCCGGGTCAGCGGCCGCGAATGCGTGATCGTCGCCAATGACGCGACGGTCAAGGGCGGCACGTACTACCCGATGACAGTGAAGAAGCACCTGCGCGCCCAGGAGGTGGCCCTGGAGAACCGGCTGCCGTGTCTCTATCTCGTCGACTCCGGCGGCGCCTTCCTCCCCATGCAGGACGAGGTCTTCCCCGACCGCGAGCACTTCGGCCGGATCTTCTACAACCAGGCCCGCATGTCCGGCGCCGGCATCCCCCAGATCGCCGCCGTCCTCGGCTCCTGCACGGCCGGCGGCGCGTACGTCCCCGCGATGTCCGACGAGGCCGTCATCGTCCGCAACCAGGGCACGATCTTCCTCGGCGGCCCGCCCCTGGTGAAGGCCGCCACGGGCGAGGTCGTCACCGCCGAGGAGCTGGGCGGCGGCGAGGTGCACTCCCGCACCTCCGGCGTCACCGACCACCTCGCCGAGGACGACGCGCACGCGCTGCGGATCGTACGGAACATCGTCGCCACGCTCCCGGAGCGCGGCCCGCTCCCCTGGTCCGTACGCCCGGCGACGCCGCCGAAGCACGACCCGGCCGGGCTGTACGGCGTGGTCCCGGTGGACTCCCGCACCCCGTACGACGTCCGCGAGGTCATCGCCCGGATCACGGACGGCTCCCGCTTCCAGGAGTTCAAGGCGGAGTACGGCCAGACCCTGGTCACCGGCTTCGCCCGGATCCACGGCCACCCGGTGGGCATCGTCGCCAACAACGGCATCCTCTTCTCGGAGTCGGCCCAGAAGGGCGCCCACTTCATCGAGCTCTGCGACCAGCGCGGCATCCCCCTCCTCTTCCTCCAGAACATCTCCGGCTTCATGGTCGGCCGCGACTACGAGGCGGGCGGCATCGCCAAGCACGGCGCCAAGATGGTGACGGCGGTGGCCTGCACCCGGGTCCCGAAGCTGACGGTCGTGATCGGCGGCTCGTACGGCGCGGGGAATTACTCGATGTGCGGCCGCGCGTACTCCCCCCGCTTCCTGTGGATGTGGCCGAACGCGAAGATCTCGGTCATGGGCGGCGAGCAGGCCGCCTCCGTACTGGCCACGGTCAAGCGCGACCAGCTGGAGGCCCGCGGCGAGGACTGGCCGACGGAGGCCGAGGAGGCCTTCAAGGCCCCGGTCCGCGAGCAGTACGAATCGCAGGGCAACGCCTACTACGCCACCGCCCGCCTCTGGGACGACGGCGTCATCGACCCGCTGGACACCCGCCAGGCCGTCGGCCTGGCCCTGACCGCCTGCGCCAACGCCCCCTTGGGCGACCCGGCCTTCGGCGTCTTCCGGATGTGATGAGGATGTTCGAGACAGTTCTGGTCGCCAACAGAGGCGAAATCGCCGTCCGCGTCATGCGCACCCTCCGCGACCTCGGCGTGCGCTCGGCGGCGGTCTTCACAGCCGCGGACGCCTCGGCCCGGCATGTGGCGGAGGCCGACACGGCGGTACGGATCGAGTCGTATCTGTCGGCCGATGAGTTGGTACGGGCGGCAGCGGAAGCCGGCGCGCAGGGGGTGCACCCCGGCTACGGCTTCCTCGCCGAGAACGCGGCCTTCGCCCAGGCCTGCGAGGACGCGGGGCTGACCTTCATCGGCCCGCCGGCCAAGGCGATCGAGCTCATGGGCGACAAGATCCGCGCCAAGGAGACGGTCAAGGCCGCCGGCGTCCCGGTGGTCCCCGGCTCCTCCGGCAGCGGCCTCACCGACGCCGAACTGGCCGCCGCGGCCCGCGAGATCGGCATGCCGGTGCTGCTGAAGCCCTCGGCTGGCGGCGGCGGCAAGGGCATGCGGCTCGTACGGGACGAGGCCGCGCTCGCGGAGGAGATCGCGGCGGCCCGGCGCGAGGCGCGATCGTCCTTCGGCGACGACACCCTCCTGGTCGAGCGCTGGGTCGACCGCCCCCGGCACATCGAGATCCAGGTGCTGGCGGACGCCCACGGCGGCGTGATCCACCTCGGCGAGCGCGAGTGCTCGCTGCAGCGGCGGCACCAGAAGATCGTGGAGGAGGCGCCGTCGGTGCTCCTCGACGGCGCCACGCGCGCGGCGATGGGCGCGGCGGCGGTGGAGGCGGCGCGCTCGTGCGGGTATGTGGGCGCGGGCACGGTGGAGTTCATCGTGCCGGGCGACGACCCCGCCTCGTACTACTTCATGGAGATGAATACGCGGCTCCAGGTCGAGCACCCGGTGACGGAGCTGGTGACGGGCCTCGACCTGGTGGAATGGCAGCTGCGGGTCGCCTCGGGCGAGCGGCTGCCGTTCGGGCAGGACGACATCGAGCTGACCGGCCATGCGATCGAGGCGCGGGTGTGCGCGGAGGTCGCGCGGGTGTCGGCGGACGGGCGAGTGGACTTCCTCCCGTCGGCGGGCACTATCCGCATGCTGCGGGAGCCGTCCGGCGAGGGCGTACGCGTCGACTCCGGGCTCTACGAGGGCTCGGAGGTCGGGACCTCGTACGACCCGATGCTCGCGAAGGTGATCGCCCACGGCCCGGACCGCGCGACGGCGCTGCGGCGGCTGCGGGCGGCGCTGGCGGAGACGGTGATCCTCGGGGTCGATACGAACGTCGGCTTCGTGCGGCGGCTGCTGGCGCAGGGCGATGTGGTGGCCGGGGACCTGGATACGGGGCTGGTGGACCGGGTCGCGGCGGGGCTGATTCCGGGGGAGGTCCCGGAGGAGGTGTACGTGGCGGCCGCGCGGGCGCGCGTTCCCCAGGCGCCCGCGGGCGAGGGCTGGGTCGACCCGTTCTCGGTGCCGGACGGCTGGCGGCTGGGCGGCGAACCGGCGTGGACGGTACGGCACTTCCGGGTCCCCGGGCACGAGCCCGTCGAGGTCCGCCTTCGCGGCCAGGAGGCGCAGGTCGACGGGGTCGCGGTGCGCTCCGACCGGCCCCTGCGGACCGTCGTCCCCGACCGCGACGGCGTCTGGATCGCCCGCGACGGCGACACCTGGCAGCTCCAGGACCACGACCCGGTGACAGCCTCCCTGCAGGGGGCCGTGGCCGAGGGCGCCGACGCCCTCACCGCGCCCATGCCCGGCACGGTCACCGTCGTCAAGGCCGCCGTGGGCGACCACGTCGAAGCCGGGCAGAGCCTCGTCGTCGTGGAGGCGATGAAGATGGAGCACGTTATCGCCGCGCCCCACGCCGGCACCGTCACCGAACTCGACGTGACCCCCGGCAGCACGGTCGCCATGGATCAGGTCCTGGCCGTCGTACAGCCCGATGAGCTCGACGAGAAGGAGCCCGGCGCATGACCGACCGCGCACTCCCCATGCAGTTCCCGGCGCCGGGCCTCCCGGCCCGGGTCCGTATCCACGAGGTCGGCCCCCGCGACGGCCTGCAGAACGAGAAGCAGGCCATCCCCACCCCCGTAAAGGCCGAGTTCATCCACCGCCTCGCGGCCGCCGGCCTCACCACCATCGAGGCCACCAGCTTCGTCCGCCCGGAGTGGATCCCGCAGCTCGCCGACGCCGAGGAGCTGTTCCCGCAGCTCGCCGACATCGACGCCCATCTCCCCGTCCTCGTCCCCAACTCCCGCGGCCTGGACCGCGCCCAGGCTCTCGGCGCCCGCGGTGTCGCGGTCTTCGCCAGCGCCACCGAGACCTTCGCCAAGCGCAACCTCAACCGCACGGTCGCCGAGTCCTTGGCCATGTTCGAGCCGGTCGTGGCCAAGGCGAAGGAGGAGCGGTTGCACGTCCGCGGCTATCTCTCCATGTGCTTCGGCGACCCCTGGGAGGGCCCGGTCCCGCTCCACGGGGTCGTCACCGTCGCCAAGGCCCTCGCCGACATGGGCTGCGACGAGCTCAGCCTCGGCGACACCATCGGGGTGGCGACCCCCGGCCACGTCCAGGAGCTCCTCTCCCAGCTCAACCAGGAAGGCGTCCCCACCGACCACCTCGCCGTGCACTTCCACGACACATACGGCCAGGCCCTCTCCAACACCCTCGCCGCCCTCCAGCACGGCGTCGCCGTCGTCGACGCCTCCGCGGGCGGCCTCGGCGGCTGCCCGTACGCGAAGAGCGCCACCGGCAATCTCGCCACCGAAGACCTCGTCTGGATGCTGCACGGCCTCGGCATCGAGACCGGCGTCGACCTCGACCAGCTCGTCGCCACCAGCACGTGGATGGCGGCCCACCTCGGCCGCCCGAGCCCGTCGCGCACCGTAACGGCACTCTCGGTGCAGCAAACACAGCCCCACAAGGAGTCCTGACCGCCATGACTTTCGATCACCGCCTCCCCGCCGAGCTCGAAGAACTCCGCGGCACGGTCGAGCAGTTCGCGCACGACGTCGTCGCGCCGAAGATCGGCGAGTACTACGAGAACCACCAGTTCCCGTACGAGATCATCCGCGAGATGGGCCGGATGGGCCTCTTCGGCCTGCCCTTCCCGGAGGAGTACGGCGGCATGGGCGGCGACTATCTCGCCCTCGGCCTGGCGCTGGAGGAGCTGGCGCGTGTCGACTCGTCCGTGGCCATCACCCTGGAGGCCGGCGTCTCGCTGGGCGCGATGCCGATCTTCCGTTACGGCACCGACGCCCAGAAGCAGGAGTGGCTCCCGAAGCTCTGCTCCGGCGAAATGCTCGGCGCCTTCGGCCTTACGGAACCCGAGTGCGGCTCGGACGCCGGCGGCACCCGCACCACCGCCGTCCGCGACGGCGACGAGTGGGTGATCAACGGCAGCAAGTGCTTCATCACCAACTCCGGCACGGACATCACGGGCCTGGTCACGGTCACCGCGGTGACGGGCCGCAAGGAGGACGGCAGCCCCCGCATCTCCACGATCATCGTCCCGTCCGGCACCCCCGGCTTCACGGTCGCGGCCCCGTACTCGAAGGTCGGCTGGAACGCCTCGGACACCCGCGAGCTGTCCTTCTCCGACGTCCGCGTCCCGGCGGCGAACCTGCTCGGCGAGGAGGGCCGCGGCTACGCGCAGTTCCTCCGCATCCTGGACGAGGGCCGCATCGCCATCTCGGCGCTGGCGACAGGGCTGGCCCAGGGCTGCGTGGACGAGTCAGTGACGTACGCCAAACAGCGCCACGCCTTCGGAAAGCCGATCGGCGCCAACCAGGCGATCCAGTTCAAGCTGGCCGACATGGAAATGCGCGCCCACACGGCCCGCGTCTCCTGGCGCGACGCCGCCTCCCGCCTGGTCCACGGCGAGCCCTTCAAGAAGGAGGCGGCGCTGGCCAAGCTCTACTCCTCCACGATCGCGGTCGACAACGCCCGCGACGCCACCCAGATCCACGGCGGCTACGGCTTCATGAACGAATACCCGGTCGCCCGCATGTGGCGCGACTCCAAGATCCTGGAGATCGGGGAGGGGACGAGCGAGGTGCAGCGGATGCTCATCGCCCGTGAGCTGGGGGTCTCGGCGTAGCCGATCCGCGGACTTCACTCACCCCTGTACAGCCGCTCCAGATCAACGAGCACCACCTCACCCCTCCGCTCCGCCGCCCACAGTTCCGGCGTAAAGCCCGCGCCGCTGTAGCAGGCGGGGCGGAGATGGGAGATGTTCTCACCACGCCTGTCGAGCAGGCCGACGATGTGCTGCAGCCGCTCCAGATGTCCGGTGCCCATCACCGTGTCCCACTTGCACTCGCCCACCGACAGCAGCAGCCCGCTGTCCTGTCCTACGGCGCCGCGCACCACCACGTCCACCTCGTGGGACATCTTCCGCGCCTGATCAGGGACCATCCCGTGGGTGACGTCGATCGGCATGCCGCCGAACGTATCCGTGGCCGCGAAGTGCGCCACCCAGTCGCGGCACAACTGCTCGAAGTGCGGCCCGACGACCGCCGAGCGGAACTTCGCCTGCCCCTCTCGCCACACCTGATCCGCCGCTCCCCGCTCCAGCGCGGGGAGTTTCGGGCGAACCATGGCGTGGTCAAAGGTGATCAGCGGATCGGCCGCGCGATACGTCTGGCGGTTGCGCCGGAAGGCATCGGCTTCCTTCACCACGAGCCCGCAGTCGCGCAGCACCGTGAGCGGGTGCGTGATGTCACTCGCCGGCCGCTCAAGGTAGCTGGCGACGCGTCCCGATGTGGCGTTGCCGTTCGCCAATGCGGCCAGTACGGAGTGGTAGAGCGCGCGGTCCCGGATATCAGCGTCATCGGCGAGCAGGTAGCGCACTTCGCGAAAGAGGGGACAGCTCGGCGACAGAACGGTCCGGCACACCCACGCATCGAAGTCATCCATGCCGGACGGGGCGTCATCGCGTACGAACTCCCGGCGATAGGCGGGCGTGCCGCCCACGACAGCGTGCACCAGAAAGGAGAGCCGTGGGTCGTCCTCGAGGCCCCAGAACGCCGCCGCCTGCCGGTAGTCCAGAGGCTGCACGACGAGTTCCAGACCCGCCCTGCCACGTAGTGGCGCGGTGCCGCTCAGCAGCCCGCCCATGAACGACATCGAACTGCCGCAGAGCAGCAGGCGGGTGCGCGACTCAATCCGCTCAGGCCGCCGCGGCCCATAGGCCACCTGAATGATGGAGGGGAGGGCGGGGGTGTGCCGGGCCAGGTAGGGGAATTCGTCGAGCACTACGGGGAGCGGCCGGTCCCGCCCCAGGGCCAGCAGCGCATCCACCGCCTGCTCCCAGCTTTCGAACCGCATGGGTGCGACGCTCCCCAGATAGCGCCCGAGCTCATCACCGAAGCGGCGCAAGGACTCCGCCTGGGTGCCCTCGTACGCGCAGAAGTAGAAGCCTCCGGCCGCTCGCGCGAGAGCGTCCAGCAGGAAGGACTTCCCCTGTCGCCTGCGACCGGAGATGACACCCAGCGTCGCCCCCGGGGCAGTGTCGGCGGCGAAAGCGGTGAGCTCGCTCCACTCCCACTCGCGATCGAACATGTCCTCCGGCTTGGCCAACCGCACACTGCTTCGCATTTACGGAATTATACTTCCCGGAATTACGCTTCCGCAACTCTGTGTAGTCATCTGAATGCGGAAGGACCATTACGGCGTAAGGACCGCCAGCCCGAGGCGCGCCAGCGCCACGTCCAGTCCGGCGATGGGGAGCAGGTGCGGCGTGCGGACGCAGTCGTTGACGATGGCCAGGCCGGCATGGACGCGGAGCCGTGCGTCGACGGTGTCCAGGCCGGGCCAGGATGAGGTCAGCAGCCGTACCCAGGCGTCGAGGTAGTCGCGGCGGTCGCGCAGGAATTGCTGCCGGGCGTCGGCCGGCAGGTGCCCGGCCTCCGTGGTCAGGACGCCGACCAGGTCGACGCTCTCCACAGCCAGCCGGGCGTAGGAGTGCATGATCCGTTCGAGGCCGTCGCGGGCCGATTCCGCGGCGGCAAGCGCGCGGGCCATCTCGTACTGCAGCACTTGGTGGCCGCGCTGGAAGGCGGCTACGAGGATCTCGGCCTTGCCGCCGGGGTAGTGCTTGTAGACGCTGGGGCCTGCCATGCCCGCGCCCGCGCCGATGTCCTCCATCGACACGGCCGGGTAGCCGCATTCGGCGAAGAGGTGGGCGGCTACGGCGAGCAACTCCTCGCGCCGCGAGGTCCGGCGCCACTCCGGGACCGGCACCCGCACCGGCGCCGCTGCCCGCTCACCCGGCCCGATCCCGGGCGCCGGCGCCTCCATAACGTCCGCGGCCATGGCGGCGAGCAGCCGGGCGTACTGCGCTCGCGGCGGCTCAATGCCGTGCTGCGCCGGGCTGGAGAGCACGGCCAGCGCGGCGTTGCCCAGAAGGTCGATGTCGGCCGCTGACAGGTCGGAGCGGCGCTCGGCCAGCAAAGCGGCCACGCGCGACGCGACGGCGCTGAACCGCTGCTTGACCTCTGCCCGCTGATCGTGGGTCAAGTGCCTTGCCTCGCGCAGCCATAGCGCCGCAAGGCGCCGCCGGTCCAGCGACGCGAGCGCGAACGCCTCGATCAGCGTGTCGAGGTCGGCGGCGGCGTCGGCGGGTCCGAGGAAGCCCCCGAGCCCGTCGAGGACCGTTTGCTGGAGGAGCTCCTGCTTGCCCCGGAAGTGCCGGTACAGCGCGGCCGCGGTGATCCCGACCTCCGCGGCGAGGCCGCCCATCGTCACGGCCGCGTAGCCGCGGTCGTGGAACTGCGCCGCCGCGGCCGCGACGATGCTCGCCCTGCGGTCACGGGGCCGGCGGCGTGCCTCCTCGGTGGTCATCGATGACATCTTAATCCGCAACCATCCACCTAATGCTTATTCACATACTGGCAATCAATAGCCATCAGTGCTTTACTTCGGCGCGCTGAAACCTTCCCCGAGCATGGATGGTGGCTATGAGACGTTTACTTATCGGCGTCGGTGCCGCGCTGGCACTGCTGTCACCCGCCGTCTTCCCCGCCCCGGCGGCGGCTGCCTCCGCGCCGCCGGTCACCATCCCGGCGGTGCAGGAGTGGTTCGCCGGGCAGGGGGCCTCCTACCGGTTCGGCCAGGACACCCGCGTCGTCCTGTCCGCTGCCGACGCGCCGGTCCTCGGGCGTACGGCGGACCGGCTGGCCGGTGATCTGGCGTCGATGACCGGGGTACGGGTCCGTACGGCTGTCGGAAGCGCATCGCCCGGCGACATCAGCCTCCGGACGGCCGACCCCGGCCACGCCGGCCGCGAGGCGTACCGGGCCGACATCGGATCGGTCCTGGCCATCCGTGCGGCCACGGACCACGGCGTCTTCAACGGCACCCGCACGGTCCTCCAGCTCATCCACCAGAACCCGGCGATCGCCGCCGGGACCATCGTGGACTGGCCGGCGTACCCGGAGCGCGGGCTGATGCTGGACCTCGGCCGCAAGTACCTGTCGACGGACTTCCTCCGGGCCCGTATCCGCGAACTCTCCTATCTGAAGCTGAACGTCCTCCACCTGCACCTGTCGGACTCGGGCGGCTTCCGCCTGGAGAGCGGCACCCACCCCGAGATCGTCGCGGACCAGCACTACACCAAGCGGGAGATCCGCGACCTCATCACGTACGCCGCCGACTACAACGTCGAGATCATCCCGGAGCTGGACTTCCCCGCCCACGCCGATCCGGTCGTGGCGGCGCACCCCGAACTGAAGCTCGCCCCGGGCATGCTCGACCTGAGCAAGCCCGCGACGTACGACCTCCTGAGGGACCTCTTCACGGAGTTCCTGCCGCTGTTCCCCGGCCGCTACTTCCACGTCGGCGCGGACGAATACCTGCAGGACACGGCCTCCCAGGACGCGCTGCGCCGCTACATCAACTGGGCCGACGGCCTGGTCCAGACGGCGGGTAAGACGACGCGGGTCTGGAACGACGGCCTCCGGCCCGGCGGCACCGTAACCGTCAACCCGGACGTCGTCGTCGAGCACTGGTCCCAGCACGGCCTGGGCGCGCTCCCCTGGACCGGCCCCGCCTATACAGCACCGCAGTTGGCCGCCCGCGGCCACCGGGTCCTCAACGCCGCCTACACCCCGACGTACTACACGACGGACGCGCTCGGGCAGCTGCTGACGGCGCCGGAGGCAGCGCTCTACGACGGCTGGGATCCGTCGGTCTTCGTCGACGGCAGCCGCGTCACCCAGCCCGGCGGCAACCTCGGCTCCAAGATCTCCCTCTGGTTCAACGACCCGTCCTGGAGCGAGCCCCGGGCCGAGCGCGCCCTGGACCACCGGCTCCGGACGATGTCCCAGCAGACCTGGGGCTCCCCCAAGCCCGCCCCGACCTACCTGTTCTACCTCCCCGTCATCCGCAAGGTCGGCGAAGCGCCGCCGGCCTGAGAGGAGTACGCGTGAACAGAAAGCTGATCTCGCTTGCCGTCGCGGCGGCGGCCGTCCTCGCCCTGAACGCCGGCGACGCGACGGCCGCCGCGGAGGGCCCACCCCCGTACCGCGTCGAGGGCTTCGTCACCATGAGCGCGAACGAGACCGCCTGGCTGCTGAGCGGCCAGAACGCCGCCCGCCCCGCCAACGGGGTCAACGTGCCCGGCTGCCGCCCGTCCGCCGCGCATCCGGAACCCGTCATCCTGCTGCACGGGCTCAGCGGCAACCAGTACAACGGCTGGTCCTACCTCGGCCCCAGCCTGGCGAACAAGGGCTACTGCGTCTACTCACTGAACTACGGCGGCACCGCCCCGGACAGCTTCGCGAACGGCCTCGCGCCGATCGCCGACTCCGCGCAGCAGGTCGCGAAGTTCATCGACACCGTACGCACGCAGACCGGGGCCGCGAAGGTGGACCTCGTGGGGCACTCCGAGGGCGGCTTCCTGGTGGAGTACGTCCCCAAGGCGATCCCCGGCGCCTCCGGCAAGGTCGGCAAGGTGGTCGCCCTCGCCCCGCCCACGCACGGAACGGACCTGTTCGGCGTCATCTCGATCGTCGATCTGCTGAACCTGCGGGACAAGATCTCCGACACCTGCGGCCAGGCCTGTACGGACGTCATGAAGGACTCCCCGATCGTCAAGGAGCTCAACACCGGGCCGATCGCCCAGCCCGGCATCGACTACACGACGATCATCAGCCGCTACGACGAGGCCATCACCCCGAATGCCTCGGCCGCGATCAACGAACCGGGCGTGCGCAACATCACCGTCCAGGACGTCTGCCCCTGGGATCGCGTGGGACACGTCGGGCTCGCCTTTGACGCGGGGGTGCGGACCATGGTCGAGAACGCCCTCGACCCCGCCCACCCCGCTCCGGTGCGCTGCGATCTCGGGCTCCCCTTCTGACGGACCGGGCACATAGGTTAGGCTCCCCTAACTTGCACCCGTCCGAGCGAAAGCAGCGCAGCCATGCCCAACGCCCCCCGCAGCCCCCTCTCCCGCCGCGGCATCCTCGCCGCCGGCGGCGCACTCGGCCTGACGTCCCTGCTCGCCGCCTGCGGCGACGACAAGGGCTCGAAGGGAGAGGGCGGCTCGGGCGGCGGCAAGGAGTCCGGCCCCTGGTCCTTCAAGGACGACCGCGGCAAGACCGCGAAGGCGGACTCCACGCCGAAGAACATCGTCGCCTTCACCGGCACCGCCGCCGCGCTCTACGACTACGGCATCCTCTGCAAGGCGGTCTTCGGCCCGACCACCACCAAGGGCGGCAAGCCCGACGTCCAGGCGGGCAACCTGCCCGTCGACAAGGTGGAGATCCTCGGCAACGCCTGGGGCAAGTTCAACATCGAGAAGTACGCCGCCCTCTCCCCCGACCTGCTGGTCAGCTCGATGTTCCTCAAGGACACCCTGTGGTCCGTCCCGGACGACAGCAAGGACAAGATCTACTCCCTCGCCCCGAGCGTCGGCCTCATGGTCGCCGAGACCACCCTCACCGAGCCGCTGCGCCGCCACGAGCAGCTCGCCGAGTCGCTGGGCGCGGACCTCAAGGCGGAAAAGGTCACCAAGGCCAAGAAGCGCTTCGAGGACGCCGCCGAGCGCCTCCGCAAGGTCGCCAAGGCCAACAAGGACATCAAGGTCCTCGTCGGCTCCGGCAGCGACGACCTCTTCTACGTCTCCGCCCCCAAGCCCTCCGCCGACCTGCGCTACTTCCAGGAGCTCGGCGTCAACATCGTCGTCCCGAAGAAGCTCTCCGCCGACGGCTTCTTCGAGGAGCTCAGCTGGGAGAACGCGGACAAGTACGACGCCGACATCATCCTCCTCGACAACCGCACCCAGGCCCTCCAGCCGAAGGCCCTGGAGGCCAAGCCGACCTGGAAGAAGCTGGCCGCGGTGAAGGCCGGCCAGGTCATCCCGCGCGTGACCGAGCCGATCTACTCGTACGAGGCGTGCGCCCCGATCCTCGAGGACCTGGCGAAGGCGATCGAGTCGGCGAAGAAGGTCAGCTGAGGATGACGGAGCCCTTCCGTTTCTTCGACGCCGATGTCATACGGACACAGCAGCTGAGCCCGTCGCTGGTCCGGGTCACCTTCGGCGGCCCGGGCCTGACAGGCTTCGCCGCCGGCGGCCGCGACCAGAGCCTGTCGCTCTTCCTGCCCCACCCCGGGCAGCAGGCGCCGGTGATGCCGACCGGCGAGGGCTGGTTCGACGCGTACCGGGCCATGGACCCCGCGCTGCGCGCGATCCTCCGCTCATACACGGTGCGCGCCCAGCGATCCGCCGCGGGCGGCGCGACCGAGGTCGACATCGACTTCGTGCTCCACGCGGAGCCGGCAGGGCCGGCGGCGACGTGGGCCGCGGCGGCCCGGCCCGGCGACCGGCTGATCTTCCTGGGCCCGGCGGTCCCGGACAACGCGGGCGTCCGCTTCCGCCTGCCGGATGGCGCCTCGGAGGTGCTGCTTGCGGCGGACGAGACGGCCCTCCCGGCCGCGGCGGCCATCCTGGAGTCGCTGCCGGACGACATCCCGGTACGGGCCTGGCTCACGGTCCCGCACCCGGACGACCGCCTGCCCCTCACCGCGCCCGCGAAGGCGGAGATCACCTGGCTCACGGAGGGCGGCCAGGCCGCCCTGACGACCGCCTTCCGGGAGTCCGCCCTGCCGGGCGGCCCCGGCCCGTACGCCTGGCTGGCAGGCGAGGCCGGGATGGTGAAGACGCTACGGCGCCACCTGGTCGGAGAGTGCGGCGTGGACCGCCGCGCGGTCTCGTTCACCGGCTACTGGCGCCGCGGAGCCTCGGAGGACGACCTGCGCGCCGAGGCCGCGTAAAACCCTTCGGCGCTTCGCGCCGGGGCTGTACCCACCCGCCCGCCCGTTGCCGGCAGCGGTAGGAGGGGTGGGGTGGAACGACGCCGCCGAAAAAACCCAGCGTCCCCAGCGGCAGCCGACCACAGCGTTTTTTCGGTGGTGTCGTGGAACCCCACCCCGGCCCACCCACCCAAAGCCCCCGCGGCAGCGCCGCACGGAGCAACGGGCGGGTGGGTGGGCGGGTGGGCACCAATCATCAAGACCAAGGCACCTGAGGCGACCGGTAGAAGTCGATCCCCATCGCCGTCCATCGCGGCCCATGCGTCCCGACCCGCGCCTTGTACGAGTCCCAACTCAGCGCCGACGCCTGCGACCACCCCAGCTCAGCCGCCCCCGCCAGCCGCGGGAACGCCATGAACTCCACCTGGTCGCTCTCCCACAGCGTCTCCGACCACAGCGGCGCCTCAACCCCCGCCACCGCGTCACCCGGCACACCCTGCAGATAGTTGCCGGGATCCCAGGAGTACGAGTCCTGGACCTCCACATACCCGGCCCAACTCAGCCCCAGCGGAGTGTCCTTGTTGTACTTCATGTCGAGATACAGCTTGTTAGCCGGCGACAGCACAAACTTCGTACCCGCCTTCGCCGCCGCGACGACATCCGCACTCGCCGCCCCCGTCGTGTCCCAGTACTGCGCCAACTCACCCTTGACCGGATCCGCGGCAGCGATCTGGTGCCAGCCCATGACCTTCTTGCCGTGCTCGGCCACGATCGGAGTCACCCGGTTCATGAACTTCACGTAGTCCTCATGGCTGGTCGAATGCGCCTCGTCCCCGCCGATGTGGATGTACTCGCCGGGCGTGAGCGCCGCCAGCTCGCCGATGACGTCGTCCACGAAGTCGTACGTGATCTCCTTCGGCACGCACAGGGACGAGAAGCCGACGTCCGTCCCCGTGTACAGCGGCGGGGCGACGCCGTCGCAGTTCAGCTCGGCGTACGAGGCCAGCGCCGCGTTCGTGTGCCCCGGCATGTCGATCTCCGGCACCACGGTCAGGTACTTACTGGCCGCGTACCGCACGATCTCCTTGTAGTCGGCCTTGGTGTAGTAACCACCAGCTCCGCCGCCCACCTGCGTCGACCCGCCGTAAGTAGCCAGCCGCGGCCACGAGTCGATCGCGATCCGCCAGCCCTGGTCGTCGGAGAGGTGCAGGTGCAGTCGGTTGATCTTGTACAGCGACATCTGGTCGATGTACTTCTTCACCTTGTCGACGCTGAAGAAGTGCCGGGACACGTCCAGATGCGTGCCGCGGTACCCATAACGGGGCTTGTCGCTGATGGTCCCGCCCGCGACCTTCCACGGACCGGCCTGGACGGAGCCCGACTCCACCGCCGCGGGCAGCAGTTGCCGCAGCGTCTGGATGCCGTGGAAGAGCCCGGCGGCCTTGTACGCGGAGATGACCACACCCGCCCGGCCGGACTTCAGCCGGTACCCCTCCGCACCAAGCGGGCGCTCCTTGGCCGACGTACGCAGCTGAATGCCGCTGTCGCCGGACTTCGTCGTGACCGGCAGCTCGTAGCCGGTCGACGGCCGCAGCAGCTCGGCCAGCTGCCGCGCGACCGGGGCCCCGGTGCGGTCGGTGCGGATGACGGTCTTCGCGCTGATCTCGTACGGGCTGCCGCCGGGCTTGGCGGATGTGGGCGCCGGGATCACGTTCCCCAGCGAGGGCGGCGCGGCGGCGGAGGCGGCGGGTGCCGCCGCGTCGACGGAGGCTCCGGTGGCGCCTACGGCGGTGCCGGTGGTCAGCAGGAGGGCGCAGAGCAGGTGGCGCAAGCGAGTACGGGCAGTACGACGTCTCACAGGGAATCCCTTCCGAGGGGAGCCGCGGTGCGTGAACTTGCGTGACTGTCATGGGCATGGAGCACGACGGAGCATCCATATGCGTACTCCCGCGCACCGATGCCGTCAAGGTGTAGACCATTCCATGAACCCCACCCCGGAAGCGGAATGGACACGTTCCTGCCCGATATCGGGCAGGATTCTTGCGAAAGCCCGAGATCCTCGCGCAGTATCGACGAATGCACGACGACCTCATCGATCACCTGGTGCGCAGCGCGCCCCTGCAGCGCGGCGAGGCCGCCCGGGTGATCCAGGACGTGCTCGCGTACTTCGACGAGCCGGCCGAGGAGTACGTCCGCAGGCGCCACCGCGAGCTGAAGGCGCAGGGTTTCGTCAACGACGAGATCTTCCGCCGCATCGCACAGGAGCTGCCCCACCGGGCGGTCGCGGCACCGGAACTGTCGCAGCGGCAGCTGCGTCGCATCGTGTACGGCTGACCCTCGCCACCTAAGCCACTCCATCTACAAACAAGGAACGGTATGTGCGGAATCGTTGGGTATATCGGTAAGCGCGACGTAGCGCCCCTGCTCCTCGAAGGCCTGCAGCGCCTGGAGTACCGCGGCTACGACTCGGCGGGCATCGCCATCACCTCGAAGCCCTCCTCCGGCAAGGCGGCGACCCTGAAGACGGCCAAGGCCAAGGGCCGCGTCCGCGACCTCGACTCCCGGCTGCCGAAGCGCTTCGCCGGCACCACCGGCATCGCGCACACCCGCTGGGCCACCCACGGCGCCCCCAACGACGTCAACGCCCACCCGCACCTGGACGCCGAGGGCCAGGTCGCCGTCGTCCACAACGGCATCATCGACAACGCCTCCGAGCTGCGCGCCAAGCTGGAGGCGGACGGCGTCGAGTTCGCCTCCGAGACCGACTCCGAGGTCCTCGCCCACCTCATCGGCCGCTCCCAGGCGGACAAGCTGGAGGAGAAGGTCCGCGACGCGCTGCGGCACATCGAGGGCACGTACGGCATCGCCATCCTGCACGCCGCCTTCCCGGACCGGATCGTGGTCGCCCGTAACGGCTCCCCGGTCGTCCTCGGCATCGGCGAGAAGGAGATGTTCGTCGCCTCGGACGTCGCCGCGCTCGTCTCCCACACCCGCCAGGTCGTCACCCTCGACGACGGCGAGATGGCCACCATCAAGGCCGACGACTACCGCACCTACACCACCCGCGAGGGCTCCCGCACGGCCGCCTCGCCGGAGACGGTGGAGTACGAGGCGGCGTCGTACGACATGGGCGCCCACGACACGTACATGCACAAGGAGATCAGCGAGCAGGCCGACGCCGTCGACCGCGTGCTGCGCGGCCGCATCGACGACCGCTTCTCCACCGTCCACCTGGGCGGCCTGAACCTGGACCCGCGCGAGGCCCGCAAGATCCGCCGGGTCAAGATCCTCGGCTGCGGTACGTCGTACCACGCGGGGCAGATCGGCGCCGGGCTGATCGAGGAGCTGGCGCGGATCCCGGCCGACTCCGAGCCCGCCTCCGAATTCCGCTACCGCAACCCGGTGGTGGACCCCGACACCCTCTACGTCGCCGTCTCCCAGTCCGGCGAGACCTACGACGTCCTCGCCGCCGTGCAGGAGCTGAAGCGCAAGGGAGCGCGCGTCCTGGGCGTCGTGAACGTGGTCGGCTCGGCGATCGCCCGCGAGACGGACGGCGGCGTGTACGTGCACGCGGGGCCCGAGGTCTGTGTCGTATCGACGAAGTGCTTCACCAACACGGTCGTCGCCTTCGCGCTGCTCGCCCTCCACCTCGGCCGGATCCGCGACCTCTCGGTCGCCGACGGCAAGCGGATCATCGCGGGGCTGCGCAAGCTGCCCGAGCAGATCACCGAGATCCTCGCCCGTGAGGACGAGATCGCCAAGCTGGCGCAGCAGTACACCGACGCCCGCTCGATGCTCTTCATCGGCCGGGTGCGCGGCTATCCGGTGGCCCGCGAGGCCTCGCTGAAGCTGAAGGAGGTCTCGTACATCCACGCCGAGGCCTACCCGGCCTCGGAGCTCAAGCACGGCCCCCTCGCCCTCATCGAGCCGGCGATGCCGACGGTCGCGATCGTCCCCGACGACGACCTGCTGGAGAAGAACCGCGCCGCCCTGGAGGAGATCAAGGCCCGCAGCGGCAGGATCCTCGCGGTCGCGCACCAGGACCAGGAGAAGGCCGACGACACCATCATCGTCCCGAAGAACGAGGACGAGCTGGACCCGATCCTGATGGGCATCCCGCTCCAGCTGCTGGCGTACCACACGGCCCTCGCCCTGGGCCGGGACATCGACAAGCCGCGGAACCTGGCCAAGTCGGTGACGGTGGAGTAGGGCCGGAGCCGGTCCCGCAAACGGCGAGCGACCCCTCACGCGCAGCCACCAAGAGCGCGCGAGGGGTCGCCTCCCCTGTGCCGGCGTCGCCCATTACGCCGGCAGTGCGGCTGCCTATCCGGGGACCGTCACCTCCCGGTCGGCAGCACGTCGTGGCAGCGAGGCCGGCCAGCCCGCGAGCGCCGAGGTCGCGACGTACCAAGACGTCGCGCCTGACACCGCGGCGGCCCACCCGCCGATCTTCGAAAGGTCACCCGCGTCGGCGAGGCTTCCGATGGCCATCAGCAGCAGGCTGATGAAGAGGAGCCCGTAGACGACTTCGGTCAGTCGCCCGGCCGAGGCCGAGGCGAAGGCCAGACTCAGCGCCAGGACCGCCCACATCAGCAGGAACAGTCCGGCGGCGTTGGCCGACAGTGAGGCGTCGGCGGCGCTGGCCCACGTGAACCAGAACGCCCCGAGGCCCGCGAAGGCCGTACCCGTGAAGGACTGTCCGGAGCGCAGCTCCAGCAGTCCGGTGACGAAGAGGGCGACGCCCCCCACGTACAGCGCGAGATCCGTCACGTCAGCGGCGCCGGTGCCGCTGATCACATCGGTGTGCACCAGGCCGAACGACAGCAGCGTCAGGCCCAGTAGGAGGTAGCCGAGCGATGAGGTGGTGCTTCCCGCAGAGACGTCTTTGTCCACGGCGGGCTCCCTTCCGTGCTGTGCTGTTGTGCTTCCCCCTATATGCCCCTCACAAATTCACAAACAACATCTACGCGTCGGTATTTTTCGTCCGGTCAACGGATGCTTGACGTACGGGAGAAGAGGGCAGGGCCGCCCGTCAGGGAATGACGACGACCGGCCGCTTGGCGCGCCGAGCCAGCCGCCCGGAGACCGAGCCGAAGATCCGGCCGACGACGCCGTGCGTGGAGCCGACGACGATCGCGTCGGCCTCGTACTCCCGCCCGACTTCCTCAAGTTCGTGGCAGATGTCACCGCCACGTTCCACCAGAATCCAGGACACTTCGGACAAATAGTCCGCGCAGGCCAGCTCCAGGCCCAGCACCTCGGTCCGGTGGTCGGGTACGTCCACGAAGACGGGCGGCTCGCAGCCGGCCCAGACCGTGGTCGGCAGGCGGTTCGCCACATGCACGATGATCAGGCCGCAGCCGGACCGCCGCGTCATGCCGATCGCGTACGCCAGCGCGCGCTCGCTGGAGGTGGAGCCGTCAAAGCCCACCACCACTCCGTGCTTGAAGGCCGGATCGCAGGTCCGGCGCGGTTCGGCTTCAGCTTCGATCACCGCATCGAAGTCCGCCGTCAGGTCGGCAAACTGCTTGCGGTCCGCGGGTTCGGGAATTTCGTGACCGGCCATCGTCGTCTCTGCGAAGGGAGTCCTCATGCGAGCGGAAGGAAAGGGCTGTTGACTCTTCCTAGCGTGCTGGTGGCTTGATGGAGGGGGTCTGCTCTCCTGACGTACGACAACGGCCGCAGTGTCCGGGAAGCATCTTCCCAAGCCCTTACCCCAAGGGTACGGCGACACTCCCCGCCTGCACAGAGCTTCAAACCTGCGTGCTGCCTGACGCCCCGGCGAGGGGTTTACGGGAGCATGCCCGACTCAGGCGGTTCGCGCAATGCCCCGGGTCCCGTCGGGGGCGGTCCGCCCGGTCGCCCCCCGCGCTCCCGTGCGCCTTCGCCGCGCCCCCCGGCTGGTCCGCGGGCTTGCCGGCGGGTCCATTTCGGCGGCCTGAGAATGCCACCTGTGCAGAGAAGCGGTCGAGAAGCGGCCCAAAGTACCCCTGCGACCCGCATTTTTCGGCCAACTTCCCTTCTACTTACGGAAGTTGATGCCCAAAGTCGTCAAGAGTGCTGCCACCTGGTCGTACCGGCGCGCTGCGGGCGCACGAAGCCCGCAAGGGTCGCCCGCTATGAAAGGCGCACTTCACACCGAGCGCGAGTGGTGCAACGCTTCGTGATCGAATGCTTCGCGCCAAGTTTCCATGTCGACTAAGCACGCGATGGTCAACTGGTCCCGGTGGCCCCTGGGGACACAGTAGATTTGATCTTGCAGGCCGATCGCGTCGGACGGGACAACCGAGGGGGGCTTTGCGGAATGAGCCAGGACTCCACCGCCGCGCCGCACGGCGGGCGGGCGGCAGCGTCTGCACCGGGAACCACCAGCACCACCACGGCGGTACGCGAACGCCGGCGACGCGAGGTGGTAGCGGTGCTGCTGTTCAGCGGCGGTCCGATCTTTGAGAGTTCCATACCCCTCTCGATCTTCGGCGACGGCCGCCACGACGCCGCCGGGCCCCGTTACCGCCTGCTGGTCTGCGCGGGCGAGGAGCCGCCACTGCATACGACCGGCGGCCTGGAGCTGGCCACCCCGCACGGCCTGGAGGCGCTCTCCAAGGCCGGCACCATCGTCGTACCGGCCTGGCGCTCGATCACCGAGCCGCCGCCCGCCGCGGCCCTGGAGGGGCTGCGCCGGGCGCACGACGAGGGCGCGCGGATCGCGGGCCTGTGCACCGGAGCCTTCGCCCTGGCCGCCGCCGGGCTGCTGGACGGCCGCCCCGCGACCACGCACTGGATGTACGCCCCGACGCTGGCCAAGCGCTATCCGTCGGTGCACGTGGACCCGCGCGAGCTCTACGTCGACGACGGCGACATCCTCACCTCGGCGGGCACGGCCGCCGGGATAGACCTCTGCCTGCACATCGTGCGTACGGACCACGGCCCCGAGGCCGCGGCCACGCTCGCCCGCCGCCTCGTGGTCCCCGGGCGCCGCACCGCGCCCGGTGCCGCCGCGACCGCGGGCTCGGGCGCCGGCGCGGCGCCCGACCGGCACCTGGACAGGTCTTTACCGGAGGAGATCGGCGGCGATCCGCTGGCCGAGGTGGTCGCCTGGGCGCTTGAGCACCTCCACGAGCAGTTCGACGTGGAGGCGCTCGCGGCCCGCGCGTACATGTCCCGGCGCACCTTCGACCGCCGGTTCCGTACGCTCACCGGCTCGGCGCCGCTGCAGTGGCTGATCACCCAGCGGGTGCTGCAGGCGCAGCGGCTGCTGGAGACGTCGGACTTCTCGGTGGACGAGGTCGCGGGCCGCTGCGGCTTCCGCTCGCCGGTGGCACTGCGCGGGCACTTCCGGCGGCAGCTCGGGTCGTCGCCGGCGGCGTACCGGGCGGCCTTCAGGGCGCGCAATCCGGGCTCCGGGGAGTCGGGGGGCGGGTCGGGGGCCGGCTCCGGCGAGAAGCCGGACAAGGACACGTACGAAGGCGGCGGAGGAGGCGTCGGGGGCGGCTACGGAAGCCACACCGGAAGTGCCGCCGGAGGCCCCTCCGGCGGCGGTCCCGCGCGCCCGACGGTCCCCGCGCAGCGCGACCGCGGCATAAGGTGAAGTTCATGAACGACCGGATGGTGTGGATCGACTGCGAGATGACCGGGCTCTCCCTGACCACGGACGCGCTCATCGAGGTGGCGGCGCTGGTCACGGACTCGGAGCTGAATGTGCTCGGCGAGGGCGTGGACATCGTGATCCGCCCGCCCGCCGAGTCGCTGGCGACGATGCCGGACGTGGTGCGCCAGATGCACACCGCGTCCGGGCTGCTGGAGGAGCTCGACGGCGGTACGACGCTGGCGGACGCCGAGGAGCAGGTGCTGGCGTACATCCGCAAGCACGTCCCGGACCGCGGCAAGGCCCCGCTGTGCGGAAACTCGGTCGGCACCGACCGCGGCTTCCTCTTCCGGGACATGCCGACGCTGGAGGACTACCTCCACTACCGGATCGTGGACGTCTCGTCGATCAAGGAGCTGGCCCGCCGCTGGTACCCGCGCGCCTACTTCAACAGCCCCGACAAGGCGGGCAACCACCGCGCCCTCGCCGACATCCGCGAATCCATCGCCGAGCTCCGCTACTACCGCGAGGCGATCTTCGTCCCCCAGCCAGGACCCGACTCCGAAACCTGCCGCTCCATCGCAGCCCGCCAGGCCACACCCCCCACCCCCGACGCCTAAAGCCGGAGGCGAGCACCCATCCGGACCCTGTACACTTCTACTCGGCCGCTGCGCACGTCGCGGCGGACATGGTGGGTGTAGCTCAGTTGGTAGAGCACCTGGTTGTGGTCCAGGTGGCCGCGGGTTCAAGTCCCGTCACTCACCCTTAGTGATCAAGGCCCCACCCCGGGAAATCCGGGGCGGGGCCTTGATCGTTTCCTCCCACCCGCGGTCCACCGCGGACTGTCATGGGCAATGCTGACACCGTCCCCCACGACGAGGTGGTCCGCGAGGCGCGGGGAGCGGCTGGCCGTCACTCTCGGTGGCGCACGCAGACTGCGTACGGGGCGTCGTCCTGTTCGCCCTCGGCTCCTTTGACGAGGCCGCGGCTGCGGATCTCGCCCGCGTAGCGCATGCCGATGCGTTCCATTACGGCGCGCGAGCGGGTGTTGTGGCGGAGGGTGCAGGAGATCACGGCGTGCATGGCGAGCGTGTCGAAGGCGTAGGTCAGGCCGGCGCGGCCGATCTCGGCTGCGTAGCCGCTGCCCCAGAACTTGCGGCGGACCGCCCAGCCGAGCTCGGCCCAGTGGGCGTGGGCGGGGAAGGGGTGGCGGCTCTCGTGCGCGGTGTGGACCCACGGCTCGGGTGGGAGGAAGGCGTAGAGCTGGCCCCAGTCGTCGTCGATCGGCGTGCGTGACAGGCCGCCGCGGCCTACGACCTCGCCGGTCACGCGGTCGTAGGCGATCCATTTGTGGACGCCGTGGAGACGCCATGAGTCGCCCATGGACGCGGCCCGCCGCTCCATCTCCTGAAAGGTCGGCGGCTTGCTGCCGTACCACGGCCATACCGCGTCGTCGCTGTGTACGAGCCACAGGTCAGCCACCTTGTCGGGGCCGACCGGCTCCAGCCGGAGGCGCTGCGTGAGGATCATGCGAGCTGGAAGTGCCAGACGACCACGAGCGGGGAGCCGTCCAGGGCTGCTGCTGATGCCGCTGGGCACCAATACGGGAGGTCCCAGGACATCTCCGTCGGGAGCGGGTCCGGGGGGCCCGTGGCGTCGATCGTGGCGTCGATGCCCGGGCGCGGGCGGGTGGGTTCCTCGCAGTGGCGGACCTGGAAGCCGAGCGGGAGGGCGGCGGCCAGGTAGGCGCTGAGCGGGCGGTGGTATTCCGTGAGCAGGGCCGGGCGGCCGGTCGCGTCGAGGCCGCGGGCGAGGGTCGGGCTGAGGTAGGAGGCGAGCTGGTGGGCGTCCGAGAGCACCAGGTGGCCGCCGGGGCGCAGCACCCGCGCGAACTCGGCCAACACCTCGCCGAGCTCGGCCACGTGCGTCAGAGCGAGCGCGCAGACGACCGTATCGACCGAGTCGGTGGCCAGCGGCAGTCGGGCCAGGTCGGCCCGGCAGAGGCCTATCTCGGCCGGCAGCCGCCGGCGGGCCTGGGCGAGCATCTCCGGCGAGGCGTCGACGCCGGTCACGTCATGACCGAGCCGGTGCAGGTGGGCGGTGTGCCGGCCGGTGCCGCAGGCCGCGTCCAGCGCCCTCCCGACCGGCAGCCCGTCGAGGACGCGTTGGACGACGGGCTGCTCGACGTCGATCATCTGGTTGCCGGGTGCGTCGTAGTGCGCCGCCCAGTCCCGGTAGACCTCGGCCGTGCTGACCGCTCCGGTCGCCGCCTCCACCGATGCGGCCCGGGTGAGCCCGGGAGTGTCGAGCAGCTTGCGGACCTCGGCGATCCGCGCCTCGACGAAGTCCCGGTCGGCGCTCCCCTCCCGCAGCCCACGCAGCAGGGCGACACCCTCCAGCCCCAGCAGATACCCCAGTCCGCTCAGATACGTCACCCAGGGACGGTACCGACGCCCGATCGCACCGCTCCATCGGATTTGCCTACGCCGCGTACCCCTTCGGCGGGATCAGGGTCGACAACTGGTCGAAGGACAGCCAATAGATCTGATTGCCGCCGAAGGACGCCGGGTCCGCGATCAGCACCGTGCGCTGGGCGTCGTCGTAGCCGATGACCGAGAAGTAGTGGTAGATCGTCTGGTCCGGCGGGTAGCCGGGCGGCTGGTTGCCGGGTGGGGCGACGATGTTGGTGACGAGCGGGTAGTTGTTGTCGATGTCCGTCACGATGTCCTGCCAGAGCAGGTCCTTCTGGGCCTGCGTGGGCGGGTCGTTCGGCATCTCCTTCGTCTCGTACCAGCCGGTGCCCAGGTTCGCGTTCAGCACGCCCGTGACCTGGCTGATGTGGTCCGTACCCGCCTCCGTCGTGCCGAGCTGCGCCGCCAGGTCCGCCTGGCTCGGCGCGGCGATGCGGGCGGACAGGGCGATGCGGGTGGCGGCGGGGCCGCACCAGTAGCCGGTCTCCTGCACCTGGTAGTCGATCTCCAGGGTCTTCGCCGCCGCGGTGTCCGCGGCCTCGACGTGGAACTTGGTGCCGGGCTCGTTCATGCCACTGACCACGGCCGTGTCGGGCGCGGAGCCGTGTTCGAGCACCTCGACCCGCGGCGGCCTGGTGTCCTGCGCGTCCAGCCCGGCGGCCGGGAAGGCGAGCACGCCGCAGGCGGCGGTCGCGGCCAGGGCGGTGGCGATCGCGGTCGGGACAAGTCTCGTACGCATACGGCCTCCTGGTGCCGTGGTACGGGTGGGGGGTGTGCCCACGGATGTGCCCGTGTCGTGGGCACGCCAACGATAAGCGTCCGCCAACGCGCGGTCCACGCCTCATACCTGAGGGTTACGCCCCCAGGTCACGACGCACTGCACAGACCCTCCCGTCACGACGACCCCCGCACCACCAGCTCCGTGGGCAGCACCAAATGCGGTGGCTCCGCGCTCCGTTCGGCGATCTCCGCCAGCAGCAGCCGCACCATCGCCCGCCCCATCTCCATCGCCGGCTGCCGCACGCTGGTCAGCCCCGGCTCCGTATGCCGCGCCACCGCCGAGTCGTCGAAGCCCACCACCGCCACGTCCTCCGGCACCCGCCGCCCGGCCGCCCGGAGCTCCCGCAGCGCACCCGCCGCCATCAGGTCCGACGCGGCGAAGACCGCATCGAGCTCCGGCGCCCTGCCCAGCAGCCCCCGCGCCGCCGCCCGCCCGCCCGCCTCGGTGAAGTCCCCGTACGCGACGAGGTCTTCGCGCGCCCGCAGCCCCGCCTCCCCTAGCGCCTCCCGGTAGCCCGCGAGCCGCGCCTGCCCCACGTACATGTCCCGCGGCCCCGCGATCGTCGCGATCGCCCGCCGCCCCCGCGCCGCCAGGTGCGCCACCGCCTCCCGCGCGCCCCCGACGTTGTCCGAGTCGACGTACGGCACCGCCTCCCCGGCCGTCCGCCGCCCGCTCAGCACAGCGGGCAGCTCGAGCTGCCGCAACAGGTCGGGGAGCGGCTCATTCTCGTGTACGGACACCAGCAGCACGCCGTCGACCCGGTGGCCGCTCAGGTACTGGCCGAGCCGCCGCCGCTCCTGCGCGTCCCGGTTCAGCGTCAGCAGCAACTGCTTGTCGGATGCGGCGAGTTCCGCGCTCACGCCGCTGATGATCGCCGCGAAGTACGGCTCCGAGAACAGCCGCTCCTCCGGCTCCGGGATCACCAGCGCCACCGCGTCCGTCAGGCCCGCCGCCAGCGCCCGCGCGGTGCGGTCCGGTACGTATCCGAGCTCGGCTATCGCGCGCTCCACCGCCGCCTTCGTCTCCGGACTGACCTGCTGCGATCCATTGACCACCCGGGATACGGTGCCGCGCCCGACGCCCGCCCGCGCGGCCACCTCCTCAAGGGTCGGCCGGCCCCCTCGGCGGCCGCTCCTGCCGGCCGAACCGCCGCGTGTCCGGCCGCCGTTCCCGCCCATCCGCCGCGCCTGATCCATCGACACCTCCGAAGACAAAATCTGTCGGATCCCTTGACACTCCGCCACGGAGCGAGAGTCTTAAACACATCACAACTGGGAGCGCTCCCAACGTACTCGTCCCATCAAGCCGTCGAAAGCCGCAAGGAGCGTTAGGCATGGCCGTCAGCACCCGTACGCCCCGTACCTTCCACAGAGCAGCAGCCTGTCTGGCCGCACTCACTCTCGCCGCCGGACTCACCGCAGGCTGCGCCAGCGACGACGACGAGCCCGGCAGCTCCGGCGAGGGCGGCAAGGGCAAGACCACGATCACCGTGGGTGTGTTCGGCGTCTTCGGCCTCAAGGAGGCCGGGCTCTACAAGGAGTACATGAAGGCGAATCCGGACATCGTCATCAAGCAGAACTCCATCGAACGCGTCGACCAGTACTACCCGCAGCTCCTCACCCACCTCGCGTCCAGCAGCGGCCTAGCCGACATCCAGGCCGTCGAGGTCAACAACATCAACGAGGTCGTCACCCAGCACGCCCAGAAGTTCGAGGACCTCGGCAAGGCCCCCGGCGTCGAGAAGGACAGCTTCCTGCCCTGGAAGTGGGACCAGGCCACCGCCAAGGACGGCAAGACCATCGGCCTCGGCACCGACATCGGCCCGATGGGCATCTGCTACCGCAAGGACCACTTCAAGAAGGCGGGCCTGCCCACCGACCGCGAAGAGGTCGGCAAGCTGTGGGCCGGCGACTGGCAGAAGTACGTGGACACCGGCGCCGACTTCATGAAGAAGGCACCCGACGGCACCACCTTCGTCGACTCGGGCGCCAGCCTCTACAACGGCTCCAGCTCCAGCTACGCGACCCGCTACTACGACAAGTCCGGCAAGGTCATCTACAAGACGAGCAAGGGCGTCCAGGCCTCCTGGGACCTCGCCATGGAAGCCATCAAGGGCAAGATGACGGCCAAGTACAAGCAGTTCACCCCGCAGTGGGACCAGGGCTACGCGAACGGCAAGTTCGCCACCGTCGCCTGCCCGCCCTGGATGCTCGGCTACATCAAGGACAAGGCCGGCGAGAAGGCCGCGGACCAGTGGGACGTCGCCCCGGCCCCCAAGCCCGGCAACTGGGGCGGTTCCTTCCTCACCGTGCCGAGCGCGGGCAAGAACAAGGAGGAGGCGGCCAAGCTCGCCGCCTGGCTGACCGCACCTGAGCAGCAGGCGAAGCTCTTCGAGAAGCAGGGCAGCTTCCCCAGCTCGCAGGCGGCCTTCGACCTCCCGGCCGTAGCGGACGCCAAGCACGCCTACTTCGACGACGCCCCGATCGGGAAGATCTTCGCCGACGCCGCCAAGTCCATCCCGACCCTGGTGCTCGGCCCGAAGGACCAGCCGATCCTCCAGCAGATCACCGACATCGGCATCCTCCAGGTCGAGCAGCAGGGCAAGTCGCCCGAAGAGGGCTGGGAGGCCGCCGAGAAGAAGATCGACGACCTCTTGGAGCAGTGAGTTCGTGACTGAACTGACCGAGACAGCCGCGCCCTCCAAGGGGGAGGAGGGCGCGGTCCCGGCCGGCGCACAGCGCGACGAGCGGCGCGCGGCCCGGCGCAGCCGGCGCTATCAGCGCGACGTCAAGTGGAGCCCGTACGCCTTCATCGCCCCGTTCTTCATCTTCTTCGGGGCCTTCGGGCTCTTCCCGCTGCTGTACACGGGCTGGGCCTCCCTGCACCGCGTCTCCCTCAACGACCCCAACCACATGGAGTGGGCCGGGCTGCACAACTTCACCCGGCTGCTGGACGACGAGTTCTTCTGGAACGCCCTCCAGAACACCTTCACCATCGGCATCATCTCCACCGTCCCGCAGCTGCTGATGGCCCTGGGCATCGCCCATATGCTCAACTACCGGCTGCGCGGCTCGATGTTCTTCCGCGTCGCCGCCCTCACCCCGTACGCGACCAGCGTCGCCGCGGCCACCCTCGTCTTCGCGATGCTCTACGGCCGCGACTACGGGATGATCAACTGGGCGCTCGGCCTGGTCGGCATCGACAACGTCGACTGGGAGAACGGCGACTGGACCTCCCAGATCGCCATCTCCACCATCGTCATCTGGCGCTGGACCGGCTACAACGCGCTCATCTACCTCGCCGCCATGCAGGCCGTGCCGCACGACCTGTACGAGTCGGCGGCGCTCGACGGGGCTTCGCGGTGGCAGCAGTTCATCCATGTCACCATCCCGTCGCTGCGCCCGACGATCCTCTTCACGGTGGTGGTCTCCACCATCGGCGCCACCCAGCTCTTCGGCGAGCCGCTGCTCTTCAGCGGCACCTCGGGGGCGGCGGGCGGCGCTGATCACCAGTACCAGACGCTGGGTCTTTTCCTGTACGAGAAGGGCTGGTTCGAGCTCAACCTGGGCCGGGCTTCGGCCATCGCCTGGACGATGTTCCTGATCCTCATCGTGATCGGGCTGATCAACTGGCTGATCTCTTGGCGGCTCAAGAAGAGCGAGGGAGCGTAAATGGCTGCGCGCGTACGCGGCGTACGAAAAGCGGGCAAGCAGCTGCACGGCGGCTGGATCACGTACACCGTGCTGACCGTCTTCACCCTCGGCTCGCTGCTCCCGCTGGTCTGGACCGCCATCGCGGCTTCCAGGACCTCGACCCGGCTGTCCGAGACGCCGCCGCCGTTCTGGTTCGGCGGGAATCTCATGGACAACCTCGGCGAGGCGTGGGACGGCGCCAACATGGGCCTGGCGCTGTGGAATACGGTCATCGTCGCCGGGGCCATCACCCTGGGCACGGTGCTCTTCTCCACCATCGCCGGCTTCGCCTTCGCCAAGCTCAGATTCCGCTTCAAGACGCTGCTGCTCCTGCTGGTCATCGGCACGATGATGGTGCCGCCGCAGCTCAGCGTGGTGCCGCTGTTCATGGCCATCGCCGAGCTGCAGTGGACCAACCAGCTGCAGGCGGTCATCCTGCCGGGTCTGGTCAGCGCCTTCGGGGTCTTCTTCATGCGGCAGTACCTCGTGGAGGCGCTGCCCACCGAGCTGATCGAGGCGGCCCGGGTGGACGGGGCGTCGTCGCTGCGGGTGGTGTGGCATGTGGTCTTCCCGATCGCCCGGCCCGCGATGGCCGTGCTCGCGATGCTGACCTTCGTCATGGCCTGGAATGAGTTCTTCTGGCCGATCATCGCGCTGACCCAGGAGAACCCGACCGTCCAGGTCGCGCTGACCGGCCTGCCGCAGGGTTACGCCACCGACCGGTCCGTGATCATGGCGGGCGCGCTGCTCGGGACGCTGCCGCTGCTGGCGGCGTTCACGATCTTCGGCAAGCAGATCGTCGGCGGCATCATGCAGGGCGCGGTGAAGGGCTGACCAAACTCTCCTGCCTCCCCGGCAGTGCACGACTTCCTTACGTAACGACTGATTTGGGAGCGCTCCCATAATGACCGAAAACGTCACGCTCAGCTTCCCCCCGGACTTCATCTGGGGCGCCGCCACCGCCGCGTACCAGATCGAGGGCGCGGCGAGCGAGGACGGCCGCACGCCGTCGATCTGGGACACCTTCTCGCACACGCCCGGCAGAACGGCGGGCGGCGACACCGGCGATGTCGCCGTCGACCACTACCACCGCTTCCGCGACGACGTGGCGCTGATGTCGGACCTGGACCTGGCCGCGTACCGCTTCTCGGTCTCCTGGCCGCGGGTGCAGCCCACCGGCCGCGGCCCGGCGGTCCAGCGCGGCCTCGACTTCTACCGCGCGCTGGTCGACGAGCTGCTGGAGAAGGGCATCACCCCGGCGCTCACCCTCTACCACTGGGACCTGCCGCAGGAGCTGGAGGACGCCGGCGGCTGGCCGCACCGCGACACGGCGTACCGCTTCGCGGAATACGCGGCCCTGGTCGGCGAGGCGCTCGGCGACCGGGTCGGCACCTGGATCACCCTCAACGAGCCGTGGTGCAGCGCCTTCCTCGGCTACGCGGCAGGCGTCCACGCCCCGGGCCGTACGGACCCGGCCGCCTCGCTCCGCGCCGCCCACCACCTCAACCTCGCCCACGGCCTCGCGGCCCGCGAGCTGCGCCGCGTGCTGCCGGCCCGCGCGGAGGTCGGCATCAGCCTCAACCCGGCCACCGTCCGCCCCCGCAGCGCCTCGGAGGCGGACCGGGACGCGGCCCGCCGCATCGACGCCCTGGCGACGCGCGTCTTCACGAGCCCCCTCTTCCATGGCCGTTACGACGACGACCTGCTCGCGGACACCGCCCGCCTGACGGACTGGTCCTTCGTCCGGGACGGCGACCTGGAGACGGTCAAGCAGCCCCTGGACCTCCTCGGCCTGAACTACTACACCCCCTCCCTCGTCTCCGCGGTGGACGGCCCCGCGGCCCGCCGCGAACGCCGCGACGGCCACGGCGCCCGCGACCACTCCCCGTGGCCCGCCGCCGACCACGTCGCCTTCCACCAGCCGCCGGGGGACCGCACCGCGATGGAGTGGTCGGTGGACCCGACGGGCCTGTACGACCTGTTGCAGCGCTTCTCGCGCGAGGCGCCGGGCGTGCCGCTGCTGATCACGGAGAACGGCGCGGCGTACGACGACAAGCCGGAGCCGGACGGGAGCGTGCATGATCCGGAGCGGATCGCGTATCTGCACGGGCACTTGGCGGCGGTGCATGCGGCGATGCGGGACGGGGCGGATGTGCGGGGGTATTTCCTTTGGTCGCTGCTCGACAACTTCGAGTGGGCGTACGGGTATGAGAAGCGGTTCGGCGCGGTGTACGTGGACTATGCGACGCAGCAGCGGACGCCGAAGTCGAGTGCGCGGTGGTATGCGAGGGTGGCGCGGACGGGGCGGCTGGCGGGGCTGGGGGAGGAGTGAAGTCCGCGGCTACGCGGCCGGGTACGGGCTGATCATGGTCTTGAAGTAGCCCTCGGGGTCCGCCACCAGATAGGTGGACAGGTTCTCCAGGAAGGCCCGCAGCGGCGGCGTCTCGTTGTGCCGGTCGAGGTCTTCCTGGCTGCGCCAGATCTCGTACAGGAAGAAGCGGCCGTCCTCGTGCTCGTGGAGGTGGTACTGGAGGTTGCCCGGCTCCTGCCGGGACGGTGCCACGAGGGAGGTGAGGATGTGCCGGACCTCGTCGGCGCGCTCCGGGCGGGGGCGGAGGAAGCCGTAGAGGGAGATGGGGTGTTCGGTGTTGGTCATGACCTCAGGCTAGAATCTGACATCAATGTGAGTTTCAAGGGTGTGTGAGGGGCGTCACATGAAGATCGGCGATCTCGCCGCGGCGACGAGCACGTCCGTCCGCCTGCTCCGCTACTACGAGGAGCAGGGCCTCCTGGACTCCCACCGCCTCAGCAGCGGCCACCGCCGCTACGGCGAGAGCGCCCCCGCCGTGGTCGCCCGCATCCGCGCCCTGCTGGACGCCGGCCTGCCGACCAGGGTCATCCGCGACCTGCTGCCATGCGTACGCCAGGACGGCACGGTCGCGGAGTGCAAGCTGGAGACGCTGGAGGAGCATCTGGAGGGCCTGGACTCCCGCCTCAACGCCCTCGCGGAGACCCGGACGTCGCTGGCCGCCCTCATCGCGGCGACCCGGGACCTGGAGACGGCGTCGACGCCGGCGACCCTTTAATCGCCGCCGATCTCGGCCTGAAGGGCGCCTTAAGCCTCCTCCACAGGGCCCTGATCAGGCATTTTGTCCGTTTCTCCACCGCTAGCGTTCCCGCCGTCCCAGTCCCCCAACGCAAGGACGCGAGAACGTGAGCACTCCCCCCACCACCCACCGCCGCCACCGCACCCGCACCGTGAAGCTGACCGTCGCCGCCGCCGCGGCCGCACTGGCCGCCGGCGGCGGCTTCCTGCTCAGCGGTGGCGCACAGGCCGGGCAGGAGTCGAAGGCGGCGGAGGAGGCCGCCCCCGGCTTCGCCCCCTATGTCGACACCTCGCTCGCTCCCTCGTACGACGTCGTCGGCGCCGCGAAGGACCACGGCGTCAAGGAGTTCAACCTCGCCTTTATCACCGGTGGCGGCGGCTGTGACCCCAAGTGGGGTGGCGTCACCGAGCTCGGCAAGGATCCGGTGGCCGCGAAGATCGGCGACCTGCGGGCCGCGGGCGCGGATGCCCGGGTGTCCTTCGGCGGCGCGGCGGGCAGCGAGCTCGGGCTCGTATGCGAGTCGAAGGGCGCGCTGGCCGAGGCGTACGGGAAGGTCATCGACGAATACAAGCTCAAGAAGGTCGACTTCGACATCGAGGGCGGCGCGCTGCCCGACACCGCCGCCAACACCCTCCGGGCCGAGGCGATCGCGCAGCTGCAGAAGGAGCACCCGGGCCTGGACGTGACCTTCACGCTGCCGGTCATGCCGGAGGGCCTGACGCAGGACGGCGTGAATCTGCTGAAGACGGTCAAGGACAAGGGCGTGAAGGTCTCGGCCGTGAACATCATGGCGATGGACTACGGCCCGTCCTACGACGGCGACATGGGGAAGTACGCGACCCAGGCCGCCACCGCCACGCAGAAGCAGGTCAAGGAGGCCTTCGGGCTGTCGGACACCGCCGCCTGGCAGGCCGTCGCGGTGACGCCGATGATCGGCGTGAACGACGTGGTGGTGGAGAAGTTCACCGTCGCGGACGCCAAGGAGCTGGTCGCCTTCGCGAAGGAGAAGAAGCTCGGCGGCCTGTCGATGTGGTCGGCCAACCGCGACAAGGCCTGTGAGGGCGGCGCGGCCGACTCGGCGCAGCCGACGTGCAGCTCGATCGAGCAGGGCGCGCACGACTTCACGAAGGCCTTCGCGGCCTACGAAGGCTGATGCCCGGCCGCTGATCCCCCATGGCATCCTGCCGGGGCCGGCCTCCCCACGGGCCGTGCCCCGGCCGGGTGTTCTCAGACGCCGGCGAGCCAGCCCGTGACGGCGGGCAGCACCGCCCGCAGATCCGGGCCGTCGACCGCGGTGGTGGCCGCCGCGCGGGCCTGCCGGTCGGCGTTGAAGGCGACCGCCAGACCAACCTCCGCGAAGAGCGGCAGGTCGGAGCGGCTGTCCCCGATGGCCGCGCACTGGCCGGGCGCGAGGCCGCGGCGCGCGGCGTGGCGGAGGGCGAAGTCGCGCTTGCCGTACTCGTCGAAGGCGGCCCGTACCCGGCCGGTGAAGTGGCCGTCGGCGGTGTCCAGTTCGGGGCCGCAGTACGCGTCGATGCCGAAGCGGCGGGCGAGGTGGCCGCCGATGTGCTGCCAGGCGAGGGTGGTGAGGACGGGTTCGAGGCGGTTGGCACGGCACCAGTGGACGGTCTCGGCGATGCCGTCGACGAGCGGCACGCCTTCGAGCCACGCGTCGATCTCCTTCTCGCTGAAGCCGGCCCAGGTGCGGGCGTCGGCCTCGGCGACCTCCGGGTTGGTCAGCTTCCCGGCGGCGTACGCCTCCTCCGCCGCCGCCATGGCCTGCTCGCAGCCGAGGTAGCGGGAGACGTAGACGGCGGATCCCGGGTGCGGGACGAGGGTGCCGTCGATGTCGATGAAGACGGCGCCGGCTATGTCGGGGGAGATCATGCGGGACATTATTGCCGCGCAGGACTTCAGTGCGCCGCCCGCCGGTAGTGATACGCGGCCGCCTCGCTGAAGCCCGCGCTGTCGTAGAGCCGCAGCGCCGGGGCATTGGCGCGCTGAACCTGCAGATAGAGATCTGCTGCCCCCGCGTCCTGCGCCCACCCCGCCAGCGCCCCCAGCAGCACGCGCCCGGCACCGCGACGCCGCGCGTGCGGCAGCGTGGCGATCCCGAACAGCCCCGCCCACCCGCCGTCCGCCACCGCCCGGCCCACGGCGGCCACTTGGCCGTCGAGCAGCACGGACGCGTACCCGGTCGGCTGCTCGATGCGCTCCAGCAGCGCCCACTCGGCGGCGGCATCACATCCGCGCCCGGAGACCTGCGCCCAGGCGTCGAACCAGGCCTGGTGCGGGCGGGCATCGACGCGGACGTCGAGGGCCGCGCCACAACTCCCGCCCGCCCACGCCTCAGCCGGCTCAGCAGGAGAGCCCGCCCACCCCTCGGCCGACTCCGAAGGAGAGCCCGCCCTCCCCCATGCCGCACGGAGCAACGGGCGGGCGGGTGGGAAGACCCCCCAATCCCGCACCCGCGCCGCGGGCGCGACCCGCAGCGACGCCGCCGACTCCAGCCCGTACCCCCGCTCGGCCAGCAGCCCGTCGAGCGCATCGGGGCAGACTCCCGGCGTCACCTGGAAGCAGGCCGCACGTCCCCGTACCGCCGCGTGCTGCTCCGCCGCCGCCACCAGCCGCGCCAGCCCCGCTGGCCCGTGGTCCGCATGCGGCAGCACCGACTCGAGCCACCAGGAGCAGCCGGGCGCCTCCCGCAGCCACCAGCCGTCCACGACCTGAAGCCGCTCGGCCGGGAGCGCCCGCGCCGCGCGCTCCTGGAGGCCGCTGACCAGCTCCGTCCGTACGGCAGTCCGCGCCGCTGTCGCCGTAGCCATGGCTAGCTGGTGTAGTCCGCGTTGATCCGCACGTACCCCGCCGACAAGTCGCAGCCGTAGACGGTGGCTTCGCCGCCTGGCGCCGCCGGGCCGCCATTGCCAAGGTCGACGCCGATGGTCACCTCATCCCGGCGCATCAGCTCCGTGAGCCGCTCCAGCGTGCCCCCGTCCGGCTCCGACGGATACACCTCGACATCCCCGAACCGCACCGCGATCCGCTCCGGGTCGATCCCCTGCTCGTCCGTGTTCTTGCCGAGCGCCATCGCCACCCGCCCCCAGTTGGGATCGGCGCCGTGCACGGCGGTCTTCACCAGCGGCGAGTTGACCACGCTCTTCGCGATGCGCTTGGCCTGCGCGTCGTCCGCGGCGCCCGTGACCGTCACCGTGAGCAGCTTGGTCGCGCCCTCGCCGTCGCGGGCGAGCTGGAGGCAGAGGTCCAGGCACAGGTCGGCGAGGGCGGCGGCGAACTCCTGCGGGTCCACCGGCCCCGCCGCCCCGTTGGCGAGCACGGCGACCGTGTCGGAGGTGGAGGTGTCGGTGTCGACGCTGAGGGAGTTGAAGGAGGGCTCTACGGCCTTGCGCAGCGCGTCGTCGAGGTCCGCGGGCGCCACCTCGGCGTCGGTGAAGACGTAGGCGAGCATCGTCGCCATGTCCGGCTCCAGCATCCCGACGCCCTTGGCGACACCGGTGATACGGGCCGCGCCGACCTGCCGCTCGGCCGTCTTGGGGCGGGTGTCGGTGGTCATCATGGCGCGGGCGACGTCGAGGGGGGTGGCGGTGAAGGCGGCGCCCCCGGCCGTATCGAAGTGGGCGCGGATGGCGCCCATGGGCAGCGGGCGGCCGATCACTCCGGTCGAGCCGATCAGCACCTCCTCCGCGGCGACGCCCGCCAGCCCGGCGACCCGGGCGGTGACCTCGGCGGCGTTCTCGTGGCCCGCGCGGCCGGTGGCGACGTTGGCGTTCTGCGCCAGGGTGACGACGGCACGCAGCCGCCGGGCGGCGGCGTGCTTGCGGCTGAGGACCACCGCGGGGCCCGCGAAGTGGCTCTTGGTGAACATCGCCGCGCTCGCCGCGGGCAGGTCGGAGACGACGACCGATATGTCGTCCCCGCTGTCGCGGATGCCGCCGTGGGCGGTGTAGCCGCGGAAGCCGGCGGGCCAGGAGATCTCCGCATAGTCATGTGCCATACGGAATATTCTTGCACAGCCGCTCGTGATCCGAAAGCGAGTTGCAACGGCTGTGACCATCGGGTTCTCTGTGGCGTACGGGGGGAGGGTGGCTACTCCCACCATGTGTTGTCCATGGAAGGGAAGTTCATGTCACACCCACAGCAGCCGGGCTTCGGCGCACCGCCGCAGATGCCCGCGGGGGCGCCGCCGCCCATACCCGGCGGCCCGGGTGGCCCGGGCGGCCCCAGCCGCCCCGGCGGCGCCCGCAAGGCCTTCGGCACCCTGCTCGTCATCGCCGGCGTCCTCGGCCTCCTCGCCGGCGGCTTCCTGATCCAGCACGCCTACAGCAACAGCCGCCAGGAATTCTCCAACGACGAGTACGGCGCCGAAATGTGGCGCAACGAGCCCGCCGACAAGCTCTTCCCCGCCCGCCTCGGCGGCACCCCCGACGACCGCGAGTCGCTGTACGACCGTAAAACCGCCCGCTGGAACCGCGTCGGCATCGACTCCGGCACCGCCTGCGACAAGGCCCTCACCGACTACGTCCGCGCCGCCGCGAAGAAGCTCGGCTGCAAGGCGGTGCTGCGCGCCACGTACGCCGACCCCACCGGCAACATGGTCGCCACCGTCGCGATCGTCGTGCTCCCCGAGGGCCCGCAGGACGAGGGCCCCAAGAACAAGGTCCACAAGGCCTGGGACGACAACAAGCTCATCGACGGCGCGATCGTCCCGTACGCGGTGCCGGGCACCGTCGCCGCCAAGTTCGAGAACCGCAACGGCGCCTGGATGGAGACCGTCCTCGGCGAGTACATGCCGTACACCGTCGGCGCCAGCATCGGCTCGGCCGAGGGCTACATCGCGGGTCAGCTCCCGAAGCAGTACGTCAACAGCGAGCGCGACCAGGACACCGACCGCGACGCCTGGCACGCCAACGCCAAGGACCTGACCCAGCTCTTCGCCACCCACATGCTCGAACTGCGCAACGGAGACCTGCGATGACCCGGACTACTTCCCGTACGCGCACCGCTTCCCGTACGCGCACCGCCGGGATCCTCGCGACCGCCCTGTCCGGCTTCCTCGGCGCCGCCTTCGCCTTCGGCGCCGCCCCCGCCGCCGCGGCCGAGAACGCCCCGCCCAGCTGGGAATCCGCCGCCCTCGGGCTGCCGTCGGCGCAGCGCGGCGGCGCGCAGGGCGAGGGCGTCACCGTCGCCGTCCTCGACAGCGGGGTCAACCGAAGCCATCCGGCACTCAAGGGCCGGGTCACCAAGGTCAGCCCCGACATCTTCGACTCGGACGGGCTGAAGGAGGGCGATGCGAAGTACGGCATCCACGGCACCGCCATGGCCTCCGACGTGCTGAAGGTGGCCCCCAAAGCAAAGATCATCTCGGCCCGCGTCATCGACGACATCCCTGCGGGCGAGGAGAAGGGCGACGGGCCCCAGCGGCAGAAGGGCGGCAAGAGCGCGGCCGCCCAGGGCATCGACTTCGCGGTGGAGAACGGCGCCGACGTCATCTCGATGTCCTTCGGCAGCGTCCTCTTCCCCGACCTGGACGAGGACGAGACGGCCGCGATCGGCCGCGCCCTGCAGGCGGGCATCACGCTGGTCGCGGCGCCCGGCAACAGCGGTGGCAAGTACGGGCTCAACGACGGCAATTTCCCGGCGGGTTACGCGGGCGTGATCTCCGTCGCCGCGACCACCCCGGGCGGCGGCCGGGCCGAGTTCTCCACGATGCGTACGCACAACACCGTCGCCGCACCGGGCGTGCGGATCGCCAGCGCCAAGAACACCGGCGGCTACTACGCGATCGACGGCACCTCACCGGCCGCCGCGCTGACGTCGGGGGTCGTCGCCCTGATGCGCGCGAAGAACCCCGAGCTGACCCCCGCCCAGGTGCGGTCGATTCTGATGCGTACGGCGAAGCGGCCGCCGGGCGGGCACAATCCGCTGGTCGGCGCCGGTCAGGTCAATGCGGCGGCCGCGGTACGGGCGGCCGGGAGCCCGCCGAAGGTGGCCGCGGGGCCGGTGGCGTACAAGGGGAAGAAGACGATGGCGGCACCCTCGGACGTGAGCAAGTTCAAGCATCCGGCGCTGGAGACGGAGCTGGTGACCGCGGGCGGGGCCGCGGCGGGTGTGGGAGTGCTGGCGGTGCTCCTCGGGTGGCTGCTGCTGCGGAAGCGGCGGGCGGCGGTGTAGCCGCGTATGCCTCACGCGGACGGCGTCTTCGGTGCCTTTCTCGGCACCCGGTGGCGCCGTCTGCGTGCCTCCGGCACCGCCGCCGACCCGTCGGCCGCCAGCCACAGGCGGATCTCCGCGCCGCCCAGGATCGAGCGGCCGATGCGCACATCGCCGCCGGTGGACTCCGCGACCCGGCGCACGATGTCCAGGCCGAGGCCCGTCGAGCCCGGGCCGCCGTGGCCCCGGCCCCGCTCCATCGCCGCGTCGGGATCGGCGATCCCGGGGCCCGCGTCCGATACGAGCATGATCACCGCGTTCCCCGCATCGTGGATGTCCACCGAGAACGCCGTCCCCTCCGGCGTGTGCCGGAAGACGTTCCCGATCATCGAGTCCAGCGCCGCCGCCATCTCGGACCGCGCCACCGGCACCCGCACGGGGCGCTCCACCCCGGCGATCCGCACCTCCCGGACCTCGTCCTCGGCCAGCGCCGACCAGAAGGCCATCCGCTCCTTCGTCACCTCGCTGATGTCGCACCCGGCGGCGGCCGGGCCCGGGCCGGAGCCGGATCCCGACTCCTCGCCCGGCGGCCGCGACCGCACGTTCTTCTGCTCCCGTACGGCCGAGATGATCTCGTCCACCTCGCGCTCCAGCTGCGCGACCGCCTGCCGGGTCTGGTCGGCGGAGGGGGTGTCGCCGAGGGAGGCGGCGTTCAGGCGGAGGACCGTGAGGGGGGTGCGGAGGCGGTGGGAGATGTCGGCGGCGAGCTCGCGTTCGCCGGCCAGGAGCTGGACGACCTGGTCCGCCATGGAGTTGAAGGCCGCGGCGGCGGAGCGGAGCTCGGCGGGGCCCGACTCCTCGACCCTGACCTCCAGCTTGCCCTCGCCGAGCTCGTGCGCGGCCCCGGCGAGGCGCTCCGCCGGGCGCACCATGCGGGTGCCGAGGCGGTCCGCGACCGCCACCGAGCCGATGATCAGGCCGAGCCCGACCCCGGCCAGGACCGCCCAGGACATGGCGACGCCCTTGGTCAGCTCGCCGTCCGGCACGAAGACCTCGACCACCGCGACCCGGCCCGAGTCCACCGCCGTGGGCTGCAGGAAGGCGTGGCCGCCGACCGCCGCCACCAGGCGGGCGCGGCCGGACTTGGAGACGTCGTTCACATCGCCCCGGCTGGCCCGCGGCTGGCCGATGTCGACGGCGTCGGCGCGCTTCTTGCCCCCGGGTACGTAGACGGCGATACGGCCCTCGGCCCCCGCCTCCGTGGCGCCCACGGCCCGCTCCAGCTCGCCCGGGTCGGTGGTGATCGCCAGCGCCGGGCCGACCGCGGAGGCCTGCCGCTCGGCGGCGGTCAGGGCGCGGTCGCGGGCCATCTCCTTCACCACAAGCCCCAGCGGCACGGCGAAGGCGACCACCACCATGGCGGTGACCGCCAGGCACACCTTGACCAGGGCCCATCTCACTGGGGCGGCTCCAGCTTCACTCCCACACCGCGCAGGGTGTGCAGATAGCGCGGCTTCGCGGCCGTCTCGCCGAGCTTGCGGCGCAGCCAGGACAGGTGCACGTCGATGGTCTGGTCATCGCCGTACGACTGCCGCCAGACCTCGGCGAGCAGCTCCTTGCGCGGCACGACGACGCCGGGCCGCTGGGCGAGGAAGGCCAGCAGGTCGAACTCGCGGCGGGTGAGGTCGAGCGCCGTACCGTCCAGCTCGGCCTGGCGGCGGAGCGGGTCGACGGTCAGGCCGCCGACCCGCAGGACCCGCTCGGGCGGCCCGGCGTCGGCGCGGGCCCGGGAGCGGCGGAGGACGGCGGAGAGGCGGGCGGAGAGGTGCTCCACGGAGAAGGGCTTGACGAGGTAGTCGTCGGCGCCGTCGTTCAGGAGGCGGACGATCTCGGCTTCGTCGTCGCGGGCCGTGGCAATGATCACAGGCACATCGGTGATCCCGCGCAGCATCTTCAGCGCCTCGGAACCATCCAAATCGGGCAGACCGAGATCAAGAATGACCACGTCGAACGGGTAATGCGCGACCTCGCGCAGCGCCTCCAGCGCGGTGCCGACACTACGAACCGTATGGGACGCCTCGCTCAGGTGCCTGATCAGCGCCGAACGCACAAACTGGTCGTCCTCGACCACGAGCACACTTGCCATGAGCGGCAACGTACGCCAAATGAGCGTCCGGAGTCTTCCTTGTTGACGAGGGGAGGTGGCGGAGGGTAGTGCAAGCGGCGCATATTGGCTCGCGCTTACCCGTGGTGGTACACGCAAGTGGCACGTGCGACAGTATGTGCCCGATGCATCGACGACTCGTTACCGCGGCGGCCTGGACGCTGGCGACTCTGGCAGCGGTCACGCTGTCCTGGTTCGGCGTCCACACGGTGCTGTCCAACACGGCATATCCGCAGCGCACGCTGCCTTTGTCGGATGCGGGCCGGAAGCCGGGCGACGGCGACGGGGCGGGCTCGAAGCTGCCGGAGGGCACCTCCCGCGCACCCTCGCAGGACGACTCCGCGTCCTCGCGCGAGCCCTCGTCGGGCACGTCGGCCGGGCGGACCCCGTCGCCCTCGAAGAAGTCGGATTCCCCGCGCCCCTCCGCTACGAGCGCGGCCGCGGGCCCCACGAAGTCGAGCGGCGGGAAGGTGAAGACGTACTCGGTCTCCGGGGGGCGGGTGTCCTTCGCGATCGACTCGGAGCGGTGCGAGCTCGTGTCGGCGACGCCGAACTCGGGGTGGGCCATGCAGACGTGGAAGGACCCGAGCTGGATCCGCGTGGACTTCACCCAGGGTGACCGGCGCAACATGGTCTTCTGCCGGTGGGACGAAAGCGGCGCCCCCTCGGTGGAGACGGACGAGAACGCGCAGTAATCAAACGCTGTCAGCGAAAGACCCCGGGCGGCGGCAGCGGCGACTCCCTCGCCGTGGCATCCGTCGCCGGCCGCGCCCCCGCCATGAAGTCGGTCAGGTCCCGCCCCGCCAGCACCCGCCCCGGATGCGGATCCGTGGCCGCGCGCCGGGTCAGCTCCCGTACCGGCAGCTCGCGGTCCGACGCGATCAGCACCGCATTGCCGAAGCGCTTCCCCCGCAGCACCGCCGGGTCGGCGGTCAGGCACAGCTCGGGGAAGAGCTCCCTGACGGTGGCGATCTGCCCCCGCAGATACGTCAGCGGCGGCCCGTCCGCCAGATTCGCCGCGTAAAGCCCCCCGGCCCGCAGCACCCGCCGCACCTCCCCCGCGAACTCCACGCTCGTCAGATGCGCCGGCGTCCGCGCCACCCGGAAGACATCCCCCACGACCACATCCGCCCAGTCGTCCGGCACCTTCCCGAGCACCGCGCGCGCATCCCCGTTCCGTACGCGAATCCGCACCCCGTCGGCGACCGGCAGCCGGCTCCGTACGAAGGCGACCAGCTCGGCATCTATCTCGGCGACCTGCTGCACGGACCGCGGCCGCGTATCCGCCACATACCGCGCGAGCGTCAGCGCCCCGCCCCCGAGGTGCACCACCCGCAGCGGCCGCCCGGCGGGCGCCGCCAGATCGATGGCATGCCCGAGCCGCCGCTGATACTCGAACTGCAGAAACCCGGGATCATCAAGATCCACATGCGACTGCGGCGCACCGTCGACAAGAAGCGTCCAGGCCCGAGCCCGATCAGGATCGGGCCGCAGCTCGGCGGTCCCACCGCCGACCTCCGCGACGACGGCTTCCCGCGCGCCGCGGGTCCGGGTGCGCCTGCCGCTGGCCATGGAGTCAGTATCGCCTTCGGCGGCGGGCGAACGCACATTCAGCCCGTCCGGCGCTTGAGGACTTCCGCGCGAAGCGCAGGAAACCGCGCCGCAGGCGCGCACGCCCAAGCCAAGCGCTCAGCGATCCGCGGCCTCAAGCGTCTTCACGGCCTCCCCCAGCGCCTCCCGCAGCACCTGCGGATCCGTAACCGGCGCGGCTTCCTCAGGAGCCACCAGCCACCGCGTACCGGACACCGGCGGCGAAGCCTGCCAGCAGCATCCAGCCGCACCCCTGCCGGGCCCCCGCCCAAGGATCCGCGTACACGCGCTGCCCGGCACATCCCACGCCTCGGCCGTACCCGCAGGCACCACGAAGCCGAGCGTGTCGAAGCCGCCATCGTGCAGTACGGGCCCCACCGAGGTGCGCAGGCGCATGATGTCGACGGCCTCCAGGCCATGCCGCGCGGGCACGGTGACGAGGTCGCAGGGCGCCGCCGCGTCCGCTGAGTACACACCGTCCCGCCGCACGGTCGCGGGGGCGGCATCGTCCAGGCCGGTTTCCACCAAGGGAAACCCCTCCTTACGCAGTCCAGCCACGTCGTCCCTGTCAACTTGAACAACGCACGGCCGCGTCAACGGCTACGGCACAACACCGCTCCAACGCATGGCACTTCATGGCAAATCAGCGATGAGATATCCAGTTTGTCAGCGATTTACCGGCAAACCCACCGTGTTCGCCCCGTCACAACCAGTACGGTGCCACCGGGAATTACCGATACTGCACAGCACTTGCAAGGGGCACCGACGTGGCGACCGACGACGTGACGCCCAACGCCGCCTTCAGAAGGCTGCGAGGACACCGCTCACCAGGCGAGTTCGCCGCGGCCGTGCGCCGCGCCGGCCGGGAGATCGGGGAGCAGGTCTCCTGCGACGCGCGCTACATCGGCCGGGTCGAGTCCGGCGAGATCCGCTGCCCGAACTACGCCTACGAGCGAGTCTTCCTGCACATGTTCCCGGGGTACTCGCTGACCGATCTCGGCTTCGCGACCCGCGAGTCCGTACGCGGACGCGGGGCGCGCGCGGCAAGCAGCACGCCCCCGGCGGCTCCCGCGAGCCCCACCGAGGCTCAGCCGTACGGGGCACCTGGCAACGACAGCACTACCGAGGAGAGCGACGTGCAACGTCGCGCATTCATGACCGGCGGCCCGGCCGCCGTGGCCGCCCTGGCCGTGGGCGCCACCGCCACCCCGCAGGCCGCGGCCCACCCCGGCGGCGCCCGCCGCCCCGGCAGCGCCGACGCCGCCGCCCTGGAGGACGCCGTCCGCCGCATCCGCCTGCTCGACGACCGGCACGGCGCCGACGCCCTGTACGAGAAGGCGGGCCACTCGCTGCGCGCCGCCTTCTCCCTCCTGGACGAGGGCGCCCGCAGCCGGCACATCAACGACCGCCTGCACGCCGGCGCCGGCGAGCTCGCCATCTCCGTAGGCTGGCTCGCCCACGACTCGGGCCGCTTCGCCGAGGCCCGCTCGCACTACGCCGAGGCCCTGGCCACGGCCCGTATGGCCGCCGACCCGGCTCTCGAAGCCCACGCCTTCTGCAATACGGCCTTCCTGGCCCGCGACGCAGGGCGTCCGCACGAGGCGGTACGGGCCGCGCAGGCCGCGCAGCAGGCGGCCCGGCACCTGGGCTCCGCCCGGCTGCTGTCCCTGCTGGCGCTGCGGGAGGCGGGCGGCTGGGCCGGCGTCGGCGACCGGGCGGCCTGCCGGGAGGCGCTGACCCGAGCGAAGACGTACTTCGACAAGGGGACCTCGGACGCCGATCCGGAGTGGATGTCGTTCTTCAGCAAGGCCGAGCTGGCAGGTCTGGAGGCGCAGTGCTGGGCCAGGCTCGGCGACCACGCCCGCGCCGCCGGGCACACCCGCCGCGCCATCGCGCTCCAGGACCCGCACTTCACCCGCAACATCGCCCTCTACACCGCCCAGCTCGCCGCCGACCTCGCCGCGAGCGGCGCCGCCGACGAGGCGGCGGCGGCGGCCACCCGGGTCGTCGGACTGCTCGACCAGGTCAAGTCGTCCCGTATCCGCGCGATGCTGAAGTCCACGGCGCACGCATTGCGGCCGCACTCCGCGAACGCCTCCGTGGCGGGCTTCCTCGACCGGCACCAGACGGCCGCGCTCGCGCCGCGCCCCGCCTGAGGCCCGGCACCACACCCGAATCTCCTCAACCGGACCTGTCACCTCCTCTCCCGCGCTCAACCCAGGTGCGGTGAAGTGCGTCTCCTGCAGCCAAGACGATGTGCTCACCGCCAGCTGTACGCCGTACAGTGGAAGATCGGGCCGAGCACGAACGGGCGGTCCGGGGCGACAGGAGAACGCGATGAAGGGGCCGGTGCCAGCGGCGTACGAGCCGAGGCGTAAGTGGTGGGCCGAGCTCATCCTCATCGCGATCGTGTACGCGCTCTACTCGGCCGGCCGGCTGCTCGCCACCGGCAGCGTGGCCCAGGCCAACGACCACGGCCTCGCCATCCTCGACCTCGAAAAGGCGCTCTACCTCCACGCCGAGTCGCCCCTCAACGACCTCTTCACCGCACACGCCGCGATCGGCGTCCCCGCCGACTTCGCGTACGCCACGCTGCACTACATAGTCACGCCCGCCGTCCTGATCTGGGTCTGGCGCCGCCGCCACGAGCACTACCGGCGGCTGCGCAGCTGGCTGATGGCCTCCACCCTCATCGGCCTCGTCGGCTTCGTCCTGCTGCCGACCGCGCCGCCGCGGCTCCTCGCCGGCGAGCACGGCTTCGTGGACACCATGGCCCAGTACTCCTCATACGGCTGGTGGGGCGGCGAGGCCAGCGCCCCCCGGGGCCTCGGCGGGCTGACGAACCAGTACGCGGCGATGCCGAGCCTGCACGTCGGCTGGGCGCTGTGGTGCGGCCTGGTGGTGTGGCGGCATGCGCGCTCGCGGACCGTACGGGTGCTGGCGCTGGCGTATCCGGTGGTGACGGCGCTGGTGGTGATGGGCACGGCCAACCACTACCTGCTCGACGCGGTCGCGGGCGTGGCGGTCATGGGCGCCGGCTATCTGGCGGCCGGCCCGCTGGTACGGGCCGCGGACCTGGTGAAGGCGCAGGCGGGACCGGCGCTGGGACAGCTCGCGCGGACGCGGCTGGCGCCGGGGCGGCGGCGGGTGCCGGTGCGGCAGGGTTCCATCGTCGTTGTCGGTGGGGGATGGAAGACTGCGGCGCGTGGAACGCACATCCCCAGACCGCGTACCCCCGCGGACGCTTCCGGCGCAGCAGGACCGGGCGGCTCCGGAGGGAGCGCCGCAGGCAGGATCACCAGCGACACCGCAGGCAGGATCACAGGCGGCCCCGCAGGCACCACCGCGCCCGACGGCGGCAGCGCTCCGGCAGCGGCTCGCTGACCTGCGCGGCCCGGGCGTCCTCCCGCGCCCGCTCGACGCCCGCGCGCTGGCCGCGCTCGCCGCGAACCCCGGCTGCGAACGCCGCGCGCTGCTCGACGGCGCGGGCGTCGACAAGGCGGCGCTGGCAGAGGCCCTGGGCAGCCCGTCCTCCTTCGGCCAGTCCCAGTTCGCCTTCGCCCGCGGCAATTCCTTCGAGGCGCGAGTGAAGGCGGACGGCGGCGCGGAGCTGCTGCGCCTGTACTGCGCCCGGATCGCCGGCGGCGCGGAGCCGCCTCCGGCGGAGGAGGTCCGTACGCCCGACCTGACCGCACCGGGCCCCGAGGGCCGCGCGGAGCGCACCCGGCAGGCGCTGGCCGCGGCGGGCGACGGCGGGTGGACGCTGCTGGACCATCCGCTGCTGCGGCTGGAGGTGGCGGGCTCGGGGGTCTTCCTGGAGCCGGACGCCCTGATCGTCGCCCCCGACGGCACCTGGACGGTCATCGAGATCAAGTCCTTCCCCATCCTGGACGGCGCGGCGGACGCGGCGAAGGTGGGCGCGGCGGCGCGCCAGTCGGCGGTGTACGTACTGGCGCTGGACGCGCTCCCGGACGCCTCGGTGCGCAGCGACGTGCTCCTGGTCTGCCCGAAGGACTTCTCCAACCTCCCGGCGGCGGAGTCCATGGACGTACGCCCCCAACTGGCCGTCACCCGCCGCCAACTGGCCCGCCTGACGCGACTGGAGTCGATCGCGGCGGGGTTGCCGGACGGCGTGACCTTCGATGTGTCGCGCCCGGCAGCGGAGCTGACGGAGTCGGTGTCGACGGTGCACGCGGCCTACGCCCCGGAGTGCCTGTCGTCGTGCGAACTGGCCTTCCACTGCAGGTCCCGGGCGCGGGAGGCGGGCGAGGTGGTGGCGCTGGGCAGGTCGATCCGAGGCGAGCTGGGCTCACTGCGCACAATCGCGGAGGTCCTCTCGGCAGCCACCCCCACCCACCCACCCGCTGAACTCGCAGCCGGGCAGCAAGGGTCAGCTGGGCTGGCGGGAGCAGCGGAGCCGACCGGACCCGGCGGGGCGCCGGGACCAGCCGGGCCAGCCGAGGCGACCGGGCCAGCCGGGCCCAGCCCAGCCACAACCGACCCAGCCGCGCAAGCCCTCCGCCGTGCAGCCGCGCTCCGCGCGGAGGCCCTGGGCGCCGCAGGAACCACACCCCCTGCCCGCGAGAGCATCGGGCGGGCGGGTGGGCACAAATGACCCTCCTCACCACCCTCGCCCGCGCCGAAGCCGCCGCCACCGGCCGCGCCCAGCCGCAGGCCACCGTCCGCCACCGCCACCTCTCCAACCGCCCTCTCGTCCTCATCCCCCTCACCGCCGCCGGCGAGGCAGCCGCCCCGCTCGGCGCCCTCGTCGGCACCGACCGCGACCACCCCACCCTCCTCACGGTCCCCCAACCCCGCGACCGCGACCTCCGCTTCGCCTTCCTGGCCGAGCTCGCGGAGATCGTGCTCCCGCACATCGACTCGTACGCAGACGACACCGAAACAGAGACCCGCAAGGGCGAAGACTTCGAACTCTGCCTGGACGCCCCCCAGCTGATCGTCCCCAACTCCCCCGGCGTCGACTACATCCGCCTCCTGGGCCGCTCCATGCGCTTCCGCCGCACAGCCGAGGACGACCCGGACACCCCATACCCCGCCCCACCCCGCGTCCCTCTCCTGGGCCGCTGGCTGACGCACTACGCAGAGCGCGCCCGAGTCCCCGGCTCCTGCCTCCTCCTCTCCATGACCGGCCTCCTGACCCGCCACTGGACGACGGGCCAGAGCCACCTGGAGGACCAGCACCTGGGCGCCCTCCTGGCCTGGCTCCAAGGCGAGGACGCCACCCACGCCGAACTCGCCCGCGACCCCCGCGGCCAACTCCTCACCCCACCCGCAGGCCCAGCCACCGACCCCGCCTTCGACAACCGCCTCCTAGCGCCCGCAATGGCCCGCTACGACGCCGAAGTCCCCACCGCCGCAAAGGAGATCGCCGACCTCCTCCACAGCGTCCTCCGCCCCACCTGGGACGCCGTCTGGACCGGCCTCGACCTGCTCCACACCCTCCCCGAAGCCCCCCGCGCCGAAGCCCGCTGGCGCGGCGACCGCTGGTCCTACACCGGCCACCGCGACCGCATCCGCGCCGGCGAACCCCCACAACCCCGCCGCGACGACGCGGTAACAGCCGCCCGAAAACTCGCCTCCCGCGAACGCGCCCAAGCAGAACTCGACGCCCAGGAAGCCCTGGACGACCCCCTGGTGATGGCAGGCCGCCGCCTCACCGGCGAGGCCTTCGCAGGCGAGGTGACAGAGGTCGTCATGGCGTACTCAGAAGCCAAGCGCCCCCGCCCGCGCCCCCTGCTCACGATCCGTACGGAAGACACCCCCCACCTCGCGGAGGGCACACGCGTCTACCGCGACACGACGGCAGGCAAGCCGCAGACGGCGGAGGTGGTGTCGTACGACCCGGACGACACGATCACCGTCCGCCTGACCGACCGCATGGGCCGAGGCAAGGACCCCGACCCGGGCAGCATCCCCGACCCCGGCGACCGCCTCTGCTTCACGCTCTTCGAACACGCCCCCCGCGGCGGCCCCGGCCTCCCGGACCCCGAGGACACCCCCTGGACCCACGGCGGCCCACCGGGCGCACTCACCGCCGAGGCAGCGGACACCCCAACCGCGGAGGACTTCCTGTGACGACCACCGCCGACGGCCCCACCGCCACCGGCCCCGCCGCGCCCACCCCGGCCGCCCAAGCGGCCAAGGCCGCCACCGAAGCGATCCTCGCCGACACCCTCGACGGCACCCACCGAGGCGTCGTAGTCGACTCCCCACCCGGCGCCGGCAAAACCACCCTCGTCGTCACGGCCGCCCAGCGCATCGCCGCCACCAACCGCCGCCTAATGATCGTCGCGCAAACAAACGCCCAGGTGGACGACCTAGTAGACCGCCTCGCCACAGCGGCCCCCAACCTCCCCATCGGCCGCCTGCACAGCAGCGACCCGAGCCCGTACGACCCCATCCTGGACACCCACGAACAGGTCCGCCCGGCCTCGTCCCTCGCAGACCTGACAGGTCTCCCGGTCACGGTCTCAACGGCCGCAAAATGGGCGTACGTAAAATCCGCCGACCTGGACGAACGCTGGCCACACGCAATCATCGACGAGGCCTACCAGATGCGCTCGGACGCCCTCCTGGCCGTAGGCGGCCTCTTCGAACGCGCCCTGTTCGTAGGCGACCCGGGCCAGCTGGACCCCTTCGCGGTGGTAGGCGCGGAACAGTGGGCAGGCCTGTCGTACGACCCTTCGACGAGCGCGGTCACGACCCTCCTGGCCCACAACCCGGACCTCCCCCAACACCGCCTCCCGGTCTCCTGGCGCCTCCCGGCATCCGCAGCCCCCCTGGTGTCGCAGGCCTTCTACCCGTACACCCCCTTCCGCGCCGGAACGGGCCCGGACGACCGCCACCTGTCCTTCAACGAGCCCTCCACGGACTCACCAGCCGACCGCGCGGTGGACGAGGCCGCAGCCTCGGGCTGGGCCCTGCTGGAACTCCCGGAGGCGGTCACGCCCCGCACGGACCCGGAGGCAATCGCGGCGGTAGCGGACGTGGTCGACCGCCTCCTGGCCCGCGAGGGCGAGACAAGAAGCGAACGAGGCGGCGGCCCAACCCCGCTAACGGCGGACCGCATCGCAGTAGGCACAGCCCACCGCGACCAGGCAGCAGCGGTACGAACCGCCCTGGCAGCCCGCGAGGTCGAAGGCGTAACGGTAGACACCGCCAACCGCCTACAAGGCCGCGAATACGACGCCACAGTCATCCTCCACCCCTTGTCAGGCCGCCCCGACGCCACCGCCTTCCACCTGGAAACCGGCCGCCTCTGCGTCCTGACCTCCCGCCACCGCCACGCCTGCATCGTGATCTCGCGAGCCGGCATCCCCTCCCTCCTGGACGCCCACCCCTCCACAGAGCCGGTCCGCCTAGGCGCCCCGATCAAATTCCCAGACGGCTGGGAGGCAAATCAGGCGGTACTGGCGCACTTGGGGGCGCACACGATCCGCTGACGCTCCCACTTCAGCGTGACTTGTCCGATAACCGGTTCGTTGATCAGTGCGAAACCGGAACAGTCGGAGGGGAGACCGGCATGAGGACAAGCCCGTACACGCGTGAGCGGCTGGAGGCGGCGGCGCAGACATCGCGGACGCTGACGGAGGCGCTGGAGCGGCTGGGGGTGGATCCGCGGAGTCCGACACGGAAGTACGTCCAGGCGCGGATGCGCCGGTTAGGAGTGGCGACAGATCACTTCGAGCGGGAAGGCGTGCGATGGACCCGCGAGGTCCTCAGCGCTGCCGTCGCCGGGTCGAAGAATGTGAATGAAGTGCTCCAGCGGCTGGGCCTGGATATGGTCGGCGGCCACCACACGCACATCAGCCGCAAGATCCAAGCATTCGGCATCGACACCTCGCACTTCACCACCACGTCGCGCAGACCAAGTCGGAACCGCAGCCTCGACGAGCTACTGGTGGAGGTGGAGCCAGGCACGAGGGGGCGGGTGAAACCCGACCGACTCAAGCGTGCTCTGCTACTCCTGGGCTCCGACGAGCGCTGCGCAGGATGCGGTATCGGCCCTGCCTGGCGCGGCGAGCCGCTCGCGCTCGAGGTAGATCACATCGACGGCAACTGGAGGAACAACCGGCCTGAGAACTTGCGGCTGCTCTGCCCCAACTGCCATGCGGCCACCGACACGTACCGCGGCCGAGGAAAGCGCCGGAGGGCAGCTTGAGGAATGGAGTCAGATACACCAAGGAGTCCCTGCAGGCAGCGGCCTCAGCCTGCGGGTCCATCGATGACGTCCTCATCTTCTTCGAGGTCAGTCCCCAACCCCAGCTCCGCAAGTACCTTCTCCGCCGCTTCGCGCATTACGGCATCGACACCTCCCACTGGCTGCCGCGTCCCAACCGGCGGCTGCCGCGACCAAGCGATGACGAGCTCCGCGAGGCAGTCGCGCAATCCACATCCATCGCTGGGGTTCTCCGCCGACTGCAGCGACCCGATAGCGCGAGCCAACGGGCAAGCCTGAGGAAATGGACACACGAGGCCGGCATCAGCACCTCCCGATTCCTGGGGCAGGCTCACGGGCGCGGAAAGATCATCATTGAGCGGCGCAAGCGCCCCGACGAGATCCTCGTTCGGGCCGGCACTGGCTCGCGGACTAAGACCCATCTACTCCGCCGGGCGCTCGCGCAGGTCGGAGTCCCCGAACAGTGCGCCGAGTGCGGCTGCCCGCCGAGCTGGCGAGGAAAGCCCATCACACTGGAGATCGACCACATCAATGGCGACCCGAGCGATAACCGCCCGGTGAACCTTCGACTGCTGTGCCCGAACTGCCACGCGATCACGGCCACGTGGTGCCGGGGCCGGGGCCGGCGAGCCAGCCCCGGGTAGCCCCTGATCGAGGGCGCCTGGCCAGGTAGCATGTTTCAGCAGCAGGCGGCCGTTGCTGAACTGGTATAAGCGCAGCACTTAGGATGCTGTGGGAGAAATCCCATGTGGGTTCGAGTCCCACCGGCCGCACCAGCAAGTGTCGTCGGCTTCGCCAGCAGGGCGGGGAGATTACGCCCCGTACCCCCGTCCTGTCCCGGTTTCCGGCGATCCGGGAAGGCGGAAAGCGCGCCCTCGCAATCGTATTGGCATGACCAACGATTCACGCCGGGGGAACGGGACCACCACCGCCGCCCGAGCCGCCGCGGACGTCACCCCGTCCGGCGCCGCCTGGCTCACCTCCGCCTCGCCCTTCCCGCGCAGCGTCCGCGCCCTGTGGAGCGCCCGGCCCAGCGCGCCGACGGTGCTCCCCACCGGCACCGTCTTCGACGTCGTCAGCCTCCCCGACCTCTATGCCCGCCGGGTCCTGGACCTGCTGTGGACCGAGGGCCCCGGCAGCGGGCCCGTGGCCGCGCTGCCCGACCGCATCATGATCTTCGCCGCCCCTGGCACCGCCGACCGGCTGCCCGCCCTGCTGCGCTGGGAGGAGTGGGGTCGTACGGGCTCCGCCGACGGCCAGGCGCGGTCCGCGCCGGCGCCGCTGTGCCACGGCCAGGGCGACGCCGTCACCATCCCGCCGCTGCAGAAGGGCGCGGCGCGGGTGCGGTGGCTGGTGGCGCCGGAGGTGCGCTACCCCTGGCTGCCCGGGCCGCAGGTGCTGCTGTGGGCCTGCACCAAGGCCCGTACGCAGGTCGCGGAGGGGGCCGAGGCCGCCCCTGACCCGACCCCCCGCGCTAATCGATTTTCGATCTCGGCCGACCGGGTGCTAGAGTTTTCACGTCACCAGGCGCCGTTAGCTCAGTTGGTTAGAGCAGCTGACTCTTAATCAGCGGGTCCGGGGTTCGAGTCCCTGACGGCGTACGTGCAGGAAAGGCCCCTCGCGAGAGCGAGGGGCCTTTTCCCGTTGCTCCCGGGCCGAGGGGCAGACGGCCCGGGAGCAAGCTTTCCGCGGGGCGGCCTGGGCCGGCGCGGGGCCGGCCCAGGCCGGGCTAGCGGCGGTCCACCCGTACGTTCCAGGCGCCGCCCGCACCCCGCCCCGTCACCGTCACCCGCGCCCCGTCGTCCTCGATGTCCATGCTCTCGCCGACGCCCAGCGGGGCGTCCGCGAGATCGGGATAGACCGAGGTGTCCCAGCAGGCCTCCTTGCCCGGATGGCCGTCCAGGACCTCGATCGGGCCGGTGCCTGAGGCGGCCTGCGCCTGGACCCGGTAGACGAGGACGCCCTCGGTGCAGGACTGGGTGTCGTTCCCGGACCGCTCCCTGGCCTCGATGGCCAGCGCGGACGTCCTGGAGGTCCGTACGACCACCAGCCGCGTGTCGCGCAGCGCGGACCGGTCGGCCGTACGGGAGAGCGGCGCTATGGCGTGGGTGCTGGAGCCGCGCTGGGGCACGCAGTCCACCTGGCCGTCGGCGATCCAGCCGAGCCGCCACTTGTGCCAGCCGAAGGGCTCGGGCGCCAGGCCGAACTGGCTGCCCATGAGGTCCCAGTCGCCGACGTAGGTGTCCCAGTCGCCCTTGCCGTCCTCGGGGCGGTGGTAGAGGTCGGGGAGGTCGAAGACGTGGCCGGTCTCGTGGGCGAGGACATTGCGGTCCGGCGGATGCTGCTCGAAGACCGTGACGATGCGGCGCAACTCGGTGCCGTCGGCGACCATCGGCTGGTCGAAGTTGACGACCTTGGTGGCGTCGGAGTCGACGCCCGGGGCGTCCGGGTCGGCGACCAGGTAGACCACGTCGTAGTCGCTGAAGTCGGTCTTCTTGTCGGCGGCCGATATCGCGTCGCGCAGATAGCGGGCGCGCTTGTCGGGGGCCCAGTCCCGCTGGATGCCGTACGAGGTGGACTTGCGGGGCATCTTGATCCAGCTGCGCTGCGGCTCGGCGCGCAGCTTGAAGCGGCCGTAGCTGGAGCGCTCGAAGAACTTCGAGGTGGCCGGGAAGTGGTCCGCGGCCAGTTCGCGCGGCGTGGTGACCGGCTCGGAGTCCGGGAAGGACAGGAAGACCATCCCGGCGCGCAGTGTCTTGTGCGGCCGGGGGTAGTCGGCGTTCCAGGTGGAGACGCCCTCGGAGTGGTGCGCGTCGGTGCGGGTGAGCGCGCACGGGCGGGGCACGTCGGCGTCGGCCGACGCGGATATCAGGGACCCGGCCACGACGGCGCCCACGACGCCGCCCACGCCCAGACCGGCGCGCAGCCGCCGCGGCTTCAGCCGCCGGTGGGTGGCCCGGGTCCCGGATATCTCTGAGTGCCCCACATCGACCTCGCAGGCTTCGCGTCGGAACGGATTAAGCCCACCCTGTGTCTATATAGGGCGATTCGTCCTGTTCCGATGCACCGGAAGGGTGACGAGGTTTTCCAGAAGCGGAACCAAGCGGGGCTACGCTGCGTCACAATCGATCGGGTGATGTGCGGCCGCAGACAGATTCGGACCGCTTCGGGCATGGTCCACCGATAAGGTGCCTGCCACAGCGACGTGTTGCTGGAACGGTCCGCCGCAAAGCCTCTATGATCGGCCTACTTTAAGTAGGCGGTGGCGACTCGAAACGAACTCCCCACGGACGGGAGCAAGCGGTGAACGGAACTCCCCCCGGGTCCGTCTGCGGGCCCGGAACCACTCTCCAGACGGTCACGGAGCGTCATCTCGCGGCGGCGGACCCCGGAGAAGGCGCGGCCGACTTCCGCGCGGCATTCGAGACCGCGCATCTAGCGATGGCGGTCATCGGCAGCGACGGCCTCGTACGCGCCGCGAACGAACGCCTCCTATCCCTCTTCGGCGCCGGCCGGCCCGACGGCCTCGCCGGCAGCTCCGCCGCCGAGCTCTGCGCCCTCCGCGAGGACTCCTGGACCTGGGGCTGCTTCCTCGACGTGCTGCAGGGCCGCCGCCCGCAGCTCCGGGTCAGCCGCCGCCTCAAAGCCGCCACCGGCCATCCCGCGTGGTACGAGGTGACCGTCACCCCGCTCACCGAAGGCGGCGCGCTGCTCTCCGTCGCCGACGTCAGCGAGCCCCGCGAGCTGCGCGCCCGGCTGCGCCACCTGCAGATGCACGACCCGGTCACCCGGCTCCCCAACCGGGCGCTGTTCTTCGAGCGCCTTGCCGCCGCCCTGGAGGCCGCCCGCGAGCACGGCAGCAGCCGCATCGGCCTCGCCTACCTCGACCTCGACGGCTTCAAGGCGATCAACGACACCCTCGGCCACCGCGTCGGCGACCGGCTGCTCACCGCCGTCGGCCGCCGCCTCACCGACCTCGCCGCCGAAGGCAGCTACCTCGTGGCCCGCCTCGGCGGCGACGAGTTCGCCGTCCTCGTCGAGGACTCCACCGGCACCGACCAGCTCTGCGACCTCGCGGGCGACGTCCTGGCCGCGCTGCAGAAGCCTTTCGACATCGGCGGCCAGCGGCTCGCCCTGTCCGCGTCGATCGGCGTCGTCGAGCGCGCCGCCACCGGCACCACGGCCACCGCCCTGATGCAGGCCGCCGACACCACGCTCTACTGGGCCAAGGCCGACGGCAAAGCCCGCTGGACCCTCTTCGACCCCGAACGCAACGCCCACCGCATGACCCGCCAGGCCCTCTCCTCCACGCTGCGGCCCGCGGTCGAGCGCGGCGAGTTCGCGCTGGAGTACCAGCCGCTGGTCGGCCTCGGCGACGGCGCGGTGCGGGGCGTGGAGGCGCTCGTACGGTGGCGGCATCCGACGCTGGGCGCGCTGGCGCCAAATCGTTTCATCGGACTGGCCGAGGAGAACGGCGCGATCGTCCCGCTGGGCCGCTGGATCCTGCAGACCGCGTGCAGGCAGGCGCGCGAGTGGCAGCGGGCGCGCCCGCACGAGCCGGTCTTCGTGAGCGTCAATGTGGCCGTACGCCAGGTCTGGGACTCCGACCTGGTCGCGGACGTGGCGGCGATCCTCGCGGAGACCGGCCTGCCGCCCGGGCTGCTGCAGCTGGAGCTGACGGAATCGGCGGTCATGGGCTCGGCCGGCCGCCCGCTGCAGGCGCTGCAGGACCTGCACGAGATGGGCGTGGGGATCGCCATCGACGACTTCGGTACGGGCTACTCGAACCTCGCGTACCTGAGCCGGCTCCCGGTGACGACGCTGAAACTGGACGGCTCCTTCGTCCGTGGCTTCCGCTCGGCGGAGCACCCGAACCCCGCCGACGAAACGATCGTCGAGGCCCTCGTCCACCTCGCCCACCAGCTCGGCATCTCGGTGACGGCGGAGTGCGTCGAGAGCGAGGACCAGGCACAGCGGCTGCGCCGCATCGGGTGCGATACGGCGCAGGGCTGGTTCTACTCGCGGGCGGTGGCGCCGGAGCGGGTGTCGGAGCTGCTGGGGGTGGAAGGCGTGGCGACGGTTTAGGAGGCCGTCGGCATGCCGTAGGCGTCGGCGAGCAGCTCGTACGAGCGCAGGCGGACGTCGCCGTCGTGCGCATTGCTCGTGATCATGAGCTCGTCGACGCCGGTACGGGCGACGAGCGCGTCGAGCTTGGCGCGCACCTCGTCCTGCGTCCCGTACGAGACATTCGACAGCCAGCTGCCGGCGAACTCCTCCTCCATCGGGCTCCAGGAGTGCGCCTCCGCCTCCTCGGGCGACGGCACGAGCCCCGGCTTCCCGGTCCGCAGCCGCACCATCGACAGCGCGTGCGTGCGCACCTGCCGGTACGCCTCCTTCGCGTCGTCGGTGGCCAGCGCGGAGGCGCCGATCATCGCGTACGGCTCGCTGAGCGCCTTGGAGGGCCGGAAGCTCTCCCGGTACAGCTCGAGCGCCGGGAGCGTATTGGCGGCGGAGAAATGATGCGCGAAGGCGAAGGGCAGCCCGAGCTGCCCGGCCAGCTGAGCGGAGAACCCGGAGGACCCGAGCAGCCAGATATCGGGCCGGTCGGAGCTCTGCACGCCGCCGTCGGCGGTGCCCTGGACCGGGCCGGGGACGGCGTGGATGGCGGCGTACGGATGCCGCGCGGGGAAGTCGTCATCGAGGAACGCGGTCAGCTCGGCGAGCTGCTCGGGAAAGTCGTCGGCCCCCGGATTGAGCCGATCGGTGCGCCGCAGCGCGGCGGCGGTGGCGCCATCGGTCCCGGGCGCCCGCCCGAGCCCGAGGTCGATACGGCCGGGCGCGAGCGCTTCGAGGGTCCCGAACTGCTCGGCGATCACGAGCGGCGCATGATTCGGCAGCATCACACCCCCGGACCCGAGCCGGATCCGCTCGGTGTGCGCGGCGAGATGCGAAAGGATCACCGCAGGCGAGGAGCTGGCAACACCGGGCATGGAGTGATGCTCAGCCACCCAGAACCGCGTAAACCCCCTGTCATCCGCCAGCTTCGCCAGCTCGACGGATGTCTGCAGCGCCTGCGCGGCGGTGCGCCCGGTCCCGACGGTGGCGAGATCCAGGACGGAGAGGGGGACGGTCATGGGGTGCGCCTCCAGGTGGTTCGGCCTCTACGAGGAGGAGAACTGGAGACGGGCTCCGGTTTATTCCGGCCGGCGAGGCTAGCCGTCCGTCTCGGGATTCTCCCCGCTCTTGATCAGGTCCCGGCCGAACTCGATCATCCGTTCCGCATAGTCCACCGACCAGTCGGCCCGCTCGGCGATGGCGGCCGGGGGCAGGCGGTCGAAGCGGCGGGGGTCGGCGAGCTGGGCGGCGGCTACCGCCTGGTACTCCAGGGCCCGGTCCGTGGCGGCCCTGAAGGCGAGGGCGAGGTCGGTGGCGCGGGCGAGGAGCTCGCGGGGGTCCTCCAGCGCCTCGAGGCCGAAGAAGTGCTCGGGGTCGGTGACGGCCTCGGGCGGTTCGAAGATGAGCGAGGCGGGGCGGCGGGGCGTCTTTCGGTGAGCCTCCGGCTCGGTCATGCGCGTCCTCCTGCTGTGTCTGGCCACCCACCATTGTCCCAGCGGCCGCAACCCCGCATGGCAAAAGCCCCGGCTGGTGTGGTCACACCGGCCGGGGCCTTTGCTTTTGGTACGCCGTCAGGGACTCGAACCCCGGACCCGCTGATTAAGAGTCAGCTGCTCTAACCAACTGAGCTAACGGCGCCTGCGCGACCAATAGTACCTGCTCCGCAGGGGTGCTACTGACCACTCACAGCGGCACTCACAGCGGCACTCACAGCACCACTCACAGCGCCAGCGACAGCAGCATCGGCGACGCCTGCTTGCTCAGCGCGTCAGTCGCGCTGCGCAGCCGGTGGGCGTGCTCGACCGGGAGGGACAGCGCGAGGCAGCCAACCTTCGCGCCGGCGGTCAGCGGCACGGCGGAGCAGACCGTGCCCAGGGCGTACTCCTGGAGGTCGAGCGCCGGGACGGTGGCCGGATGCCGGTCGAGGGAGGCGAGCAGCGCGCGCTCGTCGGTGATCGTGCGGGAGGTGAGGCGGGCCACCTTGTGCCGGGAGAGGTGGTCGCGGCGGGCGTCGTGGTCGAGCTGGCCGAGGAGGCATTTGCCGATGGCGGTGGCGTGGGCGGCGGAGCGGAAGTCGACCCATTCGTTGACGCGCGGGGTGGCGGGGCCGTCGGCGTACTGCTGGACGGTGATCTCGCCGTCGTCGTACCGGCACATGTACACCGCCGCGCCGGCCGCGGAGCGCAGCTCGTCCAGCGACCGCTGCAGCTTCTCGCGCAGGGCCCGCTCGCGGTCGGCGGAGGAGCCGAGGAGCAGGAGGGACTCGCCGACCACGTAGGCGCCGTCGGCGACCTGCTCGACATAGCCCTCGCGGCGCAGCATCAGCATCATGTGCGCGAGGTGGCCGACGGGCAGGCCGGTCTCGCGGGCGAGCTGGGCGTCGGTGACGCCGTCGCCGTGCCTGGCTACGGACTCGAGCACGCGGAAGGCGTGCTGCACCGAGTGGAACGGCGCCGTGGGTTCCGGCTTGACAGCCACAGCATCCCCCTGACCGAGCGTGACGCGGCGATGACACAACCACGATAGCGATGAATATGCCCAAGCCGGGCGGCAGTTGCGCACAAAACCAGGCGCGCTCCCGTCCGCTGACGGAAGCGCGCCTGGTGGCATATGCCCCGGCCATAAGCCGGTTTGCCGTGAGCTTGACCCGACTCAGAGGACCGCGCTCAGGAACTCCCTGGTGCGCTCGTGCTCCGGCTCACTGAAGATCTTCTCCGGCGACCCGGACTCGATGACCTTGCCCTCGTTGAACATGAGTACGTCATCGGAGATGTCGCGCGCGAATCCCATCTCATGGGTGACGCAGAGCATGGTGATGTCCGTGGACCGTGCGATGTCCCGGAGCACGTCGAGGACGCCGGCCACCAGCTCGGGGTCGAGCGCGGAGGTGACCTCGTCGAGGAGCAGGACCTGCGGGCGCATGGCGAGCGCCCGGGCGATGGCGACACGCTGCTGCTGACCGCCGGAGAGCTGGTTCGGGTACTTGTCGATGTGCTCGGTGAGACCGACCAGATCCAGCAGCTCCTTGGCCCGCTGCTCGGCCTCGTCCTTGGACATGCCGAGTACGTGCACCGGAGCCTCGGTGATGTTGCGCAGCACCCGCATGTTCGGGAACAGGTTGAAGTGCTGGAACACCATGCCGATGTTCTTGCGCACCTCGCGGATGTGCTTCTCGCCCGCCTTGACGAGCTTGCCGTTCTTCTCCTCGTGGAAGAGGTACTCGCCACCGACCTTGATGGTGCCCTCTTCGGGAGTCACCAGGGTCATCAGCGCCCGCAGGATCGTGGTCTTGCCGGATCCGGACGGGCCGATGAGGGTGATGTGCTTGCCGGACTTCACGCTGAAGTCCAGCTCGTCCAGCACGGTGTTGCTGCCGTAGCGCTTCGTCACCTTGTCGAAGCGAATCAGTTCGCTGCCGTCGACGGCGGGGTTGTCGGTTTCGCTGTTACTTGTAGACAAGACGACGCTCCAGAGCTCGCAGGAGGACAGATGCCGGGTAAGAGATGACGATGAAGGCGATGCCGATGATGGTGAGGGGCTCGACGAACGTGAAGTTCGACTGCGAGAACTGCTTGGCCTCGCCGAGCATCTCCATCACAGTGATCGCCATCAGGATCGGGGTGTCCTTCAGCATGGAGATCACGTAGTTGCCGAGCGCGGGGATCACACGCCGGATGGCCTGAGGGAGCACGACCGCCATCCACGTACGGGAGAGCGGCAGGCTGAGCGCCCGGGCCGCTTCCCACTGGCCGACCGGGATGGCCTCGATGCCCGCCCGGTAGACCTGCATCGTGTACGTCGAGTAGTGCAGGCCGAGCACCAGCACGCCGGTCGTCTCCGCCGAGAAGGTGATGTTCCACTCGGGGAAGACGAAGAACGCGAAGAACAGCTGCACCAGGAGCGGGGTGTTGCGGATGAACTCCGTGACGAGGCCGAGCGGCCAGGTCACCCAGCGGGTGCCGGTGCGCATGAGCAGCGCCCATACGAGGCCGAGGCCGAAGGAGACCAGCGAGCCCAGGACCAGCATCTGCAGGGTGACGAGCACGCCGTCCCAGAAGTGCGGCATGAAGTCACTGACGTTGTTCCAGTCCCAGCGATTCATGAGACACCTCCGCCGACCGGCGTCCGCCGCGCCGCCTGGTCCACATCACTCTGCGGGCTGAGCTTGCGTGCGATCCAGCCCTTCTCCACCGGCCTGCCGATGCCCGCCTTCAGCTTCCGCTCCAGGCCGCGCATCAGACGGGTGAGGAGGAAGGCGATGATGAAGTAGATGACCAGCAGGTAGGCGTAGATCTCCTTGCTCTCCTGCAGCGCGAGCCGGACCAGGCTGCCGCTGTAGGCAAGGTCGGCCATGCCGATGATGGATACCAGTGCGGTGCCCTTCAGCAGCTCCACGAGCAGGTTGGAGAACGGCGGGATCATCTCCGGCACCGCCTGCGGCAGCAGGATCAGCCGCAGCCGCTGCACCGGCGAGAAGGACAGCGCGACGCCGCCCTCCTGCTGCGCCTGGTCCACCGACTGCAGTGCGCCGCGCACGATTTCCGCGCCGTACGCGCCGTAGGTCAGGCCGAGCGCAAGGCTGCCGGCCCACATCGGCACCAGCTGCCAGCCGATCAGCTGCGGCAATACGAAGTAGACCCAGAAGATCATGATCAGCGCCGAGGTGCCGCGGAAGATCTCCGTGTAGGCACCCGCGAGGAAGCGGACGATCCGCAGCCGGGACGTACGGCCGGTGCCCGCGATGAAGGCGACGGCGGTGGCGATCAACGAGCTGAAGACGAGCAGCTGAATGGTGACCCAGGCGCCCTTCAGGACAATTTCCCACAGACCGGAAGTCATACTTCGCACAACTCCTTCGCGGTCATCTTGGTCATCTCGTCCTTGGTGAAGCCGAACGGCTTCAGGACGCGGAAGAGCTCACCGCTCTCCCGCATCTTCCGCAGCTCCTCGTTGAAGGCGTCACGCAGCTTGGTCTGCCCGGAGCGGAACGCGAATCCCCCGCCGTCCACGTGCGGCTTGCCGTTGACAGTCGGCGCGAACGGCTTGGTGGCCTCGACCTTGCGACTCGTCTTGACGACCTCGCGGACGGTCAGCGCGGTGCCGGTGAACACGTCCGCACGGCCGGCCTCGACCGCGTTACGGCCCGCGACCTGGTCCTGGACGATGAGGATCTCGCTCTCCTTGTACCCGGCCTCCGCCGCGTAGCCGATCTCCAGATACCCGGGGCCGGTCGCCAGCTTCGCCTTCGCCTTCACCACATCCTTGTAGTTGTGGAGCCCCTTCGGATTGCCCTTGGGGACGATGAAGGCGTCCTTCATCCGGTAGTCGGGGTCGGAGAAGATGACCTGCGAGCAGCGGTCCTTGTTGATGTACATGCCGGCGGAGACGACATCCAGCTGCTGACTCTGCAGGGCCGGGATCAGCGAGCCGAACTCCTGCGGCACGGGCTGCACTTTGTCGACGCCGAGCCGCTTGAAGATGATCTTGGCCAGCTCGGGGGCCTCGCCCGTGAGATTGCCGTCCTTGTCGATGTATCCGAACGGAATCTCGCCCGCGATGCCGATGCGGGCCACGCCTTGCGCGCGCAGCCGTTCCAGCAGATCGCCCGGTTCCTCCTCACCCGCAGTTGACACCCGGCTGCAGCCGGCCGCACCCAGCGCGCCCAGCCCACCGACAGCCGCCGCTCCGGCAAGCAGTGATCGCCGGGACAGTGCTCTCCGTGTGATTCCCTTGTTGTTGTCCAGTGGTGGAGCCATGGCCGCGCGACTACCCGACTTGGCTGAAGATATGCGGAGCGTTTTCAGCCTGCGATCTGCTCGTGACCATGGCCGTCGAGGGAGGTAGCGGCTGTGACCGACCGATTCATCGAAGTTTCCCTGGCCAAGAGGGGTGTGACCTGTACGGCGAAGCTGCTCCAGGACCGCGCCCCGATCACCTGCGACGCCGTCTGGAACGCCCTTCCGCTGGGTGGTGACGTCTACCACGCAAAGTACGCCCGAAACGAGATCTACACCCTCATCCCCACTTTCGCGCCCTCTGAGCCCCCGCTCGAAAATCCCACCATCACTCCCATTCCGGGCGACCTCTGCTATTTCACCTTCACGGACACCCAGCTGGGCACGAAGTCGTACGGCTACGAGCAGGCGGCGGCCGGCTACGACCAGTCGGCCGCCCACCAGGGCCGCGCCCAGGTGGTCGACCTGGCCCTCTTCTACGAGCGCAACAACCTGCTCATCAACGGCGACCAGGGCTGGGTCCCCGGCATCGTCTGGGGCTCGATCGTCGAGGGCCTCGACGAGATGGCAGAGGCCTGCCAGGACCTGTGGCGCGCGGGCGCCCTCGGGGAGACCCTGAACTTCCGCCGCGCCTGAGCCGCTTACAGGATCCCGCGGCGCGCCGCGGGATCCTCAGCGCAGCGCGTGCGCCGCCCGCAGCACCAGCGCGTCGCCGTGGCGCGCCGCCACCAGCTGCGCCCCGATCGGCAGGCCCTGCGCATCCGTCCCGCAGGGCAGTGTCGCGGCCGGCTGCTGCGTCATGTTGAAGGGGTACGTGAAGGGCGTCCACCCCGTCCACCGCCGGTAGCCGGATCCCGCCGGCACCTCGACGCCCGCCTCGAAGGCGGTGATCGGCATCGTCGGCGTCAGCAGCAGGTCGTAGCGCTCGTGGAAGGCGCCCATCGCCTTCCCCAGCGCCATCCGCACGTCCACTGCCGCCAGATACTCCAGCGCGCTGCACCGCTCCCCCTCGGCCACGATCTCCCGGAGCCCGGGGTCGAGCAGCTCCCGCTGATCTTGGCCGATTCGCTCCACCACCCGCGCGGCCCCGCTGAACCAGAGCGCGTGAAAGGCGTCCACCGGATCGGTGATCGGCGGGTCGGTCTCCTCGACGTACGCACCGAGCTCGCTCAGCCGCTCCGCCACCCTGCGTACCGCGGTCGCCACCTCGGCGTCCACGGCCACCTGGCCGCCGAAGGACGGGCTGTACGCAACCCGCAGACCGCGCACGCCGTCCCCGTCGAGCGCGTCCTGGATGCTCCCGGCCGGCGGCGCCAGCTGCGACCAGTCGCGGGAGTCCGCGCCGCTGATGACGTCCATCAGCAGCGCCGAGTCGGCGGCATCCCGCGTCATCGGCCCCACGTGCGCCAGCGTCCCGAAGGCGCTCGCCGGATAGATCGGCACCCGCCCGTATGTCGGCTTCAGCGCGAAGATCCCGCAGAAGGACCCGGGGATACGGACCGAGCCGCCCCCGTCCGTCCCCAGGCTCAGCGGCCCCGCCCCCATCGCGACCGCCGCCGCCGAGCCGCCGCTCGACCCGCCGGCCGTCCGGGAGGGGTCGTACGGATTGCCCGTCACCCCGCTTCCGGGGCTGTCGGTGACGCCCTTCCAGCCGATCTCGGGCGTCGTCGTCTTGCCGAGGAAGACCGCGCCGTGCTCCCGCATCCGTGCCACGGCCGGGGCATCCTCGTCGCCGGGCGCCTCCAGGTCCTTCAGCCGCGAGCCGCGCAGCGTGGGGTGGCCCTTCATCAGCAGGATGTCCTTGACGGTGCTGGGCACCCCGTCGATCAGCCCGGCGGGCTCGCCGCGCCGCCACCGGTCGGTCGAGGCGGCCGCCTGGGCGAGTGCCTCGTCGGCGTCGATCAGGACGAAGGCGTTGGTACGGGCGGCCGCCTCCTCGGCCCGCGCCAGCGCCGCCTGGGTGGCCTCCACGGGGGTGAAGTCCCCGGCCCGGTATCCCCGCAGCAGCTCGGTCGCGCTCAGCGCCGTCAGGTCCGTCATCCCGGCCTCCTCTTCCACGGACGACCGCCGTCCGCTCATCCCCGTACGTACCCCGCCCGCTTGTCCACCACGTTGAACAGCGGCTCGCCCGCTGCCCAGCGGTCGAAGTTGTCGCAGAACTGCTCGGACAGCGCGTCCCGCCAGCCCACCACATCTCCGCTCATATGCGGGGAGATGAAGAGCCCCTGCACGTCCCACAGCGGGTCGCCGGCGGGCAGCGGCTCGGCTTCGAAGACATCGAGGGCCGCGCCCGCCAGCTCCCCCGACTCGAGCGCCGCCGCGAGCTCCCGCTGGACCACCAGCGCGCCGCGGCCGACGTTGATGAACCGGGCCCGGTCCGGCATCGCCTCGAAGGCGGCCTTGCCGAACATCTCGCGCGTGTCGTCCGTCAGCGGCGCCGCGCTGACCACCCAGTCCGCCTTCGGGAGCAGCTCGGGCAGGGCGGCGATGGCGCGCACGCCCTCCCGTTCCGTACGGCCGACGAGGTCCACGACGACGCCGAGCCCGGAAAGGGTGCGCCCGATGGCGCGGCCGATCGGCCCGGAGCCGACGACGACCGCGCGGGTGCCGGCCACCCGCAGGGTCTCGCGGTGCTGCCAGCGGTGCTGCCGCTGCCGCTCGTATGTGCCGCGGAAGTCCTTCGCCATGGCGAGGACGAGCCCGGCCACGTACTCGGCGATGGGCTGGTCGAAGACGCCGCGGGCGTTGGTCAGCTGCGTATCGGAGTCGACCAGGCCGGGGAACATCAGCCGGTCCACGCCCGCGCTCGCCGTGTGCACCCAGGAGGGCGTCGGGCCGCTGGCCGGCCAGGCGTCGCGTACGGCGTCGGAAAGGAAGTCCCAGACGAGCAGGACATCCGCCTGGGGGAGCAGCTCGGCCAGGCCGGATTCACCCGCGGTGATGACGCGGACCCGGTCCGTGAGACGGGACAGGTCGGGCGGGGGATCGTCCTCTAGAACAAGGACGGAGGTTTGGGACATGAAGGGGAAACCGTTTCGCAACGAGGATCGGCTGTACTGGGCGGCGAGCAGCGGTCGGACACGGCGTTACACGGCGTTGCAGAGGAGGCGGGAGGGCGTCCGAGATGCGAGGATTGACCACGCTAGGGGCGCGGCTCTACCGTCGTCAATAACCGCATCTGCCCCGACGTCCCGGCCCTGTACCGGCAGCATGGCGAGTTCCTCAGTCTCATAGCCCTACGTACCGAAATGGGGCGCCTCATGGATGTCTCTTTTCTGGGTGGACCGCAACCACAGCGTGGTGTGGGTGTAGTAGCCCCTTTTGATTTTGCGCTCGACCGCGAGCTGTGGCGGTGGGCGCCTGACAATGTGTCGCTGCATCTGACCAGGACCCCGTTCGTGCCGGTCGAGGTGAGCCTCGACCTGGCCCGGCTGGTGAGTGAGCATCAGACGCTGCGGGAGGCGGTGCGGGCGCTGTGCGCCGTGTCGCCCGAGGTGATCGCGTACGCCTGCGCCTCGGGGAGCTTCGTGGACGGGCACTTCGGCGAGCGGGCCATGTCGGCGGCGATGTCCGACGCGTCCGAGACGCCCGCGCTGACCACGTCCTCCGCGATGATCGCGGCGCTGCACGAGATCGGGGCCCGGCGGGTCGCGCTCGTCACGCCATACACGCAGTCGGTCACCGAGGCGCTCGAAGCCTTTCTGCAGGAGGACGGGATCACCGTCACCGGGCGCGCCTTCCTCGGCCTTACGCGGCATATCTGGAAGGTCCCTTACCGCCATGTGGTGGACATGGCGCGGGCCGCGGTGGCGCCGGCCGCGGGCAATCAGGCGCCGCCGGACGCGCTGTTCATCAGCTGTACGAACCTGCCGACGTACGACGTCATCCCGCAGCTGGAGGCCGAGCTGCGGATGCCGGTGCTGTCGGCCAACCAGGTCACCATGTGGGCCGCGTTGCGGCGGGTCGGCGCCCAGGCCGTCGGCCCGTACCAGGCGCTGCTCGACCCGGCGGCCCGATGCGGCCCGGCGTCGATGAACCCGGACCTGCCCGCTCCCCCGGCGCCCGCGCCGCCCGTACGCCCCGACACGCAGGAGGCGGCGCTCGCGGGCCCGCCGATGGGGGCGGAGCCGGAACTCCCTGATCCGCCGCCGGATCAGGGGTGGCCGGAAGACCTCGCGTAACTGAAGACCTCGCGCAGAGCACTGGAAGACAACCCGAAGGGACCCGCATGCCCGCTGCACCCACCGCCGGCTTCCTCTACCCCGGCTTCTCCGCCGAGGACGACTACCCGCGCCTGGAGCGCATGATCGGCGGCGGCGTGCGGCTGCCCCTCGTCCATACCGATATCGGCGAGGATGCCCACCGCGTGGATGCCCTCCTGGAGATGGGCTCCGCGGCCCGGCTGGCCGCCAAGGTCGACGAGGTGAAGCGGCTGGGCGCGCAGGTCGTGGTGTGGGCGTGCACGAGCGCCAGCTTCGTGTACGGGTGGGACGGCGCGAAGGAGCAGGTCAGGCAGCTGTCGGCGGAGGCGGGACTGCCCGCGTCGAGCACCTCGTTCGCCTTCGCGGGCGCCGTGGAGGCGCTGGGGGTGCGGCGGGTCGCGGTCGCCGCCACGTATCCGGACGACGTGGCGGAGCTCTTCGCCGGCTTCCTGAAGTCCGCGGGCGCCGAGGTGGTGTCCCGGCAGGCCAGCGGCATCATCACCGCGGCCGAGGTGGGCACCTGGGGCCAGGAGGAGGTGCTGGCGCTGGCGCGCGGCGGCGACCACCCGGACGCGGAGGCGGTGCTGCTGCCGGATACGGCGCTGCACTCCGCCGCGTACATCACGGCGCTGGAGACGGAGCTCGGGAAGCCTGTGCTGACGGCGAATCAGGTGACGGTGTGGGAGGGGCTGCGGCTGCTCGGGGAGCAGGTGGGTCCGGTGCCGGAGCTGGGAGAGCTGTTCCAGCGATCAAGCCCGCCCGGCGCTTGAGGGCGAGCGCCGCAGGCGCGATTAGCCGCCTACCCGGCAGCGAGGAACTGCTCCAGGCCCACTACCACCAGCGCGTGATCCTCAGCCTGCGGGAGGCCGGAGACCCCGACCACACCCACAACCCCGACGTCGACCACCCGGAGCGGGAACGCTCCACCGTGCGCCGCATACCGGTCCGGGTCCAGGCGCGAGGACTCCTCGAAGGTGGTGCCCTTCGCCCGGAAGCGGGTGCCGACGAGATACGAGCTCGCCTGATAGCGCTCCACCACCCGGCGCTTGCGCGCCAGCCACTCGTCGTTGTCCGGCGTGGTGCCGGGCAACGCTCGGTGGAAGAGCTGCTGGCCGCCGCGGTGGATGTCCACCGTCACCGCGGCGCCGCGGTCGATGGCCAGGTCGGCGAGGAGGCAGCCGAGCTCCCAGGCGTCGTCGTTGTCGAAGCGGCGGAAGCGCAGCCGCTGCTCCTGGTCCCAGAGCTCGGCGATCAGCGCGTTGTCGGCATCGCTCATTCAGCAGACTCCTTGATCGTGACGGTACGGCCGGTGTCCGCCGACTCGCGGGCCGCCTCCAGCACCCGCAGCGCGGCCGCCGCCTCGCCGGCGGTCACCGGCGGCGCGCCGCCGTCGCGCAGGGCGGCGGCCACGGCGGCGTAAAACGCGGGATAGTCCCCGGGCTTGGTCGGCACGGGCTCGCCGCCGCCGGTCAGCGGCGACTCCCCCGCGCCCAGCCGGCCCCAGGCCGACTCGGGCTCCGCGCCCCACGGCTGGTCGATGCCCGGGCGCTTGCCCTCGCGCAGCGCGGCCTCCTGCGGGTCGAGGCCGTACTTCACGTAACCGGCGCGGCTGCCCAGCACCCGGAAGCGCGGGCCGAGCTGCGCGGTGGTGGCGCTGACGTACAGGTGCGAGCGGACGCCGCTCTGATGCGTCACGGCGATGAACGTGTCGTCGTCGACGGCCGCGCCGGGGCGGCGGATGTCGGCCTCCGCGTAGACGGAGACGGCCGGGCCGAAGAGCGTCAGCGCCTGGTCCACGACATGGCTGCCCAGGTCGTACAGCAGCCCGCCGATCTCCGCCGGGTCGCCGGACTCGCGCCAGCCGCCCTTCAGCTGCGGCCGCCAGCGCTCGAAGCGGGATTCAAATCGCTGCACATCGCCGAGGGCGCCCTCCTCGATCAGCGCCTGGAGGGTCAGGAAGTCGTTGTCCCAGCGCCGGTTCTGGAAGACGGACAGCAGCAGTCCGCGCTCGCGCGCGAGGGCGTCGAGCTCGTCGGCCTCCGCGGCGGTGGCGGCGAGGGGCTTGTCCACGACGACGGGCAGGCCTGCCTCGAGGGCGGCCTTGGCGAGGGGGACGTGGGTCTTGTTCGGCGACGCGATGACGATCAGGTCGAGCTCGTCGGCGCGGGCCAGGACCTCGTCGGGGGTGTCGGCCGTACGGAGCCCGTCGCCGAACTCGGCGCGGGCCTGGGCCTGCCGCTCCGGGTTGGACGTCGAGACCGTGTCCAGGGCGAGCCCTTCGGTGGCGGCGATGAGCGGCGCGTGGAAGACCGAGCCGGCCAGTCCGTAACCGAGCAGGCCGACGCGGAGGGGGCGGATGGCGCCCGGGGTGGTGGCTGTGCTGTCCATGCCTGCCACTTAAGCAACGCTGTTGCGAAAGCGCAAGCGGCGGGGGAAGGTGGGGGTGTGTTGGGCAATCTCCCGGCGTTGCGGCGCCACAATGACGCGCTGGTCCTGGGTCTGGTACGGGCCGCGGGCGCCGACGGCGTCAGCCGGGGCGAGCTGGCCGAGGCAGCGGGCCTCACCCCGCAGGCGGTCAGCAAGATCACGGGGCGGCTGGGGGCGGAGGGGCTGCTCGCGGAGGCGGGCCGCCGGACGTCGACCGGGGGGAAGCCGCGGACCGCGCTGCGCGTGGAGCCTTCGGCTCGGCATGCGGTGGGGCTGCATCTGGATCGGGATGAGCTGACCGCGGTGGTGGTGGACCTGACGGGGGCGGTGGTGGCCGAGCTGGGTGCGGGGGTCGGGCTCGGGGCCGGGGTGGATGTGGTGGTCGAGCGGGCCGCGGAGGTGGTGGGGGCGCTGGTGCGGAGCGCCCTGGCGGGCGGGCGAGCGGCCGAGGGTGCGGCGACCGGCAGCGCGGCCGCCGGGAGCGCGGGTGCCGGCAGCGCGGCCGCCAGGAGCGCGGGTGTCGGGAGGGCGGGGGTCGGGAGGGCCTGGCCCGACTCGCTCGTCGGGGTCGGTGTGGCCAGCCCCGGGCCGCTCGATCATGGCGCCGGGGTGCTGGGGCGGGTGACGGGGCTGCCGCCCTGGGACGGCTTTCCGCTGCGGCGGGTGTTCGCGGAGCGCCTGGTGGGGCTGCCGGTGGCGCTGGACAAGGACACCAATGCCGCGGCGCTCGCGCTGACCGGCACCGCGGGCGGCTCCTTTGCGTACCTGCACCTCGCCACCGGCCTCGGCGCCGGGCTCGTACTCGACGGTGACGTCTATCGCGGCCCGCGCACCGGCGCCGGGGAGTTCGGCCACCAGGTGGTGCAGCTCGACGGACCGCGCTGCGAGTGCGGGCGGCGCGGCTGCCTGGAGGCGGTCTGCCTGGCCGCCGTGGCGCGCGGCGACACGGCGGAGGCGGCGCGCGTGCTCGGCGTCGGGGCGGCGGGCCTGGTGCGGCTGCTCGACGTCGACCGGCTGCTGCTCGGCGGCCGTACGGTGCTGGGCGCGCCGGAGCCGTATCTCGCGGGCGTACGGGCCGAGCTCGGCGCCGCCGCCGTCGGCTGCGACCTCGCGCCCGGCGGCGGCCGGCTCGTCGCCGAGGGCGCCGCAGAGCTGGCGCTGGCACCGCTGTTCGGGCGCGCCGCGGCGAATTAGCAGCTCAGGCGGCCCGCGCAACCCACCATCGGAAAACCTGGGTATTGGGCCAAACGGGCGGAATGACGGCGCTTGTCGGGCGATCAATGCCGCGCCGCCGCCCCTCGCCCCCTGCCGCGTGCCAGGGTCGCCAGCATGCGCACCACCTGTGCCCTCGCCGTTTCCGCCGCCGCCGCGGCCGCGCTGTCCGGCGCGCCCGCGGATGCGGTGGCGGCGGACGCCGCGGGCTGCGGCGGGGCCGCCGGGCGGGACTTTCCCGTCGAGGCGCGGCTGAGCGGCTTTGGTACGGGATTCGCCGCCGGCGATCCGGCCAGGCCCGGGGTGCTCCAGCTCCGTAACACCGCCGACGTGCCCTGCCGGGCGGTGCACCCCGTGGCGGTGCTCACGGACCGGTCCGGGCGGCTCGCGCCCGCCGATATCCGGCTGCGGTTCTACGACGGCGACCGGTGGCGGGCGATCCCCTTCCGCAAGACCCGACTCGCCGAGAACGTCGGCGTCTTCGACGCCGCGGGCCCCGGGCTGCGGGTGGGCGCGGGCAAGACGGTGGACGTGCCGGTGCGCTTCGGCTTCGCCGCCGGCGCACCGACGGGCGGCGTGAAGGCCAGCGTCACGACGATGGCGCGCCGCGCGGGCGACGGCGACTGGGTGGGCCAGTCGAAAGAGATCGAACTTACGGTCCGGGAGCCGGGAGAGGCATCCGGAGCGGCACCGCGGGGGAAGGAAGAACGTAAGGAGCGCGAGGCGGCGGGCACCACGCGCGCCCCCGCGCCCGAGCCCGAAGAACAAGCGCCCGGGGGCAAAACCACCCCCCGGACACCCTCCGAACTCGCGAACTCGGGCTGGGGCGACCTGCTCCGGCCTGTCGGCACCGTCGGCGCCTTCCTCCTCGGCGGCGGTGCAATGGTGGTGGGATCTCGGCGCCTCCGCAGGCGCTGAACCAGCCGTTCCCGCCACACGCGATGATGCGGCATCCGTGCCGCCCGCTGCTTGCAGCAGCGGCGCGGATGCCGCTCTCGTGGCAGCTGCCCGGCCGGGCAGAATGATCCGTGTGACCACAGATCTCGATCCCGCAGCCGCCGTGCATGCCGGCATTCCCGAGCACGGCCGCGTTCCCAAGTACTACGCCGTCAAGGCCGGTCTGGCCGCCCTGATCGACGGGATGGACGAGGGCCGGCCGGTGCCCGCGGAGCGGGATATCGCCGCCGAGTACGGGGTGTCCCGCGACACCGTGCGGCAGGCGCTCCGGGATCTCGTACTGGAGGGCAGGCTGCGGCGGCAGGGTCGCGGGACCGTGGTGGCAGGACCCAAGCTGGAGCAGCCGCTGGCGCTCGCCAGCTATACGGAGGGGGTGCGGCGGCAGGGCCGTACGCCCGGGCGGACGCTCATCGCGCTGGACCGGCTCGCGTGCCCGCCGCGGCTCGCGCGCGACCTGGACATCCCGGTCGGGGAGCCGGTGTGGCATCTGGAGCGGGTGCTGCTCGCGGATGACGAGCGGGTGGGGCTGGAGTCCACGTACGTGGCCGTGGAGCGGATGCCGCGGCTGGACGCCGACTTCGACCCGGACTCGTCCTTCTACGAATACCTGCGCGACCGGCTCGGCATCGGCTTCGGGGACGCCGACGAGCGGCTGGAGACCGTGCTGGCCACGCCGCGGGAGGCGCTGCTGATCGGGACGCCGCCCGGGCTGCCGATGCTGCTCATCCACCGGTGGTCGCGGGATACGGAGGGGCGGCCGCTGGAGCGGGTGCGGTCGCTGTATCGGGGGGACCGGTTCAGCTTCACCGCGAAGCTGCGCGGATAGCTCAGGTCACGGGAAGATAACGGGTCCAGACCAGTCTTGCCGCTCTGTTAACCCGCCCGTCGCCATGCGTCCCTGCGCCGTCCACCGGCCGCCCCGATCGTCTGGGGCATGCGAGTCATAGTCGTAGGAGCCGGCGTGGTGGGAACCATGCACGCCTGGCAGGCCATTGAGCGCGGCCACGAGGTCGTTCAGATCGAGCGGGAGGCCGCCGCGCGCGGCGCCTCCGTCCGCAACTTCGGCCTGGTGTGGGTCAGCGGCCGCTCGAGCGGCGTCGAGCTGCGGAGCGCGCTGCGCGCCCGGGAGTTGTGGGAGGAGATCGGCGACCGGGTGCCGGAACTCGGCTTCCGCGCCTGCGGCTCCCTCACCGCCATCACCAGCGAGGCCGAGCTGGCCGTCGCCAGGAGCGCCCTCCAGCTGCCCGACGCCGCCGCCCGCGGCTTCAAGCTGCTCGGCCCCGCCGAGGCCCGCGAGGTCAACCCGGCGCTGCGCGGCGAGGCGCTGCTCGGCGCGCTGTGGTGCGAGCGGGACGCGGTCGTGGAGACCAGGACCGCGCAGCGGGTGCTGCAGGCGAGGCTGCGCGAGCACCCGTCGTACACGCTGCTGACCGGGCGCGAGGTGCGGGAGGTCGTGGGCGAGCGGGCGGTACGGGACGACCACGGGGACGTGCACCGGGGCAATGCGGTCGTGCTGTGCACGGGTGCCTGGCTGGGCGGTCTGGTGCGGGAGTTGGCGCCGGGGCTGCCCGTACGCCGGGTGCGGCTGCAGATGATGCAGACCGACCCGCTGGACGAGCCGCTGACCACGGCGGTGGCGGACGGCGACAGCTTCCGCTACTACCCGGCGTACGACGAGAGCCCGCTGGGCCCGCAGCCGCCGGTCGCCGCCGAGCACAAGATGCAGCTGCTGATGGTGCAGCACGCCGGGGGGCTGACCATCGGCGACACCCACGAGTACGCGGCGCCCTTTGCCTTCGACGTCGTCGAGGACCCGTACGAGCACCTCGCCGAAGTCGCGGGGAAGATCCTCGGCCGGCCGCTGCCGAGGATCCGGCGGCGCTGGGCGGGCGTGTACGCGCAGTGCACCGACAGCGGCGAGCTCGTGCACCGCGAGCAGGTGCGCGAGGGCGTGTGGCTGGTCACCGGGCCCGGCGGCCGCGGCATGACCTGCTCCCCCGAGATAGCCGAGACCACCGCTGAACACCTGGGCTGGTGAACACCCATGACCACACCTGACATCAAGCTGATCGTGCTGGATATGGCCGGCACCACCGTCGCCGACGACGGCCTGGTCGAGCAGGCCTTCGCCGCCGCGGCCGAACGCCTCGGCGTCGAGCCGGGCAGCGACGACCACGCGAAGAAACTCGACTACGTGCGCCGCACGATGGGCGAGTCGAAGATCACCGTGTTCCGGGCGCTGTTCGGCGACGAGGACCGGGCACAGCTCGCCAACTCGGCCTTCGAGGCGGCGTACGGGGAGCTCGTCGGCGGCGGCGCGCTGGCGCCGATCACGGGCGCCCGTGAGGCCGTGGAGAAGCTGCGTGCGGACGGCCGCGCGGTGGTGCTCACCACCGGCTTCGCCCGCGTCACGCAGGACGCCATCCTCGACGCGCTCGGCTGGCACGGCCTCGCCGACCTGACGCTGTGTCCGGCGGACGCCGGGCGCGGGCGGCCGTATCCGGACATGGTGCTGGCGGCGCTGCTGCGGACCGGTGCCGCGGACGATGTGCGCGAGATCGCAGTCGTCGGCGACACGGCGTACGACATGCTCACTGGGCTGCGCGCCGGGGCGAGCGTGCGGGCCGGAGTGCTGACCGGGGCGCATGGTGCGGATGCACTGCGGGAGGCCGGGGCCACGGATGTGCTCGGCTCGGTGGCGGAGCTGCCGGGGCTGCTGGCGAGGGCGGCGGTATGAGCGCCGTGGCGACGGTGGGCGCGGGCGTTGTGGCGCGGGCGAGCGGGATCCGCTTCGACGGGGTGAGTGTGGCGTACGGGAGACCGTCGTCCTCGACTCCCTCGATCTGACGGTGGAGCCGGGCGAGGTCATGGCGCTGCTGGGGCCTTCGGGGTCCGGGAAGACGACGGCGCTGCGAGCCGTGGCCGGGTTCGTGCAGCCCGCGTCAGGGCGGGTGTTCATCGGCGAGCGCGATGTGACCGAGCTGCCGCCGTATCGGCGGGGCGTCGGGATGGTGGTGCAGCAGTACGCGCTCTTCCCGCACATGAAGGTCGCCGACAATGTCGCCTTCGGGCTGAAGGCACAGAAGGTGCCGCGCGGCGAGATCGGGGGGCGGGTCGCCGAGGCGCTGCGGATGACCGGCATGGATGCGTATGCCGGGCGCTATCCACGGGAGTTGTCCGGCGGGCAGCAGCAGCGGGTAGCGATCGCGCGGGCGCTGGCGATCCAGCCCGATGTGCTGCTGCTCGACGAGCCGCTGTCGGCGCTGGACGCGCAGCTGCGCGCCGGGATGCTGGCCGAGCTGGCGCGGCTGCACCGGGAGCTGCCGGACCTGTCGATCCTTTACGTAACCCATGACCAGGTCGAGGCGCTGACGCTGGCCGACCGGATCGCGGTGATGGACAAGGCGCGGCTGCGCGACTGCGGGACGCCGCAGGAGCTTTACCGGCGGCCGGCCACGGAGTTCACGGCGTCGTTCGTGGGCAACGCGAATCTGCTGCGCGTGGCGGTGGCAGATGGCGCGGTGTCACTGGACGGGGTCCGGCTGGAGGTCGGCGGCGAGGCCGCGGGGGCCGAGGGGGTGTTGTGCGTACGGCCGCACCTGGTCGGCCTCGGCGACGGCCCGAACGCGCTGCGCGGCAAGGTCACAGGGCTCCAATGGCGCGGCTCCTCCCACCGGATCACGGCGGCGGTGGCGGGCCAGGAGCTCACGGCGGAGGTGCGCGAGCTGCGCACGCCGCCGGGGCTGGGCGACGAGGTGACGCTGCACTTCGCGGCCGAGGACGCACACCTGCTGCCGCAGGGGGCGGCTCGTGGCTGACGCAACCGCTCACGAGACCCGGATACCGCTGTCGACGGCCAGGAAGAGCCGCCCGCCCCGCCGACCCCGGCAATGGCTCTGGGCCCTGCCGCCCGTAGCCCTCCTGGGCCTGGTCTTCCTCTATCCGCTCGCCCTCGTCGTGCAGCAGAGCTTCACCACCGACATGGGTGAGACCTCGGCCGAGCCGTACTCCGAGGTCTTCGCCTCGACGGCCTTCCGGGAGGCGCTCGGGACCACCGTCTGGCTCGCGATCGGCTCGACGATCGGCTGCCTCGTCCTCGGGTTCGTACTGGCGACCATCGTCGCCTTCGTGCCCTTCCCCGGCAGCCGCGCCATCGCCAAATTCATCGACGTCTTCCTCTCCTTCCCGTCCTTCCTCATCACCCTCGCCCTGCTCTTCATCTACGGCACCGTGGGCATGGCCAACGGGATCTGGACGGATACGACCGGCGCCGCCTCCGGCCCCATCGACTTCCTCACCACCCCCTGGGGCGTGCTCCTCGCCGAGGTCACCTTCTTCACGCCCTTCGTGATGCGCCCGCTCCTGGCCGCCTTCTCCCAACTGGACACCGCCCAGCTGGAGGTGGCGTCCTCCCTCGGCGCCCGCCCGCTCCGCATCGTCCGGCAGATCATCCTCCCCGAGGCGCTCCCCGCCCTCGGCGCCGGCGGCGCCCTCGTCCTCGTCATGACGCTGAACGAATTCGGCATCGTGCTCTTCACCGGCGCCAAGGACGTCACGACCCTCCCGATGCTCGTCTACTCCAAGGCGATCCTCGAGTCCGACTACACCGCCGCCTGCGTCGTCGCGGTCGTCAACATCGCGATCTCCGTGGGCCTTTACTCCCTCTACCGGGTGGTGAGCCGCCGTGCTGGTGCATAGCCGCAAGGGCCGCTGGTCGGCCTGGGCCGTCTTCCTGGCCCTCTTCCTCCCGCTGTTCGCGCTGCCGCTGCTGGTGATCCTGGTCGCGTCCTTCTCCACGAACTGGTCGGGCGCGTTCCCGTCCGGCATCACCACCGGACACTACGAGAAGGCGGTACGCGGCGCCTCGCTGCAGGCGCTCACCACCAGCCTCCTGACCGCCGCCGCCGCGAGCCTCCTCGCGCTGGCCGCGGGCGGCTGGGCGGCCCTCGCCGCCAACTCGCTCCGCACCAGGGGCAGGCGCGTCCTCGACGCGCTCTTCATGCTCCCGGTCGCCGTCCCCTCCGTAGTCGTCGGCCTCGCGGTCCTCGTCGCCTTCAGCAAGCCGCCGATGCTGCTGAACGGGACCCGCTGGATCGTGATCATCGCCCACACCATCCTGGTCACCGCCTTCGCCTACCAGTCGGTCTCGGCCGCGGTGAAGCGCCTCGACCCGGCGTACGAGCAGGCGGCGGCATCGCTCGGCGCCCGCCCGGCGTACGTGCTGTGGAAGGTCAAGCTCCCGCTGCTGCTGCCGTCGTTGAACGCCGCCGCAGGCCTGTGCTTCGCCCTCTCCATGGGCGAGCTCAGCGCCACGATCATGCTCTATCCGCCCGACTGGCTGCCGCTGCCGGTCTCGATCTACACGGCCACCGACCGGGGCTCCCTCTTCACCGGCTCCGCGCTCGCCGTGGTCCTGATGGGCACGACGCTGCTGGTGCTGCTCGGCCTGTCCCGTATCCGAACCAAGGCCACTTACCGCTGACGCCCGACTCCTGAAGGAAGCACCCCTCATGCGCAAGCAGATACTCCTCTCGACCGGCCTCGCCGCCGCCCTCGGCCTCACCGCCTCCGCCTGCAGCGGCTCGTCCGCCGCCGAGGACCCCAAGTCCGTCACCGTCTACAGCGCCGACGGGCTGAAGGGCGAGGCCGGCGACGGCTGGTACGACAAGGTCTTCAAGGACTTCGAGAAGAAGACCGGCATCAAGGTCAAGTACGTGGAGGGCGGCTCCGGCGAGATGGTGCAGCGCGCCGTCCGGGAGAAGTCCAACACGCAGGCCGACGTCCTCGTCACCCTCCCGCCGTTCATCCAGCAGGCCGACGCGAAGGGCCTGATCCAGAAGTACGAGCCCAAGGACGCCGCCAAGGTCGATGCCGACAGCAAGGACCCGGACGGCAAGTGGGTCTCCATCGTCAACAACTACTTCGGCTTCATCTACAACAAGAAGGAGCTGAAGCAGGCTCCGAAGACCTGGGACGAGCTGCTGAGCTCCAAGTACAAGGGCAAGCTGCAGTATTCGACCCCCGGCGTGGCCGGGGACGGCACCGCGATGGTCATCAAGGCGATGCACGACATGGGCGGCAAGGACGCGGCCATGGACTACTTCAAGAAGCTGCAGCCGAACAACGTCGGCCCGTCCTCCTCCACTTCGAAGCTGGCCCCCAAGACCGACAAGGGCGAGCTCCTGGTCGCCAACGGGGACGTCCAGATGAACATGGCCCAGTCCAAGGACATGCCCAACCTGGGCATCTGGTTCCCCCAGGGCAAGGACGCCAAGCCCACCAGCTTCGCCCTCCCGTACGCGGCCGGCCTGGTCAAGGGCGCCCCGCAGTCGGCGAACGGCAAGAAGCTGATCGACTTCATGCTGGGCGAGCAGGCCCAGCAGGAGGTCAGCTCGGTCGGCGGCGGCTTCTCCTCCCGTACGGACATCAAGGCGACGGACGCTACCGCCAAGAAGCTGGCGGACACGATGCAGGGCGTCGAGATCTTCCAGCCCGACTGGGCGGACATCTCGGAAAACCTCGACTCCTACATCGACTCGTGGAAGGAGGCGACGGGCAGCTGACGGCCGCTACTTCACCGCCGCCATGACGATCCGCTCCGCGACCGGGTTCATCGACTCGCCTTTTGCATCGGTCGAGTTGACGGAGTACACCACGGTCCGGGACAGATCGCGGGTGGCGGCGATCGCCGCCTGGTAGCCGTAGCGGGACCCGGTCTTGCCCCAGTAGGCCTTGCCTCCGAGCTCAAAGCGCTGCAGGCCCGCGCTCATGGTGACGTCGCCCTCCTCGACCTTGGGCAGCGTGAACATCTCGCGCAGCTGCGGCTCCGGCACGATCCGGCCCTGGAAGAGGGCGGTGAGCAGCCGCTCCAGGTCCGCGGTGGTGGAGATCATGTCGCCCGCCGCCTGGCGGTCGGCATGGTTCCACTCGGTGACGTCGAGGAGCCGAGTGGAGCCGTCGGCGGCGCGCACCGCCTGGTAGCCGCGGTTGTGCGGGCCGTGGATGCGGGGGTCGGTGCCGGGGAACGAGGTGTGACGCATGCCCGCGGGGCGCAGCACGAGCCGGGTGGCCTGCCGCGCGTAGGAGTCTCCGGTGACCTTCTCTACAAGCAGACCCAGCACGGTGTAGTTGATGTTCAGATACTGCTGCCTGGCCCCCGGGGCGAACGCCGGGCCCTTGGCCACGGCCCCCGCCACCACCTCTCTGGGAGTCATGGTGTCGTAGCGGTGCGCGTACAGCTCCTCGAAGGTGTCCCCGAGGCTCGCGCCCGGCTGGATGCCGCTGGTGTGGTTGAGCAGCTGCCGTACGGTGATGGGGGCGAAGTCGCCGGACAGCAGCCCCGGCAGGTAGTGCTGCACCGGCGTGTCCAGGTCCACCCGGCCCGCGGCTGCGAGCTTCAGGACCAGCGCCGCCGTCACCACCTTGGTCGTCGACCCGGCCCGGAAACGCGCCTGCGGGTCCGCGTCCCGGCCGCTGCTGAGGTCGTGCACGCCCGCGCTGCCGCGCCATCTCCCGTCGCTGCCGCCCACCCGTACCAGCGCCGCCGTCGCGTCCGCGTCCGGCAGCCCGGCGATCGCCGCGCGCAGCGCCTGTGCGTCAGGGCCCGAGGCGGTACGGGCGGCCGCCGCGGCCGGGGGAGCGTCGGCGAGCGCGGGGGCGGTCAGCGGCGCGGCGGTGAGGCCGAGTACGAGGGCGGCGGCGACGGCTATGGGGGTACGCGCGGGCATCAGGGGCTCCAGGAAGTGTCGGTGATCGGTGATCTCGACACATCCTGGAACGGCCGCCGTTGACCCGTAACGTCGCCAAGTCGGAGTCGCATCCCCGAGATTGCGTGGGTCAGCCCCCTAGGGGCCGAACTGCCTCACACCAGGTCGACCAGGTCCGCGATCGAGTCCACGACCTTCGTCGGGCGGTACGGGTAGCGGTCGATGTCGCCCTTGGCGGTGAGGCCGGTGAGGACCAGGAAGGTCTCCATGCCCGCCTCCAGGCCGGCCAGGACGTCCGTGTCCATACGGTCGCCGATCATGGCGGAGGTCTCCGAGTGGGCGCCGATGACGTTCAGGCCCGTCCGCATCATCAGCGGGTTCGGCTTCCCGACGAAGTACGGCTCCTTGCCCGTGGCCTTGGTGATCAGCGCGGCGACCGAGCCCGTCGCGGGCAGGGCGCCCTCCGGGGAGGGGCCGGTGTTGTCCGGGTTGGTGCAGATGAAGCGGGAGCCGTCATTGATCAGACGGATCGCCTTCGTCAGGGCCTCGAAGGAGTACGTGCGGGTCTCCCCCAGGATCACGAAGTCCGGGGCCTGGTCCGTGAGCACATAGCCCGCGTCGTGCAGGGCCGTGGTCAGCCCGGCCTCGCCGATGACGTACGCCGTCCCGCCGGGGTGCTGGTTGTCCAGGAACTTCGCGGTCGCCAGGGCCGAGGTCCAGATGTTCTCCACCGGCACCTCGAGACCGATGCGGTTCAGGCGGGCGTGCAGGTCGCGGGCCGTGTAGATCGAATTGTTCGTAAGCACCAGGAAGGGCTTCCCGGAGTCCCGCAGCTTCTTGATGAACTCATCCGCCCCCGGCACGGGCACCCCCTCGTGCATCAGCACGCCGTCCATGTCGGTCAGCCAGGACTCGATGGGCTTGCGCTCTGTCATGGGCGGGGGCTCCTGCCGTACACGGGGGACTCGTATGCGTGGGACGCGACCATGCTAAGCGCGCCCCCGCGCGCCCCGCCCCCTGGGCGTACTCGACCGCTCGGGTGGGCGGCGACCCGTTCGGAGCAGTCGGGGGCGGGCTGCGGGTGCGGGGTCCCGGCGGGCGTGAATGGCTTGGGTGCATGCGCCGCGCCCATGTGTTCGTACTCGTCCTGCTGATGCTCGGGCTGACCACCTCGTGCGTCAGCGCGTACGCGGCCGGATACGTCACCGTGATGCCGTACTCGGCGGAGCCCGGCGACGAGGTGGAGGTCAGCACGTACGCCTGCCGCGGGGAGCGGGCCTCCGGCTACTCCGACGCCTTCGTCGCCCCGGTCCGGCTCGAGGCCGACCACACCGTGCGGGAGCTGCAGGGCACCGCCCGGATCCGGGAGGGCATCCAGCCGCGCGAGTACCGGGTGCGGGTGCGCTGCGACGACGACCAGACGGTGGCGCTGGGGACCGTGGAGGTGCGCCGCGGCTGGGACGGCGGCGGCAAGCGGCACCACGGCGGCTACGAGCGGCCGTACTCCCCCGTGCGCGCGGGCGGCGGCGGCACCGCGGACGTCACGGTCGCCCAGAGCCCGGCCGAGCGGCTGGCGGACGCGCTGCCGGTCGCGGGGGCCGGTGTCGCGGCGCTGACCCTCGCGGGAATCGCGCTGCACCGGCGTCGGCGCAAGGCGGCCGCCGTCAGGAGCGACCATGGCCGCTGACCGTATCCGGACCCGGACGATCTCCACCGCCGCCTGGGCCGTCCTCCTGCTCTGCCTGTGGCTGTGGAGCCGCGGGCTCGGCGAGGAGGCGCAGGACGATGCCGCCTCGCAGGGCGGCTTCACCGCCGCGCAGGTCCTCGACGGGCCCGCGCCCAAGGCCGCGAAGCCGCTCAATCCCGCCGGGCCGCAGGGCCTGGAGGTGAAGTCCATCGGCGTCGAGGCGGTCGTCTCCAAGCGGGGCCTCGACAAGAACGGGGCGGTCGACCCGCCGCCGTTCGGCAGCGCCAACGAGGTCGGCTGGTACCGCGGCGGTGTCACCCCGGGCGCGGCCGGCGCCGCGATCATGGTCGGGCACGTCGACACCCGCTCCAAGCCCGCGGTCTTCTACCGACTGCACGACATCCGCCCCGGCGAGAAGCTCAGGGTGAACCGGGCGGACGGCACCGCCGCGGTCTTCACCGTGGAGCGGGTGGAGACCTTCGACAAGGAGAGCTTCAACGCCGACAAGGTGTACGGGCCGCACAAGAAGGGCCGCGCCGAGCTGCGGCTGATCACCTGCGGCGGCGAATACCAGCCGCTGGAGAAGGCCTACACCGGGAACCTGGTCGTCTCCGCATATCTGACCGGCACCTCGCCGTAAATATCGAACTCGACATCGAGCCGGGTCAGCCGCAGCGTCCGCAGCAGCCGCGGGCAGTCGCACAGCAGACACACCCGGCCGCCGCGGGCGCGCGCCCGCCGCTGGGCCCGTACCAGCGGCGCCAGACCGGTGCAGTCGGCGAAGGTGACGGCACGCAGGTCGACGAGCAGTTCGGAACCGTCGGCGGGCGTGAGGGCGTCCAATTCGGTACCGATGCGGTCGCAAGTGGCGGCGTCGAGCTCACCGCTGAGCGCGACGACGGCGCGGGTTCCGGTCATGGGATGTCTTCGGGGGTCGGCGGGTCGGGGCAACCCGTCGATCGTAGGGCGCCGCACCGACAGGTGTGACAGTTCACGGAAGTGCTTGACAAGCTGGGGCACTTAGCGCTAAGGGCACACCGCCCCGACCTGGAGGCCCTGGTCGGACACCCGCCGGAGTATGCCAGCATGGGGAGTCCTGGAATGTCGTCCAAGGGGGAGTGGATGTACGGCAAGTACGCCAGCCGTACGGCTCTGACCGCCGTGTCCGTCGTGTTGTCGCTGGGTGTGCTGACAGCCTGCTCGGACTCCGGTGAGCCGGACCAACCCGATAAAGACGGGGGGATCAAGAGCCGGTCGAACGCGCCGTACTGGGTCAACCCGCAGGGAAACGCGGCCAAGCAGGTCGCCGAGTACCGCAAGGAGAACAAGGACAGCGAAGCGAAGCTCATCGAGCGCATCGCAGGTCAGCCGGTCGCCGAGTGGGTCGGCACCGAGGACCCGGAGGGCGAGACGCGCGGCTTCACCGAGGCGGCGCAGAAGGACGGGCGGGGCGCACTGCTCGTGCTGTACAACCTCCCGCACCGCGATTGCGGCCAGTACTCGAAGGGCGGCGCCGCGGACGGCAACGCCTACCGGGGCTGGCTCGACGGCGTCATCAAGGGCATCGGCAAGCGCAAGGCCACGGTCATCGTGGAGCCCGACTCCCTCCCCCACCTGCTGCAGGAGGGCTGCACCCCGCAGCAGTTCCACGAGGAGCGTTACGCGCTGCTCAAGGAGGCCGTGCAGAAGCTCAAGCAGCTGCCGAAGACCAAGGTCTACCTGGACGCGGGCAACCCGGGCTTCACGCAGGACCCGGGCGCGCTGGTGCAGCCGCTGCAGCGGGCCGGCATCGACCAGGCCGACGGCTTCTCGCTGAACGTGTCGAACTTCATCACGACGGAGGACAACACGACGTACGGCAAGAAGCTCTCCGCCATGGTGGGCAACAAGCCGTTCGTCATCGACACCAGCCGCAATGGCAATGGCCCGCCCGGCGGGCAGGGCGAGGACGCCTGGTGCAATCCCGCGGGCCGGGCCCTGGGCGAGCCGCCGACGACGAAGACCGGCGACCCGCTGGTGGATGCCTATCTGTGGGTCAAGCGGCCCGGAGAGTCCGACGGGACCTGCCACGGCGGGCCGAAGGCCGGGCAGTGGTGGCCCGAGTACGCGCTGGGGCTGGCCAAGAACGCGAAGTAGCCTCGCCGGTTCCACGAAGCCGCCCCCGGTCCCGCGCAGTGCGCGGGACCGGGGGCGGCTTCGTGAGCGGGGATGGCCCTAGGGCGCCGGGAGGATTCCCGTGCCCGTCGCCGGCGCCTGGACGTCCTCGGCCGTCGCCGACTTCGGGACCTCGACCCACACCGACTCGGACGGGGTGCCGTCCTTGTCGACCACGCTCAGCATGTACCAGCCGGGAGTGACCAGCGACGGGTCCTTCGGCATGGTGACCGTGATGCCGTCCTCAGTGCGCTTGAAGTCGAGCGCGATCGACCGCTGCTCGACGTCCGTCACGTGCGTGAACGCACCCGGGCGCATCAGCCGCGCCTTCGCGATCTTCGACGGCTTCGACGTCTTGTACGTCGCCGTGCCGCCCAGCTTCAGCTGCTCCGGGGCGCCCGCCGTGCTGATCGTCGGCCGCTTGCCGTTGAAGAGGTACGGCGGCGAGTAGATGTCGATCTGCTGCTGGAACTTGCCCGGCTTGGTGTTCGCCTTGTCGCTGTAGAGCGAGTCGGAGCCGAAGGTCATCACCCTGCCGTCGGGCAGCAGCAGCCCGCCGGAGTGGTAGTTGCGGCCGACCAGCGGGTCCGCGGCCGGCTTGGCCTCGTTGGCCTTCGGGTCGTAGATCTCCGACTTGAGTACGTTGCTGTCGCTGCGGCCGCGGTAGTCGCCGGAGCCGTTGGTGGTCAGCACCGTGTCGTCGGGGAGGATGACGCTGCTCGGGTAGCGGGCCTTCTCGTACAGGTCCGGGCCCTTGGTGAAGCGCGGCTTGTCGGCCTTGAGGTCCAGCAGGCGGCGGTCCGCCGTGGCCTTCTCGGACTCGCCGACCCCGCCGCCGCCGAGGACCATGTACTTCTGGTCCTGCGCGGGCGGCAGCAGCACGGACATCGATGTCTCGAGGGCGTTGGCGTCCGTCATGCCGGGGATCTTGGTGAACTCGTTGCTCTTCAGGTCCCACAGGCCCGGCACCCGGCCCTTGTCGGCGGGGCCGTAGCCGGCGTTGGAGCCGGAGTAGAAGATCTTGTTCTGGCCGGCCAGGAAGAGCGACGGATAGGTCGGGAAGAACCGGGTCTTGGGCAGGTACTTCCACTTCTTGGTGGCCGGGTTGTAGATCTCGTTCTTGCCCGGGACCACCTGGCCGATCTCATCGAGGCCGGAGACCGAGAGCACCTTGCCGTCCTGCAGCGAGGTCAGCGTGGGGTACCAGCGGGCCTCGTTCATCGGGTCGACGCGGATGTAGCGCTCGGCCTCGGGGTCGAACTCGAAGGAGTCCTTGATGCCCTGGAAGTCCTTCTTGTCGAAGGACAGCTTCTGGGCGATGCCGTACGTGTTGCGGGCGTCGGCGCCCTGGAGGCCGGAGATCTTGTAGTTGTCCTCGGTGCCGGTCTCGTACTTCGTGCCGCGCTTGAGCGCCTCGACGTATACGCGGCCGGTGGAGGCGGTGACGGTGACCTTGCCGGTGGCCGGGTCGACCTTCTTCTTGGCCCGGGGGATGTTGAGGCTCTCGTGGGCCTCGAAGGTCTTGCCGTTCTTCTTGCCGGTGAACTTCGTGCCGGCCTTCAGCGTGATCGGCTTGTCCGGGTTCTCGTTGTTGACGATCATCAGGCCGCCGGCCTTCTTCACGTCGCCCTTGAGCTTCTCGTAGCGCTGGGTGCCGCCCGCGACCAGCAGCTTGCCGTCGGGCAGCTGGGTGTGGCCGGAGCAGAACAGGTCCACAGGTGTGGAGATGTTCTTGAAGGTGTTCTTCGCCGGGTCCCACAGGACCGTACGGAAGGACTTCGCGTCGAAGTTCTTGGCGTTGTTGCCGGAGCCCGCGACGAGGAGCACCTTGCCGGTGTGCAGCAGGGCGGCGTGGATCGTGTTGATCTTGTACTGGTCCGGGACGTCGACGGCCTCCCAGAAGCCCTTGTCCGCCTTGTATTCGGGCCGGTTGATGGACCAGGTGTGGTACTTGTCCGTGCCGAAGCGGTAGAGCCACGGTGCGTTGAAGGCACCCACCACTATGATCACCGTCGCACCGACCGCGAGGCGGCGGGTGCGACGGGAGGGACCCTTGAACTTGCGGGTCATTACTCAGTTCCCCCAGAGACTTGCAGGGCGGCTTTTCTTTTCTTTTTGTCGTTTCTCACCGTGTAGCGCCAGCCGATGATCGGCGCCGCGGTGATCAGCAGGGCCAGTGCGGCCCAGGTGAGCATCGCCGGGTGGTCGTGGCCCAGATAGAAGGACCCGAAGAGCGAGCTCGCGAAGATCAGAATGAAGAACAGATGCACCCGGAAGGTGCCGAAGAGCGTGTCCGGACTGGACGAGTCGCCCTTGGGCGTGACCACGAACTTCGACTTCCGGCGCAGCACCGCGTCCATCAGCGAGCGCGCGTAGATGGGGGCCGAGAGGGCCGACATCAGCATGCCCGCCAGGCCGCCGGAGCCCTCCGGCTCGTGCGGTGAGACGTTGTGCCGCCGGTTCCAGATGTAGAGGCCGATCTGCAGCGCCGAGGCGTTGCCGTAGAGCATCAGCCACACGACGGGGTCGATGTTCACACCCGAGGCGCCCATGCCCAGGAAGAGGGCGCAGGAGAGCGCGGCGAGAATCCAGTTCAGCGCCGAGATCGGGTAGAAGATGATCATCATCGTGTAGTTGAACAGCTTGCCGAAGGGCAGCGTGAACCAGCCCTTCCAGTACTGCTTGAGGATCGTCTCGTACGTGCCCCGGGACCAGCGCAGCTGCTGGGTGAAGAAGTCGGTCCAGGAGTTCGGGCCCTCGCCGACGGCGAGCACGTCCGGGGTGTAGACCGACTTCCACTTCTTGCCGGTGGCGTGGTTCTTGGCGCGGTGCATCTCGAAGCCGGTGGCCATGTCCTCCGTGATGGAGTCGTACAGGCCGCCGATCTGCTTGAGCGCCTTGATCCGGACCGCGTTGGACGTGCCGACGAACATCGGCGCGCCGTAGGCGTTCCCGGCGCGCTGGATCAGCGCGTGGAAGAGGAACTGCTGCGACTCGGCCGCCTTTGTGACGAACGTGTCGTAGTTGCCGTACACCTGCGGACCGATGACAAACCCGACGTCCGGGTCCCGGAAGAAGCCGAGCATCCGCTCCAGGTAGTTGGGCAGCGGCACATGGTCGGTGTCGACGGACGCGAAGTAGTCGTAGTCGTCGCCGTGCGCCTGCAGCCAGGCGTTGTAGTTGCCGTGCTTGGTCTTGGCGCGGTGCGGGCCCTTCTTCTGGTTCCACTGCGCGACGCCCTTGCGGGAGAAGTGGTGCACGCCCAGGCGCGCGCAGACCTCCTTCACCGCCGGGTCGTCGCCCTCGTCGAGGAGCCAGATGTGCAGCAGACCGCGGTGGCGGATGCGGACCGCCGCCTCCAGGGTCTTCGTCACCATCTCCAGGGGCTCTTTGCCCGGTACGAAGGAGGTGAGGAAGGCGACCCGGGTGCCGGTCTCGGGCACCACCGGGACCGGGTCCCTGGCCACCAGCGTGGCATGCGCGTTGGAGGTCACGTTGAGCGTACGGAACAGCTCGATGAGGCCGATCGCGACCAGCATGACGATGTCGAGCTTGACGACGAGGTCGGAGACCCCGGCGTCGCGCTCGGTCCAGTGCGTCGGCTGCAGCAGCCACACCAGCAGGCCGAGCGAGACCAGCGGCGCGGCGCCGAGCAGCAGCGCGGCGCGCACCCGGTGCGGCTCGTCCGCGAGCAGGCTGCGGTAGCGGACCTTGTACGGCTGGTGCGGATCGGGTTGAGTGAGCGGTCCGGCGAGCCGGCTGTAGTGCTCGTAGTCGTACCGCGGCGGCGGGCCCTTCTTCCGCCGGCGCGGTCCACGGTGCGAGGGTCCGCTGCGCGCGCCGGGCACGCGCAGGCGAGTCGTCGTGGCCGGGTCATAGGGCCGGGCGCCAGTAGGCGTGGTCATCTTCCTTCCCCCCGCACGCTCCCACGTGCCTCAGGTCTTCGCGCCCGCCACGGACGGTTCCCATCCACCACACGCGGGCACGGCAGCTCTTGTCCGCCACCCTTATCGACTCCAGGGGGCGGCTGTCGGTTGCATAGATTCCCAGCCCGGGTGCGTCTGATTCCGTGATCGCCGACACTCGATCTACCGACTGTTCAGCGTCGTTGACACCCCGTCATGATCGCAATCCGATCACCCAAGCGAAGGATCAACCGAACATACGCCTACCGGGCGGGTTTTCGCCATGGCGGGAAACCGCCCGTCCACGGGGTGCCACTGGGGCGGATGTTGTTCGAACATCGTGAGCATGACATCCACAACTCGGCCACTATCCCTGGTCGTTGCCTTCACATCCGCGCTCGCGCTGGGCGGCGGGCTGCTGACCCCGGCAGGCGCCGCGGCGACGGACCCCGGGAACGTATCCGGCAAGTCCGGAAAGATCCCCGAGCGTACCGTGACGCTGATCACCGGCGATGTGGTGCACTTCACGGACCTGCCGGGCGACCGGGACGTGGTCACCGTGGACCGGCCGAGGGGCGCGACCGGCGGGGTGCATGTGCAGAGCGATGGCTCGCATACGTACGTCATTCCGCAGGAGGCGCAGGGGTTGCTGGCCCAGAACCGCCTCGACAGGCGGCTGTTCGATGTCACGACGCTCCTCCGGATGGGTTACGGCGACGCCCGCACGACGTCGCTCCCCGTAATCGCGACCGCGGGGCGCACTGCAGCGAAGACCCGCGCGGCGGCACCGGCCGCACCCCGGGGCAGCAAGGCGGTCCGCACGCTGGAGTCGATCTCGGCGACCGCGCTGAAGGTCGACAAGGACCGCGGCCGGACCTTCTTCAAGGACCTCAAGGACCGCGAAGGCATCGGCAAGGTCTGGCTCGACGGCCGGGTCAAGGTGAACCTCAAGGACTCGGTGCCGCAGATCGGCGCCCCGCAGGCCTGGGCGAAGGGCTACGACGGCAAGGGCAGCAAGGTCGCCGTCCTCGATACGGGCGTGGACGCCACCCACCCGGACCTGAAGGACCGGATAGCGGGCTCCAAGTCCTTCGTCCCCGGCGAGGAGGTCACCGACAAGCACGGCCACGGCACGCATGTCGCCTCCACCGTCGGCGGCACAGGGGCCGCGTCCGACGGCGCGTACAAGGGGGTGGCGCCGCAGGCGGAGCTGCTGATCGGCAAGGTGCTCGGCAACGACGGCTACGGCGAGGACTCCTGGATCATCGAGGCGATGGAGTGGGCGAAGGCTGAGAAAGCCGACGTGGTCTCCATGAGCCTCGGCAGCGCGCCCGACGACGGCGGCGACCCGATGTCCCAGGCGGTGAACTCCCTCTCCGCGAATGGCGGCCCGCTCTTCGTCATCGCGGCCGGCAACTCCTACGGCGAGGGCACCGTCTCCGCGCCCGGCTCGGCGGCGGCCGCGCTCACGGTGGCCGCGGTCGACAAGTCCGACGGCCGCGCCGACTTCTCCAGCCAGGGCCCGCTCACCGGCTCGTACGGGCTGAAGCCGGACATCTCCGCGCCCGGCGTCGCCATCACCGCGGCCGCCTCGCAGGCGCAGCCGAACCCGCCCGGCATGTACGAGGCGATGGACGGCACCTCGATGGCCACCCCGCATGTGGCCGGCGCCGCCGCGATCCTCAAGCAGCGGCACCCCGACTGGGACGGCCAGCGGATCAAGAACGCGCTGATGTCATCGTCCAAGGCGCTCCCGGACCACGCCCCGTACTCGATGGGCTCCGGCCGGGTCGACGTGGCCGCGGCCGTGGACGCCACCGTCACCGCGACCGGCTCGGTCGAGGCGGGCGTCTTCAAGTGGCCGCACGAGAGCGGCGAGACCGCCGAGCGCACCATCACATACCGCAATGACGGCGACGCCGAGGCCGAGCTGACGCTCGCCTCCTCCTCCCCCGCCGCGAAGCTCGCCGCGGACTCCGTCACCGTCCCGGCGGGCGGCACCGCCGAGGTGCAGGTCGCCCTCGACCCGGCCGCGCTGCAGCCCGGCGAGAAGGTCTCGGGTCTGGTCACCGCGAAGTCAGGGGACGCGACCGTGGCGCACACCGCCTTCGGCGTCTATAAGGAGGCCGAGCGCTACGACGTAACACTGCGGCTCACGGACCGCTCGGGGAAGCCGGCCGACGGGCGGGCGTTCCTGATGCGCGAGGGCACCCAGGGCCCGGACATCATCGACATCACCGGCGGCAGCGAGACCCTGCGGCTGCCCAAGGGCGACTACCTCGCCTACTGGTGGCCCGACCTGCCCGGCTCCACGCCGGACTCGCTCTCGACCGGGCTCGTCATCAACCCGTCCGTGTCCGTCACCGCCGACACCACCGTCCAGCTCGACGCCCGCAAGCTGCGCAAGGTCAGCACCGGCGTCGACAAGCCGGCCGAGGAGCGGCAGCGGCGGGCGGACTTCAGCCGGGAGTTCGCGGACGGCAGCAGCTGGCGCGAGGCGTTCATCATGCCGGTGAAGTACGACGAAATGTGGGTCACGCCGACCAAGAAGCCGGCCCGCGGCAGCTTCGACTACCTGACCCGCTGGCGGCTCGGCGAGCCCGGCGTGCGGGTGACGACGGGCGGCCGGGACCTACCCGTACTGCCGCAGATCGGCGGCACCATCACCGACGGCCGTACGACGCCGCGCACCGTCGACGCGGGCAAGGGCGCCCCCGCCGACTACGAGGGCCTGGACGCGCGCGGCAAAGCGGTGGTGGTCCACCGCAGCGACGACGTCTCCCCGCAGGCGCGGGCGCAGGCGGCGGTGGCCGCGGGCGCGGCCATGCTGATCGTGGCGCACGACGACCGCGGCCGGCTGATGGAGAGCTACGAGCAGGACGACGGCACCGCCCAGCCGCTCCCCATCGTCTCGGTCATGCGGGACGACGCGGCGCGGCTGGCCGGGAAGCGGCTCACGGTCGCCCAGAAGCGCTTCGCCGGCTACGTCTACGACCTGGTCGACGAGCACAACGGCGCCATCCCCGACCGCTCCCTGGCCTACCGCCCCGACCACGACGACCTGGCCCGTATCAACGCCCGCTACTTCGGCGCCACCAAGTCGCTGGGCGCGGGCTACCGCTACGACCTGCCCAAGTGGGGTCACGGCGTCGGCTTCAGGGAGTACGAGTCCTACCCGGGCCCGCGCACCGAATACGTCACCCCGAAGCTCGACGGCGCCGGCTCCTGGTACGAGAACCACGCCTACGACCGCGACAACAACGGCGACGAGGACTGGGAGCAGCGTGCGCCCCTGGAGGAGTACGCGGCCGACCGCACCTACGCCCGCGACTGGTTCCACCCCATCGCCCACCCGCGCTTCGGCACCGGCTACATCGGCACCGTCCGCGACCGCGGCGGCATCCAGGTCAACGTCCCCATGTGGACGGACGGCGGCACGGGCCGCGCGGGCGCGATGCCGCAGGGCGAGTACGACAACGGCACCATCGCGCTCTACCAGGGCGACACCCTGGTCAAGCAGCAGCGCGGCCGCGCCCTCTGGGCCGACCTGCCGGCGGAGCCCAAGCCGTACCGGGTGGTGGCCTCCGCCTCCCGCGACGCCAAGACCTGGAAGACCTCGACAAAGGTGCGCACGGAGTTCGGCTTCGTCTACGAGCCGCTGCCGGAGGACGTCTTCCAGGAGGACCTGCGGCTGCTGAACCCGGACTTCGGGGTCCGTACGGACCTGGCGGGCGACGTCCAGGCGGGCCGCCGCACCGAGATCACCTTCTCGGCGGCCACCCAGGACTGGCTCCCGGACCGGGTCGCGGCCACGAAGGCGAAGCTGGAGGTGTCGTACGACGCCGGGAAGACCTGGACGGCGGCCACGCTGCGGCCGGACGGGGCCGGGCGGTGGCGGGCCGTACTGAACCTGCCGGACGACGCGGCCCGCACCGTCTCGCTGCGGGCCGCGGCCGAGGCGCCCGGCGGCTATACGGTCGCGCAGGAGATCACGGACGCCTTCGGCCTCAAATAGCCGGGGGGAGCGGGGGGGGCGGCGGGCGCGTGGCTAGGCGTCCTGGACCGACAGGTCCTTGAGGAGCTTGGCCACGTGCCCGGTCGCCTTGACGTTGTACAGGGCCCGCTCGACCTTGCCCTGCTCGTCCACGACGATGGTCGAGCGGATGACGCCCGTCACCGTCTTGCCGTAAAGCTTCTTCTCGCCGAAGGCGCCGTACGCCTCCAGCACCTCCTTCGACGGGTCGCCGACCAGCGTGACCTTCAGCGACTCCTTCTCGCGGAACTTCGCCAGCTTCTCCGGCTTGTCCGGGGAGACGCCGATGACGTCGTAGCCGGCGGCGGCCAGGACGTCCAGATTGTCGGTGAAGTCGCAGGCCTGCTTGGTGCAGCCGGGGGTGAGGGCGGCCGGGTAGAAGTACACGATGACCTTGCGGCCCTGGTGGCCGGCGAGCGAGACCTCGTTGCCGTCCGCGTCGGGCAGGGTGAAGGCCGGTGCGGTGTCGCCGGGCTGGAGGCGCTCGCTCATCTTGGTCGCTCCTTCGAGGGTGGGTGTCGCAGGCGAGCCTAACGGCTGACAGACTGTGCTCAGGGTCTGGCTGGTGTGTCCCGTCGTCCGCGCGAAGCGCGGGCGCAGCGGCGTCCGGTGCGTGCCCTCGGCGTGCGGTGTCGCCGGTCCTGTGGCGGAGCCACCGGTCCGGGGGCGCCGTGCGGCGAGGGTGCGCACCGGGCGTCGGGGCGCAGACGGGACACACCAGCCAGACCCTGGAACAGGCAGTGTCGGTGACCCATGAAGGACGACGGAGGCAGCGCGGTGCCGGAATCCAGGACCCCTGCGCAGATCGAGGCGGAGATCGCCCGCAGGAGGCAGGAGCTCTCCGCGACGCTCGACGAGATCGCCACGCGGGTGAGCCCCAGCGCGATCATGGGCGACGTGCGCGCCCGCACCCTCGGCGAGGTCGACCGCATCGCCGGGCGGGCCTATGTGGCGGCCAACCGTGCCGTGACCGACGTCCGCCACGCCCTGGTCTCCCCCGACGGCGCGCCCCGCCTGGAGCGCATCGTCCCGGTGGCGCTGACGGCCATCGCGGTCGTCGGCCTGCTCGCGGTCAACTCCCGGCGCCCGCAGTCCCGCCGCGGCCTGCGCCGCCGTCGTCGGTAATCTCTTCGCCGTGAGCACCGAATCCCACGACAAACTCCCCATCCGGATGCTGCACGACCGCGTCCTGGTCCGTACCGACACCGGCGAGGGCGAGCGCCGCTCATCCGGCGGCATCGTGATCCCGGCCACCGCCGCGATCGGCAAGAAGCTGGCCTGGGCCGAGGTGGTGGCGACGGGGCAGCATGTGCGCACCGTCGAGCCCGGCGACCGGGTGCTCTACGACCCGGAGGACCGGGGCGAGGTGGAGGTGCGGGGGGTGGCATATGTGCTGCTCAGGGAGCGTGACCTGCACGCGGTGGCGGCGGAGCGCTTCGAGGCGTCGACGGACTCCACGGGCCTCTACCTCTGACTTTTGTTATGTTTTAGGTAAGCCCGACGAGACGCGCCGTACCGGGTCCCAAGGCAAAGACGACGCACCCCCGTAAGCACCACTTCACGGAGGTCCGTCATGGCCTGGCTCGTATTGATCATTTCCGGCGTCCTCGAGGCTGTCTGGGCGACCGCCCTCGGCAAGTCCGACGGCTTCAGCCGCCCGCTCCCCTCCGCCATCTTCGGCATCGGCCTGCTGCTGAGCATGGCCGGTCTCGCCTTCGCCCTCCGCACCCTGCCCGTGGGTACGGGCTACGCGGTGTGGGTGGGCATCGGCGCCGTGCTGACCGTCACGTACGCGATGATCTTCGACGGCGAGCAGGCCAGCGTGCTGAAGCTGCTGTTCCTGGCGGGGATCGTGGGCTGCGTCATCGGCCTGAAGGTCCTGCACTGACTCACCCCGCCCACCCGCCCCCTGCTGTATGCCGCAGGGGGCGGGTCCCGCTATCGCTGTGGCTGGGCGGGTGCGCCCGGGGCAGGAGCCGGCCGCGCGGGCTGGGCCGGGACCGCCGGCCGGGCCGGGACCGGAGCCGGAGCCGGCGGCCTGGCGTCGATCACCGGCGGCGGGGCCGGGAGGCGGCCCGCTGAGCCGGCCTTCAGGTTGAAGTAGCGCTCCGGCTCGTTCTCCAGGGCCGAGGCCGTGTACGCCGCCCAGATCCGGGCGGGGTACTTGCCGCCGCCGATCCGCTTCTCGCCCAGCGCGCCGTGCATCGACTTCTGCATGCCGCTCTCGGAGTCCTGGCCCATCATCGCCACCACCGTGGCGAGACCCGGGGTGTAGCCCGCGAACCAGGCCGAGCGGTTGTGCTCGCCCGTGCCCGTCTTGCCCGCGGCCTCCACACCCGCGTTCTGCGCCTCGTCGCCGGAGCCCTCCTCGACCACGTTCTGCAGCACCGCCGTCGTGGCGTCCGCGGCCTTCCGCGACACCACCCGGTGCTCCTTCTGCGGCGGCAGCGGATAGGCCTCGCCGTTCTTCGTCAGCCCCTCGACCATCGCGTACGTGCCGCGCTTGCCGTGATTGGCGAGCGTCGCGTACGCCTGCGTCATGTCGAGCACCGACGCGGTCGCGGAGCCGAGCGCGATCGACGGGTGCGCCTGCAGCTCGGGCGTGCCGTCGGGGAGGCCGAGCTTGACCGCGGTCTGCCGCACCTTCTCCGGGCCGACGTCCTGGGCCATCTGGGCGTAGACGGCGTTGACCGAGTCGTTGGTGGCGTCGGCCACCGAGATCCGGCCGTAGTCGTCGTTGTCCTGGTTCTGCGGGGCGTAGCCGACCTTCTTGTTCTTGTGGTCCATGACCTGGCGCTTGGAGCTGCCGTCATAGATCGTGCGCGGCGAGATGGTCACCCCGCGGCCGTTCTTCGCGTGGTTCTGCACCGCCGCGGTGAAGACGAACGGCTTGAACGTGGAGCCGACCTGGTAATCGCGGCGGGTGGCGTTGTTGACGAACTGCTGGGTGTAGTCCCGGCCGCCGTACAGCGCCACCACCTTCCCGGACTTCACGTCGATGGACGCACCCCCGGCCCGCAGATACCGGTCCGCCTGCCGGGAGTCGTCCAGCTGCCCCATCAGCTCGTCCTGCACCGCCTGCACGAAGGCCTGCTGCTTCGGCTTCTCGATGGTGGTACGGATCCGGAATCCGCCCGCGGCCAGGGTCTTCTCCTCCAGGATGCGGTTGTCGGTGAGGTAGCTCTTGACCGCCTCGACGAGATAGCCGCGCTGCCCGGACAGGCCCTCGCGCGGCTTGGCCTGCAGCGGGTCGGGGAAGGTGAGGCGGGCGCGCTGCTTCGGGGTCAGCCAGCCCTGGGTGATCATGCCGTCGAGTACGTAGTTCCAGCGGGCTTCGGCGGCGGCGCGGTTCTGCGGGTTGGCGGTGACGTCGAAGTAGTTGGGGGCGTTGAGGAGCGCGGCCAGGTAGGCGCCCTCGGCGACGTTCAGGGCCTGGGCGTCCTTGTTGTAGTACGCCTTCGCCGCCGCCTGGATGCCGTAGGCGTTGCGGCCGAAGTAGCTGGTGTTCATGTAGCCCTCAAGGATCTCGTCCTTGGTGGCCTCGCGGTCCAGCTTGATGGAGATGAAGAACTCCTTGACCTTCCGGGAGACCGTCTGGGTCTGGTCCAGGTAGTAGTTCTTCACGTACTGCTGGGTGATCGTGGAGCCGGACTGCTTGCCCTTGCCGGTCATGGTCCGGTAGCCGGCCCTGACCATGGCGGACGGGTTCACGGCCGAGTCGGTGTAGAAGTTGCGGTCCTCCGCGGCCAGCACGGCCTCCCGTACCGGCTCGGGGATCCGCTCGATGCCGACCGACTCGCGGTCGATCTCGCCGTCCATGGCGAGCGGGGTGCCGTCGGAGTAGAGGAAGAGGTTCGACTGGGCGACCGCCGCGTGGTTGGGCTCGGGCATGTCGACGGCCATGTAGCCGACGGCGAAGGCGCCCGAGCACAGGGCGACGAAGAGCAGCGCGGAGCCGGTGACGGTGTGCCAGCTGGGCAGCAGCCTGCGCCGACGGCGCGCGGGCGCCTTCGGCGCCGGGGCTTCGGGGGCCTCCTCGGACGCGGCGGCCTCCGGCTCGCTCGGGACACCGACGTGGAGGGCGCCGGGCGCGGCGGTCTCATCGGCTGCTTCCTGGCCGGGCTCGGGCTGGGGCGTCTCGCTCTGGCTCATGCGTCTGGGGTCGCCTCTACAAAAGATTGAGATTCGTCCTATTTCAACCCACTGTCGCACCTTCTGTACCGTTCTCCGGGCAGCGTGAAAAAGGGATGGCAGCGCACAACTCGTCTGGGCTAAGGTCCGGTTCTTTGTGTCGAGACGGAGGCTGGCGGGAGTGGATCACTTGCGGCTGTACGCGCTCGTCGCCGCCGGCGGCTTCCGGCGCTACGCGACGTATCGCATCGCCACCGCGGCCGGCGTCTTCACCAACACCGTCTTCGGCTTCATCCTCGCGTACACCTTCATGGCGCTCTGGGACGAGCGGCCGCAGCTCGGCGGCTATGACCAGTCACAGGCGATGACGTTCGTCTGGACCGGGCAGTGCCTGATCGCGGCCGCGGCGCTCTTCGGCGGCGGCTTCGCCGACGAGCTGCAGGAGCGCATCCGTACGGGCGACATCGCGATCGATCTCTACCGCCCGGTGGACCTGCAGCTGTGGTACCTCGCCCAGGACCTGGGCCGGGCGGCGCTGCAGCTGTTCGGCCGCGGTGCGGTGCCGCTCGCGGCGGGTGCGCTCGCCTTCGACCTGGCGCTGCCCGCGTCGCCGCTGCGCTGGCTGGTGTTCCTCGTGTCGGTGACGCTGGGCTGCGTGGTGAGCTTTGCGCTGCGCTACTTGGTCGGGCTGTCGGCGTTCTGGCTGCTGGACGGCACCGGGATCACCATGCTCTCGACGATGCTGTCGATGTTCTTCTCCGGCATGCTGCTGCCGCTCACCGTCTTCCCCGGCGCCTTCGGCGAGGTGGCGCAGAAGCTGCCGTGGGCGTCGCTGCTGCAGGTGCCGGCGGATGTGCTGCTCGGCCGGCACGTGGGCACGGACCTGCTGCTCGCGCTCGCCTTCCAGGCGGGCTGGGCGGTGGTGCTGCTCGCGCTCGGCCGCGCGGTGCAGGGGCTGGCGACGCGGCGGGTGGTGCTTCAGGGTGGGTGAGCGAGTGGCGCAGCGGGCCGGGCTGCTGGTCTCGGGCGTACGGGGCTACGGCCTGATCGTCGCCATGTGGACGCGGGCCACGCTGGCGTACCGGACGTCCTTCGTGATGATGGCGGTGGGCAGCTTCGTCAGCAGCTTCCTCACCTTCGTCGCGATCATGATCATGTTCTCGCACACGGACGTGCTCGGCGGCTTCACGGTCGGCGAGGTGGCGCTGCTGTACGGGACCACCTCGACCTCGCTCGGCCTCGCCGACCTGCTCTTCGGCAGCCTGGACCGGCTCGGGGCCCGGGTCCGCGACGGCACCCTGGACGCGCTGCTGGTGCGCCCGGTGCCGGTCTTCGCGCAGGTGACGGCCGACCGCTTCGCGCTGCGGCGGCTCGGCCGGATCAGCCAGGGGCTGCTGGTGCTGATCTGGGCGCTGACGCAGGTGGACGTGGACTGGAGCTGGTGGAAGCTGATCCTGCTCCCGGTGACGGTGCTGAGCGGCCTGGGGATCTACGGGGCGATCTACACCTGCGGCGCGGCCTTCCAGTTCTGGGCGAACGACGCCTCGGAGGTGCAGAACGCGTTCACGTACGGCGGCGACACGCTGCTGCAGTACCCGCCGACGATCTTCGCGAAGGAGCTGGTGTGGGGGGCGACCTTCATCATTCCGCTGGCCTTCGTGAACTGGCTGCCGATCGGGCGGATCCTCGGCCGCGACGACCCGCTGGGGCTGCCGGGGTGGCTGGACTTCGCGTCACCCGCGGTGGCCGCGCTGGCGTGCGCGCTGGCCGCGCTGGCATGGCGGGCGGGGCTGCGCGGCTATCGGTCGACCGGGAGTTGAGGAGTTATGGCTGATCCCATCATCGAGCTCGACGAGCTCCGGAAAACCTTCCACGTCCGCCGCCGGGCCGGCGCGCTGAAGCGCACCCGGCACGAGGTGCACGCCGTCGAAGGCCTCAGCTTTACGATCCCGCGCGGCGAAATGGTCGGCTACATCGGCCCGAACGGCGCCGGAAAGTCCACCACGATCAAGATGCTCACCGGCATCCTCACCCCGTCCGGCGGACACCTCCGCGTCGCCGGGCTCGACCCTTCGCGGCAGCGCACCGCGCTCGCCCACCGCATCGGCGTCGTCTTCGGCCAGCGCACCACCCTGTGGTGGGACCTGCCGCTGCACGACTCGTACCAGCTGATGCGGCGCATGTACCGGATCCCCGCGGAGCGCTACCGCGCCAACCTCGACCGCTGCATCGACCTCCTCGACCTCGGCGACCTCCTCGAAGTCCCGGTCCGCCAGCTCTCCCTCGGGCAGCGCATGCGCGGCGACATCGCCGCCGCCCTCCTCCACGACCCCGAGGTCCTCTACCTGGACGAGCCCACCATCGGCCTCGACGTCATCTCGAAGGCCAAGGTCCGCGAGTTCCTGCAGGACCTCAACGCCGAGCGCGGCACCACCGTGCTGCTCACCACCCACGACCTCACCGACATCGAGCAGCTCTGCAAGCGCGTCATGGTCATCGACCACGGCCGCCTCGTGTACGACGGCGACCTCAGCGGCCTGCACGCCATCGGCGAGAGCGAGCGCACCCTCGTCGTCGACTTCGAGCGCGAGCTGCCGCCGGTGCGGGTCGAGGGCGCTCGTACGGTCCGTACCGAAGGGCCGCGGCAGTGGCTGGCCTTCCCCGCCAACGCCAGCGCCGCGCCGGTCGTCACCGCGCTCGCCGAGCGCTATCCGCTGGTGGACCTGGCGGTCCGGGAGCCGGACATCGAAGACGTCATCGCGCGCATGTACGCGGGGGGCTGACGCTCCGTAGGCTGAGGCCATGACGAGCGACTCCGAGAACACCAGGCTTCCGGAGCGCGCGCAGTCGCGCCCGGCGGAAGCCGAGCTGCGCGCCTCCGACGCCGACCGCGACCGGGTCGCCGGCATCCTGCGGGATGCGCTGGCGGAGGGGCGGCTCGGCATGGAGGAGTTCGAGGAGCGGCTGGAGGACACGTACAAGGCGCGCACCTACGCCGAGCTGGAGCCGATCACGCGCGACCTGCCGGTGAAGTCCGCGGGCCACGCGCCGGCGGCCGCGCCCGAGCCGGCCGCGCCCGGTGTGTGGCCGGGGCGCATCGGCGTACCGGCCACCTCCACCAAGGGCATCGCCATCATGGGCGGCTTCCAGCGCAAGGGCCGCTGGACGGTGCCGCGCCGCTTCACCGCCTTCACGTTCTGGGGCGGCGGCGAACTCGACCTCCGCGAGGCCGACTTCGAGGCCGAGGTCGCCGAGATCCGCTGCATCGCCATCATGGGCGGCGTGAACGTCATCCTGCCGCCGGACATCGACCTCGAGGTCCGCGGCATCGGCATCATGGGCGGCTTCGACCACGCCCAGACGGGCGTCCCTGGCGTCCCCGGCGCACCGCGCGTCGTGATTACGGGCTTCGCCTTCTGGGGCGGCGTCGGCACGAGCCGCAAGCGGCGAAGGGCCGATCGGTTGCGGGAGCGGGAGCAGCGGCGATTGGAGCGCGGGGAGTGAGCGCGGTGCCTGTCGCGTCGGCGGCTGCCGGAAACGTCCGGGCCCACCCGTCCCGCCATGCGGGACGCCTGCCCCCGAGAGGGTCCTAGTCGCGTCCCAGCTCCCAGATCCGCCAAGCCCCGCTCGCGTCCACCAGGCCTTCGATCCCGCTGATCCGGTCCGTGGCGAGGGTGTAGTCCTTCGCCTGCCACAGCGGGAGCACCGGCGCGTCGCGCGCCACCGCCCGGTCGATGGCCTTGAAGTCCGCGACCGCGCCCGCCCGGTCGGACTCCTGCTGTGTGGCGCGGATCAGGCGGGTGACCTCGTCGTTGCGGTAGCCGTTGCGGTAGGCGTTCTGCGCCGAGACCGCCGACGCGACATACGTATCCGGGTCGGGGAAGTCCGGCAGCCAGCCCAGCGTGAACGCGTCGAAGCCGCCGCCGAAAGCCTGGGCGGTGAACTTCTCCCACGGCACCGGCTTCAGCCCCACCCGGAAAAGCCCCGTCCGCTCCAGCTGCGCCACCAGCTGCTCCGTCTCCCGGCGATGCCCGCCGCCGGAGTCGTAGCCGAGCGTGAAGGACACCGGCGTGGCCACCCCGGCCTCCGCCAGGAGCCTGCGCGCCGCCCCCGGGTCCGGCTTCTCCCAGCGGTCGGCGAAGGCGGTGGAGTGCCCGACGATGCCGCGCGGGATCAGCGAGTACAGCGGGTCGACGGTGTGCATCCGCGCCTCCCCCGCCAGCGCCTGCCGGTCCACGATCGCGGCGACGGCCTGCCGCACCGCCGGCTCCGACATCGGCGACGAGTCGCGGAGGCTGAAGACCAGGCTGCGGGTGGAGGTGCCGGGCCCGGCGAAGACCCGCACGCCGTCCTGGCTGGGCGCGGCCGCGTCCAGGCCCTGGTAGTCCATGGGCGGCAGGTCGCGGCTGACGACGTCGACGCTACGGTCCTGCCAGGCGGCCGCGAGCCGGTCGGGGGTGCCGTAATACCGCACCGTCACCGCCTTGTTGCGCACCTTGAGCGCGCCCCGGTACGTGCCGTTGCGCACCAGCTCCGCCGACCGGCCGCGACCGTAGTCGCGCAGCTCGTACGGGCCCGAGCCGGTGACGCCGCCGCCGGTGCGCAGCTTGCCGGGCTCGTAGTGCTCGCGGCTGACGATGGCGCCCGCGCCGCCCGCGATCTTGTAGGGCCAGGTGGCGTCGGGGGTGCGCAGCTTGAAGGTGACGGTGGCGCCGCGGGCCTCGACGGAGCGGAGGTTCGCGAGCAGCGAGGCGGGCCCGGTCGGGGCCTTGATCCGCAGCGTGCGGCGGAAGGAGAAGACGACGTCGGCGGCGGTGAGCGGGGTGCCGTCGGAGAAGGTCAGCCCGGATGTGAGGGTGCAGCGGTAGGCGAGCAGCTCGCGGCTGGTGAAGTTGCAGGTCTCGGCGGCGTCGGTGACCGGCTCCGAGGAGCCGGGGGCGAAGGTGAGCAGGCTCTGGTGGAGGCTGCCGATGAGCGCCCAGGACCCGGCGTCATACGCGCCCGCGGGGTCGAGCGAGGTGACTTTGTCGGTGGTGCCGATGCGGATCGGGTCGCCGAGGGCGGCGCTGTCGTCGCCGAAGCCGAAGCCGCCGAGCTCGGCGCCGCAGCCGGTCAGGCCCGCGGTCAGCACTGCGGTCAGCAGCGTGGCGGCACCGGCCGCCGTCGCCGTGCGTACAAGCCTCACTGGTCCATCCCCCACCCACCGGGCTGCCGGATCTCGCTGGTCGTCGGCAGCGAAACACGGAGCGGCGGGCAACCGGGCGGGGTTCACCCAGTGTTCGGCCAGTGGTGTTCCGGGGTGGGGAACGCCCTCACACGGTGTCCGAAGCCAGCACCTCCGGGTCGGGCCGCGGGTCGGGGGCGGGGCGCGGCCCGAAGCGGGTGACGGCGAGGGCGACGGCAAGATTCGCGGCGAGGGCGACGAGGCCCGCATTGACGCCCCACACGGGGTCGTGCCCGTCAAAGATCAGCCAAGCGACCAGCGCCTCGCCCACGACGAGCCCGGCCGCCGCGCCCGCCAGGGTGAGCCGCCGCCAGACCAGACCGAGCAGCAGCACGGGCACGAGCTGGGCCATCCCTGCGTACGAGATGAGCGACAGCCGCACGAGGGTGTTGGGCGCGGCGTACGTCAGCAGCAGCGCGAGCGCGCCCGCCACGACGACGACGGCCTGCGAGGCCTGCTTCTCCCGCCCGGCGAGGCGGGGGACGAGGCCGAGCACGCTGCTCCCCCACATCGTGCCGATGACCAGCATGAACACCGCCATCGGCACAATCGACGACAGCGCCGCCGCGGCGCCGATGACGCCGACCGCCCAGGCGGGGAGGGAGTCGGTGACGAGCTTGAAGAGGGCGAGGTTGGAGTCGGCGCCGACCAGGCCGGGGACGATGAAGATCGCGGCCATGCCGAGCAGCATCGGGACGAAGAGGAGGAGGTTGTAGAAGGGCAGCGCGACGGCGTTGCGGCGCAGCGCGTCGGCGCTCTTGGCACCGAGGTACCCGGCGACGGTGGTCGGGAAGATGACGACGGTGAGCGCATTGAGGAAGGTGGTGGAGGCGAACCAGGCCTTCCCGAGCCCGCCGGACTCATGCCCCGGCAGGGTCAGCCACTCACTCTTGGTCGCGGCGAGCTTGTCCAGCAGCTCCCCGTAACCGCCGAAGTAGTGCATCGGCACGTAGACCGCCAGAAAGGCGAGGGTGGCGATGACGAGGACGTCCTTGAGGACGGAGACCCATGCGCTGCCGCGCAGGCCGCTGACGGTGACGAAGGCGGTGGTGACGGCGAAGGCGATGAAGTACGCCCAGTTGAGGGAGATCGCCCCGTACGAGATCGTCGAGACGACGACACCCATTCCGGTGATCTGCAGCTGGATGTAGGGGAGCAGGCAGACGGTGGCGAGGACGGCGACGGCCGCGCCCGCCCAGGGGGTGCCGAAGCGGTGGGCGACCATGTCGGTGATGGAGACCAGGTGGTGGCGGCGGGCGTACGACCAGAGCATCGGGCCGACGACATAGCCGATGGCGTAGCCGCAGGACATGTACGCGATGACGTACAGCACAGGGGCGCCGAAGTTATAGCCCCAGCCCGCCGCACCGAGATAGCTGAAGCTGGTGTACCCCTCCCCGGCCATCAGCACCCAGATGAAAACGGCCCCGAGACTCCGCCCGCCGACGGACCACTCGGCGAGGGCCCCACGCCCGCGGGTGGCCCGCCCCCGGACGGCGGCGAGGCCAAGACCGAGCGTGCACACCATGAAGACGGCGAAGACGGCGGTCGCCGTCGCGGCGGCACTCACGCGCGCCCGTCCCGGCGGTCCGCGCGCCACGTCAGCCATACGGCGACGGGCGTCACGACGGTCGCGAAGGCCAGCCACGCGAAGAAGAAAGGGACGCCGAGGATGCGCGGCTCGACCCGGTTGACCAGCGGCAGCGCCGCCCCGTACAGCAGGAAGGGCACCAGCAGCCACAGCAAAGATCGTCTGAACACGCGTCAGACGGTAGCCGCTCAGCGCACGATCGCCTGATACACCGTGTAGATCAGCAGCCCCGCCAGCGACCCCACCACCGTGCCGTTGATACGGATGAACTGCAGGTCACGGCCGATGTGGGCCTCGATCTTGCGGGAGGTCTGCTCGGCGTCCCAGGCCGCCACCGTGTCGGTGATCAGCGAGGTGATCTGCCGCTGGTACGTCGTCACCACATGCGTGGCCGCGTCCTCCACCCAGCCGTCGACCTTCGCCTGCAGCCGGTCATCAGCCTCCATCCGCTTCCCGAAGCCAAGAATCGCCGCCCGCGCCCGCAGCCGCAGCTCGCTCTGCTCATCCCCCGCCGCGCCAACGATCATCGTGCGGAGCGAGGACCACGCCGAGGCGATGAAGTCCTGCACCTCATCCCGGGCCAGCACCTCCGACTTCAGCCGCTCCACCCGCGCCCGCGTAGCCGTATCCGACTGCAGATCCCCCGCGAAGTCGCGCAGGAAGCGGTCGATGGCGCCGCGCGCCGGGTGCTCTGGCGAGTCGCGCATCTCTGTCACGAAGCGCAGCAGCTCCTTGTAGACCCGCTCGCCGACCTTCCGGTCCACGAAGCGCGGCGTCCAGCCGGGCGCGCCGCCGGCGATGGCGTTCATGACCGAGTCGTTGTTGGCGACCAGCCAGATCTCGGCCCGCTCGCACACCAGGTCCACCACCCGCCGGTGCCCGCCATCCGCGACCACCTGCTCCAGCAGCTTCCCCAGCCCCGGGCCGATCTCCACCTGCGACACCCGCCGGTTGATCGCCTCGCCGACGATCGCCTGCACGTCGGAGTCGCGCAGCACGGTCAGCGCGCCGCGCAGCGCGGTGGAGACCTCGGCGGTGACCCGGTCGGCGTTGGCGGGCTCGCCGAGCCAGCCCGCGAAGCGGCGGCCGATGCCGACGGCGTGCAGCCGGGACCGTACGACATCGGCCGACAGGAAGTTCTCCCCGACGAAGTCGCCCAGCGACTGGCCGAGCTGGTCCTTCTTCGTCGGGATGATCGCCGTATGCGGAATCGGCAGCCCCATCGGCCGCTTGAACAGCGCCGTCACGGCGAACCAGTCCGCCAGCGCACCGACCATCCCGGCCTCGGCGGCGGCCGCCAGATACCCGGTCCAGGCACCGTGCCCGTTGTGATCCATCACCTTGGCGAAGATGAAGACGACAGCGGCCAGCACCAGCAGCCCGGTGGCGATCAGCTTCATCTGCCGTACGCCGCGGCGCTTCTCCTCGTCGGCCTCGGTGTAGGCGAAGCCCGCTTTGCCCTCGATAGTCCGTTCCATCCGCTCCGCCCGTTCAGCCGGCACCTCTGCCGGGTATTCTCCCCGTGGCAGCGGTCACTCTCTTTATCTTCCACTCCTGGAACGAACAACGAGTTCCCTGCGTCTATCCCCAGGGCGCACCCCTGATGGGCCCAGCCCCAGTGCCGCATCCGGGACAGTGTCGTCCCGCCGATAAGATGACGAACCGCTTTCGCGGGACGAACGACACCGACACCCCAGGAGTAGCAGCGCGTGGACAGAAGAGCTGGGTATGCCGTGATGGCTGCATTCGCAGCCCTTGTGGTGCTGGTCTCGGCCGCCATCTACGCGCTGTCGGGGGGCGACGACTCCCCCAACAACTCCGCCGCCGGCCGGTCCGGCAGCTCCGCCGCACCCGCCGTCGCCGGCAGCTGGTCCGGCACCTGGGGCGCCGCCCCGGCCGCCGCCGAGGCCGGCACCCAGGACGGCTTCGCGGGGATGTCCATACGGAATGTGGTGCACACCTCCATCGGAGGTAGCCGCGCCCGGATCCAGCTCTCCAACACCTTCGGCAACGGCCCGCTCACCATCACCCACGCCTCCGTCGCGCTCGCCGCCGCCCCGAGCACGCCGACCGCCGCGGACGGCACCATGCGCCGGCTGACCTTCTCCCAGCGCCCGTCGGTGACCATCCCGGCCGGCCAGTCCGTAGTCAGCGACCCGGTCCGGCTGAACGTCCCCGAGGACGCCGACCTGCTGGTCACCACGTACGCGCCGAACCCCTCGGGCCCGGTCACGTACCACCCGCACGCCCGCCAGATCTCCTACCTGGCCCGCGGCGACTACACCGAGGACGCCAACGGCACGGCCTACTCCGAGCAGTCCCCGTACTGGCGCTACCTCACCGGCGTCGACGTCTGGTCCGCCGAGGCCCGCGGCTCCGTGGTGGTGCTCGGCGACTCGCTCACCGACGGCGTCACCTCGACCGCCGGCGCGAACCACCGCTGGCCCGACTTCCTCGCCGACCGCCTGCGCAACGAGCCGGGCGCGCCCCGCTACGGCGTCGTCAACATGGGCATCAGCGGCAACCGCCTGCTCTTCGACGGCTCCCGCTTCTACCCCAACAACGGCCCGAGCGCCCTCACCCGCCTCGACCGCGATGTCCTCTCCCGCGCCGGCGTGAAGGCCGTGGTGGTGGAGCTGGGCATCAACGACATCCTCAAGCCGCCGCAGCAGCACGACCCGAAGCGGATCGTCGGCGCCCTGAAGCGGATCGTCAGCCAGGCGCACGCCCGCGGCCTGCAGGTGACCGGCGGCACGCTGATGCCGTACGAGGGCCACCTCATGTATTCGAAGAAGGGCGAGCGGGTGCGCCAGGCGGTGAACCGGCAGATCCGCTCGGGCAAGGTCTTCGACGAGGTCGTCGACTTCGACAAGACGATGCGCGACCCGCGTCGGCCGTCGCGGCTGAACCGGGAGTACGACTCGGGCGATCATCTGCACCTGAACGACAAGGGCTATCGCGCAATGGCGGCGGCGCTGAACCTGGAGCATCTGAAGGGCTCGTCGAAGGCAGATCTGTAAGCGGATCTGTAACCCGCTACTCCTCCGCCAGGTACTTCACCTGGTCCCAGAGCGCCGGGTCCACCGTCCCCGCCCGGCGCCGGAAGTCCCACACCTCCACCTGGCGGACCTCGTCCGTCTCCAGGTAGCTGGTCCGGCCGCGCCGGTCGCTCACCGAGCCCGGCGGCAGCGGGATGATGCCGGGCCGCTCGCCGTGGAACTTACTGGTGATCTTCACGACGGACGCCGTGTCGCCGTCGACCCGTACGACCAGGCAGGGCCGGTCCTTCGAGCGGTCGCTGTCCTCGAAGGGCACGTCGGCCCACCAGATCTCGCCCGGCTTCACCTCCGGCCGCCGCCCGTCCGCCCGACGCACCTTCGCGCGCCCGTCGCGCCGGTGCGCCCGGGACAGCCGGCCGAAGCTGTCGACGAGCACCGCGATGATCGCGAGCACGGCGACAGCGGCGAGCGCTAGCCACCAAGACGTGTCCATGCGCTGATCGTAAACTCAGCGGGCGGGCGTGTCGCCGCTGGACTCCAGCAGCGCGGCGAGGGTGCCGGCAAGGTGCTGCCGCTCGCCGGCGTCGAGGGCTTCCACGAGGCGCGCCTCGTTGGCCAGGTGGAGCGGGAGCACCCGGTCGATCACCTCCAGGCCGTGCGGGGTGAGGCGGATGCGTACGGAACGGCGGTCGGTGTCGCCGGGCACGCGGGTGACCAGGCCCTTGGCGGCCATCCGGTCGACCCGGAGGGTGATCGCCCCGGTGGTGACGAGGGACGCCTTGAGGAAGGTCCCGGCGGTCAGCTCGTACGGCTCGCCGGCCCGCCGCAGCGTGGAGAGGATGTCGAACTCGCCCGGCTCCAGGCCGTGTTCGGCGAGGAAGCCCTTGATCTCCTTGTCCCAGAGCCGGGACAGCCGCATGATCCGCCCGACCACGCCGATCGGCGAGACGTCGAGATCCGGGCACTCCCGGCGCCACTGGTCCAGCACCGACTCCACGGCATCTGCCACGAGATCCTCCCAATCCAGATAGACGAGCGCTCATTTAATTGACAGTCACGCAACTGCTCATTATCTTAGCACTCACTTAATCACCGCTCGCCCAGACCGGAGGAGCCCGTCATGCCTTTCACCACCGCCCGTAACACCCGCGTCCACTACGAGCTCGACGGCCAAGGCCCCGGCCTCGCCCTGGTCCACGGCACCGGCGGCGACGCCGACAAGGTCTTCGGCAACGTCGTCGGCCACTTCACCGGCACCCGCACCGTCATCCGCCCCAACTTCAGCGGCAGCGGGCAGACCGAGGACGACGGCGGCGCACTGACCGTCGACCTGATCACCGAGCAGATCGCCGCGGCGATACGCGACGCCGGCACCGAAGGCCCGGTCGACCTGCTCGGCTTCTCACTCGGCGCGGTCGGCGCGGCCGCCGTCGCCGCCAGATACCCCGAGCTCGTACGGCGCCTCGTCCTCGTCGCCGGCTGGGCGCATTCCACCGGGCCCCGCGACCGCTACTACTTCGAGACCTGGCAGCAGCTGCTGGGCGGGGACCGCGAGCTGTTCAAGCGGTTCGCCGCGCTGACCGGCTTCAGCGCGGCCGCCCTCGACCGGTTCGGCCACGAGGGCCTGGCGGCCTCGCTCGCCGACGCCTGGCCGCCGCCCGGCATCGGCCGCCAGATCGACCTCAACCTACAGGTGGACCTCCGGCCGCTGCTCCCCGCCATCACCGCGCCCACGCTGGTCGTCGGCTTCGGCGAGGACGCGATGATCCCCCTGGAGGGCTCCCGGCAGCTGCACGCGGCGATCGCCGGCAGCGAGCTGGTGGAGGTCCCGGGCCAGGGCCACATGGACTGGTTCGCCGACCCCAGCGGGCTCATCAAGATCACCCGCGATTTCATCGACCGGCCGACACACTGACGGCCCATCGAACGCCCAGGTCACGCCCCGTGCTGCGATAAGGTCCGGCAGCGCGGGGCACCCGGCTGATGCCCCGTACCGGCACGCGGGCCAGCGGTGATTCCGCCCACAACCGCGGTCGCCGCCGGGACCACCAGCCGTTTCGCGGCTTACGCTCGACGGACCCGGAAAGCACCGACGGAGGTTCCTGCCAGCATGAGACTCACCGTCGTCGGATGCTCGGGCTCGTTCCCCTCCGCGGAATCCCCCTGCTCGAGCTATCTGGTCGAGGCCGACGGCTTCTCGCTCCTGATCGACATGGGCAATGGCGCGCTCGGCCAGCTGCAGAAGCACTGCGGCCTGTACGACCTCGACGCGATCATCCTCAGCCACCTGCACGCGGACCACTGCATCGACATGTGCGCGTACTTCGTGGCCCGCTACTACCGCCACGACGGCGGCCGGGCCGGGCTGCTGCCCGTATACGGGCCGAAGGGCACCGAGCAGCGGCTGACCACGGCGTACGCGGACACCCCGTCCGAGTCGTCCATGGCCGAGGTCTTCGACTTCCGCACGCTGCAGGGCGGCAGCTTCGAGCTGGGCCCGTTCACCGTGCACACCGACCGGGTGGCGCATCCGGTCGAGGCGTACGCCTTCCGCATCGAGCACGGCGGCCGCAGCCTCGTCTACTCCGGCGATACGGGCCCCTGCGGGGCGCTGGAGTCGCTGAGCGAGGGCGCCGACCTGCTGCTGTGCGAGGCCTCCTTCACCCACGGCAAGGAGGAGATCCCGGAGCTGCACCTCAACGGCCGCGAGGCCGGCGAGCTGGCGGCGCGGGCGAGCGTGGGCCGCCTCGTCCTGACACACATCCCGCCGTGGACCGATGGTGACGTGAACCTGCGCGATGCGCAGGCGGTTTACGGCGGCCCGGTGGAGCTGGCCCGGGCGGGCGCGGTCTACGAGGTCTGAGCCCCCAGGACATCACGAGGCCCCCGGCACCTTCCTCGAAGGTGCCGGGGGCCTCGTCGTCAGTACGACGCGGGGATCAGGCCTTGTACTGGTCCTTCTCCTCCTCGGCGATCTGCTCGTCGGTCTCGCGGCCCGGCGTCGGCAGGTTGAACTTCGTGATCGCGAAGCGGAACACGAAGTAGTACACGACGCTGAAGCACAGGCCGACGAGCGCGAGGCCCCATGGGTTGGACGCGATGCCCAGGTTCAGCACGAAGTCGATCGCGCCGGCCGAGAAGCCGAAGCCGTCCTTCATGCCGAGTGCCCAGGTGAGCGCCATCGAGATACCCGTCAGCACCGCGTGGATCGCGTACAGCACCGGGGCGATGAACATGAACGTGAACTCGATCGGCTCGGTCACGCCGGTGATGAAGGCGGTGAGCGCGATGGAGAACATCATGCCGCCGACGACCTTCTTACGGTCGGGACGGGCGCAGTGGTAGATCGCGAGGCAGGCGGCCGGGAGGCCGAACATCATGATCGGGAAGAAGCCGGTCATGAACTGGCCCGCGGTCGGGTCCCCCGCCAGGAAGCGCGCAATGTCGCCGTGCACGACCTCGCCGCCGGACTTCTCGAAGGAGCCGGCCTGGAACCACGGGAAGGAGTTCAGCAGGTGGTGCATGCCGATCGGGATCAGCGCGCGGTTGACCACACCGAAGATGCCCGCGCCGACGGCGCCGGAGCCGACCAGCCACTCACCGAAGTTGTGCAGACCGGTGCCGAGGACCGGCCAGATGTAGCCCATGACGACGCCGATGAGCAGGCCCGCGAGGGACGTCAGGATCGGCACCAGGCGGCGGCCGCCGAAGAAGCCCAGCCAGTCGGGCAGCTTGGTGCGGTGGAAGCGCTGGTACAGCAGCGCGGTGACCAGACCGATGATGACGCCGCCGAGCACGCCGGCGTCGACCGGGGCGTCGGTGTTGGAGTCGTGGAAGGTGGCCAGGACATCCTTGAAGACCAGGTAGCCGACCACGGCGGCGAGCGCGGTGGAGCCGTCCGACTTCTTCGCGTAGCCGATGGCGATGCCGACCGCGAACAGGAAGGCCATGTTGCTCAGCAGCGCGTTGCCGCCCGCCGACATGAACTGGGCGATGCGGTTCAAGAAGTCCGGCAGCGAGGGCTTGCCGAGCATGTCGTCGGCGCCGAGGCGGGTCAGCAGCGCGGCTGCGGGCAGCGTCGCGATCGGCAGCATCAGGCTGCGGCCGAGGCGCTGTGCCTTGGCCATGATGCTGGAGCCGCCGCCGCCCTTCTTGGCCGCGTCCGCGGGGGTAGCCGTGGACATTTCAATCCTCCATGGGGCACATCGCCGCCAGGGGGATGGGAGCGGCGGCGCTTCCTCACACGCGACGCCCGGATGAGCGCGCGTGGTCTACACCTGTGAGTGGTGTAGACCTGTTGTAGCACGTAGGGGGTACTTAAAGGAATCCTCGATCTTCCGGACCGATCCTGCCAGGGGAGTACATCCCGTTATGGCCGCCGTCCGGTGGGTCGTACGGCCCGGGCGTGCCGCATAATGGCGTAGACCAGTGCCCAAGCAGAAACCTGGAGTGTGGGACATGGCCAGCAAGGCTGAGAAGATCGTCGCCGGTCTCGGCGGCATCGAGAACATCGTCGAGGTCGAGGGCTGCATCACCCGTCTTCGCACCGAGGTTGAGGACCCGTCCCTGGTGGACGAGGCCGCGCTGAAGGCGGCCGGCGCGCACGGCGTGGTGTCCATGGGCACCGCGATCCAGGTCGTCATCGGCACCGACGCCGACCCGATCGCCTCCGACATCGAGGACCTGATGGACTGACGTCCCGTCCTCCGGTTTCCGCCGGGCCCTCCGTTCCCCCATCCGGAGACGGAGGGCCTCGTGCTTCCCCGGTAGGGTCGGCCCCATGTCTACTGCTGGTACTGCAGGCCTCGAAGGCCTCCGATACGACGGCCGCCGGCCCGATCAGCTCCGCCCCGTGACCATCGAGCGCGGCTGGAGCAAGCACGCCGAGGGCTCGGTCCTGGTCTCGTTCGGCGACACCCGGGTGCTGTGCACCGCCAGCCTCACCGAGGGCGTGCCGCGCTGGCGCAAGGGCAGCGGCGAGGGCTGGGTCACCGCGGAGTACGCGATGCTGCCGCGCTCCACCAACACCCGCGGCGACCGCGAGTCCGTGCGCGGCAAGATCGGCGGCCGGACGCACGAGATCTCCCGGCTGATCGGCCGCTCGCTGCGCGCGGTCATCGACTTCAAGGCGCTCGGCGAGAACACCATCGTCCTCGACTGCGACGTCCTCCAGGCCGACGGCGGCACCCGCACCGCCGCCATCACCGGCGCGTACGTGGCCCTCGCCGACGCCGTCTCCTGGGCCCAGGACAAGCGCCTGATCAGGTCGAAGGCGTCCCCCCTGACCGGCACCGTCGGCGCGGTCAGCGTCGGCATCGTCGGCTCCGTACCGCTGCTCGACCTCTGCTACGAGGAAGACGTCCGCGCCGAGACCGACATGAACGTCGTCTGCACCGGCGACGGCCGCTTCGTCGAGGTGCAGGGCACCGCCGAGGGCGTCCCCTTCGCCCGCGCGGAGCTCGACGGGCTGCTCGACCTGGCGGTGGGGGGCTGCGCAGAGCTCGATCTGCTGCAGCGTGAGGCTCTGGAGGGGCAGAAATGAAGATCCGTATCGCAGCAGTCACGGCCGCGGCCGCGCTGTCGGTGACCGCCCTGATCGGCTGCAGCGCCGTCGACAAGGCGCTCGACTGCGCTCAGCTGGCGACCGACATCTCCCAGGACGTCGACGAGCTGCAGGAGGTCGTCGGCGGCGCCGGCGACAGCCCGCAGGCGGCGCAGGACGCGCTCGACAAGATCGACAACGACCTGGACAAGTTCTCCGACAAGTCCGACAACGCCGACGTCGGCAAGGCGGTCGAGGACCTGCAGACCGCCGTCAACAACTCCCAGAAGGCCGTCGAGAACGGCGACGCGACGCCGGACCTGAGCGGCATCACCAGCGCGGCGGGCGAACTGTCGAAGGTGTGCACCTCGTGACGCAGCGACTGATCCTCGCCACCCGTAACGCCAACAAGGTCACCGAGCTGGACGCCATCCTCACCGGCGCCGGGCTCGATGTGGAGCTGGTGGGCGCGGACGCGTATCCCGAGATCCCGGATGTGCCCGAAACCGAGGTGACCTTCGCGGGGAACGCGCTGCTCAAGGCGCACGCGCTGGCCAAGGCCACCGGCCTGCCCGCGGTCGCCGACGACTCGGGCCTGTGCGTGGACGTGCTCGGCGGCGCGCCCGGCATCTTCTCCGCCCGCTGGGCGGGCAGGCACGGCGACGACAAGGCGAACCTGGACCTGCTGCTGGCGCAGCTCTCCGACATCGCCGAGGAGCACCGCGCCGCCCACTTCGCCTGCGCCGCGGCGCTGGCGCTGCCGGACGGCACCGAGCGGGTGGTCGAGGGCACGCTGGAGGGCACGCTGCGGCCTGCGCCGGCCGGGACCGGCGGCTTCGGTTACGACCCGATCCTGCAGCCGCTCGGCGAGTCCCGTACCTGCGCGGAGCTCACCCCGGACGAGAAGAACGCGATCAGCCACCGGGGCAAGGCCTTTCGGGCGCTTGCCCCGGTGGTGCGGGAACTGATCAGCTGACGGGCGGGCGGGTCGCCTACGCCGGCTTCAGCTGCTGGCGCTGGCGGCCCAGGCCCTCGATCTCCAGCTCCATGACATCCCCCGCCCGCAGGTACGGCTTCGGGTCCGGGTGGCCCATCGCCACGCCCGCCGGGGTGCCGGTGCTGATGACGTCGCCGGGGTAGAGCGTCATGAAGCGGCTCAGGTAGTGGACCACCTCGGCGACGCCGAAGATCTGGTCGCCGGTGTTGCCGTGCTGCTTCAGCTCGCCGTTGACCCACAGCTTCAGGTCGAGCGCCTGCGGGTCGGGGACCTCGTCGGCCGTGACCAGCCACGGGCCGAGCGGGTTGAAGGTCTCGCAGTTCTTGCCCTTGTCCCAGGTGCCGCCGCGCTCGAGCTGGTACGCGCGCTCGGAGACGTCGTTGGCGACCGCGTAACCGGCGACCGCGGCCAGCGCCTCCTCGTCCGACTGCGCGTAGCGGAGCGTACGGCCGATGACGATGGCGAGCTCCACCTCCCAGTCGGTCTTCTCGCTGCCGCGCGGCACCAGCACGGTGTCGTTGGGGCCGACGACCGTGTCGGGGGCCTTCATGAACAGGATCGGCTCTTCCGGGATCGCGGCGCCGGTCTCCTTCGCGTGGCCGTGGTAGTTCAGGCCGATGCAGACCACCTTGCCGAGACGGGCCAGGGGCGGGCCGGTGCGCAGCCCGGTGGCGTCCAGCTCGGGCAGTTGGCCGCCCTCGGCGGCCTCGCGTACCCGGCCGAGCGCGGCACCGTCGGCGAGCAGCGTCCCGTCGATGTCGGGCACGACCGCGGAGAGGTCGCGCAGCTTCCCCTCGGCATCGAGGAGGGCCGGGCGCTCTGCTCCCGCCGGTCCGACTCGCAGCAGCTTCATTCGTGTCACTCCCATCTTCGGATTGGCTGATCCTCCAAGAAGCGGTTCAGGTACGCAAGGGCCTGTTCAGCCCGTGGACCCGGCGGGGAGCGCGGGGGCGGCCGGTTCGCGCCGCAGATATCCGCGCTCGGCGACCGTCCAGGCGGTGGTGGTGGCGAGGTAGAGCCCGGCGGCGAGCGGCACGATGGCGGCGGTCAGCAGGGTCCCGAAGGCCAGCAGCGGCATCCACTTGGTCATCCCCTCCATGACGGCGGGGGACAGCGGACTCTCGGGGGCAGCCGACTTCGCGGCGGACTTCTTGCCTGTGGCCTGCTGCGTCTGCGCTTGCTCCCGCTTCGCGGCCGCCGCCAGCCGCCGGGTCTGCCGGAAGCTCCACGTGGCGACGACCGCGATCACCGCGAAGAGGCCGACGTAGACGAGCCCCTCCGCGCCGAACACCCCGCCGTTGCCGAGCGCGTCCGCCCACCGGTCGCCGAGCTGGGCGCCGCCCAGGGTGTGGTCGAGCAGCTCGTGATCATGCCCGGAGAACAGCCGGTACATCACCATGAACACCGGCAGCTGCAGCAGCATCGGCCCGCACCCGGCGACCGGCGACGAGCCGTTCTCCTTGTAGAGCTCGAGCGTCGCCTTCTGCAGCCGCTCAGGATTCTTCTTGTGCTTCCGCTGCAACTCGGCCAGCTGCGGCGCCAGCTTCCGCCGCGCCTTCTCCCCGCGGGCGGCAGCACGGGCCAGGGGATGCAGCGAGAGCCGCACGAGAAGCGTAAAAACGATCACGGCCACCGCGGTCGCGGAGGCACCGAAAACGGGGTCTATTACGGAGGCGATGCCGGACAGCAGGTCGCCGAGAAACGAGAAAACAGACATGGGAGCCACTCCTGGGCAGGGTCGTCGTTGGCTGAGACCTCACGACGACACGCAGCCGCCCCAGCTCGGGGGCAGGCGTCCCGCATGGCGGGACGGGTGGGCCCGGACGTTTCCGGCAGCCGCCGGCGCAACACGCACCGAGCAGCTACGGACGCACCGAATCCTCAGGGGCTGCGGCCGTCAGACGACGAACCCCGGAGCCCTCGGCCGCGGCCGCCCCGCCGCATCGGGGTCGCGCTGCGCCAAGAAGGCCGTGCGCAGCTCACGATCACGGATGGCCGTACGAACCCGGCCCGGTGGCACCGGCCGCGCGGCGGCAGCATGCGCCAGCGCCGAACACAGCAGCACCAGCGCCGCACTCGCCGCGGCCCCCGCGAAGCCGGCCGCAAAGCCGCCCTCGTCGATCAGCAGCCCGGCGAGCAACAGGAAGAGCGCGCTGAGGTGCACGCGGCACAAGGCCACGTAGCGATGCAGATCCATGCGCACGCCCTCCTCTCCCATTACGGGGAAGCATAGCGCCGAGCGCCCGTTGCTTATCCTTGCCGTCATGCTGACCATCACCCAGGCCCTCCACGACCAGATCGTCGCCCACGCCCGCGCCGACCACCCGGACGAGGCCTGCGGCGTCGTGGCGGGCCCGGCGCCCGCCCCCGCGGACGGCCGCCCGGAGCGCTTCATCCCGATGCTGAACGCGGCCCGCTCCCCCACGTTCTACGAGTTCGACTCCACGGACCTGCTGAAGCTCTACCGCGAGATGGACGACCGCGACGAGGAGCCGGTGGTGATCTACCACTCGCACACCGCCACCGAGGCGTACCCGTCCCGCACCGACATCTCGTACGCGAACGAGCCTAACGCGCACTACGTCCTGGTCTCCACCGCCGAGTGCGGGAACGACGAGGGCCCGTTCTCCTTCCGCTCATTCCGCATCGTGGACGGCGTGGTCACGGAGGAAGATGTTCAGGTGGTCGCCGAGTACCCCGCCGCTGCCTCCTCCTGAGCCCGCAGCACCCCACAGGCCAACTCCCGCCACGGCCGTGTCCAAATACCGGTCCGCATGCTGATACGGGCATTCTGGCCCGCCCCCCGGAATCGATACGATGACCGCATGGTTGACCACGACGTGATGAACTCCGCGGAGAAGCAGCCCGGACTGCTGCTCGTCGCGCGGCTGCACGTCGACCTGTGCCGCCTCGCCAGCGCTATGTGTCCGCAGCGCTGCGCCGCCGCCTGACCAGCCCCCCTGCTCCGCGGCCCCGGCGCACCCCCCGAAGCCCCTTTGCCCCTGCGCCGACGCGCGCACATCCGTCGTTACGGAGACAGCCATGGCCATCGAGGTCCGCATCCCGACCATCCTGCGCAACTACACCGACGGCCAGAAGGCCGTGACCGGCGAGGGCGACACCCTCTCCGCCCTCTTCGAGGACCTGGAGTCCCGCCACACCGGCCTCCGCGAGCGCCTCCTCGACGGCGCCGACCTGCGCCGCTTCGTGAACGTCTACCTCAACGACGAGGACGTCCGCTTCCTCGACGGCATCAGCACCCAGCTCGCGGACGGCGACAGCGTCACGATCCTCCCGGCCGTCGCCGGCGGCATGTCCTGATGCCCCGCTACGACAGCCCCCTGGCCGCCGTCGGCAATACGCCGCTGGTCCACCTCCCACGGCTCTCCCCCGCGGACGACGTCCGCGTCTGGGCGAAGCTGGAGGACCGCAACCCCACCGGCTCGATCAAGGACCGCCCCGCGCTCCACATGATCGAGCAGGCGGAGAAGGACGGCCGCCTGACGCCGGGCTGCACGATCCTGGAGCCGACGTCGGGCAACACCGGCATCTCCCTCGCCATGGCGGCCAAGCTCAAGGGCTACCGCATCGTCTGCGTCATGCCCGAGAACACCAGCGAGGAGCGCCGCCAGCTGCTCGCCATGTGGGGCGCGGAGATCATCTCCTCGCCGGCCGCGGGCGGCTCCAACACGGCGGTACGGGTGGCCAAGGAGCTGTCGGCGGAGCACCCGGACTGGGTGATGCTCTACCAGTACGGCAACCCGGACAACGCGGGCGCCCACTACACCACCACGGGCCCGGAGATCCTGGCGGACCTCCCGTCCATCACCCACTTCGTGGCGGGCCTCGGCACCACGGGCACCCTGATGGGCGCGGGCCGCTATCTGCGCGAGCACGTCCCGGACGTACGGATCGTCGCGGCCGAGCCGCGCTACGACGACCTCGTCTACGGGCTGCGCAACCTGGACGAGGGCTTCGTCCCCGAGCTGTACGACGAGTCCGTCCTCACCACCCGCTTCTCGGTCGGCTCCGAGGACGCGGTCGCCCGCACCCGCGAACTCCTCGCCCAGGAGGGCATCTTCGCGGGCGTCTCCACGGGCGCGGCCCTGCACGCCGCCCTGGGCGTGGCCCGCAAGGCGCAGCGCGCGGGCGAGGCGGCGGACATCGTCTTCATCGTCGCGGACGGCGGCTGGAAGTACCTGTCCACCGGCATCTACACCGCCGAGTCGACGGAGGCCGCGGTCGAGGCGCTGCAGGGGCAGCTCTGGGCGTGAACGCCGAAGGCCCGTCGCACCGCTCGGGTGCGACGGGCCTTCGCTGTGCGCTCGGTCAGCTCGCGTCGGCCGTCGCGAGCTCCGACTTCGTGGTGGCCACGGTGTTGCGCTTGGCCACGAACCAGCCGACGGTCAGCAGCACGGCCCAGCCGACGCCGACGTACAGCGAGACGCGGGCGTCGGGGTCGATCGCCGTCAGCACCGTGACGAAGATCAGGAACAGCAGCGCGATCCAGCTGCACACCACGCCGCCCGGGGCCGGGAAGGACGAGGCCGGGAGCAGGCCCTTGACCACCTTGGCGCGGTAGCGGATGTGGCTGACGAGGATCATCGACCAGGTCCAGATGCCCGCCGCGGTCGCGACCGACATGACGTACCCGAAGGCCTTCTCCGGCACCAGGTAGTTGAGCACCACGCCGATCGACATGACGATCACCGACAGCGTGATCCCCGCCGCCGGGACCCTGCGGCCGCTCAGCTTGCCGAAGACCTTCGGGGCCTCGTTGTTCGCGGCCAGGTCGCGGAGCATCCGGCCCGTCGAGTACATGCCCGAGTTGCAGGACGAGAGGGCCGCGGTCAGTACCACGAAGTTCACGATGCCGGCCGCCAGCGGGATGCCGATCTTGCCGAAGGCCGCCACGAAGGGGCTGACGCCGTCGCTGAACTCGGTCCACTGCACGACCGAGAGGATCACGATCAGCGAGCCGACGTAGAAGACGATGATGCGCCAGGGCAGGGTGTTGATCGCCTTGGGGAGCGTCTTCTCCGGGTCCTTCGACTCGCCCGCCGTCACACCCACCAGCTCGACCGCGAGATACGCGAACATCACGCCCTGCAGCGTCATCAGGCTGGAGCCGATGCCGTTCGGGAAGATGCCGCCGTGCGACCACAGGTTGGAGACGGCCGCGGTGTCACCGGCGTCCGAGAAGCCCAGCGTCAGCACGCCGATGCCGATGACGATCATGCCGATGATGGCGGTGACCTTGACCATCGAGAACCAGAACTCCAGCTCACCGAAGAGCTTCACGGAGATCAGATTGATGCCGAAGAGCAGCACCAGGAAGCCGAGCGCGCTGGCCCACTGCGGGATGTCCGGGAACCAGAAGTTGATGTAAATCGCCGCGGCCGTCAGCTCCGTCATGCCGGTGACGGCCCACATCAGCCAGTACGTCCAGCCGGTCACGTAGCCGAAGAACGGGCCGAGGAACTCGCGGGCGTACTCCGCGAAGGAGCCCGAGACCGGGCGGTAGAGGAGCAGCTCGCCGAGGGCTCGCATGATGAAGAAGATGACCACGCCCGCGAGCGCGTACATCAGGATGAGGCTGGTGCCGGCCTTCTCGATGTTCTTGCCGGCACCCAGGAAGAGGCCGACCCCGATCGCGCCACCGATGGCGATCATCTGCACCTGACGGCTGCCGAGCCCGCGCTCGTAGCCTTCCTCGGGGGCGTCAGCGGCTGCCGCCTCCGGGGCCTTGGGTGTCTCCATGTGTCGCGCCTTTCCTCATGGGGGGTGCCACGCCGACGCCGCTGTCAGCGAGTGCGGAAGGTTTACCACGCACCAAGTTCCCCTTATGTGTCTCACGTCACGCGAGAAAAGGTACATAAGTCCCCACCCAGCCAAAGCGACCCCAATCTTTGCCCGTTCGTTATCCGGACATGAGGTTCCTCTGAGGGGACACCTCAGGGGCGTAAGGGCGCCAGAGCGCCCCGGCCCGTTACGCCATCAGCGTCTCGACGAGCGTCTCCTGCAGCCCGCCCAGCCACAGATACGCCATCACCATCGGCTTGCGCTCGTCGGAGTCCGGGAGCCGGTACAGCGCCTCGCCGTCCTCATCGCGCTGGATGTCGAGGCGGGCGCCGATGGCGAGCCGCAGGTCGTTCAGGGCGCCGAGCCACTGCCTGGCCTCGTCAGGGGTGAGCTTGAGGACCGCCATGCCCTCGCCCTGCGCGGTGAGCGAGTCCAGCGCCCTGACCATCGCCAGGACGTTCTCGCGCTTGCCGGCCCGCAGGTCGTTCTCGGTGAAGCGGCGGAACTCGGAGGCGTACGCCTGCTGCTGCTGGTCCTGCGACTTCCCCGGCTCCCCGTACGCATCGGGGAACAGCCGCGCCAGCGCCGGATCGGTCGGCGCCTCGCTCGGCCCCTCCGCGAAGAGCGCGTCGAGCGGGTCCACCGGGCCGTCGGCCGGCTGGTCGCCGGGCCCGATCAGCTCAAGCAGCTGCACGGCAAGGCTGCGCAGGATCGAGATCTCCACCTCGTCCAGCGCGATCGCCGCGCCGCCGCCCGGGACGGCCTCGAAATGCCCCGCCATCAGACGTCCTGGGTGAGGGTCGACCACAGGCCGTAGCCGTGCATCGCCTGCACGTCGCGCTCCATCTCCTCGCGGGTGCCGCTGGAAACCACCGCGCGCCCCTTGGTGTGCACATCCATCATCAGCTTGCGGGCCTTGTCCTTCGAGTAGCCGAAGTACGCCTGGAATACGTAGGTCACATAGCTCATGAGGTTGACCGGGTCGTTGTGCACCAGGGTCACCCAGGGCACATCGGGCTCCGGCACCGCCTCTGGCGACCCGGATTCGATGGTGTCCGGCTGCTCGATCTCCGTGGGGGCAACACTCACACACCCCATGCTGCCATTGTGGGGGCCGTCACAGCGACTCCGGTGCCACTCGGATGCCACTGTCGGCCACCCCCGAAATCGTCACTCTGACGAGTACGGGAGTAGCATCGCGCTCATGGACGATCTCAAGCTGCCGGTGACGGTCCCGTCCACGGCGCTCTTCACCGACCAGTACGAGCTGACCATGGTGCAGGCGGCGCTGCGCGCCGGGACCGCGCACCGGCGCTCGGTGTTCGAGGTCTTCACGCGGCGGCTGCCCGAAGGGCGGCGGTACGGCGTGGTGGCCGGCACCGGACGGGTCCTGGACGCGCTGGAGTCCTTCACCTTCGACGAGCGGGTGCTCGGCTGGCTGCGGGAGCGGGGGATCGTCGACGAGCCGACCCTTGAGTGGCTGGCCGGCTATCGCTTCAGCGGCGACATCTGGGGCTATCCGGAGGGCGAGGTCTACTTCCCCGGCTCCCCGATCCTCCGCGTGGAGGGCGGCTTCGCCGAGTGCGTGCTGCTGGAGACCGTGATCCTCTCGATCATGAACCACGACTCCGCGATCGCCGCCGCGGCGTCCCGGATGGCGGTGGCCGCCGGCGGCCGCCCGCTGATCGAGATGGGCGCCCGGCGCACCCACGAGCTGTCCGCGGTGGCGGCGGCGCGGTCGGCGTACGTGGGCGGCTTCCACACCACCTCGGACCTGGCGGCCGGCTTCCGGTACGGGATCCCCACCGCGGGCACGGCCGCGCACGCCTTCACGCTGCTGCACGACAGCGAGCGGGACGCGTTCGCCGCCCAGGTGGCGTCGATGGGGGCGGGGACGACGCTGCTGGTGGACACGTACGACGTGACGAAGGCCGTGCAGACGGCGGTGGAGGTCGCCGGCCCTGAGCTGGGGGCCGTCCGCCTCGACTCCGGCGACCTGCTGCTGATGGCGCACCGGGTGCGGCAGCAGCTCGATGAGCTGGGGGCGCGCGACACGAAGATCGTGGTGACCAGCGACCTGGACGAGTACGCGATCGCGTCGCTGGCGGCGGCGCCGGTCGATGCGTACGGGGTGGGCACGCAGCTGGTCACGGGCAGCGGGCATCCGACCTGCTCGATGGTCTACAAGCTGGTGGCGCGGTCCGGCTCCGCGGGCCCGGACGCACCGCTGGTGCCGGTGGCGAAGAAGTCGATGGGCGGAAAGTCCTCAGTGGGCGGCCGCAAGTGGGCGGTGCGGCGCCTCGACGAGGACGGCGTCGCCGAAGCGGAGGTGATCGGCTCCGGCAAGCCCCCGACCGGGCTGTCCGGCCGGCAGATGCTGGTGCCGTTGGTACGGGATGGGGCCGTGGTCGGCCGCGAGCCGCTGGACGCGGCGCGGGACCGGCACGTCGAGGCCCGCGCCGGCCTGCCGCTGTCGGCGACGCAGCTGTCGCGGGGGGAGCCGGTGCTGCCGACGGAGTACGTGTGACGAGTACGTGTGATGGTCGCGTTCGACCGCGCGGTAAAGCGGGGAGACAACGGGAGTAGTCGCCGGAAGGCAGCACACGGCGCGGGCGAGCCACTTGGACACTCAGGGCCACAGATCCGACAAGATCCGACAACTTAAGGACAAAGGATCATGCATCGCGCACTGATCGTTGTTGATGTGCAGAACGACTTCTGTGAGGGCGGCAGCCTCGCCGTCGCCGGCGGCTCCGACGTCGCCGCCGCGGTCACCGACCTGGTCGGCCAAACCACCGCGGGCTATCAGCACGTCGTGGCGACCCGCGACCACCACATCGAGCCGGGTGACCACTTCTCGGACCACCCGGATTACGTGACCTCCTGGCCCCGCCACTGCGTGGCCGGCACCGAGGGCGTCGGCTTCCACCCGAACTTCGCCCCGGTCGTCGCCTCCGGCGCCATCGACGCCGTCTTCGACAAGGGCGCGTACACGGCCGCGTACAGCGGCTTCGAGGGCCTCGACGAGAACGGCGTCCAGCTCGCCGACTGGCTGCGCGCCAGAGACGTCACCGAGGTGGACATCGTCGGCATCGCCACGGACCACTGCGTACGGATGACCGCCCTGGACGCCGCCCGGCTGGGCTTCACCACCCAGGTGCTGCTCGACCTGACCGCTGGCGTCGCCGAGGAGACGACGCAGCGGGCGCTGGAGGAGCTGCGGGACGCGGGTGTGGAGCTGACCGGGAAGCCGGTGGTGTAGACGCGTCTACGACGCCCTCGCGGGCCGGGGCAGCGCGGAGATCGGATGCCACGACTCCGTGTCGTCGTCCAGCCGCGCCCGCCACACGACGCCCTCCGGGTGGTGCAGCACGGCGGTTATCTCGTCCGGCGTCGGCGGCTCGGCGTTCCCCCGCAGGTAGACGGACCGCAGCCCGAGATTGCGCAGCCGGGTCAGCGCGCGCGGCCGGTTGATCGACCGCACCAGCACTCTGACCTGCGGATCTGGCAGGGTCACGGCGACCACGACGCTGCCGTCGGGCAGCAGCGCGTATCCTCCGCCGGCCAATCCACTCACCCCCGTGAGACGTAGACAAATAGACAAATCGAGACCTGCTGTCAGCAGCACATAAGCGCCATCTAAACGCGACCGGCCGCCGCCCGCTAGGGGGCGACGGCCGATTCGCATCTGACCTGCGACGTTCTAAATCACCTAGTAGACGGACCGACCCGAACAGTGATCGTTTCGCCGCTGTACGGCTCGTCCACGATCGAGATCTTGGTGTTCGTGTCGGGCACCTTCACACTGCCGCCAGGGTTCGCCTTGTCCCAGTACGTACCCTTGTGGTCGTCGAAGACCGGGACCCCGGCCTTGGAGCCGATCTTCGTAGCCACCCCGTCGCTGTGCAGGGTGAAGCCGTCCGTCCGGTAGCGGCTGAAGGTCGAGTCGTACGCCTGGATCCGGTTGCGCATGATCTTCCCGTCCGCCCACTTCTCCGGCTTCGGGTGCGCGTCGACGGGCAGCACCAGCCCGCTGCCCGGGTGCACGGACGTGTTGTTGTCCGGCTCCGAGGTGTCCCAGAGCCAGACGGCCAGGCCGTTCTGGTACGGGAAGTGCTCCACCCAGTCGGGCTTCTTCGTCGCCCAGCCGAAGTTGTACGGGCCAACCCTGAGGGTCTTGTCGTACGACACGTACTGGCGGTTCTCGGCGATGTAGAACTGCTCGTAGTCCTTGGTGAAGGACTCGCCGATGCGGGAGAAGTTCTTCGCCGTCCAGCCGTTGTCATCGGTCTCGGCGCCGTCGGTGAAGATGTCGGCGCCATCCGCCGTGATCTTGAGCGAGTCGGCCGCGAAGCCCTTCTGCGCCACCCCGCCGTCGGTCAGGTAGCGGAAGCGCAGCTGGACCTTCTTGCCCGCGTAGGCGTCCATCGGGAAGACCAGATCCTGGTACGCGCCGCTGGTGCCGGTCAGCGCCGGCTTGTCGCCGCCGTCCCGCGGGATCGGCTTGCCGCCCGCGGTGCCGTCGAGCGGGGTCCAGGTGGCGCCGTCGTCGGTGGAGGCCTCGGTGTACAGGTAGTCGTAGTTCTCCTCGATGTCCCACCAGCCCTTCAGGGCGAGGGACGCCTTCGACTTGCCGGTCAGATCGACCGTCCGCGTCAGGGTGTTGGAGAGGTTGTCGCCCATGCCCGACCACCACTGCTTGCTGCCCTCGGCGGGCTTGGCGATCGTGGTCGTCACCGGCTTCTTCGGCAGCTCCACGACCAAGGCCTGCGGGTTCTTGGTCTGGTATTCGGCCACGCCCAGCTTGTGCTTGGACTTGGTCGCCGCCTTGGCCTTGTCGTAGTCCAGCCAGCCGAGCTGCAGCTTGTCCCAGGCGGTCATGTCGCCGGGCAGGTCGCCGATGGTCTCCTTGCCCTCGCCGAGCCAGGAGCCGGAGGACATCAGGGACCAGAAGGCGGTGGAGTTCTCGCCGCCGCTGGTGTCGTAGAGGTCCGGGAGGCCGAGGTCGTGGCCGTATTCGTGGGCGAAGACGCCGAGGCCGCCGTTCTCGGGCTGGGCGGTGTAGTCGCCGACCCAGATGCCGGTCTTGCCGATCTGGGTGCCGCCGGCCTTGTTGTTGTCCGGGCCTGTGTTGCCCGCCTCGGTGCCGTAGGCGTACCAGCGGTGGGCCCAGATCGCGTCGGTGCCCTGGACGCCGCCGCCGGCGGACTCGTCCTCGCCGGCGTGCACGACCTGGAAGTGGTCGATGTAGCCGTCGGGCTCATTGAAGTTGCCGTCGGCGTCGAAGTCGTAGCGGTCCCACTGGTCGTACTGGGCCAGCTGCTCCTTGATCTGGGCGTCCGTCTTTCCGGCCGCCTGCTGCGCCTCGGCCCACTTGTTGACGCCGTCCTTGACCATGTCCCAGGCGTTGGGGCAGTTGGTGGAGCCGCAGTAGTTGGAGCCGTAGCGGGCTTCGTTCCAGTCGACCTTGACCCAGTCGGAGACCTCGCCCTCCACGGAGTAGCGTCCGGAGGACTGCTTCTCGTAGTACTTGGCGACGGACTGCTTCTTCTTGTCCTTGCTGAAGTACAGGTCCTGGAAGTGTTGCCGGTTGAAGTCCTGCTGCCAGGCCGTGGAGTTGTTCACCTTGCGGTCCGGCTCGGCTATCTGGTTGTGCGCGGGGCCCGGGTCGCCGCCGTACTTCTTCACCGGCGGCTTCGGCCCGTCGCCGTCCGGGTCGTACATGGTGGTGTCGTCGACCTTGTCGCCGAACTCGACCAGCACGGTGAAGATCTTGTCGGTCTTCTCCCGCTCCAGCTCGACATACTTGCCCTTGCCGAGCTTCATCACCTCGGAGCCGCCGCGCTTCAGGGTGTTCGCCTCGGCATCCCCGCTGACCAGCTTCTTCATCGCGGCCTGCCGCCGCTGCTCCTGCTCCTTGCTGAACGGCCCGTCCAGGTCGTGGTCGCCGCCCTTGGCCACCCGCGCCGGATCGCGGCGGTCGGGTGCCTGTCCGTCAGACCGGCCGTCCGCCGACGCCGTCACCACCGGCAAAATCGCCGCCGTGAGGGCGGTGGCTGCGACGGTGGCCAGGGCTGCGGATCTGGTGCTTCTCCGTTGGAATCTCACGGATGCGCTGTCCTCCCCTAGCACGCATGCATGCACGCTTGCCTATTTGTGTGCCTGCATTTGACCGGAGGTGCAGCTGAAAAGACAGACTTGACTTGAACACGCCACAGGAGTAGAGCCGCGCTGGACCGTCGCCATGCCGGTCGCTATACGTGATGAGCCCAACACCGCGCGCCCGTGCGCCCCTTGTGCTCCGCGCGGTAAATTAGGTGAGGCTTACCGGGAGGTTGCTTCGGGCATCCCGCCTAAGAGCCGGTCTTCGAACCCCCGTCGTCGCGCGAAGCGCGGCGCAGCGGCGTCCGGTGCGTGCGATCGGCGTGCGCTGTCGCCGGTCCTGTGGCGGAGCCACCGGTCCGGCGGCGGCGTGCGGCGAGCGTGCGTGCCGGACGTCGGGGCGCAGGCGGGGGTTCGAAGACCGGCTCTTAGGAGCCAACGGATTTGATGGCTGCAGACGACGTCCTGGGAGCCCGCAATGCGCACCGCGCTGACCGTGCCGCGCCCGTCCCTCGCCCAACTCGCCTACGGGTGGGCGACCGTGCTCTTCTCCACGACCGCGATGATCCTGCTCTCGCAGGCACGATCGGGGTTCGCGATCGTACTGATCTGTGTGACCGGACTGGCCCTCGGCATCCTGGTGGCCCTTACGGCACCGGCGCCGCGGCGTCGGGCCACGACACCGGCGCCGGAGCCGCTCACCGCCCGGGTCCCGGCGCAGGCGCGCCGGACGGCGAAGCAGCCGGACCGCGAGCTGGTGTAGGCCTCAGGCCCGTACCACCACTGTCTTCGCGGCCTTGTCGTGCAGGCACTGGCGGTACGGCTTGTCCCACAGGAACCACAGTGAGTTCAGCAGCCAGAAAATCGTCCCGAGGTTGAGCAGCATCTGGGCGACGCCGGGCAGCGCGTAGACGGCGGCGCGGATCCAGCCCTCGCGGGACGGGATGTTGCCGTTGGCGAGCACCGCGACCCGGATGCCGACGGCCTTCTTGCCGAGCGTCTGGCCGCTGCGGGAGAGCATGAAGCCCTCGTAGAGGAAATACACGACGAAGGTCAGCACCAGCGCGAGCATCGTCGGGCCGACCGGGATGTCGCTGTACGGGTTGCCCTCCTCGGCGTTCTCCAGCGCCGTCCCCATCACGCCGGTCGCCACCAATGCGACGAACCACAGCACGCCCAGCACGATGCTGTCGAGCAGCCGTGCCGCGAAGCGCTGCCCGGTGGAGGCGAGCGGGGCCATGTCCCCGAGGCTGGGCTGCGGGGGCGCAAAGGCAGGCGGCTGATTCAGGCTCATGGAGCCATTGAATCAGCCGCCTGCCTTGCTGCTGAAGTCCGGTTTCTGTCAGGGAGGCTAGTAGCCGCCGCCCTGGCTCTGATACGAGCCGCCGGCTCCGGCCTTCGCCGCGGGCTGGGCCTCGACCACGACCGTCTTGGCCATCTTGTCGTGCACGGCCTGGTGGAACGGCTTGTCCCAGGTGCAGGAGAGCACGTTGTACAGCCAGAAGAGGGTGCCGATGCAGGTGACCAGCTGCGGCAGCGAGTAGACGGCGGCGCGGATCCAGCCGGCGTTGCCGGCCGGGACGGCGCCGTTGTCGAGCATCGCCACCCGGAGCTTCATCAGCTTCTTGCCGACGGTCTGGCCGTCGCGGGTGAGCATCATGCCCTCGTACACGAAGTACGCGGCGAGGGTGAGGAAGCTGCCGACCCAGTTGCGGCCGTACGCGCCCGAGTCGTCGAAGTCGTACCCGATGCCGAGCAGCGACAAGATCAGGCTCATCGGGACGCCGATGATGATCGCGTCGATGATGCGGGCGAGCAGCCGCTTGCCGAGACTCCCGAGCGGCGGCATCCCGGCCAGCCGCGGGTCGGGCTCGGGCATACCGACCCCGAAGCCACCGACACCGCCGGCGCCGGCGTGGCCGCCCGGGTAGTTGGGCGGCGGGGTGTCGTACGGGGATCCGGTGCCCGGCTTGCTGAAGTCGGGGCCGCTGCCGGAGGGGGTGTCGTACGGGGAACCGCTGGGGGGCGGGGTGCCGTACGGGGAGCCGCCCGGCGGCGGGGTGGCCGCGGCGGCCGGGGTGCCGTAAGGATCACTCGGGGGCGCGGCCGCCGGGGTGCCGGTGTCGTACGGGGAGCCGCTCGGCGGGGGTGTGGCGCCGCCGCCCGTGCCCGGGACCGGCTGGGTGGTGCCGGAGCCGGTCGGCGGGGTGGGACCGGGGGGCGGGCTGCCGGCCGGGGAGACCCCGTGCGGGGGCAGCTCCTCGGAGGGTTGCTGGGTGCCGTCGGAAGGCAAGCCGCTCAGCGGCGGCTGGGAGCGCTCCGGCTGCTTCCTGCTGAACGGATCGTCGTCCTGATCGGTACTCATGCGTCGAGTCGAACCCGGCCGGCCCCGCCGCGCATCGCGAGCGGAGCCATTCGGGGGACTTGGCCCTTCTCCGGGTCGCGGATCAGCTCCCGGCCACGTAAGTGCGCGCCGCCTTGTCGTGCCAGCACTGCCGCCACGGCTTGTCGAAGAGGCACCACAGCACATTGACGACGCCAACGGCCAGCAGCCCGAGCACCCCGTACGTCAGCCACCGCTTGACCGCGGCCCCGAAGCCCGGCGGGTCCTGCGCCTCGATGTCGAGCACCTTCACGCCACACAGCTTCTTGCCGAGCGTGCGCCCCCACTTGGCGACGGGCAGCGCCTCGTAGAGCAGGCCGAGGACGAGATAGACGCCGAGGATCAGCGCGAGATACGGGCCGGTGGTGCCGTCGACGAGCCAGACGGTGACGGTACGACCGGTGTTCTCGGCGTCCTCGATCTTGTCCTGGATGTGATCGCTGATCTTCCCGGCGAAGGGCACGGCGGCCGCGCCCGCGAGCCCGAAGACGACGATGCCGTCGATGAGCCGGGCGAAGAACCGGCGGCCGAGGCCTGCGGGGCGTGCGGTGCTCTGCACGGCCTGCAGGAACGGGTCCTCGACGGGCGGCCGCCAGGGGGTGACGGGGCCGTCGGGGGCGGCGCCGCCCTGGCCGGGCTGCGGGAGCGCGGGGAGGGCGGAGGGGACGGGCGAGCTCTGGGCGTACGGGGCCGGGGCGCCGAAGCCGGCGGGGTCGGGGGCGCTGGGGCTGCCGCCCGGGAGGCCCGGGGTGGCGGGGGCGCTGGGCGCGGCGGGGCCGCCGGGGCCCGCGAGCGCATCCGGTCCAGTGGGGCCGGCGGGGGCGCCGAGTCCTGCGGGTCCGGCGGGCGCGCCGGGACCTGCGGGCGCGCCGAAGCCACCGGCGAGGGGCTGGCCGCGGCCGGCCGGTGGGGTGTGGCCGGTGGGCGGCGCGGGGCTCAGGGCGTCGGGGCCGGTTGTGGCGGCGCGCGGCCCGCTCTCCGCGGGCTGGGGGGCGGGCTCGGGGTGCGTCAGGTCGCGTACCTGCTGGGCCCAGGGGGTCCCGGCGGCGCGCGGATCCGCGGCCCCGGCGCCCTGCGCGTCCCCTCCGGTTCGCGGGTCGCCCGCCGCTGACGCGGCGCCCTCCCGCTGGCCGGGCAGGGAGAGCGCCGGGCCGACGCGGATGGCGAGCGTGTTCGTAACGTCGCTGCCGGAGCTGTCGCCCTTGGCCTCGGGGCCGATGGACAGGGTGGTGGTGGCGTGATCGCCCGCGGGCGTGCGGGTATCCCGGGCGGCGGAGTCCTGAGGGACGGAGTCCCGGGGGGCGGAGCTCTGCGGGACGCCGGGGTGCTCGTCCTCGGCCGCGCTGTCGGTACGGCCGCCGGGCACGGCGTCCTCCGCAGCCGCAGCCGCACCGCCGTCGCCGGTGGCGGCCGCCGGGCCGGAGTCCTCCGCGCCCCAGGAGATCCGCTCCCCCGGGTCCTGACTGGCGGCCGAGGCCCGCCATGCCCAGGTCTGCTCATTCGGCTGCTCTTCGACCGGCTCGGGCACCCGGTCCGCAGGCTCGTCGGCCGCCCCCGCCCCCGCAGCACCCACCGCCGGCAGCGGCGTCGGCTCGCCCCACGGCACCGGTGCCTGGGTCAGGCCCGTATCGCCTCCCGCGCCAGCGGGATCCGCGTCGGCGGGATCGTCGCCGAAGTACACCGGCATCGTCTCCGTCGTCCGCACGGGCTCGTCGGCCGGGACGGCCGCTGCGGCCGAGGGCGCGGGCGAGCCCGCCGACGGCTCCTGCCCTACGGCGTCGTCGTCCGCCGGGGCCGGCGGGGTGGCTTCGCCGTCCGCCGGGGCGGGGCGGCTGGTGCCGGGGACCCAGCCCGTGCCGTTCCAGTACCGGATGTAGCCGGGGATCGACGGGTCCGGGTAGTACCCGGGGCCGGGAGCGCCGGATCCGGATGCGGGTGTCGGGGCGTTCATGGGGAACAGGTTAGCCAGCGTGTCGAGTCCTCAGTGCCCGTCCCGGTGCCCGTCCCTCTCCCGGAAGCGATTTCAAGTAGTTCGGCGAAGTCGCGTAATGGGCCGGGCACCTCCCCCTCTCTCCTTGTAGCGGCCGACGCCGCTGGCCCGATGCCGCGCAGAGAAAACAGGGGGCGCATATGCACACCGACCGCAGCAACCACACAGAGCACACGGAAGTCGAACGGGAGCTCGAACTTCGGCTCGTCCTCTCCCCCGGCCGGTCCATCGGCGTACCGGCCCGGCTCAGCTATCGCACCGCCGACCCGTACGCCGTCCACGTCACCTTCCACGTCGGCTCGGCCGCGCCGGTGAACTGGACGTTCGCCCGCGAGCTGATGGTCGAGGGCGTCTTCCGCCCCTGCGGCCACGGCGACGTACGGGTGTGGCCGACGAAGGTGGACGACCGCAATGTCGTCTGCATGGCGCTGTCCTCGCCCGACGGGGACGCGCTGCTGGAAGCGCCGGCGGCCGCGCTCTCCGCCTGGCTGGAGCGCACGCTCCGCGTGGTGCCGCCCGGCGCGGAGAACACCCGCATCGGGATGGACGAGGCCCTGGCCGCGCTCCTCACCCCGGCGCCGCGCGACGACCTGTGGCTGCGGGACCCGTGGCCGTCGGACGAGTCGCCGGCGCGGGAGCAGGAGCAGGAGTAGTGGCCGCTGTAGTGGCCGTTACGGGTGATCAGCCGGGCCGGCGCGCAAGTACCTCTGGCCCAGCGTCCGCAGGTGCTCGACCAGCTCCGGCGGCTCGCTGACGTGGAAGTCCAGGCCCAGCATGCCGATCCAGACCGCCACCGTCTCGTAGCTGTCGGCGCCGGTGACCAGGACGGAGTGGGTGTCGTCGACGGTTTCGACCACGCCCACCGTCGGGTTGATCCGGGCGAGCACCTCGGTGGCGGGGGCGTCGACGGCGATCCTGGCGTGCACCTTCCAGCCCGTCGAGGCGACGTCGCGGAGCACGAAGGCGGAGTAGTCGCCGCCGTCGAGCGGCTCCGGGGTGAAGCGGCCGCCGCCCGGCGTGCGCAGGGTCAGCCAGTCGGCGCGGTACGTGCGCCACTCGCCCGAGGGGCGGTGCCGCGCCACCACGTACCAGCGCTGCTGCCAGCTGACCAGGCGGTACGGCTCGGCCTCCGCGGGCTCCTCGGTCGCGCCGTAGAAGAATCTGATCGCCTGGTGGTCGCGGATCGCCGCCGCCAGGTCGGCCAGCAGGCCGGTGTCGACCGCGGGTGCCTCGACGTTGGTGCCCGTGTTCGCCGGGCCGACGTCGGTGCTGTCGTGCAGCGCCCGCACCCGGCGGCGCAGCCGGTCGGGCAGGACGTGTTCCAGCTTGGCCAGCGCGAGGGTGCTCGCTTCCTCGATGCCGCGGACCGTACGGACCTGGCCGAGGCCGACGGCTACGGCCACGGCCTCCTGGTCGTCCAGGAGCAGGGGCGGCAGCCGGCCGTGGTCGCCGAGGCGGTAGCCGCCGGCCGGGCCGCGGACCGAGTCGATGGGGTAGCCGAGTTCGCGGAGGCGCTCGATGTCCTTGCGCAGGGTCCGCTCGCCGACGTCGACGCGGGCGGCGAGATCCGCGCCTGACCAGGTGCCGCGCGTCTGCAGCAGTCCGAGGACCGCCAGCAGCCGGGCCGACGTTTCCAGCATGCCGACTCCCCCCGGAGAAAAAACTTCAGCGGCCCGCGGAGTACAGGAACGAAGCGTGCCGGAACCCTTCATACCTTAGCTCCATGAGCTTCAAAGAAGAGCTGACCAGCAAGAACATCACCGTCCGGCCGTTCGTGATCGCCATCCCGCAGGACGCGGTCGACGACCTCAACCGCCGCCTGGAGCACACCCGCTTCCCGGCCGAGATACCCGGCAGCGACGACTGGGCGCTCGGCACGCCGGTGTCGTACCTCCGCGACATGGTCGACCACTGGCGGACGGCCTTCGACTGGCGGGCGCAGGAGGCGCGGATGAACGAATTCCCGCACTTCCTGACCGAGATCGACGGGCAGACCGTCCACTTCCTGCACGTCCGGTCGCGGCATGAGGATGCGACGCCGCTGCTGCTGACGCACACCTACCCGGGTTCTTTCGCGGACTTCCTCGACATGATCGGGCCGCTGACCGACCCCGAGGCGCATGGCGGGAGTGCCGAGGACGCCTTCCACGTCGTGATTCCGAGCATGCCGGGCTTCGGCTTCAGCACCCCCGTCGCCGAGGGCACCTGGACCATGGAGCGGGTGGCGCGGACCTTTGACGCCCTGATGCGCGGGCTGGGTTATGCGTCGTACGGGGCGCATGGCTCGGACGGCGGCGCGATGGTGTCGCGGGAGCTGGCGATGCTGAACCCGGACGGCTTCCTCGGCGCCCATGTGCTGCAGCTGTTCGCGTTCCCGTCGGGCGACCCCGCCGAGTTCGAGAAGATGACGCCGGAGGATTACGCGGCGCTGGAGTTCGCCGGCTGGTTCAACACCGTCAACGGGTTCGCGCTCATGAACGCCTCCCGGCCGCAGACCATCGCGGCCGCGCTGAGCGACTCGCCGGTGGGGCAGCTCGCGTACAACGAGCTCTTCGAGAACTTCGGCAACGGCACCAGCCTGCTCACCCGCGACCAGGTCCTCACCCAGATCAGCCTGTACTGGCTGACCAACACCTCCGCGGGCGCGGTCCGCTACCACCACGCGGAGAAGTCGGTCGAGCAGCGGGTCAACGACGGCCCGATCGGCATCACCGTCTTCGCCGACGACTTCAAGTCGATACGGCCGTTCGCGGAGCGCGACAACACCAACATCGTGTCCTGGACCGAGCAGCCGCGGGGCGGGCACTTCGCCTCGCTGGAGGTGCCCGACCTGCTGACCGCCGAGCTCCGCGCCTTCTACGCGGCCTGACGCACCCGCCGCACCCGCCCCCGCCAGGGCGCCAGCTGGATGATGCCGAAGGGCAGTTCCACCACCAGGAACAGCCACAGCACTCCAGGGGCGCCCTGGCTCAGCGCGTACGCGAACCAGGTCGAGAAGAGCAGCCGGGCGACGCCGTCGTACAGGCCGAACTCCGGCTGCGTCCTGGTGAGGCGGAGGGTCGCCCAGACGAGGACGACCGAGCCCATCAGGTTCGCGTAGAGGATCTGCATCGGGTCGACTGCGTGCACGTCGCCGTCGAGGACGGCGGCGTGCACCAGCTCGTACGTCCACGGGGTGGCGAAGGCGGCGGTGATGACGAGGTCGTACCAGGCGCTGGCGCGCACCAGGCGGAGGTAGGCGGGTGTGGAGGGGGCTGGGATCAGGTTCATGCCGTGCATCGTGAAGGGTGGAGTACGCTCCAAGGTCAAGTCATGCTGGTGGGGAGGGGTTCGGGCATGCGGATCGGAGAGCTGGCCGCGCAGGTCGGGCTGAGCAAGGACGCCATTCGCTTCTACGAGAAGTCCGGGCTGGTGGAGAGCCGGCGGCTGCCGAACGGCTATCGCGACTTTCCGCCGGAGACGGTGGCGTGGCTGCAGTACGTGCGTACGTCGCAGTCGCTGGGGTTCTCGCTGGCGGAGATCGCGCGGACCGGGGAGGAGCTGCGGGATGCGCCGGATCAGGCGGAGGCGCTGTCGGAGCTGTTCCGGGAGAAGATCGGCGTGATCGACGCGCAGATGGCCGAGCTGGCCGCGCTGCGCGCCGAGTTGGCCGGGCGGGCGGGGACGGGGTGCCCGCTGCGGGCCGGCGAGGCGAGTGAGGTCAGCTTCGGCTGACCCGCGGCCGCCGAACCACCATCGCCACCAGCGCCGCCACCGCGCACAGCGCGCCCGCGGCCACCCACATCGGGTCGTACGTGCCGAAGACGTCCCGCACCAGCCCGCCGCTCACCGCCATCAGGCCCGCGCCCGCCTGGTGGGCCGCGCTGACCCAGCCGAAGACGACCGCGGTGTCCGCGCCGTAATGCTCCCGGAGCAGGGCCAGCGTCGGCGGCACGGTCGCCACGTCCAGCAGGCCGAAGAGGATCACGAACGCGATCAGCGAACCGTGCACGGCCGGGCCGAGGAGCAGCGGCAGCGTCAGGAGTGAGGCGCCGCGGAGCGCGTAGTAGGCGGCGAGGAGGCGGCGCGGGTCGAGGCGGTCGGTGAGCCAGCCGGAGAAGATGGTGCCGGCGACGTTGAAGACGCCGATCATCGCGAGCAGCGAGGACGCCGCCGTGGCGGGCATGCCGTGGTCGTGCGCGGCCGGGGTGAAGTGGGTCCACATGATGCCGTTGGTGGTCGCGCCGCACACCACGAAGGTGCCCGCGAGCAGCCAGAACGGGCCGGTGCGGGCCGCCTTCAGCAGCACCCGGACCGTGCGGGCGGCGGCGCCGGGCGCGGGCTGCGGCTTCGGGACGTAGGCGTCGGCGCCGTACGGGCTGACGCCCGCGTCCGCCGGGTGGTCGCGCAGCAGCAGTCCGGTGACCGCCATCGAGACCAGCGCGGCCCCGGCCAGCACCGCGAGCGCCGTCTGCCAGGCCGCGTGGTCGGTGATCCACGACAGCACCGGCAGGAACACGAACTGCCCGAACACTCCGGCCGCCGTCAGCACCCCGGTCACCAGCCCGCGCCGGGCCACGAACCACCGCTGCACCACCATCGCCGCGAACGTCAGCGCCAGCACCCCGGTCCCGAGACCGGTCAGCGCCCCCCACGCCAGCACGAACTGCCACGGCGCTCCGACCACCGTCGTCAGCCCGGCGCCCGCCGCCAGCAGCGCGAGCGCGGTGACGGCGATGCGGCGCATTCCGTAGCGGTCCATGAGGGCGGCGGAGAAGGGGGCCACGAGGCCGTTCAGCACCATCGAGAGCGAGGCCGCGAGGCCGATCGAGGAGCGCGACCAGCCGTACTCCGCCGAGAGCGGCTCCACCAGCAGCCCGGACATGGTCGAGTACGCCCCGGCCGCCACGATCGTCAGCCAGGCGGCGGCCACCACCACCCATGCGCGGTGCGGCCCGCGGGGGCGCGGAGCGGCGGGCGTCTTGATTGCTGCGGACGTGATCGTCGTGGTCATGGGTACGACGATGCGCCCGCGGGCCGCCCGAAAACAGTGGCGAGATCGACAGCATGTGCAAGAATCTGGCCATGAGCGCTTTTACGGATGCCGGCCGCCACCACGTCGCCGTCCTCGTACGCGACGGGGTGATGCCGCTCGAACTCGGCCTGATCCACCAGATCTTCGGCTCCGCCGAGGCCGCCGGACACCCCCTCTACGAGGTGATCACCTGCGCCATCACCCCAGGTCAGGTCCGCACCGGCGCCGACTTCCCGATCATCGCCGCACACGGGGCGGAGGTGCTGGCGCAGGCCGACACCGTCGTCATCCCGGCCGCGCACGACGCCGTCGAGGACGACGGCGTGCTTTCCCCCGAGCTCGCCGCGGCCATCGCCGCCATCCGCCCGGACGCCCGTATCGCCTCCGTCTGCACCGGCGCCTTCGTGCTGGCCGGCGCCGGGCTGCTCGACGGGCGCGCCGCCACCACCCACTGGCGCTCCGCCGACCTCTTCCGCCGCCTCTTCCCGGCCGTCCACCTCGACCCCGACGTCCTCTACACCCAGGACGGTCGCTTCCTCACCTCGGCGGGCGAAGCCTCCGGCATCGACCTGTGCCTGCACATGGTCCGCGCCGACCACGGCGCCGGCGTCGCCAATGAGGTCGCCCGCCGCAATGTCGTGCCCCCGCACCGCGAGGGCGGGCAGGCGCAGTACATCCGGCGGCCCGTCGCCGAGCCCCGCATCGCGGCCACCGGCCGGGCCCGCGCCTGGGCGCTCGGCCGCCTCGACCGGCAGATCACCCTCGCCGAGCTGGCCGACCAGGAGTCGATGTCCGTACGCACCTTCAGCCGCCGCTTCCGCGAGGAGACCGGGCAGACCCCGGTGCAGTGGCTGGTCCAGCAGCGCATCGAACGGGCCCGCCAACTGCTGGAGGAGTCGGACCTCCCGGTCGACCGCGTCGCCGCCGCGGCCGGCTTCGGCACCGGCGCCTCCCTGCGCCAGCACCTGCAGGTGGCGCTGGGGGTCTCACCCAGCGCGTACCGGAGCACCTTCCGCGGGGTGGCGGCGTAGGGGGCAAGGGATGTCCGGCCGCTAGAAGACCTTGCCGGGGTTCAGGATGCCCAGCGGGTCGAAGACCTCCTTGATGCCGCGGTGCAGTGCCAGGGAGACCGGGCCGACCTCCTTCGCGAGCCAGTCCTTCTTGAGCAGGCCGACGCCATGCTCGCCCGTGATCGTGCCGCCCAGCTCCAGGCCGAGGTCCATGACCGCGCCGAACGCCTGCTGGGCCCGTATGCACTGGTCCGCGTCTTCGCCGTCGAAGCAGACCGTCGGGTGGGTATTGCCGTCGCCCGCGTGGGCGACGACGCCGATCGGCAGCCGGTACTCGTCGGAGAGGCGTGCGATGCCCTCGAAGAACTCCCCCAGCTTGGACCTGGGAACGCAGACGTCATCGATCATGGTCGCCGGCCGGCCTGCCGGTGCCCCCGAACGCCCGGCGCCGTCGCCTTCGATCATCGAGGCCGCCGTGACGACCTCCAGGGCCGTCAGGGCCGTACGCCGCGCCGCCAGCAGCAGCTCCGACTCCGCCGCGTCCGCCGCGGGCACCACCTCTGTGGCGCCAGCGGCCGCGCACAGCTTGCCCACCGCCGCGAGGTCGGCGGCCGGGTCATGCGTGTCGAAGGCGGCCAGGAGCAGCGCCTCCGTGGTGTCCGGGAGGTCCATCTTCGTATAGGCGCTGACCGCGCGGATCGTGGTCTTGTCCATCAGCTCCAGCAGGGACGGGACATGGCCCTGAGCCATGACCTCGCGCACCGCCTCGCACGCGGCCGCCGACGACCCGAACTCCGCCGCCAGCACCAGCTGCTCCGGCGGCGCAGGCTTCAGCGCAAGGGTGGCCTGCACGACCACGCCCAGGCTGCCCTCGGCGCCGACGAAGAGCCGGGTCAGGTCATAGCCGGCGACGCCCTTGGCCGTGCGCCGGCCGGTGCGCAGCAGCCGGCCGTCCGCCAGCACCACGTCCAGGCCCAGCACATACTCCGCCGTCACGCCGTACTTCACGCAGCAGAGGCCGCCCGAGGCCGTGCCGATGTTCCCGCCGATGGTGCACATCTCCCAGCTGGACGGATCCGGCGGGTAGTACAGGCCGGCCTCCGCCACCTTGCGCGACAGCGCCGCATTGATCACACCCGGCTCGACCACCGCTATCCGGTCCACCGGATTGATCTCCAGGATGCGGTCCATCTTGGTCAGGGACAGGACGATGCAGCCGGACGACGCGTTCGCCGCCCCCGACAACCCCGATCTGGCGCCCTGCGGGACCACGGGGACCCGCAGGGCCGTGGCCGTACGCATCACATGCTGCACCTGCTCCGCCGTGCGCGGCAGCACGACGGCGGCGGGGCTGCCCGCATCGCAGAAGCTCGCCATGTCCCGCTCGTAGGCGGCCATGACGTCCGGGTCCGTGAGGATCGCCTCTTCCGGGAGCCCGTCCCGGAGCAGCGAGATGAGATCGGCCATACCTGCAGTAAATCGCCGCCCGTTGATCGTCGTAACCCCCTGTGGACGTACGCCTTTCAACCTCTAGGTGACACGAGTAAGTTGCGCGCACTCAACTGACTTAAATTCAGGGAGGAGCAATGCCGCGCACCCCAGCACGCATCGCCATCGCCGCGAGCGCCGCGGCCACCGCAGCCGCCTTACTCGCCGGCTCGGCACCGGCGGCCACGCCGCCCGCCGCGCTCGGACGCCCGGCCGCCGGCCCGCTGAAGATCCTCATCAGCAACGACGACGGCTACAAGCACCCGTACATCCGCCAGCTCCAGGCCGCCCTCAAGAAGGCAGGCCACGACGCCGTCATCGTCGCCCCGGCCGACGACCAGTCCGGCAAGGGCACCGGGCTCGCCTTCTCCGGCAGCCTCAAGGCCGCCGAGGAGGAGCCGGGCATCTGGTCGGTCACCGGCTCGCCGGGGGACGCCGTCACCTTCGGCGTCCGCCAGGTCTTCAAGGGCGCGGGGCCCGACCTGGTCGTCTCCGGCATCAACGCGGGCCCGAACGCCGGCCCCACCGCCAACCACTCCGGCACCGTCGGCGCCACCGTCGCCGCCAATGACCTGGACATCCCCGCGATCGCGGTGAGCGCGGACTTCGACCTCAAGAACCCGCAGAACCCGTTCCCGACCGTGCCCCAGGCCGCGGATTTCACCGCCCGCACGGTGGACCGGCTGGCAAAGACCAAGGGCCGCGACCTGCTCCCGTCCCGTACGGCACTCAACATCAACTACCCGGCGAAACCCGCCTCCGCCGTCGCCTTCACCAACGTCGGCAGGGCCGCGATGATCACCGTCACCTACGTACCGGACCCGGCGAGCTGCCCCACCTGCTACAAGATCACCCCGGGCCTCGACCCCAACGCCCCCGAGCCGGTCGGCAACGCGGACACCGCCGCGCTCCGCGCCGGCAAGGTCAGCGTGTCCCTCCTGGCCGGCGACTGGGGCGCCCGCGGCTGGGCCTCCGGCCAGGGCGGGCCGAGTGAGCGCGAGGTACGGATGACCAAGGCGCGGCTGCAGGGCCTGCAGCCCTGAACCGCGCCTGGTCCAGCAGGAGAAGCGGGCGGACCCTCGCTAGAGGTTCCCGCGCTTCTCCTGCTCCCGCTCGATCGCCTCGAAGAGCGCCTTGAAGTTGCCCTTGCCGAAGCCCATCGAGCCATGCCGCTCGATCATCTCGAAGAAGACCGTCGGCCGGTCCTGCACCGGCTTGGTGAAGATCTGCAGCAGGTAGCCGTCCTCGTCGCGGTCGACGAGGATCTTCAGCTCGCGCAGCGTCTCGACGGGGACCCGGGTCTCCCCCGCCCACTCGCCCAGGGTGTCGTAGTACGAGTCCGGGGTGTCCAGGAACGTGACCCCGGCCGCGCGCATGGTCCGCACCGACTCCACGATGTCGTTCGTGGCGAGCGCGATGTGCTGCACACCCGCGCCGCCGTAGAACTCCAGGTACTCATCGATCTGCGACTTCTTCTTGGCGATGGCCGGCTCATTGATCGGGAACTTCACCTTGAGCGTCCCGTCCGCGACCACCTTCGACATCAGCGCCGAGTACTCGGTCGCGATGTCATCCCCCACGAACTCCTTCATGTTCGTGAAGCCCATGACCTTGTTGTAGAAGCCCACCCACTCGTTCATCCTGCCGAGCTCGACATTGCCGACGCAGTGGTCGATCGCCTGGAAGACGCGGTGGGCCGGCGGCTCGACCATGGGGTCGGCGGAGACGAAGCCCGGCAGGTAGGGGCCGTTGTAGTCGGTGCGCTGCACGAGGGTGTGGCGGGTCTTGCCGTACGTGGCGATGGCGGCGCGCACGACCGTGCCGTGCTCGTCCTTCGTCTCGTACGGCTCCTCGATGCCCCGCGCGCCGTGCTCGATGGCGTACGCATAGGCGGCGCGGGCGTCCGGGACCTCGATGGCGAGGTCGATCACGCCGTCGCCGTGCTCGGCGACATGGTCGGCGAGGAAGCGGCCCCAATCGGTCGACGGCTTGATGACGGAGGTGAAGACGAACCGGGCGGAGCCGTTGCGCAGCACGTAACTGGCGGTCTCACGGCTGCCGTTCTCCGGTCCGGAGTAGGCAACCAGCTGCATCCCGAAGGCGGTTGAGTAGTAGTGCGCGGCCTGCTTCGCGTTGCCTACGGCGAAGACCACGGCGTCCATGCCCTTCACCGGGAAGGGGTCGTCCTGCCGTGCGGTGGGGGTGGCGTTTTCGATGGTCTCAGTCATGGGCGAAGGGTCTCTCCGATCCACAAGGTGCGCAATAGTTGCCGGGATCGCTGAGCAAGCTGCATAGTCGATAGCCAATTACGCCGGACGATCTGTACATGATGACCACCAGGAGCTGCACCCATGAAGATCGACGACCTCGACGGCCGCCTCCTCACCCTCCTCGCCGCCGAGCCCCGCATCGGCGTCCTGGAGGCCTCCCGCCGCCTGGGCGTCGCCCGCGGCACCGTCCAGGCCCGCCTCGACCGCCTGCAGGCCAACGGCGTCATCCGCGGCTTCGGCCCGGACGTCGACCCGGCCGCCCTCGGCTATCCGGTCACCGCCTTCGCCACCCTCGAGATCAGCCAGGGCCAGGGCGCGGACGTCCGCGAGCACCTCGCCTCCGTCCCCGAGGTGCTGGAGCTGCACACCATCACCGGCCACGGCGACATGCTCTGCCGCCTGGTCGCTCGCTCGAATGCCGACCTTCAGCGGGTGATCGACAGGGTTGTGGGTTTTGATGGGATCGTACGGGCTTCCACGGCAATCGTCATGGAAAATCCGGTTCCGCTGCGAATCGTCCCGCTCGTACAACAGGCGGCATCCCTGAAGGAGTGAGGACGGCGGCAGGATGAGCTTCTGGGACTACCTCGGAAACCGCTGGTCCCAGCTGCTTGCCGACGCCTTCCAGCACGCCAGCGCGGTCTTCCAGTGCGTGCTCGCGGCCACCATCCTCGGCATCGCGATCGGCGTGCTCACCTATCGCACCGAGTGGGCCGGCAATCTCGCCATCGCCTCCACCTCCACCCTCCTCACCATCCCGTCCCTGGCCCTCCTCGGCCTGCTCATCCCGATCACCGGCCTCGGGGTCGCGCCGACCGTCATCGCGCTCACCCTCTACGGGCTCCTCCCCATCGTCCGCAACGCCATCGTCGGCCTCCGCGGCGTGGACCCGCAGCTCATCGACGCCGCGAAGGGCATCGGCATGTCCCGTATCGCCCGGCTCTTCAAGGTGGAGCTGCCGCTCGCCTGGCCGCCGATCCTGACCGGGGTGCGCGTCTCCACGCAGATGCTGATGGGCATCGCCGCCATCGCCGCGTACGCCTCCGGGCCCGGGCTCGGCAACGAGATCTTCCGCGGCATCTCCTCCCTGGGCAGCGCCAACGCGCTCAACCAGGTGCTCGCCGGGACCCTCGGCATCATCATCCTCGCGCTGCTCTTCGACGCCGCGTACGTCCTCATCGGCCGCCTCACGATCTCCAGGGGGATCCGTGCCTGACGTCCCTCACGAGCCCGACAGCAGCGGCGTCTCCGGCGCCACCATCCGCCTGGAGAACCTGACCAAGCGCTACCCGGGCAGCGCCGCGCCCGCCGTGGACAACGTCAGCATGGACATCAAGGCGGGCGAGCTGATCGTCTTCGTCGGCCCGTCCGGCTGCGGCAAGTCGACGACGCTGAAGATGATCAACCGGCTGATCGAGCCGACCAGCGGAAAGATCCTCATCAACGACGAGGACGTCACGAACATCGACCCGGTCGGCCTGCGCCGCAAGGTCGGTTACGCGATCCAGTCCTCAGGGCTCTTCCCGCACATGACGGTGGACCAGAACATCGCGCTCGTACCGAAGATGGTCGGCTGGCCCAAAGGCCGGGTGGCGTCCCGCGTCGAGGAGATGCTCGACCTGGTCGGCCTCGACCCGGGCGAGTTCCGCGGCCGCTATCCGCGGCAGCTCTCCGGCGGGCAGCAGCAGCGCGTCGGCGTGGCGCGGGCGCTCGCCGCCGACCCACCCGTGCTGCTGATGGACGAGCCGTTCGGCGCGGTCGACCCGATCACCCGCGACCACCTCCAGGACGAGCTGATCCGGCTGCAGCACGAGCTGCACAAGACGATCGTCTTCGTCACCCACGACTTCGACGAGGCCATCAAGCTCGGCGACCGCATCGCGGTGCTGCGCGAGCGCTCGCACATCGCCCAGTTCGACACCCCGGAGGCAATCCTCACCAACCCGGCCGACGACTTCGTGTCGGGGTTCGTGGGCGCGGGGGCCGCCTTGAAGCGGCTCAATCTCACCCGGGTACGGGACGTGCCCGTCGTCGAGGTCCCGACCGCGGGCGTGGACGACCCGCTCCAGTCGATCTTCGACATCATGGGCGGCGGCACCGTCACCGAGCTGCTGCTCCTCGACCGGCACCAGCGCCCGTACAAATGGCTGCGCCGCGGCGACCTGATGCGCGCGAAGGGGTCGCTGGCGAGGGCCGGGACGCTGGTCACCCACCACGTCACCGACGACTCCACGCTGCGGGACGCGCTGGAGGCGGTGCTCACCGACAGCGCCGGGCGGGTCGCGGTGACCGGCAAGAAGGGCGAGTACCTGGGCGTCGTCGACATGGAGACGCTCATGAACTCGGTGCAGGAGCTGCTCCAGGCCGACCGCCTCGAAGCGATCGAGCACCGCGCGGAGCTGGCGGAGGCGGCGGGCGGGCAGGTGCAGCGGGAGCAGGAGGGCCTGTCGTGAGCCCCGAGCGCGGCAAGCCGTCGGCGCCGGACATCCGCGACGAGCCGGCGCTCATCGACGTACTGGAGGAGGAGGCGGGTCAGGACGAGGTCCCGCCGCCGCAGCGGCCACCGCGCCGCGTCCCGTGGCCGAAGCTGATCATCACCCCCGCAGTGCTGATCGCCGGCCTCATCGCCACCTGGCTATGGTTCTCGAACGCCGACCTGGACTCGGTCGCCCGCAACTCCACCGCGGGCGGCAACGTCTGGGTCCGGCTGCGCGAGCACATCGAACTCACCGCCATCTCCACCTTCTTCGTCCTGATCATCGCGATCCCACTGGGCATCCTGCTCACCCGCGCCCGGATGCGTAAGGCCGCCCCCTTCGCGATGGCGCTGGCCAACATCGGCCAGGCGACCCCGGCGATCGGGCTCTTGGCCCTGCTGGTGATCTGGCTGGGCATCGGCAAGAAGGCGGCGCTGATCGGCATGATCATCTACGCCGTGCTGCCGGTGCTCGCCAACACGATCGCCGGCCTGCGCAACATCGACCCGACGCTGAACGAGGCGGCGCGCGGCATCGGCATGTCCCCGATGGGGGTGCTGCGGAAGGTCGAGCTGCCGCTGGCGGTGCCGCTGATCCTGGCGGGCGTACGGACGGCGCTGGTGCTGAATGTGGGCACGGCGACGCTGGCGTACTTCGGGGGCGGGGGTGGGTTGGGCGACCTGATCGCCTCCGGCATCACGAACCAGCGCATGCCGATCCTCGTTCTCGGCTCGATCCTCACCGTGGCGCTGGCGCTGCTCGTCGACTGGCTGGCCGCGGTGGCGGAGCTGATGCTGCGGCCGCGCGGGCTGGAGGCGTGATGGGGATGCGCGGGGTACGGACGCGCCGGGTACGGGCCGCGGTGCTCGGGTCGGCGATGGTGCTGCTCGCCGGCGGCTGCGGCCTGACCAGCGGCAGCCCGCTGGCGGACGACGTGAAGCCGGGCACGGTGGGCAGGGGCGAGCCGCTCGACGGCGCCACGCTCACGGTGACCTCGAAGCAGTTCAGCGAGCAACTGGTGCTCGGCGCCATCGCCGGGCTCGCGCTGAAGGCGGCGGGCGCGGAGGTCGTGGACCGTACCGGCATCCAGGGCTCGATCGGGGCACGCGAGGCGGTGAAGACGGGCGAGGCGGCGCTGATGTACGAGTACACGGGGACGGGCTGGATCACGTACCTGGGTCACGACAAGCCGGTCAAGGACCCGCACGAGCAGTGGGTTCAGGTGCGCGACGAGGACAAGAACAACGGCATCACCTGGCTCCCGCCGAGCTCGCTCAACAACACGTACGCGCTGGCGGTGACGGAGGCGACCGCGAAGAAGTACGACCTGAAGACCATGTCGGACATGGCGGCCCTGGCGAAGTCGCAGCCGTCGACGGCGACCTTCTGCCTGGGCGCGGAGTTCGCGTCGCGGGACGACGGCTTCCCGGGAGTGGAGAAGGCGTACGGGATGAATATCCCGGCCTCGAACCTCAAGAAGATGGACGACGGGCTGACGTACACGCAGGTCGCGAAGGGCGCGTGCACGTACGCGGCGGTCTTCAACACGGACGGCCGCATCGAGGCGCTGAACCTGCGGGTGCTGGAGGACGACAAGCACTTCTTCCCGACGTACGACGCGGCGCCGATGGTCAACACCAAGACGCTGAAGGAGCATCCGCAGATCGCGGAGGTGCTGGCCCCGATCACCAAGGCGCTGACGACGGATGTGGCGCGGAAGCTGAACGCGGAGGTGGATGTGAGCGGGCGGCCGCCGCATGACGTGGGGAAGGAATGGCTGGTCAAGGAGGGTTTCATCAAGGAAGGCTGAAGTGCGCCCGCGGGAAACTCGGTTGGTCCGCGATGTCGCCGTCCGTAAGGTGCCATGCATGGCTGCCATGTGACGCACCGCGCCCTCGACTCCCCTCTCCTCTCTCCCCTTGCCCTGCTCTGCCCTGCCTTGCTCTGCCCTGCCTCAGGGAGGCCCAGCCATGTCCACAGACTCCCTCTACACCGCCGTCGCCAACGACGCCCTCCGCGAACTCCTCGACAGCCCCCGCCGCCGCGCGCGGCTCGCCCGCCGTGCGCGGCGGCGCAGGGAGCTGCGGGTGCGGGTGGGGTGGGCGTTGGTGGAGGTGGGGTTGCGGCTGGTGCGGTAGCCGCGCCGGCCCACCTCGCGAAGCGATGCAAAGAGTCTTTGCAAAACAGCTATGCAAAGACTCTTTGCATGCTCTAGCCTGCTACGCATGAACCAGAAAATCCGCCACCTCGACCCGACCGGTGTCCGCGCCGTGGCGCATCCCCTGCGCATGCAGCTGCTCTTCGCTCTGCGCCGGGGCGGCGCTGCTACCGCCTCCCAACTCGCCGCCAAACTCGGCGAGTCGAGCGGCTCGACCAGCTATCACCTGCGCCAGCTCGCCGCCCAGGGCTTCGTCGAGGACGACCCCGAGCACCAGGGCGAGGGCGGCCGCGAGCGGTGGTGGCGGGCGGCGTTCACCGGCATCCAGGTCGACACGGGCGAGCTCCTGAAGCACCCGGACCCCGAGGTCCGCGGGGCGATGAGCCTTTACCTGCAGGAGGTCGCCGCCAGGCACACGCTCGAGCTCAGCACCTGGCTCGGCACGATGCACGAGTGGTCAGAAGCCTGGCGGGCGATGGCGAACCAGAGCGACTACGGCCTGAAGCTGACCCCCGAGCGCGCCCTGGAGCTGGGCGACAAGATCGACGAACTCATCAACAGCTACCGCGACGACCCGGTGGACGCGGAAGGCGCCGGATACGTCCGCATCCACCTGCACCTCTTCCCTTCCACCGACACCCCTGAGGAGCTGTCATGACCTGGCACCCGTACATCCACGAACTCACCCACGCCGCCCGCACCGCCGACCTGCAGGCCGAAGCCGACGTCTGGGCGCGCGCCGCCCGCCCCCGCCCCGCGACCCCGGCGCACGACCGCGCCCGCGTCCGCATCGGCTGGCTCCTGGTAGAGACGGGTCTGCGGCTCGTACGGACGCGCACACCGGCGACGGCGCCCTAACCCGGCCGGGGGCGCGTGCACGCGCGAAAGCGCTGGTCAGAGCTTGCGCATCAAGATGCGGTGGGTGGACACTGGGATGCATGAGGACAACAGTGGACCTCCCCGACGACCTGCTCACGGAAGCCAAGCTCCGGGCGGCGCGCAGGCGCGTGACGCTCAGCGCGGTGATAGAGGATGCGGTGCGCGCATCCTTCGCGCGCGATGTGAACGCGGCGCGCAATGCCGCCGTCACCCTGCCCGTCTGGGATGGCGGCGAACTCCAGCCCGGCGTCGATCTCGAAGACCGCGAAGCAATTCACGAACTGCTGATGCAGGACGAGTTCACCGAGGGATACACACAGTGATCTTCTGCGACGTGAATGTCCTGGTGTACGCCTTCCGCAAGAGCTCGGTCGATCACGCCAAGTACCGCGAGTGGCTGACCACCCAGTTGGACGGCGACGAACCGGTCGCGCTCAACGCGGTGGTGGACTCGGGGTTCGTCCGGCTGGTGACCAATCGACGGGCGTTCAAAGATCCATCGACCGTGACGGCGGCGCTTGATTTCATTGCCGCCATCCGCGAGGCCCCGATCACCGCGCCCTTGCACGAAGGGGCTCGGCACTGGGAGATCTTCGACCGCCTCTGCCGCCGCGTCGGAGCCAAGGGGAAGCTGGTGCCGGACGCATACCTAGCCGCCCTCGCCATAGAGAGCGGCTCCACCCTCTACAGCACCGACCGCGACTTCGCGAAGTTCCCCGGCCTCCGCTGGCGCCACCCCCTGGAGGACGACGAGGACTGACCGCCCCGGCCACCGGCCGTCAGCAGCTGGAGACCTTGCCCCCGGATTCCAGCGCCTTCAGCTCGCCGACCGCGCCCGACAGCGTCTTCACCGGGATCAGCCGCAGCCCCTCCGGCAGTTCCGACTTCGCGTCGCCGCACTCCGCCGCCGGGACCAGGAAGACCGTCGCGCCGTCGCGCTTCGCCGCCTGGGTCTTGAGGGGGACGCCGCCGACGGCGCCCACCTTGCCGTCCTCCTCGATCGTGCCGGTGCCCGCGATCTTCCGGCCGCCGGTGAGGTCGCCGCCGGCGCCGTTGCCCTCGTACTTGTCGATGATGCCGAGCGTGAACATCAGGCCGGCGGACGGTCCGCCCACGTCCACGAGGCGGAGCTTGGCGTTGAGGTCGTCCGCCGACTTGCCGAGGTAGGCGCGGGCGGCGGCGGTGGCGTCGTCCTGGGACTGCTTCATCTGGTCCGCGTTGTAGTCGCGGACCTCCTCCGTCGTGTCCCCCACCGGGTAGACGGAGTCCCTCGGCATCACGGCCTCGTCGGTGGCGAACCACCCGCTCAGCACATCGCCGAGCTTCACCGTCGCGCCAGGCCCGGTGGCGACGATCGTCGTCATCCGCAGCTCGCCCGAGGTCTTACGGGGCTCCACCCCGTCCCCGGACAGCGTGATCACGGGCTTGCCGCCGTCCTCGCCGAGCACGTCGGTCGTCTGCCCCGGCTTGGCCACGGAGAACGGCAGCGGGGCGAAGGCCGCGGTGGCCAGCAGGCCGACCACGGGGAGCGCGCACAGCGCGAGGAGGACGGGGCGGGAGGGCTGGGGCATACGGGGCACACGCACAATCTACGGGACCGGCCCCACCGACCCGCGCTGCGGGCGGGCCGCCGACCGTGCGAGGCGCCGCCGCGCGACCCCGCCGCCGCGCCCACCCCCCGCGTACCAGCCCGCCGCCAGGCGGCACCGCAGCGCCGCGGAGACCTCTACCGCAGTGCCTCGGACACGTCCCGCGCCGCCTCCACCACCCGCGGCCCCACCTGCTCAGGGATCGCGTCCGCGAGCATCACCACACCCACGCTCCCCTCGATCCCCGTCACCCCGAGCAACGGCGCGGCAGCGCCACTCGCGCCCGCCTCCAGCTCGCCGTGCGTGAGGGCGTACGCGATGTCCACATCCGCCGCCGAGGCGTCATGCCCCAGGCTGCGGCCCTTCAGAATCGCCCGCCCCGCGGCCCCCTGGTCCAGCGGATGCCGGAAGCCCGCCCGGTACGCGACGTGGTAGTCCGTCCAGGACGGCTCCACCACCGCCACCGCGAGCGCCTCGCTGCCATCCACCAGCGTCAGATGCGCCGTCGCGCCGACATCCTCGGCGAGCGTGCGCAGCGCGGGCATCGCCGCTTCCCGTACGAGGGGATGCACCTGCCGGCCGAGGCCCAGCACTCCGAGGCCTATCCGGGCCCGGCCGCCGAGGTCGCGGCGGATCAGGGCGTGCTGCTCCAGGGTGGCCAGGAGGCGGTAGACCACCGTACGGTTCACGCCGAGCTTGTTGGCGAGCTCGGTGACGGTCAGGCCGTGGTCGGTATCGGCCAGAAGCTTGAGGACGCGTAGTCCCCGGTCAAGGGTCTGGGAGGTCTCCGCGGTCACGCCGCCTCCTCGGGAGGGTGAATGGCGGCTGTCCGGCATATGGGACCGGGGAGGCCGCCGGACGCAGGGCACCGGCTCGCCGCCGCACGCGGCGACGCTGCCGCGCGGGCGGGCTCCGCCCCGTAAACCCCGGGTGGAGTGACCGGAAACCTAGCGAGCCAGTCCGCTCAGCGGAAGCCCTCGTCCAGAATCCGGGCGCACCTTTATCACGCCGTCACCAAAACGACGTTGCAGAAGCCTTGTAGAACGCGATCACACACGCATCTCGCGCGTCACCGCATCCGCGTGGCCCACTCCCGTACCTTCGCGATCCGCTGCGTCAGCTGCCCCGCCGTCGCCTCCGCGCTCGGCGGGCCGCCGCAGACTCGGCGCAGCTCGGTGTGGATGACGCCGTGCGGCTTGCCGCTCTGGTGGACGTACGCGCCCACCAGGCCGTTGAGCTCCTTGCGCAGCTCCATGAGCTCCCGGTGCGTGACCACGGGGCGCCGGTCGGCGGGCATCTCCAGCAGGTCGGCCTCCTCGGCCGGCTTCTTCTTGCTGTGCGCGATCTGGCGGGCCTGCCGCTTCTGCAGCAGCATCTGCACCTGGTCGGGCTCCAGCAGCCCGGGGATGCCGAGGTAGTCCTGCTCCTCCTCGCTGCCCGGGTGCGCCTGCATGCCGAACTCGGCGCCCTCGTACACCACTCGGTCGAAGACCGCGTCCGACTGCAGCGCCTCGAAGGGCAGCTCGTCCTGCTCGCCGGTGTCCTCGTCCTGCTGCTTGTTGGCTTCCTCGAGCTCCTTCTCGCTCTCCGCGTACGGGTCGTCCTCGCCCTTCTTCGGCTTGTCCAGGATGTGGTCGCGCTCGACCTCCATCTCGTGCGCGAAGGACAGCAGGTCGGGGATCGTCGGCAGGAAGACCGAGGCGGTCTCGCCGCGCCGCCGGGACCGTACGAAACGGCCCACAGCCTGCGCGAAGAACAGCGGCGTGGAGATGGTGGTGGCGTACACGCCGACCGCAAGCCGCGGCACGTCGACGCCCTCCGACACCATCCGGACCGCGACCATCCAGCGGTCCTCCGACTGCCGGAAGTCCTCGATCCGCCCGGAGGAGCCGGTGTCGTCGGAGAGCACGACGGTCGGCTTGGTGCCCGTTATTTCCCGCAGCACCTTCGCGTACGCCCGGGCCGCCTCCTGGTCGGCGGCGATGACCAGGCCGCCGGCGTCCGGGATGCCCTTGCGGACCTCGCTGAGGCGGGCGTCGGCGGCGCGCAGCACGTTGGGGATCCAGTCGCCCTTGGCATCGAGCGCGGTGCGCCAGGCCTGGCCGATGGCGTCCTTGGTCATGGGCTCGCCGAGGCGGGCCTCGATCTCGTCGCCGGCCTTGGTGCGCCAGCGCATGTTGCCGCTGTAGGAGAGGAATATGACCGGCCGCACCACGCCGTCGTTGAGCGCGTGCCCGTAGCCATACGTGTAGTCGGCGGACGACCGCCGGATCCCGTCGTTCCCTTCCTCGTACGTGACGAAGGGGATGGGGTTCGTATCGGACCGGAAGGGCGTCCCGGTCAGCGCGAGCCGGCGGGTCGCCGGCTCGAAGGCCTCCAGGCACGCCTCGCCCCAGGATCGGGAGTCGCCGGCGTGGTGGATCTCGTCGAGGATGACGAGCGTCTTGCGGGACTCGCAGCGATTGCGGTGCAGCATGGGGCGGACGCCGACGCCGGCGTACGTGACAGCGACGCCGTGATAGTCCTTGCTGACCGGCCCCGCGCTGTACTCCGGATCCAGCTTGATCCCGACCCGCGCGGCCGCCTCGGCCCACTGCTTCTTCAGATGCTCGGTCGGCGCCACGACGGTGATCTGCTGCACGACGTGGTGGTGCAGCAGCCACGAGGCGAGGGTGAGCGCGAAGGTGGTCTTCCCGGCGCCGGGGGTCGCGACGGCGAGGAAGTCCCGCGGCTGGGAGCCGAGATACGACTCCATCGCCCCTTGCTGCCAGGCACGCAGCTTGCTGGCCGTACCCCAGGGGGCACGACCAGGAAAGGCGGGCGAAAGGTGATGCGAGGCGGTGGTACTCACGGTCTCCGACGGGTTCGACAGGCGGTCTACGGGCAACCGCGTCAGCCTACCCGCCACCCCCGCCCACCTCTTGGGCTACGCCCCGGAACCCCTCCGAGGTGCGACTCAGGTCACACCGCGCGCTGTAGCTCGCGCAGGGCCGCGGCAATCACCGACACGTCCTCGGTCTTGCCCGCCGCAATACCTATGACGAGGTCGTACGCACGGTCCTGGTCGACGTCGGCCATGTCGACACCGTTGACATCAAGGAAGACCGCCGTACACATCCAGGCGGTGCGCTTGTTGCCATCAACCAGCGGATGGTTGGCGGTGATCGACTGCAGCAAGGCGGCAGCCTTCTCGAACAGGTCGGGGTACGCCACGACGCCGAACATCTGCTGCTGTGGCCGATGCAGCGCCGAGCCCAGCAGACCGAGGTCCCGCACCCCCACCTGCTGTCCCGCGCACGCGAGCTCGGCCAGGTCCAGAGCCTCCCGGACCGTCAGGTATTTCACCTGCTACTCCCCCAGCCTCCGAAGCAGGTCGGCGTGCTTGGCCGCATACTTCGCCCCCAGCTTGCGGACGGTCTCACGGTCCGCCTCTTCGGTCAGATAGCGCTCGACAGCCAGGATCACTATCGCGTGCATGCTCCGCCCTTCTGCATCGGCACGCTCCTTGAGCGACTCCTGCAGTTCCTCAGGCAGCCTGAGATTCATAGCCATACCAAAATGGTACTACTTGCGGGGTCACCGCGATACCGCGGGCCGCAGGCGCCCAGCCACCGCCGCGCCCACCAGGGCCACCGCCGCCATGGGCAGGAAGATCGCCACGAAGGCCGCCGGGTGGGACGACGAGGCGCCGTCCAAGGAGCCGTGGCCGATGCCGGCGCCGCCCAGGGAGGCGAAGATGACGCCGGCCACGGCCAGGAGGACGACGTTCGCGAGGCTGTCGGAGAGTTGGAGGGCGGCGGAGTTTGCGCCGGCCTCCTCCGGGGGTGAGAGCTTCAGGAGGAGGACGCTGGTGCCGGAGATGACCATGCCCATGCCGTAGCAGCCGATGGCCCAGGCGACGCCGATCAGCCAGACCGGGACGCCGTCGTTCAGGATCAGGGCGGCCGAGGCGATCGCCGACGCCGTGAGGAGCATTCCCGTACGGACCAGGCGCTCGCGGTGCCGCTCCAGGCGCGGGCGGGCCTGGGTCCAGGAGCCGAGGGCCCAGGTGGCGCCGCCGACCGCGAGCGCCATGCCGGCCGCCGTCACGGACAGGCCGCGCTGGGTGACCAGCATCAGCGGCACGAAGGACTCCGCCGCGATGAACGAGCCCGCCGCGATGCCGCGCATCAGCACCACCGTCGGGAGCCCGCGCGCGGCCGCGTACGTGCCGCGGGGCAGCAGCACGCGGACGGCCGGGACGAGCAGCGCGGCCCCCGCCACCGCCGGGATCGCCGACAGCCACCGGACGTCCTGGCCCGCGTACTGCAGCAGGCCCGCGCCCACCGCGATCGCCCCGGCGAGCCCGATGCGGCGGCGGTCCAGAGGGGCGACCTTCGCAGGATCCACCGGCCCCGCCGCCCGCCGGCGGATCGCGGGCAGCGCCACCAGCACCGGCAGCAGCACCAGCGGCGGGATGCCGAGGAACACCCAGCGCCAGCCGAGGTGTTCGGTGACCGTGCCCGCCGCCAGCGGGCCGACGATCGACGGCACCACCCACGACGCCGCGAAGGCGGCGAGGATCGACGGGCGCAGTCGCTCCGGGAAGGCCCGGCTGACCACCACGTACAGCGCGACGATCACCAGCCCGCCGCCGAGGCCCTGCACGGCCCGCCCCGCGATGAACACCCACATCGTCTGCGCCGACCCCGCGAGCACCAGCCCGACCGCGAAGGACGTGATCCCGGCCGCCAGCGGGCGCAGCGGGCCGCTCCGGTCGGACCACTGGCCGGAGATCACCATCGCGGCGAGCGCGGTGGTGAAGTAGGCGGAGAAGGCATACGCGTACAGCCCGACGCCGTTCAGATCGCGCGCCGCCGCGGGCATCGCCGTGCCGACGGCCATCGCCTCGAAGGCGATCAGCAGCACGACGGTGACGATGCCGAGGGTGAGCATCCGGTACGTACGCCCGAGGATGCCCTCGGGGCGGGGCTCGGACGCGGCGGGGGTGGCCTGCTCGGCGGCGGCATCGACATCGGGCATGCTGCCGAGCGTAAGAGGCGTAACCGGTTTTGACACCTGGCTTTGGGCGGGCGGCGGCTAGGCCGCCGGTCCTAGGTCTTCGGGCAGTACTCCGCCTCGATCACCGCCTGGCTGTCCCCCGCCCAGTCGCCGTTGAAGTTGAAGGCGAGCGCGTGCTTGCCGTCCGGCGTCGCCACCGCCTGGGAGGCCGAGCCCTGGATGTTGCCGCCGTGGCCCCAGACCGCGACGCCGCAGGACAGGTCGGTCTGCATCAGGCCCAGGCCGTAGCCGTCGATCGGCAGGCCCTCGCCGACCGGGACGGCCGTCTTCATCTCCTTGAGCTGCGCGGCGGGCAGCAGCTTGCCGCCGAACAGCGCGGCGTAGAAGCGGGTCAGGTCGCCGGAGTCGGAGATCATCGCGCCCGCGGCGCCGGCGGCCGAGGGGTTGAGCTCGGTGACGTCGTAGGTCTTGCCCGTCGGCTGCGGGGTGAGGGAGAGCTTCGAGTACGCCCGGGAGCTGGGCTCCGGGACGGTGGTGGCGGTGTGCGGGACCGAGGTCGCGTACAGGCCGAGGGGCTTGATGATGCGCTGCCGGATCTCGTCCGCGTACGGGTGTCCGGTGACCTTCTCGATGATCATTCCGGCGAGGACGTAGTTGGTGTTGGAGTAGCTCCAGCCCGCGCCCGGCTGGAAGGACGGCGGGTGGCTCATGGCGATCTTCACCAGCTGCGCGGGGGTGTACGTGTCGTAGCGGTGCTCCAGGAACTTCTCGGTGAAGCCGTTCTCCAGGAACTCCGGGTCGCCGGTGTAGCTGAAGATCCCGCTGGTGTGGTTGAGCAGCTGCCGTACGGAGATCTGCTTGCCGTCGTGGCCGTTGTCCGTCACCACGCCGGGCAGCCACGTGTCGACCTTGTCGTCGAGGTCGAGCTTCCCCGCCGCCTGCAGCTGCAGCAGCACGGTCGCGACGAAGGTCTTGGTCATGCTGCCGATCCGGTAGCGGTCGACCGCCGAGCGCGGCTCCTTCGTCCGCAGATCCCCGACGCCCGCGGCCCCTGCCCAGCGCCCGTACGCCTCGCTGACCTGCGCGGCGACGCCCGGCACGCCCGCCTTCACCGCGGCATCCATGGCCGCCTGCGTCTGCTGATGCCCTAAGCCGCGGCTCTCGCTGCCGACCGCCCCGGGCGCGGTGAACGACGCGGCGATCAAGGCCGCCGCTGCCACCAGGCCCATCCCCGCGGCCCGCACTGTGCGCACTGCCATCTGCTGCCCCTTCCGTCACGGCTGTACGGCTCCATCGCCCCGGAAGGTAGGGCAGCCGCCCCCTCCGCAGCTTCATCGCGGCCGACAACACGCGCCGGATTGTTCAGCCCCCGCTACGAATATGAAGCCCGTGTTGCAGTCCCATGGCAGCACCCCGGCGACCGTTGACCCGCGCCCGTACCCCCGGCCTATGGTCGGGACAACGCACACGGCCGTGTGCCCGAGTGGCTTAGGGGCCAGCCTGCAAAGCTGGTTACACGGGTTCGATTCCCGTCACGGCCTCCACCGGCATCCATCCCTATTGCTGCGGGATCACTGCCTGCGGCCGGATCGGGAGCCTGCCGACCGGCCGCCCCGTGGCCGCCCGTACCGCCGCCGCCACCGCCGCCGGGGAGGTCACCACCGGGGCCGCGGAGGCGGGCTTCGCGCCGAAGGGGGCGACCACGTCGCGCTCCTCGACCAGCTTGACGATGCGGATGGACGGGGCGTCCAGAGCCGTCGGCAGCGGATAGCCGGCGAAGTCGGGGTGGCGGACGATGCCGTCCGTGGTGCGGAGGTTCTCCATCAGGGCCGCGCCTACGCCCAGCGTCACGCCCGCCTCGATGCGGGTGGCGAGCTGGCGCGGGTTGAGGATCTTGCCTACGTCCTGGGCCACCGCCATCTCCACGACCCGGACCGAGCCGAGTTCGACGTCCACGTCGACCACGGCCCGTACCGCGCAGAAGGCCATCCCGACGAAGGCGTCGCCCTGGCCGGTCTCGTCCAGCGGCTCGGTCGGATGCGGGCGGCACTGGGCCGTGGCCCAGAGCTCCTTGCCGTCCAGGGCCTCGGCGACCGTCGTGGAGAGCACGCCGTCGTACGACGTGATCTTGCCGTCGGCGATCGTCAGCAGCTCCGCCGACATGCCGAACTTCTGGGCGAGGGGCTGGAGAAGCTGGGTGCGGACCATCTTCGCCGCCCGCTCCACCGCGCCGCCCGAGACCCAGGTGTGGCGGCCGTGGGTGGCCGGTCCTGCCGGGGGCTGGTCGGTGTCGATCGGGGCGATGTTCACCTCGTCGACGCCGAGCACCTCCTGCACGATCTGCCGGGCGAGGGTCGAGAAGCCCTGGCCGTGGTCGACGGCCGCGCACATCACGGTCGCCGTCGGGCCGTCCACCCGCACCGTGGCGGTGGACACCTCGTCCGCGCCCTCGGCGCCGAGCATGTGCACCATGCCGAGGCCATAGCCGACCCCGCGGCGCACCGACTCCGGCTCGCCCGCGCCCTCGGGGCCGCCGGGCAGCAGCCACTCCTCCTGCGGGAGGTCCTTGGGCAGCGGCGGCAGCGGGGCTTCCCGTACGGCCGTGAGCAGCTCGGCCACCGGGGCCGGGCAGGTCACCGTCTGGCCGGTGGGGAGCAGGTCGCCGGTGGCCATCACATTGCGCATCCGCAGCTCGGCCGGGTCCAGGCCCAGCTGCGCCGCGAGCTTGTCCATCTGGCCCTCGTACGCATGGCACACCTGCAGCGCGCCCTCGCCGCGGAGGTGCCCGGACGGCGGGTTGTTCGTACGGACCGCCCAGCCCTCGACGAAGGCGTGCGGGACGACGTACGGGCCGCAGGCGAACGACACCGCGGCGGCCAGGGCGTCGGCCGAGGAGTCGGCATAGGCGCCCGCGTCCATCAGGATCTGCGCCTCGACCTTCACCAGCTTGCCGGTCGCGTCCGCGTGGTGGCGGTAGCGCATCAGCGTCGGGTGCCGGTGGGCGTGGCCGAGGAAGGACTCCTCGCGGCCCGCGGCGTGCTTGACCGGGCAGCCGGTCTTCAGGGCGAGGAGGCCGAGCGGCAGCTGCATGCTGCGGTCCTCGCGGTCGCCGATGGCGCCGGGCACGCCGGTGACGACGACCTTCACCCGCTCCGGCTCCAGGCCGAAGCAGGCGGCGGCGGTGTCGCGGTCGGCGTGCGGGTCGGTGGAGGCGGTGTAGATCTCCACTCCCCCGTCGGGGCGCGGGACGGCCAGGCCGGCCTCGGCGCCGATGGGGGCCGGGTCCTGGCGGCCGATCCGGTACACGCCCTCGACCACCACCTCGCCCACCGCCTCCGGGTCGCCGAAGTGCAGCGGGATGTGGCGGATGAGGTTGCCGTCGGGGTGCAGCGGCTCGGCGGAGAAGGCCAGTTGCGGGTCGGTGACGGGGTCGAGGATCTCGTACTCGACGGCGATGGCGGCCGCGGCGAGGCGCGCGGTGTCCGGGTGCTCCGCGGCGACGGCGGCGACGGGCTCGCCGTGGTGGCGGACCAGGTCCTCGGCGAAGACGGGGCGGTCGGCGATGCGGCGGCCGTGCGTGGAGCCGCCGGGGACGTCCTCGTGGGTCACCACGACCCGGACGCCCGGCATCTCCTCGGCCGCGGTGGTGTCGATCGCGATGATCCGGGCGTGGGCGTGCGGCGAGCGGTGCACGGCGGCCCAGAGGAGGCCTTCGGCCCACAGGTCGGAGGCGTACGGATAGGTGCCCTCGACCTTCGGCGGGATGTCCACGGCGGGCACGGAGGCGCCGATGCCCGAGGCCACCGGGCCGAGGTCGGTGCCGGCGGCGGGGGTGGCCGTGGTGGCGTCGCCGGAGGCTGCCGGGCTCACAGCGCACCTCCCGCGTCATGTCCGGGGTCCCGCGGCGGCGGCATGTGCGGCTGCGGCGGCTGCACGCCGCCCTGGCCTGGCGCGGCCTGCTGCGGGATGTGGGCGCCGGTCTGCTCCGCGGCCGCGCTCCTGGCGGTGTCGCGCTCGGCAATGACCTCCTGGACGGCGGACAGGACGCCCTGGTAGCCGGTGCAGCGGCAGAGGTTGCCGGCCAGGGCCTGGCGGGTCTCGCGGTCGTTCGGGGTGTGGTTGCCCTCGAGGAGGTCGTGCACGGTCATGGCGAGGCCGGGGATGCAGAAGCCGCACTGCACGGCGCCGCAGGCGGCGAGGGCACGCTGGACGTCGCTCGGGCGGCCGTCCTTGGCCAGGCCCTCGACCGTACGGACCTCGGAGCTCGCCGCGGTGGCGGCGGGGACCAGGCAGGAGGCGACGAGGCGGCCGTCCACCTTGACGTTGCAGGCGCCGCATTCGCCCTGCGAGCAGCCGTCCTTGGCGCCGGCGAGGCCGAGGCGCTCGCGGAGCACGTACAGCAGGGACTCGCCGATCCAGGCGTCGGTGACGGGCCGGTCCTCGTCGTTGACGCGCAGCACGTACGAGGCGCGGGGGTGGTCGTCGGGGTCGGGCTCGGCGAGCTCGGCCGGGTGCTCGGCGGCTTCGGCGAGCCCTGCGGCCTCCAGGGTCATGCCGGTGGAGTCGTCGGGGAAGTCGCCTGCGGGCGGCACGGACCAGCCTGGGCTGTCGCCACCGGTGACGTCGTCGGAGTGGCCGCGGGGGTGGTCGCCGCCGTCCTCGACCGGCTCCTGTCGCGGGGCGCCCGCGCCGAGCCCGGCGGAGAGGCCGGGGAGCACGGAGCTGCCGCCGCTCGTGTCCAGGTCGCCGAACTGCCAGTGTCCGGTGGCGTCCTGCGGCACGCCCTCGTGTCCTGCACCAGGCCGTACGGCATCCAGGCCGGCGCCGCCGTCCGGCGCGCCGCCGTGACCCTGCGTCTGCCCCTGCTCCTGTGCGCCGGGCGCGGTCGGCCACGGCCCGGCGGGCGGCGCGGACTGCACCTCCTGCCACTCCCCGATCCGGCCCTCGACGCGCGAGCCCTCGCCGTCGGCGGGGTGGTCGGCGCCCGCGGCGGCGATCGGCTCGGCGGCGCCGCCGCCGATGACGGGGATCTGCTGGGTGGAATCGGTGAAGTCCGGCACCCGGAACTGCCCGGTCTGCGCCGGGTCCGTGCCTGCCACCGGCACCGCTATGGGCGGCGGGGTGTAGTGCCCGGGGGCGGCCAGGGGGTCCGCGCCTTCCTCGGCCGGGGGCAGGCCCTCGGGCGGGAGCTGGACGAATGCCGTGGCCTCCGGGTCGTAGTCACCGGTGGTTCTGGGCAGCGGCTCCCAGCCGTCCTTCGCGTTCACGACAGCGCCCTCCCAAGAGCTCGGCGGGCCAGGGCCGACACGGTACGGCGCAGGTGCTGCGCCGCGGCCGGCAGTGTGCCTTCTTCGGGGTCGGGGATGCAGGACGCGGCCACGTACTCGCCGAAGGCCTGCAGAGCCTCGGGCGCGAGCCGGCGGCCGGCGTCCCATTCGATGAGCGGCGCGACCCACTGCTCGGCCTCCAGGGGCCGCATCGGCGCGGGGCCGACCGCGCCGACGGCGATCCGCACGCCGCGCCGCGCCGGGTCGAGCACGAGGGCGACGGAGGCGATGGCGCGGCCGGGGCCGGTGCGCCCGGTCGCCTTCATGAAGACCTGCGGGGCGTGCAGCAGCGGTGCCCGTACGAAACCGATCAGCTCCCCGGTGCGCAGCATGTCGACGCCGCCGAGGAGATGGGAGACGGGCAGCTCGCGCAGCGCGCCGCCGGGGCCGACGATGATCAGGTCGGCCTCCAGCGCGGCCAGCGCGGGGAGGGCGTCGCCGGTGCGGTCGCCGGTGATGACATTGCCGCCGAGGGTGCCGGCGTTACGGATCTGGGGCGGGCCCGCGGCGCGGGCGGCGCCGGCGAGCGCGGGGATGAGCGCGGCGAAGTCCGGGCGCCCCATGCGGGCATGGGTGAGCCCGGCGCCGAGCAGCGCATGCCCGTCCTGGTAGTGCCAGCCGCGGATCTCGCTGATGCGGCCGAGGCCGACCAGCGCGGTGGGCCGCAGCAGCCCGGCGTTGACGGACGCCATCAGGTCCGTGCCGCCCGCGACCGGCACGGCCGCGGGCGTGGCGGCGAGCGCGGCGGCGGCCTCCTCAAGTGAGGAAGGCAGCATGACCGCGGACGCGACCTGCGGTGCGCGAGTGGTCAACTCTGCAGCCCCTTCCGCACTCTCCCCCGATATCACTGCTCCCGCTCTCTCGGACCGGGACAGCCAACTCTCGCACATCTTCCGGTCCCGGCGGCGCGGGAGAATCCTGAGGTTACCTCCGTCCCGGAGCCACCTGCTACGAGCGGGCCCGCAGGTGGCACTTATCACCCGAACTTGCGCGCGCTCTGTGGACCCGCCCGCTCCCGCCTCACACGTTCGGGGCGGTCCCCTCGATCGGGCGTCCGAGCACACCGGGGCGCTGCTGCCACGGCTTGGGCCCGCCGGCCGGGCGGTAGTCGACGCCGAGGGCGTCAAGACGCCGGTAATGGGCGGCCATTCGCCCCTCGAAGTCCGTGAAGTCCCGCTTGTCCGGTGCCGGCAGCTCGGACCAGGCGACCTCGGCGAAGGCCGCGAGGCGCGGATACACCTGATAGTCGATCCGCTCCTGGCTGTCCATCACTTCGGTCCAGACATTCGCCTGCGTACCAAGGACATGCTTGCGCTGCTCTTCGGTGAGCTCCGGCGGCAGCGGCTCGAAGCGGTAGAAGTCCTCCAGCGTCCGCACGTACGCGATCGGCACCGGCTCCTGGTCGCCGTCGGCCTGCCGGTAGTCGAGATAGACCTGCTGGTACGGGCACATCACCACGTCGTGCCCGGCCTTCGCGGCCGCGATGCCGCCGCCGTACCCGAGCCAGGAGGCGACGGTCGCGCCCGGCGCGAGGCCGCCCTCGAGGATCTCGTCCCAGCCGATGAGCCGCCGCCCGCGCTCGGCCAGCCAGGCGTCGAAGTGCCGGATGAACCAGGACTGCAGCTCGTCCTCGTCCTTCAGCCCCAGCTCCCGCATCCGGGCCTGGGCGGCGGGCGAGGCCTTCCACTGCTCCTTGGGGCACTCGTCGCCGCCGACGTGGACGAAGTCGGCGGGGAAGAGTTCGATGACCTCCTCGAAGACGTTCTCGTAGAAGCGCAGCACCTCGTCGGTGGGCGCGAGGACGTTGGGGTTCACGCCCCAGTCGTCCCAGACGCCGAGGGCGGTGGTGTCGACGACGTCGGTGTTGCCGAGGTGCGGGTAGGCGTGGATGGCGGCCTGGGAGTGGCCGGGGAGCTCGATCTCCGGGACGACGGTGATGTGCCGTTCGGCGGCGTACGCGACGATCTCGCGGATGTCGTCCTGGGTGTAGAAGCCGCCGTGCGGGGTCTCGTCCCACAGCGAGGAGTGGCGGTGGCCGCGCTTGGAGCGGGGGCGCCAGGCGGCGTCCTCGGTGAGCTTGGGGTAGCGCTTGATCTCGATGCGCCAGCCCTGGTCGTCGGTCAGGTGGAAGTGGAAGACGTTGAGCTTGTGCGCGGCGAGGAGGTCGAGCTGCCGCAGCACGCCCTCCTTGGGCGTGAAGTGCCGCGCGACGTCGAGCATCATGCCGCGCCAGCCGAAGCGGGGGGCGTCCTCGATGACGGTCTCCGGCAGCCGCCAGTCGGCGTCCGGGTCCAGCGGGGCCCGGCGGAAGGCGTCGGGTCCGAGGAGCTGCCGGAGGGTCTGCGCCCCGTAGAAGACGCCGGCGGCGCTGCCGCCCTCGATACGGACGCCGCCCGCGGTCACCGCCAGGCGGTAGCCCTCGCGGGGGCGGGCGGGGTCGATGACGAGCTCGATCCCGCCTGCGGTGGCCCCCGGGCCGAGCGGGAGGCCGGTGGCGGCGCCGACCGTGGAACGTATCCAGCGGGCGACGCCCTCGGTGCCCGCCGCGGCGGAGAGCGTGGTGGCCGGGGTGAGCAGGAAGTGTCCGGCGCCGGACGCGTGCGCGGCGCCGGGCGCGGGGATCAGGTCCAGGTCCATGCGGCCATCCTGCATGAGGACGGCCGTGTGGACTAGACCATCACTTCTTGCCCTTGTCCTTGTCCTTGCCGCGGTCGCCGCCCGAGCTCATGGACTCGTAGATCTCCTTGCACATCGGGCAGACCGGGTACTTCTTCGGGTCGCGGCCCGGGACCCACACCTTGCCGCACAGCGCCACGACGGGCGTGCCGTCGAGCGCGCTCGCCATGATCTTGTCCTTCTGGACGTAGTGGGCAAAGCGCTCGTGGTCACCATCGCCGTGCGACACCTTCGGCGTGGGTTCGACGAGGGTGCCGGTGCTGCCGCCGCGCTCCGGTTCGGGTTCGAGGGTGCTCATGTTGGCCAAGGGTACCGATCCGAAGCCGTTTGGTTGAGGTGCTGACCCGCTCAACTAATTCAGGCTCGGGTCGTCCGGATACGTGGCGACCATCGCCAGCTCATTCCGCTGCCGCCGCAGCACCGCCCGCCACAGCCCCTCGGGCGCCGGCGAGGACACATCGCCGGGCTCCGACTCGACCACGTACCAGGCGCCCTCGGACAGCTCGTCCTCCAGCTGCCCCGGGCCCCAGCCCGCGTACCCGGCGAAGATCCGCAGCGCCCCCAGCTCGGCGGCGAGCAGCTCGGGCGGCGCGTCCAGGTCCACGAGGCCGATCGCCCCGTGCACGCGGCGCCAGCCGAGCGGGCCGTCCCCGACGGAGCCGCCTGCCGCTACGGACTCGGGCCCCGGCACCACCGCGATCCCGAGCGCCGAGTCCAGCGAGACCGGGCCGCCCTGGAAGACCACCCCCGGGTCGCCGGCCAGCTCCGCCCACGCCTGCAGCACGTCGCCGACGTCCACCGGCGTCGGCCGGTTGAGCACAACGCCGAGCGAGCCCTCGTCGTCGTGGTCGAGGAGCAGCACCACCGAGCGCTCGAAGTTCGGGTCGGCGAGCGACGGCGTCGCAACGAGCAGCCGGCCTGTGAGGGATGACACCTCCGTCATGACCACATGATCCCGCACAACACAGCTGCGCGGGAGTCAAGTCCCGTACGTATACGGCAAAGGACGGGGTCCGCGGGGGCGCGGGGACACTCCTGCGATGCCCGTTCCCATATGATTTGCGCCCCTACTGTGCTCACGCTGCGCGACTTCGGTCTATACACAGCGTTTTGTAGCGAATTCATGACGCTCTCCTGCCCCCTTGGAGCCTACGGAGAGGGGTACGCGGGCCATTACCATTTCCCACTGTCCCCCGCCCGTAACCACCGATCGCGAGACTCGATGACTTCGCTGTCAGCCTCCGACGACGTCCTGATTGTCCACGGCGGCACGCCCCTCCAGGGCGAGCTGAAGGTCCGCGGCGCGAAGAACCTCGTGCCCAAGGCCATGGTTGCCGCGCTGCTCGGCAGTGAGCCGAGCCGGCTGCGCAACGTCCCCGACATCCGTGACGTGCGCGTCGTCCGCGGGCTGCTGCAGCTGCACGGGGTCACCGTGAAGCCCGGCGACGAGCCCGGCGAGCTGGTGCTCGACCCGTCGCACGTGGAGAGCGCGAACGTCGCCGACATCGACGCGCACGCGGGCTCCTCCCGTATCCCGATCCTCTTCTGCGGCCCGCTGCTGCACCGGCTTGGGCACGCGTTCATCCCGGGGCTCGGCGGCTGCGACATCGGCGGCCGGCCGATCGACTTCCACTTCGACGTGCTGCGGCAGTTCGGCGCCACGATCGAGAAGCGGGCCGGCGGGCAGGTGCTGGAGGCCAAGCAGCGGCTGCGCGGCACGAAGATCGCGCTGCCGTACCCGTCCGTGGGCGCCACCGAGCAGGTGCTGCTGACGGCGGTGCTGGCGGAGGGCGTCACCGAGCTCTCGAACGCGGCCGTGGAGCCGGAGATCGAGGACCTGATCTGCGTCCTGCAGAAAATGGGCGCGATCATCGCGATGGATACGGACCGGACGATCCGCATCACCGGCGTGGACAAGCTCGGCGGCTACAACCACGCCGCCCTCCCGGACCGCCTGGAGGCCGCCTCCTGGGCCTCGGCGGCGCTGGCGACCGAGGGCGACGTCTACGTGCGCGGCGCCCAGCAGCGCTCGATGATGACCTTCCTCAACACGTACCGGAAGGTCGGCGGCGCCTTCGAGATCGACGACGAGGGCATCCGCTTCTGGCACCCGGGCGGCCCGCTCAACGCGATCGCGCTGGAGACGGACGTCCACCCCGGCTTCCAGACCGACTGGCAGCAGCCGCTCGTCGTCGCGCTGACGCAGGCTTCGGGGCTGTCGATCGTGCACGAGACGGTGTACGAGTCCCGGCTCGGCTTCACCAGCGCCCTGAACCAGATGGGCGCCCACATCCAGCTCTACCGCGAGTGCCTGGGCGGCACGCCCTGCCGCTTCGGGCAGCGCAACTTCCTGCACTCCGCGGTCGTGTCGGGCCCCACGAAGCTCCAGGGCGCCGATCTGGTGATCCCGGACCTGCGCGGCGGCTTCTCGTACCTGATCGCCGCGCTGGCGGCGCAGGGGACGTCGCGGGTGCACGGCATAGAGCTGATCAACAGGGGCTACGAGAACTTCCCGGAGAAGCTGGGGGCGCTGGGCGCGAAGTTCGAGCTGCCGAACGGCTGAGTGGCCTGCTGAAACCGCCGAAGGGCGGCCCTCCCGGTCGAGGAGGGCCGCCCTTCGGCGTATGCGATGCCGCTTACTTGCCCTTGGCGGCGTCCTTCAGCTTCGAACCCGCCGAGACCTTCACGCTGTAGCCGGCCGGGATCTGGATCGGCTCACCGGTCTGCGGGTTGCGCGCGGTGCGAGCGGCACGGTGGGTGCGCTCGAAGGTCAGGAAGCCGGGGACGGTGATCTTCTCGTCACCCTTGGCGACGACCTCCCCGGCGACCTCGGCGAGGGCGGCGAGAACGGCGTCGGCGTCCTTACGGGTCACCTCGGCGCGCTCGGACAGAGCGGCCACCAGCTCACTGCGGTTCATATCTAACTCCCGTGTTCTTCTTGCCATTGAGGCGTGCCACGCGGCGCGGCCGCATTTTTGTTGCGGCCTTGCCGATGCTGCCAGGGCTCACTGACAGTCCCCGGACCGGGCCCTGCTTTCACGGAACCCACCGCCCGAGTACGCATCCTGCCCCCAGTAGAGGCGGGAAAGCCAATCGGCCCCCCTTGCATGGCGCGCGAAGAGCCCGGTACGTACGCCGGACACCATATGGTCCCCGTACGGCCCACTGGCCAGCCGACGCGCCGTGCAGTAGCCGCTACGCCGGAATCGTCGGGTTTTCCGTGACGCCCGCGGCCTTCGCCGCGTCGCGCACGGCGCCGGCGACGGCGGGGGCGACCTTGTCGTTGAAAACGCTCGGAATGATGTAGTTCGGGTTGAGCTCGTCCTCGCCGACGACGTCGGCGATCGCGCGGGCCGCGGCGATCATCATGTCGGAGTTGACCGTGCGCGAGTGCGCGTCCAGGAGGCCGCGGAAGACGCCCGGGAAGACCAGCACGTTGTTGATCTGGTTCGGGAAGTCCGAGCGGCCCGTGGCCACCACCGCGGCCGTCTGGCGGGCCACGGACGGGTCCACCTCGGGGTCGGGGTTGGCGAGGGCGAAGACGATGGCGCCGTCGGCCATGGCGGCGACGTCGTCGCCGTCCAGGACGTTCGGGGCGGAGACGCCGATGAAGACGTCCGCGTCGCGCACGGCGTCCTTGAGGGTGCCGGTGGCGCCCTCCGGGTTGGTGTTGTCGGCGATCCAGCGCAGCGCGCTCTTCGGGTCCGCGTCCACGAGGTCCTCGCGGTCGCAGTGCACGACGCCCTGGATGTCGGCGACCACGGCGTTCTTGACGCCGGCGTCGAGGAGGAGCTTCAGGATGGCCGTACCGGCGGCGCCCGCGCCCGACATCACGACCTTGACGTCCTCGATGCGCTTGCCGACCACGCGCAGGGCGTTGGTGAGCGAGGCGAGGACGACGATCGCGGTGCCGTGCTGGTCGTCGTGGAAGACCGGGATGTCGAGGGCCTCGCGCAGCCGGGCCTCGATCTCGAAGCAGCGGGGGGCGGAGATGTCTTCCAGGTTGATGCCGGCGAAGCCCGGGGCGATCGCCTTGACGATCTCCACGATGGCGTCGGTGTCCTGGGTGTCCAGGCAGAGCGGCCAGGCGTCGATGCCGGCGAAGCGCTTGAAGAGGGCCGCCTTGCCCTCCATGACGGGGAGGGCGGCCTTGGGGCCGATGTTCCCGAGCCCGAGGACCGCGGAGCCGTCGGTGACGACCGCGACGCTGTTGCGCTTGATGGTGAGGCGGCGGGCGTCCTCGGGGTTCTCCGCGATCTGCGTGCAGACCCGGGCGACGCCCGGGGTGTAGATCATGGAGAGGTCGTCACGGTTGCGGATGGGGTGCTTGGACGCCATCTCGATCTTGCCGCCGAGGTGCATCAGGAACGTACGGTCGGAGACCTTGCCGAGCGTCACGCCCTCGATGCCGCGCAGCTTCTCGACGATCTGCTCGGAATGCGCCGTGGAGGTCGCGGCGATGGTGACGTCGATACGCAGCCGCTCATGCCCGGAGGCGGTGACGTCAAGGCCGGTGACGGAGCCGCCGGACGCCTCCACCGCGGAGGTGAGCTGGCTGACCGCATTGCCCCCTGCGGGGACCTCGAGCCGGACCGTGATCGAGTAGGAGACGCTCGGCGCCGTTGCCATGCCTTTTCGCCTTTTCCTTCATCTTTTCGCTGTGGGTTGCCCCCGATCGTCGCACCTACCGACCGGTATCCGGTAACGACGATCCGAGGATGGAAAGACTTTTCCACATCGCGGTAGTGGACGCAATGGGGGTCCGCTTAATGCGTATTTTTGACCTGTTCCGTACAACCCCCGGCAAAGCCTGCAGGTCTACGGACCGCCTCCCACGCCCGTCGACGAAAGGCCGTTATGCCGAAGCACAAACGCACCCCCGCGCCCCGCAGCAGACGCCTGCGTCTCGCCGCGGCCACCACCGTCGCCGCCACGGTAACCGGCGGCCTCGTCACCCTCTCAGCCGGTCCCGCCGGCGCCGCCGGCAGCCCGAGCGCCACTCGTCCGCACAATGCCGACTTCAACGGAGACGGGTACGCGGACCTCGCCGTCTCCGCTCCTGACGCCACCGTCAACGGCCACGCGCAGGCCGGCCAGGTCACCGTCTTATACGGCTCCAGCGCCGGTGTCAGCGCCGCCAGGCGCACGAACATCACCCAGAGCTCCGCCGGCGTCCCCGGCACTCCGGAGGAGGGTGACCGGTTCGGTTACGCCACCTCGCCCGGCGACTTCAACCACGACGGCTACACCGATCTGGCGGTGGGAGCGCCGTACGAAGCCGTGAACGGCGACATCGGCGGCGGCACCGTCGCGGTCCTGTGGGGCTCCGCCGCGGGGCTGCGCGGCGGGACGACCATCCCCGAGCCGGATCCCACCGGGCACGACCTGTTCGGGGCACACCTGGCGGCGGGCGACTTCGACGGCAACGGGAAGACCGATCTGACGACGCTGGACTCCTCCGCCACGGTCCGTACCTACAGCGGCATCACCCCGGCCGGCGGCATCGGCGCCCCGACCGCGGCGGACGTGCCGGTGCGCACGAACCACCCGGCCCGGCCGTACAGACTCACCGCGGGTGACGTCGACGCGGACGGCAAGGACGACCTCCTGGTCAGCGGCGGGAACAAGGCCGAGGGCTACCTTGCCAACTACTACCTGCCGGGCACCGCGGCCGGCCCTGGCACGGTCGCCGCCGAGCTGCCCGGCGGCACCGTCAGCGACATCGGCGACCTCAACGGCGACGGCTACGGTGACGTGGTGAGCGGCCTGAGCTACGACATCACCAACAGCGAGGAGCAGCCCGGCACGTCACTGGGCGGGAACGTCCACATCACCTACGGGACCGCCGCCGGGCCCACCGGCCCCCACCAGGTGATCGATCAGGACACCGCGGGCGTCCCCGGGACCGCCGAGGGCGCCGACGACTTCGGCTCGGAGGTCAGCGTCGGCGACGTCAACGGCGACGGCTTCGCCGACATCGCGGTCGGCGCACCCAGGGAGGACGGCTCCACCCGTGGCACAGGAAACAGCGGCGCCGTGACGGTGCTGTACGGCTCGGCCGCCGGCACCACGGGGGCCGGCGCGCAGCTGTTCACGCAGAACACGGCCGGGGTGCCGGGGACCAGCGAATACGAGGACTTCTTCGGCGAGGACGTGCTGCTCTCCGACCTGAACGACGACGGCCGGTCCGACCTCGCGGTGGGCGTGAGCGGGGAAAACGAGCGCAATGGCGCCCTCACCCTGCTGAAGTCCGGCGGGGCGCGCATCGGCACCGCCGGGGCGCTGTCCGTGTCGCCGACCGCGGCCGGCGTCCCGACCGCAGGAGAACCCCGGTTCGGCTCGGTGCTCGGGGGCTGAAAATGCCGGTGGGCGCCCTCTGCGCAGAGGGCGCCCACCGTGACGTCAGTGGCACCGACCCGCCAGCTCGCCTCGCGGCGGAAGGGCGCTCGAAGCGCCTATGGTTGGGCCCGGGGGCATGGATCGGGCCGGTGCCGTTTCCCAGGCTACCTCGCTTCCCCATGTGTCTGCAGTGGGGCCGGATGCCAGTGGGAGAGGTGGCGTCAGGCAGTAACCGTCCTCCAGCTGAGCCGTTAATCGGATGAGTGCGCGACTCAGGGCTGGAGGATGCCGACGATGGCACGGCTGCGGCTGGCGTGGACGAGGAGACCGGAGAGGTGCTGGCGGGCTCAGCGCTCCTCGAGCGGGTCGGCTGGTGTGTGGGACTGGTATCCGGCATGGCCACCCAGCTGGTGGCGGCTCACTGGAACTCCGGCGATGCCCGTCCCCGGTGGGGAGCAGCTGCCGTCCGGCGTCATCAAGGCACGCACGCGCCAGATCGTGGCATTCACCAAGACCGGTGGGGCGCTTCCCAGAGACGTATTCGAGCTGGAGAGCACGCCGGGAGTGGCGGGCATGTTGTTGTTGTCGGCGTGCGACAGCCAGCAGGCCACCTTGGATCGTCTCGATGGCGATCCGCGACGGGCGTTGCTGCGACTGCAGTTGCCCACCCGCCCGGACCCGCGTTCGTATCGGGACTGGACGTGGGTGTGCTGCCCCATCAGGCTGCCGCCGACGATCCCGCCCAGCGCGGTCCTGCACCTGCCCACGCTGGCCATCCGTGGCGGGCTGGTGCGCGCCGATCTCGCCTACACGCACCCCGTCCCCAAGGCATCCCGTACTGGGCGCAAAGTCGCCCTCGGCGTGGACTGGGGCCTGAACACCCTGCTCAGTGCGGGCGCGGTACGCCTGGACGACTCCGGGTGCGTCACCGCGCTAGGCTGCGGAGCGGCGTTTCGGGCTGCAGGCGTGCTCGCGAAGCAGCACCGGCTACGGCGCCTGTCCGAGCGGCTGCGCGCGAAGCTCGATCATCAGCGGCGGCTGCTCAACGGGCGGGGCCGCGGCGGCATCCCCGTACCCGCAGGGCTCGCCGCCAAATACGCCGCTCTGGGAGCCGAGTTCGACAGGCTGTCCGCGCGTCGTACGCGGCTTGCCGAGGCGCTCGCCTGGGCCGCCGCCCGCTGGACCGTGGACCAGGCCATCGCCACCGGCGCCACCGTCATCTATGTCGAAGACCTGCGGTCGCTGGAGGCCGGCGGCATGGGCCGGACACTCAACGTGCGGCTGTCCCAGGTCGTTCGCGGACGGATCGTGGAGCACATCCGTCACGTCGCAGCGGAGACGGGGATCGCCGTGGTGATGGTCCCTGCCAGGGGCACGTCCCGGCGCTGTCCGCGGTGCCTGTCCACGCTCAGGCATCGCAAGGCTCCTGACCGCCCCGCCGATCCGGGCTGGAAGTGGGCTGTCTGCCCCGATCGGGGCAATTGCGGCTGGCAGGGCGACCGGGACATGGGTGCCTGGATGCGCATCGCCGCCCGCGGCCTGCGCCACCAGACGAAAACTGTTACCACCGATGGGTCTCGCGGACACATGATCGTCCGCAGCATTGACGATCAGCTCGAAGCCGGGGCAGTCATCACCTCAAGCACACCACCGGCCTGCCGTACGGACCGGCCCAAAACCGGACCCACCCGGCGGCGACGGACTCCACGCTCCGCGCCCAGGCGACGCGGCGCACCCTCCCCCACCGGATCCCCGGGTCCGGCGGGCAAGCGTCCGGAGGGACACGCACCAACGGACCGGAACCGGCTGCCCCGCGCAGCCCACCGGCACCAGGGCGTGACGACGATCAGCACTCCCGCCCCCGGCCGGCACCGGCCACGCGGGGCGGCGCTGGGCGCAGGTTTCCACCTGAACGTCCACGCCACCCACCCAGGTGGGTGGGTCCTGTGCCAGGCATACGGTCGCCTGATCCGAGACGCTAACAAACCTCTCCCGTAACGGCATTCCCGCCGGGACCTCACGGTTGCAGCAGGTCGGGCACCCCGTCCTCGTCCGGCAGGTCGCGGTCGCCCGAGATCACCGTCAGTCGCTGGGTGGCGCGGGTCAGGGCCACGTACAGGACGCGCAGGCCCGCCGGGGACTCGTCGGCGATCTCGGCGGGGCAGACCACCACCGTGGCGTCGTATTCGAGGCCCTTCGCCTCCAGGCTGCCCAGCGCCACCGCCCGCTCGCCGAGGTCCGCGAGCCAGTCGCGGGCCTTTTCGCGCCAGGCCATGGGGACGACGACGCCTACGGTGCCGTCGACCTCGTCCAGGAGGCGGGCGGCTTCGGTACGGGTGTCCGACGCCACGTCCTTCGCTACCGCAAAACGCGGCTCCACCCCCGTCGAGCGGACCGCCTCCGGCGACGGGGTGCCGGGCATGGCGATCGCCAGGATGCGGGCGGCCAGTTCGGCGATCTCGGCCGGGTTGCGGTAGTTGACGGTGAGGGTGAAGCGGCGGCGCGGGCGGGTGCCGAGGGCCTCGTCGCGGGCCGCGGCGGCGTCGTCCGGGTCGGGCCAGGAGGACTGGGCCGGGTCGCCGACGACGGTCCAGGTGGCGTGCCGGCCGCGGCGGCCGACCATGCGCCACTGCATCGGCGTCAGATCCTGCGCCTCGTCCACGATGACGTGCGCGTAGTCGCGGCGCTCCTCCTCCAGGCGGTTGCGACGCGGGGCCGCCTGCTCCGGCATCAGCTCGTCCAGGCCGGTGAGCTGGTCGAGGGGATCGAGGTCGCGCGGCTTCCGCGGGCGTGCGGGGGTGCCGAGCACCGCCTGCAGCTCGTCCAGCAGCGCCACGTCGTGTACGGACAGCCCCTCCCTGCGCAGCGCCCGCGCGAGCCGGCGGACCTCGCCGGGCTGCAGCACCCGGCGGGACCAGCGGGACAGCCGCTTCTCGTCCGCCATCGCGGCCAGCACCTGCGCCGGGGTGAGCTCGGGCCACCAGGCGTCGAGGAAGTCGGTGAAGGCGTCCTCGGTGGCGATGTCCTCGTCGAAGCCCTCCCGGGCCTCGGCGGCCAGCTCCGGGTCCGAATAGCGGCGCTGGGCGCCGGACTTGGACCACAGCGCGTCGAGGAGGAAGCGGCGGGCGCGGGGGCGCAGGAGGTTGACGGGGGCGGTGCCGCCGAGGACGGCGCGCCTGATCCTGCGGAGCTCCTCCGACTCCAGCTCGACCCGTGCGCCGAAGGCGACCACGCGCAGGCGGGTGGGGATGGCCGCGGGGGCGTCTTCCTCCTCGCCCAGGGCGAGTTGACCGGAGTCCTGGCCCTGCGGCTCGTCCAGCAGGCCGCGCGCCGCCCGCCGCAGCACCTTCACCATCCGCGACGAGCCCTTGATCCGCGCCACCCGCGGATCGTCGTACGCACTCGCCTCCGCCCCCTCCACAAGCGACCCGATCGCACGGATCGCGACCTGCCCCTCCTCGCCGAGCGACGGCAGCACACCCTCCGTATACGCGACGAGCAGCGGCGTCGGGCTGACCACCAGAATGCCGCCCGCATAGCGCCGCCGGTCCTGGTAGAGCAGGTACGCCGCGCGGTGCAGCGCGACCGCGGTCTTGCCCGTGCCGGGGCCGCCCTCGACCTCCGTCACCGACGCCGCCGGGGCCCGGATGACCTTGTCCTGCTCGGCTTGGATGGAGGAGACGATGTCCCGCATCTCATGCGTACGGGCCCGGCCAAGCGCCGCCATCAGCGCGCCGTCGCCGGTGACCGGCAGCGGCTCGCCGTCCAGGGTGACCGCCAGCTCGGGGCGCAGCAGGTCGTCCTCGACGCCGAGGACCTTGCGGCCCTTGGAGCGGATGACGCGGCGGCGTACGACCCGGCCGGGGGCGACGGGCGTGGAGCGGTAGAACGGCGCGGCGGCCGGGGCCCGCCAGTCGATGACCATCGGCGTGTAGTCGGCGTCGAGGACGCCGATGCGGCCGATGTGCAGGGTCTCCCTGATCTCGGCGGTGCCGTCCTCGGCGACCGCGTCGTCGGCGGGTTCGACGGAGGTGTACGCGCCGTCGGGGCCGCGCTTGCCGTCCTTGCCGAGGAGGAGGTCGATGCGGCCGAAGAGGAAGTCCTCGAACTCGTTGTTCAGCCGGTTGAGGTGGATGCCCGCGCGGTAGACCTGCGCGTCCCGTTCGGCGAGGGCGCCGGGGGTGCCGACATGGCCCCGTTTGGCGGCGTCGTGCATGAGGAACTCCGCCTCGTGGATCTTCTCCTCGAGCCGGTCGTACACGCGGTCCAGATGCTCCTGCTCGCCCTGGATCTCGCGTTCCCGGACGCTGTCCGCGGCTGTGGTGTGGCCGGCCACCCGCGCCCCCTTCGTGCAGATAACGCAGCCGTCTACCGTACGCGAAAATCTGTCCTGATTCAGCAGGCCGGGGGCTGTCTACAGCTTGACCGTCACCAGTTTGCGGCCGTCCAGGGTGCGCACCTCGAAGCGGTCGATGTCGCTCCGGGCGAGTCCGGTGCCGCCGTGGGTGAGCAGCGGGGCCGATTTCCCGTCGCCGTGCATCTCCCCGTATCCGGCCGCCGGGACGGACCAGGTGGTGACGGTCTGCCGCTCGCCGTCCTTGCCGACCGCGACCAGGTCGCACTTCTCCGGGCCCTGCACGCCGGCCAGCTTCAGCGCGACATGGGTGCCCCATGCCTTCTTGAGCAGCGAGACCGTGGCGTCGACGTGGGTCGACGTGTCCACCTTCCGGTGCTTCTCGCCGTCGTCGAACATCTCCTGCGCCGCGCTGACGTGCCCCCCGCCGTCCTCCGCGGTGACCGCGTACGTGGCCAGCGGCCCGCCGATCAGCACGGCCGCGGCCGCCGCCACCAGCCACCGCCGACGGCCCCGGCGCCGCCGCCGCTCGGCCGCGACGTCGCCGAGCAGCCGGTCGAGCAGCGCATCCCCGGGCGGCTCTGCGACCGCCGCGGCCTCGGGGCCGCCGGGCGGGGCGGCCTCGGTGAGTAGGTGGGCCACGGGCAGCAGCTCGTCCAGCGCGGCCGCGCAGCGCGTGCAGCCCGCCAGGTGCTCCTCGAAGCGGGCGGCGTCCGCGCCGTCCAGAATGCCGAGGGCGTACGCGCCCGCGTCGGCGTGCGGCTCCGCATCCGGTTCCACGGTCATGGCGTCACCCCCCTTTCCTCCAGCGAGAGCTTGAGCTGGCGCAGCGCGTAGAAGACCCGGGAGCGTACGGTGCCAGGCGGTACCCCCAGTGCGTCGGCGGCCTCACTCACCGTACGGCCCTTGAAGTATGTCTCTATCAGCGCTTCGCGGTGCGCCCGGCTGAGGTCGCCGAGGGCATCCGTGATGGTCATCCGGTGCAGCACGCGGTCGAGTTCGTCGGCGGCGGGCAGCACCTCGAGCGGCGTCGCGTCCACCTCCCGCGGGCGGGCCAGGCGGCTGCGGTGGCCGTCGATCACGATCCGGCGGGCGACGGTCACCAGCCACGGCCGCACCGAGCCGTGCGCGCCGCCGAGCTGGTCGGCGTGCCGCCAGGCCCGTAGCAGCGTCTCCTGGACGACGTCCTCGGCGCGGTGCCGGTCACCGGCGACCAGGCGCAGCACGAAGCCGAGGAGCGGGCCGGCGTGCTCTTTGTAGAGCACGCGCATCAGCTCGTCCTCGGGCAGGGCGCTCCCGGCGCCCGGCAGCGGCCGATCGTCTGTCACGACGGCATGGTCGCGCACCCGCACCTCCCGGTCGAGACCTTCTTGCGCCTGCTGGTACGGGGCCGTTACCGGAACCGTTCAGTACGGCGGATCACGCGCGCGCGTACGGACGGCGCGGAGCCGCCGTTCAGGTGAACGGCCGTGAATTACCACTCAGTTGAGTTTTGAACGGGTCTAGCACTGGAGCCCGTAAACCCTCGCGAAGGCCGGCGCAGGGGGCGCCGGCCACCGTATGGGGGAGAGCCCAATGGGCAAGAACATCGTCATCGGCACCATCGCCGCCGTGACCGCCGCGGGCGCCGCGCTCGTCGTCCTGCCGGCCGTCGGGGATGACGGCGGCTCGGGCAACAGCGCCCGCACCGCCGCCGGTTCCGGTGCGCAGGGCCACGCCGGGCACGGCGGCGGCGCGGCGGGCGAGAGCAGGATCGGGGCGCTCGGCGGCACGAACAAGAGCGGCGCGGTCTTCTTCGCGGGCAGCCTCAACGGGGCCAACGAGGTGCCCGCGCCCGGCGGTCCTGCCGTAGGCGACAAGGACGGGGCAGCGCTCGCGCTGATGCGGGTGCAGGGGGACGAGGTGTCGTTCGCGTTCAAGTTCCGCGGCATCGACACCCCGACGCTGGCGCATATCCACCAGGGCGTGAAGGGCGTCAACGGGGCCATCAAGATCCCGTTGATCACAGAGAAGCTCAAGGACGGCAGCGACCGGGTCACCGGCACCGTAAAGGTCAAGGACGCGGCGCTGCTGCAGCAGCTCAAGGACAACCCGGGTGGCTTCTACTTCAACCTGCACACCGGGGAGTTCCCCGGCGGCGCGGTCCGCGGCCAGGTGCACAAGCTCGACTCGGCTCTGGACCTGCGGCATCCCTTCAGGAGCTTCCAGGCCTCGGTCCGGCAGGGCCAGCAGATCTACAAGTGCACCCGGCAGCAGGACGGTTCGTACGCCTTCACGCAGCACAACGTGCGCGCCAGGCTCGACGGGAACATCGCCCACTTCTTCGTCAAGCCGCAGGCGGGCCCGCCCGCCTGGCTGGCTCCCGACCTGTCGGCGGTCACCGGCAAGCTGACGCAGCGGATCGACAACGGCCCGAAGAACATCCCGGAGCTGCACCTGGCCGCCACCCAGGTCGGCCGCGGCAGCGGAAAGCTCTCCGCCACGAACGAGATCCTCCGGCTGAACACCGTCGGCGGCGTCGCCCCGGCGGGGAGCTGCAAGCCGGGCGCCAAGGCGGCGGTGGACTACCGGGCGGATTACGTGTTCGTCGGCCGCTGACACTCCCGGGGGCAGGCGTCCCACATGGCGGGACGGGTGAGCCCGGACGCTTCCGTCCGAGGCTCACCCGTCCGCGTACTTCGTCTCCGCCGAAGGGTCGTGGGCCAGCCGATAGCCGCGCTTCACCACCGTCTGGATCACCTTCGGCGCCCCCAGCGCCGACCGCAGCCGGGCCATCGCCGTCTCCACCGCGTGCTCATCACGCCCCGCGCCGGGGAGCGTGCGCAGCAGCTCGCTGCGGGCGACCACCCAGCCGGGCCGCCGCGCCAGCGCGCGCAGCAGCGCCATCCCCGCGGGCGGTACGGGCCGCAGCTCGCCGTCGACCAGGACGGCATGGCCCCGTATCTCCAGCCGCCGGCCCGCCACCGCCAGCGGCCGCACCCGGCCGGGCAGCTCCAGCGCCAGCAGTTGCACCAGCGGCCCGAGCCGGAACCGCTCCGGCTGCACCGTCGGAATGTCGTGGTTCTCCAGCGGCAGCGCCGTCACCGGCCCGACGCACGCGGCCAGCACGTCCGTACGCAGCGCGTCCAGCAGCTCGCCCTGGATGCCCCGCTCCGCCGCCCGCGCCAGGAAGCTGGCCGCGGCCGGGGCCGAGGTGAAGGTGACCGCGTCGACGGCCCGTGCCACGGTCGCGTCGAGCAGCCGGTCCACCGGGCCGATGTCGGCGGGCGGCATCCACCGGTACACCGGCACCCCGATCACCTCCGCGCCCGCCGCCTGCAGCGCCTCGACGAAGCCGGGCAGCGGCTCGCCGTGCAGCTGCAGCGCGATCCGCCGCCCCTCGACGCCTTCGGCGAGCAGCCGGTCGAGGACCTCGGCCATCGACTCGGACGCCGGCGACCACTCCTCGGTCAGCCCCGCGGCCCGGATGGCGCCGCGCACCTTCGGCCCGCGGGCGAGGATCCGTACCTGCGCGAGGGTCCCGAGCAGCGCCTGCCCGAGCCCCCACCCCTCGGCGGCCTCGACCCACCCGCGGAAGCCGATCGCGGTGGTGGCGACGGCCAGGTCGGGCCTGGCGTCGAGGAGCTGCTTGGTGGTGGCGAGCAGCTCGGCGTCATCCGGCAGCGGCACGATGCGCAGCGCGGGGGCATGCATGACGGCGGCGCCGCGGCGTTCGAGCAGCGCGCCGAGCTCCTCGGCTCTGCGGGCGGCCGTGACCCCGACGGTGAAGCCGGCGAGGGGCTTCACCGCCGGGGCGGCTTGGTGTGCGGGTGCGTGCATAGGCGTTCTCGTCCCAGTGTCGTCCTTCAGCCGCATGGTCGCTGCCCCGGGTGACGGCCGCAGTTCACGCGCATTTCACGACGGTTACGCGGCACGAATCACACCCCGGTCAGACCTGTGCGTACGCCGGCTGCCGCGCGTCCGCCGGCTCGGTCGCCGCGGCGGGGGCGGCGGTGCGGCGCAGGTAGACGGCCCAGGTTACGGCGAAGCAGACGGCATAGAAGGCGAGGAAGGCGACGCAGGCGGCGGTGCCGGAGCCGTTCGACAGGAAGGACTGCCGGAAGGCCAGGTTGATGCCGAGCCCGCCGAGCGCGCCGACGGCCCCGATCAGCCCCATCGAGGCGCCGGACAGCCGCCGCCCGTAGGCCTTGGCCGCCTCCCCGGTCATGCCCATCGCGGTGGCCTTGGCGTCGTAGATCCCCGGGATCATCTTGTACGTGGAGCCGTTGCCGAGGCCGCTCAGCGCGAAGAGCGGGATGAAGCCCGTAAGGAAGAGGGGGAGGGACTTCTCGGCGGAGGCGAAGATCACGATGCCGGTGGCGGCGGCCATGGCGGCGAAGTTCCAGAGGGTGATGCGGGCGCCGCCGTAGCGGTCGGCGAGGCGGCCGCCGATGGGGCGGATGAGGCTGCCGAGCAGCGGGCCGATGAAGGTGAGCGAGGCGGCTTGGAGGGGAGTCCGCCCGAACTGATTCTGCAGCACCAGCCCGAAGGCGAAGCCGTAGCCGATGAAGGAGCCGAAGGTGCCGATGTAGAGGAAGGACATGATCCAGGTGTGCAGGTCCTTGGCGGCTTCCTTGGCGGCGCCGGTGTCGTTCTTGACGGGCGCGAGGTTGTCCATCGCGATGGCGGCCAGGGCGGCGGCGAAGACGATGAACGGCATGTAGACGAAGAGGAGCAGACGGGGGGACCCGTCCCCGGCCGTCCCGATGATGAGGAGCGCGACGAGCTGGATGACGGGCACGCCGATGTTGCCGCCGCCCGCGTTGAGGCCGAGCGCCCAGCCCTTCTTCCGCAGCGGGAAGAAGGAGTTGATGTTCGTCATGGAGGAGGCGAAGTTGCCGCCGCCGATGCCGGTGAGGGCGGCGACGAGCAGGAAGGTCCCGTACGAGGTGCCCGGCTCCATCACGATGGTGGCGGCGATGGTGGGGATGAGCAGCAGCGCGGCGCTGAAGATCGTCCAGTTGCGGCCGCCGAAGCGGGCGACGGCGAAGGTGTACGGGACGCGGACGCAGGCGCCGACGAGGGTCGCCATCGCGACCAGGAAGAACTTCCCGGCCGGATCGATGCCGTACTCCGGGCCCATGAAGAGCACGAGGACCGACCAGAGGGTCCAGATGGAGAAGCCGATGTGCTCGGCGAGCACGGAGACGATGAGATTGCGGTTGGCGATGCGCTCGCCGCGCTCCTGCCAGAACGCGGTGTCTTCCGGGTCCCAGTGCTCGATCCAGCGTTTTCCCTTGCGGGGGGCTTGGTTCGTCGTCATGGCGGTGACCGTAGGAAGCGGGAGTTTCCGCGTTGGTGGCGGCGCGTGACACTGGAGCAACCTTGCGCTCACGCTCGCGCGGGGCGCCGGGTGAGCTCTTTGCCCACCCACCCGCCCGTTGCTGTCGGCGGCGGGGGTGGGGTGCGGTGCGGCCGGGTGGCCGCGGGGCCTTGGGCGGGGGTGGGTGCGCCGGTTAGCAGCGCGTGGGGCCTTGCGCTGGGCGCCGGGTGAGCTCTTGCCCACCCACGGGCGGCCCCCTCAGAGAGTGAGTGAGGTCGGGTGGGTGGGTGGGTTATTGGGGCCAGTGGGATAGCGCTACGTGGAGGGCCCGTACGCCCTTGGTCCAGGAGCGCTCGAAGTCGCGCGGGTGGGCGTAGCCGCCGCGCAGTTCCAGGTCCGCGTAGCCGTGCAGGGTGCTGCGGAGCAGGCGGACGGCGTCGGTCAGGTCCGGCTCTGTCAGCGCGTAGCCGTCGCCCAGGAGCTGGTACGTCATTTCGATCGCCCGCTCCCCCGCAGGGGACGCGTAGCCAGCCTCCAGCGGGAGCTGCGTGGCCGCGTACCGGCCAGGGCACTCCAGCGCGAAGGAGCGGTACACGACCGCGAACGCGGTCAGCGCCGACTCGCCCGCCCGCCCCGCCAGCTCCGGCGCCAGCCGCTCCGCGAAGTCGCCCGCCGCCAGCACCGCCACCCGCATGCGCAGGTCGCGGAGGCCCTTCACATGCGAGTACAGGCTCGCGTCCCGCACCCCGAGCCGCCGCGCCAGCGCCGACACGGTGAGCTCATCCAGCCCCACCTCGTCCGCGAGATCCGCGGCGGCCAGCGCCACCCGCTCACTCGTCAGCCCCGCTCGCGGCATGAGAAAATTCCTTTCCTAGGATCCCTAGCCTATGCCCTAATGGAATTATGAAGCCACTCACCGAGACCCAGATCCGCACCTCGTTCATCAACACCACCAAGGGCGAGGCCAAGCGCCTCAACCTCCCCGACCTCACCACCCAGCCCTGGGACGACCTCGACTTCCTCGGCTGGCGCGACCCACGCGCACCCGACCGCAGCTACCTCGTCACCGAGGAACTCGGCATCGCCTTCCGCTTCCCGTCGAAGCAGCGCGGCTTCCTGCACCGCAGCATGTGCTCGCTCTGCTTCACCACCCACCCGGGCAACGGCGTCTCCCTCCTGGTAGCCCGCAAGGGGCGCGCAGGCGACTCCGTCGGCCTCCACATGTGCACGGACCTGTCCTGCCCGCTCTACGTACGCGGCTTGAAGCAGCCCGCCCCGGGCGGCCGCTTCGAGGAGTCGCTGAGCGTGGACCAGCAGGCGGAGCGGATGATGAGCAAACTGGATGAGTTCGTGGGGAAGCTGCGGGGCTGAGGTGCTGCACGAACCTCGCGATGAGGAAATCACTCGCGGCGCGGCTGCCGGCCGTCTTGCCCAAGTCAAGGCCAGATTCGCGGAGATCGACGCCATGAATCGTTCCGTGGACGAGGGCGCCCCGGCGCCCGAAGAGCTGGCGGCGGCCCCGGAGGCAGATGCGGCCATGGATGCGTTCTTGGACGCGATCGAGCACGGTGATCGCCCGTGAGGTGCTGAGGAGTTCGCTGCGTGGGTGAAGGCGGCGGTCCTATGCAGGTAGCCGGTGCACCGGCTGTGGATATGACGGGGCGAAAGACGCGGGTGGGTGGTCTGCTGAGCTGGTCGCGGCCGTCGCCATGTCGGCCGCTGCCAGCGCGTCCCGTATCGCCGCGTCCAGGTGCGCGGGCGGGGCTGCCACGCGGGCGTTGATACGGGCCCGGGCGCGGTGCATCGGGCCGGCGTCGGTGTCTACGGACACCGGCGAGCCGTCGCCTACCGCGCTTGCCTTTGTTATCCCGCTGCCGGACATCCCGCCCCGGCTCGCCTCACCCCGGTCCTCCGTCAGCAGCACCTTGATATGCCCGACCACCCACCCCCGCCCGGCCAGCTCCCCGAGCAGCACCTCCGCCCACCGCGCCGACTCGAAGCCGGCCGCCCCGGCCGCCCGGACCTCGACCGCGTGGTTCAGCCAGGCCAGCTCCGCCTCCGCGGCCGCGTAGCGGTCGTAGTCGACGGCCATGTCCCGGTCGGCAGCCCGTCCCGGAGCCTGCGTCAGCACATCCGCCAGCTCCTCCACCCCCGCCCCCGTCCGCGCCGAATACCCCACCACCCGCTTCCCCGGGTGCAGCGCACCCAGCGCCTCCCTGACCGGACCGCCACCCCCCAGATCCGCCTTGTTCAGCCCCACCACATCCGCCTCCTCCACCTGCCGGTCGAAGAGGTACGCCAGATCCACATCCCCGGCCGCCGCCAGCGCCGCGAACCGCGCCGGATCCACCACCGTCACCAGCGGCGCCACCGCGAAGCGGTCCCCGTACAGCCGCCGCAGCGGGCGCACCACCGTCGCCTGCAGGTCCGTGCAGCTGCCCACCGCCTCCGCCAGGATGACGTCCGCGCCGTGTTCCTCCACGCAGCGCGTCGCCGCCGTCAGCAGGTCCTCGAAGCGGCAGCAGAAGCAGCCGCCGGTGACCTCCGCCGCCACGCCGTTCGACGACGACGACGCCGCGACCAGCGTGTCCACCAGGTCCTCGCCCTGGTCGTTCGTGATGATCCCGACCCGCCGCCCGCGCGCCTCGAGCGCCCGCGCCAGCGCGGTCAGCGTCGTCGTCTTTCCCGCCCCGAGGAAGCCGCCCACCGCCGCGAACAGCACGCTCATCGCGCCGTCACCACCAGCGCGTCACCGGCGTGCAGCGTCACGGACTCGCCGAGGGTCACCACCGAGCGGCCGTCCGCCGCCTTCACCTTCCGCACCGCGACCTTTGTCGTACGGCCGCCGGCGCGGCGCCGCTCCACCTTGGCGCGCGACGCATCGCCCGGCACCGCGAGCGACGCCAGCCGCAGCGTCCCGTAACGCAGCTCCACCTCGCTCCGCTGCCCGCCGGTCGTCCGCGTCTGCCGGTACCGCCCCCAGCCCTCCGCCGCCGTGAAGGCCGCCGAGAAGTCGTCCGCGCCCAGCTTCGGCGCGAAGCCGAGGTGGCCGCGCGGGCCGTGGTACTCGAAGCCGGTCGCCGCCAGGTACACGGCGTGGCTCATCATCGCGCGGGCGTAGTGGTCGGAGCACTCGATCTCGTTGTACGGATTGCGCTTGTCGGCCGCATGCCGGTCGTGCACCGCCCGGGTCACCGCGAGCGCCTCGTCCGTCATGCCCTCGGCCATCAGCTGGGCCGCGAACTGGTACTCCAGGCCCGTCCACACCTCGTTGAAGTAGCCGATCGCGAACGGCTCCCCGTCCCCCGGTGCCGTATCGGAGCCGCCGAAGGGCCAGGTGCACAGCAGGGTGCCCGCCTCGCCCTCCGTCGAGTAGACGCGGCCGCCCGGGATTCCGGAGACGTCCTTGTACGACTGGGCGTCGGAGAGGAAGTTGTTCTTGTACATGTTCGCCAGGGCCGTCTTCGCCTTCTGTTCGGGGAAGACGCGGGGCAGGCCGAGCTGGAAGGCGTAGGTCTGGCCGTACATCTGGTCCAGGTGGCAGCCGCGGTTGGAGTTGATCGCGCCCGCGTGGGCCGGGTCCACCAGCTGCTCGAAGTAGCCGTACTCCGCGTTCCACATCTTCGCGTCCAGCTCGGCCGTGCCCTTCGCGGCCAGCGCCCGGCACTTGGAGGCGAAGGCGGTGTCGTTCATGTCGTCGGCCATCGCGGCCGCGGCGTGCAGGGCGGCGATGTACAGGCCGCTGATCCAGGGGATCTCGCCGTACCAGGACGCGTCCAGGGTGTTGTACTGCTCGCCCTCCAGGATCCCGTCCTGGTCGGAGCCGTCCGCGCCGATCAGGAACTCCATCGCCTTCTTCGCCCTGGGCCACACCCTCGTGAGGAAGGCCTTGTCCTTGGCCATCAGATGCTCGCGGTACGTGCGCAGCACATTGCCGCACTGGCCGTCGTGCGCCACGTGCTTGGCCGCCTCGCCGCGGTAGTCGATGGCGCCGGTGTCCTCGTGGTACGCGATGCCGTAGTCGACGCGCTCGCGGGTGTCGCGCTCCAGGTCGGGGAAGAGGCGGGCGATGGACTGGGCGTAATTCCATACGTGGGTGCAGGTGCCGTCGCAGCAGTAGATGCCTTCCCAGGCGTAGAAGCGGCCGTCCTGGAAGCGGTGCACGGTGGAGGTGGCGACGGTGGAGGCGGGGGCGAGGGTGCGCTCCAGGAACCACTGCGGGAGGGTCGAGTCCTCGTACCAGGTGCGGACGAACTGGTGGGTGGCGGTGGACAGTTCCGCGCCGCGGGTGCCGATCACGGCGGCGACCTCACGCGAGTCCTTGAACCGCGTCCCGTAGTGGCGGCGCAGCTTCTCCGCACCGGTCAGGTAGCCGAGGAGCTTTCTGTCGACCAGGTCGAAGTGCCAGGCGAGGACGTAGCGGACGAGCTTCGACTCGCCGGGGGCGAGGGTGACCGGGACGGTGACGGTGCCGGTCACCGTCGTACGGCCGCCGTCGGCCTCCGCCGGCGCGTCTTTTGAGTCGAAGAGGGCGGCGGGGGACGACCAGTCGGCTATCGACGGGCGGACGGCCGCGTCCGGATGCGCGGCGGCCACGGCGAAGGTGCCGTTGTCCGTCAGCTCATCCATCGGCTTGGCGCCCACCGGCTCGTCGGTGAACCAGATCCGGTCGACGTTGATGTGCCCCCAGCCGCCGGTGGCGTCGTCGACGATCTCGATCGTCGCCTGCTTGCCGTCGTACGCGCTGACGTCGAGGGCGCGAGCGCTCAAGGTCTCCGTATTACGGCCGGTGAAGGAGGCGACCGTCTTGCCGTCGACCACGACATTCACGCACGCCTTGCCGACCTGATTGCCGCCGCCCGCGTTCACGGCCACGTACCGGCGGCTGATCGTGAAGGGCTTGCTGACCAGCTTGCCCTTCTCGTCGTCGGCCGCGCCCGCGTCGCCGCCGGCGCGGAAGTTGTGCGAGGTGACGAAGCGGGAGCCGGTGATGTGCAGCGCGCCCTCGCGCTTGAAGTAGTCCGGGCACTCGGCCTCGGTGACAGGCCCGGCGCCGAAGGCCGTACCGGAGACCGTCCAGTCCGCGCCGTACTCCGCCCGCTCCCAGTCCTCGAAAACGATTTCCTCATCCGGCGGTTCACCCTGCGCCCCCGCCTTCGCCGAGTGCTGCACCCCGGCCGCCCCGCCCGCGGCGAATTCCGCCGCCGCCAGGGTTACGGGCTGCGCCTTCCGGCTGCGCACGCACACCGGGTTCTCGGCGTAGCCGAGCAGCTTGGCGGTGACGGGCTTGTCGCTCGTGTTTCTGAGCGTGTACTCGAGGACGGTCGCCGGGAGCGAGGAGTCGGCGGTGGCCGTGGGGATGAAGGGCGAGTAGGCCTGCAGCGTGACGGCGACGGGGACGGCGGGGTCCGCGTACGCGATGGTGGCGACGGGGTAGCGGCCCTGGAAGGTGACGTCCGCGAAGCCGTCGGAGTCGAGGGACTTGGTGCCCTTGGACGGCCCGTCCCAGCGCAGCGCGAAGCCCGTCCTGAACGGGCTCTGCCCCTTCAGCGGCTCCGCGTAGTGCACGCCCTGCCAGTCCGCGCCGCCGTACGGGAAGGCGTCCGGGTTCGCCACCTCCCACAGCCACAGCCGCCCGTCGCCGGCGAGATACACCTGGCCCGCGGCGATCCCGCCGACCGGCATGCCGATGTTGGCGAGGGCGGCCGGGTCGCTGTATTCGGTGGCGCGGCCGGGGGCGGCGAGCTGCTTCAGGCGGTCGTCGTCGATGCCCTTCGCGGCCGGTACGGCGATGGCGCCCTGCGGACGCAGCCCGAGCGCGACGGCCGCGGAGGCGCCCAGGGCGACGAAGCCGCGGCGGTTGAGCCCTACGGCCCCCGAGGAGCAGCAGCGGCCGTCGGTGCAGCAGTGCTCGTCGTAACCGGTCATGAGCGCCCTCTCGTAGACCCGCGGCTCCTTGAAATCGATTTCGGAACCTAGGGACACCTGAGACGAACGTCAATCCCCTGGGCGAGAGTTGTGTTACAGCCGCTCGGCGGACTTGCGCTGCTGCGGCAGCTGGACCGGGAGGTCCTCCGGCTGCCGCACGACGATGTTGCGTACGGGATGGGCGATCTCCACGCCCTCCTCGTGATACCGGGTGTGCAGCCGCTTGATGAACTCGTGCTTGACCCGGTACTGGTCGGTGAACTCCGCCGCCCGCAGGATCACGTTGAAGCCGACCCGCGAGTCGCCGAAGGTGTGGAAGCGAACCACCGGGTCGTGCGCCGGCACGCCGCCCTCGACCTCGGTCATCACGGACTTGCCGACCTCGACGGTCATCTTCTCGACCTCGGCCAGGTCGCTGGTCAGGCCGACGCCCACGGGCACGATGACGGACATCTCCCGCACCGGGCGGTGGAAGTTGGTCATGTTGGTGCCGGAGAGCTTGTCGTTGGGGATGATGACGAGGTTGTCGGCCTCGGTGCGGATCACCGTGTTGCGCCAGTTGATGTCGACGACGAAGCCCTCCTCGCCGCTCGACAGCTTGATGTAGTGGCCGGGCTGGATGGTCTTCGAGGCGAGGATGTGGACGCCGGCGAAGAGGTTGGCGAGGGTGTCCTGCAGCGCCAGCGCGACCGCGAGGCCGCCGACGCCGAGGGCGGTCAGCAGCGGTGCGATCGAAATGCCCAGCGTCTGCAGCAGGATCAGGATGCCGATCGCCAGGACGGTGATGCGGCTGATGTTGACCAGGATGGTCGCCGAGCCGAGGCCGGCGGATCTGGTCCCGACGATCTGCGCCACCGCCCGGGCGCAGCCGAACGACACCACCATGATGAGCGCGGCCACGATGCACTCGTGGACGGTGTGCCCCGTCGACCGGTTCAGCGGCAGCGCGGCCGCCGCGATCGACACGCCGCCGGCGAGCGCGGCCCACGGCGCCATCATCCGCAGGGCGCCCACGAGGATGTCGTCACCGGCCCACCGCGTCCTGCTGGCCCCCTTGCCGATCCAGCCGAGCAGCATCCGCAGCAGGATTCCGGCGGCGAGGCCGCCGAAGACGGCGGCACCTGCGGTTATCCAGTCGCGGAGTTCGAGGGCACGGTTCACGTTGGAGACCTCTCCCGTAGGGGACACGTGCGCGCGCTCGGACACGAGAGCGAATCCGGCGCGGCGGCCATACTGCCTTATCCCGAAACGGGGTTGGGACCCGGAGGGGGCCGATACGGAGTTTGGCGTACGTGGGCGAGACCCGGCCGGGTCAGCGCGAGCAGGGCCATATCGTCCTGGCGGCTGCCGCCCGTATGCGCCGACACGCCGGCCTCGACGGCGGCCAGCAGCTCGGCCGGTGCGCCGAAGACCTGGTCGCACAGGCCCGCTTCGGGATCGTAGAAAACCCCGGCCGCATCCCGCGCCTCCGTCACCCCGTCCGTGAAGAACAGCAGCGACGCCCCCGGCGGGAACTCCACCTCCGCGATCTCGTCCGGCCAGTCCCCGAGGTCCCCCATGCCGAGCGGCAGCGAAGCCTCCGCGGGGGCCACCGGCCGCACCTGCCCGTCCCCGTACAGCATCAGCGGCGCCGGATGCCCGCGGCTGAGCACCCGTACGACCCCCGCTTCGGTGTCGAACTCCGCCAACACCGCTGTGATAAACCCCTCAAGCGGCGCAAGCCCCTGCCGCCGCTGCGCCCCGCGCCGCACCGCGCGGTCCAGCCGGGCGGCGAGCGAGCCCAGGTCCGGCTCGTCCTCGGCCGCCTCCCGGAAGATGCCTACGGACAGCGCGACCGCGTGCACCGCGCCCAGGCCCTTGCCGCGCACGTCGCCGACGATGACGCGGACGCCGTACGGGGTCTCCTGCGCCACGTACATGTCGCCGCCGATCAGCGCGTCGGCGTCGGCGGGTACGTACCGCGCCGCCACCTGCAGCCCGCTCAGGGTCTCCGGCGGGTACGGCAGCACCGCCCGCTGGGCGGCCTCGGCGACGCCGCGGGCGGTGGCCAGGCGGCGGTTGTGCCAGGCGATGAGGCGATTCATGATCACGGCCATGCAGACGACCAGCAGCTCGGTGAACATCTCGACGATCGAGCTGGGCTCGGCCGCGGTGCCATTGGCGATCTCCAGCAGGACCTGGACGGTCAGGGCCAGGACGCCGACCGCGATGGTGGCGCGCAGCGAGTAGACCGGGGCGACGATGAGCGGCGCGGCCTCGAAGAAGGGCAGCGAGGTGTAGCCCTCGGGCGTGAACCAGTAGAACAGCGCGCCGCCGATGATCAGCGGGACGGGCACCCAGCGCACGATGCGCAGCACGCGGGCGGCGAAGCGCTCGCGCCGCCGGTTGGTGATGCGGATGTCTCCACCGCCACCACGCTCGCCGACCTGCATCGTCATCTCCTCAGCCTTACGGGGGACGGGCGGGGGCGCGAGTCGGGTGGGGCGGGTGGGGGTGTGGCGGGGGGACGGGTGGGGTGTGGCGGGCGTCGTAGGGTGCGGGCGTGGTGTCCCCCTCGTCGTCGCCCGTCAGCGTGTCCCCCGTCGTGCGCAGCAAGGCCGAGCGGCTCGGCGCGCCCGGGCGGGAGTGGCTGGCCCGCCTGCCCGCCGCCGTGCGGGAGCTCGCGGCGCGCTGGTCGCTTCTCGCCGTCGGCCCGGCGCTTCCCGGCGGCAGCGAGGGTTACGTGGCGCGTGCGCGCACCGCCGCCGGCGACCCGGTCGTGCTGAAGGTCGCGCTCCCCGGCAACGGCGACCGCGAAGCCGCGGTGCTGCGGCGGGCGGCCGGCCGCGGCTATGCCCGGCTGCTGGCGCACGATCCGGCGCGGCACGCGCTGCTGCTGGAGGCGCTGGGGGCGCCGCTGGCGGAGCTGGGGGCGCCGGCGGAGCGGCAGATCGACGTCCTGTGCGCGACTCTGCGGCAGGCGTGGCGGGTGGAGCCGGGCCCCGGTGACGTACTCGAAGGGAAGGCGACCGGGCTCGGCGAGCTGGTGACGGAGCTGTGGGAAGAGCTGGGGCGGCCGTGCCCGGAGGGGGTGTTCCGGCGGGCCCTCGGTTACGCGCGGCGGCGCGCCGCGGGGGACACCCCGGAGCGCGCGGTGCTGGTGCACGGGGACCCGCATCCGGGGAATGCGCTGCAGCGGTGGGGCGGCGCGGGGGTGGGCGGCGTCGTGGCCGGGGAGTACGCCTTCGTCGACCCCGACGGCTTCCGCTGCGACCCGGCGTACGACCTGGGCGTGGTGCTCCGCGACTGGTGCCCGGAGCTGCGCGCGGCGCCCGACCCCGGCGCGCTGGCCCGGCGCTATTGCGCGCGGCTGGCGGCGGGCGGGGGCGCCGACGCGGCGGCGGTGTGGGAGTGGGGCTACCTGGAGCGGGTATCCACGGGCCTCTACCTGCTCGCGCACGGCGAGTCGGAACAGGCCGGCCCGTTCCTGGAGACGGCGGAGATCCTGCTCACCACCGAGCCCCCTTCCTCATAGAACAAAGGTTAGGCTAACCTAACTACGCGTCCAGCCCGGCACGCAGCCGGAACCACACCCCCACCAGGAGGCCGGAGACCTGATGAGCGCCGTCGAGTTCACTGGCATCACCACGAAGTCCGCCAAGCCCGCCAAGGAACCCACCCCCGCCGAGCGCATCCGCACCATCCTCGCGACCTCCGACTCCCTCGCCCTGACGCTTCTCGACGACGGCTACCGCGCCGACCTGGTCGGCCTGCACTCGGCGGACGAGTACGGCGCCCTCACCCTCCGCCCACCCCGCGACAGCGCCCTCGCCACCCGCGTCGCCGGCGCCGAACTCGGCGACCTGCCCGCGCAGCTGGAGCTCACCGACCTCGCCCCGGTGGCGGTACGGGACCGGGTCCGCGCCCAGGTCACCCTGGCCGGCTGGCTCACCGCGGACCCGGGCCGGCCCGCCGCGGACCACCCCGACGCGAACCGCCTCACCCTCCGCTTCGACTGCGCCCAGGCCACGCTGACCACCCCCTTCGGCAGCCGCACCACCGACATGGACGAGCTAGCCCTGGCCGCCCCCGACCCCCTGGCCCCCGACGAGGCCCGCTACCTCCTCCACCTCGCCGACTCCCACAGCGAAGCGGTGGACCAGCTGACCCGCCTCCTCCCGGCCCGCCGCCGCCGCGGCGTCACCCGCGTACGCCCCCTCGCCCTCGACCGCTACGGCCTCACCCTCCGCACCGAAACCCCCCGCACCCACCTGGACACCCGCCTCCCCTTCCCCAAGCCCCTGCGCAAGCAGTCGGACCTGAACGCGGGGATGCGCGCGCTGTTCAGCAAGGTGGGGGTGGCGTAGCCGGGAATCACTCGCAGGGCTGATATGCAGCACAGTATGCGCGTCGATATGCTGGAAAGAATGACGACTACGAAGCGCATCACGGTAACTCTGCCCGTGGACATACTGGCGGCGATCCAGACCGAGGCCGGCGGAAACGTGTCCGCTTACACGGCGAAGGCCCTCAAGGCACAGGCGGTTCGTGATGCCGCGGACCGCCTCGCCGCCTGGCAGGCCGGGCATGTCGACATGACCGAGGACCTCCAGGCGGTCTCCTTCGACACGCTCGATGACCTTCCCGGCGGTGGGCAGTGAGCATTCCCCCGCCACTGCGTCGCGGTCAGGTCTGGGAGGCGGCAACACCTCGGGGCAGACGCCACGCCTTCGCCGTGCTCCAGGCGGACGCGGCGATGGCCTCGTACCCGCGCACCGCGGTGACAGCGGTGTGCGACACCTCGGGCACAGCGCCCGACACGCTGCTGTCCGCACCGATCACTGCCCCGGTGGCCGCGACGGTGATCGGAACCCAGCTCCACACCATCACCGTGTCGCTCCTGACGTCAGGCACGTACCTCGGGATCATCCCGGACGAAGAGATGGATGCCGTCTCACGCGCCGTGCGGCTCTCACTGGATCCGACCGACTGACCCCTCCCGCACCCACGCCGCGAAATCCTCGATGCCGTCGATGAGCGCCTCGAAGCGGAAGGAGTGGAAGAGGTCGAAGGCGTGGTGCGCGCCCGGGAGTTCGACGTAGATGACCGGTGAGGTGGAGACGGAGCGCAGGGCGGTGGTCACGGAGGTGTCCGCGTCCTCGAATCCGGGCTGGTAGGCGGCTTCGTTGGGGGTGAGCGCGGCGAGCGCCGCCATGTGCCCGCCCGCGGAACTGCCCGTCACGAAGACGCCCGCCGCGGGGTCCGCGCCGTACTCCTCGGCGTGTCCGCGCGCCCAGGCGATGACCTTCTTCGCCGCGCGCGGTGGTGGTAGACGTCCAGGAGGTTGCGGCGGCCGGCGGCGCGTATACGTACCGGCGCCGAGCGCCTCGTCCAGCGCGAGCTCGACCACGGACGCCGCCCGCATCCCGCGCCGGGCCAGCACCACCGTCACCAGATAGCCCACTGCCATCAGGACCACTCCCCCTTCAGTACCGCTGGTTCAGTTCGGTGAACCAGCCGGCGATCTTCGGCACGGCCATACGGCAGTCGTCGGTCAGCAGCTCCTGGACATTGGTGGGCAGGTGCTTGAAGACCTCTTCCTCTTCGTGGTCGTTGTCGAAGAGGCGGGGGGTGCGGTCGTAGGGGACCCGGAAGACGTCGGCCGGGTCCTCGTACAGGAGGTGGAGGCGGTTCTGGGCGATGAGGAAGTACGCGAGGTAGTACGCCGCGCTACCGCCCGCCACCTGCCGCCCCAGCGCCAACGGCTAGTCGTCGGGGCCGGCAAGCGGCGTGACGATGCGCGCGCGCAGGTCCGGCTCCTCCATCCCGGGGTCGAACGGGAACATCGGCCGCCGGATCCGGCGATGTCCCAGGCGGGCCAGGTCCTGGTCGACGCCGCCCGGCGTGAGCGCGAGGCGCCAGTCGGCGGCCAGGGCGTACAACTCGGGCTCCAGGTAGCCGATCTTGACGATGACGATATCCGCCGCCCGCGGCGACAGTGACAGCGCCGTGAAGTCCCGCTCCAGGTGATACGGCTTGCGGTGCGCAGTGAGGATCACGTACACCCCGCCGACCCGCAGCACCACCTCCGTCCCCGCATCCCGGTCACCGTGCCGTACGGCATGCACGACACCGGTCATGGTCAGCGGCCCGGCAGCCCGGTCATCGACCTCCGCGCCCGCCGTGACCGTCACGGAAGCGCCCACCCCCGCCCGCACCGCCTCCGCCACCGCCGCAGCCCCCGGCAGCGACGCGTAGATGACCGTGGGACCGCCCTCCCCGCGGAACTCCGGGCGCGCGAGCACCCGCCCAAGCCCCCACGTCACATCCCCCGCCCCACCCGCCGTCGGGTTGTCGCCGCTGTCGCTGATGACGTACGGGCGCGCGCTCGACCCCAACGCCTCATCCAGGCAGGCGTCGAGCGACCCCGTCGGCGCAACGAACGCGAAGTCCCGCCGAGCCGCCCAGAAGCGCCGCGCCAGCCGCTCCGCACCCCCGGCCACCGCCTCCGGGTCCTGCCCCGTCACCACCACCGCGGCCTGATTGCGCGGCTCGTCCGCCCAGGCGTAACCGACCCACACCGCGGCATCGGTCACCCCCGCCCCCGCCGCGACCTCCGCCACCGCCCCGTACAACCCCCGCGCCGGCTCCACCCGCGTCGAGGTCTGCTCCCCCGCGAGCAGCACCGGCACCGGCACCCAGGCCTTCACCGGCGGGCCCCCGGCCCCCGCCAGCAGCGCCACAAGATTCCGCGCCGCCCGCTCCCGCGTCTCATCGACATCCACATGCGGCGCCGTGCGATAGCAGGTGATCAACTCGGTCCGCGCGACCAGCTCCCGCGAGACATTGCCGTGCAGATCCATGGAGGTGGAGACGTGGACATCAGGCCCCACCACCTTGCGGATACGGGCCAGCAGCTCCGCCTCCGCATCCTCGATCCCCGCCACCGACATCGCCCCATGGATGTCGTACAGCACCCCGTCCACCCGCGGCAGCCCCGCCAGCCGCTCCAGCAGCTCCCCGGACAGCTCGGCATACGCCTCCGCCGTGACCATCCCGCCCGGCAGCGCCTTCCCGACCAGCACCCCCCGCCAGTCGGCGGCCTCCCGCAGCTCACTCCCCGCCGCGAGAAACGGATACCGCTCCAGCACCTCGGCCCCGCGCGCCGGAAAGAACGCGGCGGCCGAGGTGCGGGCGGGCGAGAAGGTCGACGACTCGATGCCGAGCCCGGCGATGGCGATGACGGGACGGCGGTCAGAAGGCCGTCGTACGGCCGTCACCCCGGACTGATGCTGCCGTCCAGCAGCCCCATGACCACCGCGTTGTCCCCGTACGGCGCGTTCTTCATCTCCGGGTCGGCATCGCCCGGGAACTTCTTCACCCGCGGCCCCTCCAGCACCGGATTGTTCCCGTACCGCTCGAAGATCGGGATGATCGGCAGCAGGTCGTTGAAGGCCAGCGCCGCCGCCGTCACGTTTTTCTTCTGCTCGTTCTCATTCAGACCCTGCCCGGAGTCGTTGACCACCTTCTCCAGGTCGATCTTCCCCGTCTCCTCCGTATCCACCTTCAGCTCGAAGCCCATGCCCCGGCCACCCGCATTGCGGGCGATCGGAATGTTGTGGATGAACAGGTCCGCCGCGAAGGAGAAATGCGGGTGCGGATGCTGTGAGGCGCCCCACGCCTGGATGCACAGCTCGAAGTTGCCCTTGTCGATCTCCGGGTTGTACGACTCGAACTTCTGGCCCTTCGGGGTCAGTTCGATGCCGAACTCCTTCAGCTGTTCCGCGATGTTCTCGCCGCAGGCGGACCAGTCCGCGAAGTCCGAGGGATACGAGATGACCCACTTGGCGGCCTTCCCCTGCGGGGTCTGCCATGTGCCGCCGCTCTTCTTCCAGCCGGCGTCGGTGAGCAGCTTCGTGGCCTTGTCGGGGTCGTATTCGTACGTGACGAGCTTCTGCTGGTCGGCGTCGGAGACCCAGTCGGGCACCATCACGTCGGAGAATCCGGCCATGTATTTCACGGCCTTGCCGGACTCGCCGAGCGCCACCTTGCCCGCCTGGTCGCGCTTGATCGCGTACGCGAGGGCCTGCCGGGCCCGGCGGTCGGCGAAGGCCTTGACCTTGTCGTGGTTGATGAAGAGCGCGGGGCCGCTGTAGGTCGGCGGTCGCATGATGCGGTAGCCGGCGCTCTTGAAGGACTTCTCCTGCGCCGGTGTGAAGCCGTGCGTGGCGTAGTCGACGTCCTTCGACTCGACCAGCGGGGCGACGTCCGGGGTCTCGCCGTTGAAGAGGACGATCTTCTCGAACTTCACCTCGTCGGCCCGGAAGCCGTGCTTGTTCTTGACCAGGGTCATCTTGGCCGAGGTGATGAGCTTGGACTCGACCATGAAGGGGCCGGAGGCGATGATCTCCTTGGGCCGGAACTTGTTGAAGTCCTTGTTGAGCGCCACCGCCTTCTTGCCCGTCGGCTTCTCGCCCGCCTCGACGAGCGCGGCGGCCTTGTCCGCCCATTCGCCGTACGTGCCGGTGTCGATGACGGAGCTCTTCAGGATGTAGCGGTCGATGATGGCCGCCGGGGACTTCAGGTGGACGACGAAGGTCTGCTTGTCCGGGGCCTCGATCTTCTCGATCGACGTCCAGGCGGGGGAGTTCTGGATCCACTGGACGTACATGGTGGTCATGTAGTCCTTGGAGGTCAGTGCCTTGCCGTTGGACCATTTCAGGCCGGAGCGGAGCTTTACGGTGAAGGTGGAGAAGTCGTCGTTGAACTCGGAGCTTTCGGCGAGGTAGTAGACGAATTTCTTCTGCGCCCAGTCCCAGTACGCGCCCACGGCGTGGATCAGATCGCTGTACGGGCCGTCGATCAGATACATCGCGACCGGCGCCAGACCGATCGGCCCGCCACCGCGGTTGAAGTGCCCGGCCGGCGGCTTGTTGAACGGATAGGCGCCGTGGAACTCGCCGGACTTGTCCCCGTCCTTCTCCGGATCCGCCTTGGAGCAGGCCGCAAGACCCGGCACCCCCACGGCGGCCACGGTGCCTATCCCGAGCAGCTGGAACAGCCGCCTGCGTGAAATGTCGGACGGTGCGATGCCGTTCATCTCCCCCTCCTTCGTAATGCGATTCGGATCAGCGTGGCCGCGGCCGCCATGGCTCCGGTCCCACCGATGAGGCTGAATACGGTGATCGTGCGTTCAGGGGTGTGCGCATCGGTCGCCGCGAACATCAGCAGCGAGCCGACGACGAGAAAGGACGCAAAGGTCAGCGCCAGCCGCGCGAGGACCTCCACTAGACGCCACCCCCCGCCCGCTGGAGCTCTTCGCGCTCGCCGTCCTGTCCCGCCACCACATGGCAGGACACCTCGCGCCCGCCGGCGCCCGCGAGCAGCTCCGGCTCGATCGCGTCGCAGGTCCCGGGCACGTACAGCGGGCACCGCGGATGAAAGGTGCACCCGCTCGGCAGCGCCGCCAGATCCGGGATGTCGACCCCGCGCAGCCCGGGGTCGCCCCGCCGTCCGGGCGCGAGGTCCGGGACCGCGCTGAGCAGCGCCTTCGTGTACGGGTGCCGGGGGTCGCCGATCACGTCCTCGGTGCGGCCGTGCTCCACCACCCGGCCGAGGTACATCACCGCGATCCGCCCGCCCGTCCCGAAGTGCCGGGCGATGGCGAGGTCGTGGGTGATGAAGACGAAGCCGACGTCGAGCTCCTCGCGCAGCTTCGTCAGCATGCGCAGCACCCCGACCCGTATCGACACGTCCAGCATCGAGGTGGCCTCGTCGGCGACGATCAGCCGCGGGTCGAGGGCGAGGGCCCGCGCGACCGCGATCCGCTGGCGCTGGCCGCCGGAGAGCTGGTGGGGGTATTTGTTCAGGAAGGTGTCCGCGGGTGTCATCTCGACCCGGGCGAGCAGGGCGGCGGCCTGCTCCCAGGCGTCCTTGCGGGATTTCGCGAGGCCGTGGCGGCGGAGCGGGGCGGCGAGGGTGGCGTAGACGGTGCGGATGGGGTTGAGCGAGGCGTACGGGTCCTGGTGGATGAACTGGACCGCTTTCCGGTACGCCGCCCGCTCCTCCTTGCCCAGCTGCCAGATGTCCGCGCCCTCGAACTCGACCGTCCCGGCGACCGGCCTCGCCAGCCCCGCCGCCATCCGCGCCGTGGTCGTCTTCCCGCAGCCGGACTCGCCGACCAGGCAGAGCACCTCGCCCCGCCCCACGCTCAGCGACACGTCACGGACGGCGGGGAGGTCGCCGCGCTTGCTGTGGAAGGTCTGCGATACGCCCTTGAGGTCGAGCAGCACGTTCTGAGCAGACCCAGCGCCGGTCATTCCGCGGCCTCCTCGGACGGGGCGTGGGCAGGAGGCCCGGCCTGCGCAGGCACCTCGGCCGCCGCCGGCATCCGCACCGCCTCCCACCGCAGGCAGGCGGCCTGGTGCGACGGTTCCCCCGGCGGCCGCGCGGCCACCATCCGCAGCCCCGGATCCGTATCGCGGCACTCCTCGATTGCGTACGAGCACCGCGGCGCGAACGAGCACCCCGCCGGCAGCCGCGCGAGATCCGGCGGCGTCCCCGGGATCGACACCGGCTCGGCCAGCCCGCCGTGCACGGTCGGCACCGCCCCGATCAGCCCGGCCGTGTACGGATGCCGCGGCTGCCGGAAGAGGTCGTCCGCCGTCCCCTCCTCGATGATCCGCCCCGCGTACATCGTCGCCACCCGGTCCGCCAGCTCCGACGCCAGCGCCAGGTCGTGCGAGATGAAGATCATCGCGAAGCCGCGCTCGGCCCGCAGCTCCTGCAGCATGTCGACGATCGCCCGCTGGGTGAGCAGGTCGAGGGCGGTGGTCGGCTCGTCGAGGATCAGCACCCGCGGCTCCAGCACCATGGCGAGGGCGATCAGCGCGCGCTGCCGCATGCCGCCGGAGAGCTCGTGCGGGTACGAGCCGAGCACCTGCCCCGGCTCCAGCCGCACCGAGCGCAGGCACTCCCCCGACCGCTCGCGGATCGCCTCCCGGCTGAGCCGCCCCTCCGGCGCATGCGCCCGCAGCGTGTCCGCGAACTGCTCGCCGATCCGTAACACCGGATTGAAGGCATTCATCGCCCCCTGAAAGACCATCGCGGCCTCACTCCAGCGGAAGCGCCGCAGCGGGGTGCCTTCGAGGCGCAGCACGTCGTACGAGGCCGCCTCCACCTGCTCGCCTCGGTCGCCGCCGGGCGCCCGGTAGTGCACCTCGCCGCCCGTGATCTCCCCAGTGCGCGGCAGCAGCCGCAGCAGCCCGAGCCCGAGGGTGGACTTGCCGCTGCCGGACTCGCCGACGAGGGCGAGCGCCTGGTTCGGATAGAGGTCGAAGTCCACCCCGCGGACCGCCTCCACCAGCCGCCCGCCGCTGCGGTAGCCGATCCGCAGATCGCGTACGGACAGCAGCGCCTGCCGCGTCATCGTCGTCTCCGCCATGCGGCTCACCCTCTCGACAGCCGCGGGTTGAAGGTCTCCTCCAGGGCGCGGGTCAGCATCACGAGCCCGAGCTGGAAGAGCGCGATGGCGCAGACCGGGGCGAGGATGAACGCCCGGCCTTCGGGGAGGTAGATCGCCCCGTACGTCCAGGCCTGATGGATCATGATCCCCCAGTTGGCGCCCGCGAGTGGGGCCAGGCCGAGCACGTACAACCCGACCAGGGCGTACATGGCGTTGGTGACCGCGATGATGAAGTTGATCAGGATGTAGCCGGCCATGTTCGGGACGATCTCGACGAAGATGATCCGCAGGCTGCCGAGGTCCTGCAGCCGGGCGGCCTCGACGAACTCGCGCTCCTTGAGCGACAGCACCTGCGCCCTGATCGACCGCATCAGCACCGGCCAGGTGATCACCCCGAGGATGAGCGCCAGCAGGGTCGGCGAGGTCAGCCCGAAGAAGGCGCCGACGACGGCGAGCAGCACGACGGCCGGGACGGTCATCACGACGTCGGTGAGCTGCAGCAGCGCGGAGTCCAGCCAACCGCGGAAGTAGGCGGCCAGCGAGCCGAGCACCACGGCGATGGCGAGGGTGATGAAGGCGGCGAGGAAGCCGACGTAAAGGATGGTGCGGCCGCCGAGCACGACCTGCTTGAGCACGTCCCGCCCTGCGTGGTCGGTGCCCAGCCAGTGCTCACCGCTCGGTCCACCCCAGCGGTTGTCGGCGTCGACGGGATTGCGCTCGTCGACGAAGAGCGGGGCGAGGACGGTCATGCCGATGATGAGCACCACGACGATCAGCCCGGCGAGCCCGGACTTGCTGCGCAGCAGCAGCCGCAGCACACCCTCGGCCCGGCCGGTGGTCTGCGCCAGCGCCGGCTCGGCGACGGTGGGGGCGACGGCGGTCATGCCGGGACTCCCTTCGCCGAGGTCTCCGACTCGCGAATCCGCGGATCAAGCATCGAATTGACGATCTCGGCCAGCAGATTGGCGAAGACGATCACAATCGTCATGATCAGCAGAATTCCCTGCACGGTCGCGTAATCGCGATCATTGACGGCCGCGTACAGCTCGGAGCTCACCCCGTCGTACTTCAGAATCAGCTCGACGAAGATCGCGCTGCCAAAGACAAAGCCGCCCTGCGTGGCGATCTGCGCCACCATCGGCAGGACGGCATTGCGGCCCACGTACTGCGTCCCTATCCGCCGCCCGCTGAGTCCGCGGGCGCGGGCCACCGTGACGTAATCCTCCTCCAGGGTGGTGATCGTGGAGGCCTTCATGACCAGCGCCCAGGTGCCGAAGGTGGTCAGGACGTAGACGGTGACGGGGACGGCCGCGTGGTAGAAGGCGTCGGAGATGAAGGTGAAATTGAGGCCCGGGTCGACGCCGGCGGTGTGGGTGCCGCGGGTCTCGGAGACATTGAAAAGCCCCAGCTGGACGCCGCCGAAGACGACGACGATGATCGCGAAGAGGTAGTTCGGGATGGCGTGCAGCGTCGACCCGACGATGGAGATCGCGTGATCGAGGAAGCCACCGCGCCGGTACGCCATGACGAGCCCGAGCAGCAGGCCCATGCCGATGGCGATGAGCAGCGCGTATCCCACCGTGAAGATCGTCCAGGGGAGGCTGGCGGCGATCTGCTCCATGACGGTGGTGCCGGGGTCGAGGGAGTTGCCGAGGTCGCCGTGGAGGAGCGCCCAGAGGTAGTCGAAGTACTGCTGGATCAGCGGCGTTTCCGGATCGAAGGTGAAGAGGTTGGCGGCGGTGGCCGCGGCCGACTCGTACGTCGAGCCGCCCCTGATCTGCTGCGCGATAAAGGTGTCGACGGGGTTCCCGGGCAGCAGCCGCAGCATGAAGAACATCGCGGTCGTGACGACCCAGATCACGAAGAGACTGCGCAGGATGCGCCGTAAGACATAGTTGTGCCGGATACGCAGCAAGAGATCCATCAACACCCCCGCACTCGGTGTGTGTTGAAGAGTGTGGCCGGAATACGCCGGGGTCAAGGGTCCGGACGGGTCTTTGGTCTAAACAAGTGCGATACGGCCGACGACAGCCCATGATCAAAAACAAAAGGCCCCACCCTGTAAAGGATGGGGCCCCATGGGGCTGGTGGAGATGGCGGGAATCGAACCCGCGTCCAACGGTGCGGAACCAGGGCTTCTCCGTGTGCAGTCCGCTGCGATTTTCTCGGCCCCGGAGATCACGCGGACAAGTCTCCGACGGGCTCAGTCACTGTTAAATGTCCCGATTACACCCCGTGACCGGGTGCTACGGTGAGTTCCCTAGCTGATGCCAGGATCCGGAGCGGGAACAGCCCCGGGCTGACACTTCGCAAGTCGCTACTTAGGCAGCGAGGGCGAAGGAATCGCGCTTGGAATCGGCGATTATTGGTTGCGACATATGGTTAACGAGATCATTGTCGCTTCCTCGACACGCTTCCCCTGCTTCGACATCCGCTGTCGAAACCGATCATCCCCATGTGTTGTTTTCAAACGGTGCCACCGCGCGGGCGGCACTGCCCATCGTACGGGAACAACGCCCCCGGTGGCCAGCGCATTCCCGCCGGGCGGGCCCGCTACGCCCGCTGCCGCCGCCGCACCGCGGAGATCGCCTTCTCGGTCTCCCGCCGGTCCTGCTTCTCGCGCAGCGTCTGCCGCTTGTCGTACTCCTTCTTGCCCTTCGCCAGCGCAATCTCGATCTTGGCGCGGCCGTCCTTGAAGTACAGCGCGAGCGGCACGATCGTGTGCGACGACTCCTGCGACTTCGCCTCGAGCTTGTCGATCTCGGCGCGGTGCATGAGGAGCTTGCGCTTGCGGCGGGCGGTGTGGTTCGTCCAGGTGCCCTGGGCGTACTCGGGGATGTGCACGTTGCTCATCCAGGCCTCGCCGCCGTCGATGTGGATGTAGCCGTCCACGATCGAGGCGCGCCCTTGGCGCAGTGACTTCACCTCCGTGCCGGTCAGCACGATCCCGCACTCGTACGTGTCCAGGATGTGGTAGTCGTAGCGTGCTCGCTTGTTCTGCGCGATTAGTTTGCGACCCGGGTCCTTTGAAGTAGCCATAGCCGGGACATTGTCGCCTAGAGGCCGCCTCCGAGGCCACTCAATACCCGGCTCGCCTCGTCCTCGGGGTCCGCGCCGCCGGTGACCGCGAGATCGGGCTCGACGCCCGTGCCCTCCAGGACCCGCCCGGCAGGCGTGCGGTACGTGCCGACGGTGAGCTCGGCGACCGTGCCGTCGGGCATCTCGGACGGCATCTGGACGGTGCCCTTGCCGAAGGTACGGGACCCGACCACGACGGCCCGCCCCCGGTCCTGCAGCGCCCCGGCCAGCATCTCGGCGGCGCTCATCGTGCCGCCGTCGACGAGGACGACCATGGGCGTGCCCGTATCGCCGCTGCCCCTCGCGTAGAGCGCCTCCTGGTCGCCGCGATTGTCGTACGTGGCGACCACGCCGCGGTCGAGGAAGGCGGAGGCGGCGGTGACGGCCTCCTTGACCAGGCCGCCGGAATTGCCGCGCAGGTCGAGGACGACGCCGGTGCCGCGGGCCGCGCGGGCCGCCTTGCGGATCTCGGCGCCGCTGCCCTCGGTGAAGGAGGTGACCTTGATGGTGGTGGCGTCCGCGGTGGCCGTACCGGAGCGGTCGACGGTGACCGGGCGGGCCTGCAGCCGGGCGCGCTGGAGGGTGCGCTCCCAGTGCCGGCCGTCGCGCTCCAGGCCCAGGGCGACGGCGCTGCCGGGCTTGGCGGTGGCGTCGGTGCCGCGCAGCCGGGCCACGACCTCGGTCACCGGCAGGTCCGCGACCTTGCGGCCGTCGACCGTACGCAGCACGTCGCCGGCGCGGATGCCGGCGGCGTCCGCGGGGCCGCCGGGCTGGACCCGGGTGACCTTTATCACCTCGCGGGAGCGGGACTGGGCGATCCACAGCCCGACGCCGACGTAACGGCCGTCGAGGGTCTGCTGGAAGTCTTCGTATTCACGCGGCCCGTACGCCGCTGACCAGCGGTCTCCGCTGCGGCTGACGAGCTCGCGGGCGTCGGAGCCGCCCTGCGGGGCGGGCTGCGCGCGCCGCGGGCCCGCGCCCTTGTCAGCGACAGCCTCGGAGGCCAGCTGCGCTCCGCGGCCGGTGTCCGTCAGCGTTCCGGCGGCGGCTCCGGTGGCCAGCACCCCGGCAAAGACCAACGTCAGGGCGGCCCCGCGCCGGATGGCACGGGGCGGGACACAGCCAGACGGACCCGACATGCGGCTGAGTCTAGGACAGACGCGGGCGGCGGATGGGAAGTTGACGCCACGTTCCACCGACCGCGTCGGTCCGATTAGTCACACCTTCAAGTACTTGCGCAGAGCGAAGAACGCTGCCAGCGCGGGCATCAGCAGGCCGATGGCGAAGACCAGCGGCAGCACCTTGATCACGGCGTCCCAGCCGACGAAGTTGATCAGAAGGATCTTCTCCGAGAGCCAGTTGTCGATCATGAAGTACTTGCCGCCGACCAGCAGCACCCCGGCGAAGCCCGCGCCGATGAGCCCCGCGATCGCCGCCTCCATGATGAACGGCAGCTGGATATAGAAGCTGGACGCGCCCACCAGGCGCATGATCCCGGTCTCCCTGCGCCTGCTGAACGCCGACACCCGCACGGTGTTGACGATCAGCATGATCGCAACGACCAGCATCAGCGCCATCACACATAGAGCCGCGATATTCATGCCGTTGAGCAGATTGAAGAGGTTCTCCAGCAGGTTCCGTTGGTCCTGGACCTCCTGGACCCCGGGTCTGTCCGCGAAGGCGGAGGAGATGACCTGGTACTTCTCCGGGTCGGTCAGCTTGATGCGGAAGGACTCCTGCATCTGGTCCGGGGTCAGCGAGGAGGCCAGCGGGGAGTCGCCGAACTGCTCCTTGTAGTGCTTGTACGCGTCCTCGGCGGACTCGTACTGAACACTGTCGACGATCTTCAGGCCGTCGAGCTCGCTCCGGATCTCCTTCTTCTGCTCGGCGGTTACGGCGCCCTTCTCGCAGTTCGGGGAGGACTCGGCGTCCGCCTTATTGCAGAAGAAGATGGAGACGTTGACCTTGTCGTACCAATAGCCCTTCATGGTGCCGACCTGGTCCCGCATCAGCAGGGAGGCGCCGAAGAGACCCAGCGACAGGGCCACGGAGACGATGACCGCGAAGGTCATCGTGAGATTGCGGCGGAGACCGACGCCGATCTCCGAGAAGACAAACTGGGCGCGCATGCCCGTCCTTTCCAGCTAGTCGGGCAGCTCAGTGCTGGTAGCCGTACACACCGCGGGACTGGTCGCGGACCAGCAGGCCCTTTTCCAGCTCGATGACGCGACGGCGCATCTGGTCGACGATCTGCTGATCGTGGGTGGCCATGATCACGGTGGTGCCGGTCCGGTTGATCCGGTCCAGCAGCTTCATGATCCCGACCGAGGTCTGCGGGTCCAGGTTGCCGGTGGGCTCGTCCGCGATCAGCAGCATGGGGCGGTTGACGAAGGCCCGTGCCACCGCGACCCGCTGCTGCTCACCACCGGAGAGCTCGCCGGGCATCCGCTCTTCCTTGCCGGCCAGGCCGACCAGGTCGAGGACCTCGGGGACGGTCTTACGGATCTGGCCGCGCGGCTTGCCGATGACCTCGAGGGCGAAGGCGACGTTCTCGCCCACCGTCTTGTTCGGCAGCAGCCGGAAGTCCTGGAAGACGGTGCCCAGCTGGCGGCGCATATGCGGCACCTTCCAGTTGGACAGCCTGGCCAGATCCTTGCCAAGCACATGCACCTGGCCATGGCTCGCCCGCTCCTCGCGCAGGATGAGCCGCAGGAAGGTCGACTTTCCGGAACCTGAGGAACCCACCAGGAAGACGAACTCGCCGCGCTCGATGTCGAGCGAGACGTCCCTGAGTGCAGGACGGTTCTGCTTGGGATAGGTCTTCGTGACGTTGTCGAATCGGATCACGGGTGCACCACGTAGCGGCCTTGTTATTGAGCGGAGGAGGCGGGGAAGCCTCCCGTCTGGACGCTGCGACACTACGCGAAGGTGTGGCGGGTGCGCAGTCGCCGCCGGTCGTTGGTGCGTTTCGTCACGGTTGGCCCCGGTGCCCTGGCGCCTGGGGGCGCACGCCTGGTGCCTCCTCGTAACGGACTGGGGACGTGCAATCGGCCCAGAGCTGGCACAGTGGTAGGAGGAACGCCCTCGCCCCCTGTCACCGGGGCGTGCGCGGGGCGTACGGATGAGGGGGAGGGAGGAGTGAGCGCATGACACGCGACTGGCTGGTATGCGCCAACTGCGCCGGGCCCGTCAGCGAGGGCCGCTGCCCGGTCTGCCGGGCAAGCAGGCAGCGCATGCAGCGGGAGAGCGGCGGCTTCGGCCTCAGCCCCACCGTCATTCTGTGGGTGATCGCGCTGCTGGCGGCGATCACCGCGGTGCTGTATCTGGAGCACCAGACGGCGTAAGCAGAGCAGCTCCGCTGCGTCCCGGGGGCCTGGGGGCGCAGCCCTGTTCGTACGCGAGAAGGCCCCGGAGCCGTGCTCCGGGGCCTTCTCGGCGCCTATGCGCGCTTTGCCGCGCTACGCGGCCTGGCCGCGGTCCATGGCGCGCGGCAGGAAGCGGAAGCCGACGCCGCCCGCGATCATGACCGCCGCGCCGACGATGAGGAACGTCGTCTCGCTGGCGCCGGTCTCGGCGAGCTCCTCCTGCGGCTTCTGGTTCCCGGCCGGCTGTGCGCCGCCACCGGTCGTGCTGCCGCCGCCACCGGTCTCGGTCTCGCAGACGACGGTGCCATCCTCGATGTCACAGTCCGCGCCGCCACCGCCGGTCGAGCCGCCGTTGTCACCGCCGCCGGTGGACTGGCCGCCGGTGGCGTTGCCGCCGCCGGTGTCGCCGCCGCCGGTGGTCTGGCCGCCCGTGGCGTTGCCGCCGGTGTCACCACCGGTGTCGCCGCCCGTGTCACCGCCGGTGTCGCCACCGGTGTCCGAGCCGCCGTCGTCGCCACCCGTAACGGTGCCGCCGATGCTGTCATCGCCGCCGGTGTCACCACCGGTGTCGCCGCCCGTGTCCGAGCCGCCGTCGTCACCACCGGTGACGGTCCCGCCGATGCTGTCATCGCCACCGGTGTCGCCACCGGTGTCCGAGCCGCCGTCATCGCCGCCGCCGCCGTTGACCAGGCCCACGATGGTGCCGCCGTCGTCACCACCGGCAACGCCGACGATGGAGCCGCCGTCGTCCTCCCCGGCCTTCGTCTCCGCCTGCGTGCTCGCCTTCGGCGACTCGTCCTGGCCGTCCACGGCCAGGGCGGCGCCCGCGGCAGTAAGCGAGGCACCACCAGCAATCACCGCGCCAGCGGCGATCCGTGCCACGCGAACGCGCATCTTCCTAGTCATGAAACCGCTACCCCCAGTAGCCGTCGAAATGCCAATGCCGATCCGGCGGTTCAGCTTTCCCAGTTTTCACAGGGGAGTCAAGGCGCATTGAGGATCGATGCCCGGCAAGATCGGACAAGTCCGGCATGGCTTCGCCGGATTGTGACAGGACCGGCAACTTCCGCTTGCGCCCGCGACGATGGCGCCACGTCGAGCACGACCGGGGTCAAGAGCCCGGCGGCCGGTGAGGTCAGCCCATCATCGCGAGGCCGTCGCCCGCACCTCCCAACCAGCGCGATGGCCTCAGGTGGGCCTCATGCCCAAGCGGCAAGCAGTTCCTCGGGTCCGAACATGGTGGCCGGTTCCACGTGCGCGGGGGTGCGGGATACGGCGATCAGCGGTGTTGTCTCGTCCGCTCCGGGCAGTTGGGCGCGGTGGCTGATGAGGTCGCGGTCGTCGAATGCGCGCTGTTCCAGCCACTTGATCGAGCCGACGGCGGTGAGTTGTTCGGCGATCGGGGCGCGGTCCGCGGCCACGATGTCGATCTCCGGGTCGTTCGTACGCGTCCAGTAGCCGCCCACCGCCCCCGTCCCCTCCGGCAGCGCCTCATCGCCCAGCGCGTAGAGCGCCTCCCGTACGACAGGCTCGATCGCCCGGCCGCGCCAGGAAGCCCACGGCGCCAAGAACAAGCCGCGCCTGCGCATCCGCCGGGAATTCCGCCGCAAGTGAGCGCTCGCCGCTGACGATCAGCGCCGAGGTCGGATCGGTGACGACGTCGGCAAGGTAATCGAGCGGCCGGGCGCCCTGCGGCCATTCCTCCAGCACCAGCGGCAGCCCGCCGGAAACCAGATACGCGTCGATTGCGTCCGCCGGCGACAACTCGAGGGTGGCGGCGACATCGGCTGGGCTGAGCGGCGGGGCCACCATCTCGGTGGCGCGCTGATGGAATGGCCGGTCGTAGTCGTTCAGGCGCTCCATCATCGCCAGATCCGAGCCGACGCACAGCAGCAGCACGGGCTTTCTCGACAGCTCCCTGTCGAAGATCCGCTTCCACGAACATCCGCAGGTCCGCATCCGGACCGCTCTGCGCCGACGCGGTGAAGAAGACAAGCCCTACGGGCTCAGTCCTGCTGCTGCTCCTGCTGCTTGCGCCAGCGGATGCCGGCCTCGATGAAGCCGTCGATGTCGCCGTCCAGCACGGCCGTCGGGTTGCCGACCTCGTGGTCCGTCCGCAGGTCCTTGACCATCTGGTACGGCTGCAGGACGTACGACCGCATCTGGTTGCCCCAGGAGCCGGCGCTGTCGCCCTTGAGGGCGTTCATCTTGGCCTGTTCTTCTTCCTTGCGCTTGGCGAGGAGGCGGGCCTGGAGGACGCGCATGGCGGCGGCGCGGTTCTGGATCTGGGACTTTTCGTTCTGGCAGGAGACGACGATGCCGGTTGGGAGGTGCGTGATCCGGACCGCCGAGTCCGTGGTGTTCACCGACTGGCCGCCCGGGCCCGAGGAGCGGAAGACGTCGATCCGGATCTCGTTCTCCGGGATCTCGATGTGGTCGGTCTGCTCCACGACCGGGAGGACCTCGACGCCGGCGAAGGAGGTCTGGCGGCGGCCCTGGTTGTCGTACGGGGAGATGCGCACCATGCGGTGCGTGCCCTGCTCGACGGAGAGGGTGCCGTAGGCGTACGGGGCCTTGATGGTGAAGGTGGTCGACTTGATGCCGGCCTCCTCCGCGTACGAGGTGTCGAGCACCTCGGAGGGATAGCCCTTGTGCTCGGCCCAGCGGAGGTACATCCGCTGCAGCTGCTCGGCGAAGTCGGCGGCGTCGACGCCGCCGGCTTCGGCGCGGATGTTGACCATCGCTTCGCGGGCGTCGTACTCGCCGGAGAGCAGTGTGCGCACCTCGAGCTCGTCGACGGCCTTGCTGATCGCCGTCAGCTCCGTCTCGGCCTCGGCGCGGGTATCGCTGTCGTCCTCGGCCTCGGCGAGCTCATGCAGCACCTCGAGGTCGTCGATGCGGCTGCGCAGCTCCTCGGTCTTACGGACCTGGCCCTGGAGGAACGAGAGCTTGCTCGTCACCTGCTGGGCGTTGTCCTGGTCGTCCCACAGGGTGGGGTCGGCCGCCTGCTCTTCGAGCGCGGCGATGTCCGCGCGGAGGGCGTCGAGGTCGAGGACGGCCTCGATCGATTCCATCGTCGAGCGGAGGGCCTTGAGGGCTTCTGCGAAGTCGGGTGCTACCACTCTGCCAGCGTAGCTGGTTGCGTCGGGTTGGAATCCTGCGGCTTCGCCGCGGAGTCCTCAAGCGCCGGACGGCTTGATCGTGGGTGGGCCGTGGGGATGGGTCAAGCCCCGGTCCACCTGCTACCGCAGGCTTAGACCCGCTGCAGCGCGCTCGCCAGCAGGGCGAGGTCCGTCGGGCCGTTGCCCAGTTCGCGCAAGGGCCGGGACGTGGGTGGTACGCCCATGCGCTCCCACTCCAGCGGGACCACCGTCGGGCGTGCTGTCGTCGTGCGCGGGATGCGGCCCGTGACCCGGCCTGCCTGGAAGGGCACCGCGGGGCCGCCCGCCCGTGCGACCAGGACGCCTCGGCCCGGCGGGGCGTCCGCGGGGTCCGGTGCACCCAGTGTTACGCGCAGGCCTGCCAGCTCTGCTGCCGTCGTCGATGCTGTGCGGTCGGGGCGCCCGGAGGCAGCGACTACGTACATGCCGAGTCGTGCGCCCTCGCGTGCGACCGCGTCGAGCGCGCGCACCACCGAGCCTGCGGCGGGCCGCGCGGTCGATCCGAGCGCGGGCGCGACGAGTGCGTCGTAGTCGTCGACGACTACGACCACCGCGGGCAGCGCCGCCACCGCACGTCGCGCCGCGCGCCCGTCCGTGGCGGGGGACTCGATCGCCTGCCCCGAGTCCCGCGTACGCAGCCGCAGCGTGCCGCTGGGCGCCGCTTCGACGTCGCCCGTACGCGGACCCGGTACGGAACCGCCGGGGCCGCCAGGCCCCGCACCATCCGCCCCGGAACCCTCCGCGGCAGCGGCAGTCGCCTCCGCCGACAGCTCCGCCCTCCGCTTCAGCTCGCCCACCAGCTCCTGCGCGAACTCGCGCATCCGCACCGGGTCAGCGGCCGGCAGATAGGTCTCGACATGCGGCAGATCCGTGCATACGCGCAGGCCCTCGCCCCGGTCCGTACCGCCGCCGTCGACCAGGATCAGGTGCAGCCGGTCCGTACGCTCGGACGCCGCCAGCGATGCGGCGAGGGAGCGGAGGAGTTCGGTCTTGCCGCTGCCTGCGGGGCCCTCGACGTAGACGTGGTGGACGCCCTCCCTGGTCAGGTCCGCCTCCAGCGGGCCCCTCGGGCCGGCGCCGAAGACGGCCAGTGCCTGGGTACGTTCGGTCCAGCGGGCGGCGAGGGCCGTGGGGGTGGCGCGGGCCAGGCCTAGCTCGTCCAGGAGGCGGACGGTCTCGGGGAGCTCGCCGGGGTGGCGGGTACCGGGGGCGTTTGCGGCGGGGTCGGCCAGGGGGGCGAGGGCGCGGGCGAGGCGCTCGGCCCAGGCCGCCGAGACGGCGTCCACGGTGCCGGCGACGAGCGCGCCGGCGGTCTGCGCGCCGCTCGCGCCCTCCGACACCGCTCGCGCCAGCCACCCGCCCCCGGGTACGCCGCCGCGCTCCGCGCCCGGCCCGAACAGCCACGCCTGCCCCGTGCCCTGCGCCGTATCACCGGGCACGATCGGCCGGGCCCCGGAACCGGGACGGCGCAGCACCCGCAGGCCGGTGGCGACATCGCCGCTGAGCATGGCGACCGCACCGCACTCGGCGAAGGGCGCGGATGCCGCGCACGCCGCCTCGTACACCTTCGTCAGCGGCGTCGCCGCCGTGGCCGCCGGGGTCTCGGCGAGGCTGATGACATGGATCCCGGCGCCCGCGCCCCGGGCGGCCAGCCGGGCGGTGGCGGCGCGCAGGTCGGCGCCCGCTGGGTCGCCATCGACGATGAGCACCGTGTACGGGGGGCCGGCCGGCCGTGCGGCGCCGGTCTCGTCCAGGCGGCGGGTGAGTTCGGCGAGGCGGGCGGTGGCCTGGTCGCGGTCGTACGCGGTGAGCAGCCGGCAGTCCTGGCCGCGGGCCGGGCGCAGGTGCGGCAGCCAGCCGAGCCAGGACCAGTCGGCGAGCCGGTCGCGCAGCGGCCGATAGCGGTCGGTGCTGACGAGCACGAGCTCCAGCACCTCCGGCGAGTGCAGCGCCGCGAGCTGCCCCAGCACGGACCGGGCCAGCCCGGCCAGCCGCGGACGGGGGCCGGCGAGCCCTAGGGCCCCGACCTCGCGCAGGCTGACGGCGAGCGCGCCGTCGGCGGCGAGCGCTCTGTCGACGGCGGCTGCCCCGGCGAGGGGCGCGCCCGTGGGGGCGGCTGCCGGGTGGGCGGGGGCGGCCAGGTGGTGCGCCGCGTCGTGAGTCGCTTGGCCGTACGCCGCACGGTCAGGGGTGACGAGGCCGTGGGTCGCATGGTCGTGGGGCGCGAGACCGTGGGGTCCGTGGCCCTGCGCCGCGCCCTCCGCGGGCGACGCCCCGTACGCACCTGCCGCCACGGCCGCGGGCTCCGCCGTCCCGAGACGTACGTGCAGCGCATCGGGGTGGTCCGCTGACCGTTCCCACAGCCGGGGTCCGGGTTCGAGCGCGGTGAGCAGCAGCGCCGCCGGGTCGGGCCAGCGAGCGGCGGCGAGGGCTGCCGTCGTGGGCGGCGTGGCGAGCGCGGGGCGTACGGCAGCGCCCGGCTGCGGGGCGGCCTGTGCGGCAGCGGCCTCCCCCCGGCCCCCGGCCAGCCGCCGGGCCCACGATCTGATGCCGCGGGTGGGAGACACCGGCCCGGGCGGGACCGGTGGTGCGGTATGCCCGGCGGCATCCGCAGGCATACGGGCCGCGGGCACGGCGGCGTCCCCGGCGAGATTCGTCCCGCGCGAGGGCGTCGCACCGGGTCGCGGCGGCGGCACCACGGCCCGCCCCTCCGCGGCAGCGGAGCCGGCGGACAGGCGCCCGCCCGATCCCGCTTCCGGCACCTGGGCGGCGCCCGATCCGGCCCTCGAGGTCTGAGGGCCGCTGGGACCGCCCTCGCTCGGACGCCCGCCGAGTCCCGGTCCGTCTTCGCCGGGGCCTGCGGCGGCGATGCCGCCGGCTTCAGCGGCGATGCCATGCGACGTCGCGCCTGCTGGACCGCCCGCACCGGGGCGTACGGAACCGAGGCCACCGGCCCCAGCGGCAGCGGTGCCATGCGATGTCGTGCCCGCCGGGCCGTCGAATGCGCCGCCGGGGCGCGGGCCGGCGATCGTCTCAGGGTCGGCGGCGGGCCCCGTACGCCGAACGCCGTCGGCGTCCGCACCGGCCGCTCCCCCGGGCCACACGGCGTCCGCCTGCGCCTGCGGCGCACCCGTCGCCCCGCCATCCGCGCCGGACCACGCCGCCGGCCCCCCGGCCCCGCCTGACCCCGAGGTCGCCGAGCCGGCTCCACCCCGCTGCCCGGGCAATCCGCCCGCGGCAGCGATACCCATGGCACCCTCGGGCGCCAAGCCGGGCACCGGCCCAGTCGCCGCTCCAGGAACCGCCCCGGCCGCAAGGCCCCCCGCCACAGGCGCAGCGCCCTCGGCCCCAGCCCCGAAACCCCCCGCCGGCAAGGCGACCCGCAGCTCCGACTCCCCGATCCGCAGCACCGCCCCCGCCCGCAGCGGCACCGGCGTCTCCCCCACCACCGCGCCGTCGAGGCGTGTGCCATTCGTCGAGCCCAGGTCGCAGACCGACATCGCCCCGGACTCCGCGACATCCAGCGCGCAGTGCAGCCGCGAGACGTCCGGATCGTCCAGCGGCACCTCCGCATCAGCCGACCTTCCGATACGGATCCGGCCCCCGTGCAGCAGATGCACGCCCCCCGCGTCAGGGCCCGCCGTCACCTGGAGCCGCGCCGCGGCGCCCGCCCCCGGGTCCGTATCCACATCCGCCGGGTCGCCGGCCTCCGGCTCCGCCGGGCCGCCGAGGGCGAGAATCGCGCCGTCGACCAGCGGGGGCTCGCCGAGCAGAGCGCGGTCGGGGTCCAGGCGGCGCGTGCCGGAGAAGACCGGGACCGCCGCGCCGCCGGAGGAGCCGCCGGCGCCCGCACCGGCCACCGCGTCCGCCAGGCCGGAGGTGACGGCGCCGAGGGGCGTGCCCGCGGGGGCGGTGACGAGCACGTCGCTGCCGTGCGCCGGGCCGCGCTGCGGCAGCTGGACGGTCAGCCGGATCTGCATGCCCCGTCACCGGTTCCCTTCTGGCCGCGAGTGAGGCCTTCGGCACACCGCCGCCGCCCCTGCCCGCCGCCTGCTCGCTCCTGCCCTTCACCGAACCGCTCACGGCCGTTCACGGCCGGTCACAGCCGAAGAACGGCCGCTCTCAGCCATACCCCGGCCGCACCCGCGGCCCACGCCCCCGGAGTCCCGCGTGTGGAGGCATCCTTCCACCTCCCACCGACACCCGGTGCGCAGGGCGCAGTTGAACGATCTTGATTGGCGGAAACTTGCCGCATCAAGCCCGCCATGTCACTACCTCGGCGCACGCCGGGCGCATCCAACGGCAACCATCCGCTCCGGTGGCGCGTCCTCCACCGGAAGAACCTCGCCCGCACGGGGGAAGTCCGCAGGCGAGGGTGGACGGAACCGCCGCTCGGAGCGGCACCACTAGAGTGGGGAAGATGGCGTCCGGGGCCGGCCTGGCCGGGACGCCGAAACGATCACGACCAGGGAGCGCATGACGTGCGGCCGGTAGGCAGCAAGTACCTGCTCGAGGAGCCGCTCGGACGCGGCGCCACGGGCACCGTGTATCGCGGCCGTCAGCGGGAGACGGCGGGCGCCGAGGCGGCCGTGGCGGGCCAGCCGGGCGAGACCGTCGCGATCAAGGTCCTCAAGGAGGAGCTGGCGAGCGACCCGGATGTCGTGATGCGCTTCCTGCGCGAGCGGTCGGTGCTGCTGCGGCTCACCCACCCGAACATCGTCCGCACCCGCGACCTGGTCGTCGAGGGCGATCTGCTCGCCCTGGTGATGGATCTGATCGACGGTCCTGACCTGCACCGCTATCTGCGCCAGTACGGCCCCTTCACCCCGATCGCGGCCTCCCTGCTCACCGCGCAGGTCGCCGACGCGCTCGCCGCCAGCCATACCGACGGCATCGTGCACCGCGACCTGAAGCCGGCGAACGTGCTCCTGGCCGGCGACGGCCACGACACCATGACCCCGATGCTGACGGACTTCGGCATCGCCCGCCTCGCGGATTCGCCGGGCCTGACCCGTACCCACGAATTCGTCGGCACCCCGGCCTATGTCGCCCCCGAGTCCGCCGAGGGCCGCCCGCAGACCTCCGCCGTGGACATCTACGGCGCCGGGATCCTGCTGTACGAGCTGCTGACCGGGCAGCCGCCGTTCGCCGGCGGCAGCGCCCTGGAGGTGCTGCACCGGCACCTCAATGAGGAGCCGGTACGCCCCGGCGGCGTCCCCGACCCGCTGTGGACCGTCATCCAGTCCTGTCTGCGCAAGAACCCGGACGAGCGCCCCAGCGCCGAGAACCTGGCCCGCGGCCTGCGCACGGTCGCCGCCGGCATCGGCGCGGGCGCCACCCCGGAGCAGGCCACCGCCGCCCTGGGCGTGGCCGCGCTGCTCGCGCCCGACCCGCGGCCCGCGACGGTGCCGGGGAGCGGCCAGGGGGGCGGCGACGCCGACCCGACGCAGGTGCTGCCGCAGGGCTCGTCGTCGCCGTCGTACGACCCGAACGCGGCCACGTCCTTCCTGCCCTCGGCCGGTGCGGGAAACCCCGGCGGCGCGCCCGGCTCCGAGGACCGTACGACCGCGATGCCGCCGGTGCCGCCCGGTCCCCCGACCCCGCAGCAGGACGGCCCGCATCCCTGGGAGACCCAGATGCGGGCGGCCAGGGACCGCAGCGAGCAGACCCAGCAGATGGGTTATCTCGACCCGAGCGAGGACCCGCTGCGCCGCCGCCCGCGGCGCGAGGCCCAGCGCCGCCAGCAGCCCCCGCCGTACGCCCAGCAGCAGCCGCAGCGCCGCCAGCCCGAGCCGCCGCCGCAGCGCTACCAGCAGCGTCCGCAGCAGCCGCCCGCCGCCCCGCCGCCGCAGGAGCCGCCGCGGCAGCGCCGCGAGCGCAGCCCGAACCGGATGCGCATCCCGGGTCTCGGCTGTCTCAAGGGCTGCCTCTTCATGGTGGTTCTCGCGGCGGTCGCCATCTGGCTGCTGTGGATCGCGATCCCGGACGACTGGGTCGCCAACGGGCGGAGCTTCTGGGACACGGTCACGGACTGGTACGACCAGGCCAGCGACTGGATTTCGAAGATCAACGGCGACGGGGGCGGCGGCTCGGGCGGGCAGTGAGCGCCCGTAACCGACCGCTGATGTTGGGGATTTGTCGACACCCAAAGGGTGTTTAGCCCCCGTCGGGCACCACCCACCCCCTCGGTACGCGTAGTTTTATCGCCATGGCACGGAGAATCGGCAGCCGTTACACCGCTCACCAGGTGCTCGGCCGTGGCAGCGCGGGCACGGTCTGGCTCGGGGAAGGCCCTGACGGGCCGGTCGCCATCAAGCTGTTGCGCGAGGACCTGTCCGAGGACCGGGACCTCGTCGGCCGCTTCGTACAGGAGCGCCAGGCGCTGCTCAGCCTCGACCACCCGCGGGTGGTCGGGGTGCGCGACCTGGTCGTGGACGGCGATGACCTCGCGCTGGTCATGGAGTTGGTCCGGGGTACGGACCTCAGGACCCGGCTCGAGCACGAGCGCAGGATGCTGCCGCAGGCGGCGGTCGCGATCGCGGCCGACGTGGCCGAGGCGCTGGCCGCGGCGCATGACGCCGGGGTCGTACACCGCGATGTGAAGCCCGAGAACGTCCTCCTGGACTCGTCCGCCCCGATCGGCCCCGGCGGTGCGCCGCCCGCGCTGCTGACGGACTTCGGCGTCGCGAAGCTGATCGACGCGCCGAGCCGGGCGCCGCAGGCCGCCGCGGGCGCGCCGGGCGCCCGGATTCCGGCGCAGCGGCGGGTGATCGGCACGCCCGACTATCTGGCGCCGGAGATCGTGGAGGGGCTGCCGGCCCGCAAGGCGGTCGACATATACGCCCTCGCCACGGTGCTTTACGAGCTGCTGGCCGGGTTCACGCCGTTCGGCGGCGGGCACACCGGTGCGGTGCTGCGGCGGCATGTCACGGAGACCGTGGCGCCGCTGCCGGGGATCCCGGACGAGCTGTGGCAGCTGCTGCTGCAATGCCTCGCGAAGGCGCCCGCGTCGCGGCTGCGCGCCGCGGAGATGGCCGCGGGCCTGCGAGCGGTCCTGCCGGATCTGGACGGGCTGCCGCGGCTGGACATCGACGAGCCGGCGGCGGATGAGCCGGAGCCGATGGCGGCGGTTCCCGCGGGCGCGGACGCGTATGCGGGCGGCGAGCCGGTGGCCTCCGGCGGCGGGCGACCGCTGCGCGGGGCGGTGCCGCTGGTACGGGCCTCGGCCCCCGACTCGAACCGGGACACCCACACCAGCATGCGGGTGCCGGACTCCGACGAGCTGGCGGGCGGGGCGCGGGGCACCGCGCGGGTGCCGAAGGTGCCGGGCCAGCCGCGCCCGGGTTCGGCGCGCGCCCGCACGCCGGTCCGCAAGCGCCGGCTGCGGCTCGGGGTGGCCGCGATCGCCGTGGCCGCGGCGGCGGGCATCGGCGGGTGGGTCGCCACGTCCGGCGATGACGGCGGGGCGCCGCCCGGGGGGAACTCGGAGCAGTCGTCGCCCGCGGAGCCGTAGCCGCAACTCCGCCTGGGCAAGGCGGGGGCGGGTTTGGTATACCAAGTGTTAGGGTCGGCCCTCCGACCGCGACCTTGGAGGGCCCGTGCTCACCCGCTGGCGTGCCGCGTACATTCTCGCCCATCAAGGCGGTGGGCATGCGCTGCTTCGCGACGGCGAGGCAGTGTGGGAGGGAGACACCCTCGTCTACGTCGGGCCGCGCTATGACGGTCCGGTAGACCAAGACGTCGACCTGGGCGAGTCGCTCGTGCTGCCCGGGCTGATCGACCTCGACGCGCTCACCGACATCGATCACCTCGTGCTCGACTCCTGGCATCCCCCCGAGCGCGGCCCCGGACTGCAGTGGTCGCTCGACTACTTCCACCGCTCGCGGCACGTCTTCACCCCCGAAGAGCGCGCCCTCGTACGCGAATACGCCCTCGTCCAGCTCGCGCTGCACGGCATCACCACATACATGCCGATCGCCTCCGAAGTGCACAGCTCCTGGGCGGAGACGTACGACGACTTCACCACCATGGCGGAGCTCTCGCGGCGGCTCGGCCTGCGCGGCTATCTCGGGCCGAGCTATCGCGCCGGGGTCAATGTCGTACCCGAGGACGGCACCCGGGACATCGCCTTCGACGAGGAGCGCGGGAAGGCCGGTCTCGCCGGTGCCGAGCGCTTCCTGGAGTACGTCGACGCCCTCGGCGATCCGCTGGTGCGCGGCGCGCTGCTGCCCTGCCGGATCGAGACGCTGACCGTCGAGCTGATGCGGCAGACCGCGGCGCTCGCGCTGCGCCGCGACGTGCCGGTGCGGCTGCACTGCCTGCAGGGCTCGCTGGAGCGCGAGCTGGTGCTGCAGCGGCACGGCTGCACGCCCCTGGAACTCCTCGGCCGCACCGGCCTCTTCGGCACCCGGCTGCTGGTCCCGCACGGGATCGTCATCGACCGGCACCCGGATGTGTACGGGTCGGACCGCGGGGACCTGGCCGCCCTCGCCGAGGCCGGCGTCTCGATCGTGCACTGCCCGCAGACGTCCCTCCGCTACGGCAGCGTGCTGCACTCCTTCGGCGCGTACAGCGACGCCGGGGTCAACCTGTGCCTCGGCACCGACTCCTTCCCGCCCGACCTCATCCGCGGCATGGACGTGGGCGTACACCTCGCCAAGGTCGTGGACGGCCGGGCGGATGCCGCCCCCGCCGAGGCCTATGTCGAGGCGGCCACCCTGGGCGGCGCCCGGGCGCTCGGCCGCGACGACCTCGGGCGTCTTGAGGCGGGCGCGCAGGCCGACCTGGTCGCCTTCCGGGTGGCCGACATCCGGGACGGCGTACGGGACGACCCGGTGCGCTCCTTCCTGCTCAGCGGCACCGCGCGGCAGGCGTCGCACTCCGTGGTGGCCGGCCGGCCCGTGCTGGTGGACGGGGAGCTGCCGGGCGTCGACCTGGCGGGGCTGCGGGGGCGGGCGCAGGCACTGTTCGACAAGATGCGCGCGGCCTATGGCGAGCGCGATGTGCGCGGGCGCAGCGCCGACGAGCTGTTCCCGCCTACCTTCCCGGAGTTCGAGGAGACCCCGTAGCGATGCTGATCACGAACGTCCGCCCCTGGGGCGGCGCGCCCACCGACATCGAGACCGACTCCGGCGGGCGGATCACCGCGCTCGTACCGCATGACCCACAGCGCGGCGACGGCGACGTGGCCGGCCGCGGCCGGCTGGCCCTCCCCTCCTTCTCGGACGTCCACTGCCACCTGGACTCCAACCGCGTCGGCCTCCCCTTCCGCGAGCACACAGGGCGCCCCGGCATCTGGGGCCTGGTCATGAACGACCGCGACCACTGGCGCGAGGACCCGCCGGTGGCGGAGCGTACGACGAACCTCCTCGGCCGCATGATCGCCCGAGGCACGACGCGGGTGCGCTCGTACGCGCAGATCGACGCCGACTGCGGGCTGGAGCGCTTCGAGGGCGTACTGGCCGCCAAAGAGGCGCACGCCGGGCGCTGCGAGGTCGAGATCATGGCCTTCCCGCAGGCCGGTCTGCTGCGCGAGAAGGGCGTGCCGGAGCTGATCGACCAGGCGCTGGCGAACGGCGCCGCCGTGGTCGGCGGCATCGACCCCTGCACCCTGGACCGCGACCCGGTCCGCCACCTCGACATCGTCTTCGAGCTCGCCGAGAAGCATCAGGCCCCGGTCGACATCCATCTCCACGAGCCGGGCCACCTGGGGGTGTTCAGCACCGACCTGATCCTGGAGCGGGTACGGGCGCTCGGCATGCAGGGCAAGGTGACGATGTCCCACGCGTACGAACTGGGAAACGTGGACGAGCCCACGACCCGCCGCCTGATCGAGGAATTCGCGGAACTGGACATCTCCATGGCGACAATCGCCCCGGCCCAGCAAGCGCACGCCCTCCCGCTGTCCGACCTGACAGCAGCAGGTATCCGCGTAGGCCTGGGCGAAGACGGCCAACGCGACTTCTGGTCCCCGTACGGCAACGGCGACATGCTCGACCGCACCTGGCAACTCGCCTTCACCAACCGCTACCGCTTCGACGAACTGATCGAACACTGCTGGGCGGTGGCCAGCCGCGGCGGCGCAAGCATCATGGACGCGACCCTGCCGCGCCTCAGTTCAACCGCCGACCGCCCGGGCGTATCCGTGGGCGACGCGGCAGACCTGGTGCTGGTCCCCGGCGACACGGTCACCGCCGCCATCATGGACCGCCGCGCGGACCGCACGGTGCTGCACCAGGGCCGCGTGGTGGCGGACGGGCTCGAGCTCATCAACTGACCGCTCAGTAGTCACGTCACGGTCACGATGCGCGACTTGACGCCGGAGGCGCTATTGCGGTGCGGGTCCGAGCGGCGTAGGAACTTCCCCACGGGACACAGGGGAGGCTGGGATGCGCAGTCCGCTTCGCGGGATCAACCCGCTGACAAGCGCCGGGAACGCCCGGCGGAGAGTACGCTCCGCCGCGGCTGCCGTCGCCGTCTTGAGCCTCGCGCTGGGCGCAGCAGCCTGCGGGGACGACGATGACGGCGGCGGTGGCAACGGTAAGGGCGGTGGCGACAAGGCGACCGTCAAGCTGCCCAAGCTCGACGGCCAGTCGATCCAGGTCGGCGGCGTATGGACCGGGCCGGAGCAGAAGAGCTTCAAGGCGGTGCTGGACGAGTTCGGCAAGCGCACCGGCGCCGAGACCAAGTTCATCCCCACCGGCGACAATGTCGCCGGGTTCGTGGGTACGAAGATTGCGGGCGGCGCGCCCCCCGATGTCGTCTTCGCGCCCCAGGTGGGTGTGTTGCAGGAGTTCGTGAAGAAGGGGTGGGCCAAGCCCCTGAACTCCGCCGTGCAGACGGAGCTGAAGCAGAACTTCGTCCAGGGCTGGCAGGACCTCGGCGCAGTCGACGGCAAGCAGTACGGCGTCTACTACAAGGCCGCCAACAAGTCCCTGGTCTGGTACAACACCAACGCCTTCGAGCAGGCGGGCGCGCAGCCCCCCAAGACCTGGGACGACTTCATCAAGACCGCCCAGACCATCTCCGACTCCGGCGTGCCGCCGGTCAGCGTGGGCGGCGCGGACGGCTGGACCCTCACCGACTGGTTCGAGAACATCTACCTCTCCCAGGCCGGTCCGGAGAAGTACGACCAGCTCGCCAAGCACGAGATCAAGTGGACCGACCCGTCCGTGAAGGAGGCGCTGACCACCCTCGGCCAGCTCTTCGGCAAGGACGCCCTGATGCTCGGCGGCAAGAGCGGCGCGCTGAAGACGCCGTTCCCCGACTCGATCACCAAGGTCTACACCCCGCCGGACGCCCCCAAGGCGGCGATGGTCTTCGAGGGCGACTTCGTGGCCTCGTTCATCGGCGACACGAAGGCGAAGGTGGGCACGGACGCGAAGCTGTTCCCGTTCCCGGCCGTCGGCAATGAGCCGCCGGTGGTCAGCGGCGGCGACGCGGCGGTGATCCTGAAGGACAACAAGGCCTCGCAGGCCTTCCTGACCTTCCTCGCCTCGCCCGACGCGGCGAAGATCTGGGCCGAGCGCGGCGGCTTCGCCTCGCCCAACAAGAGCCTGGACATGGGCGTGTACCCGAACGACGTACAGAAGACGATCGCCGAGGCGCTCATCCAGGCCGGCAACGACTTCCGCTTCGACATGTCCGACCAGGCCCCGGCGGCGTTCGGCGGCACGAAGGGCGCGGGCGAGTGGAAGGCGCTGCAGGACTTCCTGAAGGACCCGAAGGACGTGGCCGGCGCGCAGAAGCAGCTGGAGACGGACGCCGACAAGGCGTTCAAGTAGCGGGCGGGGGGCCTTCAAGTCCATGACCTCCGCGGTCGCGCCGGGCAAGCCACAGCCCGGGAAACCCCGAAAGTCGGTCATGGGCACCAGGCGGTGGGTGGCAATGCTGTTCCTGCTGCCCGCCGCGGTGCTCCTGCTGGCCATCGTGGCCTACCCCATCATCTACTCCGTCGTCCGCAGCCTCTTCGACCAGTCCGGCGACTCCTTCATCGGACTGGACAACTTCCAGGCGCTGTTCACCGACGACGACAACCTCACCGCGATCAAGAACAACATCATCTGGGTGATCGTCGCCCCCTCGGTCTGTACGGCCCTGGGCCTGATCTTCGCCGTGCTGACCGAACGGGTCAGCTTCGGCGCCGCGTTCAAGATGGTCATCTTCATGCCGATGGCGATCTCGATGCTGGCGGCGGGCGTCATCTTCTCGCTGGTCTACCAGCAGGACCCGGAGCGCGGCGTCGCCAACGCCGTGTGGACCGGCGTCCACGACACCTTCGCCGAGTCCTCGGCCTGGCCAGGAGCGCGGCCGCGGCCGAACGACAAGGTGCTCGCGGGCCCGCAGAAGGGCCCGTTCACGACCAAGGACACGGTCTCCGCGGGCAGCCCCGCGCTGCTGCCGCTGGTCGCCGTAAAGCCGCAGGACGTCAAGGACGCCAAGCAGGCGACCGAGCCCAAGGCCGCGTCCGGCGGCGGGATTTCGGGCACCGTGTGGGTGGACTTCAAGCCGGGCGGCGGCGGGAAGCTCAATGCCATCGACAGCGGCGAGAAGGCCCTGGAGGGCATCAAGGTCGAGGCGGTGAAGGGCAATGAGACCGTCGCCTCCGCGACCACCGGCGCCGACGGTACGTTCACGCTGCCGAAGGAGGCCGACGGCGCGAAGCTGCGGCTGCCCGCCTCGAACTTCGGCGAGAAGTACAACGGCGTCGACTGGCTCGGCCCCTCCCTCATCACCCCGGCGATCATCGCCAGTTACGTCTGGATGTGGGCGGGCTTCGCGATGGTGCTCATCGCCGCCGGCCTCGCCGGCATCCCGCGCGAGCTCCTCGAAGCGGCGCGGGTGGACGGCGCCAACGAGTGGCAGGTGTTCAGACGCGTCACCGTGCCGCTGCTCGCACCGGTGCTGGTGGTCGTCCTCGTCACCCTGATGATCAATGTGCTGAAGATCTTCGACCTGGTGTGGGTGATCTCGCCCGGGGCGAATCTCAAGGACGCCAACGTGCTGGCCGTGCAGCTGTATCTGCTCGGCTTCGGCACCGATACGGACCAGGGCATGGCGAGCGCGATCGCCGTGGTCCTGCTACTGCTGGTGATCCCGGTCATGATCGTCAATATCCGCCGGCTGCGGAGGGAGACCCGCCGATGACATCCCTCCCTGACGTGGTGAAGGCCGAGCAGTCGCTCGGCGCCCGGATCGCCGGCTGGCTCGGCGGCTCGCTGGTGCGCATCTTCCTGATCGTCATCGGGCTGTTCTGGCTGCTGCCGTCCTTCGGGCTGCTGGTGTCCTCGCTGCGCGGCCGGGAGGACATCCAGGCGACCGGCTGGTGGAAGGTCTTCACCGCCCCGTCGGAGCTGACCTTCAGCAACTACGACGCGCTGCTGAGCAACGAGGCCATCACCGACTCGCTGGTCACCACCATCCTGATCACCGTGCCCGCCACCCTCCTGGTGGTGGTGATCGGCTCGCTGGCCGCCTACGCCTTCGCGTGGATGGACTTCCCGGGCCGCGACTGGTGCTTCCTCCTCGTCGTCGCGCTGCTGGTGGTGCCGGTGCAGGTGGCGCTCATCCCGATCTCCAAGCTCTTCGACAACCTCGGGATCTATCAGAGCCTGATCAGCGTCATCCTCTTCCATACGGCCTTCGGGCTGCCGTTCGCGATCTTCCTGCTGCGCAACTTCTTCGCGGAGATCCCGCGGGAGCTGCTGGAGGCGGCGCGGCTCGACGGGGCGAGCGAGGTGCGGCTGTTCACGCGGGTGGTCATGCCGCTGGGCGGGCCGGCGATCGCGGCGCTGGGGATCTTCCAGTTCCTGTGGGTGTGGAACGACTTCCTGGTCGCCTTCATCTTCGCCGACCCGGGCAGCCCGCCGACGACGGTGGCGATCCAGCAGCAGGCCCGCCAGTTCGACAACAACATCGACGTGATCGCGTCGGGTGCCTTCATCTCGCTGGTGATCCCGCTGATCGTGTTCTTCGCGTTCCAGCGCCAGTTCGTGTCCGGGGTGATGGCGGGGGCGGTGAAGTAGACCCTGTCGTACGGGCGGCGCCCGCTACCGGCGCCGCCCGACCAGCCGCGCCAGCGCCGCACGGGCGGCGGCAGGAGCCGGGGCCGGGACGGCGGTCGGCCCGTCCCCGGGCACGGCCTCGTCCGGGCTGCGGACCAGCAGCGACAGCCCGTTGCGCACGGTGTAGAAGACCCGCACCCTGGCCCCGGCGTGCAGCACCGGCGGGTACTGGTAGATCGCCTTCTTCACCCGTACGTCGTCCAGGATCCGCCCGAGCCGCAGCGGCTTGTGCCCTTCGACCGACAGATACAGATCCCAGATCTCCCGCGGCTCCCCCTCCTGCCGGCGCTCGGCGAGCGGCCGGTACGGGATCCGCGCCGCGAAGCCCCCGTCGGCGGCCGGCGCGGCCGGCACCGTGAACTCCTCCTGCTCGCCGCGCCGCCGCACCACCAGCCCGGCCGCGGCCGGGAGCGCGCTGCCGTACAGCCGGCCGTGCACGGTGGTGTCGGCGGCGCCGACGAGGACGTGGCTGACCTCGGCATGCACCTCCCGCAGCCAGGTGCGCAGGCTGAGGTGGCCCTCGTCGGTGACGTACGGCAGCCACACCTCCACCGGCCCGGTGCCGGCGGCGGGGGCGACGGGACGCTGATCGCAGGCGGCGGCGCGGGCGCGGCGGACGGCGGCGCCTTGGCCGGAAGGTGCGCCGCACTCCAGCCAGAAGTCCCAGTGCCCCTCGGCCAGTTGGTGCTCACCGCGCCGCAGTACGGCCTCGAACCGGCCGGGGGCGTCGGCGCTGTCCGCACCGGGCGCACTTCCCGCGCCGGCCGCGGGCCGGAACGGGATCCGCACCGCGGCGGCGCCGCTGCCCGCCGACTCCCGCTTGCTGAGCCCCCGGCGGCGGCCGACCAGGTGCAGCGGGCTGTCCTCCGCGGCAGCGGCGGCGGTGAAGAAGGTCAGCGCATCGTCCCCGAGCCGGTGCGCGCCCAGGTTCTGCGGGGCCGCCTTCTCCGCCAGCAGGGCGGCGAACAGCTCCTCGTAGCGGGCGACGACGGCAGCGGGGTCCCAGCGCAGGGCCTTCTCGAGCGCCGCGGCGCTCATCGTGCGGCGGCGTTCCTCGTCGCCGATCAGCGAGCCGAGGGCGGTGGCGAAGGCGGCGACGTCGTCGACCGGGACCAGCAGCCCGTCGGCGCCGTCCGTGATGATCTCGCGCGGCCCGTGGTCGCAGTCGGTGCTGACCACGGCGAGGCCCGCGCGCATCGCCTCGACCAGGGTGAGCCCGAAGGATTCGTACGCGGACATGGACGCCGCGATCGACGCCTTCGGCCACTCCGCGGCTAGGGAGGGGACGGCGCCCATCAGCAGGACGTGGTTGTAGAGGCCGAGCTCGTCGATGCGGGCGCGCAGGGCGGCGCGCTGCTGGCCCTTGCCGTAGATCCGCAGCTGCCAGTCGGGGAAGTCGGCCGCGACCCTGGCGAAGGCCTCGATGAGCAGCTCGAACCGCTTGCCCGGCACCAGCCGCCCGGCCGCCGCCACCACCTTGGCGCGGCCGTCGGAGGGTGGCACGCCGGGCTCGGGGACCGGGTTGCCGATGTGGGTGACCGTCAGGCCCGGCACCGCGACCTGCTCGCGGAAGGCGCGGGCGTCGGCCTCGGAGACGGTCACGATGGCGTCGAGCAGGGTGAACTGCTCGGCCATCTCCTGCTGCAGCGCCTCCGGCAGCCGCTCCAGGCCGACGTGCTCCTGGCCGAGGCGTACGGCATGGGCGGGCCCGAGGCGGGCGAGGTAGAAGTTGACCGAGGGGCGGGTGCCGATGACGACGTCGGCGTCGAGCGTACGGAGCCAGGCGGCGACGCGGCGGTCGGCGAGCCGGCTGTAGCGGTCGGCGCGCGGCTCGGCGGGCGGGACGATCTCCGAGGGGATGTGGAAGTCGGGGTCGCCGGCGTCCGGGCCGCCGGGCCGCAGGTCGACCAGCTGGACTACCGGGATCCGCGGGTCGGCCGCGAAGGCCGGGGCGTCCTTGTAGCGGCCGACCGCGGCGATCTCGACCTCGTGCCGGTCGGCGAGCGCCGAGGCCAGCTTCAGGGTGCTGTGGATGGTGCCGCCAAGCCCGCACACGTCATGCGTCAGGAAAGCGATCTTCATCGTGAGGTTCTAGCCCTTCAGGGATGACGCGGACGTGCGCGTCGCGCCGCCCTGCGTGCCGAGCGCGCCCTGGGCCTCGGCCTGGGCCCGGTGACGACGGCGGACGCGGGCGCGCTCGTCGGCGAGCACCTCCGCGACCCGCAGGTTGAAGCGCTCGGTCGCGGTCAGCTCCGCGTCGCCGAGCAGGTACGTACGCAGGCCGCCGCGGGCCGCCCGCCGGGCGTCGCGCTCGGGGTGGAACAGCAGGTCGACCAGCTCCGGCACCTGGTCCTCGGCCGCCGGGTCGAGGACGTGGGCGGCCTCGCCGACGGTGGTGTTCTGGCCGCGGAAGGCGGCCTCGTCGAGGCCGGTGGTGTTGACCACGGCGTACGGCTTGAGGGTGGCGACGAAGTCGGCGACGACGCTGGAGATGTCGCTGATCAGCAGGTCGGCCTGGCCGAAGCACTCGTTGAGGTACGGCCGCTGGCCGCGGATGACCTGGTGCTCCCAGGCGGGCACGGACGCCCACTTGGCGCGGTGCCAGTCGGCGACGGCGGCGTCCCAGGCGGCCTTGAGCGCCGGGTCCGCGCCCGCGGTGTCCTTCATGCGCTGCACCTCGTCGACGCCCCGCGGCCACAGCTGGGCGGAGAGCTCGGCGAGCCGCTGCCGGCAGGCGTCGAGCTCGGCGGCGGCCTCCGCGCGGGCCTGCTGGACCGCCTCCGGCTCGGCGAAGGCGGCGGCCTCGGCGCGGCGAGCGCTGTCCTTCTTCAGCAGGTCGGCGATCCGGCGGTGCGCCTCGCGGGCGCGCGGGTCGACGGTGCCGGTGAGGGCGTGCGGCTTGTAGTGGACGCGGACCGGGGGCTCGTGTTCGAGGAGCCGGCGGACGATGTTCTCGCCGGCCTCGATGATCGAGGAGTTGCCGGGGTCGTCGGTCCAGCCCTCCCAGGTGGGGGCGTACAGGACGGTGGGCAGCTGCTTGGGCGCCCGCTCCTGCCCCTCCTCGGTACGGGCCGCCCAGAGCTCGTCGACCTGCGGGCGGCCGACCTCGATCAGCCGCTCGTCGGGCACGCCGACATCGGCCTCGGCGTAGCGGTCGCGGGCGGCCTGCCCGGCGACCCAGACCTCGTCGTAGACCTTTGTATAAGGGTTGATGAAAGCGAATTTGTCGCTGTCCCCGTGCCCCAGCATCACGTGCCGGGCGGTGGCGAGGCGCAGGATGTTGATGTTCCGGGCGGCGTTGGCCGCGTACATCACGACGCGCGCGCTGGACAGGTCGAGCTTCATGGTGCGCACCGACTCCGGCACGCACAGCACCGGCAGCGCGGTGTGCTTCAGCAGCGGCATCAGGTGCTTCTCGCGGAGGATCACCAGCACCCGGGCGTCGAGCTGCTCGATGGTGTCCATCCACATGTTGACCTGGTACGCGGTCGCCTTGGACCCGCTGTGGTAGAGCACCACCTCGGGCCGGTACCGCCGCAGCCACTCCCCGACGGCCTCGTGCACCTCGCCCGCGCGCGGCATCCGCCCGGCGCGGCGGGCGGCCCGGCCTCGTACGACAAGGGCCGCGGCGGCGGCGGCGAGCGCGGCCGCCGCGCCGGCGGTGGCGAGGAGTACGACGTCGGTGGCGAGGGCCGCGGCGGCGCCGAGCAGGGCGAGCGCCTCCAGGGTGAGCAGCCGGGTGCCGGGCCAGCCGGCGAGCCGGCGCGGGGCGGCGGCGGGCAGCTCGAGCCCGAGGTCGACGTTCTTGGCCAGCACGGGCAGCTTCCGCCGCCCGCGCAGGCCCGCGCTGACCGCGACATGCGCCCCGTGTACGAGCACCAGCCCGAGGACCAGCACCGGATACGCGGCGCCCGCGGCACCGAGCGCACCGGTCAGCGGCACCCCGAGCAGCACCCCGCGCGCGGCGGCGCGCAGCGGCAGCCCCGCGCCGACCTGCCCGAGCCGGCGCACCAACCGCACCTCGCGCCGGTGCAGATGCCGCTCGCAGGCGAGCCCGGTGGCGACGGCGGCGACGCTGCAGGCGGCGGCCGGCCAGGGCGCGACGGCGCAGGTGGCGGCCGCCGCGGTGGCGGCGGTCGCCGCGAGGGCCAGGAACGCGAGCAGCCCCCGGAGCCGGCTGACGTACGCGTAGCGCTTCAGCGTCCGGATCCGGTGCCGCCTCCATGCACCCCGCTCGCCGCCGCCAGCCAAGGAAGCCACCTTCCGCTCACCGGCATGCACCTGGGTGTCCATGCCACAGCAAGGGGAGGTTTACATAGAGAAGTCCGCTTTCCTCCTAAAACACGCCTAACTGCCTGCCGATTGCACTAGGACAGCGGCGCCCGGCCGCTACTTGAGCCCGCGCAGCGCCCGCGTCACCACCGGCGGCAGCAGATCCTTGGCGAGTTTCCGCCCGCGCGAGGCAGGCGCGCGGCCCGCGCCGCCCCCGCCGGGGCTCCGCCGCTCGCGCTGCTCCCCGGCGAACCGCGACCGCGGCATCCGCGGCGACGGCACCCGGTCCGCGTTGACGCGCAGCACCCGTCCTCCGGCGATCTCCTCCGCCCCGACCCAGCAGTCCGTCCGCTCCCCCAGCGTCGCCAGCAACTCATCCTGTATCGACGCGACATCCCCCCACGTCCCGTAGAACTTCGTGGCCGTCAGACACACCGGCTTCAGCCCTCCGGTGACCACGGCCTCCCACGCCGCGCACGCCACCCCGGGCGTGTGGTGGGCCCGGTAGTCGTCGAGCACCACGACGCCCTCCTCGCCCAGCGCCGCCCGCGCCGCGACGATGTCGCCGCGCACATGCTCGTACAGATGCGAGGCGTCGACGTGCACAAAGCGGCAGCTGCCGTCCTCGACCTCGTCCGGCACCCAGGACGTCGGCCCGTGGATGATGCGCGGCAATTCCTCGTGGAATGCACGGAAGTTGGCCTCGAAGGCGCGCCGGGTCAGCGTCGAGTACGACTTCTGCATCTCGCGCGCATTCGGATTGTCGGGCGCCTCCCCGTCGAAGAGGTCGCAGACCGTCAGCCGCTCGCCCGGACGCAGATAGCTCTGCAGAAAGATGGCGCTCTTTCCCATATAGGCGCCCATCTCCAGCACATCTCCGTGCTGTTCAAGCCGGTCCTGACGACTCAGGAACCAGTCGAACAGCACGATATCGGCGTGCCGGAACCACCCCTTCACGTCCCCGAGGGACCCGGGCCGCCGGTCCTGCGGCTGTGCTGTGCCTGCGTCGTCGGTCGTCGTGAGCGGTGTCACTGGAGCTGCCTCCTTGTGGGCAGGGACGAGGAGTCGCACCCAGCCCTACCACGGGCGCCACCAGCACCAGGGAAACGCAAAGCGTCAGGCGGATGACGCTCGTTCAATGACGAGAAGAGCGGCGTCGTCGTCCAGCCGGCCGCCGGCGTGCCGCAGCAGGTCGGCGCGGAGCCGCTCCGCCATGTCCTCGATCGGGGCGGCGGCCGCGGCGCGGGCCTCGTCCTGCAGCGCGTAGAAGCGGCCGCCGCGGTCGCGGGCCTCGATGAAGCCGTCGGTGTAGAGGACGAGCCGGTCGCCGTCGGCGAATTCGCGGCTGCTCACCACGTGCTCGGAACCCACCAGAGCGGCGAGCCCGATGGGCGCGCCCGGCGTCTCGGGCGCCCACGCCACCACCTCGCCGCCGCGCAGGATCAGCGGCTCCGGATGGCCGCAGTGCACCATCCGCACCACGGACTCGTCGCCCGGCAGCTCCAGCAGCAGGGCGGTGGCGAAACGCTCGGTGAACTCCTCGTCGTAGACCTCGCCGATGCGTCGGCTGGCGGTCTCCTCCAGCCGCCGGCCGACGTCGGCGAGGCTCTTCTCCTGGTACGCGGCCTCGCGGAAGCAGCCGACCAGGCCCGCCGTCGCGCCGACCGCGTCCAGGCCCTTGCCGCGCACGTCGCCGATGAGCAGGCGGACGCCGTACGGGGTGTGCAGCGCCTCGTAGAAGTCGCCGCCGATCTGCGCCTCCGACTCGGCGGCGAGGTAGACGCCGCGCAGCTCGAGGTGGTCGATCTGCCGCGGCAGCGGCCGCAGCAGCACCCGCTGCGCGGTGGCCGCGACCGAGCGGACCTGGCGCAGCTCGGCCTCCCGCCGCAGCCGGATGGCGCAGGCGAGCAGGCTGGCGAGGGAGACGGCGATCAGGGAGATGAAGGTGACGTCGGCGCCCGGTCGGCCCCAGACGCCATGGACGAGGTCGAGGCCGACGGTCAGCGAGAGAGCGGCGCCCGCGACGGCGCTGGTGAAGCGCAGCCCGGTGGTCGCGGCGGCGAGCACGGGGGCGGCACCGGTGAGCGGCGCCAGCTCCAGCCACGAGGGGGTGACGAGGTCGGCGAGGAGCACGACGGCCAGGAGCGCGAGGGGCGGGAGGTAGCGGCCGACGCTCATCCGGTGCGTGGCGCGGGCCGAGGGCTCAAGCACCGGCGGGGTCCTTCCGCGCGGCGTCGTACGACGACGGCGCACCGCGATCGAGGTCATCCAGGGTCCGGTCGAGGATCATCAGCAGCCGGTGCTCGGGCGCCCGCGGCGCGACGCTGCGCCGGTCGGCGGCCTCCGCCAGCCGCTCGCACTCGCGCCGGGTGGCGGGCAGCACGGGGTGCGGCAGGCCGCCCGTACAGCCGCGGACGCACAGGGCCGCGCCCTGCAGCAGCCGGGCGTAGCGGTGGCGGAAGTGCGGGTCGGGGGCGGCTGCGGTGGCTCGGTCCGGTGCCGGGCACCGGCTGTCCGGGCGCCGGCCGGCCGCGCGCCGCTCGCCCCGGCTCTTCTCGATCGCGCGGCCCAGCGCGCCCGCGTCGTCCGCGACCCGGAGCAGGGTCTCCAGGACCTCGCGGTCGACGTCCCATACCTCGCGGCCGGTACGGCGCCGGCGCCCGGCCCGCGGGTTCCAGCGCAGGCTCTCGTGCGCCCGGTCGACGGCGGTGTGCGCCTCGCGCAGCGCGCCGGTGAGGCCCTCGCGCCACTCCCGGCCGAGGACGTCCTGCGGGTGCCGCTCCTCGGCGACGGCGGTGCCGAGACCTGTCAGCACCCGGGCCAGCTCGCGCCGCAGCCGGTCCAGGGCGTCCCCGGCGGGGCGCAGCTGCAGCGGCGGGAAGAGGACGTTGCAGAGCAGCCCGATGGCCACGCCGACACCGGCGGCGACCAGGTGCGGGGTGGCCTCGTCGCCGAGGTGGCCGCGGCCGATCAGCAGCACGAAGACGGCGGTGGCGGGCACGTGCACCCCGCGGTGGCCGAGCCGGCTGTACCCGGCGGCCAGCATGGCGAGCAGGCTGACGACGGCGAGGCCGACCCAGGTGGGCCCGACGAAGATCAGCACGGGCAGGGCGATGAGCGCGCCCAGCACGACGCCGGCGCCGTACTGCATGCCGACGGTCACCGACTGGTAGACGGTCGGGTGGACGGTCAGCAGGGCGGCGATCGCCGCCGGATACGGCTGCGCCTCCCCCGGCAGCAGCAGGCAGAGACTCCAGGCGGCGACGGCCGCGAGCGAGGCGCGCGCCGCCACCCGCAACCGCTCGGGCCAGGACGCCGCGGCGGCGTCCGGCGCGGCATCGGCCGTGGCCCGTATGGAATGCATGGCGGCGCGGCCCCCAGATCTCAGGCATGCGGTAAGTCCGTTTTCGACAGGAAACACACCTTAAGGGAGTGACCTGCGTTACGCCAAACGGAGGACCACCAGCCGCCCCAGCGGATCCGTCGCCCCGCCCACCGCGTGCCGCCGCAGCCGCCGCCGGTAGCGCAGCTCGGGCAGCGCGAGCCCGGCGGGCACCACCGCCTCCCGGGTCACCCCGAGCGCGGTCACCCGCAGCCCGACGGGCCAGGGCCGCTCGGGGAGCGCCCAGGGCAGGATCCGTACGGAGATGGCGGTGCCCTCGCCGTCCGGCGTCGGCTCCAGGCTCACCAGGTCCGGCTCGGCGCCGTGGTTGAGGCGCACCGGCGCGTCGCCGAGGCACATCAGGTCGGGCAGCGAGCTGTACGCGGTGATGAGCAGCGCCCGCGGCCGCCCGCCCGGGTCCCGCTCCCACGCGACGGAGGCGATCTCCAGGCGCTGCTCGTACACGCGCTTCATGGTGAGGTCGGTGACCTCGAAAGCCGTGTCGGGCGCACTGCGCTCGGGGTCGAAGAATTCCTGCGATCCGGTATAGGCCTGCTGCCCGATGACGACGACTGTCACGGCTGTCTCCCGATGCTGACGATATGAAGGGCCTTGCTCGGTGACGTCGAATGGGCCAACTAGCCGTGCTGCATTGGAGTTACGTTTCCCCGAACGGATGCACCCATCTGGACCAGTTAACTGATCTGATACGGCCACGGATTCGGCAGGCAGCCGACGCCCTCCGTGGAAAGGGATTTGGTCTGCTGCATCATCACCGGCGCGAGCGCGCCGGCGGCAGCGCAGCCGACATGGTCGTGCCCGAGCCGGTGGCCGACCTCGTGGTTGATGACCATCTGCCGGTAGCCGCGGATGTCGCCGCCGAAGGTGTCGGCGCCCTGGGCCCAGCGATAGGCATTGATCACGACGCGGTCGGTCTCCGCGGAGTCGCAGGAGACATTGTCCTCGGTCGTATCGAGCCCCGACATGGCGCACAATTCGGCGGTCGTGTCCGGCCCTGCGAGGGTGAGCACGAAGTCGACCGGACCGGACGTGACGGGCCGGAAGCGGTACGGCTCGGCCGCCCCGCCGCCCCAGCCGCGCGGGTCGTTGAGGGTGCGGTGCGCGGCGTCCGCGAAGAGCCGGCCGTCCAGCGGGAGTCCTTCCTCGACCTCGACGCGGTAGCGCACCTCGGGTCCGCCGTCGCCCCGTACCGACGCCCTGGAGGCGGCCAGCGCACCTGACACGCGCGCGAAGCGTCCCGTGCCCTCCCGGTCCGCCGGCAGCGGATAGCGCCGCCTGATCTTGAACTCGTAGACCATGGTGTCCAGTCGCGGCGCCATCCGGCCGGAGAGCCCGCGGGTGCCCGGCCGGGCGGCGCGGGGCGCGGCGGCGAGGGAGCCGGTGTCGCCGCGCACGGACTCGGCGTCGCCGCGACCGGCGCCCGTATCCCCGCGAGCCGGGACGTCGGCGCTCACGATCACCAGCACCAGCGACCCGCCGACGGCAAGCGGCACGGCCCAGGTCCAGCGCGTACGGGAGAGCATCGGCATCTACCCCTCGTCCTTCCGCAGCCGCTCGAAGAGCCGCCCCGCCGCCGGCTCGCGCAGCGCCAGCCGGTTGCGGTCGGCCGGGTGCGGCCGCACCGGGACCGTACGGAAGGTGAATTCGTCGTCGGGTACGGCGCGCACCTTCCGCAGCAGGTCGTAAAGGTCCTCCAGGGACCCGAGCCCGGGGTCGGCGGTCAGCGCCTGGGTGCCGGCGTCGAGCACGCCGTAGAGCTTGTCGGGCCTGGTGAGGGTGCCGGACTCGCGTACCTCCTCGGCCGCCTTCTTGAGGAACGCCTGCTGCCGCCGGATCCGGCTGGAATCGCTGCCGTCGGCGAAGCTCTTGCGGGTGCGCATGTACCCCAGCGCCTGGGCGCCGTTCAGCACCTGCTCACCGGCCGGTACGGACAGCTGCGCGCGCCGGTCGTGCAGCGGCTTGTCGAGCTTCACCGGCACCCCGCCGACGGCGTCGACGACGTTCTTGAACCCGTCGAAGTCGACATTGAGATGGTGATCGACCCGCACCTTGGTGAGCTGCTCGACGGTACGGATCGTGCAGGCCGCACCGCCGTAGTGATACGCCCAGTTGAGCTGCCCCTGCTCGCCCCCGGGCGCCCCGGCCCGGTTCTCCACGGCCTTGCACCGCGGGATGTCCACCATCAGATCGCGGGGAAGGCTGATGACGGACGCCCGTCCGCCCCCGTCGGCGACGTGCAGCAGCATGATCGTGTCGGATCGCGCGTCGCCGCGGCTGATCTCCTGCCCCCGGTTGTCGGCGCCGAGCAACAGGACGTTCGTGCCTGGCGTATCGGCCACCCGCTCCCGCTCGTCCGCGAGCGCGGCCACGGCGGCCTTGTCGATACGGATATTGCCGTCGAGCGAGGTGAACACGGAATGCCCGAGGGCGGCGGTGGCGAGCACAAGTCCGGAGAGAGCGAAGGGCAGGATCTTTAATACAGTGCGGGCCCTCACGCCCGCGACGCCGCTCTCTGGTCCGTACGCAGCGCGGCAAAGAGCTGCGTGGCCTGCGGCTCGCGGGTGATGAGGCGGTTGGGGTCCTCGGGATAAATCATGCTCGGCGTGGACCGGAAGGCGATCCGGTCCTGCGGAATGTCGCGCAGCTTCTTCGCCAGCCCGTACAACTCGGGGAGTGAATCGAGCCCCGGGTCGGTGGTGAGGGACGAGGTGGCCCCCTTCAGAATGGGGTACAGCTTGCGCGGATCGCTGAGCGTCCCCTTGTCCTTGACCTTCTCGGCCAGCAGGCCGAGGAATTCATGCTGCCGGCGGATCCGGTTCGCATCGCTGCCGTCGCCGACATTGATCCGGGCCCGGACATAAGCGAGCGCGTCCTCGTCACGCAGCACCTGCCGCCCCGCGGGCACATCGAGCCCCACATTCGGATCCTCCTCCGCCTTCGGCAGATCGACCTCCACCCCGCCGACCGCGTTCACGATCTGCTTGAAGCCCTTGAAGTCGACGAGGATGTGGTGATCGGCGCGGATATTGGTGAGCTTCTCGAAGGTGCGCACCGTGCACGCCGTACCGCCGATCTCGAACGCCCAGTTGAACTGCGTTCGCTGCCCCTGCGCCCAGCCGCCGCCGCGATTCCGGCAGCGCGGCGTGTAGACGAGCAGGTCCCGCGGGATGTTCACGACCTCGGCGCGCCGCTGCCGCTCGGAGATGTGCACCAGCATGACGGTGTCGGAGCGGACGCTGCCGGGGGTGGCCGGGCCGTACCGGCCGTCCTTCGCGGAACGGTCGTCGGAGCCGATGACGAGGATGTTCTGGGTGCCGGGCGGTCCGGCCGGGGGGCGGTCGTCGGCGCCGGCGAGGGCGTCGGCGGCGGCGGTGTCGGTACGGATGCCGTCGTCGAGGGAGTCGTAGACAAGCCAGCCGCCCAGACCACCGGCCACCGCCAATGCCGCGGTGGCAATCGCGGCGATCCGCAGCATCTTCCGTCTGTTGAACGCGGGGAACGCCATGACCGAGCACCGACCTCACTGTCGCCAATCCGAATTAATCGGAAAATAGCAATCAGTACGGAAGTATGCCGGTATTACTTACGGGCATGTCCCCGAGGTGCACTGCAATGGCGGCCGGACCTGGCTACCGCCGCCCGCGGGCAATGAGCCCGAAGGTCGTCCGCGGCCCGCGGCGCTCCCCCAGCCGCTGCAGCATCGGCGACTGGGTCGACCAGTAGCGCTCCACGCCGACGTCCGCGAAGCGCTCGGCAAGGAGGTCCCGCAGCGCCAGTTCGTCCACTCCGTCGCGTACGACGTGGTATTCCACCATGTCCGCGGGGTTGCTCTCGTCGCGGACGCCCCGCACCCTGCGCACCCGGGTCGCGAGCCCGCGCCGCAGCTGCCCCTGCCCCAGCCGCCACAGGAAGTACGCCCCGCGGTCGGCGGCCAGGGAGGCGACGCCGCGCCGCGGATACCAGAGCGGGTCCTGGTAGCTGACGAACGCTCCGCCTGGCGCAATGCGGTCGGTCAGCAGGCGCACGCTGCCGGCGTAGTCGGGGATGTGGTGCAGCACGGAGATGCAGACGACGAGGTCCACCGGATCGCCGTGCAGCGCCCGCTCGCCGTCCGCGTCGTGCAGCACGGTGACGCGGTCGTTGTGCCGGAAGCGGCGGCGCAGGAAGGAGGCGCTCGGCTCGCTCATCTCGGTCACGGTGACCTCGGCGCCGGCCGCGAGCAGATGGTCGGTGAAGGTGCCGTGCCCGGCACCCACTTCCAGCACCCGGCAGCGCCCGCCGGCCTCCTGGATCTCACCGATCACGCCGTGCAGCGAGCGGATGAGCCGCTCCCTGAGGGTGTGGTGGCGGATGTGCGGGGAGCCTGCGGCGTAGTCGTGGCCCTCCCCGTGTTCGTGCTCCTGCAGCGTGCCCATGGAGGGTGGGGTACGGAGATCAGCCATGGCACCGGACGGTAGCCGCGACCCCCGGAAGGGGCGGTGCGACGGCTTCAGTGCGTCGCCGCAAACAGCCTTTCGGCGGAGCGGGATTCGAGCAGCGCCGCCAGCTCGCGCACCTGGCGGGCGATGCGGTCCGCGCAGGCGCGCATGGCGTCCTCGGGGCGGCCGTACGGGTCCGCGATGTCGTCGGCGTCCGGCGCGGGCGGCGGCACCCGCGGGCCGCCGCGCAGCCGCACGTACTCGGCGAGGGTGAAGCAGCGCGCCATGGCCGCCGGGTGCAGCCGGACCGCGGCCTCGCGGTGCTCCCGCGCCATGCCGAGTACGAGATCGGCGCCGGCCACCGCCGCGGCGTCCAGGCGGCGGGCGGCGAAGCCCTCGGGATCGCCGCCCAGGGCGGCCAGTTCCGCCGCCGCCAGCGGCTCCATGGGGCGACCCGGGCGGGCATGGGTGCCGGCGCTGGCCGCCGCCGCACCCGGCAGCAGGCGCGCCAGCAGCCGCTCCGCCATGGGCGAGCGGCAGATGTTGCCGGTGCAGACGAACAGCACGCGCATGGTCACCGCGCCCCCGCCTTGGACGCCTTGGACGCCTTGTGCCGCTGCGGCGTGACCGCGCCGTCGGCCGGCTTGCCCTGCTGCCGCAGCGGGGCGTAGCCGTATCCGTAGCCGAGGCTCTTCGGCAGCACGGCGCGGTTGAGTACGCCGCCGAGCAGGTGTGCGCCGACCCCGGCGAGCGCCGCGTGCGCGGCCCGTACCCGGTCCGCGGGGGTGTGGCTCGCCCGCACCACCATCACCACGCCGTCGGCGAGCGGGGCCAGGCCCGCGGTGTCCGCGACCGGCAGCACCGGCGGGCTGTCGACGACCACGACGTCGTAGTCGTCGGCGAGTTCGCGCAGCACGGTGCGGATGCGGTCCGAGGAGAGCAGCTCGGCGGGGTTCGGGGGGATCGGCCCGGCGGCCAGCACCCGGAGCTTGCCGCCGTCGGCGCCCTGCATGATGCTCTTCGCGTCGGCGACGCCGATCAGCACGCTGGTGAGTCCGGCGTCCTCGATCAGGCCGAGCGTGCGCGCGACCCGCGGGCGCCGCAGGTCGGCGTCGACGAGGCAGGTCTTCAGCCCGGCCTCTGCCAGCGACAGGGCCAGGCTGACGGAGGTGGACGTCTTGCCCTCGCCGGCCAGGGCGCTGGTGACCACGATGACCCGCGGTTCGCGGTCGACGAGGGCGAACTGCAGGTTGGTGCGCAGCAGCCGGAAGGCCTCGGCGCGGGCGGAGTAGCCGGTGCTGTTCACCAGTGGGGTGTCGGAGCCGTTGCGTTCGTTCGGGATCGCGCCCAGCACCGTGAGCTCGGTGGCCTCGTCCAGCGCCTCGACGGACTTCACGGTGGTATCGAGCGTCTCCCGCAGCAGGGCGCCGGCGACACCGGCGAACAGCCCGAGTGCGAGCCCCGCCAGCAGGTTGAGCAGCGGCCGCGGCGAGACGGGGTCCTTCGGGGTGGTGGCGCTCTGCGTGACGCCGAGCTTCACCGGCGAGGACTTGGCGTCGTCGGGGGTCTCCAGGCGCTGGACGACCGTGGCGAGCCGCTTCGCGACCGCGTCGGCGATGCGCGCGGCCTGCCGGGGCTTCGGGTCCTGGACGGTGATGTCGATCAGGACGGTGTTCAGGGCGGCGGACGCGGTGATGCGGTCGGCCAGCGCCTCCGGGCTGATGCGCAGGCGGAGCTTCTCGACCACCGGGCCGGTGACCGCCCGGCTGGCGGCGACGCCGGTGTACGACTGCACCCGGTCCTGGGTGTACATGCCGCCCTGCTGCAGCTGGGCGGTGTCGTCCGCCGTACGCGTCGAGACGAACAGCTGGCTGCGCGCCTCGTACATCGGTGTCGTCGTCAGCGTCGCCACGCTGCCGGCGATGAGCCCGAGGATGATCCCGAGCACGATGCTGGGCCAGCGCCGCGCCGCGACCTTGATGTAGCCGCGAATGTCCACCTGTCCACCTTTTCGCTGTATGTCCGCTTCTTCGGGGGCGAGATTACGGTCGGCTCGCCACGGGTCCGCTCACGGCACGCAGGGGGCGTCCGCGAACCAGGCGATCGTCCGCCGCAGCCCCTCCGCGACGGGGGTGGACGGCTGCCAGTCGAGCTTGGTGCGCGCCAGCTCGATGTCGGGGCGGCGCCGCTTCGGGTCGTCCTCGGGCAGCGGGATCGTGGTGATCCGGGACGTGCTGCCGGTCAGGTCGCGGATCCACTCGGCGAGTTCGAGCATGGTCAGCTCGTGCGGGTTGCCGAGGTTCACCGGGCCCGGGACCTCGCTCTGCAGCATCCGCAGCACGCCGCCGACCAGGTCGTCGACGTAGCACAGGGAACGGGTCTGGGAACCGTCGCCGGTCACCGTCATGTCGCTGCCCGCGAGCGCCTGCCGGATGAGGGTGGGCACCACGCGGCCGTCGCCCGAGCGCATCCGCGGGCCGAAGGTGTTGAAGATCCGGACGATGCCCGCGTTCGTGCCGCGCTCGCGGACATACGCGGCGGTCAGCGCCTCGGCGTAGCGCTTGGCCTCGTCGTAGCAGCTGCGCGGGCCGACCGGGTTGACGTTGCCCCAGTAGTCCTCGCGCTGGGGGTGCACCTCGGGGTCCCCGTACGCCTCGGAGGTCGAGGCGAGTACGAAGCGGGCGTCGTTCCGCGCTGCCAGCTCCAGCGCGTGCCGGGTGCCTTCCGCGCCGGTACGCAGCGTGTACAGCGGGCGCCTGAGGTAGTCGACGGGCGAGGCGGGGGAGGCGAAATGCAGCACGGCATCCACCTCCGCGGCAATGTCGATGCCGTGCACAATGTCGCCCTGCACCAGCTTGAAGCCGCGGCGGCCGCGCAAGTGGGCGACATTTTCCGGCCGGCCGGTGGAGAAGTTGTCCAGGCACCAGACTTCGCGGTATCCGCTGTCGAAGAGGCGTTCACACAAATGCGAGCCGATGAAGCCCGCCCCGCCTGTCACCAAGGCCCGCATGACCACGGATCTTCCTGCCTTTGCTGTCTTTCTGTCCGGGCCGTTCCCGAGCACGTGATCTTCATCGTGAGAGAGTACGAGCGGAATAGCAGCATTTACCGCACATAGTGCTGCGAAGTACGCACGAACGGATGCCTGGACGATGCTGAAGAAGACGCAGCTGCAGCTGAAGCGGCTCATCGACATCACCTGCTCGCTTCTGCTCCTGGCCCTCTTCGCGCCCGCTTTCGCGGTCATCGGGGCCGCCATCGCGCTCACCTCGACGGGCGGCGTCTTCTTCCGCCAGGAACGCACGGGCCGGGACGGCCGGCCCTTTCGGATGCTGAAGTTCCGCACCATGCACGCCGACGCCGAGGCGCGGCGGGCCGGACTCGCCAGCCGGAACGACTCCTCGGGCCACCTCTTCAAGATGCGCGACGACCCCCGGATCACCCGGGTGGGGCGGCTCCTTCGCCGGCTGTCCGCGGACGAGCTGCCGCAGCTGGTGAACGTGCTCCGGGGCGAGATGTCCCTGGTGGGCCCGCGACCGCTGCCGGTCGGCGACTCGGACTACGAGGGCGAGGCCCGCGGGCGGCTGGCCGCGCGGCCCGGCATCACCGGGCTCTGGCAGGTCAGCGGAAGGTCCGAGCTCGACTGGGACGACATGGTGCGGCTGGACCTGCGCTACGTGGCGAACTGGTCGCTCGGCCTGGACTTCCTCATCCTGGCCCGTACGATCCCCGCCGTGCTGGCCGCCCGCGGCGCCCATTGACGGCGGCGCGGCTCGCTCAGCCCTGCCGCATGGTGGCGGTCAGCTGGACCATCCGCGAATACACCGGCTTGAGGCGGTGCTGCAGCCTTTCCGTCGTCAGCCGCTCCACCAGATCGCCGCAGGCATTCAACAGGGCGCGCTGCGGCGATCTGCCGGTGGCGGAGAGAATGCGCCCGGCCCGGCTGCGGAATTCTTCATCACCCGCACTCCAGAACCAGGATTCGGCGTCGAGCGCCGGCGGATGGAGCCGCTGGAACCCGAGGTCCTTCTCATGGATCAGATGCCACAGGGTCAGCCCGAGAATCGTCTGCCGGTCCGTGAGAAAGCGCCGCCACGGCGCGGTGGGAATGGACCGGACGTCCGCGCTCATTTCGGCCAGCGGCAGCTTGCGCAGCGCGAAGTTCATCATGTGCTCGTCGGTCCACAGCCAGGGCCGGCCCTGCTCGAACCGCGCCAGCGAATGCGCGTACACCTTTTCCAGCCGGTCCAGCAGCGTCCCCAGGAGCCGGTCGGGGATCGCGTAGAAGTGGCCGCCGTAGAAGTTGTGCTCCGGGTCCGGCTCGCCGAGCTCCGCGTGCACCTCGGCGCTGACCTGCCGGTATTCCCGGGTCTTGTCGGAGGTCGGCTTCTGCAGGTCGGCCAGCCGCTCCCCCTGCACCCCGACCCGTCCGGCGCAGCGCTCGAGCAGCGCGTCCAGGGGCCGTACGCACAGCTGGTCCGGGTCGCTGAGGACGAGGGTGCCGGGCCGGTCCCGCAGTGCCTGCAGCGCGTCGATCAGATACAGCGAGGTCTCCCAGCCGCGCCCGAACTCCGCGGGCGGGCAGTGCCGGAACGGCACCGTCAGCACCTCCACCCCCAGGCACGCGAACTCCGCCGCGAACGGCCCGGGGAGCGGCTCGGTGGTGACGAGCACCAGGTCCGCCCGCGGGTTGAAGCGCCGCAGCGACGCGTAGGCGACCACCATGCACCGGTAGTACGTGTACGCCCGGGGCTCGCCGATCCGGCCCCGGCACTGCGGGCTCTGCGCCTCCTGCCGCGGGGTGAAGGCGATGGCCGCGGTCACCGCTTCCGGCGTCCGGTCAGGCGTGCGCATGCCGGTTTTCCAGGGTGCAGCCGAAGGGGCGCTCGGCATCTTCCGGGAGCCGGGCGAGGTGGTCGGGGCGGGACAGCGAGAGCAGGTTTGCGCAGTGCGGGTTGTCCCCCGGCCAGGCGGACAGCTCCTCCCGGGCGACTCGCCGGAGCCGGCCGCAGAACTCGTCCAGGGCGTAGACGCGGCGGCCGTCGGCGTAGAGATGGTCCAGCAGCCGTTCGGGGTCTTCACCGCAGGCGCGCACCTGGCTGGGGACGTACTCGGCGAGGACGGCGCAGCGGGAGCGGGTGAGAAGGTCGCCGGCGCCGCGCAGCGCGGAGACCTCCCAGCCCTCCACGTCGATCTTGAGAATGTCGGGCGGGCCCACCCCCAGCTCCGCCAGCCGATCGTCCAGGCGGACTTGGCGCACCTCGACCTGCTGTCCGCCGGTCGCCGCGCCGTCGGGGGCGATGCTGTGGGCGCCGCCGTTGGCCGCGCTGAGCCGCATGGTCACCGTGCCCGCGCGGGCGCCGGCGGCGAGCGGTTCGATCCGTACCGCGTCCGTGCAACCGTTGAGCCGCACGTTGCGCTCCAGGGCGCGCAGGTTCACCGGCACCGGCTCGAAGGCGACGACCCGGCCCCCGGGCGGCTGGCGCCGGGCGGCAAGGCAGCTGTGCAGCCCGATGTTGGCGCCGACATCGACGATCACGCGCGCCGATCCGGCCAGGGTCTCCAGGATGGTCAGCGCCACGTCCTCGTATTCGCCGGCGGCGATCGCGGGGGCGATGCAGCGGTCGCCCTCGGCCACGTTGAAGCCGAGGCCGCGGAAGGGCACCACCATCGCTTCCGCCCGGCCGGGCGGAAAGGCCCGCCGGTACAGCGCCGCTGACACGGCGGAGGTGACCCCGCTGCCCGCCAGCGGGGTGCCCTGCAGCAGTCTTCTGCCACCGCAGATCACCCGGCTCAGAAAGCGCTGCCGACCGCTCACAACCAGTACCACCGTTCGCAAATCCCGGATCCAGGAGTGGAGCTGATATAACTTTTGCGCAGTTTATACCGAATTCGGGGACGGGCCGTGGCTCAGACACCAGGCAAGATCCAGCGCCGTTCGGCCGAACTTCGGCTGCACACCGCCGCCGTGTGGACGCTCGGGCTCAGTCCGGCGTTCTTCGCGGTCGCGGTCTGGGAGCGGGTGCCGCCGGAGGCGGCCACGGCCTGGGGGGAGACCCGCACCCAGCCGGAGCTCGCCCCGGACCGGATGTACGCCGCCGTCGCCTGTGCCGCGCTTGCGATGGGGCTTCTTGCCGCCTTGGCGGCCGTGTCGCTGACCCGCGGCGTGCGCGGCCGGGAGCCCGGGGATGTGCTGCTGGGTGCCGCCCTGGTCATGCTCGCCGGGCCGCCGCTGGCCGGACTGCTGGGTGATCACGGCGGGTTCGGGGACTGGCGGCTCTGGCTGCCGGTGCTCCTCGTGGTCGCGCTGCGGGTGGCACCGTCCGTACCGCAGGCGGAGCTGCTGCCCCGGCTGCGCCGGCTGCTGCGCTGCTATACGTGGGGCAGCCTGGCCGCGCTGCTGGTGGCGCCGGGCTGGGCGACGATCGCGCACGACACGCAGTTCCTGCGGCTGGACTGGCTGCTGGCCAGCGGCCGGCTGGCCGGTCTGACGAACCATCCGATCCTGCTGGGGATGCTGGCCGCGGCGGCGCTGGTGCTGGAGCTCGCACCGGTGCTGCGCCGCCCGGGCTGGGCCTGGCACGCCGCGGCCGCGGGTGCGGTGCTGATCCTCGCCCAGTCCCGTACGGCATGGGCCATGGCGCTGGTGGCCCTGCCCCTGCTCTACCGGCGCGAACGATCAGGACCGCGGGTGCACCCGCTGCTCAAGCGGCTCCTAATGCTCGGCGGCGCCGGATCGCTCGCCCTGCTGGTCTCGCCGGGCCTGGTGACCTGGCTGTCCGCGCTGGTGAACTCCCAGGAGATCTCGTCCGTCCACGGGCGCACCCTGCCGTGGCAGGTCGCCTGGACCGCCTTCGACTCCAGCATGCTGTTCGGCTACGGCCCTTCGCTCTTCCTCGATCCGGCGTCCCCGAACCGGGGCGCGTACGACCACGCCCACAACCAGCTGCTGCAGACCCTCGGCACCTCCGGCCTGGTGGGTGCCGCCGGACTCGCCGTCTTCCTGATCGCTCTGGTGGCCGTCGCCTGGCGCGGCGCCCGGACCACGGGCGGGCTGACCCTGGCGCTCACCGCACTGGTGCTGGTGGCATGCCTTACGGACGGGGCGCTGCGCGGTTCCGGGTTCAGCCCGCAGTTCGTCTCGATGCTGGTGCTCCTGGCGGTGCTGCACTCGGCGGTGCGCGATGCTGCCCCGGCACCACTGCCGCGCCCCGCCCCACCGCGGGAAGCCACCCCCGCAGCCGCAGCAGCCCGCGCCGGCGCCAGCGGCTGACCTGCAGGCCGTGCACCGCGGCGGTGGCCGGCAGGGTCGCCAGCGCCAGGGCCCGCGCGTCCCCCAGGGCCGGCACCGCCGCGGCGGCGGCCAGCATCACGCCCAGCGCCACGGCCTGGGTCCGCAGCACCCCGCCTTTGTCGCCCCGCACCAGATCGATCTGCCAGCCCAGGACGCACAGCACCTGCAGCGCCAGCCCGGGCAGGAACCAGGGCAGCAGCTCGGCCGCCTGTCCCCATCCGGGCCCGAGCAGCAGGACGAGACCCATGGGCCCCAGCCCGGCCATCAGCGTGACCGCCGGCGCCAGCAGCAGGCAGGTGGCGCCGTGCGCCCGCGCGATCGCCGGGCCGAGCGGCTCGGCCGCGTCCCGCACCCGGGCCAGCGCCGGGATGGCGATCCGTGACAGGCCGTTGGTGAGCACGCCGGACATGATGGAGGCGAAGTAGAAGGCGCGGGAGTAGTGTCCGGCGCCCGCCGCGCCCAGGACCGCGGCGGCCAGCCACATCGGCACGGAGAAGATCACCGACTGCAGCATCGTGTAGCGGGTGCAGATCCACAGCTGCCGGACCAGCGCGCGATACGGCTCCGCGCCGCCCCGTCCACGCAGCCGCGGAGCCAGCAGGAGCAGGCCGCCGAGCAGCGGGACCGCGGTGCCCACGGTGGCGGGCATCGCGATCGCGAAGGGATTCCAGCCCTGCCGCAGCAGCGCCAGCGCCAGCGCCATGGCGGTTGCCTGGCCGAGGAGTTCGAGCAGCGCCGCGGTCCGGAAGCGCAGCGAGGCCCGCAGCCCGGCCGTGCACACGGCGGCCGCGGGGGCGACCAGGTTCGCCAGCACCAGCAGCCGTACGAACTCGACAAGACCCGGCACCTCCGGCCAGATCAGCCCCCACAGCGGCGCGACGGCCTCGAACAGCAGGCACGTTGTTGCGCCGACACAGCCGGCCAGCAGCAGCGACCGGCGCAGTTGGCCCGGCCGGCCGCCGCTGTAGGTGAGCACCAGCTGCCCGAAGCCCTCGGCGAAGGTGGCGCTGAAGTGCACGATGGCCAGGGCGGTGGCGTACGCGCCGAAGTGCGCCGCGGTGACGTGGCGCCCGGTGTAGGCGGCGTACCCGAGCTGCAGCAGGATCGCGGTGCCGGCCGCGGCGACCTCCCAGGAGAAGCCGCCGGCCAGCCGCTTCGCGGTCAGGCCGAGCCGGTCAGCGGCTCCCCGCGGCGGCATAGACCTCCCGCACCTCTCGCAGCCAGCGGGTTTCGCCGTAGCGGCGGGCGAAGACCGCCTTGCAGTGCGTACGCAGCCCGGGCAGCTCCCGCTCCGCCTGCTCCAGCACGGGCCGCAGCGGCCGCTCCCAGGACGCCACCCACCCGGTGCCGTCGGCCCGTACCGCCTCAGGGACCGAGGAGCCCTCGAGGGCGAGGACCGGCAACCCGGCTGCCAGCGCCTCCAGATACACCGTCGGGCCGCCCTCCCGGCAGGTGCTGGGGAACACCAGCCCCCGCCAGTGCGGCAGCCTGCGGCGCAGCTCGTCGCGGTCCAGTGCGCCCAGGAACCGCACCGAACCGGGGGCCAGGGCACGGCACTCGGCCTCCAGCTCGCCGCTGCCCGCCACGTCGAGCGGCACGGTCTTGGGCCACGCGCGCAGCAGCTCGACGATGCCCTTCTCGGCGCTCAGCCGGCCCGCGTACAGCCAGGGGCCGTCGCCCCGGCCGCTGCCCTGGACCTCGGGTACGAAGTTGGGCATCACGGCGAGCCGCTGCTCGTCCACCCCGGCCCGAACGTACATCCGGCGGCTCGGCTCGGACAGCACCACCAGCCGGTCGGCCCGCGCCAGCAGCGGGTGTCCGGCGGCGCCGTGGCGTCCGGCCAGCGACAGCGGCAGGGTCGCGGCGCGGGAGCCGCGGTAGCAGGCGTGCCGCAGCCCCGCCCAGCGGTCACCGTCCGGGCACAGGGTGCAGTCGCGGCCGTCGCGGTGCAGGCCGGCTCCGGCGCACAGCGGCCTGAAGTTGTGCAGGGTCGCGACCAGCGGGCCGGTCCAGGCGCGCAGCCAGGAGGTGCCGAAGTTCGGGAAGAGATTGTGCACATGGACGACGTCCGGCCGGAACTCGCGCAGCTCCGCGACCGGCGAGGGACCGCGCCCGGAGGCGACGGTGACGGCGGCTTGGAGGGGGTAGAGCCTCGCTCCCGCGCGACGGTCGCTGTGCTCGGCGACGAGCCGGACCTCGTGCCCCGCCGCCGCCAGCGCCGCCGCCTGGTCGCGCACCACCTCGTTCTCACCGCTGGGCTGCGCGCTGCGGTAGAAGCTGTGCACCAGCGCGATACGGAGCGGTCTCACGCCTCCGCCCTCTCCTCCGGCGCGGCGAGCAGCCGGGGCGGCCGGATGGCGGACTGCACGAGATAGGCGGGGTTGTTGCGCAGATAGCGCCGCCACAGCCTTCTCGGCTCCTTGGCGAGGCGGTAGCACCACTCCAGCCCACGCTCCGCCATCCAGGCGGGCGCCTGCGGCTTCAGCCCCGCGTGGAAGTCGAACGCGGCGCCCACACCGAGCAGTACAGGGGCCCGGAGGCGGTCGCGGAAGGCGGCCATCCAGCGCTCCTGCTTGGGCGTGGACAGGCCCACCCACACCAGGTCCGCGCCGCTGTCGTTGATCCGGTCCGCGATCTCGCGCTCCTCGCGCGGCGTCAGCGGGCGGAACGGGGGCGAGAGGGCGCCCACCACCTTCAGTCCCGGGACGCGCCCGCCGAGTTCGCTGCCCAGCAGCTCCGGTACGCCCTCGCCGCCCCCGTAGAGATACGAGCCCCAGCCCCGCTCCGCACCCCTGCGCAGCACGTCCAGCATCAGGTCGGGGCCGTACACCCGCCGCATTCCGCCGGCACCGGCCCGGTGGCCCGCCCACACCATCGGCATGCCGTCGGGGACGGTCAGCCCCGAGGCATTGTGGATCGCCCGCAGCGCGGGGTCGCGCCTGGACTCCATGACCCCGTGCACCCCGGTGACGCACACATAGTGGCGCTCGCGGCGCTCGATCCAGCCGGTGATGGTGTCCAGGGCCAGAGCGCGGTCGACGGCGCTCACCTCGACGCCGAGTACGTCGACGCGCGGAATGCCTGCCATGGTGCTCAGTTGACGTAGTCGCGGCCGCCGAGGCGGGCGGCGACCTGGTCATGGATCCAGCGGTAGGTCTCCTCCAGGCCCTCGCGCAGGGTGATGGAGGGCGCCCAGTCGAGCTCCTTCTGGATGCGGGTGTTGTCGCTGTTGCGGCCGCGCACCCCGAGCGGGCCCGGGATGTGGCGGTACGTCAGCTCGACCCCGGCGATGTCCTCGACCAGGGCATACAGCTGGTTGATGGAGACCAGCTGGTCCGAGCCGAGGTTCAGCGGCTCGGTGACGCCGCTGCGGGCGATGCGCAGGGTGCCCTCGACGCAGTCGTCGATGTACATGAAGCTGCGGGTCTGCTCGCCGTCGCCCCAGATCTCCACCTCGCGCTTGCCGGTGAGCGCGGCGACGGCGATCTTGCGGCAGGCCGCGGCCGGCGCCTTCTCGCGGCCGCCGTCCCAAGTGCCGTGCGGGCCGTACACGTTGTGGTAGCGGGCCATCCGGGTGGTCAGCCCGTAATCCTCGCGGAAGTGGCGGGCCATGCGCTCGCTGAACAGCTTCTCCCAGCCGTAGCCGTCCTCGGCCATCGCCGGGTAGGCGTCCTCCTCGCGGAGCGGCAGCACTGCCGTGTCCGTCTGCTTGTCGGCGGCGTAGACGCAGGCGGAGGAGGAGTAGAAGTAGCGGTCCGCGCCGGCCTCGCGGGCGGCCATCAGCATGTGGGTGCTGGAGAGGACGGAGAGCATGCAGGCGGCCTTGTTGGCCTCGATGAAGCCCATCCCGCCCATGTCGGCGGCGAGGTGGTAGACCTCGCCCGCGCCGCCGTCGAGCACCCGGTCGCAGAGGGGGCGCAGCGATACGTCGGCGACGATGTTGTCGGCGCCGTCGTGCACTTGGTACCACTCGGTGAGCGGCTTCTTGTCCACGGCCCTGACCGTCTTTCCCTCGGCCAGCAGACGCCGGGTCAGATGCCCGCCGATGAATCCGCCGGCCCCGGTGACGACCGCGTCGATGCCCACCATTCACTTACCCTTCCGCGCTGTCCGATTTGTCCTATCAGTAAATGGAGCGCAAAGCACGGCGAACGTCATCCCACGCCGAGACACGGCAAAGTCGGACCATTCGATGGAGCGCGGAATTGTCGAATGCTGGATTACCTTGTCCCCGTGCCACGCCCCACGACTCGTCAATTGCTCGGCCGGCAGCTCCGGCGGGCCGCAAAGCGCGGTGCGGTAACCGCGAACCGGAGCCTTTCCCGGGCCGGGGTACTCGTATCGCCGCGCCACTACTACTCACCCGCCCCGGATCTGCGCGGACTCGCGGCGACCCGGGAGCAGTGGGAGCGGCCGTCCCAGCTGCCCGGCCTCGACATCGACCTCGACGCGCAAATGGCGTGGCTCGCCTCGCTGTGCGAGCCGTATCGCGAGGAATACCGCGGCAACGAGGTCTACCTGCGCAGCGCGGAGTCCGGCCCCGGCTACGGCCATGTGGAGGCCCAGGCCCTGCACGGCGTCCTCCGCGGCACCCGCCCCCGCCGCTACCTGGAGGTCGGCAGCGGAGTGTCCACGAAGTTGGCGCTGCACGCGCTCGCGCTCAACGAGCGGGAGGGCAGCACCGGCGCGGTGACCTGTGTGGAGCCGCATCCGCGGCCCTGGCTGCGCGAGCACCCGCGGGTGACGCTGCACCGCACCCCGGTACAGGCGGCCGACCTGTCGCTGTTCACGTCGCTGGCGGCGGGCGATGTGCTCTTCGTGGATTCATCGCATGTCGTAAAGCCGGGCAGCGACGTCAATTTCCTGGTGCTCGAGGTCTTTCCCCGGCTGGCGCCCGGTGTCCTGGTCCACGTACACGACATCTGTCTGCCGTACGACTACCAGCGGGACCTCTTCGACACCGTCTTCCACTGGTCGGAGACGTCTCTCGTACGGGCCTATCTCACGCACAACTCCAGGGCCCGCATTTCCGCGTGCATGAGCCACCTCCACTACACCCGGCCGGACGACCTGGCCGAGCTTTTCCCGGGCTACCGGCCGCAGCCGGGGACATTCGGGCTGCGGGCCGGGCAGGCGGCCGAGGGGCATTTCCCGTCGTCGCTGTGGTTCGTCACCCGCTGACGCCGCCCCGCTCATACGGGCCCGGCACCGGGAAATACGCCTCCAGAAACGCCCGCATGACCTGCGCCTGCTCCCCTTCCGGTACCTCGCTCTCCGCGCCCTCGCCCAGGCAGAAGACGTCCTTCGCGCGGCTCGCCAGCAGGCGGGTCAGCAGGTGCTGCTGTTCGTAGCGGCCCGTGTCGACGTATCCGCACCGGATGCCGCCCGGCTCCGCCGTGCCCGTCAGGTAGCCGTAGTGGTGGTGCAGCGAGGACACCAGGGATACGTCGCGCCAGTCGCGCAGCGCCGAGCGGGAGGTGCGGGCCAGGGGCTCGGCGAATTCCTCGGTGATGCGGGTCAGGACGCTGCGCCGCAGGGGGTACGGGGCGTGCAGGAAGCCGTTCGTCACTGTCACTCCGAAGCGGTCCTTCAGCAGTCGGCGGTTGTTCTTGGCCGCCGCGAAGTAGCCCTCGTCCGCCGCCGTCGCCTCGCCCGGCGGGATCGCCGTCGGGGACCAGAAGAAGCGGCTGTTGCCGTTGGAGCGGAAGAAACGGTTCGGGGCGACCGGGCGGCCGAGGAAGAAGTCGTCGTTGAGGTAGAGGAAGTGCTCCGACAGGTCCTCGATGTGGTGGAGGCGGGACTCGATGGCGTGGGAGTTGAAGACCGGGAGCGGGGCCGGGTCGTCCCACAGGGCGCGGTGGTCGACGATCTTCAGGCCCGGGTGTTCCGCCTTCAGCCACGCCGGCCGCTGGCCGTCCGTGACCAGGTAGATCGTGCGGATCCAGGGGGCGTACATCGCCAGCGAGCGCAGCGAGTAGCGCAGCTCGTCGCGGTTGCGGAAGCGGGCGGCGGCGTCGCCGGCCGGTCCCTCCGCGCGTGGCTTCGGCGGCAGGCCCAGCTCCGCCCGCTTGGCGTTCAATCGCTGCTGCCACTCCGGGTCGGCGTCGTCGACCCATGTGTAGACCGCGTCGATCGGGAAGTCGAGGTCGGTGACGAGCGGTTCGTTGAAGTCCTCCAGCGTCGGATACGCCCGGTCGCGCACCCGCGCGACCGCGTTCGGCAGCACCGTCGGCAGCACCGGACCCAGCGCGGTCGGGCGCCGCGGGGCCGCATAGCCGCCGCGCAGCTCGTCGTACGGCCAGAACTCGATGTCGCAGCCGAAGCCCGGCCCGTAGCGCAGCGTCCGCCCGCTCGTCAGGACCGGGCGGCACAGCCGCAGCCCGCACACCTCGCCCACGCCGCCGAGCCGCTCCGCGAGCACCGCGCCCGGCGCGTCCGTCACCGGGCCGAGCAGCTCCGCGTATACCGCCTGTCCCGGATACGCCCGCGCCAGCGCCGCACGCACGTCCGCCTGCAGCGCCGTGTCCACGGCGAGGCGGCGGTGCGGGGGGTCGTCGCGGTCGCGGAGGAGGACGTACGGGATGTCCGCGGCCTCCAGCGCGTCCGCGGCCAGCCGCAGGTTCTCCTCGTACGCGCGGGCCGCCGGCAGGTCGTCGCGGACGTAGGCGAGCTGACCTGCCGAGCGGACCAAGGATGCGTCGGTGGCGAGGAGTTCGTCCTCGCGGGCGCGCTGGTCGCCGGCGGATGGGGAGATCCTGGACGCGGGGGCCGAGGGCTGGAAGCCGCCGCCCGCGGTGACGGCCTTGCGGTGGCCGGCGCGGTCGGCGCGGGCGGGGAGACGGGCTGGGTCGGCGCGGCCCGCGTAGAGCTCCTCGAAGAGCCGTTCCCAGGCCGCGTTGATACGGGCCGCCGAGAAGCGGTCCGCGCCCTCCAGCGCCGCCGCGCCCATCCGGTGCAGCAGCGCCTCGTCGGCCATCAGCCGCTCCATGGCCGCCGCCAGCGCCTCCGTGTCGGCGGCCTCGACCAGCAGCCCGTCGGCCCCGTGCCGGATGATCTCGGCGGGCCCGGTCGGCACGTCGTACGCCACCGCCGGCACCCCGGCGGCAAAGGCCTCCACGAGGACGAGCCCGAAGCCCTCGGTCTCGGAGGGGAGGACCGTGAAGGCCGCCTTCGCCCACTCGTCGGTCATGTGCCGGGTCGGGCCCATGATCTCGACGGAGTCGTGCAGCCCGAGCTCCTCGACGAGCCGGCGCATCCGGCCGAGCAGCGGGCCGTCGCCGAAGATCCGCAGCTTCCAGTCCGGGTGCTCGACGGCCGCCTTGCCGAAGGCGATGATCGCGTGGTCGACCTGCTTGTCGGGGACGAGGCGACGGGGGACGACGATGGTTTTGGACGTACGGGAGGAGCGGGGGCGGAAGCCGTCGGGGATGGCGTTGGGAATGGTCTCCAGGCGGGGCGCGGCGGCGCCTAGCGACTCGGTGAACCAGTCTTTGGTCCAGTCGGTCAGGACCACGACGGCGTCCAGCTCGGGCGCGCGGGCGAGCAGCGGGCCGCCCGTATCGCCGCGGTGCTGGGAGGGCCGGTGCTCCTGGTGCACGCGGATGACCTCGGCGGGGGTGAGGTCGGCTACGGCCGACATCAGGGCCGGGGAGGCGGTGACGATGACGTCGGTGGTGACGGTACGCAGGGCCAGGTCGAGCTCGATGTCGGAGAGGCCGTCGAAGGCGGGCTCCCAGCGCGGGTCGATCAGGGCGCTGCGGGTGGCGGCCAGGGCGCGGCACTCGTCGTCGGTGAGGCCGCTGGCGCGGACCGGGCGGGGGACGGTCCCGGTGCGGTCGACGAGATAGCGGACGGCGACCCCGTCGGCGGCGGCGAAGAAGGACTCCTCGCGGGTGCGGAAGACGCTGACGACCTCGACCTCGTGCCCCTCCCCCGCGAGGTGCTTGGCCTGGGTGAGAACGGCCTGCTCGGTGCCGCCCATCTCATCGACCCAGGTGATCAGGAAAGTGATCCGCACGCGATCGCCTCCAGGGTGAGGGCCAGCCGGCCGGTGGGGGTGAAGTAGGGCTGGATACGGATGGCTGTGGGGGTGGAACAGGGCTCGATGCGGATGGCCACGCTGGCCGCGGAGCGGCCGGGGTCCCGGAGCACGCGGGTGGGCAGGCGGTGCACGGACTTGGGCACGGTGATGTCGGTGAGGGCGCGGGCCAGGCGGAGCGGCTTCGGGTGCGGCGGGAGGTGGAGGCGGATGTCGAAGGTGCGGGGGGCGGGGGCGGCGGGAGCGGCGGGGCGCCCTGGGCTTGCCGGCTCGGGTGTCCTCACCGCAGGTGCCAGCTCGGCCGCGGTTACGGTCAGGGTGAAGGCGGTGCCGTTCCAGCCGAGTCCGGTCAGCGGTACGGGCGGGCCGCCGTCGCGGGGCACCAGTTCGGCGACGGCGCCGTGCGCGGGCGCCGCCGCCCCCACCAGCCGGCCGGTGACGGTGAGCCGCAGCCAGCCGACGTCGATGCCCTCCACGTGCGCCGTGGGCGGCAGCGTCCGGCAGGCGAGGGCCACGGCACCGGCGCGCTCGATGACGGTGACGTGACGGCCGTCGGAGCGCGGCGGGTCGGGCCGGGTGGGGCCGTCGGCGCGGGGCTCGGTGGGGGGTGGGGCGATGGCGTACGAGGTCTTGCCGATGCGTACCGACAGCGGCTGGTGGCGGTGGCCGGTGAGCGGGAGTTCAGGCAGGGTGCAGGTGGGTACCTGCGGCTCTGGCGCCTGACCCGGGTCCGCGGCGCCCGCTTCCGTAAGCACGAATGCGCCCTCTCCACGCGACCCCACCACAGCCAACTCCCGCTCCCCGCCCCCCGTGCACAGCCACACCCGCTGCCCGCGCGCCGCCGCCTCCGCGGGCAGCCGCACGCATACGTTCAGGGTCCGGCCGTCGAGTACGGACAGGTGCTCCGCCTCCAGCAGCGGCAGCCGCCCCGGCGCCGGTCGCTTCAGGACCCGCCGCGCGAGCCGCCGCATGGCCGCCCTCATGACGCCATCTCGTACGGGCTCGGCACCGGGAAATACGCCTCCAGGAACGGGCGCAGCCGCTCCGTCTGGCCCTCGCTCTCGTCCTCCGTCGACACCGTGTCGTTGATGCAGAAGACCCGCCGGTCGCGCGTCGCCAGCAGGCGGTCGAGGCGGTTCGCGGAGTTGGGGTTCGACAGGTCGAAGTAGCCGTAGGTGATCGAGCCCGTGGTCGAACGGCCCGTATGGAAGGCGTAATAGTGGTGCAGCGACGACGGAATCGCCAGGTCCGCCCGGCTGCGGAAGCGGTGCGACGCGGTCGCCCCGTGCTCCGCCGTGAACCGCGACTCGATCTCCGCCAGCACGCTGCGCCGCAGCGCGTGCGGCGTGTGCTTCATCTTCTGCACCGGGAGCACGCCGAAGGTGTTCTCGATCAGCCGCCGGTTGTTCTTCGCCGCGACCGACACCGGCACGTCCTCGTCGCTGGGGTCGTCCAGCGGCACCAGCGCGGGCGACGGGAAGAACTTCGTCACCCCGTTCCCCATGAAGAAGTCCTGCGGCACCGTCTCCGCGCCCAGGAAGACGTCGTCGTTGAGGTAGAGGAAGTGCTCGGACAGGCCGTCGATGTGGTGCAACTGGCTCTCGATGGCGTGCGAGTTGAAGGTCGGCAGCAGCGCCGGGTCCGTAAAGATCTCGCGGTGGCTCACCACGCGCAGCCGCGGGTGCGCCGTGTCCAGCCACACCGGCGCCTGGTCGTCCGTCACCAGATAGACATTCCTGATCCACGGCGCATACGTCGCCAGCGAGCGCAGCGAATAGCGCAGCTCATCGTGGTCCGCATAGCGCGCCGCATTCGCCGCCTCGCCGTGATACTCCTCGCCCGCGTACTTCGCCCGACGCCGCTGCCAGGCTGGATCATTCCCGTCGACCCACGTATACACAGCATCGATCGGGAAGGTGATATCCCCCGGCAGCGGTCGCGTGAACTCCTCCCGCGTGCGCAGCTTCAGCCGCCCCACACCCCACCGATCGGCGTCGATCACATCCACCGCTTCGCCGTCCGCGGGCACCGACTCGGTGACGCCGTTGCGCCGCGGCGCCACCAGCCGCTCGCCCTCCCGCGTCCAGAACTCGACCTCGCAGCCGTACCGCTCGCCGAGTACCAGCTGCTCCTTCGGCTCGGTCCTGAACCACGTCAGCCGCAGCCCCCACTTGCCGGCCCCGACGTGCCGCCACACCCCGGGCTCATAGCCGGGCGCCAGCCGCACCCGAGGGCCCTCGCTGCCGAGCGGGCTGACGTACGCCGGGTTGTGGCGGCACAGCCGGGCCAGGGCGTCGAGCGTGCGGGCGCGGTCCGTATCCGATACGGCGACGATGGCGGCCTGGCGGGGGCGGCCGCGGACGCAGAAGTACGCGATGCCCGCCTGCTTCAGCGTGCGGGTGACGGTCATGAGGGCGGCGCGGCGGGCGTGCTGCGGGGAGAGGTCCGGCTGCAGGTGGGCGATGCGGGGGCGGCCGTCGACCGTGATGACCCGGCGGCCGGGCGCCGCGGCCAGGCCGCGCCGGCGGCGGGCGAGGAGGGCGGCTCGTACGCGGTCGGTGTGCTGGGCGGAGGTGAGGGTGGCGAGGCGGTGCTTCACCTGGCGGCGGGCCTCGATGGAGTAGCGCTCGGCGATGGCGCGGCGGAGCGAGACCGGGAGTGCCTTGCGGTAGAGGGCCACGACCGCGGAGGCTTCCGGGTTGATGCGGGGTCCGGGGCCGGGTCCGGGTCCGGGTCCGGGTCCCGTGGTCATCTGGCCCATTGCTTGCTCCCCTTGCGTCAGCACTGCTGGGCCCTTATCTCGGCCGTCTCGTCGTTGTGTATGCGTATCCAGGCGCCGGTGGCCGCGGCGCGGCGGTCGACGGTCTCGGTGGTGCGGCCGCTGCTCAGCGGGCCCGTTACGTCGAAGCGGTAGCAGCGGCCCGCGTCCACCCGAAACGCGTCCCAGTCATCGGCGAGCGGAGTGCGCGCGCCCGTAGCAAGGCGGTGGTCGGTGGCCGCCGCGCCGCAGGGCGGGGCGTTCTGGAGCAGCTTCTCGGCGTCGCCGCACCAGTCGTGGGCGACGAGTACGGGCGCGCCGGAGTCGTTGGCCGTACGCGAGCAGAGCCCGGGGAAGCAGCCGGAGCCGGCCGCGCGGGCCATGGGTATGCCTGCTGCGGCGAGCACGGTGCCGAGCACCGCGGCGGCTGCGAGCCGCCGGCGAACGGATGCCATAGCAGCAGCCTCCGCCCGGCACCGCCCGTCCGCATCCGGAGATGGCTCAATCGGAGCAGGTCAGGCCCATCGGCGTGGCCCGCGCCGCTTCGTGGTGCGCCAGCAGGGGGTTGGTGAGCGCCGCCGGATGCGGCAGCGCGGGGGCGGGCCGCTCGGCCGTCGCCTTGAACTCGGCGGGGGCGCTGCCCATCAGCGGGTAGGCGAGGATGAAGAGGGACAGCGCGGTCAGGGGCACGCTCTTTCTCATTGCCACAAGGACAATATGAAGAGCCGGGCCCGGCTCTCGCCGGACCCGGCAGCGGCAACACGCCCAGTCGTCACCCGACCGGGCGCGCCGCCCTGAGCCACCCGGCTCACCTCACCGGTTCGTCCGCAGCAGCGTCCGCATCGTCCGCATGGCCACCGACAGGTTCGCCAGGTCGAAGCTGTCCGAGGACTGGATCTCGTCGAGCGTCGCCCGCGCGCGGCCGAGGATCGTGGCGTTCTTCTCCTCCCACGCCTTGAACCGCTGCTCCGGCGTCGAGTCCGCCCCGCCCGCCGACAGCACGTCCGCGGTCAGCAGCGCATGCGCCGCGTACAGGTCCTCGCGGATGGAGGCGCGGGCCATCGACTGCCAGCGGTCCGCCCGCGGCAGCTCGATCACCCGGTCCATCAGCTGGCTGATCTGCACCCGGTCGCCCAGGTCGTAGTAGACCTCGGCGACATCCATCGGGTCCTTCTCCGTACGGTCCGCGACCGCCACGACATCCAGGATCGGGAAGGCCGCCGAGAATCCGGCCACCCGCAGCGCCAGCTCCTCCGGCACCCCGCCGTCCTGCAGCTCGCCGAGAACCTTCTGATACCACTCCAGGTCCGCGCCCTGCAGCGGCTTCGGCAGCACGGCCCACACCTCGGCGACCCGGTCGCGGAAGAAGTCGATGGTCTCCGCCACCTGCAGCGGCTGCGGCCGGTTGTTGAGCAGCCAGCGGGTGCCGCGCTCGACGAGCCGGCGGGAGTGCAGCCTGACCCGGGTCTGGACGTCGGCCGCCACGACATTGTCGAGCGCCTCGACCGCGTCCCAGATGTCGCCGAGCCGGAAGATCTCGCGGGCCGCGGCGTGGGCCCGTACAACCTCTTCCGTGGACGCCCCGGTCTCCTCCTTCAGGCGGTGCAGGAAGGTGGTGCCGCCGGAGTTGATCGTGTCGTTGACCAGCACAGTGGTGATGATCTCGCGGCGCAGGGCATGCGACTTGATCTGCTCCGGGAAGCGCTCCTGCAGCGCCTTCGGGAAGTACGCGAAGAGCAGATGCTCCAGGTACGGGTCGTCCGGGAGCTCGGTGCCGATCAGCTCCTCGGTCATGGTGATCTTGTTGTACGCCAGCAGCACCGCCAGCTCCGGCTGGGTCAGGCCGTGCCCGCCGCTGAGCCGCTCGCGCACCTGCTTGTCGTTCGGCAGGAACTCCAGGGCCCGGTTGAGGCGGCCCTCCTTCGACAGCTTGCGCATCAGCCGCTGGTGGGCGTGGAGCAGGCTCGAGGACTGGGTGACGGCATTGCCGAGCGCGGTGTTCTGCGCGTAGTTGTTGCGCAGCACCAGGGTGCCGACCTCGTCGGTCATCTCGGCGAGGAGCTTGTTGCGCTGCTTGACGGTCATGTCGCCGTCGGCGACGACCGCGTTCAGCAGGATCTTGATGTTCACTTCGTGGTCGGAGGTGTCGACACCCGCGCTGTTGTCGATCGCGTCGGTGTTGACCTTGCCGCCGGCGCCCTCGGGGCCGCCGCTGCGGGCGAACTCGATGCGGCCCAGTTGGGTCGCGCCCAGGTTGCCGCCCTCGCCGATGATCTGCGCGCGGACGTCCTGGCCGTCGACGCGGATGGCGTCATTGGCCTTGTCGCCGACGTCGAGGTTGTTCTCGACCGAGGACTTCACGTACGTGCCGATGCCGCCGTTCCACAGCAGGTCCACGGGGGCCTGCAGGATCGCCTTCATCAGCTCGGCCGGGGTGATCTTGGCGACCGACCCGTCGATGCCGAGGGCCGCGCGCACCTTGGCGTTGAGCGTGATCGACTTGGCCGTACGGGGGTGGATGCCGCCGCCGTCGGAGAGCAGCTTCGTGTCGTAGTCGGCCCAGGAGGAGCGGGGCAGCTCGAAGACGCGGCGGCGCTCGGCATACGAGGTGGCCGGGTCGGGGTCCGGGTCGATGAAGATGTGCCGGTGGTCGAAGGCGGCCACGAGCTTGGTCTGCTCGGAGAGCAGCATGCCATTGCCGAACACGTCGCCGGACATGTCGCCGATGCCGACCGCCGTGAACTCCTCGTTCTGGCAGTCGGTGCCCAGCTCGCGGAAATGCCGCTTGACGGACTCCCAGGCGCCGCGGGCCGTAATGCCCATGCCCTTGTGGTCATAGCCGGCCGAGCCGCCGGAGGCGAAGGCGTCGCCGAGCCAGAAGCCGTAGGCGACCGCGACCTCGTTGGCGATGTCGGAGAAGGTGGCGGTGCCCTTGTCGGCCGCGACCACGAGGTAGGTGTCGTCGCCGTCGTGGCGGACCACGTTCTCGGGGTGCACAACCTGCCCGCCGGCCATGTTGTCCGTGATGTCGAGCATCCCGGAGATGAAGGTCTTGTAGCAGGTGATGCCCTCGGCCAGCCACGCGTCGCGGTCGGCTGCCGGGTCCGGCAGCCGCTTGCCGACGAAGCCGCCCTTGGCGCCGGCCGGGACGATGACGGTGTTCTTGACCTCCTGCGCCTTGACCAGGCCGAGGATCTCCGTACGGAAGTCCTCGCGGCGGTCCGACCAGCGCAGGCCGCCGCGGGCGACCTTGCCGAAGCGCAGGTGGACGCCCTCGACGGTCGGCGAGTACACCCAGATCTCGTACGCGGGCCGGGGCTCCGGCAGGAACGGGATCGCCTGCGGGTCGAGCTTCATCGACACGTAGGCGTGCGGGTGGCCCTGGCTGTCCCTCTGGAAATAGTTGGTGCGCAGGGTCGCCTTGATCATCGTCAGGAAGGAGCGCAGGATGCGGTCCTCGTCCAGCGACGCGACCTGGTCGAGGGCGCCGTCGAGCTCCTCGAGGATGCCGTCGGTGAGCTCGGTGCCGGCCCGCTGGTGCTCGGGCGACATCCGCGCCTGGAAGAGCGAGATCAGCAGGCGGGTGGTGTGCACATTGGTGCGGAGGGTGTCCTCCATGTACGACTGGCTGAAGGAGACGCCCGCCTGGCGCAGGTACTTGGCGTAGGCGCGCAGCACCATCACCTGCCGCCAGTGGAGCCCGGCGGTCAGCACGAGGGCGTTGAAGCGGTCGCTCTCGGCCTCGTGGTTCCAGACCGCGGCGAAGGCGTCCTGGAAGCGCTCGCGGGTGTCCTCGCCGACCTCGAGGCCATTGCCATTGCCCGCCGGGGGCAGCTTCAGGCCGAAGTCCGAGACCCAGGCGGAGGTGCCATCATTGCAGCGCAGCTCGTACGGGCGCTCCTCGACGACCTCGACGCCGAGGTCCTGGAGGACGGGCAGGACCTTGGTGAGCGAGAAGGGGGCCCCTGCGCCGTACACCTTCAGCCGCCGCTCGTCGTGGGCGGCGCCCACCGGCTCGTACAGGCTGAGGGCGAAGCGCTCGCTGCCGCCCGCGGAGGTGAGCCGCTCGAAGTGCTGGAGGTCGGCGACCGCGGTGCGCGGGGTGAAGTCCTCCTTGTAGCCCTCCGGGAAGGAGCCGCCGTACCGGTGGGCGAGCTCGGTGCCGCGCTCCTCGCCGAGCTCGGCGTTGAGCGCCTCGGTGAAGCCGTCGGTCCAGGAGCGGGCGGCGTCGGCGAGGCGCTCCTCGATGCGGTTGACGTCGGCCTCGGTGAGCTCGCGGAGCTCGGTGCCGGGGCGGACGCGGACCACGAAGTGCAGCCGGGAGAGGACCGACTCGGTGTTCCAGGCGGTGAAGTCGACGGAGACGCCGCCCAGTTCCTCCTTGAGGATGTCGATCAGGCGCAGCCGTACGGTCGTGGTGTAGCGGTCGCGGGGGAGGTAGACCAGCGCGGAGTAGTAGCGGCCGTACTCCTCCTGGCGGAGGAAGAGCCGCAGCCGGCGGCGCTCCTGCAGGTACAGCACGGCGGTGGTGATGGACTGCAGCTCGTCCACCGGCGTCTGGAAGAGCTCGTCCCGCGGGTACGTCTCCAGGATCTGGAGGAGGTCGCGGCCGTCGTGGCTGTTGGGCGTGACGCCGGAGCGGGCGAGGACGTCGGCGACCTTGCGGCGGATGACCGGGACGCGGCGGACCGATTCGGTGTACGCGGCCGAGGAGAAGAGGCCGAGGAAGCGGCGCTCGCCGACGACATTGCCGTCCTGGTCGAACTTCTTCACGCCGACGTAGTCGAGGTAGGACGGCCGGTGCACGGTGGCGCGGCTGTTGGCCTTCGTGAGGACGAGCAGCTTGTGCTCGCGGGCCTTGGCGCGGGCGTCGGCGGGGAGGCGGTGGAAGGACTCGGAAGCCGGGACGCCTGCCTTGCTGTCATTGCCGTCGTGCGCTTCCGCGGTGTGTGACGGGTCGGCGCGCAGGATGCCGAGGCCGGTGCCGGGCACGGTGGTGAGCTGGTCGCCGTCGTTCTTGCTGAGCTCGTACTCGCGGTAGCCCAGGAAGGTGAAGTGGTCGGCGGAGAGCCAGCGCAGCAGCTCGCGGGCCTCCTCGACATCGCGCTCCGGCAGGTCCTCGGGGAGCGGCTCGGAGCCCAGGTCCTCGGCGATGCGCAGGGCGCTGTCGCGCATCTTCTGCCAGTCCTCGACGGCCTCGCGGACGTCGGACAGGACGCGGACGAGGTCGGCGGTGATCTGCTTGAGGTCGCTCCGGTCGGTCTCCCGGTCGATCTCGACATGGATCCAGGACTCGACGACCGCGTCGTGCGGGAGCGCCGGGGAGCCGTCGGCGGCGGGCTGCGCGAGATGCGGGTCGCGGCCGGCGTCGAGGACCTCCAGGAGGCGGCCCGTAACGTCGCGGCGGACCACGATCTGCGGGTGGATGACGAGGTGGATGCCGCGGCCCTGGCGGGTCAGCTCATTGGTGACCGAGTCGACCAGGAAGGGCATGTCGTCGGTGACCACCTCGACCACGGAGTGGCTGGACGCCCAGCCGTTCTCCTCGACGGTCGGGGTGTGCACCCGGACGTTCGCGGTGCCCTGCGGCCGGTGCTGGGCCAGGCGGTAGTGCGAGACGGCGGCGCCGAAGACGTCGACCGGGTCGCGGTCGGTGAGGTCGTCGGGCGCGGTGTGCAGGTAGTAGCGCTGGAGGTATGCGGCGAGCGTGTCCGGGTCGAGGCCTTGCCTCTTGTCCCCCTTGTCGCCCTTCTCGGCTACCCGGGCCGCCCGGGTGAGCAGCTCGGCTTTGGCTTCGTCCAGCTTGGTCTGCATGTCCTCATGCTCCTGTCGCGCGCCGTTGCGTGACGAGTGGCGGTTACGTGGATGGGTGCTGCGGTGGCACGCCGTTGCGCGGCGGGGTGACCGCCTTGAAACGACGTTATGCCGGATTCGCGGATGAGCGAGCCGTTATCGGCCATTTGTGACCTAAGGCACCGCAGAGCGGCGTCAGCAGGGGGCTCCGGCTCCTCGCAGGGCGCCGGAAGCGGGGGCGGGGCACCGGTGCCCCGTCGGCCTATCGCGCTGATCACGGGACAAGGCTACTGCCCGCGGGCGGGAGTCCGTCATTGCCTGTGGATAAACAAAACATCGGCCGGAAGTTGGCCGTACCGGCCATGTTGTCAGGCGCCCCCGGCCGGAGCAGGTTGAGGAGGGAGACCGCAGCCATCGCTCATTCCTGGGGAGCCCGCCATGGCAGCAAAGATCCTCATCGTCACCGGCGACGCCGCCGAATCCCTCGAGGTCCTCTACCCGTACCAGCGGCTGCGCGAGGAGGGCTACGACGTCCACATCGCCGCGCCCACCCGCAAGACGCTCCGCTTCGTGGTCCACGACTTCGAGAACGGCTTCGACACGTACACCGAGAAGCCCGGCTACACCTGGCCCGCCGACCTGGCCTTCAACGAGGTCGACCCCGGCCACTACGTGGCCCTGGTGATCCCGGGCGGCCGGGCACCCGAGTACCTGCGCAACGACCCCGAACTGCGCAAGATCGTGAAGGCCTTCTTCGACGGCGACAAGCCGGTGGCGCAGATCTGCCACGGCCCGCTGATGACGGCCGCGGTAGGCGCGCTGGAGGGCCGCCGGGTCACCGCCTATCCCGCGCTGGAGCTCGACATGCAGGGCGCGGGCGCGACCTTCCAGGACGCGGAGGCGGTCGTGGACGGGATGCTGGTGTCCTCGCGGGCCTGGCCCGACCACTCGAAGTGGATGCGCGAATTCCTGACGGTGCTGCGGGCCAAGGCGCCGGTGACGTAAGGCGGAACTGCCGCTACGCCACCAGCTTGTCCGCCGCCGCCACCGCCTCCGCGAGGCTGTCCACCACCGGCACCCCGGCCTGCTCCAGGCTGGTCCGGCTGTGCGAGCCGCCGGTGTAGAGCACCGCGCGGGCGCCGGCGGCAGCGGCGGCCGTGGCGTCGTCCACCGCGTCGCCGATGACGACCGTACGGGCCGGGTCGAGGCCGTCGATGGCGGCGAGGTGGCGCACCATGTGCTCGGCCTTGCCGCCGCCGTTGGGCCCGGTGATGCCGTCGACGCGGACGAAGCGCCCGGCGATGCCGTGCTCGCGCAGCAGCGGTACGAGGCGGTCGTGGGGCGCGAGGGAGCACACCGACTGGGTGAGCCCGGCCGCCTGCCGCCCGGCGAGCAGATCGGCGGCGCCCTCGGCGAGGCGCGCGGCCTCGGCCCGCGCCCAGTAATGCCGGTGGAAGGTCTCGTCCATCACCTTCCACTCGGCGTCGGTGGGCAGCCGCCCCATCAGCCGCTCGTAGAACTTGGGCACCGGGACGCAGTACAGCTCCCGATAGCGCTCCAGGGTGATCTCGGGCAGCCCGAGCTCGGTGAAGGAGGCGTTCGTCGCCCCTATCACCGCGTCGATGTCATGGAAGAGCGTGCCGTTCCAGTCCCAGACCAAGTGCGCCATGCATCGACCGTAGCGCGCGGGTCAGACAATCAGGTGGGGAATTTCCTGCACCCCGAACCAGAGCAGCTCATGGTCGTCTGCGCCGTCCACGGTGAACTGCGCGTCGTCGTCGCCCTGGTCCGCGGCGCCCAGCACGTCCGCGGCGGCGCGGATGTCGGCCTCGGCGTCGTCCGCGTCCACGTGCACCGCGGCGGCGAGCTTCATCGACACCGCCCGGTCGATACGGACCTCGCCGAGCGCCGCCGGGTCGAGGGCGTGGTCGGGGTCGGCGGACGCGGCGCTGTCGGGCACCTCGGCCGCGAGCACCACGCGACGGCGGGGTGCGTCCGGCTCGACGGCGAGCAGCCGCAGGCTGGCGGCGGCGGCGCGGGTGAGCGCGGCGTACTCCAGCTCCTCGATGTTGTCGGAGACATACCACTCGCGCAGCGCCGGAGTCACGGCGTAGCCGGTCAGCGGGGCCGGGCCCAGCTCACCGGCCTTGTGGACATCGGCCAGCGAGGGGAGCGTCAGCGGCAGGTACACGCGCATGGCGCACAGCATACGGTGGCGCCCGGCGGCGCCCGCACTCCGGCGGAAGGGCGGGCCCGTACCCCGTCCGGATGGACCGGCGGACGCTGCAGGACCGTTCCTGTTGCGCGCGGCCGCCCGCCCGGCCCCCGTAACCCCACGGCCCCGCCACCCAGATAGGTGAATTTCCCGGCGCGACCGTGCGACTACGTACGGTCATTGCCGCCCGCCGCGCCGCCCGGCTAGAACTGCTGCCGACCGCAGGGCACGTAGCACGGGGGTGAGCGGCGTGGAGAGAGCACGTACGACAAGGGGACCGGCAGGCCGATCGGCCCGGCCAAGGGCGCTGACCACCCGCCCGCCGGGCCGCCGCGACCCGCGCAGACCGCGCCGCTTCGCCTTCCCCGGCCTGCCGCGCGAGCTCCAGCCCCACGAATGGTTCGCCCAGCGCCTGCTCCTGACCCTGAGCGGCCAGAAGCCGGTCCACTGGATGCTCGGCCACACGGTCGGCGCGGCCTACGAGCAACTGCTGGAACTGACCGAGAACCCACCCCTGCGCGGCCCCTGCCGCCCGGTGCTGGCGCAGTGCAACGGCTACCAGCCGGACCCACGGGCCATCGAGGCCTTCGCCCGCATCGAATACGGCACGAGGGCCCGCGCCCTGGCCTTCCGCCTGGAGCTGGCCGACGACAACCGCTGGCGCTGCGCGGCAGTGGACGTGGGCCCGGGAGTGGGCCACTAAAAGCAACCGGCCGGACCCCCTGCGGGGTCCGGCCGGCGTCGTACTGCCCAAGGGCGTCAGCGCTTCTTGCGCTTCTTGTTATTGCCGCCGCGCTGCTGCTTGCGGCGCTCCGCGCGAGTGAGGCCGTCGGCCGCGGAGCGGACCGGCTCGCCGTCGGTCGAGAGCACGCCCTCCTCGACATCGCCCTGCTCAGAAGGAGCGGAGAAGTGCAGCTCGCTCGGCCGCTGCGGCTGCTCCAGGCCCTTCGCGGTGATGGCCGGGCGGGCGCCCGCGGGCACCGCGTCCTCGACGGTGTCGGCGGGTGCGGCGTCCTGCACCGGCACCTCCTCGACCTGCTGCTCGACCTGGACCTCCAGGTTGAACAGATAGCCGACCGACTCCTCCTTGATGCCGTCCATCATGGCGGTGAACATGTCGTAGCCCTCCCGCTGGTACTCGACCAGCGGGTCCTTCTGCGCCATCGCGCGCAGGCCGATGCCCTCCTGGAGATAGTCCATCTCGTAGAGGTGCTCACGCCACTTCCGGTCGAGGACCGAGAGCACCACCCGGCGCTCCAGCTCGCGCATGATCTCGGAGCCGAGCTCCTTCTCGCGCGCGTCGTACTGCTCGTGGATGTCGTCCTTGATGGCCTCTTCGATGAACTCCGCCGTGATCCCGGCGCGGTCCCCGGCTTCCTCCTCGAGCTGCTCGACGGTCACCGTGACCGGGTACAGCTGCTTGAAGGCGCCCCACAGGCGGTCGACGTCCCACTCCTCGGCGAAGCCCTCCGCGGTCTCCGCCTGGATGTACGCGTCGATGGTGTCGTCCATGAAGTGACGCACCTGCTCGTGCAGGTCCTCACCCTCCAGGACGCGCCGCCGCTCGCCATAGATGACCTCGCGCTGGCGGTTGAGCACCTCGTCGTACTTCAGGACGTTCTTACGCGTCTCGAAGTTCTGCTGCTCGACCTGCGACTGGGCGGAGGCGATGGCGCGGGTGACCATCTTGTTCTCGATCGGGACGTCGTCGGGGACGTTCGCCATGGACATCACGCGCTCGACCATCTGCGCCTTGAAGAGGCGCATCAGGTCGTCGCCGAGCGACAGATAGAAGCGGGACTCGCCCGGGTCGCCCTGACGGCCGGAGCGGCCGCGCAGCTGATTGTCGATACGCCGCGACTCATGCCGCTCGGTGCCCAGCACGTACAGGCCGCCGAGGTCGGTGACCTCGTCGTGCTCGGCCTTGACGGCCTCCTCGGCCCGCTCCAGGGCGGCGGGCAGCGCGGCCGCCCACTTGTCCGGCTGCTCCACCGGGTCGAGTCCGGCCTGGCGCAGCTCGGCCTCGGCGAGGTCGTCGGGGTTGCCGCCGAGCTTGATGTCCGTACCGCGGCCCGCCATGTTCGTCGACACCGTGACGGCGCCCTTGCGGCCCGCCTGGGCGACGATCGAGGCCTCGCGCTGGTGCTGCTTGGCGTTGAGCACCTCGTGCGGCACGCCGCGCTTGGCGAGCTGCTGCGACAGATACTCGGACTTCTCGACCGAGGTGGTGCCGACCAGGACCGGCTGGCCCTTCTCCTGCTTCTCGACGATGTCGTCGACCACCGCGTCGAACTTCGCCGGCTCGGTGCGGTAGATCAGGTCGGCCTGGTCGAGGCGCGCCATGGGGCGGTTGGTCGGGATCGGGACGACGCCCAGCTTGTAGATCTGCTGGAACTCCGCGGCCTCGGTCATGGCCGTACCGGTCATGCCGGAAAGCTTGTCGTAGAGGCGGAAGAAGTTCTGGAGGGTGATCGTGGCGAGCGTCTGGTTCTCGTCCTTGATCTCCACCCCCTCCTTTGCCTCGATCGCCTGGTGCATGCCCTCGTTGTAGCGGCGGCCGGCCAGGACACGGCCTGTGTGCTCGTCGACGATCATGACTTCGCCGTCGATGACGACGTAGTCCTTGTCCTTCTTGAAGAGCTCCTTGGCCTTAATGGCGTTGTTGAGATAGCCGACCAGGGGGGTGTTCACCGACTCGTAGAGGTTGTCGATGCCCAGCCAGTTCTCCACCTTGGAGACGCCGGCCTCATGGATGCCGACGGTGCGCTTCTTCTCATCGACGTCATAGTCACCGGTCTCGGCCTTGCCAAGGCGCACATCGGCGGGCTCGCCCTTGGACAGCCGGGTGACGAGCTTGGCGAAGTCGGCGTACCACTTGGTGGCCTGGTCGGCGGGACCGGAAATGATCAGCGGCGTACGGGCCTCGTCCACCAGGATCGAGTCGACCTCGTCGACGATCGCGTAGTTGTGGCCGCGCTGCACCATCTCGTCCCTCGACCACGCCATGTTGTCGCGCAGATAGTCGAAGCCGAATTCATTGTTGGTGCCGTACGTAATGTCGCAGTTGTACTGCTCGCGCCGCTCCGCGGGCGGCATGTTCGCCATGATGCAGCCGACGGTGAGGCCAAGGAACTTGTGCACCCGACCCATCCACTCGGAGTCGCGCTGCGCCAGATAGTCGTTCGTCGTGACGATGTGCACGCCTTCGCCGGAGAGCGCATTCAGATACGCGGGCAGCGTGCCGACCAGGGTCTTGCCCTCACCGGTCTTCATCTCCGCGACATAGCCCTCGTGCAGCGCGGCGCCGCCCATCATCTGCACGTCGTAGTGGCGCTGGCCCAGCACCCGGCGGGCCGCCTCGCGCACGGCGGCGAAGGCCTCGGGAAGGATGTCGTCCAGGGTCTCGCCCTCGGCGAGCCGCCCCTTGAACTCCTCGGTGAGCTCACGCAGCTCGTCATCCGAGAGGGCCTCGAAATCGGCCTCAATGGAATTGACCTGGTCCGCGGTGCGGTGCAGCTTGCGCAGGATCTTGCCTTCACCTGCACGCATTAGTTTGCCGAAGACGGACACTTGGGCGGGCTCCTTGCCGGTCGGGCCTGGCACGGTCGAGTTCCTTGGCGACCCGTCTTCCGTACGGACCGCATCGGCCATCGTATGCGAGGACGAGGCGGCGCCGGGAGGTGCCGCCGCACCCTGCGCACAGTCGTCCGTACACTCAACGCCCGAAAGGGCCGGAAAGTGCCGGATCTCACGCGATACTCCCTGGCGCGGGTGACCTGACACGCGCAGACTCCGCACATGGACCCGGTATCGCTCACCTCCGAGCGGCTGCTGCTCCGCCCTCCGGAGCCGGCCGACGTGGACGCCGTGCACGCGGCGTGCCAGGACCCCGACATCCAGCGCTGGACGACCGTCCCCGCGCCGTACGAGCTGCGGCACGCGGAAGACTTCGTGCTGCGCATCTGCCCGTCGGGCTGGCGCGACAACACGGTGTACAACTTCGCGGTCACGGTGCGTGAGACCGGGGCGCTGGCCGGCGTCATGGGCCTGGTCGGCATCACCCCTGGCCGGGTGGCGGAGCGGGTCGCCGAGATCGGCTACTGGACCGCAAAGGAACAGCGCGGCCGCGGCTACACGGCGGAAGCCGCGGAGACGGTGGCCCGGTGGGCCTTCGGCCCGCTGAAGGTCGACCGTCTGGAGTGGTACGCGGAGGCCGGCAACGAGGGCTCACGCGCGGTGGCCCGCAAGGCGGGCTTCCAGATGGAGGGCACGCAGCGCTCCCGCCTGGTCCACCGGGGCACGCGGCGGGATGCGTGGGTGGGCTCACTGCTGCCGTCGGACTTGGGCTTGCAGGAGAGCTTGCCGTATTTGCCGGAGAGCTAGGCGGCTCGGCCCCTCCGGGGGAGGGCGTCCCGCAAGGCGGGACGGGCTGGCCCGGGACGTTTCGCGCAGCCGCCCCACCCAGCCCGCACCGAGCACGACCGCCGCGTTGTCAGACCCGAGGCCTAGCCTCGTACGCATGCCGCAGCAGACCCTGACCGCCGACGAAGCCCGCCGCATCGCCCTGCGCGCGCAAGGCTTCCTCGGCGCACCCGACCGCCGCGCAGGCGTTCGCGGCGTCCTCCGCCGCCTGGGCGCCGTCCAGCTCGACACGATCTCCGTGCTGGCCCGCTCCCACGAGCTCATCCCGTACGCCCGCCTGGGCGCTCTCGGCCGCGCGGCCGTCGACGGGGCGTACTGGAGCGGGGAGGGCGCGGCCACCACCTTCGAGTACTGGTCGCACGCCGCCTGCATCCTCCCCATCGAGGAGTACCCCCTCTTCGCCTTCCGCCGCCGCGCCCTTCGCGCGAAGGGCCGCCGCTGGCATCACCTGGAGGATGCCGACCGCGCCTGCGCCCCCATCCTCGACCGCCTCAAGGCCGAGGGCCCACTCACCTCCACGGACCTGGGCGGCGCCAAGAACGGCGGCCCGTGGTGGGACTGGTCGGAGACCAAGATCGCGGTGGAGTGGCTGCTCGACACCGGCGAGGTGGTCTGCACCCAGCGCCGCGGCTGGAAGCGGGTCTATGACCTGGCAGAGCGCGCCATCCCCGCCGACCTGCAGCACGACGACCTTACGGACGAGGAGTGCCTGCGCCGCCTGGTCGCCCAGGCCGGCGCGGCCATGGGCGTGGCCACGCGCGCGGACCTGGCCGACTATCACCGCGTGAAGGCCGACCAGGTGGATGCCGTGATCGCCGATACGGGCCTGGTGCCCGTGGAGGTGGCGGGCTGGGGCAAGCCGGCCTGGGCCGACCCGGCCGCCCTCACCACACCCCCGAAGGGCCGGCATCGCACCACGCTGCTCTCCCCCTTCGACTCACTGATCTGGGACCGCCCGCGCACGGAGCGGATCTTCGGCCTCACCCACCGCCTGGAGGCGTACGTCCCCAAGCCCAAGCGGATACACGGCTATTTCGCGATGCCGGTCCTGGCGGGCGGCAAGCTCGTCGGCCGCGTCGACCCGGCCCGCGAGGGCACGACCCTGGTGGCCCGCCACACCACGCTGGGCGCCGACGCGCCGAACGGCGTGACACCGGCGAAGGCGGTCGTCCCGACCGCGCAGGCAATGGCGGAGGCGGCGAGCTGGGTGGGCGCGACGGACATCCGCATCGAGCGGGTGACACCGTCGGAACACCGGGCTGCGCTGCAGGCGGCGGCGCGGGAAGTGATGGCGTAGCCGGCGTTGCGGAGTTATCCACAGGGGGTCGCAGGACGGTGGCCCGACCCGGCATCGTGCGGGTCATGAAAGCACTGACCGCGCTAATCCTGCCCATCCCCTGCGCAGGCTGCGGGGCGCCACGCGCCGCCCCGCTCTGCCGCCGCTGCACCGACCTCCTGGCGTCCGCGCGCCCCCGCCCCGCGTCGCCGAACCCGCGCCCGTCCGGCTTACCGCGGGTGCACGCCCTGCTTCCCTACGAGGACGAGCCCCGCGCCATGCTCCTGGCCCACAAGGAGCGCGGTGCGTTACGCCTCGCCGCACCCCTGGGCGCCGCTCTGGCGGCTGTGGTGCGCGCGGCGCTGGCGGCGCCCGCCGGGACGGAGCGCGCTGACATGGCGAGCCGGACCGCGGGGCGCACCACCACACGCGGCGCGCCCGTCCTGCTCACCCCCGTCCCCTCCACCCGCCGCTCGGTGGCGCTCCGCGGTCACGACCCCGCCCGCCGGCTGGCCCTCGCCGCGGCAGCGGCATTGCGCCGCGCCGGGGTGCCCGCCCGCACGACCCAGCTGCTCCGGCAACGCCGCCTCGTAGCCGACCAGTCGGGCCTGACCGCCGGTCAGCGGCGGCGCAATCTGCACGGCGCTCTCGAACCGGTCCCGTCCGCCGCCGGACTCCTGGCCGCAGCCGGCGCGGCCGGCGCGGCTGGCGCGACCACCCCGGCCACCACCGCCCCCGGACGGCGCTCCACTCCCACGATCATCCTCGTGGACGACCTGATAACCACCGGCGCCACCCTCACCGAGGCCGCCCGCGCCCTGCGCGACGGCCTGTCCACGGCACCCACCGCCGCAGCCGTGGTGGCAGCGCCGCGGACAGCCTTCGCCTGCGCACAGACTCCGGGCCGCCCACCCAACGCCGAACCGCATCCGTTCGAACCCGTTCGACTCGATCGCAATCTGACCGAAAATTTACGTTTTGCCTGATAGGAAGGGTGAAAGACCACCCGATCGGAGGACGGACCCGACAGGGGGTGCCGCGCCTCTCCCCACGAGCTATGTTCGATTGTGAGGGGTGTGAGGGTGAGGAGCTCTCCGACGGGGGAGGAGGAGGTGAAAACCGGCCCGCCCACCCTGGGACGTGCCGGTAAAGAGAACCCCGAGGCTCCGGCGGTGCCCGGAGCCCAATGCACCAAGGTGCGCCCCATCGTCGCGGGGCGCCCGGAACGGAGTTCTGCGTGGACATCGTCGTCAAGGGCCGCAAGACGGAGGTGCCGGAGCGTTTCCGCCGGCACGTGGCCGAGAAGCTGAAGCTGGACAAGATCCAGAAGTATGACGGCAAGGTGATCAGCCTCGATGTCGAGGTGTCCAAGGAACACAACCCGCGGCAGGCAGAGCACAGCGACCGGGTGGAGATCACGGTCCGCTCCAAGGGCCCGGTGGTCCGCGCGGAGGCGTCCGCCGCCGACCCGTACGCGGCCCTGGACCTCGCGGCGGGCAAGCTCGACGCCCTGCTGCGCAAGCACAAGGACAAGCGCACATCGCGGCGCCCCGGCAAGGCCCGCCGCACGGCAGCCGAGGTCGGCGACGTCGTGGCGAACGCTGCCGCGCTGACCGAGGACGGCCGCCTCGCCACCAACGCCGAGGCCGACTACGCCGCGACCGAGGAGGCTCCGGCCCCGTCCAAGAACGGCCCGCTGGCCGTGGACGGCGACGGCCCGCTCGTGGTCCGCGAAAAGACCCACGCCGCCTCGCCGATGACCCTGGACCAGGCGCTGTACGAGATGGAGCTGGTCGGCCACGACTTCTACCTGTACGTCGACTCCGACAAGAAGATGCCCAGCGTCGTCTACCGCCGCCACGCCTATGACTATGGCGTGATCCACCTCGACCCGTATCCGATCGAGAAGGAGTCACCGTCGGAAGCCGGCGGATCGCTCGGCGGGAGCTGATTCCGGCCATCTGAAACACCACCGGAAGCCTAAATTCCCGCTCCTCGGCGGCGGGGTGCCTCCCCCGCCGCCGAGGCATGAAATCATGTCGTCGCAGGGGTAATCGGCGGACGCCAGGCTGGCGTTCGCTTTCACAGGGGGGAGTGCGATGGCGGAGAGCGTGGAGTCCGTGGCCGAGGAGCCGACGGACGGCGAGGCCGCGGCCGGGCGGCGCGCCGAGCCGATCCGGGTGCTGGTCGTGGACGACCATGAGCTGTTCCGCCGCGGCCTGGAGATCGTGCTGGCGCAGGAGGAGGACATCCAGGTCGTCGGCGAGGCCGGCGACGGCGCCGAAGCCCTCGACAAGGCCGCCGACCTGCTGCCCGACATCGTGCTGATGGACGTCCGGATGCCCAGGCGCGGCGGCATCGAGGCCTGCACCTCCATCAAGGAGGTGGTGCCGAGTGCGAAGATCATCATGCTGACGATCAGCGACGAGGAGGCCGACCTCTACGACGCGATCAAGGCCGGCGCCACCGGCTACCTGCTGAAGGAGATCTCCACCGACGAGGTCTCCGCCGCCATCCGCGCCGTCGCGGACGGCCAGTCGCAGATCAGCCCGTCGATGGCGTCCAAGCTGCTCACCGAGTTCAAGTCGATGATCCAGCGCACCGACGAGCGCCGCCTGGTCCCGGCCCCCCGGCTCACCGACCGCGAGCTCGAGGTCCTCAAGCTGGTGGCCACCGGCATGAACAACCGCGACATCGCCAAAGAGCTCTTCATCAGCGAAAACACCGTGAAGAACCACGTCCGCAACATCCTGGAGAAGCTCCAGCTCCACTCCCGGATGGAAGCCGTGGTCTATGCGATGCGGGAGAAGATCCTCGACGTACGCTGACCGTCACTCCAGACCGGGCGACTAGCCCGGATAGACCGGCGCCGTCCCCTTCTTCGCCACCCGCCGCCAGTCCGCGCCCAGCGGCAGCCGTACGACACCGTCCTCGGAATCCGCGATCAGCGGCAGGTCCGGCCGCTCCGCCGCCGCGATCGCCGTGACCCCGTTCAGCCCGCGCGGCGGCTCCGGCGGCACCGAGCCGTCCGTGTCCACGTACTTCAGCTGCTGCGCACCGCCGGACTCCGTACCCACGATGATCAGCTGGCTCTCCCCGGCCCACGAGAACGCCCGCACGTCCTCCATCCGCGGCGCCGCGTCCTGCAGCTTGGCGACCAGCAGCTTGCCGTCCGACCTCATCATGATCGAGCCGAGCTGCAGCGTCGTCCGCCCATCGTGCCTGACCAGCAGCGCGATCCGCGCTCCCTCCGCCGACACCCGAAGCGACTCGATACGCCCCTCGAACTGAGGCAGCAGCACCTCTTCGGCCTTGGCCCGGCCTTCATCCCGCAGCCGGTACAGCGTCGAGCCCTCCGCCGTACGGTCCGCCACCCACACGTCCCCGGACGCGTCCCAGCTCGGCGCGGTCAGCCCGCGGTCGTCGCCGGTCCGCTTGGACTTGCTGGTCAGCTCCGGGTCCTTCAGCTTCTCGTCGGTGTCGACCGGCGCCACATACATCTTCGTGCCGTCCTCGGACACCGCCGCCGCGTCGCGCTCATCGCGCGCCACGCCGACCGAGCGCAGCTTCACCCCGTCCTCGCCGTCCTCGCCCAGCGGCCCGGACACCCGCTCCGGCGTGACGTCGGCATCGACATCGACACTCGTCGGCAGCTTCGACAGCCGGTGGTCGTCGTCGATGAAGTACTGGTGGGACAGCGGACCGAACCACCGCTCCGGCCGCGCATCCCGCGCCTGCGCGGCGGTGACCCCGCACAGCGCCTTGCCGTCGGCCCGCTCCAGCTCCACCTTCGCCAGCTCACGGGTCTGGCTCTTGGCCGTGTAGTACACCTGCTTCGCCGCCGCCCGACAGGCATCGCCCGACAGCCGCTTCTTCGACGCCAGCTTCAGCCGCACCCGCAGCACATCCCCGTCCGGCGCGAGCGACTTCCCGACGAGCTCCGTCCCGCCCGGGATCGGGTTCGCCACCGCGGGCTGCAGCTGCTCGCCGGGCCCGTCCAGCAGCGACTCCACGGCATCGGTGAGGTCAAGACCGCGCCGTACGTACACCGGCTCGGGCACCAGGCTCTCCTTGTGCACCGCGCCGAAGTAGTACTTCTCGGCCTGCAGATACGTCCGGTGGAAGTTCCCCTCCCCCAGCACCAGCCCCTGCGGCGGCTGGGAAATACGCCACTCACCCTCGCCGTCCTGGCGGAGCTCGATGTCCTTCCGGTACTCCCGCTCGCTGGAGGCATAGGAATTGTGCCCGTCGACGACCGCCAGCTGCGTGCCGGTCAGCCGGACGCGGACCGTCTTGCCCTCGCCGCGCGCATTGACGTCGCCCTGCCCCGCCGGCGTCAGCTCGCGCGGGCTGGGCTCATCGCGCAGCACCGTCGTCTTCTGCGGCTGCCAGCTCGCCCGCTCGTCCTTCGTCAGATAGCGCTTCGCGGTGCGGAAGTCCTTCTCATTGGCCATCAGCGCCTCGAGGAAGCCGCTGACGATCTGCGTCGGCTCCATCCCGTCCTCCGGCGGCTGCGGATCCACCCGCACCTGCTGCTGCTCCGGCCCCTGGGACGCCGAAGGCCCCGGCGGCACATCCCCGCTGTCCGGCATGGAGGCGCACCCGGCCACCACGGCCCCGCAGGCAAGCAGGGCCAGCCCCCGCACTCCACCCCGAAGCCCCGCACCGCTACCGAGCACCGCCATCCCCTTCCCCGGCCCGCGCCTCAGCGCCCCGCTCCCGCTCATCCGCCCGGGAGCCCCGCGCGTCCGCCCCGGAACCGGGCTCATCCGTCCCGAACCCCCGCTCGCCATTCCTGCGCACCGGCGTCCCGTTCCCCGGCAGCGCCGTCGGGTCGGCCGCGGCATGCCCGCGGCCCTGCGCCGGTACGGCGCTGAGCAGCCCCGCGCCGCGCGCCGGACCGGCCTGGGCGCCGAGCGCGCGCGCCTCCCGCTCGCGCAGCTCGCGATGCGCCCGCGAGTCCTCCGGCTCCAGCGGTATCGGCGAACCGCGCAGCGGCTCCCCCACCGTCCGCGGCAGCGTCAGCCGGAACTGCGAGCCGCCGCCCGGCTCCCCCCACGCCTGCAGCCAGCCGCCATGCAGCCGCGCATCCTCGACCGCGATGGAAAGCCCCAGGCCAGTGCCGCCGGTGGTACGGGCCCGCGCCGGATCCGCCCGCCAGAAGCGGTTGAACACCCGCGTCGCCTCCCCCGGCTTCAGCCCGACCCCGTAGTCCCGTACGGCCACGGCCACCGCACCCCCGGCCGCCCCCAGCCGCACCACGACATCCCGCCCGTCGCCGTGCTCCACAGCATTGACGACCAGATTCCGCAGCACCCGCTCCACCCGCCGGGCATCCGCCTCGACGATCACCGGCTGCGCGTCGCCCCGTACGAGAACGGCGCTGCCCTTCCGCTCCGCCAGCGGCAGCGCGCCGTCCACGACCCGCCGCACCACATCCCGCAGGTCGACCGGCTCCGCCTCCAGCGCCGCCGCCCCCGCGTCGAAGCGGCTGATCTCCAGCAGATCGCTCAGCAGCGACTCGAACCGGTCCAGCTGATCCAGCAGCAGCTCCGCCGACCGCGCCGTCACCGGGTCGAAGTCCTCCCGGCCCTCATGGATCACGTCCGCGGCCATCCGCACGGTCGTCAGCGGCGTCCGCAGCTCATGCGATACGTCGGAGACAAACCGCCGCTGCATCCGCGACAGATCCTCCAACTGCTGAATCTTCTGCTGCAGGTTCTGCGCCATCTTGTTGAAGGACTCACCGAGCCGCGCGATGTCGTCCTCGCCGGTGACCTTCATCCGCTCCTGCAGCCGCCCGGCCGCCAGCCGCTCGGAGATCCCCGCGGCCATCCGTACGGGCGTGACCACCTGGCGCACCACCAGCCAGGCGATGGCGCCGAGCAGCACCACCACGAACACGCCGGCCGAGGCAAGGGTGCCCTTGACCAGGCTGAGCGTCTTCTCCTCCTGCGTGAACGGGAAGACGTAGTAGAGCTGATACCGCCCGCCGTTCGGATCCCGCATCAGCTTGCCGACGATCAGCGAGGCCACGCCGTCCTCGGAGCCCTCGCTGTAGTAGGCCCGCCCGTAGCGCTGGACCACATCGCCCTCTTCGACCTCCTGGCGCAGGTCACGCGGGAGGCTGAGGCCGAGCTTGCCCTGGTCGAGGTCGATGAAGCGGGTGCCCCGCGGCAGATTCCCGGCGCCGTTGTCGACATCGGAACTCATGGTCACGACGGAATACACGCCTTTACCGCTGCTCTGCAGGTCCTCCACCAGGCTGTTGAGCCAGTCGACAGTGGTCGCCTTGGCCGCGCCGCCCTGCCTGCCGGTGGTCCCGCTGTCCCTGCCCGGCCGCTCGGCGGCTCGCTCGGCGGCCTGGAAGCCGCCGTCCACCTGCACCTGGGCGGTCTGCAGCTTCGCGTCCCGCAGCCCGTTCCGCACCTGTCCGATGACGACGATCCCGAGCAGCAGGACCACGCCTATGGACATCAGCAGGGTGGTGGCGACCACCCGCACCTGGATATTGCGCCGCCACAGCCTGAGCGCAGGCAGCAGCGGCCGTCGCACCCAGCGCAGCAGCAGCCGGAGCACTGGCTGCATCGGACCGCCGGACGCGCCGTCCTGCAGCAGCAGCCTCGACACTGTCTTCCGGTCCCGTTATCCCGGCCCGGCCTTGTAGCCGACGCCGCGCACGGTCACCACGATCTCAGGACGCTCCGGGTCCTTCTCGACCTTGGACCGCAGCCGCTGCACATGCACATTGACCAGCCGGGTGTCGGCCGCATGCCGATAGCCCCAGACCTGCTCCAGCAACACCTCGCGGGTGAACACCTGCCAGGGCTTCCGGGCCAGCGCAACCAGCAGATCGAACTCCAGCGGGGTCAGCGCGATCTGCTGCCCTTCCCGCTTCACGGAGTGCCCGGCGACGTCGATCACAAGATCGCCGATGGCCAGCTGCTCCGGCACCGGCTCCTCGGACCTGCGCAGCCGCGCCCGGATCCGGGCGACCAGCTCCTTGGGCTTGAATGGCTTGACGATGTAGTCATCGGCCCCCGACTCGAGCCCGACAACAACATCCACGGTGTCGCTCTTGGCGGTGAGCATCACGATCGGCACGCCGGACTCGGCGCGGATCAGCCTGCACACCTCGATGCCGTCCCTGCCGGGCAGCATCAGGTCGAGCAGCACCAGATCCGGCTTGGTCTCCCGGAAGGCGGCCAGCGCCTTGTCGCCGTCGGCCACGAACGATGGCTCAAAACCCTCGCCACGCAGCACGATGCCGAGCATCTCCGCCAGTGCGGTGTCGTCATCGACGACGAGAACGCGTCCCTTCATATGCACATCATTCCATTGCTGGTGGCGCGCCCGGTAGCTTGGTGATCCCCGTCACGTTTACGGATCACCCGGTCCCCACTCCCGCAAACACCCAGCGGCATCGCGGCTGACCGCCCGCAGGCGGTGGACCGCACGGGAGTTGGCGCGCCTCGGCCCCCGCGGCGACCCCCGTGCTGCAGATGATCAGCTCATCCCAGTGACCCGAATCACCAGCCACCTTAGCGCGCGGACGGAACTTTCCGGCCTACCTGTGGATAACCGGGGTACACAGCCCCGCCAGCGCAGCAGCACCAACGGGCGAGGCCACACCACGCTCGGTGACGATCGCGGTAATCAGCTCCGGCGGCGTCACATCAAAGGCCGGGTTGTACGCCTGCGTGCCCAGCGGCGCGACCGGGACCCCGCCACCGGCCTGCGAAATCTCGCCGGCGAGCGTCTGCGGGGCCGTGAACTCGGTGATCTCACTCCCCGGCCGCTGCTCGATCTCGATCGCGGCCCCGTCGGGCGTGTCGATATCGACGGTAGTGGTGGGCGCGACGACGATGAACGGCACGCCATGGTGCTTCGCCAGCACCGCCAGCGGATACGACCCGACCTTGTTGGCGGTCGACCCATCTGCGGCGATCCGGTCCGCCCCGATCAGCACCGCATCGACCTCACCGGCGGCAAACAGCGACCCCGCCGCATTGTCGGCAAGCAGCGTGTACGGCATGCCGGCCCGCGCCGCCTCGTACGCCGTCAGCCGCGAGCCCTGCAGCAGCGGCCGCGTCTCGTCGACCCACAGCCGGCGCAGCTCACCGGCCCGGTGCGCCGCGAGGACGACCGCGAGCGCGGTGCCGTCCCCGCCGGAGACCAGCTGTCCGGTATTGCAGTGCGTCAGCAGCCGGAACCCGCCACCGCTGCTGAGCTCCCCGAGCAGCCGCAGCCCGTGCTCCGCCATCCGCGCGCTCCCGCGGGCGTCCTCGGCATGCAGCTCCCGCGCCTCGTCCAGCGCGGCCATGGCGGCCTGCGCCTGCGTCCCGCCCTCCTGGAGCACTGCCCGATACGCGTCGGCGGCCCGCCGCACCCCGTAGGCCAGATTTACGGCGGTGGGCCGGGCGCCGGCCAGATGCTCGGCGGCCTCCTCGACGTCGTATCCGCGGGCGGCGGCGAGGGCGACCCCGTACGCGCCGGCGATGCCGAGCAGCGGGGCACCGCGGACCGCGAGACTCTGGATCGCCTGCACAAGCCCCGGCACATCCGTACAGGCGAGCTCGACCTCCTCGACGGGCAGCCGGGTCTGATCCAACAGGACCAGAACGGGCCCACCCACGTGCTCATCGGGTGCTTCCCAGCGCAGTGCGGCGAACTCTTCGGCCATCCCTCCAGTCTCCATGCAACGCAGAAACGCCTCAACCCCCGGCACGAGACCGGGGGTTGAGGCGTTTTGAAGTATTGTTCGGCGGCGACCTACTCTCCCACACAGTCCCCTGTGCAGTACCATCGGCGCGGAAAGGCTTAGCTTCCGGGTTCGGAATGTAACCGGGCGTTTCCCTGACGCTATGACCACCGAAACACTATGAAACACACAAACCGGAGCACCCGACCTGGGGTGCTGCGAGACGGTTGTTGTCTCAGAAACCAGACAGTGGACGCGAGCAGCTATGGACAAGTCCTCGGCCTATTAGTACCAGTCAACTCCACCCCTTACAGGGCTTCCATATCTGGCCTATCAACCCAGTCGTCTACTGGGAGCCTTAACCCCTCAAGGGGGTGGGAGTCCTCATCTCGAAGCAGGCTTCCCGCTTAGATGCTTTCAGCGGTTATCCTTTCCGAACGTAGCCAACCAGCCATGCCCTTGGCAGAACAACTGGCACACCAGAGGTCCGTCCGTCCCGGTCCTCTCGTACTAGGGACAGCCCTTCTCAAGACTCCTACGCGCACAGCGGATAGGGACCGAACTGTCTCACGACGTTCTAAACCCAGCTCGCGTGCCGCTTTAATGGGCGAACAGCCCAACCCTTGGGACCGACTCCAGCCCCAGGATGCGACGAGCCGACATCGAGGTGCCAAACCATCCCGTCGATATGGACTCTTGGGGAAGATCAGCCTGTTATCCCCGGGGTACCTTTTATCCGTTGAGCGACGGCGCTTCCACAAGCCACCGCCGGATCACTAGTCCCGACTTTCGTCCCTGCTCGACCCGTCAGTCTCACAGTCAAGCTCCCTTGTGCACTTACACTCACCACCTGATTACCAACCAGGCTGAGGGAACCTTTGGGCGCCTCCGTTACTCTTTGGGAGGCAACCGCCCCAGTTAAACTACCCACCAGACACTGTCCCTGATCCGGATCACGGACCGAGGTTAGACATCCAGCACGACCAGAGTGGTATTTCAACGACGACTCCACCCATACTGGCGTATGAGTTTCAAAGTCTCCCACCTATCCTACACAAGCCGAACCGAACACCAATATCAAGCTATAGTAAAGGTCCCGGGGTCTTTCCGTCCTGCTGCGCGAAACGAGCATCTTTACTCGTAGTGCAATTTCACCGGGCCTATGGTTGAGACAGTCGAGAAGTCGTTACGCCATTCGTGCAGGTCGGAACTTACCCGACAAGGAATTTCGCTACCTTAGGATGGTTATAGTTACCACCGCCGTTTACTGGCGCTTAAGTTCTCAGCTTCGCATGATCGAAACCACGCTAACCGGTCCCCTTAACGTTCCAGCACCGGGCAGGCGTCAGTCCGTATACATCGCCTTACGGCTTCGCACGGACCTGTGTTTTT
>NZ_CP183837.1:3765000-5327500 GCF_048572725.1 Streptomyces boninensis
GCTCAACACTCTGCGCTGTGATCAGTACCGGTAGTGGTCCGGCTTGTACGGCCCCTCGACCTTCACGCCAATGTAGTCGGCCTGCTCCTGCCGCAGCTCCGTGAGCTTCACGCCCAGGGAGTCCAGGTGGAGCCGGGCCACCTTCTCGTCCAGGTGCTTCGGCAGCACGTACACGTCAGTCGGGTACTCCTCGGGCTTCGTGAAGAGCTCGATCTGCGCCAGCGTCTGGTCCGCGAAGCTGTTGGACATCACGAAGGACGGGTGGCCGGTCGCGTTGCCCAGGTTGAGGAGGCGGCCCTCGGAGAGGACGATCAGGACCTTGCCGTCCGGGAAGGTCCAGGTGTGGACCTGGGGCTTGACCTCGTCCTTGACGATGCCGGGGATCTGGGCGAGGCCGGCCATGTCGATCTCGTTGTCGAAGTGGCCGATGTTCCCGACGATCGCCTGGTGCTTCATCTTGGCCATGTCGGCGGCCATGATGATGTCCTTGTTGCCGGTCGTGGTGACGAAGATGTCGCCCTTGTCGATGACCTCGTCCAGGGTCGTGACCTGGTAGCCGTCCATCGCCGCCTGCAGGGCGCAGATCGGGTCGATCTCGGTGATGATCACGCGGGCGCCCTGGCCCCGCAGCGACTCCGCGCAGCCCTTGCCCACGTCGCCGTAGCCGCAGACGACAGCCGTCTTGCCGCCGATCAGCACGTCCGTGGCGCGGTTGATGCCGTCGATCAGGGAGTGGCGGCAGCCGTACTTGTTGTCGAACTTCGACTTGGTCACCGCGTCGTTGACGTTGATCGCCGGGAACAGCAGGGTGCCGTCACGGTGCATCTCGTACAGGCGGTGGACGCCGGTGGTGGTCTCCTCCGTCACGCCGCGGATCTCCGAGGCGAGCTTGGTCCACTTCTGCGAGCCCTCGGTGATGGTGCGGTTGAGGAGCTGCAGGATGACGCGGTGCTCGTCGTTCTCGGCGGTCTCGACCGAGGGGACCTTGCCGGCCTTCTCGTACTCGACGCCCTTGTGGACGAGGAGGGTGGCGTCGCCGCCGTCGTCCAGGATCATGTTCGGGCCGCCGGTCTCGGTGCCCGGCCAGGTCAGCGCCTGCTCGGTGCACCACCAGTACTCCTCCAGCGTCTCGCCCTTCCAGGCGAAGACCGGGATGCCCTGGGGGCTGTCCGGGGTGCCGTTCGGGCCGACGGCGACCGCGGCCGCGGCGTGGTCCTGGGTGGAGAAGATGTTGCAGGACACCCAGCGGACCTCGGCGCCCAGGGCGACCAGGGTCTCGATGAGGACCGCGGTCTGCACCGTCATGTGCAGCGAGCCCATGATCCGGGCGCCGGCCAGCGGCTGCGAAGCGGCGTACTCCTTACGGATCGCCATCAGGCCGGGCATCTCGTGCTCGGCGAGGGTGATCTCCTTGCGGCCGAAGGCGGCCAGCGACAGGTCGGCGACCTTGAAGTCGGAGGGGCTGAGGACCTGGGAGCTCATTCGGTCTCCTAAGCGCGTATTCGTCGTGTGTCTGCTGTCTCGGGCGGGTTCCTGAGCTGCGGCGATACGTGTGGCGATACGGCGCGAGCCGCGCGGCGTCCGCGCAGCCTGGCTCGATTGTTCTTCAAGCGCACTCACTGCAGCCCAGTCCGTCGGAGGCCCTCTCTCCCTCGGCCGGCTCCGCGCCCGCGGCATCCGCCCGACCGCCATCAGCAGCGACGTCTGGCACTGCCCACCAAGCTACCGCAGGGGCGGTCCCGCTTGGGCGGGTGGCCCGGGATTTCCCGCCACTGCCGCGGCCGCCTGTCGCCACTGCCGCGGCCGCCTCCCGCGGATGCGAGGCTCCGCACCCCGGCTGAGAATGGGGGGCGTGACCTTTGGTGGAAGTGCGGAGCCGACTGCGGGGCTACTAGATCGTTCTGCGAGCATGTGCGCGCGCACGAAGCCGTCCCCGGGCCGCCGGACACAGCCACTGGCCTGGGGGACCCCGAACCCAAGGAGTCGATCCACGTGACAAGTCCCGCAGATCCCCCCGGCACGGCGGGGACGAGCGAGCAGAGCAAGCAGGGACTGAACCTGCTCGCGGTCACCGCCTGTCCCACCGGCATCGCCCACACCTACATGGCTGCCGAGAAGCTCGAACAGGCCGCCACGGCCATGGGCCACCACATGAAGGTGGAGACTCAAGGGTCGATCGGCGCCGAGAACGTACTGACTGACAACGATGTCGCGAACGCAGACGCGATCATCATCGCCGCCGACAAGGACGTCGACCCGAGCCGCTTCGTCGGCAAGCGGGTGCTGACCGTCGGCGTCAGCGAGGGCATCAACAACCCCCAGGGCCTGATCGAGCGGGTGCAGAGCTCCCCCGTGTACGGCGGCGGCGCGGGCGGTGGCGCCGGCGGCGGCGCGGCCCTGGACAAGACGACGGGCGGCGGAGGCGGCGGCAAGCAGCGCAGCCCGGTCTACAAGGCGCTGATGAACGGCGTCTCGTACATGATCCCGTTCGTCGTGGTCGGCGGTCTGCTGATCGCGATCTCGCTGTCCATCGGCGGCCACAAGGACCCCAAGGGCGGCCTCGTCATCCCCGAGGACACCTTCTGGTGGTACGTGAACCAGATCGGCACCATCGGCTTCACCCTGATGGTCCCCATCCTCTCCGGCTATATCGCGTACGCCATCGCCGACCGGCCGGGCCTGGTGCCGGGCATGATCGGCGGCTGGATCGCGAACACCGGATCCCTCTACGACTCCGAGGCGGGCGCCGGCTTCATCGGCGCCATCGCGACCGGCTTCCTGGCGGGCTATCTGGTCCAAGCCATCAAGAAGGTGCAGGTCCCGAAGTTCGTCCAGCCGATCATGCCGATCATCGTGATCCCGGTGCTGGCGACGACGGCGCTCGGCCTCTTCTTCATCTACGTGATCGGCCGGCCGATCGCCTGGATCTTCGAGCAGCTCACCGACTGGCTGGGCGGCATGACCGGCGCCAGCGCGGCGCTGCTGGGCATCATCCTCGGCCTGATGATCACGTTCGACATGGGCGGTCCGGTCAACAAGACCGCGTTCCTCTTCGGCGCCGGGCTCGTATCGAAGTCGCCCGAGGTCATGGGCATGTGTGCGGCGGCCATTCCGGTGCCGCCGCTGGGGCAGGGTCTGGCCACGCTGATCCGTCGGCGGCTGTACTCCGAGCAGGAGAAGGAGACGGGACTGGCGGCTTTGTTCATGGGCTTCTTCGGCATCACAGAAGGTGCGATTCCCTTCGCCGCGGCCAATCCAGCCCGCGTCATCCCGGCGAATATGGCCGGTGGCGCGGTGGCGGGTCTTATCGCCGGTCTGGCCACGGTGACGGACGCGGTTCCGCACGGCGGTCCGATCGTGGCCGTGCTGGGTGCGGTCGGTGGCGTGCCTATGTTCTTCCTGGCGGTCATCGTCGGGACGGTCGTGACCGCGATGGTCACCGTCGCGCTGCTGGGTGTGCAGGCCCGTAAGCAGGGTCTGCCCGGTGGTGGCATGGAGCCGGCCTTTGCGGGAGCGGGGGCGGGCGTCGGTGCCGCGAGCGCCGGTGCCGGTGCCGCGGCCCTCGGCGGCGGCATGGCCTCGACCGCGCTGGACGGCATGGGCGCCACCACCACGACCGGTGCCGGTGCCGCCGCGCACACCACCGCCGTGGACGGCGAGTCGACGGCGCATGCCGCGTACGAGAAGAGCCACCGGGCTCCGGTGACGAGCTCGACCACCCGGCCGGTGCCACAGGACAAGGTCCAGGACGCGGCTCCGAGCTACGCGGCTCAGGCGGCCCAAGCGGCCCAGTCGGCGCAGGGCGAGGTGCTCTCCGGCTACCTCACCGAGCAGACCGTCCTGCAGCAGCTCACCGCCGTCAACCGCGACGACGCCATCCGCGAGCTGGTGAACCTGATGGCCGACACCGGCAAGGTCGCCGACAAGGACGCGCTCGTCCAGGCCGCCCTCGCCCGCGAGGCGCAGGGCACCACCGGGCTCGGCGAGGAGATCGCGATCCCGCACGCCAAGACGAATGCGGTGACCGCGCCGGTCGTCGCGTTCTCCCGGTCCGAGCAGGGCATCGACTGGGGTTCCATGGACGGCACCCTGGCCAAGCTGATCTTCATGATCGCGGTGCCCGAGGCGGCCGCGGGCGACGAGCACCTGCGCATCCTGGCGCAGCTGTCGCGGAAGCTGATGGACACCGACTTCCGGGCGCGACTGCAGGGTGCGGGCTCGGATGCGGACATTCTGAAGATCCTCGGCGAGATCCAGTAAGCCTGTCCGTTCCGGACATGACGTGGGGCCCGCCGCTAGCAGCGGCGGGCCCCACGTCATGTCGCTTACGACTGCGGTCGCAATATGTCCGGCTCGAGATAGATCTGCCGGGCGGTCGGGACCGCCTCGCGCACCCGGGACTCCGCGGCGTTGATCGCCTCGGCGACCTTTTCCGCGCTGTCCTCGTGCCGTACCGCGATCTTCGCCGCGACCAGCAGTTCCTCCGGGCCGAGGTACATCGTCTTCATGTGGATGACGCTGCTGACGGTCTCGCCGTCCGTGAGCGCCTTGCGGATCGCCTCGACGTCCACGTCGGCCGCGCCCTCGCCGAGCAGCAGGCTCTTCGTCTCCACTATCAGGACGACCGCGATGACCAGCAGCAGTACGCCGATGCACAGGGTGCCGATGCCGTCCCAGACGCCGTCGTCGGTGAAGATCGCGATGGTGACGCCGAAGAGGGCCAGCACCAGGCCGACCAGCGCGCCCAGGTCCTCCAGCAGGATCACCGGCAGCTCGGGCGCCTTGGCCCGCCGGATGAACTCCCACCAGCCCTGGTCGCCGCGGACGTGGTTGGTCTCCTGTATGGCCGTACGGAACGAGAACGACTCCGCGATGATCGCGAAGACCAGCACGCCGACCGGCCAGTACCAGTGCTTGATCGGGTGCGGGTCATGGATCTTGTGATAGCCCTCGTAGAGCGCGAAGAGCCCGCCGAGCGTGAAGAGCACGATCGAGACCAGGAACGCGTAGACGTAGCGCTCCCGGCCGTACCCGAAGGGATGCTCCTTCGTCGCCGCGCGCTTGGCCTTCTTGCCGCCGAGCAGCAGCAGGCCTTGGTTGCCGGAGTCCGCGAGCGAGTGCACGCCCTCCGCGAGCATCGATGACGACCCGCTGAAGGCCCATGCCACGAACTTCGCCGCGGCGATCGAGAGGTTGGCGACGAGTGCCGCCACGATCGCCTTGGTTCCGCCTCCTGCAGCCATACGTCCCCGCCAGTCCCTTCGTGGTCTCCGCTACGGGCGGGCACATTGTGTCAGGTGCGCGGCACCTCGCTGCGTCAGACCCGCGTCATACCCGCTTCAGACCCGCACGGTGGCCCGGAAAAGGGTGCCGGAACCGGTCGCATGTACCGCTTCGTCCGCCGCCGGCACGTACGCCGACTCGCCGCGGTGCAGCGAGAGCCGGCCGCCGGCGGGGGTAGTGAGCTCGGCGCTGCCGTCGGTGCAGAAGAGGATCTGCGGGGTACGGGCCTCCAGGGACCGCGGCCCGTCGTCGAGGTCGTAGCGGAAGAGGCGGAAGTCGTCGACCGGGGTGTCGAAGGCGCCGTCCGTGCCCGCGTGCAGGATGCCGGGGGCGGTGGCTTCGAAGCGGACGATGTTCAGCAGTTCGGGTACGTCGACGTGCTTCGGGGTGAGGCCGCAGCGGAGGACATTGTCGGAGTTGGCCATGATTTCGACGCCGAGGCCGTCGAGGTAGGCGTGCGGGACTCCGGCGCCGAGGTAGAGGGCCTCGCCGGGCTGCAGCTGGACGGTGTTGAGCAGCATCGCGGCGATCACGCCCGGGTCGCCGGGGTAGTTGCGGGCGATGGAGGCGTAGGTGGCGAAGGCGGTGGCGTACGGGCCTTCGCCGGTGCCGAGCCGCTCGGCGGCGGCCGCGGCGGCCTCCACGGTGGCGGCCATCTCGTCCTTGTCGGCGCGCAGCACCCCGGTGAGCACCTCGCGCAGCGCGTCCTCCTCCGGCTTGGCGCGGAGGAGGTCGACGTACGGAGTGAGGGAGTCGACGCCGAGGCCGTCGATCAGGTCGGCGGCCTCGGTGGCGCTGCGGAAGCCGCAGAGGCCCTCGAAGAGGGTGAGGGCGCAGATGAGCTCGGGCTTGTGGTTGGCGTCCTTGTAGTTGCGGTCCGGGGCGTCGATCGGGACGCCGGCCTCTTCCTCGCGCTGGTAGCCGAGGCGGGCCTGGTCGATGGTGGGGTGGACCTGGAGGGAGAGGGGGGCCGCGGCGGCGAGGGCCTTGAGGAGGAAGGGCAGCTGCGGGCCGAAGCGCTCGACGGATGCCGCGCCGAGCTCGTCCTCCGGGTCGGCCTTGATGACGTCCGCGAGGGATACCGCGCCGCCGCCGCGGTCGACGCGCGAGGGGGCGCCGGGGTGGGCGCCCATCCACATCTCGGCCTGCGGCTCGCCGGTGGGCTCGGTGCCGAGCAGCTCGGGGATGGCGGTGGTGGAGCCCCAGGCGTAGGGGCGGACGGTGTTGGTGAGGCGGTCCATGGGAGCTTTCCGGTCGGGGTGCGGCGTGCTTGGGCGCTGGTGGGCGGGGTTCTCAGTGCTGCTGCGACGATGCCAGGGCCAGGTACACGGCGGTGAAATCCCCGGTGGCGATCAGCTCCGCGGCGGCTTCGAGGGGGGTGCCCTCGGCGGGTTCCAGGGCGCTTACGGGGGTGCCGCGGTGGTTGATCAGGCGGCGGGCGGCTCTGCTCGGGGACTGACCTTCGAGCTCGCCCTGCTGGAGGAGGACCACCCGGGCGCGGAGTGACTCTGGCTCTTCCACCCGGTCGCGGAAGAAGTCGTCGGGGTCGTCGCCCGCCGGTGCCCCGAACTCGCCCGCCAGCAGCGCCGCATGCGTCTGCAGCGCGTGCGGCAGCGGGGCGGCGAGGGCGGGGCGGCCCGCGATGGCGCCGAGGGCGGTGGCGAAGTGCCGGCCGGCGGCCGCGGCGACCGGGCCGTCGGCCCAGAGCAGGGGCAGCGATTCGGCGAGTTCGACGGCGAGGGTTTTGGCCGGGTTCGTGTACGTCTCGATGGCGGGGCCGCAGCGCTCGGCGACGGCGTCGAGGCGGTCGGCGACCTTGTCGAGGGCGGCGGGGGGTGCCTCGATGAGACCGAGGCGGTCGGTGAGCTGGAGGAGCGGGGTGAGCAGCGCCCAGAGGGAGCCCGGGGGCTCGTAGTCGCCCTCCTGGCTGCCCAGGTCGCTGCCGACCGGGATCAGCGGGATGGGCAGGCCGCGGAGGTCGGCGACGGTCTGGCTGATGGTGGTGGAGCGGGGGGCGACGGCCGCTACGGAGCAGCCGCGCCGGTACGCCTGCTCGACCAGCGCCTCGAGCCCTGGCTCGCGCCCGTACCCGGTGACGACGAGCAGCAGGTCGAGCGGGCCGGCCCAGCCGGGGAGCGCCCAGCGCAGATCGCCCGGGTTGTAGTCGGAGCCGGTGGGCTCGACGGCGGTGACCGGGCAGGCGCCGCCGGTGAGGGAGCCGAGGAGGTCGGCGATGCAGTACGTCGCCGGGCCGAGGCCCGCGATGAAGAGGGCGCGGGGGCGGCCGTCGGGCTTGAGCTCGCCGAGGCCGGCTTCCTGGGCGGCGCGAGCCGCGGTGCGGACGCGGGCGCCGGCTTCCGCGGTGCCGCGGAGGAGCTGGCGGGGGTCCGCGGCGGCGAGGGCCTGGGGGGCGTCGAGGCGGGTCTCGTCCAGCATGGCGGGGTTCGCCTTACGCCTGGCGGCGGGCTTCGTCTACGAGGAGTACGGGGATGCCGTCGCGGATCGGGTAGGCGAGTCCGCAATCCGCTGCGGTGCAGCGGAGTTCTTCGTCCTGCTCCTTGAGGGGGGCGTGGCAGGCCGGGCAAGCGAGGATCTCGAGGAGGCTCGATTCGATCGACACGATGCGGGTGCCCCTTACGCTTCGTCGTTGTTTCTGCGGGTGGGTCGGCTTGCGTCAGGTTACCTCTGCGGGGTTGTTCCCGCCCGCCCGCCCGTTGCTGTCGGTCGTGGGAGGGGGCGATACCGGCCGCGATGTTGCTGCTGCGATGTTGCTGCCGCGATGTTGCTGCCGCGCCCTGGGCGATCGCGCCTGGCGGCGCTCGCCCTCAAGCGCCGGGCGGGCTTGAGCGGGCCGGCCGCCGCCGGGGGCCGGGTGCGGGGTGGGGGTACGTCCTCACGCGGCACCGACACCTTCGGCCGGCACGTGCTGCTCATCCCCGCGCTGCGGGCGCACCCCCACCCCACACCCTCGTAACGCTGCCGGGTGGCGGCCCGGTGGCCGCGTGCGGCACTTCGACCCCGCGCTCTCGTAGCACTGCCGGGCGCCGGTCCGGCTGCCCCGCGCCGCGCGCAACCACACCCCGCGCCTCGCACCCTCGTAACGCTGCCGGGCGCCGCTTCGCAGCGCACTCGCACCTCGCACGGCACCAGGCGCCCCCCACCCGCCCACAGCAACGGGCGGGCGGGTGGGAATCAGCCGCGCGCAGCGCAACCGCATGCTCGCCGCGCTGCCGGCTGCCGCGCGCAGCCCACTCGCAGCTCGCATGGCACCAGGCGCCGGCTCACCCCCTAACGCACACAGCAACGGGCGGGTGGGTGGGTAGAGCCCCCGGGCAGCTAGCCGCGTACCAAGGTCAGGGCCTCGTCTCGTACGCGCTCCATCGTGGAGCGGTCGCGTGCCTCGACGTTCAGGCGGAGCAGGGGCTCCGTGTTTGACGGGCGCAGGTTGAACCACCAGTCAGCAGACGTCAGCGTCAGGCCGTCCAGCTCGTCGATGGTCACCCCGGACTGGTCGGCGTAAGCCGCGCGTACTGCCGCCAGGCGGCCCGCCTGGTCCGCGACCGTCGAGTTGATCTCGCCCGACGCCGCGTAGCGGTCGTACGACGAGACCAGGCCCGAGAGCGGGCCGGGCTGCTCGCCCAGTGCGGCGAGTACGTGGAGGGCGGCGAGCATCCCCGTGTCGGCGTTCCAGAAGTCGCGGAAGTAGTAGTGCGCGGAGTGTTCGCCGCCGAAGATCGCGCCGGACTTGGCCATTTCCTGCTTGATGAAGGAGTGGCCGACGCGGGTGCGGACCGGGGTGCCGCCGTGTTCCTTGACGACCTCCGGCACCGACCAGGACGTGATCAGGTTGTGGATGACGACGCCCTGGCCGCCGTTCTTCGCCAGCTCGCGGGCCGCGACCAGGGCGGTGATCGCTGATGGGGACACCGGCTCGCCGCGTTCGTCGATCACGAAGCAGCGGTCCGCGTCGCCGTCGAAGGCCAGCCCGGCGTCCGCGCCCTCCGCGCGGACCCGTGCCTGGAGGTCGACCAGGTTCTTCGGGTCGAGCGGGTTCGCCTCGTGGTTGGGGAAGCTGCCGTCCAGTTCGAAGTACATCGGCACGATGGTGATCGGCAGGCCGGCGAAGACCGTCGGCACCGTGTGGCCCGCCATCCCGTTGCCCGCGTCCACGACCACCTTCAGCGGGCGGCTCGACGTCAGGTCGACCAGGCCGCGGAGGTGGGCCGCGTAGTCGGTCAGGGTGTCGCGCTGGGTGATCAGGCCCGGGGCGGCGCCCGAAGGCGGTGGGGCGCCGGTGTCCGACCACTGCTCGACCAGCGCGCGGATCTCGCCGAGGCCGGTGTCCTGGCCTACGGGCGCGGCGCCGGCGCGGCACATCTTGATGCCGTTGTACTGGGCGGGGTTGTGCGATGCCGTGAACATCGCGCCGGGCAGGTCCAGGCTGCCGCTGGCGAAGTACAGCTGGTCCGTCGAGCACAGCCCGATCTCGGTCACCGCCGCCCCGCGGTCGGCCGCGCCGCGCGCGAACGCCCGTGACAGGCCGGGGGACGAAGGGCGCATGTCGTGGCCGACGACGATCGCGTCCGCGCCGGTCACCTGGACGAAGGCGGCGCCGAAGAGCTCGGCGAGGGGCTCGTCCCAGTCGTCGGGGACGACCCCGCGCACGTCGTACGCCTTCACCAGGCCCGACAGATCAGTCACGGCGGCAGCCCTCCCGTAAGTCAATGTCCGTACGAACACTAACCCTCGCGAGCGACCCGGCTGCGCCCGGCGCCCCGGCTCTAGCCCTCGGGGGACCTGAGCACCCGCAGGTGACCCCGCCGGGCCACCTCCATCGGGTCGGCCCGCCGCTCCGAGGGGGTGATCGCGCGCTCCGCCGAGCCGTCGCCGCGGTGCGGGCGGGCGGCTTCGCGGACGGCGTTGGCGAGGGCTTCGAGGTCGTCGCTGCTGTGCCGGGCCGGGCCGGGCGCGATGGCGAGGCGGACGACTTCCCAGCCGCGCGGGGCCGTCAGGCGCTCGGAGTGCTCGGTGCACAAGTCGTAGCAATGCGGCTCGGCATACGTGGCGAGCGGGCCGAGCACCGCCGTGGAATCGGCATAGACGTACGTCAGCGTCGCAACGGCAGGACGGCCGCAGGCGGTGCGCGAACAGCGACGTACAGGGCTCACAGCGTTGGACGGTACCGCACTCCTGAGCGGGCCGCGACGACTCTCCCTCACGTCACCCTGCCGTGTCGTTCCCGAGTTGCCGCCGCGGACCCCTCGTGCTGCCCCCGCTGACCTGCACTGATCTTGCGCCGGGCGGTCAGGAGGCGGGCGCCGATGGTCAGCATGCGGATCAAATGCCGTCAATACGTGTGAAATCTACGGTCGCTTGTCGACCGGATCAGGGGCAAAAGGAGGCTGGAAATGTTCACTCCCCGACATGCGCCACCAGGGGAGAACCTGCGCGCAGCACCGCATACGAAGGGCTCCGGCGGGCTACGCTCATGATTGATGGAGCACGCACAGGACCGGGCGGCATCCCGTACCGATGAATCCAGGCCGCGCCGGCGCGACCGCCATGGACGCGGCATGCGCGGACCCGTGGCACCGCCGCAGGTGCCGCTGGCAGTGACGCGCTCCGACGCGTTCGTCGATCTCGTGCTCGACTCCGCGCAGCGGCTGCAGCGGCGGCTGTCGCAGCTGTCCGAGGTGGAGTTCGGGGTGCTGGACGTACCGCTGAAGGACAACGGGCAGGCGGAGGGCGGCGCGTGGGACGGCGACGAGGCGTCCGTGCCGCTGGGGCAGGTGATCAAGGCCGTACCGGGCAAGCATCCCGATCGCATCGTCGTCTACCGGCGGCCGGTGGAGATCCGCGCCAAGAATCGTGATGAGCGCGCGCTGCTCGTCCACGAGATCGTGGTCGAGCAGGTCGCCGAACTGCTGGGGCTCACGCCGGAGTCGGTTGATCCGCAGTACGGGCAGGACTGAGGGTCGCAGGCCCTCCTCCTTTAGTCCCGTCCCAGCACCGACAAGTCCGGCTCCGCCTCCGGCACCGCCACCGTCGAGCCGTCGTCCGGGACGCCCTGCACCGTGAAGGACTTCGCGCCCGCCGTCTTCGACGTGAGCGTGCGCGACGCGTACACCGTCCCGCCGGAGACCTTCTCCACCGTCACCGCGAAGGAGCCCTTCAGGCCCTGCGGCGCCGGTGGCGTCACCGACTTGGTCGTGCCCGGTTTGATCTCATATGTCTTCTCGGCCGGTTCGCCGCCGTCGCTGCCCGCCGACGAGATGACCTTCACCTTCGCCGCCTTCTTGCCGGGCGCGGTCAGCGCCAGCGTGCTGCCCTTCGCCTGGCTGCCGGCCGCCGTGCCGCGCTCGGCGATCGGGGCCGTCGCCGGGATGAAGCCCAGTTCCTGCTCGCGGCCTTTGCCCCGGGTCACCCGTAGCGCCGCGACAATCGGCGTGCCGCCGCTCGCGGTCGGCGTCAGCACCAGCGAGCCGGGCTCGCCCTTGGTGATGTCGCCCAGGTCGACCGCCGCGGTCATGCCCGCCTTCACGTGCAGGGTCTCGTGGCCGGCCGGGGCGATGCTGCTGGCGGGGCCCGCGAGGCGGAGCTTGACGTCGGCGTCGTCGGCGCCGGGGGCGTAGGCGACCAGGCGTGCGGAGGTGGCGTCCTCGGGGATGCCGGGGATCACCAGCGAGGGGGAAGGGGCGGCCGAGGCCTGCAGCCAGTCGCCGCCGAGCTTGGTGTCGGCCGCGCGCACGGCGGCGCCGATGCGGCCCGAGCGGGCGGTGACCTTCACCGCGAGGTTGGTCTGCGGCTCGTCGGTGAGGGTGGAGAGCAGCACCTCGGTGGACGAGTGGCCGGGGATGGTGATGCCCTCGCCCGTACGGCCGGGCAGGTCGCCGGACTTGCCGTGCAGCTCGATGTCGACCACGGCCGGTTCGGCGTCGGGGTTGGCCAGCGTGACGTAGTCGTGCCGGTCCTTGTCCGTCGAGGCGCCGGGGAACCAGAACTCGGTGTCCGGCGCCATGCACCGCGCCCCCGAGAGGCCGCGGCCGTCGCCCGCGTCGATCTCGGTGGTCTGCTGCACGGTCCAGCCGGGCGCGAAGCCGCCGCCGGCCTGGCCGATGAGCGCGGGGGGCTGCGCCGCGCTGGTCTTCGCGATGACCGGCTTGCCGGGCTGCTTGAGACCGGCGATGGCCTTGCCGCGCTTCGCTTCCTTGTCGCCCTTGTCGCCCTCGTCCGCGTCGTCGCGGGTCGCGGAGTGCAGCGCGGCGCTGCCCTTCTTGCTCTTTTCGCTGGGGGTGCCGCTCGGGGTGAAGGAGGTGTACGTGCTCTCGCCGACGTCGGAGCCGGCCGGCGCTGGGCACACCAGCGTCGCGCGCTCGACCGGGAGCCGCTTCGCCGTCCTGGCGACGGCGTCCGTGCCGTCGCCGTCGGGGACGGTCAGCGCGGCCACGCCGGTGACGGCGGCGAGGGCGGCGCAGGCGGCGGTCAGAGCAAGGGTGTTGCGGGTCATCGCTGCTGGTCGCTTCCGTCGGTGGGGCGGTCCCCAGAAGTGCCGAAGGCCTGGAAGTCGTACGACGGGTCGTGGCCTGGCGGGTGCTGCTCGGCCGGCTGCTGGGCGTAGTCGTACGCGGCCTGGTCCGGCTGGGGCTGCTGCCCGTACTCCTCGGTGGGCTGCGCGTAGTAGCCCGGGTCGTAGTCGTAGCTGCCGGTCTGCCCGTAGTCCTGGGCCTGCTGGGCGCCGTACGGGTCGGCGTAACCCGCGCTGTCCCAGGCGGCGTAGTCGGGCTGCGGCGGTACGGCCGCGGGCTGCGGCTCGGGCTGCGGAGCCTGCTCCGGTACGTCGGGCACCTGCTCGCCCGAGCCCGAACCCGAGCCGGAACCTGCGCCCGCGCCCTGCGCCGCCGCCGCGCGCAGCCGCCGCGCCCTGCGGCCCTCGCCGGCCACCGGCTCCGCCGGGACCGGGGCGGGGGCTGAATCCGATCGAGCCTCCGGCAGGTCGTCGTCGACCTCCCGCCGCCTGCCGGGCAGCGCGAGCACCAGCACGACCAGCGCGAGGCCGGCCTGCGCCCAGACCCAGCCGGTGTGGCTCAGCGGGGTGTCGTACGTGACGTCGAGCCGGCCGCCGGCCGCGGGCAGTTCGAAGCCCTGCGCCCAGCCGTCGGTCTTGACCGGCTTGAGCGCCTTGCCGTCGAGGGTGGCCTGCCAGCCCGCGTCGAAGCTGTCGGCGAGGCGCAGCGTCCGGCCTTCCGTGCCGGCCTTGATGTCGGTGTGTACGTCCACGGGCCCGGCCGATACCGCGGCGGGGGCCACCGCGGCGCCCGCCGCCTGGCCCGGGCCCGGCTTGCCGCCGGTGATGGTGACGCGGGAGACCTTGCGGTCGATGCGCCACAGGGCGCTGCCGTTCTGGTCGCTGAGCTTGGTGAGCCCGGTGGTGGTGTCGAGCACCCGGCCGAACTCCCGTACCGCGTCGTGCCGTACGAGCACATACCGGACCGCGTAGTCGCCCAGCGCGGCGGTCTGGTCGGCGCCGGAGCCGGCGACGAGGTTCGCGACGACGGCGGACAGCCGGTCGTCCTCGCCCGCGCTCTCGGCGAGTTCGGCGTCGCCGAGGCGGGCGCCGGAGCCGCGGACGAGGGTGAAGTCGACCTTGCCGGGGGTGCCGTCGAGGACGAGGGTGCGCGGCTGGTCCGCGGTGCCCGCCTCCTCGGCGACGAACGCCGGCACCTGCGCCGCGTCGCGCCGCTCCAGCGGCCCGTCGGCGCCGCGCAGCATCCACCCGGCGGCAAGCAGCAGCGGGCCGAGCGCGCAGGCGGCGGCGATGAGGACGGCGACGGGCTGCCGCCAGCCGAAGGACTGCTCGGCGACGCGGTGCCTGGCCCCGTCGGCGCCGAGCACAGCGGCGGCCAGCAGCGCCAGCCCGTAGACGAGCGAAGCCGGGCCCGCCCAGGCCTCGCCCGCGCCGAGCGCCGCGAAGGCGAAGCCGGCGAGGGCGGCGGCCCAGGCGGTACGGACCGGGAGCTCGCGGTCGCCGCGCAGCAGGGCCGCGAGGGCGGCGAGCAGCACGCCGACGAGGAGGATGCCGCCGCCGGCGTTCGGCCCGCCGGGGGCGGCCAGCAGCAGGTCGGTCGCGGAGACGTCGGGCGCGGCCCGGTCGAGGCCTGCCTCGCCGAAGAAGCGCGAGGGCGAGGAGAGCAGCTGCAGCGACCAGGGCGCCAGGACCACCATCGGGGTGGCGAGGGCGGCCAGCAGCCGCAGCCCGTACGCGCCGAGCTGTCCGCGCCCGGTCGCGGCCCGGAAGCCGAGCACGGCGGCGGCGAGGACGAGCGCGACCGGCCAGACGACCGGCGTGAAGGCGGTGGTGATCGTCAGCAGCAGCGCGTACGCCCAGGCGGGCCGCCACGCGGGCCGCGCGGCATCCCGCCGCAGGCCGCTCGCGGCGATCGCGACGCGGGCGATCAGCGGCAGCAGGATGGCGAGCACGCAGGTGCCGAGCCGGCCGCCGGCGAGTGCGCCGGTGGCGGCGGGCAGGACCGCGTACACGACGCTGCCCCAGGCGCGCAGCAGCCGGGACGGCACCAGCGAGCGGGACGCGAAGTAGGCGGTGAAGCCGGCCAGCGGCACCGAGCAGACGAGCAGCAGCGTGAGCGCGAAGTCGGTGGAGCCGAAGAGCACGGTCGAGAGCCCGGCGAGCACCGCGAGATACGGCGGCGCCGCCTCGGTCCCGCCGACGCCGAGCGGGTGCCAGGCGTCCACGTACCGCGACCACAGCTCGCCCGCCCCATCGGGCGCGGGCAGCAGCGCGCCGCCCATCAGCGAGCCGCCGCCGAGCAGCGCCCGGCAGGCGATCAGCGAGGCGAGCAGCAGGACGGCGAAGAGCACGGGCCCCGGCTTGCGGGCGACCCGCTTGATCCGGGCGAACTGCTCGACCTCGAGAAAGTCCGCCTCGTCGTCCCCAGGGCCGGTCTCGACGGCGCCGTGCCGCCCGCCGCCCGAGCGGTCCTCCTCCGCCTTGCCGCTGAAGTTGCTGAGCACCTGCTCGAAGGTGACCCGCAGGGTCGCCCCGCGCCGCGGGAAGAGCGGCCCCAGCTCGCTCGCCGGGACGGCGGGGCGGCCGCGCCTGCGGCGCGCGGCGATGATCCGGTGCGGCCGCAGCAGTACGGAACCGAGCCCGGCGACCTCGTCGAGCGCCTGCCGGGGGACCTTGCCGACCAGGTAGGCGATGGTACGGAGCAGGGTGCCGAGGATCAGCCGGAAGGCGATCCAGGGGAGCTTGCCGGCCGCCGAGTTGACCAGCAGCGCATAGGCGGCCCCTGCCTTGTCGACGCGGTGCGGGCTGGCGCCCTTGGCGCGGCCGCGGCCGATGCAGTCGATGGAGCGCCGCTCGCGGGCGGCGGCCTCGGCGTGCCGCATGACGGCGTCGGGGGCGATCAGCACCCGGTGCCCGGCCTGGTGGGCGCGCCAGCACAGGTCGACGTCGTCGCGCATCAGCGGCAGCCGGGTGTCGAAGCCGCCGAGCTGCTCGTAGACATCGCGGCGGATCAGCATCCCGGCGGTGGACACGGACAGCACGTCCCGTACGCCGTCGTGCTGGCCCTGGTCCTGCTCGCGCCGGTCGATGCCGGTCCAGCGGCGGCCCGAGTTGGCGATGGAGACGCCGGTCTCCAGCAGCTGCCGGCGGTCGTACCAGCCGCGCAGCTTGGGGCCGATGACAACGGCGCTCGGGGTGGCCGCGGCGACCCGCAGCAGGCTCTGCAGCGCGCCGGGCTCCGGGGCCGAGTCGTCGTGCAGCAGCCACAGCCACTGCACGGGCTCGCCGTGCGGCAGCTCGGGCATCTCGTACGCCTCGTCGTGCCAGGTCCTGGTGACCGGGTCCCAGCCGCTCGGCCGGCGGAGATACGGCAGCTGGTCAGGGCCGAGCGGCCCGGCCGTGCGGGCGGCCTCGTCGACGGCCGCGCCGAAGGAGGTGCGGCGGGCGAGGTGCAGCACCCGCTCGGCGCCGAGCGACTCGCCCAGGATGCGGGCGGAGCCGTCGGCGGAGCCGGTGTCGGCGGCGATGACGTTCTGCACGGGGCGCTGCTGCGCGGCGATGCCGGCGAGCACATCGGGCAGCCAGCGCTCGCCGTCGTGCGAGACGAGCACGGCGGTGACGACATGCTGCGGCAGCTCGGGGGCCGCCGCTGATGCGCCGCCTGCTGAAGGCGCTGCGTTTGGGGTGGACATCGGTCCTCTTTACGGGGACGTGCTGCGGACGGCCACCCACACTAACGGCCGGTACGCCTGCCCTGTGCAGGGCTTGGGGAGACGTACCGGCCGTTATGCAGTGCTATGTGGTGTACGTGGTCAGAGAGCCGCCTTCTTCAACCGCCGTCGCTCGCGCTCGGACAGGCCGCCCCAGATGCCGAAGCGTTCGTCGTTGGCGAGGGCGTACTCGAGGCACTCCGAGCGGACCTCGCAGGCGAGGCAGACCTTCTTCGCCTCCCGCGTGGAGCCGCCCTTCTCCGGGAAGAAGGATTCGGGGTCGGTCTGGGCGCACAGCGCGCGCTCCTGCCAGCCGAGCTCCTCGTCCGCCTCATCGACCAGCACGTGCTCGAACAGCTCGGTCATGTGCGCGCCCCTCGCTTGCCTGAAGTGCTTCCCCGTGATGCCGTCGTTATCGAATTGCCCGGACGACACGAGTGAAATTACAAGTGCGTCACTCCGGGCCAGTCAAGCCGGGATCTGCTATTGGACCCCTTATTCACCCTGCGGAACCAAGCCCTCACGAATAGTGTTCATATCGGTCGAAACCATGACACTCCCATAGGGCCCCGGGTCGGCCGTCGCCCTTATGGAGGACTGACGATCGGCACGGCAATCCCGTTGCAGCCCGCGCGCAGAAGCGAAAAGGATCACAGTCGCATCACAGAACGACAACGGTGTACGCGGGTCGATGAACCCGCATCTGCCTCTCCAACGAGCTGACAAAACCTTTCGCCTCGGGGGGCAACCGGAAGAGGTGAATCGTACGGAGCAAACCGGACATCAGGTTGACATCCGGTCCAGGACACGCTCTGCTGGACCCCATGTTTGGTACGCGCGCCACGCGCCGCTGTCGCAGCTGTTGTAGCTCCCTGTAGAGCTCCAGCTCCAGCCTCGCCCTGCCCGCCAAGCACCACTTCCCGAGAAACCACGCATCGCTCATGCTCAGCGACATCTCCATCGCCGGCGACCCGCTCGCCCTCCCGCACCTGCTGTCCGCGGAGCCGGCCCACCCGGCCACCGTCGCCGGCTTCGCCGGACTCGCCCGGACCATCGCGGCCGACCGCGACCGCTGGTCACCGCTGGTCACGTACGACCCGACGACCCGCTGGTACCACCGCCTGCAGACCGGCCCCGGCTACGAGGTCTGGCTGCTCAGCTGGCTCCCCGGGCAAGGCTCCGGCGCACATGACCATGGCCCCTCCTCCGGCGTGCTCACGGTGCTGGAAGGGGAGTTGACCGAGACCACGGGCGCGGCCCGGCGCACCCTCACGCCGGGCGCGCAGCGCGTCTTCGCGCCGGGTTATGCCCACGAGGTCGTCAACGCCGCGCTGACCCCGGCAGTGAGCCTGCACGTCTACTACCCCGGCCTCACCGAGATGCCGATGCACACGACAACTCCGGAGGCGGCCCTGACAGACTGGGCCGCATGCAACAGCGCGCATCTCGCATAGTCGTTCTGGCCGGTGGCATCGGCGGCGCCCGCTTCCTGCGCGGCCTCAAGCAGGCCGCGCCCGACGCCGACGTCACCGTCATCGGGAACACCGGCGACGACATCCACCTCTTCGGCCTCAAGGTCTGCCCCGACCTCGACACCGTCATGTACACCCTCGGCGGCGGCATCCATGAGGAGCAGGGCTGGGGCCGCGCCGACGAGACCTTCGCCGTAAAGGATGAGCTGAAGGCGTACGGGGCCGGGCCCGAGTGGTTCGGCCTCGGCGACCGCGACTTCGCCACCCACATCGTCCGTACGCAGATGCTGGCCGCGGGCTATCCGCTGTCCGCCGTCACCGAGGCGCTGTGCGAGCGCTGGCAGCCGGGCGTACGGCTGCTGCCGATGTCCGACGACCGCGTGGAGACGCATGTCGCTGTAGAGGTCGACGGCGAGCGCAAGGCGGTGCACTTCCAGGAGTACTGGGTGCGGCTGCGCGCCTCCGTACCGGCCGAGGCGATCGTGCCCGTCGGCGCGGACCAGGCGAAGCCCGCGCCCGGCGTCCTGGAGGCCATCGCCGACGCCGACGTGATCCTCTTCCCGCCGTCCAACCCGGTCGTCTCCATCGGCACCATCCTCGCCGTCCCCGGCATCCGCGAGGCGATCGCCGACGCGGGCGTGCCGGTGGTCGGCCTGTCGCCGATCGTCGGCGATGCTCCGGTACGCGGCATGGCCGACAAGGTCCTGGCCGCGGTGGGGGTGGAGTCCACGGCATCCGCCGTAGCGCTGCACTACGGCTCCGGGCTGATCGACGGCTGGCTGGTCGACGAGGTGGACGCCGGGCATGTGGGGCCTGTCGAGGAGGCCGGGATCAAGTGCCGGGCGGTGCCGCTGATGATGACGGACACGGACGCGTCGGCCCGGATGGCCGCGCAGGCCCTCGCCCTGGCCGAGGAGGTACGCACGGCATGAGCGGTTACCGGGTCTGGGCGCTGCCCGGCATCCCAGAGGTACGGCCTGGCGACGACCTCGTGAAGCTCATCGCGGCCACAGAGCCCGGGCTCGCGGACGGCGACATCCTGCTCGTCACGTCCAAGATCGTGAGCAAGGCCGAGGGCCGTATCGTCAAGGCCGCCGACCGCGAGGCCGCGATCGACGCCGAGGCCGTGCGGGTGGTGGCCAGGCGCGGGCCGACCCGGATCGTGGAGACCCGCAGCGGCCTGGTGATGGCGGCGGCCGGCGTCGACGCCTCGAATACGCCGCCCGGCACCATCCTGCTGCTCCCCGAGGACCCGGATGCCTCGGCGCTGACCATCCGCGACGGCGTGCGGGAGGCGCTCGGGGTCGAGGTCGGCGTGATCGTCACCGACACCTTCGGGCGGCCCTGGCGCAACGGCCTCACCGACGTCGGCATCGGCGCGGCGGGGGTACGCGTCCTGGACGACCTGCGCGGCGGCACCGACACCTTCGGCAATGAGCTCGGCGTCACCGTCGTCGCCACGGCCGATGAGCTGGCCGCGGCCGGCGAGCTGGTGAAGGGCAAGGCAGACGGGCTGCCGGTCGCCGTCGTGCGCGGCCTCGGGCACCTGGTCGCGGACGCCGCCGACGGCGCGAAGGCGCTCGTCCGGGACGCCTCGCAGGACATGTTCCGGCTGGGCACCTCCGAGGCGGTACGGGAGGCCGTGACGCAGCGGCGGACGGTGCGCGAGTTCACCGACGCGCCCGTGGACCCGGCCGCGGTGCGCCGCGCGGTGTCCGCGGCCGTGACCGCCCCCGCGCCGCACCACACCACGCCGTGGCGGTATGTGCTGCTGGAGTCGGCCTCGGCCCGTACGAAGCTCCTGGACGCCATGCGCGAGGCCTGGATCGAGGACCTGCGGGAGCTGTCCGGCTTCACGGAGGAGTCGATCGCCAAGCGGATCCGCCGCGGCGACTTCCTGCGCACGGCGCCGTACCTCGTCGTCCCCTGCCTGGAGACCTCCGGCGCGCATACGTACCCGGACGATCGCAGGAACGCCGCCGAGCGGGAGATGTTCGTGGTCGCGATGGGCGCGGGCGTGCAGAACCTGCTCGTCGCGCTGGCGGGCGAGGGGCTGGGCTCGGCGTGGGTGTCCTCGACGATGTTCTGCCGCGACGTGGTCCGCGAGGTCCTGGACCTCCCGGCGGACTGGGACCCGATGGGCACGGTGGCGGTGGGCCACGCCGCCGCCCCGCCCCGGGACCGCCCCGCCCGCGCGCCCCACGACTTCATCGAAGTCCGCTGACTCCCGCCCAGGAAGGCGACCCATGGCACTCTTCGGCAACGCCCACGCGATAGACCCGGCCACGGCCGCGCAGGACTACGCCAAGCTGCTCAGCCACGGCGAGCAGGTGCACGCGGCGTATCTGCTGATACGGGACACGATCCTGCTCACCGACCGGCGCCTGGTGCTGATCGACAAGCAGGGCCTGACCGGCAAGAAGGTCGAGTACCACTCGGTGCCGTACAAGAGCATCACGCACTTCGCGGTGGAGACCGCGGGCCACTTCGACCTGGACGCCGAGCTGAAGATCTGGCTGTCCGGGAATCCGGTGCCGCTGCAGAAGACCTTCACCAAGGGCGTGGACATCTACGAGGTGCAGGCGATACTCGCGCAGTTCGTGACGCGGTAGACGAAGGGGCCGGCACCTCGCGGTGCCGGCCCCTCTGTCTCGGCCTTACATCACCAGATGTACGGCTCGTAGACGTCCATGCACGCCTTCTTGTCGTCCCCGGCATTCAGCGGGTTGGAGCTGTCCGGCGCCTTGTCACCGCCGTAAGCCTCCGCCTTGCCCTTCGGGTACGTGGCGCCCTGGCGCCAGTCCGCGCCCACGACCAGGGTGATGCCGGTGGCCTGCGAGGACTCCCGTACCGCCTGGTCCGGCAGGCCGAGCGCCTTCGCCACGGACTGCGCGCCCGCGCGCTGCGCCGCGCCCTTGTACGTGACCGTGGTGTCGGCCGAAGAGCGCCGCGTGGTGTCCGACTTGGCCTTGGTGAAGCCGAGGTCCTGCATCCGGTCGGCGACCGCGCCGGCCCGGCCGGTGACCGGGACCTGGGTGACGGTGCCGGTGCCGTTCTGCACGGTGACCGGGACCTCGCCCTTCGGCGGCGCCTGGGCGGGCGGGGCGGACGGCTTGTTCTTCTTGTCCTTGCCGTCGATCGGCTGGTCGGCGCGCAGCTTGTTCCAGATCCAGTCCGCGTCCGGGTTCTTCGGGCGCACCCGGCCGGGGGCCTCCGGCGCGCCGGACTTCCACGGCATCGTGGTCATCGTGATCCGGTCGGTCGGGACCTGCTTGATGTCGTTGGCGAGGTCGTAGAGCTTCTTGACCGAGCCGATGCCCTCGTCGACGGTGAGCGCCTTGGTGGCCGCGGTGGCGAGAGAGCGCAGCTTGCCGGGGTCGGTCAGCTTCGCGCCCGCCTTCAGCTCGCGGACCATCGAGTTCATGTACTGGTGCTGGGCGTGCGTACGGCCGATGTCGGAGCCGTCCTCGAAGCCGTGCCGGGTGCGCAGCCACTGCAGCGCCTGCTCGCCCTTGACGACGGTCTCGCCCTTCTTCAGCCGCAGGTGCGACTGCTTGTCGTAGATGTTGTTCTTCACGCAGACCGGGACGCCGCCCACGGCGTCGGCCATCTGCACCACGCCGGCGAAGTCGACCATCATGAAGTGGTCGATGTGGATGCCGGTCATCTCCTCCCACGTGGCCACGGTGCAGCCCGGGCCGCCGTGCTGGAGGCTGGAGTTGATGGAGTTCGTGGTGGTCGCCTCGTAGGTCTTGCCGTCCTTGGTCTTGCACTCCGGGATCTTGGTCAGGGTGTCCCGGGGGACGGAGACGACCGAGATGTTCGAGCGGTCCGCCGATACGTGCAGCAGCATCTGCACATCCGCCAGCGGCGGCCGGTCGGCGTCGCCCTTGGCGCCGCCGAGCTTCTGGTTCTCCTTCGAGCCGCGGCTGTCGGAGCCGAGGAGGAGGATGTTCATCGGGGACTGGCCCGCCGCGTTCGGGGGCTTCTTGTCGACCCGGTTCTGCCCGAGATTCAGCTCGTCTTTACGGAGATTGTTGTTCAGGTCCCGGTACCAGAGATAGCCCGCCGCGGCGGTGGCGAGTATTCCGAGCGCTACCACCCAGGCGAAGAAGCGGAGAAATCGCCGCTTCTTGCGCGGCGGTTCCCAGTAATCATCGTCGTAGTAGTAATCGTCGTCGTCGTAATAACCGTCGTCGTAATACTCGTCATCATTCGGGACGTAACCCCCACGCCGTGGTGGCGGGAGCCTCCGCCCCCGGGGTCTTTCCTCGTACAGGCTGTCATCCCAGCCGAGATCGCGGGCATTGCGTGCGTGTGCGTAGCCGGAACGCCGGTACTGCGCTCCCTCACCGCGAACGCTGCTGCGGCGCATGGGCCCTCCCAGTCGATGGGGTTTTAGATGACTCGATCGAATGGCGGTGCGATCGGGTCACTTGGCACAAATGTTTTTGTCGTCCGCGCTGACGTGCTGCACCCCTTCGGGGGCCTTGTCGGGCGCCTCAATAGGCGTGCCGACGCTGGTGAAGTCCTTGCCCAGGCTGAGCTTCATCGCCTCCCGGGCTCCGGCGTCGGTCTTCGTCTGCTTCATGGCGCTCTTCGGCAGTCCCATCATGTCGGCCAGAGTTGCCGCCTGGTCGGCCTGATTCGGTGCATAAGTGAGGGTTGTCTTCGCCTGGTTCTGAGTGCCTGCATCGCCCGCATTTGTGGAAAGCGGGACACCCTTGCTGGTCTGCAGCCAGGACAGCACATTCTGTGCCTGCCCGGTCACGCCGCTGCCGTTGTAGACATCGACCCTGACCTTGGCCGCAGGGGCCTTTTTGACCTTTTGCGCCTCCTTCTTGCCCTTTCCGCCGCCGTTCAGCGGGCGATCGGCCTGCAACATCTTGAACAGGGGCTCGGCCTTGGTCTTATCCATCACGACCGTGGCGGGGTCGTCCGGATTGTCCAGAACGGGCACCGTAGCGAACTCAATGTTCTTCTGCGGCACCTGCTTCAGATCGTTGGCGAGCTCCAGCAGCTTCTTCACACTGCCGATGCCCTTGTCAACTGTGAGCGCCTTTGTGGCCGCCTGGCTGAGACCATAGAGCTTTTTCGGATTGGTCAGGGTGCCGTTCGACTTCATCTTCCGTACCAGCGAGCCGAGGAACTGCTGCTGCAGCTCGATCCGGCTGAGGTCGCTGCCGAAGCCGACGGAGTGCCGGGTGCGTACGAACGCGAGGGCCTGCTCGCCCTCCACGACGCTCTTGCCCTTGGGCAGCTTCAGGTGCGACTTGGGGTCGTTGATCGGCTTGGTGGTGCACACCTCGACGCCGTCGACGGCCGACGACAGCTCCTTGACCGCGTTGAAGTCGGCCATCATGAAGTGGTTGATCTCCAGGCCGGTCATCTTCTCGACCGTGTCCCACGTGCAGCTCGGGTCCCGACCCGACTGGCCCAGGCTGGTGTTGAAGCGCTGGTTCGGCGTGGCGGGGATGGTCTTCTCCTGGCCGTCCTCGCGGGTCTTGCACTGCGGGATGTCGGTGATCATGTCGCGCGGGATGGACAGCGCGGTGGCGCTCTTGCGGTCCTCGGTGACATGCAGCAGCAGCGTGGTGTCGGCGTGGCCGACGCTGCCGGCGTCACCGTAGCCCTCGTTGCCCTTCCCCGTACGGGCGTCCGTGCCCAGGATCAGGATGTTGACGGGGCCGTCGGTGGTGGCCGCGTTGTTCTCGCCGACATCGACGCTGTTGATGTTCCCGTTGAGCTGCTGGTACAGCACATACGCGCCCGCGCAGCCGGCGAGCATCAGGAACGCCAGGGACCCGCCGCCCCACATCAGCACTTTCTGCTTGCGGGACTTGGGCGGTTTCGGCTTGCGCCGGCTCGGCCGCGGGCCGCCGGGGTCCTCGTGCGGACGGCGGCGCTGGCCGGGGAGCCGCGGCTCGGCCGGCGGGGCGTACGGATCGGCGTACGGATCAGCCTGCGGGTTCGCCTGCCGGTCCGCGTACGCGTCCGGGTGCTGTCTCTGCCGCGGCGGTCTCGGTGCCTGCTGCTGACGCAGCTCGTAGCTGCCGGTGTCCGGGTTGAACACCCACTGGTCGGCAGGATTGACGTCGCCTGCCCGGCCGCGGCCTCGCGCATCCACTGTCGCTCAGGTCCTTCAGTCAGCTTCCCCGAAGACGCCTCCCCCGAGGGCGTTCACAACGGTCTACTTGCAGTGCAGGCCGTCCCCCACGGAACGGCCAGACCGCTCACACTATCCGCCCACTTCAGCGTCTAGCGACGCCCGTGACAAATTCCACTCCCCGTTACGTCGTGCTCACACGACTCTTACGCCACAGGATTGCCCGTTATTAACAGGGTTTACTTGCAGATGTCATCTGTGGGGCGCGTGCCCTCGAAGGCGGGTGCGTCTCCGTCGGAGTCCTGCACCGGGCTCACCTTCCGCGGGACGAAGGGCACTTCCTCGTCGTGGCGGAGCGCCGTGAACAGCTCCTCCGCGTCCGGCTGTACGAGCTCGTCCCGGTTTGTGTTGTAGCGGTACGGCTGCCGCGGCACGGTGAGAAAGCGCACGTCCGCCTCGGGTATGTCGCGGAGACTGCGCACCATGTCGTACATGTCGGTCAGTGAGGCTAGGCCGGGATCGGTGGTGACCGACTTCGTCGCGGCGTCCAGGAGGGGCGCGAGGCGGAGCGGGTTGAGCAGCACCCCGTTGGACTTCACCTTGTTGACGAGCGAGGCGAGGAATTCCTGCTGCCGCGCCATCCGGTCGGTGTCGCTGCCGTCGCCGAGGCTCTTGCGGGCGCGTACGTAACCGAGCGCCTCCTCGCCGCGGAGGGTCTGGCGGCCGGGCTTCAGGTGCAGCTTCGCGTCCTTGTCGTTGATCGCGCGGGGGACGCAGACCTCGACGCCGTCGACCGCGTTGACCATGTCCTTGAAGCCGGCGAAGTCGACGATCATGTGGTGGTCGACGCGGACGCCGGTGAGCCGCTCCACGGTGCGGATGGTGCAGGAGGCGCCGCCGTAGGAGAAGGCGAAGTTGAACTGGTTCACCTGCGCGCCGGAGCTGTCGCCGTTCGGGCGGCGGCAGGAGGGCAGCTCGACCATCAGGTCGCGGGGTATCGACACGGCGGTGGCGGAGCGGCGGTCGCCGGCTATGTGCAGCAGGATCGCGGTGTCCGAGCGCTTGCCGTTGGCGCGGCCGTATTTGCGGTTACGGGCCTCGGTGCGGCTGTCGGAGCCGATCAGGAGGATGTTCTGGGCGCCGGTGGTGGAGGGCTCGGGGCGCTCCTGCTCGTAGCGGAGCAGCTCGCGGGCGGTGGCGGAGTCGGCGTGGATGTTGCCGTCCAGGCGCTCGTACCAGTACCAGCCGGCCCCGCCGGCTATGAGCGTGAGCAGGGCCAGTGCGATGAGGGGCCAGCGGGCCCAGCGACGTCCTGTCCGGCGGCTCATGGAGCGATCCCCCTTTCCTCGGCGGCCGTGCGTACGGTGTCGAGCGTGGGGGCGGGGGCGCTGGGGCGCCACCTGAACGGCGGGGTGGGTGGGGCTTCTACCTGCAGGTTTGCCGGTGGCGCGGGGCCGTTTGGGGTGTGGGCCGGTTGGGTGACGCGGGCGTCCTGAGCGTGGGCCGGGCCGGGGTTCCACGACACCACCGAAAAAACGTGGTGGTCGTCCGCCGCCCGGTGCTGGGTTTTTTCGGCGGCGTCGTTCCACCCCGGCCCTCCTTGGGAGGGCGGCTCACGCCACGTGGGTCACCCGTTCATCCGCGTGCCGCTTTTCGACGGACGGTCCGTCGAGCTGGTCGATGCTGGGGCACAGGACCACGGAGGCGTGGGCAGCCAGCGGTGCCAGCAGCCCCGCGGAGACTCCGGGCCAGGAGTCCCACGGCCGGGCCGAGAGAAGCCTGGACCCTGCCGCGAGGCCCAGCTCCGCGGCGTCAGCCGTGGCCCGCGATGCGGCTTCCTCGCCCGTCAGCTCCTCGCCGGCCACGGCGATCGCGGGGTCGTCCGGGGCCACCGGCGCGAACGGGGCGAAGTCGTCGGGCTGGCCGGGCACCTCCACCGCGTAGTCGCGGTAGCCGTCCGGCGGCGCCGGGAAGCGGACGCCGAGGGGGCGCAGGCCCAGCGCGATGCGCTCGCCGGAGCAGGCGCGGCCCGCGTCCAGGGCGTCCGGGCCCGCCACCACCAGGTCGGCGGACTTCGGGTCGCCGCCGAGGTCGGCGACGACACCCGTGGCCGAGCAGGCGAGCAGCCAGACGGCGGTCTGCCAGTGCGCCGGGAGCAGGATCGCCGCCCGGTCGCCGGGCTCCGCGGCGAGCTCGCTCTGGAGGAGGTTCGCGGTCTTGGCGACCCAGTTGGCGGTGGTGAGCGCGGAGAGCTCGACGCGTTCGCCGGTGGTGTCGTCGTAGTACGTGATCAGCGGGTGCGTCGGGTTCGCGGCGAGCGCGGACGTCAGCAGCGCGTACGGGGTGGCAGTCATCAGCCGCAGCGTACCCGTACTCCAGTTGGAAGCTGACGAATAGACAGATTTACGGGCATCTGCGGAGGATTCAGGCATGCGCACTCTTCTCGCTTCTTCCATAGGGCTCTGTGCCGTTACGGCCGCCACCGCTCTCCTCGCGCCGGCGGCACTGTCCGCGTCCCCCGCCGCGACCGTCGCCGCCGAGGACCAACTCCCCGGCAGCACCCAGTCGCTGCCGCTCCGTTCGCTCGCCTCCGACCGCTCCCCCGGCGCCGGCATGGGCCAGGGGCCGCGGCCCGTAAAGCCCTTCTCGCTGGTCGGCGTCGTCTGGGACGACCCGGCCGCGCACCTGGAGGCCCGGGCTCAGGTGCGTACCCGCGAGGCGGAAAGCGGGGACTGGACCACCTGGCAGGACCTCTCGGGACACTCCGAGGACGCCCCCGACCCGGGCAGCCCGGAGGGCTCGGGCCCGGGTGCGCGCGGCGCCACCGCCCCGCTGTGGGTGGGCGAGAGCGACGCGGTGCAGGTGCGGGTGCTGCCCGGCGAGCGCACCGACAAGGCACGGCCGGCGCTGCCGAAGGGGCTGCGGGTGGAGATGGTCTCCCCCGGGGCCGAGCCGTCCGAGCGCGCCGGCGGGGCACAGGCGGCTTCGGTACGGGCACCGGGCCCGGCGGAGCTGCCCGCGATGAGCAAGGCCGCGACGGAGAAGGCCGCCGGACGGCCGTTCGTCGGGCCGCGGCCGCGCATCACCACCCGCAGCGGGTGGGGCGCGAAGCAGCTGCTGATCAGGGAGCACCGGCACTACACGTCGACGGTCAAGGCCGCCTTCGTGCACCACACGGTGACCGGCAACGGCTACTCCTGCTCTCAGTCGCCCGCGGTGATGCGGAGCATCTACCGCTACCACGTGAAGTCCCAGGGCTGGGACGACTTCGGCTACAACTTCGCCGTCGACAAGTGCGGCCGGATCTTCGAGGGCCGGTCGGGCGGCGTGACGAAGGCCGTCATGGGCGCGCACACCTATGGCTTCAACCAGAACAGCATGGGTGTCGCCGTCATCGGCAGCTACGACAACGCCTCCGTCCCGAAGGCGGCGGAGAACGCGGTGGCCCGGCTGACGGCCTGGAAGCTCGGCCTCTTCGGCCGCAACCCGGCGGGCAAGGTCACGCTCACCTCCGGCGGCGGCAACAAGTACCCGAAGGGAAGGAAGGTGAGCATGCGGGTCATCTCCGGCCACCGGGACGGCTTTGTGACGGAGTGCCCGGGCGGGCGGCTGTACGCGCGGCTGGGGGCGGCGCGGGTCAGCTCGGCGCACTTCCAGGGAAGAAGGTGAGGTAACCCGGCGGGGTGTCGGTGGCAGGCGATAGCCTGCGGCGGTCATGGCCTCCACCGCACTCCGCCGGAGCTTCGTCCCCTCCGGCCCCTACGACCTGCGCGGCTCACTGCGCGTCCTGCAGCGCGGTCCCGGCGATCCCGCCTATCGGGTCGCCGGGGCCGCGGTGTGGCGTGCCAGCCGTACGCCCGCGGGCATCGGCACGCTCCGGCTCACCGCCGACCGGGCGGCAGGGGCGGTGGCGGCCGAGGCGTGGGGCCCGGGCGCGGCATGGCTGCTCGATCAACTGCCCGCGCTGCTCGGCGCGGAGGACGAGCCGGAGACCTTCGCGCCGCGCCACAAGGTCATCGCCCGCGCCTGGCTGCGCAATCCCGGCATCCGCCTGGTCCGTACGGGGCTGGTGCTGGAGTCGCTGATCCCGTCGATCCTGGAGCAGAAGGTCACCACGGACGAGGCGTATCGCGCCTGGCGGCTGCTGCTGTGGCGGCACGGCGAGGCCGCGCCGGTCCCGGAGGGCGCGCCGCGGCTGCGGGTCATGCCGGATCCGCTGGGCTGGGCCCGTATCCCGTCGTGGGAGTGGCACCGCGCGGGTGTCGACTCCAAGCGCTCGGGCACCGCGGTACGGGCCGCGCGCGTCGCCGCGCGGCTGGAGGAGGCGGCGGCGATGGACCCGGCGGCGGCCTCGCACCGCCTGCAGCTGGTCTCGGGCATCGGCCCGTGGACGGCCGCCGAGACGCTGCAGCGGGTCATCGGCGCCCCGGACGCGGTGACGGTCGGCGACCTGCACCTGCCGCGGATGGTCGGCTACACCCTCGCGGGCGAGCGGGACGCGGACGACGACCGGATGCTGGAGCTGCTGGAGCCGTACGCCGACCAGTCCCAGCGCCACCGCGCTACGCGCTACATCACGATGGGCGGCGCGATGCCGCCGCGGCGGGAGCCGAAGCGGCAGATCTGGGATATCGCGCGGCTGTGAGGGTTACGCCTTCACCGCGGGGCGGCGGCTTGCGATGACCTTCCTGGCCAGCTTCTTCGGGCTGGTGAGGAAGCCCCAGCCCCAGGACATGTGCATCGTGGCCAGGGCCAGCGGGATCTGCGCGCGGGCCTTCGCCGACATGCCCTTGCCCGCCGGTACGGAGCCGGCGCCGATCGCCGCCGCGTAGCCCGCGGGGATCACCCAGCCGACCGGGGTCACGGCCGCGCCGACGACGGCGCCCGCTCCAATGGCGACGACCGCGGCCGGGGGCGCGAGGTAGCGCAAGTTGATCGAGCCGGAGTGGTAGCGGGCGACGACGTGGCGCCACTTGCCGTAGTCCTTGTACTGCTTGGCGAGGGCCTTCATGCTCGGCCGCGGCCGGTACGACACCCGCAGCTCCGGCGAGAACCAGACCAGGCCGCCCGCCTCGCGGATGCGGTAGTTGAGCTCCCAGTCCTGGGCGCGGATGAACTCTTCGTTGTATCCGCCCTGCTGCTCCAGCGCCTCGCGGCGGAAGACGCCCAGGTAGACGGTCTCGGCCGGTCCGGCCTCGCCGCCCGTGTGGAAGACCGCGTTGCCGACGCCGATCTTCGACGTCATCGCGGCGGCGACCGCCCGCTCCCAGTCGTTCTCGCCCTCGGCGTGCATGATGCCGCCGACGTTCATCGCGCCGGTCTCCTCCAGGAGCCGGACGGCGGTGGCGATATAGCCGGGCGAGAGCATCCCGTGGCCGTCGACCCGCACCACGATGGGGTGCCGGGAGGCCTTGATGGCGGCGTTGAGCGCGGCGGGGGTGCGGCCGGTGGGGTTCGGGACCGTATGCACGCGCCCCCAGGGATTGGACGCGGTCTCCGCGACCAGCTCGGCGGCGATCTCTTCCGTACGGTCCTTGGACGGGCCGACGGCGATCACCACCTCCATCTCACCCGCGTACTCCTGCTGCAGGATGGCCTCGACGGCATGCCGCAGATGCCGCTCCTCATTGAGCACCGGCATGATCACGGATACGGCCGGCGGCTGCTGCTTGGGGTGCTGGTCTGTCGCGTTCATATCGCGCACACGTTACCGCGAACGGGGGATGCCAAGGCGCGCTGTCGCCTGCCGGGCCCGGGCGCTGCATAGCGTTGACGGTCTGTGCTGCCGCGCACCGCTCTGGGGAGGAACTTTCCGTTGACCGCGCCGTCCCGTCCCCCCGGCCCCCGCTGGGGGCTGCGGCTCGCCACCGGACTCTCACTTCTGCTGCTGGTGCTCGGCGGGGCCGGGCATCTGCTGCTCGGCACCCTGGGCCACAAGATTGACCGGGTGGACGCCTTCGACGGCCTCGACCACCGGCCGCAGCAGCACGGCAGGGGAATGAACTTCCTCCTCGTCGGCACCGACCGGCGGGACAGCATCACGGCGGCGGAGAAGGCGAAGTACCGGCTGGGCGGCGAGCCCTGCAACTGCACCGACACGATCATGCTGGTGCATGTCTCCGGCGACCGCCGCCGCGCCAGCGTCGTCTCCATCCCCCGCGATACGTATGTGGACTTCCCGGCGCACACCAACCACGACCTCGGCGAGGAGCTCAAGGCCCATCCGGGCAAGCTGAATTCGGCGTACGGGCACGGCGGTCCGCCGCTGACGATCCGGTCGGTGGAGCGGCTGACGGGCGTGCACGTAGACCACTACCTGGAGATCGACTTCTCCGCCTTCATGAAGACGGTCGACGTCATCGGCGGCGTGGACATCTGCACCGCCCGCCCCCTCAACGACTCGCACTCCGGCCTCGACCTCCCCGCCGGCACGTCGACGCTGCGCGGCGGCGAGGCGCTGCAATACGTGCGCGCCCGCCATGTCGACGGCGCCTCCGACCTCAGCCGCATGAAGCGCCAGCAGCGCTTCATGGCCGCCGTCATCTCGAAGCTCAGCGGCACCGGCGGGCTGCTGAACCCGGCGAAGTTCCGGGAGGTCAGCGGGGCGGTGCTGGGTTCCGTACGGGCCGATGCCGGGTTCTCCAGCGAGTCCATGGTGTCGCTGGGGGAGGCGATGCGGGACTTCTCGCCGAAGTCGTCGGAGTTCGCGACGGTGCCGATCGCGGACGAGGACTTCGTGGTGCCGGGGGTCGGCGAGACGATCAAGTGGGACACGAAGAAGGCCGACGCCCTCTTCGCCAAGCTGCGCGCCGACCAGCCGCTGCTGATGGAGCGCCCGAAGGGCGGCGGCCCGCGCCCGGTCGAGATCCCGCCGCAGCAGATCCAGGTCACGGTCAGCAACGGCACCGGCCGCCCGGGCCTGGCCGCCAGGGCCGTACAGGACCTGGGCAAGTCCGGCTTCGTCTCGGCGGCCCCGCCCGAGAACGCGGACAAGGAGGAGCCCCGCACGGTGATCTCCTACGACCCCACCCACGACCAGTCGGCCCGCTCCCTGCAGGCCGCCCTGCCCGGCTCGGTGCTGCAGAAGGCCCCGGGCCAGGGCACGGTGATGCAGGTCACGCTCGGCCGCGACTTCAAGAAGGTCGCCCCGGTCCGCGCGGCGGACCCGGTGCTGGACGCGGCCGCCTTCGGCGAATTCGAGGCGGTCACGGGGGACCAGGTGACCTGCAAGTAGTACGGCCCCTCAGTCCACGCCCTCCGCATTGCGCTTCGCCCGTAGCTCCATGATCGCCCGCCGCCGCGCCAGCCGGTGCGTCCGCCGGATCTGCGCCTCCTGGCGCCTGCGGTGGTCCTCGCCGGTCTGGGGGACCGCCTGCGGGACCGGGCGGGGCTTGCCCTCCTCGTCGACCGCCACGAACACCAGGTAGGCGCTGGCCACGTGCTTGGCGGGGGTGGATTCGTTCCAGCGCTCCGCCAGGACCCGCACGCCGATCTCCATCGAGGACGATCCGGTCCAGTTGACCTGCGCTTTTACGTGCAGCAGGTCCCCGACCCTGACCGGCTCCAGAAAGACCATCTCGTCCATGGAGACGGTCACGGCGGGCCCCTCGGAGTGCCGGCCCGCCACCGCACCCGCGGTGTCGTCGACGAGCTTCATGACGACACCGCCGTGGACGGTGCCGAGGAGGTTGGTGTCGTTCCCCGTCATGATGTGGGACAGGGTCGTACGGGAAGCCTCGGTGGGCTTGTCGTTCATGACGGTCAGCTTATGCACAGGGTCGGAGAGCGACATATCCAGCCTGCTCTGCATCAGGTTCGCCACAGTCCCGGCCCAGATTCGGAACCCCACTTCAAACCGACACGCCGATCAAGGCACACTTCACGGCATGAACGACTGGCCGAATGGATGGAACGACGACCGCAGGGACCGGGTCGGGCGCGGCAATGGCGGCCCGCAGCCGGAGCCCACGCGAGTCATGCCGACCCAGCGGCCCGGCGTGCCGCCGCAGCATGACTACGGACGGTACGACGACGGTTACAACGAGGGGCAGGTCTACAGAGGCGGCGGTGGCGGCGACGACCAGTACGGTGGCGGCGGCTACAAGCCCCGGCCGAACTGGCGCAAGCGGATCACCGTGGGCCTCATCACCCTCGTGGTGTTCGTGCTCGCCGTGTCGATCGGCACGTACTTCTGGGCCGACAGCAAGATGCGCAAGGAGGTCGACCTCAGCAAGGTCGAGGACCGTCCTTCGAGCGAGGGCACCAATACCCTGATCGTCGGCTCCGACAGCCGCGCGGGCCTGTCCGACGAGGACAAGAAGCGCCTGCACACCGGCTCGTCCGAGGGCCAGCGCACCGACTCGATGATGATCCTGCACGAGGGTGACAACGGAAACACCCTCATCAGCATCCCGCGCGACTGGTACGTGACGATCCCGGCCTTCAAGGGCTCGGACAGCGGCAAGCAGTACCCGGCGACCAAGAACAAGATCAACTCGGCGTACTCGCAGGACGGGCCAGGCCTCCTGGTGCGCACCATCGAGTACAACACCGGCCTGAAGATGGACCACTACGCGGAGATCGGCTTCGGCGGCTTCGCGAACATCGTGGACGAGCTCGGCGGCGTCGAGATGTGCTTCGACAAGCCGATCAAGGACAAGAACTCCGGCGCCGACTTCAAGGCCGGCTGCCAGGACCTCAACGGCGAGCAGGCCCTCGCCATGGCCCGTAACCGCTACGCGCTCGCGGACGGCGACCTGGGCCGGACCAAGAACCAGCAGAAGCTGCTCAACGCCATCGCGAAGAAGGCGGCGAGCCCGGGGACGATCCTGAACCCGTTCAGCCTCTACCCGACGATGGGCGCGGGTCTGGACACCCTGGTCGTCGACAAGGACAACGGCCCGTACACACTGCTGAAGATGTTCATGGCGATGAAGTCGGTGAACAGCGGCGACGGCAACTCGCTGAACCTGCCGACCGTCCCCGGCGGCAATATGCCGGGCGCGGGCTCGGTCCTGAAGTGGGACGAGCCGAAGGCGAAGCAGCTGCTGGAGCAGGTCAAGAACGACGAGAAGGTCACCGTCACCGGCAAGTGAGCCGGTGCGACAGTGACCTTCTCCTGGGGTGGCCCGTAGCGTGCCTTTACGGCAGGTTGCGGGCCATCACAATGCGCTGGACCTGGTTGGTGCCCTCGTAGATCTGGGTGATCTTGGCGTCCCGCATCATCCGCTCCACCGGATAGTCGCGGGTGTAGCCGTAGCCGCCGAGGAGCTGCACCGCGTCCGTGGTGACCTCCATGGCGATATCCGAGGCGAAGCACTTGGCGGCCGCGCCCTGGAAGGTGAGGTCCGCGTCGAGGCGCTCGGAGGCGGCGGCGGCCTGGTAGGTCAGGGCACGGGCGGCGGCGACCTTCATCGCCATGTCGGCGAGCATGAACTGGATGCCCTGGAAGTCGGCGATCGGCTTGCCGAACTGCTTGCGCTCCTTGACGTAGCCCTTGGCGTAGTCGAGGGCACCCTGGGCGATGCCGAGGGCCTGGGCGGCGATGGTGATGCGGGTGTGGTCGAGGGTCTTCATCGCCGTGGCGAAGCCGGTGCCCTCGGCGCCGATCATGCGGTCGGCGGGGATGCGGACGTTGTCGAGGTAGACCTCGCGGGTCGGCGAGCCCTTGATGCCGAGCTTCTTCTCCGGGGCGCCGAAGGAGACGCCCTCGTCGCCCTTCTCGACGACGAAGGCCGAGATGCCCTTGCTGCGCTTCTCCGGGTCCGTCACGGCCATCACCGTGTAGTACTCGGACTCGCCGGCGTTGGTGATCCAGCGCTTCACGCCGTTAAGGACGTAGAAGTCGCCGTCCCGTACGGCGCGGGTCTTCATGCCGGCCGCGTCCGACCCGGCGTCCGGCTCGCTGAGGCAGTACGAGAACATGCCGTCGCCCTTGGCGAGCGGCGTCAGGTACTGCTTCTTCAGCTCCTCGGAGCCGGAGAGGATCACCGGCAGCGAGCCCAGCTTGTTGACGGCCGGGATCAGCGAGGAGGAGCCGCAGACGCGGGCCACCTCCTCGATGACGATGACGGTGGCGAGGGCGTCCGCGCCGCTGCCGCCGTAGGACTCCGGTACGTGCACGGCGTGCAGGTCGTTCGCTACGAGGGCGTCGAGGGCCTCCTGCGGGAAGCGGGCCTCCTCGTCGACCTCGGCCGCGAACGGTGCGATCTTCGCCTCGGCGAGCGAGCGCACGGCGTCGCGGAGCATGTCGTGCTCCTCGGCCGGCCGGTACAGGTCGAATTCGGGCGCTCCTGCCAAGGCTCTCTCCACTCCACGCTAACTACCGTTAAGTAACGACAGTCTCGATCGTAGGCGCTGCCGCCCAAAGCGGCCTACGTGACGTTCGCGACATGGCGCCCGCGCCGGTTAGTTCGCGGGCGGGTGCTTGGCGAGGTAGTCGTCCAGCGTGTCGTTGCGCATGGCCTCCCAGAGCGGGTCGGCCTCGTTCTTGTCGAGCAGGACCACCGACTGGCCCTTGATGGTGTCGAGGCCGCCGACCGGGGCGTTCATGAAGGTCATGTCGGACGTGCGGACATTGCGCATGCCCCACATGAGGTCGCGGAGGTCGGAGTCGGAGAGCCGGTCGTCGACGCTGACCGTGGCGGTCACGGCGTCGAGGAGGCGCTTGGCCTTGAGCGGGTTGGAGAGGTTCGAAGGGGTCATTGTCCTGTCCGCGACCGCCTTCAGGAAGCGCTGCTGGCGCTGGGTGCGGTCTAGGTCGCCGCGCGGCAGGTGCTTCCGCTCCCGTACGTAGGTCAGCGCCTGCTCGCCGTTCATCTCCTTGCCCTCGACGGTGACGCCGCCGACCGCGTCGGTGAGGCGCTTGAAGCCGCTCCAGTCGATGACGGCGAGGTGGTCGACGCGTACGTCCGTGAGCCGCTGCACCGTGTCGATGAGCAGCGGCGGGCCGCCCCAGGAGAAGGCGGCGTTCAGCTTGGCGTCGCCGTGGCCGCGGACCGGGACCCAGCTGTCGCGGGGCAGCGAGATGACGTAGGCGGCGCCGCGGTCCTCCGGCAGGTGGACCAGCATCATCGTGTCGCTGCGCTGCGCGCCGGGCTTCCACTGGGGGGCCTTGGCGGAGCGGCCAGTGGTCGGGAGGTCGGAGCGGGCGTCGAGGCCGACGAGGAGATACGTCTCGCCGCCCTTGGCCGGGGCGGGCTGGTCCTTCTTCGGCACGTTCGTAGGGAAGGCGCCGGGGATGCGGTCTACGCGCCCGGTGTAGTGCTCGTACGCCCACCACACGCCGCCGACGGCGAGCAGGGCGCCGGTGGCGAGGAGGGCCAGGGCGGCGAGGAGGACGCGGCGGCCGCGCGGGCGGCGGGCGCGGCGGTGGCCGGGGCTCTGGGGCGGGGCCGGCTCGGTGGCGGGCGCGTCGGCGGCCGCTACGGCGGCAGCGGTGCTGTCATTCACATTCACGTCAGACAGCCCGGGGCGGGGCAGGGTTGTGCTGCCCCGCGGTTATGCTCGGGGGCGGCCCCGCCCCCGCTAAACGGAGGACCCCCTTCATGGCCCCGAAGATCACCGTGATCGGCACCGGCTACCTCGGCGCCACGCACGCCGCCGCCATGGCGGAGCTGGGCTTCGAGGTCCTCGCCCTCGACGTCGTACCCGAGAAGATCGACCTGCTGACGTCCGGCAGGGCGCCGATGTACGAGCCGGGCCTGGACGAGCTGCTGTCGAAGCACGTCGCGGGTCTTGAGGGCGCGAGCGGGCGGCTGCGCTTCACGATGGACTGGGCCGAGATCGCGGACTTCGGCGATGTGCACTTCGTGTGCGTGAACACGCCGCAGAAGCACGGCGAGTACGCCTGCGACATGTCGTATGTGGACAGCGCGATCGAATCGCTCGCCAAGCACCTGCACAAGGCCTGCCTGGTCGTCGGCAAGTCCACCGTGCCGGTCGGCTCGGCCGAGCGGCTGGCCGCCCGGATGGCGGAGCTGGCGCCGATCGGCGCCGAGGCGGAGCTGGCGTGGAACCCGGAGTTCCTGCGCGAGGGCTTCGCCGTGGACGACACCCTGCACCCGGACCGGCTCGTGGTCGGCGTGCGCAGCGAGCGCGCGGAGAAGCTGCTGCGGGAGGTGTACGCGACGCCGATCGGGGAGGGCACGCCCTTCGTGGTGACGGACTTCCCGACGGCGGAGCTGGTGAAGACCTCGGCGAACGCCTTCCTCGCCACGAAGATCTCGTTCATCAACGCGATGGCGGAGATCTGCGAGGCCGCGGGCGGCGATGTCGTAAAACTCGCGGAGTCCCTCGGCTATGACGAGCGGATCGGCCACAAGTTCCTGCGCGCGGGGGTCGGCTTCGGCGGCGGCTGCCTGCCGAAGGACATCCGCGCGTACATGGCGCGGGCCGGCGAACTCGGCGTGGACCAGGCGCTGACCTTCCTGCGCGAGATCGACTCGATCAACATGCGCCGCCGCGGCGCCGCGGTCGAGCTGACCCGCGAGATCTGCGGCGGCTCCTTCCTCGGCAAGCGGGTCGCGGTGCTCGGCGCCACCTTCAAGCCGGACTCGGACGACGTCCGGGACTCGCCCGCGCTGAATGTCGCCGGGCAGATCCATCTGCAGGGCGGCCAGGTGACGGTGTACGACCCGAAGGGGATGGACAACGCGCGGCGGCTCTTCCCGACGCTGGGATACGAGGAGTCGGCGCTGGAGGCCGTGCGCGGCGCGGATGTGGTGCTGCACCTGACGGAGTGGCGCGAATTCCGCGAGCTGGACCCGGCGGAGCTGGGCGCGGTGGCCGCGCGGCGGTGCATCGTCGACGGCCGGAACGCCCTCGACCCGGAGAAGTGGCGGGCGGCCGGGTGGACGTATCGCGGGATGGGGCGGCCGAACGCGTAGGGCGCGTGGGCCGGGGACGGGGTTCCACGACACCACCGAAAAAACCTGGTGGTCGGCTGCTGCTCGGTGCTGGGTTTTTTCGGCGGCGTCGTTCCACCCCGTCCCCTCCTAGCGCTGCCGAGTGCGGTATGTCCTCATCTTCGCGCGGCTTCCGCACACCGCCATCGTGCACCAGCGGCGGCGGCCCGCCGGGCTGCGGTCGTAGTACGCCCATAGGCAGTCCTCGGCCTCGCAGGCCTTGAGTCGGGCCCACGTGCCGTCCGCCGCCCCCGCGGCGATCGCGGCGGCGATACGGGCCGTCAGCGCCTCCACTCGCTGCAGCCTGGGGTCGGGCTCCAGCTCAGCGCCGCCCTCCCGTGACAGCGTCACCCGCAAGGGAGCCGCCGCCAGCAGGCCCTCCAGCTCCCGTCGCGCGTCCGGCGGCAGCGCGGCCCCCGCGTGCGCCAGGCACACCGCCCGCAGCGTCTCGCGGAGGCGGGTGAGCGGCGGCAGGTCGCGTTTGCGGAGGGACAGGGCGGAGACCCGCGTGTCGGTCAGGAACGACTCCAGGTCGTCCTGGCCCGTCTCCACGTCCAGGGTGTTCACGAAATCCTGGATCAGCTGCAGGCCCGGCGGAGTGTCCACCCTTGCCATGTTACCTGTGTCACCCCATCATGGGGTAACGAGAAGCCGTTACCGGTAAAGCGCCTGAAGGAGTAACGCCATGGCCATCGCCAAGCTGGGGCCCGTAGCGCTGGACTGTCCGGACAACCGTGCGCTCGCGGAGTTCTACCGCGCGATCCTGGACGGGGGCGAGATCAAGGGGGACCCGGCCGAGCCCGACTGGGTGGAGTTCGCCGCGCCCGGCGGACAGGTGCTGGCCTTCCAGCAGTCCGCGGACTACGTCCCGCCGGACTGGCCGAACGGGGAGCGCGGCCAGCAGTTCCACCTCGACCTGGAGGTGCCGCGGGCGGAGCTGGACGCCGCGCAGGAGCGCGTGCTGGCGCTCGGCGCGAAGCTGCTCGACGATCAGATCGGCGAGGGCCGGTGGCGGGTGTACGCGGATCCGGCCGGGCACCCGTTCTGCCTGTGCGCCTGCTGAGCGCCGCGCTCGTACGCAAACACGACAAAGCCCCCGGTCCGCCGGAACCGGGGGTTTGCCGTATCGGCTAGCTGCCGCGCTTAGAGGCTGACGCCGTGCGAACGCAGGTACTGGACCGGGTCGATATCCGAGCCGTACTCGGCGCCGCTGCGGATCTCGAAGTGCAGGTGCGGGCCGGTGACGTTGCCGGTGGCGCCGGAGAGGCCGAGCTGGTCGCCCGCCTTCACGGACTGGCCCGCGGACACCGAGATGGACGACAGGTGGGCGTACTGGGCGTAGCGGCCGTCCTCGAGCTTCACGACGATCGCATTGCCGTACGCGCCGCCGTCGGCGCCGTTGCCGGCCTTGACGACGGTGCCCGCGGCCACGGACTTCACCGGGGTGCCGGTGCCGGCCGTGAAGTCGACGCCGGTGTGGCTGCCTGAGGACCACATGCCGCCGCCCGCGCCGTACGGGGTGGAGACGGAGCCCGGGACCGGGCGGACGAAGCCGTCGGACGAAGAGGAGGAAGCGCTGTCAGCCGCCTGCTTCGTCTTGGTCTTGGGGGCCTCCTGCTTCGGGGCCTCCTGCTTCGGCGCGGCGGCCTTCTTCTCGAAGGTGACGTCGCGGTCGCCGTCGAAGTCGTACTTCTGGCCCGGGAAGATCAGGTCGGGGTCGCCGCCGATGGTCTTCTTGTTGCCGTCGTAGATGGCGTGCCAGCCGCCCTTGACGTCGTGCTTGTGCGCGATGTCGGAGAGGGTGTCGCCCTTGACCACGGTGTACGTGCCCGGCTTGGTCTGCTTCTGCTGCGGGGCCGGCTTGGCGGCCTTGGTGCCCCACTCCTCGTTCGAGGAGTCCTGCTTGGGGGCCTCCTGCTTCGGGGCCTCCTGCTTGGGCGCGGCCTCCTGCTTCGGGGCCTCGGCCTGCGTCTGCGGGGCCGGGCCGCCCTTGGCGAGGCCGGCGGCGGGGCCGCAGTTCGGCCAGGCGCCCGGGCCCTGCGAGTCGAGGACCTTCTCGGCGATCTCGATCTGCTGGGCCTTGGTGGCCTTGTCGGCGGTGGCGGCGTACTTGGTGCCGCCATGGGCCGCCCAGGTGGACTGCGAGAACTGCAGGCCGCCGTAGTAGCCGTTGCCGGTGTTGGTGGACCAGTTGCCGCCGGCCTCGCACTTGGCGACCTGGTCCCAGGTGTCGACGGAGGCGGCGTGGGCCGAGCCGCCCGCGATCATCGGGATGGCTACGCCCGCGCCACCGGCGGCGAGGACGAGAGTGGCGCGCTTCTTGGCTATTCGACCGAGACGACGGTGACGTCCGCGTGCGGACATGGGCATGCTCCTCTCCGACGCCTGCGAGGTGAGCTGTCGGGTTCGGGCTGGAGATGCCCGGTCGCGTGGGGATGCGCGACTTCACCCCAAGCCGGTGCTGTGTATTGAGCGGCACAGCTCCGGCGGCTTACCTGGGTCCCCCGCTCCTGCCGTAAAGACGGTGTGTCGTTCACCCGCGGCCGCCGACAGGATTAGGCGTTCGGCTGCGAGGCGCCCGGACATTTCAGCCGGACACGGCGAGCACCGTAAACACATCGATTTCCGGGAAACAAGCGGCGATTGCGGCGCCGCAGATCACAAACCTCACCCGCTGCGGTGGATCACCGCACTCAGAGCGATGTGACGAAAAGCAAGCACGCCCTCAAATGGCGCCGTTACCTGGGGAGATGACGCAAGGGAAGCAAAATGGACACCGGGGGCGGCACCCCTCGATGTCCATGAAAATTGCCTTAGTGAGCTGTGTCACCGGGGAGTTGGAACACCCGGACAGATGCACCACGACGCCCCGAGATGTCCGTTGCGACCGATTCAGCGTCCTTGAGTACGCGTACGGCATTGCGCCACGTGAGGCGGGCGAGGTCGGATTCCGACCAGTTACGGCGGAGCAATTCGGCTACGAGCGTTGGGTATCCGCTCACATCGGACATATCCGTCGGAGTGTGGGCAACGCCGTCGTAGTCGCCGCCGATGCCGATGTGGTCGATGCCGGCGACCTCGCGCATGTGGTCGAGATGGTCGGCGACGACGGCGGCGGTGGCGCGGGTCGCCTGCTGCTCCTCGGTCTCGTCACCGAGGCGCGGCAGGATGAATTTCGGTACGAAAGTGGCCATTGCCACGCCGCCGTTCGCGGGGAGCTGAGCGAGGACGTCGTCCGGGATGTTCCGGGGGTGGTCGTTCACCGCGCGGGAGGAGGAGTGCGAGAAGATCACCGGCGCCTCGGTGACGCGGAGGGCGTCGTGCATCGTGGCCGGCGCCACGTGGGAGAGGTCGACGAGCATGCCGAGGCGGTTCATCTCGCGGACGACCTCCTCGCCGAAGTCCGTGAGGCCGTCGTGCGCGGGCTCGTCGGTCGCCGAGTCCGCCCAGTCGGTGTTGTCGTTGTGCGTCAGCGTCATGTAGCGGACGCCGAGCTCGTGGAGGGCGCGGAGGGTGGCGAGGGAGTTATTGATGCAGTGGCCGCCCTCGGCGCCCATGAGCGAGGCGATACGGCCCTCGGCGCGGGCCGCCTCCATGTCGTCGGCGGTGAGCGCGAGCTTCAGGTCGGCCGGGTGCCGCTCCACGAGCCGCTTGACGCAGTCGACCTGCTCCAGGACGGCGCTGACGGCGTCGTCGCCGGCGTGCTCGGTGGAGACGAAAACGGACCAGAACTGCGCACCCACACCGCCCTGCCGCAGCCGCGGAATGTCGGTGTGGAGGTGCGCGCTCTGGTCCTGCGCGACGTCGCGCTGCGCGAGGTCGTACGCCACCTGCTTGCGCAGCGCCCAGGGGAGGTCGTTGTGGCCGTCCACGACGGGGTGCTCGGCGAGGAGCGCGCGGGCGTGTGCGAGGTGGTCGGCCATCGTCGGCGTCTCCCGTTCCGAGGACACGGGGCTGTGCCCCGGACCCCCTGTCGGCGCTTCGCGCCCCCCGCGGCAGAGCCGCAAATCAATTGCAGTCTCAAACGCCGGACGGGCTGCTTATTCGGCGGCGCGCTTGCGCAGGCGGCGGCCCTTCTCCGTGGCGAGTTCGTTCAGCTCACTCTGGAATTCGGCCATCCGCCGACGCAGGTCGGCATCGTTCGCCGCGATCATACGGACCGCCAGCAGCCCCGCATTACGCGCCCCGCCGATCGACACCGTCGCCACCGGCACCCCGGCCGGCATCTGCACGATCGACAGGAGCGAGTCCATGCCGTCGAGGTACTTCAGCGGGACCGGGACGCCGATCACGGGGAGCGTCGTGACCGACGCGAGCATGCCCGGGAGGTGGGCGGCGCCGCCCGCGCCCGCGATGATCGCCTTGAGGCCGCGGTCCGCCGCGGCCTCCCCGTACGCGACCATCTCGCGCGGCATCCGGTGCGCGGAGACGACGTCGACCTCGTACGGGACCTCGAACTCGGCGAGCGCCTGGGCCGCGGCCTCCATGACCGGCCAGTCGGAGTCGGAGCCCATGACGATGCCGACCAGCGGGGTCTCGGCGGACTCGGGAGTGGTCATTCGGTGATCGTTCCTCGCAGGTAGTCGGCGGCGTGCCGGGCGCGCTCGCGCACGTCGGCCAGGTCGTCGCCGTAGACGTTCACGTGGCCGACCTTGCGGCCGGGCTTCACGTCCTTGCCGTACATGTGGATCTTCAAGCCCGGGTCGCGGGCCATGCAGTGCAGGTAGCCCTGGTACATGTCCGGGTAGTCGCCGCCGAGGACATTCGCCATGACCGTCCACTTCGCGCGCGGGCGCGGGTCGCCCAGCGGGAGGTCGAGGACCGCGCGGACGTGGTTGGCGAACTGGGACGTGACCGCGCCGTCCTGGGTCCAGTGGCCGGAGTTGTGCGGCCGCATGGCGAGCTCGTTCACCAGGACCTCGCCGGACGCCGTCTCGAAGAGCTCGACCGCCAGGTGGCCGACCACGTCGAGCTCCTTGGCGATACGGAGGGCCAGCTCCTGGGTCCGTACCGAAGCGGCCGGGTCCAGGTCCGGAGCCGGGGCGATGACGGTGTCGCAGACGCCGCCCACCTGGATGGACTCGACCACCGGGTACGCGACCGCCTGGCCATGCGGGGAGCGGACGACATTCGCGGCGAGCTCGCGCGCGAAGGGGACCTTCTCCTCCGCCAGCACCGGAACGCCGGCCTTGAAGGGGTCGGCGGCCTCCGCCTCGGAGTCCACGACCCACACGCCCTTGCCGTCGTAGCCGCCGCGGACCGTCTTGAGGACCACGGGGAAGCCGTCGCCCTCCGCCGCGAACCGGCTCACGTCCGCCGGGTCCGCGACGATGCGGTGGCGGGGGCAGGGCACGCCCAGCTCGGTCAGGCGGGCGCGCATGACGCCCTTGTCCTGGGCGTGCACCAGGGCCTCGGGCCCCGGGCGTACGGGGATGCCCTCCGCCTGCAGCGCCTTCAGGTGCTCCGTCGGCACATGCTCGTGGTCGAAGGTGATCACGTCGCAGCCGCGGGCGAAGGCGCGCAGCGTGTCCAGGTCGCGATAGTCGCCGACGATCACATCGCCGACGGCCTGGGCCGCGGAGTCCTGCGGGGTGTCGCTGAGGATCTTGAACTTGATGCCGAGGGGGATGCCCGCCTCGTGGGTCATACGGGCGAGCTGACCGCCGCCGACCATGCCGACTACCGGGAACGTCACGCACCCCAGGGTATCGGCCTTATGTACTGCCGGGGGTCTGGGGGCATCCCCCAGAGGAAAGAGTACCGGGTGGAGAAGCGATGGCGGTTAGCATGAAGTTCTTGACCGCCGAACAACCGCCGAACGACGGAGCTGAAGATCACTATGACTGACCGGGCCATAGTCAGTTCCCGCATACGGCGCATCACCGAGGAGCTGGTGAAGTTCGCGGCGGTCGGCGGGGCCGGCGTGGTGGTGAACTTCCTGGTCTTCAACCTGGTCCGGCACAATACCGAGCTGCCCGTCGTCCGGTGCAGCATGGTGGCCACGGTCGTGTCCATCGTCTTCAATTACTTCGGCTTCCGGTACTTCACCTACCGGGACCGGGACAAGAGCGGTCGGACCCGCGAGCTGGCGCTCTTCATGCTCTTCAGCGCCATCGGCCTCGTCATCGAGAACGGCATCCTCTACGTCGCCACGTACGGCTTCCACTGGGACAGCCCAGTGGAGAACAACATTTTCAAGTTCGCCGGCGTCATCGTCGCCTCGGCCTTCCGCTTCTGGTCGTACCGCAGCTGGGTCTTCCGGGTCCTCCCGGAGCCCCCGGTGATCCCGGCCGCCCGTACGGAACCGCGGGTGCACGCGCGCCGCTGACGGGCCGCTCAGCGCTCCCGGCCCAGGAACAGGGCGAACACCGGCGGCCGCTGCTGCACCAGCTCCAGCCGCCCGCCGTCCGCCTCCGCCAGGTCCCTGGCCACCGCGAGGCCGAGGCCCGTCGAATTGCGGCCGCTGACCGAGCGCTCGAAGACCCGTGAGCCGAGCTCGGCGGCGACGCCTTTGCCCTCGTCGGTGACCTCGATCACGATCTGGGTGCCGGTGACGCGGGTACGGATCGCGACCCGGCCCTCGCCGTGCATGAGGGCGTTCTCGATCAGCGTGGCCAGCACCTGCGCCACCGAGCCTGGCGTGGCGACCGCGCGGAGGTCCTTCTTCCCGGACCGTACGATCGCGCGGCCGGCGCTGCGGTAGGCGGGGCGCCACTCATCGATCTGCTGCTTGACGATGTCGTCCACGTCCACCTCGATGCCGAGGCCCGAGCGCGGGTCGCGGGCGTTGGTGAGCAGCCGCTGCACCACGTCCGTCAGCCGTTCGACCTGGGTGAGGCCGATGGCGGCCTCCTCCTTCACCGTCTCCGGGTCGTCGGAGACGGTGATCTCCTCCAGGCGCATGGAGAGGGCGGTCAGGGGTGTACGGAGCTGGTGGGAGGCGTCGGCGGCGAGGCGGCGCTCGGCGGTGAGCATGCGGGAGATGCGCTCGGCGCTGTTGTCGAGGACGTCGGCTACGCGGTCCAGCTCGGGGACGCCGTAGCGGCGGTGGCGGGGGCGCTGGTCGCCGGAGCCGAGGCGTTCGGCGGTCTCGGCGAGGTCGGTGAGGGGGGCGGTGAGGCGGTTGGCCTGCCGGATGGCGAGGAGCACCGCGGCGCCGATGGCCAGCAGCGCCACCGCCAGGATGATCATCAGGGCCCGGGTGACCTCGCCGTTGACCCCGTCGCGGGACTCCTTGACGGTGACGGACACCCCGCCCGCACCCGTCTGCGTCTCCTCGATGACGCCACCGGTCTCCGGCTCGCTGCCCAGCTCGATCGCCCGCTGCCCCGGGGCCCGTACGACGGCGAACCGATCCCCGGTGACCTGCTCGTGCAGCGCCTCGGGGGTGACCGGCTCACCGCCCGCGATCCGCCCCTCCACGACGCTGAAGAGCCGCACCGCCTCGGACCGCACCCGGTCATGCGCGGCACTCTCGATGGTCCGCGTCTCGACGATCACCAGCGACACGCCGAAGACCGCGATGACGACGAGCACGACGGCGAGGGTGGAGTTGATCAGTCGGCGTCGCATACCTGGAAACTACCCGGTCCGAAGGCCCCGGCTCGTCCCTAGCTCTTCTCGAAGCGGAAGCCCACGCCGCGCACCGTGGCGATGTAGCGCGGGTTGCCGGCGTCGTCGCCGAGCTTTTTGCGGAGCCAGGAGATGTGCATGTCGAGGGTCTTGGTGGACGACCACCAGGTGGTGTCCCAGACCTCGCGCATCAGCTGGTCGCGGGTGACCACCCGCCCCGCGTCGCGCACGAGCACCCGCAGCAGGTCGAACTCCTTCGCCGTGAGCTGCAGCTCCTCCTCGCCGATCCAGGCGCGGTGCGACTCGGTGTCGATGCGTACGCCATGGGCGTCGGGCGGCGGCTGCACGGCCTCGGCGGCCGTCCCGCGGCGGAGCAGCGCCCGCACCCGGGCGAGCAGCTCGGCGAGGCGGAAGGGCTTGGTGACGTAGTCGTCGGCGCCGGCGTCGAGGCCGACGACCGTGTCCACTTCGTCGGCGCGCGCGGTGAGCACCAGCACCGGGAAGCCGTGGCCTTCGGTGCGCATCCGGCGGCACACCTCCAGGCCGTCCATGCCGGGCAGCCCGAGGTCCAGGACGACCAGGTCGATGCCGAGCTTCAGGCCGGCTTCCAGCGCGGTCGGGCCGTCTTCGCGAACCTCTACCTCGTAACCCTCACGGCGTAGCGCGCGGGCCAGAGGTTCTGAGATGGCCGCGTCGTCCTCGGCGAGCAGTACACGGGTCATGGGGCGATGGTAGTCCGACGCCCAGCGTGCGGAGGGGTTGTGAGGTGCATTACAAATCCACCCAAAGCTCTTATGGCGCGCATACAGTGTCCGAACGTCACGTTAACTCGGGACCTGTGACCATCTTCCCCCAGGTCGCTGTGCCCTGACGTGGCACCCCCTGTAAGTAGCATTCTGGTCGGACGTTCAGTCTGCCCGGCACCCGGGGCCTTAAGGAAACGCGCCCGGTGGCCGAGTGCCCAGATGCCCGGCGACGCGTCGTACGCGACCGGCCGTCCCCGTAAAGCAAGGAACCATCATGGCGTCAAGCCTGACGAAGGACTCTGCTGCCACAAGCGGCAAGACGTTCTTCGGCCACCCCCGCGGCCTGGCCACCCTCTTCATGACGGAGATGTGGGAGCGCTTCAGCTATTACGGCATGCGCGCGCTCCTCGTCCTCTACCTGGTCTCCGGAGGCGCCGATGCCGCCACCGGCAGCCAGGGCGGCGGCCTCGCCTACACGGCGGCGACCGCGACGGCCATCTACTCCGTCTACGTGGCGATGGTCTACCTCTTCACCATGCCCGGCGGCTGGTTCGGCGACCGCGTCTGGGGTCCCCGTAAGACCGTCGCCATCGCCGGCGTGGTCATCACCGCGGGCCACCTGTCGCTGGCGCTGCCGACCGACGCGATGTTCTTCGTCGGCCTGGCGCTGATCGCCGTCGGCTCCGGTCTGCTGAAGGCCAACATCTCCACGATGGTCGGCCAGCTGTACGACGGCCCGAACGACCCGCGCCGCGACGCCGGCTTCTCGGTCTTCTACATGGGCATCAACCTGGGTGCCTTCGGCGCGCCGTTCATCATCGGCTGGCTCGGCGAGAAGGTGAACTGGCACCTGGGCTTCGGCATCGCCGCCCTGGGCATGGCGCTGGGCACGATCCAGTTCCTGCTCGGCTCGAAGCACCTGAGCGCGCAGTCCAGCGTGGTCCCGAACCCGGTGACCCCGCAGGAGCGCCGCAAGGTCCTCAACGTGTCGCTGGCCACCGCCGCGGTGGCCGTGGTCTTCTACGCCATCGTGGTCGCCACCGGCGTCTACACCCTGAACTGGGCGCTGGTCCCGATCACCGTCGCCGGTCTGGTCATCCCGATCTGGGTCATCGCCCGTATCCGCCGGGACAAGGACCTCACCGGCGAGGACAAGAAGAAGCTCTCGGCGTTCAACTGGTTCTTCGTGGCCTGCGCCGTCTTCTGGATGATCTTCGACCAGGGCGCCTCCACGCTGTCGCTCTTCGGTGACGCGCACACCAACCGGGACATCCTCGGCTGGGAGATGCCGAACACCCTGTTCCAGTCGCTGAACCCGATGTTCGTCATGCTGCTGGCCCCGGTCTTCGCCGTCGTCTGGCTGGCCCTGGCCCGCCGCGGCAAGGAGCCGAGCACGGTCGCGAAGTACTCCTTCGGCCTGGTCGTCACCGGCCTGTCCTTCTTCGTCTTCCTGATCCCGCTGGGCGCGGCGACCGGCGACGAGAAGGTCGCGATCTGGTGGCTGGTGCTCATCTTCCTGATGCACACCATCGCCGAGCTGTGCATCTCGCCGGTCGGCCTGTCGATGACCACGAAGCTGGCGCCGGCGAAGTACCTGTCGCAGATGATGGCGGTCTTCTTCCTGGCCGTCACTGCGGGTGACTCCGTCACGGGTCTGCTCGCCATCGCGGGTGTGGACCTGAACGGGCAGGGCGTTGTCGCCCTGGAGGCCACGGCCGCGGTGGTGGCCGGTATCGCGATCTACATGTCGCGCAAGCGGGTGCAGTCGCTGATGGGCGAGGTCCGGTAGGACCCACCCGGCGGGACATTCCCGCACCACGCCGCAGGCCCGCGATCCGCTCGGATCGCGGGCCTGCGGCTTAGCGTGGATCATGAAAGGCATGTTACGGACCGGACTGCTGGTGGTGCTCGCGCTCGGGGTGATGCCGGCGGTGGTGGTGCCGGGGGGTCTGCCGGGCGGGACGCACTCCGCGTCGTCGTCGCCGTCCTCGGTGCGGGCCGCGCAGCCTGATCCGGGGGCGTCGCGTCCCCGGCCGATGGCGAGCCGTACGGCACTGGGCGCCGGGCCCCGGCAGCCGCCGGCTCAGGTCGCCCACCACGCGTACGGCCCGCAGCCGCGGCAGCGCCTGACGGCGTACTGGCACCCGGGCGACCGCGCCCCGCGCGCGGGCGTCGTCATCCTGCACGGCGGCTTCTGGGCCAAGGACACCGACTGGAGCCGCTGGGCCCGCACCTACGCCGACGCCGGCTACGCCGTCTTCGACCTCTACTACCGCCTCAACAGCGACGCCGTCTGGCCCGCCCAGCGCGACGACGCGCTCCGCGCCCTGCGCTGGATCCGCACCCACGCCGCCGACTATTCCCTCGACCCCGACCGCCTGGTGCTGCTCGGCTCCTCGGCGGGCGGCCAGATCGCGGCGTCGGTCGCCACGCATGGCGCCGGGCGCAAGCACGTGGCGGGAGCGGTGGCACTGTCCCCGGTGGCCTCCCCGTACCGCGCCTGGCTGACCGGCGGCCTCCCGGACGCCACCCCCGACCAGCGCAAACTCCGCCTCAACGCCGAGTTGCTCACCGGCTGCCCGCCGCGCCGCGCGGACGCGCGCTGCTGGGCCGCGTGGCGCTCGGCGGTGGTGAAGAACGCGGCGTCGGGCGCGGACGACGCGCCGATGCTGCTGGTGCACTCCGCGCAGGACTGGGTGTCGGTGGAGCACTCGACGGACCTTGCGACGGCGGAGTGGGAGCGTGGGATGCCGCGCGCCGACCTGACCCTGGACGTGGTCCCGGGGGCGGCGCACGGGATGCGGCTGCTGGACGATGCGGCCGTACGGGGCCGCGTGGCGGCGTGGATCGCGGCGCGGACGTCTTGACCTGACCCACCCGCCCACCCGTTGCCCCGCTCCGTAAGCAGCGGCAGGGGCGGCGGGCTGGTCCCCACGTCTAACGCCTGCGGCGCACAGCGCTCGTCCCTACCGCACGCAGCGCTCGTCCCTACCGCGCGCAGCAACGGGTGGGTGGGTGGGATCAGACGCCCGCCGGGGCCTCGCCCTCCTCCGGGGCTCGGCGCGTGGCGCTCTTGCGGCTGAGGCGGCTGCGCGGCGAAGCCGCCCTGTGGCGGCCGTCCGGGGCGTACGGGCGCATGCGGCCGACCACTGCCATGCCGATGCGGAAGATGGCGGTGACTACGACGACGAAGAGGAGCACCCAGAAGAGCATCACGCCCCAGGGGCGGGCCACGCCCCACGGCTGCTCGGCCAGCAGGCGGCCGCCGTACTTCATCGAGACCACGTAGTCACCGTGTGCCCCCGACGGCAGCTCGACCAGCAGCTTGACCTGCTTCTTTCCGCCCGGCGGGATCACGCCCCGCCACTGCCTGCGCTCCCACTCCGGCGACACCACGCCGTGCGAGGTGCCGACCTCGAAGACGGGGTTCTTGGCGGGCTGCGTGCCCATGTTGCCGACGGTGACGGTGAGGCGGCGCTGGGCCGGGGCGCCGAACCAGTTCAGGATGCCGGACGTCCCCTCGAGCCCCGGCTCGCCCAGCAGCGCGAGCCGTCCGCGCCCGGCCTCCGCCGGCAGCGGCGCGGTGGCGTGGCCGGCGATCACGAACTTCTTCTGTGCCGCCACCTTGCGGCCCGTGACGCTCGCGACGGCGATGACGCAGGGGCACGGCTTGGGGGGTTCGGCGACCCGCAGCTTGCGGGTGAAGGCGCCCGCGGCGTCCGTGGTCACGGCGCGGCCGTCGGCATTGGCGCAGGAGTCGGTGCCGCCGATCATGTTCTGCCCGCAGATGAGCAGGGTGAGCAGCGTCTTGCCGGGCCAGTCGGTGCCGCTGACGGTGACGGACCCACCGGCGCCTGACTGGGAGTCGGAGAGGGTGATCTTCGGCTTCTTGTCGGCGGCAGCCGCCGCGGGGAGCGCGGCCGGGGCGGCGGTCGCCGTCGGCGCGAGCGGCAGGAGTACGAGCGCGAGGACGGCGATGAGCGCGGCCGTGGCGGGCCGTCTCCGGTCGCGGCCCCGGCCCACGCATTCAACGGCACGCATCCAAGCCACCCTCGTCATCGCGGCACCCCCGCGGGGTCGTGTTCCGACTCGTCCTCCTCGCGACGCGCCTCGCGGCCCGCCACCAGGTCCATCCGCTCTTCCTCCGACCAGGGAACGGCGTCCGGCCCGTCGGGTCCGTCCGACCCGGACTCCGCCGCACCCCCGGCCGGCACGGTCTCCCGGCGCACGCCCGCGCGCCAGCGCACTCGTACCCGCCGCCACACCACACCCACCGCACCCGGATGACGCCGCCGCAGCCACAAAGCCAGCCCACCGCCGCCCGCCAGCACGAGCACCGCCAGCCAGCCCCACGGCACCGCCGAGTACTCCGCGGCACCGGACGCCCTCGCGCCACCCGCCGCCGTGACCGTCAGCCGTACGTCGACCGAATCGAGCGCCGACGTGCCGGGCCACTTGGCCGTCAGCCGCGCCCGCTGCCCGGGCAGCAGCTCGACGCCCACGTCTCGCGGGCCGTGCCGCAGCACATCTCCGTAGAAGCCCTTCGCGCGCACCGCGAGCTTCGGGCTCAGCGCGGTGTTCCCGCGGTTGACCAGCGTGTAGTGGATGCCGTCGGCCCGCGCCGACACCTTCTCCACGTCGATCGCCGCCAGCTGCGGCCCGGCCACCCGCAGGTGCAGCCGAATGCCATCGCTGGAGCCGGAGCCGGAACCCGAAGCAGGCTCCACCACCACCGCCCCCGGATGATCCCCAGGCGTCGCATCCCGCGGCACCGTCACCGAGAACGGCACCTCGGCCCGCGTCCGCGGCGGCACCGTCACCGTCGTACGGGCAAAGGCAAGCCATGCCCCGGTCCCCTTGCTCCGCCGCTTCTCGCGGATGGCGAAGGAGCCGTCGCCTTTGTTGTACGCGTCGGCGCCCCGCAGTCGCACCGTGAGCGGCTTGCTGCCGCGGTTGGTGACGGAGACGGCGTCTTCCATGACGGCGCCGGGCGCGCCCTCCGCGTAGAAGAAGGGGCGCCCGCCGTCGTCGCCCGCGCCCGTGGGTGCGGCGTCCCACGTGCGCGTGCTGGTGTCGGCCGCGCGGGCGGTGGCCTGCGCGGTGCCGTCGAGCTGGGGGACCAGCCCGACGCCGCAGACCACCGCCGCCACGGCGGCGGATCGCAGCCGCCGGCGCAACCGCTGTGCTGTTGCCGTGCTCTTACTCAGCAACCCGCCTCCGCCGCGTCAGCCACAGCCCGCCGGCCACGCCGGCGAGGAGCACTGTGCCGCCGAGCGTGCCGAGCGCGACCGCGTTGTCGGCCGGGCCGGTGTTTGCGAGGTCGCCGCCGCCACCGCCGCCGCCGGGTGCGGCGGCCGAGTCACCGGCGCCGCCGCCGGTCGCCGTGCCGCCGCCACCGCCGCCGCCACCCGCTGCGGCCTTGACCGTCAGCTCGAGTGAGGGCTTCGGGTTGTTGGTCGCGGTGCACGTCGTGGTCGTGCCCATCGCCTTGATGGTGAGCACGCCGGCGGTGAACGTGACCTTGCCCGACTTCTTCGGCGTGTACGTACCGGAGAGGTCGGTGATCTTGATGGGGGTGTTGGCCGGGATGGCCTTCGGGTTGGTGGGCCCGCTGACCGGGACCGTGCCCGACTCCGCTCCGCCGAGCTTGATGGTGGCGGAGGGCTTCATAGCGCCCTTGCCGAGCTCTACGGGGCTGGAGGAGACACCCTTCTGGAAGGACATGACGAGCTTGTAACCGCTGCCGCTCTTGGTCGACTTGATGTCGATGGGCGACACGGCGCTCTTGTTGCCGATCGGCGTCTTGCAGGAGTAGTTGACGTCGACGACGGTTGCGTGTGCGGATGGCGCCGCCAGCAGCGCCACCGTGGTCCCGGCCGCGAGCGCGGCGGCCACCTTGCGTTTGCTGTGCACTGATCTCACGCGGCTCACTGTGAGCTCCCCTTTTCTGACGGCGCATCAGATTGGCCGCTCAAGGTACGCGGGTGACCTTGCGGAGGGAAGACCAAGTGCACGCCGGATCCGGTGTGCAACTGAAAAGAGTCCGTGAAGCCGGCGAAGCCCCAGCTCACGCAGGCGCGGCAAGCTCCGCCCACACCGTCTTACCGGCCCGCCCCTCGTGACGCACAACGCCCCAATCCAGACAAAGCCGCTGCACGATGCTGCATTCTTCGGGAGGCGACCCCCCGAACCCCCACGTTCCCGGTGCGGGCGGGCCGCGAAAGGCTTTCGGCCGTCAGCCCGGAGCGGCCAGCTCCGCCCACACCGTCTTGCCCGCGCGGCCGTCATGCCGGACCACACCCCAGTCCAGGCACAGCCGCTGCACGATGCTGCATTCCTCGGGGGGCGACCCCCCGGACCCCCACGTTCCCGGTGCGGGCGGGCCGCGAAAGGCTTTCGGCCGTCAGCCCGGAGCGGCCAGCTCCGCCCACACCGTCTTGCCCGCGCGGCCGTCATGCCGGACCACACCCCAGTCCAGGCACAGCCGCTGCACGATGCTGCATTCCTCGGGGGGCGACCCCCCGGACCCCCACGTTCCCGGTGCGGGCGGGCCGCGAAAGGCTTTCGGCCGTCAGCCCGGAGCGGCCAGCTCCGCCCACACCGTCTTGCCCGCGCGGCCGTCATGCCGGACCACACCCCAGTCCAGGCACAGCCGCTGCACGATGAACATCCCATGCCCGCCAGGCCGCGTAGCCCGATGGGGCGTGCGGGGGGCCGGGGTGCCGGTGCCGAGGTCGGAGACTTCGAGGCGGAGGAGTTTGGGGGCGTGGTGGAGGCGGAGTTCGTCGGGGCCGCCGGCGTGGAGGCAGGCGTTGGTGACGAGTTCGGAGACGACCAGGAGGACGTCTTCTGCCGCCGCGCGCTGCTCGGCGCCCTCGGCGGGCAGCCAGCCCCAGTCGTACAGGGCCTGACGGGCGAAGTCGCGGGCACGCGGCACCGCACCGCTGGCCCCGACGAGCGTCAGCCTGCGCAGCTGACCGGGCGCGGCGGCGCCATCGCCCGACGGGTACGGCCGGGTGCTGCTCATCGCCTCACCTCACCGCTCGCCATAGTCGCCACTGAAACGGCTCCTGCCCTGCACGCTCTGTAACTGGAGATCTGCCCCACGAGATTTTCGACAGGGCTTCTGCCCTGAGATCCCGGGGAAACACCCGCAACTTTCCGGTAAGGCATGTGACCCGCCTTACTCCCCGCCATGTGACGGACCGCTCAAAGTGACGGATCACTCGATGAGCGCCGCGTCCAGACTGTCGTGGACAGTGAACACCGCCTCGGCACCGGTGATCTCGAAGACCCTGGCGACGACCGGCAGCATGGCGGCGAGATGCACTCCGCCACCCTCAGCCTCGGCCTTCAGCCGGGCGCCGAGCAGGACGTTGAGACCGGTGGAGTCGCAGAATTCCAGCTGGGAACAGTCCACCACCAGACGGGGCAACCCGTCGGCCACGCACTGCTCCAGAGGCTGCCGCAACAGATCGGCGGTGTGGTAGTCGAGCTCGCCCGCGGGCTTGACCACGGCGCTCGCGCCGTGTCTCTGCACGTCGACCCGGAGCCGCCCCCGGCTGCCGCTGCCGACCAGTCCGCGGTCCATTCCTGTGCTCTCCCGACCGTTGATTGCTGTGCTTGCTGCCGTGCTTGCCATGAGGCCTGCCGCGCCTCCATTGTCCGCCCCCGACCCTACGCCCGCACCTGCTCGTTCGACAGCCGAACAACCCGTAAATTGGGGCAAATTCGGACATCTAGCCCTTGCCAAGGCACACCGAATACGGGTAGGCGTAGAAGAGCACACGAAATCACGGCCGGCTTTGGAGGCGCCGCACACCCGATAAACGCGAGATGGCATCGGCAGCCGTATGCCGAGAATCGATGGAGGACACAATGTCACCCCGGCTCGACGCGCGCACTACGCCGTCGGCACCCCCCGCCCGGCACGCCCTCGTCCCCGACGACGAAGCCCACGCAGACGCAGCTCACGCTGACGCGGCGCACGCTCTCGTCGAGGAAACGGCCTGCGACCCCGAGGGCCCGCTCGCGGACCTCCTCGAGGAGCTCGCGGACATCCCGCCGTACGACGAGGTAGCCCCGCTGGATGCGCGGGCCCTGTCCAAGACCCTCTTCAGCCGCCTCGAGGTTCTCGAGGAAGGCACCCACGAGTACGCGTACGTACGCAACACCCTGGTCGAACTCAACCTGGCCCTCGTCAAGTTCGCCGCCTCCCGCTTCCGCTCCCGCAGCGAGCCGATGGAGGACATCATCCAGGTCGGCACCATCGGCCTGATCAAGGCGATCGACCGCTTCGAGCTGGGCCGCGGCGTGGAGTTCCCCACCTTCGCGATGCCGACGATCGTCGGCGAGATCAAGCGCTTCTTCCGCGACACCTCCTGGTCGGTACGGGTGCCCCGGCGCCTGCAGGAGCTGCGCCTGGACCTGGCGAAGGCCGGCGACGAGCTGGCCCAGAAGCTGGACCGCGCCCCGACCGTGACGGAGCTCGCCGAGCGCCTCGACCTGTCGCGCGACGAGGTCGTGGAGGGCATGGCCGCCTCCAACGCGTACACCGCGAGCTCCCTCGACGCGCAGCCGGAAGAGGACGAGACCGAGGGCGCGCTGGCCGACCGGATCGGCTACGAGGACCACGGACTCGAGGGCATCGAGTACGTAGAGTCCCTGAAGCCGCTGATCGCGTCGCTGCCGCCCCGCGACCGGAAGATCCTCTCCCTGCGCTTCGTGGCGAACATGACGCAGTCCGAGATCGGCGAGGAGCTCGGCATCTCCCAGATGCACGTCTCCCGCCTGCTGGCCCGCACGCTGGCCAAGCTCCGCAAGGGGCTGCTGGTCGAGGAGTGACCGCGTGGGCCGGGCCGGCATCGATGGCCCGGCCCCGGTCGCCTCGCTTTCTTCCGCATGTCGCCCGTACGGCCCGGGCCCGCCCGGCCGCGGGCGTACGGGTTCTGCCGCTTTTCCCTCGTACGGCCCGGTCCCGGCTGCGTTCGTTCTGGTGAGGCGGTTCGCTGGGTTGCATGTCAGTGCCCCGCCGCATCATCGCCCTGCTGGCGAGCGCGGTGCTGGCGGCGCTGGCCGGCTGTGCCCCGCGGATCGACATCGAGGTCGACCGCTCCCGGCACTTCCACCCCCCGCCCGACACCTCCCCCGACGGCTGGTGGCCCTGCCCCGTCCCCGGCGCGGACACCCGCGAGTGCCGCCTGGTGCACGTGGCCATCGGCGGCCCCGGCTCCGGCACCGTCGCCCTCTCGGTCAGCCGCCTGCCCGCCCGCGACCCCGGCCGCCGCATCGGCGCCCTGGTCCTCTCCCCCGGCGGCCCCGGCCTCTCCGGCCTGCAGGAGGCCCTCGCCGCCTCCCTCGACTACCCCGCCGAGCTGCGCGACCGCTTCGACATCGTCGGCTTCGACCGCCGCGGGGTCGGCCTCAGCGGCCGCGTCGACTGCGGTGAGCCGCGCGGCTCCGTGGACCGCCTGCGTACGGCGAAGAACCTCGCCGACCCGATCCCCATGCGCGCGATCGACCTCGACGTCCGGGAGTACGTGGAGAAGTGCCGGCTCCGGCACGGCGAACTGCTCGGCCACCTCGGCTCGCGCGCGGCTGCGGACGACCTGGAGGCGGTGCGGGTCGCGCTCGGCGAGGAGAAGATCAGCCTGCTGGTGCACTCGTACTCCACGATTCCCGGGCAGCTGTACGTGGCCCAGCACCCTGACCGGGTCCGCTCGGCGGTCTTCGACGGCGTCGTCGACCCAGGCCGCCGCGGTACGGACATGGCGCTGCGGACGCTGCACTCCCCGGAGGAGCTGGACGACGAGCACGTCCCCGTACCGCCGTCCCGGGATCTGCCGGAGTCGGTCCGCGAAGCCTTCGCGACACTCGACCCCGGGAAGCCGCCGCTCGCTCTCTTCCTGAGCGCGCACTGCGCGGATTTCTCCTGGCCGGAGACGATCCCTGCGCTGCTGCACAAGCTGGCGGCGGAGCGGGAGTCGGGGCGGGAGTCGGGCTGGCGGGTGAACACGGTCGCGCGCGACTACGCGGCGTGCGTCCACTGGCCCGGCCGCGATGCCCCTCTCGGGGCAGTACGCCCGGCGTCGGGGCCGAGCTCGGCGGATGGCGCGGCTTCGGGGGAGCCGGTACTCCCGCTCCTGATCAACAGCCGCAAGGACATCCGCACACCGCTAGCAGGCGCGGAACGCGTCGCCAACCGCTTCCACGCACCGCTGCTGACGGTCCGCGGCGGACAGCACGGCCTGGTGGGCTACGGCAACGCATGCGCGGAGAAGTACGCGGTCGCGTACCTGACGGGCCGCCTACGGGTGGCGGAGAGCGACCGCCTGTCCTGCGCATAACCTGCGGTCGGTCTCGGGAGGATCATGCCCACCCACCCGCCCGTTGCTGCGTGCCGCAGGGATGACTCGGGGGGCGCTGCGCGGCCAAGCCCCAGCCGCCCCGCCTCCCCTCCCTCCCGTCGGTGGCCCTCCGTTTCCGGCACCGCGCCGCCCGGGATCCGGCAGTGCGGCCGTCACGATCCGATGCCAGGCCATCCGCTCCGGCCGCGTGACGCTGGCTAAGGACGCCTCGGGTCGCCTTCCCGACCGCCCAGCGCCCACCGCCGCCCACCGCCCCCCTGCGCAGCCGAGCAACGGGCAGGTGGGCGGGTTTCTCACGTCGCTCTCAGCCGGTCGCACTATGCTCCCGCAGCGGATTCCCAACCTGGAGGTGTATCAGCGCATGGAGGCGCTTGCGCGCGTGGCTGTGATGGTGCGGGCCGGGGCTGCCCCGCTGTGGTGGGGTGGGGTTGTTGCCGCCGGGGTTGGCGGCCTTGTGCCGGGGGTCAGTGGGCTCGCCATCGGGGTGTATGGCGGGGCCGCCGCGGCCATTGTCACCGCGGTCGCCGTGGCGCTCGGCCGCCGCCGGCGCTACACGCAGCTTGCCGACGACGCCGAGCGCGCGCCCCGCAAAGCCCTCCTCCAGGATCGCGCCGTCACCGCCCGCGCCTGGCGCAAGGACCACCGCTGGTGGCTCGTCGGCGCCTTCCTCGCCGCCATCGCCGCCGCCTTCGCCGTCCCGGCCGCCCCCGGCATGATCCTCGCCGGGGCCGGCACCGGACTGTGGGCGAAGGCGGCCTGGCTCGGCCGGCTCGAGCGGGCGCGCGACGGCCTGCTGTGGACCCGTACGGACGCGGCCTCCCCGACCGCCGCCCCGTACCGGACCACCGGCCTCGCCGCCGGAGACGCCCGCCCCGGCGGCGGCAAGTGGGCCACGGGCCAGCGGCCGTAGCGCGACCCTAGACCTGCTTCCCCTCTCGCTCGGTCGCCTTCATCGCCACATGGTTCACCGCCCATAGCGCGATCCCCACCACCAGCAGAATCCCCGCCAGCGCATACACCTTCCCCGAGCGGTCGGCCAGCGGCGACGCGAGCACCCCCGCGGTGATCGCGCCCAGCACCGGCGCCCAGGTCGGGGTGCGGAAGTGAGCGTGCTCCACCGGCTGCCTGCGCAGCACCAGTACCGCGATGTTGACCACCGTGAAGACGCACAGCAGCAGGAATGACGTCGTATCGCCGAGATCCTCGATCTCGCTCGTCGTCACCAGGCCGATCGCGATCAGGCAGACGAAGACGATGCCGACGACCGGCGTGCGGCGGCCCGGCAGCACCCGGCCCATCACCTTCGGCAGCACCCGCTCGTTGGCGAGGCCGTAGCAGAGGCGGGAGGCCATCATCAGGTTGATGAGCGCGGAGTTGGAGACCGCGAAGAGGGCGATGAGTGCGAAGACCTTCGCCGGGATCTCGACCCCGCTCTCCTTCACCACCAGCAGCAGCGGCCCGGACGACTCCGCCAGCCGGCTGTGGTCGACCATCAGTGACGAGATCAGCGCCACCAGCACATAGATCGTGCCGGTGATCGCCACCCCGATGAAGATCGCCCGCGGGAAGCTGCGCGCCGGGTCCTTGGTCTCCTCGACCATGTTCACCGAGTCCTCGAAGCCTACGAAGGCGAAGAAGCCGAGCGCAGTCGCACCGAGGACGCCTGTGAGGACCGCGTATCCGGTCCCGCTCGTGTCGAACTCCGTCAGCCGCGACGGCTCGCCCTCGCCCGTCAGCACCGCGGCCACCCCGATCCCGATGATGATCAGCAGCCCGGTGAGCTCGACGATTGTGAGGACGACGTTCGTCTTCACGGACTCGGACACGCCGCGCAGGTTCAGCGCGGCGAGGACGAGGATGAACAGCACGGCGATCAGCGTCGGCGAGACATCCGTGAACTCGCCCATGTAGTCACCGCTGAACGCCCGCGCCGCCGCGCTGGCCGACGCCAGCCCCGAGCACATCACCATGAAGGCGACGATGAAGGTCAGAAACGGGATCTTGAACGCCCGCTGCGTATAGAGCGCGGCACCCGCCGCCTTCGGATACTTCCCGACCAGCTCCACGTACGACGCCGCCGTCAGCAACGCGACGACGAACCCGATCGCGTACGGCAGCCAGATCGCCCCGCCGATCTTCCCGGCGACCTTGCCGGTGGTGGCGTAGATGCCGGTGCCGAGGATGTCTCCGATCACGAAGAGGATGAGCAGCTTCGGGCCGATGGCCCGCTTGAGCGGCGTGTCGTGCTGTGTCGTTGTTGTTGACATGGGCGGACCTGTGCCCGGCTGTCAGCCGGGTGTCACATGAGAGAGGTTGCGACTTCATCTCGATGGGCGGACACCAGCGTCCCGCGCTCCCACACGGCGGTGACAAGGGGAACGCCCGGCCGATACGCGAGGTGGACGTGGCTCGGCGCGTCCAGCATCGCCAGGTCGGCGCGGGTGCCGGGGGCGAGGCGGCCGATGTCGTTACGGCGCAGGGCGGCGGCCCCGCCGGCGGTCGCGGACCACAGCGCCTCGTCCGGGGTCATGCCCATCTCCCGTACGGCGATGGCGATGCAGAACGGCATGGAGCTGGTGTACGAGGACCCCGGGTTGCAGTCCGTGGAGATCGCGACGGTGGCGCCGGCGTCGAGGAGGCGGCGGGCGTCGGGGTAGACGGCGCGGGTGGAGAACTCGCAGCCGGGGAGGAGGGTGGCGACCGTGCCGCCGTCGCGGCCGCCGCTGTTCGCGCTCTTGGCGCTCTTGGCACTCTGTGCCAGGGCGTCGACGTCCGCGTCGGTGAGGTGCGTGCAGTGGTCGGCGGAGGCCGCGCCGAGCTCCACGGCGAGCTGGACGCCCGGGCCCTCGGTGAGCTGGTTCGCGTGCACGCGCGGGATGAGGCCCTTCGCCATGCCCGCGGTGAGGATCGCCCGTGCCTGGTCGCCGTCGAAGGCGCCGCGCTCGCAGAAGACGTCGACCCAGCGGGCGTAGGGCGCACAGGCGTCGAGCATCGGGCCGGTGACGAGGTCGACGTAGGCGGCGGGGTCGTTCTTGAATTCCGGTGCTACGACGTGGGCGCCGAGGTAGGTCACCTCGTCGAGGTGGGCGGCGGCGATGGAGGCGGCGCGGGCCTCGTCGTGGGTGCTGAGGCCGTAGCCGGTCTTCGTCTCCAGGGTGGTGGTGCCCTGGCGGTGCATCTCGGCGATGTGGCGGCGGAGGTTGGCGTCGAGGGTGTTGTTGGAGGCGGTGCGGGTGGCTTTGACGGTGGTCTGGATGCCGCCTGCGGTGTAGGGGCGGCCGGACATGCGGGCGTTGAACTCTTCCGTGCGGTCACCTGCGTAGAGCAGGTGGGAGTGGGAGTCCACGAAGCCGGGGATCACGGCGCGGTTGCCGGCGTCGATCCGGTCGTCGGCGGGTGCGGCGTCGCCGCTGGAGGGACCCGCGTATGCGACGGTGTCGCCGTCGATGACCAGCGTCGCGTCGTGGATCAGGCCGAGCGGGCCGTCGCCGAGGGTGGGGTCGTTGGTGACCAGGGTGCCGATGTTAGTGATCGCGGTGGCGGTCATGTGCTGGCCCTCCCGGGCGGGTCTCGTTTGAATACGAATCTCTCCCACCCACCCGCCCGTTGCTGTCGCACGGAGTAACGGGTGGGTGGGTGGGGGCTTCAGGCGCGCAGCGCGGCGATTGCGTCCGTCAATGCGCCCGCCACATCCGTTACGAGCGCGTGCTCGCCATCGCGTACCACGTGACGGCCTCCCACAATCGTGTGGCGGACATCCGCATTCGACGCGGCGAAGACGGCGGTCTCGGCGCCGAGCCGCGGCAGCGCGCCCACCGTACGGACCGAGTCCAGGGCGATCGTCGTGAAGTCCGCGAGCGCCCCCCGCTCGATCCGCCCCGCCTCCTCCCACCCCAGCGCCGCATGCCCGTCCTCGGACGCCGCGCGCAGCAATTGCGCTGCCGTCCAGTGCCCCCGGGTCCGCGTGTGCAGCCGCTCATTCAGCTCCATCGCCCGCGCCTCCTCCAGGAGGTCGATCACCGCATGGCTGTCGCTGCCCAGGGAGAGCGGGCTCCCCGCGTCCTGGACGCGTTTCGCCGGGCCGATGCCATCGGCCAGGTCGCGTTCGGTGGTCGGGCACATGCACACGCCGGTGGACGAGCCGCCCAGCAGGGAGATGTCCTCGCCGGTGAGGTGGGTGGCGTGGACGGCGGTGGTGTTGCGGCCCAGGGCGCCGCGCTCCGACAGCAGCCGGGCGGGCGTGACGCCGTGTGCCGCGCGGCAGGCGTCGTTTTCCGCGATCTGCTCGGAGAGGTGGACGTGCAGCGGGCCTTCGAGGGCTGTGGCGACCGTATTGAGCGAGTCGGCGGGCACGGCCCGTACGGAATGGATCGCCGCGCCGATGCGGGTATTGGCGTCCGGCTTCAGCTCCGCGGCGCGCTCGGCCCACGCCTCCGCCGTGCCGTCGCTGAAGCGCAGCTGGTGGTGGTTCGGCGGCTCGCCGAAGCCCGCCGCCAGGTACGCCGTGTCGAGCAGCGTGATCCGGATGCCCGCCTCCGCCGCGGCGGCGATCAGGGCGCCGCCCATCGCGTTCGGGTCTCCGTACGGCGTGCCGCCGGGCGCGTGGTGCACGTAGTGGAACTCGCCCACGCACGTGATCCCCGCCAGCGCCATCTCCGCATAGACGGCCTTCGCCAGCTCGAAGTACGTATCGGGCGTGAGCCGCTCCGCCACCCCGTACATCACCTCGCGCCACGTCCAGAACGTGCCCGAGCCCACCTGCACCGTCCCGCGCAGCGCGCGGTGGAAGGCGTGGCTGTGGGCGTTGGCGAGGCCGGGGAGCGTCAGGCCGCGCAGCCGGACGGCGTCGGCGGGCTCGGCGCCGGGGCGGACCGCGGTGATGCGGCCGTCGGCGGTGTCGATGGCGACGCCCGGCTCGACGGTGCCGTTGAGCCAGGCGTGTTCCGCCCAGTAGGTCGTCACGTAGTGGTCAGTCCTTCCAGTACGTCCGCCAGGGCCCGGACGCCGGCGAGGCAGTCGTCCTCGGTCGCGTGCTCCGCGGGCGAGTGCGAGACGCCGGTGGGGTTCCGTACGAACAGCATGGCGGTCGGGACGCTCGCGGACAGGATTCCGGCGTCGTGTCCCGCGCCCGTCGGCAGGACGGGGGTGCCGTCGCCCAGGATGCCCGCGAGCTCGTCGCGCAGCGCGTGCTCGAATTCGACGACCGGGGTGAAGGACTCCCGTACCACCGACACGTCCACGCCGTCGCGGTCCCCGCGCTCCTTCGCCGCCTTCTCGATCTCGGCGACCACCGCGTCCAGGGTCTCCTGGTCGGCGGCGCGGGAGTCGAGCCAGCCGCGGATGAGGGAGGGGATGGCGTTGACGCCGTTCGGCTCGACGGCGACCTTGCCGAAGGTGGCGAGGGCGCCGGCGAGGCGGGCCTTCTTGCGGGCGGCCAGGACCGTGTTCGCGTACGTGAGCATCGGGTCGCGGCGGTCTTCGAGGAGGGTCGTACCCGCGTGATTGGCCTCGCCCGCGAAGTCGAAGCGCCAGCGGCCGTGGGGCCAGATGGCGGAGGCGAGGCCCACTGCGTGGGCGGTGCCTTCGAGGGCGCGACCTTGTTCTACGTGCAGCTCCACGAAGGCGTGGATACGGCCGAGGCGCTCGGGGTCCGGGCCGATGGCGTCCGGGTCGTAACCCGCCTTCTCCATCGCCTGGGGGAGGCTGATGCCGTCGGCGTCGCGCAGCTCGCGCGCCTTGTCGGCGGTGAGCTGGCCGGCCGTGAGGCGGGAGCCCACGCAGGCGAGGCCGAAGCGGGCGCCCTCTTCGTCGCCGAAGTTGGCGATGGCGAGCGGGCGTTGCGGCTGGACGCCGCGGGCCTTGAGCTCGTCGAGGGCGGCGAAGGACGAGGCCACGCCCAACGGGCCGTCGAAGGCCCCGCCATCGGGGACGGAGTCCAAGTGCGAGCCGGTGACGACGGCGCCATCGGCCGCCACGTCAGTAATTGTCGCAGCGCCGAGCCAGGCCCACTGGTTGCCGTTGCGGTCGACCTCGTAGGTCAGCCCGCGCGCCTCCGCCTGGTGGCGGAACCAGGCCCGGCAGTCGGCGTCGGCGCCGGTCCAGGCGTAGCGCCGATAGCCGCGGGTGGCCGCGTCGCGGCCGATGGGCAGCAGGTCCCGCCACATCTCCAGGAACGTGGAGCCCCCCGCGCCGACGGCGCGGGGGTCGTGCTGAGCGGTCACGCCTGCCCGCCCTCCCGCATCGGAATGCGGACCCCGCGCGCCTCCGCGACGGCCTCCGCCTCCTCGTACCCCGCGTCCACGTGCCGGATCACGCCCATCCCCGGGTCGTTCGTCAGCACCCGCCGGATCTTCTCGCCCGCCAGCGGCGTGCCGTCCGCCACCGTGACCTGCCCGGCGTGAAGGGACCGGCCCATGCCGACCCCGCCCCCGTGGTGCAGGGACACCCACGAGGCGCCCGACGCGACATTCACCATCGCGTTCAGCAGCGGCCAGTCCGCGATCGCGTCCGAGCCGTCCTTCATGCCCTCGGTCTCGCGGTACGGGGACGCCACCGAGCCGCAGTCCAGGTGGTCGCGGCCGATGACGACGGGCGCCGACAGCTCGCCGCTCGCCACCATGTCGTTGAAGCGCTCACCGGCCTTGTCGCGCTCCCCGTAGCCGAGCCAGCAGATGCGGGCCGGGAGGCCCTGGAAGTGGACGCGCTCGCCCGCCATCTTGATCCAGCGGGCGAGGGACTCGTTCTCGGGGAAGAGGTCGAGCACGGCGCGGTCGGTCGCGGCGATGTCCTTCGGGTCGCCGGACAGGGCCGCCCAGCGGAAGGGGCCCTTGCCCTCGCAGAAGAGGGGGCGGATGTACGCGGGCACGAAGCCCGGGAAGGCGAAGGCGCGGTCGTAGCCGGCCAGCTGCGCCTCGCCGCGGATGGAGTTGCCGTAGTCGAAGACCTCGGCGCCGGCGTCCATGAAGCCGACCATGGCCTCGACGTGCTTGGCCATGGACTCGCGGGCGCGGGTGGTGAAGCCCGCCGGGTCCTTCGTCGCGTACGACTCCATGTCGTCGAAGTCGACACCGCTCGGCAGGTAGGCGAGCGGGTCGTGGGCGGAGGTCTGGTCGGTGACGATGTCGATCGGCGCGCCCTCCGCGAGCAGCTGCGGCAGCAGGTCCGCGGCGTTGCCGAGCAGGCCGATGGAAAGCGGACGGCGGGCGTCCCGGGCCTCGACGGCGAGCTGCAGGGCGTGCTGCACCGAATCGGCCTTCACGTCCAGGAAGCGGTGCTCGATGCGCCGGTCGATCGCGCGCGGGTCGCAGTCGATGCAGATGACGACGCCGTCGTTCATCGTCACGGCGAGCGGCTGGGCGCCGCCCATGCCGCCGAGGCCTGCGGTGAGGGTGATGGTGCCGGCGAGGGTGCCGTTGAACTTCTTGGCGGCAACGGCGGCGAAGGTCTCGTACGTGCCCTGCAGGATGCCCTGCGTGCCGATGTAGATCCACGAGCCGGCGGTCATCTGCCCGTACATGGTGAGGCCGAGGGCCTCCAGCCGCCGGAACTCCTCCCAGTTCGCCCAGTCCCCGACCAGGTTGGAGTTGGCGAGGAGCACCCGCGGCGCCCACTCGTGGGTCTGCATGACGCCGACGGGGCGGCCGGACTGGACCAGCATCGTCTCGTCGGCCTTGAGCGTCTCCAGCGTCCGCACCATGGCGTCGAAGGACCGCCAGTCGCGCGCGGCCTTGCCCGTGCCGCCGTAGACGACGAGCTTGTCGGGGTGCTCGGCGACCTCCGGGTCGAGGTTGTTCTGGAGCATCCGCAGCGCGGCTTCCTGCTGCCAGCCCTTGGCGCTCAGTGCCGTACCGCGCGGTGCCCGCACGGGGCGCGGTCCTGACATGACCCTGCCCTCCCTGACGTGAATGGACTACTGCACTGAACCTACCAACTGAATAGATCCAGTCAATACGGCATCCCGGCCATCCTGGCCGGAACGTCGTGACTGCGGTCTAGTCCACTTGCTGGACATGCACAAGACAGCATTTGCCGTCGGGTGGTTGACTGCCGCCATGCCTTCCGATCAGGCCCCGTCCGCGCCGGACGATCTGCTGTCCACCCGCCGCGACCTCGCCGTCCGCGCCGCCATCGAGCAGGAGCTGGTCTCCGAGCGGGAGCCGGTCGCGGCCTTGCTGGACGTCCACGCCATCCGCTACGCCGCCGCCGAACTGCGCGCCGCCTTCGCCGCGGTCGCGGCGCCGGGTACCCCGATCCTGCACGCCTTCGCGGTCAAGGCCGCGTCCCTGGTCCCGGTGCTGCGACTGCTGCACGCGGAGGGCCTGGGCGCGGAGGTCGCCAGCCCCGGCGAGCTGGCGCTGGCGCGCGCCGCCGGCGTGCCCGTATCGCACACGGTCCTCGACTCCCCCGCCAAGACCCGCGCCGAACTCCGCGAGGCCCTCGCCCTCGGCATCGCCGTGAACGCCGACAGCCGCGAGGAGCTCACCCGCCTCGACGCCCTCGTCGCCTCGGCCCGCACGCGCTCTCCGCTGGGCCTGCGAGTGAATCCTCAGCTCGGCGCCGGCTCGATCGACGCGATGTCGACGGCGACGGCGACGTCGAAGTTCGGGGTGACGCTGCGCGATGAAGGGGCGCGGGAGTGGGTGGTACGGGCGTACCTCGACCGCCCCTGGCTGACCCGGCTGCATGCGCACACCGGCTCCCAGGGCATCCCGCTGGATCTGCAGGTAGCGGGCGTACGGGCGGTGTACGAGCTCGCGGAGGAGATCAACTCGGCCGCGGGCCGCCGCCAGATCGACACGCTCGACATCGGCGGCGGCCTGACGGTGAACTTCGACTCGGACGAGACAACACCCACCTTCCACGATTACGCCCGCCTGCTGCGCGAGGAGCTCCCCGGGCTGCTCGACGGGCGGTACGGGCTGGTGACGGAGTTCGGGCGGTCGGTGCTCGCGAAGGCGGGCGTGGTGCTGGCCCGGGTCGAGTACGCGAAGTCCGCGGGCGGCCGCCCGATCGCGGTCACGCACGCGGGCGCGCAGGTGGCGACGCGCACCGTCTTCGCGCCGGAGTCGTGGCCGCTGCGAGTGGCGGCGTACGACGAGAAGGGCATCCCGAAAGCCGACCCCTCGGTGGTCCAGGACGTGGCCGGGCCGTGCTGCTTCGCGGGCGACTTGGTGGCCCGCGGACGGCGGCTGCCGCTGCTGGGGGCGGGGGATTGGGTGGGGCTGCTGGATACGGGGGCTTACTACGCGTCGACGCCCTTCGGGTACAACAGCCTGCCACGGCCGGGGGTTTATGGCTTCCGGGCGGATGCGGAGAGTGGGGTTGTGCAGTTCGCGATGGTGCGTGATCCGCAGACGATTGAGCAGGTGGTGGCTGAGTCGGGGGCTGGGCGGAGGGATTCGCTTACTAGCTTGGGGTGATGCTGGTGCTGGCGATGGCGGATGGGTTGGCATCGGATGGTGACGGCAGCGTCGCCGTCCTGCTCTGAGGTGCGGTGCCGGAAACGGATGGCTGGCTGCGGAGGGGTGGGGGAGGCGGGGCAGGTAGCGCTGCCGGGCGGCGGTGGGGGAAGCGGGGCGGCGGGGAAGCTGGCCCGTAGCGCTGCCGGGTGGCAATGGGGCAGGGGCGTGAATGCCCAACCGCCGCCCGGCAGCCTTCGTGCCCCGCCGCCCCCTACCCCTCCGTAGCCAGCCATCCGTTTCCGGCACCGAGCCAATCCGGACCCGGCAGCACGACCGTCACCATCCGATGCCAACTCATCCGCCCCCTCACTCACCCGCCCCCTCACTCACCCGCCCCCACAAGCAGGCCGAGAGCCGAAGACCGAAGGCCGAGCATCACTCCACAAACAACCCCCGCTCAGCCGCCCGCACATCAAACGCCTCCAACCGCCCCTGCGCCCCCGGCAAGGCATCACACATAGCCTCCAGCAACACCCGCCCCAGCAGCATCGGCGCACACGCCGTATCAAAGGCCAGCCCCGTCCCTACCCCCGCCGGCAGCAGCACGTCGCTCGCCTCCGCCACCGGCGCGAAAGTCGAGTCCGCCACGGACACCACCGTCAGCCCAGCCTCCCGAGCAGCCTCCAAGCCCTCCACTACCTCCCGCGGATGACGCGGCAGCGCGAAGCACAGCAAGGCAGACGCTCCCGCTGCCGAGGCCACTTCGATGCGGTCGGCGAGCATCGAGCCGCCCTCGTCGAGCAGGCGTACGTCCGGATGGACCTTGGCCGCGAAGTACGCGAAGCCCTTCGCCTGCGCGGCAGCGGCTCGCAGGCCGAGCACCGGCAGCGGTCGCGACCCCGCCAGCAGCCGGCCGGCGCGCTCCACCGGCTCCGGGTCGCCGAGCAGCGCGGAGAGCTGGCGGAGGTTCTCGATCTCCGCCTGTACGGCCTGCTGGTACTCGTTGAAGTCCGGCGCGCCGGACGTCGCTTCGCCGCTCTGCGCCCCCTCCGCACGCAAGTGCTTCCGCAGCGCCGGATACCCGTCGAACCCCAACGCCACGGCGAAGCGCGTCACAGACGGCTGGCTCACGCCGGCCAGCTCCGCCAGTTCCACGCTCGACAGGAAGGGGGCGTCCGCGGCCCGCCGCAGCATGCAGTGCGCGATCCGCCGCTGCGTCGGCGTCAGCCGGTGCCCCTCGAAGAGCTTGTGCAGCCGGGCCTCAGCTCCGGAACCCATGCGCGCCTCTACTCCCATCCGCGGATCTCACACCGCCGCCAACCGTTCCATCAGTCCCCCGGCCACCGCGACATCCGCCGTCAGCGGCCGGTCGGCCATCCGCGGGTCGAGCACCCGCGCCGCCGCCTCGAAAGCCTCCCCCGCGGGGCCGTCCGGTACGGACTTGCGCTGCCGCAGCGCCCGTACGGCCGTCACCAGCTCGCAGGCCAGCACCTGCCGCAGGCTCTCCGACGCACGCAACGCCAATCGCGCCGCCTGCGAGGCGAAGCTCGACTGTTCCTCGACGCCGCGCGAGAGCGACGTATGGCCGAGGGTCACCGGCGCCGCCGCCGTCCGCAGCTCGGCGAGGGCGGCCGCGGCCGCGTACTCGAGGATCATCACGCCCGAGCTGCCGGGCGCCGAGGCATCCCCCAGGAACGGCTGCAGCCCCGTCATCGACGGCTCCGTCAGCGCGCCTAGGCGCGCCGTCGACAGCTGCGCCACCTGCAGCACCGCCAGCCGGAACTGGTCCAGGGCAAGGGCGAGATGACCCGCGAAGAAGTTTCCGTGGTGCCACGCCGTATGCGTGTCCTCGCGGATCAGCGGGTTCTCCGCCGCCGCGTTCAGGTCGACCGCCAGCACCCGCTCCAGCGCATCCGCCGAGTCCAGCGCGGGCCCGTGCACCTGCGGCAGGCAGCGGAAGGCGAAGGGGTCCTGGATACGGATCCGGGCGGCGCCAGGAGCTCCGGAAGGCCCGGGGCCCTGCACGTCCAGCAGCCGCCTGATCTCCGCGGCCGCCGCCACCGTCCCCTCGTGCGGGCGCGCCTCGTGCACCGGATGCGCGTACGCCTCCAGGGAGCCGTCCACCGCGTGCAGGCCCAGCGCCGCCACGGTCTGCGCGGCGCGCAGCAGCGTCCGCAGGCGGTCGAGAGCGAGCGCCGCCTGGCCCAGAGTCATGGCATTGCTGCTGATCAGCGCCAGCGCGTCATTCGTGTCGAGGACGATGGGGGCCGGCGCCCTGCCGCCCTCCCACGGGTGCTCGCCCGCCAGCGCGAGCCCTGTCTGGGCCAGCGCGCCGAGGTCGCCCGTGCCCACCGCCCCGTACTCGTGCACCAGCGGCGTCGCCCCGCTCGCCAGCGCCGCCTCCAGCGCGGCGGCGATCGCGGGCTTCACGCCCGCACCGCCCGCGAGGATCTGGTTCAGGCGTACGGCCAGCATCGCCCGCACCTGCGGCGCCGGCAGCGGCGCGCCGATCGCGCCCGCGTGGCTGCGCAGCAGGCGCATGCCGTGGCTGTCGCCGCCCGCGTCGGCGAGGCCTTCGTCGCCGGCCTCGACGATGATGCTGCGGTTCGCGCCGACCCCGGTCGAGCGCCCGTACAGCGTGCCCGCCGCCGTCAGCGCCCGCGCCGTCTCCCAGGAGCGGTGGACCCGCTTGAGCGCGTCCGCCGAGGCCGTGGCAGTGTGTCGTCCTTCGGCGAGGCGGACGACATCCGCCACCGACATGTCCCGGCCGTCAAGGATGACGGGCGCGGCGGTGTCCAACGTGTGAGACGTCATCCTCCACTCCCTTGACTTCTATTCACGTGGCAAGAACTCTGCATGACCATATGCAGACAGGGCAAGGGGCAAGGGGCTCCCGGTGATCGAGTTCGAATCAGTCAGCAAGCACTACCCGAACGGCACCACAGCGGTGGACGACCTGACCCTGACGATGCCCGAGGGCGGCATCACGGTCCTGGTCGGCACCTCAGGATGCGGCAAGACGACCACCCTCCGCATGGTCAACCGCATGGTGGAGCCCAGCTCAGGCCGAATACAGCTGGGCGGCAAGGACATTTCCGCCACCGACCGCGCCGAGCTGCGCCGCGGCATCGGCTACGTCATCCAGCAGGCGGGCCTCTTCCCGCACCGTACGGTCCTCGACAACGTCGCCACCGTGCCGCTGGTGCTGGGCTGGGGCCGCAAGAAGGCCCGCGCCCGCGCCGCCGAGCTGCTGGAGCGCGTCGGCCTGGACCCGAAGTCCGCGAAGCGCTATCCGCACCAGCTCTCCGGCGGCCAGCAGCAGCGCGTCGGCGTGGCCCGCGCGCTGGCGGCGGACCCGCCGGTGCTGCTGATGGACGAGCCGTTCAGCGCGGTCGACCCGGTGGTACGGGCCCACCTCCAGGACGAGCTGCTGCGCCTCCAGGAGGAGCTGCGGAAGACCATCGTCTTCGTCACCCACGACATCGACGAGGCCGTCCGCCTCGGCGACCGCATCGCCATCTTCCGTACGGGCGGCCAGCTCGTGCAGTGCGCCACCCCGGCCGAGCTCCTCGCCCGCCCGGCGGACGACTTCGTCGCCGACTTCCTGGGCGCCGAACGCGGCCTGAAGCTGCTCTCCCTGAGCACCCTCGCGGGCGTCGAGCAGCACCCGGCGCCGGAGGGCGGCCGCTGGCGGCTGGAGACATCCAGCGCGGGCAAGCCGCAGGGCTGGCGCGACACCGAAGCGGACGCGGCCCGGGACCTGCTGCCCGTACGCCCGCTGTCCGACGACGACTCGCTCCTCGCCGCGCTCAACGAGGCCGTCTCCTCCCCCTCCGGCCTCGTCGTCCGCGTCGACAAGGACGGCAAGCTGACCGGCGTCACCAGCCGCGACGCCATCCACGACGCCGCCGGCGACGAGCACGCGCGGGTGGCCACCGCGGACGCGGCCTCGTGAGCTCCATCGACTGGGCCTGGATCCCGGATCACGGCCGCGACCTGACCGTCCTCGCCCTCGACCACATGGCCACGGCGGGCCCCGCCGTCCTCTTCGGCCTCCTGATCGCCGTGCCGCTCGCGGTCGTCGCCCATCGCGTACGGGCGCTGCGCGGGCTGCTGCTCGGCATCTCGAGCATCCTCTACACGATCCCGTCCCTCGCCCTCTTCGTCCTGCTCCTGCCGATCACCGGCCTGACCAGGACGACGGCGATCGTCGGGCTCACCGCGTACACGCTCTGCGTCCTGATCCGCAACACCGTCGAGGGCCTGGACGCCGTCCCCGCCCACGCCCGCGAGGCCTCGGTCGCGATGGGCTCGTCCCGCACCCGCACCCTCCTCACCGTCGAGCTGCCGCTCGCGCTGCCGGTCATCATGGCGGGCGTACGGGTCGCCACGGTGATGTCGATCTCGCTGGTGAGCGTGGCCAGTTACATCGGCTACGGCGGCCTCGGCCAGCTCTTCACCGACGGCTTCCAGCGCAACTTCACCACGCCGGTGTGGGCGGGCGTCGCGCTGACGCTGCTGCTGGCGCTGGTGGCGGACTCGCTGCTGGTCGCCGTGCAGTGGCTGTGCACGCCGTGGCAGCGCGGCCACGCCGCCCGTACCAGCGCAGGAAAGGCGGCCTGACGCACCATGTGGGAACTCCTCAAGAACCTCGGCGACTGGCTGACCTCCGCCGACCAGTGGACCGGCACCTCCGGCATCGGCACCCGGCTCCTGGAACACGCCGAATACAGCCTGCTGTCGACGCTGATCGCCGCGCTCATCGCGTTCCCGATCGGCCTCCTCATCGGCCACACCGGACGCGGCGCCTTCCTCGCGATCAACCTCGCCAGCTTCGGCCGCGCGCTCCCGACCGTCGGCCTGATCACCCTGGTCTTCCTGGTCAGCGGCCTGAGCATGTGGCCGGTCTACATCTCGCTGGTCGCCCTCGCCGTCCCGGTCATCGTCACCAATACGTACGCCGGGATGGCCGCCGTCTCCCCCGAGGTGAAGGACGCGGCCGCGGGGCAGGGGCTCACCGGCTGGCAGGTGCTGTGGAAGGTCGAGGTGCCGCTCGCGCTCCCGCTGATCATGACGGGCGTCCGGCTCGCCGTGGTCCAGGTGATCGCGACCGCCACCATCGCCGCGTACGTCAGCTTCGGCGGCCTCGGCCGCTACGTCTTCGACGGGCTCGCGCAGCGCGACCTCGTCCAGGTGCTGGGCGGAGCGGTGCTGGTCGCCGTCCTCGCCATCGCCGTCGACCTCGCCCTCGGCGGCGTCCAGCGCCTGCTCTTCCGCCACCGCCCGGCCCGGGCCTGAAGGGATCCACGCCATGCACCGCAGGAAAGTCCTGGCCGGCCTGCTGGCCGCCACCGCCACCCCCGCGATCGCCGCCTGTGGCGGCATCACCTCACTCAAGGACGAGTCCACCCTCGGCGAGGGCACCGGCAGCTCCGCCGGCGGCCTGACCATCGGCACCGCCAACTTCAGCGAGAACCAGATCCTCGGCTACCTCTACGCGGAGGTGCTGAAGGCGGCGGGCGTGGAGACCTCGGTCAAACCCAACCTCGGCTCCCGCGAGATCGTCATCCCGGCGCTGAAGGCCGGCGACATCGACGTGCTGCCCGAGTACCAGGGCGCGCTGCTGCACTACCTCGCCCCGAAGGCGAAGGCGACGGAGGAGGGCGCGATGCAGAACGCCCTCACCATCGCGCTGCCCAAGGGCCTGGAGGTGCTGTCGTACTCGGCCGCGGAGAACTCGGACGTCTTCGCCGTAACCCCGGAAACCGCCGAGAAGTACGGCCTCCGCAGCCTCGCCGACCTGAAGAAGCACAACGGCAAGCTGGTCTTCGGCGCGGCCCCGGAGATGGAGAAGCGCGAGGTCGGCGTGGTCGGCCTGAAGGAGGTGTACGGGGTCGAGTTCAAGGAGTTCAAGTCCCTGGACTCCTCCGGGCCGCTGGTGAAGGGCGCCCTGAAGAAGGGCGACATCGACGTGGCCAACGTCTTCTCCACGGACGTCGACCTCGCCGCCAACGGCTGGATCGCCCTGGCCGACCCGAAGAACCTCATCCCCGGCCAGCACGTGGTCCCGCTGATAGCCACCCGCAAGGCCGACGACAAGGTCCGCAAGGCCCTGGCCCGCCTGGGCGCGATCCTGACCACGGAAGAGCTGACGCAGCTCACCAAGCAGGTGGACAAGGACAAGAAGGACCCGGACCGGGTGGCGAAGGCGTGGGTGCAGGAGAAGGGGCTGGCCAAGTAGGTCAGTTCACCTCGGCGACCGACTCCCGCTCGTACAGCCGGGGCGCCACCACCTCGCGCTTCCGGCGCACCCGCTTGCCGTCGATGGCCGCCAGCACGAGCCCGCTGGCGGTATCGACGATCTCCTGCCGGTCCCAGCCGACGGAGGTCAGCGCGGGCGTGAGCAGCTGCGAGACGGGATGGTCGTCGTAGCCGACGACGGAGATGTCCTTGCCGACCCACAGCGACAGCTCCCGCACCGCGGCATACACCCCGTACGCGATCGAGTCCGAGAAGCAGAACACCGCCGACGGCCGCTCGCCGTCCGCCAGGACACCGCGCGCGACCGCCGTCGCCTCCGCCAGCGACTGCGGGCACGGCAGCATCCGCGCCTCCAGGCCGAGGCGCTGGGCGGCCTCCTGTACGTACACATCCGCGGGCCGGTCGGGGGTGGCGACGGCGGTCGGCGTGAGCACCGCGATCCGCCGGTGGCCGAGGCCCTTCAGATACTCCAGCACCGTGTCGATCCCGGCGCGGTTGTCGAAGAGCACCTCGCCCGCCGTGCGCTTCGCGCTGGACAGCGAGTCGCCCACCGACACCACCGGCAGCGACTCCGCCAGCTTCGCCCACCCCTCCGCCGAGGGGTCGAGCGGCGACACCACCAGGCCGTCCACCCGCTGATCGCGCAGCTGCCGGGCGAGCTTCAGCTCCCGCTCCGGGTCGCCGCCCGCGTCGAGGATCAGCGCATAGCGGTCGTGCGCCAGCAACTCGCGGCCGATCGCGGTGGACAGCTGCTGCTGCCACAGGTCGGAGAGGTCCCCGGCGACGACGCCGACCATGCTCGTACGGCCGCTGGCCAGCGCGCGGGCGATGGGGTCCGCCTCATAGCCGAGCTCCTCGGCGGCGCGCCGGACCCGCTCCTCGGTCTCCTTGGAGACATGCTGGCCGCGCAGCGCGTACGAAACGGCCGCCGTGGACAGGCCGGTGGCCTCCGCGACCTCGCGGAGGGTGGTGCGCTTACGGGGGCCGGGCATGGCTCAGAACCATAGTCGAACGGGGTGACAGCCGGTCTTGACGCGCCGTTGTGAAACGCTTAAGTTAAGCGCATCAGTGAAGCGTTTAAGTAACACAGGATCGGACTCCGCGTGCCCACCGACGTCCACCAGCACATCTGGCCGGCCCGGCTGATCGCCCTGCTGCGCGCCCGCACCGCGGCGCCGCGGCTGGACGGCTGGACGCTGCACCTGGACGGCGAGCCGCCGTACGACGTCGCCCCCGCCGACCACGACACCGCGGCCCGCGCCGCCCTCGCCGCGGCCGACGGCCTCGACCTGGCGCTGGTCTCGCTCTCCTCCCCGCTCGGCATCGAACTCCTCCCGCCCGACGAGGCCGACGAGCTCCTCGCCGCGTACCACGACGGCGTCCACGACCTCCCGCCCCCGTTCGGCGCCTGGGCCGCCGCCTCGCTCACCCGCCCCGACCCGGCGGCGCTGACCCGCGAGCTGGCCCGGGGCGCGTACGGCCTCCAGCTCCCCGCCAACGCCCTTGTGGACGAGGCGGGATGGCGCGCGACCGGCCCGCTCCTCGAAGCCCTGGAGGCGGCCGGCAAGCCCCTCTTCGTCCACCCCGGGCCCGCCGCCCCCGCCCCGCCGGGCGCCCCGTCCTGGTGGCCCGCCCTGGTCCCGTACGTGACGCAGATGCACGCCTCCTGGCACGCCTTCCGCGCCTTCGGCCGCGCCCGCCACCCCCGCCTCCGGGTCTGCTTCGCGCTGCTCGCCGGGCTCGCCCCGCTGCACGGCGAGCGCCTCGCCGCCCGCTCCGCCGCCGCCGAGCGCGACCGCGGCGCCATCGACCCGCAGGTCTTCTACGAGACGTCCTCGTACGGCACCCGCGCCGTCGACGCCATGCTCCGCACCACCGGCATCGACGCCCTCTGCGCCGGCAGCGACCGCCCGTACGCCGAACCGGTCCACCCGGACCTCGGCGACGCGGCGGCCCTGCACGCCCTGCGCACCACCAACCCCGCCCGCCTGCTGAACGGAGCCTGATGAGCACGTACGACCACCTCCCGCACCGCAATCTCGCCAAGCACGAGCTGCAGGCCCTCGTCGACGAGCTGGCCCGGCAGCCGGAGCGCTGGCGGCACGAGGTCGCCTTCAGCGACGACGAGCGGCACTATGCGTCGCTCTACCGGGACGACTACGTCGACATATGGCTGCTCTGCTGGACCCGGCAGAACGACACCGGCTGGCACGACCACGACATCTCCTCCGGCGCCGTCCGGGTGGTCCAGGGCGAGCTCACCGAGCACAACCCGCGGATAGGCGGCGCCCACCTGGAGACGGCGGTCGCGGCCGGGGAGTCCTTCTGCTTCGGCCCCGAGCACATCCACCGCCTCACCGGCGCGACGGACGACGCGGTGTCGATCCACGCGTATTCGCCGCCGCTGTGGCGGCTCGGCCAGTACGACATCTCGCGGGACGGTGTGATGCGCCGGGTGTCCGTGAGCTACGCGGACGAGCTGCGGCCGCTCGACGCGTGATTCAGGGAGAAGTGGGGGGTTAGCACCACTGCCCCGGGGTTCGGGTTTTCCGTACTGTGGCAGGCATGAGCGCGCTGGATCCCGAGATGAAGAAGGAGCTCGACGCCACCCTGCAGACCCGCAGGGAGCTCGGGCCCGAGTACGAAGAGGAGCTCATCGACGGCTTCCTCGACAAGATGCAGCAGCGCATGGACGGCCTCGACATGCGCAACCGCCGCCAGCTCGCCGAGCAGCAGATGATCGTCGCCCGCGGCAGCCGCCCCCAGGCGCAGTCCGGCGAGGGCTCGAACTTCGGCGAGCGCTTCGGCTTCGCCACCGTCTCGCTGATCCTCGCGATCCCGCTGTCGGCGATCGGCGCGGTGAACGCGGACCTGCCGGGGCTGCTCGTCACCTGGGCGGGCATCGTCGGCGTCAACGCCGTGCACGGCTTCCGCGATTCGCTGAAGAGCACGCTGTTCCGGCGGGAGCGGCGCACGTCCGACTGGGACTGAACCTTTCGCGAACCGTCACGCGTACGCAGCACCCATTTAACACGCGTCCGGCAGATTAAGAGTCGCGCCTAGGACCTCCGGAGCGGCTCCCGGACCTCCTCAGGACGCCGGACGCGCAGCGCGCGTCCCTCGCGGGGACTGCCGTCGTCCCGCCCTTGGTGGGCAACCACTAGGGTGCGGCGGTCCCCGCGCTCACACCCCCTCTTACTTGCCGATGAGGCCCTCGTCCCGCAGGAACTTCAGCGCCGCCTGCTGAGGCGTGGCCCCGTCGATGTCGATCATCCCGTTGAGCTCGATGATCTTCTCCTGAGTGAGCCTGTCGCCGATCAGCTTCGCCAGCTTCTCCAGCTGCGGGTACTTCTTCGCGGTCTCGTCCTTCACCGTCATCCCCAGCAGCTGGGTGATGATGTGGCCGCGGTCGTCCTCCAGGACCTTCAGGTCCATGGACTTGATGCGGGCGTCGGTGGTGAAGACCTCGGCGAAGTTGCAGGGGCTCTGCTTGGCGACGTTGACGAAGTTCAGCGCGAAGGCGTTCTGGGTGACCTGCGAGGGCGGGAAGCGGACGTCGTACGTGTCCGACATGTTCTCCAGCTCCCGGTCCAGGAACTCCGAGGCGCCGCACAGCGTCAGCTCGTCCGGATGCTCCTTGGCGAGCTTGCGCCAGTCGCTCATCTTGTTGACCTTGCCCGCCGGGCCCTTGGCGTCCTTGGCCCGCGCGATGGCGTACTGGTCGCCGAACTTCGCCGGGCCGAACCAGGTGACCTTGTTCTGCTTGTGGTCGAGCCGCGCGGTCTCGGTGAACTGCTTCTTCGCGTCCGGAAGCACCGAGTCCTTCTGCAGGAACTCCGTCCACCCGGTGCCCGCATAGTCCCAGTAGACGTCAACGTCGCCGCTGAGCAGCGACTTCCGCACGATGGTGGTGCCCATGAGGCCGGTCTGGTCCTTGGCCTTGGCCCCGGTGGCTTCGAGCGCGTAGATCAGGATCTGCCCGAGGACCAGCTGCTCGGTGAACTCCTTCGAGCCGACGGTGAGCGACGCCCCCTTCAGGTCCACCTCCTTGGCCAGGCTGCCGCCCTTCAGCTGCGCGGCGGTGGCGGTGGAGGGCAGGTCCGTACCGGCGGAAGAGGACCCGCAGCCGGCGGCGAAGGCGAGCGGGAGGACGGCCAGCAGCGCCAGGGGGCGCTTCAGCCTCGGACGATGACGGTTCACGACAGCCCCCGGGGCTTGAGGAGGTCTTCCACGATGCCCGCCGCCCAGTCGACGAGCAGCGCCAGCGCGGCGACCATCACGCTGCCGGAGAGCAGCACCAGGTCGCGGCTGGAGTTGATGCCGTTGTTGATGACGTCGCCGAGGCCGCCGGCGCCCACGAAGGTGGCCAGCGCGACCGTGCCGACGGTGATGACCAGCGCGGTCCGTACCCCCGCGAGGATCACCGGCACCGCCAGCGGCAGCTCGATCCGCCGCAGCACCGCGCCCTTCGTCATGCCCATCCCGCGGGCCGACTCGATCACCGAGCGGTCGACCTGCTGCAGCCCGGCGATGGTGTTGCGGAGGACGGGGAGGATGCCGTACGCGAGGAAGGCGATGACCGCGATCTCGTTGACGCCGAGGGTCTCGAAGCTCACGGCCAGGAGGACGATCAGGCCGAGCGACGGCAGCGCCTGGCCGATGTTCGCGACGACCAGGATCGGCGACGCCCAGCGGCGCGCCCAGGGGCGGGTGAGCAGGATGCCCGCCGGGATGGCGACCACCAGGATCAGCGCGGTCGTCAGCAGCGTCAGGCCGAGGTGGTCGACGATTCGGCTGGTGAGATAGTCGGCGTTCAGGCTGCGGCGCTCGATGCGGTCGAGGTCCTTGCCGGAGACGTAGAGGTACGTCGCCAGCAGCGCGGCGCCGACGAGCAGCGGCATCAGCGCGTAGCGCCCGTACGCCAGCAGCGGCGAGCGCGGCCGCACCCGGGGCGCGGCGGCGTCGGCGCGCGGCTCTGCGATGACCGCCATCGCTTATGACACCTCCTGGCTCTGCCCGGCCGGGGAGTTGGCGCCGTGGATGAGGGTGCGGAGCGAGTCGAGCTCCAGGACGCCGCGGTAGCGGCCTTCGGCGTCGGTGACGACGTGGCCGGTGGAGCTGAGGGTGAGCATCCGGTCCAGGGCCTCGTAGAGGGTGTCGGCCGGGCCGAGGGAGCCGAGCAGCGGCACCGTCTGGCCGTCCTCGCCGGCCTTGTCGGCGGGCAGCCAGCCGACCGGCTTGCGGTCGGCGTCGAGGACGAGCAGGAAGCCGCGGTCCGTGCCGGCGGCGGCGACCCGGCGCTGGTCCGCGGAGGCGTCCTCGGCGATCGTCGGCCAGCCGTCCGGCACCTCGACGTCGCCGAGCCTGCTGAGGCTGAGCCGGCGCACGGCGGCGCCCGCGCCGATGAAGGACGAGACGAAGTCGTTCGCGGGCTCGGAGAGGATCTTCTCGGGGGTGTCGTACTGCTCCACCCGCCCGTTCTGCGCGAAGATCGCGATCCGGTCGCCCATCTTCACGGCCTCGTCGATGTCGTGGGTGACGAAGACGATGGTCTTCTTCAGCTCGGCCTGGATGCGCAGGAACTCGTTCTGCAGCGCCTCCCGGTTGAGCGGGTCGATGGCGCCGAACGGCTCGTCCATCAGCATCACTTCGGGATCCCCGCCCAGCGCGCGGGCGACGCCGACGCGCTGCTGCTGGCCGCCGGAGAGCTGCTTGGGGAAGCGACGGCGATACGTGTCGGGGTCCAGGCCGACGAGATTGAGGAGCTCATCGACGCGGGCCGCCACGCGGTCCTTGGACCAGCCGAGCATCCGCGGGACGGTCGCGATGTTGTCGGCGACGGTGCGGTGCGGGAAGAGCCCTGTCTGCTGGATGGTGTAGCCCATGCGGCGGCGGAGGAGGTCGGGGTTCTCCTGGGTTACGTCCTTGCCGTCGAGGTAAATGCGCCCGGAGGTGGGCTCGATGAGCCGGTTGATCAGCTTCATGGTGGTGGTCTTGCCGCACCCGGAAGGGCCGACGAGGACGACGATCTCGCCGGCGGGTATGTCCAGCGTCAGGTTGTCGACCGCGGGTTCGCCGTGCCCGTCGTACGACTTGGTGAGGTTCTCGAGGCGAATGGTTCCGGTCTCGGTCCCGGTCTCGGTCATGCGGCGAGCCCTCTCGATGTCGTAAGGCGGTTCAGCAGCGCGAAGGCCGCATCGAACAGCACCGCGAGCACGATGATCGCCGCGGCGCCCTCGATGGTCAGGTAGATCGCGAAGGGGGTGCCGGCCTTGTCCAGGCCCTGCAGGATGAGGTTGCCGAGCCCGGGCCCGTTGACGGCGGCGGCAATCGCCGCGATCCCGAGCAGCAGTTGGGCCGCGACCCGCAGCCCGGTCACGATGACCGGCCAGGCGAGCGGCAGCTCCACGCTCAGCAGGATCTTCGCCCGGCTCATCCCCATGCCACGCGCCGACTCCACCACCGCCGGGTCGACTTCGCGCAGCCCGACGACGGCGTTACGGATGATCGGCAGCAGGGCGTACATCGTCAGCGCCACGATGGCGGGCCCGTTGCCCAGCCCGAGCGGCGTGATGAGCAGGCCGAAGAGCGCGTACGACGGGATCGTCAGGAAGACCCCGGCGATCCCGAGCACGGCGGCACGCGGCAGCGAGGTGCGGTAGATAAGCACCGCAAGCGGCAGCCCGATCGCCACCGCGATACCGAGTCCTTCGAGGACCAGCACCGCATGATCGACCGTGGCATCCCGCACCTCCGGCCAATTACCGGAGAGAAAGTCGTAGAAGCCCACGGCGCGCCCCTACCCCACGCGCCTCCACCCGAACGTCACGGAACCATAAATGTGCAGGTCAAAGCGCTACGACTTAGCACTCTTCGCCAGATATGCGAGCAGATCCTGCCGCGATACGACCCCGGAGGGCTTGCCCTCTATCAGCACGACGGCGGCGTCGGCCCCTTCAAGCACCTGCATCAGGTCCGCCACGGGCTCCCCGGAGCCGACCTGCGGCAGCGGCGGCGACATGTGCCCTTCGAGGGGGTCGCCGAGCTCGGCGCGCTTCGCGAACAGGGCATCGAGCAGCTCCCGTTCGACGACGGAACCGATGACCTCGGCGGCCATCACATCCGGATGCCCGGCGCCCGGCTTGACGATGGGCATCTGCGACACCCCGTACTCCCGCAGCACTTCAATCGCCTGCCCGACGGTCTCGTCCGGGTGCATGTGGACGAGGGTGGGCAGCGCGCCCTCCTTGTCCCGCAGCACGTCAGCGACGCTGCCGGAGGTCCCGCCCTCCTCGAGGAAGCCGTAGTCGGCCATCCATTCATCGTTGAAGAGTTTACTCATGTAGCCGCGCCCGCTGTCCGGCAGCAGCACCACCACCGTGTCGTCGCGGCCGAGGCGCGCCGCCACTCGGAGGGCCGCCACCACGGCCATGCCGCAGGAGCCGCCGACCAGGAGGCCCTCCTCCTTGGCGAGGCGGCGGGTCATCTGGAAGGAGTCCTTGTCGGAGACGGCGACGATCTCGTCGGGGATCGCGGCGTCGTACGCGGTCGGCCAGAAGTCCTCGCCGACGCCCTCGACGAGGTACGGGCGCCCGGAGCCGCCGGAGTAGACGGAGCCCTCGGGGTCGGCGCCGATGACCTTGACCCGGCCGTCGGAGATCTCCTTGAGGTAGCGGCCCGTACCCGAAATGGTGCCGCCCGTGCCGACGCCGGCGATGAAGTGCGTGATCCGCCCATCCGTCTGCTGCCACAGCTCGGGGCCCGTGGAGTGGTAGTGGGAGAGCGGGTTGTTCGGGTTGCTGTACTGGTCCGGCTTCCAGGCGCCCGGGGTCTCGCGCATCAGGCGGTCGGAGACGTTGTAGTACGAGTCGGGGTGCTCGGGGTCGACGGCCGTCGGGCAGACCACGACCTCGGCGCCGTACGCCCGCAGCACATTGATCTTGTCGGTGGAGACCTTGTCAGGGCAGACGAAGATGCACTTGTAGCCCTTCTGCTGGGCCACCATCGCAAGCCCCACGCCGGTATTGCCCGAGGTCGGCTCGACGATCGTGCCGCCGGGCTGCAGCTCGCCCGACTTCTCCGCCGCCTCGATCATCCGGATCGCGATCCGGTCCTTCACGGAGCCGCCGGGATTGAAGTACTCCACCTTGGCCAGCACGGTCGCCTGGAGGCCTGCCGTGACACGGGTCAGCTTGACCAACGGGGTGTTGCCGACGAGATCGATCATGGACTCGTAATACTGCACCGCATGCTCCAGGTGATCAGCACGTTGTTGCGTTGGGGACGGAATCGGGCAACAAGCTCTTAGTACGTCTGCCGCCGCAACGGAGAGGTGGGGCCCAGCCTATGACGATGTCGAGGGCGCGCGTGGCACGGCGCATCGCGGCGGCGGCGGCTTATGGCGGCGGCGGGATCGGACTGATGGGCGGACTGGCGGTGGGCCTGGTGCTGACCGAGGTCCGGCTGGCCCGGCGGACCGTGGGCGGCTCGGACGACGAGCCGCCGCGGGCGGACGGCCTGTACGGGGCGCCCTTCGGGCGCGGTGCGGCCGGGACGCGGGACGGGCTGCGCGGCGGCGAGCCGCTGCGGCTCGGCTTCCTCGGCGACTCGACGGCCGCGGGCCAGGGCGTGCACCGGCCGCGGCAGACGCCGGGGGCGCTGCTGGCGTCCGGGCTCGCGGCGGTGGCGGAGCGGCCCGTGGAGCTGCGGAACGTGGCGCTGCCCGGCGCCCAGTCCGACGACCTGGAGCGGCAGGTCACGCAGCTGCTCGACGAGTTCGGCTTCCGACCCGACGTGGTGGTGGTGATGATCGGCGCGAATGACGTCACCCACCGGATGCCGCCCGCCCAGTCCGTACGGCATCTGACCGGGGCGGTCCGTCGGCTGCGCACGGCGGGCGCCGAGGTGGTGGTCGGCACCTGCCCGGACCTCGGGACGATCGAGCCGGTGTACCAACCGCTGCGGTGGCTGGCGCGGCGGATGTCGCGGCAGCTGGCGGCGGCGCAGACGATCGGGGTGCTGGAGGAGTCGGGGCGGACGGTGTCGCTGGGCGATCTGCTGGGGCCGGAGTTCGAGGCGAATCCGCGGGTGATGTTCGGCCCGGACAACTACCACCCGTCGGCGGACGGGTACGCGACGGCGGCCATGGCCGTACTGCCGACGCTGTGTGCCGCGCTCGGCCTGTGGCCGGCGGAGGACGAGCGGCCGGACGCCCGCCGCGAGGAGGGCTTCCTGCCGGTGGCCGCGGCGGCGGCGAAGGCCGCGGAGGAGGGCGGCACGGAGGTCGCGGCGGTGCCCGCGCCGGCGGGGCGGGGGCCGTGGGCGCTGCTCAAGCACCGGCGGAGGCGGCGGGTGGCGCCGCCGGAGGACGAGCCGGCGAACGCGGCGTAGGCGCGATCCGGGGGCTGCGTGCGTAGGGCTGCGTGCGTACGGCTCCGTGCGTACGGCTCCGTGCGTACGGTTCAGCAGGCCCTGATCACCGGGTTCGGCTCAGCGCCTGCGCCGGGAAGGCAGCCCCCGTCAGCTCCTCCGAGACCGCCCACAGCCGCCGCGCCACCGCCCCGTCCTTCGCCCGCGCCGAGCGCCCCACCAGCTCCGCCTCGCCACGCCGCTCCAGGAAGCCGCTCGGCCCCGCGTAGGCGTTGCCGGGGACATCGGCCGTCGCGGCGTACAACGTCGGCCGCGCCCCACCCTCATCGCTCTGCGCGACGACGCGGACCACCGCGTTCTCCAGGCGGTGCCGCAACCGGCTCCGCCCGGCCGGCCGCAGCAGGCTCGTGGCGGCCAGCCCCGGGTGCGCGGCGGTCGCGAGCACCGGCGATCCGGCCTCCGTGAGGCGCCGCTGCAGCTCGGCGATGAAGAGCAGGTTGGCGAGCTTGGACTGCGCGTACGCGGAGAACGGCCGATAGGCCTTGCGCTCCCAGTTGAGGTCGTCGAAGTCGATCACGCCGCGCCGGTGACCGGTGGACGAGACGGTGACGACGCGCTGCCGGATGCGCGGCAGCAGCAGGTTGGTGAGGGCGAAGTGCCCCAGGTGGTTGGTGCCGAACTGCAGCTCGAAGCCGTCGGCGGTGCGGGTGAGCGGCGGGATCATCACGCCGGCGTTGTTGATCAGTACGTCGACGGGCTCGTCGAAGTCGTCGGCGAAGGCCCGGACCGACGCGAGGTCGGCGAGGTCGAGCCGGCGGACGTGGACGTCGCCGGTCATCGTGGCGGCGGCTTCCCGGCCCTTGTCGGCGTTACGGACGGCGAGCACGACGCGCGCGCCCTGCGCTGCGAGCGCGCGGGCGGCGGCCCGGCCGATCCCGCTGTTGGCCCCGGTGATGACGAAGGTGCGCTCCGCCGGAGAAGGCAATGTAGTCATGAGCAACAATGTAGGCGCTGGCAACAATGTCGTCAACGCAAACATCTCGCGGCTACCCTGGATCACATGCCGGACCCGAGCGACGACCGCGCCGATGACCGCCCGTACCACCACGGAAACCTCCGCACCGCCCTGCTGGACGCCGCCGAGGAGCGGCTGCGGGAGCAGGGCGCCGAGAGGCTGTCCCTGCGGGATCTGGCCCGGGCGATCGGCGTCAGCCACGGCGCCCCGCGCCGGCACTTCGCCGACCGGCAGGCGCTGCTGGACGCGCTGGCGGTGGCCGGGTTCGGGCGGCTGGACGCGACCCTGCGCGCCGCGCTCGAGGACGCAGGACCTGACTTCCCGGCGCGACTGCGGGCCGCCATGCACACGTACGTCCGCTTCGCCGCGGAGAACACCGCGCTGCTGGAGCTGATGTACGCCCGCAAGCACCGGCCGGACGCGGACCGCATCGTCGAGTCCGCGGAGGCCGCGCTGGGGCTGATGACCGACCTGATCCTCCAGGGCCAGGCGGAGGGCGCGCTCCAGCAGGGGCCGCCGGAGCGGATCGGGATCGTCCTGTTCGCCACCCTCCAGGGCATCGCCACGCTGACGACCGTCGACTTCGTACCGCCGGAGCTGCTGGACGGCCTGGTGGAGGACGCGGCCGGGCAGTTCCTGCGCGGGGCCGCACCGCATGAGTGACTGTGACCAGCACCACCCTGACACCTGAGCGCTTGCTTAGCGTCCGAACTCCTGGGTAGCTTCCGCAGAAGACCCGCACTCCCTCAGCGCCAATGGAGCCGTGATGCCCGAAGCCGTGATCGTGTCAGCCGCTCGCACGCCGATCGGGAGGGCGGGCAAGGGCTCGCTCAAGGACGTCCGCCCGGACGACCTGACCGCCGGCATCGTCAAGGCCGCCCTGGACAAGGTGCCGGGCCTCGACCCGCACGACATCGACGACCTCATGCTCGGCTGCGGCCTGCCCGGCGGCGAGCAGGGCCACAACCTGGGCCGGGTGGTCGCGGTGCAGCTCGGCATGGACCACCTGCCGGGCTGCACCATCACCCGCTACTGCAGCTCCTCCCTCCAGACGACCCGGATGGCGATGCACGCCATCAAGGCAGGCGAGGGCGATGTCTTCATCTCCGCGGGCGTCGAGACCGTCTCGCGTTACGTGAACGGCTCCTCGGACGGCATGCCGGGCACCCACAACGACGCCGTGTTCGGGGCCGCCGAGGCCCGTACGGCCGAGGTCGCCGAGAAGGGCGCGGCGAGCTGGCATGACCCGCGCGAGGACGGCAAGGCTCCGGACGTCTACATCGCCATGGGCCAGACCGCGGAGAACCTCGCCCGGATGAAGGGCATCACCCGCCAGGACATGGACCAGTTCGGCGTACGCTCCCAGAACCTCGCCGAGAAGGCCATCGCGGACGGCTTCTGGGCCCGCGAGATCACCCCGGTCACCACCCCGGACGGCACGGTCGTCAGCAAGGACGACGGGCCGCGGGCGGGCGTGAGCCTGGAGGGCGTCTCCGGCCTGAAGCCGGTGTTCCGCCCCGACGGGCTGGTCACGGCGGGCAACTGCTGCCCGCTGAACGACGGCGCCGCGGCACTCGTCATCATGTCCGACACAAAGGCGCGTGAGCTTGGTCTCACGCCCCTCGCGCGCATCGTTTCCACCGGAGTGTCCGGACTATCGCCGGAGATCATGGGTCTCGGCCCGGTGGAGGCCAGCAAGCAGGCCCTCGCCCGCGCCGGGATGTCGATCGGCGACATCGACCTCGTGGAGATCAACGAGGCCTTCGCCGCGCAGGTCATCCCGTCCTACCGCGACCTGGGCATCGACATCGACAAGCTCAACGTCAACGGCGGTGCGATCGCCGTGGGCCACCCCTTCGGGATGACGGGCGCGCGCATTACGACGACCCTGATCAACTCGCTCCAGTGGCACGACAAGCAGTTCGGCCTGGAGACGATGTGCGTGGGCGGCGGCCAGGGCATGGCGATGGTGCTGGAGCGCCTGAGCTAGCACGGACCTCATGGGGCGGGGCGGCCATAGTGCCGTACCCGCCCCTTTCAGGTACGGCAGGACCAAGGACCTGTCCGATTTATGCCTTTATGCACTGGGGGCGGTGTTCAGTACTCCGGCAGGCTGAGGTAGAAACTACGGGTTCCCTCTGCAGTCGGGAGTACGACAGTGAGCGTCACGAACATCGCCCTTGCGGTGGCCGCCGCCTCCGGCATGGCCCTCGGTGCCGCAGTCCTGCACAGCGTGCGCGGGCTGCGCAAGGACGTGGCCGAGCTGCGCTCCCGCCTTGCCGACACCCTGACCCACGATGCCGCCGCCCCCGATGTGCGGGTGCCGTCGGCCCGTACCGCCACTGAGGACGAGATACGGACCGCCGTGGCCCAGGCGCTCGCCGACGAGCGCGAGCGGGAGCTCGCCGAGGCGCGCGCCTTCTGGGCGGAGCAGGAGGCCCGGGAGGCGAGCGATGGCTCGATCTTCGACGGGACCGCCTTCGGTGGCGCGCTGTCCGGGGACGCGCTCTTCGGGGACGCGACGCCGTACCTGCCGCGCCAGGCCGACCTGGCCGGGCTGGAGCCGCTCTTCTCGGAGGCCGCGGAGGCGTACGCCGAGGTCGAGGGCGACGCCGCCGGCGACCTCTCGGACGCCGCCCCCGGCGAGTCCGCGGAGCTCGCGGCCGCTCGCCGCCGCCACCCCTCGCACCCGGACTTCAAGCCGCACGGCGGCTCGGCGGGCGAGCCGGCGATCGCCGACCACGAGCGCACGGTAGCGCGCCTGGAAGACCTCTCCGCGCTGCGCACGCCCCTGGTCGACGTGCGCCCCGGCCCCCTGGGCACCCTCGATGTCTACGTCTTCGCCGACGGCACCACCCTGTGCCTCTCCCCGGGCCACCGCGACACGGCCGACCGCCTGTCCGCAGCCCTCGTGGGCGGCATGGAACCCATCCTCCTGGGCGGCTCCGCGGTCTCGGGCGCCTTCGCCCTGACCTTCGAGTGCGCGGAGGAGAGCGTGTACGTCCTGGCGGACCGGGTCATCGCTTCGCTGTAGCTTCAGATACGGGCCGCGGTCTGCTCGAGCAGCCGCAACGCCTCGTCCAGCTCGCGCGCCGCTTCCTCCCCGGAGGGGGCGGCGCGCAGCGCTTCCGCGAGGTCGATGCCCGCTACCGCGACCTGGTCCCCGACCGCGAACTCCCCGGCGTCCGGCATCTCGTACCGCACCGCGCCGAACTCGGCGCGTTGCGCCCGCGCCCCCAACTCCCGCGCCAGCGCAAGACCCTCCGCCGCAGCCCCCTGCCGCAGCCGCGACTGTGGAAGCGCCCGCAAGCGCGAAGCCACCTGGTCAACGGCGGTCAGGAGCGATGTCACATCGTGCACCATCCGACCCTATCGAGGATCCGCGGCCCAATCGGCCGCACCGCATGGTTGCCAACAGCCCAACGCTCAGGCACGGTGCAGAGAAGGACGGCTTACCCGGAGGCGCCGATGTCCCAAGTCTTTTCCCAGGAAACCCACCGGAACCTGCTCTCCCGAATCCCCCACTGCACCGGTCGTGAAGTATCCGACTGGATGCACACCGTAGAAGAAGGCCCCTGCTTCCTCCGCTTCGAGGAGAAGGTGAGCTGGCTGCGTGGCGAGCATGACCTCGCGTACGGCCATGCCAAGGCGATCGTCCACGAATACGACCTGAGGCGAGCCGCACGGAAGTTGCTCTAGCCAGGGACACCGAGACGTACTCACACCAGGACACCGAAGAGCCCGCCGGGAACGGATCCCGACGGGCTCTTCACACGAATCAAACCGGCTAGTCGTTGCCCTGCAAGATCGCCACGAGCCGCAGCATCTCCAGGTAGATCCAGACCAGCGTCACGGTCAGACCGAAGGCCGCCAGCCAGGACTCCTCCTTCGGGGCGCCGTAGGCGATGCCGTCCTCGATCTGCTTGAAGTTCAGCGCGAGGACCGCGGCGCCGATCAGGACGCCGAGGGAGCCGAAGATGATGCCGAGGCCGCCCGTGCGGAGGCCGAGGCCGTCGCCGCCGCCGATGACGGCGACGAGCAGGTTGACCGCGGCCAGCAGCACGAAGCCGATGAGCGCGGCGACCACGAAGCGCTGGAAGCGGGCGTTGACCCGGATGATGCGGGTCTTGTACATGACCAGCACACCGGCGGACACCGCCATCGTGCCGAGCACGGCCTGCATCGGGGCGCCGGACCAGCGCTCGTTGTAGACCTGGCTGATGACCCCGAGGAACACACCCTCGAAGGCTGCGTAAGCCAGGATCAGCGCAGGCGAGGGCTTGCGCTTGAACGAGTTCACCATCGCCAGCACGAAGCCGATCAGGGCGGCGGCGAAGCCGACGCCGATCGGCAGCTCGGCGATCCACGAGGCCGCGGCCGCGATGACGACGACGCCGAGCGTCATCCCCGTCTTGGCGACGACATCGTCCATCGTCATCCGGCCCGGAGCGGCCGGCGGGGCATAGCCCTGCTGCTGGTCGGCGGGCGCGTAGGGGTTGGTGGCGTACGGGTTCGGGGCGGTGGCCTGCTGCTGCGCGTACGGGTTGCCGGCTGTGGCAGTGGCGGGGCCCCCGGCCTGCGGCGGCGCGTCAAAGCCCGCGTAGCCGCCGGTGCGGCTGAACCCACGTCGCGAGAAGACCGGGTTGCTGCTCCTCATCTCACTCCTCCATGGCCGCACTGCGCGGCCTTGTCCCCAGGGTAATGGGTAAGCAAAGAAATCGCGCTAGGCCCCCAGGAGGATCTTTACCCAGCCTTGCCAGGGAGAACGAACGGGCAGCGCTCCTGATTCCCGCGCTCAGCGGCGCTCGGCATGCGCTCAGCGGCACTCAGCCGCGCCCTCCTGGACACTCCGCAGCGGCGCCCGCACCCTGCGTAAAGGCAAGGGGGCGCCGGGAGGTGCCCGGAGCCGGACTTGAATTCTCCCCGGCCCCCGCCGTGACCAGCGGAAACGCTCTGAGCTGCGACGGAGGCATCCTCGTAGCTCGGTCTCGATCCTTCTCGATCCTTCTCAATCCGCCTCGACCCGAGTCCGTGTTCCCGCGGGAACACGGCCACCCAGGAACCATGGGCCGGGCGCCCCGGCAGCCCTCGCGGGCCGCGACGAGCCAAGTGTTCGTCAGCGGATACCGCTGTCCGTATCGGGCCGCGGCAGCTCGTCAAGGTCGAGAGTGTAGGTACGGCCGTCAGCCAGCTCGATGGGGAGTTTTCCGGTGCCGTACTTGTGCGTGCGGGCCGTGATGTAGCCGGAGCCGTTGGACTCGGTATGGACGACGACCTCCGCTGCGTACGGGTCCACCACCAGATAGACCGGGATGCCATAGCGGCCGTACTTGGCGGTGCAGTCGTCGTAGTCGTTGCGCGCCGAGGAGACAGACACGACCTCCGCGATCAGCAACACGTCCTCGAAGCCGTACCGCTTGCCCTGCCGCTGCGCGTCCTCACGCAGGATGGCGAAGTCGGGGGCGGAGTGCTCGTCGGCGGGGAAGTCGATGTAGACGTCTGAAGCGGTCTTGGCATGACGGCCGAGAGCAAGGGAGTCGATCTGCATCGACTTGATCGTGCTTGAGTGCTCAAAGCTCTGCGGTGTCATGATCACCTTACCGTCGGCACCGAAGAAGACCGAGTATCCGGCGGGGAACTCTGTGTGCGCGATCGGGCCAACGCTCATCCGCTGCTCCTTCCCGTCCCCGTCAGGATACGGGCGCCAGCAGCCACCCGACGGGTTCACCCTCGTCCGCACCCACCTGCATCTGAGTGACCGGCCGTGCCAGGACTCTCGAAGGTTCACAGGACGCGCCACGATCTGCTGCGGGTCGAGGCGGACAGTTCCCTTGACCGGCGGGTCAGGCGGCGCGCACTACGGCTGCAGGTGGTGCAGGCAGGCGCTACTGGCCGTCGTGGAGTGCCTGGGTCATCTGTTCGCCAATGACCCTGATGGGGCCCCGGTAGGCATGCAAGGTGACGTTGACGTCCTTGAGCTGCCAGGCGTTATCGACATCGTCATCGGTGACGACGAGTTCGAGGTGGTCGTCCAGGGGGCACATGTGTACGCCTTTGAGGACGGTCAGGAACTGGGCCGCACCCTTGTTCCCGCCGTACATTCCATAGCTGGCCAGGGTGGCGGGCTTGTCGTGCCATTCGTGGAACAGGAAGTCGACCGCGTTCGTCAGTACAGCGGGGTAGCCCCAGCTGTGCTGGGGGAAGACGAATAGGAAGCCGCTGTAGCCGCTGGCCGTGCGGCTCCACGCGCGGGTGTGCTCGTGCTCGTACTGATCAAGCGCGGCCTTGAGCGGTTCGTCCATCATCAGCCTGTACGGACGCCGACGCCGCATCGGAACGGATGGTCATGTGCAGGCTCCCCGACGAGCAGCTGGAAGTTCATGTAGGGCATGCACCAGCTTCGCGCACGGCCCACAGCAGTCCCTTACACCACGCCCCGAGCTGTGAGCTTGTGACAAGATCGCGGGATGCTTCGACTCACCGATTTCATTATCGACTGCCCGGACACGATGAAGCTGGCGGCTTTCTACGCGGAGGTGACGGGCCGTCCGACCAAGGAAGACAGCTCCGAGGACTGGGCCGGCATCCAGTTCGGGGAGATCGAGCTGGCATTCATCCGGGTGGACGACTACCGCGCTCCGCAGTGGCCCGACAGCGAGCACCCCAAGCAGTTCCACCTCGACTTCGAAGTGGACGAGATCGAGTCCGAGCAGCGCCGCGTCCTCGACCTCGGCGCGACGCTAAGGCAAGACTTCATCGGCCCCAACGGCTACGGCTGGCAGATCTACACCGACCCGATCGGTCACCCCTTCTGCCTGTGCCGCAACAAGGGCGTCACCTGGACCGACCAGGGCCCGGTTTGGCCCAAACGTGACTAGGCGGGCTGGGGTGCAGCTCGTTGCTGAATGTCGTTCAGCTCCGGGCTACGCGGTGGCAGGCAGAACAGCTCCACCCCGGTCCTGGCACCTGCTCGCGGCGGCCCTTGACCGCCTTGGCCGTGTGCGCTGAGGCGTTGTCCAGTAGCCGTGGCCGTCGCGCTCGCGCGCCGAGCCCTCTTACCGGACACCCCGGGCGGGTCATCCGGCACCTTGACGCCGCCGTGGAGGCGGCGAGCCGCCACGCGGCACGTGGCCACGCCGCACTCCAACAGGTCGGCGACCTCATGGGCCGTCTCGCCACGGGCCGAGCAGCCGGATGCACCCCGCCGGCTGCCGGGTGCAGGTCGGAACTCACCAATTGGTCCGGCCGCGGAATACTTCGCGGCTGCGCGGGGTGTCGCGCTCCATCTCCCAGCTTGCTACCTACGGGCACAGTCGGGCGATCTCCGCGCCCTTCGTCGGAACGACCCCCGTACTGGCCGTCTCGCCGACGGCTCGTACCTGTCGGCGATCGGCACCGTGCAGGTCCGCATCATCGACGCGCAGATCGCGGTGACCCGCACCGACGGCTCCGCCTTCACCGGCACCTACCGGCTGATTACCATACTCACCGATGCCCGCCACCACCCCGCCACGTAGACCTCTACCACCAGCGGTGGGAACACGGGTCCGCCTGCTATGCCCTACGCCACGCGATGCTGAAGGTACGCATCCTGCGCTGCCACAAGATCGGCCCCGGCCTCTGCACCGCAACTGCATGGGCACCAACGCCCTTGCGTGACCTTCAAGAACGCTAACTGCCCGGCCATGGAGTGGGCCCTTCTCAGGGGCTGCCTGGTGTCTGACGATAGTGACGGCTGGTGATGTCCGCCGCTCAGGCCTGCCTATCCTGCGGATACCATCGGAGTTCGATGGTATTTCCGTCTGGATCTTGAATATAGATCGACTGCGCCTGGCCGCGTGCGCCGAAGCGGTCGACTGGACCATCCAGTACGGTAAAGGCGCCGGAGGCGATGACCTCCTGCCAGTCCAGTGGCTCAACGACCAGGCAGATGTGGTCCACGTTCGACTCGATGTGTGGCTGGCTCAGGAAGTCGATAATCGTGGTCGGGCTTATCCGTACCGACGGGAACGGCACCGTGCCTGCTCGCCACTCCTCCACCCGTACCGAATCCAGGCCCAACGTCCCGCAGTAGAAGTCCAGGGCTCGTTCAACGTCATCCACGTTGAGCACCAGATGGTCAAATTCCTTTACACGTACCTGCATGGCAGTCTGCCTTCCCATGATCGGGTTCGGGTGGGGCCAGGCCGATCGGGTGCGAGTCGACCGATAGGGGTGGAGAATTCGCCGCTGGACTCGGCAATTGCGGCTCGGTTCACCGCCTTGATCCCCTGCATTACGACACAGGGCACGACCGTGGTGCTCGGGGGACGCTGTTCCGACCGTGCCTGAGGAGGAACCCCGCGGCGCTCTGGGCGTCGCCGCAGTTGTTGACAGTGTTCGGTATCGGGGTCAGGGGCGGGTGTGCTTGCCGTCGAGCCATAGGGTGTCCGACTCGTCGCGGTGTGAGCCGTTCGTTCCGACGTGCTTGGCGTCGATCTTCGCGCCCTTCTTGATGACGTGCACGAGCGCCATCCCGTGCCCGCGGCCCAGGTCGTAGTCTTCCTTGAGCCACTGCAGGATCGTTCCCGCCTTCGTGGCCGGCTCGTCCAAGCCGCGCTCGTGCGCGAGGGCGATGAACGCACGCGGCGTCAGCCCGGTCTTGTCCTCGATCGTGTCCAGGTATGCCTGAAAAGACATGTTCTCCCCTTCTCGTCGGTGTACTGCCTGCTTGGCCACCGCCAGGGAGTGTCTGCCGGGGCGGTCTGAATCTGTAGACCGCCGCTGCATCCAGAACTCATCGCTCGCCGCGTGGTGATCCGGATCTTCTTCTCGTCACCCCGACCTCGAACGACACGTCGCGCATGCTCGCCCGTTCGTGGGTGCGCCGGTAGCCGGACGGCCTTCGTTGATCTTTCGTTCGGTCGGCTTGTGCCCACCGGCGCGATGTGCACCGCTGCACTAATAGTCAACGATTCGGCGGACCTCGACCTGTCCGTAGCGAGCCGTCGGTACCCGCTCGGCCCAGGCCAACGCGGCCTCCTCGTCTGCCACCTCGACCTCGATGTATCCGGCAGTCGTCGTCCCCGCGCCGATCACAGCGCCGACCCGCACCTGGGCGTGCCCATCCCGAACCGTGACGGTCCGGGCCTCGCCTGCCGGGTAAAACCCGGACTCGTGGACCAAGCTCCCAGCCGTCTTCAGCGCGGCATCAAGTTCCACCCATTCATCGATCTCACCGTGCCCAGGCCCCGCCTGCGCGGGGTCGTAGGCGTACACCAATGCGAACTTCATCCGCTGTCCCTTTCATTAAATGCCGCTGCAACTACCTCGTGGTCGTTCGTATGTCCTGGTCGCGAGACTATGGACACCGGCCGCTCAGCGCGTCCGGTCGTAAACCATGGCGATCTCGCCCAGCTCTCCGGTCTCCTGGTGGACGAGCGTCCACTTCGAAGCAGGCAGGCCGTCGTTGAACAGTCGTTGCCCTCCCCCCGCGATTTCGGGGAAGATCATGAGGTAGAGGCGGTCGAGCAGGTCTGCCGCGAGGAGCGGCTTGATGATGCTCGGGCAGCTGTTGACGAGGATGTCGCCCGCACCGGCGGCCCTGAGTTCGGTGACGATTTCGGCAGCCGGTGCGTTCACCACCCGGGTGCGCTCCCACGGTGCTTTTGCCAGGGTGGCCGAGAAGACCACCTTTTCCGTGTCCACCAGCCATTTTGCGTATCCGCGATCACGCGGATCGGCATCCTCGTCCTCGGCAACCGACGGCCAGTACCCCATAAATGCCTCGGCATTGACCCGGCCGAGTAGTGCGGTCGTAGCGCTCTCCCAGATGCGGGTGAGCTGATCCCGTGCGACCTCGCTGGTCACGTACGGGGCGAACATGCTGAAGTCACTCGGCCCACCGGGGCCGTTGAAGCGCCCGTCGAGGGTGAGGCTCATGTTCGCGGTCACCCTGCGGCCGATTGAGACGGTCATTGCGTGCTCCCTGCGTCTGCGTCGTAGGCAGGTCCACCGTCGTCGGTGAATCGCCGTTGGGCGTCGAATTCGTGCCGCTTCCCGGCGACAGCCGGGTGCGACGCATCAGCGAACGACGTCGAAGACGTTCAACTGCATGCCGTTGGCGTAAGCCTCGTGCTCGACCAGCTTCAGCTGCTGCGCGTCCTTATCGGTGGAGCTGAACAGGCGCTTGCCCGCACCCAGCAGAACCGGGAAGACCAGCAGGTGGTACCGGTCGATCAGGCCGGCGTCGGAGAGCTCCCGGTTCAGCTGGGCACTGCCGTGCATGATGACCGGACCGCCATCGGTCTCCTTCAGCGCGGCAACATCCGCCAGCGACCGCAGGATCGTCGTCTGCCCCCAGTTGTCCACCAGGTCGCCCTCGGTGAGGGTGGTGGAGATGACGTACTTCGGCTTCTCCTTGTATTCGGCGAACTCTGCCATGTCCGGCCAGACAGGGCTGAACGCCTCGTAGCTGACCCGGCCGAAGAGCAAGGCGTCGGTTTCCCGCTGCTCCCGGCCCTTGATCTCGTAGGCAGCCTCAACGAAATCAATGTCGTTGAATGTCCATCCGGCGTTGCGGTAGCCGGACTCGCCTCCCGGCGCCTCCACGACGCCGTCGAGCGAGACAAAGGCAGAACTGATCAGCTTGCGCACGGTGAGTCTCCTGTTTCGTTGATTGGCGCGTGTGTTTGCTGTGGTCGGTGCCGGCCACGGTTCCCGGTCGTCGGGCCCGCGCCCGGCCCCGCGGGTCAGGTACGGTCCCGCCGATAGCGCAGGAGCGCGACCTTGGAGTCGTAGACGGTCGCCTCGGCCAGCGTCAGCCCCGTGCGGTGCTTGAGGTGCTGGAAGATCGGCTTGCCACCTCCCAGCAGGATGGGGTGAATGTTGATCCGGTACTCGTCGATCAGGTCGTGCTCGGCCAGGGACGCAGCGAGTGCGGTGCCGCCGAACAGCACCAGATTGGTACCGGACCGCTTCAGCGCCGCGATCTGTTCGGCGAAGTCGGCGCCCAGCACCCGCGTGTTCCAGTCGGCCTTCTCCAGGGACCTGGAGACCACGATCTTGGGCTTCTCCCGCCATAGCGGCGCGAACCGCAGGTCGTGCGGGTGGGTGGAGATCTCCTCGGCGCGCGGCCAGAAGCCGGACATCATGTCCCACACCACGCGCCCGTACAGAAAGGCGTCGGCTTCTTCTGCGAGCGTGTGGGAATAAGCCGACAGCTCCTCGTCCATCACCGGCCAGTCGAACTCTCCGTTGGGCCCCTCGATGAAGCCGTCGACCGATTGACCTACGAAATGGATGAGCGTGCCGGGCGCTGCTCTGGTCATGTGTGCCCTCCAGCAGAACGCCGCCGCTTCGAGCGAAGCGCGGCGCGCGGTTTCAAGTGCCGTCCCAGGCTGCATCGCCGTGCGAGGCATGATCAACACTTAAATGGGACACCGGCGTTAACATGATTCGAAACGATCCGGGACACGCCGGTGAGGCGGCAGCCGCCCCCCGGGAGCGCCGGACTGCCGCAGCGGTCGGCGCTGCTGCGGCCGACCGTGCGCCGATCGCGGCGGCGGGGTAGCGTGTCGCATTCACAACAGCCCGGGTCACGGGGGGAGGTTGTCGTGGAATTGCGGGACATCGAGATTCTGCTTGTGCTCTCCGAAGAGCTGCACTTCGGCAGGACCGCGGAGCGGCTGCACATCACGCCGTCCCGGGTCAGCCAGTGCGTCAAGGCACAGGAGCGCCGCATAGGCGCGGCGCTGTTCGAACGGACCAGCCGCAAGGTGGAGCTCACTGCGATCGGGCGCCGGCTGATCGACGACCTGGCGCCGGTCCACAGCCAGGTGCGGGAGAGCCTGCGGCGGGCAGAGCAGGCCGCCCGGGGAACGGACGGGGTGCTGCGCCTGGGCATGATCTCTTCCAATGTGGACGACCTGCGGCCCTATTTCGACGCATTCGCCGTCGAGCGGCCCGGCATCGAGATGCAGATCCGCACCATCGGTTTCACCGACCCCTTCGCCGGGCTGCGCAGCGGAGAGCTCGATGCCGCCCTGGTGTGGCTCCCCGTTCGGGAGCCCGATCTGACAGTTGGCCCCGTAATCCACCACGAGCCGGTGATGCTCGCCGTCTCCTCGGGCCACCCGCTGGCGCGCCAGGCGTCAGTCAGCCTGGAGGACCTCGCCGATGAGGTCACCATCGACCTCGACGCGCCTGCTTACTGGCGCGAGACCATGGTGCCGCGGCACACCCCCAGCGGACGCCCCATCCAGGTCGGGCCAACCGCCTCCGACTTCATGGAGGTGCTGCTGATCATCGCCAGCGGTGAGGCAGTGTCCCAGGTGCATCACCAGGCCGCCCGCTACTTCGCCCGACCCGGCATCGCCTACATCCCCATCCACGATGCCGCACCGGTCCGGTGGGCGCTGATCTGGCGCACCAGCGCCGAGACCGACGCAATCCTGGCCCTCGCAAAGATCATCGAGCAGCTCGGACCGCTGAAACAGTAGCGGCCGCCCCCCTGGGGCCGGGCCTCTAACGGGCCACCCCACGTCGCAGTAACCGGCGCCGATCGCCCGCCACTGCGCCGCCAGGCGGCCGTCCCCCGTCGTGCGACAGCTCCTTAAGGGCGTGTACGGCCGTTGGCCCCCGGTCTCCGACCAGGGCTGGCGTCAGACGCGGATCGCGTGGCCGCTGCCCCGTACGCGCGGGGCTGGAGCGGGCGATGCCGAGGATGCTGCACAGCCGCTTCACGCCGTAGCGGCGCTGGTGGTCGGCAATGAACTGGAAGCCGTTCACCAGCGCCCCGGCGAACCGCCCGGACCCAGTTCCGCAACGGCACCGGATTCACCCCCAGATCAGCGGCGACCGACCTGATCGTCGCTTCCGGCCGCGACTCGTACAAACGCGACCGCGTCGCCTTGAACTCCGGCGGACAGCGCTTCATGTCCACGGGACATCCGTTCTCCTGGACTCAAGATCCAAGTGTCTCGGGTGTCCAAGATCCGGGGTCAAGCCCTCCTGTCGACTCACAGAACCCGGCCGCGCCCGCGCAGCCGGGCCAGCCCCGGCTGATCCAGGATCCCTGGTACCACTCAGCACGGACGGCCAACACAGTGGATCATGTGAGAGAAAGTGATCTCTGGCTGCTGTGACCAACGCCTCGAAAGCTTGTGCTCCATGAATGGTCGTGCTGCACTCAGCGAATGACTAAGACCGCCATCGTGACCGGAGCCTCCCGCGGCATCGGTCGATCCATTGCCGCGCGCCTCGCAGACGACGGCGCCAATGTCGTTGTGAACTATCAAGGCAACGCCGTCGCAGCGAACGAAGCTGTCGCCGAGATCACGGAGAGCGGCGGCCGCGCGATCGCGATTCAGGCCGACCTCGCCGTATCCGCCGACGTCGAACACCTGTTCAAGGATGCGCTGGCAGTTTTTGGCGGCATCGATATTCTGGTGAATAATGCAGCCCACTTCCTCTACGGATCGACGGCTGAATTGTCTGAGGCGGAATTCGATCGAGCGGTCGCCGTCAACATCAAAGGCACCTTTCTCGCGCTGCAGCAGGCCAGCCGGCACCTGAACGACGGCGGGCGGGTCATCAACATCTCGGGAGAGGCCACGCGCACCGCCCGGGCCAACCTGGGCGCCCTGGCAGCAACCAAGGCTGCGATCGAGCAGTTGGGTCTTGGGCTTGCCAAGGAACTAGGCCCCCGCGGAATCACGGTCAACAACGTTCTGCCAGGCATCACCGACACCGGCAAGCTCACGGTCGACGACCGGGCCGCCCTTGAGCCGATCGTCGCCTCGACCCCTCTTGGCCGACTGGGCGAACCGAGTGACATCGCCGAGATCGTCGCGTTTCTCGCCGGTGACGGTGCCCGTTGGCTCACGGGGCAGAACATCGGGGCAACCGGCGGCCTGGCGTAAAGGCCGCCCCCAACACCTACTCGTTTGCGCGACGAGGCATCCCGAATGATCGCTGCAGGCCCGCGGCACCTTGCTCGGTCAGCTGTACCGCGCGCGGGGCCGTTCCCCAGCGCACCCAGTCCAGGGCGAACAGGCGGGCCGTGAGTGCGGCGCCGAGGCCGCCGGCCAGGTGGTGGCGGTGTTCGCTCCAGTCGACGCAGTAGCGGATCGCTGGGCGGCGCGGGGGCAGCCGGTCGATGTCGATGCCCAGGCCGGCCAGGTGGGTGCGGCCGGTGGCGGTGAGTTCGTAGCGGATGTCGTGCCCGTAGGAGGCGGGCCGGTCGCGTACGGCGCCGTCGGTGCGGTGGATGCCGTCGTGACCGGTCAGCAGACCGCGCTCGAGCAGCGCGGCCATGAGGTCGGCGCCGAGCGCTCCGGCCAGGTGGTCGTAGCAAGTGCGGGCGCGGTGCAGGGCGTTGGTGCGGTTGCTCTGCTTCAGCGAGGTGACAGGGAGCGGTGGGGCGATCAGTGCCAGCGCCTCCAGGGCGGCGCTGATGTCCGGGCCGGCCAGCCGGTAGTTGCGATGACGGCCCTGCCGGGTCACCGTGACGAGCTCGCCCTCGACCAGCTTGGACAGGTGCACGCTGGCTGTGGCGGCGCTCACCCCCGCCTCGCCGGCCAGCGCGCTCGCGGGCAGGGCGCGGCCGTCGGCCAGGCACTTGAGCATCTTCGCCCGCGAGGGATCGGCGATCAGGGCCGCGGCGCGGGCGATGTCGGTCTGCTGCTTGAGCGGTTCGCCGTCCATGATCGCAGCCTACGACATCGACACTTCGTCGCACGACTAAGTGTCCGGCTTCGATGATCTCCTCATGCCCGCAACGAACCTCGCTCCGCACGCCACGCCGCCGCGGCACAGCAGCGGCCCCCGGAGCCCGAAGCTCGCCCTCGGCCCCCTGATCGCGCTCAGCCTCGGCTACTTCCTCGTCATGCTCGACGTGACGGTCGTCAATGTCGCCATCCCCGGCATCAGCGCCTCGCTCGGCACCGGCGGCACCGCGCTGCAGTGGATCGTCGACGGCTACAGCACCGTCTTCGCCGGCCTCCTGCTGCTCGGCGGCTCGCTGGCCGACCGGCTCGGCCACCGGCGGATGTTCGTGACCGGGCTCGGCGTCTTTACGGCCGCCTCGCTGGCCTGCGCCCTCGCCGGATCCGCGCCGACGCTTATCGCGGGGCGGCTGGCGCAGGGCGGCGGCGCCGCGCTGCTGGTGCCGGCGTCGCTCGGGCTGCTCCAGACGACGTATCAGGACCGTGCGCTACGGGCCCGCGCCGTCGCCGTGTGGGGCGCGGTCGCCTCGGTGGCCTTCGGCGCCGGGCCGGTGGTCGGCGGGCTGCTGATCGCCGTGGGCGGGTGGCGTTCGGTGTTCTGGCTGAACGCGCCCGTCGCCGCCGCCGCGATCGCGCTGACGCTGCGGCACCTGCCGCCCGCGGCCCGCCCGTCCCGTAACCGCCGGATGGACGTGCTCGGCCAGGTGCTCGGCACCGTCGGCCTGGTCGCGCTGGCCGGCGGCCTCAACGAGGCGGGCGCGCGCGGCTGGACGTCGCCGCTGGTGCTGTCGGCCTTCGGCCTCGGCGCCGCCGCCCTGGTCGCCTTCGCCGCCGTGGAACGCGCCCTCGAAGCCCGCGCCGCGGCCGGCGGCCGACGGGCACCGCTGCTGCCGCCGTCGCTCTTCGCCTCCGGGGCGTTCACCGCCACCGCGGCCGTCGGCCTGCTGATCAGCCTGGGCTATTACGGCATGCTCTTCCTGACCACCCTGTACTTCCAGCAGGAGCGCGGCTTCAGCGCGCCGGCGACCGGTCTGGCGCTGCTGCCGTCGGTCTGCATGGGGCTGCTGGCGGCGCCGCTGTTCAGCCGGACCTCCGCCCGCACCGGGCCTTACGTGCCGATGGCCGCGGGGCTGGTCGTGGGCACGCTCGGTTTCCTCGGCTGGCTGCTCGCCGGGGAGCACACCCCGTACCCGGTCCTGCTCTTCGCCCTGATCGCCACCGGCCTCGGCCAGACCATGACGGCGCTGGCCGCCACCGCCGCCATCATCGATACCGCCCCGGCCGCCGGCGCGGGCATCGCCACCGCGGTCTTCAACGTCTCCCGGCAGACCGGCAGCGCGGTCGGGGTGGCCCTCTTCGGCACCCTGGCCGGCACGGCGGCAGGCTTCACGGCGGGCCTGCGGCTGTCTGCCCTGATCGCCGCGGCCGCCTTCGCGACCGGCACCCTGCTCGCCCTGACCGCCGGGCGCCGCACCCGTAACTGACCACTATTCACTCCACCCAACCAACCGACGGGACTCCTCAAATGAAGAACCTGACCACCACCCCGGACCGGCAGTTGACCTCCGACGTGCTGCACTACACCGCCTTCGCCACCAACCCGGCCGGCGGCAACCTGGCCGGCGTCGTCCTCGACGCCACCGCACTCAACGACGACGCGATGGTGGCGATCGCCGCCGACCTGGGCTACTCCGAGTCCGCCTTCGTCACCCCCGGCCCCGACCCGGCCGACGGCCGCTCCTTCACCCTGCGGTTCTTCAGCCCCAAGGCCGAGGTCGGTTTCTGCGGCCACGCCACTGTCGCCACCGCGGTAGCGCTCGGCGAGCGACTCGGCACCGGCGACTTCGACTTCCACACCTCCGCCGGGCTGGTGCCCGTCAGCGTCGAGGCTGCCGATGGCGTCTTGAAGGCCACCTTGATCAGTGTCCCGCCCCGGGTCGACGACGTGGCCCCGGCGGACGTGGCGGAGGCACTGACGGCCCTCGGCTGGCAGACCGCCGAGCTCGACGCCGCCCTGCCACCGCGGATCGCCTTCGCCGGCGTGCGCCACCTGATCCTGGCGACCGCCACCCGCGAACGACTGGCCGACCTGGACTACGACTTCGACCGGCTGCTGCACCTGATGCGACGCCTCGACCTGACCACGGTGCAGCTGGTGTGGCGCGAATCGGCGGCGGTCTTCCACGTCCGCGACCCCTTCCCCGTCGGCGGCGTGGTCGAGGACGCCGCCACCGGAGCCGCGGCCGCGGCCTTCGGCGCCTACGCCCGTGAGCTCGGCCTGGCCCCTACAGCCGCGCACCTCACCCTGCATCAAGGGCACGACATGGGCCGCCCGTCACTGCTGGAGGTCGAGCTGCGTGACGGTGATCCGCGGATTCGCGTCACGGGCACGGCGGTTAGGGTCTGATTGGCACCGGCGCCGCGGACCACGCACTCGCGGGCTCCCGCACGGCCGGTGACCACTGGGGCGTCGCCGCCGCGCAGAGCACCAGGTCCGTACAGGCTCTGCTGCGTGTCCCTCCTCTCCGCCGCCACCCGCCGCGCCGAGGAGGGACACGCCCCGTTCCGTAAACTCGGCGACGGTTGGGGCCAGTTGCGGACGAGCTATCCGCTTGCCGCGCTGGCCTCCATCGCCGGTGACTACGCCAGCGCCACCACATTGCACCAGGACGGGCTGCGGCTGGCGGAAGAGCTGGGGTTCTGGGCGGACGCCGCCGACCGGATCACCGGGCTCGGCCGGGTCGCCCTCCTGACTGGCGACTTCACCCGCGCCGCCACATTGCATCGGGAGGCGAAGGATCGGGCAGCCGAGCACGGCTACGCCGCCGGCGAGATCCACGCCGAGATCGGCCTCGCCCTGGGCGCCCGACGCGAGGGCGACTTCGCCCTCGCCCAGCGACTGCTCGACGAGACGCTCACCTGGCACCGCGAGACCGAGTTCGGTCCCGGCCCCGCGCTGATCCTCGCCGAACTCGGCTTCCTCGCTGAGCAGCGGGGCGACGCCGCAGCAGCCCTCGACCTGCACCGTCAGGGACTCGCCGTCGCCCGCGAGAGCGAGGACCCCCGCGCCGCGGCCCTCGCCCAGGAGGGCCTGGCTGGTGCGCACGCCCTCGCCGGGCGGCACACACGGGCCGCCCGCCTCCTGGGCTCTGCGGCACGGGCCCGGGAATTGGCCGGTGCGCCGCTCCCACAGGCAGAGCGCGGCGACGTGGACCGCACCGAGGCCAGGGTCCGTGAGGCGCTGGGAGCGGAGAGCTTCACCGAGTTGGCCGCGGACGCCGGCGATGTGGAAGGGCCGCATGCAGACACCCGTTGACCTGGATGACGTCCGCGGCAGACTCTGCGGGTGGCTGTAGGCAGGAGTAGCTGCGGCTGACGGTCAGAAACTCCACCGGCACGGCCGGACCGTAGTCAGCCCACCGACCAGTCCGTCGGCGCTGCCGCGAACAACGGCGGCAAAGCCGGCCAGTGGGCCAGCCCACCATGATCGTTCTCAGCGTCACTGGAGGTCGAGACTCAGATTCTGCGGCTGTACGGTGTCCGACCCCGAGACCGCCGCGGCCGCGGATCGCCTGGGTGAGGCCGATAACGGCGATGGCAAGTCCGCGGCATCCGCACCACGGGCCAGGGTGCACCTATGTGGCCTGTGGGATGGCCGGGCAATGCCCCGTAATTCCTGTGCTCTCGTCGTCCCGGTTCGGGAGGCGGCGCGCCCGTTAACCTGCGGCTGGCAGCAGCCCGGTCGAGCCCGCGGGCGGATCATGGTGAGGTCCGTTGCCTGATGCGGGAACACCAGGGTCAGCACGCTCCCCGCTGTTTCGGTGGCGTGCCGCCCGCCGTCGCGGTCGGACTCACCTGGACACCGTCGCGGTCGAGGCTCGGGCTCTGACCCGGGATGCGGCCGTGTGCACGCTCCTCACCGCTCTCGCTGAGCTGGCGGAAGCCCGTACCCAAGGGCGGTTTGACGCAGCAGGGCCCTCCTGCAGAGCTCGCGCCCGGGCGCATGGAGAGCAGCGACAGGCGTGGGAACATCCTCTCCACACATCGTTGGTATGCACTATTGCCGTATCGTCCGACAATCCCCTAGGTTGATGATGACTCAACTGAGGTGATTCACATGGAAGTTGACTTTTCGAAGCCGTTTCCGCTCGGTGCCGCCTCCGATGACTTCTTGCGGAGTTTCGCTGCGGCTGTGCTTCCGCTCCGGTGGCAGTCGCTGCGCGAGGAGGTCTATCCCGCGGCGCTGCTGGAGACGGATGGGCCTCCGGGCGACGTGCCAAGTCGGGCCGCGCGCGTATTGGCCGGGCTGCAGGCGGTGCTGGGCAGCGATGAGGACAGGCGAGTCGGCTACGCCGCCGGGTGGCCGTGGGTGCCCGTACAGGCGCGGGAGGCGGAGCAGCCGGCGCAGGCGCAGGGCGCCGCTGATCCCCTCGACGTTTTCATCACCCCCCGATTGGGTGCTGAGCTGCACAAAGGCGCGCCGGCAGGTGGAGACAGCCTGCCGGTGTCCACCCTCGAACTTGTCGAGCACATGGTGGCCTGGGCCATGGAGCGCCCACCGAGCGCGCGGTTTGAGGGCCGAGCGCTGCGCAATCACTGCTACGCCAAACGTGCCGAGTCCGGGATGCTGCGCACCCTGGAGAAGTGGAGCGGTCAGGAGCAGGACGGGCCCGCACAGTCCCTCGTCGGCGTAGCGCGGATGCTGTTTGCCGAGCCGGTGTTGAGGACGTTGCCGCGGTGGTGTTGGTCACGCTGGTGGTCTCGGCGGCTGCTGCGCTCCCGGCAGGCCTGGTACGCCCGGTGGCGCCGCACCGGGCACTCAGGGAGCGTCTTCGACAAGGCCGTCGAACTGCTGCGCCGGGAGGCTGAGCGGCTGCAGGGCGCCGACGCGGCGGATGCGCTCAGGAGCCTGGAAGAACTGATGTTCCGGGCGCTACTGGCCGATCTGCACCGTGCCCGCCCAGGCAAGTTCCTTCCACGGCGCCGACGGCGACGTACCCGCCGAGTCATCCTGCTCGGCCTGCCTCCTGGCGATGCACCCGAGGCGGCGGCGGTCCACCGGCTGCTTGCCGCGTACCGCAGCAGCCTTGGCGTGCCCGGCAGTGCCTCGCTGTTGCTGACCGGTGCCGGCAGGGCTGCCGACTACGCCCAGCCGGACTGGGAGGGATGCCGCAATCTGGCCGAGGGCGCGAAGCGCCTGCAGCCGGCGTCCGTCGGCGAAGCCCCGTCGGCGCCGCTGCTGATACGGATGCCGGACCAGCAGAGCTTCTTCGCGACGGACGGGATCTACCAGACGCCCGTCCAGCCCACGTGGCCGCTGAACTGGTGGCCGGATCGCACTGAGGCGGTGATCGAGGTAGTGGCGCTGACGGTCGCGGTGTCCTTGATCGGCCCGAGCCTGTGGCAGCGGATCTTTCCGCCCGAGCCCGGTTGTCTCGACGGGAGCACGGTCACCGGGCAGGCCCATCCCGCGGTCGTGGGTCAGGGTGCGGACACTGCTGTCGGGAGTCCGCGGGAGCAGTATGACGCGGTCGTCAAGGCGATCGGGAAGCTCAACCGGCAGGCGCTGCGGGCAGAGTCGGAGTTCGGCAAGCCGGTGCGCAAGGTCGTCTACCTAGGTTCGGGTATCGACACCGACCCAGACGAAATTGTCATGAACGGAACAATTCCGGAGCTGCGCGGTATCTGGCTGGCACAGCGGCGACTGAACGCGCAGGCCGCCAAGGAATCGGGCTACCGGGTGCGGCTGTACGTTGATGTGCGGGATACCGGACGGAAGTTCAGGAACGTCGTCCGGGAGGCGAAGGAGGTCGCCGCGGAGGCGAAGCGTGGCGAGAAGCTGCAGAACAGCCGTACCGTTGCCGGTGTGATCGGCTTCCGGGAGAGCCGGGCGGTGACGAAGCGGGCCGCCCAGGTGCTCAGCGACCATCGCATCCCGGTCATCGGCACCACGGCGACCGCGGTCGCGATGCAGCAGGCGGGTGATTACTACCGTCCGATGTCGCCTGACAACGGCCGCGAGACCGCAATCGCCGCGCAGTTCGCAGACGAGGGCCGCGTCATCTCCACCGGTGGCGAGTCCTGTGACACCGCCACCCGGGCGGTAGTGGTCAGGGACCCGGGCGATCTGTACACCAACGAGCTGGCCGAGAAGTTCGTGCGCAACTTCGGACCGGGCCGGACTCAGACGGTGTTCTACCCCGGCCGGGACGGCGCTCAGGTCTCCGCCCGCGACACCGCGCTGCGGGTGTGCGATGCCCTGCGCCTGGAGCCACGCACGGTGGTCTATTGGGCGTCGCGGGTGGCTCAGTTCACCGCGTTCGTCAATGCGTACGGGCCGGCCTCGGGGTGCGCCGGCCGACCGCTGACCGTGATCGGCAGCAACGAGCTGACCAACGCCGCACTGGGCGGGCAGTTCCGCCAGTCCTGGCTGCGGCTGTATCACACGGTGCATGTGCTGCCCGACGGGCATCCGGACGAGAACGGGCAAGCCAAGGAGCTCGTCGCCGGCTACATCCGGGAGTACACCTCCCGCGATCCGTGGGTCAACGACGGGCACGTGGCGCTGGCCTACGACGCCTTGACGGTGCTGTCCTTCGCCTTGGACGGCGCATACACCAGCACCCGCGAGGCCGATTCCCAGGCGGTGAAGTCGAAGCTGGACGACGGGGTGCGCTTCGAGGGCGCCAGCGGGGCGATCGAGATCCCTGCCCACCACGGCTCCCGGCCGCCGCGCGACAAGGCCCTGGTCATACTCCATCACACCGAACGGGGGCAGAAACTGGTCCTGCACTGCGGCCGCTTCGCGCAGAAGGGCGGCACGGTCACTCGCTGGGGACCGGAGGATCAGTACCGCTGCCCCCAGGACGAGGACTGAACGAATGCCACGGGGATGCCCGCCGCCGCCTGCGCGGCGGCGGGCAGATCGCGCCGGTCGACCACCGCAATGACCGGATAGCCGCCGGTGACGGGGTGGTCGGCGAGGAAGACCAGCGGCCTCCCGTCCGGCGGTACCTGCACCGCGCCCAGCACAACGCCTTCGCTGGGCAGTTCGGCGGTGGTGCGCCGGGTCAGCGCGGGACCGTGCAGGCGCAGCCCGACCCGGTCGCCGGCCGAAACGACATATCGGGCAGTGGTCAGTGTCCGTGCCGCGGCGGGGGTGAACCAGTCCGCCCGCGGTCCCGGCGTGATCCGCAGCACCAGGTTGATCGGAGGCGCCCCGTGCGGCACTGTGTCGATGGGCGCGGGGCGGAGGGCCGGTGGTGGTCCTAGCGCGAGCGTGTCCCCGGCGGCCGGGGGCGGCGGGCCGAGGCCGGAGAGCCGGTCGGTGGCACGGCTGCCCAGCTCCGGCTCGACGTCGATGCCGCCGGCGAAGGCCACATAGGACCTGACGCCGCATGCCGCGGGGCCCGCCTCGAGCAGTGCCCCTGCGCTCACGCGGACCGCCGCGCCCCAGGGGGCCGGCCGGCCGTCGACCGTCACCGGGCACGGCGCGCCGGTGACCGCGGCCCAGACGGTGCGGTGCGGGCGCACCGCGCAGCCGTCCAGGGTGGTTTCCAACACCGCCGCCTCCGGACGGTTGCCGACCAGGCGGTTGGCGAGACGGTAGGCCGGCTGGTCCAGGGCGCCGGAGCGGGGCACGCCGAGGTGGGCGTGGCCGGGCCGGCCGGCGTCCTGCACGGTGGTCAGCGCCCCGGGCCTGACGACCTCAAGGAGCCCATGCGTCATCCGGGCACCGGTTCGAAGCAGACCCGGGTTCCCGGGGTGAGCAGGGCGGCCGGCTCGCGGTGCGGATCCCACAGCCGGATGCCGACGACGGTGCCGATGAGCTGCCAGCCGCCGGGCGAGGCGCGCGGGTAGACCCCGGTGTACGGGCCGGCGAGGCCTACCGCCCCGGTGGGCACCTGGGTGCGCGGCGTCGCCCGGCGCGGGAGCGACGGGAGGCCGGAGCCGCCGGTGAGATACGCAAACCCGGGCGCGAATCCGCAGAAGGCCACCCGCCACCGCGCGGAGCTGTGCCGTCGGGCGGCCTCGCGGGCATCTACCTGCCAGTGCCGGGCGATGTCTTCGAGGTCCGCGCCGTCGTAGCGCACCGGGATCCTCAGACATGCACCCGGCGCCTCATCGGGAGTGCGCGCGAGTGTCCAGTCGGTGAGCTGCCCGGCGAACGTGTCCGGGTCGTCCAGGCCGTCCAGCAGTACGGTGCGTTCCCCGGGCACGATCTCCTGCACCGGTGGTAGCACACCGGCAGTACGGCGGTGCAGCAACTCGGCATGCAATGCCTGTGCTTGACCATGGTCGGCGCACTCCACGAGCAGCGCGTTCGGACCGGCGGGCAGCACCCGCAGCCGCCGGGCGGCATGGCCCGTCACGTGAACGCCTCGACCCTGAGCCCAGCTGCCGCCAGCCGTTCCCGCAGCCGCCGCGCCAGCACCTCGGCACCAGGGGTGTCGCCGTGCACACATAGCGATCGCGGCCGCACCACCGGCAAGGCGGAGTCGTCATCCCGCTCGGGGGTCGCGACACCCACGGTCGCCAGGGCCACCGCGCGCTGGAGCACCGTCTCGGGATCCTGGACGACGGCACCGTCGCTGCCGCGTGGCACCAGCCGTCCCGCCGCCGTGTACGCCCGGTCCGCGAACGCCTCCGCTACCGCTGACAGCCCCGCCGCGACGGCCCGGGTGGCCAGCCGGGAGCCGGGCAAGGTCAGCACCGGCAGCTGCTCGCCGGTCAGCCGGATGCCCGCCACCACCGCAGCTGCCTGCTCGTCGTCGTCCAGGACGCGGTGGTAGAGGGCGCCGTGCGGCCTGACGTAGGAGACCCGCAACCCGGCCGCGCGCGCGAAGACCGCCAGGCCGCCGATCTGATGCGCGGTCTCGGCCGCCAGTACATCCGGCGGCACATCCATGGCCCGCCGCCCAAAACCGGCCAGATCCCGATAGGAGATCTGGGCTCCGATGCGCACGCCGCGCTCGGCCGCCAGATCACACACCCGCCGCATCGTCACGGCGTCTCCGGCGTGGTACCCGCAGGCGACATTGGCGCTGGTGACGGCGGACAGAAGGGCCTCGTCGTCCGTCAGCCGCCAGCGGCCGAACCCTTCGCCGAGATCGGCGTTCAGGTCGATCGGCGGAAGATCCTTGGCCCCGGCCACAGCAGTGAGCGCTGCCCTCACCCGAGCTCCCGGTCGCTCTCACCGGGGACGGTGGCGGCTGCTGACGTGTTCCGAACCGCGCTCATGCACACCTCACACATGGGGTAATCGGCCGCGGATGGAGCCAGGATGTCGCTTCAGGCCCACAGCCACCGTATAGGATTGTTGAACAATCCATCAATGGCTCTATGGCCGTCCAATACGCGCGCACAGGCGTCCGGTTGAGGCGGTTCGTCTGGCACAGCTTACGCTCCCGTCGGGCAGTCGACCTGATAGCCGGGCGTGGAAATGACGCGCGTGCCGCCGTCGTGCAGGGTCAGTACCGCGCGTGCCCGCCAGGCGTGCCCACATACGGTCTGCAGTGCTACCTGCCCGATGGGATCGGTCCACGCCGCGTCGGCAACTCGCGCGTCCGGCGCAACCGGCGGCTTGCGCCGGGATGACGTATCCCCGCGCCCCCGGCCGGCCTCCGGTGGTCTTCGCGTGAGAGTGCAGGCGTCCACGGCAGCCGCCGGGTGCGTGCGTCCCGGGTTCTCGCGCACCGCGCACCACCCGCACAGCCCGAGCAGCCGCCCGCCTTCGAACCGCGCCCGCACCTGCACCTCGATCCCCGCCGCACCCGGCACCGTGGGCGCCTCAGGGCGCTGCCACTCCACGAGTTTCCAGGTCGTCCCGTCGCGGCAGGCAGGCGGTTCGACCCGGTGGCCCTCGGGCGCCGTGCTGTCCCGCTGTGCTCCTCGTTCCTCCTGGTCATTCTCCTGCTCCTGTGCCGCCGTGCGGGGCGGATAGGCCTCCTCCAGGAAGCGCCACAGGCCCGGAGCAGCCACGGCCAGGAGCAGTGCGAGCGCTGTCGCGCAGCCCAGGTGACGCAGCGCTGGCCACCGGCCACGGGCCGCCTGGACAGGTCGGCTGGAGCCCCATCGCCTTTGCGGTTGGAGGCTCTCCAGCACATCGTCGTAACGGTTGTCGTGCTGCTCGTCACTGCTTTCATTCTCCATACGTCCTCCCCCGATTGCCCGGAACCGCCGCTGCCCGTGCCCCGTGCACGTCCTGCGTCGGTGCAGTTCAGCGCAGCTCGGTGCCGCGGGTTTCGGGCAGGCCGAGCAGTGTGACGAAGGCGAGGGCGTAGCCCGCAGCAGCGAAGGCCAACGCGCCGCCGACGCCCCAGCTGTCGGAGAGGAAGCCGACGACGGTCGGGAAGGCGGCGCCGATGCCGCGGCCGGTGTTGTACGTGAAGCCCTGGCCGGTGCCGCGGACTTCGGTCGGGTAGAGCTCGGCGAGGAAGGAGCCGAAGCTGGAGAAGATCGCCGACATGCAGAAGCCGAGCGGGAAGCCCAGCAGCAGGGAGACCGCGTCCCAGTCCGCCGGAACCTGGGAGTAGGCCAGGACGCAGGCGGCCGAGAGCACGGCGAAGAGTTGGATGGTGGTGCGGCGCCCCAGCCGGTCGGCGAGGTGGGCGCCGGTGATGTAGCCGCTGAAGGCGCCGGCGATCTGCACCACCAGGAAGCCGCCGACGCCGGTGACCGCCAGGCCCCGCTCGTCGGAGAGGTATTTCGGCATCCAGGTGGCCAGCGTGTAGTAGCCGCCCTGCACACCGGTCGACATCAGCGCGGCCAGCAGCGTCGTGCGCAGCAGCCCGCCCTGGAAGATCGCCGCGAACGACGCGATGGCGCTGCGGCGCCGCCCGGCGCGGCGCAGCCGCTGCTTGGCCACGGGGGCGTCGGTGACGCTGCGGCGGATGTAGAGGAGCAGCAGTGCCGGCAGCGCGCCGGTGAAGAACAAGACCCGCCAGGCCAGATCGTCGCCGACCAGGTGGAAGACGATGGTGTAGGCGAGCACGGCCAGGCCCCAGCCGATCGCCCAGGCCGACTGGATCCAGCCCAGCGTGCGCCCGCGATGCCGACTGGAGGCATACTCCGCCACCAGCACCGCTCCGACCGCCCACTCGCCGCCGAAGCCCAGTCCCTGCAACGCGCGGAAGACCAGCAGCGTTTCGAAGTTCGGCGCCAGCCCGCAGGCGACGGTGAAGACTGCGTAGACGCCCACCGTCCACATCAGTGCCTGTACCCGGCCCACGCGGTCGGCGAAGACGCCGGCCAGGGCGCCGCCCACGGCCGAGACCACCAGAGTGGTGGTTGCCAGCAGGCCGGTATGGCCGTTGTCGAGCGCGAAGTAGCTGCCGATCGCCGCCATGCCCAGCGGTAGGACGTAGAAGTCGTACGCATCCAGTCCGTAACCGCCGTACGCGCCGAAGAACGCGCGTTGACCGCGGGGACCCAGTTCGCGGAACCAGGCCATGCGGCCCGCCTCGGCTTCACTCGGTGATGCGCCCGGGGCCTTTGCCGAGGCCCCCTTGCTTGACGGGGAGGAGCTCATGCTCATGGTCGTGCACCTCTCAAGGATCTTGACGGTGCTGCGAGTTGACGCATACAGCATGAGGACTTGTGAACAATCAGACAAGAGTCTGAGCCATTGTGACCCTTACTCCGTTGGCATACGATCATCACAGGCACGGTGAAGGAGCCCCTCATGAGCCCAGGCATGGATCAACTGGCCCGAGACAAAGACCTGCTCGGGCGCTCAAGCATCACCGAGCGGGTCACCGATCTGCTGCGCACCCGCATCGGCGAGGGACACTTCAAACCGGGAGACAAACTCTCCGAGGACGAGATCTGCACCGCCCTCAGTGTCTCCCGCAACACTGTCCGGGAAGCCTTCCGTCTGCTCACCCATGAGCGCCTGCTGGTCCATGAGCTCAACCGGGGTGTCTTCGTGCGCCGTCCCAGCAGTGCGGACATCGCCGATATCTACCGGATGCGCATGCTGGTGGAGTGCGCGGTCCTGCGTTGCCTGGGCGATCCGCCCTTCGCCCTCGAAGGGCTGGCCACGGCCGCCGCCGACGGCGACAAGGCGGTGGCGGCGCAGGACTGGGCCGCGCTGGGCGCGGCGAACTTCCACTTCCACCGCGAACTGGTGGCCCTCGCCGGCATCCGCAGGATCGACGAGACGATGCGCAGCGTGCTGGCCGAGCTGCGTCTGGCCTTCCACGGCGTCGACGACCCCCGTGCCCTGCACATCCCCTACCTGGAGCTGAACCGGGCCCTTCTGGAGACCCTCCGCAGGGGTGACACGGCCTCGGCCGAACGACAGCTGCGCGATTACCTCGATGACTCGCGCACGACGATGGAGCGCGAGGCGAGCGGCGGGGAGTGACCCGGCCCGGTCGCTGCTCGAGGGACCGGGCATCAAGTATCGCGATCAGCCGCGCGTAAAGTCTGCTTCCTGCCCGACAGCCTCGCCCACCCGCACGGTCAGAGCCGACTGGGGCCCGGTGGACTCGCCCGCTGCCGAGAGCGCGAGAGCCACCGCAGCTGCCACCGCGGCCGCCAAGGCCGACACGAGGTACGCACCGCCACACCATCCCGCCAGGGCCGTGCCGCCTGCCAGTCCGAGATTGATCGCGGTGATCAGCCAGCCGGTTGCCTCGGTGATGGTGCCGACCGGCGCAAGGGACCACACACACCTCAACGTGCCGGATAACAGGGCGAGTTGCCACATCATCACCGTAGGGGTTTGTTCAACAATCCGACAAGAGGGCGGAGTGAGGCTATAGGTGCGAGCACGCTCATACCGACCAGCGGACGCGCCCGTCGGGAGCTTCGCCATCAGCCGGCCAGCCGGCCGGATGGCCCGAGGCCTCGCCCGGCGATGCACGGCTCGATCCGCCGGCCACGCAGCCATCCGCGCAGTTCGCCAAGGCCGTAGCCCTTGTCCGCGAGCAGCTCGGCCGGGCGTTGCCGTCGGGGTTCGAACCGGGACCGGATCACTGACATGCCGCGCATCGGCGGAATGAGGACCTGACGGCCATGGAGATTGGCGCCGGAGAGTGGTCGCAGATGACGGGGGCCTTCGACCCGAATCTTCCGCGATCGGTCGGATTCGGTCCAGTCAGAGGCCCCCTCTGACCACCCGGGCGCCGGCCGAGTCGATGACGCACCGCGACCGTCAGGCTCCCCATTCGCGCCGAGCCGGTCGAGGGCCACGCGGTGCAACTTGGCCCACACCCGGGCTGCGGACCAGCCCGTGAAGCGTCGATGGACCGTCTGGGCTTCCACCGCGAACCTGCCCCGCAGCCTCACCACGCCGAGCCCCGCCTGGCGTGACGAGCTGAGGCCAGCCGCGTGGCCGGGCTGGGCCGTCCGCAGGCGGTTGACCTTGGCGAGTGGGTGCTGAGTACGGGGCAGTTATCGCTGCCGTACGGCGTAGGTCAGATGCGTCACCTTCGTGGAGGGCTCGGCCGAGACCTGTTCCAGCGCCACCCGGCTGTCATCCACGCCCTCGAACAGGCGGATTCCCGAGCCGAACAGCACGGGTGCGAGCGCGATCGAGAACTCGTCGATCAGGCCGGCGTTCACGTACTCCAGGATCGTCGCACCGCCGCCCGCGACGCGGACGTCCCGGTCGCCGGCAGCCTCGCGGGCCTGGTCGAGCGCGGACTCGATGCCGTCGTTGACGAAGTGGAACGTGGTCCCGCCGGGCCGCTCCCAGGGGTCGCGCTTCTCGTGCGTCACCACGAAGACCGGGGTGTGGAACGGCGCCTCCTCCGGCCACATCTCCTCGCCCGCGTCGAACAGGCGCTTGCCCATCACGCTCGCGCCGGTCCGCTCGAACGTCTCCCGCACGATGTCGTTGTCGCGCCCTTCCTTGCCGCCTCCGCCCAGCTTCAGGTTCTCCCGGAAGAACCGCTGCGGAAAGACCCACCCCTGGAGCTCCATCCACTGCCGCCCCATCAAGTCCTCGGAGGACTCGGGCGCGATGAAACCGTCCAGCGACATCGACACACTGAAGAACACCTTGCCGGCCATCAGCCCTCAACTCCCTTCCGAACGATCTCGGTGACATGGACAGCCGGATTACCCGAACTGATCAACGTGCGCATACTGGTACTCCTGCGAGTCTCGATGGTCGCTTCCCTCGGTTTCCGGGGAACAGTCCCAGCCTCCACCGCCGACTACTGCTGATCAATGGCAGTTCGAGCAGCAACCGTTAACCCACAGCTAACCGATCGACAGGGGTCCGCTGCACGCGTAGGTGACAGATTGACCTGCCCGCCTCGGCGAGGACAAGTCGGTACGCGAGGTCGCGACAGAAGTCTTCCAGTACCTGTAGCAGGCGCCCTCGGCCTACAACCCGCGACAGCTACGCCTGCGCACATGGCTCGATGCCGCATTGTCCTCGCTCAGCGCAGCGCAGCGCTTGACGCTTCACCTCGTCCACACCCGCAGAATGACGTACCGCCAGGCCGCGGCGGAACTCGGCACAACCGACGAGGAATCAGCACGCCGGCTCCGGCAGGGACTGCAGCAGCTCAGGAAGAGCACAGCGGACGAGGAGGAGCACCATGACCGATGATCCGCACCCACACTCCCGGCTGCAGCAACTGCTCGGTGTCTGGGCCCTCGACGCCTGCTCTCCCGACGAGACGGCTGAGGTCGACGCGCACCTCGAAGGCTGCCCGAATTGCGCACGAGAAGCAGAGGAGCTGCGCGGAGCCGTACGCCTGCTGTATCCGCACATCGATCTGGAACTGCCCCCCACGCTCCGCGCGGAAGTCCTGGGAGCCTGCCTGCAGGCACGTCCGCCACAGGTCGCGGTGCCCGACTACGCACGACCCTACGACGCCGAGACCGCACGCCTGGACGGCCTGCCGGATCCGCTGGCACCTTCAGGGCGGCCGGCCGGCCGCCCTCAGGAGCGCACCGAAGCGTTGCGAAAGCAGCTGGACTCCGGCTTCCAGGCAGCCGGGACGCCCGCCTCCGGCAAGCCGGGCGGCATGCGAGACACCTGGCGACAGCACTCCTACGAACTGATCAGGACCTGCTCGTTCAGCGGCGGCGGTATAGCCGACATAGCGGTGCCCTACGGCGACGGCATCATGCTGCCTCTCCGACTGGCGCTGCTCGACCGGGCCTTCGCGACCGGATTCACGCCACCGACATCGCGGACGCCGTCGACTACCGGGCCGGGATGGCGTCGCCGCCCCTGCCGATCACCAGTCCGGGCGCCGCGGCACGCAGCGTACGGCTGGAGATCGAAGGCGACAGCGGCGGCGACTGGTACCTGCCGCTGGACGGACCCGAAGGGCCGGCCGGGCCGGCCAACTGTGTCAGCCACATCGTTCTTCCCGAAATAGAATTCTGCCGACTTGCCGCCGGTCACCTCGCGCCCCGCCACGCCGTCACAGGCCAGCGCGGCGACCAGACAGTGGTTACCGAACTCCTCTACGCGATGGCCTCCATGAGCCGCATGTGACCCAGCACGATGCCGCCCGGACCGCCACCTGTACGGCGGCGACAAGGGTGGACTGGCTATCGCTGTCATGCGCCTTGGCGGACAGGGGCTGCGTCAAGGTTGGAGCCCCGTGCCGCCGTCTGGCGAGGGCACGGGTCATGGCCGAGCAGTCCTTCAGTTAGAGCAGGCCGCCGCCGAGCAGCCCCCCGTCCTCGTGCCGGCCATGGGACCAGGCCAACTGCGGGACGCATTCGTCTCCCATCTCGATCTCAGAGGCTGGACAGGGAGCCTGCGCGGCGGTGGCGGACGCGACCGGCATGGCCAGCGCAGTCAGGATGGTGCCGGCCGCGACGACGGCGGCCCGGTTCTTCCAGGAACGGTTCAGGTTCATGGCCCGCAGAGTGCCGAGCCGATATCGGGAAATTGCACATATAGGACCACCTGAGCTACTCCCTCGCGGGTTCCGGACAGTTGCCCGCACTCGCAAGGCTGCGACGGAGCCAGAGGACCCGCCAGGCTTGTGCGGGATCCGCCATCAGCGTCACTCTGGCCGCATGCACCACCCTGGCGGATGCGCTGAACGTGAGGTGTCGGGAGGGGCGGCTGCAGTGCGTTCTCGCGCCGTTGGGACGTGCCGGTTCGCCCATCACTGGCGAGCGAGGTTGAAGCGCGCCAGGGCGCTGGAGAGCGCGATGAGTGGAACCGGGTAGTCGTACTGACGGCGTTCTGGTGGCGGGAGAGTCCACGGCTCGTGGATGGCCGGTCCGGCGAGGCCGGCCAGTTCTGGCACCCACCGGCGTACGTAGTCGCCTTTTGCGTCGTGCCGCTTGGCCTGCACAACGGGGTTCAGGATGCGGTTGGGGCGGGTGTCTGTCCCGGTGCCGGCCGCCCACTGCCAGTTGAGTTGGTTGTTGGCTACGTCGCCGTCGACCAGGAGGTCCAGAAAGTGCCGGGCGCCGACGCGCCAGTCCAGATACAGGGTCTTGGTGAAGAAGCTGGCGGCGAGCATGCGGGCCCGCCCGGGTAGCCAGCCCTCGTGCCGCAGCTGGCGCATCGTGGCGTCGATCACCGGGTATCCGGTGCGGCCGTCGCGCCAGGCCTGGGTCTCGTGCTCGTCGCGGCGCCATTGGTCGTGCTGGGTGCGATAGTCGGCCCATGCCGTGTGCGGGCGGGCGGGCGGCGAGGACTTGGTGGTAGAAGTCCCGCCAGGCCAGCTGTCGTACGACGGTCTCGGCGCCTGGCCCGCCGAGTGTCCGGGCCCGGTGCACCAGCTCGGTCGCGGAGAGGGTGCCGAAGTGCAGATGCGGGGAAAACCGCGAGGTGCCGTCGGCCGCGAGCTCGGAATGGCGGTACGCGTAGTGGGACATGTCATGGTGTATCCAGTACGTCAGCCGGTGTCGTCCTTCGCGTTCGCCGCCCCGTGCCAGGCCCGGAGATACCCCTGTCACCTCGGCGCGTACGGGTAGCCGCTCGGAGCCGAGATGCGCCGGCACGCGCACGTTGCGCGGGGCGGCCACGACCGTCCGGGGCGTTGCCTGCTGCCAGGACTGGAAGTAGGGGGTGAAGACCGCGACGTGGTCGCCGCCCCGTGGCACGAGGGTGCCCGGCGGCTGCACGGTGACCACGGCGTCGTGGACGTGCAGTGCGCACCCCTGGGCGGCCAGGGCGGTACGCAGCCGCTCTTCGCGTCGGAGCGCGTATGCGGAGGCGCCGGCGGCCAGGTGCACCTGGCGTGCCCCGCTCTGGCGGACGAGCTCGCAGACCTCGTCGACCACGGGTCCGGAGCGCAGCAGCAGCCGACCGCTGCGGGCCCGCAGCGCGGTGTCGAGGTCGGCCAGGCTATCGGCAAGGAAGGCGCGGCGGTTGGGTGCGGCGAAGCCGGCATCGGGAATGCCCTCGTCCAGGACGAAGAGCGGCACGACTTCCGGGGCGGCTCGGACAGCGGCGGTCAGCACCGGGTTGTCATGCAGGCGCAGGTCGGAGGTGAACAGGCAGACGGCGGGCGGAGTGGAGACAGGCATGGCCTCGCTCCTAGGCGGGGAAGGGCATGAGGCCGAGCGGGTCGGTCGTGGGCTGGGGGGATCCGCCTGCCGGTTCGACGGTGACGCCCATGCCGGCTGCCTTGCCCACGGCGCCGTCCATGAGCGTCGCGCTGGTGCCGGGGTGCGGCAGCAGGCCGGCGGGGCGCATCTCGCCGCCGCCGTCGTCGAACCAGAGCTGATACACCTTCCCGGCCGGCAGCTCGGGCAGACTTGAGGCGAGGAAGGCGGCGCGGTCCCGGTCGTGAGAGATCACGACGGTGCCCTTCGCGTCGTCGCCGAGCTTTCCGCTGACCGTTCTGGCGTCGGGTGCGGCGAGGACCGCCGCCAGGTCGGCGGCCTGTTGCTCGGCCTGCCGGGCTTGGTCGCGGGCGTCTTCGGCCGACCGGTGCTGCCACACCGCGATGCCGCCGAGGGCCACGGCTGCCGCCACGCACGCGGCCAGTGCCAGCCGGGGCAGCGAGCGCGCCCAGGCCCGTACGCGGCCGGCGGCCGGTACGTGCGGGGGTTCCTGGCGCACGGTGGTGATGCGCCGCAGCACCTGTTCCCGCATCTGTGCGGAGGACGGTTCGGCCACGGCCAGGCCCAGCCGGGCGGTGGTGGCGGCCAGTTCGCGTACCTCCTGGGCACAGGCCGGGCAGTTGGCCAGGTGCCGTTCGAACTCGGCGCGCTCACCGGGCTGCAGCGCGTGCAGGACGTAGGCGCCGGTGGCGGTGTGCAGGTCGGCGGCGGTCACGCGGTCACCCCCAGGCAGTCGCGCAGCCGGATCAGTCCGTCGCGCAGCCGGGTCTTCACGGTGCCCAGGGGCATGGACAGCAGCTGGGCGACCTCGCGGTAGGTCAGCCCCCGGTAGTAGGCGAGGGTGACCGCCTCGCGCTGCAGCTTGGTCAGCGCGCCCAGGCAGCGGCGCACCCGCTGCTGCTCCAGCCGCGTCTCGACCTGCTCGGTGACCTGGTCGTACGCCGGCAGCTGGTCGAGCAGCGCCGCCTTGTGCTCACGTTCCGCGCTGGCCTGTACGGAGCGCACCCGATCCACGGCCCTGCGGTGCGCCATGGTCAGCACCCAGGTCATGGCGCTGCCCTTGTCGGGCCGGAAGCGGGCCGCGGTCCGCCAGACCTCGACCAGCACCTCCTGGGTGACCTCCTCCGACTGTTCCGGATTCCGCAGCACGCTGCGCACCAGGCCGAGCACCGGACCGCTCACCTGGTCGTACACGGCGGCGAACGCATCCTGATCACCGCGGGCCACCTCGGTCAGCAGGTCACCCAGGTCCAGGGCCGGAGGGACGGGCGGTGTGGGGCGGGGGTCTTCCGCCGGCCTCATAGAACTCCCTCGATGGCCATGTGCCAGGCCGTTGTTGTCGCACAGCAGCCCCGAGACGGGACAGTCTGCCGGTCTTCTTGTTACTTGTGATTCGGAGCGCGGCGCCCGTCGGATTGGTGCTGAGGGGAAAACTGCCCGAACGGGCCCGGCCAGCACTCCGGAAAGGTACGCCTCCGGGGCGCGGCGGCCGGATCGGCTACCGCCGGCAGTGATGCGATGCCGAGCAGCCCGGTCACCACCTCGGTGGTCAGCCCATGCCAGCTTCCCGCCCGCCGGAGCATGGCGTGACCGGCGCCGGGCATCAGTACGGTGGCCGCGGCGACACCCGCGGCCTGGGCTCTTGCGGCGAAGTCGGCCGAAGCTGCGGGGTCGGTCGTCCGGTCCCGGTCGCCGTGCAGCAGCACCACGCTGCGGCCGCGCAAGTGCGCCACCGGCTCACCGGGAGGGCACCAGGGTGCGAGCCCCACCACTGCCCGTACCAGCCGGTGGTCGGCCACCCGCAGTGCCGCCCGGCCACCCATGGAATGCCCGACGAGCACGGTCGGGATGTCGCCGAAGTGCGCGGCCAGTTGATCCAGCGCCTGCCGGGCGTCCTGGGCAGGGTCTTCGCGGGCGCCGTTCCAGCCGCGGCAGCGATAGCGGACGCGTCCCACGGCGGCCCCGCGGTCGCCGGCGGCGCGCCGGATCGCGCGGGCGAAGGGGCGCATCCGCAGGTCAGGCAGATTCCACCGTGGCGGCGCGTCCGTACCGCGCTCACGGCCGCCGTGCAGCAACAGCACGGCTGCCGTGGCGGCTTCCGGGGTGTGGGACAGCGCCAGCGGAGCCCGGGGCTCGTCCAGCCGTACCAGCATGCGCTTCCTGCTTCCTCTGCACCCGGCCGGCTGTTGGCAGAACTCGGGCCACTACGTCGTATTCGGAGCCGGGGACGGGCCGGATGGGTCGGTACCGGACACCGGCCGTACGGGACGGGGAAGCCGGGCAACACGCTCCGCGGGGGGTTGCATCCGATCTGGAGTGTTTTGTGGTCTGCTGTGCCTGCGCATTCCGTGCGCGGTGCATTCCCCGACCGGCGAGGGTTCTCACACCCTCGTGGAAGCCGCCCGGACACCTCGATGTCCCGCCCGCTGGGTCGATCACCCACCCAAGGTTGACCTCCGCCGCCCGCGGAGTGGCCGGCGCAGCTCCGCTTGTGCGCTGTCGCACGCGTGCCGAGTGCGGAGGCCGCAGTCGAGAGGATCTCCCCTTGTCCATCCCTGCGCAGAAACGTCCCGCGCCGCGGCCGCGTTCCCGGCGGAACCTGACCCGCGCGCTGCTCGCGCTCGGGGTCGGAGGGCTGGCCGCGGGCCTGGCTTCCTCGGCCCTCGCCCCGGTGCCGAGCGCCGCTTCCAGCCACCGCGAGGCCCCGCTGATCGCCGGGGACCCGCGGGCCGACAACACCGACGTCTACGCCTTCACCAGCCCGGACCGTGCCGACACCGTGACGCTGGTGGCCAACTGGATTCCGTTCCAGGAGCCGGACGGCGGGCCCAACTTCCACCCCTTCGCGGACGACGCCCGCTACCACGTCAAGATCGACAACACCGGAGACGGCGTCGCCGACCTCACCTATACCTGGAAGTTCCGCAACGAGATCAGGGACGCGGAGGGCCAGTTCCTCTACAACACCGGACCGGTGCGTTCGCTGCGGGATCCGAACCTCAACTTCCGCCAGGTCTACGACCTGACCGTCACCGACGCCCGCGGTGCCACCCGCACCCTGCTCCGCGGAGCAGCTGCGGCCCCCTCGCGTACGGGCCAGGCGTCCATGCCCGACTATGCCGCGCTGCGCGGTGCGGCGGTGCGGTCCGTGCCGGGCGGCGGCAAGGCCTTCGCGGGCCAGGCCGAGGACCCGTTCTTCGGCGACCTGCGGGTCTTCGACCTGCTCTACGGCGGCGACCTGAGCAAGCGCGGCAAGGACACCCTGTCCGGCTACAACGTCAGCTCCGTCGCCCTGCAGATCCCCAAGAGCCAGCTGGCGCTCAACGGCAACTCCAAGCGCAACCCCGTCATCGGCGTCTGGTCGACCACCGAGCGCCGCGGCGCGAATGTCACCGACAGCCGCACCGGGGATCACACCGGCTGGCGGCAGGTCTCGCGCCTCGGCAACCCGCTGGTCAACGAGGTCGTCGTGCCGCTGAAGTACAAGGACGCCTTCAACACCATCGCGCCGAGCCAGGACCGGACGGTCAAGCCGGTCGTCGACAAGGTCTACGACCCGATCCTGCCGAAGCTGGTCGAGAAGATCTACCAGGTGCCCGCGCCGAAGGCACCCCGCAACGACATCGCCGAGATCTTCCTGACCGGTGTCTGCAAGGCCTGCGGACCGATCAAGGCCGACCTCAACGCCCACCGGCTCAACAAGGACGCCCCGCGGCAGCGGATCGCGCCGGCCGAGGAGCTGCGCCTGAACATGGGCGTCCCGGTGTCGAAGACCCCCAACCGGCTCGGCGTCCTCGCCGGGGACCTCGGCGGCTTCCCCAACGGCCGCCGGCTCGGGGACGACGTCATCGACATCTCGCTGCAGGCCATGATGGGCGCCGCCCAGACCGGCAAGCTCGTGCCCGCTCTGGCGGAGGGCGACAAGGTGAACGGCAACGACGCCTCATTCGGCGCGTCCTTCCCCTACCTGGCCCTGCCCCACGGCGGCGCCACGGACAGCGGCTCCGGCTCGTAGTCCCTCCACGGCGCGCACCGCGCCCCGGCCCCGGCGGCACCAGGCACAACCGGCGGGGTGGGCACACCACATCCGTGCTGTGCCCACCCCGCAAGCCGCCGCCTTCGCCCACCACAAAGGCACCCCGTGACCCGCATCAATCCATCGAATCCCCCCGCCCGCAGACTCCGGCACCTACGCCGCACGGGCCTCGTCCTGGCCCTGGCCGCAGCACTGTTCACCGGAGGGGCCGTCGTCCTGCAACCGCGCGGAGACACCTCCCCGCCGTCCGCCGCGGCCGGCAGTGCCGAGCTGTCCGCACACCCCCGCGGTTCGCTGCGCGCCTTGAGCGAACGGACCCGCAGCCTGCCGCGCGACCCGTCCGCCTGGGCCGATCTGGGACTCGCCCGGGTGCAACAGGCCCGCACCACCGCGGACGCCGCCACCTACGCGCAAGCCGAGGCCGCGTTGCGCAAGTCGCTCGCCCTGGAGCCATCCGGCAACTACCGCGCCGAGACCGGCATGGGAGCACTGGCCGCCGCCCGGCACGACTTCGACACCGCGCTGACATGGGCGGACCGGGCGGTGGAGTCTGATCCTTACGGCGCCTCCGCTCACGGCGTGCGCGCCGACGCGCTGACCCAGCTGGGCCGCTACCAGGAGTCATTCGAAGCCATCCAGCGCATGACCGACCTGCGCCCGGACGCGGCCTCGCTCGCCAGGGCGTCGTACAGCTGGGAACTGCGTGGCGACATTCCCCAGGCACGTGCGCTCATGGCGCGGGCACTCGACGCTTCCGCCAACGACGCGGAAGAAGCCTTCGTCCGCACCCATCTGGCCACCCTCGCCCAGGAATCAGGAAACCCCCGGCGCGCCCTGAGCGAGGCTCAAGCGGGCCTGCGAGCAGCACGCGACCCGGCCCTCCTGGAGGCCCGGGGCCGCGCCCACGCCGCTCTCGGAAAGATGGACGCCGCGGTACGGGACTTCACCGCGGCGATCGCGATCGCCCCGCTGCCGCACTACCTCCTCGGCCTGGGTGAACTGCAGCAGTCCCGCGGCCGTACCCGCGCGGCGAAGACCCAGTACGCGCTGCTGCGTACGCAGGACCGCCTCCGCCGCGCAGCCCACGGGTCTCCCGATGTGGACAACGTCCTCTTCGAAGCCGACCACGGCTCCCCCCGGACGGCGGTCGCCATGGCCCGCGGCCTCCTCGCCGACCGCCCGTTCCTGGCCGTGCACGATGCCGCCGCGTGGGCCCTGCACCGAACCGGCCGGGACGACGAGGCGCTTCAGCACGCCGACCAGGCGCTCGCACTGGACACCCGCAGCGCCCTCTTCCGCTACCACCGCGCGATGATCCACCGCGCCCTCGGCGACCACGCCGCCGCCCGCGCGGACCTGGAACGCGCCCTGGCCATCGACCCGGCCTTCCACCCCTTGCACGCACCGACGGCCCGTACCGTCCTCGGCCGAATCGACTCCCGATGAAATCCATCCTGCCCCGCTCCCTGCCCCTGGCCGCAGGCCTCCTCGCGCTGGCCGCGATGCTGGCTGGCGCACCGGAGGCGGCCGCGCATCCGCTGGGCAACTTCACGGTCAGCCACTACACGGGCCTGACCTTGCACCCGGACCGCATCGACGCTGTGGCCATCACCGACCGCGCCGAGATCGCCGCGGCGCAGGAGCGGCCATCCGTGGATCGCGACCACGACGGCACTATCACCCCGGACGAGCGTGCCGCCCATGCCCGTAACGACTGCGCGCGACTCGCCGACGGCCTGCGGGTGCGGCACGACGCGAAGCGGGTCGCCTGGCGGACGACGGGTGCGCACTTCCGCTACGTCGCCGGGGAGGCCGGGCTGAGCACCAGCCGGCTGGAGTGCGCCTTCACCGGCGCGGCGGATCTGGCTCGGCCCACGGACATCCGGGTGCGCACCGGCTATGACTTCCGCCGGGCCGGCTGGCATGAACTGACGGTACGGGCCAGCGGACTCGACATCGCGGAGTCCGACGTCGCCGCCACCTCGCGTACGGACCAGCTGCGGCACTACCCCAAGGACCCCTCGGCCGACGTGCTGAATCAGCGCTCAGCCACGGTGCGCACCGAACCCGGACCGGGCACCGTGCCGGCTCCGGCGCCCGCCGCCCGGTCGGCGGCAGGCTGGTTCACCGCTGTGCCGGCCAGAGCCGCCGAGACCTTCGACTCGCTGGTCGGCCGGCGAGAACTGACCGTTCCGGTGGGCCTCCTGGCGCTGCTGCTCGCCATCGTGCTGGGCGCCTCGCACGCCGCGATGCCCGGCCACGGCAAGACCATCATGGCGGCCTACCTGGCGGGACGGCGCGGAACCCGGCGCGACGCCCTGACCGTCGGTGTCACCGTCACCGTCACCCATACCGCAGGTGTCCTGGTCCTCGGCCTCGCCCTGCCCGTCGCTACGAGCCTGGCCGGCGAGACCGTACTGACCTGGCTCGGCATGGCCAGCGGACTCCTGGTCACCACGATCGGCGGCTGGCTGCTACGGGCCGCCCTGCTCAAACGGCCGACACATGGCCACCACCACGGCCCACACCCACACCCACACCCACACGGGCGCGGTTCGCATCAGGACGCAGATGCACACTGGGCTTGATTCGCTTTGACGGACATCCGAGATCAGGGGTCACGGCCCCGGAAGGATGTCCACCATGGAGAGCATGGGGAAGAAGAAGCCGCGTCCCAGGCGCTCGTTCACGCCGGAGTTCAAGGCCGAGATCGTCGAGCTGTGCCGGCGAGGCGACCGCTCGGTCGGCCAGGTGGCCAAGGACTTCGATCTGACCGAGACCGCGGTGCGTTTGTGGGTCAGCCAGGCCAAGGTCGATGGCGGTGAGGAGCCGGGGCTGACCAGCGATGAACGGGTGGAGCTGGCCCGGTTGCGGCAGGAGAATCGTCGGTTGCGGCAGGACGTGGATGTCCTCAAGCGGGCGACGGCTTTCTTCGCGAACGAGACCCGGTGACGGTGCATCCGTTCATCGAGGCGGAGAAGCAGGCAGGTCACAGCGTCAAGCGGGCGTGTGAACTGCTGAAGGTCTCGCGTGCCGCCTTCTACGCCCGCCGCGCGGGCAGTCGTTGCCCGCGCCGGCAGCAGGACGACGAGCTGGCCGACCAGATCGCCGCGGTGCATGCCCATTCCCGCGGCGCCTACGGCTCCCCGCGCGTCCACGCCGCGCTGCGGCGAGAGGGCGTGCGGTGCGGCCGGCGTCGCGTGGCACGGCTGATGCGTCAGGCCGGGCTCTTGGGCCGGTGCCGCGGACGCCGTGTCCGCACCACGGTCCAGGACCCGCACGCGAGAAGGCGACCGGACCTGGTTCAGCGCGACTTCGCCACCGCGACTCGGCTCGATGCCCGCTGGTGCGGCGACATCACCTACATCCCCACCGATCAGGGCTGGCTCTACCTGGCCACCGTGATCGACATCGCCTCGCGGAAGGTCGTCGGCTGGGCAACGGCCGACCATTTGCGCACCTCGTTGGTCACCGACGCGCTGCTGGCGGCCTGCCGCGGCCGTCGCCCGGGGCGAGGGCTGATCTTTCATGCGGATCGCGGCTGCCAGTACACCAGTCGTGAATTCGCCGAGGTGGCAGAGGGTTTCGGGATCCGGCTGTCAACCGGGCGGACCGGGGTGTGCTGGGACAATGCCCTGGCCGAGTCGTTCTTCGCTACCCTCAAGCGCGAGCTGGGCGCCGGCGGCCCGCAGATCTGGCCCAGCCGCGCCGTCGCCCACTCAGCGATCTTCGACTTCATCGAGGGCTGGTACAACCCGCGCCGTCTGCACAGCAGCCTCGGCTACCGCAGCCCCGCCGAATACGAAGCCGCCCTCGCGGCCTGACCGACACAGCCACCGTGTCCGTCAAACCGGAGCAAGCCCACACTTCCCGCACCGGCATTCCCACCCGCACCCACATCCACACCCACATCCACATCCACATCCACATCCACAAGGCCATCCCTCCGCGAGTCCCGCCGCTGCTGTGGCCACCGACCGGTCAGCGGCGGTCGCGATCGTTGACCGGTCGGTGGCGATTCCTCGGCCCTCTTCCGAACCCGATCGCGCTGCTGCGCCGGGCACACCTGCAGCACCGGAGCGCCCGAAGCACGCAGCCCTGATCGGCCTGGGATTCGCCGGCGGCCTGGTGCCGAGCCCATCCGCGCTCGTAGTCCTCCTGGGCGCAGTGGCTCTGGGACGAACCGCCTTCGGCATCCTGCTGGTCTTCGGATATGGCCTGGGCATGGCCGCGACGCTCACCTTGGCGGGCCTCCTCCTGGTGCGCCTTCGCGGCCGGCTGGAAGAGCGCGTACACGCCACGGGGCAGTACGGACCCTTCTGGAGGAAGCTCTCCCGGCTCGGCCCCCTCGCCACGTCCGCGCTCGTTCTGGTGGTTGGCGTGGGGCTGACAGCCCGCGCCTTGCTCGGCCCTTGGTGAGGGAGGGCGGCTACTCGAACGACAAGGTATGGGAGGGTTTTTCGCCGAAACGTTCCTTATAGCAGACTGCGAATCTACCCATGTGGGTAAAACCCCACTGCTTTGCGATCTCGCTGACGCTGCACTCCGCGGATCGCGCCTTGGCCAGGTCGGCGCGCACACGATCGAGCCGGACGTGCCGCAGATAGTTCTGCGGCGTCATGCCGACGTACAGGCGAAATGATTCCTGAAGCCTTCGCGCACTGACGCGGGAAATGGCGGCGAGTTCGGCGGTGGTGAACGCGCGGGAAGGGTCGGCCTCGATTGCATCGAGGACACGTTTGACGGTGGCGGGACGCAGGGGCGGGGTCGGTGCTCGTAGCTCTGCGGCAAAACGGTGACCGACAGCCACCAGGAGCCCGGTGAGAAGTAGATCTTCGATGGACTGACCGATGGCCTGTTGCGGTATGAGGCTGTCCGGGTAGGTGAGTTCCTGCGCGAGACCGGCGGCCAGCCTGGACCAGCTTCCGCCGAACCCTTCGGTCGTGTCGAAGATGCGGGTCAGCTCCAGCGGCTGACTCAGCGATCTGCCCAGCAGAGATTCCAGGTGCCGCCGGAGCGCACCGGATTCCACCTGGCAGCACAACAGCAGGGTCGGTGCTGCCAGAGACTCAAGAGAGAACCCCTCGTCAGGGCCGAATGTCACTGCTCGGGAGATGTCGGCTGATTTCCCCGTTTCGCCGGTGCGTGCCCATATCACCGAACCGGATAGTGGCACCACGACGTGGTGCACTAAGTCTGCAGCGAACGCCATGCGAACCGGAAATGGGGATGCGATGTAACCCATGGTCAGACGGCCGAGCCGAACAATGTCAAAGCCAGCCGCGGCACCTGGCTCAGAACCGCTCATTTCAAAATGGGCGACCTTCAAGGCGTCCTCAGCAACGGCGGCGGCTTCGTGCGCCGTGGAGGTATGCACCGATAGGTGAGTGATGGAAGGCCGGGTCGTCCCGTTCATCACGCCTCGATGAGTTGATACGGCGGCGGGCGCCGCAGGTGGATTCCACGGCGCCCGCCCTTGCTTTTGGCGTGGTCGTCACATCTTGGGCATCAGGACCGAGTCGATGATGTAGACGTTGGCGTTGGCGGTCTTGACGTTGCCGCAGACCACGTTCGCGGAGTCGTTCACCTTGAAGGACTCGCCGGAGCCGGAGGTGGTCAGCTTGCTCTTCTCCAGGGTGGGGAAGGAGCCGTTCTCCAGCTGCTGCGGCGTCAGCTTCTGGCCCACCACGTGGTAGGTGAGGATCTTGGTGAGCGTCTTCTTGTCGCTCATGACCTTGTCCAGGTCCGCCTTCGGGATCTTCTTGAAGGCGTCGTTGGTCGGCGCGAACACGGTGATGTTCTGAGCGTTGTTGAGGGTGTCGACCAGCCCGGCCTTCTTCACGGCCGCGACGAGGGTGGACAGGGCCGGGTTGTTGGAGGCCGCGGTGGCGACGGGGTCCTTGGCCATGCCGTCGAAGCTGCCGGCGCCGCTCTTGGGCACGCCCGCGCAGGCCGGGCCGAACGGGCCGTCCTCGGCGGTGTCGGCCGGCGGGTCGCTCTTCTCGCTGGCTGCGGGCTTGCCCGCACCTGAGCCGGCGGCCTTGTCCTTGCCGCCGTCGTCGTCGCTGCCGCAGGCGGTCAAGGCAAGCGGCACAACGAGAGCGGCGGCTGCCGTCACGGCGATGCGGCTGATACGGGTGGTGGCCTTCATGAGGGCTCCTCGGTGCATTGTTGGGGGGGGTGGTGAAGGTTCAGGTGACGCTTGTGGTGATCGGTCGACAGAGCTGGTTTCAGGTCACGTTGACCACCACCGAGTGCCTGCCGGTGGCCCCGTCCGGTCGGGTCGGAGCGCGACGGGCGGTCTGCGTGGCGCCGGTGCGGTCGGTGGCGCGGACAGTCAAGGTGTGCGAGCCCGGGGTGGCGTCCCATTCCCAGACCCACTGGCGCCAGGTGTCGCGGCTGTCCTCCGCGGCGAGCCGGGCCTTCTGCCAGGGGCCGTCGTCGAGGCGGACCTCGACTTGGTCGATGCCGCGGTGCTGGGCCCAGGCCACGCCCGCGACGGCGATACGGCCGGGCTTGAGCTTGGCGAACGGCTTCGGGGTGTCGATGCGCGACTGGGTCTTGACCGGGGCGCGGGCGGACCAGTCGCGTTTGGTCCAGTAGGTGTCGTAGGCATCGAAGGTGGTCAGCTCAAGCTCGGTGAGCCACTTGCAGGCGGAGACATAGCCGTAAAGGCCGGGGACGAGCATGCGGACGGGGAAGCCGTGCACAAAGGTCAGCGGTTCGCCGTTCATGGCGACGGCCAGCATGGCGTCCCGGCCGTCCATCACGGTCTCGACCGGCGTGCCGATGGTCATCCCGTCCGTGGAACGCGCCACCAGCTGATCCGCCGGGCCGCCCCGCGAGGGCGGGCGGACCCCGGCGTCGCGCAGCAGCTCGGCCAGCGGCACCCCGAGCCAGCGGGCGTTGCCGATGTAGGGGCCGCCGACCTCGCTGGAGACGCAGTTGAGGGTGATGTCGCGTTCGATCAGGCCCCGGGCCAGCAACTGGTCGAAGTCGATCTCGATCGGGGTCTTCACCCCGTCTCCGTGCAGGCGCAGACTCCAGTCGCGGGCGTCCACCTGCGGTACCACCAAGGCGGTGTCGACCCGGTAGAAGTCCTTCGCCGCAGTGGTGAACCGGCTCAGTCCCTCGATCTTCAGGTCGGTGCCCTTGGGCACGGGTGCGGCCTTGGACACCGGCGCGGGCAGGCGCACCGCGGCGCGCGAGGCAGCCGCATCCCCGCTGGCGGTGTTCAACACCCGCCCGATCACTCCGGCCGCGGCTGAGCCGGCCGCCACGGCGGCGGCGCCGAGCAGAAAGCGGCGCCGGCCGACACCTGTCCGTTCGTCCTGCGACCCGTCCGTCGCGGTGCGCAGCGCACCGGTCAGGCCGTACAGCACACCTGCGCCGACCAGGGCGCCAGCGATCGACGGCACCGCATCCGTCGCCGATCCGTCCGGCCGGGACGTGGCGGCGAGCGCACCGATGACCCCGAAGGCGAGCACCCCGGCGGCGGCGCTGCGCCGCACCCGCAGGGCGGCGATGCCGAGCGCGATCGCGAACAGCGCCAGCACCAGCAGCACACCGAGTTGCAGGACGAGCTTGTCGTTCGAGCCGAACTGCCGGATCGCCCAGTCCTTCACCCCGGCCGGCGTGACGTCGATAACCGCTGAACCGACCGCGACGATCGGCGAGGATTCACGACGAACGGCGGCGGCGGTCAATTCCGCGACCCCCAGCGCGGCGCCGGCGGCGAGCAGCCCGTCAAGGGCCGCTGCGGCCGTGCGCAACAGGGCGTTCATCTTTGTCGTCACACCCTGCATTCGGAGCCCCGCCGAGAACGGATTGCTCCATTCACCCAATCGAGTCACGCCCGCCACTGGCGAAGCACGCGGCTACCACCGCTCACCGGCCGCAGTCTCCCCAACGCTCCGGCAGCGTTATCTCTGTTTGTACGTTTCTGGGGTGACCGTGGCTGTGGAGCTTCTCTGTGCATTCCGCGGCGGGTCCGCTGGTTCATGCCTCGTTGGTCAGGGCGGCGAAGACGACGATGTTGTCGGCGTAGTAGTGGTTGGCCTCGTCGAAGGCGCCGCCGCAGGTGATCAGGCGCAGTCCGGCGTGGTCGAGATTGCGGTAGACCTCGACGGTGGGGAAGTCGGACTTCGCGTAGCGCTCGGTGCGCTGTACCTCGAAGCGGGCAGTGCGGCCGTCGGCGCGTTCGACGGTGATGAGGTCGCCCGGGCGAAGGTCTCCGAGGCGGTAGAAGACCGACCTCGTGCCGTTCCAGGTCACGTGCCCGGCGATGACGGCAGGACCGAGTTCGCCCGGGGTGGGACCGGGGGTGTACCAGCCGGCTCGACGGTGGTCGGCGGGTGTCTGCATGGCGCCGTCGCCGTCGCGCCCGAGCCGCTCCAGGTCGGAGGCGACCCCCAGCGACGGGATCGACAGCCGTGCCGGGGCGGAGGCGGGAAGCGGTCGGGCGTTGGGCGGCTTGCGAGTCGGTGAGTCGCCATCGTCCGGGTGGTGGTGGCCGGCAGTCCCAGGCGGCGATGCGGCGGGGGCGGACGTTGCGTCCGTATGCGGGGGTCGCGGTGTCGGCGGGTCCCGCTGGAGCAGGCCGGCGACCAGCAGCGACGCGGCTGCGGCGGCCAGAGCCGTCGCAGCCGCGACCAGGACGCGGGCGCCCTTGCTCACGCGCACCGCGTCACCACTGTGTGCCGCGGCGGCGACGCGCGAGCAGCAGCAGTCCGGCCGCGCCGGCGAGCCCGATGCCGCCGGCCGCGATCAGCCCCGGCGCGGTGGCGTCAGGGTCCTGTCCGCCGCCGGTCTCCACAGCACCGACCGGCATAGAGCCGATCGCGGCGCCCTTGACCATGCCGCAGTTCGCGGGTGCGGTGGCCTCCTGCGGCAACTTGGGGTCGAGTTCGCTCTTGCCGGCCCCGGCGTCGTACTTGCCGTTGTTGTTGACGTCGATGCCATGCTGCACCAGGTGCAAGTCCTTTATGTGGTCGGCGACCTTCTGAGAGACGGTGATGGTGCGCTTGTAACTCAGGTTGCCGTCAGCGTCTGCTTTGGGCATCCGCTCGACGGCCAGGCCGCTGTCCTTGGAGGTGTCGCCCTTGGTGGTCAGCGAGATCATGATGTCGCCGTAGGAGGGCAGCCCTTCGGCGGTGGAGACGATGCCGTCGCCGTTCTTGTCCGCGTCTGCCGTGGGGCAGTGGAAGTTCATGCCCTTGGTGGAGCCATGGATGTGCTGGGCGTGCGGGGCGTTGGGGACCAGGCCTTTCACATCGACGTACACGGTCAGTTCGGTGCCTTTCAGGCTGAGGAACGCCGCTCCTTTCGCGCCCGAGTCGTTCTGCGGCAGCAGGTCGATCTGACGTGCGCTGTCGTCGTCCGCGGCCACCCCGGAGCCGACCGGGCCGCCCAGCACGAGTGCCGTCGGTAGCACCGCGAGCGCGGCCAGTCGTGCGGTTCGCCTGGATATCAGCATCGATTAGACTCCCTCTAGGTCTGCGGTGACCGCCGACGGCGGGTTCGGGTGCCCAGCCGTGCAGGAAGCGGCCTCTGCTGAGAGGTTCGGAGCCACCGAGCATCCGGATTGGTCCTCTCCGGGTCGCCCACAAGGTGGTGCCGATCTCGGCTTGGCGATGATTCAGCATGCGGCGCTGTCGTAGAGTCCCGGCAGAGTGCCCGCTTACCTGCAGCGGAATCAATCGAAGCCCTGCCACTTCACCGATCTCACCGCTGGATTCCCCGCTCGCTGGGCCGGGTCACAGGATCGGCTTCGCTGTGCTATCGCCGGGAGCCTCGCACCCGGGCCCCAGAAGCCGCTGCCCTCACGGCGTTAGCCGAACCAGGCGACCTGTAGCACCACGATCCGTTCGCCGCGAATATCGGTGAGGTACATCGGCAGCAACTGCCCGCGGCTCTCAGTCCGCAGACCAGGGTTGTTGCCGGTGAATGCGGCACCGTCGAGGAAGACCATCGACTCGCGTACGGCGATCTCCCGCGCCAAGTGCTCCGCCTCGGTCCGCGCCTGTGCCGGCGGATCGTCCAGGAGCGAGTCGGGGCCGGCCTCCCAGTGCCAGTCAGCCACCGGCAGCCTCGCGATGCGCGGCCCGCACGATCTCGCCCGCCTCCCGCACCGCGCGATCCCGCTCAGCCGGGCCCTCGCTGTCCATGGCGGCCCAGGCGGCGTGCAGCCGCGCCGCCACACCAGGATGGCGCTCGATCTCCACGACCACGCCCCACTGCCGGTAGAACATGCGAATCGGCACCACGCTGCCCTCATCCCCGGCCCGCACGAACGCCAGCTGCATACTCTCGAAGAACCCCGGCAACAAGGAAGGCGCCACCACCGCCACGGCCGCCCGCAGCTACGGCAGACTCAACTCCGGCATCGCGATCAAAGGCCCCCCGCTCTCGGGATACTGCACCACCATGTGCCACATCCCTCCGCCGTCAGCAGCCACGACACATGCAGCCTAGCCGCCCCACCCCCCGGCATCCGCCAAAACCCACCTCACCGGAGCGGGGCCAGTCCGGCAGCACGGCCAGTCTCGGGACGACATCAAGGCCCGGCATCGCCCTCCGGGAGACCGTGCCGGAGAGCACGTCCAGACACAGAGGTACTGAGAACGCAAACCTCCAGGTCAGATGCACTTTCGAAGGCAACCGGAGGCGGATCGCGCCGGGGCCGTGCCGGAGACGGGTTCCCTTACGTTTCGACAGATGGATAAAACCCCAGGTCAGAAGGGGTGCCAGAGGTGCCCGGAGCCGGACTTGAACCGGCACGGCCCGAAGGCCAGCGACTTTTAAGGTCGCCGTGTCTGCTTTCCACCATCCGGGCAGGCCTCCCCGGATCCGTACTCTCCGTACGGACCACCCCCTGGCGCGGTAACCAGAGTAGCCCTCATTCGCTACCGAACTGGGCATCTACGCACTGATGTTGGCTTGTTTTCGTGGCGGTCGTGACGGCATCAGGACACGCGTGCCATTCCGCTGCCGGTACGTTGCCGGTCCGCTGCCGGTCCCGCCGCCTCAGGGTCGGTGTCATACCGCAGGAGGAGACCCGGTCTTGGGCGTACCTCTATGGACCCTCCCGGGAACCGGAGCCTGGGCTGATCCGTTGGGCTGCGGCCGCCGGGAGCATGGAGGGAGCGCAATAAGAAGCAGAGAAAAGCAGTGCCGTCCCGACAGGAGTCCCGCCCGTGACCACCACGACGCCCGGCGTCCACACCGCCATCCGCACCGCGGCCGCCCGCGCCACGGATCTCACCAAGGTCTACGGGGAGGGCGAGACCAAGGTCGTCGCGCTCGACGCGGTGTCCGTTGAATTCCGCAAGGCCGAGTTCACCGCGATCATGGGTCCCTCCGGCTCCGGCAAGTCCACGCTGATGCACTGCATGGCGGGTCTGGACACGGTCAGCGGCGGCTCCGCCCGGATCGGCGAGACCGAGCTGACCGGCCTGAAGGACAAGAAGCTCACCCAGCTGCGCCGCGACAAGATCGGCTTCGTCTTCCAGGCCTTCAACCTGCTGCCGACGCTGAACGCGCTGGAGAACATCACGCTGCCCATGGACATCGCGGGCCGTAAGCCCAACAAGGGGTGGCTCGACCAGGTCGTCGAGACCGTGGGCCTCAGCGGCCGGCTGAAGCACCGCCCGGCGCAGCTCTCCGGCGGCCAGCAGCAGCGCGTGGCGGTGGCCCGCGCGCTGGCCTCCCAGCCCGAGATCATCTTCGCGGACGAGCCGACCGGCAACCTGGACTCCCGCTCCGGCGCCGAGGTGCTGGGCTTCCTGCGGAACTCGGTGCGCGAGCTCGGCCAGACCGTCGTGATGGTCACCCATGACCCGGTGGCGGCCGCGTACGCCGACCGCGTGGTCTTCCTCGCCGACGGCCGGATCGTGGACGAGCTGACCGACCCCACCGCCGACGAGGTCCTCGACCGCATGAAGCGGTTCGACTCCAAGGGCCGCGTGAGCTGACGCTCAGCCTGCCGATACGCCGCTACGACCTCATACAGGACTGAGACCCCATATGTTCCGCACCGCCTTGCGCAACGTGCTCGCGCACAAGGCCCGGCTGCTGATGACCGTGCTCGCCGTCATGCTCGGCGTCGCCTTCGTCTCCGGCACCCTGGTCTTCACCTCGACCATCTCCGACGCGTACACGAAGTCCTCCGAGAAGGGCTTCGACCACGTCGACGTACAGATCCGCCCGGACGACGACAAGGACGCCGGCCGGCCCGGCGCCGCCCCCGCGCTCAGCCAGAACCTGCTCAACAAGGTCGCGGCCGCGCCCGGCGTGGAGCGCGCCACCGGCTCGGTGTCCGGCTTCGCCGCGCTCGCCGACAAGGACGGCAAGCTGGTCGGCGACGGCTTCACCACCAACGGCGCCAACTACTACGGCGACGACGACCCGCGCTATCCGATGAAGTCGGGCGAGGCGCCGCGTACCGCGCATGAGATCGCGATCGACGCGAAGACCGCGGAGCGCACCGGTTACGGGGTCGGCGACACCGTCCGGATGTCCGTCGACGGCCCGGTCCTCGAACAGAAGGTGTCCGGCGTCTACACGACGGACGACGGCAATGTCGCCGCGGGCGGCACCCTCGTCCTCTTCGATACGAAGACGGCGCAGAAGCTGTTCGCCAAGCCCGGCGAGTTCACCGAGATCTCCCTTGAGGGGGCGGCCGGCACCTCGCAGGCGCAGCTGAAGCAGGAGGTGCAGCAGCTGCTGCCGGCCGAGACCGAGGCGGTCACCGGCAAGAAGCTCGCCGATGACGAGGCCGAGGAGATCAAGAGCGCATCCTCCGGCATGCGCACCTTCATGCTCGCCTTCGCCGGCATCGCGCTCTTCGTCGGCATCTTCCTGATCGCCAACACCTTCACCATGCTGGTCGCCCAGCGCACCAAGGAGCTGGCGCTGCTGCGCGCGGTGGGCGCCAGCCGGCGCCAGGTGACGCGCTCGGTGCTGCTTGAGGCCACGACGGTCGGCGTGATCGCCGCCGCGGTGGGTCTTGGCGCGGGTGTCGGCATCGGCGCCGGGCTGCGCGCGGCGATGAGCGCCGCGGGTCAGACGGTGCCGGACGGGCCGCTGGTGGTCTCCCCGGCCACGATCGCCGCCTCGCTGATCGTGGGTGTGGTCGTGACGGTGCTGGCGGCGTGGCTGCCGGCCCGGCGGGCGGCGAAGATCCCGCCGGTGGCGGCGATGAGCAGCGTGCACGCCAAGGCGACCACGCGGTCGCTGGTCATCCGCAACACGATCGGCTCGCTGCTGTCGGCCGCGGGTGCGGCGCTGGTCGTCGGTGGTACGTCGATGAGCGACGGCAAGGCGGCGATGGGCGCCGGCGCGGCGCTGCTGCTGGTCGGCGTCTTCGTACTGACGCCGCTGCTGTCGCGGCCGCTGATCGCGGCGGCCGCGCCGGTGCTGCGGATCTTTGGGGTCGCGGGCAAGCTGGCGCGGCAGAATGCGGTGCGCAATCCGCGGCGTACTGCTGCGACTGCTTCTGCGCTGATGATCGGGCTGACGCTGATCACGGGGCTGACGGTGATCGCGGGTGGGGTGTCCAAGGGCATCGAGAACATGGCGACGGGGTCGCTGAAGTCCGACTACGTGGTGTCTATGGCGAACTTCAGTCCGCTGAACCCGGAGGTGGACAAGAAGGTCGCCGAGGTGCCGGGGGTCACGGCCACGTCGCCGCTGCGCAATGCGCCGGTGTCGATCGGCGGGGACGAGGAGTACCTCACCGGTGTCAACGGCAAGACGATCGGCGACCTGACGTCGCTGGACTTCAACTCCGGTTCGTTCGGCGGGCTGAGCGGTGACAAGGCGGTCGTCGACCAGAAGACGGCCGACCAGGAGGGCTGGAAGGTCGGCGACTCGGTGCCGCTGACGTACCAGGACGGCAAGCGGGGTGCGCTGCAGATCAGCGGCGTCTACGAGGGCAACGAGATGGTGAAGGGCATCATGCTCGACAACGCCACCCTCACGCCTCATCTCGACCGGCCGACGGACATGCAGCTCTTCGTGAAGATGAAGGGCGGCGAGTCCGACGCCAACAAGAACACCCTGGAGAAGGCGCTCGGCGACAACCCGGCGATCGCCGTCCAGGACAAGCAGGATGTCGCCGACTCGGTCGCGGGCGTGATCAACATGCTGCTGTACATGCTGTACGCGCTGCTCGGCATGGCGGTCGTGATCGCGGTGCTGGGTGTCATCAACACCCTGGCGATGTCGGTCTTCGAGCGGCAGCAGGAGATCGCGATGCTGCGCGCCATCGGGCTGGACCGGCGTCGGGTGAAGCGCATGGTGCGGCTGGAGTCGCTGACGATCTCGCTCTTCGGCGGGGTGCTGGGGCTGGGGCTCGGTGTCTTCTTCGGCTGGGCCGTGGGCGACCTGGTGAAGGGTGCGGGGCTGGGCACGTACGAGATGGTCCTGCCGTGGGGCCGGATGGGCCTGTTCCTGGCGGCGGCGGCAGTGGTCGGCGTGATCGCGGCGCTGTGGCCGGCGCGGAGGGCTGCGCGCTTGAACATGCTGGCTGCCATTAAGGCCGAGTAGCTGTTTTCCCACCCACCCGCCCGCTGCCCTCGCTCAGGGGACAGCGGGCGGCTTGGCATCGGATGGTGACGCCGCCCCCTAAGCCACCCACTCCCTCGTACGCAACGGCAGCCCCGACTCCCCGGACCCAGGCGTCCGCACCGCCAGCACCTGATTCACCCCAATCCGGTTCCGCTCGAATGACAGCGCCGACGCCGCCATATACAGCCGCCACACCCGCGCCCGCCCCGGCGACGTAGTCGCCACCGCCTCGGCCCACCGCGACTCGAGCCGCGCCACCCACGCGCGCAGCGTGCGCGCGTAATGCTCGCGGATCGACTCGACGTCGCGGACCTCGAAGCCCGCCTCCTCCAGCTTCGAGACCGTCGCGCCGATCGGGGACAGCTCGCCGTCGGGGAAGACGTACGCGTCGATGAATTCGTCGATCTCGTACGCCGACTCGTCCCGCAGCGGACGCCGCGCGATCTGGTGGTTCAGCAGCCGGCCGCCCGGCTTGAGCAGGCTGTAGAGCTGCTGCGCATACACCCCGTACGCCTGGGAGCCGACATGCTCCGCCATCCCGATCGACGAGATCGCGTCGAAGGGGCCGTCCGCCGCCGGATCCACCAGCCGGTAGTCCTGCACCCGGATCTCCACCCGGTCGGTGAGACCGGCTTCCGCGACCCGTTTGCGCGCATACGCCGCCTGCTCGTGCGACAGCGTGATCCCGAGGACGCTCACGCCGTACGTACGGGCCGCGTGCAGCGCCATCGAACCCCAGCCGCAGCCGACGTCGAGGAGCCGGGCGCCCTCCGCCAGGCCGAGCTTGCGGCAGACCAGGTCGAGCTTCGCGGCCTGGGCTTCCTCCAGCGTCCCCCCGTCGTCCCAATACGCGCACGAGTAGACCATCGACGGGCCGAGCACCATCGCGTAGAAGTCGTTGCCGACGTCGTAGTGATGGCTGATGGCGGCCTTGTCGCGGCGCAGCGTGTGCAGCGGCCCGCGCCGCCGGCGCACCTCCTCGCGCGGGGGCGGGGGTGGTGGCCAGGGGCCCGCCAGCGCCACCAGCTCCTTCGCCGCGGCCCGCAGCGCGGGATCGTAGAAGCGCCGCTTCGGGCGGTCCTCGTCCTGCTGCCATACGGACCCGGCCATCAGGTCGAGCGCCTCGTACAGATCGCCGTCCACGGTGATCTCGCCCGCCACCCAAGCCCGCGCCAGCCCCAGCTCGCCGGGCTTCCACATCAGCCGGCGCAGCGCCCGCGGGTGGCGGATGACGAGCACGGGGGCTCCCGGGGGTCCGGCCTCGCTGCGGTCCCAGGCACGGATCCGTACGGGGAGGGGCGCTCCCAGGACTTGATCGGCAAGGGCGGTGAGCCGCGAGGCGGCGTCGGGCATGTCGCACCTCCGTGGGTGTCAGTACCTGTCCCTACGTAAACACCAACCACCCCCCACCGCAGTCCCGCAGACGCGGAAAGAGGATGCAAAGAGGCGCGCAAAAGGCGCCCTCCCCCAGGATTGGGAGGGCGCCTTTGTGCGGTGCGTTGCAGTGCGATGCAGGTGTTACGAAGCCCGCTCCGCGGGCGCGATCGGCGCGGCGGCCGCGTGCTCGGCGGCGACCTTGGCCGGCTCCGGCGGCGGCAGCTTGCCGGGGGCCGGCTTGGCCGCGGCAGCCGCGGTGACCGGGGCGGCGGCCTCGTAGAACTCGTCGCGCGGGGACTCCAGCGCGCCGAGCGAGACGACCTCGCGCTTGAGGAACATGGCGAGCGTCCAGTCGGCCAGCACCCGGATCTTCCGGTTGAAGGTCGGGACGGCCATGCCGTGGTAGCCGCGGTGCATGTACCAGGCGAGGCGGCCCTTGAACTTCATCTTCAGCTTGCCGAGGACGATCATCGCGACGCCCTTGTGCAGGCCGAGGCCGGCGACCGCGCCCAGGTTGTGGTGGCGGTACTCGCGCTGCGGGAAGCCGCGCATCTCGGCCACCACGTTGTCGCCGAGGATCTTCGACTGGCGCAGCGCGTGCTGGGCGTTCGGCGGGCACCAGGCGTTCTCGACGCCGGCCGCGCGGGCGGCGAGGTCGGGGACCTGGGCGTTGTCGCCGGCCGACCAGATGTAGTCGGTGCCCTGGACCTGGAGGGTGGCGGCGGTGTCCACGTGGCCGCGGGGGCCGAGCGGCAGGCCGTACTCCTTCAGGACCGGGTTCGGCTTCACGCCGGCGGTCCACACGATCGTGTTGGAGTCGACCTCGAGGCCGTTCTTCAGCACGACGTGGCCGTTGATGCAGCTCTCCAGCGAGGTGGAGAGATAGCACTCGATGCCGCGCTCCTGCAGGTGCTTCAGGCCCCACTTGCCGAGCTCGGGGCCGACCTCCGGGAGGATCTTGTCCGCGGCGTCGACGAGGATGAACCGCATGTCCTCGCGCTTGACCGAGGGGTAGTACTTGGCCGCGTCACGGGCCAAGTCCTCGACCTCGCCTATGGTTTCGGCGCCGGCGAAGCCGCCACCGACGAAGACGAAGGTCAGGGCCTTGCGCCGGATGTCCGGGTCGGTGGTCGACTCGGCCATGTCCAGCTGCTCGAGAACGTGGTTGCGCAGACCGATCGCTTCCTCGACACCCTTCATGCCGATGCCGGACTCGGCGAGCCCGGGGATCGGGAAGGTGCGGGAGACGGCGCCAAGCGCGACGACGAGGTAGTCGAAAGGCACCTCGTACGACTCGCCGACGATCGGCTCGACCGTGGCGACCTTGCGGTCCTGGTCGATGTGGGTGACCCGACCGGTGAGCACCTCCGCCTGGGGGAGCACGCGTCGCAGCGGGACCACGACGTGGCGCGGGGAGATGCTGCCGGCGGCAGCTTCGGGAAGGAAGGGCTGGTACGTCATGTACGAGCGCGGGTCGACGACCGTGACCGTCGCCTCGCCGTATCGCATCTTCTTGAGGATGCGGCGCGCCGCGTACAGGCCGACGTAACCGCCGCCTACTACGAGGATCCTGGGACGCTCCGTTGTGCTCATGTAAGAAGTATCCACCTGGGTCAGGAGGGTCGCTCGTGAGGGGCTTCACAAGGTCCAGGGGGGTTGGTGCTACACTGCGCGCCCACAGCTTTCGCGCGTTCTCCGCGCTCCGAGGCCGACTCGCCCGCACCGCTCTGAGCTGCGGTTTCCGACAGGGCGTCGGCACCACTGCACCCTCGCTCAACAACCGGTTGAGGCCCGCTGCCCCCGCCGCTCGCGCCACGGGGGCCTTACGGGCAACTCCTCATGTGAAAAGGTTCACGAAGTTTCTTCGCGCGCCGCGCTGAAGGCGATCCCATCAAGGATGTCGTGCTCGCTGACGACCAGTTCGGTGGCGCCCGTACGCTCCATCACCGCCCGCAGAACCAGCGCCCCAGCAGCGATGACATCGACCCTTCCGGGGTGCATCACGGGGATCGCGGCGCGCTCGTCGTGGGTCGCTTCGAGGAGATTCGCGGACACCTCACTGACCCGTTCGAGTGACAGGCGTGAGTGGTGGATAGCGGCCGAATCATAGGCGGGCAGGCCGAGGGCGATCCCGGCCACGGTGGTGACCGAGCCGGCCAGTCCGACCAGGGTTTTTGCCGTGTCGAGCGGTACGGATTCGGCTGCCAGGTCCAGCGCCGCCTCGATGTCCGCGCGGGCCGCGCGGACCTGCGCGGGGGCGGGCGGGTCGGAGAAGTGGTGCCGCTCGGTGAGGCGTACGCAGCCGATGTCGACGGAGCGGGCGGCGGTGACGTGCTCGTCGCCCACGACGAACTCGGTGGAGCCGCCGCCGATGTCGACGACGAGGTAGGGCGCATCGACCTTGCCCGTGAGCTCCTTGGTCGCCCCGATGAAGGACAGCTCGGCTTCCTCGTCGCCCGTGATCACCTCCGGCTCGACGCCGAGGATGTCCCGTACGCCCCGGACGAAGTCGTCGCGGTTCTCGGCGTCGCGGGAGGCGGACGTGGCGACGAAGCGGGTGCGCTCGGCGCCGAGGCCGCGGATGATCTCCGCGTACTCGCGGCACGCCGCGAAGGTCCGCTCCAGCGCCTCGGGCGCCAGCCTTCCCGTACGGTCGACGCCCTGGCCGAGGCGGACGATCTGCATGCGGCGGTCGAGGTCGACCAGCTTGCCGGTGGCGGCGTCCACGTCCGCCACCAGCAGGCGGATCGAGTTCGTACCGCAGTCGATGGCGGCTACCCGGGTCACTCGGCCCCCTCCTCGGCGGCGACCTGCACGCAGGCGCCCTTCTTCCACCACTCCGGCAGCATCGCGATCGCCTCGTCGCCCAGCGGGTTCACGCCGGGGCCCGCGGCCAGGGAATGGCCGACGAGGACGTGCAGGCACTTCACCCGGTCCGGCATGCCGCCCGCGCTGGGGAAGCCCTGCAGCACCTCGATCGCGTCGCGACGGGCGATGTAGTCCTCGTGCGCCTTGCGGTACGCGGCCGCCAGCTCCTGGTCCTCCGCCAGCCGGGCCGTCATCTCTTTCATGACGCCGTTGGCCTCCAGCGTGCCGATGGCGGAGGCGGCCTTCGGGCAGGTCAGGTAGTACAGCGTCGGGAAGGGGGTGCCGTCCTCGAGGCGCGGGGCGGTCTCCACCACATCCGGGTTGCCGCACGGGCAGCGGTGCGCGATGGCGCGCAGGCCGCGCGGGGTGCGGCCGAGCTGCTCGCGGATGGCGGCGATGTCGGCCCCGGTGGGCGGCGTGGGGTCGGTGGTGGGCGGTGGGGTGTCCATGGTTTAGATCTTCTCAGTTGGGCGGGGCTCGGGGCTGTGGATAACTTCGGGCTGCGGCGGGGGCGGGCGATAGCCTGGAAGGGGCGTGGCCCCCGGGTGGGCGGGGACTCGGGCGTGGCCGCCGGTCAGCGGGTCGCCGCCGGTCAGCGGGTCGCCGCCGCCGCGTCCGCCGCGTCGATCCCGTCGAGGAGGTTGTCGTACCAGGGGCGGTCCGCGGCGGACGGGTCGGCGCCCCGGCGGCCGTCGGCGGCGCCGCCGCGCACGATGTACCCCTTCTCGCCGGGGTTCACGTAGTGCAGCCGCTCGCGGATCTGCCGGCGCGCGTAGTCCGGGTCCTGCCAGCGCGCCTTGTCGTCGCGGAGCTTCTCCAGCCGCTCCTCGGTGTCGTCGAGCTTCTGCTGCTGCTCGGCGATGTCGGCGCGCTGGGTGATGTACTGCCGCATCGGATACGCGAGCGCCACCACCAGCGAGCAGACGACGAGCGCGAGCAGCGCGGCCCGGCCGGTGAGGCGGCTGCGCTTGGGCGGGCGGGCCCGGTAGACCCGCTCGGAGACGCGCAGCACGGCCTGCTCGCCGAGCAGCTTCAGCCGGGTGGTGGTGGAGAACCGTTCCTTTGCGGGCATAGCAGTCCTCCCCTGCCGATCTCCGTGAATACGCGGTACAGCCCCGAACCGCACCCTACGTGGTGCGGCCGGGGCTGTCCGGAAGGCGTGCTGCCTACTTGTTGAAGCGGGGGAACGCCGAGCGCCCCGCGTACTCCGCCGCGTCGTCGAGGATCTCCTCGATGCGCAGCAGCTGGTTGTACTTCGCGACGCGCTCGGAGCGGGCCGGGGCGCCGGTCTTGATCTGGCCGCAGTTGGTGGCGACGGCCAGGTCGGCGATGGTGACGTCCTCGGTCTCGCCGGAGCGGTGCGACATCATGCACTTGAAGCCGCTGCGCTGGGCGAGCTCGACGGCGTCGAGGGTCTCGGTCAGCGAGCCGATCTGGTTGACCTTGACCAGCAGCGCGTTGGCGGCGTCGTCGTCGATGCCGCGCTGCAGGCGCTCCGGGTTCGTGACGAAGAGGTCGTCGCCGACGATCTGGACCTTGTCGCCCAGCTTGTCGGTGAGGGCGGCCCAGCCGCTCCAGTCGTCCTCGAAGAGCGGGTCCTCGATGGAGACCAGCGGGTACGCGCCCACCAGCTCCTCGTAGTACTCCGTCATCTGGGCGGCGGAGCGCTCCTTGCCCTCGAAGAGGTAGAAGCCCTCCTTGTAGAACTCGGAGGCGGCCACGTCGAGGGCGAGGGCGATGTCCTGGCCGGTGGTGTAGCCGGCCTTCTCGATCGCGGTGATGATCAGGTCGAGGGCCTCGCGGTTGCTGTCGAGGTTCGGCGCGAAGCCGCCCTCGTCGCCCAGCCCGGTGGCCAGGCCGCGCTCCTTCAGGACCGACTTCAGGGTGTGGTACACCTCGGCGCCCCAGCGCACGGCCTCGGAGAAGGACTCCGCGCCGATCGGGGCGATCATGAACTCCTGGATGTCGACATTGGAGTCCGCGTGGCTGCCGCCGTTGAGGATGTTCATCATCGGGACCGGCAGCAGGTGGGCGTTCGGGCCGCCCAGGTAACGGAAAAGCGGCAGGTCAGAGGCCTCGGAGGCGGCGTGCGCCACGGCGAGCGAGACGCCGAGGATGGCGTTCGCGCCGAGCGAGGACTTGTCCGGGGTGGCGTCCAGGTCGAACATCGCCTGGTCGATCAGCCGCTGCTCGGTGGCGTCATAGCCCACCAGCTCCGGGCCGATCTGCTCGATCACGGCGAGCACGGCCTTCTCGACGCCCTTGCCCCCGTAGCGAGCCTTGTCCCCGTCGCGCAGCTCCAGGGCCTCGAAGGCGCCGGTGGATGCACCGGACGGTACGGCAGCACGGCCGGTGCTGCCGTCGTCGAGGCCTACCTCGACCTCGACCGTGGGGTTGCCGCGAGAATCAAGGATCTCGCGGGCTACGACGACGTCGATCGACGGCACGGTGTCTCCTTCGGAGGATGCAAATGCTGTGTGGTGCGCCACAGCGGTGGGGCGCATCGGGTCTTCTGGAGTGAGCCTAACCGTTACCGCTGGGTCGTACGGCCCGGGACCGCACCGGTGTCCCGGGCCATACGCCTCAGGCGCCCGTCAGGCCACCGGTCGTCACTTCGCGACCTTGATTTCCTGGCCGGGGCGGATCAGGTCCGGGTTCTCGCCGACGGTGTCCTTGTTGTCCTCGTAGACCTTGGACCAGCCGCCGTCCGCGCCCTGCGCCTGCGCGATCTCGTCCAGGGTGTCGCCGGGCTTGACGGTGACGTACGTCCAGCGGCCTACGGTGCGGGAGCCGGAGTCCGCCTTCGCGTCGCCGCCGGAGGCCTCGGGCTCGTGGCCGGTGCCGGGCGCGGCCTGCTCCGGTGGCGCATCGGGCTCGGCCCGCTCCTGCGGGGTGCCGTCCGCGGTGTCGCGGGCGAGGCCGGCCTTCGGGCCGCAGTTCGGCCAGGCGCCGGGGCCCTGCATGGCCAGCAGCCGCTCGGCGGCCTGGATCTGCTGGCCCTTGGAGGCGAGGTCGGCCCGGGCCGCGAACCGGTGTCCGCCGGCCGCCTCCCAGCTGGACTGGGTGAACTGGACGCCGCCGTAGAAGCCGTTGCCGGTGTTGACGGCCCAGTTACCGCTCGACTCGCAGGACGCGAGCTTCTCCCAGGTCTCGATGGGGGCCGCGTGCGCGGCGCCCGCCCCCACCGTTGGCAGGCTGAGCACCGTGCCTGCCGCGCTGACGAACATGACAACTCGTTTGTGGCCCGCGAGGTGGCGGCCGCCGGATTGCAGCATGTTGTTCTCTTCTTCACCGACGCCTGCGAGGTCACCCCCACGACTGCGCCCCACTCCTGTCAGCGGTGCATTGCTGCAAGTTGCCCGTACGAACGCCGACAGGATTAGGCGTGGCGATCGCCGGGGCTCGCGGTGACGAGCGATGTGACGGTAAGCACATGAACATCAGCGATTCAAAGACCGCAAACCGGCGTCGCAAGGGCCTCGTTCGGCCGAATCGACGGCCATCTCCGCAGGTGAGAAGGGTTCTTCATACCGCAGCCCGGTCCGCTGCCGGTGATGCGGATCTCGCACTTACGGGAAATCGGACAAACAGCGTCCGATCACGCCCGTCATGACCTAGTCGCGGCCGAAATCGAGGCGCTGACCAGGGTGTATGAGGTCGGGGTCGGCGCCGACGACGTCCCGGTTGTCCGCGTAGAGCTCGGGCCATCCGCCGGTTATGGAGCGGTCTGCGGCAATTTTTGACAGATTGTCACCCGGTCGGACGGTGTAATCGCCGCGCTCGGTGCCGCGGCTGCCGCGGTCGCCGCTGTCGTCGCCGCCGGGGCGGCCGTTGCCGTCGCCGTCCTCGCTGCCGGTGCCCGGCTTGCGGTGCTTGCCGGTGCCGGGGGTGTCCGAGGGCGCCCGGGAGTCCGGGGCTTCGGTGGAGGTGGAGGCGGACGGGTCGGGGGCCGGGTCGCCGCGGTGGCGGGGGCCGCCCGGGGTGCTCGGCGCGTCGTCCGAAGGGCTCGGCGAGTCGGTGGCAGGGCCGGCCGACTCGGTGGGCTCCTTCGACTCTGTCGGCTCCTGCGTCGGCTCAGTGGGCTTCTGCGAGGGCTCAGTCGGGCCCTCCGTGGGCTCCGTCGGCCCGTCCGTGGGGTCCGTCGTCTCGTCGGACGGCTCCGGCGATTCGGGGCCGGCGGGCGGCAGTACGGGGCTGTGGCTCGCGCCCGGCGACTGCTCGTCGCCCTCCAGTTCGGTGCCGTCGGTGCAGTGCGAGAACGCCCGCGCCCCTTCGGCGTCGAGGATCCGCTCGGCCACGGCGATCTGCTGCGCGCGGCTCGCGTAGTCGGCCCGCTCGGCGAACTCGGCGCCGCCGTGCTGCTCCCACTGCTCCGGCGTCAACTGCAGACCGCCGTAATAGCCGTTGCCGGTGTCGGCGGCCCACATGCCGCCGCTCTCGCACTGCGCGATCCGGTCCCAGGTGGCGCCGTCGGCGGCCTGCGCCGCGCCTCCGGAGAGCAGGGGCAGGGCGATGCCCGCTCCGGTCACGCCGGCCGCCACGAGGATCGCGGGGGCCTGGCGGCTGCGGCGGTGCCGGCCGTTGCCGGAGAGCATGCGGTGCCTTTCGATCGGCGGTCTCACAATGAGCGCCGAACCTAGCCCGTAAGTACGTTCATCACAAGTCGATGCCCCGGCGATAACGCAGAGATCACATTGCTGACGCCGCGTCACTTAGCTCTGCGTGCTGAAGTCGACCGGGAGCGTACGCAGTCCGCGCATAATGAGGCCCCCACGCCACCGCAATTCGGACGGATCGGCCGCCAGCCGCAGATCCGGGATGCGGCGCAGCAAAGTGCCGATGGCCGTGCGCCCTTCGAGGCGCGCCAGCGGGGCGCCGAGGCAGTAGTGGATGCCGTGTCCGTAGCCGAGGTGCTGGTTGTCCGTACGGGCGAGGTCGAGGAGGTCCGGGTCCGGGAAGCGGGCCGGGTCGCGGTCGGCCGCGGCGAGGACGACGAGGACGGGGTCGCCGGCGCGGATCGGGCGGCCGCCGATGGTGAGGTCCTCGGCGGCGAAGCGCCAGGTGGCGAGCTCCACCGGGCCGTCGTAGCGCAGGAGTTCCTCGACGGCGCCGGGGAGGAGTGCGGGATCCGCGGCCAGCCGGGCGCGCTGCTCGGGGTGGGTGAGGAGGGCGTAGGTGCCGTTTCCGATCAGGTTGACCGTGGTCTCGAAGCCGGCGAAGAGGAGGATGAACGCCATCGCGGCGGCCTCCTGCTCGGTGAGGTGCTCGCCGTGGTCGCTGGCGCGGATGAGGCCGGAGATGAGGTCGTCGCCGAGGTCGCCCCGCTTGCGGTGGATGAGCTCGGCGAGATAGCCGCGCATCTTCTTTACGGCCTTGGCGACGCCGCCTCGGGGGCCCTTGCCGTGATGGATCATCACGCCGGCCCAGTCGCGGAAGTCGTCCTGGTCCTCGCGGGGGACGCCGAGTAGGTCGCAGATGGCGTAGATGGGGAGGGGGAAGGCGAATTCGTGGATCAGGTCCGCCTCGCCTTTGCCCGCGAACCTGTCGATGAGGTCGTCCGTCAGCTCCTGCACCCGCGGGGCGAAGGCCTCGACCGTGCGGGGTGTGAAGGCCTTCGAGACGAGGCGGCGCAGGCGGGTGTGGTCCGGCGGGTCGATGTTGAGCAGGTGCGTCATCAGCCCGGCGCCGCGCTCGCCCGGGATGCCGGTCTTGTCGCTGCTGTGCCGGGCCGGGTTCTTCGAGAGCCGCTGGTCGGCGAGGGCCTGCCGGGCGTCGTCGTAACGCGTCACCAGCCAGGCCTCGACGCCGCTCGGCAGGGTCGTCCAGTGGACGGGGTCGTGCTCCCGCAGCCAGGCGTAGGCCGGATACGGGTCGGTGGCGAACTCCCAGCTGAAGAGGGCGGGGGTAGGGCTTCCGGTCACGTCAGCGGTCGCCCTCCGCCGCGCGGATCGCGTCGCGGTAGGCGCGGGCGGCGATCCGCAGCGCCGTCTCGGGGTCGACGCCCTCGGCCTCGGCCCGTACCGCCAGGGCGAGCAGCTGCGCGCCGACGTCCGCGGAGCCGTCGGGGAGGCGGACGGCGAGCTCGGCCGTACGGGCCCGGGAGGCGAGCTTCGCCGCCAGGGCCAGGGCGGGCTGGGCGAGCGGGACGCCCTCGGTCACCGAACCGCGCTGCTTCTCCTCCGCCTTGGTGCGGAGCCAGTGGGCCTTGACCTCCTCCGGCGTCTCCGCCCGCTCGTCACCGAAGACGTGCGGGTGGCGGTGGATGAGCTTGGCGACGATGGTCCCGGCCACGTCGTCGATCGAGAACGGCTGCTCCGGGTCGTCCTCGGCGATCCGCGCGTGGAAGACGACCTGCAGCAGCACGTCCCCCAACTCCTCGCGCAGCGCCTCCCGGTCCCCCGCCTCGATCGCCTCGACGAGCTCGTACGCCTCCTCCAGGCCGTACTTCACCAGGCCCTCGCTCGTCTGCCCGCCGCTCCACGGGCATTCGGCGCGGATCTGGTCCATGACCTGGACGAGGTCGAGGAGGCGGGCGCCGGGGAGGTCGTACGAGCCGGGCAGCAGCTCGATCGCGGGCATCGCCACCCGGCCGGAACCGGCCAGCCGGGCGAGCGAGTCGGTCAGGTCGGTCTCCCCCGCGGCGGACGAGACGACGACCACGGTGCGGCCGCCCGTACACGCGTCCACCAGGTCCTGGCCGCCGGGCAGGGCGCCGGCTTCGACGGTGACGCCCGCCTCGCGCAGATACGGCAGCTGCGGGTGGTCGGGGTCGGCGCAGAGCACCGCGTCCGCGGCGTGCAGGGTCTGCCAGGCGGGCCAGGAGAGCAGGCCTGGGGCGACGCGGTGGGAGGCGGTGAGCAGGACGATGCGGCCGGGGGGCGGGGTGGCCGTCTCGGCGGTGTTCTCGGCGGTGTTTTCGGAGGGCACGGCTATGACGCTAGCCGACCCGGTGCTACGACTGCGCCGTGCCCTTACCGCCGCCGGTGACCTGCTTCACCCAGGACAGCTTGGTGCCGTCGAGCTGCACCTTCGTGTCGTTCCACGATCCGTACCGCGGGTTCACGTCGATCTTGAGCTGCTTCGACGCCTCGGCCAGCGCGGCCATCAGCTTCGGCTGCGCCTCGGGGGTGCCGGGGCGGACGCCGAGCGCGCGGGTGAGCTTGTCGCCGAGGACCTGGATGCGGATGAAGTCGTCGGTCTGCTTGCCGGGCGCTACCCCGTACTGCTGCACGAGGCCGGTCTCGAAGGCCTTCTGGCCGCCTGCCTGCTGCACCATGCGGTCGTGGAAGCTCTGCAGCTCGCCGTTGGAGACCTTGACGCCGGCGTTGGACGCGGCCTTTGCGGCGACCCGGTCGAAGATCATGCTGTTGAGGGCGGAGCGGTTAAGCTGGCCGGTCTGCTTGATGATCTCGTCGGCCTGCGGCTGCGCCCGCTGGGCGTCGCGGACGGCGCCCACGTGCGCCTGCAGCTGGGACATGGTGATCCGGTCGTTCTGCAGCACGGCCGCGGCGCCCGGATGCTCCTCGCCGCCGCAGGCTGCCAGCAGCGGCACCGCGAGCAGGCCCGCAGTGGCGGCGAGCGCGTAGCGGGGCTTGAGGAAGGGTCGTGCCTTGCGCATTCCGGCCTCCAGCTTCAACGGGCGACGTAACGGATCTTATGCATCCCGTGTGGCGCCCACCACTAGCTTGTACTTACTTTCACAACGAGCTTCAGTCAGCAGAGAAGCGCGCTGGCGCCTTGGTCGGATTACCGCCACCCGGAAGGCGCTCGTCCGGGCAGGTGGCCAGGACGCGGGTGAGGGCCTGCTTCTCGGCTTTGGTCGCCCACAGCTCGTACTTCTTCTTCACCGCCACCTGCCGCGCGGCATACGTACAGCGGAATGCTTTCGGCGGCAGCCAAGTCGCGGCGTCGCCGTCGCCCTTGGAGCGGTTGGGGGAGGCGCCTACGGCGAGGAGGTTCAGGGGGTCGTTGGCGAAGGCGATGCGCTTGGCGGCGGGCCAGCTGCCCGCGCCCTTCTGCCAGGCGTCGGAGAGGGCGATGACGTGGTCGACGTCGATCTCGCTGGGGCCGCCGCGCTCGAAGGCGATGCGCTTTCCCGAGTACGGGTCCTTGGGGAGGGTGCCGGTCAGCACGTCGCAGTCGTCGCGGGTGGCGGTGCCGGTGAGGTCGCGGCGGAGTATGTCGTCGCGGGTGGGGCAGCCGTTGGAGTCGGTGTCTGCCCAGGGCGAGCCGAAGCGGTCGCGGTCGTAACCGGTCTTCGGGGCGCGGCCCTTGACGGGCAGGTCCTCGGCGGTGGCCAGGGCGGAGCCGGGGGCGGCGGTGGGCTCGGCTGTTGCGGTGGCGGAGCCGGCGGTGCTGCCGCCGCCTGGTTTCGCGTCGTCCTCGGCCGGCAGGTCGCAGCCGCTCACGAGGGCCGCGGTGACGGCGGCGGGGAGCAGGAGGGCGGCGGCGGGGCGGCGTATCAAGCGGGTGTCCCGGTCGGAGATGACGGAGGTGGCGGGGCGTCCCGTGTGGGGGCCGGGGCGCCCCGCCGCCGCTCAGCCTAGCGACTGCCTACTAGGGAGTTACCTCCGCCCGGTCGATGCTGACGTAGGCCGCGCCCGCGTCGGCGTTTTTCTCCCCGGTCACGCGCACCTTTACGGTGTGCTTGCCCGGGTCCAGCTTCGGGCTGATCCACTGCGGCTGCTCGCCCACCCGGGGCTTGCCGTAGTAGTCCACGCGCTTCTCCTCGCCGCCGTCGACGGAGATGGCGGCGATGCCGTTGCCGGTGTCCTTCACCGAGAGCAGGGCGAGTCGCGTACCGGTGAAGTGGAAGGTGGCGGTGGCGTCCTTCTCCTGGCTCCAGTGGTCGTTGCCCTGGAAGCACTGGACGCCGCACTGGGAGCCGGAGTTCCAGTTGCCGGTGTAGGAGACCTGCAGGTCGCCGGTGCCCTCGTCGGTGTCGTTGATCGCCTTGGTGCCAGGGCCCGGGTCGCCGGCCGGGAGGTCGAGGGCGGTGCCGAGGGCCGCGGGGCGGCCGAGGTCCGGCTTGCCGTCGGCCGTCCAGCCGATCTTCTGCACCCGGGTGGTGCGCCAGCTGTACGTGTAGTCGGCGGTGTTCTTGCCGTGGTACGCGATCCAGTCCTCGGTCCCGTCCGGGGACTTGAAGAACGAGTGGTGGCCGGGGCCGTAGACACCAGCCTCGTTGTTACGGGAGAACATCGGCCCCGGCTCCTGCGCCCAGGCGCCGGCGTCCATCGGGTTGGCGTCGGGGGCGATGGACTTGGACCAGATCGTGTAGTCCGGCTTGCCGGTGTCGCAGGCGGAGTAGGTGAGGAAGAGCCGGCCGTCCTTGTTGTAGATGGGGGTCGGGCCTTCGCGGACCTCCGGGCAGTTGCCCTCGGCCGGGAGGTACATGCGGCCGCCGCTGATCGTCCACGGGTTGCTCATCGGGGCGACGAAGAGCTGGTTGCCGACGCCGTCGTCGCGCTGGCCGCTCCACGAGAAGTAGAGCTTGCCGCCGAGGGTGAAGGGCTCGCCGTCGATGGCCCAGCGGTCGTTGCCGGGGTCGGCGACCTTGCCCTTGAAGTGGTACGGGCCGAGCGGGTCGGTGCCCTCGGACTCCAGCACGTACATCCGGTGGGCGGAGTCGTTGCCGTCGCTGGCGGTGTAGTAGAGGTACCAGTGCTCCTTGCCGTCCACCTCGTACTTGCGCAGCGCCGGGGCCCAGATCTGGGTGTTGCGCGAGGGGTCGGAGTCCTTCCACACCTCGTGCGCCTCGGAGGTGAGGAGGGTGGAGACGCTGTCCGACTTCCACATGCGGATGGCGTCGCCCTGGGTGGTGGCGGCGTAGTAATTGCCGTCGTGGTGGACGACGGTGGGGTCGGCGCCCGCGTTGACGGGGTTGCGGAACTGGCCGGCCGCCTTGGCCTTCGCCTTCGTATTCGCTTCCGCGGCGGGGCGTTGCCCGGAGTCGGGCTGTGGTGCGGCCGAGGCGGAGTAGAGGCCGACGCCGGCGGCGAGGACCAGCAGGCCGGTGGCGAGGGCGGGCCAGCGGCGGCGTTCGCGCCGACGGTTCAGGAGTCTCACGTGCGTGCTGCCTTCCGTGCGGGCCGTGTGGGGTGTGGTGACGCAGGAGGGTGCTGCTGCGGGTGCTGCTGCGGGGTGCTGCTCGCGTGGTTCTATCGCGGATTCCAACGTTGCACAACGGGGCCTGCGTTGTCTCAGGATGTCTCGGGACGGCGTTTCAGCCGATCGCGTGCCGCATCCAGACGTTCGGCTCCACGTAGACCGCGTAGCCGTGCTCGGGCTCGCAGTGGACCGTGGTGAGCGCGCCCTTCACCTCGACCTCGCCCTGCTTGTCGAAGGGGAGGCCGGTCCACTCGCGCCACTGGGCGAGGGTGCCGGAGACGGTCATGGACACGGGCGCCACGGAGTCGATCGTCGCGCCGGCGCGGGCATGGACGCGCAGCCACGGGTCGTGCGGCAGGCCGTCCTCGCGGGTCCGGTAGGCGTATTCGGTCATCGGTGTGCGCGGCTCGCGGTGCTTGGCGCTGGGGCGGACCGGGGCGACCACCTCGCGGAAGCCGAGCCGGGCGGCGTTGTCGCGCATCGCCGCCAGCATCCGTCCGGACAGGCCGCGCCCCTGCGCCCCGGCGGCGATCGCGATCTCCAGCGCGCTGACCGTGTCGGGCCGTACGCCGCCGCGCTGATCCCGGAACGCCCACATCAGCACCTGGTCCCAGCCGCGCCCGGGGAGCGATCCGCGGCCGTCCATGTCCAGCGCGAACGGCACCGAGAACGCGCGGGCGACGACCGCGCCGCTCCTGGCGTTCGTGCCGACGAGCACGAACTCCGGGAAGTGCTTGGGCACCCGGCCGAAGTGCGAGTCGCCCACGGGGTCCTGGACGACGAACTCCGGCCACGTGGTGTCGAGCCCCCACATCACCGGCGCGAGCTCCGGCCGCTCGGCAAGCGTGCTGACGTCGAGATCCATGCGGCGGAGTGTAAGCCCGCGGACGGGTGGCCACACCCTGCGCATCCGGTCTCCGCCGGCCGCTCCGCCCGGCTGCCCCGCCTACACCTTGCCTATCCCCAACGTCGTCTCCTGCGGCAGCAGTCCGGACCCGAGCGCCGTCACCCAGGGGGTGCCGAGCAGCTCGACCAGCCGGTCTGTCTCCCCGGCGCCCAGGGCCTCCCACGGAGCGGCGGCCAGTTCGTCCGTACGCCGCTCCACCTCCTGCCGCAGTGCACGTCCGGCCGCCGTGGCCGTGCCGTCCGCGGGGTCGAGCAGGCCGCGCGCGACAAGTCGCTCGCGGGCGGCGGACCACTGCGCGTCGCTCCAGCCGCGGCTGGCGAAGCGCTCCTCCGATGCCGCGCCTATCGCGGCGAAGGACACCAGCGCCTCCACGCCGTCCAGCTCCGCGGCGAGCAGGGCGGCCAGGTGGCCGTCGCCGCGGTGCTCGCGCAGCACGTTTGCCGCCTGCCAGAGCTGCAGATGCGCCGGCTCGGGCCAGGGCAGCGCCTGGTTGGCCGCCGCCAGCGGCCGCCCGGCGACATCCGCCGCCTCGGCGGCGCGACGCAGGAGCCCTGCGGCCTCGGCGAACTCCGGGCCCTCGACGGCCTCGTCGCCGAAGACCGTCCGGTACGTCCGGTCGATGGCGCGCTCGCGGGCCGCGAGGACCTCGGCGGGGGTGGCGGTGGACCAGGCGTCGGCCACATACCGCTCGACCATTGCCGGATTGAAGCTGTAGAAGGCCGCGGAGACGACGGCGGGGCCGACGGGGCCGAGCGGGGCGGCGCGATACGGGAAGTAGCTCACCCATCTCGGCTCGGACTTGAAGCCGAGCGCCTCGGCCTCCGCGAAGGCCTCAGGCGCGTAGTAATACACCGCGTACAGCGGCTCGGTCAGGTGCCACAGCTGCCGGACCTTGGCCAGTTCGATCGACATCACGGTCTCCTCAACTCGACTCGACTCAACTCAACCCGGCTCACCCGGACCCTCATCTTGTCGATGACTAGTTTGCCGCCCGGACATGCAACTTGTCAATGACTAGATTTCGCGTACGCTGGCACACATGGCCAATCGCTCCTCGTATCACCACGGCGACCTGCGCCGATCCGTCCTGAAAGCCGCCGCGGAAGTCATCGCGGAGAGCGGCCCGGACGCCCTCAGCCTCCGCGACCTGGCCCGCCGCGCCGGCGTCTCCCACGCCGCCCCGGCGCATCACTTCGGCGACCGCGCCGGCCTCCTCACCGCGCTCGCCGTCGAGGGCCACCAGCTACTCGCCGCCGACCTCGGCGCGGCGGGCGACCTGCGCGAGATGGGCATGCGCTACGTCCGCTTCGCGGCGGACCACCCCGCGCATTTCAAGGTGATGTTCCGCCCGGACCTGGTCCGCCCCGACAACCCCGAGCTCACCCTCGCCCAGGCCCTCACGGCCGAGCGCCTGCGCGCGGGAGTGGCCTCACTGCCGCAGACGGACACCACCGACCCCCGCATGACCGGCATCGCCGCCTGGTCCCTGGCCCACGGCTTCGCGACCCTGCTCCTCAGCGGCAGCCTGACCGATCCGGTCGGGGCGCAGGACGCGGTGGACTACTTCGGCCGGCTGGCCGAGGCCACCTTCGGCGGCAAACAATCCTGACGGACCGCCCCCGCTTCTCCGTCCCGGCCGCCGCTGTCAGCGCGCCGTCGTACGCTGGAACACCCCCGGGTCGGTCGCCGCCCCGGGCCGTTCGCGTTGCCCTGGCGCGGATGTCGGATTTGTCACCTGGGATGGATTAGCCCCGCCATGAGCCTCCACGGTCTGCTCGACGCCGCCGTCAAGGATGCCGCCCTCGATGAGGCGGTGAAGGCCGCCGCCGACGGTCATCGCATGCATGTCGACCTGGTCGGGCCGCCTGCCGCCAGGCCTTTTGCCATTGCCGCGCTGGCCGCGCGGGCCGAGCGGCCCGTGCTTGCCGTCACCGCCACCGGGCGCGAGGCCGAGGATCTGGCCGCCGCGCTGCGGTCGCTGCTGCCGCCGGACGGGGTCGTCGAATACCCGTCCTGGGAGACGCTTCCGCACGAGCGCCTCTCCCCCCGCTCCGACACCGTCGGCCGCCGCCTCGCCGTGCTGCGCCGCCTCGCCCACCCGGCCGCGGACGACCCCACCGCCGGGCCCGTCTCCGTGGTCGTCGCGCCCGTACGCTCCGTGCTGCAGCCGCAGGTCAAGGGCCTCGGTGACCTGGATCCTGTCAGCCTGAAGACCGGGCAGACCGCCGACCTCGGCGAGATCGTCGACGCCCTCGGCGGCGCCGCGTACCAGCGCGTCGAGCTGGTCGAGAAGCGCGGTGAATTCGCCGTCCGCGGCGGCATCCTCGATGTCTTCCCGCCGACCGAGGAGCACCCGCTCCGGATCGAGTTCTGGGGCGACGACATTGAGGAGATCCGTTACTTCAAGGTCGCCGACCAGCGATCGCTTGAAGTCGCCGAGCACGGGCTGTGGGCGCCGCCCTGCCGCGAGCTGCTGCTGACCGCCGACGTACGGGAACGCGCCGCCGCCCTCGCCGAGCAGCACCCCGAGCTCGGCGAGCTGCTCGGGAAGATCGCCGAGGGCATCGCGGTGGAAGGGATGGAGTCTCTGGCGCCGGCCCTCGTCGACGACATGGAGCTGCTCCTCGACGTCCTCCCGGTCCGCTCCATGGCGGTCGTCTGCGACCCCGAGCGGGTGCGTACGCGAGCCGCCGACCTGGTGGCCACAAGCCAGGAGTTCCTGCAGGCCTCCTGGGCCGCCACCGCCGGCGGCGGCAAGGCCCCGATCGACGTCGACGCCGCCTCCCTGTGGGGCATCGCGGACGTACGGGACCGGGCCGCCGACCTCGGCATGATGTGGTGGTCCGTCTCCCCCTTCGCCGCCGACGACGTCGACCTGGAAGACGACACCCTCAAGCTCGGCATGCACGCCCCGGAGATGTACCGCGGCGACACCGCCCGCGCCCTCGCCGACACCAAGCAGTGGCTCGCCGACGGCTGGCGCGTCGTCTACGTGACCGAGGGCCACGGCCCCGCCGAGCGCACCGTCGAGGTCCTCGGCGGCGAGGGCATCGCCGCCCGCCTGGACGCCGACCTCGCCGAGATCGCCCCCTCGGTGGTGCACGTCTCCTGCGCCTCCATCGACAACGGCTTCGTAGCCGAGGACCTGAAGCTCGCCGTCCTCACCGAGACCGACCTCACCGGCCAGAAGGCCGCCGGCAAGGACGGCGCCCGGATGCCGTCCCGCCGCCGCAAGACGATCGATCCGCTCACCCTCCAGACCGGCGACTACATCGTGCACGAGCAGCACGGCGTCGGCCGCTACATCGAGATGGTGCAGCGCACAGTCCAGGGCGCCACCCGCGAATACCTGGTGGTCGAGTACGCCCCCGCCAAGCGCGGCCAGCCCGGCGACCGGCTGTACATCCCCACCGACCAGCTGGAGCAGATCACCAAGTACGTCGGCGGCGAGGCCCCCACCCTCCACCGCCTCGGCGGCTCCGACTGGGCCAAGACCAAGGCGCGGGCGAAGAAGGCGGTCAAGGAGATCGCCGCCGATCTCATCAAGCTCTATTCGGCGCGCATGGCGGCGCCCGGCCACACCTTCGGCGCGGACACGCCCTGGCAGCGCGAGCTGGAGGACGCCTTCCCGTACGTGGAGACGCCCGACCAGATGTCCACCATCACCGAGGTGAAGGAGGACATGGAGAAGGCCGTCCCCATGGACCGGCTGATCTGCGGCGACGTCGGCTACGGCAAGACCGAGATCGCGGTACGGGCCGCCTTCAAGGCGGTGCAGGACGGCAAGCAGGTGGCCGTGCTCGTACCGACGACGCTGCTGGTGCAGCAGCACATGGGCACCTTCACCGAGCGCTACTCGCAGTTCCCGGTGGTGGTGAAGGCCCTGTCCCGCTTCCAGACCGACCAGGAGGCGAAGGCGGTCCTGGAGGGCCTGCGGGAGGGGTCGGTCGACGTCGTCATCGGCACCCACCGGCTCTTCTCGTCCGAGACGAAGTTCAAGGACCTGGGCCTGGTCATCGTCGACGAGGAGCAGCGCTTCGGCGTCGAGCACAAGGAGCAGCTGAAGAAGCTGCGGGCGAATGTCGACGTGCTGACGATGTCCGCCACGCCGATCCCCAGGACCCTGGAGATGGCGGTGACCGGCATCCGCGAGATGTCCACGATCACCACCCCGCCCGAGGAGCGGCACCCGGTGCTGACCTTCGTCGGCCCGTACGAGGAAAAGCAGATTGGCGCCGCGATCCGGCGGGAGCTGCTCCGCGAGGGGCAGGTCTTCTACATCCACAACCGCGTCGAGTCGATCGACCGCGCGGCGGCCCGGCTGCGGCAGATCGTGCCGGAGGCCCGGATCGCCACGGCGCACGGGCAGATGTCGGAGTCGGCGCTGGAGCAGGTCGTGGTCGACTTCTGGGAGAAGCGTTTCGACGTGCTGGTTTCGACGACGATCGTCGAGTCGGGCATCGACATCTCCAATGCGAATACGTTGATCGTGGAGCGCGGCGACACCTTCGGCCTGTCCCAGCTGCATCAGCTGCGCGGCCGGGTCGGCCGCGGCCGCGAGCGCGGATACGCGTACTTCCTCTACCCGCCGGAGAAGCCGCTGACGGAGACCGCGCACGAGCGGCTCGCGACCATCGCGCAGCACACCGAGATGGGCGCGGGCATGTACGTGGCGATGAAGGACCTCGAGATCCGCGGCGCGGGCAATCTCCTCGGCGGCGAGCAGTCGGGCCACATCGCGGGCGTCGGCTTCGACCTGTACGTCCGCATGGTCGGCGAGGCGGTCGCGGACTACCGCGCCTCGCTGGAAGGCGGCGTCGAGGAGGAGCCGCCGCCGGAGGTCAAGATCGAGCTCCCGGTCGACGCGCATGTCCCGCACGACTACGCCCCGGGCGAGCGGCTGCGGCTGCAGGCGTACCGCTCGATCGCCTCCGCGACGACGGAGGAGGACATCAAGGCCGTACGGGAGGAGCTCACCGACCGCTACGGGCCGCTGCCCGAGCCGGTGGAGAACCTGCTGCTGGTGGCGGGGCTGCGGATGCTGGCGCGGGCGTGCGGCGTGGGCGAGATCGTGCTGCAGGGCAGCAACATCCGGTTCGCGCCGGTGGAGCTGCGCGAGTCGCAGGAGCTGCGGCTGAAGCGGCTGTATCCGCGCTCGGTGGTGAAGGCGGGTACGAAGCAGGTGCTGGTGCCGCGGCCGGTGCCGAAGACCATCGGCGGCAAGCCGGTGGTGGGGCGGGAGCTGCTGGGCTGGGTCGGGGAGTTCCTGGCTTCGGTGGTGGGGTCGTAGACAGGGATACGTGCATGCCGGAACCTCGTGGGTAGGTAATGCGTTGGCAAAGAGCGGCGTGCGGAGTGTGCGCCGACGAAGCGATCAAGTAGTCGAGGTGTCACGGATGGCGATGTTCGACCGGATCAAGGAGCAGGCCCTCAAGCAGGTCCAGGGAGGTCGGAGCTCCGGGGGTCACGGGCGGCCGGGCTCCGGGTCCTCCTCCCGCGGCGGGTCCTCGAAGGCCCAGCTCGTGGGCGTCCTCAAGAACCAGCTCGGCTCCCTCAAGACCGAGCTCAAGAGCGGCGCCTACCGGGACGCCAGCATGGCGATGTGCGCCCTGGTCGCGGCCGCCGACGGCACGGTCGACCCGGCCGAGCGGCAGCACGTCGAGTCGCTGATCCTGCAGAACGACGTGCTGAAGAATTTCCCGCCGGAGCAGCTGCGGACGCGCTTCAACAAGCACGCCGATCAGCTCTCGGCCAATTTCATGCAGGGCAAGACCGAGGTCATGCAGGAGATCGCCAAGGCGGCGAAGAAGCCGACCGAGGCCAAGGCGGTCGTCCAGACCGGCTTCGTGGTCGCCGGCGCGGACGGCTACATCGCCCCGGCCGAGGAGCAGGTGCTGCGCGAGGCGTGCGCGGCGCTCAATGTGAACCCGCAGGAGTTCGGGCTCTAGGAACTGCACAGCGAACGGCCCGGCACGCCCCCCGAGGGATTCGTGCCGGGCCGCTCCATGCGATCGCTCGGCCGCTACTCCGTCGCGATCGCGTTCAGGACATTCATCCGGCCCGCCCGGAAGGCCGGGAACAGGGCGGCCAGGATGCCGACCAGGGCCGAGCCCGCGAAGACCCAGGCGATCGTGGGCCACGGGATGTCCAGGACCTTAAGCCCCTCCAGGGCCAGCAGCTGCTGCGCCGTCGCGCCCCACGCCATGCCCAGGCCCACGCCCAGCACCGCGCCGAAGATCGCGATGACCACCGACTCCAGCCGGATCATCCGCCGCAGCTGCCGCCGCGACAGGCCGATCGCCCGCATCAGGCCGATCTCCCGCGTCCGCTCCACCACCGACAGCGCCAGGGTGTTCACGACGCCCAGGATCGCCACGATGATCGCGAGCGCCAGCAGCCCGTTGACCAGGTTGAGCATCTGGCCGACCTGGTCCTTGAGGTTCTGCTTGAAGTCGGACTGGTCGCGGATCTCGAACTGCGGGTACGGCTTCAGGTCCTTCTTCAGCTGCGCGTACGCCGCGTCCGCCTTCCCCGGCTCGGCCTCGGCGAACATGATCTCGCTGGTGCGCAGCTCCGCCGCCGGCAGATAGCGCTCGGCCGTGGCGATCGAGGTGTACATCGCGCCCTTGTCGAACGACACGTCGGACGACGTGATCGCCGCCAGCCGCAGCGTGCCCGCCCGGCCGTCCTGGAAGGCCACCTGGATTTTGTCCCCGACCTTCAGGTGGTGCTTCTTCGCGAACTCCTGGTCCACCGACATGGAGTTCTTGGCGTACGCGTCCTTCAGCTCGCCCGCCACCGTCTCGACCCGCAGGTCCTCGCGGTAGCTCGGGGAGGCCGCCGAGATGTCGGTCTCCGCCGTCTTGCCGTCGGGGAGCTTCAGATCGGCTTCCAGGAACTTGACCTCGGTCACATGCGCCAGGTTCGGCGCGTTCTTCATGGCCTGCGCGGCCTCCGGGTGAATCGCCTTCCCCGTGCTCGACTCGAGGATGAAGTCCGCCCCCACCGACTTGTCCAGCTCATCCGTGGCCGAGGCCACCATCGAGGAGCCGACCACCGAAAGGCAGGCCACCAGCGCCAGGCCGATCATCAAGGCCGAGGCGGTGGCGCCGGTACGCCGCGGGTTGCGCAGCGCGTTGCGCTCCGCCATCCGCCCCACCGGGCCGAAGATCCGCAGCACGCCCGCGCTGATGATCCGTACCACCACACCCGCGAGCACCGGACCGAAGACGATGAAGCCGAGCAGGCTCAGCAGCACACCCCCGGCCAGGAACATCGACCCGTCGGCCGCCTTGTCCGCCTGCGACGCCTGCCAGAGACCGGCCGCGCCGCCCCCGACCAGCAGCAGCCCGAGGACCGTACGGACCGCGCCGGCCTTGCGGTCGCCGGGGGTGCCGGCGTCGCGCAGCGCCGCCATCGGGGAGACCTTGCCCGCCCGGCGGGCCGGCAGGTACGCGGCGATGACCGTGACGACGACGCCGAGGACGATGCCGATCGCCGGGGTGGTGGCCTTGATGGTGAGGTCGTCGGTGGAGATGTTCATGCCCATCGAGGTCATCATCTTCATCAGGCCGACGGCGATGCCGACGCCGGCGCCGACACCCAGGACCGAACCGGTGACGCCGAGCAGCAGCGCCTCGGTGAGCACGGACCTGTTGACCTGCTTCCTGCTGGAGCCGAGGGCGCGCAGCAGGCCGATCTCGCGGGTGCGCTGGGCGACCAGCATCGAGAAGGTGTTGACGATGAGGAAGATGCCGACGAGGACGGCGATTCCGGCGAAGCCGAGCATCGCGTACTTCATGACGTCGAGGAAGCCGCCGACATCGCTCTTGTTCTCCTCGACGACCTGCGCCTTCGTCTGCACCTTGTACGCGGCGGAGTTGCCCAGATCCGCGGCGACGTTCTTCTTCAGCAGCTCATTGGTGAAGCCGGACTCCGCGGTGACCATCAGGGCCGAGTAGGCGTCGGTCTTGCCGAGCAGCTTGGCCTGGGCGGTGGCGGTGTCGAAGTAGACGACCGTGGCGCCCGGGTTGGTGGCCTTGAACTCCGTGATGCCGACGACCTTCGCCGTGAAGGAGCCGGGGCCCGCGATCGTACGGATAGTGTCGCCGAGCTTCACGTCGTGCTTGTCGGCGGCGTCCTTGTCGATCATCACCTGGTCGGGGCCGCGCGGGGCATTGCCGGAGGCGATGGCGACCGACTTCCGCTCCGCGCGGTCCCAGTTGGTGGCGATGGTGGGGGCGCCGGTGGTGGAGCCGAGGTTGTCGTTGTCGCTGTTGGCGACGGTCACGCTGGTGTCGTAGACGTCGCCCTCGACCGACTTCACGCCCTTGGTCTTGGCGACCTTCTGCAGGTCAGCGGCCGGCAGCGTCCGCTGCGGCTTGTCGCCCTCGGCCTGCTCCGTGGCGTTGTTGCCCGCCGCGGAGACCTGCACGTCGGCGGAGGTGGAGTTGAAGAGCCGGTCGAAGGTGGAGGTGGCGGTGTCGGAGAAGACGAGCGTGCCGCACACGAACGCCACCGACAGCATGACCGCGATGGCGGACAGCGCCATCCGCCCTTTGTGCGCAAAGAAGTTGCGCATCGAAGTCCTGAAGACGGTCATGGCTCAGGCCACCCGCCCACGCGCGTCGAAGGACTTCATCCGGTCGAGGACCTGCTCGGCGGTGGGGTTGCGCATCTCGTCGACGATCCGGCCGTCGGCGAGATAGAGCACGCGGTCCGCGTACGAGGCGGCGACCGGGTCATGCGTCACCATCACGATCGTCTGCCCGAGCTCGTCCACCGAGCGCCGCAGGAAGCCGAGCACCTCGGCGCCGGCCCGCGAGTCGAGGTTGCCGGTCGGCTCGTCGCCGAAGATGATCTCCGGCTGCGCGGCGAGCGCGCGGGCCACGGCGACGCGCTGCTGCTGGCCGCCGGACAGCTGCGACGGGCGGTGCTTCAGCCGCTCCGCGAGGCCGACCGTCTCCACGACGCGCTGCAGCCACTGCCGGTCGGGCTTGCGCCCGGCGATGTCCATCGGCAGCGTGATGTTCTCGATCGCGTTCAGCGTCGGGAGCAGGTTGAAGGCCTGGAAGATGAAGCCGATCCGGTCGCGGCGCAGCTGGGTGAGCTTCTTGTCCTTGAGCCCGGTGACCTCGGTCTGGTCGATCCAGATCCGGCCCCCGGTCACCGTGTCGAGCCCCGCGAGGCAGTGCATGAGGGTCGACTTGCCGGAGCCGGACGGCCCCATGATCGCCGTGAACTGCCCGCGGGCGATGTCCACATCGACATTGTCGAGCGCGACCACCCGCGTCTCCCCCGACCCGTACGCCTTGGTCACCTGCCGCGCTTGAGCTGCGACGGCCGTGCGCGTCGCTACAGCCGTGGTCACAGTCTGTCTCCTGTCGTGTGGTCCGTCATGTGTCGTCTACGGGTGTCGTCTACGGGCTGGCCTTACGCCCTTGAGTCTGCTGACCCGCGGCCCGCAAATCGCTGGGGCTGGGCGCCGACTTGACCTGGGGCTAACCCCACCCTTGGCCGTACGGCCCGCCCCCTCGATGAGCCTTGACCAGGCTATGAACGGCGGTGGGCGGCACTCGTCGGCCGCGAGGGGGAGCGGGCCCGGGTCCGGGTTGTTGGGGCTCCCCTAGGGGCGACGCCCCTCCGCGCCCGGCGGGCATCAGGGTTGGGGGCGGCGACCGGGGCGGTTCCCCTCAGTCCGTACGCGATGGAAAGATGCACAGGGAAACTAAGGAAGAGGATGGGGTGCCGTGAGCAAGCGGTCGGAGGGCGACGCCCATATCAAGCCCGCCCGGCGCTTGAGGGCAAGCGCCGCGAGGCGCGATCAACCGGCACCGAGCGACACCGCAGGCGAAACGCCACCGGCCCGCCGCAGGCGCGTGGTAGCCGCTCTCATGCTCACCATGGCGCTCGCCGCCCTGGAGGGCACCATCGTGGCGACAGCCATCCCGCAGATCGTCGCCGACCTCGGCGGGTTCTCCTTCTTCTCCTGGATCTTCTCCGGCTACATGCTGGCCGTCACCGTCACCCTCCCCGTGTACGGCAAGCTCGCCGACACCTTCGGCCGCAAACCCGTGCTCATATCCGGCATTACGGTCTTCCTCGCCGGCTCGCTCCTCAGCGCCGCCGCCTGGAACATGGCCGCACTCATCGCCTTCCGCATCCTCCAGGGCCTCGGCGGCGGCGCGATCCAGGGCACGGTGCAGACGATCGCCGCCGACCTCTACCCCCTGAAGCAGCGCCCGAAGATCCAGGCCGCGATGTCCTCGGTCTGGGCGACCTCCGCCGTCGCAGGACCGGCCCTCGGCGGCCTCCTCGCCGGCTACGCGGACTGGCGCTGGATCTTCCTCGTCAACCTCCCCTTCGGCCTGCTCGCCCTGTGGCTCATCGGCCGCTACTTCCGCGAGGCGCGCCGCGAGCGCGTGGGCCGGCCCCGTATCGACTGGCCCGGCGCACTCGCGGTCTTCGCCTCCGGCGGCCTGCTGCTCACGGCGCTGGTGCAGGGCGGGGTGGCGTGGCCGTGGCTCTCGGCACCTTCACTGCTTCTCTTCGGCGGCAGCGTGGCGGGTCTCGCCGCGCTTGCGCTGATCGAACGGCGCGCGGCGGAGCCGATCATCCCCGGCTGGGTGTGGCGGCGGCGCACCATCGCGCCGGTGAATGTGGCGCTGTTCTGCCTCGGCCTGCTGATGGTGGCGCCGACGGTGTTCGTGCCGACGTACGCGCAGACGGTCCTGGGCCTCGACCCGATCCCGGCCGGCTTCGTGCTCTCCGTGATGACTTTGAGCTGGCCGGTGTCGGCGGCGCTCTCCAGCAAGGTGTACGGCCGCATCGGCTTCCGCCAGTCGGCGCTGCTCGGCATTCTGCTGGCGGCTGGGGTGTTGGCGATCTTCCCGCTGCTGCCGTATCCGGGGGCGGCGTGGCAGCCTGCGCTGCTGATGTTCGCGCTGGGGTGGGCGCTGGGGATCTTCCAGCTGCCGTTGATCATCGGGGTCCAGTCCACCGTGGGGTGGGATGAGCGGGGTACGGCGACGGCGTCGGTGCTCTTCAATCGGCAGATCGGCCAGAGTGTGGGCGCGGCGCTGTTCGGGGCGGTGGCGAACGCGACGATCGGTGCGCGGCTGGCTGCGTCTGAGTCGGGCGCGGGGCTGAACGACGTGGCGGGCTCGGAGGTGACGGAGCCGGTGCGCCGGGCGGTCGATGCGGCCGTCGATCACATCTTCTTGGGTGCGGCGGGGGCGGCGGTGTTGGCGGCGGTGGCGTTGCTTTGGGCTCCGCGGAGGTTTCCCGTCATCGGGGATTGAGGGCTTGCCCTTGGCAGGGGGTACGGGCGGCTTGGCATCGGATGGTGACGGCCGCGTCGCCGTCTTGCGGTGTGGCTCGGTGCCGGCTGGTTTGGCTGGCTGCGGAGGAGTGGGGGGCGGGGGGCGGGTTGGTCTGCCGGGCGGCGGCTTGGCGGGAGGGGGGGAAGGCAGAGGCTCTGGAGAGGGGAGAAGGAGAGACGGAGGAAGAGGGAGGAAGAGGGAGGAAGAGGGAGGAAGAGGGAGGAAGAGGGAGGAAGAGGGAGGGGGCGCGGGCGGTCTGCGAGGGGCGCGCGCCGGGTGCCCGTGCGCTCTTTTTCGTGGGGCCGTGTCGTGGCGCTTGGTACCAAGGCATGGCGAGGCGCAGCGAGGCATCCCAAGGCTTAGCGCCGCCGCAAGTGTGGCCAACCGACCGCCCCCGGCGGCTGCCACCACCTCGGTACCAAGCGCCACAACACACCCCAATGAAAAAGAGCGCACGACCACCCCTCGCGCGCCCCCTGCCAGCCAGACGCGCCCCACCTCCACAACCCCGCCAGCCCCCAGGCACCGCCAGCCCTCAGGCCCCCCGCACCCCCAGGCACCGGCAGCCCTCAGGCCCCCGCACCCCCACCCCCAAGGCGTCACCCGGCAGACCAACCCGCCCCCAGCCCCTCACTCCTCCGCAGCCAGCCAAACCAGCCGGCACCGAGCCACACCGCAAGACGGCGACGCGGCCGTCACCATCCGATGCCAAGCCGCCCGTACCGACAGCAACGGCCCCCACCACCCAAAGTTATCCACAGGCTGTGAACTAGCCCCTCACTCCCTCAGCCTCTCCCCCCTCACTCCCCCGCCCGCGACCCCGGCACCGACCCCCCACTCTCCGGCGCCCCATCCGGATGCCGCCCCGTAATGGCCGTCAAGCTGCTCCGAATATGCTCCATATGCGCCTGCAGCTCCTCCCTCCGCCGATCCGCATCGCGACGCCCCCGCTCCGCCTCATGCTCGATGCGCTCCGCCCGCACCCGCGCCTCCGCGAGGATCTGCTCACAGCGCGCCGCAGCTTCATCAGCCACACCACGCGTATCCTCCTCCGCCGCAGCATGAGCAGCCTGCGACTCCGCCAGCATCCGCTTGGCGTACGCGGCGCGATCGGCCAGCTCGGCGTCCATCTGCTCGGCGCGTTCGCGCATCTCCAGGGCCAGCTCGGCCTCGGCCGCCTTCCACTCCTGGCCCGAGTCGTCGAGCATGCCCGCCGTGCGGCGGCGCATCTCCTCCAGGGCCTCCGTGGCTTCGCGGCGGTCCGCCTCCGCGGCGTCGCGGACCGTGGCGAGCAGCTCCTCCGCCTCCTGCTGGTTGGCGCCGTAGGCGCCCTTGTAGCGGGCCTCCGCCTCCGCCGTGAGCTCGTCGGCGTAGCTTTGCGCAGCAGATCGTACGGCCGTCGCCGCGCCCTCGGCCTCGCCGCGTACCTGATCGGCCTCGGCCCGCGCGCGCACCAGCAGGTCGACGGCCTCCTCCTCGGCCAGCGCGAGCAGGAACTGGGCGCGGTCGCCGAGTTCCGCGAAGGACTGCTCGCCGAGGGAGTCGAGCTGGGCTCGTACGGCGATGAGCTCGGCCTCCATGTCCTTGGCCAGGACCGTGAGGCGGGCCGCGCGTTCCCAGGCGGCGTCGCGTTCGTCGGCGAGGCGGTGGACGGCGGCGTCGACCTGCTCGCGGCGGAAGCCCTTGCCGCCCCGGACGGTGCTGAAGCTTCCGGGCGGCCTGACAACGGAGTCTGCACTCATCCCGCGAGCCCCTTTCCTTCATACGGCGATCCACCTGTCGGCGGTCATCTTGCAGGATCGGAGCGAAACGGTCATAAAGCGACACTCCGTAGCTATTCCGGTCAATGATGCACGAAAGCGCCCCGCCGGTGATCGGCGGGGCGCTTGTTCGCGCGCTTGTCGGGCGCTGCGGTTTTCTCTTTGCCTAGATCAGGCCATCCCACATCTGCTCGAGCAGCACCGACCACCAGTGGTCGGGACCCTCCAGCGCGGCGGGGTCGAGCGCCATCAGCTGGGACTGGAAATCAACCGTCCAGCGGCCCGCCTGATCGGGGGTGAGCCCGAACCGCAGGCGCCACATCCGGCCCAGCATCGCGAGGCAGCGGGTGAACTCGGGCAGCCCGGAGTTCACGAACTGCGGCGGCTGCGAACCGCCGCCGGGCGCAGCCTCCATCGGTACGGCGACGATGTGCGCGGTGCCGTACTGGACGCACAGCTGGCGGCCGAAGTCATTGCCCATGACGAGGTACGAGCCGGCGTCCGGCGCCGCCTGGACGCGCTGCTCCGCGGCCAGCTCGGCGAGCGTCGGCACGGGCTGGTTCGGCCGCACCTGCGCCCAGAAGAACGGGCCGAAGTCGACCGGCAGCCCCGCCCAGACGAGGTTCTGCGCGACCACGTCGGGCACGCCCTGGCGGGAGACGGCGCGCTGGTCGTAACGGTGGATGCCCTGCGGCCCGAAGGCCTGCGACAGCTCCTGCGCGATCGCCTGCGGCGGCACCGGCGGGGCCGGCGGGACCTGCCCGGGGCCCGGCAGCGGGACGCGCTGCGGGCGCGGGCGGGCCGGGCCGTCGGCGACCTGGTGCAGCTCGCCCTGGTGCTCGATCAGGTGCTGCATGCCCTGCTGCCGGGAGGCGTGGTCGCGGCCGTACGCGGCGGTGTGCGACAGCCGCGCCTGCGGCCAGGTCTCCTTGATCATGCGGGCGCAGTAGCCGCCGGGCAGGTCGCACGGCTCCAGCTCGGTGTGCAGCTCCAGGACCTGCTGCGGCGGGATGTTCATGCCGCGCAGCTCGTGCAGGATCTGCCACTCCGGGTGCGGGGTGCCGGGCGCCGAGCGGCGCATGACCTGCTGCTCGGAGCCGTCGGTGGCCCGGTAGCGGAGCACGGCGAGATAGCCGGGACCGACGGTGGGCACGCCTGCGGGAGGCTGCGGGTAGCCGTAGCCGGCACCGCCCTGGGGCGGGGGTGCGCCGGGGCCGCCGGGCGGCGGACCTCCCGGGCCGCCGGGGCCTGCGCCATGCGGCGGCGGGGGCATGCCGGGGCCGCCCATGCCGGGCGGGGGTCCGCCGGGACCGGGCGGCGGACCACCCGGGCCTGGCGGGGGGCCACCCGGGCCTGGCGGCGGAGCGCCGGGGCCTGCGGGCGGTGCGGCGGGAGCGCCGGGAGCGGCGCCGTGCGGCGGCGGAGGTGCGCCGGGGCCGCCCGGCGGCGGGCCCGCCGGGGCGCCGGGACCGCCGGGAGGCGGCGCGCCGGGACCACCCGGGGCAGGCGGCGGCGGGGCACCCGGGCCGCCCGACGGCGGCTGCTGGCCGGGCATCGGGAGGTTCCCCTCCGACTGCGGCACCAGCTGCGTCGGGATGTAAGCGCGAGCCGCGCTGTCGTCGCCACCTTGACCCTGCGAAGGACCGGAGGGAGCCGACGGGTTGGAACGCGCACCAGGCGTACCGGGCGCACCCGGAGGCGGCGGCACGCTCGGACCGGAGCCGCGGCGGCCACCGCGCGAGACGGGCGCCTCGGCCTTGCTCGTATCGGCCTCGGCGATGTCACCGGCACCACCACCGGCGCGCGGCGCGGGCGGCGGACCGCCCTGCGAGCCGGGGGCGCCGGGCGCGCCCGGCGCGCCGGGAGCACCGGGACCGCCAGGTGCGGAGGGCGCCCCAGGCGTCTGCCCGCCGCGCGAGGCGCCGGGCACGCCCGGCGGAGGCGGCGGGGGCGGCGTGGACTGGCCGGAGGGCCGCTCCGGCACCGCGGGCTGCGCCAGCTGCGTGGGCGGCAGATCCGGCGGCCCCTGCATCCGCTCGGTACGAGCCTCAGGACGCACGCCCGCCGGCGGAGGCGGGGTGTCGTCGTCATCGGAGCCGCTCAGCGGCGGCGCAAAGACGGTGGCGGGCTGGTCGGTGGAGTCGGCGTCGTTCCACTGCGCACCGCCGGAAGAGGGCGCGGCGGGAGCCCCGGGCGCGGAATGCGCGGCGGGCGCCGAAGGCGCCGCAGGCGCGGAATGTCCCCCAGGCGCGCCAGGCGCCGAAGGTCCGCCGGGAGCACCCGGCGCCGAAGACCCCGCGGGCACACCCGGCGCCGAAGGCCCAGCAGGTGCAGAAGGTCCCCCGGGCGCACCCGGCGCGCCAGGCGCCGAAGCTCCCGCGGGCGCACCCGGCGCCGAAGGCGCCGCCTGCCCCGGCACCCCGGCCCCGCCGGACTGCCCCCCGGCGCCCCCGCCGGATGGGCTCCCCCCAATGCCGATCTTGTCCGCCGCCTCCTGCAGCCACTCCGGCGGCGTCAGCAGGAAGGACGTGGCCTCCAGGTCAACCCGGCCACCAGGCGGCGTCGACGCCGCCGGCGCCCCCGACCCGTACTCCTCCTCGTACCGCCGGATCACCTCGGCGACCGGCAGCCCGGGCCACAGCGACACATCCCCCGACTCGCGGGCGATCACCAGCCGCAGCTGCGAGCCCTCCACGACCGGGCCGTCCGCGCGGTCCTCCGCCCAGGCCACGAAGCCCAGGCCGAACTCGCGCACCTTCACCTCGCGGTGCTCGTACGCGGAGACACCGCCATTGACCCACTTCTCGGCGCGCTCCTGCGCCTGAGCCATAGTGACCACTGTCGTCACCCCTTCACCGGGACGGCGCGGGCGAAGCCGCCGTCCACCATCAGGTTCGCCACGGTCTCCAGCTCCGGCGGGCCGCCGGCGAGCCGCTCGAGGAAGTCGTCGAAGTCGGCGCCGCAGAAAAGCAGCAGCCGCTCCATGCGCTCCGCGACCGTGTACGCACCGTCGTAATCACGTGCATCGTCGTACGGGCACAGCCACACCGAGCCGCGCCGCTCCCCCTTGGTCTTCACCGCGAGCACGCCGCCCTGGAGGAAGGCGACGCCCAGGAAGTCCTTGGTCAGGTGGTCGCGCAGGCACTTGTTGGCGTACACGATGTCGGCCATCGAGGCATCGCTGCTGACCGTGAGGAACGGCTGGTCCACCAGCAGCCCCAGCTCCGGGTCGAGCGCCGGCGCCTTGGGCGCGCAGCCACCCGCCGCCTTCAAAAACGACCGATAAGCGCCCGGCAGCCGGTACCCGAGCGTCTCCTCGATGCCCTGCACCTGCTCCTCGGTCACCGCGACGCCGTCGGCGGGCAGCTCGAAGTGCACCGGCCGGGTCTCCTGCAGCGGCCGCGTGCCACGCTTGTCCTGGTTCACCGCGGCGGTCGCCAGGCCGCCGTGGTGGCGCAGCAGCGCCTTCACCTCGACGGGGATCAGCTCCATGCGGCGCGAGCGGGCCACGTGATGCCAGGTCCAGCCATGCGGCGTCGCCACCGGGGGCAGCCCGGCGAACAGCTCGTCGCCCTTGGCCGCCAGCGCCGCATTGGCCGATACGTAATCGGTCAGCCGCAGCTCGTCGATCCCGAACCCGGTCGGCGGCTCGGCGATCTCGGCGGCGGCGCGGGCGTACGGCGAGAAGTCCGGGAAGCCGTCGGGGTCCACCCGCACGCCCTGCGGGTAGCGGCTCGCCCGTACCGGATCCGGGAAGGTCACGACCTGCCCGGCATAGGCGCTGTTGGGTGGCGCGGCGGCAGTCGCTCCGCTCGCTCGCCGGCCATCCTGGCCAGTCCTCATCGCGTTTGCCCCCTGACATCCGTGTTGCTCAAGCACAGCCTATGGGGTGTGGCCGTCGGCAGTCCCGCCCTGGTCAGCGCTATGACGGGCTTGCCCGTCTTCTCACGCTTGTCGGGGCTGTGACTTTCCACAATGTGGCAAGCTGTCGACTGCGAGACACGGGGGAGGCTGACCAGAGCTATGCACAACACTGCCGCAGATCCGCGCTCCGGATGGAGCCGGCCCATCGGGCCGCCCACGCCTGTCCGGCGCCGCGACGGCATCCTGCCGGCGGTCGCCGCCGCGCTCTCGGTCCGCGGCGAAACCCTCACCTGTACGGGTTCAAAGGCGGCCCGCCCGCCCGAACTCCACCCCCTGGTGCGCGACTTCCTCGACGCCCTCCCGGGCGATCACCGCGAGCGCTGGACCGGCCGCTGCCCGGAGCCGGCGCTGCTTTCCCGCCACCTCACGGCCACCGAGGCGGCCCGCGGCAAACGCGCCGCGAAGAAACCTCTCACCACCGGCGAGGCCAAGCGCGCCCTGAAGCAGGCCAAACTCACCGCCCGCCACATCCGCGAGGACGGCGACCCGCTGCACGGCCGCTTCGCGCCGCCCTGCCGCTCCTGTACGGCGCTGCTCACGCACTTCGGCGTACGGGTGCTGGACGGCGCTTCGTGACCACCCCGTACGAAAGCGTCACCCCCCACCGCTTCCCCCCGGACGTCGACAACGCGCTGCGCACCGCCGGCTGGCACCCGGGCCGCTGGGACATAAGGCGCGCCGAGTACTGGGCCGACGAGCTCCGCGCCCACATCTCCCCCGGCGGCCACCGGCACAGCGTCTTTCCCGCGGCGGTGGAGGCCTGGGCGGAGTTCGGCGCCCTGCACCTCGCGGGCCACGGCCCCGGCCGCGACCTGGCCCCGCCCGCCTTCACGATCGACCCGTCCCACGGCTTGCACCTGGCCCGTACGCTCGGCGACCTGGGCCGCTCCCTGGGCACGGAGGTCGCCCCGCTGGGCGCGGAGCTCATCGGCGAGGGTCCCGCCGCGGTCCTGGCGATCGACGCGGAGGGCCGGACCTACGCCCTGGACCACAGCGGCGACTACTACCTGGGCGTGGACATGGACGCGGCGCTGACCGCCCTGATCACGGGAGCCCTCCCGGCCCGCCTCCCGTCGTAGGCCGCCCGCCCAAGGAGGGCCGGGGTGGAACGACGCCGCCGGAAAAACCCAGCACCGAGCAGCAGCCGACCACCACGTTTTTCCGGTGGTGTCGTGGAACCCCGGCCCGGCCCACACTAAGGACCCCAGCGTCAGCCAACCGCCGCAGGCAGCACCGCCGACACCCGGAACCCACCCTCATCCGTCGGCCCCGACACAAAGCCGCCGCCCAGCCCGGCGACCCGCTCCTTCATCCCGATCAGCCCATTGCCGCCGCTCGGCAGCCCGGCGTTACGGGATCCGGCGTCGGACGGCCCGTTCACCACGAGCACGGCCACCTCGCCGCCCTCCCGGTGCGCCAGCCGCACCGTGGCCGCCGCCCCCGGCGCGTGCTTGTGGACGTTGGTGAGCGCCTCCTGCACCACCCGGTACAGCGTCTGCTCCACCTGCGCGCCGTACGACCCGCGCTCCCCGTCCACCGTCAGCTCGACCGTCATCCCGGCGGCCCGCGACTCCCCGATCAGCTCCTCCAGGTCATCGAGGCACGGCCCGCCGTTCTCCTCCTCGACGGCGATCGCCGTCGCGGACGACCGCGACGGCTCCGCGGCCTGCACGGGCGCCGCATCGGCGGCATCGCTCCGGAGCACCCCGAGCATCTCCCGCAGCTCCGTCAGCGCCTGCCGCCCCATGTCGCCGACCAGGGAGGCGTTCCGTACCGCCTTCTCCGGGTCCTTCACGGCCACCGCCTCAAGCGCGGCCGCATGCACCACCATCAGGCTCACCCGATGCGCCACGACATCGTGCATGTCCCGCGCGATACGGGTCCGCTCCTCGCCCCGCGCCCACTCGGCCCGCTCCTCCGCCCGGTCCGCGAGCAGCGACAGCTCGCGTTCGAGGCCGGCGGCGCGCTCCCGGAGCGACTCGACGAGCCGCCGGCGCGCGCCCACGTACAGCCCGAGGAGCACCGGCGGCCCGGTGATCCCGAGCGACATCAGCACGGCGACGAGTGAGACGAGCCACACCTCGGCATGTCCGGTGTTCGCGGCCATCTCGTGATGCATCCGCAGGAAGGTGACGATCAGCAGGCCCGCGACGGACATCGAGGCCAGCACGCCGGTGATCCGGCGCGGCACCTCGGAAGCGGCGAGGGTGTACAGCCCCACCACGGACAGCAGAAAGCCCATCTCAGCAGGGATGATGGCGATCCCGACCAGCACCACCGCGATCGGCCACCGCCGCCGCAGCAGCAGCACCGCCCCGGCCAGCACCCCGAAAATGACGCCCACGGCGACGGGCAGCCCCGCCTCCCAGGCGAACTTGACCCCCTCGACCCCGCACTCCGCGGCGGACACGGCCGCGAGCGACCCGTCCAGCACCATGGATCTGCGCCGCTCCCACCACCAGACTCCCGAGCGCGCCCGCCCCCCGGCGGCACCCCCGGCGGTGGGTCCTGCTTCCCCCGTCGTGGTCATAACCACCAGCCTACGGGCGAACGCCAGGGGTTTTCCGGTGGGTGCGACGGAAGTGGCCAGCCGGGCGGGGCGGGGTCGCTCAGGCCTTCCGGTGCCCCACCAGGCGCGGCTTGGCCTCCAGCCCCGACAACCCGTTCCAGGCCAGGTTGACCAGGTGCGACGCGACCTCGGCCTTCTTCGGTTTACGCGCGTCCAGCCACCACTGCCCGGTCAGCGCGACCATGCCCACCAGCGCCTGCGCGTACAGCGGCGCCAGCTTCGCGTCGAAGCCGCGGGACTTGAACTCCAGGCCGAGGATGTCCTCGACCTGGCGCGCGATATCGCTGATCAGCGAGGCGAAGGAGCCGTGCGACTGGGCGACAGGGGAGTCCCGCACCAGGATGCGGAAGCCGTCCGAGTCGTGCTCCACGTAGTCCAGCAGCGCGAACGCCGCCTGCTCCAGCAGCTCCCGCGGGTGCCCCGCGGTGAGCGCCCCCGTCACCGAGTCGAGCAGCGTCCGCATCTCGCGGTCGACGACCACCGCGTACAAGCCCTCTTTGCCCCCGAAGTGCTCGTACACCACCGGCTTGGAGACCCCGGCCTTGGCCGCGATCTCCTCCACCGACGTGCCCTCGAAGCCGCGCTCGGCGAAGAGGGTGCGGCCGACCGTCACCAGTTGCTCGCGACGCTCCTTGCCAGACATCCGGACTCGGCGGGCCCGCCGGGAGGGCTTCCCCCCGGCGGGGCCGGATGCTGCTGCACTGTCTGCTCTGTCGTCGGTCGCCACCACGCCATCATGCCGCGTCTGCGGCACCGGCCTTCTCACGGGAGGCCTCCGCCGCGGCGCCCGCGATGCCGGGGACCCGGTCCGCGCGCTTCGAGGCGAGGCGCTCCTCCGACGGCCAGCGCACGTCGTACGCCCAGCCGAGCTTCTCGAACCAGCGGATCAGCCGGGCGGAGGAGTCCAGCTGGCCCTTCATGACGCCGTGCCGCGCCGACGTCGGGTCGGAGTGGTGCAGGTTGTGCCAGGACTCGCCGCCGGACAGGATCGCCAGCCACCACACGTTCCCGGAGCGGTCGCGGGACTTGAACGGGCGGTTGCCCACCGCGTGGCAGATGGAGTTGATCGACCAGGTCACGTGGTGCAGCAGCGCCACCCGGACCAGCGACGCCCAGAAGAACGCCGACAGGGCGCCCTGCCACGACATGGTCACCAGGCCGCCGACGACGGCCGGGAAGGCCAGCGATACGACCGTCCACATCACGAACTGGCGGGAGATGTTACGGATCGCCTTGTCCTTGATCAGGTCGGGCGCGTACTTCTGCTGCGAGGTCTGCTCCTCGTCGAACATCCAGCCGATGTGTGCCCACCACAGGCCCTTCATCAGCGCAGGCACGGTCTCGCCGTAGCGCCAGGGCGAGTGGGGGTCACCCTCGGCGTCGGAGAACTTGTGGTGCTTGCGGTGGTCCGCCACCCAGCGGACCAGCGGGCCCTCGACGGCCATCGAGCCCATGATGGCGAGGACGATCCGCAGCGGGCGCTTGGCCTTGAACGAGCCGTGCGTGAAGTAGCGGTGGAAGCCGATGGTGATGCCGTGCAGACCCAGGAAGTACATGAAGACCAGCAGGCCGAGGTCGAGCCAGCTCACCCCCCAGCCCCAGGACAGCGGCACGGCGGCGACGAGGGCGACGAACGGCACGATGATGAAGGCCAGGAGCGTGATCTGCTCGAGAGAGCGCTTGCTCTCGCCGCCGAGCGTGGCGGACGGCTCAGTAGCGGAGGTGCCGGCGGTGCGCGGTGCCTCGTCGATCACATCGGGGCTGGTGGGCATATGCATCCCTCGGGGACGGGGGCAGGACAGAAGCGCTCTGATGGCGCTGGGTAACCGTTCATTACGGTTGCGTAACCTACGGTTGCGTAAGTATGGCATGCCTTTCCGAGCGCCGACCAGAGCCGGACTACGGTCCTCGAAGCGTTCAACGCCCCGGCCTGCCTCATACGTGCCCGGGGCGTGCGCTGTCCATTCCCCGGACGGGTGGGAATGCCCCTGGACGGCCGCGCCTATTCTGGGGACCACCGGACAGCGTGGTCCGCACGCACCCTCAGGCAAAGAACCGCCCCCGCAAGGAGCCGCACCTGTGACCAGTGCCGACACGCCACAGCGCCCGGTGGCGACCCCGGACACCCCGGGAGCCACCGAGCCCGCGGCGGCAGCCGCCAACGCCGAGCTGCGCGCCGACATCCGCCGCCTGGGCGATCTCCTGGGCGAGACGCTCGTCCGCCAGGAGGGCCCGGAGCTGCTCGAGCTCGTCGAGCGAGTGCGCCATCTCACCCGGGCCGACGGCGAGGCCGCCGCGACCCTGCTGCAGCAGACCGACCTGGAGACCGCGGCCCGTCTGGTACGGGCCTTCTCCACGTACTTCCATCTGGCGAACGTCACCGAGCAGGTGCACCGCGGCCGCGAGTTCCGCGAGAAGCGCGCGGCCGAGGGCGGACTCCTCTCCCGTACGGCCGACATGCTCAAAGACGCCGACCCCGAGCACCTCCAGCAGACCGCGGCCAACCTCGGCGTCCGGCCCGTCTTCACCGCCCACCCGACCGAGGCCGCCCGCCGCAGCGTGCTGACGAAGCTGCGCGAGGTCGCCGAGCTGCTCGACGGCTCCGGCAGGACCGGCGAAGGCGACCGGCGCCGCGTCGACCGCCGGCTCGCCGAGGTCGTGGACCTGATCTGGCAGACCGACGAGCTGCGGGTGGCCCGCCCGGAGCCGGCGGACGAGGCCCGTAACGCCATCTACTACCTGGACGAGCTCGGCCGCGGCGCCGTCGGCGACGTCCTGGAGGACCTGGCGAGCGAGCTGGACCGGGCCGGCGCCCCGCTGCCCGCGGGCACCCGCGCGCTCACCTTCGGCACCTGGATCGGCGGCGACCGCGACGGCAACCCGAACGTCACCCCGGGCGTCACCTGGGAGGTGCTCGTCCTCCAGCACGAGCACGGCATCACCGACGCCCTGGAGCACATCGACGAGCTGCGCGGCGCGCTGTCGAACTCGATCCGCAACTGCGGCGCGACCGACGAGCTGCTCACGTCTCTGCAGCGGGACCTGGAGCTGCTGCCCGAGATCAGCCCGCGCTACAAGCGGCTGAACTCCGAGGAGCCGTACCGCCTCAAGGCCACCTGCATCCGGCAGAAGCTCCTCAACACCCGCGAGCGCCTCGCCGAAGGCACCCCGCACGCCGTCGGCCGCGACTACCTCGGCACCGGCGAGCTCATCGAGGACCTGCGCCTTATCCAGTCCTCGCTGCGCGACCACCGCGGCGGCCTGGTCGCCGACGGCCGGCTGGAGCGGGTGATCCGTACGATCTCCGCCTTCGGCCTGCACCTCGCCACGATGGACGTACGCGAGCACGCCGACGCCCACCACCACGCCCTCGGCCAGCTCTTCGACCGCCTCGGCGAGGAGTCGTGGCGCTACGTGGACATGCCGCGCGACTACCGCCAGCAGCTCCTCGCGAAGGAGCTGCGCTCGCGGCGTCCGCTGGCCCCGTCGCCGGCGCCGCTGGACGAGGCGGGGGCGAAGACCCTCGGCGTCTTTACGACCGTCAGGAAGGCCCTGGAGACCTTTGGGCCCGAGGTCATCGAGTCGTACATCATCTCCATGTGCCAGGGCGCGGACGACGTGTTCGCCGCGGCCGTGCTGGCCCGGGAGGCGGGCCTGATCGATCTGCACGCCGGCTGGGCGAAGATCGGCATCGTCCCGCTGCTGGAGACGACGGACGAGCTGAAGATCGCGGACGAGCTGCTGGACGCGATGCTGTCCGACCCGTCGTACCGCCGCCTGGTCGCGCTCCGCGGCGACCTGCAGGAGGTCATGCTCGGCTACTCGGACTCGTCGAAGTTCGGCGGCATTACGACCTCCCAGTGGGAGATCCACCGCGCCCAGCGGCGCCTCCGCGACGTGGCGCACCGGCACGGCGTCCGGCTGCGGCTCTTCCACGGCCGCGGCGGCACCGTCGGCCGCGGCGGCGGCCCCACGCATGACGCGATCCTCGCGCAGCCGTGGGGCACGCTTGAGGGCGAGATCAAGGTGACCGAGCAGGGCGAGGTCATCTCCGACAAGTACCTGGTCCCCTCCCTCGCCCGGGAGAACCTGGAGCTGACGGTGGCGGCCACGCTGCAGGCCTCGGCCCTGCACACCGCGCCGCGGCAGTCCGACGAGGCGCTGGCCCGCTGGGACGGCGCGATGGACACCGTCTCGGACGCGGCGCACGACGCGTACCGGAAGCTGGTGGAAACCCCGGATCTGCCGGCGTACTTCTTCGCCTCGACGCCGGTGGATCAGCTCGCGGACCTGCACCTGGGCTCGCGGCCTTCGCGCCGCCCCGACAGCGGCGCCGGGCTCGACGGGCTGCGGGCGATCCCGTGGGTCTTCGGCTGGACCCAGTCGCGGCAGATCGTGCCCGGCTGGTACGGGGTGGGCTCCGGGCTGAAGGCGGCCCGCGAGGCGGGCGTCGCGCCCGTACTCGACGAGGCCTACGAGCACTGGCACTTCTTCCGCAACTTCCTCGCCAACGTCGAGATGACCCTCGCCAAGACGGACCTGCGGATCGCCCGCCACTACGTGGACACGCTGGTCCCCGACGAGCTCAAGCACGTCTTCGACCTCATCGAGGCCGAGCACGCGCTGACGATCGAGGAGGTCCTGCGCATCACGGGCGGCCAGAAGCTCCTGGACGCCAACCCGGTCCTGAAGCAGACCTTCCGCATCCGCGACGCCTACCTGGACCCGATCTCGTACCTCCAGGTCACGCTGCTGAAGCGCCAGCGCGATGCCGCTGCCGCGGGGGAGGCCTCGGACCCGGTGCTGAGCCGGGCGCTGCTGCTGACGGTGAACGGGGTGGCGGCGGGCCTGCGCAACACGGGCTGACCTGGCGGCCGGCCACGGCGCGGGGCGCGCCCACCCGCCCGCCCGTTGCTCCGTGCCGCAGGCGAGTTGCCCTGCGGTCGGCCGCCACGTGGGTGCGTAAATGCCCCCGCCCACCCGCCCCTTCGAGGGGCGGGTGGGCGGGGGCATTTCGTGGCGTGCGGCTCCGGCTTCCCGGGCGGGGGCTCCTTGTCCGACTTGTAGTGGCCGTCCGGCAGCGCCAGTTCCGCGCTGCGGCCGTGCCCGTCGCCGTCGGTCATCGCGTCATGGATCTTCACGGTGCCGTTGTCACCTTTGCCGTGACCGGGACCGTTCGTAGCCGGCGCCGCGGGCGCGGCGACCAGGCTCAGGAGTTGAACGTGTTCTGTGCCCTTTCGAGCCCTTCGAGGACCAGCGCCTCGGTCGCGTCCGCCGTCCGGTCGACGAAGTAGTCGAGCTCCTTGCGCTCGGCGCCGGAGAAGTCCTTCAGGACGTAGTCCGCCACCTCCATCCGCCCCGGCGGCCGGCCGATGCCGAACCGCACCCGCGGATACTCCCGCCCCAGCGACTTGGAGATGGACTTCAGCCCGTTGTGCCCGTTGTCGCCGCCGCCGAGCTTCAGCCGCAGCACCCCGTAATCGAGGTCCAGCTCGTCGTGCACGACGACGATCCGCTCAAGCGGCACCTTGTAGAACCCGGCGAGCGCGGACACGGGCCCCCCGGAGAGATTCATGTACGTCATCGGCTTGGCGAGCACGACGCGCGCCATGGCCCCGCCGGGCACCCCGAGCCGCCCCTCGACGACCTGCGCCCGCGCCTTGTGCGTCTTGAACCGCCCACCGATCCGCCCGGCGAGCAGGTCGGCGACCATGAACCCGACGTTATGCCGATTCCCGGCATACCCGGGCCCAGGATTACCGAGCCCGACAACGAGCCAGGGCTCCTGCTCAGCCATGCGTCTCTCCGTAGCTTCAGTGCCGGCCATCACTCAAGGCGTCCGGCGGCCGCGCACCCGATGGCCACCGACGAAAAAGCCCCACCCGCCCACCCGGAGCGACAGCAACGGGCGGGCGGGTGGGTAAAACCGACTTACTCAGCCGCAGCCTCGGCAGGAGCCTCGCCCTCAGCGGCCTCCTCGCCCTCGGCAGCCTCCTCGGGCTCCTCGGCCTGCGCGGCGACCACGTGCAGCACGGCCTCCTCGCCATCAATGGCGAGCGTCGTGCCCTGCGGCAGCGAAACGTCCTTCGCGTAAACCGTGGCACCGGCCTCCAGACCGTCGATGGACACGGTGACGGACTCCGGAATGTGCGTGGCCTCGGCCTCGACCGGCAGCGCGTTGTAGACGTGCTCCAGCAGGTTGCCGCCCGGGGCCAGCTCGCCCTCGGTGACGATCGGGACCTCGACGCCCACCTTCTCGCCGCGCTTCACAGCCAGCAGGTCGGCGTGCTCGAGGATGCCCTGGCGCAGCACGTCGCGCTGCACGTCCTTCGGGATCACCAGCTGGGACTTGCCCTCGATGTCCAGGTTGATCAGGACGTTCGGGGTACGGACGGCCATCAGCAGCTCGTGGTGGTCGACCGCGATGTGGCGCGGGTCCTCGCCGTGGCCGTAAACGACGGCGGGAATCTTGTCGGCGCGGCGCAGCCGGCGGGCCGCGCCCTTGCCGAACTCGGTGCGGGTCTCGGCCTTGATCTTGACCTCAGCCATGGGGCACTCCTCGTAGCTCTCTAGGAAAATCGGCGGTTACCCGGCACACGACTTCCTGCTTACGAGGAGCGCGTCGATAACGGAGCGCCGCACAAGAATGCGGCCTCCCTCGCCGAGCAACCCTGTGAGTCTACCCGGCCGGGAGGCCGCATCAGAAATCGATCTTCAGTGCACGGGATCAGTGCACGGGAACTTCCTCGTCCTCGAAGAGGCTGGTCACCGAGCCGTCCTCGAAGACCTCGCGCACCGCCCGCGCGATCGTCGGCGCCATCGACAGCACCGTGATCTTGTCGAGCTCGAGCTCGCCGGGGGTGGGCAGGGTGTTGGTGAAGACGAATTCGCTCACCTTGGAGTTCTTCAGCCGGTCCGCGGCCGGACCGGACAGCACGCCGTGCGTGGCCGTCACGATGACGTCCTCGGCGCCGTGCGCGAAGAGCGCGTCGGCCGCCGCGCAGATGGTGCCACCGGTGTCGATCATGTCGTCGACCAGCACACAGACCCGGCCCTCGACGTCACCGACGACCTCGTGCACGGTGACCTGGTTCGCCACATCCTTGTCGCGCCGCTTGTGCACGATCGCGAGGGGCGCGCCGAGCCTGTCGCACCAGCGGTCGGCGACCCGTACCCGGCCGGCGTCCGGGGAGACGACCGTGAGCTTGTCCCGGTCGACCTTGGCGCCCACGTAGTCCGCCAGGATCGGCAGCGCGAAGAGGTGGTCCACCGGGCCGTCGAAGAAGCCGACGATCTGGTCGGTGTGCAGATCGACCGTGACGATACGGTCCGCACCCGCAGTCTTCATCAGGTCCGCCACCAGCTTCGCCGAGATCGGCTCGCGGCCGCGGTGCTTCTTGTCCTGACGCGCGTATCCGTAGAAGGGCACGATCACGGTGATCGAGCGGGCCGACGCGCGCTTCAGCGCATCGATCATGATGAGCTGTTCCATGATCCACTTATTGATCGGAGCCGTGTGGCTCTGGATCAGGAAGCAGTCGGCGCCGCGGGCGGACTCCTGGTAGCGGACGTAGATCTCGCCATTGGCGAAGTCGAAGACCTTGGTCGGGACGAGGCCGACACCGAGCTGGTGCGCGACCTCCTCGGCGAGAACAGGGTGGGCGCGGCCGGAAAAGAGCATCAGCTTCTTCTCACCGGTCGTCTTGATCCCGGTCACAGCACGTTCTCCTCAGGTGTCAGCGGCCTTTACGGGGAATCCGCCGCCGCTTGGTCTGTGCTTCACCACGGTACGCCCCATTGGGCGCTCCCGTTTCCCCGGTCAGCTGTCGTGACCTTGGTCTTCGGCGGCCTTGGCGGCCGCGTCCGCAGCGGCGCTGCCGGGGCGCTTGCGGGCCACCCAGCCCTCGATATTCCGCTGCTGTCCGCGCGCGACGGCAAGCGAACCGGGGGGCACATCCTTAGTGATGACCGATCCCGCGGCGGTGTATGCGCCGTCCCCGATAGTGACAGGCGCCACAAGCATATTGTCGGCGCCGGTGCGGCAGTGCGAGCCGATCGTGGTGTGATGCTTGGCCACCCCGTCGTAGTTCACGAAGACCGAGGCCGCGCCGATGTTGGTGTAGTCGCCGATGGTCGCGTCGCCCACGTACGACAGATGCGGCACCTTCGTACCCTCGCCGATCTCGGCGTTCTTCATCTCCACGAACGCCCCCGCCTTCGCCTTCGCGCCGATCCGGGAGCCGGGGCGCAGGTACGTGTACGGGCCGACGTTCGCCGCCGCGCCGATCTCGGCGGAGTCCGCGACCGTGTGAAGCACGCGCGCGTCCTCGCCCACGCGGGTGTCGGTGAGCGTGCAGCCCGGGCCGACCTCGGCGCCCGCCGCGATATGCGTCGCGCCGCGCAGCTGCGTGCCCGGCTGCACGAGCGCGTCCGGCTCGAAGGTGACGGTGGCGTCCACCCAGGTCGACGCCGGGTCCACGACGGTGACGCCGGCCATCATGGCCTCGGTCAGCAGCCGGTCGTTGAGGTCGCGGCGGGCCTCGGCGAGCTGCACGCGGTTGTTGATCCCGGCGATCTCGCGGTGGTCGGCGGCCACGGAGGCACCGACCCGGTGCCCGGCGGCGCGCAGGATGCCTAGCACGTCGGTGAGGTACTCCTCACCCTGGCTGTTGTCCGTACGCACCTGGCCAAGGGCCTCGACGAGCAGCTTCCCGTCGAAGGCGAAAACCCCGGAGTTGATCTCGCGGATGGCGCGCTGGGTGTCGGAGGCGTCCTTGTGCTCGATGATCCCGGTGACCGCGCCGCTCGCCTCATCGCGGATGATCCGCCCGTACCCGGTGGCGTCCGGCACCTCGGCGGTCAGCACGGTGACGGCATTGCCGTCGGCGGCGTGCGTGGCGGCGAGGGCCTGCAGCGTCTCCCCGGTGAGCAGCGGGGTGTCGCCGCAGACGACGAGCACGGTGCCGTCTGCGGGGGCCCCGGTCTGCTCGGCGAGCTGCTCCAGGGCGACGCGCACGGCGTGCCCGGTCCCGTTCTGCTCGGCCTGCACGGCGGTCCGTGCGCTGGGCGCGGTCTCGGCGAGATGCGCGGCGACCTGCTCGCGGGCATGCCCGACCACCACGACAAGCTCGGCCGGATCGAGGGTCTCGGCGGCGGTCACGACATGACCGACGAGGCTGCGGCCGCAGATGCTGTGCAGAACCTTGGGCGTCTTCGACTTCATGCGGGTGCCTTCGCCCGCTGCGAGTACGACGACGGCTGCCGGGCGATTGGCGCTCACGAGGTGGCCCTTCGGCTTCGGGAGGGGTGGAACATTGTGGAGGATACCGAGGGTCCTCCGGGCCGGAGACGGCGGCGGGCCCCGGCGGAGGCGCCGGGGCCCGGGTGGTAAGGCTCCCCTGTCAGGATTCGAACCTGAATAACCGGGACCAAAACCCGACGTGTTACCTGATTACACCACAGGGGATGGCAAGCTACGCAGAATCGGACAAGTCATCCGACCGGCGAAGCTCTGTACCCACCACTATGCCGTACCACCAGCCTTCAATGCGACGGTACAGATCGGCCGCGCCCCGGACTCGGACCACCAGGCAGCCTCGATAGTCGTCACCAATGTTCTTGCGCACTGTCTTCGGGTTGTGCTTCTTCAGCGTCGTCTTGCTCATCGCGCTCACATCGATCCCGGCCAGTTCCGCCCAAAATCGCTCGGCGCCGACGACATCGGCGGACTCGTGGATCATCGCGCGGAAGTCCAGCCGCTCGCGCTCGATGCCCAGGAGTGCGAGCCAGGCCATGTAGACCTTGATGACGTTTGGGTCGCTGTTGACGAAGATCACGGCCTCTCTGAGGGCGTGAGGCTTACTCTTGCTCCCCTCGGCCCAGTAAAGGCTCACGCCGATCAGGAACAGGTCCCGGTCCGAGAGTGCGCCAATCTCCCGTCCCGCCGCCAGCTTCGTCTGTTGCCGCTCGATCTCTCGCACGCGCAACTCGTGATCCCACCGCTTCCGCCCGGCGAGCCGGGCCTGCTCGGCGCCGGTCCTTCGTGGCGGCGGCTTCGGGAGGTCGCGTACCCACAGCGAGACCGAGCTCTTCGACACCCCCAGTTCGAGTTGGATCTCGTCGTACGTCTTTCCCTGCGTGCGCAGCTCCCTGGCCTTCGCCCGGAGGTCGTCCTTCGCGTTCGGCCGCTTCGTCCACTCCGGCGGGGGTTCGCCGGCCACCAAGCGGTTGAGGATGTCGTTGTTGCTGACCTTCAGCCGCTCCCGGATCTGCCGTCGGCTCAGACCCTCGCGCCGCAGCGCCACTGCTTGCTCCCGAAGTTCCTCAAAGGTCGCGGTTCCGGCCAGCAGGCCGCCCGTCCCGTCGCCGTCTCGTCGGCGTCGTTTCTCCATAACGGACAGCAAACGCCGGAATACAGACCTTCGGTCGAAAATCGAGTCGATTCACCAGTTCGAGGCGTTACCTCCGGTTTCACCAGAACTCACGTCTTCGACGTGCCCTCGGCCAGGATCGCGTCGATACGCGCCCGGTGGGCCGCCTCCCAGGTGTCGAGGGACTCGGACTCCTCCTTGGCCAGGGCGGCGCGGGCCTCGGCCTCCAGGGCGTCGGCGCGAGCCGCCGGTACGGATACCACGCCCTCCTCGTCGGCCACGATCACGTCGCCCGGTGACACCGTGACGCCGCCGCATGTCACCGGGACATTCAGCGGCTCCACGGCCGCCTTCTTGCCGGGGATCGGGATCACGCCGCGGGCGAAGACCGGGAAGCCGAGGTCGCGGACCTCTGCCAGGTCGCGGATGACGCCGTCCGTCACGAGGCCCGCGATGCCGCGGCGGTGGGCTACGGCGCAGACGTTGCCGCCGGCGAGGGCGTAGTCCGGGTCGCCGGACTCGACCACGAGCACCGTGCCGGGGGCAGCGCGGTGGATGGCGGCGTGGAGCATGAGGTTGTCGCCGGGGGCGCAGCGGACCGTGAAGGCGGGTCCGGCTAGGCGCGGTGAGGGCCAGAGCGGGCGGATACCGATGTCCATGACCTGGGGGCGGCCCAGGAGGGGGGCGAGGGTAGTGGTGGGGATTTCTTTCATGCTGTTCCTTCCGTACGTTCCAGGAATTCGAGCCTGTTGCCCACCGGATCCTCGCTGTAGAAGCGGGCGTGGCCCGGGAGGTTGCCGTCCCAGGTCACCTGCGCGCCCGCCGACTCCAGGCGCCTCGCGTACGCCTCGATGTCCCGCACCCGCAGGCCGGGGTGGGCCTTGCGGGCCGGGCGGAAGTCCGCCTCCACGCCCAGGTGGAGCACCGCCGTCCCCGCCGCGAACCAGCAGCCGCCCCGCGCCGCCAGCACCGGCGGCTTCGCCAGCTCCGCCATCCCGAGGACGGATCCGTAAAAGGCCCGCAGCTCCCCCTCCGAGCCGGCCGGGCACGCCAGCTGGACGTGGTCCAGGCCCGTGATCACCGCCGCACACCGACCGCGAAGACCCGCCGGAACGGGAACACCGTCCCGTGCGGCCCCGCCGGATACGCCTCCCGCAGCCGCGCCGCGTACTCCGAGACGTACGCGTCGAGCGCCTCCGGGTCGTCCGCGAGGGCGTCGAGGACCGGGCGCAGGCCCGTGCCCTTTACCCAGTCGAGCACCGGGTCGGCGCCCTGCAGCAGCTGCATGTACGTGGTCTCCCAGGTGTCCGCCTCGCAGCCGAGGCCGACGAGGGTCTGCAGGTAGTCGGCCGCGTCCGGCATGTCGGGGCCGCGGAGCACCCCGCCGATGCGGGCGCGCCAGCGCGGGGAGTCGGCGAGTTCGCGCATCAGGGCGTGGCTCGGGGCGTTGAAGTTTCCGGGGAGCTGGAAGGCGAGGGTGCCGCCGGGTGCCAGGCCTTCGACCCACACCGGGAGGCTGTCGAGGTGGCCCGGGACCCACTGGAGCAGCGCGTTCGAGGTCAGCAGGTCGAGGGGCTCGGTCGGGATCCATGTCGAGGCGTCGGCCTCCGCGAAGTCCAGGCGGCCGCCTCCAGGCAGCTCCCCCGCGTACTTCTGCGCCGACTCCAGCATCTCCGGCGAGTTGTCCAGCCCTGTGATCCGCGCGTCAGGCCAGCGCTCCGCGAGTACGGCCGTGACGTTGCCCGCGCCGCAGCCGAGGTCCACGATGCGGGCCGGATGGCGCGGGAGGTCGCCGACGCGGGCCAGGAGGTCGTGGAAGGGGCGGGCGCGGTGGGCCTCGTGGCGGAGGTATTGCTGCGGGTCCCAGCTCGGTGAGGTCGTCATGGGTGTCAGGTTGCCCATCCAAGTATCTTGATGTCAAGAGACTTCACATCGACAGACCTACTACACTGATCTCTATGGAGGATGAGGTCGACCGGCTGGTCGCAGCTTGGCGCAGGGAGCGGCCTGACCTCGACGTGGAGCCGCTCGAGGTGCTCAGCCGGGTGAGCCGGCTGGCGCGCCACCTCGACCGGGCGCGCCGCATGGCCTTCGCCGAGCATGGCCTGGAGCCGTGGGAATTCGATGTGCTCACCGCGCTGCGGCGGGCCGGGACGCCGTATCAGCTGTCGCCCGGCGCGCTGCTCACCCAGACCCTGGTCACGTCGGGGACCATGACCAATCGCATCGACAGACTCGCGAAGAAGGGCCTGGTCGAGCGGCTGCCGGATCCGAGCGACCGGCGCGGGGTGCTGGTCCGGCTCACCGAGGACGGCAAGGACCGGGCGGACCGGTCCCTGGCCGCGCTGCTGGAGCAGGAGCGGGCGATCCTCGCCCAGCTGTCGGGAGGTCAGCGGCGCGAGCTCGCCACGCTGCTGCGCGAGTTGACCGCCCCCTTCGACAACATCCCCTAGTCCTCCCCCTTCGACAGCATCCACTCGTCCTCGCGCAGCTCCGCCAGGTCCTGCTCCGCCTGCGCCAGCAGCGACCGCATCGCGGCCTCCGCCGCGTCCGCGTCCCGGTCCCGTACGGCATCGAAGACCGCGCGATGGCTGGGCACCGGGTCGCCGGGGTGGTGGCCCGGGCCGTGCACCAGGTGGTCGCGGGCGGCCAGGCCGGTGGCGATGACCATCTCCATGCGCTCCAGCAGCTCGTTGTGCGAGGCGGCCAGCAGCGCGCGGTGGAAGGCCAGGTCCGCCTCCACGGCTTCCGGTGAGCTGTCCGCGGCCTTCGCCATGGCCGCGAGGGCCGCTTCGAGCGCGGTCAGGTCGTCGTCCGTACGGCGCTCCGCGGCATAGCGCACCGAGGCGGGCTCGACAATGGCGCGCACCTCGTCCAGGTCGCGCAGCAGCGGTGAGCCGGCGTCGGAGTGGGCGCCCGCCGCCTCGAACTGCCAGCGCAGCACGTCGGCGTCGAGCAGGTTCCAGTCGGCGCGGGGCCGTATGAAGGTGCCGCGCTTCTGCCTGGCGTCGACCATGCCCTTGGCGGCGAGGACCTTCAGCGACTCCCGCAGCGCGGTGAGGCTGACGCCCAACTCCTCCTGCAGCGCCGCCAGGTCGAGCGTGGCGCCCACGCCGATCTCACCGCTCAGCACGCGGTGTGCGATCGCCTCTACGGTCTGTCCGTGCACTCCGCGGCGTGCGTAACCCGACATCGGGCACCTCCCCTTCCGCCCCGGCCTCAGGCCGACGACTTTACGACGCTCCAGCCGCCGTCCACGACCAGGCTGGCGCCGGTGACGTACGACGCCTCCGGCGAGGCGAGGAAGGCGATGGCGGCCGCGACCTCGGCGGGGTCGCCGAGCCGGCCCGCGGCGGTCTGTGCGGCGCTGGCCTTGCGCTCGTCCTCGGGGACGCGGTCCCAGAGCTGGGTGAGTACGGGGCCCGGCAGGACGGTGTTGAAGCGGATGTGCGGGCCGTATTCGACGGCCAGTTGGCCGGCGAGCGAGAGCAGTCCGCCCTTGGCCGCCGCGTACGCCGGGTGGCCGGGGATGCCGGCGTGGGCGTGCACGGAGGAGACGAGGACGACGGCGCCGCCACCAGCGTGCAGGCCCGGGTAGCAGGCGCGGACGCCGAGGTACGCGGCCGTCAGGCCGACGTCGAGCTGCCGCCGCCAGGAGTCGGGGGCCATCTCGTGCGCGGGCGCCAGCTCAACCTTGACGGCGTTGGAGACGAGCACGCCGACCGGGCCGAAGGGCTCCGCGGCGGCGAGGATCCGCTCCCAGCCCGTCTCGGTGCCCACGTCGGCGGCGGCCACGGCCGCCCGGCCGCCGTCCGCGGCGATCTGGTCGGCGACCGCCCCGGCCCGCACGTCGTCGACGTCCGCGAGCACCACCGCCGCCCCCTCCGCGGCGAGCCGGCGCGCGGCGGCGGCGCCGATGCCCGCGGCGGCGCCGGTGACGACGGCGGTACGGCCGGTGAAGCGGCCGCCGGTGAGGGCGTCCAGGGGGTCGGTCATGCGCGGTGCTCCTTCGGGTTGGCGGCGCGGCGGAAGGCGTCGTAGGCGAGCTTGCGGCGGCCGCCGGTGAAGTCCATCAGGCCCATCACCGAGATGCCGTTGTGGTCCTGGTTGTACCCGGCGCGCTGCTTGTAGTCCTTCAGGACCCAGAAGGTGTAGCCGGCCACATAGGCGGCGCGGTCCGTCACCTGCGCCCAGTGTGCGCGCAGGCTCGCGGCCTGCCACCAGGCATAGCCGTCGGTGAAGGCGGTGCCCTTGGCCCAGGCGTCGGGGTCGTCGGCGGCGAAGCCGGGGGTGTCGAGGAGGTCCCAGGTGCCGGGGACGGGGGCGCGGAGCCAGTCGGAGTCGTCGTGATCGGGGCGGTGCCAGCCAGCCGCTTTGCCCGAGTCATCCGGGTCGAAGGCGAAGCGCCAGCGGCCGTCGAGGCGCGCGTACTCCCGGGTCGGCTCGCGGGTGCGCCAGCCGTCGAAGCTCGGCAGCACCTGCCCGTACGCGAAGACGACGCCGGTGCCGCCGACCTGGCGCACATGCGTGCCGGAGGGCTCGGTGTCCGGGTGCGGGTCGAGCACCGGGGCGCCGGCGTCGGCCGCGGCGGCGCGGGGGCCCGCGGCGCGCGCCGGCCAGGCCGGGAGGGCGACGGTCGCGGCTGCCGCGGCGGCGGTCGCGGCGACGACGGCGCGACGGGTCGGGCGAGCGTCAGCGGTCATGGGCAAGAGCCTCGCCCCGGGAAACACCCCTGTCAACAATTATTCATAATTAATTAGTTCTCGGCTACGGTGCGGTGCCATGCTCGCTATCACGCTCTGGGACTTCAGCTGGTACACGCAGGCCGGGCCCGGCGAACCCTTCGAGGACCTCGACCGCGCCTTCGCCGAGACCACCGACCGCGGCTTCGACACCGTGCGCATCTGCGCCATGCCCTTCCTGCTCTTCTCCGGCCGGGTCGCGGACCCGGCCGGCCTCGAAGTCCGCGGCCTGGGCGCGGACTTCGGGCAGCGCACGCGGTGGTACGACGTCCGCGGCGGCTACCGCCTCGACGGCCTGCGCCGCCTCGGCGACCTCTTCCGCGCTGCCGACCGGCACGGCGTGAAGGTGATCGTGTCGTCGTGGGAGTACCAGCAGTCGCCGTGCTTCGTGGACTCCGACCGCTGGCACCGGGCGCTGGCGGAGATACCGGGCCAGGAGCGCGCCGAGGTGATGGCGCGAGCGCTGGCCGACCTGCTCGACCACGTGAAATCGCTCGGCCTCGGGCACACGGTCGCGTACACCGAGGTGCACAACGAGGTCGACAACTGCGAACTGGTCCCCGGCGACCAGAAGGACGGCCACTACGCCCGCCTGCACGGCCCGCTTACCCGCGCCGTCGACCTGCTGCGCACCCGCCACCCGGACCTGCCGGCCACGTACTCGCTCGGCGAACCGTGGCCGCTGGAGCTGTCGGATCTGCCGGACAACGCCCAGATTGCCCACTTCCACTTCTATGCGTACGGGGTGCTGGGCGCCCTCTACGAGGCGGTCGGACTCGGCCACGGCACCGAGGAGCGACCGGAGACGGCGGCCTGGCCGACGCCGGAGCTGACGGCGATGCTGCGGCCGGACGCGCCGGACTTCGCCGACTACCACCCGGATCAGGGGTGGCAGCTGGCGGCCACGGGGATTCCGCGGGAGCTGCTCTACGTCCACGACTGGGTCGATCCGGACGGGTGGGACCTGTGGCTGTACGAGCACTACGCGCTGCACCGCGAGGCGATGCGGCAGACGCTCGCGCTGTGGACGGACGCGGTGGCGGCGCATGCGAAGCGGCTGGGCGTACCGGCTGTGCTCGGCGAGGGGGTCGTCGGCTATACGCCGCGGCTGACCCGCTTCGAGGAGGACGCGGTCGGCAAGGACCTGGCCGAATTCACCGTAAACCGGTGCATCGAGGCCGGCTTCCACGGCGTCGTACTGACCTCCAACGCCGCCCCGCACCACCCGATGTGGCGGACGGACGCGGACTGGATGCGGCAGATGAATGCACGTATCCACAGGGGTTGACCCCCCTGTGGCGCGGCTCATATGGTTCCGAGCACGTTAATTCGTAATTAATGAATTGGCTCAACGGTGAGGCAGATCCATGATCCACTTTGGTGGCGACTACAACCCCGAGCAGTGGCCCGAAGAAGTCTGGGACGAGGACATCCGGCTGATGAAGGAGGCCGGGGTCACCATGGTGACGGCCGGGATCTTCTCCTGGGCGAAGGTCGAACCGCGGTCGGGAGAATACGACTTCGGCTGGTTCGACAAGGTCATGGACCGCCTCGGTGACGCCGGCATCCGCGTCTGCCTCGCCACGATGACGGCGTCCCCGCCGCCGTGGCTGTCCGCCCGGCACCCGGAGATCCTTCCCGAGCTGCGCACGGGCGAGCGGCAGTGGCCCGGCTCCCGGCAGCACTATTGCGCCTCCAGCCCGGTCTACCGCGAGCACGCGGTCCGCCTGGTCACGAAGCTCGCCGAGCGCTATGCGCAGCACCCGGCCCTGGACACGTGGCACATAGGCAATGAGTACGGCTGCTCCAACCCGGTCTGCTATTGCGACGTCTCCGCCGCCGACTTCCGCCGCTGGCTGCGGGAGCGGTACGGCACGGTGGACGCCCTCAATGCCGCCTGGTCGACCGCCTTCTGGTCGCAGCGCTACGACACCTTCGACGAGGTCCAGCCGCCCCGCTCCACCCCGACGCACCCCAACTCGGCGCAGGTCCTGGACTACTACCGCTTCAGCGACGACGCGCTGCTGCAGTGCTACCTGGCGGAGAAGGAGGTGCTGCGCCGGATCACCCCTGACCTGCCGATCACGACGAACCACCTCCCTGTCCACAAGCCGGTGGACCCGTACAACTGGGCCCGGCACGAGGACGTCACGGCGCTGGACTTCTACCAGGAGCCGTACGACAAGGACGCCCACCTCGCGGCCGCCCTCGCCTTCGACGTCACGCGCGGCGCGGGCGGCGGCAAGCCGTGGATGCTGATGGAGCAGGCGCCGAGCGCGGTGAACTGGCGGCACCGCAACTCGCCCAAGCCGCCCGGGAAGATGCGGCTGTGGAGCTGGCAGGCCGTGGCCCAGGGCGCGGACACGGTGCTCTACTTCCAGTGGCGGGCCTCGCGCGGCGGCGCCGAGAAGTTCCACTCGGCGATGCTGCCGCACGCGGGCACGGACACCCGGATCTTCCGCGAGGTCTGCGGCCTGGGGCGGGAGCTGGGCCTGGCCTCGGACATCGCCGGCACGACGGCCACGGCCGAGGTCGCGCTGCTCGCGGACTGGCACAGCTGGTGGGCGCTGGAGCAGGAGTCGCACCCGTCCGGCGACCTCGACTATCACGAGACGCTGCTGCGGCACTACCGCCCGCTCTTCGAGGCCGGGGTGACCTGCGATGTCGTCCCGCCGGACCGGGACCTGTCCGGCTACAAGCTGGTCGTCATACCCAACCTGTACCTGCTGAGCGAGGACACCGCGGCCCGGCTGACGGCGTACGTCCGCGGCGGCGGCCACCTGCTCGTCTCGTACTTCACCGGCATCGTCGACGACTGCGACCGCATCCACCTGGGCGGCTATCCGGCGCCGCTGCGCTCCGCGCTGGGGCTGCGGGTGGAGGAGTTCTGGCCGCTGGCCGAGGACCAGACGCTGCCGGTCACCGGTGGGCTCCCCGGCACGGGCGACCTGTGGTCGGAGGCGATCGACCTGGAGGGAGCCGAATCCATCGCGGAGTTCGGCGCCGGCGAGCTGGCGGGCCGCCCCGCGGTGACCCGGCATGCCTACGGCGACGGCGTCGCCTGGTACGCGGGCACCCGCCTGGACGCGGCGTCGATGCGCGTGCTGGTCGACCGCGTGCGGGAGGGCGCGGGCGCCGCGCCGGCGATACCGAACCTGCCGGAGGGGGTGCAGGCCGCTCGCCGCGGAGGAGATGGCGGGCGGTACCTGTTCCTGCTGAACCACGGGGAGTCGGCGGTGGAGATACCGCTGCCGGAGCCGGGTCGTGACGTGCTGCAGGGCGGAGACCCGGTCCGGTCCGTTGACCTGCCCGCGCGGGGCGTCGCCGTACTGAAGCACTGAGTCGAGCCACTGAGACAAACGCAACCAATTCCAAGCCCGTCCGGCGTTTGAGGACGAGCGCCGCCAGGCGCGATAACCCCGAGCGCAACCGCCGGAGGCAATCCGCACCTGACAAGGAGGTCAGATGCAGACCCGTCGAAAGCTCCTGGCGTGGGGCGCGGCCGCGGCAGCGGCCCCCGCGCTGGCGGCCTGCGGTGAGCAAGCCGGCGCCGCCCGGATGACATCGCAGGCCAAGACCCGGCCCGGCCAGAAGGTCAGTCTGATCCTCTGGACCTGGGTCCCGCTCCAGAAGGCCGTCGCGCTCTGGAACAAGAAGAACCCGGACATCCAGGTCACGGTCCAGATCATCCCGGCCAACACCAACGGCGGCTACCAGAAGATGCACGCCGCCCTGAAGGCCGGCGACCCCCCGGACCTGGCGCAGGTCGAGTACTACGCACTGCCGGAGTTCATGCTTTCCAACGGCCTGACCGACCTGTCGAAGTACGGGGCGGACAAGCTCAAGGACCAGTACGTCGACTGGCAGTGGAAGCAGGGCGTCTTCGGCGGCCGGCAGCACCACATACCGCAGGCCTCGGGCCCGATGGGCCTCTTCTACCGCAAGGATCTCCTGGAGAAGTGGGACATCGAGGTCCCGAAGACCTGGGACCAGTACCGGGCCATGGCGCTGAAGATCAAGAAGCGCTCCGGCGGCTCGGTCGCCACCGCCTTCCCGCCCCGCAACGCCCAGTGGTTCGCGTCCTACCCGTGGCAGCGGGGCGCCCACTGGGTGCGCGCCGAGGACGACACCTGGGTCGTCGACCTCACCAGCAAGGAGTCGATGGAAGTCGCCGACTTCTGGAACGGGATGCTGAAGGACGGCCTGGTCGCGCCGATGCAGGACTCGCAGAGCGCCTTCTTCAAGGGCATCCAGACCGGGCAGCTGGCCACCTGGCCGGGCGCCCAGTGGTGGGACGCGCTCATCCGCGGCAACGCCCCCGGCACCAAGGGCAAGTGGCGCGTCGCCGAGCTCCCGCAGTGGAACGAGGGCGAGCACAAGGCGTCCAATTGGGGCGGCTCCTCCACGGTGATCATGCAGGGCTCCCGGCACCCGGTCGAGGCGCTGAAGTTCGCGCACTGGCTGAACAGCGCCCCGGAGTCGATCGAGCTGCTGGTCCAGGCCGGGTACGGCTGGCCGGGCGCCAAGCTCGACCTGCCCAATTCGCCGCTGGGCAAGCCCGACCCGTTCTTCGGCGGCCAGCGCTACAACGAAATCTTCCAGATGGCCGACGAGAACGTGGACACCAGCTGGCGATGGTCCCCCACCACCATCCAGTCCTTCGCCCACATCGAGGACAACATCGGCCGGGCCATCGCGGGCAAGGGCACCGTCCAGGACGCCCTGCGGACGGCGCAGGGCATGTTCGTCGACGACCTGAAGGCCAAGGGGCTGAAGGCGAGGAGCGCATCGTGACCACCCCGGTGAAGGCGGCGAAGCCGCCGCGCAAGTCCCGCCCCGACCGCAAGGCATGGGGCTTCCTGGCCCCCTTCCTCGCGGTCTATCTCTTCGCGATGATCCTGCCGATCTTCTATGCGATCTACCAGTCGCTGCTGAAGGTAGAGCGATCGGGCCCGCTGGGCCTCGGCGAGCCCAAGGTCGTCTTCGGTGGCCTGGAGAACTACTCCCTCGCCCTGCAGCAGACCACCTTCCTCGAAGGCTTCGGCCGGGTGCTGCTCTTCGGCATCGTCCAGGTGCCGCTGATGCTGCTGCTCGCGCTGACCCTGGCGCTGCTGCTCGACCAGGTGTCGAACCGCTGGGCCGGCCTGATGCGGGCCACCTACTTCCTCCCGTACGGCATCCCGGGCGTCATCGCGACGATCCTCTGGGGATTCCTGTACGTGCCCGGGGTCAGCCCGATCACCGACATCCTCGGCAAGATGGGCTTCCAGCCGGACTTCCTCGGCTACGACAGCGTGCTGTGGTCGATCGCGAACGTCGTGATCTGGGAGTTCGCCGGCTACAACATGCTGATCATCGTCGCCCAGCTGAAGTCGATCCCGACCGAGCTCTACGAGGCCGCGAAGATCGACGGCGCCGGGCCGTGGCAGACGGCGCTCCGTATCAAGATCCCGCTGGTGCGTCCGGCGCTGGTCCTGACCTGCGTATTCTCCATCATCGGCACGATGCAGCTGTTCGCCGAGCCGCTGGTGCTGCGCAAGCTCGCCCCCGCGGTCACCAACGACTACACGCCGAACCTCAGCGCGTACAACGACGCCTTCGCCAACGCCAACGTCTACCTGGCCGCCGCGAAGTCGGTGATCCTCGCCGTCGTCGCGATGGTCCTGTCGTTCGGCTTCCTCTCCCTCGTCAACCGCAAGCAAAGGAGCGAGCGGTGAGCGCCACCACGACCAAGCCCTCCGCCGCGGAGCAGGATGCGCCCGCGCGGCCCGCAAAGACCGCGAAGGCGCCGAGCGCACTGCGCCCCGGCCGCATCATCCTCGTCGCGGTGCTCACCGTCGCCGCGCTGTACTTCCTGCTGCCGGTCTACTGGCTGATCATCGCGGCCACAAAGTCGAATTCCTCCCTCTACGGCTCCTTCGGCCTCTGGTTCGACGCCCCGCAGCTGTGGGACAACCTCGGGAAGGTCTTCAGCTACGACAACCACGTCTACCTGCAGTGGGCGCTGAACTCGCTGCTGTACGCGGGCGTCGGCGCGGTGCTGGCCACGCTGCTGTCGGCCGCCGCCGGGTTCGCGATAGCCAAGTACCGGTTCGGCGGCCGGGAGGCGGTCTTCAAGTTCGTCCTCGCCGGGGTGCTGCTGCCGTCCACGGCGCTCGCGCTGCCGCTGTACCTGATGTTCAGCAAGCTCGGCCTGACGAACACATACTGGGCGGTGCTGATCCCGTCGATCGTCAGCCCCTTCGGCGTGTACCTGTGCCGCATCTACGCGGAATCGGCGGTGCCGGACACGGTCCTGGAAGCGGCCCGGGTGGACGGCGCGAAGGAGGGCCGGATCTTCTTCACCCTCGTCCTGCGGATGATGACGCCGGCGCTGGTGACCGTCTTCCTTTTCCAGTTCGTGCACATCTGGAACAACTACTTCCTGCCGCTGGTGATGCTCTCCGACGACCGGAAGTACCCGATCACGCTGGGCCTGGTCACCTGGAAGGAAGCGGCCGACCGGGTCCCCGAGCTCACCCAGTACACGATCGGCGGCGCATTCGTCTCCGTCATCCCCCTCGCCATCGCGATGCTCGTCCTCCAGCGTTTCTGGCAGACGGGCCTGACCGAAGGCTCTGTGAAGGAGTAATCCCCCTTGAAGATCACCCGCGTCGAGACCTTCGCCGTGCCGCCGCGCTGGCTGATGTGCCGCATCGAGACGGACGACGGCCTCGTCGGCTGGGGCGAGCCGGTCGTGGAGGGCAGGGCGGACACCGTCCGCACCGCCGTCCACGAGCTCGCCGAACAGTTCCTCGTGGGCGCCGACCCGCTGCGCATCGAGGACCACTGGCAGCTGATGACCAAGGGCTCGTTCTACCGCGGCGGCCCGGTGCTGTCGTCGGCCGTGGCCGGGCTGGACCAGGCGCTGTGGGACATCGCGGGCAAGGCGTACGGCGCCCCGGTCCACCAACTCCTCGGCGGCCCGGTCCGCGACCGCGCCCGCGCGTACTGCTGGGTGGGCGGCGACGAGCCGTCAGAGATACGCGACCAGGTCGCCGCCCAGGTCGAGGCGGGCTTCACGGCCGTCAAGATGAACGGCTCCGGCCGGATGGCCCGCCTCCCGAACGTGGCCGACCTGAACGAGGTCGCCTCGCGGGCCGAGGCCGCCCGCGAGGCGCTCGGCCCGGACGGCGACTTCGCGGTCGACTTCCACGGCCGCTTCTCGGTGGCGGGGGCGAGGAAGGCGGTGAAGGTGCTGGAGCCGTACGCCCCGATGTTCGTAGAGGAGCCGGTGCTCCCGGAGTACACCCACCTGATCGGGCACGTGGTCGACGCGACAACGTTGCCGATCGCCACGGGCGAGCGGCTCTTCTCCCGTACGGAGGCGCTGCCGGCGCTGAACGCGGGCATAGCTGTGCTGCAGCCGGACCTGTCCCACGCGGGCGGCATCTCGGAGTCCCGCCGCATCGCGTCGCTGGCCGAGGCGTACGACGTGGCAATAGCCCCGCACTGCCCACTGGGCCCGCTGGCCCTGGCCGCCAGCCTGCAACTGGCCTTCTGCACCCCGAATTTCCTGATCCAGGAGCAGTCGATCGGCATCCACTACAACACCGGCGCCGAGCTGCTGGACTACGTGGCCGACCCGGAGGTCTTCCGCTTCCACGACGGGCATTTTCTGCGGCCGACCGCACCGGGACTGGGCGTGGAAATCGACGAAAAGGCAGTACGGCGGGCGGACGGCTCGGCGGAAAGCTGGCACAACCCGGTGTGGCGGCACGGGGACGGGTCATTCGCGGAATGGTGATCTTCCCCGAGCTAGACCCGCGACCCCGCCGCCACCGGCTCCCCCAAGTCCACCGGCCCCACCCCGGCCCGGCGGGCCAAGGCCACGGCCGCCAGCGTGGAGTGCACGCCCAGCTTCCCCAGGACGTTCTGCATGTGGGTACGCACCGTGTGCGGCGACAGGTACAGGCGCTCGGCCACAGCCTTGCGCCCCAGCCCCGCGACCATGCACCGCAGGACCTCCCGCTCCCTCGGCGTGAGCGACTCCACCAGCTGCTCGCTCTCGGTGCGGTGCTTACGGGCCGCCGTCAGCTCGCGCAGCACGCCCGTCAGCAGGGCCGGCGGGAGGTGGGTCTCGTCCCGTAACACGCCGCGGATTACGGCCAGGAGGCGCTGCAGGGAGCAGTCCTTCGCGACCCAGCCCGAGGCGCCGGCCTGCAGGGCGGTGGCGGCGCGGCGGGGGTCGTCGCGTTCGGCGAGGACGACGACGCGGGTGCCGGGGTGGCCGGAGCGGGACCTGGCCACGAGGGAGATGCCGGCCGCCGGACCGCTCTCGGGGGAGCCGTTCGCGGCCGTCTTCAGGTGCGGCGAAAGCTGCTGTTCGCCGGCGCCGAGGTCGGCGTCGGCGAGGAGGACGTCGAAGCGGCGGCCCTCGTTGGCCGCGCGGTCCAGGCAGCGCAGGGCGGCAGGGCCGCTGCCTACGGCGGTGACATCCACGTCCGGCTCCGCGGCCAGCGCGGCCGCGAGCGACTCGGCGAATATCCGGTGGTCGTCCACTACGAGTACCCGGATTCTGACCATGTCACCTTCCCCCTGTGGCGTTCAGGGCCGCCAGGCCGTGGGCACGGCGCCCGCGGCGGGATACGACGGGAGCTACGGCCGCCGCCGCGCTCTCACTGCTACCCCACCCCGGGCGTCGTACCGCACTTATCTCGCCCCCTGATCGGCACCGGCCCCCACCGGTGCGCTGGTAGCAGCGTAAAGCCCTGGGGGCGGTTGGGAAGGCGCTTGACCAAAGTCGTTTGGCTCCGGGATTGCCCGTTCGGCGCCTTGCGCAAAGGCCGCGGCCGCCGTACGAGTACGGCGGCCGCGGCCTTTCTGTGGAACTGCTCGGTGAATCCCGGTGCCTTCAGTGCACGTCCGGGCGCTCGGCCGCGGCCGCCAGTTCCTCCGCCGACGGCGGCACCACGGGGCGGAAGTGCTGCCAGAGCAGGAAGAACAGGCCGAGCAGCAGCATGGCCAGGCCGGTCCACAGGTTGATGTTGATGTCCTGCGACTTCTTCATGTCGGCGTCGGACGGGCTGATGCCCATGGCGCCGACGATGATGCCGTATACGACGAAGAGGCCGCCGATGATCCGCCGGAGGTCGAAGAGACGCGCCGCCGTGGCCGACTGGCGCTCCAGCTCCTCGACCTCCAGGGCTGCCTGGACTGCGGAGGTGTCAGCACCCTCGGGGTGCTGCGGGTCCGTGTTGCTCATGATTGACGCTTCCTTCGGTCAGCGCTGTCAGAAGGAGAAGGGGATGTAGCAGATGGCGGCGAGGATGACCGCGCCCCAGCCGAGCAGGGCCGGCTTGCGGTACCAGGCGTCGTCGCCCTCGGCCGGCGGCTCCTCCATGCCGGGGGACTTGGTGCCGTAGACCAGGCCCTGCAGCTCCGAAACGGGCTTGGACTTGGTGACCATCGTGACGATGAACATCACCACCGCGCCGACGACGAAGGCGACGATCGATGAGACGAAGTTGGCGCCCTGGTCCGAGGGGATCGAGATGACGCCCTGCTTGTAGAACCAGAAGTAGTTGATCATCGCGGCCAGGGTGCCGGACAGCAGCCCCCAGAAGCCGGCCGCGGGCGTGGTCCGCTTCCAGAACATGCCGATGATGAACACCACGAACAGCGGGACGTTGAAGAACGAGAACAGCGTCTGCAGGTAGTTCATGATGTTGCTGAAGCTGCCGGCGATGAACGCCGTGCCCATGCCGATGAATACGCCGACCGCGGTGATGACGCGGCCGATCTGCAGGTAGTGCTGGTCGCTCTGGCCCTTCTTGACGTACGCGGCCCAGATGTCGTTGGTGAAGACCGTGTTGAAGGACGAGACGTTCGCGGCCATACCGGCCATGAACGCCGCCAGCAGACCGGTCACCGCGATGCCGAGGACGCCGTTGGGCAGCAGGTCGCGCATCAGGACCGGGATGGCGTCGTTGTACTGCAGGCCGCTGTCGGTCTTGCCGAGCGTGGGCTCCATGACCAGGGCGATCAGGCCGGGGAGCACGACGACCAGCGGGATGAGGATCTTCGGGAACGCGGCGATCAGCGGGGTGCGCTTGGCGGCGGAGAGGTTCTTCGCGGAGAGCGCGCGCTGCACCTCGGCGAAGTTCGTCGTCCAGTAGCCGAAGGACATCACGAAGCCGAGGCCGAGGACGATCGTCAGCCAGTTGGCACCGAGCGGGTTGGGGTCGCCGATGCCGGTGCCGTCCCAGGCGGTCAGGAAGTCCTGGCCCTTTGACTGGGTCAGCGAGTCCGTGATGCCGTCCCAGCCGCCGACGCGCTTGAGGCCGACGATGGTCAGCGGGATGAGCGCGGCGAGGATGACGAAGAACTGCAGCACCTCGTTGTAGATCGCCGAGGAGAGGCCGCCGATGGTGATGTACACGAGCACGAACAGGCCGGCGATGACGATCGCCACCCACTGCGGCCAGCCGAGCAGCGCCTGCAGCACCAGGGCCATCGCGTAGAGGTTGACGCCCGCGATCAGCACCGAGGACACGGCGAAGATGATCGAGGACAGCAGGTGCGAGGACGGCCCGAAGCGGTGGAGCAGGAACTCCGGGACCGAGCGCACCTTGCTGGAGTAGTAGAAGGGCATCATGACCAAGCCGAGGAAGACCATGGCCGGGATGGCGCCGATCCAGTACCAGTGCACGGTGTAGACGCCGTATTGCGCGCCGTTGGCGGCCATGCCCAGGATCTCGGTCGCGCCGAGGTTGGCGGCGACGAAGGCGATGCCGGTGATCCAGGCCGGCAGGGAGCGGCCCGAGAGGAAGAAGTCGAGGCTGGTCTTGACGCTTCGCCGGGCCATGAAGCCGATGCCCAGGACGACTACGAAGTACAGCGCGAGGATCAGGTAATCGAGGCCGTTGGTGGGGAGCCTCAGCTCCGCGGCCGCTAGGTAGTGCATGTGCTGTCCCGCTTCATTGCGTGGTGTGTTCAGGGCTTGAAGCTAACTCGCGCCGTTCAAATGCGAAAGTTTTTGTTGATGTTCTTTGTGCGACCGTGATTATCCACTAAGTTTTGTCCGTTTTGCGGTATTTGTTGACCGCAGAATCCGACCATTGACGCGGACTGTTGACTTGTGGTTCATTGTGTTCGATTGTGTTTGAACGAGGGTGAGGCTTCAGTGAAGAAGACCCAGGTCAGGCTGGCCGACGGCCGCGAGCTGATCTATTACGACTCCCGCGACGACGCCGTACGCGACGCGGCGGACGAGCGCCCGCTCGACCGCACGTCCACCGCCTCGGAGGCCCGCTTCGACCCGCTCCTCGGCGAATGGATCGTGATCGCCTCGCACCGCCAGGGCCGCACCTACCTGCCGCCCGCGGACGAGTGCCCGCTCTGCCCCTCGCGCGACGGCCGGCACAGCGAGATCCCCGCGCCCGACTACGAGGTCGCCGTCTTCGAGAACCGCTTCCCCTCCCTCACCGGCGACCCCGGACCGCAGACCGGCGAGCCCCCGTTCGTACGGGCCCCGGGCGCCGGCCGCTGCGAGGTCGTCTGCTTCACCTCGGACCACGACAAGTCCTTCGCCGACCTCACCGAGGACCAGGCCCGCCTGGTCCTCGACGCCTGGACCGACCGCACGGCGGAGCTGCACGCCCTCCCCGGCGTCGAGCAGGTCTTCTGCTTCGAGAACCGCGGCAAGGAGATCGGCGTCACCCTCGGCCACCCGCACGGCCAGATCTACGCGTACCCCTTCACCACCCCGCGTACCGACCGCATGCTCCGCTCCGTACGCGAGCACAAGGCAGCAGGCGGCGGGAACCTCTTCGACGAGGTGGTCGCGGCCGAACAGGCCGCAGGCGACCGTGTCGTCCTGGACGCCGAGCACTGGACGGCCTTCGTCCCGCACGCCGCCCACTGGCCGTACGAGGTGCACCTCTACCCGAAGCGGCGGGTCCCCGACCTGGTGGCGCTCCCCGAGGCGGCCAGGGCGGAGTTCGGCGCCGTCTACCTGGAGCTGCTGCGCCGCTTCGACCGCATCTTCGGCCCGGATGAGCCGCCCACGCCGTACATCGCCGCCTGGCATCAGGCGCCGGTACGGGCGCCGGAGCGCGAGGACTTCGCGCTGCATCTCGAGCTGTTCACCATCCGTCGCACCGCAGGCAAGCTCAAGTTCCTCGCGGGTTCCGAGTCGGCGATGGATGTTTTCATCAACGATGTGCCGCCGGAGCAGGCGGCCGCACGACTGCGAGAGGTGGCAAGCCGGTGAGCACGAAGAAGTACCTGGTGACAGGCGGGGCAGGCTATGTGGGATCGGTGGTCGCCCAGCATCTTCTGGAGGCCGGCCACCAGGTGACCGTCGTCGACGACCTGTCCACCGGCTTCGCCCAAGGCGTCCCGGACGGGGCGGAGTTCATCGAGGGTCGTGTTCAAGACCTGAACAAATACCTGGACTCCTCGTACGAGGGTGTCCTCCACTTCGCCGCCTGCTCGCAGGTCGGCGAATCGGTCGTGAACCCGGAGAAGTACTGGCGCAACAACGTCGGCGGCACCATCGAGCTGATCGCCGCGATGCGCGAGGCGGGCGTCAAGAAGCTGGTCTTCTCGTCCACGGCCGCGACCTACGGCGAGCCGACCACGGTCCCGATCCCGGAGTCGGCGCCCACCGCCCCCACCAACCCGTACGGCGCCTCGAAGCTCGCCGTCGACCACATGATCACCGGCGAGTGCGCGGCGCACGGCCTGGCCGCCGCCTCCCTCCGCTACTTCAACGTGGCGGGCGCGTACAACGGCTACGGCGAGCGCCACGACCCGGAATCGCACCTCATCCCGCTGATCCTCCAGGTCGCCCAGGGCAAGCGCGCCGCGATCTCGGTCTTCGGCGACGACTACCCCACCCCCGACGGCACCTGCATCCGCGACTACATCCACGTCGCCGACCTCGCCGAGGCCCACCTCCTGGCCCTCGACGCCGCCCAGCCGGGCGAGCACCTCATCTGCAACCTCGGCAACGGCAACGGCTTCTCGGTCCGCGAGGTCATCGAAACCGTCCGCAAGGTGACCGGCCACCCCATCCCGGAGGCCGCGGCCCCCCGCCGCGGCGGCGACCCGGCGGTCCTGGTGGCCTCCGCCGAGACCGCGAAGGACAAGCTGGGCTGGCGCCCGAGCCGCGCCGACCTGGCCGGAATCGTCAAGGACGCCTGGGAGTTCACGCAGAGCCTGGAGGCCACCAAGTGACCGAACGCAACGCAGCCCACACCGCCGACCACAGCGCAGACCACACCGCCGCGGCCTTCCGCGACCTCTTCGGCGGCGACCAGGACGGCGTCTGGGCCGCCCCCGGCCGCGTCAACCTGATCGGCGAGCACACCGACTACAACGACGGCTTCGTCATGCCGCTCGCCCTCCCCCACACCACCATCGCCGCCGCCCGCCGCCGCGACGACGGCGTGCTGCGCATCCACTCCGGCGCGGCGCCGACGGGCGTCGTGGAGCTCCGCGTGGCGGACCTCGACCCGGTGACGGGGGGCGGCGACCGCGGCGGCTGGGCCGCGTACCCGACGGGCGTGCTCTGGGCGCTGCGCCGCGCAGGCCTGGAGGCCGGCGGCGCCGACATCCACTACGAAAGCAATGTGCCGACGGGCGCCGGCCTCTCCTCCTCCGCCGCCCTGGAGGTGGCGACGGCCCTCGCCCTGAGCGACCTCTACGACCTGGGCCTCAGCAAGGAGCAGATCGCCCGCTACTGCCAGCAGGCGGAGAACGACTTCGTCGGCGTCCCCAGCGGCATCATGGACCAGATGGCCTCGGCCTGCTGCACCGAGGGCCACGCCCTCTACCTCGACACCCGCGACCTCACGCAGCGCCAGGTACCCCTCGACCTGGCCGCCGAAGGCCTCCGCCTGCTCGTGGTCGACACCCAGGTCAAGCACGCCCTCGGCGACGGCGAATACGCCAAGCGCCGCGCCGGCTGCGAGTCCGCCGCGCGCCAGCTGGGCGTACGGGCGCTGCGCGACGTCCCCTTCGAGGGCTACGAGGACCGCCTCACCGCGATCGCCGACCCCGGCGAGCGAGCACTGGCCCGCCACGTCATCACGGAAGACCGCCGCGTCGAAGAGGCCATCCGCCTCCTGGACGCAGGCCGCATCCGCGACATCGGCCCGGTCCTCGTAGCCGGCCACGAGTCGCTGCGCGACGACTTCAAGGTCTCCTGCGAAGAACTCGACGTGGTGGTCGCAACGGCGGTCGAGGCCGGCGCCCTCGGTGCGCGGATGACGGGCGGTGGCTTCGGCGGCTCCGCAATCGTCCTAGTCGAGGACACCGCGGCCGACCAGGTGGAGAAGGCAGTCCGCGAGTCCTTCGCATCCGCAGGCTTCCGCGCCCCGCGAGTCTTCACAGCAGTGCCGAGCGCAGGAGCCCGCAAGGTCTGACTGGATCCATCCCTCCGGGAGGAGGGCAGAGTGGAGCGACGCAGCCGAAAAAGTCTTAGCGAAGCGGACTTTTTCGGTTGTGTCGCGGAACTCTGCCCGGCCCACCCACACAAAAGCCCGTCCGGCGTTTGAGGACTCCGTGGCGAAGCCACAGGATGCTACTCACTCATCAACCGGCACAGCCGCCGCTCTCTCGAGCAGCCCCGTCCGCGCAGCCAGCGCCGCCGCCTCCAGCCGCGACCCCACCCCCAGCTTCATCAACACCCGCTGCACATGAGTCCGCGCCGTAGAAGGCGCAATCCCCATCCCCGCCGCGATCAGCCGCGTGTCCTCGCCCTCAGCGACCCGTACGAGGACCTCGACCTCCCGCGGCGTCAGGATCTCCAGCAGCCGGGACCCCTCATCATCAGGCCCCTGCACCGGATTGAGCAGCTCCGCAAACGACGACTGCAGCAGCGCAGGCGCCACCGCCGACTCCCCCGCCCGCGCCTTCACCATCGCCCGCTCGACGCCCTCGATCCGCTCGTCGTGGCGCACGTACCCCGACGCACCCGCCGCGAAGGCCGCCGCGATTCCCCGCGGCGAAGGCACCGGCCCCAGCACCACCACCGCGATCTGCGGGCGTTCGCGCTTGATCCGTACGACCGGGTCGAAGACCCCCGGCTCCGCCGGGGCGGCCGTGCCCAGCAGGCACACCTCCGGTGCCCGGCTCACCACCAGCTCCGCCGCGCCCGCGCTCGGCGCGGCGGCCGCCAGCACGCGATGGCCGCGCAATTTCAGCGCGGACGCGAGCGCCTCGGCGAGCAAACGATGATCGTCGACCACAATGAGCCGCACCGCCATGTTCACCCCTCCCCCTGCAGCAGCCCCTCCCCTGAACCGGAAGGTACCGCCTTACCGGGCAGAAGCCTCCCGGAATGCCGAAATCCCTCGCATTCAGGACCAGTTGGGACCACCGGACGCGGTCAGCCGGTACGCGGTCAGCCGGCGCCGAAGGCCATGAACAGGAACTTGTCGTACTTGCTGCTGGTCTCGGAGACGGTGTTCTCGCCGAGGTAGAACCGCCCGTACGCATACGTCACGCCGGAGTAATCCGGCTGGAAGTTCCGCTCGTCCTCCGACGCGTCGACCGGCATCCGCAGCCAGGTCTGCTCCTTGCCCGTCTTCGTGTCGAAGGCGACCAGCTCGCCGCCAGTGTCATACCCCGGGAAGCGATAGCCGAGCAGCTTGTCGCCGACCATCCGCACCGGGGAAATGGTGCGCTTCTCGCCGGCGTCGAACTTCTTCTCCGCCTTGCCGGTGGCCTGGCTGAAGGCGACGATCTCGTTCGTCCGGCCATAGTCGGACTTGCCGTCGTGCTCCTCGCTCGGCAGGTAGACGTACTTGTCGTCGACGGCGACCGTGCGGCACGGCTCGACCTGCGTGGTCTCGCAGCCCGGGTCGTGCTTCGGGAGGCCGGAGACGGCGGCGGAGGTGCCGAGCGAGATCTTCGAGCGCATCTTGCCCTGGTCGTCCACGACGACGACGTCCTTCTCACTGGACTCGTCGCCCACGGTGATCGCGAGGACGGCCGGGTCCGACGAGAGCACCTTCACGTACTTGGTGCCGGCGGGCGCCGGGTAGGTCCACTCCGCCTTCTTCGTCTTGGCGTTCATCTTCTGGACCTTGATGGTGGGGTTGTCGTACTCCCCGCAGGAGACGACCGCGAGCAGCGCCTTACCGCCGCCGTAGCCCTTCTCCTGGCACTTGCTGCCCGCCTTGGGGCCCCAGCGCAGATCCCCGGAGTCGATGTCGAAGGCGAACGAGCCGTCGGTGCCGCCCGTGGCGACCACGCCGTCCGAGACCGTGACCTCGTCCATGGAGGCGGACGAGTCGCCGTCCTTGGCGGTGTCGGAGAAGAGCTTCTTGCCGCTGTTGACGTCGAAGGCCATCACTTCGGAGCAGCGGGCGTAGTCGTCCTCGTTCTTGGGCTTGTGGTCCTGGAAGAGGATCGCGGCCTTGCCGTCCGAGGTGATGTGCTGCGAGGCGCCGCAGACCGCGCCCTTGAGCGGGAGCTTCCAGACCTCCTTGCCGGACACCGCGTCATAGCCGACGACCTCGTACTTGCCGGACTTGGCGAAGACCTTCTTGGTGGCCCACTGGCCGTCGACGCCCAGCGTGGTGTCCTTGTCGACCTTGGGATAGTCGGCGGTGAACAGCAGCTTGCCGGTCGTGGACTTGGGCTTGGCGTCGGCGCCCGCGGGGGCGCCGCCGGGGCCCTGGGACTGGCCCGGCTTCTTGTCCTTCGACTCGTCCTTCTTGTCGTCGGGCTTCGTCAGCACATAGGTGACGCCCGCGACCGCGGCGAGGAAGACGACGACGAGGCCGATGATCAGCGCGGTTTTCCCGCCCGACATGCCGGACTTGGGAGCCTGCGGCTGCTGCATCCCGGCACCGGGGAACTGCGCCTGCGGCGTCGGATAGCTGCCGTACTGCGGCTGCTCCCCGCCGTACTGCGGCTGTCCGCCGGGCTGCTGCGGATAGCCATAGCCGGGCGTCTGCGGCTGCTGCGGATACCCGTAACCCTGCTGCCCGGGCTGCGGCTGCCCGTAAGGCGCCTGGCCCGCCTGCGGCTGCCCGTACGGACCCGGCTGCTGCGGCGGCTGACCGGGAGCGGCCGGCGGCTGGCCCGGAGCGGCCGGGGGCTGCTGCGGCGCGGCCGGGGGCTGCGCGGGCGGGGTCGGGGGCTGGGCCGGCGGCTGCTGTGGTGCACCGCCCCCGGGCTGCTGCCCAGGATCCTCAGGCGGCGGGCCGAAGCCGCCCTGCGGCGGATTGTTCGGCGGCTGAGGCGGCTGTGACATCTGTCCCCCCGAGACGGCATGCGTGCATATGAGCAGACCCTTTTCTACCACCGGACGCCGACAGCCGACGTACCGGTTGCATCACAGGGCCTCAGACGTCTTCGGCGAGCTCCAGCCAGCGCGTCTCGAGTTCCTCCCGCTGACCTGCCAATTCCCGCAGTTCGGCGTCGAGTTCGGCGACGCGCGCGAAGTCGGTGGCATGTTCCGCAATGGCGGCGTGCAGCTTGGCTTCCTTCTCGCCGATACGGTCGAGCTGCCGCTCGATCCGCTGCAGCTCCTTCTTGGCCGCCCGCAGATCGGCACCGGACTTTTCCGGCGCATCAGGCGCCGCGGCAGAAGATGCCGGCGCCGCCGCCGGCTGCACCGCCGCCTCCCGGACCCGCGCCCGCCGCTCCAGATACTCGTCGATCCCCCGCGGCAGCATCCGCAGCGTGGCGTCGCCGAGCAGCGCGAACACCCGGTCCGTGGTCCGCTCCAGGAAATACCGGTCGTGGCTGATGACCACCATCGACCCGGGCCATCCGTCCAGCAGATCCTCGAGCTGCGTCAGCGTCTCGATATCGAGGTCGTTCGTCGGCTCGTCGAGGAAGAGCACATTCGGCTCGTCCATCAGCAGCCGCAGCAATTGCAGCCGCCGCCGCTCGCCGCCGGACAGATCACCGACCGGCGTCCACTGCTTCTCCTTGGTGAACCCGAATTTCTCGCACAGCTGCCCCGCCGTCATCTCGCGCCCCTTGCCGAGATCGACGCGCTGCCGCACCTGCTCCACGGCCTGCAGCACGCGCAGCGCGGGATCGAGTTCGGCGACTTCCTGCGACAAATAGGCGAGTTTCACCGTCTTGCCGACTTTGATATGCCCCGCCGCCGGCTGCTCATCGCTGCGCGCGGCATTCGCGAGCGCCCGCAGCAGGGACGTCTTTCCCGCCCCGTTCACCCCGACCAGACCGAACCGGTCGCCGGGCCCGAGCTGCCACGTCAGCTGCTTGAGCAGCACCTTGGGCCCGGCCTGCACGGTCACGCCCTCGAGGTCGAAGACGGTCTTCCCCAGCCGCGAATTCGCGAATTTCATCAGCTCCGCGCTGTCCGGCCGCGGCGGCACATCCTCGATCAGCGCATTCGCGGCCTCGATACGGAACCGCGGCTTGCTGGTACGCGCCGGCGCCCCCCGCCGCAGCCAGGCCAGCTCCTTGCGTACGAGATTCTGCCGCTTCGCCTCCGCGGAAGCCGCGATGCGCTCCCGCTCGGCCCGCGCGAAGACATAGTCCGAGTAGCCGCCCTCGTACTCGTGCACCGCGGCCCGCTGCACATCCCACATCCGCGTACACACCTGGTCGAGGAACCACCGGTCGTGGGTGACCACCACCAGCGCGGACCGCCGCTGCCGCAGATGCGCGGCGAGCCAGGAGATCCCCTCGACATCCAGATGGTTCGTCGGCTCGTCGAGCACGATGACGTCCTGCTCGGCAATGAGCAGCTTGGCCAGCGCGATCCGCCGCCGCTCGCCACCCGACAGCGGGCCGATGACGGTATCCAGCCCCTGCGGAAAGCCCGGCATGTCGAGCCCGCCGAAAAGCCCGGTCAGAATGTCCCGCACCCGGGCATCCCCGGCCCACTCGTGATCGGCCCGGTCCCCCACCACCTCGTGCCGCACGGTGGCCGCGGGATCGAGCGCGTCGTACTGCGCAAGCACGCCGAGCCGCAGCCCGCCCACGTGCGTCACGCGCCCGCCATCCGGCTCCTCCAGGCGGCTGAGCATGCGGATGAGCGTGGTCTTGCCGTCGCCGTTACGGCCGACAACGCCGATCCGGTCGGCTTCGTTCACACCGAGGGAGACCGCGTCGAGCAGGGTCCTGGTGCCATACGTCTTGCTGACGGCTTCCAGGTTGACCAGGTTGGTGGCCATACGTTCGGGGCGCTCCTCAAAGGGTGTGATGCCGGGCGGCCTTCCAGCGTAGCCGCGCGCGCTAGCTCACCACCCGGGCGCCCGGTGCGGGCCCCGACGCCACCCGCGCCGCCCGGCACACCCCCGCCAGCGCCGCCGCCACCCGCTCCGCGGCCGCCGCGTCCTCGACGAGGAACGCCGTCGTCGGCCCCGACCCCGACACCAGCCCCGCCAGCGCCCCCGCCGCCTCGCCCGCCTTCAGCGTCTCCGCCAGGTCCGGGCGCAGGGACAGGGCGGCCGGCTGCAGGTCGTTGCTGTCCCGCAGCGCCGCCGCCAGGGCCCCGGAGTCCCCGGCCCGCAGCGCGGCCAGGACCGCCTCCGACGCCTCCGGTACGGGCACGTCCGTATCGGCGGAACCGGCCCCGGATGCCTCCCGCAGCCGGTCGCACTCCCCGTACACCGCCGGCGTCGACAGCCCCCCGTCCGCCACCGCGAACACCCAGTGAAAGTCCCCGCCCACCTCCAGCGGCGTCAGCAGCTCCCCCCGCCCGCGCCCCAGCGCCGCGCCCCCGACCAGGCTGAACGGCACATCGCTCCCCAGCTCCGCGCACAGCTCCAGCAGCAGCTCCCGCGACGCCCCCGTCCCCCACAGCGCGTCGCACGCCACCAGCGCCGCCGCCGCGTCCGCGCTCCCGCCGGCCATGCCGCCCGCGACCGGGATGTCCTTCTCGATCCGCAGGTGTACGTCCGGCGCGCGCCCGTGCCGCGCCGCCAGCAGCTCCGCGGCCCGCGCGGCGAGGTTCGTACGGTCGGCGGGCACCACGCCCGCGTCCGCTCCGGCCACCGAGACCCGCAGCTCTTCAGCGGGAGACACCGTCACCTCGTCGTAGAGCCCCACCGCCAGGAATACGTTCGCCAGCGCGTGGAATCCATCCGCCCGCCGCCCACCGACGGCCAGCTGGACGTTGACCTTCGCGGGCACACGAACGGTCACAGACGTAGACGACACGGCAGGACTCCTCCTGAGGCGGGCTGGGCAGCCGCCATTCTCCCCCGCGAGAGAGGATGGCCCTGTGAGCCCCTCCACCAACGCCCCCGGCATCCTGGTCCTGGCCGGCACCCCCATCGGCGACCCCGCCGACGCCCCGCCCCGCCTGGCCGCCGAGCTCCGCGACGCCGACATCATCGCCGCCGAGGACACCCGCCGCCTGAAGCGCCTCACCCAGACCCTGGACGTGCAGCCGCAGGGCCGCACCGTGTCGTACTTCGAGGGCAACGAGGCCGCCCGCACCCCGGAGCTGGTCGCGGCCCTGACGGACGGCGCCCGCGTGCTCCTGGTCACCGACGCCGGCATGCCCTCCGTATCCGACCCGGGCTACCGCCTCGTCGCCGCCGCCGTGGCCGAGGACATCCGGGTCACCGCCGTCCCCGGCCCCTCCGCCGTGCTCACCGCCCTCGCCCTCTCCGGCCTCCCCGTGGACCGCTTCTGCTTCGAGGGCTTCCTCCCCCGCAAGGCCGGCGAGCGTGTCACCCGACTGACGGAGGCCGCCGCCGAGCGCCGCACCCTGGTCTATTTCGAGGCCCCGCACCGCCTGACCGCCACCCTGGAGGCGATGGCCGAGGCCTTCGGCGGCGACCGCCGCGCGGCCGTCTGCCGGGAGCTCACCAAGACGTACGAGGAGGTCCGCCGCGCGCCGCTGGCGGACCTGGCCGCGTGGGCCGCCGAGGGCGTCCGCGGCGAGATCACGATCGTCGTGGAGGGCGCGCCACAGCAGTCGGGCGACGACCTCACCGCCGCCGACCTGGTCCAGCTCGTTTCCGTACGGGAGGAGGCCGGGGAGCGCCGCAAGGAGGCCATCGCGGCCGTGGCCAAGGAATCCGGGGTACCCAAACGCGAGGTCTTCGATGCGGTCGTCGCGGCAAAGAATGCGGCGAAAGACGCTACCGCCAGGTAAAGGGCTACCGTCGAAAGCAAAGCTTTGCCCCAACGCCCGAGGGCTTTCCCTATCCAGCGCCCAAAACTGGGCCAAGGCCGCGGAGCAGGTGCTGCGCGGTACCCCGATCGGGTGTCCACTGGTAGGGGAAGGAGCTGCGCATGAGTGACGTGCCCGTGACGGAAGCTTATTCGTTTGCCTGCATGAAGTGCGGTCATGGCTGGGAGCAGTCCTACGAGATATGGCACCACACCGACGCCCAAGGCCGCCCATTCGTGACCTACCACGTGGACGGCGAGCGGGTCCCGTCGCCGCTGACCCGGCCCACCTGCCTGAACTGCGGCGAACACGTGGTGCGCATCATGCGCTCCGGCCAGGTCAGGTCGGCGGCCACGGCCCTGGAAGCGAGCCGCTGGCGCCACTGACCTAGGGCCTGTGTCGAATGTCCCGTCTGCGCCCCGACGCCCGGCACGCACCCTCGGCGCTTCGCGCGACGACGGGACATTCGACACAGGCCCTAGAGTCGCGCTATGGCTCAGGACAAGACCAAAGGCGGCGCGGACCCCGCAGAAAAGGGTGCCGCGCCGCCACCCCCGCCGCCGCTCTCCGTACCGGTGGCGGACTCCCACACCCACCTCGACATGCAGCAGGGCACGGTCCCCGACGCGCTCGCCAAGGCGGCCTCCGTGGGGGTCACGACCGTGATCCAGGTCGGCTGCGACGTGAAGGGCTCCCGCTGGGCCGCGGAGACGGCGGCGGCGTACGAGCCGGTGTGGGCCGCGGTGGCCCTGCATCCGAACGAGGCGCCGCGGATCGTCCTGGGCGACCCGGACGGCTGGTCCCGGCAAGGAGCCCGCCCGGCAGGCGGCGACACCGCCCTGGAAGCCGCCCTGGAGGAGATCGACGCGCTGGCCGCGCAGGACGAGGTCCGGGCGGTCGGCGAGACCGGCCTCGACTACTTCCGTACCGGCCCCGAGGGCATGGCGGCCCAGGAACACTCCTTCCGCCGCCACATCGACATCGCCAAGCGCCGCGGCAAGGCCCTGGTCATCCACGACCGCGAGGCCCACGACGATGTGCTACGCGTCCTGGAGGACGAGGGCGCGCCGGAGCGGGTGATCTTCCACTGCTACTCGGGCGACGCGGCGATGGCCCAACACTGCGCGGACAAGGGCTACTTCATGTCCTTCGCGGGCAACGTCACCTTCAAGAACGCCCAGCCGCTCCGCGACGCACTCGCGGTGGCGCCGCTCGATCTGGTCCTGGTGGAGACCGACGCACCCTTCCTGACGCCGGTGCCGTACCGCGGACGGCCTAACGCTCCGTATCTCATTCCGGTTACATTGCGCGCGATGGCGGCGGAGCGGGGTGTTACGGAAGAAGTGCTGGCCGGAGCGGTCGCGGCGAACACCGCCCGGGCTTTTGACTATTGACCGGACGCCGTCCGCACCCGCCTGACGGATACGCAGCGTGACGATGCCGGTTGGGCCGGGGTTGCGCCGCCGCTACAGTCCGCGACCCCGGCCGGGCTCCCGTCCCGCCCGGGACGCCCTGCCCCCGTCCGACTGGAGCGCCGTGAGCCGTTCCCAAGAACGTGGCCGCCACCGCGCCACCCGCACTGCCCGCCTCTGGCCTGGCGGACGCCGCGACCCCGAAGCCGGCAGCCGCCAACGCGAGGAGGGGACGGGGTGGAGCGACGCCGCCGAAAAAACCCCCTCCACGGATAGAGCCGCCCACAGAGGTTTTTTCGGTGGTGTCGCGGAACCCCGTCCCCGGCCCACGAACACCACCCCGGCGCCCACCGCCCCGGCCGCGCCGGCAACGACACCCGCACCGGCAACGGCACCGGCACCCGCCCCCGCACCCGCCCCACCCCGCCGCAAGCTCTACCGCGTACCCGCGTCCTCGCCCCCGCCCCCCGCCCCGGCGGCCAGCGCACCGCGCAGCGTCTCCGTGATCTCCCGAGGCGGCAGCCTCACGCGCCTCCTCCCCCAAGCCCTCATCATCACGTTCCTCGCCGGCGGCACCTCCGCCTTCGTCGTCAACGACAAAGCCGTCGCCGTCACCATCGACGGCGAGCGCACCCGCACCCTCCACACCTTCGCCGACGACGTAGGCGAGCTCCTGGAGGCCGAGGACATCCGCACCGGCGCCCACGACCGCATCTCCCCGTCCCCCGCCACGCCCCTCGCGGACGGCGACACGGTCGCGGTCCACCGGGCCCGCCCCATGTTCATCAACGTCGACGGCGAGCGCCGCAAGATCTGGACCACCGCCCGCTCCGTCGACGAGGCCCTCCGCGCCCTGGGCATCGACCGCGCCCGCGCCAAGGTCGCCAGCTCCCGCGCCGGCACCCGCCGCGAGCTCTCCCTCGATGTCCGTACGGAACGCACCGTCACCGTCCTGGCCGACGGCCGCCACAACACCGTACGAACCACGGCCGGCACCATCCGCGACGCCCTCGCCGCCGCCGGCATCACCCTCGGCGAGCACGACACCGCCTCCGCGCCGCTCGACTCCTTCCCCCGCGAGGGCCAGGCCATCAAGGTCATGCGCGTCGAGCAGCGCAAGCACGTCCGCAAGGAAGCGATCGGCTACCGCACCATCAGCCGCCCCGACCCGCACCTCTACCGGGGCACCACAGCCGTCTCCCGCCCCGGCCGCGAGGGCGTCCGCGAGGTCACGTACCGCGTGCGGACCGTCAACGGCGCCCGGCAGCGCCCGGTCCGTACGAACTCCGAGGTGCTGCGCCCCCCGCAGCCGCGCGTCGTGCGCATCGGCACCAAGGCGCCGCCCGTCGGCAGCGACGGCGTCCCGGGCGCCGACGGCCTCGACTGGGACGCCCTGGCGGCCTGCGAGTCCGGCGGCCGGGCGACCGCGGTGGATGCGTCGGGGTCGTACGGCGGGCTGTATCAGTTCGATACGGGGACGTGGCGCGGCCTCGGCGGTACGGGGCGGCCGCAGGATGCGCCGGCCGCGGAGCAGACCAAGCGCGCCAAGAAGCTCTACCAGCAGCGGGGAGCGGCGCCGTGGCCCGGCTGCGGCCGTAACCTGTACCGATGAGCGAGACCGCAGGTCCACCGGATCCCGAGGGCCCCCTCCTCGGCCCAGCCGACGTCCGTGAGCTGGCCGCGGCGCTGGGGGTCCGCCCCACAAAGCAGCGCGGCCAGAACTTCGTCATCGACGCGAACACGGTGCGCCGCATCGTGCGCACCGCCGGGGTCCGCCCCGACGACGTCGTGGTGGAGATCGGGCCGGGGCTCGGTTCGCTGACCCTCGCCCTGATCGAGGCGGCGGACCGGGTGATCGCGGTGGAGATCGACGACGTGCTGGCCGCCGCCCTCCCGGCGACGGTCAGCGCGCGGCTGCCCGCCCGCGCCGACCGGTTCGCGCTGGTGCACTCGGACGCGATGCGGGTGACGGAGCTGCCGGGCCCGGCGCCGACGGCGATGGTGGCGAACCTGCCGTACAACGTCGCGGTCCCGGTGCTGCTGCACATGCTCGCGACCTTCCCGTCCATCGAGCGCACGCTGGTGATGGTGCAGGCGGAGGTCGCGGACCGGCTCGCGGCGGCGCCGGACTCGAAGGTGTACGGGGTGCCGTCCGTGAAGGCGGCCTGGTACGCGGACGTGAAGCGGGCCGGCTCCATCGGCCGGAATGTCTTCTGGCCGGCCCCGAACGTCGACTCCGGCCTCGTCTCCCTCATCCGCCGCGACCCGCCGAAGACGCACGCCACCCGCGCCGAGGTCTTCGCGGTCGTGGACGCCGCCTTCGCGCAGCGCCGTAAGACGCTGCGCTCGGCGCTGTCCCGCTGGGCGGGCTCGCCCGCGGCGGCCGAGGAGGCCCTGGTCGCGGCCGGGGTGTCGCCGCAGGCCCGCGGCGAGGCGCTGACGGTGACGGACTTCGCCCGGATCGCGGAGAACGGCCCGCGCTGAGGCGTTCCGCGGGCGGGCGCACGGTGCGCTGATGACGTACAACCCCACCCCTCAGCTCGCGATACGCAACCTAGGATGGCGAGGGTGAGCAGCGACACCGCGACAGAGCCCAAGCCGCGTCAGGCCGACGCGAGCCAGCCCTGGCGGCGCCGCCTGCGCGGATTCGGCTATGCCGCCCGCCCGCAGCCGTCGGTCACCGAGCGCCTGGTGCCACCGTTCCCCGAGCCCTCGGGGCGGGTGTGGGCGGCATTGGGGGTGGGCCCGGCCCGGGCGGCGAAGCTCGCCAAGGCGTCGGGCTGGATCGGCCCCATCCTGGTCGCGCTCTTCGCGGGGCTGATGCGCTTCTGGCATCTCGGCCAGCCGCGGGCGGTGATATTCGACGAGACGTATTACGCCAAGGACGCCTGGTCGCTGCTGAAGTTCGGCTACGAGGGCAACTGGCCCAAGAACGCCAACGACAAGATCCTCCTCGACCCGCAGCAGATCCCGCTCAGCCACGAGGCGTCGTACGTCGTCCACCCGCCGGTCGGCAAGTGGATCATCGCGAGCGGCGAGTGGCTCTTCGGACTGAATCCTTTCGGCTGGCGCTTCGCGATGGCGGTGCTGGGCACCCTGTCGATCCTGATGCTCTGCCGCATCGGCCGCCGCCTCTTCCGCTCCACGCTGCTCGGCTGCCTGGCCGGCGGGCTGATGGCGGTGGACGGGCTGCACTTCGTGATGAGCCGGGCGGCGCTGCTCGACCTGGTCGTCATGTTCTGGGTGCTGGCGGCCTTCGGCTGCCTGCTGGTCGACCGCGACAAGACGCGGGCGCGGCTGGCCGCCGCGCTGCCCCGGTCACCGGACGACGGGCGGGCGCGCCCGGACGCGACGGTGGCGCAGCGCCTGGGCCTGGGCTGGCGCCCGTGGCGGATCGCGGCCGGCGTGTGCCTGGGCCTGGCCTGCGCGACGAAGTGGAACGGCCTGTACATCCTGGCCGCCTTCGGCCTGCTGACGGTGCTGTGGGACGTAGGCGCCCGCCGTACGGCCGGCGCGGGCCGGGCCTACCGCTCGGTGCTCCGCCGCGACACGGCCCCCGCCTTCGCGTCGCTGGTCCCGGTGGCCGTGGTCGTGTACGTGGCGTCCTGGGCCGGCTGGTTCGCCTCCAGCAACGGCTACTTCCGCAACTGGGCCGACGGCCGCGCCACGTCGTACGGCTGGATCCCGGGCCCTCTGCGCAGCCTGTGGCACTACCACTCCCAGGTCTACGACTTCCACGTAGGCCTGACATCCGGCCACACCTACCAATCGAACCCCTGGAGCTGGCTGATCCTGGGCCGCCCGGTCTCGTACTACTGGGACGACCCCAAGCCAGGCACCGGCAGCTGCCCCTCCGACGCCTCCCAGAACTGCGCCCGCGAGGTCCTCGCCCTCGGCACCCCGCTCCTCTGGTGGCTGGCCTGCGCGGCGCTCGTCTACGTGGTCTGGCGCTGGGCGATGCGCCGCGACTGGCGCGCGGGCGCGATCGTGTGCGGCGTAGCAGCAGGCTGGCTCCCCTGGCTGATGTACCAGGAACGCACGATCTTCTACTTCTACGCGGTCGTCTTCGTCCCGTTCCTGTGCCTGGCGGTAGCCATGCTCCTGGCCGCCATCGCAGGCCCCCCATCGGCTACGGAACGCCGCAGAATGCTCGGCGTGGTCATCTCCGGCGTCCTGGTCCTACTGATCGTCTGGAACTTCATCTACTTCTTCCCGATCTACACGGGCCAGACGATCCCACGGGACGCGTGGCAGGCCCGGATGTGGCTAGGGAGCTGGGTCTGACCCGGTCATGTCCTTTTGCCACCCTGGTTACGGTGGAGGGTCGCAGGGTTGTTTGCCCTGCTCCGTAGAGCAGCGAGGAGATCGTGCCGTGTCCGTCCCCACCGTCCTGATCCTGCAGCACGTCGAGGTTGAGAAGCCTGGGCTGATTTTGGATGTGCTGGAGGGGAGTGGGGTTCGGGTGGAGATTCGGAATCTGGTGGCGGGGCCCGTGGGGGATCTGCCGGAGGTCGGCGGGCTTGCTGGGCTTGTGGTTATGGGTGGGACCATGAATGTTGATGATCTTGCGGGGCATCCTGGGCTGAGGGTTGAGCGGGATCTGGTGGGTGATGCGCTGCGGGCGGGGGTGCCGACGCTCGGGGTTTGTCTGGGGGCGCAGGTGATTGCTCGCGTGCAGGGGATGGATGTGCGGACGGGTGCCGAGCTCGGGTATGGGGCCGAGATCGGGTGGGAGCCGTTGCAGGACGTTGATCGCGACGACCCGGTGGTCGGGCCGCTGGCGGATGCGCCTGCTGTGCTGCATTGGCATGGGGATCGGATTGTGCCGGGGGATGGGGCCCGGGTTCTTGCGCGTACGGAGAGCACGCCTTGTCAGGCGTTCCGGGCGGGGCCCGCTGCCTGGGGGCTGCAGTTTCATCTTGAGGTCACGCCTGCTTTGCAGGATGAGTGGCTTGGTGAGGCTGAATTTGCCGAGGAGGCCGTGGAGGTGCTCGGGGTGGACGGTCCTGAGCGGCTGCGGAGTGAGGCCCTTGCCGTGGAGGCTGCGCTGCGGCCGCTGGCTGAGCGGAGTCTCGGGCATTTTCGGGGGCTTGTGGGGGAGCGGGCCGCCGGGCGCTGATGCCCGCCCGAAGCTGGGCTCGGTACAGGTCACGATCCGGTTGCCGGCGGAACCACTGGCTCCTCTTTGCCGTCCTTAGTCCTCAGCACTAGACAGCAGTCACCCAGGGCGGATTGGGTTCGGGTGCCCCGGTTGACGGGGTCCGTAACCTCACGTCCCGGTTTCCCGTTGCCCCGGCGGCGAAGCCGATGTCATCCGCGTGCCTTAGGGTGCGTGCTGCGGGGCGTCGGACAGGTGTGGGGCGAGGGAGCGTAAGCACATGCTGGAAGGCCAGAATCCGTCGGGCGGCAGGTCGCATGCGGCGGCCCGCGAGGGCATGCCCGCCAAGACGAAGGCCGTCGTGATCGGCGTCGCGTGCGCGGCCGTCATCGGCGCGGCCGGTTTTGCCGCCTACAGCCTTAACGGCTCCGACGACGGGGGCAGCGGCAGTGGCAGCACCGTCGCCGGGTCGGACGACGAGGGCAACAAGCCCAAGGTGAAGACCGGGCCGCCGAGTGCCAAAGAGGTCCGTACGACCTCCAACGCCTTCCTGACGGCCTGGGCGGACGGCGATCCGGCAAAGGCCGCCAAGCTCACCGACGCGCCCTCCGAGGCGCTCGCCGCGCTGAAGAGCTATCGCACCGACGCCCACGTCGCGAAGGTCGCCGCGCAGCCGCGCGCCGGCAGCGGCGCGAAGGTGCCGTACGCCGTCAGCGCCCAGATCGACTACAAGGGCAAGCAGTCCCCGTGGAAGTACGAGTCCGCCCTTGAGGTGACGCGGGACAAGAAGACCGGCAAGGCCGTGGTGGCCTGGCAGCCCGCCGTGCTGCACCCGAAGCTCGGCGAGGGCGAGACGCTGAAGACCGGTGAGGCCGAGAAGGCGCCGATCAAGGCCGTCGACCGGGGTGGCAAGGCGCTCGACCCGAAGGCCTTCCCCTCGCTGGGGGCGGTCATGGACAGCCTGCGGGACCGGTACGGGGACAAGGCCGGCGGCACCGCGGGGATCGAGACCTGGGTGGAGCCGTCGGAGGCGGAGAAGAAGGACGACGCGAAGGCCGTCGCTCCCGAGACGCTGCTCGTCCTCTCCAAGGGCACGCCCGGCACGCTCAAGACCACCATCGACTCCGCCGTACAGAAGACCGCGGAGGCGGCCGTCGCCAAGACCGCCAAGGCTTCGATGGTCGTCGTCAAGCCGAGCACCGGCGAGATCCTCGGCGTCGCCAACAAGCCGGGCGAGGGCTTCAACAGCGCCCTCCAGGGCTCGATGGCCCCGGGCTCCACGATGAAGGTCGTCACCGCCTCGATGCTGATCGAGAAGGACCTGGCGCACAGCACGGAGACGCATCCGTGCCCGAAGTACAAGGCGTACGGCGGCTGGAAGTTCCAGAACGTCGAGGAGTTCGAGCTCCCGAAGGACGCCACCTTCGCGCAGTCCTTCGCCAACTCCTGCAATACGGCCTTTATCTCCATGGCCGAGAAGCTGAAGAACGACGACCTGACGAAGCAGGCCCGCGACGTCTTCGGCATCGGGCTGAACTGGCAGACCGGCGTCTCCAGCTTTGACGGCCGGGTGCCGGTGCAGTCCGACGCGCAGATGGCCGCGTCGCTCATCGGCCAGGGCGGCGTGCGGATGAACCCGCTGACGATGGCCTCCGTCTCCGCCACGGTCAAGGACGGCACCTTCAAGCAGCCGTATCTGATCGCCCCGTCGCTCGACAAGCGGACGCTGGCGAAGGCGCCGCGGCAGATGTCGGGCGCGACGCTCAATGAGATGCGCGGGCTGATGAAGCAGGTCGCGCAGTGGGGCACGGGCGCGAAGGCGATGTCCGGGCTGGGCGGGACGGTCGGCGCGAAGACCGGCTCCGCGGAGGTCGACGGGCAGAAGAAGCCGAACGCCTGGTTCACCGCGTACCGGAATGACGTCGCGGCGGCCGCGGTGGTGCCGGCGAGCGGGCATGGCGGCGACTTTGCGGGGCCGCTGGTGCGGCAGGTGCTGGCCGCGCACGGGTGACCTTGCGGTCGGCCGCGGGGTGCGCCCGGCTTTGCGGGACGCCCTCCCCCGGAAGGGCCTTTAACCCGGTCGCATGGTCGCTACAGCTACCGGTAGCGTCGGCTTCATGACCAGTCCATCCGCCGCTCACCCGCTCTTCGCCGCAGCGCTCGCCGAGCTCGGTCTCGAGGTCGAGGTGCGCCGCTTTCCGGCGGCCACCCGGACCGCCGCGCAGGCCGCCGAGGCCATCGGGTGCGAGCTCAGTCAGATCGTAAAGTCGCTGATCTTCGCGGCCGACGGGGTGCCGGTGCTCGTCCTCATGGACGGCTCCTCGCGCGTCGACACCGAGCGGGTACGGGCCGAGCTCGGCGCCGCGCGCGTCGGGCGGGCCGATGCCGGGGTCGTACGGGAGACCACCGGCTATGCGATCGGCGGGGTGCCGCCCTTCGGGCACAAGACCCGTACCCGGGTGCTCGCCGACCGCGGGCTGCTCGACCACGACGTGGTGTGGGCGGCGGCCGGCGACCCGCACACCGTCTTCCCCATGGAGCCGAAGACGCTGATCGCGCACGCGGGCGGCAGCGTCGTGGACGTCCGCGAGGCGCCCTCTTCGTGACCCCGCTCGTCATAGCCGCGGTGCTGTTCGCGGCGGTCACCCACGCGTCCTGGAACGCGATCGCGCACGGCATCAAGGACCAGCTGCTCGCCTTCACGCTGATCTGCACCGGGGGCGGGGTGTGCGGGCTCGCGCTGTTGGCGGTCGCGCCGCTGCCGGACGCGGCGGCGCTGCCGTATCTGATCGCGTCCGCGATCATCCACATCGGGTATATGACGCTGCTGATGGCGTCGTTCCGGCTGGGGGACTTCGGCCAGTCGTATCCCATCGCGCGGGGGTCGGCGCCGCTGCTGGTGACGGTCTTCGCGGCCGTCTTCGTCGGGGAGCGGCTGGACGGCTGGCAGATCGCCGGCGTGGCGGTCGCCTCCGCGGGGCTTATGGGCGTGGCGGTGTGGGGTTTTTGGGGTACGGGGCGGCGGCCGCACTGGCCGGCGATCCTCGCTGCGCTGGGGACGGGGGCGACCATCGCCGCGTACACGGTGGTGGACGGGGTGGGGGTGCGCGCCTCGGACTCGGCGGCCGGTTATACGGGCGCGCTGCTGGCGATGCAGGGCGTCGTGATCCCGGCGTACGCGCTGGCCACGCGGCGGCGGGAGTTGCTGGTGGAGCTGCGGCCTGTTGCTTGGCGGGGACTGCTGGGTGGGGTGCTGTCGGTGTCGGCGTACGGGCTGGTGCTCTGGGCGCAGACGCAGGCGGAACTTGCGCCGATCGCGGCGCTGCGGGAGTCGAGCATCATCGTGGGGGCGGCGATTGGGGCGGTGTTCTTCAAGGAGGGGTTTGGGGCGCCGCGGATCGCTGCCGCGGGGCTGATGGTGGTGGGGATCGGGCTGATGCTGCACGCGGGATAGCGCCGACGGGCGGTCTCAGCCGCGGTCCTTGCGGGTCCAGCCGAGATTGCTGATCGTCAGGCCGCCGTCGACCGGGAGCGTGATCCCGGTGATCCAGGCGGCGTCGGCGGAGGCCAGGAAGGCAGCCGCGGCGGCGATGTCCTCGGGCTCGCCGACCCGGCCCAGCGGGTAGACGTCCCGGCCCATCTCGGCCAGGGTCTGCTCCCTGCCGTCCCAGTTGCGGGTACGGACCGTGCCGGGGGCGAGCAGGTTCACGCGTACGCCATCCTCCGCCGCCTCGACGGCGAGGGTGCGGGTGAGGCTGACGAGGGCCGCCTTCGCGGCGCTGTAGGCGTGGCTGCCCAGGCCCAAGAGGCCGTTGACGGAGCCGATGTTGACGATCGCCCCGCGGTCGCCCTGGGCGGCGGCGAGGTGCGGGAGCGCGGCGCGGGAGGCGCGGTAGGCGCCGTGCAGGGTGATGTCGAAGGAGTCGAGCCACTGGTCCTCCGGCAGGTCCTGGAGGCGGGCGAGTCCGTGGCTGCGGAAGGCGTTGTTGACCAGGATGTCGAGGCCGCCGTACAGGGCTACCGCGTGGTCCACGGCAGCCCGCACGGAGTCGGCGTCGCCGACATCGCAGCGCACACCCTCGGCGCCGCGGCCGATGGCGTCAGCCGTCCGCTTGGCGCCGTCACCGTCGATATCGGCGATGAGCACCCGCGCCCCCTCCGCCGCGAGCCGGCGCGCTATCGCCGCGCCGATGCCCTGGGCTCCCCCGGTCACGATGGCGGCGTAACCGCCGAAGCGCTGCTGCATGAGGGGAGGTTATGCGCGGGATGCACGGATCGGTAGGGCGCCTCGGACCGTCAGCGCAGCGTCACCGTGTCGCCCACCCGGACCACTCCCGCCCGGACCACGTCCGCCACCACGCCGAAGCACATCTCGCGCTCCGCCGTCAGCGTCTTCAGGACGCGGCGGTCCTCCGGGACGCCGTCAGCCTGGGACATCGTCGTCATGACGCAGCGCGGCAGCCGCGCCTGGACCCGCAGCACCACCTCGTCGCCGAGGGCGAGTTCGCGGCCGGGCCACTGCTCCTCCACCCAGGGCTCGTCCGTGTCCAGGACGATGTTCTTGCGGAAGCGGCGCATGTCCGCGGCACCGGGGTCCAGCGTCTCGCCGAAGGCGCGCAGCGAGGCCGTCGTGGCCAGCGACACCGGGCCGTCGTCGAAGTGCCCGACCTCGGTCTCGCGGGCCAGCCGCACCTCCGCGCCGAGCAGCTCCGCCAGGTGCGCGTCGTCGCGCAGCTCGCCGCCGTCGGGCAGCGTCACCCGCGGGCGGGCGGCCACCCCGGACGCGTACGCCGCGCGGTAGTGCAGCAGCCCGTCCGTGCGGCGGAATCGCTTGCTGTTCTTGCCGCTGCCGAGCTTCCCGTCGTCGTACGTGACCGCCCACAGCCGGTCGCCCTCCGCGCCGCGCGCGTCGAACGGCAGCTCCTGGAGGCTCTCGCCCAGCATGGACTTGACCGGGTAGCGGTTCAGCTCGGCGATCTGCATGGCCCCGATCTTAGATCCTCGACGGGTCGAAGCCGAACGGAAGTTCAAGACGGTGCCGCGCCATCAGCTCCTCGTCCGACAGCAGCTCCTTCGTCGCCCCGTCCGCCGCGATGACACCCTCGCTGAGCACCACCGCGCGCGGGCAGAGCTCCGCGGCGTACGGGAGGTCGTGCGTGACCATCAGCACCGTCACATCCAACTCCCGCAGGATGTCCGCCAGTTCGCGGCGGGACGCCGGGTCCAGGTTCGAGGACGGCTCGTCCAGGACCAGGATCTCCGGCTCCATCGCGAGCACCGTCGCCACCGCGACCCGGCGGCGCTGGCCGAAGGAGAGGTGGTGCGGGGGGCGGTCCGCGTACGACGCCATGCCCACCTGCTCCAAAGCCACGAGCACCCGCCGCTCCAGCTCCTCGCCGCGCAGCCCGGCCGCCGCCGGGCCGAAGGCGACGTCCTCGCGGACCGTCGGCATGAAGAGCTGGTCGTCGGGGTCCTGGAAGACGATGCCCACCCGGCGGCGGATCTCCGGGAAGTTCCGCTTCTCCACCGGCAGCCCCGCCACCTTCACCGAACCGGCGCCCGCGTCCAGGATGCCGTTCAGGTGCAGGACCAGCGTCGTCTTGCCCGCGCCGTTCGGGCCCAGCAGCGCCACCCGCTCGCCGCGGTCGACCGTCAGATTCACGCCGAAGAGCGCCTGGTGGCCGTCGGGGTAGGCGTAGGCGAGGCCGGAGATCTCCAGCGAGGGCTCAGTCACAGGGTCCATCCCAGCAGGCAGACGGCGAGCGCCGTCGCGGGCAGTGCGGCGGCGTACGACCACTGTGCGCGGGTCGCCGTCGCCTCGTCGATCACGGGCATCGCGCCCGCGTAGCCGCGGCTGACCATCGCCAGATGGACGCGTTCGCCGCGCTCGTAGGAGCGGATGAAGAGCGCGCCCGCCGACTTCGCCAGCACGCCCCACTGCCGTGGGCCGCGCGCCGTGAAGCCGCGCGATTCCCGCGCGATGCGCATCCGGCGCATCTCGTCCGCGATGACATCCCCGTAGCGGATCATGAAGGACGCGATCTGGACCAGCAGCGGCGGCATCTTCAGGCGCTGCAGGCCGAGCAGCAGCTTGCGCAGCTCCGTCGTCGCCGCCAGCAGGACCGAGGCGGCGACGCCGAGGGTGCCCTTGGCGAGGATGTTCCAGGCGCTCCACAGTCCTGATTCGGAGAGGGAGAGGCCGAGGACGGTGATCCGCTCGCCTTCGGCCACGAAGGGCATCAGCACCGCGAAGGCCACGAACGGGACCTCGATCAGCAGCCGCTTCAGCAGGAAGCCCGGCGAGACCCGCGCCAGCGCCGCCACCCCCGCCAGCAGCAGCGCGTAAAGCCCGAAGGCCCACATCGCCTCGCGCGGCGTGGCCACCACCGCGAGCACGAAGCAGAACACCGCGGCGAGCTTGCAGTGCGGCGGCAGCGCGTGCACGGGTGAGCGCCCGTGCCGGTAGAGCTTGTGGCTGTGGCCTGCGCCCATGGGTGGTCAGTCCTGCCCTGCGGGCAGCGGCTCCTGCGGTACGGAGGCGGCGGCGGCCGCGCCCTTGCGGCGGCGCACGACGACGAAGACGCCGGAGCCGACCGCGAGCGTCGCCGCGACGCCGATCACGCCCGCGAGGCCGCCGGACAGGCGCTCGTTGTCGACGTCCTTCGTCGAGTAGTCGGCGAGCGGGGAGTCCTTCGTCGCGTGGTCCTTCTCGTTCTTGTCCATGCCCTTGTCGGTGGCGACCTTCTCCAGGCCGTCGGGGTTGGCGGAGGCGTAGAAGCTCACGCCGCCCGCGAGGACGAGGGAGACCAGGACGCCCGCGAGGAGGAGGCGGCGGGGCTTGCCCGAAGCCGAAGCCGAGGCCGGTGCCGAGGCCGGTGCGGAGGCCGGCATCACCTCGGTGACGCCGTCCGCGGTACGGATCTCCAGCGGCTTGACCAGCCCCTTCGCCCCGTGCACCAGGTCGGGCCTGACCGCCGCCACCGCGGCCACCGTCGCCGCGGTGATCGCCGCCTCGCCGATGCCGATGAGCACGTGCACGCCGCCCATCGCCACCAGCACCTTGCCGATCGCGACATCCGCGGTGCCGCCCAGTGCGTACATCCCGGTGAAGGCCACCGCGGCCGCCGGGACCGAGATCAGCGCGGCGACGAAGGACGCCACGGTCAGGGACGTGCGGCCGTTGGGCAGCACCCGCAGCAGAAGGCGGAAGAGCACGTACGCCACGATGACGGTGACCACCGCCATGTTCGTGATGTTGACCCCGAGCGCCGTGAGCCCGCCGTCCGCGAACAGCACCGCCTGCATGATCAGCACCACCGACACGCACAGCACGCCCGTATACGGCCCGACGAGGATCGCCGCGAGCGCGCCGCCCAGCAGATGTCCGCTGGTCCCGGCAGCCACCGGGAAATTCAGCATCTGGACGGCGAAGATGAAGGCCGCCACCAGGCCCGCGAGCGGCGCCGTGCGCTCGTCCAGCTCCCGCCGCGCGCCGCGGAGGCTGACCGCGACGGCGGCCGCGGCGACCACCCCGGTGGCCGCGGAGACCGGGGCGTCTATGAATCCGTCGGGTACGTGCATGGCAGGGGGTCCTCCCGTAAGTCCAGAACCCACCCAGAGTAGCCACCTATTGCAAAGAGAATGCAATAGCGCCAGCACCGCGACTGCACTTTCCAGTGGATAAAGGATCCCTCCAGTTGCTGGCGCATCCACCGCCCCGAAAACTGGGATGTGTGACCGATTTTGCTACGGACCTCGCGTACCTCCGCTTTCCGCACTTGCACCAGGACCGCATCTGCTTTGCGGCCGAGGACGACCTGTGGGTGGCCCCCCTCGCCCCCGCAGGCGTCGAGCCGGAGCGGGCCTGGCGGCTCACGGTCGACCGGACCCGGGTCGATCATCCGCGGTTCTCCCCGGACGGCTCGCAGATCGCGTTCACCACGTGGCGGACGCTGGACTGCGAGATCCACCTGGTGGACGTCGAGGGCGGCGAGGCGCGGCAGCTCACGTACTGGGGCAGCCAGGACGCCAAGGTGCGCGGCTGGACCCCGCCGGACGAGCACGGCGCCTGCAAGATCCTCGCGACCTCCTCGCACGACCGGCCGCTCGCCAACTATCCGTGGGCGCACGCGGTGCCCACCAATGGCTGCACGGGCGGCCGGCTGCCGTGGGGCCCGGTCAACGACATCGCCGTCGCCGACATCGACGGCGAGCGCAGAACCCTGCTGCTCACCGGCAAGGCGCCGCACGAGCCCGCCGCCTGGAAGCGCTACCGCGGCGGCGCCACGGGGCGGCTCTACCTGCACGGGCAGCGGCTGCTGAAGGACCTGGGCGGGCACCTGGACAGCGTGATGTTCGTGAACGGGCGGATCGCTTTCCTGTCCGATCACGAGGGCGTCGGGAATCTCTACTCCTGCCTGCCGGACGGCTCCGGCCTGCGCCGGCACAGCGATCACGCCGACTTCTACGCCCGGCACGCCGCCACCGACGGCCACCGGGTCATCTACCAGTGCGCCGGCGACCTGTGGCTGGCCGAGGACTTCTCCGCGAGCGGCAAACCGCGCAAGCTGGAGGTCCGGCTCGGCGGCCCCCGCGCCGGGCGGCGGCCGTACCAGGTCGCGGCCGCCAGCAATGTCAACGCGCTCGCCTGCGACACGACGGGGCGCGCCTCCGCGGTCGTGGTCCGCGGCGCCCTGTACTGGCTCACCCACCGCGACGGCCCGGCCCGCCGCATCTCGGACACCCCGGGCGTACGGATCCGGCTCCCCGAGATGCTCGGCTCCACCGGACAGGTCGCGTACATCACCGACGCCGGCGGCGAGGACGCCATCGAGATCGCCGACCTGCCGCGTACGGGCCAGGTCAGGGAGCCGCTGCGGCTCGCGGCCGGGCAGCTCGGGCGCGTACACGCGCTGGAGGTGTCGCCGGACGGGAAGAAGATCGCGATCGCCTCGAATGACGGGCGGCTGCTGATCGTGTACGTACCCGACCGGGACCAGCCGCAGATGTCGGCGGAGATGGCCGCCGAGTTCGCGGAGGTGGTCGAGGAGGCGGCCGAGCTGGAGGAGGATCCGGCGGCGACGCAGGAGGGCCTGGTCGAGCTGGTCAGGTCGGTGAATGGGCCGGTGCGCGACATCGCCTTCTCGCCCGACTCGGAGTGGATCACCTGGGCGCATCCCGGCATCGGCCGCTCGCTGCGGCAGATCAAGATCGCGAAGCTGGCGACCCGGCACATCGTGGATGTCACCCACGGCCGCTTCGAGGACGAGCAGCCGTGCTTCACGCGGGACGGCCGCTATCTGGCGTTCCTGTCGTGGCGTGGCTTCGACCCGGTGTACGACGTGCACACCGGGGACCTGTCCTTCCCGCTGGGCTGCCGCCCGTATCTGGTGCCGCTGTCGTCGGCGACGCTGTCGCCGTTCGCGCTGACGCCGGAGGGGCGGCCGGCGGCGGGCGGGCTCGAGTCGTTCGGGTCGGCCGACGGCGAGGGGATCGTGCATGTGGAGGAGGAGGGGATCGAGAGCCGGGTGACGCCGTTCCCGGTGGCGGCCTCGAAGTACTCCTCGCTGAAGCCGGTGGAGGGCGGCGGCCTGGTCTGGCTGCGCTGGCCGATCTCCGGCGCCCTCGGCGAGACCTTCGCCAACCCCAACGACACCTCGGGCAGCCCGACGCTGGAGCACTTCGACCTGGTCAAGGCCAAGCACATCCAGCTGACCTCGCTGGTGACGTCGTTCGCGGTCAGCGGCGACGGCAGCCGCCTCGTCGTCAACGACGGCGGCAGCCTGCGCGTCGTCCCGGCCAACAAGGGCGCGGAGCCGGACACCACCACGTACATCGATCTGCGGCGGATCATGCATACCGCGGATCCGGTGGCGGAGTGGGAGCAGGCGTACGACGAGGCCGGGCGGATCATCCGGGCGTACTTCTGGGAGCCCGGGATGTGCGGCATCGACTGGGACGCGGTCCTCAACCAGTACCGGCCGCTGCTCGACCGGGTCGCCGCCCCCGACGACTTCGCCGACCTGCTTCGGGAGGTGCTCGGCGAGCTGGGCACCTCCCATGCGTACGTCACCGCGGCCCGCCGCAACGAGGGCCCGCCGCACTACCAGCGCCCGATGGGCCACCTCGGCGTGAACTTCGCCCGCACCGGCGACGGCGGCTGGGTGGTCGGCCGCATCCTGCCCGGCGAGTCCTCGGACTCCCGCGCCCGCTCCCCGCTTGCCGGTACGGGCATCCCGGACGGCGCGGTCCTGACGCACGTCGACGGGATCGAGGTGGACCCGAAGGCGGGCCCGGCCCCGCTGCTCGCGGCCGCGGGCGGCACCAGCGTGGAGCTCACCTTCCAGCTGGCCCCCGACCGGCCGCTGCGCCGCGTCGCGGTGATCCCGCTGGTCGACGACCGGCCGCTGCGCTACCAGGACTGGGTCGCGCTGCGCCGCCAGGTGGTGCGGCAGCTCAGCGACGGGCGCTGCGGCTATCTGCACATCCCGGACATGGTCGGCTCGGGGTGGGCCCAGTTCAACCGCGACCTGCGGATGGAGACCAACCGCGAGGCGCTCATCATCGACGTCCGCGGCAATGCGGGCGGCCACATCAGCGAGCTGGTGCTGGAGAAGCTGACCCGGTCGCTGATGGGCTGGGACCTGACGCGGAACGCGCAGCCCATTCCGTACACGAATGTGGCTCCGCGGGGGCCGCTGGTGGCGATCGCGGATGAGGGGACGTCGTCGGACGGGGACATGATCACTGCGGCGTTCAAGATTCTTGATCTCGGGCCGGTGGTGGGGCTGCGGACGTGGGGCGGGGTCGTCGGGATGACCGGGCGGCACCGGCTGGGCGACGGGACTGTGATCACGGTGCCGATGAATGCGGCTTGGTTCGACGAGTACGGGTGGGGCGTCGAGAACGAGGGTGTCGAGCCGGATATCGACGCCGAGCGGACGCCGCTGGACTGGGCGGAGGGGCGGCCGTCGGAGCTGGATATCGCGGTGCAGACGGCGCTCGATCTGCTGGCGCAGCAGCCGGCTGCGGTGCCGCCGGATTACAGCGAGGTGCCGGATCGGCGGCGGCCGCCGCTGCCCTCGCGGGGCGCGGGCGGCTCGGATGATGCCTCCGATACGGGTCCGGGGCTGGCGGAAGCCGCCTGATCAGGGGTCTCAGACTTGCCTGACATGCGGATTTATGCCAGGCGTGCAACGCTGAGAAATGCCCCAAATGTCTCACTTGCTAGGAAGTGATTTGGATCATGGGCATCGGAGATTTCCTGGACAAGGCCAAGAACGCGGCCGAGGACGCCGTGAACAAGGCCAAGGACGCCGCCGAGGGCGCTAGCGACAAGGCCCAGGACACGGCACAGGGCGCGATGGGCAAGGCGCAGGACGCGGCGGATGGCGCGCAGGACGCGGCGGGTAACGCCGCGAACAGGGCGCAGGACGCGGCGGGCAACGCCGCGGATCGTGCCCAGGACGCCGGTCAGGGTGCCGCGGACCGTGCTCAGGACGCCGGTCAGGGCGCCGCGGACCGTGCTCAGGACGCGGGCCAGCAGGCCGCGGACCGTGCCCAGGACGCCGGCCAGGACGCCGCCGACCGTTCGCGCGAGGCCGGCCAGGATGCCTGGCAGGCCCCCGACGAGGCCGACGACTTCTAGATCCCGCGCATCGCACACTGCGCACCCCACGAGGGGCGGTACCCGTACATAGGGTGCCGCCCCTCGACCGTGCGGTGCCAGGTGCGTCGGCGGCCGCCGGAAACGTCCCGGGCCCACCCGTCCCGCCCAGCGGGACGCCTGCCCCCGGAAGGGCGACGCCTGTTCCCGGAGGGGCGACGCCTGTTCCCGGAGGGGCGGCGCCTGCCCCCGAGCGGCAGTTAGTGCCCTACCGCCGCGCGGTCCGGCCCTTCTCGTCCGCCGCGCCACCCGCGCCCACCAGCCCGCGCGACGGTGCGCCGGCCAGCTTCGGGCCCAGCTTGCGGAGCTCCCTTGCTGCGCCCAGGCCGATCACCGTCGGCAGGGTCCAGCGGACCGGCTGCATGCCGCGCAGCCACCACTGGCCGTACACGTGGGCCGAGCGGCGCTCGATGCCGTCGACCAGGCGGTCGACCGCCGGGCCCAGCGGATACGTCTTGTTCGCCGGCCACGGCAGCGAGCGGCGGCCCTCGCGCATGACCTCGTCCTCGTCGGCGCCGCGGACCATGTCCGTATCCGTCCAGCTCAGGTAGCCGACCCCGACCTTGACGCCCTTGTAGCCCAACTCGCCGCGCAGACAGTGCGCGAAGGCCTCGACGCCCGACTTCGACGCGCAGTACGCCGCCATCATCGGCGCCGGCGTGATCGCGGCCAGCGAGGCGATCTGGAGCAGGTAGCCGCGGGACGCCAGCAGCGCGGGCACGAAGGCGCGCGCTGTGGCCACCGATCCCAGCAGGTTGACCTGGATGACGCGGTCGAAGGTGGCCGCGTCGGACTGCTCGAAGGGGCCGCCCGTGGCGACGCCCGCGTTGGCGACGACGATGTCCACCCGGCCGAAGCGGTCCACCACTTCGCGGGCCACGACGCCCATCGCCTCGTGGTCGGTGACGTCCGCCTCCCACCAGTCGGCCTCGGTGCCCACGGCGCCGGCCACCCGCTTCAGCTCCTCCGGCTCCAGGCCCACCAGCGCCAGCTTCACGCCGCGGGCGGCGAGCTTGCGGGCCAGCAGTTCGCCGACGCCGCGCGCCGCGCCCGTGATGACCGCGACCTTGCCTTCGATGTTGCTCATGCCGTCTTCTCCGCCCGCTCCTCGGCCTGCCCGGCCGGCCCATGTGCCTTGACCATCCGCCGGATCAGGGCGAGGACGTCGTCCGTCGCCTCGATCGGCGTCATGTGGCCGCGCCGGGGCAGCTCGGTGAGCCCCTCGGACTGCGGCAGCGCCGCCTCGATCCGGCGGGCGTGCACGGCCGGGGTGAGGCGGTCGGAGGTGCCCTGGATGACGGCGGTCGGCACCGGCATCCTGCGTACCTCGGCGTCCAGGTCAAGGCCCGCGAGCACCCGCCCCCACTCGCCGCGCGGCCTGCGCGGACAGGAGTGCACGATACGGGCGCAGGCGTCGAGTTGCTCCGGCGTCGCGTCGGGGCCCAGCGTCACGTACTTCAGCAGCCGCTTCGCCACCGGCGTCACCGGCCCCATCGGCGCCTTCGTCTGCAGCATCACCCGGTGGGCGAGCTTGCGCAGCGCCTTGACGCGGATCGGGAAGACCTTCGACTCCAGGCGGAGCCGTGAGGCGCCGGTGGAGCAGAGCACCGTCGCCGTGGCTCGTTCGCGCAGGTAGGGGCGGTTGGCGGCGGCGATGATGGTCATCGCGCCCATGGAGTGGCCGACGATCACCGCCCGTTCGCCGGGGTCGAGCGCCGCGTCCAGGACGGCGCCGAGGTCGTCGGCGAGGGCGGTGGTCGAGTAGCCGCCGGGCGAGCTGGCGGCCGGGGAGCGGCCGTGGCCGCGCTGGTCGTACGCGATCACCCGGTGGTCGGCGGCCAGGTCTCGTATCACCGGCGCCCAGAAGGCCGTTGAGCAGGTCCAGCCGTGCGCGAGCACCACGATCGGGGCGTCCTGCGGGCCGTGGACCTCGATGTTGATACGGGCCCCGTCGGGCGAGCTCGTGGTCAGCCGGCGGCGCGGCTCCGGCGGCGCGTACGGGCCGGTCTTCAGCAGCCGGGTCATGCCGGCACCTCGCTTACGTCGTCGCCGATGGTCTCCGGTGCGGTACGGGCCGCGGCCCGCAGCACCTCGTACTCCTCCAGCCGCACATGGCTGGTGACCCGGCGGAACTCGCTGGTGGTGCCGGGCCAGAGGGTGGTGTTCTTGCCGTTCGCGTCCAGGTACCAGCTGTCGCAGCTGCCGGTCTTCCAGACGGTGCGCTTCATCCGCTCCTGCAGCTTGTCGTTGTACTTGACCTGCGCCTCGGGGCGGGCGTCGAGCGCCCGGCCCTCGCCGAGCGCGTTCAACTGCCGCATGAAGTCGATCAGATACTGGATCTGCGCCTCGATGATCAGGATCATCGAGCTGTTGCCGAGCCCGGTGTTGGGCCCGATGATCTGCAGCATGTTCGGGAAGCCGGCCACGCTGGAGCCGCGCAGCGCCTCCATGCCGTCGGTCCAGGCCTCCGCCAGGGTGGTGCCGTTGCGGCCCTTGACCCGCTCCTTGAACGGCATGTCGGTGACGTGGAAGCCCGTACCGAAGATGATCGCGTCCACCTCGGTCTCGGAGCCGTCGGCGGCGACGACCGTATTGCCGCGGATCTCCTTCAGGCCCGAGTCGACCAGGTCGACGTTGTCCTTGGCGAGCGCCGGGTAGTAGTCGCTGGAGAGCAGGATGCGCTTGCAGCCCGGCTGGTACTTCGGGGTGAGCTTGCGGCGCAGCTCCGGGTCCTTGACCCCGCGGGCGATGTTCGCCTTGCCGATCCGGCGCAGCATGCTCAGCTCGCCCGGGTGCTTGGTGAAGGCGGCGACCTGCAGCTCCCTTATCCCCCACAGGATCTGCCGGCGCAGCCGGGTGGTGGCAGGGACGCGGGTGTGGATCCATCGCTCCACGCCGCTGATCTTGCGGTCCATGCGCGGCAGCACCCACGGCGGGGTGCGCTGGAAGAGGGTCAGCTTGCCGACCTTCGGCTGGATGGACGGCACGATCTGGATCGCCGAGGCGCCGGTGCCGACGACGGCGACGCGCTTGCCGCGCAGGTCGTAGTCATGGTCCCACCGCGAGGAGTGGAAGATCCGGCCCTTGAAGCCGTCCAGCCCCGGGATGTCGGGGATCTGCGGCTCGGACAGCGGCCCGGTGGCGCCGACGATCACATCGGCGGTGATCTCGCCGTGGTTCGTCTCCAGCACCCAGCGCAGCTCGGCCTCGTCCCAGTGGCTGTTCAGGACCTCGGTGTCGAAGCGCAGGTGCGGGCGCAGGCCGAAGGTGTCGGCGACGCCCTCGAGGTAGTCCCAGATGTGCTGCTGGCCCGAGAAGGACCGCGGCCACTCCGGGTTCAGCGCGAAGGAGAAGGAGTAGAGGTGCGAGGGGACGTCGCAGGCGCAGCCCGGGTAGCTGTTCGCGCGCCAAGTGCCGCCGAGACCGCCGGACTTCTCCAGTACGACGAAATCGGTGATCCCCTCGCGCCGGAGCCGCACCGCGGCGCCGAGACCGCCGAAGCCCGCTCCGACGACCGCTACCCGGAAATGTTCGCGCCTGAGCTCGACATCGGCCATGTGTCGCCTCCCGGTCGATAACCTTGCCAGTGTTTACTGGCACGATGAGGAGAGTAGGGCAGGACCGTACTCATGGGTAGGGGCTGTGCGACAAAAAGTCAGCAAGAGCATCTACGGCCCGCACGCACGTACGCTGTAGCCCGCACCTAGAAGGGGGTCCGGCGCCGCATGGGACGTGAATACCGGCTCGACGAGCTAGCCGAAGCCTCTGGCGTGCGCGCCCGCACCCTCCGCTTCTACCGCGAGCGCGGGCTGCTGCAGCCGCCGCGCCGCGAGGGGCGGATCGCCTGGTACAACGACGACCACCTGGCCCGGGTCCGTACGGTCTCCGCGCTGGTCGAGCGCGGCCACACGCTGGGCGGCATCGCGGAGTTGATCGCCGCCTTCGAGTCGGGGCGGGACGTGCGCGGCGCGGCCGAGCTGCTGGGGCTGAGCACCCTGGTCAAGCCGTGGTCGGAGGAGACTCCGGTACGGCTCACACCCGAGGAGCTGGCGGTGCGCTTCGGCGGCGGGGCGGAGGAGGTCAGCGCGGAGAACCTCGCCGACGCGCTCGACATCGGCTATGTCGCCGTCGAGGGCGAGGAGTTCGTGCACGTCAGCCAGCGGCTGCTGGACGTGTCGGGCGAGCTGGTGAAGAAGGGCATCCCGCTCGCGGTGGTGCTGGCGGCGGGGCGCGAGGTGCGCGAGCACGCGGACGCGCTGGCGGAGCTGTTCACCGGGCTCGTACGCAAGCATCTCCTCGCGGATGTCCTGGACTCCCCCGCCGACCTCACGCCCGAGCAGGTCGCCCGGATCACGGACACGATCGAGCGGCTGCGGCCGATGGCGAAGCAGGTGCTGGAGGCCGAGGTCACGATGGCGATGGACCGGCGGGTGCGGACGGAATTGGAGGAGTGGCAGCGGGAGACTTCGCCGCAGTCCTCCAGCTGAGCGGGATTCCCGGGGCTCCGCCCCAGCCGCTCACCCCATCCCCCCGATCCAACCCGCCGCGTCGAGCCGGAAGGCTCCTGGCGCGGCGACGGCACGCAGGTCATCCTCGAGCGCGCACACCCGGCCCTCCCCCAGGGTGGCAACCCACTCCGCCCGCAACCGCTCGAAGATCGCGGCCGACCGAGCCAGCATGTCGCGTCCATGCGGCGCCAGCCGCACCAGCTTGCGCCGCGCGTCGGCGGCATCGGCGGCGCGTTCCGCGTAACCGAGGGCGATCAGGCGGTCGACGGTCTTGCCCGCCGCCTGCTTGGAGATGCCCATTCGGCGGGCGATGTCGCTGGCGGAGCTGCCGTCGAGGCCGATCGCCTGCAGGGCGAAGCCGTGGGCCGGGCGGGCATGCGGGTGTCCCTGCTCGGCGAGCTCGGCGTGCACGGCGTCGATGAGCGTACGGAAGCCGGCGAACAGCAGCAGCGGCAGCTCGTAGCCCGGCCTGTTGCCAGAATCGACAACCTGGTTTACCTTCTCCTCATCGTCAACCATGTTGACCATTCTAGGAGGCGTAAGTGTTCGACGCACACACCGTGGAAACCGCCCCCGAGGCAGCCCGGCCCACCATGCAGGCCGTCGCCGCCAAGTGGGGCGGCAAGGTGCCGGACGCGGTGGCGCGGATGGCCACCTCGCCCGAACTCCTGGGCGGCTTCCTGTCCTTGAGCGGCGCCTTCGAGAACTGCACCCTGGACCCGCTGTCCAGAGAGACCGTCATCATGACGGTCGCCACCCGCAACGAATGCCACATCTGCATCAGCATCCACACCGCCACCCTCCGCAAGCACGGCGCCGACGCGGAGCTGATAGCCGCCCTGCGGGACGAACAGGCGGTACCCGACGAGCGGCTCGCCGCCATCCAGGCGTTCACTCTCACCGCCCTGGACACCGCGGGCGCCGTGCCCGACGACGACATCAAGGCGCTGCTCGCGCACGGCTACACCGAGCGCAACGCCCTGGAGGTCGTGCTGGGCATCGGCGCGTACACGATGTCGACCTTCGCCAACCGCCTGATCCGCGCCACCTGACGGTCCTGCGCTACGGCTGCCAGAGCCGCGCCTTGTAAATGCCGCCGCCCACGAGGTGATACGGCTCCCCCTCCGGATGCAGCCGCACCCGCTCCGTCCACCACGTCTCGCCCAGATTCGGCTCCGGCTGGGTGGTGACGATGGTGCCGGAGTCCGGGTGCACGCCGGCCGCCTTGACCTTGTTACGGGGCCAGCCCGCCGCCCACGGGAAGTCCTGCAGGAAGGCCTTGCGGCGCTTGGAGTACTGGAAGATGTCGCCGTTGACCGTCACCCACATCCGGTCGGGGCGCCCGGCCACCGGGAAGAGGTCGTGTCCGTCGGGCCCGGGCAGCGGCGTCGAGAACACCTGCTTGATCGTGGGCGCGGCCCGGGTCCCACCGATCCGGTACGCGACGAGGTCGTCGTGCCCGATCGCCCACAGCACGTCGCGGCGCTCGTCCCACACGACGCCGTGCGCGGTGGGCAGCTTGGCCTCGGCGTAGGTGGTGTTGGCCGGGCCCTGCGAGGCGGCGTAGATACGGACCAGGCCGCCCGTGGAGCCGGCGACGGCGATGTTGCCGTTCGGCAGCAGCTCGATGCTGTGCGGGTTGAGGAGGTCGTCGCCGAGGCCGAGGCCCGCGCCCCAGTAGCGCTTCCCTGTCGGGTACTCGACGGCGAAGCAGAGCCCGAAGGAGGCGGTGGCGAGGACGTAGGTCTTCCGGCCGTGCCGCCGGACCTTCACCTCGCTGACGTACCGCCACCCGTCCGCGTACTGCAGATCGGCGAACTGCGGGTCGCCGTCCGGGGTGTAGCGCCAGAGCGCGGCCGCCGGGTCGGCGGCGAGGTCCCAGGTCTTCTTGGCGGAGTCGAGGAGCAGGAGGCTGCGGGTCGCTTGATCGCCGACGAGGATGTGCGGGAGCCGGCGGCCGCCTGAGGCGGCCGCCCGCGCCTGTGGTGCGGCGAGTGCGATGGCGCCCGCGGCGCCGAGCGCCCCGGTGAGCACCCCGCGCCGGGTGGGTCTGCCGGTACCTGCTGCTGCCATGTTCCGCCCCCTCCTGGGTAACCGCTTGCGACCGAGCGGAAGCGTGGCATGCGGGTGCCCGGCGGGGAAGAGGACGCGCGAGAGATTCGCCCGCGCGACACCTCGAAGTCGCCGCGGAGTCACGGCACTTGCTGGGCCGGCCTAGGCCTCTTCCGCCCTGCGCAGCAGCAGCTCCCGCTCCCGCTGATTGCGCGTCAGCGTCGCCGCGCGCTCGAACTCCGCGCGGGCCGCCGCACCCCGCCCCAGCTTCGCGAGCAGGTCGCCGCGGACGCTCGGGAGCAGGTGGTAGCCCTGTATCGCGGGCTCGTTCGCGATCGCATCGACGATCGCCAGCCCCGCCTCCGGGCCCTGTGCCATCGACACCGCCACCGCCCGGTTCAGCTCCACCACGGGCGAGGGCGCGACCCGTACCAACTGCCCGTACAGCGCCGCGATCTCCCCCCAGTCGGTGTCCTCGGCCCGCCGCGCCCGGGTGTGGCAGACGGCGATCGCGGCCTGGAGGACGTACGGGCCCGCGGGTCCCTGCGCCGTCTTCCCGGCGAGGGCCAGCGCGGCGATCCCGCGGCGGATCAGCACCTGGTCCCAGCGCGACCGGTTCTGGTCGGCGAGCAGCACCGGCTCCCCGTCCGGGCCGGTCCGCGCCGCCGACCGCGAGGCCTGGATCTCCAGCAGCGCAGCGAGGCCGTGCACCTCCGGCTCGTCCGGCATCAGGCCCTGCAGCAGCCGGGCGAGCCGCAGCGCGTCCTCGCACAGCGCGGGCCGCATCCAGTCGTCGCCGGCGGTGGCGGAGTAACCCTCGTTGAAGACGAGGTAGATGACCTCCAGCACCGACGCGAGCCGCTCGGCCCGCTCCGCGCCCTGCGGCACCTCGAAGGGGACCTGCGCCGCGGCCAGCGCCTTCTTCGCCCGTACGATCCGCTGCGCCACGGTCGGCTCGGCCACCAGGAACGCGCGGGCGATCTCGTCCGTCCGCAGCCCGCCGATCATCCGCAGCGTCAGCGCCACCCGCGCCTCGGTGGCCAGCACCGGGTGGCAGGCGGTGAAGACCAGCCGCAGGACGTCGTCCTCGATCCGGTCCTCGTCGACGGCGTCGAAGTCGTCGCGGCCGCCGTCCTGGCGCCGCCGCAGGTCCTCGCCGACCTCGGAGAGCTTGCGGGCGTACATCTCCCGGCGCCGGATCAGATCGATGCCGCGCCGCTTGGCGGTGGCCATCAGCCAGGCGCCGGGGTTGTCGGGCACTCCGTCCCGCGGCCACTGCTCCAGCGCCGCGACGAGGGCGTCCTGCGCCAGCTCCTCCGCGGTGCCGACATCGCGTACGAGCCGGGTCAGCCCGGCGATCAGCCGCGCGGACTCGATCCGCCACACGGCGGCCACGGCGCCGCGAGCGTCGTCACCTTCGTCGGGGGCTGCCGTCACGGTCACCCATCAGAGCAGGACGGGCGCCGCGACGGCAAACCTGACGCGGCGGGCTGTGCCGGCCGGCCCTTGGCTAGCCCGCCACCAGCTCCCGCACCTCACAGGTGATGTTCCACTGATCCCCGTGCACCAGGAGGAAGCGCCGAGCCCACTCGACGGCCTCCTCGCGGTCCTTGGCCTGCAGCATCAGATAGCCGCCGACCATCTCCTTGGTCTCGGTGAAAGGCCCGTCCGTGGTGGTCGTCTTCCCGCCGGACAGGTGCACCCGCTGCGACTCGGCGGTCGACTTCAGCCCGCTGTCGTCCAGCAGCACCCCCGACTGCCGCATCTCGTCGAGCAGCTTCGTCATCTCGGCGATGATGTCGTCGCTGGGCGGTCCGGTGAACTCCTGCTCATCAAGCTTGATCATGGTCAGAAAGCGCGGCATGGTCGTGTCTCCTCACGGCAGTGCGCAGCGATCCCGTCTTCCGGGGACCGCTCTCTCACCCCAGGCGTCGAACGGGCCTGCCGGGATTCGACACGACGGCGAAGATTTTTTCCATGACCGGCGCGGGTTCGCGATCGGCGCGAGTTCAGCCCGGGGCGGAGCGCTGCCTCTGGAGGTCAGCACTGAAATCGGTCCTGCACACTCCCAGCGCTGGATGCGCGCGCTGGTCCCGACTCCGGAGGACACCTTGGCGATGATCACCTCGCGCACTACGGGCTCGTAGACAGGCGTGCAGATGATGGGGTCTCTCGGGGGCGGGGGCTGGCACCGCTCCCCTCGGAACTCAACGGTCCTGACATGGGCCTTCACCACACCGCTCGCCCCGTCTTTCACGGTGTCACGGACCGTGCCTTCGATCGCCCCGCTGCCCGCGGACCGGCCAGGGTGGGTGCCGCGGCCAGGAGGGTCGCTCGGGTGCGCCGCACTACGTTCCTCCCCACTTGACATGGCTTGGACAATTCTTCGCAGCCTAGCGATCCGCGCTGCCGGGCCTGTGGAGAAAAGGGCTTGCTCTGGCGGGGGTGGGCGGCGTTGACTTCTCGTCATGGTGACGAATTCGAATGCGGTGAAGTTTCTCTTCTTCTGGGGGCACAGGGCCGAGCGCGACGGCAGCGTGGGGAAGGGCTGCTTCAGCCAGTGGTGGCCGGCGCCGTTCACCGTGGACGGGGTCGAGTACGCGACCGCCGAGCACTTCATGATGGCGGGCAAGGCGCGGCTCTTCGGGGACGCGGAGGCCGCGGCCGCGATCGTCGCGGCGGGGCACCCGGCGGAGGCGAAGAAGCTGGGGCGCACTGTGCGCCGGTTCGATGAGGAGGCGTGGGCCGCGCATCGGTACGAGCTCGTCGTCCGCGGCAATGAGGCGAAGTTCGGGCAGCACGACGAGCTGCGCGACGTGCTGCTCCGCACCGGAGACCGGGTGCTGGTCGAGGCCAGCCCCATGGACCGGGTATGGGGGATCGGACTCGCGGCCGACGACGAGCGGGCGCAGGACCCGAAGACCTGGCGCGGCCTCAATCTGCTCGGCTTCGCGCTGATGGACGTACGCACCCGCCTGCGCCTGAACGAGTGCTCCCAACGCTCCGTATAGCTGGTTGAAACTACAACTAGCCCCGCCGTGGCATGCCTGTGCGGCGGGCCCCGAACAGCGACAGCTTCAGAACGGAGCACCCATGAACGCTGTGAAACGGGTAATGGTCGTCGCAGCTGCAGCCGCGGCGCTCATCATGACCATCGCGGTCAACCCGGCGGCCGCCGTCAACGACGGCGCCGGGCAGGGCATCAAGGTCGGCGACACCGTGTGCACCGACTGGGTGCAGTCGGACAATGGCGTCCGGCTGACCGGCGTCCTCGACGACAGCACCGGCGAATGGACCGTACGCAAGGCCACCAGTCCAACGGGTCCGGAGGCCGTGGTCCTGCGAGCCAAAGCCGGTTCGCGCACCCCGGGCGAGGTGCCGATCGACAAGACGGTGACGGAGACCGGCACCTTCGTCTACCGGGCCTGCCTCACCCTCGACTGGGTCGTCAAGCCCGTACCCCTGAGCCTCGTCGCCAACTACCGGATGAACCTCACCTCGTCCAGCCCGCGCACAGTGACCGACATCGGGCAGCACACAGCGAAGCTGTCGGCCGCGCAGGCATGCGGTGACCGGACCCGCGTCGGGCCCGGCACCACCGTCCGGCTGACCGGCACCTCCACCGGCCGGACAACCTGGAGCATCAACGTCACCGACAACACCAACAACTACGAGGGGCCCTGGTACGCCCACTTCGAGACCGTCGAGGACATCGACAGGACCGTGGCGCTCGACCCCGAGATCACCGAAGTAACGGTGTGCGTCGGCGCCGGCGACAACGCACACCGGGTACCGGTGGCGTTCGAACTGTCCACCGTCTGACGCTCGACGGCAGGCAGCGCATGGGGGTGGCCTCCTATGAGGCCACCCTTCGCTGTCACAAGACGGCACGTCCGTGCTCGCGGTGGCTGAGTCCGGTGATGAAGGCCGTGATCTCGTCCGGGTTTTCCTCGGCCATGAAGTGGCCTGACGTGGTCGGCTGGTACGACAGGTCCGGGGCCCACGCGCGCCACAGCGATGCGGCGTCGAAGCCCAGCTGGGAGCCCCAGTCCTGGGAGATGACACCTACGGGCATCGTCAGTTGGGCGCCGCGGTCGCGGTCGGCCTGGTCCATTTCCAGGTCGATGCTCGCCGTGGCGCGGTAGTCGGCCACGATCGAGTCGATCGCCGCGATCGAGCTGTCGACGTAGTGGTCGCGCTCCTGGCGGGTGAAGGTGGCGCCGGCCGGATCCCACGCGTCGAGGAAGGAGCCGAAGAACTCCGGGGCGACGGCGGCGATCATCTTCTCCGGCAGGCCCGCGGGCTGGGCCATGAGGTACAGGTGCCAGGCCACCTTCGCGTTGACGCCCTGCAGGACGGCCCAGGTGTCGAGGGTGGGCAGGACGTCGAGGATGCCCAGATAGTCCACGGCGGCGGGGTGGTCCAGGCCGGCGCGGACGGCGACCAGGGCGCCACGGTCGTGGCCGATGAGCCCGAAGCGGTCGAAGCCGAGCGCGGCGGCGACGGCCACGATGTCGCCCGCCATCGTGCGCTTGGAGTACGTGGCGGGATCGTCGGCCGCCGGCTTGTCGCTGGCGCCGTATCCGCGCAGGTCCGGGACGATCACCGTGTGGTCGCCGGCGAGCTTCGCGGCGACGTGCCGCCACATGTAGTGCGTCTGCGGGAAGCCGTGGAGCAGCACTATCGCCGGTCCGTGGCCGCCGACGGCGACGTTGATCCCAACGCCGTCGGCCCCGGGGAGGGTGCGGTAGTCGAAGCCGTCGATGGTCAGGTGGGTGGTCACGCGTTCTCCCTCGGGTCGGGGGTGGATGCGCCCGCGGCTACGGCGGGGTGGCCGGAGAAGATGCCGGCCGGCAGTGCGACCGGGCGATCGGCCGAGGCCTTCATCGCGGGCAGCACCACGGAGTCCACCAGCGCCGCCAGGTAGTCCTCGTCGACCGCGAGGGCGTTGACCCGGCGGAGGAGCAGCGCGGCTCCGACGACTTCCTCGTACGGAAAGGGGTCCGCCCCCTCCGGCAGCTCCCCGCGCGCGACGGCCGCCTCGATGACCTGCTGTGGGAGCCGGGCACCCGTGGGGCCTATGGAGCCTTCGATGGCGTCGCACAGCTCGGGGTCCTCCAGGCCCGCCTGGAGGAGGAGCATCGCGGTGCGGCTGTCGGCGGCGCGCATGGTGCGATCGAGGCGGCGGCACAGGGTGAGCAGATCTTCCCGCAGGCTGCCGGTGTCGACCGGCGTCGCCGCGCCGTGCTGCGCCGGGCCGGCCTTTACCGCGGCGATCACCATGTCCCGCTTGGCCGACCACCGCCGGTACAGGCTCGCCTTCGACGTCTGGCAGCGGCGGGCCACCGCCTCGAAGGTCACACCCTCGTAGCCGGCCTCGGCGAGGAGGTCCAGCACGGCGGCCGTGATCCGCCGCTCCAGCCCGGCATCCCGCGGACGGCCCCGCGCCGCCGCGGGCCGCCCCTTCTCGTTTAGATACGCCACGCCCCGTATCGTAAAACATCCAGCGGCACCTGTCGATCAATGCCCGCGTCGCTAGGAGGCGCGCCCGGCCCGCTCCAGCGCCGCCTTCAGCAGCGCTGTCAGCTCCGGCTGCTCCAGATCCGCCGTCCCACGCAGCTTTACGTGGCGGTGGACCTTGCCCGTGCCCTCCAGCAGGCCCGCCGGGTCCGGCAGGGACGCGCCGCCCGCGATGCCGAGGGTCACGTGTTCCTTCGCCGGGATCAGGGTGAAGACCAGGCCCTTGTAGCCGGCGTCCGTCCCGAAGCCGATGTGGTCGCCGTCCTCCGTCACCACGGCATCGGGGAAGAGCCGCAGCAGCCGCTCGTACGCCCGCGCCACGTCCTCTCTCATGCGACGAGCTTGGCGCCGGTGCGGGTGTGGGGCAACTCGTACGGGGGTCTCCAGGAAGCGGGGGGCTCTGGGCGTGCCTACGTTCGAGGGAGGCCGCTCGGCCGGGCCGCCTGCACAGTGGCGCCGCCACCCCTGTCTGCCACGAGGAGCTGACGTGCCAGGACCCGACACCGCGGGCAGCGGACTGCTGCACCGCACCGGCAGGTACTTCGCCCGCGGCGCCGTCTCCCCCGACCACCGCACCATCTACAAGGAGGGCGGACGCGACGGCGACGTCTTCTACCGGGACCGGTGGAGCCACGACAAGGTCGTCCCGTCCACGCACGGCGTGAACTGCACCGGATCGTGCCGGTGGAAGGTCTACGTCAAGGACGGGATCATCACCTGGGAGGCCCAGGACACCAGTTATCCGTCCGTGGGCCCCGACCGCCCCGAGTACGAGCCCCGCGGCTGCCCCCGCGGCGCCGCCTTCTCCTGGTACACGTACTCCCCGACCCGGGTCCGTTACCCGTACGTCCGCGGCGTGCTCCTGGAGATGTACCGGGAGGCCAAGCAGCGCCTCCGCGACCCCGTCGAAGCCTGGGCCGACATCCAGGCCGACCCCGAGCGCCGCCGCCGCTATCAGCAGGCCCGCGGCAAGGGCGGCCTCGTCAGGGCCTCCTGGGACGAGGCCGTCGAGATCGTCGCCGCCGCGCATGTCCACACCATCAAGAAGTACGGCCCCGACCGCGCCGCCGGCTTCTCCCCCATCCCCGCCATGTCGCAGGTCTCGCACGGCGTCGGCGCCCGCTTCATGGGGCTCATCGGCGCGCCGATGCTCTCCTTCTACGACTGGTACGCCGACCTCCCGGTCGCCTCCCCACAGGTCTTCGGCGACCAGACCGACGTGCCCGAGTCCGGCGACTGGTGGGACGCCGCGTACCTGATCATGTGGGGCTCCAACGTCCCCGTCACCCGCACCCCCGACGCGCACTGGATGGCCGAGGCGCGCTATCGCGGCCAGAAGGTCATCGTCGTAGCGCCCGACTACGCGGACAACGCGAAGTTCGCCGACGAGTGGCTGCACCCCCACCCGGGCACCGATGCCGCGCTCGCCATCGCCATGGGGCACGTGGTGCTCAAGGAGTGCTTCGTCGACCGGCAGGTCCCCTTCTTCGAGGACTATGTCCGCCGCTACACAGACCTGCCCTTCCTCGTCACGCTCACCGAGAAGGACGGGGCGTACGTACCGGGGAAGTTCGTCCGCGCCGCCGACCTCGGCGACACCACCGAGGGCGCCGAGTGGAAGACCGTCGTCGCCGACGACGAGAGCGGCGACCCGGCCGTCCCCAACGGCTCCATCGGCTTCCGCTGGACCGACAGCGGCAAGGGCCAGTGGAACCTCGACCTGGAGGACATCAGCCCCCGCCTCACCCTCTACGCCACCGAGGGCTCCGAGGCCGCCGAAGTCCTGCTGCCCCGCTTCGACACCGAGGGCGGCGAGCACGGGCAGGGCCGCGGCGAGGTGCTGCGCCGGGGCGTACCGGCCAAGCGGCTGCCGGGCTCAAGCCGGCTGGTCACCACCGTCTTCGACCTCCTCCTCGCGCAGTACGGGGTGGAGCGTTACGGGCTCCCCGGCACCTGGCCCACCGGCTACGACGACGCCGAGCAGCCGGGCACGCCCGCCTGGCAGGAGGTGCATACCTCGGTACCGGCCGCGCAGGCCGTCAAGATCGGGCGGGAGTTCGCCAAGACCGCCGAGCAGTCGCAGGGCCGCTGCATGATCCTCATGGGCGCCGGGACCAACCACTGGTTCCACTCCGAGATGATCTACCGCGCCTTCTTCGCCCTGCTCCAGCTCACCGGCTGCCAGGGCCGTAACGGCGGCGGCTGGGCGCACTACGTCGGCCAGGAGAAGTGCCGCCCCGTCACCGGCTGGGCCACGTACGCCGGTGCCATCGACTGGCAGCGGCCGCCGCGGCAGATGATCGGGACCGCGTTCTGGTTCCTCAACACCGACCAGTGGCGGTACGACCAGTTCTCCGCCGACGTCCTCGCCTCGCCGCTCGGCGAGGGCCGCTTCGAAGGCATGACCGGCGCCGACTGCCTGGCCCACTCGGCCCGTTCCGGCTGGATGCCGTCGTACCCGACCTTCAACCGCAACTCCCTCGACCTCGCCGACGAGGCCCTCGCCTCCGGCCAGGACCCCGGGGCGTACATCGCGCAGCAGGCCAAGGACGGCACCCTCGGCTTCGCCTGCGAGGACCCGGACGCGCCGGAGAACTGGCCGCGCGTCCTCACCGTCTGGCGCGCCAACCTCCTCGGCTCCTCCGCGAAGGGCGTCGAGTACTTCCAGAAGCACCTCCTCGGCACCCACGACGCCGTCCGCGCCAACGAGGCCCCGCCCGACGTCCGCCCACGCGACGTGACCTGGCACGAGGAGGCACCCCAGGGCAAGCTCGACCTGCTCCTCACCATGGACTTCCGGATGACGTCCACGACCCTCCTCGCCGACGTCACCCTCCCGGCCGCCACCTGGTACGAGAAGGCCGACCTCTCGACCACCGACATGCACCCGTACGTGCACAGCTTCACCCCGGCCATCGACCCGCCCTGGCAGGCCCGCAGCGACTTCGCCACCTTCCACGCCATCGCGCAGAAGCTCAGCGAGCTCGCCCACGGGCACCTCGACACCCGCCAGGACCTGGTCGCCACCGCGCTGCAGCACGACACCCCGGGCGAGCTGGCGCTGCCCGGCGGCGTCGCCCCGGACTGGAAGCGGGGCGAGTGCGAGCCGGTGCCCGGCAAGACCTTCCCGAACATCGCCGTCGTCGAGCGCGACTACACCGCGGTCGGCGACAAGATGGCCGCCCTCGGCCCGCTCGCCGAGCAGCTCGGCCTCCCGGTGAAGGGCATCGCGCTCCGGCCGGACGAGGAGGTCGACTACCTCAAGCAGCAGAACGGCGTCATGCGCGACGGCCCTGCCGCGGGCCGCCCGCTCCTCGACACCGCCGTCAAGGCCTGCAATACGATCCTCGCCCTCGCCGGCACCACCAACGGCCGCCTCGCCACCCAGGGCTTCCACACCCTGGAGCAGCGCACCGGCCAGGAAATGGCGCACCTCGCCGCCGAGCACGAGGGCAAGCGGATCACGTACGCGGACACCCAGGCGGCTCCCGTCCCGGTCATCACCTCCCCGGAGTGGTCCGGCAGCGAGGCGGGGGGCCGCCGCTATACGGCCTTCACCCTCAACACCGAGCACCTCAAGCCCTGGCACACCCTCACCGGCCGGCAGCAGTTCTTCGTCGACCACGACTGGATGCACGAGCTGGGCGAGGCGATGGTCACGTACCGGCCGCCCCTCGACATGAACCGCCTCTTCGGTGAGCCACGGCTCGGCCCCGACGGCCAGGCGGAGGTGACGGTCCGCTATCTCACCCCGCACAACAAGTGGTCCATCCACTCCGAGTACCAGGACAACCTCTTCATGCTGTCCCTCTCCCGCGGCGGCCAGTTGATCTGGATGTCCCCGCAGGACGCCGACGCCATCGGCGTCCGCGACAACGACTGGATCGAGGCGATGAACCGCAACGGCGTCGTCGTCGCCCGCGCCGTCGTCTCGCACCGGATGCCCGCGGGGACCGTCTACATGCACCACGCCCAGGAGCGGACGGTGAACGTGCCCAAGACCGAGGCCACCGGCAGACGCGGCGGCATCCACAACTCCCTGACCAGACTCATCCTCAAGCCCTCGCATCTCATCGGCGGGTACGCCCAGTTCTCCTGGGCCTTCAACTACCTCGGGCCGACGGGCAATCAACGCGACGAGGTCACCGTCATCCGCCGCCGCTCGCAGGAGGTGACCTACTGACATGAAGGTCATGTCGCAGATCGCCATGGTCATGAACCTCGACAAGTGCATCGGCTGCCACACCTGCTCGGTCACCTGCAAGCAGGCGTGGACCAACCGCAGCGGCGTCGAGTACGTGTGGTTCAACAACGTCGAGACCCGACCAGGGCAGGGCTATCCGCGCCGGTACGAGGACCAGGGCCGCTGGAAGGGCGGCTGGGAGCTCAACAAGCGCGGCAAGCTCAAGCTCAAGCAGGGCGGCCGCCTCAAGCGGCTCGCGGAGATCTTCTCCAACCCGGTGCTGCCCGACATCAAGGACTACTACGAGCCCTGGACGTACGACTACCACAAGCTCACCAACGCGCCGCTGGGCGACGACTTCCCGGTCGCCGAGCCCCGCTCGCTGATCTCCGGCAAGCCGATGAAGATCGAGTGGTCCTCGAACTGGGACGACAACCTCGGCGGCGCCCCCGAGCACGGCGACCTCGACCCGATGGTCGCCAAGGTCCGCGAACAGGCCGCGGAGAAGGTCAAGTTCCAGTTCGAGCAGACCTTCATGTTCTACCTGCCGCGGATCTGCGAGCACTGCCTCAACCCGGCGTGCGTCGCCTCTTGCCCAAGCGGCGCCATGTACAAGCGGGCCGAGGACGGCATCGTCCTGGTCGACCAGGACTCCTGCCGCGGCTGGCGGCAGTGCGTGACGGGCTGCCCGTACAAGAAGGTCTACTTCAACCACCGGACCGGCAAGGCCGAGAAGTGCACGCTGTGCTATCCGCGGCTGGAGGTCGGCCTGCCGACCGTCTGCTCGGAGACCTGCGTCGGGCGGCTGCGCTATCTCGGCGTGATCCTGTACGACGCCGACCAGGTGACGCGGGCGGCAAGCGCGCCGCGCGAGACCGATCTCTATGAGGAGCAGCTGGGGATCTTCCTCGATCCCAATGACCCGGAGGTGCGGGCCGCGGCCGAGCGCGACGGCGTCCCGTACGACTGGGTGGAGGCCGCCCGCCGGTCGCCGGTGCATGCGCTGATCAGCAAGTACCAGGTGGCGCTGCCGCTGCACCCGGAGTACCGGACGATGCCGATGGTCTGGTACATCCCGCCGCTCTCCCCGGTCGTCGACGCGCTCAACGAGACGGGGCACGACGGCGAGGACGCCGGCAATCTCTTCGGCGCGATCGACAGCCTGCGCATTCCGCTCGAATACCTGGCGGAGATCTTCACGGCGGGCGACACCCGTCCCGTACGCGCCTCGCTGGAGAAGCTCGCGGCGATGCGCGCGCACATGCGCGAGATCAACCTCGGCGGCACGCCGGACGGGACCGCCGCGGAGCGCGTGGGGATGAGCGCGTACGAGATCGAGGAGATGTACCGGCTGCTGGCCGTCGCCAAGTACGAGGACCGCTACGTCATTCCGACCGCGGCGATCGGCAACGCGCAGGCGCTGGAGGAGTCGGTGCTGCCCGAGGGCTGCAGCCTCGACTTCGAGGGCGGGCCCGGGATGGGCGGCTCGGGTCCGTTCGGCGAGGCCTCCGGCCGCCCGGCCCCCGTCGCCGTCGAGAACTTCCACGTGCTCGCGGACCGCGCCACCGCGGACGCCCCGGCCGACACCGGGGCCAGCCGCGTGAACCTCCTCAACTGGGACGGCAACGGCAGGCCCGAGGGCCTCTTCCCCGACCGTACGGAAGAGGGCGCCGCGGACGAGGGAGGCCGCCGATGACCGCCGACGACCGCGCCCGCGCCGTGCACCGCGTCGCCGCGGTGGCGCTCGCCTACCCCGACGCCGAGCTGGCCGCCGACCTCCCGGAGATGCGCGAACTGGCCGCGGGGGACCGGCACCTGCCCGCCTTCCTCGACCACTGCGCGGCCACCCCCCTCGCCGAGCTGGCCGCCCACTACACGGAGGTCTTCGACTTCCGCGCCCGCCGCTGCCTGTACCTGACCTGGTGGCGGGACGGCGACACCCGCCGCCGCGGCGTCGCGCTGGTCGCCTTCAAGGAGGCGTACCGGGCGCACGGCCTGGAGTTCACCGGCGGCGGCGAGCTGCCCGACTTCCTGCCCGCCGTCCTGCACTTCACCGCCACCACCGGCGATACGAGCCTGCTCGACGAGCACCGTGCAGGCCTGGAGCTGCTGCGCCTGTCGCTGGAGGACTGCGGCACCCCGTACGCCCGCGTGCTGCAGGCGGTCTGCGCCACCCTCCCGGGCCCGTCGCCGAAGGACCGCGCCGCCGCCATGCAGATGGCCAGGAACGGCCCGCCGCGCGAGGACGTCGGCCTGGAACCGTACGGCGCCACCCCCTTGCCGATGCCGGGCTTCCCGGCGCCCGAACCACTCCCGGCTGGAGACCCCCGTTGACCACGCTGCTGTGGGGAATCCTCCCCTACGTCATCCTCGTCCTGCTGATCGGCGGGCTGATCTGGCGCTATCGCTACGACAAGTTCGGCTGGACGACGCGCTCCTCCCAGCTGTACGAGTCCAAGCTGCTCCGCTGGGCCTCGCCGGCCTTTCACTACGGGATTCTGTTCGTGCTCGCGGGACATGTGATGGGCCTGCTCATCCCGTCCTCCTGGACGGACGCGGTCGGCTTCGACGAGCACTGGTACCACAAGTTCTCGCTGATCGGCGGCACGGCGGCGGGGCTGCTCACAGTGGCCGGCATCGCGCTGCTGATCTACCGCCGCCGCACCACGGGGCCGGTCTTCCTGGCCACCACCCGCAACGACAAGCTCATGTACGTCTTCCTGCTGGGCGCCATCGTGCTCGGCATGGTCGCCAAGCTGATGCACTCCTCCTGGAGCCACGGCTACGACTACCGCGAGACCATCGCGCCCTGGATGCGCAGCGTCTTCACGCTGCAGCCCAAGACCGGGCTGATGGAGGGCGTCCCGGTCATGTACCAGATCCACGCCGTCGTCGGGATGGCGCTGATCGCCCTCGTGCCCTTCTCCCGCCTGGTGCACATGTTCAGTGCGCCGCTGCAGTACCTCTTCCGCCCGTACATCGTCTACCGCAGCCGTGACACCGAGCGCCTGACCGCGCGCCCCGAGCGCCGCGGCTGGGAGCGGATCGGACAGTGATGACCAGCACCACCGACGCCGACGCCAAGCCCTCCGCCGCCGCCTACCGCAACCTGATCGTCGCCACGGTCGGCTTCGCGCTGACCTTCTGGGCCTGGAATCTGATCGCCCCGATCGCGGGGCCCCTCAACGACAAGCTGGGGTTCTCGTCGTTCCAGCAGTCGCTGATGGTGGCCGTGCCGGTCATCGTCGGCTCGCTGGGGCGAGTCCCGGTCGGCGCGCTGACCGACAAGTTCGGCGCCCGGAAGATGTTCCCGCTGCTCGCGGCGCTCACCATCATCCCGGTGCTGCTGCTGATCCCGGCGAAGAACTCGTACTGGGCGCTGCTCCTGGTCGGCTTCATCCTCGGCATCGGCGGTACGACCTTCGCCATCGGCGTCCCGCACGTCAACTCGTGGTTCCCGCCGCACAAGCGCGGCGCCGCGCTCGGCATCTTCGGCATGGGCATGGGCGGCGTGGCGCTGTCCGGCTACCTCACCCCGCGGCTGTACAAGAACAGCGAGAACCTGCCGTTCTGGCTGCTGGCGATCGCGCTGGCGGCGTATGCGGTGCTGGCCGCGATGCTGTTGACCGACCGCCCGGACCGCCCGGTCCCGACGAAGCCGCTGATGTCCCGGCTGCGCGAGGCGGGCAGCCTGCGGGTGACGTGGGAGCTGTCGGCGCTGTACGCGATCGGCTTCGGCGGCATCGTCGCCTACGGCGTCTATCTGCCTACGTACCTCAAGACCTGGTACGAGCTGTCCCCGACCGACGCGGGCACCAAGGCGGCGGGCTTCGCCCTGGTCACGGTCATCTTCCGGCCGCTCGGCGGCTGGCTCTCGGACCGTATCCACCCGGCCGTGGTGACGGCCTGGGCGCTGGGCGTCGTCGCGCTCTTCGCGATCGTCCAGGCCTTCGACCCGAAGCTGAACCCGATGGGCACCATCGCCCTCCTCGTCATGGCGGCCGGCCTCGGCACCGCCTCAGGATCCGTCTTCGCCCTGGTCTCGCAGGTGACCCCGCAGCCGCAGGTCGGCTCGGTCACCGGCATCGTCGGCGCGATCGGCGGCCTCGGCGGCTTTGTGCCGCCGCTGGTGATGGGCGCGATCTACAGCAGCAAGGGCTCGTACTCGATCGGCTTCATGCTGCTGGCGATGATGGCGCTGGCGGGCTGCGTGTACGCGTACGGGCGGATGCGCGAGGCGGGGGCGGCGCCGGTCGTCAGGCCCAGCGGCGGCGGGGGCCTGCAGACGCGGATGGCGGGCCGGGAGCGCGACGAGTAGGCAGGCTGTCTCAACGGCCGGGCGTGACCAGGAAGTTCTCGCTGGTGCGCCCGGCCAGGTGGTCGCGGACATTGTCGACCGTGGCGGTCATGATCTGGCCCACCGCATCCTGCGTGAAGTACGCCTGATGCGAGGTGACGATGACGTTCTGGAAGGTCATCAGCCGGGCGAGGACGTCGTCCGTCATCACCTCCAGCGACTTGTCGTGGAAGAAGACTCCGGCCTCCTCCTCGTACACATCGAGGCCGACGCCGTCGAGCTTGCCCGTGCGCAGCGTCTCGATGAGCGCCTGGGTGTCGATGAGGCCGCCGCGGCTGGAGTTGATGAGGATCGCGTCGTCCTTCATCAGGGCGAGGGCGTGGGCGCCGATGACGTGGTGGGTGTCGTCGAGCAGCGGCGTGTGCAGGCTGACGAGGTCCGCGTCGCGGAAGAGGGTGTCGCGGTCGACGTATTTCATCCCCAGGTCAAGGCACTCGGGATTCTCGGCGATATCGGAGCCCAGCAGCCGCATGCCGAAGCCGTGCGCGATCTTTGCGAAGACGGCGCCGATCTTTCCGGTGCCGAGCACGCCCGCCGTACGGCCGTGGAAGTCGCGGCCCATCAGCCCGTCGAGGCGGAAGTTGAAATCCCGGGAGCGGGCGGCCGCCCGGGGGATCCGCCGGTTCACGGCGAGGGCGAGGGACCAGGCGAATTCGGCGACGGAGTACGGGGAGTAGTACGAGACGCGGGCGACGGCGATGCCGCAGGCGCGGGCCGCGTCCAGGTCGATGTTGTTGTAGCCGGTCGACCGCTGGGCGATCAGCCGGGTGCCGCCGGCCGCGAGGGCGCGCAGCACCTCGGCGTCCAGCTCGGCATTGACGCTGGTCAGCACCACCTCGTAGCCGGCGGCGGTGGCCACGGTGTCGGCATTCAGAAACAGCCGCAGCGTCCGCACCTCGTGCTCGCCGCCGAAGCCGTCGGCGAAGGCCCGCTCGAGAATGGGCTGCTCGTCCCGCTGCACGCCAAAAGCGATGATCTCCACGCCATCATCATCGCAGCAAAGGGGGATCATCGCAGATACGGGAAAGGCCCGCCCGGCGTCAGACTGCGCGCCGCAACGGGCCTTCCATGAGCCGTGGCAGTTACTTCCTGCCCGACATTCAAGGCAGGGATTTACTGCCGCGTAAGATCCTTCACGCGCATCACTCCTCGGCTGCCGGGACCGCTTCTCGGGCCGGTCCGTCTTTCACCCAGGAGCCCGCCGAAGCGGACTGCACGCACCATTGTCTCACTTCCGCAGATCCTTTGCGTAGTACTCCGCATCGGGCTCGTTCCGGTAGTGCCCGTAGCGCTCGGCGGGGGCGTATCCGGAGGAGCGGTACAGCGCGATGGCCTCCGGCTGCTCCCCGCCCGTCTCCAGCACCATGCGCAGCCGGCCCGCGGCCCGCGCGCTGTCCTCCAGCGCCGCGATCATCGCCCGCGCGAGCCCTTGCCCGCGCGCCTCGCGGATGACGAACATCCGCTTCATCTCGGCGTCCCCGTCCCGCAGTCCCTCCGGCGTCGCGCTCATGGCCCGCCAGCCACCGGTCGCGACCGGGGCGTCGTCCTCGTCGTACGCGAGCAGATACACCCCGTGCGGCGGCTCGAAGTGCGCCGGATCCATCGGGGTGGCGTCGCCTTCGCCATAGCGCTCGACGTATTCGAGCTGCGTGAGCTCGTCGAGCTTCACGGCGTCCGGGTGGTCGTACGGGACCGGGGTTATGCGCATGGCCGGAATCGTACGTGGGGCGGCCGGGGTGCTGCCGCGCGAGCTCAGCCCTGAGCGGTGGGGCGGATGACCAGCTCGCCGATCTCCACGTCGTGGGGCTGTTCGACGGCGAAGGTGATGGCGCGGGCCACCGCCTCGGGGGGAAGGGCGAATGCGTCCTGGTCGCGGCGGATCTTCTCCTTGAGCCCGGGATCGTCGATGTGGTCGGCCAGTTCGGTGTTCACGTACCCCGGCGAAATGGCGGTGGTCCGCAGCACGCCGTCGGTCGACTCGCTGCGGAGGCCTTCGTGGAGCGTACGGACGGCGTTCTTGGTGGCAGCGTAGACGGCCTGGGACGGCACGATCTTCAGTCCTGAGGTGGAGACCGTGGTCACCAGGTGGCCGCGGCCCTGGCGGCGGAAGACCGGCAGCGCGGCGGCGATGCCGTGCAGCACGCCGCGCAGATTGACGTCGATCATCGAGGACCAGGCGGCGACATCCAGATCGGCGACGGGGCTGATCCTGGCGATCCCGGCGTTGCCTATGAGGACGTCCAGTCGGCCGAACTCGGTCACTGCCAGATCCACGAGCCGCTGCAGGTCTTCGGGCCGGGTGACATCGGTGGCGCAGGTCGCGGCGGTGCCGCCGGCGGCGCGGATGTCCCGGGCGAGGGCGTCGAGGCGCTCGGTCCGGCGCGCGCCGAGGACGACGGCCGCGCCGCGCCCGGCCAGCATGCGCGCGGTGGCGTCGCCGATGCCGCTGCTGGCGCCGGTGATCGCGATGACGCTGTGGCTCAGATCGGTCACGGGAAATCCCTTCGCGGTAAAGTGGACACGTGTCCGGTTGCTCTTCCAGCGTACCGGACACGTGTCCGTTTACCGTTCTGCCGCGAGGAGAGGGCGATGCCGCCGAACCGCCGCCGGGCCGACGCCGCCGACAACCGGGCCCGGATCATCCGGGTCGCGGGCGAGGTGCTCGGGGGCGGGGGCGAGATCAGGCTCAACGCGATCGCCAAGCAGGCGGGCGTCGGCCAGGGCACCCTCTACCGGCACTTCCCCACCCGCGAGGACCTGCTCTCCGAGGTCTACCGCGCGGACGTCGAGGCGCTCGTCGCCGCCGCGCCCGCGCTGCTCGCGGAGCACGATCCGGCGACGGCGCTGGCGCGCTGGTTCGACCGGCTCGTGGAGTACGCGCGCGTCAAGCGCGGGGTGCTGGCCGCGGTCGAGGCGGCGGTGTGGCAGGACCTGTCCGCGCACAGCCTCGGCCCGATGGGCAAGGCGCTGACCACGCTCCTCGACGCCGGCAAGGCCGCGGGGGTGGTCCGCCCCGACGTCGACGCACGGGACATCACTCTCCTCGTCGGCTACTTGACCCGCCTGGAGGAGGACGAGTGGGACGCGCGGGCCCGGCACGTCCTGACCATCGTCCTGGACGGGCTGCGTGTCGTACCCGCCCAGTAACATGCGCCTCCTACTGCTTGGGAGAGTGTTTTGCTGACGGTGACCTCCGTGAACGTCAACGGCCTGCGAGCCGCGACCCGCAAGGGCTTCCTGCCGTGGCTGGCGGCGACGTCCGCCGATGTGATCTGCCTCCAGGAGGTACGGGCCGAGCCCGACCAGCTGGAAGCGGAGGCGCGGGAGCCGGAGGGCTGGCACACGGTCTTCGCCCCGGCGTCGGCGGCGACGAAGGGCCGGGCAGGGGTGGCGCTTTACACCCGGCGGGAGCCGGACGCCGTCCGTATCGGCTTCGGCTCGACGGAGTTCGACGTCAGCGGCCGCTACCTGGAGGCCGACCTGCCGGGCGTCACGGTCGCGTCCCTCTACCTCCCCTCGGGCGACGTGGGCACGCCCCGCCAGGAGGAGAAGGAGCGCTTCATGGCCGAGTTCCTCCCGTACCTGAAAGACCTGCGGCAGCGCGCGGCGGCGGACGGCCGCGAGGTCCTGGTCTGCGGCGACTGGAACATCGCCCACCACGAGGCCGACCTCAAGAACTGGCGCGGCAACCGCAAGAACTCGGGCTTCCTCCCCGAGGAACGCGAATGGCTGTCCCGCGTCTTCGCCGAAGCCGAGTACACGGACGTCGTCCGCGACCTCCACCCCGGGATGACGGGCCCGTACACCTGGTGGTCCTATATGGGCCGCGCCTTCGACAATGACTCGGGGTGGCGGATCGACTACCACGTGGCGAGCCAGGGACTCGCGGCGCGGGCGGTCAAGGGGTGGGTGGAGCGGGCGGATTCCCATCCGGAGCGGTGGAGCGACCATGCGCCGGTGACGGTGACGTACGGCTAGGCGGCTGCCGGCCGCGCGGTGGTGAGGAAGTCGTCGACGAAGGTCAGCGCGCGTTCCTCCAGTGCCGCGTAATGCGCGTCGCGGGCTGCGCCGGTCAGGGCCTCGTCGAGTTGCAGAATGCCGTTGGCGTCCACGCGCTGGGGCTTTTCCTCCGCGCCGGGCAGCAGCCCCACGACGGAGTCGGTCAGGCCGCAGTAGTAGGCGATGCCCTCGTTGAGCTGGGCGGCCAGCGCCTGCTGCATGACGTCGACCATGGCGTCGTCAGCCGCCGCACCGGCCAGCCCCAGCCACAGCATCCGCTTGCCCGCGAGCCGGGGCTTGCTGCGCCCGTACGCGAAGCCGTAGTTCCACACGCGGTCGATCCAGCCCTTGAGGATCGCCGGTACGTGCACCCAGTACACCGGGAACGTCGCGACGATCACGTCGGCCGCGAGCACCCGCCGCATGTGGTCCTCGACCTCGGCGGAGTAGGGCTTCTCCCGGTTTCCCCACTCCGGGAGGTCGGCGGCGGTCATCCGGGGGTCGAAGCCCTCGGCGTGCAGGTCGAGTACGTCGATCCGGTACCCGGCCGCGGCCAGCCGTCGGGTGGCGAGACCGGCGATGTGGGCCGTGAGCGAATCGGTCCTGGGATGGGCGACGACGACCAGGGCGGTCGGGGTCTCGGACACGGAATCCTCCATTGCTCGGTGGGGTGGTCGGATTCCATTCCACCCGTGATCAGATAGACGATCTATTGGTGAAGGTCTACGTTTGATAGGCATTCGTCTACGCTCGGCACCATGGACCCCTTGAGCAAGCTGCTGAGCGGCATCCGCGCCGAAGGCGCCGTACTCACCCACGCGGTCCTCGAGGCGCCGTGGAGCATCCGCTTCGCCGACCGGGCGCCGCTGACCATGGTCACGGTGCTGCGCGGCGAGGGCACCCTGCTGCTCCCCGACGGCGGCCGGCGCCGGATCACGCCCGGCGACACCGCGATCGTGCGCGGCCCGCTGCCGTTCCTGCTCGCCGACGCGGCGGACACGGTCGGGCGGCCGCACGAGGAGTACGAGGTGGCCTGCTTCGTACAGGACGATCCGCGCTGCGACGCCGAGCTCGACGACGGCCGGTGGGGGAACGCCCCGGACGGCGAGACCGCCCTGCTCGTCGGCGCGTACCGGGCCTCGGGCCGGCGGCACGAGCGGCTGCTGCGGGCGATCCCGCCGGTGCTGGTGGTGACCGACGACGTGGCGACGCACACCTGGGTGGAATCCGTCGCCGCGGACGCGGCCACCCGCCCGGCCGGCTCCAGGGCGCTGCTCGACCGGCTGCTCGACTGGGCGCTGGTGTGCACACTGCGCGAGTGGTTCGAGGGCGAGGGCGCCCAGGCGCCGGGCTGGTATCGCGGCTCGGCCGACCCTGTGGTCGGGCCGGCGCTGGAGGCCATGCACAGCAAGCCCGCGGCCGGCTGGACGGTGGCGTCCCTCGCCGCCGAGGCCGGGGTGTCGCGGGCGCTGTTCGCCAGGCGCTTCACCGAGGTGATGGGGCAGCCGCCGCTCGCCTACCTCACCGATTGCCGGATGGACGACGCCGAAGAGCTGCTGGCCGACCGCGCCCTCACGGTGGCGCAGGTGGCGAAGGCCGTCGGCTACGCGGACGCCTTCGGGTTCAGCGAGGCGTTCAAGCGGCACCGGGGCGTGCGCCCCAGCGACTTCCGCGCCACGTCGTAGCGAGCGAGATGCATCACTTCGGGACCTTGGTCCCTTTCGGGTGGTGTCTAATGTCCCGCATGTCCGTGCACATATCGCTGCTCCTCGGCCTCGGCCTCTTCCTGCTCTCGACCGCGGCCGTCGCCTGGATGGTCCGGGTGCTGATCGCGCCGCAGGCCGAGCAGGACGCCTTCGCGGATCTCGTACGGCAGCTGCCGCGCGGGCTCCGCGGATAGCCGTAGCGGCCGGGACCTTCGGCCCTTGAGCTGCTGACTCTCGCCTCTAAGCGCGCGTGAAGCCTTCCGCGAGCATGACTGTGAAAGATCGTGAAAACTTTCACAAGCGTGCAAACCCGAGGAAGGCGAGCCATGGGCAGCCCTGTTCTGCAGGAATCCACCGCCACCACCGGTGGGGCATACGACCCCGACCAGTACCGGCCGGGCCGGGCCATCACCGACTGGGAGCCGGAGAACGAGCTCTTCTGGCAGTCGACGGGCAAGCGGGTCGCCGCCCGTAATCTCTGGATCGCCGTCCCCGCGCTGCTCGTCGGCTTCGTCGTCTGGCAGGTCTGGAGCGTCACCGCCACCAACCTCGCGGACGTGGGCTTCGCGTACTCCACCTCGCAGCTCTTCTGGCTGACCGCGATACCCGGCCTCACCGGCGGCACCGGGCGCCTCTTCTACACCTTCCTCGGCCCGAAGGTCGGCCAGCGCACCTGGACCGCGCTCTCCACGATCGTGCTGGTCATCCCGCTGCTGTGGCTGGGCATCGCCGTACAGGACACGTCCACGTCCTTCACCACCATGGCGGTCATCGCCGCCCTCTGCGGCATCGGCGGCGCCAACTTCTCGTCCTCCCTCGCCAACATCGGCTTCTTCTTCCCGAAGGAGAAGAAGGGCAACGCCACCGGCATCAACGGCGGCCTCGGCAATCTCGGCGTCTCGGTCGTCCAGCTGCTCACCCCGATCGTCATCACCGCCTCGGTGATCGCCATCGGCTCCGGGCAGGCGAATGCGAAGACCGGCGGCACGGTCTATCTCCAGAACGCCGCCTTCATCTGGATCCCGGTCGTGGTGATCCTCGCCGCCGTCGCCTGGTTCGGGCAGAACAACCTCAAGACCGCCGCCAGCTCCTTCGCCCAGCAGAAGGTCATCTTCCGCCGCAAGCACACCTGGCTGATGACCTGGCTGTACGTCGGCACCTTCGGCTCCTTCATCGGCTTCGCGGCCGCGCTGCCGATGCTGATCAAGACGACCTTCCCCGACTACTCGGTCGCCACCTACGCCTGGATGGGCCCGGCCCTCGGCGCCCTGGCCCGCTGGGGCGGCGGCTGGATCGCGGACAAGCTGGGCGGCGCCCGGGTGACGATCCTGTCCTTCGCGGGCATGGCGGCGTCGATCATCGGCGTCATCAACTTCCTGCCGTCCGGCGGGAACGGCGGCAGCTTCACCGGCTTCTTCCTCTGCTTCCTGGCCGCCTTCCTCTTCTCCGGGATCGGCAACGGCTCGACCTTCACGCAGATCCCGGTGATCTTCCGCAACCAGCACCTCAAGGGCATCACCGAGGGCACCCGGGAGTACGCGAAGGCGCAGCAGCAGTCCGCGATGGAGGCGGGCGCCGTCACCGGCTTCACCGCCGCCATCGCGGCCTACGGCTTCTTCTTCATCCCGGCGCTCTTCGCCAACTTCGCCGTGACCAGCGCCATGTGGGGCTTCGTCGGCTTCTACGTCAGCTGCATCGCGGTCGCCTGGTGGTACTACGCGCGCACCGGCGCCGAGTCGCCCTCCTGAGCGATCCGCAGCGCCTCCACCAGGTCGCGGTAGAGCTCGTCGGACGCGAGCAGCTCCTCGTGGGTGCCGCGGGCCCGTATCCGGCCGGCCTCCATCACCATGATGGTGTCCGCGTCGATCACCGTGGACAGGCGGTGGGCGATGGTGACCACGGCGCCCTGCTGGGACCGCTGCCGGATGCAGTCGTGCACCGCCGCCTCGGTCAGCGCGTCCAGCTGCGCGGTCGCCTCGTCGAGCAGCAGCACGTCGGGGCGGCGCAGCAGCGCCCGGGCCAGCGCGATGCGCTGCCGCTCGCCGCCGGACACCGCCGCCGAGGACAGCTCCGTATCGAGGCCGTCGTCCAGCCCCGTCACCTTCTCGGTGAGGCGTACGTCGGCGAGCACCTGGTGCAGGGCCTCCTCGGTCGCGTCGGGGCGGGAGATGAGGAGGTTGTCGCGGATGGTGCCGGGCACCACGGGGGTGTCCTGCTCGACGTACGCGAGCCGGGAGCGGATCGCGGCGTGACCGATCTTCGGATACGGGACGCCGTCCAGCAGCAGCGTCCCGTCCTGCGGCTCCAGGAAGCGCAGCAGCAGCGAGAAGACGGTGGTCTTGCCGGCGCCTGACGGGCCGACGATCGCGGTGTGCCCGTACCGCGGCACCTGCAGGTCGAGGGCGCGTACGGCGGGGTCGAGCTCCGGTCCGTACGCCGCCGTGACGCCGCGCAGCCGCAGCACGGGACCTTGCTTGTCCCCCGCGGGCGTCGCCGTGGTGTCACCCGGCTCCGCCGACTCCGACTCCAGCGCGTCCACCGCCCGGATCCGCTCCGCCGCGGCGATGCCGGACTGGAGCGCGGTCAGGTTCTGCGACAGCTCCGTGATCGGCTCCATCAGCCCGAAGGCGTAAAGGAGGAAGGCGATCAGGCTGGAGACCTCCAGCTGGCCCTCGCCGACCCGCCATGCGCCGACGCCGAGGATGAGGATCACCGCGAGCTGGATCCCGGTCCAGGCGATGGTCCACACGGTCGCCTCCAGCCGCACGGCGCGGATGCCGTACCGCGCCGACTCCTGCGCGTCCTCGCCGATCCGCCGCGCCTGCCGCTCCTCGGCGCCGCTCGCCTTGACCGTACGGATCGCGCGCAACGCGCCCTCCAGCCGGCCGCCGACCCGGCCGACGTGCTCCTGCGCCCGCTCCTGCGCCTTGGCGATCTTCGGCATCAGCGCGCCGAACAGCACCACGACCACGACTACCGACGCCACCGTCGTGCCGAGCAGCACCAGGTCGAGCACCGCCATCATCACCAGCGTGCCGACCAGCATCACCACGCCGTTGATCAGCCCGATCACGCTGGACGACGCCGCCTCGCGCAGCAGCACCGTGTCCGACACGGTCCGCGACACCAGCTCGCCCGGAGGCCGCTTGCTGATCGCGGGCACGGTGGCGCGGAAGAACCGCCGCACCATCGACTCGCGCGCCTCCAGCACCACCTTCTCGCCGAGGGTGCCGAGCAGGATCCACTCGACGCAGTAGAGCACCGCGCCGACGACCAGCAGCACCAGCAACGCGAGCACCGGTCCGCGCAGCGAGCCGCCGTCGCCGAGCGCGTCCAGGACCCACTTGGTGACCATCGGCGTGGCAAGACCCAGCGCGGACGCGGCCAGCGCGAGCAGCAGCCCGGCGCCGAGGGCGCGCTTGTGGGGTCTGGCGAAGGACCAGAGGATCCGGAGACTGTCGGGAGCAATCATGCTCCCAAGTGGAACACCACTGTTCCACAAGGGTCAAATTCTTTTCGCTACGGAACCGCGCTACGGTGTGCGGCATGGGAACGGCCGTGAGCGGAACGCGCAATCGCACCCGCCGCGCGATCCTCGACGCCGCCGCCACCGTGCTGGCGAAGAACCCCTCGGCCTCCCTCGCCGACGTGGCCGCCGCGGCGGAGGTGGGCCGCACGACCGTGCACCGCTACTTCCCGGAGCGCACCGACCTGCTGCGCGCCCTCGGCACCGACGTACTGGAGAAGGTGGCCGCCGCCACCGAGCGGGCCCGCATCGAGGAAGGCCCGGCGCTCGCCGCGCTGGAGCGGCTGTGCCAGGAGCTCTTCGAGCTCGGCGAGAGCCTCACCCTGGTCTTCGACGAGTCGCTCGCCGCGACCTGGCAGTGGGAGGGCTGGGAGGACGAGACCGAGGCGGACCGCGAGCTGGCCCGGCTCATCGACCGCGGCCACGCGGAGGGCGCCTTCGACGACGGGCTCGACCAGGACTGGATCGTGCAGGTGCTGTGGTCGCTGCTGTACGTGGCCTGGCAGCGCGGCCGCGACGGCGGCAGCAAGCACGAGGCGCTGACGCTGTGCCTGCGCACGCTGCGCAAGTCGGTCGGTCCGGTCACCCCTTAGGCACGAAGCGCACCCGGAAGAGCTTCGGCCAGTTCTTGCCCGTCACGTAGAACTCGTCCGTCCCCGGGATCGCCGCGATCCCGTTCAGCACCGCGGCCGACCCCGACCGCTCCGACGCCGGCAGCAGCCCGCTCGCGTCCACCGCGCCGGTGACCGCGCCCGTGCGCGTATCGATGCGGACGATCTCGTCGGACTGGAAGACGTTCGCGTACACCGTGTGCGGCCCCGCGCACTCCAGCTCGTTGAGCTCCGCCACCGGCCGCCCGGCCCTGCGCACCGTCACCTCGCCGGTCTTACGGAACGACTCCGGGTCGCGGAAGGCCAGCCGCGCCGAGCCGTCGCTCATCACCAGCCGCCGCCCGGCCGCGTCATGGCAAAGACCCCAGCCCTCGCCCTCGTAGCGGACCTGCCGCCGCTCTCTGAGCGTCTTCGGGTCCCGCTCGTACGCGATGCCGTCCTGCCAGGTCAGCTGCCACAGGCGGTCCCGGCCGACGAGCGTGATGCCCTCGCCGAAGATCCTCGCCGGGAGGTTGGTGCGCGCCGAAGGGCGCTCGCCCGGGGCGCCCGCGCGGACCGAGGAGTGGCCGGTCAGGCCTGTGCCCTCGTAGAGCATGCCGCCGGACATCTCCAGGCCCTGCGTGAACGCCTTCGGGTCATGCGGCAGCGTCCGGCGGACCTGCACCCGCAGCCGCTGCGGGCTCGAGCTCGAGGCGTCTTCGCCCGGCGACGAGCTGCCGGGCCGGCTCGACGACGACGGGTCCGATGATGACGGGCTGGACGAGGACGGGCCGGTCGAGGACCGGCTCGATCCGCTCGGGGCCGCGTCTGCGCTGCCGGTGCTCGCTCCGCAGCCGGTCAGGAGAGTGAGGGCGGCGACGAAGGTCACGACGGGTGCGCGCATGAGCCAACCCTGACACGCCTGTGCCGCGGGCACAGGTAGCCGCAGGGTGTGTTCCGCGCTGCGCGGGCACCTTCGCCGAAGGCGCGGACTCGGACTCGGGCGCCGGTACGCCCGCCGGGCTCGGCGCCTGCGCGGTCAGCGCGACCAGGCCCGCCGCGGTCACCGCGGCCGCGGCCACCGCCAGCACCGCACCGGTCGCGCCGAAGCGGAAGGACTCACCGAAGGCGAATATGCCGACGGCGCCCGCGATCACCGGGTTGACGACGGTCAGCGTCGCCAGGGGCGCGGAGAGCCCGGCGCCGCGGTACGCCGCCTGCGACAGCAGCAGCCCGGCCGGCGCCAGCACGGCCACCATGGCCAGGCTCAGCGGGTCGGTCCAGTCGTCCGTAACCGCCTTGGTGAAGACCGAGGCCATGCCGAACGCCGCACCCGACGCCACCGCCAGGGTCAGGCTGCGCGCCGCCGGACGGCTCAGCCGCCGGGCGACGACCACCAGGGCCGCCACGCCCCCGATGGTCGCCGCGGCCAGGACGCCGCGGGCGGTCGCGCTCGCCTCGCCCGAGGCGGAGTCGTCGGTGAGCGCCAGCAGCAGGCCGAGGCCGCCGGTGGTCAGCAGCGCGCCGCGCCAGGCGGCGGGCGCGATCTGCTTGCGTACGAAGATCGCGGCGATCGGCAGCGCGAGCACGATGGTGAGCGCGCCCAGCGGCTGCACCAGGCTCAACGGCCCGTAGGCGAGCGCCGCCACGTGCAGCAGCGCGCCCGCGCCGTTGAGCCCGACGGAGGCCCACCAGCCGGCGCGGTGGTACGGGGCCCAAGAAACAGGTGCGGCACGCGAAGCCGGGTCGCCGGCCTCAGGGGTGGTGACGGCGACCCGCTCCTGGATCACGGCTGCGCCGGCATACGCCACCGCCGAGACCAGCGACAGCACCACCGACAGCAGGAAAGGGCTCATGTCATAAACGATGAAGCGTTCCGCCGCAAAAATCGTCATCCGCTGGGACGCTCTCCGACCTACTGCTCTGGCAGTAGGTCCTCCTGGAGGAGTACAGCCGCAGGCGGACGGTCCGCCGTTCAAACACCTCTTTCGTGCGTCGTCCGCCGCCTTGACACCGGGCGGCGGCACCGGCACGTTCACGCCCATGACGCCTCAGGACGACGGTGAGCAGCTCAAGTCCGATGAACTCCGCGCCCTCCAGCTGGACCGGCTGCGCGCCACGCTGCGCCTCGCGTACGAGCACGTGCCCCTGTACCGGCGGAAGTTCGACGCGGCCGGCATCCATCCCGACGACTGCCGCGCCTTGTCCGACTTGTCGCGATTCCCGTGCACCACGAAGGCCGACCTGCGCGAGGCGTACCCCTTCGGCATGTTCGCCGTCCCCATGGAGCGCGTCCGCCGCCTGCACGCCTCCAGCGGCACCACCGGGCAGCCGACGGTCGTCGGCTACACGGACGGCGACCTGTCGACCTGGGCCGACCTGGTCGCCCGCTCGATCCGCGCGGCCGGCGGCCGGCCGGGCGACAAGATCCATGTGGCGTACGGATACGGCCTCTTCACCGGCGGCCTCGGCGCGCATTACGGGGCCGAGCGGCTCGGCTGCACGGTGATCCCGGCGTCGGGCGGGATGACGGCGCGGCAGGTGCAGCTGATCCGGGACTTCCGGCCCGAGGTGATCATGGTCACGCCGTCGTATCTGCTCACCCTCATCGACGAGTTCGAGGCCCAGGGCATCGACCCGCGCGGGACCTCGCTGCGCACCGGCATCCTGGGCGCCGAGCCGTGGACGGAGGAGATGCGGCGGGAGATCGAGGGGCGGCTGGCGATCAACGCCGTGGACATATACGGACTTTCCGAAGTAATCGGGCCCGGCGTCGCCCAGGAGTGCGTGGAGACCAAGGACGGCCTGCACATCTGGGAGGACCACTTCTACCCGGAGATCCTCGACCCGCTCACCGACGAGGTGCTGCCGGCGGGCGAAACCGGCGAACTCACCTTCACCTCCCTCACAAAAGAGGCCATGCCGGTCATCCGCTACCGCACCCGCGACCTCACCCGCCTGCTCCCCGGCACCGCCCGCCCGGCCTTCCGCCGGATGGAGAAGATCACCGGCCGCAGCGATGACATGCTGATCATCCGCGGCGTGAACCTCTATCCCACCCAGATCGAGGAAATCGTCCTGCGCACCCCGCAATTGGCCCCGCACTTCCAGCTCCACCTCACCCGCGAGGGCCGCCTCGACCACCTCACGGTCCGCGCGGAGGCCCGCCCGGGCGCGCTGCCGGAGCAGCGGGCGGCCGCGGGCGAGGACCTCATACGGGCCGTAAAGGATCACATCGGGGTGACGGCGGCCGCGGAGATCGTGGATCCGGAGACGCTGGAGCGGTCGGTCGGCAAGATCCGCAGGGTCGTTGACGACCGCTGAACAAGGTCGACATCACTAATCGCGCACCCATGCGGAGGTGTCGATTCCGCGCACACCAACTCACTCGTTCCGGTGGAAGTGGACGGAAGGGTCAACGGAAACGGCGCACATATCGAGCACACAGTTACATTTCCGGTCGTGACGAGAGACCTTAGCCGTGTTGTTTCCAGCCTCCGTGCCGCCGGCGGATACGCCACCGACGTGGAGGTGAGGTCCGCGGCGAGCGGGCTCCCGGACTCCCTGACCTCGACCCTGGGGGCGCTGGCCAACCTCCCCGGCGGCGGGATGGTCATCCTGGGCGTCGACCGGCGGGCCGGCTTCCGCCCCGTGCCGCTGACCGATATCCAGGGCCTCAGAGCGGGCCTCACCGAAATGGCGGGCTCCTTCACCCCCGCCCTGCGCCTCACCGTCGAGGAGGCCGAGGTCGACGGCTCGCCGGTGGTGGCGGCCACGGTCCACGAGTGCGACCGCCCGGAGAAGCCCTGCCGGATGGCCGCCTCCGGCGCGGCCTTTATGCGCGGTTACGACTCCGACTTCCAGCTCTCCGAGCTGGAGGAGCAGGCCTACCCTTCCACCCGCCGCCCGCCCGCCTTCGACCGGCAGCCGGTGCCGGGCGCCAAGATCGACGACCTTGACCACGAGCTGACCACGGCCTTTCTGCAGGCGGCCCGCGAGCGCGACCCGTACGGACTCGGCCGCTTCGGCGACGACGCCGAACTGATGGTGCGGGCGGGCATCCTCCTGCCGGAGGGCACCCCATCGGTGGCCGGGCTGCTGGTGCTCGGCGTGCACCCGCAGCAGTTCTTCCCCCGCTATACGATCCAGCTCGCCGCCGACCCGCACCCTTCCGACCCGCTGGGCACCCGCGCCCGCAACCAGGTCACCCTGACCGGCGCCATCCCGCGGATGCTGGACCAGGCGCTGGACTGGGCCCGGCGCACCTTCGACACCACGATCACCTCGGAGTCCGACGGCGTCGTACGGGACCAGCCGGAGTATCCGCTGCTCGCCTTCCGCGAGCTGATCGCCAACGCGCTGGTGCACCGCGACCTCGACCAGTGGTCGGCGGGCATGGCGATCGAGGTCAGGCTGCGCCCCGACCGCCTCCTCATCTCCAACCCCGGCGGCCTCTACGGCCTGTCGATGGAGCGGCTCGGCCGCGACGCCGTCACCTCGGCGCGCAACGCCCGCCTGGTCGCCATCTGCCAGCACGCCCGCTCCCCGCAGACCGGCAGCCGCGTCATCGAGGCCCTCGCCAGCGGCATCCCCGCCGTCTCGGACGTGCTGAGCGACGCGGGCCTCCCCCCGGCCCAGTTCATCGACACCGGCATCCGCTTCACCGCGGTCCTGCACAAGCCCGCCCCGCAGACGGCGAGCAAGCCGCTGCTGAACGCCACGGAGCTGAGCGTCTACGACTTCCTGACCGCGGGCCCGCACCCCCAGCACACCCCGCACGCCCACACGGTCACGGACCTGCCGTCGTCGCTGGGCTACTCGGCGCCGAACATCATCCGCTAGCGGGGCGATGAGTTTGTGCCTTCCGGCCGGTCCAAGCTCATGACGACGGCCTAGGAAAGGACACTGCCATGTCTGAGCTTCTCGTCGACTTCATCACCTCCCTCGACGGCTACGCATCGGGGGAGGGCTGGCCCGGGTTCTGGGGCCTTGAGGGGCCGGAGTACCTCGCCTGGCTGGGCGAGCAGCCCGAGGTCACGTACCTGATGGGAGCGAACACCTACCGCCTGATGTCGGGCTTCGCCGCCGGCGAGGTCCCGGATGGCCAGGACGAGTTCAGGCCCGAGGAAGAGGCGTCCGTGGACGAGCTGACGCAGGCGACCAAGGTGGTGTTCTCCTCCACCCTCGAGGAACCGCTGAAGTGGGCCAACACCACGCTCGTCCGCGACGACGCCGTCGAGACGGTCCGCGCCATGAAGGCGAGCGGCTCGGGCATCCTCAGCACGATCGGCAGCCTCAGCCTGGCCCGGGCCCTGCTGCGAGCGGGCCTCGTCGACCGCTTCCGGGTCGGGATGTTCCCGGTGATCACCGGGGCCACGGGCGAGGAGCGCATCTACGACGGCTATCCGGACGTCGCCCTCGAAATGACCGACCACCGCACCTTCGACAGCGGCACCCAACTGGTCGAGTACAAGCCCCGCGTCCTGGAGCACCCGCCGCTCGGCGCCCCTGCTTGACCCAAACGACGAAATCCCGGCGAGACAGATACTGTCTCGCCGGGATCTCCTGTGCGTGGACGTGAGGGGAATTGAACCCCTGACCCCCTCGATGCGAACGAGGTGCGCTACCGGACTGCGCTACACGCCCTTGCGACGTCAGGAACTTTAGCATCCCGGTCAGGGAGATCGGAAATCGGTTATCGCGCTGGTCAGCTACTCGTTCGCGGCGCGCTTGCGGTCCGGGTCCGCGTACTGGTCGAAGAGCGGGGTGCGGCCGCGCTCGCGCGGACGGCGGCGCCCCGCCTCGTCCGCCTCCTTGGCCTCAGCGGCCTCCTCGGCCTCTTGGCGGCGGCGCTGCGGCTCCACGGTGGAGGAGCGGGCCGACGACCACGTGTCAGGTGCGCCGAGGTCCACGCCGTCCGTGGCCCGCGGCGCCACCGGCGCCGTCACGTACGTCGGCAGCGGCACCGGCACCGGATCCCAGCCGGACTGCTCCGGGCGACCGCCCGAGCGCTCCTGGTCGACCCACTCGGCGTGGTCCGTCTGCTCCACCAGCGCGCGCCGGTCGGCGGCGGGGTCGGGGCCTGCAGCCGACTGCCCACCTGCGGCGCCGTGCGGGATCGAGCCGTACGAACCGTCGGGGTCCTGCGGCGCGGTGCCGTACGCCCCGGCGCCGCGGTGGCCGTCCGCGCCGTACGGCGGCCGGGTGTCGTCGCCGTCCATCGCCGGGCTGCGGCGGGTCGGGGCCAGGTCTTCGTGGTGGGCGCCGTCCGCACCGCCGGAGCGGGGGCCCGGGGGCGCCGTGCGGCCGGGAGAGCGCGGAGCGCTGTCCTGGGCCGGGGCGGCTGCCCGGTCTCGGTCCGCGGGGCCGCCGCGGCCGCGGCGGCCGCGGCGGTCTGCCCCGTCCGCCCGGCCACCGCTGCGGTCGGGGGCGCCGCCCGTACGACCGGCGCGGCCGCCCGCCGCACCGTCACGTGCGGCCCGGCGGTCCTCATAAGCCGCTCGGCGGTCGTCGCGCGCGGCCCTGCGGTCATCCCGCGCGGCCCTGCGGTCGGCACCGTCCTCGCGGACATCCCGGCCGGAGCGGCCGTACGCGCCACCGTCACGAGCATCCCGGCCGTACGCACCGCCATCCCGGGCGTCCTGCCCGGGCAGCCCGTCCGCCGCACCGTCACGCCCGGCGGCCCGCCGGCCGCCCGCGCCCTCGCGGTCCGCCGCGCGCTCGCGCACCCGCCGCGCCGCGGCCTGCGCGCCGGCCTCGTCCGCCTGGTACGCGTACCGCCGCCGCTCCTGGCCGCGCACCCGCACGATGTACGCGGTGAGCAGCAGCGCCGGGACCAGGACCGCCCACAGGTAGCGGGCGCCGCCCGTCGCGGCGGCGATGGCGCCGATGGTGAGGGCGACGAAGAGGAGTGTCGTGGTGCGGCGGCGGCGCGCGAGGACCTTGGCGCGCGCCCGGCGCTCGGCGAAGCTGGGCTGCTGCGGGCCCGGGGCCGGCGGCTTGAGCGGCCCGCCGCCCGAGCCGTCCGAGCCGTCCGCACGACCCGAGCCGTCAGGCTCGACCGCGTCATCCGCGCCGTCAGGCGCCTCGTAACGCCCGGTCGCGGGCACGGCTGCGGCCCGGACGTCCACCGGCCGCCCGCGGCGGTCCACGGGGGCGGGTGCGGCGTCCGGGTGCGCGCTGCCGTCGTCGGCGGCGCCGGGCTGGTACTCACCCGAGTACTCCCCCGCGCCGTCCGCGGCAGCGTCATGATCGTCAGGTCCGGCCGACCGCCGCCCGGCCGACCGGCCGGTCAGCAGGCGGATGGCCGTGCTGAAGCGTTCCGTCGGACGAGCCTCGTTCAGCTCGTCCTGCCTGCGCAGCCACATCGGCACGAGGTAGGCGGCCCAGGCCCCGACGATCATTGCGTAGATGAGGCCGCTGCTGCTCACGCCTTACACGGTAGAGGTGAACCGCGCAGCGCATCCGCCAATTGGCTCGGTGTGTCGCACCATCTGGCTGATATCTCGAGCTTTTCTTGTGACTATTCCGACGCGAAATGCTCAAGTGCGGCAGAATCTCGAACACTTATTTTATTTCTGCGAGTGCCACAGCGAGCGCCAGCGGGCCAGCAGACCTTCCGGGACTTCCTCCGCGGTGAGCGCGAAGACCAGGTGGTCGCGCCAGGCGCCGTCGATGTGAAGGTAGCGCGGGCGAAGCCCTTCGTCGCGGAATCCGAGTTTCTCCACCACGCGCCGACTCGGCGCGTTCTCGGGGCGGATGCACACTTCGATGCGGTGCAGTCCGACCCGCCGGAAGCAGTGGTCGACAGTGAGCGCAACAGCCGTAGGCATGACGCCGCGGCCCGCCACATCCTGGTCCACCCAATAGCCGATGTGGCCCGAGCGCATTGAGCCCCAGGTGACGCCGGCGACGGTGATCTGGCCGCAGAGCCGGCCCTCGTACTCGATGACGAAGGGCAGCATCCGCCCCGCGTGCGCCTCCGCGCGCAGGTGTCTGACCATCTGCCGGAAGGTGGGCCGGCGGGTGGGCGGGGTGCCGGGCAGCGGCGGCGGGACCGTCGCCTCCCAGGGGCGCAGCCAGTCGCGGTTGCGCCGGTTGACCTCGCGCCAGAGGCGCTGGTCGCGCAGTCGGATGGGGCGGAGGGTGACGGGTCCCTCCACCAGCTCGGCGGGCCAGTAGGCGTTCAGCGTGAGGCTCCTGCGCTTGGGCCGCCGTGGGCCGCGTGGTCCGGAGCGGCGTCCGGCCGTGGATGGTCGCCGCCGTGCAGCTGGTCGACCGCGTGCGGAAGCAGGTCCGCGAGGACGGCGAGGCCGTCGCGTACGCCGCCGGAGGAGCCCGGCAGGTTGACGATCAGGGTGCGGCCCGCGGTGCCCGCGAGGCCGCGGGAGAGGGCGGCGGTCGGCACCTTGGGCATGCCGTACGCGCGGATGGCCTGCGGGATGCCGGGGACCTGACGGTCCAGCACCCGCGCGGTCATCTCTGGAGTGAGGTCGCTCGGGGAGATCCCCGTACCCCCCGTGGTGAGGACGACGTCATAGCCGGCGGCAACAGCCTCGCGGAGGACGGTCTCCACGGCCTCGCCGTCGGGGACCACTCGCGGGCCGTCGACGGTGAAGCCCATGGCCGACAAGCCGTCGGCCAGCAGGGGGCCGCCTTTGTCGGCGTAGACACCGGCCGACGCCCGGTTGGAAATGGTGACGGCCAGCGCGCGACGCGCGGACGAGGCGGTGGGCGCAGCGCTCGGCTCACCGCCACCGGCGGGCGCGGCTGCGGACGGGCTCATGCGTCGGCCCTCCGAAGGTAATCGCCGGACTTGCCGCCGGTCTTCTCCTCGACGCGGACGTCCGTGATGACGGCGGACTTGTCGACGGCCTTGACCATGTCGACGACGGTGAGGGCGGCGACCGTCACCGCGGTCAGCGCCTCCATCTCCACGCCGGTACGGTCCGTGGTCTTCACCCGCGCCGCGATCTCGACCGCGTCGTCGGCGACCGACAGCTCGACCTTCACGCCGGAGACGGCGAGCGGGTGGCAGAGCGGGATCAGGTCGGGGGTGCGCTTGGCGCCCATGATGCCGGCGATACGGGCCGTGGCCAGCGCATCGCCCTTCGGCATGCCCTCGCCGCGCAGCAGCTCGACGACCCGCGGCGACACCAGCACCCGGCCAGTGGCACTGGCGGTGCGGGCGGTGACGTCCTTGGCGGAGACGTCGACCATACGGGCCGCGCCCGCCTCGTCGATGTGGGTCAGATGCTGCTGGCCCTCTGCTGATGTCGCTGCCATGTCGCGTGCGCTCCCGGGGTCAAACGATGCGGCGCCAACGGTACCCGGACCGGACCCCGGCGCGCTCAATCGAGCACAAGCACATCCAGGGTGGTTCCCGATGCCACCGAGGTGGTGGCCTCCGGGACCACGATCAGCGCATTGGCCTGAGCGAGGGCCGCCACCAGGTGGGAGCCGGAGCCGCCCACCGGAGTCACCTTGCCGACCGTCTTCCCCTTGGCGGGGGGCTCGTACCGCCCGCGGAGAAACTGGCGCTTGCCATCCGGCGAGGACAGCGCTTCCTTTGCGGTGACCCGCGCCCGCACCGGCGCCCGGCGGGCCGGTTCCAGACCCATCAGAGTGCGGATCACGGGCCGTACGAACAGCTCGAAGGACACATAGGCGCTCACCGGATTGCCGGGCAGGGCGAGCAGCGGGGTGCGGTCGTCGCCGATGCGGCCGAAGCCCTGCGGCTTGCCCGGCTGCATGGCGAGCTTGCGGAACTCCACCCCGCCCGCGCCGTCCGAACCCAGGTCGGAGAGCGCCTCCTTGACCACGTCGTACGCGCCGACGCTGACGCCGCCGCTGGTGACGACCGCGTCCGCGCGGATCAGCTGGTCCTCGATGGTGGAGCGCAGCGTCTCGGCGTCGTCGGCGACGGCGCCGACCCGGTAGGCGATGGCGCCCGCGGCGATCGCGGAGGTGGTCAGCGCATAGCTGTTGGAGTCGTGGATCTGGCCGGGGCCGAGCGCTTCACCCGGCGGGACCAGCTCGCTGCCGGTGGACAGGACCACGACGCGGGGCCGGGGCCGTACCGTCACGGAGCCGAGGCCGATCGCGGCCAGCAGGGAGATCTGCGCCGGGCCGAGGACCGTGCCCGCCTCCAGGGCGAGGTCGCCCGCCGATACGTCGCTGCCGCGGCGGCGCACATACTGGCCCTCCTCGGCCGGCCGGTGCACCGCGACATCGCCGCGCGCGCCCTCGGGCGCTGCGCTGGCCGCCCGCATGCCGTCGACCGGGCCCTCGCCGAGCCCGCCGTCGGTCCACTCCACCGGCACCACGGCGTCGGCGCCCGGCGGCAGCGGCGCGCCGGTCATGATCCGGGCGGCCTGCCCGGGCCCGACGGTGGGCAACTCGCCGCTGCCCGCGGCCACGTCGCCGATGACGGTGAGGACGACCGGGTATTCCTCGCCTGCGCTCTCGACGTCGGCGACGCGGACCGCGTAACCGTCCATCGAGCTGTTGTCGAACGGGGGCAGCGAGACGGGGACCTTGACGTCCTCGACCAGCACGCAGCCCTGGGCCTCCAGAAGCTGCAGCTCCAGCGGGTCCAGGGGACGGAGCTGCCGGAGGATGTCGTCGAGATGCTCGTCGACGGACCAGACGGTCCGCTGCGTGCTCTTCTCTTCCTCAGCCACCGGCTTCTCCATCGTCGTGCTCAACTGCCCAGCTCCTCCGCAACATACTTCCGCAGCCAGGTACTGAATTCAGGACCCAGGTCATCACGTTCGCATGCGAGTCTGACAATCGCCCGGAGGTAGTCGGCACGGTCGCCGGTGTCGTAGCGGCGGCCCTTGAAGACGACGCCGTGCACCGGGCCGTCGATCGACTCGTCGGCGGCCAGCGTCTGCAGGGCGTCGGTGAGCTGGATTTCGCCGCCGCGGCCCGGCGGGGTGCGGCGGAGTACGTCGAAGACGCCGGGGGCGAGGACGTACCGGCCGATGATCGCGAGGTTGCTCGGCGCGTCGTCCGCGGCCGGCTTCTCGACCAGGCCGGTGATGCGGACGCAGTCGCTGTCGGCGGTGTTCTCCACGGCCGCGCAGCCGTAGAGGTGGATCTGGGAGGGCTCGACCTCCATCAGCCCGATCACGCTGCCGCCGTGCCGCCGCTGGATCTCGATCATGCGCTGCAGCAGCGGGTCGCGCGGGTCGATCAGGTCGTCGCCGAGGAGGACGGCGAAGGGCTGGTCGCCGATGTGCGGTTCGGCCACGGCGATGGCGTGGCCGAGGCCCTTGGGGTCGCCCTGGCGGACGTAGTGGATGCTGGCGAGCTCGCTCGACTCCTCCACCTTCGCGAGCCGCGACTCGTCACCCTTGCGGCGCAGCGCCTCTTCGAGTTCGTAGTTGCGGTCGAAGTGGTCCTCGAGGGGGCGCTTGTTGCGGCCGGTGACCATCAGCACGTCGGAGAGCCCCGCGGCGACGGCCTCCTCCACGACGTACTGGATGGCCGGCTTGTCCACGACCGGCAGCATTTCCTTCGGCGTCGCCTTGGTGGCGGGAAGGAAGCGGGTGCCGAGCCCGGCTGCCGGGATGACAGCCTTGGTGATGCGAGGGCGGGGGGTTGAGGTCATGTTGAGCACCATATCGACAGAGGTGTCGGAAAGTTTGGGGTTTCAGGCGGTGACTAATTCGGGTCAGGTTACGAAGGCGGCGTTGCGCCGGCGCGTCCTCTCCGTGAGGGCCGGGTTGCCGCCGGATGACCTGCGGATGGCCGGCGCCGCGCTCGCCCGCCGGGCGCTGAAGCTGGACGAACTCGCCGCGGCGCGCACGGTGGCGGCGTACGTGTCGGTGGGCCGCGAGCCGTCCACCCGCGAGCTGCTCGACACGCTGCGCGACCGCGGCACGCGCGTGCTCCTGCCGGTGCTCCAGCCCGACAACGACCTCGACTGGGCGGTCTACGAGGGCCCCGACACGCTGGTACGGGCGGGCCGCGGCCTGCTGGAGCCGGCCGCCGCGCCCCTCGGCGTCGGCGCCGTCACGGACGCCGACGTGGTGCTGCTCCCCGGCCTGGCCGCCGACCGCCGCGGGGTGCGGCTGGGGCGCGGCGGCGGCTCGTACGACCGGGTGCTGGCGCGGCTGGCGGCGGACGGGCGGGATCCGGCGCTGGTGGTGCTGCTGTACGACGGCGAGGTCGTCGAGCACGTCCCGGCGGAGCCGCACGACCGCGCCGTACGGGCGGCGGTCACGCCGTCGGGAGTGCACCGCTTTCCGGAGGCGTGAGGCGCGGCGGAGGCGGCGGCCCGGCCGGGCCCAGGTGCCGCAGCCGCCCCAGCAGCGCCGCCAGGTCGTCGGGCGCCGCGGTGAGCCGCACATGCGTGTCGCCGTCGAGCAGGTCGGCGACGTGCCAGGCCGACGGCACCCCCTCCTCGTCGGCGAGCGGCCGCCGTACGTCCTGGACGGTGAGCCGCCCGGCCGGCACGGGGATGGCGCCGAAGCGGCTCGACTTGGCCGGCACCAGCGCCATGGGACCGCCGCCGACGACGATCCAGCTGCCCCCGAAGTGCCCGGCGTACGGCACCGGGCCGAGGATCATCGCGGGCACGTACACGTCCTCGCCCTCCGGCAGCACCCGCGGCCCGGTCCGCCCGCGCTCCCCGGTCTGCCGCCAAGCGGCCACCAGGAGCGCCAGCGTCCCGAGCCCGCAGCCGATCGCCACCCACCGGGCGACGTCCGCCCCCGGCCGTATCGCGGCAAGGGCGATCGTCCAGGCGCCGGTGGCGAGGACCGGCACCAGGAAGGCCATGCCGCTGGCGTCGCCGCGCTCGCCGGGCTTGACGGCCTGGCCGTGCCGGCGCCGGCGGCCGAGCCAGAAGACGAGGAAGCCCGCGGCTATGGGCACGACGACGGTGACCAGCACGGCCACCACGCGCGGCGCCGGTTCGTACTCCTTGAAGGTCCGGCCCGCCCCCGCCACCGTCATCAGGCGCCCGCGCCACCACGTCAGCTCGACGCGGTCGCCGGGCCGGAGTTCGAGGGCGGTGTCGTGCTCGACGTCGGCCTTCGGCAGCGGCGTCTCGTCCTTGAAGGAGATCCAGCTGTCGTCGCTGCGGCGGCTGGGCCGGTCCACATGGACCTCCTTGACCACGCCCCGCCCCACGGTCCTGCAGTCCCGGCCCGCGTCGTCGGGCCCGGGCATCTCCGGGCACGGCCGCGCCGCCGCCCAGTCCCGCGCCGACCGCTCCTCGGGGCCGACGCCCGCCACGGCCACGTATCCGCCGCCGATGCCCGCGATCAGGCACAGCACGAGCGGCACCAGGCGGGCGTAGAGCAGCCGGTCGCGCGGCGGCTCCGCCGGGGAGGTGCCGAACGCCGGGAACTCCGGCACCGGCTCCGCCGCCGAATAGCGCAGCTGCAGCTCCCGCAGCCGCTCCAGCTGCTCGTGGAAGCGCGGCGGGGCGGGCGCGTTCTCGTACGGCAGCGGCAGCAGCAGCCGCCCGCCGTCGCGCAGCTCGACGCCGACGCGGCAGCTGTCGGGCCCCTTGGCGCGGCGCTTCACGATGACGCCGAAGCGGGCGACCTCGTCCCACTCCAGGTGCCGCCACCGCCGGAAGCGGCGGATCCGCAGCCCGTACGGACCGGCCTCCACCCGGCGCCGCAGGGTGCAGACGAAGACCACGGCGACGATGACGAAGGACACGGCGAGGGTGCCGGGGAGCGCCAGCGCCGGGTCCGGCTGCTCGCCGCGGCGCGCGACATGGACAGTCGCCCAGGCGGCGGGCAGCGCGAGGAGCGCGCAGACCACGACCCCGTACCAGAACCTGCGGCTCACGCTGAGGAGCAGCTCACCATCCCCGGACATGCGCGCGATATTCGCACGTCAGGCCCGCGGCGGCGAGGATCAAGCTCACAGCCCGATCCGTACAACCCTCAGCGCGTCAGCACCATCGTCGCCTCGGTCGCGTCGTTCACCTCGGCCTTGCTCGACGGCCAGTCGAGCATCTCGCCCTTCGCCCACTTCGACGTCTGGTCGGTGTAGTGGTCGCTGTACGCGTGCCCGGAGGCGCCCGTCAGGTTGATCCAGCGCGACTTGTCGAGGTTGTCGAGGTTCACGATCATCCGCATCGACGGCACCCACACCACGTCGAAGCCGCCCGCCGCGTTCCACCCGGCGGCGTTCACCGCGGCCTCGCCGCCGCTGAGGTTCCACGGGCCGCGGTTGAGCAGCCACTGGACGGCGCCCGGGCCCTCCGTACCCAAGGTCTGGTTCTTGAGGGTCAGCTGGTGCAGCCGGCCCCAGTTCCAGGTGGAGACGTCCTTGCCGAGCTTCGCGGTGAGCTCCCAGCGGGCGTCCTTCATCGCCTTGGCCAGCAGCTCGTCGCGGGTGTCCGTGGCGTCGCCGCGGCCGTGCCGGCTCTCCGGCGTCTTCCACCACTCGCTCTTCTGGTTCTTGTCCTCGAGCAGCCCGCGGACCACCTCGATCCAGCGGTCGCCGCCGTCCGGCTGGGCGTCCTCGGGCTCGCGCTCGCCGCACTCGCGGACCAGCGCCGGGGCGTCCGGGTTGGTCTCGGCGTCGGCCGGCTTCACATTGAGGCACTCGTCCTCGACCCGCAGCTCCTTGGGCATCTTGTCGCCGAAGGTGAGCTTCAGCAGCTGCCGCCAGACGCCGTTGAAGTACGCGGCCGCGGCCGAGTCGGAGTCCTGCTTGTAGTCCCAGTCCTTCAGCAGGTCCTGGGCCTCCTTGACGTACGGGTCCTTGATGTCGAGCTTCAGCAGCAGCGGGGTGAGCTCGCTGCCGATCTCGCTGAAGCTGTCCATCTGCATGGTCTGCATATCGTCCGGCGAGATCTTGCCGCCGTCCTTGACCTTGGACTCGATCAGCCTGTTGATCCGCTGGCTGCGAGTGCCGTAGCCGGGGTCCTCGGTGATGTTGTACGGGTAGTCGGACTCGTCGATCACGGCCTGGTTGGCGGTGACGATGTAGCCGCGGTCCGGGTTGTACTCGTACGGCAGCGCGGACTGCGGGATGTAACCCTTCCAGCGGTAGTCGGGGTCCCATCCCGGCGCGGGCATGGTGCCGTCGCCCTTGCCGCGGATCGGGATCTTGCCCGGGGCCTGGTAGCCGATGTTGCCGGCCGTGTCCGCGTAGATCAGGTTCTGCGAGGGCACCGCGAAGTCGCGGGTGGCGGCGCGGAACTCCTTGAAGTCCTGCGCCCGGTTCATCTCGAAGACCGAGTCCATCGTCTTCGACGGCTCCAGCGCGGTCCAGCGCAGCGCGACGCCATAGCCGTCGCCGCGGTCCGGGGCGGCATTGCCGACCGGGGCGCGCTTGCCGACGTCCTCCGGCTCGCCGCCGCGGTCGGAGATCAGCGGGCCGTTGTCGGTGGCGCGGACGGTGATCTCCACCGGGTCGCCGCCGGCGACCTTGATCGTCTCCTTGCGGGTACGGAACTCCTTCTCGCCGCTCCCCGACTCGTACCGCCCCTCGCCGGTGATCTTCTCCAGATAGAGGTCGGAGACGTCGGCGCCCAGGTTGGTCATGCCCCAGGAGATCTTGTCGTTGTGGCCGATGACCACGCCCGGCATGCCGGAGAAAGTGAAGCCGCTGACGTCGTACGGGCAGGCCTTGCTGACCGTCTTGCAGTGCAGGCCCATCTGGTACCAGACGCCCGGCAGCGACGCCGACAGGTGCGGGTCGTTGGCGAGCAGCGGCTTGCCGGTGGTGGTCTTGTCGCCGCCGACGACCCAGGAGTTCGAGCCGATGCCATTGCCGTTGGTGCCGAGCGCGACCGGGACCTGTTCGAGCTTCTTGCGCACCTTCGACATCTGGGTACGGGCGTCCTCGGTGGCGGCCGCGGCCGAGCCGGAGGTCCCGGCGGACCCGGCCTGGGTGGCCGTACCGCCGCTGGGCCGGAAGGTCTTGCCGCTGACGCTGCCGCCCTCGACGATCGGGCGGTTCCGCTTGTACGGGTACGCCGGATACATCTCGGCGATCTGCTTCTCGCTGAACCTGCTGGTCAGCAGCGAGCGGTCGATCTCGTCCTCCATGTTGGCCCGGAGGTCCCAGGCCATGGCCTTCAGCCAGGCCACCGAGTCGACCGGCGTCCACTTGCCCGGCTCGTAGTCATTGGTGAAGCCGAGCGCCGCGTACTCGACGGAGAGGGCCGAGCCCTTGTGGTCCTTCAGGTAGCCGTTGACCCCGTCGGAGTAGGCCTTGAGGTAGTTCTTGGTGTCCTGCGAGAGCTTCTCGTCGTATTCCTTCTGCGCGATGTGCCGCCAGCCCAGGGTGCGCAGGAACTTGTCCGTGCTGACCTGGCTCTTGCCGAACATCTCCGACAGCCGCCCGGCCGTCATGTGCCGGCGTACGTCCATCTCCCAGAAGCGGTCCTGCGCCTGGACGTAGCCCTGGGCACGGAAGAGGTCCTCGGGGGTGTTGGCGTAGATCTGCGGGATGCCGTTGCCGTCCCGCTTGACCTGGGCAGGCGCGGACATGCCGGGCACCTTGACCTGGCCGGAGGTCTGCGGGAAGGAGTCGCGGACGGTCGAGATGGACCAGTACGTGCCCGCGCCGACGCCGATGACCAGCAGGAGAGCGAGGCCGATGACGATGAGGCGCAGGCGGCGCCTGCGGCCGCCGGCCCGGGAGCTGCCGCGCGCACCCCGGCGGCCGGACTGCTGCGCGGGGGCGCCTGTCTCACTGGCGGGCATCGTTGTCCTTCGCGGGCTCTGTTCTCATGGTCCTAAAGGGCAGGTGCCACTAAGGGCAGATGCCACTGTAGAGCGCACGGCGCCCGCGGCTGCACCCGGTCCGGCGGCAAGACCCGGGGCGTCGCCCGGGCTGATGAGAAGGTAAATTCTCTGTCAAGCGCTCAACTTCACCCTACTTGCCGACCCCTCCTTCAAAACGAGAGGTGCGCCCGCTGACCGTCGAAGACCTCAACCGGCTGCTGCTGATCTCGGCGCTGATCCTGCTCGTCGCTGTCACGGCGGTACGGCTCGCGTCGCGCACCGGGCTGCCCAGCCTGCTGCTCTACATGGGCATCGGGATCGCGGTCGGCGAGGACGGCTTCGGCTACCCCTTCAGCGACGCGGAACTCACCCAGGTCTTCGGCTATGCGGCGCTCGCGATCATCCTGGCGGAGGGCGGTCTCGGTACCAAGTGGGCGGACATCAAGCCGGTGCTGGGCTCCGCGATCGTGCTGTCCACGGTCGGCGTGGCGATCAGCGTCGGGGTGGTGGCGGTCGGGGCGCACTATCTGGTGGGCCTCGAATGGCGGCAGTCCCTCATCATCGCGGCCGTGGTGTCGTCGACCGACGCGGCGGCCGTGTTCTCGGTGCTGCGCCGGGTGCCGCTGCCCAGACGCATCACCGGCACCCTGGAGGCGGAGTCGGGCTTCAATGACGCGCCCGTGGTGCTTTTGGTCGTGGCGCTCTCCGCGGTCGGCGAGATGGACCCCTGGTACGCGCTGATCGGCCATATCGCCCTGGAGCTGGCCATCGGCGCCGCCATCGGCCTGGCCATCGGCTGGCTCGGCGCCCAGGGCCTGAAGCACATCGCCCTGCCCGCCTCCGGCCTCTACCCGATCGCCGTCATGGCCATCGCCATCTCGGCGTACGCGACCGGCGCCCTGCTGCACGGCAGCGGCTTCCTCGCCGTCTACCTGGCCGCGATGATCCTCGGCAATTCCAAGCTGCCGCACTTCGCCGCCACCCGCGGCTTCGCCGACGGCCTCGGCTGGATCGCCCAGATCGGCATGTTCGTGCTGCTCGGGCTGCTGGTGACGCCGCACAACCTGGCCGACGACATCGTCCCCGCGCTGATCATCGGGCTGGTGCTGACGATGGTGGCCCGGCCCGCCGAGGTGTTCCTGAGCCTGCTGCCCTTCCGCATCCCCTGGCGTGAGCAGGCGCTGATGTCCTGGGCCGGGCTGCGCGGCGCGGTGCCGATCGTCCTGGCCACGATCCCGATGGTGACCGGCATCCCGGACTCCACCCGGATCTTCAACATCGTCTTCGTGCTGGTGATCGTCTACACCCTCGTACAGGGCCCGACGCTCCCCTGGCTGGCCAAGTGGCTCGGCCTCGGTGCCTCCGACGCGGCGTACGACCTGGGCATCGAGTCCGCCCCGCTGGAACGCTTGCGCGGCCACCTGCTGTCCCTGTCCGTACCGGAGCGCTCGCGGATGCACGGCGTGGAGATCGCCGAGCTGCGGCTGCCCAAGGGCGCGGCGGTGACCCTGGTCGTACGGAACGGGGCCAGCTTCGTGCCGGGGCCGACGACGGTGCTGCGCGTCGGCGACGAGCTGCTCGTGGTCGCCACCGACGAGGTCCGCGACCAGGCGGAGAAGCGGCTCCGGGCGGTCGGCAAGGGCGGCAAGCTGGCGGGGTGGCTCGGTACGGGTGGGGTGTAAAGCACGGGTGGGGTGTAAAACCGGGATCGCCGCTATAATTGCGGCGTACATGTTTTACCCGAAACCTGCCTGACGCAGAGCTCGCGCAGTGGCCGTTCCCCGGCGTGCGCGGTGGACAGTTCTCGGCGCGGTCGAGCCCCGGTCAGCGGGCCCGCGTCCTCAGGCGGCAGGAAGGACGCCGCCGTGGCGCACACGGCAAACCGCAGGCCCGGATATGCGCAGCTGCTCCGCACGCCCCGCGCCTGGACATTTCTGATCCCCGGCTTCCTGGCCCGGCAGCCCTTCGCGATGCTGACGATCGGCATCGTGCTGCTCGTCGAGGACACCTCGGGCTCGTACGGGACGGCCGGCATCGTCGCGGCCGCCGCCGGCCTGTCCATCGCCCTCATCGCCCCGCTCTGCGGCAAGCTCGCCGACCGGTACGGGCAGCGCGCCGTGCTGGTGCCCGCGGTGCTGCTGCACGCGGCATCCGTATCGCTGGTCATCGCCCTGGCGCTCTCCGACGCGCCCCTGTGGGCGCTGCTGCTGGCGGCCGTGCTCGCCGGTGCGTCGGTGCCGCAGATCGGGCCCATGGTGCGCGCCCGGTGGGCGGCGCGGCTCGATCCGCGGTCGCCGCTGCAGCACACGGCGGCGGCTTTTGAGTCGGTGACGGACGAGTTCACCTTTGTCATAGGGCCGGTGCTGGCGGCGGCGCTGTGCAGCGGAGTGCACCCGGCGGCCGGGCTGGTCGCGGAGGCGGCGCTGTCGGTGTCCGGCGGGCTGCTCTTCGCGGCGCAGCGGCGTACGCAGCCGCCGGTGTCGCTCCGCAGCGAAGGCGCCTCGGCCGGCGGCTCGGCGCTGCGGATCCCCGGGGTGCGGGTGCTGGCGGTGTCCTTCCTGGGCATCGGCATCGTCTTCGGCGGCATGCAGGTGTCGCTGACCGCCTTCACCGAGGAGATCGGCAAGCCCGGCATGAACGGCGTCCTCTACGGCGTCTTCGCGGCGGGCAACATGCTCGCGGGCCTGGTGGTCGGCATGCTGCACTGGCGGCGGCCCGCGGATCGGCGGCTGCTGCTGGCGTATCCGGTGCTGGTGGCGGCCACGGTGCCGCTGTGGCTCGGCGCCATGCATCCTGCGGGGTGGCTGCAGGGCGGGCTGGGCCTGCTGGTCGGCTTCGCCATCGCGCCCGCGATGATCACCGGCTTCACGCTGGTGGACGCGCTGGTCCCGGCGGGCGCGCGGACGGAGGCCTTCACGTGGCTGACCGGCGCGGTCGCGCTCGGCCAGGCGCTGGCGTCGTCGGCGGCGGGGCAGCTCGCGGACGCGGGCGGGGCGCGGGCGGGCTTTCTGGTGCCGCTGGGCGGGACGGCGCTGGCGTGCGCCGTGCTGTGGGTGCTGCGGGGGCGGTTGGTGCCGCCGGTCCGGCCGGTTGAGATGGTGACGGGGAGTGGCGCCTCGCGTGGGGCGCGTCACGGGAGCTCGGTGTCGGTGGACTGACACGGCTGGAATGCTGCAAGATAGAGCGTCGTTAGCACTCCATAGGTGAGAGTGCCAGGAGGATACGAAAAGTGCCGACCTACCAGTACCAGTGCACCGAATGCGGCGAGGGCCTCGAGGCGGTGCAGAAGTTCACCGATGACGCGCTGACGGAGTGCCCGAATTGCGGCGGCCGGCTGCGGAAGGTGTTCTCGGCGGTCGGCGTGGTCTTCAAGGGCTCCGGTTTCTACCGTACGGACAGCCGCGGGGGCTCTTCGAGCTCCAGCCCGGCGGCCAAGTCGGGGGACGGGAAGTCGTCGGAGGCGAAGCCGGCGGACGCGAAGTCTTCTGAGTCGAAGCCGAAGTCTTCGGACGGGAAGTCGTCCGACAAGTCGTCGTCTTCGTCGTCTTCGTCCTCCTCGTCCTCGTCGTCCTCCTCGTCGAGCAGCAGCTCGGCCGCGTAGTCGCACGCAGGTTTGGGCGCCGCCTAGTCTGGTCGCATGACTGAGGCAGCGCTTGCAGAGATCGGCGTCATCGGCGGTTCCGGCTTCTACTCGTTCCTGGACGACGTCACCGAGGTCGCCGTCGACACCCCGTACGGCCCACCGAGCGACTCGCTGTTCGTGGGCGAGGTGGCCGGCCGCCGGGTCGCCTTCCTCCCCCGCCACGGCCGCAAGCACCACCTGCCGCCGCACGGCATCAACTACCGCGCCAACCTGTGGGCGCTGCGCTCGCTGGGCGTACGGCAGGTGCTGGGGCCGTGCGCGGTCGGCGGGCTGCGACCGGAGTACGGGCCCGGCACGCTGCTCGTACCGGATCAGCTGGTGGACCGCACCAAGGCGCGCACGCAGACGTACTACGACGGCGAGCAACTCCCGGACGGCCGCACCCCGAACGTCGTGCACACCACCTTCGCCGACCCGTACTGCCCGGTGGGGCGCACGGCGGCGCTGGCCGCGGCGCGCGGCCGCAGCTGGGAGCCGGTGGACGGCGGCACCCTGGTCGTGATCGAGGGCCCGCGCTTCTCGACCCGCGCGGAGTCGAAGTGGCATGCGGCGCAGGGCTGGTCGGTGGTCGGCATGACCGGGCATCCGGAGGCGGTGCTGGCGCGCGAACTGGAGCTCTGCTACACGTCGTTGACGCTGGTCACGGACCTGGACGCGGGGGCGGAGACGGGTGAGGGGGTCTCCCACCAGGAGGTGCTGGAGGTCTTCGCGGCGAATGTGGACCGGATGCGGGAGGTGCTCTTCGACGTGGTGGGCGGGCTGCCCGCGACGGAGGAGCGGGACTGCCTGTGCGCTGACGCGCTGAAGGGGTGGGATACGGGGATCGAGCTGCCGTAGCCTCGGCTTGTGACGGACTCGGACGCCTTCGACTGGCTGGGCCTCCTCCCGTATCTCGTCCTCCTGGCCGCCGGCGTGCTCATCGTGCTTGGGGTGCGGAATGTGCTGCGGGGGCGGGCGGCGCGGCTTGCGGCGGCGCGGCGGGCGGACCTGGCGGCTACGTACTCGCCGGACACCGTTGCCGCGAAGGACACGGTTGCCGCGCCGGCGCCCGTACCCGCGCCTGCGACGGCACCCGCGACCGTACGGGACGCAGGGAACGGCAACGGCCCGCTGTCCGGCGGCCGTTTCGCGCCGCTGGAGGAGCTCGGCCGCGGCGGCATGGGGGTGGTGTGGCGGGCGCAGGACCGGGTGCTCGGCCGGGAGGTGGCGATCAAGCAGCTGCTGCCGCCGGCGGGCTTCGCGGCGGAGGCGCGCGATTCGATGCGGGCGCGGTTGCTGCGCGAGGCGCGGGCGGCGGCGCGGCTCGACCACAAAGGCGCGGTGACCGTTCACGACGTGCTGCTGGACCAGGAGTCCGTGATCATCGTGATGGAGCTGGTGAAGTCGGCCGCGACGCTGCACGCGACCGTGGCGGACGCGGGTCCGCTGCCGCCCGGGCGGGTGGCCGCGCTGGGCGTGGAGCTGCTGGACGTACTGACCGAGGCGCACGGTCTCGGCATCATCCACCGCGACGTAAAACCGGCCAACGTCCTTGTCCGGCAGGACGGGTCGGTCAAGCTCGCCGACTTCGGGATCGCGCGGCTGGAGGGCGATCCGACGCTCACGGAGGCCGGGGCCGTGATGGGCACGCCCGCGTACATGGCCCCGGAGCAGATCCGCGGGCATGAGCCCGGTCCCGCGACTGACCTGTGGGGGCTCGGGGTCACGCTGTTCTATGCGGTGGAGGGGCAGCCGCCGTTCCGCGGGCCGAGCCCGACGGCGGCGATGGCTGCGGTGCTGACGGACCCGCCGGCGGTGCCGGAGCGGGCGGGCCCGGTGCTGGGCAGGCTGCTCGCCGGGCTGCTGGCGAAGGACCCGGTGGGGCGGCCGGGGGCGGAGGAGCTTCGGGCGGGGCTGCGGTCGGCGTTTTCCACAACTGGGGAGTAATCCACAGGGTGGTGCGAGGGCTGGGCTCGGACGGGATCGTGAGTCGCGTTACGAACCGCAAGCGACTCGCATCAGGTGGCGATGGCCATGTCCCGTATGACGCCGGTCAGTTCAGTTCTCCCAGCCGGGCACTCCCCCGTCCCGTCAGCTCTTCCAGCCGGGCACTCCCCCGTCCCGCCCGGCTGCGCGGTGCCGGACTTCGCGCCGTTACGGCCCCGGGGCGGGCGGCATCGGCTGCGGCGCGCGGTGCGGCGGCGGCGCCGGGCGATGGCGGCCGGGCTGGCGATCTCGGCGGCGGCGCTGGCGGCGGCCGCCCCGCGGAGCGACGATGCCCGGCTGACGGCGGCGGAGCCCGCGGGCCCGGCCACGGCGGAGCCGCATCCGAAGCCCGGCCGGGCAGGCCAGCCGCTGGTCTCGGCTCCGGTGCGGATCGCGGACGCGGCGTCGGTGCGGCTGCTGCGCCCGGGAGACCGGGTGGATGTGGTGGCGGCGGGCGACAGCGACGGCACCGCGGCGGGCCGGCCGGCGAAGGTGGTGGCGCGGGCGGCGAAGGTGACCCAGGTCCCGCGGGAGCAGGGCCCATCGGCATCAGCCGAAGCAGGATTTGGCACGGGCGCGCTGGTGGTGCTGTCCGTACCGCGCCGCACTGCGACGGCGCTGGCCGGCGCGGGGGCGTCGGGGCGGCTGGCGGTGTCGCTGTGCTGAAAGGGACGACCGACCCAACTCCTGTTCCGCCATCACCGATTCGTGTGACCCAAGTGGACGGCGTACCTCCGGCCGGGCATATGGTGCTGACTCCTCCGGAGCAATCGAAGTTAGGGGCAGTACGTGAGCGCGACGCCACCGGCACCCGCGCCGGCGCCAGCGGAGCACACCGGCATCCTGGGCGGCTTCAAGCAATTCCTGATGCGCGGGAACGTCATAGACCTAGCGGTCGCCGTGGTGATCGGCGCCGCATTCACAAAGATCGTGAATTCCGTGGTCGACGGCGTCATCAACCCGATCGTCGGTCTCTTCGGCTCGGAGAACCTCGAGCGCTATCACTCGTGCCTCGGCGGCGACTGCGTCGTGGAAGCCGGCAAGGTCACCTCCGGCAACGCGATCATGTGGGGCTCGGTGCTGAGCGCCGCCCTGAGCTTCCTGATCACGGCCGCGGTCGTCTACTTCCTGATGATCCTGCCCTTGAACAAGTACAAGGCCCGGCAGGCGGCCCAGGGCGACCCGGTGCCGGACGAGGCGACCGAGGTGGAGCTGCTGACGGAGATCCGCGATGCGCTGGTGGCCCAGCGGGGCGGTGGTGCGGCGGGCGCCGCGGGTGGCCCGGACGTCCTGGGCGGCTCGGACGGCCCGGGCTCGGGCCCGGGCGGCCCGCTCGACAAGCCGTAGCGACGGCGGGCCCGCCGCTCGCCCGAAGCCGCCGCGTCAGATGTGATGCGGCGGCTTCTCGTCGAGAAAGCGGGCCAGATCTGCCGCGGGGTCGGTGCTGGCAGGCCGCTCGCCCCAGCCCCGGTCGGTGTCGTCGGAGCTCTGCTGCGCCAGCGGGTCGTCGAAGACGAGCGCGTCGGCGCCTGTGGCGCCGGTGGCACCCGGCTTCCGCGGCTTGGCCTTGGCCGCGGTCTTGGGCTTTGTCGCGGCCTTGGGCTCCGTCGCGCCCACCGACGGCCGCTGCGTCTCGCCCTCGTCGTCCTGCTTCCGCGGGTCGGCCGCGGGGGTGTTGCTCATGCCCTCAAGGGTACGGTGCGGCCATGGCTGACCGAGTTGACGCGATCACGGACGTCCCGGGGATCCGGGTGGGGCATGCCCAGCGCACCGGCGCCGGCTGGCTGAGCGGCACGACGGTGGTGCTGGCGCCCGAGGGCGGCGCGGTGGCCGCGGTGGATGTCCGCGGCGGCGGCCCCGGCACCCGGGAGACGGATGCGCTGGACCCGCGGAATCTGGTCGAGCGGATCGACGCGGTCGTCCTGAGCGGCGGCAGCGCCTTCGGCCTGGACGCCGCGTCCGGCGTCGTCGGGTGGCTGGAGGAACAGGGCCGCGGGTTCCGGATCGGTCCCGACCCGTCACAGGTCGTGCCGGTGGTCCCGGCGGCGGTTCTCTTCGACCTCGGCCGCGGCGGCGACTGGCGGGCCCGTCCCGACGCCACCCTCGGGCGTCAGGCGGCGGAGGCCGCGGGCGGCGCAGCGCTCGGCGCCCCGGTGGCCGAGGGCAGCGTCGGAGCCGGCACAGGTGCCCGGGTCGGCGGGCTGAAGGGCGGCGTGGGGACGGCGAGCCTGCAGCTGCCCTCGGGGATCACCGTCGGCGCGCTGGCGGCGGTGAACGCGATTGGCTCCGCCGTGGATCCGGAGACGGGCCGCCTCTACGGCGAGCTGTACGAGGCCGGCGCACCCCCGGCGCCCGCGGCCGAGGTGCACGCGGAGGCGCGGCGCCGCCTGGCGGCTGCCCAGGAGGAGACCGAGCGCCGGTCCGCCGCCGTCGCGCGGCCGCCGCTGAACACGACCCTCGCCGTGATCGCGACGGACGCGGCGCTGACCTCGGTCCAGGCCCAGAAGCTCGCGGGCACGGCCCACGACGGCCTGGCCCGCGCCGTACGCCCGGTCCACCTCCTCAACGACGGCGACACGGTCTTCACGCTGGCCACGGGCGAGCACCCGCTCCCGGCCCCGGACGGCGACCTCGACCCGGCGTTCGCCCCGCTGCTGGCGGCGGCCGCGCTGAACGAGGTGCTGGCCGCCGGCGCAGACACCCTGACCCGCGCCATCGCCAAAGCCGTCCGTGCGGCGGAGGGTATGGAGACTCCTGGCGGGGTGTTCCCGTCGTATCGGGAGCTCTACGCGCGCGCGTAGCCATCCCCACCGCGCCTACTGCTACCAGTGGTAGCATCGGGCGCATGGCTGGTAGTAAAAAGTACTCCGTGAGTCTGCCGGAAGACTTGGCCGAGACGGTGCGCGACCGAGTCGGACCGGGCGGGTTCTCCGCTTATCTGGCGGAGGCACTGGAGCACCGGCTGGCCATGGACCGACTGCGCGAGATCGTTGCCGACTTCGAGACGGACAACGATCCGCTGACCACCGAAGAGATCGAGCAGGCACGGTCTTTGCTACACCAGGAGCATCGCGACGACGATTCTGCCGGGGCCGCAGCCTGATGCCGGGCACTCTGCTGCTGGACTGCGAAGGGCTGAGCAAGGTCTACCGCAAGGATCGCCAGGCCATCGCGATGGTGGAGGCGGCCCAGCTGGAGAATGTGCGGGTCGGCACGACCGTGATGACCACTCTTGAGGCCGACTACGAGCGCATCCATCCTGCGCGCATCCACTGGGTGCTCTCGCGGATCGACGTCCATGAGATCAGCCGCGATGTGGCGGCCGAAGCCGCCAGGCTGCTGCGGGAACACGGCCTGCACGGCCACAAGTATGCGATCGATGCCGTCCTTGCCGCGATCGGCAGGGCGGCGCCGCGCCCCGTGACGCTGCTGACGTCGGACCCGGATGACCTTTCCTTGCTGTGCGGTCCGACCGTACAGGTCGTAAAGGTCTGAACGGCACGCCTCGGCCCGGCAGCGGTGGTACGTGCAGCCGGGCCGAGCGAGGCACGCAGGATCAGGCAGGGGCGAGGCTCTTGTCGGGTTTGGGCTCACCTGCCGGGGTCAGCTGCGACGGCATCTGCACTTCCGACCGGTCCTTCTTCCTTCCCTTCAGGAAGATGACCAGGGCTGCGCTGACTGCTGTGCCTGCGGCGATTGCTACCAGGTAGAGGAACCAGCCGCCGATCAACGGGGTGACCCAGATGCCGCCGTGCGGGGCGCGGAGGGTGGAGCCGAAGGCCATCGACAGGGCGCCCGTCACCGCGCCGCCCGCCATCGACGCCGGGATGACGCGGAGCGGGTCCGCTGCCGCGAAGGGGATGGCGCCTTCCGAGATGAAGGACGCGCCCAGGACCCAGGCCGCCTTGCCGTTCTCGCGTTCCGTCTTTGTGAAGAGCTTGCCGCGGACTGTCGTCGCCAGGGCCATGGCCAGCGGCGGGACCATGCCGGCCGCCATCACCGCCGCCATGACCTTCAGGCTGCCGTCGTTGGGGTGCGTCAGGCCGCCGACCGCGAAGGCGTACGCGACCTTGTTGACCGGGCCGCCGAGGTCGAAGCACATCATGAGGCCGAGGACCACGCCCAGGATGATCGCGTTGGAGCCGGAGAGGCTGCTCAGCCAGTCGGTCAGGGCGCTCTGCAGGGAGGCGATCGGCTTGCCGATCACCACGTACATCAAGAAGCCGATCACCGCCGAGGAGATCAGCGGGATCACCACCACCGGCATGATGCCGCGGAGTGTCTTCGGGACCTCGATCCGCTGGATCGCCTGCACCAGGGCGCCGGCCAGGAGGCCCGCCACCAGGCCGCCGAGGAAGCCCGCCTCGATGGTCAGCGAGATCGCGCCGCCTACGAAGCCGGGGACGAGACCTGGGCGGTCCGCCATGCCGTACGCGATATAGCCCGCCAGGACCGGGACGAGGAAGCCGAAGGCGGCGCCGCCGATCTGGTTGAAGAGGGCGGCCCAGCTGTCGGCTTCGGACCAGACGAAGTGTTCGGCGACGGACTTCGCCTCGGTGATGTCGTAGCCGCCGATGGCGAAGGAGATCGCGATCAGCAGGCCGCCGGCGGCGACGAAGGGGACCATGTAACTGACGCCGGTCATCAGCCACTTGCGGAGTTTGGTGCCGTAGCCGTCCTCGGCGTCGGCGTTACGGTCCATGGGCGCCCCGGGCGCCGGGGCCGCGGTCACCTCGCCGCGGGCGGCCTTGTCGCGGGCCTCCGCGATGAGTTCCGCCGGGCGGTTGATGCCCGCCTTCACGCCTACGTCGACGGTGGGCTTGCCCGCGAAGCGGTCGCGGTCGCGGACTTCGACGTCGTGGGCGAAGACGACCGCGTCGGCGGAGGCGATGAGTTGGGGGTCGAGGCGGGTGAAGCCTGCCGAGCCCTGGGTCTCGACGGTGACCTCGACTCCGGCCTCGCGGCCGGCCTGTTCGAGGGCTTCGGCGGCCATGTAGGTGTGGGCGATGCCAGTTGGGCAGGAGGTGACGGCGACGATACGGAAGGCGTGCTCCGTGCTCTCCGCGGCCGACGCGGTGTCGATGGGCTCGTCCGCTCCCGGCCGCGAGCTGGTGGCCTCGGTCTCAGAGGTGCTGTCCTCCGTCTCCTCGCCTCTGATCAGCCGCGCCGCCGTCGCCGCGTCAGCGGCGCCTCGCAAAGCCGCCGTGAACGACTCATCCATCAGATGCCGCGCCAGCCCCGACAGGATCGACAGATGGTCCTCATCCCCGCCCGCCGGCGCCGCGATCAGGAAGATCAGGTCCGCCGGGCGGCCGTCCGCCGCCCCGAAGTCCACGCCCGCCGCGCTCCGGCCGAAGGCCAGCGTCGGCTCCGTTACGTGTGCACTGCGGCAGTGCGGGATGCCGATGCCGCCGTCCAGGCCCGTGGGCATCTGGGCCTCGCGCGCCGCGACGTCCGCGAGGAAGCCCTCCAGGTCCGTGACGCGGCCGGCGGCCACCATCCGCTCCGCCAGCGAACGGGCCGCTGCCTCCTTCGTGTCGGCGGTGAGGTCCAGGTCGGCCAGTTGTGCCGTTATCAATTCGCTCATTGTGCAGCTCCATTGCCTGAGCGGACCGGCTCGGTGAGGGGCCGGTCGAGGGGGACATCTGCGGTGAGGGTGACCTCGTCGGGGGCGAGGTCGCGGGGGGCCGGCATGACGCTGCCGGGGAGTTGGACGGCCGCGGCGCCGTGCGCGACCGCGGCCGCGAGGGCGGCCGGGCCCGTACCGCCGGCGGCCAGGAACCCGGCCAGAGAGGCGTCGCCCGCGCCGACGTTGCTGCGGACCACCGCGGCCGGGGCCGAGGCGAACCAGATGCCGTCGCCGGACACCAGCAGCTGCCCGTCCGCGCCCAGGCTCGCGAGCACCGCGCCCGCGCCCCAGTCGCGCGCCTCCTCGGCGGCCTTCACGGCGTCGCCGATGGTGAGCAGCGGCCGGCCGACGGCCTCGGCGAGCTCCGCGGCGTTGGGCTTGACCACGTCGGGGCGCATGGCCAGGGCGGCCGTCAGCGCCGGGCCCGACGTGTCCAGGGCGATACGGGCGCCCGCCCGGTGCACGCGGTCGACCAACTCCGCGTACCAGGAGGGCGCGAGGCCGCGCGGCAGGCTGCCGCAGCAGGCGATCCAGTCCGCGGCGGCGTCGACGGCCGTGGCCCGTACCGCCTCCAGCAGCGCCTCCGCCTCGGTCGGGGTCAGGACCGGACCGGCCGCGTTGACCTTGGTGAGGACGCCGTCCGGCTCGGCCAGCGCGACGTTCACGCGCGTCGAGCCGACGACCGGGACGCCCGCCGCCTCGATGCCGAACTGGCCGAGCAGCCGCGCGAGCAGGTCGCCCTCGGGGCCGCCGAGCGGGAGGACCGCGACCGTACGGTGGCCGGCCGCGGCGATCGCGCGGGAGACGTTGACACCCTTGCCGCCGGGGTCGACCCGGTCGGCGGCCGCCCGCAGCACGGCGCCGCGCGCCAGCGCCGGCAGCTCGTAGGTGCGGTCGAGGCTGGGGTTGGGCGTGACGGTGAGGATCATGTGCGTGCTGCTTCCAGTGACGTGCGAGGGTTCATGCCCGTACGACATCGGTGCCCTGCGCCTTGATCGCGCGGGCGTCCTCGGGGGCGAGGCCGGTGTCGGTGATGAGCAGGTCCACTCCGGCGAGGGAGCCGAAGCGGGCGAGGTGCTGGGCGCCGAACTTGCCCGAGTCGGCGAGCAGCACCACGCGCCGCGCGGCGCCGATCACCGCCCGCTTGACGGCGCCTTCGGCGAGGTCGGGGGTGGTGAGGCCGGCGTCGAGGGAGTAGCCGTTGGTGGCGATGAAGGCGACGTCGGCGTTGACCTCGCCGTATGCGCGCAGGGCCCAGGCGTCGACGGCCGCCCGGGTGCGGTGCCGGACCCGGCCGCCGACCAGGTGCAGGTCGATGCCGGGGTGGTCGGCGAGGCGGGCGGCGACCGGGAGGGCGTGGGTGATCACGGTGAAGGACGACTCCACCGGCAGCACGCCCGCCAGCCGCGCCACGGTCGAGCCGGCGTCGAGGATCACGCTGCCGCCGTCCGGCAGCTCGGCGAGCGCCGCCTCGGCGATGCGGTCCTTCTCGTCGGCGGCGGTGGTCTCGCGCTCGGCGAGGTCGGGCTCGAAGTCGAGGCCGCCGCGCGGTATCGCACCGCCGTGCACCCGGCGGATGAGGCCGGCCCGGTCCAGCGCCTTCAGGTCGCGCCTGATGGTCTCCGCGGTGACCTGGAACTCCTCGGCGAGGGACAACACATCGACGCGCCCGCCCTCGCGGGCCAGGCGCAGGATCTCCTGCTGACGCTCCGGTGCGTACATGTGGATTCAGGTCCGTTTCGGTGCCCGACTGTGTGGCTTCGCCTCCACATTACGGGGCCGCTTCCGGAAAGTAAACAGACTCGGGCATGCGCGCAGACGCATTCGGGCACGGCCGATGAGTCCTGGCCGCCCGATCGGTCGTTACGTGGACAGACAGGAAGGGAGACCCGCATGCCCGCACAGCAGCCCACGACCGAGCTCGACGCCCGCTACAGCTCCGCCCTCAATCCGCTCCCCGGAGCGGCGGAAGTCGCCGCCACCCCCTGGGAGGAGGCCCAGCGGCAGCTGGAGGCGGCCGAGATCTTCCAGATCTCCACGATCCGAGCCGACGGCCGACTGCACATCACACCGCTGATCGCCGCGTGGGACGCGGACTCTGGAGTGCTGTACTTCACCACCGGCCCGACGGAGCAGAAGGCCAAGAACCTCGCGCACAACCCGCACTGCGCCCTCACCACCGGCGGCAGCTCGCTCACCGGGGGCCGCGACCTCGTCGTCGAGGGCACGGCCGAGCGGGTCACCGACCCGGCGGCGCTGGAGCAGGTCATCGCGGTGCACGAGGCGAAGTACGGCGACCACATCACCTCACCCGAGGGGACCTTCCACGGCTTCGGCGACTCGCTCCGTAAAGGCGACGGGACGGTCTTCGCGGTCGCGCCGCACACCGCCTATGCCTTCGGGCGGGATGGTGGCGTGTACAGCCACACGCGCTACACGTTCTGAGCGCAGGCTTCGGGGCAGAGGAAAGCCCCCGGCCGCCAGGGGGGGCGGCGGGCCGGGGGCTGTCTGTGGGGGGCGCACCCCGCGAGGGGATGCGCCACGTGTCGTTACGCCGCGGACTCGAAGCCCGTGTCGCGGGCGAGCTTCTTCAGCTCGACCAAGGCGTGCTTCTCGATCTGCCTGATCCGCTCGCGGGTCAGGCCGTGCTGCTTGCCGACCTCGGTCAGCGTGCGCTCGCGGCCGTCCTCGATGCCGTAGCGGGCGCGAATGATCGAGGCCGTACGGGGGTCGAGCCTGCCGATCAGGTCCTCGAGCTCCTCGCTGCGCAGCAGCGACAGCACCGACTGCTCCGGGGACACGGCGCCCGTGTCCTCCAGCAGATCGCCGAACTGGGTCTCGCCCTCGTCGTCCACCGACATGTTCAGCGAGACCGGGTCGCGGGCCCAGTCGAGCACGTCCACGACGCGCTCGGGTGTGGACCCGAGCTCGGCGGCGACCTCCGCCGGCTCCGGCTCGCGCCCATGCTCGCGGTTGAACTCGCGCTGCACGCGGCGGATCCGGCCCAGCTCCTCGACCAGGTGGACGGGAAGCCGGATCGTGCGGGACTGGTCGGCAATGGACCGCGTGATGGCCTGGCGGATCCACCACGTGGCGTACGTGGAAAACTTGAAGCCCTTGCGATAGTCGAACTTCTCCACCGCGCGGACAAGGCCGGCGTTGCCCTCCTGGATCAGGTCGAGAAGCGGCAGGCCGCTGCGCGGATAGCGCCTGGCGACCGCCACGACCAGGCGAAGGTTCGAGCGGATGAAGAGGTCCTTGGCGCGCTCGCCGAGGGCCACCATCGTCTCGAGCTCTTCCCGGGTCGCCGTAGCGCTCGCGGAATCGTCACCCAGTGGGTCGACCTCCTTGGCGAGCAGCTTCTCGGCGTACACACCGGCCTCGATGTCCAGGGAGAGCTCGACCTCCTTCGCGGCGTCGAGCAGCGGAGTGCGCGCGATCTCGTCGAGGTACATGCCGACCAGGTCACGGTCGGCGATCTCCCCGCTCGATGCGCGAACGCTGCCCTTGCCGGCGGCCTTGGTGTCAGCAGCCGCTCGACGGGCGACGGCACGGGTTGCCATGCGTGCTCCCTTAACGAGTGAGACGGATAACGGTTCGGCACCTGTCGGGTGCCCGTTACATTGCTTCCAACGGCTGGAATCCGGACAGAATTCCCATGCGGGGCTCCGATTTTCGTGATCTTGCAGTACCCTGCACAACCGGCTGATACCTTCGGACGGTGCAAGAGTTTGCAGAAGTGCAGGTCAGCCCGGGCGTCGAGGCCGATCTGGAGCCCCTGACGGCGATCTACAACCACTACGTCCGTGAGACCCCGATCACGTTCGACACCGCCCCCTTCGCCCCCGAGGAGCGCCGCGCGTGGCTGCGCTCCCATCCAGAAGACGGCCCGCACCGCCTTCTGGTTGCTCGCGGCGGCCCACGGATTCTCGGCTATGCCACCTCCAGCGCCTTCCGCCCGAAGGCCGCGTACGACACTTCGGTGGAGTGCAGCGTCTATCTGGCCCCCGACGCGGGCCGCCGCGGCCTCGGCACCCTGCTCTACAAGGCCCTCTTCGCGGCCCTGGAGGGCGAGGACGTGCACCGCGCGTACGCCGGGATCGCGCTCCCGAACGAGGCCTCCGAGCGGCTGCACCGCCGCTTCGGCTTCGAGCACGTGGGGACGTATCGCGAGGTGGGCCGGAAGTTCGGCCGGTACTGGGACGTGGCCTGGTACGAGAAGGATCTAGGGCGCTAGTCCTACGCCCCCGGTCCGTTCCCGTGACGCCGGTCACCGCATAACGTCCACGGCATGGACACGACGGGGACACTCGACGAAGCGTTTGACCGGCTGCACGACTGCGGCCCCGAATTCGAGGGCTGGCTGTCGCATCTTAGAACTACCTTCTTCGCATGACCTCACTCGACGTGAAGCGGCAAGCCAAGAAGGCGGGCGCGTAGGTTCGGATCTCCGAAGATCCCTTAGGCCTGGAGAAGGGGGTTGCGCGCCAGACCGAGGACTGCGGGGAGACGGGTGACCGCCACGGCTGGAAGATCAGCAAGGTCTACACCGAGAACGACACCAGCGCGTTCAAGAAGCGTCGCGTCAGCACTGGCGACGGCCGCCACGTCTGGCGAGTTGTCAGGCCCGAGTGGGACAGGATGCTGGCCGACTACGAGGCCGGGGTTATCGACGGGATCATCGTCTACGATCTCGACCGCCTAGCCCGCCAGCCCCGGGACCTAGAAGACCTCATCGACCTTGTGGAGCACCGCCGCCGACCGGTGATCGGTGTGTCCGGCAGCATCGATCTGTTGACCCCTGACGGCCGCACCATGGCCCGGGTCATGGTCGCCATGGCTAACAAGGCGAGCGAGGACACCCGCCGCCGCGTCGCCCGCCAGGGGTCTGCTGCACGGTCGGGTGACATCCGAGGTGGCTTGCCTTCGGGCGGGCTGGGAAGGATGTTGCTGTGCCGAAGCCGTACCCCAAGGAGTTCCGTGACGATGTCGTCCGGGTCGCGCGTGAGCGTGGTCCGGGGGTTTCCGTCGAGCAGGTCGCGAGAGATTTCGGGATCCATGCCGCCACGCTGAACACGTGGCTGCGGACCGCGGAGAAGGACGAGGGAAGGCGTCCTTCGGTCTTGGGTGACGAGCGTGAGGAGCTGAAGGAGTTGCGCCGGCGGAACAAGTTGCTGGAGCAGGAGAACGAGGTGCTGCGGCGGGCTGCGGCGTATTTGTCGCAGGCGCAGATTCCGGGAAAAGGCTCTACCCGCTCGTGAGCGAGCTGGCCGCTGACGGGATTCCCGTGGCGGTCTCGTGCGGGGTCCTCAAGCTCGCCAGGCAGCCGTATTACCGGTGGGTGGAAAACCCAGTCACGCGCTCTGAGTTGGAAGAGGCGTATTTGGCGAACGCGTTGTTCGACGCGCACATCGATGACCCGGAGTTCGGGTACCGGTTCCTCGCCGATGCCGCCCGTGCTGCCGGGTACCGGGCGGCGGAGCGGACGGTGTGGCGGGTGTGCCGGGACAACGGCTGGCGGAGCGTGTTCGGCAAGAAGAAGCAGGCCAAGTCCGGCAGGCCCGGTCCGCCGGCGCACGATGACCTGGTGCGGCGGGACTTCAGCGCCGTACGGGCGAATGCGCTGTGGCTGGCCGACATCACCGAGCACCGCACCGGGGAGGGAGTTCTTTACCTCTGCGCGGTCAAGGACGTCTGGTCACGCAGGATGTCGGTTACTCGATCTCGCATCGCAGGAGATCCGCGCTGGCCGTGGATGCCCTGCGACAGGCCGTGGCCCGCCGGTCCGGATCCGTCGCCGGATGCGTCCTGCATTCCGACCGCGGCGGCCAGTTCCGTTCCAAGAAGCTGAAGGAGGAACTCGACAGGCACGGAATGAAAGGATCGATGGGGAAAGCCGGTGGAGCCGGGGACAATGCCGCGATGGAAAGCTTCTTCTCGCTCCTGCAGAAGAACGTCCTCAACCGGCGTAGCTGGGATTCCCGCGAGGAACTCCGCATCGCGATCGTCACCTGGATCGAACGCACCTATCACCGTCGGCGGCGCCAGATCGCGCTGGGCCGGTTGACGCCCATCGAGTACGAACTGATCATGAAGGAACGCGTCGCGATGGCGGCGTGATCATCTGTCACCTACTCGTGCAGCAGACCCCCCGCCGTCGCCGACTTCAACGGCAAGGTACGTGAAGCGATGGCCCGGCTGGAGGAAGATTAGGGCTACGAGTACCGATAGCACAGGGGCGAAACCGGGTAGGACGGCCCACCGACGGGCTACTGACCTGATCACTCCGTGCCCGTGCAGGTACCAGCACTCATCAAGATTCTTCTGAATCTGGCCGGAATATGAAGCTCCGCATAAGGCTGGCCAGGTGTTCGGAAAACAGCTGAAAATTTTGAGACCCTAGAAACTGAAGGTTAATTACAGCAACATGCTCCCCAGAATTGTCCACCTTCTGAGAAATTGGAACAATGACGCGAAACATCGACATCTCAACCGAGACTGGTTCGCTGGTCGGCGTAAATTCCGCCGATATTTCCTGCAGTTCCTGATGAGCAAGCACCACCGCCGGCCCGCAAGGGAGCTCAAAGACAGAGCGCGTAATACCTCCGCCTACCTGCTGGCCAGCCGCGGCCGAAATGGCCATGACAGCTGTCTTTGAATCCGGAAAAGAAAGGGGATGCGTCCCGACTAGAAGCGCCCCGAAATCGAGGCCATCTCCTACGCCATGCAGATATACACCGGCAAAGAGTGTGCCGCTCAGCTCCAAGGCACGCGAGAACGCATGGAGATTGTTCGCCATTTCCTTCTTCACGGAAGTGGTCGGTGGCGCTGCTGCTTCCTTCAGCCTGACCTCGATCTGATCCTGAGCCTCCGGCAGGCTCAAGCCAATAGGTATACGTTGATATCCATCCGGAACGGTAAATTCGATTCGCGTCATATTCGAAGGCCGCGTCCCCTAGTCACTATCCGGTGGACCCGTGGGATTATTGGGCGGGATACTCGGCGGTGGCGGTGGAGGCTGCACGTTCTCCGCCTGCTGGCGACGATACTGCTCGAGTACTGCTTGATCTCGACTCCGGCGCCGAAGCGTAAGAATTGGCAGTCCAATCGCGGCAAAAACAAAAATTGCCGCCAGGTAGCCCAATACGAGGACAGCTCCAGAGTCATGCCTGTTATACCAAGCCGCAACCACGAGCCCAATAGCAATCGCACCCGGAACCATCCAAAGCGGTGCGACAGTGTTCACGCGAGTTAGCTGTGTATTTAGTTTAGCCTCCGCAACTTCGCCAGGCGTGACCCACGTTCCCCAAGCGTGGAAGGGGCGTGGATGCTGCCCAGGATAGTCAGTCGGTAGAGGGCCCGGTTGGCGTGCATTGATGTTCGCTTGCTCTACGCGTGCGCGCACCTCGGGCGAATCATTGCGGACGAATAGCATTCGGTAAGTCGAACGCGATATCATTTCAGCCGCTACAACATCGTAGCCATGCACGTACGCCAGCGCGTTCACTCGACCGTAATCAGATACCTCAAGACCGTGAAGCTTGACCTCCACCCTCCCTCGACCATCGAATTTACTCCTGATCTCAGAATCTTTCACTGGATACCTTCTGTCAAACGGTCCAAATAGCTGTCGAAACCTTCCCGTTTGCGGGTGAAACCGTGCGCACTTGCTGGGGAAGTGGCTGACCGCCGGCGTCCTACCGTGCAGCGCGGTCCTTCCCGCTTCCCGTCTTCCATGCGTTCTCCAGGGCAACCATCATAGGTCCACCACCTCCAGGAATAAACATCTCAGCCGCCTGCCGCCCGCCGTCCGGCTTGAAGTAGCCGAGCGCTGTAGGGTCGCCGAAGAGTCCCGCCCAGGAATCCACTAGGCCAAAGTTTCCAGCATGGTCGATCGTGGGACCTAGTGCAGTCGAATCAAGCACTTTGCCGCCGACCTTCAAAGCGTCGCCGAAAGGAATAGCGCCAAGTACATCCTGCGCAATGGTGCGATTGGGCACCGCATTCGCGTTGCCGCTCGCCAGTCGCACCGTTCCATGAATTATAAGCGCGACACCGGCAACGGCAGATGACGACGTGAGTACCGCTCCACCAACTAGCGCAAGGGGAGGGAAAATCGGCGACAAGCAACAAGGCCTAGGCCCAGAACTCCCAACATAGCGCTGACAGTCGAGAACACGTCGCCGATTGCTCCGATGGCATAGGCGTGATCTTTGATCCAATCGACGGCATCATCGAATACCGCATTGATCGAGTCAATTTGAATCTCGCTCAACGCCCCGAGCGCCTGTCCCACGGTCTTTACGACATCGCCTATTTTATCCCAGAGTCCTGGCTCATCAGGGGCGATGTCCATGGCCTTGTCGAGCTGATTGGCCACGCGTTCGCCAGCATCGTTGTAGTTCCTCGCGAGCGTCTCAGCTGCACGCCGGATGTTGACTAGTTCGGTATTGGCGGAATCGCGGACCGACCCCCAATGCTTACGCTTGTTCTCAGCTTTCTCCTGATCCTTTCGCTCACTATTCGACTTCGGCGTATCAAAGGGGTTCGCGACCGGTATTTTGCCGAGCTCGTGAGTAGCATGGCCCGCCTTATCTTTCTGGAACTGGGCTTTGGCCTCCAACTTCAGAGCCTCGTCCTGCCAGTTGGGCATGTCCTCCGCCCAATGCGTAAGCGCCCGAGCCGCCTTGACGAAAGACTTCTTAGCGTCCTTCATCTTAGGCTTGAAGTCGTTGTCGAATTTCTCGCGGAAAGCTTCTGCGGCTTGCCCTGTCCAGGCACCTCGACCAGTGCCATCCAGGACATGACATATATCTTCTAGCGCCTTCGCCGTCCTGGCCACCGTTGCTGCTACGGTCTCGGCGGTTCCAGGATGCCCAGGGCAGGGAACGAAGCCTAGGGCAGGAAATCGCTCTTTGAGCGAGTACTTGCCATGGGTTATTCGATGGATCAAACACGTGTGAACCCCGTATTCTTCAGCTTCACGCTTCGACGTACCTAGGTGGTTCGGCCGGCCGGTCCAATGCCTTAGCCAACTTCGTGTCCACCTCATCGAAACTGCGCTTGATGTGATCCAGTTCCTTGGCCGCAGAGTCGGAGAAGTTGGTCAGCTGCTTGATCCCGTAGGACCATTCATCGCCGAAATCATCCATCTTGCTGGCCAGTTCGTATACCCCCATGGCCTCGCCGGACACGTCCTCCATCTCACGCCCCGGCTTCTCCATCAACTCCCGTATCCGGCGCAGACTGTTCCGTGTCTGCATGAGGAACTCGTAATCGATGATGAGATCACTCATAGCTACCCCTACCCCTTGGCGTGACTAGTCAGCGAACCACGGTCTGCACTTCCTTGACGGTCACCGCTTGTTTGGCCTCGAAGACTCCGTCGGGGAGGTCGCCTCCGGTGTCCTGCGATCCGTTCCAGTGGATCTCCCAGGTGATGGACGCCGTCATCTGATACGGGCCGGAATGGTCCGAGGACCGGGTGTAGGTAATCCCGCATGGCGGCGTCTTGTCGGCGTCGCCGCGGTGGTGAGGCTCGCCGATACTGCCGTCTTCGTTGATCGGGCACTCACCCGAAGCAGGGTGAACCACCGCGTCGTCGGTACCAGGCTCCAGATGCAGGCTCTTTGGGGTTGCGGTCGTGGTAGCCCACAGTCCGGTGCCGGGAAGTTCAGCTTTGACATCTACCTTCTGGAACGTGCCCGGCTTCTGCCAGATCCAGGAGGCCAGATTGACCTTCGCAGAATCAGGCTTAGGGTTCATCTGCACCTCGGTCTTCGGGACCTTAATGCTGTCGTAGGCGTAGCCGGCCAACGTCTTGGGGTCGACCGCCTCGGGGACTGGGGCCTTCTCGCCTTCATCGACCCAGAACATGATTTCCTCACACTCCATGGGGTCGATCTCATCCTCCCGGTATGGATTGACGACCGAGCGCCACCACATGCCCTCACCTTGCTTGTCGAGGTTGTAGTTCTTAGCGCCGTCTCCGTCTTTGTCGTCTCGGAAGTGCTGATGCATGAGGTCTTTGCCCCAGGAGAGATACTTTGTTACATGAACAAGATTGCTGCCCGGTCGAATTTTGTCGACAGCCTTCTCCAATTGCTGCGGCGTCGCTACGGGTTCGTACCAGCACGGGGTGGGGTCCAGTTGGTGTTGACCGGCGTGACGGGCTCGCCCTCCCCGGCAGCGCTGGACGAAGAGTGGATTACTGCTCTGGTGCTCACTCCAGCGTTGATCTCAGGTCCGTCCGCCCCGCCCTTGGTGCCGCCCCCAGGAACCGTCGGACCCGCTACGGCGGCAGGAGCTGACAGCAAGACCATCGTCGTTGAACACGCCAGCCCCAGCGCGACGGCTGTAATTCGAGCTACCCTCACTGGGTTACCCCCCGACTGTCGCATCCACCTTCCTTGCTCGCCACGCTGACAACCTGCCAGACGTTATCGTTCCTCTGCAGACCTTCGCTGTAGCGCGTGTACGAGTTCGGCTTTGCAGCAGAGAGGACCTTGCCGCTCTGCCGTTCCAGGGACGCGACCTTGCTTTCGTCCGCACAGAACACGATCGATGCACGATTGCCCTTGACCGCTACCTTGGGAGGAAGGTAGCGAGTGGTGCCCTTGACTGTGGCACCTGCCTTCTTAAAGCCACCGATGTACTTCTGCACGTCGGACCAGGCCCCAGTGCCTTTCATGTGGTAGATCGCGACAAATTTCGAGTCGGGATTGGCAGGATTCTGAGTCAGCGCTTCGTAGGTCGCACGTTCTGCCTGCGCGCCCGAATCAAGTACCGCCTGCTCCTTGGGGTCATCGGACTTCCAGCTCTCGAAGACCAGCTTCATGCTGCTGGGCAGCTTGATCTCCGGTTCCCCAGGAGCCGTGCTCGGCGGAGCTGTGGTCTTCGCCGGCGAGGACTTGGCCCCCTCGATCTTGTCGTCCGCTTGTCCGCTATCCCCCGTGCCACACCCTGTGAGAACGAGCGTTGCGATGGCAGTTGTAGCAGCGGCTTGCACGGTGTGGCGGACCACGAGCTTCTCCCCCAGTTGCGACGGTGGTTTCGGGTGCCTCACGTTACCGTTTCGACGTGATCCGCCGCCACTGGGCCTTGATGCTGCTGGGTCGATGAGTTTCCGCATCGTGAGATAGGCCAGGTACTGCGTGTCGTTGAGTCGCCACCCCTATCCCTACTCGTCCAAGAGTCCGCGCATGGCGACGTTATTGAGCGGATCTCATCGCGGAGGGTGAGGGTGAACGGAGCGGCAGATGGTCGCCCCGTACCCGTGACGCGGCGAAGCTTCTCGTTATGTTGCCGGGAGCGACAGCCACCCGGCAACATAACGAGAAGCTTCGTTGCGTGAGGAAGCTGGCCAACGGACAAGCCACCGCAGCTCCATTACCTGCGCGTTTACAAGATCGGATCAAGCTTTTAAGGTTCCTGGGCTACCAGGGACGCCAGTCACGCGGCGCATCGTCATCCCGGAGTCCAGCGATACGGCGCCGGTACTCCGCCGCAACGCTCTCACTCTCCGCCACGTTCTGCATGAGCCAAGTGGTCATCGAGAATTCCTGGATTCCCCGCTGTGTCGCGTATCCATGCCAGTCGTAGAGGTCCCGCCCGTAGGCGCTCACGAAGTCCGCATACTGTTCGTCCGTCTGCCAGCCCAGGCTGTGATGTTCCACCGTCGTGACCATCAGATCCCATTCCGGCTGATCAAAACAGAAGCCCTCGAAGTCGATCAGGATCACTTGCCCGCGCTCGTTCACCATGAGGTTCTGTACATGCGCATCCCCATGGACAGGCCCCTTGGTCGACTCAAATCGGAGATCTGCGTACTTGTCGCGAAGTTCCCGTTCCCGCTTCCGAAGAAACTTTTTGTCATCGTCCGGAATCACCGCCAGGTCGAGCCGCAGTTCCGACTTGTCGAACGGCTCGTACGACGGCAGCTCCAGGCCGGCTGGCAACGTCAGGGAGTGGAGATCCCGCAGGATGGCCCCGAGCTCACCGTAGGTGGCTTTTCTGTCTCCCTCTACGATCAGGTGCCAGAAGGTCACCGGGAACCCATCGATGGACAGCGGTTGCTCCAGATCATCGATGATCCGAGTAGCCGGAAACCCTTCATCAGTCAGCCAGCGCGAAACGGCAACCTCGGTGCGCGACTTCGACATCCACTCCGGCCCACGTGCCACCCGCACGATGACCGGGGCCGAAGCCAGTCGGAACAACGCGTTCTCACCGAAGCGGATCAACTCCGCCCCGCTCGCCTCCAGTCCAGCGGACCGGCAGGCCGCAGCCATCACCCGCGTCGCAGACCCCGAAGTGAACCCCTCTGCCGATGGCTGAGCATCCTGAGACGCCATGCCGGAACCAGCTCCCCTAATCGCGCGCGATCAACCAGCGCACGCCACATGGGTGACCAAACCCAGCGCCCGCCGGACACGCACTCGACAGTACCGACGGAACTCAGCCCGTACGAGGGGGCTGAGAGATCAGTCGCCAGGCAGAACGGATGCGATACCGGTCGGGCAGGAGCAGCACGCGCCATTTCTTCTCAAGGTACTTATGAGATTCGCTTGCTGGCTGACCAATCACGGCCCGATGGCCGTGGAGGCCCTCGTACGGCACGGGCAGGCGGGCGTCGTGCACCGCTGGGTGGACGCGTACCAGGGGCGGCTGGAGGAGCTGCCTGGCCCGGGCGAGCGGATCACCCAGGAGACCTGGCGGGAGGCGCTCGGCGACCCGAAGCGGCTCGGCGACTGGCCCGTCTTCTTTACGGAGCGCCTGGCCGAGGCCCCGTGGCGGGACGTGCTGGCCGCCTGGTGGCCGCGGCTGCTGCCGGGGCTCGCGGGCGGCGCGACGCATGTGGTGATCCGTACCGGACACGCGGTCCGGGCGCTGCTGGACGAGGAGGCGGCGGGGCGGGCCCCGTCCGCGCCGCGGGTCGCGGAGCTGGCGCACGCGCTGGCGTACTGGGCCGCGCGCTACTGGGCGCTGCCGGTGACGGCGGTGCCCGGCGGCGCGACGACCGCGGCGGACGCGCTGGCGGCGGTGCCGCAGATCCCGGATCCCACCGTGTTCGGCATCCACATGCGCTTCGCGCAGTTGCCGGAGACGCCGGGCTTCACGGACACGCTGACCGCGCTGCGCCCCGCGTCCTCGCCGGAGGAGGCGGCGGCGCTGCTCACGGAGGTGGTGCGGGCCGCCACGCACCGCTACGGGTCGTACGTCCACGGCAACGCGGTGATGCTCGTCCACTCCGCCACCGCCCCGAACGCGGTCCTGCGGACGCTGCCCGCGCTCCCCCGCGAGCTGTGGGCGCCGAGCTACGCGGCCGCGTGGGCGGCGAGCGCGGCCGTCACGGCGATGTACCGGCCGGCGGAGGCCGCCGTGGTCGAGGAGGCCGCCCCGGACCCCGACGAGCTCTTCGCGCGGGTCGCGGAGCATGGCGACGAGCATGCGATCAAGTTCGTCGACACGGCGCTCGACGTCGGAGACGAGGCGGCTCTGGCCGCGGGCGTACGGGCCGTGGAGATGATCGACCCGCTGTGACCTGGCGCCTGGCTACGGCTTGCGGGCCACCAGGCCGTACTGGGGCACCTCGGGGGCGTCCTTCCAGGCGCCCTCGGCGCGCCAGCGGGCGCAGGAGACGATGCCGGGGTCCAGCAGCTCCAGGCCGTCCAGCGCCAGCTCCGCGAGGGCGGTGCGGTCGCGGGGGTGGCCGGGGGTGGTGGTGCTGGCGTTCCAGTGCTCCAGGGCGGCTGTGCTGACGGTGTCCGAGTATTCGTACGTGCCGTGGGCGATGGCCAGATGGCTGCCGGACGGGACGGCGTCCATGATCGTGCCGACCGTGCGGCGGACTTCCTCGTCGTCGAAGAAGTGCAGGACGCTGAGCATCGTTACGGCCACGGGCCGCTCGAAGTCCAGGGTCACCCCGGCGGCCGCCAGCACCTCCTCCGGCGCGCGGGCATCCACGTGCGCGTACTGCGTGGCGCCCTCGGGCGTGGAGGTGAGCAGGGCGCGGGCGTGGGCCAGGACGAGGGGGTCGTTGTCCACGTACACGATGCGGGCGTCGGGCGCGATCGCCTGGGCCACCTCGTGGGTGTTGCCCTCGCTGGGCAGGCCCGTACCGACGTCTAGAAACTGGCGGATGCCCGCCTCGGCCGCGAGATAGGTGATCGCGCGGCGCAGGAATGCGCGGCTGGCGCGGGCCATCTGCGGGAAGACGGGGACGAATTCCGCCATCTGGTCGCCGAGGGCGCGGTCGGAGGCGTAGTTGTCCTTGCCGCCGAGCCAGTAGTTCCAGACGCGGGCGTTGTGGGGGACGGTGGGGTCCACCGCGGGGATGTCGGCCACGGCGCACATCATGCCGGAAAGTCGCTCAAGTGTGCCCGTACAAAGGGGAGTTGGCGCCAGTACGCGGGAAGGCCCCGTCCCGCACCGGTCGGTGCGGGACGGGGCCTCAGGCATCCCTCATGCCATCCGGCTCGGTGAGCCGTTCAGTGCGCCATCACCGGGACCTGGTCCTCGGCGCCCTCCGTGGCGGAGTCGCCCGAACCGCCGGCGACGGTGCCGCTCTGGCCCTTCGCGGTCACGAACACCGCGGTGATCGCGGCCGAGAGGAGCAGCGCGCCGACCGCCCACCAGATGGCGGTGGAGTAGCCGTGCACCGCGGCGGCGTTGGTGAAGCCCTCGCGGCCCAGGGTCCGCGCCTCGGCGGCGTGGGACGCCACCCAGGAGGTGGTGGCCGAGGCGGCGATGGTGTTCAGCAGCGCGGTGCCGATGGCGCCGCCGACCTGCTGCGAGGTGTTGATCATCGCCGAGGCGACGCCCGCGTCCCGCGGCTCGACGCCGATGGTGGCGAGGGACATCGCCGGCATGAACGCCGTACCCATGCCGAGACCCAGCAGCAGCAGCGACGGGAGCACGTGGGCCGCGTAGCTCGTGCCCGGCTCGATCTGGGTCAGCAGACCCATGCCGACCGCGGCGACCAGGAAGCCCGGCGCCATCAGCAGGCGCGGCGGGACCCGGGTCATCAGGCGGGCGCCGATCTGCGTGGAGCCCACGATCATGCCCGCGATCATCGGCAGGAAGGCCAGACCGGTCTTGACCGGGCTGAAGCTCTGCACGACCTGCAGGAAGTAGGTCAGGAACAGGAAGGTGCCGAACATCGCGATGACCGCGATGCCAAGCCCGAGGTACACGCCACCGCGGTTGCGGTCGAGGATGACGCGCAGCGGCAGCAGCGGGTGCTTGACCCGGGACTCGAGGACCACGAAGGCGGCCAGCAGCACCGCGGAGGCGATGAACATGCCGACGGTCAGCCCGTCCGACCAGCCGCTGGACTCGGCGCGGGTGAAGCCGTAGACCAGCGCGACCAGACCGCTGGTGGCCAGCAGCACGCCGGGGACGTCCAGGCCTGCCCGGTTACGGGTGCCCTTGGGCTCGTGGATTACGAAGACCGCGCCGAGCACGGCGATGATCGCGAACGGGATGTTCACGAAGAACGTCCAGCGCCAGTCCAGGTACTCGGTGAGCAGACCACCGAGGATCAGGCCGATACCACCACCGGCACCGGCGATGGCGCCGTAAATACCGAAGGCCTTGGCGCGCTCCTTGCCGTCGGTGAACATGACGGCGAGCAGCGACAGCGCGGCGGGCGCGAGCAGCGCGCCGAAGACGCCCTGCGCGGCACGGGCGGTGAGCATCATCGCCTCGTTGGTGGCGGCGCCGCCGACGGCGGAGGCCACGGCGAAGCCGATGAGGCCGGTCGTGAAGGCCTTCTTACGTCCCCAGAGGTCGGCTATGCGGCCGCCGAAGAGCAGCAGACCACCGAAGGCCAGGGCGTACGCGGTGATGACCCACTGGCGGTTGGCATCGGAGATGCCGAGGTCCTGCTGTGCCGTGGGGAGCGCGATGTTCACGATGGTCGCGTCGAGCACCACCATGAGCTGCGCGACGGCGATGAAGGCCAGGGCCTTCCAGCGCCGTGGATCCGCCTTTGGCGGAGTTTGTGCCTCAATTTCGGACATGAGGGGCCTATCTGTGATTGCGGAGTGGAAAAACTGAGTGAAAGAACTGAGTGAGTGAACTGTGACAACGGCTCCTGGCAGGAGCGCTAGTCCGATTCAGGGTCTCGTTTCTGCCTGAGGTCCTCGAGGGTCGCGGCATGCCCGGGCAGCACCGACCGGGCGGGGGCCTGCAGTCCGTCGAGGAACAGCTGCAGGTGCCGGCTGACGAACTGGTCGAAGCCGACACAGTCGGAGCCGGGCAGCGGCCTGGTCAGCTGGGACAGCGCGACCATCAGGTCGCCCACGGCTACGTCGCCGCGGAGCTGCCCGGCCTCCTTAGCCCGGTCCATCAGGCGCACGATCGCCCGGTCGAGCCGGTCGTGGGTGTCGGCGAGCGGCGGGGCGCCCTTGTCGAAACCCTCGGCCAGCAGCGGGCAGAGCGAGCCGATCCGCTCGTCCGCGGCCCTGAGCACGAAGCGCCGGAGCGCCTCGAAGGGGTGGTCCACCTCGTCGTGGGCCGACTCGGCCTCCTCGGCGATGCGCTCCATGGAGTGCAGCATCACCGCCAGGAGCAGGTCGCGGCGGCCGTCGAAGTGCCGGTAGACCGTCGCATTGCCGACCCCGGCCCGGCGGGCGACCTCGTCGAGCGGCACATCGGTGCCGTACTCGACCAGGGCCTGGCGGGCGGCCTCGACGATGCGCTGCCGGTTCCGGGAGGCGTCGCGCCGCGATGCGCGCTGCCGCGGGAGTGCGGTGTCCGTGCTCATGGTGCGACTCCTCTCGTACGGGTCGTACGGTCTCGTGTGAACCGAAGCGGGGACCGGATCCCCGTTTCGCCAACGCCTTCCTAAACGGGGACGCGCTCCCCGGTTATTTCGCCTGACGGGTGTGATGCGCGTCACCTAGCCCAGAGCGATAGCTTGGACACTGATCGCACCTATGCACAGGAGGCAGTGAAGATGGCAACCACTCGCACCGCGCAGACCCACTGGGAAGGCAATCTCCTCGAGGGCAAGGGCACCGTCACGCTCGACTCCTCGAAGCTCGGCTCTTACGACGTGAGCTGGCCGGCCCGCTCCGAGGAGCCCGGCGGGAAGACCAGCCCGGAGGAGCTCATCGCCGCGGCGCACTCGTCCTGCTACTCGATGGCCTTCAGCCACGGCCTGGCCGGCAAGGGCTACACCGTCGAGCAGGTGGACACCCAGGCCGATGTCACCTTCCAGCCGGGTGAGGGCATCACGGGCATCAAGCTGACCGTCAAGGCCAAGGTGCCCGGCCTGTCGGAGGAGGACTTCCAGGCGGCCGCGGCCGACGCGAAGGCCAACTGCCCGGTCAGCCAGGCCCTGGCCGGGGTGAAGAACATCACGCTGGACGCACAACTGCTGCCGTAAGAGACGGCTTTGGGGCGGCCGGGGCGCTTGAGCGCCTCGGCCGCCCTTTGCGTGCCCTATTGCCGCCGCAGCCCCCGCAGCAGCACCGCGATCATGCGCCGCGGGTCGTAACGCGGGTCCTCATTGCCGCCGACGCACAGATTGCCGATGGCGCGCAGCAGCTCGTACGGCTCGACTCCGGGCCGGACTTCGCCGGCCTCCTCCGCCGCGGCGAGCAGCCGCTGAGCGACCGGCAGCAAGCTGTCCAGGAAGTACGTGTGCAGGGCGCCGAAGCCCGCCGCGTCCGACTGCATCGCGTCGGCCAGGCCGTGCTTGGTGACCAGGAAGTCCACGAAGAGATCGATCCACTCCCGCAGCGCCTCGAAGGGCGAACCGGCGCTCGCCAGCAGCCGCGGACCGGCCTCGACGCACTCCTCGACCTGATGCCGGAAGACCGCCACCACCAGGTCGGCGCGGGTCGGGAAGTGCCGGTAGATCGTCGCCGTACCAACACCCGCCTTTGTGGCGATGCGCCGGATCGGGGCGTCGACGCCCGCCTCCACGAAGACCTCCGCGGCGGCCGCCAGGAGCTTCTCCTGATTGCGCACCGCGTCGGCGCGCTTGCCGCGGGCGGGCTGCTGGGGTGCGGGGGGCACGCGGGCTCCTTCCGGTACGGGCCGTCGCCGTCACGTGGAACATTACCCGGATTGTCGAAACGGGACAGCGTCCCGTATCGTCAAACGGGACATCGTACCGTTTCCCTTCTGGAGGCCTGTCCATGTCCACCACCACCGCCGTCCCGCTTCTCTCGTACGCCCCCGTGACACTGCCCATCCCCGGGCGCCCGGCGGAGCTGCAGCTGCGCGTCACGGCCCCCGAGCACGGCGACGAGCTGCCCGTGATCGTCCTGTCCCACGGCCACGGCCCGTCGCACCACCTGTCCTCGATGAACGGCTACCAGCCCCTTGCCACCCTCTGGGCGCAGCAGGGCTTCGCCGTCATCCAGCCCACGCATCTCAGCTCGCGCACCCTCAGCCACCTGTGGGAGGGCGATCCGCGGGCCCCGTTCTATGCGCGCGAGCGCGCCGAGGACATCTCGCATGTGCTCGACCACCTCGACGAGATCGAGAAGACCGTGCCGCTGCTGGCCGGCCGGCTCGACCGGGAGGCGGTCGCCCTCGCCGGGCACTCGCTCGGCGGCTTCACCACAGCGATGATCCTGGGCGCGCGGACGGTCGAGCCGGACACCGGGGAGGTGCTGAGCCACCCCGAACCCCGCGTGAAGCAGGGCGTCTTGCTGGCAGCCCCCGGGCGGGGCGGCGACGCCCTGAACGGGCCGATGGCGCCCCAGGTCCCGATCATGCGGGGAATGGACTTCTCCACGATGACGCGGCCCGCGCTGGTCGTGGCCGGCGACAAGGACGACTCCCCGCACTTCACGGACATGGGCCCGGCCTGGCACTACGACCCGTACCACCTGGCGCCCGGGCCGAAGACGCTGCTGACGCTCTTCGACCTGGAGCACGGCCTCGGCGGGATCGCCGGATACGACGCGGCCGAGACCACGGACGAGAGCCCCGAGCGGCTGGCTGCGCTGGCCCGGTTGACCGGGGCTTATCTGCGCAGCGCGCTGCGCCCCGGTGACAGCGCGTGGCGGGACGCGCAGGAGGAGCTGCTCACCGGCCCTGATGCGTACGGAACGGTCGAGTCCAAGTGAGCGAGGAGACAGCTGAGATGGCACACCGACAGCACCCCATCGGGTCGGGGTTCACCGCGGCGTCGACGGCCGCCGAGGTGCTCGCGGGGGTGGATCTGAGCGGCACGTACGCCATCGTCACGGCCGGGCATGCCGGGATCGGCCGGGAGGTCACGCGGGCGCTGGCTGCTGCCGGTGCGCGGGTGACGGTGGGGGCGCGGGACGCGGGGCGGGCCGAGGAGGGGCTCGCGGGGCTGGTGGCTGAAGGTGCCGCGGCGGGCGTCGAGGTCGGGCAGCTGGATCTGCTGGATCCGGCATCTGTGGACGGCTTCGTCGGCCGATGGCTCGCCGCTGACCGGCCGCTGCACATGCTCATCAACTGCGCGGGGCTGCCGGTTCCCGCGACACGGGAGTGCGATGCGCGCGGCTATGAGGCGCAGTTCGCCGTCAACCATCTGGGCCACTTCCAGCTGACCCGCGGGCTGCACGCGGCGCTGCGGGCGGCGCGGGGTGCGCGGGTCGTGAACGTCTCCTCCGGCGCCCAGCGGTTCGGCGAGATCCGGTGGGACGACCTGCACTTCGACTCCGGCTACGACCCGCTGGCGGCCTACGCGCAGTCCAAGCTCGCGAACGTGCTGCACGCGGTCGAGCTCGACCGCCGCTGGGCGGGCGACGGCATCCGCGGCTATGCCGCCCACCCGGGCGTCATCGTCGGCACCGCCCTGAACAGCGCGGCCGGAGCCGAGTCGCTGCGCGAGCAGGGGCTGATCGACGAGGCCGGCCGCCCCGTCATCGACCCCGAGCTGGGGAAGAAGACGCCGCAGCAAGGCGCGGGCACGATCGCCTTCGGCGCGGCCAGCCCGCTCCTCGACGGGATCGGGGGCGTCTATCTCAAGGACTGCGACGTGTCGCGTCTGGACGACGAGCCGCGGCCGCTGACGGCGGACAGCGTGCCGTCCGAGGCGACGTCACGGGCGATCGACCCGGTGTCGGCGGAGCGGCTTTGGGCGGTCAGCGAGCGGCTGCTCTGACGGCTCTGATCGCTACGGCTTGCGTGCCACCAGGCCGTACTGGGGGACCTCCGGGGCCGTGCGCCAGTAGTCGTCGTCTTCGGCACGCCAGCGGGCGCAGGAGACGATGCCGGGTTCCAGCAGCTCCAGGCCGTCGAGCATCAGGTCGGTGAGGAGGGAGCGGTCGCGGAGGTGGATGGGGGTGGGGCTGTTGGTGTTCCAGTGCTCCAGGGCGGTGGCGTCCTCGGTGCCTGAGTATTCCCAGGTGGCGTGGGCTACGGCCAGGTAGCTGCCGGGGGGCATCGCATCCATGATCGTACGGACGGTGCGGCTGAGCTCGGCGTCCTCGAAGAAGTGCAGGATGCTGAGCATCGTCACGGCGACGGGCCGGGTGAGGTCCAGGGTCTTCGCGGCGGCTTCCAGGACCTTGTCCGGTTCGCGGGCGTCGACGTGGGCGTACTGCGTGTCGCCCTCGGGGGTGGAGGTGAGCAGGGCGCGGGCGTGGGCGAGGACGAGGGGGTCGTTGTCCACGTAGACGATGCGGGCGTCGGGCGCGATCGCCTGGGCCACCTCGTGGGTGTTGCCCTCGCTGGGCAGGCCCGTGCCTATGTCGAGGAACTGGCGTATGCCCGCCTCGCCTGCGAGGTGCGTGACCGCGCGGCGCAGGAAGGCGCGGTCCGAGCGCGCGAGTTGCGGCAGCACCGGGAGGAGCTCGGCCATCTGGTCGGCGAAGGCCCGGTCTACGGCGTAGTTGTCCTTGCCGCCGAGCCAGTAGTTCCAGACGCGGGCGTTGTGGGGGCGGGTGGGGTCCACCTTGTCGTGTGCCACGAGTGACATCATGCCGGATTTCGTTCAAGTGTGCGCACGCAACCGGGGGTTGCAGGTTGCCGCCGACGCGAGTCCTGCTCGGTGCAGGTTGCGTCGGCGGCCGCCGGAAACGTCCGGGCCCACCCGTCCCGCCCAGCGGGACGCCTGCCCCCGAGAGATATCCGGGGGTGGCGCCCCGCGGGGGCAGGATGGGTTACGTGGTCTTCGTCGGGGACGGACTCGTGACTGATGGTGCGGTGGATGCCGATGCCGAGGACGATGCCGACTTCGTGGCCGAGGACGAGGGGGTCGCCGACGGTGACTCCTCGTCGCACGGGTCCTCGGTGCCGCTCGGGTCCGGGGATGGGGAGCCCTTGGACGGGTCCGGGGACGGGTCCGTCGGGCAGTCGGTGGGCGGGTCCGAGGGATCCGGGCTGCTCGGGTCTTCGCTGGGGTCGCCGGGACCGGGGCCGGGGGTCGATGGGTCGTCGGAGCCGCCGCCCGAGCCGCCCGTACCTCCGGAGCCGCCTGAGCCGCCCGTACCGCCCGAGCCGCCGGAACCTCCGGAGCCTCCCGACCCACCCGGGTCATGTGACCCGCCACCCCCGCTCCCCCCGGAGCCCCCGCCATTCGGCGGTGTCGGGCCCACCGAGATGCCGCTGCCACCGCCGCCCGACGACGACCCCGGCCCCGGGCTGCTCGGCAGCACCCCCTCCCCGTCCGGCACCTCATGGACGCCCTTCCGGTAGAAGGCCAGCCACGACAGCACCGTCCGCAGATACTCCTCCGACCGGTTGTAGCTCAGGATCGCCGACCGCAGCCCCGCATCCGTGCTCAGGTCGCGGCCCCCCGCGCACAAATACCGCCCCGCCGACAGCGCCGCGTCGAAGACGTTGTTCGGGTCCGCCCGCCCATCGCCCGTGGCATCCGTGCCCCACCGCGCCCACGTCGACGGGATGAATTGCATCGGGCCGACCGCACGGTCATAGCGCCCGTCCCCGTCGTAGCGCCCGCCATCCGTATCCGAGATATTCGCGAAGCCGTTGCCATTCAGCACCGGTCCGCGGATCACATGCCGCGTCCTCCCCGACGCGTCCACATCCCCGCCCCGCGCATGCCCCGACTCCACCTTCCCGATCGCCGCCAGCAGCTGCCAGGGCAGCTTGCAGCCCGGCTGGGTGTCCGCCAGGGCGGCCTCTGCCTTCTTGTACGCGGCGAGCACCGTCGCGGGTATGCCTGCCTGGCCCTTTACGTCCCCGAGCGCCGTCTCGACACCGGATCCGCCACCGCCGCTGCCCTTCTCGCGGCCCTCCAACGGCGGCAGTTCGGTGTGGTACGAGTCGTCGGACGAGGCGTCCGGTGGCAGCGGATCCGGCGTGCGGTGGCCCTGGGTCCGCGCGCCCTCGTCGCGGGCGCCGAAGACGCCCGGGGCCTGTGAGGCGGTCAGTGCGAGCATGGCCGCCGCGGCGGCGGCCGTGCCTGCCGCGCCGCGGCGCATGCGGAAGGCGCCGGTGCGCCGGCGGGTCTTGCGGTGTTTGTTGGTGCGGCTCACGATGGCCTACCTCCGGTCAGCAGTTGGATTCCGCCGGCTTGCCCGCCAGTCGGTCGGCGACGTACGCGGAGGCGTCCGCGTTGCCCGCCTGGATGCCCCAGAGGTGGTCCTGGATGTCGGGCTTGGTGCTGGAGTCGATCGTCTTCCAGGTGAGCTTTACGCCGGCCGCGCACAGCTGCTGGTGCAGGTTGTCGGCCTGCGTGGGGTCGATCAGCGCGTCCTTGGTGGCCTGGTACTGGAACACCGGGACCTTGACCTTCGGGCTCTCGCCGAGGGAGTTCTCGGTGTACGCCTTGACCCACTCCGGGCGGCCGAGCGGGCTGGTGGTGAAGTAGTCGGTCGTCTTCTTGTTCTTGTAGTCGTGGATCAGCTCCAGGGCGCAGGCGCTCTTGTTCATTTCCGCGTACGCCGCCTTGCCCGCGTCGTTGAGCGAGTCCTGCAGCTTCAGCTCCGGGTAGGCGTTGCCGAGGCCGAAGAGGGCGTTGAAGAGGAAGCCGGAGCCGGCCTGGCCGTTGAGTGCGAGCGCCTCGTCCATCAGGTGGCCCGGGACGCCGCCGGCGACCACGCCCTGCAGCTTCAGCTCGGGGGCGTACGCGGGCTGCGTCTCCCCTGCCCACATGGCGGCGCCGCCGCCCTGCGAGTAGCCGCGGAAGACGACCTTGGCGTCGGCGGAGAGCTTGGTGTCGGGCTGGCGCTGGGCGGCCCGTACGACGTCGATGAGGGCCGGGCCGAGGGACTTGCCCGTCATGTAGGTGGTCTTGGGGTCGGGGTGGGTGCCCTCGTAGTCGGGGATGGCCAGCGCGTAGCCCTGCTTCAGCTGCTCGTTGATCACCCACTGCTCGTACAGCGCGCCCTTGGCGATCAGCCGCGACGGGGTGCACCGGAAGGCGGGGCCCTGGGTGCCCGGGGCCCAGCCGATGATCGGCACGGTCGCCGGGTCCTTGCCCTTGGGGACCATCACGGTGCCGGTGTTCGCGACCGGCTCGCCCTTGGCGTTCGTGGAGCGGTACATCACCTGCCAGGTGTCGGCCAGCTCGCGGTTGGTCGGGGTGCCCGGCGCGATCTTGCGGGAGCTGATGACGTCGCCCGGCTTGCCCTCCGGAATCGGGTTGGGGCGCTTGTAGAAGTCGTCCGAGGGCATGCCGGCCTTGACCGTGGCGCCCTGGGCGTTGTCCGAGTCGCCGCCGGAGAGCACGGCCGTGGCGGCGATCGTGGCCGCGATCAGTAAAAACAGGCCGAGCAGGCGCCAGGCCCTGACGGGGGAGTTGAGCAACATCTCAGCGGCTCCGTTAGCGAATTGAGGGTTGGCAGAGCGGGTCAATTGCGGCGGGCGATCACCCGGTAGGCATTGGAGAACGGGGTCCTGCGCACCACCGGCGCCAGCGCCCGCTCCGTGAAGTGCACGGCGGCCAGCGCGGGCACGAGAGAGATCAGCAGCGCGATGCGGGCGCGGATGACGGCCCGGCTCGGGCGCTTCGGCAGCCAGGGGGCGTCGTCGTCGGGTACGAAGCGGGTGGAGAAGTACCAGAGCGCGCTGACCCCGTCGAGCGGGATGTGCTGGTCGCCCGTACGGGAGGCGTGCACCACCGTCCAGCCGGTGGCCTCCAGCTCCGCGCACAGGTTACGCAGCGTCGCGAAGTGCAGGTGCTGCGGCTGGAACCACGGGAGCCAGTACTTCCCGAAGAGCCGGCCGAAGGCGCACTGCGGGTCCGGCACCTCGATCATCATGTGCCCGCCGGGCCGCAGCACGGTGTGCGCGGCGGCGAGCTCCTTCTTCTGCTCCAGGGTGTGTTCCAGGTAGTGGAACATGCTGAGCGCGTCGTACTGCCCGGCCAGCTCGGCGGCCAGCCCGGTCAGGGTGCCGCGGTAGGCATGCGCGATGTGCCCGTTCTCCGCCGCCTTTTCGACGCTCTCGCCCATGTCGAGCCCGTCGAAGACGGTCTCCGGCAGCTCGGGCCGGGCGATCTGCGGGAACTGGCCGTGCGCGGTCCCCACGTCCAGCCACTTCCCGGGCCGGTCGTGTACGGCCATGGCGCGGGCGCTCGCGACGTACCGCTTGCGGGCGCCCGGGCCGCCGAAGAGATCCGTGGTGGCGTCCTCGCCGAGGCCGTCGTAGAAGTCCCGGTAGTAGAAGTCCAGGCCCTCTTCGTTCAGCCGCGGGTTCTGGAAGACGTGCCCGCACGCGCGGCACTCCTCGAGCGTGAACCACCCCGGCTTGAGCTGCACGAAGTCGCGCGTACGCACCTTCACGCGGAGCCTGGTGGCGCCGCACCACGGGCAGTCCTCGCGGCGCGGCATGAGGAAGCGCTCGACGCCGCCGGCCAGTTCGGCCTGGTAGCGGGGGCGCGCCTCGGCTATAGCGACAGTTCGGTCCACCACGGTTCCTCCTCCTCTTCTTCCTCCTCGGCGGCGAGCTGCTCCAGGCGCACCGCGGCCGATCCGGCTCCGCCCGCGGCGCGGAAGGAGTCGCGGATGCGGCGGGCGGTGGCGCGGTAGGAGGGCTCGCGCAGGACGGCGTCCAGCGCCCCGCCGATACGGACCGCGTCGGCCCGGCCGAAGCGCACCCGGACGCCGGCGCCGGCGGCGGTGACCTGCGATGCGACTACGGGCTGGTCGTCCCGTATCGGCGCCACTACGAGCGGGACGCCGTGCCACAGGGCCTCGGTGACGGTGTTGTGGCCGGCGTGGCAGACGACCGCGTCGGCCTGTTCGAGGAGCGACAGCTGCGGGACGGCCGGGTGGATCAGGACATCGTCGTCCGCGGCCGGCTCGCCGAGGACCCCGCCGGGGTCGACTACGACGGCGCGCAGCCGGTCGGCCCTGGCCCGTACCGCCTGCACGCAGCTCTCCAGGAAGCGGGCGCCGACGGCGGTGTTGGCGGTGCCGAGGGAGATCAGCGCCAGGTCGCGGCCGTCGTCGGCGTCGATCCAGCGCCAGGGAAAGTCGGGGACGTCCGGGCGCGGGCCCAGGGCCGGGCCGACGTACGCCACCGGGCCCTGGGCGGCGAGCGGCTGCGGGCCGGTCAGTTCCTCGGTGGAGAAGACGAGGGTGAGGCGGGGTGAGAAGCGGGGGTCGTAGCGGGCGGAGGGGTCGCCCAGGCGCTGGCGGAGGCCGTCGAGGAGGCCGGTGATCCATTCGTCGACTTTTGGCATGCCGACGAGTGAGCCGGAGAGCTCGGCGGAGGTGGTCGATGACGATACGTACGGGACGCCGAGCCGCTCGGCGACCAGGGCGCCCGCGACGGTCTGCTGGTCCACGACCATGACGTCGGGGCCCGCTTCGAGTGCGGCCGTGGTGACGCCGGGTGCCATCGCCTGGGCGAGCGGGCCGAAGAAGTCCTCCCAGAGGAACTTGAGGGCTGCCACGCCGCGGAGGTCGCGCGGCCGGTCGTCGATGCCGGCCGGGCCCGCGCACGGATAGATCCGCGCCTTGGTGCCCGCGAGTCGCTCGATCACGGCCGGCTGTCCGGCCCAGGAGATCTCGTGGCCGCGCTCGGCGAGCTCGGCGGCTACGGCGGCGGGCGGGTGGATGTGCCCCGCGAGGGGCGGTACGACGAAGAGGAAACGGCTCATCTGGCCCGCCCCCCTTCGAGGGCGGCGGCCCTGTCGGCTTCCGCAATGACGAAGTCGAGGGCGAGGGCGCCGACTTCCTCCGCGGCTTCCACGAGCACCGAGTGCTTCTGGCCTGCGACGATCCGTACCTGGGTGCCGGGCAGCAGCTCGGCGAGCCAGGCCGTCTGCTCGGCTACGAGGCCGTCCTGGCCGTTGATGAGCAGCACCCGGCAGCGGATGGCGCGCAGTTCGCCGTCGGTCAGTACCCGGCCGTCCGGGATATCGCGGGCGATGGTGGTGGTCGCGATGAAGCGGCCCGCGCTGCGGCCGAGGCGGCGGATGTGTGCGTCGTGCCTGCCGTCGCCCTGGCGGGTCGAGGCGATGGCCCCGTACTCGGCGACGAACCAGTCGAGGGCCTCCTCCGGCGGCAGCTTGTCGGTGGCCTGGTCGAGGGCGCCCGCCATCGTGTGCGCCCAGTCCTGGGTAGCGGGACCGGACTCGACGACGGTGACGGAGGCGGCGCGGTCCGGGTGGTGGACGGCGTAATCGAGGGCGACCGTGCCGCCGAAGGAATTGCCGACCAGGTGGACGGGCTCCTCGATGCTCAGGGCGTCCAGGAGGGCGTCGAGGTCGGCGGTGAAGTCCTGGAGGGTGTAGCCGGTGGGCGGGCGCTCGCTGCGGCCGTGCCCGCGCAGGTCGTAGAGGACCGCGTCGAAGCCGGCGTCGGCGAACTGCGGTCCGAGGGTGAAGTAGAAGCTGGCGAGGCTGTCGATGAAGGCGCCGTGGATGAAGACGGCGGTGCCCAGCGGCGCGCCCTTCGCCGGGAGCACCTGCACGTGATGGTCGACCCCGTTGGCCTGGACCCGGGCCATCGCTCAGCGCTCCGCTGCGATTACGGTTGCGTCCGCGGCCGCCGTGCGCAGGCTGCGCACGACGTAGGAGACCAGCCGGCCGACGGTCAGCTCGATGATCTCGTCGAGCTCCAGGGAGGCGAGGTACTCGGCGAAGTTGGCCTCCGGTCCGTACCACTCGGCGAGCCGTCCGGAGAGCGTGACCAGGTCGATGGATTCCATCTCCAGGTCGTCGCCGAAGCGGCTGTCGAGCGTGATCGCTGCGTCGCCCTCGGGCGCGTAATCCCCGAGGACGGAGATGATCATTTCGCCGATCTCGGCGAGGACTTGCGCCTCGTCCGGGATGGGCGTCGGCGTGGCCTTTACGGCTTTCACTGAAACAACTCCTTCGTTGTCCATGCCACGACATAGCCCCTGCTCGGTGCGCCGGGCGTTTCGGTCGTCACGTGGTCCAGGCGGACGTGGTGGGTGCGCCTGGGGGTCTTTACGACGAGGGCGTACGGCTCGGCTTCGACGACCTCGTAGTCGCGGGGGCGGCCGCGGAGGCCGGTGCCTTCCGCCTTTGCGGCGGCTTCCTTAGCGGCCCAGAAGCGGGTGAACCAGAGGGCTTCCGGCGCGCTGGTGGCGCTGGCGCGCTCGGCCAGGAGGTCGCGTTCGCGGGGGCCCAGGGCGGTGCCGTACGTGGATTCGGCGCGATCCGAGATCAGCTCAATGTCGATGCCGGTCTCCGCGTCCTTGCCCGGGCGGACCAGGGCGACCGCGGCGTCGCCGCGGTGGGCGAGGGAGAGGGAGAGCGGGGGGAGGGGCAGGTCGCGGTGGTGGCCGATGGGGTACGGGCGGCCGTCGGCGGTGTTGTGGATCGCTATTTCGGCCGGGAAGATCGGGCCGTCCTCGCCGCCCTCCGTCCACAGCCACTGCCGGACCGCGTCCTTGGCGGCGATCCGGCCGAGGAGCCACTGGCGGCGGCCGCGGGGTGGGTGGCTCTCGTACGCGGCTCGCTCGGCTGCGCCGAGGTGGGTGCGCATGACCAGGTCGCGGGAGGCCAGGTCGGGCCAGCCGTCGGCGAGCAGCACCCAGCCGCCGGGCTGCGGGGCGGCCAGGGTGCGGTGTTCCGGGTAGCCGCCGGGCCTTGCGGCGCTGACTGCCGTGAAGCGGCGGTCCTGCCAGGCGGCGATCTCGGCCCAGACCTTGCCGTCGATGCTGAGTTGGACGTCGGCGGTGAGGGCGGTGCCGGTGACGGACGTGATCCGGATGCGGCAGTCGACCTCGGTGGCGGGCTCGGGCTGGGGGCCGTAGAAGCGGAAGCCGCGCATGCGTACGGGGAAGACGACGTTGCGCTCGCTGCGCTTGGCGAGGATCCAGTAGCCGAGGATCTGGCCGACGTTGTCGAGGAGGGCGCCGGGGGCGGCCGGGGTGGTGATGGTGCCGCGAATGTGGGTGTCGCCGATGGCGATGAGGTCGGTGACGCCCTGGAAGGCGGGGCCGTGGAACATCCAGCGGTCGCGGTAGAGGTCGGCGGCGGTCAGCTGGCAGGGCTCGGCGATGCGCCCGTCCGGGCGCCAGGGGGCGGGGGGTGTGGGGTGGGTTTGGGCGAGTTCTACGGTGGCGCGGGCGTAGGGGCCGAAGGTTACGTCGCCGGTGGGGGTGACGGTGACGTCGACGTCGGTGGGTTCCTCGGCGCCCAGCCACTGTTCGAGGCGTACGTCGTGGACGCCGATGGCTCGGCCGCCGTGGGCGCGTTCGGCGGCGTCCATCATGAGCTGGACGATGGTGGTGGCTGGGACGACTGGTCTGCGGTCGGAGAGGTCTGGCCAGTTGGGCTGCTGGGGGATGAAGCAGTGGTCGAGTAGGTGGGGCATTTCGGGGATGGAGACCGTGATTGTTTCCCGGTGGGTGCGTGGGCCGGGGCCGGAGTTCCGCGACACCACCGAAAAAACGTTGTGGTCGGCGGCTGCTCGGTGCTGGGTTTTTTCGGCGGCGTCGCTCCACTCCGGCCCCTCCTCGGGTGGGCGGGTGGCGGTCAGTACGGCTGCCGCGCTTGCGGCCGTTTCGGCCAGGGCGGCGCGCAGCTGGGCTGCCACGGGGTGCCGGTCGGTGTGGGCCGCCAGTGGGTCGGGGGCTGGGTTCGGTCCGGTTGCGCCGTGTATGGCCGAGCGCAGCTCATCCCGTACCCCGGTCGGCAAGGACACCAGCGCCCCGCCGAGGTCGAGGCGGACCGGGGCCGACGCGCGGTCGCGCGTGTCCGTTGCCCGGCCCTCCGTCCACAGTGCTGTGGAAACCCGGTGGAGCTGTGCCAGGCCGCCCCGGCGGGGGGAGTTCGCGGCTATGGCCAGGAAGTCCCGGCCCTGCAGCGTGTCGGAGATGAGGGAGGTCAGCTGGCCCGTGCCCACCTGGACGAAGGCGCGGAATCCGGCCGCGTACATCGCCTCGATCAGAGGGCGGAAGCGGACGGGCTCCAGGAGGTGGCGTACGAACAGGTCGCGTATTGCTTCCGTGCCTTCCGGGTACGGGGACGCCGTGGTGCCGGACCAGACGGGGATGCGTGCGGGGCGGACCCTGGTTCGCCGTACGCCCTCGGTCAGGGGGCCGAGGTAGGGCTTGAGCATGGGGGTGTGGAAGCCGGAGCGGAAAGGGAGGAGCTGGGCGATGATCCGTTCCGCGCGGAAGTCCGCGACCAGCTCCGCCACCGCGGATTCCGGGCCGCAGATCATGGACTGGCCGGGGGCGTTGTCGTGGCTGAGGACTATGTCCGTGCGGTCGTTGAGTATCGACTCCACGTGGTTGGCGGGTGCGCCGATTGCCGCGAAGACGACGCCTGGGACGCGGAGGGAGTCGGGGTCGAAGGGGCCGAGGAGTTCGTCCGCGGCGGCGTCGTCGTAGAGGCCGCCCGCGTACATCGCCGACCATTCGCCGATGCTGTGGCCCGCGACCGCGTCCGGTACGAGGCCGAGCTTGCGCAGTGCGGCGTCGAGTACGCGGCCGACGCCCAGGACGCCGAGGCCGTGCCGGGCCACGTCGCCGACGTCGGCGGCGCCGGGGCGCGGCAGGCCGAAGTGTTCGGCGACCTCGTCCACCTGCGGGTCGAACTCGGCCTCCAGGCCGGGGAAGACGAACGCCAGCTTGCCGGTGCCGGGCGCCAGCAGCGGCTCGGGGGTGAACCACACGTCGCCCTTGCCGCGCCATGGCTTTCCGCGGGCTACGGCGCGTCGGGCCGTCGCGAGCCGACGGGCGTCGGGGGCGACGACGCCGAGCCGGACGCGGCCGGGGCCGGGCTCGGTGCCGCAGCGCGAGATGAGTCCGGCGTCGGGCGCGTCGAGCAGCGCGGCGAGGGCGGCCGGGGTGTCGGCGGCCAGGCGGAGAACAGGCTCGTCGGTGGTGGCGGTCGCCGGGAGAGCCCGCTTGCCGGCGGTCACCAGGGCAATCGGTGCCGCGGTCCCGCGGGATATCGGACCGCTTCCGGGTGCCTGCTCCAGCACCGCATGCGCATTGATGCCGCCGAACCCGAAGGCGTTCACAGCCGCCCGCCGCACCTCCGCCTCCCAGGGGCGGGCCGTCGCCAGCGGGGCGAAGCGGGTGCGGGCGAGGTCCGGGTGGGGGTCGTCGCAGTGGAGGGTGGGCAGGAGGGTGGCCCGGTGGATGGCGAGGGCGGCCTTGATGAGGCCTGCCGCACCGGCGGCGGGCATGGTGTGGCCGATCATGGACTTGACCGAGCCGATCACGGCGGGGGCGGCGTCGGCGGCAGGTGGGCCGAAGACCTCGGCCAGCGTGGCCAGTTCGGCTGCATCCCCGGCAGGGGTGCCCGTCCCGTGCGCCTCGATCAGGCCGATCGCGTCGGGTGCCGCCGGGTCGAGGCCGGCCGCCGCCCATGCCTGCCGCACGGCCCGGGTCTGGCCGACCGGGTCGGGGCTGACCAGGCCACCGCCGCGGCCGTCCGCCGCGACGCCGGTGCCGCGGATGACGGCGTAGACCCGGTCGCCGTCCCGTACCGCGTCCGCGAGGCGCTTCAGGACGACGATGCCGGTGCCCTCGCCGATCAGGATGCCGTCCGCGCCCGCGTGGAAGGGGCGGCTGCGCTGGCTCCTGGAGAGGGCGCCCAGCTGGGAGAAGACCGTCCAGAGGGTGATGTCGTGGCAGTGGTGGACGCCGCCGGCGAGCATCAGGTCGCAGCGGCCGGAGGTGAGTTCGGCGGCGGCCTGGTCGACGGCGATCAGGGAGGAGGCGCAGGCGGCGTCGGTGGTGTAGGCCGGGCCGCGGAGGTCGAGGCGGTTGGCGATACGGGAGGCGACCAGGTTCGGGACGAGGCCGATGGCTGCCTCCGGCACCTCGGGGCCGAGTTGTTCGGCGAAGGCGTCGCGGATTCGGGCGAGATGGTCGGCGCCCAGTTCCGGGAGCAGTTCGCCCAGGGTGCGGGTCAGCTGGCCTGCCGTACGGACGCGCTGGTCGTGCCGCGCCTGGCCGGGCGTGAGATAGCCGCCGCGGCCGAGCACCACGCCCACCCGCTCGCGGTCCGGCAGCCGCTCCTGGCCGCCGGCGTCGGCGAGGGCGCGGGCGGCGACGGAGAGGGCGATGAGCTGGTCCGGGTCCGTACCGGGCACGGATCCCGGCATCACGCCGAAGCGGGTGACGTCGACGGCGGCCAGGTCGTCGACGAAGCCGCCGCGCCTGCAATAGACGCGGTCGGGGAAGTAGGCGGGGTCCCAGCGGTGCGCCGGGACGTCGGTGATGGCGTCGGCGCCGGTGACCAGGCCGTTCCAGTACGCCTCCAGGTCGGCGGCGCCGGGGAAGAGGACGGCCATCCCGGTGATGGCGATATCCACGGGCGTCACCACCCCGAGGCCGTGTAGACGACGGAGGTCAGTGCCGGGTCGCCCCAGGCGAGTTCGCGGAGGAGGGCGAGGACGCCCTCGTCGGGGTCGATGAGCTCTACGCCGCGGCGGGCGTAGTCGCGGCCGAGCTCCGGGGTGACCATGCCGGCGTGGGCGCCGACCGGGGCCCAGGGGCCCCAGTGGACGGTGAGGGCGCGGTGGCCGGTGCGGGCGGCCCAGTTGGTGCCGATCTGTTCCAGCGCGTCGTTGGCGGCGGCGTAGTCGGCCTGGCCCGCGTTGCCGTAGACGGCGGCGATGGAGCCGAAGAGGACGGCGAGGAGGGGGCCTTCGGCGAGTTCGGCGGCGGCGTCGAGGAGGTGGCGGGCGGAGTCGGTCTTCGTGCCGTAGACGCGGTGGAAGGACTCCGGGTCCTTGTCGGCCACGAGCCGGTCTTCGATGACTCCGGCGGCGCCGATGACGGCGTCTATGCGCCCGTGTTCGGCGGCGATCTCTTTGAGCGTACGGCGGACTGCGTCGGCGTCGCGGAGGTCGCAGGCGTGGTAGCGGGCTGGGCTGCCGAGGGCGCGCAGCTCGCGGAGGGTGGCGGCGATTTCGCGCTGGGCGAGGATGCGGTCGGCGGTGGCGGCTGCTTGGGCGGGGGTGAGGCGGGGGGCTGGGGCGGTGCCCTGGGCGCCGGCCCTTGCGCTGGCCTGGGCGCCGGTCTGGGCGCTGCCGCGGCGGGCGAGGGCGGCGATGAGCGCGGGGCGGTCGTGTGCGCCTTCGGTGTCGGGGTGTTCGGGCGCGGCGGGGAGCGGCGTACGCCCCAGCAACTCGACGCGGCAGCGGGCAGCTTGCGCGAGGGCGAGGGCGAAGCGCGCGGTGATCCCGCGGGCGCCACCGGCGAGGACGACGACGGAGTCGGCGGTGAGGCCGATCGCCTGCGCCTCGGCGGCCCCGTCGGCGGCGGGGCCGGCACCGCGGGCGCCGAGGGCGGAGGTGAGGGGCGCGGGTATGGGGAGGGGGGTGCGGCGGCCGTCGGGGGTGAGGTCGATGACGGGCTCGGCGGGGCGGGCGAGCGGGTCGCTCGTGGTGAGGGTGGGCGCAGCGCCTGCGGGTTGGGCCGCGGCCGTGCCCGGTCGGGCGGTCTCACCCAATCCGTCGTCCACCGGCGGGAGTTCGCGCAGCAGTGCCTCGGGGGTGAGGTCGAAGCCGGTGAAGCGTACGAGCCGGGCGCCTGTCCTCGGGTACTCGCGGGCGATGGAGCGCATCAGCCCCGCGAGGCCCGCGCCGGCGGGGTCGTCGGTGCGGCAGGCGGCCACGAGCCACCTGAGGCGGTGGTCGAGGGCCGCCTGGAGGGCGGCGAAGGCGTCGGGCAGCACGGGCTCGCCGCCGGCGAGGGCGCCCAGGTGGAACACTCCGTCCAGGGGGCCGTACTCGGCGCCGAGCAGCTGCGCGGCGTCGTACGCCCCGGCGTCGGCGCCCGCCCGGCCGAGGGCGGCTACGAGATCGGCGCCGAAGTCCCCGCCCCCGAGCACGGCGAACCGCCTGCCCGCGAGGTCGGGCACGCCCGGCACCCCCTCGATCGGCGCGGCCTCGACGACGAGCCGCTTGGGCGCGGCGGCGAGAAGCTGGGCGGCGGCCTGGTGGGAGGCCTTCCCGCCCGCCCCGCGAGACCCGGTATGGCCGGGGCCGGTGTGATCGCGCTGCGCCGGGGTTGCCCCGCTCTCATCGCCGTGGACGCCCGGCTCCGCCTCGGCGGAACGCACGCCCACAGCTCGCACATTGTCGCGGCCGCTCGCGGCGCTCGCTGAAACCCCGCCGGAGCCCGGGATGCCCGCACCGGCCTCCGACGGGGCGCTTGTGTGGGCGGCTTCCGCGCTGTCGCCGGGGCCGGACGGCACCAGTCGCTCCGCCAGCCACCCCGTGATCGCCCCCGCCGTACGGGCCTTCGCCAGCTCCTCCAGCTCGTCGTCGCCCAGCGCACTCGCGTCGCCGTCAGGCGACAGGCGCATGGCCAGCTCGCCCGCGATCTCCGTGCGCTTGATGGAGTCGATGCTGAGGTCGGCCTCCAGGTCGAGGTCGGGTTCGATCATGTCGGCGGGGTAGCCGGTGCGTTCGCTGATGATGCCGAGCACGGCGGCGAGGACCCCGTCCTCGGTGAGGGGGGCGGGGTCGGGCGCGTCCGCTGCGGGCTCGGCCGGCGCCTCCGACGCCGCGGCCGCGGGCATCAGCGCCGGCTCCCCGGCGGCGGCCGACGCGGGTACCGCCGCCTCCGCCGCAGGCAACGGCACCGGCGCCGCCGCAGGCACCCCGCCCCCACCCAGCAGCGACAGCACGACCTCCCGCTGCGCCGCCACCATCTCCCGCGTCCCGCGCAGGAACTCCGTAACAACGGCCTCCCGCTCCACCGCTCCACCGCCACCGCCACCGCCGGTCATCCCGCCGCCCTCCCAAGCGATCCGCCGGGCCGGCCGCAGCGCCCCGGGCAGCGGTTCTCCCGCCGCGTCCCTGACCAGTTGTCCGTCGACCGTCCACCCCGGGGCCCGCCGCTGCGCGGCGCTCTCGGCATCCGCACCCGCCACCGCCCCGCGCCCCTGGAACAGCCACCCCGTACGCACCTCGACCCCGGCCACCGCCAGCCGCGCCAGCGCCTCCAGGAATCCGGGCAGCCCGCTCCCCGCCCGCGGCTCGACCGGGACCGCCAGATGCGGCCGGTCGCCGAGCACCTTTCCGACCAGGCCGCTCAGCACCGCCCCCGGCCCGGCCTCGATGAACACCCGCGCCCCGGCCGCGTACATCGCCTCGACCTGCTCGGCGAACCGCACCGGCGCGCCGATCTGCGCCGCCAGCCCCCGACGTATCGCATCCGGGTCATCCCCCGGATACGGCTCGGCGCTCCGATTCGCGAACACCGGGAACTCCGGCTCCCGGAACGGCACCTCGGCCAGCTCGGCAGCAAAGGCCGGCTCCGCCCCCGCCACCACAGGGCTGTGGAAGGCGCAGGCGACAGGCAGCGGCTTCGCGCCAAGACCCGCCGCCTTCAGCGCGGCGACAGCCGACGCCACCGCATCCGAAGGTCCGGAAATGATCGTCTGCCGCGGCGCATTGCGATTCGCGGTGACCACCCGCTCGGCGAGCCCGGCCTCCTTCAGCGCCAGCTCGGTCTCGTCCGCGGACGCGGACACCGCGGCCATCGAGCCGGGATCGTCCCCGGCCGCGTCGAGGATCACCCGCGCCCGCCGCTCGCTCAGCGCGATCAGCTCCGCCGGGGTGAACACGCCCGCCGCACACAGCGCGACGAGCTCGCCGTACGAGTGCCCGCCGGCCAGGCCGGGGCGCACCCCGGCCCGGCCGAGCAGCTCGTACGCGGTCAGCCCCGCAATGCCCAGGGCCGGCTGGGCATTGCGGGTGTCTGTGAGACGCGCCCGCTGCGCGTCGGCCGCCGCGGCGGTGAAGCCGGCCGGCGGGTAGAGCGCGGGCGCGTGGGCCGCCCCGAGCTGCAGGTGGTGCTGCAGCTCCGGTACGGCGATGAGCAGGTCACCGGCCATGCCGGGCCGCTGGCTGCCCTGCCCGGGGAAGAGGAAGGCGACGGTCGGAACATCGGCGTCGGCACTAGCCAGGAAGACACCCCGCCCCTGCTCCCCCGCCAGCGCCTGCCGCAGCTGCCCGGCCAGCCCCGTAACATCCGTCGCCACGACGGCAATCCGCACCGGACCAGGCCGCGAAGCCGCCCGCCGGGCAGCGGTCGCGGCCCAGTCCCGGAGCCGTACCCGCCCGGAGTCACCCCCGTCCTCCAGCCGGGAAAGCAGCCACTCCGCATCAGCCTCCGCCCCGAAAGTGAAGAGCTCCGCCGGCCACTCGGCGTACCCGAACGCAGGCGGCGCCCCCGCCGCATGCGCGCCGAGCACCACATGAAAGTTCGTGCCGCCGAAGCCGAAGGCGCTGACCCCGGCCACCCGCTCCTCGGCCGCGGCCGCCCAAGGCCGGGCCTCCGTGTGGAAGACGAACGGGCTCCCCGACGCATCCCACCCCGGATTCGGCGCCGACAGCTGCCGCGTCGGCGGCAACACCCCCGTATGCAGCGCCATCGCCGTCTTGATCAGCCCGGCCAGCCCCGCCGCACACTTCGTGTGCCCGATCTGCGACTTCACCGACCCGAGCGCACAGCTCCCCGGCTCGGCCCCCGCCGCGCCGAAGACCTCGGTCAGCACCGCCAGCTCCGTACGGTCCCCGACCACGGTCCCGGTCCCGTGCGCCTCGACCAGCCCGACCCGCGCGGGCGAGACCCCGGCCCCGGCGTACGCCCGCTCCAGCGCGGCCTGCTGGCCCTCGGGCCGCGGCGCGGTGAGGCCCTTGGCCCGGCCGTCGCTCGCGCTCCCGACGCCCTTGATGACGGCGTACACACGGTCGCCGTCCCGCTCCGCATCCGCGAGCCGCTTCAGCGCGACGCACGCGACGCCTTCGCCGAGCGCGATGCCGTCGGCCGAGGCGTCGAAGGTACGGCACCGGCCCGTCGGCGACAGCGCGCCCACCGACGCGAAGAGCAGGTAGTCATTGATCCCGTTGTGCAGGTCCGCTCCCCCGCACAGCACCATGTCGCTCGTCCCCGCGACCAGCTCCTTGCAGGCCACGTCGACCGCGGCCAGGGAGGACGCGCAGGCCGCGTCTACCGTGTAGTTCGCGCCGCCCAGGTCGAGGCGGTTGGCGATCCGGCCGGAGATGACGTTCGCGAGCATCCCTGGGAAGGAGTCCTCGGTCAGCCGCGGCAGCTGCTCCGCCAGCGCCTCCGGCACCTGGTCCACGTACGACGGGAGCACCGTCCGCAGCGTGGTCGCGTTCGCGAGGTCGCTGCCCGCCTCCGCGCCGAAGACCACGGACGTACGCGCCCGGTCGAAGGGCCGCGCCCCGTACCCCGCGTCGTCCAGCGCCCGCTTCGCCGCCTCCAGCGCGAGCAGCTGCACCGGCTCGATGCTGCCGAGCGACGCGGGCGGGATGCCGTACGCGAGCGGGTCGAAGGGGATGGGGGGAAGGAAGCCGCCCCACTTGGACGGTGTGCCGTCCCCTTCGGCCCGCTCGCCGCCGAAGTGGACCGCCGGGTCCCAGCGCTCGGGCGGCACCTCCGTGATGGCGTCGTCCCCGGCCAGCACCTGGGCCCAGTACGCGTCGAGCCCGTCCGCTCCCGGGAACATGCACGCCATCCCGACCACGGCCACATCGAGCGGCGCGGCCGCCGCCGGCCGCTCCCTTACGCCCTCGACCCGCTCCACCAGCTCCGCCGCCCGCAGCCGCAGATAGTCCGCGGCTCCGGTGGACACCTCGCGGTGCAGCTCGCGCACGCTCGTCGCTTTAGTACGCAGCACCGCGACCTGCCCGGCCATGAACATTCCGTCGCTCAGCTGCCGTTCCTCGGCGACGGGCTGCGGCAGGCCGCCGTTGATGCGCTCGACGCCCTTGCTGGCGAGGCGGAGCCGGCCGACGTTGAGCCGCTCCAGCTCCTCCCAGGCGTCCCGGTCGGGTACGGCGTCCGAGCGCAGCCGCTGCTTGCGCGCGGCGAACTCCGACGTGAACGGCGACGGCACGCACCGCGTGGCGTGTCCGGGCGCGGTCTGCAGCAGCGCGGTCGACTCGGCGGCCAGCACCTGGCGCTGGAAGAGCGGCTGTACGGCGCCGCAGTCGACGGCCTCGCCGGTGAAGAGGTAGGCGGTGCCCATGAGGACGCCTGCGGAGAGGCCCGGGACCCGCGCGGCGAGGGCGGCGACCATGGCCGCGGAGCGCGCGTCGTGCACGCCGCCCGCGAAGAGCACCTCGACGTCCTCGGCCCCGTATTCCTCAAGTACCCCCAACTGGGCCTCCCACAGCGGGAAGCTCGCCAGCGGCCCGACATGGCCGCCGCACTCGGAGCCCTCGAAGACGAAGCGGCGGGCGCCCGCGTCGAGGTACTGCCGCAGCAGCCGGGCGGAGGGGACGTGCAGGAAGGTGCGGATTCCGGCCTGTTCGAGGTCGGCGGCCTGGGCGGGGCGGCCGCCCGCGATGATCGCGTGGGTGGGCTTCAGCTCCCGTACGACCTCCAGCTGCGCGGCCCGCGTCCGCTCGTCGGCGAAGCCGAGGATGCCTACGCCCCAGGGGCGGCCTTCGAGTTCGGCGCGGGTACGGGTCATCAGGTCCCTGGTCTGCCCGCCGTCGGCGAGCGCCAGCGCGAGGAACGGCAGCCCGCCCTCGTCCGCCACCGCCCGCGCGAACCGCGGCTGGTCGCTGACCCGCGTCATCGGCCCCTGGGCGATGGGCAGCCGGGTACCCAGGGCCGCGCACATTCCGGAAGCGGGACGCAGCGCCTCGCCCGACGCCGCGCCCCGCACCGCTTCCCCGACGGCGGTGCGCACCGCACGCACCGCCTCCGCCACATCGCCCCAGCGCGATGAAAAGCGCGCGGCGAGGAAGCCGTCTTCGCCGGCGGGGAGGGCGCGGTCGGCGTCGACCGTGCCGCCCTCCCCGCCGTGCTGGTCACGCGGAGCACCGCCTGCCCGCGCGACCCCCTGGACCGGAAGGCGTCCGCGCCGGCGCAGGAGCCGCACTCCGCCGGCAACGGCCGTCTCGGTCCCGTCCATCCCCTCCAGCAGGGCGCGTTCGCGCTCCGGCAGCGACGACTCGGGAAGCAGCGCGAGCTGCACATCGAGTACGACGCCTGCCGCCCCGCCGAGCACCGCCGCCGCGGCGGTGTACTCGCCGATGCCGCCGGCGGCCCAGACGGGAAGGGTGAGCCGGGGTTCGGCGAGCAGCTGCTGCAGCAGCACGAAGGTGGACAGCTCGGCTACCGGCCCGCCGCCGCATTCGCTGCCGCGGGCGATGAGCCCGTCGGCGCCGTCGGCGACGGCCTGCAGCGCCTCGGCGCGGCTGGTCACCTCGACGAGGACCCGGTAGTAGCCGCCGAGTTCGCCCAGCGGCCAGGTGGCGTCGGCGCCGCGGATGACGGTGTGCGGCTCGCCGCCGGGCGCCAGCTCCTCGACGTCATCGGGCCCGAGCGCACACCCGCCCCCGATCCGTACGCCGAAGTCCCCCGGCACCCACCGCCCGAGCTGCGCCAGCGCCTCACGCGCCACCCGGTCCCCGGCGCCCAGGTCGAGCACCCCGAGCCCACCGGCCCGGCAGACAGCACTCACCAGGCGCGCATCGGGCCGCCCGAAAGGGCTCAACCCGATGACAAATTCCGGGATTTCTACGGCAGGCGGCATGGTTCTCCGATTCATCGATTGACGAGGTGAAGACCCGTTGGAATTACCGAATTGGCGGAAGCTGAAAACGGAACGTACTAGGGGGTCACGTGAGGGTCAAGAACAGGACGCAATCCCATTGGCCACGTTGTGACGAGGCTGAGCACGCGGCCCGCAGGGCTTGTCACAAGCCGCTGAGAGACACACTCTGACCTGCGACTATCCGCTACTTTTGCGATGCACTGAGCACCCGCCGGGAGAGAATCATCCGACAGCGTCAATTAATTGACTGCCGTTAGCGCACCACTCGCCTGGAAAGTCCGCGGGCTAGTATTTCGGGCGGCGCCCCACCGCCGGCCATCATCTCAACTTCTCGACAGCCGGGAGGCTGACACATGAAGCGATTTGGCTTAGCGGCGGCGCTGACCGCCGGCTTGCTGGCTCTGGGCGGCGGCCCGGCGGCGGCCGACCCCGTCACGGTCAGCCAGCAGTACAGCTGCAAGTTCCCCATCCTCAGCAACGACCCCGTCAAAGTCACTATGAGCACGGATCTGCCGCCCACCATGACGGTCGGCGAGTCGGTCTACGCGTCGGATATCAAGATGACCCTGGGCCTGAGCCGGCGCTTCGCCCAGGGGGCGGCCGTGCTCGGCGGCACCACGATCGAGGGCAGGGCGACGGTGGGCATCCGCATCCCCCAGCCCGGTGGCCCCGATGTGAACACCGGCCTCACGGCCGGCTTCCCCAGCCTCGACCTCCCCCGGCCCGCGGCCGACTTCAGCGTTACGGACCTCACCAGCATCAAGCCGGACCCGCTGGTGACGTGGGACCGGCCGGGTACGGCACAGTTCCACGCGCTCAGCCTGCGACTGCACGACATGGTCGTACGCGATGCGAGCGGCAATCCGGTCGAGGCGCTCGGCAACTTCAGCTCCGCCTGCACCCTGGAAGCCGGTCAGCACACCCTCTTCACCACCGTCGACGTCCTCGCGAAGGACGGCGCGGATGGCGGGCAGGACCTCAACACCAGGGTCAGGCCCAGCGGCAGCAACCCCGGCACGCTCTCCATGACGCAGGCGGGCACCGCCGTGGCGCTGTCCGAGGTCGAGGAAGGCAAGGGCGGCCTCTCCACCGGCGCCCTGAACGCCGTCACCGTCAAGGACGACCGCGACGGCAACAAGGGCTGGTCGCTGACCGGCAAGGTCAGCGACTTCACCGGCGACGAGGGCGCCATCCCCGGCGAGAACCTCAGCTGGACGCCCAGCTGCGACACCGCCCCCGGCTCCCCCAGCACCTGCGAGCCCGGCACCGAAGGCAAGGTCGGCACCGCGGGCGCCACCCTGGCCACCGCCAAGGACGCCGACAAGACCGGCGGCACCTTCACCATGGGCGCGGGCCTGAACCTCGACGTCCCGGCCACGGTCAAGGCCGGCGACTACAAGTCCGTACTCACTCTCATCCTCGCCTGAGTCAGCGGGCCATTCCGCCCCGAACGGCCCGGAGCCGCTGCCGCGCTCCGGGCCGTTCGCACGCACTCAGGCCGCTCGCCAGCGATAGGCCCGCGAACGCAGGACGACGCTCTCGCCGTCGGTCTGCTCGTAATAGGCGATGCCGAAGACATCTCCCCACTCCGAAATCCATGTGGCCTCGGACTTCACGCATACCTTCGGCACACCGAGGTCGATCAGCCGGCCGTCCCGCCACAGCACCGCGTGGGGGGGGTTCCGCCCGGGTCGGGCGAGGTGCCGGCGATCTCGCGGCGGTTGTTGATGGCGACCGCCGTCGTCTCAGCGTCCCCGCCCAGGGTCAGCAGCGTGCTCACCTGATCTCCGGTCCAGAGGAACGGCTGCCACTTCTCGTCGACGCGGTGAGCGCCGACGACGTCACCACGGGCGTTCAGCACCTGTCGGGAGCCGCGGAACGTGCTCCACCCGCTGCCGGGGAAGTCCCGGTCCTGCCCGTCCTGCCAGATGTACACCCACATGTCGCCGTCCGGATCCATCTCCATGGCGCTGACCGCGACCTGGCCCGCCGAGTTCACCGCCTCGGGCGTCAGGGGGAAGTAGTCGCGGCGCAAGCGCACCGCCTCACCTGCCCGCCAGACGTAGTGGTCCCCGGGCCATCCCATGAAGCCGACGTCGGCGACGACATGACCCCGGTGACTCAAGCCGTGCGGCGAGTGCGCGTACTGCTCATGTGCGGGCAGGTCGACCGGGGTGACCTCACCATGCTGATGCAGATGCAACCGCCAGGGGGTCACCTCATCAGCTACCGGTTCCTCCTTCAGTACATTGACCAGGACCTGACCGCGGTCATTGACGTACGCCGCGTATGCCGCGTACGCCGGGGTCGCGTCCTGCCCGAGAACCTGGGGCTTCCCCCCGCTCCACAGCACCGGCCTCCGGACCCCGTCGAGGTAGCCGGAGCCAGCCACCTGCCCAAGGGAGTTGACCGATTCCGCAGTGCTGACGCTCCCGCCCTCGGGCGCCGCCAGCTCGACGAGCCGGCCCTTGCCCCAGACCCCGCGCCGGTAGCCGTCCGCGCCGGAGCCACTGAAGCCCAGCACCCTGCCGTTGCGGCTGACATCGCTGATGCTCGTCAGTTCGAATGACCCGTCCGCGCTCCGCAGCGGCGTCGCAGCCACCCGAGCCGTACTCGCGCCGGCCGACGTCCCGATGAACACGCCTGCGGCGCCGGCGGCGGCATCCGCCAGGAGCGAGCGTCTGCCCATCGGCCTTCCTCTGCGCACCTTTTCCATCTCGCACCTCCGTGGAAGCTCAGCCGCGCCCAATGCGCAGCAGTTTGATGGCCCGCTTCAGGTCGGGCTGCGGGCCTATCGGGCGGTCCGTGGCGCTGGGCTCCGGCTGATTGGTGCCGGTCACGGTCAGGATGTCGCGGACCTCGGTGGGGGTGAGCGGTGTGCCGTCACCCGTCTGCTTGGCGACGCCCTGGAGGGCTACGACGGCGCCGGTGACGATGGGGCTGGCCGCCGACGTGCCGGTGAAGGTGCCCAGGTACATCTTGTTGGGGTCGGTCTGCGTGCCGTCCGGCAGATTGTTGGCGGCGCCGGGGACGCCCAGAGTGGCCACGCACCTTCCGTACGCCTGCAGGTCCACGCGCTTGCCGTAGTTGGTGTAGTTCGTGGGGGTGCGCTCAGGCCCTGCCTGGGTGCCGCACCTGGTGGTGCCGGGGTGTCCTGCGCCGACGATGATGGCGCCCGAGTCGCCCTGGTCCATGATCGCCTTGGCGTACGGGTCGGTCTCGTCACTGAGGTCGTTGCCCACGTTGTTCGTCCCGTTGCCCGCCGCCTCGACCACGGTCACCCCGTACGCATAGGTGGCGGTCTGGATCGCCTGGAAAGTGATCGGGTAGTACTCCACCGGATAGTGCTCAACAGCCCCCGCGCCCAGCCCGGTCTGCAGCTCCAGCAGGATGACGTCGCCTGGGCGGGAGGTCTGGAGCGTGTGCAGGATGGCGCCGCCGTCCGAGTCGCCCGACGCCGTGAGGTTCAGCTGCAGCCGCGCATGCGGCGCGATCCCGGCCAGGCCCACGCCGTTGTCGTCCTGCGCCGACATGACCCCGACCACGGCGGTGCCGTGGGCGTCGGTGGAGCACTTCGACCCCAGCATCGGCCGCAGCGGTACGGGCGGGCCGCCCGCGGAGGCTGGCTTGTTGGCCAGCTCCTCGTGGCACTGGTTCCAGCGGTTGTGCTGATTCGCCGCCTGCACCGGCTCCTTGGCCGCGGTGGTGGAGTCGTTCCCCAGTTGGCCGAAGGCGTTGTCGCCCCAGGAGCGGACGGAGCGGTCGGGGCTGACACCCAGCGAGAAGCGGTAGCCCGCCGCCAGCGGGTAAAGGCCGTCGGGCGCCTTGCCCGGGGTGGGCACATCCCGGTTCGTGGTGTCGCCGGTGCCCAGCTGGCCGTACTTGTTGTAGCCCCAGGTCACGATCTTCTTGTCGTCCCTGCGGGCCATGCTGTGGAAGGCGCCGGCGCTCAGGGCGCTCACGCCGGAGAGGTTCTTGACCGCGACCGGGGCGATGCGCTTCGTCACGGAGTCGTCGCCGACCTGCCCCGACGTGTTCAGGCCCCAGGCTTTGACGGTGCCGGCGTCCCGTACCAGGTTGTGGTAGCCGCCCGCGCTGATCAGGTCCACGTCGGTGAGGGCGGGGACGGGCTGCGGGTTGGCGTAGTTGCCGCCGCCGGGGCTGTCGATCCCCAGCTGGCCGAATTCGTTGCTGCCCCAGGCCAGCACCTTGCCGCTGGACAGGCGGGCGATGGAGTGGTGCACCCCCGCGGATAGCCCCCACACCCCGGTGAGGTCCCCCACCGGGCCCGGACTGGTGCGATTCGTCGCGGTGTTGTTGCCGAGCTGCCCGTGCTCATTCGCGCCCCAGGCCTTCACCCTTGTCGTCCCGGTGCCGTCGTCGTAGGCGGCCAGGATGTGGTTGCTGCCCGCGCCGACATACTTCACGCCGGTCAGCCCTTCGACCTTCTGCGGGGTGAGCCGGTCCCCGGTCTCCCCATCGCCATTGCCGATCTGCCCCTGAGCGTCGTCGCCCCAGACCCAGACGGTGCCGTCGTTCTTGAGCGCCACGGAGAAGTCAAATCCCGCGTATACGGAGGACACACCGGTCAGCCCCGGTACCTGCACCGGGATCCTGCTGCCCGTCCGGTTGCCGGTGCCGAGCTGGCCATGGCTGTTGTCGCCCCAGGCCCAGACCGTGGAGTCGGTCACCACCATGAGCGCATGGTTGCCGCCCGCCGCGGTCTTCCCGGCCATGTCGTACGGCCCCACCTCGGAGCCCCCGGCCTCGATGTCCGTCACGGCGATGCCGTCGCCTTTGCCGCCGGGCTGGGAACTGGCGTAGTCCGCATCGATCCCGTCGGGCGGGGTAGCGCCCGCTCCGACCGGGCTCCGGTAGTCCTGGTACCGCTGCAGCGGCTCGGCCGGACTCGACCGCTCCGGCTGCGCCATCGCGATCTCCACAGCGGGGAGCGCATTCAGCTCCGCCAGCAGCAGCCCGATACCGGACCTCACCGTGATGAGATACCAGGCGTTCATATCCGGCAGGTCCCGGCCCGTACGGCGCTCCGCCCGCACTCGCCGCTCGGTGACCTGCTTCTCCGGCTCCGGCGCGGCGCGCCGCAGCCACCCGCCCGGGTGGCTACGCAGCACGTCACGGAGGACGGCGGTGTCCTTGGCGTCCTTCAACTTCACCGCTAACTCATGGCGGGAGAAGCCCTTCGGGAGCGGGGCATGGGTGCCGGGGAGCCGGTCCTTCACGCGGCTGTAGTCGTACACCTCGGCATTGGGTTTCGGCACGGGCGCCGCATCGGCGGCCGGCCCGTGGAGCAGGGGGAGGAGTGTCGCGGAGAGAAGTGCCGCGACAGCGGCGGAAATCCGCCGCCGCCGGCGCATGCCAACAGCCATTCGGAGCTCCTGCGGGAGTACGGGCTGGGGGGCGGGCCGATAGAAACACACATGCGGCGGACGCGTCATGTGGGCCGGGACGCAGCGGGTGGAATTCATCGCGGAACTGCGCTAGGCGAATTCCGGTGTTGTGATACGGCGCGCATAAACCCGTCACCTGCGCTCTCCGCGAGTCCGCCGCATCGACGACCCGGGGCGACGTCACCGGGATGGTGGCTCGCACCCGTGCATGTGCATTCCGGTGGGTATGGAGGCCACACCGGCACTCACCGGCCTGACAACAAATTCCCCGCCCTCCGCATATCCACGGGTACCGCGGCCGCACTTCTTGACCGACCCCCTACCCGCCAGTACGTTACGCATCCGAAACACCCTCGTATCTATCGAACAGCACGACAGATACGGACTTTTACCCCCGCGAGTTCCCCCCACTAGTCACCGGACCCGTCGCCAGCGGCCGGGCGATCGACGCCGTCCGTGTGCATTCGCGGCAACCGGGGGCCGCAAGTGTTAGTGCCCGATTCGCGCTGCACGAGAGGTAGCTCATGGGAGCTCACAGAAGGATCACCAGGGTGCGAGCCGCCCTGGCCGCAACGGCCGCCGCGGGGCTTGCCGCCGGCTTTCTGACCCTGGGGGGCGGTACGGCCTCGGCCGACCCCGTCACGCTCAGCCAGCAGTACACCTGCAAGTTCCCCATCATCAGCAACGACCCGATCAAAATCGTCGTGAATATGGACCTGCCGAAGACCATGAAGGTCGGCGAGACGGTCCCCGAATTCCCGGTCAACGTGACCTCCACCGTGAGCAAGCGGGCCGCCCAGGGGATGGGTGTGCTCGGCGGCGTGACCCTGGAGGGCAAGGCGACGTCGAGCGTCTCCGTATCCCTGCCGCAGGGCGGCACGCTGCCCATCCAGATCAAGCCGGACGTGCCGAAGACCAACATCCCGGACCCGGCGGCCGACTTCGACATCAAGGACATCAAGGCGGCCAGCCCTGGTGGCCTGCTGACCTGGGAGCAGAAGGGCCAGGCAAAGTTCGATGTCACCGGCCTGAAGCTGCACAACATGATCGTCAGGGACGCAAGCGGCGCTCCGGTCGAGATGCTCAACGACTTCGAGGCGCCCTGCACCCTCGACGCCGGTCAGCCCACCACCATCGGCACCATGGAGATCACCGACGACGGCAGCCCCGTCGACCCGGTGACCCCCACGGACCCCACCACCCCCACTGACCCCGCCGACCCGGCCGATCCCAGCACCGGCAACCAGGACCTGAACGCCAAGGTCAAGCCGGGCGGCACCAACCCCGGCACGCTCTCCATGACACAGGCCGGCAACGCCGTGGCGCTGTCCGAGGTCGAGGAAGGCAAGGGCGGCCTCTCCAGCGGCGCCCTCAACGCCGTCACCGTCAAGGACGACCGCAACGGCAACAAGGGCTGGTCGCTGACCGGCAAGGTCACCGACTTCACCGGCAGCGCCGGCACCATCCCGGGCGACAACCTCAGCTGGAAGCCCAGCTGTGACACCGCCCCCGGCTCCGCCAGCACCTGCGCCCCCGGCACCGAAGGCAAGGTCGGCGCCACCGGCGCCACCCTCGCCAGCGCGGCCGACGCCGAGAAGACCGGCGGCACCTTCACCGTGGGCGCGGGCCTGAACCTCGACGTCCCGGCCACCGCGAAGGCCGGCGACTACAAGTCCGTCCTCACCCTCACCCTCGCCTGATCCGACACACCCTGGTGGGCCGGCCGTCATCTTCTGGGCGGTCGGCCCACCTTCCTCGTCCTGGGGGTTAAGCCCATGCCCATCGCACAGCACACCCGCGCCAGATCCGCCCTCGCCGCCCTCGCCCTTCTCGGCCTGGTGCTCGGCGTGTTCGCCGCCTTCCCAGCGCAGCGGGCGCATGCCGCGGACAACGGCCAGTGGTCCGTCTTCCCGGCCAAGTCCAAGTCCCCGTCGCGAAAGGGCGCGGACGCCGCCTACTTCCACCTCAAGGCCGACCCGGGCGCGACGCTGCGCGACAAGGTCACCGTCCGAAACCTCGCCACCGAGGCCCGCACCTTCCAGCTCTACGGCGCCGACGCCTACAACACCCCTCGCGACGGCGGCTTCGCGATCCGCTCCCGGGCCGAGAAGCAGCGCACGGTCGGCGTGTGGGCGCACCTGGCCCGTACGGAGATCAAGGTCCCGGCCCGCGGCAAGGTGACCGTGCCCTTCACCCTGCGCGTCCCCAAGGACGCCGAACCCGGGGACCACCCCGGCGCGATCGTGGCCATCGACAAGCGGGTGGCGCGGGCAAAGGGCACCGGCGTTGGCGTGCAACAGGCCGTCGGCGCCCGCCTGTACCTCCAGGTGAACGGCGAGCGGAAGCCGGGCCTCGCCGTCGAGGGCGTGCGCTTCGACTACGACATCCCCGCCCTGCCCGGCTTCGGCGACGACGCCACCATCAGCTATACGGTCGCCAACCGCGGCAACGTGATGCTCAAGCCCCGTATCGACGTGAAGGCAAAGGGCCTCTTCGGCCGCACGTCCTTCGACGCGATCGGCAAGAAGCTCCCGGCCGAGCTGCTGCCCGGCCAGGAGGTGCGCGTCACCGAGAAGTGGTCGGGCCCGCCGCCGGTCGACTGGGGCAAGATCCAGCTGTCCGCCAGCGACAAGGACGGCGAGCTGGTGGCGAGCGGCGCCGCGGACTTCCGTACGGTCAACTGGCTCGGGCTCGCCGGGATCGGACTCGTGGTCGTGGTGCTCATCGCGCTCGGGGTGGCGGCTCGGCGGCGGGCGCGGCGGCGCGGGCGGGTGGCGGTGCCGGTGGCCGCCCGTACCTCCGGCTGAATCCCGGCCCTCGGACTGCGGGCCCGGAGCGGAAGCCACCTCCGCTCCGGGCCCGCGCATCTTGTTACGGACCCGTCAGCACGAACTCTCAGCCGGCTTGCCCTGGAAGCGGTCTTTCAGCCACTCCGCCGAGTTGCCGGAGGCGAAGAGCGTCCCGGAGACGTGCGAAACGACGAACGGCATCGACGGCAGGTCGCGGAACTGGACCGTGGCGCCGCCCGCACACCAGTCCTTCAGGAGCTTCCGGCCCTGGGCGTACGGCACCAGGTCATCGGTGAGCGGATGCTCGATCAGCGTCGGCATCCTGGGGGCGATGCGCCCGATGCGCTGTTCGTCGACGATCCGGTTGAAGGGCGGCTCGGCGAGATGGTCGGGAAGCGAGCGGCCGTCGGCGGTGAGGGTCGAGCTGCGCAGGAACGGGTGGGCGAGGCCCATATTCATCGTGCACAGGGACCGCGCCGCCTCGACCACTTGGCGGCCGCGCTCACTGAGGGAGCCCTCGATGTCCAGCTCCGGATACGCCGCCTGCGCGCCGATCACCGCCAGGGCCAGCACCCCGCCCGCGTAGCTGCCGTCGGCCTTGCGGCCCACGCCCTCCAGGTCGGTGGGCACCGCGCCCGCGTAGGCGCCCTTCATGTCGAGCTCGGGGGCGTAGCTCGGGGCCAGTTCCGCCGCGGCCGCCGAGGCGGCGCCGCCCTGCGAGTAGCCGGTGATCCCGACCGGGCCTGCGGGCGGCAGCCCCGTATCGGGCAGGCGCTGCGCGGCGCGGACGCCGTCGAGCACCGCGTGGGCCTGCGGCAGCCGGATGGTGAAGGTGGGGTCGCCGGGTGTGCCGACGCCCTGGTAGTCGACCTCGGCCACGGCGATGCCCTTCGCCAGCAGGGGGTCGACGAACACGCCGCGCTGGAAGGCCAGCAGGTCCGACTCCCCTTCCCCGGTGGCGGTCTTGGACAGCGCGCACTGGTCGCCGGCGCCGACGGTCGCGGACGCGTAGCCGACGATCGGGCGCGGGCCCGGTCCGGTCCACGGCTTCGACGGGACGATGACCAGGCCGGTCACCGGCATCGGCCGGCCTTTGATGTCGCGGGAGAGGTACATGACGCGGGTGGTCTTCGCCGCACCGCTGCTGTTGTACGTGGCGGGCTCGGACTTGATGACGTCCCCGTCTCTGCCCGTGGGCAAGGGGGACGGTGGTCGGTAGAACTCCTCCGACGCACCGGCCGTCGGGGTGCCGATGAGCAGCGCCGCGACGGCGGCGAGCACGGCGGTCAGGCCGGTCAGGGTGGTCAGGGCGGCCTTGGTGGTCAGGGCGACCTTCATGAAGCCTCCATTTCCATTGAGTCAGGCCTCAGGCTCCCGGCCCCACCTGAAGCGTCCGAAATGACGCGGGGCCCGGAGCAGAGTTCCCTGCTCCGGGCCCCGCGGACTGCTGCGTGGTGCCTTGCGGTGGTTCTCGTACGGGCCCTGTGGCTACGCCGCGCTCTCGTCGTGCCGGACGCGGTTGGCCAGGTAGTGGCGCATGCCGATGCCCGCGGTGCCGAGCGCGCCGGCCGCGGCGAGCATCAGGCCGAGGCCGGTGGAGCCGGTGGCTGCCAGCCCGGTGCCGCCGCCACTGCCGCTGCTTCCGCTGGTCACCGTGGTGCCGACGCCCTGGGTGGAGCTGCCGCCGGTGGAGGAGCCGCCGGTGGACTGGGGGGAGCCGGAGGTGCCGGAGGTGTCGCCACCGGTCGTACCGCCGGTGCCGGTGTCGCCGCCGGTGTCACCACCGGTCGAGCCACCCGTGTCACCGCCGGTGTCGCCACCCGTGTCGCCACCCGTGTCACCACCGGTCGAACCGCCCGTGTCACCGCCGCTGTCACCACCGGACGAGCCGCCGGTCGAACCGCCGCCCTCGCCGGTGATGTCCATCTCGCCGACCTTGGTCGGCTGACCCGAGTCCAGCTTGCACTCGGCGTCCCACTTGGTGCCCTGCGGCGGCAGCTCGACCGGCTTGCCGTCCTTGTCCTTGGCCACCATGTCGTGGAGCTTCAGGCCCTTCACATTGAACTCGGCCTTGCCCGGCTTCTCCCACGCCAGCAGGTCGCCGGGCGTCTTGCCGGTGGCCTTGGTGACGAAGTCGGCGGGCGGGTCAGGGATGTCGGTCTTCGCGACATTGACCGGGACCTTGATGGGCAGATTGCCGTCGCCGCCTGGCAGCGTGACCTCCACGTCAGAGGTGGCCTTGCCCTCAAGCGATACGGCATTGACCGTCGAGAGTCCCGTCGCGGCCCGCTTGCTGACCGTCGTATCGGCCTTGACGTCAAAGGCGGGGACGGACTCCCCCACCTTCATCGTCGTCGGCATGTCGACGTCGACCTTGACCTTGATCGGTTCGTTGTTGATGATCGGGAATTTGCAGGTGTAGCTCTGCTCGATGCTGGCTGCCGAGGCCGTACCCCCGCCGAACACGATGAGCAGCCCGCCCGATATACCGGTCGCCACTGCAGTGCCCAATGCGACCCGCGACCGAGCCTTGCTTCTATGCGTTCCCATGCGTTGCCTCTCAACTGGCCATCAGATGCAGGTGAGCGAGAATCCGGCCCTGAATTGAAACGCTCGTGTTACGCGGGTCGCCAACATACTGATGGGTAAGTTTACGGTCAACCCTTTGCCGCAGGTGACGTAATGCAACAGGCCCCTGTCCGGCGACATTGTCACCCGAGTTAGTAACCCGTCCGCAAAATTAGTCACTTGCCGAAGATTGCTGCCAACCGATGAACGCAAACTAGCGCGTGCTCATCCAAGTCACAACGGAGAAGCGCTAATCGGAGCGTTGGCGGGTAGGCCTTGACCGGCCATGTACCCGTCAGTAGTTTACGGTTTCGAAACGTGGCCGTATCGGTACCGGATAACCGCAGACGCGGCCCTCTGCCCCCGAGGGTTACCGCGAACGAAGGGCCGGCGAGTTCTCGGACCCGATCGATCACTTCGGCTGGAGGTGGCGACTTTCAGACGGGGTGCAGTGTTCGTGCCTTATTGGCGAAAACACGAGAGGTAGCTCATGGGAGCTCAAACTAGGAAGCTCAGGGTGAGAGCCGCCCTGGGTGCTGTGGCGGCCGGTGGCATCGTTGCCGGTTTCTTGAGTATGGGAGGGGGTACTGCGTCAGCCGATCCCGTCACGCTCACGCAGCAGTACACCTGCAAGTTCCCCATCATCAACAACGATCCCATCAAGATCGTTGTGAATATGGACATGCCGAAGACCATGAAGGTCGGCGAGGTTGTCCCCGAGTACACCGTCAATGTGACCTCGACCGTGAGCAAGCGCGCGGCCCAGGGCATGGGTGTGCTCGGTGGCGTGACCCTCGAGGGCAAGGCGACCTCGGACGTCGTGGTCACCCTGCCCGGCGACGGCGGCACGCTCCCGATCAAGGTCAAGCCGGACGTCCCGAAGACGAACATCCCGGACCCGGCAGCCGACTTCGACATCAAGGACATCGTCGGCAAGACCCCGGGCGACCTGCTGACCTGGGACAAGCCGGGTACGGCGAAGTTCGACGTCACCGGCCTGAAGCTGCACAACATGATCGTCAAGGACGCTTCCGGCGCCCCGATCGAGCAGCTGAACGACTTCGAGGCCCCCTGCACCCTCAATGAGGGCCAGAAGACCACCATCGCCACGATGGAGATCACGGGAGGCGAGACGGAGCCGACGACTCCCACCGAGCCGACAACTCCGACGGAACCGACGGAGCCGACGACTCCCACGGAGCCGACCGAGCCCACGACCCCGACGGAGCCCACGACTCCGACGGAGCCGACCGAGCCGACGACTCCCACGGAGCCGACGACTCCCACGGAGCCGACCGAGCCCACGACCCCGACGGAGCCGACCGAGCCGACGACTCCCACGGAGCCGACGACTCCCACCGAGCCGACGACTCCGACGGAGCCGACGGACCCAGGTGGCGAGGAGCCGATCCACCTGGACTTCGACCTGAAGGGCGTCTCGAAGATCAAGACTCCCAACGGGACCGTGCCACTCACCGGCACCCTGGGCGCGGACTACGACCTCGCGTCCGGCAAGCACGTGTCCAAACTGACGCTCAACCCCACCAAGGGCGACATGAACATCATGGGCTTCCTGCCCACCAAGGTGGACATCGCCTTCAAGCAGACCAAGGACACCACCGGCACCCTCGACAACAAGGGCAACCTCACCTCCGACTCCGAAATGTTCACCTACCTCAAGTCCGTGAACCTCTTCGGCATCCCGATCGGCGGCGGCGAGGAATGCAAGACCTCCCAGCCCTCCAAGATCCACCTTGAGGGCACCGGCTTCAAGCCCTACACCGGCGGCAAGCTCGCCACCAAGGACTACCCGCTCTCCGGCCTCGACGCCGACAAGTGCGGCATGCTCGGCGGCATCATCAGCATCTTCACCGCCGGCAACGGCAACACCATCGACATGGACCTCACCTACAAGAAGCCGTAAGTCCACCAGGTGAGTTCTGCACATGCGAGAATCCAGCCCCTCGTCGCAATTCGCGGCGGGGGGCTGGCTCTAGTCAGAGAGGCAGTCAATGAACTTGCGACGCAACCGGAAGGCGCGAGCCTTGCCGGCCGCGGCTGCCGCCGCCGCGCTGCTGGCCGGATTCCTCAGCATTATGAGCGGGGGAAGCGCCTCCGCTGAGACCGTCACGCTGAAACAGACCTATCAATGTGTCTTCCCCATCCTGGAAGAGGACCCGATCACCGTGGAGATATCCACGGACCTGCCCAAGACGATCAAGGTCGGCGACACGGTCGAGGGCACCCCGGTCAATTCAGTCACGAAGGTGAGCAAGCGGGCGGCGGGCGGTCTGGGTACGGTCGGCGGGGCCACGCTAGAGGGCGTTGCGACGGCGGACGTTACGGTGGGCCTGCCCGAGGGGCCGCTGAACATCGGTCTTGACAATACGATCGAGAAGACGCCGATTCCCTCACCAGCGGCAGATTTCGAGGTGAAGGCGAAGGGGCAGGTCCCCAAACTGACTTTCACGCAGCCTGGCGACGTCAAGGTTGATGTGAACAGCCTGCTGCTGACCTTGACTCCGAAGGACAAGGACGGCGCCAAGACCTCCCTCGACACCTTCGAGTCGGAATGCACGCTGGACCCGGCGGATCAGAACAAGACGCTGACCACCATCAAGGTGGAGGGCGGCACAACTACGGAGCCGACAACTCCGACGGAGCCCACGGAGCCGACGACTCCCACCGAGCCGACGACTCCCACGGAGCCGACGGACCCAGGTGGCGAGGAGCCGATCCACCTGGACTTCGACCTGAAGGGCGTCTCGAAGATCAAGACTCCCAACGGGACCGTGCCACTCACCGGCACCCTGGGCGCGGACTACGACCTCGCGTCCGGCAAGCACGTGTCCAAACTGACGCTCAACCCCACCAAGGGCGACATGAACATCATGGGCTTCCTGCCCACCAAGGTGGACATCGCCTTCAAGCAGACCAAGGACACCACCGGCACCCTCGACAACAAGGGCAACCTCACCTCCGACTCCGAAATGTTCACCTACCTCAAGTCCGTGAACCTCTTCGGCATCCCGATCGGCGGCGGCGAGGAATGCAAGACCTCCCAGCCCTCCAAGATCCACCTTGAGGGCACCGGCTTCAAGCCCTACACCGGCGGCAAGCTCGCCACCAGCGACTACCCGCTCTCCGGCCTCGACGCCGACAAGTGCGGCATGCTCGGCGGCATCATCAGCATCTTCACCGCCGGCAACGGCAACACCATCGACATGGACCTCACCTACAAGAAGCCGTAAGCAGCAACAAAGCGCTGGGCCCCGGCGAGGAGAATCCCCGACGGGGCCCAGTGAGCACTCAGGCCGGCTGACAACGCTCAGGTCGATCCCACGGAGACTTCCGCCTTGGCCTCCTCGGCCTCCTCGGACTCCTCGGATGGCCCGGGCTCCTGCGGCGCCTCGCCCCGCCGCCGCGCGATCCAGGCCAGCCCGCCCGCCCAGAATCCATCGGATACGAAGACGAGATCCCCGACCGCCATCCCCCACGAGAAATACCCGAGCCCCATCATGACCGCGATGCTCACGTGGAAGAACAACATGATCAGCAGCACCGGCCGCTTAAGCCATTTGCTCAGCACCGCAAAGGGAAAGGCCAGTTGCACGAACACCGTGGCGTACGCGGCAATCAGCAGCAGCGTCAGATGGTCCGTCGACTGCCCGGTCAGCCCGGGGAAGGGCTGCCACCAGTCGCGCTGCAGTTGGAGATAGAGCGCCGTGCCGTCCCGCCACATGTCGCCGCGGACCTTCGCAAGACCGGCAGAGCAGTAGATCAGCGCCATCTGGACGCCGATGACGCCGAGCGCCGCGTTGTGCAGCAGCGTGACCAGCCGACGTCGCAGCTCCTCCCACTCACCGTGACCCGACGCCGCCGTGGCCCGACGCGCGTCGAGCGACCACCGCCGCCCGCACGCCACAAACACCAGGTACACGGCCAGGATGCAGGCAACCCGCTCGCTGGAGTCCCCGACCATGACGTTGCGCTTGAAGAACACCAGCACCAGCAGCGCGAAGACCACCGACACGGCACGCGTACGCCAGCCGGCGATGAAGGCCACCGCGACCAGCACCGCCAGCCCGTAACAGCACCAGAAGAACCAGACGCTGTCCGTGGCCAGCAGCCCGTACAGCTCCTTCGTCCAGCCGGCCCAGTCCGCCCGCTCCGCCAGCGCCTGGTTCCTGGCAGGCGTCCAGGCGGCATCCGGGCCCCACAGCCGCGTCGCCTCCGGGAGCTCCCGGAGCAGATAGACGAGGAAGAGCAGGCCGAGGCCGATCCGCATCGCCGCCGCGCTGTACAGCGCGGCGGGCCGCTGGGTGATCCCGGCCCACCAGCTATCCATCAGCCACCGCCCACCACTCCTCCTCCGCCACCCGCGGCGCGACCGCCACCTTCCCCGGCCCGGGGATGTCCGTATACGTAGCCCGCAGCTGCACCCGGTCGAAGTCGTGCCGTCCCTCCCGCTCCAGCCGCGCGACGACGACGTCGAGCAGGTACTCCCGCGTCGCCGGCACCTCCCGTGCCTGCTGGTACTGGCTGAACGCCGTCCGCAGCTCGTTCTGGGGCAGCCGGGCGGGCAGCAGGCTGCCGCGGATGGCCGCGTAGTCCGCCGCCGTCAGGTCGATCCAGGCGTCAGTGCGCGCGCCTTTCGCGGTACGGGCCTCCAGGCGCAGGTCCGTCACCTGCACCGGCCCGGGCTCGGGCGCGAACACCGCCCAGTTCTGGTCGAACCACGGCTGCAGCCACCAGTTGAGCCGCTCCGCCTGCCGCTGCGAGACGTGGTTGCGCGGCGCGAGGTGCAGGAAGGTCGCCGAGAGATGCACGCCCGCGAGCACGGCCACGAGCAGCGCGGCGACGGACAACGCCCAGCTCGCGGACCGGCCCAGGGGGCCGCCACGCGGCGCCAGCCGGTCCCCGGTCACGACGGCACACCCGCAGGCTTGCGCACCTTCTCCGGGGGCCCCGGGGGCCGTTCCGCACCTCCCTTGCGCGCCGCATGCCAGCGCGCGCGGGCACGTTCGGCCAGGTCGTCGACGCGGCCGCCCAGCCACAGGGCGGCCACCGTGGGCACGAACACCATGTCGCAGGCGATCATCGTCAGCGAGAAATACGGCAGGCCGAGCACGACCGCCATGCCGAGGTGCTCGCCGATCAGCAGCACCAGGAGCACATTCTTGGCGCGGCGGTTGAGCAGGCTGAGCGGGAACGCCACCTGAACGAAGACCGTGCCGTACGACAGCGCCAGCACCAGCGCGCTGTTGGAGGTGAGCGCGTCCGACAGGCCGGGCCAGGGCTTGAGCCAGTCGATCTGCGTGGAGTAGTAGACCGCCGTGCCCTCCTGCCACATCTTGCCCTGGATCTTGTAGAGCCCGGCGACCGCGTAGATGACGCAGATCTGAAAGATGATCACGAGGACGGCGCCGTTGTGCAGCAGGTTGGCGACCATGTCGAGGCCGGTACGGGCGTTCGGACGCTCCCGTACCCACCGCCAGACCCCGGTCATCACCCACGCCGCCCAGAACGCCGCCGCCCATACCGCGGCCAGCATCCCGCCCAGCGTGGCCGCGGCCAGCAGGGCGCCGAGCACGGCCCACAGCACGATGCCGGTACGGTCCGGGGCATCCGCTCCCTTCGCCTTCCGCGCCCGCCGGGCATCCAGCGACCACACCTGCCCGCAGCGGGTGAAGACCAGGTAGATGGCCATGATCCGGAGGATGTCGTCGCCCGCGTTGAGGGCGAAGTCGTTGCGGTTCATGACGGATACGAGCAACACCATGAACAGCACCGAGGTGGTCCGCGTGCGCCAGCCCAGCAGCATGCAGACGGTGACGGCGATGGACAGCGCGTAGCAGCACTCGAACCACAGCGCGCCGTCGAACCACGGCAGAACGCTGAAGGCGTGCGTGCGCTCCAGCGAGCGCTCCACCAGCGACAGACTCCACGGCCCGTCGGGCCCGTACAACTCCCGCCGGTTCGGCAGCTCCACCAGCAGTCCGAGGAGCCAGACGCCGGCGATGCCGATCCGTACCAGCGCCGTCTGATACGCGCCCAGCGGGCTGCCGGTGACGCGGTCGAAGCCGCGGCTCAGCAGCCCGGCCTCCGTGGTCGTGGCGCTCACCGTGCACCGCCCTCCGGGATGTCGTCCTGGCTCACCGACCACCACGGGAAGTCCCGGGCGGTCTCGGGCTCCTTGCCCGGCTGGGGCTTCCACGGCGGCGGGGGCACCTTGGCGGTCACCGCGCGCACCTGGATCCGCTCGATCCGGTGCTCGTCCAGCGGCCCGGCGAGGCGCATCATCGTCATGCGCATCATCAGCTCGCGGGCGTCCGCGCCCGGCTGGCCGTACGGGTTGCCCTTGGCGTCGCTCCAGCGCACCAGGTTGTTCCAGGCCTTGCGCAGCTGGGCCGTGGAGTGGCTGGGCAGGAGGTTGTGGTGCAGCTCCCGCTGGTCGGCCGCGGAGATCTCGACCCAGGGGCTGGTCTCGCCGCCGCCGAGTCCGGCCCGCGCGTACAGCTTGGTGTTGTCGCGGGTGATGTCTGGGCCGAAGAGGTTCCAGGCTTGCTGGAACTCCGGCTGCAGATAGGCGTCGATGCGCTTGTCGTGCTTCTCGCTCACCGCGTTGGCGGGAGTCAGGTGGAAGAACGTGGCGCCCGTGTGCACCGCGATGGCAGCCGCGATCACCACGGCCACCGCGGCGACGGCTCTGCGCACCGCCGCCGTTGGCGGCGCCTGCCCGGTGTCCACCTGCTCAGCCCTGCTCGGCCGCGGCGGAGGCGGAGGCGCGCGGGACGACCTTCTCGCAGGACGGTGCCTGCTGGAAGGCGCTCTTGAGCCTGGCGTCCTTGGAGAGGTCGGCGGCCACGCCGGGGTATTTGTTCGCCTTGCCCATGCCCTTGCCGACCTTGGCCATCGCGCTTCGCAGCGACTTCTCGTCGGAGACGTCGGCGCCCTTCAGCGCCGAGGCCGCCTCGGTCACGCTCTGCTTCGTGCTGCCCAGGTTCGTCATGGCCTTGTCGTACGCGGCCTGGCTGCCCTTGAGCGGTGGCGCGCCGTCCTTCTTCATCGCCTGCTGCAGGCTGCCGAGTTGCTCGGCAACGCTCTTCAGGAAGGCAGCCATCTGCTTCTGCGTCTTCTGCGCCTTCTTGGGGTCGGTCTTCGGCAGCTGCATCCGCGCGCCGCTCGCGCTGACGTGGTCGCAGACGCTGCCCGCCCAGGCGACTTCCGGACCGGCTTTCGGCTTGCCCTCGTCGTCGGACCCGCATCCGGCCAGGGTCAGGGCGGCCAGGCCGGCGGCGGTGAGCGCGGCGATCGAGGAGGGGATGGTCCTACGCATAGCGGTTCCTCATCTGTCGAAGGTGTCGATGTTCGCGATCTTCCAGGCGCCGCCCTGGCGCTTCGCGCTGACGCTGAACATGGCGGCGGACGAGGACGTGTCGCCGCCCTTCGCCGTGCTGGTGTTGGTCTGGTCGGCGTAGACGAGGGCCTGGGCGCGGTCGCCCTCCAGGCGCTGGATGCCCAGGTAGGTGACGGTGGTGGTGAGGACGAGTTTCTGCTTCTGGCCCTGGGACTTGACCTGGGCGAGCAGCTCGCGGTGCTGGGCGGTGGCCTTGCCGGTCAGGTAGGTGCGGGCGGCGGCGTCGGTCTTCTCGGGCTTGGTGTGGTCGTACGAGAAGACGGCGTCGACGGCCTTGGTGACCGTGCCTTTCACCTCGCTGGTGCGGGCGTTGTCGGTGAGGGCGTCGTTGGCGGTGGAGGAGGTGTCGCGCAGGCTGCCCGCCTCGGTGAAGGCCCAGGCGGCGAAGGCGCCGAGGAGGATCGTGAGGGCGGCGAGGATGGAGAGCCAGGGGAGGGGGCGAGTGCGGCGTTCGGCCGCGGGCTTTCGGCCGCGCGCCGGTTTGCGCTCGCCGTCCGGCTTGCGCTCGCGTTCCGGCTTGCGGTCCGGGTCCTGGCGCTTCGTACGGGCCGGGGCATCCTTCGTCCCCGTCTGCGCGGCCGCCAGGCGGCGCTGGCGGTTGACCAGGTGGCGGGTCGTCGACATCTGCTTCGCTCCTCCCTCACTGGCCGGCGCCGGCGGCGCCCTCGACCGGGGCCTCGCTCAGCGCACTGAGCTTCCAGCCGTCGTCGGTGCGGGTGAGCTCGCCGAGGATGCGGCTCTCCTTGCTGCCCGGTTTCTCCTTGGCCGTATCGACCGTGATCCGGACCGCGACCATCACGCTCGCCTTCCCGGCGCGCTCGTCCAGCTCGGTGACCGCGCCGGAGAGCACCTTGGCGGTGGTCACCGACTTCGCCGACTTCACCTGCTTCTCGAAGTCCTCGCGACCGCCCTCGAGTTCGGTGAGCAGGTCGCCGGTGGCGGACGACTCCCACGTGTCGAGGCCGTCGTCGATGTCGCGGTAGTCGAGGGTCTGCAGGTTCTGTACGCCCTGCTCGCCCGCGGCGAGCACGTCGTCGCGGGTCTTGGCGAAGGCCGCGGAGTCGTCGTGGGCGGCGGCGTACCACGAGGTGCCGCCCCAGGCGGCGGCTGCCGCCGCGAGGGTGGCGAGGGCGAGGGCTGCGCGGGTCGGCGTGCTGGCTCCGGTCATGCGGTGTCTCCCCTAGCGGGCCGTGATCTTGGTGATCTGCCAGGTGCCGCCGTGTTGTTCGGCGGTTACGGACAGCTGGGCGGCGGCGGTGCTGGGTTTGCCGCCTTTGCGCTCGCTGGTCTGGTCGAGGAAGAGGAGCAGGTGGGCGGTGGTGTCGGTGAGGTCGACGACGCCGGTGCGGACGACGTTGGTGGTGAGCGACAGCTCTTGGTCCGCCACGCGGGGGGCCAGGCGCGCGAAGAGGCGGTCGTATTGCTTGGCGGCCTCGCCGCGGAGGAGTTCCTTGGCGTCCTGGCGGGTGGTGTCGAGGGTGTCGGGCGTGTAGGTGAAGATGCGGGCGACCGCGTTGCCGACGTCGCCGGCGACGTTTCCGGTGGCGCCGGCGTCCGTGAGGGCCTTGTTGTCGGGGTCGGCGCCGTCCTGGAGTTGGGCGGTGGCGATGAGGAGGCCGGCCCCCGTGGCCAGGAGGCAGATCAGGAGCAGGGTCGCGGTGAGGCGGCGGCCGGTGCGCTTGGGCTTTTGCGTCGCTCGCCGGCGGTCCGCGCGCGTGCTGCCCGGTGCCGATGGGGAGGGGCGGGTGCGGGCCGCTGTGTCCGTGGTGTCCGTGGTCTCCGTCGTCATCGTCACCCCTTCCCCACTGGCACGGCCCCGAGCGACGCCAGCTTCCAGCCGCTCTTCGTCCGCTCCAGCTCCGCCTGGAAGCGCTTCCGGTCCGTCTTCGCCTCGCCGTTACGCGGCTCGACCTCGACCCGTACCGTCGCGATCGCCGTCGCCGTCCCCGCCCGCTCGTCCAGGTCCGTCAGCGCCGCGTCCGTGACCGTGCCGCGCGCCGTGGTTCCCTCCTGCGCCAGGACCTTGGCGCTCTTCGTTCCGTTGCGGCCGATCTCCGTCTCCAGCGCGCCCGTCGAGGCCGCGCGCCAGCGCCGTACGCCGTCGCCGACCCGCGCGCCGTCCATGCTGTTGAGCGTGGCGATGTGGGTGCGGGCCGCACTCAGCGCCGCGTCCCGTGTCTTGGCGTACGACAGGTCGTCGTCGCTCCGCGCCTGGGCGTACGTCCACCCCGCGAAGCCCGTAAAAGCGAAGGCCAGCACCAGTGCCAGCCGGAAGGCGAGTCTCATCGGCCGCCTCCCAGCAGCCCGTCCAGGTCGGTCGGGCTGTCGTTGACGTTGGCGTCCCGGTCGGTGCCCAGCGACCCCGGCCTGGCCGGCGTCGGCACCCCGCCCCGGGGGGCGTTCTGCGAGCCTCGGACGTTGATGCCGCTGCCCGCGCCGGAGGCACACCGCGCCGAGGTGTTCGTCTTCACCGGCGACGTCTCAAGACCGTTCCGGTACGCCGTGCCGCCATAGCCCGCCGTGCACGGCAGCGGCTTGAAGAAGGTGGTGACCATGCCGAAGCGGACTCCCTTCGAGGACACGGTGTTGTTGCCGTTGGCCGCGATCCGCGGGATGCGGACCATGAGCTCCTCGGTGCCGCGCTGCCGGGTGACCAGCAGCTCGCTGGTCGTCAGCAGATTGGCGAGCAGGACGGAGAAGCCGGGGTCGGTCTCCCGCAGCAGCGCGGTGAACTGATTCGCGGCCTGCGGGGTCTGGGCGATGAGCTTGCGCAGGTCCGTATCGGAGGACTCGAGCTTCGCCGCGAGCGCCGCGGCGTCCGTGCCGAAGGACTTGATCGCCTTCGACTCCTCGGCCTGGGTGTTGAGCACGGTCTGCGCGTCCACGATCAGCTTCGTCGTGGCGGGGAGCGCCTTGTCGGCGGCCTGGATGAACTCGCTGCCCGTATCCACCAGGATCTGCAGATCCTGGCCGCGGCCCGCGAAGCCCTTGCCGAGCTCGTCCACGACCGTGCGCAGCGACTCCAGGTCCACCGAGGCCGCGAGCCCGTTGACGCTGCTCAGCACGTCCGTCACCGGCGGCGGCGCGCTCGTCTGCTGCGGCGGCACGTAGGCGCCGTCCGTCAGATACGGGCCCGAGTCGGTCCGCGGCGCCAGGTCGATGTACTGCTCGCCGACCGCCGACAGGTTGGCGACCTTCGCGGTCAGGTCGGCGGGGATCTTCGGCGCCGAGTCGCGGATCTGCAGCTCGGCCTCGACGCCGCTGTCGGTGAGCTTCATCTTGCCGACGCGGCCGACGTCGACGCCGCGGTAGGTGACGTTGGCGTGGTCGAAGAGGCCGCCGGTCTCGGGCATGCCGACGCGGACGGTGTAGTAGTTCTTGGCGCCGACGAGGCGGCCGAGGTCGGCGTAGTTCATGCCGATGTACGCGAGCACGAACAGGCCGAGGACGATGAAGGCGATGTTCTTGAGGTGCGTACGGAGCGTCAGCATCAGCTCTCCCCTCCGGCGGACGGCAGCGGCAGCGGCGTGCTGCTGCGGGTGCCATTGCCGCCCCCGCCCGAGATCGGCGGCACGATCTCCGTCCCCGGCCGGGCGGCGATCCGCAGATAGACGTTGAGGTAGTCGCCCTTCACTCCGCTCAGCACCTCATCCGTGAAGGGGTACGTGAACATCACCTGCAGCGACTGCGGCAGGTCCCGCCCCGAATCCGCGAGGTTCTTCAGCACCGGCGCCAGCGACCGGAGGTCGGCGACCAGGTCCTCCTTGCTCCGGTCGATCGTGTCGACGGCCACCGTCGACAGCGTGTCCAGCGACCGGAGCATCGTGACCAGCGAGCCGCGCTGGTCCTTCAGCGTCTTCAGACCCGGGCTGAGGTCGTCCAGCACGTCGCCGATCTTGGTGTCGCGGGCGGCGAGGGTGGAGGAGAGCTTGTTGACGCCGTCGAGGGCCTTGGTGATGTTGCCCTTGTTCTTGTTCAGGTCTTTCGACAGCGTGTTGATCCGCGTCAGTACGGACTTGGCCTCCTGCTCATTGCCGCCGAGGGCCTTGTTCAGTTCATGCGTGATCGTCGAGATCTGCTGCACGCCGCCGCCGTTGAGGAGCAGCGACAGGGCGCCGAAGACCTCCTCGACCTCCGGGTTGCGATTGGTGCGGGTGATCGGGATGGTCGCGCCGCTCTTGAGCTGGGCGCGGTCGTTGGCGGGGGCGGCGGCGGTGGAGATGGCGGAGTCGTTGCTGTCGGGCCGTTTGCGCATGTCCTCGGGCGCCACCAGCTGGATGTACTTCTCGCCGAGGAGGCTCGACTGCTCCACGTTCGCGTAGGCGTTGGCGGGCAGCCACACCTTGCCGTTGACCCGCATGTGCACCTTGGCGGTCCAGCCGTCGGCGCCGACCGTGATCTTGGTGACCCGGCCGACGTTGACGTCGTTGACCTTCACCGACGACTGCGGGACGAGGGAGACGACATTCTTGAATTCGGCGGTCACCGAGTACGGGTAATTGCCCAGGTCGGCCCCGCCGGGGAGCGGGATGTCCTGGATGCCGTTGAACTCCGGCATGCTGCACCCGCCCGGGATCATCGCGAGGCCCGCGAGGGTGACCCCGATCGAGAAGGTCATGCCGATGCGTGCGGCGCGGCGGCTCACTGGCCGTCACCCCCCTTGGCCGAGGCCTTGGCCGGGGTGCCGTACACGTCGCCCACCGTCGGCAGCGGCAGCGCGGGCAGCGAGCTGCGCCGCGTTTCCGGTACGGCCTCCAGGGTCCCGGACTTCAGCGACGCACCACCGCGGGTCATCGTCAGCTCGTTGATGTTCGCCCGCCCGTCGAGGGTGTTGGTCCGCGGGTTGTACGCGGCGTCGATGTTCTGCGCGGCCAGCGGCAGCACATCCAGCGCCTCGGCCACCGACCGGCGCTGGTTGACGACGGACTGGGTGAGCTTGGCGAGCTTGTCGACGTTGGACTTCAGCCGGCCGCGGTTGTTCTGGATGAAGCCCTTCACCTGGCCGAGCGCCGTGCCCAGGTCCTTCAGGGCGGCGGCGAGGTTCTCCTTGTCGTCGGAGAGGAACTTGCTGACGTCCGAGAGCTGCTTCGCCGCGGTCTGCACGCCCTTGTCGTTCTTCTTCAGCATGGTCGTGAACTTCTGCAGGCCCTGGACCGTCTTCACCAGGTCGCCGCTGTTCCCGTTGAGTACGGAAGCCGCACCGCCAAGATTCTTGATCGTCTCGCCGAAGGCCTTGCCGTTGCCCTTGAGGTTGGCGGCGCCGGTGTTCAGCAGGTCCGACAGGGCGCCGTTCTTGTTGGCGCCCTTGGGTCCGAGCGCCTCGCTCAGGTCCGTAACGGACTTCATCAGCTCGTCGACCTCCACCGGCGTCGCGGTATCGGAGGCCGGGATGACGCCGCCGTCGGGGAACTGCTGCCCGCCCATGAACGGCGGGCTGAGCTGCACGAACCGGCCCGCGACCACGCTCGGCGCGACCACCACGGCCTGCACCCGCCGCGGCACCTTCACCCCCTGGTCGACGCTCAGCTCGACCTTGACCCGCTTGCCGCGCGGCTCGATGTCGTCGACCGTGCCGACCTTCACGCCCAGCACCCGCACGTCGGAGCCCTCGTGGACGCTGACGGCCCGGTCGAAGTACGCGGTGATCTTCTTGCTGTCGCTGCTGCCGAAGACCTTCCCGGCCCCCCACGCCGCGCCCGTGCCGAGCAGCGCGAGGACCACGATGATCACCATCAGCCGGCGGCCCCACAGGTCGCCGAGGGCGTCCGCGAAGCGGTCGCCGAGCGAGGGGCCACGTATCTCCGCGGCCATCAGCGGCCTCCTGACTTGGGCGGCTTGCACCCGGTGACGGGGAGCGTGCCTGCCGGTACGTAGTTCTTCGGGACCAGGCCGCAGACGTACGCGTCCATCCACCGGCCGCTGCCGAGCGCGTTGCCGACCATCCGGTAGTACGGGCCTGCCGCCTTCAGCGCGGCGTCGAGGCTCTTCTGGTTGCGCTCCAGCACGCCGGTGACCCGGCCGAGGGCATCAAGGGCCGGGCCTATCTGGGTGTTGTTGTCCTTGACGATGCCGGTGAGCTCGCGGCCGAGGTCGCGGGCGCCGGTGAGCAGCGCGTGGATGGAGTCGCGGCGGAAGCGGATCTCGCCGAGCAGCAGGTTGCCGTTCTTCAGCAGCGACTCGAACTCGTCGCTGTTGTCGTTGAGCGTCTTCGCCACCGACTTGCTGCCCTTGAGCAGGTCGCCGAGCTGGTCATTGCGGGTGGAGATGGTCTGCGACAGGCCGGAGAGACCGCTCATGGCCTTCCGTACCGAAGGCGGGGTGTCCTTGAAGGTGGTGGCCAGCACCTTGAAGCTGGCCTCGATCTTCGAGGTGTCGAGGTCGCCGACGGTCCTGCTCAGCCCGTTGAAGGCCTCGATGACGTCGTACGGGGAGGTGGTGCGGCTCATCCCGATCCGCTTGCCCGGGTCCTGGGCGCGGGCGCCGAGCGGCTCCACGGCGAGGTACTTGGAGCCGAGGAGGGTGGCGATGCCGATGCCGACGCGGCTGTCCTCGCCGACCCAGCCGTCGACGCGGAAGCCGACCTTCACCTTCGGCCCGTCGAGCGCCACCGACTTCACCTCGCCGACCTGCACACCGGCGATGCGGACCTTGTCGCCCTCCTTCAGCCCGGCCGCCTCCTTGAAGTCGGCCGTGTAGAGGGTGCCCTTGTCGCCGACGACGGGCAGCGAGGCCGCGTTGTAGGCGAGCAGCCCGACGAGCGTCATGACGAGCAGTCCGATGATGGCGACGCCGACGGGGTTGCGTTCCCTGACCGGCTTCAGCCGCGGCAGCAGCCTCATGACCGGCACCTCCCGCCCTTGAGCCCGAGGCCGGTGGGCGGCTTGCCGCCGCCGTAGGTCTCGGCGCCGCTGACCTTGGCCTGGCAGAGGTAGAGGTTCATCCAGGAGCCGTACGAGGCGGTGCGGCCGATGGCCGCCATCTTGCGCGGCGTCTTTTTCAGCGCGTTCTCCAGCAGCGGGGCGTCCTTGTTGAGGTTTGCGGACAGCCGGCCGACCTCGCGGATGTTGTCCTTGAGCGGCTTGCGGCCGTCCTTGAAGAGCCCTGAGGTGGAGGTGGCGAGCTTCCCCATGGCGCCGATGGCCGCGCCGATGGGCTTGCGGTCGCCGGCGAAGCCGCGTACCAGCTCCTCCAGCGTGCCGATGAGCCCTGTGAATTCGGCCTGCCGTTTGTTCACGGTCTTCAGCACCTTGGTGAGGTTGTCGATGACCTGCCCGATGACCTTGTCCTTCTTGGCGAGGGTGGTAGTCAGCGAGCCGACGGTGTCGACGAGGGAGGTGACGGTGGTGCCCTCGCCCTGCAGCACCTGCACGACGGAGGCGGCGAGCTTGTTGGTGTCCTCGGGGGACAGGCCCTGCATCAGCGGCTGGAAGCCGTTGAAGAGCTCGGTGAGGTCGAGGGCGGGCTCGGTGCGCTTGAGCGGGATGGTGCCGCCGGCGGGGAGCTGCTGATTGAGCGGACCGGTGCCGCGCTGCAGGTCCACGTAGCGCTGGCCGACCATGTTGAGGTACTTGATCGACGCGGTGGTGGATGCCGGGAGGGAGCGGTCCCGCTCCACCTCGAAGGTCACCTGCGCGTACCGCCGCTGCACGACCTCGATCGACGCGACCTGCCCGACCTGCACCCCGGCGACCCGCACGGAGTCGCCGACGATGAGCCCGGTGGTGTCGGTGAACCAGGCCTTGTACGAACGGGTCGACCCGACGCCGGTGTTGGCGACCGAGAAGGCCAGGACGGTGGTGGCGATCGCGGTGACCAGGACGAAGATCGCGGACTTGACGAGCGGTCCGGTGAGGGACTTGCGGGCGGTCACTTGAGGTTCACCTCCGCCCCGCGGTAGGCGGGTCCGGCGAGGACGCTCGACCAGTCGGGGAGCTCGTCGGGGCCGGTCTTGGTCTCGGCGGCGACCAGCTCGTTGACCAGCTGGTTCTCCTGGGGGGAGTTGGCGACGCCGAGGTCGTTGGCGCTGGCGGTGAAGGTGTTGGCCGAAGCGTTTCCGGATCCGGATCCGTCCGCGGGCGCCGATGCGCTACGCGCCACGCCCCCGCCCGCCGGATAGCACCGCGGCCCGCCCCCGGCCCCGTAACTCGGCGCGTCCCGCCCGGGAAGGTATTCACCCCGATCGCGAACCACATTCACATCCACATGCAGCCCGTGCTGATTCGTCCCCTTCCCCAGCGCCGCATCCATCCGCGGCACGAAGTCGGCGACCGTCGCGAGCGTGCAGGGGAAGGCGGGCGCGTACCGGCCGAGGATCTCCATCGTCGGGCGGGCGGTGCCGGCCAGGCGGATCAGGTTGGCGCTGTTCTGCTTCATCCACGTGTCCACGTCCTGCGAGCTCGCCGTCACCGACGCGTAGAGCGTCGAGAGCTCGGCGCGCTGCTCGGCGAGGGTGGCGCTGGTGGTGGTGGCGTCGTGCAGCGCGTCGACGATGTCGGGCGCGGCGTCGGCGTATGTGTCGGAGACCTTCACCAGGTGCTTGATGTCCTTGTTCAGCTCCGGGAGGTTCGGGTTGAACTCCTTCAGGTAGCCGTCGAGCGTCGTCATCGCCTTGCCGATCTTTTCGCCGCGGCCCGAGAAGGCGCTGGAGAGCGCGGAGAGGGTGGCCGAGAGCTTCTCCGGCTGTACGGCGGTGAGCAGCGGGAGCAGATTGTCGAGGGCTTCCTCCAGCTCGACCGCGTTGCGGCTGCGGTTCTGCGGGATGACGGCGCCGGCGGCGAGGGTCTGCGTGGTGGCCTGGGCGCGCGGCGGCACGAGGGAGACGTACCGCTGGCCGAAGAGGGTGGTCGGCAGCAGCTGCGCGGTGACATCGGCGGGGATGTGGCTCATCTTCCCGGGCTGCATCTCCAGGGTGAGCCGGGACTTCTCCCCGTTGGTGTCGATCTTCGCGACCTCGCCGATGACGACGCCCCGCAGCTTCACATCCGCGTGCGGATTCATCTCGCTGCCGACGGTCGCCGTCTCCACGATCACCGTGTCCGAGTCGCGGAACTCCTTGTCGTAGACGGCAAGCGACAGCCAGATCAGCAGCGCGGGCGCGAGCAGATAGACGACACCGGCGGTGCGCCTGCGGCGGCGCACGGTGCGCTCGTTCGGCCGCATCTTGGTCGTGGCGCTGCTCGTGGCGCTCATCAGCCCGCCACCTTCACCGTCGTCGTGGCGCCCCAGAGCGCCAGGCTGAGGAAGAAGTCGGTGATGCTGATCAGCACGATCGCGGTCCGTACGGAACGGCCCACGGCCACGCCCACGCCGGCCGGGCCGCCGGCGGCGCGGAAGCCGTAATAGCAGTGGGCGAGGATCACCAGGACGCTGAAGATCAGCACCTTGAGGAAGGAGAGGAGGACGTCCGTCGGCACCAGGAAGAGGTTGAAGTAGTGGTCGTACGTGCCGGTGGACTGGTCGTTGAAGAGCGTCGTCACCGCGCGCGAGGCGACATACGAGCCGAGCAGCCCGATCCCGTACAGCGGAATGATCGCGAGCGCGCCCGCGACGATGCGGGTGGAGACGAGATACGGGATGGAGTGCACGCCCATCGACTCCAGGGCGTCGACCTCCTCGTTGATCCGCATCGCGCCGAGCTGGGCGGTGAAGCCGGCGCCGACGGTGGTGGAGAGGGAGAGTGCGGCGACGAGGGGCGCGATCTCGCGGGTGTTGAAGTACGCGGACACGAACCCGGTGAAGGCGTCGGTGCCGATCTGGCTCAGCGCCGCGTAACCCTGCAGGCCGACGACGGTGCCGGTGAAGACGGTGATGCCGACCATCACCCCGACGGTGCCGCCGATGACGCCGAGGCCGCCGGAGCCGAAGGAGACTTCGGAGAAGATCCGCTGCACTTCCTTCGGGTAGCGGCGCACGGCCCGCGGTATCCACAGCAGGGCGCGGATGTAGAAGAGCAGCTCGTCGCCGGGGCGGTCGAGCCAGCGGAACCATTCGGCGGTGGCGGGGCGGTGAGCGGGCAGCCCGTTCCTTATGAAGCCCTTCTTCTGCGGCGGCTCTTCAGGCTCCCCCTGGGCGGCCGGGCCCGGCTGCTCGATGACGGCCATGGCTTCAGACCACCCCCTTGGTGGGGACGAGCTGCAGGTAGATGCCGGTGATCACGACATTGACGAAGAAGAGAAGGAGGAAGGTGAAGACCACGGACTGGTTCACGACATCGCCGACGCCCTTGGGCCCGCCCTTGGGGTTCAGGCCGCGGTAGGCGGCGACGATCCCGGCGATGAAGCCGAAGATGCCCGCCTTGATCTCGCTGATGTAGAGGTCGGGCAGCTGCGCGAGCGCGGAGAAAGAGGAGAGATATGCGCCTGGAGTGCCGTTCTGCATGATGACGTTGAAGAAGTAGCCGCCGAGCGTGCCGACGACGGACACCAGCCCGTTGAGGAGCAGCGCGACGATGACGACGGCGAGGACGCGGGGTACGACGAGGCGCTGCACGGGCGAGATGCCCATGACCTCCATCGCGTCCAGCTCCTCGCGGATCGTACGGGCGGCGAGGTCCGCGCAGATCGCGGAGCCGGCGACGCCGGATATGAGCAGACAGACGATCATTGGGCTGGCCTGCTGGATGAGGACCAGGACGCTGGCGCCGCCGGTGAAGGATTGCGCGCCGAATTGGGAGATCAGCGACCCGACTTGCAGCGCGATCACGGCCCCGAAGGGGATCGTGACCAGCATGGCGGGGAGGATCGACACGCTGGCGATGAACCAGAACTGCTCGATGAACTCCCGCGTCTGGAAGGGCCGCTTGAAAATCAGCCGCGTGACGGAGAGCCCGAGCGCGAACATGCTGCCGATCTCGCGCAGCACGCCCAGCCCCGGAAGGGGCTGCCGTATCGGGCGGGGCGGGGGCGCTTGGGCCTCCGGCCCGTGGGCGCGGTGTATGGCCGGCTCGCCACCGACGGGGTCGCCTGCGGCGGGGGGCGGGGTCCCTGGCGGGGCGGTCACGGGCGCTCCTTGGGGGTGAAGAAGCCGCGGTGGGCGGCGGGGTCGGGCTGGGGGGCGCCGGGCGCGTCCTGCCCGCCGGTGGGCTGGGGAAGGCCGGGCTCGTACGCACCGGGTTTCTGGCCGCCATCGCGCTCCTGGCCCGCGCCGAAGGGCTGGCCGCCGGGCCCGTACGCGCCAGGCTCCTGCTCCCCGGGCCCGTACGCAGTGGGCTCCTGCCCTCCAGTCCCGTACGCGCCGGGCGCCCGCTCCCCGGCCCCGTAATCACCGGCCCCCGCTTCCGGCCCGGCAGCGGGCATCGCCGGCTCCGTGGCCGCCAGCCCCTGCCCCATCGCGCCGCCGATGCCGCCGGAGCCGGTACCGCCGATGCCGCCGCCAGGCGAGAAGCGCGGCTTCTCCGGGTCGCGTACGGGCAGCGGGCGCGTCGCCGCCTCGAAGTCGGCGGCGAGGTCGTCCTCGATTGCCTGCCTCGCCTTCGGCGGCAGGTCGTGCAGCATGTGGCGTACGCGCTCCCGCCGCCGCCGCACCGCGCCGCGCACCGGCATTCCCGGTGTCGGCTCCAGCTGCGGTTCCAGGCCGCGCGGGCCGCGCATGTTCTCGCCGACGCCGTTGAGCTGCTCCAGGGCGAGCGTCGCCTGGTCCTTCTCCTCGGACATGCCGATGGGGCCCATCCGGCGCCCGGCGAGGAATTGCTCCACCGCCGGCTCCTCGCTGGTCAGCAGCACCTCGCGCGGCCCGAACATGACAAGCCCACGGCGGTAGAGCATGCCCATGTTGTCGGGCACGGTGGCGGCGATATCCAGATTGTGGGTGACGATCAGCATCGTCGCGTCGATCTGCGCATTCAGATCGATGAGCAGCTGCGAGATATAGGCCGTACGCACCGGATCAAGGCCCGAGTCAGGCTCATCGACGAGCAGAATCTGCGGATCGAGCACCAACGCCCGCGCCAGCCCCGCACGCTTGCGCATACCACCCGATATCTCGCCAGGCAGCTTGCCTTCCGACCCGAGCAGCCCGACCATGTCGATCCGCTCCATCACAATGCGGCGGATCTCCGACTCCTTCTTGCGCGTGTGCTCGCGCAGCGGAAAGGCGATGTTGTCGTACAACGGCAGCGACCCGAAGAGCGCCCCGTCCTGGAACATCAGCCCGAACAGCTTCCGGGTCTCATAGACCTCGTGCTCCCGGCTGTTGACCATGTCGACGCCGTCGATCATGACCCGCCCCTGCTCCGGCCGGATCAGCCCCACCAGCGACTTGAGAAAGACGGTCTTGCCGGTGCCGGACGGCCCGAGCATGACGCTCACTTCGCCGGGAGGCAGGGTGAGCGTCACGTTCTGCCAGATGTTCTGCTTGCCGAATGTCTTGGTCAGACCCTCGACGACTACTTCGATTCCCATTGCACCTCCCGGAGATGAGTCGGATTCGTCAGAGTTTCGGCAGCCGCGGCACCTCGCAGGTGGTGCTGCCGCCGCCGCAGGCGTTGCCCTGCTCGATCTTCAGCGGGTTGTCGGGGCCGGCGATCGAGGCGTTGATGAGCGGATCGAGGTCCTCACCGCCGGCACCGCAGCCACTGAACTTCGGGATGTCGATGGAGCCTTCGAGCGTGCCGCCGGATCCGACGATGTAGCTGCCGGTGAGCACCGTGCGGATCTTCTTGGACGTGCGACAGCGGGATCCGACGTCGAGCGGCGCGCCGTTGAGCGTGACGTTGTGCAGCCGCAGGTGCTGGTAGTAGCCGACGGTCACCCGCGGCTTCCTGCCGCCGCCGGTGATGGCAACGACGGTGGCCGGTTCAGGCTCGAAACGCACGCTCGCCGTGGTCGGCTGGAAGCCGAAGGTCAGGAATGTGGACCGGCTGTCGGCCAGTTTCATGATCCCGAGCGAATCGAATTCGTTGTAACCCTCGGCGGTGACGGTGCGCTTCTGGAAGGCCAGCTGCATCAGACCCGTACGGCCACGCCCCCGCGGATCGTTGACGATCGCGGACTGATTCTGCTTGCGCATGGTGGCGAAGCCGGCGGGGACGGCGCACATCGGGGTCCCTTCGCCCTCTTCGCCGACATCCGCGCCCGGTGGCGGTTTGGGCAGGAACTCCTTGTTGAGCTTGCCCTTGGGCGGTGTCGTCGGACACTTTCCCGCGGACGCCAACGGCTGCACACCGGTGTCGATGGAGCCGCCACTGCTCCCGTCCACCTCGGGCCCAGCCGAGCCCGACGGCGTGTCGGACGAACCGCCACCGCCATCCTCGGCCTCCTCGACCGGCACGGTCGCGAGCTTCGTACGCGCCCCGTCCGCCGGCCCACAGGTCAGTTGCGTCGACTTGGCCGCACCCTCCGGCGGCGCGCTCTTCAGCGTCAGCTCCAGCCGCCCCGCCGTAAAGGTGACATCACCTCCGGAGCCGACCGTCACCGGCGCGACCTTGCCCGCGAAGGCCAGCTCCAGCTCCCCCTCCGCGGGCACCCGCACCTCATCACTCTTGGCGGCAAGCCCGCTCCACCCCGCCTCGGCCCGTTCGGATCCCTGCGTCACTGTCGCGGTGAGCGCCGCGGTCCCGCCGACCGTGGCGGCGTCCTCGGGCAGCAGCTTCGCCACGCCCGTCGCAGGGACGGTGACCCGTACGGTCAACTCCCCCGGCTGGATGGCCTTCCCGGCGGTCCCGCTCTCGGGATAGCCCTGAGCGAGGTCGACGGAGATTGCCTGCGTGCCCCCGCCGAGGACAGCGCACTCGTACTCCGCCGCCACCCGCGCGCTCTGCTCTCCCACGGCGGACCCCGACCCGGACAGCAGCCCCGCGACCAGCGCCAGGCAGCCCACGCCGGCCAGGCGCAGCCCGTGCCGGCGACTCACGGCACCTCTCATCGCTCAACTCCCGGGGGACGGTGTTGGGACTGGACTACGGTCACGGACCCCGCGGCCAAGGGGGGTCGGCCACGGGGCCCGTGCGGTGCGGCCCCGACCGGACCAGGGAGGCTGAGACCGGTGCAATGGGCCCGAGGGATACGGCAGGTAATCCCCGCAACTTGCGAATGGGACGTTACGTACGGGTAACCGGGTGACGCAATGCTTCATTGCAAGAAACCCAGCAAAGATAGCGCTCCGGCCAATATCTCATCCGAACGGTAACAACTTAGGATCGAGATTCATACAAGAGTGAGCACGGACGGCACAGGAGATCAATCTGAGCACTTATCACCAATGGCGCAATACTGTCGCCCCGCATCATCGCCAGATGATCAACATGCATGGCATCTTTGAACCCACACGAACGGCCGAGAGACGTCAGCCGGCGCTAGGCGCTCACCACCGCTATCCGCTACGGGTCTGCCGAGGGGAGATAAGGAACGATCCTGTGATGTCTACCTGCTCACCTTGCCGAAAATACCCGTGACAGGCTATCGTTTCACCTGTACCTTTGCTGGCAGTCATACCGCTGCTCGAGAAGATGCTGAAACGCCCAGTCGAGTTGGTATATTTGCCAACTATGCCGTCATCATGATATTCAGACCTAATACATCCGGGCAAATTCGTGGTTGCCCAGTATAGAGCGGGAACTGATCGCCCACGAACCAAGTGGGTGCTCCTTCGCCAGGTGAAGCCGCCCGAAAATCTGCCATCGGGCTTCCATCTATGGAGAAATAGCAATGCAGGGAGCGATTACTGCTCAGCCCGGTGACAGTAATCGAGCTATTGACAAACCTCGCCTCCCCGTCAGGTCTAACTACCCACGGGTTGGCCCCCTTGAACCTTCGCTTCACTTCTCCCCCAGAGAGTGCACTTGCAGGAGGTTTCGCCACCTCCCAGCCATGTCCGAATCGTATGGAGAATTCACGAGTTCGAGCAATGGGCATCTCGAATTCCGGAACGATCGGCAGCGGTCGCGACGATTCTTGTCAGCCAGGGAGCATGCATTCCGTCGCTTAGCGCGCGGGAGTGAGTAGGCAGTCCCGAGGCGGGCCGACTCGACCCCAACACCGCGCTCCGCCGGAAGGTCGACCGGAGCGGCATGCAAGATACTCTCAATCGAGATAGTATTCCTTGCGCTACCATACGACGTGACATGCGGAGGCCACGCCCATGCAACGCTTCATCGGCCGCAAGCGTGAGCTGCGGGTTCTCGACACGGCTCTTGCGTCGCTGCGAGAGGGGACCGGCTCCGCGCAGCCCGGCCAGTGCATCCTGATGCGCGGGCGCCGGCGAGTGGGGAAGTCCAGCCTCGTCGAGGAATTCCTGCGGCGCAGCAAGGTGCCCAGTCTGTTCTTCACCGCGGGCGGAGGGTCGACCGAGACGGAGCTGATGGAGCTGGGTGAGGCCGTGGCCGCTTCGACGCTGCCGGAGCGGGCGCTGTTCGCGGAGGAGGCCCCGACACAGTGGAATGCGGCCTTCCGGCTCCTTGCGGAGTTGCTTCCGGACGACGAGCCCAGCGTGGTCGTCATCGATGAGGTGCCGTACCTGATGGAGCGGATCGATGCCTTTGAAGGCATGCTGCAGCGCGCCTGGGACCGGCTGCTGAGCCGCAAGCCGGTACTGCTTCTGCTCGTTGGCTCGGACCTGTCGATGATGGAGGCGCTGAACAGCTACGAGCGCCCGTTTCACCAACGCGGTCAGGAAATGATCCTCGGCCCGCTGAATCCCGCCGATCTGGCAGAGATGCTCGACCTGGACGCCGCCGCGGCTCTCGACGCCGCCCTCGTCACCGGCGGGTTGCCACTGATTTGCCGGGAGTGGCCGCGCGGCGCCTCGGTGTGGGATTTCCTGAAGTCGTCGCTGGCCAATCCCATCTCCGCCCTGCTGGTCTCGGCCGAGCGCTCGCTGGCGGCGGAGTTCCCGCCGCAGGCGATGGGGCGGGAGGTCCTCAAGGCGATCGGCAGCGGCGAGCGGACCTTCACCAACATCGCCCGAGCAGCGGGCGGCATTGCCCACACCACGCTGACCAGAGCGACGGAAGTACTCACCGACAAGCGTGTGGTCGCCGCCGAACTGCCCGTATCCCTACGGCCGTCCAAGGAGCGCCGCTACCGGATCGCTGATCCGTACCTGCGCTTCTGGCTGGCCTTCCTGGAGCCGCACATGGCAGAGATCGAGCGCATGCGAGGCGACCTCACCCTCGCCCGCGTGAAGGAGCAGTGGCCCGGCTGGCGCGGCCGGGCCGTGGAGCCGCTCGTGCGCGAGTCCCTCGCCCGGCTGCTCCCCGACGGGGAGCTGCCCGCCGCTCCGGCCATCGGCGGCTACTGGACTCGCAGCAACGACGTAGAGATCGACATCGTCGGGGCCGATCGTGCTCCGGTCGCCAAGCAGCTCCACTTCCTCGGCTCCGTCAAGTGGCTGGAGAAGTCCCCGTTCGACAGCCACGATCTCGCCACGCTGCACAAGCACCGCGCCGCGGTCACGGACGATCCCGTCCCGCTCGTCGCGGTGTCCCGCAGCGGGGTGAAGTGCTCCGGCCTACAAGCTGCATACGGGCCGGAAGATCTGCTGCGGGCATGGCAGCAGTGACTCTATGAGAAAGGACCGCAGGGTAATCCACGAGTGAATTCCCTTATCCACTCGGCAGCAATTCCCGGGGCTCTTCTCGTACGGAAGTGAGCACGCCATGCGGCCGAGCTGCCGTCCGAGCGCTTGCTCAGTGGGTGCGCAGGAACGCGGCCCCGCGGCTCACCGCACCTCGCATACTTCATCACCTGACGCGCAAGAACACCCCGAACGTCATCACTCCGCGCACGTATCGCCACCCCGCCCCTTGACGTTAGGGCTCAGCCGGGTGCGCCCTATGGAGGGCAGTGAACGCAGTGCTGTCAGATGTGAGCAGTGAGTACTGCGCTCTTCGCCCACTTGCTCTACGGTGCTAGGTGCTCAGAGGTCCGAATGATCACTTGAGTGACCGGCAAGAACGGTCGTCATGTCCGGGCGCGCCCCCGCCGCAGCCCGGCCGGCAGGTGACAACCGTATCGCCGGCAGTGAGGGGATTTGCCATGACGATCGCGATGCGTGCGGCGGAGACGAACCACCCTGCCGGGCAGCTGCCGCCGGAGTTCGCGGCCATTATGCGCCCGGAGCTTCCCAGCCTCATCCAAGAGGTGAGAGCGGAGATCCGCGGGACCATCCCGGAGTACGCGGTGCTGCACGACGGCCCGTACGGGAAGGTGATCCAGCTCATCGTGGAGCAGGCGCTGAGCACCTTCGTGGAGCGGGTCGGCGAGCCGCGCTCGTCAACCATCCAGCGGGACAAGACCTTTCAGCGGTTCGGGCGCTTCGAGGCGTACGAGGGCCGCGGCCTGGACACCATGGAGGCGGCGTTCCGGATCGGCGCCCGGCTCGCGCTGCACCGCGGCAAGAAGGTCGCGCGGCGCTACAACATCTCCACCACCCTCATGATCGTCTTCGCCGACCAGCTGTTCGCGTACGTCGATGAGCTGGTGGATGTCGCCCGCGAGGGCTATCTGGAGGCCAAGGCCGAGATGGCGGGCGGCCAGGACAGCCAGCGGCAGCGGCTGCTGGAGCTGATCCTCGCCGGGCCCGCCACCCCGCGTTCGGCCCTCGCCGAGCTGGCCGAGCGGGCCCGCTGGGAGATCCCGGACCAGGTGGCGCTGATCGCGTACGCGCCCGGCCGGCTGCCCGACCGGGCGGCCATGACCCCGGACATGCTGGTCAACTTGGAGGACGCGCAGCCGTACGCCCTCTGCCCGGCCCCCATCGACGCCACCCGCCGCGCCTTCATGGACGCCTCGCCCGACACCGTCCGCGCCGCCGTCGGCCTGCCCGTGCCGCTCGAAGAGGCGGCGGAGTCGCTGCGGTGGGCGCGGCGCGGGCTGCAGCTCGCGGAGCACGGGATCATCGACGCGGGGCCCTTCGCGCACTGCGAGGAACACCTCGTCACGCTCTGGCTGTTCGCCGACCCGAAGCTCACCGACGCGCTCGCCCGGCGCCAGCTCACCTTCCTCGACGACCTCACCCCGAACCAGCGCGACCGCATGATCGACACCCTGCGGGCCTGGCTCGACACCCGGGGCAACGCCGTCCAGATGGCCGAGCTGCTGCACCTGCACCCGCAGACCGTCCGCTACCGCCTCCGCAATCTCGACAAGGCCTTCGGCACCCAGCTGACCGACCCCGACCGCCGCTTCACCATCGAACTGGTGCTGCGTGCCCTCCAGTTGCGCAGCCGCGCCGCGGAAAGGTGAGTGGATTGTCATGGGCACCCCCGGCACCCCCGGCACCCCCCGTCCCGTACGCGCTGATCTCACCCGCACCTTCGGGTCGCTGCCCGCGGAGTTCGCCGCGATCATGCGGCCCGAGCTGCCGAGCCTGATCCAGGAGACGATCGCCGAGATCCGCCGCTCGATCCCCGAGTACGCGCAGGTGCTGGACGGCCCGTACGCCCGCGCGGTGCCGCTGATCGTCGAGGCGAACCTCGCGACCTTCGTGGAGAAGGTGGCCTCCCCCGACACCCCGACGGCGCAGCGCGACAAGGTGTGCCGGATGTTCGGCCGCTTCGAGGCGTACGAGGGCCGGGAGCTCGACACCATGGAGGCGACCTTCCGGATCGGCGCCCGGGTGGCGCTGCGCCGCGCCAAGCGGACCGCGCGCCGGTACGGGCACTCCACCACGCTCATGCTGGCCTTCGCGGACGCGCTCTTCGCGTACATGGACGAGCTGGTGGATGTCGCCCGCGAGGGCTATCTGGAGGCCAGGGCCGAGCTCGACAACGGGCAGGACACCCACCGGCAGCGGCTGCTCGCGATGATCCTGCAGGGCCCGGCAGCGCCGCGGGCGGCGCTGGCGGAGCTCGCCGAACGGGCCCGCTGGCCGCTGCCCGACGAGGTCACGCTGATCGCGTACAGCGCGGAGAAGAAGCCCGACCGCGGTGCGATCTCCGACGACGTGCTGCTGGACCTGGACGACCCGCAGCCGCACGGGCTCATCCCCGGCCCGATGGACGACGACCGCCGCGCGCTGCTGCGGGCGACGCCCGCGCACGTCCGCTTCGCGATCGGGGTGACGGTGCCGCTGGCCGCGGCGCCCGAGTCGCTGCGGTGGGCGCGCCGCACCCTCGCGCTGGTCGAGGCGGGCGTGCTGCCGGAGCACCCGTACACCTACGCCGACGATCACCTGGTCACGCTCTGGCTCTTCTCCGACCCGGCGCTGCTGGAGCTGCTCTCCCGCCGCCGGCTGTCCCCGCTCGACGACCTCACCCCGAACCAGCGCGACCGCCTGATCGACACCCTGCGGGCGTGGCTGGACACCCGCGGAAACGCGGTGCAAATGGCCGAGCTGCTGCACCTCCACCCGCAAACGGTCCGCTACCGTCTCCGCAACCTCGACAAGGCCTTCGGCGCCCAACTGACGGACCCGGACGCCCGCTTCTCCCTGGAGCTGGTGCTACGGGCCCTGCAACTGCGGGGCCGCGGTGGCTATCGCGTACCTCCGGCGCGCGCGGATGATTCGGTGGCGCGGGCGCACCTAAGGGCGCTGCCGGGGCGGGAGTGAGGTCGGTGCGGGCGTGAGGTCAGCCCTCGACCGGCTCCGCCGCCCCCTCCGGGGGCGTCCACACCTCGCCCGCGAGCACCTGTCGCATGCCGACCCAGACCATGTTCATCAGCCGCAGCGTGACCCGGTCGGGGGCCTCGTCCGGGTGGTCGGCCATCCATCCCGTAAGCGAGTCTGCCGCGCCGACCAGAGCATGCGCCACGAACTCCGCGTCCTGATCGCCCAGCCCCGCGCTGCTGTCGCTGCCGTGGATCCCAGCGCCCACGAGGCCCGTCACCGCCGTCATCACGGCGGCACGCTGCCGCTCAACCTCGGCCGCGATCTCGCCGCCCTGCTCGGGGGCCTGCCGGTAGAGGACGATCCAGCCGTCCCGGTTGGCGGCCACATGCGAGAAGAACGCGGAAAGCCCCGCCCACAACTGCTGATCGGCCCCCTGCTCGACGGCCGCCGCCTGCTGGAACTCATGCGTCAGCAGCTCGCCCTCACGCTTGATGCAGGCGATGAAGAGGCCTTCCTTGGAGCCGAAGTACAGGTACACCATCGGCTTCGAGATCCCTGCGAGGTCCGCGATCTCATCGACCACCGCGGCGTGGTACCCGCGCTTGGAGAACACCTGCACCGCAGCGTCGATGATCTGCTGCTCCCGGACCTGCCGGGGAAGTCGTCTCCTGCGTGTGCCACTCACCCTTGCCACCTTACGTGTCCAACGGCTAACTTAACTCCTGAGTAAGTTTACTCCAGAGTAAGAACACTGAGAAGGGTGTTTGCTGATGGCCGACAAGACCAAGGCCGAGCTGGAGAGCCTCGACTTCGCCAGCGTCTCGCCGGAGGAGTTCGCGAAGCTCGTCAAGGGGTTCTCGAACAAGGAGATCGACGAGCTCAGCGGCGACGACGCGCTCCGCCGCCGCATCGCCGCCGAGATCTTCCAGCGCATGGAGAGCCAGTTCCGCCCGGACGCGGCGGGCCCGCTCAAGGCCGTCATCCGCTGGAAGATCACCGGCGACAGCGACATCGTCTACGAGACGGCCATAGCCGACAAAAAGCTCACCATCACCGAGGGCCGCACCGAGGGCGAGCCGCGGGTGACCCTCGTCCTCGGCGACGCCGCGTTCCTGAAGCTGGTGTCCGGCAACGGCAGCCCGGTGTCGATGTTCATGACCCGCAAGCTGAAGGTGGCGGGCGACGTCGGCCTCGCGGCCAAGCTGCCGAGCCTCTTCGACATCCCCAAGGCCTGAGGCCCCGTACAGATAAGACAGGGAGCACGAACGACATGGCTGGTTTCTCCCTCGAACTCACCGAGGAGCAGCGGGACCTGCGCGAATGGGTGCACGGCTTCGCGAAGGACGTCGTACGGCCCGCCGCGAGCGAGTGGGACGAGCGCGAAGAGACCCCCTGGCCGGTGATCCAGGAGGCCGCGAAGATCGGCCTCTACGGCTTCGAGTCCCTGGCCGAGCTCTTCGCCGACCACACCGGGCTGTCCCTCCAGATAGCCAACGAGGAGCTGTTCTGGGGCGACGCCGGCATCGGCATGGCCCTCTTCGGCACCTCTCTCGCCGCCGCCGGCATCTTCTCCTCCGGCACCCCGGACCAGATGGTCGAGTGGCTGCCGGAGTGCTTCGGCGACGAGAACGACCCGAAGGTGGCGGCGTTCTGCGTCTCCGAGCCGGAGGCCGGCTCGGACGTGTCCGCGATGCGCACCAGGGCCCGTTACGACGAGGCCAAGGACGAGTGGGTGCTCAGCGGCCAGAAGGCGTGGATCACCAACGGCGGCATCGCCAATGTGCACGTCGTCGTGGCCTCCGTGGACCCCGAGCTCGGCGTCCGCGGCCAGGCCGCCTTCATCGTCCCGCCGGGCACGGCGGGCCTGGTCGGCAACCGCAAGATCAAGAAGCTGGGCCTGCGCGCCTCGCACACCGCGGACGTCTTCCTCGACGACGTACGGGTCCCGGGCCGCTGCCTGCTCGGCGGCAAGGAGAAGCTCGACGAGCGGCTCGCGCGGGCGCGTTCCGGCGACAAGGCCAAGGGCCAGGCGGCGATGGCCACCTTCGAGGTCAGCCGGCCGACGGTGGGCGCGCAGGCGCTGGGCATCGCGCGGGCGGCGTACGAGTACGCGCTGGAGTACGCGGGCGAGCGGGTGGCCTTCGGCCGCCCGATCATCGAGAACCAGTCGATCGCGTTCTCCCTCGCCGACATGCGTACGGAGATCGAGGCCGTCCGGCTGCTGATCTGGCAGGCCTCGTGGATGGCCCGTAACGACCAGGTCTTCGACGCCGGGCAGGGCTCGATGGCCAAGCTGCGGGCCGGCGAACTGGCCGTATCGGCAAGCGAGAAGGCCATCCAGATCCTCGGCGGCGCGGGCTACTCCCGCGAGCACCCCGTCGAGCGGATGTACCGCGACGCGAAGATCTACACCATCTTCGAGGGCACGAGTGAGATCCAGCGGCTGGTGATCGCACGGGCGATCTCCGGCAAGCACATCCGCTAGCGCTCGGCCACGTTCCACCAAGGAAGGGGGACCGGGGGCTGCCGCCCCCGGACCCCTCCGCACTTCCCGCCGCGGCCGCGGCGGCGGGCTTCTTCAGGAGGCCATGAGAATGAGTGCGTACCAAACCATCCTCGTCGGCACGGACGGCTCGCAGTCGTCCCTCGCGGCAGTCGCCAAAGCGGCGGAACTGGCAGCCGACAGCCAAGCCAAGCTCGTCATCGTCTGCGCGTACTACCCGATGCGCGGCCGCGACATGGCCCGCGCCCAGGACCAACTCGGCGACGAGGCCTACCAGATCGTCGGCTCGGCCCCGGCCGAGGACACCCTGCAGACCGCCCGCGACCGCGCCCTCGCGCACGGCGCGGTGGACCTGCAGACCATCGCCGTCCAGGGTGAGCCGGTGCCGACCCTGGTACGGGCCGGGCAGGACGCCGCAGCCGACCTCGTCGTGGTCGGCAACCGCGGCCTGCGCTCGCTGGCGGGGCGCCTCCTCGGGTCCGTACCGGCGGATGTGGCGCGGCGCTCCGGCACCGACGTGCTGATCGTCCACACGACATGACCCCGGAGGACGGCACGGACGATGCGCGCGAGCGCATCGAGTCCATCCTCCTCGGCGGCCGCCGCCGCTACGCCCGCGCCGACGTCACCGACGAATCCGGCGTCCCCGCCGACCGCACCCAGGCGATCTGGCGCGCGCTCGGCTTTCCCGTAACGCCCGAGGACGAAGTCGCCTTCACCGACGGCGACGTGTCCGCGCTGGCGGCCGGCGAGCGCTTCATCGACGCCGGTCTGATCACCGCGGACAGCGAGATGATGATGGCCAGGCAGCTCGGCCACCACCTGTCCCGGCTGGCCGAGTGGCAGGTGGTGACCATCTGGTCCTGGCTGGAGCGGCAGCCCGGACTCCAGGCGGACGACGAGGAGTTCGCGAAGCTCGTGGAGCTGCTGCTGCCCGAGCTGGAACGCCTCCAGAACCACGTCTGGCGCCGCCATCTCGCCGCCTACGCGGGCCGCGCCCTCGCCGCCCCCGACGAACCCGCCGCCGCCAGCCGGCTCGCCGTCGGCTTCACCGACATGGTCGGCTACACCCGCATGACCCGCGGCCTGTCCGAGGACCAGCTCAGCCACATCCTCGACCTCTTCGAATCCGCGGCCGGCGACGTGGTCGCCGACCACGGCGGCCGGATCGTGAAGACCATCGGCGACGAGGTCCTCTTCACCGCGGCGGACCCGGCCGCGGCGGCCGCCATCGCGCTCGACCTCACCGCCCGCGGCGGCGCCCAACTCCCCGACGGCATCCCGCAGCTGCGTACAGGGCTGGCCTACGGCCAGGTGCTCTCCCGCTACGGCGACGTCTACGGCCCTGTGGTCAACGCCGCCGCCCGGCTGACCTCCGTGGCCCGCCCGGGCACGGTCCTGTGCGACACCGAGTGCGCCGAGCGCCTCGCGGACACCAGTGAGCTCACCCTGCGCCCCCTGCGCCCTGTCTCGGTACGGGGCTACAGCCGGCTGCGCCCGGTGCTGCTGCGACGTCGCGCGCGCTGAACGGCCAGGCGGGCGGGGCGCACTGAGGCGCCTTAGCCCGCGCTGTGCCGTACCTACTACAGATCTAAGACCCCGTACCTACAGAGATGGGGCAGTCTCCCGATGTGGGGTCCCCCGCTGGGGTACGACTCTGGAAGAGACAAAAAAGAGCGATGAGTTTTAAGTTCAGGACCGGTCTACCCGAGTACTAGCTCCGAACCACACCGTAAGAAGAAGAGGATCCAAGAGGTGCATCATGTGTACTCACCAACCGCAGTGCCCGCCCGCCGACCACCGTGACCACGCGTCCGCACGCACCGTGTCCTTCCACCCTGAACAGGGCTGGAGCCTCCTGTGCAACGGCACCATCGTCTTCGACGACCTCGGCGAACTGGTGCCCGCCCACATCACATCCGCCGAACGCCGCGTCCCAGTGGCCGCGTAAGCGAGGTGCCGACCATGAGACAGCTGCAGCTCCGCCGCCCCGTACGGAAGACCACGACGCCCCAGCCGGACCTCCGCACCCCGTCCGGCCGGCCGCTCCCGTACTAGACCGCCACTAGACCTCTCCCACGCTCCCCCACAGGTGCTCGCGGCCGCGGCTCTCCAGCCGGAAGCCGAGGCCGCCGTCGCGCACCGGGCCCGAGCTGAAGGCGACCGAGGCCGGCAGCAGGATCGGCGCCTTGAAGGACACGTCCACGGCGTACGCGTCCGGCAGCCGGTCGCCGAGCTCCGCGAGGCTGCGGGCCTTGGACCACATGCCGTGGGCGATCGCCTTCGGGAAGCCGAAGAGCTTCGCCGTCAGCGGGCTCAGGTGGATGGGGTTCCGGTCGCCGGAGACCGCCGCGTATGAGCGGCCGGTGTTCCCCGGGATCTCCCACTGCGAGGTGGACCAGCCGTCGTCCCGCTCCGGCGCCGCCGCCAGGGCCGGGCCCTTCGCCCCGCCGCCCCGGCCGCCGCGGCTGAGATACGTGGACACCTCCCGCCACACCACTTCACCCGCCGTCGTCGTGCACTGCGCCGCCACCTCGAACGCCGCGCCCTTGGGGTGCTCGTACGGCTCGTTCACCCACACCTCGTAGCGCAGCCGCTCGTCCGCGGCGATCGGCCGCAGCTGCTCGATCCGGTTGCGGATGTGCACCAGCCCCAGCATCGGGAACGGGAAGTCCCGCGCCGTCATCAGCTGCATCGACATGGGGAAGGCGACGATGTGCGGATACGTCACCGGCAGCTGCTCGCCGGGCTTGAACCCGCACACCTGGGCGTACCGCAGCAGCCGCCGCTTGTCCGCGGCGATTCCGGTACGGACCAGGCCCCTGACCGGCACCGCACCGCCGGCGCCGCCGCGGCCCTTGGGCAGCAGCGCCTTCGCGTACAGCACCGGCAGCCGGGGCGCCGGGGTCTGCACCATCGCGTCGGGTCGTTGCATCGCCACGCGGCTCACGCTCCCAGGAGGGCCTGGCCGCACACGCGCAGCACCTGGCCGTTGACGGCCCCGCTGCCCGGGGAGGCGAAGAAGGCGACGGCCTCGGCGACATCGACCGGCCGGCCGCCCTGGTTGAGGCTGTTCATGCGGCGGCCTGCCTCGCGGATGAAGAGCGGGACGGCGGCGGTCATCTGGGTCTCGATGAAGCCGGGCGCGATGGCGTTGACCGTGATGGAACGGCTTTGTACGAGGGGGGCCTGGGCCTGCACGAGGCCGATCAGCCCCGCCTTGCTCGCCGCGTAGTTGGTCTGGCCGACGTTGCCCGCGATGCCGCTGATCGACGAGGTGCAGATGATCCGGCCGCCGTCGCGCAGCACCGGGGCATCGCCGTCCAGCAGGCGGGCGTTGATGCGCTCCACGGCCGCGAGGTTGACGCCGATCACGGACTCCCAGCGGGCGGTGTCCATGCGGCCGAGGGTCTTGTCCCGCGTAATCCCGGCATTGTGGACGACGATGTCGACGCCGCCGTGCTTGGCGCTCAGGTGCCCGGCGAGCCGGCTGTCCGCGGCGGCCTCGGTGATGTCCAGCTCCAGCGCGGTGCCGCCGATGCGGGCCGCGACGGCCTTCAGGTCCGCGGACTGGGCCGGGATGTCGAGGCATACGACCTGCGCCCCGTCCCGGGCCAGGGTCTCGGCGACGACCGCGCCGATGCCCCGCGAAGCCCCGGTGACCAGCGCGGTCTTGCCGTCCAGCGGCCGCTCCCAGTCGGCGGGGGCGGTGACCGTGCCCGCCGCGCCGATCCGCAGCGCCTGCCCGGACACGTACGCGGAACGGGCCGACAGCGCGAACCGCAGCACCGCTTCGAGCGCGCCCTCCGCACCCGGCTCCACGTGCAGCAGGTGCGCGGTGGCGCCGCGGCGCAGCTCCTTGCCGGCCGAGCGGACGAAGCCCTCCAGCGCGCGCTGGGCGGTCGCCTCCCGGATGCCGGTGATCGACTCGGGGGGTGTGCCCAACACCACAAGGCGCCCGCAGGGGGCGAGCGACCGGATCCGGGAGTGGAAGAACGCGTGCAGCTCCACGAGCCGCTCGCTGGCGGTGATGCCGGTGGCGTCGAAGACCAGCGCATGCGGCCTGCCGCCCTCGCCCGCGACCTCGACGCCGAGGGATTCCAGCAGCTCGCGCACGGGTTTCCCGAGCCGCCCGCCCTCCGGCCCGCCCACCGCGACGGGGCCCGCGGCGACCGGGTCCCCGGCCTGGTGACGGCGCAGCGACTCCGGGCGCGGCAGGCCAAGTCGCTTGGCCAGAAAGCCTCCGGGACCCGAGGCCGTGAATTTCTGGTAGCGATCGGCCATTGCAATCCTCCTTACGGCTGAGTAAGTCTACTGAAGAGTAAAGTTAGCGAGCCCGCGCCACAAGGAGTAGCTGTCACATGACTTCCAGCCCGCGCCGTGCAGCAGTCATCGGCGGCAACCGGATCCCGTTCGCCCGCTCGGACGGCGCGTACGCGACCGCCTCGAACCAGCAGATGCTCACCGCGGCCCTCGACGGCCTGGTGGATCGCTACGGCCTGCAGGGCGAGGTGCTCGGCGAGTTCGTCGCCGGTGCCGTGCTCAAGCACGCCCGCGACTTCAACCTTGCGCGGGAGACGGTGCTCGGCAGCAAGCTCGACCACCGCACCCCGGCGTACGACGTGCAGCAGGCCTGCGGGACCGGCCTGGAGGCGGTCATCCTCGTCGCCAACAAGATCGCCCTCGGCCAGATCGAGGCCGGCGTCGCGGGCGGCGTGGACACGACCAGCGACGCGCCGCTCGGCGTCAACGACGACCTGCGCAAGCTGCTGCTCAAGGCCCGCCGGCAGAAGACCCTCGGCAAGCGGATCGGCGCGCTCACCGGCGTCCGGCCGAAGCACGTCGTGCCCGACATGCCGCAGAACGCAGAGCCGCGCACCGGCCTTTCCATGGGCGAGCACGCGGCCCGTACGGCCAAGGAGTGGGGCATCGCGCGGCAGGCGCAGGACGAGCTCGCGGCGGCCAGCCACCAGCGGCTGGCGGCGGCGTACGAGAACGGCTTCTTCGACGACCTGATCACGCACTTCCGGGGCCTGCAACGGGACGAGAACCTGCGGCCGGACTCGACGCCGGAGAAGCTGGCCCGGCTGAAGCCGGTCTTCGGCAAGGACCTCGGCGACGCCGCGACCATGACCGCGGGCAACTCCACCCCGCTCACCGACGGCGCCTCCACGGTGCTGCTGGCGAGCGAGGAGTGGGCGGAGGCACACGGGCTGCCGGTGCTGGCGTACGTCAGCTTCGCCCGTACCGGAGCGGTGGACTTCGTGGAGGGGCGGGACGGGCTGCTGACCGCGCCGGTGTACACCGTGCCGCGGCTGGTCGAGGCCGCCGGTGTGCAGCTCGCCGACTTCGATCTCTACGAGATTCACGAGGCCTTCGCATCCCAGGTCTTGGCCACCCTCGCCGCCTGGGAGGACGCTGCCTTCTGCAAGGACCGCCTCGGCCTGGACGGCGCCTTCGGCACCGTCGACCGCGACCGGCTGAACGTCAACGGCTCGTCCCTCGGCACCGGCCACCCCTTCGCCGCCACCGGCGGCCGCATCGTCGCGACGCTGGCGAAGCTGCTGCACGAGCGCTCGCAGGGCTCCGACGAGCCGGTACGGGGCCTGATCTCCATCTGCGCGGCGGGCGGCCTTGGGGTTACGGCCGTACTGGAGCGCTGATCCACCGACCACAGCGGAGCTGAAGGAGCAGACGATGGGCGTACGTCAAGACCTCAAGACCGCCAAGAAGCGTGGCGACCTGGCCGACCGGGTGACCGTGGAGCTGATCCGCGAGGACGGTGTGGTGCGGGAGGCGCGCGCCTCCCACCTGGTCGCCCCGGCCACATCGGGCAGCGTCGCGGACATCCCGTACGCGAACGCCGCCGACGACCCGTCCGCGGTCGTCATCCGCCGCAAGGAGGGCGACCGCTGGCGGCCGGTCACCGCGGACACCTTCGCGCGGGAGGTGACCGCGGCGGCGAAGGGCCTCATCGCGGCCGGGCTGCAGCCGGGCGGGCGGGTCGCGCTGATGTCCCGTACCCGCTACGAGTGGTGCGTGCTGGACTTCGCGATCTGGGCGGCGGGCGGCCAGACCGTCCCGATCTACGCGACCTCCTCGGCCGAGCAGATCACCTGGATCCTGCAGGACTCGGGCGCGATGCACCTGGTCTGCGAGACCCCGGAGAACGCGGCGACGGTCGCGGACGCGGTGGCCGGGCTGCCGGAGGCGCCGCAGGTGTGGCAGCTGGACGATGGCGCGATGGCGTCGCTGGCGGCGCAGGGGCGGGACGTAACGGACGAGGAGGTGACCAAGCGCCGGGCTTCGCTTACGCCGGACACGATCGCGACGCTGGTCTATACGTCGGGCACGACGGGCCGCCCGAAGGGCTGCGTCCTGACGCACGGCAACCTGCACGCGGAGGCGTCGAACACGATCGAGCTGCTCTACCCGGTCTTCCGCGAGGTGACGGGCCAGGAGGCGTCGACGCTGCTCTTCCTCCCCCTCGCCCACATCCTCGGCCGTACGATCCAGATCGCCTGTCTCTCCGCCAAGATCCAGATAGGCCACTGGCCGTCGATCAAGCCGGACGAGCTGCGGCCGGAGTTCAAGACCTTCAAGCCGACCTTCGTCATCGGCGTCCCGTATCTCTTCGAGAAGATCCACGACACCGGGCGGGCGATGGCCGAGAAGATGGGCCGCGGGTCGTCCTTCCAGCGGGCGCACAACATCGCGGTGAAGTTCGGCCAGGCGTATCTGGACAAGTTCCTGGAGACCGGCAAGGGCCCGGGGCTCGGCCTGACCGCGGCCTGGGGCCTGTACGACCTGCTGGTCTACCGCCGCATCCGCAAGGAGCTGGGCGGCAAGCTGAGTTACGCGATCAGCGGCGGCTCACCGCTGGACCGCGACCTGAACCTCTTCTTCTACGCGGCCGGGGTCGTCATCTACGAGGGCTACGGCCTCACCGAGACGACCGCGGCGGCCACGATCATCCCGCCGCTGCAGCCACGCCCGGGGACGGTCGGCCAGCCGGTGCCCGGCACCTCGGTCCGGATCGCCGACGACGGTGAGGTGCTGATCAAGGGCGGGATCGTCTTCGGCTCGTACTGGAACAACCCGAACGCGACGAGCGCGGTGAAGCAGGACGAGTGGTTCGCGACGGGTGACCTGGGGTCGCTGGACGACGAGGGCTATCTGAAGATCACCGGCCGCAAGAAGGACATCCTCATCACGACGGGCGGCAAGAACGTCGCACCGGCCGTCCTGGAGGACCGGATGCGCAGCCAGCCCCCGGTCGGCCAGGTGATGGTGGTCGGCGACAAGCGCCCCTTCATCGGCGCGCTGGTCACACTGGAGGAAGAGGCGATGGACCACTGGCTCGCGGTCCGCAAGCGCCCCAAGGACACCCCACTGTCACAGCTGCGCGAGGACCCGGAGCTGCTGGCGGACGTCCAGAAGGCGGTCGACTACGCGAACCAGGCGGTGTCGAAGGCGGAGTCCATCCGCAAGTTCACCATCATCGACGGCGGCTTCACCGAGGAGAACGGGATGCTGACACCGTCGCTGAAGGTCAAGCGGCATGCGGTGATGGCGGCTTACGGGGACGAGGTGGAGGCGCTTTACGCGGGGTGAGCCGCTTCGGTCTCAGGAATCGCCCTGCCGCTCCAGCGACTTGCTGACCAGTTCCGCCCGCTTGCCCGGCGGAAGCGCGGGATGGCGGGCCGCCTCCGAATACGGCTCGGTCTGCTGGAGGAGGCTCTGGAGCGACAGGGCGTGCTCGCCGTGCATCTGCTTGGAGAGGCCGAAGGGGGAGCGCTCGTCGGGCGGCGTCTCCCCGGACTTGCCCATGATCTCGCCGGTGCCGATGGCCTTGCCGTCGTACGGGAGGACGCCGCCGCCGTGCATCGGCCACCAGGCCGCGGGGTCGCCTTTGAGCGGGCTGTCGAAGACTAGGGGACCCAGGTACCGGTGCCCCGTCGTGATCCAGGGCTCGCAGGGCACCTCCCACAGCCGGGCGCGGAAGGAGTGCGGCAGCTTCTTCGCGCCGGGGCGGCTGTGCAGCACCTTGTCGACGACGAGTTCGGCGGTGCGCGTCTCCTTCTCCTCCGTGGGTTTTTCGCTGCCCTTGCGGACGTGGTAGATCGCGACGTGGTCGCCGAACGACACCCAGTCCTGCGCGCTCTCGGCCGGGAGCTGGTAGGCGGGGTCGTAGGTCGCGTCGGCGTCGTCGCAGCCGTGATAGCGGCCGTCGTCACCGTCGTCGAGCAGGGCGTAGACGCCGGTGGCCCCCGCCGCGAGCACCACCGCACTGGCGAGCGCCACCGCCCGCCGCCCCTGGAACCAGCCGGTCCAACCCATGCCGTCCTCCCAGGACTCGCCCGCCCGTCGCCGCTTCGACGTGCGGGGCGTCCTGGAGGTTGCAGGACTACTCCTCCTCGGGCAGATGGGTCTTCGCGGACTCGTATCCGGCGGCCGCGGGCGCCTCGGCGGGTGCGTACAGCAGGTCGAGCACGCCGGTCGAGAAGGTGGCGGACGAGACGAGCCGGAGCGGGATCGGGGTGTCGGCCTCGTCGAAGAGGCGGAGGCCCTTGCGGACGGCGATGGGGTGGACGAGCAGGTGCAGCTCGTCGAGGAGGCCGGCGGCGAGCAGCTGCCGCACGATGGAGACCGAGCCGCTGAGGCCGATGATGCCGTCGCCGGGCTCGTTCTTCAGCGCGGTGACGGTCTCGGTGAAGTCGCCGGCGAACTGCTCGGAGTTGCGCCAGTGGAAGTCGAGCTTGGAGCGGGAGAGGACGATCTTCCGCGCGTCCCCGAGCTTCTTCGCGAAGTGCGCGTCGGGCCCACCCCCGGCCTCGCGCCCCGGCCAGGCGCCGGCGAAGCTGTCGTACGTCCTGCGGCCGAAGAGAATCGTGTCGGCGGCACCGATGCGGGCGTCGACGGAGGCCCCCATCTCGTCGTTGAAGTACGGGAAGTGCCACTGGTCGGGCGCCTCGACGACCCCGTCGAGCGAGGTGAAAAGACTGGCAGTGATCTTCTTCATGAGCTGCCTCCTGGTGGGTTCGGCCAACTGGACAGACCGGCACCCGCGCCGAAAGTCATCGGCCCACCGGGAAGACGGCACCGGGCGCCGCGTAATCGACGGGCCCGGCGAACCGCGCCGCCGCCCCGGCCACCGCCTCCTCCGGCGTCAGCGACCGCCCGACATGCGTCACGACCAGCCGCCCGGCCCCGGCCGCCGCCGCGGTGTCACCGGCCTCGGCGGGGGTGTGGTGCACGGGTGGATCCGCATCCGCACCCGCACCCGCTATCGCGCTGTCCGCCTCGCACAGCAGCACATCGCAGCCCCGCGCCAGCCGCGTCAGCCCGGCACACGGCGCCGTATCGCCGGAGTACACGAGCGACCGGCCCTCGCCGTCCTCGGCCCGTACGGCAAAGGCGGGCATCCCGTGCGCCACCGCCGCGGTGGTGAGCGTGAGGGCGCCGACCCGTACGCGATGGCCGTCGTGCAGCTCCGTCACCGCGAAGGCGGCTTCGACCGGGCTGCGGTCCGGGCCGTTGGTGAGGAAGTGCGCGAGCCGGTCCGCGATGCCCGGCGGCCCGTACAGCGGCAGCGGCGCGGGCAGTTTCACGTCGGCGTAGAGCGCCGCGTAGTAGGCGGTCAGCAGGTCCGCGCTGTGGTCGGCGTGCAGGTGCGAGATCCAGATGGCGTCCAGCTCGTCCAGCCGCGCATACCGCTGCAGCGCCCCGAGCGTGCCGCTGCCCGCGTCCACCCAGACGCGGGTGTCGCCGGCGGTGACCAGATAGCCGGAGCACGGGTTGCCGTCGGCGGCGTAAGGGGTGGCGCTGCCGAGGACGGTGAGGGTGATCATTGGGGGATTGTAGGGGGATTGCAGGGGTCCGATTCGTTCAAGACCGTGGAGGTCGTGGCGGGCTAGCGTCGGCTCCATGAACACTGTCAGCAGGGAATCCCGGCACGTCAGCGTCTTCATCGACCGGCCCGTCGCCGCCGTGTACGGCTACGCGTCCGACCCGGGCAATCTGCCCGCGTGGGCCCACGGGCTGAGCGGGGCGATCGAGAAGGTGGACGGGCAGTGGGTGGCTCAGTCGCCGATGGGGCGGGTCGTGGTGGCGTTTGCGGCCCCTAATGACCTGGGCGTGCTCGATCACGACGTCACGCTGCCCTCCGGGGAGACCGTCTACAACCCGGTCCGGGTGCTCGCCGACGGCGACGCCGCGAGCGAGGTGGTCTTCACCATCCGCCGGCGGGCGGAGATGAGCGACGACGACCTCCGGCGCGATGCCGCCACCGTCGCGGCCGATCTGGAGCGGCTCAAGGAGATCGTCGAGTCCGCCTGAGGGTGCGGGAGCGGTCGGCCTGGGCGTAGAGGATGGCGGTCGCTTCGGCGGCGGGGCGGAGGCGGGCCGCGGTGGTGGCGTTGGCGCCGTCCTCGACGTGGATGTCGGCGAGGCCGAGCCGGCGTTCCCAGGGGCCCTGGGTGAGACGGACGGACTGCACCTTGGCGTGCGGGACCAGGGTCATCGACCGCCTGAGGAGCCCGCGGCGTACGACGAAGACCGACTCGGTGACCCCGTGCCCGTACCCGCGCCACCACAGCGGCGCGCACCAGCGCGCGGCCCGCGGCACCCCGCGCGTACAGGCGCGCGCGGCGGCCAGGTCGACGCCGGGCAGCACCCGCGCGAGCACGCGCTCGGCGTCCTCGTACGAACCCACCGGCAGCAGCAGCCCGCCCTTCTCCTTGTCCTGGCCCGCGACGCCCAGGGTGATCCGCACCCAGCGGCGGCGGCGCCACAGCAGCGGCTCGGCGATGGTGACCGCCTGGACCCGGCCCAGCGGCACGGTGGCGTGGTCGCGGTCGAGCAGGCCGTGGTCGAGGCGCAGCCCGTCGGCGGAGTCGTCGATGGTCCAGCCGTACTCGGTCAGGAGCCGGTTCCCGCTGGCCGACCACACCCAGCCGGTCAGCGGCAGCCCGGCGCCGATCACGGCCCATGGGCTGCCGGTCCAGATCCACAGGAGCGCCGGCACCACGGCAAGACCGGCCAGCGCGCTCCAGCAGGAGCCGGACAGCAGGACGGAGAGGACGAGCGTCCGGCGGTCGAGGGCGTACAGCCGCCGGGCGGGAGCCGCGCCAGGCCCGGGCTTCCCGGGGAGCCCGGGCTCCTGCGGCGCATCCGGCGCGCTACCGGGGGCGTTGCCCGCGCTGCGGGCGAGGAGTTCGGCGCGCAGCACGGCGGCGTCCTGCACGCCGAGGAAGGCCAGCTCGTCCTTCTTCTCCGTGCCGACGACGTCCAGCTTCAGCTTGGACACCCCGGTCAGGCGCGCGAACAGCGGCCGGGACACGTCGATCGCCTGGATCCGGTCGAGCCGGATATGCGCGGTGCGGCGGAAGAGCAGGCCCGTACGGACGCGCAGCTCGGTCTCGGTGACCGCGAAGCCGGTGTACCACCAGGACAGGAATCCGTACGCGACGGCGACCGGCAGCAGCACGACGAAGGCGAGCACCAGCCAGCCCACGGACAGCTCGGTGATCCACGTCCGGGCCTGCTCGAAGTCGCGCACCGCGAAGGCGGCCAGCGCCGCGACCGGCGCCCAGGCGCGGCGCCAGGGGGTTATCCAGTGCAGGCGGCGGCCGTTCTCCAGATCGCTGACCTTCACAGCCCCGCCGACCTCGCCTCGCCCAGCTCGGTGAGCCGGTCGCGCAGCCGCTCCGCCTCCGCCGGGGAGAGCCCGGGGATGGTGGCGTCGGTGGCGGCCGCGGCGGTGTGCAACTCCAGCGAGCACAGCCCGTACTTGCGCTCCAGCGGCCCCGAGGAGACCTCGACCAGCTGCATCCGCCCGTACGGCACGACGGTCTCCTCGCGCCACATGACGCCACGCTGGAGCAGCAGGTCGTCGCCGCGCTCGGCATACCGCCAGGACGCCCAGTTACGCGCCAGCGCCCACCACCCCCACAGCACCACCGCCGCCGGCAGCGCCGCGAAGGCCGCCCACCCCCACCCGGCCAGCAGCCCCGGCAGCAACCCGACGGCCACCGTCACCGGCACCATCACCAGCAGCAGGACCAGCCGCCGCATGGCCAGCAACCCGGCCTCCACCCCACGCCAGCCGGGCTCCCCTTCTGGCGGTCCGACCTGCGGCGCCCCCGTGATCTCCATACCGTCAGCCTAGGCCGGTCCCCGACCCGCCCGTGTCAGCCGTGAGGAGGAGGTGCGTCGGGTCAGAGGACGATCTCGGCCAGGCGGGCGATCTCGTCGAGGTCGTCGGTTCCGGGGCGCGTCGCGCAGCGATTCCGCGTCGGTGTGCACGCCGCCGACGACGCTGCGCGGGCCGTCAGCCGTCAGACAGTGCGCGCCGGAGAGGTCAGGACGGCGACGGCGTCGTCGAGTGTCGGCGGCTGAGCGGGAGGGGCGCCTTCGTACCAGCCGTGCGGCATGATCGACTGGAGGTAGGTCCCGGCCGGCCGGATGTCGCTGTGCACCATGTGGAAATGGACCACGTCGCGGAGCAGCGCGGCGTCGGCCGCATCGCCGGCCGCGTCCAGGGCCAGGGCCCCGTTGTGCAGCACGGCCAGCTGGTTGCTCAGGTCGCCTTCGTCGATGAAGCGCCGCAGCGAGATCTGCAGCAGGGGCAGCGCTTCGCCGTCTCCCGCGTCGACCAGGGTCTGGGCCAGCATGAGCTCGCTGAGCGCGGCCGTCCAGACCTTCCCGCAGGCGTCGGCGAGCCGCACGGCGGCCCGCAGCCGCTGCCTGCCCTCGGCGATGCGGCCGGCCATGACGAGGGCGGCGCCCCACGCCATCGTGGCGCCCGGAATCAGCCAGGCGGTCTGCGTCTCGGTGGCGATGGCGTGCGCCTCGGCCGCCGCGGTCAGCGCGATCGCCGGGTCGCCTCCCGGCAGCTGGACCAGAGCCTGGTAGTAGCGGGCTTCGGCGAGCAGGCTGCGGTGTTCCGGCTCCGAGCCCACCGCCAGGACCGCTTCGGACAGCATGCGCCGTGCCGTGGTGACGTCGCCGGTGAAGTACAAGAGGCCGGCCGACGCGGTCCTGGCCCGCACGATGTCGTCGAGCGGGGCGTCCGGCGCGGCGGCCAGGGCTGCGGTCAGCATCCGGTTGCCCTCGGCGAGCAGACCGCTGCGGATCCAGAACCACATGAGCCGCGCGGCCGTACGCAATGCCTCGGCCGGGGCCTGCGTCAGGTCGTGCGCGAGCCCCGCGCGCAGGTTCGGCAGCTCCAGCCGCAGCGCCGCCATCGTGGCCGCGGACCGTACGCCCTGCAGATCGCCCACGGCCCTGGCGGCCAGCTCGCGGACCCAGACGGCGTGGGCGGCCCGGGTCGCCGCCGGATCTTTGTCCACGGACCGGCAGTACGCCCGGATCGTCTCCAGCATCCGATAGCGCGCCGTGCCGCCGCCGGTCTCCGCGGTGACCACGGACTGGTCGACCAGCGAGACGAGCGAGCCGACCGTGCCGCGCCCGGCGGCGGCCGCGGCCTCCAGGGGAAAGCCACCCTCGTACGGCCAGAGCCGCACCGCGAGGTCACGCTCGTCGCCGGAGAGCAGAACGAAGCTCCAGGCGACGGCCTCCTGCAACGTCGCGTGCGGGGTCATCGTGCCGTACGGGATCCGGCCCAGCACGGTGAAACGGTCGTCCAGTTGCTCGATCAGCCCCCGTACGCCGAAGGTCCGCACCCGCGCCGCCGCCAGTTCCAGGGCCAGCGGCAGCCGGTCCAGCGCGTCGGCGAGGCGGCGCAGATCCCGGCGGTCGGCGTCCTGCGCGAACCAGCCGGGCCGGCCCGCGCGGATGCGATCGGCCAGCAGCGTCACGGCGTCGTCGGCGGCCAGCGGCCCGAGCGGCAGCGTGTGCTCGCCGTCGACGCCGAGCGGGCTGCGGCTGGTGGCCACCACCCGCAACGCGGGAATCCGGTCGAGCAGGTCGACGACGAGCCGGGCCACCTCGTCGGCGAGGTGCTCGCAGTTGTCGAGCACCAAGGGTTCCCCGCGCAGGCGCAGCCGCTTGACGAGCGCCTCGTACGGGTCCCCGGCGAACCCGGTGACGCCGACCGCCGCGGCGACCGCCGAGACCAGGGGGGCGGGGTCGGCCACGTCGGCGAGCCGGACGACGGCGTCCCGCCCGGCCCATTCCACGGCCAAGCGGGTCTTGCCCGCTCCGGCGGGCCCGACGACGGTGACGAGCCGATGCGTGCCGACGAGGCCGTCCAGCAGGGCCAGATCGGCGTCGCGGCCGATGAACGACGACAGCGGCCGGTCACCGGGCGCCGCGGCCGCGCCGCCGCCGGCCGCCAGGGCCGGGTCCTGCGCCAGGATCCGGGCTTCGAGCTGCCGCAGCTCCGGTCCGGGGTCGACGCCCAACTCCTCGGCAAGCAGGGTCCGGACCCGGCGCACCGCCTTCAGGGCGTCGGCCTGGCGTCCCGAACGGTAGAGCGCCAGCGCCAGCAACTGCCAACGGCGTTCGCGGTACGGCGCGGCGTGCACCAGCAACTCCAGCATCGCCACCGCACCGGCGTGGTCGCCGGTGGCCAGCAGCGCCGCGGCGCCCTCCTCCTGGGCGCTGTCGCGCTGTTCCACCAGGGCGGCACGGACCGCGGTCGTCGATTCGTCGTCGGCCAGCTCCTCGTACGGGGTCCCGCGCCACAACCGCAGCGCCGCGTCGAAGGCTTCGTGCGCCTCGGCGCTGCGGTCGCCGGCTGCCAGCGCACGGGCGCGGACCAGGTGGCCACGAAACCGTTCGACGTCGGTGTCGGTGTCGGTGTCGGCGGCAAGGAGCCGATAGCCGCCGGCGGCGCGCTGCAACGCCGTGCCCGGCAGCACCCGGCGCAGCCGGGATACGTACACCTGCAGGGCGCCCGCGGGATTGCGTGGCGGGCGCTCCCCCCACAGCCCTTCGGCCAGGACGTCCTCCGAGACCGGCCGTCCTTCCGCGGCGATCAGCATCGCCAGTAGCCTGCGGGGCAGCCGGCCCCCGACATCGACCGGCTGATCGCCCGCACGGACCTCGAGCGGACCCAGCACCGCAAACGTCAGCACCGCATCATGTAAGCCCAAGTCACCGACGGCGGCAAATGGCGCGGCGGCCGCGCCGTACCGGTGTTGTATGCGGTTTGAAAGGTACGGCCTCGAAGCTGCTCCCATGGACAACGACAAGCTCGAAGCCGCTCCCCTGGGCAACGAGAAGATGGCCGACAGCCGCGACATGATCGGCGCGCACGACGCCCTGCGGCGGGAGTTCGCCGCTCTGCCCGCCCTGATCACCGGCGTGCCGGCGGGTGACGCGGACGGCACCGCCGTAGTCGCCGGGCACGTCCTGATGATGGTCGACTTCCTGCACGCCCATCACACCAGCGAGGACGACCATGTGTGGCCCCGGCTGCGGAAGCGTTGCCCCGACGACGTCGGGCCGCTCATCGAGACGATGGACCGGCAGCACGCCTTCATCGACGACGAGTTGAAAGCGCTCGCCGCGGGCGGCCGGCGTTGGCAGGAATCCCCCGACGCCGCCAACCGGGATGCCGTCGCCACCGTTGCGAAAGGTCTGTTGCCATCGCTGTACGAGCATCTGACGCTGGAGGAGGAGCAGATCCTGCCGCTCATAGATCGCCACCTGACCGAACGCGAGTGGAAGGCGACCGTCGAGGCGTCCCTCAGCAAGGTGACCTTCGCGCGGCGCCTGCTGATGCTGGGCATGGCCCTGCACGGAGCGAGCGAGGAGCAGGCCCAACTCCTGCGCGCCGCCGTCCCCGCCCCCGTCTGGCACGCCGGCCGCCCACTCGGAACCCGCCTCTACCGCACCCGCCGCAAGCGCCTGGCCGCCGCGAGCCGGGGTGCAGCTCTCTGATCCTCGACCGCTCGCTCACGCGCGCCGCGGCCCGTACGCACCTTCAAGGACTGCGCGCCGCGCCCACTCCTTGAAGGAGGTGAGCGGGATGCCGAGGTCGGTGGCGTACTGCGGGCGGGCGGGCTGGCCGACGGCGTTCAGCCAGTGGTGCGAGAGGCCCATGGGGGGCATGCCGGCGGCGAAGGCTTCCGCTTCGGTCATGTCGGGCGCGGGGAGGTCGGCGCCGAGTTCGTACGAGAGGACGCCGGCGATCTCGCGCATGGACAAGTAGTCGCTGGCGAGCTCGAGTTCGACGCGGTCGAAGCGTTCCGGTGCGGCGATGGCTGCCGCGGCGGCCGCGCCGATGTCGTCCGCCGCGACGAGGGAGAGGCGGGTCTCGGGGCGGAGGACGGTGACGAGGCCGCCCTCGATGCCGCGGGGGAAGAGGTAGGCGGAGTCGGGGAGGAAGTTCTCCATGAAGAAGCCCGGCTTGAGCAGCGTCCAGCGTCGGAAGCCGGCCTCGCGGACCCGGTCCTGAAGTGCGGCCTTGGCGCTGAGGGAGGGCTCCAACATCGCCCAGCGCCCTTCGGCCCAGCCGGGCGATTCGGTGTGCTGCCCGGCGCCGGATGCGGAGGTGTGCACGAAGTGCTGCACGCCGGCGGCCTTCGCACCCTCGATGAGATTGACGCCCTGGGCCACCTCCCCGTCGAAGTCGGGGGCGTCCCCGCTCATGTCGGGCATCTGCACGGAGAAGACGGCGCGGGCGCCCTCGGCGGCGCGGATCACGGAGTCGCGGTCGTGCAGATCGCCGACGACCAGCTCGACACCGCCGAGCGCCTCGATGGCCTTGGCCCGGTCGGAGGCGGGGTCGCGGACGAGGGCGCGGACGCGGGTGCCGGCGGCGCGCAGGGCGCGGGCGGTGGCGCCGCCTTGCTTGCCGGTGGCGCCGGTGACCAGGACGGGGGCGGGGGCGGGTGCGGCTTGCTCGGACATGCTTCTCCATTCGCAGACGCTAAACGGCGGGGCCCGCCACTTAGCCTTCGGTTACGATATGGCGGGGCCCGCCGCTTAGCAAACCTGGAGGTGAGGCGGACCATGCCAGAACCCGCACCCGCACCCGCACCCGACCGTCAGCGCGCGGACGCCCGCCGCAACTACGCCCGCATCCTCGCGGTGGCCGAGTCGGAGGTGGCCACCCACGGCGCCGAAGCGTCCCTGGAACAGATCGCCCGCACGGCGGGCGTCGGCTCGGCGACCGTACGGCGCCATTTCCCCACCCGCCACGCGCTCCTGGAGGCCGTCTCCCGGCAACGCATCGAGGCCCTGTGCACCCGCGCCCGCGACCTGACCGCCGAGCCGGACAGCGGCAAGGCCCTCCGCGAGTGGCTGGACGAGGTCGTCACGTACTGCGTCACAGCCCGCGGCCTGGCAACCGCCCTGGCCTACGACACCGCCGCGACCCCAGCACACGAGAACAGCTGCTCAGCAGCCCTCGAAGACGCGGCGGCCCCGCTCCTGCACCGCGCCCAGCAGCACGGCACAGCGGCAGAAGGCATCACGGTCGCGGACTTGATCACCCTGATCGTCGGCATCACCCTGGCCACGGAACAAACCCCCGACCCCGCCACCCGCGCGCAGCGACTGTTCCACCTGGCCCTCACGGGACTCGCCCCGGGCTGACCCGACGGCCGCCGCCTGCCGCCGCCGGCTCGCTAGCATCCGGCGCATGCCCATCAAACTCGAGAACGTCGGCATCACCGTTCGCGACCTTGAAGCAGCGATCTCCTTCTTCACCGACCTCGGACTCACGGTCCTCGGCCGCGACACGGTCAGCGGCGAGTGGACCGAAACGGCCGTCGGCCTGGACGGCAACCACGCCAACATCGCGATGCTCCAGACCCCGGACGGCCAAGGCCGCCTGGAGCTCTTCGAGTACATCCACCCAGCGGCATCCTCGTCATGCTCGCCGAGGACCTGAAGAAGGCCTGACCGAACTGTTCACAGGTTTTCGAGGTAGAAGCCGGTGAGCCGGTCGACGGCGGCGTCGACGTACTCGGGCACGTCGTACATCTCGTAGTGTCCGGCGCCGTCGATCACCATGAGGTCGACGGGGTTGGGGGCCATCTTCCACAGCCGCATTCCGGCGTCGTAGGTGCCGGTGTTGCCGATGCGTCCGGCGAGGATGACCTGGAGTGGCTGAGTCATGAGCTGGTCGACCAGGTGGAACGCGTCGTAGCCCAGCAGGAGGGAATCGCTGCGCGAGAGGCGGCGGTTGGTGGAGCGATCGTTGTAGCCGCGTTCGGTGCGGTAGTAGGTGATGGCCTGGGTGGTGTCGATATCGGTCAGACCGGCTGCTGCGGCGTCCTCCAGGGTGTCGGGCATCCAGTTCACCCGGGTCATCCCGCCCGAGCGGGCCTCTGCGGTACGCGTATCGGCGAGAGCATCGAGTGCGGCGGCCGGGCCGTCGGGCTGGAAGCTGCGGAACGAGGTGCCCATATTGCCGGGGACGACCGTGCCGACGGCCTTGATGCGGTGGTCGGTGCGGGCGGTGTGCACGGCGTAGCCGCCGCCGGCGCAGATGCCGAGGACGCCGATGCGCTGCGGGTCGATGCCGGGGGTCGTGGCGAGTGCGTCGATGGCGTAGGAGATGTCCTCGCCGCGGCGGTAAGGATCTTCGAGGTCGCGGGGCTCGCCGCCGCTCTGCCCCTGGTGGGCGGGGTCGAAGACGAGCGCCGCGATTCCGCGGGCGGCGAGGCGGGAGGCGTAGTTGGCGCCGATCTGCTCCTTCACGCTGCTGCCGGGGGTGGAGAGCACTACGGCGCGCAATGGCGCGATGGCGTTGGCGCTGTCGGCGTTATCGGGCAGGTAGAGGTCGGCGGCAAGCTCGATGGGACCGCGCGGGATCGCGAGGTGCTGAATCATGTCTGGCGCCCTTCGCGAGGCTATTGTTCCGTTCCGTAGACACCCAGTACGAAACCGTTACTAGTACATCTCTAAACTAATACAGAATCGTACCACTCGTCTGGAAGGGGCCCGCATGACCGTCGACGGGGCACAGCTGTGGACGCTGAACCAGCGGCTGCTGAGCGTCGTGATGGATGCCTGCACGGTGGAGCTGGCCGATCTCGGGCTGGAGACGAAGGAGTTCTTCGTCCTGGCCGAAGTGGAAGCCTCGCCGTACCCGGCCGAGATCGCGGCAGCCCTGCTGCTGCCCAAAGCGAGCGTGACGGTCTACGTCCGCAACCTGGTCGCCAAGGGCTTCATCCGCCGCGAGATCGACGACGCGGACCTCCGACGCCACCGTCTCGTACTGACCACCGAAGGCACAGAGGCGCGAGCCCGCGCCCTCACGGCCCTCGCGGCGGAGTACGACCGCAGACTGGCAAGGATCACCCCCCAGGACCGCACCGAGCTGCAGCGCATCCTCCAGGAGCTGCTCACCTAAGTGCCCCCGGCAGCAGGCCATCGGCGACACGGCTGTCGATTAGCGCCACGCCCGTTCGTCGGGTGGGTAACCGAGGGCCGAGCCTGGCCCGGACGACAGGAGGATCCGAGATGCCGAAGTACCTGGTTCTGATCTACGGCGACCAGCAGCGGTGGAACACCATGACGGCCGTGGAGAGCAAGCAGATCGACGAGGGCCACCGGGACTTCGTCGCGAAGGCGGGCGCGGCGATTCTCGCGTCCGGGCAGCTGGACACGGCCGACAAGGCCGCGACCGTTCGCGCAGGGTCGGACGAACGTCCGTTGATCACTGACGGCCCATTCCTGGAGACAAAGGAGGTCGTCGGCGGCTTCTACCTGCTGGAGGCCGCCAGTCTCACGGAGGCGACAGACCTGGCCGGCGCCCTCGCGGAGGCCTCGCACGACCACAGCGGCATCGAGGTCCGCCCTCTCGTGAACCACAACTGAGGGCGGACCTCCCCCTGCCCGTTTGTCATGTCGGGCCTTGCATGGGTCCGTCGCCGTACAACGCGCTGATATCGACGAGGAGAACGTCGCGGCGTCGCTTGGCGGCGTCCAGGACATCGGGGTGGAAGCCGTGCAGGGAGAACAGGGCGAGGGCCGCACCTTCGGGCCGGTGCCCCTGGTCGGCGAGGAGGGCGCGAATGCGTTCGAGGCGCTGGAGGTCCTTCAGCCCGCGTGGCTGGATGGTCGCCTTGGCCTCACCGATCAGGGTGATGGCCGACCTGGGGCTTTGCGGGCGCTCGCCGGGGGCCAGGGCGAGCAGGTCGACCTCGTGCTTGGTCCGGGCGGCCGGGTCGGCGATCTCCGCAGCGCCTACGGAGCCGAGTGACAGCCCGGTCTCGTCGGTGGCGAACGAGCGGGCCCATTCGCGCGCGGTCTCCTCGAAGTGCGGGCCGAGGATCTTCGAGTGGTACGTCGGCCGGGACGACTGCCACACCTGGGCGCCGCGCCGCCGTTCCGCCAGGTCCGCCATGGGCAGGGTGATCAGCTGGTTGAAGCGGATCACCGGGTCCGCCACGCTGATGGCCGGGTGCCGCGTCTTGAGCAGGTCCTGTTCCTTGCGGACGTAGCCGGTGGACTCCAGGAGCTCCAGTGGAGCGACCATGGCGGAGCGGGACCGTTCCAGCACCGAGCCGACCTTGGCCGGGGTCGAGGCGCCCCTGGCCACGGCGGACAGTACGTCGTAGTACAGCGTGCGGTGGGTGATCCGCGGGTCCTCGCGCAGCAGGAACTCCGCCTCCACCCGCGAATACAGCGCCCGCCCGGGGTCCAGCAGGGTTCGCTCCACCCACGGGCCGAACTCCGTCTCGCCCTGCGGCGCCGGCCCCGCGGCCAGCGGCCGGTAGCCGGGAGCGCCACCGAGCACTGCGTCGACCTGCAGCGCGACCGCCGGGTCCGCGATCCCCCAGTGCTCGCGGGCGGTGCGGTAGTCGAAGGCCGGGAGGCGCAGGTCGAGGACGGCCCGGCCGCGCAGCGGCTTGGTGCCGGACAGGAGCTCGGACATCACGCTCATCGCTGAGCCGCACAGCACGATCCGGCCACCGGGCGCCTTGCCCGACTGGGACTGGTCGTACAGCAGCTGCAGGAACCCGGGGATCTCCGGGGAGTGCTGCAGAAGGTACGGCAGCTCATCGATGACGATCAGCGGTGCGCCCGGCGCCCGGCCCGCCACCTCCAGCGCGGCGGTCAGCACGTCCCGCCAGTCGTCCAGGCGCATCGCTCCGGGCCGCACCCCCGCGTGCGCGGCGATCGCCTCGGTGAACCGACGCAGTGCGGGCACCCGGCCCTCCTCCTGCACCGCGGTCAGATACAGCCCGCCCACCGCTTCGGTCAGCGCCTCCAGGAGGAACGACTTCCCGTTGCGCCGCCGCCCCGAGACGATGGCAAGGCGCAGCTCCGGTGCCGGATCGGCGAGAAAGCCGGTCAGCAGGGCCCACTCGTGATCGCGGTCGAGGAGCCGCCCTGGCTTGGCGATCTGTTCACCCATAGCCACTCCGAAACTGTTCAGATCAACCTGCACGAAATCAGTACTGGTCAGCCTAACTCTGCATGTGCCGAGCGCGCCAGCCAGGTGCCCTTGCTGCTCGGATGCGCCCCGAACCAAGGAAGGCTTGCTTCGGGACAGCGTGGGCATCGCCCACGACGTATGAGTACAGGCCGCGGGACGTGACCTGACGCCCCCGAGTGCGACGGCCCATGTGACCTGTACCGCCCAGGCGGCTACTAGCCCCGCGCACTCGTGCCGCCCCGGAAGGCCATGACGAGAAGCGACGTCGACGCGAGCCCCTCGCCACGTCAGCGGCGAGGAAGGCCAAGCACTGGCACACCGCCAGGCGGCGGTGATGCTTGAGGTGATGGCGTGAATCGCCGAGCAGCGGCGCAAGCAAAGCGCCTCAACGGCGCCTAGGCGAGACTGATTTCGTGCGCTCCGCGCCCATTCCTGATCGACGTAGCTGGTCCAGGGAGGGCACGAACCTGCGGCCAACAAGCAATCCCGGCTTTGACCCGCCCGAACAGCTCTGCCCTGGACTTCCTCGCACCCGCGGCACAAGCACCGCTTCCCGGGCTGCTTCCCACACGCACCCCAAGAGCATCGGGGAAGAGTAAGCGGCCCGCTGACCTGCACAGTCAGCGCGCCGCGAAGGGTGCCCCCGGCAGGATTCGAACCTGCGACACCCGCTTTAGGAGAGCGGTGCTCTATCCCCTGAGCTACGGAGGCGGAGATCGCCACTGCGGGCGGCCTCTGACAGGGTAGCGGATCGTGACTGGGTGGCGGGGTGGGGTCGGGCTGGGGGGGTTGCACCTGGTCGCGTGCCTCGTGACGCTGCTGCGGGGGCGCGCGCCCTCACCGCTGGCGCCCCGCCATGCTGCTAAGCCCTACGAAGTCGTTCGTCACATTGCCCACCCTGTGGGGATCGTTGACCAGGTCGAGGATTCGCTCCGGCCGTTCGGATCGCCGGGGGGCGCTCTCGCGGGTCCCCGCGTGGGCGTGCGGTCAGGACCGTGCTGGTTTCCTCGTACCAGTCCATGCTGCGGGCCACGAGCACGTTTCCGGCGCCTGGGACGCCCTTCGACGACCACGTTATGGGGCTTCGATCGGGTGCTCCACCTCCCCCAGGGCGTCCAGGATCTGCTGGCCGTACTTGGCCAGCTTGCTTTCGCCGACGCCGTTCACCGCGGAGAGCTCTTCCATGGATGTGGGGGGTGCGGCGGCGATCTCGCGGAGGGTGGCGTCGTGGAAGATGACGTAGGCCGGGACGCCCTGTGCCTTTGCTGTGGCGCCGCGCCAGGCGCGGAGGGCTTCGAAGAGCGGGATGGCGGTCTCGGGGAGTTCGGCGGCCGCGGCTGCCTTGCCGCCTGCGCTCTTGCGCGACGAAGTCGTCCGGGCCGGCTTTTCCGGCTCCTTGCGCATGGGGACCTCGCGGTGGCCGCCGAGCACCTCGCCGCTGGTGTCGGTGAGCACCAGCGTGCCGTAGTCACCCTCGACGGCGAGCAGGCTCTGCGCCAGCAACTGCCGTACCACCCCGCGCCATTCGCTCTCGCGCAGGTCCGCGCCGATGCCGAAGACGCTCAGCCCGTCGTGGTCGAACTGGACCACCTTCGCCGTCTTCTTCCCGAGCAGGATGTCGATGATCTGCCCCGCCCCGAACTTCTGCCGCCGCTCCCGCTGCAGCCGCACCACCGTGGACAGCAGCTTCTGCGCCGCGATCGTGCCGTCCCAGGTGGCGGGCGGGGCGAGGCAGGTGTCGCAATTGCCGCAGGGGGCCGAGCCGCGCTGGCCGAAATAGTCCAGCAGCCGCACCCGGCGGCACTGCACCGTCTCGCACAGCGCCAGCATCGCGTCGAGGTGCATGCCGAGGCGGCGGCGGTGCTCCTCATTGCCCTCGGAGGTGTCGATCATTTTGCGCTGCTGCACCACGTCCTGCAGCCCGTACGCCAGCCAGGCCGTGGCCGGCAGGCCGTCGCGCCCCGCGCGGCCGGTCTCCTGGTAGTAGCCCTCTACGGACTTCGGGAGGTCGAGGTGGGCGACGAAGCGGACGTCGGGCTTGTCGATTCCCATGCCGAAGGCGATCGTTGCTACGACGATCAGGCCCTCCTCCCGGAGGAAGCGCGACTGGTGCGCGGCGCGCATGCCGCCGTCGAGACCCGCGTGATACGGGACCGCCTCGATGCCATTGCGGACCAGGAATTCCGCCGTCTTCTCCACCGAGGCCCGGGACAGGCAGTACACAATCCCGGCATCCCCGTCGTGCTCCTCGCGGATGAGCTTCAGCAGCTGCTTCTTCGGGTCGGCCTTGGGCACGATCCGGTACTGGATGTTGGGGCGGTCGAAGCTCGCCACGAAGTGGCGCACGCGGCCGTCCGGGCCCGGCTCCAGGGCGAGGCGGCCGGCGATCTCGGCGTGGGTCGTCTCCGTGGCCGTCGCGGTCAGGGCGATGCGGGGGACGTCCGGCCAGCGGGCGTGCAGCTCCGACAGGGCCAGATAGTCGGGGCGGAAATCATGGCCCCACTGCGCCACGCAGTGCGCCTCGTCGATCGCGAAGAGCGCGATCTTGCCGCGGTCCAGCAGCTCGACCGTCCCCTGCAGGCGCAGCCGCTCCGGCGCCAGATACAGCAGGTCGAGCTCGCCCCGCAGAAATTCCTGCTCGACCAGGCGGCGCTCGTCCGGATCCTGCGTGGAGTTCAGGAATCCGGCCCGCACGCCCGCTGCCCGCAGCGCGTCCACCTGGTCCTGCATCAGCGCAATCAGCGGCGAGATGACCACGCCCGTGCCCGGCCTGACCAGCGCCGGGATCTGATAGCACAGCGACTTGCCGCCGCCGGTGGGCATCAGCACCAGGGCGTCTCCGCCGCCGACGACATGCTCGATGATCTCCTGCTGCTCGCCCCGGAACGCGTCATAGCCGAAGACACGCTGCAGCACCTCGGCCGCCTCGCTCGGCGTCTGTGCGGGGGCGGCCGCGGTGGTTTCCGGGATCAGTTCAGAAGTCATGCGGGCAACTCTAGGAGAGCTCCAAGATCACCCGCTCCGGCCTGTGGATAACTCGGCCTCGGGCGGTGGCAGCCCTTGACGTAATGCGGCGGTAGCCCTTGACGTAAAGCAGTTGACCAGGCATGCCCGCCCGTGCTGATCATGCCGCATGCCGCAGCTGACTCAGCCCGCGATACCGCCCGGCACCCTCACCGCCACCCCGCAGCCCGTCATACCCATCCCAGGCGACGGGGGTCTCCACCTCCGCCCCTGGCGCGACTCCGACTCCGCCGCCGTCCTCGCCGCCTACCAGGACGAGGCGATCACCCGCTGGCACGCCCGCCGCCTCGACTCCGCGGACGAGGCCGCCGCGATCATCAAGATCTGGCGCGACGGCTGGGCCGCCGAGACCGCCGCCCAGTGGGCGATCGCCCGCACCGCCGACGACGCCTGCCTCGGCCGCATGGCCCTGCGCCAGTTGGACCTGCACGAGGGCGTCGCCGAGATCGGCTACTGGGTCGCCCCCACGGCCCGCGGCGCCGCCGTCGCCCCACGCGCCCTCACCGCCATGACCGCCTGGGCCCTCACCACCGGCTTCCACCGCCTGGACCTGCACCACTCCACGGCCAACGCCCCCTCCTGCCGCGTAGCAGAAAAGTGCGGCTACCCCCTGGAGAGCACCCGCCGCAGCTCGGCCCTCCACGCCGACGGCTGGCACGACATGCACGTACACGCCCGCCTCCAGGACGCCCCCTAGGCTGGCCCGCATGCTGCGCATCGGGATTCCTGTCATCGGAGTTACGGACCTTCCCCGCGCCGTGGCCTTCTGGACCCAGGCCCTCGACCTCGTCGCCACCGAGGAATGGGCGAGCGAGGAATGGCGCACCCTGCACCACGCCGACGGCTCCGGCCGCGCCCTCGGCCTGCAGCGCAGCGAGTCGCCGCCGGAGCCGTATCCCCGCCTCCACCTGGACCTCTTCACCGATACGGCCGAGGAGCAGGAGGCCGAGGTCCAGCGGCTGACCGGGCTCGGGGCGCGGAAGGTCGACTGGGACCGCTATCCACCCGAGCCCGACTTCGTCGTACTCGCCGACCCGGACGACAACATCTTCTGCGTCGTCGACCTCAGCAACGCACCCAGCGGCGGCAGCCGGCCCGCGCCCTGACCCGCCCCGAGGCTGTTACGACTCGCGCCTACGCATGCGCGCCCACCGTCACCTCGCCGACCGTGAGCTCGGGGCGCGCCTCCAGGATCTCGCCCACTCGCTCCACCTGGGCCGCGAGCTCGCGCTGCCGGGAAGCAGTGAGGCGCTGCAGCGGCTCCACCGTGACGTGCAGCCGGCGGCCGGAGCGGCGCTGGTGCCAGACGCCGGCGGCGGTGCCGTCGATGAGCAGCACGGGGTAGTTGCCCGCCTGGCCGCCCGCCAGCGCCCGCTCGTACGCGCGGCCGGGAAAGAGCAGGTCGCGCGGCTGCCCCGCGATGACGTAGGCATCGAAGTACGGCAGCAGCCGCACCCCGCTCGGCGGCTCGTCCGGCACGTCGGTGTCCCCGGCGACGATCCAACCGGGCGCCCCCTCCACGACCACCTCCTCGATCGCCCCTTCCCCCGCCAGCCGCTCGAACTGCGCGCCGGCCCAACCCACCGGCGCCGCCAGCCACTTCGCGAAGTGCTGCGGTGTGGCCGGGCCGTAAGCCCGCAGGTATCGGTCCACCAGCGCCGCCACCGCCTCCGCCCCCGCCTGCGGCGCAAAGCCCGGCAGCCAGCGATGCGGATTGGTGTACGTGACCTTGCGGCCGCGGTTCGCGCCGAAGCACAGCGCTCCCCGGTGCGCGGCCAACGCCGTAGCCGCACGCCAGCGTGGCCACTTCGTCTGGAAGGCCTCCATCACCGGGTCCGCCGCCCACGACCCGGCCCGCTCGGCGACCGCCTCCGTCAGCTCGTCGACGGTCAGCTCGGCGTCCGCCAGCGCGTCGGCGATCGCCGCCACGACCTCCTCCGCCTGGCCAGGGGTGAGCAGCGCGCCCGTCACACCGCCGCCGCCATTGCCGGACCCGGTCGGCAGCGCGGACAGGGCGCCGGTCCACAGCGGCAGGTCCGCCGTGGGCAGCAGGTGTACGGTGCCGCGCGGCCCGTACGTCTTGACGACGGTGCGTTCGCGCCACAGCGCGTCCCGTACGGCCTCCCGCGTCGCCCCCTCGATCCGCATCGCCACCGACAGCTCGGCGGCCGACAGCACCTGCGCATGCGCCCCGCACATCGCCGCGGCCACGCCGGCCACCCCACCAGCACCGGCCGCCGTGGCCGCCCCCGTCGCCGCCGCCTTCACCGGCTCCGCCAATCCCGCCCGCGCCAGCCGCCGCGCGCTGACCTGCTCCCACGTCATCATCCGTAGCTGCCTCATATCGCCGTACCCTAGGGCAGTTTGAGGACAGGTTTGGTCCTCAGTGCCGCTGCTGCCGTATACCACCAACCTGCCCGACCAGCGCCGTTTCCCGGAGAAAAGCCTGGGCAAGCCTTCTGCGCAGGAGACTCACCCACACAGGACAAGGGGCGCCCAGGTGCCGGGAAACGCAGGCAACGCGAGCGACGCAAGCAGTGCGGGCAACGCAAGCAGTGCGGGAACCAGCAGGCCCCACGGGCAGGGCAACCTCCCGACCGAGGCCACCAGCTTCGTCGGCCGCACGGCCGAACTCGCCGAACTGGGGCGGCTGCTCACCGGCTACCGCCTGGTCACGCTCACCGGCGTCGGCGGGGTGGGTAAGTCCCGCCTGGCCCTGCACGCGGGCGCCCGAGCGCAGGCCGACGAGGCCGAGGAGGCGTTCAGAGATGGTGTGTGGCTGGTCGAACTCTCGCCGCTGCAGGATTCCACGCTGCTCGCACACACCGTCGCGGGTGCGCTGCGGCTCTCCGACGCGACCGCCCGCCCGGCTCTGGAGGTGCTCGGCGAGTGGCTGGCGGACAAGGCGCTGCTGCTGATCCTCGATACGTGCGAGCACCTCCTCGACGGCTGCACCCGGCTCGTCGAGTCCCTCCTCTCCGTCGCCCCCGGCCTGCGCGTGCTCGCCACCAGCCGGCAGCCGCTCGGCATCGCGGGCGAGCGGGTGCTCGCCGTACCGCCGCTGCCCACCGAGAAAGACGCCGCGGCCGTACGCCTCTTCACCGACCGCGCCGCCGCCGCCTCGCCCGGCTTCGTACTCCCCGCCGGCGACCGGCAGGCCGTCGCCGCCGTCACCGCCCTCTGCCGCGACCTCGACGGCCTGCCGCTGGCCATCGAGCTGGCCGCCGGCCAGCTGCACGCGATGTCCCTGGAGCAGCTCACCGACCGGCTGCGCGTCCGCTTCGACACCCTCACCCCGCTCGGCCGCCCCCGCCCCGCGCTGCCCCGGCACCAGACCATGCGCACCACCATCGGCTGGAGCCACGAGCTGTGCACCCCGCTGGAGCGGCTGCTGTGGGCGCGGCTCTCGGTCTTCGCGGGCGGCTTCGACGAGGAGGCGGCCCAGCTGGTGTGCGCCGGCGGCCCGCTGGCGGACAAGGAGATACCGGCGGTGCTACGCGGCCTGGTCGACAAATCCGTAGTGCAGCCGGACCAGGAAGGCCCACGCGGCCCGCGCTACCGCCTCCTCGACACGATCCGCGAGTACGGCACCCGCTGGCTGCGCGAGCTCGACGAGTACCACACGCTCCAGCGCCGCCACCGCGACCACTTCCTCGCCGCCACCGTCACCGCCGGGGACGAGTGGACGTCCGCCGCCCAGATCCAGTGGTACGGGCGCATGACCACCGACCACGCCAACCTCCGCGCCGCCCTCGACTTCTGCCTCACCGAGCCCGACCACAGCGCCCTGGAGCTGGCCGGCGGCCTGTGGTTCTTCTGGTTCGCCTGCGGCTACCCGAGCGAGGGCCGCAGCTATCTGGAACGCGCCCTGGCCCGCGACCCCGCCCCCACCCCCGAGCGCGCCCAGGCGCTGTGGGCCTGCGCCCTCGTCACCTTCAGCCAGGGCGAAGGCCCGGCCGCCGAGGAGTACGCCAACGAGAGCCTCGACCTCGCCCGCCACCTCGGCGACCCGGCGGCGATCGCCCGCGCCGGGCACAGCCTCGCCGCCAGCCGCACGGTCCAGGGCAAGCAGGAGGCGGCGGCGCGGGCGCTCGACCAGATCCCGTACGTCCCGGGGCTGACCGGCAGCGCCGAGGCGTCCCGGCTGCTGGCGCAGGCGACGCGGGGCTTTGTGCACGTCAACAGCGGCGAGTTCGACCAGGCCGCCGAGGTCGCCGACACCCTGCGGACCGAGTGCATGGTGCTGGGCGACCGCTGGTGCCGGGCGTACGCGGACTACGTCCGGGCCCTCGCCGACCTGGCCAGGGGCCTGATCGACTCGGCCGTGGAGTACGCCCGCGAGTCGCTGCGCTCCCGCCGCCTGCTCCACGACACCTTCGGCATCGCGATGAACCTCGACCTGCTCGCCTCCGCGGCCGCCGCGGCCGGCGACGGCGCCCGGGCCGGGCGGCTGCTCGGGGTCGGGCAGCGGGTGTGGCTCACCTTCGGCCTGGCCCAGCTCGGCATGCCGGAGCTGGCCGCGGCCCGCGCGGAGTGCGAGCGGCAGGCGCGGGCGACCACCGGCGACCGGGCGTACGAGGCGGCCTTCGCGGCCGGTCTCGATACGGATATGGCCGCCGGGATGGCATTCGCGCTGGGCGACTAGCGGCTCCAGGTACCGTCCGGAGCGCCCCGGAACAGTCCGTTCCGAGTCCGTTCCTGGATACCCATTGACCCAGCGCGTTCACAAACCTAGTCTCCATCCACATACATAAACGAGAACGTGATGGAGCTGGACCATGGTCAACACAGTGGAACGCCTGCGCAACGGAATGGCTCGGGGCGTCCTCTCCTTCCCTCTGACCAGCTTCAACACCGACGGCAGCCTCGACCTGCCGAGCTATCGCGCGTACCTGGAGCAGCAGCTCGCCGCCGAGCCGGGCGCCGTCTTCCCCGCCTGCGGCACCGGCGAGTTCACATCTCTGGACGAGGATGAGTACCGGCAAGTCATCACCACAGCCGTCGAGTTGGCGGGCGGCCGTGCCCCCGTCGTCGCCGGCATCGGCTACGGATACGCGCAGGCGCTGCGCTTCGCCCGGATCGCCGAGGAGGCCGGGGCCGACGCCGCGCTCGTACTCCCGCACTACCTCGTCAAGGCCCCGCAGGACGGCCTCGTCGAGCAGCTGCGCCGCATAGCCGGGGGCACCCGCCTGCCCCTCATCGCCTACCAGCGCGACCAGGTCGCCTTCACCGCGGACAGCGTCCGCCGCATCGCCGAGATCCCCACCGTGGTCGGCCTCAAGGACGGCCACAGCGACCTCGACAGGCTGCAGCGCGCCATCCTCGCCGCCCCGGACGACTTCCTCTTCTTCAACGGCGCCGCCACCGCCGAAATCCAGGCCCGCGCCTACGCCGCCATCGGCGTCCCCGCGTACTCCTCGGCGGTGCACGCCTTCGCGCCCGAGATCGCCCGCGCCTTCTTCGCCGCGCTGCAGGCGGACGACACGGCCCGCACCGACGAGCTGCTGCGCGGCTTCTACGTCCCCCTCGTCGAACTCCGCGACCGGGTGCCCGGCTACGCCGTCTCCCTGGTCAAGGCCGCCGCCCGGCTGCGCGGCCTCCCCGTCGGCCCGGTCCGCGCCCCCCTCACCGACCCGTACCCCGCGGACCTCACGGAGCTGGAGAAGCTCCTCGACCACGGCCTCACCCTGGCCGGGGCCACTCGCTGAGCCACCCCACCTCAGCCGCACCACCCACCCTCACATGCACGGTTCAAAGAGGAACTGAGACATGCCCCTAGTAGTCGTCGGGATCAGCGTCCTGATCCTGCTCCTCCTCATGACGAAGCTCCGCATGAACGGCTTCGCCGCCCTCCTCCTCGTGGCCGTAGGAGTCGGCCTCGTCCAGGGCATACCCGTAGCAAAGATCTCCGAGACGCTCGCCACCGGCATCGGCGACCAGATCGGCGACACGATGCTCACCATCGGCCTCGGCGCCATGGTCGGCCGCGTGATGGGCGACTCCGGCGCGGCGCAGCGCATCGCGAGCCGCCTGCTCGACCTCTGCGGCCCGCGCTGGGTGCAGGTGGCGATGGTGCTGACGGCGATGCTCATCGGCGTCACGATGTTCTACGAGGTCGCCTTCATCATCATCGTGCCGATCGCCTTCACCCTGGTCCGCGTCACCCGCGCGAACCTCCTCTGGGTCGGCCTGCCGATGTCCATCGCCCTGTCGACGATGCACAGCTTCCTGCCGCCGCACCCCGGCCCGACCGCCGTCGCCGCCACCTTCGACGCCTCGGCCGGACTGACCCTCTTCTACGGCCTGTTCATCGCCGTCCCGGCCGGCGCCTTCATCGCGCTGCTCTGGCCGCGGCTGCCGTTCATCAAGGCCATGAACCCGTCCATCCCCAAGGGCCTGGTCAGCGAGAAGGTCTTCGAGGACGACGAGATGCCGGGCATGGGCTGGTCGCTCGGTGTCGCGCTGCTGCCGGTGGTGCTGATCGCCGGCGCCGCCGTGGCCGACATGGCGGTCTCCGAGGAGAGCGGGCTGCTGCACACCGTCGAGTTCATCGGCGCCCCGCCGATCGCGCTGCTGCTCACCCTGGTCGTCTCGGTCTGGGCCTTCGGCCCGCGGGTCGGCCGCAGCCTGGACGAGGTCTCCGCCTCCTGCAAGTCCGCGGCCTCCGCGATGGCGATGATCCTGCTGGTCATCGGCGCGGGCGGCGCCTTCAAGCAGGTGCTGGTCGACGGCGGCATCTCCGACTACATCAAGGACGTCACGCACGGCTGGTCGATCTCCCCGATCATCCTGGCCTGGCTGATCGCCGTCATCCTGCGCATCGCGCTGGGAAGCGCCACCGTCGCCGTCGTCACCGCCTCCGGCGTCGTCCTGCCGCTGCTCGCCGACAGCGGCGTGCACCCGGAGATCATGGTCCTCGCGGTCTCCTGCGGCTCGATCGCCTTCAGCCACGTCAACGACCCGGGCTTCTGGATGTTCAAGGAGTACTTCAACCTCTCCGTCATCGACGCGATCAAGGCCCGTACGTCCTACACCACCGTGCTCGCGATCCTCGGCCTGGGCGGCGTCCTGGCCATGGAGTGGGCCCTCGACCTCCTGAAGCTGTAAGGAAGAAGCCATGACCCAGCCCACCGTCACCTCCGTCGAGGTCTTTCCGGTCGCCGGGCGCGACTGCATGGAGCTCAACCTCTCCGGCGCCCACGGCCCGTACTTCACCCGCAACATCGTCGTCCTGACCGACTCCGAAGGCCGTACGGGCCTGGGCGAGGTCCCCGGCGGCGAGAAGATCACGCAGACGCTGCGGGACGCGGCGCCGCTGGTCACCGGCGCGAAAGTCGGCGACTACAAGCGGGTGTTGCAGGCCGTCGGCGCCCGCTTCGCCGACCGCGACTCCGGCGGCCGCGGCGGCCAGACCTTCGACCTGCGCACCACCGTGCACGCCGTCACCGCCATCGAGTCGGCGCTGCTCGACCTCCTCGGCCGGCACCTGGAGGTCCCGGTCGCCGCGCTCCTCGGCGACGGCAAGCAGCGCGACTCGGTCCGCGTCCTCGGCTATCTCTTCTACGTCGGCGACCCGGACAAGACCGGCCTCGATTACGTCCGCGAGCCCGACGCCGCCGCGGACTGGCACCGGATCCGGCACGAGGAGGCGCTCACGCCGGAGGCGATCGTCCGGCAGGCGGAGGCCACGTACGACCGCTACGGCTTCAAGGACTTCAAGCTCAAGGGCGGCGTGCTGGCCGGCGCCGAGGAGGTCAAGGCGATCCGGGCGCTGAAGGACCGCTTCCCCGACGCCCGCATCACCCTCGACCCGAACGGCGCCTGGTCCCTCGCCGAGGCGATCGAGCTCTGCGCGCCGCTGGTCGGCACCCTGGCGTACGCCGAGGACCCCTGCGGCGCCGAGGGCGGCTACTCGGGCCGCGAGATCCTCGCGGAATTCCGCCGCGCGACCGGGCTGCCGACCGCGACCAACATGATCGCCACCGACTGGCGCCAGCTCACCCACGCCATCGCCCTGCAGTCGGTGTCGATCCCCCTTGCCGACCCGCACTTCTGGACGATGCAGGGATCGGTACGGGTCGCCCAGCTCTGCAATGCGATGGGCCTGACCTGGGGCTGCCACTCCAACAACCACTTCGACATCTCGCTGGCGATGATGGCCCACTGCGGGGCGGCGGCGCCGGGGGCGTACAACGCGCTCGACACGCACTGGATCTGGCAGGAGGGCCTGGAGCGGCTGACGGAGGCCCCGCCGGTGATCTCGGGCGGCGAGGTCGCGGTGACGGACGCCCCGGGCCTCGGGGTGACCCTCGACCGCGACCGCCTGGAGGCGGCCCACGCGCTCTACCTGGAGAAGAACCTCTCCGCACGGGACGACGCGGCGGCCATGCAGTACCTGATCAAGGACTGGGAGTTCGACGCGAAGCGCCCCTGCCTGGTGCGCTGAGGCCCGGGGAGCGCCTGCCCGCTACTCCGGGCAGGCCGTCCCGCGCGGCAGCTGGTACTTGCCCGCGATGTGGTACGTGCCGGCGTGCGGCGCATGCAGCCGCGTCCAGTCACCGGCCTCCGTCAGGCAGCCGTTCCGGTTCAGGAACGGCTTGCCGCTCTCGCTCCACTCGCCGGTCGCGCCGTCCTCCTGCGGGAGGCGGGCGTCCGGCGCGGCGGGATCGGCGTCCTCGCTGTCGTCCAGCTCCTTGGGCTTCTCGACCGGCTTGCCTTCGGCGTCGACCAGGCCGAGCCACGGCGAGAACGGCACCCGCACCAGCACCGGTCCTGCCTTCTTCACCTTCACCACGAGGGTGCCCTCGTCGGCGCGGCTGGCGGTGGCCGGCGGCTCGGCGAGCGGCGTCGGGTCCTTGACCCGGTACAGCCGCCAGTTCGCGTCCGACCACACCTCCGAGAGGTACGGCTGCCCGTCCGACACGATCTCCGCCTCCTCGGTGGCGGAGGTGTCAGGGCGGTCCTCGACCGGCAGCACCACATAGCGCACCGCCCAGCGCTTCAGCCAGGCGTGATACGTGGTCGGGTCGAGGGTGCCGTCGTAGAAGAGGGCATGCCGGTCGGTGTCCGCCTGCCGGTTCCAGCCGCGGGCGAGGTTCACGTACGGGGCGAGGGCGGAGGCCTCGCGGTGGCTGCGCGCGGGGACCACCTCGACGCGGCCCGCGTCGGTGTCGTGCCGCTCGAGCTGGTCGACCAGCGGCGCCAGCTCGCGGTTCCAGGCGGCGGTCGGGGTGGTCAGGGCGATGTCGACGACGGGCTTGGTGAGCTGCCATATGGCCGTGCAGACGAAGGCCACCCACACCGTGGCCAGCCCCGCGAGGGTCCGCTTGCCGATGCGCAGCACCCGCTCGCGGTTGTGGCCGATGGCGGCGAGCAGCACGGTGCCGCCGAAGATCAGCGGGAGCCGCTCGACATTCGATCCGACCTGCGAAGGGATGATCAGCGTGGCGACCGTGCCGAGCCCGTAGATGATGGAGCCGATCCGCACCGTCTTCCACTCCGGCGGCACCAGCACGTACACGGCGGCGGTGCAGGCGAGCGGGAACACCCAGGAGACGAACGGCATCGGCTGCACCCCCTGGAAGGGGAACAGCCACGCCGACAGCGCCACCATCACGGGCGGCGCGACGGCCAGGCAATACGCCTGCGAGCGGCGCTTCTGCAGGAAGAGCGCGGCCGCGACCACCTCGATGAAGAGCCCGGCGACCGGGCTGCCCGCGGTGGCGAGGGCGGAGAAGAGGATGACGCCGGTGCCGCGCAGGACGGGCCGGTTCTGCCAGCCGCGGGCGCCGTTCTTGCCCGGCTTCGGCTCGCCCGCGCCGCCGTTCGGCAGGTAGACGAGGGCGATGGCGGAGAGCCCGAAAAGCATGCCGAGCGCGAAGGTGACCCGCCCGGACCCGGCGTTGCAGGCCAGCGCGAAGGCGCCCCAGAGCGAGGGCAGCAGCGGCCGCTTCACGAAGCCGCAGCGGGCGATGATCAGCGCGAGCACGCCGGCGGCGAGGGTGCCGGCGAGGATCATGGTCGTACGGACGCCGAGGACCGCCATCAGATACGGCGAGATGACGCTGTACGAGACGGGGTGCATGCCGCCGTACCAGGCGAGGTTGTACGCCGAGTCGGGGTGCCGGCCGGCGAACTCGGCCCAGGCGTCCTGCGCTGCGAGGTCGCCACCGGAGTTGGCGAAGAACCACAGCCAGACGAGGTGCAGCACGCCGGAGACGATCAGCGAGGCGGGGACGGGGCGGGACAGGCGCTTGCCGAACCAGCGCAGCCTGCGCTGCCACGGGGGCGGGGGCGGGCCGGATCCGCCGGATCCGGCGGATCCGCCTGGCGCTGCGCCGTCGGGGCCGTCCTGGTCCGGGCCGCTCGGTCCTGCCTCCCGCTGCGCGGGCAGGGGGACATTGCCGGTCGTCCGTTTCCGTACCCGGAGTCGATCGGCGGCAGCGCGGCGCCCCGGCTGCACGGTGGTCACTGCGGCTCTCCCCGTCTTGCACCTGCGGTTGAATCCAGCACAGCGGCTGGACCGGTCATGCACTGTCCCCCGACGCGGCAGAGGCGACGCTAGCACGCACGTCCGACACATCGCCTCAGGGAATTGCCCGCGCCCGGGCGCCTACCCAAGCCGGGTCAGCTTCGCACCCGTGCCCGGCTCCTTCAGGTCTTCCTTCAGCGTGACCGGCACGGAGACCTCGCCCCTGCCTCCGCCCATGGTCAGCTCGCCGACCTTGTCCCCGGCCTTGGCGGCGTGCGGAATGGTCTTCCCGCCGTCGCCGATCTTCAGATTGACCTTGAGCCCGCTCCACCCGACGGCATTGACGTCCTTGGCGGCGACGACGGGCGTCTCACCGCCGAGCCCGTCATCGACGTACCCGACGACATCGCCCTTCTTGACGACCCGCATGTCGGTGAGGATCCCCTGGGCGGCGGTGATGAGCTCCTGCCCCCGCGCCATGACGGTGTCGATGATCGGCGCCTCATGCTGCCCGAAGACGGCCCCGACGATGCGCTGCGTCGTCCCGCCGACCTTCTTCTCGGCAGCGAAGACGAAGTTTCCGCCGGCCTTGGTGGTGGTGCCGGTCTTGATGCCGCGGACGCCGTTCACCGGGACGAGGCGGTTGTAGTTCTGGTGCGAGGTGCCCTTGCTGTCCTTGTACGACGGCTGCAGCACGACCTCGCGGAACAGCGGGTCCTTCATCGCCTCCATGCCGAGTTTCACCTGGTCGGCGGCGGTGGAGACGGTGGTGGCGTTGAGCCCGCTGGGGTCGGTGTACTTGGTGTTGGTCATGCCGAGCTCTTTGGCGGTGTCATTCATCTTCTTGACGAACGCCTTCTCCGAGCCGGCGTCCCAGCGGGCGATCTGCCGGGCGACGTTGTTCGCGGAAGCAACCATGATGGCCTGGAGCGCCTCGCGCTGGCTGAGCTTGTCGCCCTTGTCGACATCGACGACGGACTCGCCCTCGGCGCCCTTCGCGGCGTCGTCCTCGGCCTGCTGGTCCATGGGGATGTCGACGCCGGGGTCATCGCCCTTGACCGGATGCTCCTTGAGCATCAGGTAAGCCGTCATCACCTTCGCAACGCTCGCTATCGGCACCGGCTTCTCCTCGCCGGACTCCCCGATCCGCCCGAGCCCCTCGACCTCGACGACCGCCTGCCCCTCCCCGGGCCAGGGCATCTCGGGCGCACCGCCCTCGAACCCGTAACTCTCCTTCGCCGTCAGCACCAGACCCGGCTCCGGCAACGGCCGCACAATCTGCACCACACCCAGCGCGATGATCACCAGCAGCACGAGCGGCGTCCAGATCTTGACCCGCCGCACAATGGTCCGCACCGGGGTCTCGGCAGGCGGCGGCGTATTGGTGAGCTGAGCCAGAAGATCGAGCGGCCGCTTCTCCTCGTACGGAGGCAGCGGCTGCTGCTTGGTCTGCTCGTACGCGGGCAGCCCGGAGTCACCGGCCGGCGCGCTGTCGCCTGCCGGCGCGGTCCCCGGGGCGGGGGCGACTCCGGCGGTGGGCGCGGCAGCGGGCCGCGGCGGGGCGGATGCCGGCGGGGCCGGCGGCGTGGATGCCGGCGGGGCCGGCGGAGCAGCGGGCTTCGCCTCACCGGCAGCGGACGGCGCGGCGGCCGCGGGCTTCGAATCGCCGGCAGCGGGCGTGGCGGCCGCAGGCTTGGCGGCGGGCTTCGCCTCATCGGCACGGGCTGGCTCGGCTGCGGGCGGCGCGGCAGCGGGCGTGGCGGGCGCAGGCTTGGCGGAGAACTTCCCGGTCGCCGACTTGGCGCCAGGCTCGTCCACGGCGGGCTTCTGGGCCGGGGGCTGGTCAGCGGCGGGCTTCTCGGCCGAGGGACCAGTCGGCTGGTCCTCGGTGGGCTTCTTCGGGGCTGTGGCCGGTGCTGCGGTGCTCTTCGACGACGCCGGGGACTTGGCCGGTGGTGCGGCGTCCTTCGGCTCTGCCGGCTTGTCTGCGCCCGGCTTGGCGTCGACGGGGGCATCCGCCTCGGCCGCGTCGGCAGGGGCATCCGCGGCGGCAGCGGCAGCGCTCTTGGCCGTATCGGCGGCATCCTGCGGCTCGGAGTCGTCCGCGGGCCTGCCCTTGCGTACGCCCTTCGCGGCACCCGTGGTGCGGAAGGTGGCGGTCGGGGTGTCCGTGGTGGCGGACACAGCCGGCTCCGGCTTCTCGTCGGAGTCGGCGTCGGCGTCGGCGTCGGAAGCGGTGGCAGCCGCTGCGGCAGCGCTCTCGGGCTTGGCATCGGCCACCGGGGCCGCGTCCTCAGCCTGGAGCTCAGCCTCAGAGGCAGCCCTGGGCTCGGACGCGGGCGCGGCGGCGGCCTCAGGCGCGGCCTCGGCTGCCGCCTCAGCGTTGGGCGCGGCCTCAGCCTCTGGTGTCGGCTCGGAGGTCGGCTGCGCCTGCTGGTCCTGCTCACCCTGCTGGTCCTGCTGGTCCTGCTGGTCCTGCTGGTCCTGCTGGTCCTGCTGGTCTGACGTCGTCGGCTTCGACGGCTCCGGCTGCTCCGGCTGCTCCGCGTCCTCCGGCTCTGCCGCGTTGGGCGGCCTGAAGGCGCGGGTGAGGGCCGTTATCGGGCGGGGTGGGGTGGGGGGTGCGGGGGTGGCGCCGTTTGGTGTGTCCTCGGCGGTGGGGGCGTCGGTGGTGTCGTCCTTGTCGTCGGCCTGGGCCACCCATGCCGCCACCGCGGCGCGGAGCCGCTCGTTGTCCGGCTCGGGTGCGGCCACTCGGAAGGCGGCGGTCTTCTCCTCGCGGGGAGCGCTCTCAGGCGAAGCCTCGTCAGCGTCGGCCGCATCGGCCTCGGCCACGTCGGCCACGTCAGCGTCGGCCACATCGGCCGCGGTCGCTTCGCCGCCCACGGCGGCCCCCGCACCCGGCTCCCCCGCGGCGTCAGCCGCATCGCGGGCGCCCGGCAGCACCATCGTCTTCGAGTCCTGCCGCGCCGCAGGCGCGTCCGCGGCGCCGTCCGACGACGCGGAACCATTCACCCGCTCGTCGGCGTCCACGCCCTCAGCGGCGTCAGCCGCATCGCGTTCAGCCGTCAGATCGAGGCGCGGATCGCGCGCCTTACCGCTCGTCGCCCCCGACGATCGTCGCTGCCCAGACTTGCCGGGGGTCTCGCCCGCCACCGATGCCCTCCTCGTAAGACGTCTCGCCCGCGTCGCCCAGTCGGTCGTCCGTCCGACTCCCCGAACGCCCCACGATACGGGGCGGGCGCAAGCGGGGCCGAAAAGCCCCGCTCGCCCCTTAGGACGACAACGACATACCTAGAGGTTCCCGTCCATTCCCGACACGCACCCTCGACAGATGAATGTGAGAGGGGTCACCCTGTCGTACATCCACGCGGGGAGGCATGGATGGGCAGGAGCCGCAGAACCATTCCGGAGGAGCTTCTGCTGCTCGCTTTGGACCCGGCCACGGGTACCACGGCGCAGCCGCAGTCGCTTGACCTTGGTCTGGCTGGAGCGCAGCTAGTAGAGCTGGCCCTTGCCGGACGGATAGCCCCTGATGGGGATCGTATCGCCGTGGTGCTACCACGGCCGACAGGAGATCCGACCCTGGATCACGCGCTCGAGCTGCTGCGCCGCCGCGGCAGTCCGGTGCGGGCGGTCCACTGGATCGGCGGGCCCCGCCTGGGGCTGCGCCAGACGTACCTCACACATCTCGAACGGTGCGGCATGGTGTCGGCCGTCACCGGCCAGATGTGCGGGGTGCTGCCGACGACGCGCTACCAGGCGACGGAGACGGCCATAAGCCGGGAGATCAGAGCCCGGCTGGACAGCGCGATCCGCACCGGCGTCCCGCCGGACCCGCGGACCGCGGCGCTCGCCGCCCTGGCGCATGCCATCGGGCTCGGCAAGCACCTGTATCCCGGTAATGAGGGGCGTTCCTCGCGCTCCCGGCTCCGGGATCTGATCAGGCACGACCCCATGGGCGGCTTGGTGGCACACGCCGTAATGGACGTCCAGAACGGCGTCGCCGCCCAGCCACGCCGCGCCCCGGCAGGAGCGGGCCGCAAGCCGGCCGGCCTCAGGTCGGCGGTGGCGGAGCCGGCGGGGATGCCTGCGCAGTCACGACGCCCGGGCATGGCCCGCGCGACCGCGGCGCGCTGAGGTACCGCAGGAATACAGAAAGTAGTTGCACCAAGTAAGGCTCGGACACCGTTCGGGAGCCGCAGGGCCCTGTCCAGTCAAGTCCTCTGACTGGACAGGGCTCTTTTTTGGGCAATCCGGGCACCCAACTCCGTTCGGGATGTCCGCAGTAGTCAGGGATTGAGCCCAAGACCCACTCTGATCGCTGAATACGAGCGGTATCAAGGCGTTTACGGTGCGACCGAAGTCGGCTGGTGGCAGGCTACTGAACAAGAATCAGTTCACCCGTAGCCAGAGGAGGCAACTCCCTTGCCGTCCAACGTCAATCCCACGGTCAGGCGCCGCCGCCTGGGTCAGGAGCTGCGCCGTCTCCGCGAGCTCAAGGGGATGACGGCGGAGGAAGTGGCGGAGCGGCTGCTGGTCTCGCAGTCGAAGATCAGCCGCCTCGAGAACGGCCGCCGCTCCATCAGCCAGCGCGACGTCCGCGACCTCTGCGGCGTGTACGAGGTCGAGGACCGCCGCGTCGTCGACTCGCTGATGCAGATGGCCAAGGACTCCCGCCAGCAGGGCTGGTGGCATGCCTTCGGCGATATGCCGTACAGCGTCTACATCGGCCTGGAGACGGACGCCGCCAGCCTGCGCATCTACGAATCCCTCATCGTGCCCGGACTCCTGCAGACCCGCGACTACGCGGAGGCGGTCATCGCCGGTGCGCTGCCGGAGATTTCGACGGCGGATGTGGACAAGCGGGTGCAGGTGCGGATGCGGCGGCAGGAGCGCATACAGGGCAGCGAGCTGGAGCCGCCGCTGCGCCTGTGGACCGTGATCGACGAGTCCGCGCTGCACCGCCGGGTGGGCAATGACGCGATCATGCGCGAGCAGCTCGACCATCTCATCGAGGTCTCGCAGCTGCCGCATGTCACGGTCCAGGTCATGCCGTTCGGCGTGGGCGCGCACCCCGGAGTCACCGGGCAATATGCGATCTTGGAATTCCCGGAGGCCACGGATTCCTCGGTGGTCTATCTCGAGGGCGTCACCAGCGACCTGTATCTCGAGAAGCCCAATGACGTGCAGAGTTACAGCATGATGTACGAGCATCTGCGGGCCCAGGCGCTGAATGCCGAGGAGACCCGGAAAATGATCTCCGAGCAGGCCAAGAAGTACGCGCGCCAGTCGGGATGAATGATCGTTCCAGCAGCGGGTACGCGAGTGCCGGGCACGGTACACCTCCGCCCGGCAGCGGCGGAAGAGGCAGCTGGAATATGCCATCCGGTCGGGTGAAAGTCATCTTCTCCGCATGATGTTGGGCGGTAGCGTCGTTCGCGCGCGGCAATGAACAGATAGGCACAGCATCTGATTGGCGCTGGTTCGTTGGTGCGTGACCGATCCGATCGAGCAACAGCCAACAGGCAGGAACCGGAGCAGACATGGCCATTAAGGAAGGCGCCACCGGGCAGTGGACGAAGTCGTCCTACTCCGCCGGCAATGGCGCGTGCGTAGAGATCAAGTCGCCGATGCCGGGGAAGGTCGCGGTCCGTGACTCGAAGGACCCCGAGGGCCCCGCGCTCGGCTTCGACCCGGAGTCGTGGACGGCTTTCGTACGAGAGGTGAGGCGCGGCGGCTTCGGCACCGTGTGAGCAGCACCGGCAGCATAGGCAGTAAGTGAAGAGCCCTCTCGACTGGTCCGCCGTCCTGGCCGAGGGGGCTCGGCCATGCGCCGCCGACTCACCCGTCGGCGCAGCTCGTCAGCGCAGTTCGTCCACGTAGCGGTCGGTGCCCGGCACCGTAGGAATGAAGGGCGCCACCAACTCCGTCCTGCCCAGGCCCGCTTCCGTCACGCCCGCGTCGAGGTCCGCGTAGTGCGCCTCCCATGCCTCGCGCGGGTCGGCTTCCAGGAACCACAGCAGGGTGAGGCGGTTGTCGACGCCCTCGACCTGCTTCACATACGACATCCGGTCGCCCGGCAGCGGCGTCGGCTTGAAGGCCGTGACCATCGCGGTCGGGGTCTTGGCGAGGCGGCGCGGCAGGTGCTTGGCGCGCAGCCATTCCAGGAGTTCCTCGCGCTGTTCGGCGTCCGAAGCGTCGATGACCTGTACCACCAGGCCGCGGTACGGATGGTCCAGCGCGTGGAAGTCGCGCGGGCCCGCGGCGCCGTCCCGGTAGACGGTGGCGGCGTGGTCCTGGAAGGCCGTGAAGACGTGGGTGCGGTCGCGGTAGACGCGGGCGTCGCGGTTGAGGCGCTTGTTGATGCCGACCGTCCAGCGCATGTGCTCGTCGTAGCGGCCCTCGGTGATCCAGTACGTCGAGATGTAGCAGCCCGCGGTGACCGGCTCGGCGACCGCCGACTTGTCCGGGTAGCGCAGCAGTTGCAGCTCGCGGGTGGCGACCCAGCGGCGGCCCGCGAACATCCAGGGCATCGCCATCGCGCCGGCGATGTAGTGGTCATCCTCGTACCAGCGGTTGTACGCGTACTCGTGGCCGGGGTGCGGCTCGACCATGGTGATCAGGGCGTGGCCCGGGTGGACTCCGTACGGGCCGGTGGCGGCGAGTTCTCCGTACATCTCAGCGGTCACGGCGGTTCCTCCTTCGCTCGGCCTGCCCTACTCTGACGGACCGTCAGATGAGGCGCCAGATGCATGCCGGAGGTCGTTGCGATGTCGCTGCTCGAAGGCAAGACCGTGCTCGTCACCGGCGTGGGCCCCGGGCTCGGCAAGCAGTGCGCGGCCACCGCTCTGCGGGACGGCGCGAATGTGGTGCTCGGGGCCCGTAACGCCGGGCGGCTGGAGAAGACCGCCGCCGAGCTGGACCCCGAGGGCGGGCGCAGCGCCTGGCAGGCCACCGATATCGCCGATGAGTCGCAGTGCCAGGCCCTTGCCGCGCTGACCGCCGAGCGGTTCGGCGGGATCGACGCGATCGTTCAGGTGGCCGCGCTGGACACCGAGTTCGGCGGGCTTGAGGACGCCGACTTCGATACCTGGCAGCGGGTGGTCGACGTGAACCTGCTCGGCAGCCTGCGGATGGTCCGCGCCTGCCTGCCGGCGCTGAAGGAGCGCGGCGGGTCGGTCGTGCTCATCGGCACCCAGTCGTCGGTGGCGGCGCCGAGCGAGGTGCGGCAGGCCGCGTACGCCGCCTCCAAGGGCGCCCTCGTCTCCGCCATGTACAGCCTCGCCCGCGAGCTGGGCCCGCACCGTATCCGGGTGAACACCGTGCAGCCGGGGTGGATGTGGGGGCCGCCGGTGCAGGGCTTCGTGCAGTTCGCCGCGCAGTCCGAGGGGGTGCCGGAGGACGAGGTGCTGGGCCGGCTGACGTCCCGGATGGCGCTGCCGGAGCTGGCGACCGACGGGGACGTGGCCGACGCCGCCGTCTTCCTGGCCTCGGACCGGGCCCGCGCGATCACCGGGCAGTCGCTGCTGGTGAACGCGGGCGAGCTGATGAGGTAGCCGCGGGCTCCCTTCCGCGAGCGCTGCCGGTCCCGCAACCGGCGGCGCTCTGCTGTCCGTTCGGGTTTGGCGAAGTGCGCTGCCCATGGTGTGGCCCCGGTCACGCCCGGGAACACCCGTTCAATGGTCAAGGAAAGGCAAAATCGTTCAGCAAGTTGAGCTCTGTTCACGTACATGACCACCGTAGGTCTTGACCACTGCCGCCGCACGGCTGTTCAATCCCTCCATCCCGCGCTGTGACATTCAAAGAAGTGCACCCTCATCCATCGCCCAACCCCTGGAGGGGGCATGAACGGTCTCGACTGGGCCGTGCTCATCGCGTACTTCGCGGTGATGACGGCCATCGGCATCTGGTCGCACAAGCGGGTGTCCAACGTCAGCGACTTCTTCACCGCCGGCGGCAAGATGCCGTGGTGGCTGTCCGGCATCTCGCATCACATGTCCGGCTACAGCGCGGTGATGTTCACCGGTTACGCCGGCATCGCCTACACGTACGGCGTGACGTCCTTCGTCACCTGGTCCTTTCCCATCGCGCTGGGCATCGCGATCGGCTCGAAGCTGTTCGCGCCGCGGCTGAACCGGCTGCGCTCGCGGCTGCACGTGGCCTCGCCGCTGGAGTATCTGAAGAACCGCTACAACATCCCGACCCAGCAGGCGCTCGCCTGGTCCGGCATGCTGCTGAAGATCGTCGACGTCGGCGCCAAGTGGGCGGCGATCGCCACGCTGTTGAGCGTGTTCACGGGTGTGACCCTGACGCAGGGGATCATCATCACCGGCGGCGTCACCGCGATCTACTGCACGGTCGGCGGGCTGTGGGCGGACGCGCTCACCGAGCTGGGGCAATTCATCATCCAGCTGCTGGCCGGCATCGCGATGTTCGTGGCGGTCGTCGCCGAACTCGGCGACCACGGCGGCTTCTTCGGCGCCTGGGACGAGCCGGAGCTGCAGGGGCACGGCGACCCGCTGGTCGGGCCGTACGGGACGATCTTCTTGCTGGCGTTCCTGTTCATCAAGCTCTTCGAATACAACGGCGGCATGTGGAACCAGGCGCAGCGCTACATGGCGACGGCCTCCGCGAAGGAGGCGGAGCGCTCGGCCCGGCTGTCGGCGATTCTGTGGCTGGTCTGGCCGGTCGTGCTGTTCTTCCCGATGTGGATGTCGCCGCTGCTGGTGGACGCCAAGAACCCGGACGGCTCCGACTCGTACGGGCTGCTGACCGAGCAGCTGCTGCCGCACGGCCTGCTGGGCCTGGTCGTGGTCGGGTTCTTCTCGCACACGATGGCCATGTGCTCCTCCGACGCCAACGCGATCGCGGCGGTCTTCACGCGCGATGTGGCGCCGGTGCTGTCGAAGAAGGCGCGCGAGTGGGACAGCCGCGCCGGGCTGCTGGCGGCGCGGGTGACGACGGTCGTCTTCCTCGGCCTGTCGATGGCGATCGCGACGCAGGTCAACTCGCCCACCTTCAAGGACATCATCACGGTCGTCATCAAGTGGGTGGCCGGGCTGATGGGGCCGATCGCGATCCCGTTCATGCTGGGCATGCTCAGGAACTTCCGGAAGTCCGGGCCGACGGCCGCGCTGACCAGCTGGGGCCTGGGCCTCGTCGCCTTCTGGCTGGTCAACTACCCGATCCACTGGGCGCTGAGCGAGGACGGCGGCGAGGGTGTGCCGCTGGAGTACCAGGTCTCGATCCCGCTGGCCGTGTCGCTGATCCTGTACATCGTGATCGGCTACATCAAGCCGGAGGACACCCCGGAGCGGGACGCGGTCCTGGCCCGTATCAACGACAGCGACGATGACGACGCCGCAGCCGCGGCGGCCGTGCCGGCGCCCGCGGAGCCCGCCGACACGAAGAAGCTCACCGGGGGTAGCGCGTAAGCCAGCCCTCCGTCGCGTGCAGCGACTGGCCGTGGGTCATCTCCAGGGCGAAGTCGTCTGCCAGCTCCAGCATGGTGGCGCGGCCCTCCAGCTCCGGAAGCCATTCCGGGGGGAGGGCCGTGTCGCCGTGCATGGTGCCGAGGAGATTGCCGCAGATCGACCCGGTCGAGTCGGAGTCGCCGCCGTGGTTCACGGCGAGGAGGAGGGCGCTCTTGATGTCCTCGCCGGCGAGGGCGGCATAGACCCCCATGCCCAGGGCCTCCTCGGCCGTCCAGCCCTCGCCGAGACCTTCGAGCCGCTCGGGCGTCGGCAGCCCGGCCCGTACGGCCGCGAGCGCCGCCTGCAGTGCGGCGGTGGTCTCCTCGTGGCCCGGGCGGCCGCCGAGCAGCTGCAGCGCCGTCTGTACGGCCGTGGGCAGCGACGCGCCGCGGACCAGGCCGTGCACGATGACCGCGAAGGCGCTCGCCGCCAGGTGGCCGGTGGGGTGGCCGTGGGTGTGCACCGCGCACTCCCCGGCGAGCTGGAAGACCAGCGCCGGCTCCCAGCCGATCAGCAGGCCGAAGGGCGCCGAGCGCATCACGGCGCCGCAGCCCTTGGAGTCGGGGTTCTTGGGCTTGTCCATCGTGCCCATGCGGCCGCCGGCGAGGCCGGTGAGACAGGCGTTGCCGGGAGCACGGCGGCTGTAGAGCCACTCCTCGCGGGCCAGCCAGCCGTCGCTGTCCTTGCGCTCGTCGGGGCCCCAGTCCTTCTGGGTGGCGTACCAGCGGCGGTACGCGGCGTGCACGTCGGTCGGCGGGTGCCAGCCGCCGGCGTCGCGGCGGACGTGGGCGCGGATGAGGCCGTCGCAGGTGAAGAGGGTCATCTGGGTGTCGTCGGTGATGGCCCCTGCTTGGCGGCCGTAGGCCGGCACGTATCCGGTGACCCCGTCAGGCCCGTGCTTGCCCCGGATCTCCTCCAGCGAGTCGAATTCGATGCCCGCCCCGAGGGCGTCCCCTATCGCCCCGCCGAGCAGACACCCGCGCACTCTGCTGCGGAAGTCCTGCTGCTGGGCACGGCCCCAGGCCCCTGCACCTGCGTTCACGCCCATACCTCATTCGGTCCGGATCGCGTCGGTTCCTTCCTGACTCTGCACTGTATGCGACGCGCTTCGGGCAGGCCCAGGCGCTTCCGTAAGTGAGGTACCGGCGACGGCCAGCGCGTCTCCGGCCTCCTGGAGGCGGTCGCGGTACGCCAGCAGGCGTGGGGCGTCGGCGCCTGGGGCGCCGGCAAGGACGTCGAGCAGGAGTGCCTCGCCCACCAGGTCGGACCAGTCGGGACCGGAGTCGAGCAGCTCGGCGAGGGCCCGTTCGGCGGCCGGCCAGTCGCCGCGGCCGCAGTGGCAGAGCAGCAGGTCCCAGGCGTCCGTGGCCGTATCGAGGAGGGCGGTCCACCGGTCGGCGGTCGCCGCTACGCCGTCCACGACGGTGCTTAGCAGGGCTTCGAGCGCCTCGCCCTCATCGCTCTCCGCCGCCGCAAGGGACGCCAGGTGCGCACCGGCCAGCTCATGGGCGCCGGTGAGCAGGGCGCAGCCGGCGAGGAGCAGGTACGGCCGGCTGTCGTCGGGATCAAACTCCAACGCCCGCTCCAGCTGCTGCGCCGCCTCCTCGTACCGCCGCTCCAGCAGGTACAGCCGCCCCCGCTCCTGATGGGCGCCGGCATGCTCCGGCTCCGCGGCCAGCAGCGCGTCCAGACCGGCGTGCGCCGCGCCTGTCCGGCCGGATTCGGCAAGCACCTGCACCCTGTGCATCGCGGCCCACGCGTTGCCGGGCTGCAGCTCCAGAACTCGGTCGAAGTCGGCGAGGGCGTCGTCGTAGCGCCCCGCCGCCTTATGGGTCACCCCGCGCTCACGGAACGCGTGGGCGTACGCCGGGTCGGCGCGCACGGCCTCGTCGAGGTCGGCCAACGCCTCCTCCGACCGGCCCAGGTCCCGCAGCATGACTCCGCGCACCACCCGCGCGTACGCGTATGCGGAACCTTCGAGCGCGCGGGTGAGATCCGCGAGGGCTTCCTCGGAACGCCCCTGCCGGTGGCGGATGGCTGCCCGTTCCGTGTAAGCCCAGCGGTACTCGGGCTCGAGCTCGATGGCCGCCGTCAGGTCGGCCAGCGCCTCGTCGTCGCGGCCGAGTTGGCCGAGAGACTCGCCGCGCTGGCCGAGCGACCAGTGCCGGGTGGGATCGAGCTCCAGCGCCGCGGTGAAATCCGCCACCGCCGCTTCGTGCTCGCCCGCGAGCTGGCGGGTCTCGGCACGCTTCTCGAAGTTCCAGGCAAGCTCGGGGGCGAGCTCGATGACGCGGGTGAACTCCGCGACCGCCACGTCGTAGCGGCCGAGCGAGGTGTAGGTCTGCGCGCGGGCGGCGCGGGCGAACGCGTTCTCCGGATCCAGCTCGACGGCTATGTCGAGATCGGCAAGGGCTGCCGCGTGATGGTCCAGCATCCGATGGATCTCACCACGCGTCCCGTACTCCCACGCGCCGCCCTCCCCGGTCGCGATGGCCCGGTCCAGGTCGGCCAGCGCCTCGTCGTAGCGGCCCAGCAGGCGGTAGACGTTGCCGCGGTCGCCCAGGTCGTCGAAGTCGCCGCGCAGCGCGACCGCCCGGTCCATGTCGGCAAGCGCTTCCTCGTACCGCGCCGTGATCCCGTACGTTATGCCCCGCCCGCCGTAGGCGCGGACGTATTCCGGATCAAGCTCCAGCACCTGCCCGAAGTCGGCCAGCGAGGCCTCGTGTTCGCCCGCGTTACGGTGCTCCCGGCCGCGGACGCACAGCGCCTGGCACCGGGCCGCCCGGTCCAGCCGCGCCTCCGTCAGCAGCAGCGTGCAGTACCGGATCTCGCGCCGGTCCCCGGCAGTCTCCTCCTCCGCGCTGTCGCCGAGCGTCGCCAGCAGCCGCTCCCCCCAGCGGGCGACCTCGTCGCTCGCGGCGTCCCGGCCCGCCCGCACCAGCAGCCCGGCCCAGCGGCGGGCGTCGGACACGCCGCTGTCGATGGCGTGCACGGCGTCTGCCAGCGCCTGCGGCAGCGCGCGCTGCGGGTCGCCGCACAGGAGGTGATACGTCTCCTCCCGGCGAGCGGCCGCCCAGTCCTCGTTGTCCCAGCGCCGCTGCTCATCCGCGTCCACCTCCAGCGCCTGCCGCCTCCCGGTGTACACGCCGGCAAGCCGCTCATGCGACTCCCGCCACCGCTGCGGCGACCGCGCCCGCTGCACCCGCAGCATCGCCGTACGCACCACGTCGTGATACCGGCTGCGACCGGCCCGGTCAGCGACGAACGGCAGCCCCCGCAACCACCCGTACAACCCGGCGGACTCCGGCGCGACCGCCGCCCGGAAGACGTCCTCGTCCAGCCCCGTGGGAAACGCCGCCGCCAGCGCAGCCTCCCGCTGCCCCGGGTCATCGATCCACTTCAGGAAGCGCTCCACCGCCGTATCGCTCGGGTCGCCAATGGCCGCCGGATCAGTCGGCCGCCCCTCCGCCAGCATCGTGGTCAGCACCGGCAGCCGCCCCGACAGCTGCAGTACGACCTCGACCACCCGCTCGTCCGTCACGCCCTTCGCCGCCAGCAGCCCGCGGACCTCGTCCTCCGTGAACAGCTCCAGCCGCAGCCGCCCGACGAAGTCGGCATAGTCCGCCCAGATCACCGGGTCGAGCTTCTGCTGCCCGGCCAGCACCACGACCGTGGTCGCGGGCATGGGGCCGTAGCGGTCGCTGAAGAGCATGTCGCGGAGCCAGGTGTCGAGCAGCGGGCCGGTGCGCTCGTACGTATCGAAGAAAAGGGTCAGCCAGGGCGCCGACGCGGCGGCCTCGCCCAGGTCCCGGACGAATGCCGGGGTGAGCACCTCCAGTGGTGCCAGCACCAGTTGGACGTCGTCGTGGCTGCGCAGGCGCGCGGAGAGCGTGGTGCGCAGGCGCTCCATGCCCTGCGCTACGTGCTGCGCGTCCAGCGCGCCCGCCACCGGGCCCAGGCCCGGCACCAGGCCCAGGCCCGCGAGCCCGGCCTGCGCGGTGGCGGTCGCGAGGGGGGACGCCTCCGGGGACTCCGCCGGGGGCGGGAGGATCGCGGAGGCGGCTTCGTGGCGGCGCTCGCGGTAGCGCTTCAGGAGCCGGTCGAAGGACTTCAGCTCTACGCCCTGGCGGGCCAGTTGGGCGCTGACCTCCGCCATCGCCTCGGGCACGCTGCCCACCGCCTCGTCCAACTGGGCGGTGAGCGCCTTCTCCTCGCGGGCGATCTGCTGGAACTGCTGCAGCAGCGACGTCTTCCCGATGCCGGCGTCGCCCTCGATGTGGAAGAGGAAGCGATGCGCCTCGTGCTCGGGCGGCGTGCCGAAGTTGTCGCGGAAGAGCGCGAGTTCCGCGCGCCGCCCCACGAAGCCCGAGCGGTGGCGGCGGCGTAAGAGATCCTGCAGTGACGGCCCCCCGGCTGCGGTCATGGCGTCAGTCTCCCAGCACCGGCAGCAGTTCCGGGAGATGACCGTCCGAGGCGGCGGCGGCCGCCTGCCGCTCCTCGGACACCGCTCCGTACACCGTCGTGCGCGGCCGGGCCGGCCGCCCCGCCGCGGCGGCGATGTCCCTGAGGCCCTGCACCGAGCGGTACGAGCCGTACGACGAGCCCGCCATCCGGGAGATGGTCTCCTCCATGAGCGTGCCGCCGAGGTCGTTGGCGCCGCTGCGGAGCATCTCCGCCGCGCCGTCCGTGCCCAGCTTCACCCAGCTCGTCTGGATGTTGGTGATGTGCGGGTGGAGGAGGAGGCGGGCCATGGCCGTCACCGCGCGGTTGTCGCGCATCGTCGGGCCTGGGCGGGCGATGCCCGCCAGGTACACCGGGGCGTTGGTGTGGATGAAGGGCAGCGTCACGAATTCGGTGAAGCCGCCCGTGCGCTGCTGCAGTTCGGCCAGGAGGCGGAGGTGGGCCAGCCAGTGACGGGGCTGGTCCACATGGCCGTACATCATCGTGGAGGAGGAGCGCAGGCCCAGCTCGTGGGCCGTCGTGACCACCTCGATCCAGTCGGCCGTCGGCAGCTTGCCCTTGGTCAGGATCCAGCGGACCTCGTCGTCCAAGATCTCGGCCGCCGTGCCCGGGATCGAGTCCAGGCCGGCCTCCTTGGCCGCCGTCAGCCAGTCGCGGATGGACATGTTCGTACGGGACGCCCCATTGACCACCTCCATCGGCGAGAAGGCGTGCACATGCATGCCCGGCACCCGCTCCTTCACGGCCCGCGCGATGTCGAAATACGCGCTGCCGGGCAGGTCCGGGTGGATGCCGCCCTGCATGCACACCTCGACCGCGCCGACGTCCCAGGCCTGCGCCGCCCGGTCGGCGACCTGAGACAACGACAGCGTGTACGCGTCCGCGTCGGTCCTCCGCTGGGCGAAGGCGCAGAAGCGGCAGCCGGTGTAGCAGACGTTGGTGAAGTTGATGTTGCGGGTGACGATGTACGTGACGTCGTCGCCGACCACGTCGCGGCGGAGGTCGTCGGCGATGCGGCAGAGGGCGTCGAGAGCGGGGCCGTCCGCGTGCAGCAGCGCGAGCGCCTGGTCGTCGGTCAGCCGGGTCGGGTCGTCCGCGGCCTGCTTCAGCGCGTCCCGTACGTCCGCGTCGATACGGTCCGCGGCCATCCCGGGCGCCGCCGCCTCGCGCAGCGCGTCCCAGTCGCCGTACACCACGTCGAAGTCATCGCGCCGGTCGCTCGTGCGGCCGTCGGTGTCGATGGTGTGGTGCAGGTCCGTACGGCCCTGGGCGGTGAAGGACTCGAAGCCGCCGTCCGGCTCCTGCCACGGCCGCCCCACCACGGGCGCGTCCGGGCGCGCGAGGCCCGTCTCCGGGTCGGCGAGCGCCGTCACGTGCGGCAGCACCCGCGGGTCCAGCCACGGCTCGCCGCGCTGGATGAACTCCGGGTACACGCACAGCCGCTCGGCCAGCTCGAAGCCCGCCGCGGCGGAGCGCTCGGCCAGCTCGTCGATCTGCGGCCAGGGCTTCTCGGGGTTGACGTGGTCGGGCGTGAGCGGCGAGACCCCGCCCCAGTCGTCGATGCCGGCGCCGATCAGCCGCTCGTACTCCCCCGCGACCAGGTTCGGCGGCGCCTGCAGCGCGCCCGCCGGGCCCATGATGTGCCGCGCCACGGCGACCGTCGCCACCAGGTCGTCCAGCTCCGCGTCCGGCATGCCGCGCATCGCGGTGTCCGGCTTGGCGCGGAAGTTCTGCAGGATCAGCTCCTGGATGCCGTGGTACGACCGCTCGATCCGGCGCAGCGCGAACAACGACTCGGCGCGCTCCTCGACGGTCTCGCCGATCCCCAGCAGCAGACCGCTGGTCAGCGGCACGGACGACCGGCCGCCGTCCTCCAGGTGCCGCAGCCGCACGGCCGGGTCCTTGTCCGGGGACCCGTAATGCGGCCCGCCCGGCTCGGACCAGAGGCGGGTGGCGGAGGTCTCCAGCATCAGGCCCATCGACGGCGCCACGGGCTTGAGCCGCTGGAAGTCCGTCCACGACATCACCCCGGGGTTGAGGTGCGGCAGCAGGCCGGTCTCCTCCAGGATGCGGATGGAGATGGCGCGGACGTACGCGATCGTGTCGTCGTAACCATGCGCGTCCAGCCACTCCCGCGCCTCCGGCCACCGGTCCTCCGGCTTGTCGCCGAGGGTGATCAGGGCCTCCTTGCAGCCCATTTCGGCGCCGCGGCGGCAGATGTCGAGGACCTCGTCCGGCGACATGAACATCCCGTGCCCGTCCCGGCGCAGCTTGCCCGGCACGGTGACGAAGGTGCAGTAGTGACAGCGGTCCCGGCACAGTCTGGTGAGCGGGATGAAGACGCTCTTCGAGTATGTGATCACGCCGGGCCGCCCGGCGGCCTGCAGCCCCGCGTCCCGGACCGCGGCGGCGGAGGCCGCGAGGGCGTCGAGGTCCGCGCCGCGGGCCTGGAGGAGGACGGCCGCCTCCTCCACATTCAGCGCGACTCCATCGCGGGCACGCTTGAGCGCGCGGCGCATGGCATTGGCGGTGGGGGGCGTGGAGGCGTTCATTTGTTGATGGTACGAGCGCGCGCCGACACTTCCGAGGGCGGTGGGCGCTTTTTGATCAGCTCCCGTATGTGAAGCCCGCGGACCACAGCAGGATGCCGATGCCGATGCCGCCGACGAGGCCGACGATGGCGACGACCAGGGCGGGCGTGCTCAGCGGGCGGTTCTGCACCTTGGCGATGATGGCGCAGACGAGTGCGGCGCCGCCGAAGAGGGGCGGGCAGAAGAAGAGCGAGATGCAGCCGAGCACGATGGCGATGACGCTCAGCGTCTTGGAGTCGTTGTGCGGCTGCATCGGCGGGCCCGGCGGACCGGCCATGGGCTGCGGCCCACCGTACGGGCTCTGCTGCCCGCCGCCGTACGGGCTGCTCTGCGGCCCGGGGTACTGCGGCAGCCCCTGCGGGCCCGGCTGGGCTGGTGGGGGCTGCTTGGCGTACGGGTTCGTTCCGCTGTAGGGGTCCTGCGGCTGGTTCTCGCGGTTGTCCGGCGGCTCCGACACGGTGCCCTCCCCGGGGCTCGGCACGGGACTTGTCCCGATTGCCACCGTACGGGCAGCTACCTGCGGCGACCAGACGGCGGGGGAAGGCAGCCTCGGATCGGCGCATCGGCTCAGAGGAACCGCGCGTACGAATCGAGCGCGCGCAGCACCTCGTCCCGCCCGCCGGAGGGCAGCTGGGCGACGACCTCCTCCACGCCGAGCCCGGCGAAGTGCTCCAGCTTGCCGGGGGTGGGGCGGGTGGCGTACGGGACCGTCTCCAGGGCCGCCGGGTCGCGGCCCGCGTCCGCCCACACCCGGCGCAGCTCCGGCAGCGCCGCGGCGAGGCCGCGGCCGCCGATCGGCATCCAGCCGTCGCCGTACTCGGCGATGTGCGCGAACAGCTTCGGCCCCGCGGCGCCGCCCAGCAGGGTGCGCGGCCCGCGCTCGCCACGCCGCGGCTTCGGGTGGGCGTGACTGGGCTGCACGGAGGCGTACTTCCCCTCGTACGCCGTCGGCTCCGGCGCCCACAGCGCGCGCATCGCCGCCATCCGGTCGCGGCCGAGCTCGCGCCGGGTGGCCCACTCGACGCCGTGGTCGGCGGCCTCCTCGCGGTTCCAGCCGAAGCCGAGGCCGAGGGTGAAGCGGCCGCCGGAGAGGTGGTCGAGGGTGGCGGCCTGCTTCGCGAGATCGATGGGGTCGTGCTGGGCGATGAGCGTGATGCCGGTGGCGACGTGCAGCCGCTCGGTGACGGCGGCGGCCTGCCCGAGCGCGATGAAGGGGTCGAGGGTGCGCCCGTATTCGCGCGGCAGCGGCTCGCCCATGGGGGCGGGGGTCGCGCGGCTGACGGGGATGTGGGTGTGCTCGGGGAGGTACAGCCCGTAGAACCCGCGCTGCTCGAGCTCGCGGGCGAGCTGGGCGGGGCCGACGGTCTCGTCGGTGAGGAAGATGGTGACCGAGATGCGCATGGCGCACATGGTCGCGCCGGGTGCCGAAAACAGCCAGAGCGACGTGCCCCGTTCCACCGGGAGTCACTTCGGCGTACAACCGTTGCGCTAGTCCAAACACCACACAGCCACTTACACCCCAGGGGGACTCGTGCAACGACGTGACGTACTCAAGCTCTCGGCGGCCGGGGCGGTCGCGGCTACGCTCGCTCCCGTGAGCTTCGCGCAGGCCGCCGAGGGGCGGGACGAGACCCGCAAGGTCACCGGGAAGCTGGAGCCCGGGGTCGCGGACTTCGTCTATCTGCCCGTTGAGGTGCCGGCCGGCGTCCGGGAGATCGCGGTCTCCTATACCTACGACAAGCCCACGGTCCCGGCCGGGACGCAGGGCAACGCGCTCGACATCGGCATCTTCGACGAGCGCGGGACCGAGCTTGGCGGGAGGGGCTTCAGGGGCTGGTCGGGCGGGTTCAGGACCGAGTTCGCGATCAGCACGGAGGAGGCCACGCCCGCCTATCTAGCGGGGCCGGTGCGGGCCGGGACCTGGCATGTCGTGCTCGGCCCGTACACGGTCGCGCCGCAGGGGCTGAACTACGAGGTCACCATCACCCTGCGCACGGGCGAGCAGGGCACGACCCCGAAGCCGAAGTTCCCGCCCGAGCGGGCGAAGGGGCGCGGCCGCGCCTGGTACCGCGGCGACTGCCACCTGCACACCGTCCACTCCGACGGCAAGCGCACGCCGGCGGAGGCGGCTGCGGCAGCACGCGCCGCGAAGCTGGACTTCATCACGACGACCGAGCACAACACGACGTCGGGGCATGCTGCGTGGGATGGGCTGTGGGGCGACGATCTGCTGATCCTGTGCGGTGAGGAGATCACGACGCGCAACGGCCACTACCTGGCGCTCGGCACCGACCCCGGGACCTTCGTGGACTGGCGCTACCGGGCCCTGGACGACGCGTACGAGCGCTATGTCCGCCGCATCCACCGGGCAGGCGGCCTGGTGGTCCCTGCCCACCCCAACTGCCCCTTCGTCGGCTGCCAGTGGAAGTTCGGCTACGAGGGCGCGGACGCGATCGAGGTCTGGAACGGCCCGTGGACGGCGGACGACGAGCTGGCGGTGGCGGCCTGGGACAACCTCCTGGTCGCCGACGACGACTGGATCCCGGCGATGGGCAACAGCGACGCCCACCGCGAGCCGCAGGTCGTCGGTCTGCCGCAGACGGTCGTGCACGCGGACGACCTGTCGCGGCAGGCGCTGCTGGCGGGTATCAAGGCGGGCCGGAGCTGGCTGGCGGAATCGGCGGGGGTGGGGCTGGAGTTCGGCGCGTACGGGCCGAAGGGCGAGCAGGCAGGCATCGGCGGCAGGCTGCGGGTGGCGGAGGACGCGACCGTCACCGTCCGCCTGAAGCTGACCGGCGGCCCGGAGCGCGCCCAGGTCCGCTTCATGACGGACGAGGGGCAGTTGTACGCGACAGAGCTGGCGGAGGGCGCGGGGACGGCGGAGTGGCGTACGACGCCGTCCTACTCCGGCTACGTCCGCGCCGAGGTGCGCAAACAGCCCGCGGACGGCGGGGCGTCGGGCCTGCCCGGCGCGATGGTGGCGATGACGAATCCGGTGTGGCTGCGCGGTCGCCGCTGAGCGGCGAGGCGCACGCGACGAAGCCCGACCGCGACGGCTCCCCCTCTGTGCCGTCGTGGTCGGGCTTTGTCTTCCCCCGCCGAGAAGGTCTGTGGTGGGTCAGGGCGTGAAGCGGCCGGTCGGCTTGACCGTGCCTTCGCCCTTGGCGGGCTTCTTCTCGGCCTTGCCCTCTTCGGGTGCGGTCTCTTCCTCGCCGCCCTCGGGTGCTACGGGCGTGAAGCGGCCGTCCGGCTTTTCGGTGCCGTCGTCCTTGGGCGTAGGACTGGTCATGGTGTGAACTCCTTTTGAGCGGGACTACGTCATGGAGTTGGTGGGCTTTGGGGCCTGCCCGGCAGCTCCCCCGAGTACTGCCGGACAGGCGTATCAGGGCCGCTCACCATACTGCTGAGTGAGCCCTGGCGACCCGGCGGCCCCCCGCTGCGCAGGTCGCTGAAGTAGAGCTTGGCGGGCGGCGATAAACGTTCGATGAACGGTTCGTTGGCAGTCTGCTGCAGTCCTCGGCAGCCCTCAGGCGGCCACCGCCGTGCTGAGCAGACCGCGCAGCTCTGCCGCCTCCGGGGCCTCCAGCTCCTCGAAGATGGCCAGCGCCTCGGTCCAGCAGGCGCGGGCCCGTACATGCTGCCCGAGCGCTTCCAGGGCCTTGCCCAGCACGCTCAGCGTGGTCGCCCGCCGCTGTGGCCCGCCGAGGTCGCGGAGCCGGGCGAGGGCCTGCTCCGCGTGCGCGGCGGACTGCGCCGGGCGGCGGGCGTCCAGATGGAGTTCGGCGAGCCGGAAGAGCGTCATGCCCTCCCAGAACTGCTGCCGGTTCTCCTCGAAGATCCGCAGGGCCTGGCGGTACTCGGACTCGGCGTCGTCCAGCCGGCCCTGCGCCGCGAGCGCGATGCCGAGCGTGTAGCGCGCATTGGCCTGGCGCACCGCGGCGCCCTGGCGCAGCAGGATGGCGAGCGACTGCTCGGCCAGCTGCACGCCGGAGGCGGTACGGCCGGTGTTGACGTGCACCCGGGAGAGGTTGCAGAGCGCGCTTGCCTCGCTCGCCTCGTCCGGGTCCCGGCCGCCCCGGAAGGCCTCCAGAGCCAGGTTGAGGTACGCCTCCGCGTCGTCCGGGCGGTTCTGCAGGGTGGCGATGATGGCCCGGTCGTTGAGCACGTGGCTGCACACCACGATGTCGTCCGCGGCCTGCCCCAGCAGATACGCGTGCTGCGCCTCCGCGTCCGCCTCGGTGAGCCGCCCGGCCATGCTGAGTTCCGCCGAGATGTTCAGCCGCGCCCGGCCTTCGGCCAGGGGGTCGTTCGCAGCCTGCGCGGCGTCCCGTACGAGCCGCGAGGCCTGTGCGTACTGCAGCGCGAAGACGCCGGACTCGGCCAGGTCCTCCTGGTTCACCAGCAGCAGGTCGGCCGCCCGCTGCAGGGTGTCGCCGACGGCCTGCTGCCGTACGGTCGCGAGCATGCAGCCCGCCTCCGCGAACAGCCAGTCGTTCGCCGCCGCTTGCGAGGCGAAGTCGAGGCCCGGCTGCTTGGTCGGGGCCAGGTGCCGCGGCAGCCGCTCGCCGGGCCGCCGCAGCTCATAAACCCGAGCCGCCGTCGCCAGATAAAAGTCCAGCAGCCGCGACAGCGCCGCCCCGCACTCCTCCGGCGGGTACTCGTCCCGCTCCGCGCACGCCCGTGCGTACAGCCGCACCAGGTCGTGGAAGCGATAGCGGCCCGGCGCCGCCGACTCCAGGAGGGAGGCGTCCACCAGGGACTCCAGCAGGTCTTCTGTCTCCTCGTCCGTGCGGTCGAGCATCGCGGCGGCGGCCGCGAGGGAGATGTCCGGGCCGTCGGCCAGGCCCAGCAGCCGGAAGGCGCGGGCCTGTGGTGGGGTCAGCTGGCCGTAGCCGAGTTCGAAGGTGGCCTTGACCGCCTGGTCGCCGGCCTGGAGTTCGTCCAGGCGGCGGCGTTCGTCCGAGAGCTTCGAGGCCAGCACTGAGACCGTCCACGTGCGGCGCGCGGCCAGCCTGGATGCCGCGATACGGATCGCCAGGGGCAGGAAGCCGCAGGCGGCGACCACGTCCATCGACGCTTCGCGCTCGGCCCGTACCCGCTCCTCGCCGACGATCTTTGTGAACAGCGACAGCGCCTCGTCCGGGGCCATCACGTCCAGGTCGACCAGGTGCGCGCCGGGGAGGTCGACCATCCGGTGCCGGCTGGTGATCAGCGCCGCGCAGCCCTCCGCGCCCGGGAGCAGCGGGCGGATCTGTGCCGCGTCTCGGGCGTTGTCGAGCAGGGCGAGGATCCGGCGGCCCGACAGCAGCGAGCGGTACAGCGCCGACCGCTCCTCCACGCCGCTCGGGATGTCCGAGTCCTTGGTGCCCAGCGCGCGCAGGAAGGATCCCAGCACCGCCTCCGGCTCGGCGGGCGTGCCCGAGCCCTGCAGGTCCACGTACAGCTGGCCGTCCGGGAAGAGCTCGCGCGCCGCGTGCGCCACGTGCACCGCGAGCGTCGTCTTTCCGACGCCGCCGATGCCGGCGACCGCCGATACCGCCATGACGTTGCCGTCAGCCGTGGCCAGCAGCTCGCCGAGCTCCTTGACGAAATCCGCGCGGCCGGTGAAGTCCGGGACACGCGCAGGGAGTTGAGCGGGCCGGACCGCAGGGACCTCCGCCGCCTCGTCGCCCGGGGCGTGCGGCGCCGACAGTCCCTCATCCGCCCGCAGGATCCGCTCCTGCAGCTCCGACAGCTCCGCCCGCGGGTCCACCCCGAGCTCATCCGCCAGCAGCCGCCGCGTATCCGCGTACACGGCGAGCGCCTCGGCCTGCCGGCCGCTGCGGTACAGCGCCAGCATCAGCAGCTCGCGCAGCCGCTCGCGGAGCGGGTGGGCGGCGGTCAGGGCGGTGAGTTCGGAGACCGCGTCGGCGTGGTGGCCGGAGTCGAGATCCACCTGGAGGCGGGCCTCCTGGAGGGAGAGGTGCCACTCCTCCAGGCGGGTGCGCTCCAGGTCCGCGTACGGGCCCGGCAGGCCGGCCAGCGGCTCGCCGTCCCAGGCGGCGAGCGCCTCGCCGTACAGGTCGCGGGCGTCCGCCAGATCGCCGACGGCGACCGCGTCCTCTGCCGCCGCCGCCCGGTCGGCGGCGCGGTCGGCGTCCAGGTGGGCGACCGCGCGCATCGCATAGCCGCCCGCCTCGCTGACCAGCGCCTCCGCGCCCAGCACCTTGCGCAGCCGGGAGGCGTACGTGCGCAGCGCGGCGAGCGCGCGCGGTGGTGGCTCCTCGCCCCACAGGGCGTCCACCAGTTCCTGTGCGGTCGCCGTGCGGCCGCCGCGAAGCAGCAGCGCGGCGAGCATGGCGCGTTGCTGGGGCGAGCCGATTGCCAGCGGCTCCGGTCCCCGCCACGCGCGGACCGGCCCGAGCACCGCGAACCGCAGCTCTCCCGCTGCCAACTGCTCGGCTGCCGCCGCCGTCCCCCGAAGCGCGTCCTCGCTCATGGCCGTCCCCCTCCCCGTGGTCATATGCACATCATCCCCGGCCAAGTCTGCCTTGCGCCAGCGGGATCCGACAGCTGCGGATACGGACGTTCCGATACCGAAACCGGCCGTAGCCTCCCCGTGGATCCGCCCGGTACACGTAGCTGACGGACCGTCAGATCGGCGCTACGGTGGTCGCCATGGAGACTCCAGCACAGAACGCCATTCCCCGGATCATCTCCGTGGACGACCACACCGTCGAACCCCCGAACGTCTGGCAGGACCGCCTCCCGGCCAAATACGCCGAGGTCGGCCCCCGTATCGTGCGCGCCCCGCTGAAGGAGATGACCTTCCTCGGCGGCAAGTTCGCGCCGAAGATGGGGCAGCCGGGCGATGACGGCCCGATCGGCGACTGGTGGGTGTACGAGGACCTGCACCGCCCGCTGACCCGCCTCGACACCGCCGTCGGCTACGACAGGGACGAGATCAAGCTCGAGGTCATCACGTACGAGCAGATGCGGCCCGGCTCCTTCTCGATCAAGGAGCGCCTGGCGGACATGGACGTCAACCACGTCCAGTCCGCCCTCTGCTTCCCCACCTTCCCGCGCTTCTGCGGGCAGACCTTCACCGAGGCCAAGGACCACGAGCTCGGGCTGCTCTGCGTCAAGGCGTACAACGACTGGATGGTGGAGGAGTGGTGCGGCCAGGACGCGCAGGGGCGGCTGATACCGCTGCCGATCATCCCGCTCTGGGATCCTGAACTGGCCGCTCAGGAAGTCCGCCGCAACGCCGCGCGCGGCGTGCGCGCCGTGTGCTTCTCCGAGATCCCGCCCTTCCTCGGGCTGCCGTCGATCCACTCCGACGACTGGGACCCCTTCCTGCGCGCCTGCGAGGAGACGCGGACCGTCATCGCCATGCACATCGGGTCGTCGTCCAAGATGCCGTCGACCTCGGCGGACGCCCCGCCCGCGGTCGGCTCCACCATCACCTTCGCCAACTGCTGCTACTCCATGGTCGACTGGCTGATGAGCGGCAAGCTGGAGCGCTTCCCGGACCTGAAGATCATGTACGCGGAGGGGCAGATCGGCTGGATCCCGTACATCCTGGAGCGCGCCGACGTCGTCTGGGAGGAGAACCGGGGCTGGGGCGGCGTCGCCGACAAGGTGACGGTGCCGCCTTCCGAGACCTTCAAGAACCGGATCTTCGGGTGCTTCTTCGACGACGCCTTCGGCCTGAAGAACCTGGACTCGATCGGCGTCGCGAATGTCCTTTACGAGACGGACTACCCGCACTCCGACTCCACCTGGCCCAAGTCCCGCGAGGTGGCGGAGGCGCAGATGGGGCACCTGGCGCCGGACGTCATCGAGCGGATCGTGCGCGGCAATGCGATCGATCTGCTGGGGCTGACGGCGGAGGGATTGTGGGCGGGTTCTAAGCAGTAGGTACGGCCCGCACCCACACCCCGTCGTCCGTCAGGTAGCGGTCCACGGCCAGTCCGGCCGCGGCCAGGTGCGCCTCGAAGGCCTCCCTGGTGAGCGGGCGGTTGACGAACTCGTGCGCCCAGGTCGCATCCGGCCACTCGTACTCGATCCGCACCCGCCGCCGCCCGTCCGCCGTCAGCTCCGCCGACACCATCCGCGTGACGCAGCCGTTCACCTCGTCGTGGCGCTCGCTCGGCAGCGGCCGGTCGTACCAGTCGAGGCCCTCGCGCTCGATGAGCACGCAGCCGTCCGCGCGGACGTGCCGGCGGCAGGCGGCGAGGAGGGCCGTGCGCTGCCGGTCGTCGGCCGTGTGCACCAGGAAGGAGGCGAGCATCACCGCGTCGAAGCGCTCGTCCAGGGCGAGGTCCTCGGCGGCGGCGTGCACCGTGCGCGCGGCGGGGGCGCGGGTGCGTACGCGCTCCAGCATCTCGGCGGACTCGTCGACGGCGGTGATGCGGAAGCCGCGCTCGGCGAGCGGCTGGGTGACCCGGCCCGCGCCGCAGCCGAGTTCGAGGAGGGTGGCGCCGGGCTGGAGCGCGGCGGTGACGACGTCCGGTTCGCGGCCTGCCTTGAGCCGCTCGTAGACGTCGACCGCGCAGCCGTCCGGGGTCATGGCGCCGGGGCCGGTGCCGCGGTGTCCTGCGTGTCTGCCCGTGGGAGTTGTCATGCCCAGAAGACGTGCGGCGGCCCAAGCGGAGTTCCGCGGCGGTCTTGAGCCGGTCGGCCGTACGCCTCTTGTCTGATGGACCGTCAGATAGGACGATGCCCCCGCACGCCGCGCCTAGGACATCGCTCGGACCAGCCGGAGGATCACCCGTGCGCATACTCCCCGAGGGCCGCTTGTCGTACGGCATGCAGCTGCCCATCCAGTCACAGTCGACCATCTACGCCGAGCCCTGGGAGGCCTCCGCCACCGTCGAGGACCTCGCCGAGGTGGTGCGCACCGCGGACCGCGCCGGCTTCGCGTACGTCGCGAGCTGCGACCACGTCGCCATCCCGGAGCGCCTCGCCGGCGCGATGTCGACCATCTGGTACGACCCCGTGGCCACGCTCTCGTACCTCGCGGCCATCACCGAGCGGGTCCGGCTGCTGACCCACGTGTCGGTGCCGGGGCTGCGGCATCCACTGCTGAGCGCGAAGCAGTACGCCACCCTCGACCATCTCTCCGGCGGGCGGCTGATCCTGGGGGTGGGGGCCGGGCACGTACAGGAGGAGTTCGAGGCGCTGGGCGTCGACTTCGAGCGGCGCGGGGCGGTACTCGACGAGACCATGGACGCGCTGAAGGCGGCGCTCGGGCCGGACGAATTCCCCGCGCACAGCGGCGAGCGCTTCTCCTTCTCCGGGCTCGGGCAGCGGCCCCGCCCGGCGCAGACGCCCCGGCCGCCCCTCTGGGTGGGCGGCTCATCCCCGGCGGCCACCCGCCGCGCGGCCGTGCGCGGCGACGGCTGGCTGCCGCAGGGCGACCCGCGCGACAAGCTCCCGGCCCAGATCGCCCGCATCGAGCGGCTGCGCGCCGAGGCCGGGGTGACGGAGCCGATCGAGATCGGCGCGATCACCGAGGCGCTGTACGTGGGCGAGCCGGGCTGGGACACCGGCCACCGCACCCGCACCGGCAAGCCGGAGGCGATCGCCGAGTCGCTGCGCGAGTTCAGGGCCATCGGCGTGCACCAGATCCAGATCCGCTTCCGCTGCCGCAGCCGCAGCGAACTGACCGACCAGATGGCGGCCTTCGCCGCCGACGTAGCGCCGCATCTCTAGGAGGGCTTTCAGCATGGGCAAGCTCGATGGACGGGTCGTCCTCATCACCGGTGCCGCCCGCGGCCAGGGCGAGCAGGAGGCGCGGCTCTTCGCGGAGGAGGGTGCGCGGGTCGTCCTGGGGGACGTGCTCGACGCGGAGGGGCAGGCGGTGGCCAAGGAGCTCGGGGCGGACCGGGCCCGCTACGTCCACCTGGACGTGAGCAAGGAAGACGCGTGGGTCGCGGCCGTCGCCGCCGCCACCGACGCCTTCGGCAAGCTCGACGGCCTGGTCAACAACGCGGGCATCCTGCGCTTCAACGCGCTGGTGAACACGCCGCTGGAGGAGTACCAGCAGGTGGTCGCGGTCAATCAGGTCGGCGTCTTCCTCGGCATGAAGCACGCCGCCCCCGCCATCGCCGCGACCGGCCGCGGCACGATCGTCAACACCGCCTCGTACGCGGGCCTCGCCGGCATGGCTGGGCTCACCTCGTACGCCGCCACCAAGGCCGCGATCCTCGGCATGACCCGGGTCGCCGCGATGGAGCTGGCGCGCAAGCAGATCCGGGTGAATGCCATCTGCCCCGGGGCGGTGGACACCCCCATGTCCAACCCGGACCAGGCCGAAGGCCTCGACGAGTTCTACGCCAAGGCCGTGCCGCTCGGCCGGGTCGGGCAGCCGGAGGAGGTGGCCAGGATGGCGCTCTTCCTCTCCTCGGACGACTCGGCGTACGTCACCGGGCAGCCCTTCGTCATCGACGGCGGCTGGCTGGCCGGGATCAGCCTGGACTGACGGCCCATCAGGTCTTGACCGTGTCGCGGCACGGTGCGAGAGTCAGAACGAATCTGACGGAGCGTCAGAAACGCTCCGGAGAACCTCGGAGAGGGAGTGAGCAGCCGTGGAATTCGGGCTCTTCGTGCAGGGATACGTGCCCGCCAAGCGCGCCAAGGCCGACCCGGAGGCCGAGCACCACGCGCTGATGGAGGAGACGGAGTACGTCATCCAGGCGGACAAGTCGGGCTTCAAGTACGCCTGGGCCTCCGAGCATCACTTCCTGGAGGAGTACTCGCACCTGTCGGCCAACGACGTCTTCCTGGGCTACCTGGCACACGCCACCGAGCGCATCCACCTGGGCTCCGGGATCTTCAACCCCCTCGCCCCCGTCAACCACCCGGTGAAGGTGGCCGAGAAGGTCGCCATGCTCGACCACCTCTCCGAGGGCCGCTTCGAGTTCGGCAGCGGGCGCGGGGCCGGCAGCCACGAAATCCTCGGCTTCTTCCCCGGCATCACGGACATGAACCACACCAAGGAACACTGGGAAGAGACGATCGCCGAGTTCCCCAAGATGTGGCTGCAGGACGAGTACGAGGGCTTCAAGGGCAAGCACTGGTCGCTGCCGCCGCGCAAGGTGCTGCCGAAGCCGTACGGCGGCTCGCACCCCGGCATGTGGTACGCGGCCGGGTCCCCGCCCTCGTACGCGATGGCGGCCAAGAAGGGCCTCGGCGTGCTGGGCTTCAGCGTGCAGAAGGTCTCCGACATGGAGTGGGTGCTGGAGTCGTACAAGGGCGCCATCAAGGACGCCGAGCCGGTCGGCGACTTCGTCAACGACAACGTCATGGTGACGTCCACCGCGATCTGCGCGGAGACGCACGAGAAGGCCGTGCAGATAGCCCTGAACGGCGGCCTGAACTACCTGCAGTCGCTGCTCTTCCGCTACCACGACACCTTCCCGCGCCCGGAGGGCATCCCCGAGTGGCCGGAGTTGATCCCGGAGTACACCGAGGAGCTGGTGGAGTACCTGATCGAGCAGGAGCTGATGATCTGCGGCGATCCGGACGAGGTGCTCAAGGCGTGCAAGCGGTGGGAGCAGGCGGGCGCGGACCAGCTGTCGTTCGGGCTGCCGATCGGCGTCCCGTACGAGGACACCATCAACACCATCAAGCTGGTCGGCGAGCACGTCATCCCCAAGATCGACACCGACCCGGTGCACCGGACCACCCGCTTCCGCCAGGCGGCGGGCCAGGGCTGAGGGAGCACAGGAGGAGGGAGTCAGCAATATGCTCGACCAGCTCATCAAGGGAGCCACCGTCGTCGACGGGACCGGGGCGCAGGCCAGGGTCGCGGACGTCGGGATACGCGACGGGCGGATCGTCGCCATCGGGTCGGTCGACGAGCCGGCCCGGACCACCATCGAGGCCGGCGGCCAGGTCCTGGCCCCCGGCTTCGTCGACCCGCACACCCACTACGACGCCCAGCTGTTCTGGGACCCGTACGCGACCCCGTCCATGAACCACGGCGTGACGACGGTCGCGGGCGGCAACTGCGGCTTCACCCTGGCCCCGCTGAACCCCGCCCGCCCCGGCGACGCCGACTACACCCGCCGGATGATGTCCAGGGTCGAGGGCATGTCCCTCGTCGCGCTGGAGGAGGGCGCGCCCTGGAACTGGAACAGCTTCGGCGACTACCTCGACGCGCTGGAGGGCCGGATCGCGGTCAACGCGGGCTTCATGGCGGGGCACTGCGCGCTGCGCCGGCATGTCATGGGCCCGGACGCGGTCGGCGGCCAGCCGACGGAGCAGCAGATGGAGGAGATGCTCCGGCTCTTCCACGAGGCGATGGACGCGGGCGCGTGGGGCCTGTCGACCACGCAGTCGAGCAGCCACTCCGACGGCGACGGCAAGCCGGTCGCCTCCCGGCACGCCAAGCCGGCGGAGCTGATCGCGCTGTCGAAGGCCGTCTCCGAGCATGAGGGGACGCAGCTGGAGGCGATCGTGGCGGGCTGCCTCGACCAGTTCGCGGACGAGGAGATCGACCTCTTCGTGGAGATGACGGCGGCGGCGGGGCGGCCGCTGAACTGGAACGTCCTCACGATCGACGCGGCCGTCCCGGAACGGGTGCCGCGGCAGCTGGAGGCGAGTGAGCGGGCGCGCAAGGCGGGGGGCAGGATCGTCGCGCTGACGATGCCGATCCTGGTGCCGATGAACATGTCGCTGGGCACTTTCTGCGCCCTGAACCTGATCCCGGGCTGGGGGGACATCCTCGGCCTGCCGGTCCCGGAGCGAATCGCGAAGCTGCGCGACGCGTCCGTACGGGAGGAGATGCTGAAGCGCGCCAACAGCAAGGAGGCCGGGGTCTTCCGGCGGCTGGCCAACTTCGGCCGGTACGTCATCGGCGACACGTATTCGCAGGCGAACGAGGGCCTGCAGGGCCGGGTCGTCCGGGACATCGCCGAGGAGCGCGGGCAGGACGCCTTCGAAACGCTGGTGGAGATCTGCGCCAACGACGACCTGCGTACGGTCCTGTGGCCAATGCCCACCGACAACGACCCGGCAAGCTGGGATCTGCGCCGGGAGACCTGGCAGCACGAGGACGTCATGCTCGGCGGCTCCGACGCCGGCGCCCACCTGGACCGCATGTGCGGAGCGCCGTACACCACCCGCTTCCTGGGCGACTGCCTGCGGGGGCGGAAGCTGGTCTCGCTGGAACAGGCGGTGAAGATGCTGACGGACGACCCGGCCCAGCTCTTCGGCCTGCGGGAGCGCGGCCGTATCGCGGAGGGCTACCACGCGGACTTGGTCCTCTTCGACCCGAACCGCATAGACGCAGGCCAGGCAAAGCTGGTCCACGACCTCCCGGGCGACAGCCCGCGGCTGGACTCGGAGGCGGTCGGGATCACGGGGGTGTGGGTCAACGGGATCCGCACCATCAAGGACGACGAGGTCACCGGCGCGATCCCGGGCAAGGTGCTCAGGTCGGGGCGGGACACGCGGACGGTGCAGACCGCGCACTGACCGGCAGCAGCCGTCAAACGCCGGGGTGGCGGGCAGACATGCCCTCCGCCTCGGCCGCCGCACAGAGCCGCTTGTCGTAGACGACGAAGGCGGACAAGCGTGGGAGGAGCATCGCGGCTGAGGCGAGGTGGATGGCGTCCAGGCTGCGCAGCAGCGGGTCCCCGATGTCTAGCGCCTTGGTGGCGACACGGTCTCCCATAGGGATTAGGTGGATGCGGTCCTTGAGCCATTGCCGGAGTGCGGGCGATTCCGCTTCCTCGAAGACCAGCTTGAGCAGCGCCGACGGGTCAAGGTAGATCAAGACCGGTCCTCGCGCAGCTCGCTGAGGATGACATCCGTGGGCGGTGCGCCCGGCCGCCCGCTCGCCCCTGGCGACTCCAGCAGTTCGTCGAAGCTTCCGCTCGGGGGTACCACGAGCCCCTGAGCGATGAGTACGTCCAGCGTGGTTTCGTCATGGGACACAGGCGTGATCCGGGCGACCGTGGCCCCATCGTCTGTGATCTCGATGACCTCGCCGCGCCGCACCCGTTCCACATACCGGCTCACATGCTGGATCAGCTCCTGGATGCCGATTTGCTCCATGGTCTTCACGGTACGTCCCCCTCACCGTCGCGTACACCACCGGTCGCGCTACCCAACGATGCCGCGCGTCGGCGGTTACTCCGTCCGAGTGGGGAGCCGTCGCGGTCGGGCTTCGTCGCGTACTCAGGCCGGCAACGTGCGGGGGTAGCCGAAGCGGGCGAAGAGGCTCTGGTCGCCGAAGCGGGTGAGTGCGTGGATCCGGTCTCCTCGGAGAGTGAGGACGGTGAGGCCGCTGGCCCGCCAGAGCGGTGCGCTGGGGTCGGGGAGATAGAGCGCCAGGGCGGGCTGGCCGTTGGCCCGGGTGGGGAGGAATTTCAGCTCTTGGCGCTGATGAGACGTCAGGAAGCGGGCGATCGGCCCGGGGCCCCGGTACTCGGCGGGCTGGGGCGGCATCGTCAGCCTGGCGTCGTCGGTGAGCAGGGCCACCAGTTCCTCCAGGTCGAAGCGCTGGAACGCGCTGACGAACCGGTCGACGACGGCGGCCTCCGCCGGTGACCTGGGGACCGGCACATCGTGCGGGTGGCGGTCGGACGGCAGGCCGGCCCGGGCCCGGATGAGCGCGCTGTTGACGGCGGCCGGTGTGGTGCCGAGGATCTCGGCGGCTTCAGCTGCGGGGTAGCCGAGTACGTCCCGGAGCACCAGGACCGCACGCTGCTGAGGCGGCAGGTGCTGCAGGCCCGCCACGAACGACAGGGCGATCGACTCCCGTGCGTCGTAACGGGCTTCGGGGCCGAGGGCCAGGTCGTCCGGATCACCGGGGTAGGGCTCGAGCCACCACGGGTCGGCGGCCGCCCCGGCCTGCGCCGGTTGCGGGCGGCGGGACTCGCCGCGCAGGTAGTTGAGGCAGCGGTTGGTGGCGATCCGGTACAGCCACGCCCGCAGCGACCTGCCGTCGAACCGGCCGATCGAGCGCCAAGCCGCCAGCAGGGCTTCCTGCAGTACGTCCTCGGCGTCCTGCACAGAGCCGAGAATCCGGTAGCAGTGCGCCTCCAGCTCGCGGCGGTGGGGATCGATGAGTTCGCGGAAGGCCTCACCGTCCCCGGCCTGGGCAAGGGCGAGGGTGGCTTCGGTCATGGTGAGACCTGTCCCTTCATCTCATCCGGGTGGCTGACTCCTGGGATAGGGGTTCTGGAAATACAACACCGGTGGGCGCCTGGACTCATCGCCGCCCGCGTCGGTGAATCGACGCGCCGGCCGGTGTTTCACGTGATGAGGACTATGACAGGAGGCAATATGCGCAACCTGATCGTGAGCAGCCTGGTCTCACTCGACGGTGTCCACGCCGACCCGCAGTCCTGGGTCGGGGACTACTTCGACCAGCAGGCCGCGGAGGAATCGCTCGCCGTACTGCTCGAAAGCGACGCCATGCTGATGGGTAGAAACACGTACAACTACTTCGCCCCCGCCTGGTCGTCGCCCTCCGGGCCCTACCTGGAGCGGATCAACGACATGCCCAAGTACGTCTTCTCCTCCACGCTGACCACAGCGGACTGGAACAACACGACGATCATCTCCGGCGACCCGGCCCCCGCCGTGCGGGAACTCAAGGAGCAAGGCGACGGGCACCTGATGATCTACGGCTACAGCCGGCTCGCCCAGACCCTGCTGGAGAACGGCCTGGTCGACAAGCTGAACTTCGTCATCAACCCGGTCATGGCGGGCGCCGGGACGACGCTGTTCCGCCCCGGCAAGCGCACGGACCTGCACCTGGCCTCCGTCACCGAACGCGGCAACGGCGTGGTCGTCCTCTCCTACGCAAACGCCTGAGCGCTAGAAGCTCCCCATATCCGCCGACAGCCACTTCTCCGGCTTGAGGCGGAGGATCACGTTCGCCTCGAGGTTGGCCTCCGAGAATTTGAGGTACTCCTCCACCGCGTCCGGCGGCAGGTAGCGCTCCGTGACCTCGCGCAGTTGCTCGGGCGTGCCCGGTTCGATGGTCAGCGGGCCCTCTGCCGTTACGTAGCGGACCGTGGGCTCCAGCCGCTGGGCCATCAGGGAGGCGCGGCCCGCCGCCGCGGCTGCCTTTGCCTTTGCCGAGGTGGCGCCCGTGAGGATCCACAGGTCGCCGCCGGGCTCGTAGACGTACCAGACCGGGACGTTCAACGGCGCCCGGTCCGCGTCGGAGCGGGTGATGGAGAGGGCGCCGATGTGAGGTTCGGCGAGGAAGGCTTCGCGTTCTGACTGCGGCAGCGCCATATTGCTCAGGGCTCCTCGTAAGTGGGGCGTACGGGTGTGCAGAGCTATGCCTACCGCAGCGTGATCGCCTGGCCCACTATTCCCGCAGGCGAGTCTTCACCACCTTGCCGCTGGCGTTGCGCGGGAGTTCCGTTACGAAGGTGACCTGCCGCGGGACCTTGTAATTCGCCATCTCGCGGCGCGACCACGCGATCAGCTCGGCCTCGTCGAGCGACGTGCCCGGGCGGCGTACGACGAAAGCCTTGCCGACCTCGCCCAGCCGCGCGTCCGGGATGCCGATCACGGCCACGTCCGCCACCGCCGGGTGCAGGCCCAGGGTCTGCTCGATCTCGGCCGGGTAGGCGTTGAAGCCGCCGGCTATGAACATGTCCTTGATGCGGTCCGTGATCCGCAGATTCCCGCCCTCGTCCAGTACGCCCACGTCCCCGGTGCGCAGCCAGCCGTCCTCGGTGATGGCCTTCGCGGTCTCCTCCGGGGCCTCGAAGTAGCCCTGCATGACGTTGTAGCCGCGGACCATGACCTCGCCCGGCTCGCCAGCCGGCAGCGTCGCACCCGATGCGTCGACCACCTTCACCTCCGTGCCGGGGATCGCCCGGCCGCTGGTCGCCGCGATCACCTCCGCCGGGTCGCCGCGGCGGCACATCGTCGCGATGCCGGACGCCTCCGTCAGGCCGTACGCCGTGATCACCGTGCCGATCTTGAGCTCGTCGCGCAGCCGCTCCACCAGCCGCAGCGGGATCACCGCCGCGCCCGTGACCACCAGGCGCAGCGCCGAGAGGTCGTGGGAGTCGCGGGCCGGGTGGTCGAGGAGCTGCTGGTGGATGGTGGGCGGGCCGGGGAGGACGCTGATGCGTTCCGCGGAGATGTTGGCCAGTGCGGTGTCCACGTTGAAGACCGGCTGCGGGATCATCGTGGCGCCGCGGGTGAGGCAGGCGATGACGCCCGCCTTGTAGCCGAAGGTGTGGAAGAACGGGTTGATGATCAGGTAGCGGTCGCCTTCCTCCAGGCCCGCGAGCTCCGCCCAGGTGTCGTAGCCGCGCAGGGTCTGGGCGTGGGTGATCACCGCGCCCTTGGGGTGACCGGTGGTGCCGGAGGTGTAGATGATGTCCGAGGGGTCGGTGGGGCCGATCTCGGCCGCGCGTGAGTCGACTTGCTCCGCGGTGGTCCCTGAGCCCGCCGCCAGGAAGGCGTTCCAGGTGCGGAAGTCCTCGGGGGCGTCGTCGGCGAGCAGCACCACATCCTGAAGGTGCGGCAGTCCGGGCAGCGGGCCGTCGCCCGGGCCCTCGGCCGCGGCGCGGCGGAGGGAGGAGACGTACGACGTGCCGAGGAAGGTGCCCGTGACGAAGAGCGTGCGGGCGCGGGAGCGCTCCAGGACGTAGGCGGCCTCGCTGCCTTTGAAGCGGGTGTTGATGGGGACGAGCACCGCGCCCGCGGTCACCGCGCCGAGGGCGGCGACGATCCACTCCACGGTGTTCGGCGCCCAGATCGCCACCCGGTCGCCGCGCCGCACGCCGGAGGCGATGCAGGCGGCCGCGGCGCGGTCGATGCGGGTGCCGAGGTCGGCGTAGCTGATGCGGGTGCGACCGCTGACGACCGCCTCGCGGTCGGCGTGCGCGGTCGCCGCGTGGCGTACGAGCGCGGGGATGGTCTCCCACGCCGGACCGGGTGCGCTCTCCACTGCCATGTCCCCTCCCGGTAGCTGACTATCCGTCAGATTAGCGGTAGCCTTCCCGGCTGTCAGCAGCGAGAACAGCGACACCGGGAGGTGGCGATGGGGGTTTCCAACCTCAAGGACGTGACCGCGATAGCCGGCATAGGGCAGACGCCGTTCGCGAAACAACTCCCGGAATCCGAGAAGGCCCTGGCCTGTCGCGCCATCCTCGCCGCCCTCGACGACGCCGGGATCGAGCCCGCCGAGGTCGACGGTTTCGCCTCGTACACGATGGAGAACACCGACGAGGTCGAGGTCGCCAAGGCGATCGGCGCCGGGGACGTGACCTTCTTCGCCAAGACCGGTTACGGCGGCGGCGGTTCCTGCGCCACGGTCGCGCATCTCGCCGCGGCCATCGCCACCGGGCAGGCGACGGTCGGCGTCGCCTGGCGGTCCCGCAAGCGCGGCAGCGGGCCGCGGCCGTGGACCAACACCGCCGTGCAGCTGCCCACTCCGGCACAGTGGACCCGGCCGTACGGGCTGCTCAGGCCGGCCGACGAGATCGCGATGCTCACGCGGCGGTACATGCACGAGTACGGCGCCACCCGCGACCACCTCTTCAACGTCGCGCTCGCCTGCCGGAACCGCGCGAATCAGAACCCGGCCGCGATCATGTACGAGCGGCCGATGACCCGCGAGTCGTACATGTCCTCGCGCTGGATCAGCGAGCCGCTGTGCCTCTTCGACAACTGCCTGGAGACGGACGGGGCGCTGGCCTGCGTGATCGTCTCGGCGGAACGGGCCCGGGACCTCCGGCAGAAGCCGGTCTACGTGCACTCCGCCGCCCAGGGCCTGCCCGCCCAGCACCACGGCATGGTCAACTACTGGAACGACGACCCCCTGAGCGGCCCCAGCTGGACCGCCGCCCGGCACCTGTGGAAGTCCGCCGACTTCGGCCCCGATGATGTCGATGTCGCCCAGATCTACGATGCTTTTACGCCACTGATCCCGCTGTCCCTGGAGGGCTACGGCTTCTGCGGGCGGGGCGAGGGCGCCGCTTTCACCGAGGGCGGCGCGCTGGAGACCGGCGGCCGGCTGCCGGTCAACACCTCCGGCGGCGGCCTGTCGGAGGCGTACGTCCACGGCTTCAATCTCATCAACGAGGGCGTCCGCCAGCTGCGCGGCGCCTCCACCGCCCAGGTCCCGAACGCCTCGACCTGCCTGGTCACGGCGGGCGAGGGCGTCCCGACGTCCGCGCTGCTGCTGAGGAGCTGACGATCGTGTCCGAGCTACTGCAACCCGTCCTCGACGACGACGGCGCCCCCTTCTGGGAGTACGCAGCCCGCGGCGAGCTGCGCATCCAGGCCTGCGCCGCCGCGGACTGCGGCGAGCTGCGCTTCCCGCCGCGCCCCTGCTGCCCGCGCTGCCAGAGCTTCGACAGCGAGTGGCGGCTGCTGAGCGGCCGTGGCCGGATCTGGTCGTACGTGACCGCGCACCCGCCGCTGCTGCCCGCGTATGCCGCGCTGGCCCCGTACGACGTGGTGCTGGTGGAGCTGGCCGAGGCCCCGCAGATCCGGCTCGTCGGGAATCTGGTCGGGAACGGTTCGGCGCCCAGCCCGCGCATCGGCGCCGCGGTGACGGCGGACTTCCGGGAGCATCCGGACGGGCTGCCGGTGCCGCACTGGCGGCTGGAGCGGCCATGACGACGGTCGAGACGAAGCTCGACGACGGCGTCGCGGTCGTCACGATCGACAGGCCCGAGCGGCTCAACGCCATCGACCTGCCGACCGCGGACGCGCTGCGCGCGGCCTGGCAGGACTTCCGCGGCCGGGACGACGTGCGCGCGGTGGTGCTCACGGGCGCAGGCGACCGGGCCTTCACGACGGGCATCGACCGGTCCGTCGAGGCCCCGCAGCCGCTTTCCCCGTACGCCATCGACGACCCGCTCCTCGACATCGGGCCGAAGGCGCAGGACCTGTGGCTGCCGGTGATCGGCGCGGTGAACGGGATGGCCTGCGGCGGAGCCTTCTATCTGCTCGGGGAGTGCGACTTCATCGTGGCGGACGAGGAGGCGAGCTTCTTCGATCCGCATACGACGTACGGGATGGTGAGCGCGTACGAGGCGATGATCCTCGCGCAGCGGCTGCCGTACGGGGAGGCCGCGCGGCTGGCGCTGATGGGGACGGCGGAGCGGGTGTCGGCGCGGCGGGCGTACGAGACGGGGCTGGTGTCGGAGGTGGCGCCGGCGGGCGAGGCGGTCGAGGCCGCGCTGCGGGCGGCGCGGACGCTCGCGTCGTATCCGCCGGCGGCGGTGCAGGGGACCGTGCGGGCGCTGTGGGCAGGGCGGCAGGCGGCGCGGGATCAGGCCTTTGCGCAGGCGCCGGCGCTGATCGCGCTGGGGAACCTGTCGGCGGAGGAGCAGGCGAAGCTGTTCACCGGGCGTGACCAGGGCTTTCACCTGCGTTAAAGATCACCGGCTCGCCGCCTTGACATTTCCGGCGTAACGTCGAAACACGGACGAAGCCCGCTGGAACGATGTGGGAAGGCGTGCCAGACAATGCTCGAGAATGCTGCATCCAAGGTGCGATACCTGATCGGTTCCGCGCTCGTCCTGCTAGGAGCGGCGGCCGCCGTATGGAGCCCCTTCCGTCCCTGGTACGACGGCCGCCCCGGCCGCGATTACGGCGTGGGCCAGCTCTTCGACGGCATCAGCGGAAACCGGTCGCCGATCATGGAGTCGATCATGCTGCCGATGATCGCGGCGGCGATCCTCGCGGTGATCGGGGTGCTGATCCGCTCGCGGATCGCGATTGCGATCGGGGGCCTTGTCGTCCTCGCGACGGTGGTGCTGTGGATGATCCGGCAGGGCCAGGTGAGCGACGGCCTGTCGGTGCAGGCGGACGGCACGGGCATGGACCTCGGCGTCGCGAACGCCTGGTTCGCGGCGGTGGCGATGTTCCTCGGCATGGCCGTCATGGGCAACCCGAAGAAGGCCAAGGGCAGGCGCCGCAAGGGCGACACGATCGTCACTCCCGCACCGAGCTCCACGTACGCGCCGGAACCCCTCCCGGACAACGTGCACCCGCTCCCGGACGCGATGCGCCGCCGCGAGGCGGCCCCGCCGCCGGGCGTCGACCAGGAGCAGACAGCGGACGGCAGGCCGCCCCGCTTCCCGGACGACCGCGCGGCGTGAGCTAACCGCCCGACGTCCGCGTCCCCTCCGCCGCATCCAGGGCGTACACGCACCGGTCCTTGCTGCACGCGTACACCACGCCGCTCGCGACCACGGGCGAGCCTGTGATCTCGCCGTCCGTCTTGAGCTTCCAGAGCAGGCGGCCGTCGCCCGCCGCCACCGCGTAGATGCAGTGGTCGGCGGAGCCGAAGTGGACGCGGCCGTCGGCTGCGACCGGGGCGCCGATCAGCTCGCCGCGGACCGGGAAGCGCCACTTCGGGGTGCCCGCCACCGCGTCGAGGGTGTACAGGGCGCTGCCCGCGCCCACGTGCACCGAGCCGTCGACGACCGTCACCGGCTCGATCGACTGGCGGGCCTCCGTGGCGATGCGCCAGCGCTCGCGGCCGTCCGTCGCGTCGAGGGCGTAGACCGTGCCCAGGTAGTCGGCGAGGTAGACCCCGCCGCCCGTGACCGCGGCCCCGGGGGCGTACGCGGGCGGGCTGAGCAGCACCGCGGGGGTCTCGAAGGTCCATCGGACCCCGCCGAAGGCGGCGTCCAGGGCCAGCACCCGCTTGCCCGCCGCGACGTACAGCACGCCGTCGTCGGTCGGCGTCAGCCGCACCGGCACGCCGCCGCACGCGGCCGCGTCGCCGATCGGATACGACCAGCGCTCGGCGCCGGTCCTGGCGTCCAGCGCGGACAGGCGGTCGTTCGCCCACAGGTAGACCGTGCCGTCGTGGACGACCGGGCCCGCCTCCTGCGTCTCGAAGTCGGACTGCGCGCCGGACAGCTCCCACAGCGGCTCGCCCGTCGCGGCATCGCGCGCCTGCACGCCGCCGCCGCGGGTGCCGGTGACGACCGTGCCGGAGCGGCCCGCGGTACGGGCGGCGGGTGCGTCGGTCTTCAGCGCGTACACCCAGCCGTCCGTGGCCACCCGCCAGCGCTCCTGCCCCTGCGCGGAGTCCAGGGCGTACAGGCTGGGCCCGTCGGAGGCGTGGATGAGGCCGTCGCCGACCGCCATCGACCAGGCGACCTCGCGGGTCTTGAACTGCCGCCTGCCGCTGCCCACATCGAGGGCGTGCACCTCGAAGGAGGTGACGTACAGCAGATTGCCGACGACGGCGGGGGTGCCCCAGACGTCGTTGGACATCCGGAAGCGCCAGGGCCGCCAGTCCGGCTGCCGCGGCGCCGGGGGCGGTGGCTTGGCGGGGGCGGCCGCGCTCTTCGGCCGAGCCTTGCCCGGCTTCTGCCCGGGTACGGCGCCGTTCGGCGGCCGCAGCCAGCCGGTCACCTGGTTACTGCCCGCGTCCCGCTCCGCGGCCATCCGCTGCGCCGCGGCCCGCACATCCGCCACCCGCGGGCCGGGGCCGATCGGCACCGGCGACTGCGCCAGCCGCACCGCGCCGCGCGGCGTCGACGCGGAGCCGGACGGCGGGGCCGCCTCGGCGACCGCGGGCTCCGGCTCGGGCGGGAGGCTGGGCGGGACCGGCTCGCCCGGCTCGTACGACGGCATGGGCGGCGGCTTCTGGCGTACGGAGCTCTTGCTGCCGTTGGCGGCCGGGGCGCCGTTCACCGCGCCGCCGCCGGCGCCCGCGGTCGTACGGCCGCCGCCGCGGCGCGCCTCGATCAGCTCGACGGCGCCCGCGGGCAGCCAGGCCGAGGCGGTGCCGCTGTCGTCCTGGCCCGCGCTGAAGAGATGCGGGGCCAGGTCGGCCTGCATTTCGCTGGGGGTGGGGCGCTCCTCGGCGTTCATCCGCATGACGGACTCGATCAGCGGCCGCAGCTCGTCCGGCAGGCCCTCCAGGTTCGGGCCCTCGCGCAGCAGCATGAAGACGGTCTCGACGGGGTTCGCGCCGTGGAAGGGAGCATGACCCGTACCGGCGAACACCAGCGTCGACCCGAGGGAGAAGACATCACTCGCGCCGGTGACGGAGCGGGAGTCGCGGGCCTGCTCCGGGGACATGTAGGCGGGGGTGCCGACGGCGACATTGGTCATCGTCAGGCGGGTGTTGGAGACGCCGGAGGCGATGCCGAAGTCGATGACGCGCGGGCCGTCCTCGACGACGAGGACATTGGACGGCTTCAGGTCGCGGTGCACCAGGCCGGCCCCGTGGATGGACTGCAGCGCCTCGGCGACGCCGGCCGCCAGCCAGCGCACCGCCTGGACGGGCAGCGGACCGCACTCGGTCACTATTTCCTCGAGCGAGGGCGCGGGTACGTACGCCGTGGCGAGCCACGGAACCGCAGCCCGCGGATCGGCGTCTACCACCGCGGCGGTATAGAAGCCGCTGACGGCGCGGGCAGCCTCCACCTCGCGCGTGAACCGGACGCGGAAGAGCTGATCCTCGGCCAGCTCCGTTCGCACCGTCTTGATGGCCACTCTGCGGCCGGACGCCGAACGCGCGAGATAGACCAGCCCCATGCCGCCGGCGCCCAGCCTGCCGAGCACCTCGAAGGGTCCGATCCGTCTCGGGTCGTGCTGCGTCAGCTGCTCGACCACTTCCCTTGCCACCTCCCCGTTAAGGGATCGCCTACAACGACCCCCGTGCAGCCTCTCACTGCGCGCGCAACTCCGTCAGTCCCGGGGGTACGCCCGCTGATTCTCCCTGGCAATCGCCTTCGTTGCGAACCCGAGGAGATAAAGGGGAGTGTCTTAGATCACGTTGAACGATCGCTGACCGATCACTGACCACCGCGTTGACCGGTCGCACCGGCTGCCGGGCCCCGCCGCCCGGGGCCCGGCAGCCGTGCCCGCACCCGGCGGCGGGGCCGTTGCCTGCCGGGGGGTCTGGCGATACGGACACGCTAGCCGCGGACCCCCGGGCCCGTCTCGCCAATAATTCGAACACATGGTCAATTTTGTTCGCGTGCTCATTTGCCCCAGTCAGATCGCGCGCCGATCACCCCTCGGTAAGCTGACGGCATGACAGGACAAGTGCGCACGGTCGACGGTCGCGTGGCCGGCCGTCGCGGCCAGGCGACCCGCACCAAACTGCTGGAGTGCCTGGGCGAGATGCTCAGTTCCTCGCCGTACCGGGACGTCAAGGTCATCGACGTCGCCCGCAAGGCGGGCACCTCGCCGGCCACCTTCTACCAGTACTTCCCGGACGTCGAAGGCGCGGTGCTCGAACTCGCCAACGAGATGGCCAAGGAGGGCGCGCAGCTGACCGATCTGGTCGCGGGCCGCGCCTGGGCCGGCCGCTCCGGCGCGCAGGCCGCGGAGGAACTGGTCGAGGGCTTCCTGTCCTTCTGGCGCAAGAACGACGCGATCCTGCGCGTCGTCGACCTCGGCGCGGCCGAGGGCGACAAACGCTTCTACAAGATCCGCATGAAGATCCTGAACGCCGTCACCAACTCCCTTACGGACTCCATCAAGGACCTCCAGGACAAGGGCAAGGTCGACGCGTCGGTCTCCCCCGCGGCCATGGCGGGCTCGCTGGTGGCGATGCTGGCGGCGGTCGCCGCGCACCAGAAGGGCTTCCAGACCTGGGGCGTGAAGCAGGCGGAGCTGAAGCCGAATCTGGCGATGCTGGTGCACCTCGGGGTTACGGGGCGGAAGCCGCCGAGGTAGCAGCGGCGGTGACCCTGAAGAGCCTGATCTGCCGTTCCACGCGCGCCTGATACGTCGCGTACGGCGGCCAGAAGCGCAGCACCTCCTGCCACATGCGCTCCCGCTCCTCGCCTTCGAGGAGCTGCGCGCGTACGGAAATGTCCCGGCCCTTCCAGGAGATCTCCGCCTCCGGGTGGGCGATCAGGTTCCCGGTCCAGGCCGGATGCCCTGGACGGCCGAAGTTGCTGCCGATCAGGATCCAGGTCCTGTCCTTCTCCTCCGGCATGCAGGCCAGCGGAGTCCTGCGGGGCAGGCCCGACTTGGCGCCCTTCGCGGTGAGGATGACGCTGGGGAGCATCTGGGCGCTGAGCATCACCTTGCCGCGGGTGAGCCGGTGCACGCCGCGGTCCAGGGCCGGGATGACGTGCGGGGCGATCCGCGCGAAGGTGCGGGTCGAGGAGACGCGCTGGATGGTCTTCAGGCCGGGTTTCATGCGATCACCCCCGCGGTCTTGGCGGCGTGCGCGCGCAGGCGGTGCGGCGGGCCGAAGAGGGCCAGGTCGCCGGCGGCGCGCTTGAAGTAGAGGTGGGCTTCGTGCTCCCAGGTGAAGCCGATGCCGCCGTGCAGCTGGATCGCCTGGCCGGTGACGGAGTGCTGGGTCTCCAGGGCCTGGGCGAGGGCGAGGGGGGCGGCGGTCGTACGGTCCTCCTCCCCGGCGGCGGGGTCGGTGACGGCCCAGGCCGCGTAGTACGCGGCCGAGCGGGCCGACTCCACCTCCACGTGCAGGTCGGCGAGCCGGTGCTGCACGGCCTGGAAGGAGCCGATGGGCCTGCCGAACTGGTGCCGTTCCTTCACGTACGCCACGGTACGGGCGAGAGCCTCGGCCGCCACTCCGACCGCCTCGGCGGCGAGCGCGGCCGCGGCGGTCAGGCCGGTGGCGGCGAGTGCGCCGGGGATGTCGGCGCCGAGCTCCCCGAGCAGTTCGGCGGGGGTGTCGCGGAGCTCGATGCGGGCGAGGGGGCGGGTCTCGTCGAGGGTGGTGCGGCGGTGGCGCAGGAGTCCGGGGGCGTCGGCCCAGACTGCGTAGAGGTGGGTGCCGGTGGCGGCGTAGCCGCCGGTGTGGGCGGCGACCAGCAGCAGGTCGGCCGCGTGTCCGCCGAGGACCTGGGCGCATTCGCCGTAGAGGCGCCAGCCGTCGGTATCGGTGTCGGTGTCGGCGTCGGCCTCCGCGTGCTTACGGGCCTGCACCCCGCCCGCCCGGCCGCCTCCGGACCAGGAGCCGTCGCCGCCGGTCAGCCCCAGCACCTCCGGCAGCCCCCCGGACGCGGCGAACGCGGCGGTCACCCCGCGCGTGGCCACCGACCCGAGCAGCCGCTCGCGCTGCGGCTCCGTACCCAGCGCGGCGATCAGGGGCGCGGCCAGGACCGCGGTGGGGACCAGGGGTGACGGGAGGACGGCACGGCCCGACTCTTCGCAGGCAAGGGCGAGTTCGACGGGGCCGCAGCCGATGCCGCCGTACGCGGCGGGCAGCGCAAGCCCCGGCAGGCCGAGCTCGCCCGCCAGCCGGTTCCACAGCTCGGTGTCGTAGCCGAGCGGCGTACGGACCGCCGCCTTGACGTCGTCCGGCGCCGACTGTTTGCGCAGCAGCTCGCGCAGGGTGCGGCGGATGCCGTCCTGCTCCTCGGTGAACGCGGTGTCCATCGGGCTCCCTCCGGTGCCGTGCGGTGGCCGACGCTGCGCATCGTAGAGCGACTTTGCCGAATCTGATATACCGTCAGATCCATGTCCGCTGCGATATCTGCCACCGGCCAACGCCGCGTCGCCGTCGCCGGCGTCGCCCTGTCCGACTGCGGCCGCGTCGACGACAAGACCGCCCTCCAGCTGCACGCCCAGGCCGCCCGCCGCGCCCTCGCCGACTCCGGCCTCGACCGCTCGGTCATCGACGGCGTCGCCTCCGCGGGGACGGGGACGCTGGCCCCGGTGGAGGTGGCCGAGTATCTGGGCCTGAAGCCGACCTGGGTCGACTCGACCGCGGTCGGCGGCTCGACCTGGGAGGTCATGGCGGCGCACGCCGCCGACGCGATTGCGGCGGGGCATGCGAACGCGGTGCTGCTCGTGTACGGATCCACGGCGCGGGCCGACCTGAAGGCCGGGCGGCGTACGGCCAATCTCTCCTTCGGGGCGGGCGGCCCGCTGCAGTTCGAGGTGCCGTACGGGCACACCCTCGTCGCCAAGTACGCGATGGCGGCCCGCCGCCACATGCACGAGTACGGGACCACGCTGGAGCAGCTGGCCGAGGTAGCGGTGCAGGCGCGGGCGAATGCCGCGTACAACCCCGATGCGATGTACCGCGATCCGGTCACCGTCGACGATGTGCTGTCCGGGCGGATCATCGCGGACCCGTTCACGAAGCTGCACTGCTGCATCCGGTCGGACGGCGGCGCGGCCGTGCTGCTGGTCGCGGAGGAGTATCTGCAGGACGCGGCGAAGGCACCGGTCTGGGTGCTGGGCACGGGCGAGCACACCTCGCACGCCGCCATGTCCGAGTGGGAGGACTTCACCGTCTCCCCCGCGGCCGTCTCCGGGCGGCTGGCCTTCGAGCGCGCCGGGGTGCGGCCGGCGGACATCGACGTCGCCGAGCTGTATGACGCCTTTACGTACATGACCCTGGTGACGCTCGAAGACCTCGGCTTCTGCGCGAAGGGCGAGGGCGGGGCGTACGTCGAGAAGGGCCGGATCGGGCTCGGCGGCGAGCTGCCGGTGAATACGGACGGGGGCGGGCTCTCCGCCTGTCATCCCGGGATGCGGGGGCTGTTCCTGCTGGTGGAGGCCGTACGGCAGCTGCGCGGCGAGGCGGGGGAGCGGCAGGTGCGCAAGGACGGCGGGCGGCTGCCGGAGCTGGCGGTGGCGTCGGGGACGGGTGGGTGGTTCTGCTCGTCGGGGACGGTGGTGCTGGGGCGGGGGTGAGCCCGCCCCAGGCCCCGGGGATCAGAAGAAGCGCCGGACGAAGATGTCCGCCTTGCCGTTGGTGTCGCCCGGCACGATGTCGTCGGCCGCGGACGCGAATGCCACATCGCGCCCGCCGGCGCTGACCGAGTCGACCACGGCCGTGGCGGGCCCGCTCGACACGACCTCGTCCGTGCCCGACCGCAGGTCGCGCAGCGCGAGCGGCGCGGGTCCAGTCGTGCCGGCCGGGGCGTGCAGGAGGTAGCGGCCGGTGGGGTCGATGGCCAGTCCCCGTACGTTCGGCACCACTTGCTCGGTGTCCGCGGCGACGTCGTAGACATGGGTGTCGGAGCCCGAGACGTAGACGACCTTGCGGCCGTCGTCGCTGAGCTGGACGAGAGACGCCTCCTTGCCCTGGCCCTCGATGGGGTCGGAGGTGGTGCCGTCGGTCCGGTTCCACAGCCAGACGTCATGCGCCTGGGCGTCCTGGTACGCCACGTACTCCCCGTCGCCGCTGATGGACGGCCGGGCCTCAAGGCGATGCTCGAACTCGGCGACGGTCTCCTTGGTGTTGGTGTGCCAGTCGACGACCTCGATGACCTGCCTGTTCACCCCCAGCGGCCGGGTGAACTTGCCGACCTGGGCGATGTAGCTGCCGTCCGCGCTCAGCGACGGCTGGTCGGCGCTGTGGCCCGAGTGCACGATGCCGATCGTGTCTCCGATGCCTGCCCGGGACAGGAAGTTCGTCGTGTCCCGCTGGATCAGCCCCGCGAAGGCGGCGTACTGACCGTCGCCGCTGATCACCGGCGGCTGGAGATAGGCGCCGATGGAGCCCATGTGCCGGGTCAGCCGCGCCCGCTGGTCGCGGACGTACACCTTGTCGTCCGTGCTCGCGATGCCGGAGCCGAGGCTCGTCGCCTTCGACGAGAAGGCGATGCGGCTGCCGTCGGTGGCGATCGAGGCATGGGCGGAGTCGCCGTCGGCCTGGGCGCCGTCGATCCCCACACTGATTCTCTCCACGCCGGCTCCGCTGTCGGCCGCGGCCGCTCCGGGCAGCGCTGCCGTGACCGCGCAGGCCGCGGCCGCCACGCTCAGGGCGGTCCGGACACGCCTGGCCGTACCGCGATTCGTGTTCCCCCGCATGGTTCCCCCCACGTAGAAGAAGGCCCCCGGCCTCTGCCGGAGGACTCCATGCATGCAACCGCGTTGGCATTTATGGGGTCAATGCGTCATATGCGGTGGGGCAAATGCGGCAGCTGGCGTATCGGGAGGCGCGCGCCGGCTCAGCTCACGCCGGGCGGAAGACCGGCACCGGGCGCTGCTCGTCGCCCTTGCGGAAGGCCAGCCGCAGCGGCATCCCGACCCGCAGGTCCGCCTCGGCACAGTCCACGACCTCGGTCATCATCCGCGGGCCCTCGGCGAGTTCCACGACGGCCGCGACATACGGAACGCGCTCGCCGAAGGGCGGCAGGTCGTTCATGTGCACTACGGACCACGTGTACAGCTCCGCCGCGCCGCTCGCCTCCTCCCACGTCACGTCCTCGCTCCAGCAGTGCGGGCAGAACTCGCGCGGGTAGTGGTGCGCCCTGCCGCAGGCGTCCGCCCGGCAGCGGCGGAGCAGCAGCAGCTCGTCGGCGGCGGCGTCCCACCAGGGGCGGGTGAAGGCGTCGGGCTCCGGAACGTCGTATCGCGTTGTGCTCGCCATGGGGTCTGACGGTACGTCAGTTAACGGGTTGAGGACAGCCTTCCGCTTGATCTCCGCAAGAGGTGAGCCTTGCTCTAGTCTCGCCTGCATGTCCATGACGGGTGATCTCACGCACGTCCCTCCGGCCTACGTCATCGGCGCCGGACCAGGAGGTCTCGCCACCGCGGCCGCGCTCAAGGCCCGCGGCGTACGGCCCGTGGTGCTGGAGAAGTCCGCTTCCGTGGGCGCCTCTTGGCGCGGGCACTACGACCGGCTGCGGCTGCACACCACCAGGGCGCTGTCCGGTCTGCCTGGCCTGCCGATTCCGCGCAAGTACGGGCGGTGGGTGGCGCGCGATGACGTGGTGCGGTACCTGGAGGCGTACACCGAGCACCATCAACTGGAGATCATCACCGGGGTCGAGGTGAACCGCGTCGAGCGGCACGACGACCACTGGCGGCTGCACGCCACCGGCGGGCGCGAACTCACCGGCAGGGCCGTGATCGTCGCGACCGGGTACAACCACACCCCGCACCTGCCGGACTGGCCGGGCCGGGAGTCGTACGACGGCGAGCTGCAGCACGCCGCGCACTACCGCAACTCCGGCCCGTACCACGGCAAGGACGTCCTGGTCGTCGGCACCGGCAACACCGGCACCGAGATAGCCGTCGACCTCGCCGAGGGCGGGGCGTCGCGGGTGCGGATCGCGGTGCGGTCGCTGCCGCACATCCTGCGGCGGACGACGGCGGGGTGGCCGGCGCAGCGCACGGGCGTGCTGGTGCGGCGGCTGCCGGTGAAGCTGGTGGACCGGATGGCGGCGAAGACGACCCGGTGGAGCGTGCCCGACCTGGGCGAATACGGGCTGCCGTATCCGGCGAGCGGGCTGTACTCGCGGGTGCTCGACGGGTCGATTCCGGTGCAGGACGTCGGCTTCATCAAGGCCGTGCAGCAGCGGCAGGTGCTGGTGGTGCCGGCCGTGCACGGCTTCGAGAAGGGCCGGGTGGTGCTGATGGACGGCACCGAGCTGGAGCCGGACGCGGTGATCGCCGCCACCGGCTACCGGACGGGGCTGGAGGACCTCGTCGGGCACCTGGACGTACTCGATGAACGCGGGCGGCCGCAGGTCCATGGGCCGGTGACGCCGCCGCAGGCGCCGGGGCTGTATTTCACCGGCTATACGAACCCGATCAGCGGCATGCTCCGCGAGATCGCCCTGGATGCGGAGAAGATCGCGCGGGCGGCGGCGAAGGCCGTCGCCTGAGAGCTGAAAACCTAAGGAGATACGTGCCCAACGACACGTCTGACATACCCAGAAGATTCTCCCGGCGGGGCGTGCTGAGCGGTGCCGCCGCCGCTGCCGCCGGGCTCGGCCTGGCCACCGCCAGCCCCGCCCGTGCCGTCGAATCCCGCAGCGTCGACGTGGCCGTGATCGGCGCCGGTCTCGCCGGCCTGACCGCGGCCCGGGACCTCGTCGCGGCGGGCAAGAGCGTCGTCGTGCTGGAGGCCCGCGACCGGGTCGGCGGGCGGGTGTACAACGCGCCGCTGCCGAACGGTGGCGTGACCGAGGCGGGCGGCGAGTTCATCGGCCCGACCCAGGACCGGATCAAGGCGCTGGCGGACTCGCTCGGCGTCGAGACCTTCCCGACGTACAACGCCGGGGCGAAGAACCTCCTGTACATGGACGGCACCGCCACCCCGTACGAGACCGGCGGGCCGCTCGGGCCGCTGCCGCCCATCGATGAGGCCGGTCTCACGGAGCTGGCCACCATGATCGGGACGCTGGACGAGATGGCCAAGTCCATCCCGGTCGACGCCCCCTGGACCGCGCCGGACGCCGCTCAGCTGGACGCGATCACCTTCGAGGAGTGGCTGAAGGACAAGGTCACGACGCCCTCGGCGCGCTTCCTGACCGAGGTGGCCACCGCCTCGGTCTTCTCCGCCGAGCCGCGCGAACTGTCCTTCCTCTTCGTCCTCTTCTACATCGCCGCGGCAGGCAACGAGACCACCCCCGGCTCCTTCGGCCGCCTCATCGACACCGGCAACGGCGCCCAGGCCACCCGCTTCGTCGGCGGCTCGCAGCTGGTGCCGGTCAAGCTGGCGCAGAAGCTCGGCAGCCGGGTGCTGCTGCGCCGGCCCGTCGCCGGCATCAAGCAGACGTCGAAGGGCGCGGTCGTCTACGGCAACTCCTTCGCGGTGACCGCGAAGCAGGTCGTCGTCGCGCTGCCGCCGGCGCTGGCGGGGCGGCTCGGGTACGCACCCGCGCTGCCCGCGGACCGCGACACGCTGGACGGCAAGATGCCGATGGGTCACGTCGGCAAGGCGATCGCGGTGTACGGCAAGCCTTTCTGGCGCGACGCGGGGCTCAACGGGCAGGTGCTGTCCGACGCGGGCGTGGTCCGCTCGACCTTCGACAACTCGCCGCCGGACGCGTCGTACGGCGCCCTGATGGGCTTTATCGAGGCCGACATCATGCGCGAGTACGACACGAAGCCGGCGTCGGTGGTGAAGGCGGCGGTGCTGAAGGACTACGTGACGTACTTCGGCGACCAGGCGGCCAAGCCGACCGGCTTCGTGCTGCAGCGCTGGGACAATGAGCGCTACTCGCGCGGTGGCCCGACGGGCATCGCGCCGCCCGGCGTGCTGACGTCGTACGGGGAGGCGCTGCGGAAGCCGGTGGGCCGCATTCACTGGGCGGGGACGGAGACGTCCGGGTACTGGATCGGGTATATGGATGGCGCGGTGCGCTCGGGCGAGCGGGTCGCGAAGGAGGTGCTGGCCGTTCTGTGAGTCGGGTCCGGGTGGCTGTCATCGGTGCTGGCATCGTCGGCGCCTGCGTGGGCTGGAATCTGTCCCGGCTCGGCGCGGACGTGGTCTTCATCGAGGCGGGCGCCCGGCCGGGCGAGGGCGTCACGAACTGGTCCTTCTCGTGGGTCAACGCCAGCAACAAGACGGTGACCAGGTCGTACTTCGACCTCAACGTCGCGGGTATGGCAGCGCACCGGGAGCTCGCCGGGGCCATCGGGGGAGAGCCCTGGTGGCATCCCGGCGGGCATCTGCGCTGGGCTGATGAGGCGGCGCGGCAGGCGGAGTTCTTGGCTACGGGCGAGTTGTTGGCCGGGTGGGGTTACCGGGTCGAGGTGTGGACGGGAGCGGAGGTGCGCCGTCGGCTTGAGCCCGGTCTGGCGATGCCTGACGACGCTGCTGTGCTGTTCTACCCGGACGAGGCGTGGGTGCACGGGCGGCATCTCGTCGGTCGGCTGGTCGATGAGGCCGTGGCATCGGGCGGCGCCGAGCTGCGGACCGGCGTCGCGGTCCGCGCCCTCGGGGCCGGTGCCGACGGGCGGATCAGGACGGTCGCCTTGGCGGACGGGAGCTCGCTCGATGTCGACGCCGTCGTGAACGCGGCGGGCCCCGGCGCCGCCGTCGTAGCCGAACTCGTGGGGCGGCGGCTGCCGATGTGCCGGGAGCCCGGCATCGTCGCCCGGATCGACTGCGCTGAGCTCCCAGTGCACCGGGCCATGCACGCCCCGCACATCGAGATCCGTCCCGACGGCGACGCCTCGCTGGCAGCGCACAGCCGCGAGATCGACGCGCTCATCGACTCCGGCGAGGCGGCAGCGGAACTCGCCCGTCTGCTGCACGAGTCGGCACGGCGCGTGCTTCCCGGGCTCGATGACGCCTCCCGCGTCACCGGGGCCCGGGTGATCAACCGGCCCATCCCGGCCGACGGATTTCCCTCGGTGGGGGCGGTGCCGTCGGTGCCGGGCTACTACGAGGCCGTCTCCCACAGCGGCATCACGCTCGGTCCTGTCCTCGGCCGGCTGCTGGCCGCGGAAATCCTCAGCGGGACGCGCGCTGAGCTGCTCGCGGACTTCCGTCCGGAGCGGTTTCCGTAACACAGCTGCGTACGCCCACTTCCTGACTAGTTGTCTCGCCAGTAATCTGACTATGCGTCAGATTACTGGCGAGACACCGACGTCGAGCGGCAGGAGTGGCGGACGATGCTGGGATCCACCCATGGCACCCTCACCACCCACAACCGGGTGGCGGCCTACTGCGCCGCCGAGGACCAGCCGAGACCGGGCGAGGCTGCGGACATCGAGGGCGACGTCAGCGGGCGGCCGCTGCAGGCAGCCGAGGTGGACCTCGACCGCTTCTTCCGGCCGGAATCGGTGGCCGTCATCGGGGCCTCGGACGCCGAGGGCCGGCCGAACACCGGCATCACCCGGCAGCTCATGGCCTGGTCCGAGCGCGTCGGCGCGCGGCTGCACCCCGTGCACCCGAAGCGGGAGACGGTCTTCGGGCTGCCGTGCGTAAAGTCGGTCGCCGACCTGCCGGAGCCGGTCGACCTGGCCGTGCTGCTGGTGGCCGACCCGCTGCCGGTGGTCGAGGAACTGGCCGCGGCCAAGGTGAAGTTCGCCGTCGCCTTCGCCTCCGGCTTCGCCGAGACCGGCGAGGAGGGCGCGGCGGCCCAGGCCCGGCTGGCCGATGCCGTACGCGGCGCCTCCGGCGACGGGCCGGGCGGCCGGCACGGCCTGCGGCTGCTGGGCCCGAACACCAACCTCAACGCCTTCGAGGCCTTCCGCGACGACCTGGACGGGCCGGCGATCGCGCTGATCACCCAGTCAGGCCACCAGGGCAGGCCCGTCTTCACCCTGCAGGAGCTCGGCATCCGCCTCTCCCACTGGGCGCCCACCGGCAACGAGGCCGACCTGGAAACCGCCGACTTCATCGAGTACTTCTCGAGGCAGCCGGAGGTCGGCTCCATCGCGCTGTACGCCGAGGGCTTCCGCGACGGCCGCAGCTTCCTGCTCGCCGCGGACGCCGCCGCCCGCCGCAAGGTGCCCGTGGTCGCGGTCAAGGTCGGCCGCACCGAGGCGGGCGCCCGCTCTGTCGCCTCCCACACCGGCAAACTCACCGGCGCGGATGACGTGATGGACGCGGCCATGAAGCAGTACGGCGTGATCCGCGTGGACGGCCTCGACGAACTGCAGGACACCTCGGCGCTGCTGGCCCGCGCCAAGCCGCCGCAGACCGCCTCCGGCACCTCCTCATCCAGCACTGCCGGCGTCGTGGTGTATTCGATCTCGGGCGGCACCGGCGCCCACTTCTCCGACCTGGCCACCGCGGCCGGCCTTGAACTCCCCTCTCTCTCCGCCGAGAAGCAGGCGGAGCTGCATCAGTGGATACCGGACTACCTCGATGTCTCCAATCCCGTCGACTGCGGTGGCCACCCCGTAGGCGACGAGCGCGGCCGGAAGATCATCGACGCGATCCTGGCCGACCCGGCCGTGGACTGCCTGATCGTGCCGATCACCGGCCCCTTCCCGCCGATGAGCGACCGGCTCGCCGCCGACCTCGCCGCGGCCGCGGAGACGACCGACAAGCTGATCTGCGTGGTCTGGGGGTCCCCGGTCGGCACCGAGGACGCCTATCGCCGTACGCTGCTGGGCTCTTCCCGCCTCGCCACCTTCCGTACCTTCGGCAACTGCATCACGGCCGTCCGGGCCTGGCGCGACCACCACCGCTTCACCTCCCGCTATGTGTCTCCCTTCGACGAGGCACCGCGCACCCCCTCCCCCTCCGCCCGCAAGGCGCGGGCGCTGCTCAAGCCCGGGCAGCAGCTCAGCGAGCACGCGGCGAAGCAGCTGCTGCGGGCGTACGGCATCCGGGTGCCGCGCGAGCAACTCGTCACCAGCGCGGCCGCTTCCGTACGGGCCGCGGCGCAGGTGGGCTATCCCGTGGTGATGAAGGCCTCGGCGCCGCAGCTGGCGCACAAGTCGGAACTCGGCCTGGTCAAGGTCGGCCTCACCTCGGCCAGCCAGGTCCGCGAGGCCTACCGGGAGCTGACGGATATCGCGCGCTTCGAGAACGTGTCGCTCGATGGCGTGCTGGTCTGCCAGATGGTGGAGCGCGGCGTGGAGATGGTGGTCGGCGTCTCCCGCGACGAGCTCTTCGGGCCGACGGTCACGGTCGGGCTCGGGGGCGTACTCGTCGAGGTGCTGGATGACGCGGCCGTCGGCATTCCGCCCTTCGGCGAGACCCAGGCCCGCAGAATGCTCGACTCGCTCCGCGGCCACACCCTCCTCGACGGCGTCCGCGGCGCGCCGCCCGCGGATACGGAGGCGCTGGTCGAAGTGGTCCTGCGCGTGCAGCGCATGGCTCTGGAGCTCGGCGACTCGCTCGCCGAACTCGACATCAATCCCCTGGTCGTCCTGCCCCGCGGGCAGGGCGCGGTCGCCCTCGACGCACTGGCGGTGTGCAATTGAATGAGCATGTGAACTCCCCCGTCGATCCCGTGGCTTCATTCATACTCGACGCCACTGACAACGGCGTGCTCGCGCTCACCCTCAACCGCCCGGACGCGATGAACGCCATCACGCCCGCTCAGCGCGAATACCTGATCCGACGGCTCGCGGAAGCCTCCGCGGACCCGGACGTGAGGGCGGTCGTCCTCACCGGGACCGGGCGCGGTTTCTGCGCCGGCGCCGATCTCCGCAGCGGCGCGAAAGCCCCCGCGGCTCCCGCCGAGCGCGTCCCCGGCGACGTAGCGCGCATGATCAGGGAAGGCGCCCAGCGCCTCATCGCCGCCGTACTCGACTGCGAGAAGCCCGTCATCGCCGCCGTCAACGGCACCGCGGCGGGCCTCGGCGCGCACCTCGCCTTCGCCTGCGACCTGGTCATCGCCGCGGAAGAGGCCAAGTTCATCGAGGTGTTCGTACGCCGCGGCCTCGTCCCCGACGCCGGCGGCGCGTATCTGCTGCCCCGCCTGATCGGCCCGCAGCGGGCGAAGGAGCTGATGTTCTTCGGCGACTCGCTCCCGGCCGCCGACGCCGAGCGCCTCGGCCTGGTCAACCGCGTCGTACCCGCCGAGGACCTCGGCAAGACCGTCCGCGAGTGGGCCGAGCGGCTCGCCCAGGGCCCGACCCGCGCCCTTGCCCTCACCAAGCAGCTGGTCAACGAGTCTCTCGACGTGGGCCGCCCGCAGGCCTTCGCAAGCGAGGCCGCCGCTCAAGAGATCAACATGACCACCCAGGACGCCCAGGAGGGCGTCGCGGCCTTCGTCAACCGCCGCGAACCGCAGTACCGCGGTCGCTAGCGCACTGCAGTACCCCGGTCGCTGGCCGCCACCAGCAGCCGCAGCGCGTCCGCCGACGGCGACCCGGCCTCCGCGGTGTACGTCACCAGCGCCTGGTCCGGGTCGTCGGGCAGCCGCAGCGTCTCGTAGGACAGCTCGATCGGCCCGACCAGCGGGTGGTGCAGGGCCTTCACGCCGTGCGTCTTCTCGCGTACGTCATGCGCCGCCCACAGCTCGGCGAACTCCGGGCTGCGCCGCGCCAGCTCGCCCACCAGGCGGCAGCCCGCAGGGTCGTGCGGATGCGCGCCGGCCTCCATGCGCAGGAAGCCGACCACGTCCGCGGCCTTGCGCCCCCAGTCGTCGTACAGGTCGCGCATGCCCTCGTCCAGGAAGACCATCCGAGCCCAGTTGCGCTCGGCCACCGGGAGCGAGCCGAAGTCGGTGAAGACGGCGGCCGCGGCGTCGTTCCAGGCGAGCACGTCGAGGCGGCGGCCGATCACGTACGCCGGAACGTCCCCGACCGCGTCGAGCAGCCGCTGCAGCCCCGGCCGTACGGTCTGCCGCTCGGGCGCGGTGCCCTCCGCGCAGCAGTCGCCGCCGCCCGGCCCTTCGCCCTCGGCGGGCCTGGCCAGGTTGTACAGGTGCTGCCGCTCCGCGTCGTCCAGCTTCAGGACCCGGGCGACCGCGTCCAGCACCGCCTCGGAGAAGTGCACGTTACGGCCCTGCTCAAGCCGGATGTAATGATCCACACTGACACCCGCCAGCATGGCCAGCTCCTCGCGCCGCAGCCCTGGGACCCGGCGCATGCCGCCGTACTCACCGAGACCGGCCTCGGCCGGCTGCACGCGGGCGCGCCGGGAGCGCAGAAACTCTCCCAGGGTGTCGCTTCGCCTCATTCCCATGCATTCCAGTATCACCGGACCGGGACCGAGCCTGCCTGGTCACCGCGTGCCCAGGCACAGGGCGGCTCTCCCACCTGCGCGGATGTTCCCGCAGGATCGATTCCATGACCGATACGACCCTCACCTCCGTCACCGACGCCACCCCCGTCACCTCCGTCACCGCTTACGCCGCCCTGGCCCCGAAGGCCCCGCTGGAGCGCACCACCGTGCCGCGCCGCCCGGTCGGCGAGCATGACGTCCTGATCGAGATCAAGTACGCCGGCATCTGCCACTCCGACATCCACCAGGCCCGCGACGAGTGGGGCCCCGGGAGCTACCCGATGGTCCCGGGCCACGAGATCGCCGGTGTGGTGACCCAGGTCGGCTCGGGTGTGACGAAGTACACAGTCGGCGACCGCGTCGGCGTCGGCTGCTTCGTGGACTCCTGCGGCGAGTGCGAGAGCTGCCGGGCGGGCCTGGAGCAGTTCTGCCAGAACGGCACCGCCACGTACAACGACACCGGCCGGGACGGCGAGCCCACCTATGGCGGCTACTCGACCCACGTCGTCGTGGACGAGAACTACGCGCTGCGCATCCCCGAGGGCATCGCCCTGGACGAGGCGGCGCCGCTGCTGTGCGCCGGCATCACCCTCTACTCGCCGCTCGCCTACTGGAAGGCCGGCACCGGCAAGAAGGTCGCCATTGTCGGCATGGGCGGCCTCGGCCACATGGGCGTGAAGATCGCGCACGCCATGGGCGCCGAGGTGACCGTGCTGTCGCAGTCCCTGCGCAAGCAGGAGGACGGCCTGCGTCTTGGCGCGAACCACTTCTACGCCACCTCGGACCCGCAGACCTTCGAGGAGCTGGCGGGCACCTTCGACCTGATCGTGTCCACCGTCTCCGCGCCGCTGGACTTCGCCGCGTACCTGAGCCTGCTGAAGCCGCGCGGCGTCCTGGCGAATGTGGGCGCCCCGGCCGAGCCGGTCGAGCTCGGCCTCTTCTCCCTGATCCTCGGCAATAAGGTCCTCGCAGGCTCGCAGATCGGCGGCATCGCGGAGACCCAGGAGATGCTCGACTTCTGCGCCGCGCACGGCATTGGCGCGGAGATCGAGACGATCCGCGGGGAGCAGATCAACGAGGCGTACGAGCGGGTGCTCGCCAGCGACGTCCGCTACCGCTTCGTCATCGACACGGCGACGCTGTAACCGGTCGCCGCACGAGGACGCCGTAACCACCGCTCAAAAGCCCTTCCAATCTGACGATCCATCAGATTCACTGGATCCATGATGGGACACGCGGGCATGGCGGCCGAGGCCGTACGCCACTTGCGTACGGCCTCGGCCGTCGTAGCCACTCCTCGTCCGGAGCTGCGGGCCGTGCGCGACGATGAGCGCGCGCCGGTGCCGGCCGCCGAAATGCGCCGGGTCATGGGCCACTTCGCCACCGGCGTCGCCGTCATCACCACCGAGGACGAGGAAGGCCCCGCAGGCTTCGCCTGCCAGTCGGTGGCCTCGCTCTCCCTCGAACCGCCCCTGGTCGTCTTCATGGTCGGCCGTACGTCCACCACATGGCCGCGGATCGCCCGCACGGGCACCTTCTGCGTGAACGTCCTCAGCGCGGACCAGGGCGCACTCTGCAGCGGCTTCGCCGTCAGCGGCGGCGACAAGTTCGCCGGGATCTCCTACGACGCCACCTCCGTCACCGGCTCCCCGCGCCTGGCGGGCGCGGCCGCCTGGGTGGACTGCCGCATCCACGCCGTCCATACGGGCGGCGACCACCTGATCGTGGTCGGCCGGGTCGAGGCCCTGGACGCCCGCGACGACGAGGCACCGCCGCTGCTCTTCCACCGGGGCGGCTTCGGGGGCTTCAGCCCTGCCGGGTGAGGATTTGGCGGTTTCCCGAGTCCGGGTCGCCGATCCAGTCGTAGAGCGTGGGCTTGTCGTGCGTACCGCCGAAGGTCAGGCCTGACAGGTCGCAGGGGACGATAGTCAGGTCGATCCCGTCGCCCTGGAGGGACCCGGTCCAGCGGCCGGTGCCTATGCACTCCTTGGTCTCTTCCTTGTCATAGCCGACGGCTTGGCCGCCCTTGATGTGCGCCGTCGCGGTGCCGTCGGCAGTCAGGCGCAGGGTGCCGCCGTCGCCGTCCGTCCAGGTGCCCGCCAGCTCTGCGGCGCCGAGCCGGGGCGCCTCGTACCCCTTGAGCAAGCCCGTGGCGTACGCGACGATCCCGCTGCCGAGCACGGCCACCCACAGCGCCGCGCCACCGGCGACGGTGAGGCCGACGACGCCCCAGCGTGAGGCGGTGCCGCCGCGGGTCGCCGCGGCTCGCGCGACGAGCGTGGCCGGGCCCAGGACCGCGACCAGGATGAGCCAGAGCAGCGGGCCCAGGAGGGCCGGGCCGCCGGTCACCAGGGCCGTCAGGGCGGCGACGAGGGCAACCGCGGCCGCCGCCGCGGCGGTCGTCGCCAGGCACCACCACCAGCGGTCCTCCCTGCCCATGCGCCGCACCGCCCAGCGGGAGAGCAGGTGCAGCGGGAGGACGACGGCTATGGATCCGGCGCCGGCGACGAGGGCCGTAGCGATCACCGCGGCGACGAGCATCACCAGATAGCCGACGAACGCCGGAGCGCCACCCGCCACGAAGAACTCGTCCTGCAGGCTCCAGAGCAAGCCGGCCGTCGCCGCACTGGCCGCCTCGGCGGCGAGCGCCAGCGCCCCGGCCAGCCACGCCGCGAAGGCGCCGCCTCCCGGCTGCGGCTGCGGCCGCCCCTGCCCCTGCCCCTGCCCCAACTGCCATGCCTGCATCGCCTGCGCCATGCGGCCCCCCTTTGTCCAGGCATATCTTGCACCTGGGCAGCCAGATACTCGACCCAGCTGTGGATAACCTCACGCCACCGCCGGCTCCTGCCGCCCACGCCGGATGACCAGCGACATCAGCGCCGCGAGCGCGCACAGGGCGCCCGACGCCAGCCACACCGTGTCGTACGAGCCGGTGACGTCCCGTACGACGCCGCCGATGTACGCGACCAGGCCCGCGCCCACCTGGTGCGCGCCGAGCACCCACCCGAAGACGATCGCCGCGTCGTCGCCGTAGTGCTCGCGGCAGAGGGCGAGGGTGGGCGGGACGGTGGCGACCCAGTCGAGGCCGTAGAAGACGATGAAGAAGATCATCGGAGGGCGGACCTCGCCGCCGCTGTTGATCAGCAGCATCGGCAGGAACATCAGCGACAGGCCGCGCAGCGCGTAATAGACGGCGAGCAGGCGACGGGAGTCGAAGCGGTCGGTGAGCCAGCCGGAGAAGATCGTGCCGACGATGTCGAAGACGCCGACGACGGCCAGCAGCGACGCGGCGGCAGTGGGCGGGATGCCGTGGTCGTGCGCCGAGGGCACGAAGTGGGTGCGGATGATCCCGTTGGTGGAGGCGCCGCAGATGGCGAAGGTGCCGGCGAGCAGCCAGAAGGGGCCGGTCTTGGCGGCGCGTACGAGGGCGGTGATCGCCCGCCGTCCGGCGCCGGTGACCGGAGCCGGCTTGGGCACGAATTCGCCGCCATAGGGCGCGAGTCCGACGTCCGCTGGGTGGTCGCGCAGCAGCAGCCACACGAAGGGGACGACGGCGAGCGCGGACAGCGCGACCGTGACCGAAGCGGGCCGCCAGCCGTGCTCCTCGGTCATCCAGGAGAGCGTGGGCAGAAAGACCAGCTGCCCTGACGCCATGGCCGCGGTGAGCACTCCGGTGACGAGGCCGCGCCGCTTGACGAACCACCTATTGGTGACGGTCGCGGAGAAGGCGAGCGCCATGGAGCCACTGCCGAGGCCGACGAGGATGCCCCAGTAGAGCATCAGTTGCCAGCTTGCTGTCATCCATACGGACAACAGCGCCCCGGCCGCGATCATCGTCAGCGCGAGCGCGACGACCCGGCGGATGCCGAAGCGGTCCATGAGGGCGGCGGCAAAGGGCGCGGTGAGCCCATAGAGGGCGAGGTTGACGGAGACGGCGAGGCCGATGGTGCCGCGTGACCAGTGGAATTCGTCGTGCAGCGGGTTGATGAGCAGCCCGGGCAGGGAGGCGAAGGCGGCGGCGCCGATGATCGTTACAAAGGTGACGGCGGCGACAAACCAGGCGCGGTGCACGCGCGCGGGCCGCTTCTGGCGCAGGGGCGCATCTTGGGGACTGAACTGCTCGGTCTGCGTCATGGACATGAGCCTCGCCGCTGGCCCTCGATGGATCGAGTGACCCGGAGGCCAACATGTGCAAGGATCGGGCCATGGCTGTTTTCACCCCCGACGGCCGCCACCGCGTCGCCGTCCTCGTACGGCACGGGCTCCTGCCCATGGAGCTGGGCATCGTGCACCGCATCCTGGGCCGCTCCCGATCGGTCACGGGCGAGCCCCTGTACGAGGTGGTGACCTGCAGCACGCAGCCGGGACAGGTGCGTACGGACGCGGACTTCACCATTAACGTCGACCACGGCACAGAGGCGCTCGCCGAGGCAGACACCGTGATCATCCCCGCCTCGCACGAGTCCGACGAGGCCTTCACGGACGGACGCCTGCCGGCCGACCTTGCGGCCGCCCTGGCCCGCGTCCGCCCCGATGCCCGGATCGCGTCGATCTGCACCGGCGCGTCCGTGCTCGCGGCCGCCGGGCTGCTGGACGGGCGGCGCGCGACGACGCACTGGCGCTATGCGGAGACCTTCCAGCGGATGTTCCCCGCGGTGCGCCTCGACCCCGAGGTGCTGTACGTGGACGACGGCCGCATCCTCACCTCGGCCGGCGTCGCCTCCGGTACGGACCTGTGCCTGCACCTGGTCCGCCGCGACCATGGCGCCGCGGTCGCCAATGACGTGGCCCGCCGCACGGTCGTGCCGCCGCACCGGGACGGCGGCCAGGCGCAGTTCATCCGCCGCCCGGTCCCGGAGCCGCAGGTGGCGTCCACCACGCGCGCGCGTGCGTGGGCGCTGGCGCGGCTGCACGAGCCGCTGTCGCTGCGCGACATGGCCGCGCAGGAGGCCATGTCCGTACGGACCTTCACCCGCCGCTTCCGGGAGGAGGTCGGGATGAGCCCCGGGCAGTGGCTGACCCAGCAGCGCGTCGAGCACGCCCGGCACCTCCTGGAGGACACCGACCTGTCGGTGGACCAGGTGGCGCGGGACGCGGGCTTCGGGACGGCGGCGTCGATGCGGCAGCATCTGCAGGCGGCGCTGGGGGTGTCGCCGAGCGCGTACCGGCGGACCTTCAGGACCGGGGTGGCGGCCTAGAAAGTCAGCACCGCCCGGGCGACCCGGCCGCTTTCCGCCGCCTCGGCGGCCTTCGAGAAGTCCTCGATGGGATAGGTCTCGGTGACCAGCTCGTCCAGCAGCAGCCGCCCGCTGCGATAGAGCTCCGCATAGAGCGGGATGTCGCGCTGCGGCCTGGAGGACCCGTAACGGCAGCCCAGAATCGACTTGTCGAGGAAGAGGGACGCCGCGGGGAACGTCGCCTCCGCACCCGCCGGCGGCACCCCGAGCAGCACCGCCTGCCCATGCCAGTCGAGCAGCTCGATGGCGAGCTGGAAGAGCTTGGGTATCCCCACGCACTCGAAGACATGGTCCGCGCCGGCAGGGAGCACCTCCCGCACGGCCGCGGCGGTGTCCTCGACCGCGGAGGCGTCCACGAAGTGCGTGGCGCCGAACTGCCGGGCCACCGCCTCCTTCGCCGGGTTCGCGTCCACGGCGACGACGGTGGACGCGGCGGCGATCCGGGCGCCCTGCAGCACATTGAGGCCGATGCCGCCCGCACCGATCACGACGACGGTGTCGCCGCGCTGGACGTCGGCGCGGTTGAGCACGGCCCCTGCGCCGGTGAGGACGGCGCAGCCGATGAGGGCGGCGGAGGGCAGCGGGATGCTCGCGTCGATCTTCACGGCCTGGGGGGCCTTGACGACGGTGCGCTCGGCGAAGGCGGAGTTGGCGGCGAAGTTCCACAGCTTCTCTCCGCCGCGGCTGAAGGGCTGCTCCAGGTTGCCGAAGGAGCGGCGGCACATGGTGGGGCGGCCACGGTGGCACTCGGCGCAGGTGCCGCAATTGGCGATGGTGGACAGGGCCACGTGGTCGCCGGGAGCGACATGGGTGACGCCGTCGCCGACGGCCTCGACGACCCCTGCGCCCTCGTGGCCGAGGACGACCGGCGGCGGGAAGGGGATCGTGCCGTCGATCACGGACAGGTCGCTGTGGCAGAGGCCGGCCGCCTTGATGCCGACGAGGACCTCGCCGGGGCCAGGGTCGCGGACCTCGAGGTCGTCGACGATGTGCGGCTGCTTGCCGTCGAAGATGACGCCTCGCATGGATTCGTTTCCTCTCGGACTCGGTCTCGTGGGTCAGGACGGCCAGACGACGGACTGGAGCTCGCTGTAGGCGTGCAGCCCGAACGAGCCGCCGTCGCGGCCCACGCCGGATTCCTTGAAGCCTCCGAAGGGCGTCTCGGGGTGCCGCTGGGCGGTGTTGATGCCGACGTTGCCGGTGCGCAGCCGCGCGGCGAAGGTCCAGGCGCGGCCGGCGTCGCCGGAGAAGACGTAGTCGTAGAGGCCGTACGGGGTGCCGGTGGCGATCCGTACCGCCTCGTCCTCGTCATCGAAGGGGATGACGACGACCACCGGGCCGAAGATCTCCTCCTGCGCGACGGTCATGCCGGGGGTGACGTCGGCGAGGACGGTGGGGGCGGCGTAGAACCCGGGCTTGAGTTCGGGGCGTTCGCCGCCGGCGGCGACGCGGGCGCCCTGCTGCCTGGCGCCTTCGACGTAGGCCTCGACGCGGTCGCGCTGGGCGGCGGAGATGAGCGGGCCGACGATCGTGGAGTTATCCACAGGGCTGCCGACTGTCAGTGACTGTGCGTAATGTGTGAGTGCGGCGACGGCCTGCTCGTACTGCGATCGGTGTACGAGCATGCGCGTCGGCGCCGTGCAGATCTGACCGCTGTGGAAGGAGAAGGTCGAACCGACCGCCATGACCGCCGACTTGAAGGCCTTCTCGTCGGCGTCCTTGAGCACGATGGCCGCGCCCTTGCCGCCGAGCTCCATCAGGGTGCGCTTCATCTGCCGACCCGCGGATTCGGCGATCTTCTTTCCCACGGCGGTGGATCCGGTGAAGCTGACCATGTCGGTGTCGTGATGGGCGACAAGCGCCTCGCCCGTGACCGCCGATGAGCCCGTGACGACGTTGTAGACGCCGTCCGGCAGGCCGGCTTCCTTCATGATCGGGCCCAGCTCCAGGCAGCCGAGCGGGTCCTGCGGGGCGGGCTTGGCCACGACGGTGTTGCCCATGGCGAGGGCCGGGGCCACCTTTCCCGCGAGGTTGACGATCGGGAAGTTGTAGGAGGTGATGCATGCGACGACGCCCAGAGGGCGGCGCACGGCCGCGGCGCCGATCAGCCCGCCCGCCGCGAGCGGGCTGGCGGCGACGGGGTGCGGAGCGAGCGGCAGTGTGGCGGGCTCCAGCGCGCCGCGGGCGTAGCGGCGGAAGCGGTCGGCCGCGGTGGGCACCTGCATGGACTGCGCGACGCGCATCGTCGCGCCGGTCTCGGCCTGCACCAGCGGCACGAGCGCGGCGGTGCGTTCCGTGATGATGTCCGCGATGCGCTCCAGGACCTGGGCGCGCTCGCGGGGGTCGGTGCGGGACCAGTCGTCGAAGGCGGTACGGGCGGCCTCGGCCGCGGCTCCCACCTCGGCGGCGGTGCCCTCGGGAGCGAGGCCGACGATGTCCTCGGTGGCCGGGTTGACGACCTGGTAGTGGCCCTGTTCGGGCTGCCGCCAGCCGCCGTTGATCCAGTGGCCGTATTCCTTGGGCATGGGGTCAGGCTCCCTTCGGCAGGCCGAGGACGCGCTGGGCGATGATGCCGCGCTGCACCTCGTTCGAGCCGCCGTAGATGGTGTCGGCGCGGGAGAAGAGGAACGCCCGCTGTGCCGGGTCGAGTTCGTACGGTGCGTCCGCGGACCAGTCGCCGGGGCCGGTCGCGGCGTCGGCGCCGCGCACCGCCATGGCGAGCTCGCCGAGGCGCTGGTGCCAGCCGGCCCACAGCAGCTTGGCGACGCTGGGGGCGCCGGGGATGGCGGCGTCTTCGGGGGCGCCGAGGGTGCGCAGCGCGTTCCAGCGCATGGCCTTGAGCTCGGCCCAGGCCCGTATGAGCCGGTCGCGGGTCAGCGGGTCGTCGGCGGCGCCGGTGGTGCGGGCGGCGGCGATGACCTCGTCGAGCTCCTGGGCGAAGCCGATCTGCTGGGCGAGTGTCGAGACGCCGCGCTCCTGGGCGAGGAGGGTCATGGCCACGCGCCAGCCGTTGCCCTCGCCGCCGACGACGTGGCCCGCGTCGGCGTGCGCGCCGTCGAAGAAGACCTCGTTGAAGTCGGCCCCGCCGGTGAGCTGGCGGATCGGGCGGACCTCGATCCGGCCGGGCTGGTCCATGGGCACGAGCAGGAAGGAGAGACCGCGGTGGCGCTCGGAGCCGGGCTCCGTGCGCGCCAGGACGAAGCACCAGTCGGCCTCGTGGGCGAGGGAGGTCCAGATCTTCTGGCCGGTGATGCGCCAGCTGCCGTCGCCCTCGTGTGCCGCGCTGGTACGGATCCCCGCCAGGTCGGAGCCGGCGTCCGGCTCGCTGTACCCCTGGCACCACAGCTCCTCGCCCCGGGCCACTGGCGGCAGGAAGCGCTGCTTCTGCTCGTCGGTGCCGTGGGCGATGAGGGTGGGGGCGAGGAGGTTCTCGCCGATGTGGCCCATGCGGCCGGGGGCGGCCGAGTGGGCGTATTCCTCGGCCCAGGCGACCTGCTGGGTGAGGGTGGCGGTCCGGTTGCCGTAGCCGCCGGCCTTCCACCCCAGGCCGATCCACCCGGCCGCGCCCAGCCGGCGCTCCCACGCCGGCCGGTCAGGCGTGCCCGCACGCAGCTCGCCGGCCAGCCACTCCCGTGCTTCCGCCCGGAAGGCGTCGTCCTCGGGTCCGAAGCTGAAGTCCACGGCGCCGCCCGCCCTACTTGTTCGGCCGGTCGCCGGAGGCGGCGGCGCGCGCCATCTCCTGCAGCGTGGCCAGCATCGGCATCTCGTCCGTGCCCACCGTCCCGGGCAGGAAGTCGGCTATGGACTCGGGCGTCCAGCCTTCGGCGGTGGCGTACGCCGCCCGCAGCTCCCGCGGCTGCGCCCACACGGCGATCTTCGGCCCGGCCACGGTGTACACCTGCCCGGTGACCTGCCGGGCCCGCTCCGACAGCAGGTAGACGACCAGCGGCGCCACGTCCTCCGGCTCGCCGATCTCCTTCAGCTCCATCGGCACCCCGGCCGACATGCGGGTACGGGCCACAGGGGCGACGCAGTTCGCCGTCACCCCGTACTTGTTGAGGCCCAGCGCCGCGCTCCGGGTCAGGGAGATCACGCCGCCCTTGGCGGCCGAGTAGTTGGGCTGGGAGACGCTGCCCTGGTGGTTGCCGCTGGTGAAGCCGATCAGGGTGCCCGACTTCTGCTTGCGCATCACCGCGGACGCGGCGCGAAAGACAGTAAAGGTTCCTTTCAGATGCGTGGCGAGGACCGGGTCCCACTCCTCCTCGGACATGTTGAAGAGCATCCGCTCCCGCAGAATCCCGGCCACGCACACCACGCCGTCGATCCGCCCGAAGCCCTCGACCGCGGCATCCACGACCCGCTGGCCGCCCGCCATCGTCGAGACGTCCTCGCCGACCGCGACGCCCTCGCCGCCCAAGGCCTCGATCTCCTTGACCACTTGATCCGCGACCTCGCTGCTCGGTTCGCTGCCATCCACCGAGACCCCGTAGTCGGCGACGACCACCTTGGCCCCCTCTGCGGCGCAGGCGAGCGCGACCGCGCGCCCGATCCCCCGCCCCGCGCCGGTGACCGCGATGACCTTGCCGCTCAGGAAGTCCCCCATGCCGGGCCCCTTTCCAGAATCTGACGGACCGTTAGATTCTAGGGATGACGCACCGGGAGGACCAGAGCCGGGACGGGAAGACGGGAGACAACCGGATGCCATTGCCACCGGAGTTCCACGACATTGCCAAGCGCGTGAACAACTGGGGCCGCTGGGGAGAAGCCGACGAGGCCGGCACCCTCAACCTCATCACCGACGAGGTGGTACGCACCGCCGCCGCCACCATCCGGACCGGCCGCCGCGTCCCCCTCGCCCTCCCCCTCAAGCAGGACGGCGTGCAGACCGGCACCATCCCCGGCCGGGTGAACCCCCTGCACACCATGACCTTCATCAACCTGGAGATGTTCGGCCCAGACACGGTCGCCACCAGCGACGACGCCGTCACCATGGGCCTGCAGGCCGCCACCCACTGGGACGCCCTCGCCCACGTCTCGCACTCCGGCACCCTCTACAACGGCCGCCCCGCCGCCTCCATCACCCCGCACACCCGCGCCGCCCACGGCGGCATCGACCGCGTCGGTCCCCTGGTCAGCCGCGGCGTCCTCCTCGACATCGCCCGCGCCCACGGCACGGACCGGCTCCCGGACGGCCACGCCATCACCCCCGAGGACCTCGAGCGGGCCGAGGAGCAGCAGGGCGTACGGGTCCAGGCCGGCGACATCGTCCTCGTCCGTACGGGCTGGATCCAGCACTACCTGGCCGGCGACCGCGGCGCGTACGGCAACATGCCGGCGCCCGGCCTCTCCCTGCGCACCCCGGAGTTCTTCCACGCCCGCGACGCCGCCGCCGTCGCCACCGACACCCTGGGCCTCGAGGTGCTGCCGCCCGAGGTCGACAGCCTCTGGCTGCCCGTACACGCCCTGCACCTGGTCGAGATGGGCCTGCTGCAGGGCCAGAACTGGAATCTGGAGGGCCTCGCCGAGGCCTGCGCCGACGAGGGCCGCTATGCCTTCTTCCTCACCGCCACCCCGGAGCCCTTCGCGGGCGGCACGGGCGCACCGGTGGCGCCGGTGGCGGTTCTGTAAACCCAGGGAGGCCGGGTGGCGGTGCGCGCATGCTCACCCCGAGCGCGGCACCGCGCCGCCGCCACCCGACACGACCCGCACTCGCCAAGCGCCCGAACGGCCAACGTGCCGCCGTGGACCCTCAGCGTCCCCTCACCACGGAATCGCTGAGGACAAGAGTGATCAACCCGGGCATCTCCAGTCAACACCCGGCTTACGCCCGGCGCGCAGCTTCCGGATCACGTACCCGTCGACACGGCGCGCGTATGTTCATGCGCGCCCGCGAGCACCGGCGGCCCCGCGGCCTCCCCGGAGCAGTCCACCTCGCACCAGATCCGCTTGCCCGCGCCCTCCCGCTGCCAGCCCCACCGGTCCGCAAGGCCATCGACGAGGTCGAGTCCGCGGCCATGCGTCTCCATGCCGGCCGCATGCTGCCGCGGCTGCGGGGCGCGGCCGCTGGTGTCCACCACCTCGACCCGCACCGTGCCCGTCCCGGCCCCCTGAGGTCCCGGCAACTCCGGCAGGTGCAGCCGCAGCTCGGCCGCGCGGCCGGTGTGCACCACCGCATTGGTGACCAGCTCGGAGATGATGAGGATCAGCACCTCCGCGCACGGCTCGTCATCGGCGAGCCCACCCCAGGCCAGCCGGGCGCGCGCCCATCTCCTGGCGCGCCCCACCTCCACAGGGTCGGGACGCACCACGAGCTGGACCTGTAGCTCCTGCACCGCTCACACCACCCGGACCGGCGTCGCCTGGCATCGGTTGATACGGGGAGTCACGCTCCGTGACCCCAGTGAGATACAGCATGATTGACGTAGCGTCACTACTACAAGCGCTTCGGGCATATTCCAGCGCCACAGTGCGAGCGTGTTGCATACTGTGCGGCGCCCGCCCCGAACCTCACGCTCCATGTGGCCGTGCCCAGCCCGGGGGCCGGGGACATCCCCGGTGACCACCCGTTCCGAGCCGCAGACCACTCGCACGGCACGGAGCCTAGCGGAGAGCGACGGCGGCTGCGGTGAGTGACGGCCGACTAGTGCCAAGCGCGCCTCGATATCGACTCTGTGTGATGAATGAGCGAACGCCAGAACGCTCTCTTGAACACACAAAATCACCTACAGCGCAGCCGCCAGCGCCTCCTCGGTCGCCCCAGCCCGCTGCCACTGCTCGGCCCGCAGCCACGCCCGCTTCAGCTGCAGATGCACATCAGCCTCCCAGGTAAATCCCATCCCTCCATACACCTGCAGACAGTCCCGCATCCCCGCCACCGCCGCTTCATCGGCGAGCAGCTTGGCCGCCGCGATCTCGCCGGGATCCCCGGTCACCGCCGCCGCATACACGGCGGCCCGCGCCGGCTCGGCCCGTACCAGCAGCTGCGCGCACAGATGCTGCACCGCCTGGAAGGAGCCGATCGGCCGCCCGAACTGCTCCCGCTCCTTCGCATACGCCACCGCCGCGTCCACCGCCCACCCGGCCGTGCCGAGCTGCAGCGCGGCGGTGAGCAGCGCGGCTTCGGGTACGAGCCGGGGCCCGGGCACGCCCGCCGCCCGGTGCAGCGGCGTGAGCGGGTCCACGGACCGTACGGCCGACGCCACCGCGCGCACCTCGGCGGCCGGGAGCAGCTCGGCGCCGCTGAGCACGTAGTCGGCGTCCGCCAAGTGGTCGACAAGGCCGCCCGGTTCCCACACCGCGGTCACCACCGCGCCGGGCTCCGAGACCAGCGGCGCCGCGAGATGCGTCGCCACCAGCGGCCCGGGCACCAGCGCCCGCCCCGCCTCCTCGAACACCAGCACCGCCTCCGGCATCCCCAGCCCGACGCCGCCGTCCGCCTCCGGCACACGCAGGGTGAAGAAGCCCGCTGCACCGAGAGCCTCCCACACCTCACGATCCAGGCCGGAGTTATCCACAGCCGCCGTTGCAGCCGACACCGCCCCCCGCAGCCCCTCCCGCCCGAACCGCCCCGCCAGCAGCTCCCTCGTCCCCTCCCGCAGCGCCCGCTGATCGGCCGTAAGCCGGAAGTCCACGCCCCTCACCGCCCCTTCGGCAGCCCGAGTATGCGCTCGGCGATGATCCCGAGCTGGATCTGGGTGGTGCCCGCGGCGATCGTGTACGACAGCGACGACAGCCGGTCCTGCGCCCACGGCTGGTCCCAGTCCAGCGCCTCCGGGCCGAGGACGGCGGCCGCCGCCTCGTACAGCTCCTGCCGCGCCTGCGAATACCGCAGCTTGAAGACCGAGCCGCCGGGCCCGGGGGCGCCCTGGCTCACATTCCACTGCACCAGCCGCCACAGCGCGCCGAACTCCCCCGACAGCCGCCCGAGCCGCCGCCGCAGCACCGGATCGTCCCAGCGGCCGTTGGCGCGGGCCGCGGCGGCCAGTTCGCGGAGCGTACGGCGGCAGGCCACGACCTCGCCCGCGAAGGCGGTGCCGCGCTCGAAGGACAGGGTCACCATGGAGACCCGCCAGCCGTCGTTCTCCTCGCCGACCCGGTTCGCGACCGGCACCCGCACCTCGTCGAGGAAGACCTCCGCGAACTCCGTCGACCCGGCGAGCGTCCGCAGCGGCCGTACGGTCACGCCGGGCGCGTCCATCGGCATCGCCAGCCACGTGATCCCGCGATGCTTGCGCGCCTCGGGATCGGTGCGGACCAGCAGCTCACACCAGTCGGCGGCCTCGGCGTGCGAGGTCCAGATCTTCGAGCCGGTGATGACGTACTCGTCCCCGTCCCGTACCGCCTTCGTCCGCAAGGCGGCCAGATCGGACCCCGCGTCCGGCTCGCTGAAGCCCTGGCACCACACCTCGTCGCCGCGCAGGATCGGATGCAGCCAGCGGCGCCGCTGCTCCGCCGTGCCCTCCGCGGCGATGGTCGGCCCGGCGTGCAGCAGCCCGACGAAGCCGGCGCCGACGTACGGGGCGCCTGCCGCCTCCGTCTCCTCCAGGTAGATCAGGTGCTCGATCGGCGTCGCGCCCCGGCCGCCGGCGTCCTCGGGCCACTGCAGCCCGGCGTAGCCGGCGTCGTACAGCGTCCGCTGCCAGCCGCAGTCGTACGCCCGCCGCCCGGGCCAGTCATTGGGGTCCGGCTTGGGCGGCAGCTTCGGCAGCACGTCGGCGAGCCACGCCCGCAACTCGGCTCTGAACGCCGCCTCCTGCGGCGTGTCCGTGAGCTCCATCAGCGGCCGCTGTCCGGGACGCGGTCCTTGTCGAAGTCCAGCTCCAGGAGGCGGATGGCGTTGCCGCGCATCAGCTTGTAGACGGTCTCGTCGTCGATGCCCTTCATGTGGTCCAGGGCGACCTGCTTGGTCTCCGGGAAGGTGGAGTCGACGTGCGGGTAGTCGGTCTCGAAGCAGGCGTTGTCGCGCCCGACCACGTTCAGGGCGCTCTCCGTGACGCCGTGCTTGTCGCGGAAGAAGCAGGCCCAGATCTGCCGGTAGTAGTACGTGGACGGCGGCTCGGGCACCAGGTCGCGCACGCCGCCCCAGGCGCGGTGCTCGCGCCAGACGTCGTCGGCGCGCTCCAGGGCGTACGGGATCCAGCCCATCTGCCCCTCGCTATAGGCGAGCTTCAGCCGGGGGAACTTCACCAGCACCCCGCTGAACAGGAAGTCCATCATCGACGCCATGGCGTTGTTGAAGCTCAGCGTCGCCTGGACGGCCGGCGGCGCGTCCGGCGAGGCGGCGGGCATCTGCGAGCTGGAGCCGATGTGCATGTGCACCCCGGTACCGGTCTCCTCGCAGGCGGCGAAGAACGGATCCCAGTACCCGCTGTGGATCGACGGCAGCCCGAGATGCGTCGGGATCTCGGAGAAGGTGACCGCCCGCACCCCCCGCGCCGCATTCCGCTTGATCTCCGCGACGGCGAGGTCCACATCCCACAGCGGGATGATGCACAGCGGGATCAGCCGCCCGCCGCTGTCGCCGCACCACTCCTCGACCATGAAGTCGTTGTACGCGCGCACGCAGGCGAGTGCGACCTCCTTGTCGTGGGCTTCGGCGAAGGTCTGCCCGCAGAAGCGCGGGAAGGTGGGGAAGCAGAGGGAGGCCTCGACATGGTTGATGTCCATGTCCTTGAGGCGCTCGACCGGGTCGTGGCAGCCGGGGCGCATCTCCGCGCGGGTGATGCCCTCAAGCGTCATGTCGTCGCGGTCGAAGCCGACGGCGGCGATGTTCCGCTTGTACGGGAACTTCAGGTCCTCGTAGATCCACCAGTCGGTCGGCGGGCCGTCCGGATCCATGGTGATCTGGTATTTCCCGCCGACGTACGCCAGCTCCCCGATCCCGGCCGTGAGCGGCTTCGGGCCCCGGTCCTGGTACTTCTTCGGCAGCCAGCGCTCGAAGAGGTGCGCGGGCTCGATCACATGGTCGTCGACGCTGATGATCCTCGGCAGCTCCACAGTGCCCTCCTCGATCACATTCTGCAGTGCTTCTGACGCACCGTCAGATTCGATGTCTGGTCCGAGGCTAGACCGCACCCCCTGGACCCACAAGGCGCGCAGCCTTACGCTTCGGCCGTAATCTGACGTCCCGTCAGCTACCCGGCCGAGGAGCGACCATGCCGAACGCCGCCCGTGAACTCGCCGAAGGCCTGCAGCAGTCGCCCACGCTGTGGTCGCTGCTCGCCCGTCGCGCGGACCTCACCCCGGACGCCCCGGTGCTGATCCAGGCCGAGGACGACCGGACGCGGACCTTCGGGGAGCTGCGGGACGCGGCCGAGCGGACGGCGGCGGGCCTGTACGAGCAGGGCGTACGGGCCGGCACCCGCTTCGTATGGCAGCTGCCCACCCGCATCGAGACGGCGGTCCTCACCTTCGCGCTGGCGCGCCTAGGGGCGGTGCAGAGCCCGGTGATGCCCATGTACCGCGACCGGGAGGTGGGTTACGCGCTGCGCGAGACCGGCGCGGAGTGGCTGGCGATACCGGGGCGCGAATGGCGCGGATACGACTACGCGGCGCTGGCGGAGCGGGTCACCGCGGACCTCACCACCGACGCCTCCCCGCACGCCCGCCCAAGGGTAGCCATCGCCTACGACAACCTCCCCGAAGGCGACCCCGCCACCCTCCCCGCACCCCCCTCCGACGGCACCGAAGTCCGCTGGATCTACTGGACGTCGGGCACCACCTCCAACCCCAAGGGCGTCCTCCACACCGACCGCAGCCTCATCGCCGCCGGCGCCTGCCTCGCGCACGCCCTGCACCTCTCGCCCGCCGACGTCGGCTCCATGGCCTTTCCGTACGCGCACGTAGCCGGCCCCGACTACACCGTCATGCTGCTGCTCTACGGCTGCCCCGCCGTCCTCTTCGAGCACTTCGCGATGCCCGCGGCCCTCGACGGCTACCGCCGCCACGGCGCCACCGTCGCCGGCGGCTCGACGGCCTTCTACTCGATGTTCCTGAACGAGCAGCGCAAGACCCCGGACAGCAAGCTCATCCCCACCCTCCGCCTCCTCGCCGGCGGCGGCGCCCCCAAGCCGCCCGAGCTCTACCACGAGGTGGTCCGCGAGATGGGCATCCAGCTCACCCACGGCTACGGCATGACCGAGGTCCCCATGATCACCATGGGCGACCCGGACGACACCCCGGAGAACCTCGCCACCACCGAGGGCCGCCCGCCCGCCGGCATGGAGGTCCGCATCGTCGACGGCGAAGTCCGGCTGCGCGGTGAGGCGGTGTGCAAGGGCTACCTCGACAAGGAGGCCTCGGCCGCGGCGTTCGACGAGGACGGCTTCCTCATCACCGGCGACCTGGGCCATGTCACGGACGAGGGCCACCTGGTGCTCACCGGCCGCGCGAAGGACATCATCATCCGCAAGGGCGAGAACATCTCGGCGAAGGAGATCGAGCAGCTCCTGTACGAGCACCCGGCGGTCGGCGACTGCGCGGTGATCGGCCTGCCGGACCCCGAGCGCGGCGAGCGCGTCTGCGCGGTCGTGGAACAGCCCGCCGACGCCATACCGCTGACGCTGACCGAGGCGGTGTCGTACCTGCGGGGCCGCGGCCTGTCGGTGCACAAGCTCCCGGAACAGCTGGAGCTCGTCGACGCGCTGCCGCGCAATGAGACGCTCCGCAAGGTGCTCAAGTACCAGCTGCGGGAACAGTTCTCCGGATAGCCGACGCGACGGGCACCGCGCGCCCGCTACGCGCTCAGCGGCGCGGCCGTCTCATCCGTCGCGTCAGCGACACCGGCGTACACCTCGAAGAGCCGCCGCACGCCCAGCGCCGCCAGCACCCGGTTCACATGCGATCCGTCCGCCGCCCCCTGATCCGGCAGGATCAGCCGCAGCCGGCCCCCGCACGACCGCAGCAGCCGCCGGGTGGCGATCAGCACACCCACCCCGCTGGAGTCGCAGAAGCGGACCTCCGACAGGTCCAGCACGACGCTACGGCGGCCATCCGCCACCGCGTCGTGTACGTGCTGCCGCACCTGCGGGGTCGTGGCCATATCGAGCTCGCCCGAGACGCGCAGGACCACCCACGCGTCCGTATTGTCCTCGACTACCCGCAATGACACGCTTTCAGCACCCTCCTGCTGCGTTTTTCTGGGGCCTCCGCCCGGACCTCCACCGCTCTCCGCCGCCTTCCCACCGAAGAAGACCTGAAACTCCAACCCTAGGTTGAGAGATCACGCACTACATTCGGAGAGTAGGAGGGGGCGCCATGACCAACGACCGCAAAACCCAGCAGCGCCTCGCGCGCGGCGAGGCGGCGGCTCTTGGCGAGCTCTACGACCAGTACGCGCCGCTCGTCTACGGTCTCGCCCTCCGCGTGCTCGACGACGAGGAGGCCGCGGACTCCGTCCTGACCGAGGTCTTCTCCTACCTGTGGCAGCACCCGGACGCGTACGAACCCAAGCGCGGCCCGCTCCGCTCCTGGCTCGCCACCATGTCCCACAAGCACGCCGTCCGCCGCCTCCGCTGGTCCGCCATCCAGGCCAACGCCGAGCAGGGCGCCCGCGACCCGGCCGAGGACAGCGAGGACACCGAGGCCCGCATACGGGACGTCTCCGCCGCCGCCCGCGCCGACTACATCGTCACCGCCATGCCCGCGGGCCTGCGCACCGCCCTGGAGCTCGCCTACTTCAAGCGGCACGACTACCGCAGGGCCGCCGCCGACCTCAACGTCTCCGAGGCCGAGGCCCGCCGCCGCCTCCGCCTCGGCCTGCAGCTGCTGTCCACCGCCTACCATCCGCCGGCCCCCGACGGGCGGCCCGCATGACCGGTCGGCAGCAGATATCCCCCGGGGGATACGACCACCAGCTGCTCAAGTCCCTGCTCGGGGCCTGGGCGCTCGCCGCTTGCTCCGCCGAGGAGTCCGCGGCCGTCGAGGACCATCTGACCGACTGCGGCACCTGCGCCGACGAGGCCAGGCGGCTGCGCGAGGCCGTCGCCCTGCTGCACCCGCAGGACAGCCTCGACCTCGACCCGGGGCTGCGCTCGAAGGTCCTCGCCACCGCCCTGGACCGCCGCCGCCCGCGCATCCCCGTACCGCAGTGGGCGGAGCCGTACGACGCCGAGAGCGCCCGGCTCGACGCGCTGCTGCACGACATGGGCGAGGCCGAGTGGGGAGCGCCGGTCCGGCTCAGCTGGTACGAGGAGGACGCCCCCGCCGCCCGCGAGACCTCCGTCGCCGGCGTCATCGGGCACCTGATGGCGGTCGACGGCCTGGTGGCGCTGTCCCTGGGGCTGTCCGACCCGCTGCACATGGGCACGCCCCCTGAGGGCGAGGGCCCCGCGCGCCCGGTGCTGACCTGCCCCGCCGAGCGCACCGAGACCTTCTGGAAGGAGGCCGGCTCGGCGTACGACCAGCAGCAGCGGCTCACCCCCGAGCTGCGCCGCAGCCACGCCGGCACGGTCCGCGGCGTCTGGCGGGACCAGAACTACTCGCTGATCCGCACCGCCTCCTTCGCCGGCGGCGGCGTCGCCGACCTCGGCGTGCCGTACGGCACCGGGGTCTCGCTCCCGCTGCGCGACGCCTTCCTCGACCGCGCCTTCGAGTGCTGGATGCACGCCTGGGACGTCGCCAGGGCCATCGACTATCCCTACGGCGTGCCCGACCCCGCCCACCTGCACCAGCTCATGGACCTGGCCGCCCGGCTGCTCCCCGGCGTCATAGCCGAGCGCCGCCGCACCGGGCGCGCGGCCCCGCCCCGCCGCCTGGTCGCGGCCGGGAAGCCGGGCCGGACGCTGCACCTGGAGGTCGAGGGAGAGGGCGGCGGCGACTGGTACATACCCCTGGACTCCCCGGCCGCGGCGGCCTCGCCGGACGAGACGGTGGCGCATGTGGCGCTGGAGGGCCTGGAGTTCTGCCGGCTGGCGGCCGGGCACGTATCGCCGGAGGAGGCCGCCGCCGGGCATGACGGGGAGCGGGAGGAGATCCGGGACTTCCTGTACGCGACGGCGTCGCTGTCGCGGCTGTGAGGCCTACGCGAACACGACGGTCCGCGACCCGTTCAGCAGCACCCGATGCTCGCTGTGCCACTTCACCGCGCGGGCGAGGGCCTGGCACTCCACATCGCGCCCGATGGCGACCAGCTGCTGCGGGGTGACCTCATGGCCGACCCGCTCGACCTCCTGCTCGATGATCGGCCCCTCGTCGAGGTCCGCGGTCACATAGTGCGCGGTGGCGCCGATCAGCTTCACCCCGCGCGCGTGCGCCTGGTGGTACGGCTTCGCGCCCTTGAAGGACGGCAGGAAGCTGTGGTGGATGTTGATGATCCGGCCGGACAGCTGCTTGCACATGTCGTCGCCGAGCACCTGCATGTACCGGGCGAGGACGACCAGCTCGATCTTTTCCTTCTTCACCAGATCGAGGACCTGCTGCTCGGCCTCCGCCTTCGTGTCGGGCGTGACCGGGATGTGGTGGAAGGGAATGCCGTACGAGCCGGCCAGCTCCTCGAACTCGGTGTGGTTGGACACCACCCCGGCGATCTCCACCGGCAGCGCGCCGATCCGGGTGCGGAAGAGCAGGTCATTGAGGCAGTGGCCGAACTTGCTGACCATCAGCAGGATGCGCATCTTCGTGCCCTGCTCGTGGAGCTGCCAGTCCATCGCCCACGACTCCGCCACCGCGGCGAAGCTCGCCCGCAGCTGCTCGACGGTGGCCTTCTCCGCGGAGAAGTGCACCCGCATGAAGAACAGCCCGGTCGTCGGGTCGCCGTACTGCTGGCTGTCCTCGATATTGCAGTCCGTCATGAACAGATAGCTCGAGACGGCGTGCACAATGCCCTTTTTGTCGGGGCAGGACAGGGTCAGTACGTACTCGCTCATGCGGGACAGCTTAGGGCGTTCAGGCAGCCGAGCCCGTCATGATGGCCAGCACCTCGAGCGAGCGGGGCGCGGTGTCCGGATCCTCGCCGTCGTTCTCGGCGAGGCGGACGTGTGCCTCGCGGGCCGCGCGGACGGCCTCCGGCCAGGCGTGGTGCTCGAAGTACGCGGTGACCGGGGCGTCGGCGCCGACCTGGTGCATGATCCGCAGCACCCGCAGCACGGCGACGTCGATCAGCGCCGCCTCGTTCGAGTCGCGGAAGATGGTCCCGACGTACTTCTCGGCGGACCAATTGTCGAGCCAGGTGTCCTCGACCAGGCGGTAGACGGCATCGGTCACGTCGCCGTAGCCGGGGACGCCGGCCGCCCAGTACTCCTGGTGGAAGGCCGGGTCGGAGAGCATGTGCAGCGCGGAGCGCACATGCGTGCGCCAGCGCCACCACGGCATGTCTTGGATGGGCATGCCGCCCATCGTGGCCGAGCGACGGCCGTTACGTGAAGGGCTTTCGGAAGTCCGTCCGCTCACAGCTGCTCCGGTGCTCGTGGGGGCAGGCCGTACTTGGCGGCCGTCGGCTTCCACAGGTCCGCGGCCTGTCGTTTCGCGGTGGTGGCCTGACCGCTCGCGGTGTTGCCCGCGCGCAGCTGGTTCGTCGCGCGCGCCTGCCCGCCGTGCTTGCACGCCTTGCCCTTGGACATCTGGCCGGCCCACAGCGCGTAGTGGTTGTCGGCCGAGGCGGAGGCCTTCCAGCCCTTGTTGAGGGCGGCGACCAGCGCCACGTTGTCCGGGATCTTGTCCGTCTTGGTCTCGGCGAGGCGGGTGACCAGGTCGTTGCGCTGCTTGGCGGCGGCGCGCAGGTCGGTGGCGGCCTTGCCGAGGGCCTTGCAGGCGCGGATGTTGGCGACGGAACGGATCACCGCGGCGCGGCTGTCGTTGCTCGCCGCGAGGAGCTTGTCGAGCGCGGCGGCCTGCGTCTTGGCCGGGTCGGCCGCCTTCTTGGCGGGCTCGTCGTCGTCGGCGGCGGGCGCGGAGCTCTTCTTGTCGCTTGCGTTCGCCTCGGAGTCACCGCCGCCGCTGCTCAGCAGCCAGCCGGCGGTGAGCCCGACCACCACGCAGACGGCGGTGACGAGCGCGACCAGCGCCCAGCGGGGGATGCCGGAGCGGGCCGGGCCGTCGTCGTAGTCGTACGGGTCGTAGTCGTCGTAGCCGCCGTTGCCGTGGTGGGCGGGCTGCGCGGGGCCCGGGCCGTACGGGGGCGGCGGGCCCTGCGGCGCCTGGCCGCCGGGGATGCGCGGCATCTGCTGGGTGGCGCCCGTGTCCTGGGGGGCGGGGGCCGCGTCGCGGTAGAGGGCCTCGAAGGCGTCGGGGGGCGCGGGGGCGGCGTGGGCGCCGCGGGCCTCGGGGGCGGCGGGCGCCGGCGGCGGGTCGTACGACGCGACCGGCGGTATGTACTGGGTCGCCTCGGAGCCGGGGACCGGCGGGATGTACTGGGTCTCTTCCGAGCCCGCGACCGGGGCGATGTACTGCGTGGCCTCGGAATCGGGCTCCGGGGGGAGCGGGGGGAGGCCGGGGGCTGCCGGGGGTGGGGGCATCGGCTGCTGCGTTGGCCGCGGCATCTCCTGTGCGGGCGGCATCGGCTGCTGCGGCATCTGCTGCGGCGGCGGTGCCAGGTGCGGATGCGGCGTCGGCGGCTCGGCCTGCAGGTGCGGGTGCGGCGACTGCGGCTCCGCCGGCATGTGCGGGTGCGGGACCTGCGGCTCCGCCTGCAGATGCGGATGCGGGCTCTGCGGCGGCAGCCCCGGCTCAACGGGCGGCAGCCCCGGCTCGACCGGCGGCTGCGCGGGCTCCATCAGCGGCTGGACCGGCGCCTGCCCGAGCCCGCCGGACGCCTGCCCGAGCCCGCCCTCCGGCTGCCCGAGCCCGCCCCCCGCCGGCGGCGCCTGGACCGGCGGCAGCATCTGCGTAGCCTCCGCATCCGACTCCGGCACCGGCATCTGCTCGTATCCCTGCTCCGGCCCCGACCCCTGCTGCGCCGCAGGCCACTGCACGGCCGGCTGCTGCTCCTCGGCCTCGCCCCAGGGCTCACCGCTGGCCGGCAGCACCACGCCCTCGTGGACGCGCGGCTCGCCGCCCTGTCCGCTGTGCGTCACCGGAACTCCTCGCATCGCCTACAACAGCATCAGTCGGCATACGCTACAGCCCACGCGCGGGCGCGGGCGACGGCCCCGTGCCCCCGTTCCTGGCGAGGAATTCCTGCACAGCGGGCTCTTGCCCGTACGGCAGCAGCGCCTGCGTGAGGTCCGCCACATACTGCGCCCCGCGCGCAGAGCGCACCTGCTCGATCAGCTCCGCCGCCCGCGTCCCGGTCCGGCAGGCCCGGTCCACGTCCCGCTGCTCCGCCTGCGCCCTGGCCAGCAGCGCAAGCGTGAACCCGCGCCGCCTGACCCGGCTCTCCGGATGCGCCGCAAGCGCCTCCGCGGCCCGCTTCTCCGCCGCCGCGGGCTGCCCCAAGTCGAGGTGGCAGTGCGCCAGTTCGCCGGCCAGGTACGCCCGGTCGAAGCGCGCCACCCACGGCGGATCGCCGCCCCCGGCGCGCGCCCCGCCGCCCGCCGCCCGCTCCATCGCGGACAGCGCCCGCGCGGCCGCCTCCCGGCACGCGGGCCCGTCCCCGAGCGCCGCCGCCGCCCGCGCCTCCGCGGCCGCGAACAGCGCCACCGCCCGCGACGGCACCTTCCCCCGCGTCCCCTCCTGCGCGGCCCGCGCCAGCTGCACCGCCTCCCGCGGCGAGCCGAGCGAGCCCGCGAGATGGCTCATCCCGGCGGCGAGTACGTACCCGCCGAAGCCGCGCGCCCCCGCCGCCTCCGCGAGCCGCAGCGCCTGGATGTAGTAGCGCTGCGCCAGCCCGGGCCGCCCGGTGTCGGCGGCCATGTACCCGGCCAGCTCGCACAGCCGGGCGGTGGCCTCGATGAGCACGCGCCCGACCTCTTCGGTGTACGAGCCGTCCAGCAGCCCGGCCACCACGCTGTTGAGGTAGTGCACCACCACCGGCCGCAGATGCCCGGCGCCGAAGCGGTGGTCGAGCCGGATCAGCGACTCCGCGGCCGCCGCGACCGCCGTCGCGTCCATCCGCCCGACCCGCGGCCCGGTGCGCTGCGGGATCTCGGTGACGGTGCCGCCCGCCCCGCCGAAGCCGCTGATCAGCCAGTCCCTGCTGGGCTCCACCAGCGCCGCGGCCACCGGCGCGGCATCGGTGAGGAACTCCCGCCGCGCCACATCGCTGCGCCACAGCTCGATGACCTGGTCGAGGGTCTCGCCGATGGTCGGGGCGTACGTCAGTCCCACCGCGGACGACTGGTGCCGGCCGTCCGACATCCCGATCTCTTCGAGGCTGACGGTGCGGCCGAGCTTGCGGCCCAGCGCCTCGGCGATCATCTGCGGGGCCTGCCCGCGCGGCTGCTGGCCGCGGAGCCAGCGGGCGACGGAGGTCTTGTCGTACCGGAGGTCGACGCCGTGCTCCGCGCCGCACATGTTGACGCGACGCGCGAGGCCCGCGTTTGAGCAGGCCGCCTCCTGTATCAGGGACTGGAGGCGTTCGTTGGGCTGACGCGTGACAATCGGCCGGCCGGCCATGTACTGCCCCCTGTGCGCTGGTCCAGCGGGTGGTCGTGCTGCGTTCCGCCGCTCTTGATCCATTTCCAGGACCGGGAGCAGGAAACGCCGTGCCCCCTCAGGTGCACCCGTGCGCCCCGCAGGTCGGGCGGCTGCTGAGGCCGGTGCCGTAACCCCTGCTCATGGCCTCAGTTGAGCTGGACGTGAACGACACCTTGGGAGTCACCCCCGCCACCAACGCCGCCGCCCATGTCCCCAGTCAGTCCCGCCCCGCGGACCCCGCGGGCGAGCTGTCCGCCGCAGCGCTGTTCTACGCAGAGGAGTGGCACTGGCAGGTGTCCCTCGGCACCTGGCTGGAGACTGCGGAGGACGGCGCCCGGCGCTGCTCCTGCGCCACCGACGACTGCCCCACGCCGGGCGCCCACCCGGCGCGCCGCAACTGGAAGTCCGCCCCCACCCCCCGTCCCGACAAGATGCGCGAGTGGTGGCGCGAGCACCCGCTCGCCTCGGTGATTCTGCCCACCGGCAAGAGCTTTGATGTCGTCGATGTCCCCGAGACCGCCGGCTGCCTGGCGCTGGCCCGCCTGGAGCGCTCCGACGTCCCGCTCGGCCCGGTCGCGGCCACCCCGCAGCGCCGGATGCTCTTCTTCGTCCTGCCGGGCGCGGCCGGAAAGATGGTCGATCTCGTACGGAAGCAGGGTTACGCCCCGTCCGCCCTCGACCTGGCGGTGCACGGCGAGGGCTCCTATATCCCGGCCCCGCCGACCCGCCTCGGCGGCCTGGGCAGCGTGCAGTGGGCCCGCCGGCCCACGGTGGCGAACTCCTGGCTGCCGGACCTGGAAGCGGTCATCTCCCCACTGGCGTACGCGTGCGGGCGCGAGCGGCGGATGCGCTGAGGCCTTGAGGCCCTGAGACCCGTATCCCGCCCGGCCGCTTAGGGTGGCCGGATGCGGGATCTCAACGCTGCATCTTTGTCAGAACCGGCCCCCGGCGCCACCGCGGTGCGGATCGAGGGGCTGTGGAAGCGTTTCGGCGAGCAGGTCGCGGTGGGCGGCATCGACCTCGAACTGCCCGCCGGCCGTTTCATCGGCCTCGTCGGGCCCAACGGCGCGGGCAAGACCACGACGCTGTCGATGGTCACCGGCCTGCTCAGGCCCGACCAGGGCCGGGTGGAGATCGGCGGCGCGGACGTGTGGCGCGACCCGGTCGCGGTGAAGCCGCGGATCGGCGTGCTGCCGGAGGGCCTGCGCCTCTTCGAGCGGCTCACCGGCCGCGAACTCCTCGGCTACACCGGCCGGCTGCGCGGCCTCCCCGGCGACGAGGTCGACCAGCGAGCCGCCCAGCTCCTGGACGTACTCGACCTCTCCGGGGCACAGCACAAGCTGGTCATCGACTACTCGACGGGCATGCGCAAGAAGATCGGCCTGGCCGCCGCGCTGCTGCACAACCCCGAAGTCCTCTTCCTCGACGAGCCCTTCGAGGGCGTCGACCCGGTCTCGGCGCAGACCATCCGCGGCGTCCTGGAGCGCTATACGGGATCCGGCGCCACCGTCGTCTTCTCCAGCCATGTGATGGAGCTGGTGGAGTCGCTGTGCGACTGGGTGGCGGTGATGGCCGCGGGGCGGATCCGCGCGCACGGGCCGCTGGCGGAGGTGCGGGGGGAGGCACCGAGCCTGCAGGCCTCCTTCCTGGAGCTGGTCGGGGCGGGCGAGCGGGACGCGGCCGCCGACCTCGACTGGCTGGGCGGGCAGGCGCGATGACGGACGCCGCCCCTATGGACACCTCCGCTCCGCACACCTCCGCATTGCACACCTCCCCTTTGCGCACCCCCGCCCTCACCGCCCTCTTCGTCCGCCTGAAGCTGGCCCTGCTCCGCAACGGCCTCCGCCAGTCCACCGGCCGCCGGGCCGCCTTCATCGCCTCTGCCGTCCTGGCGCTCCTCTTCGCCGCGCTGCAGCTGCTCGGCCTCGTACTCCTCCGCGGCCACGACCACGCCGGCGCGCTTGCCGTGCTGCTGGCCGCGGTGCTGGCGGTGGGCTGGGCGTTCTTCCCGCTCTTCTTCCCCGGCGGCGACGAGACCCTGGACCCGACCCGCCTCGCGATGCTGCCGCTGCGCCCCCGCCCGCTGGTGGTGGCGCTGCTGGCGGCCTCCCTCGTCGGTACGGGCCCGCTCTTCACGCTCACGCTGGCGGCAGGCTCGGTGATCTCCGCTGGTACGGGCCCGGCCGCCGCACTCGTCGCCGTCCCCGCCGCGGCGCTGCTGGTGCTGACCTGCGTGGCCCTCGCCCGCGCCGTGGCCACCGCCAACATCCGCCTGCTCACCAGCCGTAAAGGCCGCGACCTGGCGCTGCTCAGCGGCCTGGTGGTGGCGATCGGCGTGCAGCTGGTGAACCTCGGCGCCCGCCGCCTCGCCGGCGACGGCCGCGGCCTGGCCGACCTGGAGCCGGCCGCCGACGTGCTGCGCTGGCTGCCGCCCGCCTCGGCCGTCGACGCGGTACGGGCCGCTTCCGAAGGGGATGCGGTACGGGCCGTCGTGGGGCTCGCGCTGACCGCGGCGGCGCTGGCGGCGCTGCTGTGGTGGTGGCAGCGCACGCTGACCCGGCTGATGACTTCGCCGGACGCCTCGACGGTGCAGTCCGTGGAGCGGCGGCGCTCTGTCCGTAACCGCGAGCGCGGCGGCCTGCTCCCCGCAGGCCGCGTGGGCACGGTCGCGCAGCGCTCGCTGCGCTATGCCTGGCGGGACCCGAAGACCAAGGCGGCCTGGGCGTCCTCGATCGGCGTCGGCCTGCTCATCCCGCTGATCGTGCTGGCGCAGGGCGGCGGCAGCGTCTATCTGGCGTGCGCGGCGGCGGGGATGCTCGGCTTCCAGATGTACAACCAGTTCGGCCAGGACTCCTCGGCCTTCTGGATGGTGGCGGCCACCGTCGCCGACCGCGGCGACGCGCACCGCGAACTGCGCGGCCGCTCCCTCGCGGTGGCGCTGGTGGCGGTGCCGTACGTGATCGTGGCGGCGCTGTTCTCCGCCGCCCTCTTCTCCGGCTGGAGCAAGCTGCCGCAGGCGCTGGGGATCTCCCTCGCGCTGCTCGGCGCCCTGATCGCGACCGGCGCGGTGACGTCGGTGCGCTTCCCGTACTCCATCCCGCAGGACAGCGGCTTCAAGAACGTCGCCCCGGGCCAGTCGGGCCTTGCCTGGATCAGCATGCTGGTGGGGCTGATCGTCGGCGCCGTGCTGTGCGCGCCCGCGCTGGCCGCGCTGATCTGGCTGCAGCTGTCCGACGGCTCGGCTGCGGCCTGGCGCTGGGTGCTGCTGCCGCTGGGCGCGGCCTATGGCGCGGCGATCGCGGAGGCCGGGCTGCGGGTGGCGGCGCCGATGATGGTGCGGCGGCTGCCGGAGGTGCTCACGGCGGTGAGCAAGGGGTGATTGCTCACGGCGGTGAGCAAGGGGTGACGCCAGGCCGCGCCCCTGACAGGGCGCGGCCGCGACGCGTGGGGGGCTTTGCGGATCAGTAGCCCCAGGTGCCGTCCCCGCCCCCGCGGTGGTCGTCGCACCAGGGCACGTAGTCGACGTTCTTCACGTAACGGGCCGAGATCCAGCCGTGCCGGCTCGGGTCGTCGTGCTTCCTGACCTTGAACCAGATGCCGTTGCCCGCGACGTCCTGGCCGGCGCACTTGCAGACGATGTTGGCGATGTGGCTGCGCCCGTAGCGCCCGATCTTCTCCGAGTTCATGGTCGGCCTGGCACGCACGGCGATGCCGTTGTAGCCGGTCACCACGCCCCGCGCCTCATCGTTCCAGGTCTTCATCCCCTGCGGCGCGACGCTGGAAGCGGCCATGGCGGGCGAGACGGCGAGGGCGCCGAACGCGATCGCGCCGGCGGCCACGGCTGCCGTCGTCTTTGTTCTCTTCAGCACTGCTTGCCCCTTGACAGTCGTATCCGACGGCGAGGCACGTCACCTCGTCCGTTTCGTATGACTATCTTCCTTAATGACCGGATGTGTGCTGCCTGAGATCGCGTTAGTTCCCTCGATCGGCACAGCACATGTCATGCATCCGGCGGCAGGGGTGGCGGGTGGCGGCTGGCTGCCGCGGCTGGTTCGCGACTAGTTCGCTACGGCCCGCGCGCCCGCCCGCCAAGTCGGCAGCAGCTCGTCGAGCAGCGCCTCCGTACGCGACGGCAGCCCGCGCGCGCCGTGCAGCGCGGCGGACCGGTCGAGGAGCTCCGCCGCGGTCGCCCGCAGCCGCTCCTCGTCGCCGGTGGCGTGCACCGCGCGCAGCAGTTCCAGCCACAGCCGCTCGTCCGCGGGCGCGGTCACCAGCGCGGCCTGCACCGCGGCGGCGGCGTCGGCCGGGCGTCCGCCCTCGCGCCGCAGCTCGGACAGCGCCATCCCGATGTCGGCGGTGAGCAGCGGCAGCTGCGCCTCGACGATCTCGTTCGACAGCCACCCGTACCGCCCCTGCGTCCGCGTCGGCAGCATCGGCCCCTCGACCAGCGCGAGCGCGTCGGCGAGCAGCCGCTCCTTGACCGCCGGGCTGTTGGCGCGCCCGGACTCCAGCGCCTGGTGGTGCAGCGTCCGCAGCACATCGAAGTCGCAGACCACCGACTCGGCGAGGCGCAGCCGCCCTTCCTGGTCGCGCCGCAGCCGCTTACTGCCGCTCGGGTCGCTGCCGAGCCAGGTCTCGAGCCGCTCGATGAGCGCATCCCGTACGTCCTCGGTGACCCCGCGCGGCCACAGCGCCGCAGCGAGCACCTGTGGGTGCACACCCTCCCGGTGCAGCAGCAGCACGGCGAGCGCCTCGCACATGATCGGCCCGCGCTCGGCATCCGGCTCCGGGAGCCCGCTGATCTCGTACGTGCCCATGAGCCGCGCGAACACGGCGGGCCGCCCGCTCTCGGAGAGGTCGACGAGGAAGCCGGGGTCGGGGGTGGCCTCGGCGCCCTCCCCCTCGGCGCTCGCGTCCACGCCGGCGAAGAGCTGCACCAGCGCGTCGTGCTGGGCCGCCGGAATCTGCTGCGCCTTGAGCTCGAGCCCGAGCAGCGGGGCAGACAGCGTCCCGTCCGCACTGATCTCGAACTCCCACGAGGCGCCGCGCAGGTCGCCCTGCCCCGTACCGATGAGATAGCCGATGCCGAGCCGGGTGGCGCCGGAGGCCAGCTGGGCGAGCTTCTCGGCGTCCTCGCTGCTGGGCTCGTCAGCGAGCAGCACCAGGTGCGGCGCCCACTGCGAGTCGCCGGCCCGCCCGGCGCGGCCGGTGAGCACGCTGTCGTGCCCGGCGGCGCCGAGCGCTCCGGTACGGGCCCGGGTCTCGGTCTCCATGGTCTCGACGAGCGCCGGGATGCCGTCGAGGTGCCGCATCCGGTCCGGCGCGAGCGACACGAGCCGCTCGCCGAAGCCCACCAGCGTCACGGTCATGCGGTCCGACCACCCGCTGGTGCCGAGCTCCGCGGCGATGGCGGAGAGCACGGCGACGCGGTCCTCTTCCGTGCCCTTGAGGGAGCCGATGCCGGGCACGGACTCGAGATTCAGCAGCAGCCGCGCGTCCTCGCGGGTGCCGAGCGAGACGAGGCCGGGGTAGGGGGCCGCAGGCGCATCATCGCCCTCGCCGATGTCGTACGCCTCGGCGTCGGCCCGGTCGATGCACCAGAAGGTGTCGTCCTGGTCGGTACGCCACGGGGCCGGCGGCTCGCCGGCGGCCCCGGCGAGCTGCAGGAAGAGCTGCCGCTCGGTGAACCACGCGGCGTAGATCACCGGCAGAGGGCGAGACGCCTCGCTGAGCGACTTGGAGAGCCCGCGCAGCGCACGATCGAGGAAGCGCACGCCGCCCCGGTCGGCGCCGACGAGCAACGCGTCGCGGGCGAGCGCGGCGGAGCCGTTGGGCTCGGGGCTCGTACCGCGGCGGCCGAAGACGGTCTGCAGCAGCGCCTGCCGCCGGCGCTTCCCGAGCAGGGCGAGGAGCCCGGCGGCGAGGAGGGGGGCGCCGATGAGGGCTTCGGGGAGGCCGATGGCGTTGTCGCCGGACTCGGACGCTTCGGCTTCTGTTTCGGCTTCGGCTTCGGAGCGATCGGCGCGGTCGGCGTTCGGGACCTGCTGGGCATCGATGCCCTTGGAGCCGCCGCGGTCGACGGCAGGACCGGTCTTTTCATCCCCGGGCGGCGCGAGGCGCTGCCCTTCGCCGGAGGTGGCGTGCTCATCGTGATTCGGGCTGCTTTCGTCGTACTTCTGGAGCTGCTCGACGATCCGCTCCGGCACCTCGACCTTCTCGTCGGGCAGCTGGACGAGCTCACCGCCGTGCGCGTCGGCGGGCATCTCCATGATCCAGCCGGGCCGGATGAGGCTGGCCTGACTGAGCTTGGAGCCATCAGGCTGGATGCGCTCCTTATTGAGCTGGTAGATCTCCTTGTACCGACGGCCATCATCAAGATGCCGCTCGGCAATCTCCCAGAGCGAGTCGTGATGACGCCCTTCGGGCGGCTGAATCCGATAGAACTTCGTATCCCGCTGCCCCTGCTCCTTCTGCCCCGGCTCCTTGACCTGCGGCCCGGACTGATCGCCATCGGGAGTGGTGATATCCACGGCAGGCCGCGCCTCATGGGCCCCACCGGGCGTCTGCTGGGCGGTGGCGGCGGGCTGCCGCTGATTCTGCTCGAGCTGCTGCCCGAGCTGGCTGAGCCCGGGCGCGAAGCTGGCGGCAGTGGCGGTGAGAAGCAGCACAGCGGCAACAAGCTGCCGAGCAAGCGCCTGACTGGCCCCGGCCCCGGGCACCCGCCCGGGCATACCGACCCCGGAAGCGGCAGCCTTCGCCTCAACAAGCACACAGGCAGCGAACTGCGCCCACGCAAACCAGACGACGACAGCCAGCACATTGACGAAAACATCGCTGGTCACGTCTTGAGTCAGCAGGTCGAGGGAGGGCACTTCATGCGGCAGCGGCCACCCAACAAAATAGGCGAGCGCGCCGGGCACCCCGACCACAAGGAGGACAAGCGCGACAAAGGCGAAAAACGCCCGCACAAAGTCCCCAAAAGTCCGCCGCCGAATCCTGACCGGCACCGGAGTCCTGTTCGCCGCTGAACGCGCCATACCGCTTCCTCAGACCCTTTCCCCGCACCCCGTAACAAGCAACCACTGACGTTACCTAAAGGGACGGTGAGGGTCGAGGTCAGCCAGGTGACGGGGCGGTACGGGTAGGTCACAGGGGGGTGTGAGGAGTGTAACGGGGGCGAGCGCGCCGCTGGACTGGAAGGCGGTCTCGCTCGGCACCCGGCCTCCGAGCGCGGCGAGCCTGGCGGCAGAGGGGCCGCCGAACCGCTCCGGACTCAGCGGTAGGCGGTCCGTCTCGGACCCAGCCGCGTAGGCAGGCCAGGGAATCCCGGACCCGCCGCGACGCCCCTCCCCGCACCACGCCCACGCGGATCTCGCGACGCCAACCAGGCTGCTCTTCAGCCAGTTCCCCGGTAGGCGAATCGTTCACTCGACGGTCAGATTCGCACTTCCCGATTACGCGGATACCGAGCCGGCCATCCGAATATGCCGACAGGGCTGAACATCGCAGGCCAAGCCAAGCCACGCAGCAACAACCCCCAGGCCGACTACCACCCGTTTCAGCGACAGCAGTTGCTGCAGAGTCAATCCACCCAGAAGGAGCAGGAGACCCAGAATCCGCCTAACGCCAGGTACAGGCGGGTCAGTTTCACATCCCAGTCACGATCTGAATCTGCGGCGTAGGCGACAGCGACGACGTCGGCACCAAAGGCAAGAAGATCGACGGCGCGAGGACCAAGCCAGACGGTCTTCGTCTGGCAGATGCCTTCGGACAAGGAGGAAGCAGCCGCCTTGGACGCTGCCGCGGACTACATATCCGCGCGTCACCCATCCAACTCCGAGTCCGGACTGATGCGGATCGTCCGGGCGAACTCGTCGATGTCATCGAGAGCGCGAAGGATTCGGCTGGCGTCGGGGTCTGCCAGAATTACCAGGACATCTGCGGCTTCCGTGCCCTTCTCGTAGCGCCAGGCATAACGGAGCCCTACGTGTACCTCGTTGCTGCCCTCGTCCGGGTCCTGGTAGTAACGCAGCACCCGCAAGCCGGATCCCAGGTGCGGGGACTGGAATTCCTCCACGATGGGGGGCTCGATGGCATACTCCGCGTTCGCGTGGGTTAGAGCGCGAAGAGCCGTCTCCCGGTCCTCGCCCTCCTCGATTTCGACCAAGTCGACGTACGCGGGCAGTGGAATCTCCCGCGGGTGCTGGATGTGCAGAAAGACCTCAAAACCCGGAAAGGCGGAAGGTGCTCTATTGGCATACATCACCAGCATGTCGGTGAGCAAGTCGACTTCTCCAGGTTGCGGCTTCTCCGACTTGAAATCCTCCCAGATACCTGCAGCAAAGTAGCGTGCCCATGCCTCTGGTGTTTGCGCTTCCGCAACGTCTTCAAGGCCTGGTTCGGGCCACATGAGTGGGATTCGGATCCAGGGGGACAGACGCATGGCGTGCTTGACGTTGAGCCAGCTCATTCATAACTCCATTTGAACGTTCCGACCACGGCGTCGAACAACTCAACCAGTACGTCGGTGAACTCGCTCTCGAGATCGCCATTCCCAGGCGTGGAAAAGTTGATACTGATCCAGCGACTGGGATCGTCAACTACAGGGATCACGTACTCGACTCGACGGGCAGGCAGAGCGGTTTGCTGTACGGACTCCGGTGCTGAATGCAGCTTATCCGGGATAGAAGCGGTCTTATAGGAGCGCCGGAGTGCAGATTTCCCAGCCACTTCGACCTTCGCCGCTGTTCCCTCAGGGACGTCCTCGTTGGCCAGTTCCGCGATTACTGCCTCCGGAGGAGCGGGGCGGTCCACGACCTGACCGACCGGCAACTCAGCGACAATGAAAGAGGCCATGAGGAAGATCCCGCCACGCGGGCGCACCGGGAGATAGAGGTCAAGGCCGCCATTGCGCCTGGCCGCACGGGTCTGCTTCTCGATCTGGCGGCGCACGTCCAACCGGAAGCGCATCGCATCGTCCCTGGGGATGCCGTCCGGGACCTGGTCCATGTGGGAGAAGAGGATCTTCTCGAGCGCCTCCTTTGTGCCGGCGCGCAGGGGGATGCGGACCCAGCCGGGAGGCAGGATGAGTTCATAGCCGTGCGGAGCTGGACCGCCAGCAGGCGCTAGTTCCTGCTCGAGCTCGGATTCAATCATGCGGAGCTCTGTTTCTGCATGCGCTGGCAGGCCACGAGGATCGCTGCACAGGCAATAACAGAGATCGCCGCCAGCCAGCTATAGGCGATGGTAATTAGGTTAAACAAAGCGTACCCGATGGCACACATCTTAAGGGTCTGAGCGAAGTGGTCACCCCTTCGTCTACGAATTAGCTCTCGATGCACAATGAAAACGACCAGCATGCCGAGTGGTGCAATCATAGTCGGCCATGCCGCGTAACCGCGCGTAAGCCAGTCCATATTTCCGTACTTACTACCTAGATCCTGAAAGGCGAGGATGAGGATCGGCGCGACAGCAAACACGGAAAGATACTTCACGGCCCTGGCTTCGTCGACATTACTCCCCAAATAGAAGCCCACAATCCCTCACTCCCTACCTTCTCGGCTAGAATCCACGGCACTGACCTTGTAAATGATGAATATGCGGGTCGTCACCAGCGACTCCCGACTTCACGGGTTAGAACATCCTTGACGTCCCCATAAGGCTCTCCGACCATCTTTTCTCCGAACTTGTCCAACGCGTCGACCCCGGTCGCCGCCCCATAGTTCACCCGGAACTTGGCTACCTTCTTCAGTGACTCGTCGGCCGCCCTCACCACATCAGCATTCCCGCTGAACTCTGCCCGCATCCGTTTGGCGAACTTGCTCGCACTGGCTACTTCGCCGTCACCGCCAAGAACGCGCTCCAGTCGGGACGCGACAGGTCGAACTTCCCCTGAACCGAGCCGACGCAGCGATTGTTGCGCTCGCAGGGCTTTCTGACCGCGATCCGAAGCGGCCCCGTAGCGCATGATGTTTCTGTTGATCAGCTTGCGCAGATTCGTATACCGCTCGAACCGGCCTGCCCTGCTGACCAGCTTCAGCGACGCATGCGCGGTCTTGACGCCCTGCATAGCAATTTTGCCGAGCCCAAACGTCGCCAGCGCGAAGACGTCCATGGCGACATCCGTCCAGTTCCCGTCGCCGGAGAGAGCCAGCATGGTGTGCCCGACCCCAACCAGCGCCGTGGCAGTAATGGCGAACACCGCCATGGCAGTAGCCAGCCAACCGACCGGCGTAAAAATGAGGGCGAGAATCCCGACGATCGTCGCTGCCCAACTCAGAACCTCAACGACGGTTTTGATCCAGTCCGCGTTCTCATGCACCCAGTCCTTGAAGTTCTCCCACCCACTGTCCTTGATGATATCGCTGATGTCATCACCGATGTTGTCGGCATAGTGTTGTGCTCTTGTGTCTCGGTGGGAGACGACGCCGTACAGGCGCTTGCGGTATGACGCCAAATGATCGTCCGGCGCGTAGGGCGGATGATAGTAGGGGGCCAGTGACACGCCTTTTTTGGCCTCTTTGGCCGTGTGTTCCTCGTCGGCCTTCTTCGCTGCCTTGAGGATCCCGTCGGCATCCTCCTGAATGTCCTCTAGTTCGTTTGCCCACTTGCCGAGGTCACCCACTACCCGCTCGTAGCGGGCAGCCGTCTCGCGGAAGTGTTTCTCCAGGTCGTCGGACTTCTCGCGGATCTTGTCCGCGTACTTGCCCTCCAGCGCCTCGCCGTTCGCGACCTTCCTGAGGATGGCGGCCTGGTCGCGAAGGTTCTTGGCCATGTCCTTCATCTTGCCGACCTCGGTCCGGATGTCTTCCGGATCCCCTGGGACGGGGTCCTTCTCGGCGAGAGGATGCCAGTCAACGGGGCGCTTGCGGCCCTTTCCGGCTGCCATCAGGTCACTTCCCCTCGGACTTGTTCTTGAGGTCGAGATCTACTTTCTGAAAGCCTTTCAAGGCACTCTCGACCCTGCCTCCGAGGTCGTTCACATTCTCCAGCAACTCACGTCGGTAATTGTCCCAGTTGTTCACGAATTCACTCATTTTACCCGCGATACTGTCGGCACCCCAAATATTGTCGATGTCGTCGCGGTGCTTCTCCATCCCCTCAAGGACCTTCTTGATGTCATTGAGATTGGACTTCGAGGTCCCAAGCAGTTCGTAGTCGGCCCGAAGCCGCTCCTTGTCCCCCATGCGTCACCTCTTGCCGCTACGTTTTGTTCTGCCTTCTTGCCGGGGCAGCCCTTACTACCCCACCGGCACCGTCACAGTAAACGCCTCCCCGCTTCCCAGGTGCAGGAGGCCCTTGCCCGGGGTTACCGAACCACCCACCGAGCCGCGGGACAAGCGGACGCCGATCAGTTCACCCGCGGAGGTGTCTTGGGGGGAGAGGAGGATGCCGCGCTTGGACTTTTTGATGTCTACCTGCCAGCCGCTGAAGCCGGAGCAGACGTCGTCCTCGTCGCCGGCGATGACGATGGCGAGGCCGCGTTCGGCGCCGGTTTGCATGATCTTTTTGAATTCGTCTTCTGCTTCGCAGTCTTCGAGCATTTCGCCGTCGTCGATCAGGATGACGATGGGCTCCGTCAGCGAAGACGACTCCACCGCCTCCGTCAATTCGTCTTCCTCGATGTCGCTGCCGGTGAAGACCTGGAGCACGCCGTCCTGGCCCTCCAGGTCTCGGAGGGGGGACATGCGCGGGGCGGCGATCACCAGGCGGACGCCGCGGCCGAGATACGAGCGGGCCAGGTTCATCAGTACGGTGGAACGGCCGGACTTCGCCGGGCCCGCCACCACGAAGCCCGGGACGCCCTGAGCCAAGTCCGGGCCGAAGGCGGTCAGTTCGTCGCCGCCGACGCCGACCAGGCCCCACAGCGCAGACGCCGAGGTCTCCGGGTCGCGGTGCTCCCACGCCTGGCCGAAGGCGATGCGGCTCGGCAGCGAGTCCACCCGGAAGGGGCGGCGCGTCCGCGGCACCGCCGCGTCCCGCGCGGCCGCCGCCTCACCGATCGCCACCAGCGCGGCGTTCTGGCCCTGGCCCGTCGCGTCCTCGCTCAGCAGCGCGAACTGCGTCTCCCGGCCTGTCTCGTTACGGAAGGCCCGGCCGGCCGGGATCTCCTCCGGGACCTTGCGGGCGTTCAGCCCGATCATCGAGAAGTCCGTACGGTCCGAGAGCCGCAGGGCGAACTTGTCCTCCGTAAGCGAGCTGATGCGGCCCGTCAGCAGCTGCCGGTCGCCCGTGATCACCATGTGGATGCCGACGCTCGCGCCCTCGCGCATCAGCGTGAGCAGCTGATCGGTCAGCTCGCCGTGGTCGATCTCGCCCAGGGTGGGCATCCAGCCCTCCCAGCGGTCGAGCAGCACCACGATGTGCGGCAGCCGCTGGTCCTCGGTGGCAACTGCACGCTGCTCGCCGATGTCCGCGTAGCCGTCCTCCGCCAGCAGCTCCTGGCGGCGGGTGGTCTCCGCCGACAGGCGGCTGATCAGGCGGACGGCGCGCTCGGTCTGGTTGCGGCCCACCACCGCGCCGCAGTGCGGCAGCTTCGTCAGAGCGTTCAGCGCGCCGTTGCCGCAGTCGATGCCGTAGAGGTGCACATCGGCCGACGAGTGCGTACGGGCCAGCGAGCCCGCGATCGTGCGCAGCACCTGCGAGCGGCCGCTGCGCGGCGCGCCGGCGATGAGGAGGTGACCGAAGGTGGCGAAGTCGATCGCCGCGGGGCGGCGGGCCTGCTGGGCGGGCAGGTCCTCGATGCCGTACGGGGCGAGGGGCAGCGAGCCCTGCGCCGCGCCGATCTCGGCCTGGACCTCGTCCAGCAGCACCTGCTCCGCCAGCGCCGGCAGCCACGGGCTGTGCTGCTGCGGGATGCCCAGCCGGCCGTTCGCCTCGCGGACCGCGTCGACGAAAACCTTCAGGTCGGTGATCTCCTCTTCCTCCTGCGCCTCGCCCTTCGGGCGGACCAGTGCCGCGCGGCCGAGGTCCGCCCAGTCGAGGACGCCGGTCCACGGGGCGGCGGTCGCCGGGTCCGCGGTGCCTGGGCGGCGGCCGCCGACGCGGCCGGACTGGAAGGGGATCAGGGACGAGGCGCCGGTGCGGACATACGCGCGACCGGGGGTGTTCTTGGAGATGTTGCCGGCCTCGGGCGAGTCGATGACGTCGCTCGATTCGCCGCCGTCCGTCACGCGGAGCGCGATCCGCAGGTTGGTGTTCGCGCGGATCTCCGGCGACACCACACCACTCGGGCGCTGTGTCGCCAGCATCAGGTGGATGCCCAGCGAACGGCCTCGCTGCGCGATGTTGACCAGGCCCGTAACGAAGTCGGGCAGGTCGCGCACCATGGACGCGAACTCGTCGATCACCAGCAGCAGGCGCGGAACCGGCTGGTGCTCCGCCGGGTTACGGCGAACCAGGTCCTGGTAGTCCTCGATGTCCTTGGCGTCGGCGGCGGCCAGGATGTGCTCGCGGCGGTGCAGCTCGGCGCCGAGGGACTCGAGCGCGCGCTCCACCAGGTGCGCATCGAGGTCGGTGACCATGCCGACGGTGTGGGGCAGGTGGACACAGTCCTTGAAGGCCGAGCCGCCCTTGTAGTCGACGAGGACGAACGTCATGTTCTCCGGCGTGTTCGCCGCCGCGAGTGCGGCGACGATCGTCTGCAGGAGCTCGGACTTACCGGAGCCGGTGGTACCCGCGATGAGGCCGTGCGGTCCGTCCTTGCGGATGTCGATGCCGAAGGGCCCGTCGTACGACTCACCGATCACCGCGACCGTGGACTGGCCGCCGACCTGCCAGCGGGCGGCGATGGCGCCGGCGGTCGGCGGCTCCATGTCGATGACGTCGAGCAGCCGGCTGGCGCCGGGCAGGGCGCTGTCCTCGGCCTCGCCGCTGATGTCGCGCAGCGGAGACAGGGAGCGGGCGACGCGGGCGCACCAGGCGGGCGAGACGAAGTCGGGGCGTACGCCCATGATCTTCGCCTGGTCCTCCTGCTGCACCCGAAGCCGTAGCGCGGACTCGTCGACGACCTGGTGCGCGGCCATCGGGCCGCCGGCCGGGGCACCCCAGCCGCCGAGCGACGGCAGCACTCCGGCGGACGTTCGCGCAGCCGGGGCCGGGGCGGCGGCGGCCTGCGCGGCAGCCGCGGCAGCCGCCTCACGCTGCCGACGCTTGCGGCCGCGCCGGGAGGTGTCCTCGTCGCTGTCCGGCGGGGTCCAGTCCGGCTTGCCCGTGTCGGACGGGTCCATCTCGTGCGCGGCATGTTCGGAGTTACGGGGCTCCGCGATCACGATGCCCTTGCACTCACCGGGCAGGAACCGCTCCTCGGCGTCCAGGCACAGCGCGTACATGGACACGGCAGGGCCCTCCTGGAGCAGACGCACCACGCCCGGCATGGAGCGCAGCCGCCGCGAGCCGTCCCAGACGACGACGATGTCGGGGTCGGAGAAGCCCTCGACGCCGCGGTTCTCCTTCGCCGCCTGCTGGCGGGCGTCGAGGATCTGGGTGAGCTCGCCGACGCGGGCGCCGACAGTCTCGGCGTCGTTGCCGATGAGGACGTTGGTGTCGTGCGCCCCCGAGGGCCGGGAGTGCGGCAGCCAGCGGACCCACTGCCAGCTGGCTTCGCCGGTGGCTTCGGTGAGTACGTAGAACTGCACGTCCAGCGGGCTGTGCAGGGTGGCTGCCTGAGCCACCGCCCAGCGGGCGACGCTGCGCGGGCTGTCGCCGGGGCCGGCGATGCCCATGATTCCGAGCTTGGCCAGGTTCAGCGCGACCGGGGTGTCCGCGATGTGCCAGGCGACCTGGCGGCGGTGCTCGTCCATCTCGGGGTCGTCGAGCACGACGGCGGACGGCAGGCGGCCGGTGCCGAGACGCAGCAGCAGGTGGTCGGCGTCGCTGCGGCGGCGCTCCCACAGACGGGTGCGCGGGCCCGTGCCGACGGCGAGGACGGTGCCGGGGTCGGGGTGGCTGTGGCGGGCGTCGAGGCGCTCCAGGACGAGCGCCTGCTCTGCATCCCGCTCGATCCGGGCCTTGTGCTCGTTGTACTCCTTGACCTGTTTCGCGTGGGACTTGCGGCCGTGCTTCTTGTCCCAGTAGTAGTTGCCGATCAGCATGATGGGGCTGAAGATGGCCATGATCAGGTAGTACCAGCGCCCCATCACCATGGCCATCGTGATCGCCATCACCAGCGGCGACAGCGCCATCAGCCAGGGCAGCGGCCGGGCCTCGTACTCCTTCGGCGGCTGCGGCAGCCGGAACTTCGTCTGCCGCTCCGGCGGACGCAGCCGCGGCGGGCGGTTGTAGTCGAGACCGGCACCGTCGTCGGACCACTTCAGCGCCGCGTCCGGGGGTGTGTAGCGCGTCACTTCGATCAGGGTGTTGCCGATGGCGAGCTGGGCGCCGATGGGCAGTTCGTCGCTTTCGAGAAGCATGCCGTCGATGCGCGCGGTCTTCTTGGTCTGCTCGCCGCCGTGCACGACCACCTTGCAGGTGCCGTCGGCGTTGACCGTCAGGGTCGCGGCGCGGTCCGGGAGCTCGGGGTCGTCGATACGGAGCTGGCAGGCGGCGCCGCTGCCGATGTCGTAACGCCCGATGCCGAGCCGGTGCACCGCACCCGCGCCGGGCCCGCCGGCGACGCGCACCTCGGCGAGGCCGGAGAGCTCGCCGGGCAGCGAGCCGGCCGGATCGTGCAGGCTCACCACGGCGCCGTCGCGCAGCGGGGAGGTGGTGACGGTGTGGGCCGGGTCGACGTAATAGCCGTCCACATAGAGCGCTGGGCCCGCATTGCCGCCCTGGGCGCCTTGCCCGTTTCGACTGTTTTGTCCGGGAAGGGAGATCACCTGGCCACCCATGCCGCCACCGGCGCGGCCCGCCAACTCCCTGGCCACGTCATCGATGCGCGACTCGGCGTCGGCATCGAGAACGAGGTCGGTGCTGGTGCCCGCGTAGGGATCGACGACGGTCAGGTTCAAACGCACGGACATCCTCCTCGGATTACCTCACTGCGGTGTGACGATATCGTCCGGGGGCGACATGGGGCAGGTGAGGCTGATTACGAGCATCCGGGGCAGCTGGGGGCAGTAACACCCGGTGTGGCTGAACTGATGCACAGCCGTGAAACTGAGTGACTAGTGTGATGTGCTGCGCGGGCCAGGAGGGGTCAGTGCAGCCCGGTTGCCGGGAGGGGGAGACCTCGCGGCCTTAACGGAGGGAAGTGAACCGTGTCAAAAGACCTCGATGTGACATATGAGGACATGCGGGCCGCGGCGAAGAAGATGAACCGCGAGAAGGAGAAGATCGAAGACAAGCTCAACGATCTGAAGACCTACATCGACGGCCTTCTCGAGAAGGGCTTCGTCACCCGCAAGGCCTCGAAGAAGTTCGGCGAGGACTTCACCGAGTTCAAGCAGGGCATGTCCAAGACCAATGAGGGCCTCGACGGTCTGGCCAAGTACCTGGAGACCGCTGCGGACTCGTTCGAGCAACTGGACCAGGAGCTCGGCAAGTAATCGCATGCACTGTAGGGCCCAGGGCAGCCGGCCGCTATCGACTCGGCGCCGTCCTGGGCCCTTGGCTGCTGCCCCTTCTCCACCCCGCGCCCCAGGCGCTACATTTACCTGCATGTCCTTCCTGAGATTCGCGTTCGACGAGGTCAGCGAGATGTCTCGGACGCTTGAGACCAGCGGCGGCAGGATGAAGAACGCCTCGAAAGGGCTGGCACGCGCAGAGGCCGGTCAAATCGGACACGATGGTCTGCGTTCCGCCTGCGACGACTTCGCGGGCTCCTGGGACTACGGGTTCGGGCAGCTGTCAAAAATGACCAAGGGCGTTTCGAAGTTCTCCAAGAAGGCCGCGGAGGAGTTCGACAAGCTGGATCAGAAGCTGCGCGACGAACTCGAGAAGTCCAGCAAGAAGTAGGGTTGACCAGTTGATTGTGCTGGTGACCCCGGAGGCGTTATGAGGCTCAGGCGACAGCTGTGGAAGCTGCTCGCGGAAGGCGAACAACAGGGCAGGTACAGCACTCAGCTCCCCTGGCCATCGATCTGGCTGTTCGCCAAGCTGGCCTATATCGCAGAGCAATACGGGTATCGCTACGGCGGTCTCGACCCCGACTATCCGCGGGACCACCAGCCGCCGCAGCACGTTTTCTATCGCCTGCCCGATGCGGCGGAGCGCACTGCGCGGACGGAGCGCGCGTTTCCGCGCGCCCACAGCGGCGGCCGGCTGCCGGGCATGTTCCCCTGGCGGGCACCGCTAATCACCAAGCCGCATGCCCGGCGGGAGGTACGACTGTTGCACGCCCGCATCAAGGTGGACTACTTCGGCGTGCTGGGATGGGAGCGGATGCGGGGCTGGCTGTTCGTCATCCCGGCCGTGATCCTCGTCATGATCCTGGTGAACGGCGAATTCCACACCACCGGCCTGCTCATCGGCGGTGGCATCGCACTCGTGCTGACCGCCCTGATGGCCTGCTCGAAGGCGTTCATGCGGCTGCGGCACGCCTCGTACCGGCGCCTGCTGGAGCGCGAGGGCATCGAGTGGCCGCCTCCGGCCGATATCGACAGGCCCGGGGCGCGCTGACCATTCCCCGGCGACCAGCCCCAGCACCGCCTACTCCGCGGCGTCGGCCTCCGGCACGTCGAAGGAGAACGTCCTGGCGATGTACGACAGCCGGCCCGTGTACGAGTCGAGAAGGGCAACGGTGGGCGTCGTGATCGTCACGTACACGAAGTAGTCACGCGGCGCCGGGATGATCAACTGCAGCGTGGCCATGGGGACCTGCTCCGGCACCATCGCGGGGCTGCCCGCCATGTCGTCCCCCGCGCCCGCCGCGATCGCCTCCAGGTCCGTCCTGCTGATCGTACGCACCGACGCCGACATGACGCCGGGACCGCAGGGCAGCTTGGCGGCGAGCAGGGTGTCCCGCGTGCCCTGGCGGCCCTTGGCCCGCTCGAAGTCGATGGTCTCCATCCTGGGGTCGTCGGCGAAGAAGGTCTTCTCCTTGGCCCGATACACGCCCTCGGCCGCAATCAGCGGGTCGGTGTGCTCGCTGCGGCGGGCGGCCACGACGAGGAGTCCCATGGAGATCTGGTAACCGTCGTCCCCGTCCTCGTACCCGAGGCACAACGCGACATCGGTCAGCGTCTCCTCCAGGTCGAACAGCGTCGGGAGAGCGGCGATCATCTGCCGGGCATAGCGCTCGTGTTCCTCCGCACTCGCCTCCGGCATGAGCTCAGCCGCCGCACTCGTCCAGTCCGCCTCCCTCGTCGGGTCGGGGATGGCCAGGAACTCCTCGGGGAGGCTGTAGCGGAACGCGTACGCCACATCCTCGAGTCGCTCGCCGGGCTGCTGCGCCACCGGGTCCGCGGTCATGCCGTGGCTCCGCTTGCGGGTGCCTGCAGTCCGCCATTGAAGGTGCTGCCCGAAGAGGCGACCGGCTTGCTGAAGTCGCGGTCGGGATCCACGAAGTCCCAGATCTTGTTGCCGCTGCTGACGAAGGGTGCGTCCTCGGCCACGCTGAAGTCGGTGTTCAGCCACCGCCCGGAGTTGAGGTTCGAACCGCCGGCCAGGGCCACGCCTCCTCGCGTCCAGCGCTTGTCGGCCAGGGTGCCGCGCGAGATCATGTTGTTTCCCTGATTGATCAAGCGGTCTCCCCGCGCAATCTGCCGGTATCCCGTGCGCATTTCCTTGAAAGCGTCGAGTGAATTGCGCGCGCCCGCACCGAGATTCTTGAAGCTCTGCTTCCATTTGAGCGGGTTCTTCGAGAAAGCCGACAATTGCGCCTTGAAACCCCTTGTGCTCTGCAGCATTCGGCCCGCTTTGACGTTGGCCTGCCCGAGCGATTTGACGTAATTTCCTGCACCGAGCACGCCCTTACCCTTACCCGCGAGGCGCATGCCCTTCAGGGCACGGGCGCCGGCGAAGAGCCCGGCGGCATCCCAGGCTAGCGTCTGCCAGGTAACCCCCTCCGCACCCCCCAGCATGGCCCCGGTATGCGCCAGCAACGCGCCCGCCGCCACCGCGAGACCGATCCATCCCAGACCGGGCACACCCAGCATTGCGAGGATACCGATGACCATCGCCGCGTCCGCGAGGAAATCGCCGATAGCTTTCCAAAATTCGGGGTCAGTTATGGACTTGAATGCGTTCTCAAGTATCTTTCCGAGATCGTTGAGCGCCGACTCGAACCAGTTGGGCTTGGGCGGCGCGTCATCGCTGGCCTCCTTGATGCGGCGGGCGGCATCGTTCGCCTCGGTATTGAACTCGCCGTGCAGGCTGTGCGCCCGGCTGCGCACTCCCTCAAGCTCACCGTTGGCCGATGTCAGCGCGGCGTTCTTCGCCTTCTTGTCCTTCTCGTGGTCGTCCTTTTCCTTGTCCGACATGTCCGTGGTCTTGGTGGGCAGCCCGTCCACGGCACCCTGGGCGCTGCTGACCTTGCTCGCCGCCTGGGCCGCCTCCTCCTCAAGCCGTCGCGCCCGGCGCTGGAAGTCAGCCAGGCTGGTCTGCCACGAGGACAGGGCACGGTGCGCCTGGTCGAGCGATCCCAGAGCCTTCTTGAGGTAGGGCGGGATCTCGACGACGGACTCGCTGAACTTGTTCGCCGCCTTGCCTACCCAGATGCCGTCGGACTGGCCGATCTTCGTCACTTCCGTGTGCGCGGACTGCCCTTCGCCCGTCACCTTGCCGACCGCGGCCACCAGCGCCTGGAGCTCCGTAAGATCACCGGGAGCCGGGTTGAAGCCAAGGTGAGGAAAACCTGATTCGTATCCCACTTCGCGCCTCCCCGACAGCCGCCGCGAATCGGCCGTATCGTGCTCTGCCATCAGATGTCTGCACTCTACCGATCACATGTGCGGACGAAGGTGGCGTGCGGAACCGTTACAGAAGTGAGGACGGACCGCAGCGGGCTACCGGTGTCGCGCCGGGATGACACGGGGGACAAGGGCGACAGGGGGGGACGCGCAGTGGACCTGGGCCGCATGCTGAACGGGCTCATGGAGGCCGGCCGCCAGGGGATGGCCGAGTACACGGTGCGGCCGTACGCCCTCTCCCGCCGGAAGTTCGCCTCCTTCGCGTACGTAGCCGATCAGCTCGGCTACCGCTACGCGGGCCACACCCCAGGCACCGGCGCCACCAACAATCCGTACTTCACCTTCCGCCGTACCGCGGACGCACCTGAGCGGGCGGCGGCGGCGATGGCGGAGTATCCAGGGATCCTGCACGGTGGCCCGCTTCCCGGCATGCGGCAGGGCGGCGGCCTCGACCCCCTTCCGGAGGTCCGGGCCGAGGTCGGCCTCTTCTACTCGCAGATGGTTCTCGACGGCTGCGCCCGGTACAACCGGCGGGTGCTGCCGAACATCGTGCTGCTCCTCGTCGCGGCGGTCGTGATCCTCGCGATCGCCGGTTTCCCGGCCACGGGAACGCTGATCGCCGGCGCCATCTGGCTCGTCTTCTTTGCCCTGTACCTGCTCGGCCTCACCATCAGCCGCCGCCGGGCCACGACACACGCCGCGCGGCTTGCGGAGGCGGGCGTGCAGTGGCCACCGCGGGGCGGACGCTGACGGACAGCGGGCCCTGGCCCGCTACGCCCTCCTGACCTCCGCCGCCCCCTCGCGGAACTGTGCAGCTCACCTGCCAGTTCCTGCTCACCGTCGGATACGCGCCTGTGCACTGGCTGGATACCCGGCATGGAGAGCGGCGTGTGTGAGCAGTGTGGAGGCGACGGGAGGGGCTGGAGGAACCAGTGGGACTGCAACTAACGTCGGTTGCGCAACGTCAACCTCGCACCACAACCTGCCTGAAGGGGAACCATGGGCGACGGGATCAAGGCTGATCTCAAAGTCATACGGGCCTGCTCCCGTGCCCTGTACCGGATCCACCGCCAGTTCAAGGACCACGGCAACCCGGCCGACGGGTACATGAGCGACCTCGGATACGAAGGTCTCCGCGACGCCTTCGATGACTTCAATGACACGTGGAAGAAGACCCGCGGGAAGCTGGTCGACGAGCTGGAGGAGCTGGCCAAGTTCACCGAGAAGGCGGCTGACGGCTACGACCGGGTCGACACCAAACTCGCCAACGCGCTGCGCAAAGCAGCCAAGGAGGGCTAGCAGTGCCCCGCCGCCCGCAGAACTGGGAGCCCCTGCACGACGGTGACCCGGTGCCCGGAGACCCGGAGGACGTCGCCGAACTCGGCCGCAAGCTGCGCAAGATGGCCGAGGCCATCGACGATCAGTCCCGGAACATCAAGGCGCTCTCCTCGGTGGAGGGATGGGACAGCGACGCCGGCCGCAAGTTCCACGAGATCGCCGACGGGACGGCCGGCCGCCTCCGCAAGGCCTACGACCGTTACGACGAGGCCTCGAAGGCATTGGGCACCACCGCCGACCCCGACCCCTCCAATGCGTACGCCAGCGAGCTCAGCCGGGCGCAGAAGATGGCCGACAAGGCGCTGGAGGACTTCCGTACCGCCGAATCCGAGCACAAGGCCGCCTCGCGTGGGCTGGAGCCCTTCCAGGACAAGGAGGGGCCGCTCAAGGAGAAGGAGCGGACGGAGCGCGGCCAGCTGGTCAGCAAGCAGCAGAACGCGACGCAGGCGATGTACGACGCGCGCGAGAAGCTGCGGGAAGCGATGGAGATACGCGATGACGCCGGGCGGAAGGCATCCCGGCACATCAAGAACATCGTGCACCACGATGAGGTGAAGGATCCGGGCGGCTTCATGGACTGGATCGCCGATCATGCGGATGTGTTCTCCGCGATCGGAGCCACGCTGGCCGTGGCGGCGCTGGTGGCGGCTGTGGTCCTGACCGGTGGGGCTCTCGCCGGCGCGCTCGTGGTCCTCGCGGCGGTCGCCAGCGCCACCGCGCTGGCCGGCCACTCGTACGACATGTTCGCCCGGGGCGCGAAGTTCGACGCGCTGAAGCTCGGCATGGACGTGCTCGGCATCATTCCCGGCTTTGGCGCGCTCAAAGGGCTGACCGCCGCCGCCAAAGGGGCCCGTTTCGCCGCCGCCGGCAAGGGCGCCTGGGGGATGTTCACAAACGGCATGGCCACCAAGGGTGTGAACCTCGGTGCCAAGCTGATCAACAAGCTGGGGGTGGCCCGCATCCCGGCGGCCGGATTCCACCCCGAGATCATCACGCGCTACATCAAGGGAGCCGGCTTCGCGGGCGCCGCGTACAAGATGGGCGACCGATGGGACGTACCCGAGAAGGTGGGGGACGCCGTCGAGGACGTCAAGAACAAGGACTGGCCCGACCCCAGAAATCTCCCCCGGGACATCATCCGGTCGGTCACCCCCAATGTGCCGGCCGCCGGCCCCTTCATATCCGCCCTGTAGACCGTTCCGAGGAACCTCATGAACGAGAATCCCCCCACCTCCAGCCATACCTTCTTCGGCCAGGAGGGCTCGTCACACGACCTGGTGCCCTCGTCCGTCATCGCCGCCGTCCCCGCGGCACGAGCGGAGGCCGAAGAGGCGAGCCGGGCGCTGCGGCTCAACTTCCTCGACGACGCTTCCGTGTTGTGGATGCTCGAACAGCGCCAGGCCGATCAGCAGAACGCGGGCTCCAATGCGGCGGGCTGCCTGAGCGGTCTCCTCATTTCGGTGGCGGGCATCGGCGGATGGGCGTTCTGGGATCTGGTGGCCGCGGAAAAGCCGAAGTCCTTTCAGATCGCCGCTATCGCCGGTCCCGCGGTGCTCGCCGTGCTCGGCCTGGTCATCCTCGTCTGGGCGATGCGGCGCGAAGTCAAGGACAGGACGCGGGTGAACGCGCGCGTCCGTGCCCGCGCGTACCGAAAGATCGTTGCGGTTGCCCGGAAGGGCGGCGCCGACATTCCCAGGATGTACCCCTATTACGGCCTGTACGCCACGTCCCGCACCTTCCATCCCGATGCCCCCGAAGCCCCGGGCAAGCCGGAGGCCGGCCGCAGCTATGAGTGACGCAATCGGCCTCGCCGCCCAGGACCTTCACGTCCGCTGGGTCATGCCCGAGGCCTTCCACGACATACCGGTCGGCCTCCCGGAAGACGAGTCGCTCGATCTCCTCGAGAAGCTGGCCCGTGAAGTGCTTCCGGACGCCCAGGGCGACGAGGGCGTTCGCATAGCCGTCGCCTGCGCACTCAGCATCGACGACCTGGAGGCCGCCGGCGCCCGCTACGCGGGCATGTGCGTGGTCAACGCCGACGGCGCCCCGGCCGCCGCCACCGTCTACGCCACCGAGATCCCGCCGGACGGCGATGATGACGCCCCGCCCACGCAGCGCGACATCGCCGCCTCACTCCGCCTGCTGGGCAACGGCGACATACGCGAGATCGACATCCCCTTCGGCCCGGCAGTCGCCTATATCGGCTCCCGCGCAGCGAGGCAGCCCGACGCCCTGACCGACGGCGCGGCGAGCGACCCGATCGGCGTCTCCTTCATCCAGGTCCACGTGCCGCTGCCCAACCACTCCGTGCTGATGATGGAGATGTCCACCCCGACCGAGGCCGGCTGGGAGGCCTTCTCCCGGTCATTCGCCGATACGGTCCGCAGCATCCGGGTCTTCGACGAATCCGGCGCACCCGTGTGGATGGCGGACCTCACGCCTGCCGCGCATGCCTGAGCCCGCCGCCCCGCCCTCCGACTACGGGCTGCTCGTCCCCCGCGAATGGTTCCGCGTCGACCTGGTACGGGACGGCTGGCGGCCGCAGCTCAAGACCTTCACCGACCACCACACGTCCGGGCTCGACGCCGAGCGACGGCAGCGACTGTGGCGCAGCCTGTGCGCCGCCGCCGAGGCCGGAGTGGCGCGCGGTGGGCTGGAGTTCTATCTGCTGCCCGGCCTCGGTCCCGAGGCTCCCGTAGCCGCCTCGCTGATCGTCAGCGTCCTGCCGCCGCCCGTGGAAGCGGTGGCCCGCGACGCGCTCCTCGCGGACCTCGCCACCCGGCACGGCGAGCGGGCCGCGCCGGTCCAGCTCGACGCGGGCCCGGCGGTGGCGGTGGAGTCGGCCGACGGGCTCGACGTCTACGTGCCGATGCCCGATGGCGTAGGCGGATGCCTGGTCCTCACCTTCGACTCCGCGGCCGGACCGCTGCCGGAACTGTCCCGGCTCTACCGTGCGATTGCCGGGTCGCTGCGCTGGATCCGGTGAGGCCGCGGTCCGTCACACCGCCGGCAGCCCGTACACGTTGTCCGTATGCGCAGCGAAGACCCGCCGCCCCGCCGCCGCGAGCCACCACTCCCCGTCGTCGCGTACGCCGTCGTTCTACGTCCAGCGCAGGCGGCCCGTCTTGGGGTCGAGCGCGTGTACGCCGCCGTTGTCGAAGTGCGTGGCTCCGTAGAGATTGCCGCCCGCCTTGACGAAGCGGGACGGGGTCACCTTCTGGACGGTCTCGTCGCTGTGCCACAGGACGTCGCCGCCGCGGGCGTCCACCGCCCAGACGCCTTCCTTTGCCACCGATGCGTATACGACGCCGTCGATCACGGTCACCGGGGAGTTGAAGGGGTTTCCCTGCTTGCTGCGGACTTCCCAGAGCTTTCTGCCGGACTTCAGCGCGAAGCAGCGCAGCGTGTCGCCGCCGATGATGAGCGTGTCGCCGGCGAGGGCCGGCACTCCGGCGTTCCGGTCCACCTTCTTTGTCCACACCTGGCGGCCCGACGTGGCCGAGCGGACCGTGAGGTCGTACATATCGCCCGGGCCGGGGGCATCCGCGTACGCGAGATAGCGGCTGTTGGCGACCGCGTCCAGAGTGGTGAGGCCGGTGCCCTTGTCCCGCGGCTCGTGCCACAGCACCCGGCGGGATTTGATGTCGACGGCGGCGACTCCGGTGCGGGGAGCGCCGGAGCCGGTCGCGTCCGCCAGCAAATAGACGTGCCGGTCGTCTGCCGCGATGGGGCTGGGGTTGGCGTACTTGGCGCCGAGTCGGCTGCGCCAGGCCTCCTTGCCGCCTTTCGCGCCCAAGCCGACGAAGTCACCGTCGTACGCCGTGCTCTTCAGAAAGATGAGGCCGCCACTGGCCACCAGCCGGGCATCCGGCGAGGCTTCGTCCTTCGCGAGCCATGTCCGGTCCCCGGTCACCGGGTCGTACGCCGAAACCCGCTCGCCCATGACGACGAGCAGGCCGCCGATCATCTGCGGAGATACGGAGTAATTCGGGCTGACCTTGCCAACGGGGGTACGCCACAGCATTTTCGGTGCCGTGCCTGCGGGTGGCGTCTTGAACGCAGCCGGGTCAGGCGCCTGATCCGTGCTCTTCGGATCGGGCTTGTCCTCCTCGCCACCGCCGGACAGGGCCCATGCCGCCCCACCTCCGACGGCAAGGACACCGGCCCCGGCACCCATGAGCAGGAATCGGCGGCGGGAGGGTGAGGGGGAGGCGGCGGGCGGTGCCGCCGGCGTGGGAGCCGTGACCTGGGTGGGCGTATAGGCCCCGCCGCCCGTGGTCATGGTGGCTTCAGGACCGGCACCGGCGCCGGTTCCGGTCGGCGCCCCGCCCTGCCGCAGCGGCGCATCCGTGTCCAGGATTGTCCCCGCATGCCGTGCGATGGTCGAGGCGACCGGCCCCGGCAGCCATGACGCCAGCAGGCTCGGCAGGCCCTGGGGTGCCAGGTGAGCGGAGATCGCCGCCGGCAGGGGCCGCTGCCCGGGGTCCTTCGCCAGCAATGCCGTGATCAGACCGCGCAGTTGCGGATCCACCCCGCCGAGGTCGGGCTCCTCGTGTACGACCTGGTAGAGCAGCGCCGCCGCCGTGCCCTCACCGAAGGGCTGACGGCCGAGCGCTGCGTAAGCGAGCACCACGCCGAGGGAGAACACATCCCCCTGCGCGCCGGGCATCTGCCCCGTCGCCTGCTCGGGCGGGATGAACCCGGGCGAGCCGACCACGACACCGGTGCTGGTGAGGTGGTCGCCGTCGGCGGCACGGGCGATGCCGAAGTCGATCACTCGGGGGCCATCGGCGGCCAGGAGCACGTTGGAAGGCTTGAGGTCCCGGTGAATGAGGCCGACGCCATGGATCACGGACAGTGCCTCGGCGAGCCCGGCGCCGAGCGCCTGGACGGTGACGGGCGGGAGTGCGCCGTGCTGCTCGATGACGTCGCTGAGCGAAGGGCCGAGGACGTAGGAGGTGGCCAGCCACGGGATCGCGGCATCGGTGCCCGCATCCACGACCGGCGCCGTGAACTCTCCGGCGACCGCACGCGCCGCCTCCACCTCGCGGCGGAAACGCTCCCTGAAGTCGCCGTCCTCGGCGAGTTCGGGACGCACCACCTTCACGGCGACCGTACGACCGCCCGCCGACCGGGCGAGGTATACGCGCCCCATCCCACCGGCCCCCAGGCGGGCAATGAGGCGATACGGCCCTATGGCCTCCGGGTCCTCAGGCAACAGCGGCTGCATCAGCAGCCACCCCCCAACTCATACATAGACAACCCGGCGAGCTTAATCCCTGCGGATGGCGTCGGGAAAGTTCTCGCCAAGGCCGGCGGATGCCGCTACTTGGATTACTTGGCCCCCTTCTCAAGCTCATTCTTGAGATCCAGGTCGACCTTCTCCGCTTCGCGGTACACCGTGTCCGCCATATCCGCCAATCCGGACAACTGCTGGTCGATGTCTTCGCGACCGTCCTCCCAGTTGCTCTCGAAGTCGTTCATTTTGTCCACGACGCCGCCATCGCCCATATCGTCCTCGTAAGACTCAAACATCTTCTTGGTGCGATTCATCCGCGTCTTGATGGACCGCAATCGGCCACCAAATCCTTCGAGTTCGCTGAGCGGAATCGCCAGCCGCTCTTCGTCGCCCACCAGGAACCTCCCCCGCAGCAGAGTCATCAGACGGTCACGCGAACACCCAGGGTAGGCGCAGGCACCGACAGCCGCACCACCTTCATCGCTCCGGGGCCGTAAGGTGGGCCATCCCGGGGAGAAGATCGGGCCGTGGGATACGAGCCATGGGATTGGGGCCATGGGAGGGGAACAGACGGGTGAGCAGCAGAAGCGAAGCGCAGACCATCGACCGCAACGGATTCCGCATCAAGGTGCCGAAGTCCTGGTGGGAGTTCGACATCCGGCCCGCCACCCGCAATGACAACATCCGGCAGCTCGTAAACGAACGCATCAGGCAGCGCCCCGAGCTCGCCGACCACCGCGACGCCTTCACCGACTTCCTGCAGAAGGCCGCCCGCGACGCCTGGCAGTCCGGCGCGCTGTACTGCGGCTGCATGGCGGAGTCCTTCGGCGGGGAGGCGCCGGTCACCGGCTCGGTGACGGTGTCGGTGATCGGGGCCCGCACGGCCGATGGCGAGATCCTGCCCACGAACCCGCAGCTGATCGCACAGCAGATCAGCCCACGGGAGGCCGACCGCGAGGGCGACCCCTGGCGGAAGGTCACGACGGTCGAGATCCCGGAGGTGGGGACGGCGGCGCGGACATACGGGGTCGAGGACGTCTCCATCCCAGGGGATGAGCGGACGGTACGGGCCGTGCTGACGCAGACGTTCATTCCGGTGCCGGAGCAGGACTCGATGGTGGCACTCGTGTCGGGGAGCAGCCAGGTGCTGGATCTGGCGGATTCCTTCTTCGACATGTTCGACGCGATCACGTCGACGTTCCGCTTCACCTAGAAATCTTCAGTTCCTCGGCTCAAGCCAGTGATCGGGGTGCCTGATCGCCTGCCATGGCACCTGGCGCCAAGGGCTGGCGCTGTTCGTCCAGTCGAGGAGGCGGGTGGCCGTTTTCTCTGTGTGATCCTGATGAGCGCTGCCGAAGTCCGGGTCGACGCCCTGCATCCATATCCGGCGGCCTGCCAGGTAATCAGCGGCGAAGTCGGCCCAGGACTCGTAAGCCTGAGATACGGGTGCGATCGTCCGGCCGAGCAGGTGCCACGCCTGCCCCTCGTCCACATAGCCCGCGCCGAACCCCGACCGTACGACATCGGCGTACCGGACGAAGTCCCAGGCTACGGGCGAATGGCCGAGGACCTGGACCATGCCGCCGCGATGCCCCTCGGTCGCAAGCCAGTCCAGCGTCGAATGAAGCGTCTGCGCATCGGTCACACCCCAGCTTTCCTCGAGGCGAAGCCGCTGGACCGTGGCATCGATGCGCTTCAGGGGATACAGCGTGGTGTGTGAAGGGCCGTGGTAGCGCTCCGTGAGGATCGCGGGCAGGGCGACCATCCAACGCTGGTGGGCAGTCAGCGGATTGGGATAGCGCTTGGCCGCGGAGGGGCCGAATGCCGCCTTCGCAAGGATCCCTGCCATCTCTAGAGCACTCATGGGCATGGGATCTTCACAGCGCAGGTGGAGCGGGTCAACCGGGCTCCGTATTCATGGCGTCGTCTCGCCTCCCTTCACTCGTGTGGGTGATGGCCGCTACTGTTGCCGCTGGGCTTGAGGGTGACGGGCGTCGAGGATGTAACGGGGGGTTGACGTGGCGGGCCATCGGCCGACGGACTGGCATGTGCTGGATCTCGACAAGGACCCGGTGCCGGGGGATCCGGAGCGGGTGAAGAAACTCGCCCGGGAACTGCACGACTTCGCAGAGGACGTCGGCACCGCACTGCGCCAGATCAAGAACATGGCGTCCGAGGACGCGGTGCAAAAGTGGTCGGGGAAGTCGGCGAAGAAGTTCAAGGAACAGTTCGACGGCGTCCCCGGCAACCTGAAAAAGCTGCGCACCTCCTACGACCTGGCCGGCGACGCCATCGCCGCGTACTGGCCGAAACTCGAACGCGCCCAGACCCTGTCCAACCGCGCCCTGGCCAAGGGCCGCGAGGCCCGCCAGGACCTGACCGCCGCCCAGGGCCGCCTCGATACCGCCCAGGACTGGGTGAAGACCGCCACCGCCAAGACCAAGGAATACGACACCGCCAAGGGCGCCGACAAACCCGACGAGGCCCAGGTGCGGGCCGCCACCCGCAAGGCCCACGACGCCACCACCGCCCGCAACAACGCCCAAGGCGCCGTCGACACCGCACAAAACGCCCTCGACGCCGCCAAGGCCATGGCCCAAGAGGCCAAAGAGATCCGCGAGGAAGCAGCGAGGATCTGCAAGGACAAACTCGAGGACGCCTCCGACGCCGGCATCCAAAACCGCTCCTGGTGGGAAGAAGGCCTGGACTTCGTCTCCGACAACTGGGACGCCATCGTCACCGTCTGCAAAGTCATCGTCGCCGTTGTCGGCATCATCGCCATGATCGTCGGCGGCCCCATCCTCGCCGCCATCGTCGTCGTCGCCGCCATCATCGTCCTCGCCGACACCCTCACCAAATACGCCAACGGACAAGCCACCCTCTGGGACGTCGGCCTCGCCGCCCTCGACTGCATCCCCGGCCTCAAAGGCCTCACCACCCTCGCCGGCGCCGCCAAAGGCCTCAAAGGCGCAGCCAAAGCCCTACGCGCTGGTGGGCTCCGCGGCGCCCTACGCTCGGGCAAGGATCTGCTGAAGAAGGCGAAGCCGGCGGCGGGCCGATGCAAGGGTGGCGACCCGATCGACATGGTCTCCGGCGAAATGCTCATGGAGGCCACCGACCTGGTGCTGCCGGGTGAGCTTCCGCTTGTTCTCGAGCGCACTCACCTGTCGACCTACCGCTGGGGACGGTACTTCGGCGAGTCCTGGGCCTCCACTCTTGACCAGCGCGTGGAACTCGATGGCGAAGGCGCCATCTTCGCCACCGAGGACGGAATGGTCTTGGCCTATCCCGTCCCCGCTGCAGGACAACCGGTCACGCCGCTCGCCGGGCCGCGCTGGCCGCTGGAATGGGACGGAGAACCCGACAGCCCTGTCAGCATCTTTGACCCCCGCTCCGGCATCACCCGCAAATTCGCCACGCCCGGGTCAAGTCGCGAGGAAGGCGACCGCGCCGATGCCCCCGAGCGCCTGATTCTGCTTCCCCAGTCGATCACCGACCGGAACGGCAACGAGATCACCTTCGAGTACGACGCCGCCGGCATGCCGATGGCGGTGCGGCACACCGGCGGCTACCACATCGCCGTCGATACCGCCGACGACCGCATCATCGGCCTGCGCCTTCTGAGCTCGGACGAACTGCCCGACAGCGCGCACATTGTTCGCTACAGCTACAACGACGACGGCAATGTATCCGAGATTTACAACTCTTCCGGCATGCCGTTCCAACTGGCCTATGACGACAACGCGCGTATCACGTCATGGACCGATCGCAACGATGCCTGGTACCGGTTCAGCTATGACGACGAAGACCGTTGCATACGTGGCGAAGGCGTTGGCGGCATCCTCGGCTGCTCCATCAGCTATGACACAGACCAGAGGATCACCCGGTACACGGACTCCTTGGGCCACACCACTACGTTCGAGTACAACGATGCCTACCGGCTGATCCGAGAGACTGACGCACTCGGTCACACACGCTTCCAGGAATGGGACGACGACGGACGTCTCGTCGCCACCACTGACGCGCTTGGCAGCACCACCCGCGTCCAGTACGACGCAGCTGGCTTGATGACGTCCATCATCGGCCCGGATGGTCTGGAGAGTGCTTCCGCGTACGACGACGCCGGTCGGCCGATAGTGATTGCCGGTACGGACGGTGCTGCGTGGCACCAAGAGTTCGACGGATACGGCAACCGCACCGCCGTAACCGATCCCACCGGGGCCACCGCCCGATTCACCTATACGGCCAACGGGCTGCTCGACTCGGTGACCGATGCTCTCGGTCAGACCACCGAATTCCGCTATAACCAGGCCGGTCTGCCAGTCGAGGTCATAGACTCGCTGGGTGCGGTCACGCGCTACGACTACAACGCGATGGGCCGCCAGTCGACAGTTACGGATCCGTTGGGCAACACCACGCGACTGGAGTGGACCACCGAAGGCCAACTCAGCTGCCGCACTTACCCGGACGGAACGAACGAGTCCTGGTCCTATGATGCGGAAGGCAACTGCACCACACACACGGACCCCTCCGGTGGTGTCACCCGTTACGAATCCCGTGGTTTCGATTCCATCACAGGCCGCACCACGCCCGATGGCGCCCGCTTCACCTTCGCGCACGACACCGAGCTGCGCCTGACGCGAGTCACCAACCCCCAAGGTTTGACGTGGCGCTACACATATGACGCAGCAGGTCGTCTGATCTCCGAAACGGACTTCGACGACCGCACCCTCACCTATTCCTACGACGCCGCGGACCGCTTCGTCTCTCGGACAACCCCGCTCGGGCAGCTCATCAAGCATGACCTTGACCCGGCCGGCCGCATTCTGGCGAAGGATGTCGACGGCAAGCGCACCACGTACGCCTACAACTCCGCCGGATACCTGACCCGGGCCGCTGCGCCTACCTCCGCCCTGGAGCTGAGCTACGACAGCGCAGGCCGTGTCCTGTCCGAAACCGTCGACGGCCGGACTACCCGATTCGGCTTCGACGCCATAGGACGGCGCACCCATCGCACCACCCCGAGCGGCGTCCATACCGAAATGGCTATCGACGCCGTTGGCCGCCCCACGACCATGAGTCTGGGCGGCCATCGCCTCGACTTCGACCGCGATGCACTGGGCCGCGAAACAACGCGTACTTTCGGCGTGTCCAGCGCCCCCCTGAGCCTCAGCACCACCTGGGATGCCCGTGGTCGGCGGGTCAGGCAACAGCTGGATATCCCCGGACGCACGTTGCACTCCCGCAGCTACGGCTATCGGGCCGATGATAATCTGGTCGAGACTGTCGATCAGGTCACCGGTCAACAGCGGAGTATGGAGCTTGACTCAGTCGGCCGCCCACTTCAGGTCTCGGCTGACGGCTGGACCGAGTCCTATGCCTATGACGCGGCCGGTAACCAGACGGCAGCCCATTGGCCCGATGCGGCACCGCATCCAGAGTCCCGCGGTGAGCGCAGCTACAGCGGAACCCGAATACGCAGCGCTGGTGCCGTCCGCTATGAACACGATAGAGCTGGCCGCACCATACTGCGGCAGAAAACGCGGCTCTCCCGCAAACCCGACACCTGGCGCTATGAGTACGACGCTGAGGACCAACTCGTGGCCTGCGTCACCCCCGACGGCACGCTGTGGCGATACAGCTACGACCCGCTGGGCCGACGCAGCGCCAAACACCGCATTGGTTCCGACGGCGAAACCATTGAGCAGACCATCTACTTCACCTGGGACGGCACAAATCTCGCGGAGCAAGTCGACACGGCCACCAACGTCGTCACCACATGGGAGTATGACGACGACGAGCATCCCCTGGCCCAGCTCGAATGCCGCTCGCGAAACGGTGAATTGAGCCAGAATGAGGTCGACCGCCGCTTCTTCGCAATCATCACCGACCTGGTCGGGGCACCTACCGAACTTGTCGGTGAAAGCGGCGAGGTAGCCTGGCGCACCCGCACTACCATGTGGGGCACCACTGCCTGGAATCGAGACGCTTCGGCCTACACACCTCTGCGCTTCCCCGGCCAATACGCCGACCTCGAGACCGGCCTGCACTATAACTTCCTCCGCCACTATGACCCCGAAACCGCCCGCTACACCTCCCCTGACCCCTTCGGTCTCGCACCGGCGCCCAACCCCGTCGCCTACACGACTAACCCACAGACTTGGAGCGACCCGCTCGGCCTGGTTCCGAAGTCCTGCCTGCAGGACAAGTACAAGTGGGACGGCAGTGTCCGGTTCGGTAAGTTGGACGACCTCGGCAGGCCCACAGGCGTGTGGGCGTCCTTGCGCAGAGAAATGCTCGACAAGGGAACAGAAGCAGGGTCGACCCGGACACCGGGCTGGCGAGGCAACGGCACTGACTTCAATGAGGCACGCGGCCACCTGTTGGCCAACCGCCTCGGCGGCCCAGGGAAGGGGCCCCTCGCGCGACACAACCTTGTGACCCTCACCCAGAACCCGACCAACACCCCAGTCATGAAGGCTATCGAAGCCAGGGTTTACAATGCGGTAAAGGGCGATACCGCGAACGGCATTCCTGGACAGAACGTCCAATACTCGGTGAAGCCTATTTACGAAGGAACCAACCCCATACCGATCCAGCTCGAAATATCCGCATTCGGTGATCGAGGATTTCAGCTGACAGATGTACTGGATAATCCCGCTGCAGGTGTGCGGACGGCCGTCACCTGATAGAACCCTTTTGGGGAAAGGATGACGATGACTCGGACCACCCCACCCCGTCCTCTTGAGATCGAGCAGATCTTCCCCGAGCTGGCAGCGCACCGCGCCGTCAGTACCCGGCTCCATCCCCGGCCTGGAGTGCCTAAGATTCACGACAGCTCCATCGGCGGGCCGCTGTTGTGGCCGACGGACGAACCATGGCCCACCTGCCGCCAAGCGCATCCGCGCAACCGAGGCCGTCGAGTACCCGATGTGCACCGTGAGCGGGCAATGCAGCGCGAGGCCGAGAGTCGTGATGCCGGCTTCAGCCCCACGGAGGAAGACCGGGCACTGCTTGCCACCCTCCGCGAAGAGCACCAGGTGCCCGATCTCGACGAGACGGCGCCGGTCCCGATGCTGCCGGTCGCTCAGTTCTTCACCAAGGACATCCCCGGGCTGGAGGCACCGCCAGGCGCCGATCTCGTTCAGGTGCTGTGGTGCCCCTTTGATGGGCATGGCCGGCAGGGGACTGTCTCTGTTCACGTGGAGTGGCGTGACTCGTCGCGGTGCGGGGAAGTGCTGACGACGCCCCCGCTTCCGGAGGTCGTCGGATTCGACGGCTACGTCCCCGAGCCCTGCGTCATTGCCGCCGAACAGGTCGCGGAGTACGAGTACGTCGAACTACTCGACAGCGACCTACAAGAGCGCATCGAGGAATGGGAGATGGGACTTGAGGAAGAGGCTGAGGAGGACGACGAGGAGTTCCTCAGCTACGAGAGCGACCTGTCCATCGCACCAGGTTGGAAGGTCGGCGGCTTCGCGAAGTGGAATGTGAGCGGCCCGGGCGAGGTTACTTGCTCGTGCGGCAGCCAGATGAAGCTCCTCCTCACCATCGCCACCTACGAATGGGAGGGCGGTGTGTCCAGCTGGACGCCGGTCGAGGACCGCGAGACTCCTAACCCTGCGGACAACAAGCATCCAACGGAGATCCACGTGGGCAGGGACGGGTCGTTGAACGTCTTCGCGTGCGCCGCCGACCCACGACACGAGCACCAGATCGTCCTCCAGTGAGCTGAACCTGCCTCCTGATCGAGGCGATAGAATGACACACGGCAATGCGTATCGGTCCCCAAGCATGTCAAGGCCGGTGCCCTCTCCGCGCACGACTAGCGGTTGCCTCAATTCACCGCACGCGGCAGCTGTGATGAGAACCTCTGAATTTTGGCGGTGAACTAGATATGCAGAACGGACCTGAGCAGCGATGGCCGCCGGAAGCAGAGCGGCGTCTAAGGGAAGTTGGCTGGCATCCGGGGCGTTCATTGTCCACCGCGGACTGGGAGCATGTGTTGCGGGAACAGGGCCACTTCGCGATCCATCCTGCTGCGCAACAATTCCTGGCCGAATTCGGCGGGCTAACCTTGACGCGTGTATTCGAAGGCAGCATCGCTCCGGTGTCTGCAGAGACTTTCTTCGACCCCACACTGGCCAAGTGGGACCAGGAAATCTTTGAAGACCTCAGCGAGGGAGCAGGCGCCGAACCCTACTCCATCGGCATGAAGAACAACCGCAACGCATACCTCGGCATGACAACAACTGGGGCCGTCTACTACGGAATGGACGACGCGTTCCTCCTCGCCGAGACCGGTGACGAAGCAGTGGAGAAGATTTTCGGAGGGGAAGCGTGACTACCGTCGGAGCGGCGGTCGACGACGCGTTTGCGGCGCTCCGTATCTCTAGGTGATTGCAGGAAGGTGAGTTCGCCATAGCTTGGGGCTATTGCGTCGAGCCCCCTTCGCGACTCATGCCAACATGCACTTGACCAGCTCGGAATTACGGCGGTGACCTGGAGATGCAACAGAGTGGCTCCGGGCAACGATGGTCGGCGGATACCGATCAGGTATTGCGGGAGGCCGGCTGGCACCCAGGACGCTACGTCCCCACGGCAGAGTGGGAACGAGCGCTGCAGGAGCATGACGAGTTCGAGATCCACCCTGCCGCCCAACGTTTCCTAGCAGAGTTCGGAGGGCTGTACATCCCGGACCGAGGTGCTGGCATCACCATGGGGCGGGCAGAGATCGACCTCAACCCCGCTCTGGCCCGGTGGGACCGGGAGATCTACGATGCGCTTCGTGAACTGGCAGGTGTCGAACTTTACCCACTCGGAATGACGGACCGCCGCAACTGGTACCTGGGGATGACGCCAACCGGTGCAGTCTATATCGGAAGAGACGACGTTCTCCTCCTAGCAGAAGACGGCGACCGGGCGCTGGAGAAGATCATCCAGGGAATCAAGTAGCACATTCAAGAATAGAATCACGGGCGAGTGGGCAGGACCACGATCCGAAACTGAGTGCACTTCTCTTACGAGCAGGGCAATTGGGGACCTGCATTCCCGAACCCCTGGCGGAACAAATAATGCCTCAGAAATCATGGCGAATGCAAGAGACCGTAGGCCAGGTGACGCGCTCTGAAGGTGCCTTCGACCTCGCCGAAGAGACCGCACCCGACATCAGCCTGAGGAAGTGTTGGCCGCATGAGTGCATTCGGACTTGCCGGATGGAACCGTGCGGCGCCCCACCGAACAGCAGGAGGTGGCAAATGTCCTACTACATGAACGATGTCATGGGGGCTGCGGTCGACGAGCCGACCGAGGTGCAAATTCGAAACATCCTGTCCCGGCTTCAAAATGCGGATGAGGAGCACCCGGATGTTTCGCTGGGGCATGAGTCTGGGTGGACGCTGAGTGTTTACGGGGACAAGACGGTGTTGTGGGAGAACGTCGAAGATCCCGACATTGAGCCTCGACAGGTCACTCTTGGGAGTTGGGATACAGTAGTTGACCTCCTCCTGAAAGTGTCTCACGGTGACTTCGAAGCGGTAAGCGACGTGTTGGGCAGGGGTTGATCAGCCATGCCGCTCCTGCGGAGGCCGGATGAGTGTCAACGCTATTCCGTGGCACGGCGCCTAGACTTGTCCCGTAACCGCTGATCGCGTGGCTGCAGCGACGCAGAAGATGCCCTCCAGGGGTGCCGTTGCCGGAACCGTCGTCGCCTGGCTGAGGGAGTGGTTGCTTCACGCGAGCCGGTCGGCGACGAACGCGGCGAGCGCCTCTTGGGACGGGTGTCCCCAGCCGATACAGAACGGGTGTCCGGCTGGGTCGGCGTACACCTGATGGCCTTCGTCGCTGTCCAGGTCATGAGCTGGCTGGAGCAGCCGGGCGCCGAGGGAGATTGCCTGTTCGTGAGCGGCTCGTGGGTCTTCGACGTGGAGGTCGAGATGCACTTGCTGAGGGACCCCGTGTGGCCACTCGGGAGGAACGTGGTTCGGTGCCAGCTGCACGCCGACCCGCCACTCCCCGTCGGCGTCGACAACGCTGTGCCATGCCTCATCCTCAAAGACGTGGCCGCAGAAGATCCGGGCCCAGAAGGCGCTTTCGGCGGTCAGGTCGGCTGCATCGAACACGATCACGTTACGCACCAGCTTCATGATGCCGAGGCTACGAAATGCCGCCGATCGCGTGCCCGGACGTCGACCAGTTCCGTGCGGACGCCGCAGTTCGTGAATGAGATGATCTTGCCCGCGGCTGGTGTGATCACGGCGTCTACGCCGTCCTGGATAGAGCCGTTCACCGGGCTGAACCCGCGTGCCTTCGGCAAGTTGGTGACCCAGTTGCGCCGGGAGGGCGCCGATTCCGGCACCAACATCGTCACCATTCTGAACAGGAGTAGATGATGCCAGCAGATTTGTCCGACCTGGTCCGCGTGGCACCACCCGGGGCCGCAGAGATCTCACGGCCGAACTGGGACGAGGCATTCGCCGCGCTGGGGCACGAACTGCCGTCCGACTACGTCCACACCATCGACCGTTACGGAGCCGGACGCTTCGATGAGTACCTCTGGATCCTTGCTCCTGGCTGCGAAAAGCCCAGCTACGACCTTATCCTGGCAGCGGAGGAGCGTGCGGAGTCCCTGGAGATGCTCTGGAAGTCCGGCGAGCCGAAACCCGAAGAACTGACAGACCCGGATAACCGCCTCATCCCCTGGGCATCCACCGATAACGGCGAGTTCGTCTACTGGCTAGCCCGGTCGGGGAAGTCACCCGATGAATGGACCGTGATGGTGAACGAGGCCAGAGGAGATGAATGGGAGCACCATGACATGGGCTGCCTCGAATTCATCGTGTCGACACTGAGCCTTTTCCAACCTCACACTGACGCGTGGTGAAGGACGAGGATGGCCTTCACGAAGTTGGTGATGCGGTTCGTGCTGCACCGGAGCTTCCGCAGGAGGCGCCAGCCCTTGAGGGTGGCCATGGCCTGCTCGCCGAGGCAGCGGATCTTGGCGTGTGTGCTGTTGTGCTGACGCTGCCACCGCTTGAGGCGACGGCCACGAAACGGCACCCGGACGGGTCCGCCGGCGCCCTGGTACGCCTTGTCGGCCCAGCACTTGAGGCCGGCTTCGGCGAGCGCGTCGACGATGCCGTGGGTGCGGGCGGCGGTCAGGTCATGGGTTGAGCCGGGCAGCGCGGGCGAGGCCCACAGCAGCCGCCCGAAGGGATCGGTGAGGACCTGGACGTTCATGCCGTGCCGCTTGTGTTTGCCGGAGTAGTACGGGGTGTCGGCGGCGATCCGGTCGATCGGCAGCAGCGTCCCGTCGAGGATCACGAAGGCCAGGCGGCTCGCGGTCCGCATCGCCTCGGCCAGGCTGGGAGCCAGCGCGGCCAGGACCTCTATCGCCTCGCGGACGTAGCGGTAGACCGTCGCGATCCCGATGCCGAACCCGGCGGCGAGCTGGGCATAGGTGTCGCCGCACCGCAGATGGGCCAGGACCAGCAGAGCCTGACGGCCCGGCGTGACACGGCGCCACCGGGTGCCGATCTCGCGGCGGCGAACCGTGAGATGCCCCGCGAGGCGGCGCAGGTGGGCACTGGACAGATCGATCGCCGATGGATAGACAAGCACACGAAGCTCCTGGTCGGCACGGGTGATCTTGGTCGTGAACCCGTCTACCAGGAGCTTCGCCGGTTCGTACAGCCCGCCAACCGCCAGGCCACGCCGTCAGGTTGGAAAGGGCTCACTGAGCGGGGCAGTGCGATCCAATCTCCTCTCCAGCCGCCATCCGGCTACTGCGCACACCTTCGAGCCGATCGCAGACTTCCCCAAATCTCACTGAGCGGTCGGCTAGCGTCGCAGACCGGACCTCCCAGTCCGGAGGCTTCCGCGCGATCGGCCTCGATGAACTACTCGAGTTCAGCCGTGCCCAGCTGACCGGGTAGACCGGCGCCGGTAGTGGGGGGGGGGTGCCCCTATGTGTTCGGTCAAGGGGCGAGGGTCAGTAGGTTCGTGTGGTCGAAGGTGAGTGCCTAGGGGGTGGGGGGCGCATGAGCGAGAGCCGGATCACGATCGAGCTCACGAGCGATCAGGCATTGGTGTTGTCGGACTGGTTGGAGAAGCTGCAGATGACGGACCTGAGTCGTGTCATCGACGATCCGGCCGTGTGGTCACCGATCCATCGCATTGCCGGAACGTTGGACAAGACGCTTCCTGAGTTGTTCGCGGCGGACTATGGCCGGCGGCTTGAGGCGGCTCGTCAGCGGCTTCGGGCGGAGAATGATTGGGCGGGTTGAACTCCTGAGCTGGTCATGGGGTTGACGGTTGGTAGAAGGTGCCGTCGCGGAGCATCGCGAAGAGCACGTCGGCTCGGCGGCGGGCGAGGCAGAGGATGGCCTGGGTGTGGTGCTTGCCCTCCTTGATCTTTTTGTCGTAGTAGGTGCGGGAGGCGGGATCGGACAGGGCGGCGAATGCGGAGAGGAAGAAGGCCCGCTTGAGCTGCTTGTTTCCTCTCCTGGATTGTTGTTCGCCGCGGATGGAGGAGCCGGAACTGCGGGTCGTCGGAGCGAGTCCCGCATAGGCGGCGAGGTGGGCGGCCGAGGGAAACCTGGTGCCGTCGCCGACGTCGATGAGGAGGCGGGCCGCGGTCCTGACGCCGACGCCCGGCATCGACGTCAGGACGGCGGCAAGAGGGTGGGCCTCCAGCAGTTCTTCGAGCCGCTTCTCCAGCAGCCGACGCTGGTCGAGCACGGCGGTCAGGGACCGGGCCAGACTCGGGACGATCAGTGCGGCTGCTTCGGTGCCCGGGACGACGACGGTCTGTTCGTCGAGCGCGGTGAAGATGTCCCCGGCCAAGCGGATGGCCATCCGCGGGGCTTTGGGACGCATCAGATTGGTGACCTGGCGGCGTCCGGCCTGGCGGATCTGGGCGGGCGAGCCGAACCTCTCCAGCAGGGCCAGGACGGCTGGGTGCTGCATGCGCGGGCCGAGCACTCGTTCCAGGTGCGGGTGGACCTGCGTGAACAGGCCGCGAAGCCGGTTGGAGAGCCGGTTTGCCTCGGCGACCAGGTCGTCGTCGAAGCCGACGAGCATCTCCAGCTCGGCGACGGTCTCGTCGTCCAGGTCGATGGAGCGGAGGGTGTGAGGCATCGAGCGGGCCGCGTCGGCGATGATGAACGCGTCGCGGGCGTCGGTTTTGGCCTCACCCGGATAGAGATCGGCGATCCGCCGCATCGTCAGGCCCGGCAGATAGGCGACCGGGCATCCCATGTTGCGGGCGACGGCCAGCGGCAGGGCTCCGATGGAAGCCGGCTGGTCGACGACGACCAGCACGGTTCCGTGTTTGGCCTGCAGTTTCGCGAAGACCTCGTGGAGTTTGGGTTCGCTGTTGGGCAGGCGTCGGTCGAAGGCTTTCTTGCCGGCCGCGGTGACGGCGGTGGCGTGGTGTTCGCCTTTGCCGACGTCCAGGCCGAGGAAGACGTCGATGTCGCTGGTGTCGATCACGTCGTGGTTCCTTCGGTGCTGTTCACCCGGCCTCGCCACGGCACTGATCGCCACATCCACATTACGAAGAACCTCCCGACCTGGGGAAAGGCCGGTGGTCATGCCCCTAATCAGCGGTCTGTCAGTGCCTTCGGAGCTGGTGACACCACCCCCCGGGCCATGCACTCGACAAGGGGAGGTAGTCATGCCAACTCCGAAGGCCGGTAGTCCCGTTGCAGGACTACGAAGAAGGTAATGGGGGGGGCGTACACATGCACTCGCCCTGGACAACGCCTCGGTCCACCGAGCAGGCGCGTTCAAGAACCGACACCGACAGCTCGCGAAGATGGGAGTGGATCTGTCGTCGATATTCCTTCGGGAGAACTACTCGGAAGTCCGAAGCGATTAGGCTACTGGCAATGAAGCACGATGCCCCAGCAGCACTGAGCATTTCCGATCTACGCTCGGGTGAGTGACCGCTGTACGCGGTGGATGACGAAGGTCGCGTGGACGACCCTGGTGATCCGGTTCGAGCTGATCCGTATTCGCTGCAGTACCCGCCAGCGCTTGAGCTCGGCGAAGGCGCGTTCGGCCGGCGCCCTGGTAGCCGGAGTCAGCGGTGGTTTCGACGTCGGCGTCGGTCACCGTCTCGATGATGTCGTCGTGGCGGTCGGCGGCGAGCCGGGCCGTGCCTCGCCGAACAACACCAGCTCACCTGCGGTGGTGATGCCCCGGAGGTTCATGCCGTGGTCGCGGTGCTTGGCGTTGTAGGGCGGATCGTCGTTGTCCTCGGTGACCAGGGTGGGGGCCAGCCCGGTCAGGGCGTCGATGGCTTCGTTGACGTACCGCCAGGCGGTGTCGGTGGCGACGCCGAAGTGGGCGCCGAACTGGGCGAATGTGTCACACTTGGCGAGGAGGACCAGGAACATGATGGCCTGGTCCCAGGGGGGTCAGGCTCGCCAGGTGCCAGGAAACCAAGTCGGAGGGGACGTCGAGGGTGGCACGATAAGTGACCACGAAGCTCCATGCGCTGGTTGGAAGTTGGCACTCCCGGTAACCGCGAGGAGCTTTGCCGCGTCACGGGCACGGGGCGACCAGCTGCCGCCCCGTTCACCCCCACCGGCCGCGATCAGATCCGCTCAATGCCACAGATGCTCGCAGACTGTCGTCGACTCCAGAATTCCGAGAGATGTTCGCGAAGGTGATGAAGTCGGGCATGCCCGTGGCGACGCCGCACTGGTGGCCTTCGCCAAAGCGATTGCTACGAGGCTGTCACAGAACCTCTTTCATCCTGAATAGTCGCAGGTCAGCAGGGTATGGACGGCGGCGACGATGGGTCCGATGCGGCGGGTGCTGCAGCGGGCTCGTCGCAAGATCCCCCAGGACTTGAGCCGGGCGAAGGCGCGCTCGCCGGGTGCGCGGAGCCGAGCGTGGTCGCGGTCGAATTGCTGGTAGTGCTCGGGCTGTTCGTGGTGGTTTTTGTACGGGGTGCGCACGGTGGCGCCGGCACCTTGGTAGGCGCGATCCGCCAGGATCAGGATCTGCCGGGTCAGACAGGCTTCGATGATCCCGTGGGCGCGGGCGGCGGTCAGGTCATGCGTCCGTCCCGGGGTGGCGCGGGAGAACCACAGCGGAGTGCCGTCCGGGGCCGCGACGACCTGCACGTTCATGCCGTGTTTTCGGTGTTTCATCGAGTAGTACGGCTCGTCCGCGGCGACGCGGTCGATAGGGATCAGGGTGCCGTCGATGATGACGAAGTCGCCCTCGCCGAGGCCGACCAGGGCTTCGCGCAGGCCCGGTGCCCAGGCGGCCAGGACCTCGATGGTCTCGTCCACATACCGCCAGGCGGTCGCCTCCGAGACCCCGAACCCGGCGCCCACCTGGGCGAGCGGCTCGTTTTTGCGCAGGTGAGCCAGGGCCAGCAGGGCCTGCTTGAAGCAGCCCAACTTCCGCCAACGCGTGCCGCGTTCATGCCTTCGGGCGTAGATGAGCCACGACACGTGCTCGACGAGCTCATGCGGGACGTCGAGCGTGGCAGGATACGCAACCAACAGAGCCCCTTTGGTCGCCCGGTGCTGAGTGAGATCACCACCTGAACGACGAGGGGCTCTGCCACGTCACGGACCACCGCTGACCAGGCCATTTCATCCCTGCGACACAGGATGAAAGAGGTTCACAGAAGGGATTGTCCAACTTCGTGATCCATACCATGCAGGTACCGGACGCGATTCGAAGGGTAATCTGTTGGGCGTGTACAACAGCCTGACCGCCGAGCTGAGGTGCCCACGCTGCGGAGAGCAATGCACGGTCGACATCCAATTCGCTTTCGGGTTGCTCGACTTCCGCGAATACTCCCTGGGCAGCCGCGTAGAGTGGGGGACCAAAGGCTTGCGCAACCCCAACGGCCGGCCGCCGAACGGCACCTATGCCGACGAAGGATACGCGGAGTGTCAGTGCTGCCACAAGGATTACTGGGTGTGGATCCGGGTGGATGCGGACGTCATCGTTTCGGTGGAGGTGGATCCCACGAAGCCGGGTCATATCCCGTGAGCCGGAGTGCGGCGCCGGTGCGTCCAGCGCAGAAGGCAGTCAACGAGCGGGACTCTGGGAACGGGTGGGTGCACAGGCCCAACGCTCGGGTCACTGGGAGTGGTGGTCCGGCATGCTGAGCCTCCGCGACACCGTGACCGGGTTCCGTAACGCGGCTTCTCTCGTCGGGCTTGAGGATGCGTGGTATTGGTCCCCCGCACCCGGAATTGACTTCGCAGGGGGGCTTTCTGCTGACGGTCGGCGGCTGCTCCAGATGAGCGCCCGCGATACGTACGGCGAGGAACTGGCCCTTGCCGTGCTGCGGTTCGGGCGGGAGCACGAGGGCGTGATGTTCCGCGAGAACCCGCACCTCGGTTTCATGGGTGGGTTTACGCCTCCACCTGGCTTCGCTTTCGACACTGTCGCGGCCACCTCACCAGAAGTGCACAACTTCTACGCCTACCAGATGCCGGAGCTCACCCCCCACGTGCGCGTCATCTTCCCGGCCTTCTCCTGTGAGTTCTCCGGGACAGAGTCGCCCGAGGAGGCGTACACCCGATTCGACATGATCCGTCCGAATAACTTGGCCCGAGGGCCGCACCCGTTCCTGAAGATGCGCTACATCAACACCAAGACGCGCGGGCGCAGTGTGGGGTCGGACCGCGGCTTCGCCGAACCGGAGCGGTTGTACCAGGAGCTTCGGGACATCGAAGGCGGTCGAGAGAGCATCGTGGAGTTCGAGAACCGGCACGGGAGGGTCTGGCGCGTGATGTGGTACGACGGCTGGCACCTCGCCGACTGGACCACCCAGTCCGGCGAGCCTCGCGGTATCGGGCTCGCGGAGCTTCTCGAGTTCAGCCAGGAACGACTGACCGAATAGCGCGTCGCTGCCCGCCCTCCGCGGGCCGCTCCTCTAACGGCTTCGGGACCTCTTGCGTACCTGGGCGGGTGGTGGTGTGCAGGTCGCGCCGGGTCGTGGGGAACCGCGAGGCGGTGGCTTGCGACCGGGGCCGGGGTATCCACTGCCCGGTGGTTCACGAGCCTCCTAAAGAATCCTGGGAAAGAACTCCCCCGCCCGTCCTCCGTCGCCAACTGCTCACCCGATGGGGTGACTTGGTGCGGGAGTGGGGTTCGGGTGGGGTTATGCTCGCCGCGACAACCCGAAAATAACTCGGCCCCCGCAGGGACTAGCGATCCCAGGCGAGGGCCTGACCTTCCAGGAAGTAGCCTCTTCCCGATGGCTGATGCCAAGTCTAACGCGCCCAAGGGTGCCTCCGCAGAGTTCCCGCAGGGCGGCCTGCACCACGTGCGAGTGCCGCTGACGAAGAACTTCACCGTCCTGTCCAACGACCTGCTGCAGCGCACCGAAAGCGCGCTGACCCTCGGCATCGGCGCGTACATCCTGTCGCTGCCCGAAGGGGCGCCCATCAGCATCAAGGCGCTGTGCAAGAAGTTTCGCGAAGGTGAGATCCGTATCGCTCGTGCCCTGCGTGAGTTGCAGGACGCCGGCTGGATCGAGCGCCGCTTAGAGCGCGCGGATCGCGGCCGCGTCGTCACCCGGACACTCGCCTATACCCAGGCTGGGGCAACGGTCGTACAGGACACGGCGGTTCCGGAGATCCGAGAGCTTCCTGGGCGGCCTGACAACGCCGCTCCCAGTGGCGTACCGGTTGCTACGCGCGCACCGGCACTGCCGCCCGCGGCTGCGGCTGCGGCTGCGGAGGAGCAACCCCAGGCCCCAGCACAGCACAAACCCGCCCAACCAGCGCCGCTAGCCATCTCAACCCAGCCGCCGGATCCCCGTTCCCTCGCCATCCTCGCCGGCCTGCGCGAACGGGATCCACGGCTGCACTTCTCCGAAGCGGAAACCCCGCTTCTCGCCCACGCCGTAACTGAATGGCTCAAGCGCGACACCGAGCCGCGCACCATCATCCAGGCCCTCACGGACGACCTGCCCCAGCACCTGCGCAGCCGCCCAGCCCGCATCATCGCCCACCGCCTCGCGGCGCACCTGCCGCCCGAACCCGTTCCTCCATCTGCGACGGTCACCCCACCGCTCCGGCTACAGGAATGCCCTGGCTGCGACAGCCCGTTCCGGGCGCGAGAACCGGGACGCTGCCGGGAGTGCCGAGAGCAAGACGCATCAGAGGCCTCGGGCAGAGCCGCCTGACCTTCCCGGGGCGCGCTGCAGCGTCAGCGGGTGACCGTCTGGACTTCCCGTACCTCGACGTCCGTCGTGGTCTCGAAGGTGGCGTCCGGGAGGTCGACCGGGTCCGGGTTGCCCGTACCCGTCCAGCTCATTTCCCACGTGATGGTGGCCTTGAGGGTGTACGGGCCGGTGTTCTCCGTCGAGCGGTTGTACGTCACGCCACAAGGTGGGGTCTCCTTGGCGCGGCCCTTGGTGTAGGGGGTGCCGAGGGAGCCGTCCTTGTTGAAGGTGCACGTGCCGCCTGCGGGGTGGACCTGGGCGTCGTCGGTGCCCGGGTCGAGCGTCATGCTGACGGGCTTTGCGGTGGTGGTTACGTGCAGGTTGAGGAGGTCGACGTCTGCGGAGACGGAGACCGGGTGGAAGGTGTCCTTGTCCAGCCAGATCCAGGTCGGCAGATTCACGGTCTGCTTTCCCTGCGGGGACATGGAGACCTTGCCCTTGGGGATACGGACCTTGTCGTAGGCCAGGCCGGCAAGGATCTCCGGATTGAGGGCGTTCTTCACCGGCGGGGGCGGATCGCCCTTGTCGATCCAGAACCAGGGCTTGTCGCACCCTGCGGAGTACGGGTCGTCCACCTGGTCCTCGTCATAGAACGAATCCCACCAGTAGCCCTCGCCCTGCTTCGCCATGTTGTAGAGCTTGTAGGGCTCGCCCGCAACGTACTTCTCGTGGAAATCGGACGCGACCTGTTGGCCGTCGGGGTCGTGCCTGGCGGTGTACATAAAGCGCTGGCCGTACTCCTGGAACTCCTCCGGCGTGTACTTGGGGGCGTACCAGCACGCCGGCGGCTTCCAGTCGCCTACCGGCGCCGGGGGTGTTCCGGCCTGATCGTCCGTGCCGTTCTGCCGCATATTCCAGCGGATCTTGGCAATGGCGTTGTCGCCGTCAGTTTCGCCGCCGGGCTCGGCGTCCTGTTCGTAGTCACCGTTGCCGCCAAGGCCGCCCCCGCCGGGTGGACCTGCGCCGGCAGGGCTCGACAAAGCGATACTGGCGATAGCAACCACAGCTACGGCGAGCTTGTGGCTCACCTTCATCGCCGGCACTCCTTTGCCCCCCGCTTGGCCAAACGGCCTTCGGCCACCCAAGCACCCTGCTCGCCCTTCACCACACGCTCATTGTAGAGAACCAGGCTGTCATCACTGGCGGGCGGCAGACTCTCGCGCTTCTTCTCCGGATTCTTGGTGATCCACGCCTTGCTTTCGTCGGAGCAGTAGATGACCGACACTTTTCCCTTGCTCAGCGGGGTGACCTTCCAGTCGTAATAGCTGATCACCCCCGCCCACTTGTCCTTCTTGTCGACCCATCCCTTGATGAAGCTGTGAGCACCTGCCAACGCCTTGCCACGGTTGTAGTAGCTGACCGCCGGGGAGCTTGTCTCGCCACCAAGGATCGCGGCGTACGTTGCCGTGATGCTCCGCGAGGTGTCTGCGAGGATCTCGTCGTTCTCCGCGTCGCCCGTGGACAGCCCCTCGAACTTGGTCTGCGCGTAGGCAGGCAGGCTGACCTTCGGCCGCCCGTCATCCTTGCCGGGCGTAGCCGACGCCGACTTCGACGGGGAGCTGTCGGCTCCGTCGATCTTGTCGTCCTTCGAGCCGCCGCCATCGCTGCCCCCGCAGGCGCTAAGCAACAGGCTCGCGGCTGCCACGGCGGCAATCGCACCGGGGATGGTCGAGCGGCTCACATTCAACTCCTGAGTGAAACGAAAGTGCGGGACAGGTACGGGTGCTAACGATGACGCAGTCGGGAGACTAGTGGGGTTTCAGTCGCTTGCGCATAGGTCTACGGATTCCCCGCCTCCACCCGCGGCTCCGCACGGGCCTCGCCGTGTACCGTGACTGCGCCGCCACCGATACTGCTGAAGATGGGGGAATACGTGAGCTGGATTTCCACCTCTACGTATTCGGCGGTTGCTCCGGTGCAACCCGAGGCCGCCAGGTCGCCGCCCGACAGGCCCGATTCGGCGGCGAATTTCGCCACCCGCGCGCCGCAGTTCTGGTAGTTGATCGGAGCCTCGTACTCCGACTCCCCATCGCGCAGCGCCTCCTCATCCAGGTCCTGCGCCGCGTAACGGGCCGCCTCCTCCGCGATATCCGCCGCCCGCTCGCGCTGGGAGATGGCCAGTCCGCCGTCGACCACGAAGGCGGTCAGGGAGAGGAAGACGAGGGTGAAGAGGATGACCGCGCCCGCGCCCGAGCCGCGGTCGCCGGCCTCGCGCAGCGCGGATGTGCGGGTGCGGGCGGCCGCCGTCAGGCGTGATCGGATACGGCCGGGCAGTGACGGCCAGTGCGGTGCAGACACCCCGCTCATCCCTCCACCCGCTTATACGGATCGATCGGCGAAGCGCCCTTGCCGGTCAAGCTCGTCGGGATGTCCAGGCCGATCATCGACAGCGCCCTGATCTCGCAGCTCACCTCGATCGTGAAGACCCCGCCGGGCTCCCAGTCGCCCCCGGCCGTCACCTGCACCGGCCCCGTGCACACGCCCTCCAGATCGGCCTTCGCGGCCTCCTCCGCCTGCGCCACCGCCGTGCCGCGGACGTGCTGGATCGAGCCCGCCCGCGCCGCGTCCCGCGCAGCGCCGTCGACCGCGCCGCGGCCCTCGACCAGCTGGCCGAAGCCGACCAGCACCAGGATGAACATCATCATCACCGGGGCCAGGATCACGACCTCGATCGTGGAAATGCCGTGGTCCCGGGGCGCGTTGTGCCCGTCCCGGAGCACGTTATGCCGGTCCCGGATCCACCTCACCAGCGTCACCGGACTCATCCCCCGTCGTCCTCCACGAATCGCTCCACCGGGCCCTGCGACACCGACTCCACCGAGAAGGTCATCCCCGGAAAGACGCTCGGCACATCAGCCCGTACCCGGACGCCCACCGTCTCCCCGTTGCCGGGGAGGGTCTCCACCGCCGGGTTGTCCAGCAGCTGCGGGCCCAGCTGCTGGATGTAGGTGTTGGCCTTGTCGCGGGCCAGGCCCTGCCAGCCGCCGGGGTTGGCGTCTGCCGTTTGGCGGGCCTTGCGCGCGCCCGCCTGGGCGGCGGCCTGGGCCACGTGGTCGGCGAAGAAGTACAGGCCGAACTGGACCGTAGCGAAGATCATGAAGAACAGCAGCGGCGTCAGGAAGACGAACTCGATCGCCGTCACACCGCGGTCGGCGCGCTCCCCGCGGCATGCGTCGAGGCGGCTCCGTACCAGCTTTGTCAGATGTCTCTTCATTCTTCGGCTTCTCGCCCCCGTAGCGGCAGCGCCTCCGCCCGCTCCTAGCAGCCGCCGTCAGCGTCGGCGTTCTCGACGCAGTTGCCGACCTTGGTCGCGCCGTTGTCCAGGGCCTGGCTCAGGATGCCGGCGACGACGCCGACGATGGCGACGACGACCGCCGAGATGATCACCCACTCCACGGCCGAGGCGCCGCGGTCGAGTTCTCCGGAGCGGGCGCGCTGGACGCGGCCCTGCAGAAAGGTGAAGACGAAGTCCACCGCCGGGATACCGGTGCTGAAGTTCCGGTTCATGGTTTTGGTCCTCTCGAGCGACTGAGCAATCAATTGTGGGGGTTCGTTTTCAGGCGGAGCCAGCTAAATATCCATGACGCGCATCGCGGCCGGGAAGATCAGAAAGACCAGGAAGCCCGCGCACAGCAACAGCTGCGCGACCAGCATCGACTGGGATTTCTCACCCGCCGCTCCCTCGATCTCGGCCAGCTCGCGGTGGCGCATCGTCTCCGCCCGCGACGCCAGCGACTCACGTACCTTCGCGCCGTCGTCCGCCACCAGGCCGAGCGCGGCCGACAGGTCCTTGAGCTCCTCGATGTCGAGCTCTTCGCCGAGCTTGCCGAGCGCCGCCCACTGGCTGGTGCCGGTGATGCGGGCGTCGGCGAGTGCGTTACGGATCCGGCGCAGCGCCCAGCCGTCGCTGACCTCCGCGGCCGCCATCAGCGCCTCCGGCAGGCCGCGGCCGCCGGCCAGGTTCATGGCCACCAGGTCGAGGTACGCGCCCACCACCCGGCGCAGGTCGGCGCGCTTGTCGCCGGCGTCGCGCCGGACTTCGAGGTCCGGCAGGAAGAAGAAGAGCAGGGCGAACGCCAGCGCCAGCCACACCGGGATCACCGGGCTCGTACCGAAGCCGATGAACCAGCCGACCGCGTACAGCAGCGGCCCGAAGAACAGGCCGACCGCCGACAGCAGCACCTTCGTCGCCAGGAACCCTTCCCAGCTGCGCTCGATCACCGCGAGGTCGGAGCGCAGCGACCGCTGCTCCCACCCCTGTTGCATGTAGAACTCGGCGACCCGCTGTCCGACCCGGCCGCGCACCGTGTCGAGACGGCCGCCTGCCTCGGCCGCCCCGGCCCGCGCGCTGCCGACCACGTCCGCGGCGCGCGCCCGCATCGCGTCGATCTGGGCGACCCGTGACACGGCGCCGTGCCGCCGCGGCATCAGGGCCCGGATGAGCACGTAGATCCCGAGTCCCGCGGCGGCGCCGGAGACGACCGCCCAGGTCAGGGTGTCGTTGAACTCGAACTCCATCACCGCACCTCCGTCCGGACGACCTGCGCCTGCGGCTCCGACGGCATCTCCTCGCGCGGCCGGTACAGCTCCTGCTGCGGCGGCCGGACGAGGAAGCGGTCCGGGGTCTCGATGGTCGACAGCCGCCGCAGCCACCAGAATCCGGCCGCGAAGAGACCGCAGACCACCAGCAGCATGAGCTGGCCGATCGGGGTTCCGTACGGCTTGACGAAGTCCCGGTTGAAGACGGCCAGGCCGAGGACGAAGGCGATGGAGACGCCGACGACGATCTGTACGGACCGGCGCGTCGAGGCCCGCTGGGCCATCACGCGCTGCCGCATGTCGACCTCCTCGCGCGCCGACTTGGCCAGCGCGCCGAGCACCTCGCGCAGACCGGGGCCGCGCAGCTTGGAGTTGAGGATCAGCGCGGCGACGATGATGTCGGCGGACGCGTCATCGATCTCGTCCGCGAGCTGCTGCAGCGCGTCCGGGAGGGTGGTACGGGCCCGCAGCCGGTCCACCAGCGTCTCCAGGTGCGGGCGCAGCGCCGGGGCCGCGGCCCGCGCGGAGGCCGGGATGGCCTGCTCCAGGCCGACCGCGCCCGCGATGGTGTCGCGCAGCGACTCCGTCCAGGAGGCGAGCGCCTCCACCTGCTTCATCGCGGCACGCTCCTCGGAGGCGCCGCCGAACAGCTTGTCCCAGAAGAAGACGAGGATGCCGGCCGCGATGCCGGCCACCGGCCAGCGCGTGACCAGCAGCACGACGAGGCCCGCGGCGGCGGCGATGGAGCCGCGCTTGCTCGCGAACCTGGCGGCCTCCGCGGCCCGTTTGCCCTGCTCCGCCTTCTCGGCCTCGGGCTTCGCGGGCACCCCGCGGATCGCCACGATGAGCAGCGCGAGCCCGCCGCCGACACCGGTCCCGGCCAGCAGCGCGTACAGCGCGGTGATGGAGAAGATCGAGTCCATGTCCCCGCTACCTCCAGTCCCCGGTCGGCTGATAGCCGTGCACGACAAGCTCGTCGAGGCAGGCGATCGGCGCGTGCGGCCGGCACATCCCGTCCGGCCCCTCCTTGAAGACCTCGGACGACATCACGCGGCCGTCGACGCCGTTCACCTCGCGTACGGACGTGACGGACCGGCGCAGCCGGCCGCCCGTCGCGAACTGGTTGCGCCGCTCGACGAAGACCACGAAGTCGATGGCGCCGGCGACGAGCATCTGGCTCGCCTCCACCGGCAGCCGCTCGCGCGACTGCAGGGCGTAGGTCGAGATGCGGTTGAAGACCTCGCTGGAGCTGTTGGCGTGGATCGTGGACAGCGAGCCGTCGTTGCCCTGCGACATCGCGTTCAGCATGGTGACGATCTCGTCGCCGAGCACCTCACCGACGATGACGCGGGAGGGGTTCATGCGGAGCGACCGGCGGACCAGATCGGACATCTCGATCGCGCCCAGGCCCTCGGAGTTGGGCAGCCGCTCCTCGAACGCCACCACGTTGGGATGCAGTTCGGGGAACTGGTCGAGGCCGAGCTCCAGGGCGCGCTCGACGGTGATGAGGCGCTCGGCGGGCGGGATCTCGTTGGCGAGGGCCCGCAGCAGCGTCGTCTTTCCGGCGTTCGTCGCGCCCGCGATCATGACGTTCTTACGGGCCCGTACCGCACACGCGAGGAAGGAACCGAGCTCCGGCGTGAGCGTGGCATTGCCGACCAGGTCGGACATGAAGACCTTGCCGAGGCGCGCGCGGCGGATGGAGAGCGCGGGGCGGCGGGTGACGTCCATGACCGCCGAGAGCCGGGAGCCGTCCGGCAGCCGCAGGTCGAGCTGCGGGTTGGCGGAGTCGAAGGGCCGGGAGGAGAGGCCCGAGTACGCGCCGAGCACCTGGATCAGCTCGACGAGCTCTTCGTCGGACTCGGCGACGGGGTTGGCCTTGACCTCGCGGCCGTCGGCGTATCCGACGAAGACCTGGTCAAAGCCGTTGATGTCGATGTTCTCGACCTCGGGGTCGTCCAGCAGCGGCTGCAGCCGGCCGACGCCGAAGAGCGCGGCGTGCACGGCGGCCGCGTAGCCCTCCTCGGTCTCCGCGTCGAAGGGGGTACGCCCCGCGTTGATCTCGTCACGCGCGTACGACTCGAGGATCTGGGCGATGACCGCGCGCGCGAAGTGCCGCTCGTCCTCGGAGGACATGGGCGCGACATTGTCGATCTGGTCCTGGTGCCGCTGCGTCGCGATGCGGTCGCCGGCCTCCTGGCGGAAGCGCTTGACCAGGGAGTGGTCGACATTGGCTGCGGTGGTCATCAGGCGGCTCCGTGGCGGGGGGCGGGGCCGGGGGTCCGGTCGGGGTCGGAGTGGCCGTTACGGGGCTGGGGAGCCGCCGCGGGGTCCGGGTGTCCGGGTTGGGACGGTTGGGCCGGTTGAGCTTGTTGCGCCGACTGTGCGGTTTGACCGGCTTGCGCCGCTTGGCCGTTCTGGCCCTGCTGGAGGCGGATTTGCTGGGTCGCCTCGGCCTGCTGGGGGCGGGCCGGCTGGGGGCGCTGGGGCTGCTGCACGGCCTGCTGGGGGCGCGGCGGCTGCGCGTGGCGGGGCTGCTGGGGCTGCTGCGGCTGGGGGCGCTGCGGCTGCTGGGCGGGCGGCTGCTGCTGGGCCGGCTGCGGCTGACCGTAAGGCTGCCCGGGCTGGGGCTGGGGCTGGGCAGGCTGCTGAGGCTGGGCGTGCTGAGGCTGGGCGTGCTGCTGCCGCTGCTGCGCGTACTGGCCCTGCTGGGGCTGTGCGTACTGCCCCTGCTGCGGCTGCTGCTGTCCGTACTGACCCTGCTGCTGCGCCTGCCCGTACTGCCCCTGACCGCCCTGCTGCTGCCCCTGCGGCGGCAGCTCGCGCGACTGTCCCGCCGCGGCCGGTGCCGTCTCCGGGGCAAGCAGCGAGGCGCCGAAGGTCCCGTACAGGTCCGACGCGATCTTCCGCGCCGAGCGTACGAGCATCGACTTGTCGACGCGCCCGCGCCGCCGTCCGGCGAGCTGCTCGGCGCCCGCCTGGTCGTCGGCGAGCACGCCGAAGACGCGGGCGCCGGACTGGGAGGCGCTGAGCATCTCGTTGACCTGGTTCGCCATCTTCGCCGAGCCGGACGGCTCCGCGATGAGCACGACGCCGATGACCGGCGTGCCGAGCTGCGCGGCGCCGCGCTGCGAGCCGTGCAGCCGGGTGGAGAGGGCGGCGGCCCGGTCCCGTACGCGGGCCAGGTGCTCCGGCTCCGTACGGGAGACGAGCAGCAGCAGCGAGGCGTGCGAGAGCAGCTCGACGCCGCCGGAGTCTATGGCGATGCGGCCGCAGTCGGCGATCACGTCGGCGGCGCCCGAGGGCGAGGCGGCGAGCGCGGAGAAGGCGCGGCCGAGGGTCGGCCAGACCCCGGCGAGACCGGCCGATTGGTCCGAATTGCGCAGTCCGACAAGGACGTCGAGGCCGCCGGCCATGCCCTGGGCGTGATCCCAGAGCTGCTCGGCGGCGATCCCGCGGCGCGCGGTGGCGGCGAGGGAGACCATGCCGGTGTTGGGGTCGAGCGGACCGCCGTTGGCGGCGGCGCTGCGGTAGATGAGATCGCCGCCGGCCGGGTCGGCCTCGGCGAGCAGCGTGCGCCGCGGCCAGACGGCGGAGAGGGCGACGGCGGTCGTGGTGACGCCGGGCGAGCCCTTGTCCGCGGCGATTGCGATCAGCGCCATGGTGTTACTTCTTCCCTGTCCCTACGAGGTGGACGGCGTCCGCCGGCCGGCACCGGCCGGACGGCGCCCGTGCCTGCCGGACGGCGTTGTCCGGTGCGCGGACGTCGTGCTGCGGTGGTGCGGTGGGCGTCAGGAGGAGCCACCGCTCACCTGCACCACGGCGGCCTTGTTACTGAAGGAGGCCGAGGCGACGGCGGCGGCCTCTTCCTTCTTGACGCGGAGCGTGACGGTGAAGCCGCCGCCGCCGAAGGAGCCGCCGTCGCTCTTCTCGACGTCCTGCACCTTGGCCTTGGGGGCGATGGGCTCGTCGCCAAGGGCCGCGCCGCTCCCGGCGCCGGCGCCCTTGTCGTCGCTCGCGCCCGCGGCGTTGTCCTCGATGCGGTAGACGGCGACGTAATTGCCGCTCTGCAGCCCCACCGGGTACTGGCCCGGCTTGAGGGAGAGGGTGGCGAGCACCTCGCCGGCGCCGATGCCGGAGCCCTTGGACAGGTTCTGGCCGACGAGCAGGCTGCCCTTGACGAGGTCGCCGTTGGCCCGGTACTTGCCGAGCAGGGTGCGCTGCTCCCAGGGCACGTACGAGATCTCGGTGTCCTTGGGGACCATGACCTGCTTGACGGAGCCGGACGGGATGGTGGACCCGGAGGCGACGTCCTCGGTGATCTGGATGGCCGCGACCTTGTCCCCTGCGCGCAGCACGAGCACCGTGGCGCCGAGGGCGCCGACGAGGATCAGCAGGACGGCGAGGGCGGCGAGCGCTGGTTTGCGTTCGCGCGGGGCAACGGGCAAACGCTCACCGGCGTGCGGTGCGGGCGCGGGGACCCTGCTACCGCCAGCTGCCGAACGCTCCTTGGTCTTCACCAAACCACCCCGTAACTCGCCGTTATCTCTAGTCGCGGGCGACTCACTCACCACTGGTGTGTGAATTTCGCCCTACTTTGGCCCACCGGGAACTTCGCAAGGCGGACTGTCAAGTCATCGCACCGTAGCAGCGCGTCAAACCCCCCTCAAGCCGCGCTATGGAACAGGAGCGTCACAACTGTTCGACGGCTTCACTGAATGAGACGGGGGTCACTTGGGTGGCCTTGAGGTACGTGCCTGCGCTGCGGTCACGCGGGCTGTCGCAGCGGCGAATTTCCGTTCTGAGAGTTTCCGGAAATGAGCTGGACCAGCACGGACCGGCCTTGACACCTTCGCTATTCCGAAGAGTTCGCCCATCGGCCACTCCGCGTTGTCAGTGGCGCGTTGCACACTGACTGGGTAGGCGTTGGCGTGGAGGGAGGGGTCAGCGATGCATGGGGTATGGGAAGAGCAGGCTGTCTCGCATGTGTCGGGCATCTGCTTCAAGACCGGGCCGCCGCGGTGGACCGGGGTCGAGCTGGAGTGGCTGGTCCGGGAGCGCGGGGATCCGGGGGCGGCGGTGGCGCCGGAGCGGCTGGCGCGGGCGCTGGAGCCCCTGGGGGGTGATGGCGCGGAGCTGCCGGGCGGCGGGCGGATCACTCTGGAGCCGGGCGGGCAGGTGGAGCTGAGCTCGGCGGCGGCCGGAAGTCCGGGCGCTTGTGTGGCGGGGGCGGCGGGGGATCTCGGGTTAATGCGCGCGGCGCTGGCGCGGGCGGGGCTCGAGCTGGAGGGGAGCGGGCTCGATGCGCATCGGGCACCGCGGAGGGTGCTGGAGCACCCCAGATATGCGGCCATGGAGGCCCATTTCGACCGGGGCGGGCCGTGGGGCCGGGCGATGATGAACGCCACGGCGGCGGTGCAGGTCAGCGTGGATGCCGGGGATGAGGGGGAAGGGGTCGACGGGTTCCGGTTCCGGTGGGAGCTGGCGCATCGGCTCGGGCCCGTACTCATAGCGGCCTTCGCCAACTCGCCGTTCCCGCCGAGCGCGGGCGGCGGCCCGCAGCGGCCCAACGGGTGGAAGTCCAACCGGCAGCTGGTGTGGTCCCGCATGGACCCGGGCCGGACGCTGCCGCCGGGCGCGGCCGGGGGCTTCCGCCCCCGTGCGGATGGCGACGAACTCGCACCGGAAGACCCGGCGCCGCAGCCGGGGGCGCACCACGACGACCCTCGCGCCGTCTGGGCGCGCTATGCCCTGGACGCCGACGTCATGTGCGTCCGCCGCCCCGGGCCCGGTGCCTCCTGGAGCGCTCCGCCCGGCCTCTCCCTGCGGAAATGGGGGCGTGACGGCGTCGACGGCGAGCGGGCGCCGGAGCTCGACGATCTCGACTATCACCTGACCACCCTCTTCCCGCCCGTGCGGCCGCGCGGATGGCTGGAGTTGCGCATGATCGACGCGCAGCCTGGCGACGGCTGGGTGGTGCCGCTGGTCGTGGCGGCCACCTTGATGGACGACCCGCAGGCGGCCGCGGCCGCGTGGCGGGCCACCGAGCCGCTGACCGCCGGCCGCCGCACGCCCCCGTGGGGCGCCTGGCTGCGCGCCGCCAGATCGGGGCCCGCGGACCGGCGTACGGGAGCGGCGGTGCGGGCTTGCTTCGAGGCCGTGAGCGACGCCCTCGACCGGTCCGGCGCACCCGCCGAACTGCGCGGCGCCGTGGCCGAGTTCCGGCAGACGTATCCCGACCGCGGGCGATGTCCCGCCGATGACCAGCTGGAGCGCTGGGCCGCCGGGAAGCGGCTGCAGCCCGTTCCGGAAGGAGCAGCTCGATGAACAGCCAGACCACCGTTGCAGCCGCCGACCTCCGCCTCGTCCGCGCCGCCCTGGAGCGGGCCCGGCGCCGCACGCTGGCGCTGACCGACTGCCTCGACGACGAGCAGCTGATGGCGCAGCACTCGAAGCTGATGTCCCCGCTGGGCTGGGACCTCGCCCACATCGGCAACCAAGAGGAGCTGTGGCTCGTACGGGAAGCCGGCGGCCGGCCCGGGCTGCGGCCCGATCTCGACCAGATCTACGACGCGTTCGTCACGCCCCGCGCCGACCGGCCCGCGCTGCCGCTGCTGGGCCCCGATGCGGCCCGGCGGTACGTGGCCCAGGTGCGCGAGCAGGCCCTGGAGGTCCTCGACGGCGCCGACCCGGCGGACCCGGCGCCCCTGCTGACCGGCGGCTTCGTCTTCGGCATGGTCGCGCAGCACGAGCAGCAGCACGACGAGACCATGCTCGCCACCCACCAGCTGCGCCGCGGCGAACCGGTGCTGCATGCACCCGAGCCACCGGCCGCGCCCGCTGACGCGGCCGGGCTCCCGCGGGAAGTGCTGGTCCCGGGCGGCGAGTTCACCATGGGCACCTCCGCCGACCCGTGGGCGCTCGACAATGAGCGCCCGGCGCATCGGGTGCATGTCCCCGGCTTCTGGCTGGACACGGTGCCGGTGACCTGCGGCGCGTATCTCGAATTCATCGAGGACGGCGGCTATCGCGAGCCGCGGTGGTGGAGCCAGGAGGGCTGGGCGTACAAGGAGAAGGCCGGGCTGGAGGCGCCGCTCTTCTGGCGCCGGGAGAGCAGTCAAGGCGGGTGGGCGCGGCGCCGGTTCGGGGTCGTCGAGCCCATACCGGCCGATCAGCCGGTGCTGCACGTGTGCTGGTACGAGGCGGATGCGTACGCCCGCTGGGCCGGGCGGCGGCTGCCGACCGAGTCCGAGTGGGAGAAGGCGGCGCGGCACGACCCGGCGGCCGGCCGCAGCCTGCGGCACCCGTGGGGCGACGCCGCCCCGGACGAGACCCGCGCCAACCTCGGGCAGCGGCACCTCCAGCCCGCCCCGGCCGGGGCTTATCCGGCGGGGGCGGCGCCGAGCGGGGCGCGGCAGCTGCTCGGGGACGTATGGGAGTGGACGTCCTCGGACTTCACGCCGTATCCCGGCTTTGCCGCCTTTCCGTACCGGGAGTATTCGGAGGTGTTCTTCGGGCCCGACTACAAGGTGCTGCGCGGCGGTTCCTTCGGGGCGGATCAGGTCGCGGTGCGCGGCACCTTCCGGAACTGGGACTGGCCGATCCGGCGGCAGATATTCGCCGGCTTCCGCACCGCGCGGGATGCCTCGCCCGCGGAGGTGGGCTGATGTGCCGGCATCTGGCGTGGCTGGGCCCGGAGCGGCCGCTCGCCGAGGTGATCCTCGACCCGTCGCACAGCCTCTTCCGGCAGTCCTGGGAGCCGCGGCGGCAGCGGCACGGCACGGTGAATGCGGATGGCTTCGGCTTCGGCTGGTACGAGCCGGGCGGGTCGCCGGAGCCCGCCCGTTACCGGCGGGCCGTGCCGATCTGGGCGGACGGCAATGTCCCGGACCTCGCCCGCGCGCTGCGCTCCGGCGCGGTGCTCGCGGCGGTACGGGACGCGACCGCCGGGACCGGGCAGGAGGAGTCGGCGGCGGCGCCGTTCCGGGCGGGCCGTTGGCTGTTCAGCCACAACGGGGCGGTGCCGGACTGGCGTCGGCTGCCGGAGGAGTTGGGGGAGAGCGGCGGGCTGTCGCCCTCCGCGCTGCTCGGCCTTGAGGCCCGCTCGGACACCGCGCTGCTGTGGGCGCTGGTGCAGGCGCGGCTGGGCGTCGGGATGGATGCGGGCGCGTCCGGAGCGGCGCCTGGCGCTGCCCCCGCAGTCCCGGGCGCTGCCCCCGCAGTCCCGGGCGCTGCCCCCGCAGTCCCGGGCGCTGCCCCCGCAGTCCCGGGCGCGGCCCCCGCAGTCCCGGGCGCTGCCACCGCCGCGGCCTTGGGCGCTGCCACCGCCGCGGCCTTGGGCGCCGCCCTCGCCGACGTCGTCGCCCAAGTCGCGGCCGTACGGCCCGCCGCCCGGCTGAACCTGCTGCTCACCGACGGCACCGCCATCGCCGCCACGACCTGGGGCGACACGCTCTCGTACCGGATCGATCCGGAGGACGGCATCCGTATCGCCTCCGAGCCCGACGACGGCCCCGACCGCGTCACCGACCGCGCCACCGCCGCCTCCGACGATTCCCCCGCCACCTGGCATGACCTCCCCGACCGCACCCTCCTCACCGCCACCCTCGCCACCGGCGTCCACACCACGCCCATCACCCCGGCCGACGCCGACACCACCGCGACCCCCACAGCCACACCCACCGACGAAGACGAAAGGGCCCGTGCCGCATGACCTCCCGTCCCGCCACCACCACCGCCGCCCCGTTCACCGTCGACCACCTGCTCCCGGACGGGTACTTCGACGCCGCCCTGCGCGCCGACGCCCGGGCCGGGCTGACCTCCGCCCCCAAGTCGCTGCCGCCGCGCTGGTTTTACGACGCCCGGGGCAGCGAGCTCTTCGAGGAGATCACGCGGCTGAAGGAGTACTACCCGACCCGCGCCGAGCGGGAGATCCTCAAGACCCGCTCGCCCGACATCGCGGAAGCCACCCGCGCCCGCACCCTGGTCGAGCTCGGCTCCGGCTCCTCGGAGAAGACGCGGCTGCTGCTGGACGCGCTGGCCGGGGCGGGCGCCCTCGCCGGTTACGTGCCCGTGGACGTCAGCGAGTCCGCCCTCACCCAGGCCGCCGCGAGCCTGCGGGAGGACTTTCCGCGGCTGGCGGTGCACGCGCAAATAGCCGACTTCCAGGAGCACCTGGGCCTCGGCGACGACGTCGAAGGACCCCGGCTGCTGGCCTTCCTCGGCGGCACCATCGGCAATCTGGAGCCCGCCGACCGCGCCGTCTTCTTCCGCCGGGTGGCCGCCGCGCTGCGCCCCGAGGACGCGCTCCTCCTCGGCACGGATCTCGTCAAGGACCCGGAGATCCACATCGCCGCGTACGACGACGCGGCGGGCGTCACCGCCGAGTTCAACAAGAACGTCCTGACCGTCCTCAACCGCGAGCTGGACGCCGCCTTCGACCCGGACGCGTTCAGCCATGTCGCCGTCTGGGATGCCGAGCGGGAGTGGATCGAGATGCGGCTGCGGGCCCGCGAGGACCAGACCGTCAAGGTCCGCGGCCTGGACCTGGCGGTGTCCTTCGAGCGGGGCGAGGAGCTGCGCACGGAGGTGTCGGCGAAGTTCCGCCGCGAGGGGATACGGGCCGAGCTGGAGCGGGCAGGCCTCGCGCTGCGCCACTGGTGGACGGACGCGGCCGGCCGCTATGCGCTGTCGCTGGCGGGACCGAACTGAAGTGGTTCTCTGGGGGCTTCGGCCCCCAGACCCCCGCCTCAGTCGGCGACCTCCTCCAAGAACGGCTCCAGCGCCCGCCGCCACCCCTCCGGCGAGTCATAGTGCACAAGATGACCGGCGTCGGGGATCTCCGCATACCGCCCCTGGGGCAGCACGCGGACCATCTCCTGCGCCTCCGCCCGCCCCAGCTCGCCGTCGAGGCCGCGCACCACCAGCGTGGGGCACTGGACCTGGGCGAGCTCTTCCCAATGCGCGTCGTGGACCCAGGTCGCGCGGGCCTGGAGCATCTGCTCGGTGCTGAAGACCGGCCGCCAGCCGTCGGCGCTCTCGGTCATCACCTCGGCATAGAACTCGCCGCGCTCCCGCCGCGGCCGCTCCAGCCACGGATCGTCCTCGCCGAACCACTTCCGCACATCGGCGAGGGTGGCAAAGGGCACCGGCCAGGTCGTGAACCACTCCGCCCACTCCCGCTGCGACTGCGCGCCCAGCGCCGAGGCCCGCATATCGCAGATCACCAGCGCGCGGACGAGGTCGGGCCGGCGGGCGGCGAGCTGCCAGGCGGTGAGCGCGCCCATGGAATGGCCGATGAGGGTGACGGGCGCGAGGCCGAGCTGCTCGATGACGGCCTCGGCGTCGGCGACGTAGGCATCCCGGTCGTACGGGCCCGCGGCCGGCTTGCCGCTGCGGCCGTGGCCGCGCTGGTCGACGGCGATGGCCCGATGCCGCTCGGCGAGCCAGCGGGCGGTGGCCGCCCAATGCGAGGCCCGGCCCATCAGGCCGTGCAATAACAGGACGCTGGGCCGGTCCGCCGCCGCCGCATGGCGATCGGCCGTCCCGCCCTCGGGCAGGCCCTTGGGCGGATCCGCATACTCCCAGGCGGCGAGCTTGACCCCGCCCGCGCCTGTCACATCGATGCGACGCACCATAAAAGCCGGCACCCCCACTTCTGTAATCAATACAGCCCTTGAGCAGGTCTCACACTATCGAAAATCCATTCGAGTAAGCCGTCCTCGCCGGCAACACCCCACGATCGGGTGACCATCGGCAAGGGTTGACGGCCGCCCCCGTGGGGAGGACTGAGACCGTGCGGCGGGCCGTTGGGGAGGCCGCCGCGCGGCGGGGGGCGACCCTGAGAGCTCGGGGCTCCGGGTCGGCAAGGGGAGGCGGGGCCCCGGCGACGCCAGGCGCCGGGGCCTTCGTCATGCGGGTCATGCGCGGGGTCAGCACATCTGCCCCCTCCCCTGTGACCGGCGAGGGTTCGCCACAGCCGGCCGTGTCCATAGCGGGCTCCGCCCGCGGGCGTCAGCGACAGCGTCGCACGCGCGGCCGTATCCCGCTGCCCTTCCGCCGGACAGTATTTGTGACAGATGCGCGATTCGGTTGGTGCGCGCTGCCGCGTCTCGTCCCACTCCGCCCTTCTCAGCCCTTTGCGACGAAGACATGCGAGGCCACGTCGGAGTCCAGCTCCGCCGCCTCGCCGCTGCTGCCGATCAGCACGCCACCCGCCGAGTCCGTCACGCTCACGACGGCACCGGGCTGCACGCCGGCCCGCCGCAAGGTGTACATCAGCTGGGCGTCGGCCTGGATGGGCTCGCCGATGCGGCGCACGACGACCGTCTTGCCGTCTCCGCCGGCGCCCAGGTCGGAGAGGCTGACCATGCCGTCCTCCAGGAACGGGTCGACCTCCTGCTTGTCGCCCAGCTCCTCCAGGCCCGGGATGGGATTTCCGTACGGCGACTCGGTCGGATGCCGCAGCAGCTCCAGCACCCGCCGCTCGACCGCCTCGCTCATCACATGCTCCCAGCGGCAGGCCTCGGCATGGACCTGCTCCCACTCCAGGCCGATCACGTCGACCAGGAGACACTCGGCCAGGCGGTGCTTGCGCATCACGCGGGTGGCCAGCTTGCGGCCCTCGTCGGTGAGCTCGAGATGGCGGTCACCGGCGACGGTGACCAGGCCGTCCCGCTCCATGCGCGCGACGGTCTGGCTGACCGTGGGACCGCTCTGGTCGAGCCGCTCCGCGATTCGCGCGCGCATGGGGACGACGCCCTCCTCCTCCAGCTCGAGGATGGTGCGGAGATACATCTCCGTGGTGTCAATCAGTCCGGACATGCGTGCCCCTAGATGTCTTCGTGCGGTGGCCCTGCCCTCTATTCTGACGCACCGCACTGACAACCGGGTCTTGCATGCGCGAAGCCCTTGATTTACGGGGCGCGCGGGAACTCCACGCGCACCGTGAGCCCCCCGCCGTCATTGGCCTCCGCGCCCACCTCGGCCCCGTGAGCCCGCGCGATCGCCGAGACGATCGACAGCCCGAGCCCGACCCCCTCCCCCAGCTGGTGGCGCCGCGCCTCGGCCCGCCGGAACGGCTCGAAGAGCAGCGGCACCGCCTCCGGATCCACCACGGACCCGGTATTCACGACGGTGAGCTCCGTCCCGCCCGTACGAATCTCCACCGTCCCCCCGCGATGGTTGTAGCGAACAGCGTTCGCGACCAGGTTGTGCACCAGCCGGTCAAGGAGCACCGGGTCCCCCTCCACCTTCGCCTCCCCGGCCGTCAGCACCAGCTCCACCCCGGCCTCGGCGGCCTCCGGCCCCGCCCCGAGCGTCGCCGTGGAGGCGAGGTCGTCGAGCGACACCTCCTCGCGCCGCTCCAGCCCCTGCTCGGAGGCCGCAAGCAGCAGCAGCCCCTCGATCATCCGCTCGCTGTCGTCGGAGATCTCGATCAGCTTCGTACGGATCTGCGCCACCCGCTCCGCATCCGGCTCCCCCGCGAGCCCGATCTCGGCGGCGGCCCGCTGCAGCGCGAGCGGCGTGCGCAGCTCGTGCGCGGCATTCGCGGCGAACCGCTGCTGCGCCCCGACCAGCCGCTCGATCCGGTCGAGCATCCCGTCGAAGGTGTCGGCGAGCTGCTTCAGCTCACCCGGCGGGGCGGTCAGCGCGATCCGCTCGTGGAGATTCTCGGCGTTCAGCTGCCGGGCGGTGTCCGTGATCACCGAGACCGGCCGCAGCACCCGCCCGGACATCCACCAGGCGAGCAGGATCGAGACGACGGCGAAGACGCCGAGGGCGATGAGGGAGACGGTGAGGAGGTCGCTGAGGGTGGCGCTGCCGACGGTGTTGGCGACCCTGGTGACGGCCAGGCCCTCGGTGGGCGGCTCCGCCCGCTCCGCCGGGACCGAGGCGACGGGGGACGGCGAGGCCCGCCGGGAGCCCGGGTCGTCGTCCAGCGGCGCCGTCTCCACCGCGCCCGCGATGGTCCCGTAGATCCCCTGCCGCAGCAGGAAGTACACCAGCGCGATCAGCCCGCCCCCGGCGAGCAGCAGCAGCGCGCTGTACAGGGCGGTCAGGCGGGCGCGCTCGCTGCCCAGCGACAGGCCGAGGGCGAGGCGGCGCATCACGCGGCCACCGCCGAGATGCGATAGCCGGACCCCGGCACCGTATCGATCACGGGCGGGTCGCCGAGCTTGGTGCGCAGCTTGCTGACCGTGACCCGCACCGCATTGCTGCGGTAGCTGATGTCCTCGTGCCAGACCTGCTCGATCAGGTCCTCGGCGCTGAGTACGGCTCCGTCGGCGCGCAGCAGCGCCTCCAGCACCGCGAACTCCTTGCGCGACAGCGCCAGCACCCGCCCGCCCCGGGTCGCCGACCGGGCGGCGGTGTCCAGGGCGATGTCGCCGCGACGCAGCACCGGCGGCAGCGCGGGCGTGGTCCGCCGCCCGAGCGCGATCACCCGGGCGAGCAGCTCCTCGTACGCGAAGGGCTTCCCCAGATAGTCGTCGGCGCCGAGCCCGAGCCCCTCGACGCGATCGTGCACGGTCCCGGAGGCGGTGAGCATGAGAATCCGCGTGAGCAGCCCCTCGCCGACGACCCGCCGGCACACGTCGTCGCCGTGCACGCCGGGCAGATCGCGGTCCAGGACCATCACGTCGTACGCCCCGAACTGCAGCTTGCGCAGCGCCTCCCGCCCGTCGGCGGCCACATCCACGGCGAGGGCGTCGCGGCGCAGCCCCTCGGCGATCATCTCCGCGAGGAAAGCCTCGTCCTCCACGACCAGTACGCGCATGTCCCCTCTCTATCCGAAAGGGGCCTTTCGTCGCTGTAAAGAGCGCCGCGTTAAGGAAAGGAAACACCGCCCGCTGCCAGCCTGCGCGGCATGACGCAGACGAAGCACATGATCCGCATGTCCGCGGCCGCCGCAATATCAGCCCTGGCCCTCTTCACTGCCGCCTGTTCCTCAGGGGGAGACAGCAACGGCGACAGCGCCGCCGACAAGAAGCGCGATGCCGCCGCCGACAAGGCGAAGCAGTACGACTGCCTGCGCAAAAAGGGCGTGGACATCAAGGAACCGAAGAACAACAGCGACATGCTGGGCATCGGCGCCGGCGACCTCTCCCAGAAGGAAATGGCGGCCGCCATGAAGGCCTGCGGCCTGGACGCGGGCGGCCCCGGCGGCGGCAAGGAGATGAGCCAGGCCGACAAGGACAAGGCGCTGGCCTTCGCGAAGTGCATGCGCGGCGAGGGGCTGGACTTCAAGGACCCCAAGTTCGACAAGGGCTCGACGAAGGCGCAGCCGATGCCCGAGGGCGACGAGGCGAAGTTCCAGGCCGCCAGCAAGAAGTGCTCCGCGAAGGTCTACGAGGGCTGACGCCGCCATGCGCAGCAAGAAGACCCTCATCGCCGCGGTGACCGCCGCCCTCCTCGCGGGCGGCGGCGCCGTCGCGGCCAGCGCGCTCACGGGCGACGATTCGCCGCCCCCGGCCCGGGAGAGCGACCTGCCGCAGGCCACCGCCGCCGTCGAGCAGTCCACGCTCACCAGTACGTCGACCGCCAAGGGCACCCTCGGCTACTCCTCGGAACGCAAGATCAACGCGGGTGGCCAGGGCGTACTCACCTGGCGCCCGAAGACCGGCACCGACATCAAGCGGGACGGCCGCCTGTACGAGCTCAACGGCGGCCCGGTCCATCTGCTGTACGGCTCCCGCCCCATGTACCGCGAGCTGAAGCAGGGCTCGGAGGGCGAGGACGTCCGCCAGCTGAAGCAGAACCTGATCGCCCTCGGCCACGGCTCGGGCCTCACGGCCGACGACGAGTTCACGGCGGGTACGGCCAAGGGCGTCAAGGCCTGGCAGAAGGCCCACGGCCTGAAGCAGACCGGCCGCGTCGGCCCGTCGCAGATCGCCTTCGCGCCCGGAGCCGTACGACTGCAGTCGGCGGAGGCTTCGGTGGGGGAGCTCCTGTCGCCGGGCCGGCCGGTGCTGACGGCGACCGGTGCGGAGCGGCAGGTCACCTTTGACCTGAAGGTCGAGGATGCGGCCGGTACGAAGCCGGGGGATGAGGTCTCGGTGGATCTGCCGGATGGTTCGAGGGCCTCGGGTGAGATCACTTCGGTCGGTAAGACGGCGTCCGGCGGGGGCGGGGGCGAGCCGGGCGGCTCTGGCGAGGACGAACCGAAGGTGAAGGTCGCGGTCGACCTGGACGACGCGGACAAGGTCGAGGGCGTCGACAAGGCCCCGGTCACCGTGCATCTGAAGGGCGAGTCGGCCAAGAACGCCCTGCACGTGCCGGTGGAGTCCCTGCTCGCGGACCCGTCCGGCGGCTTCGCCGTGCAGGTGGTCGAGGGCGGCAAGGCGCGGGACGTAAAGGTGGAGCTGGGGCTCTTCGCGAACGGACGCGTCGAGGTCACCGGCGGTGGCCTCAAGGCGGGCATGAAGGTCGGGGTGCCCAAGACATGACGGACGACGATCTGAATGGCGTGACCGCCCCGGTCATGGATCTGCGCGGCGTGACGAAGGAGTACCCGGGCGGCGTGGCCGCGCTGGCCGGGGTGGATCTGGCGGTGGGGCGCGGTGAACTGCTCGCCATTGTCGGGCCGTCGGGCTCGGGGAAGTCCACGCTGCTGCACATCGCGGGCACGCTGGACCGTCCCACGGCCGGGACGGTCGGTATCGCGGGGCACGATGTCGGGGCGCTGTCGGACCGCGAGTTGTCGGCGCTGCGCGCGGCCCATATCGGCTTCGTCTTCCAGGCCTTCCACCTGGTCCCGGACGCCACCGCCCTCGCCAATGTCATGGAGGGCCTGCGCTACTCGGGCCTCTCCCACTCCCGCCGCAGGCGCCAGGCAGTGGAGGCCCTGGACCGCGTGGGGCTCGGCGACCGTACGACGCATCGTCCGCGCGAGCTGTCCGGCGGCCAGAAGCAGCGCGTGGCCATCGCCCGTGCGGTGGTCGGCGAGCCGGACCTGCTGCTGGCGGACGAGCCGACGGGCGCGCTGGACAGCGCGTCCGGGGAGGCGGTGCTGACGTTGCTCCGCGAGCTCAATGACCAAGGCAGCACGATCGCGGTCATCACGCATGACCGCGAGATCGCCGGCGCCTTGCCGCGACAGGTGCGGCTGCGGGATGGGCTGATCACGGAGGATCGCCGGCGTGCCGCGCCGGCGGCCGCGGTGGCGGGGGGTGCGGTATGAGTCCGCGACGGCGGTCGGGGCTGCGTCCGGCGCGACTGGCCGGGCGTGACGTATGGCAGGTCGGGTCGGCGGGGCTGCGGGGGCGGCCGGTGCGGGTGTTGCTGTCGGCGCTGGGGATTGCGATCGGCATCGCGACGATGATCTCGGTGGTCGGGATCTCGGAGTCGTCGAAGGCGGATCTGCTCCGGCAGCTCGACAAGCTGGGGACGAACATGCTGGTCGTCGAGCCCGGCCAGTCCTTTCTTACGGGTGAGGAGGCGAAGCTGCCGCGGGCGGCGCCGGAGATGGTGGGCCGTATCGACGGGGTCGAGAACGTCGGCGCGATCGGCGCCATGGACCACAGCGTGTACCGCTCCCAGCACGTCCCGGAGGAGCTGAGCGGAGGGCTGACGGTGAACGCGGCGTCGGAGAACCTGCTGCGGACGCTTCAGGGCAAGGCCGTGAAGGGCACGTGGCTGAACAAGGCCACGGGAAAGTACCCGGCGGCGGTGCTCGGCAGTGCGGCGGCGGAGCGGCTCGGCATTACGAAACCGGGGCAGCAAGTATGGATCGGCGAACGGTACTTCACCGTGATCGGGATCCTCGGGGAGCTGCCGCTCGCCACGGATCTGGAGCGGTCGGCGCTGGTGGGGTGGGATGCGGCCGAGCAGTTGCTCGGGTTCGACGGCAGCCCGACGTCGATCTATGAGCGCTCTGCGGAGGATCGCGTCGATGCGGTGCGCGGGCTGCTGCCGCGGAGCGTCAATCCGGAGGCGCCGGAGGAGGTCGAGGTGTCGAATCCTTCTGATGCGCTGGCGGCCAAGGCCGCGTCCGAGGGGGCGTTCACGAATCTGCTGCTCGGGCTGGGTGGAGTGGCGCTGCTGGTGGGAGGTGTCGGGGTCGCCAACACCATGATCATTTCGGTGCTCGAGCGGCGGCATGAGATTGGGCTGCGGCGGTCGATGGGGGCGACGAAGGGGCAGGTCCGGCTGCAATTCGTGACGGAGTCACTGCTGTTGAGCGGCTTGGGCGGGCTGGCGGGGGTCGTCCTGGGCGCGGGCGCCACCTTCGCGTACGCGTCGGTGTCCGGGATCCCGTGGGTGGTGCCGCCGTGGGCGATGGCGGAGGGCTTCGGGGCGACGCTGGTGATCGGGTCGGTCGCGGGGTTGTATCCGGCGGTGCGGGCGGCCCGGGTGTCGCCCACGGTGGCGTTGCACGCGGCCTAGCCACTTACCCGGCCCCGAGCCGGCAGCGCCCCTAGGTCGTATCCCGGACCCCTTTCCGGGATCTTCCCGATGCTGTCGGGTACGGGCACTTGGTGGGCTGTTCTCATGAGCCGTCAACAGGCCTCCCGTGGACCCCGCATCGCCCTTGCCGTCGCAGTCGTCGCCCTGGCCACGCTCACCGCCACCACCACCGCATCGGCCGGGCCACCCCACCACGCACCGTCCCCCTTACCGCCGAACACCCAGGCCGCGCACGCGAAGACCCAGGCCGTGCTGGATGAGATCGTCGCGCAGGGCACCCCCGGCGTCATCGCCCGGGTACGGGACGCGCGCGGTGTGTGGAACGGCCGGGCCGGTGTCGGTGACCTGGCCACCGAGCGGCCGAGGCATACGGGCGAGAAGTTCCGAATCGCCAGCGTCACTAAGATCTTCACCGCCGCGGTGCTGCTCAAGCTCGAAGCCAAGGGCAGGATTTCGCTGGACGACAGCGTGGCGGACTGGCTGCCCGGGGTGGTGCGCGGCAAGGGCTACCGGCCGGAGAACATCACCGTGCGGCACCTGCTCAACCACACCAGCGGCGTCTTCGACTACAACATGGACGAGGGCTTCCGCGCCAAGTACGCGGGGGACAAGTTCGACCGGAACCGCTACACCAGGTGGTCTCCGGAGGAACTGGTGAACATCGCGCTCACCCACCCGCCCAACTTCCAGCCGGAGCAGGGCAGCAGGCCCGGCAGGCCAGGCAGGTGGGACTATTCCGACACCAACTACATCCTCGCCGGCATGATCATCGAGAAGGCCACCGGCGACACTTACGCCCAGGCGGTCAAGCGTCTCATCATCCGGCCGCTCGGCCTGCGCGGCACGAGCGTGCCGGGCACCTCACCCCACCTGCCCGCACCGCACGCGCGGCACTACTCCACGCTGTTCGAGGACCCGCCGGAAGCGAAAGTACGCGACGTCACCGAGTTCAGCCCCACCGTCGCCTTCTCCGCCGGCCAGATCATCTCGACCGTCGGAGACGTCAACACCTTCCTGTCCGAGCTGCTGGCCGGCAAGCTGCTGCCGCCCGCCCAGCAGCGGCAGCTCCTCGACGCGGTCCATGTCGACGGCGACAAGGGACACGGCGGTCCGCAGGACCGCTACGGCCTCGGCATACGGCACTTCAAGCTCAAGGAGGGCTGCTGGGTGTGGGGCCACGGCGGCATGATCCCGGGGTCCGCGACCCGGACGGTCGCCTCGGCGGACGGCCGCCGCGTCATGACCATGAACCGCAACGGCGACTGGGGCGAACAGCGACTGGAGGACGCGGCCGTCGAGACCGAGTTCTGCGGGAGCTGACTGAGCGTTGGGACCTGGGTGGTGGGTTGACATCGGTTCGGGTGGGTTGGCACCGAATCCGGATGGGTTGGCATCCGCCCGACCCACTCGAGTCGATCTCCCCTGCCCTACCTGCCCGCGGAGAAAACAGGAGTAGCCGTCAGGCCGCCCGCGCCTCAAAGGCGAACTCCGGCGTAGCACCGGGCGTGATGCGGGCACCGGACTCGAGCGCGGCTGCGAGTTGCTCGATGAGCTCGAGCGTCGGATCGACGCCGCTCTCCTCGATCCGCTCGATCTCCTCCTCGGCCATCCCGGCCCGCCCGGCAAGCTCGGCAGCACTCCAACCGAGCGCGCTCCGACGCTCAAATACGGCCTGCGCAAAGTCCATCCGCCGCCCCGCCGCCGGCGGATGCTCTGCCTCGCACGTCTTACGCGCTCTCTGAGCTCGCATGACCTGATCGGTCTCCCGCATCCTTCGCCAGCCGGTCGGCAAACCGCTCCGCCGCCCGGAACTCCTCGTCATCCAAGTCACTCGAAGAGGTGGCTAGGCGGCTCTCGCCCTACGCACCGCAGGCGCAACCCCAGCGCTACCCGAGCAGCTCCGCCAGGTCCAACGCCGACGCCACCCGGATCGCAACATCCTCCGCATACTGCGCGTCAGCCCGCGTGAACGCCTTCCGCGACGACCGCCGCAGGAACGTCACCACCCCCAGCGTCCGCCCCCTGCTCCGCAGGACGGCGCACAGCGCATGGACGCTCCCCTCCGGCCACTTTCGCGCTGCCGCCCAGCCCTGCGCGACCTCCGCGTCAGCCCCGCCGCAGCTCGACCGCACGGATCCGCCCCGCTCAACGGCCTGCAGCGCGGGGTGCCCCGCCGGATAGCGCACCGGAAACCCGGAAGGCCCCGTCGGCAAGCACGGCCCGGGGCCCGCCGCCGGCGTCGCGGCGACCCGTACCAGCTGCACCACGGCAGAAGCAGAGATAGACGCAGAAGACGCTGCCCCGGCGGCCGCCCGCCCCCCATCCCCCCGCCGCACATCAATCAGCGCATCATCCGCGAAACCGGCCAGCGCAAAGTCCAGATAGACCGTCGCCGCCTCCATCGGCTCCTCGCACTCCGCCGCCGCCCGCCCCGCCCGGTGCAGCTGATGGTCGCGGAAGCGCACCACCGAGGCTTCCTGCTCGGCGAGCTTTGCCTCCGTGATGTCCTGGAAGAGCCAGCCCACGCCCAGCGGCACCGGCTCCTCCGCCAGCGGTGACGCCAGGCGTACGAAGGCGCTGCGCCAGCACCGGCGCCGTACCGGCTCGCCGGCCTCGCCGCGCACCGCCACCCACACGTCGGCGGGGGCGGAGGGCGCACCCTGCGCCATCACGTGCTGCAGCGCGCTCTCGAGCTCCTCGACGCCCTGCTCAAGCAGCTCCCCGAGCGGCCGCCCGAGCAGCGCGGACCGCCCGGTGCGCAGCGCCCGCGCCGCCTGCCCGTTCGCCACCGCAGGGCGGAGATCGGCGTCTACGAGCACCACACCCCACGCCGCGTCCTCGAAGAGCGCCTCGCTCAGCGCGATCGACCGCTCCAGGTCGATCTGCGCATGCACCTCGCTGAACGCGCAGTACACGCCGGCCGGTTCACCGTCCGCCGTGCGGACCCCCGCGGACTGCGTCCGCACCAGCACCCGCCGCCCGTCCTTCGTCAGCAGCGCGAACTCGTGCACCTGCCGCCCGGGCGCACCCATCGCCGACAGCAGCCGGCTCTGGACCTCCTCTGCGTCCTCGTCGCGCACCGCCCAGCCGGCGAAGCCGTCGCGGCCGACGGCCTCCTCCGTGGTCCAGCCCAGGAGATGCTCCGCCTCGCGGTTCCAGTGGGTGACCTGGCCGTCGGCGTCGAAGGCGCAGAGAGCCGCGTCCATGCCGTCGAGGAGCGCGGTCAGCAGGTCGGGGCGGCCGGATGGGGGCGGCGCAGGCGCGTCTGAGGCCGGACCCGGCCGCTTAGTGTCGCGCGTAGCGCTCATCCCGGCACCCCCTGGTTGACCCGTGGCTGCTGCGATCATTCAACCTCGAACGTGACGCAGCCCACACCCACTTCGCCCAATTCTTTATTCGGTTGAGAGCGGATCCGGCCGTGCCTAGTCTGTGGGGCACACGAGAAGGGAGGTGGTTCGGCAGATGATTGATTACCGGACGCGTGAGGTGACTGCGGGCTAGCGGTCCGCGTCGCGCCTCTATGGCGCCATGCCGGACCAGGGTGCGAGCGGTGCACCCAGCCGGCCCAATCTCAAGCAGTTACCCGACCCGCGGCTCGCCGGTACGTCCGGCCGGCCCCCTCCAGAGGGGACCAGAGTCGCGGGTCGACTGCGTTCCAGGTGGCGCTACGGACCTACGGACACAGCCGCTCCACCGTCCACCCGCCGTCCGCCAGGACATAGCGCAGCCGGTCGTGCAAGCGATTCTCCCGCCCCTGCCAGAATTCCACCGTCTGAGCCACCACCCGGAAGCCGCCCCACTCCGCCGGCGCCGGCACCTGCTCGCCCTCCGGATAGCGTTCCGCCAAGTCCGCATAGCGGCGGTCGAGTTCCGCCCGCGACCCGACCACCGACGACTGCTCGCTCGCCCACGCCCCCAGCTGCGACCCGTGCGGCCGGGTCCGGAAATACGCCGCCGTCTCGTCCCGCCCGGTCCGCTCCGCCGTCCCGCAGACCATCACCTGCCGGGCGAGCGGATGCCACGGGAAGAGCAGCGAGACCCGCGGATTGGCCGCCAGTTCCCGCCCTTTCCGGGAGCCGTAGTTCGTGTAGAAGACGAAGCCGCGGTCGTCGTAGTGCTTCAGCAGCACCGTGCGCGTGCTGGGGCGCCCGTCGGCGTCCGCGGTGGCGACGACCATGGCGTTCGGCTCGTAGAGCCCGCTCTCGGCCGCCTGCTTGAACCAGCGGTCGAATTGCTCGTACGGGCCGGGCGCCAGCTCCTCCTCCGCCAGTCCGGCGGATCGGTACGAGGCGCGCATGGCGGCGGGGTCATATGCAGCATCAGCGGAATCGTGTCGCACGCGTTCATCTTGTCAGCCAAGCCGCCGGAAGCCCGAACAGTTTGCCCACCGGACCACCGGCGTAATCCTCCTGGCCGCGGATCGGTCAGTGTGGACCATGTCACGGTGCCACGCATGTGCGTGACCCGACAGAATCAGGCAGCGGAGCACTGTAGACCTCCTCCGGTCGCGGGATATCGTGGCCGGGCTTGCGGGTGGGTGAGGCCGCCCGCGGCGGGGCAAAACCCGGGAAACGGCGTTACGGAACGCGAGCTCACAAGCCGCGGAACCGATTCGTTGTTCCAGCATCGCTGAGACCATCACGAGGGAGCCGCCTGATGTCCGACTTCGTACCCGGACTCGAAGGAGTAGTCGCGTTCGAGACGGAGATCGCCGAGCCCGACAAGGAAGGCGGCGCGCTCCGCTATCGCGGCGTCGACATCGAGGACCTTGTCGGGCATGTCTCCTTCGAGAATGTCTGGGGACTTCTCGTCGACGGCGCCTTCAAGCCGGGCCTGCCGCCGGCCGAGCCGTTCCCGATCCCGGTGCACAGCGGTGATATCCGGGTGGATGTGCAGTCCGCGCTGGCGATGCTGGCTCCCGTATGGGGCCTGAAACCGCTGCTCGACATCGATGAGGCGCGGGCCCGCGAGGACCTGGCGCGGGCGGCTGTGATGGCGCTGTCGTACGTGGCGCAGTCGGCGCGCGGGCAGGGGCTGCCGATGGTGCCGCAGAAGGAGATCGACAAGGCGAAGACGGTCGTCGAGCGGTTCATGATCCGGTGGCGGGGCGAGCCGGACCCGAAGCATGTCGCCGCCGTGGACGCGTACTGGACGTCGGCCGCCGAGCACGGCATGAATGCCTCCACCTTCACTGCCCGGGTGATCGCCTCGACCGGCGCCGATGTCGCGGCCTCGCTGAGCGGCGCGGTCGGCGCGATGTCCGGGCCGCTGCACGGTGGTGCGCCGTCGCGCGTACTCGGGATGATCGAGGAGATCGAGCGGACCGGCGACGCGGACGCGTACGTGAAGCAGGCCCTGGACAAGGGCGACCGGCTGATGGGCTTCGGGCACCGGGTGTACCGCGCCGAGGACCCGCGGGCGCGGGTGCTGCGGCGGACGGCGAAGGAGCTGGGCGCGCCGCGCTTCGAAGTCGCGGAGGCGCTGGAGAAGGCGGCGCTGGCCGAGCTGCACGCGCGGCGGCCCGACCGGGTGCTGGCGACGAATGTGGAGTTCTGGGCGGCGATCGTCCTGGACTTCGCGGAGGTGCCGGCGCACATGTTCACATCGATGTTCACCTGCGCCCGCACGGCCGGCTGGTCGGCCCACGTCCTGGAGCAGAAGCGCACGGGCCGCCTGGTGCGCCCGTCGGCCCGGTACGTAGGCCCGAAGTCCCGCAGCCCGCGCGAGATCGAGGGCTACGACGCGGTACAGGCGCCGCTGCGCTAGCGCGAGGGCTCAGCCCGCCAGGGCCCGGTCGAGCAGCTCCGCCCAGTGCGCGGCCACGCGCTCGCGGCGGGCTGTGTCGTCCGTCAGTACGTTGGCGAGGCCGAGGCCGCGGGCCATGTCCAGGAAGCCCTGGATGGTTTCGCGGACGCCGGGGATCGACTCGTCCGCGCCGAGGAGTTCCACCGCCATGCGGTGGGCCTCGCGGCCGACGCGGGCCTCCAGGGCGGTGACGCGGGGGCGGAGGCCCTCCTCGTTCGCCGCCGCGACCCACAGCTGGAGCGCGGCGCGGAAGAGCGGGCCCGCGTACAGCTCGACCAGCGCCCGCGCCACCGTCGCCCGGTCCGCCCCGTCCTGCTCGGCGACGAGCTCGCGCAGCGCCTCCGACCGCTGCACGGCGACGTGCTGCACGGCGGCCGTGAACAGGTCCTCCCTGGTGGGAAAGTGATGCTGCGCCGCACCCCGCGACACACCGGCCCGCTCCGCCACCACCGTCACGGTGGACCCGCTCCAGCCGTGTTCCGCGAGGCAGTCGACGGCCGCCTCCAGGAGCCGCTGCCGGGTGGCCCGGCTGCGGTCCTGACGTGGCGCGCGGCCGCGGGGGCGGGTCACCGCCATGCGGGGTCCCGCTTCTCCAGGAACGCCATCATGCCCTCGCGCGCCTCGGCCGAGGTGAAGAGGCGGGCCGAGAGCGCGGCCAGGTCCTCCGTATCGCGGTCGAAGGCGCGCAGAATGTCGGCCGTCACCAGCTTCTTCGACTCCGCCAGCCCCTGCGGGGAGGCGCGGCGGATGCCGTCGAGGATCGGGCTGAGGGCCATCTTCGCGCTCATGGCGGAGATGGTGACCAGGCCGATACGGGCCGCCTCGACGCCGTCGAAATGCTCCCCGGTGAGGAAGTAGCGGGCCGCGGCGCGGGTGTCGATGCGGCACAGCAGCGGGATGGAGATGACGGCGGGCGCGAGCGCCAGCCGCGCCTCGGTGAAGGCGAAGGACGCGCCCGTCCCCGCCACCACGATGTCGCAGGCGCCGAGGAGGCCGATCCCGCCCGCCCGGGCAGCGCCGCTGACGCGGGCGATCACCGGCTTCGGCAGCTCGACGATCGTGCGCAGCAGCGCGGCGAGCGCGCGCGGGCCCTCGATGGCGTCCGCGGAGCCGGCCTCCGACAGGTCCGCGCCCGAGCAGAAGGTCTCCGCGGCGTGAGTGAGCACCACCGCCCGTACCGCGTCGTCGTGCTCGGCCGCGGACAGCGCCTCGTGCAGTTCGCGCAGGAGCTGGGCGGAGAGGGCGTTGCGGTTGTGCGGGGAGTCGAGGGTGAGGGTGGTGATGCCGTCTTTGGTCTTGCTCTTTACCAGCGGTTCCATGTCTCCCCTTCCCTCAGTACGACTTGGGCAGGCCCAGGGACTGGTGGGAGACGTAGTTGAGGATCATCTCCCGGCTGACCGGCGCGATCCGGGCGACGCGGGCCGCCTGGATCATCTGGGCGAGGCCGTACTCCGTGGTCAGGCCATTGCCGCCGAGGGTGTGAACGGCCTGGTCGACGGCCTTCACGGCGGCCTCCGCGGCAGCATACTTCGCCATGTTCGCGGCCTCGCCGGCGCCGGTGTCGTCGCCGAGGTCGTAGAGGGCGGCGGCCTTCTGGGTCATGAGGCGGGCCAGCTCGATCTCGATGTGCGCCTGCGCGAGGGGGTGGGCCAGTGCCTGGTGGACGCCGATCGGGCCGCCCTTCCAGACCTGCCGGGTACGGGCGTAGTCCAGCGCGCGGCCGAGCGCGTGCCGGCCCATGCCGATGGCGAAGGCGGCGGTCATGATGCGCTCGGGGTTGAGGCCCGCGAAGAGCTGGAGCAGGCCCGCGTCCTCGTCGCCGACGAGGGCGTCGGCGGGGAGCCGGACGTCGTCGAGGACCAGCTCGAACTGCTTCTCCGGGGCGAAGAGTTCCATGGAGATCTGCGAGCGGGAGAAGCCCGGGGTGTCGCGGGGGACGATGAAGAGGCAGGGCTTGAGCTTGCCGGTCTTCGCGTCCTCGGTGCGGCCGACGATGAGGGTGGCGTCGGCTATGTCGACGCCGGAGATGAAGACCTTGCGGCCGGTCAGCAGCCAGTCGCCCGTCTCCTTGTCGCGCCGCGCGGTGGTCGTGATGCGGTGGGAGTTGGAGCCGGCGTCCGGTTCCGTAATCCCGAAGGCCATCTTCAGGGAGCCGTCGGCGAGGCCCGGGAGCCACTGCTGCTTCTGGGCCTCGGTGCCGAAGCGGGCGATGACGGTGCCACAGATGGCGGGCGAGACGACGAGCATGAGGAGTGGGCTGCCGGCGGCGCCCAGCTCCTCCAGGACGATGGCGAGCTCGGCGATGCCGCCGCCTCCGCCGCCGTACGCCTCGGGCAGATTCACCCCGAGATAGCCGAGCTTCCCGGCCTCCGCCCACAGCTCGTCGGTGTGCTTTCCGTCGCGTACGACCTGTGCGAAGTAGTCGCGGCCGTAGCGGTTGCCGAGCGCGGAGACCGCGGCGCGGAGGGCCTTGTGCTCCTCGGATTCGAGGGTGGGGCTGGTCATGGGGTCTCTTCCTCCTGCGATTCCTGGACGACGGCGAGCAGGGCGCCGACCTCGACCTGGCGGCCGGGTTCGGCGTGGAGCGCGGTGAGGGTGCCGGAGGCGGGAGCGGTGATCTTGTGCTCCATCTTCATGGCCTCCAGCCAGAGGAGCGGCTGGCCTTGGGTGACGCTTACGCCCTGCGCGAGGCCGTCGGCGATGCGGACGACCGTGCCGGGCATGGGGGCGAGGAGCGAGCCGGGGGCGGTGTGGGATGCCGCCTCCGGGAAGCGGGGCTCCTGGCGGAGGGCGTGGTTGTTCACGTGGACGGTGTCGTCGTCGTATGCGGTGATCTCGTACGTGCGGCGGACGCCGTCGGACTCGAGGGTCACGTGGGTGGGGGTTGCTTTCACGACGGTGACGCCCGGGAAGTCGACTGGCTGGTAGCCGGTGCGGGTGCGGTGGTAGCGGATCTCGTGGCGGGTGCCGTGTGCGTCGCTGTACGTCTTCAGCTGCGGCTGGGAGGGGAGATTGCGCCAGGCGCCCTGGCCCTTGGGGGTGGTGGCGTCGGCGATGGCCGCCGCGAGGGCGGCGAGGTCGCCGCCGGGGGTGGGGGTGGTCAGGTCCGCGAGGTGGCGGTCGTAGAAGCCGGTGGTCATGCGGGCTGCCGCGAATTCCGGGTGGCGGAGGGAGCGGGTGAGGAGGTCGCGGTTGGTTACGGGCCCGTGGACGCGGGCTGTGTCCAGCGCGCGGGCGAGCTTGCGGAGGGCCTCCGGCCGGGTGGGGGCGTGGACGATGAACTTGGCTAGGAGCGGGTCGTAGTGGGGGGTGACGGTGTCGCCTGCGGCGTAGCCGGTGTCGAGGCGGAGGGTGATGTCCCCGAGCCCGCCCCTACCCGAATCTGCGGGGGGTGCCCCGCGCCCGCCTTCCCGGGGCTCCGCCCCGGACCCCGTATCGGCGCTTCGCGCCTCGTCCTCAAACGCCGGACGGGCTATGAATAGCGCCCGCACCTCCCCCACCTGCGGCGCGAAATCCCCCCCCGGGTCCTCCGCATACAGCCGCGCCTCAATCGCATGCCCGCCGGCCACCGGCGGCTCCGCCGCCAGCGATGCCCCCTCCGCGATACGGATCTGGTGCGCCACCAGATCCACCCCGTACACGAGCTCCGTCACCGGATGCTCCACCTGCAGCCGCGTATTCATCTCCAGGAACTGCGCCCGGCCGTCCGGCCCGACGAGGAACTCGACCGTCCCCGCCCCGACATATCCGACCGCCCGCGCCGCCCGTACCGCCGTCTCCTCCAGCCCGTCCGGCAGCGGACCGGGCGCCGGGGCCTCCTCGATCACCTTCTGGTGCCGCCGCTGCAGCGAGCAGTCCCGCGTGCCCAGCGCCCACACCGCGTCGTGAGTGTCGGCGAGGATCTGCACTTCCACATGCCGCCCGTCCTCGACGTACGGCTCCACGAAGACCTCGCCATCACCGAACGCGGAGGCGGCCTCGGCGGAGGCGGCCGTCATCTCGGCTCGCAGCGATGCCAGTTCGCGTACGACGCGCATCCCGCGCCCGCCGCCCCCCGCCGCCGCCTTCACCAGCACCGGCAGATCGGCGTCCGTCACCGCCGCCGGATCCAGCGGCGAGATTCCGAGCAGCGCCTTCGCCCGCGTCTTCGAGGCCATCGCCTCGATCGCCTCCGGCGGCGGCCCGATCCACGTCAGCCCGGCATCCTTCACCGCCCGCGCGAAGTCCGCGTTCTCCGACAGGAAGCCATAGCCGGGGTGCACGGCATCCGCGCCCGCCGCCAGCGCCGCCTTCACCACCAGATCACCGCGGAGGTACGTGTCCGCGGGCGCGTTCCCCGGCAGCCGCACCGCCGCGTCCGCCTCCCGTACGTGCAGCGCCGACGCATCCGCGTCGGAGTGCACCGCCACCGTCGCGATGCCCAGCTCGCGGCAGGTGCGGAAGACGCGGCAGGCGATCTCGCCCCGGTTCGCGACCAGAAGATTCTGAATCACTGAGGTCTCACATCCTGAAGACGCCGAAGCCGTCGCGCACACCCGCGTACGGCGCGTTGTGGATCACCGAAAGGCACAGGCCGAGCACGGTCCTGGTGTCGCGCGGGTCGATGACGCCGTCGTCGTACAGCCGGCCGCTCAGGAAGGCCGGCAGCGACTCCGCCTCGATCTGCTGCTCGACCATCGCCCGCAGCCCGGCGTCCGCCTCCTCGTCGTACGGCTGGCCCTTGGCCTGTGCCGACGCCCGCGCGACGATCGAGAGCACGCCGGCCAGCTGCTGTGGTCCCATGACCGCGGACTTGGCGCTCGGCCAGGCGAACAGGAACCGCGGGTCGTACGCCCGGCCGCACATGCCGTAGTGCCCGGCCCCGTACGACGCGCCCATCAGCACACTCAGGTGCGGCACCTTCGAATTCGAGACGGCATTGATCATCATCGCGCCGTGCTTGATGATGCCGCCCTGCTCGTATTCCTTGCCGACCATGTAGCCGGTGGTGTTGTGCAGGAAGAGCAGCGGGATGTCCCGCTGATTCGCCAGCTGGATGAACTGGGCCGCCTTCTGCGACTCCTCGCTGAAGAGCACGCCCTGCGCATTCGCCAGCACCCCGACCGGCCAGCCGTGCAGCTCGGCCCACCCCGTCGCCAGCGACGCCCCGTACAGCGGCTTGAACTCATCAAAATCCGAGCCGTCCACCACCCGCGCGATCACCTCGCGCGGATCGAAGGGGATCTTCAGATCGCCGGGCACGATGCCGAGGAGCTCGTCCTCGTCGTATTTCGGCGGGGCCACCGGCCCGACCGGATCCGCATACGCCTTCCGCCAGTTGAGCCGCCGCACCACACCCCGCGCCTGCCGCAGCGCGTCCGGCTCGTCTACGGCGAAGTAGTCGGCGAGCCCGGACGTCCGGGCATGCATCTCCGCCCCGCCCAGCGACTCGTCGTCGCTCTCCTCACCCGTAGCCATCTTGACCAGCGGCGGCCCGCCCAGGAAAACCTTGGCGCGCTCCTTCACCATGATCACGTGGTCGCACATGCCGGGGACGTACGCGCCGCCCGCGGTCGAGTTGCCGAAGACGACGGCGATCGTCGGTATTCCGGCCGCGCTCGACTGGGTGAGGTGCTTGAAGAGGGCGCCGCCCGGGATGAAGATCTCTTTCTGCGACGGCAGGTCCGCGCCGCCCGACTCCACGAGGTGGATGGAGGGGAGCCGGTTGGCGGAGCCGATCTCGTGGGCGCGGAAGGCCTTCTTCAGGGTCCAGGGGTTGGAGGCGCCGCCGCGTACGGTCGGGTCATTGGCGGTGATCAGGCACTCGACGCCCTCGACGACCCCGATGCCGGTGACCATCGAGGCGCCGACCGGATAGTCGCTGCCCCAGGCCGCCAGCGGCGACAGCTCCAGGAAGGGCGTATCGGGATCGAGGAGCAGCTCGATCCGCTCCCGCGCCAGCAGCTTGCCGCGCTTGCGATGCCGGTCGACGTATTTCTCGCCACCTCCCGCCAACGCCTTCGCATGCTCCTGCTGCAGCTCATCGAGCTTGCCGAGCATGGCCTCGCGGTTGGCGGCGTAGTCGGGGTCCGTCGGGTCGAGCGCGGACGCCAGCACGGTCACGGCAGCAACTCCTCAGGTATGTCGAGGTAACGGGCCCGCAGCCACTCCCCGAGCGCCTTCGCCTGCGGGTCGAAGCGGGCCTGGGACGCGACGCCCTCGCCGAGGAGGCCGTCGATGACGAAGTTGAGGGAGCGGAGGTTCGGCAGTACGTGCCGGGTCACCGGCAGGCCGGCGGTCTCCGGGAGCAGTTCCCGCAGCCGGTCCGTGGTCAGCGCGTGCGCCAGCCACCGCCAGCCCGCTTCGGTACGGGCCCACACGCCGAGGTTCGCGCTGCCGCCCTTGTCGCCGCTGCGGGCGCCGACGACGGTGCCGAGGGGGGCGCGGCGCACCGGCCCGGCGGGCAGCGGCTCGGGCGGGGCGGGCTCCGGGATCTGCTGTAGCGGGCGGGTGTACGTGGGCGGCGGCACGATCAGTTGCTTGCCGGTGTGCAGCACGGCCCGGTGTTCGACGTCGGCCACCGGCACGTACGCCGCCTCGAAGACTCCGTAGGGGGCGCCCTTCCCTGGCGGCGCGGTGACGTGAAAGCCGGGGTAGCTGGCCAGCGCCAGCTCGATCGCCGCCCCGCTGACCGCCTTCCCGACGGCACCGGCATCGGCGTCCCGCACGACGAGCCGCAGCAGCGCGCTCGCCTCCTCCTCAGCCGCGGCATCCTCATGATCCGTACGGGCGAGCGTCCAGCGGACGTCCTTCAGCCCGCGCAGCGCGGGCGCCAGCTGCTCCCGCACCAGCCCGGCCTTCGCGTCGATGTCCAGGCCGGTGAGGACGAAGACGACCTCGTTACGGAAGCCGCCGAGCCGGCTGAGGCCGACCTTGAGATCGGGCGGCGGCGCCTCGCCGCGCGCGCCCTCGATCCGGACCCGGTCGGGGCCGTCGGCGCTGAGCCGGACGGTGTCGAGGTGGGCGGTGACGTCGGGGCCCGGATAGCGGGGGCCCGCCGTCTCGTACAACAGCTGGGCGGTGACCGTCTCGACCGTCACCGCCCCGCCCGTACCGGCGTGCTTGGTGATGACGGCGCTGCCGTCCGCCGCGATCTCGGCGATCGGGAAGCCCGGCCGCACGACGTCGTGCTCGCCGAAGAAGGAGTAATTGCCGCCGGTCGCCTGCGTGCCGCACTCGAGTACGTGCCCGGCGACAACAGCCCCCGCCAGCTCGTCGTACGCCTCCTCGCCCCAGCCGAAGTGGGCGGCGGCAGGCCCGGTGACCAGCGCGGCGTCGGTGACCCGGCCGGTGACGACGACATCCGCGCCGGCCCGCAGGCAGTCGGCGATGCCGCGGCCGCCGAGATAGGCATTGGCGGCGAGGACGCCCTCGCCCCAACTCCCCGTGGCGGTCACGTCATCGCCCTCGACATGGGCGACCTTCACGGGGATGTCGAGGCGCAGCGCGAGCTCGCGGATCGCCGCGGCCAGCCCGGCCGGATTGAGCCCGCCGGCATTGGCGACGAGCTTCACGCCGCGCTCGTACGCGAGGCCGAGGCCGTCTTCCAGCTGGCGCAGGTAGGTCTTGGCGTAGCCGAGGGCGGGGTCCTTCAGGCGGTCGCGGCCGAGGATGAGCATGGTGAGCTCGGCGAGATAGTCGCCGGTGAGGACGTCCAGCTCACCACCGGTGAGCATCTCGCGGACGGCGTCGAAGCGGTCGCCGTAGAAGCCGGAGGCATTTCCGATACGAAGCGTGCTCACCCGCGCGCCTCCCGCCCACCGCCGGACGGCCCGGCGAAGGCTTGCGCGATGCCCAGCCACCGCTCGGCGTCGGCGCCGGTGGCCCGGAGGGCGGTGTCGTCGCGATGGATGCGCTGGCAGACGAGGAGGCAGAAGTCGAGGGCCGGTCCGCTGATGCGCTGCTCGGCGTCCTCGGGCCCGTACGCCCAGACGCCGGCGCCGTCGGGCGGGGTGAGCTCGATGCGGAACTCGCCCTCGGGCGGCTGGATTCCGTGACTCAGGAAGGCGAAGTCCCGCGTCCGCACGCCGATCCATGCGACGTGCCTGATCCGCTCGGTCGGCTTCCGCTCGACGCCGAGCGCATCGGCGACATCCTGCCCGTGCGCCCAGGTCTCCATCAGCCGGGCGGTGGCCATGGAGGCGACGCTCATGGGCGTCGCGTACCAGGGAATCTTCCCGGCGTCGGCAGGCCGCTCCCGCAGCACCCGCTGCAGCGCCTCGCGCGCCTCCCGCCACCTGGCAAGCAGCACAGCAGGCTCGGCGCCTGCCCACTCCTCGGCCCCCTGATCCACAAATCCCTGCAGATCACCGCCGCTGGCCTCGACCGCCTCGGTGAACTCCCGCACGAAGGCCTCCGGCTCGGTGGCGGCGAGGAGTGACCGCTCATCGGTCCAGAGAAGATGCGCGATCTGATGCGCGACGGACCACCCCTCGGCGGGCGTAGGCGCACCCCACGCCTCGTCCCCGAGCCGAGCCACGAGCCCGTCCAACTCCGCGCTCTCAGCGCGCAGGTCATCGAGTACGACGCCGGGGTCTGCCACGATCCGGATCCCTCCACGGGCGGCTGCTGACTGAACGTCAGCGTGCCAGCGATCGCAAAAACAAGCAAGAGTGCTTGAATTTTCACCTCAAAGCCGCGCCAGCGCCCGCTCGGTGATCTCGGCGAAGACGCGGAGCTCGTCCTCGGTCAGCAGGTCGATGAAGTGGCGGCGGACCGAGGCGACATGGGCCGGGGCGGCCTGCTCCAGGGTGTGCAGGCCGGTTTCCGTGAGGGTTACGGCGGAGCCGCGGGCGTCGCCTGCTACGTCGGTGCGGGCCACCAGGCCGCGGGTTTCCATGCGGGCGATGTGGCGGGAGAGGCGGCTCTTCGCCCACAGCATGCGGTCGGCCAGCTGGGTCAGGCGGCGGCGGTGGCCGGGGGCGGCGGAGAGGGCCGTGAGGACGTCGTAGTCGGCGGCCGAGAGCCCGGAATCGTGCTGCAGGTCGCGGGCGATCTGGGCGTCGAGGAGCAGGCGGAGCCTGCGGTAGCCCATCCAGGCGCGCATCTCCGGGTCGGTCAGCCAGCGGGGGTCGGCGTTGGTCATGGCCGTGAGCCTAGCCGGCTTTGTTGACGTGTAACCAACCTCGCCGCTAGCGTTTTGGTTACACGTAAACAACCTGGAGGCGTCTCTCATGCCCATCTCCCTAGTCGGCCTCGGCATCTCCCCCTCCGCCGCACCCGGTTCCGACCCGGCGGGCGACGCCCGCGCCGCCGAAGAGCTCGGCTTCGACTTCGTGTCCGTCTCCGACCACCCCTGCGGCACCGACCCCACCTACGAGACCTGGACGCTGCTGACCTGGATGGCCGCCGCCACCTCCCGTATCCGCATCGCCTCGCGCGTGCTCGGGCTGCCCTACCGGCCGCCCGCGATGGTCGCGAAGATGGCCGAGACGCTGCAGCGCTTCTCCGGGGGGCGGCTGATCCTCGGGCTGGGCGGGGGCTACTCCGACCACGAGTTCCGCGCCTTCGGGCTCGGCGTGCCGACGCCGCGGGAGAAGGTGGACGGGATGGCCGATGCCGTCGCCATCATGCGCGGGCTGTGGGCGGAGAAGTCGTTCAGCTATGCCGGGCCGCGGTACGCGGTCGTGGACGCCGATGTCGAGCCGAAGCCGGTCGCGCCGATTCCCGTCTGGCTGGGCACGTACGGGCCGCGGGCCCTGGATGTCACCGGGCGGCTCGCCGACGGCTGGATTCCCTCGCTCGGCTTTGCCGGGCCGGCGGAGGTCACGGCGATGCGCGCCCGCATCCGCACGGCCGCCGCGGCGGCGGGGCGCGACCCGGAGGCGATCACCTGCGCCTACAACGTGCAGGTGTGGCTCGACGGGCCGCCCGCGCAGGCGGGGGCGGGGACCGTGGCGGGGCCCGCGGCCAAGGTGGCGGAGGAGCTGGCCGGTTACGGACAGCTGGGCTTCACGGCGCTGAATCTGATGCCCGGAGGCCCGGGCCCGGCGCGGGAGCAGGCGGCGCGGATCGCGGCCGAGGTGCTGCCCGCGCTGCGGTGAGCGAGCCGATGAACATCCGGCGGCTGACCGTATCGACATGAGCGCGCCAAGTACCGTGTCGTCACCAATCGATCGGGGTGGTGGCGGTGCACGACGGTACGGAAGTGGCGATCGACCGGGCCGTGGACGGTGTGCTCGCGTACTGGGAGCACCTGCGCGAGAGCGCCGCCCGCCGGTCCGTCGCGGACACCGCGCTCACGCTCTGGCTGGAGCAGAACGGCGCGGACGGGGCGACGGTGATCACCACCATCGAGCGGTGCGGCGCGCTGGAGCGCTACGACGACGCGCTGATGCTCGCCGAATGGTTCCTCAGCGATGTCCTGGACAGCGCGCACCGGACGGCGGACCCCGAGCACTACCGGACCCTCGCCGGCTGGTACCCCGGCTTCTGCCACCGGATCGCGGTGCTGGCCCCCGCCCCGGCGGGCGAGCGCGCGACCGTCCTCCTGCGCCGCCTGATCGACCTCGCTCCCCGTGACGCCGGAATCGAGACCGAGCTGTCGGTCTGCGCGGCCCTGGGCATCCTCTGCGCCATCCACGGCGCCGGGCGGACCCCCGAGAACAACACCGTCAGAACCCGGGCCGCGATCGCCGTCTGCGACGAGGTCATCAGGCGCTGCCGGGCGGGCCAGGACCCCAGGCAGCGCGTCCTCCTGTCCGACGCCATGCTGCAAAAAGCGATCAGCAATCTGGAGATCGGCGAGGAGGACACGGCCGCCGAGGAGTACGCCCACCTCCTCGACGTCTTCGCCGACGAGACCCCCGCCGCCGGTACGGACCTGGGCGAGCGCCTCGCCATCGCCCGGCACGCGCTGCGCGTGCTCGGCGAAGTGACGTTCCCCGAGCCGGTGTTCAGGACCGCGTACCTGGAGGCGCAGCAGCGAAAGCAGGGCGGTGACTTCGAGGCGTACCTCGACCTGGCGGCCCGCATCCATCACGCCACAGCCAATCTGATCCGCCGGTCCGCCTGCTCGGGCGACCCGTTCGTCCTCCTCCTCCGCAACTTCGACCTGCTGGAATCGTCCGTGGTGAGCGACCGTCCCCACCTCTTCGCCGCGGAGGGGGAGCAGGAGTCGTACGGCCAGATCTTCCGCTTCCGCGACGGCCTGCCGCTCATGAACCGGCTCTCCGAATTCACCCCCGTCGTGCACGTCGCCAGCACCAAGGCCGGCGAGCTCGAGATCGGCAAGCAGAGCTCATCGCTGCTCGGCATGTCCCCGCAACTGCACAAGCGGCTCTACCTCCCGGACGACACCTGGCTCGACACCGTCCGCCTCCTCGTCCGCCTCGCCGAACACATCGTGGTCTGGGCGAACGAGAAGACCACCGGCCTGCTCCAGGAGCTCGACGCGATCACCTCACTCGGCCGCACCGAGGACACCACCGTGCTGCTGGAGAAGCCCAACCCGGCGCCCGTCGAGTACGCGGTCTTCCGCAAGCCCGGCCGGCGCCGCGACGTCCTCACGGCGGACGACCCGGTCCTCGCCGCCTTCCCGGACGTCGTCCAGGCACCGCCCAGCCAGGGCCAGGACCCGGAGGCCAGTCCCGTACTGCAGCGGATAGCGGACCGGATCATCGCGGCGCGGCGGCTGGAGATGCCGGGCCGGGTGGACCGAGTCCGCACCCGCCTGGACGTTACGGCGCGGGGCTGACGTCTCCCGTCCCCGCGTCCCCCAGCCCGTCCGCCAGCACCTCCGCCAGATGCCGCGCCTTCCGCCCGCCGCCGAGCTGCTCGATCTGCGTACGGCACGAATAGCCGTCGGCGATCAGCTCCGTGCCGGGCGCGGCACCCCGTACGGCCGGCAGCACCTGCTCCTCCGCACACGCCGCGGACACGTCGTAATGCCCGCGCTCGAAGCCGAAGTTCCCGGCCAGCCCGCAGCAGCCGCCCGACAGCGACCCAGCCAGCCCCGCCCGCTCCATCAGCCGCCGCTCGGGCCCGTCGCCGAGGACGGCGTGCTGGTGGCAGTGGGTCTGCCCGGCGGCCGGGGCGTCGATGCGCGGGGGCTGCCAGTCGGGCGCCCGCTCCTCCAGGACCTGCGCGAAGGTGCGTACGCGGGCGGCGACGCGCTCGGCGCGCCGGTCGCCGGGCAGCAGCTCGACGAGGTCGGTCTTCAGGGCGGCGGCGCAGGGGGGTTCCAGCACCACGATGGGGACGTCGGGGTCGTCGAGCACCGGCTCCAGCGCGTCCAGGGTGGCGCGCATGACCTTGCGGGCCTGGTCGAGCTGGCCGGTGGAGACGTAGGTGAGACCGCAGCACACCTGCCCCGGCGGCAGCATCACCAGGAAGCCTGCCGCCTCCAGCACCCGCACCGCGGCGGTGCCCGCCTCCGGGGACAGGTAGTTGGTGAAGGTGTCCGGCCACAGCAGCACCCCGCCGCGCGGCGCGGCCGGTCCCGCCGGAGGCTCGACCGTCCCGGCCCGTGCGAGCGTGGCCGCCGCCCGCAGCTGCGACCGCTCGCGCTTGCGCCACCACCCGGTGAAGGGCTCCGCGGCCACCGGCGGAATCTCCCGCTCCGGCGCGATCCCGCCGAGCCGCTTGGCGACGGCGGCCAGCGGCCGCACCCGCGCCAGCCCGTTCGCGAGCCGCGCCACCCGCAATCGCGCCGCCAGCCGCAGCCATTGCGGCAGCCGCCCCATCGAGTAGTGCGCCATCGGCCGCCGCCGGCCCTCGTAGTGGTGGTGCAGGAACTCCGCCTTGTACGTGGCCATGTCCACCCCGACCGGGCAGTCCGACCTGCACCCCTTGCAGGACAGGCACAGGTCGAGCGCGTCCCGCACCTCCTCCGAGCGCCAGCTGTCCGTGACCACCTCGCCCGCGAGCATCTCGTGCAGCAGCCGCGCCCGGCCCCGGGTGGAGTGCTTCTCCTCGCCCGTGGCGCGGAAGGACGGGCACATCACACCAGAGCTGCCGGAGGGATTACGGCACTTGGCCACCCCCACACACCTCCGCACCGCCGCCGAGAAGTCCCCGCCGTCGTGCGGATACCCGAAGGCGACATCCACCGGGCCCTTCGGCAGCGGCGCGAAGCGCAGGTTCTCGTCCAGCCGGTACGGCCGCGCCAGAATCCCCGGATTGAGCCCGCCATCCGGATCCCACAGGTCCTTGAACTCATGGAACCGCTCGGTCAGCTCCGCCCCGTACATCTTCGGCAGCAGCTCCGCCCGCGCCTGCCCGTCCCCGTGCTCCCCCGACAGCGAGCCGCCGTGCGCGACCACGACATCCGCCAGCTCCTCGGAGAAGCGCCGGAAGCGCGCGACCCCCTCCTCGCTCAGCAGGTCGAAGTCGATGCGTACGTGAATGCACCCGTCCCCGAAGTGCCCGTACGGCAGCCCGCGCAGCCCGTGCTCGCCCAACAGCGCCCGGAAGTCCCGCAGATACGCGCCCAGCCGCGGCGGCGGCACCGCGCAGTCCTCCCACCCGGGCCAGGCCTCGCTCCCGTCCGGCATCCGCGTGGCCGTGCCGGAGGCGTCCTCGCGGATGCGCCACAGGGCGCGCTGCGCCGCCGGGTCCGAGACCACGGTGTGGCCCGTCTCCGCCTCCCGGGCCAGCTCCTCGGCGCGGGAGGCGGCCTCCGCCGCCGTCTCCCCGCCGGTCTCCACGAACAGCCACGCCCCGCCCCGCGGCAGCGCCCCCGCGTCCGGGACCAGGTCGGCGGCCATGCCCTCGACGGTGAGCGGCCCGTACGGCAGCAGCCCGGCGGCGGCCTCGGCGGCCGCGGACTCGTCGGCGTACCCGAGCACGGCCAGCGCCCGCGCCTTCGGTGCCTCGACCAGCCGGACGGTGGCCTGCGTCAGCACGGCGAGTGTGCCTTCGCTGCCGGTGAGGGCGCGGGCGAGGTCGGGGCCGTTCTCGGGGAGGAGCTCGTCGAGCGCGTAGCCGGAGATGCGGCGCGGCAGGTCGGGGAATCCCGTACGAAAGAGGGCGAGATGGCGGGCGGCCAGCTCGTCCACGCCCGGCAGCGTGTCGAGCCCGCGCCCGACCCGCAGCCGCCGCCCGCGATACGTGATGACGTCCAGGTCGCGGACATTGTCCGCCGTCGTCCCCCAGGCCACGGAGTGCGAGCCGCACGAGTTGTTCCCGATCATCCCGCCGAGCGTGCACCGGCTGTGCGTGGACGGATCGGGCCCGAAGGTCAGCCCGTGCGCGCCCGCGCGCTCGCGCAGCCGGTCGAGTACGAGCCCTGGCTGGACGACGGCCGTACGGGCCTCGGGATCGAGCTCGACCAGCCGGTCCATATGCCGGGTGAAGTCGAGGACGACACCCTCCCCGGTCGCCTGCCCGGCGATCGAGGTGCCGCCGCCGCGCGGCACCACCGGCACCCCGTGCTCGCGGCAGACGGCGAGCGCCGCGGCCACGTCGTCCGCGTCCCGCGGTGCGACGTAACCGAGCGGCACCCGCCGGTAGTTGGACGCGTCCATGGTCAGCAGCGCCCGCTCCTGCGCGCCGAAGCCCACCTCCCCGGCGACCTCGCGACGGAGTGCGGCCTCAAGTTCCGTACGACCCATGCCTCCACTCTGCACCGAACTAGACTCGCGCGGATGACTGACATGCGATGCACGCTGTGCGGCAATCCGAGTCTGGAGCCCGGCTTCATACTCGACGCGGGCCAGGGGGCGAAGGGCTATGCGCGCTGGGTCGCCGGGGCCCTGGAGAAGGGCATCTTCGGCGGCGCCAGGGTGATGGGCCGGCCGAAGCGGCGGACGGCGGCCTATCGCTGCACCAAGTGCGGGCACCTGGAGCTGTTCGCGACCGACCCCGAGTGAGGGGTCCGAGGGTCAGTGCGCCACCGGCCAGCCGCTGCTCCAGTCGATCAGGTTGAGGCCGAGCTTCGGGGTGCCGTTGGCCTTGCGGTCGTAGTAGTGGTAGACGAGCAGGTCGCCGTCCACGTCCGAGATCACGTCCTGGCCGCCCGGCCCGACGATGTCGCCGTGCGACTCCAGCACGGGCGTGCCACCGTCCTGGCGCATGTCGACGCCGTTCTTGTCCTTGTACGGGCCATTGGGGCTGCTCGCCCGGCCGACCTTGATCTTGTACGTGGAGTCGGTGCCGGAGCAGCACTTGTCGTACGAGGCAAAGAGGTAGTAGTAGCTGCCGTGCTTGACGACCGCGGGCCCCTCCACGGCCCCGCCCGCCTTCGGCCGCGAGGCGAGCGAGTGCGTCTGCGCCCCCGCCTTCGGCTTGCCCGTCGCCGGGTCCAGCTCGACCTGCCGGATCCCGGACCAGAAGGACCCGTACGCGAGATACCACTTGCCGCCGTCGACCATCAGGCTCGGGTCGATGGCGTTGTAGTCGTCCCCGGTCTTGGACGAGACGACGAGGCCGTGATCCTTCCAGCTGCCCGGCTCCCCGGTGCTGGAGGAGGCGAAGCCGATCGCGGACTTGTTGCTGCCGAAGGTGGAGAGCGAGTAGTAGAGGTAGTACGTGTTACCCACCTTGCTGATGTCGGGCGCCCACGGATCGTTCTCCGGCGAGTACTGCTTCCACCACGACGGCGCGGAGGGGAAGGCGTCGGCGGTCCGCTTGAAGGCCGTACGGTCACTGGAGGACCGCCCCTCGACCAGCCCGTGCGTGGAGTACAGCAGGTACTTCCCCGCGGCCGTCTTCACCATCGACGGATCGTGGACGACCACGTCCCCGGTGACGACACCGGGCCCCGGATAGGCGGCCTGGGCGCTGCCGGGCACGAGGACAAAGGCCGCGGCGGCGGCCAGCCCGGCCGCGGCGGTGGGGAGGGCGTAGCGCTTACGCAGCGCGCGGCGGTGGGGGGAACGCTTCATGGGGGACGGCTCGCTATCCGCTAGGGGAACGTAGGCACCCGGGAGTCGCCACCGCCCGTCAGGAGGTTGCCGCCCCACCCGCCCACCCACCCCGGCCTCAGACAGCAACGGGCGGGCGGGTGGGCACATCCAAAAAACGCAACCACCCACCCAGCAGAACAATCCATCTCACCCGTCGGACATCAGCCCCGATCCGAAGCCCAGCAGCCGTAGGCTGCACACGTGGCTGAGACGAACATCCAGATTCCCGCTGACATCAAGCCCGCCGACGGACGCTTCGGCTCGGGCCCCTCCAAGGTGCGGCCGGAGGCGGTCACCGCCCTGGCCGCGACCGGTACGTCGATCCTCGGCACCTCCCACCGCCAGGCCCCGGTCAAGGACCTGGTCGGCCGGGTGCGCGAGGGCGTCAAGGACCTCTTCTCCCTCCCCGAGGGCTACGAGGTCGTCCTCGGCAATGGCGGCTCCACCGCCTTCTGGGACATCGCCACCCACGGCCTGATCGAGAACAAGTCGCAGCACCTCACCTTCGGCGAGTTCTCCTCGAAGTTCGCCAAGGCCGCGAAGCTCGCCCCCTGGCTGGCCGAGCCGACCGTCGTCACGTCCCAGCCCGGCACCCACCCGGTGCCGTACGGCGAGGAAGGCGTGGACGTCTACGCCCTCACCCACAACGAGACCTCCACCGGCGTCGCCCTCCCGATCAAGCGGGTCGCGGGCGCGGACGAGGGCTCCCTGGTCCTGGTCGACGCCACCTCCGGCGCCGGCGGCCTGCCGGTCGACATCGCCGACACGGACGTCTACTACTTCGCCCCGCAGAAGTCCTTCGCCTCCGACGGCGGCCTGTGGATCGGCATCTTCTCCCCGGCCGCGATCGAGCGCGCCCAGCGCATCCACGCGTCCGGCCGCCACGTCCCGGAGTTCTTCAGCCTCCCCACGGCGATCGACAACTCCCGCAAGAACCAGACGTACAACACCCCCGCGCTGGCCACCCTCTTCCTGCTCGCCGAGCAGCTGGACTGGCTGAACGGCCAGGGCGGCCTGGACTTCGCGGTCCGGCGCACGGCCACCTCGGCCCGTAACCTCTACGGCTGGGCCGAGGACTCCAAGCACGCCACCCCGTTCGTCGCCGACCCGGCGCAGCGCTCGGCGGTCGTCGGCACCATCGACTTCTACGAGGGCATCGACGCCGCCGCGATCGCCAAGGTCCTCCGGGCCAACGGCATCGTGGACACCGAGCCGTACCGCAAGCTGGGCCGCAACCAGCTGCGGGTGGCGATGTACCCGGCCATTGCCCCGGAGGACGTGAAGGCGCTGACGGACTGCATCGACTACGTCATCGACCAGCTGTAATCACTTGCTCAACCGCTGGTATTTCCGCACCGCCAGCGGCAGGAACACGAGCGTGATCACGATGGGCCAGACCACCGCCATCATCGTCGCGTTCTCCTGAATCCACGGTCCGTCCTGCGGTACGGGATTGCCGAACAGATCCCGTACCGCATTGGCCGTCGAGGACACCGGATTCCACTGGGCGATGGCGCCGAGCCAGCCCGGCATCAGCTCCGGCGGCGTGAAGACGCTGGACACCATGCCGAACGGGAAGGCCACCGCGAACAGATTCCCCGCCGCCTCCTGGTTCGGCACCAGCAGGCCGAGCACCACCCCGACCCAGATCAGCGCGAAGCGCAGCAGGAGCAGCAGGCCGAAGGCGGCGAGGGTGGCCGCGAAGCCGCCGTTCGACCGCCAGCCGATCGCCAGCGCGATCGCCGCCATCACCGCCAGGTCGAGGGCCGCCCCGATGAGGTCGGAGACCCCGCGCCCGCCGACCACCGCCATTGGCGACATCGGCATCGAGCGGAAGCGGTCCGTGATGCCCTTGTCCTTGTCCATGGTCATGAGCATCGCCGTGTTCATGAATCCGAAGGCCATCGTCATCGCGAACATGCCCGGCATCGCATACGACTTGTAGTCCTCCATGGCCATGCCGCTGCCGAAGACGTAGACGAACAGCAGCACCGAGACCACCGGAAAGCCCAGCTGCCAGGCGATGTTCGACGGCTGCCGGCGATAGTGCAGCAGCCCCCGCCGCACGACGGTCCAGGTGTCCGCGACCGCCCAGTACGCAGTGCCGCTCATGCCGCGACCCCCTCTTCTTCCGCTTCCTCCGCCTTGCGGCCGGTGAGCCGCAGGAATACGTCATCAAGCGTCGGCCGCCGCAGTGCGATGTCCTCGACCCCGACCCCGTCCTCCTGCAGCGTCCGCGCCACCTCCGTCAGCGCGGCCACCCGGTCGTTGACGGGCGCCTGCACCCGCAGCTCCTCCAGATCGATGTCCGGCTCCACATCCGCGACCCGGCCCACCGCCTTCACCGCGTCCGGCACCTGCTCCGCATCCGCGACGACCACCTCGATACGGTCCCCGCCGACCCGGTCCTTCAGCCCGGCCGGGGTATCGTCGGCGATCGTGCGGCCGTGCTCGATGACCGCAATCCGGTCGGCGAGCTTGTCGGCCTCGTCCAGGTACTGCGTCGTGAGCAGCACCGTCGTCCCCTGCGCGACCAGTCCCCGTACCGCGTCCCACACCTCGCCGCGACCGCGCGGGTCGAGCCCCGTCGTCGGCTCGTCCATGAACAGCACATCCGGCGCCAGGATCATCGACGACGCCAGGTCGAGCCGCCGCCGCATGCCGCCGCTGTAGGTCTTCGCGCCCTTGTCGGCGGCCTCGGTCAGCTCGAACTGCTCCAGCAGCTCGGTCGCCCGCTGCCGCGCCCGCTTGGCGCCGAGGTGGAAGAGGCGGCCGAACATCTCCAGGTTCTGCCGCCCGGTGAGAATCTCGTCCACCGCCGCGTACTGCCCGGCGAGCCCGATCTTCCGGCGTACGTCCCCGGGCCGGCTCGCCACGTCGAAGCCGCCGACCGTGGCGCGGCCGCCGTCCAGCCGGACCAGCGTCGACAGGATCCGCACCGCCGTGGTCTTGCCGGCGCCGTTCGGGCCGAGCAGGCCGTAGACGGTCCCGTACGGGACGGCCAGGTCGAAGCCGTCCAGGGCGCGCTTCTCGCCGTAGCGCTTCTGCAGTCCCTCCGCGAGGACCGCCGTCTCCACGTCATCCAAGGCTCTCTCCTCCGCTATCTGTGTACAGCGTACACAAGAAGCTTACGGTGTACACAGATTATTCCTGGAGCGCTAGGATGGGCGGTGCGATGACCACTGAACACAGCGGAAGCGGCGACCTGAACAAGTCGATGGCGCTGCTCTGGGACGTACAGGACCGCGGCACCCGCGGCCCCAAGCCGGGGCTGACGCTCGCCCGCATCGTCGCCACCGCCATCGAGGTCGCGGACGCGGAAGGACTCGAGGCGGTGTCCATGCGCCGGGTCGCGACCGAGCTCGGCGTCAGCACCATGTCGCTGTACCGGCACGTCCCCGGCAAGGGCGAGCTGCTCGACCTGATGCTCGACCGGGTCAGCGAGATCGACCCGGAGAAGCGGGCGGCGGCCTGGGCCGGGAAGCACGGGTGGCGGGAGGTCATCGAGGGCATGGCACGCGGCACCTGGGAGCACTATCTGGCGCACCCCTGGCTGCTCCAGGTCGACCAGGCCCGCCCGATCCTCGGCCCCAACTCCATGACCAGTTTCGAACTCGCGCTCTCCGGCCTGAAGGACACCCCGCTGTCCGGCAAGCAGAAGGTCCTGGCGATCACCGCGGTGGACGCCGTGGTCAGCGGCATCGTCCGTACGCACGTGAATTCCACGCAGGCCGAGGCGCGTACGGGCGTCAGCGACGAGGAGTTCTGGGAGGCGCAGACCCCGGCGCTGGACGCGGCGATGGCCAGCGGCTGCTATCCGGAGGTCTTCGCGCTGGACGCGGACTCGTTCTCCGCCAAGGGGACGGAGCAGCTGGAGTTCGCGCTGCGGGTGCTGCTGGACGGGCTCGCGCCGCTGATGGAGGGCGGCGCCACCACTACCAGCGAGGCCTGAACACCCACAGCGTCGCGGCGAAGATCAGCGTGAGCAGCAGCGGCCAGTAGAGCAGCTTGGCCAGCCGGTTGTCGCCCCACTCCAGGCCGGCGCTTCTTCGGCGCCCCAGCAGTACGGCGTCGATGGCAACCCAGAGGATCACCACGTACTGCGCGAAGGCGAAGTACTCCAGATAGGCCATCCCCCTGCTGCCGGTCACCTCCCGCACCGACGATTGATCCACCACGATCACCAGCAGCATCGAGACCCCGAAGGTCACGGCGCCCCAGGTGGAGAACCCGAAATGCGAGCGCCGGTCGTCGTCCACCCGGGTATAGATGAACAGCGACAGAAAGATCATCAGCGATACGATCGCGGACCGGATGAGGCTGTCGAGGAGCGGGTTGTGCCACTTCCGGGCCATGCCGACGTTGAAGTAGAGGTTCGGCCGGCCTTCTGACGCCCGGTAGTCGCCGGTGGAGGCGCCCATGCTGGTCCGGTAGTCGAGGTCCAGGTAGCTCCACGTGGTGAACGTGGGGTTCCAGCCCGGGATGTCGAGATCGGGGTCCACCCCGAGCATCGCGTCATTGGCCCACGGCGGGTACGAGGAGAAGTCCGGGACCAGCACCAGGCTGTCCTCGGTGAACCGGTTCGACCACATTTCCAGATCGACGTTCTGCCGGTCCAGGGGATAGCGCCGGTAGTCGGGCTTCTGGTGCAGGGTGACCTGGAAGTACCAGCCGACCGTGCGCGTGCCGTCCGCGTGCTGTTTGCGGAAGACCTCGGTGCTCGAGTGCGAGTCCTCCGCGTTGGGGAAGACGACGCCCTCCGACTTCTCCGGCACGTCCTTGGGCAGCCGTTGCCACACGTAACCATTGGCCTTCACCAGCGACGGGCCGTCGAAGTCCACCTGCTGCAGCAGCATCCCGGTCGGCACCCGGGTCTGTCCGGCACCCAGCTCCTTGTCCAGCAAGGCGTCGGCCTCGGCAGTCGTACGGACCACTCGCCCCTGGGACAGCTTCTCCGACTCGTCTCCGCTGACCTGCAGCCACGTCGTCACGATGCCGCCCGCCAGCACCAGACTGACCAGCGCGGAAGCGGCGACGGTGCGGCGAGCAGTGAGCAGGAAGGGCCGTACCAGCGCGAAGACGGCGCAGGTCAGCAGCACCGCGATGGACACGGCGAGCGGCGGCCAGCCCCTGAGCGGCTGGGAGGTGTCCCGCAGATATAAGACGAGGCAGACGGCGAAGGCGACGGCGGCGGCCGCGAGCACGACGAGGTTGATGCGCTCGGCCTTGCGAGCCCAGGCGGGGCGGGGTGCGTCATCCATCCCGAAAAGTGAATCTTGCACCAATTGGGCTCGCAACCGCAGCCCGCTCGGCTACCGCCGCCGGAACATCCGCTTCAGCCCTAGCACCAGCGCCATCGCCGCGGCGAAGGTGAGCACCCCGACGGCGAGATTACGGTTCTTCCCGTCCTCACTCTCCGACCCCGCGCCCCCGCCCCCGTCATCGGCCGACCCGCTCGGCCGCGCGCTCTCCGGCAGGTCCGCCCGGGTGACCTCGGTGCGGGCGCCCTCCGTGCCGTACATCAGGGCGCCGCCGTCCGCGGTGAAGGTGACCGCCTCGCCCTGCCGCTGCAGCGGCGGGCTGACGCTCTCCGCCTCCTTCGGCCGGCCGTCGGTCCAGTCGTACATCCGGCCGCCGAAATAGCTGCGCAGCACGAGGTGCTTGCCGTCGGGGGAGAAGGCGCCGTCGGTCACCCACAGATTGATGGGGGCGATGCGGCGGAAGGTGTTACGGACCCCGGCGGTCAGCTTCGCCGGGCCCTCGTACATGGCGGCGCCGCCGTCCTTCTTCTTGGAGGCGATGTAGGCGCGCCCGGTCTTCGGATGGATCATCAGCGCCTCGGCGTCCCGCGCCCCGCCGTCGTAGACGACGTCGAACTGGGTGGCATTGACGGTCGCGTCGCGCAGCTGCTTGGGCTCGGGGAAGCGATAGATCCAGACGTGGTCCCATGTACCACCCTGGTTGTCCCCGATGTCGCCGACGTAGATCTGATTCCCGGGCCCGATCGAGATCGCCTCGACGTCCCGCGGCTGCCCCACCCCGCGCATCGCGATCCGGGCGACGGTCTTCCCGCTCGCACCGTCCACGGCATAGACATACGGCCCGTCCCCGCTGTCATTGACCGTCCAGTAAACGCCCTCGTGCTGCCTGCTGGCGGCGAGCCCGCTGGACTCGGAGATGCGGCTGTCCTGGAAGGTGAAGGAGCCACCTGGGTCGGCGTACGCCCCCGGGGCCGGGAACAGCACGGCGGCGAGGCAGGCGGCGAGGACGGTGACCAGCAGGCGCATGCGGCCCAGCCTTTCATGTCATGCCCTGGCGCTCTTGCCTAGAGCGCGCTCGAAGGACTTGGCTGGCAGTCATGAAGTACACGCAGCTCGGACGCACCGGACTCAAAGTCAGCCGCCTGGTCCTCGGCACGATGAACTTCGGCCCGCAGACGGATGAGGCCACCAGCCACTCGATCATGGACTCGGCGCTCGACGCCGGCGTCAACTTCTTCGACACGGCCAATGTCTACGGCTGGGGCGAGAACAAGGGCAACACGGAGCGGATCCTCGGCACCTGGTTCGCGAAGGGCGGTGACCGCCGCGAGAAGACGGTGCTGGCCACGAAGGTCTACGGGAACATGTCCCCGGACGGCGCGACCCCGTGGCCGAACACGGACCGCCTGTCGGCGCTGAACATCCGCCGCGCGGTCGAGGCGTCGCTCAAGCGCCTGCAGACGGACTACATCGACCTGTACCAGTTCCACCACGTGGACCGCCGCACCCCGTGGGACGAGATCTGGCAGGCGATCGACGTCCTCGTCCAGCAGGGCAAGATCCTGTACGCGGGTTCGTCGAACCACGCCGGCTGGCACATCGCCCAGGCGAACGAGGCGGCCGCGCGCCGCGGCTCGCTCGGCCTGGTCAGCGAGCAGTGCCTGTACAACCTCGCCGAGCGGCGCGCGGAGATGGAGGTGATCCCGGCGGCGGAGGCGTACGGCCTCGGCGTGATCCCCTGGTCACCGCTCCACGGCGGCCTCCTCGGCGGCGCGATCCGCAAGGAGCGCGAGGGCGGCGGCGCGCGCTCGGCGTCCGGTCGTACGGCGGATGCGCTGAAGAACTCCGCGATGCGGGAGAAGGTGCAGGCGTACGAGGACCTGCTGGAGAAGCACGGGGTCGCCCCGGGCGACGCGGGTCTGGCGTGGCTGCTCACGCGCCCCGGCGTGACCGGCCCGATCGTGGGCCCGCGCACGCAGGAACAGCTCGACTCCGCGCTGCGGGCGGTGGACGTGGAGCTGTCGGAGGAGCTGCTGGCGTCGCTGGAGGAGATCTTCCCGGGGCCGGGGGCTTCGCCGGAGGCGTTTGCCTGGTAGCCCTGCGACCAGGGATTCGCGGGCCGTGGCGGCCGAGCTGGGGTTCAGGCCCCCAGCGCGGCTGCCACGGCCACGATGACGAAGATCAGCACGAGAGCAGCGCTCACGACGCGCATGCGAGTCTTGGCGTTCACGCCCCCGAGCCTAACGCGGCGGCCTGAGCGGCCAGGCGCCGACCGTCTCGTAACGAGGCTGCTCGTGCGCTGCGCGCGGCAGGTGGCTGCGCACGAGGCGAAGCTCGCCGACCTCCCAGGGCGTGCCGCGAAAGCCGCCCAGCAGGTCGGCGTACGGCCGCAGCGAAACCCGCCCGTCGCGCCCTTGCCGGGCGAGAGTGAGATGCGGCTTGTAAGCCCGCTCCTCCATACGAATCCCCACCCGTCGGCCAGCAGCACTGGCCCCAGCAGCAAGCCGCACCAGCGCTGCGCGCCCGTCACCGCCGTCGACCCCGGCCCAGAGCACACGATCCCCGAACCGCCCACCACCGTGGACGCACAACGCAAAGGCGTCCCGCCGCCCAGCAGCCCGCTCAAGCCGCTCCCGCAGCCCGGCGACGCGCTGCTCATCAACCTCCCCGTAAAAAGCCACGGTGAAGTGCCAAGACGCAGCCTCCGCCCACCGCAGCTCCCCGGCCCCGGGCAACGCACGCAACTCAGCGACGGTGTCGCGAATCTCCCCCACCACCCCACCGGGCGGCACAACCGCAGCAAAGAGCCTCACCCCCCGAGCTTCCCACGCCGCTGGACCCCAGCCCTCTGCCGCACACAGCAGCGGGTGGGCCCGCTATGCGGCGGTGGCCAGGCGTTCGCGCGGGACGAAGACCACGTGCTGGTGGCCGCGACGCAAGTCGACCCGCAGGCGCAGATTCCCCACCCGCGCCAAGATCAGGCCCACCGCAATCGCAGCCGCCGCCGAGATCACACCGCAGCTCAGGAAGCCGATCCGCGCACCGAAGGTGTCCGTGACCCAGCCGACCAGCGGGCCGCCGATCGGCGTGCCGCCGACGAAGACCATCACGAAGAGGCTCATCACCCGCCCGCGCATCGTCTCGTCCACCGCCGTCTGCACATTGGCATTCGCGGTCACGTTGAAGCTCAGCCCGAAGATCCCCAGCGGCACCATCAGCGCCGCGAAGACCCACAGCGACGGCGACAGCGCAGCCGTGATCTCCAGCAGCCCGAAGGCCAGCGCCGCGAAGACCGTCAGCCGCATCCGGCTGGCCCCGCGCCGCGCCGCCAGCAGCGCGCCGATCAGCGAACCGACCGCCATGAGCGTGTTGAGCATGCCGTACGTACCGGCGCCGCCCTCGAAGACGTCGTCGACGAAGGCCGTCAGCCAGATCGGGAAGTTGAAGCCGAACGTACCGATGAAGCCCACCAGCACGATCGGCCAGATCAGATCCGGGCGGCCGGCCACGTACCGCAGCCCCTCCCGCAGCTGGCCCTTACCGCGCGGCGCCCGCTCCACCGGGTGCAGCTCGGACGTGCGCATCATCAGCAGCCCCGCCAGCGGGGCGACAAAGGACAGCCCGTTCAGCAGGAACGCCCAGCCGCTGCCCACGGCAGTGATCAGCACGCCCGCCACCGCGGGGCCGATCAGCCGGGCGGACTGGAAGTTGGCGGCGTTCAGGGACACCGCATTGCGCATCTGGTCCTTGCCGACCATCTCCGAGACGAAGACCTGGCGGGTGGGGTTGTCCACCACCGTCACCATGCCGAGCAGGAAGGCCATCAGATATACGTGCCAGACCTGGACGACCCCGCCCAGCGTCAGCGCGGCCAGCGCGAGGCCGGTCAGGCCCATGCCGGACTGGGTGATCAGCAGCAGCTTGCGCTTGTTGTAGCGGTCGGCGATGACGCCGCCGTAGAGACCGAAGAGCAGCATCGGCAGGAACTGCAGCGCGGTCGTGATGCCCACCGCCGTGGACGAGCCGGTCAGGCTCAGCACCAGCCAGTCCTGGGCGATGCGCTGCATCCAGGTGCCGGTGTTCGACACCATCTGGCCGGTGGCGAAGAGGCGGTAGTTACGGATCTTCAGCGAGCTGAAGGTGCCCGCTTTCTTGGTGGATGTAGTAGTGGCGGTCGGTGCGGGTGCGGAGTCTGCTCCGTGTCCCGTACTCAAAGGGTGTCCCCCTCCTTCTCCTGTGGCTTACAAATGCGCGAGCTTCTCCAGCACCGGCGCGGCAGCGCGCAGCGTGGCCCACTCCTCGTCGGTGAGCTGGCCGGTGAGCTCCGCGAGATACGCGTTGCGCTTGCGGCGCGCGTCTTCCAGCATCGCCACTGCCTGCTCGGTCTGCTCGACGACCTTCTGGCGCCGGTCGTCCGGGTGCGGCTGCAGCCGTACGAGCCCCTTGTCCTGCAGCATCGCGACGATGCGGGTCATCGACGGCGGCTGCACATGCTCCTTGCGGGCGAGCTCGCTGGGCGTGGCCGCGCCGCAGCGGGCCAGGGTGCCGAGCACCGACATCTCGGTCGGGCTGAGCGACTCGCCGCTCACCGAGGGAGCTCGCTGGTGCCGCATCCTGCGGGAGAGCCGCATGATGGCGGAGCGCAGCGCGTTCACGGCGGCGGCATCGTTCGAGGACTCAGCGGCGCCTGAGGTCAGATCGGGCATTTAATTAGGGTAGCTCATTACCCAAGCTAAGTAAACTTGAAATGAACGCCCTGCCGGCGAGGCAACGGGCAGCCGCCGGATTCCACCCGAACGGGTGAGCCTGTCCGGGAAACTGACGCACACCCCGCGGCCCACCGGCCAGCCTGGCGGACATGGGGACACACGTGCTGAGCCTGCGCATAGACACGGAGCTGTACGAGAGCCTGCGCAGGCATGCGGACCGACGCGGCATGAACGTGCAGGACTACATCGTGCAGACGCTCATACGGGAGGACTTCGACGAGCGCTTCAAGGTGTCGATCGACGAGACCGAACGACTGAGTGCTACTTGGTCCCAGTGAGCTGCTCGATCGGGTCCAGCAGGAAGTACACCAGGAAGAACGCACCGACGATCGCGAGCGGCCACGGGACCTCCCGGAAGCGTCCCGTGACCGCCTTCAGCAGCATGTACGCGAGCACACCGAACCCGATCCCGTTCGTGATGCTGTAGGTGAACGGCATCATCACCATCGTCAGGAAGGCCGGGACCGCGATCGTCAGGTCCTTCCAGTCGATGTCCGTGATGTTCGAGGCCATGATCAGGAAGCCCACGACGATCAGCGCCGGCGTCGCCGCCTGCGACGGCACGATCGTGGCCAGCGGTGTGAGGAAGAGCGCGAGCAGGAAGAGCCCGCCGGTGACCAGGTTGGCGAATCCGGTACGGGCCCCCTCGCCGACGCCCGCCGTGGACTCCACGAAGGCGGTCGACGCAGACGCCGACCCGGCGCCGCCCGCGGCGACCGAGAAGCCGTCCACCATCAGCACCTGGCCCATGTTCGGCAGCTTGCCGTTCTCGTCGGTGAGCCCGGCCTCCTCGCTGACGCCCATGATCGTGCCCATCGCGTCGAAGAAGCCCGACAGCAGCACGGTGAAGACGAACAGACACCCGGTCAGCAGCCCCGCCTCCCGGAAGCCGCCGAAGAGAGAGAAGTGCCCGACGAGCCCGAAGTCCGGCGTGGACACGAACGAGCCCGGGAACTCCGGCACCGTCAGACCCCACTTGGCGTCCGGGATGTCGGCCAGCGTGTTGATGAGGATCGCCACCAGCGTCATCACGACGATGCTGATCAGGATCGCCCCGGGCGTGCGCCGTACGACCAGGGCAAAGGTCAGCGCCAGACCCACCACGAAGATCAGCACCGGCCAGCCCGCGAGGTGCCCCCCGGTCCCGAGCCCGAGCGGCACGGTGGTGTGCGCGGCGTCGGGATTACGGGTGATGAAGCCCGAGTCGACGAGCCCGATGAGCGCGATGAACAGGCCGATGCCGATCGCGATGGCCTTGCGCAGCCCGCCCGGGATGGCGTTCATGACCCGCTCCCGCAGCCCGGTCGCCACCAGGATCATGATGATGATGCCGGCCAGCACCACCATGCCCATGGCGTCGGCCCAGCTCATCTTGGGCGCGAGCTGCAGCGATACGACGGCGTTGATGCCGAGGCCCGCGGCCATGGCGATGGGCACATTGCCGATGACGCCCATCAGCAGCGTGGTCAGCCCGGCGACCAGCGCGGTGGCGGTGACGAGCTGCCCGCCGTCCAGCTGATGCCCGAACTTGTCGGTGCCGGACCCGAGAATGATCGGGTTGAGCACCAGGATGTACGCCATGGCGAAGAAGGTCGCCAGCCCGCCCCGCACCTCCTGGACGACGGAGGATCCCCGCTCGGAGATCTTGAAATGGCGGTCAAGCGCGGTGCGCGGCGGCTTCACATCGACAGGGGCAGACATACGGGGCCTTACGGGAGCAATGGGAGGGCCCCGTCAGGTTAACCGCCCGGTAGCAGGACGGCGCGCGCGACCCCGGCTGAGACGACCCCGGCCTCAGGCGTCGCCGTCGTGCGCCGCGGCCTTCGCCGCCCGGTCCCGCGCGATGGCGGCCTCGCGCCGCCGTACGAACCAGATCCCGAACAGCCCGAGCCCGGCCCCGGCGAGGCAGGTCCACACCCACCAGGTGTGCCCGTGGTCGTCGAACCAGCCGTAGAACGGCAGCTGGACGAGGAAGAGAACGGCCCAGATGATCGTCCCGCCGACCGTGACGGCGACGACATTCCCCTCGAGCGGCTCGGGGGCCTCGTGCCGGGGCGTCCACTTCTGCATGCGGCCCACCTTACCTGCGAGGTTTTTCCGCCCCACGCCCAGCAGGATGCCGCGCGCGCAAACGCGAACCCGACCGCATAACCTCAATGCCATGGCGGAGCAGCGGGTGGACACCGACGACGGGGCGGCGGCGATCGGCGAAGCGGGGGGCGGCACACGCCCAAGAGACACCCGCCATGACGGCCTGACCTCGGCCGAGGTGGCGGAGCGGATCGCCCGCGGCGAGATCAACGACGTCCCCGTACGCAGCAGCCGCTCCACCTCCGACATCGTCCGCGCCAACGTCTTCACCCGCTTCAACGCCATCATCGGCGTCCTCTTCCTGGTCATCCTCGTCGTCGGCCCGATCCAGGACGGCCTCTTCGGCTTCGTCATCCTGGCCAACACGGCGATCGGCATCATCCAGGAGCTGCGCGCGAAGAAGACCCTGGACAGCCTGGCCGTGGTCGGCGAGGCGAAGCCCAAGGTGCGCCGCAATGGCGAGTCCGCCGAGATCCCGACCTCCGAAATCGTCCTCGGCGACCTCGTGGAGCTCGGCTCCGGCGACAAGGCCGTCGTCGACGGCGAGGTGGTCGAGGCCGACAACCTGGAGGTCGACGAGTCGCTCCTCACCGGCGAGGCCGACCCGGTGCTGAAGCACCCGGGCGACCGCATTCTCTCCGGCTCCTTCGTCGTCGCCGGCGGCGGCGCCTTCACCGCCACCAAGGTCGGCCGCGAGGCCTACGCCGCCCAGCTCGCCGAGGAGGCCTCGCGCTTCACGCTCGTCCACTCGGAGCTGCGCAGCGGCATCAGCACGATCCTCAAGTACGTCACATGGATGATGGTCCCGGCCGCGATCGGCCTGATCCTCTCCTCCCTCCTCCGCGAGGAGCGCGACTCCTCCGAGGCGATCCGCCGCACCGTCGCCGGCATCGTCCCGATGGTCCCCGAGGGCCTCGTCCTCCTCACCTCCGTCGCCTTCGCGATCGGCGTCATCCGCCTCGGCCGCAAGCAGTGCCTCGTCCAGGAACTGCCCGCCATCGAGGGCCTGGCCCGCGTCGACGTCGTCTGCCTCGACAAGACCGGCACCCTCACCGAGGGCGGCATGGACGTCACCGGGCTCAAGACCCTCGCCGATACGGACTGCGACGAGGCCGAGGTGAAGAAGGTCCTCGGCGCGCTGGGCGAGTCCGATCCGCGCCCCAACGCCAGCCTCAAGGCGATCATCGAGGCCTACCCCGACACGGAGGAGCTGCGCTGCACCGAGTCGCTGCCCTTCTCCTCGGCCCGTAAATACAGCGGTGCCTCCTTCAACGACGCCGACGGCGAGTCCTCCACCTGGCTGCTGGGCGCCCCCGACGTGCTGCTGCCGGCCGGCCATCCGGTGCTCGGCGAGGTCGACGAGCTCAACGCGCAGGGCCTGCGGGTGCTGCTCCTGGCCAAGGCGGCCGTCGAACTGGACGACCCCGAGGTCACCCAGAACGTCACCGCGGTCGCCCTCGTCTCGATCGAGCAGCGGCTGCGCCCGGATGCCGCCGAGACCCTCAAGTACTTCGCCCGCGAGAACGTCCAGACAAAGATCATCTCCGGCGACAACGCCGTCTCGGTGGGCGCCGTAGCCGCCAAGCTCGGCCTGCAGGGCGCGGACCGCACCATCGACGCCCGCGAGCTCCCCACCGACAAAGAGGCGATGGCGAAGGTCCTCGACGAGAACACCGTCTTCGGCCGGGTCTCCCCGCAGCAGAAGCGCGACATGGTGGCGGCCCTGCAGTCGCACGGCCACGACGTGGCGATGACGGGCGACGGCGTGAACGACGTCCTCGCCCTCAAGGACGCGGACATCGGCGTCTCGATGGGCTCTGGCTCGGAGGCGACAAAGGCGGTTGCCCAGATCGTCCTGCTCAACAACAGCTTCGCGACGCTGCCTTCGGTGGTCGCGGAGGGCCGCCGGGTCATCGGCAACATCGAGCGGGTGGCGACCCTCTTCCTTACGAAGACGGTCTACTCGGTGCTGCTGGCCCTGCTGGTGGTCATCAGCCAGGTCCCGTACCCCTTCCTCCCCCGGCACCTGACCCTGCTGTCGACCCTGACGATCGGCGTCCCGGCCTTCTTCCTCGCCCTCGCGCCCAACAAGGAGCGGGCGAAGCCGCACTTCGTGCACCGGGTGATGAAGTACTCGATCCCGGCGGGCGTCATCGCCGGGGCCGCCACCTTCGTGACGTACATGATCGCCCGCAGCTACTACAGCGGGCCTGGCGCACTGGCCGCGGAGACGTCCTCGGCGACGCTGTGCCTCTTCCTGATCGCGATGTGGGTGCTGGCGATCATCGCCCGGCCGTACTCGTGGTGGCGGATCGGGCTGGTGGCGGCGATGGCGCTCGGCTTCGTGATCGTCATGGTCACCCCGTGGCTGCAGGACTTCTTCGCCCTGAAGCTGGTGGGCGCCACGATGCCGTGGACGGCGGTGGCGATCGCCGCGGCATCGGCGGCGGTGCTGGAGTGGGTGTGGCGCGTGGTGGGCCGCCGCTTCCCGGACTGATCCGCGCGCCTGACGACTGTCAGTGACCCCGGTTACGCTGTGTGTGTTGGCTGGTTCACCCGGCCCGGGGAGGCGCATGATGGCAGTGATGGTTGAGCATCCGATGACGATAGAGGCCCCCGAGGGCACGCCGCGGTTCCGGGCGCTGCTGAGCGCGCTCCTGGAGCTGGATGAGCACGTGCCCGATGGCTATCGGACGGAGATCATCGGGGGGAACGTCGTCATGTCGCCATGGTCAAAGGGCTATTACGGGCTCGCTATGCACTCCCTGCGCAACCAGCTCGAGCCACACCTGCCCGAGGGACAGATCGTCGACTCCTCGCCGTTTCTCTTCACATTCCCGGGCGTCGAGCGCGCATACGGCCCGGACGTGTGGGTCGCCGACGCGGCGGCGTTCCGGACCGAGCGGCGGCATCTCGACGGCGAGGCACTCTCCCTGGTCGCCGAGCTGACCTCCTCGTCCACGCGAGACGCGGACTGGGGCGACAAGGTGCCCGCGTACGGGCGGGCCGGTGTCCCGGTGTATCTGCTGCTCGACATGCAGGAGTCGGCGACCACACTTTTCTGGCAGCCGACGGACGAGGGGTATGCCGCCCGGCTGACGGTGCCGTTCGGCGAGAAGCTGCGGGTGCCGGCGCCCTTCGACTGCGACCTGGACACGGCCGGCTTTTCGCCCGCCGAATAGCCGCGTCTCAGTCGTACGGGCCGCCGGTCGCGGTGACCGGCGGCCCGTACTGCTCACTGCTGTGCCGTGGAGCGCTGTGCCGTGGAGCGGGTGCTACTTGACGTCGACGAAGTCGCCGTACGTCTTCACCGCGGGGGTGGTCGTCGCCTTCGGGGTGAAGTTCCAGCGCCAGTAGCCGTCCACCTTGGCGGTGGAGGTGGTCTTCAGCGACCCGGTGGAGCTGGTGCTGGGGGTCTTGAGCGTGCTGTAGCTGCTGCTGGTCTTCGGCTTGAACTGGAGCGCCACCGGCTGCTTCGTGTAGCCGCGGTAGTCGAAGTAGTCCCAGTTGGCCCGGGTCAGCTTGCCCGTGATGGTGACGGTCTTGCCCTTCTTGACCGGCTCGGGGGCGGCGTTGACCGTCATCTTCGAGTAGCGCTGGACGCGGGTGGTGCCGAGGAAGTCGTCGTACACACCGCCCTCTTCGCCGTTGCCCACCGCGACGGCCCCCACGTGCCAGGTGCCCGCGAGCTCGTTCCACAGGTACGCGTACGTGTCGTCGTGCGGCGTGATCTTGATCGAGACCTTGCAGGTCGAGGTGGTCGCGTTCACCGCGGTGCAGGTGCCGTGCTCCGTGGTCGGGCCGAACGACTGATCCAGGTCGTTGTCGAAGTCCGAGCCGTGCCAGAGGTAGACGATGCCGTCGGCGATGCCGTTCGGGTTCGTGGCCGTGACGCTGGCCGTCACGGTGACGGTCTTGGTGGTGCCGACCGGGATGTACTTGCCGCCGTTGACGGAAACATCGGTGATCTGGGTGTCGCTGTCCTCCGCGGCGAGCGTCTTGGCACCCGCCTTGCCGGGGTGGAAGCCGGCGCTGTTCTGCTTGTGCTGCAGGCTGTCGTCCGGCTCGGCCTGCGCCGCCGGGAGCGCAAGGGCGCCCGCGGCCAGGACTGCGGCCATACCGGCACCAATAGCGAATTTACGCATGAAGTCCCCACTGAATGGAAACCTGCCGAACGTCCCCCCCGGCAGGGTGTGAATGGTGAGGGGATATTAAGCGTCCCTACCGTGAATTCACATCGGAAAAATCCGGACACTTGGCCCAGAAACCCGAGACGTCCAGTGATGTTCGACACAACGCGAAAAGGTTGTACGGCCGATGGCAAAGAGATGGCGAATCCCGTCGGCCGAGCCGAGCCGAGCCGCCCGTCAGTCGAACCAGCGGTCCTGCGCCAGCTCCTCCGCCCGGGAAAGATCCTCCAGCAGCGCCGCGGCCTCGAAGCGGCGGGGCCACTGGCCCGCCGCCCAGGCGAGACCTGCGGCGACGCCTTCAAGGGTGGCGGCGTGCAGGGTGCCGTCGGGGGTGCGGCGCCAGTCGAGTTCGACGCCGTTCACGATCAGCTCGTCGTGTTCCTCGTACGACACCGGGGTTGCCGGGCCGAGGAGGGTACGGACGGGCTCCGGGACGTCGCGACGCTCACCGGACGGGCCGCTGACCGGTGCCTCGTACGCCTCGCTGAGCCGCGACACCTGCAGCAGCTCCGCGAGGTCCGCGGCGGCGGCCGGGCGTACGGGCAGCAGGGGGCGGCCGGCGGCCAACGGGACGAGGTCGGGGGCGTCGGCGACGAGCGCCTCGCCGGCGTCCACCACGCGTACGTCGCCGTCCACGACCGCGCGGAGGTCGTCGGGGAGGGTGACCTGTTCCGGGTCGAGGGCGGCCAGCAGGCCGTAGAGGGCGTGGAGTTGGGGTGCGGTGACCGGGAGGTCCGGGTCGGCGAGGCGGCTCAGCAGCTCCGCGGCGCCGCCCGGCTCGTCGAGAAGTGCGGCGGCCGAGGTGCGTACGCCCAGCGCTCGCAGCACCTGGTCGTCCTGGACGGTCGCAGTGTCGGCGGGCTCGTAGAGCCCGGCCAGCAGCGGGTCGCCGCCGGCCGCGCGCAGCCCTGCCGGGCGGCGGCCGTCGAGGACGGGATTGCCGCGCAGCCACCAGGCCGTGTACGGACGGACCTGCTGGGTGCCGCCGTCGGGCAGCAGGATCCGGGCGGGCTGGGTCAGCGCGTCGCGCAGCGGGGGCTGGGCGAGCATGGCGAGGGCCTGCGGCCAGGCGTCGTCCGCGACCAGGTCGAGGTCCCGTACGCCGATCAGCTCGGTGATCACCGGCGGGACGGGGGGCTCCTCGTCGAGGCGGTCGAGGACGTCCTCGCACCAGACGTCGACGGCGTCGAGGAGGCCGGGGTCGTCGGGCTCGGGGTAGTCGCTGTCGCGCGGCTCCAGCTCGTCGGGGTCGAGGACCACGTCGGCCGCGCGTACCAGCGCGAAGGTCGCCTGCACGCCGACGGCGGTGAGCGGCTGCTCGCCCCAGCGGTTTGCGAGCTCCGCGTCGCAGGCGGCCAGTTCGCCCTCGCGGATGACCTGCTCGAAGGGGCTGCCGGGGTAGACGAGTTCGCCTGCGGGGGCGAGTTCGCCGTCCTCGTCGGGGAGGGCGAGGGCGGCGAGCCAGGGCTCGTCGCCGGGGGCGAGGTGGGCGTCGCGGGCCAGGGCCAGGACGGTGTCGGCGAGCTCGTCCGGGGTGAGCGTCTGCTGGTCCTCGTCCTCGTGCCAGGCCTCGTCCTCGTCGAGGGAGGCGGCGACGGCGGCGCGCACCTGTGGCGTGGTGAGGACAGCGCGCGGGGTCGCGGGGGTGGCGCCGAGCTTTTCCAGCAGCGGGTGGGCGGCTTCCGGGTGCGCGACGCGGAGCCCTAGGCGGGCGATGCGGGCGGAGTCGGAGTCCGGGAGGGGGAGCAGGACTTGGCGGGGGCCCGTGACCGTACGGCCGTCCGCGAGCGGCACGGGGAGGCCGCCGAGGGCCTCGGGGTCGGTGCCCGCGAGCGAGTCGTAGAGCCGGTGCCACCACGCAGGTGGCCGCTCGGTGCCGGCCAGCGACTCGATCGCCTCGGCGAGCGGGAGGCGCTGGACGGCAAGCGTGCGCAGCGCCTGGCGGCGCTCCTGGCCGGCGGGGAGGAGGTTCGGGTAGACGTCGGCCAGGGCGGCGACGGTGGCTGCGGAGGCGCCTTCGAGGAGGATCGCGTCGCGGGGGCGTAGCGCCTGCGGCGCCGCGGGGGCGGGCGCGGCCTGCTCGGACGGGGCGGGGCCGGGCGCGGCGAGGTCCGGCGCGGTGGGGCCGGGCGCGGCGGGCGGCAGGAACGGGGTCTCCGGGAGGAGGTCCAGGATCTGGGTGCGGAGCGCGGCGTCCAGTTCGCTCTGGCCCAGCGGGCCGGGGACGAGGTCGAGGACGGCGGGGTCCAGCGGGCGCCAGTCGCGGAGCAGCCGGGCGTACGCCTCCGCGGCCTGCCGTACGACGAAGTCCGCGAGCGGGCCCGGCGCCGCGTGCCGCCGGGTGGGTTCCAGCGGGAATGAGGCGATGAGCAGGGCGGGCAGGCCGAGCGGTTCGTCGGTGGGGGTGGGGGCGTGCACGACCGGGGCTGTGCGGGGCGCCGCGGGGGCGCCGTGGTCGTCTACGGGGACGGCCCAGGTCACGGACCAGGTGGGGCGGAGGCGTTCCTCTATCGGGCGGTCGGCGAGCAGCGCGGGGGCGAGGTGGCCGGAGGCGGTGGCGGTGCGCCAGCGGGTGGGGGTGGGGGCGGTGGTGTCGTGGATCACGATGTACGGGGCGGCCTCGGTGCCCTCCGCGCCTTCGAGGCCCACCCTGTCCTCTGTCCTGGTCAGGACCCTGCGGCCGCGTGGTGACTCGACGACGACCTCGGATACGCCGGGGAGCGCGAGTAGCAGTGCGTCGTCGATGCCGTCCAGCAGACGGACCGCGAGGTCGCGGGCGGTGGTGTCGCGGAACGGCAGGACTACCGCGGTGTCGTAGCCCTCCGGGACGGCGCCCTGTGCGGGCAGCGGGAGTCGCAGCACCGGGAGGTGGCCGTCGCGGCGGGCCATTTCGTCGGCGAGGCCCGGGCTCTGGGCCGCGGCCTCTTCGGTGAGGCGGCGGGTCTCCATCAGGGACCAGCGCACGCCCGTGCCGTCGGCGCGGATGACGGCGGGCGCGTCGCTGACGGCCCGTACCGCCGAGAAGCCGACGCCGAAGCGGCCTACGGCGGACTGGTCGGCCTCGTCGCGCTTAGCGGAGGCGCGGAGGGTGGAGAGGGACTCGACGCCGGCGTTGTCGAGGGGGGTGCCGGTGTTGGCGGCGGTGAGGGTGCCTTCGCCGCCGTCGTCGTCCTCGTCGCTCAGGCGGAAGAGGATGCGCCCTGGGGCGCCGGCGCGGGCGGCGGCGTCCGCGGCGTTCTGTGCGAGTTCGACGACCAGGCGGTCGCGGTAGCCCCCGAGGGCGAGGTCCTCCTCGGCGTTGGCGTCTTCCCGGAATCGCGCTGGGGCTGCTGCCCAGGCGGTGAGGGTGGTGCGACGCAATGACTCCGTGCGGAGGTCGTCCACCGGGGCTCCTTCGGTTGCTGGCGGCCCGCTACGGTACCTCGCTGGTGCGTCGCGGCCTGCGGCCGCGGGCATCCTGTGGCTTCGCCACGGAGTCCTCAAGCGCCGGACGGGCTGATAGTGGGTGGGCCGGGCCGAGTTCCGCGACACTACCGAAGAAAACCTCTGTGGTCGGCCTGGGTACGTTCCGGGGTTTTCTTCGGCAGCGTCGCTCCACTCGGCCCTCCTCCCGGAGGGGTTAGGTCGACTTGAGCGCCGCCTGTCGCTCGTTGCCCCGGGCCATCCACGCCGCCACGAGCGCGCCCGACACGTTGTGCCAGACCGAGAAGACCGCCGCCGGTAGGGCGGCCAGCGGGCTGAAGTGGGCGGAGGCCAGGGAGGCTGCCAGGCCTGAGTTCTGCATGCCGACCTCGAAGGCCATTGCTCGTGAGCCGGGTTGGCCCAGGCGGGCCAGGCGGCCGGCGCCGTAGCCGAGGGCCAGGCCCAGGCCGTTGTGCAGCACGACCGCCAGGAAGACCAGCGCAGCTGCTGACTTGATCGCGTCTGCGCTCGCCGCGACCACCACAGCCACGATCACCGCGATTGTCGCCGCCGACAGCCAGGGCAGCGCGGGTTGGGCGCGGTCCACCCAGCGGCCGAAGGCCAGGCGTACGGCCAGGCCTGCGGCCACCGGGAGGAGGACCGTCTTCACGATGTCCCAGACCATGGAGCCGGCCTCCACCGGCAGGTACTCGCCCGCCAGGAGGAGGGTCAGGGGTGGCGTGATCAGGGGGGCCAGGACCGTGGATACCGTCGCCACCGAGACGGAGAGGGCTACGTCGCCGCGGGCCAGGTAGGTCACGACGTTCGACGCCGTGCCGCTCGGGGCGCAGCCGACCAGGATGACGCCGGCCGCGAGCTGTGGGGGGAGGTCGAGGGCGTGGGCGATGAGCCAGCCGAGGCCCGGCATGATCACGTAGTGCGCCACCAGGCCTAGGGCCACTGCCCAGGGGCGTTGTGCGACGCCCTTGAAGTCGAGCGGGGTCATGGTCAGGCCCATGCAGAACATGACCACGCCGAGGAGGTACGGCACGCTCTCCGACCAGCCGGAGAACGTGGACGGGGTGGCCAGGCCCAGGGCGCCGGCGGCGAGCACGAGGATCGGGAAGACCGTCACCGCGCGCTTGGCGGCGCGGCTCTGGGCGGGCTCAGGTACGAGCGTCTGTTCGGTCTGCACCGGGCGATGCAACGCTCTGTGGATGGCCTCTTGCAAGGCCGTCTCGAAATGTGGTCGGTACAGCTAGTTGGCAGAGCCCTCCGGCTCTACCTCGACCGAATCCGCGCCCATCTCGTCGAGCACCGGTGGGGCCGGGCGGGCCGGCTTGGGCATGACGGCCGCCTCCGAGTGGCCGCCGCAGCCGTACGAGAGCGAGACCATGCGACCGTCCGCCGGGGAGAACTCGTTCGCGCACACCCCGAAGGCCTGCCGCAGCGAGCCCGCGATCGGCACCAGGAAGCCGCAGCTCATGCAGGACGCTGGGGCGGACTGGGCCATGGGGGCCTTGGCGCCGTAGTGCTCTTCCCAGCGGTCCGCCGCGCTGTGCAGGCCGTAGCGCGACAGCACCCGGGCGCGGCGCATGCCGATCTCGTCGGCTACCGCGCCGATCTCCGCGGGGCGCGGCTCGTCGGGCTGGGTGAGCTCTTCGGCCTCGTCGGGCTCGGGCTCGTAGCCCTGCTCCAGGCGCAGGTCCTCGGCCTCCGTGGGCAGCAGGTCGCCGGGGCCGAGGTCGCCGGGGCGCAGCCGCTCGCTCCACGGCACCCACTCCGGGGGGAGCACCGCGTCGGGGCCGGGGAGGAGGACGGTCTCGTCGAGGGTGACCGTGCGGGCGCGGGAGGCGCGGGCGACGGTCACCGCCCAGCGCCAGCCGCGATAGCCGGCCAGCTTGCAGTCGAAGAGGTGGGTCACGACCCGGTCGCCGTCGGCCACCACTCCGAGGTGGTCGCCGACCAGGTCGGCACCCGCGGTCTCCTCGGCCGCGGCCCGCGCCAGCTCCAGCGCGTCGGCGCACTGGCGGTCAGGGGTACGGCTTCGCATCGCAGCACTCACAAGAATCGATTCTCTCGTACGGGAGGGGCCAGGCTCCCGATGACGCAGCAACGGAGCGGAAGCCAGGGACCGCGTCGACGTCGCCGCGCCGCCGGAAGCCGGGGCGCATCTTTCACCCTACCGGGCGACCGGCGCGCTCGTGGCAGCCCCGCGCCCCGTTCCTGACGTCGCGGGCGCTCCGCGGGCCCCCGGAGGTGCGGCACTATGGCGGGGTGGTAGCCGATAAGTCTGCGGATGTCGGCCCCCTGCGCCAGGTGGGCCGCTCCATCGGGCACGCCGCAGGGCGGCCGATCTTCGGCACCGCGCGCCGGATCCGTAAGGCCACGCATGCGGAAGGTGCGGGTGAGACGGGGCTCGGCAGGCTGATCGAGCTGCATGCGGTGAACGGCGCGGGCGACATGATGGTCACTATCGCGCTCGCCTCCACCGTGTTCTTTTCCGTGCCGACCGACCAGGCCCGCGGGCGGGTCGCGCTCTATCTGCTCATCACCATGGCGCCCTTCGCGCTGCTCGCGCCGGTGATCGGCCCGCTCCTCGACCGGATACCGCATGGCCGCCGGGCGGCGATGGCGGCCACGATGCTGGCGCGGGCGCTGCTGGCGCTGATCATCGCGGGGGCGGTCGCCAGCGGGGATCTGGAGCTCTATCCGGCGGCGCTCGGTGTGCTGGTGGCGTCGAAGGCGTACGGGGTGGTGCGCTCGGCGGTCGTGCCGCGGCTGCTGCCCAGACGGATCTCGCTGGTCAAGGCCAACTCGCGCGTCACCCTCGCCGGCCTCCTGGCCACCGGTCTCGCCGCGCCCATCGGCGGCGCGCTGCACCTGATCGGCCCGGCCTGGCCGCTCTACGGCGCCTTCGTCATCTTCATCGCCGGCCTGTTCCTCAGCTTCTCGCTGCCGCCCGCCGTCGACTCCGACCGGAGCGAGGACAAGGCCGCGCTGCTGCGCCCACGCCGCCGCCAGGGCCTGCGCAGCGTCGGCCCCTCCGTACTGCACGCGCTGCAGGCGAACGCCGCACTCCGCGCCGTCTCCGGCTTCCTCACCTTCTTCCTCGCCTTCCTGCTCCGCGATCACGCGCCCGCCGGCATCCGCCCCGAGCTGGCCCTCGGCATCGTGGCGGTGGCGGCAGGCGTCGGCAACGCCTGCGGCTCGATCATCGGCTCCTGGCTGCGCACCCGCGGCCCGGAGCGGATCATCGTCGTGGTGCTGGCCATCGCGCTGGCCGTGGACGTGGTGGCGGCCGTCTTCTACGTCTTCCCGCTCGCGGCCGCGGTCGCCGCGACGGCCGGCATCTCCCTCTCTCTCGCCAAGCTGTCGCTGGACGCGCTGATCCAGCGGGACGTGCCCGAGGAGGTACGCACCTCCGCCTTCGCCCGCTCCGAGACGGCCATGCAGATGTCGTGGGTGCTCGGCGGCGCCATCGGCATCCTGCTCCCGCTCAACCCCGTCCTCGGCATGGCGACCGCCGCCGCGCTGGTGCTGATCGGCGCGCTGACCGCTGTCCGGGGGCTGCTCGGCGCGGCCCGGCGCGGCACGCCGCACCCGCGCGTGGCCTGACTTCGGCCGACAGGTAGCCTGCGACGCATGACCATCGCGTTCTCTCCGGGCCGGCGCCGGCGCGCCGCCGCCGCAATCGGTGCCGCCGCCGTCTCCATCGCCGCCCTCGCCGCCTGCGAGAAGCCGACGCCTCTGGCCACCCTCACGGTCGGCTCCGACACGGTGACCACCGAGGCGGAGTGCTACAAGAAGGGCGAGGTCATCCCCCAGAACGAGCTGGCCAAGTGCCTGGAGAAGAGCGGCGGCAAGTCGGTCTCACTCGGCGCCGGCGACAAGCTGCGCATCGGCGTCGACCCGAAGATCGCCGAGACCGGCTGGGTCATGTTCGTCAACGGCCAGCCCGCCATCACCGAGCCCAGCGACCGCACGTACATCTCCTTCCAGGGCGACGCCTTCTTCCAGGGCGCCCAGGGCGCCAACGGCCAGCCCCAGCAGGTGAAGCAGGCCAAGGTCGCCATCGTCGAGGTCGACGAGGGCAGCTCCAAGGGCGTGTGGAGCTTCGATCTGAAGAAGAAGTAGCAGCGGTGGCGGAGGCGGTCGCGCTGCCGCGCACGCTGGTCGTCACGGCCGTTGAGGCGGAGGCTGAGGCGGTACGCCTCGGGGCCGGCGACGGTGCATTGCACGTGCTCGCCGGCGGCGTCGGCCCGGCGGCTGCTGCCGCGGCCACGGCGGCTGCCCTCGCCTCCGGCCCGTACGACCTGATCATCTCCGCCGGCATCGGCGGCGGCTTCGCCGGGATCGCGCCGGTCGGCTCGCTCGTCGTGGCCGACGAGATCGTGGCCGCCGACCTCGGCGCGGAAACCCCGGACGGCTTCGTCCCGGTGACCGAGCTGGGCTTCGGGACCGTACGCCATGAGCCGCCGCGTCAGCTGGCGGCCGGGGTGGCGCGGGCGACGGACGGCACCCTCGGCACGATCCTGACCGTCTCGACGGTCACGGGCACCGCGGCCCGGGCGGAGGCGCTGCGGGAGGCCCATCCGCGGGCCGCCGCGGAGGCGATGGAGGGTTTCGGCGTGGCAGAGGCCGCGGCCCGCGCAGGCGTCCCGGTCCTGGAACTCCGCGCGATCTCGAACCCGGTCGGCCCGAGAGACCGCGAGGCGTGGCGCATCAAGGACGCGCTGACAGCACTGACGAGCGCCTTCGAAGCGCTGCCGGCGGCTCTCCGCGCCTAGCGGCACCACATTCAAACCCGCGACCCACCGCGGAACGGCCGACCCCCACCGACGTAACCTCGCAGTATGCGGATTGCGTACTCCCCCTGCCCCAACGACACCTTCGTCTTCCACGCCTGGGCCCACGGCCGCGTCCCCGACGCCCCGCCCCTCGACGTCACCTTCGCGGACATCGACGTCACCAACGGCCTCGCGGAGCAGCGCACCGAAGACCTCGACATCATGAAGGTGTCGTACGCGGTCCTCCCCTGGGTCCTCGACGACTACGCCCTGCTCCCCGCCGGCGGCGCCCTCGGCCGCGGCTGCGGCCCGCTCGTACTGACGCAGACCGAGCAGCAGCCGAAGGACCTCACCGGCAAGGTGATCGCCGTGCCCAGCGAGCGCTCGACCGCCTACCTGCTCTTCCGCCTCTGGGCAGCCGCCGAGGTGCCCGGCGGCATCGGCGAGGTCAAGGTCCTGCCCTTCCACGAGATCATGCCCGCCGTCCGCGACGGCAAGGTCGACGCGGGGCTCGTCATCCACGAAGCGCGCTTCACCTATCAGGATTACGGGCTGCACTGCCTCGCTGATATGGGTGAGCACTGGGAGGCCACCACCGGCCTCCCCATCCCGCTCGGCGCGATCATCGCGAAGCGCTCGCTCGGCGCGGAGCGGCTGCGGCAGCTGGCCGAGGCCGCGCGCGCGTCCGTGCGCATGGCGTGGGACGACCCGGAGGCCTCGCGCGCGTACGTGATGGAGCACGCGCAGGAGATGGACCCGGCCGTGGCCGACCAGCACATCGGGCTTTACGTGAATGAGTTCACCGCTGACCTGGGCGAAGACGGCTATGCCGCCATCCGCGGCCTGCTCACCCGCGCCGCGGCCGAGGGTCTGGTGCCGCCCATCGGCCCGCACGCCCTCGACCCGGCGTAGAGGCAGACGTCCGCCGGCCGTCCGCTAGACGTCCAGCTGATCGGCCACCGCCCGCAGCATCCCGGCGATCTTCCGCCCATTCGCCTTGTCCGGATACCGCCCGCGCTCCAGCTGCTGCGAGACGCCGTCCAGCAGCGTCGTCAGATCCTGCACGATCGACGCCAGCTCGTCCGGCTTGCGCCGCTGCGCGGCCGCGACCGAGGGGGCGGGGTCGAGGACGGTGACGGAAAGCGCCTGGTCACCGCGCTGACCGGCGACGACGCCGAACTCCACGCGCTGGCCGGGCTTGAGCGTCTCCACTCCGGCAGGCAGAACGGACGAGTGCACGAAGACGTCACCGCCATCGTCGCGGGAGAGGAAGCCGAAGCCCTTCTCGCTGTTGAACCACTTGACCTTGCCGGTGGGCACGTGTCGCCTTCCTCGTCCTCGTACGGGGGTGCGTGAAGAGCAGTACGGCGGGCCGCTGGACCCGCCACCTCAAGGCTAACGGCCTGTTGGCCGGTGACAAGATGTCGCCGGGCGCTTCCTGACCGTCTCCGATACGGTCTCCGTCACACTGCTCCTATCCCCGCCACACCCTGCCTCTACCCTGGTGGCGTGAGCAATGAGATTTCCCGGGCCGGCGACGGACTGGTGCGCGCGGGCGCGATCGTCTTCCTGATCGGCGCGCTGGCCACGGTGGGCACTTTCGTGCCCTTCTTCCTCGACGAGAAGCCGCTGCCCACCGCGGCTTACCTGGTATCGATGCTCATGGGCGTCGGCTTTGCGCTCGCCCTCGCCGGGCTGCTCCGGCAGGCCGCGGCGGGACGGCGTCAGGCGCGCTCGGCCAGGTAGCCGTCCAGCCACCCCGGGAACGCGGTCAGGTCGTCGAGCACGACGTCCGCGCCCTCGGCCGCCAGCTCCACCGCCGAACACGGCCCGGTCGGCACGGCGACGGACAGCGCGCCGGCCGTACGGGCCCCGCGGACGTCGCCCAGGTGGTCGCCGACGTAGACGGAGGCCCCGTGCTCACGCAGCGCCTCCCCCTTCGCCTCGGCCCACAGCCAGCCGATGACGGCGTCGGGGGCGATGCCGAGGTGGCTCAGGTGCAGCTTCGCGTTCGGCTGGTGCTTCGCCGTGACGACGATGGCCCGGCCGCCCGCTTGCTGCACGGCGGTGATCGCCTCGGGGGCGCCCGGCATGGCGAGCGTCGGCTCGATGGCGTACGTGGGATAGATCTCCCGGTAGCGCTCTCCCATCTCCGGGATCAGCTCCTGCGGGAACCAGTGCGCGAGCTCCTCGTCGAGCGGCGGCCCGAGGCGGGTGATCGCCAGGTCCGCGTCGATGTACGTGCCGGTCGCCGCGGACAGCGCCTCGTAGGCGGCTTTGATGCCGGGCCGGGAGTCGATCAGGGTCATGTCGAGGTCGAAGCCGACCGTCAGGGGGTGTATCGCCACCCGGCCATTGTGCCAACCAAGAGCGCTTAGACTGCTTAGCCAAGCCTTACCTAGCCCGCCCACCCGCCTCATCAGCCCAGTTCGTGAAGGACGTACGGAATGCGCACCCTGCGCGCCCGCCGCATCGGCTGGCTCCTCGCCGGCACCGCGGCCGTCGTCTTCGCGGCGCTGCTGAGCCTCGCGGTGGGCAGCCGGGCGATCGCGCCGAGCGCGGTGTGGGACGCGCTGCTGCACGGGGGCGGGAGTGAGGCGGCGCAGATCGTACGGACGATGCGGCTGCCGCGGACGCTGGTCGGGATCATGGTCGGCGCGGCGCTCGGCCTGGCCGGCTGCGTGCTGCAGGGCCTCACCCGTAACCCGATCGCCGAGCCGGGCATCCTCGGCGTCAGCCAGGGCGCGTCCGTGGGCGTGGTGATGGCGATCGCGTACGCCGATGTGCACTCCCTCTCCGGGTACGTGTGGTTCGCCTTCGTGGGCGCCGCGGCGGCGTCGGTGGCGGCGTACGCGATCGCGGCGAGCGGGCGCGACGGGGCGTCGCCGGTGAAGCTCGCACTGGGCGGTGCGGCGATCAACGCGCTGCTGACGGCGGTGGTCGCGGCCGTGCTGACGACGAAGTCGGCGGCGCTGGACGAGTTCCGCTTCTGGCAGGTCGGCTCGCTGCAGGGCCGGGATGCGGAGATCGCCGGGCAGGTCTGGCCGTTCCTGGTCGTCGGCCTCGTGATGGTGCTGGCGGTGGCCCGCGGCCTGGACGCGCTGGCCCTGGGCGACGACGTGGCGACGGGCCTCGGCCAGAACGTGCCCGCGATCCGGATCATCGGCGGCCTGGGCGCGACGGTGCTGGTGGGCGCGGGGGTCGCTGCCGCTGGGCCGATCGCCTTCGTGGGCTTGGCGGTGCCGCACCTCGCCCGCGCGATGGTGGGCACGGCCCACCGCTGGCTGCTGCCCATGGCCGCGCTCCTCGGCCCCGTGGTCCTCCTGATCTCCGACGTCATCGGCCGCATCCTCTTCCCGCCCTCGGAGGTCCCGGCCGGCGTCATGACGGCCCTGATCGGCGTCCCGTTCCTGGTGGCCCTGGTACGGCGGAAGGCGGTGGCCGCATGACCGGCAGCTCTTCCCACCCGCCCGCCCGTTGCTGTCTTCGCGCACAGGTGAGGGGGTCGTCGTCGTGACCGGTGCCCCCGTCGCCGCCGCCGCGCGGCCGGCCACCCGCCCCGCCGGCTACGGCCTGCTCCGCCGCAACCGCGCCTCGTTCCTCATCCACCGCCGCGCCACGGCAGTCGCGCTCGCCCTCGCCCTCCTCACCGCCACCGCCGCCGTCATCTCCCTCTCCGTCGGCGAGACCTGGGTCGCCCCGGGCGACGTCCTCCAGGTCGTCCTCGGCCAGGACAACCCCAACGAACTCGTCGTCGGCACCCTCCGCCTCCCCCGCCTGGTCACCGGCCTCCTCGTCGGCCTGGCCTTCGGCCTCGCCGGCGCGCTCATCCAGACCGTCGCCCGCAACCCCCTCGCCAGCCCGGACATCATCGGCGTCTCCCAGGGCGCGAGCGCCCTCACCGTGGGCGCGATGACGTACGGCATCGGCTCGTACGCCGTCCTCCCCTGGCTCTCCGTCACCGGCGGCCTGGTCGCCGCCGCGCTCGTGTACGTCTTCGCCTGGCGCGGCGGCCTGCACGCCGCCCGCTTCGTGCTCATCGGCATCGGCTTCGCCGTCGCGCTGAAGTCCGTCACCCAGCTCTTCCTCACCAAGGGCGACGCACTGATGGCCCAGCAGGCCAAGGTGTGGCTGACCGGCTCGCTCAACGGCCGCGGCTGGGACGCCTCCCGCCCGCTCCTCTGGACGCTGCTGATCGCGCTCCCCTTCCTCCTCTGGGCGGCCCGCGCACAGCGCACGGTCACGCTCGACGACGACACCGCGACCGCCCTCGGCGTCCGCCTGAACCGCACCCGCCTCGGCCTCATCCTGCTCGGCGTCGTGCTCGCTTCGGTCGCCACCGGCGCCGCCGGCCCGGTGGACTTCGTCGCGCTCCTAGCACCCCAGATCGCCCGCCGCCTCACCCGCACCGCGCAGATCCCGCTGCTGTCATCGGCGCTGATGGGGGCGCTGATCGTCACGCCGGCCGACATCCTCGCGCGCAAGCTCTTCGCCCCCACAGAACTGCCCGTCGGCGTGCTGACGGCGGCGATCGGGGCGCCGTACCTGATGTGGCTCATCGTCAGGAGCCGTACCGGAGGCAAGGCATGACGCCCTCTTCTGCGACCGACACCCGCCTGGCCGCCCGCGGCCTCACCCTCGCGTACGACGAACGGGTCGTGGTCGAGGACCTGGACCTCGACATCCCGGACGGCAGGGTCACCGTGGTCGTCGGCCCGAACGGCTGCGGCAAGTCCACCCTGCTGCGCGCCCTCGGTCGCCTCCTGAAGCCGCGCGGCGGCTCCGTGCTCCTCGACGGCCGCGAGCTTGCCGCCCTCCCCACCAAGCAGATCGCCCGCACCGTCGGCCTCCTCCCGCAGTCCCCGACCGCCCCCGAGGCCATCACCGTCGCCGACCTGGTGGCCCGCGGCCGCCAGCCGCACCAGAGCTGGTGGCAGCAGTGGTCGGAGGCGGACGAGCGCGCGGTCGGGGAGGCCATGGCGCATACGGACATCACCGACCTCGCCGAGCGCCCCGTGGACGAGCTCTCCGGCGGCCAGCGCCAGCGCGTCTGGATCGCCATGGCCCTCGCCCAGGACACCGACCTGCTCCTGCTCGACGAGCCGACGACCTATCTCGACATCTCCCACCAGGTCGAGGTCCTCGACCTGGTCCGGCAGCTCGCCGTCCCCGGCGAGCGCCGCCCGCACGGCCGTACGGTCGTCGCCGTCCTCCACGACCTCAACCAGGCCGCCCGCTATGCCGATCACCTTGTTGCGATGAAGTCCGGCCGGATCGTCGCCGAGGGCCCGCCCAGCAAGGTCGTCACGCCCGACCTGATGCGCGAGGTCTTCGGCCTCGACGCCGTCATCGTGGACGACCCCGTCACCGGCGGCCCGCTGGTCGTCCCCGGCCGCCCCTGGCACGCCCAGTAATTCCCCGTCCCCTCGGAAAGGCCCGCACCCGATGCTCCGCACCCCCGCCCGCCGCCGCAGCCTTACCGCGGCCGCCCTCGCCACCACCGCCGCCGTCACCCTCGCGGCCTGCGGCTCCGACTCGGACTCCGGTTCCGAGAAGGCGGACTCCGCCACCCACACCATCAAGACCGCGATGGGCGACGTGAAGGTCCCCACCGACCCGCAGCGCGTAGTCGTCCTCGACACCCCGGAGCTGGACTCGGCCATCACCCTCGGCGTGAAGCCGGTGGGCGCCGTCCGCGCCGACGTCGAGTCGAAGTTCCTCAACTACCTGCCGAAGGACCAGGTCGAGGGCATCAAGGACGTCGGCACCATCGGCAACCCCAACCTGGAGACCATCGCCGGGCTCAAGCCCGACCTGATCCTGTCGAGCAAGTTCCGCGACGGCCAGCGCTACGACCAGCTCAAGGAGATCGCCCCCACGGTGTTCGCCGAGGAGGTCGGCGCCCCGTGGAAGGAGAACTTCGACCTGCACGCCAAGGCGCTCGGCAAGGAGGACGAGGCCAAGACGGTCGTAGCCGACTACGACAAGCACGTGGGCCAGGTCACCAAGGCCCTCGGCGGCCCGGCCAAGGCCAAGGACACCACGGTCAACGTCCTCCGCTTCATGGAGGGCATGGACACCCGGATCTACGCCGACAAGAACTACATCGGCACCATCCTCCAGGACGTCGGCGTAGGCCGCCCGGCCGCCATCATCAAGGAGGCCGACAAGGGCGAACGCCCCGGCTTCACCGTCGAGGTCAGCCCCGAACAGCTCGACAAGGCCGACGCGGACGCCATCTTCTACACCTCGTACGGCTCCACCGCGAAGTCCGGCGAGGCCAAGGCCCTCAAAAGCCCGCTCTGGAAGAACATGAAGGCCGTCAAGGACAACAAGGCCTTCCACGTCAACGACGAACTCTGGATGCAGGGCATCGGCTACACCGCCGCCGCCAAGATCCTCGACGAAATGCAGAAGGACCTGGCGTAATCACCGCAGCTGTCGCCTCGCCCGCCAGAACAACAACGCGGCCGAGGCGACAGCCGCCACCCGCACCGCCCACGGCAGCGAGTCCATCAGCGCGGCATTGAACCGCTCCTCGGCCAACGGCTCCCCCCACCGCCCATCGGCCCGCCCCCACAGCCACACCAGCATCCCCACGGCAACCGTCCCCGGCACCCCGAAGACAACGACCTTCACCTCGCCCCGCGACAACCGCCGCGACGCGTAAACCAGCAGCCAGCCGATCACCAACACCACCCACACCCCGGTGACGGTGCCGGCCAGCAGGCAGAGGATGGCAAGGAGTTCGAGCGGCCCGACACTCCGGAGAATCTGTACGACAGGACGAGCACGCCCCCCGTAGTCCTCCGCCTCCTCGTATTCCTCTTCCTCGTCGCCCTCTTCGTCGTCGTCCTCCTCCGCGGCCCGCTGCTTCCGCAGCTTGACGGGCTCGTCACCCTCCTTCGGCGGCGGCCGCAGAATCTCGGGCACCGTGATGCCACCGGTGAACCCCGGGACCGTATCGCCGACCCCCTGCCCCGGCATCGCATCCAGCGGCCCGGCCTCGACCCGCCACCAGTCGGGCCCGGCGTCCCCGTGGTCGAGTTCGTCCTCCCCGGCCAGATGAGGCGGCGAGGCGGCGGTGCTACGGGGCGGCTCCGCGGGCCGCGCGTCGGACCTGCACGGCCGAGGCACCTTGGGCATCTTCACGGAGAAGCCGCGCCCCGAGGGCTGCGGCTGAGCCGCCACATCCGGCACACCGACGGACGGATCCTCGGCAATGGCATCCACCACCGACCCAGGACTGCCGAACCGCTTCAGGATCCGCTTGACCTGATCCGCGCTCTGCGCCCCCTCCGCGGCCCGCACCCGATCAATATTCGCCCGCAACTCCGTCACCAGCCGCATCCGCTGCGCCGACGACAGCGCGCGCTGCTGCGCGATGTCACCCACCTTGCTCAGATAGTCGTAAACGAGCTGATCGCTCTCGATACCCACCCGATACCCCTGCAGCAGCACGCTGTTGGCTTACGCGTCGACCGTACCGGAGCGAGAGCCCACCAAGCTTGATCCATCCCCCCGGGAGGAGGAACTCTGCCCGGCCCACCCACCAATCAAGCCCGTCCGGCGCTTGAGGACATCCGTGGCGAAGCCACAGGATGCCCGCGGCCACCACGCCGCGCCCCGGTACGGTAGGCAGAATGACCACCGGCGCCCCCCGAACCCTCGCCGAGGACCTCCGCGCTCGCCCCGACGACGCCCTCGCGGACCTCCTCCACCTGCGCCCCGACCTGCTCTCCCCGGTCCCGAACGACATCACCCAGCTCGCCACCCGCGCAGGAACCCGCGCCTCCGTCCTCCGCGCCGTCGAACGCCTCGACCGCTTCGCCCTCCAGACCGCCGAGGCCCTGGCGGTGGCCCAGGACCCCTGCCCGTACGAAACCCTCGACGCCCTCATGGCAGGCGAGGACAAGGCGCCCGACGTGTCGGACGCGCTCCCCGGCGCCGTAAGGCGCCTCCGCGCTCGCGCCCTCGTCTGGGGCCCGGAAGAGTCCGGCGTACTGCACCTGGTCCGCACCGCCCGCGAACTCCTCTCCCCACCCTCAGGCGGCCCTCCACCCCCCACCGGCCTGGGCCCTCCAGTCACCGACGCAGCCGCCGGCATGTCCCCCATCCGCCTCCAGCAGCTCCTGGAGTCCACCGGCCTCCCGCCCACCCACGACGGCGTCTCGGCAGCCACCGCCCTGGCCGCCCTCTTCAGCGACCGCCCCCGCATGGAGGCCCTGCTCGCCTCCGCCCCGCCCGAATCGGCAGAGCTCCTCGACCGCCTCGTCTGGGGCCCGCCGTACGGCACCGTCTCCGCCTCGCCCGCCCACCCGGTCCGCTGGCTCCTCGACCGGGGCCTGCTCCTCCCCACCGCCCCCGGCCACGTCGTACTGCCCCGCGAGGCAGCCCTCCACCTCCGCGGCGGCCGCGCCCACCGCACGGTGGACCCGCTCCCGCCCCAGGTCACGGCCGCGTACGAACACAAGCCGGCCACAGTCGACGCCACGGCCGCGGGCCAGGCCCTCCTGGCCCTGGACGCCATAAACGACCTGCTCACCACCTGGGCGTCCCAGCCCCCATCCGTACTCCGCGCCGGCGGCCTGGCCGTACGCGACCTGAAGCGCACCGCGGTCTCGCTGGACTGCGCCGAGCCGACCGCCGCCTTCTGGGTCGAACTCGCCTTCGCCGCGGGCCTGGTGGCCTCCGACGGCGAGGCCGACGAGCGCTATGCGCCCACCCCCGCGTACGACGACTGGCAGCGCCTCCCCGCCGAGCGCCGCTGGGCCTCGCTCGCCGCCGCCTGGCTGACCGCCACCCGCGTCCCCGGCCTGATCGGCGGCCGCGACACGAAGGGCCGCGCCCTGTCGGCCCTCGGCGACGGCCTCGACCGCGGCGCCGCACCGGAGGTCCGCCGCCGCGTCCTCACCCTCCTCACCGACCTCCCCGAGGGCACGGCCGCGGACCACACGGCGCTGCTGGCCCGCCTCCGCTGGGAGCGCCCCCTCCGCCATGGCGACCCGACGGACGACGACCACCAAGACCTTCGTACGAGGCTGGCCCAATGGGCGCTGACCGAGGCGGAGTTGCTCGGCGTTACGGCCCGCGGCGCCCTCTCGTCACCGGGCCGCGCCGTCCTGGGCGGGCCGGGTACGCCGAGCCCCACCCTCACCTCCACCGAGCTGGCCACCGCCACCGAGGCGGCGGCCCGCACCCTCGCCCCTCTCCTCCCCGAGCCCCTCGACCACGTCCTCCTCCAGGCAGACCTGACCGCCGTGGCCCCCGGCCCCCTCCAGCGCCCCCTCGCCGAGACGCTCGGCGTCCTGGCGGACATCGAGTCCAAGGGCGGCGCCACGGTCTACCGCTTCACCCCCGCCTCGGTCCGCCGCGCCCTGGACGCGGGCAAGGCGGCCGCGGAGCTGCACGATTTCCTCGCGGCCCACTCCCGCACCCCGGTCCCGCAGCCCCTCACGTACCTGATCGACGACGTGGCCCGCAAACACGGCCAGCTGCGCATCGGCGCGGCCTCCTCATACGTCCGCTGCGACGACGACACCCTCCTGTCCGAGATCCTCGCCGACCGCCGCTCATCAGGCCTCCGCCTGCGCCGCCTGGCCCCGGCGATCCTGGTCTCGCAAACAGCCCCGGACATCCTCCTGGAGCGCCTGCGCGAGATGGGTTACGCCCCCGCCGCCGAGTCCGCGGAAGGCGACGTCCTGATCGCCCGCACCACCGCCCACCGCACCCCACCCCGCACCGCCCCGTCCCCGGTCCCGGACGGCCCCCCACCCCCGGACGGCACCCTCCTCACAGCGGCAGTCCGCGCCATCCGCGCAGGCGACCACGCGGCCACGGCGCCACACCGCAAGCCGGAGCCCGTACCGGCATCGTCATCAGCCTCGGCATCGGCGTCCGCGAACGGCTCCCTCCCCCGCGGCACCGCAGCCGACACCCTCGCCACCATGCAGTCCGCGGTCCTCTCAGGCGAGGCCCTATGGATCGGCTACGTCAACGCCGACGGCGCCGCCAGCCAACGCGTCATCGCCCCCATAAAGGTCGAGGGCGGCTTCGTCACGGCGTACGACCACACGGCGGACGAGGTCCGGACGTATCCGCTGCACCGGATCACCGGCGTGGCAGAGCTGGACGAGGCCTGATCACCCGCCCGCGCCACCGCGCATGCGGCACACTGGACGTTTGGCCGTGATGACCGGCTCCGCCAGGGGAGGGTCCGGCCGCCCGTCAGGGAAGGGTGCAGTGTGAACGGACCACTCATCGTCCAGAGCGACAAGACGCTCCTGCTCGAAGTCGACCATGAGCTCGCCGACGACTGCCGTCGCGCCATCGCGCCCTTCGCCGAGCTGGAGCGCGCGCCCGAGCACATCCACACGTATCGCGTCACGCCGCTCGGTCTGTGGAACGCCCGCGCCGCCGGGCACGACGCCGAGCAGGTGGTGGACGCCCTCGTCCAGTACAGCCGCTATCCCGTCCCGCACGCCCTCCTCATCGACGTGGCCGAGACGATGGCGCGCTACGGCCGCCTGACCCTCACCAAGCACCCGACCCACGGTCTTGTCCTCAGCACCACCGACCGTCCGGTCCTCGAGGAGATCCTCCGCTCCAAGCGCATCCAGCCGCTGGTCGGCGCCCGCCTCGACCCCGACACCGTCGCCGTGCACCCGTCCGAGCGCGGCCAGATCAAGCAGACGCTGCTGAAGCTGGGCTGGCCGGCCGAGGACCTCGCCGGTTACGTGGACGGCGAGGCGCACCCGATCGAGCTGGACGAGAGCACCTGGTCGCTGCGCCCGTACCAGAAGCAGGCGGTCGAGGGCTTCTGGCACGGCGGCTCCGGCGTCGTGGTCCTGCCCTGCGGCGCGGGCAAGACGCTGGTCGGCGCCGGGGCGATGGCGGAGGCCAAGGCCACCACCCTCATCCTCGTCACCAACACCGTCTCCGCCCGCCAGTGGAAGAGCGAGCTGATCAAGCGGACGTCGCTCACCGCGGACGAGATCGGCGAGTACAGCGGGCAGAAGAAGGAGATCCGCCCGGTCACCATCGCCACGTACCAGGTGGTGACGACGAAGCGGAAGGGCATCTTCCCGCACCTGGAGCTCTTCGACTCCCGCGACTGGGGCCTGATCGTCTACGACGAGGTGCACCTGCTCCCGGCCCCGGTGTTCAAGTTCACGGCGGACCTGCAGGCGCGCCGGCGCCTCGGCCTGACGGCGACGCTGGTCCGGGAGGACGGCCGCGAGTCGGACGTCTTCTCGCTGATCGGCCCCAAGCGCTTCGACGCGCCGTGGAAGGAGATCGAGGCGCAGGGGTATATCGCGCCGGCGGACTGCGTGGAGGTACGGGTCAATCTGACGGACTCGGAGCGGCTGGCGTACGCGACGGCGGAGACCGAGGAGAAGTACCGCTTCTGCGCGACGACGGCGACGAAGCAGAAGGTCGCCGAGGCCCTGGTCGCCAAGCACAAGGGCGAGCAGACCCTCGTCATCGGCCAGTACATCGACCAGCTCGACGAGCTGGGCGAGCACCTGGACGCCCCGGTGATCAAGGGCGAGACGACCAACGCCGTCCGCGAAAAGCTCTTCAACGCCTTCCGGGAAGGCGAGATCAGCGTCCTGGTGGTGTCCAAGGTCGCCAACTTCTCCATCGACCTCCCAGAAGCCACGGTCGCCATCCAGGTCTCCGGCACCTTCGGCTCCCGCCAGGAGGAAGCCCAGCGCCTCGGCCGGGTGCTGCGGCCGAAGGAGGACGGCCACGAGGCACGCTTCTACTCGGTGGTGGCGCGCGACACGATCGACCAGGATTTTGCGGCGCATCGGCAGCGGTTCCTGGCGGAGCAGGGGTATGCGTATCGGATCGTGGATGCGGATGACTTGCTGGCGGGGGAGGAGGCGTAGGCGCAGGCGCAGGCGTCAACGCGAACGGCTCGGTCGCCGGTTCGAGTGGCGAATTGGGCGTTCACTCTGGGTAGCCTTGCCCTATTGGCGAGACTCCGTCGTATGGGAGCACTAGCAATGAGCGTTGCCCCGGAGCACGCAGAGCCTCCGCAGCCAAAGCGGATCTGGCCGACTCCACCCCCAGAGGGTTGGACGGCCGACGACCTGGACACGCTCCCCGACTTGCCTCCGCATACGGAGCTAATCGACGGGAGTCTCGTCTTCGTGAGCCCGCAGACCGAGTTTCACCAGCTGGCGATGCGCATTCTGGAGCGCGGACTGCTGCGCACCATCCCTGACGATCTCGATGTTCGCCGGGAAATGACCATCCTGATCGACCCCAAACAGCGACCAGAGCCGGATCTGATCGTGATCCGCGCCGATACAGTCACCGGGCCCGAGGTGACCAAGTACCCGGCCGATGGCGTTGTGCTGGCCGTCGAGGTTGTCTCTGCGGACTCCGAGGACAGGGACAGGGAAACCAAGCCGTTGAAGTACGCAAAGGCGGGGATTCAGCACTTCTGGCGGGTGGAGAACGTGCGTGGCAAGCCCGCGGTCTTCGTCTTCGAACTGGACCCGGCCACGAAGACCTACGTGACCACGGGCGTCCACCACGACCGCCTCAAGCTCAGCGTCCCGTACGACATCGATATCGACCTGAATGCCACCCGCTGACGCCGCTCACACCGCCGGAGGCAGGTCGATCAGCAGGGCGTAGGCGGTGACGAGGGCCGCCGGGGCAAGGAAGGACAGCAGGATCCGGACGGCGTGGGCGCGGCGCCAGGGGGTCAGGAGCCAGGCCAGGACGAGCGGCGCCGGTGCGAGCCGCCAGGCCCACCACAGGCGGTCGATGGCGGCGTAGAGCTCGGTGCAGGGGGCCGGGTTGCACGGGTCTGTGGCGAAGACGGTCAGTGCGGCGAGGTAGAAGGCGACGCACCACAGCGGTAGGAAGACGAGGGTGCCCATCAGCGGGGCGAACCAGGGCTGGATGGGCGGTGGGGGGCCGTCGTAGAGGGCGTCGAGCTCGTCGTCGTCGAGGGCGTCGTCGTCAGGTACCGAGTCCTCAGATATGCCGGTCCTCTTCATGCCTCCAGCACACCGCGGGCCGGGGCGGCGCGGACAGCGTCCGCGCGCTCACCTCGGGCTGGTACGGGTACTCAGACCCGCCTGGCGTGATTGCCCTCGTGTTCCCCGTACTCGCCGAGCAGCACCACACTCACCGCCGCACCCGCGAAGACGCGGATGGCGCGGAAGGCGACGGCGGTGTGGTGGCGGGTCGCGCGGGCGGCGACGGTGGTGATCGGCGGGCTGTCGGAGACGGCCGCCGCGGGCTGGGTGACTGTCGCTGTACTCATGCTTCAAGAGTGCGTCTGAGCTGGGCTGAAAACGTCGGTCCCGGGGCGGAATCGCCCGGTCCCCGGCCTACGACCCAGGGCGCACCGGACCCCCTACGGGAGGAGGGGGCCACCCCTGAGACCAGCACGACGGCGGCGCGGCCGACTCGGGTCCGCGGACATCCACGTCACGTCGCGGACATCCACATCACGTCGCGGACATCCATATCACCATGATCAGCGCGACGTACCCCACCTGCGCCACGACCAGGGCAGCCGCCGCCGCACACAGCCCGATCCGCACCGGCCGGTGGCTGCGGCGAGGCGGCAGCACCCAGGCGAGGAGCAGCAGGGCGACCGGCAGCAGCAGCCCGATGCTTCCGAAGATCTGGCTGATGTACAGCAGGAAAGGAGCGCAGCCGATCGTCGTCGCGAGCGGCCCGACCCACCAGCGCTCGTGCGGCAGGTCGACGGAAGCGGCGGTGCCGGTGGGCGCGGTGGGCGCGGTCTGCGTGGCGTACGAGGTCGTCGTCATGGCCCCAGCCAAGCGCGGTGGGCGGCCGCTGCCATGGGTGCGGGTACTCAGTCATGGACCACACAGGTACTCACCGCTAATTCGTTGGACCCCACCCCCGCCGCCCCGTAAGATCGCGCGTCTGCCCCGCTCCCCGGTCGCCGTAGCCGGGGGTGCCGCCGGCCGGACGGAAACCGGTCGGGAGAGAACCACAAGACCCCCCCTTCTCCCACCGCCGGAGGCACTCACGCATGTCCAGACCCGCCGCCGACCCCGCTGATCCCCTCGAACGCGAGCGCGCCCACCTCGCGCAATCCCGCACCGCCCTGCGCGCCATGCGCGCCGACGTCGAGGCGCTCGACATCGCCGACGTCACCGCGAACTGGGTCAACGCCGAGGTCCTGCAGTCGCAGATCGACGAGCGCATCAAGGCCCTCGCCGACCTGTCCGACACCCCGCTCTTCTTCGGCCGCCTCGACTATCTCCACACCGTCGGCGCCGAGCAGGCGGAGGGCACGGCGGGCGAGAGCTTCTACATCGGGCGCCGCCACGTCCACGACGCCGACGGCGACCCGATGGTGATCGACTGGCGTGCGCCCGTATCGCAGCCCTTCTATCGCGCCTCCAAGACCGACCCCCTCGACGTAGCCCTCCGCCGCCGCTTCGGCTACGACCGCGGCGAGATCACGGCGTACGAGGACGAGCACCTCTCCGACCCCACCGAGGCCGCCAAGTCCTCCCAGCTGCTCCAGCGCGAGATCGAGAAGCCGCGCGTCGGCCCCATGCGCGACATCGTCGCCACCATCCAGCCCGAGCAGGACGCCCTCGTCCGCCAGGACATCGGCGGCACGGTCTGCGTGCAGGGCGCGCCCGGCACCGGCAAGACCGCCGTCGGTCTGCACCGCGTCGCGTTTCTCCTCTACGCCCACCGCGACCGCCTCGCCCGCACCGGCACCCTCGTCATCGGCCCGAACGACTCCTTCCTCCGCTACATCGAGCAGGTCCTCCCGGCCCTCGGCGAGCTGGCGGTCAAGCAGGCCACGGTCGGCGGCCTCATGGAGAAGGCCGCCCAGGTCGAGCTCCGCGGCACCGACTTCGCCGCCACCGCCGCCCTCAAGGGCGACGCGCGGATGGCCGAGGTGCTGCGCCGCGCCGTCCGCTCGGGCGTGGCCATGCCCACCGAGCCGGTCGTGGTCGTCCGCGGCTCGCGGCGCTGGCGGATCCCGGCGTACGAGCTCGAGGAGCTGGTGCAGGAGCTCCTCGACCGCGACATCCGTTACGGCGCCGCCCGCGACGCGCTGCCGCAGCGCATCGCGCACGCCGTGCTCGTACGGATGGAGCAGGCCGGCGAGGCCCCGGACGACCGCGTGCAGGACTCGGTGGCCCGTAACGCCGCCGTGAAGGCCGCGGTCAAGGCGTGCTGGCCGGCCGTCGACCCGGCGAAGCTGGTGCTGCGGCTGCTGTCGGACGCGGACTTTCTGGCCGCGCAGGCGGACGGGATCCTCACGCCCGAGGAGCAGAAGCTGCTGCTCTGGCAGAAGCCGGCGCGGAGCGTGAAGTCGGCGAAGTGGTCGGCCGCGGACGCCGTCCTGATCGACGAGGCCACGGACCTCGTCCAGCGGACGCCGTCCCTCGGTCACGTCGTCCTCGACGAGGCGCAGGACCTGTCGCCGATGCAGTACCGCGCGGTGGGGCGGCGCTGCTCCACCGGCTCCGCGACCGTGCTCGGCGACATCGCGCAGGGCACCACCCCGTGGGCCACGGCCAGCTGGGACGAGGCCCTCGCCCACCTGGGCAAGCCCGGCTCCCAGGTCGAGGAGCTCACCCAGGGCTTCCGCGTCCCGCGCCAGGTCATCGCGTACGCATCAAGGCTGCTGCCCACGATCGCGCCCGGGCTGGCCGAGGCCACATCCATCCGGGAGTCGGCGGGCGACCTGACGATCGAGCGGGTGGCGCCGGGCGAGCTGGACGAGGCCCTGGCACTGGCGTGCCTGGCGGCGCTGGAGAAGGAGGGCTCGATCGGCCTGATCGCGGCGGACGCGCGGCTGCCCGCGATCGCGAAGTCCCTGGAGGCGGCGGGCCTCCCGTACCTCTCGCCCGGCGAGGAGACCACGCAGGAGTCGCGGCTCACCCTGGTCCCGGCGTCGCTGGCGAAGGGCCTGGAGTACGACTACGTCGTCCTGGACGACCCGTCGGCGATCGTGGACGGCGAGCCGGACGAGCGGACGGGCCTGCGGCGGCTGTACGTGTGCCTGACGCGAGCGGTGTCGGGACTCGCGGTGGTGCACGCGGCGGGGCTGCCGGAGCGGCTGGCCGCCGCGTAGGTCCTCACCGCGTGACGGTCTGGACTTCCTTCACCGTGACGTCCTGCTCGTAGACAGTGGTGCCATTCGGCAGGGCGGGGTCGTCCTCGGGCGGGCCGTCCGGGCCGTCCGTCTGGTTCCAGGTCACCTTCCAGATGAGCTGCGCGGACAGCGGGTAGGTGCCATCTCTGGAGGAGCGCTGGTAGGTGACGTTGCACTCCTCGTCGGCGGAGTTGACCTGGTAACCGCCGCCGCCCTTCTCAAGGTCGTACGTGCAGCTGCGCGGCGCGGCGCTGTCGGTGCCGGCATCGATCTTCAGCTGGTACGGCTCGGCGACGGTGGTGGCGGCCATATCGATCCCGGCCTCGGGGATGTTGAGCGACGCAGTCGCCCAGGCCCGGTCCAGCTCCTTGCCGAACTTCACTTGCGTCGGAAGGTTCACCTTCTGCTTGTCGCCGGAAGGGCTGAGCCGCACGGGCGGCTTGGGCAGCTTGATGTGCTTGTACGCGAGTCCGGCGAGGATCTCCGGGTCGACGGTGCCCTCGGGTGGGTCGGGGTCACCCTCGGCCACCCAGACCCACAGCGTCGCGGTGTGGGGGCAGTCGGTCTCCATCATGGGAGTCCGCTCGTACCACATGCCCTTCTTGCCCTTGCGCGCGTCCGTCATATTCTTGCGATTCTCTGCAACCGAATCATCGCCCCAGAACTCGCCGTCTTCCTCCCATTTCTTGTTCTGCTTTTCGAGCTCCTCGTTGGTGTACCGGGGCTCAAACCAGCACTTCGGCGGGTCCCAGTTGGCGTCGGCACTGGCCATGGAGGTGCCGCTGGTCCCGGTCGAGCTCACCGAGTACTTGATCTTTGAAACCTTTGAGCCGATGCCGTCGCCGCCGCTGCTCGGCTCCGAATCATTCGGCCCTTCCTTGTCCTTGTTCCGCACGGCCTCAGCGCCGCCACCCGCGGCGAGGGGCAAGGCAACGGAAACCGTCAGCACCAGTGCGATGGAAGCGGCGCGGCGCCTCAGGCGAGCTGCTGGCATTCCTTGCTCCCTTCACGCCCCACGTACTCGACGACCTTCCACTGGCCACCCGCCTTCTCCATCGTCGTCAGCACTTCGATGAAGCCCTTCAGGCTGGGCGCGTTCCGGTACACCTTGCCCGTGCTCACATGCTTGTCGAACGCCTTGCTCTGATCCTCGCAATACGCCACCGCAGCACGGTTCCCCTTGACGGAGGTGACCTTGCGCGCGTAGAAGCGATCGACGCCCGTAATGGTGTCCCCTGCCTTCTTGTATTCCTTGAAGGACTGGTTCAGCTTCGCATTGGCCTGCGACGACCAGTACTGCTTGAAATTCTCGGTCGCCTCTGCCTTGGCCAGTGACTCCTGCATTGCCATCAGCGCGAACCCGTGATCCCGAAGGATCGCGTCCTTCGTCTTGTCCCCGGTCACGTCGTCCGACACCTCGACCTTGACATCCGACGGCAGATCGAACTTCGGCGCTCCGGCCTCAGCCGACGCACTCTTCGAAGGGGACGGGCTCTTGTCCGTGCCTTTGATCTCGTCCGACGCTTTGCCGTCGTCCCCACCGCCGCCACACCCGGCCAACAGCAGAGCCGCCGCGGCCGTCGCCGCCGCAGTCGTAGCGATACGCCCCATCATGGTGCGAGGTGTCCCTCCGTCGTCGTCCGGAGGCGCGCTCGCACGCAACCCCCGTCGTGCCCGAACGACGGTACCGGAGTGACCTGACGGGGTCGATGCGGACTGAGTAACCACAGAGTCACAAGCCGGTACGGCCTGCGGCACCGGGTCAAACCGGCAGGAACCATGCCTCCCTGTGACCACCGGGTGGTCACCACAAGACTGCCTTCACTCCCTTGAGCTACGGCGGCTACTGTTTCTCCTGGGCTTGAGGGTGACGATCGTCGAGTGCGTTTCGGGGGGTTGACGTGGCGGGCCATCGGCCGACGGACTGGCATGTGCTGGATCTCGACAAGGACCCGGTGCCGGGTGACCCGGAGCGGGTGAAGAAACTCGCCCGGGAACTGCACGACTTCGCAGAGGACGTCGGCACCGCACTGCGCCAGATCAAGAACATGGCGTCCGAGGACGCGGTGCAAAAATGGTCCGGGAAGTCGGCGAAGAAGTTCAAGGAACAGTTCGACGGCGTCCCCGGCAACCTCAAAAAACTGCGCACCTCCTACGACCTGGCCGGCGACGCCATCGCCGCCTACTGGCCGAAACTCGAACGCGCCCAGACCCTGTCCAACAAGGCCCTGGCCAAGGGCCGCGAGGCGAGGCAGGACCTGACCGCCGCCCAGGGCCGCCTCGACACCGCCCAGGACTGGGTGAAGACCGCCACCGCCAAAACCGAGAAGTACGACACCGCCAAGGGCGCCGACAAACCCGACGAGGCCCAGGTCCGGGCCGCCACCCGCAAGGCCCACGACGCCACCACCGCCCGCAACAACGCCCAAGGCGCCGTCGACACCGCACAAAACGCCCTCGACGCCGCCAAAGCCATGGCCCAAGAGGCCAAAGAGATCCGCGAAGAAGCAGCGAGGATCTGCAAGGACAAACTGGAGGACGCCTCCGACGCCGGCATCCAAAACCGCTCCTGGTGGGAGGAAGGCCTCGACTTCGTCTCCGACAACTGGGACGCCATCGTCACCGTCTGCAAAGTCATCGTCGCCGTCGTCGGCATCATCGCCATGATCGTCGGCGGCCCCATCCTCGCCGCCATCGTCGTCGTCGCCGCCATCATCGTCCTCGCCGACACCCTCACCAAATACGCCAACGGACAGGCCACCCTCTGGGACGTCGGCTTCGCCGCCCTCGACTGCATCCCCGGCCTCAAAGGCCTCACCACCCTCGCCGGCGCCGCCAAAGGCCTCAAAGGCGCAGCGGCAGCTCTGCGTTCCGGCGGGCTCCGCGGCGCCCTGCGCGGGGGCATGAATCTGCTGAAGAAGTCCAAGCCGGCGCTGGGCCGATGCAAGAACGGCGACCCGATCGACATGGTGTCCGGCGAAATGATCATGGAGGGCACCGACGTCGCATTGCCGGGTGTGCTGCCGCTGGTCATCGAGCGCATCCACATCTCCAGCTACCGATGGGGTCGCAGCTTCGGCCCGTCCTGGGCATCTACCCTTGATCAGCGTGTTGAACTAGATGCCGAGGGCGCCGTCTTCGCCACCGAGGACGGCATGCTGCTGTCTTATCCCACCCCCGAACCCGGTCGTCCGGTCATGCCCGTGGCCGGCCCACGCTGGCCGCTGGAATGGGACGGCACCCCGGGTGACGCGGTCACCATTCTCGATCCCGGCTCTGGCCTCACCCGCCGCTTCGCAGCGCCCCCGGCCGTAGCCGAAGAAGACGGTCATTTCGATGCGGAGGGACAGGTGACTCTGCTCCTTCAGTCGATTACCGATCGCAACGGCAATGAGATCACCTTCGCGTACGACGAGGCCGGCATGCCCGCCGCCGTACAGCACAGCGGCGGCTACCGGATCGCTGTCGACACCACTGACAACCGCGTCACCGGACTACGCCTGCTCAACACTGATGATGGCCCCGACGGCACCCAGCTTCTGCGCTACTCCTACGACGGCGAAAGTCTCGCCGAGATCTACAACTCCTCGGGCCGCCCTCTCCAGCTCACCTACGACGACGACAGCCGCATAACCTCCTGGACCGACCGCAACGGCTCCTGGTATCGCTTCACCTACGACGCCGAAGACCGCTGCATCGCCGGTGAAGGCAGCGACGGTATCCTCAGCTGCACCATCAGATACGACACCGACAGCAACACCACCCGCTACACGAACTCCCTCGGTAGCACAGTCACGTACCGGTACAACGAGCTGCTTCAGCTGGTTTCCACCACCAACGCACTCGGCAAGTCGGTCACCAATGAATGGGACAGCGACAACCGTCTGCTGTCCCACAGCGACGCCCTCGGCCACACGACCAGCTACACCTATGACACCGGCGGCAACATCTCGCGCATCACCCGCGCAGACGGCAGCGCCACCGAGGTCGCCTACGACGACCACGGCCTGCCCCGCCGGACCGTCGATGCGAACGGTGCGGTCTGGAGCCGCGAATACGACAGCCACGGCAACCTGACCGCCCTTACCGACCCCGCCGGCGCCACCACCGGCTACACCTACACATCTGGCGGCCACCTGAGCGCAGTCACCGACGCGCTGGGTAACACCACTCACGTGGAATGCAGTCCAGCCGGCCTTCCGGTGCAGGTCACCGACCCCCTGGGCGCAACCACGCGCTATGCCCGCGACGCCTTCGGTCGCCCAAGAAGCGTTATCGACCCCAACGAAGGGGTGACGAGTCTTGAGTGGACGGTCGAAGGACGGCCCGCGAGGCAGCAGCGGCCGGACGGGGCGGTGGAGTCATGGACGTACGACGGCGAGGGCAACTGCACGGCCCATACCGATGCCCTTGGCCAGACGACCAGCTTCGAATACCTCCACTTCGACCTGCTCACTGCCCGCACCGACCCCGACGGCACCCGCCACACCTTCAGCCACGACCGCGAACTGCGTCTCACCAAGGTCACCAACCCGCAGGGGCTGACCTGGGACTACGTTTATGACCCGGCCGGCCGATTGGCAGCGGAGACCGACTTCGACGACCGCACCATCGCCTACGGTCGGGACGACGCCGGTCGTACCATCACGCGCACCACGCCCCTCGGCGACACCATCCGGTTCACCCACGACCCGCTGGGCCGGATAACTGAGAAGGAGTCCGCGGGTCTCATCACCCGTTACGCATACGACTCCGCAGGGCGACTGCGCCGTGCCGCCGGCAGCGACCACGAGCTGACAATGGCTTACGACCAAGCAGGCCGCTTGGTGCAAGAGACAACCGACGGCCGCACAGTCCGGCACGACTACGACGCCCTGGGCCGACGCACCAAGCGCGTCACCCCGACGGGCACGACGACGGCATACGCCTACGACGCAGCCGGAAACCGCACTACGGTCACCACCGGCGGGCACACCCTCACTTCCGCCCACGACGGCATCGGCCGCGAGCTCCTGCGGACACTGGACAGCGGCGCCCTCACTCTCGCGTACGCCTGGGACGAAGCCGGGCGGCTCACCGAAACAGCCTTGGCGAACCGCGATGCCGCTCTGCGCACCCGCGCCTTCGTGTACCGCGACGACGGGTACCTCGCGGCTCAGGAGGACAGCCGCGATGGCCCCCGCCGCTACCGCCTGGATCCAGCCGGCCGAGTCACCGCTGTCACCGCTCGCGACTGGTCGGAGACCTACGCGTATGACTCCGCCGGCAATCAGACGGCCGCGACCTGGCCGGACGCCCACCCCGAGGCCGAAGCACGCGGCGAGCGGACCTACAACGGCACCCGAATCACCTCCGCCGGCAGCATCCGCTATGAGCACGACGCGGCAGGTCGTCTCGCCTTGCGGCAGAAGACCCGCCTCTCCAGCAAGCCGGACACCTGGCGCTATACCTGGGATGCGGAAGACCGGCTCACCCAGGTCACGACTCCCGACGGCACCCACTGGCGCTACACCTACGACCCGATGGGCCGCCGCACAGCAAAGCTCCGGATGGCGGCGGACGGCACCACGGTCGCCGAGCAGACCACCTTCACCTGGGACGGCTCGACCCTCATCGAGCAGACCACCACCGCGCCCGGAGTCCTCCCCCACCCGGTCATCACCACCTGGGAATACGCCGATCTCCACCCGATCGCACAGACGGAGCGTCGCCTTGACGTGGCGACACAGGAGGAGATCGATGCCCGGTTCTTCGCGATAGCCACCGACCTGGCCGGTACTCCTACCGAGCTGATCGACGAGAGCGGGGAGCTCGCCTGGCACACCCGCGCCACCCTGTGGGGCTCGACCACGTGGTCACGGCACAGCACCGCATACACCCCGCTCCGCTTCCCGGGGCAGTACAACGACCCGGAAACCGGCCTCCACTACAACCTGCACCGTCACTACGACCCTGCTACAGGGCGATATGCGTCGCCGGACCCTCTCGGGCTGGAGCCGGCCCTTAACCCAATGGCCTACGTGCACAATCCGCACCTGTGGGCGGATCCGCTCGGCCTGGCGCCCTGTACTGTCACGGTGTACAGAAAGCAAAGCGACCATCCGCTCAGCCAGCGGGTAAAGATCGGTCCGAACGGAGAGGTTTCCATCACAGGCAAAGGCCACCTGTATGTGAACATGAGCGGCGACATCCGCCACACCCGCGATTTCCGCTCTGCAGAAGAGGGATATCAGGAGATCGTGGCATTCGACGTGCCCAAATCGTATGTGGATCAGATCAGGCGCACCGCCGTCCCGCAACAGAACCCGCCAGGGCTCGGGTTCACCGATGACGAGTGGCGGCAGATGAAGAAAATAAGCCCCGAAATATCGGACCCCACAAAGGGTGACGACCTGTACGGCATCCCGAGGAGCATGCTCCCCGAGCTGCGCGATGCAATCATCCCAGGGTCCGGTAGAGTTGTCGAAAGCGGCTAGCGGAGAATAAGAAATGTTTCATGAGGTTCAGGACATCATCGCAGAACGACGCCGGCTCCACGCCCGTCCGGCTGTCGACCAGGTGCCCCCGGTACTGGGCACCTTCATCGTGCAGGTCGACACCAACCCTGCCGTGTACGGCGCCAGGGCGAGGAGTGTCCTGGATGCCGCATACAAGATCGCCGAAACGACAGATTTCGATGAGAGCCCACTACCGACGACTGGGATCCCATCCTGGTTCGCGCAGGTCAGCCAGGACGGCTCTGAGGCCGTCCCACCTTTTGCCGCACAAGGTCGCGATGTCTACCTCAGGGATCACGGCGACGCCGTCTGGAGCTTGCAGGGCTGGCTCTACCAGTTCGAGCCCGAAGAGTCCGCGCGAGGCTGGGCGTGGTGGGACATGACGCAGACTTCCGCTGACCAGGTGTGCGTCTGGGTTGACACCTGGGGTGAATCATTCATCGGGAGTCAGGATATTCGCTGGCTATTGTGCACGGCTGGTGCGCGTTCGGTTTCCGAGTATGCCCTGGTGAAATCCGATGGCTGGCTGGACCAGTCGACCATTCCGTCGGAACAGGCACCCAGTTGAGCCGCGAGATCAGGGCCCAGTACACCCAGGACTCGGTCGTCGTCTACCAGGCATACCCGGCCGAGATCGCGGACCCCGCGCTCCGTGCAGGCACGTTCGTACCGCCGTTCCGAATGGGCAGGATGACCTGGATCAAACCATCTTTCCTGTGGATGATGTATCGATCCGGTTGGGCAACGAAGGTAAACCAAGAGCGCATCCTCGCCATCACCATTACACGACAAGGATTCGAATGGGCCCTTGCGCACTCTTGCTTGAGCAGCTTCGATTCTTCGGTATACGCGAGCCGGGACGAATGGCAGTCGCTCCTTAAACAGAGCCCAGTACGTATCCAATGGGATCCGGAGCGAGACATCCACTTGGAGCCGCAACCCAACAGGGCCATTCAAATCGGCCTCAGTGGCGAAGCTGTGGATAAATACGTTGGCGAGTGGATCGTATCCATCGAGGATGTCACTTCCCTCGCGTACCGAGTCCATGATGCGGAAACGCACGGCCAAGTGGATCTGGCAATGCAGATGTTGCCGGTCGAGACAGCGTATCCGGTGAGCGAATCCCTTCGCGGGAAGCTCGGCGCTGGACATACTGGCTAGAACCGAGCAGTGCATGGCCGACAGGACTACTGGGCGATATTCCATGATGCAAAAGAGTGGACCCGGGCAGAGATGGTCGGCAGAGACCGAGCGACGGCTACGTGAGATGGGCTGGTACCCGGGACGATCGGTGCCCACAGCGGAGTGGCAACGCGCACTGCAGGAACACGATGAGTTTGAGATCAATCCTGCCGCGCAGCATTTCTTGGAGGAATTCGGCGGGCTAAGCGTGACGCTGGTACTCACAGACAGCATCAAGCCAATTCGGTCCGAGGTCAGTATAGACCCCACGCTGGCCCAATGGGATCAGGAAATCTTCGATACGCTGAGCAGGCAAGCGGGAGCCGCACTTTACCCACTGGGGATGATCTACAACCGTAATTCCTATCTTGGCATGACGCCGACCGGCAGCGTATACGAAGGAATGGACGAGGCGCATCTTCTGGCGGAGACCGGCGACCAGGCGCTTGAGAAAATCCTGGACAGGAATCCATAAGCGGAGCCTTGGGTGATTACGCCGGGTGGTAGCCCAGAGATGATCAGTCGACTGGACGCCTGGAACGCGGCGTCCTGTGAGCACTCCGAGGAGCGGAAATGCAGATCGAACTGAGTGATGACGAGGCGCTTGTGCTGTCCGACTGGCTGGATCGGGTGATGCACCGCAAGGAGTTCAGCGACGTCGTCGACGACCGGGCGGTCTGGTCGCCGCTGCTGACGATCAGCGGCACTCTGGAGACCAAGTTGGCGGCGATCTTCAGCGCTTCTTACGGGGATGAGCTGGAGGCTGCTCGTGGGCGGCTCATCGCCGGGCTGGGGGACTTCGGGGCTGAGTCCTGAGGGGTTCGTACAGCGGATAAGCAAGGAGCGCTCGGTGGCCCGTAACGCCGCCGTGAAAGCCGCGGTCAAGGCGTGCTGGCCGGCCGTCGACCCGGCAAAGCTGGTGCTGCGGCTGCTGTCGGACGCGGACTTTCTGGCCGCGCAGGCGGACGGGATCCTCACCCCCGAGGAGCAGAAGCTGCTGCTCTGGCAGAAGCCGGCCCGGAGCGTGAAGTCGGCGAAGTGGTCGGCCGCGGACGCCGTCCTGATCGACGAGGCCACGGACCTCGTCCAGCGGACGCCGTCCCTCGGTCACGTCGTCCTCGACGAGGCGCAGGACCTGTCGCCGATGCAGTACCGCGCGGTGGGGCGGCGCTGGAGAAGGAGGGCTCGATCGGCCTGATCGCGGCGGACGCGCGGCTGCCGGCCATCGCGAAGGCCTTGGAGTCGGCGGGCCTCCCGTACCTCTCCCCCGGGGAGGAGACCACGCAGGACTCGCGCCTCACCCTGGTCCCGGCGTCGCTGGCGAAGGGCCTGGAGTACGACTACGTCGTCCTGGACGACCCGTCGGCGATCGTGGACGGCGAGCCGGACGAGCGGACGGGCCTGCGGCGGCTGTACGTGTGCCTGACGCGAGCGGTGTCGGGACTCGCGGTGGTGCACGCGGCGGCGCTGCCGGAGCAGCTGGCCGCCGCGTAGGTCCTCACCGCGTGACGGTCTGGACTTCCTTCACCGTGACGTCCTGCTCGTAGACGGAGACGCCGTTCGGCAGCTCCGGCGCCGCCTCGGCCGGCCCGTCCGGACCGTCCGTCTGGTTCCAGGTGACCTTCCAGACGAGCTGCGCGGACAGCGGGTACGTGCCGCCGCGGGAGGAGCGCTGGTAGGTCACATTGCAGTCCTCGTTCGCGGAGTTGACCTTGTACCCGCCGTCGCCCTTGTCCAGCTTGTACGTGCAGGTGCGCGGCGCGGCGCTGTCCGTACCGGCGTCGATCTTCAGCTGGTACGGCTCCGCGACCGTGGTGGCGGCGATGTGCACATTGGCGTCGTCGTTGTCGAGCGTCGCCGTCGCCCAGGCCCGGTCGAGGTTCTTGCCGAACTTCACCTGCGTCTCGAGGTTGACCTTCTGCTTGTCGCCGCTCGGGCTCAGCTCGACGGGCGGCTTGGGCAGCTTGATCTGCTTGTACGCGAGGCCGGCGAGGATCTCCGGGTCGACGACGTCCGCCGGCGGGTCAGGGTCGCCCTCCGGCACCCAGACCCACAGCTCGCCGATCTCGCATGAGCGCGGCGACATCACGGGCGTGCGCTCGTACCAGTAGCCCTTCTCGCCCTTGTGCGCGGCGGTCTCCTGCTTGCGCCGCTCCAGCACCTCGCCGTTGACCCCGGACATCGGGTCCTCGTGCAGCTTCTCGTTGTGCTCGTCGAGGGTCTTGTTGGTGTACTTGGGCTCGAACCAGCACGGCGGTGGGGACCAGTCGACCTTGGCGGAGGTCATGGGTGTGCCGCTGCTGCCGGTGTCGCTGACCTCGTACTTGATCTGCGTGCTGACCGTGTCGCCGCCGCTGTCCGGGGTCGGGGTGGAGTCCGCGGTGCCGTCCCTGTCGCCCGTATCGGCCGCGGCCGGGCCGGCCGTCACCAGGCCGAGCCCACTGGTCAGGAGCAGCGCCGCGGCCACGGCCGCCGTACCCCGCGTCAGGCCTTCTGCTGGCATTCCTTGCTCCCCCGGGATCCCTGGGCCTCGACGACCCGCCAGTGTCCGTCACCCGACTTCTCGAGCACCACTCGCCGGTCCACGAAGCTCTTCAGGCTCGGCTTGTTGCGCTCGACCTTGCCGCTCTTGACGATCTTGTCGAAGAACTTGCTCTGGTCCTCGCAGAACGCGACCGTGGCCCGCTTGCCCTTCAGGGACGTGACCTCGCGGAAGTAGAAGCGATCGCTGCCGGTGACGGTGGCTCCGTCCTTTTTGTACGCCTTGAAGCTGGCCTCGTACTGGGCGGCCGCCTGGCCGGTCCAGAACCGCTTGAAGTTGGCCGTCGGCTCGGCCTTGGCGAAGGACTCCTGGGAGGCCATCAGCGCATACTCGTGGTCCTTGAGGACCGCGTCCTTCGCCTTGTCGCCCGTCTCGTCCGCCGAGACCTCGACCTTCACGTCCGACGGGAGATCGAATTCCGGCGCCCCGGGCGCCACCGACTCGCTCTTCGACGGAGTGGAGGACTTACCGGCACCCTTGATCTCGCCGGACGCCTTGCCATCGCCACCGTCGTCACCACCACAGCCGGCCAGCAGCAGACCAGCGGCAGCAGCCACCGCGGCCACCGTTGCGATACGCCCCATCATGGTGCGAAAAGTCCCTCCGTCGTGTTCCGGAGGCGCGCTCGCACGCAACCCCCGTCGTGCCCGAACGACGGTACCGGAGTGACCTGACGGGGTCGATGCGGACTGAGTAACCACAGGGTCACAGACCTGCACGCCCGTGAGACGCAGGAGCACCCGCGACGCCGACCTCCCCTGGTAGCGCCGCGGGTGCGGTCCCTGCGGGTCAGCCGGCGTCCGCGTGCTGGCGTGCCGCCAGCGCGTGCGCGGCCTTACGCGTCGCCGGGTAGAGGCCCAGGTACAGGTCGTACAGCTCCTCGTAGACCTTCCCGCGCGCCGGGTCCGGCTCGACCACCGACTCCACCGGATTCCACGATCCGATGTCGCCCGGACGAGCGATCCCCGCGCCCACCGCCGCCAGGAAGGTGTCGCCGTATGCCGCCCCGATCGTGTGGCGCGGGATCTCCTGTGGCTTGCCGGTGACGTCCGAGACGATCTGTGTCCACAGCTCGCGCGCGCCGCCGCCGACCGCGATCAGCCGGCGCACGTCGCCGCCCGCCGAGGTCATCGCCGCCAGGTTGTGCCGTACGCCGAAAGCCGTGCCCTCCAGCGCCGCGCGATACAGGTGTCCCCGGCCGTGCCGCAGCGTCAGCCCGTGCACCAGCCCTCGCGCGTCCGGGTCGAAGATCGGGGAGCGTTCGCCCGCGAAGTACGGGAGCATCAGCAAGCCCTCGGCGCCCGGGGGCACTTGCGCCGCCTCCGCCACCAGCGTGCCGTAGTCGGAGCCCGTCAGGTCCCGCAGCCAGCCCGTCACCGCACCCGACGTCGCCATGCCGCCGGCCAGGCAGTACGTGCCCGAGAAGGCGCCCGCCGTGCCCCACAGCTTCTTGCTCGCCACCGGCGCACCCACGAAGTTGACCAGGAACATCGTCGTGCCGTACATCAGCATCAGATCGCCCGGCGCCATCGCGCCGACCGCCGTCGCCTCCGCCCACGCGTCGACCGTGCCCGCCACCACCGGCGTGCCCGCCGGGATGCCGGTCAGCTCGGCCGCGTCCGACGTCACCTCGCCGACGACGTCCGACGGCCACACCAGCTCCGGCCACTCGAGCCCCGGGGCGATCTCCTCGCGCCAGTCCTCGATCCAGGCGTTGCGCCGCAGGTCGTACAGCGGCGTGCACTGCGACGCCGAGTGGTGGTCCAGCACGTAAGCGCCCGTGAGGCGGTACGCCAGCCACGAACTCGCCATGTACCACCGGCGCGTACGCCCGTACACCTCCGGCTCCGTCTCCCGCAGCCACTCCAGCTTCGGGCCGATCGCCTGGCTGGTCAGCGTCGAGCCGCAGCGCCGCATGATCGCGTCCTCGCCGTAGCGCGCCGTCTGGGCGGCGATCTGGTCGCCCGCCCTCGTATCGACGCCGTAGAGGATCGCCGGCCGCAGCGGCTCCCCCGCCGCGTCCACCGGCAGCAGACACGGGCCGATGCCGCTGATGCCGACCGCGGCGACGGTCTCGCCCGCCGCCGCGGCCGCCGCCGTCAACTCCCGGGCCAGGGCCAGGAAGTCCGCCCACCAGACGTCCTCAGCGGAATGCTCCACCCAGCCGGGCCGCGGCGTGGAGGTGGCATGTTCGCGTACGGACTGGGTGACGAGCGTGCCGTCGGGGCGGGTGAGGACGCCCTTCGACGAGGACGTCCCGATGTCGATGCCCAGGAGAAGACTCATACGGCGTTACCCGACCTTCTGGCTCATGTCGTACTGCTTGTAGACGTCCTCGGCGTTGTCCTTGGTGATCTCCACCGTGTCGAGGGTCTGCTTCTTCTGCACCTTCTTCCCGGCCGCCAGCTCGGACGCCGTCTTCGCGGCCTCCTCTGCGCCGGTCGGGTAGAGGTAGGTGCCGATCAGCTTGCCCTGCTGGACCGCGCGGATGCCGCCGTCGGGGATCGCGAGGCCGTCGATCCCGATGAACTTGATGTCCTTGCCCTTCGCCCCCGCGCCCGCCGCCGCCGACTGGGCGCCGATCGCCATCGGGTCGTTGTGCGCGTACACAAGGTCGATCTTCGTCCCGCGCGCCAGCCACTGCTGCATGATCTTCGTGCCCTCGGGCTGCAGCCACTTGCCCTCGCGCTGCTCGACGACCTTGATGTCGTCGTGGCCCTTCAGGGCGTCCATGAAGCCCTGGTGGCGCTGCTTCTGCGGGTCGGTGGAGAGCAGGCCGCGGATCTCGCCGATGCTGCCGCCGTCGGGGAGCGCCTTGACCGCGGCCTCGCCGGCCTTCTTGCCGATCTCGTAGTTGTCGCCGCCGATGAAGGAGCTGTAGCACTTCGTCTTGACGTCGCGGTCGAGGATGATGACCGGGATCTTGGCCTGGCAGGCCTGCTCGACGGCCGGGGTGAGCGGGTCGGGCTCGTTGGGCGAGACGATCAGGACGTCGACCTTCTGCGTGATGAAGTTCTGCACCTGGCTGACCTGCCGGGCGTTGTCCTGCTTGGCGTCGGCGATGGGCAGCAGCTTGAGGTTGTCGTACTTCTTCGCGAAGTACTCCAGCTGCTTGTTGAGCTGGGCGCGGTACGGCTCGGCGTTGTTGGCCTGTGAGTAGCCGACCGTGAAGACCTTCTTGTTCTTGTCGCCCGCGTCGGAGGCGTCCTCGGTCTTGGAGGCACAGCCGGCGGCGAGGGCGAGCGCGGCGGTCGCGGCCGTGCCTGCCGCGAGGACTCTCTTTGTACGGAACGTACTCATGCGGGTGTCTCCTTACGGGCCGGAGTGAGGCGGTTCTTGATGCTGCGCAGCAGGTCCGGGCGCTGGAGGACGACCGCGATGACCACGATCAGGCCCTTGATGACCAACTGCCAGTTGTCGCTGACGGCGTTGAGGCCGAGGACGTTGTCGAGGAGCGTGAGGATCAGGGCGCCGACGAAGGTGCCGATGATGGTGCCCTTGCCGCCCGCCAGTGAGGCGCCGCCGATGACGGCCGCGGCGATGGCGTCGAGCTCGTACGTATTGCCGGCCTGCGGGTCGGCGGAGACGGAGTACGCGGCGTCGATGGGCCCCGCAAAGCCCGCCAGCATCCCGGAGAGCGTGAAGACGGCGATGATGACGAGCGTGACGTTGATGCCGGACAGGCGGGCCGCCGTCGGGTTGCCGCCGACCGCGTAGATGTGCCGCCCGAAGGTCGTACGGGACAGGATCAGGTGGAAGACGATGCAGACGCCGACGAAGGCGAGGACGGGGTAGTAGATGCCGTCGGGGCCGAGGATGCCGACGCCGACGTTGTGCCCTGGTGTACCGAGGGACTGGAACTGCTCTGCGTTCTCGGTGAGTTTGCCGTCGGGGCCTGAGACCGTCGTCCCGACCGACTGGTTGTCCGACATCTGTCTGTCCAGGCCGCGGGCGATCGACAGCATCGCCAGCGTCATGACGAATGACTGAATTTTCAGTACGGACGTGCCGATGCCGTTGACCAGCCCGAATGCCGCGCCGATCAGCATGCACAGCGGCACGATCTGCCACACCGGCATGTCGTGGTCGGCGAGCATCATCGCCGACGCCATCGACGCGAAGCCCATCAGCGAGCCGACGGACAGGTCAATGCCGGCGGTGAGGATCACCAGCGTGACGCCGACGGCGAGGATGCCGCGGGAGGCGAAGGCGCCGATGGCGTTGGTGAGGTTGGTCTGGTCGAGGAAGGTGTCGCCCTTGGTGGCGATGCCGATGGCGACGATGAGGATGAGGCCGATATAGCTCTGCAGCGAGCCGAGCCAGGGCAGGATCCTTTTGGCGCGGGTGAGGGTGCCGGCCCCGTTGCCGCCGTCTTTCGCCAGGTCGGGGAGGGTCTCGGTCATGTGTCGTTCCCATGGGTTCCGTTGACGGTGACGGTTTCGCGTTCCATTGCCGCGGTGAGGATGGCTTCCTGCTCGGCCTGCGGTCCGCGGGCCGGATCCCGGTGGAACTCACCGGTCAGCCGCCCCTCGCAGAGCACCAGCACCCGATCGCACATCCCGATCAGCTCGGGCAGCTCGGATGAGACCGCGACGATGGCGGTCCCCTGCGCGGCCAGCTCGTCCATGAGCGCGTGGATCTCGGCCTTCGCGCCGACGTCGATGCCGCGGGTCGGCTCGTCCATGAGGAGCACGGACGGCTTGGTGAGCAGGCACTTGGCGAGGACGACCTTCTGCTGGTTGCCGCCGGAGAGGTTCCCGACGTTCGCCTCGAGGCTGGGTGTCTTCACCTTCAGCGACTCGACCTGCTCGGCTACGGCGATGCGCTCGCGCCGCTTGTTCACGGTCCGCCAGGGGTTGCGGTAGCGGGAGAGCGCGGCGAGGGAGCCGTTGAAGCGGACGGTGTTGGCGAGGACGAGACTCTGCGCCTTCCGGTCCTCGGCGACGAGCGCGAGGCCGCGGCGGATCGCGTATCCGGGGGTACGGGGCCGGTACGGCTCGCCGTCGACGCTGATCTCCCCGTACGCCCGCGGCCCGTAATGCCCGAAGAGCGCCTGGAGGACTTCGCTGCGGCCCGCGCCCATCAGCCCGGCGAGGCCGACGATCTCGCCGGCGCGGACGGTGAGGTCGATGCCGCGGAGGGAGGGGCCGCCGTCGGGGTCGGCGTAGGTGAGGCCTTTCGCCTCCAGCCGCACCTCGCCGCCGCTGTGCTGGCCCGGCCGCCGCGGGAAGAGCTCGCCCAGCGGGCGGCCGACCATCAGCTGGATCAGTTCGGCGCGGGTGGTCTCGGCCATGGCCCGGTGTCCGACGTACGCCCCGTCCCGTAGCACGGTGACGGTGTCGGCGATCTCCTCCAGCTCTTCGAGCCGGTGCGAGATGTAGACGACGCCGACGCCCTGGGAGGTGAGGTCGCGGATGACGGTGAAGAGACGGCGTACTTCAGCGTCGGCGAGGGCGGAGGTCGGCTCGTCCATGACAAGCAGCTTCACGTTGAGGTTGAGCGCCTTGGCGACCTCGATGAGCTGCTGCTCGGCGATGCGGCAGTCTTTGACTAGACGGCGGGGCGGGGTGTCGAGGCCGAGCCCGGCGAGGAGCTCGCGGGCGCGGCGGTCCATGGCCTTGCGGTCTACGGTGCCGCGCGGGGTTTTGGGCTCGCGCCCCAGGAAGATGTTCTCGGCTACGGAGAGCTCGGGGACCAGGTAGAGCTCCTGGTGGATCATCCCGATCCCGTGGCGCTGGGCGTCCTTGGGTGAGTGGATACGGGCTGGGGTGCCGTCGCGCTCGATGACCCCTTCGTAGTCGGTGTGCACGCCGGCGAGGACGTTCATGAGCGTGGACTTGCCGGCCCCGTTCTCGCCGAGCAGGGCGACGACTTCGCCGGCGTGCACGGTGAGATGCACGCCTTTGAGCGCGCGTACGCCGGGGAAGGACTTGGCGATGTCGCGCATCGCGAGCAGCGGTGGCGCTTCGCTTGGCATGGTCGTTGTCCTTGCGTTTGGTCTCGTGGGCCGCGCTGTCGCGCGGTGTCCTCAATCGCCGGACGGGCTTGATTTGGCTCGGCTCGCGCCGAGCTTGATGCGGCCCGGCTCGCGCCGGACGGGCTATCAAGCCCGTCCGGCGCTTGAGGACGAGCGCGCAGCGCGATAAACGCCGAATCTCAAGCCGCGTCGCCGAAGCCGTCGTACCGGATCCCCAACTGCGCGCACACATTCCGCAGATCCGCGACATAGTCGCCGGGCACGGCGTGAATGTGGTTGCTGCCGAACTTCGACAGGAACTCCTCGGCAGAGGCGTTGAGCCGCGCGAAGGCATGCGGCCACTCCCACGTGGAGGCGCGCATCATCCGCTCATTCGTCTCGGAGTCGTACGTCTCCAGCGACCCGCGCATCACATGCATCCGGTACTCCCCGCTCTCCCGCGTCAGCCGCGCGAAGGTGAGGTCGCCGGGCGCCGCAAGGTGCTGGACGCTCGCCCCGCCCGCCGGGAAGTAGAAGACCTCCGGATAGAAGTTCACCTTGCCGAGGTTCTCGGCAGGGTCATCGGACCTGGCCGCGTACCACGTCGCATGCTGCCCGCTGTTGCACAGATCCCAGACGTCCTTGTCCTGGTGGTAATGCCGGATGTCGGCGAAGAGCACCGGCTTCCCGCTCAGCAGCTTGAAGATCTGCATCGTCAGCGCGCCGTCCATGTCGGCCTCCGTCGAGGTCACATGGGTCTCCTTCGGCCCCTCCCAGTCGTACGGGTCGTTGAGGAAGGCCTCGGCGACATCCATCGTCGCGAAGTTCGCCGTCAGCTCCGGCTGGCCCTTGATCCCGGAGAAGTCCAGATTCCACTCCGCGATGAGCTCCTTCATCGCGTAGTACGAGCGGATCTGCCGCTCCAGCAGCTCAGGCGTGAGCCGGTCGCCGTCGTAGTGCACGCCGGCGGCGTACTTCTCCAGCCACAGCCGACCCTGCTTCACCAGCGACGCGTCGGCGTTCTCGGAGCGCCGGACGATCTCCCACTGGTCGATCTCCTCGACGTCGACGCCGAAGGTCTTCATCCACTGGTCGGTGTTGGCGGTGGCCGTGTACATCCCCATCGGGCGCCCGCCGATCCGCCCGAAGGTGGAGCCGCGCAGGCCCTGAACGGCGGCCCCGGCCCGTACATTCGAGAGGATCCGCGCCTTGGTGTCCGGGTCGTTCAGATCGCCCCAGGCGCGGGCGTGGACGCGGCCTATCTGGTCGAGGCCGCCGGCGCCGGCGAGCATGCCGACCATGCCGGGGTACTGCGGGTCGATGTTGGAGACCATCAGGATCGGGCCCGGCGTGGCCTCGGCCGCGAGCATGGTGAAGTGCGGGAAGGTCCACACCGAGTGGTGGAAGATCGTCAGATCCACGTGCTGGTCGGCGAGGAAGCGGGCCTGCGAGGTCGCGAGCACGTTGGACTCCACGTGCTCGGGCGCGATGATCACCTCATGCCCGGCCTCGGCCAGCATCCCGGCCAGCTCCTGGCCGGCGCGGGTGACGTGCTCGCGGACATCGCGCTGCACGTAGTCGCGGCCGTCGGAGATGGAGAGCAGACCGATGCGTGCCATGTTTCATTCCTCCAGGGGAGAGAGGGTGTTACTTGATGCCGGACGTCTTGATGGATTCGACGATCTGGCGTTGGAAGGTGACGAAGATGGCGATCATGGGGATCGCGGCGATCATGGTGCCGGCGAGGATGTAGTTGTAGTTCGACGAGGTCTGCGAGGCGAAGGACGCGAGCGCCGTCTGAATCACCTGGAGATCTGGGTCGGTCGCGACGACCAGTGGCCAGACAAAGGCATTCCAGTTGGCCAGGAAGAAGAAGATCGCGAGCGCCGAGAGGACCGGCCGGGACATCGGCAGCACAATGTTCCAGTAGACCCGCCAGTGGCCGCAGCCATCGACGATCGCCGCCTCCTCCAGCTCCCTCGGGAAGCCGAGGTAGAACTGGCGGAGCAGGAAGATGCCGAAGGCGTTGAAGATGGCCGGGATGATCAGACCCGCATAGCTGTTCAGGATGCCCAGTTCGCGTACGACCATGAACAGCGGGATCAGCACGACGGGTGCGGTGATGAGCAGCGTCGCGAAGATCAGGCTGAAGATCTTCTCCCGGCCGGGGAATTTCAGCCGGGCGAGCGCGTACGCCGCCATCGAGTGGAAGAACAGCGCGATCACCGTGATCAGCGCGGATACGATAAAGCTGTTCCACAGGTAGCGGCCGAAATCCACCTCGGTGAAGACGAAGACGAAGTTGTCCCAGGTGAAGTCCGTGGGAATCAGCTTGCCGTCATTCACCGTGGCCCGCGTCTTGAACGACGAGGAGATCATCCACAGGAACGGGAAGAGCGTTATCACCGACATGAGGATCGCGAGGGCGATGAGGCCGCCGCGGCCCGCGCGGTATTTGCGTATCGCGGTCACATTCTCACTGGCCGCCATCGTCGAACCTCCCGCTGTTCGTGACCTTGAAGATCAGCCCGGCGAAAAGGACCATGATCAGCACGAGGAACGAACCCATGGCCGACGCGTAGCCGTACTCACCGAATCCGAAGGCCTGCGTGTAGATGTAGTAGATGGCCAGCGACGTCCCGTTCGCCGGACCGCCCTGCGTCATGGTGAAGATCAGGTCCAGGCCGCCGGTGATGGCGGCCACGGTGGACATGATCAGCACGAAGAAGCTGGTGGGCTTGAGCAGCGGCCAGGTGATGGACCGGAACTGCATCCACGGGCCGGCGCCGTCGATCTTCGCGGCCTCGTAGTACTCGTTCGGGATTTCCTGGAGCCCCGCCAGGAAAATGATCATGTAGTAGCCCATCATGACCCAGACCATGATCCCGATCACGGTCATCAGGGCCAGCCCCGGCTTTCCCAGCCACGCCTCGCCGTCCATGCCGACCGTGCGCAGCGTCTTGTTCACCACGCCCAGTTGCTCGTCGAGCATGAATTTCCAGAGCAGGCCGACGACGGCAAGACTGATCATGTACGGCATGAAGAGCGCCGTGCGGTAGAAGCCGGTGCCGGGCAGCTTCTGCTTCATCAGCAGCCCGAGGCCGAGGCTCACGCAGAACAGCACGGGGACGAGGGTCACCACGTAAATGCCGGTGATCCGCATGGATTCCCAGAACATCGGGTCCTGGAACATCCGCTCGTAGTTGGCGAGTCCGACCCATTCGTACGTACCGAACCCACTGACCTGGAACAGGCTCAGCACGACCGAGAGCACCATCGGAATGCCGACGAAGACCAGCAGCCCGAGCCCGTCGGGGAGGATGAACAGTGCGGCGGCCAGCCATTCGCGGTGCTTGCGGCTGAGGCCTTTCCTGGCCGGCTGCGCAGGTGTGGCGGCCTGGGAATCAGCCGTACGGCCCGGTGCGGCGACGCTGGTCATATCAGACTCGCCCCCTTGTAGCTCTTCATGTACGCCTCGAGCGACTGGGCCGCCCGTTCCACTTCGCTGTCCACGCCCTTGCCGGCGAGCATCGTGCCCTGAATGGCATCGGAGACGGCCTTGTAGACCACCGGCGGATAGCGCGGCTCGGCCCGGGCGCCGGGGGCGATCTCGTCCTTGAACTTCTTCATGGCCCAGGAGTCGTAGCCGCCCTTTTGCGTGGCCCGGTCGAGGACGGTCTTCCGCGGGGCGACGTCGGACTTCACGCCGGTGCACCACTTGACCATCCGGTCGATGCACTTGTCGTCCATCTTCCCGAGCGCCCAGGCGCAGAACTCGGCCGCCTGCTCGGGGTTGTTGCCCTTGGCGTTGGCGCAGAACGACCAGCCACCCAGGGCCGTCGTGTACTTGCCGCCGGGAGGAATGGGCAGCTTGAAGAACCCGTACTTGTACTTCGGGGCGTACGCCTTGAAAGACGACACATTCCAGATGCCGTGCATCCACATGCCGACGTTCCCGCCCTTGAAGGCGCTGATGACATCGCCCGCCGCCGGGTTGTTCCGCGGGGCGATGCCGTGCCGTACCGCGTCCTGCCACAGCGCAAGCGCCTGCCGGGCGGCCTTGGAGTCGAAGGCGGCGTTGCCGTCACCGTCGATGACATTGCCGCCGCCCTGCCACAGCCACGGGTACCAGGTGAAGTTCTGGTAGTAGCCGGGGTCGGTCTCGAAGGCCAGCCCCGCACGCGTCTTGGTGGTCAGCTTGTCGCCGATGTCGAGCAACTCGTCCCATGTCTTGGGGATATCGCCCTCGGACAAGCCCGCCTTCTCCCAGCCGGCCTCGTCGAAGAAGATCGCCAGCGGCTCGACCTCCATCGGGAGCGCGTAGACCTTGCCGTCGACCATGCGGCTGTTGAGGTTGTCGCCGTAGTCCTCGATGACGCCCTTGTCCAGGTGCGGGGTGAGGTCCTGCAGCACGCCGCCGTTGTGGTAGCGGAGGAAGTCGCCGGGGCTCAGCAGCCAGATGTCGGGGCCGTTGCCGGCGGCGAAGGACGACGGCAGCTTGTAGCCGGCGTTGTACTCCTGGCCCGGGACGAAGATCAGCTCGATCTTCACCTCGTGGGTGTCGTTCCACTCCTTGACCAGGTCGGTGACCCACTTCGCCTGCGCGTTGACCGCCGGGTCCGGCGACTTCTGCGGCGCGTAGAAGTTCCAGAAGGTCAGCTTCTTGCCACTCGCATTCGCCGACCCGCCGCAGCCGCTGAGCAGCGGGACCGCCGCGGCCGCCGCCGCCACCCCCGCCGCTCCCCCGATGAAGCGGCGGCGGCTCGGCGGCGACGACGCGGCGGCGACACCGACGCCGGCGCCCTTGCCGTGCTGGAGCATTGCCTTGCTCCCGTCTCTGTGTAGTGAAGGTGAGTTGGTGTCACATGTGCGTATCGGCCTCAAGATCCAGCAGCCCCGGCGTGGCCGGGAGGGAGGCGCCGCTGGACGGCCGGTCCAGATAGAAGAGCGAGGTCGACGCGATGTCGTCGTGGTTGATCCGGTAGCGGTGCTGCAGGCCGTTGCCCTGGCCGCGGCCGATGCCGAGGCACTGGACGGTGACCTTCAGGTCCTCGGCGAAGCGGATCGGGTCGACGACGTGCCAGCGGTACATCCCGAAACGCTGCTGGGAGTCGTAGAGGCCGTCCGGCTTGAGCACCTGGTTCATGCCGAGATACGGGGTCGTAAACGCGGTGTAGCCCTGCCCGGGCACGTCGAAGTTCCAGGCCCCGCCGAAGTAGTCCTCAGTCCCCGTACCGCAGATGGTCGGCCACTCGTCGTCGCCGTCGAGGAAGAACTTGAGCTCGCCCTCGCCCCACCAGCCGGGGCTGTTGACGGCCCACGCGAAGTACGTGCCGACGTACTGCCCGGCGCCCTCGACCCCGTCCACAAGGGTGTGGATACCGTCCGCGACGGGGTTGCTGCGCCGCCACTGGGCGTGGAAGTACGAGGCGTCGTCGGCGACTTCGCCGAGTTCGTAGTCGACCTGGTAGTACAGCGTCATCTGCTCGGCGGCGAGGTTTTCGAGCGTGATCCTGGCCTTGCGCCGGAAGGGCATCGGCCAGTAGCAGTTGAAGCCGCCGTTGGGGTTGGCCGCGACCGGGATGGACGACACCTGGCTGAAGCGATTCCAGCCGTTGCAGAAGAAGTCGCCGAGCGGCACCTCGACCGCCGGCGTCTCCTCGCCCTCCCAGTAGAAGCGCAGCAGGGTCTGCCGCCAGGCGGCGTGCGGGGCCGTCGTGCACCAGATGTGCTTGATGGTGCCGGGCCCGTCGATGGCCGCGAGCTCCACCGTCTCGCCCGCCGCGATGTCGATGCTGGGCGAGACCTTCCAGCCGCGGCCGAGCCGGCTCGCCGCCTGCGCGCCGGTGCCCTCCGTCGCCATTCCGCCCGCGCCCTTGGCACCGGTGAAGTTTTCTGCGCTGATGGAGCGGGTCACCGCGCTGCTGCGGCGGGCGAGGTCGTCGAGGCCGAAGGTGGTGCTCATACGCCGGGTCTCCTGAAATCGATTTCTTTACGCAGCCGACAAGGCTCTGCCTAGGAAGTACGTGAGGTGGAGCGGGGTACCTGGGGCGGGAATCCCCCTGCGAGGCGGCCCCTCGGAGGATCCCTTGAAATCCATTTCACGTGAACGTAAAGTTCAGGCCAGACGGTGTCAAGGGGTCGGGATGGCCCGCCGCATGACCCGCCCCGCCTGCCCCGCCGCCGCGAGGTTCGGCGGAGAATGGGCGGACGACACCCAGCGCGCGGTCACCCGCGCCTGATGGAGGGGTTCGGGTACGGAAACCGTGACGACGATCAACGATGTGGCCCGCGCGGCCGGGGTCTCCCCTGCGACGGTCTCCCGTGTCTTCAACGGCGGCCGGGTCACCGCGGAGCGCGCGGAGCGCGTCCGTAAAACCGCGGCCGAAATGGGCTTCGCCCCGAACCGGGTGGCCCGCTCCCTGCGCAAGCAGCGGGCGAGCGTCATAGGACTGATCATCCCGGACATCGAGAACCCGTTCTTCACGTCGCTCGCCCGCGGGGTCGAGGACGCGGCGCAGCAGACCAACCTGTCGGTGGTGCTGTGCAATTCCGACGAGGACGTCGACAAGGAGCGCCGCTACCTGGAGATCGCGGCGGCCGAGCAGATGGCGGGCGTCATCGTCGCGGCCGCGTCCCGCAACCGCACCGACCTGTCACTGATGGCGAACCGGAAGATGCCGGTGGTCGCGGTGGACCGCCGCCCGCGCGGCGCGTCGGTGGACGCGGTCATGGTCGACAACCAGCACGGCGGCGAGGAGGCGACGGCGCATCTGCTGCGCAGCGGCTACCGCCGTATCGCCTGCATCGCCGGCCCCGAGGGCGCGTCTACGTCGGAGGAGCGGCTGGCCGGCTACCGCTCGGTGATGCGCGACCACCTCCGCGAGGAGGGCGTGGGCGGCGAGCCGCCGCGCGAGTACGTACGCCACGGCGACTTCCGGGTCGAGGGCGGCCGTACGGCGATGGCGGAGCTGCTGGCGCTGCCGGAGCCGCCGGACGCGGTCTTCGTCGCGAACAACCTGATGACGGTGGGTGCACTGCAGGCCCTGCGGGAGGCGGGGGTGGAGCCCCCGGCCTTCGGCGTCCTGTCCTTCGGCGACGTCCCCTGGGCATCCCTGGTCCGCCCACCCCTGTCGACGGTCCAGCTCCCGTCGTACGACCTGGGCTGGACGGCCGCGGGCCTGCTCCAGGACCGGATCGCGGGCACGGACAGGCCGCTCCAGACGGTGGTCCTGCGGACGGCACTGCAGGTCAGGGAGTCGACTTCGGGGCCGGGGCAGCGGTCGGCGCTCTAGCTGTTCTCCGCGCGCGTCGCGGCCATTTCGTCAGCGTGGGCACACCGGATTCCCAGCATGCGTCCCACCTCCTCGTGCGACATGCCGTCACCGGGCGTCCCCGCCGCCTGGCGCCGTGCGTACTCCGCGATAGCGAGGGCGTCCTCCAGATCCTCGTGGGTCCGGGTGACGACGATGACGGTGCCCTCGGCCCTCACGCCACGACCACCCGGATGCCGTTGAACTCAGCAACGATCTCCAGTTTGCCGCCAAGTGCGGCTACGTAAGCAGCGATGGTTCCGACCTCCGCGGACGTGGTCTTGCCTCGCTCGATGGCGGATACGCGCTCCTGGCGGACATGCATGCGCGAAGCGACATCGCTCTGTGTGAGCCCCAGCTGCTTGCGCATCTCCGCCAGCCGGTGCGCGCGGGCCTCCGCCACCATGCGCTGAGCGGCCGCCTTCACCGCCTGGAGATCCTCTTCATCGAAGACCTCGGACTTGACCTCGTCCCATGAGTGAAAGGCCGTCATTGCAGGTCCTCCTTCTGCCGCCGCTCGAGCTCTTCCAGCCACTCCGCGTAACGCGACTCTGCCAGAGGGATTGCCCGGCGGTACCAAGCGCTCCATTCACCTGACTTGTCGCCCGCCACAAGCAGCACCACGCTGCGCGCCGGGTCGAACGCGAACAGAATGCGGATCTCACTGCTCCCGCTCGAACCAGGTCTCAGTTCTTTGAGGTTGTGCACGGCAGCGCCTCTGATCCGATCGACCAGGGGGCGCCCCAGGTCAGGCCCTTCCTCGACAAGCGCCTGCACCGCTCCGCCCACAAGCCGAGCCGTGCTGCGGTCCGTCCTCCGAAGAGCATGGAGCCAGGCGCGAACCTCTCCTGCCATTTCAAGGTGCCAGACCATGACACCCCACCCTGCAGTACTTAGCCATTCTAGAACACTTACGTACTGAAGGCCAGAGCGGCGCGTAATCGGTCGTCCTCCCTCGAAAGGGCGACGATGGTGGCGCATGCCGTTGACGGTGCCGCCGGGGATAACCTCACGGCATGCCGGACAGCGCTCACTCGATGCCCCTCGCTCCCACCGACATCCACCACCTCCGCCGCTGCGTCGCGCTTGCGCGGGAAGCGCTTGACGATGGGGACGAGCCGTTTGGGTCGGTGCTCGTCGACGCGCAGGGGGAGGTCCGCTTCAGCGATCGCAATCGCGTCAAGGGCGGGGATGCCACTCGCCACCCCGAGTTCGAGATCGCCCGGTGGGCCGCCGCGCATCTCGCGCCGGAGGAGCGGCGGGAGAGTGTCGTGTATACGTCCGGGGAGCACTGTCCGATGTGCAGTGCCGCGCATGGCTGGGTCGGGCTCGGGCGGATTGTGTACGCGGCGAGCACCGAGCAGCTCGTCGGGTGGCTGAGCGAGTGGGGCATCGCCCCCGGCCCCGTCGCGCCGCTGCCCGTCCAGGACGTCGCGCCGGGCATCGAGACCGCAGGCCCCTGCCCCGAGCTCACCGACGAGATCCGCGGGCTGCACGCGCGACTGCACGGCAGGGAATGATCGGCGGGGATCGGCCGGGAATGATCGGCCGGGGGGTGCTTGTTCCTCTGACATGCCCGACTCCGCCGCCGCGCCTGACTCAGCCATGCCCGCAAACGCGACCCTGTCCGCGAAGCGCACCCTCCCCGTCGCCGTCTACGTCCTCGGCCTCGCCGTCTTCGCGCTCGGCACGTCCGAGTTCATGCTCTCCGGCCTGCTGCCGCCGATCGCGGACGACCTCGGGGTGTCCATCCCGGACGCCGGGCTGCTGATCTCCGCCTTCGCGATCGGCATGGTGGTCGGGGCGCCGCTGCTGGCGGCCGGGACGATACGGCTGCCGCGGCGTACGACCCTCATCGGGCTGCTGATCATCTTCGCGGCCGGGCATGTGGTCGGCGCCGTGGCCACCTCGTACGGCGTGCTCTTCGCCACCCGCGTCATCAGCGCCCTCGCCTGCGCCGGCTTCTGGGCCGTGGGCGCGGCGGTGGCGATCTCCATGGTCCCGTTCGACGCCCGCGCCCGCGCGATGGGCATCATCGTCGGCGGCCTGAGCGTCGCCAACGTGGCCGGCGTCCCCGGCGGCGCCTTCCTCGGCCAGCACCTCGGCTGGCGGTCGGCGTTCTGGGCGGTGACCGTGATGACGCTGGTCGCGCTGGTCGGCGTGGTCACGCTCGTACCGAAGACGGACCGGAAGCCCGGCGAGGAGCCGCCCCGGCTCAAGGCCGAGCTCCGCGTCTACCGCGACCCGCAGGTGTGGCTGGCGATGGGCACGGTGGCGCTCTTCGCGGCCGCCGTCTTCTCCTTCTTCTCCTACCTCGCGCCGCTGCTGGAGGACGTCTCCGGGCTGAGCGAGGGCTGGGTGCCGATGGTGCTCGCGCTCTTCGGCGTCGGCGCCTTCATCGGTACGACGATCGGCGGCCGGGTCGCGGACGACCACCTCTTCGGGACGCTGTACACGGGCCTGTCGGCGACGGTCGTGGTGCTGATCCTGGCCACCTTCCTAGCGGACTACCCGGCGGCGATGGTGATCCTCTCCGGCCTCCTCGGCCTCGCCGCCTTCACCACCGCCCCCGCCCTCAACGCCCGCGTCTTCAACATCGCCAACGGCGCCCCGACCCTGGCGGGCGCAACGGCGACGTCCTCCTTCAACGTCGGCAACACGGTCGGCCCGTGGCTCGGCGGCCTGGTGATCAACGCGGGCCTCGGCTACCGCGCCACGGCCTGGACGGGCGCGGTGCTCGCTGCGCTCGCGGTGGCCGCGGTGGCGATGGCGTCGCGCACGGCACGGAGCGAAACGCGCCTGGTGGCGCGGTCGGAGCCGGCAGCGGAGGCCGCCGCGGCGACGGTGCGCGACTGAGCCTCACTGCTGCGGCTTTCCGGAGGGCTCGGTCACCACGCGGTGCGCGACGCGCCAGCCGTCGGAGCCGCGACGGATGCTGTGGACGACGTCGGGCGATTTCTGGGTCAGCACGATGTTGGTGATCCTCGACCGAGATCGTCGCCCGGTCGTCGGGACTGCCGCGCGTGCACAGGACGGCCGCACCCGCTCTACCCCGTCCGCCGCCGGAACAGCACCCCTGCCCCCGCCACCGCCACCGCCGTGATCCCCGCGCACCACGCCACCGCCAGCCACGGATCACCCCCCACCGACCGATCCAGCAACAGCCCACGCATCGACTCGATCACCGGCGTCAGCGGCTGGTGCTCGGCGAAGCCGCGCAGCCAGGACGGCATGGTGTCGATCGGCACGAAGCCGCTGGACGGATACGGCAGAAAGGCGATGAAGAAGGTGAAACCGCCGGCCGCCTCCGGCGACTTCGCCACCAGCCCCACCGCCGCCGACAGCCACGACAGCGCGACGATGTAGCAGACCAGCACCCCGATCGCCACGAGCCACCCGGCCGCCGACGCCCGCGGCCGGAAGCCGATCGCCATCGCCACACCGAACACCACCGTCGTGGCGGCGAGATTACGGGCCAGCGACGCCGCGACATGCCCGGCGAGGACCGACCTGCCGCTGACGTCCATGGCCCGGAAGCGGTCGATGATCCCACTCTCCATGTCGTGGGCGACGCTCATGGCGGTGTTCCCGGCACCGAAGCCCGCGCACAGCACCAGCACACCAGGCACCACGTACTGCACGTACTCCCCACCGGTCTCGATCGCCCCACCGAAGAAATAGACGAAGACGAGCATCAGCATCATCGGCATCACCAGCGCGGTGATGAGCGCGTCGGGCGTGCGGGCGCTGAGCCGGACGGACCGCCCGGTCATGGTCAGGGCGTCAGACATGGACGGGCTCCTTGTCGGTGAGAGCGAGGAAGACGTCATCGAGGCTCGCCTCGTGGACCGCGAAACGCTCGACGAGGCGGCGGTCGGGGTCGACGGCGTCGAGCAGTTCGCGCACGCGCTCCGCCCGTCCGCTGGTCGCCACCCCGAGCCGCAGCTCGTCCGGCTCGCGGCGTACGACCAGATCCCCCAGCAGCCGCTCCACCTCCTCATACGCCGCCCGCCCGGCACACGTCAGATCCAGCCGCTCCCCCGACACCCGCCGCTTCAGCTCCGCGGCGGTCCCCTCGGCGACGAGCACCCCGCCGTCGATGAGCGCGATCCGGTCGGCCAGCCGATCGGCCTCCTCCAGATACTGGGTGGTGAGGAAGACCGTCACACCGGCCTGCGCCAGCCCCGCCACCAGCTCCCACACCTCCTGCCGGCTGCGCGGGTCGAGCCCGGTGGTCGGCTCATCGAGGAAGATCACAGCAGGCTCCCCGACCAGCGAGGCGGCGAGGTCGAGACGGCGGCGCATGCCACCGGAGTACGTCCCCACGCGCCGGCCCCCGGCGTCGGAGAGCCGGAAGCGGGCCAGCAGTTCGTCGGCGCGGGTCCGGGCGGCGGCGCGGGAGAGCCCTGCGAGGCGGCCCATCATGCGCAGGTTCTCGGCGCCGGTGAGCTCCTCGTCCAGCGCGGCGTACTGCCCGGTGACACTGATCGCCCGGCGCACCGCCGACCGCTCGCCGACGACATCGCGCCCGCCGATACGGGCCGTACCGGCATCGGCGTCGAGGAGCGTGGCGAGGATGCGGACGGTGGTGGTCTTCCCGGCGCCGTTCGGCCCGAGCAGAGCGAAGACGGTGCCCGGCGCGACGGAGAGGTCGATACCGCGCAGGACGGCGACGTCCCCGTAGGCCTTGTTGAGGCCACTGGCCTCGATGGCAGGTGTGGGCGTGGGTTTGACTGTCGATGTCGATGTCGATGTCGATGTCGATGTGGGTGTGGGTGTCATGAGCGACGGACCCCCTTCTGCGTATGCCATACGCGCTACTGCGTAGAGCATACACGGTACTGCGTATGCCATAAACTGTCGCCATGGAGAGCGATCCCCCCGCCCCCTTCCCCGCCAGCCTCGAAGTCGTCTGGGGCCTGCGCGACCGGCCGCACAAGGGCCCCAAGCGCGGCCTCACCCTCGACGGCATCGTCACGGCGGCGATCGCGGTGGCCGATGCCGAAGGCATCGAAGCGGTGTCCATGAGCCGGGTGGCCAAGGAGCTCGGCGCCTCGACGATGGCGCTGTATCGCTACGTGGCGACCAAGGACGAGCTCGTCGTGCTGATGGTGGACGCCGCGATCGGCCCGCCCCTGCCGCTGCCGGACGGCGCCACCGGCTGGCGGGCGGGGCTTGAACACTGGGCGACGGCGATGCGCGAGTCGCTGCTCACACACCTGTGGGCGGTCCACCTGGTGGCGGCGCACGGCCCGCCGGTCACGCCGAACCAGCTGGCCTGGCTGGACCAGTCCCTTCAGTCGCTCGCGGACACCCGCCTCGACTACGGCGAAAAGGTCGCGGTCTCCCTGCTGGTCAGCGGCCTGGTGCGGAGCGAGCTGTCACTCGTGGCGCTGATGCAGCAGGACCCGGCCGGCACGGCGCAGCGGCTCGCGGGATACGGCAAGTTCCTCGCCCGCGTGACCGGGGACGGCCGGCTGCCGGCGCTGGGTGCGGCGGTGGCGGCCGGCACCTTCGACGACATGGACGAGGACCTGGCGGGCGAGGCCGAAGAGTTCGACGACTTCGCCTTCGGCCTCCAGCGCGCGCTGGATGGAGTGGCGGCCTACTTGGGGGAGTGAGGGCGTGGTGCGCCTGCGACCGGACCGGAGTTCGGGTGGCTTGGCATCGGATGGTGACGGCCGCGCCGCCGGGTCCGTATCGGAGCGGTGCCGGAAACGGATGGCCTCCTGGAGGAGGAGCGGGGAGGCGGGGGCGCCTTGGGCCTGCCGGGCGGCGGTGGGGCTGGCCGCTTGACCTCTGGCAGCGGCGAGGCGAGGAGATGGCGAGTGAGTCGTCTGGCAGGTGAGGGGGCGTGTCCGTATGGGTGGGGGCGCGCGCTCCCCTTCCGTGCGCTCTTTTTCTTAGGGGTGTGTCGGGCGGCGAGGTACCCAGGTGGCGGGCACGCCCTGGCCGCGCGCCCTTTTCGGTAGGGGTGTGTCGGGCGGCGGGCGGCACGGGGACGGTCTCGCCGCTTCGCCGACAGCGACCCGCCGTCAGCCAGCCCGCCCCCTGGGTACCTCGCCCCCGACACACCCCTAAGAAAAAGAGCGCACACCAACCCCAAACGCGCCCCCTCCAAAGCAAACACGCCCCACCTCCAGCCAAAGCACGCCGCCCTCCAGACCAGGCACGCCGCCTTCCAGGCCCAGGAACGCCCCTCCGACCTCACCCCCGAACCACCGCCCAGCAGACCATCAGGCACGGACCGCTGCCAGCGGCCAAGCAGCCAGCCCCACCGCCGCCCGGCAGGCCCAAGGCGCCCCCGCCTCCCCGCTCCTCCTCCAGGAGGCCATCCGTTTCCGGCACCGCTCCGATACGGACCCGGCGGCGCGGCCGTCACCATCCGATGCCAAGCCACCCGAACCCCACCCCAACCTCACCCGCCCAGCCCCCCACTCATGCCGACGTGAGCAGCCTCAGCTCAGTGGTGAGGTTGTGGCGGGCGCGCTGTTCCCACTCCCGCTGGCCGTACGGCGTGCGGAACAGCCGCGGCAGCGCGAGCAGTTGGCGCAGCACCCCAGCCCGTCCGTCCCGGAAGGCGTCGTCCGGTACGAAGCCGTACTCCTCGCGGACGGCAGCGGCGTAAGCCGCGTACGGCTCGGGCGCCCCCGCGAGCACCGCGAGGTCGGCGTCGCAGAGGACCTCGCCGTTGCGGTCGCCGGGCGCCGGGTCGTGAGTGACGGTCAGCCGTACCAGCCGGGCGACCTCGGCGACGTCGTCCGCGGACAGGCCGGCTTCGGACAGCGAGATCTCGGCCAGGCGCGCGCTGCGCTCCTCGTTCTCGCTGCGGTCCGGCCGGTAGACGGCGTCGTGGAACCAGGCGGCCAGCCGTACGACATCGGCGTCCGCCGCATGCCCCGCCAGCTCGTCGATGCGGTCGAGGACGGCGGTGAGGTGTGCGGTGTCGTGGTAGCGGCGGTGCGGCTCGGCCCAGCGGTCCAGGAGCTTCTGGCCGTACGGGGACGGGAGGCCGAGTGCGCTCCAGCGGGTGAGGAGGGGGGTGTGCGCGGCGTCGCTCATGGACGGCATTCTCCGGGATGTGACATTCTGAGCACCATGTCTAGACCAATTCTGCTCGAAGTCATCGCCCTGGATGCCGCGGACGCGGCCGCCGCGGAGGCCGGCGGCGCCGACCGCCTCGAGCTGGTCAGCGACATGGCCGCGGACGGCCTGACGCCGTCGGTGGCGACCTTCACGGCGGTGCGGGCGGCCGTGAACATTCCGGTACGGGTGATGCTCCGGGCGGAGGACGGCTTTGCGGCGGGGGACGTGTCCGCGCTGACCGCGGCCGCGGAAGAGCTGCGTGCGGCCGGGGCCGACGAGTTCGTGCTGGGTTTCCTGGATGCGGACGGGCACGCCGACGTGGGTGCCGTCACCGAGCTGGCCGCCGCCCTCGACGGCTGCCACTGGACCTTCCACCGCGCGATCGACCGCGCCGCGGACCGCGAGGTGCTGCGCAAGCAGCTGGCGGAACTCCCCGGCCTGGACACGTACTTGACCGCGGGGTCCGCCGCCGGCGTCGCGACCGGCCTCCCGGTTCTGGCGGCAGAAGCGGCCCACCGCGCAGCCGGCGACCCCGGCTACGCTCCCCGCATCCTGGCCGGCGGCGGCCTGGCCCGGGAGCACGTGGCGCCGCTGCGGGCAGCGGGCGTGGACGCCTTCCACATCGGCGGCGCAGTCCGCCCGGACGGGTGGGGCGCGCCGGTGTCGGCGGCAGCGGTACGGGAGTGGCGGCAGCTGGTCGACGCGTGACAGTGCGTGACGGCGCGTCAGCGACGGTCCCTCTTGCGCCTCCGCAGCCCCGCCTCCGTAATCCGCGCCACCAGCTCCTTGCTCCCCACCGCCTGCGCGCCCAGCGCCACCGCATCGTCGTACAGCCGCGACGGCACGTCGTAGTGATCACCGTCGAACCCCCGCCGCGGCACCCCCAGCCGCTCCGCGAAGTCATGCAGCTCGTCGTACGACACATCGCTGACCAGGTGGGACCACATCCGCCCGTGCCCCGGCCAGGAGGGCGGGTCAATGTAGATCACTCAGGGCCCGGCTTGATCATCGGCAGTCGGCCCACCGCCGCCACCGTGGTGCCCGTCGTGCCGCACACCCAGTGCGGATCGGGCCCCATCTCCGGCTCGACGACCAGCGCGTGCGGCCCGCCCTCGTCCGTATCCGCGCATACGGGGCACAGCGGCCAGCGCCCGTACCGCTCCAGAAGCGAATCCTGTACGTCCTGCGCCACCAGCCCGGCCACGAAGGTGACGCCCTCCGGCCACTGCTCGGCCCACCAGCGGCGGTGGCTGACGGAGTCCTCCAGGAGGGAGACGACGTCGGGTCCTGCGATGTCTCCGGACGTAAGATCCGCGAGGACCAGCGCCCTGGCCACGTGCAGCGCCTGCTCGATCTCCATGCCTCCATTGTCCATGGGGTTGACTATGGCACGCACGTGAAAATACCTTTCACTTGTGAGCTACAGCGTGAAGGAAACTTTCACTGCCTCTGCCTCTGGCGGCACCTCCAGCGGCAGCGCCGTCGCGCCGCCCGCCCCTGCCGCCCTCGCGGCCAAGGTGCGCACGGTGGCGCCCTCCATGACCCGCTCCATGCAGCGGGTCGCAGAAGCCGTCGCCGGCGACCCGGCCGGATGTGCCGCGCTCACCGTCACGGGGCTCGCGGAGCGCACGGGCACCAGTGAGGCGACCGTCGTACGGACCGCCAGGCTGCTCGGCTATCCGGGGTACCGGGACCTGCGGCTCGCACTCGCCGCGGCCGCCGCCCAACAGGAGGCGGGGCGGGCCCCCTCCGTCACCGCCGACATCGCCGTCGACGACCCGGTCGCCGACGTGATCGTCAAGCTGGCGAGAGACGAGCAGCAGGCGCTCGCGGACACCGCCGCCGGCATCGACCCGGTGCAGCTGGAGGCCGCCGTCGCGGCCATGGCCGCGGCCCGCCGCATCGATGTGTACGGCATCGGCGCCTCCAACCTCGTCGGCCAGGATCTGGTCCAGAAGCTGCTGCGCATCGGCGCCCTCGCGCACGCCCCCGTCGACCCGCACCTCGCCGTCACCAACGCCGTCCAGCTCCGCGCCGGCGACGTAGCCATCGCCATCACCCACTCGGGCCGCACGGTCGACGTCATCGAGCCGCTGCGCGTCGCCTTCGACCATGGCGCCACCACCATCGCCATCACCGGCCGGCCCGACGGCCCGATCTCGCAGTACGCCGACCACGTGCTGACCACCTCCACCGGCCGGGAGAGCGAGCTGCGGCCCGCGGCCATGTCGTCCCGTACGGGCCAATTGCTCGTGGTGGACTGTCTCTTCATAGGCGTCGCCCAGCGCACTTACGAGACGGCCGCGCCCGCGCTCTCCGCCTCGTACGAGGCCCTGGCCCACCGGCACAGCCCGCGCCCGACGCGCGGCTGAGCCGCCGCGGACCACGAGCCGACAAGGGCCTTTCGCCTTGCACCACCGCCGACCTCCCCTGCACCCGCATCGAAAGAGCCGCTCCAACATGCCCTCGACCGCAACTGCGTTCCCCCGGGGGGTAACTCCCGGGCCCTCAGCCGAAAAGACAGGCCAGCCGGCGTGCCCGGATCGGATCATGCGAGGCGAAGGTGCCTGAAACTGCCGACCTCCGGCGTCAGCTGGAGTCCATGACCACCGAGGCCTTCCGGCCGGAGCTGTCGGAGATCGACCGCCTGCCGACGGTCGAGATCGCCCAGATCATGAACGGCGAGGACGCCACGGTGCCCGGCGCCGTCGCCACCCAGCTGCCGGTGATCGCCGCGGCCATCGACGCCGCCGCGGCGCGGATGGCGCGCGGCGGCCGGCTGATCTACATCGGCGCCGGCACGGCCGGGCGGCTCGGGGTGGTGGACGCGAGCGAGTGCCCGCCGACGTTCAACACCGCGCCCGGGCAGGTCATCGGCGTGATCGCGGGCGGCGACGGCGCGATCCGTACGTCCGTCGAGGGCGCGGAGGACAGCCGCGAGCGGGCGGCGGCGGAGCTCGACGCGATCGGGCTGACGCCCGACGACACGGTGGTCGCGATTTCGGCCTCGGGCCGCACTCCGTACGCGATCGCCGCGGTCGAGCATGCGCGGGCGCGGGGTGCGCTGACGGTGGGCCTGTCCTGCAACGGCGGCTCGGCGCTGGCGGCCGCCGCGGACCACGGGATCGAGGTGGTGGTGGGGCCTGAGCTGATCGCGGGCTCCACGCGGCTGAAGGCGGGCACGGCGCAGAAGCTGGTGCTCAACATGATCTCGACGATCACGATGATCCGGCTGGGGAAGACGTACGGCAACCTGATGGTCGACGTGCGCGCCTCGAACGACAAGCTGCGGGCGCGCTCGCGGCGCATCGTCGCGCTGGCAACGGGGGCCGCGGACGCGGAGATCGAGGCGGCGCTGGCGTCGACGGGTGGCGAGGTGAAGGACGCGATTCTGGTGATCGCGGGGGGTGTGGACGCGAGCGCTGCCGCGCGGCTGCTGGCGGAGAGCCAGGGACATCTGCGGCTTGCCTTGCAGGCTGCACTGCAACTTTGACCCCCACCCACCCGCCCGTTGCTGTCACCGACAGGAACGGGCGGGTGGGCAACCTGCCCTATACGCAGCCGACGAGCGACGAGCGTCACAGCCGTACCGAAGGCCTACCCGGCCGGACCCGTCAGGCGCGCTCGCCTAGGGCGCAGCGACGCCGCCCCGCGGAGCAACGGGTGGGTGGGTGGGCTCCCAGCACTCCACCCCACTGGCATCCGGCAGCGAATCCCGTACGAACTCAGGATCCCGCCCCGCCCTCCGCTGCCGCCGATAGTCGTCCAGCAGCCGAAACGCAATCGTCCCCAACGGAATGATCGCCGCCAGATTCACCAGCGCCATCATCCCCATGAACACATCCGCCAGATTCCACACCAGGCTCACCGAGCCCATCGCGCCGAGGAACACGGTCAGCAGCACGAGCGCGCGATAGCCGTTCAGCACCGCCTTGCTGCCCTGCAGGAACTCGATGTTGGACTCGCCGTAGTAGTAGTTCCCGATCATGGAGCTGAAGGCGAGCATGAAGACCACGACCGTCAGTACGTGGCCGGCCCAACTCCCCAGCGACGACTGCAGCGCGCTCTGTGTCAGATCCGCCCCCTGCCGCCCGTTCAGCTCGGGGTTCACCGTCAGGATGATGAACGCGGTGATCGAGCAGATCAGCAGTGTGTCGAAGAAGACGCCCAGCGCCTGCACCAGCCCCTGCTTCACCGGGTGGCTGACCTCGGCCGTCGCGCCCGCGTTCGGCGAGGAGCCGAGACCCGCCTCGTTGGAGAACATCCCGCGCCGGATCCCCTGCTGCAGCGCCGCCCCCAACGAGCCCCCTGCCACCTCCCGGAAGCCGAAGGCGCCGCCGAAGATGTCGGCGAGCACCCGCGGCAGATCACCGAGATTCAGCAGCACCACAGCAATGCCCAGCAGCACATAAAGCACCGCCATCGCCGGCACCAGCACCTCGGTGACCCGCGCAATCCGCCGCACCCCACCGAAGATGACCGCCGCCAGCAGCACCGCGAGCAGCACCCCGAGCGCCGGCTCGAACCACCCGCCCTCACTCCCCTTCACCGTGGCATGGCTGGTGGAAATGATGGTGTTGGCCTGCACGGCATTGAAGACGAAGCCGAAGGTCACGGTAATGACGACGGCGAAGAGCACGCCCATCCACCGCTGCTTCAGCCCCCGCTCCATGTAGTACGCGGGCCCACCGCGATACGTCCCGGGCTGCCGGTCGCGCACCTTGTACAGCTGCGCCAGCGTCGACTCCACAAAGGCGGACGCCGACCCGACGATCGCCATCACCCACATCCAGAAGACGGCACCGGGCCCGCCCAGGGTGATCGCCGTCGCGACTCCCGCGATATTGCCCGTACCGACACGGGCGGCAGCCGAGATCGTGAAGGCGCCGAAGGACGACACCGGCTTCTTCCCGTCCGCGGCCGGCTCGACCCGGCCGAAGAGCACCCGGAACATCTCCGGCAGCAGCCGCAGCTGCACGACTCCCGAGCGGACGGTGAAGTACAGCCCCGCCAGGATGACGACGGGGATCAGGAGCCAGGTCCAGAAGACGTCGTTGACATCGATGACGAAGGAGTCGAGCCAGTCCATTACGTCACGCTATGTCAGATAAGGGCAAAAACGCCGAAGGCGGCCCCCCGGCAGGGGAGCCGCCTCCGTACGCTGGGTGTTCCCAGACTGGTCTTACCGAGCCGTCAGGCTCAGAAGTCCATGTCACCGCCCGGCATGCCGCCGCCGGCCGGCGCGGCGGCCTTCTCCGGCTTGTCGGCGATGACGGCCTCGGTGGTGAGGAAGAGCGCCGCGATGGAGGCGGCGTTCTGCAGCGCGGAGCGCGTGACCTTCGCCGGGTCGAGGATGCCCTCGGCGATCATGTCCACGTACTCACCGGTCGCGGCGTTGAGGCCGTGGCCGATGGTGAGGTTGCGGACCTTCTCCACGACGACGCCGCCCTCGAGGCCGGCGTTGACGGCGATCTGGGTCAGCGGGGCCGCGAGGGCCTTGCGGACGATCTCCGCGCCGGTGGCCTCGTCGCCCTGGAGCTCGAGCTTCTCGAAGACCGTGCCGGCCTGCAGCAGGGCCACGCCGCCGCCGGCGACGATGCCCTCCTCGACGGCCGCCTTCGCGTTGCGAACGGCGTCCTCGATGCGGTGCTTGCGCTCCTTGAGCTCGACCTCGGTCGCGGCACCGGCCTTGATGACGGCGACGCCGCCCGCGAGCTTCGCCAGGCGCTCCTGGAGCTTCTCGCGGTCGTAGTCGGAGTCGGAGGCCTCGATCTCGGCGCGGATCTGGTTGACCCGGCCCTGGACCTGCTCGGACTCGCCGGCACCGTCGACGATGGTGGTCTCGTCCTTGGTGATGACGACCTTGCGGGCGCGGCCCAGCAGGTCGACGGTCGCGTTCTCGAGCTTGAGGCCGACCTCCTCGGAGATGACCTGGCCGCCGGTGAGGATGGCGATGTCGGCGAGCATGGCCTTGCGGCGGTCGCCGAAGCCCGGGGCCTTGACGGCGACGGACTTGAAGGTGCCGCGGATCTTGTTCACCACGAGGGTGGACAGGGCCTCGCCCTCGACGTCCTCCGCGATGATCAGCAGCGGCTTGCCCGACTGCATGACCTTCTCCAGCAGCGGAAGGAGGTCCTTCACCGCGGAGATCTTGGAGTTGACGATGAGGATGTACGGGTCCTCGAGCTCGGCCTCCATGCGCTCCATGTCGGTCGCGAAGTACGCCGAGATGTAGCCCTTGTCGAAGCGCATGCCCTCGGTGAGCTCAAGCTCAAGCCCGAAGGTCTGCGACTCCTCGACGGTGATGACGCCTTCCTTGCCGACCTTGTCCATCGCCTCGGCGATGAGCTCGCCGATCTGGGTGTCGGAGGCGGAGATGGAGGCGGTGGAGGCGATCTGCTCCTTGGTCTCCACGTCCTTGGCCTGCTCGAGCAGGGCGGCGGAGACGGCCTCGGTGGCCTTCTCGATGCCGCGCTTGAGGGCCATCGGGTTGGCGCCCGCGGCGACGTTGCGCAGGCCCTCCTTGACGAGCGCCTGGGCCAGGACGGTCGCGGTCGTCGTGCCGTCACCGGCGACGTCGTCCGTCTTCTTGGCGACCTCCTTGACCAGCTCGGCGCCGATCTTCTCGTAGGAGTCCTCGAGCTCGATCTCCTTGGCGATGGAGACGCCGTCGTTGGTGATCGTGGGGGCGCCCCACTTCTTCTCCAGCACGACGTTGCGGCCCTTGGGGCCGAGGGTCACGCGGACGGCGTCTGCGAGCTGGTTCATCCCGCGCTCGAGGCCGCGCCGCGCCTCCTCGTCGAACGCGATGATCTTGGCCATGTGAAGTGGTCCTCCCGGACTGGGGTGGATTTCTCCGGACCATCGGCGCCCGCGACGGACGGCCTGTGCAGCTGGCGGTTCCTTGCCCCGCCCCCTGTACGGACCTCACCGAACCGGTCCTACGTTGTCACTCTCACTCGGAGAGTGCTAACGCCAATGATTAGCACTCGACCCCATCGAGTGCAAGCGGCTCTCTTGTACCGGGCTGTACCCGGCGACAAGGTGGGAAGGGATGTCCGGGACACCTCCGGGACACGGGGGTGCTACGGGGACAGCCGCGGGACAAGGGGGCACTGAACCCATGCCGAAGCGCGAAGGGGCGCCAGATCCGGGGCGTGTGACGACGGCACAGGAGTACGTGGCGCTGCTCAGAGACCTGAAGGACTTCTCGGGCCTGACCTACCGGGAGCTCGCGGCCCGCGCCGAGCGGGCGGGCGACGTGCTGCCGCGCTCCACGCTCGCCGGGCTGCTGGGCAGCGCCCGGCTGCCGCGCGGGGAGCCGGTGGCGGCGCTGGTACGGGCCTGCGGCGGCGGTCCTGAGGAGGTCGCGGCCTGGTTACGGGCCCATCAACGGCTCGCGGGGCGGGCAGGGCGCGCGGGCCGCGCGGGGCTGCCGGGATCGGCCGCCGGTGCGCTCGGTTCGGCCGGGCGCACCCAACTGCCCCCCGCGACAGCCGACTTCACCGGACGGCAGGACGAGGTGACCGTCATCCGGCGGCAGCTCATGGCCGAGGGCGGCCCGCAGTCGCCGGGCCCGGCGGTGGTCGCGGTGAGCGGCCCTGCGGGGACCGGGAAGTCGGCGCTGGCGGTGCACTGCGCGCATCTGCTCGGCCCGTCCTTCCCGGACGGGCGGCTGTACGCCGACCTGAGCGGGTCCGGCGCCGGGTCGGGCACGGGCACTGGCCCGCTCCTCGCCGGGCTCTTACGCGGCCTCGGCGTGACGGGCACCGAACTCCCACCGGACGAGTCCGAGCGCCTGGAGCTCTACCGCACCCTGACGGCCACCCGCCGGGTGCTGGTCGTCCTCGACAACGCGGATGCCGCGGCACCCGCGGACGGGGGTGGGGCGGAGGCGAGCGCGGGCGCCACCGCCGGGCCCGGGGTCGGCGCTGCCGCCGATGCCGGGGTGGGCGCCACCGCCCCCACCAGTGCCACCGCCCACGCGGGTGCCACCGCCCACGCCAACACCACCACCCTCTCCGTGGCCGCTGCCCCCTCCGCCGCCGCGCAGGCAATCGCGCAGGCCACCGCCCGGCTGCGCCCCCTCCTCCCCGCCGGCCCCGGCTGCGCGGCCCTCGTGACCAGCCGCCGCCGGCTCGCGCTGGAGGGCGCGCACGCCGTCGACCTCGGGGAGCTGGGGCTCGCGGCAGGAGTGCGGCTGCTGGCCGCCACCGCCGGGCCGGGCCCGGTCGCCGCGTCGCCCGCCGCCGCGCGGCGGCTCGTGGAGCAGTGCGGGCGGCTGCCGCTGGCGCTGCGGATTGCCGGGGCCCGGCTGCGTACGCGACCGCACTGGAGCGTGGAGCGGCTGCTGGACCACCTCGCCGACGAGCGGCACCGGCTGGACGGGCTGACCTACAGCGACCTGTCCGTACGCGACGCCCTGGCCAAGGACTGCCGCGGCCTCAGCGCCGCCGCCGTAACCGCGCTGCACATCCTGGGCCTGAAGGCACCGCCCCGCTTCACCGTCTGGCAGGCCGCCACCCTGCTCGTCGCCGACACGGACGAGGCGGAGGACCTGCTGGAGGAGCTCACCGACTCCCGCCTGCTGGCCGCCATCGGCCCGCACTACCGCCTGCCGCCCCTGGTCCGCCTGTACGCCCGCGAGCTCACCACGGCCAACCAGGCGCCCACGGTGCTGCTACCGGCGCGCACCCCGGCCTGAGCGCTGGAGGGGCGGGGGCCTGTCCGGGAAGCGTCCGGGACACTCGCCCCGGGTTGTGGTGGGCCCGCACGCTGCTGACAGTCATGGGCAACCGATCAAGCCCGCCCGTTCTCAGGGGGACACCATCATCCGCCACCCACGCATCCGCGCCCGCCGCCGCGCGGCGCTCGCGGCGTTACTCACCCTCTCCGCCCTCATCGCCACCGGCTGCGGAGACAGCGACTCCGGCGCGACATCCGGCAAGGCCAAGGGGCTGGAGAAGAGCACCATCACCGTGGGCCAGATGCCCATCATCGACGACGCCCAGCTCCAGCTCGCCATCGACAGAGGGCTGTTCAAGGCCGAAGGCCTCACCGTACGGACCCGGATGATCCAGACCGGCGCCGACGCCATCCCCGCCCTGAAGGGCGGCAGCCTGGACATCTCGTACGGCGCCTACCCCTCCTGGTTCCAGGCCCAGGAGAAGAAGGTCATCGACCTGAAGGTGGTCTCGGACGCGTACAGCATGCGCCCCGGCGCGCTCACCGTCTCCGTGCCCAAGGGCTCGGACATCAAGAGCGCGAAGGACCTCGCCGGCAAGAAGATCGCCGTCAACGCCCGCCACAACATGGTGACGCTGCTGCTGCACGCCGGGCTGAAGCCGCACGGCGTCAAGCTCGACGAGGAGAAGAACACCGTCGAGATGCCCTTCCCGCAGATGGAGGCCGCGCTGAAGAACGGCAGCGTGGACGCCGCCATCTTCGCCGAGCCCTTCCCCACCCAGACGGCGAAGAACATCGGCGCCAAGGTCGTCCTGGACTGCGGCAAGGGCCCCACCGCGGACATGCCGATCGGCAGTTACGCCGCTACCTCGGGGTTCGCCGCCGAGAACCCGAAGACGGTCGCCGCCTTCCAGCGCGCGATCGCCAAGGCGCAGAAGCTGCTGGCCGATCCGGCCGTCCGCAAGGAGATCATCCCGAAGTACACGAAGATCCCGCCCGCGCTCGTCCCGGAGCTGAAGTTCGGCGACTATCCCGCCACCCCGGACGTCGCGAAGCTGGAGAAGGTCACCCGCATCATGCGGGACATCGGCTACCTCAAGAAGCCGCTCGACATCGAACCGCTCCTGGTCAAGAGCTGACCGGACGGCTGTCCCGGACCCGTCCGGGACAGCCGGATCATCTTGTGGTGCGCTCCGCGGGCGCACGACAGTCACAGGCGTCCGATCAAGCATGCGCGCACCCTCGGGGGGCCATCATCTTCCGCCATGCCACCGCCTTGCCCGCCGCCCTTCTGCTGCTGGCGCTGACCGCCGCCGGCTGCGGCGACGACGACTCCGGCGACCCCAAGTCGGCCAAGGGGCTGGAGAAGACCACGCTCAACGTCGGCACCATGCCGATCGTCGACGACGCGGGAGTGCAGCTCGCCATCGACCGCGGCCTGTTCAAGGCCGAGGGCCTCACCGTGAAGACGCGGATGGTGAAGGGCGGCGCCGAGGCCGTCCCGGCGCTGAAGGGCGGCGCGCTCGACCTGTCCTTCGGCGGCTATACCACCTGGTTCGCGGCGCAGTCGCAGAAGGTGATGGACCTGAAGATCGTCGCCGACTCGTACTCCATGCGCCCCGGCGTCCTCGTCCTCGCCGTACCGAAGAACTCCCCGGTCAAGAGCCCCAAGGACCTGGCGGGCAAGAAGATCGCGGTCAACGTCAAGCGCAACCTGGCCAGCCTCCTCACCCGCACCGCCCTCGCCCCGCACGGCGTCGAGGTGAACGAGGAGAAGAACACGGTCGAGGTGCCGTACCCGCAGATGGAGGCCGCGCTGAAGAACGGCAGCGTCGACGCCGCCTTCATGCCGGAGCCCTTCATCTCCCAGGCCGCGAAGAACATCGGCGCCCGCCCCGTCGTCGACTTCGGCAAGGGCCCGACCGCGACCGCCCCGATCGCGGGCTATGCCGCCACCGCCGGCTTCGCGGCCGAGAACCCGAAGACCGTCGCCGCCTTCCAGCGCGCGATCAATAAAGCCCAGAAGCTCCTGGCGAAGCCGGCCGTCCGCAAGGACATCATCCCCAAGTACACCGAGATCCCGGCCGCGATGGTGCCCAAGCTGACCTACGGCGTCTTCCCCACGGACCTGGACGCGGCCCGCCTCAAGCCCATGAACGACATGATGCTGCGCCAGGGCTACCTCAAGCAGCCCCTCGCCATCGACCCCCTCCTGGTCAAGGAATGACCGGCCGCGCCGCCCTCCGCGGCCTGCTCGGCACCCTCGCCGCCGTGGCCGCCGCCGAGGCGCTGGTACGGGCCGCGGGCGGCTTCGGCGACTCCCTGCCGCCGCCCACTGAGGTGATGGCGGCGGCCGCGGACCAGCTGACGGACGGGGAGTTCACCGACGCGGTCGGCGCGACGCTGCGCGTCTGGGCGTACGGCATGCTGATCGCCGTCGGCGTCGCCGTCCCGGCCGGCTTCCTGCTGTCGTCGATACGGGTGCTGGGGACCGCCTGCCAGGCGCTGGTCGAGTTTCTCCGCCCGATCCCGTCCGTGGCGCTGATCCCGCTCGCCATCCTGGTCTTCCCGGCGCCCGACCGGATGAAGACCTCTCTCGTCGTCTACGCGTCGGTGTGGCCGATCCTCCTCAACACCCTTTACGCGCTGCGCCAGGTGGACCGGGTGCAGCTGGACACCCTCAAGGTCTTCGGCTTCGGGGCCGCGGCCAGGGCCTGGTTCGTATCACTGCCGTCGTCGGTGCCGTTCATCCTCACCGGCGTACGCGTCTCGGCCTCGGTCGCACTCATCGTGGCGATCTCCACCGAACTGCTCGCGGTCGGCGACACCGGCATCGGCACGTATCTCGCGCAGACCCAGAGCGCCGGCGGGCAGACGGACCAGATGCTCGCCGGGGCGCTGTGGGCGGGCGTGCTCGGGCTGCTCATCAACGGCGTGCTGACCACCGCCGAGCGCCGCGCGGCCCGCTGGTGGCCGGTGAGCGGGCGGGAGGGGGCGGCGTGAGCGGGCCCCGAGTCGAAGGACGCGGCGCGCGGGCGCTGCGGCTGCCGCTGAGCCTCGTCGCCCGGCTGTGGCTCGCCGCGCTGCTCATCGGCATCTGGCAGCTGGTGGCCGACGACGGGCCCGGCAGCTACTTCCCGCCTCCGTCGGTGATCGTCCGCGCCCTGCACCGGGTGTGGTTCTCGGGCCCGGCGAGCGACCTCTTCCTCACCGAACAGGCCCGCGCCGACTTCCCCGTCAGCTTCGGGCATCTGCTCAGCGGCTGGGCGATCGCCGCGGTCGCGGGCATCGCGCTGGGGCTGCTGCTGGGCCGCTCCCAGCGGGCGTACGACTACACGCAGCCGCTGGTGCAGCTCTGCCGCTCGGTGCCGCCGCCCGCGCTGATCCCCTTCTTCGTGGTCGTCTTCCAGCTGAACACGTCGATGTACGTGGTCACCATCGCCTTCGGCGCCGTCTGGCCGGTCCTCCTCAACACCCTCGCGGGCGTACGGGCCGTGGACCCGGTGCTGCTCGACTCGGCGCGGGTGCACGGGGTCGGGCGGGCCGAGCGGCTGTGGCGGGTGGTGCTGCCCTCGGCGGCGCCGCAGATCGCCGCCGGGCTGCGGATCGCGCTCGGCTTCGGGCTCATCCTGATGGTGCTCTCCGAACTCGTCGGCACCACCTCGGGCATCGGCGCCCGCCTCGTCAACGCCCAGCGCACCTTCGACATCCCCTCGATGTGGGCCGGCATCGCCCTGCTCGGCCTCACCGGCTGGCTGCTCAACGCGGCCTTCCTGCTCGTGGAAAACCGCCTGCTGCGATGGCACCGGGAGAACTGATCCGCATGCTCACCATCGACGCCCTCACCCACGCCTACCCCGGCGGCCACACCGCGCTTGAGGACCTCTCCTTGGCCGTCGAGGCCGGCGAACTCGTCACCGTCGTCGGCCCGTCCGGCTGCGGCAAGTCCACGCTGCTGCGCTGCGTCGCGGGCCTGCAGCGGCCCACCGGCGGCCGGGTGCTGCTGGGCGGCGGCGAGATCCGGGACGTCCCGGACAGCCTCGCCATGGTCTTCCAGAGCTACGGCCGCTCACTGCTGCCCTGGCTGTCCGTACGGGACAACGTCGCCCTGGTCCTCCGCCACCGCTACGGCACCCGCCGCGAGCGCCGGACCGCGGCCCTGGAGGCGCTGGCCGAGGTGGGCCTGGCCGACGCCGCGGGCAAGCACCCCGGGCAGCTCTCCGGCGGCATGCAGCAGCGGGTGGCGATCGCCCGCGCCCTCGCGTACGGGCCGAAGCTGCTGCTGATGGACGAGCCCTTCGGGTCGGTGGACGCGCAGACCCGGGAGGACCTGGAGGACCTGCTGCTCGCGCTGCGCGCCAGGACGCCGGTGACGGTCATGCTGGTCACCCATGACATCGACGAGAGCGTCTACTTGGGCGACCGGGTCGTGGTGCTCACCGGGGCGCCGGGCCGGGTGCTGGCCGAGCTTCCGGTGGACCTGCCAGCGGACCGGGACCAGATCAAGACCCGCCAGGATCCCGAGTTCGTACGGCTCCGGGCCGAGGTCGGCCGGCTCGTACGGGGCGGGCCCGCCGACAAGACGCCGCGGGGATGACGCCTCAGGCATGACCAGGGGCCGCCCCGCTGCCTGAGCAGCGGGACGGCCCCTGGAGAAGCCTTTGTGCGGGACGACTAGCCGGCTGCGACCCGGACCATGTCTGCCTGCGGCCCCTTCTGGCCCTGCGAGATCTCAAACTCGACCCGCTGGCCTTCCTCGAGGGTGCGGTAACCGTCCATCTGGATCGCGCTGTAGTGGACGAAAACATCCGCACCACCGTCGACCGCGATGAAGCCGTACCCCTTCTCCGCGTTGAACCACTTGACGGTGCCCTGAGCCATTCCTAACTCCCCTATTACTGGCCCTACACAGGCCCGCGCTCCGCGGACCCGGGTCAGACCTCACCCCCCGCCCGTGCCGGGGGCGTGCGCCGGAACGCGTCGACCGCGGCTGAATGTATCTGCACGAGTGCCGTCTGCAACAGGTCAATCGGACGAGAATTCTGGGCACAGCCGATCGGTATTTTTCGGCTCAACTCCCCGCGCTCCAGGGCAATTCGGGCCGGGCATAACCCGCCATCGCGACAATTCGTACACCCGATGCGGGCATAAGTTGTCGCGTTCTCATATGCGTTGGGCATGGTCTGCGCTGGGATCAACTCAACCCTATCGCGCCGCCGCACCCGTTACGCACCGCACCGGACGCGCGCCGGTGTCCCGTACATCACAGCAAAGCCCCGCCGCGCGAGGCCGCGCGGCGGGGCTGTGACGGGGCGTACGGGCTCAGCAACCGCCCGCGACGGCCGGGATGATGGAAACCCCGGCCCCATCAGGCGTGGGAGTCTCCAGGCCGGAGGCGAAGCGAACATCATCATCGTTGACGTAGACGTTCACAAAGCGGCGCAACTTGCCCTGGTCGTCGAGGACCCGGGCGCCGATGCCGGTGTGGTTCTTCTCCAGGTCGGCGAGGACGTCGGCGAGGGTCGCGCCCTCGGCGGCGACCTCCGCCTGGCCGCCCGTGTAGGTGCGCAGGATGGTCGGGATTCGGACGTTCACGCTCATTAGGCGAGACCAGCCTCTCGGAAGGAGTCGAGGTTCGGGCGGATGGTGGCGGTCGGCCCGGTGGTGGGGGCGACCGCGTCGAGGGTCTTGAGGCCGTCGCCGGTGTTGATCGCGACGGTGGTCTCGGAGGGGCTGATGCGGCCGTCCTCGACCAGCTTCTTCAGTACGCCGAAGGTCACGCCGCCGGCGGTCTCCGCGAAGACGCCCTCGGTGCGGGCCAGCTGCTTGATGGCGTCGACGACCTGGTCGTCATTCACGTCCTCCACGGCGCCACCCGTACGGCGGGTGATGTCGAGGACGTAAGGACCGTCGGCGGGGTTGCCGATGGCCAGGGACTTGGCGATGGTGTCGGGCCGGACCGGGCGGACCACGTCGTGCCCGTCCTTGTACGCCCGCGACACCGGCGAGCAGCCCTCGGCCTGGGCCCCGAAGATCTTGAAGGGCTTGTCCTCGACGAGGCCGAGCTTGATGAGCTCCTTGAGCCCCTTCTCGATCTTCGTGAGCTGGGAGCCGGAGGCGACGGGGACGATGATGTTGTCCGGCAGGCGCCAGCCGAGCTGCTCGCAGATCTCGTACGCGAGGGTCTTCGACCCCTCCGCGTAGTACGGCCGCAGGTTGACGTTGGTGAAGCCCCAGCCCTCGCCGATCGGGTCGCCGATCAGCTCGGAGCAGAAGCGGTTCACGTCGTCGTACGTGCCCTCGATGCCGACGACCTCGCCGCCGTAGACCGCGGCCATCAGGACCTTGCCCTGCTCCAGGTCGTACGGGATGAAGACGCAGGAGCGCAGGCCCGCCCGGGCGGCGGCGGCGCCGACGGCACCGGCGAGATTGCCGGTGGAGGAGCAGGAGAGCGTGGTGAAGCCGAAGGCGCGGGCGGCCTCGACGGCGATCGCGACAACCCGGTCCTTGAAGGAGTGGGTCGGATTGCCGGAGTCGTCCTTGACGAACAGCTTCCCGGCCTCGACGCCCAGCTCGGCGGCGAGGCGGTCGGCCTCGATCAGCTTGGTGAAGCCCGGGTTCAGATTCGGCTTGTCCGCGACATCGGCCGGGACGGGGAGCAGGGGCGCGTACCGCCAGATGCTCTTCGGGCCCGCGGCGATCTGCTGGCGCAGCGCCTCCGGGTCACCGGTCGGCAGGTCGTAGGCGATTTCGAGGGGGCCGAAACACTCCTCGCAGGCGAAAACCGGGCCGAGTGGCACGCGGTGGCCGCATTCGCGACAGGACAGGGCCGCGGCGGGGCCGAGGTCGGTCTCGGTGGCGGGGGCAAACGTCTGTACAGCCATGAAGCAGAGGCCTCTCTCCTCATCTTCCCCGCGACGGACCTCGCCGCAGGACGGAATTGGCACCATCTCCGCCGTGGACCTCTGCATTGAGGCCGGTCGGAGGGTTGCCGGGACTTCAACGGGCCGTTCCCTCTGTCCCTCTGGATGAGCGCTATGCGGTTGTTATTCAAGAGTGTGTCCGCGCGACTGACCACCCCGACATGCGGCGATCACACACGCTGTTCAAGACTGTAACCGAAGCCAGTGACAGTTGAGATAGTCGTCCGAACCGCGAGACGCATCACACAAGGGGAGGCTCGCACGTGCTTGCCGAGGTGGAGCGCTGGATCGGCCGCCGTTCCTGGTCGGCGGCCGACCGGCCGCTGTCCACGCTTCTGGCCGCGAAACAGGCCCTGGGCCGGGCGGGCACGGTCAGCGTGGTCCTCCCCGCGCTGAACGAGGAGGCGACGGTCGGCGCGATCGTCGCGGCGATCCGCGCGGAGCTGATGACGGCGGTGCCGCTGGTCGACGAGCTGGTGGTGCTGGACTCCGGCTCCGCGGACGCCACCGCGAAGGTGGCTCAGGCGGCGGGGGCGCGGGTGGTGCACCGGGACGAGGTGCTCCCGCGGATCCCGGCGGTGCCGGGGAAGGGCGAGGTGCTGTGGCGCTCGCTGCTGGCGACGACGGGCGAAATCGTCTGCTTCGTGGACGCTGACCTGCGGGATTTCGATACGACGTTCGTGTCGGGCATCGTCGGCCCGCTCCTGACGGAGCCGGACGTGTCCTTCGTGAAGGCGGTGTACGACCGCCCTCTGGACGGCACCCCCGGTCAGGGCGGCCGGGTGACCGAGCTGGTCGCCCGCCCCCTCCTGAACCTCCACTGGCCGCAGCTGGCGGGCTTCGTCCAGCCGCTGGGCGGCGAATACGCGGCGCGGCGGTCGCTGCTGGAGCGCCTGCCCTTCCCGGTCGGCTACGGCGTCGAGCTGGGCCTCCTGATCGACGCCCTCCACCTGGCGGGCCTGGACGCCCTGGCCCAGGTCGACGTAGGCACCCGCCACCACCGCCACCAGGACAGCCAGGCCCTCGGCCGCATGGCCGCCGCCATCTACCGCACCGCCCAGCTCCGCCTGACCCGCGGCCATCTCGTACGCCCCCGGCTGACGCAATTCGACCGCGGCGACGACGGTGGCTTCGTGCCCCGTACCCACGCGGTCGACACCGAGGAACGCCCGCCGATGGCCGAGATCCCGGAGTACGCGGAGCGGCGGGCCGCCTGACGCCGCGGCCGCGCCCGTGCCCCCGCCGCCGCAGGTCGCGTACGGTCGTGGCAGCCGTCGGCGGCGAACGGGAGACACGAGTGGGCGGGCAGAGCAAGGCGGCGATGGACGCCGAGGCCACGAGCCGGCTGCTGGAGCAGGCCGCGCTGGAGCTGATCGAGCGCGACGGCGTGCTGGCGGGCCTGAACCTGCGGGAGGTCGCCGACCGCGCCGGCGTGAACCGCGGCCTCGTCTACCACTACTTCGGCTCCCGGCGTGACCTGCTGCGCTCCGCGCTCACTCGGGGCGCCGCCGACCGCCACGCCGAGCTGCTGATCAAGAAGGGCCCCGCCCGCTTCGGCGCCCGGGTGGTGCGCTCGCTGCGCGGCTGCCTGCGCCACCTGCCGTCGATCCGGCTGAAGCTGCTCCTGCTGCAGGAGAAGGACCCCGGCCTGCAGCTGATGCCGCACCGCGACCTGACCCAGGAGCGGCTGCGGGAGGACATCGCGAGCGGCCGGGTCGTGCCGGACGCCGACCCGGTCGCATTGCACACCTTCCTGAAGTCGGTGAACTACGGCTATGTGCTCACGCGCGCCCAGCTCGCCAAGGAATTCGACATCCCGGTACGGGAGCTGGACGCGCGCTTCGAGCGGCTGCTGGAGCAGCTCTGCACCTCGCTGGACGGGCCGGACGGGCCCTAACCGCAGCCCATCCCCTCGGCCCGCTGGGTGCTCATGTGCACGCCGCGCGGCAGATACGGCCCCATCACCGCGGCTTCGTCGTCCCCGGTGCGGGTCTGCGCCGGGGTCTGCGTGAAGCCGTCGGCCGGCAGCATGTTGCGCATCATCACGAACGCGTCATCCAGGTGCCCCGCGCCGTCGCCCCGCTCCGGCCAGGCGAGCCACTTCACGCCGCACGCCGCCCTGGCATTGCGCGGCCGGTCCTCGGGCCGCGATACGACGACGGTGAACCGGCCGCGCCGGTCCGGGTGGATCTGCTCGTCATAGGCGCAGCTCTGCGGGCCGTCGACCTTCGTGCTCCAGGCCTCGTACGTGCACATCGACCAGTAGCGCAGCTGCCCGGCCGTCATGCGGTGCCCGCCGTCGTACGTGGCCGGGGTGCTCGGCATCCTGCCGCGCAGCACCACAACCGGGCCCAGCTTCCGGTTCAGCCGCGCGGACACGTAGGAGTTGTCGAGGTTGGAGTACTGCCCGACGCCCCGCGGCGGCGCCGGCGCGCAGCGGTCGTAGTACTCGCACTGCCGGATCCACTCCGGGGTGTACGAGGAATGCCACTCCACCCGCTTCTCGGCGGGGAAGCCGGCCGGCTTGCCCGGCTGCTCGTAGTCGACGCGGTACTCCTCGATCGGCCGGACCCGCGGGCCGAGCGAATCGTGGTCCGGGCTGACCGCGTCGCACAGCGCCCGGCCGCGCAGCTTCGCCCCGTCGGCGAGCGTGAGCACCGGCTCCGGCAGCCCGACGCCGCCGGTGCCGTCGCGGCCCCGGTCCGGGACGTACACGCGGTAGATGAGGGACTGCGCGGTGGTGCCCGGCTGCCCGGCGTACAGGGTGTTCTGCGCGGCCTGCGCGGGGTCGGACGGCGGAGTCTTCGGGGATACGCCGACGGTCCAGTCGCGCTTGGGGAAGGTGCGGTCGGCGCCGGTCAGGAAGGGGTTGCGGGAGCCGCGGTCCGGGGCGATCTGCTGGTCGTTGAGCGCGGTCAGCGGTACCGCGGTGGTCGCGGAGTAGCTGTTGAGCGACTGGTATCTGGCGTGCGCGTAGCGGCCGTCCAGGGTGAGCCGGGCGCCCTCGGGGAGGGTGTAGTGGGTGGACCAGTACAGCGCCTTGGTGTCCAGGTAGGCGAAGTTGAAGCGCTCCTGGTCCGGGGTGAAGGGCCCGGTCCAGAAGCACGAGGAGTCCGGTGGGGAGGGCTTCGCGGAAGCCTGCGTTCCGGCCTCCGCGGCCCCGGGCGCCAGCAGGGTGCTGCCCAGCACCACCGCGACCACCGAAAGCACGGTGCGGCGTAGTGCGCGCATGAACGCTCCTGTTCACGTCGAAGAGAGTGGCGCGAATCTAGAGAGCGTTTAGCGTTACGTCAATGATTCGCGCGAGATCATGGCGCTGAGCAGCGCAAATAATCCAAAGAAACTTGCACGGGACCGCGCGCACCGCAGGCGCGAACGTTTGCGCGATCCGCCGCCCGGCTAGGCTCGTCGCATGGTCGCTACGCACGGAGCGCAGGTAGTCGTCGCCTCGAACCGCGGGCCCGTCTCGTACGCCGGCCGCGAGGCCAAGCGCGGCGGCGGCGGGCTGGTGTCCGGGCTGAGCGCCATCGGGCCGGACGCCGGGGCACTGTGGGTGTGCGCGGCGCTGAGCGACGACGACCGGGAGGCCGCGCGGCGCGGCGGGGCGCGGCTGGCCGAGGAGGACACCGGCGGGCAGGCCGTGCGGATGCTGGACATCCCGGCGGAGACCTTCCACGCGGCCTACAACGACATCGCCAACTCGGTGCTGTGGTTCATCCACCACCAGCTCTACCAGACCCCGCTGGAACCCGTCTTCGACGCCGCCTTCCGGCGGAAGTGGGCGGCGTACGAGGCGTACAACGAAGCCTTCGCCGCCGCCATCGCCGAGGAGGCGGCGGAGGGCGCCGCGGTCGTCGTGCAGGACTACCACCTGTGCCTCGTCCCCGGGCTGCTCCGCGAGCGCCGCCCCGACCTGCGCATCGGGCACTTCTCGCACACCCCGTGGGCCCCGCCGGACTACTTCCGGATCCTCCCCGACGACATCGCCGAGCAGCTCCTGCAGGGCATCCTCGGCGCCGACCGCGCCGCCTTCCTCACCGAGCGGTGGGCGGAGGCGTTCGCCCGCTGCTGCGAGGAGCGGTTCGGGGACACCCAGGGGACGTGGCTCGGCGTGCACGCGCTCGGAGCCGACGCGGACTTCCTGCGCGCCCGTTCGCAGCGCGCCGACGTGGCCGAGCGGATGGCCGCGCTGCGGGCGGAGATCGGCGGCGAGGGCCGCAGGACGGTCGTACGGGTGGACAGGACCGAGCTGTCGAAGAACATCGTCCGCGGGCTGCGCGCCTACGAGGCGCTGCTGCGCGACCACCCCGAGCACCGCGAGCGGGTGGTGCACCTGGCGTTCGCCTATCCGTCCCGGCAGGACCTGGCCGTCTACCGGGACTACACCGCCGAGGTCGAGCGGGTCGCCGAGGAGATCAACTCCCGGTACGGGACCCCGGGCTGGCGCCCGGTCGTACTGCACGTCAAGGACGACTTCGCCCGCTCCCTCGCCGCCTACCGGATCGCCGACGTGGCGCTGGTGAACCCCATCAGGGACGGCATGAACCTGGTCGCCAAGGAGATCCCGGTGGTCTCCGACGACGGCTGCGCCCTGGTGCTGTCGCGGGAGGCGGGCGCGTACGCCGAGCTGGGCGAGGACGCCCTGACGGTGAATCCGTACGACGTCGAGCAGACCGCCCGCGCCCTGCACGAGGGGCTCGTCATGGAGCCCGAGGAGCGCGCGGAACGCACCAAGCGCCTGGCCGCGACGGCGACCACGCTGCCGCCCGCGGCGTGGTTCATGGAGCAGCTGGACGCGCTACGGGAGGGGCCGGGGAAGCCGGACTGACCCCGGCGCCGCCGAGTTATCCGCCGCCGCCCCGCTCAGCCGCGCCCATCGCCTCTGCCAGCGCGTCCAACAGCCCCACCATCCCGTCGGGACCGTCCACGACGAGATCCGCTCGTTCGGCCAGCGCCACCACCTCCGCGCTGCCGCTGCACACCGTGAGGCCGGTCAGGCCCTCCCCGCGCAGTGCGTCCACCGCGTCGAAGGCGGCCAGGTCGCCCAGGTCGTCGCCGCCGTAGACGGCGGTTCGGGCGCCGCGCTCGCGGGCGTAGTCGGCTAGGGCTACGCCCTTGTCCATGCCGGGTGAGCGCAGCTCCAGCACGAACCGGCCCGGCTCCACCACCAGCCCGTGGTCGGCGGCCAGCGCGGTCAGCGGCTCGCGGAGCAGCTCCACCGCGGCCTGCGGGTCCTCGGCCCGCCGCGTGTGCACGGCGACGGCGCGGCCCTTGTCCTCGATCCAGGTGCCGCGCCAGGCCCCCGCCTTGTCGAGCACGCCGGGCAGCTCGGCCCGTACCGCCGCCACCCCCGGATGCGGGGCGGGGGCGCGCACCAGTCCGGTGGCGGCGTCCCAGCGCTCCGCGCCGTAGTGGCCGAGGACGACAAGGCGGTCGAGGCCGGGAGCCCCGGCGAAGGCGCCGTAGCGGACGGCGACCGCGGCCGGGCGGCCGGTGATGATGGCGACCGAGCCGAGACGGGGGGCGAGGCGGCCGAGCGCGGCGACCGCGCCGGGGTGCGCCCGGGCGGAGTCCGGGTCGGCGACGATGGGGGCCAGCGTGCCGTCGAAGTCGAGGGCGAGCAGGGCCTGTTCGGGATGAGTGAGAAGCGCGTCGAGGCCGGCGCGGCCTGCCTCGGTGGCGGGTACGGGGAGTCGGTGGCTGCCCATGCCTGGAGCCTATCGGTGTCGTACCCGAGCGGTATCGTCGCGGCCATGAGCAGTGAGGCGCTGACGGAGCGGGATCTCGCCGTGCTGGCGCTGGAGCGGCGCCCCTGGGACGGCCCCGGGACGAAGGAGCGGGCGATACGGGAGGAGCTGGGGATGTCGCCCACGCGTTACTACCAGCTGCTCAACGCGCTGCTCGACGACCCGCGCGCGCTCGCGCAGGACCCGGTCACGGTCAATCGCCTGCGCCGATTGCGGGAGGCCCGCAGGGAGCGGCGGTGAGACTCGACTGCGGTCTCCCGGGCCCCGGCCCCGGCCTCACTCCATGCTCGACGCCTTCTGCGCCTCATTCTGGATCTTGCCGAGGACCTGCTCCGGGTCGCCGCCCGGATCCGCCGCCTTGCCGATGTTCTCCTTCACGGCCTGGTTGACCGCCGCCCACGACGTCTTGCCCGCCGGATAGAACTCCGCGGACTGCAGCTGGTCGAGGAAGGGCTTCAGCTCGGTGTGCCGCGGCAGCGAGTTCATCTTCTGCACCGCGGACGTGGTGGTCGGCAGCAGGTCGTACTGGGAGGTGAACTCCAGCACGTTGTCGTCCTCGAAGACGAAGTCGAGGAAGGTGCCGATCTCCTTGCGGCGGCCGTTCTGCTTGAAGGCCATCATCCAGTCGACGACGCCCATCGTCGCCTCCATCGGGCCCGAGCGGCCCGGCAGCCGCTTGGAGATGCCGAGCTCGATGCCCTTCTCGCGGGCCTCCCGCATGAAGGTCGGGTGGCCGAAGATCATGCCCGCCTTGCCCTCGTTGAAGGCCTTCGCGATCTCGCGGCGGTTGGTCTCGCCGGGGGCGTTGTTGGTGAGGCCCGCGCCGGTGAGGTTCTTGCGTATCCAGTCGAAGGTCGCCACGTTCTGGTCGGAGTCGATCGTGTACGAGCCGACCTTGTCGGTGTAGCCGCCGCCGTTGCCGAGCATCCACAGCAGCGCCTCGGCCTGCGGCTCCTCGCGGCCGAGCGGAAGGCCGTACGGGATCTTCACGCCGGCCGCCTTGAGCGCCTTCGCGGCCGCCTTGATCTCGGCCCACGAACCGGGGGCCTCGTCCGGGTCGAGGCCCGCCTGCTCGAAGAGGTCCTTGTTGTAGAAGAGCAGCCGGGAGCTGGAGACGAAGGGCAGGCCGTACTGGACCCTGCGGTACTCGCCGGGCTGGGCGATCGCGGGGACGAAGTTGGCCTGCGCGGAGATGGTGAGCAGCTGGTCGGCGCTGTAGAGCTGGTCGCGGGCGGCGTAGACGGCGTAGGCGCCGATCTGCGCCAGGTCGGGCGCCTCGCCCTGCTTGACCATCTCGGCGACCTTGGCGTCGACGTGGTCCCACAGGTACGTCTGGACGTCGATCTTGATGCCGGGGTTCTTCTTCTCGAAGGCGCGGGCGAGCTTGTCCCAGTAGTGCTTGGAGCTGTTCGGCTTGCCCTGGGCGCCGTATTCGGCGGCCACCAGCTTGAGGGTGACCTCGTCGTCGCCCCCCGGGCCGCCGCTGCCGCAGGACGCGAGGGACATGGTCGACGCGGCAGCGACTCCGGTCGCTGCCATCCCGAGGAACCGTCGCCGCTCCACTGCTGTACCCACCTTGTGATGAAAGAGTCTGAATTGCCCCGCGGAAGACAGTCGTCCGCCTCACTAGGTCTACACCACTTGGGTGACGGCCCGGCAACGGCCTCCCCAACTCTCCGGTAGGGCCATGGCCAAAGGAGCCTCGTCACCCCCGGCAACCATTGCCCGGATCAGGGGGCGACTGCTAAGCAGTAGCGCGATTCGTATCGAAGCGCTTTCCTGCCCGGACCCCCGAGGAGCCATCCGCACCATGGCCGCCGCCCATCAGTCCCGTACCGCCGCCGAGACCGCCACCCAGCCTGACTGCTGGCGCCGCGCCGCCGTCACGGCCGCGAGAGCGGACGGGCTGCCGCGGCCCGGCGAGCGGGTCGCGGTGACCGGCTGCGGCACGTCGTGGTTCATGGCGCAGGCGTACGCGCAGCTGCGCGAGGCCGCCGGCCAGGGGCTCACCGACGCCTTCGCCGCCTCGGAGTTCCCGGCCGGGCGGGAGTACGACCGGGTGGTGGCGATCACCCGGTCCGGCACCACGACCGAGGTGCTGGAGCTGCTGGCGGCGATACGTACCGCCGGCCAGGGCACGGCCACGACGGCCATCACCGCCGACCCGTCGACCCCCGTCGTGGACGCCGCCGACGCCGTCACGGTGCTGGACTTCGCCGACGAGCAGTCAGTGGTCCAGACCCGTTTCGCCACGACCGCGCTCGCCTTCCTGCGGGCGGGTCTTGAGGCCGCGGGCCCGCTCCCCGAGGGTGTGAAATCCGTCACGGACGCCGCCGTCGACGCCGAGCTGGCGCTCACCCAGCCGCTGCCGCAGCAGGCGCTCGCCGCCATGCAGTGGACCTTCCTCGGCCGCGGCTGGACGTACGGGCTCGCGCAGGAGGCCGCGCTGAAAATGCGCGAGGCGGCGCAGGCGTGGACCGAGTCGTACCCCGCGATGGAATACCGGCACGGCCCGATCTCGATCACCGGCCCCGGCCGGGTGGCATGGCTCTTCGGCGTGCTGCCGGAGGGGCTCGCGGCGGATGTCGAGCAGGTCGGGGGCCACTTCCGCGCCGACTCGACGCCCGTCGGCCTCGACCCGATGGCCGATCTCGTACGGGTCCAGCGGCTCGCCGTGACGATCGCGGAGGCAAAGGGCCTGGACCCGGACCGGCCCAAGAACCTGTCCCGCAGCGTCATCCTGAACGGCTGATTCCACGCCGCGGACCGGGCAGACGGGCCCACTGGACTAGACCTGTCGGCGCTTTACACGCGAGACTGTCTCCGTGAGACACGTCATCGCCCTTGATGTGGGCGGCACCGGCATGAAGGCCGCCCTCGTCGGGACGGACGGCACGCTGCTCCACGAGTCCCGTCGCCCCACGCCGCGCGACGACGGCGCCGCGGCGGTGATCGCCGCCATCCTCGACTTCGCCGCGCACCTCTACGCCGAGGGCGAGACCCGCTTCGGCGAGCCCCCGGCCGCCGCGGGCGTGGCGCTGCTGGGGGTGGTCAACGAGCGCGACGGCATCGGGGTCTTCGCGGCGAACGTCGCGGGCTGGCAGGACATCCCGATCCGCACGCTGCTGGCGGACCAGCTGGGCATCCCGGTATCGGTCGGCCACGACATGCGCACGGGCGCGCTCGCCGAAGGCCGGCTGGGCGCGGGCCGCGGCATCGAGCGCTTCCTCTTCATCGCCCTCGGTACGGGCATCGCCGCCGGCATCGGCATCGAGGGCCGGATCGAGCCCGGCGCGAACGGCGCGGCCGGCGAGCTCGGCCACATCGTCGTACGCCCCGATGGCCCGCCGTGCGGCTGCGGGCTGCGCGGCTGCCTGGAGCGGGTCGCGTCCGCGTCGGCGGTCGGCGCCGCGTGGGCCGCGGCGTCCGGCGATCCGGAGGCGACGGCGGCGCACTGCGCGCGGGCGGTCGCGGGCGGGGACCCGGCGGCGGAGGCGGTCTGGGCGGACGCGATCGACGCGCTCGCGGCCGGGCTGCTGATCGGCACGCGGCTGCTCGACCCGGCGGTGATCGTGCTCGGCGGCGGCCTGGCCGAGGCCGGCGACACGCTCTTCGTACCGCTGCGGAAGGCCCTCGCGGAGCGGGTGACCTTCCAGAATCTCCCACAGATCATTCCGGCGGAGCTCGGGGACACCGCCGGCTGCCTGGGCGCGGGGCTGCTCGCCTGGGACCTGCTCGCCACCAGCCAGACACCCAGCCAGCCAGACAGCCAGACACAGGAGGCATCCGCCTGATGCGGGACCGCATTCAGCTCACCGGCGCCCGCGTGGTGCTGCCGACGGGCACCGTCGAGAACGGCACCGTCACGGTCGAGGACGGCCGCATCGCGGCACCCGCACCTGCCGACGCCCCGGCCGCGCGCCACGACTTCAGCGGCCACTGGATCGTCCCCGGCTTCGTCGACATGCACGTGCACGGCGGCGGCGGCGCGTCCTTCTCCGACGGTACGGCCGAGGCGGCGCTGACGGTCGCGGGCGCGCACCGCGCGCACGGCACCACGACGATGCTCGCCTCCACCGTCACCGGCGACCTCGACGACCTGTCCCGCCAGGCGTCGGTGCTGGCGGAGCTGGTCGAGGACGGCGAGCTCGCGGGGGTCCACTTCGAGGGCCCCTTCATCTCCCCGCACCGCTGCGGCGCCCACCAGCCGGAACTGCTCCGCGACCCGGCGCCCGCGGACGTACGCAAGCTGCTCGACGCAGCCAAGGGCACGGCAAAGATGCTGACGCTCGCCCCCGAACTGCCGGGCGGGCTCGACTCGGTGCGGCTCCTCGCGGACGCGGGAGTGATCGCGGCGGTGGGCCACACGGACGCCGCCTACGACGCGACGCTGGAGGCCATCGAGGCCGGCGCGACGGTGGCCACGCACTTGTTCAACGCGATGCCGGTGCTCGGCCACCGCGCACCTGGGCCGGTGGCTGCGCTGCTCGAGGACGAGCGGGTGACCGTCGAGCTGATCAACGACGGGGTGCACCTGCATCCGGCCGTGCTGGAGCTGGCCTTTGGGGCGGCGGGGGCTGGGCGGGTCGCCTTCATCACGGATGCGATGGGGGCGGCGGGGATGGGTGACGGCCGGTACATGCTCGGGCCGATGGCGGTCGAGGTCGCGGATGGTGTCGCGCGTATCGCGGAAGGGCCGACGGCGGGTTCGATCGCCGGGTCGACGCTGACGCTGGACACGGCCTTCCGGCGGGCGGTGACGATTGACGGCGTGACGGTGCCGGACGCCGTCCGGGCGCTGTCGGCGAACCCGGCGCGGCTGCTGGGGGTCGAGGATCGCGTGGGCTCGCTGGAGGAGGGGAAGGACGCGGACTTGGTCGTCCTGGGCGAGGACTTTGCAGTGACCGCGGTGATGCGGAAGGGCGAGTGGGTGGCGGCACCGTAACCACGAGCGCGCCTTCGCGCCCCGCGCGACTGTGCCCACCCGCCCACCCGTTGCTGTGTGCGACAGGGGTGGGCATCCCGGGGTCGTACCAGGCGCGAGGCGCCACACTGGCAACGGGACCGGCGCCCGGCAGCGCGACGAGCATGCGGTTGCGCTGCGCGCGGCTGATTCCCACCCGCCCACCCGTTGCTGTGTGCGACAGGGGTGGGCATCCCGGGGTCGTACCAGGCGCGAGGCGCCACACTGGCAACGGGACCGGCGCCCGGCAGCGCGACGAGGGTGCGGGGTGGGGGTGCGCCCGCAGCGCGGGGATGAGCAGCACGTGCCGGCCGAAGGTGTCGGTGCCGCGTGAGGACGTGCCCCCACCCCGCACCCGGCCCCCGGCGGCGGCCGACCCGCTCAAGCCCGCCCGGCGCTTGAGGGCGAGCGCCGCCAGGCGCGATCGCCCAGGGCGCAGCAACAACATCGCACCCCTGCCCAACGGAACCACTGCCCCCGCCCAGTCGAGCGGAGCAACGGGCGGGCGGGTGGGCAAATCATGGCGGTTTGGGGGGTAGCAAGCACGCCCGCCGAATGGCAAGATCGCGAGCGCCATGTTCCTCACCGTCACCCTGAACGCCGCACTCGACATCACCTACCGAGTGCCAAGGCTGCGCGCCCACGCGACACATCGCGTGCAGGACGTCGACGAGCGACCCGGCGGCAAGGGCGTCAACGTCGCCCGCGTGCTCGCCGCCCTCGGCAAGGACGTGACCGTCACCGGATTCTCCGGCGGCGCCACCGGCAACACCCTGCGCGAGCTCCTCGCCGAGGCCGACCCACGGCGCCTCACCGACGCCTTCGTGCCCATATCGGGCACCACCCGCCGCACCGTAGCCATAGTCGACGCCGCCACCGGCGACACCACCCAGCTCAACGAGCCGGGCCCAGCCATCTCCCCGGCCGAATGGCAGGCCTTCACCGCCGCCTACGCCGACCTGCTCCCCCGCGCGACGGCAGTCGCCCTGTGCGGCAGCCTCCCGCCCGGCGTCCCCGTCGGCGCCTACGCCGACCTCGTTCGTACGGCCCGCGCCGCAGGCGTCCCCGTGCTCCTCGACACCAGCGGCGAAGCGCTGCGCCGTGGCATCGCCGCCCGCCCCGACCTGGTCAAGCCCAACGGCGAGGAGCTCGCCCAGCTCACCGGCGTCACCGTCCCGCTGCGCGCCGCCCGCGACGCCCGCCGCCGCGGGGCCGCCGCCGTCGTCGCCTCCCTCGGCGCCGAGGGCCTGCTGGCCGCCACCGCCGACGGCGCCTGGCGCGCCGCCCCGCCGCAGGCCATCGACGGCAACCCGACCGGCGCCGGCGACTCCGCCGTGGCCGGCCTCCTCTCCGGACTGGCAGACGGCCTCGACTGGCCGCAGCGCCTCTCCCGCGCCGTAGCCCTCTCCGCGGCGACGGTCGCCGCCCCCGCGGCGGGCGAGTTCGACCCATCCACGTACGCCTCCGTGCTCGACCGGGTCGAGGTAGCCCCGCAGCCACACGCGGCGTAGGCGTCAGCAGCAAGCACACGAGAAAGAGCCACCATGCCCCTCGTCACCACCGCCGAACTGATATCCGATGCCCAGGCCTCCGGCCGGGCCGTCGGCGCGTTCAACGTGATCACCCTGGAGCACGCCGAGGCGATCGCCGCGGGAGCCGAGGAGGCCGGCGCGCCCGCGATTCTCCAGATCTCCGAGAACGCCGTGAAGTTCCACGGCGGCAGCCTCGCCCCCATCGCCGCCGCCGCGGCCGCCGTCGCCCGCGTCTCGTCGGCATCGCTCGCCCTCCACCTCGACCACGTCGTGTCGGAGGAACTGCTGCGCGCCGCGCACCCGGAGGGCTTCAGCTCGGTGATGTTCGATGCCTCGAAGCTGAGTTACGGCGACAACGTCAAGGCGACGGCAGCCGCCGTCCGCTGGGGCCACGAGCGCGGCATATACGTCGAGGCGGAGCTCGGGAAGGTCGGCGGCAAGGAGGGCGAGAAGCCCCTCGACGCGCATGCGCCCGGCGTCCGTACCGACCCTTCGGAAGCCGCCGCGTACGTCGCCGAGACCGGCGTCGACGCCCTCGCCGTGGCGGTCGGCTCCTCGCACGCGATGACCGAGCGCACCGCCGCGCTCGACCACGACCTGATCGCCCGCCTCCGCGACGCGGTCCCGGTCCCCCTCGTCCTGCACGGCTCCTCGGGGGTCCCGGATGAGGAGATCGCGCGAGCCGTCGCCGCCGGCATGCGGAAGATCAATGTCGGTACGGCCCTCAACACCGCGTTCACCGGCGCCGTACGGGAGTGGCTGGCCGCCAATCCGGCGGCGGTGGACCCGCGAAAGTACACGGCCCCGGGCCGTGAAGCGATGGCCGGGACCGTGTCTCGTTTTCTGCGGGTGCTGAGCTCTTAGGCGCAGGCGGTCAGAGGACCCGGATGGAGTGGATCGTCTGCCCGGACTCCGTCTGGCCCCAGTGGTTCGGCTTGAGTATTTCCATCTGGCCGTTGCACGAGTTGCCGCTGTAGACCTTGATCGTCCGACTGGTCTGGTTGGAGACGGTCTTGCCGCCCCACGAGGTCTTGCAGCCCGCGGAGGGGTTCTTTCCGCTGGTCTTCTTCGTGCCGCCGAAGTTGTTCTTCGACCACGTACAGACCGAGCCCTCACGGCACTTCTCGGCGGCCGAGGCGGATTCGGTGGCCAGCAGCGGCAGCGTGGCGATGAGCGCGGTGCCGCCGAGTGCGATCAGCTTCTTCCTCAAGGGTCTTGCTCCTGATTCCCCGATGGATCATGGTCGGGGAAGATCATTCCAGCTATCGACCGCACGAACAACCGATTCCGGCCAAGACCCCGGTCAGGCCCCAACGACCCCTACGGCCGCTTGTTCTTCCTGATCTCGTACGCGGCGATGTTGACCTCGCACTTGCTCGCGTCCTCGCAGGACAGCTTGAGCTCGTTGGAGCCCTTCTTCAGCTGGACCATGGAGTACGTGTAGGTCCAGCCCTTCTCCCAGTCGCCTTCCGGGCCGCCGGCGAAGTTCTCCATGTTCATCGGCCGGGTCTGCGCCTCGCCGTTGACGCTCAGGGCGAGCTCCTGGTCCTTACCCGGCACGCCGTAGTCGGCGTAGAAGTAGTACTGCCCGGCCTTGGGAACCTGCACCGTCCAGCCGGCGGAGGAGCCGGCCTGGTTGATCCCGGCGACGTACTGGCCGCTCTTCGACGGCGCGCCCTTGACGTCGCCCGCCAGCGCGGCGGAGCCCGCGAGCTGGAGCTTCTCGGCGTCCGCCTTCGGCAGCGCGCCCGGCGTCTTCGGCTTGCCGCCGCCACCCTTGGACTCCTGCGCCGACGGCGACTGGCCGCCCGCCTTGTCGTCGCCCTTGTCGTCGTCGCCGCCGAAGTACATCGCGGCGCCGATCGCCACCGCGACCGTCACCACGATGGCGATCGCGCCGAGCACCACGCCGTTGCGCCCGCCGCCGTGGCCGCCGCGGCGGGGCCGGTCGTCGTAGTCGTCATAGCCGGGCGGGGGGCCCTGCGGGGGGCCGCCGTAGGTCTCGGGCGCGGCGTAGTGGGCGTTGCCGTTCGGGTAGCCGTAGCCCTGCTGCGGCATGCCGCCGCCGAAGGTGCGCTCGCCCACGGGGCGCACCTGGGTGTACGAGGTGCGGGGGACGCCGGCTGTCGGCATGGGCGGCGCGGCACCATCCACCTGCCCGGCGCCCGGGGCCGCAGCCGCGCCGCCCTCCGGGCGGTACAGATGCGCGAACGGGTCGTCGTCTGCGGGCGGCGTGTTCGCGCCGTCGTGACCGGCGGTCATCTCCTTCTCACTCCCTGCTGGGCGGGTGCTTTTGTCCTAAAGCAATGACCGGCAGTCCACCGGCCACGGCGCAGCCTACCCCTTTCGGGTCAACACCCGAGAACACCTGTGGACGGCCGGCAGGTGAACTCCTGGCGCCCGGGATGTCACCCGACGCGGCGGTGCTGGGCCTTCTGCGCGGACCGCGACCGGGACCGCTTCTCCCGGTACATCCGCTGGTCAGCGGAGCTGAGAATCTCCTCACCCGTCATCCCGCAGACCGCCCAGCCGATGCCGATGGAGGCCCCCACCCGCACCGCCCGGCCGTCGATCCGGATCGGCGGCACGATGGCGTTCCGCAGCCGTACGGACAGGTCCGCCGCCTCGGCGTGCCCGAGCCCGTCGGCGAGCACCACGAACTCGTCGCCGCCGAGCCGCGCGACCGTATCCCCGTCCCGTACGACACCGGTGAGGCGGCGGGCGACCTCGATGAGGACGGCGTCGCCGGTGTTGTGCCCGAAGCGGTCGTTGATCGACTTGAAGCCGTCGAGGTCGCAGAAGAGCACCGCGAGCCCCTTGGTGTGGTGATCTCCCTCACCCGCGGGGGCGACGGCGTGCGCATGGTGGCCGATCCCATTGGCCGGGTGGTCGTACGGGCCCGAGCCCATCCAGTCGTCCATCTCGGCGCCGTCGGGACCGCGGCTGTGGCCATTGCTGTCGGCCTCGACGGGCGAGCCGACCAGGCCGCGGGCGCGGGCGGCCGGCGGGCGGGTGACCAGGCGGGTGGAGATCTCGGGCTCCGGGGCGGCCTCGCACAGCCGGGCGGCGAGGCGGGCGCGCAGCTCGGCGCCGTTGGGCAGGCCGGTCAGGGCGTCGTGGGAGGCGCGGTGGGCGAGGTGCTGCTCATGCCGCTTGCGTTCCTCGATGTCCTCGACGTGCGTGAGCAGGTACTGCGGCCCGTCGGCGGCGTCGGCGACGACGGAATTGCGCAGGTGGACCCAGAGATACGTGGCGTCGCGGCGGGTCAGCCGCAGCTCGGCGCGGCCGCCCTCGGCGAAGGTGCGCAGCAGCAGGCCGACGTCCTCGGGGTGCACCAGGTCGGAGAAGGACAGCCGGCGCAGCTGGGCGGGCGAGCGGCCCAGCAGCCGGCACAGGGCGTCGTTGACGCGGATCAGGCGGCCGTGCTGGTCGCCGCCGAGCTCGGCGACGGCCATGCCGCTGGGCGCGTACTCGAAGGCCTGCCGGAAGGACTCCTCGCTGGCCCGCAGCGCCTGCTGCTCGCGCTCCAGGCGGACCAGGGCGCGCTGCATATTGGCGCGCAGCCGGGCATTGGAGATGGCGATGGCGGCCTGGGAGGCGAACAGCTGCAGCGCCTCGCGGCCCCACGGGCCCGGGATCCGGCCGTTCGACGGGGCGTCGACGCTCAGGACGCCGAGCAGCTCGCTGCCGGAGTCGTACATCGGGGCGAAGAGGCGGTCGCCGGTGGCCCAGTCGCCCGGCGAGACCGGCGGCGGGAGGTCGGCGTGCACCTTCGGTACGTCGTCGGAGTCGAGGACCCAGCCCTCGGTGTGCGGTATATAACGCAGCTCGCCCCACCGCTCACCCATCGACAGCCGCCGCTCCCAGGAGGCGCGGGAGCCGATCCGGCCGGCCATCAGGGCCTCGGTGGCGGGGCTGCCGGAGCAGGCGGCGACGACGAGATCGCCGTCCTGGCGGACGAGATTGACGGCGACCTGCTCGTAACCGAGAGCGGCCACCAGCCCGTCGGACACGGTCTGCAGCGTGTCGGCCAGGCTGCGCGCCGTATTCAGATCCGCGAGCACTTGGTGCAGTCGTTTGAGGCTGGCCAGGCGGACGTAAGGCTCCTGGTCCGTCTCCATCTCCCCTCCCCCTGTGCAACGCCCCCGTCGCAAGTGCCACGGCCACTGAATCACAGCGAGCTGCCCACCCGGTACTCAGGGTCAACATATAACAGCTGTCTGTGACTCAAGTCACAGAGATCAACGGGTCCTAGGACCTCCCTCCGCCGAAGGCCCGATGTGGCGGCGGATCCGGCGGGATTACCGTTCATGACGTGCTGCAGAAGACCGCTGAGGTGACCCATCCTGTTGGGGTGAGCGAGGACGAGTTCCGCGCCGCCATGTCGCGGCTGGCGGGGGGCGTGGTGCTGGTGACCGCGCGTGAGGATGACCTTGAGGACGTGGGCATGACGGCCACGGCCTTCATGTCCGTATCCCTGGACCCGCCCCTGGTGATGGTGAGCCTGCGCAACGGCTCCCGGATGGACGACCTCCTGGCCGAACAGCCCGAGTGGGCGGTGTCGGTCCTGTCCGAGTCGCAGCGGCACATCGCGGGGCGCTTCGCGATGAAGGGCCGGATCAGCGACCGCCTCCTCTTCGAGGACATCCCGTACGCCCGGGGCGAGGTCACGGACGCGCCGCTGGTGCGGGGCGCGCTGGCGGTGCTGGAGTGCCGTACGGAGCAGCGTGTGCCGGCCGGGGATCACACGCTGGTGATCGGGCGGGTGCTTACGGCGGGGGTGCCTAGTGCGGAGGGTGGGCCGCTGATGTATTTCCGGGGGAGGTATCGGACGCTGGGGTGACGGCGGCGGCGCCGCCTTGCTTAGGGTGAGCGCGTGATTGCCGCCGCTCAGCGCCGGGCTCGCCTGGCGCACCGCCAGCTCCTGACCCCGGCCGCCCGCGCCGCTCGCACCGAGGACGTGGCCGAGGCGCTCGTCGGGCTGCATGCCACCGAGGCCGCGACCGTGATGCTCTCCGCCCGCGCGCGGCTGCGCGAGCCGACGCCCGCGGACGTCGACCGGGCGCTGTACGAGGACCGCACGCTGGTACGGATGCACGCCATGCGGCGCACGCTGTGGGCCGTACCCGCCGATCTCGTCCCCGTCTTCCACCACTCCACCACCCGCACCGTCGCCCGCCGCGAACGGGCCACGCTGCTCAAGCACCTCGCCGCCACCGGCACCGCCCGGGACGCGGCCTGGCTGGCCGCCGCCGAGGAGGCCGCGCTCTCGGCCGTACGCGAGGCAGGTGCCGGGGGCGCCGGGACGGCGGAGGTCATCGAGCGGGTGCCGGTGCTGCAGGAGACGATCGTGACCTCCCCCGGCAAGCCGTACGAAGCGAAGCTGCGCGTCGGCGGCTCCGTGCTCCGGGTGCTCGCCATGGACGGGCGGATCCGGCGGGCGCGGCCGCTGGGCGGGTGGGCGGCGGGGCAGTTCCGTTACGAGATCGCGCCGCCGATGGCCGACTTGGACCCCGCCGAGGCGCAGGCGGAGGTGGCGCGGCGGTGGCTGCGGACGTACGGACCCGCGAGTACCGACGACCTCAAGTGGTGGACCGGCTGGTCGCTCGGGGACACGCGTCGGGCGCTGGCCCGTATCGAGGCCGTGGAAGGGGCAGTAGAGGGGGCGGACGGCTGGCTGCTGGCGGAGGACGCGGCGCTGCTTGCGGACGGCGCCGCGGCGGCCGCGGAACCCGACCCCGGCCCGTGGGCGGCCTTCCTGCCCTCCCTCGACCCGGCCACGATGGGGTGGAAGCACCGCGACTTCTACCTGGATCCCGCGCTGAAGCCGCTGCTCTTCGATACGGCGGGCAACGCCGGGCCCACCGTCTGGTGGCGCGGCGAGATCATCGGCGCCTGGGCGCAGCGCCGCGACGGCGAGGTGGTGTGGCGGCTGCTCGCCGACCGGGGCGCGGAGGCGCGGGCGGCGGTGGAGGCCGAGGGCGCGCGGCTCAATGCGTGGCTGGCGGAGCATGCGCTGGTCGCCCGCTTCGCGGCGCCGCTGACGGCGGAGTTGGTCGGAGACGCCTGAGGCGGGCGGCTCCCGGGGGAACCGCCCGCCTCAGCTGCGAGCTGCTTGTCGCGGTGGGTGTCAGAGATTCACACCGAAGTCCTGCGCGATGCCCGCGAGGCCGGACGCGTAGCCCTGGCCGACCGCGCGGAACTTCCACTCCGCGCCATTGCGGTACAGCTCGCCGAAGACCATCGCGGTCTCGGTGGCGGCGTCCTCGCTCAGGTCGTAGCGGGCGATCTCCTGGCCGCCGGCCTGGTTCACGACGCGGATGAAGGCGTTGCGGACCTGGCCGAAGTTCTGGCTGCGGTTCTCGGCGTCGTAGATCGACACCGGGAAGACGATCTTGTCGACGTCGGCGGGCATGCCCGCCAGGTTCACGTTGATCTGCTCGTCGTCGCCCTCGCCGGCGCCGGTGACGTTGTCGCCGGTGTGAACGATCGCCTGGTCCGGCGACTGCCGGTTGTTGAAGAAGACGAAGTGCTGGTCGGAGTAGACCTTGCCCGCCGTGTTCACCGCAATGGCGCTCGCGTCGAGGTCGAAGTCCTGACCAGTGGTCGTCCGCACGTCCCAGCCCAGGCCCACGGTGACAGCGGTCAGGCCCGGCGCCTCCTTGGTCAGCGAGACATTGCCGCCCTTTTGCAGGCTTACGGCCATCGGGAGGTCCCCCTCAGGTTGAAGTGTGAACTGAGCAGCAGACGCTACCCTCACCCGGCCCAACGCGGGTATGGGGGCATCCGGTTCCATGAGCATGGAGAAACCCGGGTGACGGGAAACGGGCAAGCGCGCGATCATAGATGTCATGTCCGGGCCCTACGTCATCCGCGGCTCGGTCTCCGTACCGGAGGCCGAGCTGACGTGGCGTTTCTCCAGATCCTCAGGCCCGGGCGGCCAGCACGTAAACACGTCCGACACCGCCGCCGAAGTCCGCTTCGACCTAGCGGCCACCCAGGCGCTCCCAGAAGTGTGGAAGGAGCGCGCACTGGAACGCCTCGCGCCGCGCTTGACGGACGGCGTCCTCTCGGTACGAGCCAGCGAGCACCGCTCGCAGTGGCGCAACCGGGAGACGGCCCTGGTCCGCCTGGCCGCGCTCCTGGGCGAGGCGACATCACCCCCGCCGAAGCCTCGTAAGAAGACGCGGGTGTCGCGGGGCGCGAAGGAGCGCCGGCTCCGGGAGAAGAAGCAGCGGAGCGAGACGAAGCGGGGGCGGAGCGGGAGGGGCTGGGACTGACCCGGCTGGGCTGGGACTGACCCGGCTGGGCTGGGCTGGCAGCTGGGACGGACGGGTTGGCATCGGATGGTGACGGCCGCACCGCCGTCTTCCGCCTTAGCTCGGTGCCGTAAACGGAGGCTGGCTGCGGAGGGAGCGGGGAGGCGGGGCGGGTCGGTCTGCCGGGTGCGGCTCTGGGAGAGGCGGAGGAGCCGGAGGGGGAGGCAGAGGCGAGGGCGCATTGCCCATGGTGGGGGCGCGCGGAGGATATCCGTGCGCTCTTTTTCTTGTGAGGGTGTCTGGCCGCCCGGTACCAAGGTGCCCAGCCCCCCAACACACCCCCACGAAAAAGGGCGCGCAGAGAAGACGAATGCGCCCCCTTCTAACCGCCTGCGCCCCACCCCCAAACCACCACCCGGCAGCGCCAAGCTCCCCCCGCCACCCCACTCCTCCGCAGCCAGCCTCCGTTTACGGCACCGGCCGAGGCGAAAGACGGCAACGCGGCCGTCACCATCCGATACCAAGCCTGACCGCAATCAGAACTCGCTGGTGTCCAGCTCGAAGTCGAAAGGCTCCGGCAGGACTATCGGCTTCGACAACTCCGCCCGGGTAGCTCGGGTGTATTTGCCCCCCTCCGGCTCGCTGTAGATCCAGACGGCGCCGGCTTCGCGATCAATCAGGAGATAGACAGGGATGGCGGCGCGGGCATATCCCGCGAGCTTCTTCACCCGGTCCACACGGACAGTCGTTCTGGCGGTCACTTCGGCGGCGAGCAGCACGGGTGCGGGGTCGTGCCACTCCAGTTCGTCCTGGAAACTCCGGCGCGGGGCCAGCACCAAGTCAGGAATGACACGGTCCTTCGGTTCCGCGTCCTCGACCGGGTCGTTTGCTGCCACGCGCACCTCGCGCTCCGGGATTGCCAGTGCCATGAGTGACCTCCTTCGCAGGAAGCGACGCTTCCAGGGCATTCGCGAGCGCCGCCGCGGATCAGCCCATCGCTCACCCGAACGAGTGTGCAGAGGCGTTTCTGCAGGTCAGATCCCGATGTGCCACCATCGGTGCGTGCTCGACATCGGCTACTCCCTCTCCCGCCGGCATCCCGATCCGCCGCAGACCGACTACCGCTCCGCGGACGTCCGGGCGCTGCGGCATGACCTCTTCTGCGGGGATGTCTATCTCGCCGACACCATCACCGATGACGAGATCGCGACCCCCCGGTGGGGCTGGGTGCCCGTGCTGGACTTTGCGTGGGCGCTGTGCGACATCGCCGAGCGGCTCGACCGCGATCCACTCGGCAGCCGCGCCGCGAAGCCGCAGCGGGCCGAGCTGGACTTCACCGAGTCCACCGACCGGCTCCGTTTCGAGCGCCGCTTCGGGAGCGTGGAGATCAGCGCCGACTGGCAGGACGTAACCGAGAGGCCCCTGCTCGTACGGCACGAGGAGCTGCGGCGCGAGGCGCGGGACTTTCTGCACGATCTCATCGCCGATCTCACCGACCTGCACGACGGGCTCGCCGATAACCCCGTCGTCTGGGATCTCCAGACCCGCTTCACACAGGCCTGACCGCCACCCCCACCTGCGCCGCAAAGGCCGGCGCCAGCGACAGCAGTTGCTCGGGGCTGATCACCGCGCCGGACAGGCGGTCCACGCCGCGCGCGATGCCGAGCTCCGCCGCCCGCCGCAGGTCGACGTCCTTGAGCGCCGCCGCGGAGAGGTCCGCACCGGAGATCGTGCAGCCGTCGAAGGTCACCCGGGTCAGCTTCGCGCCCTGGAAGTCGGGCTCCACCAGCACGCAGTCCTCGAAGAGGACATCCGTGAGCTGCGCGGCCCGCAGGTTGAGGAAGTCGATCTTCCCGCCCCGCACCACCACCCGCTCCAGCACCGCCCCGTGCAGCTGCACCCCGCCGAGCCGCGCGTCCACCACCTCGCAGTCACGCAGCGTCGCGCCCGAGAAGTCCGTGCCGACACCGCGCACCTCCTCCAGCAGGCTGTCGATGAAGCGCGCCGACGACAGCCGCGCCTCATCGAGGCCGCAGCGGAAAAGCCCGCAGTCCATGAACCGCGCCCCGCCGCCGTCGGAGCCCGTCAGATCGAGGTCCGCGAGCCGCAGCCCGTCATAGTCCCCGTCGGGCTCCAGCCCGGATTCCGTGAAAGCGCGCAGGTCGGGCAAAGTCACCCGGGCCCGCCGCGGCGGCTTGAGCTGGTCGTTCCGCGTCCTCGATGCAGCCATGCGCCCATCCTGGACCAGGGGTCTGACAATTCCCCTCCTCGATCTCCGGCATCACCTTGACCTCCACCTTGGTTGAGGTTCAACGATGGCCGTACGAACCGAGGAGGAGACCACCATGCACGCGATCCAACTGCACGCCTTCGGCCCCGCCGAGAACCTCGTCTACGAGGAGACGGCGGACCCGGCACCCGCCCCCGGCCAGGTGCTCATCAAGGTCGAGGCCTCCGGCGTGCACCTCCTCGACACCGCGATCCGCGACGGCAAGGAGAGCCCGTACCCGCTCCCCGAACTGCCCACCATCCCGGGCCGCGAGATCGCCGGCACCGTCGACGCCGTCGGCGAGGGCGTGGACAGCGACTGGCTCGGCCGCCGCGTCGTCGCCCACATCGGCATGCGGCCCGGCGGATACGCCGAGCTCGTCGCCACCGAGGCCGACCGGCTGCACGAGATCCCCGACTCCGTCGGCGCGCCCGAGGCCGTCGCGATGGTCGGCACCGGCCGCACCGCGATGGCGTTCCTGCACTTCGCCGGCCTGAAGCCGGACGACACGGTCATCGTCACCGCGGCCGCGGGCGGCATCGGCGCGCTGCTCGTGCAGTACGCGAAGAACCTCGGCGCGCGGGTCATCGGCCTGGCCGGCGGCCCGGAGAAGGTCGCGCTGGTACGGGAGCTGGGCGCCGACATCGCCGCCGACTACCGCGCCGAGGGGTGGGCGGACGACGTACGCGAGGCGCTGGGCGGCAGCCCCGCCACCGTCCTCCTCGACACCGTCGGCGGCGACGCCGCCCGCAGCGCCGCGGACCTCCTCGGCCGCGGCGGCCGGCACCTGGTGCTCGGCTGGTCGTCGGGCGCGCCGCTGGAGTTCACCGAGGCGGAGCTCGCCGAGCGCGGCATCACCACGCTCAACGTCCTCGGCCCCGGCTGGCTCGACAAGATCGGCGGCGAGAACCCGCTCCGCCGGATGGAGACCGCGTCCCTGGAGGAGGCTGCATCCGGCCGGCTCGTACCGCAGGTGCAGCGCTTCCCGCTCAAGGACGCGGCCGCCGCGCACAAGGCGCTGGTGAACCGCGGGACGATCGGGAAGGTCGTCCTGATCCCCTGACCTGCTGCCACTTGATCAGCCAGGACCGCGCCCCGCCACCGCTACCGCGGGCGCGGTCCCGGCAGCAGCCCCGCCAGCTCCTCCAGCCCGCCGATCCGCCGCAACTCCCGCGGCTCGGCCGCCCCTTCCCGCTCCGGCTGCCCGCCGTCCCGGTCCAGCCAGACGCCGTCCCGGTCCAGCCACACCCCCATCAGCCCGGCCGCGTCCGCCCCCGCCGCGTCCACATCCCACCGGTCGCCGACGTACGCCACCTCCTCCGGCGGCAGCCCCAGCTCCGCGCACGCCGCGTGGAAGGCGCCCGCGGCGGGCTTGGCGACGCCGAGTTCCTCGGAGCAGGCCAGCACCTCGAAACGGTCGCGGAGGCCGACGACGCGCAGCTTGTGGTCCTGCTGGAACGCGGCGCTGTTGGACAGCACGCCGTGCCGGAAGCCGCCGCGCAGCACGTCCAGCGCGGGCCGTACGTCGGGGAAGGCGCGCCAGTGCCGCTGGTACGCGGCCAGGTACCCCGCGAACCAGGCGTCCGCCTCCGCGTCCGTCATCCCGGCCCGGTCGGCCAGCACCCGCGCCCGCTCCCTGCGCTGCGCCTGGAAGCCCAGCTCCCCGGCCAGATAGCGGTCCACCCACTCCTCCGACACCGCATGCCAGTGCGCGGCGGCGGCCTCCGGCGAGGCGTACCGCGCCAGCAGCCCCTCCCCGGCGAGGAATTCGAGCGCCCCCCGCCGCTCCGCGCCGGAGTGGTCGAAGAGCGTGTCATCCACGTCCCACAGGACGGCACTGATCGTCATGCCCGCAGGCTACGGCCCACCCTGCCGCGGCGCTCCTGGCGGGCAGCCCTGCCCCACTCCTGGCGGCCCGGCCCTCGCACCGCTACGGTGACCGGCGCCACCCCCCACCCCTCCCGGGAAGCGGACCGCATGCCCCACCCAGGCCCAGCCGCCGCCCGCCTCACCCTCTACCTGGACGGCACCACCCTCTACCACCACCGCCCCGCCTACGCCGAGATCGTCCACCGCGCCCACCGCGACGGCCTCGCGGGCGCCACCGTGCTGCACGGAACGCTCGGCTTCGGCGCCGACGGACAGCCGGGCGGCGGTCGCAAAGGCCCGTATGCCGTCCTGATCGTCGATGACGAGCGGCGGCTGCGCGCCTTCCTCGACAGCATCGAGGACGTGCTGGAGCCGACCGCCGCGCTGGTCGTCCTCGATCCGGTACGGGTGCATGGGCCCGGGCACCGTTCGGCCTACTGAGCCGGGCCTCCGGCGCGCGGTCCGGACAGCAGGGCCGCACCGTGGATTCCATGAATTCACACACTTCTTCAGGTCGTACGGGCGCCGGCCGCGTCACCGTCGCCGTGCTGGGCGCCGTGGTCCTCACCGGCGCGGCGGGCTTCGGCGGCTATGCGGCGGGCGCCGCGAGCGAGCGGTCCGCGGCCGCCCCGGAGCGCCCGGCAGCGTCCCAGGCCGCACCCCGGCAGGCCGCGGCCGCCCAGGCCCCCGACGTACGGCTGCAGGACGCCGTCGCGACCGCGCTGAAGGAGCAGGCGGGGATCGCCACCGCCGCCGACCTGGACAGCGGGCGGGACGGCTACGTCTGGGACTTCGACGTGCTGGCCGATGACGACACCTGGCACGAGGTGGTGGTCGACGCGAACAGCGGCAAGGTGCTCCGTACCCGCACCAAGTCCGCCGATGACGACGACGCCGCGGACGCCGAGCAGGCGAAAAAGGCCGAGGTGACGCTGGTCGAGGCCGCCGACGCCGCGGAGAAGAAGGTCAGCGGCGCCGCCGTGACCGGCGCCGACCTGGACGACGACTACAACAACAGGCAGCGGCTCAGCTGGGACCTGGAGCTGCAGGGCGAGAGCGGCGCCGAGTACGAGGTCGTCGTGGACGCCGCCTCCGGCGACGTGCTGGCGGAGACGCGCGAGGACTGACCGCCCCCGGCGGGACCGGCCCGCGCCCTCACAGGGTGCGGGCCAGCAGCATCCCGCCGAGCGTCAGCATCGTCGCCGCGACCGCGAGGTCCATCACCCGCCAGGCCACCGGTCGGGCCAGCACCCCGCTGAGCATCCGCCCGCCGTAGCCGATGGCCGCGAACCAGACCAGGCTGCCCAGCATCGCCCCGGCCCCGAACACCCACCGCATGTCGCCCCGCTCCGAGGCGACCGAGCCGAGCAGCAGCACCGTGTCGAGGTAGACGTGCGGGTTGAGCCAGGTCAGCGCCAGGCAGGTGAGCACAGCGGTGCGGACGGAGCCCGTAGCCGCGCCCTCCGCCTTCAGCCCCTGCCCGGCCGCGGGCCGCCACGCCCGCCGCGCGGCCAGCGCCCCGTACCCGATCAGGAAGGCGCCGCCCGCCAGGCCGATCACGGTCATCGCGGATGGATACGCCGTGACCACGGCGCCGAGCCCGGCCACCCCGAGCGCGATGAGGACGGCGTCGGAGAGCGCGCAGATGCCCACGACGGCGAGGACGGCCTGCTTGCGTACGCCCTGGCGCAGGACGAAGGCGTTCTGTGCGCCGATGGCGACGATCAGGGAGAGTCCGGTGCCGAAGCCGGCGGCGGCCGCCGGGAGGAGTGCGCTGTTCATGCCTTCGACCGTATGGATCACCGCGCCATCAGTACAGCTAAACTTCCTTACGTAACATTAGCGCTCGTGATGAGAGATCTGCCTCCGGAACTGGTCCGCACCCTCCTCGCCGCCGTCGACGAGGGCACCTTCGACGCCGCCGCGACGGCCCTGCACCTGACCCCGTCCGCGGTCAGCCAGCGCGTGAAGGCGCTGGAGCAGCGCACCGGGCGGGTGCTGCTGATGCGTACGAAGCCGGTCCGGCCGACCGAGTCCGGCGAGGTGGTGGTGCGCTTCGCGCGGGCGCTGGCCGCGCTGGAGCAGGAGGCGCAGCTGGAGCTGGGGATCGCTCCAGGTGACGCGGACGGCGCGGCGGCGGCTCGGCTGCCCATCGTGGTGAACGCGGACTCCCTCTCCACCTGGTTCCTGTCCGCCCTGACCCGGGTGCCGCAGGACCCGCCGGTCTGCTTCGAGCTGGTCCGCGAGGACGAGGGCCACTCGGCGGCGCTGCTGCGCGAGGGGCGGGTGATGGCGGCGGTGACGTCGTCGGCGGAGCCGGTGGCAGGGTGCACGGTGCGGCCGCTGGGGCGGGAGCGGTATCTGCCGGTGGCGAGCCCGGAGTTCAAGGCGCGGCACCTGCCCGCGGGGCCGCTCTCGCGGCTGCTGCCGGCGGCGCCGGTGATCGTCTTCGACCGGCGGGATGAGCTGCAGGACCGTTTCGTACGGACCCTGACCCGCGGCAGGGCGGGGGCGAGTGCGCTGCGGCATTACGTACCGACGTCGACGGTCTTCTGTCAGGCGATCGTCGCCGGGCTGGGGTGGGGGCTGGTGCCGGATATGCAGGCGGAGCCGCTGCTGCGGTCGGGGGAGCTGGTCGATCTGGCGCCGGGGAAGTGGCTGGACGTACCCCTTTACTGGCAGCAGTGGAAGCTGGACGTGCCGGCGCTGGCGCGGGTGGCGGAGGCGGTGGCGGAGACGGCGGGGGAGGCGCTGCATGCGCCGGGGTGATCAGGACCCGGGGGGCTGGGGGTCTGGGGGTCTGGGGGCGAAGCCCCCGGAATTTCTTTTCCGCCGCACCGCGCCGGAGGCGCTACGCGCTGGGCAGGGCGCCCAGGAGGCTGCCGACCGTGATCACCCCGTACGCGCTGAACGTGACGATCCCCGTGGTCAGCAGCGTGGCCTTCGGCGGCTGCCTGATCAGCTGGTACGCGATGAGGCCGGGGACGATGTAGCCGAGCGTCTGGTCGGCGAAGAACATCGGGTACTGCTGCCGCATCAGCAGATAGAGCGACGTCTGCAGCACCACGCCGCACAGCACCACCGCCGCGAACAGGCGCTTGCCGTAAAGGATCGCGAGCTGCTGCAGCACCTTGGAGGTGCCGTACGTCAGGACCGTCACCCCGGCGACCATCAGCGCCATCCGCAGGTCCTGGTCCATGGTGAGGGCCAGCCAGCCCGGAGTGATCATGCCGCCGGGGGACAGGTTCGTGGCCAGGTAGCAGACGAGGGACAGCAGCAGCCCGACCGCGATGCCGACGGCGGCGGTTTCGGGCGCGAGGACTACGGGCATCGGGCGGGGCCTCCTCAGAGTCCGGCGGGCAGGGCGGCTGTGGACGGGCGGGGCAGCCGGGGCAGCCGGTCGAGGTCGTGCAGGAGCAGCTCGCCCTGGCCGTGGATGTTGCCGATGGCGACGAGCGAGACCGCCTCCCCGGCCTCGGCTGCCGCGGCTGCCTCGTCCACGTGGGTCAGCACCGACTCGACGATCTCGGCGGGGCTGCGGGAGTTGCCGCCGAGGTCGACGACCTTGCCCTGCCACTGGCGGGGGAGGCCGTCGCGGGCGCTCTTGGTGGGGTGGCCGATCAAGTAGACGGCGTCCGGGGCGATGTCGGGGATCAGCCGGCCCATCTGGACGTTGCGTTCGACCCGGTCGGGGCGGCAGTTGACCAGGACGTGGAGGGGGCGGCGGATGGCGTCGAGGCCGAGGAGCTGGTCGATGTTGAGCAGCGTCGACTCGGGGTCGTTGGCGGCGAAGATGTTGGCGAAGCGGAGGGTGTTGCCGTTGGGGGTACGGAAGCTCTGCACGGTCATCACGCCGGGGTCGGGGGGCGCGGCGTACATGCCGGCGAGGGCGTCGGCGCGGCTGATGCCGAGGAGTTCGGCTACGGCGATGGCGATGGCGACGTTTTCCTTGAAGGTGAACCACTGGAAGCCGCGCATCTCCTCGTCGGTCACCGACTCCGCGTCGACGGCGACGAGGCGGCAGTCGCGGGTGGCGGCCTCCTCGCGGAGGATGTCGAGGCGCTCGCGCTCGGCCGTAACGCAGACGCCGCCGACCGGCATGGAGCGGGAGAGCGAGCGGGCTACGTCGTCGAGGGTGGGGCCCATTTCCTCGAGGTGGTCCTCGCGTACGTTGCAGAGGACGCCGATGGAGGAGCGGATCAGCTTCTCCTGGTTGATCTCCTGGAGGTCGGGCATGACGGCCATGCATTCCACGACCAGGGCGTCGGGGGCGTATGCGGCTGCGCGGCGGACGATGCCGATCTGCTCGATGATGTTGGCGATGTTGAACTTGCGGTAGACGGGCTCCTCGGAGGCGTCCGGGTGGATGAACCGGGCGGCGGTGCCGGTGGTCTTGGCGACGGTGACGAGGCCGCCACCGCGGAGGGCGCCGGCGCAGAGGCGGGTGATGGAGGACTTGCCGCGGATGCCGTTGACGAGGACGCGGTGGTTGATGCGGTCGAGGTTGGCGAAGTGGCGGCGTTGTTCGACGATGCCGGCGGTGGTTAGGGCTAGGGCGGATAGGAGGAGGGTCCAGTAGAGGAAGTACATGGTGGGGGTTCCGCTATGAGGTGGGGTGGGCGGGCTCGGGTGGCTGGGTGGGATGACCTGGGGGGTTGGTCTTGGCTGTGGAAAAGTCGGGGGGTTGGCGGGGGGAGTCGATAGCCTGGAAGGGGCGTGGCCCCCGGGAGGGCGGGGACTGTTCTAGGGGCGGGTTCTTCAACTCCCGCCGGAGCAGCTCCAGATTGCGCATGATCGCCCCCACCTCATCTTCATGCCGGGGATAAAGAACCTCCGCCCGCTCCCCCTCCGCCAGCGCACTCGCCGCCGCCTCCGCCGCCCGCAGCGGCCGCAGCACCACCAGATGCAGCCACCCCGTACAAAGCAGCGCCGCGGTCAGCGCCAGCAGCCCCACCACCTGACACCCCCGCTCCCTCTCGTACGCGGCCAACGCCGCCCACGACAGCGGCTTCTCCGTCACCACCCGCCACCCGAGCTCCGCCACGGGCCCGGGCCCGGTCAGCGGACCGTCAGCCGCAAGCACCGGCGCATCCGCGCCCCGCAGCAGATCCCCCAGCGAGCTGTCGGTCGACCACTCCGTAAACGCACTGAACAGCCCCCGCCCCGGCAGCGGCTCAAACGCCGTAAACCCGCGATTCCCCCCAATGACCCGCTCCCGGGCATCGACCAGCCACGCCCGCCCAATGCCCTGCCGCTCCAGCGGCGCACTCAGCACGGAAGGCCGCAGCTCACCAACGAGCACCGGCCCACCACCCAGCGGCGCCACCGCCGCAGTCGCAGGCACCTTTCCCGAGTGATTGAGCTGCAGCACCGCGGCCTGCCTCGGCAGCACCGCAGGCCACCGATACGCAGTCGGCGCATGCCCCGCCCGCGCCAGCACCCGCCCACCACGGTCGAGCACGTACAACGACCGCCACGGTCCCCCACCCGCGACAGCCTCCTCCAGCAGCTCGCCCGCCTCGTACGAGGACGTCCGCACGGACGGCGCCAGCGACGACAGATCGGCGCTCGCCTCCAGCACCAGCCGCCGCACCCGCTCCGCGGTGGTGTGGGTGCGATACGCCTGATCGCGGGCGAGCTGCTCGCGCGCCGCCAGCTCGCGGACCCGATCGTCCGCGTCGGCGTGATTGAGCAGCGGCAGCGCCACCGCCCACCCGGCGACGAGCGCCGCGCTGAGCACGGCCGCAGCGCGCACACTGCTGATACGGGTGAGCCGCATCTGCCGTCCATGCACAGGGAGTTCACCACCACGCGCCTCGCCCCGCGCCTCCTCCCGCGCCTCCCCCCGCAACTCCCTCCGCACCCCCTCCAACGCCACCCCCATCCGCCCCGGCTCCCCCCACCCCCGCACCCGCACCGGCGCTTCCCTCTCCCCCCGCACCAGCCGCCGCGACTCCGCCTGCAGCCGCAGCACCGGCAACTGCACCCCCCACAGCAGCAACAGCGTGACGGCCACCGCAACGACCAGCAGACTCAGCGCAGCCATCACGGCCAGCCGCACCCGCCCCACCGCACCAGTCCCAGGTGGCAGATCCACCGCAGTAGTCACGGTGAGCCCAAAGCCCGCCACCTCCCCGCCTTCCCCGCCTTCCCCGCCCTCCGCGCCCTCCCCAACCCGCGCGCTCCCCAGCACCACATGCCGCCCCGCCCCATCCACCCGCGCCACGGCCCGCTTCCCCACCCCGGCCCCCGCCACCGCCCCCGCCACCAGCTTCCGCAGCCCCGGATCCGCCCACCGCTCCCCCGACGCCGCCAGCACCCGCCCCCCGGGCCCGGTCACAAACGTCGTCCGCCCCTTGCCGTCCGGCGGCAGCCGCAGCGCCCCGGACGCCACCAGCACCCGCGCCGGCTCCCCCGCCCGCCCGAAGGCCGCATACGTGACAAGCCGCGCCTCCCCATCGGCCAGCGGCGTGATCCGCGCCCGCGGCACCGGCATCAGCGGCCCACCCACCGGCACCCGCTCACCCGCAACAGCCACCCGCCGCCCGGTGGCCGGCTCGACAAGCGCCAGCCCACGCCACTTCTGATACGACCCGGCGATCGCCTCGACCGCCCGCCGCGGCGACTCGACCGGCCCCGGCCCCGCCCCGTACAACCGCGCCGCCCGCGGCAGATCCTGCAGATGCTGCCCGAGCGCCGAGCCGACCGTCCCCGCCCCGTCCTCGGCGATGAACTGCTGTGCATCCAGCACCGCTTGGGATACGGGCCCGTCGTCGGCCTCGCCGACCGTGGCCGCCGTAATTCCGCATACCCCGAGCAGCAGCACCGCGAGCAGGGCGATGGGCAAACGCACCCCGCCGAGGAGCGGCAGCTCCCTGCGGCGGCCGCGAGGGGTTTGCTGCTCAGGGCTCACCGCCATAGCACCTGACTTCCTGAGTTCGCCGGAGCAAGAGCATGCATCAGCGCCCGGCCGTTCATACGGACCAAATATGGCGTGTTCGGAATTGAAGCAAATCAGCCTGCGCGCGCCCCGCCGGTCGAGTGAAGTTCCCGGTCACCCGCAAAGAGGGCGCGACCCGCTTCCAGAGGCCGCCACCCGCAATCGTCTACAAGGGATGAAGCGAAAAGGAGGTCATACCATGAATTGGCGAAAGCGGCATCCGGTAGGGGTCGCGCTGACAGCGGGAATTCTGGCGACGACCACCGCACCGGCGGTCATGGGCGCGTCATCCTCGGGGGCGGCCCCGGTCATCGACATCGCGGTCTCGGTGGCCAAGGACGGCGGCGGGAACTTCACGTCCGCGGACGGCCCCGGGCTGGATTCCGGCGACAGCAACGGCATCGTGCGAACCCACGACACCATCCAGTACAAGGTGGATGTCAATGTCACCGGCGGCACCGCCAACAACGAGACCTTCACCCTCGAAGCCCCGGTCGGCACCGAATGGGAGCAGCTCCCTGGCACCTGCACCGGGCCCGGTTCGAAAATCGACGGGCAGCGACTCATCTGCAATCTCGGCGATCTCACCAATGCCAGCCGCAGCATCCCGGTGCTGCTCCGCGTGACCGGCGATATGCACAATGGCGACAACGTGCCGGTGTCCGCCGGGGTGACCGCCGACAACGCACCGGGCAAGGAGGTGCACGCCGACCCCGTCACCGTATCGGCGGCACCGAAATTCGACCTGAACAAGCGGGACGGCGGCATTGCCAAGCAAGAGGCCGCGGGCCCGAATGGCGAGGCGGGAGTCGTCTACGAATTCCCGATCGTGGTGGGCGCGAAGCCGCAGGACGACCCGAAGCACTCGCCGAAGCTGGGCTCCGAGCCGCTGGCCTCGCCGTTCACCTTCACCGACGACATTTCGCAGCTCCTCGACGGAAAGTCCGCGGGCGGCGCCCGGCTCTTCGACTGGACCTCACTGCCGGCCTGCGCCCCGTACCCGGCGAGCAAGGCGGGCAGCCAGCCGGCGGGCAGCGGCGGCGGCGCCAGGGGCGTGACCGAGAGCGGCACCTTCGACTGCGCGCAGTCCGGCGCGGGCGCGAACATCGACGTCACCATCACCGGCGCGGACACCAGCGCCGACCACGTACCGACCCAGACGACCAGCGGCAAGGCGGTGCCCGCCGACGAGGCGCTGGTGGTCTCCGGCTACATCAAGATCTGGATCCCGCAGGACGAGATCAACAAGGCGGCGGAGGGCAACCCCGGCGGCGCCGTGAAGATCAAGGACACCTTCACCGGGTTCGACCCCAAGTCGGTGTCCGGCCAGGACAATTACGGCTCCGGGCTGGAGCCGCTGGCCAACAACAGCAACGAGTCCAGCCTGGTGGTCAACGGCCGGCTGCTGCTGCGCAAGTGGTACGAGGACCTGGACGGCACCCCCGCCGGCACCGCCACGGACTACGAGACCGGCGACGGCTATGTCACCCCCGGCGACAAGTTCCGCAGCCGCGTCCGCGTCACCAACTCCGGCGTGGCGGCGTACGACCCGCTGTACGCCTGCGACACCTTCGACAACAAGGTCCAGACGCTGACCACGGACGCCGACGGCGCCTACGCGCTCACCAAGAACGTCAGCGGCGTGAAGATCGAGTACGCGGCCGCCGACTGGGGCAGCCCGCGCGAGATGCAGCAGGCGGACTGCAACGACGAGGACGGTCCCTGGTACGACGACCCGGCCAAGGTCCCCGGCGGCATCAAGGCGGTCGGCAAGGTCCGCTTCGTCGGCCCCCTGAAGGGCCTGACGATGGGCTACTACTACACCAACCTGCAGGTCGCGGACGGCGTCGACGACGACACCAGGCTGCGCAACTTCGGCATGACCAGGGCCCGCCAGAAGTGGGTCCACGACACCAGCGACCCGGACGAGTCGCTGGGCCGCGCGGCCGACCGGCTCACCGTGACCTCGGTGCTGACCCGCGTGAACAAGCGCGTGGTGCCGCCGGGCTCGACCCCGGAGACCGCCCCGGACCGGCCGAGCTACCAGGTCACCGCGGGCCGCACGGCCACGTACGCCCTCTACCCGACCCTCACCTCGAAGGCCAACGGGACCGGCACCCACGACGTGACGGTCGTCGACACCCTGCCCAAGTGGGTGTCGTACGCGGGCAACGCCTCCGTCGAGCCGGCGAAGGTGGAGCCCAACGAGGACGGCACGACCACGGTCACCTGGGTCCTGAAGGACCGCACGCCCAACCAGCCGATCGACCCGATCACCTTCGACGTACGGGCGAGCTCGCTGGCGCCCGAGACCACGGCCGTCAACGAGGCCGAGGTCTCCACGCCGGCCGACAGCAGCCCCGAGTCGCAGCGCGAGGCGACGCACGCGCTGCAGATCGCACACGGCGCGGCGATGGCGATCGAGAAGGAGGCGCCGGTGCCGGTCGAGAAGGTCGGCGACAACCTCAAGTACACGATGACGCTGGCCAACCGCAGTCCGCGCCCCCTGACCAACATCGACCTCATCGACGCCCTGCCGCACAACGGCGACGACCGCCGGCCGGCCACGGACTTCCGCGGCACGGTCGGCCTCGCCGAGGAGCCGGGCCCGCTCGAGGACGGCACGGTCTTCTACACCAGCGCCGACCCGGCCTCGATCAGCCTCGACCCGGACGACGAGTCCAACGCATCCGGCGGCGACACGCGCTGGTGCACCAAGGCCCAGCTCGGCTCCTCGGGCTGCCCGGCCGGCCTGGCGGAGGTGACCGGCTTCAGGATCACGGACCCGGGGCCGCTGGCGCCGAATGAGACGCACATGTACGACCTGGTGCTGCAGCCGAAGGGCAATGTGGACGGCGACGTCTACACGAACCGGACCGGGGCGCGGGCGAGCGGCCTTGCGCTGCCGGTGCAGTCGGGGGACGCGACGGTGCGGGTGATCGACGAGGGGAACGGGACGGGGGACCAGATCGACAGCCCGGCGAACCCGCCGGAGGAAGAGGACCCGCCGACCCAGGAAGTCCCGGAAGAGCCGACGCCGGAGGAGCCGACGCCGGACGAGCCGACCCCGGACGAGCCGGGCCAGGAGGAGCCGGGCCAGGAGGAGCCGGGCCAGGAGGAGCCGGACGCGCCGGGCCCGGACACCCCGGACGAGCCCACCCCGGCCGAGCCCGACGAGCCCGGCCAGCAGGACCCCGGCGAGCCCACTCCCAACGAGCCAGCCGAGCCCGCCCCGGGCAACCCGCCCGCCGAGCACCCCAAGCCCAACAACCCCCCGAAGGACAAGCCGGCAGCACCCCCCGCCCCCAAGGACGAGACTCCCTCCGACCCCGGCAGCACCCCCGCCCCCAAGGACCCGCCCCACCTGGCCGACACAGGCTTCGACACCCGTGAGTACGTCATCGGCGGTGGCATCCTCGCCCTCGCCCTGGCAGGCGCGGTGACGGCCTTCCGCCTGATGCGCCGCCAGTACTAGCGCACCGCACGAACACGACCGCGGGCCCGGCTGCCACAGCCGGGCCCGCGGTCGTTCCGTACGCCTCGTGGAACGGCAGTCAGCCGACGACTCCCGCAAGCGTCCGCCCCATCGCGGCCAGCACACCGGGCTCGACCCGGTAATACACCCACGTCCCCCGCCGCTCGGAGCTGAGCAGCCCCGCCTCCTTGAGCTTTTTCAAATGATGGGAAACGGTCGGCTGCGAAACCCCGACATCAGAGATGTCGCACACGCACGCCTCGCCCCCCTCATGCGAGGCGACCAGCGAAAACAGCCGCAGCCGCACCGGATCCCCGAGCGCCTTGAACATCACCGCGGTCCGCTCCGACTCATCGGCGGTCAGCGGCCGCTCCGTCAGCGGCGCACAGCACGGCTCCACATTCGACATGTATCTATTTTCACACACATGGAATCAGCGGCAGCGGGATGGGCCCGGTGGGGCTCACGTGAGGTCCAGCTCGCGCTTGAGGATCTTGCCCGTGGCGCCCTTGGGCAGCGCCTCGACGAGCCGGACGATGCGCGGGTACTTGTACGCGGCCACCCGCTCGCGCACGAACTCCCGGATCCCGGCTTCCGTGGCCTCCACCCCGGGCCGCAGGGCGACAGCGGCCGCGACCTCCTCGCCGAGCTCCGGGTGCGGGACGCCGACGACCGCGGCCTCGGCGACGGCCGGGTGCTCGTACAGCACCTCCTCGACCTCCCGCGGGTAGACGTTGTAGCCGCCGCGGATGACCAGGTCCTTCTTGCGGTCGACGATGGCGTAGTAGCCGTCCTCGTCGACGCGGGCGAGGTCGCCGGTGTGCAGCCAGCCGTCGCGGACCGCCGCGGCGGTGGCGTCCGGGCGGCCCCAGTAGCCCTTCATGACGTTGTGCCCGCGCACGCACAGCTCGCCCACGCCCTCGCGTACGTCCGCGAGCCGCACCTCGACGCCCTCGACCGGGGTGCCGATGGAGCCCGCCTTGCGTGGCAGGCCGGGGTGGTTGAAGGTCGCCACGGGCGAGGTCTCGGACAGGCCGTAACCCTCCAGCACCGCGCAGTCGAAGGCCTTCTCGAAGCCGTGCAGCACTTCGACGGGCAGCGAGGCGCCGCCGGAGGCGCACAGCCGCAGGGTGCCGGTGTCGTACGCGCCCGGCTGCCGCTCATGCGCGGCGAGCAGGGCCGCGTACATGGTGGGCACGCCCTGGAAGACCGTCGCCGCCCGCCCCTGGATGGTGCGCAGCACGTCCTCCGGGTCGAAGCGCGGCACCAGGGTGAGGCGGGCGCCCACGGAGACCGCGGTGTGCAGGCCGCAGGTCTGGCCGAAGGCGTGGAACAGCGGCAGGCAGCCGAGGATGGTGTCGTCGGGGGTGAGGTGGAAGAGCGACTGGGCGCAGATCTCCGCGTTCCGGGCGAGGTTGGCGTGGGTCAGCTCGGCGCCCTTGGGCGCGCCTGTGGTGCCTGACGTGTAGAGGATGACCGCCGTGTCGTCGTCCGCGCGCTCCCGTACGGGGGCCGGGTCCGGGTGGTCGGCCAGCAGGGTGGTGAGCGCGCCCGGCGCGACGGGGACGACGGTGGCGGCCGTGCCTTCGGCGCCCGCGGCGGCCTCGGCGGCGCTCGGCTCGTACGCGAAGAGCAGCACGGCGCCGGAGTCGCTGAGGTAGTGCGCGATCTCGCGCTTCTTCAGCAGCGGGTTCATGGGGACGACGACGGCGCCGGCGCGGGCCACGCCGTAGTAGAGGGCCGGGAACTCCAGCAGGTTCGGCAGCATCAGGCCGACCCGGTCGCCCGCGCGTACGCCGGTGGCGGTGAGCCGGGCCGCCACCCGGCCGGCGAGGGTGTCGAGTTCGGTGTAGGTGAGGGCCTGGTCGCCGAGTTCGACGGCGGTGCGGGGGCCGTGGGTGGTGGCGGTGCGGTGGAGCAGTTCGGCGAGGTTCACCGTTGAGCCTCTTTCGTGTCTACGGGGGCGGGTACGGGGGTCAGCCACGCAGCGCTGAGGCGAAGATGCCCGGCAGCTTGGCGAGTCCCGGTGCGGCGGTGAAGCGGGTGACGCGCGCGATGGTCGTCGTGGCGGTGCGGTTGGTGACGAAGTACGGGGGGCGCGGCGACAGCGAGGGCGAGCCGGTGAACAGGCCGCGGGGCGTGGGCGCGAAGGGCGCGCGCAGCACCGTCTTCTCGACGTCCTCCAGCATGAACGCGTTGTGCACCAGGCCGGTGCCGCTGCCGATGTCCTGGCGGGTGTGCCCGGGGTAGGCGCCCCACGGGGTGTAGCCGAGCAGGAAGCCGATGGCGGACCAGCAGTTGACGCCCAGGGTGCCGTACCGCAGCCCGGCGACGGCCGCGGCGACGGCGTCGCGGTGCGCCTTCTCGGTCTTCGGGTGGACGAGGAGGGTGGCGCCGAGGGTGCCGGGGAGGGTGTCGTTGGCGAAGTCCACGGCCTGGCGCAGGAATTCGGCGGGGGTGTCGCCGGGGAGGCGGACGACGCCGAGGGCGCTGGCGAAGACCTCGTCGGAGAGCAGGATGTCCTCCCGGCCCTCGATGTCCGGTACGAGGATCCGGCAGCTGCCCTCCCCGTCGGCGCTCGGGTGGGCCTCGGCGACGGCGGCCAGCCGGCCTTCCGCGCCGGGGTAGTAGTCGCTGCGCGGGGGCAGTTCGCGCAGCACCTTGCGGATCTCGGCGAGCAGCCGCTTGGTGCCGTCCCAGGCCTCGGGTACGACGAGGATCTGGCTGGCGACGCAGTTGTGGCCGGAGTTGTTGAGCTTGCTGGTGACGATGTGCTCGGCCTGGAAGCGGAAGTCGGCGGCGCTCCAGGGTCCCGGCGTCACGATGCAGGGGCTGATGCCGCCCAACTCGCTGCTGAACGGCTTGTCGACGAGCGGGGTGTCGGCGCGGCGGCGCTCGGCGGCCCGGTCGTCGGTGCCCCAGACGATGGCGTCGTGGGTGCGCTCGCTGCCCGTAATGTGCAGGGTGTCGACGGCCGCGTGGGTGGTCAGGTACGCGCCCGCGGCGCCGCCGCCGTCGACGAAGCGCACCCAGCCGCCGTCGATGAACTCCTGGAAGACGCGCTCGAAGTGCGGCCGCAGATAGGCGTTGACCGGGTTCATCTTGGCGATGACGACCTGGCCCTCGACGTACAGCTTGTGCAGGATGTCGAGCGGCGTGATGGCGGCGACGTTCCCTGCGCCGAGCACCAGGGCGACGGCCGGGGTGCCGGGCCGGCCGCGGTACTCGCCTGCCGCCCGCTCGCGCACCTGCGCGGCGGTGCTGCCCGGGCGCATCCACACCTCGGCCCGGAAGCCGTTGAGGAGCAGGCCGTCCCATCCGGTGGCGGGGAAGACGTCGACGACGGCGCGCCCGTCCCGCTCGTGTACGGCGGCGGCGTCGACCGGCTCCCGGCCCGCGGCGAGACGGTGCAGGACGTGCAGATAGGCACGGGTGGTCTGGGCGAGCGCCCAGGGCGCCCCGATCCAGTCCTCCGCGGCCCAGGGCGAGTCGGGGCCGTAACCCTTGGCGCGGGCGGCGTCGGCGGCCATCGCCTCGGCGCCGGCCACGATCCGCGGCAGCAGGCCTTCGAGCAGCGCGATCCGCTCGGAGAGCGGGGTCTGCGTCCAGGACTCGGCGCGGGCGGAGAGGTCGTCGAGCGCCCGGTCGAGGGGCTCGGTGTCGAGGGCGGCGGGCACGGCGGGCATGAGGGTTGCTCCTCGGTTGTACGGGCGGGTGTATCGGCGGGGGTTCAGGACGGCAGCCGCAGCGCGTCGCGCTCCGGGTCGATCAGGGCGTACGCGGCCAGCGCTCCGGCCAGCAGCAGGACGGCGGACAGCACGACGGCGCTCTGATAGCCGCCGTCCCCCTGGCGGTCGACCAGCGCGCCGACGACGGCAGGGGCGAGCAGCCCGGCGGTGGTGACGGCGGCGTTCATGGTGCCGAGCGCCCCGCCGCGGCGGGGCCCGGGCGCCAGCTCGGCGACGGTGGTGGCCGCCACGGTGGCGAACGAGCCGCCGAAGCCGAACCCGACGACCAGCAGCGCCAGCTTCGTACCGGAACCGTCGACCAGCGGCACGGCCAGGCACCCGGCGGCGCCGGTCAGCAGCAGCGCGGCGCCGACCCGGCCGCGGGCGATCCGGCTGGGCACGCCGCGGTCCATCAGCCGGCCGGTGACCATCGCCTGGCCGATGAGCGCCAAGGCGCCGACGGCCCACGGGAGCACGACCAGGGTGCCGGCCTCCGCCGAGGTGTAGCCGAGGCCGTTGCGCAGATAGGACGGCAGCCAGGCCAGCATCAGGGCCACGGTCCAGTAGCTGGTGAAGTATGCGACGGTGACGCCGATCCAGGTGCGGGTGCCGAAGATCCGGCGGTACGGGACGGGCTTCGCCTCGGTGTCCGCCGCCTGCTCCGTGGCGTCCGCCGCCGGCTTCTCCAGGCGGTACGGGCCGTCGCCGCCGAGCAGCGCCCACAGCACCGCCCACACCAGGCCGACGGCGGCCAGCACCCACAGCGAGGCCCGCCAGCCGTGATGGTCGGTGACCCAGGTCAGCGCGGGGGCCGCGGTGATCACGCCGAAGGTGACGCCGAGGGTGATGAGGGCTCCGGGAAGGTTCCGCCGGTGGTTGGGGAACCACGACAGCGCCGCCTGCTGCGCGACCGGGAACGCGGGCCCCTCGGACGCGCCGAGCACCACCCGCGAGGCGACGAGGACGGCGAGCCCGCCACCGACGGCCACCGGCACCTGGGCCACGGACCAGAGCCCGGCCATCACCAGCAGCAGCCACATCGGCCGGATCCGGTCGGCCAGCAGCCCGACGACGGCCCCGGCGACCGAGAAAAGCAGGAAGAAGGCGCTGTTGGCGAGGCCGAACTCGGTGGCGGACACGTCGAGATCGGCGCGTATATCGTCGGCGGAGAGGCCGAGGACCGCCTTGTCCGCGAAGTTGACCATCATGAAGACGACCAGCAGCGCGGTCACGGTCCAGGCGCGGCCTGTCGCCTGGACCGCGCCCGCGGCCGACTCGCGGAGGGTAGTGCCCGTCGTCATGCGAGCGGGACGCCCGCGATGGCGATGCGCTCCATCACGCGCCGCTGCGGGAAGTAGTCATTGATCGCGTAGTGCTGGGTGGCGATGTTGTCCCAGATGGCGATCGAGTCGGGCTCCCAGTGGAAGCGGACCTGGTACTCGGGGATCCGGGCCTGCAGCACCAGGATGTCGAGGAGCTCGCGGTTCTCCGCCTCCGGCAGGCCCTTGAGGTAGCGGGTGAAGGGCTCGTTGACGTACAGCGTCTTCCGGCCGCTGCGCGGGTGGCGCACCACGACCGGGTGCTCGACCTGCGGCCAGTTCTTGCGGAACGCGGCCTTCTGCTCGTCGTTCATCAGCGCGCCCCAGCTGGCCTCCCAGTCGTGGACGGCGACGAGCTCCGCGATCCGCTCCTTCAGGTCGTCGGGGAGGTTGTCGTAGGCGGCGGCCATGTCCACCCACATCGTGTCGCCGCCGGCGGCCGGCACCTCGACGGCCCGGAGCACGGAGCCGAGGGCCGGGTTGGTCATGAAGGAGTGGTCGCTGTGCCAGATGTTCTTGTTGCCGGACGCCTTGGCGTCCTTGGCCAGCCGGGAGACGCCGGCGTGCTCGGTCTTCGGGAAGAACGGGTTGGCCTCCGGCGGGCCCCAGACGCCGGCGAGGGCCAGCTGGTGCTCGGCGGTGAAGCCGGTCTGGCCGCGGAAGAAGACCACCTTCCACTCCAGCAGCGCCTGCCGCAGCTCCTCGGCGAGGTCCGCGCCGATCGGCCGGGTGAGGTCGGCGCCGCTGAGCACCGCGCCGATGTGCGGGGTGAGCGGGGTGACGTCGAGGATCTTGTACGTGGCCTGCGGGGTGCCCGGCGCCGTGCGGTCCAGCACGCGGGTGCCGTAGTGCATCAGGGGCTTGTCGAGGATCGGCTTAGGTGCAGCGGTGGTCATGGCTTCCTCCGGCGGCTCTGCCAAATTCGTTACCGGCAGTATCGATATTGAGGCAGGCCGGGGCAAGGGGGTGAGGCCATCGAGATTTCTGCCGCCGGAACGCGTGGCTCCGTCAGGGGGCCGCGAGCACCGCCCGGCCCACCAGATCGACCACGGCGTCCACCAGCGCCGCGTCCGGCTGCCGCTGCTCACCGACCATCCGGAACACCAGCGCAGCCGCCACGAGGGTCGCCGCGGCGCCGACGTCGGTGTCCGGGCGCAACTCGCCGCGGTCCACGCCGCGTTCCAGAATCCGCCGGGTCTCGGCCATGACCCGCCCGGCATACGCGCCGAACGCCCCGCGCTGCGCCCCCGCCTCGGCCGCTACGCCGATCACGCCGGCCAGCAGCCGGTCGATGCCGGGCTGCCGGTAGGCCTCCATGCGGGCGGTGAGCACGGTGCGCAGCTCTTCGCGGAAGTCCCCGAGATCCGGGACCTCAAGGGGGCCGATACGGGACTCGGCGGCGGCGATGACGAGGTCCTGCTTGGTGGACCAGCGCCGGTACATCGCCGGCTTGCTGACGCCCGCGCGGGCGGCGACGGCGTCCATGGTGACGGCGCTCATGCCGCTCTCGGCGACGATGGCGACGACGGCATCCAGCACGGCGCGGGTGACCCGCTCCTCGCGAGGACGCCCGGGCCCTCGGGCCCCACTCCGCACCTGCTGCTCCGGCATGCCCTTGACCATACGGCCCGGGGCCCTGCGGCCGGGCGGGGACCCTGGCGACGCTGGCGACCCTGGCGACCCTGGCGCGATGATCTGAACAGTGGTTCACTTCTTCGCATGGCCTACCGCAAGACCCCCGCCGAGCTGCAGCGCCTGCAATCCGCCCGCGAGCGGCTGATCCGCGAGGCCACCACCGTCGTCGCCGACATCGGCTGGGCGCAGGCGTCCGTGAGCACCGTGGCGCGGGCCGCCGGGATGTCCGCCGGGTCCGTGTACCAGCACTTCGCCTCCAAGTCCGCCCTCGCCGTCGAGGTCTTCCGGCGGGCCGCGGGCCGCGAGGTCGAGGTGCTCGCCGAGGTGCTCGGGGACGGGGGCGACCCCGCGCAGCGGCTGGCCCGCGGCGTGCAGGTCTTCGCCCGCCGCGCCATGGAGCGCCGCGGCCTCGCGTACGCCCTGCTGGCCGCCCCCGCCGAACCCGCCGTCGGCGCCGAGCGGCTGGAGTTCCGCCGCCGCTACCGCGAGCTGTTCGCCGAGGTGGTCCGCGAGGGCGTGGCCGCCGGCCAACTGCCCGTACAGGACGCCGGGGTCACCGCCGCCGCCCTGACCGGCGCCATCGGCGAGGTCCTGGTGGACCCCCTGGCCGCGCCGGAGGCGGATTCCGCCGGCGAACTCCTCACCGAACTCACCGCGCTGGCCCTGCGCTGCGCAGGCGCCACCACCAGCTGACCCGGAGGACTCCGATGCCCCTCACCGCAGACACCTCACCCCGCAGCAACCCCGCCTCCCGTACCCACGAGGTCACCAACCAGCCCCCGCCCCTGACCGGCCACGACGTCGCCGACGACGCCGTGCTGCTGGAGGGCGTACGCCGGGAGGGCGCCGCCTGGCACCTCGACGACCTGCACCGCATAGGCCGCCGCGCGGGCAGCGAGGAGGCGCAGCGCTGGGGCGACGAGGCCAACCGCCACGAGCCGGAGCTGCGCACCCACGACCGCTACGGCAACCGCATCGACGAGGTCGACTTCCACCCCTCGTACCACCACCTCCTGGACGTGGCGGTGAGCGAAGGCCTGGCCGGCGCCGCCTGGGCCGACGACCGCCCCGGCGCCCATGTCGCCCGCGCGGCGGGCTTCATGGTGTGGAGCACCACCGACGCGGGCCACAGCTGCCCGGTCTCGATGACGTACGCCGTCGTGCCCGCGCTGCGCGCCGCGCCCGAGCTGGCGAAGGTGTACGAGCCGCTGCTCACCAGCCGGGTGTACGAGCCCGGCCTGACGGCGCCGGCCGGCAAGCGCGGCCTGCTGGCCGGGATGGGCATGACGGAGAAGCAGGGCGGCACCGACGTCCGCGCGAACACGACGGCCGCGGTCGAGCAGCCCGACGGCACGTACCGGCTGCGCGGCCACAAGTGGTTCACCAGCGCCCCGATGAACGACCTCTTCCTGGTCCTGGCCCAGGCTCCCGGCGGGCTGTCCTGCTTCCTGGTCCCGCGGGTCCTGCCCGACGGCAGCCGCAACACCTTCCGTATCCAGCGGCTGAAGGACAAGCTCGGCAACCGCTCCAATGCGTCGTCGGAGCCGGAGTTCGACGACACCGTGGCCTGGCTGGTCGGCGCGGAGGGCCAGGGCGTACGCACGATCATCGAGATGGTCACGATGACCCGGCACGACTGCATCCTGGGCTCTGCGGCCGGAATGCGCTCCGCGCTGACCCATGCCGCCCACCACACCCGGCACCGCTCGGTCTTCGGCGCCAAGCTCATCGACCAGCCGCTGATGCGCAATGTCCTCGCCGACCTGTCGCTCGAGTCCGAGGCCGCCACCACCCTGGCGCTGCGCATCGCCGGCGCCGGCGACCGCGCCCACCGCGGCGACGCGGGCGAGCGGGCCTTCCTGCGGCTGGCCACCGCCGTCGGCAAGTACTGGGTCTGCAAGCGCCAGCCCGCCGTCGTCGCCGAAGCCCTCGAATGCCTCGGCGGCAACGGCTACGACGAAGCCTCCGGCATGCCCCGCCGCTACCGCGAGGCCCCGCTCAACGGCATCTGGGAAGGCTCGGGCAACGTCAACGCCCTCGACGTCCTGCGCGCCTTGACCCGCGAGCCGGAGTCCCTGGACGCCTTCCGCACCGAAGTGGAGACCGCCGCAGGCGCCGACCCGCGCCTCGACACGGCATGGCGCGAGGTCCTGACCGAACTCTCCCGCCCGGAAGACGCCCAGCTACGAGCCCGCCACCTGGTGGAACGCATGGCCCTGACCCTCCAGGCCTCCCTCCTCGTACGCCACGCCCCCCACCCCCTCGCCGACGCCTTCTGCACCTCCCGCCTCGCCGGCAACCAGGGCCTGACCTTCGGCACACTCCCCACCACCACCAACCTGACGGCAGCACTGGACCGCATCCCAGGCCCACCCGCCTGACCGCGCACCCGGCGCCCACATGCCGGACCATGTCACCGCCTGTCGCGTGCTGGGCCCGACGGCGGGCGGTGGCGCCGTACCACCGTCAGAACGCGAGGTCAGCCCAGGTGATGTCAAGGCTGAAGGGCTCGGGGAAGACGATTCCCAGACCTTCCGGTTCCCACTCCCCCACCGGGATGTACAGGGCCGGACGCAGCGGCTTGACGGCAAGCCCGGCGACGGGTGCCTTCGCCAGCTCGTAAGCACGTACCGCGGTGATGTCCCAGGTCCCGGACGAATCGAGTTCGACCTCCCAGTACCAGGGGATGCCGCCGTCAGCGTACCGAGCCATCTTCCAGGCGCGGCGCTTGGGAGTGTCCGAGCCCGACAGGACTTCTCCCGCCAGGACGACATCGCCCACGAACGTGTCAGCGCCGCGGGGCAGGCAGCGGCGGATGAGGAAGTCCGGGGTGAGGAAGCTGGACTTGTCGGGGTTGAAGAACACGTTGGTCTCCACCTCGACCTGCCAGCAGCGCTGCCCGCCGTCAGGCGCGTCACCCCGCATGGCCTGCCGGGCGCCGGCTTCAAGGGCGTTGCACATGCGCCGGGCAAAGCGCTGGTGCTCCACGGGGCCGCGCCGGTTCCAGATCACCCTCCGGTCCCAGAGCTCGATCTCGGCCGCGATGCCCTCGGGGAATCTTTGGAGTTCCTCCCAGCTCAGGAACTCCGGGAGGCCGTCACCCGGTGCATTGAGCGGTTCCGGTGACATGCCGCCTCCCGTGCCTGAACACCCATCGCCCACAGGCTACTGGAAGAGCGGTGCCGGCATGCTCGTCCCGTTGTCACCGCGGTCCGGGTGCTTCCCGAGTACGGCGCCGCGGGTCAGCTGCCGGGCCGGCTGATCCCGGAGCGGCCGTCGCCCAGGGTGAGGTCGCCGGTGAGGATGTCGCGGGCGGTGTCGAGGATGGGCCTGCTGTGGCGGTAGGCGTGGGCGCGGATTCGGATGAGGGCGTCGGCGGGTGGAAGGTCGAGTTGGACGGCGAGCATGCCGGTGGCCTGGTGCACCACCGCGCGGTGCAGATGGCTGACGTCGGTGAGCGGGGCGGCGCCGTCCGGCCGGGTGGCCAGGTCGGCGAGCAGGTGGGTGAGGGTCAGGCTCAGGGCGACGGCGTCGGTGGTCTGCTGCGGGGTGAGGAGGCCGGGGGTGGTGCGATGGCCGGTGACGGCGCCGAGGTGGATCAGCCCGAGGCTGAGCGGGAAGGCGAAGACGGCTCGGACGCCGAGCTTATGCAGGCCCGGCAGCAGGTCGGGCCAGCGGCCGTCGGGCGAGACGGTGAGGTCGGGCTCGAGGACCGGCTGGTGGGTGCGGGCGGCGTCCTGGGCGGGGCCCTGGCCCTGGGCGAACTGCAGGTCGTCGAGTTCGGCGGCGATGCCGGTGGTGTGGCGGAGGAGTTCGGTGGTGCCGTTGCCGCGGTTGACGGACACCGCGAGACCGTCGAGGCCGGGCGGTGGCGCAGGCGGTCAGGGTCCCGGCGGGGATGAGGCCGCTGGGTCGGGTGGGTGCGGCGAGCCGGCGCAGGTGGTGGGCCATGTGCGGGCTGATGGACATGGCGCTAGCCGGTTTCCGGCGCCCTGGCGGGGTCGAGGCCGTCGAGGACGACCGCGCGGGCGATGTCGGCCAGCCGGCGCCGGTGGTGGCGGGCGTAACGGCGCAGGCGGTGGAAGGCTTCCTCGATGCCGATCCGGTGGCGTGCCGCGAGGGCGCCCTTGGCCTGCTCGATGATGATCCGGGAGTTCAACGCGGCCTGCAGGTGGGTGGCGACATCCGTCTGTTCGTGGACGGCGCGCTGCTGCAGGATGCCGATGGTGGCGGTGTCGGCCAGGGCCTGTGCCAGCCGCAGTTGGGCGGCGTCCAGTGGTTCGGGACGGTCGCGGAAGAGCGAGAGCGCGCCGATGACCTCGGCGCGCAGCCGCAGCGGCGTAGCGGCGACGGAGGCGAAGCCCAGCGCGCGGGCGTCCGGGGCGAAGCGGGGCCAGCTGACGTCCGCCCGCGGATCGTCGAGAGCGCGGCCCGGGACGGGCTTGCCGGAGCGGTAGCAGTCACGGCAGGGGCCTTCGGCCCAGTCGATGGAGTCCAGTTCCAGCCTGTGGGTGCGCTCGTCGGAGGCGGCGGCTTCCAGCAGTACGCCACCGGGGGCGGCGAGGACCACGCCGGCGGCGCAGACGTCGAGCAGCTCCGTCACGTGCTCGGTGAGGGAGTGCAGAAAGGCGATGACGTCGAAGTCACCGACCAGGGTGTCGGCGAGATCGATGAATGCGGCGGCAAGCCGCTCCTCGCGGGGCATGGCGGACATCAGGTCGCTTCCCAGGTGGGTGACCGGCGGGCGGCCGGCGTCCTTGTCGGCGCGGGATGAGTTGAAGGCGGACGCCGGCCGCACCGCAAGGCTAGGGCGGGGACCTGGGCGCCCGCATGCTCCAAATGGGCTGATTCCCCCCGTGGTTACGGGACGGGTGCCCGCAGCAGCCCGGACCTGGCGGCGATGACGACCGCCTCCAACTGGCTGTGCGCGCCCAGCTTCGCCATGACCCGCTTCACATGGCCACGCGCGGTGTGCGGGCTGACCACCAGCAGCCCGGCTATCGCCCGCGGGCCGAGCCCGCGGGCCATCAGCCGCAGGACCTCCCGCTCCCGAGCGGTGAGCTCGCCGCGGCCGTAACCCGGCCGCGGCGGCGCCTCGCCCGGTGCCGGGCCGAGCGCCGCGACAAGGAGGCCGAGCGTCGACTCCCCGATATACATCGGCCCGTCCGCGGGGGCCCGGATGGCCGCGAGCACAGTGGCAAACGCGCTGTCATTGGCGAGGAATCCGGCCGCCCCCGCCGCAGCCCCGGCCACCAGCCGGCGGGGGTCGGTATCCGCGGTGAGCAGGAGTACCCGGATGCGGGGGGAGTGCGCTGCCCTGATCCGCCGGGTGCCCTCGATGCCGTCGGCGCCCGGCAGATGGATGTCCATCAGCACCACATCGGGGTTGCGCTCGGCGACAAGCGGCAGGGCCTCCTCGACGGTCGCCACCGCGCCGGCGCATTCGAGATCGGGCTGCGCCCCGATCGCGATCTCCAGCGCGTCCGCCAGCGTTCTCTCGTCCTCGACCACAAGCACCCGGATCATGGCAAACCCCTGCCGAAGCCCCGAACAGCGGCCTCTTGCCCGAGAGTAGCCTCTTGTCGCCCATGAGGGCCCCATCCGGCTCTGGCCGGTGCCACCGGCGCTCCGTAAGCTGAGACGTGAGGCAGCCATACGGCGGAGGCTTCGCGATGGACAGCGCCGACGACGACCCGCACCCGTATCCGCACCGCGAACCGGCCACGTACGCCTTCACCCTCTTCGTGGCCGGGGCCACGGAGCGCTCCGACGCCGCGCGGTCGAACCTGAGAGCGCTGTGCGCGTCCCTCCTCCCGGGCGGTTACGAGATCACCGTAATCGACGTCACGGAACAGCCCGAACTCGCCGAGGACCACCACATCCTGGCGACGCCCACGGTCATCAGGCGCGCTCCGCTCCCGTCGCGGCGCGTTATCGGTGACCTGTCCGACCAGCGCCGCGCCGCACTCGCGCTCGGGTTACCGGAACCGGGATTGCCGGAACCGGGCGAGAAGTCCCAGCAGAAGGGGCAGGGACGATGACTGCCATCGACGGCATCCCAAGACTCCCCACCGGTATCAGCGGATTCGACCAGATCGCGATCGGCGGACTGCCCGCCGGACGTGCCACGCTGGTGGCCGGCTCGACCGGCAGCGGGAAGACCCTGTTCGCCATGGAGTTCCTCGCGCGCGGAGTGGAAAGCCACGGCGAGCCCGGGGTATTCGTCACCTTCGAGGAGCGCCCCGAGGACATCCGGACCAACGTCGCTTCCCTCGGCTTTCCGATCGCGGAGTGGGAGGAGAGCAGCAGGTGGGCGTTCGTCGACGCCTCGGCGAGCATCCTCCAGGACGCGCCGACGGTCGGGGACTACGACCTGGGCGCCCTGGCCGCGCGGATCGCGCACGCCGTCCGGAAGGTCGGCGCCCGGCGCGTCGCACTCGACTCGATCGGCGCGGTCCTCACCCACTTCACCGGCATCGGGGTCGTACGCCATGAGCTGTACCGGATCGTCTCGGTCCTGGAACCGCTCGGTGTGACCATCGTGGTCACCGCGGAGCGCGGCGCGGAGTACAACAGCGTGTCGCGCTTCGGCGTCGAGGAGTTCGTCCTGGACAACGTCATCATCCTGCGCAACGTCCTGCGCATGGAGCGGCGCCGCCGGACCATCGAGATCGTCAAGTTCCGGGGCACCACGCACCGTACCGGCGAATGGCTCTTCACCATCGGCCCGAGCGAAGGCATCGTCGTCATGCCGCTCGCCTTCCTGCAGCCGCGCGAGCGCGCGTCGACCGAACGTGTCTCCTCGGGCAACCCCGGCCTGGACGCGATGTGCGGCGGCGGCTTCTTCCGGGACTCGGTCGTGCTGCTCACCGGCCCGACCGGCACCGGCAAGACGCTGACCAGCCTGTTCTTCGCGGCCAACGCGGTGGCCGCCGGTGAGCGCTGTCTGCTGCAGAGCTTCGACGAGACCCGCGAACAGCTCGGCCGCAACGCCGCCGGCTGGGGACTCGACCTCGCCGCCATGGAGGCTTCCGGCCTGCTGCGCGTCGTGTCCGAGTACCCCGAAGTGGCCTCGCCCGAGGAGCAGTTCCTGCGCGTACGGCGCCTCATCGAGGAATTCCACCCCACCCGCGTGGTGATCGACACGCTCTCCGCGCTCGAACGCGTGGTGAGCCCACGCGCGCTGCTGGACTTCGTCATCTCCCTGGGCGCAGTGCTGCGCCACCACGAGATCACGACGCTGCTCACCTCGGCGCCCACCGGGCGAGTCACCCCCACCGTCACACCGGCCATCGCGATGGAGGTCGCCAGCCTGACGGATGTGACGATCCTGCTGCGCTACGTGGAGGCACAGGGCGAGATCCAGCGCGGCATCGCCGTCCTGCAGACCCGCGGCTCCGCCCACGACCACGCCATCCGCCAGTACGCGATCGACGACACCGGCATGCACATCGGCGACCCGATGCGCAGCCTCTCCAGCATCCTCGGCTCCGCTTACCCGGAGTCCAGCGGCGCGTCGTCAGGCGAAGCACCCCAGAGCCGGTGGCCTGTTCCGGACCCCGACGCCGGCCGAGACGACTGACCACGATGACCGGGCGATACGGGCTGAATGAGCCGAGTGAGCCGTCCGGCTACCCGAGCGCGGCCGTCGTCGCGGCGGCGCCCGACGGCATCGTCGCGGTCGGCGAGGACGGGATCATCCGGCTCTGCAACCCGGCCGCCGCCGTACTGTTCGGCCGGACGCCGGGCGAACTCGTCGGCCTGCCCTTCGGCTTCCCGGTCACGGCCGACGGTCCTGCCGAGATCGACCTGGTGGTGCCGTCGGGCTCGGGACGCGTGGTCGAGATGCGGGTCACGGCCACCCGCGCGTCCGGTGAACGCCTCCACATCGCGACGCTGCGGGACGTCACGGAGCGGCGCCGGGCGCAGCGGGACCTGGAGACAGTCCTGTCCCGGCAAGACATGGTGATCGCGGTCACCGCACACGAACTGCGGCACCCGCTGGCCACGATCGGCGTGCTCGCCCACACCCTGCGGGACGCGGACGGGAGCCTGACCGACGAACGGCGCTTGGACCTCACGAACCGCATCATCGACTGCACCGCGCGGCTGCAGAGCCTCGTACGCAGGCACCTGACGGCGGCCCGGATCGACGCCGAGGCCACACCGGCCACCACCCCGCAGCCCGTCCCCGTCCTGGAGTTCATCCTGGAACAGCTCGGTGCGCTGCACGAGGACGCCCCGGAGGTGGAGGTGTCCTGCGCCCTGGACGTGGTGGCGTACGCGGACCGCGGCGACCTGTCGGAAATGCTGCTCAACTACCTCGAAAACGCCTTCACCCACGGCAGCCCGCCGGTCCGCATCCGCGTCACCACGTCCGCACACCACATCGACATCCGCGTCCAGGACGCCGGCCCCGGCGTACCGGACGACCTCCTGCCGCACCTCTTCACCCGCTTCAGCCGCACCCCCGGTGCGTCGCCCGCACGCCAGGGCACCGGCCTGGGCCTGTGGATCGTCCGCGCCCTCGCCCGCGCGGGCGGCGGCGACGCCTGGTACGAACCCCGGACACGACCGGACGCCGGCTTCCACCTGCGCCTGCCGCGCCCCCCACCGAAGCCCCCGCAGAGCTGACCCCGCGAGCCCGCCCTTCACACCGCCGCGCACCGGCTCGGAATATGCAAAACCCCAGGTCGGAAGGTCTTGACCTGGGGTTGACGAGCCTCGTATCGGAGTCGAACCGATGACCTACGCATTACAAGTGCGTTGCTCTGGCCAGCTGAGCTAACGAGGCGGGTGGGGCCAGTCTAACGGGCGGTGTGGTTGGCCGGGCCAGGGGATTTCTCTCCCTCCGGGGTACTGACAAGCGCGTACCCGCCGGGTTACCGTCACGGGAGTCCGCGGGAGTGGACTACACCACATCACCCTTTACTCGGATCGTCCGGCACGTTCCTGCCGGTGAAGGAGACAACAGCATGGCTACGGTCAGCTTCGAAAAGGCGACCCGCATATACCCCGGGTCCGACACCCCCGCCGTCGACGGGCTCGACATCGACATCGAGGACGGCGAGTTTCTCGTCCTCGTCGGCCCCTCCGGCTGTGGAAAGTCCACCTCCCTGCGCATGCTCGCCGGGCTCGAGGACGTCAACAGCGGCACCATCCGGATCGGCGACCGCGACGTGACGCACCTGCCGCCGAAGGACCGGGACATCGCGATGGTGTTCCAGAACTACGCGCTGTACCCGCACATGTCCGTCGCCGACAACATGGGCTTCGCGCTCAAGATCGCCGGCGTGCCGAAGGCGGAGATCCGGCAGAAGGTCGAGGACGCGGCCAAGATCCTGGACCTCACCGACTACCTCGCCCGTAAGCCGAAGGCGCTCTCCGGCGGTCAGCGGCAGCGTGTCGCCATGGGTCGCGCCATCGTCCGTGAGCCGCAGGTCTTCCTCATGGACGAGCCGCTGTCCAACCTGGACGCGAAGCTGCGTGTCCAGACCCGTACGCAGATCGCCGGGCTGCAGCGCCGCCTCGGCATCACCACCGTGTACGTCACCCACGACCAGGTCGAGGCCATGACCATGGGCGACCGCGTGGCCGTGCTCAAGGACGGTCTGCTGCAGCAGGTCGACACCCCGCGCGCCATGTACGACCACCCCGCCAACCTCTTCGTCGCCGGCTTCATCGGCTCCCCCGCCATGAACCTGGTCGAGGTCCCGATCACCGACGGCGGCGTCAAGTTCGGCAACAGTGTGGTGCCCGTCGACCGCGACGCCCTCTCCACCGCCTCCGACAAGGGCGACACCACCGTCACCGTGGGCGTCCGTCCCGAGCACTTCGACATCGCCAACGGCGACGGGGCCGCCCTCTCGAAGGACGAGCCGGCCGGTCTCCCCGTGTCCGTGAACGTCGTCGAGGAGCTCGGCGCCGACGCGTACGTCTACGGCACCGCCAAGGTCGGCGGCGAGGACAAGGACCTGGTGGTCCGCGTCAGCGGCCGTAACGTGCCGATGAAGGGCGAGACGCTGAACGTCGTCCCGCGCGGTGGCGAGACGCACGTCTTCTCCACCTCGTCCGGCGAGCGCCTCGGCTGAGGCACAGCAACCGCAGACGGCGGCGCCGCACCCTCGGGGGGTGCGGCGCCGCCCGCGTTTCCGGGTGGGCGGGAACGTCATTCTGTCGACAAATCCCCCGTAGGTGTCGCACAGCGTCAACACCGAATTCGAAAACCCCGGAAAATGGCCACTCATCAGGGTGACCGAATGTCGCCATATCACTACCGGTCGCTACGATCGCCTGCGTGAATCAGGCAGCCCGCCGCATCGGCAGAACTCTCGCGTTCGTACTCCCCGTCGTCCTCGTCCTCTCGGGGACCCTGGCCGTGGCCACCGTGCCGTGGACCGAGTCGTCACACAGCGACTCACAGCTTCTCGCCTCCGCGGAGAAGGCCTCCAGCAAGGCCGGCTCCCGCGCCCCGCAGGACATCCTGCGCGACCGGCTGCTCGCCGAGCTGCAGCAGCAGGACCCGGCCGCGGCCCTCACCGAGCTGCAGCGCGCCACCACCGCGCGGCCTTCACTGGCGAAGCACTGCGCGAGCATCGCCCGCTCGCTGGGCCGGGCCGCGGTCGCGAAATACGGGCCCGTGCAGGCGCAGAAGTTCTCCCGCCCGGTCTGCGATACGGCCTTCGCCTCCGGGGTCGCAGCGGGGCACTGAAGCCCCGCCCTGCGCCCGCCTGGGCCCTCTCCCAGCCCACGTACATCTGCTCCCCCGCCCCGCCCGGTAAGCACGCCATAAACCGGACGGGGCGGAGTCGTACGCTCCGCGGATAAGGTGCCGTCCATGACCGCCCATCCCGCAGCGCGCCCGACACAGGCCGTCGTCCTGGCAGGCGGCCAGGGCTCGCGGCTCCGCCCGTACACCGACGACCGTCCGAAGCCGATGGTCGAGATCCCCGGCACCGGCACCCCGATCATCGGCCATCAGCTGGCCTGGCTGGCCGCCGAGGGCGTCACGGACGCCGTGGTGTCCTGCGGCCATCTCGCCGAGGTGCTGCAGGAGTGGCTGGACGCCACCGAGCTGCCGCTGACGGTCACCACGGTCGTGGAGACCGAGCCGCTGGGCCGCGGCGGCGGCCTCAAGTACGCGGCGGCGTCGCTGCCCCGCGACGACGAGCCCTGGTACGCCACCAACGGAGACATCTGGACCCGCTTCAGCCTCCGCGAGATGGCCGACTTCCACCACGAGCGGGACGCGGACGCCACCCTCGCGCTGGCCCGGCCCCGGATCCCCTGGGGCGCCGTGGAGACGGACCGCTTCGGCCACGTCCTGGACTTCATCGAGGCGCCGCCGTCCCCGTATCTGATCAACGCGGGCGTCTACGTCTTCTCCGCCGCCTTTACGAAGATGCTGCCGGACCGCGGCGACCACGAGCGCACCACCTTCCCGCGGCTGGCGCGGGAGCGGCGGCTGGCGGGCTGGCAGATCCCGCAGGGAGCGTACTGGCGGGCCATCGACACGGCGAAGGACCTGACGGAGGCCGCGAAGGAGCTGGCGCTCGGCGGCAAGCAGGAGGAGTAAGGAGGGTCCGGGGGCATCGCCCCCGGACCCCAGACCCCCATCACCCCAGCAAGCCACCCACCAGCCCCGGCGACTCCTTGTCACCAGGGTCCTGCGACCCGCCACCGCCACCCGTCGAGCCGCCGCCCTCCGCGGGCGGCTGCTCCTGCGACGGCTGCTCCTGCTGCGCGGGCGGCTGCTGCTGCTGTTCGGCCGGCGCCGACGGCTGCCCGCCGACATTGCCCGGCTGCGAGGCGTCGCGGCCCGCGGACGGGGAGGACGACGGCGACGGCGAGGCCTGCCGCGACGGGCGCTCGGACGGCTGCGTGGAGCCCGCGGGGCCGCCGCGGCCGTCGCCGCCCGGGGTCTCCGGGAGAGCGGAGCCGGGGAGCTCGTTACGGGGGGCCTCGCCGGGCTCCGGCACGTCGACCGTCCTGGACGAGCGGACCGCGCCGCCGAGCATCGCGCCGAGGAGCAGGGTGGCGCCGATGACGAAGGTGGCGAGGACGATGCCGCGGCGCAGTACGTACCGCCGCAGCTGCCACAGCTCGGAGCGCGGGCCGAGGCGGCGCCAGGCCTGGCCGGCCAGGCGGGCGTCCATCGAATAGACCGGGGCGCCCGCGATGACCAGCGGGGACCAGGCGGCGAGGTAGATGATGTCCGGCGCGTCGTAGACCGGCGCGGCGCCCCAGCTGACCGTCACGATCAGGGCGGCCGAGAGCAGCACGCCGAAGGCGGCGGCGATCCGCTGCCAGAGGCCGCAGATCGTCAGCACGCCGACGATCACCTGGAGGAAGGCCACGGTGAGCCCGGCGCCGACGGGATGCACCAGCGCCAGATCGTAGAGCGGGCGGGCGACGGCCCACGGCTCCAGCGTGCCCAGCCACTTGGTGAGCGAGCCGCGCTCGCCGCCGTCGAAGTAGGCCGGGTCGGAGAGCTTGCCGAAGCCGGCGTAGATCGAGATGAGGCCGAGGAAGATGCGCAACGGGAGCAGCACCACCCCGAGGTTCATGCGGCGGCCGGGGTAGTACGCATGCCGCACCGGGTCGGCGCCGAAGCGCTGGCGGCGCTTGGCCGCGGCGGACTCGTACTCGCCGTCGTCGTAGCCGTCCTGGCCGTCGTCGCCCGGGTGCCCCCGGCCGCCCCACTGGCTGGGGTCGATCGGCGGCATCAGCTGCGTGTCCTCGCCGGAGCTGCGCTGCCCGACCACCGTGGACTCCAGCCGCGGCAGCACCTGCGTCTCGGTCACATCCGGGTCGCCGGGGGCCGGGCGCGACGACTGCCGTACGGCCTGCAGCAGCTGTCCCGCCGCCGGGTCGCCCGGCGTGGACCGCCCGCTCCACACCACCGGCGCACGCCGGCGCACGGCCGGCATCTCCCTGGTCTCGTCGGCCGCCGAATCCGGCCCGGCCAGCGATACGGCGGGCATCGCCACCGTGGCCGCACCGGCGGCGACCGTGACCTGCCGCCGCCCCGCCGGGCGGCGGCGCCCCAGCGGGCCGAAGTGGCCTGAGCTGGGGCCGAGTTGCACCCGGAAGCTGGCGTTGTTGAGGGAGACCTGCGCCGGATCGCTCGGCACCTTCACCGAGTTCAGCACGTCGGTTTCGTCGTAGCCCTGCGCGCGGCCACCCCTGGGAGTGGGCGGTGTTCTGGTGTCCACGCTCATCTAACCGAGTGACGCGCCTTTTGGACACTGCCTCCCGCGCAGGTATCTGTCCGAGACCCGTCAAGGGACGGACTACGACCGCCTGCGCGCCGCCTCGTAGAGCACGATGCCCGCCGCGACACCCGCGTTGAGCGACTCCGCCCCGCCCGGCATCGGGATCCGTACGCGCACATCGCAGGTCTCGCCGACCAGGCGGGAGAGGCCCTTGCCCTCCGAGCCGATGACGATGCAGACCGGCCCGTCCAGCGCCTCGAGGTCCTGCACCTCGGTGTCGCCGTCCGCGGCCAGGCCGACGACGATCAGGCCCGCCTTCTGGTACTGCTCCAGCGCCCGGGTCAGGTTCGTCGCCCGCGCCACCGGCGTACGGGCGGCGGTGCCCGCCGAGGTCTTCCACGCGCCCGCCGTCATGCCCGCCGCGCGCCGCTCGGGCACCACCACGCCGTGGCCGCCGAAGGCGGAGACGGAGCGGACGACGGCGCCGAGGTTGCGCGGGTCCGTCACGCCGTCGAGGGCGACGATCAGCGGGTCGGAGCCGTCGTCGTGGGCGGCGGCGATCAGGTCGTCGGGGTGCGCGTAGTCGTACGGCGGGACCTGGAGGACGAGGCCCTGGTGGTTCAGGCCGTTCGTCATCCGGTCGAGCTCGGGGCGCGGCGCCTCCATCAGATTGACGGTGCCGCTCTCGGTGGCGAGCTGCAGCGCGGCCCGCACCCGGTCGTCGTTGTCGATGAACTGCTGCACATACAGCGTGTTCGCCGGCACGCCGTCGCGCAGCGCCTCGTAGACCGAGTTACGGCCGACCACCAGCTCGCTGGTGCCCTTGGCGCCGCCCCGGCGCGGCGCCGGGCGCTTGGTCGCCTGCCGGGCGCGCGCCTGAGCGGCGCGCTGCTTGGCGTGGCCCTTGCGCGCTTCGGCGGGCGGGGTCGGACCCTTGCCCTCCAGGCTGCGGCGGTTCTTGCCGCCGGTGCCCTTCGACGGGCCCTTCTTGCCGGCCATGGGGTGTCACCTTGTCTCGTTTGTGGCGTACGTATTCATGAGTGTGCCGCCCGGGGGTCCGGGCGGCACATCGGTATGCGGTTTCCGGATCAGCCCAGCGTCCAGCGCGCCCCGTCCGGGGTGTCCTCGATGACCAGGCCCGACTGCTGCAGCTGGTCGCGGATGGCGTCGGCGGTGGCGTAGTCCTTACGGGCCCGGGCCGCCTGCCGCTGCTCCAGGACGAGGCGGACCAAGGTGTCGACGGCGCCGTGCAGCTCCTCGCTGCGGTCATTGCCACCGCCCGACCACTGCGCGTCCAGCGGGTCGAGTCCGAGCACCCCGAGCATCGCGCGGACCTCGGCGAGCCGGGCGACCGCCGCCTCCTTGTCGTCGGCGGCCAGCGCGGAATTGCCCTGCTTCACCGCCGTGTGCACGACGGCGAGCGCCTGCGGGACGCCCAGGTCGTCGTCCATCGCGTCGGCGAAGGCCGGCGGGACGGTCTCGGCGGGGTCGACGACCCCGCCCGCCTTTTCCACGACGCGCTGCACGAACCCCTCGATCCGCGCGAACGCCGACTCGGCCTCGCGCAGCGAGTCCTCGCTGTACTCGATGGTGGAGCGGTAGTGCGGCCCGGCGAGGTAGTAGCGCAGCACGATCGGGCGCCAGCGCTGGAGCATCTCGCTGACCAGCACCGAATTGCCGAGCGACTTGCTCATCTTCTCGCCGCTCATGGTCACCCAGCCGTTGTGCAGCCAGTAGCGGGCGAACTCGTCGCCGTAGCACTTCGACTGGGCGATCTCGTTCTCATGGTGCGGGAAGATCAGGTCGCGGCCGCCGCCGTGGATGTCGAAGACCTCGCCGAGGTACTTGTGCGCCATGGCGGAGCACTCCAGGTGCCAGCCCGGGCGGCCGCGGCCCCAGGGCGTCTCCCAGGAGGGCTCGCCGGGCTTGGCGGCCTTCCACATGGCGAAGTCCCGCGGGTCCCGCTTGCCGGTCTCGCCCTCGCCCTCGGGCTGGCGGAGGTCGTCCAGGTCCTGGTTCGACAGCGACAGATAGTCCGGGTACGAGCGCACGTCGAAGTAGACGTTGCCCTCGGACTCGTACGCATGGCCGCGCTCGATCAGCGCCCGCATCATCTCGATCATCTCGGGTACGTGGCCGGTGGCGCGCGGCTCGTACGTCGGCGGGATGACGCCGAGCGCGTCATAGCCGGCGTTGACGCTGCGCTCGTTCTCGTACCCGATCGCCCACCAGGGGCGGCCGAGCTCGCCCTGCTTGGCGATGATCTTGTCGTCGATGTCGGTGACGTTGCGGACCAGGGTGACCTCGTAGCCGCGGTAGGCGAGCCAGCGGCGCATGACGTCGAAGTTCAGCGCGCCCCTGACATGGCCGATGTGGGGTGCGGCCTGCACGGTCAGCCCACACAGGTAGATCGAGACGCAACCCGGTACGACCGGGGTGAAGTCACGGATCTGCCTGGCGCTGGTGTCGTACAGCCGAATAGTCACGCAGACAAGGGTAGCGGCGCTGCGGGACTGCCCGTGCGGGCCTCTTGTCCCGGTTCAGATACGGCCGACGACCTTGCGCGGCGTGATACGGACAACGACGCGCGGCGCCTCGTCCACGGAGCCGGGGTTCCACTCCACGTACGACTTCCCGGTGTACTTCTCCGCGAGCTCGTCGATGAGCTCCTGACCTCCGTCTTCGGTCATCGTCGCGGTGCCGCGGATCTCCGCGTACGTGTACGGGGCGTCGAAGGGCTGCAGCATCACCGAGACGCGGGGGTCGCGGCGGAGGTTCAGCTCCTTGCGGCGCTCGCGGGTGGTGGAGATGAGCAGGTCGTCGCCGTCCCGCTTCACCCACACCGGCGACAGCTGCGGGCTGCCGTCGGGCTGCACGGTGGCGATGGTGACGAAGACGGGGGAGTCGAGGAGCTTCTTGAGTTCTTCGGTGAGCATGGGGAAAAGGCTATTCCGGGCGCCGGTAAACCAGCGCTGTCGCGATCCCGGCGAGTCCCTCCCCGCGCCCCGGGAAGCCGAGCCCGTCCGTCGTCGCCGCCGATACGGACACGGGGGCGCCCACCGCCTCGGAGAGCACCTGCTGCGCTTCTTCGCGCCGCTTGCCGACCTTGGGCCGCACGCCGACAACCTGCACGGCCACATTGCCGATCCCGAAGCCCGCGGCCCGTACGATCCGCGCCGCCTCCGCCAGCAGCTTCAGCCCGGGGGCGCCGGCCCACTCGGGACGCCCGGTGCCGAAGTGGGCGCCGAGGTCGCCGAGGCCGGCGGCGGAGAAGAGGGCGTTGGCGGCGGCGTGGCAGACCACGTCGGCGTCGGAGTGGCCGTCGAGGCCGGGGCCCTCGCCGTCCCAGCGCAGGCCCGCCAGCCACAGCTCGCGGCCGGTGTCGGCGGCGAAGGCGTGGATGTCGGTGCCGATGCCGACCTGCGGGATGACCGGTCCCGGCGCTGCGCCGGCAGCCGATACGTCAGAAGCCACTGTTCGCCCTCCTCCGCGCCAGCACGGCCTCGGCCAGGACCAGGTCCAGCGGCCGCGTCACCTTGAACGCCTCCTCGTGCCCGGGCACCAGCACGACCGTGTGCCCCTGCCGCTCCACCATCCCGGCGTCGTCGGTGGCGCCGTCGCCCTCCAGGGCGGTCTTGTCGTGCGCGGCGATGAGCGTGGCCCGGTCGAAGCCCTGCGGGGTCTGTACGGCGCGCAGCCGAGCGCGGTCGACGGTGCCGAGGACGGGCTCCGGCGTCCCGGGGGCGCCGCCCGGCTCGACCTCCTTGACGGTGTCGGTCACCGGGAGCGCGGGCACCACGGCCGGGGCCCCGGCCCGTACCGCCGCGGCGACCGCGTCGACGGTGTCGACCGGCACCAGCGGGCGGGCGGCGTCGTGGACGAGGACCACGCCGACGTCGGCGGGCAGCGCGTCCAGGCCGGCCCGTACGGACTCCTGGCGGGTCTCGCCGCCGGGGACGACGGTGATCTCGGCGGCCTCGGCGATGGCGTCGGAGTCGGCCAGCAGCTGCTGCACCTCGGCGACGGCCGCGGTGTCGGGCGGGGCCACGACGACGACCAGCGAGACGGCGCGGGCCTGCGCCATCGCCCGTACCGCATGGACGAGCATCGGGGTGCCGCCGAGCGCACGGAGCGCCTTGGGGGCGCCGGGGCCGAGGCGCACGCCCCGCCCGGCAGCGGGGATGACGGCGGCGGTGCGGCCGCCTGGCTCAGTGTTTGTTGCAGACATTGTCAGTTCCGGGCCACTTCAGGTTTTGGACCTACGAAGGCTTGGGTATGGCCACAGCGTGCCGGGCGCCACGCTTCCGCTTACCGGGGGCGCAGCGCGAGGCCGCCGGACCCCTTCCGTGACGTTGCATTCCGGCGGCAGCCAGGCCCCGGCACACCGTTTCGGCGGCGTTTCCCGTCCGGGTACGCCGCCGCAAAATGCCGCAGCGCCCGGCGCGAATCCGCACTGGGCGGGTCCGCTCGGGCACCACGGCATTCACACGCGTCTCAGATTGATCGACGCGTGAATTCGATCTTCAGAGGTGTTGCTTTCAGGACGCGAGTACCTCGTCGAGCAGGGCCTCGGCCTTGTCCTCATTGGTGGACTCGCACAGCGCGAGCTCACTGACCAGGATCTGCCGGGCCTTGGCGAGCATCCGCTTCTCGCCCGCCGACAGACCACGCTCCCGCTCGCGGCGCCACAGGTCCCGGACAACCTCCGCGACCTTGATGACATCGCCGGAGGCCAGCTTCTCCAGGTTTGCCTTGTACCGCCGCGACCAGTTCGTGGGCTCCTCGGCATACGGGGCGCGCAGCACCTCGAACACACGCTCCAGCCCATCCTGGCCAACTACGTCGCGCACACCCACGAACTCCGCATTGTCTGCGGGAACACGCACCGTGAGATCGCCCTGAGCGACCTTCAGCACCAAGTAGGTCTTGTCCACACCTTTGATCTGGCGAGTTTCGATGGCCTCGATCAGCGCGGCCCCGTGATGGGGATAGACCACGGTGTCGCCAACCTTGAACGTCATGTGACAGGTACCCCTTCCGTGGCTATCCAGAGTAACACGTGAAGGGCTCGTTCTGAATGGCGTTTTCGCAGGTCAGGCCGCATCTCGGGGCTTGACAAGCGCGGCCGTATCGTGCTTCACGGGCGACCGTCAAGGGGATATCCGCAGGTCGGGACGGTTCTGCACACGGGCTGAAACGTCGGCGTTACAGCCCGCGGAGACCCCCTGCGAAGGGGCAAACGTCCCGATTTGCCGGAGTCTGAACGGTGAACCCCGCGTGCTCCGTTCGGCCGATCGCGATCGCCCACCAGGGAAATCCGGAATTGATCTTTCCCGGCGATGAGCGGAAATCAGCAATTTCTTTTGCCGGGACTTGACGGTCCATTAGGAGGGCCGGTCGCGGCCCAAGGGGCGGGTCGGCTGCGGGTGGTGCGGGGGCGGTCGGTACTGTTCTCCCTGATCGATGATCGCCCCCAGTCCGCCTGTCTGGCTGACCCGAACGTCCAAGGAGTTGCGCCCCCGTGAGCCGCAGCCTCGGACGCGGCGCCCTCGCCGCGACCGCCGTAGTGATCTCGTTTGCCGCCCTTACCGCCTGCGGTGCCGGCCACAATGCCGAGACCGGCCAGATCAACCCGGACAACGCCCGGGCCGCCGTGGGCGATATCGAGATCCAGAACGCCGTCGTGATCACCCCCGAGCGGGAGAGCGAAGGCGCCGCCTCCGTCTCCGCGCGGATCTTCAACAACGGCAGCTCGCCGGAGCGGCTGACCAGCCTGACGATCCCCGAGACCAACACCACGGTGAAGCTGAGCGGCCCGAAGGGCGGCGACACCCTCACCATCCCGGCCGAGGGCTCGCTGATGATCGGTGGCAAGGGCAACGCCTCGGCGACCATCGAGGGCGGCCGCAAGAACGTCACCGACGGCAAGGCGAAGCAGCTGGTCTTCCAGCTCAGCAAGACCGGCGCGGTGAAGATCGGCACGCTGGTGGTGCCGGCGACGGGCCAGTACAAGACCTTCGGGCCGAGCCCGGCCGCGGCCACCGCCGAAGGCCGTAACCCCGGGGGCGGCCGCGCCTCCGGATCGCCGTCCGCGGGTGCGGACGAGTCCGCCGGCGCCGGGCAGTCCGGGAACCCGTCGCAGTCGCCCTCCGGCGCGGCCGAGCAGGGCGCGGGCTCCGTGGCCCCGTCGAACAGCAGCAGCCAGTCGCCCGCGACCGGAACCGGAACCGGAACCGGGGCATCGCAGGATGCCGGCGGGCACGCGGCCGGTCACTGACCCTCGTACGACTACAACGCGAAAACCGCCCGTGATGATCACGGGCGGTTTTCGCGTTGTACGGCGGCGGCAGCCGGCCTACGGCTCGAACTTGTAGCCCAGGCCCCGCACCGTCACCAGGAACCGCGGAGCCCCCGGGTCCGGCTCGATCTTCGCGCGCAGGCGCTTCACGTGGACGTCAAGGGTCTTGGTGTCCCCCACGTAGTCCGCGCCCCACACGCGGTCGATGAGCTGCATCCGGGTCAGCACCCGGCCGGCGTTGCGCAGCAGCATCTCCAGCAGGTCGAACTCCTTCAGCGGGAGGTCCACCTTGTCGCCGGAGACGGTGACCACGTGCCGGTCCACGTCCATCCGCACCGGGCCGACCTCCAGGGCCGCCGGCGCCTGCTCCTCGGGTTCGCCGCGGCGGCGGAGCACCGCGCGGATGCGGGCGACCAGCTCCCGCGAGGAGAAGGGCTTGGTCACGTAGTCGTCGGCTCCTATTTCGAGGCCTACGACCTTGTCGATCTCGCTGTCCTTCGCGGTCACCATGATCACGGGGACATTGGACTTGTTGCGGAGCTGGCGGCAGACCTCCGTGCCCGGCAGGCCGGGCAGCATCAGGTCGAGCAGCACCAGGTCGGCGCCGTTGCGGTCGAAGTCGTCCAGCGCCTCGGGACCCGTGGGCGCGATCGCGACCTCGAAGCCCTCCTTGCGGAGCATGTACGACAGTGCGTCGCTGAAGGACTCCTCGTCCTCAACGACCAACACTCGGGTCACGGGATGACCTCCGGGGCAGGGTTGTTCTCTGGCTGGTCTTCGGCCAGTCGGTCCTCGCCGTTGAGGTCGTCCGGCTCGATCAGGGCGCCGCTGCGGGAGTCGGCGCTTCGGGAGGTTTTGCGGGCCGCCTCGGGGAGGCGGAGGGTGAAGGTGGAGCCCTGGCCCTCGGCGCTCCAGACGCCGACCTCGCCGCCGTGCGAGGCGGCGACGTGCTTGACGATGGCCAGGCCGAGGCCCGTACCACCGGTGGCCCGGGAGCGGGCCGGGTCGACGCGGTAGAAGCGCTCGAAGATCCGCTCTCGGTCCTTCTCCGAGATGCCGATGCCCTGGTCGGTCACGGCGATCTCGATGAGCGGGCCGCCGGGGGCGGTGATGCGACGGGCGGCGATGCCGACGCGGGTGCGGGCGGGGCTGTAGTTCACGGCGTTCTCGACGAGGTTGCCGAGCGCGGCCGCGAGCTGGCCGCGGTTGCCCCACACCTTGAGGCCTTCCGTACCGCCCGGGGCCATGGTGATCTGCTTGGTGGACGCCTGGTGCCGGCAGCGGTCGACGGCCTCCCCCACCAGCTCGTCGATCCGTACGGACTCGGCGTCCTCCAGCGGGTCGTCGTTCTGCACCCGGGAGAGGTCGATGAGCTCCTGGACCAGGTTGGTGAGGCGGGTGGCCTCCAGCTGCATGCGGCCGGCGAAGCGATTCACCGCCTCGGGGTCGTCGGAGGCGTCCATGACCGCCTCGGAGAGGAGGGAGAGGGCGCCGACCGGGGTCTTCAGCTCGTGGCTGACGTTGGCGACGAAGTCGCGGCGGACGGCCTCGATGCGGCGGGCCTCGGTGAGGTCCTCGACCAGGAGCAGTACGAGCCGGGAGCCCAGCGGCGCCACGCGGGCGGAGACGGCGAGGGCCTCGCCGCGGCCGGACCGCCGCGGCAGGTCCAGCTCGACCTGGCGGATCTCGCCGTCCCGGCGGGTCTGCCTGGCCATGGCGAGCATCGGCTCCACGGCGAGCCGGCCGCCGCGGACCAGGCCGAGGGCGTACGCGGCGGAGCTGGCCTTCACCACGGCGTCTTCCTCATTGAGGACCACGGCCGAGGAGCGGAGCACGGACAGCACGGTGTCGACGCCGGGCGGCAGCACCGCCTCCGTGTGCAGGGACGTGCGGGTCGGCTTGGTCTGCTCGCGCTCGCTCCAGCGGAACGCCAGCATGGCGATGACGCCGGTGCACAGACCGCCGATCGCCGCCGCTGCGGCCAGCGCCGCGTTCACGTCCATGGCTCCAGGTTAAGCGGGTGGCGGGGGCCATCCACAGCCATCCGAGTGTCCCCTCGAACAGGAGTCGCCAAGAGTTCACCCTGGCGACGGCTCGGGTTCATTACGGTGGCGCGATCCCCACGGCATGGTGGATGCTGCAGAAATCGGATGGAAGGACTGCGATGCGGGACACATACCACGAGGAGCTGGACTCGATCGGCGAGAGCCTGGTCGAGATGGCCCGGCTCGTCGGCTCCGCCATGGGACGCGCCACGACGGCGCTGCTCGACGCCGATCTGAAGCTCGCGGAGAGCGTGATCGAGGGCGACGAGAAGGTGGACGACCTGCAGCGCGACCTGGAGAACCGGGCGATCCAGCTGCTCGCCAGGCAGCAGCCGGTCGCCACGGACCTGCGCATTGTCGTAACCAGCCTGCGGATGTCGGCCGACCTGGAGCGGTCCGGCGATCTTGCGAAGCATGTGGCCAAGCTGGCCCGGCTGCGGTATCCGCAGTCGGCGGTGCCGGGGCATCTGCACGCCACGATTCTTGAGATGGGGCAGCTGGCGCAGCGGCTGATGGCGAAGTGCGCGGATGTCATCTCCACGAAGGACGTCGACCTGGCCCTCGAGCTGGACACCGACGACGATGCGATGGATTCGCTGCACCGCAAGCTCTTCCAGTCGCTGATGGACGACCGCTGGCAGGACGGCATCGAGACGGCGGTGGATGTGACGCTGTGCGGCCGCTATTACGAGCGCTTCGCGGACCATGCGGTCTCTTGCGCCAATCGCGTGGTGTACCTGGTCACCGGCGAGCATGCGGACGAGCTCGACACGGCCTCGGTGGAGGCCACGCAGCAGTAGGCATACGCGCAGTAGGCATACGCGCCGTACGCATACGCAACGGGCCCGGCTCCTGGAGTGGAGCCGGGCCCGTTGGTGTGTGTGTCGTCGTCAGTGGCAGCAGTTCCCGCCGCACTGGCAGGAGCCGCCGGACTGGCAGCCGCAGCCGCAGCCGGAGCCGCAGCCGCAGGCGCCCAGCAGCGGGAGGCGGCGGGGCGCGTCGTCGGGCGCGGGAGATTCGCGGGCGGTGGGGGCGGGGGCGTCGGCCATCGTTCATCCTCCTCGGAGGTGCGCTCGGCTTTCCCCACCATTGATGCCCACGAAATCGGGCGCATCAACGGCGCGCAGAAGCATTGCCCGGCGAACTGCAGTGCGCGGCTACTTCTTCCCCTGGTTCGCCACGGCCTGGATCGCCGTCTTCGCGGCCTCCGGGTCGAGGTAGGTGCCGCCCTTGGTGACCGGGTTGTAGTCGGCGTCGAGCTCGTAGGAGAGCGGGATGCCGGTGGGGATGTTCAGGCCGGTGATGTCCGCGTCGGAGATGCCGTCGAGGTGCTTGACCAGGGCGCGCAGGCTGTTGCCGTGGGCGGCGACCAGGACGGTGTGGCCCTCGGCGAGGTCCGGGACAATCGAGTCGTACCAGTACGGCAGCATCCGGTGCACGACGTCCTTCAGGCACTCCGTGCGCGGCCGCAGCTCGCTCGGGATGTGCGCGTAGCGCGGGTCGTCGCTCTGCGAGAACTCGCTGCCGTCCGCGAGCTCCGGCGGCGGGGTGTCGTACGAGCGGCGCCAGGTCATGAACTGCTCTTCGCCGAACTCGGCGAGCGTCTCCGCCTTGTTCTTGCCCTGCAGGGCGCCGTAGTGGCGCTCGTTCAGGCGCCACGAGCGGTGGACCGGGATCCAGCCGCGGTCGGCGGCGTCGAGGGCGAGGTTCGCGGTGCGGATCGCGCGCTTCTGGAGGGAGGTGTGCAGGACGTCCGGGAGCAGCCCGGCGTCCTTGAGCAGCTCGCCGCCGCGGACCGCCTCCTTCTCGCCCTTCTCGGTGAGGTTCACGTCCACCCAGCCGGTGAACAGGTTCTTTGCGTTCCACTCGCTCTCGCCGTGGCGGAGGAGGATCAGCTTGTACGGTGCGTCGGCCATGTCTTTGAGCCTACCTAGTGGCCTATCGGCCCGCGCAGCGGCTCCGCCGGGGGTGTGGGTGGGGGTGCGGGCGTGAGTGTGGGCAGGGGTCCAGTCGCCGTCGATTGACGGTGGGCGTCAATTCGCTTGCTGCGATGTCAGTGGCCGTGCGTAAGTTACGGATACCTGCTGAGCCACTTACATCTTTCGCCCGGGGGACGCCACCGCCATGTCTGTCGCACGCCTGAGAATCGCCGCCCGCGAGTCGGTCGCCGGGCTCCCCCGCGACTTCTGGTGGCTGTGGACGTCCACGCTGGTCAACCGGCTGGGCGCCTTCGTCGCCACCTTCATGGCGCTGTACCTGACGCTGGAGCGCGGCTACTCCGCCTCGTACGCCGGTCTCGTCGCCGCCCTCCACGGCCTCGGCGGCGTCGTCTCCTCGCTCGGCGGCGGGGTGCTCACCGACCGGCTCGGGCGGCGGCCGACGCTGATGCTGGCGCAGAGCTCCACGGCGGTTTCGGTCGCGGTGCTCGGGTTCATGGAGCATCCGGTGGCGATCGCCGGGGTGGCCTTCCTGGTGGGCATGGCCAGCAATGCCTCGCGCCCTGCGGTGCAGGCGATGATGGCGGACATCGTGCCGCCCAAGGACCGGGTCCGCGCCTTTGCCCTGAACTACTGGGCGATCAACCTCGGCTTCGCCATCTCGACGGCGGGGGCGGGCTTCATCGCCGAGTACAGCTACCGGGCCGGGTTCCTGATCGAGGCCGTGCTGACGATGGCGTGTGCGGTGCTGGTGTTCCTGAAGCTGCCGGAGTCGCGGCCGGAGGTGGTCGGTGCTGTGGGCGCCGTCGGCTCGGGGGAGACCTCCGGTGCGGTCAGCCTCCGTACGGTGGCGCGGGACGGGCGCTTCATGGGTGTCGTCGGCCTGTCCTTCTTGATCGCGCTGCTGTTCCAGCAGGCGTACGTGTCGCTGCCGGTGGCCATGGGCGCGGACGGGTTCTCCAGCTCCGACTTCGGCGTGGCGATCGCCGTGAACGGGGTGCTGATCGTGGCGCTGCAGATACCGGTGACCCGGTTCATCGAGCGGCGGGATCCGCGGCAGCTGCTCATCGTGTCGTCGCTGCTGGCGGGGTGGGGATTTGCGCTGACGGCCTTTGCCGGATCGGTGCTCGTGTACGCGCTGACGGTGGTGGTGTGGACGCTGGCGGAGATCGTGAACGCGCCTACGCAGACGTCGCTGGTGGTGCGGCTGTCGCCGGTCGCGGGCCGGGGGCGGTATCAGGGGATGTACACGATGTCGTGGGCGGTGGCGGCGCTGATCGCGCCGCTGGCGGGCGGGCAGATCATCGACCGGTTCGGGGCGGAGTGGCTTTGGGGGGCGTGTGGGGTGGTGGGGACGATCGCCGCGCTTGGCTATTGGGCGCTCATGCGGGGCCTGCCTTCCGGCAACGACGACATCGAGGCCGAGCAGGGGCCTGCTCCGGCGTCGGCACCTGCCGCCGCAGGCTGAAATTCAGTCCTGGTCGCGCGTCAGGTGGCTGAAGGCCTCGAGATTGCGCGTGGACTCCCCGCGCGACGTGCGCCACGCGTACTCGCGCCGGATGGCGGTCGCGAAGCCCATCTCCAGCAGCGTGTTGAAGGCGCCGTCGGCGTTCTCCAGGACCGTGCCGAGGATGCGGTCGAGCTCGTCCGGGGTGACCGCGGCCAGCGGAAGGCGACCGACCAGATAGATGTCGCCGAGCTTGTCGATCGCGTACGCGACCCCGTACAGGCGCGTGTTGCGCTCCAGCAGCCAGCGGTGGACACCCTCCTGGTTCTCGTCCGGGTGGCGGACGACGAAGGCGTTCACCGACAGGGAGTGCCGGCCGACGACCAGCGAGCAGGTAGTGGCGAGCTTGCGGGTGCCCGGGAGGGTGACGACGTACGTGCCGTCCTTCGGGTTCTCCCACTCGATGCCGGACTCGGAGAGCGTGCTCTCGATGACGGCCCTTGCGTCAGACATAGGCCGATCGTAGGCGACGGGGGTGGTGGTCCAGCATCGCGCCCGCATACACATCGGCCGTCGCCGCCGCGGCGCTGTCCCAGCCGAAGCTCTGCGCGTGCCGCGCGGCGGCCTTGCCGAGGTCGGCGACGCGAGCCGGCTCCGCGGCGAGGCGGTGCAGGACGCGGGCGTAGTCGGCGGGGTCGTGTCCGTCGACCAGATAGCCGGTGACCCCGTCCCGTACGGCCACGGGCAGGCCGCCCACCGCGGCCGCGACGACCGGCGTGCCGCACGCCTCCGCCTCCACGGCGACGAGTCCGAAGGACTCGCTGTACGACGGCATGACGAGGACGGATGCGGCCCGGAACCACTCGGCGAGGCGGTCCTGGCCGACCGGCGGCACGAACCGTACGACGTCGGAGATGCCGAGCCGCGCGGCCAGCTTCTGCAGCGCCTCCGGCTTGGCGAGGCCGCTGCCGCTGGGGCCGCCGACGATGGGAACGACCATGTTGTGGCGGAGACTCGGGTCGCGCTCCAGGAGGAGGGCGGTGGCGTGGAGGAGGACGTCCGGGGCCTTGAGGGGCTGGATGCGGCCGGCGAAGAGCGGGACGAAGGCGTTGGGCGGCAGTCCGAGGGCACCGCGGGCGGCCTGGCGGCCTGCGTCGATGCCTGTTGGGGCTGGGCGGAAGCGGTCCAGGTTCACGCCCGGGTGGACTATCGCGACCTTGGCCGGGTCCGCCTCGTAGTGGTGGATGAGGTCGTTTGCCTCGTCGGCGGTGTTCGCGATGAGGCGGTCGGCGGCGCGCACGATCTGCGTCTCGCCGATGACGCGGGCGGCGGGCTCTGGGGTGTCGCCTTCAGCCAGAGCGGCGTTCTTGACCTTCGCCATGGTGTGCATGGCGTGTACGAGGGGGACGCCCCAGCGCTCGGCGGCCAGCCAGCCGACGTGTCCTGAGAGCCAGTAATGGGAGTGCACCAGGTCGTAATAGCCGGGGCGGTGCTGGGCCCACGCCTGCATCACGCCATGGGTGAAGGCACAGAGCTGGGCTGGGAGCTCTTCCTTTGCGAGGCCTTCGTACGGGCCGGCGTCGATGTGCCGTACGAGGACACCGGGGGTGAGCTCGACGGTCGGGGGGAGGGTGGCGGTGGTCGCGCGCGTAAAGATCTCTACGCGAATGCCCTGCGCCGCGAGGCGGCGCGACAGCTCGACGATGTACACATTCATGCCGCCTGCATCGCCGGTCCCCGGCTGATGCAGCGGCGAGGTGTGCACAGACAACATGGCCACCCGCGCCGGCCTGCGGCGAAGCCGCGCCTTGAGCGGAAGGCGCTTGCGGCTGCTCACTCTGGGGGCCTCCTCGCTCGCGGTCTGCGATGCTCACTCTCAGTGATCGCTCATTTCCCCTCGTGGTGCAACCGCTGGCGCGGGGCGGGCATTCCCGGGGGTGGTGAGGGGGGTGTGTTGGTCGTGCGGAGGAGGAGTCGTGCGGAGGGGGGAGTCGTGCGGAGGAGGAGATGAGATGCGGATGGCTTGGCATCGGATGGTGACGGCCGCGATGCCGGGTCCAGCCCGGCCCGGTGCAGGAAACGGATGGCCTCCTGCGGGAGGGAGGGGGAGGCGGGGGCCTTTGGGCTGCCGGGCGGCGGTTCGGGAGGTGGGGCCGGGCTTGGGCTGGGACCGGGGCTTGGGCTGGGACCGGGGCTTGGGCTGGGACCGGGGCTTGGGCTGGGACCGGGGCTTGGGCTGGGACCGGGGCTTGGGCTGGGACCGGGGCTTGGGCTGGGACCGGGGCTTGGGCTGGGGATGTGCCTGTCCGGGAGGGGGCGCTTTTGGCTCGGATGGGGCGCCCTTGGGGTTGGCGTGCGCCCTTTTTCATGTGGGTGTGTCGGGGGGCGGCGTTCCGGCGGGCGGCGGGCGAGCCTCCGGCTAGGCGGTGAGGCGGTGAGGCGGTGAGGCGGTGAGGCGGTGAGGGCACGATCGGGGGCCGCCCGCCCCCCCGACACACCCACATGAAAAAGGGCGCGCGGCAGAGCATCACGCGCGCCGCGCCCGTACGAACACGCCCCCCGTCGCCCCCCTCCCTGTGGCCAGGGACAACGCCCCCGCCGCCGCCCGGCAGACCAGAAGACCCCCACCCCCCCCCGGGCCGGGAAGGACCGCCCTGCCGCCGCCGGCAGACCAAAGGCGCCCCGCCTCCCCACTCCCCACCCAGGAGGCCATCCGTTTCTCGCACCGCTCCGATACGGACCCGGCATCGCGGCCGTCACCATCCGATGCCAAGCCGTCCGTATCGGAGGCGTCACCCCGAACACGCCTCAGGTGCCCACCTCAAGCGTCGACAGCACCACCAGCGTCAGCGTCAGCACCGCCAGCAATCCATGCAACAGCACCACCACCAACGGGAAATGACGCTCCGCCGGCGGATCCTCCGATGGCACGGGACGTGCCCTGCGCGTCGGGATCCACGTGACCAGCATCGTGAAGCCCATCAGGACGACCGGCGCCAGGACGCCGATTGCCGACCAGGCGAGGACGCGGTTGTCCGTTGCAACGTAGACCGCCCAGATCAGCAGCCCCAGCGCCGCCATGGCCATGTGGCCGAAGATCAGCGGGGACGGGAGGTGGCTGCCGCCATTGTGGCCCTGGTGGTGGTCCTGCTGGTGGATGCCGCCGTGGGCCAGCCACACGCCCAGCAGGTAGAGGCCGCCGAAGGCGGTCGCTGACCAGGAGATCAGCGCGGCTACATCCATCTGCATGGGTGGGGTCCCCCGGGAGGCTAGGTGCCGTTTCACCAAGAAGTATTGGAGTTATGACTGATCACCGTCAAGAAAACTCCGAAGTTGCTTGACACCGGATGATTTCCGCCAACTCACGTTGGACATATGGTGGTTGGCATGTCCGCCGATGCCGACCTCGCAGCCGTCAGCGTCCTCGCAGAGGAGTCGCGGCGCCGGATGTACACCTTTATCCGGCGCGCCGGGCGGCCCGTCACCCGTGACGAGGCGGCCGAGCATGTCGGGGTCTCCCGTAAGCTCGCGGCCTTTCATCTCGACAAGCTGGTCGCGGCGGGGCTGTTGGACGTCGGCCCGGCGGCGCCGGGGTCCGTGAAGCGGGTGGGGCGGCGGCCCAAGGCGTATCGGCCGACCAGCGTGCGGCTGCACGTGAGCATTCCGGAGCGCCGCCACGAGCTGCTCGCGAGCCTGCTGCTCGACGCCGTCGCCGAGGACCGGCCGGGCGGCGAGGACGCGGCCGCCGCGGCGCTGCGGCTCGCGCGTCGGCGCGGGCGGCGGTTGGGGGAGGCGCAGCGCGAGGCGTGGCGGCCGGGGCGGCTCGGGCCCGAGCGGGCGCTGACGATCTGCGAGCGGATGCTGTACGAGCATGGCTTCGAGCCCGTACGGGAGGGGCCGGATCGCATACGGCAGCGCAACTGCCCCTTCCATCCCTTCGCCGAGCGGGCACCCGAGCTGGTCTGCGGCCTCAACAAGGCCTTTCTCAGCGGCTATCTCGACGGGATGCGGATCATCACGCTGAGCGCGGAGCTGGACCCGCGACCGGGTGAGTGCTGCGTGCAGGTGTGCTTCGCGGGAGGTGGGCAGCAGCTCTAGCGACCCCGGCCGGAGGCCACAGCAGCCGCCGCCACCGCCGCCCGTACCAGCGCCGCCGTCGCCATCGACCGCGACTGCTGCGGCCACGCGATGGTGAGGACCGCGGGCGCCGCGTCCGCGACCGGCCGGTACGCGAGCCCCGGCCGCTCGTAACGCCGGCACACGGAGCGCGGCAGCAGCGCGACCGTCTCGCCGAGCGCGACCCGGGTGAGCAGCTGCGGCAGGTCCCGGATGCCGTCCGGCTCCGGCGGCTTGCCCGCCGATTGCGGGGGCAAGCCGAGGTCGGCAAGGGTGAGTTCAGAAAGCGAAACGCGCGGATCCGCAGCCGGGAGGGCCGCCAAGCGCGGCTCCGTGTGCAGCGGCTCGGCGTCGAGGCCGGTGCGGTCGTACGGCTCGATGGCCAGCGCCGCGTCCGCCTCGCCGCGGCGGAGCAGCAGCGGCTGTTCGCCCATGCCGCAGAGGCGGACCTCGATCGGGAGGGCCGCCGACGCCGACTCGGCCGCGTACCGCTCCAGGATCGGCTCCAGCAGACCCGCGTCGCCGTCCGCTTTCGCGGCCAGGACCAGCTTCGGCTCGGTGTTCGCCGCCCGTTGAGCCCGACGGCCCGCCGCCTGCAGCGCGTCGAGGGCGATGCGGGCCTCGGCGAGGAGGACCTCGCCGGCGGGGGTGAGGGCCACGTGGTGGGTGGTGCGCTCGAAGAGGGTGGCGCCGAGGTCCGCCTCCAGGGCGCGGATGGCGCGGGAGAGCGGTGGGGCGGAGATGCCGAGGCGTTCGGCGGCGCGGGCGAAGTTGAGTTCCTCGGCTACGGCGACGAAATAGCGCAGCGGTCGGGATTCCATTACCCACAGGGTAATAGCCCGGAGCGAAGCGATCCTTCCGTGGTGGAGCCGGGCGCCGCATGGTCGAGGGGCTGAACATCCTCAGCACCTCGAAACATCCTCGAACTCAACTGCGAAGGCATTCATGATAGTTATCACCACCCCCACCGGGCAGATCGGCAGCCAGACCCTCGACCGCCTCCTCGCCGAGCCCGGCGCCGCCCCGGCCGTACGCGTCATCGCCCGCGACCCGGCCCGGCTCCCCGCGCGCGTACGCGAACGCGTGGAAGTGGTGCAGGGCTCACACGCCGACCCGGACGTCCTCGACACCGCATACGACGGTGCCGACGCCGTGCTCTGGCTGACACCCCCGCCGCTCACCGCCCCCGAACTGGAGCCGCACTTCCGCGACTTCACCCTCCCCACCTGCGCCGCGATCGAGCGGCACGCGGTCGGCCGCGTCGTCGGCGTCTCCACCCTCGGCCGCGGGGTCGCGAAGCGCGCCGGGCACATCACCGCAGCCCTCGCCATGGACGAGCTGATCGAGCGCACCGGCGTCCCCTACCGAGCCCTGTGCATGCCCGGCTTCATGGAGAACCTGCTCCCCCAGGCCCCCGCCATCACCGCCGAGAGCTGCTTCCGCACCCCGGTCCCCCTCGACCACCGCCTGCCCACCTGCGCCACCCGCGACATCGCCGCCGTAGCGGCCCGGCTGCTGCTCGACGGCTCCTGGAACGGGCAGGAGGACGTGCCGGTGCTCGGGCCCGAGGATCTGTCGCCGCGGGAGATGGCGGCGGTGATGAGCGAGGTGCTGGGGCGGGAGATACGGGCCGAGGCGGTGTCCGTGGAGGCGTACCGGGCGGGGATGCTGGCGCACGGCGCCTCCGAGGCGGCGGCGCAGGGCCTCGCCGACATGATGACGGAAGTGGTGGGGCGCGACCTGTACGACCGCGAGCGCTACGCCGCGACCGCGGCGCCGTCCCCGACCACCTTCCGCCAGTGGTGCGCGGACGTCCTCGCGCCCGCCCTCGGCGCCGGGGCGGCGCGGGCCTCGTAGGCTCTGATGTCATGGCCCCCACCTCGCGTCCCGTAGGAGCGGTGACGCGCGGCACCACCAACCCGAACCGGCTGCGGCGCATGGACCGCTGGATCGCGGCGGTGCAGGGGCCCGCGCTGCGGCGGATGGCGGCACCGGTGGCGGTGGATCTCGGTTACGGGGCCGCGCCCTGGACGGCGGTCGAGTTGCTGGAGCGGCTGCGGGTGGCGGCGCCGCGGGTGTCGGTCGTCGGGGTGGAGATCGAGCCGGAGCGGGTGGCGGGGGCGCAGGAGTATGCGCGGGAGGGGCTGCGGTTCGTACGGGGCGGGTTCGAGGTCCCGGTGGCCGGGGAGATCGGGCTGATCAGGGCCGCGAATGTGCTGCGCCAGTACGACGAGGAGCAGGTCGCGGCGGCGTGGTCGCGGCTGTGCGGGCGGCTGGCGCCGGGCGGGCTGCTGGTGGAGGGGACGTGCGATGAGGTGGGCCGGCGGCAGGTGTGGGTCGCGCTGGGCCCCGAGGGCCCGCGCACGGTGACCTTCGCGGCGCGCCTGGGGTCGCTGGCGACCCCGTCCGATCTGGCTGAGCGGCTGCCTAAGGCGCTCATTCACCGGAATGTGCCGGGTGAGCCCGTGCATGCCTTCCTCCGCGACTTCGACCGGGCGTGGGCGGCTGCCGCGCCGTATGCGGCGCTGGGGGCGCGGCAGAGGTGGGTACGGGCGGTGGCCGCGATGGCCACGGAGTGGCCGGTTGTGGACCGGCCCGGGCGCTGGCGGCAGGGGGAGGTCACCGTGGAGTGGAACGCCCTCGCGCCTAGGCACTGATACGCACAGGCTCGGTCTCGGTGCGGGTTGGGAGGGCGGCTGCGCGAAACGTCCCGGGCCAGCCCGTCCCGCCTTGCGGGACGCCCTCCCCCGGAGTTGCCCTACGCCGCTTGCACCGCGCTCAGCATCGCGTCCAGGACCTCGCGGTCGTGGGCGTACGACAACCGGTGGCGGGCCATCGGTGGCGGTAGCCAGATGAGGTGGTCGACCTCGCTGTTCGGCTGGAAGGTGCCCGTGAGGGCCTCCGCCTCCCAGTACGCGACCGTCTTCTCGCGGCCCGCGACCTCGTAGCGCAGCGACGGCAGCCGGACGCCGGGCGAGCAGGCGTAACCCGTCTCCTCCTCGACCTCGCGGACCGCCCCCGCGAGCGCGGTCTCGCCGCGCTTGAGTTTGCCCTTGGGGTGCGACCAGTCGTCGTACTTCGGGCGGTGGACGAGCGCGATCTCGACCGTCCCGTCCCGCGGCGAAGAGCGCCACAGGACGCAGCCGGCCGCGCGGATCGGGCCCCTGCCGGGGGCGTTCTCGATGCTGTCTGCCACGTCGGTCATCTCCTCTCGGGCTCTTCCTCCCCGGGACCGCCCGGGGTCCAGAGCCGGCCGAAGGCAAAACGTGCGGCCTCCACTTCGTGGCGCTGGTCGGCGTGGAGGACGCCGAGGGCATAGGCGGTGGCAGGGGCGATACGCGGCGTCTGCGCGGCGGCGGCAGCGGCGGCAGCCGCCTCGGCGGCGTCGCGGTGCCGGTCGAGGAGGCGGGCGGCGGAACGGTGGAGGGAGGCGGGCGGGAGGCTGGGGGCCGGCGAGTACGGGCCGTTGCCGGCCGGCTGGTGGGGTCCGTTGACCGCGGGCGAGTGCGGGCCATTGCCCGCCGACGGGTGCGGGCCGACGCCGGTCGGCGAGTGCGGGCCATTGCCGGTCGGCGAGTGCGGGCCGTCGCCCGCCGACGCATGCGGACCGACGCCGGCCGGCGAGTGCGGGCCGTCGGCGGCTGGGGGGCGCAACCCGCTCTGCGATGTCGGGCGCGCTCCGTTCGGCTCCGCCTCCGCGCCCGGTGGGCGGGTCTGCAGGACCTCCTGTACGTACCGGGCCTGGCGCAGCAGCCCTCGCACCCGGCGCCACGGCGCGTCCTGCCACTCACTCACCGCCTGCTCCGCCGCGCCCGCGGCCCCCGCGGCCCCCGCCCCCTCCTGCAGCCCAGGCGCCGTAGCGGACAGCCCGCGCGCCAGCGCCTCCGCGTTGTACGGGCGGCTGGCCCGCGCCAGCGGCAGCGCCGCCGTGGCCTCGACAAGGTGGCGACGGGAGGTCTCGGCGAGCGGGAGCAGCGCTTCCGCCGGGGCGTCGGCGGCCGGCGACAGCGGGGTTTCCGAGGCGAGTACGGCGACGGCGTCGGCCACGGCGTGGTAGCGGGCGGAGCCGACGGCCTGCAGCGCGGCGGTGTGGGCCTTGCTGCGGGCGAGGCCGAGGCGGCGCTGCAGCAGCGCGGCGGCGCGGGCGGCGCCGAGGCCGCGGGCCGGTGGGGTGCCGGGTTGGGCGGGGAGGGCGCCGGCGCCGGCGAGGCGGTGCAATGCGCCTAGGAGGCGGTCGAGGCGGGCGGCGTAGGCGTGTTCGCCGGCCAGGAGGGCGGCGAGCCAGGCGAGTTCGGCGCGGGTGTGGTCGGACCAGGCGGGGTCGGTGAGGGGGCGGAAGGCGTGCAGGGCCGCGCGGATGCGCTCGGCGGCGCGGGCCACCTGGTGGGTGGCGTCGGCCGTTCCGCTGGCGCCGTCGGCGCCTCCTTCCTCGTAGAGGCGGAGGCCGCGCAGGACGGCGGTGGCCTGCTCGTTGAGGTACGTGGCGAGCACGAGGCCGGCGGTGGCGCCGGTCGCCGGGGCAGCGGGTGAGGGCTTCGGGGCTGGTGTCACGCGATCACCTCGCACCCGTCGACCCCGGCGCCGGTCACGCACGCGCCCTGCGGTACGTCCGGGCCCACCCGTCCCGCCGTGCGGGACGCCTGCCCCCGGACTTGCGAGATCTCACCCACCCCCACGCCTGCGCCTCCGGGCGTCGATGAGTAGCTCCTGGACATTCGGCAGTTGCTGTCCTTCCGGGTCCAGGCTGTGCCTCGTCCACTCGCCGTCCGGGCCCAGGTGCCAGGAGGCGACCGCGTCGGACATGCCGGTCTCCAGTAGGCGCGTCAGCGCCGCTCGGTGGGCGGGGTCCGTCACCCGCACCAAGGCCTCGATGCGGCGGTCGAGATTGCGGTGCATCATGTCCGCGCTGCCGATCCAGACCTCGTCCTCGCCGCCTGCCGCGAAGGCGAAGATCCGGGAGTGCTCCAGGAAGCGGCCGAGGACCGAGCGGACCCGGATGTTCTCGGACAGGCCGGGGACCCCGGGGCGTACGGCGCAGATGCCGCGCACCCAGATGTCCACCTGCACGCCCGCTTGCGAGGCGCGGTACAACGCGTCGATCACCGTCTCGTCGACGAGCGAGTTCACCTTGAATTTCACGTACGCCGGCTCCCCCGCCCGCGCCGCGGCCGTCTCCTTCTGGATGCGCTGGACGAGGCCGTCGCGCAGCGACGTCGGTGCGACCAGCAGCCGGCGGTACGTCTCCCGGCGCGAGTAGCCGGACAGCCGGTTGAAGAGGTCCGACAGGTCCGCGCCGACCTGCGGGTCGGCGGTCAGCAGCCCCAAGTCCTCGTACAGCCGCGCCGTCTTCGGGTGGTAGTTGCCCGTGCCGACGTGGCTGTAGCGGCGCAGGTTCTCGCCCTCCTGCCGCACCACCAGCGACAGCTTGCAGTGCGTCTTCAGGCCCACCAGCCCGTACACGACATGGCAGCCCGCCTCCTCCAGCTTGCGCGCCCACTTGATGTTCGCCTGCTCGTCGAAGCGCGCCTTGATCTCGACCAGCACCAGGACCTGCTTGCCGCTCTCCGCGGCGTCGATGAGCGCGTCCACGATCGGTGAGTCGCCCGAAGTCCGGTACAGCGTCTGCTTGATGGCCAGCACGTCCGGATCGCCCGCCGCCTGCTCCAGGAAGGCCTGCACCGACGTGGAGAAGGAGTCGTACGGGTGGTGCAGCAGCACATCCCGGTCGCGCAGCGCCGCGAAGATGTCCGGCGGCGACGCCGACTCCACCTCCGCCAGGTCGCGGTGCGTGCCCGCCACGAACTTCGGGTACTTCAGCTCCGGCCGGTCCTGCCGCGCGATGCCGAAGAGACCGGTCAGGTCCAGCGGCCCCGGCAGCGGATAGACCTCCGAGTCGGAGATCTTCAGCTCGCGGACCAGCAGGTCGAGGACGTACGGGTCGATGGACTCCTCGACCTCGAGCCGCACCGGCGGGCCGAAGCGGCGGCGCATGAGCTCCTTCTCCAGGGCCTGGAGGAGGTTCTCGGCGTCGTCCTCCTCGACCTCGAGGTCCTCATTGCGCGTCACCCGGAACATGTGGTGCGCCAGCACCTCCATCCCCGGGAAGAGCTCCTCCAGATGCGCCGCGATGACGTCCTCCAGCGGCACGAAGCGCCGCGGCGAGGCCTCCAGGAAGCGGGAGAGGGACGGCGGCACCTTGACGCGGGCGAAGTGGCGGTGGCCGGTGACCGGGTTGCGGACGACCACGGCGAGGTTGAGGGAGAGCCCGGATATGTACGGGAAGGGGTGGGCCGGGTCGACGGCCAGCGGGGTCAGCACGGGGAAGATCTGCTGGCGGAAGAGGGTGAAGAGGCGCGCCTGCTCCTTCTCCGTGAGGTCGTCCCAGCGGATCAGGTGGATGTCCTCGTCGGCGAGCTCGGGGGCGACGTCCTGCTGGTAGCAGGCGGCGTGCCGGGCCATCAGCTCGCGGGAGCGGGTCCAGATCTGGTCGAGGACCTCGCGGGGCTGCAGCCCTGAGGCCGAACGGGTGGCGACGCCGGTGGCGATGCGGCGCTTGAGGCCGGCCACCCGGACCATGAAGAACTCGTCGAGGTTCGACGCGAAGATGGCGAGGAAGTTCGCCCGTTCGAGGAGTGGCGTGGCCGGGTCCTCGGCCAGTTCGAGCACCCGCTCGTTGAAGGCGAGCCAGCTGCGCTCGCGGTCCAGGAAGCGGCCGTGCGGCAGCTCTTCGTCCTCGGGGGAGCCGACGTAGTCATCGGGGTCCGCGTCGAGGTCCGGGGCCAGGTCGGAGCCGTCGACGTTCGTCCGCGGGGTGGCGACCGCGTGCGGCCGGTGGGCGGCGAGGGAGCCGACGGAGGGCTGCGGAGCCGCCTGCGGCGGCGACTGCGCAGGTGAGACACCGGATGCGGCGGTCGGTTCTTCCATGCCCCCATTGTCCCGTGCCGGGGCGGCATCGGGCACTACGGCCAGGGACTGGGGGGTGCGCTGCATTCACTGATGCTCGCAAGCGTGGTTGAACCGAGGGTAACGGCGAGGTGGCGCTCAGGAGGCGTCCCCTCGCTCCGCGGCCCAGCCGTCACTCGGCCCGCAGCGGCTTCAGCCTTCGGTCCGGTACATCAAATCCGTCTCGTGCGTACGGAAACCCAGCCGCTCATAGACCGTCACCGCCGCGACATTGTCCGCGTCCACGTACAACATCGCCGTCGGCATGGACCGGTCGTACGCCAGATACCGCAGCCCCAGCGAAGTCAACGCCTTCCCCAGCCCCGCCCCCTGCTCACTGGGCGCCACGCCCAGCACGTACACCTCACCCACCTGCTCCGCGCTGTGCACCTTCGTCCAGTGAAAGCCGACCAGCTCCCCACCCCGCTCCGCGAGGAAGAACCCGTGCGGATCGAACCACGGCTCCGACTTGCGATCCTCCAGATCACGCTGAGTGAGGGAGCCCTGCTCCGGGTGGTGCGCAAAGGCGGCGGCATTCAGCGCGAGCCAAGCGGCGTCGTCCTCGCCGGGCCGGAAGGTGCGGACGGTGACTCCGGCCGGGAGCTGCGGATTCGGGAGGTCGGCCCCGGTCAGGGGCATGCGCAGCTGGCGCAGCTCGCGGAAGAGCGCCAGCCCCAGCAGCCGCGCCAGATGCCGCGCCGCCGGATGCCCGCCATGCGCCCACACCCGCAGCCGATGCCCGGACTCGGCGAGCAGTGCGTCGCCAAGGGCCCGCCCATAGCCATTGCGCCGCTGCTCCGGATGGACGACGAACTCGGCCGCCGGAGCCTCCACCGGATCCGTGCCCTCCAGCTGCCCGTACCCGGCGAGCACGCCGCCCGCGGACAGCAGCAGGTGCTGCACACCCGGGCGCCGGCCGCCGCGCAGCTGCAGCCGGCCCTGCTCCGATACGGCTTGCCGGCCGTCGGCGGCGGCCGCGGCGTCCAGGATGCCGAGCACGTCGTGGACCTGCTGCGAGGTCAGCTCGTCGGTGACGACGATGCGTCCGGCCCCGGTCGGCACGGCGATTTCCGCGCCTTCATGTACGCCCTGCGCGCCCTGCGGTACTGCGGCCCCTGAGTCACTCATGGGTCAGAGGGTACGGGCCAAGGTACCTCGACGCGCAACCTCTTCTTAACCGCATGACCCTGTTGCGCTACGCGCGTTGACCTTAGGCTGCGCTCCTCAGGCCAGAACTATGGGAAGCGGAGCGTCATGGTGACAATGAGCCGGGCGGGGGCCCGGAGGGCCGGTGTCCTGCTGGCGGCGGGCGCGCTCGCGGCAGCGGCGTTCGCGGTGCCGGCCGGGGCCGACAGCGGCGACGGACCGTCGGCCGCCAAGGGCGGCAAGGGCGGCAAGGTCGACGTGCAGCTGCTGTCGTTCAACGACTTCCACGGCAATCTGGAGCCGCCGGCCGGCTCCTCCGGGCAGGTCACCGAGGACCAGCCGGACGGTACGAAGAAGACCATCAAGGCCGGCGGCGTCGAGTATCTCGCCAACTCGCTGCGCACCGCCCGTAAAGGCAACGACCTCTCCGTCACCGCCGCGGCCGGCGACCTCATCGGCGCCAGCCCGCTGGTCTCCGGGCTCTTCCACGACGAGCCGTCCATCGAGGCGATGAACAAGCTCGGCCTCGACGTCGGCGGCGTCGGCAACCACGAGTTCGACGAGGGCCGCACCGAGCTGCAGCGTATACAGAACGGCGGCTGCCACCCGAAGGACGGCTGTTACGACGACGGCCGGAAGTTCGAGGGCGCCGACTTCCCGTATCTCGCGGCGAATGTGGTCGACGAGAAGACGAACAAGCCGATCCTGAAGCCGTACACCGTCTGGAAGAAGAAGGGCGTCAAGATCGGCTTCATCGGGGTGACCCTGGAGGGCACGCCCGACATCGTCTCCGCCGAGGGCGTGAAGGGCCTGAAGTTCCTCGACGAGGCCGAGACGATCAACAAGTACACGAAGGAGCTGCGGAAGAAGGGCGTGAAGGCGGTCGTCGCCCTGATCCACGAGGGCGGCATGCCCGCCTCCACCTCGTACAACTACGACTGCGACGCGGACGGCCCGGGCTCCGGCATCTCGGGCCCGATCGCGGACATCGCGAAGAAGACCGACGCGGGCGTCGACAGCCTGGTCACCGGCCACACCCACCAGGCGTACGTGTGCACCGTCCCGGACCCGTCCGGCAAGCCGCGCATGGTGACCTCCGCGGCCTCCTTCGGCCGCCTCTACACCGACACCACGCTGACGTACGACCGCGCCCGCGGCGACATCGTCCGTACCAGCGTGAAGTCGGCGAACCACGTCGTGGACCGCGAGCAGCCCAAGGCCGCGGACATGACGAAGCTGATCAAGTACTGGGGCGACCTGGCCGCCCCCATCGCCAGCAAGCCGCTCGGCTACATCTCCGGCGACATCCCCGGCTCGGTCACCCCCGAGTCGCCGCTCGGCGACCTCATCGCGGACGCGCAGCTGGCGCACGCCAAGACGAAGGACGACAAGGCGGTCCTCGCGCTGATGAACCCCGGCGGCATCCGCGCCGATCTGACGCACAAGGCGTCGGGGTCCGAGGGCGACGGGGTCGTGACGTTCGGGGAGGCGTTCACCGTCCAGCCCTTCAGCAATACGGTCAACCTCGTCGACCTCACCGGCGAGCAGCTCGTCAAGGCGCTGCAGGAGCAGGTCAGCGGCGCGAATGAGGCCTCGCCGAAGATCCTGCAGATCTCCGACGGGCTGACGTACACCCTGGACATGACCAAGGCGGGCGCGGCCCGGGTGGTCGCCGACAGCATCAAGCTGAACGGCGACGCCATCGACCCCGCCAAGACCTACCGGGTCGCGATGAACTCCTTCCTCGCCGGCGGCGGGGACGGCTTCAAGACCCTCGGCCAGGGCAAGAACCCCCTCGTCGGCGGCGACGACCTGGCCGCGCTCGGCGACTTCCTCGCGAAGTCCTCCGCGGCGGAGCCGATCGCCCCGCCGAAGGCCGACCGGATCAAGGTCATCAAGTAGGGCAAGCCGGGAACAAGCAGGTCAAGCGCGTCCGCCCCGCCCGGGCACATCCGGGTCGGGGCGGATTCGTATACTCGTCCGCGACCAATTCCCGGCGTTCCCCACAGCGTCGGCCGGAGCACGCAGGGCCTGGCACAGGTCCTGCGTCCGGTTGCACTACCTGAGGAGAAGTCGCCTTGAGCTACGAGAGGCCCATAGCCAGCCACAGAGCGCCCACCCCGTCCAGGAAGAAGGACGACGGGAAGATCGGGCGGCGCTCCGCGCTGCGCCTCGCCGGCACCGGCGGGCTGCTCGCCGCGGGCGGCGGTGCGCTGGGGGCGTACGCCGAGCGGACCTTCGGCGGTGGCGGGGACATGGCCAACGCCGCCGCGGTCGCCGACCTCAACTTCGCCGGCGGCAAGACGGCCGCGGACCTGACGGTGCCGTCCATACCGCCCTCCGGGCGCCGCCCGAAGTACCGCAGGGCGACCTGGTCCGAGCAGTTCCAGGGCAAGCACGGCTGGTCGATCGGCGGCTCCGGCACCGCCTCTTCCGAGCGGTACGACACCGAGCGCTTCATCCGCGGCACGCAGTCGCTGCGCGTCACGACGGCCGGGAACGGCAAGCAGTCGTACGTCAGGAAGACCGGGCTCGACCCGCAGAACCTGACGGGCAAGATGATCCGGCTGATCTTCCGCGTCGACGACACGGCGAAGCTGTCCAAGCTGGTCTTCTACCTCGGCAGCCAGGGCCTCGCGAACAACTTCGTGTGGCAGTACCACATCCACTCGGCCAAGGCCGCGAACTACGTGCAGTCCGGCGAGTGGGTCACCGTGCACCTGCAGTGGTCGGACGTGCGCGGCGCCGCCGGGGCCTTCTCGGTCTCGCGGGACGGGGTGCCGTCCACGACGACCGGCTTCACCGACATGTCGTTCGCCGCGTACGACAGCGGCGGCGGCCCGGTCACGTACAACCTCCAGGCCATCGAGGCCGTCCCGGACACCTCGGCCGTCTTCCCGAAGGGCGTCGTGTCGATCACCTTCGACGACTCCCACCACTCGGTGCACGGCCTGGGCAGGCCCACGATGGACGCCTACGGCTTCCCGGGGACGATCTACAACATCGCCGACGCCATCGGCACGAACGGCTTCCTCACCATCGACCAGATGCGGTCGATGCAGAACTTCTCCGGCTGGGAGATGGCCGGGCACGCGTACGCCAACGACGCCCACACGGCGAGCTACGAGAAGCTCAGCGCCGAGCAGGTCGACGACGACCTGCGGAAGCTGCGCGAGTGGCTGGTGTCCAACGGCTTCACCAGCGAGCACTTCGCGTATCCGCACGGCTCCTTCCAGAAGACCACCGACGGCGTGCCGGTGGACCTCCTTGCGAGCCGGCACTTCACCACGGCGCGCTCGATCATCTCCGAGACGATCGAGTCCTTCGCGCCCGCGATGCCGTACCGGCTGAAGTCGCTGACCGGCATCACCGACGGCGAGGGCGTCGGCGGCACCCAGCTCGACCAGCTGACGGGCGTCGGCGGGCGGCTGGACCGGTGCGCGAAGAACGGCGACTGGCTGATCCTGTGCCTGCACCGCATCACCGACGGCCCCCCGAAGTCGAGCACCGAGATCAGCCGGGAGGGTCTTGCCGCGCTGATGAAGGAGATCGACGACCGGGGGATGCCGGTGGTGACGGTCGAAGAGGCGATGACGTACTACCGGTAGAACCAGTCGTTGCGCGCCTGTTCTTGTTGCGGCTGCTGTTCGGCGCCCGGCCAGAGCGGGACCTGCTCCTGCTCATAGGCCGGGGCCGGGTGCCCCTCGTACGCGTACGGCTCGTACGAATACGGCTGGTAGTACGCGTCCTGATAATGCTGCTGCTGCGGCGCAGCCGCCTGCGTGCCCCACGACACCGCCTGCTGCTGGGCGGGCCCCGGCTCCGCCGCCATCGCGGCCGGGATCGGCGTCACCGTGTGCGTATGCCGCAGCTGCACGCCCTCCAGGCGCATCGTCTGGAGCGTGCTCGTGACCGACGGGTCCGAGTACGGGTCCTCCTCCTCCCACACCGCCGCGACCTCCGCCTCGTGGCCGCCGACCGTCACCTCGACGCCGGACTGGCGGGTGCCCCAGCTGCCCTTGCTCAGGGTCAGCAGGGCGTAGAAGCGCAGGGGCGTGAGCAGCGTCAGCTGGATGACCCCGTACAGCGGGGCGAGCAGGAACATGCCGAAGCGCTTGATGAAGCCCATCCCGCGGCGCGGGAAGTCGAGATAGCGCACATTGCGCAGGTAGCCCATCAGCACCATGAAGATGAGGTAGTCGCCGATGTGGTTGAGGAACTGCTCGGGGCGCAGTATCGGCAGGATGACCATCGAGTAGAACATGGCCGAGCCGAACACCAGCCACAGCGCCAGCTCCATGGTGGTCAGCCAGAACGCCGGCCGCCACTTCGGCTGCTTGCGGAAGGCCCACTGGGACTCGCGGAAGAAGGACTTGTTCCAGCGCACCTGCTGGCGCAGGAAGTGCGGGAGCTTCTCCGGGACGGCGGTGTAGCCGACGGCGGTCTCCTGGAAGACCACCCGGCCCTCGATCAGGGCGTAGTTGGTCATCCGGCGGTCGTCGCCGAAGACGGCGGGCTTGCCGAGGAACTGCTGGTTGAGGAAGTCCGGGAGATAGCGGCGGACCAGGGTGCCGCGGTACGCGGACAGCGCGCCGCAGCAGCAGAGCACCGACTTCAGCCGGGAGTACGCGGCCCGCTCGAAGAGAAAGGAATTTCCGTAGCGGAGATCCTGCAGCCGGGTAAAGAGATTGCTGTCGTGATTCAGCGCCAGCACCATGCCGGTGGACGCCATGATGCGCTCGTCCGCCATCGGGATCAGCAACTCACGGACCGTATCCCGGGAAAGGATGGTGTCCGAGTCCACACACAGGAAAATATCGGTGTACGGCGCCGCCTGGAATCCGCGGGCCAGCGCCTCGCGCTTTCCGGCGTTCTTCGGCTGCACGCTCACCGTGTATTTCACGCCGTGCGCGCGGAATTCCCGGCCCATCCGCTTGGCGACCTTGATGCCGCCGGGGTCGGCGCTGGCGTCGTCGATGATGTGGATCTCGTCGGGCAGCCGGCTCTGCGCGAGGAGGCTGCGCAGCCCCTGCTCGAACATCGCCGGGTCCTCGTTGTAGATCGGGATGACGGCGGTGACCCAGCAGTTGTCCAGGTACATCAGCTCGTCCCGGCCCGCCTTCGCGGGCCGGTAGAAGAGCGCGCCGAGCATCTTCAGCGACAGCAGCCCCATGGCGCCGATCGCGTACAGGTGCAGCGAACCGGCGTCGAGACGGGTGGCGACGAGGGCCGCGAGGCCCAGGAAGACGAGGTAGGAGACGCGCAGGTGGCGGCGTCTGCGATGCCCTCGCCGCCCGCCGGCCTCGGCGGCTCCGGGTATGTACGGGTCCTGCTGACTCACAGCTTGACCACCCGGGGATGGTCCTCGGTCTTGCCGCGGGTGTCGAACAGGGCCTGCGCCCGGTCGGCGAGCGCGGGCAGATCGAGCTCGCGGTGCGGCTGCAGCAGCACGGTGAGGTCGGCGGTCTCGGCCTCTGCCAGGTAGTCGTCGACGCGGGCCACCGGCTCGCCGCCGACCGTCCAGTCCTCGACCCGCGGGTCGAAGTAGGACAGCACGGCGCCGCGGGCGCGCAGGTCCTCGGCGACGGTGAGAGCAGGGCTCTCCCGCTGGTCGGAGATGTCCGGCTTGTACGTGACGCCGAGCAGCAGCACGCGGGAGCCGCGGAGCGCCTTGCCGTGCTCGTTGAGCAGCTCGGCCGCCCGGCTGACCACGTATCCGGGCATCCGGTTGTTGATCTCCTGGGCCAGCTCGACGAAGCGGAAGGGGATGCCGAGGGAGCGGACCTTGAAGGACAGGTAGTTGGGGTCGATGGGTATGCAGTGCCCGCCGACGCCCGGGCCCGGGTAGAAGGCCTGGAAGCCGAACGGCTTGGTGGCGGCGAGGCTGATCGCGTCCCACAGGTCGACGCCGATCTCGCGGCAGAACATCGACATCTCGTTGACCAGCGCGATGTTCACATGCCGGTAGGTGTTCTCCAGCAGCTTGGCCATCTCGGCCTCGCGGGTGCCCTTCGCCTCCACGACCTGCCCGACGAACCGCTCGTACAGCCCGCGCGCGGCCTTGGTGCAGTCCGCGGTGACGCCGCCGACCACCTTGGGAGTGTTCTCCAGGCCGTAGACGGGGTTGCCCGGGTCGATGCGCTCAGGGGAGAAGGCCAGGTGGAAGTCCTCGCCGACGCGCAGCCCGCCGGCCTCCAGGCGCGGTCGTACGACCTCGTCGGTGGTGCCCGGGTATGTGGTCGACTCCAGCACCACCAGCGTGCCGGGCGTCAGGTGGGCGGCGACGTCGTCGACCGCGGCGTGCACCGCGGCGAGGTCGGGCGCCCCGTGCCCGGTGAGCGGCGTCGGTACGCAGATGACGACCGCGCCCGCGCCGGCGATCACCTCGGGGTTGTCCACCGCCGTGAAGCCCTGGTCGAGCATGGTACGAATCTCGGGATCCGAGATGTCATCGACATGCGACCTGCCGGAATTCAGGCCCGCGACGACCTGCGCGTTTCTGTCCAGCCCGACGACTTTCAGGCCGGCGCCCGCGGCGGAACGCGCGAGCGGCAGCCCTACGTATCCAAGCCCGACAACAACGAGATCCATAACGCGTGGCCCCCACCAATCGATCAAATTGAGACCAGATACTAACAACCGCTTTACCGCCCGTCGTTGGTTTACCAGGTGCCGCTTCTCACGCAAAGATGCGTACAACCATCCGTCCGCCTCATGCGTCGCAGCCCATGCAAGCCCCGAACATCAGGAGGAACTCCCGTGGCGACTTCTTCGCGCCGCAAACCACGTCGCCGCGTGTGGCCCACGATCAGACTGCTGCTGCTCGTAGGCGTCCTGGCGGCGGGCGGAACCGCGCTGTATCCGCTGTACAAGAAGGCGAACCCGGACCCGACCGACCTCAAGGTCAGGTACCGGACCGACACCCCGGCGACGGCCGCCACGGCCAAGCCCTGGCTGGAGGTCTTCAACACCTCCGACAAGCCGGTGAAGCTCGCGGACGTGCGGCTCCGCTACCACTTCTCCGCGGACGACGCGGCCTCCGGCTACTCGTTCAACTGCATCCAGGCGGTGGTCGGCTGCTCGAACATATCCGGCCGGATCCGGGAGTCGGGCAGTTCGGACGACACCGCCGACCACGTCCTCGAGCTCGCCTTCACCGAGGCCGCGGGCAGCCTGCGGCCCGGCGAGAACAGCAAGGGCATCGAGCTGCAGCTCTACCGCGTCGACCAGAAGAAGATGCAGCAGTCCAACGACCGCTCCTTCGACGCCGACAAGACCAGCTTCAAGGAGTCCGAGCAGGTCACCGCGCACCTGAAGGGCGACCTCGCCTGGGGCAAGGAGCCGGAGGGCATCAGCAAGGCCCCCGACGACGCCGAAGCCGCGCCGGAGATGGCCCCGCAGACCCCGTCAGGCGTCCTCTTCGACGACTTCAACTACCGCGGCCCGAAGGACCGGGCGCTCTTCAAGCACGGCTGGCTGGTCCGTACGAGCAAGGGCGGACCCGGCATCGAGAACACGTGGACGCCGGGCAACGTCTCCTTCCCGGCCGGCCCCGCCGACACCGGCGGCCAGGCGATCCAGCTGCGCGCCAGCACCGACGGCACCAAGGCGGGCACCAAGCAGTCCAGCGTCGGCACCCTGAAGCAGAAGTTCCGCACCGGCACGTACGCAGCCCGCGTCCGCTTCAGCGACAAGCCGACCACGGGCCGCAATGGCGACCACGTCAACCAGAGCTTCTACACCCTGGGCGGCAAGGGCGACGCCTACAGCGAGCTCGACAACGAGTACATGCCGAACGGCGGCTGGGGCGCCCCGGGCCCCAAGCTCGACACCACCAGCTGGCGGCACGCGGACAAGGGCGACCGGGTCACCAGCAAGGTGGAGCGGAGCCTGGCGGGCTGGCGCACGATGACCATGACCGTGACGGACAGCTCGGTCACGTACCGCGTCGACGGCCGCAAGGTCTACGTCAACGGCAAGGCCTACGCCCCGCGCTCCGACATGTCCATCCACCTCAACACGTGGTTCGTCGACCTGCCGTTCCAGGGCGAGCGGGCCTGGGACATGCAGGTCGACTGGATGTACTTCAACGGCAAGGCCGGCCTGTCGGCGAAGGACGTCGAGACGCAGGTGAAGAACCTCGCCGACGGCGGCATGCACTATCTGGACACGGTCAAGTGAGGGTGGTCAGCGGAGGACCGGGGCCGCGGCGGTGTAGTTGAAGATCTGGCCGCCGGTGGCGAGGTCGGCGGCGCAGGCGTTCGGGTACTCCTCGGACGACCAGTGGACGATGTCGTCGTCCCAGTGCCCGTACGCCCGGACCGTGACCGGGGCGTACTCCATCGTGCACATCCCCTGCGTCTCCTCCAGGTCGCCGAAGTCGCCGTCCACCTCGCCGATCGCCGCACAGGCGGCCTCCGCGCCGGGGTGGTTGCCGCCCGCCGGGTCGCAGGTGAGGTAGGCGAGCTGGGTCTTGTCCGGGTCGGCGACGCTCTGCACCGCGAGAATCAGGTGGCTGCCGGCGTCCGGCTGGGCGCCGGCGTGGTCGGCCGCGACGGCCGCGGGGGCGGCCTGGGCGAGAGCGGCGGCGAAGGACAGGGCGAGCGCGGCGCGCATGCCGCGACGGGAGAGACTCATGCGCGCAAGGAAAGCCGATCCGGTCAGTCCTCCGCCGGACCCTCACCCGTACGAGGCATGCCGTTAGGCGCATCGGTGGGCGGCGGGGCGGGCGGCTCCTCGGGCGCGCCCGGGATGCGGACGGAGGCGAGGGTGCCGCCGCCGTCGGCTTCGCTCAGCTCTATCGCGCCACCGGCCTGCTGGACCGTACGGGCCGCGATGGACAGCCCGAGCCCGCTGCCGGGCAGCCCGCGGTGGGCGGGCGAGCGCCAGAAGCGCTCGAAGACATGCGGCAGGTCGTCCGGCGGAATGCCGGGACCGTGATCGCGTACGGTCAGCTCGCCGGTATCGGGGTGGATCCGGACCTCCACCTCAGCGCCGTCCGGGGAGAACTTCACGGCGTTGTCGAGGAGATTCACCACCGCCCGTTCGAGAGCGGCCGGCTCGGCACGTACGTACCAAGGTGCCAGCTCGGCGACGACGCCGACCCGGTCGGCGGCCCGCAACCGGGCGCGGGAGACAGCCTTCTGCGCGATGTCATGCAGCCCGACGACCTGCGGCGGCCGCGCCCCCGGCACGGTGTCCGGGCGGGCCAGCTCCTGCAGATCCCCGATCAGCGCGCCGAGCTCGGTCATCTGCGCCTTGACGGAGGTCAGGAGCTCCTTCTTGTCCTCGGGTGGGAGGGGGCGCCCGGACTCTTCGCTGCGGGCGAGGAGTTCGATGTTCGTACGGAGCGAGGTCAGGGGCGTGCGCAGCTCGTGTCCGGCGTCGGCGATGAGCTGCTGCTGGCGCTCGCGGCTCGAGGCCAGGGCCTCGGTCATGGCGTTGAAGGAGCGGGAGAGGCGGGCGATCTCGTCGTCGCCTTCGACGGGGATGCGGACGCTCAGGTCCTCGGTGGCGGCTACGTGCTCGACGGTGCCGGTGAGGCGCTCCACCGGGCGAAGCCCGGCGCGGGCGAGGGTGACGCCGGCGATGCCGGAGCCGATGACGCCGGCGCCGGCGACGAGGGCGAGAACCCAGGTGAGGGTGGAGAGGGGGCCGGTGACTTCGCTCATGGGTTTGGCGATGGAGAGGGCGGTCGGCTGGTCGTTATAGGTCGCCCCGCCGTAAGGCCGGGTGAAGACCCGCCAATCAGTGCCGTCCACCGTGATGGTGTGCAGCGCGTAGGCGGCCGGGCCCCTTCCCGGCCCCGGCGTCTCCGTCGCGGCGGCGGTCTGTTTGTCCTCGTCCGTCGCCGGGAAGGTGTGCTCGCCGCTCACCCAGCAGGTGCTGCCGTCAGGCGTGACCAGCTGCGCGGCCGTGCCCTCCGGGTTGAGCCCTACTTGCCGGAGTCGCTCCGGCTTCTCCTTCTGGCAGCCGATCTCTTCGAGCACGTTAAGCGTGTTGGGCACCTCGGCATGCCGCAGCGACCGGTCCAGCTCATTCATCAGCTGATCCCGGGTGATGAGCCAGCTCGCCATGGCCACCACAGCCACCGCCACCGCCACCGCGGCCGCCACCAGCAGGGCGAGCCGCGATCTCAGCGGCAACCGGTTGAGCCGTGCGATCAACGCTCGGCGCTCCCCGGCCCGCCAGGCCCGCCCGCGTCGTTGCGCAGCACGTACCCGACCCCCCGCACCGTATGAACCACCCGCGACGCGCCCCCGGCCTCCGTCTTCCGCCGCAGATACATCACATACACATCCAGCGAATTCGAGCTCGGCTCGAAGTCGAACCCCCACACCGCCTTCAGGATCTGCTCCCGCGTCAGCACCTGCCGCGGATGCGCCAGGAACATCTCCAGCAGCGTGAACTCCGTCCGCGTCAGCTCGATCGCCCGCCCGCCCCGCGTGACCTCGCGCGTCGCGAGGTCCATCCGCAGGTCGCCGAGGGCGAGCACCTGCGAGTCGTCGTCGACCGCCCCGCTCTCCTGCGCGTACGAGCTGCGCCGCAGCAGCGCGCGGATCCGGGCGAAGAGCTCGTCGAGCTCGAAGGGCTTGACCAGATAGTCGTCGGCCCCGGCATCCAGGCCGGTGACCCGGTCACCGACCGTATCCCTCGCCGTCAGCATCAGGATCGGCGTCGTGACCCCGGTCGCCCGCAGCCGCCGGGCGGCCGTCAGGCCGTCCATGCGCGGCATCAGCACGTCGAGGACGATCAGGTCGGGCCGGTACGCATCGGCCTTCTCCACGGCATCGAGGCCGTCGACGGCCAGCTCCGTCGCGTATCCCTCGAAGCCCAGGCTGCGCTGAAGGGCTTCGCGTACGGCGGGCTCGTCGTCGACGACCAGGATCCGGGGCTGGTGCGTGGCTTCACTCACAGGGTCAATTGTTCCGCAGGTCGTCGAGGTTCTTCTTCACGTCGTTGATCGGGATCGAGAATCCGAGTCCCATGCTGCCCGAGTCGCCGCCGCTCGCATTCGAGGACGAGTACATGGCGGAGTTGATGCCGATGATCTCGCCCTTCATGTTGACCAGCGCGCCGCCGGAGTTTCCGTGGTTGATGGAGGCGTCGGTCTGGATGGCCTTGTACGTGGTGGTGTCGCCGCCGACCTTGCCGTTGTACTCCTGGCCGCCGAAGCCGAACGGCCACTCCTGGCCCTGGCCCTGCGGGGCCTGCTGCTCCTGCTGCGGGTCCTGGTCCTTCTGTACGGTCACATCGCGGTCGAGCGCGGAGACGATGCCGCTGGTCACGGAGCCGGACAGGCCCTCGGGGGAGCCGATGGCGACGACCTCGTCGCCGACCTTGAGGTCGTCGGAGTCGCCGAGCGTGGCGGGCTTCAGGTCGCTCTTGCCCTGCGCCTTGATCAGCGCCATGTCGTGGTCGGCGTCGGTCCCGACGACCTCGGCGTTGGCGCTGGAGCCGTCGCTGAACTTCACCTTGATGCTCTGGGCACCGGAGATGACGTGGTTGTTGGTGAGGATCTCGCCGTCCTTGGTGATGACGACGCCGGAGCCGATGGACTTTCCGGCGCTGGTGGCGGCCTCTATCTCTACGACGCTCGGGCTGACGGCCGCGGCGACGGCGGAGACGCCGCTGCTGCCGCTGGAGACGTTGGAGCCGTTCACGATGCCGCTGCCGCTGGCGGAGGCGGAGTTGCCGGTGAGCTCGTTCGCCAGGATGGCGCTGCCGCCGCCGACGGCGCCGGCGACGATCGCCACGGCGGCGAAGAGGGCGAGGGGGCGGCGGGCGCGGTGCCGCGCCTTGGGCGCGGCCTCGGGTCCGGGGCCCGGGGCCGCGGGCAGGCCGCCCTCGCCGAAGCCGGCGTACGGGGGCTGCGTGGGCGGCGGCACCGGGGGTGCGGGGGGCGCCGGAGGCGCGGGCGGCACCATCCCGGCGCCGCCGGCCTGCGGCTGCGGGGCTCCGGGCCACACGGTGACGCCGTCCCCGGCGGAGTAAGGCTCCTGCTGGTCACTGCTGCGGTACCTGTCATCGCTCATGACAATGACGATCCCGCCGCTTTCTGAGAGCCGCCTGAGGACGGGTTAAGAGGTCCGACAGAAACCTGTATGCCCGATATAAAGACCGCCGCGGGGTGAGGTCACCCACACCCGCAGGACTGCCGCACCACCAGCCGCGACGGGAACTGCTTGATCCGCGACCGCCGCGGCGCGTCCCGCGGCTCCTCGTCGTCGAGCACCAGCTCCACCGCGGCCCGCGCCATGGCCTCGCGGTCCGAGGCCACCGTCGTCAGCGGCGGATCCGTGAGCGCGGCTTCCTTCACATCATCGAAGCCCGCGACCGCCAGCTCGCCCGGTACGTCGATGCGCAGCTCCCGCGCCGCCCGCAGCAGCCCGATCGCCTGGTCGTCCGTCGAGCAGAAGACGGCCGGCGGCCGGTCCGGTCCGCTGAGCAGCCGCAGCCCGACCTCGTACGCCCCGTACCGGTCGAAGGGCGCCTCGAACAGCCGGCCCTCCGCGCCGATCCCGGCCTCGGCCATCGCCCGCCGCCAGCCCTCGATGTGGTCGGTGACCGGGTCGCCGATGATCGGCGTGCCCTCCACGCCACCCAGACAGGCGACATACGGATGCCCGTGCTCCAGCAGATGCCGGGTGGCCAGCTGCGCGCCGCCCACGTCATCCGTGACAACGACGAAGTCGTCCGGCGACTCGCGCCGCTCGTGCAGCAGCACGACCCGCGCGTCCCAGGCGTCTATCTCGGCCGCCGCGACATCGCTCGGCCCCTGCGTGACCAGGATCAGCCCGGACACCTGCATGCCGAGGAAGGCCCGCAGATAGTGGACTTCCCGGTCATCCCGGTAGTCGGAATTGCCGACCAGGACCATCTTTCCGCGGTCGTTGGCGGCCTGCTCGACCGCATGCGCCATCTCCGCGAAGAACGGCTGGCGGGCGTCCGGCACGATCATGCCTATAAGGTCCGTACGCCGCGAGGCCATCGCCTGCGCGACGCGGTCCGGGCGGTAGCCCAGCTCCGCGATCGCCGCCAGCACCCGCTCGCGGGTGGCAGGCGCCACCGGGCGAGGTCCGTTGTTGATGACATAGCTGACGACCGCGGTGGACGTGCCCGCGAGCCGTGCGACATCGTCTCGCGTCACCTTGGCCACGAGGGCAGTCTACGCGGGATGACCCATCCTGACCTGGCCTGTGTATAACGGAAGAGCTATGCCTTCCGGCCGGACTCCTGGGCCGCGCTCTTCGTCACCTTCTCGGCCTCCGCGGCAGCTGACTCCGCCGCCTCCCGCTCGACCTTCTCCGGCGCGACGAAGCGATAGCCCACGTTCCGTACGGTCCCGATCAGCGACTCGTGCTCCGGCCCGAGCTTGGCCCGCAGCCGTCGTACGTGCACGTCCACGGTCCGCGTGCCGCCGAAGTAGTCGTAGCCCCAGACCTCCTGCAGCAGCTGCGCCCGGGTGAAGACCCGGCCGGGGTGCTGCGCGAGGTACTTGAGCAGCTCGAACTCCTTGAAGGTCAGGTCCAGGACCCGGCCCTTGAGCTTGGCGCTGTAGGTGGCCTCGTCGACCGTCAGGTCGCCGTTCTTGATCTCGGTCGGGCTGTCGTCCGTAGGGATCTGCTGCCGGCCGAGCGCCAGCCGCAGTCGCGCCTCGACCTCGGCCGGGCCCGCGGTGTCCAGCAGCACGTCGTCAATGCCCCAGTCCGCGGTGACGGCGGCGAGCCCGCCCTCCGTCACGACCAGGACCAGCGGGCAGCCCGGGCCCGTGGAGCGGAGCAGCTGACACAGGCTGCGCACCTGCGGCAGGTCGCGGCGGCCGTCGATGAGGATGACGTCGGCGCCGGGCGTATCGATGAGGGCCGGGCCCTCGGCGGGGGCCACCCGCACGTTGTGGAGCAGCAGCCCCAGAGCGGGGAGCACCTCGGTGGACGGCTGGAGCGCATTGGTCAGCAGCAGGAGAGAACTCATCGCCGGCCACCCCCCGCGACCGTGATGGTGGCCGTGCTGTCCGGTCGGTCACTGCGCTTGCCCATGGCGGTGGCTCCTCCTCGTTGTCCGCGAGGACGTCTGCGGCACTGCTTCTTACGGCTTGCTGCTCGCGACTCCCGAGGGGCCCTGTCCAGGTCCCTGAAAGCACGAAAGGACCCGGGGGCTACTCTGCCCGGATCCTTAGCGAGCGAGAATACCCCACATGAGTTCCGTACCGGAGGCCGCTTCCGATCACAGTTATGTACCGCGCGTCACATCACCATCACAGGAGGCGGCGCGCTCCGCGACTCTGCACGCCTCGGACGGCGTACGGATCGAGGCCGCCTACGACCCGGGCCCGCCCGGATCCGAGCTCGTGATCGTCGTGGCACACGGCTTCACCGGGTCGCTGGGGCGGCCCGCGATCCGGCGGACGGCGGAGGTGTTCGCGCAGCGTGCGGGCGTGGTCACGTTCTCGTTCCGGGGGCATGGCGGGTCCGGTGGCCGGTCGACGGTCGGCGACAAAGAGGTCCTCGACCTCGACGCGGCGGTGGCATGGGCCCGCTCCCTGGGCCACTCCCGCGTAGCCACCGTCGGCTTCTCCATGGGCGGCTCGGTGGTGATCCGGCACGCGGCGGAGGCGCGCAGAGGGCGCACGGATGCATCACCCGATGTGATGGCGGCGGTCAGCGCTCCGGCGCGGTGGTTCTATCGCGGTACGGCCCCGATGCGACGCCTCCACTGGGTGGTGGAGCGCCGCCTCGGCCGGGTGGTCTCGCGACTGGGCCTGAAGACCCGCATCCATCCGGAGCGCTGGGACCCGATCCCGCTCTCCCCGGTGCAGTCGATGCCCCTGATCCCACCGACCCCGATCCTGATCGTCCACGGCGACCGCGACGGCTACTTCCCCCTGGACCACCCCCGCTCCCTGGCCGAGGCGGCCCCGGAGGCGGAGCTGTGGATCGAGGAGGGCATGGGGCATGCGGAGAACGCCGCCTCGGAGGAGCTGCTGCAGCGGATCGCGGAGTGGGCGGCGCAGCAGCCGTAATCCGCGTTACGCCTCCTCCGCCACCGGTGCCGCGAACTGGGCCTCGTACAGCCGCGCATACGCGCCCCCAGCCGCCAGCAGCGTCTCGTGGTTGCCCTGCTCCACGATCTGGCCGTGCTCCATCACCAGGATCACGTCCGCGTCGCGGATCGTGGACAGCCGGTGGGCGATCACGAAGGACGTCCGCCCCGTACGCAGCTCCGCCATCGCGTGCTGGATCAGGACCTCCGTCCTCGTGTCCACCGAGGACGTCGCCTCGTCCAGCACCATGATCGACGGCTCCGCGAGGAAGGCACGCGCGATGGTGATCAGCTGCTTCTCGCCCGCCGAGACGCCCGTGCCCTCGTCGTCGAGCACGGTGTCGTAGCCGTCGGGCAGGGTCCGTACGAAACGGTCGACGTGGGTGGCCTTCGCGGCCGCCACGATCTTGTCCATGGAGGTGCCGGACGGCGCCCCGTACGCGATGTTCTCCGCGATCGTGCCGCCGAAGAGCCAGGTGTCCTGCAGCACCATGCCGATGTTGGCGCGCAGCGTCTCGCGCTCCATCCTCGCGATCTCGGCGCCGTCGAGGAGGATGCGCCCGCGGTCCACCTCGTAGAAGCGCATCAGCAGATTGACCAGCGTCGTCTTGCCCGCACCCGTCGGGCCGACGATCGCGACCGTCTCGCCGGGGCGCACGCTCAGCGACAGGTTCTCGATGAGCGGCTTCTCCGGGTCGTACGAGAAGGAGACGTCGTCGAAGTCGACCTGGCCGCGGACGTGCTCCGGGCGCTCGGGGTGCTGCGGGTCGGGGGTCTGCTCGTCGGCGTCGAGGAGCTCGAAGACGCGCTCCGCCGAGGCGACGCCGCTCTGCACGAGATTCGCCATCGAGGCGACCTGGCTGAGCGGCTGGCTGAACTGCCGCGAGTACTGGATGAACGCCTGCACATCGCCGATCGACAGCGCGCCGCTCGCCACCCGCAGCCCGCCGACGACGGCGACCATCACATAGTTGAGGTTGCCGATGAACATCATCGCGGGCTGGATCAGCCCGGAAATGAACTGCGCCTTGAACGAGGACCCGTAAAGCTCCTCATTCTCCTTGCGGAAGATCTCCGCGGACTCGCGCTGCCGCCCGAAGACCTTCACCAGCGAGTGGCCGGTGTACATCTCCTCGATGTGCGCGTTGAGCTTGCCCGTCGTCTTCCACTGGGCGATGAACTGCGGCTGGGCGCGCTTCCCGATGCGGGTGGCGACCACGATCGACAGCGGCACGGTCACCAGCGCGACCAGCGCCAGCAGCGGCGAGATCCAGAACATCATCGCCAGCACGCCGACGATCGTCAGCAGCGACATCGCGATCTGGCTGAGGGTCTGCTGCAGGGTCTGGCCGATGTTGTCGATGTCGTTGGTCGTACGGGAGAGGACCTCGCCGCGCGACTGCTTGTCGAAGTACGACAGCGGCAGCCGGCCGAGCTTCTCCTCGACCTCGCGGCGCATCCGGTGCACCGCGCGCTGCACGAGCACGGTCGCGAGCCGGGCCTGCGCGAGGCCGCACAGCGCGGCGACGGAGTAGGCGAGCGCCGCCCACATCAGGACCGTGCCGACCGCGCCGAAGTCGACGCCCTGGCCGGGCACGACGTCGAGCTTGCCGATCATGTCGGCGAGCGTGTCATTGCCCTGCCGGCGCAGCCCCTCGGCGGCCTCGGCGGCGCTGACACCGGCCGGCAGACTGCGGCCGACGAGACCGGCCACGATGTGGTCGGTGGCCTTGCCGAGCAGCTTCGGACCGATGACGACCAGCACCATCTGCACGGTGACCAGCACGACGGCCAGATACGCGATCGACCGCTCGGGCCGCAGCATGCGCAGCAGCCGCACGCTGGAGCGCCGGAACTCCATCGCCTTCTCGGTCGGCTGCCCGCCCATGAAGCGCGCCGGGCCGACGGCGGGGGTGGGGCCGCGGCGTTCGGGGGCGGGTGCGGGCTTGGTGGTGTTCTCGTCGCTCACGCGGCCTCCTCCGCGGTGAGCTGGGAGAGGACGATCTCGCGGTAGGTCGGGTTCGTATCCATCAGCTCGTGGTGGGTGCCGTCGCCGACGACCCGGCCCTCGTCGAGTACGACGATGCGGTCGGCGTCGCGGATGGTGGAGACGCGCTGGGCGACGATCAGGACGGTCGACTCGCCGGTCTCGCGGGCCAGCGCGGCGCGCAGCCGGGCGTCGGTGGCGTAATCGAGGGCCGAGAAGGAGTCGTCGAAGAGATAGATCTCGGGCCTGCGGACCAGCGCGCGGGCAATGGCGAGCCGCTGCCGCTGCCCGCCGGAGACATTGGACCCGCCCTGGGCGATGGACGCCTCCAGGCCGCCGTCCATCTGCTCGACGAAGTCCTTGGCCTGTGCGATATGGAGTGCATGCCAGAGGTCGTCGTCGGTGGCGTCGGGGTCGCCGTAGCGGAGGTTGGAGGCGACGGTGCCGGCGAAGAGATACGGCTTCTGGGGTACGTACCCAATGGTCCCGGCCAGCGTGTCGGGGTCGAGCTCGCGCACATCGACGCCGTCGACCAGGACCTGCCCGCCGGTGACGTCGAAGAGCCGCGGGACCAGGCCGAGGAGGGTGGACTTGCCGCTGCCGGTGGAGCCGATGACGGCGGTGGTACGGCCGGGCTCGGCGGCGAGGTCGATGTCGAGGAGTACGGGCTCCTCGGCGCCGGGATAGCGGAACTCGACGTCGCGCAGCTGCAGGTGCCCCCGGCCGCGCAGCTCGGTGACGGGGGCTTTGGGGGGAACTACCGAGGTCTCGGTGCTCAGCACCTCATCGATCCGCTCGGCACAGACCTCGGCACGCGGCATCATCATGAACATGAAGGTGGCCATCATGACGCTCATGAGGATGTACATGAGATAGGCGAGAAAGGCGGTGAGGGCGCCGATCTCCATGTCGCCCGAGTCGATGCGGTGGGCTGCGAACCAGACGACGGCGACGCTGGAGATGTTCACGACGAACATGACCAGCGGGAACATCAGCGCCATCAGCTTCCCGGCCTTGATGGCGACGTCGCGGAGGTCGTCGTTGGCGGCACCGAAGCGCTGCCGCTCGTGCTCGTCCCGTACGAAGGCACGGATGACGCGGATGCCGGTGATCTGCTCGCGAAGGATGCGGTTGACGCCGTCGATGCGCTCCTGCATCGAGCGGAAGAGCGGGCGCATGCGGCGGACGATCAGCGTGACGACGATGGCGAGGGCCGGGAGGACGAGCAGCAGCAGCCCGGAGAGCGGCACATCCTGGTTGAGCGCCATGACGATGCCGCCGACGCACATGATCGGCGCGGCGACGACCAGCGTGAACGCCATCAGGCACAGCATCTGCACCTGCTGCACATCGTTGGTGGTCCGAGTGATCAGCGACGGCGCCCCGAAGTGCCCGACCTCGCGCGCGGAGAAGGACTGCACGCGGTCGAAGACGGCGGCGCGCAGGTCACGGCCGAGGGCCATCGCGGTGCGGGCGCTGAAGTACACGGCGGCGGCCTGGCAGAGGATCTGCAGGACGGTGACGGCGAGCATGACGCCGCCGAGGCGGAGGATGTAGCCCGTGTCTCCCTTGATCACGCCGTCGTCGATGATGTCGGCGTTGAGGGTGGGCAGGTAGAGCGTGCCGATGGTGGCGATGAGCTGCAGGGCGACGAGCTTGGCTATGTCGAGGCGATAAGGGCGCAGAAACACGCGAAAGAGTCGGACCAGCACGGCTGCAGCCTACGGCTGCGGTTGCCCTGGGTAACAACCGCTTTCCGGTTGTTGTACGGGGGTTTGGGGGCTTTGGGCGGAGGCTTTACCAGGTTTTGGGCGGGGTGGGGGCGATGGGCCTTCCGGGTGATGGCGCGCGGGGGAGGCAGCACGCACCGGTGGCAGCGGCATAGCGCATCATGGAGGGCGCCCCGCAGGGGCCCATCGCCAGGAAGGACCCGCCATGACGGCCACAGCGACCGGCACGATCCGGTACTGGGCGGCAGCGAAATCCGCCGCCGGCACGGGTGAGGAGCCGTACGCCGCGGCCACGCTCGCCGACGCGCTCGCCGCTGCGCGCGCCGCGCACGCGGACCGGCCCGAGTTCGCGCGCGTGCTGCTGCGCTGCTCGTTCCTAGTCGACGGCGACCCCGTCGGGACCCGCGACCACGCCGCGGTGCGGCTGGTGGACGGGGGGACGGTTGAGGTTCTGCCGCCCTTCGCGGGAGGCTAGGGCGCGATGAGCAACGAACCCCACGATCCGCCGTACGGCGGCGAGCAGCAGCAGCCGCAGTACGGATATGAGACACCGCTTCCGTACGGGGAGCAGGCACCGTACGGGGAGCAGGTCCCGTACGAGCAGCAGCATCTGCACCCGCACGTGATGCCTGCGGCACCGGGCGACGGCTACGCCGCGGGCGGCAGCCAGGACCCGTACGCGGCGGCGCCGGAGCCGCATGCCGACTCCGGGTCGTACGTCGTCGGCCTGGAGGGCCAGCCGGGCTGGGACACGGGCTCGGCGCAGACCCCGGGCGCGGCGGAGGCGGCGGGCCCGGAGGCGCACGTCGCACCGGGCGCCCCGGAGACGGCATACCTGTCGCCGGTCCCCGAGCAGGGCGGCCCGCAGCCGAGCGAGAGCGCGGGCTACGCGCCGGAGGGCTTCGCGGAGACGGCGTACCTGCCGCCCGCGTCGGCGGACGATGCAGCCGCACAGCACCGCCAGCAGGCGGACGCGGTCGCCGCGGACCCCTTCGCGGGATCGACGTACCCGCCGCAACAGGACACCGCGGCCGCACAGCCGCACCAGCGCTTGGACGCCAGCAGCTCCTCGGCAGAGCCGCCCTACCAGCCACAGCTCCCGCCGCAGGACAGCAGCGCCGCCGCCCAGCAGCCCACGGGCCCGACCGCCCCGGCCCTATTCGGCCCAGCCCAGCCCGGCACGGACCGGCTCGGCGCGGACCCGTTCGCCGGGGACCCGCTCGGCACAGACTCACCCGGCAGGGACCAGCTCGGCGCGGACCCACTCCCCGCCGACCCGCTCGGCGCGGACTCACCCGGCAGGGACCAGCTCGGCGCGGACTCGCTCGGCGCGGACTCGCCCGCATGGCCCGCGGGCTGGGAGCGGCCCGCGCAGTTGGGCGATGGGCCGCAGACCGAGATCGGTGCCTCGCTTCCGGATGCCCCCGGCTCGGCGCCGACCGGGCGCCGCAGACGGGTGCCGGGCGGCGAGCAGGCTGCCGAGGACGCGGTCGAGACCGCGTACTTGCCCCCGGTCACCGCCGACGCCCCCGCCGCCGCCCCGACCGGCCGCCGCAGGCGCCCGTCGCCGGACGGGCAACCGGCCCCCGGTCCGTCGCCGACCGGCCAGTCACCTCACGGCCAGCCATCCCACGGCCAGTCACCCCACGGCCAGCCACCAGCTGGCCCGTCACCTCACGGCCAGCCGCCCCACGGTCAGTCGCCCCACGGCCAGTCGCCCCACGGCCAGCCATCCCACGGCCAGTCACCAGCTGGCCAGTCACCAGCTGGCCAGTCACCCCACGGCCAGTCGCCCCACGGCCAGTCGCCCCTCGGCCAGCCACGCCACAACCAGCCGCCAACTGGCCCGTCGCCCCACAGCCACCCGGCCGCCGCGCCGGACATGGCAGAGACCGCGTACCTCCCGCCGATCACGGACGACGCACCCGCGGCGGATGTCGCCGCCACCGCGTATCTGCCGCCGATCACCGACGACACCCCGCCCCCCGGCCGAGCCGCGACTCCGCCCCCCGGCCATCCCGGCGCCCCGACCGGCGCAGGACCCGGCCACCCCGGCGCCCCAGCCGGCGCAGGACCGGGCCATCCCGGCGCCCCAACCGGCACGCGACCCGGCCACCCTGCCGCCCCTGCCAGCCCCGGCAGCCCCGGCGCCCCCGGCGCCCCCGGTGGCCCCCTCCCCAACGACGAGATGGGCCCACCCACCCTCCACGGCGCCCCCACCCGCCGCCGCCCCGCGCCCCCGCCCGCAGAGCTCCGCGCCGAAGGCTCCTCGCCCGTCATCTCCCCAGGCGGGCAGCCCGCCGCGATCACCGCGGGTATCGGGCTGCTGCTGCTCCTCGCTGCCGCATTCGATACCCGGCCAGGCCTGGCCGGGGTCGTAGCCGCGCTGCAGGTCGTCACCGCCGCGGGGTGGTTCCGGTTGAACGGGATGTGGCCTGCCCGCCAGGGCATCGCGCTCGCCGCCGCCGGCGGGATCACCGCGACTGCCGCCATGCTCGCCTTCGAGCGCGCGCAGGGCCCCGCGGTCGCGCTCGGCGCGCTGGGCGCCTGGTCCCTGGTGATCATCATCGTCCAGCTGCGCAACACCACCCCGTCCGACGACCGCCTGAACTCCCTCACCGCAACCGTCGGCGCCACCCTCTTCGCCGTACTGGCCTCCGGCTACCTGGCAGCCGAGCCCGACGCCGTGATCACCGGCGCCACCGCAGTCGCGATCGCCGCGCTGGTACGGGCCATACCGCTGCCCCCGGTCGCGGGACCGGTCGTCGCCGCACTGGCCGCCGCGGCAGCGGGCTTCGCGGCGGGCGAGCTGACGGACCTGGGCTCCGGCGGCGCGCTGCTCGGCCTCGCGGCCGGCTGCTCGGCGCTGATCGGCCTGCGTACGGCCAGCTACGACTTCCCATCGCGCTTCGTCCACATGACGGCGGGTGTCACCCTCCCACTGGCCCTGGCCACCCCGGCGATCTACCTGCTGGGCCGGGCACTGGCGTAAGCGAAAGGCGAGCTGCGCCGGGCGCAGGCCGACACCCGTCAGACGTGCACCCGCCCCAGGAAGTCCCGCACCAGGGCAGTCACCTCGGCCAGGTGGGTCTCCAGCAGCCAGTGCCCGCCGTCGAGCAGGTGCAGCTCCGCGTCGGGCAGGTCCCGCAGATACGCCCGGGCGGCGCCCTCCGGCATGTAGCCGTCCTGCGGGCCCCAGGCGATAAGGGTCGGCGGCCGGTGCTCCCGCAGATACGCCTGATATCTCGGAAACCACTCCAGGTTCTCCCGCAGGCCCTCCATCAGCCCGACCATGACCTCCCGCCGCTCGGGGGAGGAGAGCAGTGGCCAGGACAGCTTCCACAGGTCGGGGGTGATCCGTTCGACGAGCCGGTCGTCGACCTCGCCGATGAACTCCGCGCGGAGGGCGTCCTCCGTGACGGCGTCCAGCAGTTGGCGCCGCCCTTCGGTGGTGGGCCGGTCCCAGTAGTCCCTGAGCGTCTTGTACTTGGGTCCTAGCTGGTCCTCGTAGATGTCCCCGTTCTGGATGATCAGCGCCGCCACCCGCTCCGGGGCCCGCATGGCCAGCCGCAGCCCGATCTGCGATCCGTAGTCGTGCAGGTAGAGGGCGTAGCGCCGGACGCCGAGGGCCTGGGTGAACTGCTTGAGGAAGCCGGCGTAACCGTCGAAGTCGTAGCGGAAAGCCGCCGGGTCCGGGGTGTCGCTGTAGCCGAAGCCCGGGTAGTCGGGGGCGAGCAGTCGCCAGCGGTCGGCCAGCTGGGGCATGAGGCCGCGGTACTGGAAGGACGAGCTCGGGTAGCCGTGCGGGAGCAGCACCACGGGGGCGTCGGGCGGACCCGCCTCGCGGTAGAAGACGCGGATTCCATCGAGGGTTGCGTATCGATGAGCGGTGGTTGCAGCCATTGACAGGCGGCTTGCCGCTCCGCGGCAGGGCGAAACGCGCGACGCGCGGGAAGCGTCCCCCGGGAAGCGCCTTCCGGGGCGCCTCCCTGAAGCGCCCCCACATCACACAGTCGCACCGGACGACCACGTACGCTCGGCCGCATGCGCGCGCTCCGGTACGCCCTCATCGCCCTGGTGCTCCTCGCCGCCCTGGCGGTCGCCGGCGACCGCATTGCCCTCGGCCGCGCCGAGGACCGCGCCGCTTCGGACGTGCAGCGCGAGTACGGGCTCACCGAGAAGCCCAAGATCGATATCAAGGGGTTTCCCTTCCTCACCCAGGTCCTCGCGAAGGAATTCGGCGAGGTCACCATCGACATGAGCGGCATAGAGGCCACCAGCGGCACCGGCGGCGGCGCCCCCCTGAAGCTCTCGAAGGCCGTCGCGGACCTCCGCGACGTCCGCGTCATCGGCAACAACTGGGACCGCGCCCGCGCCAAGCGCGCCGAGGGCCGCGTCCACCTCGACTACGACGATGTCTCCGCCGCCATACCGGGCGGCGTCGTCCAGGTCGGCTACGGCGGCGCCGACGCCGCGGGCAACCAGCAGGTCAAGGCCAGCGTCGAGGTCCCGATCCTGGGCGAGCAGTCCGCGACCGGCACCATCAGCGTGCACGGCGGCGACACCATCCGGATGCGCGCCACCAACACCAGCGGCCTGCCCGCGTTCGTACGCAAGAACCTCAACTGGGAGTGGCAGATCACCGACCTCCCACCCGGCATCACCCTGGAGTCCGTGAACATCGACAAGAACGGCATCGACATCAGCGGCGGCGGGACCGACGTCGACCTGTCCGATACGCCGCGCTAGGCTCCCAGGCCACCGTTCCACTCGACCGGGGGGTCCTGCACCACCATGCGCGCACTGCGAATACTTCTCGTCCTCTTCGCCGTCTTCAGCCTGATCTTCGTCGCCGCCGACCGCATTACGGTGAAGATCGCCGAGGACAAGGCGGCCGAGAAGATCCAGTCGCTGCACGGGCTCTCCGGGGACACCGATGTGCTCATCAAGGGCTTCCCCTTCCTCACCCAGGTCGTGCAGAAGCGCCTCGATCACATCGACGTCCACATGACAGGCGTGGAGGCGGCGGCCTCCGGCGGCAGCGGTGACCAGATCACCATCTCCGAGCTGAACGCGAAGTTCACCGGCGTCGAGGTCGGCAGCGACTACGCCAGCGCCACCGCGGAGAGCACCGACGGCACCGCGCTCATCGGCTACGACGCGCTGACCGCCGCGACCGGCAAGCAGGGCGTCAAGATCTCGTACGGCGGCGGGGGCAAGGTGAAGGTCACCGCGGATGGCGACACCCTCGGCACCGGCCGCGAGGGCACCGTCCTGTCCACCGTCACCACCACCGGCGGCGACACCGTACGGGTCCGCGCCGACGAGGTCCCGCCGGAGGCGGCCCGGCTGCCCGGCGGCGAGCAGCGGGTGCGCCGCTCCGTGGACGTGACCCGGCAGGTCGACGGCCTGCCCGAGGGCATCAAGCTGGGCGCGGTCACGGCCACGGTGGACGGCATCAGCGTCAAGCTGACCGGCACGAACGTGCGGCTCGCGGGCTGACAGAGCCGAACCAGGAGCCGTACCGCCGGGCGTACCGAAGCGTGAGACCGGGGCGTCCAGCAGGTAGATAGCCGCCGCGAAGCGCCCCCGCAGACCCGCCTCCGCCCCCATTCACCACCATCTCGTCCCGCATTACGGACGATCTCATCTCAGAATACGACACGCCGGTGACACGGCCGCCCACGCCTCCGTACGATCGGGCGCATGAAGCAGCGACAGGCGGATCTCACGAAGCGGCGGGCAGTCGACCTGTGCCGCGTTTCCGCCATGCTCTGTCGCGCCGCCTGAGCCGGCCGCAGCGACCTGCGGGCGCAGCAGTTCGCGCCGCGCCCTCCCGCCGCCCGTCCCGGCACCCCCGCCCGTATTCGCGCTGGATCGCGCGCTGCGCGCGCCTGCGCACCGAACCGCCGCAACTGCCCCGGAGGAGAAACATCATGAGCCGCAGCGACGTCCTGGTAGACGCCGACTGGGTCGAGGCCAACCTCGACAGCCCCAACGTCGTCGTCGTCGAGGTGGACGAGGACACGGCCGCGTACGAGAAGAACCACATCAAGAACGCGATCCGGATCGACTGGAAGCGCGACCTGCAGGACCCGGTCCGCCGCGACTTCGTCAATCAGGAGCAGTTCGAGGCGCTGCTGAGCGAGCGCGGCATCGGCAATGACGACACGGTGGTGCTGTACGGCGGCAACAACAACTGGTTCGCCGCGTACGCCTACTGGTACTTCAAGCTCTACGGCCACGACGCCGTCAAGCTCCTCGACGGCGGCCGCAAGAAGTGGGAGCTGGACTCCCGCGACCTGGTCACCGAGGTGAAGACCCGCCCGGCGACCACGTACACGGCGAAGGCCCAGGACACCTCGATCCGCGCCTTCCGCGACGAGGTCGTCGACGCCATCGGCGTCAAGAACCTGGTCGACGTCCGGTCCCCCGACGAGTTCAGCGGCAAGCTGCTCGCCCCGGCCCACCTGCCGCAGGAGCAGTCGCAGCGCCCGGGCCACGTGCCGAGCGCGGCGAACATCCCGTGGTCGAAGTCGGCCAACGACGACGGCACCTTCCGCTCCGACGACGAGCTGAAGGACCTGTACGAGGGCGAGGGCGTGGACCTTAGCAAGGACACCATCGCCTACTGCCGCATCGGCGAGCGCTCGGCGCACACCTGGTTCGTGCTGCACGAGCTGCTCGGCCAGACCAACGTCAAGAACTACGACGGCTCGTGGACCGAGTACGGCTCGCTGGTCGGCGTGCCGATCGAGGTCGGCACCGGCAAGTAAGGCACGTAAGCCCTACTCCCCACCCCTCAAGACTTCACGACCAAAGGACGGACAACTTATGTGTGGAGCCCAGGCAGGCGGCCCTGACGCATCGACCATCAAGCCCGGCGAGACCACGATCCAGGGATCGGTGACCAAGGACGGCGAGCCCATCACGGGTTACGTCCGGCTCCTCGACTCCACCGGCGAGTTCACCGCCGAGGTGCCGACCTCGGCGACCGGCCAGTTCCGCTTCTACGCGGCCGAGGGCACGTGGACGCTGCGGGCGCTGGTGCCGGGCGGCACGGCTGACCGTACGGTGGTCGCGCAGCAGGGCGGCCTGGCGGAGGTCGCGATCGCAGTCTGAGCGCCTCAGAGCTCATCCCACCACTTGTCGTCCTTCTCCCACCGGTTCCCGGTGATGGCGGCAAGGGGTGGGATCAGTGCTGCCACGACACACATCGCGACCGCGAGCCAGAGCGACCAGCGGTACACGACGAACCCCGCGAAGGCGAACAGCCCCACGGCCGTCCCCATCATGACGAAATAGCGCCGCCGCCGGCGGTACTGGCTGCGCGGCACCCGCGGGTCGAGGTCGAAGCCCCTCATACCTCCACGTTACGCCCGCCCTAGTAGACGAGCGCCTGCACGCCGTCCCCCATCACCTCGCTGACGAAGACCTGCGCCCCGGCGATCCGCACCCCCTCGATCACGTCCTTCTCCGTGATCTCCCGCCGCGCCGCACACTGCGTACACAGCGTGATCTGCCCGCCCGCCCCGATCGCCTCGATCAGATCCGGCAGCGGCGCCGCATGCGGCAGCTCGAACTCCGCCGCCCGCCCCGGCAGCGCGAACCACGACGCCTCCCCGGTCAGCCACAGCGACACCTCAACCCCACTGGCCACCGCCACGGACGCCACGGTGAACGCCTGCGAGCACCGCTCGGGGGCGTCCGCCCCGGCCGTCACCTTGATCACGAGCTTCTTCGCCATGCGGACCACTCTAGGCCGGGAGTGCGGGGACGATTTACGGCGTTCGAGCGATGTGCGAGTGCAGATGGTGATGATACGGCGCCACCGCGAGCACGCCCACGCCGCCGGGCCACCGCCCTGCTCCTGGCCGGCGCCGTGCTGCTCGGCCTCGTCGGTGGGGTCTGCGCCGGATACGTAAAGCAGGCCGACTCACCGCCCACGCCCCTGCCGCCGCTCTCACAGCCCGACCTGCGCTACCCGGAGAAGCGGCTTGCCCCGGGCGCGGAGGACCCCGTGCCGGCCAAGGACGACCGGCGGGTGCGTACGGACGGGGATCTGCGGAAGCTGCTCATCGACGCCCCCGCGGGCGCGGACCGGGAGACCGCCGAGGACGCCTTCCCGGGGACCGACGGGTGGGCGGCAGTCGATGAACTGGCGGCGGATTTCGAGAAGCCCATGAACGGCTTCGAGTGGCTTGTCTCCACGGGCTTCCGGCGCACCGCGCAGGCCGCGTGGGCGGAAGGCCCGCTCGCGGCGAGGCGGGTGGTTCTGGTGCGGCTGTATCAGTTCCACGATGACGCGGACCTCGGGTCGGACGACTTCCTGCAGGACGAGCGGCTGGCCCTGAAGGAAGGCGGCGTGGGCGCCACGATCCCCGGTTCCGGCAACGGCCGCGTCTATTCCGATCTGCCGGCGGTCACCGACAGCGGGCCGGTACCGCTCCACCAGGCCATCTCCGTCGCCCGGCGCGGTGACATCGTGATGCAGATCCTCATCATCGACTCCCGGCGGATCAGCGACGCGTACGCGATGAGGCTCGCCAAGAAGCAGCTGGAGCGGCTGTGAACGCGCGCAGGCGGCTCGTGACCGCCCTCAGCGCCGTTCTCGTCCTCGCCGCCGTGGCCGCCGTGGTCGGCTTCACGTCACTGCAGGTCAAGAACGCGGACCGGACCGTATCGACGAAGCTGTGGCGGACCACCGAGCACCGCCCGCCCAAGGCGCCGGCGCCGGTGCACCCGCTGGCGAAGAAGCTGCTGCCGGTGCCGGCCGACTACCGCCTCGGCCCGGACATCCAGGAGTACGGCAACGACACCGTGCTCACCAGCCGGCAGGCCACCGCCGTGTTCAAGGAGGGCGGCCGCGACCTGCCGCCCGCGCAGCGCAGGGCGCACAGCGCGGCGGTGGCGAAACTGCGGCTCAAGGGCCTTGGCATGCGTTCGTACATGCTCGAGGACAAGGGTTTCCCAGGCCAGGACTCCACGCTCGTCGCCGAGGTGCAGCTGGCGCAGATGGCGAACAAGCAGGCCGCGGCCGGGATCGCCGCCTACCGCGCGGAACTCGGCCGCTCACTGCGCGGCTTCCGCAAGGGCCCGAAGATCGATGGCCACCGCAGCGCCTCCTGCTTCGTCATGCCGACGACGATGGACACGCCGATCAACAGCATGTACTGCACGGCCACGGACGGGGAGCTGCTGGTGACCATGACGGCGTACGGAAAGCACGGAAAGTTGCACTCCGAGGCCGTGACTCTGCTGCGGCGGCAGCTCGACCGTGTCGAGGGGCCGGGTGAGCCGGTGTGAGCGAGTACCCGCAGTCCGCGTACGGCACGGGCGAGCCCTCGTCCGCCGCGGGTCAGCAGCCCGCGTCCCCGTCCTTCCCACCGGATGCGCCCTTGCCGCCTCCCATGCCGGCCATGCCCCCGTACATGCCCGCATACATGCCCCCGGCCGCCCCCGCCCCGTCACCCCGCCGCCGCAAGGGCCCCTGGCTCCGTGCTGCCGCCGCCCTGCTCGCCTTCGCCCTCGCGGCCGGCGGCGGCTACTACGCCACCACCGAGGCCGACCGCGGCGACCTCCCGGCCCTGGCCACGAAGGGCGACGGCCGCTGGGACTACCCGGAGCTGAAGCTCCCCGCGCTCCCGGCGGGCACCCCGGGCCCCTTCGCGGCGGCCAACACCGGCAATGTCCACCACGCCGACCTCAGGGACCTGCTCCTCCCCGCCCCCGCGGGCGCCGAGCCGGACCCCGGCCTGCCCGGCAAGGACGGCTGGCTGTCGAACGCCGCCTACGCGAAGGCGTACGCGAAGGACGACCGCGACGAGCTGCTGCAAGAGCTCTCGGACAACGCCGTCCGGCACATCGCCGCCACCGGCTGGACCACCCCGGACGGCACCCGCACCCGCATCTACCTGCTGCAGTTCAACAGGGGCCCGATCGCCGTGCACTTCGACCGGCGGTGCTTCAACGGCACCATGGAGCCGGCGAGCCGGCTGGTCGGGGCGCCGACGGCCGAGGTCGACGACGGCTGGCGGGACGCGTACGAGCTGGACAACCTCCAGCTGAACGTCTACGACGATGCCAAGCCACGCGGCGCCGAGCACGTCCGGCAGGCGTACATCTACGCCGGGGACACGATCGGCATCGTCGTCCAGTCCCGGAAGGGGGAGGCTCCCCGGCTGCCGTTCCGGCAGGCGCTGGTGCTGCAGCAGCAACTGCTTGGCTGACCGGCCCGAGTCCCGCGCAGCCCCCGCCCGGCCCACCTCCGCGAGAGCGGACGGCCCCAGCCGGTTAGACTCGGCGGCGGTTCATCCACCGCAACGCCCGAGGGAACAGGTCCGTGATCCTCTTCTTCGAAATCCTGCTCGTACTGGTCGCCGTGGCCACACTCGCATTCGCGGGACTCACGGTGAAGAAGCTGTACCAGGGCCAGCGCTGACATGATCGAGATCCCCTCAGACCTGCACCCCGACCTGGTCCCCCTCGCTTTCCTCCTCGGCAACTGGGAAGGCGCGGGCGTGTCCGACTTCCCCGGCGGCGAGAAGTGCAACTTCGGCCAGGAAGTCACCTTCACCCACGACGGCCGCGACTTCCTCGAGTACACGTCCCACACCTGGGTCCTGGACGACGAGGGCAAGAAGGTCAGGCCGCTGGAGAGCGAGTCCGGCTACTGGCGGATCGACAAGGACCGCAAGGTCGATGTCGTGATGATCCGCGACGGCGGCGTGGCCGAGGTCTGGGCCGGTGAGATGGCGGAGGGCAAGCCGCAGATCGACCTGGCGACGGACGCGGTGGCGCGGACGGCGGCTTCGGAGCCGTACACGGGCGGGAAGCGGCTTTACGGGTACGTGAAGAGCGATCTGATGTGGGTCGGCGAGAAGGCGACGCCCGAGGTTCCGCTCCGGCCGTACATGTCGGCGCATCTGAAGAAGGTCGTCGACCCGAGCGAGTGGGCGAAGGACATCAAGGACCTGCCGGACGACGGCATCGCCTTTTTCCGCTAGTCGCCACTAGTTTCCGCCAGTCCATACACTGGGCCCTGTGGAGACCAAGGACTGGAAGACCGACCTGCGTGAGCGGGGCTATCGGCTGACGCCGCAGCGGCAGCTGGTGCTGGAGGCCGTCGACGCGCTGGAGCACGCGACTCCCGAGGACATCCTCGGCGAGGTCCGTAAGACGGCGGCTTCGGTCAATATCTCCACGGTCTACCGCACCCTGGACCTGCTCCAGGAGCTCGGCCTGGTCAGCCACGCCCACATCAGCCATGGCGCACCGACGTACCACATCGCCTCCCGGCACAACCACCTCCACCTGGTCTGCCGCGGCTGCGACGAGGTCCTGGAGGCCGACGCCGGGATCGCCGCGCCCTTTGCGGCGACGCTCCGGGAGACGTTCGGCTTCGAGACGGACCTGAAGCATTTCGCGATCTACGGCCGGTGTGGGAAGTGCGCTGCCAAGGAGTCGTAGCCGAGTCGTAGGCTGGTCGTATGGGTGATACTCCGACATCGACAGGCTCACCGCTGCTGTCCCTCCCCGGCGCCGTGGCCGGCGAGGCCCCGGACGAGGGCGTCGCGGCGCACTACGGCGACCTCTTCCGTGAGCAGCGCGCGCTGGCGGCCGGCGACGGCTTCGTCGACCTCTCGCACCGCGGCGTCGTCACGATCACCGGCGACGACCGCCTCTCCTGGCTGCACCTGCTGCTCACCCAGCATGTCGAGCAGCTCCAGCCCGGCGTCGCCACGGAGTCGCTGATCCTCTCCGCCAACGGCCACATCGAGCACGCGCTGTACCTGGTCGACGACGGCACCACCACGTGGGCCCATGTGGAGCCGGGCACGGCGGAGGCGCTGATCGCCTATCTGGAGAGCATGAAGTTCTTCTACCGGGTGGAGGTCACCGACCGCACCGATGAGTACGCGGTGGTGCACCTGCCCGCGGGCTCGATCGCGCCGGTCCCGGGGGATGCGGCGGTACGGGAGATGTCGTACGGCCGCGACGTCTTCCTCCCCCGTACGGAGCTGAAGTCCTTCGCCGCGGAGGCCGGCCCGCCGGCGGGCGTGCTGGCGTACGAGGCGCTGCGCGTCGAGGGGCACCGGCCGCGGCTCGGCCGGGAGACGGATCACCGCACGATTCCGCACGAGGTCGGCTGGATCGGCTCCGCGGTGCACCTGCAGAAGGGCTGCTATCGCGGCCAGGAGACGGTCGCCCGCGTCCACAACCTGGGGAAGCCCCCGCGCCGCCTGGTCTTCCTCCACCTGGACGGCAGCGAGGTGACCCTGCCGGGCCACGGCGCCCCGGTCCGGCTCGCCGCGGACGGCGAGGAGGGCCGCCAGCTGGGCTTCATCACGACGTCGGCGCGCCATCATGAGCTGGGTCCGATCGCGCTGGCGCTGGTGAAGCGGAACGTTCCGGCAGATGCCCCGCTGCTGGCGGCCGGCACGCCGGCGGCGCAGGAGGTCGTGGTCGAGCCGTAGGAGCCGCCGCCAGGCCTCCTACACCTCCAGCAGCACCGTGAACGGCCCGTCGTTCGTCAGACTCACGCGCATTGACGCGCCGAAGCGGCCGGTGTGCACCTCCGCGCCCAGCTCGCGGAGCTGCCTGACCACCTCGTCCACCAGCGGCTCGGCCACCTCCCCGGGCGCGGCGGCGTTCCACGTGGGGCGGCGGCCCTTGCGCGCGTCACCGTAAAGCGTGAACTGGCTGACGACGAGCAAAGGTGCGCCCGTATCCGAACAGGACTTCTCGCCCTGGAGAATCCGCAGCGTCCAGAGCTTCCGCGCCAGCTGCGCCGCCTTGGCGGCGGTGTCGTCGTGCGTGACCCCCACCAGCACACACAGCCCCTCGCCGACCACCTCCCCGGTCGTCTCGCCCTCGACCGTGACCGCCGCGCCGTCCACCCTCTGCACTACTGCTCGCATGCCGCCCATCATGCCTGGGCATGCCAGGGCCGTGCCCATTCGGGCGCAGGTGGCTGCGGCCGCACGCTCCGTAGTGGCACGATGGCGCATACGCGTCCGGACGAAGGGGACGGAAAGTACGCATGAGTTCACCCAGCGGGCCGGTGCCCACCGCCCGCGCCGAAGGCGCCGCGAACCACCTGCGCACACCCGCGCCGCGCCTGCCGCAGAGCGGCACCCCGGCCCCCCGCCTGGGCGGCCTCAGCCTGCCGGAGCTGCGCGAGCTGCGCCGCACCTCGCAGCAGGAGGAAGCCGACCTCTCCTACGTCCGCCGGCTGCTGCACGGCCGCATCGACATCCTGCGCGCCGAGCTGGCCCGCCGCACCGACCCGCAGACGCCCGTGCTCGACCGGCTGCCGGAGATCCTCACCGACGCCCCCTCGCCGGTACGGTCCTCGGCCCGCCATGTCACGCTCGGCACTCCCCTGCGTGAGGAGTACCGGGAGCTGGCCGAGCGGATGCTCGACGAGGTGGGTCTTTCGGACCTCGTCGCCCGTACGGAGGAGGAGCTGCACGAGGGTCTGCGCCGCCTCGCCCGCTACGAGCAGCAGGTCTCCCGCCGCCGCCAGCAGCTGCAGCGGACGGCGGACGAGTGCAGCGCGGAGATCGCCCGCCGGTACCGTGAAGGGGAAGCACAGGTCGACGACCTGCTGCCCTAGCACGTACCGGAAAGGCCACCGCCACCATGCACGACAACGCCCCGATAGCCGCGCCCCCCGTTCTGGCCGAGGTCGTCCGCTCCGGCTTCACCGAGGGGCGCCATCGGGGCTCGCTGGTGCTGCTCGCCGCCGACGGCAGCGTGCTGGAGTCGCTGGGCGAGGTCACGGCGCCGATATTTCCCCGCTCGTCCAATAAGCCGATGCAGGCCGCCGCGGTGCTACGGGCCGGCCTCGACCTCTCCGGCGAGCGGCTGGCGCTGGCCGCGGCGAGCCACTCCGGGGAGGGCTTCCACCTCGACCTCGTACAGAAGATGCTCGCCGAGCACGGGCTGAGCGAATCCGACCTGCGGTGCCCGCCTGACCTCCCTCTCGACCCCGCCGAGAAGGAGACCTACCTGGCCGCGGGCCGCTCCCGGTCCCGCGTCACCATGAACTGCTCCGGCAAGCACGCCGCGATGCTGGCCGCCTGCAAGCTGAACGGCTGGCCGCTGGAGAGCTATCTCGCCGCCGAGCACCCGCTGCAGCGCCTCGTCCACGACGTGGTGGAGGAGGCGAGCGGCGAGGAGGTGGCTGCGGTCGGCACGGACGGCTGCGGCGCACCGCTGATGGCGATATCCCTGACCGGCCTGGCCCGCGCCTTCCGCGCCTTCGTGCTGGCCGGCGAGGGCACGCCGGAGCGGCGGGTGGCGGATGCGATGCGGGCGCATCCCGAGTACGTGGCGGGGACCCGGCGGGCGGACACATGGCTGATGCAGGGGGTGCCGGGCGCACTGTCGAAGATGGGCGCGGAGGCGGTGCAGGCGGTGGCGCTGCCGGACGGCCGGGCGCTGGCCTTCAAGGTCGACGACGGCGGGCTGCGGGCGCTGGGGCCCGTACTGGCGCGGGCGCTGGACCGGCTCGGCGTGTCCGGGCCCGTCGTGAACCGGATCGGCGCGGCGCCGCTGCAGGGCGGCGGGGAGCGGGTGGGGGAAATCCGCGCGACTTTCTGAGCGGGCCCGGCCTAGCGTGAGCACCATGAGCCGAGACGCTGCTGTCTTCCGCCCGATCACCGACGACGAGTACCCGGCGTGGATGCGCGCCGTGGCCGTGGGCTTTCTGCGCCCGCCGAAGATCGACGAGGACGAGATCGCCTCGCGCCGGAAGGCATTCGGCCGGGACCGGGTGTACGGCGCGTTCGACGGCTCCGCCTGTGTCGGCACGTACCGCAGCTTCGACCAGGAGCTCACGATGCCGGGCGGCGCCTTCGTCTCCGCCAACGCGGTCTCGGCCGTGACCGTCTCCGCCACCCACCGCCGCCGCGGGCTGCTCAGCCAGGTGGTCACCGAGGACCTGGCGGCGGCGAAGGAGCGGGGGGATGTGGTCTCCACGCTGATCCCCGCCGAGTACCAGATCTACGGCCGCTTCGGCTACGGACCGACGACGCACGCCGCGGAGTGGACCATCGACGTCACCCGCGCCGCCCTGGACGGCCGCGCCGCGGCTCCCGCCGGAGGCTCGGTCGAGCTGGTGGACGCGGCGGCCGTACGGGAGTTGGGCCCGGGTCTGCATGAGCGCTTCCGCGCCGGCCGGGCGGGCGTGGTCTCCCGGCAGCCGCACTGGTGGAGCTGGAACACCGGCGAGGTGTGGGGGGCGAGCCAGGGGCCGTGGACGGAGCCGTTCTACGCGGTCTACCGGACCGCCTCCGGCGAGGTGGAGGGCCTGCTGGCGTACAAGGTGGACGTGAAGTGGGAGACGACGGGGCTGCAGCCCACCGGCAGGGCGGAGGTGCTGATGCACCTCGGCACCACGCCGGAGGCGGACCGGGCCCTATGGCTCTATCTCTTCTCGGTCGACTGGGTGACCGAGGTCGTGACGGGCCACCGGGCGCCCGACGATCTCCTCCCCTCCTACCTGGGAGATCCCCGGGCGGCCCGGATGACCCTGCACGCCGACACCCTGTGGACGCGTCCACTGGACGTGCCGAGGCTGCTGGAGTCCCGTACCTACGGCACCCCCGGCGCGCTCGTCCTCGACCTGCACGACAAGGCAGGCCTGGCGAACGGCCGCTTTCTCCTGGAGGCCGACGGCCCGGCGGGCGCGGCGCGGGCCACCTGCACCGCGACCACCAGGACCGCCGACCTCTCCCTCGGCGCCGCCGAGTTGGCGGCGCTGAGCCTGGGCGACGAGTCCGCGGTACGGCTCGCCGCGCTCGGCCGGGTCACGGAGGAGCGCGCGGGAGCGGCGGCGCAGGCTGATGCGCTGCTGCGGACGTCGCTGCGTCCTTGGTGTCCCGACATCTTCTAGGTCCCTTCTCAGCTGACGTAACCGACGACCACCAGCGCCACCACCCCCGCCATCAGCAGGATCAGACACCCGCCCCCGAAGTCCTCATCGAGGACCAGGAGGACAAGGACGAGCAGAAAGATGGCAAAGAGCATGTGATCGGCCTCCTCATCCCTGTCCTCTCGACACGTCTCTCAGATCCCTTGCGACACCAGCACGGCCAGCATGGCCGCGCCGACGCAACTGCAAGGGACGTGCTTCGCCTTCACCCCCACGGCGAGCAGCGCGAGCGCCACCGCCCCAGCAGGACCGAACGACGTCTGAACAAACCACTCGAACCCGACGACGAGGGCCGCCACGGCCAATGCATAAGCTGGCATGGTGCTCCCCCCCCTTCCACCGTCTGGCCACGTGCACTGCGGGTGCCGCCCATGCGCCGTTGAACGGGCGGGGAGATCATGGAGTCGGCCGGTCCGCCTACCCAACCTGGTTCAGATGGTTAAGTTGGTACCAACTCCACTAGATTCGTGCCCAGTTGGTAACGACCTTAAAACAACTTCCCAACAACTCAGGCCGATTGGCTGGAACCGGTGGGGTTGGCAGCGTTCCAGTCGCGATCCAGCGGGTGTCCAGTCGCGGTTCGAGCCACCTGGGGCCCACGAACGCCCTGCCAGGCAGGCCTTGCCTGTAGCTGTTGGCGTACGTCTACAACCAACTTCCGGCCATGTTGGCGGCTATGTCCAAACAAGTTTCATTCAACTGACGAGACTTGGTTGGTAGTTATAAGGTTGGTGCGTGGGCACCAACAGGTCAGTGAACGGATCCGCTTCACCCGAGGACGTCGCGGACGCGCTCCGAGACAGCATCCGCTCGGGTGAGCTGCGGCCGGGCGCCACCCTGCCCACCCAGAAGAAGCTCGCCGAGCAGTTCGGCGTCGAGCGCGGCACGGTGCGCCAGGCGCTGGAGCGGCTCAAGGCGGAGAACCTGCTGACGAACGTGGGGCGGGGCTCACCGCCGAAGGTGGCCGAGCGGCCCGCTGCCGAGGCGGACGACCCGCAGCCCGCCATCACCGCGCTGCTGGACCGGATCCTCGGCGCCTTCCGGCAGCAGCATGTGGTCCTCGACGCCTTCTCCCTCACCACCGAGACCCTCAACGCGGCGCTGCAGACCACGCACTCCGCCATCATCAGGCGGGAGATCGACCCGCCGGACTCCCTCAAGGTGCGGCTCATGGTGCCCACCCCGGACACCCGGCTCGCGCTGCCGAAGCTCGTCGACGACCTCGACGATCCCCGGCCGCTGCGCCGCCTGCAGAAGCTGATGCTCACCCAGCTCAGCCTCTTCGAGCACAACGTCACCTCGCTCGCCCGGCCCGAAAACGTGGATTTCACGATCAAGACCGTGCCGGTAACGCCCTCTTTCAAGCTCTACCTGCTCAACAGCACCGAGGCACTGATGGGGTACTACCCCGTATTCAAGAACGTGGTGCCCGACGACACAGCTCCTGGCAGCCACATGGAGATCTACGACTTCATGGGCCACACCACCAAGCTCTTCCGTTCCCGAACGGATGAGCTGCTGGCCGGCAGTCAGGATCCCGCATTCGTTCAGGAGTCCCAATCATGGTTCGACTCGTGGTGGGACACCATCGCCCAGGAATACGACCCCAGTGGCCAATGAACACCGAAACCCGGTCACGTCATGCGAGCAGCCCACTCGCATCTGTTTAATCTGATGCCAGGCGCGGACGCCCACCTCCTTCCGCCGCCCGGCTACCAGACGGGCATGGGGACCCGACCGGCCCTCAGCCCCGACATCTGCTGCGCTACTGTCAGTGCACCCGCTGACCAGCCGCGCAGCCGTCCGCCCAGCAGCCACCCTTCGACCAATCCTTCGCCGATGATTCTCTTCGCTCCCCGCCCCAGCCGCCGTCCTGATGAAGGCTGGTTCATGCGCCTGCTCCTGGAGTCGTACCGCCGCCTTCCGGGTGGGCAGCTACTGAGCGGGTACCACAACCACAACTACGTATTACGGCTGCACAATCCACTTGCCTGGATGATGCGCGTCGATCCCGGCACGCTCGGAATGTTCCGTACCCGCATTGACACCCTGCACGTGGTGCCGCGGCTCTGGCGCAATGAGGGCCAGATCCTCCAGGCCATACTGAACAATCCGCGGCTACAGGTGCCGCGACACCTCCGGTCGTTCGGGAACAGCTCCCTCCTCGAATTCCGGGACGGCGAAACGCTTTCGCAGGAGTTCCCGCACGGGGAACCGGTCAGTGAAGACGTGATCAGTTGCCTGGCCGATACGCTCACCGCCATTGCCGGTGTGCCGCCCGAAGACCTGCCTGACCGGCCGGCGCACTGGCCGTCGGACGATGACACGACGGGATTCCTGTCGCGGCTGATCGACCATTCCGAGATCCAGGTCTACGAGCGGTACCGCTCGTACTTTGCGGGCCTCTTCAGCGATCTGGGCATCACGGGTCATGCCGTATCACGCTTCCGGGGCCTCGCCGATCAGCTGAAGCCGCGACCGCTCTGCCTGGTACACACCGATCTCCACCGCGACAATTTCGTGCTGCTCCGGCACGGCGACGGCACCCCCAACCTCATGGTCCTCGACTGGGAGCTGGCGCTGTTCGGCGACCCCTTGCATGAGCTGGCAACTCATCTGGTCCGTATGGGCTACGACGATGACCAGCGCAAGCTGATGACGGAGTTGTGGCACGACCGGATGGCGGAGCAGGATCCGCGGATGCTGAACGGCTTCGACGAGGATCTCAAAACGTATATCGCGTTCGAGCGATCGCAGTCCATCTATGCGGACACCATGCGGGCCGCGCTTACTTTGCCGCGCGAGGTCGACGCCATCGACGATCCGGCGCTGACCACGGCGGCCGGCCTCGTGTGCCGAGCGCTGCGTTCCGGTTCGCCCGCCACCGGTCAACAGGCACCGCCCACCGAAGAAGACGCGGCCGCCGCATTGCTCAACTGGCACACCAGCACCACCGCTATGCCGAATGCCTGATCCGCGATCTGCGTGACGCCGAGCGCGGGCGGCCGGGGCGCAACTGCTGGCGGAGCTCGCGCGCTGGTACCCTCCGCATGTCGCACACTCGCGGCGGATCTGCTGGGCTGGATGGCGTAGGAGCAGTGTGGCGAACATCCATCAACTGCTTGCACCGGCCAAGTGCATACTCTTCGACTTCGACGGACCGGTCTGCCAGCTTTTTCCCGGCCCGGACGCGGTGCTGGTGGCCGTGCGGCTGCGCCGGTGGCTGCTCGAGACCGATCACATCGACCTGCTCACGCAGCAGTTGCGCACCTCGCACGACGCCTACGCGATCCTGGACCATCTGGCGCGTACGGCCCGTGACAAAGGGGTCATGGAGAAGCGGGTGGTGACGGCGGCCGAGCGATTCCTCGAAGAGGAGGAGATCGAAGCGGTGCGCGGAGCACGCGACACCCGGGACGCGGCCGAGCTGATAAAGACTCTCGCCGGGAAGGACAGGAAGCTTGCGGTGACCACGAACAACTCGCCCACCGCAGTCCACGAATACCTGACCTCACGCGGCCTGCGCGACTATTTCGACGCGGGGATACATGGCCGCACCCCCGCCGCCGACTCCCTGAAGCCCAATCCGTTCTGCGTGCAGCAGGCGCTGAAGACCGCCGGTGTGCCGCCGAAGGAAGCCCTGCTCATAGGCGACACCACGAAGGACTTCCGCGCCGCCGACAGCGCGGGCGTGCCGTTCCTCGGCTTTGCCACCGGCCCGGAGGGCGCGGCAAAGCTGCAGAGCGTGGGCACGCAGACGATGACCTCCAGCCTCTCTCCCGTGCTCCAGGCCGCCCGCGAGATGTGAGCCCCGGCCTGCTCGCGTACCCAACCGCCCCCGAGCCACCCCGGAACGATGCCGTCCACCACCTCCGCCGACGCCGCGGCACGGCTGCTCACCGACGCCGACTGCGTTCTCTTCGACTTCGACGGGCCGCTGTGCCGGCTGTTCGCGGGGCCCCCGGGCGCCGCCGGCATCGCCGCCGAGCTGCGCCGGCCGCTGACCGGCCAACTGCTCGACAGCGTCGCGACGATCGACGACCCGCACGAGGTCTACCGCCGCACGTCCCGGGCGCTGCGCCGCCCCGGCCAGCCGGAGGACCACCGCGTTACGGGCATGCGCAAGCGCCTGGACGAGCTGGAGATCGCGGCGGCCGGGACCGCGGAGCCCGCCCCGGGGGCGGCTGAGCTGCTGCGGCTGCTGTCCGGTTTGAGGAAGCCGCTGGCGGTCGTGTCCAACAATTGCGAGGCCGCGGTGCGCGCCTACCTGGACCGCGCGGACCTGGCCCACTACTTCACCGGCCCGGTCATCGGGCGCGACGACGACTCCGCCCTCATGAAGCCCGACCCGGCGCCCGTCCGGCGCGCGCTGGAGGGGCTGGGCGCCGCTCCCGGCCGCTGCCTGCTCATCGGCGACTCGCTTGCGGACGCCGAGGCCGCGGCCGCGGCCGGCATGCCCTTCCTCGGCTGTCACCACGACTCCGGCAAGCGCCGGCTGCTCGGGGCGGTCCGGGGCGTACGCCACGTGGTGGCCGAACTCGCCGTGCTGGTGGCCTTGCTGCGTGCGTAGGAGCCGGTGTCTAAGGTGAAGGCATGAGCGATGCAATGCCCGGCCGCAGCCAGTCCGAGTCGCCCGACAACACCGAGCATGCGCATGATCCCGAGGTGCTCGAGCTGGCCGGGAAGGTGTTCGACCTGGCGCGGCAGGGGGAGGCGGACACCCTTGCGGCGTACGTGGATGCCGGGGTGCCGGCGACGCTGACCAATGACAAGGGCGACACGCTCGTGATGCTCGCCGCCTATCACGGGCATGCCGATGCCGTGCGGGTGCTGCTGGAGCGCGGGGCGGATGCCGATCAGGTGAATGACCGGGGGCAGACGCCGCTGGCGGGGGCCGTCTTCAAGGGGGCGGATGACGTGGTGCGGGTTCTGGTCGAGCATGGGGCTGATCCGGGCGCCGGGACGCCGTCGGCCGTTGATACGGCGAGGATGTTCGAGAAGGACGCGCTGGTGCAGCTGTTCAGCGAGCGCGGCGGCGACGCGTAACGCGATACAGTCGCGATATGTGTCGTGCGACACAGTAGCTAGCGAGTGCTTGCAATAGTTAGCACGGCGCGGCAGCCTGGAGGCATGGCTTCACTCAACCCCGGTGGCATCGGAGAGTTCCTGCGGGAGCAGCGGCGCAATGCGCGGCTGAGCCTGCGGCAGCTCGCCGATGCGGCCGGGGTGTCCAATCCGTATCTCAGCCAGATCGAGCGCGGGCTGCGCAAGCCGAGCGCGGAGATTCTGCAGCAGCTCGCCAAGGCGCTGCGGATCTCGGCGGAGACGCTGTATGTGCAGGCCGGGATCCTCGAGGCCGAGCGGGAGGGAGCGGGCGAGACGGCCGCGGGCGCCGCCGTGCGGCACGCCGTCCTCGTCGACCCGTCGATCAGCGAGCGGCAGAAGCAGGCGCTGCTGCAGATCTACGACTCCTTCCGCAAGGAGAACGAGTACGCAGCCGATCCGGCCGGCGATTCCGGTCCCGCCGGCTCCTCTGGCCCATCCTCAGGGAGGGAACCCTCATGACCATCCAGGACGACGTCCGCAAGACGCTCACCGACCCCACCCCGCTCTACGCCGTCGCCGGCACCGCCGACCTCGTACGGGAAAAGCTCCAGGAGGTGCCCGCGCTCGTCGAGAAGCTCCGCGAGCAGGCTCCGGAGCGTATCGAGAAGCTGCGCGAGACCGACCCGAAGGCCGTGCAGGACCGCGCGACCGAGCGGGCCAAGGAGGCGCAGACCAAGCTGACCGAGGCGCTCGGCAACCTGGACACCGACATCAAGAAGCTGCGCGAGTCCGCCCAGGACCTGGCGCTGCAGGGTGTCGGCCGGGCCGCCGAGTACGCGGTCAAGGCGCGGGAGACGTACGACGAGCTGGCCGAGCGCGGGCAGAAGGCCGTCAAGGAGTGGCGCGGCGAGGCCGCCGACGCGATCGAGGTGACCACCGAGATCGTGCGTCCGGAGCCGGAGCCCGCGGTCGCGGCGGAGCCGGAGCCGAAGGCCGACGCCAAGGCTGAGCCGAAGGCCGAGCCCAAGGCCGCCGACGAGCCGAAGCCGGCCGCGGCCGCCGCCAAGCCCGCGGCGAAGAAGACCGCCGCGAAGAAGACGGCTCCGGCGGCGAAGAAGACGACCGCCAAGAAGACGACGGCGGCGAAGAAGAACGAGAGCTGAGCGAGAAGCTGAGCGCCGTACCCCACGCGGGCCGGGCACATACCCTGTGTCCGGCCCGTTGTACGGGTACGGTTTCCTAAGTTGAGGCCTTCAATTTTTTGGCGGTGGTTCGGGTGCTGGTGAACGGCTTCTACTCGGTGATCGGCTGGATCTTCCTGGCCCTCACCGTTTTCTCGGGCGTGGCGCTCGTGATGGCGGCGATCGCCCGCGAGGACGCCTACCGGGCCGCGAGCAAGAACACCAAGCAGTTCTGGCTGATCATCCTGGGCGTCGCCTTTGCGATCATGCTGCTGGTGCCGATGATGTTCCTGCAGATCATCGCCGTGATCGCGGCCATCGTCTTCATGGTCGATGTGCGGCCGGCGCTGCGGCAGGTCTCCGGCAAGGGCGGCGGGCGCCGCGGCTCCAGCTCGGACGGGCCGTACGGGCCGTACAACGGCGGGCGGTAGCGCCGCCGACGCTTATAGCCCGTACCGGACTATCTGTTACGGAACTACACTGGGCGCCATGACCGCCATGGCGCCCAATCGCACCCAGCCCGACCTCTCCTTCCTGCTGGACCACACCAGCCACGTCCTGCGCACCCGCATGTCCGCCGCGCTCGCCGAGCTCGGCCTGACCGCGCGCATGCACTGCGTGCTGGTCCACGCCATCGGTGAGGAACGCACCCAGGCCCAGCTCGCCGAGATCGGCGACATGGACAAGACCACGATGGTGGTCACGGTCGACGCCCTGGAGAAGGCCGGCCTCGCCGAGCGGCGCCCGTCCAGTACGGACCGGCGCGCGCGCATCATCGCGGTCACCGAGGACGGTGCGCGGATGGCCGAGCGCAGCCAGGACGTCGTCGACCGGGTGCACCAGGAGGCGCTCGACTCCCTCTCCGCGGGTTCGCGCAATGCCCTGCTCGACGGCCTGAAGCTGCTGGTCGGCGGACATCTCGCCGCACCCGCCGAATCTCCTCGCCCGGCCCGCCGGGCACGGCAGCGCGAGAAGTAATGCCCAAATAGATAGTCTGCAACGGAACTATCTGCTACGGTCTTTCCTGTCGCCCTCGCTACTGCTTGCTCCACTCCCGACAGGAGAGATCGCTCATGTCTCGCTGGCTCGCACTGGCTGTCCTATCGACCGGGATGCTGATGACCATCCTCGATGGCAGCATCGTCACCGTGGCCATGCCGGCCATGCAGAGCGACCTCGGCTTCACGCCCGCCGGGCTGAGCTGGGTCGTCAACTCGTACCTGATCGCCTTCGGCAGCACCCTGTTGCTCGCCGGCCGGCTCGGCGATCTGATCGGCCGCAAGCGGATGTTCCTGGCGGGTGTCGGGGTGTTCACCGCCGCCTCGCTGCTGGCCGGCGCGGCCACGTCGCCGGCGGTGCTGATCGCCGGGAGGTTCCTGCAGGGGATCGGCAGCGCGATGTCGTCGGCGGTCAGCCTCGGCATCCTGATCACGCTCTTCACCAAGCCCGCCGAACGCGCCAAGGCCATCGCCGTGTTCAGCTTCACCGGCGCGGCCGGGGCCTCCATAGGGCAGGTCCTCGGCGGCGTCCTCACCGACGCGCTGAGCTGGCACTGGATCTTCTTCATCAACCTCCCGATCGGCGTCGCCGCCCTCGCCCTCGCCGTCCGCGCCCTGCCCGCCGACCGCGGGCTCGGCCTCGCCGCCGGAGCCGATGTCGCCGGTGCCGTACTGGTCACCGCCGGGCTGATGACCGGCATCTACAGCGTCGTCAAGGTCGAGGCGTACGGCTGGACTTCGGCGCACACGCTGGGCTTCGGCGGTCTCGCGGCGGTGCTGCTGGCCGGGTTCGTGCTGCGGCAGGCGCGCGCGGCGACTCCGCTGATGCCGCTGCGCATCTTCCGCTCGCGGAATGTCTCCGGCGCCAACGCGGTCCAGGCGCTCATGGTCGCCGCGCTGTTCTCCTTCCAGGTGCTGGTCGCGCTGTATCTGCAGAAGGTGCTCGGTTACGGGGCCGCCGAGACCGGGCTCGCGATGCTGCCGGCCGCGGTGATCATCGGCGTGGTGTCGCTGGGCGTCTCCGCGCGGCTGATCGGCCGCTTCGGGGAGCGGGCCGTGCTCCTGACCGGGCTTGCGCTGCTGACCGTGCTGCTCGGGCTGCTCACCCGGCTGCCGGTGCGGGCGAGTTACGCCACCGACCTGCTGCCGGTCATGCTGCTGGCGGCCGGCTTCGGCCTTGCGCTCCCGGCGCTGACGGCGCTGGGCATGTCAGGCGCCTCGGAGCGCGACGCCGGGCTGGCGTCGGGCCTGTTCAACACCACGCAGCAGATCGGCAGCGCCGCGGGCGTGGCGGTGCTGACGACGCTGGCGGCGTCGCGTACGGAGGGCCGGGCGGCGGCCGGGAGCAGCGAAGCCGCGGCGCTGACCAGCGGCTATCACCTGGCGTTCGGGGTGGGCGCGGGTTTGATGGCCGTGGCCTTCCTGGTGGCCCTGGTGGTGCTGCGGGGCGAGCGGCCCGGGGCCACTCAGCGGCTCTCCCGGTCCAGCAGCAGGACCGCGAGGTCATCCGTCAGCTCCCCGCCATTGAGCTCGCGCACCTGACGTACCGCCGCATCCAGCAGCGCTTCACCACCGAGGCCCTCCTCCCGGAGGGCCTCGATCATGTCGACCATGCCTTCCTGGCCGAGGCGCTGCTTGCCTTTGCCGATGCGGCCCTCGATCAGGCCGTCGGTGTACATCATCAGGCTCCAGGCGCCGCCGAGCTCCACCTGCTGGCGCGGCCAGCGGGCGTTCGGGAGCAGGCCGAGCGCCGGGCCGCCCTTGTCGTACGGGAGCAGCTGTGCGGGCCCGCCGGGGCGGGAGAGCAGCGGGGCCGGGTGGCCGGCCAGGCACAGCCCGGCGCGGCGGCCGTCGGGGGCGATGTCGACGGTGCACAGGGTGGCGAAGATCTCGTCGTCGGAGCGCTCGTTCTCCAGCACCTGCTGGAGGGTGGAGAGCAGCTCGTCGCCGCAGAGCCCGGCGAAGGTGAGCGCCCGCCAGGCGATGCGCAGCTCGACGCCGAGGGCCGCCTCGTCGGGGCCGTGGCCGCAGACGTCGCCGATCATCACGTGCACCGAGCCGTCGGCGGTACGCACCGTGTCGTAGAAGTCGCCGCCGAGGAGGGCGCGGCTGCGGCCCGGGCGGTAGCGGGCGGCGAAGCGCAGCCCGGAGCCGTCCAGCAGCGGGGTGGGGAGGAGGCCGCGCTCGAGGCGGGCGTTCTCCTGGGCGCGCAGCCGGGTGGCGGTGAGCTGGCGCTGGGCGAGGTCGGCGCGCTTGCGCTCGACCGCGTACCGGATGGCGCGGCCGAGGAGGCGCCCGTCGAGCTCGTCGCGGTACAGGAAGTCCTGGGCGCCGACCCGTACCGCCTCGGCGCCGCGCTCGGCGTCGGTCTCGCCGGTGAGGGCGAGCACGGCGTGCCCGGGGGCCATGCGCAGCACGGCGCGGAGCGTGTCGAGCTGGTCGTCGTCGGCGGCGCGCCCGGCAGCGCCGTCGGCGGCGGCTCCCGCGGTGGCGGAACCGGCAGCGGCAGCAGCGGCAGCGGCTCCCGAGCCGGCCAGCGCGGCAGCGGCACCGGCGCCAGCGCCGGCCCCCGGCTGCCCCTCCCCCGGAGCGCTCACGACGCCGGTCAGGTCCAGGTCGAGCAGGATGCAGTGCACGTCATGGGTGAGCAGCCGCGCGGCCTCGGTGAGGTTGCGGGCGGTACGGATGCGGATGCTGTCATCGCGGCGCACCCCGCCGGCCTGCTCCAGCATCCGGGGGACGCTGATGCCGCCTTCGGGGTCGTTCTCGATGAGCAGCACGGTGAGCGGCCCGGTCGCGAGCTGCGCTCGACCGGCCGCGGTGCGCTGCCTCGGCAGCACAGAGGGCCGCCCGGTAACGGGCATTGCGGTCTTCCTTCCCTCCCCCCGAGGGCCGACGGCCGCCGTACGGCAGACCGCCAGGGTGGACCCTAGCGGTTTCGCACACCGGTACGGAACGCCTGACGGCAATTCGCCATTGTCATATGCCGGTATCTGGCGGGGTTTTGCCCCTGGCCATGACATTCCTCACGCCATTTCGGACGCAAGCGGGGGCTTCGGGGTTGATTCCATGGCCGCTACGCGTCTGGTCGCACCACCGACTTGATCGGCAGGGATCCGGCGCCCGCGACCGTGACCTGGCGGCCCGGGCGGGGGGCGTGGATCATGGCGCCCTTGCCCACATATATGCCGACGTGAGAAGCGTCACCCTTGTAGATGATGAGGTCGCCGGGGCGCATTTCCTTGATGTTGATGTGCTGCAGCTGGCGGTCCTGCTCCTGCGAGGTGCGCGGGATCGTCTGGCCCGCGGCCTGCCAGGCGCGCAGGGTCAGGCCCGAGCAGTCGAAGGTCTCGGGGCCCTCGGCGCCCCACACATAGTCCTTGCCGAGCTGGGCGGTGGCGTATTTCACCGCCTTTTTCCCGGCCTTGCTGGCCTTGCCGTTGATCTCGTCCAATATCCCGGAGTCCAGCCATTTGGCCTGCGCGGCCTGCGCCTTGTCCTCCTCCAGCTGCTTCAGCCGGGCGCGCTCCTCGGCGGCCAGCCGCTGCTCCAGCTTCTTTGCGGCGGCCAGCTTCGACTTGATCTCCTTTTTGGCCTTCTGCCTGGCCTTGCGCTTGCTCTCGTAACGCTCCCAGCGGTCGGCGGCGTCCGCCGTATAGCCCTCCAACTGGCTCTTTGTCGTGGTCAGTTCGTTCATCAGGCGGCTCGCACCTGCCTGGCCCTTGCGGGCCAGCTGGAGGTCATTGACGAAGTTCTCCGGATTGCGGCTGAGCAGGAGCTGGGCCTCCGCGGGCAGGCCGCCGCCGCGATACTGCGCGCGGGCCGCCGCGCCCGCCTTCTTCTGCAGCCGGTCCAGCTTGCCCTGCGCCTTGGCCGCCGCCCTGGCCAGCTTCACCACCGCCGCCGACTGCTTCTTGGCCTGCTCCTCCGCCGCGTTGTACGCCTCGGTGGCGGCCTCGGCCTTCTCGTACAACTCGGTGACCTTGGTGTGGACTTCCTCCAGGGAAGCCGGCTGCGCAGGCGTCGGGTCAGGTCTCGGCTCGGCCAGCGCGCTGGGCACGGCCCACCCGCCGGCCAGCGCGATGACCAGGGCGGTACTGACGGCGACGCTTCCCCCACGCATGTGACCTCCGGTCGAAAGATCCCGTAACTGCGTTCCAGTTGGGGATGCTGCCACGCGGAGGTAGCGATTTACAGTACGTGTGGATAACCCGGGGGTTTTGGATAAACCTGCTACCGGCACCCGCAGTTGGCGACCGCCGCCGCCATCGCGTCCAGCGCCGACTGCGCCCCGCCCCGGTCCTTCGTCCCGTTGGTCATGAAGGCAAAGGCCAGCAGCCGCCCGTCGGCGTCCACCACCGTCCCGGCGAGGGAGTTGACCCCCGTGAGCGTGCCGGTCTTGGCCCGTACCAGACCGGTCCCCGCCTTCGCGCCCGCGCCGTCGTAGCGGTTCTTCAGCGTGCCGTTGAAGCCCGCCACCGGCAGCCCGGTCAGCAGCGGGCGCAGCTCGGTTTCCTTCGGTGAGGAGGCCAGCACCAGCAGCTGCGTCAGCAGCTCCGCCGACACCTTGTCCGCGCGGTCGATGCCGCTGCCGTCGGCGAAGCGGGCGCCGCCGACCGGCAGCTTCAGCTTCTTCAGCGCCGCCGTGACCGCGTCCTCGCCGCCCTTGAAGCTCGCGGGCTTGCCCGCCTTCAGGGCGACCTGGCGGGCCAGGTGCTCGGCGATGTCGTTGTCGCTGTGCACCAGCATCCGCTCGACCAGGTCGGAGATCCGCGGCGAGCTGGTCACCGCGAGCCGGTCGGCGTCGTCGGGCGCGCCCTTCTCCTTTGGGGCGCCGTCCTCGACGCGCACCCCCGCCTTGCGCAGCGCGTCGGCGAAGGCCGCGGCGGTGTCCTTCGCCGGGTCCATGGCGCGGGGGGCGGGTCCGTGGCCACTGCCGTCGAGGCGGCCCTCGTTGATCATCAGGGGGACGACGGGGGCGAGGTTGTCATTGCGGCCGAGCGAGGGGTGCAGGTCGGGGCCCGAGTAGGCGCCGGTGTCGTACCGGACGCGGATCGGCTTCTTCTCGCCCTTGAGGTCCCCCGCGGCGTCCTCGGCCAGGTCGCGGATCCGGTCCTTGCTGAGCACCGGGTCGCCGCCGCCCACCAGCCACACGTCGCGGCCGGTGCCCGTCACCTCGGTCTCGATGCGGTGCGCGGGCCCGAGCGCGGACAGCGCCGCCGCACCCGTCGCCAGCTTCACGGTGGAGGCGGGGACGGCCGTCTTGCCGGCCTTCTGGCCGAAGAGCTCCCGGCCGGTCGTGACGTCCCACACCGCGGCGGTACGGACCGGGCCCAGCGCCTTGTCCTTCAGCAGCGGCTCCAGCGCGCTCTTAAGTCCCCCGGCCGTCGGCGCCGGGGCGCCGTGCCGCGCGCCGTCGGCGGCGCCCGCGGGGGCGCCTGACCCGGGGCCGAGCGCCGTCAGCACGCCGGGGGCCTGCGGGGCGTCGGGAAGATCACGAACACCCGGACGGCCGTGACGCCCGTCACCCGTGTGGTCCCGGGCGTACGCCTGGTCCCGCTCGGCCGTACGCTGGCCGTTGTCCCACGGGCCGGCCATCGCGGCCGCCCCGGCCGCGATGACGAGGCCGAGCGCGGCTGAGCCCGCTGTGACCTGCAAGGTGCGCTGCCCCTGCCGGTCCTGCGCCGCCCACCACGCCGTGAGGCGCTGCCGCTGCCTGCCGATCAACGCGGACCAGCCCCTTTCGCCACCACACACTCTCGTGGGGGACACTTAATCACCCGAAGTATGTGCTGATCATGGAGGAGCCACCCGTGGAGTTCGACGTCACCATCGAGATCCCGAAGGGTTCGCGGAACAAATACGAGGTGGATCACGAGACCGGTCGGATCCGCCTGGACCGTCGACTCTTCACATCAACCAGCTACCCGGCAGACTACGGCTTCATCGAGGACACGCTCGGCGAGGACGGCGACCCGCTGGACGCGCTGGTCCTTCTGGACGAGCCCACCTTCCCCGGATGCCTCATCAAGTGCCGCGCGATCGGCATGTTCCGTATGACCGACGAGGCCGGCGGCGACGACAAGGTGCTCTGTGTGCCGGCGTCCGACCCCCGGGTGGAGCACCTTCGGGACATCCACCACGTTTCCGAGTTCGACCGCCTGGAGATCCAGCACTTCTTCGAGGTCTACAAGGACCTGGAGCCCGGCAAGTCCGTCGAGGGCGCCAACTGGGTCGGCCGGGTCGACGCTGAACTTGAGGTGGAAGCGTCCTACAAGCGACTCCAGGCGTCGGGCGGTCACTGACCCTGACCTGCGGTTTTGCCTCCATTTCGGGGTGACACGCTGAAGGCTGGGCCCGCAGCCGTCCCGTGATCGGGTACGGCGGCGGGCCCATGCCTGTCGTGGCCGCGTAGGCCGATCAGGCGGCTTGGGCCGTCTCTGGGCCGTCAGAGCCGTACAGAGTGCGGTCCACGGCCTTGCGGACGCGGCCTTCGCTGCTCGGCATCAGGTGCGCGTACACCCGCAGGGTGAGCGCCGGATCGTGGTGTCCGAGGTACTGGCTGAGCGCCTTGATGTTCTCGCCCGCGTCCAGCAGGACCGAGGCGTACATGTGGCGCAGCGCATGCATCCCGTGCTCGCGCGCCGCGGCGTACCGGCCTTCCTTGACCTCGTTCGGGATGACGTCGGCCTTGGCGAGGGCCCGCTTCCACACGTCCTTGTTGAAGACGTTGCGGTGTACGGCCAGGGCCTTGCCCTCCCGGAGGAACAGCAGCTCCCGGGTCACCGGCGGTCCGTCCGGGGTCTGCCACGGCAGGGTGACCGACTGGGGAGGGAACTGCGCCATGTGCGCGGCCAGCCGTTCCGCGACTGCCGGCGCCAGGGGCACATCGCGCTCTTTGCCGCCCTTGGGCAGACCGAACATCAGGTGTCGCCCAACCTGCTTCACCGAGCACGTCACGTGCAGCCATCCGGCCTCGGTGTCGATGCTGTCGACCGCCAGGGCGAACACCTCCCCCTGCCGCAGGCCGCAGCCGCCTGCGGCGTCCACCATGGCCTGGTACCGCTCGGGCAGCGCCTCGCGTACGGCGCGGGCCGTCTCCGGCAGCCACGGGCGTACCCGAGTGCTGATCGCCTTCGGTGGGCGCACGCTGCGGGCGCGGCACGGGTTGGTCTTCAGGTAGCCGTCGTCCACGGCCGCGCTGAGCACGGTCGAAGTGATCCGGAAGATGGCCGACCGGTACGAGGCGGAGACCACGTTCTGTTCCAGCTCGGAGAGCCACGTACGGATGTGCTCCGGGCGAAATGAGGTGAGCGGCCTTGAGCCCAGGTAGGGGACGGCGTGCCGCCGCACACAGGTGGCCGCGGACGAACGTGTCGTCACTTCGCCGCCCTGTGATTCAAGCCACTGTTCCGCGTACTGCCCGAACGTGACGCGGCTGGCTGACGGGGCGATATACGTGCCGTCGGCCATGTCTGCCTCGATCTTGTTGAGCCACTTCTCTGCCAGTCGCTTCTGCCCATCGGCGAAGCTCTTGGACTTCTCGGTGCCGTCCGGCCCGATGTAGCGAGCGCGGTAGCGGCTGCCCTTCCCGTACCGGTCGGTCTTGGTCTTACGGGGCTTGCCGTCTTCGTCGGTGACGGTCTTGTACCAGCGGTCTTGGATGTGCCCGGCCATGGGTCTGAAGCCTTTCGCGCAGGGTGGCGGGGCGGAGGCGTCGAGGTCGCCCCGCCACGGGGAATCGGTCGAGGTTCAGGGGCGGGGGTGAGGCGTCACCTCACCCCCGCCGCGGTCAGGCCGCTTCGTCCATGTCGCGTCCCTCTTGCTCGCGCGCCCATGCCCGCACGGCGACGGGGTCGTAGCGGAGGTGCTTGCCCACCCGGAACCCGGGCGGGCCGATGCGCCGCTTGCGCCAGTAATAGACGGTCTCTACGGGGACAACGAAGGTGACGGAGATGTCCTCCGGCGTCAGGTAGCGGTCCGGCAGTCCGGCCCGCAGCGTGTTCACGGCCTCGGGGATCGGCGCGGCGGTCATTGGGTCCTCCTGGCGAGAGATTTGAGTCTGCGAAGGCGTGCTGGGGTTGGAGCGGTGCGGGTTGTGTGTCCGAGGTTGGGATTTCTGCGTCACCGCGTCACCTGCGTCACCTATGGGCCCTGACCTGCTGGTTTTGGGTGACGCAGAGGGGTAGGGCTCCGTCACCGGTGACGCAGCGGCTCTCTCTACCGGTGACGCGGGTGACGCAGGATGACGCAGGGGTCGGCCGTCTGCGTCACCGCTGTAGCAGCAGGTCAGAGGCCGTTTCAGGGCCCATGGTGACGCAGGTGACGCAGGGTCTCTCCTCTTGAGACAAAAGAGGGGGTGTCTGTTTGTGGTGCGCCCTTTCAAGAGCGAAGAGCGGAGAAGGAGCCGCTTCGCGGCGCGACCCTTGGGCGGCGGCAAGCCGCCGAACAACAAGAGGAGCACATCCGGCGCGGCGTGCTCTTCTTGCTCGCCAGGGACGGCCGCTCATCGCCGCAGGTCAAAACGCCTGCTCCTGCTCAGGCACCGGGGCCGGCGGGCGACTCAGCTCGATGTAACGGGCCGCGCTGGTGCGCCCCCAGTCGATGAACACCCCGCGTGCGGCAAGAGTCGGCTGAAGGCGCTTGAGCCGGTCGGAGAGCACCTTTCCGGTGGTGGGCCACCCCTTCGGCAGGGGACGGCAGTCCTCCCCGACATAGAGGCGGGTGAGGCAGTGCAGCCACTCGGCGGAGGCCATCCGCTGCTCGCTGCCCTGCTCCATGCCGCCCGCGTGCTGCAACACGGTCTGCGCGAGCAGGTCACCCTCAATGACGTCGTCGTTGAGATCGTCCAGGCTCTGCCGGTACGCGGCAAGCGCTCCGAGGCCTGTGGCCGCGTCGAGCTGCGCGCACAGGTGCGCGAAGTCCGCCATCCGCAGGTCTGTGGGGATCTCGGCATCGGCCGCACGGACCTTGACCGTGAGGTCGAGCAGAGAGCCCAGCACGACGGGCAGGATCTCTTCGTACTCCGCCCACAGCTCCGCCTCGGTCCGCCGGACCCCGGGCCTCTCCAAGCGCAGCGGCAGCAGCCGTTCGGCCAGGTCGGGCCGGATGACGCCGACGTCGATGCCGGTCAGGAGCATGGGGCGCCGATAGCGGGAGCGGACTACGTCCCCGTCGGTGTACAGGGCCCGCTTGACGTTCTCCGCCCCGGTGACGATGCAGCACATCGCATCGGACAGATCCGGCGTCAAATGGGAGAGGTTGTCCAGCGCGGTGACCCATCCGGCCGCCACCGCGGCCGTCAGGTTCTCCTCGTCCTTGGGGGCGCGGCGCAGGTCGCCGCTCATGCCCTCGATGACCCGCACGAGCATGCGCCCGCCGGTGGACTTGCCCGCTCCCTGCGGCCCGGTGAGGAACGGCGCAGGGACGGGCACGGACGGACCCAAACAGCCGATCAGCCAGGCGATGGCCAGGCACTCGGTCTCCGCGGTCGCGAAGTTGCACAGCCTCAGCAGCAGGTCCACGCCCTTGCCGTCGGTGTCCTGCACGGGCAAGGGGAGCTCGCCAGTGAGCTGCGTGCGCCGCCAGCACACCTCTACCGGATCCGGCGTGAGGACGTCCCATCCGGTCGCGTGGATACGGACCGACAGGCCGTCGTTGCGGCCCAGGTCCAGCCAGGTCGCACCGTCGAACCCGGGAGCCACCCGGAGGTGCACGGGCTGCACCTCCTCCGTCAGCGCCAGAGCCTCGATCAGGTCCAACGCCTCTTTGAGCGCGGTGCCGTTGAACACGCCGATGCCGTCCCGAAACAGCCCCACCATGAGTTCCTGGCGGTGGCTGCCGGTGGTGCCCTGCGAGCGGATCGGACGGGCCACCGGGTGGCCGTTGCGCTGCGCGTATACGGTGCCGTCGGCGGTGCGGAAGTAGCGGAAGTGGGTTTGCGCGTAGTCGGCGATGACTTCGCGGGCCGGGATCTTGTCGTCCTCTGCCATGGTCACAGTCCCAACCTGGTGCGGGCGTTGGTCCACGCCTCGGTGCAGTGCCGGGGCGATTCGCCCTTGGCCTGCGCCGCGGTGAACAGGCGCGCGATGTGGTCCTCGGTCAGGCAGCCGCACCGCCCGTGCGTGGCCAGCACGGCCAGGAAGGTGCCGTAGACCGTGGCGTGCACGCCGCTGGTGGCCTGGGTGATGCGCTCCTCCGCCATCGCGATGCCCCGCTCCAGGAACGCTGGCGTGCGGTGCCGGCACTCCCCGCCCCCGGCCGGTGCAGCGGCGGACACGGCTGCCGGTGCGGGTGCCTCGGATACCTGCGCGGCGAGTGCGCGCACGCTCTCCGGGAGCGCCGTGGGGGTGCCGGTGCCCGGGCCAAGCCAGCGGGCGTAGGCCATCGTGGACTTGATGTCCACGCCAGGCCGTACGGCATTGACTGAGCGCATCTCCCCCAGGTAAAGCCAGTGCTCACCCCGGGTAGTGGGCACGGTCTGGGTCGCGGGCAGGTGCTCGCGCGCCCATGCCACGGCGCCGGTGTCGTCGAGGTCGACGACCGTCAGCCCGGCTCCGCCGGGGTGGTAGGCGACGGCCGCAGTCTGCGCCCAGGCGCGCCGCCAGAGGTCCGAGGTGATGACTTCCAGGTCGCAGGTGGCGGCCGCCCATGCATGGCACGGGGCCGGGCAGCGGCAGGGGCCGGCGGTCTTCATGTTCGGCCGGCCGCCGCACGCGTTGCCCGCGCACCGGTAGCAGTTGCCGAACGGCACCTTCCCCGCCCGCAGAGGCAACACGGGGACGTTGGATGCGGCCAGGTCCACGGCGGTGCGCAGATGCGCGCTCACGCTGCTCTCTCGCCGGGTGTCGGTCTCGGTGGATTGGGGCATGCTGGTCTTCTCCTGTTCTGCTGGAGCAGGTAGAGCCGGGGCGGTCGCGGTCTTTGGCGAGAGAGCGACCGCCCCGGGCGCATCGTTAGGCGATGTCCAGGGCGAGCTGCGCGGCAGCGGGCTCTGCGACGTGGGCCGCGAGGGCGGCCAGCAGCGTGCGGTAGGCCAGAGCGGCCTGGTGGATGACGACGCCGTTGCCGAGGATCTTCAGCTGGTCGGAGCGGGACAGGCCCAGCTCGGGGTCGGTGACCCAGCCGGGATCGGCGCCCATCATCCATTCCACGAACGCCGGCGACAGCCGCCGGTTGCCCTTGACCCCGGGTTCGGTCGGCTCCGGAGCCATGCGCCCCAGGACGTGCTCCCAGCGGTGTATGGCTGGGCCATAGTCGGTGCCGTTGGTGGCCACCCACGCGTCGATGAGGCGTACGGCCTGTCCGGGCAGGTAGTAGTTGCCCGCCGCATCGCGCTGGTTCGGTCCGCCGTGCGGGCCGTCCGACGCCTTGGGGGTGGGCAGCAGATCGCGGACCAGATATTCGAGCGAGGGGCGCGAGCTCGCACCCGCTGAGGCGGACCGGTTGCGCCCATAGCGTTGGGCCGTCGGCGTGGGCAGCAGGGTGACGGCGGTGCGCAGGTTCATGCCGCCCTTGCGCTTGGGCGAGATCCCGGGGCCGCCGGTGCCGTCGGCCGCCGCGGGGGTAGGCAGCAGCCTCAACGAGCGGTCGGGGGCAGCAAGAACACCACTTCGTCCTCCAGCGTCGGCCCGTGCCCACCCGCCTTTCGCTTGTCCGGGTGCTGCGGGCCGCCGTTGCGGCCCAACTGCGAGGTGGGGGTCTTCAGCAGCGGGATACGCGACGGCGAACCAGCGGTCCCGGCGGTGGCAGGCCCCGATCTCGGGATCTCCAGCGCGTAGGCACATCCACCGCGCGTCGTACCCGATCGCGGCCAGGTCACCGGCGACGACGTCGAGGCCGCGGGATCGGAGGGCGGCGACGTTCTCCAGGAACACGTGCCGGGGTCGAAGGTGGCGAACAGCCTGGGCGATGGTTTTCCACAGTCCTGAGCGGTCACCGGCGATTCCTCCCCGAGGTCCGGCGTTGGAGATGTCCTGGCACGGGAAGCCAGCCGTCAGCGCCGCCGGACGCGGCCACGATGCGGCCAGCGCGGCGAAGTCGACGGCGGTGATGTCGCCGAGGTTCGCGGCATGCGGCAGCCGGGCCGCGAGAAGCCGGGAGGCAGCCGGGTCCTTCTCACCCACGGCGAGGGTGGGTAGGCCGGTGACAGCCTCCACAGCGAGATCGAGTGCGCCGGAGCCGGTGCACAGGCTGATGTTGCCGCCCTCCGGCGGCATAGCAGGGTGGTCGGTCATGCTGGAGTTCTCCTGTTCTGCTGGAGCAGGTAGAGCCGGGGCGGTCGCGGTCTTTGGCGAGAGAGCGACCGCCCCGGGCGTAACTAGGCGTGGAAGTGGCTGTGCTTGAACACGGCCTTGCGGATGTTGACCGTGCTGCCGCGCCCGCCGGTCAGAGCGCGGGCAGGCAGGCGCCAGGCGAGGATCGCCAGGGCGATCCACATGGCAGCTCCGGAGCTGAATCCGGCGATCGCGTTGACGACTTCGCCGACGCCCCAGCCGACCCCGGCGGACAGCGCGCCACCGCCGATGCCGGCGCCGATGAAGCGCTGCGCGATGGGATCGAGCAGCGGCAGCGGGGCCAGGTCCCGCGGCGGCTGGCGCTCCATGGGGGGTGGGGCGAGGTGCTTGGGCATGGGCACCATCCGCCCGTAGGCGTCGGGCACCCACACCACCGCCACCCGCTCCCCGGACGGCTCCACCGCCGCCGACGGGCCGCCGTCGTACGGGGCGGGCGGGGTGGGCTCGTACAGGGTCAGCGCCCGCTCTGCGGACACGCGTGAGAGCTCATCGGGCAACATGCGGAATCCCTTCATGACGTGAGGCGGGGAGGGAGAGGCACCCCCCTCTCCGGGTGCGTGTGGAGGGGGTTTCAGGCCCGCTGAGCTGGGCGCCTCCCCGCCTCCCCGAACCGGTATCTGCGCTGATCAGCACGGGGGAGGCGGGGCGGGGAGGCGGTTGGGGAGTTCTCCCCGCCTCCCCGGCCCGCACGGGTGCCGCCTCCCCCTACTCGTCGCCGGAAGCGGAATCCGCATCCGGGCGGTTGGCGAGGGCGCGGGCGAGGCGCTCGCGGTCGACGACCATGCGGCCGTGCGACTTGTACGGCTCCGCGCCGGTGCCCTCCAGCACCCGCTTGAGGTCGATGAACGACCAGATGCCGTAGGCGTCCTCGCTGAGCGCGGCGAGCCGCTTGAGGACGTCCTGGGTGAGCACCCGCGCCGTGTCCCCGACCACGGCTGCGATGTCGGCGAGCGCATCGCGCTCCTCGCCGCGCTCGATGGCGTGCAGGGTGGTCACGCCGTCGCGCAGCGCCTTGGCTCGCCCGGCGATGACCTCGGCCTCGTCGTCGTCGACGAAGTGGGTGCGCACCGTGATTGAGGCCTGGCCGGCGGGGATGTCGATGCCGTCGCTAGCGACGACCAGGGTGCCCTTGTCCAGGCCCTGGCGGAGCATGTGTGGGGCGGCGCCGCCGTCGACGGCCTTGTCTCCCAGCGCCATGCGGGCCTGCGACTCGGTGCCCAGCACCAGCGAGGCGCGGGTGTGGGCGCCCTCGCGGACCAGCTTGGGAAGGTTCTGGTCTGTCGGGTCCTGGGTGCCCTCCCACAAGGTCACGTTCACCGCCCGGCCCTGGTTGTGGATCTCACGCACGGCCATGAAGTACCGCGAGGTGGCCTTGGAGCCACCGTACGGCCGCTTCTGGCCGTCGATGGCCGGGCACATGAACGCCTTCTGCGCCTCATCGACGATGCCGACCAGCGGCGGGAACTCGGTGCCCCTGGGCGCCTGCAGGCGCCGCTGCATCTCCGCGACCAGGTCCTCAACCATCTCGGTCGCCTCGATGACGTGGTCATCGGTCGGCCCCTGGATGAGCACGGACGCAAGCCCGTCGAACATGTCCCAGTCCCCGACGCCCTTGAGGTCGGCGATGCGCAGCTCCACGGTGCGATCCAGTGCCAGCCACAGCGCGAGCGACCGCAGCGCGGCGGTCTTGCCCTGGTTGGACAGGCCGGTAATGAGCAGGTGGCGCTGGTAGACGCTCAGGCACGCGGCGTCGCCGCGCAGGTCCTGCCCCCAGGGGGCCTTGCCGGTCTTGTAGTTGGCTGTGATGGTCTCGTCCGTGACCAGCGGGGACGGGCCGATCGGCTCGTCCAGCGCCCCGGAGTCGGCGATCCACAGCCGCACCGTGCGGGCGGCCGGCGGGATGGTGATGAACAGCTCGTGTTCATGCCGGGTGAGGTTCTCCGCGAGCTTGCGCCGACGGCGCTGCACCTCGTCCGTGGAGACGCCGGACGGCAAGGTGACGTCGACCTCGACACCGCACCCCGCGATGGTGATCGGGCCGAGCATCGAGGCCCCGCCGTCTTCCATGTCCTTGATGGCGTTGCGCAGCGGGGCAATGCCCAGGTCGCGCATCGACCGCACCACGATCGAGGGGGTGATCGGCTCACCCTCACCGCTCGACTTGTGCGGCAGCGCCCAATACGGCGCGGCCTGCCGGCGCTTGCCGAGGCCCCAGGCGGAAGCCAAGGCGAGGAAGGGCAGCGTCACGAGCAGCGGCCCCCAGATCACGGAGGCTATGAATACGATCAGGCCGATCAGTTCGATGGTGGCCTTGATCGGGGCGATGATCTGCCCTGGGTCGGAGTTGGCCCAGGCCAGGACGATGCCCAGGACCAGCAGCACACCGACGGCGGTACCGGCCGTCGCGGCGGTCGCTTTGGGCAGGTTGATCAGGGTGGTGACCAGCTCAACGCGCCGCTTGCTGCGCTGCTTGCGGTAGATCGCAAGTCGCTGCTCCCACTCCTTGATCTCATCCAGGTTCCCGGCCGCTTCGGCGGTGCGGAGCATCCGCTCGTAGCGGGCGGCGGTGCGCCCGTCCCACATCCGGCGGGCCGCGATCCGGATGCCGCCGACCACGTACGCGCCGTGCCGGACCAGCAGGCAGCCCACGATGCGGGTGCGGTCGTCGGCGAAGAAGGCCCGGACGGACTGCGCGGAGCGCGCCCACCACGCCAGGGTGGCCTGCGGCTTTACCGCAACCGGCTGCGTCTCCGGGGACGTGGGCGGGGGCTTGAAGAGTTGTACGACGTTGTCAGGCATTCTGGCGACTCCTTGAGTCGAGTTCTGACGCGAGGAAGGGCCCGGCCGCGTGCTGTGGAAGGTGGGCGGCCGGGCCCGGGATGGATTCGCTGGTGGCCCGCTAAGGTGCTGACTCATGGGGCGGGCTCGACTGGGGGAAGACGGCAGGTACTACGGCGACCTGCCGTGCAAGTGGTGCGACGTGCTGATCCCGCAGCACGGGCGGAAGCGGGTGCGGAAGTACTGCCGGATGACCCACCGCTGGAAGAGCTACGGCTCGAACGTCGCGGTCACCATCGGCGGCATCCTCGGCGGCTGACCGCCGGATCACGCGGCCGCAGCCTCGGCATACGCGCAGCTAAGGCACGCCCCGAGCGAAGTGGGGATGCAATACCCGGCATCCAGGCCGCACTGAGGGCAGGTGCGGCGGGCCAGCATCGCCAGCGCCAGGGCACCCCACTTGCGTGAGGTCATCGGCCGCACCGGCTTGGCGCGATCGACGCGGTAGAGGTAGGCGACCTGCACCCCACCCGCATGCCGGTTGCGGCGCATGACCTGCGCCGCTATCTGCTGCCCGCCCGGCCGTAGGCCGTGGGCCCGTAATTGCCGGCGCGTGGCCAGCCCATCGGGGGCGTACTTCCACGGGTAGGTGGGCACCCCGTACCAGGCGCCGTGCGGGTCGTAGCACTTGCCGAACGTCGGCGACATCACGCCGCCCCCTCGGACGGGCCACCCTCGATGCCGCGTTCGGCCAGCAACGTGTCGCGCAGCATCCGGGCGTTGGCCGGGGAGGTGCGTACCGTGCGGCGGATACCTTCGGCGGTGATGTGCGTGTCCGGCCAGTCAGCGGTCGCCGTACGGGCCTGCTCGAGCAGCTGCTCCGGCGTGCGCTTCGGGCGAGAGGAGCGGGCCGCCTCCGGTACCCGGCCGGTTGCCCGCCGCGGACGGCGCGCTTCGGCCGCTACGGTGCGCTGCTGGGGCGCCTCGGTCGGTGCCGACTCGACCGGCGGGGCGATCGAGGGCATCGGCTTGAGCGTCGGGGTCGACTTCACGCAGTCGACCCCGACCGAATCGAGTCCGCGCAGCCGCGTAAGCGTGACCTGCTCCGGGATCGATTCCGGCAGGCCAGCCGTAGACCGGTTTCCGACGCTCTCGGTAGATTCCTCCGCATTCGCGGGGAGCGGCCCGGAGAACATCGCGGCCAGGCCCCGGAGTCCTAGCCCGGACACCAGGGAACAAGTAACCCGTCAGTAGGTTGCGGGGGTCGCTTCTCTGCCGTTTCCCGGTGCCGAGGCGCCTCGTTGGGCTGTCCGGGTGAATGCCCGGAGGGCCGACGACAAGGGGCGGGTGTGCGACAAGAGTGGTCGCCGGAAGAACTGTTGGCGAGCTGGACGCTGGTGGAAGGCGACTGGAAGCTCGTGGCCAACAAGACCGGGGTGACGAGGCTCGGCTTCTGCCTGATGCTGAAGTTCTTCGAGATCGAGGCCCGGTTCCCGGAGTTCATCGAGGAGTTCCCGCAGCCCGCCGTGGAGTACGTCGCGGGTCTGGTGAAGGTACCGGCTGCCGAGCTTGCCAATTACGACCTGGCGGGCGCGAAGCGTCACCGCAAGCAGATCCGTGAGGCCCTGGGGTTCCGGCCAGCGACGCTGGAGGACGAGGAACAGCTCACCGCGTGGCTGGCCACGGAGGTGTGCCCGGTCGAGCTGGTGGAGGACCGGCAGCGGGAGGCCCTGCTGGTCGAGTGCCGGGCGCGCAGTATCGAACCGCAGGGCCGGACCCGGATTGAGAAGGTGCTGGTCGCGGCCCGCAACCGGTGGGAGCGGGTGTTCTGCGCGCGGGTCATCGAGCGCCTGGGTGAGGTCGGGGTGGCCCGGCTGCTGGCGCTGGTGGCGGAGGGCAACGAGGATGGCGCCGCACTGCTGGCACTGCTCAAGCGTGACCCGGGCGCGGTCGGCCTGGACTCCCTGCTGACCGAGGTCAACAAGCTGAACGACGTGCGCGCCCTCGGGCTGCCCGAGGGGCTGTTCGCGGACTGCTCGGAGAAGCTGGTGGCCGCATGGCGGGCGCGGGCGATCAAGATGTACCCCTCGGACTTCCGCGACACCGCCGAGGGCGTACGGATCACGCTGCTCGCGGCGCTGTGCTCCTCCCGGCAGGCGGAGATCACCGACGCCCTGGGAGACCTGCTGATCGCTCTGGTGCAGAAGATCAACGCTCGCGCCGAACGGCGGGTGGAGAGGCAGCTCACGGCCGAGTTGAAGAAGGTCCGCGGCAAGGAGGGCATCCTCTTCCGGCTCGCCGACGCGGCGATCGGCCAGCCCGACAAGACCGTACGCACAGCCCTGTATCCGGTGGTCGGGGAGAAGACGCTGCGCGACCTGGTGGCCGAGGCGAAGGCGAACGAGAAGGTCTTCAAGGCCAAGGTCCGCACTACGCTGCGCTCCTCGTACAGCTCGTACTACCGGCAGATGCTGCCGCCGCTGCTGCGGACGCTGGGCTTCAAGTGCAACAACACCGCCTACCGGCCGGTGATGGACGCGCTCGCGCTGCTGGAGAAGTACGCCGGGGTCGACGGGAAGACCCGCTTCTACGACGCCGCGGACGCGGTGCCGATGGACGGCGTCGTACGCAAGGACTGGCGGGAGGCCGTCGTCGACGACAAGGGCAAGATCGAGCGCATCCCGTACGAGCTGTGCGTCCTGGTCGCGCTGCGGGACGCGATCCGGCGCCGGGAGATCTACGTCGAGGGCGGGAGGCGGTGGGGCGACCCGGAGGACGACCTGCCCGGCGACTTCGAGGCCACCCGCACCGTGCACTACGCCGCGATCCGCCAGCCGCTGGACGCGGCGGAGTTCATCACGGATCTGAAGCAGCGGATGACGAACGGTCTGGACCGGCTCACGGCCGCGCTCGCGGACGACTCGGCGGGCGGGGTCAAGGTGACCACCCGGCACGGCGAGCCGTGGATCAGCGTGCCGAAGCTGGAGAAGCTGGACGAGCCCACCGGCCTCCAGGCGCTCAAGGACGAGGTGGTACGCCGCTGGGGTGTGCTCGACCTCCTGGACGTGCTCAAGAACGCCGACTTCGACACCGGCTTCACCGACGAGTTCGCCTCGGTCGCCGCGTACGAGCGCATCGACCGCGCCGCCCTCCAACGACGCCTCCTGTTGGCCCTGTTCGCCCTCGGTACGAACATGGGCATCCGCGCCATCGTGGCGACCGGCGAGCACGGCGAGAGTGAGGCGGCGCTGCGGCACGTACGCCGGCACTTCATCACCGTCGACAACCTGCGGGCCTCCGTACGCAAGCTGGTCAACGCCACCTTCGCCGCCCGGGACACCGCGTGGTGGGGCCAGGGCACCGCGTGCGCGTCGGACTCGAAGAAGTTCGGGTCCTGGTCCTCGAACTTCATGACCGAATACCACGCCCGCTACGGCGGCAACGGCGTGATGATCTACTGGCACGTCGAGCGGAAGAACGTCTGCATCTACTCCCAGCTCAAGAGCTGTTCGTCGTCCGAGGTCGCGGCGATGATCGAGGGCCTGCTGAGGCACTGCACGGACACCGAGATCGAGTCGAACTACGTCGACACTCATGGTGCGAGCGTGGTCGGGTTCGCTTTCACCGAGCTGCTCAACTTCCGCCTGCTGCCGAGGCTGAAGAACATCGGCAGCATCCGCCTGTACCGCCCGGACGACACCCCGCCCGGCTGGCCAGCGCTCGGCGGCTCGCTGACCCGGCCGATCCGCTGGGACCTGATCGAGCAGCAGTACGACCAGATGGTCAAGTACGCCACCGCCCTGCGCCTGGGCACCACCGAGGCGGAACAGGTCCTGCGCCGCTTCACCCGCGGCGGCCCCAAACACCCCACCTACGCCGCGCTCGAAGAACTCGGCCGCGCGGTGCGCACCATCTTCGCCTGCGACTATCTCGCCAGCCCGGACCTGCGCCGCGAGATCCACGGCGGGCTCCAGGTCGTGGAGAACTGGAACTCGGCGAACACCGTGCTGCACTACGGCAAGGACGGCGCACTCACCGGCCCGGACAAGGAACACGCCGAGACCTCCATGCTCGCGCTCCACCTTCTCCAGTCCAGCCTGGTCCACATCAACACCCTGCTGCTTCAACGCGTTCTTGCCGAACCCCCGTGGGCGAAGAAGCTCTCGGACCAGGACCGGCGCGGGCTGACCGCGCTCTTCTGGTCGAACATCAACCCGTACGGCACGTTCCGGCTGGAGATGGACAAGCGGCTCAACTTCGCCCTACCCACCGTGCCCCATCCCCGGACACCAGCCAGCACCGCCGGCCAACCAGTGCTGGAGTCCCGCCATGCCCGCTGAACAGTACGGACGCTGGATCAGCGCCACCGGCACCGCCGCCTTCGTCAAGTCCTCCCCAACGAAGGCTCGGCAAGATTCTTCCAGTCGATGAGGCATCGGCAGAAGAATTTCCTCCGGTTTACGGGTCGGCGGGCACAGACCAGCAACACCTTCGGGCCGAAGTCGCCTAGCGTCTCCTGGTGAATCCGGGGACTCCGGCAGGGAGCCTCGAGAAGCACGTCCGGAGGACTTCCATGAGCGAGCAGCCCGCGCCGTACTGCGGCAGCACAGCGACCGCCACCGCCCCGGCCCCGAAGCGGGTACGGGTCCACCACCTGCGTGAGATGAAGGAGCGTGGGGAGAAGTGGGCGATGCTGACGGCGTACGACATGTACACTGCGGCGACCTTCGACGAGGCCGGCATCCCGGTGCTGCTGGTCGGCGACTCGGCGTCGAACAACGTCTTCGGGAACAAGACGTCGTTGCCGGTGACCGTGGACGAGCTGATCCCGCTCGTGCGGGCTGTGTCCGGGGCCGCCCGGCGGGCGCTGGTGATCGCGGACCTGCCGTTCGGCTCGTACGAGGCGTCCGCGGAGCAGTGCTTCCACACAGCGGTGCGATTCATGAAGGAGGCCGGCGCGCACGCGGTGAAGCTGGAGGGCGGCGCGGAGATGGTGGGGCAGGTGGAGTTGCTGACCCGGTCCGGGATCCCCGCGATGGCGCACATCGGGTTCACCCCGCAGTCCGAACACGGCCTCGGCGGCTACCGGGTGCAGGGCCGGGGTGAGGATGCGCAGCAGCTGGTGTCCGCGGCGAAGGCGCTGGAGACGGCCGGCGCGTTCGCCGTGCTGATCGAGATGGTGCCCGAGGAGGTCGGCGCGGAGATCACACGGAGCGTGGCGGTGCCCACCGTCGGCATCGGAGCGGGCAGCGGCTGTGACGCGCAGGTGCTGGTCCGGCAGGACATGGCCGGGCTGCGGACGGGGCGGCTGCCGCGCTTTGTGAAGCAGTACGCCGATGTCCACGGCGTACTGATGGGCGCGACCGAGAACTTCGCTGCCGATGTGGCGGCGGGGACGTTCCCCGCGCCGGAGCGCGCCTTCTAGCCGGCTTTCCAGGTCCAGGCGGATCGATCCACTTTGTCACGATTGGCCATGTTCCGCCGGACGTGCATCCACTGTGATGAACACGTTTCCGCACCCCACGGGCGTGCGAGAACGGCTTCCACCGCTACCGAAAGGCCCCTTGATGACTGTGCCGCGCTCACGCACGTTCGCGCAGGTAGATGTCTTCTCCACCAGCCTCTATCTCGGCAACCCTGTCGCCGTCGTCCTGGACGGGACGGAGCTGAGCGACGAGGAGATGCAGCGTCTGGCGCGCTGGACGAATCTGTCCGAGACCACGTTCGTCCTTCCTCCCGCGACTACGGAGGCGGACTACCGGCTGCGGATCTTCACCCCGGGAGGCGAACTGCCCTTCGCCGGGCACCCCACTCTCGGGTCCGCCCGCGCGTGGCTGGACAACGGCGGCACTCCGCAGCACTCCGACCGGGTCGTGCAGGAGTGCGCCGCCGGCCTGGTCAGCGTGCGCCGCGGTGATGGCACCCTGTCCTTCGCCGCCCCGCCGGTCATCCGCGACGGCGCCCTCGACGAGGAGTACCTCGACCAGATCGTCGCCGCCTTCAGCATCAAGCGTGACCGTGTCCTCGCCCACCAGTGGGTCGACAACGGACCCGGCTGGGCCGTGGTCCAACTGCCCACAGCCGAGGAGGTTCTCTCTCTCGAGCCCGACCTCTCCCTCATCCCGACCGCGATGGTCGGAGCGATCGGCGCCTACCCCGAGGGGTCCGAGCACGCCTTCGAGATGCGCACCTTCGCCCCCGGCGTCGGTGTGGTCGAGGACCCCGTGTGCGGCAGCATGAACGCCTCCGTGGGGCAGTGGCTCACCTCGACCGGTGCCGCGCCCTCCACCTATCGGGTCTCCCAGGGCGCGCGCGTGGGCAGGGCCGGAACCGTCGAGATCACCGCCGACGAGGACGGTACCGTCTGGGTCGGCGGCGCTGCCACCAGCTGTATCCGCGGCACCATCACCCTGTGACCTGTTCAGAACGAGCCGCCGGGGTGGGGACGGGCGGTGAGCGCACTGGCGGCTCCGCCTGTCCCTGCCCGCTCCGTCAGTGTGCGTGAGCGGTTCCCGCAGATTCCGCCGAGGGCCAGGCGCGCGGGTAGGGAACGCGCAACGACCCGGCCGCCACCGGAGTGTGGGGCGCGGCAGCGTGGAGGCGGCCGTCGCGTAGGACTATGGCGCCGCCGGCGACCACCGTCGTGACCAGCTCGTCTGCGAGGTCCTCGGGCGTGACGTCCAGGAGCCGGGCGGCGTCGGTCAGCCAGGCCCGGGCGTGGAGGTACGGTTCGACCTTGTCAGCCGGGATGCCGCCACGGATCATCAAGGCGAATGCGAAGATCCGGCGGGCGCCGTACCAGACCGCCCCGTCAGGGTCGTCTACGAGCCGCTGGGCACGGCGCAGGGCGGCGGCGAACGCCGCGGCGGGGTCGGCCGGGACCGGCCCGTGCGAGGGCAGGATCACTCGCGGGGCGAGGTCGGCCATCCGCTTGAGGGAGGCGAGCGCGGCGGCGGCCGCGTCGAGGCCGTCGAGGCCGTCGAGGGCGAGGTTGACCCAGCCGACGTCGTAGTCCGACAGCGCGTCCCCGACGACGAGGAGTTGTTCCTCCGGCTGCCACAGGGCCAGGTGGCCGGGCGTGTGGCCGGGGGTGCGGACGACCTCCCAGTCGGCGTCGCCGAGGCGGAGGATCTGCCCGTCGTCGAGCGGGATGTCAACTGTGTACGGGGCGACGGGCTGGTCGAGGTACTCGGCCGCACAGCAGCCGGGATCTCGGCGGGTGATCGCCTCGGCCTCCGGGGTTCCGCCGGCGATGGCGGCGCCTTGGGCCTGGAGGAGAGCGTTGCCGCCGACGTGGTCGGAGTGCCAGTGGGTGTTGACGACCAGTTCGACGTTCCCGGCGTGTGCGTGGGCCCAGGCGGCGGTCTCGTCGGCGTGGCCGACGAAGCCGGTGTCGATCAGGGCCGGGTGCCGTCCGGGCAGAAGGAGGGTGTTGGCGTCGGGGAAGGGGCGCTGCCACCACGTCAGCCACGACGGCAGGGCGGGAGCGGACCGCTGGGGGCTCATTCGGCGGGCCTGTTGACGCGGATCAGGGTCTGCTGGCCGTTGGCGACGAGCTTCCGGGCGCCGTCGGCCTGGACGCCGTAGACCTCCAGCTGGCAGACGGTCAGGGTGCGTCCGGGCTTAAGGACGGTGCCGATCGCTTCGAGGTGGTCGCCGGCGGCGGGCGCGAGGAGGTTGATCTTGTACTCGACGGTGAGGACCTCGGAGTCCTCGTCGAACAGCGTGAGCGCGGCATAGCCGCCGGCGCTGTCGGCGATGGCGCTGGTGGCGCCTGCGTGGACATAGCCGTGCTGCTGGGTCACCTCGGGGCGGGCCGGGAGCACGATGTGGACCCGGCCGGGCCCGATGCGAGCGACTCGCGCGCCAAGGTGCGACATCAGGCCCTGTAGGTCGAAGCTGTCCTGGATGCGCTTCTGCACCGCGGGGCTCGCCTGTTCCTGCCGCGTCTGGTCTTCCACGTGCGTGCTCTCCTTCGGGTGCGGGTCGGGTGGAGCGGGACGGCTTCCTCAGCCGGCCAGGCGTTCCACCAGCAGGAAGGCGCCGATGGCGATCATCATGGCACCGCTGACGCGGGTGACGACCCGGGCGGCCGAGGGCCGGGTGCTCAGGACCGTGCGGGCCAGGACGCCGACGGCCAGGTAGACGACGGCGCACGCGGTCAGGTGCATCGTGCTGAGCAGACCGGTCTGCGCGGCGACCGGCCAGCCCGTGGCCGGGTCGATGAACTGCGGGAACAGCGAGAAGTACAGCAGCAGTGCCTTGGGGTTCAGGCCGCTGATCCCGGCCCCCTTGAGCAGTACCTGCAGCCGGGAGGTGTCCGCGCTCTGTCCTGCGGCCGCCGGAACGGCCGGCTTCCGCAGGACGCCCCAGCCCAGCCACAGCAGGTAGCCGGCCCCCGCCACGGTCAGGGCGGTGAGCGCGGCCGGGGAGCTCGCCACGATCACCGCCAGCCCCGCGACGGCCACGAGCGCATAGGCCGCATGTCCGGCGATCAGCCCGGTGACGGCCGGGACGACCGAGCGTCCCCGCACTCCGGCGGAGATCGCGTAGGCCCAGTCCGCGCCCGGAGTGAACACCAGCAGCAGGTCCACAGCCAGGAAGGCCGCCAGCGTCGTCGTGTCCATCGATCGTTCCCTCTCACATGTCGTGCTATGGAGGGAAGACTAGGCCGGATATGCCCGAAAGTGTTTGCTTCTTTACCCCACGATCGCGAGAAGTGGGGGAGAATCTTCTCCATGGATGCCATGGACCGGAAGATTCTTACCGAGCTGCAGCTTGACGGTCGCCTGACGGTCACCGAGCTGGCCGCCCGCGTGCAGCTCAGCGTCTCGCCATGCCACCGCCGCCTGCGCGACCTCGAACGCGAGGGCGCCATCCGCGGCTACCGGGCCGTGGTCGACCCGGCGGCCGTCGGCCTGAACTTTGAGGCCTTCGTCTTCGCCACGCTGCGCTGGGAGACCCCCGACACCGTCACCGCCTTCGAAGAGGCCGTGGCCGCCGTCCCGCACGTGCTGCAGGCACAGCGCCTGTTCGGCGAGCCCGACTACCTCCTGCGGGTCGCCACCGCCGACCTCGCCGCGTTCCAGCAGCTCTACGACCAGCAGCTCGCCCGGCTCCCCGGCGTCCAACGCCTGACTTCGACCCTTGTCATGAAGAATGTGGTCCAGGACAGACCGCTGCCCGAATAGCCACACCCGCCCCCGGACATCCTCCCTGTCGTCAAACAATCGAATGACGACAGGCGCGGCGCGCGTCCAATGAACCCAGTAGTTACCGGGGTCTGACGACGGCTCCGATCCAATGAGATCCGATGACGGTTAGCGACAGGGTTAGATGACACCCGAGGTCCGATGCGCCGACAGGAGCGGGGAACCAGCGTGGCCAATCTCCTCTACAAGCGGGTGTCGACCGACCAGCAGTCGACCGCCCGGCAGAACCTCGTCCTGGACGAGGCCGGGATCGAGGACCCCGTCGTCTTCGAGGAGGAGGCTGGCACCTCCAGCCGCCTCCACCCGCTCCAGCGCCCAAAGTTCAGCGAACTGCTCACGTACGCGCGGCCGGGCGACACGGTGCACATCTCTGAGATGTTCCGCCTCGTGCGCGGCACCGGGCACATCCTCGACGTGCTCGACGTCCTGCACCGCGACCGCCTCGCCCTGCGTATCCACGACGGCGCGTTCTCCGGCATGGACCTCACCGCACGCCACCCGCGCACCGGAGAACTGCTGTCCACCGTGAAGTTCATGGTGCAGACCCTCGCCGCCGCCGGCGAACTCCAGCGCGACCTCCAGCGCGAGCTGACGTACGACGGACTGCGGGCCGCCGAGGCCAAGGGCAACAAGGGCGGACGCCGCCCCGCCGTCCCTGCCGACAAGACGGACGACGTGCGTGCCGCGTACCTGGAGGGTCGGTCCATCGCCGCCCTGGCCCGCGACCACGACGTCAGCCGCGGCGCCATCCGTACCGCCGTCGCCGATCTCCTGCCCGAATACACGGTCGCTGACCAGGACGCCCCGGCTCCGGAGCTGCCGGTCCTCCTCGACATGCCGGGCAAGGTCGCCGACTTTCTCCGCGCGGCCGACCTGGAGCCCGCTGAGCGGGCGGCGCTCGACGTGGGCGTGACCGTACGACGCGGCCAGGGCTACACCTTGCGCGTCAGCGCCATCCCGGCGGTACACCGCCAGCTCCTCGACCACTGCCAGCCGCTCGGCAACGCCGCAGCGATCCCGGCGCAGCGCAAGGCCCGCCGCGAGTACGCGAACCGCGTGAACGCCCTCGGCGGGTGACCAGATTCCCCTGAGACCTACTGGCGGGTTACTTGCTCCCTGGTGTCCGGGCTAGGACTCCGGGGCCGGCCAGCGCGGCATCCGCGCCCGCGGTGATCCGCTCGCGCTGGATGTCGAGCAGCCGCTCCCCCAGCGCGATATCGCCGATGCCGACCTTGCGGGCCAGGCGCCAGGACTTGCGGGCAGAGGCGTCGCGCACCTTGGCCTCGGGGTGGTTGGCGGCACGGGCTTGGTGATAGGCCAGGGCCTGCACCACCGTCACTGCGCGGCGCTCGGCCTCGGCGTCGCGGCCGTCGGTGTGCACCACGATCCGGCGAGCCAGGAAGGCCATGCCCTCCGCCGCCACGCACATGCCCATCGGCGTCACCGCGTAGATGACGGTGCGGCCCGCGTCGGTGCCGGCCATCGCGGCCATCACCGACGCCGCCGCGGGCAGCGCCCATAGCCCGGCCCGTACCGGCCACGGTGAAGACTGACCCAGCATGGTCAGCCCCAGCAGCACCAGCGCGAGCACCACGGTGGCACCCTCACCCGCGGCGACCGCACCCAAGGCGGTCCCCTGCCCGTAAGTGCGGGAGATGTTGGAGAACGTGCCCACGCCCCCGGCAATGCCGGTGGCCAACATCGGCACGAACGCCGCGACCATCACGAGCTTCTGCGCGCCGGTCAGCGACCGGCGCGTCGTCTGGTTGCTCATGCTGCCGCTCCCTTCCGGGAGCGCGAACGGGCGGCGGCGACGCGCGGCATAGCGATGACCTCCGCCAGCTGCGGCGCGCGGGCCTCGATCACCTCGACAGCAAGGCGATCGAGCCGGTCGGGCAACTCGGGGTCGTCAGCGAGGATGTCGCGACCGGCATCCTCGCGAGCCGCGCGCTCCTCCGGGCTCTCGCCCGGCTCCCCGAGCCACAGGGCCAGCGAGGTGCCCAGGCCTAGTTCGGCGAAGTCCTCTTCGGTGACGGCCTGATGGCCGTTGACGTACGAACGCATGGTGATCTCTCCTGGAATTGGCTGGAGCAGGGAAGAACCGGGGCGGCCTCGGTCACTGGCGAGAGAGCGGCCGTCGCGGCATCACGCCGCGTACGCGGCGGGTGGTGCGGACTCGGACTCCCCGCGGGCGGGGAGCGGCATTGCGGGTGGCAGCGTCGGCGAGCCGGGCGTAGACCTCGGCCGCCGCGATGAGCTGCGCGGCACGGGGTCGGGCGGAGTCGCTGGACTGCCGGCCGATCCGGTGTGCCTCTTGCAGCAGTTCGTCGGCCTGGCGGGCGTACTCGATGAAGTTCATGGCAAGCCCTTCCGGTCAGCGATTGACGACGGGCTTGCCGAGGTCGCGGTGCGCGACCTGCACCTCGAAGCCGCGGGCAGTGAGCCGGTCGGCGAGGGCCATGGCGAAGGTCGGCGCACGGTGCCGCCCGCCCGCGCAGCCGTCCGCGACGCGCACCGTCTTGGCGCTCGGGCCGGACGCGAACGCGGCGACCGCGTTGGCGGTGGCGTCGATGAGGTCGGCGACGCCGGACGTGTTCAGCACCGTGTCGCGGGCCTCCGCGTCGTACGCGGTCATGTGCCGCAGCCGCGGATTGATGTGCGGGTCGCGGAAGTGGTGACGCAGGTCGATAGTCAGATCCGCCAGCGGCGGCTGTGCGTGCAGGTAACCGAACGAAACGATCTCAACGGCAGCGCTCATGGGAACTCCCGGCAGACGAGAAGGGGTGGCGGATTCCGGCTCCCCTCAGCCCCGCCCGTACGAGACGGACGGAGGAGGCACCCGGCCGCCGCAGAGCGGCGGACGAGTCGTGCAGGTGTCTCCTTCAGGAGCGACGGCGCCCGTATCAGGTAGCGCCGCCTTGTCCTGGCGAAGGCGTGCGGAGACATGACCTTTCGGTCTCAGCCCTCCGGTTAATGACCAGGCGCCGGGACGCCTCGGCCCGCTCTGCCCCGGGCCCCTTGCCGCCTTCCGGCGACCGCTCACTCATACACACATGCACTCATGTATATGAGTTACAGGTAGAAGAGTGCCCAACTCCTATACATGAGTCAAGCCCTTCTGTGAGATTCCCGCGAAGAACGTGGCCCAGGAGTTGGGCTGGCTAGTCGCTTGCTGGGATGCGGTAGTCGAGAACGAACTGGTCAGCCGCCATGATCGTGTCGCACACCTCGACCACGCGCCCCGCCTCGGACTCCGCGTTGCGAGTCAGGCGGATGATTGGCGAACCGGGGCTCAGGCTCAGCGCTGCTACCTCCTGCTTCGTGGCCAGCCGGACTCGGATCGTCTCGGACAGCTCCTTCAGCGTGTGCCCGTGCTCCTCCAAGCGGGCATAGATGCCGCCGCCTCCCGGGTTCTCCTCGAACAGCTCGGGGATGTCCTTCGCTACGTCCCATGGCAGGTAGGACGTGGCCTCTTCCGTGGGGATGCCGTCGCTGAAGTAGCGGCGACGGCGTGCAAGCACCTTCTCCCCCACTGGCACTCCTAGCCGCTCGGCGACCTCGGCGGGAGCCTCGGTGGGCCCGACGTACAGCACGCTCACGCTCGGCGTGCTGCCCGCCTGCTCGGCCTCGGCGAGGTACGCGGCCTTGCCGGCCATCCGGTGCGAGCGGCGGAACCGGTCGGACGACTTCCGTCGCACGGGCGGGCGCCGCTTCACGTACGAGCCCTTGCCGTGCCTGGTCTCAATCAGGCCGGCAGCGCGTAGCTCAGCCATAGCCTTGCGGATTGTTCCTGGCGACGTGGGCGCGTACCGCTTCAGCAGATCCGCTTCACTGGGCACCTGCGCTCCGGCTTCCAGCACTCCTTCCTCGATCTGCTGCGCCAGGTCGTCTGCCATCTGCAGATACTTCGGCTTCCCGGTGTCCTGCGATGATGCAGCTACCATGTCCTTCTGTTCCTCCTCAGCTCCTGTACATAAGTAACGCTACCCGGAGGCCATGACATGCCGCTTCACTCCGTCTCGGTCGCTGGTGTGGTCGTACGTGATGATGGCCGGGTTCTGGCGATCCGCCGCGCGGACAACGGCGCATGGGAGCCCCCAGGCGGCGTGCTCGAACTGGACGAGCGCCCCGAGGACGGCGCCGTACGCGAGGTGCTCGAAGAGACCGGCGTCCGCGCCTCAGTCGAGTGCCTGACCGGCGTCTACAAGAACATGGCCCGGGGCATCGTGGCCCTCGTCTTTCGCTGCCGGCCGATCGATGGCGAGGAACGCACCTCTGACGAATCCTCAGCAGTGGAGTGGCTGAGTCCTGACGAGGTGAAGCAGCGCATGGGCGAGGTCTACGCCGTCCGCGTGCTGGACGCGCTCGACGCTCCGGGGACGCCCCATGTCCGCTCCCACGACGGGAAGCGCCTCCTCGAACCCGCGTGAGGCGCCAGGGCCGCCGGTCCCGGCCCTCAGCCCATGAAGTTCAGTTGCAGAACCGTCAGGGTCTTCGTGGCGCTGCCGACCATGAGCACTGCGATCACATGCTCGGTGACAAGCATCCGTACAACGCCGTCGTCTTCGCCGTACGGCTGCGTGGCAATGATCGGGTCATCGCAAGCTGCAGCGAGGGCAAGGGACAGTTGCTCGCTCGCCCCCTGGGGCAGTGCATCGTGCACGGCCTCCGCTGCACGGTCGTACTTGAGCCGGTAGGCCATCAGGCCGCGCCGCGGCTGCGGGCGGCGGCGGCCTCCGCGCGGACGCGGTCGGTCACATCAACCCACTCACCGGGGATCTCCCCCGTGGCGGCCTCAGCCTCAGCCAGGGAGCGGCCTCGCTCCGCCGCAGCGGACATGCCGGCAGCGATGCTCTGCCACTTAGCGAAGACCGTCAGCAGCTCGTGAGCGGGTGCGCGGTTGATCTCGCTGAGGAACTTCTTGCTGAGCGCGGGGTTGCCCAGCGCGTCACAGATGGATTCGATGGTCCACGTACGGTCGCTCACGGTTCGCGCCTCCGGCACTTGGTAACGCTCGGTCCTACGGTACGCGCGCCCGATGGCGTCCGTCAGCGACCTGAGCATGGTCATCGCGGTGGTCACGGCAGTTGCAGGCGATAGCACGAACCCTGTCAATGCCAATCCGCCTGACGACGATCCGTAGCATACTGCTACCCATGCGCGATTTCTCCGTACTGTCCGACGTGGAGTTCGAGGCGCTCGTCGGTGACCTCATAGGCGCACAGACGGGAGTGCTGGTCGAACGGTTCGCAGCCGGACGGGATGGCGGCATCGATCTCCGTTGGAGGATTTCGAACAAGACTGTAATCGCGCAATGCAAGCACTACCAGCGTTCAACCTTCTCGCAGCTTATGAGCGCCGCAAAGAAGGAAGTAGTAAAAGTCGAGGCCCTAAATCTCGACAGCTACAAATTCATCACTTCCTTTGACCTGGCGACTGGGCAGAAACGTGCCATATACGAGCTATTTGAGCGCTGGATGACAAATGTAGATGACGTGCTGGGCGGCGGCGAGGTCACTGCACTACTGAATAAATACTCTCAAATAGAACGCCAACACCCCAAGCTATGGGTCTCGTCGGGTATGCAGTTGTTTTGGTCGCATCACGCCGACATCGCCAATCGCTCGGAGGCGCTACGGCGGCGGATCGAGAAGACCCTTCCAAAGTACGTCATCGCGAGCTCCGGGTACACCAAAGCTCGTCACATCCTCGATGCGCATAACGTATGCCTGATTTCCGGCCCTCCCGGGATTGGCAAAACCAGTCTTGCGCAGATGCTCCTTGCTGAATACGTCTCGCTAGGCTATGAGCCGGTCGAGGTCTCACGCGACATCAACGAGGCGTGGTCCGCGCTTTCTCACACAAACCCCCAGATCTTTCTTTACGATGACTTCCTTGGCCAGATCACGTTCTCTGAGCGTCTCGCAAAAAACGAAGACAAACGCCTCTCCGAGATCGTTGAATGGATTTCAGAAAGCCCGCAGACCAAGCTGATCCTGACCACGAGAGAGTACATTCTCAGGGATGCTAAACGCAGCTACGAGAGACTCGACGATCTGGATCAACGCCTCCAGCTCGTACTTGAATTGGACGACTACACAAGGCTCGAACGCGCCGAGATCCTGTACAACCACCTGTGGCATTCAAGTGTTTCGCCTTCCTGCTTGCGCGAGATTGCTAGCGGGGGCTATAAATCGATCATTGGCCACACTTCCTACAGTCCGCGCCTAATAGAATATTGCACTGGGCCATCATTCGACACGACGACGACCGGCTATCCCGCCAGAGTGAAAGAAGCCCTCGATAATCCCGAGAGGATCTGGCGTGTTGCATTTGAAGAGCATTTGACGCTGGAGCAACGGCTCCTCGTCTTGATTCTATGCAGTTTGCCTCGAACGGTTCGAATAGACCTACTCCGTGGGGCTCACTCATCCCTATGCTCCGTGTTCAGCGTGTTGAGCACAGATGCCTCTTTCCGGCACTGTCTCAAGGTGCTCGAAGGAACGTTTATCGCAATCAATAAGGACCGGCAGAGTCGCTTGCACATCGAGCACCTCAACCCATCGGTGACTGAATTCTCATTGAATCGGATTGCCGAAGACCGGGTGCTACTCAGAGCGATAATTGACTCGGCGCAGCATTTCGAGCAACTATCCAAGCTATTCGATTACGCCATGAGCGCTCCTCGCGGTGCATCCAAAGCCTACCCGCAGCTAATGAAGTCCCTGGACGACGAAAGCGAATCATTCGTTCAGGCCATGCCGAGAGTATTCAACTCTGCATCACCAACACAGCAGTATATATTTGAGCACGGGGCGGTATACAGCAGCGACCCCCCGGGCGTCTTCGAGGACCGACTGCGCTTCTACATTCAAGCAGGAGAAAGATGGAGCATCGATGACGCCTTCATCCAGTCTAGAATGCAAGATCTTGCAACTAACTGGTGGGATCACGTTGGCGACAAGGGCGCCGCTTTGTCCTTGTATCAGAAGATGAAAGCAGCATCGTTCACACGCGCCTTCGCTGAAGAATTGCACGACGCTCTCCACACCTGGCTCAAGGAAGACCGAGACGGCGCCGACGACTGGGATAAGTTCCTTACACACCTCACGCGAGATGACAACGTCGATTTGACCACGGAATGGCGGCTAGCCCGAGAATTCGAAGAGGCTATCGACAGCGGCGAGATTCCCGACTACGTGTCTGACCTGGAGGAGCTTCGGTATTGGGCCGCAGAATTTCAGCTGGACGACCTTGTGGATCAGCTCGATGACGCTGTGGAGACCAGACAAGGGGACCCTGATAGATATCGGGAGGATGGGCCTCGACAGGCCAGTCTGTTTGACGCCCTTGATGCCCATGATCGCGACTCTGATCGTGACTTGGATGATCTCTTTGGGCGTCTCAGTGGCGAGTCGGATTGCTAGTCTTCGCCCCATCCGGTACGCGGGCATGAAGCCCCGGGTACGGGCCGTCTCTGGGCCGTCAAGGCACCGCCGCAGATCGCCAACGACCACCATTGACCGCCCTCTCACCCGTCGCGTTTCCAGCGCAGACAGCGGGGCGCCTTGGCGCCCCGGGAGCCGGTACCAATTCGAGGTCTACAAGGACCTGGAGCCCGGCAAGTCCGTCGAGGGCGCCAACTGGGTCGGCCGCGTCGACGCCGAGCTCGAGGTCGAGGCCTCGTACAAGCGCCTGCAGGCGTCCGGCGGCGGGCACTGAGCGATACGGACCGTACGGCCCTGGAGCCGGAAGCGCGTCAGAAGCCGCGAGTGCGCTTCGCGCCCTTCCGCTCCGGGGCCGCTGTTTCCAGGCCCGGACGCTTGATGAAGAGGCGGGCCAGCTCGCCGCCCAGGTTGACCCCCACCGCGATCGCGAGGGCCAGCGCCACCGCCGTCAGCAGTGAGCCGATGCCGTGCGTGACCTGGCCCTTCGTCAGGCCGAGGAGGCCGAAGTACGTGGCTGAGCCGGGGAGCAGCGGGCCGATGGCCGCCGTGACGTACGGCAGCGCGGAGGCGTACCGGTAGCGGGAGAAGAGCTGGCCGAAGAGGCCGACCAGGCCCGCCGCGACCGCCGTCGAGAAGACCGGCGACAGGCCGCCCACATGGTTCATCGAGCCGAAGATCAGCCAGGCCACCCCGCCGTTCAGGGTCACCGCGAGCACCGTCGACCGCTCCTGCTGCAGCAGCAGCGCGAAGGCCACTGTCATCCCCATCGAGGCGAGCAGCGCCACCACCGGGTATTCGGCCCGGCTGAGGCCGCCCTCCGGGTTGAGGTTCGCCCCCAGCTCCTCGCCCGCGTACAGCACCAGCAGCACGCCGATGACGATGCCGACGAAGAGATACACCATCTCCAGCAGCCGGGCCGCGGCCGTCATGTAATAGCCGGTCAGGCCGTCGTGTACGGACGCCACCAGTGCCCGCCCGGGGATCAGCGCGAAGAGCCCACCGGTGATCACCGCGGACGCCCCCAGCTCCGTGTCCGCCAGGTTCAGCACCACCCCGATCGCCGCCGGCGGCATCGCCGCGAAGACGAACTGGTAGAACTCCGGCATCCCCCGCCCCGACGCCAGCCACGCCAGCCGGTCGCCGAGCATCGCGCCGATGGCCGCCGCGAAGAAGACCGCGACATTGCCACCGACCAGCACGGACGCGGAGCCGGCGAGCAGGCCGCTGGCGCCGGTGAGGACCCAGGTGGGGTACGGGTGCCGGTTGCGGCGTATCTCGGCGAGGCGCCGGTACGCCTCCTCCAGCGTGACGTCGATGTCCGGCTCCGCGATGTCGTCGACCAGGCGGTAGACGGCGGAGAGCCGGGTGTAGTCGGTGCCGCGGCGGCGGACGGTGCGATTGACCGTAACCGGGTCGTCGACCAGCGACGGCTGGTAGGTGCATGACAGCAGGGTGAACGTCACCGTCGTCTCGCACCGGTCCAGGCCGAAGGCGTGCGCCACCGCGTACATCGCCGCCTCGACGTCCTCCGCGCCCTCGCCGCCGGCCAGCAGCAGCTCGCCGATGCGGAGCGTGAGGTCGAGGATCCGCGGCACCGGCAGCGGCACCTCGTCGGTGATGTACGCCCGTTCCGGCGTCACCCGCTCCACCGTCGGGGTGCGCAGCATCACCCGCATCCGGTCCTGCCAGGGCAGCGCCGCCTTCGCCAGCGGGCCGGTGGCGGGATCCGACTGGGACAGGGCGGAGACGGCGGTCGCGCCCGGCGGCATGAAGGCCGAGGCCTCCGGCTCCGCCTCGGGAAGGTCGCGCAGGCCCTCGGGGATCGCGAACTCCGAGGTCGGATGCTCGTCCTCGGGCGGCGGCGGCACCGGCACGCCGTGCGGCGGGGTGAACGCGCTGTGCACGTCCTCCCAGTCCGGCTTGCCGTCCTCGCCGTCCTCCGGCTCGGCACCAGCCCGTATGGCCTCCCAAGCCACGCCCACTTCACCCCCAACACTCGGGTACGGGTCCACTCAAGGCGAAGCATAAGTTGACGGTCATCACACCGCCTCTTCCGCAGGTCGCCACCCCTCCTACTCTGTGCCCACCGAGCCGCTCCCGTCACTGGGGCGTCGCGGCCGCGCAGCAGGGGTGAGGAGTCTCACTGTCCGCAGGGCGGAACTCGTTGGCCCCGGGCCGAGCCGCCGTGTGAACCTGATCCGGTGTTTGGAGTCACCGATCTGTCGACGTATCTCGCCGGGCTCGCCCTGATCATTCTGCTGCCCGGGCCCAATTCGCTGTACGTCGTTTCCGTCGCCGCCCGCCGCGGTGTGCGGCCCGCCTACAAGGCGGCCGGCGGCGTGATGTGCGGCGACATGGTGCTGATGGCGCTGTCCGCGGGCGGCGTCGCCTCGCTGCTGCAGGCGTCGCCCGCCGCCTTCGCCGTGGTGAAGTTCGCCGGGGCCGGCTATCTGACCTGGCTGGCGGTCGGGATGCTGCGCGGCGCGGTGGCGCTGTGGCGCCGTAAGGGCGGGGCGCAGGAGGCCGTCGCCGAGCAGGCGGAGGCGGATGCGGCGGAGTCGCGGGGGGCACCCGAGCGGCCGTACCGCCGCGCTTTCGTGGTCTCGCTGCTCAACCCGAAGGCGATCCTCTTCTTCATCTCCTTCTTCGTGCAGTTCGTGGATCCGTCGTACGCCCACCCGGCGGTCTCGTTCGGCGTGCTGGCGGCCTGGGCGCAGCTGTTCTCCATTACGTACCTGTCGATCCTGATCTTCAGCGGGACCCGGCTCGCGTCGATCTTCCGCCGCCGCAAGCGGCTGACCGCGGGGGCGTCGGCGGCCGCGGGGACGGCCTTCCTGGGCTTCGCGGCGAAGCTCTCGATGAGCAGTGCGGGCTGATCGTCCTTAATCTGCGGGTATGAGCACAGCCGCTGAGACGTCCGTACGCGTCGCCGTCATCTACTACTCGTCGACCGGCACCAACGCCGCTGTCGCCCAGGAGATCGCCAAGACCGCCGAGGCCGAGGGCGCGGAGGTCCGGCTGCGCCGCGCCGCCGAGCTGGCGCCGCAGGCGGCGATCGACTCCAATCCCGCCTGGAAGGCGAACGCGGAGGCCACCGCGCATATCGAGGAGGCCTCGCCGGAGGACATGGAGTGGGCGGATGCGGTGATCTTCGGGTCGCCGACCCGGTTCGGGAACGTGACCGCGCAGCTGAAGCAGTTCATCGACACCCTGGGCGGGCTGTGGGCGCAGGGGCTGCTGGCGGACAAGGTCTACAGCGGCTTCACGTCCTCGGCCACGAAGCACGGCGGGCAGGAGTCGACGCTGCTGGCGCTGTACAACACGGTGCACCACTTCGGCGGCATCCTTGTGGCGCCCGGTTATACGGATCCGGAGAAGTTCCAGGACGGCAATCCGTACGGCACCTCGCATGTGGACGGCCAGGGCTCGATCCCGGTGGACGACACGGCCCGCGCCGCCGCACGGGTGCAGGCGGCACGGGTCGTGAAGGTCACCAAGGCGGTGAAGGCGGGCCTCAGCGGCTGAGCCGCTGGTACTTCACCGGCTGAGCCGCTGGTACTTCCGTACGGCGAGGGTGAAGAACACCGCGGTCAGCAGCAGCGGCCAGACCCCGGCCAGCAGCACCGCGTGCTCGACCGGCCAGGAGCCGCCGGTCGCGCCGCCGTCATTGCCGAACAGGTCGCGGGCGGCGGTGGCCGTCGCCGACATCGGGTTCCACTCGGCGATGGCGCCGAGCCAGCCGGGCATGAAGGCGGGCGAGGTGATCGCGGACGACAGGAAGCCGATCGGCCACACCAGGATCTGGACGGTCATCACCATCTCCGGCTTACCCGCGACCAGGCCGAGGTAGATCCCCATCCACAGCATCGCGAACCGCAGCAGGAGCAGCAGCCCGACGGCCGCGAGGGCCGCGCCGAACGAGCCGTGCCAGCGCCAGCCCATGGCCAGCCCGGCGGCCAGCAGCACGAGCAGCGTCACCACCGACTGCGCCATGTCCGTAAAACACCGGCCCACCAGCACCGCCGAACGCGCCATCGGCATCGAGCGGAAGCGGTCGATGACGCCCTTGTTGAGATCGTGGGTGAGCTCGGTCAGGGTCGTCTCCAGGCCGAAGGCCATGGTCAGCGCGAGCATCCCGGGGATCAGGAACTCCTTGTAGTCCCCGCCGCCCTCGATGGTCATGCCACCGCCGAAAAGGTAGTAGAAGACCACCAGCAGCATGACGGAGAACGCCAGCCCGGCGATCTGCGCACCCGGCTGCCGCGCCCAGTGCGAAAAGCCGCGCCGGGTCATGGTCCAGCCGTCGGCAACGGCCCATTTGAGTGCGGTGGTGGTCATACGGCGGCCTCCTGCTGCTGGTCCGAGTCCTTCTTGCCGGTGAGGTGGAGGAAGACCTCGTCGAGGGTCGGCCGCCGCAGCGCGATGTCCTCCGCCTCGATGCCGGCCGCGGCCAGCCCCTGCACGGTTTCCGTGAGGGCCGCGATGCGGTCGGCCACCGGGGCGCCGACCCGGCGCGCGTCCAGGTCGGTCTCGATCTCGTACTCGGCAGCCCGCGCGGCCTTGCCCACCACCGCGGCCGCGGCGTCGAGCCGCGCCGCGTCGTGCACGACCACGTCGATACGGTCCCCGCCCAGCCGCGCCTTGAGCTCGGTCGCCGTGCCGTCGGCGATCACCCGGCCGTGGTCGATGACCGAGATACGGTCCGCGAGCTGGTCGGCCTCCTCCAGGTACTGCGTCGTCAGCAGCACCGTCGTGCCGCCGTCGACCAGCGAGCGGACCGCCTGCCACACCTCCGTACGGCCGCGGGGGTCGAGCCCGGTCGTCGGCTCGTCCAGGAAGAGGATCTTCGGCGCCATGATCAGGCTGGCGGCGAGGTCGAGGCGCCGCCGCATGCCGCCGCTGTACTGAGAGATGGCCTTGTTTCCGGTCTCCGCCAGCTCGAACCGCTCCAGCAGCTCGGCCGCGCGGGCGCGGGCCGCCTTGCCGCCCAGGTGGTAGAGGCGGCCGAACATCTCCAGGTTCTGCCGGCCGCTGAGCTGCTCGTCCACCGCGGCGTGCTGGCCGAGCAGGCCGATGCGGAAGCGGACCTCATCAGGGGCGGCCGTCACGTCGTATCCGGCCACCTCGGCGCGGCCCGCGTCCGGGCGGAGCAGCGTCGACAGGATCCGTACGAGCGTGGACTTGCCGGCTCCGTTCGGGCCGAGCACGCCGTGCACGGCGCCCTGCGGGACGGTCAGGTCGAGGCCGTCGAGGGCCGCTTTGGCTCCGTAGTTCTTGCGCAGTCCTTCGACCACGATGGCGGACATGTGCCTCCCTCTCGATCAGTAGTCAAACTTGACCACTCGATCGAAGGTAGCCCCCGGGCCCTCCATTAGTCAAACTTGATTAACAGTCGTCCGCGGCACCCTGCCGCGGATCCTCCTCGGCGATGTACCCGCCGGCCCCCCACGGGTCGCCCTCGCCCGCCATCACAAAGGCCCCCTGCTCCAGCCGCTCCACCAGGCCGCGGGTCCAGTCCATGCCGGACTCGGCGGTGTGCAGCCACAGCCGCATGATCTCCCCGATGTGCCCGAAGTCCTCACCCTCCTGAGGCGAGTAGTGCTGCAGCACGGCGGCCCGCCACTCCTCCATCTCCGCGAGCCGCTCCTTGAGCAGCGCGACGGCCTCGGCGCGGGGCAGGTCGACCATGAAGCCGACCCCGGCGGCGAGCGAGTCGATCTTCTGGTCGCGGCTGCGCAGCGCTTCCCGCAGCAGCGCGAGGTACGTCTCCTCGCCGGCCTCGGTCAGCTCGTACTCGGTGCGCGGCGGGCCGCCCGCGGTGGAGGGGGCGACGTCGTGGGCGAGCAGCAGGCCCTGCTTGGCCATCTGCTTCAGGGCGTGGTAGATCGAGCCCGGCTTGACGTTCGACCAGTCGTCGGCGCCCCAGTACTGCAGGTCATTGCGCACCTGATAGCCATGCGCCCGCCCGTGCAGCCGCACCGCGCCCAGGACCAGCAGCCGTGTGGCCGACATTCCGCCTCCTTGCGTACGGATCCGAGGATCACCCTCTAGTCAACTTTGACCATACGTCAGCCGACTGGCCCCGACACGCGCCCGGGCCAGCGATTCAGAAGCGAAATGCCGGAATTGCCGTATTTTTTCGACCATGGCACTCCCTTCAACCCTCCGCAGGGCTGCCCATACGGCCCTGATCGCCACGGCGGCGGCGGCCGCCGGGCTCACCTTCTCGGCGCCCCCGGCCGCCGCCGAGGTGACCAAACCCTTCGAAAGGGTCTACGACGACACCGTCTACGGTGACTTCATCACCGGCGGCAACACGGTGCTCGGCTGCGACGGCTCCCCGGACGAGGCCGCGTGCAACGCCGCTACCGGCTCGGACACCACGAACAACAACACCCTCTACATGAAGGGTCTGGAGCGCGGTGACCTGGCGACGGCCACCTACAACTCCAGCAGCGGCCAGTACGAGATCCCGCCCGGCTCCAAGATCGTGCACGCCGAGCTGATGTGGGGCGGCAACGCCGGCACGTACGGCAGCAACAACCGGATCCTGTGCGACATCGGCCGCGGCAACACCGCCGAGCTGCCGGCCGCCCCCGGCCCGGACGGCGCGGCCCCGATCCTCCGCGTGAACGGCGGCGACGAGAACGCGGTCTCGATCGACGACTTCACCAGGGACACCGGGAACGGTCCGCACTACTACTCGGCCCGCAGCGACGTCACCGACTTCTTCAGCGACGCCCCCGACGGGTCGCCGTTCCGCGTCGACGTCGGCGACGTCTGGGCGCCCGACGGCCAGGGCTGTGTCGGCGGCTGGTCGCTGACCATCGTCTACGCCTACGACGAGGCGAACGCGGAGCACGCCCCGCAGCGCCGCGCGGTGGACCTCTACTACGGACACGTGAAGCAGGGCTCCAAGGACGCGCCGACCACCGTCCAGGTCTGCGACTTCTACAAGTCCGGCAGCCGGCCGCCGCACGCCTCCACCTCCGCCCTGGAGGGCGACCGCGGGGTGCGCGGCGACAAGTTCCTGGTCAACGGCGAGGCGGTGGCCAACTCCCGCGGAGACAAGAACAACTTCTTCGACTCCACGGTGGACCACGCCCTCGACCCCGACTACGACAACTCGCTCGGCATGGACGCCAAGGCCTTCGAGGTCCCGGCCGGCGCCATCAAGCAGGGCGACACCTGCGCCGACCTGACCTTCTCCACCAAGGGCGACACCTATGTGCCGTTCCAGGTGGCGCTGTCGACGCCGATCCCGGACCTGAAGTACACGAAGACGGCGGAGCCGACGACGGTCCGGCCGGGCGACACGGTCACGTACACGGTCGAGGTGCAGAACGACAGCGACACCGAGTACCCGAACGCCCAGTTCAGCGACGACCTGTCGGACAACCTCGACCAGGCGAAGTACAACGCCGACGCCGACGCCAGCACCGGCACGGTGACGTACGACGAGCCGCGGGTGCGCTGGCAGGGCGACCTGGGCGCGGGCGAGAAGGCCACCGTCACCTACTCGGTGACCGTCAACGACCCGCCGACCGGCGACAACCGGCTGCGCGACAACGTGCTGGTCGAGGACCCGGACATCGCCGACGTCGTCAACTGCGCCGAGGGCAGCACCGACCCGAGCTGCGCCGCCGAGCCGGCGCCGCCGACCGAGCCGGAGGCGGACATCACCGCCGCCAAGGAGGTCGTCACGGACGGCCCGGTGTCCCCGGGCGGCGCCTTCCGGTACCGGCTGACCGCGGCCAACGAGGGCCCCGACTTCGCCACCAACGTCACCGCGACCGACACCCTCCCGGACGGGCTGATCTTCCAGTCCGGCGACGGCTGCAGCGCCAACGGCCAGGACGTCACCTGCGGGACGGTGGTCAGGCTGGGGAAGGGCAAGGAGAAGACCTGGACGATGATCGTCCGCCTGGACCCGGACTACAAGGGCGACGGCAGCGACCTCGGCAACCAGGTCACCGTAAAGGCCGAGAAGCCCAAGGACCCGAACCCGGACAACAACACCAGCACGCCGCCGGTACACGTGCCGGTGGCGCCGCCGGACAAGGACAAGGGCTGACACAGCCCCTTACGGCGAACGGCCGGGCACCCGTCACGGGGCCCGGCCGTTCGCCGTATCGGGTCAGACGCCGTACACCGCGTTGCAGAACGAGGCCACGTCGTCCCGGCCGAGGCCGCGGACCAAGTCGCATTCGCTGATCATGCCGACCAGCTGCCCGTTCTCGACCACCGGCAGCCGGCGGACCTGGTGCTCGCCCATCACGGACAGCACCTCTTCCTTGGTGGCGTTCACATCCACGTGGAACGGCGGGCCCTGGACCAGGTCGGCGGCCGTGACCGTGGTGAGGTCCTTCCCCTCGGCGACGCACTGGACCACGATGTCGCGGTCCGTGATGATGCCGGTGAGCTGCCCGTCCGGTCCGGCGACGGGCATGCAGCCGACGTCCAGCGCGCGCATCCGGCGGGCGGCGTCGGCGACGGAGTCGGTGTCCTGGACGCATTCGACGCCCGGGTTCATCAGCTCGCGGGCGGTGGTGGCGGTCGGGGCGGTCATCGGCGGTCTCCCTCGGGGCGTCGGGCAGCCTTCCTCGCCATGCTGAGCGCCCCGGCAGCCTGCGGCGAGCTGCCCGCCGCCGCGCGAGTGAAGATCAGAACGGGAAGTGCGTCCTGCCGTGCTGGATCGAGATCCACTTCAGCGTCGTAAAGGCGTCCACCGTCGCCTCCCCGCCGAGCCGCCCGAGCCCGGAGGCCTTCTCCCCGCCGAAGGGCACCACGGCCTCGTCGTGGATCGTGCCGTCGTTGACGTGGAACATCCCGGTCTCGATCCGCTGCGCCACCCGCACCCCGCGCTCGACATCCGCGGTGTGCACGGCGCCGCTGAGCCCGAAGGGGCTGTCATTGGCCGCGGCCACCGCCTCGTCCTCGCCGTCGAACGGCAGGATCATCACCACCGGGCCGAAGAGCTCCCGCCGCCGGATCGCGGCATCCTTCGGTACGTCCGTGAGCACGGTCGGCTCGACCAGCGCGTCGGTCGTGGCGCCCCGTACCACCGCGGTCGCGCCCTCGGCGAGCGCCCGCTCGACCTGGCCGGCCAGTGCGCCCGCCTGCCGGGTGCTGATCAGAGGTCCGATCCGGGTCGCCGGGTCGGCGGGGTCGCCGACGGTGAGGGTGCGGACCTTGGCGGCGAACTTCTCCGTGAACTGCTCCTGGACCGTGCGGTCCACCAGCAGCCGGTTCGCCGCCATGCAGACCTGGCCCTGGTGGGCGAAGCGGCTGAAGACGGCGGCGTCGACGGCGTAGTCGACGTCCGCGTCGTCGAGGACGATCAGCGCGCTGTTGCCGCCGAGCTGCAGCACGGTGCGCTTGAAGTGCTGCGCGGCGACGCCCGCGACATGCTTGCCGACCTCGCCGGAGCCGGTGAAGGAGAGCACCTTCGGCACCGGGTGCTCGAGGAAGGCGTCGCCGATCTCGGCGATGTCGGAGACGATGACGTTCAGCAGCCCGGGCGGCAGCCCGGCCTCGTCGAAGATCTTGGCGAGCAGGGTGCCGCCGGTGATGGGGGCCTGCTGGTGCGGCTTGAGGACCACGCCGTTGCCGAGCGCGAGCGCCGGGGCGACGGACTTCATGGCGAGGAAGAGCGGGAAGTTGTGCGCGGTGATGACGCCTACGACGCCGACCGGGACGCGGTAGACCCGGTTCTCCTTGCCGGCCTGCGGGGACGGCAGCACCTCGCCCTCCGGCCGCAGCGCCAGCCGGATCGATTCTCTGAGCGCGTCCTTGGTCAGCGCCAGCTCGAAGCCCGCGGTCAGCTGGGTGCCGCCGAGCTCGGCGGTGATGGCCGCGGCGATCTCGGCCTCGCGCTCCTCGACCACCTTCAGCGCCCGCTCCAGCACCTGCCTGCGGGCGTACGCGGACGCCGCCGCCCACTCGCGCTGGGTGCGCTCGGCGGCGCGATAGGCCTGGTCGACCTCGGCGGCCGTGGCCACCGTCAGCGCCGCGAGCTGCTCACCGGTGTAGGGGTTGACGTCGATGAGATCCCAGGAGCCGGCGCCGGGACGCCACTTGCCGTCGATGTACTGGCAGGCCAGCTCCGCGAAGTAGGCCCCATTCCCACCCGACATGCCATCTCCGTGCTCGTCGTTGAATCACGACCCCCGATGAGACGACATGCTACTGACTGGTCTAGAGCTGTTGAGCGATTCCGGCCAGCAACTGCCTTGTTTCTTCCGGGTTTTGAGCAACTCGCTGCAGTCGGCCGATCGCCGCGCGATACTTTCCGACATCTTCTGGCTTGTCGAGATAGAGCGCGCTCGTCAGATGCTCGACGTACGCCACATCCGGCAGGTCGCTCTCGGAGAAGCCGAGCACGGTGAAGGCGCCCGACTCCGCGGCATGGCCGCCGTACGAGAACGGCACCAGCAGCACGGTGACATTGGGCATGTGGGACAGGTCGATGAGGTGCCTCAGCTGGCGCCGCATCACCTCGCGGCCGCCGTACGGCCGGGCGATGGAGGCCTCGTCGAGCACCACCGTGAACTCCGGCGCATCCTCGGCGACCAGGCGCTTCTGCCGCTCGAGCCGGACCCCCACCCGGCGCTCGAGCTCGGCGCGCGGGGCGTCGGGCTGGCCTGCGGTGATCACCGCGTGCGCGTACTCCTCCGTCTGCAGCAGGCCGTGCACGAACTGCACCTCATAGGCGTCGATGCCCGTGGCCGCCGACTCCAGGCCCACATACGTGGGGAACCAGCCGGGCAGCACGTCGCTGTAGCTGTGCCACCAGCCCGCGACATTGGCCTGCCGGACGAGGCCGACCAGGGCCTCGCGCTCCCGCTCGTTGGTGACTCCGTAGAGCGTCAGCAGGTCCTCCACGTCGCGAGTCTTGAAGCTCACCCTCCCCAGCTCCATCCTGCTGATCTTGGATTCGGATGCCCGGATCGCATAGCCGGCGGCATCCCGCGTAATCCCGCGCTCCTCGCGCAGCCGTCTGAGCTGGGACCCAAGCAGAATCCGGCGCACCACCGAACCGCTCGATGAGTCCATGGCCATCTCAGAGCCCTCCCACTGCCTCGTCGACTAGGCCCCTTCCCAGTTGGCTCCCCCGAAGCCATCGGCCAAGTGTGCCATGTTTACGCTCCATTGCGTGCCCGAATGATTACGCAAGTGGACTCCCTTGCGCCAGGCATGACTCCCAGATGTGGACAGGGGTACGCATTACGTCGGGTGCACGTGCATCTGCCCTTGCATCTGTCGTACGCATTCGGAACGATGGGCCACCGCACAGCATGTGAAGGGTGACGTCAGCCGCGACCTGGGAGTGCCTCGCATGAAGGCCATGGGGACCGAAGCATCGATCATGCTCGACCCCTTATGGCAGGGTCTGCCGCCGATCGACCCTGGCGCCGTGTCCGGCGCGGCTTCCTGTGCCCTGCCTGCGGCGTACGAAGCGGTGGGCGGCGCCCGCGAGTTTACGCGCGACACGCTGCACACTTGGGAGCTGGACGGGCTGAGCGACGATGTCGCGCTGGTGGTGTCCGAGCTGGTGACGAACGCGCTGCGGCACGCGCTGCCGCACGATGCGCCCGAGGGGGCGCGTTCCGCCGAGGAAGCGGCCCCCGCGGACTCCGACGCGCCACCCGTACGCCTGCATCTGATGCGCTGGGCGTCGCGGCTGGTGTGCGCTGTGCGCGACCCGAGCGCCGACAGCCCGGTGGCCGGGGAGGCGGACTTCTCCGCCGAGTCCGGGCGCGGTCTCTTTCTCGTGGACTCCTTCAGCGACAGCTGGGGCTGGCATCCGCTGGCCGGGTCGCTGCGGGGGAAGGTGGTGTGGGCGCTGTTCTCGCTGCCTGGCGGGCCGGAGCCCGCGTAGGTCCGCCGTTTTTCGGTCCGCTCCGCAATCCGCTCAGTTGTCGATCAGGTGGTCGAACTCGCCGTCCTTGATGCCGAGCAGCATCGCCTCTATCTCCGCTGGGGTGTAGACGAGGGCGGGGCTGTCCGGGAAGCGGGAGTTGCGCACGGCCACCTGGCCGCCCGGCAGCTTGGCGAACTCCACGCAGGTGCCCTGGGAGTTGCTGTGCCTGCTCTTCTGCCACACGGCGCCCCGGAGATCCCTGGCCGCCATGCCGTTGTATGCGTGGATCACGGTCTCTCCAAGCTCGTTGCCGGGGTCAACTGTCGTGGATCATAGCCGTGTTGACGTGCGTCTGCACGGGCAAATGCACGTGCACGCGTGGTGAACGTGTGATTCCGCTGTGTTCCCGGAGTGCTGCGATTGTGCGAATGTGACTAAACGGGCCGGCGAGTTGAGCCGCTGCTCAGCTGTCGCCGCCCTCGTCAATCAGGCGGCGTACCTCACGTGCGACCAGCCCGAGCCGTGCCTCTGCGACGAGCGGGACGCTGCGTCGGTTCCGTCGTGCCTCATGCACGTCGATGTCTACGGTCACCAACGCCGGCTCCCACTTCGGCGCCTGCGCGACGACATTCCCGCGCGGATCGATGACCCGGGACCCGCCCCAGAAGGACGCCCCGTGCTCGTTTCCCACCCGATTCACCATGACGACCCAGCACTGGAGCATGATCGCGGTGTACGAGAGCAGGGTGTCCCAGTAGCGCTCGGTGTCCATGGACTCCGGGTCCAGGCTGGCGGCGCTGTTCACCGGGATGAAGAGCACCTCGGCGCCGTCCTGGACAGCGGTCCAGGGGATCACGGGCTGCCAGGCGTCATTGCAGATCAGCGTGGCGGCGCGGCCGCCGGCGACGGTGGGCAGATCGAAGGCGCGCATGCTCTGGCCCGGGCTGACGTGCTTGCGCTCTTCCCAGGCGAGATAGTTCGGCAGGTAGAGCTTGCGGTGCGCATGCACGACATCGCCTTCGGCGTAATAGGCGGAGGTGTTGTACGCCCGCAGGCTCGTGTGCTCGTGAAACCCGGCCAGCACGCCCGGCCCCTGCGCGCCGAGCTCGAGCAGGCGCGGATCCTTGAGCTCGAGGGAGGTGTCCTGGCGGAGCGCCCCGAGGTGATAGCCATTCAGACTGAGCTCGGGAAAGACGACGAGATCGGCACTCTGGGCGGCAGCCTGGGCGATCTGCTCACGATGGACGTCGAGGTTGCCCTCGACGTCGCCGAGGATGCAATCGGTCTGCGCCAGGGCAATGCGCATGGCTTGCGCCTTCCTCTCGACTCCTTGGGACTAATGCTCCAAATCATGCCAGACCGGTTGACACCGGGGCGCGACGGCGGCAATGGAGCCGCTCGCATGCACAATCCGCCTGCGGCGGGCATCCTGTGCTCCGCACGGAGTCCTCAAACGCCGGACGGGCTTGATTTGCGCGTGGTCCGGCCCGGCGGACGGCGGTTGCTGCGCCCTGGGCAATCGCGCCTGGCGGCGCTCGCCCTCAAGCGCCGGGCGGGCTTGATTGTGCGTGTGTGCTTGCCGCGCGGCCTGGTGCGGTTTGGGGGGGTGGTGCGCGGGGTCGGCTTGGTGGTTCCGGGTGCGGCTGGCGCGGGGGGCTACGCGGTGGTCGGGTCTGTGGTTCCGGGTGCGGCCCGGAGGGGCTGCTCCGCTAGACGTTGGTTGCCCTAGTCCCGGTGCCGGGCCACGCTCCCGCAGCCCCTCCGGGCCACACCCTCCGCAGCGCCGGCGACCGCCGGACCACCCCAACCTCACCCCGACCCCTGCGGGTCGCACCCCCTGCCCCCGCCTCCGGGGCGGATCCTCCGCACCGCCGCCCGGCCGCCCGGCCGCCCCGCCCCCACACCCGCCCCCGGGTCGCATCCTCCCCACCCCCTCACCGCCGCCCGGCCGCCCGGGGGGACCAGCCGCCCCCACCCCTCCGCGGCCCGCCAACCCCACTCGCACCGCACCCCACCGCAACCCGGCGACGCCGCCGCCACCATCCGATGCCAAGCCACCCGCACCCCACCCACCCGGCTGACCGCAGGCCGCCCCACCCAGGGAGGGGCCGGGGTGGAACGACGCCGCCGAAAAAACCCAGCACCGAGCAGCGAACCGACCACCACGTTTTTTCGGTGGTGTCGTGGAACCCCGGCCCCGGCCCACCCACCCAAACCAGGGCGCGCCCTGCCGCACACAGCAACGGGCGGGCGGGTGGGCACAACCCCCTACTTAGCCTCCGCATACGCACCGCAAGCCACCGTCGTAAACGGAAACGCCACCGGCGTATCGCCAAAGGCGACCATCGCAGCCCCCCGCGCCGCCTCCCCAATCGCCTCCACCACACCCCCCACCTCCCCCACCGGACAGTGCACAATCACCTCGTCATGCTGGAAAAACACCAGCTCAGCCTCCCACCCCGCCAACAACCCCCGCAGCTGAGCAAGCACACACACCGCCCAGTCCGCCGCACTCCCCTGCACCACAAAGTTCCGCGTGAACCGCCCCCGAGCCCGCGCCGTCGCACTGCTCTGCGGAGGCCCTCCATCCGCCGCCTCCCCAGCCTGCTCCTGCGGAAGCCCCGCCTCCCCCGCCACCGACTCAGCCGCCGCCGAAGGCGGACACGTGCGGCCGAGGTGCGTGCGGACCAGCCGGTCCTCCTCGCCTGCCCGCGCCGCATCGTCGACGTACGCGATCGCCGCCGGATACCGCCGCCGCAGCACCGCCATGTGCTTCAGCGCATCCCCCGACGTCTGCCCGTAAATCGCCCCCAGCAGCGCCAGCTTCGCCTCATCACGGCCGCCGGGCAGCTGCCCGTACAGATCGCGGTCCGTGGACGCCGCCTGCATCAGCCCCGGATCCCGGGAGATCGCCGCCAGCACCCGCGGCTCCATCTGCGCGGCGTCCGCGACGACCAACCGCCACCCCGGATCCGCAACCACCGCCCGCCGGATCACCTTCGGAATCTGCAGCGCCCCACCACCATTGGTCGTCCACCGTCCCGACACCGTCCCACCAGGCACGTACTCAGGCCGGAAACGCCCATCCGGATCCACCCACTGCCGCAGCCACGACCAGCCATGCGCAGTGTGCAGGCGATACAGCCGCTTGTACTCAAGCAGCGGAGCCACCGCCGGATGGTCGATCTCCATCAGCTCCCACTTGCGGGTGGAGCGGAGCTTCACGCCCGCCTTCGCGAAGCCGCGGAGGACGTCCGCGGGCAGGTCGGGGCGGATCCGTACGCCCAGCGCTGCCGAGACCTCCGCCGCCAGCTCGGCCAGCCGCGGGGGTTCGAGGCCGCCGGGGTAGCGGCCGCCGAGCAGCTCCGTGAGCAGGGCGTCGTGGATGTCGGCGCGCCAGGGGAGGCCCGCGCGGTGCATCTCGGCGGCCACCAGCCAGCCGGCGGACTCAGCCGCGATGAGGAGGGTCATGCGGTCGGGGTGCGGGGTGGCCTGCGTGCGGGTGAGCTGGTCGGCGTAGACCTGCTGGAGGGCGTCGAGGGCGGATGTGGCCGGGGGCAGCGGGGGTGGGGCCGGGTCGAAGAGCGAGGGTGGGGCGGAGGGGTCGCGTGGGGGCGGGTCCTCCGGTACGGGCAGGCCGCGGACCCGTGCGTACGCGGCGGGGAGGGAGCGGGGGAGGCCGCTCATGCCCTCGTGGGCGAGGAGCAGGGTCTCCGCCGCCTCCGCGTCATAGCAGCGGTCGACGCGGACGCCTGCGGCGAGCAGCCGCGGGTAGACGGCCGCGGTCGCCGGCCAGACCCAGCGCATCGCCTCCGGCGCGGACCGTACGGCCGAGGGCAGGTCGGCGTGGTCGGTCACGGGGCCCGCGGGGGAGCCGTCAGCCGCGAGCGGGCGGGTGCGCACCCTCCCGTCAGCCTCCTCAGCCAGTGCCCACCGCATGTCTCGAACGCTAGCGCGTGGGTCTGACAACGGTGCCCGTCGCATCGGCGGGCGCCGGAAACGTCCGGGCCCACCCGTCCCGCCCAGCGGGACGCCTGCCCCCGAGAGACGGGACGCCCGGCCCTACGGCCGGATATTGCTCACCACATTCGCCGTAGCATCCAGCCCCGTCTGAATCGTCGGTGCCATGGCCGTGCTCGCCAGGTAGAAGCCGAGGAGCACGCACACCACCGCGTGCGTCACCTTCAGGGAGCCGCTGCGGAGGAAGACGATCGCGAGGACCAGGAGCAGCAGCACCACCGAGATCGAGATCGCCATGGGATCGCCGTGCGCCCCTTGCGCACCGTTCGCCATCGCACTTGCCGTCAACACGCCGTCAGTGTCGCGCAGCGAATAGGGGCGGACGGGGGAAGCACCCGTCCGCCATATGGGTACGAACTAAGGACCCGCGGGCCCCAGCCCGCTCAGCGCCACCTCCGACGCCAGCCGCGCCGCCGCCGTCCCCCGCCCCGACGGCACCGGCAGCGCCGCACCTGGCCCACCCGCATGCCGCCGCAGGTCGGCCTCCCCGTAGCGGCGGACATGCCGGTGCCAGTTCAGGATCCCCGCGATCCAGTTCTGCAGGTCACGGACGTACGCGTCCAGCCCACCCCGCGCCGCCTCGTCCAGCCCCAGGTCGTCGCAGAGCACCGGCAGCTCCGCCTCCGCCACGTGCCGGAACTGGTCCATCCGCCCCTGCATCAGATCCCCGGTGATCGCCACGCCCGTCGGATAGTCGCAGCCGAAGAAGTCCTGCACCACCAGCACACAGTTGTGCACCTCCCCCTCGTACTCGATCTCCTTCTGGTACGAGAAGACGTCGTTGAGGAGGCAGGCGTAGTCGATGGCCGCGTTCTCCAGCGACTGCACGGGCCCGGCCCCGTACACCTCCCCGGGGATGTCCTCCGTCCGCCGCAGCCGGCACAGCACCTTGGTGAGGTCCGCGCCGAAGGTGGCCCGGCGCATCTCCAGGTAGTCCACCGGGTCGGGGACCCGGTTCGCCGCCTGGTTGTCCAGCTCCCAGAGCCAGCTGTGCAGCATGTCCTCGACGGAGGTGCGCAGCAGGGCGCGGGCGGACGGCGGCAGCGGCGTCGCCGTGCGGGTCCACAGGTCCGCGAGGCCGCGCTCCAGCGCACTGCGGGGCGGAGGTGTGGCCGCCGGGTCGTCGAGTGGCATGAAGGCGGGCAGCCGCTCCGTGGCGGCCCGCGCGCCCGCCAGGTCGCGGGGGCGGCCGTAGACGGCGGGGTAGTAGTCGTCGGCGTACGTGCCCCAGGCGAGCCAGCCCGCGGTCAGGTCGAGGTCGTCGGGGGTGGCGTCGGGGTGGATGCCGGCGGCGCAGAGCGGCAGGTCGGTGTCGCGGAGGCGGGCCTCGTCCCAGACGTGGGAGTGGGGGATGCCGGGCTGCGGCTTGAGGATGCCCATGCGGTGGGCCCAGGCGACGAGGCGGCGGCGGGCGCCGGCCAGGTGCGGGCTCAGGGTGAGCGGGAAGGGCATGTCCATGGGCGGGAGTTGGTACGGGCCTGTGCGGCGGTACGGGAGATGGCTGAAACTGCGCGCTCGTGCCTTCTCCGCGCGCAGGGTGGTGGCCGCGTTCAGGGGGCCCGGCAGCGCCAGGACCGGCTCGTTGCTCCGCTCGTAGCTGTAGCGGCTGGAGCGCAGGTGCCACTCCAGGCCGCCTGCCTGCCAGTCCTGGAGGCCCTTGACGTACTTCGCCGCCGCAGCCGATTGCTCCGGGGACAGGCCCGACTCCGCACATACCGCCGGTAGTTCAGTGAGAGCCGTGTGGTCGAACTGGTGCAGCCGGGATGTGATCAGGTCGCCGACGGCGTCCGCGGCCTCCTGGGTCGTGCAGTCGAAGAAGGTCTGCAGGACCAGCACGCCATTGCTCAGCTCGCCCTCCTCCTCGACCTCCCGGACGTACGAGAAGAGGTCATTGCGGAGGTGGACGGCGTCCGCGAAGGCGTCGGTGAGGACGCGGACCGGGCGGGTCGAGGCGATCTCGGCCGGGAGTTCCGCCTGCTCCGAGACCTCCACCAGGCCGGCCGACCAGGGTGCGCCGCCGACCTTGCGGCGCATCTCGATGTACTCGACCGGGTTCGCGATCCGGCCCGCGCCGATGTTGGCGAGCTCCCACAGCGACTCGTTGAGGAGATTGCGGGTGGACGCGGCGAAGCGGGCGCGCCAGGACGGGGACATGCGCGGGACGGTGCGCGTCCACAGGTCGGCCAGGCCTGCCTCGACCGGGTTCGACGGCTCCGGGATGGCGGCGCCGTCCGCCACCGGCATGAACGCCGGCAGCGGCTCCAGGTGGGCCGTCGCCGCCTCGCGGTCCGGGGTGCGCTTGTAGCGCTCCCAGAAGTGGTCGTCGAAGAAGAAGACCCACACGTACCAGTCCGTCACCAGCGCCAGGTCGTCGGCGGTGGCGTCGGGGTGGGTGTACGCGCACAGCAGCGCATAGTCGTGCGCGTCGAAGTCGGCCGTCGTCCACACCCCGGAGCCCTCGAGCATGCCCAGCGACCGGGCCCACTCGCGGGAGTGGGCCCGGGCCGATTCCACGTGCGGATTCAGCCGCGCGGGATACGGACGATAGGGCTCCGGGAGCGTGAAGGGCTGCTCTTTCGGCTTGCCCGGCTCGGTCATCAGTGGCCGATCTCCACGTCCTCAAGAATTCCGAGGGCGTCGGGTACGAGCACCGCGACGGAGAAGTAGGCGCTTACCAGATACGAGATGATCGCCTTTTCGTCAATGCCCATGAAGCGCGCGTTCAAGCCTGGCTGAATTTCGTCGGGAATTCCCGTCTGGTGCAGTCCTACGACGCCTTGTTCGGCCTCTCCCGTACGCATCGCAATGATGGAGCTGGTGCGCTGCGGGGAAATCGGGATTTTGTTGCAGGGGAGAATGGGGATTCCGCGCCAGGCGGGGACCGTACGGCCGTCGATCTCGCTCATCGCCGGGTAGATGCCGCGGCTGTTCCACTCGCGGCCGATGGCGGCGATGGTGCGCGGGTGGGCGAGCAGGAGGCGGGTGGAGCGGCGGCGGGAGATGAGTTCGTCGAGGTCGTCGGGGGTGGGCGGGCCCGAGCGCGGGTGGATGCGCTGCTTGAGGTCGGCGTTGTGGAGGAGGCCGAAGTCCTTGTTGTTGACCAGCTCGTGCTCCTGGCGCTCGCGCAGCGCCTCGACCGTCAGGCGCAGCTGCTCCTCGGTCTGGTTCATCGGGTCGTTGTAGAGGTCGGCGACCCGGCTGTGCACGCGCAGGACGGTCTGGGCGACGCTGAGCTCGTACTCCCGGGGCGTCAGCTCGTAGTCGACGAAGGTGCCGGACAGGTCGGTCTCGCCGGAGTGGCCCGAGGTCAGGGCGATCTCGGCCTCGCCCGACTTGTTCTGGCGCTGCTGCGGGATGGCGCGGAAGGCGTCCACATGGGCGCGGAGGGCAGGGGCGTTCTCCAGGAAGGCCTGCAGGTCGGCGCGGTCGAGCTCCAGGACGGTGGCGGAGGTCTGGGCGCGCACCGTGTACGGCCACTCGGCCTCGGCGCCGTAGAGGAGCTCGCTGCCGAGGTGGCTGCCGTCGGCGAGGACGCCGAGCACGGTCTCGTCGCCGTACTTGCCGGTGCCGAGCTGCTCAAAGCGGCCGTGCGCGATCAGGACGACGCGGTCGGCGGGGGCGCCTTGTGTAACCAGCACGTCGCCGCGGGCCAGCTCGCGTTGGCGGAAGCGGCCGGCGAGGGCGTCCAGCGCCTCCGGCTCTGCCTCGACGGTGCGCAGCGGGGGCAGCTCGCGGAGCTCCTGGGGGATGACGCGGATTTCACCTGCTGTTGACGTGAATTCGACGTGGCCGTCCCCGAGGGTGTGGGTCAGCCGCCGGTTGACGCGGTACGCGCCGCCCTTCACTTCGGTCCACGGCAGCACCTTCAGCAGCCAGCGGGAGGAAATGCCCTGCATCTGCGGAGGCGTTTTGGTGGTGGTGGCGAGATTACGGGCGGCCGCGGTGGCGAGGCTGCGCTGGGAGTTCTGCTCAGCGGTGGGCGACAGAGCTTCTTCCAGGGAGGTCGTCATGGCAGCGAAACTAGAGCCTTGGAGATGGGCCGACAATCGCTCAAAAGAGTAGGCATAACGGGCTTGGAATATGGCTAGAGATATGCAATTTCCGGTTCGGGGCGGCGGCAGCGGTGGGCGTTGTCAGTGGCGGGGCGTACCGTCGTACGCATGTGCCGATCGATCAAGACGCTGCGCCCGCCGTACGCCGAAGACGTCACCGAGGACGACACGCACGCGGCCGCGCTGCAGTACGTACGCAAGATCTCCGGATTCCGGCAGCCCGCACCACACAATGCGGCTGCCTTCGACAAGGCGGTCGAGCAGATCGCCGCGGCCACGGATGAGCTGCTCGACCACCTGGTCGTGAAGGGGCAGAAGGCGAGTTAGGGGCTTCGGCTAGGGGCCGGTCGCCGCCGGTTCCGCCACGCCGTAGCGGGTGGTCAGCAGGCCGCGGCAGAGGCCCGCGTTGCCGTCGATGCTGACCCTGACCGCCTGGGCGAAGCGGAGGCGGTCAGGGGGCAGCGGGGCGCCGTGCTCGTCCAGGAGGAGGGGTGAGTGGGGTGCTGTCGTGAGGCCCAGTGCCTTGCGGCGGTGGAGCAGGGCCGTGTGCTGGGGGGATGGGGGTATGTCCGCCAGGGTGAGAGTCGCCAGGTCGGGTGCCGTTTGCGGGAGCGTGCGGCAGAGGCGTTCCAGTGCGGCCAGGTAGGCCTTGCGGCGGAAAGTGTCGCGGAGCTGTGCCAGCTCGTCGGTCGCCAGGCCGGGGAAGGCGCCGGCGAAGCCGGACTGCGCCGCCACCCCGGCGTTGATCTCCGTCGCCGCGAAATGGTCCTCGAGGCGAATCTCCAGCGAGGCGACGCCCGGCACCTGTCGTACGGCGTCGTGCGCGTCCGCCGCCATCAGGTACGCGAAGTTCGGCGCGCAGAAGTACGTCGGCAGGCGGAGCCTGACCAGCACGTGGGTGCCGGTGCAGGCCACCTCCGTGACGAATCCGAGGGTGGTGATGGGTTCATCGAGCTCCGGGTCGTGGACGGTGTTGAGCGCCGCCAGGGTCGCGCCGGTCAGGCCGCCCGTCGTCCCGCCCATCGCGCCGGTCATGCCGCCGCCCGCGCCGCGGGCACCTCGGCCGGCACCTCGATGTCGTACAGCCGCGCCGCGTTGAGGCCGAGGATCTTGCGCTTGATGTCGGGGGTGAGGATCCCGTACTCCGCCTGCATATCCTCCGGGATCTGGAAGTCCACGAACTGCTCCACCAGCCACTTCGGCTGCCAGATCGCATAGTCGCTGGAGAAGAGGAGCCGGTCCTCGTCCAGCCAGTACAGCAGCTCGCCGATGATCTGCGCGAAGTAGCGCGGGCGGGTGTGGATGAAGGGCATCGCCACCGCCAGGCCGCCGTAGACGTTCGGCTCCTGCGTGGCGATCCAGCAGAAGTCCTCCAGCCGGGGCAGGCCGACATGTTCCACGATGAAGCGCAGGTCGGGGAAGGCCGTCGCCGCGTCGTCGACGTCCGCCACGTCGAAGGCGTCGCGGTTGAGCGGGTAGATCGTCGGGCCCTTGTGGACGTGGATGTTGCGGATGCCGAGCTCCTGGCACTTCTCCAGGTAGCGGTACGCCCACGGGTCGGAGAGCTTCCAGCCCTTGGAGTCGCCGCGCCACTCGGCGGTGTAGAGCTTGACGCCCTGGAGCTGCCAGCGGTCGGCCAGCTCGGCGAGCCGGTCGAGGCCCGCTTTCTCGTCGCGCGGGTCGAAGGAGCCGTTGACGATGAACTTGCCGGGGTGCCGCTCGGCCACCTCACCGTCCTGCTCGGTGGTGTTGAAGCCGTTGATGTAGAAGTCCGTCAGATAGGTGGGCTGGAAGATCGCCTTGTCCACGTACCCCGTCTCGAAGAGGTCGTGCAGCAGGTCGTCCTCGGTCGGCTTCGCGAACTTCTCCAGCGGCCACAGCCACTCCTTCGGGGAGAGGTTGCGGTGGTAGTCGTAGAAGCACTCGATGAAGCCCTTGCCGTAACGGTTCGCCTGGTTGGCCGGGCTGCCGTCCCAGAAGTGGATGTGGCCGTCGACCACGAAGTACCGCTCGCCATCCTTCTCGTACATGTCTGACTCATCGCTCCTTCGCGGGTACGAGGATGCCCCGCCCCTGCAGCCGGCCCGCGTCGAGGTCGGCCATGGCGTCGGCGACCGCGTCGAGGGGGTAAGTGCGGGTGTGCAGGCGGACCTTGTCCTGGGCCGCCAGGGTCATCAGCTCGTCGAGGTCGTTGTAGCTGCCGACGAGGTTGCCGATGACGTTGATCTCGCTGGAGATGATGTCGATGGTCGGGACCCGGACCTCGCCCCCGTAGCCGATGACGTAGTACGAGCCCGCCCGGCGCACCATCGCCACGCCCTCGGCCTCGGTGCCGCGCTCGCCGACGAAATCGAGGACGACGTGGGCGCCTTGCCCGTCGGTGCGGTCCTTGACCGCCTCGACCTGGCGGCCGTCGGCCTGGATGGTGTGGTCGGCGCCCAGCTCGGCGGCGAGGGCGAGGGCCTGCTCCGAGCGGTCCACCACCACGACCTCCGCGGCGGTGAGCGCCTTGAGGCACTGGATGCCGATGTGGCCGAGGCCGCCGGCGCCGATGACCACCGCGACGGTGCCGGGGTAGAGCAGCGGCACCGCCTTGCGGACCGCGTGGTACGCCGTGAGGCCCGCATCCGCGAGCGCCGCCACATCGGCGGGCTGCAGGCTGGGGTCGAGCTTGACCACCGAGCGGGCCTTGGTGAGCAGCAGCTCCGCCATGCCGCCATCCGAATCGATTCCGGGGAACGCGGAGTTGGCGCAGTGCACGTCGTCGCCCGACCGGCAGGGGCGGCACAGGCCGCAGGTGGCGAGCGGGTGCAGGATGACCGGGTCGCCGGGCCTGACGTGGGTGACGCCGGAGCCGGTCTCCCGTACCCAGCCGGCGTTCTCGTGGCCGAGGGTGTACGGCAGTTTGACGCCGGACTTCTGCTCCCACTGGCCCTCGATGATGTGCAGGTCGGTGCGGCAGAGGCCGGCGCCGCCGATCTCGACGATCACGTCGAGGGGGCTGGAGAGGACGGGCTCGGGGACCTCTTCGACGGTGGGGTGGCGGTCGTATGCGTGCAGTCTGATGGCTTTCATGCGGGCGGTCCCTCCTCCTTGTTCCTTCGCATACGGGCAGGTCAGGAGAACTGGATGCCGCCGTCGATCATGACCGACTGCCCGGTCATGTAGTCGGAGTCGGGCGAGGCCAGGTAGGAGACGAAGGCGGCGACGTCCGCGGGCTCCTCGACCCGGCCGAGGGCGATGCCCTCCGCGTACTTCTTGATGGCCTGGCCCTTGTGCAGACCTTCCGCCTGGGCGAGCTTCTCGTCAATGAGCTCCCACATGGCGGTGCCGACGATGCCCGGGCAGTAGGCGTTGACGGTGATGCCGTGCTGCGCCCACTCCATGGCGGCGGCCTGAGTGAGGCCGCGGACACCCCACTTGGAGGCGGAGTACGGGCCGAGGAGGGCGAAGGGGCGGTACGCGACGATGGACGCGGCGCCGATGATCTTGCCGCCGGTGCCCTGGGCGATCATCTGGCGGGCGGCGGCCGTGTAGGAGAGGAAGACGCCGCGCAGGTTGACGTCCATGATCTGGTCGAACTCCTCGGGGCTGGTGTCGAGGAGTGATGTCACGCGGGCGATGCCGGCGTTGGCGACGTAGACGTCGACCTTGCCGAAGTGTCCGGCGGCGGCCTGGATCAGGGCGTCGGTGTCGTCCTTGCTGGTCACATCGGCGGTGACGGCGAGGGCGCGGCGGCCGGTCTTCTCGATGGCAGCGGCGACCTCGTCGAGCTCGGCGCGCATGGCGGGGAGGTCGGAGACGGCGACGTCGAGGCCGTCGGCGGCGAGGCGCTCGGCGATGCCGCGGCCGATGCCGCGGGCGGCGCCGGTGACTATGGCGGTGCGGGGGGCGCTGGCGCTTGGCTGGGTGGTCATTGCGGCTCCCTGCTGAGGCTGGCTTCGGGGTTGCTTGGGCATCAGCGTGGGGCCGGGGCGCGGTGTCGAGTTTTTCAATGTGGAACACGGCGGGGGACGGGGCTGCCGCAGCCATGGCCGGGTGGCCGTGCCGTTCGTAATATGGCTGAAACACCGCCTGGCGGAGGTGGCATGCTCATCGACGGCGAGGCGCGCGCGCATAGCATCGCGCAGGCGCGGCTGAAGTTCCTGGAAGGTGAGGCGGCGGCTGCTGCCGTGGTGCCGGAGCGCATCCGCAACTCCTGGCAGCGCTCCCTGCACCTGGGCATCGGCATCGACGAGGTGCAGGCCCCCTACCAGCCCGATTACGACCGCGAGAGCCGCCTGGTGCGGGCGGCGGGGCCGGTGCTGGACCGGCTGGAGGAGAGCCTCGCCGGGTCGGATGCGTGCCTGATCGTGACCGATCGGCGGGGGTGGGTGCGCGATCGGCGGGTCGGCGAGGACAAGTTGTCGGCGCATCTGGACCGGGTGCATCTGGCGCCTGGTTTCAGCTATGCGGAGCAGTTCGTCGGCACGAATGGGATTGGGGTGGCGCTGGAGGAGCGCCGGCCGTCGGTGGTGCTGGCGACGGAGCACTTCAGCGAGCGGCTGCAGGGGGTGTCGTGTGCGGCGTCTCCGATTCGGCATCCGATCACGGGCCGGGTCGCTGGCGCGATGAATCTCACCTGCTGGAACGGTCCATCCAATGCGCTGATGGCGGCGTTGGCTCAGCAGGCGGCCTGGGATGTGGAGCGGGTGCTGTACGAGCTGTCGACGTCGTCGGAGCGGGCGCTGCTGGAGGCGTTTCGGCAGGCGACGCATTACGGGGATCGGCCGGTGGTGTGTCTGGGGGTTGGGCAGGATCTGGTGCTTGCCAACTCTGCTGCTGCGCAGTGGCTTTCTGGTGAGGATCATGGGTTGTTGTATGAGGTGGCGGTGGAGTTGGGGGGTGCGGGGGCGCGCGGGCCGCGCGGGCCGCGGGGGCGGCGGGTGCGGTTGACCGGGGGGAGGTCGGTGCGGGTGCGCTGTCGCGCGGTGCGTGGGGCGGGGGATGTTGCTGGGTATCTGCTGGAGTTGGGCTTTGATGCGGTGGGGGGTGCGGGGGCGGCGGCTGTGGGGGGTGCGTGGGCCGCGGGGGCCGCGGGTGCGGCAGCGGGTGCGAGGGCCGAGGCGGGCGCGGGTCCCGGGGCAGGCACCGGCGCGGGCGTGAGTCCGGGTGCGGGCACCGACGCGGGCGGGGGTCCGGGTGCGGGCACCGGCGCGGGCGGGGGTCCGGGTGCGGGCACCGGCGCGGGTGCGGGGCGCGCGGGCGCGGTCGGTGAGACTTCAGATGGCCCCGGGCCAGAGGGTGGCGCGCTGCGCGCGGTGGGGTCCGGGAGGTGGGCGGCCGAGATGCGCCGCGGCGGCGCGGGTGGCGTCGCCGGCGGCTCGGGCGTGGCGGTGGACCGGCCGTGGCCGTTGCCCGGGCTTGCCGGTACGGAACCGGCGTGGAGTCGCGCCGCGCGGACCGCTTCGCGGTGTGCGGGGGAGCGGGTGCCGCTCCTGGTCGAGGGCGAGGCGGGTACCGGGCGGACGGCGCTGGCGCGAGCGGCGCATGAGCTCGGCGGGTCCGCGTGGGCTCCAGTAATCCTGGACGCCGCCAGTCCCGCCGTGGCCATCGCGCCTGGCGGCGCTCGTCCTCAAACGCCGGACGGGCTTGAAAGTGGGCCCTCGCGCCGCAGGAACGCGGCTCCAGCAGACACGGACATAGGCCCGCGAGCCGGCGAGGGCACGTGCGCAGGCCCAGGCTCGGACGAAGGCGCAGGCCCAGGCCCAGGCTCGGACGAAGGCGCAGGCCCAGGCCCAGGCTCGGACGAAGGCGCAGGCCCAGGCCCAGGCTCGGACGAAGGCGCAGGCCCAGGCCCAGGCTCGGACGAAGGCGCAGGCCCAGGCCCAGGCTCGGACGAAGGCGCAGGCCCAGGCCCAGGCCCAGGCTCGGACGAAGGCACGGGCCCAGGCCCAGGCCCCGGCCCGGACGAAGCCACGGGCCCACGGGAGGCATTCGGGCTGGTCCAAGCCATCCGCTCCGCCCCCGCCGGCCCCGGTCGCTCCCTCGTGCTCCGGCACCTGGAGGCCGTGTCAGGCGAGCACGCCGCCTCCGTGGCCCGCGCCCTCGACGCCGCCGCCCTTCGCGGCACCTGGGTGGTCGCCACCCTCGCGCAAGGCGCCCAGGCGCCCGACCCGCTCCTGCGGTGCTTTACCGAGGCCGTCGGTGTGCCGCCGCTGCGGCAGCGGCTTGGCGATCTCCCCGCGGTCACCGCCTGTCTCCTTCGGCGCACCGGTGCCGACGTCGACTGTGCCCCGGATGTGCTGCCGATGTTGCGGCGCCGGGCCTGGCCCGGGAATGTCGCCGAGCTCGAAGCGGTGTTGCGGGCGGCTGCTGCCGGCAGGCGTACGTATCGGATTGAGGCCCGCGATCTGCCGCCCGCGGCGCACTCCGACGGCCGCCGCAGCCTCACCGGGTGGGAGGCGGCCGAGCGGGACACCCTCGTCCAGGCGCTGCGCGCGGCCAACGGCAACAAGCTTCTCGCCGCGCAGGAGTTGGGGATTTCGCGTACCACCATCTATCGGAAGATGCGGGCTTACGGCATCGCCCTGTGAAGCCCGCTGGCCTCCAGCCCCCTCACCGCAGCACGTACATCACATGCCCGTCCTCCCCGTAGCGCACCTCCTGCGTCTCATCCCGCTCAAAGCCCAGCTTCTCCAGCAGCTTCCACGAGCCCGTATTGCCCACGTACGGATCCGCGTACAGCGGCCGCTCCTTCTCCCGCCCCAGGAAAAGTCGCACCGCCCGCGACCCGATCCCGCGGCCCCAGAATTCGCGGCCGAAGACATAGCCGAGGAAGCGCCGGCCGTCCTGCGTCCACGCCACCACGCTGCCCGCGACCGCACCGTCGACCAGCACCGCCTGGACGAAGTTGTCCGGGCGGCCGCCCAGCACGTTCGTATGCCAATGCGTCATGAAGCGCTCGCGGTCCCGCGGCGGGAAATGGGAGCGCTTCACATTCTCCGGGTCCTGCTCATGCCGGAGGAAGATCTCCAGGTCGGCCTCGACCACATCCCGCAGTTCTACCTTCTCGTCACCCATGCCCAGAGTCTTGCAGCCGCCACTGACAACTCACCCCGACCGCGAACCCCACCGCATCCGCACCACCGCCGGCGCGGACGAATGCGGCAGCAGCTCCGCCGGCTCCTCCGGCCACGCCACCTCCACCTCCAGGCCGTCCGCGAAGCGGTACGGCCGGTGCTGCAGCACCCCGCCGAGCCGCCGCCGCAGCCGGGAGACCTCGGCCCGTACCGTCACCGTCCGCTCCCGGTCGCCGAAGAGGTCGGCGGCCAGGCCCGCCGCGCTGCGGCCGTCCGGGTGCGCGGCCAGTAAGAGGAGCAGTTCCGCGTGCCGCGGGCTCAATTCGTGGGTCCAGGTGCCGCTGGCGCCGGTGACCGTCACGGAGGCGTTGCGCGGGCGGCGGACGTCCAGCAGGACCCGGGTCGGGCCCGAGGTCTCCGTCGCGGCCGGGCGGATCAGCCAGCCGCCGGGCAGCGGTTCGAAGGTGCACTGGCCGAGGCCGGGCAGCCAGTTGCCGTGCTCGCCCACCCTCGCGGGCAGCAGGATCCGGTCCGCCGGCGGCATTCCGGAGACCGCGGCCACCCAGCCGTACGGATCCGTCACCACCGCGCGGCCCGCGATCCGCGCGAGCAGCGGCGCCGCGATGGCGCGGAGCCGGTCCAGCTCCTGCGCGTGCTCCGTGCGCAGCTCGGACTCGGCGAGCTTGGCGACCGCGCTGACCAGGCCGAGGGTGCTGGGGTGCACGGTGGCGGCCGGGCCGCTGACGTCGACCACGCCGAGCAGCCGCCCGTCGCGCGCGGCGTGCACGGGGGCGCCCGCGCAGGTCCAGGAGTGGTGCGTGCGCACGAAGTGCTCCGCCGAGTGCACCTGTGTGGGGCGGCCGGTGACCAGAGTGGTGCCTATGGCGTTTGTGCCGACGTGGTCCTCCGACCAGTTGGCGCCCTCGACAAAGCCGAGGCCGTACGCCTTGTTGAGCACCGCCCGGCTGCCGCCGCGCCACAGCACATGCCCGTGCGGGTCGGTGACGATCATGATCTGCAGGGCGGCGTCAGCGATCCCGAGCAGGCCTTCGCGCAGCGTGTCGAGGACGGCGGAGAGCCCGGACGACTGCCGCTCCCGCTCCACCTCGTCCACCGGCAGCAGCCCGGCGGCCGCGCCCACGTCGGGGTTGAGGCCGTGGCTCATCAGCCGGTGCCAGGATTCGGCGATCACCGGCCGCGGATCGGCGGCCGGCTTCGCGCCTTCCAGCACGGCGTCGTGTACGCCCGCGAGCAGGCGCGCATAGGTGCGCGGGTCGGTGCCCGCGGGCGGTCTGGCGCTGTCGAGCGGAGGGTTGCTGCGCACGCCGTGCTCCCGGTGTCCGGCTCTGGGGAGTTGCTCTTGCGTGCCGCCGTGGGGGGCGGCGGCCGTCCGTTCATCTTCCGTCCGCCGGACGGTCCTGTGAAGTCCAGGCGTCAGCACGGCCGGGCGACCCCGGCCGTGCCGACTCCCGCTCCCCTACGACCCCTTCAGCACCTCCTCCACCACTGCCACCACCGCGGCCGGCGCCTCCATGTGCGCCATGTGGCCCGCGCCGTCGACCACGCGCACCACGGCCCCCGCGGCCCGTAGCGACGCGGCATTCGACGGCGGGATGATCCGGTCCTGGGCGCCCCATACGGCGGCGACGGGGATCTCCCCCAGGTGGGCGGCCAGTCCGGTCACGTCCAGCGCCGGCCTGTCGTCCTCGTCCAACAGCGTCCGCAGCAGCGCCGCCAGGGCCGTATCGACGCCGTCCAGGCGCTTGTACTTCAGCAGGTCGTCCACCAGCTGCCGGTTCACCTGGCTCTCGTCCGCGAAGAGCTTCAGCAGGTGCGGCTTGAGCTCGCGGCGGGTCCCGGCCGTCGCAAAGCCGCGCAGGTACGCGGCGTCCACCGACGGTCCGTAACCCGCGGGCGATACGAGCGTGATCGAGCGGATGCGCCCGGGCGCGCGCGCCGCGGCGGCCGTGGCGACCGCGCCGCCGAGGGAGTGGCCGACGAGGTGGGCGTGCCGGGCGCCGACCGCGTCGAGGAAGCCCAGCACCGTATCGGCGAGCGTCTCCAGGCTTCCGTCGCCCACGTCCTTGGCCGAGTCGCCGTGGCCGGGGAGGTCCAGGGCGTGCACCGTACGGCCTGCCGCGAGCGGCTCCTGGACGAAGAGCCAGGAGTTCTTGTCGCCGCCGTAACCGTGCACCAGGACGACGACGTCGCCGGAATCGGCCGCCTCCTCGCCCATGGAGACGTACGAGATCGCTCTCCCACCGACCTCGGCCGTCTCCGCGCGCGGCCCCTCCTCATCGGCCGGTACGCCGCGGGCGAGCTGCTCCCGCGCCTCGGCCGCCACCGCCTCGATCGCCTCGTCCGGGACCTCGGCGGGCGCGACGACCGCGATGGTGCAGCCGACCGGCGCGTCCGTCCCCGCCGCCGCGACGATACGGCGCAGGACCCCCGGCGCGTCCGCCTCCAGGGTCCCCGCGATCTTGTCCGTGTCGATCTCCGCGAGGTCGTCGCCCTCCTCGACCTCGTCGCCCTCGGCCGCGATCCACTCGGTGATCTTGCCGGTCTTCATGGACAGGCCCCACTTGGGCATCACGACCCGCCCGATGCGGTCCTCCGCGCTCATCAACGCTTCCAATCCACGACCGACTTGACCGCCGTGACCACCTGCTGCGCGTCCGGTATGTACAGGTCCTCCAGGGTCGGGCTGAACGGCACCGGCGTATGCGGCGCGGTCACCGTCTCGATCGGCGCCTGCAGCGCCCCGAAGGCCTCGCGCGCGACCAGCGCCGAGATGTCCGCCGCCAGGCCGCAGCGCGGTCCGGCCTCGTCCACGACCACCAGCCGCCCGGTGTGCTCCACGCTCTCCAGGATCGTGTCCGCGTCCAGCGGGCTGGTCGTCCGCGGGTCGACGATCTCGCACTGCACGCCCGTCTGCGCCAGCTCCGCGGCCGCCTCCTGGGCGACGGCCACCATCCGGCCGAGCGCCACGATCGTCGCGTCCCCGCCGTCCCGTACGACATTGGCCTCCCCGAAGGGGATGGTGTAGCTCTCCTGGGGGACTTCGCCGGTGACGTCGTACATCGCCTTGTGCTCGCAGAAGATGACGGGATCGTCGTCGCGGATCGCCTGGATCATCAGCCCTTTGGCCTCGTACGGGGAGGAGGGAAGGACGACCTTGAGGCCCGGCACGGCCGTGAACACCGGGTACAGCGCCTGCGAATGCTGCGCCGCGGCCCGCAGCCCGGCCCCGTACATGGCGCGGATGACGACCGGCGTGACCGCCTTGCCGCCGAACATGTAGCGGAACTTCGCCGCCTGATTGAAGATCTGGTCGAAGCAGACGCCCATGAAGTCGATGAACATCAACTCTGCTACCGGCCTGAGCCCCCGCGTCGCCGCCCCGATCGCCGCGCCGATGAAGGCCGACTCCGAGATCGGGGTGTCCAGCACCCGGTCGGGGAAGCGGTGGTAGAGCCCCTTCGTCACGCCGAGGACGCCGCCCCACGCGTCGTCGTCGCCGGGCGCGCCCGCGCCGCCCGCGTTGTCCTCGCCGAGGACGACGACTGCGGGATCGCGCTCCATCTCCTGGGCCAGCGCCTCGTTGATCGCCTCGCGATAGCTGATGGTGCGTGCCATGTCAGCGGCTCTCCTCAGTAGTCGATGTAGACGTCGGTCTCGAGATCCGCCCTGGTCGGGAGCGGCGCCGCCTTCGCCTCGGCCACCGCCTCGTCGATGAGCCGGGCCACCTCGGCGTCGATCTGGTCGAGCTGGGCGGCGGTGAGGGTGCCGTCGCCGGTGACGCGGGCGCGGAAGCGCTTGAGGCAGTCGAGTTCGTTACGGGCCACGTCCACCTCGCTCGCCCGGTACGTCTGCTGATCGCCCTCGAAGTGGCCGTAATAGCGGGTGAGCTGGACCTCGATGAGGGTGGGGCCGCCGCCGTTCCTGGCCCGCTCGACGGCCTCGGCCGCGGCCTCGTGGACGGCGAAGAAGTCGAAGCCGTCGACCGTCCTGCCCGGCATCCCGAAGGCCGCCGCGCGGGCGGCGATGGAGCCGCCGCCCACGGACCAGGTGGCGGCGGTGGCCTCGGCGTAGCCGTTGTTCTCGGCGATGAAGATCGCGGGGAGGTGCCAGACGGTGGCGAGGTTGAGCGACTCGAGGGTGGTGCCCTGGTTGGAGCCGCCGTCGCCGAAGAAGGCGACCGCGACGCCGCCTTCGCCGCGCAGCTTGGCGGCGAGGGCTGCCCCGCAGATCAGCGGGGGGCCGCCGCCGACGATGCCGTTGGCGCCGAGCATGCCTTTGGAGAGATCGGCGATGTGCATGGAGCCGCCCTTGCCGTGGCAGGAGCCGGTGGTGCGGCCGTAGATCTCCGCCATCATGGCTTTGACGTCGACGTTCTTGGCGATGCAGTGGCCGTGGCCGCGGTGGGTGGAGGCGATGGTGTCGCGGTGGTCGTCGAGGTGCGCGCAGACGCCGGTGGCGGAGGCTTCCTCGCCGGCGTAGAGGTGGACGAAGCCGGGGATGTCGCCGGTGGCGAACTCGCGGTGCAGCCGTTCCTCGAATTCGCGGATGGTGCGCATGGTGCGGTATGCCCTGAGCAGCGCTTTGTCGTGCATGGGGCCTCCTCGCCTTTACTGGTGCGTGGGGGTATCGCACTGCGGAGGGGGGTGGAGGCCAAGGGTTGCTGGGGGTTGCGGGAGGGCTGCGGGCGGGGGCGGCGGGCTCGTGGAGGCTTACTGCGCTGCGTCGTGGTTCGGCTTGATGCGCTCGACCACCGGCACGGCCTCGGCGACCGCGGCCAGCGACTCGTCGGTCCACGGGCCCGCGTGGATCAGTACGGCGTGCTCGATGCCCAGCTCCGCGAGGCCCTCGCAGCGCTCGGCGAGCTCCTCCCCGTCCGCGCCCGGCTCCAGGCGGGTGCTCGCCGTCTTCGCGATCTCCTCGTACGGCCGTCCCGCCGCCTCGCAGTGCCGCGCGAGGACGGCGAGCTTGCGCCGGATCGTCGCGCCGCCGTCGGGTACGTCGAAGAGGTTGCAGGCATCCGCGTACCGCGCCACCAGCGGCAACGTCTTGCGCTCCCCCGCGCCACCGATGAGCACCGGCGGCCGGTGCAGCGGCAGCGGGCTGCCGAGGGGGCGGTCGAGGCGCAGCCGGCGGCCGTGGAAGGGGCCGTCGCCGCCCGCCCACATGTGCTCGGCCAGCCGCAACGTCTCCTCCAGCCGCTCGAACCGCTCCGCGTTGGGCGGCAGTTCAAGGCCCATGGCGGCGGCCTCGACCTCCTGGTAACCGGCCCCGACGCCCAGCCAGGCGCGCCCTCCGGACAGGACGTCGAGGCTGGTCACGGCCTTGATGAGGAGGGCGGCGGGGCGGTACGTAACGGCGCTGACCATCGTGCCGAGCCGCACCCGCTCGGTGCGCGCGGCGAGGTAGCCGAGTGTCGTGTACGCCTCGAGCATGGGCTCCTCGGGCGTCGCGGTGGGGTCGGCCTGAAGGAGGTGGTCGGCGACCCATACGGTGTCGGCGCCGGCGTCGTCCGCGGTGCGTACGATGCGGTCGAGCTCGCCTGCGATGGCTTTGGCGGGCCATGAGTAGCTCGTGACGCTGATGCTGATGCGCATGGGGGCTCCTCCGTGGGGCTGGGGCCCGTTGCCTGGGGCCTGTTGCCTGGGACCTATTGCTCGGACCCTGCCAACATCGCAAAAGAGGTAGGGCCTGGTCGTCAGGCTCAGGAAGGCACTTTCCGTACTCCCGCGGGCGTAATTCCGCGCCTGTCACCGGCTGTTAAGCGCGTGCGCCCTGTGCAAGCGGGGGTGCGGCGTCAATACTCGACGGGCCAGCAGCACCGTTCGGGAGGGGAGCCCTTACATGCCCGCAGTCACCCGCCGCCGCGCCCTGGGCCTTGGAGCAGGCGCCGTGGCCGCCTCACTCGCCGTGCCGTCCTACGCCCAGGCCGCCCCGAAACGCCGCGGCCCGTCCCCGCTGCGCCGCGCCCACGCGCACAACGACTATCTGCATCCGCGGCCGCTCCTTGACGCCCTGGACCACCACTTCGGCAGCGTCGAGGCGGACATCTGGCTGGTCGACGGGCAGTTACTGGTCGCGCACGACGAGGCTCAGCTGGACCCGCAGCGGACACTGCAGAAGCTGTACCTGGATCCGCTGGCGGCGCGGGTGCGACGCAATGGCGGGCGCGTGTACAAGGGCTGGCCGCTGACGCTGCAGCTGCTGATCGACCTGAAGACGCCGGGCGATGCGACGTACCGGGCGCTGTCGGAGGTCCTGCGGCAGCGGCGCTACCGGGGCCTCTTCAGCTACGCGGTGGGCGGCGTCGGCGGCCGGGTGCACCGGCGCGCGGTGACGGCGGTGATCTCGGGCGACCGGGGCGCGCGGGCGCCGATGGAGCAGGAGAAGGTGCGCTATGCCTTTTACGACGGGAGGCATGAGGATCTGAATACGGGTGTCCCCGCCTCTTTCATCCCGCTGATCAGCGGAAACTGGACAAGCAGCTTCACCTGGCAGGGCATCGGCCCGATGCCGGAGCAGGAGCTCGGCTGGCTCAACCTGATCGTGCGGACGGCGCATGCTCAGGACCAGACGATCCGCTTCTGGGCCACGCCCGACCTGCCGGGGGCGGCGCGGGATGCCGTGTGGGGGCAGTTGGTGAAGTCGGATGTGGACTTCTTGAATACGGATGACCTGGCGGGACTTGAGGCGTTCCTGCGGAAGCAGGGGTGAGGGTCCCGGCCCTGAGGGTCCCGTCCCCGCCCCCGCTCAGGCGGTGAGGGTCCCGTCCCCGCCCCCGCTCAGGCCGCGTCGTGGAGGACGAGGCCGAGGGTGTGGCGGTGTCCCGATCGCACCGCGCTCACCCCGTGTCGTACGGGACCTGCCGACCAGCCCCTGGTCGTACGCACCGGGCGGTCCCGGGTCGTGAAGACCAGCCCGCGGCCCTGCTCGAGCACCGTGGCCGTGCCGCGCGACTGCGCCCGCGGCCGCTGCTCGACCAGCAGGAACTCGCCGCCGGTGTAGTCCTGCCCGTACGTGTCCAGGCCGATCACCACCTGCAGCGGGAAGACCAGGTCGCCGTACAGGTCGCGGTGGAGGGCGTTCCAGTCGCCCTCCCCGTAGCGCAGCAGGATCGCCGTCGGCCGGGTCTGGCCCGCCGCGTGGCACATGTCGAGCCACTCGGCGAGCGAGTCCGGCCACGGCGCCTCGCGCCCCAGACGAGCGGCCCAGTCGCGGGCGACCGGCAGCAGCCGCGGGTAGAGCTCCTCCCGCAGCCGCTGCAGCGGCTCCGGCAACGGATAGCCGAAGTACCGGTACTGCCCGGAGCCGAAGCGATGCCGCTCCATGTCGACCGTCGACCGGAACAGCTCCGGCTCGTCGTACAGCTTCGCGATCTCCCGGCACTCGGCAGGCGTCAGCAACTGCTCGGGGAGCATGCCGCAGCCGTACGTGTCCAACTCCTGCGTCCAGTCCATGGTCCCGCCGTCCGTATCCATCATCCGAGCATGGGCTGGAGCGCGCCCTCGTGCGTGAGCAGCGCCTGCTTCTGCTCCACGCCCGCGGCGTATCCCCGCATCCCGCCGTCGGCGCCGATGACGCGATGGCAGGGGCGGATCAGCAGCAGCGGATTTGCGCCGATCGCCGCGCCCAGGCCGCGCAGGCCCTCGCGCGGCACGTCCAGGCTGGTGGCCAGCTCGCCGTAGGTGGTGGTCGTGCCGTACGGGATGGTGTCCAGCGCGCGCCAGACCTTCTGCTGGAAGTCCGTCCCTTCCGGGGCGAGCGCCAGGTCGAAGGTGCGCCGGTCACCGGCGAAGTACGCGCGCAGCTGCGCCGCCGGCTCGGCGAACGCGGCGTCGTCGCGGCGCCACGCATCGGATACGGGCGTGTGCTTCCCGGGCATGGACAGCGCCGTGAGCGCGACGCCGCCCTCGTTGTCGGAGGTCCCCACCAGGAGCAGCTCGCCCAGTGGGCTGTCGATGGTCGTGTAGAGCTTCATGTCTTCAACGGTCCGCCATCAGCGCCCCCAAAGCTGGCAGAAAAACGACATCAGGTTTCCCCCTCTCCCGCTCCGCCTCCCGCTCCCGGTACCACCAGCCCCGACTCGTACGCCGCCACCACCGCCTGGGTCCGGTCCCGCAGTCCGAGCTTGGCGAGGATCCGGCTGATGTGCGTCTTCACCGTCTCCTCGCTCACATACAGCCGGGTGGCGATCTCCGGATTGGACAGACCCTGCGCCACCTGCTTGATGACCTCCGTCTCCCGTGCGGTCAGCACGGGCAACCCGGCCGGCTGCCGCGCGTGGGCACGCCGCCGCTGCCTGGCGAACTCGGCAACCAGCCGCTGCGTCACCGTCGGCGCCAGCAACGCCTGCCCGGCGGCCACAACCCGCACCGCCTCGAACAGCTTCTCCGCCGTAACGTCCTTCAGCAGAAAGCCACTCGCCCCCGCAGCAAGCGCGTCGTAGACGTGCTCGTCCAGGTCGAAGGTGGTGAGGATGAGGATGCGCGGGCGACCGCTCGGACCGCCCGGACTGCCATCGTCCGCGCCGACCAACTCCGCCGTGGCCGCAATGCCGTCCATCTCCGGCATCCGCACGTCCATCAGCACCACATCCGGCCGCTGCCGCGCGCACACTCGCAGCGCCTCGGCGCCATCGCATGCCACCCCCACGACGGTGAAGTCCGGCTGGGTGTCCAGCAGTCCGGCGAAGCCGGCCCGTACGACCTCGTGATCGTCGGCGATGACGATCCGTACGGGCGCCGCCGCGGCGGGCGTTGTGACGGACCCTGTGCTGGTCATGCGACCGCCTCCTGGCTCACCGGCAGCCATGCCTCGACCAGATAGCCGCCTCCGGCGGCCGGTCCCGTATGCAGGCGGCCGCCGACGGTCAGCGCGCGCTCCTGCATGCCGAGCACTCCATGTCCGGGGTCGTCGGGGGCGGTCGTCGGCCCCGGGCCGTTGTCGCGGATTCGCAGCTCCAGGGTGTCCTCCGCGTAGTGCAGCTCTACGTCGACCGCCGCGCCGGGGGCGTGCCGTCGGGCGTTGGTCAGGGCCTCCTGGACGATGCGATACGCGGTGAGCTCGATGCCGGGGTCGAGGGGCCTGACCCGGCCGCTGACGATCAGGCGGGTGTGGGCGCCGGTGGCGTCGCGGGCCTCGTCGAGCAGCTGATTAAGCTGGGTGAGGCCCGGCTGGGGCTTGCGCTGCGGCGCGATGGTGCCGGAGTCCTCCCTGAGCACGCCGAGCAGGCGGCGCATCTCGGTGAGCGCCGATCTGGCGGTGTCGCCGATGCCGAGGAGCCGCTTGGCGCCCGCCTCCGGCATGCCGGGGGTGGTAAGCCGGGCTGTCTCGGCCTGCACGGCGATCATCGAGATGTGGTGGGCGACGACGTCGTGCAACTCCCGTGCGATCTTGGCTCGTTCGCCGCGCGCCGCATGCTCCATCAGCGACTCGGCCACGACCCGTTCCGTGGCGGTGAGCGCCAGCGCGTCCGTACGGGCCCGGCGCGCGCTGCCGTGGGCGGCGAGGGCGGCGCCGGCCACCGCCAGCAGCACGGCATACGCCCGGCTCGCTTCGGTGGGCCCGGCGAGGGCCACGACCAGATACGGCAGCACCAGCAGCGGGGACAGCAGCCGCGACCTGCGTCTGCCCAGCTCGTACAGCACCAGCAGCTGCGCGGCGGTGCCGGCGGCCGAGAGCACGAGCGGGTCCTGCAGCGAGAGCACGCCCGCGGCCGTGACAGTCAGCGCCGCGATCGCGAGGTGGGAGCGCAGCAGCGCCACCGGCAGCGTGGTGCCCAGCCGCAGCAGCACGGCATAGATAAGGGAGTCATCCGGGTTTTCGCTGCGCGGGAGGGACTCGGCCATCGCGACGAGCGCGAGCAGCGCCGCACCGACCGCCGGCCCCTCGGGGCGGGCGGCCAGCCGACGAAGGGCCGTCCAAGGCCCGAAGCTGCGCTGCTCGTTCATGCGCTTATTCTCGCGGGCGGGAGCCGCCCGGCGCGTCCCCCTGGTCAGCAGTCTGTGTGTAGCTCGTACGAGGGACGGCGGCGCCGGTTCGTAGCTCGTGTCAGGGGTACTGAAGACGGCTCCGGAGCGTGACGACCCGGGCGGGTCCGGCTGCCTAATGTCTGGCGCATGGACGCAACGATCGAAGTGCGCGGGCTGCGCAAGCAGTTCGGACAGACCGTGGCGGTGGACGGGCTGACGTTCACCGTGGAGCCGGGGCAGGTCACCGGCTTCGTGGGGCCCAATGGGGCGGGCAAGTCCACGACCATGCGCGCCGTCCTCGGGCTGGACGCGCCGGACGCGGGCGAGGCGCTGATCGGCGGCCGGCGCTATGCCGAGCTGCGCACACCGTTGTACGAGGTGGGCGCGCTGCTGGACGCCGCCGCCCTGCATCCGGGCCGGCGCGGCCGGGACCATCTGCTGTGGCTGGCGCATTCGCATGGCATTCCGCGGCGCCGGGTCGATGCGGTGATCGAGCAGGTCGGTCTCGGTCCCGCCGCGCGGCGCCGGGCGGGTGGCTATTCGCTCGGCATGCGGCAGCGCCTCGGCATTGCCGCGGCGATGCTCGGCGACCCACCGGTGCTGATGTTCGACGAACCGGTCAACGGGCTTGATACGGAGGGGATCCGCTGGATCCGCGGCTTTCTCCGCGCGCTCGCGGCGGAGGGCCGGGCGGTGCTGGTCTCCAGCCATCTCATGAGCGAGCTCGAGGACAGCGCCGACCATCTGGTGGTGATCGGCCGCGGCCGGCTGGTCGCCGACACCAGCGTGGCCCGGCTGCTGGCAGCCGCCTCCGGCGACCGGGTCGCGTTGCGCACCTCTTCCCGTACGCAGGCGATGTCGCTGCTCGCAAAGGAGGGCGCGAAGGTCGCGGCGGACGGCCGGGAGTCGCTGACGGTGACGGGCCTGCAGGCCGAGCGGATCACGGCGCTGCTGGGCGCGGCCGGGATCCCGTTCTCGGAGGTGCGGGCGCATCGGGCCACGCTCGAGGAGGCCTATATGGACCTGACCAGGGATTCGGTGGAGTTCCAGGCGGTCGCCGCCGCCGAGGCCGCTGCCGGACCTGCCGCCGAGTCCGTGGCCGAGCCCGCAGCTGCCGAGGAGGCGTGATGGCGATCGACATGACCTCCAGGTCCCCTGCATATCGTTCGAGTCTGCCGCCCGGCCGGGACAGCTTCTTCCGGCTGCTGCGCGCGGAGTTCACGAAGCTGCACTCGGTGCGGCGCTGGCTGATCGTCCTGCTGGCGGCGGCCGTGGTCTCCGTCGCGCTGTCGCTGCTGGTGTCCAACTCGGGCCCGGGCAACAACATCGCGGACGTCGCCGAGACCGGCCCCCGCGGCGGCGCGGTGGTCGACCGGTTCCGTTTTGTGCATCAGCCGCTGACCGGCGACGGAGAGATCGTCGCGCGCGTGGTGTCGCTGAAGGGGAAGGGTCCCTCGCGCCCGGAAGAGGACGAACCCACCACGGTGAGCTGGGCCAAGGCCGGCGTAATGATCAAAGACGGCACCAAGCCCGGCTCCTCCTATGCGGCGCTGATGGCCACTCACGACCACGGCGTCCGACTGCAGTGGGACTTCACCGAGGACCGGGCGGGCAGCAGCTCCGCCGCCGGCGGTAGATGGCTCAAGCTGGTGCGCAAGAGCACCACCCTGACCGGCTACGAGTCGGCCGACGGCCGGTCCTGGCAGCGGGTCGGGCAGATCACCGTGCCCGGCCTGCCGCGCACGGCGCAGCTCGGTCTCTTCGTCGCCTCCCCCGATCGCTACTCGCTGAAGCGTGCCTTCGGCTCGGTCTCCGAGGGCATGAGCCCGAGCCGGGCCACCGGCGTCTTCGACCAGGTCACGGTCAACGGCGCGGCCCCGTCACCCGGCAGCTGGTCGGGCGGCCTCGTCGGCAAGCCCCCCACCGCCCCGGTGCCCACCGGCCCCGGATCGGACGACCGGGAGCGGGCCGCCGCAAAGGAGATGACGGAACTCGCGGGCAGCAACAGCCAGTCCGGCGGCCGGATCACCATCACCGGCTCCGGCGATGTCGCGCCCGACACGTTCGGGGGCGGGGACAACCTCGGGCAGAGCCTGGCCGGTTCATGGGTGGCGCTGATGGCGTTCGCCGCGCTGGGCGCGCTGTTCGTCACCAGCGAGTACCGGCGGGGCATGATCCGTACCACGCTGACGGCCAGTCCGCGCCGCGGGCGGGTGCTGCTGGCCAAGGCGGCGGTCGTCGGCGGAGTGTCGTTCGCCGTCGCTCTGCCGGCCACCGCGATCGGCTTCTCCTTGGCACAGTCGCGGATGCGCGACAAGGGCTGGGCACCACCGGTGTATCCGCACTTCTCGCTCACCGAAGGGCCGGGCCTGCGGGCGGTGCTGGGCACCGCCGCCCTGCTGGCCCTCGTCGCCGTGCTGGCCATGGCGGCGGGAGCGCTGCTGCGGCACAGCGCGGGCGCCATCACCGGAGTCATCGTCCTGATGCTGCTCCCGCTGATCCTCGGCAGCGCCCTGCCGCTCGACCTGATCCAGTGGGTCTTCCGGCTCACTCCCACGGCCGCGTTCTCGGTACAGCAGGGCCTGCCGCACTACGACCAACTATCCCGCCCCTGCATGCCGGAGAACTCCTGCTATCCCCTGCCGTCGTACGGCGGCCTGGGGGTGCTGGCGGCATGGGCGGCGATAGTGCTGGTGCTTGCCATCTGGCGACTGCGCAGGAGGGACGCATGACAGCGCAAGCCGTCGGGCGGCCGACCCCGGCCGTTCTACGCCCTGCGACGCCGACCTTGGCCACGGCGGCGGCCCGGCAGCTGCACGCGGAGTGGACCAAGTTCCGTACGGTCCCCGGCAGCTGGTGGCTGATCGGCACAGCAGTGACGCTGATAGTGGCCGTGGGTGCGGGCTCGCTGTCAGCGGTGTCCACGGACCAGTGCGAGTCCGCCACCGCCTGCCAAGAGGACACGGTCAAGCTGAGCCTGACCGGGATCTGGCCGACCCTGGCGGTGGCCGCGGTGCTCGGCGTGCTCGCGCTGAGCACGGAGTACGGGACGGGCACCATCCTCGCCACCTTCGCCGCGACGCCGCGCCGCTGGGGGGTGCTCGGCGCCAAGGCGGCGGTGCTGACGGGGATGCTGGCCGGCGCGGGCGCCGTCGCGGTGTCGGCGTCTCTGCTGATCGGACGGCTCGTCCTGCCCGGAAAGGGATTCACCGCGGCGGCCGGCTATCCACCTGCCTCGCTCGCCGACGGCCCCACCCTGCGGGCCGCGGCCGGGACCGTCCTGGTGCTGATCCTGGCCGCGCTGCTGGGCCTCGGCCTTGCTGCTCTGCTCCGGGACACGGCCGGGGCGCTGACGGCCACCCTGGGCGTGCTCTACCTGGCACCCGTCTTCAGGACGCTGATATCCGACGACCGCTGGATACACCGGCTGGACCGCTGGGCTCCCATGCCCGCAGCCCTGTCCATCCAGTCGACGCGGCATCTCGACCGGCTGGCGATCGCGCCGTGGCCGGGAGTGGGAGTGCTGGCGGCGTACGCAGGAGGGGCGCTGATACTCGGGGCGATAGCGCTGCGGGCCAGGGACGCACCGGGCTGAGGCCGACCTCCGGTCGTTACGTCACCCGGTCTCCATCCCGGCGGCGGCCTTGGCCCGACCGAGGACGTCCTCGATCATCGCCGGGGTGAGTCGGCCGGTGAAGGTGTTCTGCTGGCTGACGTGGTAGCAGCCGAAGAGGTGCAACTCATCCTGCTCCTCCCGGTGCTTGAGCGTGACATCCACGCCGTGCCCGAATGCGGGCCGCGGTCGCGGCACAGCCCACCCGGCAGCCTCCAGCACGGGCAGCAGCGCCTGCCAGCCGAAGCCGCCGAGCACCACGACGGCGCGCAGGGTGGGCTGGAGTAGCCGCAGCTCCTGCGCCAGCCAGGGGCGGCAGGTGTCGCGTTCGGTGGGGGTGGGTTTGTTGGCGGGCGGGGCGCAGTGCACGGGGGAGGTGATGCGGACGCCGTGGAGGGTGAGGCCGTCGTCGATGCTGGTGGCGGCGGGCTGGTTTGCGAGGCCTACGGCGTGGAGGGCGGCGTAAAGGACGTCACCGGAGCGGTCGCCGGTGAACATCCGCCCGGTGCGATTCGCGCCGTGCGCGGCGGGGGCGAGGCCGACGACGGCGATCGCGGCGTCGGCGGGGCCGAAGCCGGGGACGGGGCGGCCCCAGTAGTCCCAGTCCGCGAAGGCGCGGCGCTTGGTCGCAGCGATGTGCTCACGCCACTCGACAAGGCGCGGACAGGCACGGCAGTGGGTGAGCCGGTCATCGAGCTCGGCAATGGTGCGAGTTCGCGGCGCGGCTTGGGCGGGGTCGGGGCTTGGCGTCATGCGGGTCCTGTGCGGCGGTGGTCGGCTCCGGGCTTGTTCCCAGCCGCCCACCCGTTGCCCAGCTTCGCAGGCCACCTGCCGGAGGATGCGAAGCCGAGCAACGGGTGGGTGGGGAATGAGCGTACGACGCCGGGCCCGCCGGCCCCGGCTCAGGACTCCAGCTGGGACGGGTGCTCGCGGGCGGCCTCCGCTTCCGTGTCGGCCGGGTGGGCTTCTGCCTCACCCTCCGCGGGCGGCTTCCGGACGGCGGACTGCGCGGCGGCCGCCCTGACGGCCGCCTCCGCCTCTGCTCGGACCATGGCGTTCAAGGCTGCGTAGACGTCTACAGGCATGGTGAAACTCCTGCGCGTGAAACCGCGATGGCGCGGTGCGTGTGTGCGATGGGTGCGTTGCGTGCGCAGTCGTGCCCGGTGGCGCCGAAGGAGGAGGCGCGTGCGGGAGCCCACTGCGCCAGGCCCGGACCCCCAGTCACGCGGCAGCGTGGGACTGCCGGGGAGCCCGCTCGGGGAGGGTCCGCGAAGCAGCGCGACACGCGCGATCGTGAGGAAGGGGGAAGAGAGACGACCGGGCCGGGCGGCACACCTCAGCAGCGCAACACAACCGTGCGCGGCGACGACCAGTCGGGCACCCCCGCCACCGCACCGGCCCGCACCCCGCACCGCCCGGGCACGGGAGCAAGCTGCGGCGCCGCCACAGCCAGCACCGGCGGCAGCGGCGCGGGCCCACCCGCGCGGGCCTTGCCCGAGGCGCCGGTGACCACGGCGTGCGCCTTGCCATGCCCGTGCTGCCCATGCTGCCCGGACGCACCATCGTCAGACCGGGCGACAGACGACGCGACCGGCGACCGGGCCCCAGCCGGCGACTCCGCCTGATGCGTCCCGTAATCAGGCTGCAGGGGAAGTGCCGCCGCCTGCGCGGGAGCGAGCATCGCGTGCAGCAGTGCCGCCACCGCGACCAGTAACGTCGCATACACCGCAAAAGGGCGCGCCGAAGCAGGGGTTACGCCCCATGTGCTGCGGTGCTTGCCCATATGTACTCCCAGGTGCTCCCCTCCAGGAAAGCCCGGGTTGCAAGCACCGTCCCAGCGCCCGACACGAACGGGCGACGGAATTTCACTCGCATTGGCGAACGTAGAATTTGAACTCTGAACCGTTCGCTCTGGTACTAGGAGCCCCCATGTCCTCGGCCCCCTCGACCGCCACCCCCACGGCCCAGCCCGTCATCGCCGTCCTCGGCACCGGCACCATCGGCGCCCCCATCACCCGCAACCTCGCCCGCGCCGGCTTTCCCGTCCGGGCCTGGAACCGGACGGCGAGCAAGGCCGAGGCGCTCACCCCCGACGGCGTGACGGCCGCTGCCACCCCCGCCGAGGCCGCCGCGGGCGCCGACATCGTCCTGACGATCCTCAGCGACGGCCCGCACGCCCTGGAGGTCATCCAGGCCGCGAGCCCGGCGGCGGGCACCGTATGGGTGCAGATCAGCACGGTCGGCGAGTACGTCGACGAGCTCGCCGCGCACGCCGCCAAGGCCGGACTCGCCTTCGTCGACGCCCCCGTCGCGGGCACCAAGCAGCCCGCCGAGCTGGGCAAGCTGACCGTCATCGCCGCCGCCGCGGAGTCCGTACGCCCCGCCGTGCAGCCGCTCTTCGACGTGATCGGCGCCCGCACGGTGTGGCTCGCCGAGGAGCCCGGCGCGGCAAGCCGCCTGAAGCTGGCCCTGAACACCTGGGTGATCACCCTCACCCACGGCGTCGGCGAGGCCATCGCCCTGACCGAGAAGCTCGGCCTGGACCCCCGCCAGTTCCTCGACCTGGTCACCGGCGGCCCGCTGGACAGCGGCTATCTCCAGGCCAAGTCCGCCCTGATCCTCTCCAACAACTACGACACCAGCTTCTCGGTCGACAACGCCGCAAAGGACGCCCGCCTCGCCCTGGAAGCAGCCGCCCGCGCAGGCGTACGCCTCGACCTCACCGCCGCCGCGAAGGAACGCTTCGAGCGCGCCTCCCGGCAGGGCCACGGCGACGAGGACATGGCAGCCGGCTACTTCGCCTCATTCGACGCCACCCCGCCCAACGACTGACGCAGCAACTCGCCGCCGTCGCCGGCGTCCGCCCCGATCAGCTGCACCTGGTGGACCTCGTCGTGCACGCCTGGGATGTGGCCGTCACCGTGGACGCGGCCTGGGAGCCGGACGAGGATCTCGTACGGGACGCACCCCCCGCTGAGCCCGGATTACCCCGCCGTCACCGGCGCCTCCGACGACCACGGAAAGTCGATCCACCGATCCGTGCTCTTCCACACGTACTCGCACTTCACCAGCGACTGCGGCTTCTCGTAGATGACCGCGCTGCGGACCTCCGCCACGTGGTCGGCGACGAAGTCGTGGACCAGCTTCAAGGTGCGGCCCGTATCGGCGACGTCGTCCGCCACGAGGATGCGCTTGCGGGAGAAGTCCACCGCGTTCGGCACCGGCGGGAGCATCACCGGCATGTCGAGCGTGGTGCCCTCGCCCGTATAGAACTCGACGTTCATCAGGTGCAGGTTCTTGCAGTCCAGCGCGTATCCCAGGCCGCCGGCGAGGAAGACCCCGCCGCGGGCGATGGAGAGGATGACGTCCGGTACGAAGCCGTCGTCCGCGATGGTCTGCGCCAGTTCGCGGACGGCTGTGCCGAACCGCTCGTACGTGAGTGTCTCGTGTCCGCCGCTCGTCACGGCGGTTACGTTAACTCACTCCCGCCAGCCGCAGCCCGGCGGCCACTCCTGCAGCAACCACCACGATGACCACGAACGGCGCCTTCTTCCAGGCGAGTACGCCCGCGACCAGCACCCCGGCCGTACGGGCGACGCCGCTGAACGCGCCCTCGCTGTCGAGGAAGGTGTTCGTGGCCACCAGCGCGGCGAGCAGCACCACCGTGGCCACGCCGAAGAGCCGCTCCACCCGCGGCGACAGCGACATCCGCGACTTCAGTACGGGCCCGGCGAAGCGGAAGGCGAAGGTGCCGGCGCCGAGCACCAATGTGCCCACGAGCAGGGCGAATGACGAGGTATTCACTGGGCCGGCTCCTTCTCCTGGGGCCTGGAAGTGCCGGACGTCCCGGACGTCCCGGACGACCCCACCCCCGCCAGCGCCACCCCGGCCAACGCCAGCAGCACCGGCAGCCCGGCGGGCAGGAACGGCGACGCGGCCAGGGCGATCACGACGCCCGCGAGCGCGGCCTTCCGCGTCCCGGCCTCGCGCAGCGACGGGAGCACGAGGGCCAGCAGCACCGCGGGGAACGCGGCGTCCAGGCCGAAGGCGTCCGTATCGCTGATGGCGGTGCCGGCGAGGGCGCCGAGCAGCACGCCGACGTTCCAGCAGACGAAGAGGGCGAGGCCGCAGACCCAGTACGCCGCCCGGCGGCGCTGCGGGTCGCGCTGGGCGAGGGTGAAGGCGACGTTCTCGTCGATCATGATGTGGCTGCCGACGAGGCGCCGCATCCAGCCCTTCCCGAGCACGTCCCCGACGGTGAAGCCGAACGGGAGGTGGCGGGCGTTGACCAGCAGCCCGGCGGCCACGGCCGCGATCGGGTTGCCGCCCGCCGCCAGCAGGCCGACGAAGATGAACTGCGACGCCCCGGCGAAGACCACCACGGACAGCAGCATCGGCAGCCACAGCGGCAGCCCGGCACTGACCGCGATGGCCCCGAAGGAGGCGCCGACTATCGCGTCGGCCGCGCAGACCAGCGCGATGTCGCGGGCCAGATCCCGCCCCAGGGTTCGCCATATCGAACGCATGGCACTATATGTAGAACACCACCGTCCCGTTCGTCAAGTCGAACGATCCGACCGCTGGAGCGAACCCATGGCCGCTGACCAGGACAAATCAGCCGGAAGGCCAGCCCCCGCCGGCGCCCCGCTCGACGTCATCGCCGCCTCCCTCCGCCGCGAACGCGCCCGCACCGGCCTCTCCCTCGCCGAGGTCGCCCGGCGCGCGGGCATCGCCAAGTCGACGCTCTCCCAGCTGGAGTCGGGCGGCGGCAATCCGAGCGTGGAGACGCTCTGGGCGCTCAGCACGACCCTGGAGATCCCCTTCGCCCAGCTACTGGAGCCGCCCCGCCCCCACGTCCAGGTGATCCGCGCCGGCGAGGGCCCGTCCTTCTCCTCGGAACACGCCGACTACGTGGCCACCATCCTCGCCGTCAGCCCTCCGCGCACCCGCCGGGACCTGTACCACATCGCCGCGGAGCCCGGCAGCGCCCGGCGTTCCGACCCGCACAACCCCGGCGTCGTCGAGCACGTGATCCTGGGCTCGGGCCGCGCCCTGGTCGGCCCCATGGACGAGCCCGTGGAGCTGTCGCCAGGCGACTACGTGTCGTATCCGGGCGACGCCCCGCACATCTTCGAGGCCCTGGAGCCCGGCACCTCGGCGGTGCTGGTGTCCGAGCACCTTTGAGCCCGCCGGAATCCGGCCGCGCACGACCATTGACGCCCGAACTCATCAATTGATTTAGTCACTTCATGAGTTACGGCGAGCAGTCGCTCTCCGCCCGCCTGGCGGACGACATAGTCGAGATCATCCGAGCCGAGCGGCTCGCGCCCGGGGACGCGATCGCGTCCTCCCGCGAGCTGGCCAAGCGGTTCGAGGTGACCACCCCGACCGTGCGCGAGGCGCTGCGCCGCCTGGAGGCCACCGGGGTCGTGGAATTCCGGCACGGCTCCGGCACGTACGTCGGACCCGGCCTCCACCGCCGCCTGCTCGCCAATCCGCATCTCCCGCGCAGCAGCCGCGAGTCGGTGCTCGAACTGGTCGAGGCGCGCCTCGTCGTCGAGCCCGCCATCGCCGCCGCGGCGGCGCGGCTGCGGGAGCCCGAGGCCGTACGGCAGCTTGAGACCGCCTCCCGCAATGCGCTGCTCCCGCCCGAGGAGTCGCTGCGCCAGTCCGTGCACTTCCACGTCGCCCTCGCCGACGCCAGCCGCAACCCGCTGCTCCGCGAGACGATCGAGGCGCTGCTGCACGTCCGCGCCCGCGAGCAGGTGGAGATCCGCTTCCGGTACAACGACCGGGACCGCGACCATGCGGAGCATGTGCAGATCTTCGAGGCGGTACGGGACGGCGACGCGGCCGCCGCGGAGCGGCTGACGCGGGACCATCTGGCGGCCATCCGCGACGCCGTCGCCGCGGCCGACTTCGGCGGGGCGGAGGCCGGCGACGCCGATGGGAAGGCGGCCGGGCGATGACCTTCAAGCTCGCCGAGATGACCACCGTCGAGGCCGCCGCCGCGGTCCGTACCAGCCCACTCGTCATCCTCCCCGCCGGCGCGTACGAGCAGCACGGCCCGGGCATGCCGATCGCCACCGACACCCTGCGCGCAGAGGCCGTCGCCGAGCGGGTGGCCGCGGAGTTGGGCGGCTCGGCGGTGATCGGCCCGTCCCTGCCGGTCGGCGTCTCGCCGCATCACCTCGCCTTCGCCGGCACGGTCACGCTCACCACCGGCACGCTCGCCGCACTCGTCCGCGAGTACGTCGGCAGCCTGCGGCGGCACGGCTGGCGGAAGTTTCTCGTGATCACCGGGCACGGCGGCAACAACGCCACCCTCACCACCGTCGCCCAGGACCTGCTGACCTCGCACCCGGACGTCGGGTTCGCCTGGACGCCGGTCACCGCGCTCGCGTCCGAGGTGGTCGCGGACATGGGCGTCAGCGAGGTGCACGGGCACAGCGGCGAGGCCGAGACGGCGCAGATGCTGCACCTCGCCCCCGGGCTCGTCCACCGCGATCGCCTCGCCGCGGGCACCACCGCCACCGCCCAACTCGACCCGCTCGCCAAGGTCGCGCGACGGCCGGGACACCCGTCGCTGACCGTCCCGTACGACCGGCTCGCCGCCAACGGCGTGCTCGGCGACCCGCGCACGGCAACACCCGAGGACGGTGCGGCCATCGTGGCCGCGGTCGTCACCCGTATCACCGGCTTCGCGAAGGAGTGGCTGGCCACATAGCGGCTCCGCCGCGGTCCGCCGACAAATGAATCCGGGGGCTTCGCCGCCCCGCACCCCCCGCCCCCAAGCACCGCCGCATTCCGGGTGGCCCGCCGGGCCGCGCGTAGGTCAGACCTGCCCTGATGACCCAGCCTGCCGCAACGACGCGGTCGGGCGGAAGGAGCTTGCCTTGAAGGTCACTTCAGCACCTCTGCGTACGGTCCTCGCCGCCACCGCGCTCGCCCTCGCGGGCACCGCCGCCTCGGCGCCGGCGGCCCCCGCTCAGGCCGCGCCCGCCGGATCCGGCGCGCCAGCCTCGTCGGCCTGCGCCACCCAGCCGCCGCAAACCCCCGGCACCAGCGCCGACCACACCCTCACCAGCGGCGGCCGCGAGCGCGGCTACCGGCTGCACCTGCCGGCGGACTACGCCGCCAAGAAGGACTGGCCGGTCGTCCTCGCCTTCCACGGGCGCGGCAACGCCGCCGCCACCACCGAGGAGTTCTCCAAGCTCTCCACCCTCCCCGCGATCGTCGCCTACCCCGAGGGCGTCGTGGACGACGAAGGCAAGCAGGCCTGGCAGGGCGCCCCGTACTCCGTCCCGGGCGTGGACGACGTCGCCTTCACCGGCGATCTCCTCGACGCGCTGCAGGCCACGCTGTGCACGGACGAGCGCCGCGTCTACGCCACCGGCAAGTCCAACGGGGCCGGCCTCACCGGCCTCCTCGCCTGCCGCATGGCCGACCGCATCACCGCGATCGCGCCGGTGGCCGGCGCCTTCTACCCCGGGACGGGTCAGGACTGCGCCCCCTCCCGACCCGTCCCGGTCCTGGAGTTCCACGGCACGGGCGACGCCACGATCCCGTACGGCGGCGATGCCGACCGCGGGCTGCCCGCGGTCCGCGACTGGGCCGCGGGCTGGGCGGCGCGCAATGGGTGCGAGAGCCGGATCCCGGACCGTACGACCGCGCCGGACATCACCGTCGCCGGCTGGACGGACTGCGACCGTGGCGCCGAGGTGCGGCACGTCGCGGTGACGGACGGCGGGCACACCTGGCCGGGCGCCGACAGCTACAGCGGCGGCGGCTACGTGACCCAGTCGATCGAGGCCCATGAGGTGCTGTGGGACTTCGTCCGCGACTACCGACTCTCCAGCCGAACCCGCTGATCCCCGCGCCTCTGTCCTGGAGTTGACATGGCTGTCTCCGCTCCCCCCGAGAAGCTCCCCCGCATCCTCCGCGCCATGGCCGTCATCGAACGCGCCGGCAACGCCCTCCCGCACCCCTTCTGGCTCTTCTGGATCCTCTCCGCGGTCCTCGCCGCCGTCAGCGCCCTGCTCGCCGCCCTCGACGTCTCCGTCGTCTCCCCCGAGGACGGCAAGACGGTCGTCGTGCAGAACCTGCTCAGCGGCGACGGCCTCGCCATGGCCGCCTCGACGATGATCGAGAACTTCGCGGCCTTCCCGCCGATGGCCACCATCGTCGTGGTCATCATGGGCGTCGCGGTCGCCGAACGCTCCGGCTTCCTCGCCGCCTTGATGAAGCGCGGCGTCTCCCGCGTGCCCGCCTCCTGGGTGGTCTTCGCGGTCGCCTTCGCGGGCACGGTCGCGCATGTGGCCTCGGCCGCGGCGTACATCATCCTGGTCCCGCTCGGCGGGCTCGCCTTCCGGGCCGTGGGCCGGTCGCCGATCCTCGGCATCGTCGTCGCGTATACGTCGATCGCCTCCGGGTACGACGCCAGCCCGGTGCCGACGCCCAACGACGCGATCTTCGCGGGCATTACGACGGCCGCCGCGAAGATCGCCGGGGGCGACGACGCGTACGTCTCCCCGCTCAGCAACTGGTTCTTCAACATCGCCTCCTCGCTCCTCCTCGCCGCCGTGATCACCCTGATCACCCGGCTGGTGCTGAGCAAGCGCACCGACCTCGACCCTGACCCCGACGCGGACCTGGAGGACATCGGCGCCCTCCAGCTCAGCGACCGCGAGCGCTCCGCGCTGCGCCGCGCCATCGCCGCCCTGGCCGCCGGCCTCGTCGCGCTCACCGCCGTGGTGCTGCCCGGCTCGTCGCCGCTGCGGGGCGACGGCGGGGCCATCGCCGAGTCGCCGCTGATGGACGGCATCGCGGCGTTCGTCGCCTTCCTCTTCCTGCTCACCGGCGTCGTGTACGGGACCCGAGCCGGGACCATCAAGAAGGCCGCCGACGTGCCGAAGCTGATGGCCGAGGGCGTGAAGCAGATGGCGCCGGTTCTCGTCCTCTTCTTCGCCATCGCGCAGTTCCTGGCGTACTTCGAGTGGTCGAAGATCGGCGAGGTGCTGTCGGTCAATGCGGCGGAGGCGCTGAAGGGCAGCGGGCTGCCGATCGTGGTGGTCTTCCTGCTGATCCTGCTGCTGCTGACGCTGGTCAACATCATGGTGACCAGCGGCTCGGCGATGTGGGCCCTGGCCGCCCCGGTGCTGGTGCCGATGCTGATGCTGGTCGACGTGCCCGCCGAGACGACCCAGGCGCTCTTCCGCATCGCCGACTCGGGCTCGACCGCGATCACGCCGATGAGCCCGTACTTCGTGATGGCCCTGGGCTTCCTGCAGCGCTACCGCAAGTCGGCGGGCATCGGCACCCTCGCCTCGTACACGCTGCCGCTCGCGGTCGCGATGACGGTGGCGTGGACGCTGCTGTTCCTGGCGTGGTGGGCGCTCGGGATCCCGTTGGGTCCGGGGGCGCCGGTGCGATGAGTGCTGCCACCGGCGCCCGGCCGCTGACTCAGCTCGCGGCGCCGGTGGCGTAGTACGGCTTGCAGGTGTCGCCGTCCCAGTCGGTGGCGATCTCCAGCAGTTTGCTGCCGTCGGGCGAAGGCAGCAGCGCGGAGCTGTAGTTGGGGCAGAAGTCGACCTTCGTCGACTCGACCGCGACCGGGGCCGGGATCTCCTTCCAGGGCCCGTTGCCGTTGTCGGGGTTGGTCCATACGGTGCGGCCGCTGCCCGCAGCCGTCGAGTCGTCCTTGTTCTTCAGCACCTGGCCGACGAGATACAGCCGCCCGTTGGGGTTGCCCGGCTCCGGGCTCCAGGCCAGGTTCGGGGCGTGCTTGAAGTACTTGCCGTCGGCCGTCTCCGGGCGATAGCCCAGGTGCTTCGGGTCGCCCCAGTCCCAGCCGTCCGCGGACGTGCGGAAGTGGACGACGCAGATGTACTGCCCGGCCGCCGCGCAGATCTCGTACGACATGAAGTAGGTGCCGTTCGGCAGCTTCCGCACCACCGCCATGCCGGGGCGGTCGGAGCCGAGGGTGCTGGCGATCGTGTCGTGGTGGCCGGTCCAGTTGACGCCGTCGGTGGTCCGGGCGGCGACCAGCTTCTGGCTGTGGGTGCCGTCCGTCTCGTCGGAGTAGTGGGCCACCAGGGCGCCGGTTGCGTCGACCGAGAACTCCGGCTCCCACAGGCCCTTGTCGTTCGGGGCGGTGGCGATCGTGGAGAGGTACGACCAGGAGCGGCCGGTGTCCGTGCTCTTGAAGACGCGTAGCGTCATGCGGCGGTTGGCCTCGTCCTGGCCCACCGACGCCGCCCACAGCAGCGTCCCGGCGGGCAGGTCGCCCACCTGCCGAGGCAGCTCGTACAGCGTCGCGCAGCACAGGCCCTGGCCGCCCGCCGCCTCCGGGTCGGCGACCGTGCCGACCTGGCCGAAGCTGCCGCCGCCGTCGGTGGATTCGTAGATCGCGCCCAGGCCGTTGTTGCCGTCGAAGGTGACCACCGACGCCAGCACGCGGCCGTTGGCGCCGCCGCTGTGTTCCAGGCGGATGGCGCGGGGGTAGAGGCCGGTGCCGTCGCGGAGTTTGGTGCCGGTGGCGGCGGAGGCCTCGGGCGTCGTGACTGCCTGCGCGGCGAGCAGAGCGGCCACGAGCGCGAGCAACAGGGCGAGGACGGTGGGGAGTCGGCGCGTCATGGGCCGACAACATAGAGGTGGGTTCCAACGTTGTAAAGGCTCCCCGCTACGACACGATGTCCTTCCGCGCAAAGCCCCTGAAGGCGAAGCCGAACAGCACCAGCGCATAACTCACCGACACCGCCGCCCCCTTCACCATCCCGCCCCACTCCAGCTGCGGCTGCAGCGCGTCGACCCACGCGTACGCCCAGTGCGCGGGCAGCACATCCCGCCAGCCGCCGAGCGCGGTGACGGCGTCGAGGACGTTGCCGAGGATGGTCAGCCCGACCGCGCCGCCGACCGCGCCCAGCGGCGCGTCCGTACGGGTGGAGAGCCAGAAGGCCAGGGCAGCGGTGACCAGTTGGGAGACGAAGAGGTACGCGACCACCATCGCGAGCCGCGGCAGCACGTCCCCGGCCGGCAGCGCGCCGCCCGTCGGCAGCTCCAGCGGCCCCCATCCGTACGCCACCGTGCCCACGGCGAGCGCGACCAGCGGCAGCAGCAGGAACGCCGCCGCGCTCAGCCCCAGCGCGACCAGCAGCTTGCTCGCCAGCAGCCTGGCCCTGGGCACGGGCGCCGCGAGCAGGTAGCGCAGCGAGGACCAGCCCGCCTCGGAGGCGACCGTGTCGCCGCAGAACAGCGCCACCGGCACGACCAGCAGGAAGCCGGCGGAGGCGAAGAGCGCCATGGCGGTGAAGTTGCCGCCGGAGGCGGTGGCGGCGTCCATCAGCGAGGCCTCGTCGTTGCCGCGGCCCTGCGGGCCACCGGCCAGCGCGAAGGCCGCCACCAGCACAAACGGCAGGACCGCGAGCACCCCGAACATCAGCATCGTCCGGCGGCGGCGCAGCTGGCGCACCAGCTCGACGCGGAGCGGGAGGGTCTTCCCGGGACGGTAGCCGGGGGCGGTCTCGATGAGGGTCGGGGCGGTCATCGGTCCCCTCCGATCAGGGTCAGGAAGGCGTCCTCCAGGCGGTGTTCCGTCCCGTACGACGACACCTCGACGCCGAGTTCGAGCAGCTCGGGGAGCAGCCGGGCGGGGGTTGTGGCGCCGGGGTCGAGGCGGAGGAGCAGGCCGTCGGGGCCGTTGGCGGCCGCGGCGACGCCGGGCAGCGCCCGCACCTTCTCCAGGAGCGCGTCGCTGAGCGGCCCACCTTCGTGGCCGACCAGCAGCCCGTCCCCGTCGCCGGTGATCTCCGCGACCGGGCCCGCCTGCACCAGCTGCCCGCGGTCCATCACGACCAGGTGGGTGCAGGACTGCTCGACCTCGGCGAGGAGGTGGCTGGAGACGATCACGGTCCTGCCGCCCTCCGCGTAACGGATCATGACCTCGCGCATCTCGCGGATCTGGGGCGGGTCGAGGCCGTTGGTCGGCTCGTCGAGGATGAGCAGGTCCGGGAGGCCGAGCATGGCCTGGGCGATGGCGAGGCGCTGGCGCATGCCTTGCGAGTACGTCCGTACCGCCCGCTCCAGCGCGTCGCCCAAGCCCGCGATCTCCAGGGCCTCTTCCAGGTGTGCGTCCTCCGCCGGGCGGCCGGTGGCGTGCCAGTAGAGCTCCAGGTTCTGCCGCCCGGTGAGGTGCGGCAGGAAGCCCGCGCCCTCGACGAAGGAGCCCGTACGGGAGAGGACCGGGGCGCCGGGGGTGATCTGGTGGCCGAAGACGCGGATCTCGCCCGCGTCCGGGGTGATCAGGCCCATCAGCATCCGCAGAGTCGTCGTCTTCCCGGCCCCGTTCGGCCCGAGGAGGCCGAGGACCTGGCCCTGTTCGACGCGGAAGGACAGGTCGCGGACGGCGTAGCGGTCGCCGGACTTGCCGTAGCGCTTCGTCAGGCCGGTGATCTGCAGCGGTACGCCCGCCAGCTCCGGGTCGGGGGCGGCCGACGCGCGGCGGCGGCTGCTGAAGACCAGGCCGCCCGCGATCGCCAGGCCCGCGACCGGCAGCGCCCACACCCAGGCGGGGACCCCGGCGGGCTGGGTGTCCACCTCGGGGGCGGTGGGGACGTGCACGCCACCGCCGGCGAGCGAGACGGTGTAGGTGGCGGGGTCGTTGGGCGAGGCATAGCCGAGGTCGGTGGCGGCCAGGACCAGGCGCAGGCGGTGGCCCGCGGCGACCTTGTGGTCGACGGCGGGGAGCTTCAGCTCGACCGTACGGCCCTTGTCGGCGCCGGACACCCGCACCGGGCTGACGAGCTGGCTGGGCAGCACCTGCTGCTGCCCGTTCGCGCTGACGTCGTAGAGCTTGCCGAAGAGGACGGCGTCCTTCGCGTCGGCCTTGACCTTGACCCGTACCGTCGGCTCGCCCGTGATCTGCGCCTGCTTGCGCAGCGGTGCGGAGTCGAAGCGGGCGTGCTGCCCGGGCACGTCGAGCGAGAGGCCGACGCCCAGCGACGACGGCAGCTGGCCGAGCGCGCCCGCGCCCGGGAGGGCGGAGATGCCGGGCGGGCTGGCGCCCGGCGGGTTGGCGAAGGACTGCTCGCGGCCGGAGAGGGAGACGGTGCGGTCGCCCGCCTCCAGGCCCGGGTAGTGGTCGCTGTCGGCGCCGCGGGTCTGGGCCGCGCCGTCGGCTGAGTCCACGCCGCCGGTGCGGGTGACGCGGAAGGCGGGTCCGGTGTCGGCGCCCTTGTCGTCCTTGAGATAGCGGTCGAACCAGGCGGCGGTACGGGCCTGGATCCGGCCCAGCTCCGTGTCGCCGCCGTCGTGGCCGCCCGGGATCCAGTCGACGGCGACCGGGGCGCCGTTCTTCTTGATCTGCTTCGCCATGGCGTCGGCGTGGCCGAGCGGGAAGAGCGAGTCGGACTGGCCCTGGGTGATCAGCGCGGGGACGTCGATGCGGTCGCCGACGGCGGACGGGCTGCGCTGCTCCAGGAGCTTGCGGGCGGCGTCGTCGGGCTTGCCGCTGACGGCGACCCGCTCGTACATCTCGCACAGGTCCGCGGCGAAGCGCCCGCAGCCGGGCTTGCCGCCGCCACCGCCGGGCTGCGGGCTGCCGGTCAGGTCGACGGAGGCGGTGGTGAAGAAGAGCCCGGCCCACAGCTTCTTGAAGACGCCGTTGGGGAAGAGGGCGTCGGCCAGGTTCCAGTACGTGATCTGCGGGGCGATGGCGTCGACCCGGTTGTCGTATCCGGCGGCGAGCAGCGAGATGGCGCCGCCGTACGACGCCCCGGCCATGCCCACCCGGGGGTCGCCGTCCTTGTCGAGCTGCACCTCGGGTCGCTTCGCCAGCCAGTCGATGAGCCGGCCGACGTCCTTGACCTCGTGCTTCGGGTCGTTCAGCCCGATCTTCCCGGTGGAGTCGCCGAAGCCGCGGGCGGACCAGGTCAGGACGGCGTAACCCTGCTTGGCCAGCTTCTCGGCCTGCGCCCGGTTGTCGTCCTTGCTGCCGCCGAAGCCGTGCCCGAGCAGGACGGCGGGGCGGCGGCCGCTCTGGTCCCCCGCGGTGAAGTACGAGGTGTCGATCCGCGCCCCCGGCATCGCCATCGTCCGGTCGGAGCGCTGCACCCGGGTGCCGTCGTCGCCGGTGGCGGCGGTCGCGGTCCAGGTGCCGAGCCCGGCGAGCACGATGAGCGCCGCGGCGGCGGCGATCCATCGGCGCGGGCCGCGCAGGGCGCTGACGCGCCGGGGTAGTCGCAGATCCATGCGCTCGACCCTACGGGCGCGGGTCAAGCGGAAGCGGCCCTCCCAGGTCGGAGGCGGTGTGGGGCGTTCTACTCCCGGTGGAGTATCCGGTGGTGCGTCAGCCGTGCTTGCGCGTCATGCGGTAGTGCAGTACCAGGAACGGCAGCCCGAACACCGAGAAGGCATGCTCGGCGCGCAGCCCGTCCTCGCCCACGTACACGTCGAGCCGCTCGCCGAAGCCGTGCACGGCGAGGGAGGTGAGCTCGCCGGTCTCCTGGTCGGAGAAGGTCAGGTAGTGCCCGGGGTGATCGCCCTCGCCGCGGCTCTGGCTGCTGAGTATGAGCCCGCCGCCGTCGCGGGCCTCCGGCCGCAGCGTGGCGGTGAACCCGGCGCCGGGGAGCGGGAAGCCGACGCTGACGTAGCCCTGGCCCTCGTGCCGGTATGTCGTATAGATGCCGACATAGATGGGCTCGTCGGTGTCGGCGTACGAGCGGATCCAGCCGCGCACCGTGACCTCGCCGCCGCCCGTGATCGTGTCGATGCGGCTGCGCATCCCGCGCTGGGTCTCGCGCTGGTTCATGGGCACGTTCGCCTGGCCGAGCGGACGGGCGAGGAGGTGGCGGTAGAGCAGGTAGCCGGGGCGGACCCAGTGCCGCCACTCCGGGGTGATGTCGAGCGTGAAGCGGGCGGTGTGCTCGTAGAACTCCCGCACCAGCGGGTCGACGGCGGCCGGGTCGAAGCCGGGCCCGGCGAGCTCGTCGAGGGAGTGGACAATGCCGACGTCGGGGGTGTCGGCCCGGTAGTCGCCGCCGACGGCCGCGGCCAGCTCCTTCACGTAACCCGTGCCTACGTACCGGGAGCGCGCCTCCAGCGGCACCACGAAGGGCAGCTGCTCCCGCGGCACGCGCTCCGCGAGCAGGCTGACCTGCGGATCGCGGAACACGAGCGCCGACAGCACCCGGAAGCCGACGACGGCGCTGCTCGCCACGAGCGCGGCGGGGGCGGGGCGGTCGCGCCTGGCGTATGCGGCGCCGACGGCCGCGCCCACGACCGGGCCGAGCGCCACCTTGTGCGGCCGTACGCCCATGGCGCCCGCGGCCGCTCCCGCGACCGTCCCGACCGGGACCGGGCGGGCGCCGGTGAGCCGCCCGGCCACCCACGCCACGGGTGCCGTGAGGGCGCCGCTCATCGCGATCCGCTGCCACAGCGGGGGCAGCTCCCCGGGCCGCTGCCGCTTGCGCGCCACGGCCTCCGCCGCCGCGAGGGCGACGCCGCCGGCCACCGCCCCGCACACCCCCGCGCGCCGCCCCCGGTGCCCGGCGAGGGCGGCCCCTGCCAGCCCCCCGACGACCCCGGCGAACGCGACGGCCGATCTTCGACTCGCCCCTGCTTCTCGCGTGTTGGCCACGCGGGCAACTTACTCCACGGGTTGCGGGGCACGGACCCGTAAAGGGTCTGGGGTTCCATTACGCAAGAGTGCCGTGCTAGCTTGATTGCACTAACGGAACCCCAAACCCATTAGAAGGGCCGCCATCATGGAATACCGCCAGTTGGGCCGCTCCGGCCTCAAGGTCCCCGCTCTCAGCTTCGGCACCGGCACCTTCGGCGGCCGCGGGCCGCTCTTCGGGGCGTGGGGCACGACGGATGTCGACGAGGCCCGCCGCATGGTGGATGTCGCGCTGGACGCGGGGATCACGATGTTCGACACCGCGGACGTCTACTCCGACGGCGCGTCCGAGGAGGTGCTGGGCGCGGCCATCAAGGGCCGCCGCGACGAGGTGCTCATCTCGACCAAGGCGGGCCTGCCGATGGGCGAGGGCCCCGGCGACGCGGGCACCTCCCGCACCCGCCTGATCAAGTCCGTCGAGGACGCCCTGCGCCGCCTGGACACGGACCGCATCGACCTCTTCCAGTTGCACGCGTACGACGCCTCGACCCCGGCCGAGGAGGTCCTGTCGACCCTCGACCAGCTGGTAAGGGCGGGGAAGATCCGCTACCCGGGCGTCTCCAACTACCCCGGCTGGCAGCTGATGAAGTCCCTGTCCGCGGCCGACACCCACGGCTGGCCGCGCTACGCCGCCCACCAGGTCTACTACTCCCTCGTCGGCCGCGACTACGAGTGGGACCTGATGCCGCTCGCCCAGGAGGAGGGCGTCGGCGCGGTGGTGTGGTCCCCGCTGGGCTGGGGCCGCCTGACCGGCAAGATCCGCCGCGGCACACCCCTCCCGTCCGCCAGCCGCCTGCACGACACGGCGTCCTTCGGCCCGCCCGTACCGGACGAGCTGCTGTACCGGGTGGTGGACGCCCTCGACGAGATCGCGGAGGAGACAGGCAAGACGGTCCCCCAAATCGCCCTGAACTGGCTCCTCCAGCGCCCGACCGTCTCCTCGGTCATCATCGGCGCCCGCAATGAGGAGCAACTCCGCCAGAACCTGGGCGCGGTCGGCTGGTCCCTGACCGCAGACCAGACCGCAAAGCTGGACGCCGCAAGCGCCCGCGACCTCCCGTACCCCCACTTCCCGTACCAGCGCCAGGAGGGCTTCGCCCGGCTCAACCCGCCGGCGGTGGACCTCACACCGCCGGCGGGAAGTTGATCAGCTCAGGCCCATGACCTTCATGGTCTGCTCGGCCATCTTTGCCTCGCCGAGCATGTTCGGGTGCACCGGCGAGGTGGAGAGGACTGGGTCGATCCAGCGGGTGCCGAGGGGCTTGCAGGCGTCGTGGCCCTCGGAGACCTTGGCGAAGTCGACGAAGGTCATGCCGTTATCCTTGGCGGCCCGCTCCACCGCCGAGTTGAGGTGGGTCTGGAGGTCGCGGAGGTACGGGACGTCGCCTTCGGCGACCGGGAGGGTGGGGAAGCAGCCCTTGGCCGCGGGCAGGATCCACGGGTAGCCGAGGACGGCGAACTTTGCGTTCGGGGCATTCTTCGCCACCTCGGCGAAGCCTGCCTTCAGGGCCGGGTACGTCTTCTGGTCGACGGCGTCCGCGAAGGTCGAGCCGTTCTTGTCCTTGCACGGGCTGCCCTTGCCGCCGGAGCCGATGCCGGCCGTCGCGCAGGCCGTGATCGCGCCGATGAAGGTGCCGTTGTCGTTGCCGCCCATCGTCATCGTCACCAGGTCGGTGTCGTCGCTGAGCGCGTCGACCTGCGGGGCCACGCCCGGGTACTGGGCCGTGGTGAAGTGCGGGGACTGGGCGCCGCCGCAGGTGACGTCCTTGAAGTCGGCGCCGGTCTTCTTGGCGATGACGTGGGGGTAGTTGAGCAGCGAGCGGGCGCAGAGCAGCGGGGCCGTCGGGTCCAGCGGCAGGATCGCGGAGCCGGCGCTGTAGCTGTCGCCGAGGGCGACGTAGTCGAGGTCGTCGGAGGCGGTGGCGGCTTGCGCCGCCGGTGCGCCGAGAGCGGCGGTGGCGGCGAGGGTGGCGCCGACCGCCACGAGGCGGCCACGCATGCGGGTGTGGAACGGCATCTGGTTACTCCCAAGGACAACAGCGTTGTTGACAGGGGCATTTCAGCGACGCTGTCGTGAAGTTACTCGCGGGTTTGAACGGGGGTCAATAGGCGTGCGCGGCCTGCGTGGTCTCTCGAGGCCATCGGGCCCTAACCCGCTATTCGCTCCACCGGCCGCATGCCGAAGACGCGGCGCGAGACGCCGAGTTCAAAGGCGCCGGCGCCGTCGGGCGCCAGGACCGCCACGAAATGGGGCACGGCGGGATCCTATCGGCACCTGGCCTGCAGGCGCGGCGGAGGCGCGGGCCCCGCCGGCCCGCGCGTCCGCCCCCGGCATCCCGCCGTCACTCCATGAACTGCAGCGGCCGGAACAGCGCCGTGTCCTTCGTACGGCCGACCCCCGAACCCCACTCGAGGAAGCCGCGCCGCCCCTTCCCGTCGTTGTCGTTCACGATCATCGACAGCGCGACCGGGCGGTCCGGCCGGGCGTCGAGGCCGAGCGACTTCCAGGGGATGCGGACCTTGTACGAGGTGACCGTGCCTTCTCGCGTGACCTCCGTCTTCGCACCCTCGGTCGGGCCCGTCTGCGCCGCACCGGCCGCCATGTAGGTGTACGCCGTGGCGCCGGACTTCAGCTTCGCCAGGCCGATCTCCGTCATCTGCGCGGAGCGGCCGGGCAGTTGCGGGCTCAGCGCGAACTGGATCGAGTCGCCGTTGTACATCGTCGACGCCGGATTGTCCTGCGCGAAGGCGTCGTCGGAGACATCCGCGGTCAGCACCAGCTCGTCGTCCGTGTGCGCCACCTTGACCGGCCCCGACAGATCATCGGCGCCGCCCCAGTCTTCCGTGTACTTCGACCACTCGCCCTGCTTCCCCAGATCGATCGCCGACGCCCCGCTCGCACCCTCGCGCTGCGCCGGGTTGAAGCCGGTGGTGCCGGAGACGGTCAGCGGGTCATGGCCCGGAAGCCGGGCGGTGATCTTCTGCTCGTACGGATCCCAGGGCCGCACCGACGCGAGCGGCACCGTGACCGTACGGGACGAGGATGCCGGGATATCCGCGATGTCGCCCTTCTCGCCCTCCGTATCGCCGATCTTCCACGCCACGTCGTCGACCGGGAGGGACTTGTCCAGATGGTTGTTGGCGAGGGTGATCTCCACCTTTCCGGCGGCCGGGTCGGCCGCGGTGACCACCGGGTCGGCGGAGAGCTCGACCGGGCGGGCGACGGTGGTGGACGCGGTCAGCCGGGCCAGCGGGCGCTTGCCGCGGGCGACGTCGGCGACGAAGTGCCGGTCCTGGAGCCTGCTGCCGGCCGGGGCCTCGAAAGTGGCGGTGGTGACCTTGCCCTTGGGCGCCTTCACCCGCTTCTTCTCGCCTTCCACCTGCACATCGAGACTTTGCGGCAGGCCGGCGCCCGCGGCCCCGGTGCGGTCCACGGTCAGCTTCACCGGCACGGTGTCGCCGGTCGCGGCCTTCTTCGGGGCGCTGAGCTTCAGCGCGGGCGCCTCCGCCGCGCCGACGCTCCGCACCGGGCCGGTGACGAAGACCGGCTGCTGGTCCAGGTCGAGGCGGACGGTGCCGGCGTTCGGCGTGAGCGTCTTGGCGCGGCCGTACGCGTCCGTCACCTTCAGCGGGCTGTCGGTGCGCAGCGTGACCGCGCGCCGGTCGGGCGCGGCCCACATCACCCGGGTCGCGTCCGCGCCGTCGCCGAAGCGGTACGAGTACGCGGGCTCGGCGATGTCGTCCTTGGCGGCGAACTTCTTCCCCGCCAGCTGCCGCGTCATGACCGCCTGCGTCACAAACGCCTCCTTCGGCGCCAGCGCCTCGGTGACGCCGCCGCCCGGCCACTGCAGCAGACCGAAGTGGTGCTCCTTCTCTGCCGGGTCGGTGCCGCTCTCCATCAGCTCGTACCAGAAGAAGCGCTCCGCGCCGTGGCTCAGCGCCTGCGCCTGCGCGCGGACCAGGTAGTCGGCCTGCTGGAGGCGGGAGGTGCCGCCGCCCTCGTTCGTCGGCCAGCCGAGCTCGGTGAGCCAGATCGGCTTGTCCTTGCCGTCGTTGTGGCTGCGGATCACGTTCCGCAGCGCCGTCATCTCGTCGTCGATGCCCTCGGGGGTGTTCGGGTAGCGGTACGGGTGCACCGACACCGCGTCGAGGTGCTTGGTGCCGCCGAGGCGCAGCAGCTCGTCCACCCAGTCGAGGGCGAGGCCCGCGGTGGCGGGTCCGGCGACCTTGGTGTCCGGGTTGGCGGCCTTCACCTTCTCCGCGGTGGTGCGGAGCATGTCGTAGTAGCAGGCGGGGGTGCGGCCGCAGGCGCCGTCGTTGAAGTTGATGTTGAACTCGTTGTAGACCTCGACCGACTTCGTCAGGTCCTTGTAGTGGTCGGCGAGCGCGCTGGTGTACGCGGCGTACGCGGCCAGGCCCTCGGGGGTCGACGGCGTCTTGCCGCTGTCGTAGAGCGGGTTGCGGTAGGTGGAGATCGGGAGCGGGGTGATGCCCCGGTCCTTGAAGCGCTTGAAGTCGGTGTCCCAGCCGGCCGGGAAGGTGTACTGGCCCTTGGTCTTCTCGACCTTGTCCCAGTAGACGTCGCTGCGGGCGTGCGAGATGCCCGCCTGCTGGGCGAGGTCGGCGAGCTTGGCGTTCATCGCGTTGCCGTCGCCGAGGTGGACGGCGACGCCGAAGGGGGAGGACGGGCTGATGGTGCTGGACGGGGCCGGGGCCAGGACGGCGAAGTCGGTCCTGGTGACCGAAGGCTCCGAGCCGGCGTCGAGGCTGACCTCCAGGTGGTAGTAGCCGGGGCCGAGGTCCGTTAGGTCGAGGGTGGCGGCGCCGTTCGTATAGCGGACGCTGCCGGTGTCGACCGACCGCTGCTGCTCGTCCCGTACGGTCCAGGTGGCCGGGCCCGCGATGTCCGGGGCCGACTTGAGCTGCACCTTTGCCTGACCCGTGGTGAAGACCAGCGACGGCGAGGTGATCAGGTTCGGCGGGGCGTGCTGCTCGAAGCCGGGGTTCTTCAGGAGGTTGGCCGTGGTGCCCTGCTCCGCCATGGTCAGGCCGTCGAGCCAGAAGCCGGTCGTCTTGTCCTGGCTGAGGAGCCGGTAGTCGAGGGTCGTCTGGTCGGCCTTGGTGGTGTACGTCCAGGTGCGTTTCGTCCAGTCGTACGTGCCCGCGGGGAAGGTGTGGCGCTGCGACCAGTCGGGGCTGAGGGTGATCTGGAGGCCCAGGTCCGGCATCCCCTCGGACTTGGTCCAGGCGCTGAACTCGTAGGTGGTGTCCGGCTTGACCGGCACCTTCTGGGCGAGGAAGGCGAAGGTGTCCGGCTTCCTGGCCGTGTTGTTGACGATCTTCAGCGCGGCCTCGCCGTCGTGCTTGGTGCCGGTGTCCGCGGCGAAGTCCGCGTCGACGCTGCCGCTCGTCTGGCGGGTCCAGTCGGGGAAGGTCGAGGACAGCAGGGGCGCGGCGGTGGCGGGCGGACTCGCGGTGAGGAGGGTCAGCAGGACCGCCAGCAAGGCGATCAGGGCTGGGGTGGTGCGTCTCGTCCTTTGCATGGATGTGCCTTTCTCGTAGCGGCTCGCGGAAAGGTCAGGGACGTGCCAGGCGCAGGGTGACGATCTCGAAGGGGCGGAGGGTCAGTTCGGCCAGGTCGGCGGGGCCCTGCGGGCGCTCCAGGAGGTCCGTACGGGCGGCCGAGGCCGGAGTGAAGCTCGTCGTCAGCCGGGTGGTGGCGCGGCCGCCGGCCGACTCGTAGAGGCGGACGACGACGTCGCCGGAGCGGTCCTCGGCGAGCTTGACGGCCTCGATGACGACCTGGTCGTTGGAGGATGTGACCAGGGGGGATACCGGACCGGCGCCGGTGAGGTGCCGCTCCGGGAGGTTGATCCGGTAGCCCTCGCGCACGGCGTCGGTGATCTCGGCGCCGGGGGCGAGGGCGTAGCGGAAGGTGTGCCGGCCCTGGTCGGTGGCCGGGTCCGGGAAGCGGGGTGCGCGCAGCAGCGACAGCCGGGCCGTGGTGGTCGTGCCGCCGTCCGTCTCGCGGACGGTGCGGGTGACGTCGTGGCCGTACGTGGAGTCGTTGACGAGCGCGGCGCCCCAGCCCGGCTCGCTCAGGTGCAGGAAGCGGTGGGCGCAGATCTCGAACTTGGCTGCCTCCCAGGTGGTGTTGGTGTGCGTGGCCCGCCGTACATGCCCGAACTGGGTCTCGGCCGCCGAGTCGGCGGCCCGGATGTCCAGCGGGAACGCGGCCTTGAGGAAGGTCTCGGACTCGTGCCAGTCGACCTCGGCGGTGAAGTCGACGACCGCGGAGCCCGCGGCGAGGGTGATCGTCTGGATGACCGCGGAGGCCGCCCCGAAGCGGCGCTCGACGCGCACGGTCGCGGCGTCGGGGCCGGCGTCGAGGTCGAGGCCCTCCAAGTCGGTCAGGTCCGTGCGGGTGTTGCGGTAGAAGGCGTCGACGTCCCAGGCGTCCCAGCGGTTGGGGAGGTCGGGGTGGCTCTGGAGGAGGTTCGCCGCCGCCCCCGGGGCCACCGCCTCGCGGCCGCTTGCCAGGTGCCGTACGGATGAGACCAGGCCGCGGCCGTCGACCGTCACCCGCAGCAGGCCGTTGTCCAGGACCCAGCCGCCGTCGGCCGCCGTCGCGGTGACCGGGTCGCCGCCGCTGTCAGGGGCGGCGGCGACCTCGGCCCCGCCGGCGGGGATGCCGCCGCGGGCGTGCGGCGCCGCGTTGAACACCACCCGCCGGTCTCCGGCGCCGGTCAGGGCGCGGCGCGCCGCGCCGGCCAGCGCGGTCAGTTCGGCGGCGGTGTCGGCGTAGGTCTGCCGGGCCTCGCGGTGCACCCAGGCGATGGAGGAGCCGGGCAGGATGTCGTGGAACTGGTGCAGCAGCACCGTGCGCCACAGCCGTTCCAGCTGCTCGTACGGATACGGGTGGCCGGTCCTTACCGCCGCCGTCGCCGCCCACAGCTCGGCCTCGCGGAGCAGGTGCTCGCAGCGCCGGTTGCCCTGCTTCATCGCCGCCTGCGAGGTGTAGGTGCCGCGGTGCAGCTCGAAGTACAGCTCGCCGACCCAGACCGGCGCGTCCGGATACTCCCGCTCGGCCGCCGCGAAGAAGCGGGCCGGCGGCTCGACCGCCACCCGCGGCGAGCCCTCCAGGTCGCGCAGCCGCGCCGCCCGCGCCAGCATCTCGCGGGTGGCGCCGCCGCCCCCGTCGCCGTAGCCGAAGGGGGCGAGGGAGCGGCTCGCCGGGCCCTTGTCGCGGAAGACGCGGACGGCGTGCGCCATTTCGGCGCCGGAGAGCTCGCTGTTGTACGTGTCGACGCTCGGGAAGTGGCTGAAGATCCGGGTGCCGTCCAGGCCCTCCCAGCGGAAGGTGTGGTGCGGGAAGGGGTTGGTCTGGTTCCAGGAGATCTTCTGGGTGAGGAACCAGCGGGCGCCGGCGAGCGCGATCAGCTGCGGCAGCGCCGCCGAGTAGCCGAAGGAGTCCGGCAGCCACACCTCCTCGCACTCCACCCCGAACTCCTCCAGGAAGAAGCGCTTGCCGTGGATGAGCTGCCGGGCCAGCGCCTCGCCGCCCGGCAGATTGACGTCCGACTCCACCCACATCCCGCCGACGGGGACGAACTGCCCGGCCGCGACCTTCTTCTTGACCCGCTCGTACAGCTGCGGCCGGTGCTCCTTGAGCCAGGCGTACTGCTGGGCCTGCGACATGGCGAAGACGTATTCGGGGTGGTCGTCCATCAGCGCCAGGGTGTTGGCGGTGGTACGGGCGACCTTGCGGACGGTCTCGCGCAGCGGCCACAGCCAGGCCGAGTCGATGTGGGCGTGGCCGACGGCGGTGACGCGGTGCGCGGAGTGGTGCGCGGGGGCGGCGAGGGCGGGGGCCAGTTCGGTACGGGCGGCTGCCGCCGAGCCGCCGATGTCCTTCAGGTCGAGTGCGTCCAGCGCGCGGCCGATGGCGCGGAGCAGCTCCCAGCGGCGGGGCTCCTCGCGGGGCAGCTCGCGCATCAGGCCGTCGAGGACTTCGAGGTCCTGGACCAGCTCCCAGACGGTCGCGTCCCGTACGGCCAGCTCGGCCTGGCGGAGGCGGTAGAGGGGGCGGTCGCCCGCCGTTTCGCTGTCGCCGAGCGCCGTGACCGGGCCCTCGATGAGCGGGTTGGCCGCGGCCTCCACGTAGACCAGGAACTCCTCGCCGCCGGACGCCGGATCGGCGACCGGTATCCAGCGGTTGCGCGGGTGGATGCCCTTGACCGGGGTGCCGTCGGGGCGGTGCACCAGGCCCTCGGCGGAGAAGCCCGGCACCGTGTCGCCGAAGCCGAGGTCGACGACCGCCTCGACGGGCCGGCCGGCCCACTCCGCCGGGACGGTCGCGGACATCCGGAACCATGAGGTGCCCCACGGCGGACCCCAGGCCGCACCCGGCGCGAAGGGCTCGTACGCCGCGGCAAGGGCGGCGGACGGCGGCACCGGCTCGCCGGCCGGGTGCCAGGCCGCGACCGTCAGCGGCAACGCGTGCGGGTGGATGGCAGGCCGCAGCCGTTCGCGCAGCACCCGGGCCAGTCGCTGCTCGGTCAACTCGCGGTCGTCGTGCATGCGTTGCCCCTCATCTCGTCGACAATGACTGGTTAAGCTAGAGGTGGAGTCGCGAGATGAGCAAGGCCAACTGCAGTTTTTGTTCGATGTATTGACTTGCTAACTAGTCATTTCTAGGTTCTGGCGTCATCGAACCCGTCCGCCCGAACGGAGAACGACGACCATGAACCGACCCCGGCGCCCGCGCCGTACCAGAGCCGTGCCCCTGCTGTGCGCGCTCGCCCTCACCAGCGCGGCCGCGTGCAGCGACGGCGGCGGCACGGGCGGCACCGCCGACCCGGACGCGAAGGTGACGATCACGGTCGGCAACCTGCCGCCGACCGACCAGAAGGAGAAGCGCAAGGAGTTCCTGACGCAGGTCAAGTCGTTCCAGAAGGCCAACCCCAACATCAAGGTGCAGCCGAAGGAGACCGTCTGGCAGCAGGAGACCTTCAGCGCGATGCTGGCCGGCGGCACGATGCCGACGACGATGGAGGTCCCGTACACCGAGCCGCAGAGCCTCATCGCCCGCGGCCAGGTCGCCGACCTCAGCGCCGAGGTCAAGAAGATCAAGACCTTCCGGTCGATCCGCGGCAACCTGCTGAAGAACGCCCAGAACGACGAGGGCCGCACCTTCGGCATCCCGGTCGAGGCCTACAGCCTGGGCCTGATCTACAACCGGGAGCTGTTCGAGGAGGCCGGGCTCGATCCGGACCGGCCGCCGCGCACCTGGGATGAGGTCCGTACGGCCGCGAAGACGATCGGCGAGAAGACCGACGCGGCGGGCTATCTGCAGATGACGAACGACAACACCGGCGGCTGGATGTTCTCCGGCATGACGTACGCCTTCGGCGGCAAGGTCCAGGTGGGCCGCGGCAAGGACAAGAAGGCGGCCGTCGACGGTGCGCCCGCGAAGAAGGCGCTGCAACTGCTGCGGAAGATGCGCTGGCAGGACCAGAGCATGGGCGGCGATGTGCTGCTCAACCAGGCGGGGATTCAGGAGAAGTTCGCGGCCGGCCGGGTCGGGATGTACATGGACGGCGGCGACGCGTACAACCCGATGTTCGCCAACCTCGACCTCGACCCGAAGACCTTCGGCGTCACCTCGCTCCCCCAGGACGGCGGCGAGCACGGCACCCTCGGCGGCGGCGCGGTGGCGGTGGCCCGTCCTGACGCCAGCCCCGAGCAGCGGCTGGCCGCGCTGAAGTGGGTCGAGTACCGCCACTTCCAGAAGTGGCTGGACAAGGACCGGGCCGTCGCCGAGGCCAAGGCGGCGAAGGCGGACGGCCTCGCGGTCGGCGGCCCGAAGCTGCCGGTCGTGGACAGCGCGCAGGACGCGACGTACCAGGCCTGGATCGCGCCGTACGCCAACGCCCCACGCGAGCAGTTCAAGCCGTACCTCTCCCGCGTCGACAAGCTGCCCGTACTCCCCGAGCCGGCCGACAAGGCGCAGGAGACCTACGCGGCCCTCGACACGGTGGTGCAGGCCGTGCTGACCCGCAAGGACGCCGACGTCGACGCCCTGCTCGGCGACGCCCAGTCGAAGATCGATCAGCTGCTGCAGGCGGGCTGAGGATGAGCGCTCCCGCACTGTCCCCCCGCCGCCGCGCCGCCGCCTGGCTGCGCGGCGGCGAGGGCCCGGCCGCGCTGGTGCTGCTGGCGCCGCTGCTGATCGTCTTCGGGGTCTTCGCGTGGTGGCCGGTGGTCCGCGGCCTGATCCTCAGCTTCCAGAAGACCAACTTCACCGGCGCCGCCCAGTGGGTCGGCCTCGACAACTTCGACCGCGTGCTGAACGACCCGCTGCTGTGGACGGCGGCGGGCAACACCGCGTGGTTCGTGCTGCTCGCGCTGGTCATCGGCTTTCCGCTGCCGCTGCTGCTCGCCGTCTTCATCGGGGAGCTGAAGCGCGGCCGGACGCTCTTCAGCATGCTCGCGTATCTGCCGGTGATCCTGCCGCCGGTGGTGGCGATCCTGCTGTGGCGGCTCTTCTACGGGCCCGGCGCCGACGGCCTCTTAAACACCGTGGCGGGCTGGGCCGGTCTCGGCCCGTACCCCTGGCTGCAGGACCAGGACTGGGCGATGCCCAGCATCGTGCTGCATGTGACGTGGGCGCAGTTCGGGACGGCGACGATCATCTATCTCGCGGCGCTGGCGTCGGTGCGCACCGAGCTCTACGAGGCGGCCGAGCTGGACGGGGCTTCGGCGTGGCGGCGGGTGTGGCACATCACGCTGCCGCAGCTGCGCGGGGTCATCCTGGTGCTGCTGCTCCTGCAGATCGTGGGGACCTTCCAGCTGTTCACGGAGCCGTTCCTGATGACGGGCGGCGGTCCGGAGAACTCGACCACCACCCTGCTGCTGCTGATCTACAACTACGCCTTCCGATCGGGGGACTTCGGCGCGGCGGCCGCCCTCAGCCTGCTGCTGGCCGCCGTCCTGTCCCTGCTGTCCGCGGGCTATCTGCGGGTCACGAAGAGCTGGAGTACGACATGACGACCGACCGCACCGAGCGGGGCGTGCTGTCCACCCACGACCTGAACCGGCCCGGGGTCCGCGGCACGCTGGGCGCCGGCCGCGTCATCGTGCTGCTCGCCCTGCTCACCGCCTGCGTCGGGCCGGTGCTGTGGCTGGGCAAGGCGGCGGTGTCGACGACGAAGGACACGCTGCGGGAGCCGTTCGCGCTGTGGCCGAGCGGGGTGGCGTGGTCGAACCTCGGCGAGGCGTGGTCGACGGTACGGATCGGGAAGTATCTCGCCAACACCTTCTGGGTGGCGGGCGGTTCCAGCCTGCTGACGCTCGTCGTGGCGCTGACCGGCGCCTACGCGCTGTCGGTGCTGCGCCCGCGGTACGCGGCTGTGCTCAACGCCGCCGTGCTGGCCACCCTGTTCGTGCCGACGGTGGTCGTGCTCGTGCCGCTCTACCTCACCGTCCTCGACGTGCCGCTGCTCGGCACCAACCTGCTGAACAGCTACTGGGCGGTGTGGCTGCCGGCCGCCGCGAACTCCTTCATCGTCCTGGTCGTCAAGCGCTTCTTCGACCAGCTGCCGCGCGAGCTCTTCGAGGTGGCGAAGGTGGACGGGGCGGGCCCGTACCGGATCCTCTGGCACATTGTGCTGCCCATGTCGAAGCCGGTGGTCGGGGTGGCGGCGCTGCTGACGTTCGTCACCGGGTGGAAGGAGTTCCTGTGGCCGATGCTGGTGCTGCCGGACGCGGAGAAGCAGCCGCTGTCGGTGGCGCTGCCGCGGCTGTCGGAGACGGCGGAGCTGAGCCTGCTGATGGCCGGGCTGTTCATGTCGGTGATCATTCCGATGGTGCTGTTCCTGCTCTTCCAGCGGCAGTTCCTGCGGGCGGCCGGGCAGAGCGGAGCGCTGAAGGGGTGAGCCGAGCGACTGGTTAACCAGTCATCCAGATGGCATGCTGCCGCTATTAGCGGCGTATTAGTAGGGAGCTCAGGTGGTCATGGACCAGGACCCGTCCACCCCCGCGTACCAGCGCATCATGCAGGAGCTGCGGGCGATGATCGCGCGTGGCGAGTACCGGCATGACACGCCCTTCACCACCCAGCGGGAGATCTGCGACCGGTTCGAGGTCAGCATGGGCACGGCCGTGCGCGCGCTGAACGAGCTGGTGCAGGAGGGCGTGCTCGTACGGCAGCGGGGGCGCGGCACATTCGTCGCCGAGGCGGCGCAGCGCCCCGAGCCGCAGGCGCTGCCGCGGGCGGCGGACGACCGCACGATCGCGCTGGTCATGCACGGCGAGGGGCCGCACCAGTCGGAGACCCTCAAGGGCGCGGGGGCGGCCTGCGACGAGCTCGGCTACCGGCTCTTCGTCTCCGACACCACCGCCTCCCCCGGGCACGAGGACCGCGCGCTGCGGCAGGCGCTTCAGGCGGGGGCGGGCGGGGTGCTGCTCTACCCGCGGCAGGGCCCCGGGCCGCTGGCCGCGCTCGGCGAGCTGCGCCGGCACCGGGTGCCCGCGGTGCTGCTCGACCGGTATCTGCCGGGCTTCCCCGCCGACTTGGTGCACCCCGACCACTACGACACCGGCTACCGCCTCACCGAGGAGCTGATCAAGCGGGGCCACCGCCACATCGCCACGCTCTACGGGGAGTACGACTGCACCAGCGTGCACGAGCGGTCAGTGGGCTGCCTGCAGGCGCTGCGCGACCACCGCATCCCGGTGCGGCCCGACCTGATGGCGCTGCGGGCGTACCTGGACATGGACGACGCGGAACGGCGGTCGTTCCTGGCCACGATGCTGGAGCGCCCGGAGCCGCCGACCGTGCTGCTCTGCGCCAACGGCCCGGTGCTCGCGACCGCGGCGCACGACCTGCTGGCCCTCGGCAAGCGGATCCCCGACGACGTGGACCTCGCCGGGGCCGAGGACGCGGGCCCGTTCGAGCTGCTGCCCCTCGCCGGGGTGGCGGCGGTGCCGCCGTGGCGGGAGATAGGCGCGCGGGCGGCGGAGGTGCTCATCGGCCGCATCGGCAGCGAAGATCCGTACGCCACCCCGCGGCACGAGGTGCTGCCGGTGGAGATCCGTACGCGGGAGTCGGACCGGGCACAGCTGCGAGCAATCGGGCCTGCGGCCCGGTGAGCCGGGGGTGGAGGCAAACGCGGCGGGCGGCCGGGCGCCGGGCTCAAGCGCCCACCGGGCCACCGGGCCACCGGGCCACCGGGCTCAAGAAGACCGGGCGCCCACCGGGCTCCCGGACTCAGATGCCCGCCGGGCCGGACAACCGCACCCGACCGCCCAGCTCCACCAGCCCGCCCGGGCCGGGAGCGGCCACCAGCTGGGAGCCGCGGCCCTGGGTGATGTTCAGCGCCCGGCCCAGCTCATGCGCCAGCATGATCGCCGCGGCGCCCGTCGCCTCGTCCTCGTCGATGCCGTCGTCGCGCCCCGGGAAGGCGCGCGCCCGCACGCGGCCCGCGGCCTCGTCCGCCCACGCCCAGGCGTAGATCCACTCGCCGGGCGGCGGCACCTCAAGGGCCTCGACCTCCGCCACGGACCCGTACCGCCGCAGCGTCCGCCGCGGCGCCCAGTCGGCGCGCGCCTCGATCCACGTGAACTCGCCGTCCACGCGCACCCCGACGACCCCGGCGGCCGTCACCAGCTCCGGCACGTCCAGCAGCCAGCCTGCACCGACGCACGGATGCCCGGCGAAGGGCAGCCGCAGCGTCGGCGTATAGATGTCGATCTCGCCGCGCTCGGGGTCGTCGACGAAGACCGTCTCGCTGTAGCCGAGCTTCCCGGCCAGCGTCTGACGCGCCGCCTCGCCGGGGACCGCAGCGCCCTCCCGTACGACGCCGAGCGCGTTGCCGTGCCCGCCGTCGGGGGCGCAGAAGACGCGTACGACGTCGATCACGGGAGGCGCGCCGGTCACGTCAGATCGGCTCCTCGAGCTCGCCCAGGCGCTTGGTGAGGGCGAGGTTCTCCGCGTAGTCGACCGGGCAGGCGATGACGTCCACGCCGTCGTGGTCGAGGGCCTCGCGCAGCGTCGGCAGCAGCTGGTCCGCGGACTTGATCGCGTGGCCGCGGGCGCCGAAGCTCTCCGCGTACGCGACGAGGTCGGGGTTGTCGAAGCGGGTGTGGGAGTGGCGGCCCATCTCCAGCTCCATCTTCCAGGTGATCAGGCCGTATTCGTCGTCGACCAGCACCAGGACCGTCATCGGGATGCGCTCGCGCACCGCTGTCTCGATCTCCTGGGAGTTCATGAGGAAGGCGCCGTCGCCCGTCACGGCCAGCACCTTGCGCTCCCCGCCCACCGCCAGGTGCGCGCCGATCGCGCCCGGCACGGCGAAGCCCATCGTGGACAGGCCGTTGGAGATCAGGCAGGTGTTGGGCTCGTACGTCGGATAGAGCCGGGCCATCCACATCTTCCCGGCCCCGGTGTCGACCAGGGCCAGGTCCTCGCGGCCCAGCGCCTCGCGGACGTCGGCGACGACGCGCTGCGGCAGCAGCGGGAAGCTGCCGTCCGCGCGGCCGCGGTCGAGCTCCTTGGTGAGCAGGCCGCGGATGGCGATGTCGTCGCAGTCGGTTTCGTACGGGCGGTCCACCGCCGCGGCGAGGGCGTCGAGGGAGGCGGAGGGGTCGCCGAGGACGCCGACGGAGACCGGGTAGCGGGCGTCGACCTCGGCGGGGAAGTGGTGGAGGTGCAGGATCTTCTTGTCGGCTTTCGGGTTGATCTTGACCGGGTCGAACTCCTGCAGCTCGTAACCGACGCAGATCAGCACGTCGGCCTCGTCGAAGCCGAAGTTGGCGTAGTCATGGCGCATGAAGCCGACCGCACCCAGCGCCTTGGGGTGGTCGTCGGGGAAGACGCCCTTGGCATTGAAGGTGGTCGCCACCGGCACGTTGAGCTTCTCGGCGAAGCGGATCAGCGCGGCACCCGCGTGCGAGCGCGCGGCGCCGTGGCCCGCGAGCAGCACCGGGCGCTGCGCGGCGGCCAGCACCTGCGCGGCGCGCTCCAGCTGCGTCGGGGACGGGGCCTCCGGGTAGACGTGGCTGATCGGCAGCGGCTGCAGGGGCGGCTCGGGGACCTGGCCCTCGATGTCCTCGGGGAGGGCGAGGAAGACGGCGCCGGGGCGTTCGCGCTGCGCGGTCTTGAAGGCCTGCCGGACCATTTCCGGTACGGCGCCGGCGCTGCGCACCTCCTGCGACCAGTGGGTGACCGGGTCGAACATCGCGGGCAGGTCGATGACCTGGTGCGACTCCTTGTGTATCCGGTCGAGGCCGCCCTGCGCGGCGAGGGCGACGACCGGCGTGGAGTTGGTCTGGGCGTCAGCGGTGCCGAGGAGGAGGTTGATGGCGCCGGGGCCGAGGGTGGCGGAGCAGACGCCGGCGCGGCCGGTGATCCGGCCGTACATCTCGGCCATGAAGGAGGCGCCTTGCTCGTGCCGGGTGAGCACGTACGAGATGGAGTCGGAGGCGTGGAGGGCGTCGACGAAGCGGATGTTCTCCTCGCCGGGGATGCCGAAGACGTACTCGACTCCCTCGGCTTCGAGGCAGCGCACCAGCAGCTGGGCCACATTCTCGTCTGTACTCATGTGGCCCGAGCCTAGCGGTCCCTAGCGCCCGGCTTCCGGGGCGGTGCGGTCCACCAGGACCTTGATGATGTTGTCGATGCCGTACGGCTCCAGCAGGCCCGGCACCGTCAGGTCGTCGACGATCACGCCGAGCATGGCGGTGTAGAGGAGCAGCACCGTGTCGTGGTCGCCGGGGAGACCGCCCGCGTCGAGGTGCCAGCGGATGTTGTCCTCGAGCATCGCCGCGAAGATCTTGGTGAGGTCGGCCTGCAGCTCGGGGCGGCGGGTGGCCTCCAGGCGCAGTTCCAGCATGGCGAGGTGGCTGGCCTTGTCCGTACGCATCCGGTCGACCAGCTGGCGCAGCAGGACGGCGACCAGCTCCTTGGTCGGCGGCGCCTTCATCGTCTCGGCGAGCGCTTCGGGGTCGGGGGCGAGGCGTTCGCCGGTGCGGGTCATGACCTGGCGGAGGAGGTCGGCGCGGTTGGCGAAGTAGTTGGTGGTGGTGCCGATGGGGACGCCGGCCTCCTTGTCCACGGCGCGCAGGGTGAGGCCGCGGGAGCCGTCGCGGGCGAGCACCTCGATGGCGGCGTCGAGCAGCGCGGTGCGGCGGGCGGGGTTCTGGCGCATCTTTCGGATTCTCCTAGGAAGGGTGTTGACACCACTGCGAGTGCAGTACTACGTTCTAACCACTGCACCGAGAGTACATCAGTCGCAGCCAGGAGGAAACAGCATGCGAGTACCGCACCAGCACCGGAACCGTCCGCAGCGCGCCCCGATGCCGCGCTCGCTCCCCCGCCCCCGCCCGCTGCCGAAGCCGGGCTCCCGTAGGTGAGAAACGCCTGAGAAAACCGCTCAGCGCGCACCGGCCGGGAACGCACTCGGGCATATCAGGCGTTCAACCCGAACAGGAGGTACCGGCATCATGATCAAGGAACCCCGTGGCGAAGGGGCCGACAAGGACAACGACCCCTTCGCCCAGCTCGTACTCGACGAGGACTTCGTCCGCTCCGCGGCCACCACCGAGTCCTCCGCCCGCAGCCGCATGCTCGCCGCCCGCTGGCGCCGCGACGCCCCCGAGCCGCAGCCGTGGCGCGCCGACGAGCCCCCGGCCGGCTGGTTCTTCAGCCGCGCCCGGCGGCGGTGGCGGCGCCGCTGACCGGCGCCGCGCCGCCGTACGCCCTGAATTCATACCGTCCGCATTTGACGGGTTTCGCGATATCCACTTAAAGTCGGATACCGCATGCACCTCGCTAGGTGAGGCGTCTGCACGGACACAGGCCACTGACCCCAAACGTCGAAAGACGCCCCGGGTCAGGACAGCTCCTCCCGGACTAAGGGTTGAGCCCAAGTGGCTGCCGCCTCGACGGTTACGCCGTGCAGTGCCAAAGCTCTGTCGAGAGAGGTGCCTTTTCCGCTCCTGCGCATGTGATGCCCTGGCGCCCCCGTGCGCCCCGGACCGCAGGAGGTGATGTTCATGAGTGGCAGTTCCGGCAGTTCCGCCGAATCCCGAAGTTCACGCTTTTCTCCATGCCTTACCCAGGCATGCCCATTTGCAGAATTCAGGTATTGCCATGATCCGCGAGGACATCACCTTTCACACCCGTACCCTTCTCTCCACTCCTGACGGCGCCGCGCTGACCCGGCTGCTCGCCCATGCGCGGGTGGCCGACGTGGCGGACACGCTGCGCGACAGCGCCCCGGAGCACATCGCCGACCTGCTGCAGCCGGCCCCGGCGAAGGATCAGGCCAAGCTGTTCACCGCGCTGCCGGACGAGCAGCAGGACGCCGTCCTGGCCGAACTGCGCCCTGCCACCGTCACCGGGCTGGTCTCCGCGATGCCCGCCGACGAGCGCGCCGACCTCTACAACCGGCTGGACCGGGACGCCCAGCGCCGCCTGCTGCCGTCGCTCTCCCAGGCCGAGCGCGACGACATCCTGCGGCTTTCCAACTACCCCGAGGGCACCGCCGGTTCGGCCGCCACCTCGCAGTACGCCACCATCGACGCCGGCCTGACCGCGGGCGAGGCGCTCCGCGTCATCCGCGGCACCGCGCCGGACAAGGAGACGATCTATGTCATCTACGTCATCGACCGTGACGGCAAGCTGACCGGCACGCTCTCCCTCCGCGACCTGGTGCTGGCCGACGAGCGGGCCGCGCTCACCACCCTGGTGGTGCACAAGCCGGTCAAGGTCCTGGCCGACGACCCCGACGAGAAGGCGGTGGCGAGCATCCGCCGCTACGACCTCCTCGCCGTCCCCGTGGTCAACGAGGAGGACCACATGATCGGCATCGTCACCGTCGACGACGCCATGGACTTGGAGAAGGAGCAGGACGCCACCCAACTGGCCCGCTACGGCGGCACCGTGGCCCTCGGCGGCGGCCCCGACCTCGACCTGCGCCAGTCGCCGCTCAAGCGGATCTTCGGCACCCGGCTGCTGTGGCTGGTGATCCTCACCGTCTTCGGCATGATCACCTCCACCTTCGTCGCGAAGCAGGAGGACATGCTCGCCGAGGTGATCGTGCTGGCCGCGTTCATCGCCCCCATCGTCGACATGGGCGGCAACACCGGCAGCCAGGCCGCCACCCTGGTCATCCGCTCGATGGCGCTCGGCCAGCTGCGGATGCAGTGGAAGGACGTCTGGTTCGTCATCCGCCGGGAGGCCGGGGTGGCGCTCGCGCTCGGCGTGTGCGTAGCCGTACTCGAGGTCGTGCTCGCGCACTTCAGCAAGAGCGGCCTCGACCCCGCCGTGCTCACGGTCGTCGGCCTCAGCATGCTCGCCTGCACCGCACTCGGCGGCATCATCGGCGGCCTGCTGCCCTTCCTCGCCCGCCGGCTGGGCACCGACCCGGCCACGCTCAGCGCCCCGATGATCACCTCGATCATGGATCTGCTGGGCGTCTTCATCTACTTCGGACTGGCGTACATCTTCCTTGGCCACCTGCTGGTCTGAAGGGGTGCAGGGGGCGTACCGGTCGCGTACCGGAGGATGTCGTTCTTGTCCTGTTGACTGGTGCGCCCCGAATGCACCACATTTGAAGCGACGGTTGTCCGCCTTGGGGAGGGGCGGACGGGGGCACCGTCTTGGGGGGATTGTGCGATCGACTTTCCGCGGTCGCGGGCGTGTCCAGAGCGCCCGCATCGCCGCGCAAGTGCAGCAGCGGCTCGACCGGGAGTGCGTCTACGTGCCGTCCGGACGCTTCGGCCTCTACCTGGCGTTACGGCAATGGTGCCCGCCGGGCGGACGCCTCCTGATGTCGCCGCTCGACGACGATGTGCTGCTCTTCCTCGTGCACGCCGCCGGGCTGCGCCCGGTGATGGCCCCGGTCGACCCGCGGGACGGCAATATCGCGCCCGAAGCCGTGCCCGAGGCCACCTGGCGCGGCCTCGCCGGCGTCATGACCACCAATCTGTACGGGCTGCCCGACCGCGTCGAGCAGCTCAAGGCCCGCTGCGACCGCCACGGCATCCCGCTCATCGAGGACGCCGCCCACGCGCTGGGGATCACCGTCGGCGGCCGCCCGGTCGGCACCTTCGGGCAGGCGGCCGTCTTCAGCCTCGCCAAGCACGCCGGCGCCCGCACCGGCGGCGTGCTCGCCTGTGCGGGGCGCGCCGACCGGCTGGCTCTTGAGGCGTTACGGGACGAGCTGCTGGCCCCCGGCCGCCTCGCCGCCGAGCTCGACTACCAGCTGCGGCCGCGCGCCGAACGCCTCCTGCGCCGCATCCACATGACCCGCGCCGCCCGCCAGGTGCACGCCGCGCTCGGCCGCGCGGAGCGCCCCCCGGGCTCGTACCGGATGAAGCTGCACCCCGACCGGCTGCGGGCCGCCATCGCCCGCGGCCCGGGGCTCGACCACTTCGACGCCTGGCTGCGCGTCGACCTGCACGACTGGCGGCGGCGGCAGGGGAGGCTGCGGCTGCGGGCCGTGGACGCCCGGGTCCGCCGGGTGGACGAGCGGCGCGAACAGCGCATCGCCGCCGCCCGGTTGCTGGCGAGCACGGGCCTCGCGGCCGAGGGCGTAGGCGAAGCGCTCGAAGGCCCCGACGGGCCGCCCGCGCTCTTCCGCGTACCCCTGCTGGTGACGGACCGCGACCGCTGGGTGGACGTGCTCGACCGGCACGACATCGCCACCGGCTATCTCTACGACGCACCCCTCGACGACTATGCGGGCCCGGAGTTCGCGGAGCCCTCTCCCGACCCGGAGCCCGCGCGCTGGTTCGCGCGGCACGTGCTGCCCGTCGACCCCCTGGGCGCCCGCGCCGCGCACCGGCTGCTCACCGCGGGCGGCGCCGCGGCCGCGCCCGCCTTTCCGCGTCCCAACGGATCCATAGGGAGCGCGGCGTGACAGCACCACCCCGCAAGCCGCCCGTGCGGCGCCAGGCCAAGCAGCGCCACGACCATCCCACCATGCAGCTGCGTATCGGCGTGGACGGCGCCGGCTCGCTGTTCCGTAACGCCTACATGCTGATGCTCAACACCGTGGTCTCCGCGGTCCTCGGCATGGGCTACTGGGTGGTCGCCGCCCGCTATTACTCCACGGAAGCGGTCGGCGAGGGCTCGGCGGCCGTCGCCGCGATGCGCTTCATCGCGGGGCTCGCGGCCACGACGCTGATCGGCGCAGTGGTGCGCTTCATCCCGCGTGGCGGGTTGCAGACGCGGCGGCTGATCCTGCAGACGTACGGGATCAGCTGCCTGGTGGTGGGCTTCGGCTGCGCGGTCTTCCTGCTGACGCTGGACCTGTGGGGGCCGAACTTCGCTCCCCTCGCCGGCCTTTGGGTCGGCATCGGCTTCACGGTCGCCACCCTCGGGTGGACCGTGCTGTCGCTGCAGGAGGGCGTGCTCACCGGGCTGCGCGAGGCGGTGTGGGTGCCGCTGGGCAACCTCGTCTTCTCCATCGGCAAGCTCGGCCTGCTGGTGGTGCTGGCCGCGAGCATGCCGGTGCTCGGCATCTTCACCTCGTGGAGCCTCGCCATCACGCTGTCGGTGATCCCGCTGGGGTGGCTGGTGCTCGCGCGGCTCGCGCCGCGGCAGATGCGCCGGACGCGGGCCCGGAAGCCGCCGGAGCGGCGGGAGATCGGGCGGTTCCTGCTCGGTGACTGCACCGGGTCGATGTTCAGCCTCGCGATGATCAATCTGCTGCCGGTGATCGTGGCGATGCAGTTCGACGGGGAGCAGAACGCGTACTTCTACGTGGCGCTGACCATCGGCGGCACGATCGAGTTCCTCGCGATCAATATGGCGTCGTCGCTGACGGCGGAGGCGTCGTACGATCCGCGGCGGCTGGCGGACGGCATCCGCGGGTCGCTGGTGCGGATGGGCATTCTGCTGATGCCGGTCGGGCTGGTGCTGGTCGCCGGCGCCGACAAGCTGCTGGCGGTCTTCGGGAGCGGGTACGCCGAGGGCGGCGCGACGGTGCTGCGGCTGTTCGCGATCGCGGCGTTCCCGCGGGTGATCGTGGAGCTGTACTTCGGCGTGCTGCGGGTGCAGGGGCGGACGACTCAGCTCGCCGTGCAGCAGGGCATCATGTGCACGCTGACGCTGGGCGGTTCGTTGGTGCTGCTGCCCATGGTGGGCATTGCGGGCGCCGGCTGGGCAGTGCTGATCGGCCAGGTCATCTCGGCCCTGCTGGCCGCGCCGGGCATGATCGCGGTCGTACGGGAGGCCCACAAGGCACCGCCCACTCCCAAGCCTGTTGAGCCGACGTACGACTCCACGATGACGCTGACGCTGCGGAGCCCGTGGAGCGAGGTCGCGGCGGGGACGGCGGATGACTACGGGACGGGGTGGGCGCGGCGGGCCGCGTACTACCGGACGATCGCGGAGGACGAGGAGGAGGAACGCGAGATCTCGGGACAGCGGCCTGCGATGCGGGTCGCTGCCGCGGAGGGGGCGCGGGGGGTGCAGGTCACGGCGGCGGTGCCGGAGGAGGCCGGCGATGCGGATGCCAGCGGGCCGGCGGCGTCCGCGGAGGCCGCGGAGGCCGCGGAGGCCGCCGGGGCGGCGGGCCAGGCGCGGGGCGCGGAGGTCGGCGAGCCGGCGGGCCAGGCGCGGGGCGCGGAGGCCGGCGAGCCGGCGGCAGATCACGAGCCGGGCGCGGAGACCGGCCGACCGGTTACGGACCATGCGCGGGGCGCGGAGATTACCGGGCCGGCGGCGGCTCCGGACCACGAGCGGACGGCGGAGCCCGCGGGGGCGAGCACCCCGGAACCCGAGGACGCCCGCCGGACACCGCCTCGGATCGAGTGGCCCGCACTGTCCCGGGTGGAGTGGCCGGGGCCGGCCCCGTCCAAGGCTGCCACGGAGAAGATACGGGGCGTCCAGCCCGCGGATCTGGCAGGCCGCAGCGCGGCAGAGACCGCAGGCGAGGCAACACCCGGCACCGGCCATGAACCCGCGAGCCCCTCAGACGCGGCGGCCCAGGCCGCGCCGGGCACCACCGACGAGGCAGCGGGCGACGCAGTCGCGGATGTCGCGCCGCACCGCACCACCGACGAGCCCCCAGGCGACGCAGTCGCCGACGCCGCGCCGCACGCCGCCCCCGGCACCACCGACACGGCCGCGAGCCCCACAGACGCCGCTGCGGAGGCCCCGCCCGGCACCACCGACCAGGGCGCGGGCGACGCAGTCGCGGACGCCACGCCGCACCACATCGCTGACCAGACCGCAGGCGACGCAGTCACCGACGCCGCGCCGCCCGGTACCACCGACGGAGCCGCGGGCGACGCAGTCGCCGATGCCGCTGCCCACGCCGCCGAGGCTGAGGGCGGGCGGGGCGCCCGAGGGGCGGCTGCCGTCCCGCCGGGAGCCGGACCGCACCCGGCGACGGAGCCGGACGCGGATCTGCAGTTCCCCGAACCCTCGGAGCGGCCCGGCGCAGCCGCAGCGCGCCGCGCGGCCGATCTCGACGCCGCGCTCGACTCGCTCGGTGTCGAGCCGCCGCCCAAGCCCAAGGACGCCTGGCCTCGCATCCCGTGGCCGGAGGCAGACGTGCGGAGTCCGGCGCCGCCCGGTGTCATCAGGCCGCGCGAGGAACAGCCGCCGGCGCCCGCCCGGACGCCCCTTAGGCCGCCCGCGGCGAACGCGGCGAACGCCGCGAGCGCGCCCAGCGCCGCTGGAGCACCCGCGCTGCCGCACGCGACCCAGACGCCCGCCGCCCAGACGCCCGCCCAGGCACCCACCGGCAACGCGCACGCTCCCCAGGCGCCTCCGCTGCCGCCCGCCGCCCAGGCGCCCGCGCCACCGCACGCCACCGAGGCCGCGCCCCCCGGCAAAGCCCACACCCGCCCACCCACCTGGGCCCGCCCCGGCAAGAAGGCCACCGCCGCCCTCGCTCTCACTCTCCTCACCTCACTCGGCCTCTGGCGCTTCTCCCTCGCCCAGACCGAGGTCTCGGCACTCGGCGGCTTCGGCCTCGCAGGCGCGTTGCACTTCACCTACTGGATTGCGCTCGCCCTCCTCACCGCCGGCTTCTTCGCCTCGCTCAGAGGCGGCCCGCGGCCGGGGCCCTGGCCCGCCGTGTACGTCGTCGGGCTCGTCGTCGTCGAGCGTGCCACCCAGGCGATCCTCTATCCCACCCCGCTCTATGCCTGGGCGTGGAAGCACGACGCCGTCGTCGACTACTTCCTGACCCACGACGTCGCCCGCCCACGGCCCGAGCTCGGCCTGATGGACGCGTACAACGAATGGCCGGGATTCTTCGCCGTCCAAGCCGGATTCCTGCGCATGACCGGGGTCGAGCACACGCTGCAGTTCATGGCGTGGTGGCCGCTGATCTCCAACCTGCTGCTCATCCCGGCGCTGCTGCTCGCCTTCCGCGTCTTCACCCGCGACCAGCGGCTGGTCTGGACCGGCGTCTGGGTCTTCTCCGCCGCCAACTGGGTCGGCCAGGACTACTTCTCGCCGCAGTCCGTGGCGTATCTCTTCTGGCTCGCGATCCTCGCCATCGTGCTGCGCCGCTTCCAGCGCCCGGAGAATCCGGACGAGCGGCGGTCGACACCGCAGCGCGTCCTGTGGACCCTCGCCCTGCTCCCGCTCGTGGCGCTGCTCGCCGCCTCCCACCAGCTCACTCCACCCATGCTGATGGCGGGCCTGCTGGCGCTCTGCCTCACCCGCCGCTACCGCAACTGGATGATCCTCGTCTTCGTGATCGAGGTGGTCGGCGCCTGGAACGTCTCCGCCGCCCAGATCTTCCTCCGCGAGCAGATCCCCGCCCTCATCGAGGGCATCGGAAATGTGAAGGGGAACGTCGAGACCGGCGTCGGCGCCACCCCCACCGGCACCGGCCCGGTCTTCGTCTCCTGGATGTCCAGAATCCTCACCGCCGCCGTCTTCCTCCTCGCCGCATACGGAGTGTGGCGCAGACCCGCCCTGCGCAAGCAGGCCTGGCCGCTGGTGCTGCTCGGCCTCGCCCCGGCCCCGATGGTGGTGGCCAATGGCTACGGCAGCGAAATGCTGTTCCGGGTCGTGCTGTTCATGCTGCCCTGGGCCGCGTTCTTCGCGGCGGCCGCGCTGCTGCCCGCCGCCATCACCGAGCCCCCCGTCTACCCGGCCCGCGCCCGCCGCTGGCCGGTCGCCCTCGGCCGGCTGCGGTGGGCCGTCGCCGCCGGCGTGGTGCTGGCGCTGACGTGCACCTTCGTCCCGGCGTACGCGGGCAAGGACAAGCTCAGCTACTTCCCGCCCGCGGAAGCGGACCTCGTGAAGAAGGTCTACGACACCGCCCCCAAGGGCTCCCTGATCGCCGCGCCGAACCGCAACTTCCCGTACGCCTTCGACAATTACTGGAAGTTCGAGCCGGGGTACTGGTTCCTGGACGAGCCCCTCACGCACGTCCGCAAGATCGAGGCGCAGCCCGCCAAGACGCTCGCCAGGGACCTCTCCGAGGTGGAGAAGCCGGCCCGGGCCTATCTCGTCTTCAGCGACGGCATGTACTCCAACGCCGCCATGAACGGCCAGATGAGCGAGAAGCGGCTGCGCAAGATCGAGAAGAGCGTGGCCGACTCGAAGCTGTTCACCAAGCGCTGGGGCAATGATCACGCCCGGGTGTACGAACTGAAGGGAGCGGGCCGTTGACCGACTTCCGCTTCTTCGAGCGCGTCCCGGCCGCGGTGCTCGGCTGGCTCAGCTTCGCGGCCGTGGCGCTGCTGCCCGACCGGCACCCGGTGCTGATCGTCCTCGTCGCCACGTATCTGCTGCTCGGCCCCGGCATGGCCATCCTCGGCATCTGCGGCCCTGCCCTCCGCGCCCGCCCGGCGGCGGCCCCGGCCGGGGCGACGCCCCGCGACCACACCGTCTCCGACTGGTGCGAGTGGCTGCTGCTCGCGGTCGGGCTCAGCCTGGCCGTGGACGGGCTGGTGTGTACGGGCCTGCTGCTGGGCAATCAGTTCGCCGCGCTGCAGATCATCGGCGTACTGGCCTCGCTGACCTCGTCGGCCGCGCTGTTCCCGCCGCTGCCCGTACGACCGCCCGGTGAAGCCGAGCCCGAGCCCGAGGCCGAATTCACCGAGCCGGAAGGTGAAGCACGTTGACTTTCCCCTCGCTGCGCACGCGGCTGGTGCTCATCGCCGCCGTGCTCCTCCTCGTGGTGCCCGCCCTGCTGGCGCTCCTCGCCGGCGGCGACGACGGCTCCGACGACGACCGCGGCCCGCAGCCCACCAGCGCCGAGTGCCGCCCGACGAAGCTGCTCGCGCCGCCGTGCGGGGCGTGGTTCGGCGCGTTCGTGCCGCATGCCAAGACCGACCTTGCGGAGAAGGTGGCGGCGTACGAGAAGGACATGGGGCGCCGCCTCGACATCGTGTACACGTACCACGACATGTCCACCCGTGACCTCGAAGGACAGCTGCTCACCGAGCAGGAGCAGCAGGTCGGCGAGGACCGGATGCTGCTGCTGTCCTGGGAGAGCAAGGACTGGGGCGCCAACGGCGGCAAGAAGCACAAGTGGATCAAGTGGCGCGACATCGCCGCGGGCAAGCTGGACCGGACGGTGATCGATCCGCAGGCGAAGCGGGTCGCCGAGTACGGCGAGCGCACCGGCAAGAAGATCTTCCTCTCCTTCGACCTGGAGATGGACACCCGGATGAAGAACGGGTCGGCGAAGGAATTCCGCGACGCCTGGCAGCACATCTACCAGCGCTTCGAGGCGGCCGGCGCCGACAACGTCATCTGGACCTGGATCATCACCGGCTATCTGGAGCACGCCGACCGCTTCACGGAGCTCTACCCGGGCCACCAGTTCGTGGATTGGGTCGGCTACAACAAGTACAACTACTACCGCTGCCACAAGACCGGCTGGGAATCCTTCGCGGACCTGCAGCTGCCGGTGTACCGGTGGATCACGGAGAACATCTCCGACAAGAAGCCGCTGATGCTGTCCGAGTACGGGTCGGCGCAGGACACCCGGGATCCGGGGCGGCAGGCGGACTGGTACGCGGACGTGCCCGAGGTGATGAAGCGGATGCCTCAGGTGAAGGCCGCGCTGCAGTGGAACTCGCGGGATCCGGGGCCGCATTGCGACCTGTCGCTGCAGAACGGGGAGGCGGTGGCGGCGCTCAAGAAGGCAGGTCAGGATACGTACTTCAGGCAGCCGGTGCCGTAACAGCCGGTGCCATAACAGCCGCTGCCGCAGCGGACCTCAGCCGGCGAACTCCGGGCCCTTCACCATCCGCCTCGCCCGCCGGTAATACCGCCACCCGACCGTCTTCGCCCCATCCCGGTACGGCGCCTGCCGCGCCCCCTCGCCCGCCATCCAGTCCCGCACATCCGCCGCCGTGTGGCTCTGCCGCACGATCAGCCGGGCCAGCCGGTACGGCTCATCCGTGGAGTGGCTGAGCGCATGCCGTACGGCCATGGCGGACGTATAGCCCGCCGCCTCCGCGATGCGCCGCACCCGCCGGTCGTTGTAGCCGTGCGGGTACGCGAGGGCGTCGAGGCCGTGGCCGAGGGCGTCCTCCAGTACGGACTTGGACTCGGTCAGCTCGTGCCGGATGGCGGCCGCCGGCAGCGTGTCGAGCTGGGCGTGGGTGACGGTGTGGCTGCCGACCTCGAATCCGTAGTCGTCCTCCAGCCGCGCCGCCTCGCCGAGTTTCATCATCGGCGCGGGCGGCAGCAGGCTGCCGCCGGGCGCGGCGCCGATCGCGCCGGTGGTCAGGTACGCGGTGGCCGTCATGCCGCGCCCGGCCACCGCCTCCGCGGTCGGGCCCGGCAGGTCGGCGAAGCCGTCGTCGAAGGTGATCAGCACCGGCCGGGCGGGCAGCCCGGGGCCGCCCTCGATCAGCCGGGCCGCGGTGATGGGGGTGCGCCCGCTGTCCGCGATGGCGTCGAGGTGTTCGGCGAACTGCCGCGGCGACATGGTGAATTCGGCGATCCAGTCGGGCGGGTCCGCCATCACCGCGTGGTACAGCAGCACCGGGATGGCATCGGCGGTCACGGCTTACCCTCCTGAGCGCCCTTCCCCACAGAGAGTCCCCGCCCTCCCGGGGGCCACGCCCCTTCCAGGCTATCGCTCACCGCCCACACCCCCCACAGTTATCCACAACCTCCCAGGGCCGCGCGAGCCCGCGCACCCTTCTGCGGGCGCGCACGTAGCCGATGGGCCCGTACAACATCCCGCGCCGCTCCATCCGCGCCAGCCGCCGCGGCCAGGCGTCGAGCTCGGCCGCCGCGGCGTGGCGGTCGCGGGCGCTCGCCAAGGCGCGGGCGTGCCGCAGGCCGCCCGGCACGCGCTTGAGGAACGCGGGCAGCAGCCCGGGCCGGCGGGCGACGATCGCGGTGAGGTACGCGGTGACGCCCGCGCCGTAGTTGAAGGCCTGCGAGGTGAGGTCCTCGACCCGCTCGCGGTGGTAGTGCCAGATCAGCGCCCGCGGCTCGTAGACGAGGCGGTGGCCTGCGGCGAGGGTACGGACGAAGGAGTACAGGTCGTCGCCGCCGCGGGCGAGGGTGCCGGTGCCGGTAGCCGGGTCGAAGCCGCCGATCTCGCGGAGGACTTCGGCGCGGAAGGCCATGTTGGCGCCGGAGCCGTAGCTGCCCGCGGTGAACGGGAACAGCGGCTCGTCGGCGGGCGGCCGGTGGATGTCGTACACCTTGCGGGCGAAGCCCTTGCCGAAGCCGCCGAGCCGTTCGAGCTGGATCTGCGCGTCCGTCTCCAGGCGGGCCGGGACGATGAGCCCGGTCACGCAGCCGACGTGCGGGTCGTCCGCGAAGGCGGCGGTGAGGGCGCGCAGCCACTGCGGGTCGGCGACCACGTCGTCGTCGGTGAAGGCGAGGATGGCGCCCTTGGCCTCGGCGATGCCGCGGTTGTGCGCGGCGGCAAGGCCCGGGACGGGTTCGGTGACGTGGCGGACACCCGCCTCGGCGTACTTTTTCGCGATCAGGTCCTGAGTGGCGCTGGTCGCCGGGTTGTTGTCGACGACCACGATCTCGTAGTCGGGGTGGTCGAGTTCGAGGAGGGAGGCGAGGGCGCGGTCGAGTTTGTCGGCGCGGTCGCGGGTGGCGACGATGACGCTGACGCGGGCCGCCGGGTCTGCAGGTGGGGCGGGTGCCGGGGCGGGGGCGTCGGGCGCCATGGCCGCGAGGTGGCCGAGCGGGTCGGCGTCCTCGGGGATACGGGTCCGCAGCAGCCCGGCCGGGACGCCGTGGCGGCGCAGCAGGATCTGCACCTCGCCGGCGCCGACCGGGAGTCCGTGCGGTGCGGTGTGCAGTTCAGGGGTGGGTTCGAGCTCCAGCACGCCCACCCGGATGGGTTCCGTCGTACGTTCCGTCATGCGCGCCGCAGCCTCCCCGCCTGGTTCAGCGCCTTCCGCGCGAACGCGGCCAGCCCCGGCCGCTCCCGTACGAACGCATGCGCCCGCCGCACCGGATCGTGCCGCAGCCGGTGCAGCGCCGCGCCCACGCTCGGCCGCAGCACCCGCGCCTCGGAGACCGTCAGCTCGCCGGTCTTGAGGTCGTCCTTGTACTCGGCGTCGCCCCGCCCGAGATCGAGCAGGCCGAGCCCCTCGGCGGCCGCGGCCGCCGCCATCCGCAGATGCAGGATCAGCCCCGGTGAGTACTTCGCGAACTCCACGTCGTACGCGGGAAACCAGCAGGCCAGCACGCTCTCCGACCGCAGCCCGAAGTGCGCGGCGATGGGCCGGTCGTCGTCCGCGTACAGGACGCTGAGGGTGCCGGTGAGACCGTCGGTCCTGGTCGCCGCGAGATCGTCCACGAGCCCGGCGATCCACGGCTGCGCGAAGCGGTCGCGCCGCCCGGTGCGCCGGTACTGCGCGGACTTCCACTCCATCAGCGCCCGCAGCGCCCGCGGGTCCCGCTCGTCGAAGACGAAGCGCACCCCGCCGCGCTGCCGCCCGAGCCGCCGCTCCTTGGCGAGGGTGGTCTTGAGGAACTTCGGGGATTCGCCGCGCAGCCAGTTCTCGTACGCCTCGTACCCCTTGGACACGTCCATGACGGGCGAGGCGAACCGCTCGGTCACGTACGGCTCAAAGGGCTCCTGCCCGCCCTCCACGAGGTGGTCGAACTCCAGCACCGAGAGCCCGCATGCGCGCAGCAGCCGCTCCGGCTCCCAGCCGACCCCGGGCCGGTGCACCAGGCCCTGGCAGTCGGAGACTCCGGCCCCGACCGCGAGCCCGGCGCCGAGCGGCCCCCGCTGATAGGGCAGAAACCCGGCCGGCTCGCCGCCCGCCTCGCGCAGCACCGCGACCCGTACGCCCGGCCGCCGCCGCTCGACGGCGAGCGCGAACTCCGGGCCCAGGAACGGATTCGCCGCCCCGGCGTGCTCCCGCCGCATCTCGCGCCACGCCCCGAGCTCGCTTTCGCGCAGCTCAGCGAGCGTTGACGCGGCAATCCCCCACACCAGAAACGATCCCCCCAGATCGGGCCGAACAGCGGCCATTACCCCACCCAAAAATGACACACCCCACCCCGAAACGGTTCCCTCCGCGCGCTAGGATCTCGCGAAGTGACGCGGCGCCGGGGGCGGTTGAGGCGGGAGCGGCACGGCGGCGAGGGAGCATTCGGGGGAGCACATGACGGATCACCGGCCGGACCCATCGGCCCCGTACACGCCCGCGGCGGGCGACACCGCGTTACGGCAGACGGGCGCGACCCCGCTGCAGCGCGACGACCCGCCGCGCATCGGCCCGTACGTCCCGCTGGGGGTGCTGGGCAGCGGCGGCATGGGGCGGGTGTATCTGGCGCGGCCCGCCGACGACGGCCCGGGGCTCGCGGCGGTGAAGGTGATCAGGCCGGAGTACGCGGAGAACCCGGACTTCCGGCGCCGCTTCGAGCGCGAGGCGGCGGTGCACGCGCGGGTGACGACGCCGCATGCACCACGGCTGCTCGGCAACGGCTTCGACGATTCGCTGCTGTGGATGGCGACCGAGTACGTGGCGGGGCTCGACCTCGCGCAGGCGGTGCGGGAGTGCGGCGTGCTGTCGGCGGCCGGGGTGTGGCGGCTGGTGGGGGCGCTGGGGCGGGCGTTGGGCGACCTGTCCGCCGCCGGGGTGGTGCACCGGGATCTCAAGCCGTCGAATGTGATCCTTTCGCTGGACGGCGCGTACGTCATCGACTTCGGCATCTCGCAGGCCGCCGACAGCAGCGCGATGACGACGACGGGGTCGCGGGTGGGGACGCCCGCGTATATGGCGCCGGAATATCTGCGCGAGGCGCGGTGCGATACGCGGTCCGATGTCTTCTCGCTTGCGGGGACCGTGATCTATGCGGCTACCGGATACGCGCCGTTCGGTGACGGTACGGGCGTGGATGTCATGCACCGGGTCGCCTTCGAGGAGCCGAAAGCGGAGGTGATGGCGGAGCTGGCGGCGCTGGATCCGGGTTTGGCGGCGCTGCTGGCCGGGTGCCTGGCCAAGTCGCCGGAGGTGCGGCCTACTCCGGCCGGGCTGGGGGAGGCGGCGGCTGCCGCTGGAGAGCGCGGCGCGGAGCCGTGGCAGGAGCCGCTGGCCGGGATGCTGCGAGAGCGGCGGACGGGTGGCGCGGTGCTGGCGGGGGCCTCGGCCCAGCAGACCGGGCACTTACGGGCGCCGACGCAGCGACAGGCGGGCTTCGGTCCGGCGGCACCCGGTGGATACGGGGCGTCTTCGACGCCGCCCGGATCGTACGGACCGGCCTCGCCCGTGCCCGGCCCATACGGCGCCGGCGCCCCGGTCCCGCCCTTCGCCGCCGCCCCTCAGGCAGCCGCAGCCGAGGACACCGGCACCCGCCGCGCCCGCGAGCGGCGTCGCGGCCCGTGGCTCGCAGCCGTCGCCGGTGTCGCCGTGTGCGCGGTGGCGGCCGGTGCCTTCTTCATGACCCGCTCGGATACGGACACGGGCGGCAACGCCGCAGCGTCCAAGTCCCCGACCACATCCGCCGGCGCCTCCGCCGGCCGCGACGCGGAACAACCCCTGCCCAGCCTCCCTCCCAAGGACAAGAACAAGGACACCGCCAGCCCATCCCCGAGCCAGGACGACGCCGACAAGAACGCCACCTCTGGCGCTGCCGCCGGCTCCGACGGCTCCTCCGGCGCCCAGGACAGCGAGGGCACCACGACCGGCGAGGGCTCGGGCAGCGGCGGCGGCGACGACGGCAGCGACCCGACACCCTCCCCCACCAAACCCCCCACCCCGCCCTGGATCTCCCAGTGCACCTACTACTCGGGCACCGAACTCACCGACTACGGCGACTCCGGCAAGCGCGTCGTCCAGGCCCAGTGCATGCTCACCAGGCGCGGCTACAGCGTCGGCTCCGCGGGCGTCGACGGCGAGTTCGGCAAGGACACGGTGGCCGCGGTGAAGAAGTTCCAGAACGCCAAGGGCCTGGACGACGACGGCCAGGTGGGCCCGCTGACCTGGTCGGCGCTGCGCGGCAAGAGCTGACGCCGTAGTCAGCCGAGGAAGGGTGCGCTGACGAGCGGCATGCCATTGGCCGCCGCGTACCAAAGGGGCAGGTAGACGGCCTGGAAGAGGCGGTGGGTGCGGCTGACGGCGCCGAGGGCCAACGCCAGGGTGGGGATGATGAGCGCGGCGGCCAGCCACGCGACCAGGCCACCCGGGTCGCCATCCCGTACGAGCACCGCCGCCGGGCCAAGCCCCGTGAGAACGGTGAGCGTCGTACCCGCGGCCCACTCCGCCACCAGCCGCCGGGCCGGGCGCGGGATGGCGCCGATGAGGGTGTCGACGCGCTGCTCGGCCGCCTGGGTGCCCAGGCGGGACCAGAGGAGTACGGGCCAGATCCACAGGGCGGGCAGGATGATGCGGGTGGCGCCTTGGCCGGTCGCCGCGAAAGCGGTGAGGGTGAGCAGCGCCACGGTGGCCCACCACCACCAGCGGGTGCCCTGCAGCAGGATGCGCAACTCGGCTGCGTACAGGCGGAAGAAAGGCCAGCCGCCGCCCCTGGCCGGGGTGAGAGGGCCGGGGCGTGCAGCCGTCCACACCGCGGCGACGGGCTTCACAGGCACCGGGACCGCCTTGGCGGCGCGGACCCGCGCCGGGTCGAAGCGCGCGAACCACAGCGCGGGCAGCAGCGCCACCACCACCGCCAGCAGCACGACCGCGACCCGGCTGAGCACGTACCCGCCGTCCGGCGTGAATCCGCTCCACGTGAAGGTGTGCAGCGGATGCTCGGTGTACGTAAACCCGAGGCTGAACTCCCCGCGCGCCTCCGGCGCCTGCTCCCGCAGCTGTTCGTCCATGGACCGCACCGCGTCGTAGACCCCGATGCCGCCCAGCGGCGCCCCCGCCCCCTGCCCGCCCATCGCGAGCGCCAGCCACACGAAGAACCACACCACATTCCCGAGCCCGCCCCGCAGCCCCGGCACCGCATCGGTCAGCAGGGCCGCAGCCGCGGTCACCACCATCAGCGGCAGCGCGACGACCGCGAAGGGCAGCAGCAGCGCGACCGGGTCGACCGCCCGGTCCTCGCCGCGCACCAGCTGCATCACCAGTGCGGTCACCGCCAGCGCCACGAGCATCGAGGCCAGCACCAGGACGTTGCTGAGGAACTTCCCCGCGAAGTAGGCGGTGGTACGCAGCGGCGTCGCCGCCAGCAGCCGCCCCACCCCGCTCGCCTCGTCCCTGGCCGCCACCCCGCGGACGACGTAGAAGCCGCCGAGCGCCAGCCACAGCGCGCCCGCGAGCGCGGTGGCCAGGCCGACGTAGGCGCTGTTGTACGTGCCGCGGTGGTCGCCGATCTGCAGGATCACCCAATGGGCGCCGGCGGCCGGCACGGCCAGCCAGCCGAGGGCGATCGCGGCGAGCAGGATGGCGGCGTAGGCGGGGCGGCGGATGCGGTCGCGGACGTCCGCCAGGGCGACGCCGAGGACCGGGCGCAGCGCGGCCGCGGGCCCCGGCCGAGGTGCGGCCGCGGGCATCGGGCGGGCGGCGGTCGCGGGCATCATGCGGCAGCCTGCCGGGCCGTGGCGCCGACGGTCGCCAAGTAGGCGTCCTCCAGGTCGGGTTCGGCGGCCAGCGCGTGCGGGGCGGGCGGCTCGACGGACAGCAGCCGGACCCGTACGTCCTCGGGGGTGCGCACCATCCGGCTCACCGCATGCTGCGCCCGTACGGCCGCCAGCTCCTCCTGCCGTACGACCAACTCCCACACCTGGCCGTCGGTCCGCCGCAGCAGCTCCTCCGGCGTGCCGCGGAACAGCAGCCGTCCGCCCGCGACCACCGCGATGTCGCGGGCGACGGACTCCACGTCGGAGACGATGTGCGTGGACAGCAGCACGATCTTGTCGGCGGCGAGGTCGCTGAGGAGGTTGCGGAAGCGGACCCGTTCCTCCGGGTCGAGCCCGGCGGTGGGTTCGTCGACGATGAGCACCGCGGGGTCGGCGAGCAGCGCCTGGGCGATGCCGACGCGGCGGAGCATGCCGCCGGAGTAGGCCTTGAGCGGGCGCCTCCCGGCCTCGGCCAGGTTGACCAGATGCAGCAGTTCTTCGGTGCGGGCGCGGGCGGTGCGGGCGGAGAGGCCTTTGGCGGCGGCGAGGTAGCGGAGGAACTCGGGGGCGGAGAGGTTCGGGTAGACGCCGAAGTCCTGCGGGAGGTAGCCGAGTTGCGTACGCAGCGGATTCGGGCGGGCGACGGCGTCGGTGCCGTGCCACCTGACCTGCCCTGCGGTGGGGCGGGTGATCGTGGCGGCGATGCGCATCAGCGAGGACTTGCCGGCGCCGTTGGGGCCGAGCAGGCCCAGCATGCCGGGCTCCAGGCGGAGGGTGATGCCGTCGACGGCGCGCTTGCCGCCGCGGTAGGTCTTGGCGATGTCGATGAGCTCCAGCATCAGCGCTCCCCGCGCAGCTCGGTGCGGCGGCCGTCGCGGAGCACGGCCAGCTCGCGGGGCACCTCGACGCGGAAGCGCGCGTCGCACAGGGCGAGCCCGGTGCAGCCCGCCTCCAGGTCGAGGGTGCGCCCGTCGAGCCGCCACCGCAGCTCCTTCTTGCTGCCCGCCTTGGCGTCGAACCAGCGGGTGACCTTGATGTCTTTACGGTCGGCGGCGACGAGGTCGGTGGGCGTCCCGTGCGCCTGCACGTCGAGGGCTTCGCCGGGCAAGGGGAAGGTCTTGTGCTGCGGCGCGGCGTTCTTCGCGTCGACGGAGCAGGCGCTCAGCGCTCCGACGGCGAGCAGCGCGGCGGCCAGGGCGAGGGAGCGCACGCGGTCCTCCTGGAGGGTTCGGTGATCGGCTCCCTCGAGGGTCCGGCAGGGCCGGGGCGCGCACATCTGCCGTTCGGCAGAGATCCTGCGTTACGTCGTCAGGCGGGCAGCAGCGCCCGCACGCGCCAGCCGTTCCCGTACGGACCCCAGCTCAGCTCGCCGCCGAGGGCCTGTACGCGCAGGCCCAGCCCCGGGAGGCCGGTCCCGCCGCCGGGGCGAGGGGCGGTCGTGGGGGCGCCGTCGTTGGCGACGGTGACCTCGATCGCCGGGGCGCCGCCGGGGCCCACGGCCCGTACGACATCGACGGTCACCCGGGTCACGCCGGTCGCGTGCCGGCGGATGTTCGTCAGCGCCTCCACCACGACCCGGTAGGCGGCGTCGTCGGTCAGGCGCGGCAGGGTGCCTTCCAGTCCCGGCGCCGGCCGCAGCTCGACGCGCGCGTCTGGTCCTGGCGCCGCGTACTGCTCGACGAGCCGGGGCAGGTCCGCCAGCCCGTACGCCTGCGTGGGCGGCGCGTCGGCGCGCAGCGACTGCACCGTACGGTCCATGGACTCCAAGGCGCGCACCCCGGCGGCCTCCACCCGCGCCAGCAGCTCCTTCGTCTCCTCGGCGCCGAGGTCGCCCGTCCACTGCGCGGACTGCGCCTCGACCACGATGCCGGTCAGCTCGTGCGCGACGAAGTCGTGCAGGTCGGCGGCCACGTGCAGCCGCTGCCGGTCGAGCGCCACGGTGAGCGCGCGGGCGCCCCGGCTCTCGACCGTACGGAAATACACCCCCACCGCCGCGGCCGCCCCGGCCGGGAAGACCGCCACCACGCAGGCGAACGCGACCGCCGGGCCGCTGGCTGCCGGCTCGGAGAAGAGGAAGCGCAGCGGCAGCAGCGCCGCGGCGAGGGCGAGCAGCGGGGCCAGCGCGAGCACCACGCGCTCGGGGGCCCGGCGGGCTGTGCGCCGCAGCAGGAGCAGCAGCAGCGGGTACTCCGCCATCGCCCAGAGCAGGGCATAGCCCTGAGGCCCGCGGAAGGCGAAGTCGGCGGCGAGGGTGGCCGCGCAGGCAGCGGTCAGCGGTGCGGCGGGGATGCCGAGGGTCGTACGCCAGGGGCGGCGCAGGCACAGGACGAAGGCGGCCAGGGCGGCCGGGACGGCGACGATGAGGGCGGCGGGGGTGCCGAGGACGGCAGGCAGCAGGAGCAGCGCGGCGACCGCCGCGGCGACGGCCAGGCGGCGGGCCTCGGGTGCGGCGACGTCAGCCGCACCCGAGGGCCCCGGGGAGACCTCGGGCAGGGCGACCACGCCCGCCGGAACCGCCCCCGGGGAGGCCCCGGGCGGGACGACCTCGCGCGATCCCTCGGCCGGGGTCCCTCCGCCCGTCCCCGAGCTCACCTCGCGCCTCCGGCCCGGTCATCGACGTCGGCCGCGAGCCCCGCGTCCCACGCGTAGACCGCCACCCCCACCCGATTACGCGCCCCCAGCTTCCGCTGAATAGCGGCCACATGGGTCTTCACCGTCCCCGGCGAAATGAACAGCTCCCGCCCGATATCCGCATTGGTCTTCCCCAGCGCCACCTGCCCGGCGATCTCCCGCTCCCGCTCGGTCAACGGCTCCGCAGGCGCCGCCACCGCCGGCCGGCTCCGCCCGCCCCCGACCTCCTTCAGCAGCCGCACCGTAATCGACGGACTCACCAGCTGATCCCCCGCCACCGCCGCCCGCACCGCCTCGACCAGCAGCGCAGGCCCCGACCGCTTCAGCAGAAATCCCGACGCCCCGTGCCGCAGCGCCGGATACACATACTCATCCAGGTCAAAGGTCGTCACGACCACGACCCGCACCCCTTCCGGACCCCCCGCCAGCCGCCGCGTGACTTCAAGCCCGTCAAGCCCCGGCATCCGGATGTCGACAAGCGCGACATCCGGCCGCAGCTCCCGCGCCAGCGCCACCGCCGCCACCCCGTCGGCCGCCTCCCCGACGACCTCGAAGTCGTCCTGGCTCTCCAGCACCCGGCGCAGCCCTCGCCGCACCATCTCCTGGTCATCGGCGACCAGCACCCGAATCGTCATGGCGAAATTTTCCCGCTCCGGCAGGCATGGATGTACGTGATCCAACGCGTCTGAAGCGTACGGGCAGGGCACGCCGTGCCCGAAGTGGCGGGGATCGGGTGGGAAGTGTGCCCGTTGCGGCGGGGCGTGCCCGAGTGGGTGCCCGTGCGTCTCGGGGGCACGCCGAGTACGTCATCACCTCGTAACTGATCTTCCCCTGAGTGCTCCGGATCGTGCAGGCTCAAGATCGACCAAGCGCACTGCGCTGCCGGCCGATCGGCCGGGCCGACACATCCGTACAGCTATGGGGGGAACCACATGATGCTCCGCAACCACCGCCGCAAGGCCGTCCTCACCGCCGCCGCTCTGATGGCCACGACCGCGCTGCTCACGTCCTGTCAGGGGGACTCGGACGACGGCGGCAAGGCGAGCGGCGCCGAGTCGTCGGCCTCGGACTCGGGCTCTGACGCGAAGGGCAAGGGTGATGGCGGGGGTTCGGGCGGCGCCGACGGTGCCGGGGCGAAGACGGGCAGCGGTTCGGGTGGCTCGGGCGGGGGCAAGTCGGGCGGCAAGGGCGTGTCGGGGACCTGGTTCGGCAACGTCTCCTACCTGGCGCCCGGCAAGTACACCGTCTCCGACATGAAGGGCGTTGAGCAGGCGTTCTTCACCTCGGCCGACACCGACATCCAGGGCGCCGGCGAGATCTGCGGTGACGCCGAGGGCCAGGCCGCGACCAAGTGCACCGAGACGCAGCTGGAGGCCGCCTCCAAGAAGGGTGTCTCCGCCACCGTCAAGATCAAGAATGGCATAGCGGTCAGCATCGTCGAGGACCACTCCAGCAGCGGCGGCGGCGACAACCCGGGCACCGGCAAGCCGACCGGCACCCGCTCCGGCGAGCTCGGCTACCTGGCCCCGGGCAAGTACACGCTCAAGGGCAGCGACGGCAAGGAGATCTCGTTCTTCAGCGCCACCGCCACCACCATCAACGGCAACGGCTGGATCTGCGGCGGCGAGGCCGGGGACGAGCCCAACAAGCGCTGCACCGAAGGTGAGCTCGAAGCCGCGGCCAAGAAGGGCGGCGTACGGGTCATCGTCAAGCTCGACAACGGCACCGCCGACACCATCGACGAGGAGCACAACTGAGCCGCTGACAGAGGGCAGACACCACGACAAAACCCCAGGTCAGGGAGTGCCTGACCTGGGGTTTCTGTTGAGCCGCCTAAGGGAATCGAACCCTTGACCTATTCATTACGAGTGAATCGCTCTGGCCGACTGAGCTAAGGCGGCATGCTGCGCTGCCAGCGTGGCAGGCGCAACGGCGACAAGTCTACACAGTTTCGCAGGGTGCTCAGAACGGGGTGGTTACGAGGGCTGCGCAGCAGGTCAGCCGCAGGTCAGTGGCAGGTCAGTCGCAGCTCGTCCCGTCCTCCGGCGCCTTCCCCGTCAGCAGGTAGCGGTCCACCGCGCTGTCGATGCAGCGGCTGCCGCGGCCGTACGCCGTGTGGCCGTCCGCGTCGTACGTGAGCAGGACGCCGCTGGAGAGCTGGGACGCCAGGGACTTTGCCCAGATGTACGGGGTCGCCGGGTCCCGCGTCGTGCCGACGACCAGGATCGGGCCGGCGCCCTTGGCCTCGATGCGGTTGGCCTCGCCCGTGGCCTTCACCGGCCAGTCGCCGCAGTTCAGGGCCGCCCAGGCGAAGTCGCGGCCGAAGACCGGGGAGTCCTTTTCGAAGGCCTTCTCCTTCTTCTCCACCTCGTCCGGGTCGTCGAAGGCCGCCGGCTGGTCCAGGCAGCTGACCGCCGTGAAGGCGTACATCATGTCGCCGTACGAGCCGTCCGGCTCCCGCTCGTAATACGTGTCGGCCATGCCCAGCAGCGCGCTGCCGTCCTTCTTCTTGCCCATGGCGTCCGCGAGCGCGTCCCGCAGCGGCGGCCAGGACTCCTTCATGTACATCGACTGCAGCACGCCCATGGTGGCCAGCGACTCATTCAGCTTGCGCGGCTCGCCCGTGGGCAGCGGCTTCTTGTCGAGGCCCGCGAGGAAAGTGTTCAGGCGCTTGGTCGCTTCCTCCGGGCTCTTCGTGCCCAGCGGGCAGTCCTTGCGCTCGACGCAGTCCTTCGCGAAGGCGTCGAAGGCGATGGTGAAGCCGGAGTTCTGCTCGCGGTTGAGCTGGAGCGAGGTCAGGGACGGGTCCATGGCGCCGTCCAGGACCAGACGGCCTGCACGGGAGGGGTAGAGGCCCGCGTATGTGGCGCCGAGCATGGTGCCGTACGACGCCCCCACGTAGTGCAGCTTCTTGTCGCCGAGCGCCGCCCGCAGCACGTCCATGTCGCGGGCCGCCTCGGTGGTCGAGACATGGCCGAGGAGCTCGCCGGCGCGCTTCTTGCAGCCCTGCGCGAAGATGTCGAAGGCCGCGGTCAGCTCCTTGACCTCGGCCGCGTCGTCGGGCGTCGCGTCCGTCTGCGTGTGCCGGTCCATCTGCTTGTCGCTCAGGCAGCGCACCGGCTCGCTGTGGCCGACGCCGCGCGGGTCGGCGGCGACGAGGTCGTAGCGGGCCCGGATGCGCTCCGGGTAGGCGGCGCCGACGTAGTCGGTGAGGAAGTCGACGGCGGAGGCGCCCGGGCCGCCCGGGTTGAACTGGAGCGAGCCGATGCGCCGGTCCGCCGGCCCGGAGGCCTTCTGGCGGGCGACGGAGAGCTTGACGTCGTCGCCCTCGCCAGGCTTCGCATAGTCCAGCGGTACGCGCAGCGTCGAGCACTCGAAGCCGGGGGCGGTCTCGCAGGCGCTCCAGCGCAGCTTCTGGTCGTAGTACGGCTTCAGGTCCGCCGGGACGGCGGCGGGCAGCGCCGCCAGGGTCTTGCTCACATGCCCGGCGTCGGGGCGGGAGCCGGGGTCGGCCCCGGCGGGCGTGTCGGAGCCGGACGAGCAGGCCGAGGCGAGCAGCGCGGACGCGAGGACGGCCGCGGCGGTGCCGATGAGGCGGCTTGGGTGCATGCACCGAGAGTAACCGCGTGGGCACGGTCGGCGCTTCGCGTGCCCCGCGGGGGCGGCCCGTATGAGTGAGGGGGCGTCAGGTGTACGGCAACGCGCGGGCGGCCGTCACCCCGCCGCCGTCACCCCGCCCGCAGCGCCATCGTCATCGACTCCACCGCCAGCAGCGGTGCCACGTTCCGGTCCAGGGCCTCGCGGCAGGCGAGCACCGCCTCGATGCGGCGGAGCGTGGCCTCGGGGGGCGAGGAGCTCGCGAGGCGGTCGAGGGCGTCGCGCATGTCGTCATTGGACAGCGCGCCCCCCGAGCCCAGCTGCAGCGCCAGCACATCGCGATAGAAGCCCGCCAGGTCGATCAGCGCCAGGTCAAGGCTGTCCCGCTGGGTCCGGGTCGAGCGGCGCTTCTGCTTGTCCTGCAGCTCCTTCATCGCGCCCGCGGTGCCCCGCGGCATCCGGCCGGCCCCGCCGGGAGCCGCGCCGAGCGCGGTGCGCAGGTCCTCGGTCTCCTGCGCGTCCACCTCCTCGGCCTGCTCCTTCGCCGCCTCCGCGGCCGCGTCGACCAGCTCCTGCGCGCCGCGCAGACAGCCGCCGATGTCATCGACGGCGAGCGGCAGCTTCAGGACGGTGGCCCTGCGCGTACGCGCCCGCTCGTCCGTGGCAAGGCGCCGCGCCCGGCCGATGTGCCCCTGCGCGGCGCGCGCCGCGGCCGCGGCGGCCGCGGGCTCGATGCCATCGCGGCGGACGAGGATGTCGGCGACGGCGTCGATCGGGGGCGTACGCAACGTGAGGTGCCGGCAGCGGGAGCGGATCGTCGGCAGCACATCCTCCAGCGAGGGCGCGCACAGCAGCCATACGGTCCGGGGCGCGGGCTCCTCGATCGCCTTGAGCAGCACATTCGCCGCGCCCTCGGTCAGCCGGTCGGCGTCCTCGACGACGATCACCTGCCAGCGGCCGACCGCGGGCGCCAGGCCCGCGCTGCGGACCAGCTCGCGGGTCTCCTTGACGCCGATGGAGAGCAGCTCGGTGGTGAGGATCGTGATGTCGGCATGGGTGCCCACCATCGTGGTGTGGCAGCCGTCGCAGAACCCGCAGCCGGGGACGCCGGACTCCAGCGCCCGGTCGGGGCTGACGCACTGCAGCGCGGCCGCGAAGGCGCGCGCGGCCGTGGAGCGCCCGGAGCCGGGCGGCCCGGTGAACAGCCAGGCATGGGTCATCCGGGACCCGGCCGGAGCCTCGCCCGAGGTGACCTGCGCATCCCCGTCGCGCGCGGCCGCGATCAGCTGCTCGCTGACCCGCTCCTGCCCCACGAGGTCGTCCCACACCGTCATGCCCCCATTGTGGGGTACGGCACTGACATCGATTACGCGGTCCGTCCCGTACGCGACCCGCGCAGCATCCACAGCCCGACGCCGGAGCCGATGACCACGACACCGCTGACGATGTTGCACAGCAGCCGCAGCGCGCTGTCCGGCATCGCGAGGCTGACGAAGACATTGACGACGAGGGACGCGAAGAGGGCGAACCAGAGGAGGGACTTCATGGCGGAGCCTTTCCGGAGAGGCCCTGACGGGCCCTTGCTGGGTACGTGTTCACACTCCCGGAGAACGCCGCCCGCGCCCATGGAGCCCGCTGCCGGATCGATGGTGTAGCACGCTACACCGCCGCCGCCCCACCCCCTCACATAGCCTGACCTGCATGAGCGATGACATCCGCCGGGCAGGCCAGGCCATGGTCCACCTGCTGGTCGGCGCCGCTCTCAGCCTCCTCTGCTACGTGATGTTCGGCCTGCTGCTCTTCACCGCCGTCATGACCGTGATCGTCGTCGGCGCCGGCGTCCTCCCCGAGACGGTCGTGCTGATGCGCCGCCTCACCGGCTTCGAGCGCCGCCGCACCGCCGCGTGGTCGGGGGAGCCGGTCCCGGAGGCGTATCTGCCGCTCACCGGCCCGCTCCGGCAGCGCGTGCAGATCGCCGTCACCGACCCCGGCACGTACCGCGATCTGCGCTGGTACGTGGCGCATCTGATCTACGGCCTGGTGCTGATGTACGCCGCACTGCTGGTCTTCGTCCTGGCGCTGCTGGTCGACGGCTTCTGGCACGGCCTGCTGCGCCGCCGCCCCGTGCTGCTCCCGCTGGTCACCCGCCTCGCCGACACCGAGGCGGCCATCGCCCGCGCCCTGCTGCTGCCGTCCCCGGCGACGGCGGAGCTGGCCGACCGGATCGAGCGGCTGACCACGACCCGCGCAGACGCGGTCGCCGCCCACGGCGCCGAACTGCGCCGCATCGAACGCGACTTGCACGACGGCACCCAGGCGCACCTGGTGTCGCTGTCGATGCGGATCGGGCTGGCGCGGCGGGCGTACGCCAACGACCCCCAGCGCGGCCGCGACCTCCTCGACCAGGCGCAGGACCAGGCCGAGGAGGCCCTCGCGGAGCTGCGCCAGGTGGTCCGCGGCATCCACCCGCCGGTGCTGACCGACCGCGGCCTCACCGGTGCCGTACGGGCCCTGGCGGCGGGCAGCGGACTCGACGTGACGGTGGCGGACGACGGCGTCGAGGACGCCACCAGGCCGCCCGCCGCCGTGGAGGCGGCCGCGTACTTCGCCGTCGCGGAGGCGCTGACGAACGCCGCCAAACACAGCGGCGCGGACGCTGCGGACGTCCGGCTGGCCCGGGGGCCTGGAGTGCTGCGCGTCGTCGTACGGGACGAAGGGCGCGGCGGCGTGGACGAGTCGGGCGGCAGCGGCCTGGTCGGCATCCGCCGTAGGGTGGCCGCACTGGACGGGCGGGTGGCGGTCGACAGCCCTGCGGGCGGGCCCACCGTGATCGAAGTGGAGCTGCCGTGCGCGTGGTGATCGCCGAGGACAACGCCCTGCTGCGCGAGGGCCTCGTCCTCCTCCTCACCTCCGCGGGACACGAGGTCGCGGGCGTGGCCGCCGCAGGCCCCGAGGTGCTGCCGCTGCTGCTGGGTGAGCGGCCGGATGTGGCGGTGCTCGACGTGCGGCTGCCGCCGGACTTCCGCGACGAGGGCCTGCGAGCCGCCCTGGCCGCGCGCAAGGAGCTGCCCGAGCTGCCGGTGCTGGTGCTGTCGCAGTACGTGGAGGAGACGTACGCGACGGAGCTGCTCGGCGCCGGGGCCCGCGGCGTCGGCTATCTGCTGAAGGACCGGGTCGGCCGGGTGGACGAGTTCCTGGACGCGCTGGAGCGGGTCGCGGGCGGCGGCACGGCCCTCGACCCCGAGGTCGTCACGGAGCTGATGGCCCGCCGCAAGGACGACCCCCTATCCGCGCTGACGCCGCGCGAGCGCGAGGTGCTGGCGCTCATGGCCGAAGGCCTGGACAACACGACGATCGCGACCCGCCTGGTGGTGACGGAGCGCGCCGTCCACAAGCACATCGGCAACGTCTTCGCGAAGCTGGACCTGCCGGCGAGCGATGCGGGCCATCGGCGGGTACGGGCGGTGCTGGCGTATCTGGAGGCGGCGTAACGCCCCTAGCCCTCAAGGATGTCGGTCAGATGCGCCTCGACCGGCTCATCGACGTCGTCAACCGTCCAGAACAGGGTCAGGATCAGCCCCATCGGATCGGTCCCCTGCCCCTCCCGCGCGCTGGCCGCGCCCACGCTGGGCGAGTCGATCACGCCGGGCTCCCCGGAGCTGAAGGGGGTGGGCAGCGCAGCCCCCGCGACCGCGAACGGCCAGAAGTGCCACCGATATCCCCGCTGCCGCACGGCCACCTCACCCACGTACCAGCAAGCACCCTGCAGAAAGAGACCCATGCGATCGTCGTCGATCTGCTCCTCGCTGCCATAGCGGGCGCGCACGAGCTCCTCCAGAGCGTCGAGCGAGGCGGGGGAGAAGTCCCAGGTGCCCTCGGGGGCCCCGGTGGCCCGGCACCAACCGTCGAACTGCCGGGAGCGCTCCGCCAGCCAGGCGGGCAGATCGGGGGCGAGCGTGGGCTGCGGAAACTCGTGCATAGCGCCTCACCTTAGAGCAGCCGCGCACCGGGGAATCGGGCCATCCGGCAACTCCGTGTGAAGAAAGCGCTGTTGCTGTGAAGATTACGCAATAAAGCATTCCGGCCCGCCCGTTGAGCCGATCTATTGTGTGTCGGCCGGGCGGCGCACGAGACGGGGGCGCGCGCCGCCGTGCTCTGTTTCCACGCGCCCCCATGACCAGGGATGCCTTCTGTGAGGAAACTCATACCTGCGCGCGCTCGCCGCCGCAGGGGTACAGCGGTGGCGTTGTTCACCTTGATCGGCGTGCTTTTCTCCGGCTTGCCGGCTCTTGTCGGGAGCGCCGCCGCGGCGCCGGGTCTGACCGGCAAACGATGCGACCAGATGTACCTGAACCGGAATTACGGCGCACCGGTGGCCGGTTCCGGGGTCCAGGGGAAGAACCAGCAGTTCAGTACGAACCCGGAGGGCGACCGGACCGCGTACTTCGCCGACAATCCGTCCCACGCCTTCGACGGTCTCAAGGCCCCGAACGCGGCCCAGCAGAAGCTGGCCGGGCGGACCGACGCGGCCATCCAGAAGTGGAAGAAGAAGTACGAGCAGACCGGGAACACCAAGTACCGGGTGCTGGAGATCTACGCCCGGTACGGGAACAACATCCGCAAGAACAACCGGTACACGATCCGCGACTTCACCCGCTACGTGGACGTGCGGATCTCCGGCAACGAGCTCAACCGGACCAAGGGCCACGGCTTCGGCCGCCACATGGTGCAGAAGTTCAAGCTGGTCGGCCCCGACTGGCTGTGCGAGGTCCGGGTCAAGGTGACCGACAAGAACGGCAAGCCGGTCATCGACCCGAAGACCAAGAAGCAGGCCGTGCGCATCTACGACTTCTACAACAAGAAGACGAAGGAGCTCGGCGAGTTCAAGTCCAACGGCAAGCACATTCCCAAGCAGCTGAAGTGGGACCGGCATGTGCTGCGTTCGCCCGGCTTCCGTGACCACAGCCTGCGGATGGTGATGGGCGAGCGGGTCACCCAGAACACCCGCGAGGCGTACAAGAAACTCAACGCGCAGATCCAGCGGGAGACCGGCCGCTCCAACGGAGTGACGATCCGCGAGCAGCGCTCGAACGCGATCCCCCGGTGGAAGCCGAACCAGTACACCAAGTACGACCCGAACTTCAATCCGTCCGTGAACCGGGTCGGCACCGGCGGCCCGCTGTCCGAGGCCGCGTACCGCCAGGGCCAGGACCGGGCCATGGCCAAGGAACTGCAGAAGATGTACCAGGGCGCGAACACCCGCGGCGGCTTCGGCCGCCCCGGCGGCGTCGACTTCTCCACCCTGGAGCTGAATTACGTCGGAAATGCGGTCAAGGGCAAGGGAATCGACTACTCCTTCAAGGCCGATTACGTACCGAATGAGGACACCGCGCCCGGCTACGGCGGCGAAAAGGCCCTCAGCCTCTCCTCGGACGCCTTCTTCACCTGGCTGGCGCTCACCCCGGACCGGATGTGGGTGAACCTCAACCCGGACCAGCCGGACAAGATCATGGACGCGAAGTTCGCCAAGACCGACGCCGGCCGCGTCCTGCTGGAAGCGGACATGGAGATGAAGCGGGACTGGGCGCGCACCCTGAACCCGAAGCAGTCCCCGGGCCGCGAGTACATGAACGCCGTGCCGAAGGTCGACGGCGTGCCGTGTTTCTCCCCGATCCGCAACTGGATCGTCCCGGAGCGCGCGAAGGTACGCCAGCAGGACGGTGGGATCTACATCCTGGACGCCCCGCTGAAGGTCAACACGGCGAAGATGGACTTCGACGCCGTCCCCGCCGACCACTGCAGCAAGAAGCTGACGGAGCAGCAGAAGCAGTACACCGTCGACCTGATGCGGCGGCTGATCACCCCCGAGGTGAAGAAGAAGGTCAACAACGACCCGAAGTACAAGGACCTGCGGACGGTCTACCGGTCGCGCGTGGCGGCGGAGTTCGTACGCCGCCAGGACGCCCAGCAGGCCACCGACTTCCGGAAGATCATCAACAGCAACAACCTGAAGCGCTGGCCGCTGCGCGCCCCGCACCAGAACTGGGACAAGCGCACGGTGTGGGAGCAGGCGCGGAAGTCGTTCCTCGAGGGCGAGTACACCTACGAGTGGGAGAACGGCGGCCAGATCTACACCTACACGGTGGGCGGCGTGGACTTCTCCAAGTCTCCGAGGAGGAACGTCAGCCGCGTCCAGTTCAACCTGGAAAAGCCGCGCCTGGACGAGACCACCAAGACGTCGGTGAAGTCGGAGACGGCCTACCGCAACACGGACACCGCCTACCTGGGCGGCGGCGGCTCCGGCCGCGCCGCTCCGGGAGACGGCGCCGACGACCCGGGCCCCGGCGACCCCACGCCGGGCGACCCGACGCCTTCCCCGTCGCAGCCGGGCGGGGGGAACAGCTCGCCCCCGGCCACGCACCAGCCGCCCGGCAAGCCCGGCGACGGCGATGCTGACGGCGAACTCGGCGACACCGGCTCCAACACCCCGATCGGCCTGATCGCCGGCATCGCGGCCGCGCTTGCCGCCGTCGGCGGCGGGCTGACGTGGTGGATGCGCCGCCGGCGGACGATCGAGGACTGAGCTCGACCGATCCACCGCTCCTACGGGCCCGCACCCAAGCCATGGGTGCGGGCCCGCGGCATGATCCCGGCGTACGTGACCAGCCCCACGACCGCCACGGTCAGCGCGGCCTGTGCCGGCGATACGTACGGCAGCGCGCGGGCGGTGGCGAAGCTGAACGCCGCCAGGGGGAGCAGGGCGACGGCGGCGCCGAGGGCGAGTCCGGTGGCGGCGATGAGGGCCGCCTCGGTGCGGAGGAGGGCGCGGAGGTGGTGGCGGGAGGCGCCGGCGCGGTGGAGGAGGGCGAGTTGGGGGCGGCGGCCGGTGGTGATGAGGGCGAGGGTGCTGAGGACGGAGATGAGGGTGAGGGCGGCGATTGCGGCGACGGCGGTGCCAGCCACGGCGGTGGTGAGGGACGCGTCGGGTGGGCGGAGGTGGACGGGGGCGGGAGCCTTCGCCGGTCGCGTATCGGTCGCCAGCAGCGCACGGGTCGGCGGCTCCGATACGTACGGCCGCAGCTGATCGGCCGCGAAGAGGAAGTCGCCGAGGGCGAGGGATCGTTCGTAGACGGCGGCGACCCGCAGCTTGCGCTCCTGGCCGTCGCCGAGGCGGAGCGTGAACGTATCGCCGGGGTCGAGGCCCATCGAGCGCGCGCGGTCGCGGCCGACCGCCACGGTGCCGGGCTTGTCCAGCCCGGCAAGGTGGCCGGAGCTGACCTTCGGGTCGAGGGTGTCAGGCAGCGCCGACGGGGTGACGCCCAGCGCGGGCAGCCGGTCGAGGCGCGGCTCCCCGGCCTCGCGGCGGGCGAGGACGACGGTGGTGGGCAGCACTTCGGTCGCGGCTTTGACGCCCGTACGGGCCCGGAGCCGGTCGAGGTCGACGCCGCCGGGGGCGGCCACCTCCGTATCGGCGCGGAGAGCGGCGGCGGCCTGCTCGGCGCCCGCGTGGCGCTGCGTCGCGTCGGCGCCGAGCTGGACGGTGGCGAAGGCGGTGACCAGCACGATCGGGGTGATCGCGGCGCCGAGGCGGCGGGAGTTGGCGGCACACTCGGCGGCGGCGAGAAAGCCACCTGGCCCGCGCCGCCGCAGCGGCTTGTCGAGCAGCCGCATGGCGGCGGCCGCAATCCAAGGCCCGAGCAGCGCGCAGGCGGCGGTCATCGTCACGGCGGCGGCCCCGGCGGCAGCCGCCGCCGTCTCACCGCTTTGCGCGGCCGCGGTGCCCGCGGAGGCGGTGCCGATGAGCAACAGCCCGACCCCGGCGCGCTGCCGGGCCCGGGACGGCCGCCGGTCGTGGCGGTCGGAGCGCGGGGTGGCGAGGAGCGCGACGAGGCGGGCGAGCCCGAGGGTGAGGGCGGCGGTGAGGAGGGGGGCGACGAAGAGCCAGGGTGGGGTGGGGAGTTGAAGCCCTTCGGGAGTGGGGAGCGGCTGCCAGGCCGCCAGGAAGGCAGGCACGGAGGCGACGCTGCCGAGCAGAGCCGCGCGGGCGGCCACGTACCCGACCTCCCGGCCAACGGCAGCGCGGAGCTGCCGCGGGGTGGCGCCGACGGCACGTAGGAGAGCGAGCTCAGGGCGGCGCTGGTGCAGCGCCTGTGCGATCAGCGAACCGACGACAAGCAGGCTCACCATGACGAGCGTGGCCGCCACGGCCCCGAGCAGCTCGAGCAGCCCGCTGCGCGCGGGTGCGGCATCGAGATGCTCAGCCGCACCACGGCCATCGCCGGTGAGGATGCGCGGGGCGGTGCGGTCGTCCTTGGCACGATGGGAGGCGGCGGAGTCCCGTACATCCGCGGCATCGAGGGCACGGCGGATGCGGTCGTGGAGGACAGCGCTGCCGACACCCGGCTCGGGCAGGACACCAATGGTGGCTACGGAGCCGGGGCGGCCGGTGAGCGTACGGGCATGGGCGGCGGTGAAGTAGACCGCCTCGGGCCCGCTCGCAATGCCGACGACGTCGTAGGTCCGCCGCTGCCCGTCGACGCTCACGGTGACCTTTGCGCCCGGTCGTCGAGCGGAGGATGCCTCACCAGCGAGGCTCAGACTGCCCGTACCGCTCGCACGCGCGGGGGCCCCGCCCCCCTTCCGCAGCCAGCCTTCCGTTTCCCGCACCGAGCCCGAACGCGGGACGGCGACGCTGCCGTCACCATCCGATGCCAACTCTCCCGCCGCACGCGCGAGCCCACCGCCCACAACCACCTCACCCGCCGCCCGCGGCGCGCGCCCCTCGCGTAGCTCGTACGGAGCGAGGGCAGCGGCAGGCCAGGGGCGCCCGGTGGCGGCGACAGTCTCCCTGCCCCCGCCGTCCCGGGTCGCGCCGCCCGCGACCGCGACCCCGACCGGGACCGAGTCGTCGGGCACCGCCTTCCGTACGCCCTCCACCCCCGCGACCACACCCACCGCAGCCCGCGGCAGCCGAACCCGCTCAGTCAGCGCGACCTCCTCCGTATTCGGCTCGCTCCCCCAGGGCTTGGCCGTAAAGCGCGTGCTCTGGTCGCCCGCGACCACGAGCGGCGCGGCCGCGTAACGCTCCACCCGCGCATGCCCGAGCGCGGCGGACCCGATGGCGAGGGCGAAGCCCCCGAGGACGAAGGAGGTAAGGACGAGGGCGGCGAAGACAGCGGCCCAGGCCCGCCGATGAACCCGCAGCGACCGAGCGGCGAGCAGCCGGGCAGCAGTTGTGCCCGTACGGGACGGGGCCGGCGCCCCGCCGTCCCCGGGACGCGACGCCTGCGCCGAGCCCGTTGGCGCGTTCGCCGCAGGCGATTGCCGCCCCCACGCGCGCCTCACCACCCACCCCCGGCAATCGCGCCGAAGGCGCCCCGTACGGCCGCCGCATCCGGCTCATCCAGCCGCCCGACGACCCTCCCGTCCTCCAGGAACACCGCCTCATCCGCCCACTCCGCCGCCACCGGATCATGCGTGACCATCACCACCGTCCGCCCGTCGGCATCGACGGCCTTGCGCAGCAGCCCCAGCACCACCCCCGCGGACACCGGATCGAGCGCCCCCGTCGGCTCATCGGCGAAGACGAGTTCCGGCTCGGTGAGCAGCGCCCGCGCGATCGCGACCCGCTGCCGCTGGCCGCCCGAGAGGTCGGCCGGCATGTCACCCGCCCGGTCGGCGAGGCCCACGGCCTCCAGTGCGGGCAGCGCGCGAGCGGCGTCCGTGACGACGCCGCCCAGGATCAGCGGAAGGGCCACGTTCTCCGCGACGGTCAGCGACTCGACGAGATTCAGCGACTGGAAGACGAAGCCGAGCCGCTCCCGGCGGAGCCGGGTCAGCGCGGACTCGTTCAGCGCCGCCAGCTCCGTACCGCCGACGCGGACCACCCCGGACGTCGGCCGGTCGAGACCGGCAGCACACTGCAGCAGCGTGGACTTGCCGGACCCGGACCGCCCCAGCACCGCCACGAAGCGGCCCGGCCGGACGGCCAGGGTGACGTCGTCCAGGGCGCGGCGGTCGCCGCCGTACGTACGCGAGACGCCCTCGAAGCTGAGGGCGAGGGGATGATCCTGAGTGCGTACGGCCGTACCGCCGCGCTGCCGTCTGAACATGACGTCAACGCTAGAAATCCCCCGCCCGCCGGGCGATGGTGCAGGCAGGCAAGCCGAGGTGGAGCGGACTACACCTCAGGACGAGCGCGACGCCTCAGAACGAGCAGCCCAGATGCGCCAGCGCCTGCTTGATCAGCAGCCCGTGCCCACCGGTCGTCTCCCGCTGCACCGCGTCCGACGCGGCCTCCTGCGGCGTGAACCAGACGAAGTCCAGCGCATCCTGCCGCGGCGCCGCCTCGCCCGTCACGGGGACGACGTAGGCGAGGGAGACGGCGTGCTGGCGCGGGTCGTGGTACGGCGTGATGCCCTGCGTCGGGAAGTACTCCGCGATGGTGAACGGCTGCGGCGACGCCGGGATCTTCGGGAACGCCATCGGCCCGAGATCCTTCTCCAGATGCCGCAGCAGCGCGTCCCGCACCCGCTCGTGGTGCAGCACCCGCCCGGAGACCACGGCGCGGCTCACGGTCCCGTCGGGGCCGATGCGCAGCAGCAGGCCGACCGCGATGACCTCGCCGCGGTCGTCCACGCGGACCGGTACGGCATCGACGTAGAGGATCGGCATCTGGGCACGCGCCTGCTCCAGCGATTCGGGAGCAAGCCAGCCGGGCGAGGTGTCGGTCATGTCAGCCATCGTCTGATCGTATGCCGTGAACGCCTCGCCCGGGCCAGGCCCAAGGTCCTGCGTCAGCGGCGGCGCCGCTGCTCCTCTTCCTCATCGTGCGGGCCGAGGAGTTCGTCCGCGAGCGTGGGGAGGTCGTCGAGCGGCGTTTCCACCGCCCAGTCGGGGCGCTCGCGCTGCGCGCGCTCGCCTGCCCCGGGCTCCTCGACCTGCGGAATCACCCGGGTCTCCGCAGCGTCCGGATCGGGGACCTGCGGGATGACCCGCGTCTCCTCCGCGTCCGGTTCCGGGGTCGACTGCGGCAGCTTCTGCGTGGTCGCGGACTCGGAGTCGGCGGGGGCGCCGGGCTGCGGGAGCTGCTGCGTGGTGGCCTGCGAGGGCGCGTCCTCCGGAGCGGCATCCGCGGGCGCTGCCTGCGGCAGCTCCTGCGTCACCTCGGCCGGGCTCTCCGCGCCGGTGGAATCAGCGGCGTCGGCAGCGCCGGCCGCTGTCGCCGCTCCCTCCGCCGCCCGCCGCGCCTCCTCGGCCCGCAGCAGCGCCTCTTCCGCCCGCCGCTGCTTCTCGCGCCGCCGCTCCTCGGCCTCGGCGCGCAGCCGCGCCTCCTCCTCGGCCTGCCGGCGCTTCCGCTCCTCCTCCTGCCGGCGCGCAGCCTCCTCGGCCTCGCGCCGCTTGCGCTCCTCCTCGGCCATCAGCCGGGCTTCCTCCGCCCGCTGCCGGGCGATCTCCGCCTCGCGCTCGGCCTCGCGCTGCTTGGCCTCCTCGATCTCGCGGCGCTTGCGCTCCTCTTCCTCGGCGCGCAGCCGGGCGAGGGTGGCCTGCCGCTCCTGTTCGAGGCGCTCTTCCTCGGCCTTACGGGCGGCCTCCTCGGCCTCCCGCCGCTTGCGCTCCTCCTCGGCGCGCTTACGGGCCTCCTCCTGCGCCTGCACCTCGGCGTCGGACAGCGGCAGCATCTGGTCGAGCCGGTGCCGTACGACCGTGGTGATCGCCTCGGCCTCCTGCGCGGCCTCCACCACCAGATAGCGCGCCGGATCGGCGGCAGCCAGCGCCAGGAACCCGGACCGCACCCGCTCATGGAACTCCGCCGGCTCCGACTCCAGCCGGTCCGGCGCCTCGGTGAACCGCTCCCGCGCCGCCTCGGGCGCGATGTCGAGGAGGACGGTGAGGTGCGGTACGAGACCGTCCGTCGCCCACCGCGAGATCCGCGCGACCTCGGTGGGGGACAGGTCGCGGCCGGCGCCCTGGTAGGCGACGGAGGAGTCGATGTAGCGGTCGGAGATGACGACGGCGCCGCGCTCGAGTGCGGGCCGTACGACGCTGTCCACGTGCTCCGCGCGGTCGGCGGCGTAGAGCAGTGCTTCGGCGCGGTGGGAGATGCCTTCGCTGCTTACGTCGAGCAGGATTGACCGCAGCCGCTGCCCGATCGAGGTGGCGCCCGGCTCGCGGGTCACGACGACGTCGTGGCCCTTGTCGCGGATCCACTGCGCAAGCGCCTCCACCTGCGTGGACTTGCCCGCGCCGTCGCCGCCCTCCAGGGCGATGAAGAAGCCCTTCGCCGACGGCGCCTGCGCCGGCTCCGCGCCGCGGAAGAGCGCGTCGCGCAGGTCGCGGCGGAGCGAGACGCCCTGCCGGTCGTCGGTCCGTACGAGCGCGAAGGCGGCGACCGGCAGCAGCAGCGCGCCGATCAGCATGAACGCGAAGGCCGCGCCCCCGTGCGCGAAGACGAAGTCGCCGCTCTCCACCCGGTGCTGCCCGATCACGGCGGCGAGCAGCGGGGCGCCGATGGCGGCGAGCGCGATGGCGATACGTACCGCCGCGTGCAGGTGGTCGGTGAGCCGCTGGCGGCGCGGGTCCTCGGTCTCCTGGTCGAGCAGGTCGTGGGCGGTGGCGGCGGTGGTGCCGGCCGCGATGCCCGCGAGGAGGGCGAGGAGCAGCCCGGTGGTCGCGTCGCCGACGAGGCCGACGGCGAGCAGCGCGATGCCGGTGACGGCGGTCGCGGTCGCCAGCAGCCGGCGGCGGGAGAGTGCGGGCAGGATGCGGCTCGCGTACCGGATGCCGATCACCGGGCCGCCGGTGAAGGCGAGGACGAGGAGCCCGTACGCGACGGGGCCGCCGCCGAGGTCGTAGGCCTGCAGCACGGCGAGCGAGACGGACGCGGCGATGGCCGCGGCGACCGCGGCGCCGGCGAGGACGAGCAGCGGGATGGCGCTCGTACGGCCCTTGTCGGGCGCGCCGTTGCGCTTCGGGCGGCGCAGGCCTTCCAGGGGGGAGCGGGGGCGGGTGCCGCTGCTGTCGGGGAGCTCTACGAAGTAGAGGACCGAGATGGAGGCGGCGAAGAGGCCGGCGGCGAGATAGCTGCCGAAGGCGGCCTGGTGGGTGGTGAACCAGTCGAAGCCGGAGCCGAGGAGATTGCTGATCAGGGTGACGACGACGAGGCCGGCGGCGGCGATCGGCAGGCTCAGGTAGGCGGTGCGGAGGGAGAGGCGGCGCAGTGCGTCGAGGCTGTCGGGCAGTGGCCTTATCGCGGCGCCTTCGGCGGGCGGGGCGGGGAGCAGGGCGGGGGCGGCGCTGTCCTTGGCCACGGTCCACAGGCGCTCGGCGACGCCGGTGACGAAGGCGGTGACCAGGATCCAGCCGAGGGCCTTGTCCGGGGTCCAGTCGATCCACAGCGGCGCGATGAGCAGCGCGGCTGCTCGGAGGGCGTCGGTGGTGATCATGGTCCAGCGGCGGTCGAGGGGGGCTCGGGTGCCGCTGCCGCGGTCGCGGTCGCCTCCGGCGAGGAGGGCGGATACGGGGCCGAGGAGGACGGCGCCGAAGAGGAGGGTGGCGAGGATGCGTACGCCGAAGACGACGGCGATGGCGATGGCGGCGCCTCGGTATCCGCCGCCGAAGCTCTCGGCTGATACGGCGGCCTGGAGGCCGAGCAGGACGAGCACCAGGACGGACAGCGCGTCGCCGATGCCGCCGACCAGCTGGGCGCCCCAGAGGCGGCGCAGCGGGGGGTAGCGCAGGAGCGCGCGCAGTGCGCGTTCGCGCGAGTCGGCGGCTAGGGCGTTGTGGTCGTCGGCTGCGGTCACCATTCCGCCAAGACTAGCGGGGCGCGGGGCTCCGCTTCACGGCCGTGTCCGAACGGTTGCCCGGTTCTTCTCTTCGCGCCTGGCGGCGCGGGCATCCTGTGGCTCCGCCACGGAGTCCTCAAACGCCGGACAGGCTCATAGTGGGTGGGCCGGGCCGAGTTCCGCGACACTACCGAAGAAAACCTCTGTGGCCGGCCTGGGCAGATTCCGGGGTTTTCTTCGGCAGCGTCGCTCCACTCGACCCTCCTCCCGGACAAGGTTAGGTCGACCCAGGCACCGCCCCTCACTCGTGGCCAACCCCGCACCGCAACCCCCCACCGCGCGATACCTGCGGCCTGCTGAAGAAGTCCCCGGAGCAGGCCCACCGAATCCACCCCAAGCCCAACAAACACCCGAGCCGTCCCCGCGTACTCGACACCCCCCGGCGTACTCGCCCCCCCCCGCGCACTCGACGCCCCCCGACTCCTCCCGCCGCCGACTCCTCCCGCGCACTCGACGCCCCCGGCTCCTCCCGCCGCCGACTCCTCCCGCCGCCGGCGCAGCGCCCCGGCAACCCCTCGGCTCCTCCCTCCGCCGGCACAGCGCCCCTGCCACCACGTCCACCAGCCCAAGGCCCAGCGCCAGCACGCCCAACCAACTGGGCCACCCCAGCTCCCCCCTCGTCCGCCCCCCCAACCGCTACCCGGCCACCCCAACCCAGCCCCCGCCCCCACTCCCCCGCAGCCAGCCACCCCACTCGCACCGAACCCCAAAGCACCCCGGCAGCGCGCCCGTCACCATCCGATACCAACCCACCCGCCAACGACATCAGCCCACCCACCGCCCATACCAACCCACCCACCGCCGACACCCACCCACCCATCCACCACCGACACCAACTCACCCATCCACCATCGACACCAACTCACCCACCACCAACACCAAACCCGCCCGCCACCCTCGCGGAGCGAGAGCAACGGGCGGGTGGGTGGGCCAGTAAGCCGGTCAGTCGTCCGTACGAGCCGACGCCGTCTTCTTAGCCGTCGACTTCTTAGCCGCCGCCGTCTTCTTGGCCGTCGTCTTCTTGGCCGTGGTCTTCTTCGCAGCGGTCTTCTTGGCGGCAGCCTTCTTCGCCGGTGCCTTCTTAGCCGGCGCCTTCTTCACTGCCTTCTTCTTCGCCGGCCCCTTGGCCCGCTTCTCCGCCAGCAGCTCATACCCGCGCTCCGGCGTGATCGTCTCGACGTCGTCATCCCGCCGCAGCGTGGCATTCGTCTCGCCATCAGTGACGTACGGCCCAAACCGCCCGTCCTTCACGACCACCGGCTTCTCCGACACCGGGTCCGTGCCCAGCTCCTTCAGCGGCGGCTTGGCCGCGGCCCGGCCCCGCTGCTTCGGCTGGGCGTAGATCGCCAGCGCCTCTTCCAGCGTGATGTCGAAGATCTGGTCCTCGGTCTGCAGCGAGCGCGAGTCCGTCCCCTTCTTCAGGTACGGGCCGAAGCGCCCGTTCTGCGCGGTGATCTCGACGCCCTCGGCGTCCGCGCCCACCACCCGCGGCAGCGACAGCAGCTTCAGCGCGTCCGCCAGCGTGACCGTGTCCAGCGACATCGACTTGAGCAGCGAAGCCGTCCGCGGCTTCACCGCGTTCTTGCCCGTCTTGGGTGTGCCCTCCGGGAGGACCTCCGTGACGTACGGGCCGTAACGGCCGTCCTTCGCCACGATCTGGCGCCCGGTCTCCGGGTCCGCGCCCAGCTCGAAGTCGCCGCTCGGCTTGGCGAGCAGTTCTTCCGCGTACTCGACCGTCAGCTCGTCCGGCGCCATGTCGTCCGGCACATCGGCGCGCTGGCCGGTCTCGCCCTCGACCTCCGAGGGCTTCTCGACGTACGGGCCGTAGCGCCCGACCCGCAGCACGATTCCGTTCCCGACCGGGAAGGACGACACCTCGCGGGCGTCGATCGCGCCCAGGTCGGTCACCAGCTCCTTCAGCCCGGCGAGGTGGTCCTCGCCGGAGCCGTTACGGGAATCCACCGGCGTCTCGACGCCATCGCTGCCGAAGTAGAAGCGCCGCAGCCACGGCACCGCCTGTGCCTCGCCGCGGGCGATCGCGTCGAGATCGCCCTCCATCTTCGCGGTGAAGTCGTAGTCGACGAGCCGCCCGAAGTGCTGCTCCAGCAGCCGGGTCACGGCGAAGGAAAGGAACGACGGCACGAGCGCCGTCCCCTTCTTGAAGACATATCCCCGGTCCAGGATCGTCCCGATGATCGAGGCGTACGTCGAAGGGCGCCCGATCTCCCGCTCTTCCAGCTCCTTGACCAGCGTCGCCTCGGTGTAGCGGGCCGGCGGCTTCGTCGCGTGGCCGTCGACGGCCAGTTCCTCCGCCGTCAGGCCGTCGCCCTCGGCTACCTGCGGGAGCCGGCGCTCGGCGGAGTCCAGCTCGGCGTTGGGGTCGTCGGCGCCCTCGACGTACGCCTTCATGAAGCCGTGGAACGTGATGATCTTGCCGGAGGCCGTGAACTCGGCGTCCCGGCCGTCAGCTGACGTTCCCGCCACCTTCACGGTCACCGACTGCCCGGTCGCATCCTTCATCTGCGATGCGACTGTGCGCTTCCAGATCAGCTCGTAGAGGCGGAACTGATCGCCGCTCAGGCCGGTCTCGGCCGGCGTGCGGAAACGATCACCCGACGGGCGGATGGCCTCGTGCGCCTCCTGGGCGTTCTTGACCTTCGAGGCGTACATCCGCGGCTTGTCCGGCAGGTAGTCGCTGCCGTACAGCTGCGTCACCTGCGCCCGCGCGGCCGCCACGGCCGTGTCGGAGAGCGTGGTGGAGTCCGTACGCATGTAAGTGATGAAGCCGTTCTCGTACAGCCGCTGGGCGACCTGCATGGTCGACTTCGCGCCGAAGCCCAGCTTTCGCGAGGCCTCCTGCTGCAGCGTGGTCGTACGGAACGGGGCGTAGGGCGAGCGCCGGTACGGCTTGGACTCGACGCTGCGGACGGAGAAGTGGGTGTTCTCCAGGGCGGCGGCGAGCGCCCGGGCGTTCTCCTCGTTGAGGTGCAGGACGGAGTCGGTCTTCAGCTGGCCGTCGGGGCCGAAGTCGCGGCCCTGTGCGATCCGCTTCCCGTCGACCGCGCTCAGCCGGGCGCCGAAGGACGACGGGTCGGACGCGTCTCCGGCCCGGCCCGTCGCGAAGGTGCCCGTCAGGTCCCAGTACTCCGCGGACCGGAAGGCAATCCGCTCCCGTTCCCGCTCCACGACCAGCCGGGTGGCCACCGACTGCACACGCCCGGCCGACAGCCGCGGCATGACCTTCTTCCAGAGCACGGGCGAGACCTCATACCCGTACAGCCGGTCGAGGATCCGTCGCGTCTCCTGGGCGTCGACAAGCTTCTGATTCAGATCGCGCGGATTATTGACGGCCTGCTGGATGGCGTCCTTGGTGATCTCGTGGAAGACCATCCGCTTGACCGGGACCTTGGGCTTCAGCACCTCGAGAAGGTGCCAGGCAATGGCCTCGCCCTCGCGGTCCTCATCCGTCGCGAGAAAGAGTTCATCGGACTCGGCCAGGAGCTGCTTCAGCTTGCTGACCTGCTGTTTTTTGTCACTGTTTACGACATACAAGGGCTGGAAGTCGGCGTCGACATTCACGCCCAGCCGCGCCCACGGCTCTCCCTTGTATTTGGCCGGAACCTCGGCGGCACCGTTCGGAAGATCGCGAATGTGCCCGACGCTCGATTCGACCTCGTAGCCGGGGCCAAGGTAGCCCTTGATCGTCTTCGCCTTGGCGGGCGACTCCACGATGACGAGTCGGCGGGTCTGGCTGGTGGCGGACAACTTCGCTCTCTTCTCCGGTCGTCTTTGCTGCGGTCCTGGGCCGGTGGCTCTGCCGTGCGGCATTGCTGCGGAGTGTGACGGTACATCCCGCCCCCGTGTCAAGCGGCAAAAGCCCAGGGCGTCACTCGAACGGTAACCCGACTACCGGTCTTCCTGCCGCACACCCCTTTAAACCTGGTAGGTCGACAAGCGCCCCCGGGCGTGTCGCGGATCACCTCACCGCCGCCCCTCCTCGTACCTGAGCTGCTTGATCTGCCGGAGGACGGAGGACGTATCGATCCGCTCGACCCCTTCGAGCCGGCCGAGCGGCCCGCTGAGATACCGGTACAGATCGGGTACGTCCCGTACGACAACGACCGCGACAAGATTGCACCGGCCGGCGACCGCGGCGGCAAAGGCGACCTCGGGATGCGTCGCCATGGTGGCGCCGACCTGGTCGAGCAGCGCGGGCGAGGCCGTGATCCACAGCACGGCACGGTGGCGATAGCCCACGGGCTCCGTGTCGTACTCGACATCGATATAGACGGCGCCGGTCCCCAGCAGCCGCTCCAGCCGCCGCCGCACCGCCGACTCGGACTGCCCGGTGGCCCGCCGCAATTCGGGAAGGGTCGCCCGCCCGTCCCCCTCCAGGGCAACGACCAGCGCCTCGTCCTCAGCCCCGATCGCCGCGGCTCCATTCGTCCCACGGACGGGACTGAGCGCGTCGACCTCCTCGGCCCCCAGCGCATCGGACTTGTGCAGCCATCCCTCCGGCCCCCCGTAAAAGCGGTGCAGGATCTGATGCGCATGAATCTCGACGATCGACGGCGTCCGCGGCAGCTTGCTGAGCAGCAGCTCCTCGTGCTCTCCCCGGGACCGCACCCGCGTGCTCACAATCACCTCGGTCCCCCCGGACGCAAGACCGATCCAGGCCGTATCCCCCCGCCGCGCCAACGCCCGGGCAATCGCATCAGCCCCATCAGGCGCACACCGCAACGACAGCATCCACTGGTCCTGCCCCAGCCGAACCCCGTCCCGCACCCCCACCACCCGCAGCCCGGCCCGCTCACAGAGCCGCCGATACCGCCGCGCCACGGTCTGATCGGACACCCCGATCACCTCACCGACCCGACGGAACGGCACCCGGCCGTCGACCTCGAGAGCATGCAGCAGCTTGCGATCGACATCGTCGAATTGCACCGTGTACTTCCCTCTTAGTGTCGGATTCCACCGATAACTGTCTTCTGCGTACGAGTATCCACCACCCCGCGCGCAGCCTTCGGAGCGAACCAACTCCCGAAGGGAAACCACCATGACCAAATGGCGACCGCTGCTCGCGGTCTGTCTCGGAACCTTCATGCTCCTGCTGGACATCACGATCGTCGTGGTCGCCCTGCCGGACATGGGCCACGCCCTGGGCGCCTCGCTCTCGGACCTCCAGTGGGTCATCGACATCTACGCCCTGGCCCTGGCCGCGGTCCTCATGGGCGCGGGCGCCATGGCCGACGTGGTCGGCCGCCGCAAGATGTACCTCCTCGGCACCGCCCTCTTCTCCCTCGCCTCACTCGCCTGCGGCCTGGCCACGAATCCCGCCATGCTGGTGGCGGCCCGAGGCATCCAGGGCATCGGCGCCGGCGCGATGTTCGCGACGACCCTCTCCCTCCTCGGCGCCACCTACTCCGGCCGCGACCGCTCCATCGCCCTCGGCACCTGGGGCGCGGTAAGCGGCGCCGCGGCCGCCCTCGGCCCCATCCTCGGCGGCCTCCTGACGCAGGGCATCGGCTGGCGCTGGATCTTCTACGTCAACCTCCCCCTGAGCGCGGCGGCAATAGCCCTGACCCTGCTGGCAGTCCGCGAGAACAAGGGCACCGGCCGCCGCATCGACTGGCCGGGCACGGCCACCTTCGCGGTCTTCGCCTCGGCGACGGCGTATGCGGTGCTGCGCGCCGGCGCCCTGGGCTGGACCTCGGCGGAGCCGCGGACGGCTGCCGTGCTGGCGGCGGCTGCGCTGCTCGCCTTCATCCTGATCGAGCGCCGCGCGCCCCATCCCATGCTGGACCTGGCCCTCTTCCGTCGCCCTGCCTTCGTGGGCTTCATGCTCGGCGCTCTGGCCCTCAATGCCGCGGCCTTCGGCGTCCTCCCGTACACCTCGATCTGGCTGCAGACCCTTCTCGGCCTGAGCCCCGTACGCGGCGGCCTGGTGCTGATCCCCCTGGCTGCCGCGGCCTTCGTGACCGCGGCCGCCGGCTCCCGGGCCCTGGACCGGCTTCCCCAGCGCTGGGTCATCGGCGGCGGCCTCCTGCTGATCGGCACAGGCGCCCTGGCCCAGGCAACCCTGTCCGGCACATCGGGGTGGCCCGCCCTGACGACCGGCCTGATCCTCACCGGCATAGGCGTAGGAATGGTCAACCCCTCGGTGGCCGGTGCCGCCCTGGCAGCAGTCCCCCCGCAACAGGCCGGCATGGCCTCAGGAGCGGTGAACACCTTCCGTCAGCTGGGATATGCCTTCGGCGTGGCGATCTTCGGCACGCTGACCACGAACCGGATGGCATCGGCCCTGACGGGCAAGGCCCCCGACCCGGACGCGGCGTCCCACGCCCTGGCGGGTGGCGGGGCAGCCGGCCTGCACCTGCCGGAGCCGGTCCTCCGGTCCGCCTTCGCGGCGGGCCTGAATACGGCCAATGTGGTGGCAGGCTCCGTGGCCCTGGCGGCGGGAGTGGCCGTGCTTCTTCTCGTACGCCCATCGGCAAGCCGCGATGCGCGGGAGAGGGTTGCTACGGCCGCCGGGAAGGCGCCCTCATCGACGCCCCACGCTCAGCCGCCGCGACCGGCTCGAGAAACCCCTCGGCCACCATCTCCCGGATCACCCGGGGCGTAGCCTCCCGCAGCGCACCCGAGTCCTCGCCCACCAGTTGGGCGATCGCATCGAGAATCCGCCCCGCACTCAACGACCCGTCACAGGCGCCGACGAAGCCGGCGCCGACGGTGTCGGCCCGCAGGGCGCGGCGCATGCCTCGCCCGCGCCGCAACACGACATGTTCCGGGTCCTCCTCGCCGGGCCTCCCCACCTGCTCCTGCACCACGTCCCCGGCCATCACGAACTTGGTGGCCAGCAGCGAGTCATCCCTCACTCCCCGCAGGAAGTCCTGCCGCGCGAAATGCCCCCGCACCTCGTCCCCCAGCGGCTGCTCGACCGCATGCGGCCACTCCTCCACGGTCAGCGACGCACCACCGGCCACCGCCGCCGCGGACTTCCGCAACGTGATCCACCCGAACCCGACGGCCCGCGTTCCCCGCGACGCGAACTCCTCCAGCCACGCGTCGTACCGCTCCGCATACGCGTCGGCCCCCGGCCGATCCCCCGCATCCCGCAGCCACAGCTCCGCGTACTCCGCGACGTCCTGCACCTCCCGCTGCACGATCCACGCATCGCATCCGGCGGGCACCCACCGCGCGACGCGCTCGCGCCAGTCGCCCTCGCCGGTGTGCTCCCAATTGGCGAGCAGCTGGCAATAGCCGCCCTCAGAGAGGTACGCCCCCGCCTGCTCGACCAACGACCGGCACAGCTCGTCCCCCCGCATCCCGCCATCCCGATACGTGAGCCGTCGACTGGGCGAGATCACAAAGGGTGGATTGGAAACGACGAGATCAAAGCTCTCCCCGGCCACCGGCTCGAAGAGCGACCCCTCGTGCAGCTCCGCCTCCGCAGCCCCCGACAGCCCAAGCGTCAGCCGCGTCGCGGCAAGCGCCCGCGGGTTGAGGTCCGTGGCCGTAACCGACGAAGCATGCACCCCCGCGTGCAACGCCTGAATCCCGGACCCGGCCCCCAGATCCAGCACCCGCACACCCTTGTCCCGCACGGTGATCCCGGCAAGCGTCATGGACGCCCCACCGACCCCGAGCACAACATCGGGCCCGCCCCGAGCCCCCGCGGCACCCCCCACCGCACACCCGAGGTCGGATACGACAAACCAGTCCTGCCCGTCTGGCCCGCCGTACGGCCGCACATCCACAGCGGCCCGTACGAGATCGCCCTCCGCGCGCAGCCATCCGTCCGCCAGGCACTCCTCGACGGGCAGCACGTCCGCGACGGCGCTCCGTGGCACGGCTCCCTGCAGCAGAAAGAGCCGTACGAGCGCGGCCAACGGCCCCGGCTCCCGGGTCGCGCGCTCCGCGGGCACCGTCTCGCCGCGGCCGAGCGCCGCGTAGGCAGGGCCACCGAGAAGTTCCAGAACCCCATCGGCGGTGAACCCCTGCGCAAGAAACGCATCCCGCAGCGCGGCGCACCGCTCGGGGGCGGGAAGGGGGACGGGCGGGGTGGCGGCGGCGTCGCTGTTCGTACTCACGCCGCCATTGTGACGGGCCGCCCCGCCCGAAGCGGTCTACGCCGCCTTAGAAGGCACGGACTCCGGCTTCTGGCACCCGGCCTGCTCCGACATCGCCTGGCCGAGCCGCCCGGACTGCAGCTTGCCCAGCGCGTGGTCGCCCGTCTTGTTGAGCTTCTCGAGCTCGCCCGCGACGTCCTTCAGGCCCTCGCCGAAGTCGCCCTGGTCGCTCGTGTCGAGCTTCTCGACGGTGGTCTTGACGGCGTTGTACGCCTTCGCCGTGTCGCGGAGCTCCTTCACCGCCCCGGTCTGGGTGTTCTTGCCGTCGTCGATGGGCGGGGCGCCTGCCCCCTCGACCGCGTCGCCCATGGCCGCGTAGGCCTTGGCGATCTTGTCGAAGGAGGTCTTGTAGGCGGACTGGACCTTCGCCGGGTCCTTCTCCTCCGCGGCCTTGGTGATGTCCGCGTTGGCGGACTGGATCGCCTTGAGCTGCGGCTGGACCTTGTCGCAGACCGTGCCGGCCCAGTCCTTGGCCTTGGCGTCGTCGCCGTTGTCCTTGCCGCAGCCGGTCAGCGCGAGGACCACGACCGCTCCCGCGGCCAGCGGGGCGGAAAGCTTCTTGCTGAAACATCTACCGATCGGCACCGGGGCGTCCTTTCCATGGCTCATCAGCCCCGGAAGATACACCGGACATCGCCTCTTATGACGAATTCCGCAGCTCGCACACGGCACGATGCCCCTTTCGCACCAACCTGCAGCGCAAAAGGGGCATCGCGGGGTGTTACGGATCACCCGGATCCGTTATCGGGTCACTCAGCCGTTGGCGGCGCTTACAGCCGGGTCGGCTGTCTTGGACGTGGCAGCCCGACCCGGGGTCTCCTCTCCCTCGTCGGAAACGGCGATCCCGCGCCGCTTGGACATGTACACAGCGCCGACGACGACCGCGATCGCCACCGCGGCGATCGCGACCCGCACCCCGACGCTCTCGTCAGGCCCGTACGAGAACTGCACCACCGCGGGCGCGATCAGCAGCGCCACCAGGTTCATCACCTTGAGCAGCGGGTTGATCGCCGGGCCTGCGGTGTCCTTGAAGGGGTCGCCGACCGTGTCGCCGATCACCGTCGCGGCGTGGGCCTCGCTGCCCTTGCCGCCGTGGTGGCCGTCCTCGACGAGCTTCTTGGCGTTGTCCCAGGCGCCGCCCGAGTTGGCCAGGAAGACGGCCATCAGCGTGCCGCAGCCGATCGCGCCGGCGAGGAACGAACCGAGCGCCCCCACGCCGAGCGAGAAGCCGACCGCGATCGGTGCCATGACAGCCAGCAGGCCGGGCGTGCGCAGCTCGCGCAGCGCGTCCTTCGTGCAGATGTCGACGACCTTGCCGTACTCCGGCTGCTCCGTGTAGTCCATGATCCCGGGCTTCTCGCGGAACTGCCGCCGGACCTCGAAGACGACCGCGCCCGCCGACCGTGAGACCGCGTTGATCGCGAGCCCGGAGAAGAGGAACACGACCGCCGCGCCGAGGATCAGGCCGACCATGTTGTTCGGCTGGGAGATGTCCAGCGCGAGCCCCATGGGTCCGTCCTTCTCGCCGAACACCTCGCCCGCCTTCGTGGCCGCGGTATCGATCGCATCGCGGTACGAGCCGAAGAGCGCCGCCGCGGCCAGCACGGCCGTGGCGATGGCGATGCCCTTGGTGATGGCCTTGGTGGTGTTGCCCACCGCGTCCAGGTCGGTGAGGACCTGGGCGCCCTCGCCCTCGACGTCGCCGGACATCTCGGCGATGCCCTGGGCGTTGTCGGAGACCGGGCCGAAGGTGTCCATCGCGACGATGACGCCGACGGTGGTCAGCAGGCCGGTGCCGGCCAGGGCCACCGCGAAGAGCGCCAGCATGATCGACGTACCGCCGAGCAGGAACGCGCCGTACACGCCGAGGCCGATGAGCAGCGCCGTGTAGACGGCGGACTCCAGGCCGATGGAGATGCCGGAGAGGACCACCGTGGCCGGGCCCGTCAGCGACGTCTTGCCGATGTCGCGGACCGGGCGCCGGTTGGTCTCGGTGAAGTAGCCCGTCAGCTGCTGGATGAGCGCCGCCAGCACGATGCCGATGGCGACGGCGACGAGCGCGAGCAGCTGCGGGTTGCCGTCGTGGCCGGCGATCGCGTCGCCGACGCCGTCCAAGTCGCTGTAGGACGACGGCAGATACGTGAAGACCGCGATGCCCACCAGCACCAGCGAGATCACCGCGGAGATGAGGAACCCGCGGTTGATCGCCGTCATCCCGCTCCGGTCGGACCGCCGCGGCGCGACCGCGAAGATGCCGACCATCGCAGTGATGACGCCGATCGCCGGAACGATCAGCGGGAAGGCCAGCCCGGCGTCGCCGAAGGCGACCTTGCCGAGGATGAGCGCGGCGACGAGGGTCACCGCGTACGACTCGAACAGGTCGGCCGCCATGCCGGCGCAGTCACCGACGTTGTCGCCGACGTTGTCCGCGATGGTCGCGGCATTGCGCGGGTCGTCCTCGGGGATGCCCTGCTCGACCTTGCCTACGAGGTCGGCGCCGACGTCCGCGGCCTTGGTGAAGATGCCGCCGCCGACACGCATGAACATCGCGATCAGCGCGGCGCCGAGGCCGAAGCCCTCGAGCACCTTGGGCGCGTCGGCCGCGTACACGAGCACGACCACCGCGGCGCCGAACAGGCCGAGGCCGACGGTGAACATGCCGACGACGCCGCCCGTACGGAACGCGATCTTCATCGCCTTGTGCGAGACCTCGGTGAGGTCCTTCGCGGACTCGCCCTCGCCGGGAGTCGCCTCCCGGGCGGCGGCGGCCACGCGCACATTGCTGCGCACCGCGAGCCACATGCCGATATACCCGGTGGCGGCCGAGAAGACCGCGCCCACCAGGAAGAACAGCGAACGCCCGATGCGCTCCGACCAGTCGTCGGCGGGCAACAGGAAGAGCAGGAAGAAGACGGCCACGGCGAAGACGCCGAGGGTCCGCAACTGCCGTGCCAGATAGGCGTTCGCGCCTTCCTGCACCGCAGCGGCGATCTTCTTCATGCTGTCGGTGCCCTCGCTCGCGGCGAGAACTTGACGTACCAGGACCACCGCAAGTGCGAGCGCGGCCAGGGCCACGACGGCCACGACGACCACAAGCCCTCTGTTGCCGCTGGTCAGCGACGGGTCAGCGGCTAGGGGAAGGTCCTGTTGCAGTGGGGTGAAAAGCCCCGCCATTCGTCCTCCTTGACGTACGGCACATGGGCGCGCGGCAATCCCCGGCTCTGACCTGGGGTGGGCGGCCGCAGCGCTCAGGCGTCCTGAGCTGCAAGATGTGGACGGATTGTAGGGAGGAGAACTAGATCAAAACAGTGCGCGTGAAGCGGAATTCGGACTACGCCGTCTTCAGAGCGGCTGGAGGCCGAGCACAATTCCCTCGAACGAGCTACCGGTGATGACCGGAAATGATCTACGAGTCAGCAGAAAATGATCTCGGAAGGGGCTCGTCAGAGGCTTACCGGGGACTTGCGGGAATTGATCAAGAACTCGCGATATCCGGATTGGTGGGCCAGCTCATCCTGATCACGCCACCCTGATCGTCGCTGGTCACCTCGACGTCATCGACCAGCCCGCTGATCACCGCGAGCCCCATCTCGTCCTCGCCGGAGGGCTCTTCGGGCAGCCGCTCGGGGTCGGGGTGGGCCGTGGCGCCGGTACGGGCCGTGGGCACGCCGCCGGCGGCCGGGGTCTCGGGTGCCTCGTCGCCGACCTCGATGGAGAACTTCTTCTCCTCTTCGTTCAGCACCACACGCACGGGGGAGTCGATGCCGGCGGCGCGGTGCAGCCCCACGGCGCGCGAGCAGGCCTCGCCGACGGCGAGGCGCACCTCATCGAGCACCGCCTCATCGACGCCGGCCCGGCGGGCGACGGCGGCCGCGACCAGACGCGCGGTGCGCACATGCTCGGGAAGGGCGCTGAAGCGCAATTCGACGGTGGCCATGCCATCCCCCTCGGGTCCATGCCTGCCCGGCCGCCGCTACCGGGCCATTTCGGCGGGTGCGCGGCGAGGCCAGGCGGTCGGGAGCGCCGGGCCCTTGCTTTCACAGCAGGCCCGGCACGCTCCGACGCTGTCCTGTGCGGCTGTCGCCGCCTTCTCAGTCCTCGGCGGCGACGGCCTCTTCGACCGAGGTGTGAATCGGGAACACCTTGGTCAGGCCGGTAATCCGGAAGATCTTGAGAATGCGCTCCTGATTGCAGACCAGGCGGAGCGAGCCCTCGTGGGCGCGCACCCGCTTCAGCCCGCCGACGAGCACCCCGAGGCCGGTGGAGTCGAGGAAGTCGACGCCCTCCATGTCGACCACGAGGTGGTAACTGCCGTCGTTGACAAGCTCCACCAGCTGCTCGCGCAGCTTGGGAGCGGTGTACACATCAATCTCGCCGCCGACCTCGACGACCGTGCGGTCGCCTGACGGGCCGGACACATTGCGAGTCGACAGGGACAGATCCACGGGTCCTCCAGCACCTTGCAGCGGGCGGCTGCCTATCCAGGGCCCCCGCCGCTGGGACAGGGGAGTTCACCGGCATCCGCGAGGGCATTCAATCACTTACCGGCAGGCGAGCACGACGCCTTCACGCCATTGTCCGTCACTCCGGTGACAGACTCGGTGCCGATGGACAGACACAGGGACCCCCGTACGGTCCTGGAGCGGCTCGCCGCCCGGGCGGACCGCGCAAAGCGCATCACTCATACGGAGCACTTGCCCCCGCGCACCGGCAGCCATGCCGACTGGCCGGTAGGGATCCGTCCCGAGGTGGTCGGCGCGATCGAGGCGGCGGGCATCGCGGCGCCGTGGACCCACCAGGCCCGTACGGCCGAGCGGGCGCTCGCCGGCGAGTCCGTGGTGCTGTCCACGGGCACCGCCTCCGGGAAGTCCCTGGCCTATCTGGCGCCGGTGCTCAGCGCGGCGCTGGAGGGCTCCGAGGCGCCGAACGGCCGGGGGGCCACGGCCCTGTACGTATCCCCCACGAAGGCCCTCGCGGCGGACCAGCTGCGGGCGGTGAAGGAGCTGGCGGCGCCGCTGGGCAAGTCGGTGCGCGCCGCGGTCTTCGACGGCGACACGCCGGTGGAGGAGCGCGAGTGGGTCCGGCTGTACGCGAACGTCGTGCTGACCAACCCCGACATGCTGCACCGCGGCCTGCTCCCGGCCCACCCGCGCTGGTCGTCCTTCCTGCGCACGCTCCGGTACGTGGTCATCGACGAGTGCCACACCTATCGCGGGGTCTTCGGCTCGCATGTGGCGCAGGTGGTGCGGCGGCTGCGGCGGCTGTGCGCGAAGTACGGCTCCTCGCCGGTTTTCCTGCTGGCGTCGGCGACGGCTTCCGCGCCCGGGGAGGCCGCCGGGCGGCTGACCGGGGTGGAGGTCGCCGAGATCACGGAGGACTGCTCGCCGCGGGGCGAGCTGGCCTTCGCGCTGTGGGAGCCACCGCTGACGGAGCTGCACGGCGAGCGCGGCGCGCCGGTGCGGCGCACGGCGGTGGCGGAGACGGCGGATCTGCTGACGGACCTGGCCGTGGACGGGGTCAGGACGGTGGCCTTCGTACGGTCCCGGCGCGGCGCGGAGCTGATCGCGAAGATCGCGCAGGAGCGCCTGGAAGAGGTCGATCGCTCGCTTCCCGGGAGGGTGGCGGCGTACCGCGGCGGCTACCTCGCGGAGGAGCGGCGGCTGCTGGAGGGCGCCCTGCACTCCGGCGAGCTGCTCGGCCTGTCGGCGACGACGGCGCTGGAGCTGGGCGTGGACGTCTCCGGCCTGGACGCGGTGCTGATCGCGGGCTACCCGGGCACCCGGGCGTCGCTGTGGCAGCAGGCCGGGCGGGCGGGCCGGGATCAGCAGGGGGCGGTGGCGGTGCTGGTGGCCCGCGACGATCCGCTGGACACGTACCTCGTCCATCACCCGGAGGCGATCTTCCGGCGGCCGGTGGAGTCGACGGTCCTGGACCCGGACAACCCGTACGTCCTCGCTCCGCACCTGTGCGCCGCCGCGGCGGAAATACCCCTGCGGGAGGAGGACTTGCCGCTCTTCGGCCCGTCCGCCCCCGAACTGCTCCCGGCACTGGAGCGGCGCGGCATGCTGCGCCGGCGCAGCACGGGCTGGCACTGGACCCGGCGGGAGCGCGCGGCGGACCTCGCCGATATCCGCGGCGGCGGGGGCCGCCCGGTCGATGTGGTGGAGGCGGAGACGGGGCGGCTGCTGGGCACGGTGGACGCGGCCTCGGCGCACACGACCGTGCACGAGGGCGCGGTGCACCTGCACCAGGGCCGCACCTACCGCGTGCGCGAACTGGACCTGGAGGACCACGCGGCGCTCGTCGAGCGCGCGGACCCGCCGTACTCGACGACGGCCCGCGACACGACGTCCGTGGCCGTGCTGGAGACCGAGCGCGAGATGGCCTGGGGTGACACCCGGCTGCACTTCGGCTCGCTGGAAGTCACCAACCAGGTCGTCTCGTACCTGAAACGCCGCCTGATCTCCGGCGAGATCCTGGGCGAGACCAAGCTCGACCTGCCGCCGCGCACGCTGCGCACCCGGGGCGTGTGGTGGACGGTGACGGAAGATCAACTGGACGCGGCGGGCATACCGCAGGAGGAACTGGCCGGCGCCCTGCACGCCGCGGAACACGCCTCGATCGGCATGCTCCCGCTCTTCGCCACCTGCGACCGCTGGGACGTCGGCGGCGTCTCGGTGCCACACCACGGCGACACCCTCCTTCCTACGGTTTTCGTCTACGACGGCCACGCCGGCGGCGCGGGCTTCGCGGAGCGCGCCTTCGACGTGGCCGGGGACTGGCTCCGCGCCACCCGCGACGCCATCCGCGCCTGCGAATGCGACTCAGGCTGCCCGTCCTGCGTCCAGTCCCCGAAGTGCGGCAACGGCAACGACCCCTTGAGCAAGACGGGCGCCTTGCGACTGCTGGACACGCTGCTGCCGTGAGGGCAGCGGCGAGCGCGGACCGGTTGGCTGGACGTTGGCGGGCCCCGCGCGGGACCGGACCTGCGGCTCGAAGGGGCCGGCTCGTGCTGCGGCACTCACATCGGACACCTCGCCCGTCAGGGCGCATCGCACCAGCGTGGCTCCCTGGGCGGCGGCCACCCTCCTGGCCGCGGTGCACGCCGCCTCGGGGCCGCGCAGGGCGGTGTCCGCTGCTGCCAGCGCCGCCAAGTCGGCTGCCGCCCCGGCCCGATGCCGCGCCAGCACCGCCTGCCCCACCCCGAGCAGCACCAGAAACACCGCGCACAGGGCAGCACACACCACCGCCGTCCACACCGTGGCGGAGCCCCGATCCGTCCCGCCAACGCCCCTCTGCCGCAAGGCGGCACCGTCAGCCCACCGTGTCTTCCGCAAGAGCCACCGCCTCCCCTCGCAGCCGCAGCCCGAGACCCCACGGCCCCGGCGCCGCGGCCGCCACCCGTACCCGGACCAGCTCGCCCTCCCGGCTCAGCTCCACCCGCGCTCCCTGCGGCGCCGCCGCCCGCGCCGCAGCCGTCGACGCCCCGGCGGACTCCGACCGCGCGGCGGCCCGCGCACCCGCCCGCGCGGCGTCCACACATTGAATCTGCGCACAGGCCGCCACCAACCCCCACAGCAACCCCATGGCGACCAACACCAGCGCAGGAATCGCGACCGCCGCCTCCGCCGTCACGAACCCGGCGTCCGGCCGGGACTCGCCTTGCCCCACCTCAGAACGGGACATGGAGCGCCCGTTCCACGATCCCCTGCAGCGCCGAACTCACCGCCCCGGACGTCACCACCTTGTACAAGACGGCGGCGAAGCCCACCGCCGCGATCGTGCCGACGGCGTACTCGGACGTGGTCATCCCCGCGTCCCCGCCACGCACGCACGTCCGCCCGCCCACCAGCGCGGTGGCTCTCGCCACCAGCCCTCGCCATCCGCGGCCGCAGCCAGCTCCGCGGGCCCCCGCACCCCCGTTGAACGACATCTCGCATCCCCTCTCGATCCTCAACTCACGTGCTCTGCAACAACCGCGCCGTCAGCCCGATCACCACCGGCGCCACCCCGACCGCCAGGAACGCCGGCAGAAAGCACAGCCCCAACGGCCCGCTCACCAGCACCGCCGCCCGCCGGGCCCGCGCGGTGGCGGCCCGGCCCCGCTCGGCGCGGGCGTCCGCGGCCAGGCGGGAGACCGCGTCCACGACCGGTGCTCCGGTGACCCCCGCGTGCTCCAGACACGCGGCGAGCCCCTCCGCCCCGGGTATCGCCGCCAGCCGCGACCACGCCGCCCGGGGATCACCCCCGAGCCGCACCTCACCGGCGCCCTGCGCCAGCCGCTCCGCCACTGGACCGTCGAGGCTTCGTCCCACAGCAGCCGCGGCCTCCAGCGGCCCGGCCCCCGCCGCCAAACAGGCCCCAAGCAACTCCGCAGCCAACGGCAACTCCGCCACCACAACTCCGCCCGAGACCGGGCCGCCCGCGACGCCCTCCCCGACCGCCCCGGCTCCCCCGGCCCGGCCCCGACCGCCACCGGCTCCTCCCGCACCCCCGGCTCCCGCCACCAACTGCCGCCGCAGCCACCGCCGTATTCCGTACGCCACGGCGAGTCCCGCCACGCAACCGGCGACTCCACCCGCCAGGATGAGCACCGCAACCCCCGAGACATACGGGGCCCACCGCACGGGCTCCCCGAGCCACCGCCGCAGCAACCCCAGCCGCCCGCTCGCCGCCCGCAGCCCCGCGCGCCCTTCGCCCGCCGCACCAGCAGGCCCGTCCGCCGTGCCCAGCAGCACCGCCGCCCTCCGCCGCAGCCGCCGCGCCCGCCACGCAGCCGCCACCGCGTCCGCGGTGCAGTACGCCGCCGCCGCGCACGTGATCGCCATCCACAGGCTGTGGACACTGATCGCGGCGGGCATGACACCCGCGACCGAAGCTCCGGCCGCGCCGACCCCCGATCCCACACTCGCGATCACGCTCGCCATCCCGCCCCCGACCACGCCCTCTACCCCGACCATGCCCTGAACTCCCGCCATGCCCTGAACCCCGGCCATGCCCCCGACTCCAACCACGCCCTCACCCCCGCCCCACATCGCGGTCACCACCCCGCACAATCCGCCCCGTCCACGCCAGCCCCGCCCACTCCAGCGCCCCGCCCACCGCGAGGCACCCGAGCCCGTACGGCGTATGCAGCAGCACCCGCAGCGGCGCCGCGCCCATCGCGCTCCCCAGCACCAGCCCGAAGACCGGCAGCAGCGCCAGCAGCACCGCCGTAGACCTCGGTCCGGCTAACTGCGCGCGCAACTCATCCCGTTGCCGCCGCTCGGCCCGCAGCGCCCCCGCCACCCGCTCGAGCCCGTCGGCCAGTCCGGCACCACCGTCGGTCGCGACCTGCCAGCACGCCGCTACGCCACGCAGCCCGCCCGCACCCGGCACCGCAGCCGCCCGCCGCAACGCCGCCGGCACATCACCCCCGAAACGCGCCGCCGCCAGCACCTCGGTCCGAAGCCCACCCCCGGCCACATCTCCACGCACCGCCGCCACCAACGCCGCCCCCGGCTGCCGCCCGGCCCGCAGCCCGCCCACCACCGCCCCACACAGGTCGATCACCGCCGCCGCCCGCCGGTCCTCCTCGGCCGCACTGCGGCGCGCACGGATCCGGCGTCCTACGAGCCAAGCCGCCGGCCCCGCCGCGATCACCGGCAGCAAGGAATCGGCGGCCAGCCCCAGCAGCACTCCACCCGGCAGGCACCACAGCTCCGGCCGCCGCCGCAGCGCACCCGCCCAACGCAGCACCCATGCGACAGGCGTCCCCGCACCCGCCGCCCGGGCATCGCCGAACATCTCCCGGCACCTGCGCACCGCCGGCCCCTCCCGCCAGCCGAGCCAGCCGAACCAGCTCGCCGCCAGCGCGCACGCCACCACCCCGGCGACTGGCCAGGACGGCAGCCGAGCCACCACAGCGCCAACGGCAGGCCACGACGGCGCCCCGGCCGCCAACGCTCCCGACATCTGCCCCCTCACGACCCCACCCCGCCATCCCGCGCACACAGCGCCCCCAGCCGCTCCCACCCGGCCGCCGCCTCCCAGCCCCCGCGCCCCCACACCGCCGCCGGCTCCGTCGTCACCAGCCCCGACGCCGTCCGGTCGAGCACCCGCACCTCCGCGATCCGCCGCCGGCCGGCCCGGTCCCGTACGAGATGCAGCACCACGGACAGCGCCGCCGCCAACTGGCTGTGCAGCGCCGCCCGGCCGAGCCCTGCCACCGCGCCCAGAGCCTCCAGCCGGGCCGGGACGTCCGCCGCGGCATTGGCGTGGACCGTGCCGCAGCCGCCTTCATGGCCTGTGTTGAGGGCGGCCAGCAGGTCCAGCACCTCGGGGCCGCGGACCTCTCCCACCACCAGGCGGTCTGGGCGCATTCGCAGGGCCTGTCTGACCAGGTCCTGGAGGGTGACCAGGCCGATGCCCTCCTGGTTCGCGGGGCGCGTCTCAAGGCCGACGACATGCGGGTGGGCGGGGCGGAGCTCTGCGGATTCCTCGGCCAGCACGATGCGTTCGTCCGCGGGGACGAGGCTCAGGAGGGCGCTGAGCAGCGTGGTCTTGCCGGTGCCCGTGCCGCCGCTGATCAGGAAGGAGAGCCGGGCGGCCACCAGGCGCCGCAGCAGCGTCTCGCCGCCGGGCGGCACCGTGCCCGCCGCGGCCAGCTCCGCGAGGCTGAAGGCGCGCGGGCGCACCACCCGCAGCGACAGGCAGGCCGAGCGGACCGCGACCGGGGGCAGCACGGCGTGCAGCCGCGTGCCGTCGGGGAGCCGCGCGTCCACCCAGGGGCGGGCGTCGTCCAGGCGGCGCCCCGCCACTGCCGCGAGCCGCTGCGCCAGGCGGCGGATCGCGGCCGCGTCCGGGAAGCGGATGTCGGTGCGTTCTACGCCCCGGCCCCTGTCCACCCAGACCTCGTCGGGGCCCGTCACCAGGACATCCGTGACCTCCGGCTCCGCCAGCAGCGGCTCCAGCGGGCCCGTGCCGACCATCTCCGAGCGCAATGAGCCCACCACGCCCAGCACTTCGGCGTCCCCGAGCAGCCGCCCCTCCTCGCGCAGCGCCGCCGCCACCCGCGCCGGGGTCGGCTCCGCGCCGCTCTCGGCCAGCCGCAGCCGCACCGCCTCCAGCAGCTCCGGGCCCTTCATGCGGCCACACCTCCGCCGCCTGCGGGCGCGGGCGGCAGTGCCCGGGCCCAGAAGGCGTCGCAGAAGCGCGCCAGCGGCCCCGCGGCCCTGCTGCCCGGCGGCACGCCGGCGTCCTGCTCCTGCAACAGACCGGGCTCCGCCAGGAGTTCGCCGGTGAGCGGCAACCCCAGCAGGCCGGCGATCTCCTCGTCCGCAAGGCCCGACACCCCGGGGCCGCGCACCACCACCCGCAGATCGCCCAGCACCATCCCCACCGCTCCGGCCACCCGCCGCGCGGCGGCAACCGCCCGCAGCTGGGCCGGGACCACCAGCAGCCCCACATCCACCTGCGCGAGGGCCTCCACCACCGTCTCGTCCACTCGCCGCGGCAGGTCGACGACCACCACCCCGCCCCGGCGCCGCGCCGCGGCCAGCACCGACCGCATCGCCTCGGGCCGCACCGCCACCGCGTCGCCCCGGTCCCAGCTCAGCACCCGCAGCTCATGGAGCTCCGGCAGCGCCTCCTCCAGGGCGCCGCCGCCGATCCGCCCCCGCGACTCGGCGAACGCCGGCCAGCGCAGCCCGCCGGCCCGCTCCCCGCCCAGCAGCACATCGATGCCGCCGCCGAGCGGATCGCCGTCAACCAGCATGGTCCGCCGCCCCGTTCGCGCCGCGGTCACCGCCAGGGCGCAGGCCAGGGTGGACGCCCCGGCGCCGCCGCAGCCACCGATCACCCCCACCGTCAGCGCCTGTGCGCCCGCACCCTCCACCGCGTCGGCGATCCGGTCCACCAGCCAGGACTCCGCGTCGGGCAGGAACAGCACATGCTCCGCACCGAGCGTCAGCGCCCGCTGCCACACCGCCGCGTCATCCAGATCCCCGCCGATGAGCAGCACGCCGCCGCGCCGCGGCGCCTCCAGCAGCCGCCCCGCGCAGTCGTCGCCGACCAGCACCAGCGGCGCCGCCGTCCAGTCGCCGGGCACCGCTCGCTGCGCGACCTCCGCGCGGGTGCCGGCCGCGGCGCACAGCCGCAGCAGGTCGTCCAGCAGCCCCTCGTCCTCGGTGACGATCAGCGGCAGCCGCTCGCCGGGCCCCACCGACGCCGCGCCCCCGCCTCCGTCCGCGGTCCCGGCGGCCGTACTCGATCCGCTCACAGTGATCCCTCCCCGTTCGCACGCCACTCCCGTGCCGTCCGGCACCGGCGTTCGGTGTGCCGCGGTGTGACGCGGCGGGAATCACGCTCCAGGGATCCTGGAAATTCTGCGGATCTTGGCCCAAATCTGTGGAGAACTTGTCAGTTGTGAAAAACTCCGCCACCCACACGAGTGAGTTCCGGCTTCCGGCGCAACGATTACGGACGGTGACACGTCTGACTCATCGAGGAAGGCGCCGACGGTCGCGAGAAGCCCGCGCAAGGGGCGATACGGCGCACGTGGGGTCCGATGCGCAGTGCTACAACGAAACGAATGCATCCGGACATGCGACGACCCCCGCCGGGGGGGAGAGCGGGGGTCGTCCCCACGGCCGACTCGGGGGGGGAGGAGCCGGACCGGGTTAGCACGGTCGCGAACGATCCGTGACTTCCATGGTGTACCCGAGAGCCTTCTCAGGCAAACCCACGCGCCACAGCGTACGCCAATTGGTGGGCGCCCTATGCTCGCACTCGTGGAAAACCACTCCTTCCCAGTTGCGGGGCCTCGGACAGCCGCCTTCTTCGACCTGGACAAGACGGTCATTGCGAAGTCGTCCACGCTGACCTTCAGCAAGTCGTTCTACCGCGGCGGGCTGATCAACCGGCGGGCCGTACTGCGCACCGCCTACTCCCAGTTCGTCTACCTCATCGGCGGCGCCGACCACGAACAGACGGAGCGCATGCGCGAGTACCTCTCCGCGCTGTGCCGCGGCTGGGACGTCGCCCAGGTCAAGGAGCTCGTCGCCGAGACCCTGCACGAGCTGATCGACCCGATCATCTACGACGAGGCCGCCTCCCTCATCGAGGAGCACCACCTCGCGGGCCGCGACGTCGTCATCGTGTCCACCTCGGGCGCGGAAGTCGTAGAACCCATCGCCGAGTTGCTGGGCGCGGACCGCTGCATCGCCACCCGCATGGTGATCGAGGACGGCCGCTACACGGGCGATATCGACTATTACGCCTACGGCCCCGCCAAGGCCGACGCGGTCCGCGAGCTCGCCAAGGCCGAGGGCTATGACCTGGCCAGGTCCTACGCCTACAGCGACTCGATCACCGACGTCCCCATGCTGGAGGCAGTCGGCCACCCGCACGCGGTCAACCCGGACAAGGGCCTGCGCCGCGAGGCCGCCGCCCGCGACTGGCCGGTGCTGCCCTTCTCCCGCCCGGTCCGGCTCAAGCAGCGGGTGCCGCAGTTCGCGCTGACGATGCCGCCGCGCCCGGTGCTCGTGGCGGCCGCCGCGGGAGTCGCCGCCGCCACCGCCGCGGGCGTTGTCTGGTACGCGCAGCGGAGGCGAGTGCGCACCGTCTGACCTGCACAGACCCAGCCGCCCCAGACGTTCCGCCACCCCGCCCGTTTCATACGTATTTGCACGTGAAAGTAAAGATCTGCGCTCCGGGGTTCCGCTTCCCACCGGACAGGAGTACAAAGGATTTACGGCCCGCGAGACCGGAGGGCATCCGCAAGGATCTCCCGTCAGACGGCCACACGGACCGACACATGAAAATCGGGAACCCACGCGACGCTGATCCCTCGATTAGGGACCTGCCGCACCAGGTCAGGACGAAGTTCCCACCTGATGGGCGTAATAGATGGCACGCTTGGTACCCCGATGGACATGACAGCGGCGGTGCCTCCGGGTACCGCCGCAACCCTTTCCAAGAGGGTCCAGGCTTACGCGGCCCCGCGCTGCAGCGCCTCGCACACCGCCATCGACTCCCGCGCCCCCAGCTCCACGGCCCGCCCGCAGTGCACGATCCACGCGGCGACCCCCTCGGGCGTCCCGGTCGCATACCCCGCCAGCGCCTCCCCGTAGGCCCGCGCCCCGAGCTCACCGTGCCCGGCCTCACCAGGGCACACCGCCTTCGGATCCACCCCGCCGCCCAGCAGCACGATCCGCTCCGCCGCCCGCGCCACCAGGCCGTTGTACGAGCCGAACGGCCGCAGCGCCAGCAGCTCGCCGTGCACCACGGCGGCTGTCACCAGCGCCGGCGCACTGCTCTCCGCGAGTACGAGCCCGGCGAGCGCGTCCAGCCGCCCCGCCATCTCGTCCGCGTCGGGCAGCGGCAGCGCGATCCCTGGCTCGTCGACCGGCTCCCCGGCCAGCCGCGGCCGCCCGACCCGCTCGTCGTTCTCCCCGGCCGCGACCACGTGCAGCCGCGCCAGCACCCGCAGCGGCGACTGCCGCCAGACGCTGAGCAGCTGCCCGGCCTCCGCGTTCACCCGCAGCGCGGCGCCGACCGTACGGGGCTCGCCCGCGCCGCCGAAGTCGCTGCGCCGGCGCAGCTCCTCCAGCGCCCAGTCCGCCCCGGCCAGCGCCGCGGAGCCGCGGGCGCCGCGCAGCGCGGCCTCGGCGGAGACCGCCTCGCTGCGCCGCCGCATGACCCGGTGCCCGTAGACCCGGTCCACCGCCTTGCGCATGGCGGCGACCGCGTCGGGGACACCGTCGAGCTCGGCAAGGGCGACCAGAGGGTCGGTGCTGTTACTCATGCGTACGAGCCTACGCAACCCGAAAGCGGTCAAGTTATCCACAGGGTGGGGCACGCACCGCTACCGCTCGACTACCCTTCGTGAACATGAAGATCGCTTTCGTAGGGAAGGGCGGCAGCGGGAAGACCACGCTGTCCTCCCTGTTCATCCGCCATCTCGCCGCCACCGGACGCCCCGTCCTGGCCATCGACGCCGACATCAACCAGCACCTCGGCGCCGCCCTCGGCCTCGACGAGGACGTGGCCGCCGAGCTGCCCGCCATGGGCGCCAGGCTGCCGATGATCAAGGACTATCTGCGGGGGACGAACCCGCGGATCCCGTCCGCGGAGGAGATGATCAAGACAACGCCGCCCGGCGCCGGCTCCCGGCTGGTGCGGATCGCGGAGGACAATCGCGTCTATGACTCCTGTGCCCGCAGCGTAGACCTCGGGTCCGACACCTCGGCGCGGCTGATGGTGACGGGCCCGTTCACGGAGGCGGATCTGGGCGTCGCGTGCTATCACTCCAAGACCGGCGCGGTGGAGCTGCTGCTGAACCACCTCGTGGACGGCCGCGACGAGTACGCGGTGGTCGACATGACGGCCGGCAGCGACTCCTTCGCCTCCGGGATGTTCACCCGCTTCGACGTGACCTTCCTGGTCGCCGAGCCCACCCGCAAGGGCATCGCGGTCTACCGGCAGTACAAGAACTACGCCCGTGACTACGACATCAAGCTGCACGTGATCGGCAATAAGGTGCAGGGCCCCGACGACCTCGGCTTCCTGCGCGCCGCGGTCGGCGACGACCTGCTGACCACCGTCGGCCACTCCGACTGGGTGCGCGCCCTGGAGAAGGGCGCCCCGCCGCCCTTTGCGTCGCTGGAGCCGGCCAACCGCGCGGCCCTGGAGGCGATGCGGCAGGTCCTCGACGCCGCGTACGACCACCGCGACTGGGAGCGCTACACGCGCCAGATGGTGCACTTCCACCGCAAGAACGCGGAGAGTTGGGGCAATGCGAAGACCGGGGCCGACCTGGTCTCCCAGATCGACCCCGGCTTCACGTTGCAAGAAGTCAGCGCGCAGCCTGCTTGAGCGCCTGGTCGTGCGTCCAGGCGGAGGAGTGTGCCGCGGCCGTCATGGCCACCGGCGCCTTCGCCTGTACGTCGGAGCGCGGGAGTTCGGCGTCCCGTGCGTCGCCGTTCTTGCCCACCTCCTGGTCGGCGTGCTCGTGCCGGCGGTTGGCCTTGTCCGCAGGCCGGCCCGGCTTGGCGTCCGTCTTCGAGGACTTCGAGGACCTGGGCTCCTTGAGCGGCGACGTCAGATACGTGTTCCAGCTGGTCGCCGGCTTCTCGCCCACGTCGAGCTTGCGCAGCTTCTTCAGGGTCTTCGGGTCCTGGGCGTCCAGCCAGTCCACGAGCTGCCGGAAGGACACGCAGCGGACCTGCTTCTGCGGGCAGATCTCCTTGATGGAGTCCTCGACGGCCCGCATGTAGGCGCCGCCGTTCCACTGCTCGAAGTGGTTGCCGATGATGAGCGGCGCCCGGTTGCCGTCGTACGCGCGCCGGAAGCCGGCCAGCAGGCTTTCCCGCATCTGGTCCTCGAAGACCTCGTGCTGGTCGCCCGGGGAGTTCGAGGTGCCCGACTGGTTGGCCATGTAGTTGTAGTCCATGCTGAGCACTTCGAAGGCGCGCCCGGGGAACGGCAGGTTCTGCAGCGACAGATCCCAGATGCCGTGCCGCTTGCGCGGCCAGACCTGGCTGTTGACGCCGGACGAGTCGTAGCGGAAGCCGAGCTGCTTGGCCGCCTTCATGGCGTTCTTCTGGCCCTCGAGGCAGGGGGTGCGGCCGCCGATGAGTTCGCGCTCGTAGTCGAAGGGCAGCGGGTCGGACTTCTTGTCGCCGGTGTTCGTCTTCCACTCCTTGACGAACTGCTTGGCCTGCGCCGTCTCGCTGAGCCACTCCTTCTTGGTCCAGCTGCCGACGCCGGTCGGGCCGCAGAAGTGGCCGTTGTAGTGGGTGCCGATCTCGTTGCCGTCCAGCCAGGCGCCGCGCACCTGGTCGAGGGTATCCTTCACGTGCTGGTCATTCATGAACTCGATGTCCGAGGAGCCGCGCGGATGCCCCGGCGGGGCGTACTTGCTGCGCTTGCCCTCGGGCAGCACGTACAGGCCGCTGAGGAAGTACGTCATGGAGGCGTCGTACTCCTTGCCCAGCTTCCTGAAGTGGGAGAAGAGTCCATTGCCGTCCTCGCCGGCGCCGTCCCAGGAGTAGACGACGAACTGCGGTGGCCGCTGCCCCGGCTTGAGCTTGGTGACCTTGGGCTGGTGCGGCTGCACGCCCGTGTAGGCGGTCGAGCCGTCGCCGATGAGCTTCATCGGCCGGTTCTTGCCCGCGGCGCCCGCCTTGGCGTCGCCGTCCGGGTGCTTCACGTCAGGGGCGGTGCCCGCCGAGCAGCCGACCGCGGTGGCCCCGAATGCCGCCACTACGCACATACCGACTGCCGCCCGCCATGTGTTCATCAAGGTCCACCCTCTTTCCGGCGTCGTCTTCGACGGCGCGCTTTACGTTCGACTCAAATGGCCCAAAGGAGCGCGAGGAGTCCGGCTTCGCACACGAAAGAGGGATAACCAGAAATTCTGATAAACGAGCTCCAATCACTCGATGGAGGGTTGAGTTGCGCCGGGCAGCGGAGCCCGCATTCCCAAAACTTTGCCAAGCATTACGATTCATTTACCGTGTCTTGAGGGTCATCGGACCGTCACTCACAGTGATGACACGACGCCGCCTCACCCAGCCCAGGGCCGAACTGAGGAGACGCCACCTTGTCTGCAGGACGCCGTTTCGCCGCCTTTGCCCCACGTCGTATCGCCGCCGCCGATCTCTCCGCGTCGGTCACCGTCTTTCTCATCGCCCTGCCGCTGTCGCTCGGCATCGCCCTGGCCACCGGCGCCCCGCTCCAGGCGGGCCTCGTCGCGGCCGCCGTCGGCGGGATCGTCGGCGGCTTATTGGGTGGCTCTCCGCTTCAGGTAAGCGGTCCGGCCGCGGGCCTGACCGTGGTCGTCGCCGACATCATTCAGGTCTACGGATGGCGTACGACCTGCGCCATCACCGCCGCCGCCGGGCTCGCCCAGCTCGCACTCGCCTCGCTGAAGGTCGCCCGCAACGCGCTCGCCGTCAGCCCCTCGATCGTGCACGGCATGCTGGCCGGCATCGGCGTCACCATCGCCGTCGCCCAGCTGCACATCGTGCTCGGCGGCAGCCCTCAGTCCTCTGCCGTCGACAATGTCCTCGCCCTGCCCGAGCAGCTCGCGAACCTGCACCCGGCGGCGCTCTCGGTCAGCGGCATCGTCGTGCTGGTGCTGCTGCTCTGGCCGCGGCTGCACGGGCGGGCGGCGGTGCTGAAGAAGGCGCCCGCCGCGCTGGTGGCGATCGTCCTCGCGTCCCTTGCCGCCTGGGTCATGCAACTGCCACTGGCCAAGGTGGACATCCCCTCCTGGCGCAGCCACGCGCTGCCCGAGGTGCCGCACGGCCCGGTGCTCGGCCTGCTCACCGCCGTACTGACCATCACCCTGGTGGCGAGCGTCGAGTCGCTGCTGTCCGCGGTCGCGGTGGACAAGCTGTCCGCCACCAGGCCCGACGGGCACCGGCTGCCGCGCGCGAACCTCGACAAGGAGCTGCGCGGGCAGGGCACGTCGAACCTGGTCTCCGGCCTGCTCGGCGGGCTGCCGGTGACCGGCGTCGCGGTGCGCAGCGGCGCGAATGTCGCGGCGGGGGCGGTCTCCCGTAACTCGGCGGTCCTGCACGGGGTCTGGATGCTGGCGGCCGCCGCGCTGCTCGGCGGGGCGCTGGAGCTGATCCCGCTGGCCGCACTGGCGGCGCTGGTGATGGTGATCGGCGTGCAGCTGGTGAAGATCGCGCACATCCGGTCGGTGCTGCGGCACCGGGAGGGCCTGGTGTACGTGGTGACGCTGGCCGGGGTGGTGCTGTTCGGGGTGCTGGAAGGGGTTGGGTTCGGCATCGCGGTGGCGATCGGGGTCGCGCTGCACCGGCTGGCCCGGACCCGGATCACGCAGGAGGAGGAGCCGGACGGGACCTACCGGGTGAAGGTGCGCGGGCAGCTCACCTTCCTCGCGGTGCCGCGGCTGAGCCGGGCGCTCGCGCAGGTGCCGCAGGGGTCCGACGCCGTGGTGGAGCTGGACGGCTCGTTCATGGACCACGCGGCGTACGAGACGCTGAAGGAGTGGCGGGCCGCGCACGGCAGGCACGGCGGCAGCGCCCGGCTGACCTCGTCGCTGGGCCGCCGGATCGCGGAGCCGGACATCGCGCACCACTGCCGCCCGTGGACGCCGTGGCACAACCACGCGTGCGTCAACGGGATCGAGCCGACGGCCGTCACCCCTGTGGCCACGCAGCAGCTGCTCAGCGGCGTCAGCAATTTCCAGCGCGCCACCGCCCCGCTGGTACGGGACGAGCTGGCCCGGCTCGCCAGGGAGGGGCAGCGGCCCACCCAGCTCTTCCTGACCTGCTCGGACTCGCGGCTGGTCACCAGCATGATCACGTCCAGCGGTCCCGGCGATCTCTTCACCGTCCGCAATGTCGGCAATCTCGTGCCCATCCCGGGCGGGGAGGTCACGGACGACTCGGTGGCGGCGGCGATCGAGTACGCGGTGGAGGTGCTGCGAGTTGAGTCGATCACCGTATGCGGGCACTCGGGCTGTGGGGCGATGCAGGCGCTGCTCGACTCCGAGCCGGCCGCGCTGGCGGGCCCCGCCGCAACCCCGCTGCAACGGTGGCTGCGGCACGGTGCTCCGAGCCTGGAGCTCGTACGGCGGACCGGGCCGAAGATCGCCGGGCGGACGCACGCGGACGACGCCGAGCTGCTGAGCCTCGCCAACGTGGCGCAGCAGCTGAACCACCTGCTGGCGCACGAGTGCGTGGCGCGGCGGGTGAACGAGGGCTCGCTGAGCCTGCACGGGATGTACTTCCATGTGGGGGAGGCCCAGGCGTATGTGCTGAGCGGTCACGGCGGTGACTTCACGGCCGTGGGGCCCGGCGCGCCCGCACAGGTCTAAACCACTTTTTCCACAGGCCCTTGTCACAGGTCGCGGGGACTGATGAGCTAGCCCCTGGGACACATCGGACACTCTTGGATTGGGAGATGTCGTGAGCAACGAGAGCCTGGCCAACCTGCTCAAGGAGGAGCGCCGGTTCGCGCCGCCCGCCGAGCTCGCCGCCCATGCGAACGTGACGGCGGCGGCGTACGAGCAGGCCAAGGCGGACAGGCTGGGCTTCTGGGCGGCGCAGGCCCGGAGGCTCAGCTGGGCCAAGGAGCCCACCGAAACGCTGGACTGGACGAACCCGCCGTTCGCGAAGTGGTTCAAGGACGGCGAGCTGAATGTCGCGTACAACTGCGTCGACCGTCATGTCGAGGCCGGCCTCGGCGACCGCGTCGCCATCCACTTCGAGGGCGAGCCGGGCGACAGCCGCTCGATCACCTATGCCGAGCTGCAGCGCGAGGTCTCCAAGGCGGCCAATGCGCTGACCGAGCTGGGCGTCGCGAAGGGCGACCGGGTCGCCATCTACATGCCGATGATCCCGGAGACCGTGATCGCCATGCTGGCCTGCGCCCGGCTGGGCGCGCCGCACTCGGTGGTCTTCGGCGGCTTCTCCGCCGACGCCCTCGCCACCCGCATCCAGGACGCCGACGCGAAGGTGGTCATCACCTCCGACGGCGGCTATCGGCGGGGCAAGCCGAGTGCGCTGAAGCCCGCGGTGGACGACGCGGTGGCGCGGGTGGACAGCGTGCGCAATGTGCTGGTCGTGCGGCGTACGGGCCAGGACGTGGCATGGACCGAGGGCCGCGACGTGTGGTGGCACGACGTCGTCGACCGCCAGCCGGAGACGCACACCCCGCAGGCGCATGAGGCCGAGCACCCGCTCTTCATCCTCTACACGTCGGGCACCACCGGTAAGCCGAAGGGGATCCTGCACACCTCGGGCGGCTATCTGACCCAGGTGTCGTACACGCATCATGCCGTCTTCGACCTCAAGCCGGAGACGGATGTCTTCTGGTGCACGGCCGACGTCGGCTGGGTGACCGGCCACTCGTACATCGTGTACGGGCCGCTCTCCAATGGCGCGACCCAGGTGCTGTACGAGGGCACGCCCGACACCCCGCACCAGGGGCGGTGGTGGGAGGTCATCCAGAAGTACGGCGTGACGATCTTCTACACCGCGCCGACCGCGATCCGCGCCTGCATGAAGTGGGGCGACGACATCCCGGCGAAGTTCGACCTGTCCTCGCTGCGGGTGCTCGGCTCGGTGGGCGAGCCGATCAACCCCGAGGCCTGGATGTGGTATCGGAAGCACATCGGCGCGGACACCACCCCCATCGTCGACACGTGGTGGCAGACCGAGACCGGCGGCATCATGATCAGCCCGCTCCCCGGGGTCACGGAGACCAAGCCGGGCTCGGCGCAGATCCCGCTGCCGGGCATCTCGGCCACGGTCGTGGACGACGAGGCGCAGGAGGTGCCGGACGGCGGCGGCGGTTATCTGGTGCTGACCGAGCCGTGGCCGTCGATGCTGCGCACCATCTGGGGCGACGACCAGCGGTACAAGGACACGTACTGGTCCCGCTTCGAGGGCAAGTACTTCGCGGGTGACGGCGCCAAGAAGGACGACGACGGCGACATCTGGCTGCTGGGCCGGGTCGACGACGTGATGCTCGTGTCGGGGCACAACATCTCGACCACCGAGGTCGAGTCCGCCCTGGTCTCGCACCCGAAGGTCGCCGAGGCCGCGGTCGTCGGCGCCACCGACCCGCAGACCACGCAGGCGATCTGCGCCTTTGTGATCCTGCGGGGCGGGGCGGCGGAAGACGACGGTCTGGTCGAGGAGCTCCGTAACCACGTGGCCAAGGCGCTCGGGCCGATCGCCAAGCCGAAGCGGATCCTGCCGGTGGCGGAGCTGCCGAAGACCCGCTCCGGCAAGATCATGCGGCGGCTGCTGCGGGACGTGGCGGAGAACCGCCAGGTGGGTGACGTCACGACGCTCGCCGACTCCACGGTCATGGACCTGATCCAGGCCAAGCTGCCGGGCGCGTCCGAGGACTGAGCGGCTCAGGTCTCCGGGACCACCTGAAGGGGCGCCCCCGCGCTGCGGGGGTGCCCCTTCTGTCCGTAATGTGGGTGCCAGCAAGATCAACCGGAGCGACCTGTAGGGTGTACGGAATCCGTAAAGACGGAGTCAGTACTCCATAGGTGCGCCGGGAAGTCTGGTCGGCAACAGACGCACGCATTGCGTGCGGCCGTCAGCCGATCGCGCCCTGGAGGCCAGCCTGTGACCCCGCCGCATGAGCAGCAGCCCGGATTTCTCGGACCGCAGCCGCTGAAGGAGCGCCGGTACATAGCCGACGCGCTCCGTGCCGAAACGGTCGGCGGCGTGCTGCTGCTCCTTGCCGCCGTGGTCGCTCTGATCCTCGCCAACACCGGCGCCCAGAGCTGGTACGAGAGCGCCAGGGACTTCAAGATCGGCCCGGGGGCGCTGCACCTCGACCTCTCCCTGGCCACCTGGGCCAAGGACGGCCTGCTGGCCATCTTCTTCTTCGTCGCCGGCGTCGAGCTCAAGCGTGAGCTGGTCACCGGCGAGCTGCGCGACCCCAAGGCCGCCGCCCTCCCGGTCGTCGCCGCGATCTGCGGCATGGCGTGCCCGGCGATCGTCTACGTCATCGTCAACGCCTCCGCCGGCGGCAACCTCAAGGGCTGGGCGATCCCCACCGCCACCGACATCGCCTTCGCGCTCGCCGTCCTCGCCGTCATCGGCAGCTCGCTGCCGTCCGCGCTGCGCGCCTTCCTCCTCACCCTCGCCGTCGTCGACGACCTCTTCGCGATCCTGATCATCGCGGTCTTCTACACCTCCACCATCAACTTCGGCGCCCTCGCGCTGTCCCTGCTCGGCCTGGTCGTCTTCTGGTTCCTGCACCACAAGGGCGTACGCGGCTGGTACATCTACGTCCCCCTGGCCGTCGTCATCTGGGCGCTGATGCACGAGTCCGGCGTGCACGCCACCGTCGCCGGCGTCGCCATGGGCCTGATGCTGCGGGTGACCACCCGCCCCGGCGAGGAGCACTCCCCCGGCGAGCACATCGAGCACCAGGTGCGGCCGCTCTCGGCAGGCCTGGCGGTGCCCGCCTTCGCGTTCTTCGCGGCGGGGGTGAGCGTCTCCGGCGGCGCCGTCGCCGACGTCTTCACCCGCCCGGAGCCGCTCGGCGTCGTCCTCGGCCTCTTCCTCGGCAAGATCGTCGGCATCGCGGGCGGCGCCTGGCTCGCCGCCCGCTTCACCAAGGCCGAGCTCAACAAGGACCTGGAGTGGCCGGACGTCCTCGCCGTCGCCTCACTGGCCGGCATCGGCTTCACCGTCTCGCTGCTCATCAGCGAGCTGGCCTTCAGCAGCGACCCCGTGCTGACCGAGGAGGCCAAGGCCGCCGTGCTCATCGGCTCCCTCTGCGCCGCCCTCGTCGCCTGCGTGCTGCTGAAGTGGCGCGACCACGTACACAAGCGGATCAGCGCCGAGGAGAACCGCGACGACGACGGGGACGGGATCCCCGACATGTACGAGCAGGACAAGCTCGAGTACCACCAGCGCATGATCGCCATCTACGAGGCGAAGGCCGAAGAGCACCGCAGGTGGGTGGAAACACACACCCGCGGCAACAAGTCAGGCAGCGGCACGGCATGATGTGACCGACCGGTCACAAGCAATGCCACGGGAGAGGGAGCGACGCGATGAGCGCAGGCGTGGACCAGCACACGGAGCGCACACTCGGCCAGCTGGTCGCCACCGCGACCGCCGACATGAGCGCGCTGGTGCACGACGAGATCGCGCTCGCCAAGGCCGAGCTGCGCAATGACGTCAAGAAGGCCGGCGTCGGCAGCGGCTCCTTCATCGTGGCCGCCGCGCTCGCCCTCTTCGGCATCCCGGTGCTCAGCTTCGCCGCCGCGTACGGGCTGCACGCCCTCGGCCTCGCCCTCGGCTGGTCCTTCCTGATCGTCTTCGGCGTCCATTTCGTGCTCGCCGCCATCATCGGCGCCTTCGGCTACGCCTGGATGAAGCGCATCAACAAGCCGGAAAAGACCATCGCTTCCGCCCGCCAGACCGTCGAGGTCTTCTCGGGGGTGCGTCCGGGGGGACGTACGACTCAGAGCGGACGTAAGCCCACCGATGGTGTGGCACGCTCGACTTCATGACGCTCCCCGCAGCCGATACCCAGGCCGTACGCCTAGAGGGCCCCTGGACGCACCGGGACGTCGCCGCTAACGGCGCCCGGTTTCATATCGCGGAGCTCGGTGAGGGCCCGCTGGTGCTGATGCTGCACGGCTTCCCGCAGTTCTGGTGGACCTGGCGGGAGCAGCTGACCGCGCTCGCCGACGCCGGCTACCGCGCCGTCGCCATGGACCTGCGCGGCATCGGCGGCAGCGACCGTACGCCCCGGGGCTACGACCCCGGCAATCTGGCGCTCGACGTCACCGGCGTCATCCGCTCCCTCGGCGAGCCGGACGCGGCCCTGGTCGGGCACGGCCTCGGCGGCTATCTGGCCTGGACAGCGGCGGCGATGCGGCCGCAGCTGGTACGGCGCCTGGTCCCCGTATCGATGCCGCATCCGCGGCGCTGGCGGGCGGCGATGCTGGCGGATCTGCGGCAGGGCGGCGGGAACTCGTTCGTATGGGGCCTGCAGCGGCCGTGGCTGCCCGAGCGGCAGCTGGTCGCCGAGGACGCGGCCGAGGTCGGCGAGCTGATCCGCGACTGGTCGGGGCCGCACCAGCCGGACGACAAGACCGTGGACACCTACCGGCAGGCGATGCTGATCCCGTCCACGGCGCACTGCTCGGTGGAGCCGTACCGCTGGCTGATCCGGTCCCTTGCCCGGCCGGACGGGGTGCAGTTCTACCGGCGCATGAAGCGCCCCGTGCGAGTGCCCGTGCTGCACCTTCACGGCTCACTCGATCCGGTGATGCATACGCGCGCCGCGGCGGGCTCAGGGGAGTTCGTGGAAGCGCCGTACCGGTGGCGGCTGTTCGAAGGGCTCGGGCACTTCCCGCAGGAGGAGGATCCCGCCGCGTTCTCCGCGGAGCTGGTCAACTGGCTGCGGGATCCGGAACCGGACCGGTAGGCACAGTTCCGGATGGGCGGTTGTGTTCGAGCCTCAGTCACATGCTCGACGCATACGCCAATTGGCCGCACCGGAGGCGATTACCGACCATGGGGCAGGGGCAGTCTCGTGGGTATGGGCTGGACGCATGACTACAACGACGTAGGCCGCAACCGCCGCGCCACCGCAAACCTCGGCAGCTCGCGCGAGCAGCTTGCCCCGGATCACGCGGCGGGTGACCTGCGCCTCGGGATTCCGCACATCTTGCGCCGCCGGGCGCGCTGGGTCAGCGCACGGCTGCGGCACACGCGCAGCGCCTGACCCGGCGACCGCACCTCACATCGCGCATCCCTGACTGTCCACCTGCCGCGATGCCGTACGCCCCCGCTCCACGTCCGGGCGGACCTCGTCGGCGGTGAGCGCGTAGCCGGTGTCGTTGTCATCGAGGGACTTGGCGAAGATCACGCCGTAGACCTCGCCCTGCGGGGTCAGCAGCGGGCCGCCGGAGTTGCCCTGGCGGACGAGGGTGTAGAGGGAGTAGACGTCGCGGCTGACCGTGCCGCGGCGGTAGATGTCCGGGCCGTTGGCGCTGATCCGGTCGCGGACGCGGGCGGCGCGGACGTCGAAGCCGCCGTTCTCCGGGAAGCCGGCGACGATCGCGTCGGAGGAGGTGCGGGCGTCGTCGTCGGCGAACTTCAGCGCCGGGGCGCGCAGTGAGGGCACCTCCAGGACGGCGATGTCGCGGCGCCAGTCGTAGAGCACGACCTCGGCGTCGTACGTCCGGCCCTCGCCGCCGATCTGCACGGTGGGCTCGTCGACGCCGCCGACGACGTGTGCGTTGGTCATCACGCGCTGCGGGCCGATGACGAAGCCGGTGCCCTCCAGGACCTTGCCGCAGCTCGGGGCCTGGCCGACGACCTTGACGATCGACTGCTTGGCGCGGGCCACGACCGGGCTGTTCACCAGCTTGGGGTCGGGCGCGGGCACATTGGTGATCTTCTCGCCCTGGAAGGGCGAGAAGACCTGCGGGAAGCCGTTCTGCGAGAGCGTATTGCTGAACTCGCTGAACCAGGTGTCGGCGTTCTTCGGCAGCACCTCGGCGACGCCGCCGAGCACCTTGGAGCCGCGGACCTCCTTGCCCAGCGTGGGCAGCGTGGAGGCGCCGAGGGCGGAGCCGATCAGCCAGGCGACCAGGAGCATCGCCGCGACATTGACCAGCGCGCCGCCGGTGGCGTCGAGCGAACGGGCCGGGGACCAGGTGATGTAGCGCCGCAGCCGGTTGCCGAGCTGGGTGGTGAACGCCTGGCCGACCGAGGCGCAGATGATCACGATGACGACGGCGAGGATCGCCGACGTCTGGCTGAGCGCGGCACCGTCCGTCGCCTTGTCCCAGATCACCGGGAGCAGGTAGATCGCGACGAGGCCGCCGCCGACGAAGCCCGTGACCGAGAGGATGCCGACCACGAAGCCCTGGCGGTAGCCCACGACGGCGAACCACGCGGCCGCCAGGATTAGCAATATGTCCAGCACGTTCACCGGGTCACCGTCTCACGCGTGCCAGTCCAGGGGCACCTGCCGGGTACGGTCCCATGGTTCTTCCCAGCCGGAATAGTGCAGGATCCGGTCAATGACGCCGGCGGTGAAACCCCAGACCAGGGCATCTCCCACGGTGAAGGCGGGGCCTGCGTGGCCGCGGGGGTGCACCGCCATGGCGCGGTTCGCCGGGTCGGTGAGATCCGCCACCGGGACCGTGAAGACCCGGGCGGTCTCGCGGGCGTCCACGGCCCGTACGGGAGATGGCCGGCGCCACCAGGCGAGGACGGGAGTGACCACGAAGCCGCTCACCGGGATGTAGAGCTGCGGGAGGGTGGCGAAGATCTGCACGCCCGCCGGGTCGAGCCCGGTCTCCTCCTCCGCCTCCCGCAGTGCGGCGCGCAGCGGGCCGTCGCCGGCCGGGTCGCCGTCCTCCGGGTCCAGGGCGCCGCCCGGGAAGGACGGCTGCCCGGCATGCGACCGCAGCTGCCCGGCCCGCTCCATCAGCAGCAGCTCGGGCCGGCCGTCGGCGCCTTCGCCGAGGAGCACCAGCACGGCGGAGGGCCGCCCGCCCTCGTCGGGGGGCAGGAAGCTGCTGAGCTGCTCGGGCGCGACGGTGCGCGCCGCGTCGGCGACGGGGAGCAGCCACTCGGGCAGCCCGCGCTCGGTGACCTCGACCGCCGGTCGTGCTTCGCGGGCGCTCGTCATACGGCACCCCCTGCGGTCTCGGTGCGGGTTTTATCGGGCCTGGCGGCCCTCGCCCGCAAGCGCCGGGCAGGCTTGATTTCGACTCGCGCGCCGCCCTCGGCCTGCTGATTCCCTGTCACCGGCCCTCCAAGGCCGGCGCCGGCGGCCCCGGGAAGTCGGCGGGGGGCTTCAGGCGCTGGCCCGGCTGGCCGGCCTTTTCGTACTTCAGGAGCTTCTCCGCCTTTACGGGATCCAGCTCGCCCTCGCCGTACGACGGGCAGAGCGGGGCGATCGGGCAGGCGCCGCAGGCGGGCTTGCGGGCGTGGCAGATGCGGCGGCCGTGGAAGATCACCAGGTGGGAGAGCATCGTCCAGTCCTTCTTCGGGAAGAGGGACCCGACCTCCGCCTCGATCTTGTCGGGATCGGTCTGCTCGGTCCACTTCCAGCGGCGGACGAGGCGCTGGAAGTGGGTGTCGACGGTGATGCCCGGGACGCCGAAGGCATTGCCGAGGACCACATTGGCGGTCTTACGGCCGACGCCCGGGAGCTTGACCATGTCGGCCAGCTTGCCCGGCACCTCGCCGCCGAAGTCATCGCGGAGGCCCCTGGCGAGGCCCATGATCGACTTGGTCTTGGCGCGGAAGAATCCGGTCGGCCGGATCAGCTCCTCGACCTCCTCCGGATTCGCCGCCGCCAGGTCCTCGGGCGTCGGGTACTTCGCGAAGAGCGCGGGCGTCGTCTGATTCACCCGCAGGTCGGTGGTCTGCGCGGAGAGGACGGTGGCGACCAGGAGCTGGAAGGGGTTCTCGAAGTCCAGCTCGGGATGTGCGTACGGATACACCTCTTCCAGCTCGCGGTAGATCCGCCGCGCCTGGCGCACCTTGCCGGTGTGCGTAGGCGCCGGCTTCGCCTTTCTGATCACCGGCCGCTCGCCGGCCCCGCCACTCTTCGCTGCCATGCCCGCAAGAGTACGACCCCGGTACGACAGCGAGCAGGGATTCCCGTGGCGGCGGGGACCGTAACCGACTCCGAACCGGACCCGAACCCCCGCGGCGCACAGTCCAGCCATGACCACGACATTGAACGCACCACTGAACGCACCCCACAAGGCAGGCCCCAGGCAATGGCTCGGCCTGGCGATGCTCGTACTCCCCGTCACCCTCATGACGGCCGACCTCGGCGTGCTGTGGCTGGCCACGCCGTATCTCTCCGCCGACCTCCGGCCCACCAGCAGCGAGCTGCTCTGGACCACCGACGTCTACGGCTTCATGACCGCCGGCTTCCTCGTCGTCATGGGCACCCTCGGCGACCGGGTCGGCCGGCGGCGGCTGCTGATGGCGGGCTCCGCCGGCTTCGCCGCCGCGTCCGTGATCGCCGCCTTCGCGAGCAGTCCCGAGATGCTGATCGGCGCCCGCGCGCTGCTGGGCCTCGCCGGGGCCGCCGTGCTGCCCTCGACGCTGGCGCTGATCCGGAACATGTTCGAGGACGCCAAGCAGCGCGCCACCGCCATCGCCATGTGGGTCACCGCGCTCTCCGTCGGCATCGCGATCGGGCCGGTGATCGGCGGCGTGCTGCTGGACTCCTTCTGGTGGGGCTCGGTCTTCCTGATGGGCGTGCCGATCATGCTGCTCACCCTGATCACCACCCCCGTGCTGCTCCCCGAGTACCGCGACCCGGCCGCCGGGCGGCTCGACCCGGCGAGCGTGGCGCTGTTCCTGCTGGCCGTGCTGCCGGTCGTGTACGGCGTGAAGAAGCTCGCCGAGGGCGGGGCGCCGCTGACGCACGCCGGCGTCATGGCGGCGGGTGCCCTCTTCGCGGTGGCCTTCGTACGGCGGCAGGGGCGGCTGGAGACGCCGCTGCTCGACATGCGGCTGTTCCGGGTGCGGGCCTTCACGGGCGCGCTGCTGACGCTGCTGCTGGGGATGATGGCGCTGAACGGCGTCGAGTACCTGGTCCCGCAGTATCTGCTCGCCGTAGGCGGGCTGACGCCGCTGGCCGCCGGGCTGTGGCTGCTGCCGGGCGCGGTCGGGCTGATCGTGGGCTCGCAGCTGACGCCGGTGCTCTCCAAGCGGATCCGGCCCGCGTATGTGATCGCGGGCGGGGTGCTCGTATCGGTGGCGGGCTTCGTGCTCACCGCGGCGGCCGGGCAGGGCGACGGCGGCGTGCGGGCGGCGGCGATCGGGCTCGCCGTGATCATGTTCGGGGTGGCGCCGATCAGTGTGCTGGGCACGACGCTGGCGGTGGGCGCGGCTCCCGCCGAGAAGGCGGGCGCCGCGGCGGCTACCGGGCAGACCGCGTACGACCTGGGGCTGGCGCTCGGTATTGCGGTGACGGGGAGTGTGGCGGTGGCGGTCTATCGCGGCTCGGTCGACGTCGGCGGTGTCCCGGCGGAGGCGGCGCACGCGGCACGGGACAGCGTCGGTGGGGCTGAGGCCGCGGCGGCGCAGCTGCCTGGGGGGCAGGGGGCGGGGCTGGTGGCTTCGGCTCGGGAGGCGTTTGTGGCCGGATTCCATGCGACGGCTTGGGTGAGTGCTGGGCTGGCGGTGGTTACGGCGGTGATCGCGGTGGTGCTCCTGCGGCGGATCGGGGCGATTGGGGCGGGGGAGGGAGAGATGGTCGCTGAGGGCGGCGAGGCTGCTGAGGGTGCTTCCGCAGGCGAGGCTGCTGTCCCTGCGGCCCGGTGAGCCGGCTCAGGCGGACACGGGCTCCGTCTCCCCCGAGACGTCCGCCTCCCCCTCCGTATCCAGGGTTACGTCCCCCGGCCGCCGTCGCGCCGCCCGGAACTCCGCCAGCGCCGCCGCCCCCGCCGCGAGCACCTCCCGGGCGCGCCCCTGGCGCAGCGTCTCCGGGACGCCGGACAGCTCGGCTCCGTACAGCAGCCGCACCCGCGCGTCCCCGATGCCGCAGAACTCGGAGATGCCGACGCGCAATTGCCGGTCCATCGACGCCTCTAGGCCATTCGCCTCGAACTCGGCCCTGGTGCCGCCCGCCGGTGCCAGCCACAGCATCCGCTTGGCGCGCAGCCGCGGGGTGCTGCGGCCGTACGCGAAGCCGTAATTCCACACCCGGTCGATCCAGCCCTTGAGGATCGCCGGCGGCCCGAACCACCACACCGGGAACACCACGACGATGTCGTCCGCGGCATCGATCCGCCGCATGTGCGCCCGCACCTCGGGCGAGTAGCGCTTCTCGCGGTCGTCCCAGTCGGGGTCGTCCGCCTCGTACAGGCGCGGGTCGAAGTCCTCGGCGTAAAGGTCGAGGAGGTCGACGGTGCCGCCCGCGGCCTCGATCGTGCGGCGCGTCTCGGCGGCGAGCTGGGCGGTGAGGGAGGTGGGGCGGTGGTGGGCGAGTACGAGCAAGGTGTGCGACATGCTTCCTCCTGAAATATGGGGACTTGAGCATGTCGAGGGCGGGTTCGGGTTCGGTTCGGATCGGACTCGGGCGGTGGGCCGGACGCGGTCGGCGGGACGCCGTGGGCGGGAGCCCGAAGTCGCGTTCGAAGGCCGGGCTATCGTGATCCAATGCGATTCGGGGTGCTCGGCCAGCTGGAGGTGCTGACCGGTGAAGGGCGGCCGGTGGTGGTCCCCGAGCGCAAGGTTCGTACGTTGCTTGCCGCGCTGCTTGTCGCCCCCGGGCGGCCGGTCGCCGGGCATCGGCTCGTCGACGACCTGTGGGGCGAGGCGCCGCCCGGCCGGCCCTCCCGCGCGCTGCAGGCCAAGGTCTCGCAGCTGCGCCGCGCCCTGGACGAGGCCGAGCCCGGTGGCCGGGATCTCGTCGCCACCCGGGATCCGGGGTATGCGCTGGACGTGCCGGCCGAGACGGCGGTGGATGCCGGGGTGTTCGGCGCGCTGGCCGCCCGGGCGCGGGGCGCGGCGGAGCTACGGGTCCGGGCCGAGCTCTTTGCCGAGGCGCTCGGGCTGTGGCGGGGACCGGCCTTTGCCGGCTTCGAGAAGGAGCCGTTCGCGCGGGCCGCGATCGACCGGCTGGAGGAGGAGCGGCTGACGGTACGCGAGGAGCTCGCCGAGGTCCGGCTCGCGCTGGGCGAACACCGGGAGCTGACCGCCGAGTTGCGCGACCTGGTCGCCCGGAATCCGCTGCGCGAGCGGCTTCGGGCCGTGCAGCTGCGGGCGCTGTACCGGTCCGGGCGCCAGACGGAGGCGCTCGCCGCGTACGAGGAGCTGCGCTCGGCACTCGCCGATGACCTGGGCCTGGACCCGGGACCTGAGCTGGTCGCGCTGCAGCGGCAGATCCTGACGCAGGATCCGGCGTTGGAGGCGGGGCCGGGTCCTGGCGCGGCGCAGCCGTCCCCCTCCCGTACGCCACCCGCGCCCGCCCCCGCTGTCGGCAACCTCCCCACCCCCCTCACCGACCTGGTCGGCCGCGAGGCCGCCGTGGCGGAGGTGCGCGCGCTGATACGTACGCGTCGGCTGCTGACGCTCACCGGGGCCGGTGGGGTCGGCAGACCCGGCTGGCGGTGGCGGCGGCGCGTGGGCTCGCCGAGGAGTTCCCCGGCGGGGTGTGGCTGGTCGAGCTGGCGGGTGCGACGGGGGGTGGGGTCGCGGAGACGGCCGTCGCCGCGCTCGGGGTCCGCGATGACGGCGCGTATGGCGTGCTGCCGGAGGAGGAGCGGCCCGCGCCCGCGGAGCGGCTCGCCGCGGCGGTCCGGGGGCGGGGCCTGCTACTGGTGTTCGACAACTGCGAGCACGTCGCCGACGAGGCCGCCGACCTCCTGGAGGTGCTGCTGCGCGCCTGCCCGGAGCTGCGGGTCCTCGCGACCAGCCAACAGGCGCTGGCGCTGGCGGGCGAGACGCTGTGGCCGGTGGCCGGGCTCGCGCCCGACGCCGCCGCCGAACTCTTCGCCGCGCGCGCGACGGCCGCCGACCCCGGCTTCGACCGCGACGCGGCCACAGAGGAGGCGATACGGGCCATCTGCCGCCGTCTCGACGGCGTCCCCCTGGCGCTGGAGCTGGCGGCCACCCGGGTGCGCGCGCTGGGCGTGCGCCGGGTCCTCGAAGGCCTCGACGACCGCTTCCGCCTCCTGGCCGCGACCCGCCGCGGAGCGCCCGCCCGGCAGCAGACCCTGCGCGCGGTGATCGACTGGAGCTGGGAGCTCCTGGACCCGGCCGAGCAGACGGTGCTGCGCCGGCTGGCGGTGCATGTGGACGGCTGCTCGCTGGAGGCGGCGGAGGCGGTCTGCGCAATGGACGCCGGCGCGTCCGGACTCGTGGGATCCGACCCCACCCCCGCAGATGTCCCCGAGATCCTCGCCCGGCTCATCGATCGCTCCCTCGTCGCCGTCGCGCACACGCCCGACGGGCCCCGCTATCGCCTCCTCGAGTCCGTCGCCGCCTACGGCATCGAGCGGCTGCGGGTCGCGGGTGAGCTGGAGCTCGTGCGCCAACGGCACCTCGATCACTACGCCGGGGTCGCCGAGCGGGCCGCGCCGCGGCTTCGGGACTCCGGTCAGGCCGAGTGGCTGGACCGGCTCGACAGGCGGCCAACCTCCGCGCCGCTCTCGCCACCGCCGCCCGCGCGGAGCTCGCGGGGCAGGCGCTGCGGATGGCCGACGCCCTGGCCTGGTTCTGGGTGCTGCGCGGCCGCCTCGCGGAGGCCCTGCGGGCGCTCGACGAGGCGCTGGCCATCCCCGTCCCCGTCCCCACCTCCGGCCCCACCTCCGGCCCCACCTCCGGCCCCACCTCCGCCCCCATCCCGTCCGCACCCGGCGACTCCCCCGGCGAAGCCGCCCGCCTCCGCGCCCGCGTAGCCGTCTGGCGGACCGGCATCACCATCCTCACCGGCGACGGCGCCGACCGAACCGCCGCAATCGCCCGGGCCCTCGCCCCGTACGACGCCCTCGACGACCCGCCCGGCCTGGCCCACGCCCGCTGGTTCCTGGCGCACAGCCTCTGCGGCATCGGCGACGTCTCCGAGGGCGAGGCGCTGACGACAGCCGCGCTGGCCGACTTCATCGCGCTCGGTGACGACTGGGGCACCGCCGCCGCGCTCAGCAATCGCTCGATGCAGCGGCTGCTCGCCGGCGACCTCGCGGGCACCGCCCGCTACGGCACCCGCGGCGCGGAGCTCTTCGCCCGGCTCGGGGACGACAACGGGCGGTTGTGGACCGTCTACCCCCTGGCCACCCTCGCCGAGGTCCGCGGCGACTACGACGAGGCGGCAAGGCTGCAGCGCGACGCCCTCGGCACCGCGGAGAAGCTCGGCATGGCCATCTCGGCCGCCGACCTGCTCGCCGGGATCGGCCGCATCGCCCTGCTCACCCGCGACATGAACGAGGCCCGCAGGCTCCACGAGCGGGCCCGCGAGCTCGCCGTCGAGCACGGCTTCGCGGCCGGCGCCGTCAACGCCGAGCTCGGCCTCGCCCTCATCGCCCGCCGCGAAGGCCGCCTGGACGAGGCCGAGCGCCTCATGCACGGCGTCCTCGACTGGCACCGCCGCGTCGGCCTCGACGGCGCCAACGCCTTCGTCCTCGCCGAGCTCGGCTTCACCGCGGAGCTGCGCGGCGCCGCCGACACAGCACTTGACCTGCACAAACAGGGTTACGACACCGCCCGCACCACCGGCGACCCGCGCGCCCAAGCCCTCGCCCTCGAGGGCCTCGCGGGCGCCCACCGCCTCGCCGGCCGCCCGGCGCACGCGGCCCTCCTGCTGGGCGCCGCAGCCGCGGCCCGCGCCGGTGCGGGCGCCCCCCTGCCCGCGGCGGAGCGCGGCGACGTCGACCGGATTACGGCCGCGGCCCGTGGGGCACTCGGCCCCGAAGCCTTCGCCACGGCCTTCGAACGGGGCGAAGCGCTGACACCCGCGGAAGCGGAGGCCCAACAGCCCCTGACTCCCCCGAATGGGTGAGCAGCCAAGAAATCTGTTCGCCCACAGCAGAATCTCATCCCTCGCCGACACCCGTTCGGCCCTCGTACTCTCCGCTCTCATCGGGCTTTTGGCGACATAGCGGCGCGCGGCCCCTGCCCCCAATCGGCCCCCTGACGTACGAAGCGCGCCGCGGATGCGTCAAACTTGTGACTGATCACACTGTTTTACCGTCCGGCATCATGGAGACGTCCGGCTTTGGCCGGGAGCCCATGTGGACAAGGAGAGAACTCGTGGACGACGTTCTGCGGCGCGCCCCCCTCTTCGCCGCGCTCGATGACGAGCAGGCGAGCGAGCTGCGCGCTTCGATGACGGAGACGACGCTTGCGCGCGGTGACTCGCTGTTCCACGAGGGCGACCCCGGGGACCGGCTGTATGTCGTCACCGAAGGCAAGGTCAAGCTCCACCGCACCTCCCCCGACGGCCGCGAGAACATGCTCGCCGTCCTCGGCCCCGGCGAGCTCATCGGCGAGCTGTCGCTCTTCGACCCGGGCCCGCGCACGGCCACGGCCTCCGCGCTGACCGAGGTCAAGCTGCTCGGCCTCGGCCACGGCGACCTGCAGCCCTGGCTGAACGCCCGCCCCGAGGTCGCCACCGCCCTGCTGCGCGCCGTCGCCCGCCGCCTGCGCCGCACCAACGACCAGATGTCCGACCTGGTCTTCTCGGACGTCCCGGGCCGCGTCGCCCGCGCCCTGCTCGACCTCTCCCGCCGCTTCGGCGTGCAGGCGGAGGAAGGCATCCACGTGGTCCACGACCTCACCCAGGAGGAGCTGGCCCAGCTGGTCGGCGCCTCCCGCGAAACCGTCAACAAGGCCCTCGCCGACTTCGCCTCCCGCGGCTGGCTCCGCCTGGAGGCCCGCGCGGTGATCCTGCTCGACGTCGAGCGGCTGGCGAAGCGCTCGCGCTGATCCGGGCCCGGGCCCGGATCCGCACCCGCTGACACGGGCACGGGCTGATCAGATCAGCCCGTGCTCCTCCAGATATTCGAGCTGCGCCCGTACGGACAGCTCCGCCGCAGGCCACAGCGACCGGTCCACGTCCGCGTAGACGTGGGCGACCACCTCGGCCGCCGTCTTGAAGCCGTTCTCCACGGCCGTCTCCACCTGCGCCAGCCGGTTGGCCCGATGCGCCAGGTAGAACTCCACGACCCCCTGCGCGTCATTCAGCACCGGCCCATGCCCCGGCAGCACGGTCGACACCCCGTCGTCGACGGTCAGCGACCGCAGCCGCCGCAGCGAGTCCAGGTAGTCCCCGAGCCGCCCGTCCGGGTGCGCCACCACGGTGGTGCCGCGGCCGAGCACCGTATCGCCGGTCAGCACCGCCGCATCGGCCGGCAGGTGGAAGCTCAGCGAGTCCGCCGTATGCCCCGGCGTCGGCACGACCCGCAGCTCCATCCCGCCCGTGGTGACCACATCCCCGGCGCCGAGACCCTCGTCCCCCAGCCGGAGCGCCGGGTCCAGCGCCCGTACCTTCGTCCGGGTCAGCTCGGCGAAGCGGCCCGCGCCCTCCGCGTGGTCCGGGTGCCCGTGCGTGAGCAGCGTCAGCGCGATCCGCTTGCCCATCTGCTCGGCGCGGTCGACGACCGCCTGCAGATGTACGTCGTCCAGCGGGCCCGGGTCGATGACCACCGCCAGGTCGGAGTCCGGCTCGGCGACGATCCACGTATTCGTGCCGTCGAGCGTCATCGGCGAGGCGTTCGGAGCCAGCACGCACACCGCGCGCTCCGTCGCCGGACCGGCGATGGCGCCGCCGCGCGGCTGTCCGGGCAGGGCGTCGGCGTACGTCATCGGGGCATCCTCTTCTCGAACTCTTCGTGTCCCGGCCAGCTCAGCACGAGCTCCCCTTCCTCCAGCCGCGCCCGCGCCAGCACCGGCGTCAGATCCCGCTCCGCGGCGGCGGCCAGCGCCTCGTCCGGGGTACGCAGCCCGACCAGGTCGCGCAGCGTGGCGATGGTCGGCGGCATCATCAGCAGCTCGCCGCGGTCATAGCCCGCGGCCCCGTCCGACGGGCGGACCCAGGCCGTGCGGTCGGCCTCGGTGGAGGCGTTACGGGACCGCTGCCCGGACGGCAGGGCGGCGACGAAGAACCACGTGTCGTAACGCCGCTTCTCGAACTCCGGGGTGATCCAGCGCGCCCAGGCCCGCAGAAGGTCGGAGCGCAGCACCAGCCCGCGCCGCTGCATGAAGTCCGCGAAGGACAGCTCCCGGTCCACCAGCGCGGCCCGGTCCGTCTCCCAGTCGGCGCCGGAGACGTCCCCGACCACCTCGTCAGGGGACGGCCCGGCGAGCAGCACGCCCGCCTCCTCGAAGGTCTCGCGCACGGCCGCGCACACGATGGCCTGCGCGGCGGGTGCGGGCACGCCGAGCCGCGCCGCCCACTCCTCGACGGGCGGGCCCGCCCATCCGACCGGCCGCTCGTCGCGCGGGTCCACCGACCCGCCGGGGTAGGCGTAGGCGCCGCCGGCGAAGGCCATCGAGGCGCGGCGGCGGAGCATGTAGACATCGAGGCCGTCCCGTAGCAGCAGCACGGTGGCCGCGGTCCGCGGCTCGGTCGGCGTCAGCTCGCCGGCGGCGAGGGCGCGGATGCGGTCCGGCCACTCGGGCGGATACCACTGGCCGTTGCCGGGGGACGCGGGCTCAGGCGCGGACGCGGACTCAGACATGGCCGGATGCTATGCGCTGCCGCTGACATGTTCGACCCCGCGAAGCGCCGCACTTGATCACAGCCGCCGTTCGAGCCCGTCCAGGATCCGCTCCACCCCGGCGTCGAACTGGTCCGCCGTCCCCTCGCCGAGCCCCCGCGCGGACTGCTCCGCGTACCGCCGCTCCAGACGCGGATAGCCCTTCGCCGCCTGCCGCGCGGCCGGCCACAGCTGCGCCGCCCACTCCTGCTCGCTCATGCCGCTGCGGGCGATCGCCGTCACCATCGCCGCCTCGCTGATCGACATGCCGATGGCGTACGCGAAGAGCGTGTCCATCGCGCGGTCCGCCTCCTCGCCCGCGAAGCCGGCCGCCTCGAAGAGGGCGAGCAGGCCGTCGGAGAGCCGCATCATGTTCGGCCCCAGATACGCCGTCCCGGCCGCGCCGAGGACCGGGGCGGACCAGGGGTGGCGCAGGATCGCCGCGCGCACGCTGCGGGTGCTGCGGGCGGCGGCGGCGCGCCAGTCGGCGGCGTCCGCGGCCGAGGGGATGTCCAGCTCGCCGAAGATCTCGTCGACGACCAGCTCGACGATTTCCTCCTTGTTGCGCACATGCGTGTACATCGACGTGGCGCCGGCGTTCAGCCGCGCGCCCAGCTTGCGCATGCTCAGCGCCTCGAGGCCGTCCGCGTCCAGCAGCTGGATCGCCTCCGACACGATCTGCTCCCGGCTCAGCGACGGCTGCTCGCGCCGCTTGCGGGTCGGGCGGGCCCAGACGGTCGGGAGTTCGGGCTGATCAGTGGCCATGTCCCCATCGTAGCCACAATCCGCACGGCGTACGAGCTTGCGCACACTGTGCGGTGACCGTACAGTGTGCGGCGAGGCGCACAGTGTGCGCTCAGCGATTCCGGCAGAGGGAAGAAGACGATGGATGCGACGACGCTGCAGAAGCGCAATCCGAAGCGCTGGCTGATCCTGATCGTGCTGTGCCTCAGCACCCTGGTCCTGGTGATCGACAACATGGTGCTCACCGTGGCGGTGCCGCCGATCGCCGAGGACCTGGGGGCGAGCGCCCAGGACATTCAGTGGATCATCGACTCGTACATCCTGGTCTTCGCCGGCCTGCTGCTCACCGCGGGCAGCCTCTCCGACCGGTTCGGGCGCCGGCGCACCATGATCATTGGGCTGGTGCTCTTCGGCGGCGCCTCCATACTCGCCACCTGGGCCGGCAGCCCGGAGCAACTCATCCTCGCCCGCGTGCTGATGGGCATCGGCGGTGCACTGGTGATGCCGTCCACGCTGTCCATCCTGATCACCGTCTTCGACGACGCCGAGCGGCCGAAGGCGATCTCCGCCTGGAGCGCGGTGGCGATGGTCGGCCTGGTCGGCGGGCCGGTGCTGGGCGGCGTGCTGATCTCGAAGTTCTGGTGGGGCGCGGTCTTCCTCATCAACATCCCGATCGCCGCGCTCGCCATCGTCGCCGCGCTGGTGCTGATGCCGGAGTCCAAGGGCCCCTGGCGCAAGGTCGACCTGGTCGGCATGGTGCTGTCGGTCATCGGCATGACCGCCCTCGTCTACGCGATCATCGAGGCCCCGAAGGGCCTGACCCACACCAACACCCTGGTCGGCGCGGGCATCGCCCTGGTGACGATGACGGTCTTCGCGATCTGGGAGGTCAAGTCCGACGCCCCGATGGTCCCGCTGTCGCTCTTCCGCAACAGGGTCTTCACCGGCGCCAGCTTCTCCCTCGTGCTGCTGACCTTCGCCAACGGCGGCCTGATGCTGGTCCTCACCCAGTACCTGCAGTTCGTCCTCGGCTACTCGCCCACCGAGACCGGTCTCGCCTTCGCGCCGCTGGCCGTGGCCTCGCTGGCCTTCCAGGCCATGGGCGCCGCCCTCATCGGCAAGGTCGGCACCCGCGCCGTGACCGCCACCGGACTCCTGGTCATCGCCGCCGGCTTCGGCGTCCTGGCCAGCATGGGCGAGGGCGACGGCTGGGGCACCCTGGCCACCGCGATGGTGGTCCTGGGCGCCGGCGCGGGCCTCGCGATGCCCGCGGCGATCGCGGCCCTGATGGGCGCGGTCCCGGAGGAGCACGCGGGCGTCGGCTCGGCCCTCAACGACACCATCCAGCAGGCGGGCGCGGCGCTGGGCGTCGCGATCCTGGGGGCGGTGCTGTCGTCCACGTACACCTCGAAGATGCCGGACGACGCCCCCGAGCAGGCCCGTAAGTCCTTCGGAGATGCGCTCGTGGTGGCCGGGAAGACCAAGGAGAGCGGCCTGATCGCCGCCGCCAGGGACGCCTTCACCTCCGCGATGTCGACGAGCATGCTGGCCGGCGCGGCGGGTGTGCTGGCGGCCGCGGCGCTGGCCACGGTGCTGATGAAGGGCCGCGACAAGGACGACTCAGCGGCGGCGCAGGAAGCGCCCGCCGCCGACGGCACCGGCTCCGCGCTCGACCCGGCTCAGTGAGCCGGGGCCGCCGCCCGGCGGCGGTGCCGGAGCAGTGCTGAGGGCCCGGGAGACCCCCGGGCCCTTCGGCCGTTCAGCCCTCGAGCTCCACCTGGATCTCGACCTCGACCGGCGAGTCCATCGGCAGCACCGCCACACCCACCGCGGAGCGGGCGTGCACGCCGCGGTCGCCCAGCGCCGCGCCCAGCAGCTCGCTGGCGCCGTTCAGGACGGACGGCTGGCCGGTGAAGTCCGTTGCCGAGGCGACAAAGCCCACGACCTTGACCACCCGCTTGACCCGGTCCAGGTCGCCGGCCACCGACTTCACCGCGGCCAGCGCATTCAGCGCGCACCGCTCCGCGAGCGCCGTCGCCTCCTCCGGCGTGACCTCGGCGCCGACCTTGCCGGTCACCGGCAGCTTGCCCTCGACCATCGGCAGCTGCCCGGCGGTGTACACATACACCCCGGACTGCACCGCCGGCTGGTACGACGCCAGCGGCGGCACCACCTCGGGCAGCGTGTGACCCAGCTCCGCGAGCTGCGCCTCGACCCGACCGCTCACGGCTTCTCCCGCTTCAGATAGGCCACCAGCTGCTCGCCCCCACCGGGACCGGGAATGACCTGGACGAGCTCCCAGCCGTCCTCGCCCCAGGTGTCCAGAATCTGCTTCGTCGCGTGTACCAACAACGGCACCGTCGCGTACTCCCACTTCGTCATGGCCCGAGCCTACGGCAGTACCCTCGGGGTCGTGAGCAGGCTCCATGTGGTCAGCGGCAAGGGCGGGACCGGGAAGACCACGGTCGCCGCCGCCCTCGCGCTCGCCCTCGCCGAGGAGGGGAAGAAGACCCTCCTGGTGGAGGTCGAGGGGCGGCAGGGCATCGCGCAGCTCTTCGAGACCGAGGCGCTGCCGTACGACGAGCGGCGGATCGCCGTCTCCCGGCAGGGCGGCGAGGTGCATGCCCTCGCCATCGACGCCGAGCAGGCGCTCCTCGACTATCTGCAGATGTTCTACCGGCTGGGCGGCGCGGGCCGGGCGCTGCGCAAGATCGGCGCGATCGACTTCGCCACCACCATCGCCCCGGGGGTACGGGACGTACTCCTCACCGGCAAGGCCTGCGAGGCCGTGCGGCGGCGTAACAAGGACGGCACCGCCGCGTACGACGCCGTCGTCATGGATGCCCCGCCGACCGGCCGGATCGCCAAGTTCCTCGGGGTCAATGCCGAGGTCGCGGGGCTCGCCAAGGTCGGGCCCATCCACAAGCAGGCGCAGGCGGTGATGCGCGTGCTCCGGTCCTCCTGGACCGCCGTGCACCTGGTCACGCTGCTCGAGGAGATGCCCGTACAGGAAACCGTCGACGGCGTCGCCGAGCTGCGCGCCGCCGGGCTGCCGGTCGGGGCCGTCATCGTCAACATGGTCCGCCCCGCCCTCCTCGGCGAGGCCGCCCTCGCCGGCGCCGAGGCCGACAAGCCCGCCGTCGCCCGCGCCCTGTCCCAGGCCGGGCTCGGCGGCGCCAGCCGGGGCGCGAAGGCGGAGCGGCTCGTCGGGCCGCTGCTGGAGCAGGCCCGCGAGCACGCCGCCCGGCTGAGCCTGGAGCGGGCCGAGCGCGAGGAGATCGCGGCGCTGGACCTGCCCACCCACGAGCTGGAACTGCTCCCGGAAGGCGTCGACCTCGCCGGGCTCTACACCCTCGCCGCCGAGCTCAGGAAGCAGTGGAAGGCATGAGCCTCGACCAAGCGCCCCGCCTCGACGTCGACGCCCTCCTGGACGACCCGCAGACCCGCATCGTGGTCTGCTGCGGCTCCGGCGGCGTCGGCAAGACGACCACGGCCGCGGCTCTGGGCGTACGGGCGGCGGAGCGCGGCCGCCGCGTCGTCGTGCTCACCATCGACCCGGCCAGGCGCCTCGCCCAGTCCCTCGGCATCGCCTCGCTGGACAACACCCCGCGCCGTATCAAGGACGTGGCGGGCAATGGCGAGCTGCACGCGATGATGCTCGACATGAAGCGGACCTTCGACGAGATCGTCGAGGCCCACGCCGACCGGGACCGCGCCCGCGCCATCCTGGACAACCCCTTCTACCAGTCGCTCTCCGCGGGCTTCGCCGGCACGCAGGAGTACATGGCGATGGAGAAGCTCGGGCAGCTGCGGGCCCGCGACGAGTGGGACCTGATCATCGTCGATACGCCGCCGTCCCGCTCCGCGCTCGACTTCCTCGACGCCCCGCAGCGGCTCGGCTCCTTCCTCGACGGGAAGTTCATCCGCATGCTGATGGCCCCGGCGAAGGTCGGCGGCCGGGCTGGGATGAAGTTCCTGAACGTCGGGATGTCGATGATGACCGGGACGCTGGGGAAGCTACTCGGCGCCCAACTGCTGCGCGATGTGCAGACGTTCGTGGCCGCGATGGACACGATGTTCGGCGGCTTCCGCACCCGCGCCGACGCCACGTACAAGCTGCTGCAGGCGCCCGGCACGGCCTTTCTGGTGGTCGCCGCCCCGGAGCGGGACGCGCTGCGCGAGGCGGCGTTCTTCGTGGAGCGGCTGGCCGGCGACGGGATGCCGCTGGCCGGGCTCGTACTCAATCGGGTGCACGGCTCCGGGGCCGATCAGCTGAGCGCCGAGCGGGCCCTGGCGGCCGCAGAAAATCTTGACGAACTGGGCATTGTGGATCAGCCGGGCGGGCAGGCTGGAGACCGTGCCCCCACGGACCACGGTGGCACCGCCTCCCCCGAAGGTGACCGTGCCTACCCGCCTGCCGCTTCAGCCCCGGTCGCGGCCGCGCTGCTGCGTCTGCACGCCGAGCGGATGCAGTTGCTGGCCCGCGAACGGCGCACGCGTGATCGCTTCGCCGCGCTGCACCCTGAGGTGCCGGTCGCGCAGGTGGCAGCGCTCCCTGGCGATGTCCACGACCTGGCAGGGCTCAGGGACATCGCAGAGCGGCTCGCGGCATCCACCACCGGCGAAGGTGCCGGTGGCGGCTCGGCCGCGTAACACCTGGCGTTGTACGTACGCGGTCCGTGCCCGACGCGTAGTGAGCGCTACGCGCCTTGCCGGAGAGGGGTCCGGGTCAGCCGACGGCTGCCGCGTACTCCTCCTCGGGCAGCAAGCCCGAACTGCGCTCGTACTCATGCTTGGCCGTCTCGAGCAGCCGGCGCCAAGAGGTGACCGTCGGCCTGCGGCGCAGCAACGCGCGCCGCTCCCGCTCGGTCATACCGCCCCAGACACCGAACTCGACACGATTGTCGAGGGCGTCGGCCAGGCACTCCGTGCGCACCGGACAGCCGGTGCATACGGCCTTGGCCCTGTTCTGCGCCGCCCCCTGGACGAACAGCTCGTCCGGATCACTGGTGCGGCACGCTGCCTGTGTACTCCAGTCGGTAACCCAGCCCATGCTGGCGCCGTCCTCTCCCGAATTGAGGCTCCCCCACGGCGGCAGCGGCATATTCACCGTTGCCAGTTGAGGACGTTACGGAAGGAGCGCAGGCCGCAACACCCCCTGCGGGCCCAATCTTGAATGGCCCGAACGGACTATGCGTATGCGGCAGATCACCCACCGGAGTGAGGTGAGGGCAAGCCCGGCCAACCAGGCAAAACAGCTGAGAACCGACCAGCTTCCGCCGCCGCTATCCGGACCCTTGCCACCAGAGGTCGGCAATTCGGGCAGGTCTAATCACTCACTAGAGTGACGGAAGAGGTGAGACGGAACCCCATCGGTGAGGCAGTCGTGGACAGAGTAAGCGAACACACGGGCGGCTGTCCGGCGATTCTGAAGTTAGGGTGACCGCATGGCATACAAGCGCCCCGGAGGCGGCCTGACGGTCTTCCAGCAGGCCTCGAAGTTCGTAGGTGTGAGCGTCCTGGCCGGAGCCGTGCTGGCCGGCATCTCGCTGCCCGCCATCGGTGCGCTGGGTCTGATGTCCAAGGAGACGGTCGAGGGCTTCGACGAGCTGCCGGTCAATATGAAGCAGCCGCCGCTGAGCCAGAAGTCCACCATCCTGGACGTCAAGGGCAATGAGATCGCGTCCGTGTACGCCCGTAACCGCACGGTCGTCGAGCTGAACGACATCGCCCCGGTGATGCAGCAGGCCATCGTCGCCATCGAGGACCAGCGCTTCTACAAGCACGGCGCCGTCGACCTCAAGGGCATCCTGCGCGCGCTCAACAGCAACGCCCAGGCCGGCACCGTCCAGGAGGGCGCCTCCACCCTCACCCAGCAGTACGTGAAGAACGTCTTCGTGGAGGAGGCCGGCGACAGCAAGGCCAAGGTCGCCGAGGCCACCCGGCAGACCATCGGGCGCAAGATCAAAGAGCTGAAGTACGCGATCCAGGTCGAGGAAGAGCTTGGCAAGAAGACGATCCTGAAGAACTACCTCAACATCGCCTTCTTCGGCGAGCAGGCCTACGGCGTCGAGGCCGCCGCCCAGCGCTACTACTCCAAGTCCGCCAAGGAGCTGTCGCTGACCGAGTCCGCGATGCTCGCCGGCATCGTGCAGTCCCCGAGCCGCTACGACCCGGTGAACGACGAGGAAGAGGCCAAGAAGCGCCGCAACCTCGTGCTGCAGCGGATGGCGAACAACAAGTACATCAGCCAGGACGAGGCCGACGCCGCCAAGAAGAAGGGCCTCGGCCTCAAGGTCAGCCAGCCGCGCAACGGCTGCATCACCGCCGTGAAGGGCGCCGGCTTCTTCTGCGACTACGTCCGCGAGGTCTTCCTCAAGGACAAGGCCTTCGGCAAGACCGAGAAGGTACGGGCGGCCCGCTGGAAGCAGGGCGGCCTGACCATCAAGACCACCCTCGACCCGCAGGCGCAGGACGCGACGAACAAGTCGATCCGCCAGCACGTCTACCAGTCGGACCGGGTGGCGACCGCGGTGTCGATGGTCGAGCCGGGTACGGGGAAGATCCGCGCGATGGGGCAGTCGCGGCCGTACGGCTTCTCGGTCAAGAAGAACGAGACCCAGATCAACCTCTCCGCCGAGCACAGCATGGGCGGGTCGAACTTCGGCTATCAGGTCGGCTCCACCTTCAAGCCGTTCACCGCGGCGGCGGCGCTGGAGCAGGGCACGCCGCTCGGGAAGAGCTACCCGGCCCCGTACAAGATGAACTACCCGAGCCCGGTGAAGGCCTGCAAGGGCAACTGGAACGAGTCGGGCGTCCCGGTCGAGAACGAGAACGAGGAAGAGGTCGGCCCGTACGCCCTGAAGGAAGCGCTCGCGAAGTCGGTCAACACCTACTTCGTCCAGATGATCAGCGACATCGGCATCTGCCCGGTGACCACGCTGGCCAAGGACATGGGCATCCAGATGGGCAACGGCGGAGAGCTGCCGCAGACCCCGTCCGTGACCCTCGGCTCGGCCACCATCGCGCCGCTGACCATGGCGAATGCGTACGCCACCTTCGCCAACCGGGGCGTCTACTGCACCCCGATCGCGCTCGAGTCGATCACCGACGCGAACGGCAAGCGGCTGCCCGTACCGAAGAGCAGCTGCAAGCGGGTCATGTCGGAGAAGACCGCCGACAGCATGAACACGCTGCTCAAGGGCGTCGTGGAGGACGGCACCGGCAAGCAGGCCGGGCTGACCGGGCGGGACAACGCGGGCAAGACCGGTACGACGGATGAGCGGACCAACGCCTGGTTCGTCGGCTACACGCCGAACCTCGCCGGTGCGGTGTGGGTCGGCGGGGCGGCCAAGAAGGTCTCGATGGTCAACATCCAGATCGGCCCGACGTACCACGCGAAGGTCTTCGGCGCGGACACCCCGGGCCCGATCTGGCGGGAAGCGATGTCAGGCGCGCTGGAGGGCAAGCCAGCCCCGAAGTTCAACACCGTGAAGATCCCCAAGGCGCCGGACCGGCACCACGACGAGGATGAGGACGAGGGCGACGACGACGGCGGCTGGTGGGACACGGGCGGCGGCGACGACGGCAAGCCGCGTCCGACGCCTACGCTGCCGTCGCCGATCGGCGGGGCGGATGTCGGCACCACCGACGGGATCATCGGCGGGAACAACGGTGGCGGGAACGGGAACGGTGGGGGGAACAACGGGGGGACCGTGGATGGGGGCACGGTGGATGGCGGGACTGTGGACGGGGGGACGATGGATGGTGGGACTACGGGGTGGCCGGAGTCTGGTTAGCCGGGTAGTCAGCAGCCGGCCGACAGTGCCGCTGCCGCTGTAACGCGAATGGGGGCGCCCTCTCGGTCGAGGACGCCCCCATCGGTTTGGGTACTGCTACTACTGCGCCAGCTCGCGTACTACTACCTACTACTGCGCCAGCTCGCGCTTCACCGCCGCGGCGACCCGGCCGCCCTCGGCCCGGCCCGCGACCTTCGGGTTCACGATCTTCATGACCTGGCCCATGGCGCGGGGCCCCTCGGCCCCGGCGGCCTTGGCCTCGGCGACGGCGTCCGCCACCAGGGCATTGAGCTCGTCGTCGGAGAGCTGCTTCGGCAGGTACTCGTCGAGGACGCCGTGCTCCGCCCGCTCCCGCTCCGCGGACTCGGCGCGACCGCCCTTGTCGAAGGCCTCGGCGGCCTCGCGCCGCTTCTTAGCCTCGCGGGTGATCACCTTCTGCACCTCGTCGTCGGAGAGCTGCCGCGCCTCCTTGCCCGCGACCTCCTCCTTCGTGATCGCGGCGAGCGTCATCCGGAGCGTCGACGAGCGCAGCTCGTCGCGGCCCTTGATGGCGGCGGTGAGGTCGTCCTGCAGCCTGTCCTTCAGCGTGGTCATGGGCTTGAGTCTGCCACGGTCGCGGGGGCCCGCCGTACCGGAATTCCGCGGTTCTGCCGCGTCTGCCACGATGGAGAGATGCGAGCGCGATACGGAGTACCTCTCGGCATCACCGCCCTTGGCGCGGCCTGCGTCGGCTATGCGGCGGGGGTGGAGGTGCGGTCCTTCCGGCTGCGGCGGGTGGCGGTCCCGGTGCTGCCGCCCGGCATGGCCCCGCTCCGTATCCTGCACATCTCGGACGTGCACATGGTCAGCGGCCAGCGGAAGAAGCAGCGCTGGCTGCAGTCCCTGGCGGGCCTGCGCCCGGACCTGGTGATCAATACGGGCGACAACCTCTCCGACCCGGAGGCGGTCCCGGAGCTCCTGGACGCGCTGGGGCCTTTGATGGCGTACCAGGGCGCGTACGTGATGGGCTCGAACGACTACTACGCCCCGAAGCTCCGCAACCCCGGCCGCTACCTGGGCGAGAAGATCCGCGGCGTACACGGCCTGAACGGCAAGAACGACCCGGCGATCGGCGTCGCCCGCAACCCGTGGGAGGGCATGCGCGACGCCTTCGACGCGGCGGGCTGGGTGGGCCTGTCGAACTCGCGCGGCGCACTGAAGCTGGAGGGCCCGGCGCACAGCGGGGTGACCCTGGGCCTCACAGGCCTGGACGACCCGCACATCAAGCGCGACCGCTATGACTCGCCGGAGGTGGCGGGCGGCCCGGACGGCTCGGCGGACTTCTCGATCGGCTTGGTCCACGCCCCGTACCTACGCGCCCTGGACGCCTTCACGGCGGACGGCTACCCCCTGATCCTCGCCGGCCACACCCACGGCGGCCAGCTCTGCATCCCCTTCTACGGCGCCCTGGTCACGAACTGCGACCTGGACACGGCCCGGGTGAAGGGCGTCTCCAAGCACGAGGCAGGCGGCCACCGCTCCTGGCTCCACGTCTCAGCAGGCTGCGGCACCAACCGCTACACCCCGGTCCGCTTCGCCTGCCCCCCAGAAGCGACGCTGCTCACACTGGAGCCCGCTCCCGGAAACGGATTTTCTTCCAGGGCCGCAGGTGGGCTAGAGTAGTCCTCGTTCCACCGGGGTGTGGCGCAGCTTGGTAGCGCGCTTCGTTCGGGACGAAGAGGTCGTGGGTTCAAATCCCGCCACCCCGACGGTGAAATAGCAGGTCAGGCCCGGCGCTGAGAGATCAGTGCCGGGCCTGATTTGATTCCGGAGTCGTTCTTCCTCTCAGGCCCTCGCGTCATTCCCCGTGCCAGACACGCTCCAGATCCACAAGTTCCACGTCCGGACGTCGGCTCGCCGTCTCGGTCAGATTTACGTCGAAACCTGAGCGGCCGAAGAGAAGGAGTTTCGCCCCGTCGGCCGGGACGCCGCGGGCTAGCAGCAATCCCTTGATCCGGTCGAGGCGTTCGAGGTCGGGCAGCGTGCGAGCTCGGTCCGACGACTTGGCCTCGCCAATCGCCCGGACGACGGGAGCACCGGCCTGTCGGCGCTCTCCCTCGTCGAGGGCGACAACGTCGAGTTCGTGCTGTGCGCGGCCCGCGCTGTCGTTCACCACGGTGCTGCCGACCTCGCCGATCGGGCCTCCCCTCGTATGCTCCGAGGCATGCCGGGCCGTCCATTCTCGGGCCAGTTGTTCGAAGGACGGGCCGAGGATCTGCGCGCTGACAGTGTGCTCGGCGGCCTTCCAGGCCGGGGCTGCCTTGCGTTCCTCGAAGGCGGCCAGACGGGGCACGGTGACCAGTTGGTGCAGGCGTACCACCGGATCGGCGAGGCGCAGTACGGGGCGGCGCTGAAGCAGCAGGTCCTCGTCCTTGATCAGGAATCCCGAGGTGATCAGGACATCGAGCGCGTGGTGCAGGCTGCGCTGGTCGCGGCCGATTGCGGCGGCGACCTTGGAGGGGGTGGTCGCGCCGGCCGCGACCGCACCAAGTACCGACAGGTACAGCGCCCGGTCCTGGATCCGCGGGTCCTCCCGCAGCAGGTACCCGGCCTCCCCGAAAAGCGCGTGGCTGGGGTTGAAGACGGTGGAGAGCAGCAGTTCGTCGAGTTCGGTACGGGTCTGCGGGGAGGCGCCGCCGAGCAGGTCGCGGTAGCCAGGGGTGCCGCCGAAGTAGGCGTACGTACGGAAAGCGGTGTCGGTGTCCTCGATCCCGTAGTACGAGGCCGAGGTGCGGTAGTCGAAGGGCTTGAGGAGTAGATCGAGTTCGGCACGGCCTCGCAGGGCCCTGGCTCCGGAGAGCAGATCCGACATCACCGCGAGCGCGGATCCGCACAGAATCACCCGCCCGCGGCGCGCTTCCGGAGCGTCTCTGCTCTCGTCGACCATGGCCTGGAGTGCAGAAGGAATCTGGGCGCCGAGCGCATGCGCGAGCAGGTAGGGAAGCTCATCGAGTACCAGGAGCGTCGCGGCCTGGCCACCGGCAGTGGGGAGTGGGCGCAGCGCGGTGCGGAGTCCCTCGTCCCAGTCCCGGAAGCGCAACTGACCCGCTGCGAGTCCGCGCCCCGCCCCGACCGCGTCGGCGAATCGTTGGAGTGCCGGAAGTGGCTCCTCCTCCTGGGCCATGTGGTACTGCCCTTTGTACTCCCGGCACAGGCGGCGCAGCAGAAAGCTCTTCCCGGTGCGGCGGCGGCCGTAGAGGATCCCGATACGCAGGCCGGGTGCGGGCGAGGCGACGAAGCGCTCCAGGTCGGCCCACTCGGTGATCCTGTCGAAGAGGTCCGCGGGTCGTGTCATGGGTCCACGACAGCAGCCGAGCTAGACTAAGTCAAATTAGACTAACTCGAATGAGTAATTTATCGCCCGCGTGTTCACAAGACGAGGGCGCAGCGGATCCTGCGGCATTCCTCGACCGGACGAGGAATGCCAGGCCAAGGCCCTGACTTGCGGATTGGGAGGCGCTCTTCGTTGAGCGCGACCCCGCGACCGGGGGTGTTGCGAACTCGTGTTATCCGTAACGGAGTTGCAGCGGGGGGTTCGTTGACGGCTTGCAGGTGCAATGGGAGCGTGAAGGATCTACGGGGGATATTTCGCTGGTACGACGGCACGTCCGCCCCCTGCCATGACCGAGCAGGAGGAAACATGCACAGCGTTCGCTTTGTCGGCTGCACGGCGATATGACGAGGGGTCGGGGGAATGATCTTTGAGATGCTCGGGCCTCTGCGGGTAGGCGGTGCGGAGTGTGTTGGGTCGCCCGTGCGGCGGGCCATGTTGATCGCGTTTCTGTTACGGGCCCGCGGGCCGATCTCGTCCGGGGAGCTTGCCGGGTTGCTGTGGGATGAGCCGCCTGCGTCTGCCACCGCCAACATTCGCAGTCACCTCACCGGGCTGCGGCGCGATCTCGATGCCGCTGTGCCTGGGCTCAGCGGCCGGATCATCACCTATCGCGGGGTGCCGAGCGGGTACGGGCTCCAAGTCGCGCCCGACGAGCTGGATCTGACGCGGTTCACCAGTGCCGCCCGGCGCGGGCGCAGTCTGCTGCTCGCCGGGGAGCTGGAGGCGGCTATCGGAGCGCTGGAGGAGGCTATGGAGCTGTGGCGCGGGCCGTTCGGGAGTGAGCTGCCGCCGACGCGGTGGTTCGACGCGCATGCGGCCGGGCTCAACGACGCGCGCATCGATGCCTTCCAGGATCTATTTACCGCCCATCTGTTGGCGCGGCGCACCGACATGCTCTCGTATCGCATCGAGAGCGTGCTCGCCGAGGCGCCGTACCGGCAGCGGCTTTGGGAGCTGCTCGCGGCGGTGCACTGCGTCGAGGGTGAGGCCGTCGGCGCGCTCGACGTCATACAGCGCTGCCAGGGGATGTTCTCCCGCGATCTCGGCCTCGATCTGCCGCCGAATATTGAGGAGCTGCGTAACGCCGCGCTCAATTGGGATCGCGATGAGGCGTTGCGTCTGGTTGAGGCGCGTGCCGTTGGTTCGGTGGGTGCGGTGGCCGGGGGGTTTGCTGAGCGGAAGCGGACGGCCTGACGGACCGCCTGAGCTCGAGCGCTCGTCCCTGCGCCAAATCCCGCGCCAGGTGCGAGCGGCGGAAGCCCTTCCGCAGCAGGTACGCCAGGTCCGCGCGCGTGTCGTGCATCAGCTGCCAGTGGAAGTAGTTGATGTGCTCCAGTACGGAGAACAGCGCAAACGCCAGCCCGGGTACGGACCCCGCGCCCGGGTCGTCCACAACCGACCACACAGTGAAGGCCACGCCGCCGAGCAGGACGGGCACGTTGCCCGTCCGCGCGGCGGCGAAGCCGCGCAGGCCCGGCAGCGGGCTGCCGGGCCGGGCCGTGCTGGTGGCGGCGGCCTCGAGCTGGGATCTCTTCGCCCGCCAGTACGCCGCCCCCTCCAGCAGGAGCAGCGCGAACAGCCCGAAGCCCACGGCATTCGCCGCCGTCACCGGCAGGTCCAGGACCACGAACCAGACGACAGCCTGCAGCGGGATATTGAGCAGCTCCAGCAGCGCCAGTGACCTCAGCCGCCGTCCGATCCAGGAGCGCGAGCGGTGTTCCAGCGAGCGGTGTCCCAACGAGCGGTGTTCCATCCCCACGATGGTGTCAGGCATCCCGCTTGCGCGTGGCCGTATAGCCGGCGAGCAACGCCAAAGCGGTCCAGCCGGCGAGCACGCCCATGCCCGTCCACGCGTTCAGCACCGTGTCGGACGGCGGCGTACGGACCAGCACCAACCCGCCTGCCACATCCGGCAGGAACTGGGCCGCCTGCTGCACCCCGGGCACGCTGCTGAGGATGCCGGAGATCACGAAGAAGAGCGGCACCAGGATCCCCATCGTCAGCGCCGCGCTGCGCAGCAGTGCGGCCAGTCCCATGGCGAAGAGGCACAGCAGTGTCGTGTACAGCACCGCCCCGATCACGGCCCGCGGCACGCCCGCGTCGGTGAGCGAGACGCTGGGCGCGCCCGAGCCCATCGCGGCCTGGGCGGCGAAGAAGCTCGCCAGCACCACGGCCGCCGACACGCCAAAGGCGGCCGCGCCGCCGGCCAGCAGCTTCGCGCCGTAGAAGACCCCGCGCCGCGGCACCGCCGCCAGCGAGGACCGGATCGTGCCCGACGCGTACTCGCTGCTCACGGCGAGTACGCCGAAGACGACCAGCGCGATCATGCCGAGCCGCAGCGCGCTGAACCCGGCCGAGACCGGATCGAAGTCCGCCTTGCCCGCGGCCGTCATCTCCTCGTACCGCATCCCGATCAGCACGCCGAGCGCTACCGCCCCGGCGATGCTCACCGTCGCGTACGCCACCAGGCTCCACATGGTGGAGCGCAGTGAGCTGAGTTTGCTCCATTCAAAGGCGGTGGCCGCCGTCACGTCCGCCATCACCGGTACACCTCCTGAAAGCCGCGGTGTTGCACCTTGTCCTCGGTGAGCTGCATGAAGGCCTCCTCCAGCGAGGCCGTCCTGGGAGTGATCTCGTAGACCGGGAGCCGGCCCGCGGCGGCGATCCGCCCCACGTCCTCCGCGCTCGGCGTGGCGGCCTCGATGGTGCCGTCGGGCCCGGTCGCCGCCGGGATGCCGGACCGGGCGAGCAGGTCGAGCAGCCGCTCCGGCTCGGGGGTGCGGACGGCCACGTACGAGCGGGAGTTGCGGGCGATGAAGTCCGCGGTGGGCTCGTCGGCGAGCAGCCGGCCGCGGCCGATCACGATCAGGTGGTCGGCGGTCTGCGCCATTTCGGTCATCAGGTGGCTGGAGACGAAGACCGTGCGGCCCGCGGCGGCGAGCCGCCGCAGCAGGTCGCGGATCCAGCGGATGCCCTCGGGGTCGAGGCCGTTGAGCGGCTCGTCGAAGAGCAGCACCTCGGGGTCGCCGAGCAGCGCGGCGGCGATGCCGAGGCGCTGGGCCATGCCGAGGGAGTACGCCTTCGCGCGGCCGTTCGCGGCGGCTTCGAGGCCGACCTGGCGGAGTACGTCGTCGACGCGTTCCGCGGGGATGCGGTTGCTGCGGGCCAGGCCGCGCAGGTGGGCGCGGGCGGTGCGGCCGGGGTGCAGGGCCGCGGCCTCCAGGACGGCGCCGGCTTTACGCAGCGGAAAATGCCAGTCCTGGTACGGGCGGCCGTCGATCAGCGCTCGTCCCGCGGTGGGCCGGTCCAGGCCCAGCACCGCCCGCAGCGTGGTGGACTTTCCGGCGCCATTCGGCCCGAGAAAGCCCGTCACCCGGCCCGGCTCGACCCGGAAGGACAGCTGGTCGACGGCGAGGGTGTCGCCGTAGCGCTTGGTGAGTTGCTGTACCTCGATCATCCTGAGTCCTCCTGTTGTTCCTTTTCGGTCGCCTCCAGTACGGCGAGCAGGTCGCGGGCCGCGGCCCGCGGGCCCAGCAGGCGGGCCACGCCCGTGGTGTTGAGCACCACCTCGTCGACCCCCATCGCCGCGTACTCCCGCAGCCCGGCGGCCACCTCGGCAGGCGTCCCGTACTGGAACACCCCGCCGTCCAGCAGCAGCCCGGCGTCCTTCTTCTCGTCGCCGGTCAGCTCGATCCCGGCGCCGCGCAGGGTGTCCTGGTAGTGCGGCTGGGTGAGGTGGATGCCGCAGGACGCGGTGGCCAGGTCGTGTGCGTCGCGGCCAGGACCCGACAGGGCTACGGGCACGACGGCGGTCACCCGCACCGGCTCGTCGGGCACCCGGTGCGGCGCCCGGCGCATGGCGGGCAGCAGCGTCTTGCCGACGTATTCGGCGGAGCCGAGCCAGGTGATGGCCACGTCGGCAAGCTCCCCTGCGAGTTCGGCGGCCTTCTCGCGCAGCACGCCGAGGCCGACGGACACCGGCGGGCGGTGGTAGTCGGGCAGCCGCGCCGTTACGGAGTAGTCGTCGCCGTCGATCTCGGCCATGTCGCCGTTCAGCAGGTCGCGTACGGCCCGCAGATACTCGCGGCAGGCGCCGAGCTGACTCTTGTACGGCCGGCCGAGCATGCCCGCCTGCAGCGAAGTGGCCCCGGGACCGAAGCCGGCGATGACGGACTCGCCGGTGGCGAGCGCCACCGAGCGGGCTTCCATCGCGGCCTGGAACGGCGAGCGGAACGGCATCAGCGAGACGCCGAAGCCGCACGGCACCCGGATTCCGGCGCCGGCCAGCCAGCTGATCAGGTGGTGGCCGTCGAGCACCGTGGCCTGCCCCTGCCACAGCCGGTCCGCGGCGGTCCACTTCACCATGTTTGCGAAGGTGATGGTCTGTTCGGGGCGGGTGGCCCCGATGGGCAGCAGTATCGAGGTGCGCATGCCCGTCAACTCCTGCGGCGGCCGGTGGTGCCGACCGCGATCGCCGCGAAGACCAGGCCGAACGCGGCCACGGTGAGGGCGCCCGGGGTGTTGCCGGTGGCGAAGAGGGCCGCGGCGACCAGGGCGGCGGGCGCGTAGGAGATGGCGAAGGTCTGCTGCTTGCGGTATTGCATTTGGTTACGCTCCTTGGTCGTCGGATGCAGTCGGCCCGCCGCAGTCCAGGGCGACAGGCACGGGAAAGGCGGCCGGGGTCCCGTCCGGGTCGGCCTCATGGGCGTGCAGCAGCGCGTCGGTGTCGCCCACGCCGGACCAGCCGAGCATGTAGCCGAGCAGCGAGCTGCGGCCCGGGGCGCCGGTGCAGAAGCCGTGCTCCCCGGCGGTCGCGATGACCCGCTCCTGATACGCGCGGGCGGCCGCCGTCAGCCGCCGCCCCTCGCCGAGCAGCCGCCCCGCGGCGAGCAGGCTCTGGACGACGCCGCTGCTGCCGTGGCACACCGACAGGTCGACGGACCGGTCGAGCGGCAGTGAAGTCGCCTTGCGGATCAGCTCGTCGAGCCGCCCGCCGCCGAACCAGTCCGGGCGCCCGGCGGCGGTCATGATCTCCGCCCCGGCCGTCAGCAGGCCCGCCCAGCCCTTGCACCACCCTGCGTACGGCGGCTGCTCTTCGGCCTCGTACCGTTCGGCCAGCCAGTCGGCCTGCTCGCGCACCAGCCGGGCGTCGCCGGTGTGCGCGCCGACGCGGGCGCAGGCCCAGCGCAGCCCCAGCTCGCCGTGGGCGAGGTCGTACCAGCGGGCGGTCCGCGGGGCGTGCAGGTGCTCGAGCACCAGGTCGTGCAGCCGGCCGATACCGTCCCGAGCCCCGGGCGCCAGGTCCGCCGACAACAGCGCCATGAGCAGCCCCGCGGGCCCGTTGGCCATGTCCGTATCGAGGCTGCCGTCCGCCGCCTGCTCCTCGATGCGGTCGAGCAGTTCGTGCAGCCGCTCGGCGCCGATGGCCTGCGGGCGTACGAGCAGCACCGAGGCGGCCCCGGAGAACATGGACGCGGGGTGTCGCAGCAACCCCTCGTCGTACTCCACGAGCAGCGTGGAAAGCCCGCGATCGGCCGCCTCATGGGCGGGCCCCACGGCCGGGTCGAGCGCCGCCGCGCGGCGGAGGAACGGCACGATGCCGCCGTTGTCGTGGAAGGCGACGTAGGCGCCTGGCGTGAGGGTCATGCCTTCACTGCCGGGCCCCGTACCGCACACCCAGCCGAGCTCGCGCCCGCCCGGCCCGGCGTAGGGCACGCCGATGTCCTCGATCAGCCGGGCGATCGCGGGCCACCAGCCGCCGGGCTGGACCGGCCAGCCCGGGTCGTCGCGGAGCGTGCCGCCGAACAGACCGGCCGCCGAAAGTCCCGCCGGCCGGTCCTCGCCGGCCAGCTCCGCGAAGCACTCCTCCAGCAGGAAGTGGTGGTAGGCGTCGGGGCGTTCGGCGCTCAGCTCGATCCCCCGCCGCGCGTAGTCGAGGGCGTTGATGCGGTACGCGTCCGGGTGCGCCTCGCGCGCCGTGCCGAGCTCCGTCGAGCCGGCCCTGGCGCGGAAGTACGGCACGTCGCCGCGGCTGATCGCCCGGCGCTCCGCCGCGACGGCGAAGTCCCCGGCCGCGGGTGTCAGCTGCTCGGAGTGCCGGCCGAGGAGGCCCAGCAGCCGCTCGGCCTCCTCCGCCCGGGCCAGGTAGTCGGGGTGGGTCGAGGCGTCGACGTACTTGCCGTAGACCATCGTCGAGCGCAGCAGGATCCGCACCGGCAGGTCCGGCGCGCCGTCGAGGACCTTCGCGAGGCGGCCGTCGCGGATGCAGCGCAGCGCGTCGGCGTAGCCGTCGCGGACGGCGGGGAAGTGGTCGACGGCGTGCAGCGGGGTGTCGGCCAGGCGGGGCACGTTGCCGCCGTGGCGATACGTGACCTTCTCCCAGGCGACGCCGATGGCGTCCGTACCGGCGTCCCGTACCCGCGGCCGGTTCATGCTCGACTGCTGGTCGCCGGCCACGCCGACCCCGGCCATCACCACGTCGATGGGCGACTTGGGGTTCACCATCGGCACGAGCATCGTCGAGGCGATGGAGTGCTTCAGGTGCTCGGTGAGCACGCCGGGCAGCCCGTCCGGGTCCTGGCCGGGGTCGGGACGCACCATCGTCTCGGTGTCGATCACGCACGGGTGCTCGCCGCAGGCGAGGACGTTCTCGTCGTGCAGGTCGGTCGCCCCGATGGCGCCGAAGAGGGCGCACAGCGCGCCGAACCGGTAGTAGTAGCGGTCCACCTGCCCGGGCTCGGTCATCGGCTCCGGCGCGGTGAACTGCTGCCAGCCGTGCGAGCGGAGCGATACCGACGCGGGCAGACAGCGGCGCAGCGGATGGCAGAGATACGGCTCGGCCGCCGCGTAGATGTCGCGCACGAAGTCGTCGGTGGCCAGCGAGCGGGGCTTGAAGACCAGCCGGCCACCGCCCGACAGCCGCACGCCGATCACCTGGCGGCTGTCGTTGTGCAGGTCGGAGCCGGTCAGGAAGAAGCCGTCGAGGAGGTCCCCGCCGCCGTCCTGCGGGAGCAGTCCGGCGGCGCGCAGCTCGGCCCTGTCGGTGGCGTACGCGGTGAAGAAGTCGGCGTAGGCGGCCAGGGAGTTGTCCAGAAGCACCGTCAGCCGGTCGCGCAGCACCGGGTAGCGATCAAGGAGTTCACGGCAGTGCGCGGGCTCCGCCAGGTGCTCGGTGAAGCTCAGCAGCGCGGCATCGCCGTCCTTGGCCGCGGGCAGGCCCAGCCGCTCCCGAAAGGCGTGAAAGGCGCCGATCAGCGTGCGGAAGGAGTGCAGTTCCACGACGGCTGTCAGGCCCGTCCACACGGTGTCCAGCAGCGCCTCATCCCGCCCCTCCCCGGCCACCGGCCGGATCAGCGGCGCCAGTTCGGCTTCCAGACGAGCCCGCGGCACCAGATGCAGGTAGTACGGCAGAAAGGCCGGGATCGACACCTCAGGTGCGCTCATGCCGGCTCACCGCCCACGTACAGGCCGCCGGACTCGTCGGCGTAGAGCTCGGTGTAGTGGGAGCCGCCGTTCAGCAGCTCGTCGTGGCGGCCCTCCTCGACGAGGCGGCCGTGGTCGAGGACGTAGGTGAGGTCGGCCGCCTTGATGGTCGCGAGGCGGTGGGCGATGATCACCTGAGTGCAGCCGATCTCCTTCATGATCTTGGCGACCCGGCGCTCGTTGACGGTGTCGAGCGAGGCGGTGGCCTCGTCGAGCACCAGGATCGGCGGGCGCTGCAGCAGGGCCCGTACGATCGCGAGCCGCTGCCGCTGACCGCCGGAGAAGTTGCCGCCCATCTCCGAGACCAGGGTCTTCAGGCCCATCGGCAGGTCGTCGATGAAGTCGAGGATGCCGACGCTGTCGCAGTATTCGCGCACCTGCTCCTCGGGGATGTTCTGCCCGAGCGTGAGGTTCTCCAGGATGGTGCGGTTGTGCAGGTGCACCTCCTGGGGGATGTAGCCGATCTGCCGGCGCAGCCAGGTGCGGTCGTACGCGCAGACGTCGTTGCCGCCGAACTCCACCCACCCGGCGGTGGGCTCGTACAGGCCGCAGATGATCCGGCCGAGGGTGGACTTGCCGGAGCCCGACGCCCCGACGATCGCGACCTTCTGCCCCGGCTCGATCTCCAGCGAGATGTCGCGGAGCGCGTACTCGCTGTGCTTGGTGTAGCGGAAGCTGACGGCGCTCAGCCGGATCGAGGTGGACGACAGGTGCTGCCGGCCGCCGCCCGGCGGCTCGTCCGGTACGGAGGAGATGTCGTGCAGCCGCGACATGTAGCGGGAGGCCTCGGTGAATTCGGTGTACATCTGGAACACCGAGGTCGACAGCGCGAAGTAGGTGCCGGTCACGGCCTGCACGGCGATGGCCGCGCCCAGGGTGATCTCGCCCTTTCCGACGAAGTACAGGCTGGAGAGCAGCAGCACCACGGGCCCGAACATCTGGGTGGTGCCGGTGACGCCGGCTATCCAGCCGTTCTGCAACCGCATCCGCTGCTTCATCGCCTCCAGCGAGGAGCCGTACACCTTCTCCCAGCTGGCGATGAACTCGTCCGCGTAGCCGCCCATCCTGATGGTGGGCAGCGACACGATCGCGTCCAGCTGGGTGGACTGGCTCTTGCTGAGCTGGCTCAGCTCGGAGTCGACCGACTCCAGCACCTTCAGCCGGGTCTTGCCGAGGTAGGCCGCGTTGAGCACGAACAGCACGAAGGCGACCAGGCCGAGGCGCCATTCGACGACGAAGAGGTACACGGTGACGCAGACCAGCGTCCCGATGTCGAGCAGCCCCTGGGCGACGCGCGAGGACAGCAGGTCGCGTACGGCGTTCACGCTGTTGAGCCGGAACAGCAGCTCGCCGGGCTGGCGGGTGGTGAAGAACTTGTACGGCAGCGACAGCAGCTTCGTGAAAACGAAGGTCATCAGATGCTTGCCGAGCAGCGCCACCACCGTGGAGAGCACATAGGTGCGCAGCAGCTGGATCGTGAAGTGGCCAGCGGCCACGGCACAGATCACCGCCAGGATCGTTCCCAGGTCGGCGAGGCCCTGCCACTTGGCGTAGCGGTCGACCGCCCACTCGGTGAGCATGGGGATGCCGAGCACCGCCCCGTATCCGCTGAGTGAGAGCAGCGCCACCAGGGCGATGCGGGAGCGGGCGCCCTTGGCGAAGAGCGGGGTGCCGCGCCACTCGTGCAGCGGGCGCTGGCGGAAGCGCTTGAAGTCGGGCCCCGGCCGCGCGGACAGTGCGATGCCGCTGAAGCCGGCCTCGAGCTCGTCGCGGGTCAGCCGGCGGCGGCCGACGGCGGGGTCCATGACGACCGCCCTGTTGCCGTCGAACCGCTCAAGGACGACGAAGTGGTACTCCTCCCAGTAGATGATCACTGGGTCGCTGAACTGCTGCAGCCCGTCGACGCTCTTCACCCGGTACAGCTCGGCGTTCATGCCGCGGGTGCGCAGGAAGCGGGCCAGCTGCCCGGCGCCGAGGCCGTCGCGGCCGGCGTCCAGGTCGGTGCGTACGGAGGACACGTCCTCCGCCCGCCCGTAGTGCCGGAGCAGGGCGACACAGCAGCACAGGCCGCATTCGGTCTGGGTGACCTGGGTGACGGCGGGCACCCGGCGGCGTCCGAGGATGCTCATCAGTCGGCCTCCGTGTGGAACGTCAGCGGGGAGACGCGGACGCCGTCCCCGATGCGGTTGACGAGGTGCAGCGCGAGGCCGGCGGAGCCGACCATGAGGCTGTTGGTGTGCGCGTACCGGCTGCGCGGGTCGGTGATCTTGGCGGCGAGGACGTCGGCCGGGAGCCGGTCGCGTTCCACGGCGGCGAGTTGTGCGCGCAGTTCGTCGCGCAGGGCGGGCTCGGCCTTCGCGGCGACGGTGGTCAGGGTGTCGTGGCTGCCGAGGTCGCCGTGGCACCAGGTGAGGTTGCGGCCGAGGCCGCGGCGCAGGATGTTGGCGACCGCCCCGTCCCGCAGCGGCAGCACCGAGGGGTCCAGGCGGGCGTGGGCGGCGAGCGCCAGGGCGATGCCGGTGGCGCCGTGGCACCAGCCGGTGGCAAAGGAGGCCGGGCCTTCCAGGTTGGAGCGCCAGTCGGCCTCGGCCGGGTCGTAGAAGTCCTCCAGGCGCCCGATCAGGTCGGCGAGCACGGCCGCGGCGGTGTCCTTGCGGTCGCGCGGCAGCCGCGGGTAGGCGCGGCCGAGCGCGTGCACGAGCCCGCTGATGCCGTGCGCGAACCCGGACTGGCCGAGTACGGGACCGAGTTGACCCGCGGCCCAGGCGTCGGTGATCCGCGACGTGAGCAGGGCGATGGCGGCGTCCGCGTGCGGTCCGCCGATCGCGGCCGAGCACGGCAGCACCCCGGCGGCCCCGCCGATCACATCCATCGGGAGCTCGTCGGCGGGCAGCTCCCGCACCTGGTCGATGACGAGCGGCAGCGCTCCCTGCGCGGCCCGCTCCCAGTCCGCGCGCCCGAGCAGCCGCCCGGCCGCCGCGAGTGCGTAGAGGGTGCCGGACAGACCGGTGTACGCCGCGAACCCGGCGGCGCGGACGCTGCGCAGCTCGTACCTCTCGTCCGCGAGGATCTCCGCGGTGGCGGTGAAGACCTGCCCGGCCAGGTCGCGGTAGGCCGGCTCGTCCAGCACCCGCCCGGCGGCCGCCAGCGCGAGGGCCGGGCCGACCCGCCCGGTGTACAGGTCGTACCCGAGCACCCCCGGCGGCCACGGCCGGTCGGCCTGCGCCGAGGCGAGCGGGCCGATCCAGGTCCGCGGCAGATGCGCGAACCGGTCCGGCAGCGAGGTCGCGACCAGGCCGTCGCACAGGCGGCGCAGCAGGTCGGTGAGGGAGCCGCCGGTGGTCCGCTGCTTTACGGACGACGCGGGCGCGGCCGGCGGCAGGTGATTGTCGGGGAAGCGGGAGGCGAAGGCCGAGCGGATCAGCCCCAGCTGCTGCCCGAGCCCGGCCTCGGAGAGCCCGGCCGCCTTCGCCTGTGCCCGCTCCAACGGCGATACGTCGAATGACGCCCCCACCTCGGCACCGTCCCCGTCGTGCAGCGCGACGCCGTCGGCCGGCACGGTGAAGTACGGCACGTCGCGCACCGCGAGCTGCCGCATCTCGGAGCCTGCGATGCGGTGCGAGGAGGTCTTGCTCGCGATGCCGATGCGCTTCAGCAGCGCCAGGTAGGTGGGGGCGTCGGCCAGCGCGCCCGCGCTCGCGGCCATCCGCAGCGTCTGGGCGTACAGGGCGGTCGGGTTGTGCACATAGCGCACCCGCACGCCCGCAACGGCGGCTTCGAGCAGCGCGGTCCAGCGGTCGGGCTCGGCCAGCACCGCGCGATAGACACGCGCGAATCCCGCGGCCATACGCTCGCCGAGCGCCAGGGTCTCTTCCTCGGTGAGGGCGGGCACCACGGTCTGCCGCGGCTGCGCCTGCGGCGGTTCGAGCAGCAGCCGGATGCGGTCGGTGAAGGGAGCCGCGAACCGCAGCGACTTGAACGGCGAGCTCCCCTGCCCGCTGCCGCCGAGAAAGCCGAGGTCCACATGCCCGGCCCCGGCGCCCTTGCCCTGCATCACCAGCGGCAGGATGCCGATGCCGTAGACGGACTGCCCCATCGCCTCGTACGCACCGTCGGCCGCCTCCGGCACCGGGCCCCGGTGGATCCGGGCGGGGTGCAGGATGGTCTCCAGGTCGACGGGGACCGGGCCGCGGCGGGTGGGCACCAGGTTCTCGAAGTGCATGTCGCGGGCGTTGAGCAGGTAGAACACCGCGGCGAGTTCGCCGCTGGCGTGCATGAAGTCCGCCGCCGTGGCGGAGACGTCCTCGGCCGCGACGAAGGCGGTGTAGCCGTAGCCGCCGCAGTCGAGCACGGCGGTGGCGGCGAGGGAGGTGCCGAGCCAGTCGTTGAGCTCGGCGGCCAGCGCGGCGTACGCGGCCTCGCAGGAGACGTCGCGCGGCTTGTAGACCAGCTGGTGGCCGGAGGCGAAGCGGAGCAGCGTCACGCCGCGCCCCCGGTGGTGGGCGTCGCCCTCGGAGAAGGCGCAGTGGACGACCGGGTCGGCGGCGTCGATGCCGAAGGCGGCCTCGATGGCGTCGCGGTCGGCGGCCAGCCGGCCGGCCAGTTCGCGGGCGGCGGCGGTGGCGTGCTCCCGTACGATCCGGGCGAGCTCGCGCAGCACCGGGAAGTCCAGGCCGCTCACCTCCTCGAAGGAGGCGGCCGCCGACCGGTCGGTGAAGTCGGTGTACCGCTCGGCCGGCGAGTCCCCCGCGAGCAGCCCCGCCTCGCGGGCGTGGTTGACGGCGGCGACCAGCGGCCGGGTGTATATCTCGCGCAGCCGGGCCTCGACGTGGTCGAGCAGCTGCGGCAGCAGCACCTCGGGGTCGCCGAACCGCGCCCCGTACGCGGCGAAGGGATTGGCGTCGGCCACCGAAGCGGCGACGGACCTGACGATGCGCTGAAAGGGATAGCTCTCGGGGGCGCCCAGCCACGCCTCGACCGCGGTGCGGCGGCCGTCGCGCCGGGGCCCGGGGATGCGGTGGACTGGCGCGCGCAGCAGCCCGGCGATCTCGTGGTCGTACGCCGCCAGCGGGGCGATCGTCTGCGCCACCTCGGTGCTGTCGAATTCCGGATAGTACGCCGCTTGAGTCGTCACGGCCGCGGTACTCCATTCCCCCCGTCCATCCGCGCCGGCGCGGATGGAGTCACTGCCGATGCTTTTATGCGGGCGGAATGGGATCCAAAAGAGCGGCCCCTTGGACCCCATTCCGCCCTGCCGTGTTACGCGTTCACCCGCGGTCGCGGGTTCAGCACTTGCTGGTGCACTTCGTGGTCGGGCACAGCTCCGTGGTCACCACCGCGGACGCGGCGGTGGCGATGGCGCAGGCCCAGGTCGAGCCGCCGTGCGCGTCGGCCTCGCCCAGCTCGATCAGCTCGAGCTCGTCGTAGCGGGCCAGCACGTCCTCTGTTTCGTCGTGCATTTCAGACCTCAATCGTGTGTTGTGCTGCGGTCATTTGGTCAGTTACAGCTGTTCTGGCACTCCTTGGTGAGCGTGCACCAGCCGCCGTCGTTGCCGAGCGAGTCGCTGAGCGAGAACGTGTTCGTGGTGCACGCCCCGTAAGCGATGCCGTCGAAGTCCTGCTCGTCGATTTCCTCGATGAGCGGAACATCCCCCTCGTAAGCCTTGGCCATTTCGTGTCACCTCCTTCGCTGCGTCTTGGGAAATATCCTCCAGGGCGTTCGTACAGCTGGAATTGCGGCGGAATTCACCGGGGATGGTGCGCGGAGATGCGGGCGCGCACAGCCGCCGCATACGGGGCGCATGGGTGGGGTGGGACTTGAGGGCATGAGTAAGGGCCTGATCCGGATGCCGGATCAGGCCCTTACTGGTTGTGGCTCAGCTCAGGCGGCTTCTCCGCCACAGGTACACCGCCGCTCCCGTCGCCAGGACCAGGCCCGTGAGCAGCAGGCCCACCACCGTCCGGGTCCAGGGCCCCGTGTCGGCCAGGTGGCCGGGGTGCTTGCCGTGGTGGTCCGGGGGCGGCTCCGGGAAGGTGTTGGTCACCTCGACCGACGTGTCGTCGTCCACCGTGACCTCACCGTCCGTGCCGCCGTCGGAGTCCTCGTACGAGACCGTGTCATCCGCCGGCACGTTCTCCTCCGTCACCGTGCAGTCCGCGCCCTCCGGGACCGTGATCGTGCGTTCCTCGTCGCCGCTCAGGCTGAAGGAGCTGTCCTCGGGGGCGAGGGGGACGTCGCCCTCGTCCGTGGTGCAGGCGACGGTGAAGTCGTACGGGCCGGGGCCGCCGTTCACGACCGTCTTCCTGACCGTGAGCTCGGCTGCCGGGAAGGTGTTGGTGACCTTGATGGACGCGGACGCCGAGCCGTCGGCCGTCACCACCGCCGGGTTGTCCGGCGAGCCGTGGTCGACCACCGCCTCCGACGCACCGCCCGTGTCGACCTCCTCCGCCCAGCACTGGGCGTTGACCGGCAGCGGTTTGATGGTCACCGGGTTGCCGGCGCTCACCTCGTACGTCTTGTGCAGCACCAGGTCGGTCGGGTCGCCCGCGGCGTTCGGCATCGCGCAGGACACCTCGACCTCGAAGACCCGGTCCTCCGCGTACTCGGCGCCGTCGCCGGTCAGCTCCTTGGCGAGGGTCAGCTCGCCGAAGGCGAAGGTGTTGCTGATCCGGGCCGTCTCCACGGTCGGCGTGCCCACACCCGGCTTGATGGTGACCTCGACCGGGTTGGCCTCGGTGTGGTTGGCCTGGCCGCCGCGGCCCGTGGTCTCCCACACCTCGCACTCGGCGCCCGCGGGGATGCCTTCGACGGTGACCGGCTTGTCCTCGGAGACCTTGTAGTCCTTGTCGAGGACCGTGCGCGGCCGGCCGCCCTGCGGGTGGATGACGCACTTGACGTGGTACGTGAACGGCAGCTTGCCGAGCACCCCGCCCAGCGCGTCCGGGTGGTCGCCGATCTTCTTGACCAGCTTCAGGTCGCCGTAGGCGAGGGCGACCCCGACCTGGATCGGCTCATTGGCCTGCAGGACCCGCGGCGAGCCGGCCCGGTCCGTCGTCTCGTTGTGGGCGTAGGAGTTCCAGGCGATGGTCGGGTCGCCGTTCTTGGTGACCTTGAGCGGAGTGTCCATCGCGTACGTGATGTCGACCGTGCCGCCGGGGGCGAGCGGCGTCGGGAAGTCGAGGTTCATCCGCGCGCCCACCGCCTTGGCGCTGTACCCGTCGTCCCAGACGGAGGAGGGGCACTGGTCGGCCGAGGAGCCCGCGCCGCCCATGTCCAGGTCGTCGGTGCACAGCGGCTCGTCGTTCTCGTACGACGTGGTCATGGTGCCGGGGCCGTCGAGCTTCGGCTCGGAGGCGAGCGTCGGGCGCTGGTCCCAGGCGGTGCCGCGGTCCTGGTCGAGGATGACGCCCTTGTCGCCCTGGACCGGGAAGCGGTCGACGATGCGCATCGCGGTGCCGGCCTCGGTGCCGGCGTTCTGGAGGCGCATCAGGTAGTGGTACTGGTCGCCCGGGTTGACCAGGGCGATGCAGGGGTTGGCGGTGTAGTTGCGGCCTGCGGCGTCCTTCGTCGACAGGCACGAGGAGTCGCCGACCGGGACGGTCTTGCCGGTGCGGGTGTTGTACCAGCCGAGCGAGTCATTGCCGGACACCCACTTGCGGGCAGTGAAGGCGGCCCCTGACTTGGCGGTCAGCTTCGCGGTCGCGGTGCAGTACTTGCCGGAGCCGAAGGTGTCGTCCGTCTCCGAGGTGCCGTCGCAGGCGAAGTCGGGGTCGGAGGAGGTGGCGCCCATCTTGTTGGTGACGACGTCACCGGCGTTGATGCCCGGCTCCAGCTTTACGTGGATCTCGATGGTGAGGGTGGCGCCGGGCGCGAAGTTCCACGCCTTGCCGTCGGCGGTCTTGGAGAAGTTCCAGCTCAGCTGGTCGACCCGGCCACCGGATGTGGACTGGTCGAAGACCGGCGTGGGCACCGGCGGGGTGCCGTCCGGCACCTTGGTGTTGATGATCTTGAAGGGCTGGCCGTCGTCGCCCTGGAAGGTGTCGACGAACTGGATTCCCTCGGGCAGCGCGTCCTTCACCACCAGATCCGGGATGTTCGCGGTGCCGGTGTTGGTGACCTTCAGGTAGAACGGGGCGTCCTCGCCGGGCGCGAGCACCGTGTCCGGGGTCTTGCTGACGTCGAGGACCGGGTCGCCCTTGACCAGGTTCAGCGTCGCCGTGACCGGGTCGATCTTCTTGGGCTTGTCCTCGTCCTCGACCTTGGTGAGGAACTCGCCGCTGACCGTGTCCTCCAGGTGGCCGGGCACGGGGTCGCCGCCGCTACGCGTCTTCTCCCGCGGGCTGACGGTGAAGGTCAGCACGCCCGAGCAGCTGGTGTCGGAGCAGGGCGAGATGACGTAGCCGTCGTTGGTGGTGCTGGTGGAGGAGTACGTGACACGCAGGCCGGTGACATCGGCGGCGTTCACCCCTGCGGGGAGGGCCGCGTCGGACGCCGGGGTGCCGGTGACCCAGGCCCCGTCCACGTACGCGTCGATCTGGACGCGGTTGGCGCCCTTCGGCATCTGGTTGGACTTGATCGAAACCAGGTCGACGCCGTCGAAGAAGTCCTCGTCCAGGTCGGTCATTTCGAGGTACTTGGCCGACATGTTGCCGGTGTTGCGGATGGTGAGGGTGGCGTCTGCGTACTGCTTGGGCAGGCCCGGCACGTACTCGGGGAGCTCACCCGGGCTGATCGACTTGTTGAGGGAGGCGGACGACTCGGCGGGGCCGGTGTCCATGCCGGGCCCGCAGACCGGGTCTTCCTCTACATAGTCGCCCCCTGCGCTGATCGAGTAGCAGTTGGCGAAGTTGACGTCGTTCTCGACGCCCTCGCGGCGCTCGGTGACGAGGTTCAGGGTGACGGTGGACTGCGGGGCGAGCTCGCCGTCGTAGACGAGGCGGATGCCCTTGGCGCGCTCCAGGAGCGCGGCGTCGTCCGCGTCGTACGGAACCCAGGCGTCGGCCGTCGGGTCCCACAGCTCGATCTCCGCGGGCGCGTCGGCCGGCGAGAAGGACGCCGAGTCGATCTGGAGGACGTCGAAGGGGCTCTCCCCGGTGGGCTTGCCGTCGGGGCCGGCCGGCGGGTCGGTGAGGATGGGGTCGATGAGGGGCTTGTTGCCGTTGTTGACGAGCTTCAGCGTCATCGAGATCGGCTGGCCCGGCGGCACGTCGGTCTGGCTGACCGTCTTGGTGCCGTCGCCCGAGGTGTTCGGCTCCTCGATGGCCAGGTCCTTGCAGGCGCTGCCGGCGGCGGTGCCGCTGCCGTCGGTGCGGCCCGCGTCGCCCTTGAACGCCGCGCAGTTCGAGATGCCGGGGCTGGAGCCGCTCGGCAGGTCCTCGGCGGTGACGTCGTCGGTGAGGGTGCCGTGCAGGTCGAGGCCGGCGCTGGAGCCCTCGGCGATGGCCGGGTTCCCGTCGCCGTCGACGCCGGTGTAGGTGACCTCGACCTTGGTTACCTTGGCGCCCGGCTTGGCGACGTCGACCGTCGTGTTCTCGGTGTACGTATCCGTGGTGCTGGTGCCGTCGTCGTAGGTGACGACGAGCTTCGCCTCGGTCGCCCCGTCCGGGAAGCGCAGCCGCACCTGGTCGACGTCGACCTTGTCGAACTCGCTCGTCGTATCCGGGTCGGGCTCGGTGATCGTCACCGACTTCACCGGGAACGGCGAGTTGTTCTTCACGTCGACCTTCATGCTGACCGGCGAGTTCTCGTCGAGCACCGCGTGCTCGCCGGTCTCCTGGGTGAAGTCGCCGTCGGTGTCGGGGAAGAAGCTCTTGGTGCCGTTGAGGACGAGGACGTCCGGGATGATGTCGTACGTGTCGCAGGCCTGGGCGCCGTTGACGTCGCCGTCGGTGGTCTCCTTGGCGGACGGGGTCGCGCAGTTGTTGACCGTCACCTTGTCGGTGGGGCGCAGCGGGGAGCCGTCGGAGCGCTTGGTGTCGCGCAGCGTCAGCTTCACCTCGACGGTGCCGCCGGTCTCGTCGTACGGGAGGGGATCGCCGCTGCTGTTGGTGAAGACGACTTCGAAGCCGGTCACCTCGTCGGCGGATACGCCTCTGGGGAGGGGGAGTTCGCCGGGCGAGCTGATCGGGGCGCCGGTGTGGGTGTCGCCGTCGGCGGTGGTGACGACGAGGTGTGCGCGGTCGGCGCCGGCCGGGAAGCGGGTGACCGTGGCGCTCTCGTAGTCGAAGTTCTCGAAGGTGTCCTCGGTGGTGTCGGACACCGACAGCTCGGTGACCTCGGCTGATGAGGAGGAGTTATTGCGCACGCCGAGAGTCATCGTGGACTCTTCGCCCGTACCCGCGATCGCCGAGCCGTCCTCCCAGGTCTTGGTGGCGACGGGCTTGACCACCCGGGGGATCGACACGGTGACGTCGGAGTCGGCGTCCTTGGGGTCGGCGTTCTCGGCGTCGACCTGCGCCGTGTTCGTGATGGTGGCGCCGTCCTCCAGCTGCGTGTCGGCCGGGACGCGCATCCCGATCTCGATGCTGCCCGCCTGCCCCGCCCGGAGCCCGGTCTTGCCCTCCGGGTTCTGCAGCGGCTGCTTGTAGACGACGGTCAGCTGCCGGGTGGACTCGTCGTAGGTCACGTCCCGGTTGCTGGTGTCCTGCGGCAGGGCCGTCACGTCGAGGCCCTCGGGGAGGGTGTCGGTGACGGTGAAGTCCACGCAGTCCACGGTGAGGCCCGAGCACTGGCCCTGGAGCGTGTAGATGAAGGTGTCCCCGGGCTCCAGGGGACCGTCCGCGTCATTGGTCTTGGTGATGCCGACCGCGCTCATCGGATCCTGCGCCGCGGCCACCTGCATGGCCGCTGCCTGACCGCCTAACAGCAGGGCGAGCGCCGCCACGATTCCTAGCGGCAGGCGCATGCGGGTGAACCGACGTCTGAGCATGGGAACGGTCCTTCTGGATTTCTCAGGCAACTGGTCCCCGCGAAGGTAGGCGGGCGGCTGTGGCGGCAGGGGCGGCCACGCCGCGGATCTGATGAGCCATCAGTCAGATACGGCCGGGCGGCGGATCCGGGTCACTCCTTCGTGGCTGCGGAGGGGCGGGCTGTGTCTTGGTCATGTAGAGGAGGGTTCGGGCTCGGGTCGGGTCGGTTTGGGGTCGGTTTGGGGTCGGTTTGGGGTCGGTTTGGGGTCGGTTTGGGGTCGGGGGCGCCGGGAGGCGCATTCCGTTTGACCGTCTTACGGTGATAAGTGATCTGAAAGGCGGTGCTCCGTGCCCAGTAAGCTCCAGGCCGACACGGTCGGCCCAGTGGACGTCGCGGTGATCGGCTTCGAGGGCAATCACTTCACCGGTGACATCGCGCCCGCTCTGCTCGAGCTGCAGGGCAACGGCACCGTCCGGATCCTCGACCTCAGCTTCGTCAGCAAGGACGGCGAAGGCGCCGTGTCGACCGTCGAGGTCTCGGACTCCGCGGTTGCCGCGGCGTTCGCGCAGGTCACCGAGGACGAGTTCGATCTGCTGAGCGACGAGGACCTCAAGCTCGCCGCCGAACAGCTGCCACTGGAGTCGTCGGCACTGGTGGTGGCCTGGGAGAACACCTGGGCCGCCCGGCTGGCGCGGGGGGTGCGCGACTCGCAGGGGCGGGTGCTCTTCATGGAGCGGGTCCCGCACGACGATGTCGTACGCGCCATCACCGCACTGGACGAAGAGGAGTAGCCGCCATGATCCGCCGACGAGTGGGACGTCCGGGGCTGCTGGGCGCCATGGCCCGTACCGCGGTCATCACGGGCACCGCCAGCGCGGTGTCCGGAAGGATGCGGCGCGGCGCGGAGCAGCGCGAAGCCGATCAGTATGCGGCAGCGCAGGCCCAGCAGCAGGCGCTGGCCGATCAGGCGGCGGCGCAGGTGGCGGCGCAGCAGGCACAGCAGGCGGCGCAAGCGGCCCAGGCCGCTCCTGCCGCGGCACCGGCGGCGAACGACCGCATGGCCAAGCTCAGGGAGCTCGGCGAACTCAGGGCGAGCGGGGTGCTCACCGAGGAAGAGTTCGCCGCCGAGAAGGCCCGCATTCTCGCGTCCTGATCCGCCCGACGGCGGCGCGCTCAGGCCGCTAGCCGCGCAGCGTCGCCGACAGGCTGTCGCCGTAGGCCTGATGGGTGCGGAATTCAACTATCGTGCCGCCCGCCACCTGCGACACCCGGACGCCCTCGTCCGCCGACACCTTCCGCAGCCGGCGCCCCCGCACCAGCACCCGCACCGTGTCCCGGTCCATCGTCGGATCCGAGGCGGCGATCTTCGTCAGGCCGTCCGGGGTACGGCGGAGCAGGACGGAGGCCGGCCCGTCGATGCTCAGCCCGGCGGCCTCGTGCCTGCCGCGGGTGAAGGAGTTGGCGGCGGTGAGGCCGAGGCCCCGGTGACGTATCGCCTGCAGGCGCCGGGAGTTGGCCACCACCGACAGCGGGCTCCCCTTCCCGTACGAGCGCAACTGCGCCTCGCTCGCGCCCGGGACCAGCGCATACGCCAGGGAGGCCGGCTTGGCCCCCGCCGGCTGCTCCGCGACCGCCGTGAAGACGCGCAGCTTGGCAGAGGTGTCGGGGTTGGTGAGGCGCACGGCGCGGCGGCTGCGCGTGACCTCCTCCAGGCCTATCTTCAGCTTCGGGGCGCGGGCGTCCAGGAGGGCATAGCCGACCGCCGCCTTTCTGGTGGCGTTCGACCAGCGCAGCCAGCGGGCCTCCGCCTCCCCCGCGCCCGACAGGCGCGAGCCGTCGCTCAGCTCGCCCGTCACCGTCACCTCGTCCGCCGGCAGCGCCGTGCGGGCGTCGAGGGTGGTGGTCACCGCGCGGCCCGCCTCGTCGCCGATGCCCGCCGCCAGGACCACGATCTCGTCGTCGAGCATGAACCAGGACTTGGTGGCCGTGGCGGCGCGGTAGACCACGAAGTCGTCGGGGAGCTTGGCGCGGTCGGCGTACGCCACGTCGCTGGAGAGGGTCATGGCGGCCGCACCGTACGTGTCCAGGACCGCGCCGCCGGAGACGTCGTTCGTGCCGACCGGGAAGTAGACGTACTTGTTCTGCGACTCCGACGACGAGGTGAAGTTCAGCGGATGGCCGGGGTTGTCGTACCAGAGCTTGCCGTCATAGAGCTGCGGGATGGTCTTGCGCTCCTCGACCGGCGCCGTGACCCCGGCGAGTTCGTACGGGGAGACGGTCGTGTAGTAATCCGCGCCGAAGGCCTGCGTCTGGTCCTGGCCCGCCAGATAGAGGTAGTGCGCGCCGTCGCCCTGGAACCACGGCAGCAGGTTTTCCCCGCTCATGTACTCGTACTTGCTGATCCGGTCCGAGCTGCGGGCGAGCGCGAAGGCATAGCCGGGGCGGCGGTGGACGTGCTTGTCCATGGCATTGAAGGCGACGCTGCGGGCCGGCGGGTTCAGGTCGGCCGGCTCGACCGAGGCGTCGGCGAGGATGTCCGCATAGCGCACCACGCTCATCGGCGAGACGAACTTCGCCGGGTCGAGCGGCATCGGGGACGCCGAATCGACGTACTTCACATAGCCCTTGAGGGCAGTGGCGGCCTCGCCCTCCGAGTAGTCCGACAGGTCGGTGACCGCCTCGACGACCACCGCGACGTCCGCATAGCCCGTGACCGTGGCCCGGGAGACCGCGCGGCCCTTGACCACCTCCATCATCCAGCCCTCGAAGATCAACGGGGCGAAGCCGTTCCGCACCCAGCCCTGCACCACGGGCGCCAGCTCGTCCGTATTGGCGAAGGGCGTGCCGTAGAGGATCTTCAGGGTCTGGACGACGCGGGTCAGCAGCACCTTGCCGTACGACCCGGTGTAGGCGACCGAGCTGTGCTGGATGAAGGAGCCGTCGGCGTAATAGCCGTCCGTGACGTTGTGCTGCAGCTGGTACGGGTCGATGGTCGCGAAGACCGTCAGCTGGTTTTCGAGGGCCTTGGTGATGCGGGCCTCGTCGCCGAGGAGGGCGCCCTGCAGGATGCGGTTCGTGGTGATGTCGGCGAGGTTGGCGCCGGTGTGGAAGCGGGAGTCGAGGTCGACGTCGCCGTCCTTGCCGTAGCGGAGATAGGCGTCCATGGAGGCGGTGTACGTGCGCACCAGGTCGGGGCGGTCGGCCGCGCCCTGGCCCGAGAGCAGCGCGAACGTCTTGGTGACGCTGGCGGGGATGGCGATCTCCCAGTTGTGCCAGTTTCCGTAATAGCCCTTCGACTGGTCGCCCAAATAGCGCTCGTGGAGCCACTCCAGGGCATCGGCCGCCTTCGCCTGCGTCTCGGCGCTGCCGTCGAGGCCGCCGCCGGGGGTGCGGGTGGCAAGGGCGATCTCGTACACCTTCAGGTAGGAGGCATTGAGGTTCACATCGCTGGTGCCCAGCGGGAGGCCCTTGAAGAGCTCGCCGTCGGCCGCATCGGCCATCGCCTTGAGATTGGCGCGGGCGGTGTCCTCGATGGCCTTCAGCTTCGCGGCGGCCTCCGGGCGGGCGTTGGACTCCGCGGTGCCACCGAAGATCCCGACGGTGTTGGCGATCAGCTTGGCGAAGTCCGCGCTGCCTGCCGCCACGGCGGGCAGCGACGGCAGGACCGCCAGCAGACCGGTGGCGGAGAGCAGCGAGAGCATGCGCCTGCGAGTGATCTCCATTGCGGCCTCCCCGGGTCGGATTTCCGTGCGACGCAGGGAGTCAAGCAGTCGCGGAAGGCGCCGACAAGCGCTTGTGGACAACCCGTTTCCGCAACCCCCTGTGGACAACAAGCAGTTCGTTCAACACCGAAACATCCGCTCTCTAGGCTGATCTCATGGACAGCCTGTTCGCCGTGTTCGGCGCGGGGATCGCGGCCGGCGCGGTGAACGCAGTGGTCGGCTCCGGCACCCTGATCTCATTCCCCGTGCTGCTCGCCACCGGCCTGCCGCCGGTCACGGCGACGGTCTCCAACTCCCTGGGCCTGATCCCCGGTTCGATCAGCGGTGCCATCGGCTATCGCAAGGAGCTGCGCGGACGCGGCCGGCTGATCATGAAGCTCGGCGCCGGCGCGGCCGTCGGCGGCTTCACCGGCGCCATGCTGCTGCTCGCCCTCCCCGCGTCGGCGTTCGAGCGGATCGTGCCCGTACTGGTGGGCCTCGCCCTCGTCCTGGTCGTGCTGCAGCCCTGGATCGGCGCCCGGCTCCGCGACCGCCGCCACGAGAACGGCACCGCGCCCCGCACCGACGGCGGCCCGCTGCTCATCGCGGGAATCGGGCTGGCCAGCGTCTACGGCGGCTACTTCGCCGCCGCCCAAGGCATCATCTACATAGCCCTGATGGGCCTCGCCCTGGACGACAGCCTGCTGCGCCTGAACGCCGTCAAGAACGTCCTGGTCGCCCTCGTCAACGCCGTCGCCGCCTGCTTCTTCCTCTTCGCCGCCGAATACGACTGGACCGCCGTCGCCCTGCTCGCCGCCGGCTCGGCGATCGGCGGGCAGCTCGGCGCCGCCTTCGGGCGCCGGCTGCCGCCGGTGGCGCTGCGCGTGCTGATCGTGGTGGTCGGCGCTGTCTCCCTGGTGCAGCTGGTGACGCGCTGAGTGCCTACACCGTCAGCACGATCTTCCCGCGGGTCCGCCCCTCCTGGTTGAGCCGCCAGGCCTCCGCGGCCTGGTCGAGCGGGAGGGCGTGCTCCACATTGACCGTGAGCTTCCCGGCGTCGGCGAGCTCCGAGAGCGCCGCCAGGTCGGCCGCGACCGGGCGCACCCATACGTAGTGCGCGCCCTTGGCCTCGGCCTCGCCGTCGGCAATGGAGGCGATCCGGGACGGGTCCTTGACCAGCTCCTTCGATACGTCGACGGCCCCGTCGCCGACGAAGTCGAGCGCCGCGTCCACGCCCTCGGGCGCGAGCGCGCGTACCCGGTCGACAAGACCGTCGCCGTAGACGACCGGCTCGGCGCCGAGGGAGCGCAGGAAGTCGTGGTTGCGCTCGCTCGCCGTGCCGATGACGCGCGCGCCCCTGGCCACGGCGATCTGCACACCGAGGGAGCCGACGCCGCCCGCGGCGGCGTGGATGAGGACGGTCTCGCCTTCGGCCGCGCGGACCCGGTCCAGGGACTGGTACGCGGTCAGCCCGGCGAGCGGCAGCCCCGCCGCCTGCTCCCAGCTGAGCGCGGCGGGCTTGCGGGCGAGGGTGCGTACGGGGGCGGAGACGAGCTCGGCGTACGTGCCGTTCTGCGCCCAGTCCTTTCGTACGTAGCCGACGACCTCGTCGCCGGGCGCGTATTCGGTGGCGTCGAAGCCGGTGCGGACGACGACGCCGGAGACGTCCCAGCCGGGGATGAGGGGGAAGCCGGACTCCATGACGGGGTCGAGCCCGCCGGCGGCGAGCTTCCAGTCGACCGGGTTCACCCCGGCCGCCCTGACCTGGATCAGGACCTCACCGGGGGCGACCTTCGGGTCGGGGAGCTCAACGGTGGTCAGGTCGTCGGCGGAGCCGAACTGCTGCAGTGCGATGGCCTTCATGCCCGGTGCAGCGCGGCCGCCGGGGGTTTCATTCCGGCTGCGGCTTTCGACTGGTCAGAGGCCACTCCAATGGAGTTATCCACAGGCTGGGGGCCGCTGCTCGCACGATGTCGGACGGGACCAGCAGAATGTGGGGCATGGACGAGAACGCACAGACCAACGCAGCCACCGGCGAGGCGCCGACGGGCGAGACCGGCATGCCCGAGTGGGAGCAGCGCTTCCGGGCGCCGCGCGTCGGACTGCCCGAGTGGGCGGAGGACGCGCCGGAGAAGTCCCTCTTCGTGTCGAACGTGACGGGCACCTTCGAGCTGTACGCCTGGGACCGTGCCACGGGCGAGCAGCGGCAGGCCACCGACCGGCCGAACGGCACCACGGACGGCACCCTCACGCCCGACGGCGAGTGGATCTGGTGGTTCTCCGACACGGACGGCGACGAGTTCGGCGTGTGGCTGCGGCAGCCGTTCGCGGGCGCGACGGCGGGGCAGGACCAGCCGGCCACACCCGGCCTCGAGGCCTCCTATCCCGCGGGTCTGGCCCTGGGCCGGGACGGCACGGCGGTAGTGGGCAGGTCGACGGACGACGAGGGCACGAGCATTCATGTCGTCCCGCCCGGCGGCGAGCCGTGGGTGGTCTACCGGCATCGCGAGTCCGCCGGCGTCGGCGATGTCTCGTATGACGGCGGCCTGCTCGCCATCGAGCACACCGAGCACGGCGACGCGATGCACTCCGCCCTGAAGGTCGCGGTGCTGGGCGGCACATCCGGCGAGGTCGTCGCCGAGCTCGACGACACCGAGGGCGGCACCAAGGAGCTGGGGCTCGAGGTGCTGGGCTTCGCGCCCGCGGCCGGCGACGCAAGGCTGCTCATCGGCCACCAGCGGCGGGGGCGCTGGGAGCCGGCGATCTGGCATCCGGTGGAAGGGGAGTTCACCGACCTGCGCCTCGACCTGCCGGGAGACGTGTCCGCGCAGTGGTATCCGGACGCCACCGGGCTGCTGATCGCGCACACCTACCAGGCCCGTAGCGAGCTGTACCGCTATGACCTCGCCTCCGGCGGCCTGACCCGGCTCGACACCCCGCCGGGCACGGTCTCGGGGGCCACGGCCCGGCCGGACGGCTCGGTGGAGTTCCATTGGTCGTCGGCGGCCGAGCCGCCCGCGGTGCGCAATGACCGCGGGGAGGTCGTGCTGCAGCCGCCGGGCATGAAGCCGCCCGCCTCCCGGCCGGTGGAGGACGTGTGGGTGGACGGCCCCGGCGGCAAGATCCACGCGCTGGTGCAGCGTCCGACGAGCGCGGGCACAAGCGCGGGAGCCGGAGACGGCTCCGGCGGAGACTCCGCCGACGGCCCCTACCCGACGATCTTCGAGATCCACGGCGGGCCCACCTGGCACGACAGCGACGCCTTCGCGGCCGGACCCGCGGCCTGGCTGGACCACGGCTTCGCGGTCGTCCGGGTCAACTATCGCGGCTCCACGGGATACGGCCGCGATTGGACGGATGCGCTGAAGCACCGGGTCGGCCTCATCGAGCTCGAGGACATCGGGGCGGTGCGGCAGTGGGCCGTCGAATCGGGGCTCGCCGACCCGGAGAAGCTCGTCCTGTCCGGCGGCTCCTGGGGCGGCTATCTGACGCTGCTGGGCCTCGGCGTGCAGCCGGATGACTGGACGCTGGGCCTGGCCGCCGTCCCGGTCGCGGACTATGTCACGGCGTACCACGACGAGATGGAAGCCCTGAAGGCCATGGACCGCACACTGCTCGGGGGCACCCCGGAAGAGGTCCCGGAGCGCTTCGCGGCCTCCTCGCCGCTGACGTACGTGGACCGGGTCAAGGCGCCGGTGTACATCTCCGCGGGGGTGAACGACCCGCGCTGCCCGATCCGGCAGGTGGAGAACTATGTGGAGCGGCTCCAGCAGCGCGGCCATCCGCACGAGGTGTATCGCTACGACGCGGGGCACGGCTCGCTGGTGGTGGAGGAGCGGATCAAGCAGTTGAGGCTGGAGCTCGACTTTGCGCTGAAGCACCTGGGTCTTCAGGCTCTTCCGGATCATCGGGGGTGATGCCGAGCTCAGCATCCCGGGCGAGCTCGATCTCGCGGCGGAAGAGGCGGAACCACATGAAGACCACGAAGGCGGCGAAGACGAACCACTCGCCGGTGTAGCCGAGGTTCTGGAAGGCCTTGAGGTCCAGGCCGCTGTCCGGCGGGGCGGTGGCCGGGACCGGGGTCATCCCGTCGGCGGCCTTGGGCAGGGTGATCCAGGCGTTGTGCACGGGGTAGTCGACCATGTTGATCAGCGAGGCGGCGCTGATCACGCCGAGCTGTCCCTTGGGCAGGCCGCCGGCGGCGTTCACGCCCGGGGAGCCCTGCGACTCGGAGGACTGCAGGTCGCCGGTGACGGTCACCTCGCCCTTCGGCGGGGCGGGCGCCTTCGCCGGGTCGGCCTTCCCAGGCAGCCAGCCCCGGACGACCGGCAGCGCCTTGCCGCCGAGGTCGGCCTCGCCACCGCCCTTCGCCTCCGACGCCCCCTCGGCCGGCCGCAGCATCGTGAGGACGTAAAAGCCGTCCTTGCCGTCGAGGGTCCGGTCGGGGACCAGGAGCTGGTCGCCGTACCGCCCGGTGGCGGTGGCGGGCTTGCCCGAGGTCGCCTTGTCCACGGGCAGCAGGTCGGCGAGCGGCTGTGCCGCGTCGGCGCCTGTCGACTTGCCGTCGCGCTGCTCGGTCTGCTGCTCGTGCGTATCGATCCGGTCCTCGAAGCGGCTGAGCTGCCAGCTGCCCATGAAGATGCAGAACGGGATGGAGAGCGCCAGGAAGGCATTGATCCCCCACCAGCGCGGGGTCAGCAGGAACCGGTACACGCCTCTACGGTACGGGAGCCCTCTACGACGCCGGCATCGCGCCCGTGTAGTACACGGTGCCGCCGCACACATCCGGCACCGTGGTCTGGGCCGTCGCGGTGCCGCCCGGCTCCGGGGTGTTGGTGAGCGTCAGGTCGCCGCCCTCCGTACCGTCGCCGCTGCCGCCCGTGGAGCCGTCGCCCGTGGAGCCGGTCGAGCCGTCCGAGCCGCCGTCGGTCTCGCCCGCGGCGCCCTCGCCGTCCGGGTCGGCCATCGGGGCACCCTCGGAGGTCGACTTCGGCCCGTCGCTCACCGCGGGGCTGGGCGAGGAGTTGGCCGAGCAGCCGGCGTCGCGTTCACCGCCGGGGACGAAGGCGAAGCGCACCTCGTACGACTCCCCGGCCGCCAGCACCACGGGCTCGCCGGACGACGGCGGCAGCAGGTCGCCGGCGGCGTCTCCGGGGCTGTGCTCCTGGACGATGACGCTGGCGGTGCTGACGTCGCTGGTCCTGGCGACGTTGACGGCGCCGGGGTCGCTGACCGCGCAGGAGGACTGCGAGATGTTTTTGATCTTGAACGATCCGGTTATCCGGCCCTTGGCGTCCGGCTGCCCGCTGTTCCCCGCGGGCTGCCCGAGCTGCCCGGCGTCGCACGACGGCGCGGCCACGGTGGTGTCGCCCGACGAACCGGACTCGTTCCCGCCGCCGGGCTCCCCCGGCTTCTTCGACTCCTCGTCTTTGCCGCTCCCGCCCTTGGACGCGCCCCCGCCGCCGGGCTGTTCCCCCGGCTCGCTCCCGCCACCCTGTCCCGGCGTGCTCCCGACCGGATCCTGGCTGCCGCCCGCCTGCGGCTTGCCGCCGGACGAGCCGTCGATCACCCCGGAGCCGATCAGCGTCGGCACCGCGGCGACGGCCAGCACCACCACGGCCACCGCCCCGACCGCGAGCTGCCGCTTCCGCGCCCGCCGGGCCGGCACCGCGTACTGCAGCCGCTCCAGCGCATCAGGCGCCGGCTCCAGCTCGCCGACCGCGCTGTGCAGGATGCGGCGCAGCGCCGCCTCCTCGCCGGTCGGCGCGGGCCCACCGCCCGGCCCACCGCCGGACTCACCACCGGGTTCGCCGAGACCGAGGCCGCCCAGCTGCTCGCCGAGCCCATGCAGCGGGTCATCGGGGCGCCGCGGCTCCCGCGGCCCCGGGAGCCCCGCTCCGAAGTGGTCGTTGCTCATGCCGGCGCTCCCATGGCGGTTCGCAATGCGGCGATGCCCCGCGAACCGTATGCCTTGACGGAGCCGAGTGAAATGCCCAGCACCTCTGCCACCTGTGCCTCAGTCATGTCCGCGAAGTAGCGCAGCGAGAGCACCTCGCGCTGGCGCCGCTGCAGCCCGCGCATCGCCTTGATCAGCTGATCGCGCTCCAGCAGGTCGTACGCGCCTTCCTCGGCGCTCGCCATGTCCGGCATCGGCTTCGACAGCAGCTTCATGCCGGTGATGCGGCGGCGCAGCGCGGAGCGGGACAGGTTGACTACGGTCTGGCGCAGATAGGCGAGCGTCTTCTCCGGGTCCTTGACCCGCTTGCGCGCGGAGTGCACGCGGATGAACGCCTCCTGGACGACGTCCTCGCACGACGCGGTGTCGTCCAGCAGCAGCGCGGCAAGGCCGAGCAGCGACCGGTAGTGCAGCCGGTAGGTCTCGGTGAGGTGATCAACGGTGGTGCCCTCAGCCATGGCTTCGTCAGCGTCCGCCGTCGCGGACGGCGCCCCGGAGGGCCGCGAAACCGGCCAGGGGGCGATCACCGGCATGCCGCCGCTCGCCGGCCGCCCGCTGGGGCGGAACGACGGACCGACGGAAGGGATGGTCGCAATGCTGAGTGCCTCTGCCACGTCTGTTTGACACGCTGCCCCCCGTCAGGGTTGTACGCGTGAGGCAGTGTTACAGAATCTGCACACCTAGCACCCATGCGTCCCAACTCTTCCACGAATGCCCCATTTTGACGGTCGCCTTTGACACGGGCACACGAAACCAAGACGTCCCCCGCCGGAGCTGCGGTTGCAGCCGACGGGGGACGAAATAGTCGAACAGATTGCTGATCAACAGCAAGTAGTCTGGACCAACGGTTGGGTCACATCTGCCAGCAGGTCAGCGGCCACGTCGGCAGCCGGCCCGGCGGGCAGGTCAGCGCCCCGTGCCCCCGTAGACCACGGCCTCGTCGGTCTCGCTGTCGAGCCCGAAGGCGGTGTGCACCGCGCGCACCGCGTCCTTCACCTCGTCTTCACGAGTGACCACCGAGATCCGGATCTCCGAGGTGGAGATCAGCTCGATGTTCACGCCGGCGTTGGACAGCGCCTCGAAGAAGGTCGCGGTCACGCCGGGGTTAGAGCGCATGCCCGCGCCGACCAGCGAGATCTTGGCGATCTGGTCGTCGTAGCGCAGCGACTCGAAGCCGATGTCCGGCTGCGCCCGGGTCAGCTTCTCCATCGCGCGGTGACCGTCGGTCTTCGGCAGCGTGAAGGAGATGTCGGTCAGGCCGGTGGCGGCGGCGGAGACGTTCTGCACCACCATGTCGATGTTGATCTCCGCGTCCGCGATCGAGCGGAAGATCATCGCAGCCTCGCCCGGCTTGTCCGGCACGCCGACGACTGTGATCTTCGCCTCGGACGTGTCGTGAGCGACCCCGGAGATGATCGCCTGCTCCATGCCTTCTCCTTGTTCTCCCTCGGGCCGAGTGCGCACCCACGTACCCGTGTGCCCCGAGAACGAGGAACGAACATGGATGGGCATGTTGTAGCGACGCGCGTACTCGACACAGCGGTGCAGCAGCACCTTCGAGCCGCTGGTGGCCAGCTCGAGCATGTCCTCGTACGGAATCTCGTCGATCTTACGGGCCTTCTTGACCACCCGCGGATCGGCCGTGAAGACCCCGTCGACATCGGTGTAGATCTCACACACCTCGGCGTCAAGCGCCACGGCCAGCGCCACCGCGGTGGTGTCGGAGCCGCCGCGGCCGAGCGTGGTGATGTCCTTCGTGGACTGGGACACGCCCTGGAAGCCGGCGACGATCGCCACCGCCCCCTTGTTCACGGCCTCCTGGATACGGCCCGGGGTGACGTCGATGATCCGTGCCTTGTTGTGCACGGAGTCGGTGATCACGCCGGCCTGGCTGCCGGTGAAGGACAGCGCCTCGTGGCCCAGTTTCTTGATCGCCATGGCCAGCAGCGCCATGGAGATGCGCTCGCCGGCGGTCAGCAGCATGTCGAACTCACGGCCCGACGGGATCGGCGAGACCTCTTCGGCCAGCTCGATCAGCTCGTCGGTCGTATCGCCCATCGCCGAGACCACGACGACCACCTGGTGGCCGCTCTTCTTGGCTTCGACGATGCGCTTGGCGACGCGCTTGATGCCGTCGGCGTCCGCTACGGACGAACCGCCGTACTTCTGCACGACTAGGCCCACGGTTGGCGCTCCTCGCAAAGGTATTTCGGTCGGCTCATTCTAACGAGCCGGTTCACCGGCTCAGCGGCGAACCCTGCCCGGCAGGAGCCAGTCCATGCGAGGTCGTAAGGCAGGTCACACCCGGCGTGGGTGCACGACCCGGCGCACGTTGCGCGCGCCGGGGGTGCGCTCAGGTCCGTACCGACCGCAGGCCCAGCGGCTCCGCGATCTCCTGGACCATCACCTTTCCGGCCTCCTCCTCGAGGCTGCCATCGTCCAGCGCCGCGTCCGTGTCGGTGTCCAGGCCGTCCAGCTCGTCCAGCGGCTTGTCGAGGCGGACGTGCGCGACGAGGGACTGCAGCGCGCGCAGGCAGGCGCTGGCGGTCGGGCCCCAGTTGGAGAGGTACGAGAACTGCCACCACCACAGCGCCTCGCTGACCCGGCCCGCGCTGTAGTGCGCCATGCCGTGCCGGAGGTCGGTGAGGATGTCGGCGATGTCGTCGGAGATCCGGCAGGCGACGGGGGCGCTGCGCGGCTCGTACGGGTCGAAAACCTCGGAGTACACGTCGACGGGGTCGAGCATCGTGGCGAAGCGCTGGCGCAGCTCGTCCACGTCGGGCTCCGGGCCGGTGTCCGGCTCGTACCGCTCGTCCGGCACGAAGTCCTCGTGCGCGCCGAGCCGGCCGCCGGCCAGCAGCAGCTGCGAGACCTCGAGCAGCAGGAACGGCACCGCGCTGTCCGGCTCGTCACCCTTCGCCAGCTCGGTGACGGAGACCAGGAAGCTCTCCACCTGGTCGGCGATCTGGACCGCGAAGCTGTCCGGGTCCTGAGTGGCGTTGTGGAGTGTGGCGTCAGACATCGAGCAAGCGCCTCCCTTCAAAGGCCCGCCCCAGCGTGACCTCGTCCGCGTATTCCAGGTCTCCCCCGACGGGGAGCCCGCTGGCCAGCCGCGTCACCTTCAGGCCCATGGCCTTGACCATGCGGGCCAAGTAGGTGGCGGTGGCCTCTCCTTCGAGATTCGGGTCGGTGGCCAGGATCAACTCGGTGACGGTGCCGTCGGCGAGCCGGGCCAGCAGTTCGCGTATCCGCAAGTCGTCAGGGCCAACCCCCTCGATCGGGCTGATCGCCCCGCCGAGGACGTGATACCGGCCACGGAACTCGCGGGTCCGCTCGATGGCCACGACGTCCTTCGGCTCCTCGACGACGCAGATGACCGACGGGTCGCGGCGCGGGTCGACGCAGACCCGGCACTGCTCCTCCTGCGCGACATTGCCGCACACGGAGCAGAACCGGACCTTCGCCTTCACCTCGGTGAGGGCGTGCGCGAGCCGGCGGACGTCGGCCGGCTCGGCCTGCAGGATGTGGAAGGCGATCCGCTGCGCGCTCTTCGGACCGACGCCGGGCAGCCGCCCGAGCTCGTCGATCAGATCCTGAACTACGCCTTCGTACACGCGGATTGCCTTTCGGTGGGGCTCTCGATCCTAGAAGAGCATGCTCAGAAAGGCATGCCCGGCATGCCGCCGAGGCCCTGGGCGAGCGGGCCGAGCTTCTCCTGCTGGAGCTGCTGAGCGGCGGCGTTCGCGTCGCGTACGGCCGCGAGGATCAAGTCGGCGAGGGTTTCGGTGTCTTCGGGGTCTACGGCCTTCGGGTCGATGGTGAGGTCCTTGAGCTCACCGCCGCCGGTCACCGTGGCCTTGACGAGGCCGCCGCCGGCCGTGCCCTCGACGGGGGTCTCGGCCAGCTCCTGCTGCGCCGCGGCGAGATCCTGCTGCATCTTCTGGGCCTGCTGCAGCAGCTGCTGCATGTCGGGCTGGCCACCACCGGGGATCACTGCTTGCTCCTGCTTCGTCGACTGCACGCGCCATATATCGCTGTCTGGCTGTTTCGCTGGTTCGCTCCTGCGAGCCTACGTGTTACCCGGGCCGCGCGCTCTACGCCGAACGGAGGACACGGGCCCTCCGGGGGGTGTACGCGCGGTGGGGGCTGGACTCGGGGCCTGCCGGGCCGGAGTGCTGGTGGTGGGCTAGGGCTCGTTGCGGATTTCCTCTATCACCGTGGCGCCGAGTTCGCGAACGATGAGGTCGTGGCCCGAGAGGGCGGAGTCGACCAGGTCGGGGTCGTCCTCGGCCGGCATGTCCTCCTCCAGGGGAGGGGGTGGCGGGCCGGGGTCGGGGTCGTACGCCTGCTGCGGGGGTACGGGGGACGGGGCCGTCTGCATGGCCTGGCGGGCGGCGTTGGCGCCTTGGCGGCCGGGGGCGCCGGAGCCGCCGGGACCGCCTGGGCCTGCGCCGTAGCCGCTCGGGTCGCCGGGGCCTCCGGGGCCGGCCGATCCGAGCGGGCCGGAGCCGGACGATCCGGCCGGGCCGCCCAGCCCACCCGGGCCTCCCTGTCCGCCCGGACCGCCGGGGCCTCCCGGACCGCCCGGTGTCCCCTGGCCGGAGAAGCCGCCCGCATTCGCCGCCGGTCCGCCGGCCGGGCCGCCGCCGAATCCACCGGAGCCGGGGCCTTGGCCACCGCCGAAGCCGCCAGGACCTTGGCCGCCACCGAAGCCTCCGGGGCCGGAGCCCTGCCCGCCGCCCATCGCCGGGCCACCGGGCCCACCGGCCCCGCCTGCGCCGCCCGACGGGTCGACGATGCACTCGACCTTCCACTGCACGCCGAAGCGTTCCGCGAGCACCTCGCGGAGTACGTCCTCGCTGCCGCCGTTCACGAAGCTGTCGCGGGCCCCGGGGTTGGCGAAGCCGAGCTGGAGCGTGCCGCCGTCGAAGCCGCTGACCTGGGCATTCTGGCTGAGCAGGATCCACGTGAAACGGCGCCGGTTCTTGACGGCCTCAAGGATGTCCGGCCACATCTGCCGCACGGAGGCGGCTCCCGCCTGAGGATTCCCCGCCTGACCGCCAGCAGGAGCACTGCCCGCTTGCGGGCCGCTGGCCGGGCCACCCGCCTGGGGATTGCCCGGCTGGCCGCCGGCTTGGGGATTGCCGCCATAGCCGCCTGCCTGCGGATCGCCGGCGTGGCCGCCCGCGGGCGCGGGCGCTCCGCCCTGCGGCCCAGTAGGCGCGGGGCCGCCAGGCCCGGCAGGTGCGGAGCCGCCCTGGGCACCGCCGGGGCCGCCGGACTGGCCGCCGCCCTGCGGACCGGGGTTGCCCGGGCCCGTACTCCCCGAAGCCGGTCCGCCGCCCGCAGGCCGCGAACCGGGCGCCACGGCAGTCGGCCACGCACCAGGCCGCCGCCCAGCCGCACCGGCTCCGCCGGGCTCGCCACCGGGGCCACCGGGGCCACCGGGGCCACCGGGGCCACCCTGGGTCTCACCGGCGTCCGTGCCGGGAATCGCGGAGTGGCCGCCTTCGCCGGGGCCCGCCTGAGAGCCGGTCACCCCGCCGCCGGCCGACGCGCCCGCGGGCCAGGCTCCGGGGCGCTGTCCGGCCTGCGGGCCCTGGCCCGTGCCGGTCTGCGGCCCGGCGGGTGAGGTGCCGCCGCCCTGCGCGGGCCCTTGCCCTCCGTCATAGCCGCCGCCCTGGGCTGTCCCGGCCTCAGCGCCGGTCCCGTACTGCGGAGCGTCCGCCGCCGCGGCCCCGCCCTCGGCAGCTCCCGGCGCATTCGGGCCGCCGCCCGCCGCATCGGCCGGCCCAGCCGCGCCACCGGCCGCCCCGCCGCCGGCCACCGCGCCGCCAGGCGCACCCGCACCGCCGCCAGGCGCCCCGCCCCCCGGCGCCCCACCCTGCGGCTGCACCGGCCCGCCCCGCGACGAGATCGCCGCCCGAGCCGCCGCGGGCCCCGGCGTGTGGCCCTCGGGCCCCGGTACGTACCCGAGCGGTGCCGGCGCCCCCGCCGTCCGCTCCAGGCGGTCCAGCCTGGCCGCGACCGAGCGCTCGTCGCCGTACGCCGCGGGCAGCAGCACGCGGGCGCAGATCAGCTCCAGCTGCAGGCGCGGGGACGTGGCGCCGCGCATCTCGGTCAGGCCTTCGTTGACGAGGTCGGCGGCGCGGCTCAGTTCGGCGGCGCCGAAGACCGACGCCTGGGTGCGCATGCGGTCCAGGACGTCGTCGGGGACGTCGATGAGGCCCTTCTCGCCCGCGTCCGGGACCGCGGCCAGGATGACCAGGTCACGGAGCCGCTCCAGGAGGTCGGCGACGAAGCGGCGCGGGTCATTCCCGCCCTCAATAACGCGGTCGACGACCCCGAAGGCGGCCGCGCCGTCGCCCGCCGCGAAGGCGTCCACGACGGCGTCGAGCAGCGAGCCGTCCGTATAGCCGAGCAGGGCGGTGGCCATGGCATATGTCACACCCTGCTCGCCGGCTCCGGCGAGCAGCTGGTCCATGACGGACATGGAGTCACGCACAGAGCCGGCCCCGGCCCGTACGACCAGGGGCAGCACGCCGTCCTCCACGGGGATGGACTCGCGCTCGCAGACCTCGGCCAGATAGTCGCGCAGGGTGCCCGGCGGGACGAGGCGGAAGGGGTAGTGATGCGTACGCGAGCGGATGGTCCCGATGACCTTCTCGGGCTCCGTCGTCGCGAAGATGAACTTCAGGTGCTCAGGCGGCTCTTCGACGACCTTCAGCAGGGCGTTGAAGCCCGCCGAGGTGACCATGTGGGCCTCGTCGATGATGTAGATCTTGTACCGACTCGAGGCGGGGCCGAAGAAGGCCTTCTCGCGCAGGTCCCGCGCATCGTCCACGCCACCGTGGGAGGCGGCGTCGATCTCGATGACGTCGATCGAGCCGGGCCCGCCGCGGGCGAGGTCCCGGCACGACTGGCACTCGCCGCAGGGGGTCGGGGTGGGCCCCTGCTCGCAGTTCAGACAGCGGGCCAGGATGCGGGCGCTCGTGGTCTTGCCGCACCCCCGCGGACCACTGAAGAGATAGGCGTGATTGACCCGGTTGTTCCGCAGCGCCTGCTGCAGTGGACCGGTCACGTGGTCCTGCCCGATGACCTCGGCGAAGGTCTCGGGTCGATAACGGCGGTAAAGAGCGAGCTGCGACACGCCTCCGACGATATCGGTGCGCACCGACAAGTGAGCTCGGCCACAGAAACCGCCCGCTCACAGCGGCCGGGCACCCGCCCCCTGACCGCCCCCGTGCGGGGCCCCCAGAACGCAAGGTGCCCCCCACGCACCCGCCAGAGCCCGCCTACCCTTGCTGCCTTCCGGCCCTGGGGGAGTTCAGTGAGATAACGCCGCGTGAGAGGCAAGACCCAGCGTACCTGATCCCCGGGGCTCGCAACGAGTTCGCGAGCACCCCTCAGCGTCTTGTAATGTTCTCCACGGAGGATTCGCCTAGTGGCCTAGGGCGCACGCTTGGAAAGCGTGTTGGGGGCAACCCCTCACGAGTTCGAATCTCGTATCCTCCGCCAGTGCCTCACCGGGCACTAAACGTCGAAGGGCCCCACCGTCCGCGGTGGGGCCCTTCGACGTTTCCTGTCTGGTCCACGGACGGCGGCCTCGTCGTGGTCCCGGCGTCCGGCTTGCCGGGTGGGGTGCTCGGGGACGGTGTGGGGGTGGTGGCACGATGAGTGCATGACCAGTGGGCCTGGGTTTCGGCTTGCGCGGGCTGCGGTGTTTGCGGCGGTGTGCGTGGCGATGACCGGGCTTGGGCATGCGCTCATGGCTGGGGGGTCGCCGCCTGGGTGGGCTGTTGGGTATGGGTTTTTGCTTGTCATGTCGCTTGCCTGGTGGATGACCGATCGGGAGCGGGGGGCGGTCGTTGTGACCGCGGCCAGTGCGGTTACGCAGCTGGCGTTGCATACCGGTTTCAGTGCGGCTCAGGCGCTGGCTGACGCGCCTGCGCAGCAGGGCGCCATGGTGCCGGCGGGGAGTCAGGCCGGTATGCAGCATGCGGGCTCCGGGCACGGTGCCTCCGTCGGCATGGTGCTGGCGCACGTCGCGGCCGGGCTGTTGTGCGGGCTTTGGCTGGGGCGGGGGGAGGTTGCCGCGTTCCGGCTCGGGCGGGCGTTGGCCGGATTTCTTTTTGCGCCGTTGGTGCTGGCCTGCCGGGTGTTCATGGCGGCGGGCGCGCAACGGCCCGTTGCGCCCGCGCCTGCGGCCGATCCCGAGTTGCGGCGGTTGCGCCGTCGGCCGCTGCGGCACGTTCTGTCCCGGCGGGGTCCTCCGGTACGGCTGAGCTGCGTCTGACACCACCCGTCCCGGCCTGAGCCGGTGACCGGTGACGTATCGAAGTGCCTGATTACCGGCGTCCGTTGGCTGCGCCTTTCTGCATGCGCGCGCCTGCGTCGTGCGCCGGGTCCATGACCCCGTAGTCCCGCTGACGGAATGGCGTGCGCGCTTGCAGTGCGGCCTGTTCCGTCCGCATGCGAAGGACAGTTTGCGATGACCCATGCCCTGAAACGGCGGCCCGCCGTACGCAATGACGCGCAGGTCACCCGGTGGGCGCTGGACGCCCGCGACGGTGACCGGGAGGCGTACGAGCGCTTCGTCCGCGCTACCCGCGCCGATGTCTGGCGCTATGTCACCCATCTCTGCGCCGATGCGCACGGCGCCGACGACCTCACTCAGGAGACGTATCTGCGGACACTGACCGCCCTGCCGCGCTTCGAGGGGCGGTCGTCCGCCCGCACCTGGCTGCTGGCGATCGCCCGCCGGGTGGTTGTCGACCGCTATCGCGCGGCCGCCGCCCGGCCGCGGATCGCCGAGGTGACCGACTGGCAGGCGGCGGCCGAGCGGAGCCAGCCGGGTGGGCTGCCCGGATTCGAGGAGGGGGTGGCGCTGGGTGACCTGCTGCGGTCGCTGGACGGGCCGCGGCGGGAGGCCTTTGTGCTCACCCAGCTACTTGGTTTGCCGTACGCGGAGGCTGCGAGTGCGGTCGGGTGTCCGATCGGGACCGTGCGGTCCCGGGTGGCGCGGGCTCGGGAGAGCCTCGTCGCGCTTCTCCTCGCCGCCGAGGCGGCCGAGGCCGCAGAGGCGATGCAGGAGGTGAGGCCTCTCGCCATCGCCGGCTGACGCCGCTCAGCGGCCGGATCTCCAGGCACCGGGGCGTACGACGACAGCCTCGGTCTCGATCCGGCCGCTGTCCTCGAAGTGCAGGACGAACGGGATGCTTTGCCCGGCACGGAGGCCGGAGCGGAGGCCTGAGCGGAGGTCGACCATCACGTCGAGACCGTACGGCGACATCACCAGCTCGCCGCCGGCCGGCACGTCGGCCGACGCCACCATCTCCATCCCGTCGGACGCCCCGCCGTCCGTTCCGGAGTCGCGGGCCAGCATCGCCCGGCCCGTGGACGGTGAGGTCACGGCGGTCAGGCGGTCGTCCGCGTCGCCGGTGTTACGGATGTGGAAGAGGGCGGCGGTGGTCTGGTTGCCCTCGAATGGCAGCAGCAAGCGGGCGTTTTCGATGTGCAGTTGCGCGGGTCGGCCTGCGGCTCCGGTGGCTGTCCATGCGGTGAGTCCGGCGAGGGTCAGGGCGGCGGCGGCACAGGCGCAGAGCGCCGGGAGGGCGCGGTCGGCCCAGCGGCGTACGGGGCCTGTCGGTGAGGTCACCGCAGCGGGGGCGGGATCGGGAGCGGGCGCGGGAGCGGGATCGCGGCGGCTCATGCGGGTGCCTCGGCGAGGCGTGCCGGGTGGCGGCGGCGTGCGGCCGGGGGTGCGGGGCGCCAGCCGCGCAGGCGGAGGCTGTTGGCTACGACCAGCACCGAGCTCGCCGACATCGCGGCGGCTGCGATCATCGGGTTCAGCCAGCCGGTCGCGGCCAGTGGCACGGTGACGGCGTTGTAGCCGAAGGCCCAGACGAGGTTCGTACGGATCGTGCCGAGGGTGCGGCCGGCCAGCCGTACCGCCACCGCGACGGCCTCGATGTCCTCCCGTACCAGCGTCACGTCGGCCGCGCCGATCGCGGCATCGGTGCCGCCGCCCATGGCGATGCCCAGGTCGGCCGTGGCGAGGGCGGCGGCGTCGTTCACGCCGTCGCCGATCACGGCTACCCGGCGGCCGTCCGCCTGCAGTTGTCGTACGAGTGCCGCCTTGTCCTCCGGGGTGCGGCGGGCGTGGACGTCGGCGGGGGCGAGGCCGAGTTCGGCGGCTACGGCGCGGGCGGTGGGCTCGCGGTCGCCGGTGGCCAGGACGGGGCGGAGGCCTAGGCGGCGCAGGCGGTCCACGGCGTGGTACGCGCCCGGGCGGAGGGTGTCGCCGAGGGTGAGGATGGCTTGGGGGGTGCCGTCGATGAGGAGCAGTACGGGGGTGTGGGCGGCGGCTTCGGCGGCTGTGATCGCGGCCGACAGCGTGTCCGGCAGGGGCTCGTCGCCCGGGGCGCGTACCTCCACGCGGTGTCCGTCGACGCGGGCCGTCACGCCGACGCCCGGGGTGGCGGCGAAGTCCGTGGCGGTGGGGAGGGGGCGTTCGGGGAGGGCCCGGCGGGCGTGGGTGGCGATGGCGCGGCCGAGGGGATGTTCGGAGCCCTGCTCGGCGGCGCCGGCGAGGCGCAGGGCGGCTTGCTCGCCGATGCCGTGCAGGCGGGCGGTGGCGGCGGTCTCGTCAGTCGTGTCGGTCCCCTCCGTCGCTTCGGTCCCGTCCGTAATGTCGACCCTGCCCGTCCCACTGCCCCCTCCCGGCAGCGCCGTCACCCGCGTGACCTGCGGATGCCCGGTCGTCAGAGTCCCCGTCTTGTCGAGCACGACCGTATCCACGCCCCGCAGTGCCTCCAACGCCGCCGGACCAGTGATCAGCACGCCCAACTGAGCACCCCTCCCCGTAGCCGCCATCAGCGCCGTAGGCGTCGCCAAGCCCAGTGCGCACGGGCAGGCCACCACCAGGACCGACACCGCCACAGTCACCGCCACCTGCGGATCCGCCCCCGCCCCCAGCCAGAACCCGAGCACAGTGATCGCCACGGCGAGCACCACGGGCACGAACACCCCCGCCACCCGGTCCGCCACCCGCTGTGCCCGCGCCTTCCCCGCTTGCGCCTCGGTGACCAGGCGGGTGATCCGGGCCAGTTGCGTGTCGGCGCCGACCGCCGTGGCCCGTACGCGCAGCAGCCCGCCCGCATTCACCGCGCCGCCCACCGCGCTCGAGCCAGGACCGACCTCGGCCGGATCGCTCTCGCCGGTGACCAGCGACAGGTCGAGCGCCGAGCTGCCGTCCACCACCTCGCCGTCGGTGGCGACCTTCTCGCCCGGCCGTACGACAAAGATCTGCCCGAGCCGCAAGTGCTCGATGGGGATGCGTCGTTCACCTCCCTCCGCCTCCTCCCACAGCGCGACATCCTTCGCCGCGAGCTCGGCCAGCGAACGCACCGCCGCGCCGGTGCCGTGCCGGGCGCGGGCCTCCAGATAGCGGCCCGCCAGGACGAACAGCGGTACGGCGACGGCGGCTTCGAGATAGACGTGTGCCGTGCCGCCCTCGGCCGTCGGCAGCAGGCTGAACGGCATCCGCATCCCGGGTTCACCCGCGCCGCCGAGGAAGAGGGCGTACGCGGACCAGCCGAAAGCCGCGGTCACGCCGAGCGAGACAAGGGTGTCCATGGACGCGGTGGCGTGCCGCAGCCCGCGCAGCGCCCGGGTGTGGAACGGCCAGGCGCCCCACACCGCCACCGGCGCGGCGAGCACGAAGCACAGCCACTGCCAGTTGCGGAACTGCAGGGCCGGGGCCATGGAGAGGATCAGCACCGGGAGGGCGAGGAGCGCGGTGACCAGCAGGCGGTGGCGTTCGGCGGCCTCGTGGTCAGCGGCCTGGTCGTCAGCGGCCCGGGCGGCCGGCGCCGAGGACTCCTCCCGTACGGGATCCGCTCCGTACCCCGCCCGCTCCACCGCCGCGACGAGCTCCCCCGGGCTCAGCGCGGGCGGGTGGGTGACGCGGGCGCGGCCGGTGGCCAGGTTCACCGACGCGGTGACGCCGTCGAGCCGGGCGAGGCGCTTCTCGACCCGGTTCACGCAGGCGGCGCAGGTCATGCCGGTGATGGTGAGGTCGGTGGTGACGGTGGCGGCCAGGGGCGCGGTGGTCATCAGTGGCCGCCCTCCATTCCGTCCATGTCATCCATGTCGTCCATCTCGCCACCGCCACCGCCACCGCCACTGCCGTCCGTAGGCGCGGATCGCCCGGGATGGAGCCCCGGAGCGACCGGCCCCGCCGCCGACCCCACGGCGTACGCGACGCAGAACAGCGCCACGAGAAGCGCCAGAAACCCGCCCAGCGCGGGCGGCGGCACATACCGCCGTACGGCCGTCGTGCCGCTCGATGCATCCGTCGTCATGCGTCCAGTCCTCCGGGAAGAGTGCCGGGCAGCGACCTGCCCACCAGGTAGTCGGACGCCGCCCGGCCCTGGTTCCTGCCGCCGTCGGCACCTCCCCCGAGGCATGGCTTTCCGTATCCGCGGGAACTCCCTCCCGCCCGCGGCCGACCACTGAAGCGAGGCCCCTGGCGGAACCCGTCCGCCGCTCCAGGGCCGTGAGGGGGAGTCAGCGATGCCGCGCGGCCCGCAGGTCGGCCCAGGTCAGGGGCGAATACCCGTGCCGGATACGGACGACGGCAGGCCGCGGTGGGCGCTGGTCGCCGTGGCCGGAGCGCTGTCGTTCATCGCGATGCTCGACATGAACATCGTCAACGTCGCCCTCGCCGATATCGCCGCCGGCTTCGAGGTCGCCCCGGCCACCGCCCAGTGGGCCGTGCTCGGCTATCAGCTCCCCGTCGTCGCTCTGCTGCTGCCCGCCGGGCGCTGGCTGGACAGCGTCGGGTACGGGGGCATGCGCCCTGCCCTGCTCGCCGCCACCGGCGGATTCGCGCTGTGCAGCCTCCTCGCCGCCCTCGCGCCCTGGGTCGCGTGGCTGGTCGTGGCGCGGATCGCCCAAGGTGCCTTCGGTGCGGTGCTGTTCGTGCTGATGCCGGTGCTGGTCATCCGGTCGGTGCCGCCCGAGATGCGTGGCCGGGCGATGAGCGTGCCCGCGACGCTCGGGCCGCTGGGGGCGGTGACCGGGCCCGCGGTGGGCGGGGTGCTGCTGGATGCGTTCGGCTGGCATGCGGTGTTTCTCGTGAAACTTCCCTTCTGCCTGGCGGCGATGGCGGTCGCGTACCGCTGCCTGCCCCTGGCCGGCCGGCTGCGCACGCCCGACCGGCGGCATGTCGCCGACGCCGCCCTCGCCGGGACCGCGCTCACGGCGCTGCTGCTGGCCCTGACCCTCGCGCCGGATACGCCCGTCTGGCTGCTGCTGGGGCTCGCGGCGCTGCCGCCGCTGTGGTGGTGGCTGCGTGGGCCCGGCGGGCGGCAGGTCACCGGCGTGCTGCGGGCGGCGGGTACGTACGGCGTGCACGCCGCGGTGCTCGCGCTCGCCGCGGCCTTTGCTGCCATGCAGTACACGGTGGCGCTGCGGCTGCAGCAGGGCGACGGGTTCAGCGCCACCGCAACCGGGCTGACCGTGCTGGCCTTTCCGCTGGCCATGGGGCTTGCCGGGCCGCTGGGAGGGCGGCTGGCGGACCGCTGGGGGGCGCGGCCCACCGCCATCGTCGGGGCCGCGATGACGGCGGCCGGGCTTGGGCTGCTGGTGCCGTTCGGCGATGGCTGGGGTGCGTACGACGTCGCCTGGCGGCTCGCGGTGGCCGGCGGCGGGATGGGGTTGTACGGCGGTCCGACCCAGTCGCTGGTGATGGGCGCCGCCCCGCCGGAGGCGGCCGCCACCGCGGGCTCCGCGGTGCAGTCGGCCCGCAGCCTCGGCTTCGCCCTCGGGCCCGCTGTCGCGGCGGCGACCTGGGGCTTGGCTGCGTACGGCACCGGTGGCGGATCCGGTGAAGGGGCCGCGGAGGGGGCCGGTGACGGCACCGGTGCCCGGTGGGCGCTGGCGCTCGCCGCGCTGGCCGCCGCCCTCGCCGTCGGCCTGCTGGCCCGCCACCGGCCTCCCGTACGCACGTCACCCGGCGCCACGGTCGCGGCGGCGCCCGCCGCCGAGGGCTGACCCACCGCCCGCTGCCCGCGCGGCCCACCGCCTACCCCCGTCCGCCGACCCCGACCCCGACCACCGACCCCGACCGCCTTCCGCCGACCCCGACCGCCTACCGCCGACCGCCGACCGCCGACCGCCGACCACCGACTGGCCGCCCCCGACCGCCCACCGCCGACCCCCTTCCGCCACCCGACAAGGAGCCCCCAATGTGCGGCATCACCGGCTGGACATCCTTCGCCCAAGACGCCCGCCCCCACGCCCCACTCCTCGAAGCAATGACCGCCGCCCTGACCCCCCGCGGCCCCGACGCCTCCGGCGTCCACCTCACCCGCCACGCCGCGGTCGGCCACCGCCGCCTGGCCGTGCTCGACCTCGAGGGCGGCGTCCAGCCCATGGCCCACGAACACCGCGGCACCGTCCTCACCTTCAGCGGCGAGATCTACAACCACCACGACCTCCGCGCCGAACTCCGCGCCCACGGCCACCGCTTCCGCACCCGCAGCGACACCGAAGTCGTGCTGCACGCCTACGCCGAGTGGGGCACCGGCCTCGCCGAGCGCCTCGACGGCATGTTCGCCTTCGCCGTCTGGGACGAGCGCGAGCAGCGGCTGCTTCTCGTACGGGACCGGCTCGGCGTCAAGCCGCTCTTCTGGGCGCGGATCACCGGCGGCGTGGCCTTCGCCTCCGAGCCCAAGGCGCTCTTCGCGCACCCCGAGATCCGCCCCCGGGTAACCGCGGACGGGCTCCGCGAGGCGTACAGCCTGCTCTTCAACACCGGCCCCACCATCTGGTCCGGCATCCGCGAGGTCGAGCCTGGCGGCACCCTCCTTCTCGACCGCGACCACGGCATCCGCGAAAGCCGCTACTGGCAGCTCGCCGCCCACCCCCACCACGACGACCAGGCCACCACCGTCGAGCAGATCCGCACCCGCCTCGACCACGCCGCCCGCACCCAGCTCGAAGCCGACGTGCCGCGCTGCTCCCTGCTCTCCGGCGGCATCGACTCCACCGTCCTGACCGCCCTCCTCGCCGACGAACTGCGGCTGCGCGAGGGCCCCGAGGCCCGTATCCGCTCCTACGCCGTCGACTACAGCGACCAGGCCGCCGCCTTCACCGGCGACGTCCTGCGCACCGGCCACGACACCCCGTACGCCACCGAAGCCGGCGCCTTCATCGGCACCGACCACGACACCGTCGTCCTCGACCCGCACGCCCTCCTCGACCTCGACCACCGCCGCGCCGTCGTCGCCGCCCGCGACTCGCCGATCGGCGTCGGCGACATGGACACCTCGCTCTATCTGCTCTTCGGCGAGATACGGAAGCAGTCCACCGTCGCGCTGTCGGGCGAGGCGGCCGACGAGGTCTTCGGCGGCTACCCCTGGTTCCACAGCCCCAGGGCGCTGGCCGCGCCCACCTTCCCGTGGCTGCTGGTCACCGGCGACGAGGCCGCGATGCCGCTGCATCCGGAGCTGGGGGCGGTGCTGCGCATCGCCGAATTCCGCGACGACACGTACCGCGCGGCGCTCGCCGCCGTCCCGCACGCCGACGGCGAGGACCCGGCCGAGCACCGGCAGCGCGAGCTGCAGCACCTGTCGCTCACCCGCTGGCTGCGGCAGCTGCTGCACCGCAAGGACCGGCTCAGCATGGCGCAGGGGCTGGAGGTGCGGGTGCCGTACTGCGATCACCGCCTGGTCGAGTACGCCTTCAACACCCCATGGGCGCACAAGAGTTTCGACGGCCGTGAGAAGAGCCTGCTGCGCGCGGCCGGCGCCGGCCTGGCCCCCGAGTCCGTGCTGTGGCGGCCCAAGAACCACTACCCGGCCACCCACCACCCCGACTACAACCGCGGCCTGCAGGCGCTGGCCCGCGACGCCCTCGCCGTCCCGCAGGTGCGCGACCTCGCCGACGAGACCCGTATCAAGCCCCACCTCGATACCCCGCCCGAACGCCTGGAGTGGGGCCACCGGCTGCGCCTGGAGCGCGTCGTCGACCTCGCCCTGTGGCTGGACCACTACCGCCCGGAGATCTCCCTATGACGACGCCAGCGCCCGGCCCCGTCCCCATGTACGGCTGCCCGTACAAACGCGACCCCTACCCGCAGTACGAGCACATGCGCACCGCAGGCCCCGTCCACCCCGTCGTCTTCCCCAGCGGCGTCCACGCCTGGCTGATCACCGGATACGAGGCCGCCCACGCCGCCCTCAACGACGACCGCCTCGGCAAGAACCACGCCCGCGGCAACGACCGCTGGCGCGCCCGCGCCTCGATCATGCCCGAGCCGCAGCGCTCCCAGCTCCAGGTCCACCTCCTCCACCAGGACCCGCCGGACCACACGCGGATGCGCCGTCTCATCGTCGACGCCTTCGCCCCGCGCCGCGTCGAGGAGCTCCGCCCGCGCCTCCGCAAGCTCGCCGACACCCTCATCGACGCCCTCCCCGAGCACGGCCCCGCCGACCTCGTCGCCGGTTTCGCCGCCCACTACCCCTTCCAGGTCCTCGCCGAGGTCATCGGCCTCCCGGCCGAACTCGCCGCCCGCTTCGACCGCGACTGGGGCAAGGTCGTCCAGCCGGTCGGCCCCACCGACCCCGGGCGGCCGCGGTACGAGGCCCGGCTGCGCGGGCTGCAGGGCTATATCGCCGACGTCGTCGCGCACAAGCGGCGGTACGCGCAGGACGACCTGCTGAGCCGCCTCGTCACCGCGTACGACACCGGCGAACTCACCCAAGCCGAGCTCGACTCCATCGTCTTCCAGCTGCTGGTCGCCGGACAGGAGCCGGTCACCAACCAGCTCACCACCGCCCTGATCGCCCTGCTCCGCCACCCCGCCCACCTCGACCGGCTGCGCGCCGAGCCGCAGCTGCTGCCCCGGGCCGTCGAGGAACTCCTCCGTTACGACAGCGCCTTCGAGCTCACCACCTGGCGCTTCTTCGCGGAGGACACCGAGTTGCACGGCACCCGCATCCCGGCCGGCGACTCCGTGATCGTCTCCCTGTGCGCGGCCAACCGCGACCCCGCCCACTTCCCCGCGCCCGACACCCTCGACTTCGACCGCACCCCCAATCCGCACCTGGCCTTCGGCCACGGCATCCACTTCTGCCCCGGCGCCGCCCTCGCCCGCGCCGAACTCCAGCTCGCCCTCGGCACGCTGCTGCCCCGGCTGCCCGGCCTGCGCCTCGCCGGGCCGGACGCGGACCTCGACTGGATCCCCGCCGTCCTGGCCCGTGGCGTGAGCCGGCTGCCGGTGACGTACGACCGGCGGATCTGACGGGAGACCTGATGCCGCTCACCACGAGCCCTGTCGCCGACACGTGCGTCGCCATCCTGAACCTGCTGCTGCCGCACCGCCGCGCCGCCGACCCCGACTCCCCACCGGCCGCGGCCTTCCCCTGCCAACTACAGCGCCTGGCCGACTTCGTACGGAACGGCGAGCCCATCCAGCTCACGCTCCCCGGCTTCCCCTGCAAGTCGCCCAACCCCGCCAAGGTCCTCGGCCACCTCCCCGACCAGGGCGAACGGCTCTCCCTCGGCTTCCTCGACCAGCTCTGCCGCAGCGTGTCCGAGGTCTACGCCCCCGGCGCCCGGCTCGTCATCTGCTCCGACGGGCACATCTTCGGCGACCTCATCCACGTACCTGACGCGCACATCGACGCGTACGCCGACGCCCTCCGCACCATGATCCGCGGGCAACGGCTGGACCGGCTCACCGTCTACGACCTGCGCGACGTCTACGGCGACCGCCCGCACGACACCAAGCGCACCCTGGTCCACGACCGCTACGCACCCACCGTCGAAGACCTTCGCGCCGAGCTCCGTCACGACGACAACGCGCTACGGCTGTACCGCGGCATCACCCGCTTCCTCGTCGAGGACGCCGCCGAATACCCCGGCAGCCGCGCCGCCCTCCAGCGCGCGTGCCGGCGGCGGGCGTACGGGGTGATCCAGCGCAGCCGCGCCTGGGGCGAGCTGATCGCCGAACGGCATCCGCGCGCGCTGCGGCTGTCCATCCACCCGCAGCCCGCAGGGGCGGCGAAATTCGGCATCCGGCTGCTGGCGGCCCGGGATGTGTGGACGACGCCCTGGCACTCGGCGGCCCTGCGCTCCGCGGACGGCGCCTGGGAGCTGATGCCGCGCGCCAAGGCCGAGCGGCTCGGGCGGCTCGTGCTGCGGGATGGCCGGCCGAGCCACTTCGAGGCCTACGACGCGGGCAGGTGAAGCGCGGCCGGAGCGTCGGCCGGAGCGCGGTGGTCGAAGGCGATCAACGGGTCGCCCGTCAGCGGATGTTCCACGACCGCCGCCCGCACCCCGAACACCTCGGCCAGCAGCGCGGGCGTCAGCACCTCCCGCGGCGTACCCGACGCCACCACCCGCCCCTCGTGCAGCACATGCAGCCGGTCGCACACCGCGGCCGCCGCATTGAGGTCGTGCAGCGACACCAGCGTGGTGCGCCGCTGCGCCCGCAGCAGCGCGAGCAGCTCCACCTGGTGCAGCACATCCAGGTGATTGGTCGGCTCGTCCAGCACCAGCACATCGGGCTCCTGGGCGAGCGCCCGCGCCAGCAGCACCCGCTGCCGCTCACCGCCGGAGAGCGCCGTGAAGGACCGGCCGCCCGCCTCGGCCATCCCCACCTGCGCCAGCGCCCGCGCCACCATCTGCCGGTCGGCCTCGTCCTCGCCCGCGAAGGCCCGCTTGTACGGCGTACGGCCCATGGCGACGACCTCGTACACCGACAACTCCACATCCCCGCCCCGCTCCTGCGGCAGGGCGGCCACCCGCCGCGCCGCCTGTACGGGCGACAGCGCGCGGATGTCGTCGCCGCCGACCAGCACCCGCCCGGCCGCGGGCCGCAGATGCCGGTACGCGGTGCGCAGCACGCTCGACTTGCCGCTCCCATTCGGCCCGACCAGGCCCGCGATCTCGCCCTCGGCCGCGATCAGCCGCACACCGGCGACCACGGTCCGGCCGCTGTACGCGACCCGCAGCTCCTCGATGTCGATTCTCATCTGCCGTCCTTCAGCTGCCGGTCGAGCAGATACAGCAGCGCGGGCGCGCCGATCAGCGAGGTCACCACGCCCACCGGCAGCTCCTGTTCGCTGAGCGCCACCCGGCACACGGTGTCGACGATCACCAGCAGCAGCGCCCCCATGAGCGCCGACAGTGGCAGCAGCCGCCGGTGGTCGGCGCCCAGCAGCAGTCGGCACAGGTGCGGCACCAGCAGCCCGACGAAGGCGATCGCCCCGGACACCGCCACCAGAATCCCGGTCAGCACGCTCGCCACCACGAACAGCTCCCGCCGCAGCCGCGCCGCATCCACCCCCAACCCGGCCGCGGTCTCGTCGCCCATCATCACCGCGTTCAGCGCCCGGGCCCGCGCCTGCAGCAGCGCCAGCCCGGCGGGCACCGCGACCGCGGGCACCGCCAGCGTCGTCCAGGTCGCCCCGCTCAGGCTGCCCATCAGCCAGAACAGCACGCTCTGCGTCTGCTGTTCGTCCCCGGCCTGCAGCACCAGATAGCTGGTGAACCCGGACAGGAACTGCCCGATCGCCACCCCGGCCAGCACCAGCCGCAGCGGCGAGAACCCGCCCCCGCGCCGGGCAATGGCCCACACCAGCGCAAACGTCCCCAGCGCCCCCGCGAACGCCGCCCCCGACAGCCCGAGCCCGAGCAGCCCGCCCGCCCCGGCCCCCAGCACGATCGCGGCCACGGCACCCAGCGACGCCCCGCTGGAAATGCCCAGCAGATACGGATCCGCCAGCGGATTGCGCACCAGCGCCTGCACCGCCGTGCCGACAAGCCCCAGCCCGGCGCCGACGACCGCCGCCAGCAGCGCCCGCGGCACCCGCAGCTGCCACACGATCAGATCGTCGGTGCCGGGCCGCGGCGGCTCCCCGGACAGCCGCCGCACCACGACCGTCCACACCTCACCGGGCGGAATCGCCGTGGACCCCCACGACACGGCGGCGGTCAGCGCGAGCAGCAGCGCGGCGCCGAGGACGGCGGCCAGGAGAGCCGGGCGTACGGTCCGTACGCCACCGGTCGCGCGCTTCTCCGCCCGGCTCTCGCGGGTCGCCGCAAGCACCGGCATCTACTGCCCCGCCTTGACCTTGCCCGGGTACAGGGTCGCCGCGATGCGCCGCACGGTGTCGGCGTTGGCCACGCCCGCGATGGTGGTGGCCTCCGAACCGATGCGCAGGAAGCGGCCCTTGCGCACCGCCTCGAGGCCCTTCGTCGCCGGATTGCGCTCCAGCCAGCGCTGCGCCTCGTCGTACGCCGCGCGGGTCTCGGCCGCACTGCCCCGGTTTCGTACGGCCAGCTGGATCCAGTCGGGGTTCTTCGCGACCACGTCCTCCCAGCCGACCGGCTGGTAGTCGCCGTCGCAGCCCGCGAAGACGTTACGGGCGCCGGCCGAGGTGATCACCGCGTTGCCGATCTGCTTGTTGCAGATGGCCATCGGCTGCTTGGTGCCGGCGTCGTAGTCGAAGAAGAAATAGCTGGGCCGGTCCTTCTGCGCGGTGCCGCCGACGGCCTTGTGCACCGCGCCGACCCTTTTACGCATCCCGGCGACGAGTTCCGCCGCCCGGTCGCCGGTGCCGGTGACGTCGCCCAGGGCGGTGATGTCCGCCTCCACCGCGGACAGGTCGGTCAGCGGCTTCTTGCTCATGGCCGCGCAGGCCGTGGACTTGAGGTAGATGTGCTTGATCCCGGCGGCCTTGAACTCCTCCTCCTTGGGCGCATCGCCCATGCCGCCCATGTTCATCGCCGCGAAGGTGTCGATGTACAGGTCGGCGCCGGAGCCGAGCAGCTTCTCCTTGGGGATGACGGCCTTGCTCAGCACCGGGACCTGCTGCGCCCGGGTGCCGAGCGCGCCGGGCAGGGTGCCCTTGCCGGGCGGGAAGCCGGTGCCGATGACCTTGTCCCCGGCGCCGAGGCGCAGCAGCAGTTCGAGGCTGGAGGCATTGCTGGTGACTATCTTCTTGGGCGCGGCGTCGAACGTCGTCTCGTCGCCGCGGCAGTCACTGACCTTCACCGGAAAGCCGCCACCGGCCTCCGAACCCCCGGCGGCGCGCGCCTCGCCGCCATCACCGCCACCGCAGCCGGCCGCGAACAGGGCCAGCACGGCCGCCCCACCGCACCACACACGAGCACGCATCGAACAACTCCCGCCCTTCCGGATCCACGGGCGCCGAGCGGAATCCGGCCCCCGGGCAGGTAGTCGGGGCGGATCGGCGTGGAGTTCCCGGGCGACCGGCCCTCAGGGAAGGGCGCGGGTCGTCACCGCTTCAGCACCGCCTCGATGACCGCCTTCGCGATCGGCGCGCCCAGGCGGCCGCCGGCGATGTCGGCGCGGGAGATGTTCATGTCCTCGGGGTCCACGAAGACGGCGACGGCCACGGGCGAAGAGCCGTCCGGCTGCTTGGCGTACGCGACGAACCAGGCGTACGGGCGCTCGTCGCGGACGTCCGCGCCGTGCTGGGCGGTGCCGGGCTTGCCGCCGACCGTGACGCCGTCGATGCGGACCTTGTCGCCGGTGCCGTCCGTGACCGTGTACTCCATCATCTCCTGCACCTTCTTCGCGGTGCCGGAGGAGATGGGGCGGGCGGCGACCTCGGGTTCCGTCTTCTCGATCGTCGACAGGTCGGGGCCGCGCAGCTCGTCCACCAGGCGGGGCTGCATCATCGTGCCGTCGTTCGCCAGGGCCGCCGTCACCATCGCCATCTGCAGCGGGGTGGTGGTGACGCTGCCCTGGCCCATGCCGGTGAGCGCGGTCTGCGGCTTGTCCAGATTCTCCGGGTAGCCGCTCGCCGCCGACCGTACGGGGATGAACTGCTCGTCGTTGAAGCCGAACTTCTCCGCCGTCTCCCGCATCCGGTCCTTGCCGGTCTTGAGGGCGGCGTCGAGGAAGACGTTGTTGCAGGACCACTGCAGGCCGGTCTTCATGGAGGCGTCGTCGCAGAGGGAGTTGGGGACCACGTTGCCGATCTCGGTCCTGCTGAGCGGCAGGCGGTACGGGGCCGGGGCCTTCGAGGGGGCGTTGATGTCGGTGACCACGCCGTGCTCCAGGGCGGCGGCCGCCGTGAGGATCTTGAACGTGGAGCCGGGCGGATAGGCCTCGCGGAGCGCCCGGTTGCTCAGCGGCTTGCTCTTGGCCTTGTCCAGTCCGGTGAACTTCTCCGCCTCGCCGATCGAGGCGCCCGCGAAGGCGGACGGGTCGTACGAGGGCGTGCTCGCCATCGCCAGGACCTTGCCGTTGCGCGGGTCGAGGGCGACGACGGCGCCCTTCGCGTCCAGGTCCGTCAGGCCCTTGTACGCGGCCCGCTGCACATCCGGGTCGATGGTGGTGATGACGTCGCCGCCGCGCGGCCGCTCGCCGGTCAGCAGCTTGAGCGGGTTGGTGGTGAGCCGGTCGTCGGTGCCGCCGAGCAGGTCGTCGTATACGCCCTCCAGCAGGGTCGCGCCCTGGGTCTGGGAGAAGTAGCCGGTTATCGGCGCGTACATGGGGCCGTCCCGGTACGTGCGCTTGTACGTGAAGTCGGAGCCGCGGGTCGGCGCCGAGCCGGTGATCGCCTCGCCGCCGACGATGATGTTGCCGCGCGGCTCGGCGAACGCCGCGATCTTCACCCGCCGGTTGTCGGGGTCGCGCGCCAGGGCGTCGCCCTGGGCGAACTGCACCCAGGTGACGCGCGCCAGGAGGGCCAGCACCAGCAGCCCGCAGAAGACGGCTATGCGCCGCAGGGGCCGGTTCACGACGTACCGCTCGGGCCGAAGAAGATCGAGGTCATGGCTGCGAGGGAACAGCAGACCAGTCCGGCATGTCCAAGTTAACTATCAATAGTCAATTGATTAGGATCCAGTATCATTGCTGGCTGTGGACCTGATCCGGCACCTGGAGTGCTTTGTGGCTGTTGCAGAAGAGTCACATTTCGGTCGGGCCGCATCCCGTCTTGGCATCGCCCAGCCGCCCCTCTCACAGCGCATCAAGCGCCTGGAGAGCGAGCTCGGCGTGCGGCTCTTCGAGCGGACCAGCCGGCAGGTCACCATCACCAAGGCAGGTGTGCTGCTCCTGGACGACGCCCGCGAGCTGCTGACCCGCGCCGAGGCGCTGCGCGGGGCCGCCCGGCGGATCCGCGACGGGGAGAGCGGGCTGCTGCGGGCCGCGCTGCCGCCGGACATCGCCGGGGAGACGGTGGCCGCGATCCTGGCCGACTTCCAGCGGCACTGCGCCGGGGTGGAGCTGGAGCTGCGCGAGCTGACCACCGCCCGGCAGCTCGCCGAGTTCGCGTCGCACGATCTCGACGTGGGGCTGATCCACCACCCGTGCGATGTGACCGGCCTCGGCCTCGGGCCCGTACTTCACCGGGAGATGGGCGTCCTGCTGTCCCGTAAAGCCGCGGCCGCCGCGCTCGACGAGGTGCCGCTGGCCGCGCTGGCCGGGCACGGCCTGGTCCTCTTCCCCCGCGCCGACGCCCCCGCCCTGCACGACGAGGTGCTGACCACCTGCGCCCGCGGCGGCTACACCCCGGCCACCGTCCGGCACGGCCAGGGCGCCAGCTTCATCCGCGGGCTGATCCTCTCCGCCGACGCCGTCGCCTTCAGCCCGAAGGACACCCGGCCGACGGACGAGGAGGGCGCCGTCGTCTGGCGGCCGCTGGCCGGCGCGCCGCTGACCCGGCGGCACACCGTGGCCTGGCCGGAGGGCCGCGGCGACACCGTCGTCGGCGCCTTCGCGGACGCGGCGGCGCGGGCGCTGCGGGACGCCGCCCCGGCCGCCGCCGAGGCGCCGCCGCTGCACCTGCGTCCGGCCTCGGAGTTCTGGCTGTGACGGGCGCCGTCGGCCGCATCCGCGCGGCATTCACGGACGCCGGCGTCACCGGCCGGCTGCACGCGCTCGACATCGACTCCGGCGCGGAGCTCGACGCGGGCGGGAAGGGCGTGGTCGCCACCGCCAGCGTGCACAAGCTGTGCCTGCTCGTCGCCCTGCACGAGCGCGCCGCCGCCGGGCAGCTCGACCTCACCGAGCAGGTGGAGTGCCCGCCGGGGGGTCGCACCGCGGGCCCGACGGGGCTGGCCGCCATGCTGGATCCGGTCCGGATGTCCGTACGGGACCTGGCGTACCTGATGATCGCCGTCAGCGACAACGCCGCCGCCGACCTGCTCCTCGACCGCGTCGGCCTCGACGCCGTCAACGCCACCACGGCCCGCCTCGGCCTCACCGCCACCCGCATGACCCGCACCTTCGCCGGCCTCCTCGCCACGATGAAGGAGGACACGGGCCCGCTCGGTGCCCAGGCACTCACCGACCCGCACGTGCTCTCCCGGCTGCGGGCCCTGGACCCCGGCCACTCCAACCACAGCACGCCCCGGGACCTGACCCGGCTGCTGCGCGCCATCTGGCGGGACGAGGCCGGCACCCCCGAGCACTGCGCCGCCATCCGCCGCCTCCTCGGCCTGCAGGTCTGGCCGCATCGCATGGCCTCCGGCTTCCCCTTCGACGACGTGCACGTGGCCGGCAAGACCGGCACCCTGCCGACCGCGCGCAGCGAGGTCGGCGTCGTCGAATACCCGGACGGCGGCCGCTACGCCGTCGCGGTCTTCACCCGCGCCGCCAACCCGGCCGCCACCCTCCCCCAGGCCGACGCCGTCATCGGCACCGCCGCCCGGCTCGCGGTCGACGCCCTCAGGCTGCAATAGAGGGCTGGAACATCCCCCGGATGTTCCAGCCCTCGTAGGCGTACGGCTCAGGCTGCCGCGCGGCCGTCCGGCGACCGGTACGCGGCCAGCGCCCAGATCACGAAGACGTACACGGCGATCATGATCACGGACCAGATCGGCTGGTACGGCAGGAACATGAACTGGGCGATCAGGCCGAGCGCGGCGAAGAAGATGCCGGTCCAGCGCGCCCATTCCGCGCCCTTGAGGAGGCCGGCGCCGGTGGCCGCGACGCAGACGCCGAGGATGAGGTGGATCCAGCCCCAGCCGGTGAGGTTGATCTGGTACGCGTAGTTGCCGACCGTGCCGTAGACGTCGTCCTTGGCGATCGCGGAGATGCCCATCAGCGCGCCCAGGATGCCGTTGCAGAGCATCAGGACGCCCGCGAAGACGGTGCCGCCCATGGCCAGGCCGCTCTGCGGCGCGGGGGAGGTGGCGGTGGTGCCGTCGGTGCGCCAGCGGGCGTCGGCCCGGTCGCGCGGGGAGTCGAAGCCCGCCGTCGGCGGGGTGTGTTCCGGCCCCGACGACGCGGCGGCCTGCGAGTCCTGACTCATGGCGTTCTCCCGTCCTGTGCCTCGTACAGCGGATGCACGAGGCCTCCAGCGTCAGCCCGCCGCCGTACCGCCTCCAGTTCGGTGCGTCCGTTCGGGTGACGGTGACGGTGGCGGCCCGTCCTGCCCCGCGGCCAGGAAGGAGACGACGGCGAGGGCGAAGAGGAGGGCCAGGACGAGGGCGAGCACGACCAGGGCGGTGGGGTAGGACCAGAGGACGTAGACCAGCACGGCGGCGATGACGAGGCCCCGCGTGATCCAGGCGCGGTGCCGGCTCACCCACGGACCGACAGGACCGGTGCGCAGCCCCGCGTCATCGGCGGTGGTACGGATGGCGCGGATGCCCGACTCCCACGCGTTCCGTACGAGCCCGGCCCGCCGCCCCGAGCCGGTCAGCCAGGCGGCGAGGGCGGTCACCGCGGCCACCGCCACCACCATCCGCACGGTGGTACGGAGGAGCCGGGTCACCGCCTCGTACACGGACTCGGCGGCGGGGCGCGAGACCCCGCCAGGCAGCGCGTCGAGATAGACCCCGCGGAAGATCAGCAGACCGATGCCGAGCAGCAGGACGGCGAGGGCGACGCCCGCGGCCGCCGCGGCCAGCGCGCGGCGCCGCCGGGCCGCGAGGAGGACACCGCCCGCGATCAGCAGCAGCGCGAGGATCGGCAGCCAGGTGCCCGCGGCCTCCAGCAGCCGCAGCCCGGTCCTGGCCTTGGCGACCTTGTCGCCCTTGATGACGGTGAACTCGGCCTCCGGCGCCGGCTGCTTCTCCACCGCCGAGAAGCCGTCGTCGACGAGGCGCTGCCTGACTTGCTCGACGACCGGGCCGAGGTCGACGGTCACGCCTTCGTCGTCCAGCTTGACCGCGTCGCCGCCCTTGCCGGTGAGCGCCTTGATCACGGCGGCGTGGCTGGTGCGGTTGGCCTGTTTCCAGATCTGCTCGAAGCCGTCGGAGGCCACGACGGCCCGCGCCTTGTCGCGGACCAGGCTGCGCACGGCCTCCTGGAGCGGCCCGTCGAGCTTGCCGAGCGCCTTGGTCAGGCGGGGGCGGTCCGCGGGGGCCACGCCTTCGAGCAGCGTCGCCAGGTCGATGTTCTCGGCCGCGGCGTCGGCCGCGCGCTTCGCGACCGCGTCCTGGACGTCCTTGTCCGAGGCGAGCGGGGCGACCGTGTCCACGTAACGGTCGGTGTCCCCGACCACGCCGGACGCCCAGGCGGAGACCACTGCGAGTGGGGCGAGCACGCAGCCGAGCACGATGAGCACGGCCGCGAGTGCGGCACGAGCTTTGGAGCTGCCTGCCATCGCCCGTCACCTCCGCCGCCTTGCTGGTGCCGCCAGCGAACCCCAGGTAGGGGCGGGGTGCGAGCTGGGCGGGGCCATCCAGGGAGAGGGCTAGGGTTGCCACGTGAATAGCGCATTCGTCGTCGCCGCGACGCACAGCAGCGCCGGGAAGACGACGGTGACGGCCATCCTGCTGCGGCAGCTGCGCGAGCGCGGCCTGAAGGTGCAGGCGTTCAAGCTCGGCCCCGACTTCATTGACCCGGGGTATCACCGGGAGATCACCGGCCGTCCCTCCATCAATCTCGATCTGTGGATGATGGGCGAGGAGGGCGTGCGCCGCGCGTACGCCCGGTGGTCGGCGGATGCGGACGTGTGCGTCGTAGAGGCGATGGGCGGCCTTTACGACGGCGAGAACGGCACCGAGCGCGGCAGCGCGGCGCACCTCGCGAAGCTGCTCGGGCTGCCGGTCTTGGTCGTCGTGGACGTGTGGGGGATGACGCGTACCGCCGGGGCCGTGCTCGGCGGGCTGATGGACTTCGACCCCGGCGTACGGATCGCCGGTGCCGTGCTCAACCGGGTCGGCAGCCGCCCGCACGCGGACATGGTGGTCGAGGCGCTGTCGGAGCGGCTGCGGGAGCGCGTGGTCGGCTGGGTCGAGCGCAGCGAGGAGCTGCGGGTGGACGAGCGGCATCTCGGGCTGACGACGGTGGAGGAGAACCCGGCCGCGGCCGAGGCGCGGGCCCGGGCGCAGATAGCGGGCGGGCGGGACCTGGATGTGGAGCGGCTGCTGGCGGCCACCGGGGTACGCGCCCCGTCCGCACCCGTTCGCTCCTCCTATGCCTCCCAGCCGCCTGGCGCCGCCGCACGGCTCGCGGTCGCCCGGGACGCGGCGTTCTGCTTCTACTACGAGGAGAATCTCCGGGCGCTGGAGGCGGCGGGCTTCGAGCTGGTGGACTTCCGGCCGACGGCCGACCCCCGCCTCCCGGATGGAGTGGACGCGGTATACCTCGGCGGCGGCTATCCGGAGAGCTTCGCCGCCGAACTGGCCGCCAATAAGCCCCTCGCCGAAGAGCTGCGCGCCCGCGCCGAGGACGGCATGCCGGTCTACGCCGAGTGCGGCGGGATGATGTACCTCGCCCGGTCGCTGACCGGCTTCGACGGGCAGCGCAGGGAGATGACCGGCATCCTCCCCATCGACGTGGCGATGGACCGCACCTACCTCGCCATCGCGTACGTCGACGTGCACACCCGCGCGCCGTCCGCGCTCGGCCCCCAAGGCCAGCGCGCCCGTGGCCAGGAATTCCACCAGTCCCGGATCACCGCCGCCGACCTGGAGCCGAACCTGTACGAGGTCACCACGAGCACCGGCGAGACCCGGCGGGCGGGCTATGTGGCGGGCAAGGCCGGGAATGTGATCGCGAGTTACATCCACCTGCACTTCGGCAGCCACCCCGAGATCCCTGCCAATCTCCTGCGGGCCGCCCGGTGAAGCACACCCTCACCACCCTGGCAGCCGCCGCGACCCTCACCCTCGCCGCCGCGGCGCCCGCGCACGCCGCCGACTACCGCTACTGGTCGCTGCGCCACGGCGAAGACGGCAAGTGGACCACCACGACCGTGGGCCCGGGCTCGTACCGCCCGGAGGACGGCGCCGTGGAGGGCTGGCGCTTCGCCGTCTTCCAGGAGGCCACGAAGGACTCCGTCAATCCGCGCGCGAAGCCCGACTTCGAGGCGGTCTGCGGCACCACGCCGAAGAAGGCGGGCGCCAAACGGGTCGCCCTGGTCCTGGACTTCGGCACCGCAAAGGACGCCCCGTCGGGCGAGCAGCCCCCGGCCGTCGTACGCAAGGAGTGCGTGCAACTCCCGCCGGACGCCACCACCGCGGAGGCGCTGGCCAAGGCGGTGCCGCCGCTGCGGTACGGGAGCGGCGGGCTGCTGTGCGCCATCGCGGGCTATCCGCGGAAGGGCTGCGCCGACGTGGTGGGCGGGGAGCGCGGCGAGTCGCCCAAGGCCACCGGCGACGGTGACAGCGGCGACGGCAACGGCGGCGGGCCTTCCGCCGGGCTGCTCGTCGGCGGCGGCCTCGTCGTCGCACTGGGCGGCGCCGCGCTCTGGCAGGTCAGGCGGCGGCGCGCTGACGGCTGACGGCTCGTACCCAAGCCGCGTCACGCCGGGGCCGGTTGGGGCTGTTCCCGCTCCGGTGCTGCCCGCAAGCGTCCCGTTCGATGCAGCGCATGCAGCCCGGCCGCGCAGGTCAGGCCGAGCGCGATGAGGACCAGCCACGGGAGCGCGGGGAGGCCTGCCGAGCGGGCGGCGTCCAGGGACGCGCCGGTGGCGAGGTTGCCGGCGGCGATGCCCAGGCCCGAGATGGTGTTGTAGAAGCCGTAGTGGGTGGCTACGTGCCGGTCGCCGGAGAGGCGGACGATGGTGTCCATCTCGAAGGGGTACGCGAGCATCGTGCCGAGTGCCAGCAGCAGAGCTGCCAGCGCCGCGGGGAGCGCGGCGAGCAGCCAGCGGGCGGCGGGGGCTTCCGGTACGGGCAGTGCGGTTGCCGCGAGCAGCGGCGTGAAGGCCAGGCCCATGGCCGTAAGTCCCCACGTCAGGGCGGCCCCTGGGCCGAGACGGGCCTTGCACCAGGCGGTCAGGCGGGTCTGGGCGAGGATGGTGCTCAGGCCGGAGACCGCGAAGAGCAGGGCCACGGCCACGGTTTCCGAGGTGCCGTCTCCCGCCAGGCGCCGCACCTCGAGCGGCAGAGCCAGATAGACCTGGAACGACAGCACATACGAGCCGATCATGGCGCAGGAGAAGAGCAGGAAGGGGCGGTTGGCGGCGATGCCGCGCCAGACCGTCCACACGGCGACGGGCGCGGCCTTCGTATCGGCGGCCGCTTTGCGCGCGGGCAGCGCGCGGATCTGGACGATGCTGAGCAGCGCGAAGACCACCGCGGAGACCAGGCAGGTCAGGCGGAAGTCGACGCCCGTCAGCGCCATCCCGAGCAGCGGGCCGAGCAGGATGCCTGCCTGATAGCAGACGTTGAAGAGCGCGAACGCCTCCACCCGCCGGTCACCCGCGTCCGCGGCGAGGTAGGCCCGTACGGCCGGATTGAAGAGCGCGCCCGCCAGCCCGGTCGCGGCGGAGGCGGCGAGCAGGGCGGGCAGCGAGGTCGTGAAGCCGAGCGCCGCGAAGCCCGCCGTGCGGAGCAGGCAGCCGGCGACGATGAGCGGCTTGTAGCCGAGGCGGTCGGCGAGGGTGCCGCCGACGAGGAACATGCCCTGCTGGCTGAAGTTCCGTACGCCCAGGATCAGTCCGACCGTCCAGCCGGCGAGGCCGAGGGTGCCGGAGAGGTGGGCGGCGAGATAGGGCATCAGCATGTAGAAGCCGAGGTTGATGGTGAACTGGTTCGCCATCAGCAGTTGCACGCTGCGGTCGTAGGTGCGTGCCTGCGCGAGCATGGTCCTCATCGCCGCACCTCTACCGGATCCGTCACCGTCGTGCAGCGGGTCCAGCGCTGTGCTTCCTTGTCGTCCTGGCTGCCGATGACGTCCGGTTCGGGGGGTGGCGGGGAGTCGAGGATGTCGTGGCGCGTGCAGAAGTCGTCGTCGTAGACGGTGCCGAGGTATCGCTGTGGCCCGTCCGGGAAGACGGCGACGACGGTGGCGTCGGCGGGGAGTTGGGCCGTGACCCAGCCCGCGACGAGGGCGACCGCGCCGACGCTCCAGCCGCCGGTGGCGTAGTGCGAGGCGGCGAGCCTGCGGCAGGCCCAGACGGCCTCGCCCGGGGCGACCCAGTGGACCTCGCCGAAGGCGTCGTACGCGACATTGCGCGGATGGATGCTGGAGCCGAGGCCGCGCATCAGCCGGTCCCTGGCGGGCTGGCCGAAGACGGTCGAGCCGACGCTGTCGACGCCGATCAGGCGCAGGCCCGGGCAGAGCGGGGCGAGGGTGCGGTGGATGCCCGCGGAGTGGCCGCCGGTGCCGACGCTGCAGACCAGGGCGTCGATGTGGCCGAGTTGGGCGGCGAGCTCAAGGGCCAGCGGGGTGTACGCGGCGACGTTGTCCGGGTTGTGGTACTGGTCCGGGCACCAGGCGCCGGGCTCGTCGGCGAGCAGGCGCGTGACGCGGTCGCGGCGCGCCTGCTGCCAGCCGCCGCGCGGGTGCGGTTCTTCGACGACGTCGACGCGGGCGCCGTACGCGAGCAGCAGGCGCCGCAGCTCCGGCTCCAGGCCGGGGTCGGTGACGAGGGTGACGGGGTGGCCGAGCGCGGTGCCCGCGAGGGCGAGACCCAGGCCGAGGGTGCCGGAGGTGGACTCGACGACGGGTGCGCCGGGTTGCAGTTCGCCGCGGGCGCGGGCGCGGCGCAGCATGTGGAGGGCGGGGCGGTCCTTGATGCCGCCGGGGTTAAAGCCCTCGAGCTTCGCCCAGAAGCGACGGTCGGGTGGGGTGAGGGGGGCGCCGATGGGGAGGACGGGGGTGTTGCCCACGAGGGCGGGCAGGGTGGAGCGCGGCGCGGGGGCGGGCCCTGCGGGGGCGAGAAGTCGCATGGGGTGGCTCACGTTCGGTGGGTGCTGCACTGCGGGTGGGGGGCGCCGGGCTGTTCCCGCCCACCCACCCGCCTCTGTCGCGAGCAGCAACGGGTGGGTGGGTTGGCGGGGTGGAGCCGCGGTGGTCTGGCGGGGCGTTGGCCGCTGCGCGGCCGGCTGTCCCCGCCCACCCACCCGCCTCTGTCGCAAGCAGCAACGGGTGGGTGGGTTGCGGGGTGAAGCCGCGGCGGTATGGCGGGGCGCGGTGCCGCTGCCCGGCCGGCTCTGTCCCAGCCCCGCATCCCACCCGTCCCTGTCGCAAGCAGCAACGGGTGGGTGGGTGGGTGGGTTGCGGGGTGAAGCCGCGGCGGTACGGCGCTGCGCGGGGCACGCCGGCGAGGCGGCTGCGGCGCCAGTTCGTTACAGCCGTAGCACCGGCGTGAGCAGTCCGCCCGCCAGGTGGGGTGCGGGTGGCGGGGCGGCGGCGCGGCTCCCGAGGTCGCTGGCGTCGGCGCCATCGCGTACCGCGGCCGGCAGCAGCGGGCAGCTGAAGGCCGACGGTGCGGTCTCCTGCGGGGCGCGGGCCAGGCAGATCTCGTGGTCGTGCGGGGCGTGGTCGGGCGCGGGCGGGGCTTCAGCCCGGGGGCCGAGGGCCGCAGAAGGTGCCGGCGAACCACCTGCGGCAACAGCCGCCGCACCGCCCGCGGCCATCGCGGCGGACTGCGATACGACCGTCACCGGCGGCAGGTGATGGCCCTCGCCGCCCTCCGCCCCCAGCCCGTGGCTGAAGAGCACCGCCAGCAGCACCACGGCGACGCCCAGCAGCCATCCCGCGCCCGCCTCCCGGCGGGCACGGAGCGTGCTGGAGCGGGACCACACCGTGACCATAGGCGTGATCGTAACCGCCCGGCCGCGCCCGGAAGGCGCCCCGCCGGACCCGGCGCGTCAGCCCCGGCCCTGGCCACCGGGATGACGGTGAACCTCACCGCAGGTGACGGGCTCGCCGAAGACGGCGGTGACCGAGGCCCGGCCGCCGAGCCGCTCGGCCGGCCATGCGCATCGCGGCGGACGGACCGGCTCCGTTGATCGAACCTTTGCTCGGTCCAGGCTTGTTACGCACATGACCGTCCGCAATGATCAACGCCACGCACAACACTCATGGGGAGGAGCCGAGATGGCGAAGACGAGGGTGTTGGTCTCCGGTGCGAGTGTCGCGGGGCCCGCGCTCGCGTTCTGGCTGCACCGGCACGGATACGACGTGACCGTCGTCGAGCGGGCGCCCGCGCTCCGGGACTCCGGCTATGCGGTGGACTTCCGCGGGCCCGCGTTCGACGTACTGGAGGAGATGGGGATCCTCGACGAAGTCCGCGGCCATGACACGCAGATGAAGGGCACCAGCATCGTCGACGCCGACGGGCAGCAGACCGGCGAGCTGCCCGCCGAGACCTTCGCGGGCGGACTCGAGGTGCTGAAGCGGGACTTCACCGCCATCCTGCACCGGGCCACCGGCGACCTCGCGACGTACGTCTACGGCGACTCCATCGCCGCCCTCACCCAGGACGACACCGGCGTACGGGTGCGCTTCGACAGCGGCGCCGAGGGCGCCTTCGACCTGGTCGTCGGCGCCGACGGGGTCTACTCCAACGTCCGCAGGCTCGCCTTCGGCCCGCACCAGGACCACGTACAGCACCTGGGCATGTCGGGCGCCGGCTTCAGCACCGCCAACCACCTCGGCCTCGACCACCGCGGGGTGCTGTGCAGCACGCCGGGCCGGGCGGTGTACCTCTTCAGCGCCGGTGACGCCGAGCGGATGACGGTCAGCCTGTCGTTCGGCTGGGACAGTGCCGAGATCGACCGGTACGACGTGGGGCAGCAGCAGGAGATCGTGCGCGGGCAGTTCGCGGACGCCGGGTGGATCGTGCCGCAGCTGATCGACGACATGGCGATGGCCGACGACTTCTACTTCGCCTCGGCCTGCCAGGTCGAGCTGCCCTCCTGGTCGGCAGGCCGCGTCGCGCTCGTCGGCGACGCCGGCTACTGCGCCGCCCCGACCTCCGGCATGGGCACCTCCCAGGCCCTGATCGGCGCCCGGCTGCTCGCGAACAGCCTCGCCGAGGCGCCGGCCGGCGACCACGCCGCCGCCTTCGCCGCGTACGAGCGCGAACTGCGGCCGTACGTGGCGGAGAACCAGGCGCATGGGCGGGAGGCGGCGAAGATGTTCGGCGGCTGAGCCAAGGACCCGAGCGCTCCGGGATCACGGCGAAGGCTGCCCCACAATCAGCCCGTCCACGTCATGTACCAGCCCCGCCGCCATCACCCGCCGCACCCGCGCCGTATCCCTGATGTCCGCCAGCGGATCGCCCACCACGAACACCAGGTCCGCCAGCTTCCCTTGCTCCACCGTGCCGAGCTGATCCGCGACGCCCAGCGCCGCCGCCGCGTCGTGCGTGGCGGTGCGCAGGGTGTCGTACGCGGGCATGCCGTGGTCGGCCAGCGCCCACAGGTTCCAGTGCAGGCTCAGGCCCGGGTGGTCGATGGGGGCGTCGGTGCCTGCCGGCACCGGGCAGCCGGCGGCGTGGATGCGGCGGACGGTCGCCGCGTTCGCCGCCAGCGCCGCCGCCAGGCCGCGCCTGAGCTCCGGCGGTGAGTCGCGGACCAGCGCCAGCTTCTTCGCCAGCTCGGCCTGCTCCCAGTGCGGGTAGAGCGCCGTGATCCGCGGGTCCGTTACGAGCCCGGGGTGGTCGGCGAGGGTCAGCGCGCCCAGGATCAGCGTCGGGGTCACCGCCATGCCGGAGGCGGCGAAGAGGGCGAGGACGTCCTGGTACGAGCGGCCCGCCCGGCTCAGGGTGGTGGAGTAGCCGAGGCGGTGGGTGGCGCCGAGGTGTTCCATGCCGTCGAGGCCGTGCCGGGCCGCCGGATAGAGGTAGTGGGAGGTGGTCCAGATGCCCTCGCGGTGGGCCGCGGCCGCCGCCGCGCGCTGCCCGGCCGCGGGCAGCCGGACGTACGCCTTCAGCAGGTCGTAGTCGAGCGCGAAGGCGCGCGCCAGCTCCCGCTCCAGCTCGGCCTCGTCGGTGACCGGGCGGGTGACGCTGTAGTGGACGCGGCTGCCGTCCAGCGCCTCCCCGGTGCCGAAGTACCGCGGTCCGAGGCGCCGCCCGGCCGCCACCGCCTCCCGTTCCTCCAGCGCCTGGTAGACGGGGTCGGCGGGCGAGCGGACGGTGGTGATGCCGTACGCCAGCCAGATCCGGCCCTGCCGGGAGCCGTAGAACTTCCCCTTCATATGGATGTGCGCGTGCATGTCCATCAGCCCCGGCAGCACCGTGAGACCGGACGCGTCCTCGTCCGCCCGGCCGTGGTGCGGGCGGACGGCGGCGATGCGGCCGCTCTCGATCACGATGTCGACGTCGGCGCGGAGTTCGCGGGCCTGCCCGTCCCAGAGCCGGCCCGCGTGCACGATCGTCCGCTCGGGCCGTACGTCGGCGGCGTAGTGGAGGGAGAGCGGCACCGGCCGCGGCTCGCCGCCGGAGGCGGGGATGCGGCGCAGTCGGCCGGCGGAGAGATAGAGCAGCGTCGCCGAGTCGGCGGCGAAGGAAGGTGCGTCCGTCACCTCGTCGTTGAGTTGCCGCGGCGCCCCCGTCGGCCGCCCGCGGCCGTCCACCGGCAGCAGCCAGAGCACGCTGCCCGACACATACGCGAGGTGCCGCCCGTCCGGCGCCCACACCGGCCCGTCATAGCCGCGGGTGCTGATCGAGCGGTGCGGGGCCACCTCGTGCACGGCTGTGGCGCCGGTGTCGAGGTCGAGGACGAGGATGCGGTTGGTGCCTTCGCGGAAGCGCCTGGAGTACGGGCGGACCACCGCCATCGCCAGCCGCCGCCCGTCCGGCGAGAAGCTCGGCCGGCCGGGCATCGGCTCCTTCGCGAGCACCTGCACGACCTCGCCCGTATCGACCGTGCACAGATACGTCGCCCCGTCCTGGTCCTGGAAGGCGACCTGGCGGCCGTCGGGCGCGAAGGCCGCGGCGACGGCGGCGTGCGGCAGCGCGGTGAGGCGGCGGTCCGTACCGGAGTCGAGGTCGCGCAGCCACAGGTCCGGGTTGCCGGCGCGGTCGCTGGTGTAGACGAGGCGGCGGCCGTCGGGCGACCAGGCCGGGTCGGAGACGAAGTACGTGTCCCGGGTGAGCCGTTGCGGCCGCCCGCCGGGCCCGAGCAGCCACAGGTCGCCGAGCGCGCAGAACGCCACCGACGCCCCGTCCGGCGACAGCGCGGGCGCCACGATGCCGCGGACCGGGCGCAGCCGCGGGTCGTCGAGGCGGCCGCGGGGCGGGAGTTGGCGGCGGGGGCGTACGGGCACCTCGGCGGTGAAGGGGATATCGGCGATACGGCCCTGGCGCAGGTCGCGGCGGCGGATGCGCCCGTCCGCCGTGTACAGGATCTCCCCGTCCGACAGCCAGCCGGCCCGGAACGGGAACACGTCCTCCCCGTCCCCCGACACCACCCGCTCCCCGACCCGCAGCCGCGTCGGCCCGGCGGCGAACGGCCCGGCGAGCGTGCCGGGGAACTCCGCGTACGCCACCTCCCGCCCGTCCGGCGTCCACGCGGGCGCGCCGAGGATCGCGTCGTCCGCCTCGGCCATCCTGCGGCGGACGCCCGCGCGGTCCACGGCGTCGATGGCGGTGCCGTCGGTGAGCACGGCGAGCCGCTCGCCGTCGGGGGACCAGGCGGGGGCGGCCTCCTCGCCCTTGGGGTCGCCGGGCCAGGGGGTGATGCGGCCGGTGCGCAGGTCGAGTTGGTGGATGCGGTAGCCGTTGCCGCCGCGGTCGGAGGCGAAGGCGATGGTGCGGCCGTCGGGGGCGTAGCGGGGCTCGCGGTGGTCGTACGGGCCGCTGGTCAGCTGCCGGGGGGCGCCGCCGGCGGCGGGGACGGTGCAGAGGTGGAAGTTCCCGTCCACGTACGCCTGGAAGACCAGCTCCCGCCCGTCCGGCGCCCAGTCGGGCTGCGCCGCCTCGGCGTCCGCGCCGGTCAGCGGCGTGGCGGCGCCGCCGTGCAACGGCAGCGTCCAGATGCCGCCGGCCAGGTCGACGGCCAGGCGGGAGCGATCGGGCGAGAGGGCGACCGAGATGTTGGTGCCCTCGCGCAGCTCGGCTGCCGTCGGTATCCACTGCCTCCTGGACATGTGCCCCCGTTCCTCGCCCAGACCCGGCTCGCGAGCAGTCTTGATCTGCCGTCCGGTGATGTACAAGGCTGTCCGATGTTCCATCGGCGTCCGGGACGTGGCTGGAACACCACATGCCAGGGGGAGGCGTTGGGATGAACGTGCGGGGGAGGGCTCCCGATCCGGTCGGGGCGGCCACGGCGCAGGAGTTCAACGACCGGCTGCGGGCGCTCAAGGCGTGGTCCGGGCTGTCGTACCGGGACATCGAAATGCGCGCGGCGGCCGTCGGCGACGTGCTCCCGCGCAGCACGGTGGCGAACCTGCTGGGCCGGGAGGCGCTGCCGCGCGGAGAGGCGGTGGCCGCGTTCGTACGGGCCTGCGGGTGCTCGTCGGACGCGCTGGTGACATGGCTGCAGGCGCGAGAACGGCTCGCCGGGGGCGGCGGGGCGGTGGACGGTGCCGCGACGGCGGCGGAGCCGGTGCCGGACGCCGGTCCAGCGCCCGCCCCCGGGCCCGGCTCGCGCCGTCCGCGCTGGGGTCCGCTGCCTGCGGCCCTCGTCGCGGCGGCGGTCACGGCCGCCCTCGCGGCCGTCGCCGCCGCGGTGCTGTGGCCGGCGGACGACGCGGTGGACTCACCTACCGTCACGCGCGCGGGCCGCGAGCCGAGTGCGTACGGCCGCGGGACGCCGGCCGAGGGCTGGTACCAGATCCGCGCATACCACACCTATCCGGACCGCTGCGTCGACGGCAACGGCGAGGACGCCAGGTCGGACGGCATGGTCGTGGAGTGGGAGTGCACGGACAGCGACGACCAGATGTTTTACGTGGAACGCGTCCCGGGGACGGCGAAGGCCCAGTACCGGCTCCGCCCCCGCAACTCCCACGAGGGCCGCGACCGCTGCTCCGGCTTCAACAGCTCCGGCATCGGCACCGGCGCCCTGCTGCGCCCGTACTCCTGCGAGGGCGGCGACCGCTACCAGCGCTTCTACCTCGACGTCGCGAAAGGCACCAAGAGCCCGGTCCGCTACCGCCTGCGCGTCGACCGCGGCGGCGGCTGCGTCCAGGTCTCCCGCAAAATCGACGCCAACGACGTCGCCAACCTCTTCCAGAACACCTGCAACGGCACCCCGCCTCAGGAATTCGCCCTGCGCCCACTGCGCTGACCCGCGCTTGCCTCCGGCAGCAGCACCTGCCCGGTGACGAACTCGCTCCACAGCCCGAACTTCAGCGCCTTGCCCGCCGGCGCGGTCGTGGTGGCATAGCTCGCCCCGTCCCTTACGGTCCCGAAGGCCAGCCTGAAGCGCAGCGTCGCCGAGCGCTCCTGGGGCGGCACCGCGGTCGGCGGCAGGATCTCGTCCAGCGTCCAGCGGTAGCCGCGGGCGCGGTACGGGGCGGAGGCCCGCTCCAGCGTCTGCTCCAGGATGGTCCCGGTGGCCGGGATGGCAACGAGCACGCCCCAGGTGCCGTCGCGGTAGCGGGTGTTGAAGGCGAGCACCTCGGCCGACCCGTGCGGGTGGAACTCCGCGGTCCCCTCACCGACCTGCGACCCCTGCGGGCAGCCGCCGGGTCCATCGGCCTCAAGCGTCGCCCGGTCGCAGACCGGGAAGTCGGCCGGGTGCAGGGTGACGGACCGGTCGAAGAGGAAGACGAAGCGGCGCGCGGCCGCGGGCTTCCCGCCGTCGGCGGTCCGGCTCGTACGGTCGAACTCCACGCGCACGCCGCGCTGTCCGCCGGGGGTGGGGGTGACGCGGTCGTGCCCGCCCGCGGCGGGGGTGACACGGGCGGTGAGGGCGTCGGCGTTGTCGGGACCGGCGACGTCGGGCTCGTACGGGCGCTGGGGCCCGGCGGGCGCCGGGTCCGCGCCGGGCGCTCCCGGGAGCGGCGCGGCTGCGCGGGTGGAGGCGGCTGAGGAGGCCGGCGCGGCCGCGCGGGCGGAGGCGGCTGAGGAAGCCGGCGCGGCCGCGCGGGCGGAGGCGGCTGAGGAAGCCGGCGCGGCAGCACTGGCAGCACCGGCCGGTGAAGCCGGGGCGACGGCGGCGACCAGGGCGGCGGCGAGTACGGCCGCGGCAGGGGTGGTGATGCGCGCAGGTCTCATGCCGCCACCCTCGCGGCGCCGCGCGGGTGGCGGGTAGGCCGAGGCTTTCCGGGGGCACGGCCCGCCCACGCCAGCGCCAGCCCGGGGCGCGGCCCGCCCACGCCACCACCAGCCCGGGGCGCGGCCCGCCCAGGTCGCCTCCTGCCTAGGTACAGCCGTACCTACCCACGACCACACCCCCGGCAGCAGAATGACCGCATGCTGCCACGCGCGGAGTTAGGTGCCTTCCTGCGTTCCCGGCGCGACCGGATACGGCCCGAGGACGTCGGCTTTGCTTCGGGCGCGGGGCTGCGGCGCGTGCCGGGGCTGCGGCGGGAGGAGCTGGCGCACCTGGCGGGGGTCAGCGTCGACTATTACGTGCGCCTGGAGCAGGGGCGGAACCACAGCGCCTCGGACGCCGTGCTGAACGCCGTGGCCGACGCGCTGCGCCTGGACGCGGACGAGCGAGCGCACCTGTTCCGCCTGGCGCGGCCGCCGCGGCCGGGAGGACGACCCGCGCCCGGCCACCGGACGCCGCCACCGAAGGTGCGGCCCGGCGTCCAGCAGCTGCTCGACGCCATCGACAGCCCCGCCCTCGCGCTCGGCCACCGGATGGACGTACGCGCCTGGAACCGCCTCGCCTGCGCCCTGATCACCGACTTCGCACGACTGCCACCCGCACGCCGCAACCTCGCCCGCCTGCACCTGCTGGACGCCGAGATCGGCGCCCGCTACCCGGACCGCGACTTCATCGCCCGCGAGGTGGTCGGCCACCTCCGCAGCGCCGCCGGTCAACATCCCGACGACCCCCAGCTCGACCACCTCATCGACGAACTCCGGGCCCACAGCGCCGAATTCCGGCACCACTGGGCGCTGCACACGATCAAGACCAAGTCATACGGCCGCAAGCGCATCAACCACCCCGTCGCCGGCCCGCTCACCCTCGCCTTCGAGCTGACCGCCTTCCCCGCGGACCCGGACCTGGCCCTCCTCGCCTACACCGCGGCCCCCGGCTCGCGGGAGGCCGAGGCGCTGCGCCTGCTGGCAAGCTGGGGCAGCCCGGTGCCGCCGCGCTGACGGCGCCCGCGGCCCGACTGCCCGGCGCACCGGACCCGCACCCTTCGGCGCACGCCGAAACGTCCCCGGTGCACGATGGACCCATGCTCTCCCCGACGTCCCTCGCCCGCACCGCCGCGCTGCTCGCCGACCCCACCCGCGCCGCCTTCTGCCTCGCGCTGATCGACGGCCGCGCCTGGACCGCGGGGGAGCTCGCGCGGCAGGCGGGGGTCGCGCCGTCCACCGCGAGTGAGCATCTCGCGCGGCTGCTGGAGGGCGGGCTGGTGACGCTGGAGCGGCAGGGGCGGCATCGGTACGTGCGGCTGGCCGGGCCCGCGGCGGCGACGCTGGTCGAGGAGCTGTCGGCGTTCGCGCCGGAGGAGAGCGGCACGGACCCCGCGCGCCCGCGCTCGCTGCGCGAGTCGGGGCGGCGGCGGGCGGAGGCGCGGGCGCGGACCTGTTACGACCACCTCGCGGGGCAGCTGGGAGTGGCCATCGCCGACGCGGTGACGGACCGCGGTCTCGTCTCCCGGGAGCACGGGCTCGCGCTGACCGACGCGGGCGATGCGTGGCTGCGGCGGCTCGGTGCCGTAACCCCGCAAGTGCGGCCCTCGGGCCGCAAGAGCACGCGCCCGCTGCTGCGCGACTGCCTCGACTACAGCGAGCGCCGCCCGCATCTGGCGGGCGCGGTGGGGGCGGCGCTGTGCCGGCGGGCGTTCGACCTGGGGTGGGTGGAACGGATCGGCTCCGGGCGAGCCTTGCGGGTCACCCCCGCGGGGACGGAGGCGCTGAGCGAGGAGCTCGGCGTCAGGCTGCCGGCCTGACCGGCATCACGCTGACGCCGTAATCCCCCGTCCCGGCCGCCGCGCCTGCCCCGGCCCCCGAGCGCCCGGCACTACGGTCCGGACCATGGACACCCTGATCTTCGCGGCGCTCCTCGGCACGCTCTATGTGATCGTGCGCCGCAAGAGTCGCTCGACGGTGCTCATCGCCTGGTGGGTGTCGCTGGCGGCGACGTCCGGGCTGCTCGCGCACCACATCTCCAGCGGCCTCGGGCTGGGGCTGAACTACTGATGAGCGTCCCGCGGATCGGCCTGCGCGGCCTGCTGGGGCAGGCGCAGTGGTGGCTGGCGGTCGTCTTCGTCATCGGCTGGACCGGGGTGGTGTGCGGTGGGCTGCTGATCCAGTTCGGGGAGTGGGAGTATCCCTGCCCGCTGTGCATGATCCAGCGGATGTTCATGCTGCTCGCGGCGCTGGGGGCGGCCTTCATCGTGCGCCAGGGGATGACCGGGCAGATCACCCGCCGCGACTATCTGATGGGCTGGGGCATGGCCCTGGTCGCGTGCCTGGGCGGCTCGTTCGCGGCCTGGCGGCAGACGATGCTGCACATCCTCCCGCACGCCAAGGGCTACGGCGGCACCGCACTCGGCCTGCACCTTTACGTCTGGGCGTGGATCCTCTTCAACGCCGCGATCGCCGCGATCGCGCTGCTGATGGTCTTCGCGAATGTCACCGCCGACCGTACGATCCCGGCGGGGCGGGGCCACCGCACGGTGGGTCTGCTCGCTCTCGGCTTCTGCGGGCTGGTGATCGCGATCAATATGTTCGCGGTCTTCTTCCAGGAGGGCTTCCACTGGTTCCTGCCGGATGACCCGACCCGGTACGAGTTCTTCTACGACACCGGGATCATCGGCTAGCCGTCCGAGGCCGAAGAAGCGGTGGGCGTGGCTGGTTCGCCCGCGGCCTTGGGGGTGCTGCTCTTGTTCGTACGCATGACGGAGGCGCCCAGGACGAGCACCACCGCTAGGGCGGTGACCAGGCCGAACGACACTGTCAGGGAGGTCGCGTTGGCGATGCCGCCGATCGCGGACGGGGCGATGAGGCCGGCTGCGTAGGTGATCGTGGCGACGCCCGCGATTGCCTGGGCCGCGTTGCTGCCGCTGCGGGCTGCGGCGGCGAAGGCGAGCGGGACTACTACGGCGATGCCGAGGCCGATCAGGCCGAAGCCGGCGATGGTCAGTGCGGGGTTCGCCGCGAGTACCACCAGGAGGCCGCCGAGGGTGGCCAGTACGCCGCTGTAGCGGACGGCTCGTACGCCGCCGATGCGGTCGACGACGGCGTCGCCCGCGAAGCGGGCTATTGCCATGGTCAGGGCGAAGGCGGTGGTTGTGGCTGCGGCCAGGCCGGGTGAGGCGTCGAGGATGTCGCGGAGGTAGACCGCCGACCAGTCGAGGGATGCGCCTTCCGCGAAGACCGCGCAGAGCGCTACCGCGCCGATGATCAGTGCTGATTTGGGGGGCAGGGCGAAGTGGGGCGGCGCCTCGGCTTCAGGGGCCGGTGTGACGTCGAGGGTTTTACGGGCCGCCAGGATGCCGACGCAGGTGAGGACGATGCTGGCCATCGCGTGGTGTACGCGGGCGTCGGCGTCCATGTGGGCCGCCAGGGTGCCACCCGCTGATCCGATGAGCGCTCCCGCGCTCCATGCGCCGTGCAGGCCGGACATGATCGAGCGGCCCAGGCGGGCTTCGGTTTCGACGCCGATGGCGTTCATGACGACGTCGGAGATTCCGGCGGTGGCGCCGAAGATGAGGAGGGCGCCGCAGAGGGTGAGGAGGGTGGGCGCGTGGCCCGGGAGCATGAGCGCCAGGGTCCAGAGGGGGAGCAGGGATATGAGGGCCCGGCGGGCGCCGAAGCGGTGGCTTACGGCGCCGGCCATGGGCATGGAGAGCAGGCTGCCGAGGGCGGGGAAGGCGAGGGCCAGGCCTAGTTGGCCTGCGGAGAGGTTGGCGTGGTCCTGGATCCAGGGGACGCGGGTGGCGAAGCTGCCGGTTACGGCGCCGTGGGCGGCGAAGACGATGGCTATCGCCAGGTGGCCGGTTTGTGCTCGTGTCTCGGCCATGGCCGCCCCCTCCGGTAGTTTGTTCCGGAGCGAGACGATACCTCCTGTGGCTTCGCCACGGAGTCCTCAAGCGCCGGACGGGCTTGTTTGGTGGGTGGGCCGGGCAGAGTTCCGCGACACAACCGAAAAAGCCCGCTTCGCTAAGACTTTTTCGGCTGCGTCGCTCCACTCTGCCCTCCTCCCGGAGGGAGGGATCAAGCTGGGTGCTACGCCCTCGTGGTCAGACGCTCAAGTTGGGTGGGAGTGAGGGTGAGGTCGGCTGCGGCGATGTTCTCTTCCAGGTGGGCGATCTGTGCCGTACCTGGGATGGGCAGCATGGTGGGTGAGTGGGCCAGGAGCCAGGCGAGGGACACCTGGGTCGCCGTGGCTCCCAGTTCGTCTGCGATGGCGCTGATCTCGGCCTCCGCTCCCGCTTTACCCGCCGCGACCGGTCGCCATGGGAGGAAGGCGATCCCCGCTGTCTCGCAGGCGGAGAGGACCTCTTCGTGTTCGCGGTCGAGGAGGTTGTAGCGGTTCTGCACGCTGGCGACGTCGATGAGTTCGCGGGAGCGTGCGAGCTCGTCCGCCGTCACCTCGGAGAGGCCGAGGTGGCCGATCTTGCCTGTCTGTTGGAGATCCTGCAGGGTGCCCAGTTGGTCGGCGAGCGGTGTTTCCGGGTCGATCCGGTGTAGTTGCAGGAGCTCGATGCGTTCGACGCGCAGGCGCTGTAGGGCCTGGTCGACCTGGTCGCGCAGGATTGTCGGGCGGGCGTCGAGTTTCCACTCGCCGCCGGGGCCGGTCCGGGCCACGCCCACCTTGGTGGTGATGAGCAGGTCATCCGGATACGGGTAGAGCGCCTCGGCCAGCAGTTCCTCGTTGGCTCCGCCGCCGTACAGGTGCGCGGTATCGATCAGCGTTACGCCCAGCTCCACGGCCCGCCGCACGACATTGATGGCCGCCTCACGATTTGCTGGTGGCTCGGTCGGCAGGTGCATGGCCCCGTAGCCAAGCCGTCGAACGGGCAGCGTCCCGCCGATGCGGAAGATGTCGGATGGCATGCCCGGACCCTAACAGCGGGCCGAATCAACGTCGTTCGGCGCTTCAGCGCGGAATTCGCCCCTGCGCGAGCACGTCCACCACTCGCGTCAGCTGCGCTGGTCGTCGCGCGGGTGTTGCCTTGAGGAGTGGCAGCATTGCCAGGTATCGGTCCGTCTTGCCGAGCGACTCGAAGTAGCGCAGGGCGTCTGGTTGCGTGGCCAGCGCCGCCTGCAGTTCTGGAGGGGTCACTGCCTCGCGCTGCGATTCGTACGCCGCGTCCCATCGGCCGTCCGCCTTGGCGGCGGAGATCTCGGCCGCCCCGGCCGGTCGCATGCGGCCGGCGGTGGTCAGTTGCTCGACCTTGCGTACGTTCACCTGCGACCAGGTCGAGCGCGGGCGGCGGGGTGTGATGCGCTGCAGGTAGTGGGTGGCGTTCAGGCCGCGGCGTTGGCCGTCGATCCAGCCGAAGCACAGGGCCGCGTCGATGATCTCGTGCGCTGTTGGCGACGGGATGCCCGAGGCCTTCTTGGCGACCTTGATCCATAGGCCGGCGGTGTCCGCGTGGTGGGTCTCCAGCCAGGCTTCCAGGGCTGTCACGTCGGGGAAGGAGAGCGCTGCGGGTGGGGTCATGTCTTCACCGTAGGAGCGCAATAGGACAGATGCCGTCCTAGATGAGGCTGTCTGCCACCGTCAGCGCCTCGTCCAGGATTGCCAGGCCCTCCTTGGCCTCCGCCTCCGTCAGCGTGCATGGGGGTGCGAGGTGGAGGCGGTTTCCCGTGGCGATCGGCCAGAGGCCGCGGTCCGTGCATGCTGCCGTGATGGCGCCGAGCGGTGCGGCCGCGTAGGGGACCAGTGGCTCGCGGGTCTCCTGGTTCCGTACCAGCTCGAGGGCCCAGAAGGCGCCTAGGCCGCGGATCTCGCCCACCACCGGATGGCGTTCCGCGAGGGCCTGCAGGCCGGGGCCGAGGACCTCCGCTCCGAGGCGGAAGGCGTTCTCCACGATTTCCTCGTCCGCCATTGCCGTCATTGTCGCGACTGCCGCGGCGCAGGCCAGGGGGTGGCCCGAGTATGTGAGGCCGCCCGGGTACGGCCGGTCGGCGAAGACCGAGGCCACTCGCTCGCCGATCGCGACGCCGCCCAGTGGCACGTAGCCGGAGTTCACGCCCTTCGCGAAGGTCAGGAGGTCCGGGGTTACGCCCCAGTGGTCGGCCGCGAACCACGCGCCCGTACGTCCGAAGCCCACCATCACCTCGTCGAAGATGAGCACGATCCCGTGCCGGTCGCACAGCTCGCGCACCCCGGCCAGGTAGCCGTCCGGCGGCACGTGCACGCCCGCCGAGCCGACCACCGGCTCGATGATCAGCGCCGCGATGGTGCCGGGGCCCTCGTACGCGATCACCTCGGACAGGTGCGCCAGCGCGCGCTCGCACTCCTGCGCCTCGTCCGCGGCGTGGAACGGGGAGCGGTACAGGTACGGCGCGAAGAAGTGCACCGCCCCGGACATGCCCGTGTCGGCGCCCCAGCGGCGGGGCTCGCCGGTCAGGTGGATCGAGGCCGAGGTCGCTCCGTGGTACGAGCGGTAGCCGGACAGGACCTTGGGGCGGCCGGTCGTGAGCTTTGCCATGCGTACGGCGTGTTCGACGGCCTCGGTGCCGCCGTTGGTGAAGAAGATCTTGTTCAGGTCGCCGGGGGTGCGGGCGGCGATCAGTTGCGCCGCCTCCGCGCGTACGTCCACCGCGAAGGACGGGGCGATCGTGCACAGCTTCCCCGCCTGTTCCTGGATCGCCGCCACTACCCGGGGGTGCTGGTGGCCGATGTTCGTGAAGACCAGCTGGGAGGAGAAGTCCAGGTAGCGCTTGCCGTCGTAGTCCCAGAAGTACGAGCCTTCGGCTCCGGCCACCGGCATGGGGCTGATCGTGTCCTGTGCCGACCAGGAGTGGAAGACGTGCGCCCGGTCGGCGGCGCGGACCTCCGCGCCCGTGGTGAGGTGGGCGTGGGGCATCGGGTTCTCCTGGCTGGTTCGCGAGGGGTGGTACGGACCGCCGATGGTAGCCGTCACTCCGGGCGGCAGAGGACGGGATTCCGCAGTTCGGAACAGGGGCGGTGGCCGTGCGCCCTGACCACGTCCCGGCCGAGCTCGTTGGTCAGGTAGCGCAGGAAGCTCGCGGCGAGTGAGCCTGCCGGGGGTTCGCGGTACGTGTACGCGTACTCGGTCTCCCAGAAGGGGTACGCCCGGTGGTCGGCGCCCGCCAGCGTCGCCGCCTGGCCGCCGATCCGCACCGGCCGCACGTCGCGGCGGGCGGTCGCGGCGCCGGTCTCCGCGTAGCCGAGCGCCCCGGGGGTGCGGGCCACCATGTCCAGCACCTCCGGCGTGGAGCCGCGCGCGCAGCGCAGTACGCCGCGGGGGGCGCCCTCGGCGCGCTCGCGGCAGTCGTCGGACGTCTCGTCCGGCTCGCGCTTGCCGTCGAGCAGCTTGCGTTCAAAGGTCTTGCGGGTGCCGGAGTCGGAGTAGCGGCCGACGAGGCGGACGGGGCGGTCGGCGCCGCCGAGGTCCTGCCAGTTGTCGACCTCGCCCGCGTACAGCTTCCGGATGTCGTCGCGGCTGAGGTCCAAGACGCCGGCGTCCTTGCTGATGACGAGGGTGAAGAGGGAGAGGCCCACGGGACGGGGCAGGAGCTGCGGAAAGCCATTGCCCTTGGCGCCGTCGGTGAAGGCGAGCCGTTCGCCGGGTACGGCGCGGTCCTTCCGGCCCGCCTCGTCGAGGCCGCGGATGCCCTCGATGCTGCCGCGGGTGCTGATGTCGATGTCCGTGCCAGGGCAGGTGTCCGCGTACTCCTTCGCCGCCTCCTTCAGCACTGGCTCGAACGCGGTCGAGCCGCTGAGCGTCAGCTTGCCGCGGGCGCAGTCGAGCGGGGCGGCGGTGGTGTCTTCCTGGGTGAGGGAGAGGGCGAGCTGGCCGAGGATGACCATGACCAGGAAGCCGACGAGGGCCATCGCGGGGCCCGGGGTACCGACGTTGCTGCGGGTCGGCTGGATCCGGCCGTTGCCGACGCCGCCCTTGATGCCGCCGATCACGACCGGATCGGGATACGGGGTGCCCGCGGCGGGGCCGTCACCGGGGGCGCGGTCGAGGGCGGCGAGGACCTTGTAGTGGGCGCCGCGGTTCATCGGCACCTTGGGCAGTTCGATGATGCCGTCGTCGCGGCGCACGTTCAGTCCGCAGCCGGCGCCGGTCTCGGGGTCGTCCTCGAAGGCGGGCCGCAGGAAATCGTCGCTGAGCTCGGTCACCACCATCCCGGCGACCTTGCGCCCGGGGAAGCGCACCCGGATGCCGACCTTCTGGTCGTCGAGTACGGCGTAGTCGCTGGTGTCGATGTGGACGGCGCCGTTGTTCTCGATCCGGAGGAGGACGAAGGAGGGCTCGGCGAGCGGGGGCCGGCCGGGCTCCTGCAGCTGCTGCAGCGCGCCCGCGTGCTCGGAGTGAACCTCGTCGGTGGCGGTGGTGTCCATCTGAACGCGGTAGCCGAGCCGCTTGCGGCCGACGACGACGAACTCCCACAGGGCCGCGATGACGGGCACGACCACACCGACGATGGCGAGGATGATCTCCCAGGGTATGTTGCCCACGCTCCGCAACTTACGTACGGAAACGGCTACTTGAGCGGCTTGCCCGCAAGGCTTCGGCTGCTGTTCACCGGGTGTTGGCGGGCTTCGCCGCCGGGGCCGCGGGGCGGGTGCCGCCCTCGTCCAGGAAGGCGCGCAGCGGAAGCGTCGCCGCGCCCACCGCGTCGCCGTCGCGGCCGAGCTCGCCCAGCGTGACCGTGGTGCGGGCGGCCGGGTATTGCAGCGCGTACGTATGCACCGCCGCGCGGATCGCGGGCAGCAGGCGCGGGCCGAGGAGCAGGCCTGCCCAGCCGGAGAGGACGATGCGCTCCGGGCTGAAGAGATTGACCAGGTCGGCGATGGCCGCGCCCAGGTACTCCGCGGTCTCCGCCAGCACCGCGTCCGCGTGCGTGTCCTCGGACACCAGCAGCTCGGCGAAGGCCGCCTCCTCGTCCGTGCTGTCCGGGCGCCCGCCGGCCTCCCGCCAGCGCTCCAGCACCGCCTCGGCGCCGACGTACGCCTCCAGGCAGCCGTCCGCCCCGCACCGGCAGCGGCGGCCGTGCAGCCGCACGGTGGTGTGGCCCCACTCGGCGGCGCCCGGCTGCGGGGCGCCGTCGGCGATCACGCAGGCGCCGACGCCGACGCCGATGAGCGCGATGACGGCGTCGCGGGTGCCGCGGCCGGCGCCGAACCACATCTCGGCCTGGCCGAGGGTCCTGGCGCCGTTGGCGATGAACAGCGGTATGTGCGGCGGTAGTTGCGTCGCCCGGCGGAGCAGATTCTCCAGTGGTACGGCATCCCAGCCCACTGTCTGGCCGTGGACCAGGGCGCCTTTCTCGCCCGGCGCCACGATGCCCGGTACGCCGATGCCGATGCCGAGCAGGTCCGCCGCCGGCACCCCGGCGGCTTCTAGCACCGTGGCTATGCCGTCGGCCACGTGCCGTACCACCGCCTCGACCGCGTGGCCCTCGTCCAGCAGCTCCTGCGTCCAGGCGAGTTCGGTCAGGGCTACGTCGAAGAGCTCCACCCGCACCCGGGTCTCGCCCACGTCGACGCCGATCAGGTAGCCGCTGCGCGGCGCCACCCGCAGCAGCGTGCGGGGGCGGCCGCCGTCGGAGTCCACCGAGCCCGCCTCCTCCAGGAGGCCCTCGGAGAGCAGCTCCGCCGACACGTTGGACACCGACGCCGAGCTCAGGTCCGTCGCCGGGACCAACTCCTGGCGGCTCAGCGGTCCTTCGAAGTAGAGCTTGCGCAGCAGCGTGGCGCGGTTGTTGCGGCGCAGGTCGCGGACCGTGCGGCGGGTGCGAGGGGCCATGGGTGGCAACTTACGTCTTCATGAAGGTGTGTGAGAAGTCTTGACTCCCCCTTCTTTCACTACTTAACTCACGCCCTGAATTAAGCCCGGGACCGCGTTCACCGGTTGAAGGCACGAGCCTTGAGAAGGGGCACCCGACCATGCCGACCAAGCCGTACCAGCGCCGCCTCCGTATCCCCGCAGCCGCCGCCCTCGCCACGGCCCTCGCCGCCACCGCCGCGGGCTGCGGCGGGGGGACGTCCACCGACGACGAGGGCAGCAATGCCAAGCCCAAGGAGCTGACTTACTGGGCCAGCAACCAGGGGCCGAGCGTCGAGGCGGACAAGAAGATCCTCACGCCGGAGCTGAAGAAGTTCGAGCAGCAGACGGGGATCAAGGTCAAGCTGGAGGTGGTCCCCTGGGACAGCCTCCTCGACCGGATCCTCGCCGCCACCACGTCCGGGCAGGGGCCGGACGTGCTCAACATAGGCAATACCTGGTCGGCCTCGCTGCAGGCCACCGGGGCGCTGCTGCCGTGGGACGCCAAGACGCTCGACAAGATCGGCGGCAAGGACCGCTTCACGCCCTCCGCGCTCGCCGCGGCCGGTGCCGAGGGCAAGGACCCGGCGGCGGTGCCGATCTACTCGCTCGCGTACGGGCTCTACTACAACAAGCAGATGTTCAAGGACGCCGGGATCGCCAAACCCCCGGCGACCTGGGACGACCTCGTTTCCGTAGGGAAGAAGCTCACCAAGGGCGGCAAGTACGGGCTCGCGGTCGAGGGCGGCAATCCGGTGGAGAACTCGCACCACGCCTTCGTCTTCGGCAAGCAGCACGGCGCCGACTTCTTCGACTCGGCCGGCAAGCCGCAGTTCGACTCGCCTGGCGCGGTCAAGGCCGTGAAGCAGTACGTGGACTTCCTCGCCGGAGACAAGATCGCGGCGAAGGGCAACGCCGAGTACGCCCAGAACCAGTCGGTGAAGGACTTCGCGACGGGCAAGGCCGGCATGCTGCTCTGGCAGGCCGCGGGCAGCTCGCTGAAGTCGCATGGGATGAAGCCGGAGGAGTACGGCGTCGCCCCGATCCCGCTCCAGGCCGGCGCCACCTCGGGCCCGAAGGCCGTCAACTCCATGGTCGCCGGCATCAACATGGCCGTCTTCAAGAACAGCGACAACCGGGACGGCGCCCTGAAGTTCGTGAAGTTCATGACCTCCGACGCCGAGCAGAAGAAGCTCAACGGCACCTACGGCTCCATCCCGCCGGTCAAGGCCGCCCAGGACGACGCGACCTTCAACAACGCCGAGCAGAAGGTCCTCCGCGAGACCCTCGCCAAGACCTCCGCCCCGCTGCCGCAGGTCCCCGACGAGTCAAAGTTCGAAACCCTCATCGGCACCGCCATGAAGGAACTCTTCGCCGACGCCGCCGCCGGCACATCCATCACCGAAGCAGCGGTGAAGGAGCGCCTGACCAAGGCCCAGCAGCAGATGCAGAAGTGATGCGTCGATGACCACCACGACCTCCCCGCACCGCAGCACGCCCCCGGCCGGCGACCTCCCCACGGCCGGCCGGGGGCGGCCCGCCCGGCGGCGGGTCCTCGATCGCGTCAAGCGCGGCGGACTGCCGTATCTGCTTCTGCTTCCCGCGCTCCTGCTGGAGCTGCTGATCCACCTGATCCCGATGGCCGTCGGCGTGGTGATGGCCTTCAAGGAGCTCACCCAGAACTACATCCGCGACTGGGGCGCCGCCCCGTGGCGCGGCCTCGACAACTTCCGGGTCGCGGTCGACTTCGACGCTCCGGTCGGCGAGGCGCTGCTCCGGTCCTTCGGGGTCACCTGCGCCTTCACCGTGCTCGCGGTCGGCTTCTCGTGGCTGCTCGGGGTGACGGCCGCGATTCTGATGCAGGAGCAGTTCCGCGGGCGCGGCCTGCTGCGGGCGCTCTTTCTCACGCCGTACGCGCTGCCCGTGTACACCGCCGTGATCACCTGGTCGTTCATGCTGCAGCGCGACAATGGGCTGGTCAACCACGTGCTGCACGATCAGCTCGGCCTCACCGACCAGCCCACCTTCTGGCTGATCGGCGACAATTCCTTCGTCTCGCTGGTCGTCGTCGCCGTCTGGCGCACCTGGCCGTTCGCCTTCCTGGTGGTGATGGCGGCGCTGCAGAACATCCCGCGGGAGATCTACGAGGCGTCCGCCATCGACGGCGCCGGCATCTGGCAGCAGATCCGCCGCATCACGCTCCCGTCGCTGCGCGCGGTGAACCAGGTGCTGGTCCTCGTCCTCTTCCTGTGGACCTTCAACGACTTCAACGTCCCGTACATCCTCTTCGGCAAATCGGCCCCGGAGGCGGCGGACATCATCTCGATCCACATCTATCAATCGTCCTTCGTCACCTGGAACTTCGGCTCGGGGTCGGCCATGTCCGTACTCCTGCTGCTCTTCCTGCTGCTGGTGACCGCCGTCTATCTGCTGGTGACGAGCCGGGGGAGGAAGAGCGCTGATGTCTAGTACCCACAGGTTTCCGACCGCGCCGCCGGCCTCCTTCATCTGGACCCGGCGCGTCCTGCTCACCCTCCTGACGGTCTTCGCCGTCACGCCCGTGTACGTGATGCTGTCCAGCTCGCTCAAGCCGCTTGAGGACGTCACCGGCGCCTTCCGCTGGATCCCGAGCGGGCTGACCATCCAGCCGTACCTCGACATCTGGGAGACCGTCCCGCTCGCCCGCTACTTCATCAACTCCCTGATCGTGGCGGGCGCCGCGACCGGCTGCTCGGTCGTCATCGCCGTCTTCGCCGCGTACGCCGTCAGCCGCTATCGCTTCCGCGGCAAGCGGGCCTTCACGGTGACGGTGCTGTCCACGCAGATGTTCCCGGGGATTCTCTTCCTGCTGCCGCTGTTCCTGATCTTCGTCAACATCGGCAATACGACGGGGATCGCCCTCTACGGCTCCCGCGGCGGGCTCATCCTCACCTACATGACCTTCACCCTCCCCTTCTCCATCTGGATGCTGGTCGGCTATCTCGACTCCATCCCGCGGGACTTGGACGAGGCGGCGCAGGTCGACGGGTGCGGGGCGCTCGGCGCGCTCTTCCGCGTCGTGGTGCCGGCCGCGCTGCCCGGCATCGTGGCCGTGGCGATCTACTCCTTCATGACCGCCTGGGGCGAGGTGCTCTTCGCCTCCGTCATGACCAACGACGTCACCCGCACCCTCTCAGTCGGCCTCCAGGGCTACGCCAACCAGACCGAGGTCTACTGGAATCAGGTCATGGCCGCCTCCCTGGTGGTGAGCGTCCCGGTGGTGGCCGGCTTCCTGCTCCTGCAGCGCTATCTCGTCGCGGGCCTGACGGCCGGTGCGGTCAAGTGACCTTTTCCGAAGGGAATTACGTGCCCGACCCCAACCTCTCCGCGCTCCCGCACGACTTCGTGTGGGGCGCGGCCACCGCCGCCTACCAGATCGAGGGCGCCGTCGCCGAGGACGGCCGCTCCCCCTCCATCTGGGACACCTACTCCCACACCCCGGGCAAGGTCGCCGGCGGCGACACCGGCGACGTCGCCTGCGACCACTACCACCGCTGGCCCGAGGACATCGCGCTGCTGCGGGAGCTGGGCGTGGACGCGTACCGCTTCTCGATCGCCTGGCCGCGGGTGGTGCCGGGCGGGGACGGGGCGGTCAATGAAAAGGGCCTCGCCTTCTACGACCGGCTGACGGACGCGCTGCTGGAGGCGGGCATCACCCCGTATCCGACGCTCTACCACTGGGATCTGCCGCAGGTCCTCCAGGACCGCGGCGGCTGGCCGGAGCGGGAGACGGCCGAGCACTTCGCGGCGTACGCGGCGGTGGTCGCGGACCGGCTCGGCGACCGCATCACGCACTGGACGACGCTCAACGAGCCGCTCTGCTCGGCCTGGATCGGCCACCTCGACGGGGCGATGGCTCCGGGCCTGACCGACCTGAAGGCGGCGGTACGGGCCTCGTACCACCTCCACCTCGGCCACGGCCTCGCCGTGCAGGCGCTGCGCGCGGCGGTGCCGGGCGCGCGGATCGGCCTCGTCAACAACCTCACGCACTGCGAGCCCGCCTCCGGCTCGGACGCGGATGTGGCGGCGGCGTGGCGGTCCGACGGGCATACGAACCGGTGGTGGATGGATCCGATCCACGGCCGCGGCTATCCGGCGGACATGCGGGAGCTGTACGGGGTGGAGCTGCCGGAGCGGCCGGGAGACCTGGCGACGATCGCGGCGCCGCTGGATTGGCTCGGCCTGAACTACTACTTCCGCAATGTGGTCGCGGCCGATCCGTCGGGCCCGGTCCCGTACGCCCGGCAGATCGCGCTGCCGCCCGAGGCGCGGCGCACGGCGATGGGGTGGGAGGTGCACGCGGACGGGCTGCGGAAGACGCTGCGGCGGCTGACGAAGGACTACGGGCCGCGGCGCGTCTACGTAACGGAGAACGGGTCCGCCTACCCGGACACGGTGACGCCGGACGGCCGCGTCCACGACCCCGAGCGGGTCCGCTACCTGGACGAGCACCTGGCCGCCTGCGCGGCGGCGGTCGCCGAGGGCGTCCCGCTGGCGGGGTATTTCGCCTGGTCGCTGCTGGACAACTTCGAGTGGGCCTACGGCTACGACAAGCGCTTCGGCCTGGTCCACGTCGACTACGAGACGCAGCGGCGGACGGTGAAGGACAGCGGGCGGCGGTACGCGGAGCTGGTGCGGGCGTGTCGGACACCGATGAGTTTTCCAGCCGCGGGTTGTCTCCCTACTTAAGAGAGACATTCCAGCGCCTGAGGAGACAGCATCATGCCGAAGATCACTCCCTGTCTGTGGTTCGACGGTCAGGCCAAGGAGGCCGCCGAGTTCTACACGTCCGTCTTCCCGAACTCGAAGATCACCGAGGTCACGCACGCGAGCAAGTCGATCGCCACGGTCGGCGGCACCCCCGGCGAGGTCCTGACCGTCGTCTTCGAGCTCGACGGGCAGCAGTACATGGGTCTCAACGGCGGCCCGCAGTTCAAGTTCACCGAGGCGATCTCGCTGAGCATCGACGTCGGCGGCCAGGACGAGGTCGACGACATGACGGAGAAGCTCATCGCCGACGGCGGCGAGCAGGGCCCGTGCGGCTGGGTGAAGGACAAGTACGGCCTGTCCTGGCAGGTCGTCCCGCGCCGCATCATCGAGCTGACCACCGACCCCGACCCCGAGCGGGCCGACCGCGCCACCGCGGCCATGCTCAAGATGCACAAACTCGACATCCAGGCGGCGGAGGACGCCGCCGACGGCAAGGTGTGACGGCCCGCCCTCGGCAGCATGGCGCTGACCGGGTCCGTCGCCCTGCTGAAGAAGCAGGACGCGGCCGAGGCCGACAACTTCCGTAGCACCGTCCTCATCGCCGTCGAGGAGGCCGTCCGTACGAACAAGCGCGGGACCGGCCCGGTCGCGGCGGCGATGATCCGCAAGATCACCGAGGCGCTCGACGGCGCGTGATGGCGCGCACGACGTGACAGGGCCCGGAGCGGCAACCGCTCCGGGCCCTGTTCACGACGCGGCTGGCGCTACATGTTGATCATGTGGCCCGCGAGGCCGTGGATGGCCTCCTTGACCGCCTCGCCGAGCGTCGGGTGCGCGTGCACGTTCCGGCCGACCTCGTGGACCGTCAGGTCCCACTGCTGGGCCAGGGTCAGCTCCGGCAGCAGCTCCGTCACCTCGGGGCCGATCAGGTGCGCGCCGAGCAGCTCGCCGTACTTGGCGTCCGAGATCACCTTCACGAAGCCCACCGCGTCGCCGAGGCCGTGGGCCTTGCCGTTCGCGGAGAACGGGAACTTCATGACCTGGACGTCGAAGCCCTTCTCCTTCGCCTGCGCCTCGGTGTAGCCGAAGGAGGCGATCTGCGGCTGGCAGTAGGTGGCCCGCGGGATCATCGGGAAGTCCACCTCCATCGTCTCCGCGCCGCCGATCGTCTCGGCCGTGATGACCGCCATCGCCTCGGCGGCGTGCGCGAGCATCAGCTTGGCGGTGACGTCGCCGATGGCGTAGATGTGCGGGACGTTGGTACGGCCCCGGCCGTCGACGTCGATCGCGCCGCGGTCGGTGAGCTTCACGCCGGTGTTCTCCAGGCCGTAGCCCTCGACCCGCGGCTGGAAGCCGATGGCCTGCAGCACCTTGTCGGCCTCCAGGACCTGCTGGGCGCCGTCCTTGCCGGTGACGGTGACCTTGACCTTCGGGCCGGAGTCGTCGATCGCGTCCACCCTGGTCGACGTCATGACGTTCACGCCGAGCTTCTTGTAGTGCTTCAGCAGCTCCTTGGACACGTCCGCGTCCTCGGTCGGCACCATCCGGTCGAGGAACTCGACGATGGTCACGTCCACGCCGTAGTTCTTCAGCACGTACGCGAACTCGACGCCGATCGCGCCGGCCCCGGCGATGATGATCGAGCCGGGCAGGTCGGAGGAGAGGATCTGCTCCTCGTAGGTCACGACGCGCTCGGACAGCGCCGTGCCCGGCAGCAGCTTCGTCGTCGCACCCGCGGCGATGATCACGTTGTCGAAGGTGACCGTCTCGGTGCCGCCGGCGCTCAGCGCGACCTGCAGGGTGCGGTCGTCCTGGAAGGTGCCGCGGCCCTCGAATTCCTTGATCTTGTTCTTCTTGGTCAGGTAGTGGATGCCCGCGACCCGGCCGTCGGCGACCTTGCGGCTGCGCTCGAAGGCCTTGCCGTAGTCGAAGCTGACCTGGCCGTCGACCTGGATCCCGAAGGTCTTCTGCTCATCCCGGAAGATGTGCGCGAGCTCCGCATTGCGCAGCAGCGCCTTCGACGGGATGCACCCGACGTTCAGACACACCCCGCCCCAGTACTTCTCCTCCACAACCGCGGTCCTGAGGCCCAGTTGGGAGGCCCGTACGGCCGCGGTGTACCCGCCGGGTCCAGCGCCCAGCACAACAACGTCGAAGTGTTCGCTCATGCCACCAACGGTAATCACCTGGCGGCGGTAGTGCCGCCGCGGGCACCCTACGGGCCCTTCCGTGCCTGGTCAGAGCCGTGATCGTCCCCCTCACGGGCGTATGCCACGGCGTCCTCCGGACGCATCGTGAGGCCCTCCTCGTACGCCTCGTGGAAGGCCGTCTCGCCCGCCGCGGCGAGTGCCTGCTTCTCGCAGGCGGCGCGGGCCGCGATCAGCTCGGGCATGCCCATCTGGGGCACGCCGAGGGTGTGCCAGATGCGGTCGCCCGCGCCGAGCAGCCGGGCCGCGCGCCGACCGTCGCAGGCCGAGCCGGGGCGGGCGGCGGCCTGGGCGAGGACGTCGACGGTCATGGCGCTGCCGAGGCTGTCGTGCAGCCGCCACTTGCCGTCCAGGGCAGTACGGGCGTGGGCCGCCGCCGCGGCGGTGTCGCCGCGGCCGAGCTCGGCCAGCGCGATCATGTAGTCGGCCCAGGCCCGGCACCAGACCTCACCACGGGCAGCCGCCTCGTCGCGCAGCCGCCGCGACACCCGCACCGCCGCCTCGTACTCGCTCCGGTGCACGTGGACGAAGGCGCGCGCGGTCTGCACCAGGTACCAGCCCGCCGGATAGTCGCCGCCGTAGCGCAGCGCCGGGTCGGGGCCGGCTTCGAGGACGGCGCGGGCCGCCTCCTGGTCGCCGGTCAGGCTGTGGATGGCGCCGTCCAGGTGGGCGGCGGCGGCCTGGGCGCCGGGCGAGTCGTCGACGGCGGCCCGGAAGGCGGCGGCCAGCTGCGGGGCGGCCATCAGGTCGCCCTGGGCGATGGCGGCGAGGGCGCAGGCCCACAGGGCTTTGGCGCGTACGGGATCGGGCTCCGCACTCAGACCCGCGCTGAGCCCGGCGCCCGGCCCCGAGCTGATGGCCGTACGGCCGAGGGCCTCCCCCAGGTAGTGCCGCCCCTCGCGGGCGTGGCCGCAGGCGAACCAGTGGAACCACAGCGCCCCGGCGATCTGCAGCGCCGCCCTGGCGTCCGGGCCGTCGAGGCAGAAGTCGAGGGCGCCGCGGATATTCGCGCTCTCGATGACGACGAGCCGGTGCCAGTCGACCTGGCCAGGGCCCATCCACTCGACATCGGCCTGCTGGGCGAGGCGCAGGTAGTGGTCGCGGTGGCGGCGGCGTACGACATGCTCCTCGCCGAGCTCGCGCAGCCAGTACGCGCCGTACTCGCGGACCGTCTCCAGAATCCGGTAGCGGTCGCCGGGCTCCTCGCGGCGGATGACGGACTTGGCGGCGAGGGCGTCGAGGGTGGCAGGGACCCGTTCCGCGGCGATCGGGCCGCCCGCGCAGACCCGTACCGCCGCCCTGGTGTCGAAGCCGCCGGCGAAGACCGAGAGCCGCGCCCAGAGCAGCCGCTCGGCGGGGGTGCACAGCTCGTGGCTCCACCCGATGGCGGTACGCAGCGCCTGGTGCCGGGGGGCGTGGCCGCCGCGCCGGTCGTCCAGGGCGAGCGGCTCGAAGCGGGTGCCGAGGCGCTCGGCGAGCTCCCCCGCGGTCATGCCGCCGGTGCGCAGCCGGGCGGCGGCCAGCTCGATCGCGAGGGGGATGCCCTCCAGTCGGCGGACGATCTCCGCGACGGCGTGGCCGCGGGGCAGCGGGACGGCGGGTGCTTCGTCCTGGCCGTGCCGGGCCCGGGTGTGGAAGAGGTGCGCGGCCTCGCTCTCGGTGCCGTCGGCGGGCAGCGGGGCGACCTCGATGCGGCGCTCGGCGGGGATGCCGAGGGGCTGGCGGCTGGTGGCGAGCAGATGCAGCCCGGGCGCGGCCCGCAGCAGGTCCACGACCAGCTCGGCGCAGGCCGGGACGAGGTGCTCGCAGGAGTCGAGCACCAGCAGCAGCCGCTTGTCCCGCAGCGCCTCGGCGAGGACGTCGGCGGCGGGCCGTACGGAACGGTCGGCCACGCCGAGCACCCGCTCCAGCTCCACGGCGAGCAGGGCGGGGTCGCGCAGCGGCGACAGCTCGGCCAGCCAGACCCCGTCGGGGAAGGCGGCCGCCGCCGCGTTGGCGGCGCGCAGCGCCAGCCTGGTCTTGCCCACGCCACCGGCCCCGGCGAGCGTCACCATCCGCACCCGGGGCAACAGCGCGGCCAGATCGTCGACTTCATCGCGCCGCCCGATGAAACTGGACGTCTCGGCAGGCAGATTCCCCGCCCGCCAGATCCCGGTCCCCGTCACGGCCTCAGTCTGCACGCCCGTAGCCTCCGGCGACAGTTTTGCGCGGAACGGCTTGCACAACGGCGCATGACCGTGCACATGCGCCCTTCGTGGTTCCGCTCTAGCGTGAGCTCATGCGCAGCGCTGCCAGACTTGACCCGTGACCGCATCAGACGAGCCCGCCACGCCCCAGCCGCGCGATGACGGAGCCGGGGGCCCGGACAAGGGTGCCGCCGGCCCCGCCGCCGACGCGGACCGGATGCCGCGCTGGCTGCCGCGCGCGCTCGTCCTGGCCTTCGCGCTCTACGGCGCCTTCCTGCTCACGAACTGGGCCTTCCACCGCCTGCTCGGCCTGCTGCTCAACATCGTGGTGGCGTTCTTCATCGCCCTCGCCGTCGAGCCGGCCGTCGACCGTCTCGCGGCCCGCGGGATGCGCCGCGGGGCGGCGACCGGGCTGGTGTTCCTAGGCGTGTTCGTGGTCGTGGGCGGCTTCCTCGCGCTGTTGGGCTCGCTGATCGCGGACCAGGTCCGGATGATGGTGGAGAACTTCCCCGACTACATCGACCGCGTGGTCGTCTGGATCAACAACACCTTCGACGCCCACATCAACGCGGACGAGCTGCAGGACTCCTTCCTCAACTCCAAGTGGGTGCAGAACTACCTGGAGGACACCGCCGACAACGCCTGGGCGATCTCCACCACCGTCCTCGGCGGCCTCTTCCGCTTCCTGACGATCCTGCTCTTCTCCTTCTACTTCGCCGCCCAGGGCCCGCAGCTCCGCCGCACCATCTGCTCGCTGATGCCCCCGGCCCGGCAGGCCGCGGTGCTGCGCGCCTGGGAGATCGCGGTCGCCAAGACCGGCGGCTACATCTACTCCCGCGGCCTGATGGCGCTGATCTCCGGGGTGGCGCACTACATCCTGTTCCTCATCCTCGGCCTCCCGTACGCGCCCGCGCTGGCGGTGTGGGTGGGCGTGATCTCGCAGTTCATCCCGACGGTGGGCACCTACCTGGCGGGCGCGCTGCCGATGCTGCTGGCCTTCACGATCAGCCCGTGGACGGTGGTGTGGGTGCTCGTCTTCGTCGTGGTCTACCAGCAGTTCGAGAACTACCTGCTGCAGCCGAAGATCACCGCGAAGACGGTGGACATCCACCCCGCGGTCGCCTTCGGCTCGGTCATCGCGGGCGCGGCGCTGCTCGGCGCGATCGGCGCGCTGATCGCCATCCCGGCGACGGCGACGCTGCAGGCGTTCCTCGGCGCGTACATCACCCGCTACGAGGTGAGCCCCGAGGCGCACGCGCCGCGCCGGCGGATTCCGGGGCGCTCGATGGCGCGGCGGCTGCGGGACACCTGGCGGCGGGGCGGGGGCGAGTAACAGTCCCCGCCCTCCCGGGGGCCACGCCCCTTCCAGGCTATCGCCCGCCGCCCTCAGCCCTCGGAGTTATCCACAGCCCCCTCACCCCGACACCGCCCGCAGCGCCCCCGGCCGCCTTCCGGCCAGACCGTCCAACGCCGTCGCCGCGGCCGGGTCCGCCGGCAGCAAGGTGACGATCCGCTGGTCGTCATCCGCCGGCAGCTCCAGCGTCTCGAAGGCCAGCCGCAGCTCGCCCGCCTCCGGGTGTACGAACCGGGTGACCCCGCTCGCGTCCGGCAGCCCCGGCACCCGCTCCAGCCGCCCGGTGAACTCGGCCCCCGCGGTGACAGTCAGCTCGTCCGCGAGCCCCGCGCCGCCCGCGTCCCGCAGGTACGGGCCCTGCTTCAGCGCGGCGACCTGCTGGTCGGCGACCCGGTCCCAGTCCGGGTACGTATCACGGGCCCGGGGATCGGTGAAGACGTAGCGGGCGACGTTCGGCGGGTCGCCGTCGAGGAGGCCGGCCGGGGCGGCGAGCCGCTCGTAGCCGGTCGTCCACGCGAGGAGGTCGCCGAGGCCGTTGACCAGGACCGCGGGGGTGGGCTCCAGGCGGTCGAGGAGGGCCTGGACGGTGGGCCGTACCGTCATCGCGGGCGCCGCCGGCACGCCCCGGCAGGAGAAGCCGGGCTCGGAGGTCTTGGCGAGCCGGTGCAGGTGCACGCGCTGCGTGGTGGTGAGCCGCAGCGCATCCGCCAGCGCGCCCAGCACCGGTGCCGACGGGCGCCGGTCGCGGCCCTGCTCGAGGCGGGTCACGTACTCCACGCTCACCCCGGCGAGCGTCGCCAGCTCCGCGCGGCGCAGCCCCGGCGTGCGGCGGCGCGAGCCCGTCGGCAGGCCCGCCTCCGCGGGGGTGACGGCCTCGCGACGGACGCGGAGGAAGAGCCCGAGCTCGTTGTCGCTCATACCAACGAACGTAACAGCGGCCGCCCGCCCATAGCGTGGCCCTGTCCCTACCACCCTCCGCCCGGCCTCCCTGACCTGCGCCATCACCCTCACGCTCGTAGCCATGACGCATACACCGCTCAAACTCGCAGTCATCATCGGCAGCGTCCGCGAGGGCCGCTTCGCACCGGTCGTCGCGGACTGGTTCGGCAAACAGCTCGCCGACCGCGGCGACTTCGACGTGGACATCATCGACCTGGCCGACGAGCGGCTCCCCCTCGAACTCCCCCCGACCCCACCCGCGATCGACCCCGACCTGCCCCGCCCCGACCACATGGCCGCCCTCACCCGCCGGATCGCGGCGGCCGACGCGTACGTGATCCTCACGCCCGAGTACAACCGCAGCTTCCCGGCCGCGCTGAAGGCGGCGATCGACTGGTACTTCACCGAATGGAAGGCCAAGGCCGTCGCCTTCGTCGGCTACAGCGGCGGCTCCGGCGGCCTCCTCGCCATCGAGCAGCTCCGCCAGGTCTTCGGCGAGGTCGGCGCGCACAGCGTCCGCGAGTATGTGTCCTTCCCGCGCTATTACGTCCACCTGGCCGAGGACGGCTCCTGGAACCCGCCCGAGTACGCGGCGGCCGACGCCCAGCGCACCCTCGACGACCTGCACTGGTGGGGTACGGCCCTGCGCGCGGCTAGAGCAGGACGCGCCGCCTAGGCCTCCGGAAACGCCGCCACGAACTCCGCCACCTCCGCCCGCCGGTCGTCGGCCCGCCACAGCAGCGCCAGCTCGCTCGGGGCGAGGCCGCGCACCGGCAGGTGGACGAGGTCGGGGCGCGGGTACAGCCGGGCATTGCCCTCCGCCAGCAGTACGACGCCGAGCCCCGCCCCCACCGCCTCGAAGACCTCCTCGGGCGAGGCCGCCTCCACCCCGACCACCGGCTCCCGCCCGCCCCGCTCCCCGGCCGCCAGCCAGAAGTCGCGCAGCGGCCCCGCACTCCGCGGCAGCGCCACAAAGGGCTCATCGAGCAGCTCGGCGAAGTCCACCGCATCCCGCCCGGCAAGCCGGTGCCCGACCGGCAGCGCCACCCACCGCTCCTCCCGCGCCAGCACCCGCGCGCGAAAGTCGCCCGTCTCCGCACCCGGCACCGGCAGCCAGCAGAACGCCACGTCGGACCCCCCGTCCGCGAGCCCGGCCGTCGGATCCTCCCAGCTCACCAGCCGCAGCGAGATCCGCCACCCACGCTCCCGGAAGCCACCCAGCACCTGCCGCTGCAGATCCCGCCCGACCGCGGTCTGCATCCCGACCGTCAGCGCCCCCGCGGGCCCGGCCGCGCGCGCCTCCCGTACGGCCTCGGCCCACGCCGCCCCCACCGCGGCCGCCCGCGGCAGCAGCGCCTCCCCCTGCGGCGTGAGCACCACCTCCCGCGCCCGCCGCTCGAAGAGCGGAAAGCCGAGCTGCCGCTCCAGCGCCCTGATCTGCTTCGACAGCGCCGGCTGCGATACGTACAGGCGCTCCGCCGCCCGCGTGAAGTTCAACTCCTCGGCGACGGCGGCGAAGTACCTGAGATCCCGCAGATGAACGTCCATAACCATCGGTTATACCAAAGGGTCTTGGACGCCCCGGCCGCCCCCGCCGCAGGATTCAAGGCATGACGAAGCTTCCTTCCCGCACCCTCGGCTCGCTGCAGACCTCCGCCATCGGCTACGGCGCGATGGTCCTCTCACCCGGCGTCTACGGCGAGTCCGACGACGCCCGCGGCACCCGCGCGCTGCAGGCCGCGCTCGACGAGGGCGCCACGATGATCGACAGCTCGGACGCGTACGGCCCCGACGGCCACAACGAGCGCCTCATCGGCACGGCCCTGCGCGGCCGCCGCGACGACGCGGTCCTGGCCACGAAGTTCGGCCTGGCCATCCCCGAGGGCGCCGAATCCCACCGCTACCCGGTCAACTACGCCTTCGGCGAGCTCGCGGTGAACGGCGACCCGAAGTACCTCCCGGGCTACGCCGAGTCCTCCCTCCGCAACCTGCGGACCGACCGCATCGACCTCTACTACGCCCACTTCCCCGACCCCGAGGTCCCGCTGGAGGACACGGTCGGCGCCATGGCCGAGCTGGTGACGGCCGGCAAGGTCCGCCACCTGGGCCTCTCCAATGTCACCGCCGACCAGCTGCGCCGCGCCCACGCCGTGCACCCGATCGCGGCGGTGCAGACCCAGTGGTCCATGTGGACGCCCATCGCCGCGGACCTGCACGCGGCCGCCCGCGAGCTGGGCGTCGGCCTGGTGGCGTGGGGGCCCTTGGGTACGGGCTTCCTGACCGGCTCGGTCACGGACGTCCCCGAGGGCGACTTCCGCCGCAACATCGCCGCCTTCGACGACGCCAACCTCAAGAAGAACCACGACCGCTTCGCCCCCCTCCGCACCATCGCCGCGGACCTGGGCATCACCCCCGGCCAGCTCGCCCTGGCCTGGCTCCTCCACCAGGACGACCACGTGGTCCCGATCCCGGGCAGCCGCACCCCCGCGCACATCGCGGAGAACCTGGCGGCGGCCCGTATCGACCTGCACGCGGACACGCTGGCCCGTATCGACGAGGCGCTGACGGGGCTGTCGCCGGAGGGCGGCGCGAAGCTGATCTAAGCGGTCACACCCGCGCCGGCGCGTCCTCCGTCGTGAGGCTGTCCATGAAGGAGCTCACCGAGAAGACGGCGTTGCCCGGCCCGGGCGGACCGTAGCCGGGGGGCGAGGACAGTCCGTGCCGCTCCAGCGCCGAGCGATACGTGTCCAGGAGCTGGATGTGGTACTCCAGCGGCGCCCCGTTCGGGTTCTCCTTCCCGAGCGGGGTCGTCGGCTCCGGGCACCAGGTGGTGAAGCGGGGCACGATCCCGTTGGACATGAAGAAGTCCAGGCCCTCGCGCGTCGAGGCGATGGCCTCGTCGACCGTCTGGAAGCCGAAGGGCTCGGCCATCTCGACGCCCGCCACGAAGTTCGGGATCACGTTCTCCGGGCCGAAGACATCCGCCGAGTCCAGGATGCGGCGGTGCCACTCCTCGCGCCCGACGTAGCGCTCCTTGCCGGGGCAGTAGAGCTCGAAGAGGCGCTTGTCCCAGACCTCGAAGTTCGGGTGGTAGATCTGGACGCCGTAGTCCTTGAAGCGCTTGACGTCGTCCTTCGGCAGCGCCTGCGCGACGACCTTGCCGATCCAGCGCTTCGGGAACATCTCCTCGATGGCCTTGGCATACGAGCCGTAGAAGTCGGCCTCGTCCTTGCCGCCGACCTTCGAGGTGATCGCGCCGCCGGTGAGGGTGTAGGCGGTGGAGGTCTTCGCCGTGTCGTACTGGTCGATGATCTGCAGCGCCTCGAGGATCTCGTCCGAGGGCTTCACACCGGTGTACGGGCGGCCGGCCGCCTTGTGCTGGCGCCAGTTGTGGTTGATGTCGCAGTACTGGCACTCCTCCTTGGCGCCGAAGTACTGGCAGACCCGGAAGACGGTGAGGTAGATCAGGTAGCCCCACTGGATGGTGGGGGCGACCTCCATCACGGACTTCCCATTGGAGAGCTTGTGCCGGTAATACTCCGGCATCGGCGGCACCCCGACGTCCGAGATCCGCACGCCCTCCAGATAGAGGCCGAGGCTGCCGTCCTCGCCCGCCTTGACGCGGTACGGGGAGGAGGGGTTCAGCCGCACGCTCACGACCGTCCGGCGCAGGTCGTACGGGCCGCCGGTGAGGACGATCTCCTCCGGCGGCCGGTTCAGCGCGGCCGCGCCCAGCTCGGGGAGCGTGCGGTGGTCGAAGGAGAAGATGAAGTACGACTTCGGCTTGACGTCGCCGTCGTCGCCGCCGCTCAGCGCGGAGTCCTCGAAGTGGACCCCGCCGCGCAGCAGGTCTTCCTTGAAGACCGCTTCCCGGGGCACGTGCGGATAGCGCTCCATGAGCGACTCGACGAGTGCGGTACGGCTCTGCGCGGCGTTCTCCATCCCTCGATGGTGCCACTTCCCGTACGGACCCCGGGCCGGGGGTGGGCTCCTTACGTCACATCGGCATAGGGAGGGTGATGTAAGGCATCGCCGGGGCGTGGAGCTCGACGAGGTTCTTGCCGCGCATGACCTTCGCGAAGCCGAGTGAGGACATGTCGTCCTTGACCCACTGCTGGGCGCCCTCCGGAGTCTGCGGGATCTCCTGCGCCGAGGCGGCCTGGCCGGCGCCGAAGAACGGGACCGCGGCGAGGGCGCCGATGGCGATGACGCGCTGGAGGGTACGGACGTGCTGGGAGCTCATGAGGTGCGCCTTTCGGGCAGAAGAGTGACTCTTTGTCCCGTAAACGACGCTCTGGCAGCAGTCGCACCGCGCATCGCGGCTAATTCAGCCCTTCGGCCCCCGCGGCACGGCGAAGTCGGTGAGCTGGGCGGTGCGGGGGGCGAGGTCCGCCCAGAGGGCGTCGGTGCGGAGCACGGCGATGGCGGAGGTGGGGAATTTGTCCCGGACCTGGCCGGTCGTACCCGTACCGCCGTCGTCGCCGCCGTCGCCCGCCCCGGCCAGCGTCAGCACCAGGTCCTGCACGCCGGGGTTGTGCCCGACCAGCAGCACGGTGCGGGTGCCGGGGGCGGCTTCCCGTACGACCCCGAGCAGCTCGTCCGCGGTGGCCGCGTACAGCCGCTCGTCATACTGCGGGACCGCCGCGATGCCGCCGAGCTGCTCGGCGGCGAGTTCCCAGGTCTCACGGGTGCGCACGGCATCGGAGCACAGCACCAGATCGGGCGCGAGCCCGGCCGCATGCAGCCACGCCCCCACCTCGGGCGCGTCCCGCACGCCCCGGTCCGCCAGCGGGCGGTCGTGGTCGGCCACCCCTTCCGGCCACGCGGATTTGGCGTGCCGCAGCACCACAAGACGCCGGGCGTCGTCGTCGCTCACGCTCTCAGCGTAGGCCGACCGCCACTCGGTGCAACGCCATGAGGGCCGAGCGTGGGAATCGCGCCACCTGCGGCGGCACGGCCCGCGGCTCGGGGTGTGACAGCAACGGGTGGGTGGGTGGGAGCAAATATGCTGCGGCCATGCGCAAGCAACTTCGCCTCGCCCAGAACCCCGACGCCGACGCCCTCCTCGGGCGCAGCCCGCTTGCCGCGCTTGTCGGCATGCTGCTGGATCAGCAGGTTCCGATGGAGTGGGCGTTCTCCGGGCCGTACACGATCGCTCAGCGGATGCGGGCGGACGACCTCGACGCGCATGAGATTGCCGCGCGCGACCCGGAGGAGTTCGCGGCGCTGCTGAGTGAGAAGCCCGCCGTGCACCGCTACCCGGGCTCGATGGCGAAGCGGATCCAGCAGCTGTGCGCGTATCTGGTCGAGCATTACGACGGGGACGCCGAGGCGGTCTGGAAGGACGCGGCCACCGGCAAGGAGCTGCTCAAGCGGCTCAATGACCTTCCCGGCTTCGGGAAGCAGAAGGCGCAGATCTTTCTCGCGCTGCTCGGCAAGCAGCTCGGCGTGACCCCCGACGGCTGGCGGGAGGCGGCCGGGGCATACGGCGAGCAGGGCTCGCACCGCTCCGTAGCGGACATCACCGGGCCCGAGTCGCTCACCAAGGTGCGCGCCTTCAAGCAGGAAGCCAAGCAGAAGGCCAAGGCCGCGCAGAAACAGGTGAATTAAGGGCACATCCCGGCACCATCCGCCCCATTCCCCAAACGCACCGCTGCCGCTAACTTGCGCTCACGCACTTCGCTTTCCGTTCCGCCGATCGCGCCCGGGAAGGGATCCCACGTGAGCCATCGAAGAGTCATCGCTGTGCTGGCCGCAGCCGCTCTCGCCACCCCGCTGGCCATAGCCAGTGCCGCGCCCGCGACCGCCGCCCCCGACGACGGGGACCCGGCCGCGCGCCTTGCCAAGAAGCTCGTCCGCGACTCCGACGCCAAGGACGCGCACCGTCATCTGCGGGCGCTCCAGGCGATCGCCGACGCCAGCGGCGACAACCGCGCCGCAGGCACCGACGGGTACGACAGGTCCGCCGCATACGTCTACAAGACGCTCAAGCGGGCCGGGTACAAGGTCAGTTACGACACGTTCAAGTTCACCTATGTCGAGACGCTCACCGAGAAGCTCTCGGTCGTCTCCCCGACGCCCGGCGACGTCGGGATCAGGGCGATGACGTACACCAAGTCCACCCCCGAGGGCGGCGTCACGGCGGCCCTCGCCGCCCCGCCCGTGGACGCCGACGGCACCACCGGCTGCACCGCCTCCGACTACGCGGCCGGCGCCTTCACCGGCAAGGTCGCGCTGATCAAACGCGGCGGCTGCACCTTCGCCGAGAAGCAGGCCGCGGCCGCCGAGGCCGGCGCCGTGGGCGCGGTCATCTACAACAACGTGGCCGGCGACCTCCTGGGCACCCTCGGCGACCCGGCGGCCGGCAGGATCCCCACCGGCGGGATCACCCTGGCCGCCGGCGAGGCCCTCGCCGCTCAGGTCGCGGCCGGTCCCGTCGAGGTCAAGCTGGACATTCAGCAGCTCGCGGAAGAGCGTGAGACCACCAACGTGCTCGCGGAGACCCGCGGCGGCGACGCCGACAAGACCGTCATGCTCGGCGCCCACCTCGACAGCGTCCAGGACGGCCCCGGCATCAACGACAACGGATCGGGATCGGCAGGCCTCCTCGAGGCCGCGGATTCCCTCGCCAAGTCGAAGGCCAAGGTCAAGCACAAGGTCCGCTTCGCCTTCTGGGGCGCCGAGGAACTCGGCCTGGTCGGCTCCACCGACTACGTCGGCCGGCTGACCGACGCGCAGAAGCAGCAGATCAAGCTCTACCTCAACTTCGACATGATCGCCTCACCGAACTACGGCCTCTTCGTCTACGACGGCGACGACTCCGACGCCACCGGCGCGGGCCCGGGCCCCGAGGGCTCGGCCCAACTGGAGAAGCAGATCACCGACTTCATGGACAAGCGCGGCCTGCCGCACGAGGGCACCGACTTCACCGGCCGCTCCGACTACGGCCCGTTCATCGCGGTCGGCATCCCCGCCGGCGGCACCTTCACCGGCGCCGAGGGCGTCAAGACGCCTGCGCAGGCGGCGAAGTTCGGCGGCACGGCGGGTGTCGCGTACGACCCGTGCTACCACGCCGCGTGCGACGACATCGACAACGTCTCGATGAAGGCCTTCGACGCCAACATCGACGTCATCGCCAACGCCGTCGGCACCTACGCCCTCGACCTCAGCGCGCTGACCGCGCCGGTCACCTCCGCCCCGACCGCGGGCGGCGACACGGGCGGCGGCGGCCTGCACGGCGACCACGCCACCGAGTAAGCACCAAAGCGCGGTACGGGCCCGGGCCAGGTCTCCGGGCCCGTACCGCCGTTTCCGGGGCGGGCGTCAGCGCCGCCGGGTGCCGAACAGCGTCCGGCTGATCTCCCGCCCCAGCTGCGTCCCCATGGACCTGGCCAGGGACTTGAAGATCCCGCTGCCCACCACCTGGTCCACGATCCCCTCCGGCGCCGCCGCCTTCGCCTGCTTGGCGGCCTTGGCCTCGGCGGCCTGCGCCTCGGCCGCGGCCTGCGCCTGCGCCTCCTCGGCCGCGTGCGCCGACTTCGCGGCCTCCAGCACCTCGTACGCGGACTCCCGGTCCACCGCCTCCGCGTACCGCCCGTACAGCAGCGAGGCCCGGGCCGCCGCGTCCACGGCGTCGTCGCCCAGCGGCCCCATCCGCGACCGCGGCGCCCGCAGCCGCGTCGCCGCCACCGGCGTCGGCGCCCCGCTCTCGCTCATCACGGTCACCACCGCCTCGCCGGTACCGAGGGTGGTGAGCACCTCTTCGAGGTCGTAGTCGGAAGTGGGGAAGGTCTTCACGGCGGCCTTGAGATTTCGCTGGTCGGTGGGGGTGTGGGCGCGCAGCGCGTGCTGTACGCGATTCGCCAGCTGGGCGAGGACGTCCTCGGGTACGTCCTTCGGCGTCTGCGTCACGAAGAAGACCCCGACGCCCTTGGACCGGATCAGCCGCACCGTCTGCACGATCGACTCCAGGAAGGCCTTCGACGCGTCCTTGAAGAGCAGATGCGCCTCGTCGAAGAAGAACACCAGCTTCGGCCGCTCGGCGTCCCCCACCTCCGGCAGCGTCTGGAAGAGCTCGGCCAGCAGCCACATCAGGAAGGTGGAGAAGACCTGCGGCTGCTCCCGTACGGACGGCAGCTCCAGTACGGACATGACCCCGCGGCCGTCGGCGTTCGTCCGCAGCAGCTCGCTGGTGTCGAAGGCGGGCTCGCCGAAGAAGAGATCCGCGCCCTGCGCCTCGAAGGCGGTGACGGTGCGCTGCAGCACGCCCATGGTGGCGGACGAGATGCCGCCGAGCTCCTTGAGCTCCGCCTTCCCCTCGTCGGTGGTGAGGTAGGCGAGCACCGCCCGCAGGTCCTTGAGGTCGACGAGTTCGAGGCCCTTGCCGTCGGCGTAATGGAAGATCAGCGCGAGCGACTGCTCCTGGGTCTGGTTCAGGCCGAGCACCTTGGCGAGCAGCAGCGGGCCGAAGTCGGTGATGGTGGCGCGCAGCGGGATGCCGCTGCCGGCGCCGCCCAGGCTGTAGAACTCCGCCGGGAAGGCCGCCGGCTCCCACTCCTGCCCGATCTCGGCCATCCGCTGCGAGATCTTGTCGTTCGCGTCCCCGGCCGCGGCGACGCCGGACACGTCGCCCTTGATGTCGGCGAGGAAGACGGGCACGCCGCCCGCCGAGAGCTGCTCGGCGAGGAGCTGCAGGGTGACGGTCTTGCCCGTGCCGGTGGCGCCCGCGACGAGGCCGTGGCGATTCATCATGCCGAGTGGAATCCGGACCGGGGCGGCCGGATACGCCGTCCCCTCCCACAGCGCCGCGCCCAGCTCCAGCGCAGGCCCCTCGAAGGCGTACCCGCCGGCGACGGCGGCGACCTGCCCGGGAAGCTCGCTCGCCGCCGCGGGGGTCGTCACTTCCTCGGTCATCCCAGCCTCCACCACCCGCAATGCCCTGGTTTGCCAGCATTGCATCCGTGCAGCACGGCTGCGCCCCGGCCGCTGTCCCCGGTAGGCTTTCCGTGTGATCTTCAAGCGCATCGGAAACGGCCGGCCGTACCCCGACCACGGCCGGGAGAGCACCCGGCAGTGGGCGGACGTCGCCCCACGCCCGGTGCGGCTGGACCAGCTCGTCACCACCAAGGGGCAGCTCGACCTGGAGACCCTCCTCGCGGAGGACTCGACCTTCTACGGCGACCTCTTCGCGCATGTCGTGAAGTGGCAGGGCGACCTCTACCTGGAAGACGGGCTGCACCGCGCGGTGCGCGCGGCGCTGCAGCAGCGCCAGGTGCTGCATGCCAGGGTGCTGGAGCTCGGCTGAGCGTCCGCCGGTTACCCCGTTCAGGCGGCGTCTTCACCCGCCATTGATCGTTTAGTAGGCATGGCACCGTAACCGCACTACCCTGCGCGTATGAGCATGCTCACGCCCCCCGGCATGGGCGGGAAATACAAGATCAAGGGCACCAAGTACCCGCAGATGCGGCGCAGCCGCACCAAGCACCGGGTGCTGCTCCTGACCGCCTCCGCCGCCCTGCTCGCGCTGCTCGCCTGGGGGTCCGTGCAGCTCGTCTCCGCCTTCTCCGGCGACGGCTCCAAGGACACCGCGGCGAAGCAGAACTGCGCCTCGGCCTCCGCGGCCAAGCTGCCGAAGCCCAAGCCGCTGCCGAAGCCGGACACCATCAAGGTCAACGTCCTGAACGCCACCACCCGATCCGGTCTTGCCGACAAGACGGCGAAGGCGCTGAAGAAGCGCGGCTTCGACATCGGCGAGGTGGGCAACGCCCCGAAGAAGTACGACAAGAAGGTCGACGGCCCCGGGATCCTGCTCGGCTCCAAGACCGCCGCGGACAGCTCCCTGGCGGTGCTCGGCACGCAGCTGGCCGGCGCACAGCCGAAGACGGACGACCGCAAGGGCGGCGAAGTGGATCTGATCCTCGGCCAGGAGTTCGTCACCCTGGCCAAGGAGAAGCAGGCGACAGCGGCCCTGAAGGCGCTGACCAAGCCGCCGGCCCCGAAGCCGACGCGGACCTGCTGAGCGGCAGCGGCTAGTCCGCGACCCCGTACATCCGGTCCCCGGCATCCCCGAGCCCCGGCACGATGTACCCGTGCTCGTTGAGCCGCTCGTCCACCGAAGCCGTGACGACCGTCACCGGCGAGCCCGCCAGCTCCTTCTCCATCGCCTCGATGCCCTCCGGCGCCGCCAGCAGGCACAGCGCGGTGACATCGTCTGCACCCCGCTTGATCAGCTCCTTGATCGACACGATCAGGGTGCCGCCGGTCGCCAGCATCGGGTCGAGCACGTAGACCTGCCGCCCGGAGAGGTCGTCCGGGAGCCGGTTCGCGTACGTGCTGGGCTGCAGCGTCTCCTCGTCCCTGATCAGCCCGAGGAAGCCGACCTCGGCCGTCGGCAGCAGCCGCACCATGCCCTCGAGCATCCCGAGCCCGGCCCGCAGGATCGGTACGACGATGGGCCGCGGCCGCGCGAGCCGCACGCCCGTCGTGGGCGTCACCGGCGTGACGATGTCCACCTGCTCGGTGCGCACGTCCCGCGTCGCCTCGTACGCCAGCAGCGTGACCAGCTCGTCGGCGAGCCGGCGGAAGGTCGGCGAGTCGGTGCGCTCGTCGCGCAGCGTGGTGAGTTTGTGCGCCACCAGCGGGTGGTCGACGACGTGTACGCGCATGCCCCGACCCTAGCGCCTGCGCCTGGTGATGGAGAGGTCCGCGTACCGCCGGGAGGGGGCCGCGGGGTTGGTCAGCGGGATTTCCGTGGACGACGCAGCGCGGAAGACCCCGCGCAGCACAAAAGTTTCTGCCACGATGCGGATAAGGGCGGGCTCCCGGGGGGACCCGGGGGAGAGAAGCAGCAGCTTTCTCGCGCCGCCCGGCCCAGCACACCTAGGACCAGTGGGAGAGTCACGGTGTACTTCGCCGCACTGCTCGCGCGCACCGAAGACGGGTGGGAAGCGAGCGACACAGAGCTCGATGACGTGGAGACGCTGGACGACCTGGCCGACCTGGCCCGCGAGTCGTCGAGCGATGACGAAGAGACGGTGCTGGTCTTCATCGAGCAGGAGGACGCCTGGTTCGGCGTCGTCCGGGTCGACGGCGAGGAAGACCCCCGCATCTTCGTCTCGGACGCCGCCGCGGCCGCCCGCAGCTCGTACGGGGAGATCCTGCTCACCGACGACCTGCTCGGCCGGGACCCGGAGGAAGCCGAGGACCTTGACCAGCTGACCGACCTCGACGGCACGGAGGACGGCGAGCCCGAGGAGGACGACGACGGCGACGACGAGAGCACGGGGTCCGGCGGCTCCGCGGTCCCGCCGGGACCGGTCGGCGACCCGCAGCTCCTCGACGACCTCGGCGTATCGGAAAAGGAGCTGCTGTCCCTGTCGGACGCGGACGCCCTCGGCGCGATCGCGGACGTCCTGGGCGCCGCCGACGTACTGGAGGCGGTCCGCTGATGGGCGCCGACATCCTGGAGGCCGTCCGCTGACCGCCCCGCCCGACCCCCTGCGCGACCGCTGGGTCCCGGCCATGCGCCGGGCCCTGGCGGAGGCCGAGGCGGCGACCGCGACCGGCGATGTCCCGGTCGGCGCCGTCGTCCTCGGCCCCGACGGCACCGTCCTCGGCAGCGGCCGCAATGAGCGCGAGGCCACCGGGGACCCGACCGCGCATGCCGAGGTGCTGGCCGTACGGGAGGCCGCGAAGCACCTCGGCGAATGGCGGCTGACCGGCTGCACGCTGGTCGTGACGCTGGAGCCGTGCACCATGTGCGCGGGCGCTGCCGTGCTCGCGCGCCTCGACCGGGTGGTGTACGGCGCGACCGACGAGAAGGCGGGCGCGGCGGGCTCCCTGTGGGACGTCGTCCGCGACCGCCGCCTCAACCACCGCCCCGAGGTGATCCACGGGGTGCTGGCGGAAGAATGCGGCGGCCTGCTGACCACGTTCTTCCGGGAATCCGATTTCAGAGCACCGGGCCCCGTGGGTTAGGCTTCCTCTCGGTAGCGTGTCCGAGCGGCCGAAGGAGCTCGCCTCGAAAGCGAGTGTTGGTGCAAGCCAACCGTGGGTTCAAATCCCACCGCTACCGCTTTGAAGTGCAGAAACACCAAAGGGCGGACCCGCGAGGGTCCGCCCTTTGTGATCTTCCGTCTCAGTTTCCGTCTCAGTTCGCCGGTACGAGCGCGCCCGCGAGCCCGTCATCATCGTCGTCCGGGCCTTCCGTCCCCGGCTCCCAGATGAGCCCGTCCACCTGCGCAGCGATGCCGGTCCGCACCGTATCGACCATGTGCTGATACCGCGCGGCCATGGCCGTCGAGGACCAGCCCATGAGCCCCATTACGGCCCTCTCGGGGACGCCAAGGATCAGCAGGACGGTAGCGGCGGTGTGGCGAGCGTCATGCAGGCGGCCGTCTCGCACCTTCGCGTCTCGAAGAAGCTCCTTCCACTCGGTGTAGTCCGTCCGCGGCGGGCAGCCGAGGCCGACCGGGGTCGCGAAGAGCCACCCTTCCTCGTGCCATCGGTCGCCCGCCTCGATTCGCTCGGCTTCCTGCGTCGCCTTGTGCTTACCGAGCAGGTCCACAAGCTGTGGAGGAAGGCCCACAGCCCGCCGCCCCGCCCGGCTCTTGGTCTCGCCGGTCTCCGGGTTCGTTCGCTGCCTCTGCGGGCAGAACCCCGCCTTCCGTCCGCAGGTGTCGCCGCAGCCATGCGCGTACTGCGGGCGCCGGCGGCTGCGTCGCACCCACAAGACGCCGTTCTCAAGGTCCGCATCGGACCACTTCAGTCCGAGAGCTTCGCCCTGCCGCAGACCGAGCGAGAGCGCGATAGCCCACCGCGCAGAGTTCCGGCGCCGGTCTGCGGCCCGCAGGATGCGGCGGACCTCCTCAACTGTGTAGGGCTGCACCTCCTGCTCTCGAACCCTGGGGGCCTTGGCGAGCCGTACGGGGTTCTGGCCAAGGTGACCGCGGCGAACCGCCTCGTTGAGCGCTGTACGCAGGGTGCGGTGCGCCTGGTGAGCGGTCGCGGGCTTGCTGCCGGCGGCCTGCATCTTCGCGTAGAAGACCTCGATGTGCTCGGGCTTCAAGCGGTCCAGCCGGTGCGCTCCGAGGCCGGGAATGAGGTGCTTCCGTACGGCGACGCCGTAGCCCACCATCGTGTTCTCGTTGACCGCGAGCGGGGCGATGTGGTCAATCCAGTGCGTCAGCCACGCCCGGACGGTCCAGGGCTTCCCCGGCTTGCGCACGGTCCCGGCATCACGCTGCTTTTCCAGCTCCTGGACTGCGCTCACGACCTCGGACTGAGTCTTCCGCTCGACATGCCGGCGGTCCGGCGTGCCGTCGTCGCGCACGCCCACGGTGACGCGGCCGTGCCACTTCCCGTCCTTGCCTTGGTAGATCGAGGATCGGCCGTTGGGCTGACGGGTGCGCTTCGGCTTGCTGTCCTTCTGCGGGGTGCTCTCGTTGTTGCTCTCGTCGCTCATGGATGCCTCCTCATGCGGCCGGGCTGGCGGCGGACCGTTGGGTTTGGCGCAGGCGGTCGACGTACTCGGGGACGGCCTCAGCGGGCACCCTGCGCGAGCGTCCGAGGGTGACCGATTCGAGGTCACCCGAGGCAATGAGCCGGAAGCACACAGTGCGACCGACTCCGAGGCGGCGAGCGGCTTCCTCTACGGTGAGCAGCGCCAACGTGGGGTCGGTCGGCAGCTGGCTTTCGACAGCGTCGAATTCGTCGCTCACTTCTCCGTCCTCTCCATCGGCGCGACAGGCATGACAGGTGTGACACTGCGACAGCTGTGACAGCTCATGCAGCACCCCCGAGATCCGGGGCGAGATAGCCGCTCGCGTCGCGGACGAGCTGGGCGTCCGTGACCATGCGCGAGCACGTCTGCCGGACCAGGCTCGATTCCAGCCCTGTCGCCTCTGCGATGTCCTTCGGCTTGGCCCCGGGGTGCTCCCGCACGTGCCGGAGGATCGCAGCGCGGGTGTCCCCGATGGTGTGGTCACCCGCGGGTCCTTCGAGTAGCTGCCAAGCGCCCGCGCCAGCGTGGAACTGAAGCGCGTACTCGGCCTCATCCACGTCGCGGCCGGTGACGTGAAGCACCCCATCGGCTTTGCCGCGGGAGCGCTTGAGTACGAGCGTCGCGTCAGCTGCGCCCGCGAGTCCGTTGGTGCCGGAGACCTCAGTGAGGAAGTCGTCCGATCCCGCCTTGCGGACGTGGTGGACCAGCACGAACGCCACGCCGTAGTGGTCCGCGAGGCGCTTGGCGTGACCCACGGCTGCGTAATCGGCGTCGTACGCAGAGGCACCCACCGGGGAGGCACCGCGCATCTTGGCGAACACGTCGATGACGACCATGCGCGCGTCGGGATTGCGGTCCAGCCAGTTCGCGATGGCCTCGTTCCCGCCCTGTGGGAGTGGCGGGCACTGCGTCGCGAGCATTAGGCCGGGCGGAGCCTGCTGCCCTCCGAGCAGCTTCCGCATTCGGGTCTGAAGACGGCGGGGGGTGTCTTCCAGCGCGAGGTAGAGCACGGGGCCGCCCACGACGTCTACGGCGTCGAGTGCCTTGCCCCCGGACGCCACTGAGAGCCCGAGCCCGAGCGACATCCACGACTTCCCCACCTTCGGAGGGCCGGCGAGCAAATTGACGCCCTCGGAGAGCAGGCCCGGCACGGCCCATTTCGGCTCCGGGAACTCCGTCGCCATGAGTTCCGATGCGCTCCAAGCCGTGCGCTGACGGATCTGTGCGGCCTTATCCGGCTGCGGCGGAAGGTCCGTCGGGACGGAATGCAGGTGCTGTGGTCCGAGCGGGTCAGTGCCGGTCATGCCGCTACCGTCCTCGGTCGATTGGCGCCAGCCCGAAGACCTGAAGCGATGGTCTTCTGGGCCTCGCGGTCCGCTTGTCCCACCCTCTGTGCGGCATCGGCGAGCCATGCCGTGACGTCCTCAGAGGTCAGCTCTCCCCCGGCAACGAGCTGCCCGAGGGCTACCGCCGCGAGATAGAGCGCGTTGTTGTGCTCGTGCGGACCAGAAGCCGTGACGCGCTTCAGCTCCCCATTCACCGCCGCCGCCAGCCACTTGCCGCGCCGGTCGGCCGCGAGAGCCACCGTTACGGGCCTCTGCGGGGGCAAGGGCGCCGGCCGCAGGAGTTCGGCGAGCCATTCAGGCAGCGCCGCCACGGGGGCCTCTCGTACGGTCTCGTACGGCCGCCCACCGAAGACGCTGCCCGCGGCCACGATGAGCCCGCCGGCGCCCCGGGTATCCACCTTCCAGCCGAGGCCATTGGCGCTGTCCCCCGTGGTGTTGCGCAGGGGCTCACTTTCCGGGGCCTCGAAATAGAGATGGGTTCCGCCGCTCCACGTGCTCACGGTGTACGTGTCGTCCGGGAAGGGCTGGCCGTGCTTCTCGCACAGAACCGCGAGGACATCGGCGCCGCTCGTGACTCCCGGTTCCGCCCACTTGGCCGGCGGAACCTCGTCCGCGCTCTTCGGCATATCGAGGTCAATGACGACCAGTCGAGACGGCCCCGTAGCGATGCCGACGTTGTACGGGGCGTGCGTCCAGCACCTACGGACGCGCTCCTGATCGGTGGTGGCGCGCTCGGACCAGTCACGGACCGCGGGGCGCTTTTCACCGGGGATCAGGGGGAAGACGTGCCAGCCCCGCGACGCAGCGTCGAGCGCTGCCCTGAGCTGTCCACTCCGTTCGGCTTCAGGCATGCTTGGAGTACTCCTAGTTCTTGAGAAGGGACGGGGAGCCGGGGCGGCCGCGGTCTTGTGGTGAGAGGCGGCCGCCTCGGGCGTCTCTAGTGGGTGGCGCTCCACAGGGCGTACTCCTGACGGACGTAGCCCCGTGGGTGCGCGATGGCCTCCGGGTGATCCACCCAGTACGGGCCGCCGTTGCTCGTCGCTCCGGGCCCAAGCCCCGCTTCCCGGTCGATTTCCATGAGCCGCTCAGCTGCCTCAGCGGCGATCACAGGAGCGTCCGGACGGTACTGGTCCTCCGCATCGGCCAGTGCAATGCGGTCGAGTACGGCGGCCTTACGCAGCCAGAAGCCGCGCCCGAGACTGCCGCCAAGCGGCCTATCGGCCACCGTGCGGGCAACCCAGCCAATTTCGCTGATGATGCTGGGCGCCTCGGCGTACGCGATGGCCGGGCTTGGGAAGTCCTCCGAGCGGGGGCCGTACTCCGCCGTGACGTACAGCCGAGCGCGCCGGCCGTCGCGGGTTGCGTACTGGCGGACTGGTCCGATGGCGAACGCGGCGGACAGGGCCTTGGTGACCTGCTCGGTGTCGGGCGGGTCGCAGATGATGCGGATCTCGAACACGGGTCAGTTCTCCTTGGGTTCGGGCAGCGGTTGCACGCTGCGGTGCTCCGGGGTGGGGCTTGGGGTGTGTTGCGGGTGCGGGCTCTGGGCGGTGGCGCCGCAGCCGTGGCAGAGCCAGAAGCCGACGGCGATGCCGAGCACGAAGAGGACTTCATGGCGGTGCAGTCGCCACCAGGACGGCTTGGCCGGGCGGGTGACGACGTATTCGACCGGGAGCGGTTTGGGCATCGGTGATGCCCCCGCTCAGCCGTAGAACCGGTTGTTCTTGAACACGGCCTTGCGCGTGTTGACCGTGGTCCCGCCGCCCCCGCCACCGCCGAAGATCTGCACGGCGACGTACAGGCCGGCGACGACGGCGACCAGGATGATCAAGTTCATCACCAGGTTGGCGAGTGCGGTGATGAAGCTGGTGAGCAGGATCAGGCCGCCGCAGACGGCGGCGAAGCCGAGCCCGGCCAGCGCGAGGTTCTTGGCCAGCGGGCTGACTGCCGCGGGCTGCGGTGTGGGGGTGAGGGGCTGCGGTGGGGTGAGGGTGTAGCCGGTGACGACGCGGCCATCGGGCAGCTGCACCTGGGTTACCTCGGGGATGCTGTCCGGCCGGGGCACCAGCGGCGCGGCGTGCGGCTGCTCGGTCGGTAACGGTATCGGGTGGTGGACCGCGGCCGGTGCGCGGCGGCGGTCCGGAACGTGGTGGGTCATCTCGGGATCTCCTGTGGTTAGTCGCCGAAGCCCTTGACGGCCTGAGCGACGGACTGAACGAGCTCGTTGATGTCGGGTGCCGCGCTGGTGTCGGCGAGGTAGAAGCCGAAGAGCGCGGCGAGTACGGCGGCTGTGGCGGTGGTGGAGCGCAGCTTGAGCATCACGGCGACGCCGATGCCGGCCACGAGCCACACGGACAGGGTCAGTTCCATGTCCGGGCCTCCTTGGCTGCGTTGACGGCCGTGCGGGCACGGTCGTCGGTCACGGCTCGGTTGGCGTGGTGGAGGCGGGCGGCGAGGTTGTACAGGTGTCGGCCGGTGCGTATGCGGTAGCCGGTGGCCTTGCAGCGGCGGCAGTCCTTGCCGCGCTTGAGCCGCCCGGTGAAGCGGCCGGTCTTGAGCTTGTGGCCCCAGCCGCGGCACTTGCGGCAGCGGCCGAACGGGCTGACCGTGCACACGGCGGCGTAACAGAATGTGATGACTAGTAGGCAGGCGATAGCGGTGCCCATGGGAGCCTCCCAGGGTTGGGTTTGGGGTGTGGAGTGGGTTTGCGCAGGTGGGCCGCTATCCGCTAGCGGCCTGATCAGATGCGGTTTAGGGCGCTAGCGGGGGCGCTAACGTTAGCGGGGGTTGCCGCTAGCGTTAGCGCCCCCGGACAGTCAGCCCGCGTCCCGGTTTCCATCACGCTCCGCAATCACGGCGGTGATGTGGGAGCGCTCAATGCCTCGCCGGTTCACCACCTTGCCGTTCACGCGGCGGCCCACCTGGACGGTGGCGATCCGGTGCGGCTTGAGCGCGGCGGCAAGGGCGTCGGGGTCCCAGCCGTCGTAGGCCTCCGGCCGCAGCTCCGCCAGCCTCGCGACCACCGTCTCCGACCACACCTTGAGCTCCTTGGCCGGAACCACCGCGAGGATGTCCGCCAGCAGATCGTAGGCCGGGGCCAGCGGCTCCGGCTCTTCTCCGAGGGCGTGGCCGGACAGGGTGCCCGCCTGCTCGCGGGCCTTGCGGGCCCGCAGCGCGATGGCATCCGCGTCCTTCGCGTCCAGGTAGACGCTGCGCACAATCCGCGCGTCGGAGCCTTCACCCACGAAGTAGTGGATGCCCTTGTCCTTCCAGGAGAACATCGTGGCCCGCACCCCGCGCTTGTACGCGGAGGTGCCCAGCACCATGTCGTTCTCCAGCTGACCCATGACCTTCAGGCACCAGCGCGCCGAGGCGTTCGCGGAGATCCCGGTCGGCAGCGCCTTCGCGTCCGGCCGCTGCGTCGCGAGCAGCAGCACGATCCCGGTCGCCGGGCCGCGCTTGACCAGGTCGGTGGCGATCTCCTCGAACTCCTTGGCATGCTCGGGGTGCTCGAAGAGGACCTGGCACTCATCCACCCCGACCACGATCGGATGCAGCCCCAAAGACCGCTTGTCCGCCAACTGGCTGGTCACCTTCGACTCCGGGCAGATGTCCCGCGGCAGCGCACGGATCGCCTTCGTGCGACGCCGCAGTTCCTCACGCAGAGCACGGAAGTCGGCGAGCACGTAGCCGATGGCCTCATCGTCATCGCCCGCGGCGTGGCGGTGCGAGACGGCGTTGCCGACCGGATCCAGGTCGCCAGTGCCCTTCATGTCGTAGGTGTGCAGCTCCGCCCGCGGATCGAGCGCCGCAATGAGCAGCAGCAGCCGGAGCAGGAACGTCTTGCCCATGCGCGGGATCGCGCCGATCACACCTGCGATGTACATGAGCGTGACCGCGACCCAGCGCCCGCGCTGGTCGGTGCCGTAGGCGACCGGCTTGAACAGATCCACGGTGCCGGTCTTCTTCAGCGGCCAGGCGGGTTGCTTGGCCTTGGACATGTCCTGATCGCCGACCCACAAAACCAGGTGCCCGGTGTGCTCATCCGGGACCGCTTCGGGCCACACGCAGCCCAGCGGCCGGCGCACACCCGACGCGAGGCGTTCGCGGCGCTCGATGATGTCGGTGACGGTGACGCCGAAGGGCAGGTTGCCCTCGCATCGCCAGCCGGGCCCGTCGCGGGTGATCGGGGCGGTGAACTCGAACCCGTCCCGGCCCCTGGCCTGCGCCTGGTTGATCGCCGGAATGCCGAGCGAACCGAGCGCGCGGAGCACGATGTTGCTGGTCAGCTTCGTGGTCTTGGACAGCTCCACCGCACGGTGGATGACCGGATCGTCGGCCTTACGGCCGGCGAACCCGAGCGCCATCGTTACCGCGCTGATCGAGACGGCTTGCAGCCACCCGGGGGCGAGTACATAGATGGCCAGCGCCGCCCCGACGCCGACGAACAGCGCCAGCACCCCGACCAGTGCGCGGGCCCGGACCCGGGCGTCGCGCTGCCGGGAGAGCTTCAGATACTCCGCGGCATCCTCGCGCCGCACGGCGGCGAGCCGGACCGGCTCCCCCTCGCGGTCGCTCACCCAGCGCAGCGAGCCGCCAACGAACTTCGCCGCCCCGGCCGGGGCCTGCATGGCGAGCCGACCGGCGTAGACCGGGGAGCGCAGCGCGTGGTAGCCGGTGGCGTGCGCGTAATGCCGCGCCACCCACGTGGTAGCCGTCTTCAGCTCCGCAAGCGAGGTCAGCCACGGCGGGACCATCGCCCGCCGCTTCGCCCCGACCAACCGACCCAGATAGCCCGGGCCGACCGCCATACCCGACTGGTCCACCATCACCCGTGCCTTGGAGTCGCCCGACGCGTCATCCGACTCGGGGGCGGAGCGGTCGGGTGCCTCGGTCGGGGTCGGGGCGCCCGACTCGGTCGGCTCGGAGTCGGGTCCTGTGTCGGGAGCCGACTCGCGGGCGGCACGGGCCTTCTCGAAATCTACGACCGCGCCGTTCGCGGCCATGTCTGCTTCGAGCCGGTTGAACAGCTCGTTGTCGTCGTCGTGGTTCACTTCTGGTGTCCTTCTGTGAGGAGGGATACAGGGTCTGGCCGCGTGCTTGGTCGGCCCAGCGGCCAGACCCCCGGCAGTCAGATGTTCAGAACGGCACGTCGGCGCGGTTGGTGTAGCAGCCGTCGCAGCGGACGTTGACCGGGTTGTTCTCCAGCGCCAGCGCGACCTGGCGGTCGTCGGTGATGTCCACCTCGAAGTAGCGGCTGCACTCGGCGCAGGCTCGAACCAGGTGGAACTGCGACCCGCCGTACGGGCTCTCGTCGTAGGTCAGCCACACCCCGGAACCGAGGGAGGCTACGGCGATCGGCTCGCGCGAAGCGCGGCCGAAGTGCTGGCCGCTGGGGTAGCCCGCCCATGCCTCGTGGGGCAGCACCCTGGACAAGGTGTCGGGGAAATAGAACGAGAGGCTGTCGCGGGCTTCCGCAATCACCGCGTTGCACTGCGCGAGGATCTGCTGCCTTTCGGCCTCTTCCGCCGCTCGCCGCAGTGCTTCGTCCTCAGCGCGCATCTTGGCGCGGTACGCCGCGGCCAGGCTGGTCAGCTCCGGCAGCAGGTTGTTGTAGAAGGTCGCGTCTACGTGTGTGGTCATCGTCGGGTCCTTGCAGGCTCGGGCCGCGGCTACGCGGCAGCGGTATTGGAGTCGGCGCACGGCACGCACACCCCGAGTGAGGCGGGGATGCAGTAGCCCGCGTCCGTGCGGCACTGCGGACAGGTGCGGCGGGCGAGCATGGCCAGCGCCAGCGCGCCCCACTTGCGGGAGGTCATCGGCCGCACCGCCTTGGCCCGGCCGATCTCGTAGAGGTAGGCGACCCGCACCCCGCCGCCCCGGCTCTGCCGCATCACCTGCGCGGCGATGTCCTGCCCGCCCGGCCGCAGGCCGCGGGCACGTAACTGCCGGCGGGTGGCCAGCCCGTCCGGGGCGAACTTCCACGGGTAAGTGGGCACGCCGTAGCGGGCGCCGTGCGGGTCGTAGCACTTGCCAAACGCGGGCGACATCAGCGACCACCCCCGACCACGTGCAGCGGCGCCGGTCCACCGTTGCGGCGCTCATCGCGCAGCGCCTCGCGCAGGGTGCGGGCATTGGCCTGCGAGCAGCCCACCGCGGTACGGATTCGCTCCGCCGTCAGCTGCTCATCCGGCCACGCGACGGTCACATCGCGTGCATCGGCGAGCAACTGCTCGGGCGTGCGCGCGGGAGGCTTGGCCTTGCGCCCCTTCCCGCCGCGCTTACGCGGCGGCTTGGGCTGCTCGGACTCCCCCGCGAGGGCCGGGGCGCTGCCGCTCGGCACCGCCAGACGGACAGGGCTGTCCAGGGCGGCGAACATGGACCCAAGGGCAGCATCGGCGCCGCTGGTGACCCGCTCACGCTGGATCTGCAGCAGCTGCGCGCCAAGCGCGTAGTCCCCGGCCCCGATGTCGCGAGCCAGTTTCCACGCCTCGCGTTCCGAGTCCTTGCGGACGCTCGCGTCCGGGTGGTTGACCGCACGGGCCCGGTGGTAGGCCAGCGCCCGAACCACGGCCGCGGCCTGCGCCTCGGCCTCGATGTCGCGACCGTCAAGGTGGACCACGATGCGACGGGCGAGGAAGGCCATACCCTCCGCGGCCACGCACATGCCCATCGGGGTCACCGCATAGATGACCGTGCGGCCGATGCCATCACCGGCCATCGCGGACATCACGGAGGCGGCGGCCGGCAGCGCCCACAGCCCCACGCGGATGATGCGCGGTGCGGCCTGGCCCAGCATAGTCAAGCCCAGCAGGACCAGGGCGAGTACCGCGGTGGCGCCCTCACCGGCGGCGACCGCACCCAGTGCGGTGCCCTGGCCGTACGCGCGGCTGACGTTGCTGAACGTCCCAATGCCCCCCGCGATGCCAGTGGCGACCATCGGCAGGAAGGCGGCGGTCAACACGGCTTTCTGCGCCGTGGTCAACGTGCGGCGGGTGTTCATGCCGCCGCTCCCTTCCGGGGGCGCAGACGCCGCTGGGCGGGCCGCGGGATGGCGATGACCTCGGCGAGCTTCGGGGCGTTGACTTCAAGTGCCCCGGTCGTCAGGTGGCTGACCCGCTCGTGCAGCTCGGGCCACTCGGCAAGGATGTCGCGTGCAGCGTCCAGGCGAGCCGCGCGCTCTGCGGGGCTCTCGTTCGGTACCCCGAGCCACAGTTCAGGCGGTGTGCCAAGGGCCAGTTCTGCGAAGTCTTCAGCTGATACGGCCTGGTGGCCGCTGACGTACGAACGCATGGTGTGCTCCAGATTCGAAGGGACGGAGAGTCGAGGCGGCCGCGGCCTGGTGGTGAGAGGTGGCCGCCTCGGGGGCACGCCGCGTGAGCGGCGGCGGATCACTCGGTCTCGCTCTCCCCGCCGTCGGGGAGCCGAGATGCGGCATCGGCGAGGCGGGCGTACACCTCGGCTGCCGCGATCAACTGGGGAACGCGTGCCTTGTCTTCCTCGGACTTCTGCCATGTCGGCTTCAGCGCGTCCTGCAGCAGCTCATCGGCCTTGCGGGCGTAATCGGCGAAGCTCATGTGGTGCCCCTTTCCGGAGGGCTGACAATGTGGCGGGCGCGCTGGGTCAGCGGGTCACGACGGGCTTGGCCAGGTCGAGGTCATTGACGGTGACCTCGAAGCCCAGCGCGCGCAGCTGCGCGGCCAGCGCCATGGCGAACGTCGGGGCGCGGTGCCGGCCGCCCGCGCACCCGACGGACACGCGCACGGTCGTCGCGCTCGGTCCGAGGGCGAACGCCGCAACGGCCGTCGCGGTGGAGTCGATCAGGGCGCCGATGCCGGGGGTGTTCAGCACCGTGGTGCGGACCTCGGCATCGTGCGCGGTCATGTACTTCAGGTCCGGGCTGATGTGCGGGTCGCGGAAGTGGTGGCGCAGGTCGATGGTCAGGTGCGCCTCCGGCGGCGGGCCTGGGTGCAAGTAACCGAACGAGATGATCCGAACAGCAGGACGCATGGCGTTCTCCCAACGAATGAAGGTGGATGTTCCGGCTCCCCTCGGCCCCGCCCGTTGGAGACGGACGAGGGAGGCAACCGGTCGGGGCGCGCGTGCACCCCGGGACCGATGGATTGCGCTGTTCGTCACGCGGTAAGCCGCGTGACCGCCTACTTGGCCGTTTGGCAGAGGAGAGGCGGCGTGATCCCCATGCAGTTGTCAAAGTGCAGTCGCTTCCTTCGAACCCGTTCCACGGGGCCCTCCGGGCGTTTGTGCAGGTCAAGCGCTTTGCTCGGACCGTCCCCTTGCAGGATCGATCCGATCTAACTTTGAGTCATAGTGCACTGTGAGCCATAGTGCGTCAAGTGCCCCCACGGAACAAGGTGCGCGGAGTGCTGGTTCTCCTTGTGCGGCTTAGGCACTATGAGCCAGAGGGCACGATGAGACGTGAGGTGCGAATGATCGAGTGGACCGGCAAGCCCGCATATCAGCAGGTGGCGGAAGACCTCCGGCGACGGATCGCCGAAGGCGAGTTCGCAGAGACCGGCATGCTGCCGTCCCTGGGGGCCCTTCAGACCGAGTACGGGATCACTGTCACGCCGGCTCGCGCGGCCGTCCGGCAGCTCAACGCTGACGGGCTGGCCGTCAGCCACCAGGGGAAGGGGGCGTTCCTCACGGCCAACGCCGTAGACGTCGCCAAGAAAACGGACCCCACGAGCGCGATCGCGGAGCTGCGGGATGAGGTGGGCCAACTCCGCAGCGCACTCGCCAAGCTCAGCGAACGCGTGACGGATCTCGAAGCCAACTGACCCGCAGTCGCGACCGAGTTGACTCGGCCGCCTGCTGACCGCTCCGACCCTGCGCCGGTCCATGAGCACCTCCTCGTTGGGGTGTGCTCAATTCCACAGCGACGGCCGGAATATCGGTATCACGAACGCCTACCCGACTTCGCTTCAGCTCGTTTTACACGAGCTCTTATACGCGCAGTATCACGAAGTTTCGCGGCGCTAGATGAGTCGCTACACTGACGCCCGTCAAGCTGCTACCCCTGGGGGGAAGATGGCTCGCAAGGAAAAGTCGAACCTGCTTAATCAGCACCGAACAAGTTTCGAACTGACCCTAGAAGAAGTCGGAGAGAAGCTGCGCGACATTGCCGAGCGGCACAAGCTGAACGTGGCTGGCAACTTCCAGACCATCTGGAGCCACGAGAACGGCACGCACCCAAATCCGCATTACCGACGTGCGTATTGCATTCTCTACCGCAGTAGCGAAACAGAACTGGGCTTCCGTCCAGCACTCCCCGGAGAGGAGCCCGCAGTGAGCATCGCCACGATAGCGCCGGAACCTACGGCGTCCGAGCCCTCCGAAGCCATCAGGAAGGCGCTCAGCAGCATTCAGGCAGGCACGGACGACGTGGATGCTGACGCCTTCCGGGAACGAATCGTCAATGCATGGCTCCGACGAACGACCGCATCAAGCGGTGTAGTCGACGTGCCTTCCGTGGTGCTTGTCGGAGGGTTTGCCGGGTCCGGGAAATCTGAGATCGCCAAGTTTCTCGGAGGGTTGACCGGCTGGACCATTCTAGATAAGGACACGCTCACGCGCCGACTCGTTGACCAACTCCTTGTAGCCCTCGGAGGCGAGGCACACGACCGGAGTTCGGATCTATATCGGGAGAAGGTTCGCCCTCTCGAATACCACTGCCTCATCGAGGTGGCGAAGGAGAATATCCGGTCCGGCGTTTCCGTCATTCTGGATGCACCGTTCATCTCGGAGTTCTCACAGCCGGACTGGATGCAGAGATTTCAGAACTTCTGCCGCCCGAGGCAGGTTGCACTTTCGACCATATGGGTTGAATGCGATCCGGAGTCCATGCGGGAGTACATTGAATTCCGGGGCGCAGCCCGCGACATGTGGAAAATGGATTCTTGGGAAGAGTACCTTGCGTCACTCGACCTCAAGTTGCGCCCGCAGGGCCCTCACTTCGTGGCGAACAACAACCTCGGCGCCGCTGTCACGCTCGTGGATGAGGCTCAAGACATCCTGAACGGTGGTGGCCTGTGAGCACCTCTGGGGTAATCCTGTACGGTCCTCCGGGCTCGGGGAAGGACACGATTACAGCTGAACTGACCCGTACCCAACCTGAGTTCACGCTCTTTCAGCGGCTTAAGGCCGGACCTGGACGCACTACCGGCTACCGGCTCACCACGTCGGAGCACATTGAGCAGCTGTCACGGATCGGAGAGATCCTGTACCGCAATGCTCGGTACGACGCCGAATACGCCATTGACCGCGCCGCACTCTCCGCGCTGGCGGACGCCGGCTGTATCCCCGTGCTACACATGGGCCAGGTCGCGGGGGCGAACGCGGTCAGTGCCTTCCCCCTCCACTGGGTGAAGGTGTTGCTTTGGTGCCCGCTTGAGGTGACCGCCGAGCGCAGCCGTGGGCGCGGCGACAAGGACGTAGAGGCAAGGCTCAAGGTCTGGCACGAAACACGGCAAGACCTCCTGGACAACCCTGGCGAGCCATGGTCACTCGTAATCCGAACCGACCAGAGCGCCCCCGAAGAGACCGCGGGCATCATCGCTGGCGCCGTGTTGGATGCCGCCCCCGCGGCGGTCCGCGATATCCGAGGGCTGGTCGAGTGACTGTTCTCGGCATCCTCCACCCCGGCAGCATGGGCGCTGCCGTGGCCGCTCAGGCAAGACGCCAAGGAACCGAGGTTCTGTGGTGCCCTGCGGGTCGCAGCGCGGCGAGCAAGGAACGAGCAGAACAACACGGGCTCACGGCCGTGAGTGACCTTGCTGCCATGACGGAGCGTGTCGACGTCATATTGAGCATCTGCCCGCCAGCCAACGCCGTGGAAGTCGCCGACGCGGTGGCAGGACTGCACTTCTCCGGGATCTACGTGGACGGAAACGCGGTCTCCCCTGAGACGGTGGCAAGGATCGGCGATGTTGTGTCCACGGCTGGCGCGACCGTCGTAGACGGTGCTGTCGTCGGCTCCCCGCCGTCCGATTCGAAGCGGGCTCGGCTTTACCTCTCGGGACCTGCGGCAGCGCTGACGGAAGTCGCTGAGATCTTCGCGGACTCAGCGGTGCACACACACTTGCTTGAGGGTGGCCTCGGGCGAGCTTCCGCCCTGAAGCTCTCGTACAGCAGCTATCAGAAGACGAGCCGAGTGCTCGTTGGGGTGGCGTACGCCCTCGCCACTGAATACGGCGTCGAAGACGAGCTACTCGATATCGCGCAGGGGCGCACGAATAGCTACCTGAGCGAGACCGACTACGTGCCGAAGACCGCGGCGCGGGCATGGCGGTGGTCGCCAGAGCTGCGGGAGGCCGCAAGTGCCCTCGCAGCGGTGAATCTGCCCCCGGATCTCGTTGAGGCTGCCGCGCGGGTGATGGGCCATTGGGCGACTGCGAAGGATCGATCTATGAACATGCGAGAGGCCCTGGACCTACTTCACGACCGCTCGGAGTAGTCCAGTGCCAGCAGCCGAGCCGTTGCAGCGGAAGCGTCCTCGGCAACCAGGTCCGGGCGGGTGTCGTCGGTGGGCCACGGTCGGCCAGCAGCGATCCATAAGGTTCGCAGTCCGACATCCCGCCCTCCTGCTATGTCGGTCGCGGCGTTGTCTCCCACCATCCAACCGCCGCCGTTCAGCTCCACGCCGCACCGTTTCGCCGCGACCTCGAAGACCACGGCCGCCGGCTTGACCTCCCCTACTTCCTCGGAGACGCACACCCCGTCGACCAGACCGGCAAGCCCGGTTCGATCGATCTTTGCCCGCTGGATATCCGTGGCTCCGTTGGTGGCGATACCCAGCGTCCATCCGGCCGCGCGTAGCTCCCCGAGACCGCGCCGCACTCCAGGGGAGCACGCCGCGTTATCCGCCACGCCGGCGGCGTACTCGCTCCACAGCTCCGCAGCTGACTCCCGGACGTCGAGAGCCGCGCGGAGCCATTCAAAGTCGCGAGGGTAGGCCCGCGAGTGCAGTGCTTCTCTGATCAGTCGCTCAGCGCCCGGGAGGCCCCTGGTCACGGCGAATGTACGGGCCCACACCTTCAGAGCCGCCTGCCGGTCGATCAAGGTGTTATCCAGGTCGAAGAGCGCGAAGTGCTGCATCTACGGGGCTCTCCTCTCTGTCACACCCACTGAGACAGGGAAGAGAGTAGAAGAACGCTGAAACACTGGGGGTGTCGCACCTGTCGCACTGTCACAGCCCCCTCGCTGACCTGCATGAATGGCCGCGACAGCAGTATGCTGTCACAGTCACACCGACCCCCCAGAGTGTTACAGCAAGCCCGGCTTGCCGGGCCCGAAAGGGTCGCAGTCGCCGCAGGCGACTTCCGCTCTGCTCGCGGCGTCGTCCGTCTCAGTTTCCGTCTCGTTCATGGCCGTCCACGCAGGTTCACGGCGGTGCGCGGTGGGTCGCCAAACCGTCTCGTGTACGGCCATGAACGTGCGTGAATCGCCCCCTGACCAGTACGAACACCACTCGAAAGCGAGTGTTGGTGCAAGCCAACCGTGGGTTCAAATCCCACCGCTACCGCTCTCACACCCTCCTGATCTGCGGAAACGCGATCAGGAGGGTGTTTTGCGTGCGGCCCGTACGATCCGGGCGACGATCTCCTCGGCGATCGTCGCCACGTCGGCGTCGACGACAAGGTCCACGTGGCCCCCGGGGTCGGCCGTGAAGACGGTCAGCCCGTCGTGCGTGACCTCGACCGTGCCGCGTTCGGTGGTGTAGAGGTCGGGGCGGAGCAGGGAGAGCGCGGTGATCGGGTCGTGCGGGACGCTCCAGGGTTCGCCGGTGAAGCCGGTCCAGGCGTCGATCTCGCGGGCGAGCGCGGCGCCGTACGCACCCGCCGCCCGGATCGCCTCGATGCCGGTCCGCTCGATGCGCAGCCGCGTGGTGATGTCCAGGCCGGTGACGACGGTGCGGATGCCGGAGCCGAAGACGATACGGGCGGCCGTGATGTCGCTGACGATGTTGTGCTCGGGCTTGGCTCCGGGGCCGAAGCTGCCGCCCATCATGTAGAGGGTGCGTACGCCCGTGGTGAAGCGGTCGTCGAGGCGGATCGCGCGGGCGATGTTGGCGAGTGGGGCGATGGCCATGACGTCGGTGGTGCCGGGGCGGGCCAGCACGGTGTCGACCAGGTAGCGGTCGGCGGCGATGTCGTCGCGTACGGGCTCGGTGTCCAGGTCGGGGAAGGCCTTGCCCTCGTGCCCTGCCCACCAGACGTCCTTGCCGGAGAGGGTCTCGCGGGCGCCGGGGACGGCGGTGAGGTCGTGGCCGGCGAGGGCGCCGAGCCGGTGGGCGAGGCGGGCTCGCAGCGTGGTGTCGCCGTAGACGGTGGTGATGCCGGTGATCCGGGCCTCGGGCGAGCCGAGCAGGACGCCGAGGGCGAGGGCGTCGTCGACGTCGCTGCCGATGTCGGTGTCGAGGAGGACGTCGGCGGGGTGGTGGTTCACGGGGTTCCTCGGGTCGGTGGGTTTCATGGCCGGCTTCATGGTGGTCACTTCAGGCCGCTGCCGGCGATGGACTGGGTGAAATACCGCTGCAGGCGCAGCAGGACGATGAGCGGGATGACGGTCAGGACGACGGCGGCGGCGAAGACCTGGCCGTAGTCGACGACCATCTGCCCCTGGAGGGTGCCGAGGGCGATCGGGCCGAGCTGCTTGTCCGGTTCGGTGCCGACGAGCAGCGGCCACATGTAGGACTGCCACTGGAAGGTGAACAGCGTCAGCCCCGCGCCGATCAGCGCGGGCCGCGACAGCGGCACGTAGATCTTCGCGAAGACGCCCCACCAGCTGAGCCCGTCCATCCGGGCCGCCTCGACGAGTTCACGCGGAATGGCAAGGAAGAACTGCCGCAGCAGGAAGATCGCCAGACCGTTGCCGATGCCGGGCAGGATCAGTCCCGCGTACGTGTTCTGCAGCCCCCAGTCGCGGAAGATGTCGGACAGCGGGATCGCGATGGCGTCGAACGGGATCATGAAGCTGAGCAGGATCACCGCGAAGACCAGCCCGCGGCCGCGGAACTCGAAGACCGAGAGGGCGAAGGCGGCCGTCGCGGAGAGCACGAGGCCGAGCAGTACGGCGATGGCGGCGACGCCGACCGAGTTGAGTACGGCGCGGCCGAAGTCGCCCTGGAACAGCGTCACGTAATTGTGCAGGGTGGCGTCGGTCGGGATCAGGCTGCGCCAGGACACCCGGTCGAGGCTGCCGAGCACCTTGGCGCCCGGGCGCAGCGATCCCGCGAGCACCCACAGCAGCGGGAGCGCGAACAGCACGCCGATGACGACGGCGGCGATGAGCGGCATGTGCCGCAGCGACGGAGACTTCGTGGCTTTCACCGGTTCACTCCTCGCCCTTGCCCTGCATCATCCGGAACTGGACGACGACCACCGCGAGCGTGATGGCGACCAGCACCACCACTTCGGCCTGGGCGTAGTTGATGTCGCCGACGCTGTAGGCGCGGCGGAACACGTCGTACATCATGAGATTCGTGGAGCCTTCGGGCCCGCCGCGGGTGAGCAGCTGCACGGGCGCGAACACCAGGAAGTTGGCGACGGTGGCGGCGACCAGCACGAAGGCGAGCGGGCGGCGCAGCAGCGGCAGCGTGACATGGCGGAACCGCTGCCAGGCGGAGGCGCCGTCGACGGCCGCCGCGTCGTAGCACTCCTGCGGAATGTCCTGGAGGCCGGCGATCAGGAACATCATCCAGTAGCCGACGCCGACCCAGGACATCAGCACGATCAGCGCGAAGAGCGCCTGCTGCGAGCTGGTGAGGAAGGGCTGCGGCGGGATGCCCATGGTGCCGAGGATCGCGTTGAGCGGCCCGTCGGGGCGGTAGAGGACGCCCCAGATGACGGCGGACACCGCGGGCGGCACGGCGATGGGCGCGAAGACCAGCGAGCGCCAGAAGCGAACGCCCGCGAACCGCCGGTTGAGCAGCACCGCGAGGCCGAGCGCGAGCAGCACCTGGAGCGGGTTGATGACCAGGCTGAACAGCAGCGTCACCCGGACGCTCTGCCAGAACTGGGGGTCGGAGAAGAGGTCGGCGTAGTTGCCCAGGCCGACGAAGGTGGTGGCGCCGTCGACGAGGCTGTGGTGGCGCAGGCTGCTGACGAGTGCCATCGCGGCGGGCAGCAGCCGCAGCACCAGAAGGGCGAGCAGCGCGGGGGCCAGGAAGTAGAGGGCGGTACGGCCCTGCGAGGCGCGGCGGCTGCGCGCGGGCCGCTTCGGGGTGTGGGTCGGTGAGGTGGTGGTCATCGCAGGCGCTCCCAGGTGCTCACCAGTTCGCCGGTGGCCTTCGCCAGCCGGGGTGCCACGGCGGAACCGTTGCGGATGTCGGAGAAGGCGGCGCCCATGACGGTCTCGAACTGCGTGTAGCCGATGCTGCGCGGCCGGCTGACGGCGGTGTGCTCAAGTTCGTACCGCATGATCGTGGCGACCCCGGCGGTGCTCTTCTCGGCCTTGCGCTCCAGGCCCGCCGCATAGGCGTCGAAGGCCTTGCGGTTCGACGGGATGAGCGGGGACGCCTCGACGGTCGCGAGGCTGCCCTTGGTGGTCAGCGCGGCGTATTCCATGAACCGCAGCGCCGCGTCGGGGTGTTCGGCGTACGGATTCACGCCCCAGGACCAGGAGTCGGTGGGGGTGACGGCGCGTCCGTCGGCGAACTGCGGCTGCGGCGCGGTGCCCCACTTGAAGGCCTTGAGTCCGGCGAAGGCGCCGAGGTTCCACGGGCCGCCGACGAAGAACGGCACCCGGCCGGAGGTGAAGAGCGCGGAGAGCTGGTACGAGGGGATGCCGCGCGGGGACGAGCCGTCGGCGAACAGGGTGCGGTACCACTCCAGGGCGTCGACCCAGCCGCGGGTGGTGACGGCGGGGGTGAGCATGTCCTTGCCGGTGATGCCGGAGCCGCCGCGGAGGGATTCGACGAGCGGCTGCAGCCCGTAATAGAGATCGGTCTGCTCCAGCACCAGCGCGTAGTCGGCGACGGCCTTGTCCATCGCCCGGCGGCCCGCCGCCTTCGTACGCTCCCAGCTCCAGCGGTCGGCGGGGGCCGCGCCCGGGAGGGCGATGCCCGCCGCGGTCAGCAGGTCCGCGTTGTAGAAGAGGTACTGGGTGGACGTCCAGATGGGCAGCGAGCGGAGCTTGCCCTGCCAGGAGCTGACGGCGTACTGCTCGGGGGTGACGGCGGCGCGGGTGCGGGCCGCGACCCGGTCGAGGTCGGTGAGGAAGCCGCGGGCGGTCAGCGCCGGGACCCGCGGCTGGTCGACGGCGTACACGTCGATCGCGCTGTCCTTGGCGGAGAGCCGCAGCTGGAGTACGTCATTGAGCTGGTCGGGAGGGACCGCGGTGTAGTCGATCCGCAGGTCGGGGTTGGCGCGCTCGAAGCCGCGGATGACCGCCCGGAAGGTCTCGGGGGTCTCCGGGCCGAGGAACCGCACCGCCGTTCTGCCGTCCGCCGTACGGCCGCCGCCCGAGCAGCCGGCCAGGGCCGCCGCGGACGCCGCGCCGAGTGCGGCGGAGAGCAGGGTTCTGCGGCTGGGAGAGCTCGTCATGCGGGCTCCCTGCCTGCGATGGACATCGGCTTCTCCAAATCGTTTTGCGTACGCTGGCTAGGCCTCCGTATGGCACGATGGCAAGCACGATACAAAACGTTTTGCGTGTTGGATAGAGTGACCTAGAACACTTGAACAGACCGCACTGGAAGAGACCGGGAGGCCGATGGTGCGCGGCGGGAGCCGGATCAAGATCGTGGATGTGGCGTCCGAAGCGGGCGTCAGCGTCACCACGGTCTCCCACGTCCTGAGCGGCCGCCGCCCGGTCTCGGCCGCCACCCGCGCGCGCGTCGAGGGCGTCATAGCGCGGCTCGGCTATCAGGCGGACCCGTCGGCGCGCGGCCTGCGCACCCAGCGCACCCGCACCCTGGGCCTGGTCGTCCCGGACATCACCAACCCGTTCAACACCGCCATCGCCGCGGGCATGCAGGAGATCGCGCTGACCCACGAGTACCTCACCGTGGTCTGCGAGGCCCCGATGGACGGCCCGCACCTGCCCGCGGTGATCCGCCAGCTGGTCGCCCGCCGCATCGACGGCATCGTCGTCGGCCGGTACGGCGCCACCCGCCAGGACCTCGACCGGATCGTGGCCTCGGGCTCGAAGCTCGTACGACTCGGCGGCCGGCTGGAGCCGGGGCTCGGCGATGTGGTGCGGGCGGCGGAGACGGAGGGCATGTACGACCTGGTCAGCCACCTCGTGGGGCGCGGCTACCGGCGTATCGCGTATATCGGCGGCGCAGCCGGGGTGGAGCCGGGCGAGGAGCGCTTCGCGGGCTACCGGAAGGCGCTGGAGGCGGCCGGGCTGCCGGTGCCGGGTGACCTCGTCGTCTGGACCAGCTTCACGCGCGAGGGCGGGCGAACGGGCGCGACGACCGTACTGAACGCCGCGGAGCCGCCGGACGCCGTGGTGTGCGCCAACGACCTGATCGCGGTCGGCGCCCTGGACACCGCGCACGCGGCGGGACTGCGCGTACCGGACGACGTGGCGATCACCGGATACGACGACATCGAGGCGGCGTCGCTGGTCTCCCCCGCACTGACCACGGTGCTCAACCCGGCGCGGGAGATCGGCCGCTCGGCGGCCCAGCTGCTGCTCGACGCGTTGGCCGGCGACGGCACGCGGGCGGCCCGGGAGATAGTCCTCGCGCATCGGCTGGTGCCGCGCGAATCGGCCTGATCTTCAATGACCCCTTAAGCGTTGGTAACGACCCGATAACGGCGCGGGCTGGCGCCTCTGACCCGCGCTTTCCTCCTGTGACCCCCACTTGCAGGAGGAGAACCCTTGAGTACCAGAGGACGGCACCGCACCGCGCGGTGGAAGCTCGGCGGCGGGGCTGCCGCTGCTGCGATCGCGCTGACGTGGACCGCGATGGGCATGCCCGGTTGGGCGAGCGAGGACGGTGGCGCGGGCGCCAGATCCGCCGCTGAGGTGGCCGCCGCTACGAAGACCGCCGCCGTGGGCGCGGTCGCGTGTGACGACGGCAAGGAAGGTGACGGCAAGGGGCGCTATCAGCCCGTGTACGTGTACCGGGCCGAGGCCGGGGCCAAGAAGTCCGGGCCCGCCGCGGTGCGGCAGGTCATATGGGACGTCGACCAGACCTTCGAGGCCAGCGCCAAGCGGTACGCCGGCTACAACGACAGCCGCCGCCCCCGCTTCGTACAGGACGCGGACTGCAAGCCCGAGGTGATGAGCGTCGCGGTCAAGGGCCTCGGCGAGGAGCACGCGATGGGCGATGTGCGCGAGAAGGCGCAGGAGGCCGTGCGGCAGAAGGTGGGCGCGGGCGCGGATGAGTGGCTCGGCACTCACCGGCTGCTGCTCTTCTACGACACGGGCAAGCCGGACGGCTGCGGCACCGCGGGGGCTCCCGGGCCCGACTCGCGCGCCGACATGCACGGCGGCTGGTCCGAGGTGTCCTGGGGCTGTGCGGGCGAGGGTGCGATGACGCACGAGATGATCCACGGCTTCGGCGTCACCCACTGCGACGAGGACAAGGCCCAGGGGAACGACCCCATTTGCCGCGGTTACGACGAGTCCCCGCGCTGTGCGTCGCCGCGCTCCGGCGCCGTGCTGGACTGCGGGCGCGACGACTTCGCGTACTTCCACCCGCGCCCGGCGAAGGGCACGCAGCTGGCCGAGAAGCCGGCGCAGAACGTGGCGCGCAGCCCGTACCTGATCCGCGACAAGGCCGCGAAGCCGGTGGCGGCGCGGCTGGCCGATCAGGAGGGCGGCAAGTGCCTTGCCGCTGACGGGTCCGGGCTCAAGCTCGCCGCGTGCGGTGGTGACGGCCAGACGTGGGTGCGGGAGATCAGCGGGCACGGCTGGTTCAAGTTCAAGCTGGGCGAGAAGTGCCTGGCCAAGGGTTCGGGCGGCAGCCCGGTGCTGGAGGCGTGCGCGCAGACGGCGAAGCAGCACTGGTGGGTCGAGGAGAACCAGGGCGATGCCCGTAACGGCTACAGCATCGTGCACCGGAGCGGCGGGGAGCCGATCGCGGTGGATGGTGCGAAGTCGTTCGTGATGAAGGGCTAGCCGCCTAGCGCGGTGCCCTCATAACGAAACCGGAGCGACGGCGAGTTGTAGTAATTCGCCGTCGTTCCGATGTCCGGGTCGTGCCGCTCGCCCTCGGCGGCCTCGTGCCAGTCGTCCAGGCCGAGGAAGTACAGGCTGCTGCCCTTCTGCGCGAAGGCGACGCGGTCGCTGCCCTCGGTGCGGAAGTACGTCCAGCGGGCCGTCGTCGCGTCGTCCTTGCAGGCGCCGCGGCGCTGGCGCACCGGGGCGCCGTCGGTCTCGGTGCCGGTGTGCGTGAGGCACATCCCGGTCGCGTAATTCCGGATCCGCACCTCCTGCGCGGCCCGGTCGACGAGCAGCTCCCACCGCTGGCTGCGGCCGCCGTCACAGGCGCTCTCGTACGGCTCGGCGCCCTCGCCCGCCGCGATGTCCATGCAGCGGCCGGTGGCGGCGACGGGGAGGGTGACACGGTCGGCGGCGGCCGGGGACCAGCTCGGGGGCGGTCCCGCGTCCCGGCTGGAGGGGGTCCTGGACGGTTTACGGGACGGCTTAGGGTCCGCCGCCCGGTCCCGGCCGCGCTCCCGGGTGGGCTCGGGGTTCGGCCCCGTGGTGGTGGCGGTGGGGACGGGCAACGGCTGCGGGGGCGGCTCGCCGCGGTCGGGGAGGACGGCATAGCCGCCGAGGAAGACGGCGATGACGGAGGCGCCTACGGCACCGGCCTTGAGCGCGGCTCCGACGCCGACGGGCGCGGAGGCAGCACCGATGCCGGCTGGTGCGGCGGCACTGGACACTGCCACCGCACCCTCACTCCCCGCCTTGATCCCGTATCCCCCAGCCCAAAGCAGCACCCCCACCGGCAGCACCGCAGTCAGCGTGCTGTTCAGCTCCCGCAGCTCCGCCCCCGCCCGCCGGCAGCGCGGGCAGTCCGCCAGGTGCCGCTCCAGTCCGCGGTGGCCGCGAGCACCCCGCCGCCCCCGACCCGCCCGCCGCAGCGACGCCGCCAGCAGCCCCGTGAAGTGCCGGCACTCCGCCGGAGTCGTCGTGTCCGCCACCCGCGCCGCCAGGTACGCCTCGCGCAGGCCCTCCCGCGCCCGCGCGGTCAGCGAGGCCGCGCCCGACGGCGTCAGGCCCAGCAGCGGCGCGATGCGGTCCGGGGACTCGCGCTCGACCGTGGAGTGCCACAGGGCCGTCTGCCAGCGTTCCGGGAGGCTGTGGAAGGCGCGTAGCACCAGGTCCTCGTCCTCGCGCCGCAGCAGCGACTCCTCGCCGCTCTCGTCCGGCGCGGAGCGCGTCAGCCAGGTCTCGAAGTCGGGGGAGAGCTCGGTGCGGCGGGCCGTACGCGCCCAGGCCCCGGCCGTGCGGCGCACGGTGGCCAGCAGGTACGGCCGCCACCCGGCCGACGGCCCGCTGCCGCCACGCACGGCGTGCAGCGCGCGGGCGAAGGCCTCCGACGTGAGGTCCTCCGCGGTGTGCGCGTCCAGCGTGCAGTGCCGGGCGTACGCGAGGACCGCGTCGCGGTGGCGGCGGTAGAGCTCGTCCAGGGCGGCGTCCGCGGCCGGGGCGGGGCCGCTTCGTATACGTGCCGTCAGGTCGGCGTCGGCAGTGGTCTCGGTCACTCTCGGGGACCTGGGGTCGGGTGGGAAAGCCATGTCTGCGGAGGTAGAGCGGGTACGGGCGGCGGCATCCCGCGGCGTTACCGGAACGTGACCCAAGCGCGGGGATCGGACAGACGTTCCCCTCCGCGCCCCGCTGGGCTAGCCTCCGTCGCCATGGCCGGAGCGTACCGTTACCGCGCCGCGCTCGTGACGGGCGCGTCCAGCGGGTTAGGGGAGAGCTTCGCGCGGCTGCTGGCCGCGCGCGGCGTCGATGTCGCACTCGTCGCGCGACGGGCGGAGCGGCTGAAGTCGCTCGCCGACGAGCTGCACGAGCAGCACGGCGTACGGGCCGAGGCGATGCCCGCCGACCTCACCGACCCGGCGCAGCGCGCGGCGGTCGAGGAGCGGCTGCGGGACGGCAGCTGCGAGCTGCTGGTGAACAACGCGGGATACGGGGCCTTCGGCCCGTACGCCGAACTGCCGCTCACCGACCAGCTGGCGGAGGTCGAGCTCAACGCGGTGGCGCTGACCCGCCTCACCCACGCCGCGCTGCCCGCGATGCTGCGGGCCGGGCGGGGCGGGGTGCTGAATGTCGCGTCGATGTCGGCGTTCGCCCCGGCGCCCGGGAGTGCGGTGTACGGGGCGACGAAGGCGTACGTCGCGGCGCTGACGGAGAGCCTGCACGCCGAGATGCGCGCGGGCGGGGTGCACGTGACGGCGCTGTGCCCGGGCTTCACCAAAACCGACGACTCGGCCGGCGGGCTGCTGTGGCTGCGCCGGGAGGCGGTGGCGCGGGCGGGCCTGGAGGCGGTGGCGGCCGGGCGGTCGCGGTGCGTGCCGGGCGCTCAGTACAAGGCGCTGGTGCCCGCGCTGCGGCTGGCGCCGCGGGGCCTGCTGCGGGCGGCGTCCCGGCGGATGTGGCGGCAGGCCGCGGGCGAGTGAGCCGGCGGGCTGCGGGCGGGTGAGCCGCCGTACGCCGGAAACGTTCCTGCAGACGTAAAAACCCCCCGCCAGAAGGAGGGGGGCGGGGGAGGCGGCATCGGGGGGACAAGCCGCCTCCCCCGATGAGGACAGACCTGCAAGTCACGCCGCGCTGGGGGGAAGCTGCAGCGGACCACGCAGTGCGGTCTGTCCCTCGCCCGTCGGAGTTCCTGCCAGACCCTCCGGGCTTGATATCCATCGTGCGGTACGTAGACGGTGTGTGGATCCCGCGAAAGACCCTGGCCTACGGGCCTTTGGTCCTGAAAACTCAGGTGAGGGCTTAACGCCCCGATAGACTCGGCGGTTGGGCCGGGGAACGGGCGGGCACGGTGGCTGTGTCGCAGGGCGCACAGAGCGCGCAAGGCGCACCGCAGGGGAGGCGGGGACGACCATGGACTTCAAGAAGATCTCACTGGCCGCGGTCGGCCTCTTCGCGGTGTATGCGATCGTCGCCTCACCGGCCCAGGCGGCCGACCTGGTCCAGGTGCTCTTCGAGTGGATCTCGCAGCTGGTCAAGGGCCTCTTCGACTTCATGGCCGACCTGCTGAATCAGGCCACCGACGAGAAATGATCCCGCTGCCGCGCCCATAGCCCCAGCGTGGCGCTCAAAGCGACCGCCAACACGGCGAATTACGGTGCTTGCACACCCTACGCAGTTCTTGTGATGCTATGACCGCTTTTCCCAAAAATGTCCGGTCGTGCAGGGGTGGAGGATTCCGTTGTCCGCGAGCGCTGCCCTACCCGCACAGCCGGGCCGGCCCACGGACACCCGGGCCCTGACCCAGGTGCTCTTCCAGGAGCTCTTCGCCCAGGAGCGCGGCACCCCGGAGCACGACCGGGTACGGGCCGCGCTGATCGAGGCCAACCTCCCCCTGGTCCGGTACGCCGCGGCCCGCTTCCGCAGCCGGAATGAGCCGATGGAGGACGTGATCCAGGTCGGCACCATCGGCCTGATCAACGCCATCGACCGCTTCGACCCGACCCGCGGGGTCCAGTTCCCCACCTTCGCGATGCCGACCGTCGTCGGCGAGATCAAGCGCTACTTCCGCGACAACGTGCGCACCGTCCACGTCCCCCGCCGCCTGCACGAGCTGTGGGTGCAGGTGAACGGCGCCACCGAGGACCTCACCACCCTGCACGGCCGCACCCCCACCACCGCCGAGGTCGCCGAGCGGCTGTGCGTCAGCGAGGACGAGGTGCGGCAGTGCCGCGAGGCCGGCCGCTCGTACCACGCCGCCTCCCTGGAGGCCGCCCAGGAGGGCGAGGGGACACCGGGGCTGCTCGACCGGATCGGCTACGAGGACCCCGAGCTGACCGGCGTCGAGCACCGCGATCTCGTCCGCCACCTGCTGGTCCAGCTCCCCGAGCGGGAGCAGCGGATCCTGCTGCTGCGCTACTACAACAACCTCACCCAGTCGCAGATCAGCGCCGAGCTCGGCGTGTCGCAGATGCACGTATCGCGGCTTCTGTCGCGCAGCTTCGCGAAGCTGCGATCCGCAAACCGGATCGATTCCTAACCTGATCGGGTAGCACTGGTACGGGGCTCCCAGGGCCTCGCACGCTGCCGATCTGCGCAGATATGTCGACTTGGCGCTAGGTCGTGTTGCTGACTTGTGACATTCTGCTGGAACTGCGTTTGCCGCGGCCCGGCCTCCGGTATTCAGGTGGAGGCTGCGCTTCTTGAACGCCGAGGAGCTCGGCTGCGACCCGACCGCGACCTCAAAGGGGGTGGCATGTCCGTAGAACTGGGCAGCACCAAGGTGATTGACCGCGACGCTCCGGCGGCTGCGAACGCTAAGACCGCAGACATCCCGGCGCCTCGGCCCTCGACAGGGGACTCCCTCGACACCCGCACGCTTTCCCGCTCCCTGTTCCTGCGGCTGGCCACGCTCGACGAGGACAGCCCGGAGCGCACCTACGTCCGCGACACCCTGATCGAACTCAACCTCCCGCTCGTCCGCTACGCCGCGGCCCGCTTCCGCAGCCGCAACGAGCCGATGGAGGACATCGTCCAGGTCGGCACCATCGGCCTGATCAAGGCGATCGACCGCTTCGACTGCGCCCGCGGCACGGAGTTCCCGACCTTCGCCATGCCGACGGTCGTCGGCGAGATCAAGCGCTACTTCCGCGACACCTCCTGGTCGGTGCGCGTCCCGCGCCGGCTGCAGGAGCTGCGCCTCGCCCTCACCAAGGCGGGCGACGACCTGTCGCAGAAGCTCGACCGCTCCCCAACCGTCCCCGAACTCGCCAAGTACCTCGGCGTATCGGAGGAGGACGTCGTCGACGGCCTGGCGGTCGGCAACGCGTACACCGCCTCCTCGCTCGACTCCCCCGCCCCGGAGGACGACGGCGGCGAGGGCTCCCTCGCGGACCGCCTCGGCTACGAGGACACCGCCCTGGAGGGCGTCGAGTACCGCGAGTCGCTCAAGCCGCTGCTGGCCCGGCTCCCGGCCCGTGAGCGGCAGATCATCATGCTCCGCTTCTTCGCGAACATGACCCAGTCCCAGATCGGCGAGCAGGTCGGCATCTCCCAGATGCACGTCTCCCGGCTGCTCACCCGCACGCTCTCCACCCTGCGGGAGGGCCTGATCGCGGACTGACCGCAGTGGTTCGCGGCCGCCCCCTTCACACCTGACGCCCCGTCAGGAACACTGGCGGGATGCGTCGGACTCTGCGCGTGCTCGCATACGTCACCGCCCCGGCCTGCGCCGGGGCGGTGCTGCTCACGGGATGCTCCGAGGGCGGCAGGCCCAGCTATGCCGCGGTGGGCGCGGAGGCCCCCGCCTCCGGCCCGGCATCGGCCAAGCCGCCCCAGGAAGACGTCTCGATGGTGCCGCTGCCGAAGGAGAAGCGCCCGGACGGCGACCGGGGCTCCTCGTCACCGTCGAAGGGCGGCGAGAGCTCGGCCTCCGGTACGGGCGGGGGCGAGGGCAGCGGCGACGGCGGCGGGTCCGGCGACGGCGGCTCGGGCGGGGGCTCGTCCCGTACGCCATCGGGCTCGGCGCCCGGCGATGACGGCTCTTCGTCCGCCTCCGGGCCGGCGGGCCCGGCCGTCCTGAAGACCGGCGACCCGAAGCTGGCCAAGACCGACAAGCGCTGGTGCAACAAGGTCACCATGCGCTTCGCGAACACCGGCGAATCCCCGATCCGCTCCGGCACCGTGACCTTCGGCACCCACGTCATCGGCGGCCTCGGCATCGACTGGGCGACGATCGAGGGCAAGCGCGAGCTGCCCGCGCCGATCGCGGGCGGGGACAGCGTCACGAAGACGTGGACGGTGTGCGTGGAGGAGTGGCGGGTGCCGATCGGCATGCACGTCGAGACGCAGGACATCGACGTGAAGTGGAAGTGAGCGGCTAGCTCAGCGCCAGCCAGGCAGCACCGGCGAGCACGACGACCACCGCGATCACTCCGACGATCACGCCGACCCGCGAGCCGCTGCTCTCCGGCGCGGCGACGCGGCGCTGCTGCTGCGGGCCGCCCTCGTCGACGAACGCGCGGAACATCTGAGTGTTGCCGGCCGGGTCGTCCATCGGTCCCGGGGCCTGTCCTTGGGGGTTGTGAGCCATGGAGCAGGACCCTAGCGAATCCGCCCCGCCCAACGGAACGAAGGCCACCGGATCTGCACACCTGAACCGCCCGGGTGATTCATTTGCGTGTAGCAACCAACAAGATTATGGTTGCCCTAAGCAACTTAAGTCCAAGGGGCGGGTAGCCATGGCCACACAGGCGCAGTACGAGGAGCTCGCCCGGCAGATCGGCGTCATCGGCCCGATCCGCCGGGAACTCGGCCGCGCGCTGCCCGCGCACTGCTCACCGTCCTCGTCGGTCGTCCTCAGCCTGCTGCGCCAGCGCGGCGAGCTGCGGCTCGGCCGGCTGGCGGAGCTGCTCGACGTGGACGTGTCGGTCGCCAGCCGGCACCTCGCGTACTGCGCGGACCAGGGCTGGATCGAGCGCCGCTGCGACCCGGCCGACAAGCGCTCGAAGCTGCTGCGCCTGTCCGAGGACGGCGAGCGGCTGCTCGACGACATCTCCCGCCGCTACACCCAGGCGCTCGCCGCCTCGCTCGCGGACTGGCCGGACGACGACGTCGTACGGCTCACCGAGCTCATGACCCGGCTGCGGACCAGCTTCGGGCTGCCGCGGCCGTACGTACGTGAAGAAGCACCAGCAAAGTAGTAAGGAAGCTCATGGCTCAGACCACACCGGCCGGTGTGCGTGATGGCCACCGCGCGCACGGGGCCCACGCGGCCCCGGCTCACCCGCCACATGGCGGCGGCGGCGCGCCGATGACCCACCGGCAGATCATGGAGGCGCTGTCCGGGCTGCTGCTCGGCATGTTCGTCGCCATCCTGTCCTCGACCGTCGTCTCCAACGCCCTGCCGCACATCATCGCCGACCTCGGCGGCGGCCAGTCGGCGTACACCTGGGTGGTCACCGCCACCCTGCTGTCGATGACGGCGACCACGCCGCTGTGGGGCAAGCTCGCCGACCTGTTCAGCAAGAAGGTCCTCGTCCAGCTGGCGCTGGTCATCTACGTGGCCGGGTCGATCGTCGCGGGCCTGTCGCAGAGCGCCGGGATGCTGATCGCCTGCCGCGTCGTGCAGGGCATCGGCATGGGCGGCCTCTCGGCCCTCGCCCAGATCATCATGGCCGCGATGATCGCGCCGCGGGACCGCGGCCGCTACTCCGGCTACCTCGGCGCCACCTTCGCCGTCGCCACCGTCGGCGGCCCGCTGCTCGGCGGCGTCATCACCGACACGTCGTGGCTGGGCTGGCGCTGGTGCTTCTACGTGGGCGTGCCCTTCGCCGTCCTGGCGCTGATCGTGCTGCAGAAGACCCTGCACCTGCCGGTGGTGAAGCGGAAGGTCAAGGTCGACTGGCTGGGCGCCTTCTTCATCAGCGCGGCGGCTTCGCTGCTGCTGATATGGGTGTCGCTGGCGGGCGACAAGTACGACTGGGCGTCGAACGAGACGTACGCGATGGTGGGCGGCTCGGTCCTGCTGGCCGTGCTGTTCGTGATCACCGAGTCGAAGGTGAGCGAGCCGATCATCCCGCTGCGGCTGCTGCGCAACCGCACGATCGCGCTCGCGTCGATCGGCTCGCTCTTCGTCGGCGTCGGGATGTTCGGCGCGACGATCTTCCTCAGCCAGTACTTCCAGCTGGCGCGCGGCGAGTCGCCGACGATGGCCGGGGTCATGACGATCCCGATGATCGGCGGCCTGTTCGTCTCCTCCACCGTCTCCGGCCGGATCATCACCCGTACCGGACGCTGGAAGGCCTGGCTGGTCTCGGGCGCGGTGCTGCTCGCGGGCGGCGCGGGTGCGCTGTCGACGATGCGGCACGACACCGAGTACTGGCACGTGGCGGTCTTCATGGCCGTCTACGGCCTGGGCATCGGCATGATGATGCAGAACCTCGTCCTCTGCACCCAGAACCAGGTCGACCCGAAGGACCTCGGCGCGGCTTCGTCGACGGTCAACTTCTTCCGCTCGCTCGGCGGCGCGACGGGCGTCTCCGCGCTGGGCGCGCTGCTCGCCCACCACGTGAAGGACTACACGACCGACGGCCTGGCAGCCCTCGGCATCCACCAGAGCGCCTCGGGCGGCACCGGCATCCCGAAGCTGGACACCCTGCCGGCTCCCGTCCGCGAGGTCATCGAGACGGCGTACGGGAACGGCATCGGCGATGTCTTCCGCTACGCGGCACCGCTGCTGGTGGTGGCGCTGGTGGCGGTCCTGTTCATCAAGGAGGTCCCGCTGAAGACGAGGAGCGGCGCGGAGCAGACAGACGAGCTCGCCACCAGCGACAACGCTGTGGGCGTGCGTTCCGCCGGGGCGGAACGGGCGGGCACAGCGGAACCGGCGGCCGCCGTCTCTCCTGGCACCGAGCCCGAGCCCAGCGCACCGCCGAGCGACGTCAACGCCATCCGCGGAACCGTCCGCAACGCCGACGGAACGCCAGTCCCCCGGGCCGTGATCACCCTGATCTCCGCCAGCGGCCGCCAGCTGGGGCGCGCGGTCGCCCGCCCCGACGGCTCGTACGACGTCCCCACCCCGGGCACCGGCTCGTACGTCCTCATCGCCGCCGCCGACGGCCACCAGCCCCAGGCGACCACGGTGGTGACCGGCCAGGCCCCCGTCCACCAGGACATCCTGCTCCCCGGCACCGGCACCCTCACCGGCACGGTGATCGCCGCGACCGACGGCCGCCCCCTGCCCGGCGCGACCGTCATCGTCAGCGACGCCCGCGGCGAGGTCCTCGGCACCGTCAAGACCGACGACCACGGCGGCTTCGCCCTCGCGGAGCTCACCCCGGGCCCGTCGACCGCCGCGGTCACCGCCCCCGGCTTCCGCCCCGCGGCGGTCCCGGTCGAGGTGGGCGCGAGCACCCCGACCGGCGCCCGCATCGCGCTGGACCCGGCGGCCCGGCTCTCCGGGACCGTACGGACGGCGCTGATCGGCGAGGACGGCGCGGAGACGGCAGGCCCGCCCGTACGGGACGCGCTGGTCACGCTGGTCGACGGCGCGGGCACGGTGGTGGCGTCGAAGCTGACGGGGGCGGACGGGCGGTACGAGTTCACCGACCTGGACGCGGGCCCGTACACCCTCACGGCCAGCGGCTACGCCCCCGTCGCGACCCGCCTCACCCTCACCGGCGAAGGCGCGGAAGGCCGCGACATCACCCTCGGCCACCAGCCGGCCGACTGACCGCCGGAGCCTCCGGCACCCCACACTGCGGAGTGGGAGCGCCCCCGGGCAAGGGACGGCCCGGGGGCGCGGGGCGCCGGAGGCTACGGTTCGTTACGGGAGCCTCAGCCCTCCGCGCCCTCCCCGATCTCCCCGCTCTCCCCGCTTTTCCCGCTCTCCCCGCCCTTCGCCGGCGGCCGCCCCCGCATGGCGGCGATCCCCGCCATCGCGCACTCCAGCGCGAACTCGAAGTCCCGGTCCCTTATCTCCCGCACCGTCCCCCCGGGCCGCGCCTCCACCGTCGATACGGACAGCGCGTACTCGGGCCGCCCCTTGAGCCGCGCGAGCACCTCCCCGTAAAAATCGTCCTCGCGAATCCCGGTCGCCCGGCACCGCTCCGACCACCGCCCCTCGACGGTCCCGAAGCCGTACGTGAACTGGAACAGCAGCGACAGCGCGCCCATCAGGTGCTCGGGCGCCAGGCCGGAGCGGCGCATGGCGCGCTGGGCGGCGTTCATGAAGGCGAGGGCGTGGGGGCCGACGTTGAGGTACTCGCCGGCGAGGGGCGAGACCCACGGATGGGCGACGAGCATCCGGCGGTGCTCGGTGGCGAGCTGCCGCAGCTGCTGGCGCCAGTCGCCTTCGTCCTCGTCCTCGCCCTCGCCCTCGTCCTCCGGCAGCCGGATCTCCGCGTGTACGGAGTCGAGCGCCAGCTCAAGCAGCTCATCCTTGGTATCGACGTACCAGTACACGGACATCGCCGTGACCCCGAGCTCCGCCGCCAGCCGCCGCATGGAGACCTTCGCCAGACCCTCGGCGTCCAGCAGCCGCACCGTGGCGGCGACGATCCGCTCGAGGTCGAGGCCGGCGGGCTGTCCGCCTGCGGGCGGGCGGCGCCGGGAGGTGCGTTCGGCGGTGGACGAATCCGTCAGCCAGATGCTGGTGGTGCGCGCGTCGCGGCCCGTGCGCCGGTCGGACGCCATGGCGCGCCTCCTCAGGTCAGTGCCAGCCGTATACAGAATGCTATTCCCGTGTACGCCCCCTGCCCCCGTCCCGCTCACCGCGACGGCGGGCTTCTCGGCCCGGATCAGACCCGTACGACGTACAGGGCACGACTGTGCTTGACGAGCGGCGGCGGAACAACAGCCTCCGCGGCAGGCGTTGCCCCCATATGACGACGCCTCAGCAGCAGCCCCCCACCCCGTCTCCCGCTCTGAACCGCTATGGCCGAATCGGCATCTGGAGCAGCATCCTCCGCAGCGACGACACGTCCCGGCGCGGCGAGCTCGCCGACGCGGCAGCCGAGCTCGACGAGCTCGGTTACGGCACGCTGTGGCTCGGTGCGAGCCCCGGCGTCGAGCAGGCGGCGCGGGTCCTGGAGTCGACCAAGCGGGCGCGGGTGGCGACGGGCATCCTGAGCATCTGGCAGCACGAGCCGGCGACGGTGGCCGCGCAGACGGCCGAGGCGAACGCCGCGTACGACGGCCGCTTCACCCTGGGCCTCGGCGTGAGCCACGCGGTGCTCGCGGACCAGTACCGCCGCCCGTACTCGGCGATGGTCGCCTACCTCGACGCCCTGGACGCGGCCTCACCCCCGGTCGCCCCCGCCGACCGCGTGCTGGCAGCGCTGGGCCCGCGCATGCTGGAGCTCGCCCGCGACCGCGCGGCGGGGGCCCACCCGTACCTGGTCACGCCGGAACACACGGCGACGGCCCGTACGACCCTGGGCGCGGACGCTGTCCTCGCCCCGGAACTAAAGGTCGTCCTGGACCCGGACATCCCCCGAGCCCGCTCGACAGCCCGCGCATACCTCTCCCACTACCTGGCCCTCCCGAACTACACGTCCAGCCTCACCCGCCTCGGCTTCACGGAGGCCGACTACGAGGCGGGCGGCAGCGACGTGCTGATCGACGCGGTCTTCGCCCTGGGCTCGGCGGAGGCGATCCGGGCTCGCGCGGACGAGTTCTTGGCGGCAGGCGCGGACCACCTGGCGGTGCAGGTGGTGACGGCGCGTACGGGCGAGGACCTGCCGCGCGAGGAGTGGCGCAGGCTGGCGGAGGCGCTGCCGCTGACGACGGCGTAGCGGCCGGCGCGGACGACGGCGTAGCCGCCGGTGCTGACGACCCCGTAGCCGCCGGATGGACCACGCCGCAGCCACCCCCACCACGGCCCGAATCGGCTTTGCCCTGTCACCCCGCCGCCAGGTACGGTAGGGGCGATTGGCAGCAGCCCAGCAGGCTATGCCATCATCTGCACACGCCCTTCGGGGCTGCGCACACTGGAGGCGTCGCCTAGTCCGGTCTATGGCGCCGCACTGCTAATGCGGTTTCGGGGTAACCCCCTGATCGAGGGTTCAAATCCCTCCGCCTCCGCACCTGATCTGGGAGTCCATGCCGTACGGCGTGGACTCCCAGTGTCATTTCCCGGCTCGGTAGAGGTCGCGCAGCAGGGAGATCTCGGCGCCGTGGTGGATCAGCTCCCTGTTGACGTGCAGGATCCTGTTCTCCATGGGATACGGCTCGGGACCCGCCGTCGGCCGGTTGTCCAGGTCGACGTCCGAGAGCTCGCGGACCCCCGCGTTCCATCGCGCGTACATCTCATCGAGCTGTTTCAGCGCCTCGTCGGCGGTCCCCGCGTAGGCGAAAGTCTGGGAGTCGACGTCCGGGCCGCCGAAGTACCAGGCGACCCGATAGCCCAGGCAGGAGACGATGATGTGCGCCAGCCGCCAGGCGATGGTGGTCACGGGCGGCGGCGTCGGCACGGCGTCAGGGGGCGCGGAGTCCATCGTCCATTCCCCCGAACCTGCCGGCATCGGTGCGACCGACGTGCCAGCTGGCCGGATGCTCCAGCAGCCGCGCACCGGCTCCCAGAGGTACTCGCCATCGGTAAGGCCCTCCAGCCGCGGCCGCAGGTTCTTGCCCCAGTACCAGTCCAGCTGCTCCGCAAGCCGCTCACTTCTTGTCATGTCCGCACACTAGCCGCGACAGGGGAGACGACCGGACCCCAAACCCCCCACGCCGAACACATTTCCGCAGGTCAGAGCGGCTGCTCGAAACGGATTTCTCCTGCAGCAGCAGGTCATGTAATGTTGTCTCCGCAACGCCAGCCCGGCCAGAAGGCCGGAGAGCAGGCGCTCGTAGCTTAACGGATAGAGCATCTGACTACGGATCAGAAGGTTGCAGGTTCGAATCCTGCCGAGCGCGCAGTGTGATGTCTCAGGGCATCGTGGACGGCCGAACCCGCGAGATGCGGGTTCGGCTGTTTGGCGTTTTAGGGGTCTTTGCGGGTGGGGCCGGGTGGTTGGCCGGTGCCCTGGTAGCGCTTGGTGGGGTCGAGGGCGAGTTCGCGCAGGAGCTCGCCGGTGGCGGCGTCGATGATGCGGATGTCGAGGTCCTGGACGAGGGCGAGGACGCGGGTTCCGGTGTGGGTTCGGCCGATGCCGATGGAGTAGAGCCGGCCGCCGTGGCGCAGGGTGATCTTTCCGGCCTTGTCGACGCGGTCGCGGCGGACGCGGTCGTGGGTGTCGTCGGTGCGGTCGCCGGGGGTGGCCTTGGGCCGGCTGGTGTAGATCGTGGCCGGGGTGGCTCGGCGCGGTAGCGATCGGTGCGGCCGGTGGTGGTTGTAGGTGTGGACGAAGCGGTCGAGCAGGGTTTGCAGCTGGGTGGTGGTGGCCGGCTGGTCGGGCTGGGCGCGGAGCCAGTTCTTCATGGTCTGCTGGAAGCGTTCGACTTTGCCGCAGGTGGTGGGGTGGTTCGGGCGGGAGTTCTTCTGGGTTATGCCCAGGCGGCGCAGTTCGTGTTCGAGGCCGTTGCGGCCGCGGGTGGGGGTCTGTCCGCGGCCGGAGTAGCGGGTGGTGAAGACCATGCCGTTGTCGGTCAAGGTCGAGGCGGGGTGGCCGTGTTCGGCCATGGTGTGGCGGAAGGCGGCCAGGACGATCGGGCCGGTGACCCGGGCGTGCGCGGTGACGTTGAGCGCGTAGCGGGAGCAGTCGTCCAGCCAGGTGAGGATCTCGGCCCCGGCGCCCGGGCGGCCGCCTGGGAGGGCGAGCGGGTAGTGGGTGAAGTCGGCCTGCCAGCATTCGTTCGGCTGCGCGGCTTCGAAGCGCAGGTAGGACGACCTCGGGCGCTTGGCCGGCTCGGGCACGACCAGGCCGGCCTTGCTCAGGTAGCGGGCCACGGTGGCCCGGGACACGGTCACGCCGTGGTGGTGGGCGAGATGCCAGGCGATGGTGTCCGGCCCGGCATCCAGACCGGCCGCGCTCAGTTTCTGCCGCAGCTCGACGACGAGGTCGACCGCCTCGGCGGCCAGGGCCCGCGGCTGGGTATGCGGACGCCGTGAGCGTGGCTCGAAGGCCGCCTCGCCCTCGGCGCGGTACCGGGCCAGCAGCTCATACAGCCAGGACCGGGAAACCCCGTAGTCGGCCGCGACGGCGGCCACCGGACGCTTCTCGACCACCACCGCAGTGATCATCAAACGGATGCGGGACATCCCCGCACGCTGGCCTCGCACGACACCCCGGCGGACCAGTACGCCATCACCCGAGACAGCCGTCCGCCATCACCCGAGACATCCGTCCGGGATGTGTTGAACCAGGACACTGCCGAGCGCGCAGCGATCAAAGACCCCCTGGAGATCATCCAGGGGGTCTTTGGCGTCAGTGGGCTTCTGGTGCTCTCGCGGTTAGCTGCGCAGGGGGCGTAGGCGGATTACGGGTAGTTCACGGTCGGTTTTGCGTTGGTAGTGCGCGAAGCGGGGGGAGGCGGTGGTGATCTGTTGCCAGGCCTCTTCCCGCTCCGTCCCGTGCAGCTGGTCGGCGACCACTTCGACCGTACGGCCTTCGATCTCGATGCGGACCTTGTCGGGGTTCGCGGCGATGTTGTAATACCAGCCCGGATTCTCCGCCGCGCCCGAAGCCGATGCCACGATCAGTCGTGAGCCGTCCTTGCCGGGAAACCAGCCGACGGGCGTGGTCCGCTCGGCGCCGGTCCGCCGGCCGATCGTCGTCATGATCAGGGCGCTGAAGTCCATGAACCGGCCGCCTTCCCGACGGCGGATCCGCCGCGCGGCCAGGACGTTGTACCACCGCGCCGCCCACCCGGCGGGCTGCCGGGCGCCGCGGGTGCCAGGGCGGGAATCGAAGCTCATGCGTGCTCTCCTGTCGCTCGGCGACCGGACCGGTATGAAACCCTACCCAGGCGGTCATCGCCGTACGGCGGCTGAAGACTCCGACGTTTCCAGCCAGTTGAGGTACCACGCCGCGAAGGAGACCCGCGACTGAGGCTCGCCGAGGGGGGAGAACGTGCCGTCGCCGGGGCGTTCGTCGAGCCACATTGAGCCGCGCTCGGGGCCGGAGACGATCAGCCAGTAGCAGTATCCGCAGCCTTCGTGGCAGAGGTTCACTGCCCCGCACGTCGTCCATTCGAAGACGGCCTCGTCTTCCTCGAGCCAGATTCGGTTGGCTTCAAGGAAGGCGTCCTCGTCCTCGAACTCGGCCTCCACAGGCTCTCGACCGGCGTGCTCGGCCTGCATGCGCTCGCTGAGCGCGGCGCTTGGGGAAGGGACTCGCAAGCGGTCATGGCGCATTCGGTCGTGCGCTTGCCAGCGCCAACCGGCACCCTGCCTGGCCACGACATTCAGGCCGTACCCAGGGCCAGCGCCGCCCGCACCCACCTCCAGCAGAAAGCCGCGGTAGTCCGCCGGCAGCGATATGCCCCACTGCTCCTCGACCTCGCCGACCTGTGGCTCTGACAACGGCGCGGCGAGCCGGAAATGATGCCCAATGGCGCCGTACTCGTCCCAGGCACCGAAGATTCTTCTCGCTCGGTCCGTGCGAGCGAGCGCCTCGACCCGCTCGCGGACCCCGCCCCAGTCCATTGCCTCCGTTGCCTCCATTGCCCCCATCGCCGTGAGGTTACGACCTCCACTCGCGGGCCAGCAGCGCGTAGATGTACTCGCTGCCCCAGCGGTCGCCGTCGAGGTCGTTGTCGATCAGGTGGGCTTCGCGGCGCATGCCGAGGCGTTCGCAGATGTTCGCCGAGCCCTTGTTCAAGGCGTCCAGGCGGGCGTATACGCGGTGGACGCCCAGGGTGGTGAAGGCCTCGTTCGTCAGCGCTCTGGCGGCTTCTGTGGCGTAGCCCTTGCCCGCCCAGGCCGGGTGGAAGATCCAGCCGATCTCGGCCTGGCGGGCGTGGGCGTTGCGCAGGGTGAGCACTACCTCGCCGAGCACGCCTGGTTCCGAAGTGCGGGTTACGGCCAGGAGCAGGGCGTCGTCGTCCGACTGCCAGCGGGTCCCGGCCGCGTGTGCCGCGATCGACTTCGCGCAGGCTTCGCGGGTGAGGGGTGGGCGGTAGAGGTAGCGGGCTACTTCCGGGAGGGACTGGTACGCGTGGCGGTCGGCCAGGTCGTTTGCGTCGTCCGCCCGGAACGGGCGCAGGGTGAGGCGCTCAGTGGTTATCGGCTTCATCGCCATCACACCGTAGTCGGTCACCCTGCACGGGCCCGCCTCACGCCAGCCGGCCCAGCACCTCCTGCGACTCCAGCAGGCCCTCCTCGCTCGGCGCCTCGCCCTTGTCGAAGACGCGGGCTGCCTGGCGGGTGCGGAGGTCGTGGTGGGCGTCGGCCGGGCGGGGGTAGCCGTGGCGGTCGCGGGCTTCGGCCGGGGTGAGGGTCTCCTCCTTTACCGGGGGCACGCCCAGTTTCATCGGGGCGATCACCGGGACCGTCGACGGGGAGAGGCGGCTGATCAGGCGGAGTTCCAGCTGTGGGCTCAGGTGGATCACCGCGAAGGACACCCGCATCAGCGGGACGATCAGGACGTCCAGGAGGCGGGAGGTCGGGAGGTTCGTTTCCTTGCGCATCCAGCGCGGGAGCGTGGCGAGGGTGGCGATGCGCAGGGCCCTGGCGGCGATGTGGGCCGGGAGTTTCTCCCACCACGGCAGCTTCTTCGGCAGGACCAGCTCCGTCTTCAGGAGGTGGCGCATCGCCTGCTTGGCGATCGGGCTCGCGCTCAGCTTGGGGCGCATCCCCTCCAGGTACGCGCGCACGCCCTCGCGCGTGCGCGGCACGTCGTCGGGCGAGCAGGTCTGCAGCTCCGCCGCCACCGCGCACGCCTCCCAGTACTCCCGCTCCTCCGCGTCCGACAGCTTGCCGGGGCCGTATTTCTCGTAGGCATAGAGGATCGAGTGCCAGCCCGTCAGCTGGATCCACAGCTGGGAGGCCGGGTCATTGGCGTCGTACGTGCCCACCGCTGACGTGCCCGCCCCGTTCGCGTCCTCCTCGTACGGGAGCTTGCCGATCGCCTTTGAGTGGACCTTGACCAGGATGTCGGCCGCCTTGCATACGTCCCGGGTGCCGGCGAAGGCGACCATCGCGAAGTAGCGCAGGGTGCGGTCGTAGCGGGTGCGGGGGCGGTCGTAGATGCCCTGGGTGTGGTCGACGGAGGCGACCAGGGGCGGGTCGAGCTCCTCGACGACCACCGCGCGCTGGAAGCCGACCGTGGGGGCCGACGGGTAGCTCCAGACCTTCCAGACCACCGAGCCGGGGCCGAAGAAGCCGTAGTCGTCGTGCGGTTGGACGTCCGAGCGCTTCATGCCTTCTCCTCCAGCATTTACGACACTGCTGTCGTAAATTAAGACACGGCCGTCGTACGATGCCAAGATGCCGACGCCCGCCAATTCGCGCACTACGAGCACCACGGCGCGCAAGCGCCGCCCGTACGCCCCCCGCATCCCCCTCGAGGAGCGCCGCGAGCAACTGCTCGACGCCGCCCTCGCCGTCATCGTCACCGACGGCCACGACCGGATCTCCATCGACGCCGTCGCCAAGCGCGCGGGCGTCGCGCGCGCCGTCGTCTACGGCGCCTTCGGCGACCTCGGCGCGCTGCTCACGGCGCTGCTGGACCGGCAGCAGGAGCGGGCCTTCGGCCGCCTGCTCGACGCCTTTCCGCAGAGCGAGGAGCTCCGCGATCCCGCCGGATTCGCGGCCGAGGCGGCCCGCAGGGTCGGCGCCATGCTGCGCGAGGACCCCGACACCTGGCGGCTGATCCTGCTCACCCCCGCCTCGATGCCCGCGGTCGTACGGGACCGCATCCAGGCCGACCGGGAGCGGCTGCGGGCACGCTTCGAGGAGTGGATCGCCGTCGCCCTCGACCACCAGGGGCGGGACGACCTGGACGCCGAGGTGCTGGCGCACGCGCTGCTCGCCGTCGGCGAGCACTTCGCCCGGCTGGCGCTGGACGAGCCGGGGCGCTTCGACGCCGAGCGGCTGGCGGGGCAGGTGCGGGCACTCTTCCCCCCGACCCCGGCCCCGACCCCTGCCCGCCACCGATGAGTTTCCCCGGCGGCCCCGGTCAGTACGGGTATGGAGACACACACGCTCAAGACCAATGAGGCCGAGATCGTCTACGACGTGCACGGCCCGCTGCCCGCCGCCGACGGCCAGGTGCCGCTGGTGATGATCGGGCAGCCCATGGATGCCACCGGATTCCGGGCCCTGGCCAGACAGCTGCCCGAGCGGACCGTGGTGGCGTACGACCCGCGCGGCATCGGGCGCAGCACGCGCTCCGACGGGCGGGTCGACCACACCCCCGAGACCCAGGCCGCGGATGTGCACGCGGTCATTGAGGCGATCGGGGGCGGACCGGTCGAGCTGTTCGCCAGCAGTGGCGGGGCGGTGACCGCGCTCGCGCTGGTGGCCCGGTACCCCGGGGACGTCAGCACCCTGGTCGCGCACGAGCCGCCGCTCCTCAGGCTGCTGCCGGATGCCGAGGCGGCCGCGCGGATGCGGGCCGGGTTCCGGGATGCGTACGAGACGGGCGGCTGGGGCGCCGGGATGGCGGCGTTCGTGGCGGGGACCTCGTGGGAGGGCGAGTTCACCGACGCGTACTTCGCGCAGCCCGCGCCGGACCCCGCCGCGATGGGGATGCCGGCCGAGGACGACGGCTCGCGGGACGACCCGCTGCTGTCCGACCGGTCCTGGGCGATCACCGACTACCGGCCCGACGCCGCGGCGCTCACCGCCGCGCCGACGCGCGTGGTGATCGCCGTCGGCGAGGAGACGGGCGAGACCCTCACCGGCCGTACGGCCAAGGCCGCGGCCGAGCTGCTCGGGCAGCAGCCGGTGGTCTTCCCGAGCCACCACGGGGGCTTCCTGGACGGCGAGTTCGGGTATCCGGGGAAGCCGGAGGAGTTCGCGGTGCGGCTGCGGGAAGTCCTCGGCGGAGCGAGCTAAGCCCTGCCCTCGTCCAGCTGGTTCACGAGGCCGCGCAGCAGCGGGCCGTATTCCGGGTGGGCGAGGGCCGAGGCCATCTGGGCGACCAGGTAGTCGGCCGGGTTGCCGGTGTCGTACCAGCGGCCCTGGATGACCTGGCCGTAGACCGCGCGGTCGCCGGCGTAGGCGTTGATGGCGTCGGTCAGGTAGATCTCGCCCTCGCGGTGCTCGTACCAGCGGCGGGTCTGCTCGCGGAGCTCGTCGACGATGCCGGGGGTGATGACGTAGCCGCCGATGGCGGCGTAGGAGGACGGGGCGTCCTGCGGGGCGGGCTTTTCCACCAGGCCCGTGATGCGGAGGAGGCCTTCGCCGAGGTCCTCCTTGACTATCGGGACGCCGTAGCGCTGCGACTCGGAGGGGTCCATCGGCAACAGCGCCAGCACCGGGCAGCCGGTCTGCTCGTACGCGCGGATCAGCTGCTGCGCGCGCGGGACCTCGGCGACGAAGACGTCGTCGGGCCACAGGACGAGCACCGGCTCGTCGCCGAAGGCGCGGGCGGCGTTGAGGACCGGGGTGCCATTGCCGTACGGGCCGTGCTGGTCGAGGTAGGTGATGTGGCCCTGGCGGGCCAGCTCGGCGACCTCCTCGACCGCGTCCGCGTACGCCGTCTTGCCGTCCTCGCGGAGCTGCGCGACGAGGGCCGGGTTGGGGCGGAAGTGCTCCTGGATCAGGCTCTTGCCGCCGGAGACCACGATGGTGATGTCGGTGATGCCGGAGTCGACCAGCTCGCGCACGGTGTGCTCGATCACCGGCTTGTCGCCGACCGGGAGCATCTCCTTCGGCGTCGCCTTGGTCAGCGGCAGCAGGCGGGAGCCCAGTCCGGCGGCGGGGATCACGGCTCTGCGGATCGTCGGCGACATTTCGCGTCTCTCTCGGTCGAATGGCAACTTGCCCCGACGCTACCAACGCCGTCCGAGCGGCCCGCCTTCAGGCCCGGCGGCTCAGCTCCGCCGCCGCCGGAGGCGGGTCCGTACCCGCGGGAAGGCCAGCGGCGACAGCAGCGCCAGCAGGACCGCGGCCGTCGTCAGGGCGGCCGTGGTGCCGGCGGAGTCGTTGCTCGCCGTGCCCGCCGGCGGGGCGGTCGGGAGGTGGGCGTGCCGGGCGGGCTTGGCGTCCTCGCGGGAGCTCTTCGGCTCGACGAGGTGGCCGACCGGCTCGACCGTGCCCGCCGCGGCGAAGCCCCAGTCGAGGAGGGAGGCCGCCTCGCGGTAGACCTGGTTGTGGTCGTCCGAGGGGCGCATCACCGTGACCAGGAGCTCGCGGTCGCCGCGCTTGGCGAGGCCGGTGAAGGTGGCGCCGGCCTCGGTGGTGTTGCCGTTCTTGACGCCCGCCATGCCCTTGTACGGCTCGATGTCGAAGTCGCCGGTGAGCAGCCGGTTGGTGTTGCCGACCTCGAAGGCGCCGCCGGCGGCCGGGAAGGTGGCGCTGGCGGTGCCCGCGTACTCGCGGAACTCCGGATTGCGCAGCCCGGCGCGCGCGATGAGCGTCAGGTCGTACGCCGACGACGACTGCCCGGCCGCGTCGTAGCCGTCCGGCTCCTTCACCACCGTGTCGGCGGCGCCGAGGTCGTCGGCCGTCGCCTGCATGTCGGTGACGGTCTTCGCCTTGCCGCCGTTCATCGACATCAGGACGTGCACGGCGTCGTTGCCGGAGGCCAGGAAGACGCCGTGCCACAGGTCGCGGGCGGCGTACGTCATGCCCTCCTCGACGCCGACCGCGCTGCTGCCGTCGCCGAGGCCTTCGAGTTCGGTGGCGGTGACGCGGTGCCGCTGCGAGCTGCCGAGCTTCGGCAGCAGGGCGGCGGCGAAGAGCATCTTGAGGGTGGAGGCGGGGGCGAGGCGGCGGTGGGCGTTGCGGGTGGCCAGGATCTCGCCGGTCTTGGCGTCGGCCACCAGCCAGGAGGCGGCGGTGAGGTCGTCGGGGAGGCGGGGGGCGCCCTGGCCCGGGCGGACCGGCTCGCCGGGATGGCCGAGGCGGACCTTGCCGGACTCCAGAGGTACGGCGCGGCGCGGGCCGGTGCGGGCGCCCGCGCGGTCGAGGACCTCGCCGCCGACGGTGAGCTGGACGCCGGTGCGGGGGTGGACGTGGGTGCCGGGCTTGCCGAGGAGCTCGCCGCCGACGGATGACTTGCCGTCGGAGCCGTCGGCGGCGGCCGCGGTGGCGGCGGTGGCCGGGACCGCGCCGGCGAGGAGGGCGGCGATGGCCGCTGTCGCGGCAATGCGCACGTGAGACCGCTGGAGATGCTGCAAGAGAGAGGCGCCCCATTCCGTCCCGTACCAACAAATCGGATTATTCGGACACTACGGATTGGGGCGCCGTCGCTCAAACTCTCGCGGCCGTACGGGTCAGTCAGACTTCGGGGCGGTCAGGTCATAGACGGTGACGCCGTCGATCGTGCGCTTGGTGTAGGTCTTCTCGACCCAGTCGGCGATCTTGGGCGCGGTGCCGGAATCCGAGCCGGGCATGCCGCCGCCTTCGGCTCCGCCGAGGTAGTAGTGGATCCTGCCTTCCTTTGCGTAGCGCTTGAACTCGGCGAGGGTCGGGGACGGGTCGCTGCCGTTGAAGCCGCCGATGGCCATGACCGGGAGTTCGGTGCTGAGTTGGTAGCTGGCGGCATTCTGGGCGCCGGTGGTGGCGGCGATCCAGGTGTAGTCGGAGGCGTTGGCGGCGAGGGCCTTGGCGAGCTTGGAGCTGACCTTCTGGCCGTTGAGCAGCCCGCCCATGCCGCCACCTCGGCCGCCGCCCATGCCGCCTTCGGCGGCGGTGCCGGGGCCGGGTCGCTGGCCGGGGGTGGTCTGGGAACCGCCGGTCTGCCCGCCGGGCTGAGTGCTGCCGCTCTTCCCGCCGGGCTGACCACCTTGGCCGTTCCGGCTGGACTGGCCGCCGGGTCCGGCCTGACCACCTTGCCCGCCGGGGGCGGCCTGACCGCCCTTTCCGCCTTGGCTGCCCTGGCCGTTCTGGCCGTTCTGGCCGCCCTGGCCGGGCGCCGCCTGCATCCCCGCGCCACCGCCCGGCGGGCGGCCGCCGCCCGCTCCCGGGCCTCGCTGCGCGCTCGCCGGGCCCGCCGTCACGATGCTGCCCGTGTGGGCCGTGGTCACCGTCGCGGCCGTGTAGGCGAGCGGAGCCAGCAGGCATGCGATCAGCGCGGCGCCCGCCGACATCAGCCCGATCCTCGCCGGAAGCCGCCCGGCGGTGGCCCGTCCGGCGGTGGCCGGTCCCGCGATGCCCGGGCCCATCTCCGCCGGGCCTACGACGCCCGGCCCCGTACCCACCGAATCCGCGCCCGAGGTGCGGCCGCCCGCGGTACGGCCGATCACCAGCCCCACCGCCGCGACCAGCCCCAGCACCAGCACCACCCACCGCAGCCACGGCTGCCAGTCCTCCGTCCGCGTCAGCAGCGCGTACGACCACACCGCCGTCGCCGCCACCGCCGCCGCCAGCCCCCACCGCGCGACCGCCGCATCCCGCCGGTGCCGCCACAGCAGTACGGCCCCCATCCCGCACACCGCCGCCAGATACGGCGCCAGCCCCACCGTGTAGTACTCGTGGAAGATCCCGGCCATGAAGCTGAACACCGCCGCCGTCGCCAGCAGCGAACCGCCCCACGCCAGGAACGCCGCCCTGGTCACGTCCGTACGAGCGGCCCGCCGTGTCAGCACCAGCGCCGCCGCCAGCAGGATCAGCGCCGCGGGCAGCAGCCAGGCGATCTGGCCGCCGATGGAATCCGAGAACATCCGGCCGATGCCGGAGTCACCCCACGCCCCGCCGCCCCCGCCACCGGGCCCCCCGCCGCCAGGCGCCCCGCCCCCGACGCTCCCCGTCTCCTCCCCGTTCAGCCGGCCCAGCCCGTTGTACCCAAAGGTCAGCTCCAGGAAGGAGTTGTGCTGCGAGCCCCCCACATACGGCCGCGACGACTCCGGCCACAGCTCCACCAGCGCCACCCACCAGCCGCCGCTGACCACCAGCACCACCCCGGCCAGCGCCAGCTGACCAAGCCGCCGCCGCAGCCGCGTCGGCCCGCACACCGCGTACACCAGCGCCAGCGGCGGCAGGATCAAGAACGCCTGCAGGGTCTTCACCAAGAAGGCGAGTCCGACCATCGCGCCGGCCCACGCCAGCCATCGCGTACGGCCGTCCTCAAGGCCGCGCACCACGAAATACACCGTCGCCGCCATCAGCAGCGCCAGCGCCGCATCCGGGTTGTTGAAGCGGAACATCAGCGCCGCCACCGGCGTCAGCGCCAGCACCGCCCCCGCGATCAGCCCACCCGCGGCGCCGGAGACCCGGCGCACCGCCGCGTACACGACCGCCACCGTGCCGACGCCCATCAGCGCCTGCGGCACCAGGATCTGCCAGGCGCCGAGGCCGAAGAGGCGTACGGACAGGGCCATCGGCCACAGCGCGGCCGGGGGCTTGTCGACGGTGATGGCGTTGCCGGCGTCGAGGGAGCCGAAGAGGAAGGCCTTCCAGCTCGTGCCGCCTGCCTGGGCGGCGGCGGAGTAGAAGGAGTTGGCGTAGCCGGAGGCGCTCAGGTCCCAGAGGTAGAGGGCGGCGGTGGCCAGCAGCAGGGCGGCCAGGGCCGGGCGTTCCCAGCGCGGGCGTCCCGCCGCCCGCCGGTGCGCGGGCGGCGCGGCTGCGGGGATCGTCGTGGTCGTCGTCATCGTGTCGTCTCTTCCTTCTTGAAGACCCAGCCCCGCAGCAGCAGGAAGCGGATCAGCGTCGCCGCCAGATTCGCGATCACCAGCACCGCCAGCTCCGTGCCGTGCGCCGGGCTGCCGCTCGCACGGTCGAGCGCCGTCAGCGAGCCGCTGGTCAGGGCCAGGCCGATGCCGAAGACGAGCAGGCCCTGGGCCTGCTGCTGCACCGCCCCCGTACGACCCCGGACTCCGAACGTGAGGCGCCGGTTGGCGGCGGTGTTGGCGATGGCGGTCAGCAGCAGTGCGAGGAGGTTCGCGGCCTGCGGGCCGAGGCCCGGCCGCAGCAGCGAGTACAGGCCCAGGTACGCCAGCGTCGACAGCGCCCCCACCGCGCAGAAGCCGAGCAGCTGCCGCGGCAGCCCGCCGGGCACCCCCGCCAGCTTCCGGTCCCGCGGATCGTCGCCGAACGGGCGGCGCAGCCGATCGAGCGGCAGGTCGCCGGAGGCGAGCGCGCGCCCCACCCGCCACACGCCGCGCAGGTCGTCGACGGCCGTACGGACGATGTCGACGCGGCTGTCCGGGTCGTCGACCCAGTCGACCGGCACCTCGTGAATCCGCAGCCCGGCCCGCTCCGCGAGCACCAGCAGCTCCGTATCGAAGAACCACGCCGTGTCCTGCACCAGCGGCAGCAGCCGCTCCGCCACATCCCGCCGGATCGCCTTGAAGCCGCACTGCGCATCGCTGAATCCGGCCGCGAGCCCGCGGCGCAGGATGAGGTTGTACGCCCGCGAGATCAGCTCCCGCTTCGGCCCGCGCACCACGCGCGAACCGCGGGCGAGCCGGGTGCCGATGGCCAGCTCCGAGTGCCCGGAGATGAGCGGTGCGACGAGCGGCATCAGGGCGTTGAGGTCGGTGGAGAGGTCCACGTCCATGTACGCGAGGACCGGCGCGTCGGATGCCGACCACACGGCGTGCAGCGCCCGGCCGCGGCCCTTCAGCTCCAGCCGTACGACGGCGACCTCGGCGAACTCGCCCGCCAGCGCGGCGGCGACCGTCGCGGTCGCGTCGGTGGAGGCGTTGTCGGCGACGGTGATGCGGAAGGCGTACGGGAAGGTGCGGGAGAGGTGGTCGTGGAGGCGGCGGACGCTCGCGGCGAGCGCCTGCTCCTCGTTGTGGACGGGGATCACCACGTCGAGCACCGGCGCCACGGAGGCCGCGGGCAGGTGGTCGCGGGCGGGCAGCGGCACCAGCGTGGTGACCGGTGGGGGTTCTGATCGCGTCATGCCCCCGAGATTTCGCGGTCAGGCTGTCATGACCTTGTGGCGTCGCTGTGCGTGAGCTGTGAGTCGTACGCGGCCGGGGTGGCCCCGGGCAGCACGACCCGGAAGACGGTCCGTCCCGGCGCGCTCTCGACAGTCACCGAGCCACCGTGGGCGGTGACGACCGCGTGCACGATGGCGAGGCCGAGCCCGGTGCCGTGCGGCGCGCCGACGCCGGTGCCGGCACCCGTGCCCGTGCCCGTCATGCGGTGTCGCGAGGCGTCGCCGCGCGCGAAGCGCTCGAAGACATGGGGCAGCACTCCCGCCGGAATCCCGGGCCCGTCATCCTCCACCTCCAGGAGCACCCCGGCCCCGCCCCCAGCCCTCGCGACCCGGCCGATCACCGTCGTCCCCGCCGGCGTATGCACCCGCGCGTTGTGCAGCAGATTCAGCAGCACCTGCTGCAGCCGCCCCGGATCCCCGCGCACCACCGCAGGCGCGTCGGGCAGTTCGAGCCGCCAGCTGTGCGCGGGCCCCGCCGCCCGCGCATCGCCGACCGCGTCCACGACCAGCGGCGAGAGGTCCACCTCGGCAAGGGCAAGCGGGCGGCCCGCGTCCAGCCGGGCCAGCAACAGCAGGTCCTCCACCAGCCCCGTCATCCGCGTGGCTTCGGATTCGATGCGGCTGAGCGCATGCCGGGTGTCGGGCCCCTGCTCCTCCCGTCCGCGGCGAGTCAGCTCGGCGTATCCGCAGATGGACGCCAGCGGCGTACGCAGCTCGTGGCTGGCGTCGGCGACGAACTGACGTACCCGCGTCTCGCTCTCATGGCGCGCCTCCAGCGCGGAAGAGACGTGCCCGAGCAGCCGGTTGAGAGCCGCGCCGACCTGCCCGACCTCGGTGCGCGGGTCGGTGTCGGCGGCGGGGACGCGTTCGAGGAGCGCCACCTCGCCGCGGTCCAGGGGGAGTCGGGCGACGGTGGTGGCGGTGGCGCCGACGCGGCGCAGCGGGCGGAGCGCGATCCGTACCATGCCGGTCCCGGCGAGCGCGGCGGCGGCGAGCCCGGCGGCGGTGACGGAGGCGTCGGCGACGATGAGGGTGTCGATGGTGTCGTGGAGCCCGGACTCGGGGACGCCGACGACGATGCTCTCGCCCTTCTCTTCGCCCGCGACCGCGACCACGCGGTACGGGCCGAGGCCGCCGACGCTCACGGTGCTGGGGTCGGCGCCGGTCCGTACGCCGGAGAGGGCGGCGGATTGCTCCCCGTCGAGCCGGTCGAGGTCACCGTCCTCGGTGCTGACGGCGGCCCCGGTCACCTTGCCGCCGGACAGCTCGGCGCCGAGGGTGCGCGGCGGCTGGCCCGGGCCGAGGAGGAAGCCGAGCGGGCCGTGGTCGCGCTCCTCGCCCTTGAGCGGCGGCGCGGGCATGGGGGGTACGGCGCGGTGCGCTATGCCGGCGACCTGGTCATCGAGCTGGTCGTAGAGATAGGCGCGGAGGGCGAGGGTCGTGACCGCGCCGATGACCGCGCAGACGACGGCGATGAGGGCGACGGCGGAGAGGACGAGGCGGGCCCGGAGGGACAGGCGGCGCCGAGCCGGCAGCCGCCTCACCCGCCCGCGCTCGGCTTGATCTGATAGCCCGCCCCGCGCCGCGTGTGGATCATCGGCTCCCGCCCCGCGTCGATCTTCTTCCGCAGGTACGAGATGTACAGCTCGACCACATTGGTCTGCCCACCGAAGTCGTACGACCACACCCGGTCGAGGATCTGAGCCTTCGACAGCACCCGCCGCGGATTGCGCATGAGATAGCGCAGCAGCTCGAACTCGGTCGCCGTCAGCTCCACCGGCTCCCCGCCCCGCGCCACCTCCCGGCTCTCCTCGTCCAGCACCAGGTCGCCGACGGTCAGCAGCGACTGCCGCCCCCGCGCGGCCGTGGTGGCGCCCGCCCGCCGGATCAGCCCGCGCAGCCGCGCCACCACCTCCTCCAGGCTGAACGGCTTGGTGACGTAGTCGTCCCCGCCTGCCGTAAGACCGGCGATGCGGTCCTCGACGGCGTCCTTCGCGGTGAGGAACAGCACCGGCAGCTCGGCCTGCTCGGCCCGCAGCCGGCGCAGCACCGTGAGGCCGTCCATGTCGGGGAGCATCACGTCGAGTACGACGGCGTGCGGCTTGAGCTCGCGGGCGGTGCGCAGCGCCTCGGCGCCGGTGCCGCTGCTGCGCACGACCCAGCCTTCGTACCGCAGTGCCATGGTGAGCAGCTCGGCGAGCGGCGGCTCGTCGTCGACGACCAGGATGCGGATATCGGTGGTCACACCCGGCAGGGTGCGCGCCTTGTCTGAGAGCAGCCTGAGCGCAGGCTGTGTGCAACCTGTGAGCGGGTGTCGGCGGCCGCCCGTACACTCGCGGCGCATGGTCGACATTGACGAGGAAGGGCGCCCCGAGCCGCCCCTCGACGGGGACGAGGCCGCCACCCTGCTCGGCTTCCTGGACTACCAGCGGGCGACGCTGGCGTGGAAGTGCGGCGGGGTGGACGCGGCGGGGCTGCGCGCGAAGGTGGGGGTGTCGGAGATCACGCTGGGCGGGATGCTGCGGCATCTGGCCCGGGTGGAGGACATCTGGTTCGCGGTCCGGCTGCGCGGCGAGAAGCCGGATCCGCGGTGGGCCGGGGACGACTGGGCCGCCGAGTGGGCGCCGTCCGAGCTGGACGAGGATCCGGAGGCGCTGCTCGCGCTCTGGCAGGCGGCGGTGGACCGGTCCCGCGAGCTGACCGAGCGGGCGCTGGCGGAGGGCGGGCTGTCCGGGATGTCCGTCTTCAAGTGGCCGGACGGGCGGGCGGTGTCGCTGCGCTGGGTGGTGTGCCACATGATCGAGGAGTACGCGCGGCACAACGGGCACGCCGATCTCGTACGGGAGACGGTGGACGGGCTGACCGGCGAATAGCGGGGTTACGGACGCCCGAGAGCCCCGCTCCAGGTGAGGTGGAGCGGGGCTCTCGTTCTTCTTCAGGGTGCGGAGCCGGTCGGTGGCAGGAGGGCCGCTGATGCCACGCGCTCGGTTCCGCTGGACGGGCGGCGCTGGGCGCCATTGCCCAGGACGCCGTTGTCCTGGCCGCGCGTCACGTCTCTAGGGGATTACTCGGTGCCCCAGTCGTCATCCGGGTTCGGCGCCGGGGTGGAGCCGTCGTCCGGGTTCGGGTTCGGCGCCGGCGGGTTCGGGCCCGGGTCCTCGTCGACCCACGACTTCATCGTGCCGTTGGGGTTCAGGACGAAGTGGGCGCCGTTGTGCTCGCCGTACGCCGGCTTGCCGCCCCGCGTCTTCAGGGTGTCCCAGGCGCTGCTGGTGCCGCGGGGCATGATGTCGGCCTCGTAGTTGGAGCCGACCTTGTAGACCTTGCCCTTGAAGCCGCCGGCGAGGGGGTACGACTGCACGTACACGCGCTTGACCGGCTTCGGCTTCGCGCCGTCGGTCCAGGAGCGGATGCCGCCGTTCGGGTCGAGGACGAAGCGCACGCCGTTGGCCTCGCCGTACGCGGGCTTGTTGCCGCTGGTCTTGAGGGTGTGCCACACCTTGGTCTTGCCGGTGCCCGGCACCTTGGCACGCAGGTCGGCCTCGTAGTGGCGCCCGACCTTGTAGACCTTGGCCGTGAAGCCGCCCTTCAGCTGCACGGTCTTCACGTAGACCCGCTTCGTCTTCTTCTGCCCGTGCTCGGGCAGCGCCGCGTGCACACCGGGCACCCCGGCCGCGGGGGCGCTGGTCGCGAAGGCCGCGGAGGTCGGCACGACGGCGACGGCAAGAACTCCGGTCGTGACGATGGCGGAGCGTATGGATCGCTTCAAGGGGGTCCCTTTCCCTCACTTTTTACGGCTGATGTCCGTTTTGCACGGAATATCGACCATAGAGCACAAAGTCCCATTCCGCCAAATGAGTGACATAGCGTGCACACGCCCTCGTTCTGCGTAATCCGGGACGAAGGTCATACAAGCTTCTTGACTGTCAGCACTGCACCACCGCACCCCCCCATCCCGTACGAGCCAGGAAGCCAGCACCCATGACCCCTCTGTTCCGGCGCCCGGCCGCGCTCGCCGCCGCGGCCGTCGTGTTCGCCCTCGCGGCGGGCGCCTGCGGCCCGTCCCCGCAGGAGGCGGCGCACGAGAAGAAGCGCAAGGCCGCCAAGCTCGCCGCGCAGACCAAGGCCCGCAAGATCGCCGCCCAGAAGGCCGCGGCCCTCCCGGGGATGCCGCTGGTGAAGGACGCGAAGAACATCTACAGCGAGACCACCGCCGACAAGATGGCGCCGGTGATGAAGACCTTCAAGAACCTGGTCTACGTCCCGAACACCGAGTCCGACACGGTCTCCGTCATCGACCCGAAGACGTACGAGGTCATCCGCACCATCCCGGTCGGCGACCAGCCGCAGCACGTGGTGCCGTCGTGGGACATGAAGACGCTCTGGGTGAACGACGACCTCGGCGACACCCTCACCCCGCTCGACCCGCGTACGGGCAAGAAGAAGGGCAAGCCGGTCGAGGTCAGCGACCCGTACAACCTCTACTTCACGCCGAACGGCAAATACGCCGTCGTCATGGCCTCCATGGACCGCGAGCTGGTCTTCCGCGACCCGCACACCATGAAGCGGAAGAAGACCGTCCCGGTCGACTGCTACGGGGTCAACCACGCGGACTTCTCGCCGGACGGGAAGTACTTCATCGTCTCCTGCGAGTTCTCCGCGGAGCTGCTCAAGGTCGACACCGAGAAGATGAAGGTGGTCAAGAAGCAGAAGCTGCCGATGGCGGACGGCATGCCGCAGGACGTGAAGGTCTCGCCGGACGGCAAGACCTGGTACGTGGCCGACATGATGGCGCACGGCATGTGGGTGCTGGACGGCGACAAGTTCAGCAAGCCGAAGCTCTTCCCGACCGGCAAGGGCACGCACGGCCTCTACCCGAGCCGGGACGCCAAGACCATGTACGTATCGAATCGCGGCGAGGGCACGGTCTCGGTCTTCGACTTCGCGAAGAAGAAGGTCGTGGAGAAGTGGACGCTGCCCGACGGCGGCAGCCCTGACATGGGCGGGGTGTCGGCGGACGGCAAGACGCTGTGGCTGTCCGGGCGGTACGACAGCGAGGTCTACGCGATCGACACCAGGAGCGGCAAGCAGCTCGCGCGGATCCCGGTCGGGGCCGGGCCGCACGGGCTCGCGGTGTACCCGCAGCCGGGGCGCTACTCACTCGGACACACGGGAATCTTCCGGTAACCGACCCACAACACGCCCGCACCGGGCGGAAAGCTACCCGGTGCGGGCGTCTTGTGTGCCGCTTCCGTGACGATTCTCATCCGCCGTCGCAGGTGCGCACATGGGTCGTAGAATCCTCACCAGTACCCGGCCGGGGGACACGGCGGTGAAGCGAATTCGGCGGCCGTCGGGGACCGGGGGAGAAGTTGCGTAACCGAGGAGGAAGTGTCGTCGTGAGCAGCCGGCCGTCCCGAGGCGCTGCTCGCCTCGCGGCAATACTCGACGCGCTCCCCGATGCGCTCGTCCTGGTCAACACCAATGGCACCGTCGTGGCCGCCAACCCCGTCGCGCTGGCCGCCTTCGAGCGCCCGGGAGCCGCGCTGATCGGGCGCGGGCTGCTCGACCTGCTGCCGGACTTCGACCCGCGCCGGATCCCCGGTTCGATGCGCGCCGAGGAGCAGTCGGCGGAGGCCAAGCAGACGAAGCCGACGCGCATGACGGCGTGCCGGACGGACGGCAGCTCCTTTCCCGCAGAGGTCACCAGCGCGAACCTCGAGGACGGCGAGGCCCCCGACGCCTTCAACGGCGACCACCGCTTCACCGGCGACGAGCTGCTGATGCTGGTCGTACGCGACCTGACGGGGACGCTCGACACCGAGGCGGAGCTGGCCCGGCAGCGCCGCCAGACCGAAATGATTCTGCGGGCCGCTTCGGAAGGCATCGTCGGCACGGACACGGAGGGGCGGATCGTCCTGGTCAACCCCGCCGCCGCCCACATACTCGGCTACCGCGCAGGCGACCTCGGCGGCCAGGAGCTGCACCCGCTGCTGCACCACTCCCGCCGCGACGGCACACCCCTCGCGTACGAGGAGACCCCGCTCGCCGACACCCTCTCCTCCGGGCGCAAGCACCGGGTCCGCGGCCAGGTGCTCTGGGCGAAGGACGGGCGCGCGGTGCCCGTCGACATGACGACGGCTCCGGTACGGGACGGGGACCAGCTGGTCGGCGCGGTGCTGGCGTTCACGGACCGGCGGCGGGTGGACGCGCTGACGGCGCGCCAGGACCAGCTGTCGGCGGTCCTGACGTCGGGCCTGCGCGGCCCTTTGGACCAGCTCCGCGCGGAGCTGGGCGCGCTGGCGTCGGACCCGGCGGGGCAGCTGTGGCCGGAGGCCAATCAGGTCCTGCATCACCTGTCGGCCGGATACGGCCGGATGACCGCATTGATCGACAGCGTGCTGTCATACCAACTCCTGGACGCGGGCCGCGAGCGGCTTTCGCCCGAGCCGACCGCCGTGGATGCGGTGGTGCACGCGGCGGTGGAGCGCTCTTCGGAGCTGATCGGCCCCGGGCGGGCGCAGTTTGTGGTCCACGCGCCGGAGGGCGTCGAGGCGGTCGTGGACGGCGAGCGACTGACGCAGGCGCTGGCGCACCTGATCGCGGACGTGGCAGGCGTGGACGCGACGGGTCGGGCGCCGGTGGTGTCGGGGGGCTCGGGCGACTCGACGATCGTGGTGGCGGCGGCGCAGCGGGGCGATGTCGTACGGGTGGAGGTGCGCGGGCCGCACGGTGGCGGAGACCCGGTGCACGAGCCGCTGGCGCGGGGCGTGGCGCGGCTGCACGGCGGGATACTGCAGACGCACGAGGTGCCTGGTCAGGGGGGCAGCGGCAGCGCGTATGTGCTGGAGGTCCCGGTGACGGGCCCCGGCGCGGGCGCCGCGACGGCGGCGCGGCCGCCGCGGGACCGTGCGGGCGAGACGACGGTGATGCCGGAGCCGGCGGAGCCGGGGCGGGGGATGGCGCCGCCTCGGGGGGAGTCGGCGGCGGTGGCGCGTGGGGGCGCGATGGCGCCTGGCGGCGCTGGAGCTTTTGCCGGCGGCGGTACCGGTGCGGTGCCCGGCGGCGGTACCGGTGCGGTGCCCGGCGGCGGTACGGGCGGGGTGCCTGTCGGGCGGCGGGCGCGGCGGGCGTTGGCTGCCGAGAGTGGGGCGCGGCAGGGGGCGGCGCAGGACGAGGGCGCCGGGACTGACGGGCGCGGTGGTGTGCGCGGTGAGCTGCAGGCCGTTCCTGCTCAGCAGGGCGGTACGTATGGCGGCGGGCGCGCGGATTCCGGCGAAGGCGCGCCGCACGGGGCCACCTCCGGTGGGCGTCGGGGGCGGCGGACCTCCGGCACGGATGCCTTCCTTGCCGACGATTCGTATGGCGGGCAGGGGGGCGCGCTCGCCGAGCAGGAGCAGCAGGGCCCCGACCAGGCGGGTCACCCGGGCCAGCTGAACCAGCCCGGGCAGCCGGGCCAGCCGGGCCAGCCGGGCCAGCCGGGCCAGCCGGGCCAGCCGGGCCAGCCGGGCCAGCCGGGCCAGGATGGCACCGTCGGTGACCGCCCCGCCGGGCGCCGCCGCCGCGCGGCCCAGGGCCCGGACACGGGCGACCAGTCGGCGGCTGCGGCTGCGGCGGGTGAGCATCCAGAGGCATCGGGGGCCGGCTTCCCGGGAGCGCCCGGAGCGGCGGCCGGTGGCCGGCCGGCGGCGCCCGGGACAATGGGCGGCAGCTACCTTCCGGTGCCCGGAGCGGCAGCGGGTGACCAGCCGGTGGCACCCGACACAACGGGCGGCAACTACCTTCCGGTGCCCGGGGCAGCGGCAGAGGGCCAGCCCGCGGAGCCCGGGGCAGCGGAAGGTGACCACACCGCGGTGCCCGGCATCGCGGCCGAGCACGCCACGGCGCCCGGCACTCCCCACGACAGCGACGCGGGCATGGCCGGCGGTGGCACGCCTCCTGGGGGCGTTTCCGTTCCCGGTGCGGGGCGGCGGCGACGGCCGGTCGGGGAAGGGCCCGTGGCGCGTGGCGATGAGGAGACCGGCGGCGGTGAGAGCGCGGCCGGGCAGCAGCCGAGCGGACGGCGTCGGCGGCGCGCGCCCGCGGAGCAGGAGAGCGGGGAGGTCGTCCGTACCGCTGTCGCGAGCGATGCGGCCGCGCCCGGCGTACCGCGCCAGGCCCAGGTCCCCCCGGCGGAAGCCGGCGCCCCGCAGGCCACCCAGAGCGGCCGCCGGACCCGCCGCCCGCTGACCACGGAGGCGGACCGCACGCCCGCGCAGGGGACGGAGCGGGACGCCGCGGCAAGCGGCGCGCAGCCCCCCGGGCCGACGGCCCCGGCAGCCGCGTACGACAACGCACCGGCGCAGGCGGCCACCGCGGACGCGGACGCGATGCGCGCAGACGCGCTGGCCGCGGGAGGCAGGCGCGCAGACGGCGGTCGCGCGGACGCGATGTCCGCGGACGCCGTGGCCCCAGACGCGATGGGCGCAGACGGCAGTCGCGCGGACGCCATGTCCGCGGACACGGCCGCCGACGCCGACACCCCCGAGGCCCACACCACCGCCGACCCCACCGGCAGGTTCCCCGCGCCGCTCACGCCTGAGCCCAGCGGCACGACCAAGTTCGCCCGCGCCCGGCCCGCGCCCGCGCCGCCCGCCGCGGCCGGGCATGTGCAGCCCGGGGCGATCAGTGTGCGGACGCTCGGGCAGGGTGTGGCGTTCACGCAGCCGCTCGCCGAGCACGACGCGGAAGCGCAGGAGGGCTTCGCGGACGACCCCCGCGCCGCCGAGCAGCACGCCGCCAACCGGAACGCCGGCCAGGCCACGAGCCACACCACCGGCCAGACCGCCGGGCACCCCGCCAATCAGGCCCCGGGCCAGACCGCCGGGCACCCCGCCAACCAGGCCCCCGGCCAGGCCCCCGGCCAGCCCTCCACCCAAGCCCCCGACCAAGGCTCAGGCCGCCGCCGTCGCCTCGGCACCCCGCCGGACGGCACCCCGACCGACGCCCGCCCGCACCCGGGCTCCGCCCCCGCAGCCGGCGAAGGCGCGCAGGCCGCGCAAGGCACTCCTCAGGAGCCCTCGCGCCCGGCCCACCCCCACGCGGCCACGGACCACGCCACCGGCCGGCCCCAGGCGGCAGCCTCGCGCACCGCCCAGCCACAAGCGCCCACCGACCCCCGCACCGGCCACACGCCCACACCGGCCGACCCCCGCTCGCGCCACCCCCACGCCCCGGCCGACCCCCGTTCCCGCCAGTCCCAGGCGCCCACCGACCCCCGCCTCACCGAAACCGCCGGCCGCGCCTACGCCGTCGGCGCCCCCGACGCCGCCGCCATCGGCCGTCCCGAGCCGCTCGACGGGCAGCACGGCGTCGTCGAGGTCGACGACGACCCGGATACGGCGCTCCTCCGGCCGATCGATGACGAGATCCCGCCCGAGCCGCTCGACAATCCGCGTCGCCTCCTCGTCTGGCCCGAGCCGGACGGCGCCACCTCGCAGGCGCTCACCAATCGCGGGTACCGCCCCGTCGTGGTCCGCTCCCGCGAGGAGGTCGACACGCAGATCGCCGCGTACCCCGCCGCGCTCTTCGTCGACCCGCTCACCGGCCCCATCACCCGCACCGCCCTCCAGGCGCTGCGCACCGCGGCCGTCGCCGCCGAGGTCCCCGTCCTCGTCACCGCGGGCCTCGGGCAGGCCACCCGCGAGGCGGCGTACGGCGCCGACCCGGCCGTACTGCTGAAGGCCCTCGCCCCGCGCGACAGCGAGATGCACCCGTCCCGCGTCCTGCTCTTCGAGGAGGACCCGGACATCGCCGCCGCGCTCACCACCGCCCTGGAGCGGCGCGGGATGCAGGTCGGGCACGCCGCCGACGACCAGACGGCGATCTCCCTGGCCACTCAGATGCGGCCGAATCTGGTGGTGATGGACCTGATGCAGGTACGCCGCCGCCGCGCCGGCATCATCGACTGGCTCAGCGCCAACGGCCTGCTCGCCCGCATGCCGATGGTCGTCTACACCCGCGCCGACATCGACGGCAACGAGCTGCCCCGGCTCCGCTCCGGCGAGACCGTGCTCTTCCTCGCCGAGCGCTCGACGAGCGCGGAGGTCCAGTCGCGGATCGTCGACCTGCTGTCGAAGATCGGTACAAACTAGGGGCCATGACGGCCAACCAGGACGCCAAGCCCGGCACCCTCCGCCCCGGCGGCCGCACCGCCCGGGTGCGTGCCGCCGTGCTCCAGGCGGCGGGCGACGCCCTCGCCGAGTCCGGTTTCGCCGGCCTCGACCTGGCCGAGATCGCGCGCCGCGCCGAGGTCGGCAAGACCACGGTCTACCGCCGCTGGTCCACCCCCGCGGGCCTGGTCGCCGACCTCCTCGCCGACATGGCCGAGCAGTCCCTCCCCCGTACGGAAACGGGCACCCTCGACGGCGACCTCCGCGCCAACGCCCGCCTGGTCGCCAAGACGCTGCGCGATGCGCGCCAGGGCGCGCTCTTCAAGGCCGTCATCTCCGCCGCCACCTGCGACACCGGGGCCGCAACAGCGCTGCATCGCTTCTACGCGACCCGCATCGCCGAGTGGGCCCCCTGCGTCACCCAGGCCGTCGACCGCGGCGAACTGCCTCCCGGCACCGACCCGCACGAGGTCATCCGCGCCGTCTCCGCCCCCCTCTACTACCGCCTGCTCGCCACCGGCGCCCCCGTCGACGAGCAGGCGGCCGACCGCGCCGCCGCAGCCGCAGCCGCGGCGGCGCGCGCGGGCGCGTACCCGCTCACAGCTCCGTAACGTCCAGCTCCCCGTCCGCGTACTGCTTCCGCAGCACCTTCTTGTCGAACTTCCCCACGCTCGTCTTCGGCACCGCCGCAATCCGCGCCCACCGCTCCGGCAGCTGCCACTTCGCCAGGTGCTCGCCGAGGAAGCCGCGCAGCTCCTCGTACGACACCTCGGCCGCGCCCTCCTTCGCCACCACCGCGGCGAGCGGCCGCTCGCCCCACTTCTTGTCCGGTACCGCGATGACCGCGGCCTCCGCGACGCCCGGATGCGCCATCAGCTGGTTCTCCAGCTCGACCGACGAGATCCACTCGCCGCCCGACTTGATGACGTCCTTCGCCCGGTCCGTCAGCGTCAGATACCCATCCGGCGTGATCGTCCCGACGTCGCCCGTCCGCAGCCACCCGTCCTCGCTGAACTTGTCCTCCGGCCGGAACGGATCCCCGCCCGCACCCCCGTAATACGCCCCCGCGATCCACGGCCCCCGCACCTCGAGCTCCCCGGCCGCCTCCCCGTCCCACGGCTGGAAGCCGCCCTCCGGCCCGGCCAGCCGCGCCTCGACCGACGCCGGGAACTGCCCCTGCGTGATCCGGTACGCGAACTCCTCCTCCGCCGGCAGCCCGCCCGGCGGATGCGCCACCGACCCCAGCGGCGACGTCTCGGTCATGCCCCACGCGTGTACGACACGAATCCCGTGCCGCTCCTCGAACGCGGTCATCAGCGCGGGCGGACACGCCGACCCGCCGATGATCACGCACCGCAGCGACGACACATCGCGCGGCTTCCCGTCCAGCTCCGCCAGCAGCCCCTGCCAGATCGTCGGCACCGCGGCGGCGATCGTCGGCCGCAGCGTCTGAAGCATCTCCGCGATCGGCTCCGGCTGCAGGAAGCGGTCCGGCATCAGCACCGAGGCGCCCGCCATGAAGGCGGCGTGCGGCAGCCCCCAGGCGTTGACGTGGAACATCGGCACCACCGGCAGCGCCAGGTCCTGCGGCGTCAGCGCGAACGACGCCGCGGAGTTGACCTGCAGCGAGTGCAGGTAGATCGAGCGGTGGCTGTACAGCACGCCCTTGGGGTCGCCGGTGGTCCCCGACGTGTAGCAGAGCGCCGCCGCGTCCCGCTCGTCCAGCTCCGGCCAGTCGTAGCCGTCGAAGGAGCCCGGCCGCCCCGCGATCAGCTCCTCGTAGTCGTGCACCCGCGCCCGCCCGCCCTCCAGCGGCGCACGGTCGCCGGGCCCGGCGACCACCACGTGCTCCACCGACCCGAATTGCGGCAGCAGCGGCGCCAGCAGCGGGATCAGCGAGCCGGAGACGACGACCACCCGGTCAGCCGCGTGGTTGACGATCCAGGTGAGCTGGTCGGCGGGCAGCCGGAGGTTGAGGGTGTGCAGGACGGCGCCCATGGAGGGGACGGCGAGATACGTCTCCATGTGCTCCTGGTTGTTCCACATCAGGGTCGCGACCCGGTCGGCATCGCCGACGCCGAGCTCGTCGCGCAGCGCCGTAGCCAGCTGCACGGCGCGCTCCCCGGTCTCGCGGAAGGTCCGCCGCGCGGGCTCGCCCTCGCCGGTCCAGGTGATCACCTGCGCGGCGCCGTGGACAGTCATGCCTTGGGCGAGAATGCGCTGCGTGGTAAGAGGTACGTCCTGCATCGTGCTCAGCACCGGGGCCTCCCGAGGGTCGAAGCCGCAAATACGCGCCAGTAATTACTGGCAGATTCTGCTGCCGACCGCCCGGTATGTCACTACCTCCCACGAACTGGAGGAGATGTTGTCTCCCACCAGCCTCACCAATGCCGTCCACGGCGAGATCTCCGTGGGCACCGTGCTGGTCTGGACGAAGCAGTACACGGACCAGGAACTGCGCGGCTACTACGCCTTGAGTGGTGCTCCCGTCGACTCGCTGCCGGAGCACTTGCCGTATCTCCTGACCGTCGCTCCCCTGACCAAACTGGGCGGCGATCTGAACTATCTGTCCGGAAAGATGGAGTGGAAAGCCATCCGCCCGGTGGGCCGGAACGAAGTGATTACAGCCGAGCTCGAGGTCACGCGCCTGGAGCCGGCCGAAGGGATGACCAAAATCGCCTTTGAGGCCCGCATCCACGTCGGGGAAGAGCTCGTGATCACCGGCCGCAGCAAGGGCTTCGTCATCGGCGGCTCACCCGACCGGAGGTAGTCCCGTGCCCATCACCCGTACCACCACGCGCACCTTCAGCTCCGAGGACATCGACGTCTGCGCCCGCCTCACCGGCGACCTGGGCTCGCATCACATGGCCGGGCACGGCGGCCGGCGGATGACCCAGGGCGCCCTGACGCTCTCCGCGGTTCCGCTGCTCGACGAGCCCGGGGTGCACATGCGGGAGCTGTCGTTCGCGTTTCTCGCCCCGGTGTACGCCGGGGACACCGTCACCGCTTCGGTCCGCGCCACCGAGACCGGGGAGCCGGCGGCGGACCGGGCGCTGCTGGCCTGCGAGATCAGCGTGACCAACGGGGACGGCACCCCGGTCCTCGCCGGCACCGGCGTCGCCGACGTGCCCCGCACCCTGGCCGACGCCGCGGGCGGGAGGGGCTGACCCATGCCCGACACCTCGGCGGTCAGCGGCCTGAAGCTGCTCACCGAAGACGTCCTCACCGACCCGTATCCGACCTATGCGCTGTTACGCGAACACGCCCCGGTGCACTGGGACGACGACCTCAACGGCTTTCTGCTGACCCGCTACGACGACGTGGCCGCGGCGCTGCGCGACCACGACACCTTCTCGTCCCGGCGGATCGGCCTGCTCGCCGCCCGCGGCGGGGCGAACCCCTCCCCGGCGATGCGGCGGTTCATCGAACTCGCCTCGCAGTGGATGTGGATGCTCGACCCGCCGCAGCACACCCGGGTGCGCAAGCTGATGAACCAGGGCTTCAGCCCGCGCGACGTACGCCTCCTGGAGCCGCGGGTGGCGGGCATCGTCAGCCGGCTCGTCGACAAGCTGCTGGACAAGGGCCGCTTCGACCTGATTCCCGACCTGAGCTATGCGGTGCCGGCCGGGGTGCTGCTCGCCCTGTACGACCTCCCGGAGACGGACGGGCGGCTGATCACCGAGTGGTGCGACACCATCAAGCTCTTCGTCGGCGGCGCCCCCGACCTGCTCGGCACGCACGACCCGGCGACGCGGTCGCTGGAGCAGATGATGGACTACCTGGGCGCGGTGATCGACGAACGCCGGCGCGCCCCCGGCACCGACCTCATATCCCGGCTGACCCAGGCGGAGGAGGACGGCGAGCGGCTGGGCGACGAGGAGCTCTGCTCGAATCTGCTCCTGCTGCTGGTGGCCACCTACGAGACCAGCGTCGACATGCTGGGCAACGGGCTGCGCGGCCTGCTGACCGAGCGCGACCAGTGGGAACGGATCAAGGCGGAGCCGAAGCTCATCCCGGCCGCGGTCGACGAGATCCTGCGCTGGGACGGCCCGGTGCAGCTCACCCACCGGCTGACCACCCGCGAGGTCACGCTGCACGGCACGACCATCGAGAAGGGCCGGCTCGTCTATCTCGTACGGGGCTCGGCGAACCGCGATCCCGCGCACTTCAGCGACCCCGACCGGGTCGACGTCACCCGCACCGAGACCGGGCACGTCGCGCTCGGCACCGGCGTCCACTACTGCATCGGCGCCGCGCTGGCCAAGCTGGAAGGCGCCTGCGCCCTCGCCGAGCTGACCCGCCGGATGCCGGACCTCGCGCTGGACGAGAGCCGTCCGTATCGCTGGCGGGCGGACAACCTCCAGTTCAGGGGGCTGGCGACGCTGCCGGGCAGGACCCGGGCGGATTAACAGGGAACTTCACCTTCACCTGGTCGACCTGGCCACCCTCGCTCCTGCGGCCGCCCACCTGCCGCCCGACCTGCCCGCGGCAGAGCGCGCGGCGCTGCAGGACCGGTACGCCCCGGGCCGCCGGCGCTTGCAGGCGCTGGCGTCCCGGCTGCTGGTACGGGCCGTGCTCGCCCGCGGCACCGGGCAGCCGTGCGTCAACGTCAGCCACGACACCGGGCTGCTCGCGCTGGTGGCCGCCGCGGTCCCGTGCGGCATCGATGTCGAGGACATCGCCGAGCAGCGGCTGCGCGAGGTCGCGGACCGCTTCTGCCGTGCCGAGGACGCCGCCGTCCTCGACGGGCCCGGCGGCGCCCGGCAGCTGTGGACGGCCAAGGAGAGCGCGGCCAAAGCGCTCGGTCTCGGGCTGCGCGCCGGGCTCTCCTCGATCCACTTCACCCGCCACCCCGGCCGGCACTGGGCCGGGGCGGTCTGGCGCGGGCGGCCGACCGGGCTGCGCACCCGCACGGTCGACCTGGGCAGCCGGCACCTGGCGGTCACCGCCGGGGCCGTACCGGACGGCATCCGCCTCACGTGGTGGGCACCACGCCGCGCCGCCGGCACATGGGGACTCAATCCGGCGGCCCCTTCGCTCCGAATAGACGGCATGCAGCACATCCGCAGGGCAGTCACCGGCTGAATGCCACTGGAGAGAAGGCGGGCGATGGACGCACCGACGCTGCACCTCGCGCTTGACGAGGTGACTGCACAACACCGGGCGGCAGCAGTCGACTTCCCGGCCGAAGGGGCCTCGCTCACCCTCGGCCGGCTGCGCAAGCGGTCCCGGCGCATCGCGGCGCGGCTGCGCGAGCTGGGCATCCAGCCGGGCGACCGGGTCGGCACGCTGTCCGCCAACGAGCCCGACTTTCTGCTGCTGCTCTTCGCGCTCAGCCGGCTCGGCGCGTCCGTCTGCCCGCTGCCGGTGCACTCTCCGCGCGCGAGCGGCACCGCCAAGCTGCTGAACGTGCTGGACGACGCGGGCATCAAGGAAGTGGTGGTGTCCGGCCGGCTGGAACGGATGCGGCCCTTCCTGGAGGAGGCGCTGCCGGGCCGCCGGGTGCTGCCGGCGGCGGAGGCCCTGGTCGTGGCCGCGCGCACGGCCGCGGTGACCGGCGCGGAGGTGGCCGCGGAGCAGGAGATCGTCCTGCAGTACACCTCGGGCAGCACCTCGGACCCGAAGGGCGTACGGCTGACCCACGCCAACGTGCTGGCCTGTCTGCGGGCGATCCGGGACGGCATCCGGCTCACCCCCGCGGACCGCAATTTCAGCTGGCTGCCGCTCTTCCACGACATGGGCCTGTTCGGCACCCTCACCGCCCTCCTGACCGGGGTGCCCACCACGATCTGGCGCCCCTCGGCGTTCGTACGGGACCCGGCGGGCTGGCTGCGGACGTTCGCCGACGGCGGCTACACCGTCACCCCGATGCCGGGCTTCGCCTTCGACTATCTGGCGTCCGCCGTCCCCGCCGCCGATGCCGCCTCGTACGACCTGTCCCGCTGGCGGGTGGCGGTCAACGGCGCGGAGCCGATCGCGGTGGACTCGCTGGTGGCCTTCTTCCGGCACTTCGCCCCGGCCCGCTTCGACCCGCGCGCCATGCTGACGGTCTACGGCCTGGCCGAGGCCACGCTCGCGGCGACCTTCCCGCCGGTGCGCCGGAGCCCCCGGATCGACTGGGTCGACCGGGCGGCGCTCGCCGAGCGGTGCGCCGCGGTGCCGGTCGCCAGGACCGGGCTCGGCGCCCGCGGCGTGGTCAGCGTCGGCGGCCCGGTGCGCGGGATGCGGGTACGGATCGCCGCCCCCGACGGCAGCGGCCCCGGCGGCAGCACCGCGGCCGGCGAGCGGTCGGTCGGCGAGGTGCAGCTGCGCGGCCCGTCCGTCACCGCCGGGTATGTCGACGACTCCGGCGGCCTCGCCCAGCCGTTCACCGCCGACGGCTGGCTGCGCACCGGCGACCTCGGCTATCTGGCGGACGGCGAGCTGCACATCACCGGGCGCGCCAAGGAGATGCTCATCCTGCGCGGCGCCAACTACTACCCGGACGATGTGGAGAGCGCCGTACGGGCCGACCCGGCCGTGCGCCGCCGACGCTGCGTGGCCTTCGTCCACCAGGAGGGCGACCGGGAGTTCATGGTGCTGGTCGCCGAGACCGGCAGCCCCGCCGCGGAGCACGCCGCGCTCGCGACCCGGCTGCGGGCCCTGGTGCGGTCGGCGCTGGGCCTGGACGACCTGCGCGTCGAATTCGTGGCCCCGGACTCCCTGCCCCGTACCACCAGCGGAAAGCTCCAGCGGCCTGCCGTGAAGCAGGAGTTCATGCAACGGCACGAGCACGACTCACTCACCAAGGGGGACTGCAAGTAATGCACAGCTACGAGGTCTTCACTCACTTCGAGCGCAATCACTGGCAGCTGACCAGCATCGACTTCTCCGCGGTCCGCCAGGACCTGGTCAAGCCGGAGTACGTGACCATCGCCAAGAGCGCCGTGATGGGCGAGTCGAATGTGATCGCCGCGGTGCACGGCTTCCTGAACGAGTTCGTCGACGACTACGACTTCTCGACCTTCGCGGTGATCTGGGGGAATCAGGAGGTACAGCACCACTACATGTTCAAGGCCTGGCTGGAGGCCGTCGGCGAGCGGACCGACGACGCGGCCGTGGCCGCCATGCGGGCGCCGTACGACCCCGGCCTCACGCCCTCGGCGACCCTCGCCACCAACATCATCTCCGAGCTGACCGTCAACCACATCTACCGGCGGGTGGCGGAAGCCGTCGACGAGCCGGTGCTGGCGACCCTGCTGCGGAACGCCAGCCGCGACGAGGCGGGCCACGCGCGCGAGTTCATCCATTACTGCAGGCAGCGGCTGGCCCACCACCCCGAGGAGATGGCGTCGGTGCTGGAGACGCTCTACGTCTACACCTCCGACAAGCGGATCAAGCACCCGGTCGCCATCTTCAAGAGCAACCTCACCGAACTCCAGGACCACGAGACCATCGACACCGCCTTCGAGCTCTTCCTGGAGAGCGTGGCCGACGCGGAGGAGCTGCAGCAACTCCAGGACAAGATCCGCCGGGTGATCGGCGGCATCGTGGACAAGGACCTGTCGAGCAACGGCAAGGTGCGCCGCTCGCTCGCCGAGGTGATCGCTGCATGACCGCACCTGAGGAGACCGCCGACCCCGCTTCCGGGCCGGTGCGGCTGCCCTGGCGGGTGCTGCCCGGCTACCAGTGCTTCGGCTGCTCGTCCGCCAACGACCAGGGCCTGCAACTGCGGTTCACGCACACCGGCGACGGCGGCATCGCGTGCGAGTTCACGCTGCCGCGCACCTTCGAGTCGTACCCGGGCGTGGTCCACGGCGGGATGTCCGCCACCGTCTGCGACGAGGCCATGGGCAACCTGCTGGTGCTGCGCCTGGGCGTCTCCGTCTTCACCACCAGCATGCGCACCCGCTACATCGAGCCGCTGGCGATCGGCGCCTCCTACCGCTGCCTGGCGAGCACCGGCGCGATGGCGGGCGACACCGGCCCGTACCAGGCGCGGGCCCAGATTCTCGACGCCCAGGGGCAGCCCATCGTCTTCGTCTCGGGCTCGTACCAGCCGGTGACGCCCGAGCAGGCCAAGACGCGGATGGCGATGTCCGAGCACGAGGCGCGCCTGGTCGACCAGGCGCTGGCCGAGCTGCGTACCAACTGACCACGACCGAGGAGCAGGAAGAGATGAGCGAGACCAGGACCGCGGCCGACATCGTCGCCACCGTGACCGACCTGATAGCCACCGAGTTCGGCCGCCCGGCCGCCGAGCTGACCCCCGACCTCGACCTCACCGCGGTCGAGGGCGCCGACTCGGTGAAGGTGCTGCGTGCCGTCGCCCGGATCGAGCGGGAATTCGACGTCGAGCTGGAGGACGACCAGGTCTTCGGCTTCAAGACGGTGCGCGACGTGGCCGGCGCGGTCTCCGGCCTCCTCGGCCGGCAGGGCTGACCGGTGACCACCGAGGCGCGCACCAACCAGCACTACGACCAGGATCCGCGGATCTTCCAGCTGTATCTCGACCGCACCCGCAAGTACAGCGCCGGCCTCTACCGCACCGACGACGACACCCTCGACCAGGCGCAGCAGAACAAGCTGCACTTCGTCGCCGACCGGCTCGGCCTGCGCCCGGGAATGCGGCTGCTCGACATCGGCTGCGGCTGGGGCTCGCTGATCCTCTTCATGGCGGCCGAGTACGGCGCGACCACGGAGGGCATCAGCCCCGCGCCCAACCAGCACGCCTACATCGCCGGACGGGCCGCCGCGGCGAAGCTGTCCGGCCGGGTGTCGACCCGCATCGGCCGGATCGAGGATCTCGACCTGGAGCCGCGGTCCTACGACGCGATCACCATGCTCGGCTCCATCGTCCACATGCCCGATCCGGACGCGGTCTTCCGCCAGGCCTGGGCGGCGCTCAGGCCCCGCGGCCGGATGTACGTATCCGAGAGCTGCTATCGCAACGCGGCCAAGCGCGCCGCCTTCGCCGGGCGCGAGAACTCCCTCTTCGTACGGGACTCGATCTTCGGCTGGGGCGATATGCGCCCGCTCTCCGACCTGGTGCGCGGCGCGGAGAACGCCGGTTTCACGATCGCCGCCGTCGACGACCTGACCGGCCACTACCGGCGCACGATCGAGGACTGGCTGGCCAATGTCGAGCGCAACGCCGCGGCGCTCGACGCGCTCGAACCGGGCCTGTCCGGGCGGCTGGAGCGCTATCTGAAGACGGCCAACGCGGGGTGGGGCTTCACCACCAAGCACTACGCGCTGACCCTGCGGAAGTCCCGCTGATGGCGGCCCGGATGAACGCTCACCTGTCCGGACCGCTGCTGCCTGCGGCCGACGTCGCCGCCGCGGCCGGCGCCTTCCTGCGCACCTCACCGCCGTCAAAGCGCTGGGACGTCGACCACAGCTTCGACTGGTCCCGGGCCGACGCCAACCGGCTGACCGCCGGCGAACGGTCCGCGGTGCGGTTCATCACCATCATCGAGGACCATCTGCCCGGCTACTTCGCTCTGTACGACCAGAACTTCCCGGTGAACGACACCGTCGACCTGCCCACGTACATCCACAACCGGGAGCTGTACCACTTCACCGTCCGCTGGGCCCAGGAGGAGGACACGCATGCACAGGTGCTGGCGCGCTACCAAGTGGCCACCGGTCTGGCCGGCCAGGAGGAGCTGTGGGACGCACTGGCGGCAGAGGGCCGCAAGCCATTCCGGCTCCCCTACGACCAGGCAGTGCAGTTCTTCGTGTATCCCCTGGTCCAGGAGAAGGCCACCCAGATCTACTACCAGCATCTGCGGCAGGTGGTCGGCGACCCGCTCCTCTCGGACGTGCTGGTCCGGCTGAGCCGGGACGAGGCCCGGCACTTCTCCTTCTTCGCCGGCATGGTCCGGCTCTACCTGGAGCGCTACGGCGACGCGGTGGTGGAGCCCATGCGCGAGGTGATCGCCGAGTTCCGGATGCCGCTCGCGGACACCATCCGCGGGTACTGGCGCTGGGCCCTGAAGATCGCCGACACCGCCCGCTACGACCACACCGAGGCGTACGACCACCTGGTGAAGGTGGTGAACCGGGCAGTGAACGCAAAGTCCGACAAGGTGGACGAACTCGTCTCTTTCGTGACGACCTGCCGCCAACTCCAGGCCGGGCGCGGCTAGCCCGCGAGCCCGCCCAGCTCACCCAGCGCCGCGTCCTCCCGCAGCTTCGCCAGCGCGCGCGACACGGCGCTCTTCACGGTGCCCACCGACACCCCGAGCACCTCGGCGGTCTGCTGCTCGCTCAGATCCTCGTAATACCTGAGGACGACCATCGCCCGCTGCCGCGCCGGCAGCCCCATGATCGCCTTCCACATCGCGTCATGCAGCGCCTGCGCCTCGGCGGGGTCGGGGGCCGGGAGCACATCCGGCTCGGGGAGGTCGTCGCCGTACGCGTACTCGTCGACGCGGCGCTTGCGCCACTGCGAGGTGCGCGTGTTGACCAGGGCCCGGCGCACGTATCCGTCCAGCGCGCGCGGGTCCTGGATGCGCTCCCAGGCGAGGTACGTCTTCGTCAGCGCCGTCTGCAGCAGGTCCTCTGCGTCGGCGGGGTTCTGCGTCAGCGAACGGGCCGTACGCAGCAGGACCGGGCCCCGGTCCGACACGTACGACGTGAACGTCGGAAACGCGGGGGTCGATGCGGTCTTGCACACTGTTGCGGCCATGGCATAACGCTAAGAGCGGGCCGGTACGAAATGGATCGGCCGGAGGTCGCGATGGCGGCTCCACCTCAGGGAGTAGGGGTGGTGCTGGCTACACCTCCCACGGGTGGAGGGCGCGGGGGACTACCCCCCGGGGATGACCCTCATCACTTCAGCACGGCCGTCGGCGCATCGACCACATTCCGGTCGATCATCAGCGTCTTCCCGCCGTGCGTCTCCTCCACGTTCCCCTCGTGCTGGTGCACCCGCCGGTGCGGCTGCCAGGCGTCCTTCGCCAGCTGCGGCTCATCGTGCAGGCTCGGCCCGACGTGCCAGCGCGCGAACCACATCACCTCCGGCATCCCGTCCTGCCCCGCCCGCCGCGCCGCCTCCACCATCCGCACGCCGGAGCTCGCGCTGCTGTAGAAGCCGGCCAGCCAGCCCCGCTGCTGGACCTCACGGTTCCAGGCGCGGACGAACTCGAGCGTGGCGGCCCGGCACTTGGCGTCCTTGTACGAGAAGGCCTCGATGTCGAGGAAGAGCGGGCTGCCCTTCGCCATGCCGAGCAGCTTCGCCTTCGCCACCGCGTCCCGCCCCTCGGAGCGCCCGGCCTTCGCGGCCTTCCCGGCCTCCCCGTGCATCCGCACCGCCTTCTTGGCGCCCTTGATGCACGGCGGCTGCGAGCCCACGTACACCGGCAGCACCCGCCACCCCATCCGGTCCACTTCCCGCAGCCAGTACGGGGTGAGCTGCGGCTGCTCCTGGCAGTGCCGCCCGCGGCCCGCGTAGTAGATGCCGACGGCCCGGTACGGGGAGGCCCGCCAGGCCCGCATCGTGTCCAGCGGCGGGGCGCTGCACGTGTCGAAGGCCTCGCCCTGGAAGGGCTCCGGGCCGGCCGCGGCCGCCCGCTCGCCGGACGCCGGGGCGAGTCCTGCGAGGGCGGCACATGCCGCGGCGATTACGAGAGTCCGTCGAGGTGCCGTAACCGTTCCATGCATACGGACAGTGAAGGTGCCGCCGGCCGGTCAACGCCCCGGCGACACGCGCCCGTCAGCCGTCTGCGCCGAGCAGCAACCCGGACGTGGGCACACCCGTCCCCGCCGTCACCAGTACGCTGCCCGCCCCCGCCACCTGGTTCACGGAGGTGCCGCGAAGCTGCCGCACCCCCTCCGCGATCCCGTTCATGCCATGCAGATACGCCTCGCCGAGCTGCCCGCCGTGGGTGTTGAGCGGCAGCCGCTCCTCCCGTACGAAATCCGCGGCCTCCCCGGGCCCGCAGAAGCCGAACTCCTCCAGCTGCATCAGCACAAAAGGCGTGAAGTGGTCGTAAAGGATCCCGACATCCACCTCGCCGGGCGCCAGCCCCGCCGTCCGCCAGAGCTGCCGCGCGACCACGCCCATCTCGGGGAGGCCGGTGAGCCGGTCCCGGTAGAAGCTGGTCATCTGCTCCTGCGCCCGGCCCGCGCCCTGCGCGGCGGCGGTGATGACGGCCGGCTTACGGCGCAGGTCGCGGGCGCGTTCGACACTCGTGATCACCAGCGCCTGCCCGCCGTCCGTCTCCTGGCAGCAGTCGAGCAGCCGCAGCGGCTCGGCGATCCAGCGGGAGGCGGCGTGGTCGGCGAGGGTGATGGGGCGCTCGTGGAAGTAGGCGGCGGGGTTGTTCGCGGCGTGCTTACGGGCCGTAACGGCGACCGGGCCGAGGGCGTCGGCGGCGTCGAGCCCGTACGTGTGCAGATAGCGCTGCGCCGCCATCGCCACCCAGGAGGCGGGGGTGAGCAGCCCGTACGGCAGCGCCCAGCCGAGCGCGACGCCCTCCGCGGACGGCTGCCGCTGCTGCACCCCTGACCCGAAGCGGCGGCCGCTGCGCTCGTTGAACGCCCGGTAGACCACCACGGTCTCGGCGACCCCGGTGGCGACGGCCATCGCGGCCTGCTGCACGGTGGCGCAGGCGGCGCCGCCGCCGTAGTGGATACGGGAGAAGAAGCTGAGCTCGCCGATCCCGGCCGCCTGCGCGACGGTGATCTCCGGCGAGGTGTCCATGGTGAAGGTGACCATGCCCTCGACGTCTTCAGGTCCAAGACCCGCGTCATCGAGCGCCGCCCGCACGGCCTCCACCGCGAGCTTGAGCTCGCTGCGCCCCGAGTCCTTCGAGAACTCGGTCGCGCCGATCCCGGCGATCGCGGCCCGGCCGCCCAGCCGATCGGGAGCATTCCGGCTCATGCGCGCGCCTCCCCTGGCAATACGACGGTGATCGTGCCGGTGACGTGCGCACCTAGGCGGTTCGTACCGACCACGGACACCTGTCCTGTCCCGTCCTCACCAGGGGTGAACTCGCCGGTGAACACCAGCTCGTCGTCCGGATACTGCGGGACGCCGAGCCGGATGCGTACGGCCCGCACTTCCACTCCCGGACCGAGGCATTCGGCGACGTAGCGGCCCACCAGGCCATTGGTGGTGAGGATGTTCATGAAGATGTCGGGTGACCCGCGCTCCTTCGCCGCGACGGCGTCGTGGTGCACGTCCTGGTAGTCGCGGGTGGCGATGGCGCCGCCCACGATCAGCTTGCGGGTGACGGGTATCCGCAGCTCAGGAAGCGTCTGTGAGGTCGAGGTCACTCCGCCTCCCCCTCTCCGGTCGCCCGGAACACCGGCAGCACCAAGTCGTCCTCCACCTCGGCGAATTCCAGCCGCACCGGCATGCCGATGCGGACCTTGTCGTACGGCACCCCGACGACGTTGCTGATCATCCGTACGCCCTCGTCGAGCTCGATCAGCCCGACGGCGTAGGGAGGCTCGAAGGCCTCGAAGCGCGGGTGGTGCATGACGACGTACGAATAGACGGTCCCCTCGCCCGCCGCCTCCTCGGCCGTCCACTCCGGCGAGCCGCAGGAGTTGCAGCCGGGCAGCCAGGGGAAGCGGGCGGTGCGGCAGCCGGTGCAGCGCTGGAAGAGCAGCCGCCGGTCGGCGACGCCGTCCCAGAAGCCGGCGTTGTCGCGGTTGACGACGGGGCGGGGGCGCCTGGGCTTGTCGGCCGCGGGCTGACGGGCCTTCTGAGCTTTGGCGGGCGCGTACTTGAAGACCCGGAAGCGATGCGTCCCCACGACCTCCCCCGCCACCCGCAGCTGCATCCGCGTGGTGATGAAGTGCCCGCTGCCCAGCTTGGTGGTCTTGCGCGGCGAGATCGTCTCGATGACGGAGTCGAAGTCGAGGTCGTCGCCGGGCCGCAGCGGCCGCAGATACTCCTGCTCGCAGTCGGTCGCGACGATGGACGTGCAGCCGGCCTCCTCCAGGAGCGCGAACAGCTCCAGGTAGGTGCCGGACCGCCCGGTCGGCCCGTTGTACCCGGCCATCGTCCACACCTGCAGCATCGTCGCGGGCGCCGAGCCGTCCGGCGGTACGGGGTGGCCGAGGGCCTCGCACCAGTGGCGGATCATGGGCTCGTTGACGGGGTCGTGGCCGCGGCCCGCCTCGCCGGCGGACTGGCCCTCGTACGTCTTCAGCCGCTCGTAGAGCGCATCGTCGTCCTGGCTCATAAGGATCTGACTGTCCGTCAGATACCTGGCGGAGTCAAGACCACCGGTAACCCGCCGACAAGGCGGCGAGGCCGCACCCCCGGCTGGGGTGCGGCCTCGCCGGCCTGGACTACCGCTTGCCGCGGACGGCTACCGGGCGGCTACCAGAGCGGGGAGAAGGCGATCTGGGTCTGGACGTTGCCGTCGCCGATCGCCGAGGCGCCCTGGTTGGAGTTGCCGATGCCGGTGTTGTTCTGCTGGTTGGAGCTGCTGACGCTGACGCCGTAGTTGTCGCCGCCGTTGGTCTGGCTGGTGGCGCCGGAGATGGAGCCGTCGTCGGCGAAGGCCCCGTTGTCCGCCGTGGCGACGCCCGTAAAGAGCGCCGCTGCCAGGGGCACGGAGGCTACGGCGGCGAGGACACGGGCGGTGCGGATGCTGGCCATGGTTCTGGTCCCTCCCAGTGGCTTTGGTAAAGCCTGGTTACGTTCCGGGGCCACCGGCCGGCGGCCCCTGGGGTCTTGCACGACGTCGCGACAGCATCGTTGCCCCCGAATCCGAGGGTTATCACCACACAACCCTCGATTCGCTCGACCGCATGATCCGCCCGCCGTAAACCCGCACACGCCCCCCACTTTCGCGTCTCGAACAAATATTCGATACTGGAGCCATGGAAGGCTCAGCCCCTGCACACGCACTCGAACACGCCCTCGCCGCGGCCGAACGCGGCCTGCCCGTCTTCCCGCTGTCCCGCGCCAAGCAGCCCGCGGTGCGCTCCCCGCACCACCAGGACTGGCCGCGGGTGCCCTGCCGCGGCGAGTGCGGCCGGCTCGGCCACGGCGTCCACGACGCCTCGACGCACCCCGATATGGTCCGCGCGCTGTTCGAAGCGGCGCCCTGGGCCACCGGCTACGGGATCGCCTGCGGGCGTCCCCCGTACCGCCTGATCGGCATCGACCTCGACGTGAAGGGAGGCACGGACTCCCTGGCAGCATTCGAATCCCTGGCCGACGACTTCGGCTTCACGATCCCCGCCACGGTCACCGTGATCACCCCCAGCGGCGGCCGCCACCTCTGGCTCGCGGGCCCGCCCGGCGCCCAGGTGCCCAACTCGGCGGGCCGGCTCGGCCCCGGCATCGACATCCGCGGCTCCGGCGGCTACCTGGTCGGCCCCGGCTCGGTCACCCTCCAGGGCAGCTACCGCCTGGCCCCCCACTCGGCGCTCTCCCCGGCCCCGGCCCCCGCCCCGTTATTGCGCCTGCTCACCACGCCCCCCGCCAGCCACGAACCACCCCCGGCGGAAGGCCCCTGGGACCGGCGCGCGGACGCCCTCATCCGCTTCGTCGGCGCCTCCCGCCCCGGGGAACGCAACGCGCGCCTGTTCTGGGCCGCTTGCCGGGCGTACGAGTCGGGCCACGGTCACGACGTCGGCGCGGCGCTGGTGGCGGCGGCGGTCGCGACGGGGCTGCCACAGCGGGAGGCGACGTCGACGGTGGCGTCGGCGGCGCGGCATACGGCGATGTGAGGGGGGCGCTGGTGCGGCGCCCGTGGCGCCGGTGCGGCCCTGGTGCGGCGCTAGCGCACACCGTGCGGCTGGCGCCGCTCCGCACTCGGCCCGGCGGCCTGGGCAATGGCGCTGACGACCAGCGTCCCGACGAGACTCCCCACCATGACCAGGATCACCCCGACCATGAACAGCCCGCTCTCGTCATCCGACCAGTCGATGAACGCGGCCGCGGTGAGCCCCGCCGACGTGCCGATCACGGCCCCCACGGCGTACCCGCGCAGCGCAGCCAACACCACCGGCGCGAGCAGCGTCAGCACCAGACCGACCACCTGCCACGCCTCGTAAGGCCCGCTCACCGTGCCGTCGGGGTGCTCGTCGTACCGCTGATCCCACCCCAGCCAGGCCGCCCACAGCCCCATCGCGACACCGGCGGTCAGGACGAGGGCACCGGCCTGGGATCCGAGCTTGCGCACTACTCCTTGCCACATACGGCCAGCGTCGGACATAGCCAGGGACCGCGGGGAGAGCGCTGCTACTCATTCAGGCTCTAAGTACCTGGACGGGCTTACGGGCCACGCCGCCGTACATCGCGATGTGCGAGTCGGGCACCTGGTCGCTCATCCCATCCGGCCGCCAGTGATGGACGAGGGTGACGCCCGGGTCGATCAGGTCGAGCCCGTCGAAGAACCGCTCGGCCTCCGCCCGGTCCCGGATCTGCAGCGGGATGCCGCGCTCGTTGTACGTCCGCCCCACGCCGGCGACCCGCTCCGGGTCCGTATCGCCGGTGAAGACGGTGAGCGCGAGAAAGCTCCCGGGCGCCAGCTCGCGCAACAGCCGCCCGATGATCCCGTGCGGATCGTCCTCGTCCAGAATGAAGTGGACGATGGCGATGAGCGACAGCACCACAGGCTGCTTGAGATCGATCACCTCATGCAGCTTCGGATCACGAAGGATCGCCTCGGGATCGCGCATATCGGCCTGGATATACCCGGTCTTCCCCTCCGGACTGCTCTGCAGCAGCGCCCGGGCATGCGCAAGCACAATGGGATCGTTGTCGACATACACGACCTGCGCCTCAGGCGTGACCTCCTGAGCGACCTCATGCAGATTCGGCGGCGTAGGAATCCCGGTCCCGATGTCGAGGAACTGCCGCATCCCGTACTCGGCGGCAAGCGTCCGAGTCACCCGATGCATAAAGATCCGCGTCTGCTTCATAGAGGTCGGCAGGCTGGGCCAAGCCGCAACGGAAGCATCCCCAGCAGCCCGATCAGCGGCGTAGTTGTCCTTCCCTCCGATGAGGTAGTCGTACACCCGAGCCGAATGCGGCACATCCGTCCGCAGATCTATATCCCGCCCACCATCCGACCTGCCCGTCATCCGCCCCTCCCGCCCCTCAACTCCCCAACCTGCACTGCATGTTATCGCCGATCATCAGAACCGGAGCACGTCAGATCAAGAGGCGGCTGGCCCCCTGCGGTGGGGAACGCCGTAGCGCCATACGTGGCGCGAGTGGGCGGAGCAGGAGAAGCCGGAGTCTTTCCGATGCGACCAAATTGCCGCGTGGGCCGTTATGCCGCCCGGGACGGAGACACGTACGTCCATGTGGCCGCGACCCGTCGGCGCGAGGCGGACGCGTCGTATCCGATATCCGCGGGCCCGCCAGTGGTCGAGCAGAGCGTGTACGGCCATGCGGCCGCCGGCGGGCGGCATGGAGCCGGACACCTCCCAGAAGAGCGCGGCCTTGCCGCGGTGTCCCCAGCCTGACTGCGGCGAATCGAAGCATGGCCAAGTAGATCCACTTTGCGATGGCATCTGTCATGCCGGCCAGTCTCCGGGTCTCCGGCCGGGCGGTCATGAGCGCCACTACTCATCCGTGCCCGGTGTCGGGCGCGGATGGGGCGCCTTCCAGCTGGGGCAATAGGCCGGTCCGGCGCGGAGCGTGGCCCCTTCGACCCCTGCCTACGGGACCGGTGCGCTCTTACCGTCACCGCAACCGCATCCGTCTGCACCGACGTGTCCTGATGGAGGAGCCATGGCACTGGTCACGCCGCAGGAATGGAAGCTGAGCACAGGAACCGCGTGGATGCTCTCCCCGGGGGATGCACCCCTCACGAGGTCGTTCATATTGGCCGCTGCTGGAGGGACCGGCAAGACGGACTACACCGCCTTCAGGGATGGCGTCGATCATTCCTCGTACTCGCTTCTCGATGCGCTGCACGAGCGGAGCCGCAGTCTGATCCTGATCGGCTACGACGACGGCACTGCCGGGCTCGCCAACCTGGCAAAAGCCGTAACGGAGACCGTTCAAAGGGCCCTCGCCCAGCGAGTAGGGAGTGCGCCGCTGGTCGCGGGCGGCATCGGCCGGGGCGCATTGGCCGCCCGCTACGGCCTGGTCAAGCTGGAGAACATGCGGTTCGCGCACGGAACCGCGGTGTACTACTCGTACAACGGAACCTCCCCCACCCAGCAGGAAGCCGGCGAACTGCACGACATGGGCGAGTGGCCACAGCTGCCCCGGCTCTTCGGCCTGGCCAGCGAGGAATTCACGAACGAGCTGGACTTCGACCTCGACAAGGGGCCGTTCGACGACACTACGACCGGCGCCCGGAACCCGGGTGGCCCCCTGATCACCAGCGAACTCGGCTCCTGGCTGCTGGACCGGCTGCCCTAGCCACCACCCGACACCCCGCTGTCAGCCGGCCCCAGCCCCACACGCCGAGAAGACCCGCCTCGGGATCAACGCCTCGCTCCAGGACATGACTTGGGACGACCTCATCGAGGAAACCGACTAATCAACCCCGACACAAGTCCCGGGGCACAACGCTGCCCCCGACCGTTCGCGCTGGTCAGGGGCAGCTCTGCTGCGGAGGGTGTGGGATTTGAACCCACGGTGACATTGCTGCCACGACGGTTTTCAAGACCGTTCCCTTAGGCCGCTCGGGCAACCCTCCTGGGCTTCGCGGCCCGGGGGGCGCGGAGCCCGTACAGCCTACCGGGTGTCAGCTGTCGCCCTTGCGGGCGTCCAGGGTGACGGTTTCGGTGTGGGTCTTGCCGTCGCTCTTCCAGGTGACCTTTACCTTTTCGCCGGGCTTGTGGGTCCAGAGCTGGCCGATGAGGGTGGGGCCGCTGTCGATGACGGTGTCGTCGAGGCGGGTGATGACGTCGCCGGGCTTGATGCCCGCCTTTGCCGCCGGGCCGCCCGGGGTGACCGCGTCCGCGCCCGAGTCGCTGACCTTGGCGCCGGAGCCCTGGTAGCCGTTCTCGACCGAGACGCCGAGGATCGCGTACACCGGCTGGCCGGTCTTGATGAGCTCGCCGGCGACGTACTTCGCCTGGTTGATCGGGATCGCGAAGCCGAGGCCGACCGAGCCGCCCTGCTGGCCGCCGAACGGGTTCTCGCCGCCCCCGCCGCCCGTCTGGATGGCGGAGTTGACGCCGATGACATTGCCGCCGGAGTCGAGCAGCGGGCCGCCCGAGTTGCCGGGGTTGATGGAGGCGTCGGTCTGGAGGGCGTTCATGTAGGAGTTCTTCGAGCCGGTCTCGTCGGACGACGCCACCGGGCGGTTCTTGGCGCTGATGATGCCCGTGGTGACCGTGCCGGACAGGCCGAAGGGGGCGCCGATCGCGATGGTCTGGTCGCCGACGTCGACCTTGTCGGAGTTGCCGAGCGGGAGCGGGGTGAGCTTGAGGTCGTCGGCCTTCTCCAGCTTGATGACGGCGATGTCGTAGCCCTGCGCCGTGCCGACCGCCTTGGCGTCGTACGTCTTGCCGTTGGAGAAGGTCGCCGTCAGCTGACCGCCCTGCGCGGCCCCCGCGACGACATGGTTGTTGGTGAGAATGTGGCCCTGCTTGTCGTATACGAAGCCGGTGCCGGTGCCGCCGCTGCCGCCGCTGCCGCGCGCCTCGATCGTGACGACGGACGCCAGCGCCTTGTTCGCGATGGCGGCCACCGAGCCCGGCGGGTTCTCGATCTTCTGGTTGTTCTGCGGTGCGGAGACCGGGGTGGAGCCGTCGGAGTTGTTGTCGTTCGCGGCCCAGTAGCCGATCCCGCCGCCGATGCCGCCCGCCACCAGCGCGGCGGTGAGCGCGCCCGCGATCAGGCCGCCGGCGACCTTCTTCTTGCCGCCGTCACCCGGCTCCGCAGGCAGCGGCTCCCCGGGCGTACCCCAGCCGGCCCAGCCACCAGAGCCGTCACCGCCACCGGCGGGCGGCGGCGGCTCCGCCGCGCCCCACGCCGGCCGCTCGGGCGGCTCGGGCGGCGCCGTCGGCCCAGGCGCCGTCGGCTCCGGCCCGCCCACCGGGCGGGTGGTGCCGGCGTCCTCGACCGTACGCTCATCGCCACGCTCGCTCGGAGCCCCTGCCGCCGGCGGGGTGTCCGGGCGCGGCGGCGTCCCGTCGTCGTTCGAGGTGCTCACAGCTCTCTCCTCATCTAGTACTCACGCCACGTTCGTGCGAATACCCTCTCGCTAGGTTGCCTCACGGCGGATCAGGCGCCTATAAGGCTCCAGCTGAGATGATTCTTAAATCCTTTACGCCGGACAATCCGGGCGCATCCGCTCGCGGGCAGACGAGGGTGGCACCATGACCCGATGAGCAGCGCCCTACCCGCTCCGCAGCCCTCCCCGGCCCGCCCCCGGCCCGCCGTCGTGGCCCACCGCGGCGCCTCGGAGGAAGCCCCCGAGCACACCCTCGCGGCCTACCGCACCGCCATCGAGGAGGGCGCCGACGCCCTCGAATGCGACGTCCGGCTCACCGCCGACGGTCACCTGGTCTGCGTGCACGACCGCCGGGTGAACCGCACCTCCAACGGCCGCGGCGCCGTCTCCACCCTCGAACTCGCCGACCTGGCCCAGCTGGACTTCGGCTCCTGGAAGGAGACCGACGAGGCCCCCGACTGGACCCACGAGGAGCTGACCTCCGTACTGACGCTGGAGCGCCTCCTCGAACTGGTCGTGGACTCGGGCCGCCGCGTGGAGCTGGCCATCGAGACCAAGCACCCCACCCGCTGGGCCGGCCAGGTAGAGGCCCGCCTCATCGAGCTCCTCACCCGCTTCGGCCTGACAACAGGCACGCCGAACACCCCGTCCCCCATCCGTGTGATGAGCTTTTCGGCCCGCTCCCTGCACCGCGTGCAGGCGGCAGCCCCCGCCATCCCCACGGTCTTCCTGATGCAGTTCGTCCGCCCCCGCTACCGCGAGGGCCGGCTCCCGCCGGGCGTCACGATCGCCGGCCCGAGCCTGCGCATCGTCCGCCGGGACCCCGGTTACGTATCCCGGGTGCACCGCGCCGGCAACCAGATCCACGTATGGACGGTGAACGAACCGGCCGACCTCGACCTCTGCGCCCGCCTCGGCGTCGACGCCGTCATCACCAACCGCCCCCGCGATGCGCTGGCGCGACTCCGCCAGGACTGACCACTACGCAGCGCGCACCGGCGCATCCATTGCGTTATCGATCGTAACGAGTGCATCAAGGGATCACAGATGGCCGGTTTCCGATCCATCACCCGGGGGCATCTCTCCCGTGGCGTGGGGCAGAGGAGGTCTCGGGGGTGGTGACGCACTTGGTGGCACAGCAGGTGCCTGCGTCGGCGACCATGGCCGTTGCCCATGGTCCTGCGGGCGTGGGTACGGCGCGGCGGCGGATGCGCAATGAGCTTCTCGCTGCGGGGGCGCCGGAGCCGGCGGTCGACGATGCTGTCCTGATCCTTTCGGAATTGCTCAGCAACGCATGCCGCCACGCCCGCCCGCTCGAGGACGCCGGCGACGACAACGTCCGCGCCGACTGGTCCCTCGACGAGGACGGCAGCATCACGGTCTCCGTAACGGACGGCGGCGGCCCCACCCGCCCCCTTCCGGCCAAGCCCTCGGTAACAGCCCGCGGCGGCCGAGGCCTCGCCATCATCCGCCGCCTGTCCCGCGACTGGGGTGTGTCCTACGCGGTCAGCGAGGTCACGGTGTGGGCCGTGATCGGCCCGAGCGGGGCGCTGCGACGCGAGTTCCCCGGGCTGGACGACTTGCTGTAACTCGCGGGCGCCTGAGTCGACCTAATCCCTCCGGGAGGAGGGTCGAGTGGAGCGACGCTGCCGAAGAAAACCCCGGAACGTACCCAGGCCAGCCACAGAGGTTTTCTTCGGTAGTGTCGCGGCTGCTTCTGATAGCGGGCTCCGCCCGCGGGCGGCCCGGCCCACCCACCGATCAAGCCCGTCCGGCGCTTGAGGACTCCGTGGCGGAGCCACAGGATGCCCCAGCGGTAGTCTCACCCTCCGTAGGAAACGAACACCCCGGACGACGGAGTCACCATGGCCAAGAAGCGCCGCCCCCAGCAGCCCACCGCCAAGGTGAAGGCCGACGCCGACATCCCCGTCGTCGGCGCCCGCGAGCCCTGCCCCTGCGGCTCAGGCCGCCGCTACAAGGCCTGCCACGGCCGCGCCGCCGCCCACGCCGCCACCGAACTCGTGCAGCGCCCCTTCGAGGGCCTCCCCGGCGAAGCCGACTGGGTCGCCCTCCGCGAGCTGGTCCCCGCCGGCTCCGCCGAGCTCAAGCTGAAGGACGGGCTCCCGGACGGCGTGCCCGCCGTCACCCTCGCCACCGTCCTCCCCACCGCCTGGCCCGCGCTGCGCCGCGACAACGGCGAGGTCATGCTCGGCCTCCAGAACGACACCGCCACCGGCGACATCAGCCGCGACCTCGCGGACGTACTCCAGCGCGCCCTGGAAGCCGACCCCGGCTCCCCCGTAGAGGCGGCCCAGCGCACCACCTCCGACGGCCCGCGCCTGCAGGATCTGCTCGACCCGGATACGCCCCTGAGCCCGGCCGTCCACGACGGCTTCGAGTTCTGGCTCGACGACGCCGAGGCCGCGACCGCCGAGGTCAACGCCTCCCTGGAGCGGGCGAACGAGGCCGTGCTGCCCACCGCCCGCCTGGCCGGCCCCGGCGTCGAGGCCGCGTACTGGTGCGAGACCCCGGAGAAGAACCACCTGCGCTGGGTGATGACCCACCCCGAGGAGCAACTCCTCGACGCGCTCGCCCGGCTGCACGCCGCCGGCCATTCCTCGCTCGGCGAGGGCACCCGCCTCGTCGGCTCGTTCCGGGCCCACGGCCTGACCGTCCCGGTCTGGGACCTGCCCTCCGGCATGTCCGCCGACGACTGCGAGAAGCCGGCCGCGGAATTCGCCGAACGCCTGGCCACGGCGCTGGCCGCCAAGGAGCCGCTGACCGCCGACGAGCGGCGGGCCCGCGGCGGCCTCACCAACCGACAGATCACTCTCAGCTGATCAATTACATACCGTCGGGTATGACCCGCCCTTAGGCGTGGCGTATATCTCGCCGGATTCGGGCGATCGAATTTGCGATACGCCCATTCCTTGTTACCGTCACTCTTAGCCCGGTCGCTGGTGCATCCCCCGTCGCCAGCGACCGGGCCCTTGTCTGTCTCGGGGCAGTCCCGGGATCCGCCCCGAGGCCGCCCCCGGCCCTACTGCCCCGCCCGCGCCGCCAGTTGCGCACAGGCCGCAGTGAGCTCACCGATCACAGAAGTCACATCCGGCAGCCACGGCGTCGCAACCTCGCCGCGCCCCCCGGGCGTCCGTTCCCACCGCACCGGACCGGCCCCGGTCCGCGATGGTGGCAGCGCCAGATAACCGCCGTCCCCGTGAAAGCGCAGCGTCCCCGGCACCCAGTCCTGCGCATTCAGCACTTCACCGAGCTCGGCCAGCGAATACGGCCGCACCAGCACCGCCCACCGGTCAGGCGTGGCGACGACGGGCCCGGTCCGTACCCCCGCCCGCTCCAGCGCGGCCAGCGCCCGCGCCCCGGCCACCGCCGGCAGGCTCACGGCGCTCGCCCCACGCCCGGTCGCCAGCAGCACCGGCGCATCCGGCCGCTGCTCCCACCACCAGCCCACCATCCGCGCATCGGTGGTCGCGGCCAGCAGCCCGGGCTCGAAGGGATGCGCGCCGGCGGCAGCACATTCGGGATACGGACAGGCGCACCCGGCACCGCGGGAGGCTTGCACAGCCCTGCCCGCGCGCCCGGTACGCCCCGAGCGCGGCTCCGCTCGCAGCCCCGCGCCGGGGAGCACGGGCCACCGCCAAATCGTGGCGCAGGTCAATGCCATTTCGGACTCGGTCTGCGGTCGCAGCTTGCGCCGGAGCCTGCGCCGCTTTCCGGGGGTCTCGCGCATCAGCGCTCGTCCTTTCCGTGCAACATCGGCAGGCATGATCGCCTAAGGAACTCTGGCCGTTCACATACTGGGCCGTTCACAAGCGGTGTGCGGGTCGTACGTTCAGCATGACGCGAGTCTGCGCTCGCGGGCGGGTTGCGCCTGTGGTGCCGCTCATTGCCGCGGGCCCTCGGCACGTATTCAACACGTACCAGCCACCGTACGTTTTCTAGGACGCCGCGCCCTTGCGGCGGGTTCCTTCGGGCCCTGCTGGTCCTGTTCCCTCAGGGCCAAGTCGACAGCAGATGACACTCGAATGGGTCATTTTTCAGCCAACACAACTTCCCCATGGACACCACCATTCACACCGCGGCAACGCTGGACATCACGTCACCAGTCCGTGTAAATGTGGACTAAATCTGGACGTATTGCTGACGGCAGTCGCAGGACTTGGGGGTTGCAAATGCCTGTGAGCAGCGAAGTTCCACGCGAATCCGAACCGGCCGCACGGCGCGAAAGCCGACGGCCTTGAGCACGCCACCACTCCGGAATGTGGCCGGAATTGAACTCCCACGAGCCGCCGCCGCGCACCCCGCCGAATCCTCCGGAACCGCGGACTTCAGCCAGGATCACCTCGCCGCCTGGGTCACCGACCTCACCACGCTGCACGAGCTGATCGCCCGCCTCACCAGCACCGCGGGCCTCGACGGGGCGCTGTACGAGGTGGTCCGCGCGGGTGCCGCGCTCGCCGGCGCCCGCCGCGGCTACCTGGTGCTGCAGCCCCCCGACGGCCGCGGCCCCGACACCTGCACCGGCTTCGGCCTCGGCCGCGCCGAGCTCGGCGCGATCGAGACGGTGCCGCGGCAGTCGTCCTCCCCGGGCCGGCTCCTCGATGGCGACGCCACGGGGGCGTCGCCATCGACCCCGGCACCCACCCCGGCAGCCCCTTTGGCAGCCGCCCAGCCGCCCACACCGGCATCCATCCAGCCACCCGCCCCGGCCCCCCTCCCCAGCGAGATCTGCCACCCCGACCTCGCCCGCGAGTCCGGCCTCGACCCGCGCCACCAGGAGGTCGCCCGCCGCCTCGGCGCCGCCGCCAGCTACGCCGTGCCGCTCGAAATGGGGCATCCCCTGCTCGAGCGAAGCCGAGAGCTTGGGGAAACCTCCGGCGGCGGCCGGATCGGCGCCCTCGTCTGGCTGTACGACGAACCGGCGCAGCCCACCGACCGCCAGCGCCACCTCATCGCCCTCTACGCCCGGCACGCCGCCGACCACCTCGCCCGCCGCCTCGAACTGGCCCGCGCCACCAAGGCGTTGACCGCCGTCCGCGACGGCCTCCTCCCCGCCCGCCTCCCACAGGTCCCCGGCGCCCGCCTGGCCGTACGGCACCTGAGCGGCCCGCGCGGCGGCGGCGACTGGTACGACGTGCTGCCGCTCCCCGACGGCGCCCTCGGCCTCGCCATCGGCTCCGTCAACGGCGCAGGCGCGCCCGCGGTGGCGGCCATGGGCCGGCTGCGCGCCTCCCTGCGCGCGTACGCCGTCATGGAGGGCGAGGACCCCGTCGCCGTACTCAGCGACCTCGAGCTGCTGATGCGGCAGACCGAGCCGTCCCGCAGCGCCACCGCCCTCTTCGGATACGCGGAGCCGGGCCGCCGCCGCCTCGTCCTCGCCGGCGCCGGCCACTGCCCGCCGCTGATCACGGGGGAGGCGCGCACGGAGTTCGCCGAGACCACGCTCTCCGCGCCGCTCGGCATGCTGGCCTGCTGGGAGGCGCCGAGCGTGGAGATCACCCCGGCGCCGGGGGAGACGCTGCTGCTCTATACGGACGGCCTCCTGCACCGCACCGGCGACCCCATGGAACGCGCCATGGCCCGCCTCCACCAGGCCGCCGCCTGCGCCCCCGCCGCGGTCCGCCGCGACCCGGAGCTGCTGGCCGACCACGTACTGCGGATGCTGATCCCGGACCCGGAGGCGGACCACCCGGAGGATGTCGTCCTGCTGGCGGCGCGGCTGACCGCGTGAGGCGGCTGGGGCAGGTGTGACCTCTCACAGGCCGATGCCCCTTTCGTCCCCTTGTCACGCCCATACGATGGATGGCATACGCAGAACATCTGGCAGGAGGCAGCCGTGACCGAGGAGCAGGCCGAGGCCGAAGCCCCGGAGACCACCGAGGGCGAGCAGGAGCAGGCAATAAAGCAGCGCAAGAACGGCCTCTACGGCGGCGTCTCCGACGAGCTCTCGGAGAACATGAAGCAGGGCTGGGCCGACACCGAGCGGCACGACCTGCAGCCGGTCCCGCAGGCCGCGCACACCGCCCGCCGCCGCGCCGCACTCTCCGCCGCCTTCCCGGGCGAGCGCCTGGTAGTCCCGGCCGGCAATCTGAAGGTCCGCGCCAACGACACGGACTACCCCTTCCGCCCCTCCTCGGACTACGCCTACCTGACCGGCGACAAGACCGAGGACGGCGTGCTCGTACTCGAGCCGAAGGACGGCGGCCACCAGGCCACGGCGTATCTGCTGCCCCGCTCCGACCGCGAGAACGGCGAATTCTGGCTGTCCGGCCAGGGCGAGCTGTGGGTCGGCCGCCGCAACAGCCTCACCGAGAACGAGAAGCTCCTCGGCATGCCCGTAAAGGACGTCCGCGAGCTGCCCGAGGCGCTCAAGGAGGCCACCGGCCCGGTCCGCGTGCTGCGCGGCTACGACGCGGGCATCGAGGCCGCGCTGACCGACAAGGTGACAGCGGAGCGGGACGACGAGTTCCGCGTCTTCCTCTCCGAGCAGCGCCGGATCAAGGACGACTTCGAGATCGCCGAGCTCACCTTCGCCTGCGAGGCCACCGCGCGCGGCTTCGAGGATGTCGTACGCGTCCTGGACAAGGCCGAGGCGACCAGCGAGCGCTACATCGAGGGAACGTTCTTCCTGCGGGCGCGCGTCGAGGGCAACGACGTCGGCTACGGCTCCATCTGCGCCACAGGACCGCACGCCACGACGCTGCACTGGGTCCGCAACGACGGCGCGGTCCGCTCCGGCGACCTGCTGCTGCTGGACGCGGGTGTGGAGACGAACAACCTCTACACGGCGGATGTGACGAGGACGCTGCCGATCAGCGGCACCTTCACACCGATCCAGCGCAAGATCTACGACGCCGTGTACGAGGCCCAGGAGGCCGGCATCGCCGCGGTCAAGCCCGGCGCCCCGTACCGCGCCTTCCACGACGCCGCCCAGCGCGTCCTCGCGGAGAAGCTGGTCGCGTGGGGCCTGCTCGGCGACCTCGACGTGGAGAAGGTCCTGGAGCTCGGCCTGCAGCGCCGCTGGACCCTGCACGGGACGGGCCACATGCTCGGCATCGACGTGCACGACTGCGCGGCGGCCCGCACCGAGCAGTACGTGAACGGCGACCTGGAGCCGGGCATCTGCCTGACGGTCGAGCCGGGCCTGTACTTCCAGGCGGACGACCTGTCCGTGCCGGAGGAGTACCGCGGCATCGGCGTCCGCATCGAGGACGACATCCTGGTGACGGAGGACGGCAACCGGAACCTCTCGGGCATGCTGCCCCGCACCTCGGCCGACGTCGAGGCGTGGATGGCGCAGCTCAAGGGCTGAGACAGCCCAGCACTCCCGGCACCGCCAGGCGTAACCTCCGCAAGATCCGAAGGAGGTTGCACATGGCGGATGTTGTCGCGGAGCTGACCGGCGTCGGAGTACGGCGCTACACGACGGACCAGGTGATCCTCGACGAGATCTCCTGGACCGTACGGGCCGGGGAGCACTGGGCGCTCCTCGGCCCGAACGGCGCCGGAAAGACCACGATCCTGCGCCTCCTCGGCGCCGTCATGCACCCGACCACCGGCACGGTCGACGTCCTCGGCCACCGCATCGGCCGCGTCGACATGCGCGAGCTGCGCGCGGCGATCGGCTTCGTGAGCCCGGCGCAGAAGGTCCCGCTGGACGCGTCGGCGCACACGGTGGTGCTGACGGGTGCGACGGGAACGGTCCAGCCCCTGTGGCGCAAGTACGACACGGAGACCCGCGACCGCGCCCACGAGCTGCTCTCCGAGCTGCAGTTGAAGGAGCTGGCGGACCGCCCGTACGGCGTCTGCTCGGGCGGCCAGCGCGCCCGCATCCTGATCGCACGGGCACTGATGTCCGCCCCGGGCCTGCTGCTCCTGGACGAGCCGTTCAACGCCCTGGACCTGCCCTCCCGCGAGGACTTGGTCGACACGATGAACCACCTGGCGACGATCCGCCCGTCACTGGCGACGGTGACGGTCACGCACCACCTGGAGGAGCTGGCGCCGAGCGTGGGGCACGCGCTGCTGCTACGGGAGGGCCGGACGCAGGCGTCGGGCCCGGTGGCGGACGTGCTGACCGGGGCGCGGCTGACGGAGTGCTTCGGCCGCGCGATCGCGGTGGAGCGGAGCGGCGGACGCTGGCTGGCGCGATCAGCGGCGTGAACCAGGCAGGCCCGGAACTCGAGGGCGAGTGGCCCTCAAGCCCGCCCGGCGCTTGAGGGCGAGGCGCGAAGCGCCGACGGGGCCCGGGGCGGAGCCCCGGTGATCAGCCTTGCGCCACGGAGGAACGGGCGGGTGGGCGGGCACCATCGTCCCGAGACGCAAGACGAGACGCAAAGCCCTCCCCGCGCAGGCGGACCAAGCGGCAGCGTAAACCGCTCCGTTGTCCCCCACCCAAAGGAACCGCCGCATGCGCAAGCGCACCATCGCCGCGGCCCTCGGCGGCGCAGCCGCCATCGCCACCGGCACCCTGCTCGCCGTGAACCCCACGGCGAGCGCCGCGCCCCCGGACGCGTATCCGGTGAAGGGCTTCGATACGAGCCACCACCAGCACCCGGACGGCTCGCCGATCGACTACGGCGCCGCAAAGGGTGCTGGCTTCGAGTACACCTTCATGAAGTCGACCGAGGGCATCGACTACACCGACGACTGGTTCGCCCGCGACTGGAAGGCCGCCACCGACGCGGGCATCCTGCGCGCGCCGTACCACTTCTACAACCCCGCCGGGCCCGGGGACGGCGCCCAGCAGGCCGAGTTCTTCGTAAAGACGATCAAGGAGCAGGGCTACACCGGCAAGAACGCCGGCGAACTCCCCCCGGTCCTCGACCTGGAGCAGATCAACGGCGGCTGCCCGCCGAGCTTCGACACCGCCCAGGTGAAGGCCTGGCTCGACACGGTGCACAGCAGCCTCGGCGTCAAGCCGATCGTCTATACGTCGAAGTCCTTCACCGACCAGTGCATGGGCGGCGACGGTGCCGTCTTCAGCGGCTACCTCCTCTGGCAGCCCCGCTACGGCAGCGGCGACATGGAGCCGCAGGACATCCCGGGCGCCGGCGCCCCCTGGCAGATCTGGCAGTACGCCTCGGACGGCCAGGTCCCGGGCGTACCGGACGACGCCGTGGACGTGAACGTCTACCGCAAGAGCCTGGAGGACCTGAGGAAACTCGCAGGCGGCGGCAACGGCGGCGAGCAGCCCCCGCCCGCGGAGGGCAAGTCCTTCCCGACCTGGGGCACCCGCTGGGTGGTCCACGAGACGGCCGACCCGGGCTCGAAGGCGGTCGGGACGATCAACAAGTCAACGGCAGGCGCGGACAAGGTCACCGTCGACTACCAGGTGAATACCGGCCAGAAGGTATGCGAGGGCGACGACTGCTCGACGTACATGGCCCATATCACCGGCCCCGAGAAGGGCTTCCTGTCGACGGTCGCGATCGACGTCGACGAGTCGAAGCTGGCCGGGGTGCCGGTGAAGGAGTAATCCTTACGGAGTGAGTCCTCACTCATTGACGGAGTGAGGACTCACTCCGTACTGTCGTACCCATGACCCCCGAAGCGAAGAACCCCCGCCGCCGCGCCCCCGCCATGTCGCCGGACGAGCGCCGCACGATGATCATCCAGACCGCGATCCCGCTCATCGCCGAGTACGGATCGGCGGTGACGACCGCGAAGATCGCCCGCGCCGCCGGCATCGGCGAGGGCACGATCTTCCGGGTCTTCGCCGACAAGGACGAGCTGCTGCAGGCCTGCGTGCAGGAGGCGCTCTCGCCCGACCACGCGGTCCGCGAGCTCGCCGCGATCGACGTAACCCAGCCGCTGCCGGACCGCCTCGCGGAGGCGGCCGAGGCGCTGCAGGCGCACCTCGACCGGATCGGTGCCATCGTCGGCTCGCTCGGACACCGCGGCGGCAAGCACCCCGGCACGGTGCGCGGCGCCGGCCGCGAGGAGTCGGCCGCCCGGACCCGCGCGGCCCTGGCGGAGCTGCTGGAACCCGACCAGGCCGCCCTGCGCCGCCCCCCGGAGCAGATCGCCGCCCTCTTCCTCGGCCTCCTCTTCACCCAGCCGCGCGCGGACGACGCCCCCGAACTGACCCCGCAGGAGCTGGTGGAGGTCTTCCTGCACGGCGCGCTCGGACAGCCTGGCGGCGCCAAGTGAGCGCGCGGCGCCGCCGCTTGGCGGTCGCGGGGGCGGCGGTCCTGGGACCGCTCCTGATATGGCTGGTCACGGACCCGGTGCTGGGGCACCGACTGCAGATCACCGACGGCGAGCAGACACTCGACCTCGGCGTCGTGCCCGTCGTCGCGGTCGCGCTGCTGGCGGCGCTCGCCGGATGGGGGCTGCTTGCCGCCCTGGAGCGCTTCGCGGCACGGCGCGCCCGCGCCGTCTGGACAGCGTCGGCCGTGGCCGTACTCGCCGTCTCCTTCCTGCCGTTGACCGGCGACATGGACGGCGGCACCAGAACCGCGCTCGCGCTGATGCACCTGGCGGTGGCGGCCGTGCTGATTCCGGGGCTGCGCGGAAACGGCAGCGGCGCCGCTGCCCCCGCTGTCGGGGACCGCGGCGCCGCTGCCGTTGGTCGGCGAGAGGGCTAGCCCTACGGCAACTCCGGCCAGATGTTGTAGAGCAGACCCGCCAGCAGACCGCCGAGGAGCGGACCGGCCACCGGGACCCAGGAGTAGCCCCACTGCGCGTCGCCCTTGCCCTTGATCGGCAGGATGAAGGCGTACGCGATGCGCGGGCCGAGGTCACGAACCGGGTTGATGGCGTAGCCCGTCGGGCCACCCAGCGAGGTGCCGATCACCAGCACGACGAAGGCGACACCGGCGTAGCCGAGCGCCGCGTTGCCGAAGACCGGGCTGCCGCCGGACTCCGAGTAGCCCGGCGAGAAGAGGATCCAGGCGACCAGCACGAAGGTGCCGATGACCTCGGTGACCGTGTTCCACAGCTTGTTGGGGATCTGCGGAATCGTCGAGAAGACCCCGAGCGTGTTCTCCGGCTCGGGGTGGTCGTCGAACTGCAGCTTGTACGTGGCCCAGCACAGAATCGCGCCGAGGATACCGCCGCAGATCTGCCCGAGCAGATACCAGGGCACGTCCCCGCCGTCCATCTTGTCGCTGACCCACAGCCCGAGGGTGACCGCGGGGTTCAGATGCGCGCCCGTCGGGTTCGCAACGCTGGCGCCGGTGAACACGGCGAAACCCCAGCCGATGTTGATGAACAACGTGCCGGCCGCATGACCGTTCGTTTTACGCAGCACATGGTTTGCGACGACGCCGCAGCCTAGGAGCAGCAGCAGCGTGGTACCGAGCAGCTCCCATAGGAAGATCTCGCCACCGTTCAAGTCCATGGGTGACCCCCTGCCTCCACATCGTCGTGGGCACCGCGCGCGGTCGGCATGTGGCCTGCGTCACGCGGAGAGTGACAGCGCACCTTACTTCGTACATGACAGGGCGGGAAGGGTTCGCGCCACCGTAGCTGCGGCGCTCAGAGGCGTAGACCAAAGTCGTACTGCACCGGCCGCCCGCAAACCATCGGCCGATACCCCGCCTTACCGGCTCTGCCTAGCGTCGGAAGGGAGCGAGAGAAGGAAGGTGTGGGCGATGACGACGGGTGACGTGATGAACCTGCGCAAGCACGGCGATGCGGCCGCCGAGGTCGGCCAGCCGGCCGGCGAGCGGTGGCTGCTGCTCCTCGGCGGGCCCGCCGCGGGCGCGCTGCTCGGCTACCTCGTGACGCTGCTCGCGGACTGGGTGACCCGGCTGCCGTCGGCGCCGTTCGGGAGCTGGTTCGAGCTGATCGCCGGGGCGAACGGCCGCTGGGGTCCGTGGGCCGTGGTCGGCGTCGGCCTGCTGGTCGGCCTCGGCGGCGGTCTCTTCGCGGTGGCCATGGGCGCGAAGGTGACCTTCGACGGCCCGGAGGTACGGATCGTCCAGGACGGCGAGGAGGCCACCGTGGCGGCCGCGGCGATCGACGTGGTCTTCGCCGCCGGCAAGAACCTGGTCGTCCTGGACGCCGGCACCCGCCAGTTGTTCCGCGGCCGCTGCGAACTGCCCGCCGCCCGGCTGGCGGCGGCCTTCACCGCCCACGGCCACCGCTGGCTGCCCGCCGACCCGCACGCGGACGCGTACCACCGCTGGATCCCGGGCGCCCCGGAGCTGCCGGCGGCGGTCAACGCCGTACTGCGGGCCCGCAAGTCGGCGCTGGAGAAGAAGGACGCCGCCGATGCGCTGGAGCTGCGCGAGGAGGCGGAGCGGCTGGGGTATGTCGTACGGGATGAGGGGACGCGGCAGCACTGGCGGGAGCTGGCGTCGTGAGCTGCGGGCTTACGTGAACAAGGCCGAAGGCCGCCCCGGGTCGGGGCGGCCTTCGGTGTGTTCAGTTGTGTTGTGGCGATGCGGTCAGGACCTGCGGCGGCCGCGGGCCGAGATGACCAGCGGGATGCCGATGCCGATCAGGGCCGCGGCGAGGCCGCCGAGGAGGGCGAGGCTCTCGCCGCCGGTGGCGGCCAGGGCCTTGTCCTTGTCCTTGTCGCCCGGGCCTTCCGTCGCCATCTCCGTGGAGAAGGTGGTGGACATCAGGCTGGAGTACTCGCCGGGCTTGCCGTTCAGTTCCGACGAGTACTCGGTGGACAGTTCCGTACGGCCGGAGCCGGTGGAGAACTGGCCGGAGAAGGTGCCGGAGCCGCTGGTGGAGAAGGCGGTGGAGTACTCCGAGGTGCTCGCGGTGGCGCCGTCCGTGGAGCCGGAGGTGGAGCCGGACGTGGACCCGGCGGTCGAGCCGCCGGTCGCGCCGGCGGTGGTGCCGTCGGTCGCGTCTGCGGCCGCGTCGGGCGCCGGCTCGTCCGCGGAGTCGGCCGCCGGGCCGGTCGGTCCGTCCGTGGAGTCGTCGGTGGAGCCATCGGTCGTGCCATCCGTCGAGCCGTCCGTGGAGCCATCGGTCGTGCCATCCGTAGCACCGTCCGTCGACCCATCGGTCGCGGCCGGGTCCTCAGCGGCGTCGGCCTCCGGCTCCGCCGCAGGATCGGCGTCGGCCTCCGGCTCCGGCGCCGCCTCGGCCTCGGGCTCGGACTCGACCTCCGGCTCCGCCGCCAGGATCCGCACCGTCAGCGGGCCCTGCGCCTCCACATTGCCGTCGTCGTCCGACAGCGTGACCTTGCCCTTGGTCTCGCCCGGCTGGGCGTTCGGGGCCAGCCGCAGCGTCACCCCTTCGTCCGGGCTCCACGTGCCGGCCTCGGGGGAGGTGCAGGTCGCCCACGAGCCGTCGGGGGCGATCTCCTCGTCCTTGTCGCAGGTGGTGTCGGTGATCTCGGTGCCGGGCGGCGCCTCGTACCGGAGCACCTCGCCCGCGGCCGCCGGAGCCGCCGAGCCGTCCTCCAGCGCCAGGGTGACGGGCACCTCCTTGGCCAGGCCCGGGTCGAGCGTCGGGGCGGCGCCTTCCTGCGTGACCTCGGGGGCGAGCACCTTGATGGTCCAGGGCCCCTCGTCCAGGAGCGTGCCGTCCTGGTCCTTGAGGCTGACCGTGCCCTCGTACTCACCCGGCTCGACGTCCGGGCCGACCTTCACCGACACCGTCGGCTCGGTGTCCCAGGTGGTGCCGCTGGTGTTGGTGCAGGTCGCCCAAGTGCCGCTCGGGTCAACCGCCTTGGTCATGCCGTCGGGGCAGCTGATGTCGGTGATCGTGATGCCGTCAGGCGCCTCGTACCGCAGCACGTCGCCCGTCTCGGCGGGGACCGCGGAGCCGTCCGGCTGCTTCAGCGTGAGCGGCACCTCGGTCGGGTCCGGGGCGCCTGCCCCGGCGGTCGGCGCGTCGCCGCCCTGCGCGAGCTCTACGGTGCGCGGCGCGGGCGCGGGCTCCTGGGCGCCGGGGACGAGCACCGTCCAGTTGTTCTCGGCCTTCGGCGCGGTCTGGGCGGCGCGGTTGCTCGCCTTGGCGGAGAGGGTGACCTTGCCGTCGTCCAGCTTGCCCGGCTTGGTGTCCTTGTCGACCGCGACCGTCACCCGGCGCTTGGGGTTCCAGTCGGAGCCGTTGCCCGGCACGGTGCAGGTCGCCCAGGCGCCGTCGGGGTCGGATTCCTTGATGGTGCCGCAGGAGTGGTCGATGATGCGCGTGCCCGTCGGCGGCTCGAAGCGCAGCACGTCGCCCTCGACCGGCGGCACCTTCCCGCCGTTCTCCATCTGGAGCGTGAACGTCGTCTCGGTGGCGGTGCCCGCCGCGAGCGTCGGCACCGAGTCCTGCTTGACCTTGGCGCCGAGGACCCGCACGGTCCAGGACGTCACGGTGTCGGGGGTGCCGTCGTTGTGTACGAAGGTGGCCTTGCCGTCGGTCAGGTCACCGGGCTGGGTGTCCGGGTCGACCGTCACGGTCGCGAGGCGCTCCGTACCCCAGTTGGTGCCGTAGCTCGGCTCCAGGCAGGTGCCCCAGGCGCCCTTCGGGTCGATCTCCTTGATGGTGCCGCACGAGATGTCCTTGAGCTTGGTGCCCGTCGGCGGCTCGATGCGCAGCAGGTCGCCTTCCAGCGGCTCCACGGAATCGCCGCCGGACAGCAGCGAGAGCTTCGCCGTGCCGTCGCCGCCGGCGATCGTCACGGGGATCTCGGTCTGCTTCATCTCGACCGGTTGCTTCTGCTGGGCGACGGCCCCCAGGCCACCTGCCTGCACCACTACTACTGCGGCGGCCAGCACCGCCACCGCGGCGCCGCTCACCACCTGTCTCAAGCTCCGCACTCTGCTCTCCCTGATCGTTCACGACTCCGGAACGCGTGAAGCGAAAGCAGTACATCGGAGCAATCACATATAAATGAGACATAACTGGCTGGCGCGCAACCGCAACCACCCGTGCGGAGCACGGGTCCCCGGCCGAACGGATGACGATCAGACCGCCGTCAGGCGACGCTCAGACCGCCATCAGCGGAGCATCCGCCCGCCACTTGAGGATCTTGTCGAACGCGACCACCGCACCCCGGCCCGGCCGACTGTGGATGTCGACGTGATCGGCAAGGTGCTCGATCAGGAAGAGCCCGCGGCCGCCCTCGTCCGTGCGCGGCGGGTCGGCGGGGTCCGGCGCCGGCGGGGACCCGGCGAAGCCGGGCCCGGAGTCGATGACCTCGATGCGGCACTTGTCACCGTCTATGAAGGCGGTGACCCGGTAGTCGCCGGACGCGCCGCCGTGCTCGACGGCGTTGGCGCAGGCCTCGGTCAGCGCGAGGGAGAGGTCGAAGGAGATGTCCGGGTCGACACCCGCGGTGTCCATGGCTCCGGCCAGCAGCTTCCGGGCGAGGGGGACGCTCGCGGCCTCACGCCGCAATCGCAGCGACCACCAGATGCTCATCGTGTTTCAGCCTCCCGGCTGCGGCTCGACACATCGGTACGTATAACCGCGAAGCCCGCCGCCCAATCGCCCTTCGCGGGTGAGAACGCTCATCCGGCGGATGTGTTTATTCCGGTTGGTGCGATATAGGCGTTCGGCGCCCATGGCCGGATCGCGATGGCCTGCCTGGTGGCGGGATTCGACCGAGTGCCGGGGCTGGCGGACGAGTACCCGGGACGCGGTGAGATGATTGCGCCGCCATGACTGTCCCCGCCCAGCGCGCCGGCGCCGATCTGCGCCTGACCCGGGCCGCGGTGTTCACCGCGGTCTGCATCGCGCTGTCCGCGGGCGGACACGTCCTCGCCTCCGGCACCGCCGTCCCGCTGTGGACGCTCGGCCTCGCGGCCGCCGCCGTATTCGCGGTCGCCACGGCCTGCGCCGGACGCGAGCGCTCACTGCCGGGGATCGCCGCGCTGCTCGCCATCGGACAGCTGGGACTGCACTGCCTTTACGGGACCGGGCAGCACACCGCCGCCACGTCCGGGGCCGGCCCCGGCCACGAAAGCGGCGCCATGTCCCTGGCCAAGCGGCTGCTCTGCAACGAGCACACCATCCCGCTCGGCGAAGGCCGCGCCCGCGAGATCGTCGCCAACGCCGGGATCAACCCGGACAGACTGGCCCCGAGCGGCGCCACCCACGGCGCCATGGCCGACGGCGGCAGCCACGCCGCCTCTCTCTGGGACGCCTCCGTCTACTCCCTCCCCATGCTGCTCGGCCACGTCCTCGCCGCCCTCGCCGCCGGCTGGCTGCTGCGCCGCGGCGAGGCCTCGGTGTGGCGGCTCGTACGCCTCACCGCAGGCGCCGCCCGCACCACGAGCGCTCCGCTCCGCGCTGCCGTACGCCTCGCCGCCGCCCTGCGCGCCGGGCTGCGGGCCACGCTGCCCGAGCCGGGCGGCCCGGCCCGTACGGCCGAAGCACCAGGCCCCGCGGCCATAACGGCCGAACTCCAGCACAGCGTCCAGCGCCGCGGCCCGCCCGCCCTCGCCCTCGCGGCCTGACACGCGCGGCTCCACCACTCCCGCCCCAGCAGGGGCGCTGCACGGGTGCGGGACGCGCGCTGCCGCCGCACGCGCGCATCGCCGAGCGATCGATCCCCTTCACCCATCACCGCATCCAGGAGTGTCCTGCCATGCATGCCAAGTCCCTGCGCCGCCTGTCCGCCATCGGCGGCCTCGCCACCGGCGCCGTCCTGCTGCTCGCCGTCCCCGCCTCCGCCCACGTCTCGGTCAACCCCGACGAGGCCGAGCAGGGCGGCTACGCCACCGTGAACTTCAAGGTGCCCAACGAGCGCGACAACGCCTCCACCGTCAAGCTCGAGGTCACCCTCCCCGAGGACCACCCGCTCACCTCCGCCATGCCGCAGCCGGTGCCGGGCTGGGATGTGAAGGTCAGCAAGAAGAAGCTCGACAAGCCGATCGAATCGCACGGCGAGAAGATCACCGAGGTGGTCTCCAAGATCACCTGGACCGGCGGGAAGATCCAGCCGGGCGAGTTCCAGCAGTTCCCGGTCTCCGTCGGGCAGCTGCCCGAGGACGCCGACCAGCTGGTCTTCAAGGCGCTGCAGACGTACGACAAGAACAACGAGGTCGTGCGCTGGATCGAGGAGCCGAAGGAAGGCGAGCCGGAGCCGGAGAGCCCCGCGCCGGTGCTGAAGCTCGTACCCGCCAAGGACGGCGGCCACGGCGACGACGCCAAGGCCGGCGCCGGCCAGGCCTCGGCCGACAAGGACACCGCGAACGCCGGCGCCGAGAGCGACGACAGCGGCAGCGACACCACCGCCCGCGCCCTCGGCATCGTCGGCATCGTCGTCGGCGCCGCGGGTGTCGCCTTCGGCGTACTCGCCCGCCGCAAGTCCGCCTGACGGCTGGTCACCCCGCGACCCCGCGGGTCCGGGACGGGCGCGCCGCCCGTCCCGGACCCGCGCGCCGGAGCCACGCTAGGCACGCAATGTCTGGAATGACACACCCCTCGGAGAAGCAGCAGATGCGCACAGCTCAACTTTCACCCCGCGCCGGGCGCCGGACCCGGCAGGCCGCCGCCGTCGCCGCGGCGCTCCTCCTCGGCGTCACGGCCGCCGCATGCGGTTCAGGCGACGAGGCCAAGCCCGCCGTCGAGATCTCCGGCGGCAACAACAGCGCCAAGAAGGCCGGCACCGTACTGGACACCCCCAAGGAGAAGCCGGACCTCATCCTCAACGACTTCAACGGCAAGAAGTACGACCTCATCAAGGAGACCAAGGGCAAGCCCACCCTCGTCTTCTTCGGCTACACCCACTGCCCGGACGTCTGCCCGGTCATCATGAGCGACATCGCCCTCGCCAAGTCCAAGCTGCCGAAGGCCGAGCAGGACAAGCTGCAGGTCGTCTTCGTCACCACCGACCCCAAGCGCGACACCGAGAAGCGGCTCAAGAAGTGGCTCGGCATGCAGGACAAGAGCTTCATCGGCCTGACCGGCGACTGGGACACCATCGAGGCCGGCGCCCGCACCGTCGGCATCTTCATGGACCCGCCGAAGAAGGAGAAGGACGGCTCCTACACCGTCGCCCACAGCTCCGAGGTCCTCGCCTACTCCCCCACGGACGACAAGGCGCACGTCATCTACCTCGCCGGCGTCGACTCCAGCCAGTACGCCAAGGACTTCCCCAAGCTCATCAAGGGACAGCAGCCGTTCAAGGGGAAGAAGCCGTGACCTACGCAAGGCCGGCCGCCCTCGCCGCGGCCGGAGTACTGCTCACCACCCTCGCCGCCTGCTCCGGCGGCGACGGCAAGCCCGAACTGAGCGCCCTCGGCGGCTTCGTACCGCAGCCGCTCATGGAGGACATGGCCGCCGGCTACGTCACCGTCCGCAACGACGGCGACGCCGCCGACGAGCTCACCTCCGTCACCACCGCCCTCGCCGGCAAGGTCACCCTGCACACCACCACGGACAACACCATGAAGCAGGTGAAGCAGCTCGACGTCCCCGCCGGCGGCGAACTCGAGCTCGCCCGCGGCGGCAACCACCTGATGCTGGAGAAGCTCGGCCGCAAGCCGAAGGTCGGTGAGAAGGTGACCTTGACCCTGCACTTCGCCAAGTCGCAGCCGATCAAGGTCGAGGTGCCGGTCGAGCCCACCACCTACCGACCGCCGAAGAAGGACTGAGCGGCATGACCTCCCGGATCGCGCGGCGGCGGCCCCGCATAGTCAAGCTGGCCGCCACCGTCCTCACCGCGCTGCTGTGCGCCCTCGCCGGCGGCCTCTTCGGCGCCACGCCCGCCGCCGCCCACGCCGCGCTCACCGGCACCGACCCCAAGGACGGCTCGGTCGTCCAGACCGCGCCGAAGGACATCTCCCTCTCCTTCTCCGAGGGCGTGCAGCTGTCCGACGACTCGGTACGGGTCCTCGACCCCAAGGGCCGCGACGTCGCCAAGGGCGAACCGCACCACGTCGGCGGCAAGGCCGCATCCGCGGCGGTCGCCCTCCACAGCGGCCTGCCCGAGGGCACCTACACCGTCGCATGGAAGGCCGTCTCCGCCGACAGCCACCCGGTGGCCGGGGCCTTCACCTTCTCCATCGGCAAGGAATCCAAGACCTCCGTGACGGTGGGCTCGGGCGCCTCCGACAGCGGCGTGAAGACGCTCTACGACACCGGCCGCTACATCGCCTACGGCGGCTTCGTGCTGATGGTCGGCGGCTGCGTCTTCACCGGCTGGTGCGGCGGCCGCTCGCCCATGGTGCGCCGCCTCGCGGCCGGCGGCTGGGTGCTGCTCTTCGCCGCGACCGTGGCCCTGCTGCTGCTCCGCGGCCCGTACACCGGCGCCGGCTTCGGCCTCACCGAGACGCGCGAGGTGCTCGCCACCCGCCCCGGAGCGGCGCTCCTTTCGCGACTGCTCCTCCTCGGCGCCGCGGCGGTCTTCCTGTCGGTGCTCTTCGGCTCGTACGAGCGCAGCCGCGCGGGCGGCAAGAACGGCCGCGATACGGACCGCACCGCGAGCGAGCAGCGCGACCTGGCGTACGGCCTGGGCATCGGCGGCGCCGTGGTGGCCGCCGGCCTCGCCGCCACCTGGGCCATGGCAGAACACGCCTCCGCCGGCATCCAGCCCTGGCTGGCCATGCCGGTGACCGCGATCCACCTGCTCGCGGTGGCGGTATGGCTCGGCGGCCTGGCCGCGCTGGCGGTGTCGATGCGCAGCGGGCCGCCGGTCGAGCGGAAGGTCGTGCAGCGCTTCTCCCAGCTGGCATTCGGCAGCGTGCTGGTGCTCGTCGCCACCGGGCTTTACCAGGCCTGGCGCGGCGTCGGCTCGTGGGGCGCGCTGACCTCGACGAGGTACGGACAGCTGCTGCTGGTGAAGGTGGGCCTGGTCGCGGTGCTGGTCGGCGTCGCCTGGATCTCGCGGCGCTGGACGGCGCGGCTGGGGGAGGCGGGGGCCGTGCCGGCACAGGCGGAGGCAACCGCCAAGGCCGGGGAGCGGGACAAGGCCGCGGAGCCGGTGAAGGCCGCGGCGAAAACGGGCCGGGGGCGCAAGGACTCGGACGCGGAGGCGGACGCGGACGCGGGCTCAAGCTCGGACTCGGACTCGGACGCGGCAGCACCCGACCGCCGCGCCCAGCTCGCCCGCCAGCGCGCCGCCGTCGAGGCCGCCCGCGAGCGCCGGGCCCGCGACGCCGACCCCAACCGCAGCGGACTGCGCAAATCCGTACTGGTGGAGGTCGCCATCGCCCTCATCCTCCTGTCGGTCACCACCGTCCTGACCGGCACCCAGCCGGGCCGCGCCGAAACCGACCAGCAAGCCGGCGGCGCCGCACAATCCGAAGCCGCCGCAGGACCGGTCACCGTCGAGATCCCGTACGACACCGGCGGCCAGGGCGGCAAGGGCAAGGCCGAGCTGACGATGGACCCGGCCCGCGCCGGCACCGACAACACCCTCCACGTCTACCTGACCAACGACAACGGCGAACTGGTCGACGCCCCCGAGGTCAAGGTCTCCTTCCGCCTCCCCGCCAAGGACCTCGGCCCGCTCACCCCGAAGCTCGGCAAGGCCGACGCCGGGCACTGGTCGGCGGCCGGCGTACAGCTGCCCATGGCGGGCGAGTGGGAGATCTCGCTGACCGTCCGCACCTCGGATGTCGACCAGGTCACCGAGACAAAGAAGATCAAGATTTCATGACCGAGGAACGATGACCGAGAAACCCGGCAAGCTCACCCGCCGCCGCCTCCTCGGCGCCGCGGGCGCCACCGGCGCCGCAGGCCTCGTCGCCGGCGGCGCCGGCGGCGCGGCCGCGGCGAGCGCTGTGCGCGACCAGCCCACGGAGTTGGCATCAGTAGGCCGCGCCCACATCCCGTTTCACGGGAAACATCAGGCCGGCATCACCACCCCCCTCCAGGCCGCCGGCCACCTCGCCGCCTTCGACCTGGCAGCCGACGCCGACCGCCGCTCGGCCGCCGCCCTCCTCCGCCGCTGGACCCGCACCGCCGCCGCACTGACCGAGGGCAACCCTCCGGACCGCGACACCGGCATCGCCCGCGACGCGGGCCCGTCAGCCCTCACGATCACCTTCGGCTTCGGCCGCACCTTCTTCGCCCGTACGGACCTGAAGGCCCAACTCCCCGAGGCGCTGACCCCACTACCGGACTTCACCGCCGACCACCTCGACCCGAAGCGCAGCAACGGCGACCTGTGGATACAGATCGGCGCCGACGACCCCCTCGTCGCTTTCGACGCCCTCCGCACCCTGCAGCGCGAGGCCGCCGACACAGCCACCCTCCGCTGGCAGATGTCCGGCTTCAACCGCACCCCGGGCGCGACCGCACACCCCATGTCCATGCGCAATCTGATGGGCCAGGTCGACGGCACCAACAACCCCAAGCCGGAGGACAAGGACTTCGCGGCGAAGATCTTCGTACCGAAAGACGGCACTCCCGCCTGGATGGCAGGCGGCTCGTACGCCGTCGTCCGCCGCATCCGCATGCTCCTGGACACATGGGACCACCTCCCCGCCGACCGCCAGGAACGGGTCATAGGCCGCCGCAAATCGGACGGCGCACCCCTCTCCGGCGGCACGGAAACGACACCCGTGGCCCTCAACAAGATCAACAAGGACGGCTCCTTCGCCATCCTCGGCGACGCCCACATCCGGGTCGCAGCCCCCGAATCCAACAGCGGCGCCACGATGCTGCGCCGCTCCTTCTCGTACCACGACGGCTTCCGCGACGACGGCGCACCGGACGCGGGCCTCCTCTTCATCGCCTGGCAGGCGGACCCGCGCCACGGCTTCACTCCGGTCCAGCGGAAACTCGACCGGGGCGACGGGCTGTCCCGCTTCCTCCGCCACGAGGCAAGCGCGCTGTTCGCGGTACCGGGCGGCTGCGCACCAGGTGAGTACGTAGGACAGCGGCTCCTGGAGGCGTAGACCCACACCGCGGGCGCGCAATCACCACGGACCACAACCTGGACACCCCCAGCCGCAGGCCCCGGCCCCCGGCTATCGTGAGCGGATGTCCGCGAGCCGCTACACCTACCTTGGCCCCGAAGGCACCTTCACCGAAGCCGCCCTCCGCACCCTCCCCGAGTCCGCCACCCGCGAACTCGTCCCCATGATCTCGGTGCCCGCCGCGCTCGACGCGGTCCGTACCGGCGACGCGGCCGCCGCCCTCGTCCCGATCGAGAACTCCGTCGAAGGCGGCGTCACCGCCACCCTCGACGAACTCGCCCTCGGCGACCCGCTGATGATCTATCGCGAGGTGCTGCTCCCGATCGCCTTCGCGCTGCTCGTACGGCCGGGGACGAAGATCGAGGACATCAAGACCGTCACCGGCCACCCGGTGGCCCAGCCCCAGGTCCGCCGCTGGCTCGCGGCCAACCTCCCCGACGCCGTGTGGGAGTCCTCCGCCTCCAACGCCGACGGCGCCCGCCAGGTCCAGGAAGGCAAGATCGACGGCGCCTTCGCGGGTGAGTTCGCGGCCGCGACGTACGGCCTGGAGCCCCTGGTCAAGGACATCCACGACGCGGAGAACGCCGCCACCCGCTTCGTCCTCGTCGGCCGCCCGGCCCGCCCGGCGGCGCCGACCGGCGCCGACAAGACGTCGACGGTGATCTGGCTGGGCGACGACCACCCCGGCGCGCTGATGGAGCTGCTGCAGGAGTACTCCGTGCGCGGGGTGAACCTGCTGCGGATCGAGTCGCGGCCGACGGGTGAGGGGATCGGGCGCTACTGCTTCTCGGTCGACGCCGAGGGACACATCTCGGACCGTCGGGTCAGCGAGGCGCTGATGGGGCTGAAGCGGGTGTGCCCGAAGGTGCGGTTCCTGGGCTCGTACCCGAGGGCGGGGGTCGGCGCGGAAGATGTGTCGCCGGCTCGCGCGGGGACCTCGGACGACGACTTCACATCGGCGGCGGACTGGCTGAACCGCTGCCTCGATGGTCGGGGCTGATCAGGGGATCGTCACACCCCGGCTTCACTTGTACACAGCTCCGTGAAGTTATCCACAGGCTGCGTCTCTCGACCTGTGAATAAGTCGACACAGCAATCGGACACTGTCGACAAGTCGGTCTACTGACCCACTTTCCTCCACAGGGGGACAGATCCCACCTCGTCCACTCAATTCCATCGATCCACTCTTTGGAGTTAGGCAATCCCACTCTAAAGACGGTGTAGATGACGTTTGAAGCGGGAATCCTGTGGCAGCAGCGCAGCCCCCAGGAATGATCACTTCCATCATCCACAGACCACATCGACAGCCTGTGGATAAGGAAGCCGCCACCCCCGCCAGCCTGTGGAAAAGCTAAGGGGTGCGGGCTCAACTCCCTCTCCGATCAAGGTCAGTCCAAGATCGAAGCGTCATGCAAAATGCGCCGTATGACCCTTTTAAGCGAATCCCGAAAATCCCCTTGACCTGAACTCTCAAACCCCTCACAGAAGACTAAAACCGGACACAACGGAATATCAGGTCGAGCACCTTCCCCCACCCCGGTAACCTTGGCCGCGTGATTGACCTTCGCCTGCTCCGTGAGGACCCCGACCGTGTGCGCGCATCGCAGCGCGCCCGTGGAGAGGACGTCGGCCTCGTCGACGCCCTGCTCTCCGCCGACGAGCGGCGGCGGTCGTCCGGCGTGCGCTTCGACGAGCTGCGCGCCGAGCAGAAGCAGCTGGGCAAGAAGGTCGCGCAGGCCAAGGGCGAGGAGAAGGCCGAGCTCCTCACCCGTACCAAGCAGCTCGCCGCCGACGTCAAGGCCGCCGACGCCACGCAGGACGAGGCCGCCGCCGAGGTGCAGAAGCTGCTCGCCCAGATCGGCAACCTCGTCCACCCCGACGTCCCGGTCGGCGGCGAGGACGACTTCATCACCCTGGAGACGGTCGGCACCCCGCGCGACTTCGCCGCGGAGGGCTTCGAGCCCAAGGATCACCTGGAGCTCGGCCGTATCCTCGGCGCGATCGACACCGAGCGGGCCGCCAAGGTCTCGGGTGCGCGCTTCTACTACCTCACCGGCGTCGGCGCGCTCCTGGAGCTCGCGCTGGTCAACGCCGCGATCGCGCAGGCGGGCGCGGCGGGCTTCACGCCGATGATCACGCCCGCGCTGGTCAAGTCGCGCGCCATGGAGGGCACCGGCTTCCTCGGCCAGGCGGCCGAGGACGTGTACTACCTGGAGAAGGACGAGGCGTACCTGGTCGGCACCTCGGAGGTCACCCTCGCCGGCTACCACATGGACGAGATCCTCGACGAGGCCCAGCTGCCGCTGCGCTATGCCGGCTTCTCGCCCTGCTTCCGCCGCGAGGCGGGCTCGCACGGCAAGGACACCAGGGGCATCATCCGGGTCCACCAGTTCGACAAGGTCGAGATGTTCTCGTACATCGCGCCGGAGGACGCCGACGCCGAGCACCAGCGGCTGCTGGAGTGGGAGAAGCAGTGGCTGACCTCGCTCGGCCTGGCCTTCCGGGTGATCGATACGGCGACGGGCGACCTGGGGCTTTCGGCCTCGCGGAAGTACGACTGCGAGGCGTGGATCCCGACGCAGGGCAAGTACCGCGAGCTGACCTCGACGTCGAACTGCAATGAGTTCCAGGCGCGGCGGCTGTCGGTCCGGATGCGCGGCACCGGCGAGGACCGCAAGGTGCGCCCGCTGGCCACGCTGAACGGCACGCTGTGCGCCGTGCCGCGCACGATCGTGGCGATCCTGGAGACGCACCAGCAGCCGGACGGCTCGGTGGTGGTGCCGGAGGTGCTGCGGCCGTATCTGGGCGGGCGCGAGGTGCTCGAGCCGGTGTCCTCGAAGTGAGCGGGGCGCACGACCTTCCGGGCGACGTGGCAGGTGACCTCCCGTACCGCCTGATCGCGACGGACCTCGACGGCACCCTGCTGCGTACGGACGAGACGATCTCGCCGCGCACGCGGGGGGCGCTGCAGGCTGCCGCCTCCCTGGGGGCGGCGCACATCGTGGTCACGGGCCGGGCGGTGCCCTGGACCCGCGACATCCTGGACGAGCTGGGCTACGAGGGCCTGGCGGTCTGCGGCCAGGGCGCGCAGGTCTACCACGCGGGCGAGCACCGGCTGCTGACGTCCGTAACCCTGGACCGCCGGCTGGCGGCGATGGCGCTGGAGAAGCTGGAGGCCGAGGTCGGCCCGCTGGCGGTGGCGGCGAGCCGCGACGGCCTGGCGGGCGAGGTGCTGTTCGGCCCCGGCTTCGGGGCGGTGGCGCGGGGCGACCTTCCGGTGATCACCTTCGACGACCGCGCGGAGCTGTGGGCCGAGCCCCTGAACAAGCTCTACATCCAGCACCCCTCCCTCCACGACGACGCTCTGACGGCGGCGGCCCAGGAGGTCATCGGCGACCTGGTGGGTGTGGTGATGGCGGGCAAGGACACGGTCGAGCTGCTCCCGCACGGCCTGTCGAAGTCGACGGGGCTGTCCCTGGCCGCGCGGCGGCTGGGCTGCAAGGCGGCGGACACGATCGCCTTCGGCGATATGCCGAACGATGTGCCGATGTTCGGCTGGGCGGCGCACGGCGTCGCGATGGCGAATGCGCACGAGGAGCTGCTGGCGGTGGCGGACGAGATCACGTCGTCGAATGACGAGGACGGGATCGCTGTGGTGCTGGAGCGGTTGTACGGGGTGTGAGCTGTGCGGCGGCTGAGTTGTGCGGCGGCTGAGTTGTACTGCGGCTGAATTGTCAGACCCGGCTGCCACGATCGTGGCATGGGGTTCTTCGATGATCTCGTGATGCCGGACGAACCGGCCGCTGAGCGGGCCGTGTTGGCCCGGTTAAGGCCGCCGGGGGAGGACGCGGAGCGGTATGCGCCGCCCGTGGACTGGTGCGCGCCTGTGCTGCTTTCGTGGCGGGGCGCCTGAGGAGGTGGGCTCGGGGCCCGATGCCAAGGTGCTGCTGACGGGTTGGTCGGTGTGGCCACGGTCCGTAACGCTGCATCTGGCGGTCTTCTTCAGGACCCGGTGGCGGAGCCTGGGACCATCGATCGGCGGGCGGCAGTCGGGCTTGCGGGTGGGGCTGCTGCTGGCGGACGGGCGGCGGGTGACGTCGCTGGACGGCACGATTCAGCGGATGGTGCGAGGGCCGGGCAGGCGGCCTGACTTCACGCAGACGTCGCAGGCCATCGGCCTGATACCGCTGGACACCGGGCTGGGGGCGGCCCGCCGGTCGCGCTTCAGGACCGATGTCGATCTGTATCTGGCGGAGCTGCCGCCTGCGGGTGAGGCGCAGTTGGTCGTGGAGTGGCCGGATGAGGGGATAGCCGAGACGCGGGTGCCGGTGGATGTGGCCGCGCTGCGGGCCGCGGCGGGGCGGGTGGTGGAGGTGTGGCCGGGGCTTGAGCCGCCGGAGCCGGAGGCGGCAGGGCCTGGTCCGGCGGGGCGGTCGCGCGTGGTCACGTATGTGGAGGCGAGCGGGCCGCCCGGCTTTCTGGCGCCGCCCCTGACCGAGCAGCAGTTGGAGGCCCGGCGGCGCGAGGAGGAGGCGCGGCTGCGCTATGTGCCGCGGGCGGACTGGGAGGGGATGGTCTACGAGGACTGGGCGGATGTGCGGCTGATACGTGCCCGTCTTGAGGGAGGTGCGCCGGTCGATGAGCCGGGCGGCCGGCAGGGCACGACGCCGCTGCTACACGCCGCGAAGCAGGGTTCGGGCGAGGCGGTGGCGGAGCTGCTGTCGCGTCAGCCGAGGCCGCGGGTCGATGCGGAGGACGAGGACGGGCACACGCCGCTCTGGTATGCGGCCTGTCGGGTGGATGCGGGCTGCGTGCGGGCGTTGATCGAGGCCGGGGCTGATGTGTGGACGCCGCAGGTCGGGCCGTGGTCGCCGGGGCGGTTGCTGCTCACCACGCCGCTGGCTTCGATGGTCGCGGAGCTGCCGGGGGCGGTGGAGTTGCCGGCGGCGGAGGTGGCGGCGTTCAGGGCGGCTGATGCGCTGATCGCGGCCTTTGGGCGGGCGGAACTGTTTACCGAAGGACTCGGGATCGCCTTCGTGAGGGGTGTGACTGAGGCGGAGGTGTTACGGCGGCTGGGTGCCGATCCCGCGCGGTGCCGGGTGGTGGATTCAGACGATCTGCCCTTTGACCGTGAGGACTTCGAGGAGTCCCTGCGCCATGTGGCGGTGACGCGGGTGCGGGGCAGGCCGGGCGGGTGTGTGATCACGCAGAGCGGCTATCTGCCGGGCGACGGCGACGTGCTGCGGCCGGTGTCGGTGGGGACGGTGGCGTACGGGGTCTACTTCAACCCGAAGGGTGGGACGCCCGGGACGCTGGCTCGGGATGGGGAGGTCGTCATGCGCGAGGAGATCGGGTTGTGGCCGCGGGAGGCGGACCCGGCTGCGCACTGGCACTTTCGGTTCTGGCAGCGTTGCAGGGAGTTTCCGTACGACGCTGGCGAGTTGGCCTATGCGTGTGCTGCGGCGGGGATGCGGATCGAGGATGGTGCGGTGGCGGTGGATCGACGGGGGCAGCGGTGGGTGAGGCTGGGTGGGCTGAGTACCTAGCGGTACGTAGGTCCCGAGGTACGTAACTTTCCGATAATCCGTTCGTTGCCCCTGGTGCGTGGAGGCAACTACGGAACGCTAGTTGATACGTAACGTGTGGGTTTGGGGATTGCCGGTCTTGGTGTGACGGAACGGCCGGTCACTGAGTACGTGGGTCGAAACTGCAGCCTCCGCTCCTGTGCCCTGGATACGGGCAAGTCCAATGACCGTTTCCACACGGAAGGGGCTGGCTCGATGCCGCCCGAAACTGCATTACTGGAGTCGCGCGCCCTGCGCGAGAGCGTCTGCCGACGCATGGAAGTCCTCGACAAGGTCCGGGTGTTGGAGCTGCTGCCTGATGGGCTGCATGTGACGACGCGGATGGTGGCCGAGTACTTCGAGGTCACCGAGCGGGCTGTGAACAACTTGCTCGTCCGTCATCGCGAGGAGCTCGAGTCGAACGGACTCAAGGTTCTACGAGGCGCTGACCTGCAGGAATATGTAAGCTTCAATTTGAAGCTTACATCCGCGGTCGGGCGCCGCCCGCACATGGCGCTGTGGCCGCGCCGGGCCGTGCTGAACGCGGCCATGCTGCTCCGCGACAGCACCATCGCTCGGCGCGTGCGCACGTATCTCCTCGACGCCGAGGAGCGCTCATGGACCGACGTCGCCGAAGTGGATTTGGATGACGTCGGCGCAGCCGCCCGGGACCTCAGTCGCGTACTGCGGCGGATCTCGGATCGCCAGGATCGGGCCGAGGACCGGATGGATCAGGTCGAGGACCGGATGAGGCGACGCCGGTAAGCGTGACGTCCGGTCACGCTAAACGCCGCTTGGGGCAAGGGTCCTTGCCCCAAGCGGCGTTCGTGTGTCTACCCTCGGCCCCATGAATCGCACCATCGTCATCTCCGGCGGCGGCACCGGCATCGGCCTCGCCGCCGCTGAGCTCTTTGCCCAGGGCGGCGACACCCCCGTACTCATCGGCCGCCGGGCCGATGTCCTTGAGCGGGCTGCCGGCAAGGTGCCTGGGGCTGTGGTCTGTGCTGCTGATCTTGCCGAGCCGGCCGGGGCGCGGCGGGTGGCCGCGTTTGTGGAGGAGCGGTTCGGGTCCGTTGATGTGGTGGTCAACTCTGCTGGGGGGAATGGGCTGCTGGAGCCCGCCGCCGGCGCAGAGGGTGCCGATCCGCTCGATGTCGTCGCCCATGACTGGGCCACCAACTTCCGGATCAATGTCCTCACCGCCGCTCTCCTCACCGAGGCTCTCAAGGCGCAGATCGCCGACGGTGGCAGCGTGCTCTTCCTCTCCTCCATCGCCGCCTATCGCGGGTCCGGCTCCGGGGCGTACGCAGCCGCCAAGGCCGCGCTGCATCCGTACGCGCACGATCTCGCCCGGCAGCTGGGACCCCGCCGGATCACCGTCAATCTCGTCGCGCCCGGCTATACCGAAGGCACCGAGTTCTTCGGGGACGGGATCCCTGAGGAACGGCGGCAGCAGCGGATCGGCGAGACCGTGACCGGGCGGGCCGGGAGCACCGCGGACATCGCCGAGACACTGCGGTGGCTGGCGTCTCCCGCTGCGCAGCACGTCACCTCGCAGGTGATTCAGGTCAATGGGGGCGCCGAGCGAGGGCGTTAGTCAGCCCGTCCCGCCCCCCGGCCCTTACTCCTCGCCCGCCAGCGTCAGCACCCGCAGCCTCCGCATCGCATACCAAGTCGCGCCCACCGTCACGACCACCAACAACACCGCCCCCGTCGCGGTCGACACCTCCGACGTGATGAAGTCGCCGCTGCCCACCTTCTCCACCACCGCCTGCGCCCACTGCTGGACGCTCAGGGCGCGGGCGCCGGGGACCAGGCTGCCGAAGAGCGCCTCCCAGACCAGCGCGTACACGAGGCCGAAGACGACCGCGTGCTTGGTGACCGTACCCAGGAGAAGGAAGAGGGCTGCGTATGCGATCGAGGCGATCAGGGTGGCGATGGCGTATGCCGCCGCCAGCTGCTGGCTGTTGCCGTTCAGGATGAAGCCGGCGATCAAGGTGGGGATCGCCGAGAAGGCCATCGTGACGCCTACCGCCACCACCAGCTTCGTCATGATGATCGTCGAGCGGGGGATCGGCTTCGCGAGGACGTAGACGATCGAGGAATCGTCGATTTCCGGGGCGATCGCGCCTGTGCCCGCGATGACGCCGATGAGCGGGACCATCGCGCCTAGGGCGAAGGAGCTCAGCAGTTCGCTGGCGACGTCGTCGTCCGGGCCGACCAGGGCCCGTACCACCGACGCGATGATGATCAGCAGGGCGGGCAGGGCGAACATGATCAGGGCGCGGCGGCGGCCGAGGAGGGCCCGGTAAGTGAGCCGGGCAACCGTGGGGTTGTACACATCGGCTCCTTACGCCGCGACCAGATACGAGAAGACGGATTCCAGGGACTCGTCGGAGGGCGAGACCGTGTAGAGGCGGATGCCGTGGTCGCGGGCGACGCGCGGCAACAGCTCGGTGAAGCGGGTGAAGTCGATGGCCTGGATGCGCAGGGCCTTTTCCGACCAGTCGAGTTCGATGCCGGCGGTCGAGGCGTCCGCGATGAGGGCGGCCGCCAGGGCGCGGTCGTCGGACGACCGGACCAGGTAGCGGTGCGGGCGGTCGGTCATCAGGCGGCGGATCTTGCGGAAGTCGCCGGAGGCGGCGTGCCGGCCGGCGACGATGACCTCGATGTGGGCGGCGAGCTGCTCGACTTCCTCCAGGATGTGGGAGGAGAAGAGGACCGTACGGCCTTCGGCGCCCATGCGGCGCAGCAGGTCCATCAGGTGCATGCGCTGGCGGGGGTCCATGCCGTTGAACGGCTCGTCGAGGAGCAGCACCGACGGCTCGTGGACCAGGGCGGAGGCCATCTTCACGCGCTGGCGCATGCCCTTGCTGTACGTGGAGATCCTGCGGTCCTGGGCGTACTCCATCTCGACGGTGGCGAGGGCCTTTTGCGCGGCGGCGTCGCCGAGGCCGTGGAGTTCGGCGTTGGCTACGACGAATTCCTTGCCGGTGAGGTAGTCGTACATGGCCTCGCGCTCGGGGACGAGGCCGATGGCCTTGTAGACCTGCTCGTTGCGCCAGATCGGGGCGCCGTCGAGGGTGACGCCGCCGGAGGAGGGCGGGAGGAAGCCCGCCATCATGTTGATCAGCGTGGACTTGCCGGCGCCGTTGGGGCCGAGGAGGCCGGTGACGCCGGGGCCGATGGTCATGGTGATGTCGTTGACGGCGACGACATTGCCGAACCAGCGGGATACGCGGTCGATCTGGATCGCGGTCACAGGCCCGCCTTCCGGTAGCGGCGCAGCAGCAGGGCGATGCAGCCGGCGATGAGCACGACGGTGACGAGGATGGCGAGCGCGCCGGCGCCCTTGCTCGGGTCGACCTGGCCGGGGCTCGACGGGGTGGCGCCGAGGAAGGCGGCGCTGATGGTGTCGATGAGCGTGGTCGGCGAGAACAGGCCGATCCAGGGGACGGCGTCGGGGTTGTTCTGGTCGTACGCGATGGCCTGGACGGCGCTGACCGCGGTGTACGGCACGAACATCACCGCGATGATGGCGGCGATGCCGAAGCCGCGGCGCGGGGTGAGCGCGGCGATGACCAGGCTGATCGCGGCAAGGAGGACGGAGAGCACGGCCACGGAGACGATGCCCTGGACGAAGCCCTTGGTCTGCTCGGAGAAGTCGAGCTTCGCGAGCAGCGCGCCCACATAGAGGATGAGCACCGGGATGGCGGTGAGGGCGAAGAGGGCCGTGGCGAGGGCGCCGAACTTCGCCGACACGTAGTCGAGGCGCTCGATGGGGCGGGAGAAATACAGCGGTACGGACTTGAAGCGCAGGTCGCGGGAGACCGAGACGGGGGCCTGGGCGGCGACGTACAGGGCGATGACCATCTGGAGGTTGACCGCGTAGGCGGTGTACTCCAGGGGGAGTTCGTCCGCCTTCGTGAAGATGGCGACCGCGACGATGATGACCGCGGGCAGGCACATGACGCCGAAGAGGATCATCGGCATCACCTTGGACTTCGCGGACCTGCCGAGGCCGTACGCGCCGCGCAGGGACTGCGAGTACAGCGAGCGGCGGGCATAGCCGCGGCCGAGGCGGGGGCCGTCGTAGTGGCGATAGCCGATGTCGTGGATGACGTCGGCGGCCGCCTCGGTGGCGGCTCCCTGGCCCGGCTGCCGGCCCGGCTGCTGGGTGGCTTGCTGGTTCATGGCTTCAGGCGGCATCGGTACCCCCGTTGTTGTCGCTGAAGATCTCGGCGATGCGATGCCGGCGCTGCTCCATGCGCACCAGGCCGAGGCCGAGCTTCGCGACGGTGTCGCGGACGGTGTCGTACGTGGCGTCGCCCTCGGCCTCCACGTACAGCACGTGTCCATCTGCCTGAAGGCTAAGTCCCGCCTCTGACAATGCCGTGCGGACCGCGCCCGTGCCGTCCGGGGTGGCGTCCGTGTCGGTGACCTCGACGGCGAGGGTGGTGGTGGCGCCGGTGAAGTCGGAGGTAGAGGAGGAGCGCAGCAGCTTGCCGCCGTCGATGACGACAAGGTGGTCGGAGGTGCGCTCGAGCTCGCCGAGAAGGTGGCTGGTGACCAGGACGGAGATGCCGAATTCGCTGTGGATGCGGCGGATCAGGCCGAGCATGTCGTCGCGGCCGACGGGGTCGAGGCCGTTCGTCGGCTCGTCGAGGAAGACCAGCTGCGGGTCGTGGACGAGCGCCTGGGCGAGCTTGACGCGCTGCTTCATACCCGTGGAATAGCCGCCTATGGGGCGATATCGCTCCTCGTAGAGGCCGACGTGGCGCAGCGTGTCGGCGGTGCGCTCGCGGGCGGCGGTGGGCGGCAGGCCCGACATGCGCGCCATGTGGACGACGAACTCGGTGGCCGAGACGTCGGGCGGCAGGCAGTCGTGCTCCGGCATGTAGCCGACGCGTTCGCGGATGGCGGAGCCGTCGCGGGAGACGTCGAGGCCGAGGACGGTAGCGGTGCCCTCGGTGGCGGGAGACAGGCCGAGCAGGATCTTGATGAGGGTTGATTTACCTGCCCCGTTGGCGCCGACAAGGCCGGTGACACCCGGCCCGATGCCGACGGTCAGCCTGTCGAGCGCGGTCACCCTCGGGAACCGCTTGCTGAGGCTTTCGGTCGCGATCACAGTCACGCCACCGACCGTAGTGGCCGTGGCGGGTGCAGGGGTACGGACGGAAGTCTCGTTCTGCTCTCATCTTTGTACGCCGAAGGGTGGAGCGGCCCGTAGGGGATGTGCATCCTTCGACAGGTGTTACCTCCGGTATCCACAGGCGGTGCACATGTATTGACCCTGCCTCCGGTCGTTGTCACAGTCGTCAGTGGCAACGTCAACGACCCGAGGGAGGGCCGGAGATGGCTGACAGTGAGCTGCGCGGGTTCCGCGAGGTGCAGCGCCTCGCGTACGAGTGCGCGGAGGCGGTGGCCGCGCAGCTGCGGCCCGGGGTGACGGAGCGGGAGGCCGCGCGGATGCAGCGGCGCTGGCTGCGCGAGCGCGGGGTGCGGGACTGGTTCCATCTGCCGTTCGCCTGGTTCGGGGACCGTACGGCGTTCACGGGCTTCAAGGTGCCGCTGCAGTTCTTCCCGACGAACCGGCGGCTGGAGCCGGGGATGCCGTTCATCCTCGACATGGCGCCCGTATTCAAGGGATATACGGCCGATATCGGATACTCCGGCTGCCTCGGCCTCAATCCCGTACACGACCGGCTGCTCGACGATCTGCAGGCGCACCGGGAGCTGATCCTCGCCGAGGTGCGGGAGCGGCGGCCGCTGCGGGAGATCTATGAGGACGTCGAACGGCTGATGATCAAGCAGGGGTATGCGAACCGGCATCGGGCGTATCCCTTCGGCGTGATCGCTCACAAGGTGGACCGGGTGCGCGAGCGGCGGATATCGCCGCATGTCTTCGGGTTCGGCACCCAATCGCTGAAGGGCCTGGCGAAGGACGCGCTGCACGGGCACCGGGAGGGCTGGTCGCCGCTGTGGAGCCCGTATCGCTTCTCGCAGCATCCGCCGCAGCCCGGGCTGTGGGCGGTGGAGCCGCATCTGGGATTCAGGGGCACGGGCGCGAAGTTCGAGGAGATCCTCGTGGTGACGGATTCGGCCGACCCCCAGGAGAGCGCGTTCTGGCTGGATGACGACCTGCCGCATGTGCGGCGCTGGGCCGAGGGAAGGGCGGCGGCATGACGGAATCTTCGACTTCTTCGACTTCTTCGGCTTCTTCGACGGCCGGTTTCCGGGAGCGGTGGGTGCAGGGCGCGGACGACGTGTCGCTGTGCGTGGCCGAGCTGGGCGAGACGGCGCAGCCGACGGTGGTGCTGGTGCACGGCTATCCGGACAGCAAGGAGGTGTGGGCGCCGGTGGCCCGCCGGCTCGCCGACCGCTTCCATGTGGTGCTGTACGACGTGCGCGGGCACGGCCGCTCCACGCCCCCGGCGCCGCTGAAGCGCGGCTTCACGCTGGAGAAGCTGACGGACGACTTCCTCGCGGTGATCGACGCGGTGTCGCCGGATGCGCCGGTTCATCTGGTCGGGCATGACTGGGGTTCGGTGCAGGGCTGGGAGTTCGCCACGGTCAAGCGGACCGAGGGGCGGATAGCGTCGTTCACGTCGATCTCCGGCCCCTCGCTCGACCACTTCGGGCACTGGATCTCGGGCCGGCTGAAGCGGCCCACGCCGAGGCGGGCGGCGCAGCTGCTCGGCCAGGGCGCCAAGTCCTGGTATGTGTACGCGCTGCACACCCCCGTGCTGCCGGAGCTGGCGTGGCGCGGGCCGCTGGGCCGCGGCTGGCCGAAGATCGTCGAGGCGATGGAGAAGGTCCGTACGGCCGACTATCCGACGGCGTCGCTGCCGCAGGACGCCGCCCGCGGCGCCTGGCTGTACCGCGACAATGTCCGCTCGCGGCTGCGCGGCCCGCGCTCGGACGCGTACGCCCATGTGCCGGTGCAGCTGATCACGCCCACCGGCGACGCCTTCCTGTCCCCCGGGCTCTACGACGACCTGGACCGCTGGGCGCCGCGGCTGGTGCGGCGCACCATCGCCGCGCGCCACTGGGTGCCGCGCACCCGCCCGGACCAGCTGGCCTCGTGGATCACCGAGTTCGTACGGGCCCAGGAGGACGGCAAGCCGGTGGACCAGGTGACGGCGGACGGGCCGTATGCCGACCGGTTCGGCGGCCGGCTGGTGCTGATCACGGGCGCGGCGAGCGGGATCGGGCGGGCCACGGCGTTCGCCTTCGCGGAGGCCGGGGCGCGGGTGATCGCGGTGGACCGGGACGCGGAGGGGGCGGCCAGGACGGCCGAGCTGGCGCGGCTGATCGGGGCGCCGGAGGCGTGGGCGGAGACGGTGGACGTCGCGGACGAGCAGGCCATGGAGAAGCTCGCCGCCAAGACCGCCGCGGAGTACGGGGCGCTTGATGTGCTGGTGAACAACGCGGGGGTGGGCGCGTCCGGCGCGTTCCTCGACACCACCGCGGAGGACTGGCGGAAGGTCCTCGACGTCAATCTGTGGGGCGTCATCCACGGCTGCCGGATATTCGGCCGGCAGATGGCCGAGCGCGGCCAGGGCGGCCACATCGTCAACACTGCCTCTGCCGCCGCCTATCAGCCGTCGAGGGCGCTGCCCGCGTATTCGACGTCGAAAGCGGCGGTGCTGATGCTCAGCGAGTGCCTGCGCGCCGAGCTGGCCGGCAAGGGCATCGGGGTGTCGGCGATATGCCCCGGCTTCGTGCACACCAGCATCACGGCGAACACCCACTTCACCGGCGTATCGGCGGAGGAGGAGAAGCGCAGGCAGCGCCGCGCCACCCGGCTGTACGGGCAGCGGGGCTATCCGCCGGAGAAGGTCGCCGCCGTGATCCTGCGCGCCGTGGCCCGCAACCAGGCGGTGGTGCCGGTGACGCCGGAGGCCCGCGGGGCGAGGGCGCTGTCGCGCCTGTCCCCGCGCGCCCTGCGGGCGCTGGCCCGCATCAATCCGCCCCTGTGAGGAGGACCCGATGACGCTCGACGACGATCACTACGCCATCAAGCCCCGCCGGGTCGCCTTCGACTGGCAGGAGACGCCGCTCCACTGGATACCGGACGAGCCCACCGCCACCCACGTGATCAACGTGCTGCACCTCCTGCTCCCCGCGGGGGAGCGGTGGTTCGTGAAGGTGTTCAAGGAGGGGCTGCCGCTGGTCCGCGACCCGGAGCTGCTGAAGGACGTCAAGGGCTTCATGGGCCAGGAGGCCACGCACAGCGTGCAGCACTCCTACGTCCTCGACCATCTCGCGGAGCAGGGCCTGGACACGCAGCCGTACACCAGGCACGTGGACTGGATGTTCGAGGTGCTGCTCGGCGAGACGCCGCCGTTCGGCGCCCCGATACCGCAGAAGGAGTGGCTGCGCTTCCGGCTGTCGCTGGTCGCGGCGATCGAGCAGTTCACGGCCGTGCTCGGCGACTGGGTGCTGGGCGCGGAGGGCCTGGACCGGGCCGACCCGGACGAGGTGATGCTGGACCTGCTGCGCTGGCACGGCGCCGAGGAGGTCGAGCACCGCGCGGTCGCCTTCGACATGTACCAGCACTGCGGCGGCGAGGGCCTGCCCCGCTATGCCCGCCGGATCGGCGGGATGGCGGTGACGGCACCGGTGCTGGCGTATCTGTGGTTCGCCGGCGCCGCGTATCTGATCAAGCACGACCCGCAGCTGCGCGGCCGGCTGCGGTATTCGCTGGGCGCGCACAATCGGGCCGTAAGCAAGGGGCTGCTGCCCACGTGGGGTGAGCTCGGCCGCGCAATACCCCGGTATCTGCGCAGGTCGTACCACCCGTCCCAGGAGGGGTCGCTGAGCCGGGCGGTCGAGTATCTTGCCAGCTCGCCCGCGGCGCGGGCGGCGGCGGGGCAGATCGCGCGCAAGGCGGTCTCGTAGGAGGGGTGCCAGGTTGAGCACGGAGGATCAGGTCGCAGCGCCCGAGCACCGCGTCGAGTACCGCATCGAGGACCTCGCGCATGTCAGCGGCGCGACGGTGCGCACGATACGGGCGTACGCCGACCGCGGACTGCTGCCCAGGCCGGAGCGGCGCGGCCGCGCCAATGTGTACGGCGAGGCGCATCTCGCGCGGCTGCGGCAGATAGCCGAGCTGCTCGACCGCGGCTACACGCTCGTCTCCATCAAGGAGCTCCTCGAAGCGTGGGACGCGGGCCGCGGCCTGCGCGGCGTGCTCGGCCTGGTCGCCGAGCTCGACGGGCCCTGGTCGGACGAGGAGCCCTCGCACCTCACCCGCACCGAGCTCGACCTGCTCTTCGGGGGCATACCGGACGACGCGGCGGTGGCTGACGCCGTCGCGCTGGGGGTGCTCGAACGGGTGGCGGACGACGACGGGCTCTTCCGGGTGCCCAGCCCGCAGCAGCTGCGGGTCGCCGCCGAGTTGCACGCCGCGGGTGTGCCGCTGGCGGCGATCACGGCGTACACCCGCAAGCTGCGCCGCAAGGTCGAGGACATCGCCGACAGCCTGCTCACCTTCACCACCGAGCATCTCTTCCAGCGCTACCTCGACCACCCGACGACGGACGCCGAGGCCGCGGAGGCGGCGGCCCTGGTCCGCCGCCTGCGCCCCCTCGCCCAGCAGACCATCGACGCCGAACTCGCCCGCGCCCTCCGCGCAAAGGCCACCGGCCATCTGCGCCGCCGCCTGGCCGAGCCCCCGGCCGTACGAGGACGCCCGGCCGTACGGGGGCGCCCGGAGGAGGAGCGGCCCGCGGTGGCGCTGCCGGAGGGGACCGTGGCGGCGGTGCGGGAACTGGTGGGCGAGCAGGGGGTGGCGGAGTTTGTCGCGGCGGCGGTGGAGCGGGAGGTGCAGGCGCGGCGCATGGACGCGCTGACGGAGAGGTACCGAGGCTGATGCGGATGCGAATGCGCGGTTGACCTCGATTGATGCCATGCGGGGCGACGCAATCGCGGGGATACGTCGTCCGGACGAAGTACGCATTGGCTGGGGGTTGACTGGGAGCGGTAACCCACATTGATGAAGTGGCCGACGGCTGGGGAGGGCCCGCACCGCCACCCGTCGATCAATCGAACATGTCGCCGCAGCCTGCGAGAACGCGTTCGCCATCGACCGCCTTCCGGTGCCGCGAAACCCCAACTAGCCAGTGACAACTACGCGTTGTCACCACTTGCGGCCTGATCGTCTGCTGAGCGTTCATTCGGGCATGCCCGAATCCACAACCTCCACGCCCCCGGAGCCCGATCCCCTCACCGCCCTCGCCCATGAGACGCAGGCGATGCTGGCCGCCGTCCAGCGGCGCCAGACGAAGCTGATCTCCGAGCTCGCCGCCACCTCGACGCAGGTCACCGAGCTACTGCGACGGCTGGCGCCGCTGCCCAGCGGCAACCCGCCGACCCAGTTGTTCGGCAGCCGGACCCGCGCCCTGCAGCTGCTGGACCGCTGGCGCCGCGACCACCTCCTCGACGAGACCGCGCGCACCGTCGCCACCCACGCCCTGCCGATCCTCGTCATCCAGGGCGAGCTGCGCACCACCCCGGAGCAGCTGGCCCGCAGCACCAACCTCTCCCCCCAGGACGCCGCCATGGGCCTCCGCACCCTCGTCGCCGCCGGCTGCCTGGTCCACATCAGCGCGCCGAAATCGAACCACTACCCCGTCTACCGGCTCGGCACCAACGACAGGGCTGTCGACTGAGAATGGAAAAGGAAGAAGCATGACGCTGCCCCTGGAGAAACCTGCACCTGAGACGGTATACCGACAGTATACTGTCCTCATGGCCGACACCACGATCAAGGTTGACCCCGCTGTCCGCGACCGCCTGATGGTGTTGGCGCGCGAGCGCGGCATCTCGATGCGCGACCTGCTGGCGGAGCTCGCCGGCGCCACGCCGACCGAGGAGGAGCTGCAGGCTCGCTACGAGGCCACGAAGGCGTACGTGGAGAAGCACTTCCTCGGCCGCCCGTACACGGAGGAGGACGCGAAGGCAGGCGAGCAGATGTGGGCCGACATCGCGGCCGGCAAGCTCGGGGAGGTCCAGTGAAGCCCAAGCCGCCCCGCGCCGTGATCTTCGACGACACCGCGCTGCTGGCGCTCGGCGCCGGCACTCCGTCGGCCTCACGCCTCGTGGTCGAGGCCGAGACGGACCCGACCCTGCGCGTCTACATCCCGGCGCTCTGCCTGACGCTCGCCGAGGCCGAACGGGCGGGCGTCGCCGACCACGTGAGCTCGCTGCCGTCCGTGGACATCACCCCGCTCGACTTCCCCGCGATCACCGCGGTGGCCGGACGGGCACGCGACCACGCCCATGGTGACTGGGGCGGCACGCATGCGCTGCACCTGGCCCGCCCCAGTGTGGAATGGCCGCTCGGCCGCCCGGTGCTCACCCGCAGTCCCACGCGCTATCGCGGCACAGGCGTCCGGACGATCCCCATCCCCGAGAACGCGTAACTCCCGGTAGCGCGTAACAACGAACGCGAGAAGGGGCGCACCGCCGGGTGCGCCCCTTCTCGCGTGCTCAGCTCAGCCCCTCCGCCGCGATCTGCTCGAAGACCTTCTGGTCGGCGGCGAAGATAGTGTCCGGGATCGGCCAGTGCAGCACCAGCTCGGTGATGCCGATCGCGGCGTGCGCAGCCGCGAAGTCCTGGAAGGCGGCGAGGGAGTCCAGGGGGCGGTCCGGGGTGAAGCCCGTCAGCAGGATCTTCTCCATACCGGTCGTGTCGCGGCCGATCTCGGCGCCCGCCTCCGCGAGGCGCGCGAGCTGCCCCCGGATCGCGGCGAGGGAGTCCGCCGGCGTGCCCGTAGCGGAGATCTTCGGGTCGCCCGTCGTCACCCACGCCTGCCCGTGCCGCGCCGCCAGCCGCATGCCGCGCGGCCCGGTGGCGGCGACCGCGAAGGGCAGGCGCGGGCGCTGGACACAGCCGGGGAGGTTGCGGGCCTCGTGCGCCGAGTAGTGCACACCCTGGTGGGTGACCTCGGGCTCGCTCAGCAGCCGGTCGAGCAGCGGCACGAATTCGCCCAGCCGGTCGGCCCGTTCCCGCGGCGTCCACGGCTGCTGGCCGAGCGTGGTGGCGTCGAAGCCGGTGCCGCCCGCGCCGATGCCGAGCGTCACCCGGCCGCCGGAGATGTCGTCGAGCGAGGTCAGCTCCTTGGCGAGGGTCACCGGGTGGCGGAAGTTCGGGGACGTCACCAGCGTGCCGAGGCGCAGCCGCGAGGTCGCCCCCGCCGCCGCCGTCAGCGTCGGCAGCGCGCCGAACCACGGGCCGTCGCGGAACGGCACCCGCCAGGTCAGGTGGTCGTACGTGTACGCGGTATGGAAGCCCAGCTCCTCGGCCCGCTGCCAGACGTCCCGGCCGCCCTCGTGCCAGCGCTTGATCGGCAGGATGACGGTGCTCAGACGCAGGCTCATGGTCCCGAGTTTACGATCGCCCGCGCGGAACCCCGCAGTCGGCCGCGCCGTCCCGCCCTAGGTGGCCCGCCATACCGTCAGCGCCCCGGTAAGGAAGCTGGACCCGCTCTTCGGGAGTGCTGTCGACTTCGTCTGGACCACGAACAGACCGATGTAGCCGTCGGGGTGCTTGAAGCAGATTTCGCTGCCGGTCGTGATGATGGCGAGCGGAAGGCGCTTGGCGGCGCCCTTGCCGGCGAGCAAGGAGCGGCAGTCGTCGAGGCCGGCGCCCGGCTTGCCGAGCACCGGGACGATCACGCTAGTGGTGGTCTCCAGCGCGCAGCTCTGCTCCTTGGCGCAGGTGAAACGGATGTCTCCCTTGCGGTCCTCGCGGTTGACGCCGTCAGGGAGGCTCATCGAGTTCTTCTCGTCCAGCCACTGCATGGGGTAGGGCGTGGCGACCGGCGACGCGGAGGTGTCGGCGCCGTTGGCGCCATTGGCCCCGGACCCTGATCCGGATCCCGTTCCGGTTCCCGCTCCGGTCTTGGATCCCGACGCGGACGCCGACGGCGACGGTGATGCCGATGTCCCCGCCGAATTCCCCTTACCCGACTTACCCGACGCCTTCGCGCCGCGGTCGAACGTCCCCGTCGCGTCCATCACCGTCCACGCCAGCACGGTGAGCACCAGCACCCCCGCCGTCACTCCCACCCCGGTGAGCCACTTCGCACGGCGGTTGAAGGGCTGCGGCGTGGACTGCCGCGTCGCGGCTCCCCAGGGCGAGCCCGGCCCCACGGCCGCCGGTCGCGGCTGCACCGCGGTGGCGTCGGTGCGCGTCGGTGCCGGGCCAGCCGGGACGGCCGCCGCCGGCGACGGCACGGTGATCTCCGGCCCGGTGACCTCCCGCCACACCGCACCGGCATCCGCGTCCTGCCCGAGCCGCTCCCGGCACCACTCCACGATCTCCGCCAGGCTGGCCCGCTCCGCCGGATCGGCGGCGAGGCAGCGGGCCAGCAGCGGGCGCAGTTCCGCCGGCAGTACGGACAGGTCGGGCCGGTCGTGCACGATGCGGTAGAGCACGCTGACCGCGGGGCCGTCCCCGTACAGGGAGCGGCCCAGGGCGGCGAACGCCACCGTCTGGCCGAGCGAGAAGACGTCCGTGGCCGCCGAGACCGGGCCCGCGGCCGCCTGCTCCGGCGCCATGAACTGCGGGGTGCCGATGGTGGCGCCGGTCGCCGTGTACGACGTGCCGTCCGCGGCGAGCGAGATGCCGAAGTCGATGACGCGGGGGCCGTCGGCGGCCAGCAGGACGTTCGACGGCTTCAGGTCGCGGTGCACGATGCCTGCCGCGTGGATCACCTGCAGCGCCTCGGCCACTCCGGCCGTCAGCCACAGCAGCGCGGGCAGAGGCAGCGGTCCGCGCCGGGCCACGGCCGCCGCGAGGGAGGGGCCGGGTACGTAGAGGGTCGCGAGCCAGGGCGGCGTACCGTCCGCATCGCCGTCGACCAGTTCGGCGGTGTACGCACCCCGCACCCGTCGCGCCGCATCCATCTCCCGCCGGAAGCGCCGCCGGAAGTCGGAGTCGTCGGCCAGTTCGGGCCGTACGACCTTGATCGCCACCGGGCGCCCGCCCTGGGTGTGCGACAGATAGACCCGTCCCATGCCGCCGGCCCCGAGCCGCGCGGCGAGCCGGTATCCGGCCACCACCTGCGGGTCATCCGCCGCCAGCGGCTCGAACACCGCTCCAGCTTCGTTCATCTCCGTCTTCCCCCCGTGCCCCTCGGCCACCGAAAGCCCCCCGGCGGACCATGCGCAAGGGCAGCAGCTTAGCCAGCCTGTCGCGCGGGACCAGCACCCTTGCAGTTCGCACCACGAACTACTACTGTTCGTTGCACGAACTAAACCTCTCAGGAGTCCAGCGATGCGTCCGCTTCCGCAAATACCACCGGCACCTTGTTGTCGCTGACCACGCGGCCGAGCAGCCGCGCCAGCCGGTCGCGGTCCAGGGCGTCCGTGCTCACGAGCAGGGCCTCCACCCGGCGGCAGGTCTCCGCGTAGAACTCCTCCGCCGTCTCGACGCCCTCCTCGGTGAGCGCCACCCGGACCGAACGCCGGTCACCGGCACCGGCCTCGCGCCGCACCAGGCCGCGCCGGGCCGTACGGTCCACCAGCCCCGTAAGGCTGGATTTCGCCAGACCCAGCGTCTCGCCCAGCTCGCCCATGCCGTACGGGCCCGCCATCAGCACGCACAGCAGCTGCCCCTGCTGCGGCGTCAGCCCGAACTCCCGCGCCGAGTCGGCGTACACGGCGTTCACCAGGAACGCCGACCGCACCAGCGCCGTCACGGCGCCCATCTGCTCCATAAGCTCCAATCTACAGTTCGCATAACGAACTAAGAAAGAAGTGAGCCGCCATGGCAAACCCCGTCTTCGGCGTCGGCGTCAGCAGCGCCATCCGCTCCACCCAGGACACCCTGAAGCTCGTCGACCGGGCCGACCGTCAGGGCCTGGACCACTTCTCGGTCTCCGACCACCCGTACATCGGCAAGTGGCTGGACGCATACGCGACGATCGGCTTCGCCCTCGGCCGCACCGAGCGCATCTCGGGCCTGGTCAACGTCACCAACCTGCCCAGCCGCCCCGCGCCGATGCTGTCCCGCACCGTCACTTCCCTGTCGACCCTCTCCGGCGGCCGGATCCTCCTCGGCATGGGCGTCGGCGGCTCCTGGGACGACATCGTGAAGCTCGGTCCCGAGCGGCTCTCCCCCGGCCAGGCCGTACGCGCCTTCGAGGAGGCGATCACGCTCGTCCGGCACCTGTCGGGCGGCGGTCCGCCGGTCACCTTCGAGGGCGAGTTCTACCGGGTCACCGACCTGCCGCCGGCCCCGGCCGCGGCGCCGCCGGTGTGGACGGGGTCGGTCGGCCCGAAGTCCCTCGCCGTCACCGGGCGGCTCGCGGACGGCTGGATCCCCGGGCACGCGGCGGACTGGCTCAGCGAGCGCTACCGGACGTCGCGTCCGGTCATCGACGAGGCCGCGACGGCGGCGGGGCGAGCGCCGCAAGATGTCGCCACCGTGTTCAACTTCCCGGGCGCCATCACCGACGCCCCGGCGGCCGCGACCCGCGACGCGGACGGCCGCTGGACCGGCGGCTCCACCGCCCAGTGGATCGAGGAGCTCACCGGCGCGGTGCTCGACCACGGAGCCTCCGGCTTCACGCTGTTCGCGCCCGGCGGCGGCGTACCCGACGAGGTGACCCTCGGCCGGTGGGGAGAGGAGATCGCCCCCGCCGTACGAGAGGCTGCCGCCAAAGGGTGAGCTTCCCACCCGCCCGCCCGTCGCTGTCTCCGGCAGGAGTGGGCGGGAACCGGCGCCCGGCAGCGTTACGAGGGTGTGGGGTGGGGGTGCGCCCGCAGCGCGGGGATGAGCAGCACGTGCCGGCCGAAGGCACCGCAAGGCCCCCCGCCAGGCACCCCGCAGGGAGCGCGCAAAGCTCAGATGCGCGCCCCACCGCACGCTTGTGCGCCTCTATGAGCGATGATGGCCCCGTGAGTGCACCCACCCCCCGGCTGATCGCGACCGACCTCGACGGCACCCTGCTGAGGGACGACAAGTCCGTCAGCACCCGCACCGTCGCCGCCCTCGCCGCCGCCGAGGAGGCCGGGATCGAAGTGTTCTTCGTGACCGGGCGGCCGGCCCGCTGGATGGATGTCGTCGCCGAGCACGTCCACGGGCACGGCCTCGCCATCTGCGCCAATGGCGCGGCCGTCGTCGATCTGCACCGCGGGCGCACCTTCACCGAAGTCCGCCCCCTCCTCGAGGACGACGCCCGCGCCGTCGCCGACCTGCTGCGCCATCGCGCCCCCGGCACCTCCTTCGCCGTGGAGCGCACCGGCGGCATCCATTACGACCCCGGCTACCCGGCGTTCCACCTCGACCCGGGCGCCACCACCGCCCCGATCGACAAGCTCCTCGCCGACGACCACGACAACGCCGGCGAGCCGCTCCTCAAACTCCTCGCCCACCACCCGGACTACGACCCGGACGCCTTCCTGGCCGACGCCCGCGAAGCCGCCGGCCACCGCGCCGAGTTCACCCGCTCCAGCCACAGCGCGCTGCTGGAGATCAGCGCCCTCGGCGTCAGCAAGGCCAGCACCCTGGCGCGCTGCTGCGCGGCCCGCGAGATCCGCCCCGAGGAAGTGATCGCGTTCGGCGACATGCCGAACGACATCGAGATGCTCACCTGGGCCGGCGCCTCGTACGCGATGGCCAACGCCCACCCCGAGGTCCTCGCCGCCACCACCAACCGCACGGCGGCGAACGAGCAGGACGGCGTCGCGGTCGTGATCGAGCAGCTGCTGCACGGGCTCTGACCTCCGTCAGAGCTGCACCGACTCTGACGGACGTCAGAGCTGCAGCGGCTCCAGCAGCCGATGCGGCCGCTCCAGCGCCCGGCTCACCGGATGCTCCGGATCCTTCGGCCGCCCCGGCCCGCGCCGCATCGCCACGTCCCCCGGCGGCACCGGCACCGCGCACTTCGGGCACTCCCCGTACCCGCCGAGCTCCGTGCCGCAGGCGGCGTGGCTGAAGACATACACCGGATCGTTCCCGGTCTGCTCCCGCCCCCACGCCCGCAGCGCGTGCAGTGCGGGCCACAGCCCGTGCGCGGCCTCCGTCAGCACATACTCCTGCCGCCCGTGCTCGCCCGTCCGCTTCTCCATCACCCCGGCGTCCGTCAGCGCCTGCAGCCGCCCGGCCAGCACGGCGCGCGGGATGCCCAGATGCGTCAGGAAGTCGTTGTAGCGGCGCACGCCGTAGAAGGCGTCGCGCAGCACCAGCAGCGTCCAGCGCTCGCCGACGATCTCCAGCGCGCGGGCGATGCCGCACTCCTGTGACGCGTAGTCCTTGCCCAGTGCCATGGCGCCATTCTAGCCCGCAGGTTCAATGAACGAACCTAAGCTGCTACGCTCCCCGTCATGACAGAAGTTCAGTCAATGAACCTCACAAAAGCGGACCGGCCACCGGAGCACACCCGCCCCGCCGCCGCCGTCCTCCTCGCCGCCAGCCTCGTCACCGCCGTAGCCCTCATGAGCTACACCGCCCCGATGCTGACCCTCCCCGGCATGACCGCCGACTTCCACACCCCCCTCTCCGCCCAGGCCTGGCTCCTCAACGGCACCCCCCTCGGCCTCGCCGCCGCCCTCCTGGTCGCCGGCAGCCTCGCCGATGACTACGGCCGCCGCCGCGCCTTCCTGACCGGCACCTTCGCCCTCGCCGCCACCATCGCGCTCGGCGCCCTGGCGACCTCCACGCTCACCTTCACCCTGGCCCGTATCGCCCAGGGCATCGCCAGCGCCGCGATCGTCGCCGCCAGCCTCGGCCTCATCGCCACCGCCTTCCCGGCCGGGCCCGCCCGGGTGCGCGCCACCGGCATCTGGGGCGCCTCGGTCAGCGGCGGCATCGCCGTCGGCCCGGTCCTCGCCGGCGGCCTCGCCGAGCTGAACTGGCGCGCGGGCTACTGGGTCTTCGCCGCCATCACCCTCCTCGGCGGCCTGCTCGCCTTCCGCGTACTCCCGGAATCCCGCGCCCCCCGCGGCGGCCGCCCCGACCTCCTCGGCGCCCTCACCCTCGGCCTCGCCCTCACCGCGCTCACCGGCGCGCTCACCCTCGGCCGCGACGGGTGGCTGCGCCTGCCGGTGCTGCTGCTCTTCGCCGCGGCGGCAGTGGGACTCGGGCTCTTCGCGTACGTGGAACGACGCGCCACTCGCGGCCGCCGCGCCACTCGCCCCCGCCGCGCCACTCGCGGCCGCCGCGCCCCGGTGATCGACCTGCCCCTGCTCCGCCACCCGGTCTTCCTCGCCTCCTTCACCGGCGCGCTGTTCACCGGCGTCGCGGTGATCGGGCTCTTCAGCTACCTCTCCGCCCTGCTGCAGCAGACCCTCCACATGTCCGCCTTCGCCACCGCCTGGCTGTTCTTCCTGTGGGCCGGGATCGCCTTCGCGGTCGCCCTCCAGGCGCGCCGGCTGGCCGGGCGGCTGGCCGCGCGCCATCAGCTGGCGCTGGGCTTCGCGGGGCATGCGGTGGGCGTGCTCACGTTTCTCGGGGCGCTGTCCGGCGGCGGGCCCGGCTCCTGGCCGCGGCTGCTGCCGGGCCTGGTCATCGCCGGTACGGGCAGCGGGCTGCTGAACGCGGCGCTGCCCCGTATCGCCGTCGAGTCGGTGCCCGCCGACCGTGTGGCGATGGGGTCCGGCGCCAACAACACGGGCCGCTACATCGGCTCCGCGGCGGGGGTGGCGCTGACGATCGCGGTGGCGACATCGTCGTCCGGTGGGCCGGCGCACGGGGCCGATGTGGCGTTCGTGGTGTCGGCGGGACTCGCGCTGGTGGGCGCGGCGGTGGTGCTCCTGCTGCGGCCGCGCCAAAGCTGAGCTGCCGCTACGCCCCCTCCGGCAGCGACACCGGCACCTGCCACACCACCGACGTCCCGCCCCCGCAGTCCCCGAGCCCCGGCGCCGTCCACGCCGCGCCGCCGAGCGACTCCGCCCGCGCCTCGATGTTCCGCAGGCCGCTGCGCCGGCCGCCCTCCGGCGGGATGCCGACACCGTCGTCCGCCACCGTCAGCCGCACCGCGGGGCGGCCGTCCGGCAGCTTCGCCGCTGCGTCGACCGAGACCCCGATCTGGCTGGCGCGCGCGTGCCTGAAGGCGTTCGACAGCGCCTCGCGCAGGGCCGCGAGCAGATGCCGCCCGGTGTCCTCGTCGACGATCGCGTCCACCGCGCCGACGAAGGACGTCGACGGCTGGAACCCCAGCGGCGCCGCCGCCGTCGCCACCTCCCGCAGCACCAGCGCCCGCAGGCCGGTCGGGGCCTGCGAGGGTTCCTGCTGCAGCGAGTAGATGGCGGTACGGATCTCCTGGATCGTCATGTCCAGCTCGTCCACGGCCTTGTCGAGCCGCTCCTGTACGCCCTCGACCACCGACATCCGCCGCGCCCCCTGCAGCATCATCCCCGTCGCGAACAGCCGCTGGATGACGAGATCGTGCAGGTCCCGCGCGATCCGGTCGCGGTCCTCGTACACCGCGAGCCGCTCCCGGTCGCGCTGTGCCTCGTCGATCACCAGGGCGAGGGCCGCCTGCGAGGCGAAGCGGCGGGCGAGGTTCTTCTCCGCCGCCGTGTACAGCTGCGATCCCGGCGAGCGCGGGATCGCGAGGGTGCCGAGGACGCGCGCGCCGCTCACCATCGGCAGCAGCATGGAGGGGCCGAAGCGCTGCGCCACCTTAGTGATCATGCGGGGGTCGTTGGCCGAGTCGTCCACGAACACCGCCACGCCGGCGGCCAGCTTCGCGGCTACGGGTGAGTACCACGGCACCACGGTGCCGACCATTTCGTCGGTCCCGTTCCCGGCCGCGGCGACGATCTCGAGGCCGCCCTCGTCCTCGCCCTCCGGCTCCATCGGCAGCAGCACGAGGCCTGCGGCGGCGTCCGCGAGCGTGCGCGCCTGCTCGGCTACGACCTGCAGGGCGTCCTTGGCGTCGGCGGACGAGAGCAGCGCGGTGGTGACGGCGTTGGCGCCGTTGATCCAGTGGGCTTGCTGGCGGCTGGCTTCGTAGAGGCGCGCATTGCCGATGGCGATGCCCGCCTCGGTGGCGATGACCCGTACGAGCTGCAGGTCATTGCCGGTGAAGGTGGTGCCGTCCGCCTTCTCCGACAGCACGATCTCGCCGAAGTTCTCGCCGTCCACCTCGATCTCGACGCTGAGCGATGTCCCCGGCTCCTCCGGGATCTCGTCGAGCCGCTCCCGGTCCACCTGGTCGACGCCGAACGACGCGAACTCGTCCAGGTCCCCGCTCGCCGAGTCGATCACGACGATCGACGCATAGCGCGCCTGCACCAGCTCGGCGGCGGTCTCCGCGATCCGGTCCAGCGTGCTGTGCAGATCGAGCCCGGTCCCGATCGACCGCATCGCCTGCAGCAGCTGCGATACGCGGGCGGTGAACTCGGCGGGCATCCCCTGCAGGCCTCGCGTGGCCTGCGCGGCGGCGTCCATCGAGTCCGGGCGATTCATGGTCAAGAGCGTAATTTGTCGCTCATGGGGTGACCAGTTCGGGGTGTCCGGTTTCGAGCTCCAGGGCCGTACGGAAGGGGCCGTCGGTGGTGGCCAGCTCGGCGTATGTGCCGCGCTGGACGATGCGTCCCTGGTCGAGGACCAGGATCTCGTCGACCGCGTCGAGGCCGGTGAGGCGGTGGGTGATCAGCACGGTCGTGCGGCCTTCGGTGGCGGCGAGGAGGTCGGTGGTGAGGGCGTCGGCGGTGGGGAGGTCGAGGTGTTCGGCGGGCTCGTCGAGGACGAGGACGGGGAAGTCGGCGAGCAGCGCGCGGGCGAGCGCGAGGCGCTGGCGCTGGCCGCCGGAGAGTTGGGCGCCGTTCGCCCCTACGGGGGTGTCGAGGCCGTCGGGGAGGCCTCGCACCCAGTCGGCCAGGCGGGCTTCCTGGAGGGCGTCGTAGAGGTCGGCGTCGGTGGCGTCGGGGCCCGCGAGGCGGAGGTTTTCGCGGAGGTTGCTGTCGAAGATGTGGGCGTCTTGGGCGCATAGGCCGACGATGCGCCTTACGGCGTCGGCGTCGTATTGGCTGAGGCTGTAGTGGCCTTCGGTCGGGTCGAGGAAGCGGAGGAGGGTGTTGGCGAGGGTGGTTTTGCCGGAGCCGGAGGGGCCGACGATCGCTACGCGGTGGCCCGGTGTGAGCGTCAGGCTTACGTCCTGGAGGGCTGCTTTGTCTGTGGGCCGGGGACGGGGTTCCACGACACCACCGAAAAAACGCGGTGCTCGACCGCCGTCGGGGACGCTGGGTTTTTTCGGCGGCGTCGTTCCACCCCGTCCCCTCCTTGCGTCGCCGGGCTGCGGATAGCGGACGGTCACGCCGTCGAGGGTGATCGGGTACGGGTCCGTCGGCGGCTCGCCCTCGCCCTCGTGGGCGGGGATCGGGGCCTCCATGACCTCCTGCAGGCGGTCCTGCGACCGGCGTACGCGCATGCGCTGCTGGTAGGCGAGCGGCATGCCGTTCACGGCCTCGAAGGCGGCCAGGGGGGTGAGGACCACCGTTGCCAGCCAGACGCCGGAGAGGCGGCCGTCGGCTGTCGCCTGTGCGCCGGCGACAGCGGCGGCCGCCACGGTGAGTCCGCAGGCGAGGGCCGTGATCGCCGACCCGAGGCCGGTCGCTGCCGCGCTGCGGCGGGCGATGCGCGTCAGGCGGCCATCGATCCGCTCGACCTCGGCCAGGTGGCGGGGGAGTGCGCCGGCGACGGTCAGTTCGGCGGTCGCACCGAGCAGGTCGACCGTACGGGTCGCCAGCTCCCCGCGTACGGGCGCCACCGCCCGCTCGGCCCTGCGGGCGACGGCGGCCGACACCAGGGGCGCGCCGACGCCCGCGACGAGGAGTCCCAGGGCGAGTGCGATGGCCGCCTCCGGCAGCAGCCAGGCCGTGAACCCGACGGCGAGCAGGCTGACCACCCCCGCCGTTACGGCCGGCAGCAGCCACCGCAGATACCGGTCCTGCAGCGCATCCACGTCGGTGACGATCCGACTGAGCAGATCCCCCCGATGCCCCCGCAGCCCGGCCGGCGCCAGCCGCTCCAGCCGCCGATAGACAGCAACCCGCACATCCGCGAGATGCCGCAGCACAGCATCATGCGACACCAGCCGCTCCGCGTAACGAAAAACGGCCCGCCCAATGCCGAAGGCGCGGGTGCACGTGACAGCGACCATCAAATACAGGACCGGCGGCTGCTCGGAGGCCCGCGAAATGAGCCACCCGGACGTGGCCATAAGCCCCACCGCACTGGCCATCGCAAGCGCCCCCAACAGCCCGGCAAGCGCCAGCCGCGGCCGCTGAGCCGCACCCGGCAGCGCAAGGAGGGGACGGGGTAGAACGACGCCGCCGAAAAAACCCAGCGGCCCCAGCGGCGGTCGACCACCGCGTTTTTTCGGTGGTGTCGTGGAACCCCGTCCCCGGCCCACGCACGAATCCAAGCCCGTCCGGCGCTTGAGGACACCCGCGCGAAGCGCAGGGTCCATCGCAACCACCCGATCCGCTACGGACAACACCGCAGCCCGGTGCGAAACAACCAACACCGTCCGCCCGACAGCAAGCCGCCCCACCGCGGCAACAACCTCCGCCTCAGTCTCCCCATCCAAAGCCGCAGTCGGCTCATCCAGAATCACCACCGGCCGATCAGCCGCAAACGCCCGCGCCAGCGCCACCCGCTGCCGCTGCCCAGCCGAAAGCCCCGCACCCCCATCCCCGAGCACCCGCTCCGGATCAAGCTCCCCCGCACCCGCGTCCCGCAGGGCGCTCCGCACGACCTCATCCGAAGCATCCGGCCGCGCCAACCGCACATTCTCGGCAACGGTCCCCGCAAACAGCACCGCCCCCTGCGGCACCCAGGCAACCCGCGACCGCCACCACTCAAGATCGAGCTCCCCGAGCTCACGCCCCCCGACAAGCACCCGGCCCTCCGCAGGCCGTACGAACCCCAACAGCGCCGCGACAAGCGTCGACTTCCCCACCCCCGACGGCCCGACAAGGGCGACGGTCTCGCCCTCCCGCACCGCCAGACTCACCCCACCCAGAGCCTCCGCATCCCGCCCCTCATACCGCACCACCAGATCCTCGACCGCCAGGTCCAAGCGCCCGACCCGGCCATCGCCACCCTCCGGCACCGGCGTCTGAAGCACCGCGAAGACCCGCTCAGCGACCGCCACCCCCTCAGCCGCGGCGTGGTAATGCGCCCCCACCTGCCGCAACGGCAGATACGCCTCGGGCGCCAGCACCAGGATCACCAGGCCCGTATAAAGATCCAGCTCCCCATGCACCAGCCGCATGCCAATGCCCACCGCGACCAGCGCCACCGAAATCGTCGCGATCAACTCCAGCGCGAACGACGACAGGAACGCGACGCGCAGCGTCCGCATCGTCGCCTGCCGATACTCCCCGGTGATCTTCCGGATCGACTCGGCCTGCGCCTTCGCCCGCCCGAAGACCTTCAGCGTCGGCAACCCGGCGACGACATCCAAAAAATGCCCGGACAGCCGCGCCAGCGCATCGACCCGCCGCCCCATGGCGGCCTCGGTAGCCCACCCGATCAGCACCATAAAAATAGGGATCAACGGCAGCGTCCCCAGCACCACCGCCGCCGAGATCCAGTCCCCGAGCGCGATCCGCGCGATGACCGCCACCGGCACGACGACGGCAAGCCCCAACTGCGGCAGGTACTTGGCAAAGTAGTCGTCCAGCGCATCGACACCACGCGTCGCAAGGGCCACGAGATCCCCGCCCCGCTGCCGCGACAGCCACCCAGGACCGAGCCCAACGGCCCTGCGCAGCAATCGCATACGCAGCTCGGACTTCACCGCGGCAGCAGACCGATGCGCCGTCAGCTCCGTCAGCCACGCCACCAGCGCCCGCCCGCAGGCGACCGCCACCAGACCGGCCACGGCACCGCGCAGTTCACCGGCCCCGTACCCCTCCTGGAACGCCCCGACGACGACATCGGCGATGAGCACCGCCTGCGCGACGACCAGACCGGCCCCGGCCAGGCCGAGCGCCACCGACAGGGCGAGGAATATCCGTGTGGCCCGCGCGTACCGGAGCAGCCGGGGATCTACGGGACGCATGTCAGCGCGCTTCCCCGCCGCTTGCGGCGCTCGCGTTGTCCGCTGCCGGTACGGCCGCCGGCGCGATGTGCTGGACGCCGATGCGCTTGCGGAACACCCAGTACGTCCAGCTCTGGTAGAGCAGCACGATCGGCGTCGCGATGCCCGCGCACCAGGTCATGATCTTCAGCGTGTACGGCGTCGACGACGCGTTCTCGACGGTCAGCGACCACTCCGGATTCAGCGTCGACGGCATCACGTCCGGGAAGAGCGCGAAGAACAGCATCGCGACCGCCGCGGCGATGGTCACCCCGGAGAACATGAACGACCAGCCCTCCCGCCCGGCCATATTCGCCCCGAGCGCGGCCACCAGCGCCACCACTGCCACGATCATCGCGACGAGCGACTTCCCGTCACCGGTGTCCACCTGCGTCCAGATGAGAAAGACCAGCGCCAGCACAGCCGTCGCCAGCCCCAGCACCGTGGCCAGCCGCCGCGCCCGCTCCCGGATGTCGCCGACCGTCTTCAGCGCGCTGAAGACGGCGCCGTGGAAGGTGAACAGGGTCAGCGTGACGAGCCCGCCCAGCAGCGCGTACGGGTTCAGCAGGTCGAAGAAGTCGCCCGCGTACTCCTTGTCGGCCCCGATCTTCACGCCGCGCACGATGTTCGCGAAGGCCACGCCCCACAGGAAGGCGGGCAGCAGCGAGGTCCAGAAGATGACGTGCTCCCAGCGGGTCTGCCAGGCGTCCTCCGGCCGCTTGGACCGGTATTCAAACGCCACGCCGCGCAGGATCAGGCACACGAGGATGATCAGCAGCGGCAGGTAGAAGCCGGAGAACAGCGTGGCGTACCAGTCGGGGAAGGCCGCGAAAGTCGCGCCACCCGCCGTCAGCAGCCAGACCTCGTTCCCGTCCCACACCGGGCCGATCGTGTTGATCAGCACCCGCCGCTCGGGACGGTCGCGCGCCAGCAGCTTCGTGAGGATGCCGACGCCGAAGTCGAAGCCCTCCAGGAAGAAGTAGCCGATCCACAGGACCGCGATCAGGACGAACCAGACGTTGTGGAGTTCCATGATTGAAGGTGCCCCGCTTCCTCAGTACGAGAAGGCCATCGGCCGGTCGGAGTCGCGGTCGTTGCCGCCGATCTTGGTCGGCGGGTTGAGGTCGTCGTCGGTGAGCTCGGGTGGGCCCGCCTTGACGTACTTGGCGAGGAGCTTGACCTCGATGACGGCCAGTGCGGCGTACAGGAGGGTGTAGATGATCATCGAGGTGAGGACCTCGCCCTGGCTGACGCTGGGTGACACGGCCGAGGACGTCGGCAGCACCCCGTACACGACCCAGGGCTGGCGGCCCATCTCGGTGAAGATCCAGCCCCAGGAGCTGGCGATCAGCGGGAAGCCGAGGGTGAGGAAGGCGATGCGCCAGTACCACTTGGTCAGCCACGGGGTGAGCTCGCCGTCGCGGGTGAGCGCCAGGCGTGGCACCTCGTCCTCGCCCGTACGCAGCCGCTCGCTGAGCCAGAAGCGGCGGCGGGTCAGCCACAGGCCGATCAGGCCGATGCCGAACGAGGCCATCCCGAAGCCGATCATCCAGCGGAAGCCCCAGTAGGCGACCGGGATGTTCGGGCGGTAGTCGCCGAGGCCGAACTTGTCGTCGAACTTCTGCTTCAGCTGCTCATTTGTGTCGTTGATGCCGGGGACGGCGTCGTGGAAGTTGTCGTGGGCGAGGAAGGACAGCAGGCCGGGGACTTCGATGGCTACGCGGTTGTGGCCCTTCTCGACGTCGCCGACGGCGAAGATCGAGAACGGGGCCGGGGCTTCCGTTTCCCACAAGGCTTCGGCCGCGGCCATCTTCATCGGCTGCTGCTCGTACATGATCTTGCCCAGGCGGTCGCCGGTCACCGCGACCAGGAGGCCGGAGATCGCCACCGTCACCAGGCCCACGCGCAGCGACATGCGCATGACGCGGATGTGCCGCTTGCGCATCAGGTGGTACGCGGCGATGCCGACCATGAAGGCGCCGCCGACGAGGAAGGCGGCGGTGATGGTGTGGGCGAACTGGGCGATGGCCGTGTTCTGGGTGAGGACGCGCCAGAAGTCGGTGAGCTCGGCGCGGCCGGCCTCCTCATTGATCCGGTAGCCGACCGGGTGCTGCATCCAGGAGTTGGCCGCCAGGATGAAGTACGCGGAGAGGATCGTGCCGATCGCCACCATCCAGATCGTCGCCAGGTGCAGCTTCTGCGGGAGCTTGTCCCAGCCGAAGATCCACAGGCCGATGAAGGTGGACTCGAAGAAGAAGGCGATCAGCGCCTCGAAGGCGAGGGGGGCGCCGAAGATGTCGCCGACGAAGCGCGAGTAGTCGGACCAGTTCATGCCGAACTGGAACTCCTGCAGGATGCCCGTCACCACGCCCATGGCGATGTTGATGAGGAAGAGCTTTCCCCAGAACTTGGTCGCCCTCAGATACTTCTCGTCCTTGGTCCGCACCCACGCGGTCTGCAGGCCCGCGGTGAGCGAGGCCAGCGAGATCGTGAGGGGGACGAAGAGGAAGTGATAGACGGTGGTGATGCCGAACTGCCAGCGCGCCAGGGTTTCCGGCGCCAACGCGAGATCCACTGGTGCGTCTCCTTCGCTCGTACGGCCGCCGCTGTGGACATACGGGGCATACTCCCCTCGATGATCCATCGCGCCTAGTGCCGGTCAGGCCAAGGCGCGGCAGGGCATACGAGGGCAATGCCGTGTTCTTGTGAATGCGTTCACATTCACAAGACGAGTCTCGCACGGGTGCCCGAGCCGGTGGACATCGACCCCCCTTGTCGGGAACTTCAACATCTTGTTGAATGCCGCGCATGACGCAGATACGGATCACCTGGCCCGCCGGCCGGCTCACCGCGACCCTGGCCGACACCCCGACCAGCCGCGAGGTCATCGCGGCCCTCCCGATCGAATCCAGCGCCAACACCTGGGGCGACGAGGTCTACTTCGCCACCCCGCTCGACCCCGCCCTGGAGCCCGACGCCCGGCAGGTCGTCCCCGCGGGCACGGTCGCCTTCTGGACCGACGGCAACGCCCTCGCCCTCCCGTACGGACCGACCCCGATCTCCTCGGGCGACGAGCCGAAGCTGGCGAGCCCGTGCAATGTGCTGGGCGAGATCGACGGAGACCCCCGGGACCTGTCGACGGTGCGCTCGGGGGATCCGATCCGGGTGGAGCTGGTGTAGGAGGGCTGGTTCGTAGGGGGCTTACAGCTCCTTGCGGAACTGCTCCGCCACCCGCAGGAAGATGTCGTTCGCCTCGGTCTCACCGATGGTGACCCGCACGCCCTCGCCCGGGAACGGGCGCACGACCACGCCTGCCGCCTCGCACGCCGCCGCGAAGTCGACCGTACGGTCGCCCAGCCGCAGCCACACGAAGTTCGCCTGCGACTGAGGCACGGTCCACCCCTGCGCGGTCAGCGCGTCGAAGACGCGAGCGCGCTCGGCCACCAGCGCCGACACCCGCTCCAGCAGCGCGTCCTCACTCCGCAGCGATGCCACCGCCGCGTCCTGCGCGATCTGGCTCACCCCGAACGGCACCGCCGTCTTCCGCAGCGCCGCCGCCACCGGCTCATGCGCCACGGCGAAGCCGATGCGCAGGCCGGCGAGGCCGTACGCCTTGCTGAAGGTACGCAGCACGCAGACGTTCGGCCGATCCCGGTACAGCTCGATGCCGTCCGGCACCTCCGTATCCCGGATGAATTCGCGGTACGCCTCGTCCAGCACCACCAGCACGTCGGCCGGCACCCGGTCGAGGAAGCGGACCAGCTCGTCGCGGCGGGCCACCGTCCCCGTCGGGTTGTTCGGGTTACAGACGAAAATCAGCCGAGTCCGGTCGGTGATGGCCGCGGCCATCGCGTCGAGGTCGTGGTGCTCGCCGGCCGTGAGCGGCACCTGCACCGAGGTCGCGCCGGAGATCTGCGTGATGATCGGGTACGCCTCGAAGGACCGCCAGGCGTAGATCACCTCGTCGCCGGGGCCCGCGGTGGACTGCAGCAGCTGCTGGGCGACGCCGACAGAGCCGGTGCCGGTGGCGATGTGCTCCGGCGGGACGCCGAAGCGGTCGGCGAGCTCGGCGATGAGTTCGCCGCAGGCCATGTCCGGGTAGCGGTTGAAGGTGCCGGCCGTCGCGGTGGCCTGGTCCAGGACGCCTGGGAGGGGCGGGTACGGGTTCTCGTTCGAGGAGAGCTTGAAGGCTGTCGGGCCGTCGCCCGCCACTGCCCGCTTGCCGGGCTTGTAGGTCGGGATGCCGTCCAGCGCGGATCGCAGCCTGGGGGTTGTTTCCTTGGTCACCTTCGGTCCTCCTCGACCCTGCCGCCACGTACGGACACCGCTCACCTTAGAAGGCCGCCGCAAGCAGGCGCGCGGCGGAGCAGGGGGCGTGCGATGCCCTATCGAGCTCCGGTGGCGAGCGCCGTGGCGCGCATCACCCGTGAAGGTGAGTGGAACGGGGCAGAAACGCGGGCGAGATGGCCAGGCGGGCCGACGTTACGCGGTCGTAACGCCCGGGAGTATCCGCCAATGTCAATGCTTTCCATGGTCATTTCGCCGGTTCCGGCATGCAGAATCGTACCTGTGAATGCCATGTCCGATTCTCCCGCAATCGGGCCACCCGAGCCCTACTATCAGCTCGCAATCACAGCCCTGGCCAAGTCAGACAGCCTGAAGACAAGCCGCAGACAGCCGCAGGAGAAAGAAGGCGTATGACCGGCTCGATTCAACCGCAAGTGAGCCGGCCTCCCAGCCGCCGGCTGGGGCGGGCGGGCATCCGGGACGTGGCCCAGGCGGCCGGCGTCTCGATCACCACCGTGTCCGACGCGCTCAACGGCAAGGGCAGGCTGCCCGACACCACGCGGCGGCATGTCCGCGAGGTGGCCGACCGCCTCGGATATCGCCCCTCCGCGGCGGCCCGCGCCCTGCGCACCGGGAAGTCCGGCCTCATCGGCTTAACCGTGACGACCTACGGCGAAGAACCGTTCACCTTCACCGAATTCGCGTACTTCGCCGAAATGGCCCGCGCCGCCACCTCGGCGGCGCTCGCCCGCGGCTATGCGCTGGTCATCCTGCCGGCCACCTCCCGGCACGACGTCTGGTCCAATGTCGCCCTCGACGGCACCGTCGTCATCGACCCCGGCGATCACGATCCGGTGGTCTCGGAAGTCGTCCGGCAGGGCATCCCCGTCGTCAGCGACGGCAAGCCGCCCGGCTCCCTCCCCGTCACCGCCTGGGTCGACAACGATCACGAGGCCGCCGTGATGGGCCTGCTCGACCACCTCGCCGAGGCCGGCGCCCGCCGCATCGGCCTGCTCACCGGCACCACCACGGACACGTACACCCGCCTTTCCACGACCGCGTATCTGAGCTGGTGCGAGCGCGTCGGCCAGGATCCGGTCTACGAGGCGTATCCGGCGCATGACCCGTGTGCGGGCGCCGTCGCCGCCGACCGGCTGCTCGCCCGCCCGGACCGGCCCGATGCCGTATACGGCCTCTTCGATCCCAACGGCACCGACCTGCTGGCCGCCGCCCGGCGCTACGGCCTGCGGGTCCCCGACGATCTGCTGCTGGTCACCTGCAGCGAGTCCGCCGGTTACGCCACCACCGACCCGCCGATCACCACGCTGTCGCTGAAGCCGCGGCGGATCGGCACCGCCGTCATCCAGCTGCTGATCGACGCGATCGAGGGCGTGGACGCCGGCCGGCCCGTGGAGCAGGTGATACCGACGGAGCTCATCGTGCGGACGTCCTCCGAGCGGCGTCCGAAACGCACCGTGGTCAGCGCGCCGCGCCGTCCCGCGTAGGGGGTCTGGGGGCTTGAAAACAGCTCAGCCCCCAGATCTTTTGTCGCAAATAGGCCGCAAAGTCCCCGGCGGTCGCCGCACCGGATCCGATTGGCGGCCCCTGCTATGCCACATCCCGCCACCGGCGTTCCTATGATGGGCGCACAACACCGCGGGCCGCTGCCGACCAGGTGGTCCGTCCGGTGCATAAGGACCATTCGGTGGAGGGGTCGATGACTCAGGGGGCCGGTCAGGAGCCCATGGCCAGGGCGGCGTCGGTGCCGCCCGTGCCCGCATACGCGCCCGTGGGCGCTCAGCCCGAGCAGGATGACGGGTATACCCCCACGCAGCGGGACCTCCCGGTGATCAAGCGGCGGGACGACTCCTCGGAGTACGGACCGCTGTACGTCATCGGCGATGTGCACGGCTATCTCGACGAGCTGCACGAGGCCATGCGGGCCCAGCGGCTGATCGACGCCGAGGGGCACTGGTCCGCGGGGAACTCGCGCGTGTGGTTCCTCGGGGACTTCACCGACCGCGGGCCCGACGGCATCGGCGTGATCGAACTCGTCATGCAGCTGTCGGCCGAGGCCGCCGCCGCCGGCGGGTACTGCAAGGCGCTCATGGGCAATCACGAGCTGCTGCTCATCGGCGCCCACCGCTTCGGCGACACCCCGGTGAACTCCGGCGCGGGCACCGCCTCGTTCCAGGCCGCCTGGCTGCTCAACGGCGGGCAGCGGCAGGACATGGAGCGGCTGCAGGACGTGCATCTGCAGTGGATGTCCCGGCTCGACGCCATCGAGGAGGAGGACGGCCATCTGCTGGTGCACTCCGACACGACGGCGTATCTCGACTACGGCAATTCGATCGACGCCGTCAACGACACGGTGCGCGAGATCGTCAGCCGGTCGGACGCGGACGAGACCTGGGATCTGTTCCGTAAATTCACCAAGCGCTTCGCCTTCCGGGACGAGGCCGAGGGGCCCAAGGCGGTCCGCGAGTTGCTGCAGGTCTTCGGCGGGCAGCGGGTGGTGCACGGGCACAGCCCCATCCCGTATCTGCTGGGCGAGGTGCACGACGAGGCCGCCGAGCGGGAGGAGCGAGCGGCTGCGGTGCGGGGGCCGCATGTGTACGCTGACGAGCTCGCGATCGCAATGGACGGGGGCGTGACCATGTCGGGAAAGCTCCTCGTTGTACAACTCCCCCTGGGCACCTGAGGGTTTAATTCCGGAAACACCCTTATCGGGTGTGCGCAGTGCGCTCTACCATCCCTTTAGGGTCTGCGCGGAGGGGGCAGAGAGGGGGAGCCCCGGTATCCCTGGATCACCGGGGTTTGGCTCAAGGCAGTCCGCGTCCGTCACGCCCAAGCATCGGGGGATGCCGACATGAGCAGCGCGCCGCAGTTGCTGACCGAGGACCGGCCGGATTTCGAGCGGGTCCTCGATACGGCCCTGCACACGGCCGGGTATCGCTCCGGCGATTCCGCCCTGTCCGGGGCCGCCGAGCCGCTCAACATGGAGCAGTTGCGCACGATGGCGCTGAGCGCGGTCTCGGCGATCTGCGCGTGCGCCTCGGAGGAGTACACGCACTACGTGCGGGTGCGGGAGGAGCTGCGGCGGCCCACGTCGCGGCCGGATGGCGAGGGCGGGTCCGGTGGATCCGGCGGGTCCGGTGGCGGGTCGGGCGGCGTCGGGCTGTCCACCGTCATGGGGAACATGGCGGTGGAGAGCGGTGGTGCCGGGCTCGCCGCGGTCGTCGCGGTGCTCGCGCCGGTGCTGGCCGGGACGGCCGCCGTGATCTTCCTGCTGGTCGGGTACGCGCTGCACATGCTGCATCCGGAGCCGGCCGCGGCGGCGCCGCTGCGGGCGGCGGGCTGGGTGTTCGCGGCGCTCGCCGCCGCCACGATCCTGGTGGCGATGACCGCGCTGCTGCTCACGGCGCTGAAGAACGGCTCCACCTCGATCAGGGCGGCCAGCAGGACCGGGATGGTGCGGGAGGTGGCGGAGGCGAGAGAAGCCTGGCAGCAGGCGCTGCTGGAACGGGGCATCCTGCCCTTCCTGCGGGAGGCGCTGGCCTCGTCGGGCTCCGGGGCGGCCCCGGGGACGTACACGCTGTCCACGCGCGATCCTGCGGGCTCCGGCCGTACGCCCCGGCTCGGCTACTCGCGGCCCGGCTTCACGAGCCCGGACGACGGGGCCTCGCCGACGGGGGACGGCCCGCGGTATTCGAGCCCGGACTTCACCAGTCCCGATTACGGCGGGCCTGATCATGAGCCGGACTGAGGGCGTGCGGGGGTGCGAGTCCAGCGGGTAGCCTCGCCGGAATGACGCGGCTGCATCTCTTCGACATGGACGGCACGCTGCTGCACGGCTCCTCCGCCAATGTCCAGCTCGCCGGGCGGCTGGGGCTGACCGCGGAGTTCCGGGCGCTGGACGCGGCCTTCACCGCCGGGGAGCTCGATACGTACGGATACGCCGTGCGCGCCCACCGGATGTGGCAGGGGCTCACGGAGGACGTCATCGCCGCGGCCTTCGCCGCCGCGCCCTGGGTCGACGGGATCTCCGAGGTGTGGGCGGACATCACCGCGCGCGGGGAGCGGAGCGCGGTGATCTCGATGTCGCCCGGGTTCTTCGTGGAGCGGCTGCTGGACTGGGGCGTGCACGCGGCGCACGGGTCGCGGTTCCCGCCGTTCCCCTTCGGCGAGCACCAGACGATCGATGCCGCGGGCATCCTGGCGCCCGAGGACAAGGTGCGGATCGCGGACGAGCTGTGTGCGGCGTACGGGCTCGGGCGGGCGGACTGCATCGCGTACGGCGACTCGATGTCGGACGCGGCCCTCTTCGCGGCGGTGCCGCGGTCGGTCGCGGTCAACGCCGATCACCACGTCAGCGGGCTCGCCTCCTGTGCGTACGACGGGCGCGATCTGCGCGAGGCCTACGGGCTGGTGCGCTAGGGCGCCGTGGGGCGCTGGGCCGCCCTGGGGCCTGGGGCCTGGGGCTGGGGCCTGGGGCTGCTCCGGAGCGGCGGGGCACTTTAGCGGCAACTCCGCGGCTGCGGAGGGTGGTTCGGCGGTTTCGCTCCGTACCACTCCTGTGGGTGACACTCTCGGGCGCACGCGCGCGGCACCATGCCATGCCGGCGCGAACAGCAAGTGGCACCGAGGCAGGATGACAGACGCTCCCAGCACGATGCGCCCCGAGGGCGGCACACCCGCGGCGGACCCCGACGCAGGCGCACGAGACGGGTCACCGCCGCGCGGCGTCCGGCTGGACAAGCAGGGCCCGGCGGACCCGCCGCCGGACGCGGGCCCGGCCGACCACCGCATACCCACGGGCACGGCGGGAGCCATACCCGCGGCCGACCCCCCACCGCCCCCCGAGCCCTCCCCCGATGCCCTCCGCATCCGTCGCACGCTCGACGAGATCGCCCCCATCGCCGACCGGGTGACCTCCTACTTCTACGCGCTGCTCTTCATCTACTACCCCGACCTGCGGGTGCTCTTCCCGGGGCAGATGGATGTGCAGCGGGACCGGCTCTTCAAGGCGCTGCTCACCGCCGCCGAGCAAGTGGACAACCCGCAGAAGCTGGCCGCCTACCTGGCTCAATTAGGCCGCGGACACCGCAAATACGGCACCCGCGCCGAGTATTACCCCGCCGTCGGCGACTGCCTGCTCGCCGCGCTCGCCCAGCACGCCACCTGCACCTGGGACGAGGACACCGAGGCCGCCTGGGTACGCGCCTATACCGCGGTCTCGCAGACGATGATCGACGCCGCCGCCGAGGACGAGCGGCACACGCCCCCCTGGTGGCTCGCCGAGGTCGTCTCGCACGACCAGCGCACCGCCGACATCGCGATCATCACCGTACGCCCGGACCAGCACTATCCCTTCACCCCCGGTCAGTACGCCGCCGTGGAGACCCCCTGGTGGCCCCGCGTCTGGCGGCACTACTCCTTCGCCTGCGCTCCCCGCGCCGACAACCTGCTGTCCTTCCACATCCGCGCCGTCCCCGCCGGCTGGGTCTCGAACGCGCTCGTGCACCGGGCGCGCCCCGGCGACGTCATCCGACTCGGCCCCGCCACCGGCAATTTGACCGTAGACCACGACACTGACAACGCCCTCCTCTGCCTCGGCGGCGGCACCGGCATCGCGCCCATCCGCGCCCTGGTCGAGGACGTCGCGCGGCACACCCCATCGGTCGGCTGGCACCGCCGCGTCGAGCTCTTCTACGGCGCCCGCCGCCCCGACGACCTCTACGACATGGACACCCTGCGCCGCTGGGACCAGGCGCACCCGTGGCTCACCCTGCACCCGGTGGTCGGCGACCTGCCCGCCGCGGTCGGCCAGCACGGCCCGTGGCCGGGCTTCTCCGCATATCTCGCCGGGCCACTCGGCATGATCCGCGGCGGCGTGGAAGCGCTGACCGCCTCGGGCATCCCGGCGGCGCGGATACGGCACGACTCGCTGGAGGAGCTGCTCTATTACGGCACCTGACGGGGCGTGGCAGCCCTCGACGGCACCTAGCCCAGGTCATCCGCCAGCAGCGCCCGTACGCCCTCGATATTGGCGCTCAGATACGCGCGCAGGCTCGGCGGCACCACCTCCACCGAGGCGATCCCCTCCCGGCTGAACGGGATCCGCACCACGTCGTACTGCCCACACGGCTCGTCCACCTCGGGCCCGTGCCGCCTGCTCAGGTCCATGGTCTGCAGCCGGCAGACGAAGAAGTGCTGCACCTTCACGCCGTGCGCGGCGTGGTGCGTGGAGTGGCGGACCGTATCGACGAAGGCGGGGACGACGTCCGAGACCTTGGCGCCGAGCTCCTCGTCCACCTCGCGGTGCAGCGCGTCGACGACCGTCGCGTCCTCCGGCTCGACGCCGCCGCCCGGCGTGATCCAGTACGGCTCGTGGCCGGGCTTGGTGCGCTTGATGAGGATCATTTCCAGATCGGACGCGGCGTCGCCGTCGAGGAGGATGGCGCGGGCGGTGCGTTTGACCACGGGCCGTTCGGTCATGGCTTGAGTGTGGCTCGCCAGGCGGGCGCCGAAACGTCCTACTCGCCGGTTGTGGCGCCGAAAGTGGCGCCTTCGCGCCCTGTCCGCGCCTCTTCACCACCCCGCGGCGGCGGTCATGAGCTGCTCCTGGGCGCGGGCCAGGTGGGGGCGGCCGAGCGTGCCTGCCCGTACGGAGAGGAAGTAGGTGCGCAGCGGGGGCTCCGGGTGCCGCTCTATAGCGATGACGTCTCCTTGGGACAGTGCCTGCGCACACAGGTAGCGGGGCAGGACCGCGAGTCCTGCGCCCGCGATGGCGCAGTGCAGGGCCGCGCGCAGGTCGGGGACGACGATGGCGCCGGGGGCGGTGGGCTTGGCGTCGTACACCTCTGACCAGTAGCGGCGTACGAAGGGCAGCGACTCGTGCACCTCCACGACGGGGACCTCGTCGACCGGGACGCCCGCCCAGGGTGCCGCGGCGACCAGCACCTGCTCCTCGTCCCACAGCGGCGCGGTGGTCAGGGTGCGGCCGTGCGGGCGGGTCGCGGTGACCGTGAGGTCGTGGTGGCCCGCGGCCAGGCCCGCCAGGGCCTCATCGTCGCGGCCCAGCCAGGTGCGCAGCGCGTAGCCCTCGGCGACCAGCGGGGCGAGCGCGGGCAGCACCCGCTCCGACACGAACTCCGGCGGCCCGGCCAGGTGCAGGGAGGCGGGTGGCCCGGTGGCGTCCGTCCCGCTGCCGGTGAGGGCCTGGAGGGCGTCCAGGTGCGGGGCGGCCTTGTGGGCGGAGCTCGTCGCCCAGCGTCGTAGGTGTCACGCCGCGCGCGCCGCGGACGAACAGCGGCTTGCCGAGCTGCCGCTCCAGGGCGTGGATCTGAGCGGTGACCGCCGGCTGCGAGAGGCCCAGGTGGGTGGCGGCCCTCGTGAGGGAGCCCGCCCGGTGGACGGCGACGAAGGTGCGCAGCAGTGACAGATCCATGCCATCTATAAATATGTCGATAGGTCGGCCGCGAAACCGTGATTGGACACTGACCGAGAGTCAACTAGCCTTGTGTCTCGCGTTCTTCGCGCGTAGCGACCGGCCCGCCGGTCCCCGAGCCACAGGGGGGGAGGCTCGGGGCCGGCGCCCGGCCGCGGTGAGCGCGGGCACGCAGACCACCGCCCCCGGAATCGCGAGACTCCGGGGGCGGTGCGGTGTGTGTGACTGCGGGTGCCGCCGGGTCAGTAGCGGTCCGAGTCGCCGAGGTTACGGGTGTCGCCGAGGTTACGGGTCGTCCCGGTGTCACCGTAGGTCCGCGTCGTACCGGTGGTACGGGTGGCGGTGCTGCTGTAGCTCGGTGCCGGGCTGCGCTTCGCGAGACCCAGCAGACCCAGCAGACCGGTGGCGCCCAGCCAGCCCCAGTTGCTCGCGCTGTCACCCTTCGGGCCACGGTCGCCCTTGTCGCCCTTGGGACCCTTGTCGGTCTGCTGGGTGACGCTGGAGCTCGTGCCTTCGTGAGTGTCCGCCGGGGCGGCGGCTGCTGCGGTGGTAAGCGGGGCCAGCGCGATTATCGCGGAGGTCCCCACAGCTGCTGCGATCTTCCGCATGACTATCTCCCTGTGAGAGCTGTTCCGCGGCGTCGGTCTGGCAGGTAGCCGAAGGCGCCAGCGGCCTCCCCTCACTCCATGAGGCCACACCTCTCACCCTTATGCCACATTTATCCCGCTATGAACTGGCTGCATTCAGCGCTTTATGCAGGTCAGCAACCAGATCGGCGGATTCCTCAATCCCCGCCGAGAACCGGATGAAGCCCTCCGGCACGGCATCCCCGCCCCACCGCCCGCGCCGCTCCGCACTGGTGCGCACGGACCCGAAGCTGGTCGCCTCGTCCACCAGCCGCGCCGCCTCTAGGAAGCGCTCGGCGTGCGCGCGGTCGGGGAGCGTAAAGGCGACGACGCAGCCATAGCGGCCGCCGAGCATCTGGCGGGCGGCGAGCTCGTGCGCCGGGTCGCCGGGCAGTCCCGGGTGGCGTACGTCCGTGACCTCCGGCCTGGTGCGCAGGAACTCCGCCACGGCCAGCGCATTCGCGGCCTGCCGGGCCGAGCGCAGCGCAAGGGTGGCGAGCGAGCGGTGCGCGAGCCAGGCCTCCATGGGGCCCGGGATGGCGCCGACGACCTTGCGCCACGCGCGCAGGGCGGCGGCCAGTTCCGGGTCCCGGGTGACGGCGTAGCCGAGGAGTACGTCGCCGTGGCCGGTCAGCCCCTTGGTGCCGCTGGCCACGGAGAAGTCGGCGCCCAGGTCGAGGGGGCGCTGGCCGAGCGGGGTGGCGAGGGTGTTGTCCACAGCGACGAGGGCGCCTGCGGCGTGCGCGGCGGCGGCGAGGCGACGGATGTCGCAGACGTCCAAGCCGGGGTTGGAGGGGGTCTCCAGCCAGAGCAGCTCGGCGCCGTCGAGCAGCTCGCCCTGGGCGTCGCCCGCCGTGCCCGCGGCGCGCACCTCGATGCCGTACGCCTCCAGGCGCTCGCGTGCGCCGCTGCCGACGAGGTTGTAGCCGTCGGCGGGGATCACGACGGCGTCGCCGGAGCGCAGCTGCGAGAAGAGCACGGCGGAGATCGCGGCCATGCCGGAGGCGAAGACGACCGCCTCGGCGGGCTCGTCCGGCGACTCGAGCTCGGCGAGGGCGGACTCCAGGCGGGTCCAGGTGGGGTTGGCGTCGCGGCCGTAGCCGTACGGGACGTCGGCGACCTCGCCGGGGAGGTGGTAGTGGGCGGCGAACACCGGGCCGGGGAGGGAGGGTTCGTAGGCGACGGGGTCGGGGAGGCCGGCGCGGACGGTGCGGGTGGCGTCGGCGTCTTGGGGGGTGGCGTCTTGGGGCGCGGGGGTGCCGGGGGACATCGGGGGTCGGGTCCTTTCGGGCGCATGAGCGCGGGGCGGGTGGGCTGGTCTCGGCTGGCTGTGGATAACTCGGGGGTGGGGTGGGGGCGGACGATAGCCTGGAAGGGGCGTGGCCCCCGGGAGGGCGGGGACTCTTCTACTGCGTCAGCACCGCGCGGGCGGCCGCGCCGCACTGCGCGCCGTAGGCGCTGCCGAAGAGCGCGGCGTGGACCAGCAGGTGGTGCAGCTGGTGCAGCGGGACGCGGGCGCGGCGGCCGGAGACGGGGCGGACTTCCTCGTACGCGCCGGTGATCCGCTCGAGGTGCGGGCAGCCGAAGAGTTCGAGGAAGGCCAGGTCGGTCTCTGGGTGGCCGCCCTGCGCGGCGGGGTCGATGAGGTACGGGCGGCCGCCGGCTGAGGTGAAGTGGACGTTGCCCGACCAGAGGTCGCCGTGGATGGCGGCGGGGGCCTGGGGCGGGCCGCTGACCTGCTCGTCCCCGTCGTACAGCCGCTCGCAGAGGCGCTCGACGGCGGCGGCGTCGGCGGGCGTCAGGGCGGCGTTGTCAGTGGCACGGCGTAGAAAGGGAAGCAGCCGGTAATCGGCGTGGAAGCGGGGCCAGTCGGCGGGGGAGGCCGGGGGATGGACGGGATGTTCGGGGGACGGCAGCGGCAGCGAGCCGATGTAGGCGGGGTGGCCCGGGCGCGGGTTGCCGAAGGCTTCGGCCGGGGTGTTGTGCAGGGCAGCGAGGTCGCGGCCGAGCTGCTCGGCGGCCTCCGGGGTGGCCGGGCCGGGCTCGATCCACTCCAGCAGGATCAGCCCGGGCGCCACGGCGTGCACCTCTGGCACGGCCACGGCACCGGTGGCCGCGAGATAGCCGAGCCCCGCGGCCTCCGCCTCGAAGAACTCGTCGGGCGCGGCGGCGAGGGTCTTGGCGAAGACGGCGCGGCCGTCGGCCAGCGCGAGGCGATAGGCCTCGGCGATGTCGCCGCCGCCGATCCGGTGCGCGCCGGTCACGCGGGCGCCCAGCAGGGCGGCGGCGCGGTCGGTGACGGCGGGGGCGGTCATGGCCGGCGGGCGGGGATGTCGTCGCCGGAGATGTGGTCGCCGGCGGTGCCGTAGCCGGAGGTGTCGCCGCTGCCCGGGAGGTCGGCGTCGCTGCCCGCGGCGTCGGCGAGCGCGCCGCGCTCGCGCAGCTCTGCGCGGATGGCTTCGAGGAGGGCCTCGGCGGCCGGCTCGATCATCTCCAGGCACTCGTCGAAGCCGTCGTTCCCGCCGTAGTACGGGTCGGGCACGTCCAGCTGCGTGGCCTTCGGGTCGTACGAGAGCAGCAGCCGCACCTTGTCGGCGGCGTCGCCGGAGGGGGCGAGGCGGCGCAGGTGGCGCTGGTGCCCGGCGTCCAGGGCGAGCACCAGGTCGCGCTCGGCGAAGTCGCTCGGGCGGAACTGCCGGGCGCTGTGCTCGGTGCCGTATCCGTGCCTGGCCAGCACGCCGACGGTGCGCGGGTCGGCCTCGTCGCCCTGGTGCCAGCCGCCGGTGCCCGCGCTGTCCGTCTCGATCAGCCCGTCGAGGCCCGCCTCCTCGACCCGGGCCCGGAAGACGGACTCGGCCATCGGGGAGCGGCAGATATTGCCGGTGCAGACGAAGCACACACGGAAGGGAGAACGCATGCGCCCCATCATGCGGCAGGGGCGGCGGATCGTGCCCGCCGCCCCTGAATCCGGGCCTGTCGGTGGCGCCGGGCTGCCCCGCCTGGCGGTCTCAGTCGCGGTCCAGGATCGCGTTCGCCGCCCAGGACACGATCGAGATGACCAGGGCGCCGAGGACGGCCCCGGAGAAGAAGTGCTCCACGTGGAAGCCGAGGTCGAGCTTGTCTGCCACCCAGGAGGTGAGGAGCAGCATGAACGCGTTGATGATCAGCGTGAAAAGGCCCAGCGAGAGCAGGACCAGGGGGAGCGACAGGAGCTTCACGATCGGCTTGACGATAAGGTTCACCAGGCCGAAGACGAGGGCCACGAGGATCAGCGTCAGCGCGCGCTCCCCGTTGTCCTTTCCGTCGATCGTGATGTCGTTGACGAACGGTAGCCACACCGCCGCGGCGAGTGCCGCGGCATTGGCCAGGGTCTTGACGATGAAGGTAGTCATAGTTGAGATCGTTTCCAGCACACTCGGGATCATGAGGGGCGGGACGCAATGAAGTCTTTCCGGCTGGACGAGCTGGAGGCGGAGCGCCGCGCGAATGACGGAGCGTACCTGCAGTTCATCCGCGAGCGGAACATGTCCGTCGGCCTGTACGCGCTCAACGCCGGATCGGGCGATCCGCAGCAGCCACATGGCCAGGACGAGGTCTATGTGGTGATGTCCGGCCGGGCCTCGCTCACCGTGGGGAACGAGACCACGCAGGTCTCCCGGGGCAGCGTCGTGCATGTGGCGGCGGGGACGCCGCACAAGTTCCACCACATCAGCGAGGACCTGCGGGTGCTGGTGGTGTTCTCGCCGCCGGAGGGCTGAGCGCGGGCCCCTGAGCCCGCTCACCAAGGGGATGCTTATCAGGGTTCGCCTCGGGGTCGGGTCCGGGGAGGACCGGGGCTGCGGGCACTCCCGCCGGGCAGGGGCGCGTCCTAGCATCGAGTTATAGGGGCAGAGGCCCCACCACCCGAACAATCCGGGTGTGATGCAGCGAAGCAGGAGTCAACCGTGTCTGTGAGTGAGGTCACCAAGGGGCTGCCCTGGTGGGTGAAGTGGGTTGCGATCCCCATCGTGGCCTTTGTCGCCTTCATCAGCCTGATAGGCCTGATCAAGTGGATCGTCGGCATCATCTTCTCGGTGCTGGTGTTCGCCGTCGTCGTGGCGGGGCTGGTCTTTGTCGTACGGAAGTTCAGCTCGTCGTCGGACTCGCGGAGCGACTGGTAGCCGCTCCGCCCCCGGCCCAGCGTCAGCGCTTCCGGCGCCGGCCCCGTCCGCCTCTGCGCGGCGGGGCTGTCGGCGGTGCGGGGGCGTTCGGGGGCGCGGGATAGCCGTCGGCGGGATAGCCGCCGCCCATTCCCGGCCCGGGCGCCGCGGGCGCCGACGCCGCCACCTCTCCATCCCGGTCCGCCGACACCACCAGCGCGGCAAGCGCCGTCGTCAGCGGCACCGACAGCACCAGACCGATCGACCCGACCAGCGTCCGTACGATCTCCTCCGCCACGAACTCGCTCGTGGCCACCGTCCCCGTGCCCACCTTGGCGACCGAGAAGAGCAGCAGCAGCGGCAAGGCCGCACCCGCGTACGCCAGCACCAGCGTGTTCACCACGGACGCGATGTGATCGCGGCCGATGCGCATCGCGGATCCGTACAACTCCCGCCAGTGCGCCGCCGGATTGGCCTGCTTCAGCTCCCAGACCGCCGACGTCTGCGTCACCGTCACATCGTCGAGCACGCCCAGCGACCCGATCAGCACCCCAGCCAGCAGCAGGCCGCTCATCTGGATGTCCGGGAACAGATCGTGGATGGTGCCGGTCGTCTCCTCCGTATTGCCGGTCAGCTTCGACCAGCCGATGAAGAATGAGCCCAGCACCCCGATCACCACGAGCGACACCAGGGTGCCCAGCGCCGCCACCGATGTTCTGGCATTGACGCCATGGCACATATACAGCGCGATCAGCATGATCGCGCTGCCCCCGACCACCGCGACCAGCAGCGGATTCGACCCCCGCAGGATCGCCGGCAGGATGAACTCGATCAGGATCAGAAAGCTGATCCCCAGCGCCACCAGGGCGAACATCCCGCGCAGCCGCCCGACCAGCACCACCGCCAGCGCGAACAGCCCGGCGAGCACCCCCATCGGCACATCGCGCACCACGTCCACGACGCCGAACTGGACCTCCTCCGGCGCCTTGGGCTCGTACGACACCACCAGCTCCTGGCCGAGGTCGAGCCGGCGGGAGGCGTCGGGCGTGACGATCTGCTCGAAGGTACGGCCCTTGAGCTTGCCGCCGCTGATCACCTCGATGGTGGCCCGTTCGCACGTGTCGTCCTTCTTCGGCTTCGGCTCCCCGGGCGTGTCACCCCCGGAACCGCCGCCGCCCTCCCCGGCGCCCGGGTCGACCGGGTTCTGCAGCCCGGCCCCGACCTCGGAGCACTTCACCTCCTCGATCTTCGTCACGCGCCCCGTCTCGCGCTGCTGATCGAAGCCGACCCCGCTGTGCTTCCCGCCGGGCGGCCCGCCGGGCCACAGCGCGATCATCCCGGCCACCACGGCGACCGCGAACGGGATCAACACCGCCGCGATCACCCGCCGCAGGTGGTGCGAGGCGGGCCGGGCGGGCTCGTGATCATGGCTGTGCGAGTGGCTGTGCGAGTGGGTCACGGGGCGCATCATTCCAGGGCCCCCTTTCGGGGCGGCGCACCCACCGGCTAGCGTGAGGGTCAACCTTTGCAATCGCGGGAGCTCGGAGCACCGGGCTGAGAGGGCGCTGACGCCGGATCCAAGAGGGATCCGCGACCGCTGCGTCGACCGCCGAACCTGTTACCGGGTAATGCCGGCGTAGGGAGTGGGTCTCATGACCTCGCAGGATGCACGCACGCCTGAAAACGCGCAGACCGAGCAGCAGATCGGCTGGCACAAGGGCTATCTCACCGGATCGCGCCCCGACCTCCAGGTCGGGGTCCGGCGGGTGCACCTCACCAACGGCAAGGCCGTGACGCTGTACGACACCTCGGGTCCGTACACCGACCCGGACGTCACCACCGACGTCCGCCGCGGCCTCGCCCCCCTCCGCGAGAACTGGATCATCGCTCGCGGCGACACCGAGGACTATGCGGGGCGCGAGCTGCGCCCCGAAGACGACGGCATCAAGCACACATCGCCGCGCGGCGGCCTCCGCAACCTGGACGCGGTCTTCCCAGGCCGCCCCCGGCAGCCGCGCCGCGGCCGCACCGGCGAGCCGGTGACGCAGCTCGCGTACGCGCGCCGGGGCGAGATCACGGCGGAGATGCAGTACGTCGCGATCCGCGAGAACGTGACGGCCGAGTTCGTACGCGACGAGATCGCCGCGGGCCGCGCCGTCCTCCCGGCCAACGTCAACCACCCCGAGATCGAGCCGATGATCATCGGCAAGAACTTCCTGGTGAAGGTCAACGCCAACATCGGCAACTCGGCGGTGACCTCCTCCATCGAGGAGGAGGTGGAGAAGATGACCTGGGCGACCCGCTGGGGCGCCGACACGGTCATGGACCTCTCGACGGGCCGCAACATCCACACCACTCGGGAATGGGTCCTCCGCAACTCCCCCGTCCCGATCGGCACGGTCCCCCTCTACCAGGCCCTGGAAAAGGTCGACGGCCGGGCGGAAGACCTCACCTGGGAGATCTACAAGGACACGATCATCGAGCAGGCCGAGCAGGGCGTCGACTACATGACGGTCCACGCGGGCGTCCTCCTCCGCTACGTCCCGCTGACCGCCCGCCGCAAGACCGGCATCGTCTCCCGCGGCGGCTCGATCATGGCGGCGTGGTGCCTGGCACACCACAAGGAGTCGTTCCTCTACGAGAACTTCGCCGAGCTCTGCGACATCCTCGCTTCCTACGACGTCACCTTCTCCCTCGGCGACGGCCTCCGCCCGGGCTCCATCGCGGACGCCAACGACGAGGCGCAGTTCGCGGAGCTGCGCACGCTCGGCGAGCTGAACCGGATCGCCAAGTCGCACGGCGTGCAGACCATGATCGAGGGCCCGGGCCACGTCCCGATGCACAAGATCAAGGAGAACGTGGACCTGCAGCAGGAGATCTGCGAGGAAGCCCCGTTCTACACGCTCGGCCCGCTGGCGACCGACATCGCGCCCGCGTACGACCACATCACGTCCGGCATCGGCGCCGCGATGATCGCGTGGTGGGGCACGGCCATGCTCTGCTACGTAACACCGAAGGAGCACCTCGGCCTCCCGGACCGCGACGACGTGAAGACCGGCGTCATCACGTACAAAATCGCGGCCCACGCCGCCGACCTGGCCAAGGGCCACCCCGGTGCCCAGGACTGGGACGACGCCCTCTCGGACGCCCGCTTCGAGTTCCGCTGGGAAGACCAGTTCAACCTGGCCCTCGACCCGGACACCGCCCGCGAATTCCACGACGAAACCCTCCCGGCGGAGCCGGCGAAGACCGCGCACTTCTGCTCGATGTGCGGCCCGAAATTCTGCTCGATGAAGATTAGTCGAAGCATCACAGAGCAGTTCGGCGGCGACGCGGACGCCACCCGGGAGGAGATCGAGGCTGGGATGCTGGAGAAGTCAAAGGAGTTCGCGGCGGCTGGCAACCGCGTCTACCTACCGCTTGCGGATTGACGACCTAGCCAGGTCCGGTGAGGTAGCCCAGCCGCGACGGGATGGGCTACCTGACTGACCTTGCCAGTGCTGACCTCATTCAAGGTCGTCTGACCAACCCGAAGTGCGTTAACACTGGTATCGTTCTTCTCGTCGTTAGTGGGTCCCACTAGTACCTGCGAACGAAGACGGGCCCGGCCCCGGCGGCATCCAGGACCAGGCCCCTCCGTCAGTTCATGAGCCCAGCCGTCCTTATCGCGGCTGGGCTCAACTGTTGAGCCTGGCAGCCGTCCGGCCGTTCTCACGCGTGCCTCCTACAGGAGGAACTGACCCATGCAGGCGATGATCGCCACAAGCAACGCCACGAGCCCGATTCCAACCTGCCACTTCTCAGGGCTGGTCCACCGTTGGCTCGGCTTACCCGTGTCGGGGTTCACCACCGTCTTCACCCCCTTCTCCGTGCCAGAGCCCTGGATCTCAGGGCTCTTCGCCGATAGCCGGAGCGGCTCCGGCGAGTTCGAGAGAGGAGCGAGTGAAGCGATGGACATCTTACAAGTGAGGTGACCTTAAGGTGCCGACCTCAATGAGCGCGCATGCGGGCCTAGTTGTCGCCCTTCCCGTTATCCATGACGTTGAGGTCGGCCAAGAAGCAACCAAGAAGCGCAAATTGCGGGAAGGCTGGCGATGATGGACTACCGCGCTACCTGCGCGAACGTTCAACTCCTTTCAGCTCATAGCACACTGCGCCGACAGCCGCAGGCCGCACCAGCGACCACTTAGTCCATTTATGGGCGATATCTCCCGGAATGTTTTCAAGCTATGTGTTTCGCATCACAATCATGTGCCGCAGCAGCCAGAGCGGCCGGCGAGGAGCGCGCGGTCCCGGTCGCGAGACTGCTCGCGCGGAGCTCCCCGGCTTAGAACGCTGCGGAGGCGACGGGACATGACGCGGCGCACCGATCCAGCGGAGGAAGAAGCGGTAGAGGCTTGGGCGTGACGCTCGTACGGCGGGATCATCCCCAGGATGTTCCTAGCGCCAGATGGGTCGAAGCTGCGTAACGTCGAACGGCTTTCGCCCTGTCTTGCCCCCGGGGAGAGCGATCACAGCGTGCAGGGCGCCTTTGATCAGTTCCCTCTTCTGGGTAAGGGTCTTCTGCTCCCATGCGGATCCGATGTCCGCCGTCACAGCTTCAGCCGCTGCCTTCATCGCGAGGTGCTTCGTCTGCTCTGCCCTGAGCTCCTTGACCCGACCATCCAGAGCAGGAAGGTTGCGGAAGAACGTCTCGTCGTCAACCTCCCCGTTCTGCCACCGCTGCTCTAGTGCGTTGCGTCGGCTCAGCGCGCCTTCCAACTCCGTCGTTCCTCCCCACTCGGGAAGGTCACCGGATCGTGACTCGGCGTCGCGCCGTAGCTTGGCCCTGACCAGCGCCTCGACGTGCTGATCGGTCTTGTCTCCCCGCTTGTACGTGCGGTTGCAGCCTCCGTCTACGGTCTTCTTGCACATGTAGGCGTGGTCGTACTTGAGCCAGTCGTTCGCCTTGATCCCGATCATCTTGTTGTTGCAGACCACGCCGTCGTCCAGCACGTTCCCGCAGCGCAAGATGCCCGTGAGCAGGTACTTGTGGACCAGTCCGCCGCGCGGCTGCCCGGTGCCGCCGCCACGCTTCCGGATTGTCGCGACGACCGCGAACCACTCCTTCGGGGTGATGATCGGCTCCCATTCGCCGACGACAGGTTGGTCATCACCATCGCGGACCAGCTCGCCCTTGATCTGGCGGTAGCCGCACAGTCGCGGATTCAAGAGCACCTGCTTGACCGTCTGGTACTGGAAGGGGTTGCCGCGACTCGTCAGGAACCCCGCGTACTTCCACTGTCGGGTGATCTCTGAGATCGCGGCACCCGCGAGTACATCCCGGACGGCCTTCCTGATCGCCTCGGCCTCTGCCAGCCGCAAACTCACCTTGTCGTCATCCCACCCGAAAGGGCGCCATGCTGCCGTGGACTGTCCGCGCAGCGCACGGTTCCGATGGCTCGTACGTGAGCGGCGCTGCTTCTTCCTGGTCTCCGCGAGCGACATCGCGACGCCCACGAGACCCTTGATCTCGAACCCCTCGGCGTAGAGGTCCTGGACGCCGTTGGAATCGTGGTAGACGCGATCCTCCTGCGTGGTGAACGCCTTCAGGAATCGCTCCCAATCCCCTGGGCGCCGGTATAGACGGTCATCGTTGATCGCCATAACACCATGGACGGGATACCCCTCGGGAGTCTGACCGGCCGCGAGATCCTTGAGCAGCTGCTCGAAGTCATCTCGGATGACCTCTTCCTTGCTCGCGCTCTTGTCGTTATCCGTGTAGCGGCAGACGACCATCCACCCGAGCTTGCGAGCCGTCTCCACCATCTCGCGGTGCTGGTCTTCGACTCCATGGGCATCCTTGACGCGGCCATCGAAGGAGATCCGCGCATAGGCGACCACACATCGCAGATCGGGATTCGCCGCGAGCATCCCGCGTACCTCGTCCACCGGAGGTAGGCCGTCAGGTGCCCCCCGAAGTCCACTCACCTTCTCGTCCCGAGATGTCATGCTGGAACCTCCTAGCCCCTTCTGGCCTGGTCTGACACCAACTCTACGCCGTTTGGCTTCTGTTGATGCTCTACTCATGAAGGTCTCCCATGACATCTGACGCGAGCACGGTGGCGCGATGGAGGAGATGGACGGGATGGACGAGGCGGAGATCGAGCAGGGTATGGCGGAGAAATCAAAGGAGTTCGCGGCGGCAGGAAACCGCGTATATCTGCCTATGGCGGACTGACTCTGTACAACCGCACCTCCTGAAGGATCCGACCGGTGGCCCGGCTGCGTCTGCGTTTACGGGCCGCCGGTCGGTCCTGTTAAGTTGCGAAGAGACGACAGGGGGGCGGCATGGGCGAGGATGACGAGGCAGGGGATCTTAGGAAGCGGGCTGAGCAGTTGCGGGAATGTGCCAGGGATGCGCGTTCTGTGGCGAAGCAACTCGGGCCGTATCTGGACAGCCCGGTGAAATGACGAGGCGAAGGCCAAGGGGAAAGACGGGGGCAACTAGTGGGTTTCCGCGGCTTCGAGCCGACGAAGCTGACCGCGCTGGCCAATCAGCTGGACGGCCTGGGCCGTAACTCCGGGAAACTGCACTCCCGGCTGGCGGCGGTGCTGACCACGGCACAGGCCAACCTCCCCTCCGGCCAGCCCGCTTCCCGCGACCCCGACCTCCAGGGCCTGTCGGCGACCTGGTCGTCGTACCGATCTTCGGCTGCAGCCGGCTGCCGGGCTCGCTGGCCGGCCACCTCGACGACATGCAGTCCTCCATGAAGCGCCGCATCAAGCAGCTGGAGGGCGTACGCGAGCTGGAGAAGCAGGGCTTCAAGGTCGACCAGAGCCTGGTCTTCGCGGACGCCAAGGCGCCGGACGAGAAGAAGATAAAGGAGGGCCTGAGCGCCCTGGAGGCTCTTGACGGCAAGGACTACGGGAACAACGGCAACCGGGGTGACCTCGAAGCGATACGGAAGAAGCTCGACGGACTGACGGCGGCGGAGCTGGATGTGCTCGTCGCGAAGGCGGATCCGAAGGATCTGGAGCGCTACGGGAAGCTCATGTCCGATACGGGCGACTCGTGGTTCACGCCCTTCGATACGAACGGGCTGAATGAGAACGACCGGCGGAAGCATCTCAGCGGGATGCTCGGCAAGATAAACCCGCAGACCGCGCCGCTGTTCAAGAGAAGAATCCGAAGTTCATCGAAGAGGGGATCAAGGAGAACCCCAACGGCACCGTCAGCGTCCGCATCTGGGACAAGGATGGCAAGTACGAGTGGGTGACCGTCGCCAAGGACCTGCCGTACCAGGGCGGGGACAACTTCGCGGCGTCGGGCGACGGTGACACCTGGCCCGCGTACTACGAGAAGGCCTTCGCGCTCCGCTACGAGGACGACGCGGACGGCTATTCCGGCATCGAAGCCGACAACCAAGAGCATGCCACAAGAAGTCCCACGACTCCGGCAAAGCGATCACGATCTCCACACCCTCCGGCGAGGACCTGGATGACAAGGGCAAGAATGAGTTGGGTCCGTCCTCCTCCGTGTCGCACGTCTTCTACGTGCGCGGCTTCACCGCCGACGGAAAGGTCATCCTGGGGAACCCGTGGGGGCACAAGGACTATCCGCCGATCACGGTGACGCAGGACCAGCTGGACAAGTACTTCGAAGCGGACCCGCACGCCTTTGAGGTGCCGAAATGAGCGAAGTGGACGAGACACCTGATATGCGCCCGAGCCGCGTGAAGTACCCGTTCGCGGACGGTGGACGGTGGACGGTGGTCGATCCGGGTCCGGATACCGAGCAGGATCTGGCACGACGGGCAGCGTCTCGCAGTACTGGCCACCACCACCTCGCGACCGGCCGTGGGTGGCGAGTGGCGGCCGTTGACCATGATGCCCGGATCGTGCTGGAGCGGGCTGACGACGACGGGGAGCGGGCGGATGCGTAAGTACATCGCGGGGGCGGTCGTCGCCGGCGCTCTTCTCGCGGCGGCCGGCTGCGGGGATGGCGAGGAAGTCGCGGCGCCGCCGAAGGACCAGGGGCCGCAGTGCGTCGGCAAGGATTCCGACGACGGGCTGCATGTGCTGCGCGGGGGCGGGTTTCTGCTGCCCGGTGGGGGCGGGGTTACGTACGCCAAGGCGAAGGCGGACGGGAAGACCCTTACCGCCGTGCTGGAAAGGGGTGTCGACGAGACGAAGACCGGACCCCAGCAGACAGTGGCCCTGCAGGACCGAGTGACATACGGCGGGCACGACTTCCAGGTCACCCAGATCTGTTCCTACCGCGTCGTGCTGCGGCCGGAAGCGGCTGCCGACCGGGCCGACGCCGCGGCCAAGCCGGTCGGCAAGGAACGCTGCTTCTCCACGAACCCGGAGGCGCGCGAAGCCGCGCGGCGAAGTATCGCGACGATTGGACGCTGGTCGACAGAGCGTCGACCGCCCCATGCCCATCGATCAGAGCGTGGTGCTGCGCAACATCGACTCCGACAGCCGGACCGCGCGCATCGCCGTGTCATGTGGCGGCGTGTCCGTGGGCTCCTTCGACCAGGTCGCGGTCGGCGACACCCTTGAGATCGGCGTCGTGGAGTACACCGTCGCCGAGGTTGCTGAACGGACCGTGGAGCTCAAACCCAAGGGCGTCTGAGGCCTGAGCGCCTCAATCCGGCGGTAGGGGCGTACGGCTCCACCCCTCCTCGATCTCCCGCCGCCGCTCCGCCGCGCGAGCGGCCTCGCGGGCTGTTCTGCGGCGGTCCAGCCAGGCCAGCAGGGCCCAGGTGAGGGCCCATTGGGCGGTCCACCTCAGGCAGTGGGACGCCCATTCCCACGTCCACAGGCGGTCGTCGCCGACCCAGGTCGCGACGGTGCCGACCACGACGCCCGTGGCGACGACCCATGCTGCCGTCAGCCACCACTTGCGTATCCCCACCCGGCTCGCCACCCCGTGAGACTAGCGGCTCCCTGAACTGGTCTCTGTGTCAGAAGCGTTGACAAGTGGCCAGGTGGACGCAACCCTGTGGTGCCTTGACTGCAAGAAATCGACGAAGTTTCGCAGAATTCTTACTAGCAAGTGCACTTCCTCGCCCCCACACAGCAGAGGACGACATGAGCCGCAAGGAACAGCACAGTCAACACGCGGGCCGCACCCGCCGACGTACCAGGCGCCGCCCCATAGCCATGGCGCTCGGTCTCGGGCTGGCGGCCGCCGCGCTCGTGCCGGTCGCCGCCGGCGCCGTCACCGATGACGGCGGCAGCAGCAGCGACGGCAGCAAGTCCAAAGCCGCCCAGCCGCTCGGCGCCAAGCTGCCCTACACCGAGTACGAGGCGGAGGACGGCACGTACAAGGGCAAGCTCCTGGAGGCCGAGCCCACCAGGCCGCACGGGAAGACCAACTTCGCCACCGAGTCGTCGGGCCGCAAATCCGTCCAGCTCGACGCCACCGGCGACAACGTGGAGTTCACCTCGAAGGCCGCGACCAACTCCATCGTCGTACGCAACTCCATCCCGGACGCCGCGGGCGGCGGCGGGCAGGAGAAGACGCTCAGCCTGTACGCGGACGGCGAGTTCGTGCAGAAGCTGAAGCTGTCCAGCAAGCACAGCTGGCTGTACGGCAGCACCGACGATCCGGAGGGGCTGACCAACAACCCCGGCGGCGATGCACGGAGACTCTTCGACGAGTCGCACGCGCTGCTGGAGAAGTCGTATCCGGAGGGCACGAAGTTCAAGCTGCAGCGCGACGAGGGCGACGACGCCGCGTACTACATCGTCGACCTCGTCGACCTGGAGCAGGTGGCGCCGCCCGCCGAGAAGCCGGCCGAGTGCACGTCCATCACCGAGTACGGGGCGAAGCCCGATGACGGCGAGGACGACACGAAGGCCATCCAGGACGCCGTGACCGCCGACCAGAAGGGCGACATCGAGTGCGTCTGGGTGCCGGCCGGCCAGTGGCGGCAGGAGCAGAAGATCCTCACCGATGACCCCGAGAACCGGGGCGACTACAACCAGGTGGGGATCCGGGACGTCACGCTCAAGGGCGCCGGGATGTGGCACTCGCAGTTCTACACGACGACCCCGCCGGACGAGGCGGGCGGCATCAACCACCCGCACGAGGGCAACTTCGGCTTCGACATCGACGACAACACGCAAATCTCCGATATCGCGATCTTCGGCTCCGGCACCATCCGGGGCGGCGACGGCGGTAAGGAGGGCGGCGTCGGGATCAATGGCCGGCTCGGCAAGGGCACCAAGATCAGCAACGTCTGGATCGAGCACGCCAATGTCGGCGCCTGGGTCGGCCGGGACTACTCCAACATCCCCGACCTGTGGAACCCGGGCAACGAGGTGCAGTTCAGCGGCATGCGCATCCGCAACACGTACGCGGACGGCGTGAACTTCACCAACGGCACGCACAACTCGACGGTCACCGACTCGTCCTTCCGGAATACGGGTGACGACGCCCTCGCCGTCTGGTCCAGCAAGTACGTCAAGGACCCGGCGACGGACACCGGCCACGACAACACCTTCAGCAACAACACCATCCAGCTGCCCTGGCGCGCGAACGGCGTGGCGGTCTACGGCGGCTCCGACAACACGATCGAGAACAACTCGATCTCCGACACGATGAATTACCCGGGCATCATGCTCGCCACGGATCACGACCCGACGCCGTTCGGCGGTACGACCACGATCAAGGGCAACGAGCTGAACCGCGCGGGCGGCGCCTTCTGGAACGCGGACCAGGAGTTCGGGGCGATCACACTCTTCGCCGCGAGCTCGGACATCCCCGGCGTCACCATCAGCGACACGGTGATCAACGACTCGACGTACGACGGCCTGCAGTTCAAGGGCGGCGGCGGCAATATGCCGGGCGTGAAGGTGTCGAACGTGAAGATCACCAAGTCCAACAACGGATCGGGGATCCTCGCGATGGCGAGCGCGCGGGGCGACGCGACGCTGACGGATGTCGAGATCAGCGGCTCGGGTGAGGAGGACATCACGATCGAACCGGGGTCTCAGTTCAAGGTCAACCAGTAACCGGCAACCAGTAACTCCCCCAGACCGCCGGGGTCCACTCCCACTGCACCCGGCCGGCCTGCCGCCCGCCCCGTCGCTGCGAAGACAGCGACGGGACCGGGCGGCATGTCCGTTCAGCCTCCGCCCCCCCTCCTGCCCGGCGGCGCAGCCGGAGGCAGGGCGATCATGACGGCACCGAGGTCGGGAAGCCGAGGTTGTCTGCGGCAGTGGCCAGCTCTTGGTCGTACGTGACGAATTCGGTGAGGTCGACGCGGAACGGGTCCGCGCTTGCCAGGTGGATGGCGTCCAGCGACCCGAGCCTGCCCGTGTGATACGACATCGCGCGGTGCAGCACCGTGCTGGTGAGGTCGACGAGATGCACGCCGCGCAGGGCTTGGCCCATGTGAAACGGGACGCTGCGGCGGTCCACTCCGGCCCGGAAGAGGGTGCGAGAGATCTCCAGCTGCGCCAGCTCACTGGTGACCAGTTCGGTGCCGGCCGGGAGGGCCGCGCGCCAGGCGCGCAGCGCTTCGGTCTCCTTCTCCTGCTTGATGAACTTCAGCAGCGCACAGGAATCGAGGTAGATCAACGGTTCCGCTCCCGGTCCCGGTCGGAGATGAGCAGGTCCGAGAGGCTTTCCGTGCCGGGGTGCAGATCCTCGGCCGCCAGCGTGATCTCCGGCATCCCCTGCTCCACCGGGGGTGTGACCTCGCCGGTGGCAATCATCTGCTGGAGCGTGCTGGGCAGCTCGGTTTCCGGGACCATGCGCAGCACGGGCTTGCCGCGATCGGTGACCAGTATCGGCACGCCGGCCCGCACCCGCGCCACGGCCTTCGACGGGTTCTGGTTCAGCTCGCGCAGCCCGATGGTTTCCATGACTCCAATGTACCTACATAACGTAGGTACAACAAGCGGGCCCGGCCGGCGCCGCCCATCGGGGACGCCGGCCGGGGGGCGGTGTGTCAGAGCGCGGACAGCGCCGTCTTCGCGAAGCCGTGGTCCTGCTCCGGGGTGCCGCCGCCGAGGCCGAGGGCGCCGATGAGGTGGCCGTCGCGGTGGATCGGGATGCCGCCTGCGATGAAGAGGAGGGGGCGGTCGAGGGCGGTGGGGAGGGTGTGGAAAGGGCCGTCGGGCTTGACCAGGTCGACCAGGTCGGCGGTTGCGGCGTTCAGCTGGAGGGCCGTGTATGCCTTACGGGTGCTGGTCTCGCCGGCGATCAGGACGGCGCGGTCGTCGCGGCGGAAGGCGAGCAGGTGGCCGCCGGCGTCGAGGACGGTGACCGCGACGGGGACGCCGGCGGCGGCCGCGGCCTGGTGGGCGGCGGTGACGAGGGTGTCGGCGTCGGTGGTGGAGAGAGGGCGGATGGCGGTGGGGGTGCTCATGAGGGGTTCTGCTCCAGGGAGTTGTGCTGATTACTTGCTTACGAGCGAGCCGGCGTCCGTACGGGGCTGTGCCCCCGTCACCACCCGGCTCTCGCGCGCCGCGGTGCGCCGCTCCAGCGCCGCCGACCAGAAGGCCAGCAGCAGCGCGGCGGCCGCGAGTAGCGCACCGACCCAGTTCGGGGCCGTGTAGCCGAGGCCGCCCGCGATGACCAGGCCGCCGAGCCAGGCGGCGATGGCGTTGCCGAGGTTGAAGGCGCCGATGTTCATCGCGGAGGCGAGCGTGGGGGCGCCCGCGGTCTGGTCGAGGACGCGCTTCTGCAGCGGCGGTACGGTCGCGAAGCCGAAGCCGCCGATCAGGAAGATGGCGATGGCGGCGAGCAGCTTGTTGTGGGCGGCGAAGGTGAAGAGGGCCAGGGTCGCGCCGAGGGCGGTCAGCGTCACGTACAGGAGCGGCATCAGGGCGCGGTCGGCGAACCGGCCGCCGATGAGGTTGCCCGCCACCATGCCGAGGCCGAAGAGGGCCAGGAGCCAGGTGACCGAGCCGTCGGCGTAGCCGGCGACGTCCGTCATCATCGGCGCGATGTAGGTGATGGCCGCGAAGACGCCGCCGAAGCCGAGGACGGTCATCGCCATGGCGAGCAGCGCCTGCGGGTTGCGGAGCGCGGTGACCTCGTTCCGTACGCTGACGCCTTCCGGCCGCGGCAGCTCGGGGATCAGCTTGGCGAGGCCGAAGAGGGCGACGACGCCGATCGCGGCGACGACGGCGAAGGTGGCGCGCCAGCCGATGTTGTGGCCGAGGAGGGTGCCGCCGGGGACGCCGACGACGTTGGCGACGGTCAGGCCGGTGAACATCAGGGAGATCGCGGCGGCCTTCTTCTGCGGCGCGACCAGGTTCGCGGCGACGACCGAGCCGATGCCGAAGAAGGCGCCGTGGGCGAGGGAGGCCACGATGCGGCCGGCGAGCATGAGGCCGAAGGCGGGGGCGAGGGCGGAGAGCAGATTGCCCGCGATGAAGAGGCCCATGAGGATCATGAGCATCTTCTTCCGGGCGACCCGCGCGCCGAGGATGGTGAGGATGGGCGCCCCGATGACCACGCCGAGCGCGTAGCCGGTGGTCAGGTAGCCGGCGGTGGGGATGGACACGTTGAAGTCGGCGGCCACGTCCGGGAGCAGGCCCATGACGACGAACTCGGTCGTACCGATACCGAAGGCGCCGATGGCGAGCGCCAGGAGTGCAATAGGCATGCGTTCACAATAATTGCAGACGCGGGATATTTGCAAGCGCGGGATATTGCACGTGTGAGGTATCCTGGCCGTACGGGCTGGACAGAGCCGCCCAGCGCGTGAACCGTCACAAGGAGGTCGGTCCCATGAGCGCGTCCGAGGAACAGCTGAAAGGCCTGGCGCAGGGCTGGTCGGCGCTGGGCGCGCTGCATGCGCGCATCGAGGCGCGGATCGAGAAGGTGCTGCAAAGCGAGCACCGCCTCTCCGCCCGCGAATACTCGGTGCTGGACGTCCTCAACCAGCAGGACGACTTCCACCTCCGTATGAACCAGCTCGCCGACATGGTCGTCCTCAGCCAGAGCGCCACGACGCGGCTGGTCACGCGGCTGGAGGAGCGGGGGCTGCTGTCGCGCTACCTGTGCGCGACGGACCGGCGCGGGATCTACACCGAGGTGACGCCGGCGGGGCGCGAGCTGCTGGCGCAGGCGCGGCCGGGGTATCAGGCGGCGCTGCGGGAGGCGCTGGACGAGGCGGCGGCGAAGAAGCCGGAGTTCGCGCCGCTGGTCGCGGCGGTGGAGAAGATCGAGGTGCCGGTGGGGGCGTAGGTCGCTCCGGCGGGGGTGAAGGCGCGGGCGTAGCCTCGGCGGCATGTCCGACCTCGAGATACGCCCCGCCACGCGCGCCGACATCCCCGACATCGTCGCCATGCTCGCGTACGACCCCATCGCCGCGCAGCGCGAGTCCCCCGACGACCTCACGCCGTACAACACCGCCTTCGACCGGCTCGCCGACGACCCGAACCAGCACCTCGTCGTCGCCGTCCGCGACGGCCGTACGGTCGGCACCCTGCAGCTGACGATCATCCCGGGCCTGTCCCGGCAGGGCACGATCCGCTCGATCGTCGAAGCCGTCCGCATCCACCACACGGAGCGGGGCTCCGGGCTCGGCACGGAGCTGATGGAGTGGGCGGAGCAGGAGTCGCGCCGCCTGGGCTGCGCACTGGTCCAGCTCACCTCGGACGCGCGCCGCGAGGACGCCCATCGCTTCTACGAGCGGCTCGGGTACGAGGCGACGCATGTGGGGTTCAAGAAGCAGCTTTGAGGTCGGGAGAGGAGCTTGACGGTGGGTGGTGCGGTGAAGGTGCGGATTGGGGACGGGGAGCGGCGGGCGCGGGTCGGGGTGCGGCAGGCGCTTGCTGCAACGGCGCGGGTGGGTACGGCTGTTGCCGCTGCCGATGCCGTCGTGGCGCTGCATGCGACCGATGCCGCCACCGTCTTCATCTCCGCTTGTGCTCGGATGCGCGAGCCGTCCGTCGGCGCCGTCGAGCGGGCGCTCTACGACGACGTGCAGCTCGTCAAGCTGCTTGCCATGCGGCGGACGATCTTTGCCGTGAGCGCCGAGCTCGCCCCGTACGTCGACGCCGCCGCGGCCCGCGCCATCGCCGCCAAGGAGCGCAAGACGCTGCTGAAGCACCTGAGCGAGTGGAACGGCCTCGACGAAGCCTGGCTCGCCGAGGCCGAGAAGGCCGCGTATGCCGTACTGGAGGAGAAGGGCGAGGCGACCGGCGTGGAGATTTCCGCGGCGGCGCCCATTCTCCGTACGAAGATCACCGTCTTTCCCGGGTCGCGGCAAGAAGCCGAACAGGGCGTCGCCACCCGCGTGCTGCGGATGCTCGCCGTCGACGGGCACATCCGGCGGGGGCGGCCGCGGGGGTCGTGGACGTCGAGTCAGTTCCGGTGGACGGCGGGGGCGGAGTATCCGCCGCTGCCGGTCGGCGAGGCGCAGGCGGAGGTGGCGCGGCGATGGCTGCGGGCGTACGGGCCCGGCACCGAGGCGGACTTCAAGTGGTGGTCGGGGTGGACGCTCACCGCGGTGCGGGCGGCCTTCAAGGCCGTCGGCGTCGAGGAGGTCGAGCTGGAGTCGGGGGCGACGGGTTATGTCCTCGCCGGTGATGCGGAGGCCACTGCCCCCGCCGAGCCGTGGGCGGCGCTGCTGCCCGGCCTCGACCCGACGCCGATGGGCTGGCAGGACCGCGGCTTCTTCCTCGCGCCCGAGCACCGCGCCGCCCTCTTCGACCGGGCGGGGAACGTCGGCCCGACCGTGTGGTGGAACGGCGAGATCGTCGGCGGCTGGGCGCAGCGCGCTGACGGCGAGGTGGTGTGGCGGCTCTTCACGGACGTGGGGCGGGATGCCGTCGCCGCGATCGAGGCGGAGGCGGCGCGGCTCGCGGGGTGGGTCGGGGAGGCGCGGGTGACGCCGCGGTTCCGGACGCCGCTGGAGCGGGAGCTGGCTGGTTGAGGCTTCGGCTCTGAGGTGGGCTGTGGATAACTCGAGGGGCCGAGGGTGGTGTCCCTGTCCCTGCCCCTGTCCCTGCGACACCCCTCCGCCGCCCCCGAATCCCGCTGGCGGCGCCGGCCCGCCCCCTGGTAATACGGCCGCATGACCAGCCACGTCCAGCCCCCGTCACCGGAGCGCGCCCCCCTCCTCCCCGCCACCCGCCGCGCCCTCCTCCACCGCATCGCCACCGCCCAGACCGAGGGCCGCACCCCCTCCCTGGCCGCCGCCGTCGTACGGGACGGCGCCCTGGTGTGGGACGGGGGCCGGACCTCCGTCGACGGGCACGGCCCGGATGCCGACACCCAGTACCGCATCGGCTCGATCACCAAGACCCTCACCGCCGTGCTGGTGCTGCGGCTACGCGACGAGGGCCTCGTCGACCTCGCCGACCCGCTCGACAAGCACCTCCCCGGCACCCAGCACGGCACGGCCACCCTCGCCCAGCTGCTCTCGCACACCTCGGGCCTGGCCGCCGAGCCCCGCGGCCCGTGGTGGGAGCGGACCGACGGCGGGCTCCGCCCCGACGTCGAGGCGCTGTACGAGGACCGCCCCGCCGTCCACCCGCCGGGCCGCCGCCACCACTACTCCAATACGGGCTACGCCTACCTCGGCGCCCTGGTCGCCCGCCTGCGCGGAGCCCCGTACGAAGAGGTCCTGCGCACCGAGGTGCTGCAGCCGCTCGGCATGAACCGCACCACGCCCAGCCCCGAGGCGCCGCACGCCGGCGGCTGGGCGGTGCACCCCTGGGCGGACGTCATGCAGCCCGAACCCCTCACCGAGACCGGCGTGATGGGCCCGGCCGGCCAGTACTGGTCCACCACCGCCGACCTCGCCCGCTGGGCCGCCTTCCTCGCCGCGGGCGACGACCGGGTGCTGCCGGCGGCAACGCTCGCCGAGATGCGCGAGCCGGCCGCGGCGCCGGAGGAGGGGGACTGGGACGGTTCGTACGGGCTCGGCATCCAGCTGGTCCGCGACGCCGGCCGGGACCGGCTGCTCGCCGGGCACTTCGGGTCGATGCCGGGGTTCCTGGCCGGGGTGCTGATCGATGTGGAGGAGGGGGTGGGCGCGGTGGCGCTGACCAATGTGACCTCCGGGCCCGCGATCGGCGGCCTCACCGCCGACCTGATCCGCATCGTCGCCGAGCACGAGCCGAAGATCCCCGAGCCGTGGCGGCCGATGCCCGCCGCGGAGGCCGAGGACGCGGAGCTGCTCGCCCTCACCGGGCCCTGGTACTGGGGCGCCAACCCCTTCGCGCTGCGCCTGCACGCCGGCCGCGCCCTCGACCTCGCCCCGCTCGGCGGCCGCGGCCGCGCCTCCCGCTTCCGCCCGGAGCCGGACGGCACCTGGACCGGCCTCGACGGCTACTACACCGGCGAGACCCTCCGCCCGGTCCGTACGGAAGACGGCCGCATCAGCCATTTCGACCTGGGCACCTTCGTGTTCACGCGCGAGCCGTACGACCCTCAGGCGCCGGTGCCGGGCGGGACGGAGGGATGGCGGGGGCTCTGACGCCGCTCAGAAAGACTCCGGACCGAAGCGGCCCCAGGCGATGACCGCCGCCAGCCCGAGGTAGAAGAAGTTCAGCGCGACGAAGCCCACCTCGCCGCGCCGCCCGTGGGTGATCATCGCGCCGATCATCAGCGCCACCCACGCGGCGGCGGTCACCGGCACCAGCGTCGGCGCGATGCTCAGCACCGCGGGCAGGATCAGCCCGGCCGCGGCCAGCAGCTCCAGCACGCCCAGGGACTTCACGAAGCCGTCGCTCGCGTCCCCGGTCCAGCCGCCGCCGTGCGCCGCGGCCAGCTTCTGCCTGGGTACGAGGGTCTTGCTGAGGCCGCCGGCCAGGGCGACGGTGGCCAGCGTTCCGGCGGCGATCCACAGCGCGAGATTCATGGTCAGCTCCTTGGTGAAAACCTGCCTGCATACCTCGGGACGAGGCAGCTCGACCGCCTGTGACATGCTCGGAGCAGCACGGGGAGGAGCCCGCATGAGCACCGGCATGAGCAAGGACCAGGAGTTCGAGAAGCTGCGGCCGCTGCTGTTCTCGATCGCGTACCGCATGCTGGGCAGCGTCGCCGAGGCCGAGGACGCGGTGCAGGACACCTGGCTGCGGTACGCGGAGACGACGACCGAGCCGAAGTCGCTCAAGGCCTTCCTGTCCACGACCGTCACGCGGATCTCCATCGACGTGCTGCGCTCGGCGCGGGTGCGGCGGGAGGCGTACACCGGGACCTGGTTCCCGGAGCCGCTGCTCGAGGACCCGTATCAGGACCCGCAGCGGTCGGCGGAGCTGGCGGATTCGGTGTCGGTGGCGGCGCTGGTGCTGCTGGAGCGGTTGAGTCCGCTGGAGCGGGCGGTGTTCGTGCTGCGGGAGGTGTTCGCCTTCGGGTATCCGCAGGTCGCGGAGGCCGTGGAGCGGTCGGAGTCGGCGGTCAGGCAGCTGGCGGTGCGGGCGCGGCGGCACATGGATGCCGGGCGGCCGCGGTTCGAGGCCAGCCGGGAGGAGCAGCAGGAGCTCGCGGCGCGGTTCTTCGAGGCGCTGCGGGAAGGCGAGGTCGAGGGGCTGCGGAAGCTGCTCGCCGCGGACGTGCAGATGGTCGGCGACGGCGGCGGCAAGGGGCCGCAGCTGGCGCGCGGGCTGGCGGGGGCGGAGCCGGTTTCGAAGCTGCTGGCGGCGTTCTTCCCCGCGGTGTTCAGCATCGATGTCACGTACGAGCTGCGCGAGATCAACGGCCAGGCGGGTGCCATCCTGCGCGACCGGGACGGCAAGGTCATCAACACCGTCGTCCTGGAGGTGGGCGAGGGCCGGATCCAGGCCATCCGCTCGGTCACCAACCCGGACAAGCTGGGCCACCTCGGCGAGGTGGCGGACGGCTGGGCGATCGACCGGGAGGTACGGGAGGCGCGGCGGGAGCTGATGGGGCACTGAGGCAGCCCGGCTACCCGTCGCGCCGCAGCGCCACCCGCGTCCAGTGCACCCCGGGCCGCCGCCGCCAGTCCTCGTGCGCGCCCTGCTCCAGGAGCGCGAGCCCGCAGGCCGCCCCGAGCTCCACCGTCTCCGCCCCGCTGACCTCGTACATCCGCCGCCCCTCCGGCACCGGGCCGTGCCGCAGCGTCATGAGGATCGTGCCGCCGGGCGCGAGGAGATCGGCGAGGCGCCGCATGCCGCGCCGCCGCTCGCCGGCGTCCAGGTGCATCCATACGGCGCTGAGGTGGATGCAGTCGTACGGGCCCTGGACCGCGGCGAGTTCGGGGAGGGCGTCCTCGATCCAGGTGATGCCGAGGCCGGGGTGGAGGCGCTGGGCGTGGGCGCGCAGGCCGTCGGTCGGTTCGACGGCGGTGACGGTGTGGCCGCGCTCGGCGAGGCCGGCGGCGTCGCGCCCGGTGCCGGCGCCGACTTCCAGGATGCGGGCGGGGGTTACGGGGAAGAGGTGCAGGTCGGTGTCGGCGTGGGCCTCGGCGAAGGTGCGGCCCTGATAGCGGACGGCGAGCTCGTCCGCCTCTTCCTCGTAACCGGCGTTACTGGCCAGCCGCATCCTTCAGCACCCCCGGCAGCTCGTCCATGTGATGGAACAGCACCGTACCGGGCCCCTCCAGCCAGCCGGCAGGGGAAAGACCGCCCGCGAAGCCGAACGCCCGCATCCCGGCCGCCCGCGCCGCCTGCACCCCGTACTGGCTGTCCTCCACGACCGCGCAGACGGCCGGGTCGTATCCCATCCGGTCGGCGGCGTGCAGGAAGAGGTCGGGGGCGGGTTTGCCGTGGGCGACCTCGGAGGCGGAGTAGATGCGGCCGGCGAAGCGGTCGTAGAGGCCGGTGCGGCCGAGGGTGCCGCGCATCTTTTCGTGCCCGCCGCTGGAGGCGACGCAGGTGGGGAGCCCGGCGTCGGCGATGGCGTCGAGGGCCGCGACGACGCCCTCGACGGCCTGCAGCCCGTCGAGCCCGGCCGCGAACCGCTCCCGGTAGCGCCGCTGCCACAGCTCCGCCCGCTCCGGGCCGAGCCGGGCGTCGAGGATCTCCCGTACGGAAGCGGTGGACTTGCCCATGAAGAGGTCGACGATCTCGCTCTCGGTGAGCTCCCACCCGAGCTCGTGGGCGACCTCCAGGTCGATACGGACGGCGAGCCGCTCGGTGTCGACGAGGACGCCGTCGCAGTCGAAGATGACCAGTTCAATGGGCTTGGAGAGCTGAGGCTCCTGATTCTGCACGGGCATGGGTGCGAGGGTAGGTCACACCACGGTGCTCGTGACCAGCAGCGTCGCGCCCGTGTCCGAGTGCGGGGAGTGGCTGGTGCCCTTGTCGAGGATGACGTAGTCGCCCTCGCGGTGCAGGCGGCCCTCGTCGACGAGGGTGCCGCTGAGGACGTAATAGCGCTCCTCGCCCTCGTGCAGATCGACGCCCGGCCACTGCGCGCCGGGCGCCCATTCCACGATCCAGGCGGAGTTGTGCGGGGTCTCCGGCAGGACGCGGGCCCGTACGCCGGGGCCGACCTGCGACCAGGGGAGGTCGCCGGTGCTGACGTACTGAACGTCGTCGGTCGGGTGCTTGATGTGCTGCTGCGTCTCGGTCATGCGCACCAGCCTGCCGGTCGGCCGCGGCCGCCCCCAGTGACAGCTCTGACATCTGTGGATACTTTTCTGCCATGGCCACCGAAGCCCGCATCCACCGCATCGTCGCCCTGGTCCAGCCGCCCCAGGCCACCTTCGAACTCGCCCTCGCCGCCGAGGTCTTCGGCGTCACCCGCTCCGACCGCCCCCGCTACGACTTCCGTGTCTGCGCCGAGCACCCCGGCCCCGTACCGACCCTGGCCGGCTACGACATGCACGTCACGCACGGCCTCGACGCCCTGGACGACGCCGACACGGTGATCCTCCCCGGCAAGCACCGCCCCGCGGACCCCGCCTCCCCCACCGTGCTGGCCGCCCTGCGCGCCGCCCACCGCCGCGGCGCGCGGCTCGCCGCCATCTGCTCCGGCGCCTTCCTGCTCGCCGAGGCCGGCCTGCTCGACGGCCGCCGGGCCGCGACGCACTGGCGGCATGCCGCCGAGCTCGCCCGGCTGGCGCCCGCGGCCGAGGTGGACATCGACGTCCTGTACGTGGACGACGGCTCCATCGCCACCAGCGCGGGCAGCGCCGCCGGCATCGACCTCTGCCTGAGCCTGGTGCGCCGCGACCACGGCGCCGCCTACGCGGCCATGGTCGCCCGGAACATGGTGGTGCCGCCGCAGCGCGAGGGCGGCCAACTGCAGTACGCCGACCGGCCGCCGGACGCCGGCGACGCCGGGTCCCTGGGACCCGTACTGGAGTGGGCCGAGTCCCGGCTCGCGGAGCCGATCGGCGTGGCGGAACTGGCCGCGCGAGCGGGGCTGTCGCAGCGGACGCTGGCGCGGCGGTTCGAGGAGGAGCTGCGGACCAGCCCGGGGCGGTGGCTGCTGGCGCGGCGGGTGGCGGCGGCGCGGGCGCTGCTGGAGCAGACGGATCTGCCGGTGGAGGCGGTGGCGGTGCGGTGCGGGCTGCATTCGGCGGTGAATCTGCGGCGGCGGTTTCATCAGGCGCTGCGGACTACGCCGGGGGCTTATCGGCGGGCGTTTCGGACGCGGGGGTAGGAGGCCCGGGGGTTACGGACGCGGGGGTAGGTGGCCCGGGGGTTACAGGGCGGCGGCGGGGGGCGCGGCGAGGGCGGCGACGACGGCGTTCGCCAGCCGGTCCAGATACGCGGCCGGCAGGCGGGTGCGATCGAGCATCAGGCGCCAGTAGAGCGGGCCCGCGAGCAGGTCCATCGCCACGTCGGGGTCCGGCCGGACCGCCAGTTCGCCGCGGTCGGTCGCGCGGCCCACCATCGCCGTGACGATCCCGTGCTGGGCCTCGCGCAGTGCCCCCTGCAGCGTCTGGCCGATCTCGGGGCTGCGGGCGGCCTCGGCAAGGAGGTCGGGGAGGATCTGGGCGGCCATCGGGTGCTGGAGCACCTTCGCGGTGACGTCCAGCAGTGCGCGTACATCTCCGTACAGCGAACCCGTGTCGGGCGTCGGCAGGCTCTGCGCCGCCAGCCCGGAGACGACGTCGAGGACGATGGGCAGCTTCGACGGCCAGCGACGGTAGACGGCGGCCTTCCCGACCCCGGCGCGGCGGGCGACGCGCTCGATGGACAGCCGCCCGTAGCCGACCTCGGCGAGCTCCTGCAGCACCGCGTCCCGGATCGCGTCCGTGACGTCCGGGCGGAGCACGGCGGCGCCGGCGGCGGGGCGGCGGGCTTCTGCGGGGGGCGGCGGTGGCATGGGCCGATCCTAACCTTGCCTGCCCTTTACGTTGGAACGCTTGCGTTCCGACGTCGGCGGGAGCTAGCTTTCTGAGGAGCACGACGGAACGGATCCGTTCCGTCGTAACGAAGGAGATCCATACGAAGGAGTCCTCAGATCCATGACCCCGCACGACCTCGCCCTCGCCCACGGCCTGACGCCCATCGGCCGCCGCCCGGGCATCGCGGCGTACGCGCGGCAGCTGTGGCAACGGCGGCACTTCATCCACGAGTTCGCCCGCGCCCGCCACCAGGCGCAATACACCCAGGCCAAACTCGGCCAGCTGTGGCAGGTCGCCACCCCGCTGCTCAACGCCGCCGTCTACTACCTGGTCTTCGGCGTCCTGATGGGCACCAAGCACGGCGTCCCCGACTACATCCCCTTCCTGGTCACCGGGATCTTCGTCTTCACCTTCACGCAGACCTCGGTGCTCGGCGGCGTACGGGCGGTGTCCGGGTCGATCGGCCTCGTACGGGCGCTGCAATTCCCGCGCGCCGCGCTGCCGGTGGCGCTGGTGCTGCAGCAGCTGCGGCAGCTGCTGTGGTCGCTGCTCGTGCTGGCCGGGATCCTGCTCGCGATGGGCGGGGTGCCGGGGCCGAGGTGGCTGCTGGCGGTGCCGGCGCTGGGGCTGCAACTGCTGTTCAACACCGGGCTGGCGCTGGCCTTCGCCCGCCTGGGGAGCCGGGTCCCGGACCTGGCGCAGCTGCTGCCGTTCGCGCTGCGGACGTGGCTGTACGCGTCCGGGGTGATGTATTCGATCGCCGACAAGACGGCGGGGGCACCGGCGGCGGTGCGGCATGCGCTGGATCTCAACCCGGCGGCGGTCTATATCGACCTGGTGCGGCATGCGCTGATCGACAGCTTTGGCGGGGGGCAGGTGCCGCCGCATGCGTGGGCGGTGGCGGCGGGGTGGGCGGTGGCCGTGGGGGCGGCGGGGTTTGTGTACTTCTGGCAGGCGGAGGAGAGCTATGGACGTGGCTAAGACGATGCAGACAGCCCAAGTAAACAGTCCCCGCCCACCCGGGGGCCAAGCCCCTTCAAGGCTATCGCCCACCCACACCGACACCCCAAGTTATCCACAGCCTCCCCGCCCCACCGTCATCGCCGACAACGTCCACATCGTCTACCGCATCCACGGCGCCTCCCGCGCCCGCGGCGCCGCCACCGCCGCGCTCGGCCGCATCCTCTCGCGCGCCAAAGCGCCCGGCGTACGCGAGGTGCATGCCGTGCGCGGCGTCTCCTTCACCGCACGCCGCGGCGAGGCCATCGGCCTCATCGGCACCAACGGCTCCGGCAAATCCACCCTGCTCCGCGCCATCGCCGGCGTGCTGCCCACCGAGTCCGGCCGCATCTACACCGACAGCCAACCCGCCCTCCTCGGCGTCAACGCCGCCCTCATGAACGACCTCACCGGCGAGCGCAACGTCCTGCTCGGCGGCCTCGCCATGGGCCTGTCCAAGCAGGATGTACAGGCCCGCGCGCAAGACGTCATCGACTTCTCCGGCATAAAGGGCGACTTCTCCTCCCTCCCCATGCGCACCTACTCCTCCGGCATGGCCGCCCGCCTCCGCTTCGCCATCGCCTCGATCAAGGACCACGACGTCCTGATGATCGACGAAGCCCTCGCCACCGGCGACCGCCACTTCCAGAAGCGCTCCGAAGCCCGCATCCGCGAACTCCGCGAACGCGCCGGCACCGTCTTCCTCGTCAGCCACAGCAACAAAAACATCCGCGACATCTGCGACCGCGTCCTCTGGCTGGAACGCGGCGAACTCCGCATGGACGGCCCCACAGAGGAGGTGCTCCAGGCCTACGAAGCCTTCACCAAAGGCTGACGTAGGCTCGCAGCGCAACGCAGTCAGCAATGGGGGACATCGTCATGACGGCCGCAGCCAACCCGGTCGAGCAACCGCACCCACACCCACACAACAACGAGCTCCGCGCCTCAACCCTCGAGCTCTTCTTCGACCTGGTCTTCGTCTTCACCCTCACCCAGCTGACCGTGCTGCTCGCACACCACCTGGAGTGGACCTACGCGGGCCGGACCCTGCTGATGTTCATGGTCCTCTACTGGATGTACGGCGGCTACGTCTACCTCACCAACCAGGTCCCCCCGGACCGCCCCGCCCGCCGCCTGCTCCTCATCGCCGGCATGGCGTCCTTCCTGATCTGCGCGCTCGCCATCCCGGACGCCTTCGATGACGGCGGCATCGCCTTCGGCCTCGGCTATCTACTCGTCGTCATCGTGCACGGCGTGCTGTACGCGCAGACCCACGGGCGGCACATCCTGTGGTTCGTGCTGCCGAACGTGCTCGGCGCCGGCTGCGTCATCACCGCCGGCGCAGCCGACGGAACGGCGGCCGACGCACTGTGGATCACGGCGATCGTCGTGCAACTGGCCACCGCCACCATCGTCGGCAAGCTGTCACCCGGCCGCCGTCCGGACGCCGAGAGCGGCCTCAGCGAGCGCATCGGCGGATTGAACCCGGCACACTTCGTCGAGCGCCACGGGCTGCTCCTCATCGTCGCCTTCGGCGAATCCGTCATCGCCGTCGGCGTCGGCCTGGAGGACGAACACTCCCTGGACGCAGGCAGCTTCGCCGCCGTACTCCTCGGCCTCGCCCTCGCCGCCGGCCTGTGGTGGGCCTATTTCGTACAGGACGAAGAGGCCGCCGAGAAGGCACTCGCCGCCGCGCCACCGCAACAGCGCTTCAAGCTGGCGATCACCGCCTACTTCTACTGCTTCGTCCCGATGCTGCTCGGCATCGTCATCCTCTCCGCAGGCGTGAAGAAGTCCCTCGGACACCTCGGCGAGCACCTGCACACCGGCCCGGCGCTGGCGCTGGCGGGCGGCGTCGCGCTGTACCTCGCCGGGGACGCCGCGTTCCGTACGGTGCTGGGCATCCGCCCGCGCGCCGGGCGGGCCGCGGCGGCGGCCGTCGCGCTCGCGACCGTACCGCTGGGGACGCAGGTGAACGCGGCAGCGCAGCTGATCACGCTTGTCGCGGTGATCGTGGCGCTGCTCGCCGCCGAATACCGCCTCGCACCCGCCGAGAAGCCCGAGGCATAAAACCCCTGGCCTTAACGCCAACGTCAAGGCGTAGCGTCACAGACATGCAGATCGGCGAACTGGCACGCCGGGCCGGCACCACCACCCGCGCGCTCCGCTACTACGAGTCCCGCGGCCTGCTGCCCAGCGGTCGCACCGCCAACGGCTACCGCATCTACGACGAGGACCATCTGAAGCTGCTCCAGCAGATCAGGCTCCTCCAGGACTTCGGCTTCGAGCTGGAGGAGACCCGTCCCTTCGTGGAGTGCCTGCGCGCCGGGCATCCACACGGCGACTCCTGCCCGGCCTCGATCGAGGTCTACCGCAGCAAGCTGGCCGAGCTCGACACGATGATCGGGCAGCTCAGCGGCGTACGCGAACAGATCGCGGGACAGCTCGCGCAGGCAGAGGCGGCACACGCAGAGGTAGCGGCATCCGCCACCACCCCAGCAGAACCGCTCTGCGAACTCGTCACCCCACCCCACCAGGAGGAACGGGCATGACCCAGCAGACCACCGCCACTGCCACCACCGCCACCACCACCGCCACCTCAAAGCCCGAACCGGCCTACACCACCGACGCGGCCTTCGAGGCGGACGTACTGCGCAGCGACCTGCCCGTACTGGTGGACTTCACCGCGACCTGGTGCCCACCGTGCAAGATGATCAAGCCGGTGCTGGCTCAGCTCGCGGAGGAGGAGACAGGCCGCCTCAAGATCGTCCAGCTGGACGTCGACACCAACCCGCAGACCCAGGCCGCATACGGCGTCCTGTCGATGCCCACGCTGATGCTCTTCCGCAACGGCGAACCGGTCCGCTCAGTCGTCGGCGCCCGCTCAAAGCTGAAGCTGCGCCAGGAACTCCTCGACGGGGCGTACTGACCCCTGAGTTTCACGTGAAACCAACCACCACAAGCCAGCCGCTACGATGACAGTGGCCCGAAGCCGCAACTTCGTCTTGCGACTTCGGGCCACCTCACTCACCGACCTACGTGAACTGCTGCAGCCGCGACCCCGCCGCCCACACCTGCAGCAACGCCCGGTCCACCGGCGTCACCCCGTACTCCCGCGCAATGGCCATCGCCTCCCGCGAGAACGGACATGACGCCACGAACAGCGCCACATCCGCCCGGTACTGCACCTTCGCCGCGCCGAGGAACTTCTGCATATCCCCGCTCCAGACGGACCGGAACGGCTGATGCCGCTCGCACTGCACGATGAGGCGATTCCCGTCCGGGGTGACCCCGACGATGTCCACGCCCCGGTCCTTGCCGCCGATGACGCGCACATTCGTGCAACCGTCGCGCCTGCACAGCTCGGCGACGTACTCCTCGAAGTCCCGCCAGTTCATGGCGTCAATGTCCGCCATGACCCCGGCGAGAGTGCGGTCCTGCAGGGCCAGCTCGTGCCGCCGCATGTCGCGGTCGAGACCCGCGATCCTTCCCTCCATGCTCCGCGACCACTCCACCTGCGCGAGCGACGCCCTGCGCTGCTCACCGGCTGCCTCGATGAGCGCGTTGATCATGGGCAACTGCCGCTGGAACACTGCCTGGGCGGTCCGTTCCATGCGCTCATCGAGCGACTCCAGCAGCTCCTCGACCGAGTTATCCACAGGCTGCCGTCGGCTCTCCTCCTCGACATCGAGCAGGTAGCTACGCACCTGACGTGCGACTTCGCTGTCGCGGAGCAGCATGGCGACGTTCAGGACGGTACGCCTGGTGAACAAGGCAACGGCGCGGGCCTTCGACTGGATCCCACAGAGTTGCTTGAAGTAACTCAGTTCCGTACCTGACAAAACCCGGTAGCCATTGGCCACCAGATCCTCTTGATGATCAAGGATCATCGCCCGGAGGACGTTCTCGCCCACATTGAAGTATGCCGCCACCATCGCCGTCGTCACATGCATGCCATCCGGCAGCAGCGACAGCGCCTTGACCCGGTCCAGTACCTCCGTCCGCCGCATGACGCTGTCCCGCAGCGTCCGGGACTCCAGCAGCGCCGACTCGATACTCACGACAGCCACCTCTTGACCACCGTGAGCATGCAGCGCTCAACCGTCACCAGCGCCTTCACCAGCTCGAAGTACTCCCACTGCTCCTCCGGCGAAGCCTCGGGCGGGATCACGATCCCGAACTCCGCCGCGACCGCCTCAAAGCTGTCCGCCTCGGCCACGGCATTGGCCATGACTGAGGCCATGGCATCGATGGTGGCCTCAGGCACCGCCATCTCACTGTGTTCGCTCATTGTGCGAATCACCTCCGCCACGAACACAATCAGTGCAGGACCTCAACTACACCGAAAACAGGATCAGTTCACCTATAGAACGCAATTTCTAGTTCCCTATGCACACAGCGCCCAGCAGAGAGTCATGCTCACCCCCGAAGCAATACGGGCAGTGCCGATGGGCCGGCTCTGCCAGGGTGGGCGTATGACCATGGGATTCAGTGGTGACGTCGCCGAGTATTACGCGGAATACCGCCGCGGCTACCCGCCGGAAGCTCTCGACGCCCTGCAGACGGCCTTCGCACTGACCGCCGAGGATGCCGTACTCGATCTCGGCTGCGGCACAGGACAATTGGCTGTCCCGCTCGCGTCCCGGGTTGGCTCGGTGATCGGTATGGATCCCGAGCCGGACATGCTCCGCCTCGCCAGGCAGGCCGCGGCAGGACGAGGGGTGCGGAACGTGACATGGGTGCTGGGGGCCGACTCTGATGTGCCTGCGCTTGGCAGGCTGCTGGGGCAGGCACCGCTGGGGATGGCCGTCATCGGACAGGCATTGCACTGGATGCGGCACGAGGAGCTCTTCCAGGCGCTGTTTCCGCTGTGCCGGCATGGCGGGGGCATCGCGGTGGTATCCAACGGCACTCCCTTATGGCTGCAGGACAGCGCTTGGGCCCACGCGCTGCGATCATGCCTGGAGGGCCACTTCGGCACCCGGCTGGAAGCCACCTGCGGCACCAGCACAAGCGACCGGCACCGGTATGCGCAGGCGCTGGCGGCGGCCGGGTTCGCCGACGTGCAGGAGACCGTATTCAACTACGCCGACGAACTCTCCACTGACGAGATCGTCGGCTCGGTCTGCTCCGCAATCCCCGCAGACCAGTTGCCCGACCCGGAGGAGCGGCCCGCCTTCGCCGAGCAGATCCGCCGGGCGCTCCCTCCGGCGCCCTACCGCGAGACCATCCAGGTAGCCGCGCTGTTCGGGCGAGTCATCACATGAAGAATCAGGTCTGCGCCATGTCGACAAACCGCGAGTAGTGCCCCTGGAAGGCCACCGTGATCGTCGCCGTCGGACCGTTGCGGTGCTTGGCCACGATCAGATCCGCCTCGCCGGCCCGCGGGGATTCCTTCTCGTACGCATCCTCACGATGCAACAGGATGACCATGTCGGCGTCCTGTTCGATAGATCCACTTTCGCGAAGGTCCGAAACCATCGGCTTCTTGTCCGTACGCTGCTCCGGCCCACGGTTCAGCTGCGACAGCGCGATCACCGGGACCTCGAGCTCCTTGGCGAGCAGCTTCAGGTTTCGCGACATGTCCGAGACCTCTTGCTGCCGGCTCTCCGCCCGCTTGGAGCCGCCGTTCTGCATCAGCTGCAGATAGTCGATGACGACGAGCTGCAGGTCGTTCCGCTGCTTCAGGCGGCGGCACTTGGCGCGGATCTCCATCATCGACAGGTTCGGCGAATCGTCGATGTACAGCGGCGCATCCGTCACCTCGGGCATCCGCCGCGCCAGCCGCGTCCAGTCGTCATCCGTCATCGACCCCGACCGCATGTGATGCAACGCCACCCGCGCCTCCGCCGACAGCAGCCGCATCGCGATCTCGTTGCGCCCCATCTCCAGGGAGAAGATAACGCTCGGCAAATTGCCCTTAATCGAGCAGGCACGCGCGAAGTCCAACGCCAGCGTGCTGTTGTGCGTGGGGACCATGGAGCGGGTCGCCAGATACAGGTGATCGGGATTGTCCACCTGCACGCAGCGGACGGGCACGCTCGGGATCTCCCGGACGTCCTTGACCAGACGCTGCGTGAGACGCCGCGTGCCCGGGCGGCGGCGCTCGGCATGCATGCGCCGCTTGCGTTCCAGGCCGAAGACCTCGTCCTCGGTGGTGAAGCTGACGATGTACGAGATCGAGGAGGACTCGGAGCGCCCGGCAACCCGCTTGGTCGTCATCCCGCAGCGGTAGCCCAGGCCGACCACCAGCTCCCGGAAGCCCTCCGCCAACTCCCGGTTCGTCACCGCGAACTGCACCGACCCGGTATTGGTCACCGTGCCGTCCGTATCCAGCAAACCGGCCAGCAGCTCCCGCCGCTGCTCCACGGAGCCACGGAGGTAGGTCACCGGAACGTGCTTCCTCCCGAGCACCCCCAGCTCCCGCAGCGCCACCAGCAGACTTCCGTAGCGGCGGCTGCAGGAGTCGCAGCGCGGCTGCGAGAACGGCGAAAAGCACTCCTGCCCGCAATCCACACACACGGCGTGCGGCACCGGATCCGACTCGATGCGAGCCGGCTCCGGCACCGCGAAACGCAGCGCATAAGTGATCGACGAACCGATCCGGCGGACCTCGAAGCCCTCTCCTTCGATCCGCCGAGCGACCTCCTCGTCCGCCGTGGTGACCCGCGCCGCGTCGGAGTGACCGTCGCCGAGCCAGCAGCCAAGCACGTACGGGGCGATCGGCAGCGCCTGCGCCGGGAGCTCCAGCGGCAGCGCATTGGCCACCGAGTGATTCAGTCGCCGGTCGGACGCCGACTCGCAGCGGAGTGTGGCGGCGATCTCCTTCGTGGTCCGTACCCCCGGAAGGGCGCGGCGATCACCGGGCCCGTACGACGCGGCCGCCCGCCGGGACGCCCTGGTCTCGGTCAGCCACTGATGGTCGGCATCCGCGATGACAACCGTGCCGTCGTCAAAGGTGACCTCGAAGCACGTCCGGTTCTCCATGACCTCCGTGGCCTCGACCACCCGGGTAGGCCGCCCCTGCCCGTCCAGCAGGAAGTCCCCCGGCCGCACCTCGCCCATCGTCGTCCACCCCGTGGGCGTCGGCAGCGGCGTATCCAGCGCCAGCGCCTTACCCATGGCCGGTCGCGCAGCGATCACGATCATCTGCCCCGGATGCAGGCCGTTCGTCAGTGAGTCCAGGTCGGCGAAGCCCGTAGGCACGCCCGACATCTGGCCGCTGCGGGAGCCGATGGCCTCGATCTCGTCGAGGGCGCCTTCCATGATGTCGCCCAGCGGGAGGTAGTCCTCCGAGGTGCGCTGCTCGGTGACCGCGTAGATCTCGGCCTGGGCGGAGTTGACGATCTCGTCGACCTCGCCGTCGGCCGCGTATCCCATCTGGGTGATGCGGGTGCCTGCCTCGACCAGGCGGCGCAGGACGGCGCGCTGGTGGACGATCTCGGCGTAGTACTCGGCGTTGGCCGCGGTCGGGACCGTCTGGACGACGGTGTGGAGATACGAGGCGCCGCCGACCCGGGTGATCTCGCCGCGCTTGGTGAGCTCCGCGGCGACCGTGATGGGGTCGGCCGGCTCGCCCTTGGCATAGAGGTCGAGGATGGCGCCATAGACCGTGGCGTGCGCCGGGCGGTAGAAGTCGTGGGCCTTGAGGACCTCGACCACGTCCGCGATCGCGTCCTTCGACAGCATCATGCCGCCGAGGACCGACTGCTCCGCATCAAGGTCCTGCGGCGGGACCCGCTCGAAGGCCGCGGGCGCGCCGGGGCCGAAGGGGTCCTCCGGGCCGCGGTCGTGCTGCTCGCCGCCGCGCGGACCGCCGTTCGTCCGCCGGGAAACGGGCAGCCGGTCGCTCGGGCCGCCATGGTCGACGGGTGGATCGTCCACGTACTCCGACATCCCGCCCCTCCTCCCGGGCCGCGCCAATCGCCGCCGCCTCCGCTCTCCTTCTTACGGCACGACTCTGACAACTGAGACGTCCGGCTCCGCTTACGGCGCGTCGGCCAACTGATACGCGAGACCCCTCATGGGGACAGGAGACGCCGGGCAGCCGCCCCACCGTAGGCGCCCGACGAGACCACAGCCAACCAGGTCATCCACACCCCCTGTGGATTACTCGGGAAAGGCTGTGGAGAACACACCCTGAGCTGGGGACGGGCCGGGGGACAGCGCTGTGGACAAGCACACAATCACTCCGTGATCACTCCTTTGACCTGCGCTTTCACCGTCCACTGCCGGTGGAGAAGAAAAACCTGGCAGCCAGTTTCCCGCCATCCCGCAGACCTAGCCGGAAGGCCTGCCTCCGAGTGTGCAGGTAAGGGGCATGTGGCCCTTGCATCACTTACCTGTGGAAGATTAGATTGGCAGTATGACCAATGCCCGCCTGGCCCACGCCGACCCCCGTCAGGCGGACCGCCGCCGCAAAAGACGGCACGACCGCGAGATCATCGCCCTCGCCGTGCCGGCCTTCGGCTCGCTCGTCGCCGAGCCGCTCTTCATCCTCGCCGACACCTCGATCGTCGGTCACCTCGGCACCCGGCAGCTGGCCGGTCTCGGCGTCGCCGCCGCCCTGCTGCAGACCGGCGTGGCCATCTTCGTCTTCCTCGCGTACGCCACCACCGCCGCCGTCGCGCGCCGGGTCGGCGCCGGCGATACGCGCGCGGCGCTGCGGCAGGGGATCGACGGCATCTGGCTCGCGGCGCTGCTCGGCGGCGTGGTCGCCGCGGCGGTGATCCCGGCGTCGCCGTGGCTGGTGGATCTCTTCGGCGCCTCGCCCACGGCGGCCCCGTACGCCACCACCTATCTGCGGATCAGCGCCCTCGGCATCCCGGCGATGCTGATCGTCTTCGCCTCGACCGGCGTCCTGCGCGGACTGCAGGACACAAGGACGCCGCTGTATGTGGCGATCGGTGGTTTCACGGGAAACATCGTCCTGAATATCGCCCTCGTCTACGGCGCCGGACTCGGCATCGCGGGCTCGGCCTGGGGCACGGTCATCGCGCAGTGGGGCATGACCGCCGTCTATCTGGTGGTCGTGGTGCGCGGCGCCCGGCGCCACGGTGCGCCGCTGCGGCCGGATGCCGCCGGGATACGGGCGAGCGCGAAGGCCGGGGTGCCGCTGCTGGTGCGCACGCTGTCGCTGCGTGCGGTGCTGCTGATCGCGACGGCGGTGGCCGCCGGTCTTGGCGATACCTCCATCGCCGCACATCAGGTGGTGCTGTCGATCTGGTCGCTGCTGGCGTTTGCGCTGGATGCGATCGCCATTGCGGGGCAGGCGATCATCGGCCGCTATCTGGGTGCGGGCGACGCGGACGGGGCGCGGGTGGCGTGCCGGCGGATGGTGGAGTGGGGCATTGCCACGGGTGTGGTGCTGGGCGTGCTGGTGGTGGCGCTGCGTCCGCTGATCATGCCGCTGTTCACGTCGGATTCCTCGGTGCAGGACCGGCTGCTGCCGGCGCTGCTGGTGGTGGCGGTGACGCAGCCGGTTGCGGGCGTCGTGTTCGTGCTGGACGGCGTGCTGATGGGTGCGGGCGACGGGCCGTATCTGGCGTGGGCGATGATCCTGACGCTGGCGGTGTTCGCGCCGGTGGCGCTGCTGGTGCCGGCGATGGGCGGTGGCCTGACGGCGGTGTGGTGGGCGATGGGGCTGATGATGGCCACGCGGATGGCGACGTTGTGGTGGCGGGCGCGGTCCGGGCGCTGGGTGGTGACGGGGGCGGTGCGCGTTTAGGGCGCCTCGTGGCGGCGCTTAGGGCTCCTCGTGGAGGCGCTTCGAGCGCGGCGGTGGTGCCGTGGGACGGCCGGCGCGGAAGATCGCGAGTGGTGGCGTGCCGAGGCGGCGGCGCAGTGCCGATGCCGTGTCCGGGCAGTCGATCAGCTGGCTCAGCGGATGTACGGCGAGGCCGAGTTCGGTGAGCGCGTACCAGCATCGGACCAGGTCGCGACCGGCGGTCACCATGGCGCTCGGATCGAGTGGCTCCGCCGGGCCGGTGAGGACCAGGACGCTGCCGTCGTAGCGGAGCAGCCCCGCCTGGGAGCGGGCGAGGAGGCGGGGCAGGCCGAGGCGGCTCGGGCCGAGGTGCCGCAGCGGGCCGGCGAGCGCGGCCAGTGCCGCACGGAAGGCCACGGCTTCGGACGCGGACAGGCCGAGGGCCGCCGCGGTGAGACCGTCGTCGCCGCCGGCGCGGGCGCGAGCTGACCGACCGCCGAGCCGCATCCACGCCCGCAGCTCCCGTACTACCGCCGGGCTCCCGAACAGCCACCGGTCCGCATCCCGCGCCTGCCCGGCCAGCGCCCGCGCGGGCAGCTCGGTAAGCGCGGTGTCCCGCAGCTGCTCCCGTACGCGTGTGAGCTGGTCCGTGCGCAGCCGCCCGGGTTCGTGCGCCCCTCGGGCGCAGCCGCGCGCGGTGATGGTGTCGGTGGTGTACGGCGTGGCGTACGGCTCGCACGCAGGGAGCAGGCGGGCCGCCACCCGCTTGCTCGCATCGACGGCGACCTCGGCTCGTACGGGAAGTCCTGCGTCGGTCGCGGCGATCAGGCTGGTCTCCACGAAGGCGCCGAGGCTGAGATAGAGGTCCCGGCGGGTGGGGTCGCCGGCGGGCAGTTCCCGATCCTCGTCCCAGCCGATGGTGATGTGGTCGGGGGCGTAGTGGAGCGTCCAGGGTTGGGTGTTGTGGGCGCTGGGGGCGCGGCGGGTGATGGGCTCCAGGTCGCGCATCGCCGCCGCCCAGGGATGGGACCCGGTCACGGCTCGAGTCGCTTCTCGTAGAAGGCGTATCCGTGCAGCGGGCGCCCGCCGATGCGCCGGTACGACGCCGCCGAGGCCGGGTTGGTGTGTTCGACGAAGGTGGAGCGGAGGGTGTCGTAGCCGCCCGCTCGCAACCCGCGGTGGAGCTCGCGGGAGAGCAGCGTGAGATAGCCGCGGCCCTGGTGTTCGGGCACGGTGCCTTTGACGATCAGGACGGCCTCGCGGCGGTAGCGGCGCCGGGTGGCGAGGAGGTGCAGCTGGTCCGCCGGGCCGAGGCGGCCGCCCGTACGCATCAGGAAGGGGGAGATGTCGGGCAGCGCGAGGATGAAGGCGATGGGGGTGTCGTCCTTGGTGAGGTACAGGAGCAGTCGCTCGTCCATGAGGTGGGTGAGGCCGTCGGTCTGGGCGGCGAGTTGGGCGGCGGAGAGTTCGGTGTAGTAGCCGAGTTGGGCGAAGGAGGCGTTGAGCATGGTGCGCAGCAGCGGGAGTTGTTCGGGGAGGCGGCGGCGGGTGCCGTGGTGGATGCGCAGGCCTTCGGTGGTGAGGCGGGTGTCGTCGAAGGGGTAGGCGGCGTCGGGGTCGGTCTGCTGGATGCGGTCGCAGATCCAGGTGTCGGAGGGGTGGGCGGGCTGGAAGCCGTGGGCGGCGTAGGCGGCCGGGTAGTGGGCGGGGTTCCAGGCGGAGTCGATGAAGCCGCGGTGCTGGTGGCCGGAGGTGATGACGCCGCCGGTTTCGTTGGGGAGGAGGGAGACGGGGCCGAAGAGGCGGTCGGTGTCCGCGGCGTGCTGTTCGGCGAGGGCGAAGAGGCGGCCTGCGGTGGCGGCGTCGGTGAATTCCGTGAGCCCGAAGAGCTGGTGGCGGGCGCCGCGTTTGGCGTCGAAGGCGGGGCTGCGGTGGAGGCAGATGCGGCCGGTGACGCGGCCGGTGGGGTCGTGGGCGAGGTGGAGTTCGGCGGCGCCGGTGCGGTGCCATGCGCGGATCTGTGGGTGCGGTATCGGTACGTACCGGTCGCGGGGGTGGAGTCGGCGCGGGAGGTCGAGGAAGGCGCGGAGCTGGGCGGGGGTGGTGACGCGGGTCGTGGTCGTGGCGGGGGCCGTGGTCATGCCTTGCTCCGGTGCGGTACGGGCCGGGTGCGGTGTTCGGTCGTCAGTGGGGTGAAGATGTCGATGTGGCCGAGGCGGCCGTCTTCGGCGCGCCAGATGCCGTTGGTGTAGCCGTGCGGGTCGGCGGTGTAGATGCGGATGTAGCCGCCGGTGGCGCGTTTGGTGCCGTGGTCGGTGAGCCAGCACATGAGGTCGTGGTGGGCGGGGGTGCGGGCGAATTTGTGGAGTTCGTCGCGGTCGGTGAAGAAGGCGATGGTGCCGAGGGTGAAGGGCGGGCGCCAGTAGACGCGGTGCCATACGTAGCCGCGCATGCGCTTCATTTCGCGGACCAGGCGGCGCCAGCGGGGGGCGAGGGTGAGGAGGGAGAGGGGGCCGCGGTAGCGGGTGGCGCCGACGAAGAGGGCGCCGGCTTGGCCGGGGGCGGGGGTGCGGGAGAAGTCGGTGCTGCGCATCAGGCTGCCCTCTCCGGGCTGATCAGGTAGGTGTTTTTGATCTTGCTCGGGCGGTCGGTGAAGGGGCCGGTTCCGTACGGGTGGATCTCGACGCCGAGCTCGGCGGCGGAGTCGTCCTCGGTGAGGGACTGGGCGAAGTCGCGGCTTGCGGTGGCGAGGTGGCGGAGCACTCCGTGGCGGCAGGTGTCGGCGAGTTTGCCGGTGTCGGCGGGGTCGAGGGTGGTGTCGCGGCGGAGCTGGACGTGGACGACGGGGCGGGCGTCGACCTGTTCGTCGAGGGCGAGGCAGAAGCTTTCGATCCGGGCGGCGTGCGGGTTGCCGTCGTAGAGGCCGTACTCGACGTCCTGGGGATAGATGTTGGCGCCCATGTAGGAGACGGTCGAGTCGGCGCGGCCGTAGAGGAAGAGCAGGGGGAGGCGCATGCGTTCGCGGTCGGCGGCGGCGCGGGCGCGGGCGAGCAGGCCGGGGCGGGTGGTGGCGAGCTGCTCGAGGGTGCGCCAGGCGTCGGGGAAGGTGCGGAGTTCTGCTTCGTCGCCGATGTTGTAGCGGAGTTTGGGGGCCATGACGGCGGTGGAGTTGATGGTGCAGAGGAGTTCGCGGGCCTCGGTGGTCTCGAGGTAGGTCTCCAGCGGGTTGTACTGGAAGATCATGGGCAGCCGCTGTTCGCCGTCGCCGAGGAAGGCGGCGCGTACCTCCGGGTCGTCGCGCATGAGGCGGCGCAGCCAGACGGTGAAGGTGGTTTCGCCGCCCATGCCGATGGTGAGGTCGGAGGCGCCGTAGCCGGAGCGGACCTTGGTGAAGATGTCGCCTACGTGGTCGCGGAGCGCCTCGGTCATGCCTTCGCCGCCGACCATGGCGGCGAGGCGGTAGTTGCCTTGTACGAACCAGTGCTCGGTGGCGAGGCGGTCGCGGAGGTGTTTGAGGAAGGGCGGGTAGGCGGTGACGAGGTAGTCATAGCGCGGGCCGAAGTGGCGCAGCGTGTCGATGATCTTGTCTATGTCGGGGCCGGTGTTTTTGACGGTGGCGATGCGGGACATGGCGATGCCGGTGTTGGTGCCGGTGGCCCAGGCGCCCATGGAGTAGGCGTTGAGGACGAAGAGGCGCTTGGTGGGGAAGACGAGCGTGGTGTAGCCGGCGACGTTGCGGTGCACGGTGTCGAGTTCGCGCTTGGAGCGGACCCAGTTGTACGGGGTGCCGGAGGAGCCGGAGGATTCGTCGACGACGCTGCCGGCGATGTCGATGCGGCCTTTCCAGCAGCGTTCGTGCTCCGGGTAGGCCTTGACGTACGACTCCTTGGCGGTGGCCGGGTAGCCGCTGAGGCGCAGCCGGGCGGGGCGGTGGCCGTTGCGGCGCAGGTGGTCGGCGTACGCGGGGACGTCGGCGGCGGCGGACTGGCAGGTCATCGCGGCGTGGAGGCGCGCGAAGCGGCCCATCCAGGGGCGGTAGTTGCGGGCCATGAGCCGCCAGATGGCGGGGTGCATGCGGTAGAGCCGGTACAGCCCGGTGAGTCCGGCGCTGATCGGCCGCAGTATCGATTGGCGCACGATGCTCGTCATGCGCCCCAGCCTCGCTTCGGGCGCCTCCCGGGGGATGCGCTGAGGTACTCAACCGTGACTAGGTATCAGCGAGGCTGTGCCCGCCGCCAGCACAAAGAGGGCCACCCCGTACAACGGGGCAGCCCTCTCAGTGGTACTTCAGCTCAGCGCAGCGTCACGCGCCCTGGACCTCGACATTGAGCTTCGCCGAGACCTCGGGGTGCAGGCGGACCGAGACCTCGTGCGAGCCGAGGGTCTTGATCGGCGAGCCGACCTCGATGCGGCGCTTGTCCACATCCGGGCCGCCCGCGGCCTTGATCGCCGAGGCGATGTCGGCCGGGGTGACGGCGCCGAAGAGGCGGCCGCCGTTGCCGGCGCGGGTGGTCAGGCGCACCTTGACGCCCTCGATCTCGCCCTTGACCTGGTTGGCCTGCTCGACCGAGGCGATCTCGCGGATCTTGCGGCCGCGGCGGATCTGCTCGACGTCCTTCTCGCCACCACGGGTCCAGCGGATCGCGAAGTTCCGCGGGACCAGGTAGTTGCGGGCGTAGCCGTCCTTGACCTCGACGACGTCGCCGGGGCCACCGAGGCCGGTGACCTCGTGGGTGAGGATGATCTTCATGCTGTGGTCACCCTTCCCTTATCGAGCAGTCGAGGTGTAGGGCAGCAGCGCCATCTCACGGCTGTTCTTCACGGCCGTGGCGACGTCACGCTGGTGCTGGGTGCAGTTGCCGGTGACCCGGCGGGCACGGATCTTGCCGCGGTCGGAGATGAACTTCCGCAGCAGGTTCGTGTCCTTGTAGTCGACGTATGCGACCTTGTCCTTGCAGAACGCGCAAACCTTCTTCTTCGGCTTGCGCGGAGGCGGCTTCGCCATTGGTTTCTCCAGTACTGATCTTCAAGAAGTGTGTGGTGGGGGAGCTGCCCTCTGGGACCCGGTTACGGGGTCTTAGAAGGGCGGCTCGTCCGAGTAGCCACCGCCGCCGCCGGAGTTTCCACCCCAGCCGCCGCCACCGCCGCCGCCCTGCTGGCCGCCGCCGGCCGGTGCGCCGGTCGCCCAGGGGTCGCCCGCGGGGGCGCCACCCTGCTGCTGGCCGCCGCCGGAGTTTCCACCCCAGCCACCGCCCTGACCGCCGCCACCCTGCTGGCCGCCGCCGAACCCTCCGCCGCCGCCCTGGCCGCCGCGGCTGGCCTTGGTGACCTTGGCGGTGGCGTAGCGCAGCGCGGGGCCGATCTCGTCGACCTCGAGCTCGACGACCGTTCGCTTCTCACCCTGCTGGGTTTCGTACGAACGCTGCCGCAGCCGTCCCTGAGCGACGACGCGCGTGCCGCGCGTCAGCGACTCGGCGACGTTCTCCGCCGCCTGGCGCCAGATCGACGCGCGGAGGAACAGCGCGTCGCCGTCCTTCCACTCGTTGGTCTGCCGGTCGAACGTCCGGGGGGTCGACGCGATCGTGAAGTTCGCGACGGCCGCGCCGGACGGGGTGAAGCGCAGCTCGGGGTCATCGGTCAGGTTCCCGACGACGGTGATGACGGTCTCGCCTGCCATGATCTTGACCTCTCGCAGTCTTGCTTACGGCTTGCGGGCGTGGAGCGCTTGTGTGGCGTTGTTGCTGCTACTCGGTGTCCGTGCGCCCTTGAAACCCGTTCAGTGGGTCTCGGGGCGGAGGACCTTGGTCCTCAGGACCGACTCGTTGAGGTTCATCTGACGGTCGAGCTCCTTGACGACCGCAGGCTCGGCCTGCAGGTCGATGACCGTGTAGATGCCCTCGGGCTTCTTGTTGATCTCGTACGAGAGACGACGACGGCCCCAGGTGTCGACCTTCTCCACCTTGCCCTTGGCGTCACGCACCACGGACATGAAGGACTCGATCAGCGGGGAAACAGCGCGCTCCTCGAGATCGGGGTCGAGGATGACCATTACCTCGTAATGACGCATGTGGGAACCCACCTCCTCTGGACTCAGCGGCCACGGTATTTCCGTGGCAGGAGGGTCTTTCTCTGCGTCGCAACGGTAGCGCCTGGCACTGACACACCCCCGGGTTATCCACAGGGGACTGTCGGGAAGCTGCTCTGGCCTGGGTAAATACCGATGCAGACCGTCCAGACTACCTGCCCGACCCCTTCCGGTTGAAATCCGCCCCTCATACCCGGCAATCTGTACACATCGGGTGTGAGCGGCGTCACGCTGCCACCAGGGTCGCGCCGGCCCCCTCACGCCGCAGCCTTCCGGCTTGGAGGTGCCAGATGGCACAGGTAGCACGCGGACAGCAGGGCATCGGACTCTTCGCCAGCGACGGTGAGCGGCACACCACCCAGGACATCCTGATCGGCCTCACGGTGATGCTGGGCGGGATCGCGCTGGTCACGTCGCTCTTCAGGGACCTGCATGTGCTCGCCTCGTGGACGGGCCTGGTCGGCATCGTCACGGGCGCCTGGGGCCAGATGATCTCCGCCACGACGCGGGAGCGGTTCGTGGTCATCATCGCGCTCGGCGCGGCGGCCCTCGGGTTCTTCCTCGGCATGGCCCGCGGCGGGCTGCTCGGCGGCATCGTCGGCTAGGCCGCTCACCCGCATCTCGAACTGTTTCACCCATTCGGGCGCAGCCGTCCCCCTCCGTGGAGTTGTCCACAGGGGGACGGCGGACGTGCGGGCGGCAGCAGTAGGCTTCCGACGGAAAGCCGAGTTTGCCCGCTGCGCACGAGGAGCGCCCCGCATGAGCCTGACCCTGAGGACCATCAGCCGCGAGGAGCACCTGGCGTATGTCCAGAGCCTGCCCGCGGCCAGCCACTGTCAGGTGCCCGCCTGGGGAGATGTGAAGGCGGAGTGGCGCGCGGAGAGCATCGGCTGGTTCGACGACCGCAGCGGCGAGCAGGTCGGCGCCGGTCTGGTGCTGTACCGGCAGTTGCCGAAGGTCAAGCGCTATCTGGCGTATCTGCCGGAGGGCCCGGTCATCGACTGGTACGCGCCGAATCTGCAGGACTGGCTCGAGCCGATGCTGGCGCATCTGAAGTCCCGCGGCGCCTTCTCGGTGAAGATGGGCCCGCCGGTCGTCATCCGCCGCTGGACCGCCGCCTCTATCAAGAAGGGCATCGCCGACCCGGACCTCAAGCGGCTGCGGGATGTCGAGGCCGACGTGATAGAGCCCCGCGCTTTCGAGGTCGCCGACCGGCTGCGGCGGATGGGCTGGCAGCAGGGCGAGGACGGCGGCGCCGGCTTCGGCGATGTGCAGCCGCGCTATGTCTTCCAGGTGCCGCTGGCCGGCCGCTCCCTGGAAGACGTCCTGAAGAGCTTCAACCAGCTCTGGCGGCGGAACATCAAGAAGGCCGACAAGGCCGGCGTCGAGGTCGTCGAGGGCGGCCTGGAGGACTTCGCCGAGTGGCAGCGGCTGTACGAGATCACGGCCGAGCGCGACCAGTTCCGCCCCCGCCCGCAGGCGTACTTCGAGCGCATGTGGAAGGCGCTGAACGGCGAGGTGCCCGGCACCATGCGGATGTATTTCGCGCGGCATGAAGGGGAGAATGTCGCGGCGGCCACCATGCTCGTCGTCGGCGGCCATGTCTGGTATTCGTACGGCGCCTCCGCCAACCACAAGCGCGAGGTCCGCCCGTCCAACGCGATGCAGTGGCGGATGCTCCAGGACGCGTACACGATGGGCGCCAAGGTCTATGACCTGCGCGGCATCAGCGACACCCTGGACGAGTCCGATCACCTCTTCGGCCTCATCCAGTTCAAGGTGGGCACGGGCGGCGAGGCCGCCGAGTATCTCGGCGAATGGGATTTCCCGCTCAATAAGCTTCTGCACAAGGCGCTCGACATCTATATGTCCCGCCGCTGATACATGTCCCGCCGCTGACCGCGGCCGCCGACTGACGAAAGGTCCCGGGCCAGGCGATGGCGCTCACCCTGTATATCGACACCGCGCGCTGGCGCGGCCACCAGCAGCAGGTGCTGCAGCAGTTCCCGGGCATCGTCCCGGTCTGCAAGGGCAATGGCTATGGCTTCGGCCATGAGCGGCTCGCCGCCGAGGCGACCGGCTTCGGCGCCGACGTCCTCGCGGTCGGCACCGTCTACGAGGCCGCCCAGACCAAGGACTATTTCGGCGGCGACCTGATGGTCCTGACCCCGTATCAGCTCACCGAGGAGCCGGTGCCGCTGCCGACCCGCGTCATCCGCACGGTCGCGTCGGTGGACGGCGTCAGCCGCCTGGTGGGCGCCCGCGTCGTCATCGAGGTGATGAGCTCCATCCGGCGGCACGGCGTGAAGGAGGAGGACCTGCCGAAGCTGCACGGCGTCCTCGACGACGTACGCCTCGAAGGCTTCGCGGTCCACCTGCCCCTCGACCGTACGGACGGCACGGACGCGGTCGAGGAGGTCATCTCCTGGATGGACCGGCTGCGCGCCGCCCGGCTGCCGCTGCACACCATGTATGTCAGCCATGTCTCCGCGGAGGAGCTGGCGCGGCTGCGGCAGCAGTTCCCGCAGACGAATTTCCGCACCCGCATCGGCACCCGGCTGTGGCTCGGCGACCACGAGGCCACCGAGTATCGCGGCACGGTCCTCGACGTCACCCCGGTCGCCAAGGGTGATCGTTACGGCTACCGCCAGCAGAAGGCCTCCGGCGACGGCCACCTGGTCGTGGTCGCGGGCGGCACCTCGCACGGCGTCGGCCTGGAGTCCCCCAAGGCGCTGCACGGCATGATGCCGCGGGCGAAGGGCGTGGCGCGGGCCGGTCTGGCCACGGTGAACCGGAATCTGTCGCCGTTCCTGTGGCAGGGCAAGCAGCGCTGGTTCGCCGAGCCGCCGCACATGCAGGTGTCGATCCTGTTCCTGCCGGCGGACACGGCGCCGCCGGTGGTCGGCGACGAGCTGGTGGCGCAGCTGCGGCACACGACGACGATGCCGGACCGGGTGGTGGAGCGCTGAGTCCAGCGGCGGCACGGGGGCTACGGGGTGCCGCCGGAGGCGACTCCCCACTGGACGTAGTTCCCTTCGCGGGGTCCCGGGCCGTACCCGTCCCCGTACCGCACCGCATGCCGCCCGCTCGGCTGATGCCCGAGCACCCGCACGTCCGGCGCCCGGTCCAGGACGCCGCCGCCCGGGTCGTCGTCCCCGGCCCGGCGCACCGGGTCGCGCTCCGGCATGATCACGTCGCGGACCACGACCGCGCAGAGGTACAGCGTCCCGAGCAGATGCGCCGCGATGGCCAGGTGGTAGCCCTCCTCGGGCAGGCCCTTGGCGTTCTCGCCGCCCGAGGTCTGGGCCAGGTAGAGCCAGATGCCGACGAAGTACGCCACCTCCGCGGCCTGCCAGATCAGGAAGTCGCGCCAGCGCGGCCGGGCCAGCGCGGCGAGCGGCAGCAGCCACAGCACGTACTGCGGTGAATAGACCTTGTTGGTGAGGATGAAGAGCGCCACGACCAGAAACGCCAGCTGGGCGAAGCGCGGCCGCCGCGGAGCGTAGAGGGCGAGCGCCCCGATCGCCACGCAGCCGATCAGCACCAGCAGCATGGCGTACGTATTCGCATCATCCAGGGACTTGCCCGTCCGCTGCGAAATGATCAGCCAGAACGAGCCGAAGTCGACGCCCCGCTCCTGGCTGAAGGTATAGAACTTCGTCCACCCGTCCCAGGCGAAATACATCACGGGCACGTTCACCACCAGCCAGGACGCCACCGTGCCCCCGGTCGCCACCCAGAAGGCGCGCATCCGCCCCGCCCGCCAGCACAGCACCAGCAGCGGCCCGAGCAGCAGCACCGGATACAGCTTCGCGGCCGTCGCCAGGCCGAGCAGCACCCCGGCCACCCCCGGCCGGCTGCGCGACCACGCGAGCATCGCCGCGGCGGTGAGCGCCACGGCGAGCAGGTCCCAGTTGATCGTCGCGGTCAGCGCCAGCGCGGGCGCGAGGGCGACCAGCAGCCCGTCCCAGGGCCGGCGTGCGTGCGTACGGGCCACGCACACCGCGAGGACGGCGGCGCAGATCATCAGCATGCCGGAGTTGACCAGCCAGTAGACCTGCTCGCGGTGGACCATGTCCTGGCCGTGCGGGGTCAGCCAGGAGGCGAGCTCCATGAAGAGGCCGGTGAGCACCGGGTATTCGAGGTAGCTCATCCCGCCGGAGATGTCGTCCGGGATCCGGTCGAAGTACGGCACCAGATCGTCGGCGAAGCCGCGCCCGGCGTACAGATGCGGAATGTCGGAGTAGCACAGCCGCGTGTACTGCCCGCCGGAGCCGGAGAACCAGGCGCCGTCGTAACACGGGAACTTCTGCACCATGCCGAGCGCGAACATCCCGATCGCCAGCAGCGCCACCACCCGCACCGGCGTCCACCAGGACATCCCGCCGACCGCCCGCCGCCCGGCAGGCCCACCGATCAGCTCACTGCCCGCGGCCGCGACCTCATCCTGCGAGGTGGGCCGCACAACATCGGCCTCCTGCCCCTGCCGGCGCTTCGTCTCCGTATCCTCCCGCGCACTGCTCATGCCGCCCATCCTGCCGCAAGCCCCCCGCACACGACGCGGCCCCCGCACCGATCGTGAAGGTGCGGAGGCCGCGGCTGCCTGACTGTCCCGCTATGGGAAGAGTCCGCCGTCGTTGCCTCCGTTGCCGTTCCCGTTGCCTCCGCCGTTGCTGAGATCACCGCTCTCCGACGGCGTCGGGAAGCCGCCGGTATCGCCACCGGTGTCGCCGCCGGTCTGACCGCCGGTGTCCGTCTGGCACTTCGGATCCCACGGGTTGCACGAATCGGTCGGGTTCGGTGTCGACGGCTGGCCGCTCGGCAGGTCGTCGGACGGCGTCGGCGTCGGGTCCTCGGTCGGCTGCGTCGGCGTCGGCGTCGGCTTCGGGCTGGCGCCGGGGCCGTAGACCTTCTCGCCGATGGGCGGGGCGACCGGGAACTGCTTGATCTCCTTGCCTGCGAGGGCCTTCTTCATGTACGCCGTCCAGATCTCGGTCGGGTACGAGGCACCGTGGATGGACTCCTGCCCGCCCACACCGCGCATGGACAGGAACTTCTTCTGCCCCTTGGCGTCCGGGTCCAGGCGGTACATGCCGATCGAGGTGGACAGCTGCGGCGTGTAGCCGACGAACCAGGCCGACCGGTTCTCGTCGGTGGTACCGGTCTTGCCCGCCACCGGGCGGCCCAGGTTGTCACCCGCGTACGAACCGGTGCCCTTGGTGGCGACCGTCTGCAGCGAGCTGGTGACGTTGTCGGCGACCTTGGGGTCGAAGGCCGTCTGGGTCTTCTTCTCGTGCTTGTAGATGCTCGAGTCGCCCTGCTTGACCTCTTCGACCGAGTACGGGTCGGCCTGCACGCCGCTCGCCGCGAAGGTGGCGTACGCGCCGGCCATCCGGATCGCACTCGGCGCCGAGGTGCCCAGGGAGAACGTCGGCGACAGGCCTGCGAACTGGTCGTCGCTCAGGCCCGCGTCCACCGCGGCGTCCTTGACCTGCTGGAGGCCGACGTCCATGCCGAGCTGGATGAACGGCGTGTTGACCGAGAACTGCATGGCGGTGCGCAGGTTCACCATGCCCTTGCTCTCGCCGCCGTCGTTCTTCTGCTTCCAGATCTTCCCGGTCTTCTCGTCCTTCCAGACGGTCCCGTCGAAGTTCCGCAGCGTCACCTTGTTATTGCCGTTGAAGACGCTGTTCAAGGAGACCGGGGTGCGCTCGGACTCGGGTTGGCTGGCCTCCATCTCGGGGTTGAGCACACCCTTGTCGAGGGCAGCGGCCAGCACGAACGGCTTGAAGGTGGAGCCGACCTGGACACCGGTGTAGTCGGCGTTGTTGGTGTAGTGCCGGTTGTTGAAGCCCGTTCCGCCGTAGATCGCCTTGATGGCGCCGGTCTTCGGCTCGACAGAGGCGCCGCTGTACTGGACGTACTTGTCTTCCTCGCGCTTCTTCGGATTGATGTTCTTCCGCTTGGAGTCCTCGACCGCCTTCGCGAGGGCCAAGACATCCTTTTTCTTGAACGTCGTCTTGATCGTGTAGCCGCCCTGGTCGAGCTGCTGCTTGGTCAGGATGTTGTTGGCGATGACGTAGTTGTTCGCCAGGTCGACCAGGTAGCCCTTCTGGCCGTCCAGGTCCCGGGCCTTGTGCGGCTCGTCGACCTTCGGGAACTTATCCTCGTATTCGGCCCGCTTGGTGGCCGACAGCCGTCCGGTCTTGACCATCCGGTCCAGGGTCCACTGCTGGCGGGCCTTGACCCGCTCCAGGTTCTTCTCCGGCGTGGCCTCGGTGCCCATGCCGCCGGCCGGGTCGTAGAAGTTGGCGCCGTTGAGAACCGAGGCGAGGAAGGCGGACTGGTCCGGCTTCAGCTCGCTGGCGGGCACGCTGAAGTAGGCCTGCGAGGCGGCCTGGATGCCGTACGCGCCGCGGCCGTAGTAGGCGGTGTTGAGGTAACCGGCCAGGATGTCGTTCTTGCTCTTGGTCGCGCCGACCTTGATGGAGACGAAGAGCTCACGCGCCTTACGGGTGAGCGTCTGCTCCTGGTCCAGGTAGTAGTTCTTGACGTACTGCTGGGTGATGGTCGAACCACCCTGGGTCTCGCCGCCCTTGGCCATGTTGAACACGGCGCGGGCGATGCCCATCGGATCCACGCCGGCGTCTTTCTCGAAAGACTCGTTCTCGGCGGCGATGGTGGCGTTCTGCATCGACTTCGGGATGTCCTCGATATCGAGGATCTGCCGGTTCACCTCGCCACCGCCCGCGGCGACCATCTGGCTGCCGTCCGCGTACTGGTAGACGTTGGTCTGCTGCTTCGCCAGGTCGTTCGGCTCCGGCACGTCGACCATCGCCAGCGCTATGCCGGTGCCGCCGACCAGCAGCCCCAGGCCCATCACGCAGAGGCCCAGGACCTGCTTCCAGGACGGGAGCCAGCGGCCCGCACCGTCGCGGTCGGACCGCGGATAGTCAATGAACCGCTTCTTCGGCGGCGGCATAGGCCGCCTCCGGCGCGGCCGCGGCCCGTCCCCGTAGTCCCCGCCGTAGCCTCGGCGGCCACCGCCGCCTCCGCCACGTCCGCCGCCGTAACCTCCGGAACGGCTGGCCATGCCGGGGCCGTCAGGACCGCCAGGCCCCGCGGCGCGACGCCGGCCGGTGCCTCCGCCCATCGCCGCCCGGCGGGCCGCACCGCGGCCGCCCGGGGCACCGGGGACGCCGTCCCCGTAGCTGCCGCCTCGCGGGGGCGCGGCGCGACGCCGGCCTCCAGCGCCTCCGCCGTTCGGCGGCTTGCGACGGTGCTCGCTCATGGAAGGACTACTCCTAGGACAGGTGGCTACGCCTGCGTGTGCCGGCGGCCGTGGTCAGCCTTTGGTCCCCCCGATGTGCGGCCAGGGCAGCCAGGCCATGGTCACCGACAACCAGCCGCACTGTACCGAGGACGAGGACGTCCACAGCAGTCTCCTGGTTCCCGATGGCATGCATGCCGAACAGAGTACGCACGCCCAAAACCTTTAGAGCCAAGGATTCACCCCAAATCAGTCACAACGTGGGGGGTGAGATACGCGATGTGACGCCGTTCACAGATCCGTTCGCCGGACCCCCTCTTGCCGCCTCCGGGAGCCCGTTCTATCGTCTGGATGTATCGAGTCGATACATCAGCTCGACATAAGCGCCGCTTCTACCTGCGGCGTCCGGCGTGCGGAGAGGGAGGTGGACCGGCGATGAGCCGACGCTCAGGCGTCCTCGAGTTCGCGATCCTCGGCCTGCTCCGCGAGTCCCCGATGCATGGCTACGAGCTGCGCAAGCGGCTCAACACATCCCTCGGGGTCTTCCGGGCGTTCAGCTACGGCAGCCTGTACCCCTGCCTCAAGACGCTGGTCAGCCAGGGGTGGTTGACAGAGGAGTCCGGTGGGGCGCCCGAGGATGCCCTGACGGCGCCCCTCACGGGGCGGCGCGCCAAGATCGTCTACCGGCTGACGGCCGAGGGGAAGGAGCACTTCGAAGAGCTCCTCGCCCAGACCGGCCCGGACTCCTGGGAGGACGAGCACTTCGGCGTGCGCTTCGCCTTCTTCGGCCAGACCTCACGGGACGTACGGATGCGCGTCCTGGAAGGGCGGCGCAGCCGCCTGGAGGAGCGGCTGGAGAAGATGCGCGTCTCGCTCGCCCGCACCCGGGAGCGGCTGGACGATTACACGCTCGAGCTGCAGCGGCATGGCATGGAGTCGGTGGAGCGTGAGGTCCGCTGGCTGAACGAGTTGATCGAGAGCGAGCGGGCGGGGCGGGATCAGCGTGGATCCGGCCCCGGTTCGGCTCGCGAAGAGTCTGAGACGGGCGGCCTGCCCCGTGACCGGGACAGCACCCGGCCGGATCCGTCCGACGACACCACCAACTGAGGCCCTGCGCGAGTGCAGGGCTTCGTTACGAAACACAGGGAGCAACCGTCAATGGGTTCGGTTCGCGTAGCCATCGTCGGCGTGGGCAACTGCGCCGCATCTCTGGTGCAGGGCGTCGAGTACTACAAGGACGCAGACCCGGACAGCAAGGTCCCGGGCCTGATGCACGTCCAGTTCGGCGACTACCACATCAGTGACGTCGAGTTCGTCGCCGCGTTCGACGTCGACGCCAAGAAGGTCGGCCTCGACCTGGCGGACGCCATCGGCGCCAGCGAGAACAACACCATCAAGATCGCCGACGTGCCCAGCACCGGCGTGCAGGTCCAGCGCGGCCACACGCTGGACGGCCTCGGCAAGTACTACCTGGAGACCATCGAGCAGTCGGAGGAGGCTCCGGTCGACGTCGTCAAGGCGCTCAAGGACGCCCAGGTCGACGTGCTGGTCTGCTACCTGCCGGTGGGCTCCGAGGAGGCCGCCAAGTACTACGCGCAGTGCGCCATCGACGCGGGCGTCGCCTTCGTCAACGCGCTGCCGGTCTTCATCGCCGGTACGAAGGAGTGGGCCGACAAGTTCACCGAGGCGGGCGTGCCGATCGTCGGCGACGACATCAAGTCTCAGGTGGGCGCCACGATCACGCACCGCGTGATGGCGAAGCTCTTCGAGGACCGCGGCGTCATCCTGGACCGCACGATGCAGCTGAACGTCGGCGGCAACATGGACTTCAAGAACATGCTCGAGCGGGACCGCCTCGAGTCCAAGAAGATCTCCAAGACGCAGGCCGTCACCTCCCAGATCCGCGACCGCGAGCTGGGCGAGGGCAATGTCCACATCGGCCCGTCCGACTACGTGGCCTGGCTCGACGACCGCAAGTGGGCGTATGTGCGCCTCGAGGGCCGCGCCTTCGGCGAGGTCCCGCTGAACCTGGAGTACAAGCTCGAGGTGTGGGACTCCCCGAACTCCGCGGGCATCATCATCGACGCGCTGCGCGCCGCGAAGATCGCCAAGGACCGGGGCATCGGCGGCCCGATCCTCTCCGCCTCCTCGTACTTCATGAAGTCCCCGCCGGTGCAGTACTTCGACGACGAAGCCCGCGAGAACGTCGAGAAGTTCATCAAGGGCGAGGTCGAGCGCTGACGCTCCACTGACCCATCCGCATCACACGAGGGGGCCCCGGGCTGCTGCCCGGGGCCCCCTCGTGTGTTTGGCTTGCGCCATGCCCGTCGTACGCGATCTCCGCGGACTGCTCCACCTGCCCGGCTTCCGCCGGCTGCTTGCGGTGCGGCTGCTGTCGCAGGGCGCCGACGGCATCTTCCAGGTCGCGCTGGCGGCGTATGTGGTCTTCTCGCCGGAGAAGGAGACGTCTCCGGCCGCGATCGCCTCGGCGATGGCGGTGCTGCTGCTGCCGTACTCGCTCATCGGCCCCTTTGCCGGGGTGCTGCTCGACCGCTGGCGCCGACGCCAGGTGCTGCTCTACGGGAACCTGCTGCGGGCGGTGCTCGCCGGCGGCACCGCGGCCCTGATCCTCGCCGCCGTGCCCGACTGGCTCTTCTATCTCTGCGCGCTGTCCGTCACCGCCATCAACCGCTTCGTGCTGTCGGCGCTCTCCGCGGCGCTGCCGCGCGTCGTCGACACGGAGGAACAGCTCGTCCTCGGCAACTCGATCTCCCCCACCGCAGGCACCATCGCCGCCTCCGCGGGCGGCGGCGTCGCCTTCATCATCCGGCTCGCAGGGCCCGAGGGCCGGGCGGCGGACGCGCTGACGGTGATCGCCGGGGCAGGCGTCTATCTGTGCGCCGCGGTGGTGGCTACGACGATGCGTCCCGGGCTACTCGGCCCCGAACCGGGCTTTATACAGCCGCAGTTCCGTGCTGCCATCGCCAGCACGGCACGCGGACTGGTGGCCGGGGTGCGGCATCTCGCCGAGCGGCGGGTGGCGGCGAGGGCGCTCGGTGCCATGGCCCTGATGCGGTTCTGCTACGGCGGGCTGCTGGTGATGGTGCTGATGCTGTGCCGCTACGCCTGGACGGAGAACAACAAGGAGGCCCTGGCGCTGCTCGGGCTCGCCGTCGGCCTCTCCGCGGCAGGATTCTTCGTCGCTGCCGTCATCACGCCGTGGGTGGTGAACCGCATCGGACGGCTCGGCTGGATGGCGCTGTGCGCGGCGATCGCGGCGGTGGCACTGCCGGTGCTGGCGCTGCCCTTCGACCGCAGGCCGATTCTGGTCGCCGCCTTTGTGATGGGTCTGGTCACCCAGGGGTCGAAGATCGCGACGGACACGGTGGTGCAGTCATCGGTGGACGACGGCTTCCGGGGACGGGTCTTCTCGCTCTACGACATGCTCTTCAACGTCGCGTTCGTCGGCGCTGCGGGCGTCGCCGCACTGGTACTGCCCGCGGATGGGCGGTCCGTCGGGCTCGTGATCCTGGTGACGGTGATCTACGCGGCCGTTTCATGGGCGATGTTTCACGTGAAACGGGAGGCGCCGCGGTGGGCGGGGCCGGTGGATCCTGTTTCACGTGAAACATAGGCGTGGAACTGAGCCTGCTTCGTGAAACCTGAGCTGTTTCACGTGAAACATGGCTCCACTTACTCGCCCTACTCGCCCTGCTGGGCCGCCCACCACTTCTTCAGCTGCGCGACGGCCTCGTCACGCTCCATCGGCCCGTGCTCGAGCCGCAGCTCCAGCAGATGCGTGTACGCCTGGCCGACCTCCGGCCCCGGACGGATGCCGAGAACCTTCATGATCTCGTTGCCGTCGAGGTCCGGACGGATCGCATCCAGCTGCTCCTGCTCCTGCAGCTTGGCGATCCGCTCCTCGAGCCCGTCGTAGGCACGCTGCAGCGCATTGGCCTTGCGCTTGTTGCGGGTTGTGCAGTCGGAGCGGGTCAGCTTGTGGAGCCGCAGCAGCTGGTCACCGGCGTCACGCACATAGCGGCGCACGGCGGAGTCGGTCCACTCGCCGGTGCCGTAGCCGTGGAAGCGCAGGTGGAGCCCGATCAGCTTGGTGATCTGCTTGATGTCGTCGTTGGAGTACTTCAGCTTCGTCAGCCGCGACTTCGCCATCTTGGCGCCGACCACCTCGTGGTGGTGGAACGAGACGCGGCCGTCGCTCTCAAAACGCCTGGTCCTGGGCTTGCCGATGTCATGCAATAGCGCCGAAAGCCGCAGAATCAGGTCGGGTCCTTCGGTTTCCAGCGCGATGGCCTGCTCCAGGACGGTCAGCGAGTGCTCGTAGACGTCCTTGTGCCGGTGGTGCTCGTCCCGCTCCAGCCGCAGGGCCGGCAGCTCCGGCAGCACCCGCTCGGCCAGCCCGGTCTCGACCAGCAGCGTCAGCCCCTTCCGCGGGTGGGCGCCCATCACCAGCTTGTTGAGCTCATCGCGCACCCGCTCGGCCGACACAATGTCGATGCGGTCCGCCATGGCCGTCATCGCCGCCACCACCTCGGGGGCGACGTCGAAGTCCAGCTGAGCCGCGAACCGGGCGGCGCGCATCATCCGCAGCGGGTCGTCGGAGAAGGACTGCTCCGGGGTGCCCGGGGTGCGCAGCACCCCCTGAGCCAGGTCCGTCAGCCCGTCGTGCGGGTCGATGAACTCCTTTTCGGGCAGTGCTACTGCCATCGCGTTGACCGTGAAGTCACGGCGGACGAGGTCCTCCTCGATCGTCTCGCCGTACGACACCTCCGGCTTCCGCGAGGTCCTGTCGTACGCCTCGGAGCGGTACGTGGTGACCTCAATCTGATAGCCGTCTTTCTGGCACCCCACGGTGCCGAAGGCGATGCCGACCTCCCACACCGCGTCGGCCCACGGCCGCACGATCTTCAGGACGTCCTCGGGCCGCGCGTCCGTGGTGAAGTCCAGGTCATTGCCGAGCCTGCCGAGCAGGGCGTCGCGCACCGATCCGCCCACCAGGGCGAGGGTGAATCCGGCCTCTTTGAAGCGGCGGGCCAGGTCGTCGGCGACGGGTGAGACACGCAACAGCTCGCTCACCGCCTGTCGCTGCGCATGGCTGAGCTGGGCCTGCTGGGCTTCGCGGGTTTCCGGGACGTTCGGCACAACAGAACAGGGTACGGGTCCGCGGCCGGAGCCGAGCACTCCCCGGCACCCGCGACCCCTGCACATCGTTACCATCAGGGGGCCAAGGGGCCCGCGGCACCCGCCGTAGTCAGGGCCGACCAACGACGAGGACGGGCGAACGCGTGGCCAAGGCAGTGACCCAGCGGACCTCTGGCATGCCTGCCCGCCCCTGGACGGCACGCCGCCGCCTGGCCGCTGTACTCCTCCTCGGGCTCGCCGTACTCGCCGGACTCCTCCAGCTGCCCTCAGCGCCGCCCGCACAGGCTCAGAACGACGTCTCTCGCTCCGTGGACGTGGCCATCGACAAGCTGACGCCCACCGTGCCCGCGGAAGGCGACACGGTCACCGTCTCCGGCAAGCTCACCAACCGCACCGGCGCGACCATCCCCGACGCCCACGCGGCACTGCGCGTCGTCGGGCCGCTCGACAGCCGCAACTCCATCGCACAGGCGCGGGAACGCTCCGGCTTCTCGCAGCAGGCCGACGGCGCGGAGATCCCCAGCAGCAAGCGGAAGATCGGCAACCTCGCGCCCGGAGTCAGCAAGCCCTTCAAGATCCGCATCTCGGTCAGCAAGCTGGGCCTCGACACCGGAGGCGTCTACCAGCTCGCCGCCAGCGTCAGCGCCCCGCCCGCCGGCGGCGGCTATCAGCGGGTCGTGGGCATCGACCACAGCTTCATCCCCTGGCAGGAGGCCGCCAGGGACACCCGGACGAAGCTGTCGTTCATGTGGCCCCTGATCGCCGAGCCGACGCTCACCGCCCGTACGGAGGCGGACGACGAGCAGACGCCGGTCTTCACCAGCGACCGCCTGGAGCGCGAGCTGCGCCCCGGCGGGCGGCTGCAGCAGCTCGTGTCCCTCGGCGCCGACCTTCCCGTCACCTGGGTCATCGACCCCGACCTGCTGGCCAGCGTCGACCAGATGCGCGAGGGCTACAGCGTGCGGACCGAGGACGGCAAGACCGTCCGGGGCAAGGGGGAGGGCGTCGCCAAGGCCTGGCTCGCGCAGCTGGACGAGGCCATCAAGGGCCGGGAAGTGGTGGCGCTGCCCTTCGCCGACACCGACGTCGCATCGCTCGCCCACAACGGGCAGAAGGTCCCCGGCTCACTCGACCACCTCAAGAGCGCCACCGAAATGGCCACCTCCACCTTTGAGTCGGTCCTCCCCGGCGTGAAGCCGCGCACCGACTTCGCCTGGCCGGTGGACGGCGCCATCGACCCGGCCATCGTGAACACCGCGACCTCCGCCGGAGCCCGCAACATCATCACCCGCAGCGACAGCCTGAAGGAGACCAGCGGCCTCCCCTATACCCCGTCGGCCGCCCGGCCCATCGGCGGCGGCCGCACCGCCGTGGTCGCCGACGCCCGGCTCTCCCGCCTCTTCGAGGGCGACATGAACCAGGCCGAGGAGTCCTCGGTCGCGGTGCAGGAGTTCCTCGCCCAGACCCAGATGATCACGCTGCAGCAGCCCAATCGGCAGCGCAGCATCGTCGTCGCCCCGCAGCGCACCCCCACCGCCTCCCAGGCGCAGACGATGGCCACCGCCGTCGAGGGACTGTCCGACACGCTGTGGACCGACCCGCAGAACCTGGCCAGGGCCGCAAAGGCCGAGCCGGACCCGAGGGCCAACCGGACGGTGCCGGGCGCCAGCGCGTACCCCAACGATCTGCGCCGCCAGGAGATCCCCACCGAGACCTTCGAGCAGATCCTCCAGACCCAGAAGGACATCCGGGACTTCCAGAAGATCCTCTCCGCCCCCGACCGCGTGGTGCCCCCGTTCGCCACCGCCATACTGCGCGAGCTGTCCACCCAGTGGCGCGGGAACCCGAACGGCGCAACCGCCTACCGGGAAGATGTCAGCGGCTACCTCGAGGACCTCACCAATGAGGTGCAGCTCGTCAAGAAGTCCGACCTGACGCTGTCCGGACGCAGCGGCACCATCCCGGTCACCGTGCAGAACCAGCTGCTGCAGGACGTGCAGGGGCTGCGCCTGGAGCTCATCTCCAAGTCCCCCAAGCGCCTCCACGTCAGCAAGAGCCAGTGGATCGAGGTCGGCGGCGGCCACAGCACCTCGGTGAAGTTCGACACCGAGGCGTACGCCAACGGCCCCGTCGAGATCGAGGCGCGCCTCGTCACCGCGGACGGCGAGACCTTCGGCCAGCCGATGACCTTCACCGTCGAGGTCACCTCCATCACCTCCACCGTGCTCCTCGTCATCGGCGTCGGCATCCTGCTGCTCGTCCTCGCCGGCGTGCGGATGTACACGGCCCGCAAGCGGCGGGCCGCCGCGGAGGCCGCCGAGCCGGAGGCGGACGACCCCGAGGAGCGGCAGGATGAGGGGCCTGAGGACCCCGGCTCCGACGGCTCGGGCGACGACGACACCGGACCCGAAAGCGGCGCGCCTTCCGGCGCGGGTGAGAAGGTGGACCGGTGACAGCGCCCGTGCCGCAGCTCGTGACAGCCGAGCCGGGCCGCCGCAATGACGATGTGGGGTAGCGATGAACGCGCCGTATGACGGTGACCGCGTGCAGGGCTCCGGGAGCGACCCGGCCGGCCCGCCCGCTGTGCCGCCGCCGCCCGGGCACCCGCCCGCCCAGTCGCCGGAGCAGAACCCGTACGCACAGGACCCGCAGACCGGCGAGCAGCAGCCCCAGGATCCGTATGTCCAGGACGCGTACGCCTACGACCCGTACCGCGAGCCGGACCCGCTGACCGACGCCTATTACGACCAGGCGGCGCACCCCCCGCCGCCGCCCGGCAGCCAGCCGCCGGCACAGCCGCTCTATCAGCAGCCGCCGGCCCCCGAGCACGCCCCCGACCCGCGGCTGTGGGGCCAGCCGCCCGCGCCGGAGCCGGACGGGCCCGGCCGCCATCTGCCGTACGGGGACGCCTCCACCGGCACCATGTACCTCGGCCTCGACGACCTCGTCACGCATGCCGGGGAGCAGCAGCCGGAGCCGGACGCCTTCGCGCACCTCTACCGGGATCAGGGTGCCCACGCCGCGCAGCAGCAGCACGGCCAGGAGCAGCCGGAGCCCGCGCAGCCGGCGGTGCCCGCCCAGCGAGGCGGCAAGATGGCGTCCATCGCCCAGTCCAGCGCCGTCATGGCGGCAGGCACGCTCGTTTCGCGTGTAACAGGGTTCCTGCGCCAGCTGATGCTGGTCGCGGCGCTCGGCGGCGCCACCCTCAACGACACGTACACCGTTGCCTGGACGCTGCCGACGATGATCTACATCCTGACCATCGGCGGCGGACTCAACTCCGTCTTCGTGCCGCAACTGGTCCGCTCGATGAAGAACGACGAGGACGGCGGCGAGGCCTTCGCCAACCGGCTGCTGACCCTCGTCGCGGTCATCCTCGGCGCGCTGGTCGTCATCTCGTTCTTCGCCGCCCCACTCCTCGTACGGCTGCTGTCGACGCCGATCGCAAACGACCCGAACGCCGACGCGGTCGCCGTAACCTTCGCCCGCTACTGCCTGCCCACCATCCTCTTCATGGGCATCCACGTGGTGATGGGCCAGATCCTCAACGCCCGCGGCCGCTTCGGCGCCATGATGTGGACCCCGGTCCTCAACAACATCGTCGTCATCGGCACCCTCGGCCTCTTCCTGTGGGTGTACGGGACGAACAGCTCCTCGGGCCTCACCGAGGACAACATCCCGCCGGAGGCCATCCGCCTGCTCGGCGCGGGCACCCTCCTCGGCCTCATCGTCCAGGCGCTGTCGATGATTCCGTACCTGCGGGAGACCGGCTTCAAGGTCCGCCCGCGCTTCGACTGGAAGGGCAAGGGCCTCGGGAAGTCCGCCAAGCTTGCCAAGTGGACGCTCCTCTTCGTCCTCGCCAACCAGCTCGGCAACATCGTCGTCACCCAGCTCGCCACCGCCGCCGGCAAGGCAGCGGGCAAGGAGCACCCCGGCACCGGCATCACCGCCTACCAGAGCGCCCTGCTGATCTGGCAGATGCCGCAGGCGATCATCACGGTGTCGGTGATGGCGGCGCTGCTCCCCCGGATCTCCCGGGCGGCCGCCGACGGCGAGTTCGCGGCGGTCCGCGACGACATCTCGCACGGGCTGCGCACCTCCGCCGTCGCGATCGTGCCGATCGCCTTCGGCCTCCTCGCGCTCGGCGTGCCGATGTGTCTGCTGATGTTCGGCTCCTCCGGCCACGACACCGCACGGTCCTTCGGCTATGTGCTGATGGCCTTCGGCCTCGGCCTCATCCCGTTCTCCGTGCAGTACGTCGTCCTCCGCGGCTTCTACGCCTTCGAGGACACCCGGACGCCCTTCTACAACACCCTGATCGTCGCCGGGGTCTCCGCGGGAGCCTCGGCGCTCGCCTACGTGCTGCTGCCCGACCAGTACGCCGTCGCCGGCATGGCCGCCGCGTACGGACTCGCCTACGCGGTCGGCGTCGGCGTCGCCTGGGCCCGGCTGAAGAAGCGCGTCGGCGACCTCGACGGCCCACGCGTCGTCCGCACTTACGCCCGCCTGAGCTTCGCCAGCATTCCGGCGGCGGTCCTCAGCGGCGTCGTCTCGTGGGCGATCCTCCGGGCGCTCGGAGACGGATTCTTCTCGGCCCTCGCCGCCACCGTCGTCGGTGGGGCCGTGCTCCTCGCACTCTTCTACGTCGTCGCCAGGCGGCTGCGGGTCGAGGAACTCAACACACTGGTCGGGATGGTGCGCGGCCGCCTCGGCCGGTAAAAGCGGGGTACACGCGCAACCATCGGCGGCCACCGCGTGTCGTGCTTATCGGCAAGGTGTGGGCACAATTGTCTTGGCTCGCGTCGGTGGAAGCACATGGAATGGGGAGGCAGGAACGACGGTGGCGGATCGTAGTTCAGCGGCCGTCGACGACACGGCAGACGGCAAGGACCCGATGAGCGACGCGGAGGAGAACGGCGGCGCCGAAGAAACATCGGAAACCACGCCGCCACCGGAGCTCCACAGCGGCCACAAGCTGGCCGGGCGCTATCGCCTCGAAGAGTGCCTCACCCGTCTGGATGGATTCAGCAGCTGGCGGGCGGTCGACGAAAAGCTGCGCCGCGCCGTCGGAATCCATGTGCTGCCGGCCGACCACCCGCGCGCCCGCCCGGTGCTCGCCGCGGCCCGTTCCTCGGCGCTGCTCGGCGACCCACGCTTCGTGCAGGTCCTCGACGCCGTCGAGGAGGAGTCGCTCGTCTACGTCGTCCACGAATGGCTCCCCGACGCCACCGAGCTGTCCACGCTCCTCGCCACGGGCCAACCGCTGGAGCCCCACGACGCCTACCAGCTCGTCAGCCAGCTCTCCCAGGCCGTCGCCGCGGCCCACCGCGAAGGGCTGACGCACCTGGCGCTGACCCCCGCCTCTGTGCTGCGCACCTCCTCCGGGCAGTACCGCATCCGCGGCCTCGCCATCCTCGCCGCGCTGCGCGGCCTCAGCTCCGACCACCCGCAGCGCGACGACACGGAGGCGATCGGCGCCCTCCTCTACGCCGGGCTGACCGGCCGCTGGCCGTACGAGGACGATGCGTACGGACTCAGCGGGCTGCCCAAGCAGGTCGGGCTGATCGCGCCGGACCAGGTGCGCGCGGGCGTCCACCGCGGACTGTCCGAGCTCGCCATGCGGGCGCTGGTGAACGACGGGGCCACCCCCTCGCGGCTTGAGCCGCCGTGCACCACATCCGAGGAGCTCGCCGAGGCCGTCGCCGCGATGCCGCGGATCCGGCCCCCGGAGACCCACTACAGCCTGCCGCCGCGCGGCGGGCGCACCACCTATCAGCAGGGTTCGTACGCCCGCCCCGGCCCCAACGGCAGCGGCGGCCGGCCCGGCGTCGGGGCACCGGCGGCCGCGGCGCCGCCCGCGCTGCCCGGCCGCACCGGCAAGGCGGTCAAGTGGAGCGTCTCGGGGCTGCTGATCGCCGCGCTGGCCCTCGGCAGCTGGCAGCTCGCCGACACGCTGATGAACCAGGGGACGACCTCCGACGACTCCGGCCAGAGCCAGTCCAACGCCGCCGGGGGCGCCAAGGACGGCAAGCCCATCGACATCAAAGAGGTGAAGGACTTCGACCCGCCCGCGCCGGGCAACGGCGAGGAGAACCCCGAGCGGACCGGCAATGCCATCGACGGGGACGCCGGCACCTTCTGGCAGACCCAGTGGTACACCTCCGCCCGGTTCGGCAACCTCAAGCCGGGCGTCGGCCTCATCCTGGACCTCGGCAAGGTCCAGCGGGTCGGGAGCGTGGAGGTCAAGGCGATCGGGGCCACCAAGCTCCAGGCGATGGCGGCGCCGAAGAGCGCCTCGGCCATGCCCACGGCCCTGGACGGCTTCACACGTATTGCCAGTGGTAACGGAACCGATGTCACTCTGAAGCCGAAGAAGGCGGTCATGACGCGGTACGTTCTTGTCTGGCTCACCGAGCTACCGCAGAACAACGGTGAGTTCCGCGGCAAGATCTCGGATATCAAGGTCAAGGACTGACGATGCGCAGCAGGGGAGGGGGCAGACGGTGGCACACCCCGGCGGCAGCGCCGCGGACGACGACCGCGAGCTCCTCGCCCGACACGTCTCCGGTGACCCCGACGCCTTCGCCGAAATAGTCAGGCGCCACCGCGACCGGCTCTGGGCCGTGGCGCTGCGCACGCTCGGCGACCGCGAGGAAGCCGCTGACGCCGTCCAGGACGCCCTCGTCTCCGCCTATCGGCGTGCCGACACCTTCCGCGGCCAGTCGGCCGTCACAACCTGGCTGCACCGCATCACGGTCAACGCCTGCCTCGACCGGGCCCGCAAGGCAGCCACCCGCCGCACCTCGCCGGTCGCCGACACCGACCGCTTCGAGCAGCTCCTGGAACCCGCCGAATCGGCTGCCGCCCCAGCAGAGCGCCGCGACCTCAACCGTGAGCTGCTGGCGGCCCTCGCCACGCTCCCGCCGGAACAGCGGGCGGCCATCATCCTCGTCGATATGCAGGGGTACCCGGTGGCCGAGGCGGCGGAGATCCTCGATACGCCGGTAGGTACGGTGAAGAGCCGGTGCGCCCGCGGACGCTCCCGGCTGCTGCCGCTTCTTACGCACCTGCATCCCAAGCGGAACCAGACCGACGACGCATCCGTCCCACAGACGGCAGGTCCCGCAGATCCGCCGGAGAGCAGCATCGTCAAGGGCGGAGGTGAGATCTCGTGACATCGGAAGCCCACACGTCCGCCTCCTCGGACGGGCACCCGGAGGTCGCGGACATCTCCGCACTCGCAGAGGGACTGCTCCCGGCCGAGCAGAGCAGCGCCGTACGCGCGCATCTTGCGGAGTGTGAGATCTGCGCGGACATCGAGATGTCGCTGGATGAGATCCGAGGGCTGCTCGGTGACCTTCCGAGCCCGGCTGCCATGCCGGAGGACGTCGCCACCCGAATCGATGCGGCGCTGGCGGCCGAGGCGCTTGTTTCACGTGAAACCGCGACGGCGCCGGACGATGTTTCACGTGAAACGGATGCCGGGCCGAGCTCTGTTTCACGTGAAACGGTGACGCCACTTACCGCCGGCCGCCGGCGGCAGCGGGGCAGGGGCCCACGCATCGTCTTGAGCCTCGCCGCGTCGGTCGCCGTCATCGCCGGCGGCGTCTGGCTGGGTTCCCTCGCGATCGACTCCGGAGCGGGAGGCGATAACGCGTCGAAGGCCCAGGACGCCGGCGGGGGCGCTGAAAAGGCCGCCCCCGGCGAATCGTCCGCGGGGTCCGTCTCCCGCGAGGAACTCGGCGACAAGGTCACGGCGCTCCTTGCCGATCCCGGCAACCAGACGCTTGAGGGCGGTGGTGACGCCACCCTCAAGGGGACACCGGAGACCGGGGAGCCGAAGACGAAGGACGAGCGCCGCCCGGCCGTCGTGCCCACCTGCATCCGCGACCTGATCAGCCGTGCCGAGAAACCGGTCGCCGTCGACGAGAGCGTCATGCGTGGCGGGCAGGTCTACGTCGTGGTGCTGCCGAACGTCACGGACCGCGCACAGGTCGACGCGTACGCCGTCTCGGCCACCTGTGTCACCGCCCCGGGAAGCCCTTCCGAGCTGCTGCAGAAGTCCACCTACCCGCGCCCGTAGCCGTGGCGTTCGGCACCGGGAATGCCCGGGCCGTAGGATCCGTTGGGTGGTGTGGAAGCCGCAACAAGTAGCGAAAAGATCGACAGCTGCCCGGCAGGAGACAAGGAAGATTCCCGTGAGCGACGTCCGCAACGTGATCATCATCGGCTCGGGGCCCGCGGGATACACCGCGGCGCTCTACACCGCCCGCGCGGCTCTTCAGCCCCTCGTCTTCGAGGGAGCCGTTACCGCAGGCGGCGCGCTGATGAACACCACCGACGTGGAGAACTTCCCCGGTTTCCGGGACGGCATCATGGGGCCCGACCTCATGGACAACATGCGGGCCCAGGCGGAGCGCTTCGGCGCCGAGCTGGTGCCGGACGACATCGTCTCCGTCGACCTGACGGGGGAGATCAAGACGGTCACCGACACCGCGGGCACCGTCCACCGCGCAAAGACCGTGATCGTCTCCACCGGCTCCCAGCACCGCAAGCTCGGGCTGCCGCGTGAGGACGAGCTCTCCGGCCGCGGCATCTCCTGGTGCGCCACCTGTGACGGCTTCTTCTTCCGCGACCAGGACATCGTCGTGGTGGGCGGTGGCGACACCGCCATGGAGGAGGCCACCTTCCTCTCCCGCTTCGCGAAGTCCGTGACGGTCGTGCACCGGCGGGACGAGCTCCGCGCCAGCAAGGCCATGCAGGAGCGCGCCTTCGCCGACCCGAAGATCTCGTTCATCTGGGACAGCGAAGTCACCGAGATCCACGGCGAGAACAAGCTCTCCGGCCTCACGCTGCGGAATCTGAAGACCGACGAGTCCTCCCAGATCGCGGTGACGGGTCTGTTCATCGCCATCGGCCACGACCCGCGGACGGAGCTCTTCACGGGTCAGCTGGACCTGGACGACGAGGGCTACCTGACGGTGGACGCACCCTCGACCCGCACCAACATCACGGGTGTGTTCGCGGCGGGCGACGTCGTCGACCACACGTACCGCCAGGCGATCACCGCCGCCGGCACAGGCTGCTCGGCCGCCCTCGACGCCGAGCGCTTCCTCGCCGCCCTCACGGACGGCGAGAAGACCGCCGAGCCGGAGAAGACGGCCGCCACCGCCGTCTGACCCTTCCACCCCGCCAGCGCAACACCCGAAGTAAGGAGAACACCATGGCCGGTGCCACGGTCACCGCTACCGACGCAGACTTTGAGGAGAAGGTCCTCAACAGCGACAAGCCCGTGCTGGTCGACTTCTGGGCGGCGTGGTGCGGTCCGTGCCGCCAGATCGCCCCGTCGCTCGAGGCCATCGCCGCGGAGAACGCCGACAAGATCACGATCGTCAAGCTGAACATCGACGAGAACCCGGCGGTCGCCGCGAAGTACGGCATCATGTCGATCCCGACGATGAACGTCTACAAGGGCGGCGAGGTCGTGAAGACCATCGTCGGCGCGAAGCCGAAGGCCGCGCTGGAGCGCGACCTCGCCGACTTCATCGGCTGAGGCGACGGCAGAGCCCACCGAAAGGGCCGGGCGGTGTTTCACGTGAAACACCGCCCGGCCCTTTCGTGCACCCGACCCGATATGCCCCTGTATGCCCCTGTGAGCGCCTCGCACCGCCTCAGAGGGGGCGGAGGACCGGATCCTTCTGTACGGCCCCCAGAAGCTTGTCCAGCGCCAGCTCGACGTCTTCCTTCCACGAGAGCGTGGTCCTCAGCTCCAGCCGCAGCCTCGGATAGCGCGGATGCTGCCGTACGGTCTTGAATCCCACGGCGGCCAGATACTCGGCGGGCAGCACACAGGCCGGCTCCTTCCACTGTGCGTCGCCGAAGGCCTCGATCGCCTTCACCCCCCGCCGCAGCAGATCCTTCGCCACGGTCTGCACCAGCACCCGGCCGAGCCCTTGCCCCTGATAGCCCGGCATCAGCCAGGCCGTCATCAGCTGGACGGCGTCACCCGACACAGGGCTCGTCGGGAAGGCGTAGGAACGCGGCACATAGGCGGGCGGCGCGTACATCACAAAGCCCGCGGGCACGTCGTCGACATAAGCGACCCGGCCGCAGGAACCCCACTCCAGCAGCACGCCGGAAATCCAGGCTTCCTTCTCCAGCTCGGGCCGGCCGGCCTTTACCGCGGCCTCTCCGCTGACAGGGTCGAGCTCCCAGAAGACACAGGATCTGCATCGCTTGGGGACGTCGGGAAGGTTGTCGAGCGTAAGCGGCGCGAGACGTCGCCCCATGAGTTGCGTTCCTCTCCTCCCGGAGCACCTCGCGCCGCCGCGGCCAAGGCACCTCGCTCGCGGATCAAGCTTCCAATGAACCCGCTCACTGCACCCAGGCCGAGGCCTACGGTCACCAGTCCGGTGCGGCTCACCGTTCGCATGGCCGACTCCCCTCCACGCCTACGCATCGTATCCAGGGGATGACCGTGGCGTTACCCACCACAACGTAAAGAGCGGGTCGTGTACGGACACGACCCGCTCCCGCACCCGTCCCTCTGCTGAGGGCCGGGCTCACTCCTCGTCGTCCGCGTCCTCCTCGGCCAGGCGCTTCTCGAGCACCTTGCCCTCGCCAGGAGCGATGGAGCCGAGGATCCGCTCCAGATCGTCTATCGACGCGAACTCGACGACGATCTTTCCCTTCTTCTGGCCCAGATCGACCTTCACCCGGGTCTCGAAGCGATCCGAGAGCCGGGAGGCGAGGTCCACCAGAGCGGGGGACATCCGGCTGCCGGCCCGCGGCCCCTTCGGCTTGGCGGACTTCGGACTCGCCCCCATGAGGGTCACGATCTCCTCCACCGACCGCACCGAGAGGCCCTCGGCGACGATCCGGTGCGCCAGCCCGTCCTGGGTCTCCGAGTCCTCCACGGACAGCAGCGCGCGGGCATGCCCAGCGGAGATCACTCCGGCGGCGACGCGCTGCTGCACCTTCGGCGACAGCTTCAGCAGTCGCAGCGTGTTGGTGACCTGCGGACGCGAGCGGCCGATGCGGTCGGCCAGCTCGTCATGCGTGCAGCTGAAGTCCTTCAGCAGCTGGTCGTAGGCGGCAGCCTCTTCCAGCGGGTTCAGCTGAGCGCGGTGCAGGTTCTCCAGCAGCGCGTCGAGGAGCAGCTTCTCGTCGTCGGTCTGCCGGACGATGGCGGGGATACGGGCCAGGCCGGCCTCGCGGCAGGCCCGCCAGCGGCGCTCGCCCATGACGAGCTCGTAGCGCTCCGGACCCAGCTGCCGGAGCACGACCGGCTGCAGGAGGCCGACCTCCTGGATGGAGGTGACCAGTTCGGCGAGGGCGTCCTCGTCGAAGACCTCGCGTGGCTGGCGAGGGTTCGGCGTGATCGCATCCAGCGGGACCTCGGCGAAGTGCGCACCGGCCACCTCGTCGACTCCCGGCATCTCTGCGGGGGACTCCTGGGACTCGCCGAGGTCCTGCGGCGGAATCGGATCGGCCTCCGCCGGCGCCTCCGGCACCGTGGGAGAAGGCAGATCGCGCTCCGACACTATGACCGGCACCGCGCCCGGGGACGTAGTGGCGCCGCCCACCAGGGGACCGGCGTCACTGCCCGTCGGGGCCGCGGGAATCAGCGCGCCGAGCCCGCGGCCTAGCCCTCTTCGTCGTTCCGTCACTGCGCCCCTCCGTCATGCCGTGTTCCAGCCTGATCGCCGCCGCTCGGCTGAGCCGGCACGGAGTCATGGCTGACCCCGACGCCGCGCAGCGCGATCTCCCGTGCCGCCTCCAGGTAGGAGAGCGACCCGCTCGATCCAGGATCGTAAGTCAGCACCGTCTGCCCATAGCTGGGCGCCTCCGAGATACGCACCGAGCGCGGGATGCTCGTGCGCAGGACCTCCTTGCCGAAGTGCCCGCGGACCTCGTCGGCCACCTGCGAGGCGAGCCGCGTCCTGCCGTCGTACATCGTCAGCAGGATGGTCGAGACGTGCAGCTTCGGGTTCAGGTGCCCGCGGACCAGATCCACGTTGTGCAGCAGCTGCCCGAGGCCCTCCAGCGCGTAGTACTCGCACTGGATCGGGATGAGCACTTCGGCACCTGCCACGAGAGCGTTGACGGTCAGCAGGCCCAGCGACGGCGGACAGTCGATGAACACATAGTCCAGCGGCTGCTCGTACGCATCGATGGCTCGCGACAGCCGGCTCTCACGGGCCACCAGCGAGACCAACTCGATCTCCGCGCCGGCCAGATCGATCGTGGCCGGTGCGCAAAACAGCCCCTCCACGTCCGGGACCGGCTGCACCACGTCCGCGAGCGGCTTCCCCTCTACGAGGACGTCGTAGATCGAGGGAACCTCGGAGTGGTGGTCGACGCCGAGGGCAGTGGAGGCATTGCCCTGCGGGTCGAGGTCGATGACCAGCACCCGCGCGCCGTGCAGCGCCAGGGATGCGGCCAGGTTGACGGTGGTGGTGGTCTTGCCGACCCCACCCTTCTGGTTGGCGACGACCATCACCCGGGTCTGCTCCGGACGGGGCAGGCCCTCGCCCGCCCGCCCCAGCGCCTCTACGGCGAGCTGAGCGGCACGACCGATGGGGGTGTCGTCCATCGGGGGTGGTGTTTCACGTGAAACATCCACCGTTTCGGAACGCGGGCCGGGGACCGGATCGGTCATCGGACCCGCGACGTTGGCGTCGGACCGCAAGGGGTCACTCTCCTCGACTTCAGACTCGCAATGCACAGAGCCTGCCATGCCGTCGGGGGTAGGAACCAGCGAGCCCCGTTCTCCTGTGGATGAATCTCGGTCAAATCCCGGCGGCGGACCATGAGACTCGGCAGCCTCACGCCCACGATTCAGGATTCCCGGCAGTAGTGAGCGACGTTTCACGTGAAACACGATGCACTCGGCGCGTCGCACGCCGCGGCCGACACTCCGAAAACGGAATGAGCCGCATTAAAGGAACAAACCGGACAGCAGAGTCCGGTGTGATGTTCAGCGCCGCCGACGACTCTTCCCCGACGACCTCCGGGCCGCCCGCGCACGCTTCGCAGCGAACCGCACACCGCCCGGGCTCTCACCCACCACGGCACGCACTACCGTCGTCGACGGCGTCACGACACCGGCACCCGCATGGACGATCGAGGTCTCCTCGACACCGAGCTTCGCCAGCGCTGCCTTGTGCGTCTGCAGCTCCTCGGCCGCCGTGTCGCCCTTCAGCGCCAGCATCTGCCCGTACGGGCGCAGCAGCGGGATTCCCCAACCGGCCAGCCGGTCCAGTGGGGCCACCGCCCGTGCCGTCACCACATGCACCGGCTCAAAGGTGCCCAGCACCTCTTCCGCCCGGCCCCGGACCACCGAAACATGATCCAGGCCGAGCAGCTCCACGACCTCCTGCAGGAACGTGGTCCGCCGCAGCAGCGGCTCCAGCAGCGTGATCCGCAGGTCGGGCCGTACCAGCGCCAGGGGAATGCCCGGCAGGCCGGCCCCCGACCCCACGTCGCAGACCGACACACCCTCCGGAACCACCTCGGAGAGCACCGCGCAGTTCAGCAGATGCCGCTCCCACAGCCGGGGCACCTCCCGCGGCCCGATCAGGCCGCGCCGCACCCCGGCATCCGCCAGCAGCTCCCCGTATCGCACCGCGTCCGGAAGCCGGTCACCGAAGACCTTCTGAGCCGCCTCGGGGGCGGGCAGCAGCTCAGCCGCGTCCGTCACGGGACCGTCCTCTCACTGACCACTGACCACGACCACAGACCACGCAAACACGAGCAACACCGGCTACGACTGCGACCGGCTCAGGCCGGCAGCACGACCACGCGGCGCTCGGGCTCCTCGCCCTCGGACTCGCTGCGCAGCCCGGCGGCCTTCACCGCGTCGTGCACCACCTTGCGCTCGAACGGCGACATCGGCGCAAGCTTCACCGGCTCGCCGGTCTCCTTCGCCTCGTCGACCGCCTTTGTGCCCAGCTCTGTCAGCTTCTCCCGCTTACGGGCCCGGAAGCCGGCGATGTCCAGCATCAGCCTGCTGCGGTCGCCCGTCTCCCGGTGCACCGCCAGTCGGGTCAGCTCCTGGAGCGCCTCCAGCACCTCGCCGTCGCGGCCCACCAGCTTCTGCAGATCGCGGCTCTCGCCCTCGCTGATGATCGACACGGAGGCGCGGTCGCCCTCCACATCCATGTCGATGTCACCGTCGAGATCGGCGATGTCCAGCAGCCCCTCGAGGTAGTCGGCCGCGATCTCGCCCTCCTGCTCCAGGCGGGAAAGACCGTCGGTGGCCTCGTCGGCCTCGTCGGCCGTGTCGACCACGTCTGCCGCGTCCGTCTCGGGAACGGCGGTCGGGGTGTCCGTCACTTCAGGACTCCTTCTTGCTTACTTCTTCGACGACGGGGACTTGGGGCGCTGCTGGCCCTTGCGCTGACCGGACTTCGCCCGGCTGCGCTGGTTACCGGAACCGGAGCCGGACGGCTTGGCATCCTGCGGGCCGGACTTCGGCTTGCTGCCACCGCCGCCACCGCTGCCGCCGCCGTCACCGTCCTGCGGCTCATCACCGGACTGCGCCTGGCCGGACTGGACGCCCTGCCGCTGGGACTTCGTCTGCCGCTTCGGCTGCTTCCGGCGTGCGGCACGCTCCTCCGGCGGCGGCTTCGGCTTGCCCTTCTCCACCGTGCCGTCCTCGTTCGCGACCAGCTCGGAGCTCCCCAGCGTGCTGATGAACTTCCGCTCGGCCTCCGCGCGGGACTTGTCCTCCTTGACCGCGATGGCCTTGACGATCGCCCGGTCGTGCCGGGACCGCACACCGCCGTGCGACACGATCCTCGGCGCCATCTTCTCCAGCAGCTCCCGCTGCGCTGAGCTGCCCGGCGTCGGGTTGCGCTTGATCACGTACATCTGCTGGCAGAGCGTCCAGAAGTTGGTGGTCAGCCAGTAGATGAGGACACCGACCGGGAAGTTGATGCCGAAGACGGCAAACATGATCGGGAAGATGTACATCAGCATCTTCTGCTGCTGCATGAAGGGCGTCTTCACCGAGGTGTCGACGTTCTTCGACATCAGCTGACGCTGCGTGTAGAACTGCGACGCCGACATCAGCACGATCATGATGACCGTGACGACCCGCACATCGGTCAGCGTGGCGCCCAGAGACTCGACCTTCTCGGCGCTGTCCATGAACTTCGCCGCGATCGGCGCACCGAAGACATGCGCCTCACGGGCCTGCTCCACCTGCGTCTGGGTGAGAACACCGACCTCGTGGTTACCGGCGATCTTGTTCAGCACCTGGAAGAGCGCGATGAAGAACGGCGACTGCGCCAGGATCGGGAGACAGCTCGAGAGCGGGTTCGTACCCGACTCCCGATAGAGCTTCATCATCTCCTCGGACTGGCGCTGCTTGTCGTTCTTGTAGCGCTCCTGGATCTCCTTCATCTTCGGCTGAAGGACCTGCATGTTCCGCGTCGCCTTGATCTGCTTCACGAAGAGCGGGATCAGGCAGATACGGATCACGACCACCAGCGACACGATGGACAGACCCCAGGCCCAGCCGCTGCTCGCGTCGAAGACCAGCGAGTACAGGCTGTGGAACTGGACGATGATCCAGGAGACCGCGATATAGAGAGGATTGAGGATCGTGTCCACTAATCAGGCTCCTTGGGCCTTGGGCTGAGTCTCGCCTCTGCGCCTGCTCATCCAAAGACGGAGGCGCCGGTGCCAGACCGGATGCTTACGGGGCGGTACGTGATCGACTCCGCCGAGCGACCACGGGTTGCAGCGCAGGATGCGCCAAGCGGTCAGGGCCGTGCCTTTCACCGCGCCGTGCCGGTCGATGGCCGTGAAGCCATAGTGCGAGCACGACGGGTAGTACTTGCAGACCGGCCCCAGGAGCGGGCTGATGGTCCACTGGTAGAGCTTGATCAGCAAAAGCAGCGGGTACTTCATAGCGGCGCCCTTCCGAGCAGTCGCCGCAGCGCCGAATCCAGGTCGCCGCCCAGCTGATCGTGATCAGCCGCGGCCGCGCCCGGCAGCGCGCGTACGACCACCAGGCTACCTGCGGGCAGCGCAGAGAGCCGGTCACGCATCAGGTGACGCAGCCGACGCTTGACAAGGTTGCGCTGGACCGCGCCGCCCACTGCCTTGCTGACGACGAAACCCGCACGCGCCGGAGGAATGGACTCCCCCGGGACGTGCGGGTCCGTACCGCTGTTCATATGGACGACGAGGAGCGGGCGCCCGGCCCGGCGCCCTCGTCGTACCGCGGTCGCGAAGTCCTCGCGCCGCCTCAGCCGATGCTCAGCAGGCAGCACGGTCAGACCACGGCGATCAGGCGGAAAGGCGTGCGCGACCCTTGCCACGGCGGGACGCGAGAATCGCGCGGCCGGCACGGGTACGCATGCGCAGCCGGAAGCCGTGGGTCTTGGCGCGACGGCGGTTGTTCGGCTGGAAAGTGCGCTTGCTCACTCGGGGGCTCCAGAAAAGCTTGGATCTCGCGGGTTACGAGACGGTGTGTGTAGAGCCGACGGCTGGCACCGTGCGCCCGCGAGTGGCTCGCTATACGCCTGACAGGTGAAGATCTGTGCGGCGCCGGCCGATCGGAGGCAGGCGGCAGCAGCCGTCGACAACTCGACCTCGCTACGGTACGTGCGCCTGTACCTTCCGGTCAAACCGGGGACTTCCCCGGACAACGACCCCGGCGACGCCGGACAATCATGCACACCCCTGTGGACAACGACTTGAATGGTGCAGGCCAGGCTGAGTAGCGTGGCCAGTTCCCGCCGTCAATCCCGCCCCTCCGGGCGTTCACCCCGCGCAGCGAGTGAGAGAGTGCCCCGTGGCTGACCTACCTGCAGATCTGGCGGCAGTATGGCCACGCGTGCTCGAAGAGCTGATCGACGGGGGACCAGGTGGCCAGGCCGTAGAGGCAAAGGACCAGCGCTGGCTGCGCGACTGCCAGCCGCTCGTGCTCGTGGCGGGCACCGCGGTGATCGCCGTACCCAATGAATACGCGAAGGGCGTCGTCGAAGGCCGGCTCGCCCCCGTGATCAGCGACGCCCTCAGCCGCGCCTGCGGCCAGCCCATCGGCCTCGCGATCACGGTCAGCCCCGGGGAGGCCGAGCCGACACCGGCCCCCGCGCCGGCGGCACCCGCCGCGCAGCCGACCGTGCCGGGCCAGCCCCAGCATCACCAGGCCGGACCGTCGCAGCCGGGGCAGCACCCGCACCAGCCGGGACTGCTGCAGCCCAGCCAGCACCAGCCCAGCGGCCCGCAGCAGTCACAGCAGTCACAGCAGCCTCAAGCACCCCAGACGCAGCACCAGCCCCAGGGTCAGCCCCAGGCCGACTATGACTACGGCCACACCCCGCGCGACGACTACGGCCGCGGCCAGGACGAGTCCCAGCTGCCCACCGCCAGCCCGGCCTATCCCGAGTACGCGCAGCACCACCACCCCGAGCCCGCGGCCTGGCCCCGCGCCACCCCGCCAGGCGCGCAGCAGCCGGGCCCGGCGCACCAGGGACCCGGGGGCCATCAGGGCCACCGCCCTGACCAGCCCGCCTTCCCGCGCCAGCAGCCCCCGGAGCAGCACACCCCCGGCCACCCGGGCGCCCCGAACCACAGCGCCCAGAACCACGCCGCCCCGAGCCACACCGACTACAGCCAGGGCGACTACAAGACCGACTACAACGGCGGCCAGCGCCAGCACGACCCGTACGCCGCCCGCCGCCCCCAGCTCCCCAGCCAGACGCCGCCGCCGCTCCACGGCTCCCCGGGCGCCGCCTCCCTCGGCAGCGCCGAGCTCCCCGCGCCCAGCGGCGCCCCCGGCCCGCTCGCCGCCCAGCCGGCCCCCGCGACCGGCCCCGGCGAGCCGACCGCCCGGCTGAACCCGAAGTACCTCTTCGACACCTTCGTCATCGGCGCCTCCAACCGCTTCGCCCACGCGGCCGCGGTCGCCGTCGCCGAAGCCCCGGCCAAGGCGTACAACCCACTCTTCATCTACGGCGAATCCGGCCTCGGCAAAACGCACCTGCTGCACGCCATCGGCCACTACGCCCGCAGCCTCTACCCGGGCACCCGGGTCAGATACGTGAGCTCCGAGGAGTTCACCAACGAGTTCATCAACTCCATCCGCGACGGCAAGGCGGACACCTTCCGCAAGCGCTACCGCGACATGGACATCCTGCTCGTGGACGACATCCAGTTCCTGGCGTCGAAGGAGTCGACGCAGGAGGAGTTCTTCCACACCTTCAATACGCTGCACAACGCCAACAAGCAGATCGTGCTCAGCTCCGACCGGCCGCCCAAGCAGCTGGTCACCCTGGAGGACCGGCTGCGCAACCGCTTCGAGTGGGGTCTGATCACCGACGTCCAGCCGCCCGAGCTGGAGACCCGGATCGCGATCCTCCGCAAGAAGGCGGTGCAGGAGCAGCTCAACGCTCCGCCCGAGGTACTGGAGTTCATCGCCTCCCGCATCTCGCGCAACATCCGCGAGCTCGAGGGCGCGCTGATCCGGGTGACGGCGTTCGCGTCGCTCAATCGGCAGCCGGTGGACCTCGGTCTTACGGAGATCGTGCTGAAGGACCTCATCCCCGGCGGTGAGGACGCGGCACCCGAGATCACGGCGCCGGCCATCATGAGCGCCGTGGCCGACTACTTCGGGCTGACGGTGGACGATCTGTGCGGGTCCTCCCGCAGCCGGGTCCTCGTCACGGCCCGGCAGATCGCGATGTACCTGTGCCGGGAGCTGACCGACCTCTCCCTCCCCAAGATCGGCGCCCAGTTCGGCGGCCGCGACCACACGACCGTGATGCACGCCGACCGGAAGATCCGGGCGCTGATGGCGGAGCGGCGGTCCATCTACAACCAGGTCACCGAGCTCACGAACCGCATCAAGAACAGCTGACACAGGCCGCTCAGCGGCACCCCGAGCCCCCTGGATCGAGTCCTCGAACTCCCTGGGGGCTCTTCGCTGTTCGAATCCACAGCCTGTGTATTGACTTCTCCACACCACCGCGGCGGATGGGCCGTCCACACCCTGGGGAGGGCACTGGTTACCCACGTACCCTTGTGGACCTGCCTGGGATAACTCGCGATGATCCAGTTCAGCAGGCTGTGGATTTGTGGGCCCAAGCTGTCCACAGACTGGGGACGGATCGGGCGTCCACAGGCGCCTGGTGGCACTGTCCACCGCCCGCCCACAGGAAACATGCTCCTGTCCACACCTTGTCCACACCCCTGTCCACTGTTCGGCAACGCAACGCGCCCCTTCACCGGTACGTGTGAAAGCTGTCACACCAAGGGGGTCGGTTGGCCTGTGGGAGAACGGGGTAAAGCTGGGGATGGAGCTGTGGCTAAGACGGCCTCGGCTGTGAATCAGCTGTGCACAGAATCTGCTGGTCCACAGAAACGTCTGGTTTTCCACCGGCTCCACCCACAGCCGCTGTGGGTAAAAAAACGGGTGTGACCTGCGCAAACACGGTTTTCCACCGTGTCCACAGGCCCTACTACTACTGCCTCGGATAGTTAGCTCGGGATTCGCTTCGAAGTGGGGCCTGTGCACAAGTTGGGGAGCGGCCGACGAGGCGGGCCGCGAGGAGTTGACCGAGACCGTCCCCGCGCTGTCGGTGCCGTACGTCAGACTGTTCCCCGCAGACAAGCTGTGTCTGACGACAAGAAGTGCCGGCGTACTGCAGGAGGCGGTCCCGTTGAAGATCCGTGTGGAGCGCGACGTACTCGCAGAGGCGGTGGCGTGGGCGGCTCGGAGCCTGCCTGCCCGCCCGTCGACGCCGGTCCTTGCCGGCCTGATGCTGAAGGCCGATTCCGAGGAGCAGGGCACCCTCAGCCTCTCCGGCTTCGACTACGAGGTCTCGGCCCGCGTCTCGGTGGAGGCCGAGGTCGAGGAGGAGGGGCAGCTGCTGGTGTCCGGCCGGCTGCTCGCCGACATCTCGCGTGCACTTCCCAACAGGCCTGTGGAGATCTCATCGGACGGGGTGCGGGCCACCGTGGTCTGCGGCTCCTCGCGATTCACCCTGCACACCCTGCCTGTGGAGGAGTATCCGGCGCTGCCGGAGATGCCCACCGCGACCGGCACCGTCCCCGGCGAGGTCTTCGCGGCCGCCGTCGCGCAGGTGGCCGTGGCCGCCGGGCGGGATGACACGCTGCCGGTTCTCACCGGTGTGCGCATCGAGATCGAGGGCGACACCGTCACGCTGGCCTCCACCGACCGCTATCGCTTCGCGGTCCGCGAGTTCCTGTGGAAGCCGGAGGCCGCCGACATCTCCGCGGTGGCGCTGGTCCCCGCGAAGACGCTGCAGGACACCGCGAAGTCGCTGACCAGCGGTGACACCGTCTCGATCGCGCTGGCGGGATCGGGTGCGGGCGAGGGGCTCATCGGCTTCGAGGGGGCCGGGCGGCGTACGACCACCCGGCTGCTGGAAGGCGACCTGCCGAAGTACCGGACGCTCTTCCCCACCGAGTTCAATACGGTCGCGGTGATCGAGACGGCGCCGTTCGTGGAGGCCGTGAAGCGCGTCGCCCTGGTGGCCGAGCGCAATACGCCGGTGCGGCTGAGCTTCGAGCAGGGTGTGCTCACCCTGGAGGCCGGGTCCAGCGACGACGCACAGGCTGTGGAGCGGGTGGACGCGACGCTGGAGGGCGATGACATCTCGATCGCCTTCAACCCGACCTTCCTGCTGGACGGTCTGAGCGCGATCGACTCCCCGGTCGCCCAGCTGGCCTTCACCACGTCCACGAAGCCCGCGCTGCTCAGCGGCAAGCCCGCGGTGGATGCGGAGGCGGACGACCAGTACAAGTACCTCATCATGCCCGTGAGGCTGAGCGGCTGACCTCGGCGTAGGCTCGTAGACGCTACGGACATTTCGCTTGGAAGGGTCACCAATGGAGCTCGGTCTCGTCGGCCTCGGCAAGATGGGCGGCAACATGCGCGAGCGCATCCGCCGCGCAGGCCACACCGTCATCGGATACGACCGGAACCCGGAGCTGGCCGACGTGTCCAGCCTCAAGGACCTGGTGGAGCGGCTGCCTGCGCCGCGCGTCGTGTGGGTCATGGTGCCGGCGGGTGCCGCCACGCAGTCGACGATCGATGAGCTGAGCGAGCTGCTGCAGCCCGGTGACGTGGTGGTGGACGGCGGGAATTCGCGCTGGACCGATGACGAGAAGCATGCGGAGGAGCTGGCTGCCAAGGGCATCGGCTTCGTGGACTGCGGTGTATCGGGCGGCGTCTGGGGCCTGCAGAACGGCTATGCGCTGATGTACGGCGGCGACGCCGAGAACATCGCGAAGGTGCAGCCGGTCTTCGACGCCCTCAAGCCCGAGGGTGACTTCGGCTCGGTGCACGCGGGCAAGGTCGGTGCCGGCCACTTCTCGAAGATGGTTCACAACGGCATCGAGTACGCGATGATGCAGGCCTACGCCGAGGGCTGGGAGCTCCTGGAGAAGGTCGACTCGGTCACGGATGTGCGCGAGGTCTTCCGCTCCTGGCAGGAGGGCACGGTCATCCGCTCCTGGCTGCTCGACCTCGCGGTCAATGCCCTGGACGATGACGAGCACCTGGACAAGCTGCGCGGTTACGCGGAGGACTCCGGCGAGGGCCGCTGGACGGTGGAGGCCGCGATCGACAACGCGGTGCCGCTGCCCGCCATCACCGCGTCGCTCTTCGCCCGCTTCGCCTCGCGGCAGGACGACTCCCCGCAGATGAAGATGATCGCGGCGCTGCGCAACCAGTTCGGCGGCCACGCGGTCGAGTCCAAGAGCGAACACTGATCCACAGGCTGTGCACTCCGTGTGCACGGCAGCCGGGGGAGGTCGGCGAAATACATGCACGTCACGCATCTGTCGCTCGCCGACTTCCGCTCGTACGCCCGGGCCGAGGTTGCTCTCGACCCGGGCGTGACCGCTTTCGTGGGCCCGAACGGCCAGGGGAAGACGAACCTGGTGGAGGCGGTCGGCTATCTGGCGACGCTGGGCAGCCACCGGGTGTCGTCGGACGCGCCGCTGGTGCGGATGGGCGCCGAGCGGGCGGTGATCCGGGCGGCGGTGACGCAGGGCGAGCGCTCGCAGCTGGTGGAGCTGGAGCTCAATCCGGGGAAGGCGAACCGGGCACGGCTGAACCGTTCCTCCCAGGTCAGGCCGCGGGAGGTGCTCGGTGTCGTACGGACCGTCCTCTTCGCCCCCGAGGATCTGGCGCTGGTGAAGGGCGATCCGGGTGAGCGGCGGCGCTTCCTGGATGAGCTGATCACGGCGCGGTCGCCGCGGATGGCGGGGGTGCGCAGTGATTACGAGCGGGTGCTGAAGCAGCGGAACACGCTGCTGAAGACGGCGGCGATGGCGCGGCGGCACGGCGGCCGGCAGATGGATCTGTCCACCCTTGATGTGTGGGACCAGCATCTGGCGCGGGCGGGTGCGGAGTTGCTTGCGCAGCGTCTGGACCTGATAGGGGCGGTGCAGCCGCTCGCCGACAAGGCCTACGAGCAGCTGGCTCCGGGTGGTGGTCCGGTGGCGCTGGAGTACCGGTCGTCGGTGGGTGAGGGGCTGGCGGCGGCGTCGACGCGGGAGGAGCTGTACGAGCTGCTGCTGGCGGCGATGGCGGAGGCCCGTAAGCAGGAGATCGAGCGCGGGGTGACGCTGGTCGGGCCGCACCGGGACGATCTGGTGCTGAAGCTGGGGCAGCTGCCGGCGAAGGGGTATGCGTCGCATGGCGAGTCGTGGTCGCTGGCGCTGGCGCTGCGGTTGGCGTCGTACGAGCTGCTGAGCGCGGAGGGTGCGGAGCCGGTGTTGGTGCTCGACGATGTCTTCGCGGAGCTGGATTCGCGGCGGCGGGAGCGGCTTGCCGAGCTGGTGGCGCCGGGTGAGCAGGTGCTGGTGACGGCGGCGGTGGCCGAGGATGTGCCCGGGGTGCTGGCGGGGGCGCGGTTCGCGGTGGCGGACGGGAGCGTTGAGCGCGTATGAGCGACGAGTCCGCCAAGACGCCCGAGTCGGAGCCGGCTGCGGGAGCACCCGAGCCCTCCGGCGTAGACCTCGCCCGGGTCGCCCTGCGCGCCGCCAAGGAGCAGGCTCGGGCCCGTGGCGCGGCCGCGCAGCAGAAGCGGCAGGCGCGCCGCGGCGGCGGCCTGCGGTCGGGGGCGCGGGCGGACGGCCGCGATCCGCTGCCGCTGGGTGCCGCGGTGAGCCGGCTGATCACTGAGCGCGGCTGGGAGGCGCCGGCCGCGGTGGGCGGTGTGATGGGGCGCTGGCCGCAGCTTGTCGGGCCCGAGGTGGCGCAGCATTGCGTGCCGGAGCGGTATGACGAGCAGGAGCGGGTGCTGATGGTGCGCTGCGACTCGACGGCGTGGGCGACGCAAATGCGGCTGCTGGCGCCGCAGTTCGTGGCGCGGCTGAACGGGGAGCTGGGGCAGGGGACGGTCACGTTCATCAAGGTGCTCGGTCCCGGCGGCCCGCCGCAGCAGTACGGCGGGCGGCTGCGGGCGCCGGGCAGCCGGGGGCCCGGGGACACGTACGGATGACGCGCGATGCGCAGTCTTATGCCTGTGATTGACGTGACTTCGGTCACAGTCGCTCCGGGTTGACGGCGCGAAGCGCTGAGCGGCGCCCAGAGGCTTCTGGAGGCCCAGCCCGTGTGTGGGGAGTCGGCGGGACGGGATCGAAGGCGGCACATGCTCCGTCAGGGCCCGGCAAACCGCCATTCTGTCCCCGGCTACCGGTACACTGGAGAGCAACCCGCCCACTGCGGAAAAGTCGAAATACTGAGCTGAATCAGAAGCGTGGCCGCTCCCATGGAGGAGTGGCCCGTGCTGTGCCAGAAAGGGCGCTTCGTGGCCGATTCCGGCAACTCCAACGAGTCCAATAAGCAGTCGTACGACGCCAGCGCGATCACCGTGCTGGAGGGTCTGGACGCGGTTCGTAAGCGACCGGGCATGTACATCGGCTCGACCGGCGAGCGCGGCCTGCACCACCTGGTGCAAGAGGTCGTGGACAACGCCGTGGACGAGGCCATGGCGGGCTACTGCGACACGATCGACGTGACGCTGCTCGCCGACGGCGGCGTCAGAGTGGTCGACAACGGCCGCGGCATCCCGGTGGGCATCCACCCGGTGGAGAAGAAGCCGGCCGTCGAGGTCGTGCTGACGGTGCTGCACGCGGGCGGCAAGTTCGGCGGCGGCGGTTACGCGGTCTCCGGCGGTCTGCACGGTGTGGGTGTGTCCGTGGTGAACGCGCTGTCGACGCGGCTGTCCGTCGAGATCAAGACGGACGGCTATCGCTGGACGCAGGACTACAAGCTGGGTGTGCCTACCGAGCCCCTGGCCAAGCACGAGGCCACGACGGAGACCGGCACCACGGTCACGTTCTGGGCCGACGGCGACATCTTCGAGACCACCGAGTACTCCTTCGAGACGCTGTCGCGGCGCTTCCAGGAGATGGCGTTCCTGAACAAGGGCCTGACCATCTCGCTGACGGACGAGCGCGAGGCGGCGAAGCAGACCTCGGGCGCGGACACGGCGGACGACGCCGACGACGACCAGGCCCGCTCGGTGACGTACTGCTACGAGGGCGGCATCGTCGACTTCGTGAAGCACCTGAACGCGCGCAAGGGCGAGCCGGTGCACCCCACGGTGATCGACTTCGAGACGTCGGACCCCGAGCGGCAGATGTCGGTCGAGATCGCCATGCAGTGGAACACGCAGTTCAGCGAGGGTGTCTACAGCTTCGCCAACGTCATCCACACGCATGAGGGCGGCACCCACGAAGAGGGCTTCCGCGCGGCGATGACGGGCCTGATCAACCGCTACGCGCGCGACAAGAAGCTGCTGCGCGAGAAGGACGACAACCTCACGGGTGAGGACATCCGCGAGGGGCTGACGGCGATCATCTCGATCAAGCTGGGCGAGCCGCAGTTCGAGGGCCAGACGAAGACCAAGCTTGGCAATACGGAGGCGAAGACCTTCGTCCAGAAGGTCACGCACGAGTATCTGACGGACTGGCTGGACCGTAACCCCAACGAGGCGTCGGACATCATCCGCAAGGCCATCCAGGCGGCCACGGCCCGCGTCGCGGCCCGCAAGGCGCGCGACCTGACCCGGCGCAAGGGCCTGCTGGAGTCGGCGTCGCTGCCGGGCAAGCTGAGCGACTGCCAGTCCAACGACCCGACGAAGTGCGAGATCTTCATCGTCGAGGGCGACTCGGCCGGCGGCTCCGCGAAGTCCGGGCGTAACCCGAAGTACCAGGCCATCCTCCCGATCCGCGGCAAGATCTTGAACGTGGAGAAGGCCCGGATCGACAAGGTGCTGCAGAACACCGAGGTCCAGGCGCTGATCTCGGCCTTCGGCACGGGCATTCACGAGGACTTCGACCTGGAGAAGCTCCGCTATCACAAGATCGTGCTGATGGCGGACGCGGACATCGACGGCCAGCACATCCAGACGCTGCTGCTGACCCTCCTCTTCCGCTTCATGCGGCCGCTGATCGAGGGCGGGCATGTCTATCTCGCCCAGCCGCCGCTGTACAAGATCAAGTGGACCCGGGACGAGTTCGAGTACGCGTACTCCGACCGCGAGCGCGACCAGCTGATCGAGCTGGGCCGGGCGGCGGGCAAGCGCATCAAGGACGACTCGGTGCAGCGCTTCAAGGGCCTCGGCGAGATGAATGCCGAGGAGCTCCGCATCACCACGATGGACTACGACCACCGGGTGCTGCGGCAGGTGACGCTGGACGACGCGGCAGCGGCCGACGACCTGTTCTCGATCCTGATGGGCGAGGACGTGGAGGCGCGCCGCAGCTTCATCCAGCGGAACGCCAAGGACGTCCGCTTCCTCGACATCTGAGTCGGCCGCTTCAGGCCATACGAGCCTTACGAACCAGACAAGGACTGAAGACCAGCGATGGCCGACGACAACACCCCCACCACCCCGGATCAGCCCGACGACGCGGAGACGAACTCCGCAGGCCTGCTCCGCATCAACGCCGTCTCCCTCGAGACGGAGATGCAGCGCAGCTATCTGGACTACGCGATGTCCGTCATCGTGTCCCGGGCGCTGCCGGACGTACGCGACGGCATGAAGCCGGTGCACCGGCGCGTGCTGTACGCGATGTACGAGGGCGGCTACCGCCCGGACCGCGGCTATTACAAGTGCGCCCGCGTCGTCGGCGACGTGATGGGCAACTACCACCCGCACGGCGACTCGGCGATCTATGACGCCCTGGTGCGGCTCGCCCAGCCGTGGTCGATGCGGATGCCGTTGGTCGACGGCAACGGCAACTTCGGCTCCCCGGGCAATGACCCGGCCGCGGCGATGCGCTACACCGAGTGCAAGATGGCGCCGCTGGCCATGGAGATGCTCCGCGACATCGACGAGGAGACCGTCGATTTCGGGGACAACTACGACGGCCGCTCCCAGGAGCCCACCGTCCTCCCGGCCCGCTTCCCGAACCTGCTGGTCAACGGCCAGCAGGGCATCGCGGTCGGCATGGCCACGAACATTCCGCCGCACAACCTCCGCGAGGTCGCGGCGGGCGTGCAGTGGTATCTGGAGAACCCGGAGGCCTCGAACGAGGACCTGCTGGAGGCGCTGCTGGCGCGCATCAAGGGCCCGGACTTCCCGACCGGCGCCCTGGTGGTGGGCCGCAAGGGCATCGAGGAGGCGTACCGCACGGGCCGCGGCTCGATCACGATGCGCGCGGTGGTCGAGGTCGAGGAGATCCAGGACCGGCAGTGCCTGGTCGTCACCGAGCTGCCGTACCAGGTGAACCCGGACAACCTGGCGCAGAAGATCGCCGATGGCGTGAAGGACGGCCGGCTGAGCGGCATCGCGGACGTACGGGACGAGACCTCGTCGCGTACGGGCCAGCGCCTGGTGATCGTGCTGCGCCGGGACGCGGTCGCGAAGGTCGTGCTGAACAACCTGTTCAAGCACACCGACCTGCAGACCAACTTCGGTGCGAACATGCTCGCCCTGGTCGACGGCGTGCCGCGCACCCTGTCGCTGGACGCGTTCATCCGCTTCTGGGTGTCGCACCAGGTCGACGTCATCATCCGCCGTACGACCTTCCGCCTCCGCAAGGCCGAGGAGCGGGCGCACATCCTGCGCGGCCTGCTGAAGGCCCTGGACGCGATCGACGAGGTCATCGCGCTGATCCGGGCGTCGGAGACCGTGGATGTCGCCCGCCGGGGCCTGATGGACCTGCTGGAGATCGACGAGATCCAGGCGAACGCGATCCTGGAGATGCAGCTGCGCCGGCTGGCGGCCCTGGAGCATCAGCGGATCACCGCGGAGCACGACGAGCTGCAGGCGAAGATCGACGAGTACAACGCGATCCTCGCCTCCCCCGAGCTGCAGCGGAAGATCATCTCCTCGGAGCTGGCCGCGATCGTCGAGAAGTACGGCGACGACCGCCGCTCGCAGCTGGTGCCCTTCGACGGCGACATGTCCATCGAGGACCTGATCGCCGAGGAGGACATCGTCGTCACGATCACCCGTGGCGGCTATGTGAAGCGTACGAAGACCGAGGACTACCGCTCGCAGAAGCGCGGCGGCAAGGGCGTCCGGGGCACGCGCCTGCGTGAGGACGACATCGTCGACCACTTCTTCGTCTCCACGACGCACCACTGGCTGCTGTTCTTCACGAACAAGGGCCGGGTCTACCGGGCGAAGGCGTACGAGCTCCCGGACGCGGGCCGGGACGCCCGCGGGCAGCACGTGGCGAATCTCCTCGCCTTCCAGCCGGACGAGCAGATCGCCGAGATCCTCGCCATCCGCGACTATGACGCCGCCCCGTACCTCGTCCTGGCGACGAAGTCGGGCCTGGTGAAGAAGACGTCGCTGAAGGACTACGACTCGCCGCGCTCCGGCGGCGTCATCGCGATCAATCTGCGCGAGATGCCCGACGGCCGGCCGGACGAGCTGATCGGCGCGGAGCTGGTCTCGGCGGAGGACGATCTGCTGCTTGTCAGCAAGAAGGCCCAATCCATCCGATTCACCACAACGGACGAAGCACTGCGCCCGATGGGCCGCGCGACCTCCGGTGTTAAGGGCATGAGCTTCCGCGAGGGTGACGAGCTCCTCTCGATGAATGTCGTCAAGCCCGGTACGTTCGTGTTCACCGCCACCGACGGCGGGTACGCGAAGCGCACAAACGTTGATGAATACCGTGTCCAGGGTCGCGGCGGCCTCGGGATCAAGGCGGCAAGGATCGTCGAGGACCGGGGTGAGCTGGTCGGCGCGCTGGTGGTGGAGGGCTCTGACGAGCTCCTCGCCATCACGCTCGGCGGCGGCGTGATCCGGACACGCGTCGACGAGGTCAGGGAGACGGGCCGTGACACCATGGGCGTCCAACTGATCAACCTGGGCAAGAAGGATGCCGTGGTCGGCATCGCACGGAACGCCGAGGCCGGGCGCGAAGCCGAAGAGGTCGAAGAGGCGGCGAACCAGGTGGGTGACCCCACCGGGGAGGCCACCGAGGCGGCGGATGGCGAGGGCGAGGCGCCCACGCCGGACGCCTAAGGCGTAAGGGAGTAAGACGTGAGTGGAGCCACCGGCGCCGGCAGAAGCCAGGCGGGGGCACAGCGGCCTTCGGGCGGAGCCCCGGCCGATTCCTCGCAGCCGCAGCAGGATGCCGGTGGCTCGGCCACGTCCAAGGGCCAGGGGGGCACCGTGACCGATACGCGCGAGCATGGGGCCGCGCAAGGCGGCGAGCAGGGGGGCTACGATTCGGCGCCCGCCTCGGCCGGCCCGTCGCCGGCCACGGACGGCCGGGGATCGCCGATGCCGCCGGCGCCGCCGCAGGGCGCGCCGCAGCCGGCCGCCCCGCATCATCCGCCGCAGGCGTACGCACCGCCTGGTGGCGGCTCCACAGGCGGCGGCGCTGCCGGTGCCGCCGCGGGCGCCGCTGCCACCACCACCGCCGTACGGACCCGTGGCAGCCGTCGCGCCGAGCAGGGCACGCGGCGGTCGCGCACCGGGGCCCGTACAGTGCCGCGGACCCGCAAGGCGCGGCTGCGGGTGGCGAAGGCCGACCCGTGGTCGGTGATGAAGGTCAGCTTCCTGCTGTCGATCGCGCTCGGGCTGTGCACGATCGTGGCGGTCGCGGTGCTGTGGATGGTGCTGGACGCGATGGGCGTCTTCTCCACCGTGGGCGCGACGCTTGCGGAGGCGACCGGCTCGGAGGGGTCGACCGGATTCGATCTGGAGTCGTTCCTGTCGCTGCCGCGGGTGCTGCTCTTCACGGCTGTGATCGCGGTCATCGATGTGGTGCTCGCCACTGCGCTCGCGACGCTCGGGGCGTTCATCTACAACCTGTCCGCCGGGTTCGTGGGTGGCGTCGAGGTGACTCTCGCCGAGGACGAGTAGCAGCTCGGAACCGATTTTGGGCATGGGGGCTTCGTGCGCTAATCTTCAGGGGTCAGCGAGCGGGTATAGCTCAGACGGTTAGAGCGCATCCCTGATAAGGATGAGGCCCCAGGTTCAAGTCCTGGTACCCGCACAGACACCCAGACCCCCGGTCCATCGAGGACCGGGGGTTTTTGGCTTCCGGCGCTGTGTATCATCGGGCCTCAGAGGTCCCAACGTCTATTGAAGGACGAGGTAGCGCAGTGAAGAAGCTGCTCCTGATCGCACTGGCCGCCGTGGGCGGGCTCCTCGTGTACCGCCAGGTCCAGGCGGACCGCGCCGAGCAGGATCTGTGGACGGAGGCGACCGACTCCGTGCCTTCCGGCTCCGGCGTCTGAGCGGATATCGCAACGAGGCAGCACTTTTGGACAGGGCCCCGGTCCCGCCTTGGCGGCGGCCGGGGCTTTGTCGTGCGCCCGCTGTTTCCGTACCGTGACGCAAACCCGCTGGAATTTGCTACTGCACACGCTCTAGTGTGCTGCGCATGACGACTCGAGGGGGACGGATCATGCGTACGCCACGCCGCCGAGGTGCGGCTGCCGCTCTGATCGCGGGGACGCTGCTGGGTTTGCTGGCGGGGCCGCTTCCGGCAGCCGGAGCCGCCGCACCCGCGGCCGACGAGCCGAAGGCCGACGGGAACAGCTCCATGGTGATGGTGCTGGACTCCTCCGGCTCGATGAAGGAGTCCGACGGCTCCGGCAGCACCCGCATCGCCTCGGCCCGCAAGGCCGTCGGCTCGGTGGTGGACAGCCTGCCGGACGCGTACCCGACGGGGCTGCGGGTCTACGGCGCCGACAAGCCGCAGGGCTGCACCGACACCCGGCTCGCCAAGCCGGTCGAGCCGCTCGACCGCGACGGCATCAAGCAGGCGGTAGCGGACGTAAAGCCCAAGGGCGACACCCCGATCGGCTATTCGCTGCAGCAGGCCGCCAAGGACCTTCCCGAGCCCAAGGCCGGTGCGCTGGGCCACCGTTCGATCGTGCTGATCTCCGACGGCGAGTCCAACTGCGCCCCCGACCCCTGCAAGGTCGCCGCGCAGCTCGGCAAGAAGGGCATCGACCTGCGCATCGACACCATCGGCTTCCAGGTGCGCGGCAAGGCCAAGCGGCAGCTGGAGTGCGTCGCCGAGCAGGGCCACGGCTCGTACTACGACGCCCCGGACGCGGCCGCGCTCGCCCGGCAGCTGGAGCGCGCGGGCCGGCTGTCCGCGGACGGCTACCGCTTCAAGGGCAAGCAGATCACCGGATCCGTGCAGGCGAAGGGTGCCACCGGCATCCAGCCCGGCCAGTACCTGGACTCGATCGGCCCGGGCGAGAAGAAGTACTACACCGCCCAGCTGGACGCTAAGACGGCCGCGGACTTCGCGGTGACGGCGGTGCCGCAGCCGGGCGTGAAGGTCGGGATGTCCGACGGCATCGACGTCGATCTGACCACCGCCGACGAGAACACCTTCCCGTGCGACGCCCCCAACGGCAGCGCCGACTTCCCCAGCCAGGAAGGCGCCATGCCGCTCACCGCGGCCGCCAGCCGCATCCCCACCGAGGACGGCGACGGCAGCTGCGACGAGGCCGGCACCTACCTGCTCACGGTCGAGCGGGAGACGGAGGCGGGCGCCAGTCAGGCCCGCTGGCCGTTCGAGCTGGTCTACGGCACCGAGGGCCCGCTGAAGAAGGGCCTCACTCCGGCCCAGTCCGAGACCGAGTACGGGGCGTACGGACCGGAGAGCGCCAAGCTGCCGACCGGCCAGCCGAAAACGGTCACCGGCGGTACGGGCTTCAACGACGCCAAGGCCCTCGCCTCCGGGGTGTGGAAGGACAAGCTGCTGCCTGGCCAGACCCGCTACTACAAGGTGCCGGTCGGCTGGGGCCAGCAGCTGCGCTACAAGGCCGAGTTCGCCAACGAGCCGACGGTCGACGAGGACGCCGGGTACGCCGACTCCAGCTTCGTGCGCACCGACGCCTTCTCGCCGCGCCGGGTGCCGGTCACCGACCCCGAGTTCACCGACCAGAGCACCTACAGCGCCGAACCGGCCGCCGTCGACTTCGGCACGGTCCCGGTCAGCTGGACCAACCGCTGGGAGGAACAGGACGCCGCCGTACAGCCGGTGCGGATGAAGGGCGACTACTACCTCGCCGTCTCCCTCGGCCCGAACGCCGCGCAGTTCGCCAAGAACACCGCCATCGGCGTCGTGCTGCGCGTCGAGGTCGCCGGCAAGGCCAAGGCGGGACCGCAGCACAATGCGCCCGCGCTGAGGGCACAGGACGCTAACGACGGGCAGACCCGCGCGGACAGCGGCGACTCGGATGGGTCAGGATTGTCCCTTCCGCTGATCGCGGGCATCGCGGGCGGCGTGGTGCTGGTGGCCGCGGCGGTGGTCTTCACCGTCGTACGGACCCGGCGCCCGGGCGGCGCAGGCAGCGGCGGCGGGAACGGCCTACCGACGAGGGGTGAGTGGTGATGGGCGGCAGGATCCGGGCGGCGGCTGCGGCGGGAGTCGCGACGGGCGCGCTGGGCGCGCTGCTGGCCGTGCCGCAGGCCGCGGCCCAGGGCGGGCAGGACCCGCAGCCGTACAAGGTCGATCCGGCGGCGAAGGCGGTGAAGGGTGCCGCCAGCAGTGCGGACGGGCCGCGGCTGGCGGCCGGGCAGGTCTACAAGGACTCGGTGAAGCCGGGTGACCAGAAGTACTACCAGGTGAAGCTGGACTCGAAGTCCACCGCCCACGTCTCGGCGACGGTCGCGCCGGAGCCCGGCGCCAAGGCCGGCGTCATGGACGGCTTCAGCATCGGGCTCACCTCCACCGGCGGCGACGAGTGCGACGAAGCGTCATCGAGGTTCGACAGCGAGGGCGCCCGGGTCATGAGCAGCGAGGCCGTCCGGCAGCTCGACGACATCGGAGACTGCAACGCCGCCGGCATCTACTACGTGGTGCTCAAGCGGACCAGCGCCGGCACCTCGGACCCGACCGCGTGGCCGGTCGAGCTGCAGTTCCGCAACGAACCCGCGCTGAAGAAGCCGATGCGGGACGACGCCCCCGACTACACGGACCTGGACGAGAAGAATCCCCCGGCGCCGCCCGGCGGCAAGGCCAAGGCCGTCAGCGGCGGTCTCGGCTTCGCCGACGCCGGCAGCATGAACGCCGGCGTGTGGCGGGACGAGGTCGTGCCGGGCGAGACCCGCTACTACCGGATGCCGGTGGACTGGGGGCAACAGCCGTACGCCGCCGTGGAGTTCGGCAGCGCAGGCAAGGGCGACGACATCACGGACCAGGCTTACGGCGGCGCCATGGTGCGGATGTACGGCCCCGGGCGCGCGCTGTTCGCCAGCGAGTCCGCGTGGTGGAACGGCTTCAAGCCGAAGGCGCTGACCGCCGTCGGGCCGCCGGTGAAGTACGAAAACCGCTTCGACGACGTCACCGACTACGCCCCGGCCTCGATCGCCGGCTGGTACTACGTCGCGGTGACCGTGCACCCGGACCTCGGCGATCAGCTCAAGAAGCCGGTCCCGGTGACGCTGCGGAACACCATCAAGGGCGCCGCCAAGCCCGCGCCCGCATACCGCGGCGACCTGACCGAGGCCGGCTTCGGCATCACCGACGAGGACCGGGAGGCCGCCGAGACCGGGAAGTCCGGCGACGCCGCCGCGGAGAGCGACAGCAAGATGACCATCGCGTACGTGGGGATCGGCGGGGCCGTCGTGCTGCTGGCCGGGCTCGGCGTGTGGATGCTTCTGGCCAGGCGGCGCCCGGCGGCGGCGCCCGCGCCCGTACAACAGCAGCAGGGCTTCGGGCAGCCGCAGAACTGGCAGTGACCGCGCACGTGACGCGACAGGAGGGGTGAAGGTGCACGGCAGGATCCGGGCGGCGGTTGCCGCGATGGGGGCGCTGGGGCTGCTGGCGGCGATGCCGGCGGCGGCCTCGGCGGCGGAGGGCGGCGGCGCCCAGCCGCAGCCGTACAAGAAGGACGACTCGGGGAAGGCCGTCCAGGGCGCGAGCAGCAGTGCGGACGGGCCGCGGCTGACCGCGGGGCAGACGTACGAGGATGAGCTGAAGCCGGGCGACGAGAAGTACTACACCGTCGAGCTGGGGGCGAAGACGACCGGCCATGTGTCGGGGTTCATCGCGCCGAAGCCGGGCCAGAAGACCAGCCCGGACGACAGCTTCCACATCACGCTGAGCAACACCGGCGGCGATGAGTGCGACACCAACGAGTTCTCGATGGTCGGCGAGTCCGGCTATGTCATCGGCGGTGAGGTGATGCGCACCGTCGAGGAGTACGGCGAGTGCAACGCCGCCGGCGTCTACAACGTGCTGGTGACGCGGGACAGCGACGGCACCTCCGACCCGACGGCCTGGCCGGTCGAGCTGAAGTTCATGGAGGAGCCGGGCCTCAAGGGCAAGTCGCCCAGCGAGGCCCCGGATTACTCGGACCTGGACGAGGAGGACGCGCCCACGCCGCCCTCCGGCGAGGCGAAGAAGGCCGACGGCGGGCTCGGCTTCGCCGACGCCACCGGGATGTCCGCCGGGGTGTGGCAGACCAAGGTCGTCCCCGGCGAGACCCGCTACTTCCGGATGCCGTTGGACTGGGGGCAGCAGCCCTTCATCACCGCCGAGTTCGGCGGCTCCGGCGGCAGCGACACCTGGGAGACGGTCACCGACGGGGCCGGGGTGCGGCTGTACGGGCCGCAGCGCGGGTTCGTCTTTAGCAACTGGGACTCGTACAGCGGCGCCGAGCCCGCCGCGGCCACGGCCGTCGCGCCGCCCGTGCGCTACGAGAACCGCTATGACGACATCGGCGACTTCAACTCCGCTTCGGTGGCGGGCTGGTACTACGTCGCCGTCACCCTCGACGCGGCCGTCGGCAAGAACGTGAAGAAGCCGGTCACGGTCACGCTGCGGAACACCATCAAGGGCCAGCCCAAGTCCGCCCCGACGTATAGCGGCGACCTGGCGAAGGCGGGCTTCGGGATCACCGAAGCCGACCGGGAGGCGGCGGAGAAGGGCCAGTCCGAGGCGGCGGCCGAGGAGAGCGACAGCAAGAAGACGATCGCGTACGTGGGGATCGGCGCCGGAGTGGTGCTGCTGGGCGCGCTGGGCGTGTGGATGCTGCTGGCCAGGCAGCGGCCGGCGGCGGCGCCCGTACCACCCGTACAGCAGCCGCAGCACTGGCAGTGACCTGGACGACACGTTGAAGGGCCCGGCGGGAGCTTCCCGCCGGGCCCTTCAACGTTCACGCCCGATGTTTCACGTGGAACATGCGCCGGACAGCGGTCCCTACGCCGTCAGCAGCGCCCACAGGCCGACCGCCAGGCAGGCCACCGCCACCAGGACCACCGGCAGCACCACGGCCTTCGGCGGGCCGCTGCGGGCGCCGCCAGGGGCCGAGCGCTGCTTCGGGACGGCAGGAGGCGTCGTGGGCTGCTGAGCGGCCACTCCGGGCTGCTGAGCGGGCGCCTGCTGCGGATAGCCGTATCCCTGCGGGGCCTGCGCCGGCTGTGCTGCCTGCCCGGACTGCGGCGCCTGGCCAGGATGCGGGGCGCCCGCCGTGTACTGCCGCGTCAGCTGCTCCGGCTGCTGCGCCAGCGGCGCCGTCTGTGACTGCGCACCCGCGGGGGCGGGAGTCGGCGAAGGCGTCGGCGGCGTGTGCGGCCCGGTCTCCGGGTACGCCAGCGGCGGCGGCGCCTGCGTGGCCGGCTGGCCGGGCGGAGCCAGCGGGAAGCTGCCCGTCGGCGATGCCAACGGCGGCGCGGCCGGTGCGGCGGCAGCACCGCCGGCGCCGTTAGCGCCCCCCTGCTGCTGCGGTCCCTCCGGGCCGAAGCCCGCCGGCAGCGGCCCCAGCTGGTCGAAGACCTCCACCGGCTCCTCGTCCGGCGCCGTCTCCGGCAGCACCTCGGCCGCCGCGGCGAGGGCCTTGCGGGTGCCGTTGGCGGTACGGAACCGGGCCTGCGGGTCCGGCTGCAGCAGGCTCGCGATCACCTGCCACAGCGGCTCCGCGACGCCCTGCGGCGCCTCCGGCACGCCGCCCGCCAGGAACCGCTCCACCAGCGCCTGTGAGTCCGGCTTCTGCCCGGTGAGCAGGTACAGCGCCACCAGGCCGACCGCGAAGAGGTCCGCCGGGAAGTCCGGCTCGGCGCCCAGCATCTGCTCGGGCGCGAAGTAACCGGGCGTCCCCACCACGAAGTTGGTGTCCGTCAGCCGCGGCTCGCCCTTGCGCATCGAGATGCCGAAGTCCGACAGCCGCAGGTGCGGACGCCCGGTACCGGTGGCCTCCAGGAGGATGTTCGCCGGCTTGATGTCGCGGTGCACCACGCCCTCGGCGTGCACGGCGGCGAGCCCGGCCAGCAGCTGGTCGAGCAGCGTGCACACGAACCGCGGCGGCAGCGGCCCGTAATCGCCGATCACATGGGCAAGGGAGCCGCCGCGGATCAGGTCCATGGTGAACAGGACCTTGTCGTCGTCCGCCGCCCAGCTGGCGGGCGCCAGGACATGCGGGTGCTCGATCCGCAGCGCCTGCTCCCGTACGAACCGCAGCAGCGTGTGCGCGTCGGACTGCTGCAGCACCTTTGCCGCGACATACCGCCGGCGCCGGTGATCCCAGGAGCGCCAGACGGCGCCCACGCCTCCGCGGCCGATCGGATCGATCAGCTCGTACCTGCCGGCGAAGATCTCACCCATGGCGCTCGCGCCGCCCCCTGCTCTTATCCCTTACGGAGTTCAGTTCTGGTGCTGCTCGTAGTGAGTCACCGCGTCGGCGGTGCGCCCGGCGCCGTACACCCGGAGGAACTCTGCCAGCTCCGGGTGTGTCGGTGCGAGCTGGTCCGCCGCATCCATGATGTCGCCGGCCGCGGAAACGGAGCGCAGCAGGGACTGGATTTCGCGTACGACCCGCCGCACGGTAGTCGCTCCGCTGCTATGAGTCGACTGGGTCGTGTTGAGGACGGCGCCGCCTGAGGTCTTGCGGATCTCGTCCATGCGGGCCGCGGCTTCGGCGGCGGAGACCCCGCCGACGTTCACCTCGGCGGCCAGCTCCTGCAGCGACTGCACCCGCTGCACCACCGCCGGGTTGCCGATCTTTGCCCGCTGCCCGCTCATGAGCTGCGACAGCATGGGTGCGGAGATGCCGAGGACGGCCGCGAGCCGGGCCTGATTGAGGCCGAGCTCATCGATCAGCCGGCGGAAGAGGACCCCGAGCGGCTCCCCGTACCAGCCGCGCTGCATTTCCTGCGCCCTCTCACTGGCATCCTTCCGTGCTGCATCCATCACCTACGGCCTCCCCTGGTGCCACCACTTCGCGCTAGCGAACCTGAGGTGCATCCTACGGAGGCGGGTGGTCTCGGCGGGAGTCTCTGAACGTCGCCATACGACAAAGGGCGACGTGGTCGCTGTGAACCACGTCGCCCTTGTCCGGTGTGGAGCCTAGGAGAGTCGAACTCCTGACATCCGCCATGCAAAGACGGCGCTCTACCAACTGAGCTAAGGCCCCGGGGGTCTCAGACAGGGTACCTGAGACCGAGAGGGGGCCTGCGACTCAGTTCTCCTCGCCCCGCTCGTAATACGCGCGGCCGGTGTCCGTCGGATTGCCCGCCTCGGATTCCGCCTCGGCCTGCTTGGCCTGCACCTCCGGGTCGAGCTCGGAGGACTCCGCCATGTCGACCCGCGCCTCGCGGTTCATGTACTCGGTGTCGTCGTGGACCTCGGTCGCCTCCGGCGGCTCCACCAGCCAGTCCGGGTTCATCTGCCGGTCCCACCACTTGTACGCGGCGTAGCCCGCGCCGGCCACCGCCGCCGCGCCTGCCGCGCCCTTCGCGGTCTTGCCCGCGACCTCGGCGCGGTGCCGCTTCTTCGCGATCCTGCGTACGTCCTCGGCGGAAACCTCGCCGCGCAGCCCCGCGACGGCAGCCCTCGAGCGGCCCACCGCCTCGCGGCTGAGCGGCCCTGCCACCGCCTTCGTGGCGGCCGCGGCCGCGGTGACCTTCGGTACGGCCCGTACCGCCGCACGCCGGGTCTTCAGCGCGGCCATAGCGGCCCGCCGGTCGACCTCCTCCGGCAGGGCGGAACGGATCTTCCTGGCGTTCTTGGTGACATGCGGTCCGACATGCGTGTCGTACCGGTGCTTTGCGTCGTGGGCCATGTCGGCGACCCGGGGTCCGTAGCGCTCCTTCGCATGGTGCGCCAGGTCCGCGCAGGTCTCTGCGGTGTGCTTCACGGACTCCTTCGCCGTGCCGGTGGCCGTGCGCACGCTGTCTATGCGCTTCACGGGATCATGCCTCCTCGGGGCATTCGGCTGACTAGATGCGGGGCCCACGGCGGTCTTGCCCAGTCTTGCGCCCCGGAATGGTGCAGTTATCGCGTTTCCACCCGTTTACAGATCATGCCTCCCGCTGCACAGGTCGGCATGTCGTGCGCGGGCATCCGTGCGATGTGGGTCCGTGAGGGCCGGGCAGTTGTCCCGAGAGCCGCCTATACCAGGCAAGCCGGTGCAAGAGGGCGCTTTTCGCTTACGCCCCTATTCGACGATGCCACGGATCGCGCTACACCGCTCCCGCCGTGCGAGGATCGGTAAACGTCATTGCAGACTATGGAAGGCAGACTCGTGGCTGAGCAGCTCTACGCCACCCTCAAGACCAACCGCGGCGACATCGAGGTCCGGCTGTTCCCGGACCACGCGCCCAAGACGGTCAAGAACTTCACCGAGCTCGCAGAGGGCGCTCGGGAGTGGACCCACCCGGCCACCGGCAAGACCTCGACCGACCGCCTCTACGACGGCACGGTCTTCCACCGGGTGATCAGCGGCTTCATGCTCCAGGGCGGCGACCCGCTGGGCAACGGCACCGGCGGCCCGGGGTACGAGTTCGGCGACGAATTCCACCCGGAGCTGTCGTTCAACAAGCCGTACCTGCTGGCCATGGCCAACGCCGGGCCCGGCACCAACGGCTCGCAGTTCTTCATCACCGTCGCCCCGACCGCCTGGCTGACCGGCAAGCACACCATCTTCGGTGAGGTCACCGACGAGGGCGGCAAGAAGGTCGTCGACGACATCGCCGCCACCCAGACCAACCCGCGCACCGACCGCCCGGTGCAGGACGTGGTCATCGAGTCGGTGCAGATCGAGCGCCGCTGACCGGTCGCTGACCAGGGCTTTTCCGGCTCGTACGGGCCCCGCACCACCCATTCGGAGGTGCGGGGCCCGCGGCGTGCTCTCACTATGAGAAGTGGGGACCGACTGCTTCGGGGGCAGGCCGTAAACAGGCGAGGAAGGCCCATGGACTCACCAGGACGCCCTCAGACGCCCGCCACAGAGCATCACGTACTGCCGCATTGCACCTGGCATCCGGACCGCGAGACCGGCATCAACTGCAGCCGCTGCGACCGGCCCATCTGCCCGGCCTGCATGACCAGCGCATCCGTGGGCTTCCACTGCCCGGACTGCCACCAGGTCGACGTCCGCGAGGAGCAGGGCGCGCGGCCCGAGCGGCGCGGCGGCATCGACTTCGGCGCCGGGCCGCGGGAGCGGATGGAGCACGGGCCGGACGAGGCCGCCGCCGCGCTCGGCGAATGGTCGTTCTCCGGCGCCTTCACCAAGCGGGACCCGAAGCTGATCACGCACTGGCTGATGGCCGTCAACCTGCTGGTCTTCGTCGCGGTGCTGATCTCCGACTACTGGCTCTCCACGCACCTGAGCTTCATCGGCCGCTGGCCGCAGCCACCGTACGAGGCCACCGAAGGCATGGTCGCGGGCCAGTGGTGGCTGCTGCTGACCTCGGTCTTCCTGCACGAGGCGCCACTGCACCTGTTCTTCAACCTGGTGGCGCTGTTCTTCGTCGGGCCACCGGTGGAGATGGCGCTGGGGCGGGGCAGATTCCTTGCCCTGTATCTGCTGTCAGGACTGGGCGGCAGCGCCTTCTACTACCTGGTGGCACCGCCGGACGACGGCATGCTTGGCGCCTCCGGAGCGATCTTCGGCATCTTCGGCGCCTTGGTCGTACTCACCCTGGAAAAGGTGATCGACCTTCAGCTGGCGCCGATCCTGCTGGTCCTCGCGCTGAACCTGGTCCTGACCTTCACCGTCGAGGGCATCGCCTGGCAGACGCATGTGGGCGGGCTGCTGGTGGGCGCGGTCATGGCGCACTTCTTCGTCCATGCGCCCAAGGGGAAGCAGGCGACGGTCGACCGGGTGCTGTGCGGGGCGGTCTTCCTGGCCGTCATCGCGGTCTGCGCGGCGCGGACGATCGCGCTCAGCTGAGCGGGCTTGCGCTCCCCGCCCACAAAGTTGTCCACAGGCTGGTGGGCCAGGTGTGGGTTACGGCGGGCACGCTAGTGCGAACTCGAACAGATCTACGTTTCCGCTGGAAGATCAAGGATTGCCGCAGGTCCGGAGGGCGGGTGAACAGTCACACCGGCGTCAACCTGGAAGAGGTTATCCACAGATCTTCACTTGAGTTCACAGCTGGGGACAGACCTGTGGATAACTCAGGGTCACTTCCACTGGGTGGAAACCACGAACCCCGCGGCGATGAAGCCGAAGCCCACCACGATGTTCCAGTTGCCCAGCGAATCGATGGGCATGTCGCCGCTGGTCACGTAGAAAACCACGATCCAGGCGAGGCCGATCAGGAACATCGCCAGCATCAGCGGCGCGACCAGCCGGCGGGCGCCGCCGGAGCGCAGGTTGATCTGCTGCGCCGTCCGCTCCGGGGGCGGAGTGAAGTCTTTCTTCTTGCGGATCCGGGACTTCGGCACGAGGGGGTCTCTCCTGTCGATGTTCAGCGGGGGTTCGAGCTGCATCTACGGCGGCGGCAGCCACACCCCGGGCGTCCGTTAGCGTAGTCCCTCACAGGCACGGAGGGAGAGCAGGGTACTGTGCGAAATTCCGCGCTGAGAAGTGTCGTCCGCAATCTGAAGCGCCCGCGCCCCGCCCGCCTCCTGACTCTCGCCGTCTTCGGCATGGCCGGGCTGCTCTTCTGGATGAGTTTCAACACAGCCCAGGGTACGAACCTGCGCTCCGACGACTCCATGCTGCGGCTCTCCGACCTCATACACGAGCGCGACGACGACAATAAGCGGCTCGAGAAGTCCGCCTCCGGCCTGCGCTCCCAGGTCGACGACCTGGCCGGCGGCGACGCCGGCGCCGACCCCGGCAGCCGGAAGCGGATGCGGGGCCTGCAGGACGCCGCCGGCACCCGCAAGGTCTCCGGCGAGGCCCTGACCGTCACCCTCACCGACGCCCCGCCCGACGCCACCGCCCTCATCCCCGGCGTCCCCGAGCCGCAGCCGAACGACCTGGTCATCCACCAGCAGGACCTGCAGGCCGTGGTCAACGCGCTGTGGCAGGGCGGCGCGAAGGGCATCAAGGTCATGGACCAGCGGCTGATCTCCACCAGCGCCGTACGCTGCGTCGGAAACACCCTCATCCTGCAGGGCCGGGTCTACTCCCCGCCGTACAAGGTCACCGCCGTCGGCGACCTCGGCAAGCTCAAGAAGTCCCTCGACGACGCCCCGGCCATCCAGAACTACCAGAGCTACGTGGAGGCCTACGGCCTCGGCTGGGAGACGGACGAGCACAAGAGGGTGACTCTTCCCGGTTACTCGGGCACAGTGGATCTCCATTACGCGCAGCCGCACGAGTAGTGGGGGTCCCGAGCGTGACCTTACGAATAGTCGTCAGGACGCTCAGCGAGCTATGCGTCACCATCGGCGCGCTCATCGTGCTCCTCGTCGTCTACGTCCTGTACTGGACCGGCATCCGCGCCGACAGCGCCATGGACGACCAGATGGACTCGCTCACCAAGCAGTGGGCGACCCAGGACAAGAACCCCGGCGGCAGCCAGAACGCGGCCGCCGAGTCCGGCCCGCCCGAGGCGCTGCACGACGACAGCTCGTACGAGTCCGGGAAGGCGTTCGCCGTCATGTACATCCCGCGCTTCGGCTCCGGCTGGAAGAAGCCGCTGCTGCAGGGGACGGACACGGAGACGCTGAAGAAGGGCCTCGGGCACTACAAGGGCACGGCGGCGCTGGGCGGCGAGGGCAACTTCTCCGTGGCCGGGCACCGGCGCACGTACGGGGATCCGCTGAAGGACTTCCCGAAGCTGCGGCCCGGCGACTCGATCGTGCTGAACGACGGGCAGGCCTGGTACACGTACAAGATCGACTCCCGTCCCTACAAGACGCTGCCCGACGACACCGGCGTCCTGAACGAGGTGCCGAAGCCGCTCGACCCGGGCGCGGCACCGTACGACCGCCCCGGCCGCTATCTGACCCTCACGACCTGTGAGCCGGAGTGGGGTCACAGCCACCGGCTTATCACCTGGGCACACCTCGACGAGGTGCGGGCGGCGAGCGAGGGGAAGCCTGCGGTGCTGGGTGGTGCGGGTGGTTAGTCTGGGGGACGGCAAACGGTCGGCGGAATGGGTGAGGAGCGCATGTACGGCTGGATCTGGCGGCATCTGCCGGGTAACGCGCTCGTCCGCGCGCTGATCTCGCTCTTGCTCATCCTCGGCGTGGTCTACCTGCTCTTCCAGTACATCTTCCCGTGGGCGGAGCCGCTGCTTCCGTTCAACGACGTGACGGTGGACTCGGGCATGGGCGCCGTCGAGGGGGTGCCGCGATGAGCGCGCGCATCCTGGTCGTGGACAACTACGACAGCTTCGTCTTCAACCTGGTCCAGTACCTGTACCAGCTCGGCGCCGAATGCGAGGTGCTGCGCAACGACGAGGTGGCGCCGCGGCATGCCGACGACGGCTTCGACGGGGTGCTGCTGTCGCCGGGGCCCGGGACGCCGGAGCAGGCGGGCGTGTGCGTCGAGATGGTGCACCACTGCGCGGCCGCCGGGGTGCCGGTCTTCGGCGTCTGCCTCGGCCTGCAGTCGATGGCGGTGGCGTACGGGGGCGTGGTCGACCGCGCGCCGGAGCTGCTGCACGGCAAGACGTCGCTGGTCACGCACGAGGGTGCGGGCGTCTTCCATGGGCTGCCGTCGCCGTTTACGGCGACGCGCTATCACTCGCTGGCGGTGGAGCCTTCTTCCGTACCGGACGAGCTGCAGGTCACGGCGCAGACCGCCGACGGCATCATCATGGGCCTGCGGCACCGGGACCTGCCGGTCGAGGGGGTCCAGTTCCACCCCGAGTCGGTGCTGTCCGAGTGGGGCCACCTGATGCTGGCGAACTGGCTGCGCGAGTGCGGCGACGACGCCGCTGTGGCCCGGTCGGCGGATCTGGCCCCGGTGGTGGGCAAGGCCACGGGGTGACCCGGGTGCACCCGCAGGACCGGTCGGCACCTGACCCGCATGCCGCGGATCCGCGGTTGCGGGTGCAGCGGGATGTGCCGGAGCCGCGATCCGCCGGGGACGGCGGGGTTGGCGAGTACGGCGGGGGCGGCGAGTACGGGGACGCGGCCCACCGGGGATATGTGGACACCGGCGCGCTGGAGCAGGCGGTCGAGCACCTGACGGACCCCCTCCACGACCCGCTCCCGCAGGAGCCGCTGCCGCGACAGGGCGACGGGGTGGCACCGGACCCGGCCGCGGGGCACCCGACCTCCGCCGTGTCGGCGTGGTTCCGCCCGCATCATGAGCCGACGCCGCCGCCCCATGCCGAGAGCGAGGGGACCCGGGCCGCCGGGGACGCCGGTCCTGCCGTGGGCAGCCGGTGGTTCGCTCCGCGCACCCCCGTGGCCGGCACCGCACCGCCCGCAGCCGACACCGCACCGCCCCCAGCCGCGCAGGAGCCCCCGCTCCGCGGCGCCCGGCCCGTCCATCGCCACCCGGCGCCTGCGCCCGGGCCTGCGCCTGCCGAAACCGCCGTCCTCCCCGTCGTCGACGAGCCCGGCCTCGCGCCCGCCGCCGGTGCCGTCGTCGAGGTCGAGACCGACCATGACGCCGCCGCGGGCAGCCCCGCCGGCAGCGGCGCCACCGGACGGGCCGCCCGGCGCAAGGCGGCGACCCGCAAGGCCAAGCAGCGTCGCGGTGCCATCGCCAGTCATGTCATAGGCGAGACCTTCATCACCGTCGGTGTGCTGATGCTGCTCTTCGTCGCGTATCAGCTCTGGTGGACGAATGTGCTCGCCGGGCAGCAGGCCGGCGGCGAACGGGACCGGCTGCAGAAGCAGTGGGAGCAGGGCGGGGGCGACCCCGATCGCAAGGCGGGGACCTTTGAGCCCGGCGAGGGCTTCGCGATCATGTATATCCCGAAGCTCGATGTGAAGGTGCCCGTCGCCGAGGGCACCGACAAGCACAAGGTCCTCGACCGCGGCATGGTCGGGCACTACGACAAGTCACCGCTGAAGACCGCGATGCCCTGGGACAAGAAGGGCAACTTCGCGGTGGCCGGGCACCGCAACACCCACGGCGAGCCGTTCCGCTACATCAACAAGCTCGAACCCGGTGACCCGGTTGTCGTAGAGACGAAGGAGAAGTTCTACGTCTACAAGGTCGCCAGCACGCTCCCGTCCACCTCGCCCTCAAATACGGGGGTCATCAATCCCGTTCCGCAGGGCTCCGGCTTCGACGGCGCCGGCCGGTACGTGACGCTGACGACCTGCACCCCGGAATTCACCAGCAAGTACCGGTTGATTGTGTGGGGCAAGATGGTGGAGGAGCGTCCGCGCAGCAAGGGCAAGCCGGATGCGCTGGTGAAATGAGGGACCAACGCGTGACGGCGACGGAGTACGAGCAGGACACGGACAGCGGCCACCGGCGGCAGCCGCGGCGCCGTGGCCGCGGCGCGCTCGCCACGGCGGTCGGGCTCTTTGGCGAGCTGCTGATCACCGCCGGCGTGATCCTCGGCCTGTTCGTCGCGTACTCGCTGTGGTGGACCAACGTGCAGGCCAACCGCGAGGCGGGCCGCCAGGGCGACCAGCTGCGCGACCGCTGGGCGGACAAGCCGGGCGGGCCCGGCGCGCTGGACACCAAGGACGGCATCGGCTTCCTGCACGTACCGTCGATGAGCGGCAAGGACATCCTGGTCAAGAAGGGCACCAACCCCAAGGAGCTCAACGACGGGATTGCCGGCTACTACACCAAGCCGGTCAAGTCCGCGCTCCCCTGGGACACCAAGGGCAACTTCTCGCTGGCCGCGCACCGCGACGGCCACGGCGCCAAGTTCCACAACATCCACAAGATCGACAATGGCGATCCGGTGGTCTTCGAGACCAAGGACAAGTGGTACGTCTACAAGGTCTTCAACAAGCTCCCGGAGACCTCGCGCTACAACACCGGCGTCATCGACGACATCCCCAAGGGCTCCGGCAAGGACAAGGCCGGCCGCTACATCACCATGACGACCTGCACCCCGATGTACACCTCGAAGCACCGCTACATCGTGTGGGGCGAGCTGGTCCGCACCGAGAAGGTCGATGCGGACCGTACGCCGCCGAGGGAGCTGCGCTAGGGCTCGGCGCTACTGCGCTAGGGCTCAAGCGCCACCCGTTACGGGAAGATCCCGCCGTCTTCCTCCCCATCTCCGCCGCCGTCCCCGCCGCCCGGCGAGGTCACGACGGTGACCACCTGGTTCTTCTTGATCGGGGTGTTCGGAGCCGGATTGGTGGTGACGACCATCGAATTACCCTGCGTCGGACCCTGGACCTTCACCTTCAGGCCGCCGTCCGTGAGGATCTGCCGGGCCTCGGAGAGGGTCTTGCCGGTGACGTCGGGGACGGTGGTCTCCTGCGGTGCGCGGGCGATCACGATGGTGACCGTGGCGCCCTCCTTGGCCTGTCCGCCGCCCGCGGGGTTCTGCCGGATGACGGAGTTCTCGACGTCCTCGGCCGACTCCTCGTCCTTGGTGGCGACCGTGAAGCCGGCGTCTTCCAGCTCCTTCTTCGCGGCCGGGGCGTCGTCGCCGGTGACGTCGGGCACATCCACCAGCTTCTGCTCGGTGGTGACCGTGAGCGTGATGGTCGCGCCGTCGGGGGCCTTGCTGTTGCCGGCCGGGTCCTGCTCGGTTACCTGGCCCGGGGTGTCGGAGGCCGCACCGTTCTTCTTCTCGACCTTGAAGCCCTCGTCCTCGAGCGTCTGCTTGGCCGTCTCGAAGTCCTGGCCCATCACGCTCGGCACCGTGATCTCCTTGGTGCCGGTGCAGACGGTGACCGTGACCTCGGAGTTCTTCTTCACCTCGGCGCCGGAGGCCGGGTCCTGCGCGGTGACCTTGTTGACGTCGGCCTTGTCGCAGGTCCCGTTCTTGGCGACCATGTCGAGCTCGGCCTCGTCGAGCTTGGCCTTGGCGCCGGCGCGGTTCATGCCCTCCACGCTCGGGACCGACACCTGGCCGTCCGTCGGCGAGTCCCCGCCGAACAGCGACTTCCCGATGAAGATCGCGCCGACCAGCACCAGAATGCCCGCAAGCACCAGCAGCAGCGTCGAAAGACCGCCCTTCCGCGGCGGCGGCTGGCGCCGGGCCGCGCGGCCCTCGTAGCCCATGCCGCCGTCGTCGTCGCGGGACGGCGGCAGCATCGTGGTGCGGTCGCCGTAGCCGCCCTGCGGGGTCATGGCCTGGGTGGGCTGGTCGCCGCCGTAGCCGACCGCACCCATGGCGGCGGTGGCGGCGACGGGCTGGCCGTCGAGGCAGGCGTCGATGTCGGCGCGCATCTCGTCGGCGGACTGGTAGCGGTAGTCCGGGTCCTTGGTGAGCGCCTTCATCACGATGGCGTCCATCTCCGGAGAGATCTCCGGGTCGTAGACGCTGGGCGGCTGCGCTTCCTCGCGGACGTGCTGGTACGCCACCGCCACCGGGGAGTCGCCGACGAACGGCGGCCGGTTGGTCAGCAGCTCGTAGATGAGGCAGCCGGTGGAGTAGAGGTCACTCCGCGCATCCACCTGCTCGCCCTTGGCCTGCTCGGGAGAGAGGTACTGGGCGGTGCCGATCACGGCCGCGGTCTGGGTCATCGTGACCCCGGCGTCGCCCATGGCACGCGCGATGCCGAAGTCCATGACCTTGACCTGGCCGGTGCGCGTCAGCATGACGTTCGCCGGCTTGATATCGCGGTGGACGATGCCGTTGCGGTGCGAGTACTCCAGCGCCTGCAGGATGCCGGTGGTCATCTCCATGGCGCGCTCGGGCAGCAGCTTGCGGCCGGAGTGCAGCAGCTCTCTGAGCGTGGAGCCGTCCACGTACTCCATCACGATGTACGGGATGGAGACGCCGTCGATGTAGTCCTCGCCGGTGTCGTAGACAGCGACGATGGCCGGGTGGTTCAGCGAGGCCGCGGACTGTGCCTCGCGGCGGAAGCGGGCCTGGAAGGACGGGTCGCGGGCCATGTCGGCGCGCAGCGTCTTCACGGCCACGGTACGTCCCAGGCGGGTGTCGTGGGCGAGGTAGACCTCGGCCATCCCGCCGCGGCCGAGCACCTGGCCCAGCTCGTACCGGCCGCCTAGGCGACGCGGCTCATCCATAGCTCTCTCTCCAGCCTCTGACTCTTGCGCGGCCGCGCCTCGCTCCGGCCTGATGGCAGTCTGCTGCTCGGCATACCGTACCCGCCGCAGATGGCGGCCCCGGAATAACAGCCACCGCCGATATCCGACCGGTATGGCGCTGTTCCAAGACCATGACAGAGCGCCTGGCTACCCACGGATCGTCCTATTTGTCCAGAGCCGCCTTCATCACGTTCTTGGCGATGGGCGCTGCCAGGCCGCCGCCGGAGATGTCGTCGCGGTTGGCGTTGCCGTCCTCGACGAGCACCGCGACGGCAATCTTCTTGCCGTCGCTGTCCTTGCCGTACGAAATGAACCAGGCGTACGGGTTCAGTTCGTTGTTCTCGCCGTGCTGGGCGGTACCGGTCTTGCCGCCGACCGTCAGGCCGGGGACCTGGGCGTTGGTGCCGGTGCCCTTGGCGACGACGTTCTCCATCATTTCCTGGAGGTCGCCGGCGTGGTCCTCGGACATCGGCTCGCTGTACTCCTCCGGGTCCGCCTGCTCGACCACGTTGAGGTTCGGCGCGCGCAGCTCGTCCACCATGTACGGCTTCATCAGCTTGCCGTCATTGGCGACCGCGGAGGCGACCATGGCCATCTGCAGCGGGGTGGCGACGACGGACGCCTGACCGATGCCGGCCTGGGCGTTCTGCGGCCGGTTGTCCTCGGGGTAGGAGCTCCTGGCGGCCCGGACCGGGGTGTCGATCTGGGAGTCGTCGAAGCCGAACTTCCCGGCGTACTCCCGCATCTCCTTGTTGCCGATCTCATCGCTGAGCTTGGCGTACACCGTGTTGCAGGAGTACTGCAGGGCGACCTTGAGGGTGGCGTTCTTGCACGGGATGTTGCCCTCGTTGCGCAGCGGCTTCTCACCGGTCGTGTCCGGCAGCTTGTACGGGTCGGGCGAGTCGGTCGGCTCGTTGATGTCCTCGACCTTGCCGCTCTCCAGGGCCGCCGCGGAGGTGACGACCTTGAAGGTGGAACCGGGGGCGTAGACCTCCTTGAGCGCCCGGTTCAGCATCGGCTTGTCCTCGTCCTTGTTGAGCTTCGTCCAGTCCCTGGAGTCCTTCTCGGAGTTTCCGGCGAAGCTGGACGGGTCGTACGACGGCGTGGACGCGAGCGCCTTGATGGCGCCGGTGGACGGGTCTATGGCGACGACGGCGCCCTTCTTGTCGCCGAGCCCCTGGAAGGCGGCCTTCTGCGCCTTGGCGTCCAGCGTCGTCACCACATCCCCGCCCTGCTGGTCCTTGCCGGTCAGCATGTCGATGGTGCGGTTGAAGAACAGCCGGTCGTCGGTGCCGGTGAGGATGCCGTCGTTGAGCTTCTCCAGCTGGTTGGCGCCGAAGGCCTGGGAGGCGTAGCCGGTGACGGGGGACCACATGGGGCCGTTGGTGTACGTCCGCTTGTACTCGAAGTCGCTGCCGGAGGTCTTCGTCGATCCGGTGATCGCCTTGCCGTCGACGATGATGTTGCCGCGCGGCTGGCTGTAGCGCTCGATGGAGACGCGGCGGTTCTTGTCGTCGGTACGCAGCTCGTCGGCCTGGACGAACTGGACCCAGTTGACGCGTACCAGCAGCGCCATCACCAGCAGGCCGCAGAAGATGGCTACTCGGCGGAGGGGCTTGTTCATGTGCGGACCACCTGGGTCATCTCGGCGTCAGGGGACGGGGCCGGGGCAGGGGCCGGTCTGCGGGCGGTGTCGCTGATCCGCAGGAGGATCGCGACCAGGGCCCAGTTGGCGATAACGGATGAGCCGCCCTGTGCGATGAAGGGCAGGGCCTGGCCGGTGAGTGGGATGAGGCCGGTGACGCCGCCGATGACGACGAAGACCTGCAGCCCGAGGGCGCTCGCGAGGCCGACGGCGAGGAGCTTGCCGAACGGGTCGCGGGCGGCGAGTGCGGTACGGATGCCGCGCTGCACCAGGAGGCCGTAGACGAGGATGATCGCCATGGAGCCGGCCAGGCCGAGCTCCTCGCCGATGGTGGCGAAGATGTAGTCGCTCTTCGCGGCGAAGCCGATGAGGCGGGAGAAGCCCTGGCCGAGCCCGGAGCCGAGGACGCCGCCGGAGCCGAAGGCCCACATGGCCTGGGCGGGCTGGTTGGCGTTGCCGGTCTCGCGGACGACCTTCATCGGGTCGAGCCAGTCCTCGACGCGGCTGTGCACATGCGGCTCGAAGGAGCCGACGACGACGGCGCCGACGATGGCAAGGGTGAGGCCGAAGACGATCCAGCTGGTGCGCTCGGTCGCCACGTACAGCATGATCACGAAGAGGCCGAAGAACAGCAGCGAGGTGCCGAGGTCGGTCTCGAAGACCAGGATCATCAGGGACATGGCCCAGATGACGAGGATCGGGCCGAGGTCGCGCCCGCGCGGGAGATAGAGCCCCATGAAGCGGCGGGAGGCGAGCGCGAGGGCGTCCCGCTTGACCATCAGGTAGCCGGCGAAGAAGACCGCGATGATGATCTTCGCGAACTCGCCGGGCTGCAGGGTGCCGACACCGGGGATCTGGATCCAGATCTTCGCGCCGTACACGGAGTGCCCGATGCCCGGCACGATCGGCAGGACCAGCAGGACCAGCGCCACCATCATCGAGATGTAGGTGTAGCGCTGCAGGACGCGGTGGTCCTTGAGGAAGACCAGCACGCCGACGAAGAGCGCCAGGCCGAGGGTCGACCACATCAGCTGGGTCGGTGCGGCCGCGCCGCCGGCCGCATCGGTGGTCAGCGACGGCTCCTGGTCGAGCCGCCAGATGAGGACCAGGCCCATGCCGTTGAGCAGCGTGGCCAGCGGCAGCATCAGCGGGTCGGCGTACGGCGCGAACTTCCGCACCACGAGGTGCGCGACCGCGGCGAGGCAGCCGAGCCCGGCGGCGTATCCGAAGACGCCTGCCGGAACGGTTCCCTCCTTGGCGAGGCCGACGTTGATGTACGCGAAGATCGGGATGGCGACCGCGAAGATCAGCATCAGCAGCTCGGTGTTCCGCCTGCTGGGCAGGGAACCGGAGCTGATGGTGGACGTGTTCGTGGTGCTGCTCATGGCTGGCTGCAATTCATGCTGCTCATGCTGCAATTCATAAAGAGTGGGCCCCCAGGGGTTACGGGTTCGGGCACTGGCCGGCGAGCTTCTGCTGCTCATCGGTGAGCTCGGGGCCCTTCTTGTCCTCGCTCTGGGCGTGCTCCGCGAGGATCTTGCACACCTCGGCCTGCTTGCCGAGGTCGCTGACCTTGTCCTGCGCCTGGGTGCGGTCGCTGACGGTGATGGCGTCCTCGACCTGCTTCTGCTGGTACTTGGGCAGGTACTTGAGTTCGATGTCGGGGTGGTCCTCGGAGACGTCCGACAGGTTGATCCAGGCGAGCTTCTGGTCCAGGCCCTGGTAGACGGCGACGTGATTGCCGTTGGCGCCCACGTAGTACTGGTCCTGGGTCCACTCGTAGCCCTTGTACGCCCCGAAGCCGATGCCGCCCGCGATGACCGCGATCAGCAGGCCGCGCTTGAGCCACTTGTAGCGCTTCGGGGGCTTGATGAAGTCCTCGTCGTTGTAGCCGAGCCCGTACGGGTCGGCCTCACCGCCCGCGGGTGGGCCGAAGCCGCCCTGTGGCGGCACCGGGCGGCCGAGCGACGCGGCGCGGGCGGCCGGGGTGGAGGGGCCCTCGTGGAGCTGCTGCTGGTTTTCGGCGACGGCGCCCACGACGACCGGGGTGTCGTTGAGCTGCCCGGCGAGGGTGTCGTTGTCGTCGACGTCCACGACGTCGGCGATGATCACCGTGATGTTGTCGGGGCCGCCGCCGCGCAGCGCGAGCTGGATGAGCTCCTGCACGGTCTCGTGCGGGCCCTGGTAGCTGGCGAGGGTGTCCTCGATGGTCTGGTCGGTGACGACGGACGAGAGGCCGTCGGAGCAGATCAGATACCGGTCCCCGGCCCGTACCTCACGAATCGACAGGTCCGGCTCGACGTGGTCGCCGGAGCCGAGGGCCCGCATCAGCAGCGACCGCTGCGGGTGCGTGGTGGCCTCTTCTTCCGTAATCCGGCCCTCGTCGACGAGGCGCTGCACCCACGTGTGGTCCTGGGTGATTTGGGTCAGCTGCCCGTCCCGCAGCAGATAGGCCCGCGAGTCGCCTACGTGCACGAGCCCGAGCCGCTGCCCGGTCCACAGCAGCGCGGTCAGGGTCGTGCCCATGCCCTCGAGCTGCGGGTCCTCCTCGACCATGTCGCGGAGCTGGTCGTTGGCCCGCTCCACGGCGGTGCCGAGCGACGTCAGGATGTCGGAGCCCGGGATGTCCTCGTCCAGCTGGACGATCGTGGAGATCACCTCGGACGAGGCGACCTCGCCGGCCGCCTGGCCGCCCATGCCGTCGGCGACCGCGAGCAGCCGCGGCCCGGCGTATCCCGAGTCCTCGTTGTGCTCGCGGATCATGCCGTCGTGGGATCCGGCCGCAAAGCGCAGGGAAAGGCTCATGCGCACCTCGCCCGTCGGCTCCGGGTACATCCGCATGGTGCCCACCCTCCGGTCATGGTCAGTCTTACTTCCGCAGCTCGATGACGGTCTTGCCGATTCTGATCGGCGTGCCTGGGGCCAGCGGCTGCGGGGTCGTCAACCGGGTCCGGTCGAGGTACGTGCCGTTCGTGGAACCGAGGTCCTCGACGATCCAGCGGCCGCTCTGGTCCGGATAGATCCTGGCATGCCGGGAGGACGCGTAGTCGTCGTCCAGCACGATCGTCGAATCATGTGCCCGCCCGAGGGTGATGGTCTGCCCCTGGAGGCTGACGGTCGTACCCGTGAGCGAGCCCTCGGTGATGACGAGCTTGGTGGGCGCGCCCCGGGAGGCGCGGCGGCCGCGGTCACGCGCCGGGGCCTGCTGGGCGGCCTGCTGCGGGGCCTGGCGGGGCTGTGCCTGCCGCCCGGCCCGCTGGGTCACCCGGGTGCCGAACAGGTCGCTGCGGATGACCTGGACGGCCACGATGACGAACAGCCACAGTACGGCGAGGAAACCCAGCCGCATGACCGTGAGGGTCAGCTCTGACATCGGCTGCTCTTCACCCTTCGGCTTGCCGGTAAATGACGGTGGTGCTCCCCACGACGATGCGGGAGCCGTCGCGGAGCGTAGCGCGCTGGGTGTGCTGTCCGTCCACCACGATTCCGTTTGTGGATCCGAGGTCCTGCACCGCGGCGCCCTCCGGGGAGACGCGGATTTCGCAGTGCCGCCGCGAAACGCCGGGGTCATCGATGCGTACGTCGGCCTCGGTGGAGCGGCCCATGACGAGCGAGCCGCGGGAGATCTGGTGACGAACGCCATTGATCTCGACCCAGCTGCGGGACTGTCCGCCGGGTCCGCGGCTGCCGCCGGGCGGGGGTGCGGAGGGCATGGCGGGGGGCTGCTGCGGGTACGCGGGGGCGCCTGCGCCGCCCGGGGCGGCGCCTGCCTGCTGGGCCTGCGGGGACTGCGAGTGGCTGCCCGCCAAGGTGCGGCTGCGGACCCGGTAGAGGCCGGTGTCGAGGTCGTCGGCCTTCTCCAGGTGCACCTTTATCGGGCCCATGAAGGTGTAGCGCTGCTGCTGGGCATAGTCCCTGACCATGCCCGCGAGCTCCTGGCCGAGCTGGCCCGAGTAGGGCGCCAGCCGGTCGTAGTCCGGGGTGGACAGCTCGACGATGAAGTCGTTGGGGACGACGGTGCGCTCGCGGTTCCAGATGGTGGCGTTGTTGTCGCACTCGCGCTGCAGCGCGCCCGCGATCTCCACCGGCTGCACCTCGGACTTGAACACCTTGGCGAAGGTGCCGTTCACGAGACCCTCGAGCCGCTGCTCAAACTTCTTCAGTACTCCCACCGGGCACCTCCTTCCTTCGAGACCTGCCTCACACGGTCCGGTCCTCGAACGTCCTGTTCGTACTGTTCCTCGTACTGGCCACTGATCGTATCCACGCGCGAGCGATACAGCTGGTTCCCTGCTGCCGCGCTCCGGGGAGGTGTCATGGCTCTCACACCGCCCCGCCCTTGTCCCACTGGGATGGTAAAGGCGCGTACCCCCAGTGTCCCGCACCCATGGGCCCCGGCGGGACAGGGGCGCCGATACCTCCGGTTTCGCCGGTCCTCGCAGCCCTACGGAACCCCTCCCTCCGCCGCCTCTGCCCTGCCCCGTGCGGGCGGCCACAAACGGATGTGATTCCACCCTGACCACCGTGCTAACCTTCTGGGTGTCGAGAGGCGCACAGCCGAGCGACACACCCAATGCGCGGGTGGCGGAATAGGCAGACGCGCTGGATTCAGGTTCCAGTGCCCGAAAGGGCGTGGGGGTTCAACTCCCCCCTCGCGCACAGAACAGAGCAGACCCCCGGTCCTCGGACCGGGGGTCTTTGCGTTGCTTCAAGCTTAGGTGAGCGGCGTGCCGGTTTCCTCGGCCAGGGTCCGTAGAAGGAGGTCCTGGAAGGGCTCGTCGTGGACGGCGGGGTGTGGCTGCTGCAGGCCTTGGTGGTACCAGTAGCCGCCTGTGGTCCGGGCCTCGGGATCGTCGCTCGATGCCAGCCAGGCCTGGGTGCGGTGGCCGAGGTCGAGGTCGTCGGGGGCGCCGGGGCCGCCCATCTTGGTGGGGACCCAGCCCGGGTCGACGGCGTTGCTCAGCACGCCGGGGCGCAGGCGGGCCACGGCGGCCGCCAGCGTGGTGACGAAGAGTTTGCTGTCGGCGTACGAGCCGGCCTTCCTGCCGCGCCAGTCGACGCCGGCCGGTGCGGGGCGGCCGTCGTAGTGGGAGCCGCTGCTCAGGTACACCAGCCGGCGCGGGCCGGGCAGCAGGGCGGTGAGCAGGTACGGGGCGATGACGTTGACCGGCATGACGGCAGGGCCGCTCCATACCCCGGCGTTGTGGATGACGGCGTCGAGCGGCTCGGCTTCGCTCAGCTCGGCGGCGATGGCCCGTACCGCGCCCGGGTCCGTGAAGTCGCCGACCACCAGGTCCGCGCCGCGGTCGGTGAGGGGCTTCAGGGCGGCGGCGCGCTCTTGGTTACGGGCGTGCGCCACGACCTTGTGGCCCGCGGACAGCAGCGCATCGGCTGCCGCCCGCCCGAGGCCGTCCGCGGAACCGGTGACGAGGATCCTGCTCACGATCACTCCTGCAGGGTGGCGCCCGGGAGGGCGGTTTCGCGGCGGAGGGACTGGAGGATCTCGCGTTCGCGTTCGATGTCGCGTTGTTTGGCGGCGAGGCGGTCGGCCTGTTCGGCGAGGAGGCGTTCCATTTCGCCGTTGCGGTCCTCCGGTGCGGCGTCCAGGCAGGGGAGGACCTGGTCGATCGTGGTGCTGCCCAGGCCTGCCGCGAAGAGGTGCTGGACCATCACCACGCGGTCGACCATCGACGGGTCGAAGTCGCGCCAGCCGCCCGGGGTGCGTTCGGAGCGGATCAGGCCGTGCTCCTCGTAATAGCGGAGCGAACGGCTGCTGACTCCGGTCGCTTCCGCCAGCTCGCCAATCCGCATGAGCCCCTCCCAGCCGCCTTGCACTTGACACCGGTGTGAGGTCCGAAGGTACAGGAGCGGCGCACACCGGGTGCGCCGGGTGAAACCGGAGGCGAGCATGGCGGCAAAGATCCACATCTGGTCCGACTACGTGTGCCCGTTCTGCCTGATCGCCGATGAGCTGATCGAGCGGGCGGTACGGGACCGGACGGACCTCCCGGACGTAGAAGTGGTGCACCACCCCCACGAGCTGCGCCCCCACCCCACGCCCACCCTGCGACCTGAGGACCCGTACCTGCCCGACATCTGGAACCGTGCCGTCTACCCCATGGCCCGGCACCACCAGGTCCCGATGCGGCTCCCCACCCTCTCCCCGCAGCCCTACACGGAACTCGCCTTCCGGGGCGCCCAGTACGCCCAGGACCATGACCGCGGGCATGCCTACCACCGGCGGCTGCTGACGGCCTTCTTCCGGGAGGACCTCGACATCGGGGACCGGGCGGTGCTGGCGCGGCTTGCCGGGGAGGTCGGACTGGATGCGGCTGAGTACGCCATGGCCCTGGACGACCCGGCGTACGCCGAGCGGCACCGGGCCGCGCTGGCCGAGTCGGCGCGGCTGGAGATCACGGTCGTACCCACCATCGTGATCGGCGAGCGGCGCATTCAGGGCGTGGCCACGGAAGGGGTCATCCGGCGTGCGCTGGGAGAGCTGGATGAGGCGGTCGTGTCATGACCGGGTCCGGCCGTGGTGGTCCACGGAGTCTGATGGCAGCCGCCGTGGAGCTGAGCATTCAGCACGTCGAGGCCGGTGGGGTCCCCTTTGTCGGGCAGCTGCTGCACGCGGACGGCCAGGTCTCCGCGCCCGGCATGAATCGCGTCCGCGAGACCGGCGATCCCACCGCCCATGCCGAGGTCACCGCGATCCGGGAGGCCGTGCGGGCGTACGGGGCGGAGGCGGTCCGGGGCGCGGTGCTGCTGGCGACCGGTGAGCCCTGCGACATGTGTTACCGCTTCGCCGCCGAGCACGGCATCGCCGAGGTCCATTACGCGGTGGGCCGCGACACGGCCGCCGCGTGGGGCTTCGACTACCGGCCGGGATATCCGGGCGAGCCGCTGCCGCTGGAGCGGACGGCGCGGCGACTGCCCGTGGAGCGGGCGCTGGTGCCCTTCTCCCGGTACCGCTCGCTGCATCACCTCGCCTGAACCCGCCCCGCCTGAACCCACCCCTCCGAAAAGCCGAAAGCCGAAAGGAACCGTCATGCACTGGCTCTATCTCTCCATCGCCGTCGTCTTCGAGGTCGCCGTCGCCATCTCCGCCGGCAAGGCGCAGGGCTTCACCCGCCTCGGCTGGTCGGTCGCCACGCTGGTCAGCGGCGGCATCGCCACGTACGTCCTCAGCCTGGCCCTGATGACCTTCGAGGTCGGCGTCGGCTACGCGATCTGGACCTCCGCCGCGGGCGTCGGGATCGTCGTCCTGGGAGCCCTCTTCTTCGGCCAGCGTCTCGACTGGCGCAAGTTCCTCGGGATCGCCGCCGTCATCGTCGGCGTGGTCGGTCTCCAGCTCAGCGGCGCCGCCTGAGCCCTCGCCGCGACAGCCACCCCACCCCACCCCGCTCCGTAACGCATCCACTTGCCCGGGAGGAACCCTCATGACCACCGCCACCGCCACCGCCGCCCCTGCCACCGCCACCGATACGACCCCCGCCACCCGCACCCGCGCCTGGCTGACCCTCCTCCTCGCCGGCGTCTTCGAAGTCGGCTACGCCCTCTCCGTCGGCGGCAGCGAAGGCTTCACCATCCTGTCCTGGTCGCTCGTCGCCGTGGTGTTCTTCCTGCTCACCCTTCTCGCGCTGAGCATCTCGCTGCGCACCATCGACGTCGGGATCGGTTACGCCGTGTGGGCCGGGATCGGCGCCGTCGGCGCGGCGCTGCTCGGGCCGGTTTTCTTCCCGGAGACGCTCACGCTGGGCAAGGCCGGCTGGCTCCTGCTGATCATCGGCGGCGTCGTCTGGCTGAAGCTCTCCGACCGGCCGGCCTCGGAGTCCGCCGAGCGGTAGTAGGCAGCCGTCCGCGTACCGCAAAAGGGGTGTACTGCCAGTACACCCCTTATCGGTAGCTCCCTGGCGGCGTGCACAGGGGGTTATCTGGCTACGAGGAACACCGCACCGAACCGCGAAAGGCCCCCCATCATGCGCGGCGCAGTCATTCACGCCCCCGGCGATATCCGCTTCGAGACCCTCGCCGACCCGAAGATCCTCCACGCCACCGACGCCATCATCCGCACCGCTGTCACCTGTGTGTGCGGGTCCGACCTGTGGCCGTATCGCGGGCTCGACGAGGTCGGTGGGCCGCATCAGATGGGGCACGAGTACGTCGGGTTCGTGGAGGAGGTGGGGAGCGAGGTGACGAATGTGCGGCCGGGGGAGTTCGTTGTCGGGTCCTTTGCCACCTCGGACAACACGTGTGCGAACTGCCGTAATGGATTCCAGTCCAACTGCCTGAACCGCGAGTTCATGGGCACCTGCCAGGCCGATTACGTGCGCATCCCCAATGCTCACGGCACCCTCGTCGCCACCGATGGGGTGCCGGACGAGCGGTTCTGGCCGGGGCTGCTCGCCGTGTCCGATGTCATGGGGACCGGGTGGTGGGCCGCCGATGCCGCCGAGGTGGAGCCCGGATCGACCGCTGTGGTCGTCGGTGACGGGGCGGTCGGGCTGTGTGGTGTCATCGCCGCGAAGGAGATGGGGGCGGAGCGGATCATCGCCATGTCGCGGCATGAGCCGCGGCAGCGGCTGGCCCGGGAGTTCGGGGCCACCGACATCGTTACCGAGCGCGGGGACGAGGGGGTCGCGCGGATCAAGGAGATGACCGGCGGGATTGGCGCGGACAGCGTGCTGGAGTGCGTCGGCACCGGCGAGTCCATGCGGCAGGCGCTGCGCTCCACACGGCCCGGCGGCAATGTCGGCTTCGTCGGCGTCCCGCACGAGGTCGCGATCGACGGCGCGGAACTCTTCTACTCGCACGTCGGGATGCGCGGCGGCCCCGCCCCCGTACGCCGCTATCTGCCCGATCTGCTCGACGCCGTCCTGTCGGGCCGCATCGACCCGGGCAAGGTCTTCGACCTCACCCTGCCCCTGGAGCAGGTCGCCGAGGGGTACGCGGCCATGGACGAGCGCCGCGCGATCAAGGCCCTCCTCAAGCCGTAGCCGGAAACCGTCCACGACGCCGTTGCGGCGGGCTGAGGGTGCGGGTAGGAAGGAGGTGTGAGTACGACAAAATGGGTCATGCCGGTTGATAAGGGGCGGGTGACGGCCAAGTACCGGAAGCCGGGGGCGTGGGCTGCCGGGTTTCATACCGGAGTGGACTTCGGGGTGCCGCCCGGGACGCCGGTGAAGGCGGTCGGGCCCGGGACCGTGGTGACGGCCGGGTGGGACAACGCGTACGGGAATTACGTCGTGCTGCAGATGGCCGACGGTCGCTTCACGCTCTACGCGCACATGAGCCAGCTGGGCGTACGGAGCGGCGACCACGTCGGCGGCGGTCAGCAGATCGGGCTCTCCGGGGCCACCGGGAATGTCACCGGGCCGCATCTGCACTTCGAGGCCCGTACGGCGAATCGCTATCACGGGCATACGGATCCCATGGCCTACCTCGCCGGGCACGGCGTCGCGCGGGCGAAGAAGGCGACCGCGAGGAAGACCACGGCCCGTAAGACCACCGCGAAGAAGGCCACCGCGGCAAAGACCACGGCCCGCAAGACCACCGCCGCCAAGCGCCCCGCCACCTACACCGTCAAGGCCGGCGACACCCTCTCCGGCATCGCCATGGCCAAGCTCGGCGCCGCCCGCCGCTACCTGGAGATCGCCAGGCTCAACGGGATCGCCAACCCCGACGCGATCGCCGTCGGCCAGCGGCTCAAGCTGCCGTCGGCGTAGCCGCCGGGTGGCGGTGCACGTAGGCCGGGGTGCGCTCCGTCGTGTCGTAGTAGCGGTGGAAGACCGGGGTCGTGGAGCCGGACAGCGGCGGCACGATCCAGGACCAGTCCGCGCTGGTCGGGCGGCCGCGGCGGGCCTCGCGCTCGATGTGGGCGAGGAAGCGCTCGGCCTCGGTGTGGTGGTCGGTGATGGTGACGCCGGCGCGGTCGAAGGAGTGCAGGACGGCGCGGTTCAGCTCGACCAGGGCGCGGTCCTTCCAGAGGGAGCGGTCGGTGGTGGTGTCCAGGCCGAGGCGTTCCGCGATCACCGGGAGCAGGTGGTAGCGGTCGGCGTCGGCGAGATTGCGGGCGCCGATCTCGGTACCCATGTACCAGCCGTTGAAGGGCGCCGCCGGATAGCAGATGCCGCCGATCTCCAGGCACATGGAGGAGATGGCGGGCACGGCATGCCAGCGCAGGCCCAGGTCCGCGAGCCAGTCCCCGTCCGGGTGGGTGATCTCCACCTCCAGCACGGCGTCCGGCGGGAGGACGTGGCAGCCGGGCGGTTCCGGCGCCGATTCGATGACCAGCGGGAGTACGTCGAAGGGCGTGCCCGCGCCGCCCGGCCAGCCCAGCGCGAGGGCGGTGGCGGTGGTGTCCGCGTTCATGGGGTCGCCGTGGCCCTGGGCGTAGCCCGCGTAGCGGATCAGCTGCTCGTTACGGATCCGGGGCCCGGGGCGGCCGGGGCGGTCCGGGGCGAAGACGGTGATCAGCGGGCGGATGCGGCCGCCGTTCGTCGCCTCGCGCAGATGGCTGGCGCATTCGAGCGCGACCCGGGCCGGGGACGAGACATGGCGGCGGTCGCGGACGCGCAGCGAGCGCCAGTAGAGGCGGCCGATGCAGCGGTTGGAGTTCCGCCACGCGACGCGGGCGCCGTAGGCCAGCTCGGCGGAGGTGTGGGTGTACGTGCCGGTGGCCGCGATCTCGGCGCGGACACCGGCCAGGCGGTCGCCGGCCCCGGTGACGTCCTCCTCCGCGGCGTACCTGAGCAGGAAGTCCTCGGCCTGCTCGGCGAGTTCTTCGGCGTACACGGCTGCTACGGCGATCGGTTGCACGGCGCACCCCCTGGCCGGGTACCGGCCCCGCGGCCCGTCTCCCGACAGGCGGACCGCGGAGCCGCACGTTCCGATGCGAAGTGGCTTACCCCGCAAGGGAGTTGATCCACCGTCGTATGCGGAGTGAATGTGCCCGGGGCGGTTGCGGTCAGTCCTCCAGCCGCAGCCGGTGGACGCCGCCGTACTCGGTGCCCGCGTACAGCGAGCCTTCAGCGGCGGCCAGCGACAGCACATCGGTGTTCTGCAGGCCGACGGAGACGTTCTGCCAGGTGCGGCCGTTGTCCGTCGACCGCAGCACCCCGCGCCCGCCGTGCGGCGGCTCGCCCGGCATCCAGCGGGTGGTCGTACCGGCGTACCAGGCGCCGTCCGCCCGTACGACGTCGGAGACCTGGACGCGCAGCCCGCCCGTGTCCGCCCGGTGCAGGGTGCGGCCGCCGTCGGTGCTGTAGTGCAGCCCGGCGCCGCCGATGATCATCCGGGAGCCGGCGAAGCCGATCGCACGCACCTCGGTGTCGGCGCGCTTGTGCAGGGTGGCGCCGAAGTCGTCCGAGTAGTAGAGCCCGTTCAGGCCGCCGACCCACAGCCGCCCCGGGTCGGCCGGGTCGGCGGCCAGCGCCTGCATGTAGTCGCGCTGGATGTGCGACTTCCAGTCCGCGCCGCCGTCCGTGGTGGTGTAGATGCCGACGGCGTCGGGGCGCCGGTAGCCGACCGCCACCTTGTCGGGGTCGCGCGGGTCGACCATGAGGGAGGTCGCCAGGCCGTCGAGCTGTCCGCGGTCCTCCCAGGTCTTGCCGGCGTCGTCGCTGCGCTGCAGCGTCAGGCCGCGCAGGCTCTCGAAGGCACGCCAGACGATCTTCGGGTCCTTCGCGTACGCCTCGATCTGAGGGGTCGCGGTGCCGGTGCTGCCCTCGAACTCGCCCTGACCCCACTCGGGGCTGCGGGCGGGGAGTCCGGTGCGGTAGGTGCCGTTGTCGGTGCCCGCGAGCAGGGCGCCTTCGGTGGCGGCGAGGGCGGGGATGGAGCCGCCCTGGACGCCGAGGCGGTCGTAGCCGCCGCCGGCCTTGGGGCGGTACGTGCCGGACGAGGAGGAGACCGTGTACGAGCCGTCCTGCCAGCGGTCGTAGTCGATGGTGACGGCGCTGCTGTTCTGCTTCTTCACCTTCGTCCAGGTCTTGCCGCCGTCCTCGCTGATCTCGGCGTCGTCGCCCGGCGGTTCGAAGTAGACCCCGCCGTCGGCGACCTGCACCGTGCCCCAGCTGCTGCCGTGCGGGGCGTTCCAGCTGCGGCCGCCGTCGGAGCTGACGTGCACGCCGGCGGCCTTGCCCTGCACCTTGACGGCCACCAGGCCGTCGTCGGCGTCGAAGCCGCCGAGGCGGGAGGCGGGGTCGGCGGTGTAGATCTTCTCGGCGGGCTGGGGGGTGCCGCTGCTCATGTCCCGTACGACCCAGATGCTCTGGCCCGACCAGAGGTAGAGGTCGTCGCCGCCGAAGGCGATGTCGGCGGCCTCGCCCGGGAGGCCGAGGTCCTCGGCGGTCCAGGTGTCGCCGGCGTCGCGGCTGACGTACGGGGTGCCGTTCGCCTCGGTCACCAGGACCTTGGTGTCGCGGGATGCGACCAGGCCGTCGTAGGTGAGGTCGGGGGCGTTCAGGCGCTGCCAGGTGCGGCCGTTGTCGTCGGTGCGCATGATGCCGCCGGAGCCGACGGTCCAGTTCGACGCGGCGACCGTGGACCACCAGCGCGTGGGGTCGTCCTTGTCGATGACGATGGACGAGCCCTTGACGCCCACGCCCATGAACGGCGTGTGGCTCTGCTGCTTCCAGCTCTTGCCGCGGTCGGTGGTGAGCCAGCCGCCGGCCACGCCGTACTGGCTGATCACCGCCTGGTCGCCCGCGGAGGGGGCGCGGGTGAGCTCGCCGGAGGAGCTGTTGGGGCCGATGGGCTGCCACTTGCCCTTGTCGCCACCCGGCGCGGCGACCGCGAAGCCGCCCTCGCCGTACTGCCGCTTGCCGGCGGCCGTGGTGGCTTTCGCGGTGACGCGGTACGTGCCGGCGCGCTCGCCCTTGACGGCGGGGGCGACGTAGTGGCGCGGGTCGCCGGTGGCCTGGGTCTTCACCTCGTACGGGCGGCCGTGCGGCGGGTCGATCGTCAGCGTGGGCGGGGACTTGAGGGGGGTCGGGGTGTAGACGTACACGTCGGTGGGGCCGGTGGTCGGGTCCGGGGTGGCGTCGATGTAGAGGGGGGCGGAGTCGAGGAGATACGGGACCGTGAGGGTGGGGGTGTCCTTGCCGCCTGTCGGGCTGACGGTGATGGCGCCGGTGAAGTGGACCGTTCTGCCCTTCGGGCGATCGGCGCGGATGCGCAGCTGCACCTTTGCTGTGCCGTGGGCGGGGACGGTGACGTGGCGCGGGGAGACGGTGGCTCCGGTGCCGGATGCGCTGGTCGAGCCGGTGATCTGCTTGTCGCCGGGGTTGTGGAGGGTGACCGTCCGGGTGCCCGAGACGGTGCGCTCGTCCATGTGCGGCAGCCGGAAGGAGACGGTGGCGGGTGCCGCGGTGAGCGCGGCGTCGGCGGCGGCCGGGACGTCGAGGCGGCCTGCGCCCTGGGCGAGGCGGTCGACGCCCTTGAGGTGCTTGGCGGAGCCGATGAGGGCGGCGGTGGTGTCCGCGGCCGTACGGTCCGGGTGCAGCTGGCGCAGCAGCGCGGCGGAGGCGGCGACGAGCGGGGTGGCCATGGACGTACCGGAGAGGCGCTTGATGCCGGAGGGGTAGCGGGACTTGGGGACGGTGCTGCGTATCTCTACGCCGGGCGCCACGATGTCCGGCTTCATGCCCAGGCCGGCGTCGGGGCCGCGGGAGGAGAAGGCGGCGATCTCGTCGGTGGAGTCGCGGGCGGAGAGGGTGACCTTGGCGTCGGTGCCTGCCATGGCGGCGAGGTCTTCGCCCTGGAAGCGGTCGACGCCGAGGATGGGGAGGCGGTCCATGCGGTATTCGTCGCCGGAGGCCTGGGGGGTGACGTCGGCGTCGGCGGGGATGCGGGCGACGGGGGACGCTTGCTGCTCTTGCGGCGGCGCCTGTGCCGTAACCGGGCCGCCGCCCCCGCCCACGCCGCCGATGAGGGCGAGAGCGCCGCGCTTCTCGGCTTCCTGGTAGACGAGTTGGTCGTCGCCGCGCAGATCCTCGGGCGTGGTGGCCGGCGGGAAGGCGTACAGGACGAACTTGCCCTTCACATCCCCCGCCTTCTCCCAGTCCTCCGCGGTCCCGGCGCCGATGCTCACGACCTTGCCGCTGACGGCGCCCGCGGGCGGGTTCGCGGAGGCCACGCCGCGGTACGTGTCCAGCTTCGCGCCCTCGTGGCGCAGCTCGGGCACGCGGATGCCGCTGGTCGAGGCGCCTACCGCGAGCACGCCGCGGGCGGCGGCCGGGCTGCCGACGGTGTACGGGCCGGGGCCCTCGTTGCCCGCGGCGGCCACGACGACGACGCCCGCGTCGACGGCGGCGGTGGCGGCGAGGCCGAGCGGGTCCAAGCCGTCGCCGGGGCCGCCGATGCTGAGGTTGATGACGTCGGCGCGGTGCGGGTTCGCCGGGTCGGCGGCGGCCTCGATGCCGGCGATGACGGCGGAGGTGTCGCCGCGGCCCTCGGCGTCCATGACCTTGTACGCGGTGAGTTCGGCATCCGGGGCGGCGCCGGTGACGCCCTTGTCGGGCTGGTCGGACACCGCCTTGCCGGCGATGGTGCCGGCGACGTGGGTGCCGTGGAGGTGGTCGTCCATCGGGTCGTCGTCGTTGTTGACGAAGTCATGGCCCGCGACCACCTTGTGCCCGGCGCCGAAGCCGCCGCCGAGGTCGGGGTGGGTGTAGTCGATGCCGGTGTCGACGACGGCGACGGTGGTCCCCTTGCCGGTCGCCTTCGAGCCGTCGGGGGCGTCCCGCTTCCAGACGTCGGGGACGCCGGTGAGCTGCTGGGCGTCGGTGTCGAGGACCCGTATCTTCGCGTCGGGCCGTACGGACTTGACTCCTGGCAGGGCGCGCAGCGTGGCGACGTCGGCGGCCGAATCGACGGTCATCGCAACGGCGTTGAGCAGCAGCCCCAGCTTTCGTACGGCCTTGGGCTCGACGCCCTTGCCTTCCGCCGCGTCGAGGAGGCTGCGCTGCGCGGCCGCGACCTGGCGGCGCTCGGCCTTGACGTCTGCGGCGCGGGCGCTGCGCATCGGGCCGGGCGCGGCCTGGAGGGCGGCGGCGCGGTCCAGCTCGACGATGACGCGCTGCTTGCCGCTCTGCGGCCCGGGGTGTGGGGCCGCGGCGGCGGGGGCGCCGAGGAGCGCGGCGAGTACGGCGGTGGTGATGCCGTACGCGAGAGGTCTGCGGTGCACGGGGTGCGAAGGGGCCATGGGGATGTCCTAGTTGGCATGGACAAGTCGCGGCAACGATTCCCCGTGGCCCATTGCTGCCGCTGGCACAGGTGGGCCAGGATCACCGGCCATGACCGGTGATCTAGCAGCCGTCGGCATCGATCCCTTCGACGAGGCGGTCTACCGCGCCGTTCTTGCCCGTACGACGGCGGCTCCGGCCGAGCTCGCGGAGGCGCTCGACTGCTCGGCGGAACGGGCGGCCCGGGCGCTTTCGCGGCTGCATGACGCGGGGTTGGTGGGGCGGCTGGCGGGGGCGCGGCGCCGGTACGCGGCGATCGAGCCGCAGGCGGCGGTGGAGGCGCTGGTACGGGCACGGGCGGGCGAGCTCGACCGGGTACGGCAGGCGGCGGCGGACCTGTCGCGGGTCTTCGACGCGGCGCACAGCGAGGGGACGGAGGAGGTCGAATTCGCGACGGGGCGGGAGGCGCTGGGCCGCTGGTTCGTACGCCTGCAGCAGGAGGCGCGCTCGGAGGTCCGCACGCTGGACCGGCCACCGTATGCGCTGACGACGGCCAACCCGGTGGAGGTCCATGCGCTGGGGCGCGGACTGCGGTACCGGGCGGTGTACGCGCCCGAGGCGCTGGAGTGGCCGGGCGTGCTGGAGGACATCCGCTCGCTGGTGGCGCGGGGCGAGGAGGCGCGCGTGCTGCCGGGCCTGGCGGTAAAGCTGGCGATCGCGGACGACCACCTGGCACTGATGCCCCTGTCGCTGGACCTGACGGATGTGCGGGCGGCGGTGATCCGGCCGTCGGCACTGCTGGACGCGCTGATCGGCTACTGGGAGCTGGCATGGCGGCAGGGGACACCGCTGGGGGGCGGGCCGGCGGAGGAGCCGCTGAGCGAGGAGGACCGGATGCTGCTGACGCTGCTGGTCGGGGGGTTGAAGGACGAGGCGATCGCGCGGCAGTTGGGGTGGTCGGTACGGACGATGCGAAGGCGGATCAGCAGCTTGCATGAGCGGCTGGGGGCGGCTAATCGCTTTCAGGCGGGGGTGATTGCGGGGAGGAGGGGGTGGATTTGAGGCCTGGGGCGGGGGCTTGGAGTCGGGTGGTTTGGAATCGGATGGTTTGGCATCGGATGGTGACGGCCGCGCTGCCGGGTCCGTATCGGAGCGGTGCGAGAAACGGATGGCCTCCTGCGAGGGGAGTGGGGGGCGGGTCACCTTTGGCCTGCCGGGCGGCGGCAGGGGGCATGTCCCCAGTCGCGGGGTGGGCGATGGGGCATGTTCGTACGGACGGCCAGGTGGTGAACGCCCACCCGAGGGGCGCGCACGGCCTGGCCGCGCGCTCTTTTTCGTAGGGGTGTGTCGGAGGGAGGCGGGGGCACGGAGGCGGAGGGGCGGCGTCGCGCCCGACACACCCCTACGAAAAAGAGCGCGCGCCATCCCCAAACGCGCCCCCGGCGAAGCAAACGCGCCTCCCACGCAGCCTGCCCTGCCCAGGTTCAGCCCAGCCCCGTGCCGCACTATGCCGCCCCGCCCCGCCCCGCCCCGACCCGCCCCGCCCCGACCCGACCCGCCTCTCCCTGTCCCGCCCGTCTTGTCCCGCCCGTCCTGCGCCGCCCCACTCCGCCCACCCCACTCCGCGCTCTCCCCCTCCCCTCCCAGCGGCCAGAGGCACTCACCCCCGCCGCCGCCCGGCAGACCAAAGGCCCCCCGCCCCCCTCTCCCTCCCGCAGGAGGCCATCCGTTTCTCGCACCGCTCCGATACGGACCCGGCAGCGCGGCCGTCACCATCCGATGCCAAGCCATCCGCCTTATCCCCACCTGCCGCCCGGGGACGTTTCACGTGGAACGCCGCTCCCGCACCAGAACCCCCACCCCCACCCCCACGAGCACTACGACCACAACACCAGCAATCAGCACCCCATCCGGCACGGCATCCCCCACCCCACGAGCCCACCGCTCCAAGGCGAACTCGTTCTCGACACCCACTCCGCCCGGCAGGGAACTCGTGCCGTCGAAGAGCAGGAAAACGGCGCCCAGCACAACGAACAGCGCCCCCGACACCAGCCCCGTCGAGTGCAGCTCAAGGCGCGGCCCGACCTTGACCGGCCGCCCCCGCAGCCACCTCCGCTTCCCCAGATCGAAGCGATGCCAGGCCATCGCGAGCACAAACAGCGGCGCCGCCATCCCCAGCGCGTAAAAGGCCAGGAGCACGCCGCCGTACGCCGCATTCCCGCCCATCGCCGACACCGTCAGCACCGACCCGAGAATCGGCCCGGCGCAGAAGCCCGCGAGCCCGTACACAGCACCCAGTGCGTACACGGACACAGCCGACTCCGGCCGGATCCGTCCCGCCGCCTCCTGCATCCGCCGCGACCCGAAGCCGAAGCCGAGCATCGTCGCCACACCGAGCGCGATGATCGTCCAACCCCCGATCGCGATGAGTGCGTCACGATGCCCGTAGAAGAGCTTGCTCGCGAAGGACCCCGCGATCCCGAGCGGCACCAGAGTCGTACACAGCCCGGCGTAAAAGATCACCGTCCGGGCGAGGAGACGCCCCGCCCCGCTGACGGAGTACGCGAAGAAGGCGGGCAGCAGCAGCGCGCTGCACGGACTCACCAGGGCAAGCAGGCCGCCGAGGAAGGCGGCCAGATAGCCGATGTCGGGGGTCACTTGGCCTTGTCCTCCGCGTCCTTCGCGTCCTTCGCGGCGGCAGCCTTACGGGCCTCCTCCACCATCCCGGTGAAGACCTCGGTCGGCTGGGCGCCCAGCACCGGAGTGCTGTTGATCAGGAAGGCGGGCGTGCTGGTCACGCCAAGGCTCTGGCCCTCGCCCGCATCCTGCGCCACGGCCTTTTCCCCGGCCTTGGACTTCATGTCCTTCTTGAACTTCGCCATGTCCTTGACCCCGGCCTCCTCGGCCATGGCGATCAGCTTGTCCTCGGCGAATTCGCCGGAGTTCTTCTTGCGCTCCTTGGCGTACGCGAGGTCATGGAACTGCCAGAACCGCCCCTGCTGTCCGGCCGCCCAGCCGGCCTGAGCCGAGGACTCCGACTCAGCGCCGAAGATCGGGAAGTTACGCCACTCGATGCGCAGCACGCCCTTGTCGACGTACTTCTTGATCAGCTCCGGCTTGGTGTCGCGGGCGAACTTGCCGCAGAAGGGGCACTGGAAATCCGAGTACTCGATGAGCACGACGGGCGCGTCCTTCTCGCCCATGGCCATGGGGTCGCCGCCGTCGCGGCGCTGCAGGGAGAGAAGCTGCTGCTTCTGCTCTGAGGTGAGGTCTTCGGAGCCGTCTCCGGCGCCGCTGTCACCACCCGTATCGACGTCGGCGGCGCTCCCGCCATCGCTCTCGCCACCGCCACCGCCTCCGCCTCCGCCCGCGAAGGCGGAGAGGGACCCGAGCGCGAGGGCTGCGGCGAGGACGAGCACGACGATGACGGTGGTCTTCTTACGGGCGGTCTTGCTGGTCATGGAAGCCATGGAAGGGGTGCTCCAGAGGGTTCAGTGGCCGGAGAAGGTTCAGTGGCCGGCGGTAGTCGTGCGGCCGGCGGCGGTCGTACGGCCGGTGGGGGCCGCGGTCGTGCGGCCGGTACGGGCGGGGGCCGGGCAGGCCACCTCACCCGCGAGGCGCTGCACGGCGGCGACGGCGAGGAGGACGAGGGACGCGAGGCCGAGGATCGGCTGCAGCGGCGCCCAGTAGCTCACCGCGCCGGAGGCGCCGAGGGCGAGAAGGACGAGCTTGTTGCAGACGGGGCAGCCGACGGCGAGGAAGGACAGCACGCTGCCCGCGGCCCCGAAGCGCGAGACGCGCTGGGGGTGCGGAGGGCCGGCGGTGCCGGCGGTGTCGGCGGTGTCGGCAGTGCCGACGGTGTCGCCCTCGGCTTGAGTCCCGGGCGTGGTGCTGCGCCCCGCGGTGACGTACGTGGCGAGCACCACGCCCGCCAGCAGGGCGGTGGCGGCGAGCGCCGGATAGCTCCACCACTCGGGGGCGATCTCCCGGCCGAAGACGGGGTTGGGGATGACGGCGGTCGGCAGGCCGATGACCAGCGCGGTTGCGCCGGCCGCGGCTACGGCGACGCCCCAGCGGCGCGGGCTCCAGAGAGCGAGCGCGCGGGTGGCGAGCCGGATGCGGTGTCGCATGGCTGCGAGCTCCTGTGGGTGTGAATGGCCAGAGCCTCTCGCCGGGCCGCCAGATGCGGACCGCCGTACGAGAGGGTGCGGGCAGCGCAAACGCCGCCCACCGCTATAGCCGCAGCACCGACAGCTGACTCAGGACCGGAGCGGGGACCGTCCGCCCTTGTACGCGCGTGGGCTCGGGCGGCGGCGCGGCTTCTTCGGCGGCCGCGATGCCCGGAACCCCCAGCGCGGTCGCGTGCTCGCCGCCGGCGCGGGTGCTGGGGACGGCGTGCTGGGCGGCGCCCGGGGTCTTCTTGCAGCCCGGGCGGTCGGTGCCGTCGTCGGGGGCTGCGGTCTGCTCGGGGGCCGTGACCTGCGAGGATGCCGCGATACGGGGCGCAGGGGCGGTGTCCGCAGCCGTGGCGCCCGCCGCCTGTCCCAGCTGCAGCGCGAACAGGATCGCCAGCACGCCCAGCAGCGCACGCGCCGTGGCGCGCAGCGTGGGAATGGGCATCGCGAGTTCCTGTTCCTGCTGTTCCTGCCGGTTTCTGACCGGCATCCATTGGAACACATAGTGATCAGGCCGCGACCTTGAAGCACACCGGAAAAGTCGTCGGGAAATTCGGGGGAACCCGACCTCGCACCCGCTCGTTGGACCCATGGGTAAAAGGATCGTCAAGAGGCGCGACCCGCGCCGGATTGTGCAGGGAAGCCAACATGGGTGTCAGCCTCTCCAAGGGCGGAAACGTATCGCTGACCAAGGAGGCCCCCGGCCTGACCGGCGTCATCGTCGGGCTGGGCTGGGATGTCCGTACCACCACCGGTGCGGACTTCGACCTCGACGCGAGCGCGCTGTGCACGGGCGCCGACGGCAAGGTCGTCTCCGACAAGCACTTCATCTTCTTCAACAACCTCAAGACCCCGGAGGGCTCCGTGGAGCACACCGGGGACAACCTCACGGGTGAGGGCGAGGGCGACGACGAGCAGATCAAGGTCAACCTCGCGGGCGTGCCGGCCGAGATCGAGAAGATCGTCGTGCCGGTGTCGATCTACGACGCCGAGACCCGCCAGCAGAGCTTCGGCCAGGTCCGTAACGCCTTCATCCGCGTCGTGAACCAGGCGGACAACAGCGAGATCGCCCGCTACGACCTGAGCGAGGACGCCTCGACCGAGACCGCGATGGTCTTCGGCGAGCTGTACCGCAACGGCGCGGAGTGGAAGTTCCGCGCCGTCGGCCAGGGCTACGCCTCGGGCCTCCGCGGCATCGCGCAGGACTTCGGCGTGAACCTCTAACGCCAAACGAAGTTATCCACAGGGCCGTGCGGCACCGCCGCACGGCCCTGTAAATTTTTGCGGCATCGGGTGGGCGGCAGGGCCGAGGCGGGGGAGGCAGCCATGGCGGAGACGGCGGGCGCGGAAGGCACGGGGCGCGTGGTGGGCGTGAGAGGTGCCGGGCGCGCGGCGGGCACGGTGGGTGCGAGCGGCGCAGCGGCGAGTGGCGCGGAGGGGGCCGCAGGCAGGGCTGGCGGCCAGGGCCAGCGATCCCGCGGCGGCGGCGCGGCCAGCGCGGGCGCCCCGGCCGGCAAGGCCGCCATCCCCGGCCAGCGCGGCGGCGCGATTCCCGGCTTCGCCGACGCGCGCCGCGCGCGCTCGCCGAAGCGCGACGGGAAGGCGGTCCGGGAGCGGCTGTCGCGCGAGGCGCATGCGCAGGCGCGGCGCGGGGCCGAGAGGCCATCCGTGGAGGTGGCGGTCGAGGCCTCCAATGCCGGGCGGCTGCCCGAGCTCGTGCCGCTGCGCGTCGGCCGCATGGCGGCCACCCCGTTCGCCTTCCTGCGCGGCTCGGCCGGGCTGATGGCGTACGACCTGGCGGCCCTCCCCCACACAGGCATCCGCGCCCAGCTCTGCGGCGATGCCCACGCCGCGAACTTCGGGCTCTACGGCGACGCCCGCGGCCGCCTGGTCATCGACCTGAACGACTTCGATGAGACGGCCCCCGGCCCCTGGGAGTGGGACCTCAAGCGCCTCGCCGCCTCACTCGTCCTCGCGGGCCGCGAGGCCGGCGCCGACGAGGACGCCTGCCGCGGGGCGGCCCAGGACGCCGCCGGTGCGTATCGGCGCACGATGCGCTGGCTGTCCAAGCTGCCCGTCCTCGAGGCCTGGAATGCGATCGCCGACGAGGAGCTCGTCTCGCACACGGACGCCCGCGACCTCGCCGGCACCCTGGACCGGGTCGCGGAGAAGGCCCGCCGCAATACCAGCGCGAAGTTCGCCGCGGGCGCCACGGAGGTGCTCGCGGACGGCTCCCGGCGCTTCACGGGCGCGCCGCCGGTGCTGCGCCGGGTCCCGGACGCGGAGGCGGCATCGGTGGCCGGCTCCCTCGCGGGATATCTGCGCACCCTCCCGGAGGACCGCCACCCGCTCCTCGCCCGGTATGCGGTCCACGACGTCGCTTTCCGCGTCGTGGGCACGGGCAGCGTGGGCACGCGCTCGTACGTGGTGCTGCTCCTCGACCACCGCGGCGAGCCGCTCGTCCTGCAAGTGAAGGAGGCCCGCCCGTCGGTCCTCCCGAATGACTACAGCGGCCATGAAGGCCGCCGCATAATCCTGGGCCAGAAGCGCATGCAGGTAGTCAGCGACAGCCTCCTGGGCTGGACCACCATCGACACCCGTCCCTACCAGGTCCGCCAGTTCCGCAACCGCAAGGGCAGCGTCGACCCAGCCGCCCTGTCCGCCGACCAAATAGACGACTATGCCCGCATGACCGGCGCCCTCCTGGCGAGAGCCCACGCCCACACAGCAGACCCAAGGGAAATATCCGGCTACGCCGGCAAGTCCGAGGCCCTGGACGAAGCAATAGCCACCTTCGCGGTCACCTACGCCGACGGCGTCGAATCCGACCACGCAGAACTCCTCCACAGCATCAAGTCAGGCCGCCTCCCGGCAGAACTGGGCGCCTAACCCAAACCACGCCGGGGCCGAGCGTCCCGCCTCTCCGGGGACGGACGCGCCGCCTCTCCGGGGACGGACGTGCCGCCTCTCCGGGGGAGGGCGTCCCGCAAGGCGGGACGGGCTGGCCCGGGACGTTTCGCGCAGCCGCCCCACCCAACCCGCACCGAGACCAACGAGGCGCACCCACCGCACACCACACACCCACCCACCAACGCCACCCCCGGCCGGAAGGCCATACGCTGGCGGAGTGACCGAGACCGACCCCAGCCCCACCGAACGCCTGGAACGCGCGGTCAGGACCGCAGAGCAGGCCCTGATCGAATACGAGGTCGCCGTAGAGACCTTCCGCATCGAGGTCGACAACTTCTCCCGACTGCACCACCAGCGCCTCGGCCCGATGTACAGCCGCCTCGACGAGCTCGACGCGCAGATCGCCGAGGCGGAGGCCGCCCGCTCCGGCGACCCGGAGGACCTCCGCCGCGCAGAGCAACTGCGCGGCCTCGTACAGCCGATGCCCTCCGTCGAGGAGCTGTTCGGTGGCTGGATGGACTCCGACGGCATCGCCCCGGAGGCCGCCGCGATGCTCACCGACCAGTCGGCGCAGTCGCCGCCGCGGGTCCGGCCCAGCGACGCCGCCCGGAAGCTGTACCGCGACCTCGCCCGCAAGGCGCACCCGGACCTGGCCACGGACGACGCCGAGCGGGAGCGGCGCGGCGAGTTCATCACCCGGGTCAATCAGGCGTACGCGAACAGCGACGAGGAGCTGCTGCGCGCGCTCACCGAGGAGTGGGAGGCGGGGCCCCCGCCGCCGGAGGCGAAGCCGAGCCGCAGCGAGGAGCTGTACGCGCAGCTGGAGTGGCTGGCGGAGCGCAAGGAGGTGCTGGCCAGGGCCGCGGCGACGCTGGAGGAGAGCGCCATCGGGCAGATGCTGAAGATGGCGCCGGACGATCCGGACCAGCTGATCGAGGAGATCGCCGAGGAGCTGCTGGCCCGGGTCGCCGAGCGCGAGGCGAAGCTCGCGGAGCTCGTCGGGTAGCGTCGTCGGCATGAATTCTGGCCAGGTTCCCACCGTCACCGTCGACGAGCTCACCGACGCCGACTTCCTGCTGGATGTCCGAGAGGACGACGAGTGGCAGGCGGGGCATGCCGAGGGCGCGCTGCACATTCCGATGAGCGAGTTCGTCGCCCGGATCGGCGAGCTGACCGAGGCGGCCCCGCAGGACGGCCGCATCCATGTCATCTGCCGCGTCGGCGGCCGCTCCGCGCAGGTCACGATGTACCTGGCGCAGCAGGGCATCGACGCGGTGAACGTCGCGGGCGGCATGGAGCACTGGGCCGCCGCGGGCCGCAAGGTGGTCACGGACAAGGGCGAGCCGGGCACGGTCCTCTGAGCCGGCTCACCCTCTCGTAGCCCCCGCTACTCCGCCGCCAGCAGCTCCCCGAGCTCCTCCTCGTGCGCCGACGCCGGGCCGAGCGACAGCTCCAGCTGCTTGGCCCAGGCGTGGTAGCGGTGCAGCGGGTAGTCCGTGTCCGCGCCGAAGCCGCCGTGCAGGTGCTGCGCGGTCTGCACCGTGCGGCGTACGCCCTCGGCCGCCCAGATCTTGGCCACCGCGACATCCGCCGGCTTCAGCCGCCAGACCGCCTGCCACAGCGTGGCCTCCATCGCCTTGAGGTCGATGAAGCGGTCCGCGGCCTGCACCGCCACGGCCTGGAAGGTCGCGATCGGGTATCCGAACTGCTCGCGCTTGGCCGCGTATTCGCTGGTCATGTCCAGCACCCGTTGCCCGAGCCCGAGCGCCTGCGCGCAGGTGCCCACCGTCAGTACGGCGCGCAGCCACTCCCACGCGCCGTCCGCCGTCAGCACCGCATCGGGGCGGGCGGCGTCGAGGCGCACCTCCGCCAGGCGCTCGCCGGTGGTCGTCACCTGGTCGGTGAGCGTGACGCCGGTGCTGCTGCCGCGGACCAGGGCCAGCACCGGCCGGCCCGACTCCCCCACATGCGCGGGCAGCACGATCGCGTCGGCCTGTTGCGCCCACGGCACCGCGGTGTGCACGCCGTCCAGCACCCAGCCGTCGCCGTCCTCGCGAGCGGTGACGGCGAGTTCGGCGGGCCCGTGTCCGGTACGGCCCGCGGTGGCCGCGGTCAGCACGTACTCGCCGCGCACCACCTGCGGCAGCAGCTCCGCGCACAGCTCGTCGTCGCCGTAGCGCTGCAGCGCGAGCGCCGCCGCGGCCGTCTCCAGCAGCGGGACCCGGGCCAGCGGCCCGGCCGCCTCGCGCAGCGCCAGGCAGAGCGCGGTGATGTCGAGGCCCGAGCCGCCGTAGCGCTCGTCCAGGACGAGCCCGGTCAGGTCGGATTCGGCGAGCTTGCGCCACAGCGGGCGGTCGAAGTCGTCGGCCACGGGGCCTGCGGTGTGGGACGGGCTGGGCACGGCGTCCGGCTTCACGCCGGAGAACACGGCCTTCGCCGCCTCGGCCGCCGCCTGCTGCTCCTCGGTGAAGGTGAAGTCCATGGCGCGCAAGGTAGAACAGGTTCTACAAAGGTGGAAGCCCCGCGCAGCCCCCGATCACCTGTCGAAGTCCAGCTCCACCCGCTCCGTCACCGGATGCGACTGGCACGCCAGCACATACCCCGACTCCAGCTCGTCCGGCTCCAGCGCGAAGTTCCGCTCCATCCGCACCTCGCCGTCGACCAGGAACGCCCGGCACGTGCCGCACACCCCGCCCTTGCACGCGTACGGCGCATCGGAGCGATTCCGCAGCACCGCCTCCAGCAGCGATTCGCCCGCCCGCACCGGCCAACTCCCGGACCGCCCGCCCAAGGTGGCCGCCACCGCACTGTGCTCAGGCGCCTCCGGCAGCTCCACGGGAGCCGTCTCCCCGACATGGAAGATCTCCTCATGGATCCGCCCGCGCTTCACGCCGAGCCCACGAAGCGCCCGTTCCGCAGACTGCACCAGCCCGTACGGTCCGCACAGAAACCAACCCTGCACAGCGCCGACCGGCAGCAGCGCCGGCAGCAGCCCGGTCAGCCGCTCCTCGTCGAGCCGCCCCGAAGGCAGCCCGGTCTGCATCTCCTCCCGCGACAGCGTCTGCACCAGCTGGAAGCGCTCCGGCCACCGGTCCTTGAGATCCGCCACCTCGTCGAGGAACATCACCGAAGCCGCCGTCCGGTCGCTGCGGATCAGCGTGAACCGCGCCTGCGGATCGGCGTCCAGCAGCGTCGCCGCGATCGACAGCACCGGCGTGATCCCGCTGCCGCCCACCACCGCCGCGTAGTGCCCGCCGCCGGCCCGCTCCCCGCGCAGCCCGAAGCGCCCGGCCGGGGTCATCACCTCGAGGGTCTCCCCCGCGGCGAGCTCCTCCGTGACGTACGGAGAGAACTCGCCGCCCGCCACCTGCCGCACGCCCACGGTGAGTTCGGCGGGATCCGCGCAGGCCGGCGAGCAGATCGAGTACGTCCGCCGGACCGCCCCCGCGGCCTCGTCGCTCCGGCGCAGCGCCAGGTGCTGCCCGGCCTGGAAGCCGTACGCCGCCCGCAGCTCCGGCGGCACCGCGAAGGTGACCGCGACCGCGTCGTCCGTCAGCCGGCGCACATCGGCGACCTTGAGCGCGTGGAATCCGGCCGTCACGTCAGCTCCTTGAAGTGGTCGAACGGCTCCTGGCAGTCCTCGCACCGCCGCAGTGCCTTGCAGGCGGTGGACGAGAAGCGGGACAGGAGCTTCGTACGCCCCGAGCCGCAGTGCGGGCACCGGATCGAACCCAGCTCAACCGGAACCGGACCCGCCGGTTCACGCGAAACCCGCGGCGGCGCCACCCCGTGCTCGGCGAGCTTCCTGCGGCCCTCCGCCGTGATGTCGTTCGTCGTCCACGCCGGGAACAGCACCGTCCGGACCGTCACCTGCTCCACGCCGCCCCGCTCGCGCAGCACCTGCTGGATGTCGGCGGCCATCGCCTCGATCGCCGGGCAGCCGGTGTACGTCGGCGTCAGCTCGACCTCCACCCGCCCGGGCCCGTACACATGCACCCGCCGCAGCACGCCGAGCTCGGCCAGGCTGATCACCGGCAGCTCCGGGTCCGGGACGGCGCCCGCCAGCTCCCGCAGCCGCTGCTCGAGCTCGGTGAGCCCGGCGTCCGTCACCATGTCGCCCCCGGGTGGCTGCGGTGCAGATGCTGCATCTCGGCGAGCATCCGCCCGAACGATTCGGTGTGCACACCCTGCCGCCCGCCGCCCGCGGTCCAGGTGGAGCCGTCCGACCCCTCGGGCAGCCGGAGCGTGGCCCGCCCGACGACATCCTCGATCCGCGCGCGCCAAGCCCCCTGCAGCGCCGCCCAGTCGACCCCGTCCACGCCCTCGACCGGCCGGAACAGCTCACCCGTATACCGCCACAGCGCATCAAGGCCGCGCTGCATCCGCTCATGGCTCTCGGCCGTGCCGTCGCCGAGCCGCAGCGTCCAGTGCTCCGCGTGGTCGCGGTGGTACGCCACCTCCTTGACCGCCTTCCCCGCCAGCGGCGCGTACGGGCTGTCGGGAAGCCCGGCCAACTGCCCGTACAGCAGCTCCTGATACGCCGAGAAGTACAGCTGCCGCGCGATGGTCTGCGCGAAGTCCCCGTTCGGCTGCTCGACCAGCTGGGCGTTACGGAAGGCCCGCTCCTCGCGCCGGTAGGCGAGCTCGTCCTCATCGCCGACGAGAGACAGCAGCACCCGCGCCTGCCCGAGCAGGTCGAGCGCGATATTCGCCAGCGCGACCTCCTCTTCCAGTACGGGCGCGTGCCCGGCCCACTCGCCGAGGCGGTGCGACAGAACCAGCGCATCGTCCCCGAGACACAGAGCTGCGCTCACAGGTTTTTCACCCCGTCCGGCAGCTCGTAAAAGGTCGGATGCCGATACGGCTTATCCGCCGCCGGCTCGAAGAACGGGTCCCGCTCGTCCGGCGACGACGCGGCTATCTCCGCCGACGGCACCACCCACACCGAGACGCCCTCCTGGCGCCGCGTATACAGATCGCGGGCATTGCGCAGCGCCATCGCGGCATCGGGCGCGTGCAGCGACCCGGCGTGTACGTGCGACAGCCCGCGCCGGCTGCGTACGAAGACCTCCCACAGGGGCCAGTCCGAGGTCATGCGCCCGCCTCTCCGTGATCGACGTGATCACCATGCTTCACCGCATAGGCGGCCGCCGCCTCGCGCACCCACGCGCCGTCCTCATGCGCCTGCCGCCGCTGGGTGATCCGCTGCTCATTGCAGGGCCCATTGCCGCGCAGCACTTCCTTGAACTCCGACCAGTCGATCTCGCCGAAGTCGTGCTGTCCGCGCTCCTCGTTCCACTTCAGGTCCGGGTCCGGCAGCGTCAGCCCGAGGATCTCCGCCTGCGGCACGCAGATGTCCACGAAGCGCTGCCGCAGCTCGTCATTGGAATGCCGCTTGATCTTCCAGGCCATGGACTGCGCCGAATGCGCCGACTCGTCGTCCGGCGGCCCGAACATCATCAGCGACGGCCACCACCACCGGTCCACCGCGTCCTGCGCCATCGCATGCTGCTCGGCCGTGCCCTTGCTGAGGGTGTGCAGCAGCTCGTACCCCTGCCGCTGGTGGAAGGACTCCTCCTTGCAGATGCGGACCATCGCCCGGGCGTACGGGCCGTAGGAGCAGCGGCACAGCGGCACCTGGTTGATGATCGCGGCGCCGTCCACCAGCCAGCCGATAGCGCCGACGTCCGCCCAGGTCAGGGTGGGGTAATTGAAGATCGAGGAGTACTTCTGGCGGCCCGAGTGCAGCTTGTCGAGCAGTTCGTCGCGGCCGGCGCCGAGGGTTTCTGCGGCGCTGTAGAGATACAGCCCGTGGCCCGCCTCGTCCTGGACCTTGGCCATCAGGATCGCCTTGCGGCGCAGGGACGGGGCGCGGGTGATCCAGTTCGCCTCCGGCTGCATGCCGATGATCTCGGAGTGGGCGTGCTGGGCGATCTGGCGGATCAGGGTGGCCCGATAGCCGTCCGGCATCCAGTCGCGCGGCTCTATGCGCTCGTCAGCGGCCACGGCCGCGTCGAACATCGCGCCCGGATCCTCCGTGATCACCGTCATCGCATGCCCCCTCGCACCGACCGACCGATCGTTCGGTTCCATGGTCGGGTGTGGCCTCGTACCCTGTCAAGGCCAGAATGCCCCGTCGGCCCTGCGCGGGTGGGGCGCCGGGGGGTAGCGTGCCGACCGAGTCGGCAGTGAGCTGATGACCACAGGCTGTGAGGTAGTCGGGGGTATGGAGTCGCGAGCGCCGGACGAGTCCGGCATATCCGAAGCGGAAGGCCCGGCGGACGATCCGCGGGACGGCCTTTCGCTGACCGCGCGCGTGATCCTCGCGATCGCCGTCGCGGCCGTCGCCATCGCCACGGCCGTGCACCTCGGCATGATCTTCCTGTACGTCACACCCCCGAACACGGTCAGCAAGCAGCACAAAGAGGCCATCGACGGCTGGGTGCTGCCGGAGTTCGAGCAGAACTGGAAGCTCTTCGCCCCCAACCCGCTGCAGCAGAACATCGACGTCGAGGTCCGCGCCGAGGTCCAGAAGAAGGACGGCTCCACCGAGCAGACCGCCTGGGTCAACCTCTCGGCGCAGGACGCCGACGCGATCCTGCACAACCCGGCCCCCTCGCACACCGAGCAGAACGAGCTCCGCAGGTCCTGGGACTACTTCATCAACACCCACGACGCGAAGAACCGCCCCAACGGCCTCCGCGGCGAGCTCGCCGAGCAGTACCTCAAGCGGATCGTGATGCTGCGCTTCGGCCCCGTACTCAACGACGGCAAGGTGCAGTCCATCCAGCTGCGCGGCGCGGTGACGCCCCTCGCGGCGCCGGAGTGGAGCAAGGAGAAGCGCGCCACCGAGACGACGTACCGGCAGCTGCCCTGGTGGCAGGTGACCACCGAGGACCTGCAGAAGGGCGACCGTAAGACGTGGGGCACCTGGGAGGTGAGCCAGTGAGCGGCAACGGGACCACCACCCCCGAGCTCGAAGTCCGCGTCGCGCGCGCCCTGAACCGCGGCATCGAGCGCGTCACCCAGCACGCCCTCGGCCCGTACCAGACCGCCGTCGTGCGCATCGGCTTCGCGCTGACCTGGCTGCTGTTCCTGCTGCGCGAGTTCCCGCACCGGCAGGAGCTGTACGGGCCCGACTCGCCCTGGAGCCACCACCTGGCCGAGCAGCTGATCAGCACCAACGACGCCTTCACGGTCCTGATGTGGTCGGACTCGGACGGCTTCTTCGAGCTTGTGTACGCGCTCGCGGTGCTCGCGAGCCTGGGGCTGATGCTCGGCTGGCGGACCCGGACGATGTCCGTGCTGTTCATGGTCAGCGTGCTGTCGCTGCAGAACCGCAGCGTCTTCATGGGCGACGGTGGCGACAATGTCATCCACCTGGTGGCGGCCTATCTCGTCATCACCCGCTGCGGCCAGGTCTGGTCGCTCGACGCCCGCCGCGCCGCCCGTAAAGAAACAGCCGGCTCCCCGCCCCGCGACGCCATCGGCGTCGCCCTCTGGTCGGCCCTCGGCCTCGTCCTGATCGCCGCCACCCTCCTCGGCAACCTCAGCTGGGGCTGGGCGCTGATCTTCTGGGGCCTCTGGCTGGTGCAGGCCGTGTGGTGGATGGTCCAGCGGGTCTGGCCCGGCGAGCCGCGTACGGTCCTCGATCAGCTCGCCAACCTGGGGCACAACGCGGGCCTGCTGATCATCATGGTCCAGGTGGTCTTCGTGTACGCCACCGCCGGCTGGTACAAGGTCCAGGGCTCCCTCTGGCAGGACGGCACGGCGCTGCACTACCCCCTGCACCTCGATTACTTCACCCCCTGGCCGGCGCTGTCCGACGCGCTGGCCGGCAGCGGCACGATGGTCATGATCATCACGTACGGGACCGTGATCGTGCAGGTGGCGTTCCCGTTCACGGTCTTCAACCGGCGGATCAAGAATGCGCTGCTGGCGCTGATGATCATCGAGCATGCGTCGATCGCGGTGATCCTGGGGCTGCCGTTCTTCTCGCTCGCGATGATCGCGGCTGATGCGGTGTTCCTGCCGACGGTCTTCCTGGTGTGGGCAGGGGGCTGGGTCGGGGCAGGGCGTCACGCGTTCTTCGGGCCCCGGCGCCGGGCTGTGGATAACTTCGGGGCGGGGGTGGGCGGCGGGATAGCCTGGAAGGGGCGTGGCCCCCGGGAGGGCGGGGACTCTGCGCGGGAGTCGTCGGCCGCCGCCGAGCACTGAGCGTCTCCGCCGGTGCACCGACCGGAGCGGAGCTCATAAGCTGGCGGCCATGGCCAAGGACCTGGTGCTGCTCGACGGCTTCCACGCGCTCAAGCACGCGCTGCGCTTCGGCGCGGACGTGCGTACGGCGCTGACCACCGACAAAGCCGCCACCGAGGCCCTGGCCAGAGAGCTCGCCCCGGATATCGCCGACGCCGTGGCCAAGACCCTCGTCGAGGCCCCGGCGCAGGCGCTGCGCGAGCTTGCCCCGCGCGCCCACCCCACCGGCGTCGCCGCGCTCGCCGCCCGCCGCAGCCGCGCCGCCAATCTGCACGCCATGAACCGCCCGGACCGCACCGCCCCCGTCGTGGTCCTCGACCAGCCGCGCAACCTCGGCAACGTCGGCGCCGTCGTCCGCCTCGCCGCCGGCATGGCCGCCGCGGGCGTCGTCACCACCGGCCCGCTCGACCCCTGGCATGCCAATGCCGTACGGGGCGCGGCGGGGCTGCACTACGCGACCGCCGTGGAGCGCCTTGAGCTGGGCGAGCTCCCGGGCGGGCCGATCTACGGCCTCGATCCTGAAGGCGAGGACATCCGCGGTGTCCGCATTCCGGACGGTGCACTGCTCGCCTTCGGCTCGGAACGGCACGGGATCTCGGAGGAGTTGCGCGCCAAGGCCACGCAGCTCGTATCGCTGCCGATGCGCCCCCAGGTCTCCAGCTACAACCTCGCTACGAGCGTGGCGATGGCGCTCTTCCACTGGAGTGGGGACCGGGCCTAAACCGGGCTCAATGCCCCCGATACCCCAGCCGCCCCGAAAGATCGCTCGCCCCCTTCGCCGCCAGCTCCGCCAGCTCGCCCTCGCGCTCCTCGGTCCAGCGCGTCACCGGCACCGAGATCGACAGTGCCGCGACGACCCGCCCGCTCCGGCTCCGTACCGGCGCGGCCACGCAGCTCACGTCCGGGTTGGACTCCTGGTGCTCGGCCGCGATGCCCGCCTCGCGGATCCCGGCGAGGGCGGCGCGGAGCTTGTCCGGGTCGGTGATGCTGTTGGGGGTCATCGCCTCCAGCTCGCGGCCGCCCAGCTGCTCTTCGAGCGCGTCCGGGGGCAGCGAGGCGAGCAGCATCTTGCCTACCGAGGTGCAGTGCGCGGGCAGCCGGCGGCCGGCCGCGGAGACCATGCGCACCGCGTGCGTGGAGTCGACCTTGGCGATGTATATGACGTCGGCGTCCTCCAGGACCGCCACGTGCACCGTCTCGCCGCACGTGTCCGCGACCTCGCGCGCCACCCGCTGCCCCTCGGCGGCGAGGTCCAGCTGCTCGGCATAGCGGCTGCCGAGCTGGTACGTCCGTACGCCGAGGCGATAGCGCCCCGGCTGCTCCGGTACGGGCGCGAGATAGGCGCGCGCCGCCAGAGTGGTCACCAACTCGTGCACCGTGGTCCGGGGGAGCTGGGTCTTCTGCACGATGTCGGGGGCGGACAGCGTGCCGTCGCCGTGCAGGAACAGCTCGAGTATGTCCAGCGCTCTGGTCACCGCGGGGACGAGGCGGCCCATGTCCCTTCACCCACCCTCGTTCGGGAACTCGACCAATGGTCGGTATGACGAACACACGCTAACCCGTGTGCAGACCATTGACACCCCCCTTGACGCTGATTACGGTCACGCCAGCATTTCGAACGCATGACGAAATCTCGAACGAGCCCAAGGGAACGCTGCCTTGCGCATCACCGGAATCACCACTCACGTCGTCGGGACCCCCTGGCGCAACCTCACCTACGTCCTCGTCCACACCGACGAAGGCCTGACCGGCGTCGGCGAGACCCGCATGCTGGGCCACACCGACGCGCTCGTCGGCTACCTCCGCGAAGCCGATGCCAACCATATCGCCGGGTCCGACCCGTTCGCCGTGGAAGACCTGGTGAAGCGGATGAAGTACGGCGACTACGGCCGGGCCGGCGAGATCGTCATGTCCGGCATCGCCGTCATCGAGATGGCCTGCTGGGACATCAAGGGCAAGGCCCTCGGCGTCCCCGTCTGGCAGCTGCTCGGCGGCCGGGCAGGAGGTGCGACGGACCAGGTCAAGGCGTACGCGAACGGCTGGTACACCACCGAGCGCACCCCGGAGGCGTACCACGCGGCCGCCCGCGAGGTGATCGCGCGCGGCTACCGGGCCCTGAAGATCGACCCGTTCGGCACCGGGCACTTCGAGCTCGACCAGGAGCAGACCCGTTATGCGGTCTCCCTCATCGAGGCGGTACGGGACGCCATCGGCCCCGACGCCGAGCTGATGCTGGAGATGCACGGCCGCTTCAGCCCGTCCACGGCCGTACGGCTGGCCCGCGAACTCGCCCCGTACCGGCCCGCCTGGCTGGAGGAGCCGGTGCCGCCGGAGAACCTCAAGGCGCTCGAAAAGGTGGCCCAGAAGGTCGAGATGCCGATCGCGACCGGCGAACGCATCCACGACCGCATCGAGTTCCGCGAGCTCTTCGAGTCGCAGGCCGCCGACATCATCCAGCCCGACCTCGGGCACATCGGCGGCATCCTGGAGACGCGGAAGCTGGCGGCGACCGCCGAGACGCACTACATGCTGGTGGCGCCCCACAACGTCGGCGGCTCCGTGCTCACCGCCGCCTCCCTGCAGCTCGCCGCCTGCACCCCGAACTTCAAGATCCTCGAGCACTTCAACGACTTCGCGGACGCGGAGATCAAGAAGGTGGTGTCCGGGGCGCCGCAGATCGACCCGGAGACCGGCTGCTTCGAGATCAGCCACGCGCCGGGCCTCGGCGTGGAGCTCGACGTGGACGCGGCGGCCGAATTCCCGCAGCAGCGTGCCCGGTTCGACCTGTGGGCCGAGGGCTGGGAGCGGAGGAAGCCGGAGTGAGTGCGGCCTCTGCGGCCTCTGCCGCCTCTGCGGCCTCCAGCCGGGCCGTCCTCGTCGACCGGCCGGGCGCGCACCGGCTGATCGAGCGGGAGACGCCGCGGCCGCGGCCCGGCGAGGTGCTGGTGCGGGTGGCCGCGGCCGGGATCTGCGCCAGCGACCGGGAGTTGTACGACGGGCGCCGGGATGCCGCGTATGTCCGCTATCCGGTGGTGCCGGGGCACGAGTGGTCCGGGACCGTCGAGGCGGTCGGCGAGGGCATCGACCCGGGCCTGGTGGGCCGTAAGACCGTCGCCGAGGGCTTCCGGGCCTGTGGCGTCTGCGAGCGCTGCCGTTACGGCGAGACCAGCCTGTGTACCGCGGGCTATGCGGAGACCGGGTTCACCGAGCCGGGCGGCTTCGCCGAGCACCTCACCGTGCCCGCCCGGCTGCTGCACCTGCTGCCCGCCGACGCCGACCTGCGCGCCGCCGCGCTGCTGGAGCCGGCGGCGGTGAGCGCCGCGGCGGTACGGGCCGCGGAGGCCCGGCCCGCCGAGCGGGTCGCCGTCGTCGGCGCCGGCACGCTCGGGCTGCTTGCGGTGCAGCTGCTCGCCGCGTACTCACCGGCCGAGCTCACCGTGATCGACCCGCGCGCCGAACGGGCCCGGCAAGCGCTCGACTTCGGCGCCACGGAGGCGCTCTCCCCGGGCGACGCGGACTCCTGCGAGGGCCGCTTCGACCTCGTCGTGGAGACGGCGGGCGCCCCCGGCACCGCCGCCTCCTCGTGCCGGCTGGCGCGGCGCGGCGGGCGGGTGGTGCTCACCGGCATGTTCACGCCCGGCGCCGAGGGCATCGACCCGGTGCACCTGTCGCTCAGCCAGCTCACCGTCCGCAGCATCTTCGGCGCCCCGTCCGCCGCCTGGACCGATGCGGTACGGGCCTTCGGGACCGGACTGCTGCGCCCCGCGCCGCTGGTGACGCACGAGCTGCCGCTGGAGCGGTTCGCGGAGGCGATCGCGCTGGTCGGCGGCGGCGACCTGAAGACCGGGAAGGTGCTGCTGGTGCCGTAGCCGGGCCCTGCAGCTGACCAACCAGCTACGGCGTTTCGAATGAAAGCAAGTGAAGGAGCCCCGTGACCCACCCCTCAGAACCCCGCCGCCCCGGCGCCGACGCCCTCGCCGGAGTCGGCCACCGGGCCCCGGAACTCCACGAAGCGGACGCCTCCCCGCACGCCTTCCCCGACGGCGGCACCTGGCGTACGGAAATACCCTCCGTCGAGGGCCCAGAGGCGCTCGCCACGGTGCTGAAGGAGGCGTCCCGCCTGGACGTCCCCGTGCACCGGATCAGCCAGGGCAGCGGCGTGTGGATGCTCACCGATGACGAGATCACCGACATGGTCGACGCCTGCGCCGCGCAGGACATCGAACTGTGCCTGTTCACCGGGCCGCGCGGCACCTGGGACATCGGCGCCGCGACCCGTACCGACTCCGGCGGCGCCGGGCTGCGCGCCCGCGGGCACGACGCGCTCGCCGGCTGCGTCGAGGATGCGCTGCGGGCGACCGAACTCGGCGTGAAGTGCCTGCTGGTGGCCGACGAAGGCGTGCTGTGGACGCTGCACCGGCTGCGGGCGCGCGGCGTGCTGCCCGCCGACACCACCTTCAAGGTCTCGGCGCTCATCGGGCCGGTGAACCCCGCTTCGTACGCCGTCTTCGAGCAGCTCGGCGCCGACTCCCTGAACATCCCGTCCGACCTGGCCCTCGCGCACCTCACCGAGATCCGCAAGGTCAGCGCGGCGCCGATGGATCTTTACGTCGAGGCGCCGGACGACCTCGGCGGCTATATCCGGATGTACGAGGCCGCCGAGCTGATCCGCCGCGGCGCCCCGCTCTATCTGAAGTTCGGGCTGAGCAAGTCGCCCGGCATCTATCCGTACGGCGCGCAGGTGCGCGAGGTCACCCTCGCCGCCGCGCGCGAGCGAGTGCGCCGCGGGCGGCTCGTCCTCGATCTGCTGGCCCGGCACGGCGCGGCCGGCGGCATGTCCCCGCTCGGCGCGCGGCTCCCGGGCGAGCTGCGCCGCTTCCCCGTACTCGAAGGGAACTGACCACCCCATGCGCAGAACAGCACTGACAACGACGTCAACCGCCCTGGCGGCGGGCGCTCTGCTCGCCGTCACCCTCACCGGCTGCGGCCAGGAGGCCAAGGGCGGCAGCCGCTACAAGGCGGATGACGGCAAGGGCGGCACCGTCGGACTCGCGATGCCGACCAAGTCGTCGGAGCGCTGGATAGCCGACGGCAAGTACCTGACCAACGAGTTCAAGAAGGCGGGTTACAAGACCGATCTGCAGTTCGGCGACGACAAGGTCGAGAACCAGATCGCCCAGCTCGAAAACATGATCACCAAGGGGCGCAAGCTCCTGGTCGTCGCCGCGATCGACGGCTCGGCGCTGACCGAGGTGCTGCAGCGGGCGGCCGACGCGGACATCCCCGTGATCTCGTACGACCGCCTGATCCTGGGCACCAAGAACGTCGACTACTACGCGTCCTTCGACAACGAGCGGGTCGGCCGGCTGCAGGCGCAGTACATCGTCGACAAGCTGAAGCTGGGCAAGCCGGACAAGGACGCGGACGAGTCGTACAACATCGAGCTCTTCGCCGGCTCCCCGGACGACAACAACACCAAGTACTTCTGGACCGGCGCCCAGAAGGTGCTGAAGCCGTATCTGGACAGCGGCCAGCTGGTCGTCCGCAGCAAGCAGACGAAGATGAACCAGGCCACCACGCTGCGCTGGGACGGCGGCACCGCGCAGAAGCGGATGGACGACCTGATCTCCAAGAACTACGGCGAGGCGAAGGTCGACGCGGTGCTGTCGCCGTACGACGGCATCTCGCTGGGGATCATCTCCGCGCTGAAGAGCGCCGGTTACGGGACGAAGGCGGAGCCGCTGCCGGTGGTGACCGGGCAGGACGCGGAGCTGGCGTCGGTGAAGTCGATCGTCAAGGGGCAGCAGACCCAGACCGTCTTCAAGGACAACCGCACGCTGGCCGCCCTGGCACGGCAGATGGGCGACGCGGTGCTGACGGGCAAGAAGCCCAAGGTGAACAACACCGATGACTACAACAACGGCAAGAAGACCGTCCCGTCGTATCTGCTGAATCCGGTCTCCATCGACAAGGACAATGCCAAGCTCCTGGTCGACAAGGGCTACTACACGGCAGGGCAGCTCAAGTGACGCGCCCCGTACTGGAGATGCGCGGCATCACCAAGACCTTTCCCGGGGTCAAGGCGCTCTCTGATGTGCAGCTGACCGTACGCCCCGGGGAGATCCACGCGATCTGCGGTGAGAACGGCGCCGGCAAGTCGACGCTGATGAAGGTGCTGAGCGGGGTGCATCCCGCCGGCTCGTACGACGGAGAGATCCACTTCGAGGGCTCGGCGGTGGCCTTCAAGGACATCCGCGCCAGCGAGAAGCACGGCATCGTGATCATCCACCAGGAGCTGGCGCTGGTGCCGTATCTGTCGATCGCCGAGAACATCTTCCTCGGCAACGAGCAGCGGACCGCCCGCGGCCTCGTCGACTGGAACGGCACCTTGCGGAAGGCCGGTGAGCTGCTGCGCCGGGTCGGGCTGCGGGAGAAGCCGCAGACGCCGGTCGCCGACCTGGGCGTCGGCAAGCAGCAGCTGGTGGAGATCGCCAAGGCGCTGTCCAAGGAGGTGAAGCTGCTCATCCTGGACGAGCCGACGGCCGCGCTGAACGACGAGGACAGCGCGAAGCTCCTCGAACTGATCGTGCAGCTGCGCAAGCAGGGCATCGCGGCGATCATCATCTCCCACAAGCTGAACGAGATCCGGCAGATCGCCGACTCGGTGACGATCCTGCGGGACGGTCAGACGATCGAGACGCTGCGGGTGCGCGAGTCGACGGACGCCGAGCCGGAGCTCAGCGAGGACCGGATCATCCGCGGAATGGTCGGGCGCGACCTCGAAAACCGCTTCCCGGACCGGACCCGGTACACCGGTCCTGACGCGGGCGAGGAGGCGCTGTCCGTACGCGGCTGGACGGTGCGCCACCCCATCGACCATCACCGGCTGGTGGTCGACGACGTATCGCTCAACGTCCGGCGCGGCGAAATCGTCGGCGTCGCCGGGCTGATGGGCGCGGGCCGCACCGAGCTGGCGATGTCGGTCTTCGGCCGGTCCTACGGGGTCTATGAGGCCGGGACGGTGGCGGTCGGCGGCCGCGAGGTGTCGACCAGGACGGTCCCCGCGGCCGTCGACGCCGGCATCGCGTACGTGACGGAGGACCGCAAGCAGTACGGCCTCAACCTCATCGACGACATCAACCGCAACATCTCGCTGCCGTCGCTCTCCGGCATGCGGCGGCGCGGCGTCGTGGACGAGCACCACGAGCGGTCCGTCGCCGAGCGTTACCGCGGCAGCATGAACATCAAGGCCCCCACGGTCTTCGAGGAGGTCGGCCGGCTCTCCGGCGGCAACCAGCAGAAGGTCGTACTCAGCAAATGGATCCACTCCGACCCCGACGTGCTGATCCTCGACGAGCCCACCCGCGGCATTGACGTCGGCGCCAAATTCGAGATCTACGCGGTCATCGACAAGCTCGCCGCCGAGGGCAAGGCGGTGCTCTTCATCTCGTCCGAGCTGCAGGAACTGCTCGGGATGTGCGACCGGATCTACACGATGGCCGAGGGGCGGCTGACCGGTGAGGTCGACCGTGCGGAGGCCGGCCAGGAAGCGCTGATGCGCCTGATGACCCGCGACATGACCGGCGACATGACCATGAACAGAAGCTGAGGCTCCGCCATGACCACCACAACCACCCCCAAGGACTCCCCGCCCGCGGCGGCCGCGGAGCAGCTCTCGGCAGGCGCGGTGCTGCTGCGCGGCATGCGCGCCAATATGCGCCAGTACGGCATGCTCATCGCCCTGGCCTTTATCGTCGTGCTGTTCCAGATATGGACCGACGGCTCGCTGCTGCTGCCCAACAACGTCTCCAACCTGATCCAGCAGAACGGCTACATCCTGATCCTGGCCATGGGCATGATGATCGTCATCATCGCCGGCCATATCGACCTGTCCGTCGGCTCGTTGGTCGCCTTCGTCGGCGCCATGTCCGCGGTGATGATGGTCAAACACGACATGCCATGGGTGCTCGCGCTCGTGCTGTCGCTGCTGATCGGCGCCGTCGCGGGCGCCTGGCAGGGCTTCTTCATCGCCTACGTAGGCATCCCCTCCTTCATCGTGACGCTGGCGGGCATGCTGCTCTTCCGCGGCGCCACCCAGATCGTGCTGGAAGGCCAGTCCCTCGCGCCCTTCCCCGAGGGCTTCCAGAACATCGCCAAGGGCTTCATCCCGGAGATGGGCCCGTACACCCAGTACCACAACCCCACGCTGGTGCTCGGCGCCATCGCGATCGTCTTCCTGCTGCTGCGCGAGTGGAGCGACCGCCGGCGCCAGGTCCAGTACGAGCTCGAGGTGCTGCCCACCGGGCTGTGGGTGACCAAGCTGGTGGCGATCACCGCCGCCGTCGTCGCCTTCACGCTCACCCTCGCCAGCTTCCACGGCGTGCCCGTGGTGATGCTGATCGTGGGCGGACTGCTGATCCTCCTCGGCTACGTCATGCGCAACGCGGTGCTCGGCCGGCATGTGTACGCCATGGGCGGCAACAAGGCCGCCGCCAAGCTCTCCGGTGTCAAGGACAAGCGCGTCACCTTCCTCGTCTTCGTCAACATGGGCGTCCTGGCCGCGCTCGCCGGCTGCGTCTACGCGGCCCGGCTCAACGCGGGAACCCCGCAGGCCGGCCTCAACTTCGAACTCGAGGCCATCGCCGCGTCGTTCATCGGCGGCGCGTCGATGAGCGGCGGCGTCGGCACCGTCATGGGCGCCGTCATCGGCGGCCTGGTCCTGGGCGTCCTGAACAACGGCATGTCGCTGGTCGGCATCGGCACCGACTACCAGCAGGTGATCAAGGGCCTGGTGCTGCTGGCAGCCGTCGGCTTCGACATCTGGAACAAGCGGCGCGCGGGGAAGTAAGCCCCCGGAACCTCCCCACCCGCCGCGGTGGCCCGGTGGAGGTCAGGCCTGCCTCCTGACCTCCACCGTCCGGAAGCGGTTCGCGACGAACGCCGGGTCGCACAGCGCCGCGTTCGCCGCCGGATTGCCACCCGAACCGTGGAAGTCGGAGAAGGCCGCGGTCTGGTTCACATACACCCCGCCGGTGAGGTTCAGCGACAGCTGCGCCGGCTCCTCCAGGCAGGCCGTCTCTATCTGCTGCTCCACCTCCGGCGACGTCGTATACGCCCCGACGGTCATCGCGCCCTGGGTGCGAATCGTGCGACGCAGCAGCTCGACCCCGTCCGCCGTCGAGTCGACCGCCACGGCGAACGACACCGGCCCGAAGCACTCCGACATATACGCCGCCTCGGCGTCCGGCTTGGCCCCGTCGAGCTTGACGATCACCGGCGTACGGACCGTGGCCCCGGCGAACTCCGGATGCGCCACCTCCCGCGAGGGCAGCGCCACTTCGCCGATCCCGGGCGCTGCTTCGAGGCGCTCCTTCACCCCCGGGTTGACCAGCGCCCCCAGCAGCGCCGCCGCCCGCGCGTCGTCCCCGAGCAGCTTGCCCACGGCACCCGCGAGATCGGCCACCACGTCGTCGTACGACTTCTGGCCGGCGTCGGTCTGGATCCCCTCCCGCGAGATGAGGAGGTTCTGCGGCGTGGTGCACATCTGGCCGCTGTAGAGCGAGAGGGAGAAGGCGAGATTGCCCAGCATCCCGGCGTAGTCATCCGTGGAGTCGATGACGACCGTGTTGACGCCGGCCTTCTCCGTATAGACCTGGGCCTGGCGGGCGTTGGCCTCCAGCCAGTCGCCGAAGGCGGTCGAACCGGTGTAGTCGATGATCTTGACCTCGGGGCGGGTGGCGAGGGTCTTGGCGAGTCCCTCTCCCTGGCGCTCGGCGGCCAGCGCGATGAGATTCGGGTCGAAGCCGCTCTCGGCGAGCACCTCGCGCGCGGTCTTCACCGTCATCGCCAGCGGCAGCACCGCCCGCGGATGCGGCTTGACCAGCACCGCATTGCCGGTGGCGAGGGAGGCGAAGAGCCCCGGATAGCCATTCCAGGTCGGGAAGGTGTTGCACCCGACGACCAGGCCGATGCCGCGCGGCACCGCCGTGAAGGACTTGGACAGCTCCAGCGGATCGCGCTTGCCCTGCGGCTTCGACCAGGACGCCTGCCCCGGCACCCGGGTCTGCTCGGCATAGGCATACGCCACCGCCTCAAGACCGCGGTCCTGCGCATGCGGCCCGCCCGCCTGCAGCGCCATCATGAACGCCTGCCCGCTGGTGTGCATGACGGCATGCGCGAACTCATGCGTCCGCGCGCTGATCCGCGCCAGGATCTCCAGGCACACCAGCGCCCGCGTCTCGGGCCCGGCCTCCCGCCAGGCGGGCATGGCGGCCCGCATCGCCGGGAGCAGCACCTCGGGATCCGCATGCGGATACTCGACCCCCAGCTCGATCCCGTACGGCGACGTCTCGGTCGGGCCCGTATAGCCGTCGGTGCCCGGCTGGTCCAGCTCGAAGCGGGAGCCGAGCAGCGCGTCGAAGGCGGCCTTGCCGTCGGCGGCTGCCGTCTCGCCGTACGCCTTCGGGTGCTCGGGGTGCGGGGACCAGAATTCGCGGGTGCGGATCGCCTCCAGCGCGCGGTCGAGTGTGGCTCGATGCCTGGTCTGCAGCTGGTCGGGCTTGAGCGCTGCGGTCATGCGGACCATCCCCTCCTGGCAGCCAGCTCACCATTGAGCTGGGCGTGGCCTGCGGTCTCGATTACAGTAACCGAATGATCGGTCGGGACAAGAGGGGCTGTGGATAACTTGACGGGGACGACCAAAAGGGACACCTACACCCCCGAGTCCCTCCTCGCCGTGGCCGTCGAGGTGTTCATCGAACGCGGCTACGACGGCACCTCGATGGAGCATCTGTCGAAGGCCGCCGGAATCTCGAAATCCTCCATCTATCACCACGTACGCAGCAAGGAAGAGCTCCTCCAGCGGGCGATAAGCCGGGCCCTCGACGGCCTCTTCGGCGTCCTCGACGAGACCGGCGCCGCGGAGGGCAAGGCGATCGAGCGTCTCGAATACGTCACCCGCCGCACCACGGAGGTGCTGATGGCGGAGCTGCCGTACGTCACCCTCCTGCTCCGCGTCCGTGGCAATACGGACACCGAGCGGTGGGCGATGGAGCGCCGCCGCGAGTTCGACCAGCGGGTCGCGGCGCTGCTGAAGGAGGCGGCCGCGGACGGCGACATCCGTGCGGATGTGGACCTGCGCCTGGCCACCCGCCTCCTCTTCGGCATGATCAACTCGATCGCCGAGTGGTACCGCCCCCAGGCGCACGGCGCCGCGGGCAACGCCGAGGTGGCGGAGGCGGTGGTGCGCATGGCGTTCGCGGGGCTGCGCACACCGTAGCGCGGGGCTGCCCGGCTAGTCGGTCTCCTTGTGTACGGCCTCGATGTTGTTGCCGTCCGGGTCGTTCGCGAAGGCGCAGTACGCGCGGTACTCCGGCCAGAGCCGCGGCTCGTACCGTGACGTGCCGCCGGCCGCGAGCGCCGCCGCGTGGAAGGCGTCGACCTGGTCCCGGTCGCGCGCGGTGAACGCGATGTGCGCGCCGCGCGTCACCTGCGCGTCGCCCGCGTCGTACAGGCCGAACGAAGGCGTGTCCAGGCCTTCTTCCCAGTACTCCGCGCCCCCGTCGCCGTAATCCTGCTCGACGACCCCGAGCGGCTGCAGCGCGGCCGCGTAGAAGCGCTTGCTCGCCGGGAGGTCGGAGGCGATGAAAGTGACGTGATGGATGAACGGCCACTTGTCCGGCATCAACTCTCCTGAAGATCAGTTTCCTCGAAGACGAGCAGCGTACGGGTCGACAGCACCTCCGGAATGGCCTGGATCCGGGTGAGCACGAGATCGCGTAGCGCGCGGTTGTCGGAGGTGTGGACGAGCAGCAGCACGTCGAAGTCGCCGCCGACCAGGGCGATATGGGCGGCGCCGGGGAGGCGCTCCAGCTGCTCGCGCACCGAGCGCCAGGTGTTCTGGACGATCTTGAGCGTTATATACGCCGAGGTGCCCTGACCTGCGCGCTCCTGGTCCACGCGCGCGGTGAAGCCGCGAATGACACCGTCGTCCAGCAGTCTGTTGATCCGCGCGTACGCGTTCGCGCGCGAGACGTGCACCTGCTCCGCTACCGAGCGGATCGAGGCGCGGCCGTCCGCGCGCAGGAGGCGGATGATCGCGCGGTCGATGTCGTCCAGGGGGCGCGGCGGCCGGGGTACGGGCCGGTCGGCCGGGAGGTCTGCCATCTGTTCGTCGGCCACGCCTTACCACCTCCCCTCCATGGACGTCCGGCATCCATTCCAGTCTGTGCAGAACCGTTTGTCCACAGGCCCTCGGTGACGGTAGCCAAAATGTGCCCTCAACCGAACAATCGGTAGGTGAGGAGACCCCACAAGGAGGTGGACGTCATGACGGTCCTCGCCGCTCACGGCCGCGCTTATCACCCGGCCCCGCCCCCGGCCTGGCGGCCGCGCCTGGATCCCGGGCCGCTGCTGCCCGACGCCGAGCCGTATCGCGTGCTCGGCACCCCGGCGGCCGCGTCGGTCGACGCCGAGCTGCTCAAGGAGCTGCATGCGGAGCTGGTCCGCGGCCGGCGGTACAACGAACAGGCCACCGCCCTCACCCGCCAGGGCCGCCTCGCCGTCTATCCGTCCACCACCGGCCAGGAGGCCTGCGAGATCGCCGCCGCCCGCGCGCTCGCCGAGCAGGACTGGCTCTTCCCCTCTTATCGCGACACCCTCGCCGCCGTGGCCCGCGGCCTCGACCCGGTTGCGGCGCTGACGCTGCTGCGCGGGGACTGGCACACCGGCTATGACCCCAAGGCCTCCCGGATAGCGCCGCTCTGCACCCCGCTGGCCACCCAGCTGCCGCATGCCGTCGGCCTCGCGCACGCCGCCCGCCTCAAGGGCGACGACGTGGTCGCCCTCGCCATGGTCGGCGACGGCGGCACCAGCGAGGGCGACTTCCACGAGGCGCTCAACTTCGCCGCCGTCTGGCAGGCCCCGGTCGTCTTCCTGGTCCAGAACAACGGCTTCGCCATATCGGTGCCGCTGGAGAAGCAGACCGCGGCCCCGTCCCTGGCCCACAAGGCGGTGGGCTATGGCATGCCCGGCCGCCTGGTCGACGGCAATGACGTGACGGCGGTCCTCGAGGTCCTGGGCAGTGCGATCGAGCGGGCCCGGGCGGGCCACGGCCCGACGCTGATCGAGGCGATCACATACCGCCTGGACGCCCACACCAACGCCGACGACGCCACCCGCTATCGCGCCGACGACGAGGTCACCACCTGGCGCGGCCACGACCCGATCGCCCTGGTCGAGCAGGAGCTGACGGCCCGCGGCCTGCTGGACGAGGAGACCGAGCGGGCGGCATCCGTGGCGGCGGAGAAGCTCGCCGCGGACCTGCGCGAGCGGATGCACGCCGACCCGGCGCTGGACCCGATGGACCTCTTCGAGGACGTGTACGCAGAGCCGACGCCGCAGCTGCGCGAGCAGCGGGCGCAGCTGCGGGAAGAGCTGCAGGCCGCGCAGGCCGAGTCGGCGGAGCAGGGAGCGGAGGGGGAGCAGGCATGAGTACGGCCACGGCCGCGAGGGCCGGCGCCGCGAGCGCGCGCAAGCCCGCCACGATGGCGCAGGCGCTGACCAGCGCCCTCCGCGACGCCATGGCGGAGGACCCGTCGGTCCACGTAATGGGCGAGGACGTCGGCACCCTCGGCGGCGTCTTCCGGATCACCGACGGGCTGGCGAAGGAGTTCGGCGAGGACCGCTGCACGGACACGCCGCTGGCGGAGGCCGGCATCCTCGGCGCGGCCGTGGGGATGGCGATGTACGGGCTGCGCCCGGTGGTGGAGATGCAGTTCGACGCCTTCGCCTACCCGGCGTTCGAGCAGCTGATCAGCCATGTATCGCGGATGCGCAACCGCACCCGCGGCGCCCTGCCCCTCCCCATCACCATCCGGATTCCGTACGGCGGCGGCATCGGCGGCGTCGAGCACCACAGCGACTCCTCCGAGGCGTACTACATGGCCACCCCCGGCCTGCACGTCTTCACCCCGGCCACGGTCGCCGATGCCTACGGCATGCTGCGGGCGGCGATCGCCTCCGACGACCCGGTGGTCTTCCTGGAGCCCAAGCGGCTCTACTGGTCGAAGGCCGACTGGTCGGCGTCCTCCCCGGAGCCGGTGCCCCCGCCCGGCAAGGCGCTGGTCCGCCGCGCGGGGACCTCGGCGACGCTGGTGGCGTACGGCCCGTCGGTGCCGGTCTGCCTGCAAGCCGCCGAAGCGGCGAAGGAAGAGGGCTGGGACCTGGAGGTCGTCGACCTGCGCTCCCTGGTCCCCTTCGACGAGGAGACGGCGGCGGCGTCCGTACGCCGCACAGGCCGCGCGGTGGTGGTGCACGAGTCGCCCGGCTTCGGCGGCCCCGGCGGCGAGATAGCCGCCCGCCTCACGGAGCGCTGCTTCCACCACCTGGAGGCGCCGGTGCTGCGCGTGGCCGGCTTCGACATCCCGTATCCGCCGCCAATGCTGGAGGAGCACCATCTGCCCGGGGTGGACCGGGTGCTGGATGCGGTGGCCCGCCTGCAATGGGAGTCGGCGTATGTGGCGCCGCCGCAGGGCGAGGGGACCGACTGATGGCGGAGGTACGGGAGTTCGCCTTGCCGGACCTCGGCGAGGGCCTGACCGAGGCCGAGATCATCCGCTGGCTGGTGGCGGCGGGCGACACGGTAGCCGTCGACCAGGTGGTGGTGGAGGTCGAGACCGCCAAGGCAGCGGTGGAGGTGCCCTGCCCGTACGCGGGCGTGGTCACGGCGACGCATGGCGAGCCGGGCACGGAGGTGCCCGTGGGGGCACCGCTGGTGACGGTGGCGGTGGGTGGTGGTGGGTCTGCTAGGTCTGCCGGGGCTGAAGGGACTGTCGGGCTTGAAGGGACTGCCGCCGGGTCGGCCGCGGCCGGGGACCTGGCTGGGGCCGCGGCGGGCGGCGCGGCGGCGGGGGCGGCCGCGGTGGCTGCCGCGGAGGACGAGGGCTCGGGCAATGTCCTCGTCGGCTACGGAACGAGCGCCCCTGCGGGGCGGCGCCGGCGGCGACCCGGGGGAGCAGCGAACGGGTCGGCGGGGGCGGCTACTTCAGGCATGGACGCGGGGTCCCGGAGCGGGGCCACGACTGCGGTTGCGGCTTCCCGGAGCGGGGCCGCCGCCGCGGTTGCGGCTTCCCGGAGCGGGGCTGCCACCGCTGTCACGCCTGCCCGGAGCGCGAGTGCAGAGGCCTCGCCGGGCGCCGGCACGGGGCCCATCCCCGTCATTTCCCCGCTCGTGCGTCGCCTCGCTCGCGAGCATGGGCTCGACCTTGCTGAGGTCGCGGGCTCGGGTCCCGGTGGGCTCATCCTCCGTGCTGACGTGGAGCGGGAGGCGGCTGCCGCCGCGGCCGGCGTGGGCGTGCCCGGGCATGCCGCGGCCGCGCCCCGTACGTCCACCCCGCCCACCGCGGCGGAGCGGATTCCGCTTCGCGGGATCCGGGGGGCGACCGCTGACAAGCTCAGTCGCAGCCGGCGCGAGATACCGGACGCGACCTGCTGGGTGGATGCTGACGCCACCGAACTGCTCGCGGCTCGCCGGGCGATGAATGCTGCCGGTGTCGCCGAGCCGGTGTCGCTGCTTGCTCTCTTCGCGCGTATCACTATCGCCGCGCTTGCCCGGCATCCGGAGCTGAACGCCACGGTGGACGCCGACGCCCGCGAGATCGTCCGGCTCCCCGCCGTACACCTCGGCTTTGCGGCGCAGACCGACCGCGGGCTCGTCGTGCCGGTCGTACGGGACGCGCACACCCTCAGCGCCGCCCGGCTCAGCGCCGAACTCGCCCGCCTCACCGAGGCGGCCCGCGCCGGCCGGCTCTCTCCCGCAGACCTCACGGGAGGCACGTTCACGCTGAACAACTACGGCGTCTTCGGCGTCGACGGCTCCACGCCGATCCTCAACCACCCCGAGGCAGGCATGCTCGGCATCGGCCGGATAGCCGAGAAGCCGTGGGTGCATGGGGGCGAGTTGGCGGTCCGGCATGTCACGCAGCTGTCGTTCACCTTTGATCATCGGGTGTGTGATGGCGGGACGGCGGGGGCGTTCTTGCGCTTTGTGGCGGATTGTGTGGAGCAACCGGCGGTGTTGCTGCGGGAGTTGTGAGAGCGGGGCGGGAGAGAGGTGGGAGAGCGGGGCGGGGGCAGCGGGGCGCCTAATCAAGTACCGGAGGCCCTGCCTCGATGCGTCGCAGCACCGGGGCCAGGCGGTCCACCTCCGGGCTGGGATCGATTTGCCTCTCGTCCCACCAGGTGGCACCCGCGTCGCGCAGCGGGCCGATCACATCCTTGGCCTTGGCGGCGTCCGCCGGAGTGACGCCGCCGACCACGAGGTCGAAGGGGCGCCGGGTGCCGCCTTCTCGATCGCCGTCCCGATGCCCGCGCACATAGGTGATCAACTCCCGCACGTCCTGGCGATCCGGCGGATATCCATGCAGGGCGTTCTTGAACAGCGGAACCGCGCCGTCCCATCGCGCGGCCCGCCGCATGGGCGGACGGTTCGGCCAGAATCCTCCGATCCACACCGGCGGCCGGGGCCGCTGCACGGTGGCGGGCAGCAGGCTCACGTCCCGCGCCTGGTAGTGCCGGCCGTGATGGTCGACGGCCTCGCCCGTCCAGAACCGCCCCAGCAACTCCAGCCCTTCGTCCAGCCGCTCGGCGAGCACGCGTCGATCGGTGGAGTCACCGAAGCTCCCGTACTCGTCCTCGACCGGCCCGCCCAGCCCCGCGGCGAAGACGACCCTCCCTCCGCTGAGGTTGTCCAGGGTGGCCACCTGGCGCGCCAGCTGCTGCGGCCGATAGCGAGCCACCGGAGTGAGCAGCGGCCCCACCCGTATCCGCGACGTCGAAAGCGCGGCCGCGGTCAGCAGCATCCACGCGTCCCCGAAGGGCCGCCCCGCGTACCCCCGGAAATGGACGTGGTCCCAGATGAAGAGCCCGTCCCAGCCGGACTCCTCGGCTGCCGTGGCGATGGTTGCCACGTTTCGGGGGTCGGCGAAGTCACCGAAGTTCGGGATGTTGATCGAGAAGCGCATTTGGGCATCGTGGGGTGTCTGGGCGTGGCTGGGCAATGGGTTTGGTGTCGGGCCCCCGGCCCTCACCTCCTCCCACCCCCTCCCACCTGCACCCATCGGCCCCACCGATGCCCCCGATCGGCAGGACACCCCAGCCGCCCATGGCCCGGGCCCGCCCCGCTCCGTAGCGTCGCCGTCATGAGCACCCAGACGCCCGACGCCACCGCCCGCCGCCGTACCGGCACCGCACGCGGCACCGCCGAACTCACGGCCGCCATGGCCATCTCCGGCACCCTCGGCATCTTCGTCGTCGAGTCCGGTGCGGACCCGTTCACCGTGGTCTTCTTCCGCTGCCTCTTCGGCGCCCTCGCGCTCGCGGGCTACTGCCTCGCCCGCGGCTACCTCAAGGCGCCCCGCGCCATGGGCCTCACCGGCAAGGCGGCCGTGCTCACCGTGCTCGGCGGAGTCTTCATCGTCTTCAACTGGGTGTTCCTCTTCGACGCCATCGAGCGCACCTCCATAGGCGTGGCGACCGTCGTCTACCACACCCAGCCCTTCTACGTCGTTCTCCTCGGCGCGCTCCTCTTCCGCGAGCGGATCACCGCCGACAAGACCGGCTGGCTGGTCATCGCCTTCGGCGGCCTCGTCCTCGTCTCCGGCATCGGGCCCTCCGCCCTCACCGGCGGCGGTCGCGACGGTTATCTCCTCGGCCTCGGCGCCGCCCTGCTGGCCGCCCTCTTCTACGCCTTCGCCACCCTCGCCATCAAGCGCATCGAAGGCGTCCGTCCGCACGTCATCGCCCTCGTCCAGGCCCTCGTCGGCATCCCCCTGCTGCTCCCCTTCGCCGACCTCGCCGGCTCCGCGGACCTCGGCGCGGGCTGGGCCTGGCTGGCGGGCCTCGGGGCGATTCACACGGGCCTGATGTACATCCTCATGTACTCCGCCTACCAGAAGCTCCCGCTGCAGCGCATCGCCGTCCTGATCTTCGTCTACCCGGCCGTCGCCCTCCTCGCCGACTGGGCCGTCTACGGCCACGCCATCACGCTCCCGCAGCTCCTCGGCCTCCCCCTGATCGCCGCCGCCACCCTCGGCGTCACCCTCGGCCGCCGCCTCCCCCTGCCCCGCTCCCGTAAGAACAAGGCCTACGTCAAGGCCTGCTGAGCGGCACCCCAGCCCCCACGCCCTCCTCCGCCACCAACCGCACCGCCTCATCGACGAACAGCCGCTGCTCCCGCGTCAGCCGCTTCCCCCGCCGCCACGCGAGCTGGGTGTACAGCGTGAACGGCGGCTCCCAGTCCAGCCGGGCCAGCCGCCCCGTAGCCAGCTCCTCCGACACCGTCACCGCCGGCAGCAGCGCGATCCCGAGGCCGGCCGCCACCCCCCGCTTGATCGCCTCGATCGTCCCGTACTCCCGAAAGGTCCCGGCACCGTCCCCGAGCGCCGCCCGCATCCCCTCCCGGTACGCGCACCCGGCCTCGGTCGCCAGCACCGTCTGCCGCTCCAGCCAGCCGGTCTCCACCCCGGCCACCCCCGCCAGTTCATGCCCGGGCGCCGCCACCAGCGCCAGCGGCTCCCGCCCCAGCACGGCGACCTCGACGCCCTCGTGCTCGGTCGCCGGTTCCATCAGGAAGCCCAGGTCGTACGAGCCCTGCCGGAGCCCCTGCAGCGTCTCCGCGCAGATGGAAGGACGCAGTGCCAGCTCCACCTTGGGATAGCGGTGCTGGAAGAGTTCGAGCAGCGGCGGCATCCGGTACGAGGTGAGGCTCTCCATCGTCCCCACCACCAGCGTCCCGGCCGGCTCCACCGCACCCCCGACATCCGCCCGCGCCTCGTCCGCGAGCGCCAGCAGCTGCTCCGCGTACGGCACCAGCCGCCGCCCCGCATCGGTCAGCTGAATCCGCCCGCCGAGCCGGTCGAAAAGCGCGACCCCCAGATCGGCCTCCAGCGCCTTGATCTGCCCGGTAACGCTCGATTGCGCATAGCTCAGCTCGGCCGCGGCCTTGGTAAAGCTCAGCACCGAAGCGGCCTTGAGGAAGGTCGCCAGCTGACGTGTCTCCATAACCTGACACTATGCGGTCCATGGAAACCGCCGCGTACGACGCCATCGTCCTGGCGGGCGGCGGCGCCCGCAGGCTCGGCGGCGCCGACAAACCGGCCCTCAGCGTCGGCGGCCGCACCCTCCTGGACAGGGTCCTGGCCGCCTGCCAGGACGCCGCCCGTACGATCGTCGTCGGCCCCCGCCGCCCCACCGCCCGCCCGGTCCACTGGACCCGCGAACACCCGCAGGGCGGCGGCCCATTGGCCGCCCTGGACGCCGGCCTCCAGCAGTCGACAGCCCCCACCCTCCTGGTCCTCTCCGCCGACCTCCCCTTCCTGGACCGGAACACCACCACCGCACTGCGCCACACCCTGACCGAAACCACGGCAGACGCAGCCCTCCTCACCGACGACAACGGCCGCGACCAGCCCCTGGTAGCCGCGTACCGCGCCGAAAGCCTCCGCCGCGAGCTGGCCCTGCTCGCCACCGAGCACGGCACCCTCGCGAGCCTCCCCCTCCGCCTCCTCACACACGAGCTGACCCTCCACCGCCTCCCCGCAGCCACCGCCGCCGCCTTCGACTGCGACACCTGGGAGGACCTCGCCACCGCAAGGGCCCGGATCAGGGAGCATGGGAACGTGTTGGATGAATGGCTGACCGCAGCAAAGCAAGAGCTCGGCATCGAACTGGACGTCGACACCGCCGCCCTGCTCGACCTGGCCCGCGACGCCGCCCACGGCGTCGCGAGGCCGGCCGCACCGCTGACCACCTTCCTGGTCGGTTACGCGGCGGCCCAGGCCGGCGGCGGCCCCGAGGCGGTCGCGCAGGCGGCCCGCAAGGCCGCGGCCCTGGCGGCCCGCTGGGCCGAAGAGGACGGCGACCAATGACCCCGCGCCAACGCAGCACCACCCCGGAAGAGGACTTCGGCGCCGACGCCCTGTCCCTGGCCAACGCCCACCGGCACCAGGAGGCGGCGGAGTACGGGGACGCCTTCACGCTGGACGACGAGCCGACGGCCGCACCGGCGAAGCCTCGTACAAACCGCAAGCCGGACGACGACCTCGAGGACGTCCTGGCCCTGGCCAACAACCAGGCCGCACCCGGCAGCTCGGACGAGGGGCCAGGGTGGAGCGACGCCGCCGAAAAAACCCAGCACCGAGAACAAGCCGACCACCACGTTTTTTCGGTGGTGTCGCGGAACCCTGGCCCCGGCCCAGAGACAAAAACCTGGCCGGACGCCCACCACACAGCAGCCCGCGCCGCGAAGCCCCTCCCACCCCTAGCCCTCCCCCTCGCATCCGCGACCGGCCACATCCTGGCCACCCCGCTGGAAGCCCTGACCGACCTCCCAGCCTTCGACACCTCCGCAATGGACGGCTACGCCGTAGCAGGCCCAGGCCCCTGGAAGTGCCACCAGGGCCAAGGCCTCCTCGCCGGAGCCGAAGCGACGACCCCCCTCGAAGACGGCGCAGCCATCCGCATCGCGACAGGCGCGAGAGTCCCCGCCGGCGCCACCGCGGTCCTCCGCACGGAACACGCGAAACTCCAGGACAGCACACTCCACGCGACCCCCGCCCACGACGTACGCCAAGGCCAGGACATCCGCCCCCGAGGCCAGGAATGCCGCTCCGGCACCGAACTCATCCCGGCCGGCGCCGAAGTAACCCCAGCCATCCTCGGCCTGGCCGCAGCCGCCGGCTACGACGAGCTCACCGTCACCCGCCGCCCCCGAGTAGAGATCCTCATCCTCGGCGAGGAACTCCTCCACCGCGGCCGCCCCCGCGACGGCCGCATCCGCGACGCCCTGGGCCCCCTCCTCGCCCCGTGGATCAGCGCCCTGGGCGCAGACCCCTTCGTCACCCGCCGCCTCGGCGACGACGCCGAACTCCTCCACGAAGCGGTGGCAACCTCCACCGCCGACCTGGTCATCACCACCGGCGGCACAGCGGCAGGCCCGGTCGACCACGTCCACGCCACCCTCCGCCGCCTGGACGCAGACCTCCTCATCGACGGCGTAGCGGTCCGCCCGGGCCACCCCATGCTGCTGGCCCGTCTGCCCGCAGAAGCCTCCGCAAGCGCTCACCTCGTAGGCCTCCCCGGCAACCCCCTCGCCGCCGTCTCCGGCCTCCTCACCCTCGCCGCCCCCCTCATCCGCACCCTCCGCGGCAAGGCCCAGCCCACCCCCATGCGCGCCCGCCTGGCCGGCGCCGCCCGCCCGCACCCGCGCGACACCCGCCTCGTCCCGGTGGCCTACGACGCCGCGTACGACACGGCCTTCGACGCCCCCGGCCTCATCCGCCCGCTGCACTTCTCGGGCCCGGCCATGCTCCGCAGCCTGGCCACGGCCGACGCGATGGCGGTCCTCCTGCCCTCAGACGACGCCGTGGCTGAGGGGGCCGTACACCTCCTCCCGCTCCCCTGGAAGCGGGAGGCCTGAGGCAACCCATGCAGCGCCCCGACCCACCCACCGAAGAGCCAACAACGCGCCTGGGCTTCCGCGTCCAGCTCCCCACCCGCCTCCCGGGCCCGCTCCGCCAGGTCGGCTCCCGCCTCCTGCTCGCGCAACTGCTCCTCGTGGCCACGACGATGATCGTGTACCTCGGCCGGGACGGCTACACCGACAACGCGGACGACAAAGTCAGCTTCATCGACGCCGCCTACTACGCCACGGTCTCCCTCTCCACCACCGGTTACGGCGACGTAGTCCCGGTCTCCGAATGGGCGCGCGTCATCACGATCTTCGTGGTTACGCCCCTCCGCGTCCTCTTCCTGATCATCCTGGTCGGCACCACCCTCGAAGTGCTCACGAAGACCACCCGTGAGCAATGGCGCATCGATCACTGGAGAAAGACCTTGCGCGACCACACGATCGTCGTCGGTTACGGCACCAAGGGCCGCTCCGCGCTGCAGACGCTCTGCGCGAAGGGCATGTCGAAGGACCGGGTCGTGGTCATCGACGGCAGCCAGAAGGTGATCGACGCCGCCAATGCCGAGGGCTTCGCGGGCGTCCTGGGTGATGCCACCCGCAGCGACGTCCTGAAGCGGGCGGAGGTACAGCGCGCCAAGCAGGTCATCATCGCCGGTCAGCGCGATGACACGGCGGTACTGGTGACGCTGACGGTCCGCCAGCTCAACAAGCACGCGAACATCGTCGCCGCGGTCCGCGAGGAGGAGAACGCCCCCCTCCTCCGCCAGTCCGGCGCCGACGCCGTCATCACCTCCTCCTCCGCAGCCGGCCGCCTGCTCGGCCTCTCCGTCCTCAGCCCCAGCGCCGGCACCGTCCTGGAGGACCTGATCGTCCAGGGCTCCGGCCTCGACCTGGTCGAACGCGCCGCCACCAGAGAAGACGTCGGCCGCTCCCCCCGCGAGACCGACGACCTCGTCATCGCGGTCAAGCGCGGCCGCCGCCTGATGGGTTACGACAACCCCGAGGCCCAGAGCATCGAGCCGGAGGACCGCCTGATCACGGTCGTACGGGCGCCAGGCCCCATGGGCTCGGTGGGCGTACCGCACGACTGAGGCCGCACCAGGGAAGGGGCCATCAGAGCTACCGCCTGGTGCCGCCCGCATCCCCGCCCGAGTAGCCTCTCGGCCATGCATGCGATCACCATTCCCCAGCCCGGTGACCCGGACGTCCTGACCTGGGCGGAGGTCCCCGATCCCGTTCCTGCCGAGGGGGAGGTGCTCGTCGATGTCGTGGCGAGTGCCGTGAACCGCGCGGACATCGCGCAGCGGCAGGGCAACTATCCGCCGCCGCCGGGCGCCCCGCCGTACCCCGGACTCGAAGCCTCGGGCCGGGTCGCGGCCGTCGGCGCGGGCGTGGCGGGCTGGGCCGTCGGCGACGAGGTGTGCGCGCTGCTGGCCGGTGGCGGGTACGCGACGAAGGTGGCGGTGCCGGCCGGGCAGCTGCTGCCCGTACCGCAGGGCGTCGACCTGGTCGCGGCCGCCGCGCTGCCGGAGGCGGCGAGCACGGTCTGGTCGAACGTCTTCATGGTCGCCCACCTCCGCCCCGGCGAGACGCTGCTGGTGCACGGCGGCGCGAGCGGCATCGGCACCATGGCGATCCAGCTGGCGAAGGCCGTAGGCGCGCGGGTGGCGGTGACGGCGGGCAGCGCGGAGAAGCTGGAGCGCTGCCGCGCACTGGGCGCCGACATCCTGATCAACTACCGCGAGCAGGACTTCGCGGCCGAGCTGAAGAAGGCGACGGACGGCGCGGGCGTCGACGTCATCCTCGACATCGTCGGCGCCGACTACCTGAAGCAGAACGTCAAGGCCCTCGCCGTGAACGGCCGCATCACCATCATCGGCATGCAGGGCGGCCGCCGCGGCGAGCTCGACATCGGCGCGCTGATGATGAAGCGCGGCGCGGTCGTCGGCACCACGCTGCGCTCGCGCCCGCTGGGCGAGAAGGCGTCGATCGTGGCGGCGGTGCGCGAGCACGTGTGGCCGCTGATCGAGTCCGGTCAGGTGAAGCCGGTGATCGACCGGGCGGTGGCGATGCGGGATGCGGCGGACGCGCATCGGTACGTGGAGGACAGCGGCCATGTGGGGAAGGTGCTGCTGACCGTCTGACGACGGCGGGCCACGGTCGGCCCAACACCTGATGCCGGGTTTGCACCGCTATGTGACGCTCAAAGCGTCGCACCGGTGCTCCTGGTACAGGAAGGTTCTCGGCCGTGGCCCACGCACTCCTGCCCCGCCCGCGCCTCCGGCGCGATGCCGCGACGCGACGGGTGGCGGGGGCGGGCGCCGCGATGCGGCGGCTGCGATGGGGGGTACGGGCCGGGGCGCTGGTGGCCGCGGGGCTCGGCGGGGTCCTCGGGGCGGTGCCGCAGGCGGCGGCTTCACAAGTGGCGGCTTCACAAGTGGCGGCTTCACCGGTGGCGGCTGCACCGGTGGCGGCGGAATCCCACGCGGCGGTGATGTCCTCCGCGGCCCGCCCGGCTGGGGCGACCCCCGCGTCCGTAGTGGGGGCGGCTGCACCGGTGGCGGCGGATTCCCACGCGGCCGTGATGTCCTCCGCGGCCCGCACGGCTGCGGCGACCCCCGCGTCCGCGGCCCGCACGGCGGCGGCGACCCCCGCGTCCGTGGCCTCAGCCGCGAGGGCGGTGTTCCCTGCGGCGGCAGCCGCATCCGCCCCCGTGCCGGTCGAGGCCGATCCCTTCACCCCGCCCCCCGGGCGCCTCGCCGGGAATCGGCCCGGTGTGGGGCGCGAGCACCCGGGCCGGCAGGACGGGCCCCCCGGTGAGCACGATGGCGGTACGGGCGCCGAGCGCGATGCGCCCACGGATCCGCCCTCCCGCCATGCGGGCGAGGACGCCGGCGGCGGGGCCTCGGAAGGCGCCGACGGGGGAGCCGGATCGCCGGCCGCCGGAGCCACCCCCGGCAGCCCGGCCGAGACGCCGAAGGCGGATCGCGGTCCGGGCGCCGACGGCACGGAAGCCGGGCCGGAGGCCGGCAAGCGCGACCCGCGCCGCGACCGCGACGAGCGCCGCGACCGCGACGAGCGCCGCGACCGCGACGAGCGCCAGGACGGCGACCCGCGCCGCGACGGCGACGCCCGCCGCGACCACGCGAAGCCCGCCCCCAAGCCAAAGCCCAACCCCAAGGCCAAGCCCGACCGCGACCACCCCGCCGAGGCGGGCCCCCGCCACCACCGCAACCCCTGGACCCAGCAGCACGACTCGTACGAGGAGCCGGCGCCCCGCCTCGCCCCCGAACCCGAGCCCGACCACACCCTCACCTACGTCCCCGACGCCGCCCCCGGCGAACGGCAGGCCGCCCGCCCCGCCGCCTCCACCACCGCCCAGCGCGTGCTCCCGCTCGGCACCGGCATGACGCTCGTAGGCCTGGGCCTCGGCTTCATCGCGCTGCGTCTGCGCCGCCGCGCATAAGGCTTGCTCACCCCGAACATACTCGGTATACATACTGAGTATGTCGATCCGTCACGGCCTCCTGGCCCTGCTCGAGTCCGGCCCCCGCTACGGGAATCAGCTCCGCTCGGAGTTCGAGTCCCGCACCGGAGCCACCTGGCCGCTGAACGTCGGCCAGGTCTACACGACGCTCAACCGCCTGGAGCGCGACGGCCTCGTGACGCCGGACGGCGAGGACGACTCGGGCCATGCGCTGTACGCCATCACCGACGAAGGCCGCGCCGAGCTGCGCGTCTGGTACGCCACGCCCGTCGACCGGCAGCGGCCGGCCCGCGACGAGCTGGCGATCAAGCTCGCGATGGCGGTCGGCGCGCCGGGCGTGGACATCAGCGCCGTGATCCAGGCCCAACGCGCCCACACCATCGGCGCCATGCAGGACTACACCCGCCTCAAGGCCCAGGCTCTGACCACCCTGGAGCGCCCCGAGGCGGGCAGCGACGACCTGGCATGGCTCCTCGTCCTGGAGCAGCTCATCTTCCAGGCCGAGGCGGAGGCGCGCTGGCTGGACCACTCGGAGTCCCGGCTCGTACGGATGGCACAGCGCGAGGACGTCCTGCCGCACAGGGGGCGGCAGGACGCCAAGACCGTGACCAGGGGGAGAAGATGACCGCCGAACCAGTGCTGAACCTGCGCCAACTGACCCGCATACACGGCTCAGGCCCCACCGAAGTCCACGCCCTGCGCGCCATCGACCTCGACGTCCTCCCCGGCGAACTCGTCGCCGTCATGGGCCCGTCGGGCTCCGGCAAGTCCACCCTCCTCACCCTCGCCGGCGGCCTGGACACCCCCACCTCCGGCACCGTCACCGTCGAGGGCACCGACCTCACCACCGCGAACCGCCGCACGGTCGCCGCCCTCCGCCGCCGCGCCATCGGCTACGTCTTCCAGGACTACAACCTCATCCCGGCCCTCACCGCCGCCGAGAACATCGCCCTGCCCCGCGAACTCGACGGCGTCCGCGCCAAGAAGGCCCGTAAAGAAGCGCTGCAGGCCCTTGAGGAGATGGGCCTCGCCGACATCGCCGACCGCTTCCCGGACGAGATATCCGGCGGCCAGCAGCAGCGCACCGCCATCGCCCGCGCCCTGGTCGGCGACCGCCGCCTCGTCCTCGCCGACGAGCCCACGGGGGCCCTCGACTCCGAGACCGGCGAATCCGTCCTGGCCGTCCTGCGCACCCGCTGCGACGCGGGCGCCGCCGGCATCCTCGTCACCCACGAACCCCGCTTCGCCGCCTGGGCGGACCGGGTCGTCTTCCTCCGCGACGGCGCGGTCGTCGACCAGACGATCCGCTCCGACGCCGCGGCGCTGCTCACGCCCGGCGCGTCCCAGTGAGCCGGTTCGCGGCCTGGCGCGCCGCCATCCGCATAGCCCGCCGCGACGCCCTGCGCCACAAGGGCCGCAGCGCCCTCGTCCTCGCCATGATCGCGCTGCCGATCTTCGGCGTCGCCGCCGCGGACATCACCATCCGCAGTACGGAGCCGAGCCAGGCGCAGGAGCTCCGGCGCGCGTACGGGGAGGCGGACGCCCGGGTCTCCCTCCCGCAGTCCGGCCTCTGGACCCGCCCGATCCACCAGAACCCGGAGGGCTGGGACGCCTCGCCGGCCAAGAGCAGGCGCGACCCCGACGTCGCCCGCGAAGCCCGCCCGCGCCCGGGCGAGCGCCCCGACATCCCCGCGGCCCTGCCCCGTAACTCCCGCCACCTGTCCGACCAGCGGGCGAGCATCCGGGTCCGTACGAAACACGGCGTCGACCGCCTGCACGTGCGCGAGCTGAAGGCCGCCGACCCGATGGCCAAGGGCATCATGACGCTGCTCCGCGGACGCTTCCCCACCGGCACCGACGAGGTCGCGGCCACCCAGGCCTTCCTGGACAGCAGCGGCCTGAAGATCGGCTCCTCGGTCCGGCTGGTCGACGGCGGCCGTAGCTATCGCATCACCGGCGCGTACGAGCTCCCCGGCAGCCTGGACGGCAAGCAGCTCAACGCCCTGCCAGGGGCGGTGATCCACTCTGACGGCTTCAAGCCCAACGACGGTGTCGACGCGGTCGGTTACCTGGTCGCCGTGCCCGGCGACTACACGTGGGACATGGTCAAGGAGACCAACACCCATGGCTACCTGGTCAAGTCGAAGGCCGTCCTGCTCAACCCGCCGCCGCACTCCGAGGTGCCGCTCTTCCAGCGGGAGCCGGCCATGGCAGGCACCACCGGCACCGGCGTCAGCGACCAGGCCCTCCTCCTCACCATCGCCATCACCGTCGTCAGCCTCGCCATCCTCGAGATCTGCCTCCTCGCGGGCCCCGCCTTCGCCGTCGGCGCCCGCCGCCAGCGGCGCCAGCTCGGGCTGATCGGCGCGCAGGGCGGCGACCGCCGCCACATCCGGTCCGTCGTCCTCTCCGGCGGCCTCGTCATCGGCGTCACCGCGGCCGTCCTCGGCCTCGCGCTCGCCGTGGCAGCCACCGCCCTGGCCCGGCCGCTCCTGGAGCAGCGGCTGCACGGGCGCTTCGCCAGCTTCGACCTGCCGCCGCTGGAGCTCGCCGGGATCGCCGCGCTCGCGGTGCTCACCGGGCTGCTCGCGGCGCTGTTCCCGGCCATCGCCGCCGCCCGGCAGAGCGTGCTGGCCTCGCTGACCGGGCGGCGCGGGGTCCGGCACACGGGGCGGGTGCTGCCCATTGTGGGAGTGGTCGCGGTGGGGGTGGGCGTGGCCGTCGCGGTCGCCGGGGGGACCATGACCGACCGGGTCGAGGTCGTCGGCGTCGGCAGCGGCATCGCCGAGCTGGGTCTGGTGGCGCTGACGCCCTTCCTGGTCGGCCTGTTCGGGCGCCTCGGCCGCGTCCTGCCGCTGTCCCCGCGGCTCGCGCTGCGCGATGCGGTACGCAACCGGGGACGCACCGCGCCTGCCGTGGCCGCCGTGCTGGCGGCGGTCGCCGGGTCGGTGGCGGTGGCCACGTACACGGCGAGCGCCGATCAGCAGCGCCGCGACGAGTACGCGCCCTCGGCGCCGCACGGGGTGGTGAGCGTGCAGATGGAGCGCGGCAGCGGGCGGACCGCGGACCGGGTGGGCGACGCCGTCGAGCGGCAGCTGCCGGTGACCGGGCGCGCCGACGTCGGGCTCCTGTCGGTCGGCGGGAAGAACTGCGGCGGCATCAGCGGCGGCGGCGGCAGGTGCGGCGGGGTGGCCGTCCTCGTGCCGGAGCGCAACGCCTGCCCGCTGCACTTCGGCAAGGGGGAGAAGCTCTCCGCAGCCGGGCGGCAGCAGGCCATGAAGAGCTGGCAGTGCAATCCGCCGGAGCCTCCCGAGACGCCGATGATGAGCGGCTCAGGGGCACTCGTCGGCGGCACCGATGTGCTCAAGGCGCTCGGCGTCGAGGACCGCAGGGCCTACGCGGCGCTGGAACGCGGTGACGCGGTCGCGTTCAGCCGCACCCCGGTCAAGGACGGCAGCATCACCTTGGCCGTATTCAAGAAGGAGGAGGACTACTTCAATCACATCGACGGGGATGGGACGGGCGCCGCGAAGAAGGCCGACCGCGTCCTCTCCCTCCCGGCGCACCGCCTCCGCGGCCAGGACGCGACCTATGGCATCAACGTCCTTCTCCCGCCCTCCGCCGTCGCCGGGGCAGGCCTCGACTCCAAACACTTCGGCGCCTACTTCACCACCGGCCGGCTGCCCACCGACGCCGAGATGCAGGCGGTCGAGAGCGCCTTCACCGAGCTCGACGTGAACCCGATCCTGTACGTGGAGAAGGGCTACCGGAGCGTCGGCGGCAACGTACTCCTCGCCCTCACCGTCTTCGCCGCCCTCGTCACCCTCGGCGCCGCGGGCATCGCCACCGGCCTCGCCCAGGCCGACGCCGAGCCGGACCTGCGCACCCTCGCCGCGGTCGGCGCCGGCAGCAGGGTGCGGCGGACGCTCTCCGGCTTCCAGTGCGGGCTGATCGCGGCGATGGGCGTCGTCCTCGGTACGGCCGCGGGGCTCGTCCCGGCGATCGGGCTGCGCAAGGCCGAGGAGCGCAAGGCGCTCGCCGACTACGCCGAGACCCTCGGCAACGGCTGGGGCCTCAAGCCGCACATGGCCATCGCCATCCCCTGGGAGACCATCGCAGGCCTGCTGCTCGTCGTCCCCCTCGGCGCCGCGCTGCTCGCCGCCCTCGTCACTCGCTCCCGGATCCCGCTGCTGCGGCGCGGGGAGGGGTGACCACGCACGTAAGGGGGGACAACCAAAGCGAGTCGCCCGTGCGGGACAATGGGCTCATGAACACTCCGAGCAACGAACAGTCGCAGGAGAGCCCGCACGTCCTGGTCGTAGGACCTGACGGAATGGCCCTCGGCAACGCCAAACCGGGCGACGGCAGTGATGACGAGTCGCGCGAGGTTCCCTTGACGGAGATGGTTGAGCAGCCTGCGAAGGTCATGCGCATCGGCAGCATGATCAAGCAGCTGCTGGAGGAGGTGCGCGCCGCACCTCTGGACGAGGCGAGCCGGGTGCGGCTGAAGCGGATCCACGCCAGCTCGGTGAAGGAGCTCGAGGACGGCCTCGCGCCCGACCTGATCGACGAGCTGGAGCGGCTGTCGCTGCCGTTCATGGACGATTCGGTGCCCACGGAGGCGGAGCTGCGGATCGCGCAGGCGCAGCTGGTGGGCTGGCTGGAGGGCCTGTTCCACGGCATCCAGACCACCCTCTTCGCCCAGCAGATGGCCGCCCGCCAGCAGCTGGAGCAGATGCGCCGAGCCCTGCCGCCCGGCTCCGCGCCCGGCGACGAGGAGGAGGGCGGCCCGCAGCACGGCGGGGCGCGCTCGGGGCCGTACCTGTAAGCAGAGGCACAAGCGGAAGGGCCCGTACGCAGCGGATGCGTACGGGCCCTTCGCCGTGTCTGGCGCTCAGGGTCACTCAGGGACGCCGGTGGACAGCTCCAGCTTGATCGTGTCCTTGTCCGGGTCGAAGGCGGACATGCTCGCCGGGAACTGCGCCAGCACCGTGTCCTTGGCCCAGATGCCGCTGGCCTTCCGCGTCGTCTCGAGCTTCCAGCCCGCCGCCTGGGCGCAGTCCTGCACCGACTTGAAGTCCTTGTACGTCAGGTCCGGAAGGCTGAGCTTGGACTTGTCGTCGTAGTGCTCGCGGGCCTCGGTGCACTCTTCCTTGTCGATCACGCGGGTGCGGTCCGGCGGCAGCACCTTGGGCTTGTCGCCGCCGCCACCACTGCCGCCGCCATCGCCGCCCGCGTCCTGCGAGGCCGTCGGGGACTCCTTCGCCTCCGGCTCGCCGCCGCCGTCCTTCGTGGTCAGCACGATGATCACCGTGGCGATGGCGGCCACCGCGAGCACGATCGCGGTGGAGATGAGCGCGACGTTCTTGCCGCCGCCGCTGCCCCCGCCCCCGGCGGGCGGGGTCGGGGCGCCGGTCGGCGACATCGAGTACGGCGGCGGGGTCTGGTAGCCGCCCGGCACGTGCGGGGGCGGGGTGGAGGGGCCCGCGGGGGTCGAGGGGCCGTAGGCGCCGTAGCCCGCCGCGGCCGGCTGGCCGAAGCCGGGGGTGCCGGGGGGCGGCGAGTTGTACTGCGGGGCCTGCTGCTGCGGGTTCACCGGCGGGAAGACGGCCTGGCCGACGCCGGCCCCGGAGTTCGCCGGCCCGGAGGGGGCGATCACCGAGGGCATCGCGCCCGGCGGCGTCTGCTGGGTGGCCCGGAGCGCCTCCTCGGCCATCTCGTCGGCGCCGGGGAAGCGGTCGTTCGGGTTCTTCGACAGCGCCCGCGCCACCAGGGTGTCGACCTGCGGCGGAACGGTCTGGTTCAGCGCGGACGGGGTCGGCGGCGCCTCCTGCACATGCGCGTACGCGATGGCGAGGGGATTGTCCGCGTCGAACGGGAGCCGGCCGGTGAGCAGCTCGAAGAGCATGATGCCGACCGAGTACAGGTCGGAGCGGGCGTCCACGCCGCGGCCGAGCGCCTGCTCGGGGGAGAGGTACTGCGGGGTGCCGACGACCATGCCGGTCTGGGTCATCGCGGTGACGCCCGACTGCATGGCCCGGGCGATGCCGAAGTCCATGACCTTGACCACGCTGCGGCGGGTCATCATGACGTTGCCCGGCTTTATGTCCCGGTGGACGAGGCCCATCTCGTGGCTGGCGCCGAGCGCGGCCAGCACATCCGCCGTGATCTTCAGCGCCTTGTCGGTGGGCATGGCCCCGTACTGGCGGACATCCGCGTCGAGGACGGACCTGAGCGGCTGGCCGTCGACGTACTCCATGACGATGTACGGCACCGGCGCGCCGTCGATCGTGTCCTCGCCGGTGTCGAAGACCGACACCACATTCGGGTGGGAAAGCCGGGCGACGGCCTGCGCCTCGCGGCGGAAGCGCTCGCGGAAGGAGTCGTCGCGGCCGAGCTCGGTGTGCAGCAGCTTCACTGCCACCTGGCGGTCGAGGACCGTGTCGTGGGCGAGGTGGACCGAGGCCATGCCGCCTTCGCCGAGGAGGCTCTGCAGCTGGTAGCGGCCGCCGCCGACCGAGCCTCCGGCGTATTCGGGCCGACCGCCGTGCTCAGACATTAAGGATTCCCCCCGGCGTACGCGTACCTTTGACGGAAGCCAAGTCTGCCGCCTGGTCAAGGCACGTCAAGTTCGTTGCCCGTTCCGTGACCTCCCTCCCCATTCCGGGACAGGCCTGGGACGGAACCGGGACACGATTTGCCACGTCGGACGTTGGCAATGTTGCATGGTCCGCTCAGTGCGGACCGGCGCGCCCCGCGGAAGCGGTAGCGTGCCCTTACCGGGAACGGCTCACAGCGACTCTTCCATACCCCAGCGAGGACTGATGGCACAGACGGAAAACCCCCAGGGGCCTGGCGACCCGGGGGCGAACGGCGGCGCCGGAATGTCCGACTCACCAGAGTTCTGGGGCAACGGCGGGCTGGTCGGTGACGGCCGCTACCGCCTTACCAGACGCATCGGCCGCGGCGGCATGGCCGAGGTCTTCGCCGCCCAGGACGTCCGCCTGGGCCGCGAGGTCGCGGTGAAGCTGCTGCGCGCCGACCTTGCCGAGGACCCGGTCTCCAAGGCCCGCTTCACCCGCGAAGCCCAGTCCGTGGCCGGCCTCAACCACCACGCGATCGTCGCCGTGTACGACTCCGGTGAAGACGTCGTCGCAGGTCAGACCGTTCCGTACATCGTGATGGAGCTGGTCGAGGGCCGTACCATCCGGGACCTGCTGATCAATGCCGAGGCCCCGCCGCCCGACCAGGCGCTGCTGATCATCTCCGGCGTCCTGGAGGCGCTGGCCTACAGCCACCAGCACGGCATCGTGCACCGCGACATCAAGCCCGCGAACGTGATCATCACGAACACGGGCGCGGTCAAGGTGATGGACTTCGGCATCGCCCGCGCGCTGCACACCGCGCAGTCGACGATGACCCAGACCGGCATGGTCATGGGCACCCCCCAGTACCTCTCCCCCGAGCAGGCGCTGGGCAAGACCATCGACTCCCGCTCCGACCTGTACGCGGTCGGCTGCCTGCTCTACGAGCTGCTCGCGATGCGCCCGCCGTTTACGGGCGAGACCCCGCTGTCGGTCGTCTACCAGCACGTCCAGGACGCCCCGACGCCCCCGTCCGGCATCGACACGGCGGTCCCGCCGGAGCTCGACGGTCTTGTCATGCGCTCGCTTGCCAAGGACCCGGACGACCGCTTCCAGTCCGCGGAGGAGATGCGCGGCGTGGTGCAGTACGCGCTGCGCATGCTGCAGGACGTCGGCGGCCACACCGGCCAGTGGGACACCGGCACGGTCGCCCTCGCCCCCGGCAACACCCCGCCGATGGGCACCACGGCCGCCACCACCGCGCTGCGCGCGCAGCCCGGCGACCCGACGACGGCGGCGCCGATGCTGCGGCAGCCGAGCGCCGACGACGGCGGCTTCGACGGTTACGGCCAGGGGCCGGGCGGCGGCAGGGGGCGTAACGGCGGCGGGCGCGGCAAGAAGTGGCTGCTCGCGGCGCTGGCCGTGGTCGCGATCACCTTCGGCGTGGCCTTCGCCCTGATGAACCAGGACGACGGCGGCGAAGGCCCGAAGGACCAGAAGCCGACGCCGACGAAGCAGGAGCCTTCGAAGGACAAGGAGTCCAAGTCCGAGACTCCGTCGGACGAGCCGACGGATGACCAGTCCGAGGTCGCGCCGCCCCCGGAGGAGGAGCCCTCGGACACCCCGAGCTCCGAGTCCCCGTCGGAGAGCCCGACGGAGTCCGACACCCCGACCAAGAGCCCGACGACGCCGCCTACGAGCGGCGGCACGAGCACCAATGGTGGTACCAACACCGGTGGCGCGGACGGTGGGGCCGACGGTGGCGCGGATGGCGGCGCCGACGGTGGTGCCGATGGCGGCGCCGACGGTGGCGCGGATGGCGGCGCGGACGGTGGCGCGGATGGCGGCGCCGACGCGGGTGGTACGGACGTCGGCACGACCACCGGCGGCTGACGCCCCGGTTTCGTCCGGTGCGAGACGCGTCGGCGGGCGCCGGAAACGTCCGGGCCCACCCGTCCCGCCCAGCGGGACGCCTGCCCCCGGGAGACTGACGTCTGCCCCGGGAGGGTGAGGGCCTAGGAGTCCCGCTCCGACGACGCCTGCCGCCTCGCCACGTACGCCGCCGCCTGCGACCTGCGCTCCATGCCCAGCTTCGACAGCAGGCTGCTCACGTAATTCTTGATGGTCTTCTCGGCCAGGTGCAGCTGCTCGCCGATTGCGCGGTTCGTCATGCCCTCGCCGATCAGGTCGAGGATCTTGCGCTCCTGGTCGGTCAGGTTCGCGAGCTTGTCGTCGCCCTTTTCCTTGCCGCCGTCGCGGAGCCGCTCCAGCACCCGCGCCGTGGCCACCGGGTCGAGCAGCGACTTGCCCGCGGCCACGTCCCGTACGGCCGTCAGCAGCTCATTGCCGCGGATCGCCTTCAGGACGTAACCGGACGCGCCCGCCATGATCGCGTCGAAGAGCGCCTCGTCGTCCGCGAAGGACGTGAGCATCAGGCATTTGATGTCGGGGTTGGCCGAGCGGATCTCCCGGCACACCTCCACCCCGCTGCCGTCCGGCAGCCGCACATCAAGAACGGCCACGTCGGGCCGCACCGCCGGAATGCGGACGAGGGCGTCCGCCGCCGTGCCGGCCTCGCCGACGACCTCGATGTCGCTTTCCATCGAAAGCATCTCGTGTACCCCACGACGTACCACTTCGTGGTCATCGAGCAGGAATACCGTGATTTTTCCTTCTTCGCGCACGCAGCCAGTCTCACATATTGGGTCTTCCGGTGCTCGGGGCCACCGGGTTAACGTGCCCCTGTCCCGGCACCCTGTGAGCCCGTGACCAGTGGCCCTTCCAGCGGATCCGCGATTTACTTGGAAATCCAAGGAAAATCGCAGGTCAGGAAGGGTTCGCGTGGTCATAGAACACGGGGTACGGTGCCTGGAGCAGGCATCGCCGGGCTGCCAGTCCCGCCCGGAGCCTTACCGGCGTACCCACCCCGTACGCCGTAATGGAATCGGGTGAGCCGACCCCTTCGCCACCGGCGGAGGAGATCTTGAGTGCCCCGGCGACCCCGGGGGCCTTCAGAGACGTCAGGAGCACACCGTGACCGTGGAGAGCACTGCCGCGCGCAGCAAACAGCCGCGCCGCAGCAGCAGCAAGCGCACGAGCAGCCCGAAGAAGAAGGCCGCCGCCAAGAAGCCGGCCGGTGACCCGGGCCTCGTCCAGCTGCTGACCCCGGAGGGCGAGCGGGTCGAGCACCCGGACTACGCCATCGACCTGAGCGCCGACGAGCTGCGCGGCCTGTACCGCGACATGGTCCTGACCCGGGTCTTCGACGCCGAGGGCGTCACGCTCCAGCGCCAGGGCGAGCTCGGCCTGTGGCCCTCGCTGCTCGGCCAGGAGGCCGCCCAGGTGGGCTCGGCCCGCGCGATGCGCGACGACGACTACGCCTTCCCCACCTACCGCGAGCACGGCGTCGCCTGGGTACGGGGCGTGCCGCCGGAGAAGCTGCTCGGCATGTTCCGCGGCGTGAACAACGGCGGCTGGGACCCGAACAGCAACAACTTCCACCTCTACACGATCGTCATCGGCTCCCAGGCCCTGCACGCCACGGGTTACGCGATGGGCATCACGAAGGACGGCGCCGACTCGTCCGTGATCGCCTATTTCGGTGACGGCGCCTCCAGCCAGGGCGACGTCGCCGAGTCCTTCACCTTCGCCGCGGTCTACAACGCCCCGGTCGTCTTCTTCTGCCAGAACAACCAGTGGGCGATCTCCGAGCCCACCGAGCGCCAGACCCGTGTCCCGCTCTACCAGCGCGCCGCCGGCTTCGGCTTCCCGGGCGTACGGGTCGACGGCAACGACGTCCTCGCCTGCCTCGCCGTCACCCGCGCCGCCCTGGAGCACACCCGCTCCGGCCAGGGTCCGATGCTGATCGAGGCCTTCACGTACCGGATGGGCGCCCACACCACCTCCGACGACCCCACCCGCTACCGGGAGGACGAGGAGCGCAAGGAGTGGGAGGCCAAGGACCCGATCCTCCGGCTGCGCACGTATCTGGAGAAGGAGGGCCTGGCCGACGACGACTTCTTCGCCGCGCTCGACAAGGAGAGCGAGGAGCTCGCCAAGCGCGTCCGCGAGGCGATCCGCACCATGGAGAACCCGGACGAGCTGGCCATCTTCGAGAACATCTACGCCGACGGGCACGCCCTGGTCGACGAGGAGCGCGCGCAGTTCGCGGCATACCAGGCGTCCTTCGCCGAGGAGGGCAACTGATCATGGCCGCAGAGAAGATGGCATTGGCGAAGGCGATCACGGAGTCCCTTCGTACGAGCCTTGAGCAGGACTCGAAGGTCCTCGTCATGGGCGAGGACGTAGGCAAGCTCGGCGGCGTCTTCCGCGTCACCGACGGCCTGCAGAAGGACTTCGGCGAGGACCGGGTCATCGACACCCCGCTCGCCGAGTCCGGCATCGTCGGCACCGCGATCGGCCTCGCCCTGCGCGGCTACCGGCCGGTGGTGGAGATCCAGTTCGACGGCTTCGTCTTCCCCGCGTACGACCAGATCGTCACGCAGCTCGCCAAGATGCACGCCCGCGCGCTCGGCAAGATCAAGCTGCCGGTCGTCATCCGCATCCCCTACGGCGGCGGCATCGGCGCGGTCGAGCACCACAGCGAGTCGCCGGAGGCGCTGTTCGCGCATGTGGCGGGCCTGAAGTGCGTCTCGCCCTCCAATGCGAGCGACGCTTACTGGATGATGCAGCAGTCGATCGCCAGCGACGACCCGGTGATCTTCTTCGAGCCCAAGCGGCGCTACTGGGACAAGGGCGAGGTCGACAAGACCGCCATCCCCGGACCGCTGCACAAGGCGCGGGTGGCGCGCGAGGGCACCGACCTGACCCTGGTCGCGTACGGCCCGATGGTGAAGACCTGCCTGGAGGCGGCCGCGGCCGCCGCCGAGGAGGGCCGCTCGCTGGAGGTCATCGACCTGCGCTCGATGTCCCCGATCGACTTCGACACGGTCCAGGCGTCGGTCGAGAAGACCGGCCGGCTGGTCGTGGTGCACGAGGCCCCGGTGTTCTACGGATCCGGCGCCGAAGTCGCGGCCCGGATCACCGAGCGCTGCTTCTACCACCTCGAGGCCCCGGTGTTGCGAGTCGGCGGCTATCACGCCCCGTACCCGCCGGCCCGGCTGGAGGAGGAGTACCTCCCCGGCCTGGACCGGATCCTCGACTCCGTCGACCGCGCGCTGGCGTACTGAGAAGGGAGCTGACTCAATCTCATGTCGCGCTTCCGCGAATTCAAGATGCCGGACGTCGGCGAGGGCCTGACCGAGGCAGAAATCCTCAAGTGGTTCGTCGCTCCAGGCGACGAGGTGCACGACGGCATGGTCGTGTGCGAGGTCGAGACGGCGAAGGCGGCTGTGGAGCTGCCGATCCCGTTCGATGGTGTGGTGAGCGAGCTGCACTTCCCGGAGGGGGAGACGGTGGACGTGGGCACGTCCATCATTGCCGTGGACACGCAGCCCGGTGCGGCGGGCGGTGAGCAGCCGGGTGAGGCCGCTGCTCCGGCCGCCGCCGAGGCCGAGCCCGAGGAGGGCGAGGGCGGCGCCAAGCGCGAGCCGGTGCTGGTGGGCTACGGCGTCGCCCAGGGCTCGACGAAGCGTCGGCCGCGCAAGGCGGCGGAGGCTGCCGACGGGCAGGCCGCCGCGGCGATCCAGGCGGAGGTGAACGGCGCCGCAACGCCACCCGCCGAAACCACTCCGGGGGCAGGCGTCCCGCTGGGCGGGACGGGTGGGCCCGGGACGTTTCCGGCGGCCGCCGACGCGAATGGCACCGCGCCTGCTCCGGCGGGCAGCGCCGCTGTCACCGGCGACCGCCCACTGGCGAAGCCACCCGTACGCAAGCTCGCGAAGGACCTCGGCGTCGACCTGACGCAGATCGTCCCGACCGGCGAGGGCGGCATCATCACCCGCGACGACGTGCACGCGGCCGCCGCCCCGGCACCCGCGCCCGCACAGGCGGCAGCGGCAGCCGCACCGGCCCCGGCGACGCAGGCGCAGCCCATTGCCGCAGGCGCTCGCGAAACCCGGATCCCGATCAAGGGCGTCCGCAAGGCCACCGCCAACGCAATGGTGACCAGCGCCTTCACCGCCCCCCACGTCACCGAGTTCGTGACGGCCGACGTCACCCGCACCATGAAGCTCGTCCAGGACCTCAAGCAGGACCCGGACATGGCAGGCCTGCGGGTGAACCCGCTGCTGCTCGTCATGAAGGCATTCCTGGTGGCCATCCGCCGCCACCCGGAGGTCAACTCCGCCTGGGACGAGGCAAACCAGGAGATCGTCCAGAAGCACTACGTGAACCTGGGCATCGCCGCGGCCACCCCGCGGGGGCTGATCGTCCCGAACATCAAGGACGCCGACGCCATGACGCTGCCGGAGCTGGCGGCAGCACTGGGCGACCTGGTCGGCACGGCCCGCGACGGCAAGACCACCCCCGAGGCGATGCAGAACGGCACGGTGACGATCACCAACGTCGGCGTCTTCGGCGTCGACACGGGCACGCCGATCCTCAACCCGGGCGAGTCCGCGATCCTGGCCTTCGGCCAGGTGAAGCTCCAGCCCTGGGTCCACAAGGGCAAGGTCAAGCCCCGCCATGTGACGACGCTGGCGCTCAGCTTCGACCACCGCCTGGTGGACGGCGAACTGGGCTCGAAGGTGCTGGCCGACATCGCCGGGGTGCTGGAGCACCCGAAGCGGCTGATCACCTGGACGTAAACACGGAGGTCCGGGGGCCACACAGCCCCCGGACCACGTGACTCAGTCCCGCTGCGCCCCCTCGGGCAGCTTCCGCAGCTTCATCGTCTCCGCAGAGTCCGACCCGAAGCCGTAGTCGAGCAGCTTCGCCGCGTCCGTATAGCGGGCCTCGTCATTGAGGATGACCCCCGCCAGCGTCCGCTCGCCCCGCTTCGCCGCGAAGACGAGGCAGCGCCCAGCCGCCGTCCCCGTCCCGGTCTTGATCCCGATCGCGCCGTTGTACGAGCCGAGCAGCTGGTTCGTGTTGTGCCAGGTGTAGACGCGCCAGGTGCCGTCCGGCTTGAGGGCGTTCCGCTTGGTCGTGGTCGTCTTGACCACCTTCATGAAGGTGGCGTCCGCCAGCGCGTGCCGGGCGACCTTCGTGAGGTCCTTCGGCGTCGTGTAGTGGTCGCCGGCGACCGATATGCCGTCGAAGGAGTCGAACTTCGTGTTCGTCATCCCCAGCTCCGCGGCCTTCTTGTTCATCTTCGAGATGAACGACTTCGTCCGCGCCGAGACCGTGGACCCGCTGCCGTACGTGTCCGCCAGCGCCATCGCCGCATCGCAGCCCGACGGCAGCAGCGTGGCGTAGAGGAGCTGCCGCACGGTCACCGTGTCGCCGGTGCGCAGGTTGGCGGTGCTGGCGCCCTCCCGGGTCACGTAATCCCGATAGGCCTGCTTGATCTTGACCTTGCGGTCCAGGTCGAGGCCCGGGGTGTCGAGGACCACGGCCGTCGTCATCACCTTGGTGGTGGAGGCCATCTGCCGCCGGGTGCTGTCCGCCTTGCCGAAGACCTTCGCGCCGCTGCCGGTGTCCATCAGGTACGCGCCCTTGGCGGCGACGGTCGGCGCCTCGGGGGCGGCCTCGGCGGACGAGGTCGTCACGTACCCGGCGACGACCGCACCGGCCGCGAGGGAGGCGGCCGTGACTCTCCGGCCTCTGGTCCGGGATCTAGCCCGTTTTCCCGTGCTTCGCATAGAAATCAGCACTCCGAACTGACAATCGCTGGCAGGCGAGGCATCACCCTAGGGCCGCGATCGCCCGGCACGGAAGGCGTCCACATCGCGGACCCGCTCTCCCCACGCATACCTGTTGTATCTAAGCTGTGCGCATGCCTGCCCCCGCCCCTGCCCCGATCAAGAGACCCCCGGCCGCCGAGCGCGTCTACGCGCACGTCAAGGAGGCGGTCCTGGACCGCCGTTACGAGGGCGGGATGCTGCTCACCGAGGGCGAGCTCGCCGAGGCGGTCGGCGTCAGCCGCACGCCCGTGCGCGAGGCGCTGCTGCGTCTTGAGGCCGAGGGGCTGCTGCGGCTCTACCCGAAGAAGGGCGCCCTGGTCCTCCCCGTCTCCGCGCAGGAGATCGCCGACGTCGTCGAGACCCGCCTCCTCGTCGAGGAGCACGCCACCCGCAAGGTCATGCCCGCCCCCGCCGCCCTCCTCGTACGCCTCGAAGAGCTGCTCGCCGAGCTGGAGGCGCACGTTGCGGCCGGGGACCTCACCGAGGCCGTGAAGTCCGACCGCTGCTTCCACGCCGCGATCGTCCGGCACGCCGGCAATGACATCCTGGTCCGCCTCTACGACCAGCTCCGCGACCGCCAGCTGCGCATGGGCGTCGCGATCGCGCAGTCCGACCCGGGCCGGATGGAGATCACCATCCGCGAGCACGCCGAGATCCTCACCGCACTGCGCGCCGGGGACGCCGAGGCGGCCGTCGCCACCGTGCACCACCACGTCGCGGGCGTCCGCAGCCTGCTGCGCGGTGAGTCGCGATGACCGCTATATCCGAGGCCCCCGCCCGTCCCGGCGACCCACCCGGCGGCCGCAAGGCCATCCTCGTGTGGGGCCTGGGCGTCGCCGTCTACTTCGTCGCCGTCACGTACCGCACCAGCCTCGGCGTCGCCGGCATCGACGCCCAGCAGCGCTTCGAGATCGGCGCCTCCGCGCTGTCCGCCTTCTCGATCCTGCAGCTGCTGGTCTATGCGGGCATGCAGATACCCGTCGGCCTCCTCGTCGACCGGCTCGGCACCCGCAAGGTGCTGTCGATCGGCATCGTGCTCTACACCCTCGGCCAGTTCGGCTTCGCGCTCTCCGAGTCGTACGGGACGGCGCTCGCCTCGCGCGCGCTGCTCGGCTGCGGTGACGCGATGACGTTCATCAGCGTGCTGCGGCTCGGCTCCCGCTGGTTCCCCGCCAAGCGCGGCCCGCTGGTCGCGCAGGCCGCGGGCCTGATCGGGATGGCGGGCAACCTCGTCTCCACCCTCGTCCTCGCCCGCGTGCTGCAGGTCTTCGGCTGGACGCCGACCTTCGCGGGCAGCGCGATGGCGGGCGCGCTGATGCTGGTCCTGGTGGTGCTTTTCCTGCGCGACCACCCGAAGGGGTACGAGCCCAAGCCCGACCCGACCGTCCCCGCGGGCCGCGGGTTCGTTCGCCGGCAGATCGCCGCGACGTGGCGGGAGCCTGGCACCAAGCTGGGGTTCTGGGTGCACTTCACCACCCAGTTCCCCGCCATGGTCTTCCTGCTGCTGTGGGGGCTGCCGTTCCTCGTCGAGGCGCAGGGCATGACGCGCGCGGCCGCGGGCGAGATGCTCACCCTCGTCGTGCTCGCCAACATGGCGGTCGGCCTGGTCTACGGCCAGACCATCGCCCGCCACCACGCCGCCCGCGCCCCGCTGGCCCTCGGCACCGTCGGCGCCACCGCGCTCGCCTGGGGCGCGGTGCTGTCCTGGCCGGGGCAGGCGCCGCACTGGCTGCTGATCGTGCTGTGCGTCGTGCTGGGCGCCTGCGGCCCGGCCTCGATGATCGGCTTCGACTACGCCCGGCCGGCCAACCCGCCCGAGCGCCTCGGCACCGCCTCCGGCATCGTCAACATGGGCGGCTTCACCGCCTCGATGACCACGCTGCTCGCCGTCGGCATCCTCCTCGACGCCACCGGCGACAACTACCGGATCGCCTTCGCCACCATCTTTGTGCTGGAGGCGGTCGGGGTCAGCGCGATCCTGCGCCTTCGCGGTCGCGCCCAACGCCGAGAGCGCGAGCGGCTCGTCGCCAGCCGGGTCGAGACGGTTCACGTTCCGGCGTGAGCGGCACCCCGTCCTCGTCGTGGCCCAGCTGCTCCGGCAGCTCGTCGTAGTCGAGCGCGTCCAGCGCCGGGGTCTGCGAGGCGAGCTCGGGGACGTAGTCGTCGAACTCCCCGGTGCCGCCGTTGAGCAGCGACCCGAGGCCCAGGATCGGGGCCACGCCCGGGTGCTCGGCCACATGCACCGGCAGGTGCGCGGCCTCCCGCAGCATCGCCTCCAGGCCGGGCATCGCCGCATTGCCGCCGGCGAGCATCACGCCGCGCTCGCCGACGTCGGCGACCAGGTCCGGCGGGCAGCGCCGCAGCACCGTACGGATGCCGTCGAAGACCGCGACCATCGGCGTCCGGGCCGCCCGCTCGGCCTCCACCGGGTCTGCGGTGACCGAGCGGTGCAGGCCGGTGATCACGTCGCGGCCGTGGATCTCGGCCGTACGCTGCCCGGTGGCGACCGCGGTGCTGAGCAGCTCGTGCACGGCCCGCACCTTCGTGGTGGGAAGGAAGAGGCCGTGGTGGGTGCGGAAGTACTCCACCAGCGCCCGGTCGACGGCCTCGCCGCCGACGGGGATCTTCTCGGCGGCCACGACATTGCCCAGCGACAACACCGCGACCTGCGTCATCGCCGCCCCGCAGACGGCGATCAGCGCGCCCTCGGCCTCCGCCACCGGCAGGCCGCAGCCGACCGCGCCCGCGATGAGGGTGTCCACAAGCAGTACGCGCCGGGCACCCACCCCCGCCAGGGTGTCGATCATCGCGCGCTGGGCGAGCGGCTCGGCGTCGTGCGGCACGCAGGCGGCGGCGCGCAGCGAGGGGTTGAAGCGCCAGGCCCGCCGGATCCGGTCGTCGACCAGATAGCGGAGCATGCGCTGGGCCATCTCGATGTCATTGATCCCGGCGGCGCCCACCGGGCGCACCACCCGGATGTGCGCGGGCGTGCGGCCCATCATCCGCTGGGCCTCGGCGCCCACGGCGAGCAGGGCGCCGGTGGCCCGGTTGATCGCGGCGTAGCTGGGCTCGTCGACCACAAGCCCTGAGCCCTTGATGTAGATACGGGTCCGGGCGGCGCCCATGTCGACGGCGACCGTGCATCGGCTGAGTTGTTCCAGGCTGATCGTCACACGCTCAGCGTTGGCCGCGAGCGGCTCCGCCGCACGGTGGGCGCTGCCGGGTGGATGAACGCGCGGGCCAGACGGGTGACGACACGTCAGTGAGTGTCGGCTGACGTGCCGTCAGGGATGTTACGGGCCTACGGCGTGACCACGAAGTGGCGCAGCACCGCCGCCGCGAGATCGTGGTCCCCCTCGATCTTCACCTGCTCCGCGACCGCCTCCGGCGTGGTCCGGCCCGTGGCCAGCCGCAGATACGTCTCCCAGTCCGTGGACAGCGTCACGGCCGGCCCAAGCGAGACGCTGCCGTCGACGGTGCCGCGGCCGTCCTTGTCGACCCGGACCGTGCGCATGAAGTCCACCGCGCCGGTCACGTCCACGACCACCACCGTGTCCGGCGGCGCCCCGGCATCCTTGGCGACCACCTTCGCCAGCCGCTCCACCAGCAGGTCGCGGGCGACGAGGGCGCCCGCCGAGTCCAGGTTGCCCGGCTTGCCGAGCGCCCGGCGCAGGTCCTGCTCGTGCACCCACACGTCGAAGGCGCGGTCGCGCAGATAGCTCTCGAGCGTGACCTCCCGGCCCAGCGGCCCGCGCACCTTGTCCTCCGGGCCGCGGGACTCATTGCGCAGCTGCCGCCCGCGGCGGATCAGCACGTACTCCAGCTCGGAGGTCATCTCGGGCGGGGTGTGGTGGCGCCGTATGTCGACCTGCACCTCCATGTACCGCTGCCACTCGGTCTTGACGTGGTAGAGGTCCACGGGGAGCGTGTGGATCGGGCGCGGGTCGCCGAGACCCTCGCACTCCATGCCGATGACATGGGAGACGACGTCTTTGACCGACCAGCCGGTCAGCCCGCTGGCTCTGTGCCACTCGCCGTCTGCGAGCGGGGACACGAGTTCGGATATCGCCGCGGTGGCGTGGGTCCAGGCATCGACGTACGGCTGCAGGGAAGGTTGGACGGTCACGGAACCCCTCGGGCAATCGATCTCGGGCTGCACAGTGTTCGCGGGTTGCACAGATGGGTCTAAGTTACGCTGCGCCCGGGCAGCCCGGCAGTGCTTTCGGGTGACGATTCCGGGTCCGTACGGCGGACCTTGACGGCAGGACGGTGATAGTGTGCGCGCCTCGCTCATCCAGATCGGTGTGGACCCGGACGAATCCCCCAACTCGCGCCGAGCGCGGGCGGCTTCACTGGTACGGGCCCAGGCGGGCGCGGACCTCGTGGTGCTGCCCGAGCTGTGGCCGATGGGCGCCTTCGCGTACGACCTCTTCGCGCCGGAAGCGGAATCCGTCGACGGGCCGACGGCCGCGGCGATGTCGGCGGCGGCGCGGGACGCCGGCGTGTGGCTGCACGCGGGCTCGATCGTCGAGCGGACTTCGGACGGCGACCTCTACAACACCTCCCTGGTCTTCACGCCCGGCGGCGAACTGGCGGCCACGTACCGCAAGATCCACCGCTTCGGCTTCGCGAAGGGCGAGGCGGAGCTGATGGAGGCGGGCTCGGCGCCGGTGACGGTGGCGGCGCTGGACACGACGCTGGGCCTGGCCACCTGCTACGACCTCCGCTTCCCGGAGCTCTTCCGGCTGCTGGTGGACGCGGGCGCCCAGGTCCTGGTCCTCCCGGCCGGCTGGCCGGAGAAGCGCCGCGCGCACTGGACGGTGCTGGCGCAGGCGCGGGCGATCGAGTCGCAGGCGTACGTCCTGGCCTGCGGCACGGCGGGCAGTCACGCCGGGGTCCCGCAGGCGGGCCACAGCATGATCATCGCGCCGGACGGGGTGGTGCTGGCGGCGGCCGAGGACTCCGAGGAGCAGGTCATCACGGCCGACCTGGACCTGGCCTCGGTGGCGAAGTACCGCGAGTCCTTCCCCGCGCTGCGGGACCGTCGCCTGTAAACCATTGGCCACCGGCCGCCGCGGCTCGCTACAAACGACAGCATGCTGCGCAAATACCCGCGCACCCCGCACCTGTCCGGCTCCCGGCTGCAGCCCGGCGACGAGGACCTGTCGGCGGTGCCCTTCGCCGAGATCGCCGGCCGCCATGTGGTGGTGGAGGAGAAGCTGGACGGCGCCAATGCCGCGATCAGCTTCACCGCCGCGGGCGAGCTGCGGCTGCAGTCGCGCGGCCACTATCTGGCCGGCGGGCCGCGGGAGAAGCAGTTCGCGCAGCTCAAGGCGTGGGCGGCGGTGGTGCGGGAGCCGCTGTGGGAGCGGCTCGGGGACCGGTATGTGCTGTACGGCGAGTGGCTCTACGCCAAGCACACCGTCTTCTACGACGCGCTGCCGCACTACTTCTGCGAGTTCGACGTCCTTGACCGGATAGATGACAGCTTCCTGTCGACGCCCGCCAGGCGTGAGCTGCTGGCGGGGGCGCCGGTGACGTCGGTGCCGGTGCTGTACGAGGGCGAGGTGAAGCGGCCGGAGGAGATCACGGACCTCGTCGGCCCGTCCACGGCCCGTACCCCCGACTGGCGGTCGTCGCTGGCCGCCGCCGCCCGCGAGGCCGGGCTCGACCCGGAGCAGGTGGCCGCGGAGACCGATCGCGCGGACGAGATGGAGGGCCTCTACCTGAAGATCGAGGAGGACGGCCTGACGACGGGCCGGCTGAAGTGGGTCCGGGCCTCCTTCCTCACCTCGATCCTCGACGCGGGCACCCACTGGCACGACCGCCCCATCCTGCCGAACCGGCTCGCGGACCCGGCGGTGATGTATGGAGGCCTTTGACCGGCTGTGCCCCGACGCCCCCGGCTGGGAGGTCCGCTGGCACACGATCGCCGCCGCCTTCCCCTGGATCGGCCGCCTCGAAGGCGTACCGCAGGACGCCGTGCACCACGCCGAGGGCGACGTCGCCGTACACACGCGGATGGCCGCCGAGGTGCTGGCGTCGCTCCCGGAGTGGCGGGCCCGCCCGCGCGCCGACCGCGTACGCCTCTTCGCCGCCGTGCTGCTGCACGACGCCGCCAAGCCCTATTGCACCCGCACCGAGGAGGACGGCCGCATCACCGCCCACGGCCACTCCCGCCGCGGCGACCTGCTCGCCCGCCGGCTGCTGTGGGAGGCGGGCGCGCCGGTGGCGTGGCGCGAGCATGTGGCCGCGCTGGTACGCCACCACCAGGTCCCGTTCTGGGGCCTGGAGCGGCCGCGCGACGACCTGCGCCGGATCGCGTACCGGGCCAGCCTGCTGGCCAGCAACGAGGATCTGGCGATCCTCGCGACGGCCGACATCCTGGGGCGGGTGTGCGGGGACGCCGACGAGGTGCTGGAGAACATCGCGCTGTACCGCGAATTCTGCGCCGAGGAGGCGTGCCTGGAAGCCCCGCGCGCCTTCCCCTCCGACCACGCGCGCTTCACCTTCTTCCGTACGCCGGGGCGGGACCCGGACTATGCGGCGTACGACGACACCCGCGCGACCGTCACGGTGCTCTCGGGCCTCCCCGGCGTCGGCAAGGACCACTGGATCGCGGAACACCGCCCGGGGGTGCCGGTGGTCAGCCTCGACGCGCTGCGTACGGAGCTGGGCGTGGCCCCGACCGGCAACCAGGGCCGGGTGATCGCGGCGGCGCAGGAGGCCGCCCGTCGCCTTCTCCGCGCCGGAGAGCCCTTCGTCTGGAACGCCACCAACATCAGCCGCGACCTGCGCCGGCAGTGCACGGGACTGATCGCGGACTACCGCGGGCGGGTCGAGCTGATCGCGCTGGAAGCCCCGCCCGACCAGCTCCGCGCCCGTAACGCCGCCCGCCGCGAGCCGGTCCCGGCCGCCGCGGTGGAGCGCATGCTGCGCCGCTGGGAGGCCCCGGATCCGACCGAGGGGCACGAGGTGCGCTGGCTGGACACCGCCGGCTGAGCTCATATCCCCGGGCTCGCGCCCGCTCGCTCCTTCTCCACCATCCGGTCCACGCAGATGGCGATGGCGATCAGCAGCGCCGCGTCGGCGTCGGCGCGGCGGACATCGACGGCGTACACATCCCGCAGCCGGCGGTAGCGCGTCCAGCGGCGCGAGATGCGGGCGAGGCGCTCGCCCCCGTACTCGATGTCGTACTCCTTGTTCAAGATGCTGCCGACGACATCGACCACCTCGCCGGTCACCAGCTTCGCGTAGAACCGCTCACGCAGCAGTGTTATTCGTTTCTTCTTCACGGTGCACAGCAGCTGGCCGTCCCGCTCGATGGTCATGGCGGGACGAAGGCTGGCCAGCCGCTGCTTGACGAGGGCGGCCACGGTTCCGTCCGGGTCCTGCAACTCCAGGGTGTCGCGCAGCCGCGCGATCTTTCCGTCGACGTGGAACGCCTTCTCGCCGTATTCGTCCTCGACCCAGGAGTCATGTCCGATGTCGAGGAGCCGTTCACGTACGAGGTACTTCACGCAGATGAGTCTTATCCGGGAAGCGAAGCCTCGCACCGTATGAGCCGCCGTGGGTGGCACCCGGTGCCGGAAGCAGGCGTTTTGTATGCGATGTGGACGGGCTTACAGCCCGTCCTCGGTCATCCCGTGCACCGCCGGGATGGTGCCGAGCCGGCCCTTCTGGAAGTCGTCGAAGGCCTGCTGCAGCTCCTGCCGCGTGTTCATCACGAACGGCCCGTAGTGCGCCATCGGCTCCCGGATCGGCTGCCCGCCGAGGAGGACGACCTCCAGGTCGGGGGTGTTCGCGTCCTGCACGGTGTCCGCCCGTACGGTCAGCGAGGAGCCCGCGCCGAAGACCGCGGTCTGGCCGGTGTGCACCGGCCGCCGGTCGGCGCCGACCGCGCCGCGTCCGGCGAGGACGTACGCGAGGCCGTTGAAGTCCTCCCGCCACGGCAGCGTGATCTCCGCGCCCGGCGCGAGGGTGGCGTGCACCATCGTGATCGGGGTGTGGGTGCTGCCGGGCCCGGCATGCCCGTCGAGCTCGCCGGCGATGACGCGCAGCAGCGCGCCGCCGTCCGGGGAGGTGAGCAGCTGGACGCTGCCGCCGCGGATGTCCTGATAGCGCGGGGCCATCATCTTGTCCTTGGCCGGGAGGTTCACCCACAGCTGCAGGCCGTGGAAGAGGCCGCCGGAGGCGACGAGGTGCTCGGGCGGCGCCTCGATGTGCAGCAGGCCCGCGCCCGCGGTCATCCACTGGGTGTCGCCGTTGGTGATCGTGCCGCCGCCGCCGTTGGAGTCCTGGTGGTCGAAGATCCCGTCGATGATGTACGTGACGGTCTCGAAGCCGCGGTGCGGGTGCCAGGGGGTGCCCTTCGGCTCGCCTGGTGCGTACTCCACCTCGCCCATCTGATCCATCATGATGAACGGGTCGAGGTGCTGGTAGTTGATCCCGGCGAAGGCCCGGCGCACGGGGAAGCCCTCACCCTCGAAGCCGCTGGGGGCGGTGGTCACCGCCAGCACGGGGCGGGCCGTCGCGTCCGCGGGGGCGGCGACGCGGGGCAGGGTCAGGGGGTTCTCGACGGTTACGGCAGGCATGACGACTGGCCTCCTCGGGTAGTTCAACTCTCAAGTTAGTTGAACTCTCAACGGGAGGCAAGCCGGGAACATTCCCGCAGGTCGCCGGCTTGGGTCAGCCGTACATCCGCCGCATCGCGAAGTCGACCATCTCCTCGACCGCCTTCGCGTCCACCACCATGCGGTGCTCGCCCTCTATGTCGAGCACGAAGCCGTACCCGGTCGGCAGGAGGTCGATGACCTCGGCGCCGGTCACCGTGAAGTACTTCGACTCCTTGCCCGCGTAACTGCGGAGCTCCTTCAGCGAGCTGAAGAGGGGGATCACGGGCTGCTGGGTGTTGTGCAGCGCGAGGAAGCCGGGGTTGTCGCCGCGGGGGCAGTAGATCTTCGACGTGGCGAAGATCTGCTGGAAGTCCTCCGAGCTCAGCGCGCCCGTGGTGAAGCCGCGCACGGCCTCGGCGAGCGAGGGCGGCGAGGGCTCGGGGTAGGCGGGCGGCTCCTGGTAGCCGGCGTACTGCCCCTGATTCTGGTCGTAGCCGTACATGCCCTAGAGGGTAACGAGTCCCACAGGCGCGGATGGACGCCTTAGGGTTGCGTTTTATTACTGGCGGGTAGCATGATGATGAGCGCCAATCGTTCAAGAGTCGCAGTCCCTGCCTGATATTCGGAGCTGTTGTATGGGCCACTACAAGTCGAATCTCCGGGACATCGAGTTCAACCTCTTCGAAGTGCTGGGCCGCGACGAGCTGTACGGCACCGGTCCCTTCGCGGAGATGGACGTCGAGACCGCCAAGAGCGTCCTCGCGGAGATCGCCCGCCTCGCGGAGAACGACCTCGCCGCGTCGTACACGGACGCCGACCGCAACCCACCGGTCTTCGACCCCGAGACCAACACCGCCCCGGTGCCGGCGAGCTTCAAGAAGAGCTACAAGGCGTACATGGACGCCGAGTGGTGGCGCCTGGGCATCCCGGAGGCCATCGGCGGCACCGTCGCCCCCTCGACCCTGATCTGGTCGTACGCGGAGATGGTGCTCGGCTCGAACCCGGCCGTCTGGATGTACGCCTCGGGCCCGGCCTTCGCCGGGGTGCTGCACAACGAGGGCACCGAGGAGCAGCAGAAGATCGCGAAGATCATGACGGACCGCACCTGGGGCTCCACCATGGTGCTGACCGAGCCGGACGCCGGCTCCGACGTGGGCGCGGGCCGCACGAAGGCGACCCAGCAGGAGGACGGCTCCTGGCACATCGAGGGCGTCAAGCGCTTCATCACCTCCGGCGAGCACGACCTGGAGGAGAACATCATCCACTTCGTGCTGGCGCGCCCCGAGGGTGCGGGCCCGGGCACGAAGGGGCTGTCGCTCTTCATCGTCCCGAAGTACGACTTCGACTGGGAGACCGGCGAGCTCGGCGAGCGCAACGGCGCCTACGCCACCAATGTCGAGCACAAGATGGGCCTGAAGGCCTCCAACACGTGCGAGATGACCTTCGGCGACGGCGGCCGCCCGGCGAAGGGCTGGCTGCTGGGCGAGAAGCACGACGGCATCCGGCAGATGTTCAAGATCATTGAGTTCGCGCGGATGATGGTCGGCACGAAGGCGATCGCGACGCTGTCGACCGGTTACCTGAACGCCCTCGAGTACGCCAAGGAGCGGGTGCAGGGCCCGGACCTGGCGCAGTTCACCGACAAGGCCGCGCCGCGGGTGAGCATCACCCACCACCCGGACGTGCGCCGCTCGCTGATGACGCAGAAGGCGTACGCGGAGGGCATGCGGGCGCTGGTGCTGTACACCGCCTCCGTACAGGACTCGATCCAGGTCAAGGAGGCCGCGGGCGAGGACGCCGGGGCCGAGCACGCGCTGAACGACCTGCTGCTGCCGATCGTGAAGGGCTACGGCTCGGAGAAGTCGTACGAGCAGCTGGCGCAGTCGCTGCAGACCTTCGGCGGCTCCGGCTACCTGCAGGAATACCCGATCGAGCAGTACATCCGCGACGCCAAGATCGACACGCTCTACGAGGGCACCACGGCGATCCAGGGGCAGGACTACTTCTTCCGGAAGATCGTCCGTAACCAGGGGCAGGCGCTGACCTCGCTGAGCGAGGAGATCAAGAAGTTCCTGGCCCAGGAGACCGGCGGCGACCAGCTGGCGGACGCCCGCGGCGAGCTGGCGAAGGCGGCGACGGAGCTGGAGGCGATCGTCGGCACGATGCTCGCCGACCTCGCCGCCACCGAGCAGGACGTGAAGTCCATCTACAAGGTGGGCCTCAACACGACGCGGCTGCTGCTCGCCTCCGGCGACGTCGTCATCGGCTACCTGCTGCTGCGCGGCGCCGCGGTGGCCGCGGAGAAGCTGCCTTCGGCCCCGGCAAAGGACGTGTCCTTCTACCAGGGCAAGCTCGCGGCGGCGAAGTTCTTCGCGGCGAACGTGCTGCCCGCCGTCGCGATCGAGCGCGCCGCGGCCGAGAACATCGACCAGTCCCTGATGGAGCTGGACGAGGCCGCCTTCTGATGGCCTGCTGACCTCGTCCGGCGAACGCTGACACCCCCAGTGGCCCGGGGGTGGGGCCCGGCACCGCTCCTCTGTGCGGCGGTGTCGGGCCCTTGGCGTGATTACGGGACGGTGCGGAAGTGGGTGGTCAGGCGGCGGTCGTCGTCGATGACGTGGAAGGCGAGGGCGGGCGGCAGGTCGCGGGTGACGGGGTGGTCGTCGCCCTGCCAGGCGAGGTTGAGCGTGGTGTGCACGCCCGGGGCGATGAGGAGCGGGCGGCCGGCGAAAGTCGTGGCTGCCGGGGTGTGGGCATGGCCGACGAGTGTGGCCAGGACCTGCGGGCGGTCCGCGATGAGCGCCTCGAGCTCCTTGCCGTTCTGCAGCATGATCCCGTCGATGTAGGGGTGGTGCAGCCGCACTGGCGGGTGGTGGAAGGCGAGCAGGGCCGGGGTGCCGGGGGCGAGGGAGTCGAGGGCGTCCGTGATCCAGGCGAGGGTCTCGGGCGCGAGGCGGCCTTCGCCCCGGTTGGGGATGCTGGAGTCGCAGGCGAGGAGGGCGAGGCCGCGGAGGTGGTGGAGGGCGTTGACCGGGGCGTCGGTCGCGATGGCGGCGCCTGCGCCTTCGCCGTCGCTCTCGCCCCCGCTCTCGCCCCCGCCCTCGTCGAGGAGGACCTTGCGGTACGGGGCGCGGGCGTCGTGATTGCCCGGCGTCATGATGACGGGCTGCTCGGGCCCGGTCGCGGCGAAGATCCGGGCGGCCTCCTCGTACTCGGCCGGCTCCGCGTTATGGGCGATGTCGCCGGTGACGAGGATCGCGTCGGGCTGCTGCGGCAGCGAGCGGACGTAGTCCATCACGCGGGTGGCGCGCTCACTCGCCCGCTCGGTGCCGTCGATGTGCGGATCGCTGATGTGTGCCAGCAGATGCATTGAAGCTCTACCTCTTCCTGCCTGAGTCCTGGCGTGTTCCTGCTGGACTCGTGGCGTGTTCCTGCCCGCCTCCTGGCGTGGACCCTAGCCACCCGGCCCCGCGACCGCCGGACGGGCCCCTGTTTATGCTGATTCCATGAGCTCTACGCCGCCCCGGTTCGACCGCCGCCACACCGACGACCTCCTCTCCTTCCTCGCCGAGAGCCCCTCGCCGTACCACGCCGCGGCGACCGCCGCCGAGCGCCTGGAGAAGGCCGGCTTCCGGCAGGTCGCGGAGGAGGACGCCTGGGCAGGCGACACCGGCGGCAAGTACGTGCTGCGCGGCGGCGCGCTCGTCGCCTGGTACGTGCCGGAGGGCGCCCGCCCCGAGACCCCGTACCGGGTGATCGGCGCGCACACCGACTCGCCGAACCTCCGGGTCAAGCCCGTGCCGGACACGGGCGCGGCCGGGTGGCGGCAGGTCGCCGTGGAGATCTACGGCGGGCCGCTGCTGAACAGCTGGCTGGACCGCGACCTCGGACTGAGCGGGCGGCTCACCCTCCGGGACGGCACCACCCGGCTGGTCAACGTGGACCGGCCGCTGCTGCGCGTGCCGCAGCTCGCCATCCACCTGGACCGGCAGGTGAACGCCGAGGGCGTCAAGCTCGACAAGCAGCGGCACATGACGCCGGTCTGGGGCCTCGGTGACGTCCGCGAGGGCGATCTCATCTCCTTCCTCGAGCAGGAGGCGGGCCTGCCCGCCGGCGAGGTCGCCGGCTGGGACCTGATGGTGCACAGCGTCGAGCCGCCGGCCTACCTCGGCCGCGACCGGGAGCTGCTCGCCGGCCCGCGCCTCGACAACCTGCTGTCCGTGCACGCGGGCGCGGCCGCGCTCGCCGCCGTGGCCGCGCAGGGCGGCCCCGCCGACGCCGCCGCGATCCCGGTGCTCGCCGCCTTCGACCACGAGGAGAACGGCAGCGAGTCCGACACCGGCGCCCAGGGCCCGCTGCTTGGCAATGTGCTGGAGCGTTCGCTCTTCGCCCGCGGCGGCTCGTACGAGGACAAGGCCCGCGCCTTCGCCGGCACGGTCTGCTTCTCCTCGGACATGGGCCACGCCGTGCACCCCAACTACGGCGAGCGGCATGAGCCCGGCCACCACCCGGTGCCTAACGGCGGCCCGATCCTGAAGGTGAACGTCAACCAGCGCTACGCCACCGACGGCCGCGGCCGCGCCCTCTTCGCGGCGGCCTGCGAGCGCGCCGGAGTGCCCTGGCAGACCTTCGTCTCCAACAACTCCATCCCGTGCGGCACCACCATCGGCCCGATCACCTCGGCCCGCTACGGCATCACCACCGTGGACATCGGCATCGCGGCCCTGTCCATGCACAGCGCGCGCGAGCTGTGCGGCGCCGAAGACCCGCACCTGCTGGCGAGCGCACTCGCGGGCTTCCTGGCGGGCTGAGGCCGCACGTCCCGCCCTGCCCACCGACCCGTCAGGACGCGTCGTCGTACTGGCGCATCACCACCTGCGTGTCCAGGTCCAGGCTGTTCTGCCCGGCTGCGGAGGGGAGTTGCAGCACGCGGTCGAGCGCCCGGCCCAGGGGGCCGCAGTCGCTGGTGCGCGGGGCGGTGAAGCGGGTGTCCTCGGCGCCGAAGCCGACGATCAGCGGGTCCTTGGATATGACGTGGGTGGGGTCGGTATCGGTGAGAGTCAGATGCACCGCGGCCGCGTCCGTGCCGATCGAGCAGCCCGCCGGCAGCCCGGGGCCCGCCAGCGTGAACTTCAGGTCGAGCTCTCCTCTGCGCTCGTCGTTCGACTGGAAGTCGGAATAGCCCGCGTAGCGCGGGGTGATGGTCCACGGTGTGCCGCCGATGCGTATCGGCGCGGCCTTCATCGCGCCGAAGACCTGGGCGAATTCGCCGTTCACCCGGCCCTCCGCGAAGGTGATCGCCATGGGGCGGTCGATGTCCTCGGCTATGCCGCCGATCTCGATCCGTCCGGTCGCCTTCATCGCCTCACAGCGCCAGGTGCCCGGATCGGCGTCCGCGGGCAGATCCTCGGGCGCCGGGCACGCGGCGAAGCTGAAGCCCGGCGGGGCGTCGGGCTGCGTGGCGGCGGATGCGGCCTGAGCCGCAGGCGTAGGCGCCGCGGCCATCGACAAGCCTGCAAGCAGGGCCGCGGCGGCGGCACTTGAGCCCACCCGCTTCATCGTCTTCTGCATCTTCTGCATCGTCGTCTTCGTCATGCCTCGAATCATTGCAGAGATTTCTCTGCAGAGAAACCCCTGCAGACAAATCTCTGTGATTGGGGTACGCTCGTCGGCATGGATGAAGTACGGCGCACCGTCAGCAGTCCCGAGGCCCTCAAGGCCCTGGGCCATCCCCTGCGCCTGCGCATCCTGCGCCAGCTCGCCACACACGGGCCCGCGACGTCCACGACCCTCTCCGCCGTCCTCGGCGAGAACACCGGGACGCTCAGCTATCACCTGCGGATGCTGGAGCGGGCCGGCCTGATCGAGGACGTGCCGGAGCGGACGGGCGGGCGCGAGCGCTGGTGGCGGGGGGTGCGCGGGCTGGACATCCGACGGCCCGCGGAGGAGGACCTGAGTCCGGCGGAGCGGGCGGTGGCCGTCGAGCTGGACCAGCTGCGGCTGGACGAAGACGTCGAGCTGGCACGGCGGTTCACCGCGGGGCAGCGCGATTCCGAGGGCTGGATGCGTGGTTCGCGGAGCCTGAGTCATCTCACCAAGCAGGAGCTCGGGGAGTTCCACGACGCGTACTTGGAGCTGCTCGCCCGCTATGCCCGCGGACCGGAGGAGGCCCCGCCCGGCTCAAAGCCGGTGCTGCTGCGGTGGTTCGGGCTGCCGGCGGAGCCGGACGCGAAGGAAGGAGAGGAAGAGGAAGGCGAGGTCAGGGAGGAAGGCAAGGTCATGGGGGGCGAGAGCTGAGAATGACGCACACATGGGATTCCGAAGCCGTGGGGGTGCTGCGGCTGCCCTCCGGGCTGCTGCTGCGGGGGCGTGGGCTGCGTAACCCCATACCGGAGGGCCCGGCGCCCGACTTCGGCCTCTACTTGCTCGGCGAGCAACCGCCCCACGTCGACTGGGAGTCGCGTTGGCTGCGATGGCCGGACTTCCGGCTGCCTGCTGACCGGGTCGAGGCGGCCGAGGCGTTTCGCGAGATAGCGAAGCGGGCTGCCGCGGAGCGTGTCGAGGTCGCCTGCGGGGGCGGCCGCGGCCGTACGGGCACGGCGCTGGCCTGCATCGCCGTACTCGACGGGGTGCCGGCGGCGGAGGCGGTGGCGTACGTCCGCGAGCACTATGACCGGCGCGCGGTCGAGACCCCCTGGCAGCGACGCTACGTGCGCCGCTTCGCGGCCTGATCAGCTGCGGCTTCCGGCCTGCGCCGACACCGGCCCACGGCCTGCGCCGACACCGCCGCACTCCGTTCCCGAGCCGTGAAACCACGGTGAGACCGCCCTGAAAGCGGCGGCCCGCAAGCTCTGTTCCAGAACGAAGACGCCGCGAGCCTCACCCGGAGGCCGCGACAGACACAGGGAGCAGATCACCATGGCGCTCAACCTCACCGCCCAGGACCAGCAGACCGTCAGGACCGCCGCCTACGGAGCCGTGTCGCTGCTGTCCGCCGCCTCAGCCACCAACTCGCCGCACAAGGTCGCCACTGCCGGGAGCGTTGCGCTCAACTCCGCTACCGGCCCGATCGGTCACGTACTCGCGGCGAAGAGCAGCGACATCAAGCTTCCCGGCAAGACCGTCGCCGAGATCGCCGATTACGTACTGCCGGCGCTGACCGACGCGGCGAGCCTGCTCAAGCAGCAGGACCCGGCGGCAGCGGAGAACTTCCGCGGCATCGTCGCCGTCGCCGTCGAGGAAGCCGTCAAGGCCGGCAAGCGCGCGCCCGGCCCCGCCGTGGCCGCGATGGCCAACAAGATCACCGCAGCTCTCGACGCCGCGTGAGGGCCGACGGCGGGCTGGACCGCGACCCGGCTCAGCCCGCCACGCCCCCCGCATCCAACCCCGCCAACACCAACCCCAACCGCTCCGAACCCCCCGCCACCACCCGCACCGGCACACCCCAGTCCTGCTGGTGGACATGGCACGCGGGGTACTCAACCCCCTCCGCGTCGTCGCAGCTCGCCGCCATCGCCGATACGTGCAGCACACCCTCCGCCGCACCGTCGGCCAGCACCAGATCCCGGTGCAGATCGGTCCCCTGCCCTCCGCCGGACGCCAGCAGCTCCGGCGGGGTGGAGCTCACCAGCAGCCGCGTCGCAGGCCCGTACCGCTCATCGAGCTTCTGCCCCTCCGGGGCCTGGAAGACGACATCCAGCCGCAGCCGCCCCGGCGCGACCTCCGTCGCCTCCCGCTGCGTCCGGTGCGCGACCCCGGCCACCCGCACCGCCTCCTCCGGCAGCCGCAACCGCGTCAGCCGATGCCGCGCCGACTCGACCACAACCACGTCGGCACCTGCCGCAACCCCGTCGGTGCCGGCCGCAACCCCGTCGGCGCCATCCGCACCATCCGCAGCCACCGCAGCCACCACGACCGCATCCGACGGCTCCCGCAGATCAGTGGCCAGCGTCGTCACCTCCCCCGTCGCCGGGTCATAGCGCCGGAGGGCGTGGTTGTACGTATCCGAGATCGCCACCGATCCGTCCGGCAGCGCGGTAACGCCCAACGGATGCTGCAGCAGCGCCTGTTCAGCCGCCCCGTCCCGATGCCCGAAGTCGAAGAGCCCTGTGCCCACCGCCGTGTGCACCACACCCTCCGCGTCCAGCCAACGCAGCGCCGAGGTCTCCGAGTCCGCGATCCACAGCCGGTCCGCGGTCGCCGCGAGCCCCGACGGCTGGGCGAACCACGCCTCCGCCGCAGGACCGTCGACCAGGCCCTCGTTCGTCGTCCCCGCCGCGGCCGCCACCTCGCCCGACTCCACATCGAGCGTCCACAACTGATGCACCCCCGCCATCGCGATCCACAGCCGGTCCCCGAACCACGCCACATCCCACGGCGACGACAGGTCCACCTCCAGCCCACGGCCCGACACCGCCGACCCCTGCCACCACTGCCGCCCCGTCCCCGCCAGCGTCGTCACCTCGCCGCCGCCCAGGTCCAGGGCCCGTACGGCGTGATTCACCGTGTCCGCCACCGCCACCCGCCCGTCGGGAAGCAGCGCCAGGCCCTGCGGCTCGTTGAAGGCCGGCTCACGCCCGTCCACCAGCCCGCGCGCCCCCGACCCGATCCGGCGCACCACCGTCTCGCCGTCCCCCGCCAGCTCCACCAGCTGATGCCGCGTGGTGTCCGAGACCAGGAAGCCGCCTCCCGGCAGCCCCAGCACCTTCCCCGGGAAGCGCAGATCCGTGGCCTGCGGCTCCGGCGGTACGTACGGACCGTCACCCCGCCGCAGCGTGCCCTTCGCCGCGTGCTCCGCCTCCAGCTCCGAAACCAGCGCGGCGACCGCATGCGCATGCCCCTCGCCCGCATGCTGCGCGACGACATACCCCTCCGGGTCGATCACCACGAGCGTCGGCCAGGCCCGCACCGCGTACTGCTTCCACGTCGCCAGCTCCGGATCATCCAGCACCGGGTGCTCCACCCCGTACCGCTCGACCGCATCCACCACCGCCGCATGCTCGGCCTCGTGCACGAACTTCGGCGAGTGCACCCCGATGATCACGACGGTGTCGCGGTGCTTCTCCTCCAGCTCGCGCAGCTCGTCGAGGACGTGCAGACAGTTAATGCAGCAAAATGTCCAAAAATCCAGGATCACGACGCGACCGCGCAGGTCAGCGAGGGAGAGCTGCTTACCACCGGTGTTGAGCCATCCGCCCTTGCCGACGAGCTCGGGGGCGCGGACACGTGCACGTACTGCCATACCCCCCATGAAACCCGACCGGGTCCCTAAGAGGTAAATCTCGGCAGCAGACCTCAGAGGTAGATCCCCTCCACCTCATGCAGCTCGAACCAGATCGCCTTCCCCTCCCCCCGAGGCTCCACCCCCCACGTCCCCGCCAGCTCCTCCATCAGCAGCACGCCCCGCCCCGACGACGCCATCTCCCCGGGATGCCGCCGGTGCGGCAGCTCGTCGTCGCCGTCCGCCACCACGACCCGCAGCGTCCGCCGGCCGAGCGGGCCCGCCACCGTCGCCGTTACGGAGGCGTCGGCCTCGGTGTGGATGAGGACGTTCGCGATCAGCTCCGACAGCACCAGCTCCGCCGCGTCCACCTGCTCCCGCGCCGCCCAGTCGTGCAGCACCTCGCGGAGCTCCTTCCGGGCGTCGGAGACCCGCTGCTGCTCCGATTGGGTGACGACGAGACGCATATGGCGCTGGACCCGCGACGGGTGGTGCACCCCGCCGCCCTCGCGGCGGATGAGGATCAGCGCGATGTCGTCCTCGCGGCGCTCGGCGTGCGGGCCGGGGGTGGCGTGGGCGCTGGGGCCCGTAACGCCCTCGATCAGGGCGTCCGCGAGGGACTGCAGGTCGTCGCTCGGGTGCTCGGCGAAGATCGTGTGCAGCCGGTCGCGGCCGGTCTCCAGGTCGTGGCCGCCGGTCTCGATGAGGCCGTCGGTGCACAGGAGCATCGTCTCGCCGGGGGCCAGCGCCAGCTCGGTGACGGGGTAGTCCGTATCCGGCTCGATGCCCAGGGGCAGGCCGCCCTCCGTGGGGCGTACGACCATGGTGCCGTCGCCGAGCCCCATCGCCGGGTCGAAGTGCCCGGCGCGGGCGATGGCGAGGGTGCCGGTCTCGGGGTCGGCCTCCATGTAGAGGCAGGTGGCGAAGCGGGGGTCGAGGTCGGCGGAGTCCGGGTCGAGGCCGTCGGCGGAGGTGTCCTGCTCATTGAGGGCGTGCAGGAAGCGGGAGGCGCGGGAGAGGACCGCGTCCGGGTGGTGGCCCTCGGAGGCGTACGCGCGCACCGCGATCCGCAGCTGGCCCATCAGCCCGGCGGCCCGTACGTCGTGGCCCTGCACATCGCCGATGACCAGGGCGGTACGGCCCGAGGGCAGCGCGATCACGTCGTACCAGTCGCCGCCGATCTCCAGACCGCCGCCGGTCGGCACGTACCGCGCGGCCACCGTCATCCCCGCGATGTCGGCCGGCACCGCGGGCATCATCGAGCGCTGCAGCCCGGCCGACAGCGCCCGCTCGGACTCCTGCGCATGGGCCCGGGAGAGCGCCTGGGCGAGCATCCGGGCGACCGTCGTGAGCACCGAGCGCTCGTCCGGGGTGAAGGGCGCCGAGTGGGAGAAGGCCGCCATCCAGGCGCCGGTGGTGCGGCCGCCGACGACCAGCGGCAGATACGCCCACGACCTGCGGCCGAGCCGCCCGGCCAGGGGCCAGGCGCCGGGATAGCGGAGCTTGTACTCCTCCGGGCTGGGAATGTAGATCGCCCGCCCGGTGCGGATGGCGACGGCGGCCGGATAGTCGGAGTCCAGCGCGATGCTCTTGAACGGGGCCTCGTCCTGCTCGCGATAGCCGTGATAGCCGGTCACGCTCAGATGGCCGGCCTCGACGCCGAAGACCGCCATGCCGTCCGGCGAGAACCCCGGCATGGCCAGCGACGCCGCCACCCGCAGCACCGCGTCGGTGGACTCCGCCTCGGCCAGCGCCCGCCCGGCGTCCAGCAGAAACGCCTCCCGGGACAGCCGCCAGTCGCTGGTCAGCGGCGACGGCGGCGAGGTGCCCGCGCTGGCCCCGGGCAGCGGCTCCACCAGCTCCTGCACCGTGCCGACCAGCACCGCCTGCTCATGCGGTACGGCCCGGTCGTCGGGCCCGAAGGGCCGCATCCGGCTGCGTACGACCCGCTGCACCTCCCCGCGCTCGTCGACGATCCGCACCCGCGCCTCGGCGAGCGTGCCCTCGGCCGCCGCCAGGCCCATGACGCCCTTGAGCTCGACGTAGTCGATGACGTGGAAACGGGCGCGCACCACCGCCGACGAGGTCGTCGTCGGCTGCGGCGGCAGGCCGATCAGGCGGGCCGCCTCGGCGTCCATCCGGACCTCGCCGGAGTCCATGTCCCATACCCAGACGCCGGTGCCGACGGCTGTGAGGACCTCATCGGTGCGCACCTCGCCATTTTATGGGGCAATACACTGATTGACCTGATTCATCCGAATCGGGGTGCGGGCCCCGGCGCGGTAGCCTTAACGGCTGACGACTCCCCTCCCGATGCCCTCTCGATGAAGAAGTGGATGAATGATGCACCGGTACCGGTCCCACAGCTGCGGTGAGCTGCGCTCCAGCGACGTCGGCACCGACGTCCGCCTGTCCGGGTGGCTGCACAATCGCCGCGATCTGGGCGGCATCCTCTTCATCGACCTGCGCGACCACTACGGCATCACGCAGCTCGTGGCCCGCCCGGGCACCGCGGCCCAGGCCGCGCTGGACAAGCTGACCAAGGAGACCGTCGTACGGATCGACGGCAAGGTCGTCTCCCGCGGCACCGAGAACGTGAACGCCGACCTGCCCACCGGCGAGGTCGAGGTCGAGGTCGCCGAGGTCGAGGTGCTGGGCGGCGCCGAGCAGATCCCCTTCACGATCAACGCCGAGGACGGGGTCAACGAGGAGAAGCGCCTCGAGTACCGCTTCCTCGACCTCCGCCGCGAGCGCATGCACCGCAACATCATGCTGCGCGGCCAGGTCATCAGCTCCATCCGGCAGAAGATGACCGCCCTCGGCTTCAACGAGCTGGCCACCCCGATCCTGTCGGCGACCTCCCCCGAGGGCGCCCGCGACTTCCTGGTGCCGTCCCGCCTGCACGCCGGCAAGTTCTACGCGCTGCCGCAGGCCCCGCAGCAGTTCAAGCAGCTGCTGATGATCGCCGGCTTCGACCGCTACTTCCAGATCGCCCCCTGCTTCCGCGACGAGGACGCCCGCGCGGACCGCTCGCCGGGCGAGTTCTACCAGCTCGACATGGAGATGTCCTTCGTCGAGCAGGAGGACGTCTTCGAGGTCATCGAGAAGGTCATGACCGACCTCTTCGAGGAGTTCGGCAATGGCCGCCATGTGACCTCGCCGTTCCCGCGGATCCCGTTCCGCGAGGCGATGGAGAAGTACGGCTCGGACAAGCCGGACCTGCGCGCCGCGCTGGAGCTGGTGGACATCTCGGATGTCTTCGCGGGCTCCGAGTTCAAGGCCTTCGCGGGCAAGCACGTACGGGCGCTGGCCGTGCCCGCCGTCCAGGACCAGCCGCGCAAGTTCTTCGACGGCCTCGGCGACTATGCCCAGGAGCAGGGCGCCAAGGGCCTGGCCTGGGTCCGGGTCGGTGAGGACGGCGGGCTTACGGGCCCGATCGCCAAGTTCCTCACCGAGGAGAACGTGAAGGTGCTCACCGAGCGCCTCGGCATCGAGGCCGGGCACGCGGTCTTCTTCGGCGCGGGCGAGTACGACGAGGTCTCCAAGATCATGGGCGCGGTCCGGGTCGAGGCCGCGAAGCGCGCCGGCCAGTTCGAGGAGAACGTCTTCCGCTTCTGCTGGATCGTCGACTTCCCGATGTTCGAGAAGAACGAGGACACCGGCGAGATCGAGTTCTCCCACAACCCGTTCTCCATGCCGCAGGGCGGCCTGGAGGCGCTGAACACCAAGGACCCCCTGGACGTCCTGGCCTGGCAGTACGACATCGTCTGCAACGGCACCGAGCTGTCCTCGGGCGCGATCCGTAACCACGAGCCCGACATCATGTACCGCGCCTTCGAGATCGCGGGCTATGACAAGGACGCCGTGGAGACCGAGTTCGGCGGCATGCTGAAGGCGTTCAAGTTCGGCGCCCCGCCGCACGGCGGCATCGCCCCGGGCGTCGACCGCATCGTGATGCTGCTCGCCGACGAGCCGAACATCCGCGAGACCATCGCCTTCCCGCTCAACGGCAACGCCCAGGACCTGATGATGGGCGCCCCGAGCGAGGTCGAGGAGGCCCGGCTGCGCGAGCTGCACCTGTCGGTACGGAAGCCGCAGCCGAAGTAGTACGGGGCGAACAATTCGCGCGGCAGTCCTATTAATGGGGCCTATTGTGTGCTTTCCGCGGCGACAGACCCGTGGATAGTGGTATTTCCGTTTCCTGATCCTGTTCTCTTCCTTCGGCAAGCCCTGTGGCAAATCGGTGGAAGACGGGACGGGAATGTTCGGACGACGAAGTCGCCTGCGTGGCGCGGGCTCTCTGGTGGGTGCGGCTGTCGTAGCTGCCCAGGTGGTGAGCGGAGTCGCGGTCGCGGCACCTGAGGGTGACGCGGCCGCACCGGAGACTGCCGCGCAGGCCGCGCCGAAGGAGCTGTTTCTCGAGGACTTCGAGAACGGCGCCGACGCGACGCCGGTCATGCTCGATGCGTACACCGGCAAGGACGGCACGACGTACACGGCCGAGGCGGGATGGATGACGGGCTGCAACGGCTCCATCATCCAGTTCGACTCGCCGGCCAGCGCGGGCGGGGCGGCGGGATGCGGCAGCACCAGCTGGCCCCCGGTGCGCCGGCTGCCGCATGCGCTGGGCCAGGTCGCCGGCACGGCACCCACCACCAATCACGCGGTGACCGCCTACACGGAAAACGACCCTGGGGCGGACAACGTTCAGTTCGCTACGGCGGATCCCATCGCGCTGGATGTCAGCAAGCGTTTCCTCACTTTCGGCGTCGACGCCGCCGCAATGAACTGCGGGGTCTCGGGGCCGCTGTTCAAGTTCTCCATCATCGACGGGAGCATTTCCACGCCCGTCGGTGAGATCGACCCCTGCACCGATCCCGCGGCGCAGACGTACTCGGTCCCGCCGCCGCCCGGAGCGAGCGGCAATATGAACGTGCTGGCGGGCACGTTCACCGCCAAGTCGTCCATCCTGTTCAGCGGCAGCGACGTCGGCATCGAGATGGTCAACGGCAACGGCTCGGGCCGCGGCAACGACGCCGCGTTCGACAACATCCGCATCCTTGATGTGACGCCGCAGCTGAGCAAGGACTTCAGCCCGGCCAGCACGGCCGCGGGCAAGAACTCGACGATGACCTTCACGATCACCAACACCGACGAGCTCGGCTCGAAGAACGGCTGGGAGTTCAAGGACGCTCTGCCGTCCGGGCTGACCCTGGCCGGGGCCGCGACCACGGACTGCTCCGGTGGCACGGTGACCGGTGGCGAGGGCGACACCGAGATCTCCGTCAAGGGCAACCTCGACGAGGGCCAGGAGTCGTGCAAGGTGACGGCGCCGGTCACCACGGACGAGGCGGGTACGTACACCAACAAGGGCTCCGGCGTGGACACGACCGGGCTCGACAGCCCGTCCGACGCCGACGTGGAGTTCACGCCGTCCGCGGACCTGGTGGCGGAGAAGGAGGCGACGACCACCGAGCCGGTCTCGCCGGGTGAGACCTTCGAGTACAAGGTCACCGCCGAGAACAAGGGCCCGTCCGAGGCCGAGGACGTGAAGGTCGAGGACACCCTCCCCGACGGGCTGACCTTCGTCTCCTCGTCCGACGGCTGCACCGCGTCCGGCCAGGACGTGACCTGCGGTCCGGAGGCGACGCTGGCGTCCGGCGCCAAGAAGGAGTGGGTCTTCAAGGTCAAGCTGGACCCGGACTACACCGGCGACGGCTCGGACCTGCAGAACACCGCCACGGCGTCATCGAGCACCGACGACCCGGACCCGGACAACAACGAGAGCGACCCGGCGGACCCGCCCGGCGGCAAGATCGACGACCCGAAGGCGGACCTGTCGTCGGACAAGACCGTGGTGACGCCCGGCCCCGTCAGTCCGGGCGGCAAGGTCGAGTACCAGGTCACGGTGAAGAACGCCGGCCCGTCGACGGCCAAGAACGTCCGCGCCACCGACACCCTGCCGGCCGGCCTGGAGTTCGCGTCGTCCGATGACTGCACCGCCTCCGGCCAGGACCTCGTCTGCGGCCCCGAGGACTCCCTCGCCCCGGGCGACAAGGTCGCCTTCACCTACACGGTGAAGGTCGCCGACGACTACAAGGGCGACGGCTCGGACCTGGGCAACAAGGCCACGTCCGGTTCGGACACCGATGACCCGAACCCCGGCAACGACACCAGTGACCCGGTCTACCCGCCGATGGGCCAGGCCGACCTGGCGATCACCAAGAAGGCCGACGTGAGCGGCAAGGTCCGCCCCGGTGAGCCTTACGACTATGTGATCACGGTGCGCAACGACGGCCCCGACGACGCGCACCACGTCGAGGTCACCGACTCGCTGCCGGGCCCGGTCGGCTTCATCTCGTCGTCCGACGGCTGCACCGCCAACGGCCAGCTGGTCACCTGCCCGATGGAGGACGAGCTCGCCGCGGGTAAGTCCAAGACGTACCGGATCACAGTCATGGTCCGTCCCGGCTACGAAGGCAACGGCTCGGACATCGACAACCGGGCGAGCGTCGACGGCGGCAGCTACGACCCGGACGAGGGCAACAACACCAGCCCGTCGGGCGGCGCCCCGATCGTCGTGGACCCGTGCGACAAGGACAAGGGCTGCAAGTAGTACGCACATGAGTGAGCCCGGGCCCCGCGGGGCCCGGGCTCACTCATGTGCTCAGCGCTCTTCGAGCCTGGGGAAGAGGATCGCGCCCTTGGTGACCGAAGCGCCCGCGGGCAGCTTCCCCCACTCGCCCGCCACAGCGACCTTCTGGTCCGCCAGCGCGCCCAGCGACGCCTCCGCGCCCAGCGACGCCCACAGCTTCTCGCAGGTCGCGGGCATGACGGCGTTGAGCAGCACCGCGCAGCCCCGCAGCGCCTCCGCCGCGGTGTAGAGGATGGTCGCCAGGCGGGCCTGGCCCTCCTCCGACTGGTCCTTCGCGACCTTCCAGGGCTCCTGCTCGGTCAGGTAGCCGTTCACCTGCTTGATGAACTCGAAGATCGCCGCGATGCCGCCCGCGAAGTCCAGCTCCTCACCGATCTTCGTGTCGGCTTCTCGTACGGCTGTCGCCAGCCCGTCCGCGATCGCCTGCTCGGCCTCGCCGTGCGAGACGGCCTCCGGCAGCGTGCCGCCGAAGTACTTCACGGTCATCGCGCCGACCCGGGAAGCGAGATTCCCGAAGTCGTTGGCGAGCTCTGCCGTGTACCGGTGGGTGAAGTCCTCCCACGAGAAGGACCCGTCCTGGCCGTACGAGATCGCGCGCAGGAAGTACCAGCGGTACGCGTCCACGCCGAAGTGCTCGGTCAGGTCCTGCGGCTTGATGCCGGTCAGGTTGGACTTCGACATCTTCTCGCCGCCGACCATCAGCCAGCCGTTGGCGAAGACCTTCTTCGGCAGCGGGAGGCCGTTCGCCATCAGCATCGCCGGCCAGATGACGGTGTGGAAGCGGAGGATGTCCTTGCCGACCAGGTGCACGTCGGCCGGGAAGGTCTCGTCGAACTTCGCCTGGTCGGCGCCGTAGCCGACGGCGGTGGCGTAGTTCAGCAGCGCGTCGATCCAGACGTAGATGACGTGCTTCTCGTCCCAGGGGACCCTGACTCCCCAGTCGAAGGTCGAGCGCGAGATGGACAGGTCCTGCAGCCCGCCGCGCACCACATTCAGGACTTCATTACGGGCCGACTCCGGCTGGATGAAGCCGGGGTTGGCCTCGTAGAAGTCGAGGAGCTTCGGGCCGTACTCGGAGAGCTTGAAGAAGTAGTTCTCCTCCTTGAGCATCTCCACGGGCTTCTTGTGGATGGGGCAGAGCTTCTGCCCCTCGTACTCGCCCTCGCCGTCGAGCAGATCGCCCGGCGACTTGTACTCCTCGCACCCGACGCAGTACGGACCTTCGTACTCGCCCTGGTAGATCTCGCCCTTGTCGTAAAGATCCTGGACGAACTCCTGCACGCGGGCCGTGTGCCGGTCCTCCGTCGTGCGGATGAAGTCGTCGTTCGCGATCTCCAGGTGCTCCCAGAGGGGCTTCCAGGCCTCCTCGACGAGCTTGTCGCACCAGTCCTGGGGGGAGACCCCGTTGGCCTGGGCGGTGCGCATGATCTTCTGACCGTGCTCGTCCGTGCCGGTGAGGTACCACACCTTCTCGCCGCGCTGGCGGTGCCAGCGGGTGAGCACGTCGCCTGCGACGGTCGTATAGGCGTGGCCCAGGTGGGGAGCGTCGTTCACGTAATAAATGGGGGTCGTGACGTAGAACGCCTTCGTCCCCTTCTGCTCTTCTCCAGTGGCCGCCATGGTCGAAATCCTACTGGCCCGGGGACACCGCTATCGACCGGTTACTGAGCGTGAGACGGGAGTGTGCACGCCGTGTCCAGGCCGAGGACGCGGTTGAGGCGGCCGAAGGCGAGCCAGGAGCCGAGGCACATGGTCAGCTCGGTGAGCTCGCGCTGGTCGTAGTGGGCGGTGAGGCGGTCCCAGAAGTCCTCGTCGCCGTCGAGGCCGTGGTGGTCGGTGACGAAGCGCTCGGCGTATTCGGCGGCCAGGCGGGTGCGGTCGTCGAAGGCGTCCGTCTTACGCCACTGGGTCACCGCCTCGGCGAATCCGTCCTCGACCTTCTTGCCCTCCCGCTCGGTGCGCCAGTCCAGGCAGAAGGCGCAGCCGTTGAGCTGCGCGACCCGCAGCCGGGCGGCCTCGAATTCGCGCAGGCCGAGGGTGGTGTGCTCGTACACGGCGAGGGAGAGGTGGGCGGCGGCTGGGCCGATGCCGGGGACGAGCTCGCCCCAGACGTAGCCGATGGGGTCCTTGCCGGGGGGTACGTCGACGCGCATCACTTGCCTCCGGGTGTGCCGGCGGACTTGCCTCCGAGCCTGCCGGCGGCCGCGCGGAGCGGGACGTCGAGGGCGTCGTACAGGCCGGGCTTGCTGTCGGCCAGCCAGTCGATGGCGTTGACCAGGCGGCCGACGGCGGTGGCGTTGCCGCCCGCGGAGCGGTTGCCGCCTTCGTCCTCGGCCTCGACCGTGACCTCGATACGGGGCCGGCCCTCGACGATCACGCGGTGCGAGCCGATGCCGTCGGGCGGCTGCGGCCAGTCCGGGGCGGCGGACGGGTGGATGCGGGTGACGTGCTCGACGACGATGAGCGGCTCGCCGCCGACGATGCCGCGGAGCTCGAAGCGGACCGCGCCCTGGGTGCCGGCGGCGAAGTCGCCCATCTGCTCGGTACTGACATCGGCGGCGAGCGGCTGCCGCTCGACATGCTCCTGGATCTCGGGGTCGAGCTCCGCGCCGAGGGCCCGCGCGAGCAGCCGCACCTGGCCGCCCCACACCATGGTGGGGATGCCCGGGGCCAGCATGAGCGGCTCGTAATCCATGGGATGCCCCATGCCGATCAGGTCGCGGACGGCGTCCGGCTGGTCGTACGAGGAGTAGTCGAAGATCTCCTGGCAGCGGACGGCGTCGATACGGCTGCCCAGCCCGGTGATCATCAGCGGCAGCACGTCATTGGCCCACCCCGGGTCGACCCCGGAGACGAAGAGCGATCCGCCACCCTCGGCGATGGCCGCCTCGACGGGGTCGCGGAACTCGGGCGGGGCGCTCGGCGGGTCGTAGAGCGCGTAGAGGGAGGGGGTGACGACGACGGCGCCGGCCCGGATGGCGCGGACGATGTCGGCGAGCGCCTCGTCGGGGCGCAGGTCGCCGGAGCTCGCGTAGACGACGGCGCGCGGGCCTGCCGCCAGCGTGGCCTCGACGTCAGTGGTCGCGGCGACCCCGAGGTGCTGATCGAGCCCGGCCAGCTCACCGGCGTCGCGGCCGGCCTTGGCGGGGTTGTTGACGACGACAGCGGAGAGCTCCAGCGCGGGATGGGCCACCACGGCCCGTATCGCCGCGCGACCGACATTTCCGGTACCCCAGACAACCGTGGACAGCATGGGCGGAGAGTAGCGGGGCAGGGCGGAGGTTCCCAGAGGTGTGCTGACGGTTCGTCAGACAGTTTTCGGATACGGGTGCCAGCTCGTGGTCCGGACCGTGAAGCCCATGGGCTCCGGGAAGGTGAGCGGCTGCCCGAAGATGCCCTTGGCGGTCTCGACGTAGACGCGGCCCTCCAACTGCAGCACGTGCCAGGTGGCGTCGTTCGGGTCGACGATGAGGTAGACGGGGATGCCGACCTCGGCGTACCGAGCGCGCTTGTCCTCCCAGTCACGCTTGATGGCCGTGCGAGTAGTAGAGACGACCTCGACAACCGCCAGCACGATTCCGGCTGGCCAGTCCGCGTCCGCGTCGTCTGCGGGGCGGTCCTCGCTCCGGATGATCACGATGTCCGGGCGGGGACGGTCGTCATCGGCCAACAGCAGCCCGCGCTCGTACCAGGCCTCGAATGGGTCCGGGGTATGCCGCACCAGGCTGCGTCCGGGGAGGTCGTGCACATGGCCCGGGTTGGCCTGTATGACGAACTCGCCGTCGAGCAGCTCCACCCGCATGCCATCGGGCACCTCGAGATCGTGCCAGCGTCGCAACAGCGCGTTCGTCTTGTCCATGCACCCAGGATAGGCGTGATCACCCACACGAGTAGCAGCTCCCGGACGCGCGCCACGGGCGCTGGCGGCAGCGGCATGCTGGCAGCCGCAGCGCAGAAGGGGTGCACCATGGCGGATCGCACGTCCACGCCTCCGGCCGGGGCGAAGGTGGAGGAATTCGAGGACATCGCTCGTTATGCGGCCAAGGCTTCCGACGCCGTCAGGTTTGAGTTCATCGGTGGCCGGATCACGGAAATGCGCATGCGTGACGGCAGCCACAACACCACCGTCGTATGGCTGATCAAGCACTTCATGCAGGCCCGCCCAGAGCTGGATCTCTACCCAGGGTTCGGGCTGAAGGCGGGGCGCCACCGGCAGGGACGTGTCTGGCGTCCTGATGACCGTAGAGGTCACCGCTCGCGATCATGGCACCGACCATCAGGGGCAGATGGGGAAGGCGGCTGTCTACGCCGCTACCGGTATCCCGGTCCACCTGCTGATCGACCGGGGCGAGAGCACGGTGACCGTGTTCAGCAATCCGGATGAGCACGCGGCGCGATATCGGGATACGCACACCGGCCGGTTCGGCCAAAGCATTGCGATCCCGGATCCGGTCGGCATCGTCCTCCAGACGGATGAGCCGAAGGACTACGTGCGTTGAGGACCGGGCGCAGTTCGGCGAAATTGCCGCAAATGCACCGCAGTTCACCCCACACCCCAACTTCATAACGCCCCGATAACGGCCTCACCCACTCGCTCGGCGAAGTTCACCTTGCGTTAACCACCGTCACCCCGTGCTGTCCGCCGGGCGGTTCTTCGATAGGCGGAAGGCGGGAGCAACGTCCCGCCGTATCCCCCGAGTCGAGGACTGACGGCCGTGAACGTGCTCCCCTCCCACCCGCGAATCGCGCCCCGCGCCGCGGCAACGGCAGTGGCGCTGCTGGCCGTCGTGGCGTTGGCCGGCTGCGGCAGTGATGACTCGCCGAGCGGGGCCGAAGAGGCCGCGGCCGCAGCGGCGCCCGGTGATGGCGAGCCGCCTGCCGGGGGCGTCAAGGTCGACGGGTCGACCACCGTCGCGCCGCTCACCGAGGCCGCGAGGAAGCTGTACGGCAAGGAGCAGGACGGCGGGCGCGTGAAGATTGCCGCCAATGGCACCGGTGCCGGCTTCGAGAGTTTCTGCCGCGGCCGTACGGACATCTCCGACGCCTCCCGCCCGATCAAGATCGAGGAGAAGGAGTCGTGCGCGACGTGGGAGGTGAAGTTCCACGAGTTCCCCGTCGCCAATGACGCGGTGACCGTGGCCGTGCCGCGCTCCGTCGACTGGATCGACTGCATCTCGGTCAAGAACCTCAAGCGCATCTGGGAGCCCGGCTCGGAGATCAAGCGCTGGAACCAGATCGACCCCGAGCTCCCCGACAAGCCGCTGCACCTCTTCGGCCCGGGCACCGAGCACGGCACCTTCGACTTCTTCACCGAGACGGTCAACGGCGAGGAGAAGGCCTCCCGCGCCGACTACGACATCTCCGACACGGGCGGCGAGATCGCCAAGGGCATCGGCGGCGACAAGGTCGGCCTCGGGTATCTCCCGTACACCTCCTTCGCGGCCCACCGCGACAAGCTCCGCGCCCTCGCTGTCGACTCCGGTGACGGCTGCGTGAGCCCGAATACCAAGACGGTGCAGAACGGGACGTACGCCCCGCTGTCCCGTCCGCTCTTCATCTATACGTCCGACAAGTCGCTGCAGCGCGACGAAGTGCGGCAGTTCGTGGAGTTCTACCTGCGCAACCATGCCGCCGCCGCCAAAGCCGCGCACTACCTGCCGCTCAGCAAGAAGCAGGCCGCCGAGCTGAAGTCCGGGCTCGCGAAGATCGCGAAGACCGCAGAGGCGGAGGACGACTGATGGCCGCCGATCAGCAGGCGATGCAGACCATCGCACCCCGGCCGGTGCTGCCCGCCCAGCGCGCCCCCGGCGACCGGATACTCGTGCTCGCCGACCCCGACGAGCAGATAGCCCACGACCTCGCCGAGCACCTCGCCGGACACCAGATCAAGGTGGTGTTCTGCGCCGACGGCGCCGAGGCGCTGCTGCAGACCGGGCTGCAGGCTCCGGAGGCGGTGCTGGTGAGCGCGAAGCTGCCGCTCGTCCCCGGGCCGCAGGTCGTTGAGGTGGTACGGCGGCGGTGCGCCACGCCCGTCGTCATCGGGGTGGGGCCCGACGACGCCGAGGAGGCGGTGGCGGCGCTGACCGCGGGGGCCAGCGCCTGCGTGGCCCGGCCGTATCGCCCGTACGAAGTGCTGAAGCTGCTCGGTGGCGCCACCCAGGCCGCGGCGGCGCCGGTGGACGCCGAGGTGAGCTCCGGTCCGTACAGCATCAACCCGGCAACCTTCGAGGCGCGGGTGCGGGGGCGGCTTGTGCAGCTGCCGCTGCGGGAGTTCAAGCTGCTGCACCTGCTGGTGGCGAACGCCGAGAAGGTCGTCACCCGCGACCAGATCAGCGCCGAGCTGTGGGGCGCCACCGCACCCAAGTCCAACACCATCGCCGTCCATATACGGCGGCTCCGCGACCGCATCGGCGACGACCCGCACGACCCGGGCGTCATCCTCACGGTCCGCAATGTCGGCTATCGCTTCGTACCGCCGGCGCCTTGAGTAGAACGCAAATAACGGACAGAAGATGCCATGTCGCGACTAACACCCCCGATTCAAAAGATCGTTGGGCCCGGGGCACCGCATGGACGGCGGGAGTTCGCTCCTCGTTCACCTGGGTCAATCGGACGCTTCATCGGCCATCCCTAATTTCGGCCACTGGTACGCACGCCGCCAACGGGTGGCGGCCTCAGGAAGGAACACAGAAAGTGAAGCTGCAGCGCAAGAACCGGCTCCGCGCCGTAACCCTTGGCGCCGTCGCCGTGTCCGGCGCCCTGGTCCTCACGGCGTGCGGCTCGGACGACAACTCGGACAACGGGGGCGACGGCAAGCCCGCCGCCAACGCCGGTGACATCAAGTGCGCCGGCAGCGGGCAGCTGCTCGCCGACGGCTCCTCCGCGCAGAAGAACGCGGTCGAGCAGTGGGCCAAGGACTACTCCGCCGCCTGCTCCGGCGTCACGATCAACTACCCGGGCAACAGCTCCGGCACCGGCATCGAGTCCTTCAACTCCGGCAAGGTCGCCTTCGCCGGCTCCGACTCGCCGCTGAAGCCCGAAGAGGTCGCCGCCTCCAAGAAGGTCTGCAAGGGCGGCCAGGGCATCAACCTGCCGATGGTCGGCGGCCCGATCGCCGTCGTCTTCAACGTCGCGGGCGTCGACGACCTGGTGGTGGACGCCAAGACGCTGACCGCCATCTTCGACGGCAAGATCACCAAGTGGAACGACCCGGCGCTGAAGAAGCTGAACCCCGAGGCCAAGCTCCCGGGCGCCGCGATCCAGCCCTTCCACCGCTCCGACGAGTCCGGCACCACGGACAACTTCACCAAGTACCTGAAGGGCGCGGGCGGCTGGAAGTACGAGCCCGAGAAGAAGTGGCCGAACAAGGTCGGCCAGGGCGCCAACGGCTCCGCCGGTGTCGCCTCCCAGGTGAAGCAGGTCAAGAACTCGATCTCCTACGTCGAGCTCTCCTACGCCACCTCCAACAAGATCCCGACCGCCAAGGTCGACACGGGCGCCTCCGCCCCGGTCGAGGCCACCAGCGAGAACGCCTCCAAGGCGATCGCCGCGGCCAAGGTCGTCGGCACGGCCCCCGACATGGCGATGGAGCTGGACTACACGACCAAGGCCGACGGCGCGTACCCGATCACGCTCCTCACGTACGAGATCGTCTGCGACAAGGGCAACAAGCCGGACACCCTCAAGTCCGTCAAGTCCTTCCTCGGCTACGTCGCCAGTGAGCAGGGCCAGGGCAGCCTGACCGAGCTCGGCTACGCGCCGATGCCCGACGAGGTCATCACCAAGGTCCGCTCGACGCTTGAGTCGATCTCCTGACCTTCCGCTGGAAAGCACCACCTTCGCAGTACCGGTGCGGCCGGTCCCGTAAGCCACGAGGACCGGCCCACCGTCCGGTGCACCGCCGCCGCAACATCCGCAGACCGGAGCAATCATGACGACACTTTCCGACTCGGCCCCGGCACCGCCGCCGAGTCCCCAGGACAAGAGGCTGAAGTCCTCGGACACTTCGACGGGCCGCCGGGGCGACAAGATATTCAGCGGCCTCTCCCGCGGCGCCGGCATCACCCTCCTGGTGATCATGGCCGCGATCGCCGCCTTCCTCGCCTACCGCGGCGCCAAGGCGATATCCGGCAACCACGGCAACTTCTTCACGACCTTCGAGTGGAACGCCAACCTCACCCCGCCGTCCTTCGGCATCGCGGTGCTGGCCTTCGGCACGATCGTCTCCTCGCTGATCGCGATGATCATCGCCGTGCCGATCGCCGTCGGCATCGCCCTCTTCATCACCCACTACGCGCCGCGCCGGCTCTCCGGCCCCATCGCGTACGTGATCGACCTGCTGGCCGCGGTCCCCTCGATCGTCTACGGCCTGTGGGGCGCGCTCTTCCTGGTCCCGCAGCTCACCGGCCCGTATACCTGGCTGGACGAATACTTCGGCTGGACCGGGGTCTTCAGCTACGAGGGCGGCGCCGCCCGGTCGCTGATGACCGTCGGCATCCTCCTCGCCATCATGATCCTGCCGATCATCACCAACGTCTCCCGCGAGGTCTTCGCGCAGGTGCCGCGGATGCACGAGGAGGCGGCCCTGGCGCTCGGCGCCACCCGCTGGGAAGTCATCCGCATGTCGGTGCTGCCGTTCGGCCGCTCCGGCGTCATCTCCGCCTCGATGCTGGGCCTCGGCCGCGCGCTCGGCGAGACCATGGCCGTGGCCACCGTGCTCGGCCCCTCGGCGATCATCTCCGAGAAGATCCTGGACCCGGGCGGCGGCACCTTCGCACAGAACATCGCCGCCGCCTTCAAGGAGGCCGGCACCTTCGGCCGTGACGCGCTGATCGCCTCCGGCCTCGTCCTCTTCGTGATCACCCTGCTGGTGAACGGCGCCGCCCGGCTGATCATCGCCCGCCGCAAGGAGTACTCGGGGGCCAACGCATGACCACGCAGACTCTCACCCCCGCCGCGGGCCGCACGGACGCGCTGCACATCCACCAGCCCCGGCTGCCCAAGTGGGCCCCGGCGGCGATCGCCGCCGGCTCGGCCGTGATCGGTGTCGGCGTCGGCCTCGCCTTCGACCTCTCCAGCCGCATCCAGTGGGGCCTGATCGCCGCGCTGATCTTCGTGTTCGGCCAGTACGCCATCTCCACGGCTGTGGAAGGCAAGCGGCAGGCCAAGGACCGGGTCGCCACGGCGCTCGTCTGGGTCGCCTTCCTGCTGGCCGTGATCCCGCTGGCCTCCCTCATCTGGGAGACCGTCGAGCGTGGCTCGAAGGTCCTCGACGGCGCCTTCCTCTCCCACTCCATGGCCGGTGTGGTCAGCCTCAAGCCGGGCGGCGGCGCGTACCACGCCCTGCTCGGCACCCTGGAGCAGGTCGGCATCGCGACGCTGATCGCCACCCCGATCGGGCTGCTGACCGCGATCTATCTGGTCGAGTACGGGAAGGGGAAGCTCGCGAAGGCGGTCACCTTCTTCGTGGACGTCATGACGGGCATCCCGTCGATCGTCGCGGGTCTCTTCATCCTGACCCTGTGGATCATGATGATGGGCTTCAACTACTCGGGCATCGCCGCGGCGTTCGCGCTCGCCATCCTGATGATGCCGGTGGTCGTCCGGTCCACCGAGGAGATGCTGAAGCTCGTCCCGAACGAGCTGCGGGAAGCCTCGTACGCGCTCGGTGTGCCTAAGTGGCGGACGATCCTGAAGGTGGTCCTGCCGACCTCGATCGGCGGCATCACCACGGGCGTCATGCTCGCGATCGCCCGTATCGCAGGTGAGTCTGCCCCGCTGCTGCTCCTCGCCTTCGGCAACCCGATCATCAACGGCAACCCCTTCGAAGGCGCACAGGCCGCGCTCCCGCTCTACGTCTACGAGCAGTGGGCGCAGGGCAACGAGCCCTCCTACGACCGGGCCTGGGCCGCAGCGCTCACCCTGATCGCCGTCGTCATGATCCTCAACCTGGTGGCCCGCGGCATCGCCCGCTGGAAGGCCCCCAAGTCCTCCGGCCGCTGAAAGAAGTGACGTAACCATGGCCAAGCGAATCGACATCGGCAGCCTCAGCGCCTACTACGGCAAGTTCAAGGCCATCGAGGACATCTCGATGACCGTGGAGCCCAAGTCCGTGACCGCCTTCATCGGCCCGTCCGGCTGCGGCAAGTCCACCTTCCTCCGCACCCTGAACCGCATGCACGAGGTCGCCCCCGGCGGCCGCGTCGAGGGCAAGGTGATGCTCGACGACGAGGATCTGTACGCGACGGGCGTGGACCCGGTCGCGGTCCGCCGCACGGTCGGGATGGTCTTCCAGCGCCCGAACCCGTTCCCGACGATGTCGGTCTACGACAACGTGGCGGCGGGCCTGAAGCTCAACGGCCGCTACAAGAAGTCCGAGCTGGACGCGGTCGTGGAGAAGTCCCTCCAGGGCGCCAACCTCTGGAACGAGGTCAAGGACCGTCTGAACCGCCCGGGTTCGAGTCTGTCCGGCGGCCAGCAGCAGCGCCTGTGCATCGCCCGCGCGATCGCGGTCGAGCCGCAGGTCCTGCTGATGGACGAGCCGTGCTCCGCGCTCGACCCGATCTCCACCCTCGCCATCGAGGACCTGATCGGCGAGCTGAAGACGAAGTACACGATCGTCATCGTCACGCACAACATGCAGCAGGCGGCCCGCGTCTCGGACCGTACCGCCTTCTTCAACCTGGCGGCCGTCGGTCAGCCCGGCAAGCTGATCGAGCTGGACGACACCGAGCGGATCTTCTCGAACCCGTCGGTCCAGGCCACCGAGGACTACGTCTCCGGCCGCTTCGGCTGAGACAGGTCCCCCAGTCTCGTCCTGCGGCGCTGCATGGCGGTGCCGCCGCAGGACGTAAGGCCCCGCCCCCGGCGTGCGAGGGGGCGGGGCCGCTCCTTTTCTACAGCTGCTCCCAGTGCAGCACCGGCCCGGCGAGCGCCTGGACGGCCGCGAGCAGCCCGAGGCGGTTGGCGCGTACCGCCGGGTCCTCGGCCATCACCAGCACCTCGTCGAAGAAGCGGTCCACGGCGACGGCGAGCCGCTTCGCCTCAGCGGTGAAGCGGGCCGGGCCGGTGTCGCCCGCCAGGGCACCGCGGGTGCGCTGCAGCTCGTGGTGGACGGCCTCCTCCGCGGGCTCGGCGAAGAGCGCGGGGTCGTAGTCGGCCGCCGTGCCCGCGGGGACGATCCGCCGGACCCGCTGGACGGCGGCCGCGACCCGCGCGAAGTCCTCGGTGCCGGCGAGCTTCTCCAGCTCGCCGAGGATCTTTTCGGTACGGGCCGGGGACGCCGCGACGGGCAGTACGGCCCGTACGTGATCGACGGCATGCCCACGCTCCAGCAGCAGCTGCTCCAGGCGGCGCCGTACGAACTGCTCGGCCTCGGCCAGGACTTCGCCGCTCACCGGCACCGGCTGCTCGGCGGCCGCCGCCGCCAGCCCGTCGGCCAGGGTGAGCCCGGCGAGGCGCGGGTGCCGGCGCAGGATCGCGACGACGCCGAGCGCGGCCCGGCGCAGCCCGTACGGATCGGAGCTGCCGGTCGGTGCGGAGCCGAGCGCGAAGAGCCCGGTGAGCAGGTCGAGGCGGTCGGCGAGGGCGAGCAGGGCGCCGGGGAGCGAGTCGGGGACGGCGTCCGCGGCGGAGCGGGGGAGCTCGGTCTCGTAGAGCGCCTGGGCGACGGCCGGGGGCTCGCCGGCCCGGAGCGCGTATTCGCGGGCCATGACGCCGGCGAGGCTGGAGAGCTCGGTGACCATCTGCGAGCCGAGGTCGAACTTGACCAGCTGCGCGGCCCTTTCGAGGGTCGCGGCCTCGTCCCCGGTCAGCTCGGTGGCCTCCGCGAGGCGGCGGGCGACGGCGGCGATGCGGTCGGCGCGGTCGGCCATGGAGCCGAGCCGCTCCTCGAAGGTGAGGAGGGCGAGCTTGTCTTTCATCCGCGTGAGCGGGGTGTCGAGGTCGGCGCGCCAGAAGAACGCGGCGTCCTCGTAGCGGGCCCGCAGCACCGCCTCGTTCCCCGCCCGTACGAGGCCGTGGTCGCAGTCGCCGTTCGCGATCACGACGAAGTGCGGCAGCAGCGCGCCGTCGGCGTCCAGGACCGGCAGATAGCGCTGGTGCTTGCGCATGACGGTGGTGAGGATGGCGGCGGGCAGCTCCAGGTAGCGCGGCTCGAAGGACCCGCGGATGGCCGTCGGGTATTCGACGAGGTCGGCGATCTCGTCGATCAGCGCCGCCTCCGCCGTGGTGTCGACGGTCCCGCCCGCCTGCTCGGCGAGGGTGACGGCGTGCCGGGCGACGAGGCGGCGCCGGGTGCCGCCGTCGGCGATCACGCCGTGCTCGGCGAGGAAAGCCCAGTATTCGTACGCGGTCGCCACGTCCACGGCGGGCTGCGCGGCCGTCCGGTGGAGGTGCGTGGTGCGGCCGGAGGCGAGGTTGCCCGCGGTGAACGGGACCACGTCGTCGCCGAGCAGGGCGAGCAGCCAGCGCACCGGGCGGCTGAAGGAGAGCCCGGGCGCCTGCCAGCGCATGTTCTTCTCCGCCCGCAGGCCGGTGACGACCTGCGGCAGCAGCTCGGCGAGGACGGTGGCCGCGGGGCGGCCGGTGATCCGGCGGGTGGCGGTGACGTGCTCGTGCGCGCCGTATGGGGCGCGGCCCAGATCGGCGACCTCCAGGCCCTGGCCGCGGGCGAACCCCTCGGCTGCCGGGGTGGGTTGGCCGTTCTCGTCGAAGGCGGCGGCCACGCGCGGGCCGCGCACCGTCTCCTCCCAGTCGTCCTCGCGCGGCTCCACCCCGCCGAGCATCGCGACGATGCGCCGCGGGGTGGCCTTCACGTACAGCCCGGTCGTCCGCAGCCGGGTGCCGCCGAGCAGCGCTTCCAGCGCCGCGCGTACCGCCTCCGCCGACCGGCCGACCTCGGCGGCGGGCAGCTCCTCGACGCCGATCTCGAAGATCAGCGTCTGCGGCCCGTCCACCTCGTCGGTGGCCTCGCGGGGTGGGGTGGGCGTCGCCGGCGGCTCGGCGACCCCCAGCGGATGCCCGAGCTCCGCGCGCCGCTCGGCCCACAGCTGCGCCGCCTCGTGTGCCAGCCGGCGCATGCGGGCGAAGGCGCGGGCGCGTTCGGTGGTGGAGATGGCGCCGCGGGCGTCGAGGACGTTGAAGGTGTGCGAGCACTTGAGGACGTACGAATAGGCCGGCACGGGCAGCCGCGCGTCGAGCATCCGGCGCGCCTCGCCGGCGTAGGTCTCGAAGAGCGCCCGGTTCGCCTCGACACCGGCCTCGTCGAGGTAGTAGCGGCTCATCTCGTACTCGGCCTGCCCGAAGACCTCGCCGTACGAGATCCCGTCCGCGTACGCGATGTCCTTGAAGTGGCCGACGCCCTGCAGCGCCATCAGGATCCGCTCGATCCCGTACGTGATCTCCACGCTCACCGGGTCGAGGGAGATCCCGCCGGCCTGCTGGAAGTACGTGAACTGCGTGATCTCCAGGCCGTCCAGCCACACCTCCCAGCCGAGCCCCCAGGCGCCCAGCGCGGGCGAGGCCCAGTTGTCCTCGACGAAGCGGATGTCGTGGGCGGCGGTGTCGATGCCGAGGGCCTTGAGGCTGCCGAGGTAGAGGTCCTGGGCGTTGCCGGGCTCGGGCTTGAGGATGACCTGGTACTGGGTGTGGGTCTGCAGCCGGTTGGGGTTCTCCCCGTAACGCGAGTCGTCCGGGCGGACGCTGGGCTCGGGATAGGCCACCCGCCACGGCTCGGGACCCTGGACCCGCAGGAAGGTCGCCGGGTTCAACGTGCCGGCGCCGACCTCGCTGTTCATCGGCTGCGCGGTGAGGCAGCCGCGCTTGGTCCAGTAGGCGTTCAGCGCGAGGAGTGCGTCTTGCATGGTGACCATGCGGCAAAAGTCTGGCACGGAGGCCGTTGTCAGTGCGATGAGAAATGCTTGGCCCAGGAGTCCATACGTATGGGAAGTTCTTGACTTGAACTTTGCTTTAGGTCTGAGAGTGGAGCCCTAGGAGAACGGGCTGGACGGCCCGCTTGTCGAGAGGAAAGCTCATGGCGTACGACCCGAACGGCCCGGCGATCGAGACCGCAGGGCTGGTGAAGGTCTTCGGCGAGACCCGGGCCGTGGACGGGGTGGATCTGATCGTGCCGCGCGGCACGGTCTACGGGGTGCTGGGGCCCAATGGCGCCGGGAAGACCACGACGGTAAAGGTGCTGGCCACGCTGCTGCGACCGGACGGCGGCGAGGCGCATGTCTTCGGCCACGACGTGGTGCGGGAGGCGGATGCGGTACGCAGCCGGGTCAGCCTCACCGGGCAGTACGCGTCGGTGGACGAGGATCTGACCGGCACCGAGAACCTGGTGCTGCTGGGGCGGCTGCTCGGGCACGGGAAGGTGGCGGCCCGGCAGCGGTCGGCGCAGCTGCTGGAGGCTTTCGGGCTGACGGAGGCGTCGGCGAAGCAGGTGAAGCATTATTCGGGCGGCATGCGGCGCCGCATCGACATCGCGGCGTCGATTCTGTCCACCCCTGACCTGCTGTTTCTGGACGAGCCCACGACCGGGCTCGACCCGCGCAGCCGCAATCAGGTGTGGGACATCGTGCGGGCGGTGGTCGCGCAGGGCACGACCGTGCTGCTCACCACCCAGTATCTGGACGAGGCCGACCAGCTCGCGTCCCGTATCGCCGTCATCGACAAGGGCAAGGTCATCGCCGAGGGCACGAAGGGCGAGCTGAAGGCGTCCGTCGGCGCCGGGTCCGTGCATCTGCGGCTGCGCGAGGCCGAGCAGCGGCCGGAGGCGGAGCGGGTGCTGGCGCACTGCCTGGACGCGCAGGTGCAGCTGGAGCCGGACCCGGTCGCGCTGACGGCCCGGGTCGGCACGGACGGCAATGGCGAGCAGGCTGCCGAGCAGGCCTCGCGGGTGCTGTCGGAGCTGGCCCGCGCGGGGATCACGGTGGACAACTTCGCGCTGGGGCAGCCCAGCCTGGATGAGGTCTTCCTCGCCCTCACCGACCGCACGGCATCCGCATCCGCATCCGAGGAGGTCTCGGCATGAGTACGAGCACTGTCACCGAAGGCGCGGAACTCGCGCCGGTCGCCACCGAATCGCTCGCCGAGCTGCTGGTCTCGAAGGACCGGCCGCCGCGCCCGAGCGCGCTGTCCACATCGATCACCTTCGGGTGGCGGGCGATCCTGAAGATCAAGCACGTGCCGGAGCAGCTCTTCGACGTCACGGCTTTCCCGATCATGATGGTGCTGATGTACACGTACCTCTTCGGGGGCGCGCTGGCCGGCTCCGTGGACGCGTATGTGCAGTTCCTGCTGCCCGGCATCCTCGTGATGAGCGTCGTGATGATCACGATGTACACGGGCGTCTCGGTCAACACCGATATCGAGAAGGGCGTCTTCGACCGGTTCCGTACGCTGCCGATCTGGCGGCCGTCGGTGATGGTCGGCTATCTCCTCGGCGACGCGCTGCGCTACACCATCGCGTCGATCGTGATGCTCGCGGTCGGCCTGGCGATCGGCTTCCGGCCGGACGGCGGGGTGATCGGGGTGCTGCTCGGGGTGGCGCTGCTGATCGTGTTCTCGTTCGCGTTCTCGTGGGTGTGGACGATGTTCGGGCTGCTGCTGCGCAGTGAGAAGTCGGTGATGGGCGTCAGCATGATGTTCCTGTTCCCGCTGACCTTCCTCAGCAACATCTTCGTAGAGCCGAAGACGATGCCGGGCTGGCTGCAGGCCTTCGTCAACAACTCGCCGGTCACGCATCTGACGAATGCGGTGCGCGGGCTGATGGAGGGGGACTGGCCGGCGGCCGAGATCGCCTGGACGCTGGGCTGGGCGGGGCTGTTCATCGCGGTCTTCGGTCCGATCACGATGCGGCTGTACAGCCGCAAGTGATCAGGCAGCCGTCGTGAGGGTCAGCTGGCGCAGGAAGGCGGCGTTGGAGTCGGTCTTCTTCAGCTGGGTGAGCAGCAGCTCCGTGCCCTGGCCATCGCGCTCGGCGAGCGCCCGGCGCAGCCGCCGTACGGCATCCAGCTCCTCGGTGGAGGTGATGATCTCCTCGCGGCGGGTGCCGGAGGGGTCCACGTCCACGGCGGGGAAGACCCGCTTGTCGGCGAGGGAGCGGTCGAGCCGCAGCTCCATGTTGCCGGTCGACTTCAGCTCCTCGAAGTAGTAGTCGTCGGCGCGGGAGCCGGTCTCGACGAGGGCGGTGGCGAGGATGGTGAGGGAGCCGCCGTCCTCGATGTTGCGGGCGGCACCGAAGATCCGCTTCGGGTGGTGCAGGGCGCCGGCGTCGACGCCGCCGGAGAGGGTGCGGCCGTTGCCGGGCGCGCTGTTGTTGTACGCGCGGCAGAGCCGGGTGAGCGAGTCGAGCAGCACGACGACGTCCTTGCCGTCCTCGACCATCCGCTTGGCGCGCTCGATCGCGAGGTCGGCGAGGGCGGTGTGGTCCTTGGCGGGCCGGTCGAAGGTGGAGGCGTGCACCTCGCCGCTCTTGATGGTGCGGCGCATATCGGTGACCTCTTCCGGCCGCTCGTCCAGCAGCACCACCATCAGGTGGCACTCGGGGTGATTGGCCTCGATCGCGGCGGCGATCGACTGCAGGATCATGGTCTTGCCGGTCTTCGGCGGCGCGACGATCATGCCGCGCTGGCCCTTGCCGACGGGGGAGACCAGGTCGATGACCCGGTTCGTGAGGCTCGCGGCGCCGTTCTCGAGCCGGATCCGGTCCTGCGGATAGAGCGGCGTCAGCTCGGCGAACTTCGGCCGCGCGGCGGCCTGTTCGGGGCTGCCGCCGTTGACGGCGTCGACGCGATCGAGGGGCGGGGCCTTGCGGCTGCTGGCGCCGGGCTTAGTGGCGCCCGGCTTTACGGCACCGGTGACGAGGTCGCCGCGGCGGAGGCCGTGGCGGCGCATCAGGTGCTGCGGGATGTGCACGTCGTCCGGCCCGGGAAGCATGCCGTCCGTCCTGAGGAAGGCATTGCTCCCGGCGAGGTCGACGACGCCGGATACGGGTGTGGGTTCAAGTTCGTTGGTGTTCATGGGAGTTGTCCTTTCAGGACGAGACGGCAGGAGCGCGAGTCGATGCGCCTGACGGCGCGCCTCAGCGCAAGAAACACGATGCGGTGATGCACCGCGATACAGAGGGCTCCGGCTGGGGGAGCCGATCCAGAGAGACCGCCGGAAACAATTCCGGGAGCCGAATGAACTGCACGGGCGCTGGATCAATGCCAGCAAGCCACACGTGCTACTGCGCAGAGTAGCACCCCACCGCCTGGTCCCGATGTGGCACGCACCACACTGCATGCCCACCCACCCACCCGTTGCTCCGCTCCGCGGGGGTGAGGAGCGCGGTCGGCTTCGGGCGCGGGTGGCTGCCGGGCGGGTGGCGAGCGTGTGCTCCCGGCTTCGGGCGCGGGTGGCTGCCGGGCGGGCGGCGAGCCTGCGCTCCTGTCCTCCCCGCGGGTCCCTGCCGTGCGCGAGCGCGCCCTCCCGCCCTCGCCCGCCCCGCCGCACCGGGCGGCCCTGCTTGCCCCTCCCTGTCCCGCTGGGCAACGGGTGGGTGGGTGGGCGTCACCGTAGCGGCAGCGACACTCGCAGCAGATAGCCCCCGTCCTCCGTCGGCCCCGCCGACATCACCCCGCCCGCCCCCCGCACCGCCCTCGCCAGCTGCTGCTGGCCATGCCCCGTGCCGGGCAGCGACGGCGCATGGGCCGGCGGCGGTGTGTTGGCGACCTCCAGCACCACGCCGTCGTCCAGCGCAGCCAAGCGCACCGTCACTCGCGCCCCCTGCGCATGCCGCACCGTGTTGCTCAGCGCTTCCTCCGCCGCGCGGTACAGCAGCGTCGACACGACCGGCGGCAGCCCGTCCGGCACCAGGACATCCGCGGTGATGGCCTGCCCGTACTGCCGATACGTGGCCACCAGCCCGTCGATCTCCGCCGCCGTCCCGGACTCACCGGGCAGATCCGGATGGTGCTCCTCGTCGTTCTGCCGCATCACCCGCAGCACATCCCCCAGCGCCCGCATCGCATCCGCCCCCGCGTCCTGGATGAGATCGCACTTCGCCCTGACCTCGTCGGGTACGTCCTTGCGCGCCCCGATCGTCATCGACTGCACGCTCATCAGCGACACCTGATGCCCGACCCCGTCGTGGATCGCCTGCACCAGCCGCTCGCGCCGCTGCATCCGCCGCTCGCGCAGCAGGCTCTCGCGCAGGGCGGCGCGCTCGTTCTCGCGGGAGGCGCGGAGCAGGGCGGCTTCGTTGGCTACGTTGACGGCGATGCCGACGGCGATCGGGAAGCCGAGCAGCACCCAGGTGGTGGTGAAGGTGAGCGTGCCCTTCGAGCCCTGCACGACAAGCGCGTCCGGGTATACGACGGCGAGCGCCAGCGGGACCGCCACGAGCGGCAGGATCAGCCCGAGCCGGCGGGCCCTCGTGGCGCCGAAGAGGGCGTACGCGAGGCAGATCGTCTGGCCCGTGACCAGGAAGGCGGCGAGCGCCACCAGCGCGTACAGGAACAGCGCCCGGTCCCACAGCGGCGTCGCGACGGCGAGCACGCCGACCGCCAGCAGGCCTGCCAGCTGCCCGTCGATCAGGCCCGTGGACGGCGAGGCGATCGCCCCCCAGGCCAGCGGCAGCGTCGCCAGCACGGCGAGGAACCTGCGCAGGTGCAACGCGCGCGGACCCTCAGTGAGGGCGCGCGCAAGTGCGTCATAGGTGAGCGGGGCTGGCATTTCGCCCCATTCTCGCATCTCCGGCGCGCGAGCCGCGGCGCCCGCCCGTACCGCCTCAGTGGCCGGTCAGCAGCCGATCAGCCGGCCGGTCCACCAGCCGCTCAGTCCCCGAACCCATGCCGCTCATGCGCAGCCGCAAAGTGCCCCGGAATGCTGAGCTCCGACGGCGCCGGCCGGCTCAGCACCCGCCCCGCGTGCAGCGAGTCGTACGCCGCGCGGACGTGGTGGGCGCGCTCGACCAGGCCGAGCTCCGGGAAGTAGCCCTTCAGCGCGCGCTGCGCCATCGCGGGGGACTGGTGCACGTCGCGGAGGAGGAAGACGGCCTTGTCGAGGGCTGCGCTGTTCATCGTGGCCACACTCTCTTTCTTCTGCACTCATCCGGTGGCCGGAAGCTTTAAATGCATAGTACACCTAACTTTCCGGTACGGGTAATCTGTGCCTGATGTTCACGCCCGAGGGACCCACCGCCCGCGAGCTGGCCGTGCAGGCCTTCTCCTCCATCGAGCGCGGCTACGACCTGCTGGCCCCGAAGTTCGAGGCCACGCCGTTCCGCACCCCCGCCCCGGTGCTGGCCGCCTTCGCCGCAGGCCTGAAGCCCCTCGGCCCCTTCGCCGACGGCCTCGACCTGTGCTGCGGTACGGGAGCGGGCACGCAGGCGCTGCGCGGCCTGTGCGACCGGTCGGTGGCGGGCGTCGACTTCAGCGCCGGGATGCTGGCGGCCGCGCGCGCCACCGCGTCCGGAGCGGATACGCCCGGCGACCCCACTCCCCGCTGGGTACGGGCCGACGTCCGCGCCCTCCCCTTCGCCCCCGGCTCCTTCGACCTGGTCGCGAGCTTCGGCGCCTTCGGTCACTTCCTCCCCGCCGAGCGGCCGGAGCTCTTCGCCCAGGTCCACCGCGTGCTGCGCCCCGGCGGCGCCTTCGCCTTCCCGGTCGCGGCGCCCCCGCGGGTCGGCTCCCGCGGCTACTGGATGCTGTGGGGCTTCGACGCCGTGATGCGCGTACGGAACGCGCTGTGGCACCCCACCTTCGTCATGTACTACCGCACCTTCCGGCTCGCGGACATCCGCGCCGAGCTCGCCGCGGCGGGCTTCGAGGTGGAGACGTACGCGCTGAACGAACTGGGGATGCGGCCGGACGGCAGCCCGCGGTGCCGCACGGTGGTGGCGCGGCGGCGCTGAACGCCCGATTGGCGTAGCGCGAAGTGCTGTCTTACGGTGGCCATTCATGCCCAAAACGGACATATGCCACGCACATGTCCTCGGATTGGATCGGAAGGGACACCGGCCACCTTATGCAGTTCGACTACACCCCCATAGCGACCAAGTTCCAGCTCCACCCCGTGATCCTGCGCGCGACGATGATCGCCCTTCTCGGCATGGTCTGCGTCCTCACCATCTTCACGGACGGCCCGGCGCACGCCGCCGACAAACCGAAGTCCACCGCCCGCACCTGCCACGACACCGGTGGCCCGGAGCACGGCCCGCAGCCGAAGCCCGGCGGCCAGCGCGTCTTCGTGCGCGAGGGCGCGGAGGGCGAGAGCAGATCCAGCCGCACCTATAAGGCGGCACCGGGTTACGAGACCGAGCGCGGGCCCCGCGACGGCGTCGCTCAGGTGGCCCGCGTCATCACCAGTTGATCACCGGATTGATCACCAGTTGATCGGCACTGGCACCGCCGTCAGCAGCGCCGACAGCGCCACGACCGCCGCCAGCGCGGCCAGCTCCGAGCGGGCGGGCTGCATGGCGGACAGCGGGTCGGGCGAGTGGCGCAGCCGGCGGCGGGCCAGTAGGGCCAGCAGGCAGACCACCGCCACGACCAGCAGCTTTGCGATCAGCACCCGCCCGTACGCCGTCGTCAGCAGCTGCAGCTCCAGCCAGTCGAGCGGGATCCGGCGCAGCGAGCTGATGAGGCCCGTCGCGGTGACGCCCGCCAGCAGCACCGCCGCCAGGCGCGCGTAGCGGCCGAGCAGCGCGGCGCCGGCCGCGGGTGCGGTGGTACGCCACCGGCGCAGCCGCCGCAGCACCGCGAGCAGGCCGCCCGCCCACAGTGCGGCGCAGGTGAGGTGGACCAGGGTCAGCCCGGAGCCGAGCAGCGGCCAGTCCTCGTACGGGGAGTGCGCGCGCAGCGCTTCGGCGCACGCGATCACGGCCAGCGGGATGGCCTGTGTCGCGGGCCGCCGGGAGCGGGCGCACAGGCCGGCCGCGACGAAGGCGTTGACCTCCAGCAGGGCGAGCACGCCGTCGCGGGTGCCGTAGAGGCCGGAGGCGGCCATGCCGTCGCCGGTGTGGCGGGTGACGAGGTCGGCACCGTTCATGACGGCGACGAGTCCCGCGGCGGCGAGCGCGCCGGCGGCGGCCGCGTAGGAGGACCAGCAGCGGGACGCCCCGGGAAGCCCGGGGATGCGCCGCCCGAGCCACCGCACGTACACCTCCCCGGCCTGCACCGAAAGCGCCGCGAACAGCACCCCGCGCAACGCCGTCACCAGCCCGGCCCCGGGCGCCGAAGCATCACTGGTCCCACGCAACGCCGCCGCGGGCCCGAGCAGCGGCACCAGCCCGGCAACCACCACGAGCGCAAGAAAGAGCAGCGCCCGACCAGGGCGCGGCGCCCCGGCGGGCGCGTCGACGGGGGCCGCCGGCGCGGGGAGCGCGGCCTGGGCAGCGGGGTCGGCCGCCGCGGCCGTCTTCGTACGAGTCAAACCCACGGCACGAGCCTGGCCAGGGCGAGGAGGGTCGGCAACTGGTGCGGGCAACTGGGGGAATGGCGGGCTGTGGATAACCTCGGGCTGTGGCGGCGGGCGGCGATAGCCTGGAAGGGGCGTGGCCCCCGGGAGGGCGGGGACTGTTCGCCGACTAGCCCGCCTCCCCGAAAAGCTGTCGCACCGTCAGCCGGTAATTCGCCCGCACATGCGCCAGCGCCTGCCCCCGCGCCCGCTCCGCGTCCCCCGACGCGATCGCCGCGTACAGCTCGCGGTGCTCCGCCAGCAGCTGCCGCCACTCCTCATTGCGCCGGGTCAGCCAGCGCAGCCGGCCGTCGACCGGCTGCATGACCTCGACCAGCAGGCTGTTGCCCGCCAGCGACAGGATGCCGTCGTGGAAGCGGGTGTTGGCGTCCGCGATCGCCTCGCCGGCGCCGGTGCGGGTGGCGGTGGCCGCGCGGTCGAGGAGCTCTGCCAGCGCCGCCAGCTCGTCGCGCCCGGCGCGCTCTGCCGCGAGCCCTGCCGCGTACACCTCCAGCGCCTCCCGCAGCTCGAAGAGCTCCCGCACGTCCGTCCTCGTCAGCCGCCGCACCACCGTCCTGCGCGGCGTCTCGAAGGCGACGAAGCCCTCGCCGACCAGCGACCTGATCGCCTCCCGCACCGGGACCCTCGACACCCCGAGGCGATCGGCGAGTTCGCGCTCGACGAGGCGGTCGCCGGGGCGCAGCCGCCCGGCGATGATGTCCTGCCTCAGGGTGGCCAGGACCCGTTCGCGTACGGCCCCGAGCGGCTCCACGGTCGTCATGTCCCCATTTTGGACGATGCCCCGCCGAGAGTTTTACGGATCCGTAACTCCGCGGTCATTCCCAGCCGCAGCCGACAGCGACACCATGCCGCCAACGCGTTGGTATACCAAACCAGCGGATGGAGGCCCCTCATGTCCCTTGCCAAGAGCAGCAAGAGCACCGCCCCGCCGCCCGTCCCCGACCCGCGGCTTACCAACGACGACCTCGCCCCGGCGCGCGAGCGCAAATGGAAGGTCTACGACCTGTTCGCGCTGTGGATGTCCGACGTCCACAACCTCGGCAACTACACCTTCGCCGCGGGCCTGCTCGTCCTCGGCCTCAGCGTCTGGCAGGTCTTCACCTCCCTCCTGGTCGGCTTCGTGCTGATCTACCTCGGGATGAATCAGATGGGGAAGATCGGCCAGCGCCACGGGGTGCCGTTCCCCGTCGTCAGCCGGATCAGCTTCGGGGTGTGGGGCGCCAATATCCCCGCCCTGATCAGGGCCGTGATCGCCATCATGTGGTACGGGATCCAGACCTATCTCGCCTCCGTCGCGGTCAACGTCATGCTGCTGGCCGCCGAGCCGGGCCTGAAGTCCTGGACCGAGCACTCCTTCCTCGGCCTCGACGCGCTCGGCTGGACGTCGTTCCTCTTCCTCTGGGTCGTCCAGGCGCTGATCATCAGCCGCGGCATGGAGTCGGTGCGTAAATTCCAGGACTTCTGCGGCCCGGCGATCTGGGTCGTGATGCTCGCCCTCGCCCTGTGGATCCTGTCCAAGGCCGGGTGGACCATCTCGCTGACCGAGACCCCGCATCCGGTCTCGACCGGCGAGCAGGTGCGGCAGTGGTTCGGCGCGATCGGCCTGGTCCTCGCCACGTACGGCACGCTGATGCTGAACTTCTGCGACTTCTCCCGCTTCTCGCCCGACTACCGCACCGTCAGGCGCGGCAACTTCTGGGGCCTGCCGATCAACTCCACGGCCTTCGTGGTCCTTTCGGTCATCGTCACCGCCGGCAGCTTCGAGGTCTTCGGCAAGACCATCACCGAGCCGGCGCTGCTGGTCGCCGAGGTCGGCAACACCTGGGTGCTGATCCTCGCCGCGCTCACCTTCGCCATCGCCACCATGGGCGTGAACATCGTGGCGAACTTCGTCTCCCCCGCGTACGACCTGGCCAACGTCTGGCCGCAGAAGATCACCTTCAAGGTCGGCGGCATGATCAGCACGGTGGCGGCGCTGCTGGTCACGCCCTGGAATCTCTACTCCAACCCGGACGTCGTGAACTACTTCCTCGGCGGCCTGGGCGCCTTCCTCGGCCCGCTCTTCGGGATCATGATGGTCGACTACTTCTGGGTGAAGCGGGAGCGGATCGACGTCGACGAGCTCTTCAACGCGGCGCCCGGATCGCGCTATTACTACCGTGGCGGCGTCAATCCGAAGGCGCTGTGGGCGTTCGTCCCGTCGGCCGCGGTGGCGGCGGTGCTGGCGCTGGCGCCGGCCTTCGACACGGTGGCGCCGTACTCGTGGTTCATCGGGACCGCGGCCGGGGCGGCGCTGTACGCGGCGATCTGCCGGAGCGAGCGGTCGGCGGCGATGGCGGGCGCAGTGGCGGCGCCGGTGGAGGGCTGATGCGGATCGCGATCTCCAACTGCAACACCACGCGGGCGATGACCGACGCCATAGTGCGCGGCGCCCGCGTGGCCGCCTCCCCCGGCACCGAGGTCTTCGGGATCACCCCCACCTGGGGCCCGGAGTCGGCGGAGGGCTGGCTGGACAGCTATCTCACGGCGGCGGCAGTGCTCGACGCGCTGCGGCGGTGTACGGAGCCGTACGACGCGCTCGTCATGGCCGGCTTCGGCGAGCACGGCAGGGAGGGCGCGCGGGAGCTGCTCGACGTGCCCGTGGTCGACATCACGGAGGCGGCGGCCCACCTCGCCTGCCTCCTCGGCCGCCGCTACGGGGTGCTCACCACCCTCGACCGCTCCCGCGCCCAGATCGAGGACAGCCTGCACACGGCCGGGGTCGGCGCGCACTGCGCGGCGGTGGTCGGCACCGGGCTCGGCGTCCTCGAACTGGAGGCGGCCCTCGCCTCGGGTACGGGCATGGACCGCCTGCTCGCGGCCGCGGACCGGGCCCGTACGGCAGGCGCGGAGGTCCTCGTCCTCGGCTGCGCGGGCCTCGCCGGCCAGGCCCCCGCCCTGCAGTCGAAGCTCGGCCTGCCGGTGGTCGACGGCGTCACCGCGGGCGTACGGCTGGCGGAGAGCCTGGTCACTCTGGGGCTGGGAACCAGCAGGGAGGGGACGTACGCTCGGCCGCTGCCGAAGAAGAGGGTGTGGCCGGGAGAGGGATAGCGCCCAGCTGTTGGTAAGACTGGGCGGATGAAGTTCCCACCCATCCACAAGGCGGCCAGGCTGATCAAGCCGCGCAAGCCCATGGTGGACCTGAGCCACCCCGCGCGTTCGCCGCTCGGGAGCTCCGTGGTCAATTGCGCCGTGTACGCCCGCGGCCGCCGGCAGACCGGCCGCTGCACCGCCGCCGAGGCCGTCGCCGAGGTGCGCAAGCTGGGCGGGGACGCCTTCGTCTGGATCGGGCTGCACGAGCCGGAGGAGGGGAGCTGACCGAGATCGCGGCGGAGTTCGGCCTGCACCCGCTGACCGTGATGGACGCCGTGGAGCCCGGCCGCCGCGCCAAGATCGACCGCTATGACGAGGCGCTGGTCGCGGTGGTGAAGACGGTGCACTACGTGGAGCACTCGGAGCTCACGGCGGACAGCGAGGTGGTCGACACCGGCGAGATCATGGCGATCGCGGGCCGCGACTTCGTGATCACCGTACGCCACGGGGGCTACGGCTCGCTGGGCCCGCTGCGCGAGGAGCTGGAGCACGACCCGGAACGCCTGAAACTGGGCCCGATGGCCGTCCTCCACGCGGTGGCCGACCGCGCGGTGGACACGTACCTGGAGGTCTGCGACGCCCTGCAAGAGGACGTGGACACGGTCGAGGCCGCGGTCTTCGCCGACCACCGCGGCCGCGGCGCCGACGCCGCCCAGATCCACCAGCTCAAGCGCGAGCTCCTGGAATTCAAGCGAGCGGTGACCCCACTCCTGCGCCCCCTGCAGGAGCTGACCGAGAACCCCCCGGCCCTCCTCCCGCACCCCCTCCGCCGCTACGTCCGCCACACCGCAGACCGCCTGGCCAGAGTCTGCGAACACGTCTCCGGCTTCGACGCCCTCACCGACTCAATACTCCAGGCCAACCTCGCCCAGGTCTCCGTAGCCCAAAACGAAGACATGCGAAAAATCACCGCCTGGGCCGCCATCCTCGCCGTCCCCACCATGGTCTGCGGCGTCTACGGCATGAACTTCGACCACATGCCCGAACTCCGCTGGACCTACGGCTACCCCCTGATCCTGTGCGTCATCGCCACCACGTGCTTCTTCATGCACCGGGGATTTCGCCGGAACGGGTGGCTCTGAGCTGGGAGCCCGGGGAGCGTTTGGGTGGGGTGAAGACGCAGAATTCGTTGCCCTCCGGGTCGGCGAGGACGTCCCAGTCGATCTTGTCGTCGCGGCGGCGGATGAGGGTGGCGCCGAGGGCCAGGAGCTCGTCTGTGCGGCCCCAGACGTCGAGGTGCATGCGGTTTTTTACGGTCTTGGGCTCCGGCACCGGGTTGATCCAGATGACGGGGGCCCGGTCCTGCGGGTCGTGGATCGGGATCGGCCACTCGGCGGGGCGCTCCTCCCTCCCCTCCCGGATCTCGTATCCCATGGCGCGGCACCACCACGCGGCGAGCGCGTGGTGGTCGCGGGCATCCAGCGCTAGGTCTTTGAAGCGTGCGGCAGGCATGCCGAGATCCTAGAGCTGCGGGTGTCGTATTGGCCGTCGCGCCGTTCGTCTCTTCTTCAGCAGGGCCGATCGGGCCCCGCCTGCCTAGGCCGAAGGAGACACCATGAAGCCCATTCCCGATACGTACCGCCGCATCACCCCCTGCCTGGTCGTGCAGGGCGCGGCCAAGGCGCTCGACTTTTACCGGGAGGCCTTCGGGGCGCGCGAGCGGATGCGCTTTCCCGCGCCCGACGGGAGCGTCGCGCATGCCGAGGTCGAGATCGGCGACTCCGTCGTCATCGTCGAGGACGCCTCGCCGATGATGGGCACCGAGGCGCCGCCGGCCGGCGGGCTGCCCGGCAGCTCCGCCTTTCTCTTCCTTTACGTCGAGGATGTCGACGCCGTCGTAGCCCGGGCGGTGGAGCTGGGCGCGACGCTCAAGCGGGCGCCGGAGAATCAGTTCTACGGTGACCGGGACGGCCATGTCATCGACCCGTACGGGCACGGCTGGACCGTGGCCACGCACGTCGAGGACGTGAGCGAGGACGAGCTGGCGCGGCGGCTGGCCGCGGTCATGCAGCCGCAGGGAGGCGAGGACGCATGAAGTACGTGCTGATGTTCGCGGACGACGAGAAGTTCGCCGCCGAGCTGGCGGCCATGAGCGACGCCGAGCGGGGGCGGGCGTATCAGCGGGTGTACGACTGGCTCGCCGCCAACGGCGACAAGATCACGTACCACTCGAAGCTGCAGGACCCTCAGACGGCGACGACCGTCCGGCTGGGCGACGGCGAGCCGGTCGTGGTCGACGGGCCGTACGTCGAGGGCAAGGAGGTCGTCAGCGGCATCGCCGAGATCGATGTGGCCGATCTGGACGAGGCGCTGCGGATGGTGCGCGACTGGCCCGGCTGTCCGGTGGTGGAGGTCCGGCCGGTGCTGGCCGTGCCGGGCCGGGAGTGAGCGCTCAGCACCCCGAGGCGGACGAGCTGGCCCGTGTCGTACGCGAACACGCGGGCCGGCTCGCCGCCGCGCTGATCCACCTCACCGGCGACTTCGGCACCGCCGAGGATCTGGTGCAGGACGCCGTGCTGGCGGCGCTGAAGCACTGGCCGGAGGAGGGGATTCCGGAGCGGCCCGACGGCTGGCTGTTCACGGTGGCCAAGCGGCGCGGGCTCGATCTGCTGCGCCGCGAGGAGAATTACCGGCGCAAGCTGGAGCTGCTGCAGTGGCCGCCGCCCGATCAGGAAGCCGAGCCCGACGAGCGGCTGCGGCTCGTCTTCACCTGCTGCCACCCGGCGCTCACCCGGGAGGCGCAGATCGCGCTCACCCTGCGGGTGGTGTGCGGGCTGACCACCGCGCAGATCGCCCGCGCCTTCCTGGTCCGCGAGTCCACCGTCGCGCAGCGCATCACCCGCGCCAAGCAGAAGATCACCAGGGCCGGCATCCCGTACCGGATCCCCGCCGACGACGAGCTCGCCGGCCGCCTCTCCCAGGTGCTCGCGGTGATCTACCTGCTCTTCAACGAGGGCTATCTGTCCACGTCCGGCGCCTCCGCGGAACAGTCCCGCGACCTCGCCGACGACGCCGAATGGCTCGCCGCGCTGCTGCACCGCCTGATGCCGGCCGAGCCGGAGCCGGCCGGGCTGCTGGCGCTGATCCGGCTGCACCGGGCCCGTACCGCCGCCCGCTTCACGCCCTCAGGTGACCTGGTGCGGCTCGCCGACCAGGACCGCTCGCGCTGGAACCACGACGCCGTCGCCGCCGCCACCGCCCTGCTGACCCGGGCGGCGAGCCGCCGGCGCCCCGGCCCGTATCAGCTGCAGGCCGCGATCGTGGCCTGTCACGCCGAGGCGGCCACCTGGGAGGACACCGACTGGGACCAGATCGCGGTGCTGTACGACATGCTGCTGCACTTCGCCCCGTCCCCGGTGACGCGGCTGCATCGGGCGATCGCGCTGCGGTACGTGAAGGGGCCGGCGGCCGCCCTCGCCGAAGTGGAGGCGCTGGAAGGCCCGTTGGCGGGCTACTCCCTCCTGCACGCCACTCGCGCCGACCTCCTCCGGGCCCTGAACCGCCCGGAGGAGGCCCGCACTGCGGACCGCCGCGCCCTCGAACTGACCGACAATCCGGCCGAGCAGGCGGTGCTGCGGGAGCGGATCAGCCCTTGGTGAGGCGGACCAGGCTGTTCACGCGGTGTTCCCGCCCTCGAAGAGGGCCTCGTCCAGCGAGGCGTAGACCGGGCAGCGGCGGTCTGCGCTGGTGACCCGGAAGGGCTCGCGGGCGAGGCGGCGGGTCGCCGCCACGCTCAGGAGCAGGCCCCGTTCTGCCGCGGCCTGTTGGGCGTCGAGGACGACGCTGATCGCGGTGGCAGTGGCGAGGGGGGCGGTGAGGTCGAGGATGATGCGGGTGGTGCTGTGGGGGCGGGTGCGGATGCGGTGCAGTAGTTCGGTGCGTACGGCTGCCTCATTGCCGATGTCGATCACATCGGGAAGCTCGATCACGAGGCAGTCGAGCTCGAAGCGGATCGACATGGTCATGGTGTACTCCCTGGACGCCACCGAAGTTATCTGCGGCGGAGGGTGCGGGAGCGCGGGACTCAGGAATTCGGGCGGTGTGGGGTTGTGCGGTGGGGGCGTGCGTATGCAGCCATGCGCCCCTTTGCGGCTATGCGCCCCTACACGGCTCGACCTCAGCTCGGGTCCAGGTCAGCCGTCCCCATCGACCACTCCAGGCAGCGCCGCCGGAAAGTCCGCTCCTCGCCGAGCCGTAACAGCCACTCGCTCCCGTACGCGCGCACCGTACGCGGCATCCGATACCACGTCCCCGGCCGCCCGCCCCCGACCGACTGCACCACCGACTGCCGGTGCAGCCCCTCGAGCGCCGCGGTCAGCACCCCGCCGCGCAGCCGCTCGTCGGCGCACACCCGCCAGGCCGCGGCCGCGGTGAAGGAATCCGGAAAGACGCTGAGGCGCGCCCAAAGCAGTCGCTCGTCGGCGGTGCACAGCTGGTGGCTCCAGCCGAGGCAGCGGCGCACGGACCGGTGCCGCGGCGGTACGTCAGGGGCCTCGGACGTCAGCGCCAGGCACTCGCCGGCGTCGATGAGGCGCGCGGCAAGGGAGTTGAGCGGGGTGTGGGGGAGCTGGGCGGCGGCGAGGACGAGGGCGAGGGGCTCGTCCTCCAGCAGCGCGCAGATGTCGTCGGCGAGCGTACGGCTCTGAGCCGTCGCGGCCACGTCCGTACCGTGGCGCCGGGCATGCCGCGCGAACAGGCCCACGGCATCGGGCCGTTCGAGCGGCCCGAGGTGCAGATTGATCGAGCCGGGCAGCGGGCAGCGGCTGGTGGCCAGCACCCGCGCCCCGGCGACCGCACCGGCCGCCGCGCCCGCGTCGTCGAGCTCGGCGAGCACCTCCGCACAGGCGTCGAGGGCGTTCTCGCAGGACTCCAGGAGCAGCAGCTCCCCGCCGGTACGGGCCCCCATCAGGACATCCGCCGCGCCCGGCGCCGCCAGCGCCTCCGCCGCCCCGGGCGCCGCCAGGTCCAGCCGCACCACGCGCCCGCCCGCGGCCTCCGCCGCCAGCCCGTACGCCCCGGCCAGCGCGCTCTTCCCGATGCCGCCGGGCCCGACGACCGTCACCCGCGGCGCCGACCGCAGCAGCAGATCCAGCTGCCCGTACTCCGCACTCCTGCCCACCAGCATCCTGGCCAGCTCCTTTCCCACCGTGCCTCAGCATCGCCGCGGTGGGGGCCGCGGGGCATCGGTGAGCGGCGGTTTTAGGTAGGCGTAGGTATGCCTAAACGCAGGGCGGCATCCGTGGAGCGGTCAGACCGCGGCCCGGGTGAATGACTTTCGGTATGCCGTCGGTGTCGTACGCATCTGCCGGGTGAAGTGATGCCGGTACGTGGCCGCGCTGTCGAAGCCGACCGCCGCGGCGACCTCGTCGATGCCGCCCTCGCCCGACTCCAGCAGCGGCAGGCTCGCCGACACCCGCTGGGAGATGATCCAGCGCATCGGGCTGACGCCGTTGCGCTGCGAGAAGTGGCGCAGGTAGGAGCGTTCCGACATGGCGGCGGTACGGGCCAGGGCCGGCACCGAGAGCGGGGTGTGCAGCCGCTTCAGGGCCCAGTCCATGCTCCGGGTGATGCCGTCGTCGGCGGCGCCGACCGGGCGTACCGCCGCCTCGATGAACTGGGCCTGCCCGCCCTCGCGGTGCGGCGGCACCACGAAGCGGCGGGCGACGGTGTTGGCGACGGCCGCCCCGTGGTCCGCGCGCACCAGGTACAGGCACAGGTCGATCCCGGCCGCGCTGCCCGCGCTGGTCAGCACGTCGCCGTTGTCGACGTACAGCACGTCGGGGTCCACCTCGATCCGCGGGTGCCGGTCGGCAAGGGTGCGGGCGTAGCGCCAGTGGGTGGTGGCCCGGCGGCCGTCCAGCAGGCCGGTCGCGGCGAGCGCGAACGCGCCCGAGCAGATGGACACCAGCCGCGCCCCGCGCGCATGCGCCCGTAGCAGCGCCTCGATCAGGGCGGGCGGCACCGCGTCGCCCGCCTTGGCCACTCCGGGGACGATGACCGTGTCCGCCGCCGCCAGCGCGTCCAGGCCGTGCTCCGCACGGATCGCGAAGCCGCCGACGGCCCGCAGCTCGCGTCCGGGCTCCTGCGCGCACACCTTCAGCTCGTACCAGGGCAGCTCGCCGAGCTCGGGCCTGGCCAGGCCGAAGACCTCCACCACCACGCCGAGCTCGAACGGCGCCATCCCGTCGAAGGCCAGCACGGCCACCACATGCGACTTGGACATGGCGGAATAGTAGAGGAGGCGGTGGCGGAATCTTGACGAAGGCAGGCGTTGCCGCCACTCGTCGCGGGCGGGCGGCCCGTACAGGATGGAGCTCTGCACCCGGGAAATCCCAGGTCAGCGCCCTACCCCAGCCCTGAAGGAGCACCTCGATGCCCGCCACCGCCACCGACGCCGCCGCCCACTTCGCCGCCCGCCTCTCCTTCGAGACCGACGTCTCCGACGTCCACGCCGCCCTCCACACCGGCGCCGCCGACATCGTCGTGGTCGACTCCCGTAACGACGTCTCCTGGGACCAGGGCCACATCCCCGGCGCGATCCACATCCCCACCGCCGAGATCCCCGAGCGCGCCCCGGCCCTGATCCCCCCGACCGCCACCGTCGTCACCTACTGCTGGGGCCCAGGCTGCAACGGCGCCACCCGAGCCGCCCTCGCCTTCGCCCGCCTCGGCTACCAGGTGAAGGAGATGATCGGCGGCTTCGAGTACTGGGTGCGCGAGGGCTTCGCCTACGACACCGCCGACGGCCCCGCGAAGCGCCCGGCCGACGAGCTGACCGCCCCCCGCTCGGGCGTCTCCTGCGCCTGCTGATCCGAGTCGACGCCGGCGTCCAGCGCCCGCTGCTTCAGGTCCGTGTAGCGGGCGATGGTCCGGCGGTCGGCGGTGGAGAGCAGTTTGCGCTCGACCTCCCGCTGGGTCCGCGCGACCGTCTTCCCGATCTTCGTACGGACCTGGCAGTCCGCGTCCGCCGTGGCCCGGTTCAGCTCGTCGCGCCCCAGCCGCTTGATGACGGCCGGGTCCGGCGGCGCAGAACCCTTGGTGGCCTTCGCCAGCCGCGCGTCGATGGCCTCCCGGGTCGCCTGGAAGTCCTTGGCGGGGTGGCCCGCTTCGGTCATGCACTGCGACCAGCGGCGGATCGCCGCACGATATCCGGGCTGCCGCCCGACCGCCTCCAGCACCCGGTTCGCCAGCCCGGCGGCCACCGGCCGCAGCCGGTTCCAGCCCTTCCCGTACACCCGCTCGGCACCGCGCGCGACGCAGCCGTCCGACGAGAACTCGAACCGCAGTCCGTCCGGCGTCCGCACCCGCACCCGGTGCGCGGGCGTGCCGGTGAGCGCCCGTTGCCAACTCCGGCCGTGGGGCTGTGCCTTCGGGCGGGGAGTGGTCCGCAGGTAGTGGTATTCGCCGACCAGCCCGTAGCCGTCCGCCGCCGCTTTGCGCGGGGTCAGCAGGCCGTACGGATTGGTCTCCTCGCCGCGGCCCGAGGCGGTGCGGGGCCGCGGGGTGTACGCGTGGCCGCGTTCGGCCATGCACGCGGCGACGGCCTGCTCCACGCGGTCGTGCAGCAGGGTCGCCTCGGCGACGGTGGCCGCGGTGGCGCCGGTGAGCGGGCGGACGTCGGGCACCGCGGGCCGCTCCGGCCCGCGGCCGGACTGCCCCTGGGGGGAGCAGCCGGCCGCGGCCAGTGCGAGCACCACCGGTGCCACGGTCAGCGCTGTCCGCCGCGCGAACCGGGCACTCACACGCACCAGTTGTTGGAGGAGACGTCGTCCTTGTATGTGCTGGAGAGGTTGGGGGCCATCCAGCCGTTGTCCAGCACGAAGCTGGAGCCGGTGTAGTTCCTGCCGTTGTAGATGCGGACGTTGCACGAATTGCCGTTGTTGTAGATCGAGTCCGCGTTGTCGAACTTGTAGTACTGGAGCAGGTCCTTGTTGTCCCCGTAGACCACGCCCGGAGTGCCCGCGCCGTCGTCGCCGAGGTAGGCGCACAGCCCGCCGTCCGGGCAGTCGCTCCAGGCGGCGTTCGCCGGGCCGGCCGTGGCGAGGGTCGCGGCGGCGGCCAGGGCCGCCCCGGAAAGGGCGATGGCCGCCTTGGCAATGGTTCGCTTCATGCTGTCGCGTCTCCGTTCGGTTCAGCTGCACCGCGCCGTAGTGGAGCGGTCGGTGCGGCCAGCCTGCGGACCCCGGCCGCCGTGGGGCGAGCGGGATCCCGCAGGTGGGGAAGGCGCGGGACGCGACGGCCCGGCTGCCTCAGGGTTGGGAAGGGGCCGCGCACATCGTGGGATGCGGGAAGGCGGAGTGGGACGGGAGCGGGACGTATCGCACCCGCCGATTCCCGGCCGGCTTCAGCAGCCGGCCGACGGCGACACCCGCGGCGAAGAGGGTCACGAAGGTGAAAAGCGCGGCCGATCGCGGCGATGGTGGGGCGGGCGCGGGCTCCGGATCGCGAGGATCCTGCGGCCGCACCCGCAGCAGCCCCGCCGCCTCGCTCCCCACCGCGGCGGCGAACTGCTCGATGACCCCCGGCGTGACCGGCATCTTCCCGTTGAGGAAGCGCTCCCAGGACGAGCGGCTGTAGTGCGTCCTGGCCGCCAGCTTCTCGTAGCTGAGCCCGGACGACTGCTTGATGCTGCGCATCTCCCGGGCCGCGCGTAACTGCTCGACGTTGTTCATGTCCCCCCGATGATCCCTTTTCCGGTCTTCCGGTACGAAGCGTCCCGTACGGGCGCATGCTCAGGATCACCCAACGGCCGCGCCGCAGAAAGCCTTTGCGGCCGGACGCAAAAGCGCAGTGGGCAGGCGTGGGAAGAGATGGGAGAATTCCCGGGGCGTTCAGTGATCGCAGGAGGGGGACCTGTGCTTCGCATCCATTTCACCAGCACCGATCTCGGCCGGATCCGCGTGGGCCGGGCGCTGGACCCGATGTGGGAGACCGTCCTCAGCGTCCACCAACTGCTCCAGCCACAGCCGTACTTCACCTCCTGGAGCCGCCTCGCCCGCCGCCGCCTCGCCGCCGCGGGCCTCACCGGCGATACGCACCTGCTGGCGGCGCTCGCCCCCGTCAGCGCCTACTTCCCCGACTTCATGACCCCTGCGGGCCACACCACCAGCTTTGCGGCGGGCGTCGAGACCGTGCTGTCCACCGGCAAGCCCCGGCTGCGCGCCGAGGTCGGCCAGCTCGCCGCGGAGCCCGCGGGCGCGCCCGGCTGGCTCGCCGACATCGCCGCGGGCCGCCCCGCCGCGCTGCGGCGCCTCGGCGGTGTGATGCGGCGCTACCACGACGTGGTGCTCGCGCCGTACGCCGCGGAGGCGGCGGCGCTCGCCGCCCGCAACGTGGCCGAGCACACCGAGCACTCCCTCAGCCGCGGCATCGAGGCCGTACTGACCGGACTCGGCCCGACCGCCCGCTGGCAGTCCCCCGTGCTGGAGGTCGACTACCCCCTCGACCGGGACGTCCACCTGGACGGCCGCGGCCTGCACCTCATCCCCAGCTTCTTCGGCGTCAACCACCCGATCACCCTCGCCGACCCCACCCTCCGCCCGGTGCTCGTCTACCCGGTCAGCCGCGAGGCGTCCTGGCGCCCCGGCAGCAACCGCACGCCCACGGACGCGCTGGCGGAACTGCTCGGCGAGACGCGGGCCCGGGTGCTGCGCCTGCTGAACGCCGAACTGACGACGTCCGCGCTCGCGCAGCTGGCCAGCACGTCGGCTTCGACGGTGAGCCGGCATACGGCGGCGCTGCGGCATAGCGGGCTGGTGTCGACGCGGCGGGATGGTGGGTGCGTGCTGCATACGCGTACGGCGCTGGGGAGTGCGCTGATCCAGGCGCGGTGAGGGGCGGTGAGGGGCGCGCCTCACATGTCACGGATGAGGCTGCCGACCCGTCGTAGAGACACGCAGGCGGCGAACAGCCGCCGCGCTCACTCGCTCGGAGGCAGCTCCCATGACATCGAACCCGCAGACCGCGCACGGCGACTTCGTGACGTACGACGACCTGAAGGGCCCGGACCTGGATCCCGCGCTGTGGCAGGGGATCAGCGTGCCGATCCCGGGCGGCGGGGAGTGGACGGCGAGCGATCCGAATGCTCAAGTGACGGTCGGCGAGGGCGCGATACGGGTGACGATCCCGCGCTTCTCGGCATCGAGCGATACGTTCCTGCCCGCCGACAGCGGCAAGTTCGCCAGGTTCACCACCCGCGAATTCGCGCTGCCGCCGGACCGCCCGGCGACCTTCGCCGCCGAGCTGTCGGTCCAGAACCTCAACGGCGAACCCGCCGACTACCGCCAGGGCATGGCCGCCTTCCAGGTCGCCGACCTCCAGCGGGTGTTCAGTGTCATCGGCACCTCGACCCGCGTCTTCGCCATGCACGAGCAGCTGGGCGTATGGGGCGCGACCGACCCGTTCGTACACGTCGTGGAAACTCCGTACGCAGACTTTGATGACGACTTCACCCGGCCTCGCACCTGCGAAATCACCTTCGACCGCAGCACGTCGACGGTGCTGTGGCAGGTCGACGGCCAACAGATCTACAAGACGAACGGCACCTCCATCCCGGAGCAGGTCTCGATAGCCATCGGCATCTGGACCCAACTCCCCCTCCGGAACGGCCGCAGCCGCTCCCTGCGCGACCAGGGCATCGACGCGCGGTGGTCGGGCTTCCGGGTCCGGGGGGCGGACTGAGGGAAAGTCTGAATTCGGCCCGGGTCACGTCCGTGATCGCGCCCGAGGTGAATTATATAAGCCTCAACTTATATAAGTAGGAGCTGGCATTACTGCCACTCTTCGCGCGTGCGCACAGCCTCGTACTTCACCGTTCAACCGGAACGGCCCAATGGTCGATGTGTGTCGTTTGCATCCTAATTCAGGCCGATTTCCTAGGGTCCGAGCATGTCCAACCCAAGAAGACAGGCATCCATCGCACTCCTCGCCACCACCGCAGCGTCGTCGCTGCTCGCCGCGAATGCGTACGCCGCTGACACCTACGCACAGGTGATTGCCCGCGGCCACCTGAAGGCCAGAGCCGAGGCCACCACGGCAGCGGCAGCCGTCGGCACCTACTCCAGGGGCGCCCGCGTCCTGGTCTCCTGCAAGGTGAAGGGCCAGAACGTACGCGGCAATTCGATCTGGTACAAGGCGCCCAAGGGCTGGATCAGTGCCCGCTACGCCATCAACCTCGGCCCCGTCCCGCTCTGCAACGAAGAGACCGGTAAGGGCAAGGTCGGGCCTCCCGGCCCTCCTGGACCACCCGGCCCGAAGGGCGATAAGGGCGACAAAGGCGGCAAGGGCGATAAGGGTGACGTCGGTCCGCAGGGCCCGGACGGCAGGCGGGGCCCGCAGGGCGAACCGGGGCCCAAGGGTGATGACGGCGAAGACGGAGCCACCGGACCTCGCGGCCCCAAGGGTGAGAACGGCGAGCCGGGCGACACCGGCCCGTCTCACCGCGAGGAATGGCTACAGGCCAACGAAGGCATGACCGTCAGCGACTACGAGGACTTCATCCAGGGGGACCCCGGGCTGCATGCCTCGCAGGAGTGGCTGAAGAACCACCCCGGAAAGACGATGGACGACTATGAAGCCGCCATCAAGGGGGAGAAGGGCGAGAAGGGCGAGACCGGCGAGACCGGCACCCAGGGACCGGAAGGCAAACGGGGTCCGGTCGGCCCTCAAGGTGAACCCGGGGAGGATGGCGCAGCGGGACCTCGAGGCCAGGCTGGCCCTAAGGGGGACGACGGAGACAAGGGTGAGCCCGGGAAGACCGGGGCTCAGGGTAAGAGTGGCCCTGTCGGCGAGCAGGGACCCCAGGGCGAGCAGGGACCCCGGGGCGAGCACGGAGAGCCCGGCCCTTCAGCGTCCGAGGAATGGATGCAGAAGCACGCCGGCATGACGCTCAGCGACTACGAGAACGCCATCAAGGGCGAGACCGGGGAGAAGGGGGAGACCGGCGAGAAAGGGGCCCCTGGCGCACAGGGTCCTGAAGGTAAGCAGGGACTTGAAGGTAAGCAGGGGCCACAAGGCGCGCAGGGCGACCAAGGGCTGCAAGGCAAACAGGGCCCCACGGGCGAAAAGGGTGAAACCGGTGCGCCCGGCCAGGAAGGAGCCCAGGGCCCGCAGGGGAAGCAAGGCCTCAAGGGTGAAACCGGTGCTACTGGAGCCCAAGGCGCCAGGGGTGAACAGGGCGAACAGGGAGCTGTAGGCCCTCAGGGCCTGAAGGGTGATACGGGACAACAGGGCGAGCAGGGAGCGCAGGGCGAGCAGGGTGCTCGTGGTCCCGAAGGTCCGCAAGGCAAGACAGGACCGCAGGGGCAGGCAGGGCTCAAGGGCGAAACAGGCACCCAAGGTCCGATGGGCGCCACTGGAGCAACAGGCGAGACCGGCGCGCAGGGGCCCATGGGCGACCAAGGGGTTAAGGGCGACCAAGGGCCCAAGGGGGAGCCTGGAGTCAAAGGCGACCAAGGAATTCAGGGCCTGAGGGGCGATGCGGGCCCAAAGGGAGATACCGGAGCGAAGGGCGAGACCGGCGCCCAAGGGGAGGCAGGCGCTACAGGAGCCCAGGGGCTCAAGGGCGATCAAGGGCTCAAGGGCGACCAGGGGCCCAAGGGCGACCAGGGGCCCAAGGGCGACCAGGGGCTCAAGGGCGATCAAGGGCTCAAGGGCGGCCAAGGGCCAGAGGGCGCCAGGGGCGCTCCAGGGGAGAAAGGCGCCACAGGCGCCCAAGGTGCAGTCGGCCCAAAGGGCGAGACTGGAGTGCAAGGCTCTCAGGGACCGCAGGGCGACCGTGGAGAGGCTGGGCCAGTAGCGGGTCCTCAGCGAATCGTTGTGCAGAAAACCCTTGAGCCAGAGCCGATCAGTTGGAGAGTAGACCTAGAAGCAGAGTGCCCGAAGGGCACAAAGGTCAGTGGCGGGGGCTATTGGGCCGAGCAGCATGCGTCACCGCCGCAAGCAGACTTCCCCAGCGATCGAAATTCGTGGATTGTGAGGGCGGCGTACGATCCCGATCGTCCGGTGAAGTACACCATCTTCGCACTCTGTCAGCCGGTGACGACGTGATCTGGAGCCGCCTGTGATCGCCGAGGCGTGGGGTGATGAGAACCGGCCTGCCGGCTTCGCCGAGATTTTCTTCTCGACAACGGCGAACGCGAACACCGCCTGCATGAGCCGGCACTGGCGGTCGGCATAGCCGCGTCCGGCATACGCTGGCGCCTCGCAGCACGCGGCTGCGGGGCGCGCCGCCCTCCCTCGTGGGTGAGACGGCCCATGATCGTGCACCAGCGGCCGACCGGATCTCGATCCGCTCGTTCGCGGACAGGTCTCGGCGGCGTCGCCTGCTGGGCCCGCCGCCCGCCCGCCGCCCCCGCGCCTCCCCAACCCGAGGCCGGGGGCGGTGCCTTGACGGCGTTTTTTCTTCGCGAAGTAGTCGCGTCCGGACCGTTTACTTCCGGTCACGGCATGCGTAGCGTGCCCATCGCAACGCTCACGTTAACGTTCATGTCGAGGCTGGAGCCGAGATGCGTCCCAGATTGCGTGCAATATCCACCGTGGTGGTCCCCGGCGTCGCGATAGCCCTCGCGCTGCTCGGCGGGCCGGCTGCCGCGGCCTCAGAGCAGGACGAGCAGGGGCAGAACGGTCGGCACGGAGCGGCCGGGCGGACCGTGGACCTCCGGGTCGGTACGTACAACGTGTGCGGCCACGGGTGCCTGCCGACCAAGGCGGAGTGCGAGCGCGTCATCGGCCGCGACTGCGCCACCAAGCTGCGCCCCTGGGCCGAGGGCCGGGCCGCGGACGTCGCCGCGGACATCGACGCGGCCGGGCTCGGCGTCGTCGCCACGCAGGAGATCGGCAACAACGCGACGCCCAGCCAGCCCGCCGTCGACGTCGAGTCCTTCCGCGCGCCGCTGACCGCCGCCCTCAAGGAGCACGGCTACGCCGAGGCCCCCGCCGACTACGCCGGCACCCGGCACCCGGAGAAGGGCTACCCGCTCAAGTCCGGCGCAGGGCGCTACACGTACTACGACGCCTCCCGCTACTCCCACCTCGACAAGCGCGGTCGCGAACTCCCCCACGACCTGCTCTGGCTGCCGGACTCCACCGAGATCTACGGCAAGACCATGACCTGGAACGTGCTGCGCGAGAAGAAGTCCGGCGCCCGCTTCGTCGTCGTCGACATGCACCTGGAGTACCGCAAGAACGGCGCCACCGACCCCAACGGCTGGACCAAGAACTGGGACGAGGTCCGCTACGCCGACGCCAGGCGCACCGCCGAGGACCTGACCCTCCGCAACAAGCACACCCGCAACCTGCCCATCGTCTTCGCCGGCGACATGAACTCCGGCTCCACCGCCGAGGGCGCCAGCGCCATCGACGCCTTCTCCGACGTCGGCTTCACCGATGCGCACGCGGCCGCGGACCGCGTCACCGGCGACGCGTACGCCTCGTACAACGGCGGCAAGATCCCGCTGCCCCTCGGCGAGAAGATCGACCACCTCTTCGTCCGGAACGGGACGCCGGTCAGCGAGTGGGTGCAGATCCCGCAGACCACCGCGACCGAGGGGCCGCAGGCTGACCTGCTGCGCTCCGACCACAACCTCTCCTACGCCACCGTCCGTCTCATGAAAGGAAACCGGTGACGACCGCACCACACACCGATCCGCGCCTGCTCGACCCGAAGCTGGCGAGGTTCAACCCGCTGCGCCGCATCCTCGTCCACGACGACTTCAACACCGGGACGCACGGGTGGATCGAGCTGATCGGCAACCATGACAAGCACGGTGATCTCGACACCGTCGACGAGCACATGTCGGACTTCCGGCCGCCGCAGCTCAGCTCCTGCAACTTCTTCGACGTCGGCACGCACGGGGCCATGTCCGGGACATACGCCCTGAAGGTCGCCACCCGGCCGGTCACCGGGCACACCGGCGTGGCGATCAGGCGGCTGACGATGTCCGGCCGCGGCCGGGTGCAGTTCGAGACGTACTTCGCGTACAAGGCGGAGGCGGCCTCGGCGGAGAACGGTGCCGCGGGCGCCGCCGGCGGCGGCCGGTGGGACGCCAACAACCACCCGTCGGAGCAGCAGTTCGGTGCGCTCACCGTCGCGACCGACATCTGCGACGGCGTGCGCTACCACAACGTCGTGCGGTACCAGAACACCGATCTCGACCACGAGGTGCGGCACCGCTGGATGTACCCCACGGTCCCCGAGCCGACTCCCCGCGAGCACTTCGAGGGCAAGCTCAAGCTCCCGCGGACCGCGGACTTCACCGCCCCGGAACCCGCCGACTGGCGGCAGTTCGGCGAGCGGCAGGAGCTCTGCTTCAACGAGGTCCCCACCAAGGTCAACTGGCACTACCTGCGCTGGGTCATCGACACCGACACCCGCAGCAACGTCGAACTCCAGGTCAACGACGTCGTCCACGACATGTCCGACGTGCCCGTCCCGCCGTACGACGAGGAGTACGGGTCGCTGCAGAACCTGCTCAACTTCTACGTCTCCGTCCGCACCCACACCGACGTGCGGAACTTCCTGTACCTCGACTCCGTGCTGATCTCGGTGGACTGGTGAGCGCGACATGACCATGCGACAGTCCTTCACCGCCGTCATCGAGCGCAACGCGACGCTGACCGGCGAGTTCACCACCGAGCCGTACGAGGCCGCCTGGGCCGGCGAGGCCCGCTGGTTCGTACGCGTCCTCGACGCCTCGGGGCGCGCCCCGAGGATGCTCGTACGCACCCAGATCTCGCCTGACGGCCTGCACTGGTGCGACCTCGACCGCGATGCGGAGCAGTCCGTCGACCCCGGCGACGGGCTGCTGCACAGCTGGCCCGCCGAGGGGTTCGGCGGCTGGCTGCGGCTGCGCGGCACCGTCGTCGACGGGCCGGCCGAAGCCGCCGGCGACGCGGCCCCGTCCGTCAAGGTCCTGATCTACCTGGCACTCAAGTCCTGACCTGGAGGTGGTGAGATGACCGGGGCGAGCAGAGCGAGCGGGCGTGGCCCCGCGCGGCGGGACTTCCTGGCGATGGCGGGACTCGGCGCCACGGCGGTGCTGCTGTCCGGCTGCGGCGTCGGCAGCGCCGCGCCCAGCGGGGCGCTGCGCGCGGCGTTCGGGCAGCCGGTCACCGACCTGGACCCGTACAACGCCGCGACCGCGGTCGACGAGGCGTCGCTGATCGTCAAGCGGCTGGTCTTCGACACCCTCGTACGGCGCGAGGGCGCGGAGCTGGCGCCGGGGCTTGCGGTCAAGTGGCGGCGCGAGGGCGACACGAAGTGGGTCTTCACGCTTCGCCGCGACGCCGTCTTCCACGACGGCAGCGCGGTCACCGCCCGCGACGTGGTCGCCTGCCTGAAGCGCACCCAGCAGGTCCCGTCCGCGCAGACCCCGCTGTGGGCGACGGTCAAGGGCGCCGAGGCGCCCGACGACCACACGGTGGTCTTCACCACCGACGGGCCGCTCGGCTCGCTCCCGGTCAACCTCACCCTCCTGTTCATCGTCCCGGCGCGGCTGGTCGCGGACCCGGAGCAGAAGCGGAGCCCCGTCGGCTCCGGCCCGTTCCGGGTCACCGGCTTCACCCCGTCGACCTCCGTCGAACTGGCGCGGTTCGACGACTACTGGGACGGCCGGGCGGAGCTGCCGGCCGTCTCCATGCCCTACATCGCGGAGACCTCGACGGCGATCACCGCCCTGCGCAACGGCGACGTCGACCTGCTCTGGCCGGTCCCGCCGGACCAGCTGCCCGAGGTCAGCGGGGTGTCCGGGATCACCGTCGAGTCGGTGCCCTCCTGGACGTACTACTTCAACTGGTTCAACTGCGCGCGCAAGCCGTTCAACGACCCGGACGTCCGCCGCGCGCTCTGCCAGGCCGTGAACGTGCCGCAGATCGTGGACTCCCTCTTCGGCCGCGGCGGCAAGCAGATGCGCGCGCCGATCCCCGAGACCGTCGCCGGCTTCGCGCCGCAGCGGCCCTGGCCGTACGACCCGGACGAGGCACGCCGGCTGCTGGCGCGGGCCGGGCTCGGGCGGGGGTTCGCCACCTCGATGATGTGGTTCGACGCGACCGGGCCGCTGTCGCGGGAGCTGGCGCAGGCGCTGATCTCGGCGTGGGCCGGGATCGGCGTCACCGTCGAGCCGCAGAGCATAGAGAAGGCGATGTGGCTGGAGCGGCTCAACAGCCTCGACTGGGACATGAACCTCCAGACGAACACCGTGACCACCGGCGACGCCGCCTTCACCATAGGCCGCCTCTACACCTCGGAGGCGGGGCGCCTCGGCTACGCCAACAAGGAACTCGACGCCGTCCTGGCACAGGCCGCCGGTGCGCCCGAGGGCCGGGAACGCGACGAGCTCTACGGCAAAGCCTGCGGGACCATATGGTCGGACGCCGTCGGTCTCTTCCCCGTCACCCTCGTCACCGGGTACGGGCGCGCGAAGGAGCTGACCGGCTTCACCCCCGCCCCGAACAACCAGCCCGACCTCGCCGTGGTGGGGCGCCGATGACCCCGCGCCGGAGGACCCCATGACCCCACGCCGCCGACCCACGCTGCGCGACATCGCCCTGTCGCTCGACCTGTCGGTCAACACCGTCTCCCGGGCGCTCGCCGACAAGGACGCGGTGAGTCCCGAGACCCGCGAGCGGATCAAGGAGGAGGCGGAACGCCTCGGTTACGTGCCCAACACCATGGCCCGCTCCCTCGTGCTGCGGAACGCCATGACCCTCGGGCTCGTCATCACCAACCCGGCCAACCCCTTCTACGCCCGCCTCATCTCCGCGATCGAGGAGCGCGGCCGCGAACGCGGCTACTCGCTGATGCTCATGGTCACCGAGGACTCCGCGGAGAACGAGCGCCGCGCCGCCGAGGAGCTGATGCGCTGGGGCGTCGACGGCGTGCTGGCCATACCCGTGCAGCACGGTGCGGAGCACTGGAGCCGGCTGCGCAAGTCCGGTACGCCCGTGGTGCTGCTCAACCGGCACCTGCCGGAGCTGGACGCCGACGTCGTGGGCGTCGACTACTACGCCGGTGCCCGCGCGGCGACCGAGCACGTGCTGGACGGCGGGGCGACCGAGCTGTACCTGGTCGAGGAGGACCTGGAGATCTCGCCGGTCGCCGAGCGTATCCGGGGCTTCCGGGAGACGCTGGCGGCCCGCGGGATCACGGTGCCCGACGACGCGGTGGTGCGCGTGGACCCGGCGGCCGCGCCGGAGGGGGAGCCGGTCTCGGGCCCCTTCGACCCCGGGGCGGCGTACGCCGTCGGCGCGGAACTGGCGCGGCGGGCGGGGCCCGGCGCGGTGGTGCTCGCGGGCAACGACTACCACGCGCTCGGCCTGTACCGGGCGTTCACCGAGCGGGGGCTGCGGGTCGGCACGGACATCGGCGTCGTCGGCCACGGGGACCACCCGTTCTCCGCGTACCTCGACCCGGCCCTGACCACGGTCCGGCTGCCCGCGCCCGACGTGGGCCGGGCCGGCGTCGACCGGCTGCTGGAGCGGGTGCGGTCCGGGCCCGACTCCGCGGCACAGGACGCGGATCCGATCCGTACTCTCCTGGCCCCCGAACTCGTCGTACGTGCCTCCGCCGGACCGCTTCGAAGAAGAGGTGAGCAATGATGGGCGCGTTCCTCGCCAAACGCATCGCGCAGGCCGTCGTCGTGGCCTTCGGCGCGCTGACGCTGGTGTTCCTCCTCGTACGCGTCGTGCCGGGCGATCCCGCCAAGCTGATCGTCGGGCCGGACGCCTCCGCGGAGCAGCTGAAGAGCGTACGGGCCGACTTCGGCCTCGACGACCCGCTGTGGCGGCAGTACGTCGACCACCTCGCCGGGATCCTACGCGGCGACCTCGGCGACTCCTGGCGCCTCGGCGGCTCCGCCCTCAGCAACACCCTGGACCGCTTCCCCGCGACCCTGAGCCTGTCGCTCGCGGCCCTGCTGCTGACCGTCGTAGTCGGGATCCCGCTGGGCATGCTCTGCGCCCGCCGCCCCGGCAAGCTGCTCGACCTCGTGGTCTCCACCGGCTCGCTGGCCGGCCAGGCCATCCCGTCGTTCTGGCTCGGCATCGTCCTGATCCTCATCTTCGCCCGGCAGCTCGACTGGCTGCCCGCGACCGTCGACGGCTCACCCGCCGCGGTGCTGCTGCCGGCCTTCACGCTGTCGCTGCCGTTCATCGGCTGGCTCGCGCGGCTGGTGCGCAGCAGCGCGCTGGAGGAGGGCGGCAAGGACTACGCCCGTACGGCCCGCTCGAAGGGCGTGGGCGAGGGGATGATCCAGTACGTGCACGTCGGCCGCAACATCGCGATCCCGGTCGTGACCGTACTCGGCCTGCTGATGGGCAACTTCATCGCCAACGCGGTCATCATCGAGGTCGTCTTCTCCTGGCCGGGCATCGGCTCGCTGATGGTCGACGCGATCACCAACCGCGACTACGCGGTCGTCGAGGCCGCGATCCTCACGATCACGCTGGCGTACATCGTCCTGAACCTGCTCGTGGACGCCGTCTACTTCGTCATCGATCCCCGCCTCACCCCGGAGGACGCATGAGCAGCACGACCGCGGCCGCGCCGGCGCCCGCCGCTGAGGAACCCCGTACGGGCAAGGCCGCGGGCGACGCCGCGCGGCGGGTGCCGGTGCGGGTGTGGATAGGCGCCGGGATCCTCGCGCTCTTCGTCCTCGCCGCCATCGCCGGGCCGCTGCTGCGCCCGTACGACCCGGTGGCCACCGACCTGCCGAACCGGCTGCTGTCGCCGGGGGAGCGCACCGACGCCGGCGGCATCGCCTGGCTGGGCACCGACCAGATGGGCCGCGACCTGCTCGCGAACCTGCTGGCAGGATCCCGGATCTCGCTGCTTGTCGCCTGCGCGACCATCCTGGTCGGCGGCGCGGTCGGCCTCGTCGTCGGGCTGGTCTCGGGCTACTTCGGCGGCCGGCTGGACACGATCGCCTCCCGTATCGGCGACATCCAGCTCGCCTTCCCCTCCATCCTGCTGGCGATCCTGCTGGCCGGGGTGCTCGGCCCGAGCGTCACCAACATCGTCATCACGCTGGCGATCACGAGGTGGGTCATCTTCGCCCGCGTCGCCCGCGCGTCGGCGATGGCGACGCGGCGGCTCGGGTTCGTCGACTCCGCGCAGGTGCTGGGGGCGGGACACATACGCATCATGGCCCGCCACGTGCTGCCGTCCGTCTGGCAGCCGCTGCTGGTCGCGGCGACGGTGCAGGTGGGCCTGGTGATGGTCGCGGAGGCGTCGCTGAGCTTCCTCGGCCTCGGCGTACCGGTCGACACCTCGTCGTGGGGCGCCACCGTCTCGGTGGGGCGCGACTACCTGGGCTCGGCGTGGTGGATATCCACGATGCCGGCGGCGGCGCTGGCGCTGGTGGTCACGGCGGTGGGCGTGATCGGGGATGGCTTCCGGGACGTGTCCGATCCGCGGTCGCAGATATGAGCGGAGAGCGGTCGCAGATATGAGCGGAGAGCGGTCGGAGATATGAGCGGAGAGCGGTCGCAGAGATGAGCAGAGAGGGGAGCACGATGTCTTCCACGGCCGCAGGGCCGGCCCCGGCGGCCCGCCTCCGGGACCTCCACATAGGCTTCGGCCGCGACGGTGCGCGGCGGGTCGTCCGCGGGGTCGACCTCGACCTCGTACCCGGCCGGGTCACCGCCCTGGTCGGCGAGTCGGGCAGCGGCAAGTCGCTGACGTCGCTCGCCCTGATGGGGCTGCTGCCGGCGGGCGCGCGGGTGAGCGCGGGGACGGTCGAGATCGAGGGCCGGGACACCGCGGGGTTCACCGACGCGCAGTGGCGGCAACTGCGGGGTGCGAAGGTCGCGATGGTCTTCCAGGACCCGATGGCGGCCCTCAATCCGTCGTTCACCGTGGGCTGGCAGATCGCGGAGACGCTACGCCGCCGGGGCACCGGCCGGCGCGCGGCCCGGGAGCGGGCGGTGGAGCTGATGCGGACCGTCGGCATCCCCGACCCGGAGGCCAAGTACGGCGCGTACCCGCATGAGTTCTCGGGCGGCATGCGGCAGCGGGCGGTCATCGCCATGGCCCTCACCCTGGACCCGGCGGTGCTGCTGGCCGACGAGCCGACGACGGCGCTGGACGTGACGGTGCAGGCGCAGATCCTGCGGCTGCTCGCCCGGCGGCAGACGGAGGCGGGGATGGCGATGCTGCTGGTCTCGCACGACCTGGGCGTGGTGGCCCGCGTCGCGCAGGACGTGGCGGTGATGTACGCGGGCCGAATCGTGGAGACGGGCGCGCTGGACGCCGTCTACACGGCACCGGCGCACCCGTACACGCGCGGCCTGCTGGACGCGGTTCCGGACCCGGCGCGGCCGGGGCGGCTGGTGCCGATCGAGGGCCAGCCGCCGGCGCCGGGGACGCTGCCGGCGGGGTGCGCCTTCGCGCCGAGGTGCGGGTACGCCACGGAGGTGTGCCGTACGGAAGACCCCGCGTTGACGGCGGTGGGGGAGGCGGGGCAGGTGGGGCAGGCGGGGCAGGCGCACAAGTCGGCCTGCCACCACAGCGGAAAGATCCTGGCCGGGCCGGAAAACGTGGAGGCGGCGTCATGAGCACGAGCAAGCAGACTCCGGACGCGCTGCTGCCGGACGCACTGCTGCACATCCGCGACCTGCACGCCGGCTACACGGTCCCGGGCCGCTCGGGCCTGGGCCGCCGCCGTGTCGACGCGGTCGCGGGCATCGATCTGACGGTACGGCCGGGACGTACGGTCTGCATCGTCGGCGAGTCGGGCTGCGGCAAGTCGACGCTGGCCCGCGCGGTGGTGGGCCTGCTGCAACCCTTCGCGGGATCGGTCTCCTTCGCGGGCCTCGACCTGGCGACGGCGGGCCGCCGCGAGCGGCGGCGGGTGGCGAACGACCTGCAGATGGTCTTCCAGGACCCGTACACGTCGCTGAACCCGAGGATGCGGGTCGCGGAGATCGTGGCGGAGGGCTGGCACATCCACAAGGAGATGGCACCGGCGGACGAGGCGCAGCAGGTGGCAAGCCTCCTGACCCAGGTGGGCCTGGACGAGTCGTACGCGGGCCGCCGCCTGCACGAGCTCTCGGGTGGCCAGTGCCAGCGGGTGAGCATCGCGCGGGCGCTGGCGCTGCGACCGAAGCTGATCGTGTGCGACGAGGCGGTGTCCGCGCTCGATGTGTCCGTGCGCGCACAGATCCTGAACCTGCTCGCGGATCTGCAGCGGGAGCTGGGGATCGCGTACCTCTTCATCTCCCATGACCTGGACGTGGTCCGGCACATCGCGGACGAGGTGGCGGTGATGTACCTGGGCACGATCGTGGAACACGGCACCGCGCCCCAGGTCTTCGAGTCCCCCCAGCACCCCTACACCGAGGCCCTCCTCGCCGCGGCCCCCTCGGTCCACGACCGCCCGGACACCACCACGCCCCCCTCCCTCCCCGGCGAAGTCCCCTCCCCGGCCAACCCCCCGGCGGGCTGCCGCTTCCACACCCGCTGTCCACTGGCAACGGACCTGTGCAGAACGGACTCCCCGGACCTCGCCGTACGAAACGGAGGGACGCACCCGGCGGCCTGCCACTACGCGGGCCAGGCCGCGGCCGAGCCGGCCGCGCGCTGAGCGGGCTGCGGCCTGCGGGTGGCGGACTGACTAGTCGCCGTTGAGAATGTTCAGGACATCCATTTGGCGGTTCATCGCGCAGTGCACACGCACCTTCGAGACCCTGGTGGCCAGCGTCGATGCCTCCATGATCACGTGGCTGCGCACTTTCTCGGAGACGTTCATGGCGTGGAGGACCCGTTCAGGGTCCCAGCCGATGAGATCGCGGCGGCTGCGGCTTGAGTTGCAGCGCCGGCAGGCAGGGACCAGGTTGTCCAGGTCGTTGGTGCCGCCCTTGGTCACTGGCAGGAGATGGTCGCAGCCGGTGGCCTGTTGCCCGCAGTAGACACACGACTGTGCGGCCATCGCCCGCTGAATCTCGGCCGGGATCGATCCGAGGGCGCGGCGCTTGGCTCTAGCCGTGTGGCGTCGGCAGTGCTCCGCACCATCCGCGGCCGACTTCTCGCAGCCGCATTCGATGCAAGTGCCGTCGTCCGCGGCCGGGATGAATCCTTCGGGGAGGGAGCCGACAAGCTTTGCTCGTATGTCCATCGGCGCAGCCTCCCACGCGGGCCGGTCAGCGGTCGTACATCTTGAGAACCAACCAGACTGACCCGCTCAATGCCGCGAACAGCAGCGGGACGATGAACGCAAGCATCTCTCCGCGGCCGCCGGTGACCACAGCGATGACGGCGGTGAATGCCAGGAGCCCCAGCGCAACGATGCCCGCCAGCCATCGCAGCAGGATGCATGCAGCGGCTGCAGCTTGGGCCTTGTCGTGCTGGGCCACGAGGCGTTTCTGCCTTGCCGTCACGGGTGACGATGGCACCGGCGCGGGGCATGTCGTCGAGGTCCAGCCACGCCCATCGCCGAGGTCCAGCCACGCCCATGTCTGGAAGACCTGGGCAGCCCTGCGCTCCGCTGCGCCACCCCTCCTGCTGGGCGGTTTCCTCTTCGCGCCGCACGCGGCTCCCGGAACACCTCAGGGCCAGCCTCCACACGATGCGGAAACTGGCCCTGACCTGGTCTTCTGCTTGGAGCGGGTGACGGGAATCGAACCCGCGCTCTGAGCTTGGGAAGCTCATGTTCTACCATTAAACTACACCCGCGTGAGACGCCTGGTGAGGCGGTCTTCGTCGAGACACTGTACCTCATGTCGGGGTTGCGGCCGTAGTGGCCGGGGGGTTGGTGCAGGTGGTGGGTCCTCGCGGGTGCGGGGGCCCTTTTGTGTTGGGGCGGGGTGTGTGCGGGTGTGGGGACCCGGGTGTGAGGGGCGGTAGTTGGGGCGTAGCGTGAAGGACGGAGTGCCGGTGTTACTCGCGTCGGGAACATCCCGTAATGTGGCTTTCGTCGCCTAGCTGCAACCACGGGGAAGGGACGCGATACGCGATGGAGTCCACCGTCGTCCGCTGTGCCGAAGGGCATGTTTTCCGCACTGACTCGCTGCCGATGCAGAGTGCCGCGCGGCTCGGGCCATCGCGGCTGGTGAGATGTCCTAAGTGCGGGCGGTTGCGGCAGGCGGTTCCCGTGGCGCGGGGCGAGCGCTAGCTGCCGTATCCTCGTCGGCGTGCTGCTCTCTGACAAGGACATCCGTGCCGAGATCGACGCCGGGCGGGTGCGGATCGATCCGTATGACGACGCGATGGTTCAGCCGTCGAGCATCGACGTACGGCTGGATCGGTATTTCCGGGTCTTCGAGAATCATCGGTATCCGCACATCGATCCGGCCGTCGAGCAGCCTGATCTGACGCGGCTGGTCGAGCCCGATGGGGATGAGTGCTTCATCCTCCATCCCGGGGAGTTCGCGCTGGCTTCGACCTATGAGGTCGTGAGCCTTCCCGACGACATTGCCTCGCGGCTTGAAGGGAAGAGCTCGCTCGGGCGGCTCGGGCTGCTCACGCACTCCACCGCCGGGTTCATCGATCCCGGGTTCAGCGGGCATGTGACGCTCGAGCTGTCCAATGTCGCCACCCTGCCGATCAAGTTGTGGCCGGGGATGAAGATCGGGCAGCTGTGCCTGTTCCGGCTCAGCTCGCCTGCTGAGCATCCGTACGGGTCCGCCAAGTACGGGTCGCGGTATCAGGGGCAGCGGGGGCCGACGCCTTCGCGGTCCTATCTGAACTTTCACCGCACCCCGATGTGAGCGCATGAGACTGACCGCGTGAAAGGGCCCCCGCCGAGGCGGGGGCCCTTTCACGCGGTCAGAGGCCTGCTACACCGTCCCCAGCTTCATCAGCGCCAGCAGCGCGATCAGCTGGATCGAGGACGCCGCCAGCGCACGCGGCCACGGCAGGTCGTGGGACTTGCTCACCATCGAGGTCAGCAGCGCGCCCGCGGCGAGCCAGGTGAGCCAGCCCAGGAGCTGCGCGAAACCCGCGTCGCCTCCCACGAACATCGCCACCAGCAGCCGCGGCGCGTCCGTGAGCGAAGTGATCAGCATGGCCAGGCCGACCGTCGGCTCCCACGCCCCGTCGCCGCCGAGCTGGCGGGCGAGGGTGTGGGTGACGGCGCTCATGACCAGGCCCGCGAGCACGACGGCGACGCCCGTCGAGATCACCCACGGGATCGAGTTGGAGAGCGTGGAGTTCAGGACGTCGTCGCGGGCGGTGTCCAGGCCGAAGACCGCGAGCAGTCCGTAGATGAAGGTGACGATGAGCGCGGGGCCCCACATTTTGTGGTCGCGCATCTGCCAGAAGGTGCGGTTCGGGTGGAAGACGATGCCGCGGAGCAGGTCCTTCCAGTGCAGCTTCGGGCCGACGGGCGCCGGGGCGCTGCCGGCGCGGTAGGTGCCGCCGGAGCCGTACTGGCCGTCGTCGTAGCCGCCTTGGCCGTACGCATCCGGGGCCTCGCCCACGCCGTATGGGTGGGTGTGTCCGTGATTGTCCGGATAGTACGGGCCGGGGCCCTGGCCGCCGCCACCGCCGCCGAAGTACTCCGGCTCGCCGTGCGCGGGCGGCGGGAAGCCGCCTTGGCCACCGCCGTGACCGCCGTGACCGCCATAGCCACCCGGCCCCGGCCCCGGCCCGCGCCCAGGACCAGGCCCCTGCCCGTATCCCGGCGGCGGCGGTCCGCCCTGATAGCCCTGCTGGCCGTACGGCTGCTGCCCGTACTGCTGCCCCTGCTGCTGTGCGCCGCGGGAGCGGTGTCCCCGGCCGATCCTGAATCCAGCCACGATTCGAACGTACCTGGTGTACGCGAGCCGCGTGACCGGCCGGGGGTAACGGGATGGCCATTGTGGCCGATCCGGTACAACCCGTAAGGGGCGATTCCTGCCTGTCCCCTACGGGCTGGCTGGATACCCCTCCTCTATGGGGTGGAGAGGCACCCCTCCGCTAAGGGCTGGACCGTTGTCCGACCCCTACTGCGTGGACAGGTAGAACCCCGCCTCACCCGCGAAGCCGTACCCGAAGCGGGCGTCCTTCGCCGGCGTGCCGAGATCGCCCGGGTTGAAGGCGGTCGCCGGCAGCGACCACACCGCGCCCGTGGCGTTCTCCTGCGGCGCCGAGGCCGCGACCTCCGCCTTGCCGTCGTTGTTCGCGTCCAGCACCTTCACCGCGCCGCCGAACTGGTCGCCGGCCTCCGCGACGCCGGGGACGCCCGCCGTGTCCTGGTGGGTGGCCTTGGCGCCGGTGCCGGTCAGGCCGCCGGAGCCGCCGCGCAGCGTGACGACGGCGCCCGCGTGGGCCTTGGTGCCGATGGCCTCGCCCGGGACGCCGACCGCGAGGTCGTCGTAGCCGTCGCCGTTCACATCGCCCGCGGACAGCCGGGCGCCGAACTGGTCGCCCTTCTCGCTCGCGCCCGGGACGCCCGCGGTGTTCTGCGTGAACGTCTTCGTACGGGTCGCGCCCGGGCCCTTGGCGTCGCCGTAAAGGATCTTGATGGTGCCGGGATCGGCCGGCAGATCCTCGTTGACGTCACCGGGGACGGTGCGGATGGCGAGGTCCTTCTTGCCGTCCTTGTCGAAGTCGCCGGTGGTGGCGGTGGCGGCCGACGGGAGGGCGGTCGGGTCCGTGGACAGGCCCTTGTCGGTGCCGCGCCAGAGGCGGCCGCCCTCGTTGTGGTTCTCGTACGTGTAGAACGTCGCGAGGTCGTCGATGCCGTCGCCGGTGTAGTCGCCCGCGACGACCTGGTCGATGGCGTTGTCGGTGGTGAACATGTCCACCTGCTGCTCGCTCGCCGGCACGCCGGCGCGGGTGAACGGGCCGCTGAGGATCGCCCGCTGCTCCCAGTCGTCGCTGTGCGTGGCGAACAGGTCGGTCTCGCCGTCGCCGTTGAAGTCGCCGGCGGTGAGGGTCTCGCCCGTCACCTTGCCCGAGGTGCCGGCCGGGCCCGCGAGGGTGGCGGCCTGCTCGCCGGTGAGGCCGCCCTTGCGGCCCCACAGCAGGGTGACATCGTTGTTTCCGACGACCGCGAGGTCCGTGATGTTGTCGCCGTCGAGGTCGCGGGCGGCGAGGCGGGTGCCGAAGTAGTCGGAGTCGGCGGCGTCGCCGGGCACGCCCGCGGTGTTCTTGCTGATCACCGTACGGGTGGCCGGGTTGAGGCCCTTGGCGGAGCCGTAGACGATGACGATATATCCGGCCTTGGTCTTGCCCCCGAAGCCGGCGTACGGGGCCGAGGTGGCGAGGTCGGCATAGCCGTCGCCGTTGAAGTCTTCGTGCAGCTTGGTCGTGGGGGCGGCCTGGGCAGCAGGTGTGGTCAGACCTGCGGCGACCGCACCGGCGATGCATGCGGCCGCGATGACCGCGGATTTCGTGCGCACGGGTTCCCTCCCTGAAATTGCGTACGAGAGTGAGACCCGTGGTGCGCCCGGATGGTTGTGGGGTGAAGGTAAAAGGTTGCCCGCATGGTGGCGGGTGGCGGCGGGATGGCCGGGAGATGACGCCGGGACTCTCCTGATGCGGTGCATGGGTTGTGCGAATAGCGGGAACTATCCGGACGAGTTACCGGACACTACGGACAAAGCTTGACCCCGGTCCTCTTCTGGGGAGCAGAGGACCGGGGTCTTGGGGTTTTCGAGGGCCGGTACGACCCGGCCTACCGCCCGAAGACCGAGCCGAAGCGCAGGCCCGCGGGTGCGGCAAAACCGACGTCGGTGGGGTTGAAGGACGTGATGGCCGTCGTCGTAAGACCGGTGGACGCGCCCCTGATCACCCAGACCGCGCCGGAGTCCTCGATGCCGTTGACGTCCTCGCCCGGGGCGCCCACGAACAGGTCCGACTTCCCGTTCCCGTTGGTGTCCTTCAGCTGCACCGCCCCTCCGAAGCGGTCGCCGGCCTCGCCCACCCCCGGGACCCCGGCGGAGTCCTGGTCCAGGGCTTTCGCGCCGGTCGTGGTGATGCCGGCCGCCGAGCCCTTGAGCAGCACGACCGCGCCCGCGTCCGCCACCGTGCCGACGTCTTCGCCGGGCACGCCCGCCACCACGTCCAGGTTGCCGTCGCCCGTAACGTCCGACACCGACACCGAGCCGCCGAAGTCGTCGCCCGGCTCGCCCACGCCCGGGACGCCGGCCGTGTTCTGGTCGTACGACGTCTTCTTCCAGGCGGTCTCGCCGGAGGTGTCCGGCTCATTCATCCACACCGTGATCGAGCCGTGCCCGTTGGCGCCCGGCTGGCCGGTGACCACGTCGACGTCGCCGTCCTTGTCGAGGTCGCCCGCGGCGACCGATCGGGCCGGGCCCTGGTCGGACATGACGGAGTGCTTGTAGCCGATGTCGCCGGGGCCGCCCGGGATGTGCGCCAGGTAGTCGCCCTCGCGGTGCTTGCCGTAGACGAAGGCGTCGCCGGCGCCCTGGTTGGCGTCCTGGATGCCGATGACGCCGTCGAGCTCCACGTCGTCCGGCAGGAAGTCGACCTCCAGGCCGCCGACCCAGTCGGTGCCGTCGCCCTTGAGGACCTCGCTGTAGTAGTAGAAGTGCCGCCCGCTGACGACCTCGAGCTGCCGCGACCCCTCGTCGCCGTCGAAGTCGACGAAGGACACGCCCTGCCCGAAGTCGCGGTCGTCGGCGGACGGGGCGTTCAGGACCATGCCGCCGTGCTTGGTGAGGCCGTTGGGGCCGCCGAGGACGATGGTCACTGAGCCGTCCGGCTTGCCGTCGACCTTCTCGTACGGGGAGCCGGCGATCAGGTCCGCGTACCCGTCCTTGTTGGCGTCGCCGGTGGTGACGCTCTCGCCGAACTGGTCGCCCGCCTCGGCCGCCCCCGGCACGCCCGGCGAGGCCTGGGTGACCTTGATGGAGCGGGACGGCGAGATGCCGTTCGCCGACCCGTACGTCACCACGACCGCGCCGGTGTCCCCGCTCGCGTTCGGTACGCCGATGGCCATGTCGCGGTAGCCGTCGCCGTTGAAGTCGTCACGCAGCTTGGACTGCGCGCCGATCGCGGCGCCGGGCGCGGTGAGGCTCAGCCCGGCGGCGGCCAGCGTCGCCGCCGTGATGGCGGCGGCGAGTGTGCGGGTGCGCATTGAGGTGGCTCCTGAGGTTTTGTGGGTACGAAAGGGGCTGCTGCGGCCGGGGCACTGGCCCAGGCGCCCAGGTCAGTGGCCCAGGTTCGCGCCGAAGTTGAGCTTCACCGACTGGGCCGGGAGGCCCAGCGCGGCCGGGGTGAGGTTGCGCGACGGGTCGCCGGTCAGGACGCCGTCCGCGGTCGCCGGGAGTACGGCCACCCGGCCGGTGCCGCCGTCCTCGCCCGGGATGCCCGCGGCCAGGTCGGCGCGGCCGTCGCCGCTGACGTCGCGCAGGACCACCGTCGCGGCGAACCGGTCCTTGGCCTCGTTGCTGCCCGCGATGCCGGGGCTGCCCTGGTTGAAGGACTGCGCGCCGCCGCGGCCGAACAGCACGGTGACGGCGCCCGCGTCGGCGGTCGTGCCGATGTCCTCGCCCGGCGTGCCGATCGCGAGGTCGGCGCGGCCGTCGGCGTCCACGTCGCCGGTGGCCAGCTCGCTGCCGAAGCCGTCCTGCTCCTCGGAGGCGCCGGTGCCGGTGCCGGGCACGCCCGGGGTCTCCTGCGTGATGTCCTCCGGCGGCTTCGCGCCCGCCGGGCCCGAGGCGCTGCCGTAGACGACGCGCACGGTGCCGCCGTTGCCGGGCGCCACCGGGTACTGCGGCGGCTCCTCGTCCTCCTGCGAGCCGGCGCCCGCGACGCCGTACGCGAGGTCGGTGAAGCCGTCCTTGTCGATGTCGCCGGCGACGAGCGCGCTGCCGTACGACTCGTCGTACCAGTCGGTGGCCTGCTCCAGGCCGGTGGGCGTGCCGCGCAGCAGCGTGGTGCCGCGGTTCTCGAGGCCGTTGAAGGTGGCGGCGAGGTCGGGCCTGCCGTCGCCGTTGAAGTCGCCGGCGGCGAAGCCGTTGATGCTGGTGAAGTGCGGCAGGTACGCGTCGATGCGGGTGAGCGCGGCGGCGGTGCTGCTGGGCGTGAAGGGGCCCTTGACGTATCCCAGCGAGTCCACCTCGTCGCCGTCGTTGGCGCCGACGATGTCGGCCGTGCCGTCGCCGGTGACATCGACGATCTTCAGGCCCTGGCCGCCGTAGCCGGCATAGCCGGTGGTGCTGGCGACCGTCGTACCGCCGCTGAGGCCGGACTTGGAGCCCCACAGGGCGACGAGCCGCCCGGCGCCCTCGTCCTCGCTGGGCACGGAGACGACGAGGTCGGCGTAGCCGTCGGCGTTGAGGTCGGCGCTGTCGAACTCGGTGCCGAAGGCGTCGTACTGCTCGGAGGTCCCGGGCACGCCGGAGCTGGACTGGCTGATCCGGTACGCCCCGGCGCCACTCGGCCCGCTCTTGCCGCCCGGCACGACGCTGACGTAGCCCGCATACGTCACCCCGCCGACGGTGCCGCGCGGCAAGCCGGTGACGTGGTCGCGGAAGCCGTCCCCGTTGAAGTCGAAGGCCTTAGCGGGCTCGGCGCCCTGCGCGGTCAACGGCAGCGCGGCGACGCCCGCGCCGGCGAGGGCGACGGAGGTGGCGAGAGCGGCGATCATTCGTACGCGCACGATGTCTCCTCGTGAGTCGTGTGTGATGCCAGGGACGAGCCCAGGCGTCGTGGACATGACTCACAAGTGACGCGGTTGGTTGTACGGAAGCGGCTTCGCCGCGGCCTTCGGCGGAGCCGTTCAGTGTTCCAGGACGGAGACGACCGGCCCTGTCCGAAGACGGGGCCGGTCGTCGGACGGTTCTCCTACTCCTCGCCCAGCACCGAGCCGAACTGCGCGTCCGCCGCCGGGGCTCCGAGGGAGCTGCCGCCGAAGGTCCACGAGTTCTTGGCCGTCAGGCCGCTTGCCGTGCCGGAGAAGACCCAGGCGAAGCCGTCGAAGGTGTTCTCGCCGGGAGCCGCGGCCACCAGGCCTGCCTGGCCGTTGCCGTCCGCGTCGATGAGGCGGAGGGCGCCGCCGAAGCGGTCGAGTTTCTCCGGGACGCCGGGGACGTCGGTGGTGTCCTGGTTGTAGTCCTGCGAGCCCGTGGCCGTAACGCCGCCTGCGGAGCCGCGCAGCAGCCAGACCGCGCCGGCGTCGGCGATCGAGCCGATGTTCTCGCCCTCGGCGCCGATGGCGAGGTCGGCGTAGCCGTCGCCGTTGGCGTCGCCGATGGACAGGTCGGAGCCCCAGTAGTCGCCGGACTCGGAGTTGCCCGCGACGCCGGCGGAGTTCTGGGTCCAGACCTCAGGGTCGCCGGACGGGCCGGTCGGGGTGCCGTACCAGACCTTGATCTTTCCGCCGGTGGCCGCCTCGCCCGGTGGCGCGGGCTCGGCCGTGGCGAGGTCGGTGATGCCGTCCTTGTTGAGGTCGCCGGCCGCGCCCACCGGACCGCCGTCGATCGTCCTGTCGGTCGGGCGGATGCCGTCGGGGAAGCCGCCCTGCCACAGCTGGCCCCAGCCGGCGCCGTCCCGCGAGCCGGTGCGGATGCCGTTCACCATGAGGTCGTCGCCGGGGGTGCCCGGCAGGAAGTCGCCGGCGGTCAGGCTGGTGGGGATGATGCCGTCCGCCGCCAGCGTCCGCGACTTCGCGTTCTTGTGCGCGGCGAGGGTACGGGCGGCCGGCTGGACGCCGTACTCCGTCAGGCCGTTGTTCGCCAGCACGACGAACTCCACGGCTCCGGCATTGCCGAACTTGCCGGCCGCCAGCCCCTTGCCGAACTCGTTGTCGGCCAGCGGCGTGGCCTCCTGGACGCCCTGGCTGTCGGCGCCGCTGAGGCCGGACTTCGACCCCCACAGGATCGCGCCGCCGCCGGAGTCCGTGACGGTGCCGATGTCCTCGCCCGGTACGCCGACGGCGAGGTCGGCGTAGCCGTCCCCGTCGAAGTCGTCGCTCGCCACCGACCCGCCGAAGGCGTCGCCGGTCTCCGGCGAGCCAGGCACCCCGGTGCTGGCCTGGCTGAGCACGGTCTTGCGGGCGGCCGAGATCCCGTTCGGCCCGCCGTAGAGCACCGCCACGTAGCCCGCGGCGCGCTTGCCGCCGACGGTCGCGGAGGGGGCGGCCACGACGAGGTCGTGGTAGCCGTCGCCGTTGAAGTCGTCGGCGAACTTGGCCGGTGCGGCCGCCGCCGTACCCGCGCCGGTCAGCCCGGCGCCGCCGGCGAGCAGCGCCGCCGCGGCGAGCCCTGCGGCTAAGCGCCGGGCCTGTCTGGTGGAGGTGGAGTGTCCGCTGTTTTCACGCTCGTGCATGGTGCGGCTCCTGTTCGGATATGCGACGGGAGCCCCAATTCCCCCGTCCGTGCCAAGGAGACCGGTGGGCGGGGGAATTGGTTGTATGCGGTTACTTAGCCGATTGTTCAGCCGGACTACTTCGCCGGTTCGGGCTCCGGCGCGCTCTCCTCCTCGGCGACGCCGTCCGGCTCCTGCGGCGTCTTCACCGAGTCGAGCAGCAGCTGCGCGACGTCGACGACCTGGAGGTCTTCCTTCGCCTTGCCATCGTTCTTCTTGCCGTTGACCGAGTCGGTCAGCATGACCAGGCAGAAGGGGCAGGCCGTCGAGACGATGTCGGGGTTCAGCGACAGCGCCTCGTCCACGCGCTCGTGGTTGATGCGCTTGCCGATCCGCTCCTCCATCCACATCCGCGCGCCACCCGCGCCGCAGCAGAAGCCGCGCTCCTTGTGGCGGTGCATCTCCTCGTTGCGGAGACCGGGCACCTTCGCGATGATCTCGCGCGGCGGGGTGTAGATCTTGTTGTGGCGGCCCAGGTAGCACGGGTCGTGGTACGTGATGAGCCCCTCGACCGGCGTTACGGGGATGAGCTTGCCCTCGTCCACCAGGTGCTGCAGCAGCTGCGTGTGGTGGATGACCTCGTAGTCGCCGCCGAGCTGCGGGTATTCGTTGCCGAGGGTGTTGAGGCAGTGCGGGCAGGTGGCGACGATCTTCTTCGCGGACTTCGGCTTCTTGGTCGCCTCGTCCTCATCGTCTTCCCCGAAGGCGGCGTTCAGCGTCGCGACGTTCTCCGCGCCGAGCTCCTGGAACAGCGGCTCGTTGCCCAGCCGCCGAGCCGAGTCACCCGTGCACTTCTCGTCCCCGCCCATGATCGCGAACTTCACGCCCGCCATGTGCAGCAGCTCCGCGAAGGCCTTGGTGGTCTTCTTCGCCCGGTCCTCCAGGGCGCCCGCGCAGCCCACCCAGTACAGGTACTCGACCTCGGTCAGGTCCTCGATGTCCTTGCCGACCACCGGGACCTCGAAGTCGACCTCCTTCAGCCACTCCAGGCGCTGCTTCTTGGCGAGCCCCCAGGGGTTGCCCTTCTTCTCCAGGTTCTTGAGCATCGTGCCCGCCTCGGACGGGAAGGAGCTCTCGATCATCACCTGGTAGCGGCGCATGTCGACGATGTGGTCGATGTGCTCGATGTCCACCGGGCACTGCTCGACGCAGGCGCCGCAGGTGGTGCAGGACCACAGCACGTCGGGGTCGATGACGCCCTGCTCCTCCAGCGTGCCGATCAGCGGCCGCTCGGCCTCGGCGAGAGCGGCGGCGGGGACATCCTTCAAGGCCTCCTCGGATGCCTTCTCCTCGCCCTCCATGTTCTTGCCGCCACCGGCCAGCAGATACGGGGCCTTCGCCGCCGCGTGGTCGCGCAGCGACATGATCAGCAGCTTCGGCGACAGCGGCTTGCCCGTATTCCAGGCGGGGCACTGCGACTGGCAGCGGCCGCACTCGGTGCAGGTGGAGAAGTCGAGGAGGCCCTTCCACGAGAACTGCTCGACCTGGCTGACGCCGAAGGTGTCGTCCTCGCCCGGGTCCTCGAAGTCGATCTCCTTGCCGCCGGACGTCATCGGCTGCAGCGCGCCCAGCGCCACCGCGCCGTCGGCGTTCCGCTTGAACCAGATGTTGGGGAAGGCCAGGAAGCGGTGCCAGGCGACGCTCATCGTGGTGTTCACGCCGACGGTGATCATCCACACCGAGGTCACGACCAGCTTGATCATCGCGACCACGTAGACGAGGTTCTGCAGCGTGCCGACCGACAGCCCCTTGAAGGCGGCCACCAGCGGATACGAGATGAAGTACGCCGCCTCGTACCCCTCGGCGTGGTGCATGGCGCCCTCGAGGCCGCGCAGCACCAGCATGCACAGGCCGATGACGAGGATCACGTACTCGACGAAGTACGCCTGCCACGCCGACGACCCCGCGAAGCGGGACTTGCGCCCGGCCTTCGACGGCAGCGACATCAGCCGGATGGCGATCAGGATCAGGATGCCGACGGTGGTCAGCAGGATGAGCAGCTCGGTGTAGAGCTCGTACGGGAGCCAGGTGCCGAGCCACGGGATGGTCCAGTCGGCCTTGAAGAGCTGCCCGAACGCCGTCAGCAGCGTGCCGAGGAGGGTGAGGAAGCCGACCGCCACGAAGAAGTGGGCGGGGCCGATGATGCCCCATCGGTTCATCCGGGTATGGCCGAGGAACTCCTTGGCCAGGGTGGCCGAACGGGCGACGGGGTCGTCGGTGCGGCTGCCGGCGGGCACCGGTTGCCCGAGTTTGATGAAGCGGTAGATCTGCGCGACGGCGCGCGAAATCAGCGCGATGCCGACCACCAGCAGAACCAGCGATACGACGATGGCGGCGAGCTGCATGTGGGCTCCTCGGGCCTGACTTCCGGAGCGGTTTGTGCTTACTACTAAGCGGTAACTTACCTCGTCTCGGCACGAGGTTACCCGGGTTTTCACCCGTCATGTAGCGACCGGACCGGTGATCTGCGTCGCCCGCGTGTCCACCGGCCGGTGGACCCAGGGTTCCACTGGCCGGGCCTGCCGGCGGCCCCGCCGCGGCGGCCAGGGTTGGCACATGATGCGATTCGACGCCGTAACCAAGATCTACGGCAGCCCGCGCACTCCCGTGACCGCCCTCGACCGCGTGAGCGTCGACCTCCGGCCGGGCTCCTTCACCGCGGTGATGGGCCCCTCCGGCTCCGGCAAGAGCACCTTCCTGCAGTGCGCGGCCGGCCTCGACGCCCCGACCTCCGGGTCCGTAACGCTCGACGGCGTGGAGCTGTCGGCGCTGCCGGAGCGGGCGCTGACCCGGCTGCGCCGCGAGCGGGTCGGCTTCATCTTCCAGGCCTTCAACCTGATGCCCGCGCTGACCGTCGTGGACAACGTCAAGCTGCCGCTGCGGCTGGCGGGCCGCCGCCCGGACCGGGCCGCGGTGGACGCGATGATCGAGCGGGTCGGCCTCGCCGACCGCCGCCGCAACCGGCCCGGCGAGCTCTCCGGCGGCCAGCAGCAGCGGGTCGCCATCGCCCGCGCCCTGGTCACCCGCCCGGTCGTGCTCTTCGCCGATGAGCCGACCGGCGCCCTCGACACCCGCACCGCGGGCGAGGTGCTGACGCTGCTGCGGGAGACGGTCCTGGAGCAGGGGCAGACCATCGTGATGGTCACCCATGACCCGGTGGCCGCCTCGTACGCGGATGAGGTGCTGTTCCTGTCGGACGGCCGGATCGCGGGCAGTCTCGTCCGCCCGGCCGTGGAGCAGATCGCGGAGTCCATGACCCGCCTGGGCGCGCGGGGACAGCGGCGCGGCCTCGGCCTGGTCGCCGGGGGTGAGGTCCGGTGATCCGCCTCGCGCTGAGCACGCTGCGGTTCCACAAGGGCGGCTTCCTCGCCTCGTTCATCGCCGTCTTCCTGGGCGCCGCGATCGTCATGGGCTGCGGCGGCCTGCTGGAGACCGGCATCCACGCGGCGGCGAAGCCGGAGGGCCGCACGGCCCCGATCGTGGTGACCGGCGATCAGCGGTACCACGGCACGGCCGCCGACGAGATCTTCCCCGAGCGGGTCCGCCTGGACGGCGGGCTGGCCGCCGAGCTGGCGGCGCAGCCGGGGGTGGCGTCCGCGGTCCCGGACCGGTCCGCAGGGGCGGCGGGCCGGGCCGGGCTGGTCGACTCCATCGGCGTCCACCCCGAGCGGGGTGCGGACGCGGGCGCGGTCGAGAAGGCGGTCGCGCGGGTGCTCGACGGCCGCCAGGCCGCCGTCCTGACCGGCGATGAGCGCGGGCGCGCCGAGCACCCCGACGTCGTCGGCGACGCGGACGATCTGGTGGCGATGGCCGCCGCATTCGGCGGGCTTTCCGCCATGGTCACCGTCTTCGTGGTGGCGGCCACCCTGGGCCTTTCGGTACGGCACCGGCACCGCGAGCTCGCCCTGCTGCGCACCACCGGGGCCACCCCGGGGCAGCTGCGGCGGCTGGTGCTGGGCGAGACCGCGATCCTGGCGGTGGCCGCCACCGCGCTGGCGTGGCCGCTGGGCCCGCGGGCGGGCCGGTGGCTGCTCGACGCCTTCGCCGGCCTCGGCGTGGTCCCGGACGCCCTGGCGTACCGGGCGGGCACCATCCCGATGGTCACCGGGGCGGCTGCCGCCCTGCTCACCGCGCTGGCCGCCGCCTTCCTCGCGGCCGCCACCGCCGTACGGGTCAGGCCCGCGGAAGCGCTCGCGGAGGCCGCCGTGGAACGCCGCCGCTTCAGCCGGATCCGCCTCGTCCTCGGCCTCGTCCTCCTCGCCGGCGGCACCGCCCTGGCCTTCGGCACCGCGGGCTCCGACGGCCCCGACGCCGCGGGCGTGGCCACCCCGGCGGCCATGGTGTGGACGGCCGGATTCGCCCTCCTCGGCCCGCCCCTCGTCAAGGCCGCGACCCGCCTGCTCGGCCCGGTGCTGCGCCGGGCGGGCGGCACCGCGGGCCGGCTCGCCGAGGCGGAGGCGCAGGCCCGTACGACACGGCTGGCCGGGGCCGTACTGCCGGTGATGCTGGCCGCGGGGCTGGCGCTGTCGCTCACGTACATGCAGACCACGCAGGCGGCCGCGGCGGATGCGGCGTACGACAAGAGCCTGCGGGCGGACCTGGTCGTCACGGGCGGCAAGGGCGGGCTGCCGCCGGACCTGGTGGCCGGGATCGCGGCGGTGCCCGGCGTCGCGGCGGCGTCCGCCCGCCTCGACAGCCAGGGCTTCATCGAGCCGCCGGAGCTCGCCGGTCCCGAGGTGAAGAAGGGCGATGCGGGCGAGGGCGCTCCCGACGTACCGGCGATGTCGCTGCTCGGCGTGACGGGGAAGGGGGCCGAGGGGACGACTGCGTTCCGCGCGGCCACCGGCAGCCTCAAGAAGCTGCACGGCCGGACGGTCGCCCTCCCCAGCCGTTACGCCGCGGGCCACGACCTCGGCGACACCATCCCCATGCGCCTCGGCGACGGCACCAGGATGGTCCTGCGGCTGGTCGCCACGGTGGACGCGGAGCCGGGATACGAAACCGCGCTGCTGCCCGCCCCGGTCCTCGCCCCGCACACCGACGCGGGCGTCGTCCCGCAGATCCTGGTGAGCGCCGCGCCCGGCACCGGCAAGGCCGAGCTCGCGGCGGCGGTGGCAGGCCGCGGCCCCGGCCTGCACGTCACCGACCGGGAGACGCTGCTGCTCACCCGCGCCGGCCAGGACGAGGCCCAGGCGGGCATGGCCTACCTGGTCCTCGCCGTGGTCGTCGGCTACGCGGCGATCGCGCTGATCAATTCGCAGATTCTTACGGCCCTGGGCAGGCGCCGCGAGTTCGCCCTGCTGCGCCTCATCGGCGCCGGCCGCCGCCAGGTGCTCGGGTCGGCGGCGATGGAGGGCGTGCTTGTATCAGCGGCCGGTCTGCTGCTCGGCGGCCTGGTGGCGGCCGTCACCCTGGTCCCGCTGAGCCTGAGCGTCCAGGGCTCCCCGCTGCCCACCGGACCGTGGTGGATCCTGGCGGCGGTGGCGGCCTCAGCCTGCACGCTGGTGATCGCCACGGCATCTTTCTCAACGCTTTCTCTCCTGCTCCGACCTGCGAAAACGCAGCAAACCTGAGCGGAAGTAACTCACATCGTTTGCCTCTGTCGGGAGGCCGTGGCACTCTTGAGCCAATCAAGCTCAAGTTACGCATCCGGAGGATAGCGAAATGGCACGTGCGGTCGGCATCGACCTGGGCACGACGAACTCGGTCGTCAGTGTTCTCGAAGGCGGTGAGCCCACCGTCATCACCAACGCCGAGGGCGCCAGGACCACGCCGTCCGTCGTCGCCTTCGCCAAGAACGGCGAAGTCCTCGTCGGCGAGGTGGCCAAGCGCCAGGCGGTCACGAACGTGGACCGGACCATCCGTTCCGTGAAGCGTCACATGGGCACGGACTGGAAGCAGGCGATCGACGGCAAGGACTTCACGCCGCAGCAGATCTCCGCCTTCATCCTGCAGAAGCTGAAGCGCGACGCCGAGTCGTATCTGGGCGAGAAGGTGACCGACGCGGTCGTCACCGTCCCGGCTTACTTCAACGACTCCGAGCGCCAGGCCACCAAGGAGGCCGGTGAGATCGCGGGTCTGAACGTCCTGCGTATTGTCAACGAGCCGACCGCCGCCGCCCTCGCCTACGGGCTGGAGAAGGACGACCAGACCATTCTGGTCTTCGACCTCGGCGGCGGCACCTTCGACGTCTCGCTGCTCGAGATCGGCGACGGCGTGGTGGAGGTCAAGGCCACCAACGGTGACAACCACCTCGGTGGTGACGACTGGGACCAGCGCGTCGTCGACTACCTGGTCAAGCAGTTCCAGAACGGCCACGGCGTCGACCTGTCCAAGGACAAGATGGCGCTGCAGCGGCTCCGCGAGGCCGCCGAGAAGGCCAAGATCGAGCTGTCCTCGTCCACCGAGACCACGATCAACCTTCCCTACATCACCGCCTCCGCCGAGGGCCCCCTGCACCTCGACGAGAAGCTCACCCGCTCGCAGTTCCAGCAGCTCACCGCTGACCTGCTCGAGCGCTGCAAGACCCCGTTCCACAATGTCATCAAGGACGCCGGCATCCAGCTGTCCGAGATCGACCACGTGGTGCTCGTGGGCGGCTCGACCCGTATGCCGGCCGTCGCCGAGGTCGTCAAGGAGCTGACCGGCGGCAAGGACGCCAACAAGGGCGTCAACCCGGACGAGGTCGTCGCCATCGGCGCGGCCCTCCAGGGCGGCGTGCTCAAGGGCGAGGTCAAGGACGTCCTGCTGCTGGACGTCACCCCGCTGTCGCTTGGCATTGAGACCAAGGGCGGCATCATGACCAAGCTGATCGAGCGCAACACCACGATCCCGACCAAGCGCTCCGAGACCTTCACCACGGCCGAGGACAACCAGCCGTCGGTGCAGATCCAGGTCTTCCAGGGCGAGCGCGAGATCGCGGCGTACAACAAGAAGCTCGGCATGTTCGAGCTCACCGGCCTGCCGCCGGCGCCGCGCAACGTGCCGCAGATCGAGGTCACCTTCGACATCGACGCCAACGGCATCATGCACGTGGCCGCGAAGGACCTCGGCACCGGCAAGGAGCAGAAGATGACCGTCACCGGCGGCTCCGCGCTGCCGAAGGACGACATCGACCGCATGATGCGCGAGGCCGAGCAGTACGCGGAGGAGGACCACAAGCGCCGCGAGGCCGCCGAGACCCGTAACCAGGCCGAGCAGCTCGTCTACACCACCGAGAAGTTCCTCAAGGACAACGAGGAAAAGGTCCCGGCGGATGTGAAGACCGAGGTCGAGGAGGCCGTGTCCGACCTCAAGGAGAAGCTGAAGGGCGAGGACACCGCCGCCATCCGCGAGGCCACCGAGAAGGTCGCCGCCACCAGCCAGAAGCTCGGCCAGGCGCTGTACGCGGACGCCCAGGGCGCGCAGGCGGCCGGTGGGGCCGAGGGCGCTGACGGCGCCGACGGCGCGGCCGCCGGTGACGGCGCGCAGGCCGCCGACGACGACGTGGTGGACGCTGAGATCGTCGACGACGAGAACCAGAAGAAGGACGGTGCGGCGTGACGGAGGAGACACCGGGCCGCGACGAGCAGCCCGACGTCCCCGACGACACCGCCGGCACGCCGGACGAGGCTGCCGCCGAGGCAGCCGCCGGGTCCGCCCCTGACGGGGCGGCCCCGGCCGGCCCGGACGGGGACGAGGCCGCTCAGGACCAGCAAGACCCGCAAGACCAGCAAGGACAGCCCGTGGACGCAGCGCTCACGGCGCAGCTCGACCAGGTCCGTACGGCCCTCGAGGAGCGCACGAAGGACCTGCAGCGGCTGCAGGCGGAGTACCAGAACTACCGCCGGCGGGTGGAGCGGGACCGGATCGCGGTCAAGGAGGTCGCGATCGCGAACCTGCTGACCGAGCTGCTGCCGGTGCTGGACGACGTCGGCCGCGCCCGCGACCACGGCGAGCTGGTCGGCGGCTTCAAGTCGGTGGCCGAGTCGATGGAGACGGTCGTCGCCAAGATGGGTCTGATGCAGTTCGGCAAGGAGGGCGAGCCCTTCGACCCGCTGATCCACGAGGCGCTCATGCACTCGTACTCGCCGGATGTCACCGAGACCACGTGCGTGCAGATCCTGCAGCCCGGGTATCGGATCGGCGAGCGTACGATCCGCCCCGCCAGGGTCGCGGTCGCCGAGCCGCAGCCGGGCGCGTCCGCGTCGTCCGAGGACGAGGCCGAGGGCGATGCCGAGACCGCGAAGTCCGAGGGCGACAAGCCCGCTGACAAGGAGAACGGTGGCCCGGACGAGGGCTGACGAGGCACGGGAGGAGGGACGCCGGGGATGAGCACCAAGGACTTCATCGAGAAGGACTATTACAAGGTCCTCGGCGTCCCGAAGGACGCCACCGAGGCCGAGATCAAGAAGGCGTACCGCAAGCTGGCCCGGGAGAACCACCCCGACGCCAACAAGGGCGACGCCAAGGCCGAGGAGCGCTTCAAGGAGGTCTCCGAGGCGAACGACGTCCTCGGCGACCCGAAGAAGCGCAAGGAGTACGACGAGGCCCGCGCGCTGTTCGGCAACGGCGGCCTGCGTACCGGCCCCGGCGGCCCCGGCGGCAATTTCAACTTCGACCTCGGCGACCTCTTCGGCGGCACCCCGCAGAGCGGCGGCGGCCAGGGCGGCGGCTTCGGCGGCGGCCTCGGCGACGTCTTCGGCGGCCTCTTCAACCGCACCGGCACGGGCACCCGCACCCAGCCGCGCCGCGGCCAGGACATCGAGTCCGAGGTCACGCTGAGCTTCACGGAGGCGGTCGACGGCGCGACGGTCCCGCTGCGCATGTCGTCCTCGGCCCCCTGCAAGGCCTGCTCGGGTACGGGCGACAAGAACGGCACACCGCGGGTGTGCCCGACGTGCGTGGGCACCGGCCAGGTGTCGAGGGGCGGCGGCGGAGGCTTCTCTCTCACGGACCCGTGCGTGGACTGCAAGGGCCGCGGCCTGATCGCGGAACACCCGTGCGAGATCTGCAAGGGCTCGGGCCGCGCGAAGTCGTCCCGCACGATGCAGGTACGCATCCCGGCAGGCGTCTCCGACGGCCAGCGCATCCGCCTGCGCGGCAAGGGCAGCCCCGGCGAACGGGGCGGCCCGGCGGGCGACTTGTACGTGGTGGTCCACGTAGACGCGCACCCGGTCTTCGGCCGCAAGGGCGACAACCTCACGGTGACGGTCCCGGTGACCTTCCCCGAGGCGGCCCTCGGCGGCGAGGTCAAGGTCCCGACGCTCGGCGGCCCGCCCGTAAAGCTGAAGCTGCCCCCGGGCACCCCCAACGGCCGCACGATGCGCGCCCGCGGCAAGGGCGCGGTTCGCAAGGACGGCACGCGGGGAGACCTGCTGGTGACGGTGGAAGTAGCCGTACCGAAGGACCTCGACGACACGGCGACGGAGTCGCTGGAGGCATACCGCGACGCCACGGCGGGCGAGGACCCGCGGGCGGAGCTGTTCAAGGCCGCGAAGGGAGCATGAGATGAACGGTGGCCGAGCCGGCCGCGGCGGCGGAGGCCGCGGGAGCCGCAACCCGTACGAGCTCACCGAAGAGACCCCGGTCTACGTCATCTCGGTCGCAGCCCAACTCTCCGGCCTGCACCCCCAGACCCTCCGCCAGTACGACCGCCTCGGCCTGGTCTCCCCCGACCGCACGGCGGGGCGGGGCCGCCGCTATTCGGCGCGAGACATCGACCTGCTGCGTACGGTCCAGCAGCTGTCGCAGGACGAGGGCATCAACCTGGCCGGCATCAAGCGCATCATCGAGCTGGAGAACCAGGTCGCGGCGCTGCAGGCGCGGTGCGCGGAGCTGCAGGACGCGGTGGACGGGGCGGCGGCGGCGATGCAGCAGCGGGAGGCGGCGGTGCATGCTTCGTACCGACGCGACCTGGTCCCGTATCAGGAAGTCCAGCAGACGAGCGCGCTGGTGGTCTGGAAGCCTAAGCGGGGGCGGGGCGGGCAGTAGGCGCCGCTAGGTGAGCTGCACTCGTTCCGGCAGCCGGTCCGTGCCGCGCAGGGCCGGGCGGATGGACGGTAGTTGTACGCGAGTGACGTGCTGGAGATCTGCCAGCGGGGCTAGGTCGACTTCGTCGATGGCGCCCTCCAGCACCAGCCATTGGAGTCCCGGGAAGGCGCTCGGCAACCTCTCCAGGCAGAGTCCTGTCTGCCCGTAACCGCAGATCAGGGACAGGTACTGCACTTTAGACAACACCAGCTCGGTCGGCAGCAAGGCCAGGGCACCGGACGCCAGACTCAGCTCGTTGAGTCTGGGAAGACAGGTGAACTCCTCCCAGTCGGACGCGGCGCATGGACTCGTGCCCGGCCCCAGAAGCAGCGATTCCAGGCCGGTCAGGCGCCCGAGCCTCTGCAATCCGCTCGGGAGTGACTTGACAGCGCTCATGTCCAGATAGCGCAGGGCATCCAGCGGCGGAATAGAGCTCAGTGCTACGCGCTCGCGCGGGCCCAGGCACAGGCTGAGTTTCCTGAGCGTCGGGATCCCGCGGAGCACGGAGAGCCCGGTACGCGTGGAATCCTCCGTCAGGTGGAGGGTGTTCAGTGGCACGTCTGCCAGTCCGGACAGATCGGTGAGGTTCGGGCAGGACGCAATGGAGACAATCGTCAACCTGGCCTGCCCGCGGAGGAAATCCAGATCGCACAGCTGGCCGTTGGAAGTCACCTGGATGCGTGTAAGCGAGGCTTCCGACGCATACGCGGCAATCAGCTCCTGGGAGATGTCGCCCACCGCATGGAGTGCGGGTCGGGTGCCCATGGCGGACAGGGCCTCCAGATGCTCCTCCGAATGCGCTGTGAACATCGTCCCGTCGGGAGTCAGGCGGGCGACAATGTCCCGGCCATAGCTCTCGGTGTCGTGCCGGCGCCAGTAGCGGGCGAGCGTGTCGCGGACGTGGACGGAGGGATGATTCACGTACTGGGTGAGGAAAGGGATGGCCTGTTCGGAGGCGATCAGGCAGGCCGCCGTGACAACAGCGGCGGCCGTCCCCTCTTCCAGCCCGTCGGGCCCCGGGAGCAGATCGAGCACGAGCGGCCCCACCGTCGCCAGCCTGTCGGCCTCGTCCGTGTTCCTCGGCGGTATGAGCCCGGCAGTGTGCTGCTCGACGTCCGCGCGCACCTCTGGATCGAGATCCGTGGCGTAAGACAGGCACGTCGCCGCCAGCAGCCGGAGCCGGGTGCACTCCGAGGACTGCTGCACCCGGTCGGCGGCCTTGAGCAGCTCGCGCAGGATCTCGGCGCGCTCGTGCCGGCGGGCGTGGCCGACGGCCATGCGGATGACGTCTTCCCACTGGTCATTGGCCGCGTTCTGGGCCAGCGCGCCCAGGTTGCCCTCGTCCACGGCGTGCCTGGCGCCGAGGTAGTCCTGGAACGTGCGGTGGATGAACTCCACCGCGTCCGGCACAGGCTCCTGCAGCAGGCCGCTGCGCAGCAGGAAGTGGTCGAGGATGGCGGGGGCATCGCCCATGGCCGCGATCGCCGGGACGGACGGAAGCGCAGCCGCAACGATCTCTTCGGCGCGGGAACGGCTCATCTCCGTACGGCCATTGTGAATAAGCCAGTACGCCAGCCGCTGCAGGATCTGGATCTGCGGCTGCTCACGCAGCTCGGGCCCTACCATGCCGCGCTCCTGATCGCGCCTGATCAGCAGCATCGACAGGGCGGCGGAGTAGAGCTCCATGCGGCCACCCGGCAGGTAGCCGCGGCGATCACGGTTCAGGGCGCAGATGAGCCCGCACAGCAGAGGATTGGTGGCCAGCCGCCCCAAGTCCGGCTTGGCGCGCACCGCGTTCCGGAGGTCGCGGGCGTACGCCTCCAGGACCTGGTCGTAGTCCGGGTCGCCGGTGCGTGCCGCCGTATGCCAGCGATCGATGAACGCGGCGACGTCCGAGGCGCTCATGTCGGCGAGCGTCAGGTCGGTGAAGCCGTAATTCGCCAGCCAGCCCTCGGGGACCGCAGACGGGCGGGAGGTGACGAGCCAGCGATTCCCGTCTGGATACGCGTCGATCAGCTTTGTCAGCCAGTGCCGGGCGCGGCGGCGCTCAGGCTCGGGCACCTCGTCGATGCCGTCGACGAGGACCAGCGCCCGGCCGTCCTTCAGCACCCGGTGCTCCCAGCCGCGGGGCTGGGTGCCGGCGCACGGGTTGCCGGTCACGCTGAGGAAGGTACCCGGGTCCGGCAGCTGGTCGAGCTGCCTGCTGAGCAGGGTGCGCATGGGGAGTACGAACGGCACCCGGCCGCTCAGATACGCCATCCGCCCCTCGGTCTCGGGCTGAGCCGCGGACACCGCGAGCCACTGCGCGAGCGTGGTCTTGCCCGAGCCCGCCACCCCGCGCAGGAGCACCCGTGTCGCGTCGGCGAGGGCTTCGTCGGCGGGCCGTACGGTCGTCGCCGGGAGGACGACCTCGGCATCGTCACCGTCCCGCGGCCGGGTGCGCGCCGCGGTCCCGGTGGTCGCCTCCAGGCTGAGATACGCCGCGTCCAGCTGCCACCCGCTGGGCGAGTTGGCCAGGTCGATGCCGTAGATGGTGAGCCTGCCGTGCTTGCGGCGGACGTGGTCGAGGTAGTCCCGCTCGAACGCCGCATCCTGCTCATGCGGCCCCGGTACCCGCGGCGCGAGCGCGTCCACCTTGGCCGCGAGCTCTGCCAGGCGCCGGCTCTGGGCGACGAGGGTCGTCGCGACGAAGGTGGAGCGCTGGGTGAAGAAGCGAAGGATGTGCAGGCAGGCGAGGTCGACGAGGCGGTCGTGGAAGTAGGTGGCGTCGGCGGACAGATGTCGTTCCGGCCGGCCGGCCGCCGCGCGCATCCGGCTCGCGAGTTCCTCGTGCCCGAGCTCGACCGCCTCGACATCGGTGAGGGTGATCTCGCCGAGCGCGCGCAGCGTCGCGGCGAGGGCGGCCGTGACCGCCTCCCGCTCGTCCGGTGCGATCGGCCGCTCGCCGGACCGTAAGGCGCTCGCGACCAGCGCGTCGGCAAGCCTGTCCAGCTGCTTGTCGCTGAGCGTGCGCCGCTCACCCGTAAAGGAGACCAGCCCCGACAGCCGTACGGGCTTCCCGGCCAGGCCGACATCGGCACCGGGCCCGTCGGAGATGAACAGCCGCTTGATCAGCGGCGTGATGACGCTCGATGCGATCTTCATGCCCGTTGTGGCGACCGGGTCCATGCCGTGATTGTGCAACACCGGGGCAGGGTTGAGGTGGTGAACGGACACCGCCAGGCGACCGGCATCCCTCAGTGGCGGATGAACCGGACCCGTACCGGCAGCCCGCGGTGCGTGACCGCGTCCGCGTCCGTATCGGGCACGTGGATCTCGCGCAGGCTGTGCAGGGCGGCGAGCGGGGACAGGTCCGGGCTCACGAAGGCCGTGTCAAGATGCAGTGCCTCCAGTCCGGGGAAGGCCGCGGCCAGCGTGCGCAGCCGGTCCTCCGACGGCCGCCAGCGGTCCAGCCGGAGTTCGGTGATGCCGGGGAGGGTCACGCCGCGCGGGCGGGAGTCGAGGGCGGATGCGGCGATGCGGAGCTGTGACAGGTTCGCCGGCGTGGTCAGGCAGAGCCAGTCGGTGCCCGTTCCAGGGCTGCTTCGGGCACCCAGCTGCAGGACCCGCAGTTCGGCGTAGTGGGTGAGTGCCGCCCAGCCGTAACGGGGCGCGGGTGCGGTCAGCAGGTTGAGCGCGACGAGCGGCGCCTCGGGCAGTTCGGAAAGACTCCACTCGGCGCCCCGGCTGGGCGAATACGACAGTTCGGTCAGCTCGCGCATGGGGCCGAGCGCGGCGAGCCGGACGCGCCCTGGGAGCTCGCTGAGGACCAGGGAGCGCAACGGCAAGCCCGCCGCTCCGGAGATGTCCCCGAGCGCCTGGCAGCGGGAGATCCGCAGGTGCTGGAGACTGTCGCGCCCCGCGAGAAAGTCCAGGTCGGTCACCGTGTCGTTGTCCAGGACCAGCAGTTTTGTCACCGGCACCGCGCGGACGTACGCCGCCAGCTCGGCGGCCGGCACCGGTCCGCGCGCGTCGAGCAGCGGCCTGCCCCCGAAGCGCCGTAGCGCACGCAGATGTTCCGCCTCGTGCACGACGAAGAACAGTTCATCGGGGTTGAGGCGGGAGATCACCTGTTCCGCGTACGGTGCCGCCTCGAACCGGTGCCAGCCCCAGACCAGTTGGCTGCGCACTTCCCGCGAGGTATCCGACGCAAAGCGGGCCAGGAAGGGGATGGCACGCTCCGAGGCAACGTTGGTCGCCGTCACCGTGACCAGCCAGGCTTCCGCCGGGTCAAGCGTGTCCAGGTCCTCCGGGCCGGGGAGCAGGTCGAGTACCAGCGGACCGGCGGCGGCCAGCGCCTGTGCCTCGGCGACGTTGCGGGGCGGGATCAGCTCGCGGGTGTGCCGGGCCAGTTCGGCGCGCACCGCCCCTGGCAGCTCGGCGGCCTGCTCCTCGCAGGTGGCGGCGAGCAGCCGGATGCGGGTGCGGACCGCGTCGTCGTCCGCGGCGTCGGCCCGTGCGAGCAGGGTCGTGATGATCTCCACTCGCTCGCGCGGCCGCCCGTGCCCGACCGCCATGCGGATGACGTCCTCCCACTGGTCGTCGGCGGCGTGGCCGGAGAGCACCCCGAAGTCCCCGGACTCCACGGCGGCGCGGGCACCGAGGTAGTCCTGGAAGGTGCGGTGGATGAAGTCGACGGCGCCCGGGGCGGGCTTCCGGAGCAGCCCGCTGCGGAGGAGAAGGTGGTCCAGTACGGCGGCGGCGGTGCCGAGAGCGGACGCCTCGGGGACCGCGGGGAGGGCCTCGGCGAGGATGCGCTCGGCGCGGTCGCGGTCCAGTTGGGTGCGGCCGTTGCGGATCAGCCAGTACGCGAGCCGCTGCAACAACTGGATCTGCGCTTCCTCGCTGAGCTCGGGCCCGCCCGTCATGCCGCGCTCCCGGTCGCGGCGGAGCAGCAACATGGAGAGGGCGGCGGCGTACAGCTCTTTGCGGCCGCGGGGGAGATAGCCGTGGCGGTCACGGTTGAGTGCGCAAATGAGGCCGCAGAGCAGCGGGTTGGTTGCCAGCGTGCCCAGGTCGGGCTTGGCGCGCACGGCCTCCAGCAGCTGACGTTCGTATGTCTTGAGGCGGGTGTCGTCCTCCGGGTCGCCGGTGGCCGCGGCGCGGTGCCAGCGGCCGAGGAAGTCGGCCACCGCGGCCGGGCTCATCGCGGCCAGGGTGAGGTCGGCGAAGCCGTCGTACGCCAGCCAGCCATCGGGAACGGCCGTGGGGCGGGAGGTGACGAGCCACCGGTTGTCCTCGGGGAAGGCGGCGATGAGTTCGGTCAGCCACTCGCGGGCCCGAGCGCGCTCCGGCTCCGGCACCTCGTCGATGCCGTCGACCAGCACCACGGCCCGGCCGTTACGCAGCACCCGGTGCTCCCAGCCGGGCGGCTGCTCCCCGGCAATCGGCGAGCCGGCGGCAGTGAGGAAATGTCGCGGGGTGGGGAGGCGTTCGCCATGGCGGGTGAGGGTGCGCAGCGGCAGCACGAAGGGGATACGGCCGCGGAGATACGCCATGCCTTCGGCTTCGCTCTTGCGCTGCTCGTCGGCCTGGCGAGCAGCTGCGACCGCGAGCCACTGCACGAGCGTCGTCTTGCCGGATCCGGCGACGCCGCGCAGAAGGACGCGAGGGCCGGCGCGCGTCACCGGGGAGAAATAGTGCACCGGGTTCGCCGGCTGTCCCGTGTCCTTCGAGGTGAATCATCGCCCGCTGTCCCGCGGGCGCGGTCGTCTCCAGGCTCAGATATGCCGCGTCCAGTGGCCACTTGGCTGGTGAGTTGCTCAGGTCGATGCCGTAGATCGTGAGCTTGCCGTGCCGCGCGGCGATCTGCTTGAGGTACTCGCGCTCGAAGGCCGCGTCCTGGGCGTCGGGCAGTGGGGTGCGGGCGACGAGGGCGTCGACCTTGGCGATGACCTCGGCGTTCTGCCTGGTTTGGGCGACGAGGGTGGTGGCGATGAAGGTCGAGCGCTGGGTGAAGAAGCGGAGGATGTGCAGGCAGGCCAGGTCGAGGAGGCCGTCGTGGAGGTGGGCCGCTTCGGCGGAGAGGCGGCGCTCGGGGTGTCCGGCGGCCCTGCGTAGCTGCCGCGCCAGTTCGGTGTGGCCGAGTTGGACGGCCTCGACGTCGGTGAGGGTGAGCTCGCCGAGCCCGAGCAGAGACGCGGCGAGCGCGTCGGTGACGGCGGTCTCCTCATCCTGCGGCACGGGGCGCTCGCCGCTCCGTGCCGCCCGCTTGACCAGCTCGCGGGCGAGCTTGTGCAGGTCGGTGTCGCTGAGAGTTCGCTTCTCCCCTTTGAAGGAGACGAGCGCGGACAGCCGCACGGGCTTGCCGGCGATGCCGACTTCGGCGCCCGGGCCGTCCTGCGTGAACAGTCGCCGCATCAAGGGGGCTACGACACTGGACGCGATCTTCAGCCCGGCGGCGCTCGGCTCCATGGACCCCCCAGTCGTGTTCCCTCCAGCCTAGGCCGGAGCCGGATCCTCCGCCTCGGCTTCCGCGTCCAGCACGTCCTGCACCACTTGGGACAGGTCCTCTTCTGAGGGCAGCAGGGTCTTTGCGGCTGGCGGGAGGGGCGCGTATGTGGATACGGCGAGTGGGCGGTTGTTGGCGTTCAGGGCCATCTGTACGGCGGCTCGGTTGCGCTTGGAGCCGATGAGGACGCCGATGGTGTCGTCGTCGCGTTCTGGGCGCGGGTGACGAAGAGGATGATGTGACCCCAGGGCAATTGTCCAACAGGCTGTTGGACAATTGGCTCCGTCCAGATGCTGGCGAGAATCGCTCAACTCACCGCAGTACATAGGTGCATTGGCGGCCATTACGCCTGATCAGGCGACTTCGAACGTGTTGTTGACGGATGACGGCGAAAACCCGTGGTGGTGGGGCGGGTCCGGGGCTAGGCTCTGACCACTTCATGTGAAGTGCATCGATTGCAGTGCTTCACGCCCGCGTTCAAGCCCTTCCGGAGGCCGCTTTGAAAACCCTGCAGACTCTCACCCTGCTCGCCGCGACCCTCGCCACCGGCCTGATGGCCGGGCTGTTCGCCGGGTTTGCCTACTCCGTTATGCCCGGCCTCGGCCGCTCGTCCGACCGGACGCTGGTCGAGGCGATGCAGAACATCAACAAGGCCATCATCAATCCGGCCTTCATGCTCCCCTTCATGGGGGCGATTCCCCTGCTGGTCCTCGCCGCCGTGCTCGCCTGGCGCGGCCAGGGGAGACCCGCGCTGCCCTGGATCATCGCCGCGCTCGTGCTCTATCTCGTCGCCTTCGCGATCACCAGTGCCGTGAACGTCCCTCTCAATGACCAGCTCGCCAAGGCCGCCGACCCGGACGGCCCGGCCGCCGGCCTCGCCTCCGCGCGTGCGGACTTCGAGGCACGATGGGTCTTCTGGAACACCGCCCGCGCCCTGGTGCACACCGCCGCCTTCTGCTGCCTGCTGTGGGGGCTGGTCGTGTACGGGGCTCATCGCCTGGACGAGATCCGCGCCGGCGAGCGAGTTGTGCAACAGGCCGTTGCACAAACAGGCGTCAGAGCCGGCTAGAGGAAGTCGGCGGTCTCCAGGTCGAAGCCGAAGGGGGCCGGGAGGTGCAGCGGCTCGCCGAAGGGGGCGGTATGGGTCGCGGTGTAGTCCTGGAGGCGGGGATCGCTGAAGAGCGTCACCGTTTCCCGGTCGCGGTCCACGAGCAGGTAGAGCGGAATTCCGGCCCGGGCGTAGCTGCGCCGCTTGGTGATCCGGTCTGCCTCGGGCTTGGTCGAGGTCACCTCGACGACCATCGCCACGCCGTCGGGCTCCATCCAGGAGGGCTTTCCGCGGAAAGGGCGCAGGTCGCTGGGAGCCAACGTGATGTCGGGGATCACGTGATTCGTAGGCTGGGCGTCCCGTGGTAGCTCAAGCCCCTTATTGGCGGAGGCGTCCATGGAGGTTTTTGACGACGAGTAGACCTGTTTGGTGATCACGGCGATGGCGTCTTCATGATCGCCATCCGGCGCAGGTGACAAGACGATTTCCCCCTCGATGAGCTCCGCTCGGATGCCCTCGGGGGTGTCGAGTGACAGGAAGAATTCCAGCAGATAGTCCTGCGGCGGCGCGTCCGGTGCCATGAGTGTCATGTTGCCCCCCTTTCGTCTGGGTGACCAGGACGCCCACGCTAGGCACGGATGGCGGCGTCGAACGGCCTTCCGGCCGCATCCTCACTCCTGAGGGTGAGGAGGGAAGCTTTCTGCGCTGGCTTCCGTAGGGTTGAGTGGAATAGACTCAACTTAGTTCAGGTTGAGCTGGGCAGGCAGAGTACGCGCGACCAGCAGCAGGAGGAGCACACAGCAGTGGATGCGGAGCTGACCAACAAGAGCCAGGAAGCGATCAGCGGTGCCAACAGCCGCGCTGTCGACGGCGGGCATCCGGACATCACGCCCGCGCACCTGCTGCTTGCCCTGCTCGAGGGGCAGGACAACGAGAACCTGCAGGATCTGCTGGCCGACGTCGGTGCTGATCAGTCCGCGCTCCGGTCGGGGGCGGAAGCCGCCCTCGCCGGCATTCCGCGCGTGCAGGGGGCGACCGTCTCCGCGCCGCAGGCCAGCCGGGAGCTGCTCGGGGTCATCTCCGACGCGGCTCAGCGGGCCAAGGAGCTCGGGGATCAGTATGTGTCCACCGAGCATCTGCTCATCGGGATCGCTGCCAAGGGTGGGGCCATCGCCGACCTCCTCGACAAGCAGGGTGCCTCCGCCAAGAAGCTGCTCGCCGCCTTTGAGGAGCAGCGGGGTGGCCGGCGCGTCACCAGCAAGGATCCTGAGGGTACGTACAAGGCCCTCGAGAAGTTCGGCACCGACTTCACCACCGCCGCGCGCGAGGGCAAGCTCGACCCTGTCATCGGGCGGGACCATGAGATCCGGCGCGTGGTGCAGGTGCTGTCCCGCCGTACCAAGAACAACCCCGTCCTCATCGGCGAACCCGGCGTCGGCAAGACCGCCGTCGTCGAGGGGCTCGCCCAGCGGATCGTCAAAGGTGACGTGCCCGAGTCGCTCAAGAACAAGCGGCTCGTCGCCCTCGACCTCGGCGCCATGGTCGCCGGTGCCAAGTATCGCGGTGAGTTCGAGGAGCGGCTCAAGACCGTACTCGCGGAGATCAAGGAGAGCGACGGACAGGTCATCACCTTCATCGACGAGCTGCACACCGTCGTCGGCGCCGGTGCCGGCGGCGACTCCGCCATGGACGCCGGCAACATGCTCAAGCCCATGCTCGCCCGCGGCGAGCTGCGCATGGTCGGCGCCACCACCCTCGATGAGTACCGGGAGCGGATCGAGAAGGATCCCGCCCTTGAGCGGCGCTTCCAGCAGGTGCTCGTCGCCGAGCCGAGCGTCGAGGACTCCATCGCCATCCTCCGCGGGCTCAAGGGGCGTTACGAGGCGCACCACAAGGTCGCCATCTCCGACTCCGCCCTTGTCGCCGCCGCCACCCTCTCCGATCGCTACATCACCTCCCGCTTCCTCCCCGACAAGGCCATCGACCTCGTTGACGAGGCGGCCTCCCGGCTCCGTATGGAGATCGACTCCTCCCCCATGGAGATCGATGAGCTCCAGCGCTCCGTCGACCGCCTGAAGATGGAGGAGCTCGCGCTGGAGAAGGAGACCGACGCCGCCTCGCGCGAGCGCCTCGCCAAGCTGCAGAAGGATCTCGCCGACAAGGAGGAGGAGCTGCGCGGCCTGACCGCCCGGTGGGAGAAGGAGAAGCAGGGGCTCAACCGGGTCGGTGAGCTCAAGGAGAAGCTCGATGAGCTGCGGGGGACGGCCGAGCGCGCGCAGCGCGACGGGGACTTCGACACCGCCTCCAAGCTGCTTTACGGGGAGATTCCGACCCTGGAGCGTGAGCTCGAGGAGGCCTCCGAAGCCGAGGCCGAGGCCGCCAAGGACACCATGGTCAAGGAGGAGGTCGGCTCCGATGACATCGCCGATGTCGTCGCCTCCTGGACCGGCATCCCCGCCGGGCGGCTGCTCGAAGGCGAGACGCAGAAGCTGCTGCGGATGGAGGACGAGCTCGGCAAGCGGCTGATCGGGCAGGCCGAGGCGGTACGGGCCGTGTCCGATGCCGTCCGTCGGTCCCGCGCCGGGATCTCCGACCCGGACCGGCCGACCGGGTCCTTCCTCTTCCTCGGCCCGACCGGCGTCGGCAAGACCGAGCTGGCGAAGTCGCTCGCCGACTTCCTCTTCGACGACGAGCGGGCGATGGTCCGCATCGACATGAGCGAGTACAGCGAGAAGCACAGCGTGGCGCGGCTGGTCGGGGCGCCGCCCGGCTACGTCGGGTACGAGGAGGGCGGGCAGCTCACCGAGGCCGTGCGCCGCCGCCCGTACTCCGTCGTCCTCCTGGACGAGGTGGAGAAGGCGCACCACGAGGTCTTCGACATCCTGCTCCAGGTCCTCGATGACGGCCGGCTCACCGACGGCCAGGGGCGGACGGTGGACTTCCGCAACACCATCCTGATCCTCACCTCCAACCTCGGCTCGAATTTCCTGGTCGACCCGCTGCTGAAGGAGGAGGAGAAGAAGGAGAAGGTGCTGGAGACGGTCCGGTCCTCCTTCCGCCCGGAATTCCTCAATCGCCTCGATGATCTCGTCGTCTTCCACGCCCTCGGCGGCGAGCAGCTCGGCCGGATCGCGCAGATCCAGATCGATCACCTGCAGCGCCGCCTCGCAGAGCGCCGCCTGACCCTGCAGGTCAGCGACGAGGCGCTGGCGTGGCTGGCCCGGCTCGGCGTGCCCGAGGGCGAGCAGTCCGCGGACATCTCGTACGGGGCCCGGCCGCTGCGCCGCCTCGTCCAGACGGCGATCGGCGACCAGCTCGCCCGGGAGATCCTCGCGGGCGAGGTCAAGGACGGCGACACGGTGCGGGTGGACGTCGCGGGCGACGGGCTGCTGGTGGGCGCGGCGTCCTGACCTCCAGGGTTGCCACACCGGGTCCGGGATGGGGGAGGATGGCGGCTACGCGTATGAAGGGAAATCCACGGTGAGCATCGACCCGTCCTCGATTCCGAATTTCGGCGGGGGCCAGCCAGAACCGGAGTCCGGTCCGCCCGCCGGACCGATCATCCCCGACCAGGATCTGGTCAAGCAGCTCCTGGACCAGATGGAGCTGAAGCATGTCGTCGACGACGAGGGTGACCTCGCCGCGCCGTGGGAGCAGTTCCGCACGTACTTCATGTTCCGCGGCGAGGACGAGCAGCAGATCTTCTCGGTCCGTACGTTCTACGACCGCGAGCACTCCATCGACGACAAGCCGCGGCTGCTCGAGGTCATCGACGAGTGGAACGCCCGCACCCTGTGGCCGAAGGTCTACAGCCACACCCACGACGACGGCGGCGTCCGCCTGATCGGCGAGGCGCAGATGCTGATCGGCACCGGCGTCTCCCTGGAGCACTTCGTGTCCTCCACGGTGAGCTGGGTGCAGGCGTCGGTCCAGTTCGACAAGTGGCTGCTCGAGCAGCTCGGCCTGGCGGCCGAGGTCGACGGCGACGACGACGGCGAGAAGCCGGGCGACGACGAGGCCTGAGCGACCACGTGCAGTGGCCCCCTTCCCGTTGCGGCAGGAAGGGGGCCACTGGGCTTTTCGAAGCAGGTCAGCGCTGCGTGGACGGCGGCGCGTCGCCCGCGCCCGTCCCCCACTCCGACGGCTTCGCGCCGACCTCGAAGGACACCTCGCCCGCGCCCCGCAGCTCATCCGTCGACAGCCACGTATGCGACTGCGCCGCACCGTCCACCGCCACCGACTGGATGTACCGGTCCGTGTCCGACGTCCCCTCCGCGCTGATCCCCAGATGCCCGCGCGGGAAGTAGCGGCGGTCCAGCTTCAGGTCCACCCGGTCGAAGACCGGCGTCGACAGGCCCCAGGTATCCGTCCCCGGGAAGACCGGGAAGACGCCCATCGACGACAGCACCATCCACGACGACATCGTGCCGAGGTCGTCATTCCCCGTGACCCCGTTCGGCGCGTTCGTGAAGAGCGTCAGCGCGGCGTGCACCACGTCCGTCGTCTTGTACGGGCTGCCGGTGGAGAGGTAGGTGTACGGGGCGATCAGGTCCGGCTCGTTCTGCGGGTTGTACTTGTCGGCGTTGTAGTAGTCGTACGCGCCGTTCACCCACGTCTCGCGCGCCGTCTTCTCCGGATCCTTCAGCAGCTCCTCGTACGCGAAGAAGGAGTCGAGCCGCTTCTCGGTGGCCTCGCGGCCGCCGATCACCTCCATCAGCCCCGGGATGTCCTGCGGCACCAGCCACGTGTACTGCCAGGACGTCCCCTCGTGGAAGCCCTCGCCCTTCGCCGGGTCCGGGTCGCTGGTGAAGGCGCCGGAGGTGTCCCGCGCGCGGAAGAAGTTCGTCTCCGGGTCGACCAGCTCGCGGTAGTTCTGCGACCGCTCGGCATAGCGCTTCGCGTCGTCCTCGTGGCCGAGCTTACGGGCCATCTCTGACAACGCGGCGTCCGACAGCGCGTACTCGAGCGTCGCCGAGGCGCCGTGCTGGAAGTCGTTGTCGCCCGGCTTGTGCGGGTGGTCCGGGTCGAGCGGGACGTAGCCGTCCTTCAGATACTCCGCGTTCCCCGCCCGGCCCGCGTACTGCGAGTCCGCCGGCGGCACCCCGTCCGCGTTCTTCTTCAGCGCCGCGTACGCCTCCTCCTCATGGCCCCTCAGCAGCCCCTGCCGGTAGGCGTTGGTGAGGAAGGGGGTGACCGGGTCGCCGGTCATGATGTTCGTCTCGACCGTGCCGTAGCCCCACTTGGGCAGCCAGCCGCCCTGCTGGTCGATCTTCAGCAGCGACAGCGCCATGTCCCGGGACTCGTCGGGCGCCAGCAGCGAGAGCAGCTGGGCCTGGGTGCGGTACGTGTCCCAGAGCGACCAGTTCTGGTAGTACGTGAAGTCCTTGCCCGCCCGGTGGATCTTCTGGTCCCAGCCGGTGTAGCGGCCGTCCACGTCGGTGCCGGTGTTGGGGTGCAGCAGCGCGCGGTAGAGCGCGGAGTAGAAGGTGCGCCGGCGCTCGTCGCTGCCGCCTTGCACCTTGACCTGCTCCAGGCGCCGCTCCCAGGTCCGCTGGGCCTTCGCCTTCGTACGGTCGAAGGAGTCGCCGCCCTCGGCCGCCAGGTTGCGGGCGGCGCCGCGGGCGTCCACGTACGAGATCGCGGTCACCGCGCCGACGCTGCGGTCGCCCTTGGTGGTGTCGAAGCGGGCGTACGCGCCCCGCTTCCCGCCGCCCTCCGCGCCCTTGCTGCCGGCGGTGACGGTGTCGCCCGACCACGTTCCGTACGAGGCGAAGGGGCGGTCGAACTTGGTGATCGCGTAGAGCTTGTAGCCCTTGGTGTCCTGGCAGAAGCCGCTGCCGTCGATCTCGGTGGCGATGGTGCGGTCGTTAAGGACCCGCACGCTGCTGGACGAGATCTTGTGCAGCGACTGGCCGGAATTCAACAGGACGTTGGCCTTCTCCGTCTCCGGGAAGGTGTAGCGCTGGTAGCCGGTGTGCTCGGTCGCCGACAGCTCGGCGGTGATGCCCGTATCGAGGGCGACCTTGTACGAGCCCGGGGACGCGCTCTCCTTGTCGTGGCTGAAGGGGGCGGCGTAGTCGGCGTTGTCCGTCTTGGTGATGTCGCCGGTCGTGGGCATCACCGGGAGGTCGCCGCCGAGGCCGCAGCCGACGCCCGCGAGGTGGACGGAGGAGAAGCCGCGGATGGACTTCTCGTCGTAGTCGTAGCCGGTGTTGTGACCGGTGTCGGGGGACAGCTGCACCATGCCGAACGGGACGGCCGCGCCGGGGAAGTTGTTGCCCTCGTTCTGGGTGCCGATGAAGGGGTTCACATAGTCGGTGAGCTGGTCTTCTGACGAGCCGCCGGCGGCGAAGGCGGGCGCCGCGCCCACCGTTCCCGCGAGCAGGGCCGCGACGGCGGCCAGGGGTATCAGGCGTCTCAAGGCGTCTCCGTGCGTCCACTTAGACAACGTTGTCGGGACCTGCGCTAGAAAGATTCTCCCGGGTGTCCGTGCACTGTCAATGCCCCCTGCACTCCCCACCCGGCACTCCTGAGGCGTAGGATCCTGCCGCCGCCTCGAACGGACCCCTGAGCTCCACTCTGCGTCGCGGCGTCGGCCAGGTTCGTACGGAAACGAGGGATCCCCATGTCACAGGGCCACGCCCGCTCCCGGGAAGCGCGGGGCGGACGAAGAGGGGCGGTCATCGCCGGTGCGGTGGCGGTGCTGCTCGTGGGTGGGGCGGCGGGCTGGGCGTATACGAGCGGGCCGCTGAGCGACGACGGCGGGAAGAAGACGGCGGCGTCGGACACGGCCGGTACGAAGGGCGGGGCGGCCGACGCGAAGAAGTCCGCGAAGGCGAAGGCGAAGGCAAAGACCAAGACCGAGGCCAAGGCGAAGGGCGACGACGAGCCCAAGCCGCCGCTCATGACGACGGCGCCGCGCACCGGCGGCACGCACCACGCCGCGCGCGCCGCCGCCGGCGACTGGCCGGGCAGCAGCGGTGCGGTCACCACGATTCAATCGGCCTACAGCTGGCAGTGTCTCGACGGCGGCTACGACCGCAACGACGAGACCTGGGCGCAGGGCAATCCGGGCGATGTGGCCTACCAGTTCCCGTGCGCAAAGGGCGCCAAGGCCGCCGGACCCGACCAGAACTGGCGCCTGAAGGCGGTCAAGCCCGGCGTCTACCAGATCCGCAACGTCTACTCCGGCAACTGCATCGCCGCCGAGTCCGTCAACGCCCAGGGCTGGGGCACCGCCGCCCTGGCCACCTGCGACCACAAACGCGACCAGCTGTGGCGCTTCACCCGTGTCGCGCAGGCGGGCGGCGGCGTCCACGGCTACTTCAGCAGCTACGCCCACCCCCAGTCGGCGCTGAACCTGGAGAACAAGTCCAAGCAGCCCCTCGCCAAGATCAGCCTCTGGAAGCACGAGGGCCCGCCCCAGGAGTGGGTGATCGTCAACCCGGGGGCGCTGTGAGCTTCAGGCTCCTTCAGGCCAGGCCCGCCTTGAGGCGGGCGGCCGCCTCCCGAAGCACCTCGTCGCGCTTGCAAAAGGCGAAGCGGACGATGGAGTGGCCGGCGGACTTGTCGTCGTAGAAGACCGAGGCGGGGACCGCGACGACCCCGCAGCGCTCCGGCAGCCCCAGGCAGAAGGCGACGCCGTCGTCCTCGCCGAGCGGGCGGATGTCGGTGGTGATGAAGTACGTGCCCGCCGGCCGGTAGACGCGGAAGCCCGCGTCCTCCAGGCCCGCCGCCAGCAGGTCGCGCTTGCCGCGCAGGTCGGCGCGCAGGGAGCGGAAGTACTCGTCGGGGAGGGCGAGGGCCTCGGCCACCGCGTACTGGAAGGGGCCCGCCGATACGTACGTCAGGTACTGCTTCGCCGTCCGCACCGCCGTGACCAGCTCCGGCGCCGCCGTCACCCAGCCGACCTTCCAGCCCGTGAACGAGAAGGTCTTCCCCGCCGAGGAGATCGAGACCGTGCGGCCGCGCATGCCGGGGAAGCTCGCGAGCGGGAGGTGTTCGCCGTCATGGACCAGGTGCTCGTAGACCTCGTCGGTGATCACCAGCAGGTCGCGCTCCACCGCCAGCTCCGCGATGGCGGTCAGCTCGGCGCGGGTGGCGACGGTGCCGGTGGGGTTGTGGGGGGTGTTGAGGAGGATGAGGCGGGTCTTGTCGGTCACCGCGGCGCGCAGCTCGTCCAGGTCGAGTACGTATCCGTCGCCGTTCGGGCGCAGGGTGACCGGGACGCGGGTGCCGCCCGCCATGGCGATGCAGGCGGCGTACGAGTCGTAGTACGGCTCCAGCGCGATCACCTCGTCGCCGGGCTCCACGAGCGCGAGCAGCGACGCCGCGATCGCCTCGGTGGCGCCGGCGGTGACCAGGACCTCGCGGTCCGGGTCGTACTCGAGCTCGTAGAACCGCCGCTGGTGGGCGGCGACCGCGCGCCGCAGCTCGGGGATGCCGGGGCCCGGCGGGTACTGGTTGCCGTGGCCCTCGCGCAGCGCGCGCACGGCGGCCTCGCGGACCTCCGCGGGGCCGTCCGTATCGGGGAAGCCCTGGCCGAGATTGATCGCGCCGGTGCGCACCGCGAGCGCGGACATCTCGGCGAAGATCGTGGTCCCGAAGCCGTCGAGGCGGCGATTGAGCAGCGGTCGTCCCATGCGGGACATGCTCGCATGCCGCCGTAGCGGCCGGTCCGGCGGAGGTTTCCGGCCACAGTCGGGCATACGGGCGGCTGAAGCTCTGGAGTTCCTCAAATCCGTTTTGTGGATCGAGCGGGTCGGGCACCAGTCGTTCACCGGCCGAACAGGCCTGGTGGAAAGGGGGATTGACCATGGGGTTCTGGATTGTTCTGGTGTTCTTCGGAGTGATCGCCGTCGTCTCGATGATCGCCAAGGCGGGCGGCTCCGGCTCCGGGAGGGGGCGGCGGTCGGGCTGGTCCGGTGGCGGCGGGGGCGGCGGCTGCGGCAGCTCGTCCGACGGGGGCGGGTCGTCGTGCGGCGGGGGGTCGTCGTGCGGCGGCGGTGGTGGGGGCTGCGGCGGGGGCGGCGGCTCCTGACACCCGGTGCCCGGCGCCGGACACCTGGCTTCCGGCGCCGGGCACCTGACACCTGACCGGAAAGCGCACACTTGCTTTCGGCCCGGCGACCGTACTTGGCCGCCGGGCCCGCTAACGGTTGAACATGTGACCAGTGAGGCCCTCCAGGGGATGTAAACCCGGTGAAGATGGGTAAAAACGCTGTGGGGATCGGTCGGTTCATGATTCCGTGTGAGTCGGAACCGGCTGGCCTGAAACGTTCCGAGGTCCTCCCGCAAGGGGGTACCCCCTTGCTCGCAGCGTTGCCGGAAGAGCTTGGGGGAGGGCCGGCCCATCCATCACTGCGTGTTTGCGGAGCCGACCCATGCTCACCACCCTCAAGACGTCTTACACCGACACCCGAGCTACCGACCTGGCCTGGCGCCTGGGCATGGAGCCCTTGCCCGCGCTGGCCGTACTCGACCTCGAACTGGACGCCAAAGCACTGCAGTTGCGCCTCCTCGGCGCCTCGCACCAGGTGATCCTGCTCGACGAGACCGGCAGCTGCTCGGAGACCGTGGCCTGCCTGCCGGGCAGCTCGACGCCCTTACCGCTGGGGGTGGCGAAGCAGGTCGGCGAGTGGGAGTACGAGTTCAGCGCCCGGGTCGAGACCCTGTCGCCCGGCGCCTTCGAGGCGCGGGCGCAGGAGCTGCTCGCGCTGGTCGCCGAGCACCCGCACGGCCTGGCCGGCACCTTCCCCGGCAGCCCGCACGCCTTCACCGCGCTGCTGGTGCACCGGCAGGGCGGACAGGTCGGCTGGCGCACCTGGCACTCGTATCCGCAGGAGGGCCGGCTGGTCACCACCCGAACGAGGGTGGGCGTGAAGGTTGCGGAGCCGGTCTGAGTCCGCGCCGCACACCACCACTGGCTTATGCGCTCGGCATATCGAACCCGTGTGGGTGACAAAGGGCGCCACCGCCGCAAACGTATCGTTCCAAAGGTGATCGAACCGCACGAGTGCGCCGTCCCCGCAGCCGGTGGCGGCGGTGTGCCCGCAGGCCCGGCGATGCGGCTGCCCGTGCAGCCGGCCGCCGGCCGCTTCCTCGTGCTCGTCACCGTCTTCATCTGCGCGGCCTGCGGACTGATCTACGAGCTGGAGCTGGTCGCCCTCGCCTCGTATCTGGTCGGCGACTCCGTCACCCAGGCCTCCCTGGTGCTGTCCATCATGGTCTTCGCGATGGGCCTCGGTGCCCTCGCCGCCAAGCGGCTGCGGATCCGCGCCGCCGTCGGCTTCGGCGCGGTGGAGGCGGTGCTCGGCCTGGTCGGCGGCCTCTCGGCGATGGCGCTCTACGCGTCCTTCGCCTGGTTAGGGCAGCCGCGGGTGGCCCTGATCGGCTTCTCGCTCGCCATCGGCGTGCTGATCGGCGCCGAGGTGCCGCTGCTGATGACGCTGATCCAGCGGATCCGGCGGCAGGACCCGGGCGGCGCCGTCGCCGACCTCTTCGCGGCCGACTATGTGGGGGCGCTGATCGGCGGCCTCGCCTTCCCCTTCGTGCTGCTGCCCTGGCTCGGCGAGCTGACCTCGGCGCTGCTGACCGGCGCGGTGAACGCCGCCGTCGGCGGCGCCCTCGTCCTCTGGCTCTTCCGCTACGACCTCAGCCCCCGCGCCCGCTGGGGCCTCCTCGCGGGCAATGCCGCGGTGCTCGCCCTGCTCGCCGTCGCCACGATCCTGACCGCGCCCTTCGAGCGCGCGGCGCGCACCGCGGTGTACGGGGACGACGTGCGGGTCGCGGTGCGGGCCGGCGGCTCCGAGACGGTGCTCACCGGCGGCGTGGGCGGGATGGACGACAAGCGCAGCGACGGACCGCTGTCCTTATATGCCGACGGCAGCCTGCGGGCCAGCTCCCGCCCCGCCGACCGCTACCACCCGGGCCTCGTCGCCCCGGCGCTCGCCGGCACCGCACACCCCGCCCCGCGCGTCCTCGTGCTCGGCGGCGGCGACGGCCTCGCGGCGCGCGAGCTGCTGCGCACGCCCGGGGTGCGCTCGGTGACGCTGGTCGAGCCCAGCGCCGAGGTGCTGCGCCTGGCCCGTACGGACGCGGGGCTCAAGGAGCTCAACGACCGCGTGCACGGCGACCCGCGGGTGCACGCGGTGCGCGCGCAGCCCTTCGACTGGCTGCGGCACGAGGCGCCGCGCGGCCGGTACGACGTCGTCCTGTCGGACCTTCCCGACCCCGGCGGGGAGACCACCGCCAAGGACTATTCGCAGGAGTTCTACGGCCTCGCGGCCCGCGCGATGGCACCCGGCGGGCGGCTCGGTGTGCGGGTGGAGGCCCTGGCGGAGCGCGGGCGGGCGGAGCGGGACGGGTACTGGACGGTGGCGGCGTCGGTGCGCTCCACCGGGCTGCGGGTGGTGCCGTACCAGTACCGGGCGGGCGGGCAGTGGTGGGGGCTGCTGCTGGCGGGCCGCGGTGGCGGCGTCACCTTGCCGCGTACGGACATCCCGGCCGGCCGGCTCCATCCGCTGGGTCAGGGCCCGCCTGACGTCCTGCCGTCGACGCTGCTGCACCCGCGGTACGGGCCCTGAGGCGTCTCGGGCCACGTCGCTTCCGGCCCGGAGACCTTGCCCGGACGCAACAACCACCCAACGCCCAACCGTCCGGAGAGCTAAGCTCCGCCTTATGGAGCATGAGGTGTACGTCCCGTTCCCCGCGGCGACCGTCCGCCGCGCCCTGGCCGACCCCGGCCGGGTGGCCCGCGCCGTCCCCGGCCTGCAGCTCGACGCCGGTGACGAGCCGCGCGAAGAGGGCGGTGCGGCCCTCCAGGGCCGGCTGCGGCTGCGGATCGGCGGGTCCACGATCACGTATCGCGGCACCCTCCGCCTCACCCCGCAGGGCGAGACCGTCGCCATCGAGGGCGAGGGCGCGGAGGCCCGCGGCACCGGCTCCGTAAAGCTGGCTCTGACGATCACGCCGAGTCCCGCGGACGGCGGTACGGCGCTGGCGTGCTCCGGGACGGTGAGCGGCGAGGGGCGGATCGCGGCGGTGCCGCCGGCCCAGGCGAAGGCTTCGGCGGGGCGGCTGCTGGAGCGGTTCGCGGAGAGCCTGACGGCCGGTCTTGAGACGACGCCGATCGAGGCGCCCGACGATGACAACGACCGCGCGATCCCGGGCATCCCGGGGCCGGAAGCGCGGCATGCGAGCGAGGAGAAGGCGTCCTCGGAGCCTTCGGAGCCCCCTTCGGATGGTGCGGAGGGGGCGGAGCCGCAGGGCTCACCCAGCGTCTTCGACGCCGAGATACCGCCGCCGTCCCTCGACCCCCTCTCCGAGGCCGGCGAGGAGGACGAGCCGGACCCCTTGGCTGCCGAGGCGGACGTCGACGCCGAGGCGGCGGCCATCGAGGCCGAAGCCGAGGAGCTGGCCGCATCGCTCGGCCCCCAGGCCGAGGCGGCCCACGCGAGGCGCAGCATGATCGGCCGCTCCACGGAGGAGGTCGACCACGCCCCGCCGCGCGGCCGTTACGCGCCGATGCCGCCGACGGAGACGCTGTCGCCGGTGGCGCGACTGCGCTGGGCGGCGCCGGCGGCGGCGGTCGCGGTGGCGACGGTGGTCGTCATAGGACGGGCGCTGCGGCGTCGGCGGTGATCTGCGTAGGCTGGCGCATGTGACCACCACTCGCCTCACCGCCGGGGACGCCGAGCTCACCGTCAACCCGGACAACGGCTGCCGCATCGAAAGCCTGCGCGTCGGCGGCGTCGAGCTGCTGCGGCAGGGCGCGAAGTACGGCTGCTTTCCGATGGTGCCGTTCTGCGGCCGGATCGAGAACGGCCAGTTCCTCAGCGGTGGCGTACGCCATCAGATGCCGCTGAACGCCCCACCGCACGCCAGCCACGGCACCGGCCGGAACGTGCCGTGGCGGGTCCGCGAGGCGGACGGGCGCCGGGCCGCCTTCGATTACGCCCTCGGGGACCCGTGGCCGTACGCCGGCACCGTCACCCAGAGCTTCGAGCTCGCCGAGGACGGCGGCTCGCTCACCGTCTTCATGGGCGTCGAGACCGCCGGGGACTCCTTCCCCGCGCAGGTCGGCTGGCACCCCTGGTTCCTGCGCAACCTCGGCAGCGGCGGCGATGTCGAGATCGCCTTCGACGCCGAATGGCAGGAGGAGCGCGGCGCCGACCACCTCCCCACCGGCAAGCGCATCGCGCCGCTGCCGAGCCCCTGGGACGACTGCTTCGGCATGCCGGCGGGCGTGGACGTGACCCTGACCTGGCCGGACGCGCTGGAGCTGAAGGTCACCAGCCGCGAGGAGTGGGTCGTGGTCTACGACGAGCAGGCGGAGGCCGTCTGCGTCGAGCCGCAGACCGGCCCCCCGAACGGCCTCAACACGATGCCTCGCCTCGTGACCCCCATCGACCCGCTGGAGGCCACGATGACGTGGGCCTGGCGGTCTTTGGGCTAGGCGCCACCGCCGCCGCCGAGGAGCCCGCCCAGCAGTCCCGTCACGATGTCGAGCTGCGCGGGCGCGGCCGCGCTCGCCTGCGAGGCCCCCAGCATCGCGGCCGCGAGCACCATTCCCGCCACGGCGGCCGTCCGCTTCATTGCCGTACGCATAACCAAGATCCCTCTCCGTCGGTGCGGGGCGCTTGCTCGCCCCGCTCGTCGGCCGGGAAACTGCCCCGCGCCCCTCGACGGAACCGCCCCGGACCGCAAATCACCTGGTCGTGCGGCGCGCGCCGGGCGTGACCTGACGGCTCCGATACGCTCGGGCACCATGACTGACCCCCGCGCCGCCCTGCTGCAGCAGATCAAGGACAAGGCCGTCGTGCACGGCAAAGTGACCCTCTCCTCCGGTCTGGAAGCCGACTACTACGTCGACCTTCGCCGCGTCACCCTCGACGGCTCCGCCGCCCCGCTGGTCGGTCAGGTGATGCTCGACCTCACCGCCGACCTGGAGTACGACGCCGTCGGCGGGCTCACCCTCGGCGCCGATCCGATCGCGGACGCGATGCTGCACGCCGCCCACGCCCGCGGCCGCACCCTGGACGCCTTCGTCGTACGGAAGGCCGCCAAGACGCACGGCATGCAGCGGCGCATCGAGGGCCCGGACATCAAGGGCCGCCGCGTCCTGGTCGTCGAGGACACCTCCACCACCGGCGGCTCCCCCCTCACCGCCGCGGAGGCGGTGCTGGAGGCCGGCGCGGAGCTGGTCGCGGTCGCGACGATCGTGGACCGGGCCACCGGCGCCGCGGAGAAGATTCAGCAGGGCACCGGCGTCCCGTACCGCTACGCCTACGGCAGCGCCGAGCTCGGCCTGGCCTGACCGATGGCCGCCGCCGATCCGAACGTAAAGTCGAACGCCTGTTTCACGTGAAACGTGGGCGGGACGACTGCTGGAGCATTGGCGCCGGGATGGGAAGATGGGGGCGACGCTCGACGATGAGGTCGTCCTTAAGGCCCAATAACCCGCACATCCAAGGAGCGGACAGATGCCCATCGCAACCCCCGAGGTCTACAACGAGATGCTCGACCGGGCGAAGGCAGGCAAGTTCGCCTACCCGGCCATCAACGTGACCTCGACCCAGACTCTGCACGCCGCGCTGCGCGGCTTTGCCGAGGCCGAGAGCGACGGCATCATCCAGATCTCGACGGGTGGCGCCGAGTTCCTGGGCGGTCAGTACGACAAGGAGATGGTGACCGGCGCGGTCGCGCTGGCCGAGTTCGCGCACATCGTCGCCAAGAAGTACCCGGTCAATGTCGCGCTGCACACCGACCACTGCCCGAAGGACAAGCTGGACGGCTACGTCCGCCCGCTGCTCGCGGTCTCCGAGGAGCGCGTGAAGGCCGGCCAGAACCCGCTGTTCCAGTCCCACATGTGGGACGGCTCGGCCGAGACCCTCTCCGACAACCTCGCCATCGCCGCCGAGCTGCTGCCCATCGCCGCCGCCGCGAAGATCATCCTCGAGATCGAGATCACCCCGACCGGCGGCGAGGAGGACGGCGTCACGCACGAGATCAACGACGAGCTGTACACCACCGTCGACGACGCGCTGCGCACCGCCGAGGCCCTGGGCCTGGGCGAGAAGGGCCGCTACCTGCTGGCCGCCTCCTTCGGGAATGTGCACGGCGTCTACAAGCCGGGCAACGTCGTCCTCCGCCCGGAGCTCCTCAAGGACCTCCAGGAGGGCGTCGGCGCCAAGTACGGCAAGAGCAGCCCGTTCGACTTCGTCTTCCACGGCGGCTCCGGCTCCACCAAGGAGGAGATCGCCACCGCGCTGCAGAACGGCGTGGTCAAGATGAACCTCGACACGGACACCCAGTACGCCTTCACCCGCCCGGTCGCGGACCACATGTTCCGCAACTACGACGGCGTCCTGAAGGTCGACGGCGAGGTCGGCAACAAGAAGACCTACGACCCGCGCTCCTGGGGCAAGCTCGGCGAGAAGTCGATGGCCGACCGCGTCCAGGAGGCCTGCGGCGACCTGCGCTCGACCGGCACGAAGCTGAAGTAGCGGTACGAAACGTACGCGGGCCCGGCACCACCCCCGTGGATGCCGGGCCCGCTGCTGTGTGGGCGCCGCCGCGCTCGCCGCGGCCGTGCGCCGTCTTCGGCTCAGCCGTCGATGATCTGGTACAGGTACACGACCTTGTTGTCCGTGCCCTGCCCGTCCTCCCCGATCGGCCCGCCGAACTGGACGTAGAACTCCAGCGAGTTGTTCTCCGTGCCGAGCCGCCCCTCGTCCTTCATCTTCTGCAGCTTGTCCATGAAGGTCTGGACGGCCACCGGCTCGGTGCCGCTCCCGCCGGTGAACTCGCCGCCCGCCACGATCTTCACGTTCGCCGTGTCCAGGGGCAGCAGCCGCGGGTGCGTGCCCTGCCGCTTGAAGACCGGGCCCTGGTCACCGCAGTCGTACGTGCCCTCCCACATGGTGAGCAGCGGGTCCGGGCCCTCCACCTCCGCCGAGTAGCCGGTCAGGCCCAGGAAGGGGCCGTCGCTCTCGCAGACGTTCTGCTCGGGCGGCTGCTGCCGGTCGGAGTAGTCGCGGTCGTCGGCCTGGCCCAGCGGGTCGGCGGCGGCCGGGGAGCTGGACGTGCTCTGGCTGGGCTTCGCGCCCCCGGCCGGCTTCCCTCCATACGCCCCACCAGGACCCTGGTCGGTTTCCTCGCAGCCGGCGAGCACGAGCACGGAGGCGGCCGCCGCCGCGGCGGCCCATATTCTTCGATTACGCATCCTGTGCATGATCATCCCCCGTGTTTTTGATGCTCCCCGTGTTCCCCGTCGTGGACCCGTGGTCAACGCGGCCACCCGGTGAGTGTGCCCTCGGAAGAATCAATTCCGGCTTGTCGGCGACCCGTTGTTACCGAACACTGACGCCTCGCAGCCCGCCCCGTAGCAACGGTGACCTGGAGCGGTCGCCTCCGCCGCCGGGCAAGGCAGACTGGGAGCCATGTCGAACCACGAGAACCTGCTAGCAGGACCGCCTCCCACACATCTGCCCGACGACCCGGGCCCGCGCGAGCTGTTCGCGAACGGCGCCGATCCGGCCGAGGTCGCCGCGAAGTTCCCCGGCTCCTCGCTCGCCTGGGCCCAGCTCGCCGACGACGCCTTCCAGGCGGGCCGCACGGTCGAGTCGTACGCCTACGCCCGCACCGGCTACCACCGCGGCCTCGACGCGCTGCGCCGCAACGGCTGGAAGGGCCACGGCCCCATCCCCTGGGAGCACGAGCCGAACCGCGGCTTCCTGCGCGCCCTGCACGCCCTGGCCCGGGCCGCCGGCGCCATCGGCGAGACGGAGGAGCACGACCGCTGCTCGACCTTCCTGCGCGACAGCTCGGCGACCGCGGCACAGACGCTGAACTGAGCCGCGCATGGTTTGCGCCGCCCCTTGATGCCCGCTCGCCGGCCGCCGGAGAGCGGGCCAAGGCGTACCACCGGATGCGCGCCGCTGATCGCTGAGTGATCCTCGACGAAACGATCGCGGCTGCGGCAGGGAGGTCGGCGTGCCCAGCAAATCGCTGCCGTGGGTGCAGGGGGCGCTCGGCCGGCTGCGCGGCCTGGAGCCGGCCGAGCCGCCGCGCCCGGCCGCGTCCTCCGGGCAGCGGGCGCTGCAGGTCTCCCTCATGGTGGGAGCCGCCCTGCTGAAGAACGGCGCTTCGGCCGAGGAGACCGTCGCCGGCATGCTCGCGTGCGGCGAGGCCTGCGGGCTGACCGGCTGCGAGATCGACGTGACGCTCAGCCAGGTGAGTATGTGCGCCTATCCGCCGGGTCCGCCGGGCGAGGCCGAGACCCGCCTGGTGGACTCACTCGTCGTGGTGAAGCCGACCAACGACTTCAGCGCCCTGCAGCGCACTCACCGGGTGGTGGCGGACATCACCGCCGGCCGGTACGCGCTGGACGAGGCGTGGACGGCGGCCGACGCGGCGCTGCACCCGCCGCCGGCGGGCTCTAGCGGGCTGCCGGGGCTGCTGCAGGCGGCGGTGATCGCCGCCGCGGGCAGCATGCTCGCCGGCGGCGGGCCGGTCGCCATCGTGGTGTCGTTCGCCGCCGCGATGGTGGGGGCGCTGATCGTCGGCGTGCTCGGCGCGTACGGGATGCCCGCCTTCCACCTCACGTTCCTGGCGGTGGTGCCGGGCAGCCTGGCGGCGCTGGTCATCGCGACCGTGCAGGAGCCGGGCGAAGGGCAGGCCGTGCTCGTCGGCGCGATCCTGGCGCTGCTGCCGGCGATGACGATGGTGAGCGGCGTACAGGACAGCCTCACCGGCCACCATCTCACCGCGATCTCCCGCTTCCTCGACGCGTCGCTGGTCTTCGCCGCGATCGTGGCGGGCACGGCCACCGTGCTGAGCATCGGCAAGCTGGCGGGCCTCGACCTGCCGCCCGCCCACGTGCAGCTGCAGCTGGACTACCTGTCCTGGCGCACGGTGGGCGCGGTGGCGTTCGCCCTCGCCGTGGCGATGCGCTACCGGGTTCCCGTACGGCAGTGGGGCTACATCACCCTGCTCGTCCTCGGCGGCGCCGTCGTCTACGTGGAGCTCCGCGAGGCCGGGGTGGCGCGGATTCTCGCGGTCGCCTGCACCGCCCTGGTGGTCGGCGCGGTCGGCCAGCTGGTGGCCCGCAAGACCGGCGTATCGGCGCTCCCCGCCGTCCTGCCGGCCGTGGCTCCCCTGCTGCCGGGCGCCCTGATCTACACGGCCCTCGGCGACCTGGTGGCGAGCCGGGTGGAGGAGGGCATCTCCGGCCTGGTCGAGGCCCTCGCGGTCATCCTGGCCATCGCCGCCGGCATCACCACGGCCGGCGAGGCGGCCTTCCTGATCCGCCGGTCTCCCGCGAGACGGCTCTTGCCGCCTTCGTAGCACCAGGTCGTACGATGCGGGTGGGTGTGCGAGACGCCGGCCCAGGCGCCGCCGCCCGAGGGGACCGGGGCCCCGCAGCCTTCAGGGCTGGGGCGGACCGCTACCCGGCAGCACGTCTTGACGGAGACACCGATGTCGGACACCTCCACCGATCCCGCCGCATCCGGCGAAGCCCCGAACCTCGACTTCGAGGGCACCACCCCGTACGAGGACTACGTCCAGGCCGACGTCCTCACCCACCTGCAGCATCCGCTCTCCGACGATCCCGGGGAGATGGTCTTTCTCGTCACCACGCAGGTGATGGAGCTGTGGTTCACCGTGATCGTCCACGAGTGGGAGACCGCGGCCGTCGCGCTGCGCGAGGACGACCTGCCGCGGGCGATGGCGGCGCTGAAGCGCTCCACGTACGAGCTGCAGTCGCTCAATGCCTCGTGGGAGCCGCTCGCCCATCTCACCCCCCGGCAGTTCAACGCCTATCGCAGCGCGCTGGGCGAGGGCTCCGGCTTCCAGTCGGCGATGTACCGGCGGATGGAGTTCCTGCTGGGCGAGAAGTCCGCGTCCATGCTGGTCCCGCACCGGGGCGCGCCGCGCGTGCACGCGGAGCTGGAGAAGGCCCTTGCCGAGCCGTCGCTGTACGACGAGGCGCTGCGGCTGCTGGCCCGGCGCGGGTTCCCGGTCCCGGGCGAGGTGCTGAACCGGGATCTGGCGCGGCGGCACGAGCCCGACCCGGCGGTCGAGGCGGCGTGGGCGCAGGTCTACGCCGGGGACCAGGAGGACGAGCTCGTACGCCTCGGGGAGCTGCTCACCGAGGTCGCCGAGCTGGTGTGGCGCTGGCGCAACGACCACCTGGTGGCGACCCGGCGGGCGATGGGCTCGAAGGTCGGCACCGGCGGCTCCGCCGGGGTGGCGTGGCTGGAGAAGCGCGCGGCCAAGAATGTGTTCCCCGAGCTGTGGACGGCGAGGTCCCATGTCTGAACTGCTGCAGCGCCGGGCGGCGGAGCTGGACGCCGTGGATCCCCTGGCGGGGAAGCGGGACGCTTTTGTTCTGGATGCTGCGTCTGACGATGCGCCTGGCGGCGCGGGCGTCTACCTCGACGGGAACTCCCTCGGCGCCCTGCCGAAGACCGTCCCCGGGCGGGTCGCCGACGTCATCGCCCGCGAGTGGGGTGAGCTCCGTATCCGCTCCTGGACGGAGTCCGGCTGGTGGTCCGCGCCCGAGCGGATCGGCGACCGGATCGCGCCGCTCATCGGAGCCGCCCCCGGGCAGGTGGTCGTGGGCGACTCGACCAGCGTCAATGTGCTGAAGGCCGTGGTCGGGGCCGTACGACTGGCGGGGGAGGGGCGCGACGAGCTGCTCATCGACGAGTCCACCTTCCCCACGGACGGCTACATCGCGGCCTCGGCCGCCCGCCTGACGGGGTGCACGCTCCGCCCCCTGGCGCCCGCCGAGATCCCCGCGGCGGCGGGTCCCCGTACCGCCGCCGCCCTGGTCAACCACGTCGACTATCGCAGCGGCCGGCTGCACGACCTGCCCGGGATCACGGCGGCGCTGCACGATGCGGGCGCGCTGGCCGTCTGGGACCTCTGCCACAGCGCGGGGGCGCTGCCCGTCGGGGTGGACGAGCACGGCGTGGACCTCGCGGTCGGCTGCACGTACAAGTTCCTCAACGGCGGCCCCGGTTCACCCGCGTATCTCTACGTCCGCGGCGACCACCAGCCCCGCTTCGAGTCCCCGCTCCCCGGCTGGAACTCGCACGAGGACCCCTTCGGCATGCGCCCCGACTACACGCCCGCGGACGGCGCGATACGCGGGCGCGTGGGCACACCCGACATCCTCTCGATGCTGGCGCTGGAGGCCGCCCTGGACGTCTGGGACGGGGTGGCCATCGCGGCGGTACGGGCCAAGAGCCTGGCCCTGACCGACCTGTTCCTGGAGGCCACCGCGGGCCTCGGCGTCGAGCCGCTCACCCCGGCCGCGCACGCCGAACGCGGCAGCCAGGTCGCGCTGCGCTGCGCCGACGCCGGCAAGGTGATGGGCGAACTGATCTCCCGCGGCGTCGTCGGCGACTTCCGCGAGCCGGATGTGCTCCGCTTCGGCTTCACGCCGCTGTATACCTCCTTTACGGACGTATGCCGCGCCGCGCGAACGCTGGAAGAGGTGCTGAATGACCGCCGTTGACGACGAGACCACGGGCCTGGCGGCGCTGAAGCCCGCGGAGCCGGACCGGACGTTCGCGTACGGCGACCATCCGTCGCAGGTCATCGACCTGTACGGGGAGTCGTACGGGACGGACGGCGTGGTCGCGCTGCTGCACGGCGGCTTCTGGCGGGAGCGCTATGACCGTACGCACCTGGGCTCGACGGCCGCGGCGCTGGCGGCGGATCTGGGGCGGTGCGTGGCTCTGATCGAATACCGCCGGGTCGGCGGCGACGGCGGCTTCCCGGCGACCTTCGACGACCTCCCGCCCGCGCTGGCCGCGCTGCCAGGCTCGGGCCCCGTGGCGCTCGTCGGGCACTCGGCGGGCGGCCACCTCGCGCTGTGGGCGGCCTCCCGCTGCCCGACGGCGGTGTCGAAGGTGGTCGGCATCGCGGCGGTGGCCGACCTGGCCCGCGCGCATGAACTCGGGCTCAGCGACGGCGCGGTGGCGGAGCTGCTGGGCGGGGCGGCGAAGGTCACGGACCGGCTGGACGAGACGGACCCGATGCGGATGACGGGCCCGACGGCGCCGGTGGTGCTGCTGCACGGGGATGCGGACGACGACGTACCGCCGGAGCTGTCACGCCGCTACGCCGAGCGCTTCGGCGCCGATCTGCGGGTGCTGGAGGGGGCCGGGCACTACGCCGCGCTGGTCCCGGGCTCGGCCGCGTACCAGGCGCTGCGCGCCTCGCTGGGAGCTGTGGCCTGAGATTTACTGACGTCACCCGTATGGGTACACAGGTGATGATCACGGTCCATGAACGCCACGGGCTCGGCACACTGGCTCCTGCCCGGAAGGTGGTGCCACCATGACACTCATGGCAGAACGTGCGGCGCAGCTGGCAGCGAAGGACTTCGAGGAACTGGCCAAAGCTGCGGAGCGACTCGCCGTCCCCGTCCGGCTCGAGTACATCTATGGACGGATCGGGGTCAAGGGCGTGACGGATGGTGATCACGGGGAGATCATCGGCTGGCTGCAGGAGCAATGCATGCAGTTCCGGCCCCAACTCAGGGTGTACAGCTCGGGTATCGGCCTTGAGGTTGAGGGATACCGGAAGGGCCGCGCGAAACCGGATCTCATTCTGGCGCCCAAGGGGGCATTCGCCGGGCATGGCGACTGGGCGAGCACCGAACAGGTGCTCATGGTCGTCGAGGTCACCTCGTACGACACCGACACTGACCGTCGCGACCGGAAGGAGAAGCCCTGGGCATACGCAGAGGCTGAAATCCCGGTCTACCTGCTCATCGACCGCGATGCGGGCACCATCACTGTGCACAGCCGACCGGTATCCGGCCGCTACCGTGACCTGCACACGGTCGACTTCGGCGAGAGGGTCGGACTGCCGGATCCCGTCGGTATCGCTCTCGACACCGAGGAGCTGAAGGACTACGCCCGCTGAGCGTTGTCCGATCCCGCCGGGGCGGCCTAGCGTCGGAGCATGTGCGCTGCCTTCGACCCCTGGTCACCGTCCTTCGTCGCCGACCCGTACCCCGCCTACGACGAGCTGCGGGAGCAGGGGCGGGCCATCTGGTTCGATCCCTCGAAGCAGTGGCTCATCCCGCACCACGCCGATGTGAGCGCGCTGCTGCGGGACCGGCGGCTCGGGCGGAGTTACTGGCATCGGTTCACGCACGAGGAGTTCGGGCGGAGTGCGCCGTCCGCTGCGCATGAGCCCTTTCACACGCTCAACGACAACGGGCTGCTGGAGCTGGAGCCGCCGGATCACACGCGGATTCGGCGGCTGGTCTCGAAGGCCTTCACGCCTCGTACGGTGCGGGAGCTGGAGCCGGTCGTGGGGCGGCTGGCGGACGGGCTGGTGGCGGACTTCGTCGCGGACGGGGGCGGGGATCTTCTTGCCGCCGTGGCCGAGCCGCTGCCCGTCGCCGTCATCTCCGAACTGCTCGGGATTCCGGCCGGCGACCGGCATCAGCTGCGGCCCTGGTCGGCGGCCATCTGCGGGATGTACGACCTGAATCCGGGCGAGGACGCGGCGCGGCAGGCCGTCACCGCCTCCGAGGAATTCTCCGCGTATCTCCGGGACTTGATCGCCGAGCGCCGCAAGAACCCCGGCGACGACCTGATCTCCGGCCTCATCGCCGCGTACGACGAAGGGGACCGGCTCAGCGAGCAGGAGATGCTTTCGACCTGCGTGCTGCTGCTCAATGCCGGGCATGAGGCGACCGTCAATTCGACCGTGAATGGGTGGTATGCGCTCTTCCGGCACCCGGAGCAGCTCGCCGGTCTGCGCGCTGCCCCCGATAAGTTGTCCACAGCTGTGGATGAACTTCTCCGCTACGACACCCCGCTCCACCTCTTCGAGCGCTGGGTGCTCGAAGACATCGAGATCGGCGGGCAGTTGATCCCGCGCGGCCAGGAAGTCGCCCTCCTCTTCGGCTCCGCCAACCGCGACCCGGAAGCCTTCCCCCGGCCCGACGACCTCGACCTCGACCGTACGGACAATCCGCACATCTCCTTCGGCGCCGGCATCCACTACTGCATCGGCGCCCCGCTGGCGAAGGTTGAGCTGCGGGCGTCGTACGGGGCGCTGCTGCGGAAGGCCCCCGGCATGCGGCTCGCCGCCGAGCCGGAGTGGGGGCCTTCCGCGGTCATCCGCGGGCTGAAGCGCCTCGACGTCGAGGTCTGACCTACTTCGTCTCCAGGTCCCTGCGGTTGAAGCCCGCCAGCCCCAGCCACACCAGGCCTACGGCCAGCAGCGTCAGCAGCCCCAGCGGCGTCCAGTTCATGTCCGCGGCCGGCAGCTGCGGCACGTGGCCGAACGGGGAGAGGTTGTTGAGCGCGTCCGGGAACTGCAGGATCTGGCCGAGGTAGCCGACCAGGAAGCCGTACACCGGCAGCACCCACGCCACCGCCGACGCCCGCGGCAGCCAGCCGAAGAGGGCGACCGCGACGCCGATGCAGACCCAGAGCGCGGGGGCGTAGGCGAGCGAGGCGCCGACCAGCTTCAGGAAGAGGCCGCCGTCGCCGGTCGACCCCGCGCCCGAGGCGCCGAAGCCGATCCCGGCGAGGAGCAGCAGCGCCGTGCCGCCGATCGCCGCGACGATCGCGTGGCTCAGCACCCAGCGGGTCCGCGAAAGGCCCGTCGACAGCAGCGGCTCCGCCCGGCCTGCGGTCTCCTCGGCGCGCGGGCGGAGGGCGGCCATCACCACGTAGATCGACACGACCACGGCGAGGACGATCAGCACGACCGAGGCGAACGACTCGGCCACCGACTGCCCGCCGACCCCCTCGATGGACTTCTCGAAGGCGTCGACCTCCTTGATCATGTCTTCGGCGTCGCCCAGGATCGACCCGTACATCACACCGAAGAGCAGCGCCGCCGCGCCAAAGGCGACCAGCAGCCCGCGGTGCAGGCGCAGCGCGAAGCCGAGCGGCGTGCCGAGGGACGGTGAGGCGTGCGGGCTGCCGAGGCGGGCGGCCTTCAGCCCGGCGCCGACGTCCCGGCGCGTCGAGAGTACGAATCCGGCCGCGGCCGCGACCGCGGCTGCCGCGAGGGTGAGTAGTACGGGCCACCAGTTGTTATCGACGTAAACATACGTCCGTTGTACCCAGCCGATCGGGGACAGCCAGGACAGAAGGCCGTCGCCGACGTCGCCGGAGGCGCGCAGCGCGTAGGCCGCGCCGATGACGGCCATCGCCATGCCGGAGGCGCTGCGCGAATGGCCGCTGATCTGCACGGTGATCGCGGCGACTGCGGCGAAGAAGACGCCGATGGCCGTGTGTGCGAGCCCGTACAGCAGAGAGCCCTTGCCGTCGATGCCCTCCATGCCCATCCCGCCGAGCCCGGCGGCGATCAGCAGGCCGAGGACGAGGTTCGCGAGCACCGCGACCGTCAGCGCGGCGGCGAGGTAGGCGTGCCGGCCGACGACGGCGGAGCGGACCAGCTCGGCGCGGTTCGTCTCCTCCTCGGTGCGGGTGTGCCGGGCGACCGTCAGGACGCTCATGATCCCGACCATGATGGCCGTGAAGCCGAGCATCTGGTGGCCGAGCATCGAGCCGTACGAGTAGTCGCTGAGGTAGTGGCGGGGGCCGGTCATCGCGAGGCCCGCCGCGCTGTCCATGGTGTCGGCGATGGACGCGCGGTCCTTCGCCGACGAGTAGTTGGTCTTGAAGCTGTTGGCCGTGGACAGCGTGCCGAGGAAGAGCGCCAGCACCCACACCGGGAGCCGGACGCGGTCCCGGCGCAGCGCGAAGCGGAGCAGCGTGCCGGTCCCCGCCAGCGCGCCGCCGCCGGCCGAAGCACTCTCGCGGTTCGCGATGCGCTCCTTGATGGCGGTGCTCATCGGACGTCCTCCGGCTCCGCCTTGTGGTGCCCGTTGCCCTCCAGCTCGTCGCCGTAATGGCGCAGCATGAGCTCTTCGAGCGTCGGCGGGTGGCTGACCAGGCTGCGCACGCCGAACTCGCTCAGCCGGCTGATCGCCGTATCCAGGTGCCCGCCGTCGACGGCGAAGCGCACCCGGCCGTCCTCGGTGTGCAGCTGGTGGATGCCGGGGAGCCCGTCGAGGCCGGTGGCCGGGCGCTCGGTCTGCGCCTCCACCGTCGTACGGGTCAGATGGCGCATCTCGCTCAGCGAGCCGGACTGCACGATCTTCCCGAGCCGGATGATGCTCACCCGGTCCGCCAGCTTCTCGACCTGGGCGAGGATGTGGCTGGAGAGCAGGACGGTCTTGCCGTCCGCCTTCGCCTGGGTGATCACGTCCTGGAAGATGACCTCCATGAGGGGGTCGAGACCTGCCGTCGGCTCGTCCAGGAGCAGCAGCTCGGCATCCGAGGCGAGGGCGGCGACGATCGCGACCTTCTGCCGGTTGCCCTTGGAGTAGCTGCGGCCCTTCTTGGTGGGATCGAGGTCGAAGCGCTCCAGAAGGTCGTCGCGCTTGGCCTTGTCGATGCCACCGCGGAGCCGGGCGAGCAGGTCGATGGCCTCGCCGCCGGTCAGGTTCGGCCACAGCTCGACGTCCCCCGGCACGTACGCCAGCCGGCGGTGCAGGGCGACGGCGTCGGTCCACGGGTCGCCCCCCAGCACCTGGGCGGCGCCCGAGTCGGGACGCAGCAGGCCGAGCAGGATGCGGATGGTCGTGGACTTCCCGGCGCCGTTCGGGCCGAGGAAGCCGTGGACCTCACCGCTCTCGACCTCGAGGTCGAGCGCGTCGAGTGCGCGGGTCCGGCCGAAGGTCTTGGTGAGGCCGGACACGGAGATTGCCTTCGTCATGGAAACGAAGCTACGGTAATTTCACAAACTTGTGAAGTTAAGGAAGCGTTAGGATCCGCGGTGAGGGCTTGAACAGGGGAGACGATGTCGAGGTGAACGAGCAGCAGCGGGACGAAGGGGCCGTGTCCGACTTCATCGAGCGGTTCGCGGCCGAGCTCACCGAGGCCGGCATGCCCCGGATGCCTTCGCGGGTCTTTACCTGCGTGCTGGCCAGCGACTCCGGCGCCATGACGTCCACGGAGCTGGCGGAGGCGCTGCAGATCAGCCCGGCGGCGGTGTCCGGGGCGGTGCGCTATCTGTCGCAGGTGCGGATCATCACCCGGGAGCGCGAGCCCGGCTCCCGGCGGGAGCGGTACCGGGTGCACAGCGATCAGTGGTACGAGTCGTTCACGCAGCGCGGCCAGATGCTGAAGAGCTTCGAGTCGGCCCTGCAGAAGGGCTCCGACACGCTGGGTCCCGGCACCCCGGCCGGCGTGCGGCTCGCCGAGACGGCCGACTTCTTCGCGTTCCTGCGCAACGAGCTGGCGTCGATGATGGACCGCTGGGAGGCGCACAAGGCGACCCGCGTCGAGCCGCGCTAGCGATCCCTGGGCAGCGTCAGCTGCCAGGCGCTCGCCCGCACGGCCCACTCCCGGGCCCGTACGGGACCGGCCAGCACCGCATCCGCCCGGTACCGGAAGTCCGCGCCCGCGGCGACCTTGATCACCTTCCGCGCCTCCACCCGCCGCAGCGCCCGCCCGTCCGCCTCGTGCACCACGACCTCGGCCACGTCGGTCGACGCGATCCGCACCTCCGCCGCCGGGCCGCTGCCGGCGAGCTCCACCCCGTCCGCCTCCACGTGCAGCCGCGGCTGCGGTACGGAAGGGCGCGGCACCCGCGGCGTGCTCAGCGGGCGGCGGGCCGCCGGTCGCAGGAGTGACCCGCAGCCGCGCAGCGGGCGGGCCCACCAGGTGGCCGCGGCCCGCTCGTCGGCCGGCGTGGCCGCCCCGTTCGACGGCCCGGGCGCCGGCGAAGGCACCGCCGGCATCGCCAGCGAGCCGAGCACCAGACCGCCGTCCTCGTCCAGCAGCAGCCCCTGCCCCACCGGCTCCCCGTCCAGCACGGCCCGCGCCGCCGCGACCGTGTCCAGGGGCACGCCGAGGCCCCCGGCCAGCGACGTCGTGCGGCGCGGCCCGACCGGGATCACCGCCAGCGCGCAGTCCGCCAGCTCGCCCGCGCGGTGCAGCGCCCGCGCCGCCCGTACCAGCGCGGCGTCGTCGCCCACCACCACCGGGAGCTTGCTGCCGCGTCTGGCGAGCGCGCGCTCCGCCTCCGCCGCGTCGTCCGGCACGCAGATCTTTGCCGCCGCACCCGCGCCCAGCACGTCCCGCGCGATCCGCACGGCCTCCCCGTCCGTGCTCCGTGCGGCCGGGTCGATGACCACCAGCAGCGACACGTCGGTCCTTCCTCAGGTAGCATCTCTGTGCAATAGCCCCTTTGCGCGATTGCGCCAGGGGCTTCGTCTATTTCCGGGGCGCCCGTCCGACGCAGCCGTCGGTGGCACCATCCGTTGGTGTCCCCGCCTGTACGGACATGCCCCGCCCGGAAGGGGTGTACGCCTGTGCCCGCACTTGTGCTGCTCGGTGCTCAGTGGGGTGACGAAGGCAAGGGAAAGGCCACCGATCTGCTCGGCGGATCCGTGGATTACGTGGTGCGTTTTCAGGGCGGCAACAACGCCGGTCACACGGTTGTCGTAGGCGACCAGAAATACGCGCTGCACCTTCTTCCCTCGGGAATCCTCTCGCCCGGGTGCACGCCCGTTATCGGCAATGGCGTCGTAGTCGACCCGTCGGTCCTGTTCTCCGAGCTGAACGGACTGAACGAGCGCGGCATCGACACGTCCAAGCTGCTGATCAGCGGTAACGCGCACCTGATCACCTCGTACCACACGACCATGGACAAGGTGACGGAACGGTTCCTCGGCAAGCGGAAGATCGGCACGACGGGGCGGGGCATCGGCCCGGCCTACGCCGACAAGATCAACCGGGTCGGGATCCGGGTCCAGGACCTCTTCGACGAGTCGATCCTGGAGCAGAAGGTCGAGGCGGCCCTCGACTTCAAGAACCAGGTCCTCGCCAAGCTCTACAACCGCCGCGCGATCGCCGTCGGCGAGGTCGTCGAGGAGCTGCTGGGCTTCGCCGACCAGCTGCGCCCGTACGTGGCCGACACCTCGCTGATCCTGAACAACGCCATCGACGAGGGCAAGGTCGTGCTCTTCGAGGGCGGCCAGGGCACGCTCCTCGACGTCGACCACGGCACGTATCCCTTCGTGACGTCCTCGAACCCGACCTCGGGCGGGGCCTGCACCGGCGCAGGCGTGGGGCCGACGAAGATCTCCCGGGTCATCGGCATCCTCAAGGCCTACACAACGCGTGTGGGCGCCGGACCGTTCCCGACCGAGCTCTTCGACGAGGACGGCGAGGCGCTGCGGCGCATCGGCGGTGAGCGCGGGGTCACCACCGGGCGGGACCGGCGGTGCGGGTGGTTCGACGCGGTGATCGCGCGGTACGCGACGCGGGTCAACGGGCTGACCGACTTCTTCCTGACCAAGCTCGACGTGCTGACCGGCTGGGAGCAGATCCCGGTGTGCGTCGCGTACGAGATCGACGGCAAGCGGGTCGACGACCTGCCGTACTCGCAGACCGACTTCCACCACGCGAAGCCGGTGTACGAGTACCTGCCGGGGTGGTCGGAGGACATCACGAAGGCGAAGACCTTCGATGACCTGCCGAAGAACGCGCAGGATTACGTGAAGGCGCTGGAGGAGATGAGCGGGGCGCCCATCTCCGCGATCGGCGTGGGCCCGGGGCGGGACGAGACGATCGAGATCAACTCGTTCCTGTAGGCCGGCGGCGAGTCAGCTCCGCGTGTACGTGCGCGGAGCGCTCGCCCCGTTCAGCCACTCGCGGATCAGCTTGCCGCCCTCGACGCGGAGCATCGACGGGGGGCCGGGCTTGCAGGCGGAGGGGACCTCGGCCTCGGTCACCACGGTCGGGCCGATGAGGACCTTGTCGCCGGCCGCGATCAGGTCAGCCTTGGCCTCGCAGTGGTTGCCGGCGATGTCGGAGGTCAGGGTGATGGCCTTGCCGCCGATCGGGGTGCTCTTGACGTTCATGTACTGAAGGCCGCCGCCGAAGGGCTGCTGCCAGTCGCCGAGCATCGCGTCGTCCAGCCCCTCGTGGCCCTGCTCCACCTTGCGCAGCGTCGCGCTGCGGCCCGCCGCCGACCACTCGAGGGTGCCGTCGGGGCCGGGCTTCAGGGTGTGGCGGCCGAGGGCGGTGCAGCTGCCCTCGGGGGCGCTGGCGACCACCTTCGTGTCGAGAGAGAGCTCGCCGTTGGCGGAAACCAGCTTCCCGTCGGACTTGCACTCGGCGGTCTTGCCCATGGTGATGCTGTTCGCGACGACCTCGCCCTTCTTGCCGGGCTCGATGACGAAGCGGCGGTACGAGCCGTTCGCCTCGCCGTCGCGGAGTACGTCGCCTACCCAGGTGCCGAGGTACTCCTTCGGCACGTCCGAGGCCTCGGTCTGCGCGTCCTTGCTCCCACCGCCGCTCTCGTCGCCCAGCATGGCGGCGCCTGCGGCGCCCGCGCCGATCAGGACCAGCGCGGCCACGGCGGCGATCGCGAGCGCGCGGCCGCGGCGCTTGCGGGGCGGGCCGGGGGCGGGCGGCGGCGCGGGCTCGTAGGCGTACTCCTCCTCGGGCTCCAGCTGCCGGACGCCGATCAGGGTGCGGTTCGAGGGCGGGCGCTGGCCGCCGGAGTGGCTGCCGGAAGGGCCGCCGGAGGTGCCGCCGGACTGGCCGCCGCTCGTCTGCGACGACGTCCGCGCCTCGCGCTGCGGGGCGCCGCCGGGCGGGGTGTCGAAGTCCAGCAGCCGTACGGCGTGCTGGCCGAGCTCGGCGATGATCGGGGCGGGCAGCCAGGGGGCGGCCGCGCCGGTGTTGACCGGGCCGATGCCCGCGGCGAGGTCCTCGGGGGCCGGGCGGTCCGCCGGGTCCTTCGCGAGGCAGCCGGCGATCAGCTCGCGCAGCCCGCCGTCATCGGGCAGGCCGGAGAGGTCCGGGTCGTTCTGCGCGATGCGGAACATCACCGCGTGCACGCCACTGGACGTCGGCGTCCCGAACGGGAGCGTGCCGGTGGCGGCATAGGCGAGGACCGAGCCGAGGCAGAAGATGTCGCTGGCGGGCGTGAGCTCGCTGCCTGTGATCTGCTCGGGCGACATGAAGGCGGGCGAGCCGACGGCCATGCCGGTACGGGTCACGGTGCCGTCGCCGGCCGCCGCGTCCAGGGCCCGGGCGATGCCGAAGTCGATGACCCGCGGGCCGTCGATGGTGACGAGGATGTTGGACGGCTTCAGGTCCCGGTGCACCAGCCCCGCGCCATGGATGTCGAGCAGCGCGCAGGCCATGCCGTACGCGAGGGTGCGCACGGAGTCCACCGGCAGCGGGCCGTGCCGGTCGACGATGTCGCTCAGCGACGGGCCCGCCACATAGCTGGTGGCGACCCACGGCACCGCCGCGTCGGTGTTCGCGTCCAGCACGGACGCGGTCCAGCGGCCGCCGACCCGCTGCGCCGCCTCCACCTCCTGGCGGAAGCGCTGCCGGAACTCCGGCTCATTCGCCAGCTCCGGCTTCACCAGCTTCACGGCGACGGTGCGGCCGCCCTCGGAGCGCGCGAGGTAGACATGCCCCATGCCGCCCGTGCCGAGCCGGCCCACGATGCGGTAGTCACCTATCCACTGCGGGTCCTGCGGTCCCAGGCTCTGCATGCGAAACGTCCTCCCCAATGTGCTCGCGCCTGCGGGCGCGTCCTCGGAGCGTACGTCCGCTACGACGCTCGGCAGCGCGCTGCAGATCCCGTCGTTGCCGGGCTGAGATGCGATTACGTGTTCAGGCGTGATGTCCGGTGGCGGTGATGCGCTGGTCCTGCATGGCGCTGAGCTTCCGTACGAGAAGCAGGGCGAGCACTCCCGCGGCCACGGTGACGACATCCTGGATCATGTCCACGGCGACATTGTCCGCGGTCAGATGGTTCCGGTCCCAGTCCCAGAAGAAGAGCACGGTGGTGGGCAGCCAGACGATCCACCAGGCGTTGAGCAGGCCTCGTCCCGGGGCGCCGGTGGCGTATCCGGTGGGGGCGGCCGGGGCGGAGGCCTTCCATATGTCGTTGGCGATCATCTTCGGCATGAAGAGATAGACGACCGGTATGAACCAGGAGCCTGCCGCCATCCCCGGCGCGAAGCGGTTGCCGTTCGGGGCGAAGTACTCGGCATTGGTCCGCAGCCGGTGGAACCACACCGTCCACAGCACGATCGTGGGGATGAGGAAGAGGATGTACAGCCCCTTGAAGGCGTTGTCGTTCTCCTCCGCCTCCGTCAGCCCGCTGTACAGCCAGCCGTCCTCGGACAGATGGCCGTACAGATTGAGATGGAAGATCAACTGCATGACCTGCACGGCCGAGCCGATGCTCAGCAGCACCACCAGCGCGGTGCCCAGCGCGCGCGGCGAGGACGGAGCGAGCAGCCGCCGGGCATAGCCGGGCAGCGGGGTGCCGACGGGCGGCGGTGGCGTGCCCATATGCGGCGGCGGGGTCCTGACCTGCGGCATCACCTGCGAGGGCGGCATCTGCTGCGGGGGCGTCCCCGGGATGTGGACATACGGCACCGGGCGATGCGGCGTCTGTCCCGGCGGGGCCGTCTGCGTGGGCTGCGCATGCGGCGCGAGCTGCGGCGACTCCACGTCCAGCAGCTCCACCGCGAGCCGCCCGAGCCGGGCGAGCAGCGCGGCGGGCAGCCACGGGATGTCGGGTCCGATGGTGGTGCCGGCGGTGAGCTCCAGCAGCTCCGGGATCGTGGGCCGGCCTGCCGGGTCCTTGACGAGGCAGCGCCGCACCAGGTCGAGCAGCTCGCCGTCGAGCCCGGTGAGGTCGGGCTCCTCCTGGGCGATGCGGAAGAGCAGGGCATGGGCGCCGCTGTCGTGAGTGCCGAACGGCATCCGGCCGGTGGCGGCGAAGGCGAGCACCGAGCCGAGGCAGAAGACATCGCTGGCGGTCGTGACCCGCTCACCGCGCACCTGCTCGGGTGACATGAAGCCGGGCGAGCCGATGACCGCGCCGGTGCGGGTCAGGCCGCCGGCGGTGGAGACCGAGTCCAGGGCGCGGGCGATGCCGAAGTCGATGACCTTCGGGCCGTCGATGGTGACGAGGATGTTGGACGGCTTCAGGTCGCGGTGCACCAGACCCGCCCCGTGGATCGTCTCAAGGGCGCGGGTCAGGCCGGAGGCCAGCGCGAGCACCGACTCCGCGGGCAGCGGGCCGTGCTCCGTGGCGACCACGTCGTACAGCGAGGGGCCGGCCACATAACCCGTGGCCACCCAGGGGGTGTGCGCGGTCGTGTCGGCGTCGAGGACGGGCGCGGTCCACTCGCCGCCGACTCTGCGCGCCGCCGTGACCTCCTGGGCGAAGCGGCGCCTGAACTCCGGCTCGCGCGCGAGTTCTTCCTGGACCAGCTTGACCGCCACCGTCCGCCCGCGGGCGGACCTGGCGAGATAGACCCGCCCCATGCCGCCCTCGCCCAGGCGGCCCAGCAAGCGATACTCCCCGACATGGCTCGGGTCCTCAGGACCCAGATTCCGCATGGCTGCATCCCCCTCGGTATTGCCAGTCCAGGGAGCGTATCGCGGTGCCCGCGTCCGCCACTGCCCCCTGTGGACAACGGTGATGAGGCCGCAGCATGGCCGTGACGGTGGGTTGTGCAGATCAAGCCCGGCCGGCGATTGAGGCCGAGGCGCGCAGCGCCGATACGGGGTCCGGGGCGGAGCCCCGGGATGACCGCCGCCGACCTGTGACGGGTCGCTCGCCCGGGGCGGGGGCGCCGGCCCGTGACAGGTCGTGCACCTCTGGCCGCCTCAGTCGCGCCGGCCCTCGATCGCGTCGAGCGCCGCGGACAGCTCGCGCAGCGCGTCCAGCACCCTGCTGAACTCCTCCGTCCCGCCCAGCTCCTTGGCCAGCCGCGCCGCGAAGGCCTTGTGTCCCGGCACGATCTCCGCGATCGCCGCCCTGCCCTCGGGCGTCGGCGCCAGCAGCTTTGCCCGGCGGTGCGCGGGGTTGGGCTCGTACGCGGCGAGGCGGTGGCTGACCAGCAGGTCCGCGATGCGCTGCACGCTCTGCCGGGTGATGCCCATCGTCCGCGCGATGCCGGCGACGGGCAGCGGCTCGGGCAGCACCGCGCCGAGCACCTGCCACCACGCCGCCGAGATCCCGGCCGGCTCGGCCAGGCGGTCGGCGACGGCCAGGAACTGGCCGTTGAGACGGAAGGCGGTCAGCGCGGCCCCGCTGAGGAGGTCGGCGTCGGCGGGGCCTGCGTCTCGGGCGGCGCTCACTTCGCCGACGCCTCCATCAGTACGGGGAAAGCGGTCGGGTCGCCGGCGCCGAACAGCCGCTCCCAGGCGTCGAGCACGGCCGGCTCGTGCAGGCCGAGGCGGCGGAAGATCTCGCGGGCGAACGGGACCGGGTGGGCGGGCCCCGCCGTGATCAGATCGCCGTCGGTGACGGCGTCCGCGTCGGCGTAGTGGTCGTGGCCCTTGTAGCCGGGCTGGGCCGCGAGGTATTCGGCGGCGCCCGAGGTGTGCGCCCGCTCATCCAGCAGCCCCTCGCGGGCGAGCCCCGCGGTGGCCCCGCAGATGGCCGCGACCGGCACCCCCGCGTCCAGGAACTCCCGCGCCTTGCGGGCGAAGGGCGCGAGCTCGTCGCCCTGGTCGTACAACCCGGACCCCGGAAGGATCAGCAGCGAGCTGTCCTGGGGCCGCAGCTCGTCGAGCGCGGCGTCGGCCTGGATGTGCATGCCGCCGATGGACGTGACGATGCCGCCGCGGGACGCACCCACGGACACGGTCTCGTACGTATCGCGCGGCGGGCGGTGCGCCGAATTGTCGCGGATATGGGCGATGGCGTGCCCGATCTCCCAGTCGGCGAGGGCGTCGTAGACGGCGAAGTGGACGGTCTTCCGGGCCATGGGAGCCTCCTTGAAGTTCCTCATCCTGATGACAGCATCCTGTCATATTCGACAGCATGCTGTCAATGCATCGAGGGCGCTCACGCCCGGGAGGTCTCGTTAACTCCGCGCGGGCGCGCGCTTAACCCGCCGTTTCCTACCTTCCAAGCCCATGGAAACCTACGGGCACCTAGCCGCTCACCTGGCCCTCGACCTCGTCGCCGTCTGCGTCCTCACCTTCGCCGTCTACGTCCCACGGCACCGCCGCCGCGACCTCGTCCCCGCGTATCTCACGCTGAACGTCGCCCTGTTCGGCATCGTCACCGCCCTCGGCGACGCGGGCCGGGGCGGCGGTCTCGCGCTCGGGTTCGGGCTCTTCGGGGTGCTGTCGATCATCCGGCTGCGCTCGGATGCCATCCAGCACGAGGAGGTGGCGTACTACTTCACCACCCTGGTCCTGGGCCTGCTCTGCGGCATGCCAGGCCTCCCGTACGGCGTGAAGGCGACGCTGTGCGTGGTCATCCTGCTCGTCGTCTACGCGGCCGACCACCCGCGGCTGCTCGCCCGCACGCGGCGCAGCGAGGTCACGCTCGACGCGGTGTACACCGACCCGGAGGTGCTGCGGGAGGAGTTGGGGCGGCGGCTGGGGGAGCCGTTGAAGTGGACGGTGCTGGAGGTGGACTTTGTGCGGGATCTGACGGTGGTCGATGTGCGGTACCGGGTGGCGGCGGCGAAGGAGCGCGGGCGCGTGGCGCCTGCGGCGGCTCGGTACGGGACCCCCGACGCGCGTCGCCCCGCGCCTGCGGTGCCGCCGATGGCGCCGCGGGTGCCCGGTGATGCCGGCCGGCCGTGGTCGGCGTGACGCCCGCCGAACGGGCGCTGACCCGGGCCGCGTTCGCCGCCGCGCCCATCTCGCTGGCGGAGCTGCAGGAGCGGGCGGAGCTGCTGGCGCGCTTCGACCGGAGCTACTTTGTGCCTGCCGCGGTCTTCGACGACTTCGCGGCCCGGCTGCGGGAGGCGTACGGCTTCCGGGCGCTGGCGATCCATGGGCGGCGGGTCTTCGCGTACCACTCGGTGTATTTCGACACAGCGGGGCTGCGCTCGTACCACGATCATCGGCAGGGGCGGCGGCGGCGCTTCAAGATCCGCGAGCGGCTGTACGAGGACACCGGGGAGCGGCAGTTCGAGATCAAGCTCAAGGGCGCGCGAGGGGAGACGGTGAAGCGGAGGCGGCCACTGGAAGCCGCGGAGGCGGAGCTGGGGCCGGGGGCGCGCGGGTTTCTGGCGGAGGTGCTGTGGGCGGAGTACGGGCTGGCGGCGCCGGGTGGGCTGGCGCGGTCGCTGGTGACCGACTATGTGCGGTCGACCTTTGTCGCTGATGGGCAGCGGATCACGTGTGATGCGGGGCTGGCGTGTGCGGAGGCTGGTGCGGGGGCGAGGGTGGGGGTGGAGGCAGGGGCAGCCGGCGCCGCGGTGCGGGCGGATCCGGGCCTGGTCCTGGTGGAGGTGAAGTCGACCGGCCACCTGACGGCGGCCGACCGGCTGCTGCACCGATACGGCCTGCGGGCGGCGGAGTTCACGAAGTACTGCGGAGCAATGGCCGCGATGCGCCCCGAGCTGCCGCGGAATCGGTGGGGACGGGCGGTGCGGGTCGCCTTCGCCTCAGGCGAAGGCGAAGGCGACCAGCACCGCCGCTAATCCCGCTTGCAGATCCGGTCCAGCAAGTTCGCCGTCGCCCGCTGCACCACCGGATTCGCGTGCTCCGGGCGGTCCAGCGCCGGGGACCAGGCGAAGGTCCCGGACGCGAAGACCAGGGCGCCGCTCGACGCCCGGTACAGCGACGTCTCCTGGTGGCGGCGCGCGCCGCCCGCGTCCTCGTACGGGCTGTGCGCCAGCAGGATGCGTTCCGTGTGCCGCGGCAGCGGTGAGCGCGGGTAATAGCGGTCGGCTTCGCCCGCCACCAGGCCCGGGAGCTCGTCGCCCTCCACGGCGCTCGTGGCTTCCCACAGCCAGTGGGAGGCGTTCCGGACCACCAGCGGCCTCGGGTCGGGGACGCGGCCGGCGTACTGGATGCCCAGTAACTCCTGCTCCGGGTCGCCCTGGTCGCGCCAGAGGAGGGGGCGGCCGGTGCCCTGGCGCTTGCGGCAGTGGAGTATGCGGTCCGGCTCGCCCGTCACCGACGGGGCCAGGTCCACCTGCCAGTACATGGTGTTCGCCGACAGGAACACCAGTGACGTGCCCGCATCCCGCGCCAGCGCCGCGTGCCGGCGCATGGGCGCCGACCAGTACTCGTCGTGGCCGGGGAAGACCAGGCCCCGGTAGCGCGTCGGGTCGACGCGCCCCGCGTGCAGGTCGCGGGCGTCCGCGTAGGCGAGGTCGTAGCCATAGCGCTCGGCCCAGCGGATGAAGTCGTAGGCGTGGCCGACGTGCAGCGGCAGGCCCGCGCCCGCGTACGGGCGGTCGAAGGCCACCGCGGTCGCCGCCTCCTGCTCGCCGAGCAGCCGGCCGCCGTCGTCCCAGGCGTGGTAGAGGGAGGCGCCGGTGCGGCCGTCCTCCGGGTAGAGGTTGTACGCCTGCCAGGTCACGTCGGGCAGCAATAACAGCAGGTCCGCCGGATGGTGGTCGCGGACCGTGAACGGGATGTGGCTGCGGTGGCCGTCGTCCGTCGTCAGCACGGCCACGTAGCAGCCGGAGTTCCAGTACGACGGGACCTGCAGCCGCCAGGACAGCCACCAGTGATGGCAGGAGACCGTGCGTTCCGCGGCCAGCGGCGCTGGCTGAACGATCCCCGACAGGCGTGGACTTGTGGTGATCTTCGAGGCGCCGTCGCCCGCGTAGTGGCCGATGCGGTAGACGTCGACGCCGAAGGGCTGGGGCGGATTCACCGTCACCCGGAAGTCGATCGATTCGCCGGGGGCCACCGCGCCCGCCGAGGCGAAGCCCTTGATCTGCTGGTGTACGTCGTCCGCAGTGCGCGGTCCCGGCCGGCGCGGCGGTGGGATCAGGGGCTCCGCGCCTCCGTCGCCGCCGCCCGTCGGGGAGAGGTCGACATACCAGGGCACCAACTGGCCGCTGTGGTCGTCGAAATAGTGCTCGCTTGCCCGTAACCAGGGCAGCGGCCCCTGCGCGAAGGGGTCCGAGACGGCGTGTGCGAGCGCCCCGGACTCCCAGCGGCGGATCTGCTCCGTACCCACCTGTCCGCTCCCTCCCCGGCGCGTTAGTTGCTACAGGACATCACATTACGCATGCGGCCCGTTACCGATTGCCAGCGAATTGACGCACTGAGGTCCGTTTTCCGGCGTGAACTACACCAGCAAAACGGGCTTTTCCGGGCGAACACCGGCATTCGACAGCCACCCCCGCAGCGGCTCCGGATCGCCGGTTTCGGCCAGGGCCAGCACCGCCCGCCCCAACTCGGGCCGCCGCTCGCCGCCTACCAGCAGCGCCGGGCCGTCCAGCCAGTCGAGGCCGGGCGAAGCGCCCGCCGTGTCGATGGCGGCGCAACACACCATCGCCAGCACGTGGTCGGTCAGCACCTCCCGGTCCGTACGCGGCGCGTGCAGCGGGAAGAGCGGGGCCAGCGGCGCGGCGGGGCGTATCTGCTGGGCGCGGCGCTGGGCCGCCTCCTGCAGGTCGAGTGCGTCGGTGAGCCGGGCCGCGAGCTCCTCGCGGTCGCCGCCCTTCGCCAGCCAGTCGACGACCCGGGCGAGGGTGCCCCGGTCCGGCCGGCCGGCCGGCTCCTCCTCGCCCTGCAGCCCGTCGAGGACGCTGTGCAGCCGGGCGGCCTCCGACCGCCACTTCCGGTCCACCACCTCGTCCGGATACTGCTCCCAGGCCACCGGCGCCCAGTCCGGACCCGGCTCCGCCGGACCTCCGTGGAACAGCTGCGCCGCCAGCAGCGACGCCGCCTCGTCGACCAGGCCCGGCTCCTCCAGCAGGTCGCACGCCGGGCGTTCGCCGAGCCGGGAGGCGAAGACGCCGTTCTGCGCGGCAAGACGGTCGCGGCGGGACAGCTCGGTCAGCGCCGACACCACCCCGGCATCCAGCCGGGACGGCCAGCGGCCCATCCGCCAGGCGGGCAGCGCCACCCGGGTCAGCAGCCGGTCCCAGCCCGCATACGCCAGGCCGACCTGCTCCTGCGCGGCAATCCGCAGGCCATAGTCCACATCCTGGGCCCGCTCGGAGGCCGCCGCCGCGACCCCCCGCTCCAGCCACGCCGGGTGCTCCCCGCACATCCGCAGCAGCGCCCTGGCCACCGTCCGCGCCAGATCCCGCAGCGGCCGCAGCACCACCGGACCCGAGCGATCGAGCGCCACCGCCGCGTCAAGACCGCGCACGAACCGCCGCGCCGCGGCCACGTCCGGGTGGGCGGCCGGGCCCGTACCCGCCACGACGGGCGCGAGGACGGCCCGCAGCTCGGCGACGCGCATCCACCACAGGAAGGGCGAGCCGATCACCAGCACCGGCGCGGCCCGCTCGCCGTCCGCCCCGGCGCCTCCGGCACCCGTGTCCTCGGCACCGGCCCCATGCGTACGGACCTCGAGCCAGCTGTCGCAGTCCGGCGTCAGGGCTATCGCCGACGGCGCCGGAACCGCCAGCCGGTCCGACAGGTCGCGGATCAGGCGATACAGATCAGGGGCGGCCCGCTCCGGCACCGGCACCGTGGGACTGCGGGCGGGCTCGGTCCGCGCGATCGCGAGACCCACCACCAGCGCGAGACCGCCGACCACCACGGCCACGCCCAGCACCGGCCAGCGAGCGGCAGCCGCCGCCCCGGTGAGCCGCCCGGTCGCCGTGCCGATGAGGAGCACCACGGCCGCGGCGGCCGGGAGCAGCGCCACCGTGAGCGCAGCGCCGCGCACCCGCAGCACCGCGAGCGCATGGGAGCGGGCCCCGCCGGAGCCGCCACCGCTGCCGGCGACAGCTGAAGGTGTCGCCCTCTCACCGGAAGACATGACCGGACCTCACCCCCTCGAATACGACTCGACGAGCGCGTGCCGAACGAACGCGTACTCCCACTGTGACACCGGCCACTGACAGCGCAATGCCGGTGACCCGGTTGGCCCTTCGGCGGGCTCGGCACGGCGGCCGCACGGGCCGTCATTGCCGGAGGCGCACACTAGTTGGGCGGCGCGTTCACGTCAGCCGGTTGCCCGTCCCGGTCACTCGATGGGATGGCTTTGGGCAGAGCTGGCCCGTGCGGGGTACGAACCTGGGTTCAGTCCTGCTCCGCCGCCGCGGCCCCGGCCGCGATGTCGCTCCGGTGGTGGGCGCCGTCGAGGCGGATCCGGGCCATGGCGCGGTACGCGCGGTCGCGGGCGGCGGCCAGCGTCGGGCCCACGCCCGTAACGGAAAGCACCCGTCCGCCCGCGCTCACCGTCCGGCCGTCGGCGTCAAGCTTGGTACCGGCGTGCAGTACGTACGCGTCCGGCGCATCCTCCGCCGCCACCTCGTCCAGGCCCGTGATGACGTCCCCGGTGCGCGGCGTCGCCGGGTAGTTCTCCGAGGCGAGCACCACCGTCACCGCGGCGTCGTCGCGCCAGCGCAGCGGCGGGAACTCCGCCAGGGTGCCGTTCGCCGCCGCCAGCAGCAGGCCCGCGAGGGGCGTCCGCAGGCGGGCGAGGACGACCTGGGTCTCCGGGTCGCCGAAGCGCGCGTTGAACTCGATCACCCGCACGCCCCGCGACGTCAGCGCCAGGCCCGCGTACAGGAGCCCGCTGAAGGGCGTCCCGCGGCGGCGGAGCTCGTCGACGGTCGGCCGGCAGACGGTCTCCACGACCTCGTCGACCAGCTTCGGGTCGGCCCAGGGCAGCGGGGAGTACGCGCCCATGCCGCCGGTGTTCGGGCCCTTGTCACCGTCGTACGCCCGCTTGAAGTCCTGCGCGGGCTGCAGCGGCACGACCGTCTCGCCGTCGGTGACCGCGAAGAGGCTGACCTCGGGGCCGTCGAGGAACTCCTCGATGACGACGCGGGAGCAGGCGTTCGCGTGGGCGCGCGCCTTCTCGATGTCGTCGGTGACGACGACGCCCTTGCCGGCGGCGAGGCCGTCGTCCTTGACCACGTACGGCGGGCCGAAGGCGTCCAGCGCCTCGTCCACCTCGTCCGGGGTCGCGCAGACGTAGGAGCGCGCGGTGGGCACGTTCGCCCCGGCCATGACGTCCTTGGCGAAGGCCTTCGAGCCCTCCAGGGCGGCGGCCTCGCGGCTCGGCCCGAAGCACGGGATGCCCGCGGCGCGGACGGCGTCGGCGACGCCGGCGACCAGGGGCGCCTCCGGGCCGACGATCACCAGGTCGGCCGGGCCCAGGCCGAGCTGCTTCGCCAGCCCTGCGACGGCGTCGCCATTGAGGGCGTCGACCTGGTGCAGCTCGGCCACGTCGGCGATGCCGGCGTTGCCCGGTGCGGCGTGCAGGGCGGTGACGTCGGGGTCGAGGGAGAGTGCGCGGCAGAGGGCGTGTTCGCGGGCGCCGGTGCCGATAACGAGGACCTTCACGCGGTGCAGCCTATCGGCTGCCGGAGAGCCGCCGAGCCGTGGCTACGCGTACGCCGCCCGCACACGTGCGCGCTTCCCGGTCCCCCATAGCGGGTGTCCTATTAGCCCAACATCCTCCACCTCGGGGCATAAAACCCCCGATTGGCGGCTCAATGCCAGCCATTCGGCGGTAGGAAGGTGCGGCGCATCAGATCAATCGCAAGATCCGAAATCGGGATCCGGAACCGGGGGGCCTGGCGAAGGAGGAAACGGTGAGCTCACCTGAAGACGAGGGCGGCGCCGTACGGCAGGACGACCTGCTCGGGCGGCCCGCCCCGCGGGGCGACTGGGGTGAGCCCGTGGAGCGGCTCGACGAGCTCTACCAGTGGGTGGAGGCGCGGGCGCTGCGCACCGCCGACTGGTATCTGCGGGAGCGGCGCTGGAAGAAGCGGTCCGCGCAGGCGCTGCGCGCGCTCGCCGCGGTGGGCGTCGCCGCGGCCGCCGCGCTCCCCCTGGCCGACGTGGCCGGGGCGGCGGACATCGCCGGCTGGGGCTATCTCGCGCTGCTCGCCGCAGCCGCATGCCTCGGCGCCGACCGGGCCTTCGGGCTGACCGCCGGGTGGATGCGGGACGTGGCCGTCGCGCAGGCCGTGCAGCGGCGGCTGGAGGCGCTGCAGTTCGACTGGGCGTCGGAGAGCGTCCGCGAGCAGCTCGGGCCGACGGACGGCAGCGCGGGCGAGGCGGCGGAGCGCAGCCTGGCGGTGCTGCGGCGGTTCACCGAGGACGTATCGGAGCTGGTACGGGCGGAGACCGCGGACTGGATGGTGGCCTTCAGGGCCGGCTCCGCGGCGCTGATGACGCAGTCCCTGGCATGGGTGCGCTGGCCCGTGCAGGACGGCGCGGCGGCCCAGCCGCGCTTCCCGTTCCCGCAGCCCGGGGTGCGCGCCCCGATGCCGCGCCAGCGCCCGCCGGAGCCGCCTCGATGAGGCCGTGTGGGCGGGGGATCGGGATGTCCGTACGGGCGCCGGGTTTGCGGCGCTGCGTACGGGCGGCGGGGGCGGGGTCGCTGGTGCGGCGGGCGCCTTGTCTGCGCAGGTGGAGGACGGGTGCGGGAGCTGTCCGGCTCAGCTGAAGATGATCATTGAGCCCTGGGCCAGGCTGCGGGTCGTCGCCGCGTGCAGGCCCAGCCAGACGTGGCGTTCGCGGGCGAAGGGGCCGGTGTCGTACGCGACCTCCGCCGGCTCGGACAGGTCCGTCGGGCGGGTGGGGGGTGCCGGGGCCGGGGGCGGGTTGTCCGGGTCGATGCCGAGGGCCGGGGCGATGGTGATCAGCTCGCGCATCAGGCCCTGGCTGGAGCCGAGCGGGCCGCCGCCCTCCAGGAGCTCGTCATTGGCGAGCGGGTGCGGGAAGTCCACCGGGACGTACGCGCCCGCGTGGTCGTAGTGCCAGACCAGGTGCGACTGCTGGGCGGTCTGCTCGAACATTTCGAGGAGCTGCTCGTAGTCGCTGCCCAGCTCGCCGACCGGCGCGACCTCCAGGCCGCACTGCTGCAGGAGATAGGCGCGGCGCAGGAAGTGCAGCGCGTCGTAGTCGAAGCCGGCGACGGGGGCGACGTCGCCGGAGAGGCCCGGCATGTAGCTGTTCACGGGGACGGGGGGCAGTCCGGCTTCGCCCAGGGCCTTGTCGTATACGGCGAGCTCTTCGGCGAAGGGGTTGTCGGCGCTGTGGCACAGCACGTCGACAAGCGGCACCAGCCACAGGTCACACGCCAATCCGGGACTCCTTATGCGTTGTGCTTGCGTTGTGCTTACCAAGGGTCAGACCAGCGTAGTCACTCGGCCGTGACCTGGTCGATGAGTGCGAGGGTGTGCTTGTTGTACGCGTGGATGATGGCCTCCGCGCCGGCCATGTCCCTGGACTCGACCGCGTCGACGAGCTCGCGGTGGCCGTGCCAGAACGGATTCGGCGCGGCCGCCCCCGCCTCGCCGCCCGCCGTGCGGCGGAGCTCGCGGCGCAGGTACGGGACCGCGTAGACCCAGCACTGGATGCGCATCCGGTCCAGGAAGTCGGTGAGATAAGGGTTCCCCGACAGGCCGCTGATCTCACGCCAGAAGCGCAGGTCGTAATGGACGAGCACATCGAGGTCGCGGGCGCGCGCGGCGCGCTCCGCCTCCTCGGCGCGGCGGCGCATCGCGGCGACGGCGGCCGGGTCGGCGGGGCGCAGGTCGATCGCGGCCCCGGCGGCGGAGCGGAAGATGCCCTCGGTGACGACGGAGCGGGCCTCGACCATGGCGCGGAAGTCGGCGGCGGAGAAGGCGTGGACCTGGTAGCCGCGGTGTTCCTCGGCGTCGAGGAGGCCCTGGGCGGAGAGGTCGACGAGGGCCTCGCGGACGGGTGTTGCGGAGACGCCGTAGGTGGCGGCGAGCTCTTTTACGGTGACGTGCCGGCCGGCCTCGAGGCGCCCGGCGAGGATCTCGTCGCGGAGGGCTTCGGCGAGCTGGGAGCGGAGGGTGTCGCGGCGAACGATCGCGCCTCCGGCGCCGGGTTCGCTCATCGTGGGGTCTCTCCGTTCGTGGGTGCGATGCAGCCTATCGGCTGCTGGAGGGCCGGGCTGGGCTGGCTTGGCTCAGGTGCGTGGGCCGGGGCCGGGGTTCCACGACACCACCGAAAAAACGTGGTGGTCAGCTGCTGCTCGGTGATGGGTTTTTTCGGCGGCGTCGTTCCACCCCGGCCCCTCCTTGCGCTGCCGGGCTGCGGCGGCGTCCTGGGGATGGTCAGTCCTCGACCGCGTCGTCCGCGTCCTCCGCCGGGAGCGCGACCGGTGTCGGGCGGCCGTTGGCGCAGTGGAGGGTGACCGTCTTGTCCTCGCCGTCGTCCGCGGAGGGCTCCAGTTCCAGTACGGCCGTGCGGGCCGGGCCGCGGGTGGCCTCCTCGACCGTGTAGCCGGCCGCCGGGCTCCAGCTGGAGAGGTGGATGCTGCCGTCGGGGAGGCACTGGGCCGTGGCGGAGCCGCCGCTGAAGTGGACGGTGCGGTGCGGGGTGGCCGTGCCGTTGCTGGAGGCGGAGGGGGTGTGGCTGGGGGACGGGGTGCCGGTCGAGGGCGGGTCGGCCTTGTCCAGCTGGCGGCGGACCTCCGCGTCGTCGAGGGGGTCCGCGTGGGTGCCGGTGCCCGCCGGGTCCGAGTGCGTCAGGGACCAGGCGCCCAGGCCGCCGGCGAGGGCGAGGGCCGCCGCCCAGGCCAGGGCGGCCAGGAGGGTACGGGCGCGCGCGGGCGGACTCATGGAGGCAGGATGCCGCAACGCGTCCTAACGGCTGGTTAAGGCGTCCCCAAAGAGCGCCGCCTGCCCTGCCGCCAGGGCGCCTTCCCTCGGTACCGTGAGCCGCATGCCGCACGTGCTGGTTGTCGAGGACGATCCCCGGGTGCGCGGCGCGCTGGTACGGGCGCTGCGCGACCGGGGGCACGCCGTCGCCACCGCCGCCGCCGGGATGGCCGGGCTCGACGCCGCCGTGACGGAACGCTTCGACCTCGTGGTCCTCGACCTCGGGCTGCCGGACGTCGACGGCGCGCAGGTGCTGCGGATGCTGCGGGCCGTCAGCGATGTGCCGGTGATCGTCGCCACCGCGCGGGACGAGGAGCCGGAGATGGTGGCCGCGCTGGGCGACGGGGCCGACGACTACATCGTGAAACCGTTCGGCGCCGCCCAGCTTGATGCCCGTATCAAGGCCGTGCTGCGGCGGGTCGGCGCGGATGAGGTGGAGCCGGTCGTACGGGTCGGGGACGACCTCGTCGTCGACCCGGCGGCGCGCGAGGTGACCCTCGCCGGGCGGGCGCTCGAGCTCACGCCGCGGGAGTTCGATCTGCTGGCGTATCTGGCGCGGCGGCAGGGGCAAGTGGTCGGGCGGCGGGAGTTGCTCGCGGAGGTGTGGCAGCAGCCGCTGGGCGGGACCGATAAGACCGTTGATGTGCATTTGTCGTGGCTGCGGCGGAAGTTGGGGGAGACCGCGCAGGAGCCGCGGTATCTGCACACGGTGCGGACCGTGGGCGTCAAGCTGAGCGCGCCCGAGTAGCCCCCGTACATGCGCCGCCAGCTGCTGCTCCTCACCGCCGCCACCACCGCCCTCGTGCTCGTCGCGCTGCTGGTCCCGCTCGGGCTGCTCGCCCGCAGCCAGGCCGCCAACCGGGCCACCGCGGACGCCACCCAGCGCGCCCAGTCCATCGCCGCCGTCACCGGGCAGGCCCTCGCACCGGGCGGCGGCGGGCTGCGCACCATCGACTCGGTGCTGGACGCGGCCAACGGCGCCGGGCTGCCGCGCACTTCGGTCTTCCTGCCCGGCGGCGACGTGCTCGGCGTCGCGGCGCCCGCCACCCGGGCCGTCAAGCTGGCGCGGACCGGGAAGGCCTTCACGTACCAGCCCGGCGGGGGCGGGCGGATGGTGCTCGTACCCGTGCAGGGGGTCGAGCGCACCGCCGTGGTGCAGGTGGCCGTCTCCGAGGGGCAGTTGTACGAGGGGACGCTCGCGTCCTGGCTGGGTCTTGCCGGGCTCGGGGCCGGGCTGATGCTCGTCGGGCTGCTGGTCGCGGACCGGCTCGCGGCCCGGCTGGTCGGCGCCACGCGGCGGCTCGCGGGGGTGGCCGACCGGCTCGCCGGCGGGGACCTGTCGGCGCGGGCGGAGCCCGGCGGGCCGCCGGAGCTGAGGCTGATAGCGGGCGAACTCAACACCCTCGCCGGGCGGATCGACGGCTTCCTCACCGAGGAGCGCGAGAACGCCGCCGACCTCGCCCACCGGCTCCGCACCCCGCTCGCCGCGCTGCGCCTGGACGCGGAGGGGCTGCGGGACGCGGGCGAGGCAGAGCGGATCGCCGCCGGGGTCGCCGCGCTGGAGCGGGGTGTGGACGAAGTGATCAGGACGGCGCGGCGGCCGCTGCGGGCGGGGGAGGCGCGGTCCGATCTGGCGGCGGTGGCGCGGGAACGGGTGGCCTTTTGGGCGCCGTTGGCGGAGGACCAGGGGCGGGAGGTGGTGGTTTCCGTTCCGGAGGGGGTGGTGCCGGTGCCGGTCGAGGAGGAGGAGCTGGGGGCCGTACTCGATGCGCTGATCGGGAATGTGCTCGATCATGCGGCGGCCGGGGCCGGGCTGCGGGTGGCGGTGGCCGAGGGCGGGGAGCTGGTGGTCGCGGACGGTGGGGAGGGCTTTGCGGAGGCGACCGCCGGTGACCGGGGGGTCAGCGGGGACGGGTCGACCGGGCTCGGCCTCGACATCGTCCGCCGTACGGCCGAGGAGTCGGGTGGGGAGGTGACGCTGGGGCAGGCGGCTGAGGGGGGAGCTCTCGTCGCGGTTCGCTTCGGTGATGGCATTGCGTCACACTGATTTAACTTGCAACCATGGTTAGGGTTACCTAACCTAAGCGGGGTCCCCGAGTTGAGCGGTCCTGTCCCCGGGCCGCCGAAATGGAGTCCCCCCACATGACCGGCAGACTCAACACCGCCCAGCCGTACGCCCTGGGCCTGTTCCGCATCGTGGTCGGCCTGCTCTTCACCTGTCATGGCGCCTCATCGCTCTTCGGCGTCCTCGGCGGCGCCGACGGCGAGGGTGGCACCGTCGCGACCAACGCCTGGCCCGGCTGGTACGCCGCCGTCATCCAACTGGTGGGCGGCGCCCTGGTCTTCCTCGGCCTCGGCACCCGCTTCGCGGCCTTCATAGCCTCCGGCTCCATGGCCTACGCCTACTTCAAGGTCCACCAGCCCGAGGCCCTCTGGCCCATGCAGAACGGCGGCGAAGCCTCCGCCATGTTCTGCTGGGCTCTCCTGCTGCTCGTCTTCACCGGCTCCGGCGCCCTGGGCCTGGACCGCCTGTTCGCGCGCTCACGCGAGACGACAGAAGAGCCGGTACGGGACGGGGCAGCCGTCGCGGCCTGACGCGGGTGCGGGCGGGGCGGCTCTAGTCCGACAGGTCCAGCCCCGCCAGCTCTCGCCTGTTCGAAATGCCCAGTTTCGGATAGGCCTTGTACAGGTGGTACTCCACCGTCCGCGGTGACAGGAACAGTCGCGCCGCGATCTCCCGGCTGCTCACGCCCCCCGCCGCCAGCCGGGTCACCTGGAGCTCCTGTGGGGTCAGGCGGTCGACCAGGGCCGGGGCCGCGGCTCGCTCCGAGGCCAAAGTCTCGCCTGTGGCGCGGAGTTCCGCGCGGGCGCGGTCGGCCCAGGGGGTGGCGTCCAGGCGGTCGAAGGCGGTGAGGGCTGAGCGGAGTTGTTCGCGGGCGTCCGCCCGGCGGCGGGCGCGGCGGAGGTGTTCGCCGTAGAGGAGCTCGGTGCGGGCGCGTTCGAAGGGGCGGGCGGTGGTCTCCGCGTGGAGTTTCGCCGCGCGTTCGTACGCGTCCGTGGCATCCGTCAGCAGCCCCTCATTGCGCAGCGCCACCGCCTGCGCCCACGGCTGGCCGCTCGCCGCCGCCCAGTGCGCGAAGCGGCGGGCCGGCTCCGCGGCCCGGTCCGGGTCGCCGAGGCGTACCGCCGCCTCCACCTGGTCCGCCGCCGCGAAGAGCAGCGCCGCGCTGTGCCGCACGCTGCCCGTGCGGGCCTGCTCCAGGCGGGTCAGCGCCGCCTCGTAGCGGCCGAGCCCCAGGTCCAGCAGCGCCCAGGCGGTGCGGCCGTAATTGCCGTCCGTCGTCAGGCTGTCGGTGACCAGCGACCGCACCCGGTCCTCGTCCCCGGCGATCGCCGCGATCCGGGCCACCAGGTTGTCGAGCCGCTCGATACGGGCCCGCAGCCCGGTGTCGCGGGCGATCGCCGCGCCCTCGGCGGCCGTCGCCTCCGCGGCGCGGTGCCGGCCGCCGTAGAGCTGCAGCCGGGCGAGGACGTGCAGCAGATACGGGAGCCGGCCGATGAGGCCGTCGGTACGGGCCCGCTCGATCTCCTCGGTGAGCAGCGGCAGCAGCGCGTCGTCCGGCAGCAGCGAGGAGAGCGACATGGCGAAAAGCCGCGAGGGCCCGTCGGGCGGCGGCGGGTCCAGCAGCGCGGCCACCAGCGGCAGCCCGCGCTCGTAGTCCTCGCCGGCGACGAGCGCGAGGCCGCGCACCGCCGCGTCCGCCGCGGCGCCGCCCCCGTGCTTCTCCACCAGCTCCGCGGCCCGCCGCAGCGTCCCCGCGTCCCCGCCGAACCAGCCGTACGTGCCCGCCGTCCGGATCATCACCGTGGCCCGCTCGGGCGTCGCGTCCTGGCTGTGGTCGAGCAGCAGCTGACCGGCCTCGACCGGTTCGTCCTTCTCGAAGAGCCAGAACGACCTGATGTACGCCAGCTCCGCCCGGTCCACCGGATCGGCCGTCATCGGATACGCCCGCCCCGCCAGGCTCGCCGCCTGCTCCGCATGCCCCGCCTGCTGCGCCGCCCAGGCGCCCGCGGTGAGCCGCCGGGCCCGCTCCGCCGGCTCCGGCGTGAGCCGCGCCGCCTGCGCGAAGCTGCCCGCCGCCGCGGCAGCGCCGCCGCGGGCGAGGATGCGCCGTGCGTACGCCTCCAGCTCCGCCGCCACCTCCTCGTCCGGGCCCATCGCGGCGGCGGCGCGGTGCGCCGCCCGGCAGTCCTCGTCCATGGAGGTGGCGGCCAGCGCCTGGTGGACGGCGACGCGGCGGGCCATCGGGGCGGCGCGATAGGCGGCGGTACGTACCAGGGGATGCCGGAAGACCACCCGGCCGCCGGTCACCTCGACCAGGCCGTGCGCCTCCGCCTCCGCCAGGTCGGCGAGGCCCACGCCCAGCGACTCGGCGGCGGGGAGGAGATACGAGATCACGCCCTTCGCCTCCGCGGCGGCGAAGAGCAGCATCAGGCGGGTGCGCTCGGGGAGTTCGGCGATCCGGGCCCGGAAGCGGGCCAGCACCCGGTCGGCGGCCGGGACCGGGGTCATCACGGAACCGGGCGGCTCGCCGCCGGCCGCGGCGAACTCCGCCAGCGCGAGGGGGTTGCCGTCCGCCTCGGCGAGCAGCCGTATCCGCGCCTCGGACGGCACATCGAGCTCGTCCAGCAGCGCGAGCGCGTCCTCGTCGCGGAGCCGGGAGAGCTGGATCTCGGGCAGCCCCGCGGCGGCGGTGAAGGAGCGGTCGTCGTCGCGGGTCGCGATCAGCATCGCCACGCCCTCGGCCGCCAGCCGCCGGGCGGCGAACTGCAGCGCCTGCCCGGACGGCGCGTCGATCCACTGGGCGTCGTCGATCAGCACCAGCAGCGGCCCGTCCTCGGCCGCCTCGGCGAGCAGCGAGAGCACGGCGAGGCCGGTGAGGAAACGGTCGTGCTCGCGGGCGGCGCCGGTGCCGAGCGCGGCCCGTACCGCATCCGCCTGCGGCCCGGGAAGCCGGTCCGCCCGGTCCGCGACCGGCCGCAGCAGCTGCAGCAGCCCGGCGAAGGCGAGATCCCGCTCGCCCTCCGCGCCGGTGGCCCGCAGGATCGCCATCCCGGCCGCCTGCGCCCGCTCGGTGGCCTCTTCGAGCAGCGTCGACTTGCCGATGCCGGCCTCGCCGCGCAGCACCAGCGCACGGCTCTCCCCCGCCCGCGCCGCATCCAGCAGCCGCTCGAGCTGCGCCAGCTCACTTCCCCGCCCGTACAACACCATCGAGACCTTAGCCCGCCCTACGTGAGTGCCCTTCCCGGCTACGTAACCAACTACAGCAGCACTACGGATTCGGCGGCCATTCCCCCGTATCTAGCTTCGAAGACATGACGAACAACATCTTCGAACCCGTGACCGTAGGCAAGCTCGACCTCCCGCACCGCCTCGTGATGGCCCCCATGACCCGCTCGCGGGCCACCGCCGAGGGCGGCCTGGTGACCGACCTGCACGCCGAGTATTACGGCCAGCGCGCCGCCGCCGGCCTGATCATTACCGAGGGCACCCAGCCGAGCGTCCGCGGCCAGGGCTATATCCAGACGCCGGGGCTGCACAGCGACGAGCAGGTCGCCGCCTGGCGGAAGGTGACCGACCGGGTGCACGCCGAGGGCGGCAAGATCTTCGCGCAGCTGATGCACGCGGGCCGGGTCGGGCACCCGTACCTCTACCCGGACGGCGGGCTGCCGGAGGCGCCGTCGCCGGTGGCCACCGGGCAGGCGCTCTACACCAATGACCAGGGCATGATCGACCACCCGGTGCCGCGGGAGCTGACCCTGGACGACATCGCGCGGGTGATCGGCGAGTTCGCCGACGCGGCCCGTAACGCGGTGGCGGCCGGCTTCGACGGCGTGGAGGTGCACGGCGCGAACGGTTATCTCATCCACCAGTTCCTCGCCGACAACACCAACCTGCGTACGGACGCCTACGGCTCCGGCTCGGTCGAGAACCGGATCCGCTTCGCGGTCGAGGTGACCCAGGCGGTCGTCGACGCCATCGGCCCTGAGCGGGTGGGGCTGCGCATTTCGCCGGACAACGAGTTCAACGCCGGCATCAAGGAGACCGGCTCGCTGCCGACGTACCTGGCGCTGATCGCACAGCTGAACCCGCTGGGTCTGGCATATCTCCACGCCTTCGAGACCGACCGGGCCGTGACCCGGGAGCTGCGCCGGGCCTGGGACGGGACGCTGATCCTCAACGTCGCGAGCGACGGGATCGACCCGGTGGCCGAGGCGGAGCGGATCCTCGCCGGGGAGGTGGCGGATGTCGTCGCGCTGGGGCGGCCGTGGCTGGCGAACCCGGACCTGACGGAGCGGATCAAGGCGGGCGCCGCGTACAACGAGGCCGACCCGGCGGCCTTCTACGGGGGCGACCACCGCGGCTATACGGACTATCCGGTGCTCGACCGCTGAGGGGCCGGGCCTAGCCCGCTGTGGCCCGCTGTACAGGTACGCGGTCCCTCTGGGGGAGAATCGGCAGCATCGCTTGCCGCAACCCCCGGAGGGATCGCGTGTCCGGTTTCGTCGAGAAGCCCCAGCCCGCCGTCGTGCCCGGCCTAGTGCATCTGCACACGGGCAAGGTCCGCGACCTCTACCGCGACGAGGCGGGAAACCTGGTGATGGTCGCCAGCGACCGCATCTCCGCGTACGACTGGGTGCTGCCGACCGAGATCCCCGACAAGGGCCGGGTCCTCACCCAGCTGTCCCTGTGGTGGTTCGACCAGCTCGCGGATCTGGTGCCGCACCATGTGATCTCGACCGATGTCCCCGCGGGCGCGCCCGCGGACTGGGAGGGGCGGGTGACGATCTGCCGGTCGCTGGACATGGTGCCGGTGGAGTGCGTGGCGCGCGGCTATCTGACCGGGTCGGGTCTTGTGGAGTACGAGTCGTCGCGCACTGTGTGCGGCCTCGCGCTGCCGGAGGGGCTGGAGGACGGCTCCGAGCTGCCGGCGCCGATCTTCACGCCGGCGATGAAGGCGGAGGTCGGGGAGCACGACGAGAATGTGTCGTACGAGGAGGTCGCCCGGGCGGTCGGCGCGGATGTCGCGGCGCAGCTGCGGCAGGCGACGCTGGCGGTGTACGGGCGCGGCCGCGAGATCGCTCGCGACCGGGGGATCATCCTGGCGGACACGAAGTTCGAGTTCGGGTACGCGGGCGAGGAGCTGGTCCTGGCGGACGAGGTCCTGACGCCGGACTCGTCGCGCTTCTGGCCGGCGGCCACGTGGGAGCCCGGCCGGCCCCAGCCGTCGTTCGACAAGCAGTACGTACGGGACTGGCTGACGTCCCCGGCGTCGGGCTGGGACCGCAAGAGCGAAACGTCGCCCCCGGAGCTGCCCGCCGAGGTGGTGGCGAAGACCCGCGAGCGCTACGTGGAGGCGTACGAGCGCTTGACGCGCTCGACCTGGAGCTGATGGGCCCACCCACCCGCCCGTTGCTCGGCTCCGTAACCACTGCCAGTGTGCTTTCTGCACCGGGCAACGGGCGGGCGGGCGGGTACAGCCCCCGCTGTCAGACCGCACCGCTAGGGTCGCGAGCATGGCAACGCGCAAGGCAGGCAAGGACCGCCCCACCTACCGCTGCACAGAATGCGGTTGGACAACCGCAAAGTGGCTGGGCCGCTGCCCGGAGTGCCAAGCCTGGGGCACCGTCGAGGAGACCGGTGGCGCGCCCACCGTCCGTACGACCGCCGCCACCCGCGTCCAGTCCTCCGCCCTCCCCATCGCCGAGGTGGACGGCCGCCAGGCCACCTCCCGTACGACCGGCGTCGACGAACTCGACCGCGTCCTCGGCGGCGGCATCGTCGCCGGAGCCGTCGTCCTCGTCGCCGGCGAGCCCGGCGTCGGCAAGTCCACCCTCCTCCTCGACGTCGCCTCGAAAGCCGCCTCCGCCGAGCAGCGCACGCTCTACGTGACCGGCGAGGAGTCCGCAGGCCAGGTCCGCCTCCGCGCCGACCGCATCGGCGCCCTCAGCGACCACCTCTACCTCGCCGCCGAGACCGACCTCGCCACCGTCCTCGGCCACCTGGACGAGGTGAAGCCGTCCCTCCTGGTCCTCGACTCCGTGCAGACCATCGCCTCCGGCGAGATCGACGGCGCCCCGGGCGGCATGGCCCAGGTCCGCGAGGTCGCGGGAGCGCTCATCCGGGCGTCCAAGGAGCGCGGCATGTCCACGATCCTGGTCGGCCATGTCACCAAGGACGGCGCCATCGCGGGCCCGCGCCTGCTGGAGCACCTCGTCGACATCGTGCTCAACATCGAGGGCGACCGGCACGCCCGCCTCCGCCTCGTCCGCGGCGTCAAGAACCGCTATGGCGCCACCGACGAGGTCGGCTGCTTCGAGCTGCACGACGAAGGCATTACGGGCCTGGCCGACCCCTCCGGCCTCTTCCTCACCCGCCGCGACGAGCCCGTCCCCGGCACCTGCCTCACCGTCACCCTCGAAGGCCGCAGGCCGCTGGTCGCCGAGGTGCAGGCGCTGACCGTCGACTCGCAGATCCCGTCGCCGCGCCGCACCACCTCGGGCCTGGAGACCTCCCGGGTCTCGATGATGCTCGCCGTCCTGGAGCAGCGCGGGCAGATCTCCGCCCTCGGCAAGCGGGACATCTACAGCGCCACCGTCGGCGGCGTAAAGCTCTCCGAGCCCGCCGCCGACCTCGCCGTCGCGCTCGCCCTCGCCTCCGCCGCCAGCGATACGCCCCTCCCCAAGAACCTGGTGGCGATCGGAGAGGTGGGGCTCGCGGGAGAGGTGAGAAGAGTCACGGGCGTGCAGCGGCGGCTCGCCGAGGCCGCGCGGCTCGGATTCACGCAGGCGCTGGTCCCGGCAGATCCCGGAAAGATCCCGGACGGGATGAAAGTCCGGGAGGTAGCGGACATAGGGGATGCGCTGCGGGCGCTGCCCGGAAGGGTGACCAGGTTGGTCCCCAAGGACGCCCGGCGGCCCGAGGAGCCTCGCCGGTAGACTTTGCCCCGGTCTCGGCCCGTAGAAGCGTGGGGCAGGGGGCCGGAAGGGGAATGCAGGACCAGGGTGAGCGGGGACCGGAGGACTGGCAGTGGCAGCCAACGAACGGGCGGTAGCGCCCGGCAGGGGCGGGGGCCCCGGCGCCGACAGGCGGCTGCGCGACGCGCTGAGCTCCGTGGCCCCGGGCACGGGCCTGCGCGACGGCCTTGAGCGGGTGCTGCGCGGCAATACCGGCGGGCTCATCGTCCTCGGCATGGACCCGACCGTCGAGGAGATCTGTACCGGCGGCTTCGTCCTGGACGTCGACTTCACCTCGACCCGGCTGCGCGAGCTGTGCAAGCTCGACGGCGCCGTGATCATCGACAAGGACGTCACCAAGATCCTGCGGGCCGGCGTGCAGCTGCTGCCCGACGCGTCGATCCCCACCGAGGAGACCGGCACCCGGCACCGCACCGCGCAGCGCACCTCCATCCAGACCGGCTTCCCGGTCGTCTCGGTCAGCCAGTCCATGCATCTCATCGCGATGTATCTGGACGGCCAGCGCCGCGTCATGGAGGACTCCGCCGCGATCCTCTCCCGCGCCAACCAGGCCCTCGCCACCCTGGAGCGCTACAAGCTCCGTCTGGACGAGGTCGCCGGCACCCTCTCCGCCCTCGAGATCGAGGACCTGGTCACGGTCCGCGACGTCACCGCCGTCTCACAGCGCCTGGAGATGGTGCGCCGCATCGCCACCGAGATCGCCGAGTACGTGGTCGAGCTCGGCACCGACGGCCGCCTGCTCTCGCTCCAGCTGGACGAGCTGATCTCCGGCGTCGACCCCGAGCGCGAACTCGTCGTCCGCGACTACGTACCCGACCGCAGCGGCTCCAGCCGCCGCCCCCGTACGGTCCCCGACGCCCTCACCGAGCTCGACAAGCTCACCCACGCCGAGCTCCTCGAACTCCCCACCGTCGCAAGGGCGCTGGGCTACAGCGGCTCGCCCGAGATCCTCGACTCTGCGGTCTCGCCGCGCGGATACCGGCTGCTGGCCAAGGTGCCGCGCATCCCCGGCACGGTCATCGACCGCCTCGTGGACCACTTCGGCGGCCTGCAGAAGCTCCTCGCCGCGAGCGTCGACGACCTGCAGACGGTCGACGGCGTCGGCGAGGCCCGCGCCCGTTCCGTACGGGAAGGGCTTTCGCGGCTCGCCGAGTCGTCGATCCTTGAGCGGTACGTCTAGCAGACCCCCGCTTCAGCCCTTCAGCTCGAACTTCACCGTGTCCTCGGGCAGCCCGGCCGCCTTCACCTTCGCCGTGAACGTCCCGGACTTCGCCTTCCCGGCGTCCGGATCCGCGCACTTCGGCTCGCTCGGGCTGCGGTCCCACTCGATGTTGCGCGAGGTCTGACCGTCGGCCGGGACCTGAAGCAGTATCGGGTTCTGCGTCCACGGGCAGTCCTTGGACGACCAGAAGCGGTCGCCGGACTTCTCGATCGTGATGACGGCGTCCTCGGGGCCGAAGGCCAGCTTGCAGGCGCTGCCCGCGTCGTTCTTCGCGACCAGCTCGAACTTCGGTGTCTCGCCCGCCTTGTACGTCTCCTTCACGCTGCGGATCTCGATGCTCGCCGCCGAGTCGTCGCAGGCCGCCATCGAGGAGCCCGCGGGCACGCCGTCGTCGCCGACCTCGAAGCCGCCGCCGACACCGGCCGCGCCGCCGCCGGTGGCACCGCGCGTACCGCCGCCGCCGTCTTCGCCGCCGCCACCGTCCGCGCCGCCGTCGCCGCCGCCTCCGTCGGAGGTGCCGCCGTCCTCGCCGCCCGAGCCGGCGGTGTCGCCACCGCCGTCGTCGCCGGTTTCGTCACGGCCGCGGGGCCGTTCGCTGATCGCGGGTCCCGACGGGGACTCGCCCGGCGTGATCGAGGGGGCCGGGCCCTTGCCGTTGTCGCTCTTGCCGTCACCGCCGTCGCCACCCAGGTTCACCGCCCAGGTGATCAGCAGCGCGAGCAGAACGAGCAGCGCAAGCCCGACCGCCCTTCGTCGCCAGTAGATCGAGGACGGAAGGGGGCCAATAGGGTTGCGGAGTGATCCCACGGCGAAAACCTTACGAGACTCAAGCGGCAACTCGGCCCAGTACCCGCCGCCCAGTCTGACTTTCGTCTCTGATTCATCGTCAACACCCGCCGCTGGTTACGGACCGTCAGGGCGCCGCCACCCTTCCGAGTCGGTGGCGCGCAAAAAGTCCTCCGGGGCGGGTTCGACGGGGCGGTTCTCGTACTGAGTGGAGAGCACCAGTGAGGTAAGCAGCGCGCCGTGGTTGCCGAGCCGTTCCAGTAGCCCCTCCAGATGCTCGAGGGAGGTGGCCCGTACCTTCACCATCGCGCAGTGCTCGCCGGTGAGCTTGTGCACCTCGACTACCTCCGGATAGTCCTCGGCGGCGGACGTACGCAGCAGACAGCTGCCGAGCCGGCAGCGCAGCTGCACGAACATCGCCACCGGCTGCCCGACCCGAGCGGCCTCGACCTTCGCCCCGTAACCGGTGATGACCCCGTCCCGCTCCAGCCGCCGCACCCGTTCGGCGACGGCGGGCGGGGAGAGGTTGACGCGGCGGCCGAGCTGCGCGTACGAGAGGCGGGCGTCGGCCTGGAGCTCGCGGAGGATGCTCCAGTCCAGGTCGTCGAGGCGGGTTTCGGAACGTGAGTCCATCGCGGCTGCTTGCCTTTCGTCCATAAGGCGATCGGCTGGTGAAGTCCGTTGATCGCGCCTTCAGTCGATGTCCGGCCGTCAATAGCGTTTCAGGACATGGGACTTACGAATAGGGCTGCTGTCGCTGCGACCGGGTACCGGCGCAGAGCGCTGGGCCGGCTGGTGGCCGGGGTGGCGCTGGTGAATCTGATGATGGCGGGCGCCAGCACGATGGCGACGCTGGTCGCCGTGGATGCGGTGGGGGAGGCGTGGAGCGGGCTGCCGAACTTTGCGGCGGTGCTGGGGACGGCGGCCGGTTCGCTGGGCCTGTCGGCTCGGATGAGCCGGCGGGGGCGCCGGGCGGGGCTGGTGCTGGGGTACGGGCTGGCGGCGGCGGGGACTTTGCCCGCGGGGGCGGGCGCGGTGCTGGCGGCTGGGTCTGCGCCGGGGGCGGGGCTGGTGCTGCTGGCCGGGGGTCTGTTCCTGGTGGGCGCGGCCAATGCGGTGGCCATGCTGTCGCGTTACGCGGCGGCGGACCTGTACCCGCCGGAGCGGCAGGGCGCGATCATGGGCACGGTGGTCTGGGGCGGCACGGCCGGCGCCTTGGCCGGCCCGGCGCTGCTGCCGCTGACGACCCATCTGGCGTCACCGCCGGAAGTGGGCCCGTACGCACTGGCGTTGCTGGCGCTGCTGGGCGCGCTGGTCGCGGTCGGCGGCTTCCCGGCAGCCGATGCCCGCCACCTCTCCCCAGCCGCCGCTGCGGGCAGACGGGCCGCCGTCCGGCGGCTCCCGTCCCACCGGGAGCGGCCCGCACCCGCCCCACCCAGCCCGCATCGAGACCAAGTCCCGCGCGACCAGCGCGGGACGTCGACCACCCGAGTCGCCTTGGTCTCCATGGTCACCGGCCAAGTCGTCATGGTCGCCGTCATGACCATGACCCCGGTCCACATGCACACCCACGGCCAGGGCCTCGGCGCGGTCAGCGGCGTCCTGACCGCCCACCTCGCCGGCATGTTCGCCCTGGCCCCCCTCTCCGGAAAGCTCGCCGACCGCATCGGCGGCGCCGCCACCATCCAGGCCGGCCTCGCCGTGCTGGTCACCGCCGGGGTATGCACCGTCCTCGCCGACCCCTCCGCCGGATTCCTGCTGGCCGCAGGCCTGTTCCTCCTCGGCTACGGGTGGAACCTGACCTTCGTCGGCGGCAGCGCCCTCCTCGCGCACCGCTCCACCCGCCTCCAGGGCCGTGTCGACGCGCTCGTCTGGGCGGCCTCGGGCGTCGCGGGCCTCGGCGCAGGCCCCCTGCTCGCCGGCGCCGGCTTCGGGGCGCTCGTCGCCATCGCGTGCGCCGCGGTCACACTCCCGGCGGCGCTGCTGCGCAACCACGCACGCCAACTGGCCAGGCAAAAGCGGACGTATGCCCTCCGGTCCCCTTTTGAGGGACAGGTTCACCCGTCTGAGTGAGAACAGTTCAACGACGGTGAGCCGTGCGCCCCTGTGCGCCTACTTTCGCGGAGTGATGAGCAGCAGGCCCGACGAACGCCGATCCGCGGATCAGCAGAATCGCTCCCGCGGCGGAGCCCACCGCGCCGACCGACCGGTCGAGGCGCAGTCCCCGCCCGCCCAGTACGACCCGTATCTCGACGGCCTGTTCACCTACTGTCTGTCGGTCCTGTGCGACCACGACGCCGCCATCGCCGCCCTCGGCGACGTGCTCGCCCTCGCCGAACGCCCGCCGCGCCGCTCGCGGATGCCCGCGCCGACGCAGCGGCGGCCCTGGCTGTACTCGCTGGCCCGCTGGGCCTGCCTGCACCGCCTCGCCGAGGGTGCGCCCGCCGTTGCGGCGGGCCGCGACGCGCCCGTCGCCCCCGCCGCCGTCGCCCAGCGCCGCCGCGAACTGGCCGCGCTCGCCTGGCCGGAGGCCGCCGGCACCACCCCGGAGCAGCGCGAGGCGCTGGAGCTCGCCGTCCGCCACCACCTCACGCCCGAGGAGGTCGCGGTCGTCCTCGGCATAGAGCCGTACGACGCCCGTGAGCTGCTCGCGTCCGCCGCCTGCGAGGTGGAGCGCACCCGCGCCGCGCTGGTCGTCGTCGAGCACGGCGACTGCCCGGTGGTGACCCGCCTCGCGGGCGACAGCGAGGTGCTGCTCGGCGCCGGGCTGCGGCGCGAGCTGGTGCGCCATGTCGACGACTGCGCGGACTGCCGGCGCACCGCCGAGTGGGCGGCCACCGGCAGCGGCTGGCCCGGCAAGCTCACCGGCCTCACCCCCGCCGCCCCGCTGACCGTGCTGGAGGCACCGCGGGCCGCGGCACACGCCGCCATGACGTACGCGCTGCGCGGAAAGCCGGGCAAAGCGCTCAAAGCGAGCACCGGCGGCAAGGGTGGCAAGGGAAGCAAGGGGGGCGCACGCTCCGCCACCGTCCCCCGGCCCCGCTACGACCGCAGCGGCTTCCCGCAGGACCCGAACGCCCGCGCCGCGCGCCGCGACCGCCTGCGTACCAAGGCGGTCACGTCCACCGTCGTCGCGACCGTGCTGGCCGCGCCGGTGCTCGCGCTCTGGGCGGCGTATCGCGGCGCGCCGCCGACCGGCGAGACCCAGGGCGCTTTCCCCTCGTCCTCCGACCGGGCCGAGGACCCGGAGCAGCTCGACGGCAGGCCGGTGGAGAAGGCCGGCTCGGCCAAGGACGGGAAGCCGGGCCCGCGTTATACGGCCGGGAGCCGGGCCCCGGACGTATCGGTGGAGGTCATCGACAGCGGCGGCGCCACGCCTGGCCCCGGCGGCTCCGGGCAGGGCGCGGGCCATCTCACGGTCTCCGCCGACTCCAACGGCGACACGACGCTGATCACCCTCCATTCCGACGGCCGCGAGTCCGTCCGCTGGCGCGCGAGCAGCAATGCGTACTGGCTGAACTTCAGCCGCACCAGCGGCGTCCTCGGCCCGGGGGAGACGACGACGATCCGCGTCGCCGTGGACCACGACCGGGAGCCGGTCGGCGCCTGGTCGGCGCGCGTACGCATCGCCCCCTGCGGCGCCGAGATCCTGATCCGCGGCCGCGGCGTCCGCCCGTCCCCGCCGCCGTCGTCGTCGCGCCCGCCGACCTCGAACCCGCCGCCGTCGTCCCAGGACCCGACGACCCCGCCGCCTTCGGAGGACCCGCCCCCGTCGGAGGACCCACCGCCTTCAGAGGACCCGCCGCCCTCGGAGGACCCGCCCCCGTCGGAGGACCCCTCGACGCCGCCGCCGTCGTCCGAGGACCCGAGCCCGTCGGACTCGACGACGCCGACCCCGACGGGGTAAGACCAAAAGCTGATTACCGCTGCAGATACCGCAGCACCGCGAGTACCCGCCGGTGCCCGGCATCCGTCCGCGGCAGGTCCAGCTTCGCGAAGATGCTCGCCGTGTGCTTCTCCACCGCGCGCTGCGAGATGCCGAGGCCCTCGGCGATGGCCGCGTTCGTACGGCCCTCGGCCATCAGCCCCAGCACCTCGTGCTCCCGGGCCGTCAGCTCCGCCAGCCCGTCCGCGGCATAGCGCGCGGCCAGCAGCTTCGAGACCACCTCCGGGTCCAGCGCGGTGCCGCCCGCGGCCACCCGCCGCAGCGCATCGATGAAGTCGCCGACGTCGACGACGCGTTCCTTGAGCAGATACCCGAACCCGGCCATGCCGGTGGCGGCGAGCCGGTCCGCGTAGCGCGTCTCCACGTACTGCGAGAAGAGCAGCACCCCGAGGTCCGGATGGCGCTCGCGCAGCGCGAGCGCGGCGCGCAGGCCTTCGTCGCGGTGCGTGGGCGGCATGCGGATGTCCGCGACGATGACGTCGGGCCGGTGCTCCTCCACCGCGTCAAGCAGCGCCGCACCGTCGCCCACCGCGGCAACCACCTCAAGACCTCGATCGCGCAGCAGCTGCACCAGCCCTTCCCGTACGACGGCGGCGTCCTCGGCGATGACGATGCGCATGCGCGGGCTCCTAGAGCGGCAGTTCAACGGTGACGGTGGTCGGGCCGCCCTCGGGGCTGTCGATCAGCAGCCGCCCGTCCACGGTACTCACCCGCTCCGACAATCCCGCGAGCCCGGTGCCGCCGGGCCGCGCCCGCGCGCCACCCCGCCCGTCGTCGCGTACGGACAGGTGCAGCGCCCCGTCCTTCTCGTACGCCGCCACCTCCGCCCGTGTCGCCGCCGCGTGCTTGGCCGCGTTGGCGAGGAGCTCGGCCGCGCAGAAGTACGCGATGGTCTCCAGCGCCTCCGGGGGCCGTTCCGGCAGGTCCACGTCCAGCGTCACCGGCAGCGCATAGCCCGAGGCCAGGGTCTCCAGGGCCACGTCCAAGCCGTCGTTGAGCGCCGGCGGGTGGATGCCCCGGACGAGGTCGCGGAGTTCCCGTATCGCCGTCCGCGAGCCGTCCAGCGCGGAGTCCACCAGCTCGCGCCCGCGGGTCAGCTCCGGCGCGTCGCCGAGGTCGGCGTGCGCCAACTGGTCCTTCGCGCCTGCCAGCGCCATCGCCACCGCGACGAGGCGGGCCTGCGCGCCGTCGTGGAGGTCGCGTTCGATGCGGCGGAGGGTCGCCGCCGAGTCCTGGACGGCCAGCGCGCGGGTCGCCTGCAGCTCCTGCACCCGCGACTCCAGCCGCCCCGGCCCCAGCAGCGCCCGCCCCATGGGCCGTACGACGAGGGCGAGCAGCCCGCGCGTCAGCCAGGTGCCCAGCGCGAGCACGGCGATGCCGGCCAGCACGGTGAGGAAGGCGAGCGGCCAGCTGTCGAGGCGGAAGTCGCCCGCCACGCCGATGCCGTGGCGGCCGTCCTCATTGATGGCCCACCAGTAGAAGGGGTACGCCACGCCGAGGAGGCCGTACGCCCAGATCCCGATCGACACCGTGAAGAGCACGAGGCCGATCGGCGCGTACGCGACCGTGAAGGCCGCCGCGCGCCAGCCGTCGGCGTCGGTGAGGGCCGAGCGCAGGCCGCGGGGGCGCTTGGGCGGCGTCGTGATGTCCTCGCCGAGCAGCCCGCGCAGCAGCCCGCGATGCATCGCCCCGGTGGCCCGCGCCGCGGCGAGCGTGCCGATCACGAGGATCAGGCCGATCTGGGTGACCGAGGCGACGAGGGACACGGCGAGCAGACACAGCAGCGAGACCCCGCAGACCAGCCCCAGCACGGGGGCCAGCAGCGCGTACGCCGCTTCCCTGGGGGAGGCGAACACCTTGCGCAGGACGGACACGTTACGAGCCTGCCATCTCTCACACGCTCCTACGGGTAACGCCCTCGATCGGCCGCACCCGGAACATCCGCCCGAGCGGCGCGGCCGACGCCGCCCACACCAGCAGCGCGCCCGCGCCGAGCGTCGCCACCCACGCCCACACGGGGAGGCCGGTCAGCGGCGTGCCCGTCTTCGGGCCCAGCGGGACCATCACCGCGCAGGCGATCGCCGTGCCGGTGCCGACCCCGGCCAGCGCCGTGATCGCCGCCTCGGCCAGCACCACCGTGCGCACCTGGCGCTTCTCGGCGCCGATCGTGCGCAGCAGCGAGAACTCGCGCAGCCGCTCCAGCGTCAGCATGACGAGGGTGTTAGCCGCGACCACCCCCGTGAACGCCGCGTACAGCAGCGTCCCGAAGATCTCCCCCGAGTCCACTTCCCCGGCCCCGGTCAGCGATACGAACTTGGCCAGCGCGAACGCCGTCACCATCGCGATCGGCGTGATGGCGGCCGACAGCCGCCGCGCCCGCGCCCGCGAGCCCGCGACCGCCAGCTCCCCGGCCACCCCGCCGAACCTCCGGAGCACCGGCGCCGCCACCCGCGTCGCGATCCGCCCGAACCAGGGCCCGGCCATGCCGGCGGCGATCAGGTACGCGAGCAGCACGAGGGGAATGCCGTCCCCGGCGTCCTCCGCGGGACCGGCGGAAAAGGCGACGGTGATCGCCACCGCGCCCGCGATGAAGACCAGCGAGACGAAGCCCCGCACCCGGCCGGCCCGTTCCCCGCCCTGCACCTGCGATGTGGACAGCGCCGTGGCCGGCCGGGTACGGGAGGCCCGCAGCGACGCGATGATCCCGCCCAGCTGCGACGACACCACCAGCACGCCGAGCGCGGCGAACAGCGGGCCGAGCCCGATGTGCAGCGACATCCCGTCCGGCAGCATCCCGTTGCCGTCCAGCGCGGCGAACCACACCACCGCGAGCAGCGAACCGAGCCCGTAACCGACGGGCAGCGCGAGCAGCGCGGTGAACAGCGCCTCGGCCGCCACCATCCGCCGGATCTGCCACGGCGCGGCGCCGACCGCGCGCAGCAGCGCCGACTCGCGCCGGCGCTGATTGACCGCCAGGGCCATCACCTGAGAGATGACGAAGATGGACATGTAGACGGTGACGAGGCTGACGACGAAGCCCATTTCATAGACCGCCGTCTGCTTGGGCGACGTCGGCACGGCCCCGGCGGAGACCGCGATCGACACGCTCGCCGTGATGACGGTCGCGCAGAACGCGAGCGCGGCGAAGGTGCCGGCGAAGGCGGAGGGCCGGGCGCGTACGGAGGCGGAGGCGAGTCCGGTGGTCATACGGCGGCCCCGGTCCGCGGACCCACCGCCGTGTCCTGCACGAGCCGCCCCTCCGCCAGCCGCAGCACCCGGTCCGCCCGCGCCGCCACCGCCGCGTCGTGCGTGACGACGACGACCGTCGCCCCGTACGAGGTCACCGCCTCCCGGAGCAGGGCCAGGACCCCGGCCGCCGTCTCCGCGTCCAGCGCGCCGGTCGGCTCGTCCGCGAAGATCACGTCGGGCTCGGTGATCAGGGCGCGGGCGATCGCCACGCGCTGCTGCTGGCCGCCGGAGAGTTCGCCGGGGCGGGCGTCGGGGCGGGCTTCGAGGCCTACGCGGGCCAGCATGCGATGCGCCCGCGCCGGGTCGCGGGGCTTGCCGTCGAGGCGGAGGGGGAGGAGGACGTTCTGCTCCGCGGTGAGGGTCGGGAGGAGGTTGAAGGCCTGGAAGACGAAGCCGATGCGGGCGCGGCGCAGGCGCGTGAGCTCGCGCTCGCCCATCCGCGAGATCTCCTGGCCGGCGAGGCGGACGGTGCCGGAGGTGGGTCGGTCGAGGCCTGCCGCGCACTGGAGGAAGGTCGACTTTCCGGAGCCGGACGGGCCCATGATCGCGGTGAGGGAGTGGGCGTACAGGCGGGCGTCGAGGTTGTGGAGGGCGTGGACCGCCTTGTTGCTGGCGCTGGCGCGGCCGTAGGTCCGGGTGACCTGGTCCAGTTCGAGGATGGCTTCCATGGATTCGACGGTACGAATCCGCAGGTCAGCGGGCTATGGTGCGGGCACCCGGGTGTGGGGGTCGGTTATTCCGAACCTTGCGTCAGGTGGTGCTGGACGACCGGCGCGATCCGTTGGATGAGGTCTTCCACGTCTGCCGAGGCGATCGGCTCCAGCTTGATGATGTAGCGGAGCATGGCCGTGCCCACGAGCTGGGCCACCGCCAGCTCGGCCCGGAGCTCGGCGTCGGGGCCGGGGAGGTCCGGCGCGACCCGCTTCAGGAGGTTGCGTGTGATCATCTTGCGGAAGATCGCCGCTGCCTTCTCGTTGTTCACCGCGGACCGTACGATCGCGAGCAGCGGCTCGCGGGTGAAGGCGTTCTCCCATACGCCGAAGATGAAGCGGGTCAGCCGCTCGCCGCTCTCGGCGGCCGGGCCGCCGTGCAAGGTGACGTCCGGCAGGTCCATCGCCGGGGCGAAGCTGACCTCCATCGCCGCTTCGAAGAGGGCGTCCTTCGTGCCGAAGTAGTGGTGCACCAGGGCCGGGTCGACCGCGGCTCGTTTTGCGATCCCGCGGATCGAGGCCTTGTCGAAGCCGCGCTCCGCGAACTCGCCGCGGGCTGCCTCGCGGATCCGTTCCCGCGCGCCCGGGCCTTCCTCGGCGGCCTCGCGCGATGGCCGCCCGCGGCGGCGCTTGGGCTCGGGCGCGGGGTCGGGCTCCGGCGCGGGGTCGGCTGATGCCGGCATTACGCGCCCCGCGGCGGCAGCGCCGCGGCCGTTGCCAGGTTCAGGCGGGTGAAGGCCAGGGCTTCCGCCAGGTCGGCCTCGCGTTCGGCGGCGGACATGGCGCGGCGGGTGTTCACCTCTACTACTACGTGGCCGTCGAAGCCGCTCATCGCGAGGCGTTCCAGGAGCTCGGCGCAGGGCTGCTTGCCGCGGCCGGGGACGAGGTGTTCGTCCTTGCCCGAGCCGCTGCCGTCGGCGAGGTGGACGTGGGCCAGGCGGTCGCCCATCCGGTCGACCATGTCCAGGGCGTCGTTACGGGCCGTGGCGGTGTGGGAGAGGTCGATGGTGAAGTGCCGGTAGTCCTGGTTGGTGACGTCCCAGTCGGGGGCGTACGCGAGCATCTCGCGGTCGCGGTAGCGCCACGGGTACATGTTCTCGACGGCGAAGCGCACGTCGGTTTCGTCCGCCATGCGCCAGATGCCCTCGACGAAGTCGCGCGCGTACGCCCGCTGCCAGCGGAACGGCGGGTGGACCACGACGGTGGAGGCGCCGAGGCGCTCGGCGGCGGCGCGGGCGCGGAGCAGCTTCTCCCACGGGTCCTTCGACCAGACGCGCTGGGTGATGAGCAGGCAGGGGGCGTGGATGGCGAGGATCGGCACTCCGTGCAGGTCGGAGAGCCGGCGCAGGGCCTCGATGTCCTGGCTGACCGGGTCGGTCCACACCATCACCTCGACGCCGTCGTAGCCGAGGCGGGCGGCCGCTTCGAAGGCGGTCGCGGTGGGCTCGGGGTAGACGGACGCGGTGGACAGCGCGATCTTCGCGTCGGGGATGCGCATGACGCATAGCGTAATCGGCGTTTTCATCCTGTGGCTTCGCCACGGATGTCCTCAAGCGCCGGACGGGCTTGTTTGGTGGGTGGGCCGGGCCAAGTTCCGCGACACAACCGAAAAAGCCCGCTTCACTAAGACTTTTTCGGCTGCGTCGCTCCACTTGGCCCTCCTCCCGTGGGGAGGGGTCCTTTAGGGCATGTGGTCCAGGCGGCGGAGGATGATGCCCTCGCGGAGGGCCCAGGGGCAGACTTCGAGTTCGTCTACGCCGAAGAGGTCCATTGCTCCCTCGGCGACCAGGGCGCCTGCGAGGAGTTGCCTCGCCCTGCCTTCGGATACCCCGGGTAGTTCCGCTCGCTCGTCTGCGGGCATTGCCGCTAGCTTCGGGACCCACTCCTCCAGGGCCTTGCGGCCCAGGGTGCGGTGTACGTAGAGGCCCTCGCCCGAGCGGGCCGCTCCTGCGATGCGGGCCAGTTGTTTGAAGGTCTTGGATGTGGCCACGATGTGGTCGGGGTCGCCGAAACGGCTGAATTCGCCGACGATGCGGGCGATCTCTGCGCGGGCGTAGCGGCGGAGGGCGCGGACGTCGTCGGGGTCCGGGGGGTCGCCGGGGAGCCAGGCCGTGGTGAGGCGGCCGGCGCCGAGGGGGAGGGACACCGCTTTGTCGGGGTCCTCGTCGATGCCGTAGGCGATTTCCAGGGAGCCGCCGCCGATGTCCAGGACCAGGAGTTTTCCGGCTGACCAGCCGAACCAGCGGCGGGCGGCGAGGAAGGTCAGGCGGGCCTCTTCCTCGCCGGTCAGGACGCGGAGCTGGACGCCGGTGGCGGCTGCTACGCGGGTGAGGACGTCGTCGGCGTTGGCGGCCTCGCGTACGGCTGAGGTGGCGAAGGCGAGGACGTCTTCCGCGCCCTTGTCCTCGGCGATCTCCATGGCCAGCCGGGCGGTCTCGATCAGCTTTCCTACGCCGTCGTCGCCGATCGCGCCCTCGTCGTCGAGGAGTTCGGCGAGCTTGAGTTCCGCCTTGTGGGAGTAGGCGGGCAGGGGACGGGCGCCGGGGTGTGCGTCCACCACCAAGAGGTGAACCGTATTCGAACCGACGTCGAGAACACCGAGTCTCATAACTGGAACGCTACTGCCTCCTGCGCGGGGCCGTACGCTGGTGGGGTGGCCAAGACGAATGAGGCGAAACGCGATATGTCGGATGAGGTCGGACTCGACTTTCCGCGGGCCTGGGTGGAGTTTCCGGACCCGGGCGATGACGAGCAGATCTTCCGCGTCGACCTGACCTGGCTGACCTCGCGCTGGTCGTGCATCTTCGGCAGCGGCTGCCAGGGGATCGAGGCCGGGCGGGCGGATGACGGGTGCTGCACGCTGGGGGCGCACTTCTCGGACAAGGATGACGAGAAGCGGGTCGGGCGGTTTGTGAAGCAGCTGACGCCTGAGCTGTGGCAGTACCACGAGGAAGGTACGGCCACCAAGAAGGGCTGGATCGAGCTCGACGAGGACGGGGAGCGGAAGACGCGGCGGGTCGATGGCGCCTGCATCTTCAACAACCGGCCGGGGTTCGCGGGTGGGCAGGGGTGTGCGCTGCATATTCTTGCGCTGCAGCAGGGGCGGGAGCCGCTGGAGACCAAACCGGATGTGTGCTGGCAGCTGCCGATCCGGCGGACGTACGAGTGGGTGGAGCGGCCGGACGACACCAAGGTGCTGATGGTCTCGATCGGCGAGTACGACCGGCGCGGGTGGGGGCCCGGCGGGCATGACCTGAACTGGTGGTGCACCTCGGCGCGCAGCGCGCACGGGGCGGGTGAGCCGGTGTACGTGTCGTACGAGGCGGAGCTCGTGGAGCTGATGGGGCAGAAGGGGTACGACCGGCTGGTGGAGCTGTGCGAGCAGCGGATGGCGGCGGGGCTGCCGCTGATTCCGGCGCCGCATCCTGCCGATCCCGGCGTCGTGGGTGGCTGATCCCGAATCCCGGACACCCTTGTCCGGATCTTGGCCCGCGGGCGTACCCTCGATCGGAGGTCAGTCGTTCCGGGAGGAAACATGCCTTCGCTGAGGTCCCGCACCGTCACCCACGGCCGCAATATGGCGGGCGCCCGCGCCCTTATGCGCGCGTCGGGCGTAGCGAGCGAGGACATCGGCAAGCCGATCATTGCGGTGGCGAACAGCTTCACGGAGTTTGTGCCCGGGCATACGCACCTGGCGCCCGTGGGCCGGATTGTGAGCGAGGCCATCAAGGCTGCCGGGGCCGTGCCGCGGGAGTTCAATACGATCGCTGTCGATGACGGGATCGCGATGGGGCATGGCGGGATGCTGTACAGCCTGCCCTCGCGTGATCTGATCGCGGACTCCGTGGAGTACATGGTCGAGGCGCACTGCGCGGATGCGCTGATCTGCATCTCGAACTGCGACAAGATCACGCCGGGCATGCTGAATGCGGCGCTGCGGCTGAATATCCCGACCATTTTCGTCTCCGGCGGGCCGATGGAGTCCGGCAAGGCGACGCTCGTTGACGGCACGGTTCGTACGCTCGACCTGGTCGACGCGATGAGCGATGCGGTCAACGAGAACATTTCGGATGAGGACATCCTCCGTATCGAGGAGAACGCCTGTCCGACGTGCGGCAGCTGTTCCGGCATGTTCACGGCCAACTCCATGAACTGCCTGACGGAGGCGATCGGCCTTTCGCTGCCGGGTAACGGCTCGGTGCTGGCCACGCACACGGCGCGCAAGGCGCTCTATGAGCGGGCGGGCGCGACGGTGGTCGAGCTGGCGAAGCGGTATTACGAGGACGACGACGAGTCGGTGCTGCCGCGCAATATCGCGACGTATGCCGCCTTTGAGAACGCGATGGCGCTCGACATCGCCATGGGCGGTTCCACGAATACGATCCTGCACCTGCTGGCGGCGGCTCAGGAGGCCGGTGTCGGCTATGACCTGTCCGACATCGACGCGGTGTCGCGGCGGGTGCCGTGCCTCGCGAAGGTCGCGCCGAATGTCACCGCGACCGGCACGTACTACATGGAGGACGTGCACCGGGCCGGCGGCATCCCCGCCATCCTTGGTGAGCTGTATCGGGGCGGGCTGCTGAATGAGGACGTGCACACCGTGCACTCGCCCTCGATCAAGGCATGGCTGGACACGTGGGACGTCCGCGGTGGCTCGCCGTCGGCGGAGGCCGTGGAGCTGTGGCATGCGGCGCCTGGCTGCCGGCGGTCCGCCGAGGCCTTCTCGCAGAGCGAGCGGTGGGAGTCCCTGGACACGGATGCGGCGGGTGGCTGCATCCACGATGTCGCCCACGCCTACTCCAAGGACGGCGGGCTTGGGGTCCTGAAGGGGAATCTGGCCGAGGACGGCGCCGTGGTGAAGACGGCGGGCGTCGACGAGTCGATCTGGACCTTCGAGGGCCCGGCCGTGGTCTGCGAGTCGCAGGAAGAGGCCGTCGACAAGATCCTCAATAAGCAGGTCAAGGACGGCGACGTCGTCGTCATCCGCTACGAGGGCCCCAAGGGCGGCCCCGGCATGCAGGAAATGCTCTACCCCACCTCCTTCCTGAAGGGGCGCGGCCTGGGCAAGACCTGCGCGCTGGTGACCGATGGCCGCTTCTCGGGGGGTACGTCCGGCCTCTCCATCGGCCACGCCTCGCCGGAGGCGGCGTCGGGCGGCACGATCGCCCTGGTCGAGGACGGCGACCTGATCCGTATCGACATCCCGGCCCGCTCGATCGAGCTCAAGGTCGACGACGCCACCCTGGCCGCGCGGCGGGAGGCCCTGGGCGGCCGCTACGCCCCGAAGGCCCGCGAGCGCAAGGTCTCGGCGGCCCTGCGCGCGTACGCGGCGATGGCGACGAGCGCGGACAAGGGCGCGGTGCGTGACGTGAGCAAGCTGGAGGGCTGAGCGCCCCGCCGAGACGCGCCCCGCCCGCGGCCTGGATAATCGGCTTCGTGAGCGACAAACAGACCCCCGCGGAAGGTGACGGCACCCCGCAGCCCGGGCCGCTGAGGTTCTTCGGCACCACGTGGGTGGACCGCGGTGGTGCCTACTGGGCGCGCCGGGTCGGCGTCGGCATCGGCGCGCTCGTGCTGGCCGCCTTCGGCGCGTACGTGCTGCGGCTGGCCTATGAAGGGCTGGCGCTCTCCGACTCCGGGAGTCTGCTGAGCATTCTCATGGTCGCGGCCTTCGCGATCTGCTCGTCGATGGCCTTCAGCCGCATGATCACCCGTTTCTCGCGGCGGCCCGAGCCCGCCGCCGACTCCGGCCGCGAGGCATCCATGCGGCCGATCCTCGGCATCGGCTTCGTCGGCGTGCTGCTCGCCTACTTCTTCCGGAATCTCCTCGAAGCGCCGGGCGAGAAGCTCCACCGCCAGGAGTACGAGCGCGAACTCGAGCTCTATCAGCGGCGGCGCACCACCCGTACCGGCAACCCCGCCAAGCGCAAGCGCAAGCGCGGCTGATCGTCTACCCGCAGGACCGCCGCGCGGGCAAGATGGCGGGCATGCCGCCCACCGACGCCCACGGCTACGTGACAGCCGACGCCCCCGCCCGCGCCGCCCGCGCGCTCTCCTTCGACGCCGCCGCCGACCAGTACGCCGCCTACCGCCCGGGCTACCCGCCCGCCCTCTTCGACGCCATCGCGGAAACCGTCCCGCTCACCGGCGCGGACGTCCTCGACTGCGGCGCCGGCACCGGCATCGCCACCCGCCTCCTCACCGATCGCGGGGCCCGCGTCACCGCCCTGGAGCCCGGCGACGGCATGGCCGCCCAGCTGCACGCCCGCCTCCCGGAGCTGCCGCTGGTACGGGCCGACGGCAACACGCTCCCCTTCGCCGACGACTCCTTCGACCTCGTCACGTACGCCCAGGCCTTCCACTGGACCGACCCGGACCGCTCCGTGCCCGAGGCGCGGCGGGTGCTGCGGCCCGGCGGGGCGCTCGCGCTGTTCTGGAATCAGCAGGACAGCGGGGAGCCGTGGATCGCGGAGCAGGAGCGGCGGCTGGAGCTGCGGCAGCGCGAGATGATCACGAAGGAGAGCGCACAGGAGCTCCTCGCCGGGCACGGCCTGGAGCCGCTGCTGCGCAATGTCTCCTGGTCGCGCCGCCTCACCGTGGACGACCACCTGCGCAACATCGGCAGCCACTCCCACTTCATCGTCATGGGCGACGAGGCCGCGAAGGTGCTGGCCGCGGAGCGGGAGGTGCTGCTGGAGCGGTTCCCCGACGGGGAGCTCACCGAGCATTACGTATGCGCCCTGATCCTCGCCCGCGAGGACGGGTCTCAGGGATAACCCTGACGCCCGCCAGGGCCGTCCCCCACTCTCCCCCGACATGTGTCAGCATGCTTTGACAGGTGCGGATGGCAGGTGTCAGCTTTGACTTACACACCCAAGGAAAGAGAGGAGCCGCGGATGGCTCCCGACGGCGATGAGCTGCTGAAGGTCTTCGCGGCCCTCGGCAACCCGCACCGGATGCGGATCGTCGCCGCCCTCTCCGAGGGCCGGAACTACGTCAGCAAGCTCGCCAGGGACCTGAAGATGAGCCGTCCGCTGCTGCACATGCACCTGCAGCGCCTTGAGGCGGCGGGTCTGGTGGCCGGCTCGCTGGAGTTGTCCGAGGACGGCAAGGCCATGAAGTACTTCGAGGTCACGCCCTTCGCGTACGAGCTGACCCCCGAGGTCGTCGCACGTGCGGCAGCCACGATCACCGACAACGAGACCGTGAAAGAGGAAGCGAAGTGAACGAGCAGCTGGTGAACCTCGCTGCAGGCGAGGACGCGGGGGTCTGGGTCGGCGCCGTGGGCGCGGCGGGCTTCTTCGCCCTGCTGATCGTCGTCGTCTGGCAGATCGCGGCCACCTGGCGGGCCAAGATGCTGGCCTCCCGCGAGGAGCAGTACAAGCAGATGACGCTCAAGTACCAGCAGCTCCTGGAGGACAACCTTGAGCTGCACCGGCGCAGCCTCGACGAGCTGTCCGAGACCCGGCGCACCGTCTCCTCCGTGGAGAAGATGATGCGCGAGATCGAGTAACCCCCCAGCGCACCAACCCCCGTAGAGGCCAGCACCCCGGCCCGGTCGCCAAACCTCATACGGCCGGGGTGTCGGCTGCGTACGCCCGAAATCGGGCGATCACACACCCCAAGGAGAACACCCATGTCCAGCCGGATCAAGCGGCTGCCCGCCGCTCCCGGCGGCCGTAAAGCCAAATGGCTCGTACTGGCCGCCTGGGTCATCATCGCGCTCGCGCTCGGCCCGCTCGCCGGCAAGCTCGGCGATGTGGAGGAGTCCGGCGCGAACGCGTTCCTCCCCGGCAACGCCGAGTCGGCGAAGGTCAATACGGAGCTGGAGAAGTTCCGCGACGAGCCGGTGATGCCCGCCGTCGCCGTCTATACGGTGGCCGAAGGCAAGATGACCGACGCGGGCCGCGCGAAGGCGGCGGCGGACGCCCGCGAGTTCGCCGAGTACACCGCCAAGGGCGAGCACGTATCGAAGCCCATCCCGTCCGCGGACGGCCGCGCGCTGATGACCATCGTCCCGCTCGACACCGCCGACTCCGCGAAGCCCGACCTCGGCGACTCCGTCGAGGGCGTCCGCGACATCGCCGCCGCCAACGCCCCGCCCGGCGTCGACACCGAGGTCGGCGGCCCCGCCGGCTCCCTGATCGACTCCGTCGAGGTCTTCGACTCCCTCGACGCGACGCTGCTGATCGCCACCGCGGCGGTCGTCACGCTGCTGCTGCTGATCACGTACCGCAGCCCGATCCTCTGGCTCTTCCCGCTGCTGTCGGTCGGCTTCGCCGCCGTCCTCACCCAGGCGAGCACCTATCTGCTGGCCAAGTACGCCTCGCTGCCCGTCGACCCGCAGTCCGCGGGCATCCTGATGGTGCTGGTCTTCGGCGTCGGTACGGACTACGCGCTGCTGCTCATCGCCCGCTACCGCGAGGAGCTGCACGCGCACGAGGACCGCCACGAGGCGATGCGGATCGCGCTGCGCCGCACCTTCCCCGCGGTCTTCGCCTCCGCGGCGACCATCGCGGTCGGCCTGTCCTGCCTGGCGCTCGCGGACATCAACTCGTCGCGCTCGCTGGGACTTGTCGGCGCGGTGGGCGCGGTCTGCGCCTTCCTGGCGCTGGTGACGGTGCTGCCGGCGCTGCTGGTGATCGCGGGCCGGTGGGTCTTCTGGCCCTTCGTGCCGCGTTACGGCACTCCCGCCCACAAGCACCGCACCGTCTGGTCCCGTATCGGCGCCGCGGTCGCCCGCCGGCCGCGCTGGTCCTGGATGATGTCGGCCGGCGTCACCGCCGTGCTGGCACTCGGGGCCGTGGGCATCAACATGGGCCTGTCCCAGTCCGAGATGTACCAGGACAAGCCCGAGTCGGTCGTCGCCCAGGAGCGCATCTCGGACCACTATCCGTCCGGCGCCTCCGACCCGGCGAAGATCGTCCTGAAGGCGGGCCACGAGGACGCGGTCAAGGCTGCCGCCGCGGACACGAAGGGCGTCGCGGACGTACGGAACGGCGACCGGGCCGACGGCCTCGCCACCCTCGAGGTCGTCCTGAAGGACGCCCCGGACAGCGAGGCGGCGAAGGACGCGATCGACGCGCTGCGTACGAACGTCCACGAGGTCGACGGCGCGGACGCGCTGGTGGGCGGCACCACTGCCCAGACCCTGGACACCCAGCGGGCCGCGGACCGCGACCTGCGGGTGGTGATCCCGGTGGTGCTCTGCGTCGTCTTCCTGGTCCTGATCGGCCTGCTGCGGGCGCTGGTGGCACCGGTGCTGCTGCTGTCGACGGTGGTGCTGTCGAACCTGGCGGCGCTGGGCGCCTCGTACTTCCTCTTCACCCACGTCTTCGACTTCGCGGCGGTGGACTGGTCGATCCCGCTGATGGGCTTCGTCTTCCTGACGGCGCTCGGCATCGACTACAACATCTTCCTGATGACCCGGGTACGGGAGGAGGTCGAGCGGCTCGGCCACGCCCGCGGCGTGCTGGCGGGCCTGACCTCCACCGGCGGCGTGATCACCAGCGCGGGCATCGTGCTGGCGGCGACCTTCGCGGTCTTCGCCGGGCTGCCGCTGGTGACGATGGCGCAGATGGGCGTCCTGGTGGGCGTCGGCGTGCTGCTGGACACCTTCCTCGTACGGACGGTGCTGGTGCCCGCGCTGGCGCTGGACCTGGGGCGGTGGACGTGGTGGCCGGGCGCGCTGTTCCGGCGGCGGGAGGAGCCGGGCGGCGTGGAGTCCGCGGCGGACGGCGTCCCGGGGCGGGATCGGGAGCGGGTCGGCTGAGCCGCGATTCCTGCTAGGACAAAAGGGGCACCCGCTGGGTGCCCCTTTTGCGTACGCGCCTGCCTGCGGAACTTGACGGGCGGCCCCGCACGCGGGATATTCAACACATGATGAATTTGACCGCCGAGCCCGCCATCACGGCCCGCTCCCTCCGCGTCGTCCGCGGTGGCCGCCAGGTCCTGGACGGGCTCGACTTCGACGTCCCCCGCGGCCAGATCACGGGCCTCCTGGGCCCGTCCGGCTGCGGCAAATCCACGCTGATGCGCGCCGTGGTCGGCACCCAGGCCAAGGTCACCGGCGACCTCACCGTCTTCGGCGCACCGGCCGGCAGCGCCGCACTCCGCTCCCGGATCGGCTACGTGACCCAGGCGGCCTCGGTCTACCGCGACCTGACCGCCCGCCAGAACCTCGAGTACTTCGCCGCCATCCTCGGCCTCGGCCGCCGCGAAGCCCGTACGCATGCGGAACAGGCCCTGTCCGACGTGGACCTCACCGACCACGCCGAGTCCCTGACGGCCAACCTGTCCGGCGGCCAGCTCAGCCGCGTCTCCCTCGCGGTGGCGCTGCTGGGCGCGCCGGAGCTGCTGGTCCTGGACGAGCCCACGGTCGGCCTCGACCCGGTCCTCCGCCGCGACCTGTGGACGCTGTTCCACCGGATCGCCTCCGAGCGCGGCGCCGCGATCCTCGTCTCGTCGCACGTCATGGACGAGGCCGAGCGCTGCCACCGGCTGCTGCTGATGCGCTCCGGCCGGATCATCGCCGACGACGACCCGGACGCGCTGCGCGTACGCATGGGCACGGCCACGGTCGAGGAGGCCTTCCTGAAGATCGTCGACGCCGAGAAGGACGCAGAGAAGGCCGCAGAATTCGATAAGGGGTCAGCAGTCCAGTGAACGCAACCCGAACCATCGCCACGGCCGCCCGCGTCCTGCGCCAACTGCGCCACGACCCGCGCTCGATCGCGATGATGCTCTTCGTGCCGGCCATCATGCTGGCCCTGCTCTACTGGGTCTTCGACGGCAAGGACCAGCAGTTCAACGCCACCGGCGCTTCGCTGCTCGGCATCTTCCCGCTGATCACGATGTTCCTGGTGACCTCGATCGCCACCCTCCGGGAGCGCACCAGCGGCACCCTGGAGCGCCTGCTCGCGATGCCCCTGGGCAAGGCGGACTTCATCGCGGGCTACGCCATCGCCTTCGCGGTCCTGGCCATCCTCCAGGCCGCCCTGGCTACGGGCCTGGCGGTCTGGGCCCTGGACATGTCGGTGGCCGGCTCCCCGTGGCTGCTGCTGGTCGTAGCCCTCCTGGACGCCTTGCTGGGCACCGCCCTGGGCCTCTTCGTGTCCGCCTTCGCGACATCGGAGTTCCAGGCAGTCCAGTTCATGCCCCTGGTGGTCCTCCCCCAGCTCCTCCTCTGCGGCCTCTTCGCCGCGCGGGACACGATGCAGCCGGTCCTGGAGGCGATTTCCAACGTCCTCCCCATGTCGTACGCGGTGGACGCCATGGACGAGGTCCTCCGCTATACGGACGTCACCAGCACCTTCATCCGCGACTGCGGCATCGTCGCGGGGGTGGCGGTGCTGGTCCTGGCGCTGGGCGCGGCGACCTTGCGGCGCAGGACGGCGTAGCGCGCTCAGCCTGTGGACAGCCGCGCCGCCGGCCGTCCCGGTTTGCGAGGATGGGGGCATGTCGTCGCAGAAGGTCGCCGTGCTCGGCGCAGGGAAGATTGGTGAGGCGCTGCTCTCCGGCATGATCCGGGCCGGGTGGTCGCCGTCGGACCTCATGGTCACGGCCCGGCGCCCGGGCCGGGGCGAGGCGCTGCGCGAGCGGTATGGCGTGGAGCCGGTGTCCAATGCCGAGGCCGCGAAGCGCGCCGACACCCTCATCCTCACGGTCAAGCCGCAGGACATGGGCGCGCTCCTCGACGAGCTGGCGCCGCATGTGCCCGCCGACCGCCTGGTCATCAGCGCGGCCGCGGGCGTGCCCACGTCCTTCTTCGAGGAGCGGCTGCCGGAGGACACCCCGGTGGTGCGGGTCATGCCCAACACTCCGGTGCTGGTGGACGAGGGCATGTGCGTGATCTCGGCGGGCAGCCATGCGTCCGACGCGGACCTTGCCCGTACGGAAGAGATCTTCCAGCCGGTCGGCAAGACGCTCCGCGTCCCGGAGTCGCAGCAGGACGCGGCGACGGCGCTGTCGGGCTCGGGCCCGGCGTACTTCTACTTCCTCGTCGAGGCGATGACCGACGCCGGCATCCTCCTCGGCCTCCCCCGCGAGAAGGCCCACGACCTCATCGTCCAGGCGGCGATCGGCGCGGCCACGATGCTCCGCGACAGCGGCGAACACCCCGTAAAGCTCCGCGAGGCAGTCACCTCCCCGGCAGGCACCACCATCAACGCCATCGTCGAGCTGGAGAAGCACGGCGTCCGCGCCGCCCTGATCGCCGCCATCGAAGCCGCCCGCGACCGCAGCCGGGAGCTGGGCTCGAGCTCGGGGAAGTAACACCCTCCCGATCAGCGCGGCAGCACCTTGGCCGTGATGCCGGGAAGGTCCCCGAAGCCTGCCCTTGCATCCATGGTGATCAGTGTCCGGCCGGTCTCTGCTGCCGTAGCGGCGATCATCAGGTCATGGGCGCCCCGGGGCTGACCGGCCATGCGGCAGTGCGCCATGAGCTTTGCGTGTGCACGGGCTACGGGCACGTCGTATGGCTCGACCGGATAGTCCTCCAGGACGCCGTCCATGAACGCCTGGCGCCTTGCGCGGTTGGAGTCATCGGCCAACTGCAGCCCTTCATCCAGCTCCGCTACGGTCACTGCTGAGATCACCACATCGTCGGCCTCGGTGATGATGTCCGACAGTTTGACGCGGCCCCGGTCGACGGCCACGAGGACGCCGGTGTCGAGGATCAGTCGGCCCACGGATCACGGTCCTGTCCCTGAGCGTGGAATTCGCGGCCGGCGCGCAGGTCGTCCTCGAAGGCATCGTCCAGCAGCCCGGTGCCGCGCCTACGCCCGGCTTCGAGGATGCGGGCGCCGTTGGGGCGGTGGTTTATCGGGCCGATTTCTACCAGCAGCTTGCCGTTGCGCATGATCTCGATGCGCTCGCCCGCCGCCGCCCGGTCATAGACAGCGGAGAAGTTCCTCGAGACCTCGCTGGCACTCATCACCGTCATGGATTCAGAATATCAGAATTCCTCCGCCCGCCGCTCGGGCAGCCTGGCGCAGCCCCGTAACCTGGCCGCATGACGGCCTCAGAAGATCGCGCCTCCGGCGGTGTTGTCAGAGTCCTCCTCGCCGACGACGAGATCATGGTCAGGGCCGGTGTACGGGCGATCCTCGCCGCCGCCGACGACATCGAGGTGGTCGCCGAGGCGGGGGACGGGCGGGAGGCGCTCGAGCTTGCCCGCCGGCACCGGCCCGATGTCGCCCTCCTCGACATCCGCATGCCCGTCCTCGACGGCCTCGCCGCCGCGGCCGAGTTCCGTAACGCCGCGCCGGACACCGCCGTCGTCATGCTGACGACCTTCTCCGAGGACGAGTACATCGCCGGCGCCCTCGACAGCGGCGCCGCCGGCTTCCTGCTCAAGTCCGGGGATCCGTACGAGCTGATGGCCGCCGTCCGCGCCGCCCACGCGGGCGCCTCCTTCCTCTCCCCGCGCATCGCCCACCGCGTCATCCAACGCCTCAGCGCGGGCGGCGGCATGACCCGCCAGACCGCCGCCAAGGACCGCATCGCCGCCCTCACCCCGCGCGAACGCGACGTCCTCGCCCTCGTCGGCGCCGGCCTCTCCAACGCCGAGATCGCCGACCGCCTCTTTCTCGTCGAGGGCACGGTCAAGGCGTACGTCAGCGCCGTCCTCACCCGCCTCGAGGTCAAGAACCGCGTCCAGGCCGCGATCATCGCGTACGAGGCGGGGTTGGTGGAGGGGGAGTAGCCCGGCTGCGTTGATCCCGGCGCCGAGCCCAAGCCTCACGCATCCCGCCGCTCCAGCGACCGCACTCCGAGCGCGACACCGGCGCCGGCCCACGCCACCAGCACCAGCCCGTACGCCCACTCCCCGCCGATGAACCGCTCCCCGGCGACCGTCGGCGTCAGCGCCGCGACCTCCATCACCCACGACCCCACCAGGTCGGCGAGCGTCTGCAGCACCGCCGGCAGCACCATCAGCAGCGCGAAGAGCACCGTCAGCGCACCGGCCGTCGACCGCACCAGCGTCCCGATCCCCACCGCCAGCACCGCCACCAGCGCCAGGTGCGCCGCCATCGCCAGCACTTGCGCGACGGCCTCGCCCATCCCGTACGGCGCCGCATAATCCCCGAGCACCGGCACGCTCAGCGCCGTCCCCAGCGCCGCCACCGGCACCCCGGCCGCGAACACCGCCGCGCCGACCACCGCCGCCTTCGCCCCGAGCAGCCGCGCCCGCGAGGGTACGCAGGCCAGCGCGACGCCGATCGAACGCGACCCGAATTCCGCCGTCATGGACAGCAGTCCCAGCGCGCCGAAGACGAAGTGCACGGCGTACAGCACCGCCGTCGCCGCCAGCGGGCCGACCTCGACCGAGTGGAGCGGGTCGCCCGCCGCCTCCATGTTGTTGCCGACGGTCAGCGCCGTGCCGGGCGCGACGGCCAGCATCAGCGCGACCGCGCCCGCGGCGAACCACCAGGTCGACCGCACCGTACGCAGCTTCAGCCACTCGGCCGCCGCGGCCCCGCGAAAGTCCACGTACCTCACGCCGGCACCGCCCCGTACTCCACGTCACCCTCTGTCAGCCGCATGTACGACTCCTCCAACGACGACTCCACCGGCCGCAGCTCATGCACCCGCAGCCCCAACTCGTAGGCCAGATCCCCGACCTGCTCCACACTCGGCCCGACGACGGTCAGCTCCTCGGGCCCCGTCCACCGCACGTCCAGCAGCACCTCGGCGAGCGGCTGCAGCCCCGGCCCCCGTACGACCACACCCGCCCCCCGGACCAGCCGCTCCATCGGCTCATCCGCGATCAGCCGCCCCTTCCCCAGCACCACGAGGCGGTCCGCGGTCTGCTCCATCTCGCTCATCAGATGGGAGGAGATGAAGACCGTCCGGCCCTCCTCCGCAAGGGACTTGAGCAGCGTCCTGATCCACCGGACCCCGTCCGGGTCGAGCCCGTTCACCGGCTCGTCCAGCATCAGCACCTCGGGGTCGCCGAGCAGGGCGCCCGCGATGCCGAGGCGCTGGCTCATCCCGAGCGAGTACGCGCCCGCCCGCCGCGCGGCCGCCTCGGTCATGCCGGTGAGACCCAGCACCTCCTCGACCCGCGCGTACGGGATCCGCTGGCTCAGCGCCATCGCCCGCAGGTGGTCGCGGCCGGTGCGATGCGGATGCACGGCCTTGGCGTCCAGTAGCGCGCCGATGGTGCGCAGCGGGCGCCGCAGCTCGGCGTACGGGCGGCCGCCGATCAGCGCCGCGCCGGATGTCGGCCGGTCGAGGCCGAGGACCATCCGCATGGTCGTGGACTTCCCGGCGCCGTTCGGGCCGAGGAAGCCGGTGACCGTGCCGGGCGTCAGCTCCAGCGTGAGGTCGTCGACCGCGGTCTTGGCGCCGTAGCGCTTGGTCAGCCCCTGCAGCGTGATCATGATTGGGCTCCTTCGGGAGTACGGTCCGTATCCACCGCCGCGCCGTCACGGGCCCGGGCCGCCCGCCGGCGCATCCGCACCGCCCGCACGCCCTCGTGCAGCACCGTGATGCCGAACGCCATGCCCAGCCCCAGCGCGACCCCGTACAGCGGCTTCTCCTCGAACGCCCGCCCGCCGAGATAGCCGAGCACGGCCGAGTACACCGCCCAGCTCACGGCGGCCACGATCGCGTACCGCGTGAAGGACCGCCGCGGAAACCCGGTCGCGCCGGTGGTGAGCGTGGCGGCGGTGCGCCCGCCCGGGATGTACCGGGCGGCGATCAGCACCAGCCCGCCCCGCTCGGCGAGCATCCGCCCCACCCGCTCGTACGCCCGCGCCGTCCGGCCCCCCGGCTTCAGCCGCGCAAAGAGACGCGGCCCGGCCCGCCGCCCGATGAAGTACGAAATGTGATCCCCGGTCAGCGCCCCCAGCGCACCGACGACGATGACCAGCACCAGCGACGGATCGCCGGTAGCCGCCGCGAACACGCCCAGCGTGATCACGAGAGTCTCGCTGGGCACGACGGGAAAGAAGCCGTCGAGGGCCGCGATGGCGTAAAGCGCCAGATAGACCCAGGGTGTGGTGACCACGCCTTCGACGGCGTGGATGATGGCGTCGTTCATGTAAGGGAAGCTACGAAGCAGGCCACCGCCCCGGCCGTGCACGAAGGACACCGGCATCCCCTGACTTTCGTAAGGAATTCCGCCCCGCTCAGCGCGAACTAACCACAATTCAAGCCCGGCCGGCGCTTGAGGCCGAGCGCCGCAGGCGCGATATGCCCGCCGCAGGCGAATCCCTTACTTTCGCCAGCACCGCGGCCGACAGGCCGCCCCGTACCTTGAGCAGCATGATCCGCCTCCCCGAGCAGCTCCTCCGCCTCGCGCGCCACCCGCGCGCCTGGGACGCCCTGCTGTGGGTGGCCGTCCTGTATCCGGTGCTGCCGGTGGACAGCCTGCCGGGCGGCGACTACCAGGTCGTCGGCGCACCCCTGATCTGGACCCAGATCGCCGCGTTCCCCGTCCTCACCCTCGCCGTCTGGTACGCCCGCCGCGCCCCCCTCCTCGCCGCCGCCGCACCCCTCGCCCTGGGGCTCGCCGCGACCCCCGAGCTGTTCACGAACAACTACGTACTCGCCCAGGTCGCCCTGTCCTTCCTCCTCGGCCGCCGCGCCGCCGGCACCCGCGGGCCGATGGTGCTGTTCACCGCGGTCGCCGTGACCGGGCTCGTGCTGCTGGCGGTCATCCCGGGGGCGAGCGTCCCCGGCTGGGGCACGCTGATGCTCACGCTGCTGTTCGGCAGCGTGCTGCCGTGGCTCCTCGGCCGGTACGCCCGCCAGCAGGCCGAGCTCGTACGCACCGGATGGGAGCTCGCCGAACGCCTGGAGCGCGAACAGGAGCTGGTCGCCGACCGGATGCGGCTGCGCGAGCGCTCCCGCATCGCGGGCGACATGCACGACTCCCTCGGCCACGAACTCGGCCTCATCGCCCTGCGCGCCGCCGCCCTGCAGGTCAGCCCGCGCTTGGACGACGCCGACCGCGAGTCCGCCGCCGAGCTCCGCGAGGCCGCCGCGACCGCCACCGAACGGCTCCGCGAGATCATCGGCGTGCTGCGCGAGGACGGCGAGGAGGCGCCCGTACACCCGGCGGACGAGACCGTGGAAGCCCTGGTCAAACGGGCCAGCGACTCCGGGATGGCGGTCACGCTGGAGCAGCGCGACGAGAGCGAGGGCGGCGGGGGCGGGGACGACGGGGGCGAGGGCGGCGGGGGCGGCACCGCCGCCCCGCCCCTCCCGCCCATGGCCGACCGCGCATCTACCGCGTCATCCAGGAAGCCCTCACCAACGCCGCCAAGCACGCCCCGGGCGCCGCCGTCACCATCACCCTCCGCCGTACGCCCGACACCGCCGACGTCACGGTCGCCAACGGCCCGCCCCCCGCCGGCCCCCTCCCGTCCGCGGCGGTCTCCGGCGGCTACGGCCTCGTCGGCCTCGACGAGCGCGTCCGCCTCGCCGGCGGCACGCTCCATGCACAGCCTGTGGACAGCGGCACGGGATTCGAGGTCACCGCCAGCCTCCCGGTCGCCCCGGGCGCCGCCGCCACCCCGCCCCGCGAGTACGTCTCCCAGCGCGAACTGGCCGCCGCCCGCCGCCGGGTCCGCCGCGGCATCCTCGACGCCATCTGGATCCCGATCGCGGGCACGATCGTGCTCGCGGTGCTGCTGTTCGGCTTCAGTGTCTACACCTCGTACCGCTCGGTGCTCGACGCCGACACGTACGACAGCCTGCGCATCGGCCAGCCGAAGGACGCGGTCGAGCAGCGCCTCCCCGCCTACCAGGCGGAGGACGGCGGCCGTCCCGAACACGTCCCGCAGGACCCCGCCGGCACCGACGAGTGCCGCTTCTACCGCACCTCCGCGTGGAGCATGGACCCGGTCTACCGGCTGTGCTTCACCGACGGCCGCCTGACCCACAAGGGCAAGGTGGACGCGGACGCCCCCTGAGGCCTCAGCCCTCCAGATGCGCCTTGAGCCGCTCCAGGGTCGTAGCGATATGCGTCCCGTTGGCCCCGGGCCGGTTCACGATCCCGGTGATCATGATCGCCGCGGGGATGAACCACAGCGGCACCCGCAGCCAGTTCGTCTCGGTGACCGTGCAGCCGTCCTCACCCTCGCCATCGCCCGCCGGCGCGATGTCGTACTGCCAGCGGGAGATGGGAATGCCGGGCGGCCCGGCGGTCACCTCGAAGGCGAAGCGCCGGTCGGGCTCGGCGTCGGTGATACGGCAGGTGGTGACCCACCGCCGGACGCCGTTGCGGTTGCGCCCGCGGAAGCGGGCTCCGACGGCGGCGCCGGTCGCGCCGTCCGCCCACTCGGCCGCGTACGCCTCGGCGGTGAAGCGGGAGAGGGCGGGCGGGTCGCTGATGATGCGGTACGCCGCCGACGGGGTGGAGCGGATGGTGACGGAGCCGGTGGCGGCGGGCTCAGGGAAGCGGGGTATGTGCAGTCTTTGCATTGGACGTGCCTCCTCCGCGTTGATGTAATCGCCGATTACATCGCGAAGTTACTGGCTGGGTTACTGGCGAGTCAATGCCCGTCCGGGGCATACGTGTTGAGCACCTGCTCCGCCAGCGACTCCGCCCGCTCCACCGGCAGAAACCCGTCCACGATCATCTGCGCCAGCCCGTAAACGAGCGCCTGCGCCCCGAGCGTCACCACCTCCGGATCCCCGGGCGGCAGCTCCCCGTCCCGCTGCGCCGCCACCACCAGACCGGCCAGCACCTCGTCCAACTCGCCCAGCCGCGGCCGCAGTTCCGCGGGCTGCTCCGCCGCGAACACCGCCGACCGCAGCAACGAGAACCGATGCGGATGCCGGATCGCGTACCGCACGAACCCGAGCCCGAACGCCCGCATCACCGGCTCCCCGGCCGCGGCCGCCTCCGCCGCCTGCCCGGCCTGCCACTGCGCGAAGTCCTCCAGCACCCAGCCGGTCACCGCGGTCAGCAGCGCCCGCCGGTCGGCGAAGTGCCGGAACGGCGCCCCCGGCGACACCCCGGCCCGGCGCGCCACCTCCCGTACCCGCACCGCCTCCGCGCCGCCCTCGTCGAGCAGCTCGAGCGCCGCGGCGACCAGCGCCGACGGCAGCGAGCCATGGTGATAACCGGAGCGCTGCTGCATGCCCGAGTGCTACCACAATCGACACGGGAGCAGGGGGCTCACCCCAGCCAGGGGGTACACAAAAGTCCACCCCCCACTGGGGTCGTGCGCCCAATGCCCGCGCCGATCACCGTCCGTAACTTCTTAAGCGAGGCACAGAGAGTGCCCCGCTGACGAGGAGTTGAAGACCATGTTCGGTAGCAAGGCACGTAAGGAGCGCAAGATCCGCGGCCAGGCCACGGCGGCCGGCGAGGCGCTCCGCCTGGTCAAGGTGACCAAGTCCTACGGCGAAGCCGACAGCGCCGTCACCGCCCTCGACGGCGTGACGCTCAGCCTCCCCGCCGGCACCTTCACGGCGGTGATGGGCCCGTCCGGCTCCGGAAAGTCCACCCTGCTCCAGTGCGCGGCCGGCCTGGACCGCCCCGACAACGGCATCGTCATGGTCGACGGCACGGAAATGACCGGCGGCACCGAGGCCGAGCTGACGAAGTTCCGCCGCGGCCGCATCGGCTTCATCTTCCAGCAGTACAACCTGCTGCCGACCCTCAACGTCCTGCAGAACACCGTCCTCCCGCTGAAGCTCGCAGGCCGCCGCATCAACCGCGCCCACGCCCGCGACATCCTCGCCCGCGTCGGCCTCGGCGACCGCGTCGGCCACCGCCCCGACCAGCTCTCCGGCGGCCAGGCCCAGCGCGTCGCCATCGCCCGCGCCCTGGTCACCGAGCCCAGCGTGGTCTTCGCCGACGAGCCCACCGGCGCCCTGGACACCCGCAGCGCCCGCGAGGTCCTGCGGCTCCTCCAGGAGGCGGTACGGGTCCACGGCCGCACCGTCGTCATGGTCACCCACGACCCGGTCGCCGCCTCGTACGCCGACTCGGTGCTCTTCCTCGCCGACGGCCGCCTCGCCGGCCGGATGGACCGCCCCACCGCCGACGCCGTGGCCGAGCGCATGGCCCACCTCGGCGACATCTACGAGTCCTCGAACGACACCGCCTACGTCCCCACTGGAGTGTGACGACGATGTTCTCCCTGGCCCTGCGCTCCATCCGCAAGCGCCCAGGCCGCTTCGCGGCCACCCTGCTCGCCGCCTTCCTCGGCGCCGCGATCATCATGACCTTCAACTCGATGCACGACACCGCGGGCGCCACAGGCGTCGACAAGGTCAGCTCCGAGTCCCTCTCCACCGCGGCCGCGGTCGTCGGCGGCTACGGCTCGCTCCTGGTCTTCTTCGCCATCGCCTCGACCCTCACGGTCAACGTCCGCCAGCGCGAACGCGAAATCGACCTCCTCCGCTCGGCAGGCGCCACCCCGGCCCAGATCAAGCGCATGATCGTGGTCGAGGCGGCGGTCGTCGCACTGCTGGGCGCCGCCCTCGCCATCGCCCCCGCGATGCTCGCCGGCAACGCCCTGCTCGACCTCTTCAAGGACAGCGGCCAGGTCAAGGACTCGGTCGACTACTCCTTCGGCGCGATCGCCATGTCCTCCGGCGTGAACATCACCCTCCTCGCCTCCGTCGGCGCCGCCTTCCTGGCCGTACGCAGGGCGACGAAGGCCCACGAGAAGAAGACCCAGCGCACCCGCCTGCGCACCTGGTCCGGCTACGCGGCCATCGCTCTCGGCGCCGCAATGTGCGTCACCACCTTCGCCATTGGCGAGGACGCAGGACCCGAGGCCATGGCACCCCCCGCGTACGGCGCGATCATGCTCTCGGTCGGCTTCGCGGTCTTCTCCCCGCGCCTCCTCGCCGCCCTGGTCGGCAAGTCCGGCGACCTGAGCCTCACGGCGGCGAACCTCCGCCACCGCACCGCCCAGCTCTCCGGCGTCCTGATGCCGCTGATCCTCTTCGTTGGCATCAGCACGGCCACCCTCTACATGCAGGCGATCGAGAACGACCACATCAAGCAGTCCGGCATCGCCAAGACGGTCGAGGACAAGCAGCTCGAGACCCTCAACTTCGTCGTCGTCGGCATCATCGCCGCCTTCGCCTGCGTCATGCTGATCAACACCCTGTACGCGTCGACGACCTACCGAGGCCAGGAGTTCGGCCAGCAGCGACTGGCGGGCGCCACACCGGGGCAGGTCCTGCGCACGGTCGGCGCGGAGTCGGCGGTCCTGGCGGCCACCGGCATCCTCTTCGGCACCATCGCCGCCGTGGCCGGCATCGTCCCCTTCGCCCTGGCCCGTACGGACTCGATGCCGCAGCAGGGCCTGGGCATCTGGTTCGCGGTGGCGGGCGTGGCGGTGGCCGCAACGATGGTCACGAGCGTGGCCACGGCGGCGCGCCGGCTGCGTACCCCCGCGGTGGAGGCGGTGGCGCTGGCGGCGTGAAGAACCCGGAATCCAGCTCGCATACGGCACCGACCCCCCGGCCCAGAGGGAATCCAACCCTTAGGGACCCCCGGGGGGTTAGCCCTACCCCGGGTCCCCGCCCGCCCGGTAGCCCACCGCATTCCGCCGCAACCAGCCGCTTTCTACCGTCGAAGGCATGATGTCGAAGCCGTCAAAGCCAGTCCTGCGCACCACACTCGCCGCCGTGGCGGCCATCACCGTGGCGGCGGTCGCCGCCTCCTGCACCACGGTCGGCGACGGCAAGGCCGAACACCGCACCTTCACCCTCCCGTCCGACGCCAGGCAGCTGACGATCGACACCGACGACAGCAACCTCACCCTCGTACCCGCGGAGGACGCGAAGACGAAGGACGTGCGGGTCACGCGCTGGTTCAAGGCCAAGAAGTGGAACGGCACCACCAGGACCAACTGGTCCATCGACGGCTCCACCCTCCGCCTGAAGACCAAGTGCAGCGGCGTGATCGTCGACTGCGACTCCCGCCACAAGGTCGAGATCCCCCAGGGCCTGAACGTCAAGGTGAACGGCCGCGACGGCACGGTCCGCGCCTCCGGCCTCGACACAAAGCTCGACATCCACACCCAGGACGGCTCAATCAAGATCGACAACCCGAAGGCCCCCCTCTCCCTGCACAGCAGGGACGGCTCGGTGACGGCCAAGGGCATCACCACCCCGACCGTCCGCGCAACGACAAATGACGGCAGCCTCCACCTGGCCTTCGCCTCGACCCCCGACCGAGTACAGACAAGCTCCCGCGACGGCAGCACCACGCTGGAGCTGCCGGCCGACGGCCCGTACCGCATCGCCACAAAGCTCCGCGACGGCAACCGCACAATCGACGTACCACGCTCGGACAGCAGCAGACACGCGATCGACTCGCGGGCGAACGATGGATCGATCACGATCCGCGGGGTGGGGTGAGGGAGGGGACGCCCGCCGCCCGGCAGACCAAAGGCACCCCGCCCCCCGCCAGCACAGTCCCCGCCCTCCCGGGGGCCACGCCCCTTCCAGGCTATCGGCGCCCCCCGACATCGCCCCGAGTTATCCACAGCCCCTACCGCGCCAGCAGCCCAATCGCCGCATACGCCGCATCCACCCGCGGATGAGCCAGCTCCCGCGCCCGCGACGCCCCCTCCCGCAGTACCCCCTCCACATACCCGGGGTCCCGCGACAGCTCCCGATACCGCTCCTGCAGCGGCCGCAGCCGCTCGATCACGGCCGCCGCCACATCCTTCTTCAGCGCCCCGTACGAGTCGTACTCCCCGGCCAGCTCCTCGGGCCGCCCACCGGCACACGCGGCCAGCACATCCAGCAGATTGCTGACTCCAGGCTTCTTCTCCCGGTCGTACGCGACATCGCTCGCGCTGTCCGTCACCGCCCGCATCACCTTCCGCCGCACGGCTTCAGGCTCATCCAGCAGAAAGACGACCCCCGCCCCGGCCCCACCCTCCTCCGACTTGCTCATCTTGGCGGCCGGCTCCTGCAGATTCATGATCC